>NZ_CP108529.1:4335000-9662892 GCF_036002945.1 Streptomyces sp. NBC_01224 | reverse complement strand
TACCACATCGCTGCGCGATGTGCAAGCGAACCACCGCGCGTTGCGCGGTGGTTGCGCACCCGCTCCGCGGGTGCGGACTCTGGTGCTGCGCACCAGAGCTGACTCCGTTTCACGGAGTCTGCGCTTCGCGCAGTGTGCCCGGCAGAGCCGGGCCAACTCCCTCCGCTTCGCTCCTGGAGTTGGGGGGCGCCCGCGTTGCGGGCCGGTGGGCCCCGCTGTGCGGGGCCCTGTCTGGCGGGATGTCAGGCGCGAGTGATCGGAACTCTTGTAAGGGAGTTGACGGATACTTCGCATCCGTCTGATGGTGTGTCCGCTGCGCTCCCCCACCCTGGTTCTTCCGGCTACGCCTCCAGGACCTGAAGCCCGCTACGCGGGCTTGGCTGGCTACAAGGGGTGGGGGGTCGCTCGTCCGTATCGGGTTCCAGTGTAGTGGGTGCATCAAGTTTGATTCAGCATGTACCGTTGGCAGAAACGAGTGACATACTGATGGCTTGGGGACCACTGATGGGCAACGCGCAGGCTTATCCGATCTACCGAACCTTTGACGCAGCAAGCATTATTTCTGTGGCTTTCGATCTTGTCCGGTGCGGAGAGGGTTATGAAGGCGAGACTGGATACCTCGATGCAGAGCTGGGCGATGTCGATGATGTGCTGAAGGCTCGTAACCTCTTTCCGGATGCGTGGTTCTCCCACCGTCGTTCTAACTTTCGGGGTGCCGACCTGTCTGATGACGCCGCGGTGTTGACTGGACTGCTGCCCATGCAGCTTGATGCGGAGGAAGTCTTGGAGGGGGACGTTCTCTCCAGGGCCGTAGAGGTGCTGCGCCCTGCGGTGTGGGGGCAGCTCGCGTGGATGGCTCTCAGGTGGCCGGCCATACCGGAGCTCGGCCTAGGACCTGAGTACGCACGCACAGGCGTTCAGGCCTGCTTCAACATCGATGCCAACCATGAACCAGTGGCGGGACATACGGTCTACGTCCACGTCTATCCCGGTGATGAAGACAGAGCACGTCACCTTGCTCGCATGATCGGAAAGGACGTCATCGGCCCTCCTGAGCACGGTTGGTGAGAATTTATTTTACGGCGACGGTTGAACAGGCGAGATGAGAGAGCGAGCAGAGTGAAGGGTTATTTTCAGCTTCGAGAGCATCAGGTAGATCAGAAGGAAAAATTCCGGAGGTGGGTTGGTTTTCCTGCAAGGTCATCTGTGCCCCCGCAGGGTGGCCGGGGCACGATCGTGTCAGCGACCGGCTCGGGCAAGACGATCACGGCCGCCGCGTGCGCGCTGGACTGCTTCCCGGGCGGCCGGATCCTGGTGACCGTGCCAACCTTGGACCTGCTCGTGCAGACCGCCCAAGCGTGGCGCCTGGTGGGCCACCGGGCCCCGATGGTCGCGGTGTGCTCGCTGGAGAACGATGCGGTCCTCAACTCGCTGGGGGTGCGCACCACCACCAACCCGATCCAACTGGCCCTGTGGGCCGGGTCCGGGCCGGTCGTCGTGTTCGCCACGTACGCCTCCCTGGTGGACCGCGAGGACATCGACGCACCGATGGGCCAGGGGAAGGTTCGTGGGCCGTTGGAGGCCGCTCTGGCGGGCGGAGAGCGGCTCTATGGCCAGCAGATGGCGGGCTTCGACCTCGCGATCGTGGATGAGGCACACGGCACCGCTGGTGATCTTGGTCGTCCGTGGGCGGCGATCCATGACAACGCCCGTATCCCGGCGGCCTTCCGGCTCTACCTGACCGCCACGCCGCGCATCCTCGCCGCGGCCCGGCCGCAGAAGGGCGCGGACGGCCAGGAGGTGGAGATTGCGACCATGGCCGACGACCCGGACGGCACGTACGGCGCGTGGCTCGCAGAACTCGGTCTGAGCGAGGCGATCGAGCGCGAGATCCTCGCCGGGTTCGAGATCGACGTGCTGGAGATCCGCGACCCCTCCCCCGTGATCGGGGAGTCCGAAGAGGCGCGGCGCGGCCGGCGCCTGGCCCTCCTGCAGACCGCGCTCCTGGAGCACGCCGCCGCGTACAACCTCCGCACGGTCATGACGTTTCACCAGAAGGTGGAGGAAGCCGCCGCGTTCGCGGAGAAGCTGCCTCGGACCGCTGCCGAGCTGTACGTCAACGACGCATCCGACGAGGACCTGGCCGCCGCGGACAAGCTGCCGAAGTCCTCCATCGACGCGGAGTTCTACGAACTCGAGGCCGGCCGCCACGTACCCCCGGACCGCGTCTGGTCGGCGTGGCTGTGCGGCGACCACCTCGTCAGCGAGCGGCGCGAGGTGCTGCGCCAGTTCGCAGGCGGCATCGACGCCGCCAGCCGCCGGGTCCACCGCGCGTTCCTCGCGAGCGTTCGCGTGCTCGGGGAAGGCGTCGACATCACCGGTGAGCGAGGTGTGGAGGCTGTCTGCTTCGCGGACACCCGCGGTTCCCAGGTCGAGATCGTGCAGAACATCGGCCGGGCGCTGCGGCTCAACAAGGATGGCAGCACGAAGGTGGCCCGGATCATCGTGCCGGTGTTCCTGGAGCCCGGCGAAGACCCGACCGACATGGTCGCCAGCGCCTCGTTCCGGCCCCTTGTGGCGGTTCTCCAGGGCCTGCGCAGTCACGATGAGCGCCTGGTCGAACAGCTCGCCTCCCGCGCCCTCACCAGCGGCAAGCGCAAGGTCCACGTCCAGCGCGACGAGGACGGACGGATCGTCGGAGCCAGCGGCCAGGACCACAGCGAGGACCAGGAGCAGGACGACACCCACGCCGCCGCCGAGTCCGCCCTACTCCACTTCTCCACCCCTCGTGACGCCGCGACCATCGCCGCATTCCTGCGCACCCGGGTCTACCGGCCCGAGAGCCTGGTCTGGCTCGAGGGCTACCAGGCCCTCCTCCGCTGGCGAGCCGAGAACGAGATCACCGGCCTCTATGCCGTGCCCTACGACGTTGAGGTCGAGGTGGGCGTCACGAAGGACTTCCCCCTTGGGAGGTGGGTGCACCAGCAGCGGAAAGCACTGCGGGCCGGGGAGCTGGAAGCGCGGCGCAAGACCCTGCTGGACGCACCCGAAGCCGGGATGGTCTGGGAGCCCGGCGAAGAAGCCTGGGAGAACAAACTCGCCGCGCTCCGCTCCTACCAGCGGGCCACCGGACACCTCGCACCCCGGCAAGACGCGGTATGGGGCGAGGGCGAGGCGATGACGCCCGTCGGCCAGCACATGGCCAACCTCCGCCGGAAGGGCCAGAAGAACGGCCTGGGCAAGGACCCGGAGCGGGCGGCGGAACGCGCGGCGCAGCTCACCGCGATCGACCCGGACTGGGACTGCCCCTGGCCACTGGACTGGCAGCGGCACTACCGGGTGCTCGCGGACCTGGTCGACGCCGATGGCGTGCTGCCCGAGATCCAGCCTGGCGTGCTGATGGACGGCGATGACATCGGCAAGTGGCTGGAGCAGCAGAAGCAGCCGGTCACCTGGGCGAAGCTCCTCCCCGAGCAGCAGGAGCGGCTGACCGCGCTGGGCGTCCAGCCCGCTGAGGCGGCGCCTGCCGCCCAGGCTGCCCCGCGTACGGCGAAGGGCCCGAGCAAGGCACAGCAGGCGTTCCAGCGAGGCCTGACGGCACTCGCGCAATGGGTCGAACGGGAAGGCGTGGGCCGACCGGTACCCCGGAAGGCGGTGGAGACCTTGCCCGACGGAACCGAGACCAAGCTCGGCATCTGGTACAGCAACACCAAGTCCAGGCGGGACAAGCTCACCGCCGAACAACTCGACGCACTACGCAAGCTCGGGGTGGAGTGGGCCGTGTAGCGTCCGGTGCTGGTTTCAATAGCAAGTCGCTTCCGCATCGGCAGACATCACCCTCGGAGAGCATGTGCACATGAGAGAAGTACGCAAGAGAATCATGGCCGTATCCGGAATGCTGGCGGCTGTCGTCCAGGACGGCTTCAAGTTCCCGGCAGGAGTGGGCTCTCGGTGATACCCCAGATCCAGAGGGCGCGTTCGGGTGGACAGTGGCTCGGGACACGGGCCGCCCTCCGCGTTCCCGTCGTACTGATAACTCTCGTCGCCGGCGCGGTGGGAACCGCCTCCTGTGGCCAGGACAGCCCCGGCGTGGCATCGCCACAAGCGCCGAGGACAGTGGCACCTCGTCCCGAGCCGTCCGCAACACAGACCCTGCCGCAGGCCTCCGATCTGCCCAAGCATGCGGTGACCAGCGACAAACAGGCCACGCTTAGCCCGGGCAGGACGATGGCCACGGGATACACCGGGAACGATTTCCTCACCGGACTGGCGAAGGACTGGAAGATCCGACTCGAAAAGCCCATCGAGCAGGAGATGCCCAACGGGAAAATGAGGACGTACGTTCACGGGCGCGGCAAGAACGGGATGACCGTGTCGGCCGGCTACGCCGATCACAAGAACATGTCCTCCCTGCTGTGCCGCGCGGGTACGAAGGAACCAGGCGATTTCGAGTTCCTGGCTTCCTGCACAGGTCTCGACGTCGCCGGAATCGACCATGACAAGGCGTCCTCGTGGCTCGACCGGGCGAAGAAGGAGACCGACTCCCTGTACGAGAAGCAGGTGACCAAGACGGGAATCGAAAAGGAGTACGTTGTCAGCGGAGTGTTGGTCTCGGGCCCGGTGAGGATGGTTCTGCACCGCGCATACGAGAGGTACTCACTGAGGATCCTCGGAGGCGCAGCGGCGTAGCGGCATCAGCAGGATTCCAGGGTCAAGGCCCCTCGTCGACCTCGGATTGAAGTGGGCAGCACAGGACCCGGAGCGGGCGGCGCAGCGCGCGGCGCAGCTCACCGCGAACGACCCGGACTGGAACTGCCCCTGGCCACTGGACTGGCAACGCCACCACCGCGTCCTCGCCGACCTGGCCGATGCCGACGGCCAGCTGCCCGGCATCACACCCGGCGTCCTCATGGACGGCGACGACATCGGACTGTGACTGGAGCAGCAGAAGCCCGGACACCTGGGCGCGGCTCCTCCCCGAGCAAGGCGCAGCAGGCGTTCCAGTGCGGGCTGACGGCACTCGCGCAGTGGGTGCACGCACAGCCATGGCATGCACCTCAGCACTTTGCTCGTTGCCCTGTTGCGTACCCAAAGACGCCCACGCAGCACTGGCAATCGGCGGGTCGAACCGGGGCGCTCTGCCCTCGGTCCGTCACCGTCCCTGTCTCCCGTTCTGCGTCTGTAGCCCAGGTTTGCCCATCGTGTGCCCTGTACGGCGGATCTCGATCGTGGGAGGCCGCGTCTGTGAGAGGTATGGCAGCGCAGACAGCCATAGGGGTCAAGCGCCGGGGAGAGTCGTGGGGGAGATCAGCGACGGAATTGAGCGAGCGCTGCTGACGCGCCCGGTACCTACAGGCGCCTCGGCACTGCGTTTCCTCATGAGGGCCGAGAAGGGCTCCACGAAGAAGGTGGCACGCCTCCTGGGCGTTTCACAGCGCACCGTGCAGCGGTGGGTGACAAAGAAGCCCGGAACACGTCGTCCGCCAGGTGCGCAGCATGCCCAGGCGATCGAGGAAGCGGTCCTGGCTCGGTGGCAGCCCCGAATACGGGCCCGTCGGCGTGCCCAGGCCGAGGCGGAGGGCTTCGTCTTCCACACCAGGGCGCGATTCGGGTTCGCGGCTCCTGCAGGCTCCTCGGACGACCCGCGGGTGCGGTGGATCACCCAGTACCTGCCTGGAGAGGTCGCCCGGGAACTCTTCGCCGCCCGGGATGCCGGCGCAGGCGAGCAGCAGCAGATGGTGATCCTCGCTCGCGCGCTGGGGCACGCCTACTTCCGCGACGGGGGCCACCGCGCCCACGGCCTGCACATCGCCTTCAGCGACCTCGAGTTCGCCGACTTCTCGATCGGCTGAGCCTGGCCCGTCGCGTAACAACGTCAGGGTGTTCAGCGTCGTGGGGACCTGGCGCGGCTGGCCGGTACCGCTTCGTACCTCTCGGCTTCCTGCCGCTCGCGCCAGTCCCACTCCACACGGCCGACCGGGCCTTTGCGGCGAGCCGCGAGCGGCTGGGGCGGGCGCAGCCTGGCCGTCTCCGCCACGCGCAGCAGGTGCCCACGGTCCCCTGGCGCGGCAAGCAATTCCTGCTCCTCGCCGGAGGCGAGGCGGGTGAAGCAGGCCGCGGCCCGCAGGAAGCCGCCGGCCCAGGGCGGTACGGGGTAGGCGGCGCAGCCGTCGGTGTAGCGGGCGCGGTCGTGCAGGGCGAGCATGGCCGCGGCGTCGTCGTAGTCGCGGGGGCGGGCGGTGGCGAGTTGCTGGAGGGAGGCGCCGGTGAACAGTGCGGCAGCGACGGCCGCGGCCAGGCGAGGATGTGCGGTCGCCGCGTGCAGCCGGTGGGCGACGCGCCGGGCGGTGGGCGCGGTGAGAGGCGCGGGCGGTGGGCGGTGCCGCCAGGCGATCGACGGTGGCGTGCACGGGTCGGCGCAGGGGCGGGGGCTGTCGTAGGAGACGAGGCGGTCCAGTGCGGGCAGGTTGAGCCACCGGCCGACTGGCCCGGCGGGCTCGTCTGCGGGCGGGGGTTCGGTGACAGGCGTGCCGTAGTAGTGGCGGTGGGCAGCCTCGAAGTCGGCGGTGAGGGAGTAGTCGGCCGTCTGCAGGGCCTGGTGGAGAGCGGCGGGGAGGTGTGGGCGGTGGCAGACCAGGGTCAGGTGGATACCGGTGAGGGCCTGTAGCTGCAGGAGGCGCGTCGTGCGGCGGGCGGTGAGGCGGTGGGCGCGCAGGACGGTCAGCCGGGTAATGGGCAGGGCGGTCATCCAGGCGGTAGCTGCTTGCCAGGCGGGCTGACGGCCGGCAAGGAAGCGGCCCGGGAGCAGGGGCGGTTTGCCCAGGGCGGCGAGAAGGTCGTGGGCGAGGCCGGTCTCGCTGGTGGTGCCCGGGCCGGGGTGCAGGGTGATCCGGCCGGACGGCGGATGGTGGGCGGCCAGAGCAGTGTGCGTGTGAATCGCGTCGTCGCCGGGGTCCAGGACCACAGTGATGGACGGCGAAGTCGCGGCGGGACAAACTCAGCGCGGAACAGCGCGACGCACTACGGAAGCTGAGCGTGGACTGGGCATGAGTTCCGGCGGAGGGTTGCCTGCCGTGTGCCGGGAGGCAGCCCTTTACGGCGTGGGGTGATCCAGAGACCGCTAAGGCACCATGCCTGGGTGGACATAGACATTGCGAGGAGCAGCTCAAGCGGTTCGCCGGGCTCGGACCGTCATATTGGTTTGGTGAGGTTCGGGCTGGGCCGGTAGTGGGCGACTCCTGCGTAGGACATCCCCAGTGAGGTGGTGAGGGTCTTGGCGTCGAGTTCATCGGCGAGGGTGAGCAGGCGAGTAGAGCGCAGGATGCGGGGCCGGAGGCCAGTAGGGGCGAGGGTGTCGCGGATGTGAGCGGCGCCGGCGGGGCCGTGGTGGGTGCGGGTGAGCCGAGTGACGAGCAGGTGGGGGTTGTCCGAGCCCAGTTGGTGTCGGTGTTCTTGGCAGCGTTGGAGTGCGGTCCAGGTCGCGTCGTCGAGCGGGATGGCCAGGGATCTGCCGGGGAAGTGGACGCTGTGGTGATGGGGGTTGATCCCGGTGTCAGAGAGCTGGCGCAGCTCGGTGATGGTTGCTGCGTGGAGCAGGGCGGCGAGGCCGATGAATGCCTCGTGCGGGTGTATGTCGTGGTGGGTGGTCCACCGCTGGTACAGGGTGCGCTGCTGGGTCAGGGTGAGGGTGGGACCTTTGAATCCCCTGTGCTGTACGGCATTTATGGGGTCGGTGGGGTTGTGGAGGATGGCTTTGGAGTAGTGGGCGTACGCGAAGAACTGGCGCAGTCCCGCGAGTCGGGATGCGCGGAGGGCCGGGTTGAGGGCCAGGAAGGATTCCAGATGGGCGGTGGTGACACTGGCCCAGTTCGTGTGGCCCTCGGTGTGGAGGTGGAGGGCCAGGTCGCGGACGGCAGTAAGTCGGATCTCGATGGTTTTCAGCTGGTTGGGGCGTAGTCCCAGTTGTTCGGCTTGCTCGCGCTGTCGCAGGAGGAAGGCGGCGAACTTCTTGGCCTGGGGGCGCAGAGGGGTGGGTGTGGCCTCGATGCGGCGGGCTCGGCGTTCTGTTGCTCGTCTGTCGGAGCGGCGTGGTGGTGGGTCGAGGTGGCCGTGGGTGCGGAAGAAGTCGGTGAGCGCTCCGACGAGTTCGGGGGCATCGCTTTTAGCGCGGGCGAGGAGGCTGCAGGGGTCGCAGGACTCGGCGTGGAGGAGCAGGCGCGCGGTGGTGGCGATGAGGTCGGCCGCGTAGATCGGGTGTCGGTGCGCTGCGAGGTGTACGGCGAGGTCGCTCCACCAGGAGGGCGGGGCGGGCATGCGCTTGGCCCAGCCCGCCGCGCGGGTCAGGACTGTGTGGGGTGAATGCTCGTAGCAGCGCTTGCAGAGGCCTTTGGCCCACCGGCCGCTGGTTCCGCATTGCTCGCAGTGGGCTGGGGGCGGGGCGGCAGTGGGATCGGTACAAGCTCGGCAGCGCTGGGTCGCCGCGTCGAGGGCACGTCGGCGTCCGCAGTGCTGGCAGGGGCCCCGAGCTCGTTCTCCGGCGGATCGGCGTCGGCATGCCGCGCACAGGTCCTGGGCGGAGCGCCGTGGTGCGCCGCAGAGCGTGCAGGTGCGTGAGCACCAGGGGCAGCGGCCGGTGTCGGGGTGCAGCCAGCGCAGTCGGTGGCAGGCCGGGCAGTTGTCTTTGACACGAGAGGGTGTGGCACGGGTGGTCGTGGGCGGGTCCGTCGCGGGGTGTGCGGGGCGGGGTGCGGTCACAGCGGTGGCAGGGATCGGTGGCTGGGCACGGGCTGCTGTCGAGGTGGTGGGGTGGTGCGTGGTCCAGGTGGTGGGGGTATGGCGGGCTCGCCGACGGTAAGCAGGTCGCCTGGGGTGCAGTCCAGGGCGGCGCACAGGGCGGCCAGGGTAGAGAGCTTCACCTGGGAGGGCTGTTTGGTGAACAGGGCGGACACCGATGCCGCAGACAGCTCGAGACCGGCCCGCTCGGCGAGCAGGCGGCGCAGTTCGGTGCCGGTCCAGATACCGCGCTGTGCCGCGGTCATCCGAAGTCTCCACTCCACCTGCGGTGGCGGGGGCATGGGCTCGACGGCGTGCAGAGGGGGTGGTGTGGTCATGGGTGTCCTGCCCTGGGGTCAGCTGGCCAGGTTAGTGACGGCGGTCGACGTGGCGCGGCGCCAGGCGTCTTCGACGAAGGTGAGCGAGGGCCGCACGTAGGCCATCGTCGAGGCGATGTGCCAGTGACCGAGGAGCTGCTGGACGGTGAGCAGGTCCATGCCCTTCTCGTAGTGTGGGTCGCGCAGGCCCGGCGCAGATCGTGCGGGGTGAACCGGTCGTCTGCGGGGCGGCCTTCCAGGTCCAGGAGGTGGCAGAGGCGGTCGCGTACGGTGTCCGGCTTCAGCGGCTGGCCGTGGGCGTCGCAGAACAGCGGGGCGGTGTCGGGGAAGAAGGGGCGTACGTCTCCCAGGTACCAGGCGAGGATCTGGTCCAGTCCGTCGAGCATGGGTGCCCATCTCGGGCGGGGCCCCGAGGTGTTGGCCGCCTTGCCGAATCGGACGTGGAGTTTGCCTGTCGGGCCGAGTGCGGGATGGACGTCGCATTGGTCGAAGCGAATGGCTTCGCTCACTCTGGGAGCGGAGTGGTAGAGGGTGCGCAGCAGTGCGTAGTCCCTTGCCGCGGCCGGGTAGTCGGACGTGGTGGTCAGGCGCTGGCGGGCGAAGGCGAAAAACGCGGTGAGGCGCTCGGCGGTGGGCGGCAGGATGCGCGGGGTGTCGTCGAAGACATGGCGCAGCCGGTTGAACCGGTCCAGCGGGTTGGCCACTGGGGTGCCGTACAGGGTGCGGATCTCGGTGGCGTAGCGGGCCTGGATGAAGGTGTGGAACGTGCGGAGCATCTGCAGGTACTGGCGTCTGGTCCCCGCCGCCCGCCCCGCCACCACCAGGGAGTGGAGCATCGCGTCCACATCGGCCGGCTCGATCTGCCACACCGGCCGGTCATAGTGGTCCAGCACCCGTTGCAGCAGCGACGTGTAGCAGCCGATCGTGGTGGGAGCGAAGCCTCTCGCTGTCCATGTCGAGGCGAATGCCTGCACGCAGCGGGTCTGGAACGCCCACACATCGGGTACCTGCCCGGCCTCGGGAGCAGGGCCGCAGAGCCCGCCCTCGACCAGCCGAAGAAACGGCTTCCCCGCCACACTCCACCACCAACCAGCAATGACTCTTGGTTAAGGCGGCACCTGAACAACCTCTGTGCCACCGAATCCATCAACGAGACAGCTGCAGAAAAGCAACCCTCACCTCACGAATAACCCGGTCATCCACACGCCTCCCCGTTGAGCCACTGGGCCTCATCCACCAGGAAGGTACGGGGGCGCTCGGCCAGGGCGGTTTTCAGCAGGCGGTCGAACTCGCTGGGGTGGCGCGGTGGTTCCCCGGCCAGGTCGAGCGCGGTGAACAGTTCGTAGCGCACCGCTCGGGCGGTGGGCCGGGCCCGGAAGGTGATCTTGCGGACGTCCTCGTGCGGTTCGAGGTTTCGCAGGCAGGTGTTGACGGCGAGGGTCTTGCCGAAGCCGGCGCCGCCGTGGATGCACATCATGGCGCGGGCGGCGACGGTGTCGGTGATGTTCTCCCGGGCGGTGAGCAGGGCGCGGGTGGTGACCACGGACGCATCGGGCAGGTCGACGTACTGGTAGGTGGCCGCGGTCACGAGGCGTCTCCGTCTTCGTCGGTGGTGGGACGTGCGGCCCGTCCGTCCGAGCCGTCCGGGGCTGTAGCGGTGGAGTCACGGCCGGACGGGAGCGGGACGGGCAGGCCTGGCGTGGTCAGCGCGGCCAGGGAAGCTGGGGTGCGCCAGTCGGCCGGGGGCGCGGCGGGCGGGATGAGGTCCGGCAGCGCGATCTGCGCGAGGTCGGTGTCGGCAGTCTGGGCAAGTTCCGCCTCGGCCTGCGCGGTGGTCAGCGCGCCGAGCCGCCGAGGCGCCTCCGGCTGGTTCACGGCGGCGTAGCGCTCGCGTTGGGAGGCCTCCAGGTCCTTCTTCAGGCGGCGGGTGCGGGCGGCCCGCGCTCTTCGTACAGCGCTGATCTGTTCGTCGGTGGCCTGGTCGGCCAGGTCCGCGGGACCCAGGTAGCGGCCAGTGGCGGCGTGGTAGACCTCGATGCGGTGGTCGTGGTGGGGCATGAAGCGGACCCTGACCTGGATCCCGGCCTGGCCGGTCATCCACGGCCCCACGTAGTCGCGTTTCCTGAAGCGGATGCCGCGGGTGGTCAGCGTGCGAGTGCCGGCGTCCTCCAGGGTGAACGTCCACAGATCTGTTGCGGGCACGTCCCGCAGCGGGGTGGGATCGTCCTGCCACGCCTCAAGCGGAGTCTTGCCCCGCAGCGGCGCCGGGCGGTGCTCGGTGTTCCACCAGAGCGTCCAGGCCAGCAGCCGGGCGGTGAAGTCCTCGAAGCCGAGCAGCACTTCGTCCTTCGGGCGGGAAGCCCGTTTGCCGGGGCGGGGCTGGCGGGCGTAGCCGGGCAGCGCGGCCAGGAACATGCTCTCCACCGCCCGGTTGAGGCCCTCCACGGTGCCCTTGAGGTGGGGGGTGTAGGCGGGCAGGTCCTCCACCGTCACGTCCAGGAGATCGAACGCGGCGGTCACCGTCCTGGACAAGAAGTCCTTGCCGCGGTCCACCCGTACCTTCTCCGGCAGACCACCGAACGGACCGTAGGGCTCCTCCCGCAGGACCGCAGAGCGCAGCGCGGCCAGCACCGACTCCCGCGACGGATGCACCGGCGTGACGGCCACCCCGGTGATCGCGTTGGTGGCGCAGTCGGTGAACCAGGTGATCCACGGCCTGCGGGCCTTGCCCTCGACATCGACCAGCACCGGCGCCTGCATGTGGTCGGTCTCCCACACCTGGTTGCGCCAGCCCCGCGGCCGGGCCAGGAACACATCATGCTTGCGCGCCGCCCGCTCCCCACCCGCAAGCCCGGCCCGCTCCCCCGGCATCAGATCACGACGGATCGCCCGGTGCAGCGTCGTCAACGACGGCACATCCGGCGGCAGAGCTGTACCCGGCGGCGGCCCGGCCTGTGTACCGACATCAGCTACTGGGCGCCCGGCCGCGCGGGCAGCGAGCTCACGCTGCACCGCGGCGACATTGCCCTTCCACAGCGCCAGCAGCGCGCGGACCTCCGGTGTGATCGTGAACCTCGTGCCGGTCTGGGCCCGTGCCCCGGGCTCGTCAGCTGCCCGTTCGTCGCGGCCGGCTTCGGCCAGCCACCGCCACACGGTGCGCTCCGACACCCCCAGCGCATCCGCCGCCACCCGGACATGGCCGGTCTTCAGCTCGCCCCGCACCCGCAGAGCGAGCAGCCGACGCACCGCCACACCGCGCAGCGCGGTACGCGACGCTTCCGGAAGCCCGCCCCGCCCGGCGCCGACCGCACCACCGTCTTCCATCTCCCCCTCCTGTCCGCACATTCGCTCAGACCGGAGGGCTCAAACGCCGGAACAGACGCCGCAGCAGCGCCCGGTCCACCGTCGCATCCGGCACGGTAAGCAGCGCGTTCTGCAGATGCGTCGTCAAGGCAGCCCAGGTACGGAAGACACCGTGCGTGCAGGACTGGTCGATCCACGCCACCTCCCCACCCGCGACGCCAGCCCACAGCGGATGAAAGGCAGACACCGTCGCAGCCACCTCGCTCCCGGCGAGACGCCCTACCTCCTGCCACGCGCAGACCCGCGACGCCAACTGCGGCACACGCGCCACCGCGCGCTCGCTACCCGCCCCGCACAGCACCAGCGCCACCCGGGCCTGCGGGTGGTCCCACAACGACTGCAGATACTCCAGACACGGCGCTGGCAACCGTTGTGCCTCATCCACCACCAGCACCCGAGCCTCGTCCAGGGCGCCGACGATCCGCTCATCGGCCTCGGCCGAACGGTGCGGAAACCGGCCCGGCAACACCAGAGCCTCGAACACCGCCCGCCGCAGTTCCGACACCGACGGACGCACCGGCACCCGCACCCACGACACGCCCCAGCCCACCGGCGGATCCGACAGCGCCATCCGCAGCGCCACCGTCTTGCCCCGCCCCGCATCCCCGAACACACACGCCGCGCCCCCGGCCGCCATCGCCTGCCCCACCGCCTCGGCCACCGCACGCACCGACGCCGTACGCACCGCCTGAGCCCCCATCGGCACCACCACGCCCGGCACGTCCCCCGCCGGCGCGGCCTCCCGCCCTGCGGGCGTCAGCTCAGCCGGACCAGCCGCGGCACAAGCAGACGGCGTGCCGGTGCCCACACCCGCGACGGCAAGGTCTGCCAGAGCCTGCCGGGCCTCCCGCTCAGCCCGCGCCCGGCGTACCACGGCACGGTCCGGCAACACCCGCCCCGAGGCCAGCTCACGCTGAACCGCTCGGTACACCGAAGCCAGCGACACTCCCGCATCCCCGTCCCCGCACTCCTTCAAATGCCGGTAGAACACAGACACATTGCCGCCCGCCTGCGCCAGTACCTCCCACGCCTCCTCCGACAACTCGAACCGGGAACGCCTCCGACGCTCCACACGGCCCTCACTGCGCGCCGCCTCCACCCACCGCCACACCGTCCGCGGATGCACCCCCGCCAACTGCGCCCCCGCCCGCACATGCGCCGACGTCACACCACCAGCCGCATCCAGCTGAAGCAACCGCCCCACCAACACCGGCCGCGACACCGAGACCAAGCCCTCAAGCTCCCGCTCCCCCACCCGGTCCTCCCCCGGCCACACGCCCGACAGAAGACCACCGTGAACCCACCCGCCCCGCAAAAAGATCAGAAATACCGTTCCCGTGACAGCGACACGAGATGGGGTGTACCGCCCCACGACAGTGGCATCGGCAACAGACACCACCCCACGTCAGTGACCCCGCCCCGACCTCAACACCCCACCAGCACAAACACCCCCACCTGACACCCCGTCACTGACACCCACCCACTGACACCAAACCGGCACATCGCACATGGGCGCTGATGCCCGCCCACCTCCAGCCGCACAGGCTTCCCGGGCCCACCGCCGTGGCCGCCCTCCCCCTGGCCCGCGAAGACGCCGACCGCTACAGGCCGGTGGCCTCCAGCTCCTTCAGCCGAGCCGCGTAGAGCGCAGCGACACGGGCGACCTCAGCGGGCGGCGTCGGGGCAGGGGCGTTACGCGTCAGCGGTTCTTCTACCGTGTCGGCGACGGATGCGGGCGCTGGCGATCAGAAGAGCGGTGCTCAATAGGAGGATCCCCGCGACCAGCATTTTGAGCGCGCCACCGCCGGATGCTTCGGTGTCCACGGCGGCTGCCGGGGAGATGCCCGAGGTGCGCGGGAATTTGATCTTCGCGTGGAACTTCTTGACGAGCAGTCCGCTTCTCAGTTCCAGGGTGGCGCGCCAAGGGCCGTCGGCTACTTGGTCGGTTACCGGAATCATCACGGGCTCGGACTGATGGGGTGCCAAGCTCGTGCCCAGCTGTACCTGGTAGGGGCCCGCGCTCAGGCTTCCCGACACCGAGGCGAGCTTCAGGGTGCCGGACAGGTCCAGAGCGCGGCCCCCGGTGTTGGTGATCCGGGCACGCACGATCGCGCGCCCGTCCGGGCCACGTTCAGCCGTCATCGTGCGCGCGGTGAAGTTCGGGGCCGGGGGGTTGTGGCCCCCGACTGAGACATACATCCGGATGCCAGTGCGGCTCACCAGGGCGACACCACCACCTCGACCACCCCTGACTTGCGCCCAGACCACTGCATAGCTCTCACCCGGCGCCGCGTCCCTGGGCACCGCGATCGTCACAGTGTCGCGGACGGTGTCGTGGGCGGGAACATCGAGCGGGGTATTTTGGCAGGTTTTGAGATTGATGTTCTAGAAGTTCGGGATCCGGACCCGGTCCTCGGACTGTCCGAGGAAGCGCTGCGGGGGCGTCGGCTCGCGCTGCTCCAGGCCGCGCTCCTGGAGCATGCCACGCGCCACAACCTCAAGACCGTGATGACCTTCCACCAGCGGGTGGAGGAGGCCGCCGCGTTCGCTACGAGGCTGCCGGAGACGGCGGCCGAGCTGTATGCGGCCGAGGCGTCCGACGCCGCGATCGCCAACGCGGAACGCCTGCCCGCCTCGACGATCGACGCTGAGTTCTACGAGCTGGAGCCTGGCCGCCATGTCCCGCCGGACCGGGTGTGGTCGGCATGGCTGTGCGGCGACCACCTCGTCTCCGAACGGCGCGAGACCCTGAAGCAGTTCGCCAACGGTGTGGACGCTGACGGCCGGCGGGTCCACCGCGCCTTCCTCGCGAGCGTTCGCGTCCTCGGCGAAGGCGTCGACATCGTGGGCGAGCGGGGCGTGGAGGCCGTGTGCTTCGCCGACACCCGCGGCTCGCAGGTGGAGATCGTGCAGAACATCGGCCGCGCGCTCCGCCCGAACCCGGACGGCACCACCAAGGTCGCGCGCATCATCGTGCCGGTCTTCCTTCAGCCGGGCGAGGACCCGACCGACATGGTCGCCTCCGCCTCGTTCGCGCCCCTTGTGGCCGTGCTCCAAGGCCTACGCAGTCACTCGGAGTGAAGTTCCCCCCTGGTCTTGGACAGCGGTTGCTTACGCTGCGGGGGTGAAGTCGTGCTGCAGCCTGGCTCGGGTTTCGAGTGGGGTGAGGTACCCGAACTCGGGGTGCTTGCGGAGCCTGGTGCGGTTGTACTCGACCTCGATGAAGCGGAAGATGTCAGCGCGGGCCGCCTCGCGGCTCTCCCAGACGGCGGTGCCGATCTCCGCTTTCAGCAGTCCGAAGAAGCTCTCGGCTGCGGCGTTATCGTAGCATATGCCGGTTCTTCCCATGCTCTGCCTCAGGTTCAACTCCTGTAGTTCGCGGCGGAATTCGCCACTCGTGTACTCGCTTCCGCGATCGGTGTGCATGATGCAGCCACCCTGAAGGTCACCGCGGCCGGCGGCCATCCGCAGCGCGTCGGTGACCAGCTCGGCACGATGGTGTTCGGCCATCGCGTAACCGATCACCTCGCGCGTCGCCAGGTCGATGACGGTCGCGAGATACCACCAGCCGTCGATCGTCGGCAGATAGGTGATGTCACCGACGAGCTTCATGCCGGGCCGGTTAGCGGTGAAGTCGCGGCCGACCAGGTCCGGAGCCGGTGCGGCCTTGGTGTCCTGTTGCGTCAGGTGGCGGCGTCTGCGGCGGGTGATGCCGCGGATGTCGCGCTCGCGCATGATCCGCTCGACCTTCTTCCGGTTGATCGCATGTCCCTTGCGCCGCAGCGCGGCGTGCACGCGCGGGGCGCCGTAGGCACCCCGCGAGGAGGCGTGGATCTCACGGATCTCCTCGCTCAACTCGTCCTCGGCGCACTGTCGTTCGGCCGCTGTCGGCCGGGCCGCCAGCCAGGAGTAGAAGGTGGAGCGGTTGATCCCCGTGACACGGCACAGCAAAGCCACGCTGTAGCCGCCAGGGTTGGCCTCGGCGGCCTTCTCCGCGTCGATGAAACGGCACAGCGTGCCTACTTCATCGTCTCCTTCGCGAAGAAGGCCGCTGCTTTTTTCAAGATCTCGATCGTCTGCTGCTGTTCCCGGTTCTCCCTGCGCAGCCGCTGGAGCTCATCCTTCTCCGCCGTGGTCAGCGCGCCGGGCGCCCCCTCGCCGCAGTCGACCTTCGCCTGCTTCACCCAGCCGCGAAGCCCCTCCGCACTCACACCGAGTTCCCGGGCGACCTCGGTGACGTTCCGCCCTGACGACCGGACCAGTGCCACCGCGTCCCGCTTGAACTCCGACGTGTACCGCTTGCTCATGTTGCTCTTGCCACTCAACCTGGACTGCTTCCTCCGGGACTGATCCGTCCCAGTATCAGGCTGTCCACTTCAGAGGGGGAACTTCAGAGCGCATGGTCGACCAGCTCGCGTCGCAGGCGCTGTCGCGCCAGCCGCGGGCCAAGCTGCACCACCTGGTCCGCGACGAGGACGGGCAAATCGTCCGGGCCGGCAGCGCAGCCGCAAGCGAGGGACAGGAACACAAGGACGGGACTGATGCGGCAGCCGAGTCGGCGCTGCTGCACTTCTCCTCCCCCCGCGACGCGGCCACCATCGCGGCGTTCCTACGCATCCGGGTGTACCGGCCCGAATCACTGGTATGGCTCGAGGGCTACCAAGCCCTCATCCGCTGGCGGACCGACAACGGCATCGAGGGCCTGTATGCCGTGCCCTACGACGTCGAGACGACGGTGGGCGCCACGAAGGCATTCCCACTGGGGCGCTGGGTGCACCAGCAGCGCAAAGCGCTGCGGGCCGGAGAGCTAGACGACCACCGCAAGAAGCTGCTGGACGCGGACGACGCCGGCATGGTGTGGGAACCCGGAGAGGAAGCCTGGGAGGCCAAACTCGCGATGCTGCGCTCCTACCGGCACGCACACGGGCACCTCGCCCCCCGCCAGGACACGGTCTGGGGCGAAGGCGGGCAGGTAGCCATCGGACAACTGCTCGCCAACCTCCGCCGCACCGACGGCCTCGGCAAAATCCCCAAACGCGCCACCGCGCGGGCCGCGCAGCTCGCCGAAATCGACCCCGACTGGAACTGCCCCTGGCCACTGGACTGGCAACGCCACCACCGGGTGCTCGCCCACCTGGCCCAAGACGAACCCCACGGCCTCCTGCCCGACATCCAGCCCGGCGTTCTCTTCGAGGGCGACGACCTCGGACGATGGCTCACGCGGCAAAGGGAAGCGAGCACCTGGGCGCAGCTCTCCACCGAGCAGCGGGAACGGCTGTCCGCACTGGGCATCAAACCCTCTGAGCGCCCCACTGCAGCCCCAGCCTCCAAGGCTGCGGCGAAGGGCCAGAGCAAGGCGTCAGCGGCCTTCCAGCGCGGCGTCGCGGCCCTCGCCCAGTACATCGCCCGCGAGGGCACCACTGCGGTCAAACGGCCCCACCGCGAGACGATCGTCCTCGACGGCCAGGAGCACGAGCTGGCGCTCGGAATCTGGTACGCCAACCAGAAACAACGCCGCGACAAACTCACCGCCGAACAGCGCACCGCCCTCACCGAACTCGGAGTGGAATGGGCGGCATGAGTTTTCGGGATGAGGGACACGAAGCGCAGCTCGCGGCACCTGAGGTCAATGTCGAGCCCGACGGGCGCCTGACCGTTCCCGCGGAACACGTCACCGCGCTCCTGCGGTCCATCGCCCGCTCCTGGCAAGTCGGCGCGCACGACGGCATCCCCGTACTGGCCACGGAAAACGGACCAGGAATCAGCCTTGAGCCCGTGACCGTCCGCTCCCTCGCCGACGTCCTCGACAACATCGCCAACCAACTCGACGTCCAGTACATCCACATCACCACCCACACGTCACATACCGAATAACAGCACCGGCAGGACAATCAACCGGCGGGCGCGGGCCGCAGCCGACGAGTAAGAACTCTCGCTTCCGTGCCAGCGCCCGACCCGCACATCCACCGCCCGGTGACAGCAGGCACGCACACCATCTCTCCCTTCCAAAACAGCGAACCCCATCCCGAAACCGCCGCCGCCCAGAGACAACACACCACTGCCGACTGCCTCTCACCACCACTGCCCCAAAACCGAGAGATCGCAACATCGTCCCCCGAGCCGGGCACTGAAAACCGTACGAAGACACGCTGCCGAGCGCACCCTCAACAGCGCGCAGGAGCGGCCTTCGATACCGCGTATGCCAGTGCGAAGCCAGCGACCGCCGGAACGGTTCTGGTCGCAACCGCGTTGAAGTCGGCGGGCGACCGTGATCGTGGTGGCCCGGGTCGGAGGGGGAGGGCCTGTGCACACCAGCACGGTGCTGGACAACCCGGCGCAGCGGCGCGTCGAGGAAGTCCTGGCGGAGCTGACGGGATTGGGCGTGGAGGCCGGGGTGCAGGTGGCGGCCTGGTGCGAAGGCGAGTTGGTGGTCGACGCGTGGGCGGGGACGGCCGACGTCTCCGAGGGGCGGCCGATGGGGCCGGAAACCTTGGTGCCTGCCTGATCGACCGGCAAGGGCGTGGCGGCGACCCTGGTCGCGGTGCTGGTGGACCAGGGGGTGCTGGCGTACGACGCGCCGGTGGCGCGGTACTGGCCGCGGTTCGGCGCGGCGGGGAAGGAGCGGATCACCCTGGGGCAGGTGCTCGGTCATATGGCCGGGTTGCCCGGGCTGTCGGCGGACGTGACCCCGGAGCGGCCGCTCGACCTGCCCGCCATGGCCGACTGGATCGCCGGGCAGCAGCCGCGGTGGGAGCCCGGTAGCGCGTTCGGTTACCACGCCTGGACCTACGGGGTGCTGCTGGCCGAGATCCTGCGCCGCGCTACCGGCCGGACCTGCGACCAGCTGCTGCGCGAAGAGCTGGCCGGTCCGCTCGGGATCGGTGACGAGCTGCTCTTCCACGTCCCTGAGCACCTGGCGTCGCGGGTGGCCACCTGTTACGACGGCGGCTGGGCAGCGCGGCTGGAGCGGATACCACCCGAGGCGCCGTTCTTCGACTGCGTCCCCCACGGGGTGCTGCCGGTGGCGGAGTTGGGTAACCGCGACGATTTCCGGCGTACGGCACTGCCTGCAAACGGAATTCATGACCGCGCGCGCAGCCGCCCGTCTGTACGCGGTGCTGGCCTGCGGCGGTGAGCTGGAGGGTGTACGGCTGCTGTCGGCGGCGACCTGAAGGAGGCGACCACGGGGTGGGCGAGCGGGGTGGACAGTGGGCGCTGGGAGGTTCAGCTCTCATGGCACCCCCAGGCGGCCCAGAGCGGGCCGGACGGAGTACGGGAGCTGGTCGTGCGCTGGACCGGCGAGGAGTTCTCCGTCACCGAGCCCGGGACACGACCCTGAGCGCGCAGGAGGCCTGCCTGGAGAGCCGGCGGTCCCTGTCGGCGCGAGCGGATCGCGCGGGATGAGTACGCCGTGTCCGCCAGGACCACGTCCGGCCTGGCGCGCAACGGCGATCTCCCGGTTCTTCTCCCTATTGCCGAAGCAGGCCATGGCCTGGAGCCGGACCAGCTCCCCCGCAGCCCTCTCGGCGTCCGTCCATCCCCCACCCTGCGAATATCTCACCGCACCAGGACTACCGAAGCCATCTGCACGCTGTCCGAGGTATAGCCCGACATCGCCCGATGAGGTTCAGTAGTCGGCCAGTGGCCTCGTGGTGGTGAGGGCCGCCTCGACCACTGACTCAACTCGGGCACGTTGCTGCGCGGGAGTGGCCAGGGCGTCGGGCCGCAGGGTGTAGACCGTCCGGAGGCGGTGTTCGGTGCTCACGAAGACGCCGCTGGTCCAGCCGCCGCTGGAACCGGTCTTGCCCCAGACCTTGGTGCCGTTCAGTTCGATTCTCATCAGGCCGCCGGCACTGAAGCATGCCGCGGACGTGAGGCAGCTGGTGTTCTCGCCGGCGCTGGATACCGCAGGTACCTCGAAGAGGTGCTTCTGCTGTGCCGGCGGGAGGATCCGTCCGTCCAGCAGGGCCTTCAGGAACGCGTCGAGATCGGCCGCGGTGGACGACAGCCCGCCCTCCGCCCAGGCCCAGGCGATCGTCGGGTCCTCGGAGAGCCCGGTGTGGCGGAGGGCCAGTGGCCACAGGATCCGCCGGTCGAGCTCATGGACGAAGGGCCGGCCGGTCACCTCTTCCACGAGCAGCCCGGCAACGAAGCTGTTCAGCCCGTTGTACTGCTGGGCGTCTCCGGGGGCCGGGATATGGCCCGGGCGGGCCGAGGCGTCCGCTTCGAAGGAGGCGGCCACCACTCCGTGCGGATCGAGCGGAACCTGGACCGGTCGGGGCAGGTCGCTGGTGTGGTCCAGGAGTTGGCGTACGGTCACGTCGCCGTAGGCGGCGGGGATCAGTCCGGGCAGGTGGGGGCGGACGTGCTCATCGATGCCGATCCTGTGCTCGGCGACCAGCTGCAGCACCACGGCGTCGGTGAAGATCTTGGTCACGCTGCCCACTGGGAACCGGGCGTCCGTCGCCACTGGTCCGGCCGTCCCCGTGAACGGGGTGCGCATGCCCCGGCCGGCAACGCGTACGAGAGCCGCGTCCGTCACTCCGTCGGGGAGAGTGGCCAGCAGCATTCTCACGGCAGCAGGGTCGCGGGTGCCGGTCGAGTTGGGGGAGGAATTGTGGGCCGTGACCGCGCGAGGCATGGCCGTGGCCGCAGGCGCAGCCGCCAGACCGGACGTGAGTGCGGCCAGAGCCACGGTGGTGACGGCGCGACGACGGAGGGCGCGGGGACGTGTGGTCATCGACAGCTCCAGGGGCGGCGAAGGCGACTCGGATCGGCGCGGTGTTCGCGCTGGACCAACTCTCCACCCGACAGCCCCCGGTGATCATCGGTGACCACCCTGAGCCACCCCGGAGCCACCCCCGATCTGCCCTAGGGGTTACGCCCGCGTAGGCCCGGTCAGTCGAACGCGCGCAGCGCCAGCCGCACAACTCCCATGGTCCCTCGCCCGACCCACCCGAGCAGCCCTGTCTCCACGGCCAGCTCGGCGACATCCCCGGCCGCTTCCGCCCGGTCCGGCCCGGAACGGCACTGGGAACAGGAACGAGGCCAACGACGCTTCCGCACGCCACACTTCTTGCACACCGCCATTACCCCATTCTCCCTCCCCGCCTCACCCCGAACCGCCCGATCCGCACAGCCAGATGACTCCAAACCACGCACCCAGAGCCGGAACGGCGTCAAGCCAGTCCGGCAGCCGTTCGCCCTGGCGGCCGGTGAGCAGGGCAGCGAAGGACCGGACATGGCCGGTCAGAGCGTCGAGCTAGGGGCAGTGACTCCGGACGGCCTTGAGCTGGAGTTGCTCGGCTTCGGTAAAGGTGTCCGGGTGCCGGAGAATCCACCCCGCGACGGCCCGGGGCGAGGGCGGCCGGGCGATCACCGGCCGCGGTTAAGGTGCGCTTGTCTGCAAGTAGGCGCGAACGCGCTGTTAGCTGCCCTTGTAACCGAGCGGCACAACCGCGTACTCGCCGTCCTGCTCCTCGACATCCCCGCCGTCCGCGCACTCGCCACCACCCACGCCCTCAAACACATCGCAGGACACGCCGCCTACGAACAATTCCACACAGCCTGGGACCACAGCCGGAATGCACTGACCATCACCGCGCCCCGCCCGGCCGCCAACAACGGTCCACGTAGGAGGCTGGATGCCGGGACGTCTGGGCGCGGGCCCGAGTCACGGACGATGCGGCCCGTGACTGCGCGGCCGCGAAGTCGAGCCGGCCGTTCCGCCAGATCACGGCCTCGCCGTCCAGGGCCGTGATCTGGCCTGCAGGCCCACGCCACTGCAGAGGCGTGGTGGGCGCTGTTATCTCGCCCGCAGGTTGAGGAGCTGTTCAGAGCTGTTGTCAACGCAGCGTGGAGGCGCGAACAGGTTCGGGTTCGGATTCCCGAGGGCGGCGGCGCGGCGAACTTCGCCTACGGAATTCCGGTGCATGCCTTCAACCGACTGTACGGAATCGTGCGTCCCTGCCCGGAGTTGCTTCCCTCTCCCCCCAGCTGATCTATCAGCAGGTCTTCGCCCGTGACGCGGAGGAGGCCCGGGCTTTGAAGGCGGGCGGCCTGCGTGTCACGCACATCGCCCACTTCGACCTTGGCAGCCACGAGCCATGCCTGTCCTCCCGCGCCCAGTAAGAAGTCATCTCATTTGGCGAATCTGCGGTAGCAGATGAGGGTGCAGGCGATGCTGGTGAACGCCAGGAAGTGCTCGGCCTTGCGTTCGTAGCGGCGGTGGAGTCGGCGGCAGCCTGCGAGCCAGGCCATGGTGCGTTCGATGGTCCACCGGTGCCGTCCGAGCCGCTGGGAAGTCTCGATGCCCCTGCGGGCAATCCGGTGCCGGATTCCGCGTCGCGAGAGCCATTACCGAAGGTGGCGGTAGTCGTAGCCCTTGTCGGCGTGGAGCTTGCAGGGTCGGCGCTGGCGAGGGCCTCGGCGGGAGCGGATCGGAGGTATGCCCTTCACGAGTGGGATCAGGGCCTGGCTGTCGTGGACGTTGGCGCCGGAGATTGCGACAGACAGGGGCAGACCAGTCCGCTCGGTGATCAGATGGATCTTCGACCCGTACTTGCCCCGGTCGACAGGATTCGGACCCGACAGGTCCCCCTTTCAGAGCCCGCATGTTCACCGAGTCGATCGCGCACCTCAACCAGTCCAGCTCACCGCGGGAGCCGAGTTCGTCGAGGACCAGACGATGTAGCTTCGCCCATACTCTGGCCTTCGACCACTCAGTGAACCGGCGGTGCGCCGTAGCCCCGGACGGCCCGATCGATGCGGCGGGCAGCTGCTGCCACGTGCACCCAGAGGTTGCTACGAACACGATCGCCGCCAGCACCTCACGGTCGCCATGCCGACGCCGACCGCCACCCTGAGGCCGCGAAGGTGCCTCCGGCACCACACGCTGGAACAACTCCCACAACTCATCCGGTACCAGCCGCTGAACAATCCCCACGCCGGCAGGCTACCGACCCCAAGGAGGAGGCCCGCAGTCAGTGACCTCTACGGCGCTGTGCGTCGAACCGACGCAGCGCCCGCACCAGACGCCATACTCCGGCCGCCGCTCCGAGCAGCGCACCCCCCACCAACGCGCCCTTCCCCGCTGGACTAGAGACGCCAAAAGCTAGTAGACCGTCGCAGCTAATTTTTGGGATAGAGGTGGCGCAGTTTGATGCGTGCGTCGTGGGTGGTGAACTGCCAGTCCACGTGGCGTTGTTCGGTGTTGGTGGCGTTCTGCCAGGCCGAGAGTTCAGTGTTGAGGATGTCGAGGTCGCCGATCCGGCGGTCGAGACATTGCCGGGTCAGCGCGGAGAGTTCGATCTCGGCGATGTTGAGCCATGACCCGTGTTTGGGCGTGTGGTGGATCTCGAGGCGTTGGGCCAGGGCGAAGGCCTCTTCTGGTTCGAATGCCTCGTACAGTGAGGCGATGCCGTGGGTGTTGAGGTTGTCCATCACCAGCACCACGGCCTCGGCGTCGGGGTAATCCACGCTCAGCAGCTGCTTGACCTGGCCGGCCCAGTCGATCCGGGTCCGCTGGGACAGTGCCTGAACTCGACGCCACCCGCGCAGGGGTTCGACCCACACGAAGATCGAGCACGTGCCGCAGCGGATGTACTCGCTGTCCTGGCACGCGTCGTGACCAGGGCGGGCCGGGAGCGGGTCGCGGGCATGGTCGAGGAGCTGGTAGGGCTTCTCGTCCATGCACACCACCGGACGTGCCGGGTCATAGGGCCGGGCGTAGACGGCCAGCACGTCTTCCATCCGGGCCGCGAACTCCGCGTTCGCTCGTGGTGGGATGGTCCAGCACTTCTTCAGGTGAGGACGCAGTTCCGTTTTTTAAGACCCGCCCGATGGTGGAGTGGTCCAGATCGGGGATGTCCTCGACCAGCGCGACGTGCTTCTCCAGCAGCCGCAGTGACCACCGGGCATGGCCTTGGGGTGGCTGTGAGCACGCCATCGCAATCAGCCGGGCTTCGACCTCACCAGTCACTGGCGAGGGCACCGGTGGGAGGTCGCGCTTCTTCCGCGCGATCGTGGCGTGAACATCGCCACCGGTCTCGGCGAAACGCTTGGCGACCAGCCGCAACGTCTCACCGGAGACGCCGAGCCGGGCCGCGATCACCTCCTTGGGATCCGCCTCACCCGCCGAGGTATCCAGCGCAAGCAGCACCCGCGCACGCATGATCATCGAGGCCCCACGAACACCTGTCGTGGTCACCCGGACCAACTCCTCGCGATCCTGCGCGGTCAACCTGACCGGCCGCTTCTTCTGCGAACCCACAACAACAGTCCTATCTGGCAAAGGGGAAGGAATCTGCCAGACACCAACCTCCCAGTCAGGTGCACCATAACTAAGCGGCGACACGCTACTAGTTCCCTTCCTTCAGTCCGCTGTCGCGGTGCGGCCCGGGGTCGCCGGTTGGCGTGCCGGGGTACGAGGCCGCTGTGTGATCATGACACCCGATAACTACGCGAGCACCGTGCCGTCAAATCTCGTGGACATTCGCACACGCGTCAGGGCCCAGCCACTGCTGAAACCGGCTGACAAACGCTGTCACTTGAAGTGAACAGAGCCAGTCCGTGAGTCGCGGACAACCGGCCTGCCGGGGTGATCACGTCGGATAAGCCCTCTCTCGATATCCGGGGCGATGCGCCGGGGCGACGAAAACTCGGACAGGGCCCGCCGTGGTCATTCAGACTCCGTCCATGGATGCAGGACTGGCTGGCCTTCTCGGCGGCGTCATCGGTGCAGCGGTGGGAGCTCTCGGTGCGGTCGGCTCCGCCTACATCACGGGTCGAAAGGTTCAGCAACAGGCACGACTGCACGTTCAAGCCCAACTGCCGCAGGCTCAGTGGCAGCTGCGCCTGGAGCATCTGAACCAGCGTCGCGAGCCCCGAGCCCAGGCGTACGCGGCGGTTCTGGCTCTGGCTAACGCGGTTCACCAACTCGCGGAGCAAGCCCTTGAGCGCCAGGAGGCCCTGGACGAGGACGGGTTCCGTGTCCTTGCCCAGCGGATCCAGGAGACGGAGGAGGGGTTCGATCCGCTGTACACGCGCGTGCTTCTGGAGGGGCCGGAGGCGATGGTCGAGCCGACCCGGGGAATGGAGATCGCCCTCCACCACATCCCTGGGGACCTTGGTGCCTTTCCTGATTACGAGGACTTCGACGGGGTCTGCGAGTACCGGAACCGAGTCACGGTGGCAGTAAGGCAGTTCGTCGAGGCCGCGCGCACCGTACTCAACGATGACGACCTCGACGTCCCTTCGCCCGCGTAGTGATGCTCAGCTGTGGTGTCCCACGCGCGCGCAAGGTGGGCAGGCCGGGGGTGGCGGGGCACTTTCTCGGTCAGCCGCTCGCGTGCCGCCCAGGGACGGCGTGTGCGCGCTTCGGCGACGACCGTGACGGTTGGGGGCTCACCTGCGGGCGGCCCGCCGCCGGGTCATCCGCCCCTTCGCCGAGTGGTCCGTGAGGCACGTCGGGAGGCCGCGCAAGGCCGATACAGCGCCAACTCGGCTTCCGCCAACCGCAACGACGTCCGACCGGGCGCAGTGACCGCTCCTGTCAGCCTCCGTTTCCGGTGCTGACTGTACCCACGGCATGGCTCAGCACGAAGTCGCGCGCCAGGCGTGCGGCCTGCTCACGGGCCTCGAAGGTGATGCCGTGCCGAGTACGCGGCAGGATCACCAGACGTGCGCCAGGGATCTCCGATGCCATGAGTTCGGCGACCTGAGCGCGGACGATGGGGTCCTCCGCGCCATGCAGCACGAGAGTAGGAGCCGTGATTTCATGCAGCCGGGCAGTGCAGTCGTGGTTCTGAATCGCTGTCATGCGGCGTGCGTCGGCGTCTACGGGACGCCCCCGCAGGGCGCGCTTGGTGTCGGCGACGAGCTGCGGGTCGTTCGCCTGCCCCTCGGGTGTGAGGAGCAGGTCCAGCACGAACTGCGCCCGCGCGTCCGGCCCCATGGCGACGATGCGGTCACCAAGGCTCTCGGTCATGGTCCAGCTCGGGGTGGCGCCTGACAGTATGAGAGACGCGACCCGCTGGGGGTAGTGGATCGCCAGGTGCATGGCGATCGCTCCGCCGTACGACACTCCCATAACATGCGCGCGCTCAAATCCCAGTGCGGCAAGGAAGTCGGCGCAGTCAGCAGCTTGTCGAACGATGTCGTACGGCTCGGGCCCGTTGAGTGTGTCGCCGGTGTCACGCTGGTCGAAGCTGATGGCCAGGATTCCAGCGCCTAACAGGGGGCGGAAGGCATCAAACTGCCCCCTATGGCTCTCCCCGCCATGCAACAGAACCAGCGGTTCACCCTGGCCGGACTCAACGTAGGCAATATCGATGTCGCCGACTTTGACGTGCTGAAACCCCTCAGAACTCACGCGCTCACCTCCACAGGCGTGCATCCATCGCCTCGGCGAAGACGGGATCGGCACAGGACGGCGGGCTCGCTGCCACCGAGCGGTGGGAACGCTCGATCATCTGGTCGCTCACTCTCCGATCGCCTCAAAGCTGAGTACAGCATGGGAACCGGGTATCGCCCAGTCGCTGGTTCACCTCTGCCCCGACCACTACTCCACAAACGAACCATTGGCTCGTTGGCCGGTATAGCCGCACCCGTACGAGGGCATTGTCAACTTGTTCGGGGCGGGGGTGTTGAGGGCGTGGTGGGGCCGGGTGGAGGCCTGATGGTCAGGCTGCTGCGGGCAGGTCGGCGGTGCCGGTGACCTGGTTCCAGACGGTGAAGCGGGTGGTCATCTCGGCGCGGTACTCGGGCGCGGCCATCAGATGTCGGCGGGGTCGGAAGTGGGGCGAGATCTGGCTGAAGGCGGCGAGGAACTTCTGGGCGGCGCGGCGTGAGCGGAAGTACTTCATCGCGCGTTCGCGCTGCCTCGTTGGCTGGTGGGAGTTCTCGGCCCGGTTGTTCAGGCCCTTGTGGGAGCGGTGCTCGACCGAGCGCATCAGCTCGCGGTGCACGACGCCGTAGGAGCGGAGCTTGTCGGTCACCAGCACCCGCGGGACCCGGCGCTGCTTCTTCATGAGCTTGGCCAGGAACTGCTTCGCGGCCTTCGCATCCCGCTTCGACTGCACGAGGAGGTCCAGGATGTTGCCGTCCTGATCGACGGCACGCCACAGGTAGTACCGCATCCCGTCGATCTTGATGAACACCTCATCGAGGTGCCATTTGTCCCCGGCCCGCGGCCGGCGGCGACGCAGCCCCGCCGCGTACTGGGGTCCAAAGTGCGCGCACCACTGGCGGATCGTCTCGTAGGAGACGGTGACCCCGCGGGCGAGCAGCAGTTCCTCAACCTCGCGGTAGCTGAGGGGGAAGCGGTGGTACAGCCACACCGCATGCGCGATGACCTCCGCCGGGAACCGGAACCCCTTGTACGACGGCGCCGCTCCGGTCTCCACGCTGCCCCTCCTGGGCTTGATCCGCTTTGACGGACATCCGAGATCAGGGGTTCTGCCCCGGATGGATGTCCATCATGGGGAGCATGGGGAAGAAGCCTCGGCCTCGCCGTTCGTTCACGCCGGAGTTCAAGGCTGAGATCGTCGATCTGTGCCGTCGCGGTGACCGCTCGGTCGGCCAGGTTGCCAAGGACTTCGACCTGACCGAGACCGCAGTGCGGCTGTGGATCAGCCAGGCCGAGGCCGACGCGGGCGAGCGAGCCGGCCTGACCAGCAGTGAACGCGAAGAGCTGGCCGCGTTGCGGCGGGAGAATCGCCGGCTTCGTGAGGACGTCACGGCAGGTCGTAAGGCCGGCCGTGCTCGGGCAGGGGCAGCAACTGACGGCCTGCCGAACAGGCCTGAGCGGCGGTCATCGCCTCCAGCTCGTCCCCGCCGCCGTCCCAGGTGACCGCGTCGGCTACGCGTTCGACCAGGTCAAAGGTGTCCCAGGCGGCGGCCAGGACACCGGAGAGCTCGGCCGACTCCAGAGCCGCCCCGAGAGCGGCCTCCAGATCCTCGATCGGTGTGGGTGTCGTCATGCGCCCTGCCCCCCGTAGTGGTCTCGCAGTGATCGCTCCACCACGTACCGAAGCGGACCAAATGTGCTGTGGACATGAGTTGACCTGTGGACAGCCGACGCTGTCGGCGGTACCTGTGCATGCACCCGGCTTCGCGCCGTTCCCGCTCCATCGCCGCCGGCCACGAGGACGCCCCGGCCCCGGAGCGGCCCGTCTGTATTGGCCCGTAGCGCCATTTGAAGTGGTGGACGCAGGCCAGAGTGTCCGGTCGGCCAGGCCACGGAAGTGTGGGACGAAGCGGAAGCCAAGCATCTTGTACAGGCCGAAGGCCATGTCGAGTACGAGGCGTTGTCAGTCGCCACCATCTCCGGCTTCACCCCGCCGTCGACATTGAGCAGGGTGTAGAGGCTGTCGCACCCAGTGCCGCGCACGACCATCGAGCCGATCCCGGCGGCCTGGTCGTTCACTGGCGGAGATCACTTACTCCTGGCATGTCCTATTCCTCGCCTCAATCGCGCTTCATGCGCGTCGTCGGGGGCCCGGCCAGGGGTAGCCGAGCTGATCAGCAAGCTCCTTCGAACCGCCGCAAACCTCGGCGACCTCGCGGGGGTCCTCGGCCGTGAGATGCGCATCAAGGCGCTCTACTTGGTCCGCCGGGTCGTCTCCCGAGATCGGAAGGGTCATTCTGAACTGAAGCCAGGGACGGCCTTCCCTGATCGCGGAACGGCCGGGGTGGAACAGGAAGACGTTGATCTGGTCAGGTTCCCAGTGCCAAGCTGAGACGGCTCCCAGTTCACATTCCCAGGTCGTCAGCCGGCCGACGTGCTCCCGGAGCCTTTCCTCCAGAAGCCTGGCGACTGTTTGGGCCGGCCACTCCCAACTGCGATCCGTCGAAGCCCGGCGGACCTCCACTTCGTACTGGTTGACGTCGAATCGGATCTCTGGGAGCTCGACATCCTCTTCATACGGGTTGCGCCAGCCGCTCCAGATCACGTGTTGCCCTTCGCGCCTGACGGTCACGTAGACAGCGCCGCAGCATCCTTCCGTGCACTCGGCCTCGGCAAGCCGAACCTCACGGGGGGTGTCTGTCGCGTGAAGCAACGTATCCGGCCCCAAGAGATACCGAGGGTCATCTGCTGGGCCCTCATCAAACACTTCGGCCAGGATGTCTCGTCCGTTGATGATCGGTCGGCATTCCACGGCGCCCTGTCGGCTTCCCAGTGGTGGCACGACGATGCGGAGGGACAGTAGATGCGGTTCTGTGGTCATTGGCTGATGGTCCCGGAGTCAGTGGCAGTTGTCCTGCGTGTTTCTGCTTGGGAAGAGACGGGGGCCTTCGTCTTGGACATCCTTGCCCGGGTGCGTCCGCACGCCGTGGGCTCGGGCGGCGAGGCAGTCGGCCCAGGAGGTTTTGTGGCGAACCCGGCCCAGCGGACGGCGGTGTTGGGGTGGAGGCCGAGGAGGCTGGCGAGGACGGGTGCGGGCAGAACGCCAGCGAGCGCGACCAGGGCCGCGTTCCGGGCCAGCCTGAAGTTCCCCCCTGGTCTTGGACAGCGGTTGCTTACGCTGCGGGGGTGAAGTCGTGCTGCAGCCTGGCTCGGGTTTCGAGTGGGGTGAGGTACCCGAACTCGGGGTGCTTGCGGAGCCTGGTGCGGTTGTACTCGACCTCGATGAAGCGGAAGATGTCAGCGCGGGCCGCCTCGCGGCTCTCCCAGACGGCGGTGCCGATCTCCGCTTTCAGCAGTCCGAAGAAGCTCTCGGCTGCGGCGTTATCGTAGCATATGCCGGTTCTTCCCATGCTCTGCCTCAGGTTCAACTCCTGTAGTTCGCGGCGGAATTCGCCACTCGTGTACTCGCTTCCGCGATCGGTGTGCATGATGCAGCCACCCTGAAGGTCACCGCGGCCGGCGGCCATCCGCAGCGCGTCGGTGACCAGCTCGGCACGATGGTGTTCGGCCATCGCGTAACCGATCACCTCGCGCGTCGCCAGGTCGATGACGGTCGCGAGATACCACCAGCCGTCGATCGTCGGCAGATAGGTGATGTCACCGACGAGCTTCATGCCGGGCCGGTTAGCGGTGAAGTCGCGGCCGACCAGGTCCGGAGCCGGTGCGGCCTTGGTGTCCTGTTGCGTCAGGTGGCGGCGTCTGCGGCGGGTGATGCCGCGGATGTCGCGCTCGCGCATGATCCGCTCGACCTTCTTCCGGTTGATCGCATGTCCCTTGCGCCGCAGCGCGGCGTGCACGCGCGGGGCGCCGTAGGCACCCCGCGAGGAGGCGTGGATCTCACGGATCTCCTCGCTCAACTCGTCCTCGGCGCACTGTCGTTCGGCCGCTGTCGGCCGGGCCGCCAGCCAGGAGTAGAAGGTGGAGCGGTTGATCCCCGTGACACGGCACAGCAAAGCCACGCTGTAGCCGCCAGGGTTGGCCTCGGCGGCCTTCTCCGCGTCGATGAAACGGCACAGCGTGCCTACTTCATCGTCTCCTTCGCGAAGAAGGCCGCTGCTTTTTTCAAGATCTCGATCGTCTGCTGCTGTTCCCGGTTCTCCCTGCGCAGCCGCTGGAGCTCATCCTTCTCCGCCGTGGTCAGCGCGCCGGGCGCCCCCTCGCCGCAGTCGACCTTCGCCTGCTTCACCCAGCCGCGAAGCCCCTCCGCACTCACACCGAGTTCCCGGGCGACCTCGGTGACGTTCCGCCCTGACGACCGGACCAGTGCCACCGCGTCCCGCTTGAACTCCGACGTGTACCGCTTGCTCATGTTGCTCTTGCCACTCAACCTGGACTGCTTCCTCCGGGACTGATCCGTCCCAGTATCAGGCTGTCCACTTCAGAGGGGGAACTTCAGCCTGGTGTAGGTGTTGATCCGGGTGTAGGCCCAGCGAATGCGGTGCCTCCGACCCGCGGGTCGCGGGTCCGCGCGGCGGGCGCGGGGCAGGAGCGACCAGCGGACGTAAGGGGAGAGGAGCAGGGCGTGCTCGGGGTGGCGCTTCACGGTCCGGGTGAGGTGGCGCTCGATGCGGGCCGCGAGTTCGTCCCGCTCGGGCAGCACCTGGTAGGTGACCAGGATGCCGCGCAGGTAGGCGGCACGGCGCCCTGTCCACAGGTCGGGGTGCTGGTCCACGAGCGCCTTGTCCCGAACGGCCTCTGCCTGCTCACGGCCGCCATGGGCCTGGGAATCAGCCGTGGTGGCGAAGGGTGACTGAGCGCGCTACTTGGCCAGGCTGGCCAAGTAGCGCGCTCAGAGTTCTGCGCTGCGCACATCGCCCGCAGGGAGCGGACTTCAGAGCGGCGTTAGGTCAGCCAGCCCAGGGGATCGGACCTTGCTTGAGTGCAGGGAGTTCCGGCTCCTGCGGGGCCGGCCACATGTCGACGAGGTACTGAAGTCCCCGGTCCGGCCGGTCCGGATGATGACGCTTCTGCAAGGGGGCGCACGTCGCCTACCGCACGGCGACGTGATCCCCGGTCGACGACTTCGCCCCGGAGGTGGAGTTCCCGTAGTACGTCCACCGCCATGTCCCCGACCCGGTGGCCTTCACCGTGGTCTTGAGCGCCCCCGTACTACTCGACGTCGCCTTCTTGACCGTCGTGTACGAGGAGGCGCCCGCCGCCTTGAACTGCAGGCTGACCGTGCGGCCCGCGTACCCCTGGTACGTGTGGGTGTCCCAGTTCGCGCGTGTGACCCGCCCGGTCACGGTGATCGTCTTCCCTTTCGCGACCGGCTCCGGCGAGGCGTTGACAGTGACGCGTGTGGCCCGCTTGACCTGCAACGGGAGGTCCTTGTCGTCAGTGTCGTGGGCGTCGCCGGCGAGAAAGACCCGAGCAGCAGTTCGCCAGGTGCCGGCGTCCTCGTTCCCGAAGTCACGGTTCTGCGGGTCGATGTACAGCCATTCCTCGAAGTCGCAGATTCCTTTCGCCCTGTCCACGACCTTGCAGTCGCTGGTGATGACGGAGCTGTGCACGGTGTCCCCAGCGTCGGGCTTCCCCCGGTAGGGGAACACCGTCGGCCCGAAGTCGTATCTGAGTTTGGTCGTCATCCGGAAGACCGCATGCACCTCGACCTCCTCCTTGACCCCGATCACGATCGGCTTCCCGCCGTTCACCGAGACCCGGCTGAAGGAGACCCCGCCCTCCGCCGCCCCGGACGGCACCGCCGCCACCCCTGTGAACATGACCGCCGCTCCACCGGCCACCACCGCTCTCCACATCGTCTTCCCCATCTTCGAGCTCGCCCTTTCCCCTGCAGCCTGGACCGAACGCGTAGGCGCACCGGCCGGAGGTTCCTCCTCACGGCTGACTGTGGGGGCGTATCGCCGGAGTAGTAGAAGCGGCAGCTGACGCCGGGGCCGGGCGTGCGAGGTTCACCGGGGCGCGGGTCGTACAGGGCGCGGCCGCCGGGCCACCGCCCGAGCTCGGTAATCAGGGCGACACCGTCGTCGACTTCCTCGGGCCGCCAGCCCGTGATGTCGAGCAGCAGTCCGTCCAACGGCCCGCCGACGAGCGCGGCGTACGTCTGGTACGGGAGCGGGCCGGGGTGGGGGGCGTCGTGGTCGTGGCCGTACACCCGGCCGCGCAGCAACTGCTCGTCACCGTTCATCCGACCAGCCTGCCAGCCTGCCAGCCACCACCGACAGCGCGGGCTCCGATCTCCGCAGGAGGCTGGAGCTGTGACTGGGCGAGATAGTTGCCACTTGGGCGCGACACCTGTCACTGAGCATCTGGGAGCCCGATATCGGTAGCAACGATGCCGGACGGAAGAGACGATGCGCAGGCGAGTCGTCGGTTTGGCCACCAGACTCCACACGTTGAACCGCTCTCTTGGCCAGAGGATGTCGGACCTCAACCAGGCTTGCGTGTGGTGGAGTTGTGTCGCAAGCGATGGCTCCCGTACGGCAGCCAAGCGTTGGAAATTCGGCGCATCTGGTGCCGGGTCAGACCCCCGCGGACGTCCGGGCGTCCTTGGCGGGTGTCACGGGCGCCGCCGCAGGGCCGCTGCCGTGCCCTTTCGGGGACCCGAACCAGGCTACTGCCACCGCGCCCGATACGGCGAGCGCGAACCCGGTGATCGCCGCCCAGGCGAAGCCGGGACGGGAGGCATCGCCGAGCCACAGCACGCCGATGATGCCCGGCAGGACGGTCTCGCCGACGACCAGCGCGGCGGTGGCGCCGTTGACCGAGCCGATCTGCAGGGCGACCGTGTGCAGGTACATGCCGCCGATGCCTGCCACCAGGATCGCGTAGAGCGCCGGGTCGCAGAGCAGCGCTCCCGGGTCGAAAGGGTCGATGCCGTTCAGCACACGGACCCCGACACCGAGGGCGCCGAAGCCCAGTCCGGACAGCAGGCCGGCCAGGATCGCGGCGCGCGCCCCCAGTAGGCGTACGACCACGGTGCCGCCCACGATCAGGAGCAGCGAGATCCCCAGCAGCCACCAGTGCGTGGAGATCGGGGTGTCGCCGCTGCCTTCCGGGCCCGCCGCCGTCGCCAGAAGCACCAGCGCGGAGCAGACCACAGCAATCGAGGTCCGCTCAGCGCGGTTGAGCCGGATGCCGAGGAGCTTGATGCTCAGCACCGCCGTGATCACCAAGTTGGCGCTGATCACGGTCTGCGACAGGAACAGCGGCAGGAGGCGCGCCGCCAGTGCGCCGAGCCCGAAGCCGACGAAGTCCAGGATGGTCCCGACGATGAACTCCCAGGTCATCGCCGCCTTCGCAGTGGACGACAGGCTCGGGCCACCGTGCTGGGTCACGCTGCCCTCGGCGGCCTCCCGGCGGGCTGACTTCTGTGATCCGACGGCCTGAAGGACGGAGCCCGTGCCGTAACAGATCGATGCTGCCGCGGCGGTGAGCAGTCCTATGAGCACCGAAAGCTCCGTTCATGTATGGGTCGGTGGGGTTCGGTCCCGTTCCCACTGGCAGACGTGGGTTTCGGCGCGAAAGTTGCTTCCGGCGAGTCAGCTACCGGCGTATCTCCCTCCACAGGCCAACTATGGTCAGCCACATTGCCCATAGCACACTGCAACAGGTCTTAGCGCAGCGTCACGAAGTATCCCCTTTCGCGCGTATCTCCTCCGCGCCCCAAAAAGGAGCCCGCCCCCAGAAGCCGCATCACGGAGATCACCGTCGCAGCCCCGGTCCAGCGAAGTTGGTGACAACTAGAGCGAAAAACCCCAGGTGGTGACAACTGGAATGCCCAAACAGTGACAGGTACCGCGCTCAAGTCCACACTCGGTGCCAGCTCACCGACCCACCTTGGTGTCACCTAGCTCGCCCAGTCACAGCGGGAGAGCCAGGTTCCGCCAGCCTTCTGTTCGGGCAGGGGCTGACCCTGCTCTTGATGCCGGTGCTCGTCCGGCCAGGCTTGCTGTACGTCGCGCCGGTCGCAGTCCTCGCACAGAGACGGGCGCGGCTCTGGGGAAGCGCCCCAGCCGACGCGCTCGATCGCCTTCCACCGTTCGTCGGTGAACGTGGCACCGCAGTCGGTGCAGACATGGCTTTATTCGGCACAGTAGTGAAGTCAGTTGTCGATGGGTTTGGGAGGCACCCCGTTCCGCGGAAGGGCGGTGTCGATGAGTTCGGGAGGCTCTGAGCCTCTTGCCAGGGCAGCGCTCAGGCATGAGGCGGGGAGCCGACGAATGCCGGCTGACAGCTGCCGCTACCTACATCGACGACCAGCCGCTCTGGGACGGGGCCCCAGACGTCCGACATGCGACCTGAGGTTGACGGCACCTACGTCGCAAGGCGTGAGCGAACGCCGGAATGTCCAGCCTGGAAGCCGATGGCCGGGACAGCGCGAACGCACAGGATGGATCCCGTCGAACACCGACTCCTCAGGAGAGCAGGAGATCACCATGACATCTCTTTTACTGCGCAGGACCGTGGCGGGCCTGACCGTACTCGCCACAGGTCTCACCCTGTCCAGCGCCGCCGTCGCTGCCACCGGACACCGGGAGGAGAAGCAGGTCAGCGCGAGCGTCGTCGGAAGCGCCGAGTTCGTGCTGCCCTACTACAAGGACAACGACACCCGCTCGTTCACCTTCGACGCTCACGGCGCCCCGTACAGCCGCCCGCTGCCCACGATCCCCACGGGTCTGCCCACCGACGCTCAGGGGACGATCACCATCTCCCACTACTCGGCCGAGCGGAACATCACGTACACGTCAAAGGGGAGTGTGGACTGCTTGGTCACCGGACCACGAACCGCGACGTTGACAGCGGTCATCACCGAGGTGAGCCCTGGCGGACCGCCCATCGTCGGGCACCGGATCGGATTGAGCGTCTACGACGGGGGCAGGGACAAGGGTCGCTCCGCCGACCGCGTGGGCTTCTCCTGGAACGGCGTGAACCTGCTGCCGGACGGAGACGCCTACCCCGAGGAGGCCCCGGTCGGCACCTGCATGGCCCCCGCTCCGTACGCCCCGGTGACCAGGGGCGGGTACACGGTCACGCACGCCGAGCTGCCGCCGCTGCCGCCGACGCCTGACCAACACCAACCTATGCGCCTCCCCACCAGCACAGCGGACCTCGATCCGTCATAGCGGATAACACACGGGTATTGATGGCAGTTGGCTGTCGCGCCTCACAGCCACCGCAGTGCCATCACTTCTCCTCGACATTCACAAGCCGGTCGATCGACGACTGCCTCCGCGATCCGTCGACAAACGCTGCTCCTAGAGACCAACGAAGCCAGTGCAGACAGGACGGCGGGCCTCACGTTGGAAGTTCTGCTGCTCTGCCCCGCCACGCTCCTGCTCCTAGTGCTCCTGCTTGCCAGCGGCTTGGCCTCCACCGGCGGCGACGACCCTCTGCTTGCAGGCGTCGCGCAGGTGTGGGTGGGAGTCCTTCGGGGTGCCCCAGTCCGTCACCTGCGCCGCCTCCCACCGTTCGTCGGTGAACCGGGTTCCGCAGCTAGCGCACACGGGACGGCGGGCCTCCCGCTCGGCCTTCTGCTGCGCGGCGGCGCGGCGTAGCTGCTCCTTGTACTCCCGCTCGCGGGCTGCGTACTCGGCCTGTCGGCGGACGTCGTACGCTTCCCGGCGAGGGTTGCCGATCGCTTCCAGGAGCGCCTGGTTGTGCGGGCGGCCGAAGCGTCGGAGACCGCCCCGGCCGGGCCGTGCTCTTGGAGCTGCTTCATGCCGGTGACCACGATGGGGAGCTTGCCGTCGTACATGTGGAAGCCGTCGTCGTATGCGGTTCCCTGCCAGTGCCGCTGGGTCAGCTCGGCCAGCTGTGCGATGACGGTGTTGGGGTTGCGCGGGCCGACGCGGTTGAAGACGAGCAGCAGCGGAGGGTGCGGCTGATCGCCGTGTCGGCCGTCGGGCACCCACCAGCGGGTGCGCCACATCGGCCGCTCCTTGCCGTCGGCGTCCTTCACCTTCCGCTGGCCAAACCGCACGTACTTGTCGATCTTCCCGGCGAGTACCTGCGCGGACTCGTAGCAGTTGTCGATCTCCACGAACAACAGCGGCACCCCGTCCTCGGGCGAGGTGATGACGATGTCCGCCTGGGCGCCGCCCCTGCCGGGATTGGACCAGGTGCCCGTCGCGGGCAGCGCCACCTCGGTCGCGTAGGAGGCGATGGTGCCCAGCCCGTCCGGCGCGTCGACTGCGGCCTGCGCGGCGGCGAGGACTTCGGCCGGCTCGTCAACGAGTTGGGCCAGGTCCGGCTTCGGGCGCAGCAGGGCGAGCACGGCGTCGTTGACCACCATCGGGTGGAAGGCACCGGTGCGGCCCGCGCCACGGGCCGGGTTGCCCATCTCCCCCACCGGCCGTCCCAGCTCGTAGGAGGCGGCCTTCAGGCCCATGGGCGTCAGGTTGCGCAGCGTGTCGCCACCCGAGATCTGCCCGCCGTTCTCCGCCAGGCCGTGCTTGCGCAGATCGGAGAGCACCCCGAGGTGCGAGGCGGTGCGGGCCTGCTTCCGCTTCGAGGGCTCGTCCTTGTCGGTGTGCCGGTAGCTCAGGTGCGGGGCTGAGATCTGCTGGATCTGTTCGACCGTCGCGACCTTCAGCACTCCGAGCACACGCAGCACGTCGCCGCGCAGGTTGTTCGATGACCCCGCCGGGTTCTCCTCCCGCTTCCCCGCCATCAGCTCCGCTCCCTTCCCGTCTTCTGTCCCGCGCGGCCACCTGCCGGGCGCCGGCCGCGCCCGGCCGCAGAGGGCATCCGGCCCCCAGACCCGATGATCTCCTCCTCCACGGACATCACACAGAAGTTCAGGAGGAGAGAAGAGGGTAGTGACAACGCGGCGCGCGGCCGCTTCTGTGTGGTGACCTGCGGTTTTTCCGTCCTGCTCGGTGCCGGGCACCAAAGTGGGTTCCACGGTGGCGTCCCAAGTGCGTACCGCAGGAGGCCGGGTCGGCTTGCCCGGCCGGTGGTGGGTGCGCACCGATGCCTCGAACGTCGGCCGCCTGGACGTGACGATCGTCGGCTACTCGGTCTGGCGTGACATCCCCGGCCATCGCCTGAAGCGGGCGCTGTGGCGGCTGCGGGCCATTCAGCGCGTGGGCTGGAAGAGGGCACGGCGTACCCAGATGCTGTTCAACCCGTCGGTGCACTTCGCGGCGCCGGTGCAGGTCGGCAACGAGGCTGAGCGCATCGAGCTGCCGTTGGTCCTCAAGGCCGGCTCCATGGTGCCGCTGCCGCTCATTGGGTTGGAGGTGCCCAACCGAATAGGCCGGCAGCTTCGGGGCTCACTGCGCCTGGGCACCGTGAAGTTCCCCCTCTGAAGTGGACAGCCTGATACTGGGACGGATCAGTCCCGGAGGAAGCAGTCCAGGTTGAGTGGCAAGAGCAACATGAGCAAGCGGTACACGTCGGAGTTCAAGCGGGACGCGGTGGCACTGGTCCGGTCGTCAGGGCGGAACGTCACCGAGGTCGCCCGGGAACTCGGTGTGAGTGCGGAGGGGCTTCGCGGCTGGGTGAAGCAGGCGAAGGTCGACTGCGGCGAGGGGGCGCCCGGCGCGCTGACCACGGCGGAGAAGGATGAGCTCCAGCGGCTGCGCAGGGAGAACCGGGAACAGCAGCAGACGATCGAGATCTTGAAAAAAGCAGCGGCCTTCTTCGCGAAGGAGACGATGAAGTAGGCACGCTGTGCCGTTTCATCGACGCGGAGAAGGCCGCCGAGGCCAACCCTGGCGGCTACAGCGTGGCTTTGCTGTGCCGTGTCACGGGGATCAACCGCTCCACCTTCTACTCCTGGCTGGCGGCCCGGCCGACAGCGGCCGAACGACAGTGCGCCGAGGACGAGTTGAGCGAGGAGATCCGTGAGATCCACGCCTCCTCGCGGGGTGCCTACGGCGCCCCGCGCGTGCACGCCGCGCTGCGGCGCAAGGGACATGCGATCAACCGGAAGAAGGTCGAGCGGATCATGCGCGAGCGCGACATCCGCGGCATCACCCGCCGCAGACGCCGCCACCTGACGCAACAGGACACCAAGGCCGCACCGGCTCCGGACCTGGTCGGCCGCGACTTCACCGCTAACCGGCCCGGCATGAAGCTCGTCGGTGACATCACCTATCTGCCGACGATCGACGGCTGGTGGTATCTCGCGACCGTCATCGACCTGGCGACGCGCGAGGTGATCGGTTACGCGATGGCCGAACACCATCGTGCCGAGCTGGTCACCGACGCGCTGCGGATGGCCGCCGGCCGCGGTGACCTTCAGGGTGGCTGCATCATGCACACCGATCGCGGAAGCGAGTACACGAGTGGCGAATTCCGCCGCGAACTACAGGAGTTGAACCTGAGGCAGAGCATGGGAAGAACCGGCATATGCTACGATAACGCCGCAGCCGAGAGCTTCTTCGGACTGCTGAAAGCGGAGATCGGCACCGCCGTCTGGGAGAGCCGCGAGGCGGCCCGCGCTGACATCTTCCGCTTCATCGAGGTCGAGTACAACCGCACCAGGCTCCGCAAGCACCCCGAGTTCGGGTACCTCACCCCACTCGAAACCCGAGCCAGGCTGCAGCACGACTTCACCCCCGCAGCGTAAGCAACCGCTGTCCAAGACCAGGGGGGAACTTCACCGGCCGCATCATCCGGGCCGATGTCCACGACACCGACACCTTGGAGCCCCTGCGGATCAACTTGGACGAATACACCGGCGACTGGTCCTTGCACACGGCCCGCCCCCGACCGACTGACCGGACACGAAGCCGGGCCCTCAGGGCAGCTCACATCGACCTCGCCGCTCTGCGAGTGTCTCCCGTAGCTGTGAACAACTGCTGCGCGCGTCGTGTGCAAAGCCACCCTGCCGGAATACGCGGTCTGACAGAATGGCCTCCGAAAACTCAGGCGACGCGCGTCAGGAAACCGGTGTGAATCCGGTACGGTCCCGCCACTGTGACCGGGCTGCAGCAGCCCGGAAGCCAGATACTGGCCGCGCCGCCTTCTCGTACGACCCAGGGGACGAGGACATCCCCCGGAAAGGCTCGGCCATGCCCCCGATACGCCGTGTACCACTCGCGCTCATACCCCTGCTTCTGCTGCCGCTCACCGGCTGCGGCTCCGGAACGGGCGGTGTGGGCAAGGCAGAGGCCGCACCGGCCGTCGACGGTTTTCCCTACACGGTCACCAACTGCGGTACGAAGGCGACCTTCGACGCCCCGCCGAAGCGGGTCGTCACCATGAACCAGCACGTCACCGAGATCATGCTGGCCCTCGGGCTTCAGGACCGGCTGGCCGGGACGGCCTACCTGGACGACAGAATCCTGCCGAAGTACCGGTCCGCATATGCCAGGACCAAGGTGCTCGCGAAGGAGTACCCCTCCAAGGAAGTGCTGCTCGGCGCCAACCCCGACTTCGTCTACGGCGGGTACAACAGCGCTTTCGACATGACCAAGGGCCAGGACCGGGCGGGGCTCCAGAAGGACGGCATCAACACCCGGCTGAACATCGAGAACTGCACCAAGGGCAAGGTCGGTATCGATCAGCTCGCCACCGAGATCACCCAAGTCGCCAGGATCTTCGGCGTACCGGAGCGCGGCAAGAAGCTGCTTGCCGAGGAGCGACAGAAGATCGCGGCGGTCGAGGCAGATCTCAAGGGCTCCTCGCGTCCCTCGGTGTTCGTGTACGACTCCGGCGACAGCTCTGCGTTCACCGCTGGCGGTAAGGGCATCGGCAACGAGATCGTCCGGCTCGCCGGGGGCAGGAACGTCTTCGCGGATCTCGACGCCACCTTCGGCGACGTCTCCTGGGAGCAGGTCATCAAGCGCAAGCCCGAGGTGGTCGTGATCTACGACTACGGAGGCACCACGGTGGCGGCCAAGAAAAAGCGGCTGCTGAACGATCCGGCGCTCGCGGACGTGCCGGCGGTCAAGAACAAGAAGTTCGCGGTACTCCCGCTGTCCTCGGCCGTGCTCGGTGTCCGGGTCGCCGACGCCGTGCAGGACCTGGCCGGGCAGCTGCACCCCGGCACTCCGTGAGCGCGGAGTCCGCCCGCCCCGGTCCGAAGTCCGTCCTCCGCTCGACCCCCGTCGTGATCGGCGTTCTCACGGTGCTGCTGCTCGCGGCGGCGGTGGCCGGTCTGGCGCTCGGCCCCGTACGGATTCCGCCGGGCGAGGTACTGAGTACGGTCCTGGGTGGTGAACGCACTGGTGCGTACCCGACGATCGTGTGGGAGGTACGACTGCCCAGGGTGCTGCTCGGGGCCGTCGTCGGCGCCGGGCTGGCCCTGTCGGGAACGGTGCTCCAGGCGCTGGTGCGCAACCCGTTGGCCGATCCGTTTCTGCTGGGCGCCTCGTCCGGGGCATCAGCGGGCGCTGCCGTGGTCGTCGTGCTGGGGGTCGGCGCCGGGGCGGCCACCGACGTGGCCCTGCCCATTGCCGCGTTCGCCGGGTCCATGGCTGCGCTGGTCGCCGTCTACGCGATGGCCCGGCGCGGCGGCACCATGACTACGGGCCGGCTGATTCTGGCCGGGGTGGCGATCCAGTACGTGCTGTCCGCGTTCACCAGCCTGATCCTGGTGCTGTCCTCGCGGGCCGAGCATGTGCGGGCGATTCTGTTCTGGACGCTGGGCGGCCTGGGTGGCGCCCGTTGGGACCAACTGGCGCTGCCTGCCTCGGTATTGGGCTTCGGGGCCGTACTCCTGATCAGCCTGGCCCGTCCGCTGGATCTGCTGCTGACCGGGGAGGATGGGGCCCGCAGCCTCGGCCTGGACCCCGGGCGCTTCCGGGGCGGGGTCTTCGTGCTGGTGTCACTGATCATCGGCGTGCTGGTCGCCTACAGCGGGGCGATCGGCTTCGTCGGCCTGATGATTCCGCACGCCGCCCGAATGATCGTCGGCGCGTCCCACCGCAGACTGCTGCCCGTGGCCGCGCTCGGCGGGGCCGCCTTCCTGCTGCTGGCCGATCTGCTGGCGCGGACCGTGGCAGCCCCCGAAGAGATTCCCGCCGGGGTGATCACTGCCCTGGTGGGCGGCCCGTTCTTCCTCTGGCTGCTGCGCCGCTCCAGCCGTACCGAAGGGATCACCGGATGAGCCCGGCACCGTCCCCGACGGCGCTCGCCGCCGATGGAATCAGCTACGAGGTGGCCGGCCGTACCCTACTCGACGCGGTCACGCTGGACGCCGCCCCCGGCGAGACGGTCGGCCTGGTCGGGCCGAACGGCAGCGGCAAGACCACCTTCCTGCGCTGCGTCTACGGTGCCCTGCGCCCCGCAGCGGGTCGAATCCTGCTGGACGGAGCGGACGCCGCGGCCCTCGGTGTGAAGGAACGGGCCCGCCGCGTGGCCGTCGTACCGCAGGACAGCCCCGGCACCTTCGGCCTGACCGTACGCCAGGTCGTGGCGATGGGCCGAAGCCCACACAAACGGTTCTGGGAGCAGGACGACGCCGACGACGCCCGCCACATCGACGAGTCGCTGCGGCGCGTCGGCGCGGCGCCCCTGGCCGACCGACGGTTCGAAGAGCTGTCCGGCGGGGAACGGCAACGGGCCCTGATCGCCCGCGCCCTGGTCCAGGAACCGGGGCTGATGGCGCTCGACGAACCCACGAACCATCTGGACATCCGCTACCAGCTGGAGATCCTCGGCCTGGTGAGAACGCTGGGCACCACCAATCTTCTGGTGCTGCACGACCTCAACCTGGCCGCTTCCTACTGCGACCGGCTGTTCGTCCTCAGCGCCGGACGACTGGTGGCATCCGGCTCCCCGCACGCGGTACTGACGGAAGAACTGCTGGCCGAGGTCTACGGGATACGATCCCGGGTCGGCGTCCACCCGGTCACCGGCTCCCCCAATGTCGTCTACCTCCCGCTGTCATGAGCGGCAAGACTTCCCCCGTCTGGACACCCTTGCCGCACGGACCACGCTGGCAGGTCACCGAAGGCGAACCGCCTGCGAGCGAAGCAGGGCTGTGGCTGGCAGCCGACCGGCTGGCCGATCCGGCGGGCGTGGAGTTGTCCAGTCTGCTGGAGAGCGAGCGCACCGGCAGCGGCCACCGCACCGGTCATGCGACCGCGCTGACCCTGATGGCGGTGTACGCGGGCTGGGTCACTGCCGCCGCCGTGCTCCATTGGGCGCTGTACGACGAGGTCCCGGACATGCGGTCCGGCAATGTCCTGGTGCGCCCGGCCACGCACGGGATCGGCGGAGTCCGGGTGCGCAGGGCCCGGCTGCTGCCCCGGGCCGGGGAGGACGCCGTACGGCTGCTGCACCGCACCGTGCTCGACGGGCATCTGCTGCCCATCGCCGATGCGCTGCACCGTCGTACCCGCGCCGGGGCCAGACAGTTGAGCGGAGGGATTGCCCATGGCTGCGCCACGGCGCTGTGCGCGTACGGCACCCAGGTGGATCTGCTGGCCGCCCGCTGGCGGCATTTCGTGGACACCGCATCCGGCGGACTCGAAACGCTGGGCGAGGTAGTACGGGTCCGACGGGTGCCGGACGGCCCGGAACGGCTGGTCTATCTGCGCAACACCTGCTGTCTGTACTACACGAGCGCGGAGGCGGTCCGCTGTGCGAGCTGTTGTCTGACAAGCCGCGAGGAACGGCTACGGGCTTACACGAGGCCGAAGTAAAAATGCGCCGGCTGTAACACCTGCCTCTCAGGGCTACGAAGCACTCGCTGAGACTGAACACAAGGACTTGACAGACATCCCATGAGCTGGAGAGTCAAACGGCGAGCCCGTGAGCCCAGGGAGACCAGGCAGTTCCCCTCCCATCGGGAGCCCGTCGGCGTCGTCCTGACCCCGGCGCGGCTCCCCTTCTGGTGAACGAGTACGCCGCACTGACCTCACAGGAGCTGTACACGACGGCCGGGTGACGTGGATGCCCCTCAGAGGTTCGTAGAGGTGCCATCGCGGCGCATCACGAACACGAAAGGCGTAGGGTCGGGGCGGCGGGTGGCGAGGAACGGGAAGAGCTCCAGCCAGTCGCGGCGGGCGTCGAGGTCGGCAACAACGATGGCGCGCTGGTCGGGCACGTCTACCAAATGCGATGCACGTGGTATGCCATCGGCCTTTCCGAGAGGCATGCGACCAGTCACACCAGCCGCGCGTCAGCAGCGGCCCGACTCGTAGCGCTGATTGACATGCGGGCTGCTGCTGAAGCCGACGTGGCGCGCAATATGCGGCGGCGCACCGAGGCGCCCCCGGGATGGCGCTTCACCACGTGGGACGCTGTCGGTCCGGGCGACATCGTCCGAACTCCGGTTCGGTGCCAGCCCGTGCGGGGAGCGTCTTCGGACGCCGGTCCGTTGTATCCGGAATCGTGGGGCGCCCCGGTGGCCTTGACCGGCGTCGACTATCTGCCCAACGGATCCGTTGTGGCGCGTGGACAGGAGGAGAGCGCGCCCGCATGGTCCGGAATGGGTGTCCTCCTGTCCACCCCAGAGTTCGCTGAAGTTGGCCTCCTGGTGCCGGAGACGACGCCGGCGGAGACAACCCCGGCGGAAGCGACCCGGGAGCGGGCACCGCCGCGGGGTGAGCCGGCGCCCCGGCCGGGGGAAAGGGGAAAGGCACTCTTCCCCTTTGAGGGAAGAGGTGTCGGCGGCTGCGTCACACTGACCCACCCCCCTGACCTGCAGAAAGGCGCTCCAGCAGATCCACCGTTGGCAACCCGTTACGCAACCCGCTAAGCAACCAGTCAAGCAACCCGTTACGCAACCTGTTAGGCAACCTGCGGATCCGCTGGGACCTTTCGACTAGGTAGTTGTGCCGAGCCACGATAGTTGGCACCTGGCCACGCGGGTTGGCATCGCCCTCGCTCATCTATGCCAAGATTCGAGGGTGGATATGACCGACGTCACGCGTGCGATCGCGGCTGCGACTTCGGTCGCCGCATCGCTCGACCTGCCAGCCAACGATGCAATCGTTCTCCACAACTCGAACAAGCTGGCACTGCGGCTGACGCCATGCGACGTCTTTGCCCGGGTCGCCCCTGTGGGACAAGAGGTTGCACAGTTCGAAGTCGATCTCGCTCAGCGCCTCACCGAGGTCGGATGCCCGGTGTGTCCCTTGGAGCCTCGGGCGGACCCGCGTGTGTACACGCGCGATGGCTTCGCAGTGACGCTGTGGACCTACTACGAGCCCGTGACACCTCACACCTCACCAGTCGACTACGCCAAGGCGCTGGAGCAGCTGCACGCCGGCATGCGCGAGGTCGATGTGCCGAGCCCGAGGTTCACGGACCGGAACACGGAGGCGGAAGAAGTTGTCGCCGACCCGAATCGCTCGCCGGAGCTCACCGACGCGGACCGCGTGTTCCTCAGCGGCAGGCTAGCAAGCCTGCGGCGAGCGATCGACGACCGCGGCGCCGTGGAGCAGCTGCTCCACGGCGAGCCGCATCCAGGCAATGTGCTCAGCACGAAGAACGGCCCGTTGTTCATCGACCTTGAGACGTGCTGCCGTGGACCCGTCGAGTTCGATCTCGCCCATGTTCCCGAGGCGGTCTGCGAGCACTACCCAAGCGTTGACCAAGGGCTGCTGGACGAGTGTCGGCAGCTCGTTATCGCGATGGTCGCCGCGTGGCGTTGGGAGCTTGGCGACCAGTTTCCGAATGGGAGGCGATTCGGAGAGGAATTCCTGCGCTTGCTGCGCGAGGGTCCTCCTTGGCCGACACTCGACACAGTGACCAGGCGACTGGATGGTCTGTAGAAATCGCCGAAGGTCACATGAAAGCGGCAAGGAACCAAGCGACGAGACTGTCGCCGTTGCAACCCCACGCGCGCCGGCCTCGCTGCCACGCTGAACCATGGCGCCGGGGCAAGGCCGGCCAGGTAGGCGGTGCGGGCGGTGTCGGTGAGGTGGGCCAGGCATGCGGTGTGGCCGGGGACGTGAACGCCGCGGCAGCCGACCGGGTCGCTGGCTGGGTCCGCGCCGTGCCCACAGGGCTGCCAGGACGGTGGTAGGGGTGTACTCATGGTGCGGCGGCTCAAAGGCGTGTGTCGGGTGCCGGTCGAGCAGGGCTGGCAGGTTCCGGCGGCGCGCCAACGCGGCCACCTGGTCCGGGTGGCGTCGGGAAACTCCGTGTCCCCGCCGAGCGGGACCAGCAGGCCAGCACGGGCAAAGTGGCCGACCGCCCACCGCCACGCCCCACGCACAGGCACCCGCAGCTGCCATCAACGAGTCGCTGTGACCAGCACTTTCACAATACGCCCTAGGCGCCTACAGCTGGTGGGCATCGACCTCCCCTGCGGTGATCAGGGCAGCGCGCAATTCCTGTGCGGGATGGTCGAGTTCCGGGCCGGGCGGGCGCTGGCCGATCACGGCCAGGAGGCTGCGGGCGTGCTGACGGACGTTGGCGTCCCGCCACGGGTCGGTGCTGGGGCGGGCGACGAGCAGGGCGGCGATCTGTGCGGCTGCGGGCTTGTCGGGGTGGTGCGCTGCTCGTTCGGCGATGTGATCGGTATCGCGCAGGGCGGGGGTGTGGCGGGCGGAGGCGAGGGTGAGGTCAAGCCAGGTCGTGTCGTCGACGCCGGTGAGTGCGAAGGTGCCTGCGTCGGCCAGGGCGCCTTCAGGGAGACCGGCGGCCAGGGCGGCACGCCACAGTTCTACCGCGGCCTGGGTGACGGGGGCGGTGGCGGCGCGGGCGGCGCGATGGGCGAGGAGTTCCAGCAGGCGGGAGGCGGCGGCTGTTCCTCCTTCTGCGGCGGCGAGTTCGGCGAAGAGCGTGGCGGGGTCGCCGAGGAAGCGCGGGTCGCCCAGGAGTGCGGCTGCTATGTGGGATACGGCTTCCGGCGGGGCGCAGGTGCGCAGTCGGTTCAGGAGTTCGGCGCGGTCGAGGTCGGCGAGCAGCGGTGGGTGGGAGGGGCCCCAGCGCAGCCATGCGGAGGCGGCGTAGGGGGTGTTGTCGGCCGGTAGGGACAGCAGGACGGCGCGGTGGCCTTGGAGTCAGTCGGGGGCGAGGTCGTGTAGCAGGGGCAGGTAGGGCCCGAGGGCGGCAGCGGTCCTGGGCTGGTTGCCGGTGGCTTCGGTGAGTTGAGGAGCATGGTGGGCAGGCCCGCGCCGGTTGTGCGGTGGTGGTGCCGGGCGTGTTCCAGGAGGCAGTGCACAGCGCGGCCGGCCGGGCCGGTGCCGACGAAGTCGGCCGGGAGCGTGCCGGGCGGGGTGTCGTCGGGTGTGCCACCGGAGGGGGTGGTCAGGGGTGCGGTCAGGTCGTACAGGTGGTCCAGGGCGGTTGGGAGGTTCTCGCCGAGGTCGCTGTCGGCACGCCAGGCGGCAATCAGCAGGTCGAGCAGGGCCTGTTCGGCCAGGCGAGCCGTAGGGGTATCGTCATCGGTGTCGGTGTCGGTGTCGGTGTGCGTGTCTTCGTCCGTGACCGGGGCTGCGAAGGTGGCGTCGCGGTGCGCGGCGAGGGCCTCGGCGACGGCTTCGGCCAGTGCGTGACCGGGGAAGGCGTCGCGGCGCTGGGTCTGCTCGGCGCGATGACCAGGTAGAAGGCGCGCAGTTGGGGCAGGGCGAGGCATGCGGTGATGTCGGCCAGGGCCGTGGTCCAGGCAGCCGGGTCGGTTTCGATCAGGGTGCGCAGCACCATCAGGTAGCGCGGGTCGCCCGCGTCGGGCGCGGCGGCCAGAGCGGCGGCGGTCGCGGCGGGGCCATGTTCGGCGGCGATGGCCTGCACCTGTGTTTCGTTGAGGGCGGGTGGCGGCTGGTTGGTGATCTCGACGAGGGGGCCAGCAGCGCGCGGGGCAGCCGGGCCGGACGGCTTGGCGCGGCGCAACAGGGACAACACCGGCTCCCAGAGGGCGAGGAGTGGTTCGGGCAGCACAGGGGACCAGTGCCACACGCGAATCCACACCCGTGGTGGCCGGGCGGCCGAGGGGGGCGTAGCCCGCGAGGTCCTCGGGGCCGGGCGGGGCGCCGAACGCGGCGGCCATCTGCGTGTGCAGGTGCGTGGTTGTCCCGGGTAGGCAGGTGCTGCGCAGGTGGTCGGCCAGACGGGCGCCCTCCGGCGTCGGGCGGTGGGCCAGCAGCGCGGGAAGCAGTCCGGTTGCCTGCTCCCACCAGGCGTTGGCGTCCAGAGCGCCAGGCAGGGCCGCGTCGGGCAACAGGTGTTGGAGGTGGGCGGCCAGCAGCCGGTCGCGCAGCCGTCCGTCCGCCTTCCCCACGTGACGGACCAGAGCTTCGGTGCGCTCCGCGAGCGGTACGCCGGCGCAGGCATCGGCGGCCGTCAGGTCGAGGACCGCGCGCGCCAGCAGCGGGCCGAAGAACGCCTCCGAATGCTCCAGCGCGACCTCGTCCAGGTCCCGGTGGAAGACGGCGGCGTGCCGGACGGCCGGGTCGGTGCGTTGCACGTCGGCTTGCAGCAGGGCCGCGAGCACCGTCCGGATCACCGGCAGCAGCAGATGCGCCGGCCCTTCCCCGGGGTGGTGGGGTGCGGGGTAGGCGGTGCGCAGCAGGGCGACGAGCAGCAGGGCGGCTTCATAGGCTGGCCGCCGGCAGGCGGACAGCCGTGCCAGGCGCTCCTCGACGTCGGCTCGGCGTCGGGGACCCCTGCCTCGGCGGCGGCCCTGATCTCCTGGTCGGTGTCGTGCTCGGCATGCACGACAGCGGCCAGCAGCATCTCCACGGTCCGGATCCAGTCCTCGTCGCGGTCCGCCAGCGGAATGTCGCGGGCCCAGTCGGCGGCCAGCCGCAGCAGCCAGCCGTCAGCCGCCCCGGGCTCCCGCCCCTCGCGGGTCAGCGCGTTCACCATGGTGCGCACCTGTGTGTTGAGGCCGATGCCGGGGCGGGCGGCCAGGCGCAGCAGCGCGCCAGCGGCCTCCGGTCCGGCTTCCGCCACCTGTTCGGCGTGCCCGGCCAGCCACACCCGCGCCTGCTGGGGGGCGACCTCGGTGACATGGTCGAGATAGGGAGCGGCGGTCCCTGCGGGCTGGTGGTGTCGGGCAGCAGCCAGACCTCATCCAGCAGGCCCAGCCACGCGGCGGCCGGGCGGGAGAGGAAGAAGTACCTCACCGCGCGCGGGTCCGCCCATCCGGAAAGCGTTTTGGCGTCCTCGGGCGTCGGGTTCTGGCGGCCGGTCAGCTCCAGCACCTGCGCGGCACGCCCGGGCAACGGAACGAACACCTCGCGGGCCAGGCGCACAACCTGCCGGTAGCGGGCACGGGCCTGGCTGGAGGGGCCGCCGTGCAGGACGTTCGACGTACCGCCGTAGAGCTCGCCCCACGCGTGGCTTCGTTGATTTCTAGGAACAGCGTTTGTCGACGGTCTTCGGAGGCGGTTGGCGATCATGAGGCTCCGAAATATAGAGCAGAAATGACGGCAGTGCGGTGGTGGGGTCTGAGGAACATCCACGTCAGGGGCGCGTGCCCCGGGCGGATGTCGGTGGTCACCCCGTTCGATGCGGTGGCTTGTAGAGGTCGTCAAGGCGGAGTGGCGCGGGCTGGGGCAGGGGTGTGCCGTCCGTCGGCAGGCAGGACTGGAGGAAGTAGGCGAGCAGGCGGCGGGATGCGGCCATGGAGGCCGCCGGGGACTCTTGCACGACGCCGTTGTTGGCCAGGAGCAGGAGGGTAACGTCGCTGGGGTCGAAGTCCTTGCGCAGCTGTCCGGTGTCCTTCGCACGCTGTACCAGCTGGGCGAGGCATGTCTCGGCGCGGGCACGCTCATGATGGACGTCGGGCGCGTCGGGAAATTGGGAGAGGAACGCGGCGCTGAACCCGCGGTCCTGGGCTTGCATCGTGCACACCTTGGTGAGGACGTTGCGAAGTCCGTGCCAGGGATCGTCGTCCTGAAGGGCCTCGTCGAGGGCTGCGACGCACTGGCTGAGTTGTTCGGAGAACGCAGCGGCGATCAGCGAGCCGCGTGTCGGGAAGTGCCGGTAGAGGGTGGCGGCACCCACGCCCGCTCTGCGGGCGATTGCGCTGGAAGATACGTCGGTGCCGTTGAGGGCGTACGCCTCGCGGGCGGCCTGGAGGAGCCGGGCGCGGTTGTGCCGGGCGTCGGCTCTCTGCCCCGGGGCGGGGGGGCCGGAGGCGGAGGGCGGCGGGTTCCGAGACAGTTGGGCAGGCATGTCTCCCACTTAATCACAAACGGAAGAGGCCGACCGTTTAGCGGGTTAGCGTGACCTGGTGCCGCGGTGCCCCGCGGTCAGCTCTCTGCCGCAGAGGTGAGCGGCTGCGAGTTCCCCTGCTGAACGACATGCCATGTGTACGGAGGTTGTCCGTGTTTGCTGTGCAGTACCACCGCTATGGCGGTTCCGAGGTCCTTTGCGTCGAGGAGGTCGAAGAGCCGCACGCCGGGCCAGGTCAGGTCCGCATCGCGGTGCGTGCCACCGGCGTCACCCCTGCTGACTGGTACCTGCGCTCAGGGATGCTGCGGGACATCGCCACCGTGGACTTCCCCCATATACCCGGCATGGATGCCGCGGGAATCGTCGACGAGGTGGGAGAGGGGGTGACCGGCACCGCCGTGGGAGATGCGGTCTTCGGCCTCGTCCCCTTCGTGGATCAGGGAGGCGCCGCGGCCCAGTACGCCGTGCTGGAGGCGTGGGCGTCCAAGCCTCAGTCATGGTCTTTCGAGGAAGCGGGTGGCGCCGCGGGCAATATCGACACAGCCACACGTGTACTGGACGCGCTGGAAGCCGCCGAAGGCATGACCTTGTTGATCGATGGTGCCGCCGGAGGCGTCGGCACCATCGCCGCGCAACTCGCCCAGGCCCGCGGCCTCACCGTGATCGGCACCGCGAGCGAAGGCAACCACGGCTTCCTCGACCAGCTCGACGTCGTACCGGTCACCTACGGGGCGGGGCTGGCCGATCGCCTTGCCCCACTGGCTCCGCTCGGTGTCGATGTGGTTCTGGACGCGGCTGGTAAGGGCTCTCTTGCCGAACTGGTGGCCATCGCCGGCGACCCGCACCGCGTGGTGACCATCGCGGACTTCGACGCCAGCCGGCACGGAGTGCGGTTCTCCCGCTCCGAAGCTGGAGAGTCGCCGGGCTGGGCAGGACTACCGCTGGCGGCCGACCTCGCCGACCACGGCCGCCTCACCGTCCCGCTGCACGCCGTGTTCCCGCTGAAGGAGGCCGCCACAGCTCATGACGTCAGCGCCACCGGCCACGCGCGCGGCAAGATCGTAATCACCGTGCCCTGACACGGCGGACGCTTCGGCTCGCAACCGGCGGCCCGCAGCAGGGCGGCCACGGCTACGGTGGCCTTCGCCAGCGCGACCTGGGCCGGACCGCACGCTGGCGCTGGCCACCACGGCTGTACCGACCCGAACTGCCATAGCCCGCACTGACCGGTGCCCGCCATCGGCCACTGATTCGTCGTCGGCGGCGTCCTTGTCGCGCGGGGGGCCGCAGGCCGCCGGGCAGGTCGGGAAGCGGGAAGGAGCAGCGGCCTAGACCCTGGCGAAGTCCCGCCAGCCCCCCGTCATAACGGTCGCCCCGCGGAGTGAACACCCGGCCCGTCTCAAACGGCTCGTCAGGCAACGGCATGAGCAGTGGCTGTTCGAACGCGAAGTACTTCGATCACCGGCTTGTACGGATCCAGCCTGGTGACCCGGGCGGCAGATTCTTGCGCGGCTCTGGCCAGGACGAGTCCAACGCCTTCCGCACCGTCCGCCACTTACCGGCTGGATCCTGCCGCAGCACGCGATACCGCGACCAGGGAGGATGGCCCCATGCCCACCGTGCCGGAGTCGACCAAGTCCTCACTCGCCCAGAAGCTGACCGCGCGAGCCCACACCGCTTGGCCCAAGTTGGCCGCCGTGAACGTCCGCCACCGCGGTCAGTTCGCCTACGTGGACGGCGAACTGACCGACGGCGAGAGCATCAAGCTGATGCGCCTGCGCTACGGCGGCTCCGCCAGCATCTGGGGCTTCGCGCTCTACCTCGCCAGCAGTGACAAGTACGAGGACACCATCCTGCCCACCGGCAGCTTCGCCGGCACCCCCGAGGACTCCTTGGACTGCGCCTGCGGCCTCTACCTCGCCACCCCGGACATCTGACCAAACGCCAGACACAACACCGGCCCCGTAAATCCTTCGGGTGTTGATCACACTGCCGGCGCGGCGGAGGATTCTTCGTGGTGATCGGCGGTGTGCCGGTCGAGCCTGGCCGGCAGGTCGTCCAGGTCGGAGGTGGTGAACTTCCACTGGAACGGCTGTGCCGTGGCGTTGTAGCGGTCGGGAGGCGGGTGACATGCGCATTCCGGGCAGCGACTGCGCGCATTCGAGGGTCTCGTCGTGATCCGCGCCTCGTCCTCGACGGATACCAGGTAGTACGCCCTACTTCGGTGCCTGGAAGCCGCCGATCTTCTGTTCGAGCAGTTCGGCCAGCCGCAGCGGGGTACGATCCTCGAACATCGGACCGATGAGCTGCACTCCCACCGGCAGGCCCTCGGGGGACCGGCCCGCTGGTATGGCGGTGGCGGGCAGGCCGGGCATGGTGGCCAGACCGGCCCAGACGAGCTGGTCGAAGTACGGGTACTCGGTGCCGTCGATGTCGAGCCGGCGTTGCATCAGATCGGGGTTGTGGTCGTGCCGGAACGCGGGAGTGGGCGTGATGGGACACACCACGGCGTCGAACTCGGCGAAGAGCTGCCGCCAGCCGTGGCGGTGGAGCTCACGACGACTGTTCGCCTCGATCCAGTCGCGGTGGCTGAACACCATGCCGCGCAGCCGCGCCGCATCGAGACTCCGGTCGTCCGCGCTCAGTCCGGCGGCGCGGGTCTGCAACCGCTCGTACGCTTCGACGGGAAAACGTGCAACGGAGCTCGAGAACAGCAACTGCGTGTAGAGCATCGCGGCTTCGGCCAGATCGGGCAGCAACCGGCTGTGCCGTTCGACACGGGCGCCGCCGTCGGCAAGCGCGTCGGCCACCCGGTCCACGCCCGCCCGCACAGCGGGCCCGGTCGCAATGAGCGGATGCTCGTCGACGACCAAGACCCGGAAGTCGCCGAGCCGCTCGTGGCGCGCGGGCGGCAGCGTCAAGTCGTGCGCCTTGCCGAGCGTCAGCGGGTCCGGTCCGGCCATGACGTCGAGCAGGAGCGTGAGGTCGCGGGCAGTGCGCGCCATCGGACCGACGACGGCGAGGTCGAGGTCGACCGGCAATGGCGGTGCCGGCGGCACGACCATGCCGCGGGTTGCCGCCAGTCCGAGTGTCGGCTTGTGCGCATAGATGCCGCAGAAATGCGCGGGGGTGCGCAGTGAACCGGCGAGGTCGGAGCCGATGGACAGCGCGCAGAATCCGGACGCCAAGGCCGCCGCTGATCCGCCGGAGGATCCGCCCGGCGTGCGATCGTGATCCCACGGATTGTTAGTGGTGCCGTAGATCTCGTTGAAGCTCTGGATATCTTGCAGCCCCAAGGGCACATTGGTCTTACCCAGCACCACCGCGCCCGCGGCCTTGAGTCGCGACACCTGTACCGCGTCCTCGGCCGGCACATAGTCCCGGTGTTGCGGCATGCCCCAGGTCGTGGGCAGCCCAGCCATATTGTAGGACTCTTTGACCGTCACCGGAATACCGAGCAGGGGCCGGACCTCGCCGCGGGCGCGCGCCTGGTCGGCACCGCGCGCGGCGGCCCGTGCACGGTCGAAGTCCGGCACACAGATCGCGTTGATCTCCTTGTCGTCCCGCTCGATACGGACGATCGCCTCGTCGGTCAGTTCAGCCGAGGTCACTTCACCGGCACGCAAGGCAGCCACGAGTTCTTCGGCCGTCTGAAAATTCCACTCCATGAAACCGACCGTATTGGCCTCTGGAGCAGGGCACGAAATGCCGCTTGGCGCAACGGTATGGATGTCTCCATACTCATCATGTTCTTCTCCGGCCACAAACACTCCGCCCGGTCGCCGGCGATGGCGACACGCGGCCGGATCGGTGTCGGCCTGGGAGTTCAGGAGACCATCATTGGACACCTGCACGTACTTCGCGAGGCTGCGGACCGACGTATGCCCGGACAGCTTCATCAGCACCGGCGTGGACGCGCCCTTCTCCGCAGCATGGGTCAACCGCGAGTGGCCGAACTGGCTGACGGCGAACGGGGCAGGCTGATGCGCCTACGCTGCACCGGCATCGCAGCCAGGTGGGGCTTCGCGCTCCACCTCGCCGACAGCGACCGCTACCAGGACTCCCTGCTATGCCAACCGCAGCACCGCCTTCGGAGTCAGCCTCCGAAGGACTTACGAACTCGACCACTTAGACTCGCGATTTCTGGCGCATCACACTAGTGTCCTGCACCGGAGATCCATCGTTAGCCTCGATCTTTCGTGATTGGTCGTCAGCTTCGGCTGGCGGCCAATGCGTCGTTGTGGAGCGTGTGCGGGCATACGGGTGGCCCGATCGTCGCATCGGGTGGGCGCCGGATTCCACGGTTCCGGTCGGTGGCTCTTCTGCTCGTCGGGACGGGTTGTTACTGGTCAGCGTGGGTTCGGGAGGGTGTCGAGCCGTCTGATCGCGTCTGTGATCACGTCGGTCCATGGCCAGTGGTGGGCGAATCGCAGGTGCCGTTGGCGGGCGGTGGTGATGAGTTGGGCAGCGGCGGAGAACAGCCGCAACCGCAGGCGGCGGGGCTCCCAGAGGCGGGGTTTGCCGGTCAGAGCGAGCATCGGCATCCAGGCGAGCAGGTCGAGGGCGAGCTGGACGATCTCCAGCCAGATCCGGTTCTGTGCGGTCTCGTGCAGGGGCAGGTTCCGCAGGCCGGTGGCCCGTGCGTTCCGAATGCGGTCCTCTGCCCTCGCCCGTCGGCGGTGCCTCAGTTCCAGGTCCGTGATCTTCCCGCCCGTCGTGTTGGTGGCGAAGCAGGTGAGCCGCAGGCCGTCGGCGTCGGTGAAGCGCAACTGGGCGCCGGGGTGGGGCCGTTCCTTGCGGACGATCAGCCGCATTCCCTTCGGCCAGCCCTTGAGTGTGTCGCCGTCGAGTTCGGCGGTCCAGGCGCCGTCGCGGATCTCGCCGCCCGGCTCGACCGCTGGGGTCCAGGCGGAGGCCGGGACCTTCAACACGGCCTGATGAATCTGCTCAGTGATGGTCATCCCGACCGAGTACGACAGCCACCGGCCCCGTTTCGTGAGCCAGGCGAGGAACTCATGGGTGCCGCCCGCGGAGTCGGTACGGATCAGTGTGGACCGGCCGCGCCGGTGACGCTTGGGGAGCTGGGCCAAAGCGAGTTGAGTGGCGGTGATGTGGTCGGCGGCGGTGTTGGATCCCGCGTTCCCCGGCCGCAACAGTGCTGCCACCGGCTCCCCGGTGCCACCGCTTCCGTGGTCGACGAAGCCCATCAGGGGGTGATGTCCAAACGACTTCTTCCAGGTCGCGGCCGCGTCCTGCTTGTCGGAGTGGGCCAGGACCAGCACTCCGTCCAGGTCCACAATCACCTGGCCGCCCCTATCCGGCGCCGCATCTTTGGCCAACGTCCAGACGTACTCGCGCACTTCGGCGCGCGCCGAGCGGATCGCGGTCAGGGCCTTGTCCCCGGCCGCGGCGAGGGTGTCGATCAGCCGGGAGACCGTTGGGTCGGAGGCCACCGGCCCGAACACGGCCGGCTCGGCCCGCAGCAGTCCCGCATCGGCCAGGCAGTCCCCGCCCAGCGCGACCGCGAGAGCCACATCCAGCAGGATCTTGCCCGGATCGTGCACCGCCCGAGGCCGCCGCCACGGCGTCAGCGCCGCCGATATCTCGGTATCCAGGCCGGTCTTACGGGCAGTCTCGACCAGCAGTACTCCGCCAGCCTGCGAGACCACCCCGCTCCCGCCGCCCTCGATGCGGACACGCGGATAGGACCCGATACGCTTCTTCACCTGAGGAGTGCTTCTTTCATGCGCCGACCTGGACCCTAGACAAGTCCCATCGTTGCAGGTCAGGAGCACTCTTCGCGTTTCCGATCACGCATCGGACACCCAGCCACGTGAAAGCCCGAGGTTAGTTCCTGTATGAGTGTTTCTGCGGGTGTGCCCGCACCGCGTCGTGGTCCGAAGCTGGAACCGTTGTTGTTGTCCGTTGACGAGCGTGCGGTGCTGGAGCGTTGGGCCCGGCGGGCGACGTCTGCGCAGGCGGTGGCGTTACGGGCGCGGATCGTGCTGGCGTGTGCAGGCCCTGACGTTCCGCCGATTGTTGTGGTGGCGCGGGATCTTCGGGTAGCGGCGGATACGGTCCGCAAGTGGCGTCGGCGGTTCCTGGCCGCCCGGCTGGACGGGTTGATGGACGAGCCCCGGCCGGGTCGACCGCCCACCATCAGCGTCGACCAGGTAGAGGCCGTCGTGGTCAGCACGTTGGAGGAGATGCCGAAGAACGCCACGCACTGGTCGCGCAAGTCGATGGCCGACCGCAGCGGGCTGTCGAAGTCGACCGTGGGCCGAATCTGGCGCAAGTTCCATCTCAAGCCTCATCTGACGGACACCTTCAAACTGTCGGCGGACCCCTTGTTCGTGGAGAAGGTCCACGACGTGGTCGGGCTGTACTTCAATCCGCCCGAAGGGGCGGTGGTGCTGTCGGTGGACGAGAAGTCGCAGATCCAGGCGCTGGACCGGTCTCAGCCGGTGCTGCCGATGATGCCGGGCATGCCCGAGCGTCGCACCCACGACTACGTCCGCAACGGTCTGACCACCCTCTTCGCGGCCTTCGACGTCGCGACCGGCGAAGTCATCACCTCGCTGCACCGTCGGCACCGGGCAGCGGAGTTCAAGAAGTTCCTCATCAAGATCGAAAAGGAGGTTCCCGGGCACCTCCAGGTCCACCTGATCTGCGATAACTACGGCACCCACAAGACGCCCGCCATCAAGGCATGGCTGGCCAAACACCCCCGATTCCACCTGCACTTCACCCCTACCAGTTCGTCCTGGATCAACCAGGTGGAGAGGTGGTTCGGCTTCCTCGCCGACCAGAAGATCCGCCGCGGCTCCCACAAAAGCGTGCGTTCCCTGGAAGCCGACATCCGTGCGTGGGTAAAGGAGTGGAACGAAAACCCAACACCATTCATCTGGACCAAGACGGCCGACGAGATCCTCGACTCCCTCGCCCGCTTCTGCCGACGGATCTCCGGCGCAGGACACTAGCGCGCGGGCTGCTGCTGCCCGAGGAGCGCGTCGCCCTCCGCGCTGCGGCGGTAGCGGACGACCTGTCGGTCACGCTGGCGCAGTACCAGGCCGGAGCAGTGCAGGACTCCCAGGTGGTACGAGACGGTGGCGGGGGGCAGGTTGTTGCGTGCCGTGAGCTTGCTGGTTGTGCGTGCGGTCTCCAGGTCGGTCAGGAGAGTGGCGTGGCTGCGTCCGAGTAGCCGTCCCATCGCGGAGGTACGGGGCCGGTCGAGTGCGGCCCCCAGGCCGTCCGCGGGGTAGAACAGGACGAAGTCGCCCGTGGCTGCAGGCGAGTTGGAGCAGACCGAGATGGAGGTCGACGCGTATCTCGTAGCGGATCCGAAGGCGCTTGAACTGGTGCAGCCGGGCGAAGGTCCGCTCGACGACCCAGTGGGTCTTGCCCAGGGCGGAGCCGTGCGGGGTGCCGCGACGGGCGATCTTCGGTGTGATCCCACGAGCTCGGACGAGACGGCGGTACTTGTCGAAGTCGTAGCCGCGGTCGGCGAAAAGCCGCCGGGACCGGTGGCGGGGCCGGCCCCGCAGGCCGCGGATGTGCGGTATGGCGTCCAGCAGTGGCATGAGCTGGGTGACGTCGTGGCGGTTCCCGCTGGTCAGAGCGACGGCGAGCGGGGTTCCGTGCCGGTCGACGATGATGTGGTGGTTACTGCCGGGGCGTGCCCGGTCGACCGGCGAAGGTCCGGTGTGAGCCACCCCTTTGAGGGCCCTGACGTGCGAGCCGTCGATCGCAGCGTCGTCCATCTCCAGCAAGCCCTCTTTACGTAGTTCCGCCAGCAGGACTTCGTGCAGGCGGGGCCAACTCCGGCTGCCGTCTCGTCCGAGCTCGTGGGATCACACCGAAGATCGCCCGTCGCGGCACCCCGCACGGCTCCGGTCTGGGCAAGACCCACTGGGTCGTCGAGCGGACCTTCGCCTGGCTGCACCAGTTCAAACGCCTTCGGATTACGAGATACGCGCCGACCTCCATCTCGGTCTGCTCCAACTCACCTGCAGCATCACCTGCTTGAGACGACTCCGAACTGCATTCTGAAACGATCAGTGACTCCCCTGACCCTCCTGCGAGGGTGCGGGATGCATGGACGGCAGGGCGGAGGCGTGCGCATCCGGACAACTTCTCCGTTTCCCGCTACGCGACGAACACCGCTGCATACGCTGGGCGAAGGCGTCCCGGCGGTCTCTCCCGTACCGCTGGAACGGCTTGTCGCAGAGGCAGCCTTCCTCGGGGCCGGCCGGCAGGGCGTAGGCGCAGGATCTCTCGCTCGTCGTTCTCGGGACACCACTGTCCACCCGTCAGCATCGGTCCGTTCGGCGGCTGTTCACGACTGCGGGAGGCACCTGCCATGCCGGGATGTCCCGCAAAACCCAGGCCGCCGCACCCGGCAGAGTCCTTTCGCGTCGCCGTGCCCGCGGGTGCAGGTCCGCTGGCCGGCCGCCCGCCGCTTGGCTTTTGGCGGGCTGCCGGCCATGTGCTGGGGCTACGTATGTGACGGAGCCCACCTATCACCCAGCAGTTCGGTAACGGACGTATAGTTCGCGCCATGCCCGACCCCAGTCGCCCCTCCCCGCTGAGCTCACTCATCGGGGTCGATGTCGACGCGACGGCCGAGCGGGTCTATCGGGCGTTGGTCTCCGGCGGACCAGCGCTCGGGCCGGATCTCGCCGGCCTGCTGGGGATCTCGGTCAAGGACATCGAAACGGCGATCGGTGCGTTGCGGCAGGTGGGCCTGGTTGACATGGCCGCCGGCGGAGGAATCTCGGCGGTGTCGCCGTCGCTGGCGCTCGAGGGGATGGTCGCGCAGCGCGAGCAGCAGGTCAGGGCCGCCCGAACGGCACTCGACGAGCTCGCGGAGGAGTACCGGAGGGCGCGCGAGGTGCAGCTGTCGAACGGCATCGAGATCGTTCGGGGCCGCAGCGAGATCGGCAGCTGGCTCAATGGCCTGTTGCTGTCCGCCAAGGACCAGCTCCGGATGTTCGCGAAACCACCGTTCGCGGTTTTCGGGATCTCCGAATCTGACACCGAACGCGAGGTCGCCGGCCGTGGTCTGCGTGAGCGGATCATCATCGAACGGACCGTGCTGGATGAGCCCGCCGCGGAGAAGGACCTGGTCGCCTCGCTGGATCGGGGACAGGAGATCCGCATGGTGCAGTCGTTACCGGCGAAGCTGCTGATCGTCGACGATTCGATTGCGATCGTGCAGCTCGACGAGGGTGGGCACGCGCACTCGGAGATCGCGGTGGTGCGCCCCGGGGGGCTGCTGGACTGTCTGATGTTCAGCTTCGAGAGCCTGTGGCGGTCGGCCATGCAATTGCGGGAGGCCCCCGGCCGTACGGTCGATCCGAACTTGGCATCGCCGAAGGATCTCGCCGACCCGGCAGACCGGAAGGTCCTGATGCTGTTGCTGGCTGGGTACACCGATGCCGCGGTCGCTGCCCGACTGGGGATCAGCCTGCGGACCATGCAGCGCAGGGTCCGCAGGCTGATGGATCTGGCCGGCACCGAATCCCGGGTGTTGCTTGGCTGGCACGCGCGGGACCGGGGCTGGCTTTGAACGCCTTCGTCCCGTCGAGCCACCGGCTGCGGTGGCTCGACGGGACGAGGTGGCGCCGGGGCCTAGTTGCCCAGACCTGCCGGGATCCTCAGCATCACCGAGCTGGACCAGGCGGCGTTCGGGCCGCCCTCGCCGTAGACCATTAGCTGGTGGTGATCGTTGATGTCGAAGCTGTAGGTCGGCGTGAATCGATCACCGGCAGAGAGCGGCACCATGCCGGACAGATCCCAGAGCCGTCCCTGCGGGTCCCACATCGCCGACACCGCAACGTCCGGGGAAAGTTCGACAGTTCCGAGGATCCACCCGTCGTCGGTGACTTTGTCGCCGGTCGCGTTGTATCCGTAGTCGGCAAGGCGCTGCATTCCGCCGGCCTTGGTCCACACGAACGCGTCGTCACCGCTGGTCCCCACGATAGTCCCGGAGGCGTTCACATCGTTCGCCTGGGCCGAATACTGTCCCGGAAGCGTGCCGAGATCCTGAGTAACACCTGACGTCGCATCCCAGGTGACCGCGTGCGGCACATGGCCATCGGTGTGCGAGGCACCGACGATCATTCCGGCATCGTTGATGGCGCGCGGCTGGGTTCCCGTCAGATCCGAGGACAGGTGGGCCAGCTTGCTGAACGTCCCATCCGGCGTCCGCACGAACCCGTCACTGTAGCTGTGGTTCTTACCGTCAGACTCCTTGACGATTGCTTCGGAGAATCCGGTGACCACCCCCTTGTTATTCACGGCGGTCGCGTAGCCGCTGGAATAGGGCCGCCAATCCGGGACGCCGAGCACTGTGAGCGATCCGTCCTTGGCCCATTGGACGGGAAGAGTACGCAATGCACTGTCCGTCGCGATACCGACGGCGGTCTGGCCGTCATTCAGGTCCAGAGCCGATCCGTACCTGCCCCCGGCGAGATCCAGGTTGGTGAACCCGTCGGCGGCCGTCCAGATGGTCGGCGTCATCCTGGAGTTGTACTGGCGATCCCCCGCGACTATGCCGCTCTCATTGAGAGCCGCGCCGACGAATGGCGGGGCCCACGCGACCAGATCGAGTTTGGGGACATCGACAGTGGCGATCGTGACGTCCGCCGCCCCGATGATCGTGCCGTGCTCGTTGGCCACTCGGACCCGGCCGACCATGGGATCCTTGGTCAACTGCCGAGCGCTGACGATCATTGCCCCGTCGACCGGCATCGACTGGCCCGTGGCAACCGTGTACTTCGCGTCGGATTTCGGCGTGATCGTGCCGAGGCCCTTCGAGTACATCTCTTGGTGGTAGTCGAACGTGACGTTGTCTCCGGGCACGGCGACTCCCGCGACCACGATGAAGTACGTACCCGGCTGTGGATCATCGATGACGATGTGCTCGGGCGAGTCCCCGGTCGTGGTGCTCTGGTCTATCGGCCTGCCGTTGAAATACACATAGAAGTCCAGATCGGCAGCGTCTCTGGGCGTCAGAGTCACGTCGAGCCGGGTCGTCCGACGCGGAACATAGAGCATGTTGGACGTGATTTCGCCTTGCGAGACCGTCGAGAACAAATTGCGGACATCGCCGATCTCGCCAGTTGCGACGTGGGCGGTCGCGGGGCCAAAGGTGTTCTTCCCCGTCGAGCCGACATTCGTCGGCGAGTTCATCGTCACCTTGTCGACTGTGACGGTCCCCGGATCGAACGACATGCCCTGCAGCGAAACCGTCGCTGTGTACGGGTTCTGTTCGACCGGAGACGTCCTGCGAGACTCGATCACGAACTCCCAGATGCCGGGTTTGGGTCGGTACACCGGTCGTGCGGTGGCGTTGCAGTTCGCCGGGTCGGTGTAGTTGGTGTAGCAGCGGTAACTGGCGTTGGAGTCTGCGGGCATGCCGTCGGGGTCGATGGGCAATGCGCGGACCTGGCTGCCGTCGGCGAGCCCGCCCAGGGTCATCTGCAGTGCTTCGACGCCCTTGGGAACGGGCACCAGCAGCGAGGTGGTTCCGGTTCGGTTGAGCGTGCCGGAACTGGTGACCGCGTAGTCGGGCTTGGCCAGCGGCTTGGTCGCCAGCACGGTGACGGCGACGAACTGGTCGATGCCGCCTGTCGCCGGGTCATCAATGGTCAGGATCGCGCTATGCATGCCGGAGGTCGTCGCGGTCGCGGTGACCGTGATATCGGCCGCCTTTCCGAGCTGCAGGGGCATTGCCGCGCGGGCGCTGAACGTGCCGTCGTTGCCGATCCAACCGATCCGGTGCACGACGTTCCCGGCGGCACCGCTGGTCCGGGTGACGCTGACCTTGTAGGTCTTCTGCGCACCGATCACCTGGCCGCCTTCTGTTGGCAGACAACGGTTGTAGATGCCGACGCCGGTGTTCGGAGTCGCGAGCAGGCCGGACAGCGAACTACAAACGGGAGCCGACACAGTGAGCTCATTGGTGTTGATGCCAGCGCTGAGCTGCTTCCAGGCCGCGACGGTGTCGATGATGCCGGCGCCCTGCGCGATGGTCGGGACGCCGGGGATCGGGTCGGCGGTGCCGGTCAGGGCGGTCTTCAGCGCCGCCGGGCTGACCGTCAGCGAATGGGCCTTGGCGGCCGATAGCAGCAGCGCCGCCGCTCCGGCGACCTGCGGGGCCGCCATGGAGGTGCCGTTGGCCATGCCGTACCCGGCCGGCAGCGAATACCCGGCCTCGGGGACGGCTTCACCAGACAGCCACATCGGGATCGAGGAGATGGCGGCGCCGGGCGCGGACACCTGCGGCGCCAGCGCCCCGTTCTCAGCGGGGCCGCGGGAGGAGAAGCCGAAGATGCCCTGCTTGGTGGCGACCTTCGACCCGTAGCCGGCCCACCAGGTGTCGGAGCTGACGGACGCGGCGACCGAGATGGCCCTGCCCGCCACGGACGGCGAGCTGACGGTGTTGGTGCCGAGGCCGTCGTTGCCGGCGGCGATGATAATCTGGGCGCCGTAGTTGTCGATCAGCTTGTCGTAGAGCGCGGCGATCACGTCGGAGCCGTCGTTCAATGCGGGAAGCCCACCGATGGACAGGTTGACGACGTCGACATGGCGATTGGTGACCAGGTCGATCATGCCCTCGGTCAGTGCCGCCTGGGTGCAGCCACCGCCCCAAGTGCAGGCGCGGGCGGACACGATCTGCGCGCCCGGTGCGGCGCCGTGCATCTGGCCGCCGAACAACGACGTGCCGGCGGTGATCCCCGCGACATGGGTGCCGTGCGAGGCGACCGGCAACCCGATAGACACGTAGTTCGCGGTCTTGCCGACGTTGCTGCCGCCGAGCGGGGAGAGATCGACGTTGTCGCGGTACTCGACGACGAACGGGATGCGCTCGTTCTGCGGTGTTGCGGGGTCGTCGCTCCCGAGGTGGCCGACCTGGCGGTCGACCGCGAACGGGGCCATCGGTGTCTCGTCGGTGAGGTCCTGGTTGTTGTTGCTGTCGACCCAGATCCTGTGTGTGGTCGGGTCGTACAGAACCCCGTAGAAGTCCAGGGTGTCGCCGTCCCGGTTGAGGTCGCCCTCGAAGTCGCTGCCGGCCGTCGCACTCTCGTAGAACACGCCGAATTGGAACGTGCCCTCCGGGATCGTCCAGCTCTTGCCCAGGTAGCTGAACGTCGGACCCGTCTTGGTGGTGGACATCCGTACCCAGCTGCCGTCGCGGTCGGTGACCGGATCGGTCTCGGTTACCCAATCGACAATCTTGGGCTTGCCGTCGCTGGTCGTCTGTAGCGCGGGATGCTCGACGTCGACGCCGGTGTCTAGCACGCCGACGACCGTGCCGCGCCCGTCCCAGGCCGGGTTGTCCTTGACGAAGGCCTCGGCGCCGGTCTCGTTGATCGGTAGGTACGGGTTGTCGGCGGGCGTGTTCGCGCCGGGCGCGGTCGGACCCGCGGCCTTCGTTGCCGCCGTCCTCGCACCCGCGGCGCCCAGATCCGGGCCCGGGATCTTGTACGTCCGGTTCAGGTCGATCGCCGCGACCGACCGAAGGCCGGCCAAGGTGGTCACGCTGTCGGTCGGGACGGTCGCCCGGACGTAGCCGACCTTTCCGGTCACCGACCCGACGGTCCCGCCGGTCTTCTCCACCGCGGCGACGACGTCCTCGGTCGCGCCCTTCCGGGCCAGCATCAACACCGTGACAGACTTCTTCTTCGACGCCTGCGCCTGCTGCAGCAGCCTGGTGTCGGCGTTGCCCAGCTTCTCGGCCGCAGTATCCGACAGCGAATCGTCGGTCAGCGGCTGGAACCCATCGGTCTTCCCCGCCCTGTAGATCGAATCCGGGTTGTCGCGCCCGGCCCGGTCGTCGAGCCCAGCAACGGGCGATCGACCCGGCCCCTGTGGCCCGTCGGGATCAGCGGGTTCGACCTTGCTCGCGCCAGCACTCTCGGAGCCAGTCGGGCTGGTCGGGTCGGCGGCTGCGGCCGCAGGCGCAATCAGCGCCGCGGCGATCAACACGGCCGACGCCGCGGCAATCACACCTGTTCTTCTTCGTCGCGCCATCGTGCTCCTAACCAAGGAGTGAAACATCACCGTGCGGCCAAGCCCGCAGACACGAGAACACCTGAGCCGCCTGGCCAATCTCGCAGTTGGGTCCGGGCAGGATCAACGGACCGAGTGGGGCGGATGTCGGCCATGGCGGAATGCCGCCACACTCGGCGCAGACCCACCGCTCCCAGTCGGTCGACCAGGCCGGCGAGGTCCCTCAGCACCCGCCATCGGTGTGGATTGCTCGCCCAGAATCCAGCAGTTCATCCACGCATTCCGCGCATCCACATGTCTGGTGGAGCGCACCGGCCGCTAGCTGAGCTTGTTCTTTATGGTCTGACCTCGAACGATGCTCCGAACGTGCTCGCTCGTACGAGGATTCTGGGGACGTGAACACGGCCTCCGTCTGATCCTGTGCTCCGACGAAAGAAGCACTTGACCAGTACGAAGGCCGTGGGGGAATGAGTCTGCTGCATCACGATGTCCGGCGGGAAGCGTTCGCGGTGGCGTCACGCTTCCGGTACGACTTCTTCGACTGCCTGACCGTGCGTGGGGACACGTTGTTCGAGCTGACGGACGCATTGCTGTGCGCGGACGGGCCGGTGACCACGCCGGTGGACCTGACGCTGACGGCCGAGCACCGGCGCGGGCACGACGCGCTGAACAGCGGAAAGGTCGACGTGCTGCGACTGCGGCAGGCGCTGGCCGGGCTACCGCAGCCCGAGGCCGCCGACGGGCGCCTCGTCCTGGCCATCGACGTCACCCACTGGCTCCGCCCCGACGCGCCGACCAGCCCGGACCGCTTGTTCTGTCACGTATACGGCCGTAGCGGACGCTCGTCGGACCAGTTCGTGCCCGGCTGGCCCTACTCGTTCGTCGCCGCGCTGGAGTCGGGTCGGACCTCGTGGTGCCAGATCCTGGACGCGCTGCGGCTGGGGCCGGCCGACGATGTCGCCGAGGTCACCGCGGCCCAGGTCCGCCACGTGGTCGAGGACCTCATCGACATGGGGCGGTGGCAACAGGGCGACCGCGACATCCTGATCGTCTTCGACGCCGGCTACGACGCCCCGCGCATGGCCTACCTGCTGGAAGGGCTGCCAGTGGAGGTCCTCGGACGGATGCGCACGGACCGCGTCATGCGCAAGCCCGTCCCGGTCCCCTGGATCTCCCCGCCACAGGGCGGACGCCCGCCCAAGCACGGCAAAGAGTTCCGCTTCGCCAAGCCCGACACCTGGGGCGAGCCCGATGCCGCAACCGTGCAGGTCACCGACCGCTACGGCACCGCCCGCGCGATCGCCTGGGACCGCGTCCACCCGCGGCTGACCACCCGCTCGGCGTGGATCGACCACACCGGCGAACTCCCCGTCATCGAGGGCATGTTGATCCGCCTGGAGGTCGACCGTCTGCCCGGCGGTCACGACCCGCACCCCGTCTGGCTGTGGTCCTCGGCCACCGGCCTGTCGGGCGAGGACGTCGATCTGCGCTGGCAGGCGTGCCGTTCCCGGCCCCTCCGACAACACCGCCGCGCCCTTCACCTTCGGGATGGCCTGGCTGACCCACATCGCACTGAGGCGCGCTCGGGGATACGGGCTCCGCTCCTCCTGATGGAATGATCAACTCTGCGGATCAACTCCGCGGAGCACGGAGGCCGCCTCCTACGAGCTGCGCGCCCGGTGACGGATATGGGCTCCACCGCCCGCGGCGCGGGCCGCCGTCGGGTCACCTGCCACCGGCAGCCTCGCGCAGGCCGCCACCGTGCGCTGCGACTCCGTCAAGGGGATCACGACCAAGGCAGGCGGGTGTGTTCACCCCGCCGCTCGCACCGCCTCGCACACCGGCGCGCTCTCCGACATGCGCAAGCACGGTTCGCCGGTGGTGGTCCGGCGTCCCTTGCCGGTGGGCAGGCCGTCCCAGTGAGCCTCCTCGACGACGCGGACCCGGGCGGTCATCATGATGAGCCGGGGAGGCCTGGCGTTCTGGGGTCCGCCGGAGGTGAGAGAGGAAGGCGAGGGCTGCCGGACCCCGCTCCCCCGCCCCGGGTCCCAGGTGGCGTCCCGCCCGTCCCGGGATCACCGCAGGCGTATTCCGCCCCACGCCCTCATCTGCGTGCTTGTTGCGAGAGGATGAGGTGGTGATCCGCCACGACCCTGAGATACAGGCTCTGTTCCGCCGCTATTGCGCCCCCGCGCGCCGCTACCTGAAGCTCGGCGGAGCGGTACTTCGTATGTCGCGCGAGGAGTACGAGCCGTTCGTTCATGCCCTGGCCGCTGATGCGAATGCTGTCTCCGACGCCGAGCTCACCATCCTCTTCGAAGGCAGCTGGCGCGAGCGGCGGACCGCGGCATGGCTCGCCGCCGTCTCGCGCCGTGACCACTTCCGCGAGCGTCTGGGAGCACTGTTGCTGGAGAGCGAGGTCTGCTGCGCGGGCGGGGCCTACTGCGTGGCGCTGGCGAGTTTCGGCACCGCACGGGACGCCGACCTGCTCGCCGCTTACCTGGATCGCTACCTGCGTCTGCCCGACCTCGCCTACGACCAGCCCACAGCCATGAGCGCCCTCGCGTACACCGACTCCGTCCTGCAGGGCGACCGGGCCAGCCACTTCCTCCAGGAAGGCGGCCTGTGGCCGCAGTGGTTCCAGGGCGCGCCCCACATGCACGGCGATGACGGCATCTCCACCTACCTGGGCGGCATCCGCCTCGCCTGCGCCGTCATCGACGAATGCGCCAACACCTGACCCCCATTGGCTTTGTTCACTTCAAAGGCTCTGGCTCAACGTCTGTGACGCGGCCACCCTCCGTCACGCCAGTAGGACGCGTTTGCGGAGAAGTTGGAAGCCTGCCCGCCCGAACATCTGACGCTTGAGCATCTTGATCCGGTTGACATGCCCTTCGACCGCGCCCGAGCTCCAGGGCAGGCTCAATCCGGCGATGACGGCGTCGAGGTCGCGGTCGATGCCGGCGGCGAGAGTGTGGAGGCTGGGCAGGTCGTCCTGTCGAACGGCATCGAGCCACTCCGGGAGACGCTCGCCCTGGCGGTCAGTGAGCATGGTCGCGAAGGACCGGACGTGACGGGTAAGGGCGTCGAGCTCGGGGCACTGGTTGCGGACGGTCTTGAGCTGGAGCTGTTCGGGCTCGGTGAGGGTTTCCGGGCGTCTGAGGATCCATCCGGAGACCGTGCGGGGCGATGGCGGCCGGGCGGTCACAGGTCGTGGTGAGGTGCGCTTCTTGTGCAGATAGGCACGGACGCGCTGGTAGTTGCCCTTGTAGCCGAGCGGCACGATCTCCTCCCACAGCTTCCACGCGTTGCTGAAGCCCTCGTTCCAGCGGTCGTCCAGGCAGGGCTTGTAGTCGTCGAGGACCGAGAGCCGGTTCTGCCACTGGCCAGTGAACAGGCCCTCCGGCGTCGAGGCGTCGACGAACCGTTTGACCGTGTGCCAGGCCATGCCGAGCTGCCGCTGAACCGAACGCAGGCTGTGTCCTGCCTGCAGGAGTGCGTGGACGGCGGCGTGCCGGGCCCGAGTCCGGTCTGCGAACCGGTGCCCGGTCGGCCACGGTGAACCGGACGGTTCTTCTTGCGGCGCCGACTCAGGCCCGGATACGGAGGTCGCAGGAACAAGGGCTCGAAGGCACTGGCGGTGCTGGACGACTGCCCGCTCGGCGGCCTCGCTCAGGTTGTGCCAGAGGTGCCACCGGTCCGCGACCTGAACGGCCTGCGGGGCACCGGCGGCGGCGCCTTCGGCGAAGAACGGCGCCCGGTCGCGGCAGACGACCTCAATGCCTGGCCGGTCGGCGAGCCAGGCCGCCAGGCTGGACCCTTCCCGGTCCGGCAGCAGGTCGATGGGGCGGCGGCTCTCGATGTCGACGAGGACGGTGCCGTAGTGGCGGCCCTTGCGGGTGGCGAACTCGTCGACGCCGACCACTCGCGGCGCGGGGACCTCGGGATCGGGGAGTGCGTCGACCAGCCGGAGCACCGTGCTGCGGCTGACGGGTACCCCGAGAACGCGGGCGATGCGGGCTCCGGCCCGACCCGCGAGGGCCAGCCCGACCGCGGCCAGGGTGGAGCGCAACCGCTCGGTCCGCTGACCGTGCCGGCGTGTCAGGCCGGGTATCTGCTCGACGAAGGAACGGCGCGCACACCCCGAGTTCCCGCACATGAACCGACGGACCCTCAGCTGGAGAGCAACGCTTCGACCACCGCTCGGCACATCAGCGGGAAACCGCAGGTAGGAACCATGCACCCGGTTCGACCAGACTCCGCAGACCGGGCACACAGCGCCGTCCGCGATGCATTGCGCATCCACGCGCACTGTCTCGATGCTCACACGTACCGACAGCACCGCGACGTCCGCGATCGCCGGGAACAACAGCTCCTTCAGCCGGAGCACGACTTCTTCCATGGCCCCGAACTGTCCTGCCCAACTGTCCTGCCCACGGACCATTTTCGGGCGACTTTGCGTACGGCTCGGAGGAGCCTGGCTGTCACTCAGAGTGGCCGCATCACAGAAGTTGAGCCAGAGCCCGAGTTGGTTCTGGCACACATTTCGTGAAAGATCTAGCCAGCAGGACGCGCGCGTCACGTGACCTGCGGGGACCACGCGTCACCGGGTTCCGGTGACGCCGGGCTCAAGGTCGCTCACGGAATGTGTGCCAGAGCCATTTCCCGTGAACATCTGCGAGTGCGTTGATCGCCAACTGCTGTCGAAACTCATCGACAAACGCTGCTGCTGGACGTGAACGAAGCCGCCCCGACGACGTGCGGCCGATCCGCACACGCGCACGCGGGTACTGCTGGCCGCTGAAAGCCTGACCTACTGGTTGGCAGAGCCTCGCTGGTTCAGCGCCCTGGTCAACTCACGGTTGGCCGCGCGCGCGGCCTCCAACTCCAGCCTCTTTCTCCTCCAGCGTCGCCGACAGCTCGGTGTTCGTCTGCTCCAGACGGGTTACCTGGCGCTGGAGTTCATCGTGGTCGGCGGGGGCGCCGAGCCCCGGCTCTCACCACACCTGCTCGCCCGTGAGTTCCGAAAGCCGGCGCTCCAGACGCCGGATCTGTGTGACCAGCCGGGTGTTGCGGGCGTGCGCGTTGGCGAGGTCGACCTGAAGCGAGGCCAGGCTGACCGGCGGTCCGGCCGCGAGGTCCGACGCAGATGGCTGCAGTTCGGCGGCGTGGATGAGGGCGAGCAGGTCGCGGTGGCGGTAGAGGAAAGTGCGGTCCACCCCGGCTTGCCGGGCGATGCCGCTCACGCTGATCGCCGTGCCGGTGCGGGTGGCGTGCTGGATGGCGCTCTTTACCCGCTGGCGGCGGCGTGCGCCGTCGGCGCGGCGGCCGTCGGTCATGGCTGTGCTCATGCGGACCTCGTGGTGTGGATGTCGGGCAGGGGCTGGCCGATGCGGGGCATGCCTAGCATCACGCTCCGGCTGCGGCGTACGACGGCGACGCGGCCTCGCCGATCTGGGCCTGTTCCTCGACCGTGAGGTCGTCGAGATCGGCCTCGACCCGCTCGATCAGCCGGCGCACACGGCGGATCTCCTCCTGGGAGGGCATCGCCTCGCTGCGCGCCCAGTCGTCGGCGGCGAACGCCGACATCAGCCGCTCCCGGCTACGCAGTAGGTCAGCCAGGTACGCCTGGAGGTCGGGCAGGTAGGAGACGTCGGTGCGGAAGTGGTCGCAGCCCACGCAGCGGAATCGGATGGGGCAGCTCTTCTCCAGGGCCGCGGCCGAGTCGTAGCTCTTGGGCAGGAAATCCCCGGTCTGGTTCTGGGTGACGCGGCCGATCAGTGTCGGGGCCAGGGCGCTCAGCACGACACCCAGCACCGCCCAGAGGGCGATGACTTTCCACGGGTGTCTGGTGGAGTATCCGGTCAGGGCGCGGATCACGATGTCCTCCGGCGGACGGACTTGCATGCGGACGTCTGCCGGGGGCTCCCGGCCGGTATCCAGACCATCACCCCGAGGGGCCGGGAAGCGTCCTGGCAGCGGATGATCCGGGCCGGGGCCCTGGGTCCTGCCCCGGCCGGGGACCAGGACCCAGGTCCTGGTCCCCATCCTGGTCGCGGGCCGCGAGCTGCCGCCGACGGTGCTGCCGCTGCAGCTGCTGTGCAACTCTGTACCGGAGGCCGTAAGGCCGGACACAGGGAGAACAGACATGCGCAGGCGCCGACACATCGGGCCCGGCGATGCCCGGGAGCCGCTGCGCATCGACAGCGCCGGGCCGCCGTGGTCCCGCAACGACGCACTCGTGACCGGCGGGGCCTGCGCGATGAACCTGCTCAGCTACGTGTTCTTCGACGACCCCGACGGCCGATACGCCGTGAGCGTGGCCGGGTTCCTCCTCGTCGCGCTGGCAGCCCTGCCGCTGCTCGTCCGGCGCAGCCACCCGGTGGTGGCGCTCGCTGCCGTACTGGCACTCGATACGACAGCCACCCTGACCGCGCCGCTGCCCAGACACTTCGGTGCCGTCCTGCTGGTCGCCCTGTACACAGTCGCCAGGGCCTGCACCGGCCGGGTGACAGCGGTCGCGGCCGTCGCGACGGTGTCGCTGACGTTGCTGAGCCAGAGCCACGGCCGGATTCCGCCCTGGCAGGACGCCGCTGTCACGCCCCTCTCCGCCCTGATCGTCGTCGGCACCGCCATGGCGGTCAACCGCTGGCAGCGGGAGGTGGCGGCGAACCGCAGACTTCTCGCCGACCGTGCGGTGGCCGACGAACGCCGCCGCATCGCACGGGAGCTGCACGACATCGTGGCCCACCACATCACCACCATGCAGCTGATGGCCGGCGGAGCCCGGGCCAACCTCGCCCGACCGGAGGTGGTCCGGGACGCCCTGGTCACCCTGGAATCCTCCGGGCGACTCGCCCTGCGCGAGATGCGCCAGCTCCTCGATGTGCTGCGGGCCGGTGACGAACCGGAGTCCGCGCCGTCGCAGCCCCAGCCGGGCGTCGACGACCTCGACCGTCTGGTGGCCGAATCCCGCCTTGCCGGACTGCCGACCGAGTTCAGCGTCCACGGGCCGCAGCGCCCGCTGCCGCCGACCGTCGGCCTCACGGTGTTCAGGATCACCCAGGAAGCCCTCACCAACGCCCGCAAGTACGCGGGGCCCGCCCGCGCGTCCGTACGGCTGACGTATCGCCAGGATCGGGTCACCGTCGAAGTGCGGGACGACGGTGGGAGCACACCGCCGCAGGAGGGGGCGTCGTCGGTGGGCTCGGGCGGTTACGGCCTGATCGGCATGCGCGAGCGCGTCGCCCTGCACGGCGGCACCCTCGCCGTCGGCCCGCAGGCCGACGGTGGGTTCGCGGTGGTGGCCGACCTGCCGCTGACCACGGACGAGGCGGCCGAAGCAGCCGTCCAGCACGAGGGGGCACACCGATGACCGGGACCCGGCCGAACACACCGAGGATCAGAGTGCTGATCGCGGACGACCAGCCGCTGGTCCGGCGCGGCCTGTCGCTGATCCTCTCCCCCGACCCGTCCTTCGAGGTCGTGGGAGAGGCCGAGGACGGCGCACAGGCTGTCGCCCTCGCCCGCCGGCTGCGCCCCGACGTCGTGGTGATGGACATCCGGATGCCCGTCCTCGACGGTGTCGGCGCGACCGGGGAACTCGCCGCCACCGTGCCCGGCTGCCGGGTCCTGGCCCTCAGCACCTTCGACATGGACGAGTACGTCGTGGGTGCCCTGCGCGCCGGAGCCTGCGGGTTCCTGCCCAAGGACAGCTCGCCGGAGGACCTGAGCGCGGCGATCCGCACCGTCCACGCAGGCGAGGCCGTCGTCGCGCCGCGTCTGCTCACCCGGCTGATCTCCACCTACGTACGGGCCCCTCACAGCGCGTCGCAGCCACTCCCCACCGACCTGGGCGAACTCACACCCCGGGAGGTCGAGGTGTGGCGCCTGATGGCCACCGGTCTCGACAACGCCGAGATCGCCCACGACCTGCACATCAGCGTCTCCACGGTCAAGAACTACATCACCAGCATCTTCGGCAAGCTCGACGTCCGTGACCGCGCCCAGGCGGTCATCGCAGCCTACGAATCGGGGCTGGTCACCGCCCGCGCGGCAACCGGCAACCCGCGCGGCGACGGAAACACCGCATAGCCGGGCCGACCGGTGCGCTCACTGCCTGCACAGGGTGGTGTCGAGGAGGGCCGGGCCATCGGCAGGGCCTCCCGAAACTCCTACGCGGCCGATTTCTCCCGCCGCGAGGGCGGGTAACTCCCCAAGTTCCCATAGCCGGGCCTGCCCCGGGGTGGGGAGGCGTCCAGAGCATGGACTGCCCCGGACGGACGCTGGTTCAGCGGCACAGGCAGGCCGGGTCAGGCCACCTGATGTCGCGTCAGCCCGCGACCCCGGGCACGACCAGGCCGGTTTCGTACGCGATCACCACCGCGTGGGTCCGGTTCTGCGCGCCGAGCTTGGTCAGCACGTTCCCGACGTGGGTCTTCACCGTCTCCAGACTCACCGTGAGCGACTCCGCGGTCTCCGGGTTGGACAGGCCGGTGGCCATCAAGCGCAGCACCTCCTCCTCCCGGCCCGTCAGCGCCGCCTGCGGCAGCGCCTCGGCGCCACCCTCCTCGACAAGGACGAGCACCACCGTGGAAAGAGAAACACCCGCAGAGCCCCCCTACTCGCCGCCGGCCTCGCGGCGGCCGCCCTTTCGGCGCTGACCTTCGCCGCGTTCAAGGCATCCGACGCCTCCACCGCCAAGGACCCCCTGCGGCAGTACACGGCAGAAGCCCCAGTGGAAACGCTGCGACGCGAAGGGCCCCGACACCTTTCAGTGCGCGACGCTCAAGGTGCCGCTGGACTACAGCGACCCCGGCGGCAAGACGATCGGCCTCGCGATATCCCGGCTGAAGGCGGGCAGCACGAAGGAACGTCCGTCGCGGCGTTCTGCTGCTCAACCCGGGCGGCCCCGGCGCAGCGGGACTGCATCTTCCTGTCGACCCGCTCATGAAGTTCCCCGCGGAAGTGAAGCGGCGGTACGACCTCGTCGGCTTCGACCCGAGGGGCGCCGGGCAGAGCTCTCCCGTCAGCTGCGGGCTGCCGCCGAGGAACAGTCCGACCAGCCGTACAAGGCCGAGACCTTCGCGAAGGACGCGCACCGGGTACGTACGGTCGCCGGGAAGTGCCGGACCAAGGCCGGTGACAAGCTGCCGCACCTCACCACCCGCAACAGCGCCCGTGACATGGACGTCATCCGCGCCGCGCTGGGCGAGAAGAGGATCTCCTACCTGGGGATCTCCTACGGCACCTACCTCGGCGCCGTCTACATGCAGCTGTTCCCCAGCGCGCCGACCGGATCGTCCTGGACAGTGCGACCGACCCCACGCGGATCTACTGGGGGATGTTCCAGGACATGGCGAAGGCGGCCGAGCAGGCTTTCACGCGATGGACCGAATGGACCGTCCGGCGGCACACGACGTACGGACTGGGCGACACCCCGGCCAAGGTCCGCGAGACCTTCTGGAATCTGATCGCGCGGGCGGACCGCGAGCCCATTCCTTTCGAGGGGCAGACCCTCCTCCCGGTGACGGCATCCGAGCCGACAACCGCACGTTCTTCCACGTCCAGAAGCCCGCCGAACGGATCGCCGGGCTGAAGAAGGCGGCCGAGGGCAAGAACCCGGCTCCGTCCGGCACACCCGGTCAGGCCGAGCAGCCCGACGACAACTACGCCTCCATCGCCTGGTCCGTCATGTGCGCCGACACCCGCACCTGGTCGCACGAGCCCGAGCGGTACCGCCGCGAGGCGATCCGCGACAAGGCCCGGTATCCGCTGTACGGCGACTTCGCGGCCACCATCACACCATGCGCCTTCTGGAAGCAGGGCAGTGAGCCGCAGACCAAGATTGACAACAAGGTCGGTGCGCTGATCACACAGAACGAGTGGGACTCCCAGACGCCCCTCTTCGCCGGCCAGGCCATGCACCGGACCCTGCGAGGCTCCCGGATGCTCACCGTCGCCGGCGGCGAGGGACACGGCGTCCTCTACGCGCCCGACGGCAATTCCTGCGCAGACAAGGCCGCCACGGTCTACCTGACCACGGGCAGGCTCCCCGTCAAGGACCTGACCTGCCGGGCTTCGGCCGGGCAGAAGTAGCAACCCCGCACGCAACACCCCCGGGCTCTCCGGGAACGCACGACCGCGTCTGACCCTGAACGGTCCAGGGCGCGGGTGCGTCCACGGACGTGATGTACGGATTCGTTGACGAGGCCGCCGGTGGTGGTCACTCGCTCGGCTCAGTGGTCAAGGGTGGGTGACGGGCCCCCGGGTTCGTGGGTGCCATGCTCGCGGCTGGCACCGTCGGAGGGCTCCGTCGACTCTCTTTTTGCCACTGGGGATCTACTGCTCAACCTGGAAGCTCTTACTCGCGGTCGGGACCACGGAGGCACCCGACATCGCACTGAGGAGATCAGGAACTCCGCAAGTTCCAATAGCCGGACCTACCAATATGGAACCCGCCGGACCCCAGCGCCTGGTCCTCGCCGCCGTCGACCCCTACGTCGACCGCGACGTCCTCGACCAGCAGGTTGCCCGCGAGGAAGAACAGCGCCGCACCCTCGCCGCCTTCATGAGCGGATGGGACGCGGCCGGTGGAACCCCGTCCCAGCGCTGCATCAGCGCAGCGCAACACCGAGGCGTTGCGCCCCTGACCTGCGGTTTCACGCCGGACGGGGATGCCCAGGGCCGGTGTTGCAGCACCGCGTTGCAGCACGCGCGAGGCCCCGGGACATCGTGTCCCGGGGCCTCGCGCGGTCCAGCTCAACGGCCGGACGGCGGCGGTGTCACGCCCACTCCATGCCCGGCTCCCGCAGCGCGTTGTCCGGTCGCGTTTCTTGTTGCATCGTGACCGTTCACCGAGCTGGCGGGTGAAGAGCGGCGGGGACGCCAGCTCCGCGGGTGACCTTGGTGCGGAGCTTGACCGTGGAGAACGTCGACTCGATCGGGTTCGTGGTCCGCAGGTGGATCCAGTGTTCGGCCGGGAAGTCGTAGAACGCCAGCAGTTCCTCCTCGCATCGTTGCCACCGGTCTGCCACGCGTGCGCTGCTCCGCAGCCATCCCACCGAAGCGGCGGCCGGACGCCAGTAGCCGTTCCGACAGGGCAAGATGCCGGGCGCATCGTCCCGGTATCTTGCGCTGCTCGGTCGTCCCGGGCATGTCCAGCCCGGAGAAGAAGCAGTACTTCGTGCCGGGTTCGTCGGGGTGCATGAATAGGCCGTCACGGATTCGTCGGCCTGGACCAACAGCGGTGCCTGATATCCCTCCTAGGGTCGCACTGGAGGCCAGCAGGTGCTCCAGTGCGTCCTCGACGAGGAGACGAAAGCATGCAGACACTTTTGCGTGGTGGCCGTGTCATTGATCCGGGAACAGGGTTCGACGGCATCGCCGACGTCCTCGTGTCCGACGGCGTGGTCAGCGCCGTCGCCGCAGGGCTCGACGCGCCACCGGGATGCGCGGTCGTCGACGTCACGGGTTTGGTCGTCGGTCCGGGGTTCGTCGACCTGCACAGCCATGTGCACTCCATCGCGGGGCAGCGGCTGCAGGCCATGGACGGCGTGACGACGGCCCTCGACCTGGAAGCGGGCCTCATGCCCATCGGGCGTGCGTACGCCGAGGCCGCCGCGGACGGACGCCCGCTGCACTACGGCTTCTCCGCCTCGTGGGGTGGTGCCCGGGCCCAGGTGCTCGCCGGCATCCAGCCCGACGCACAGATCGGGAGCGGCCTCGCGGTGCTGGGAAACCGCGCATGGCAGCGCTCCTCCACCGATCGTGAACTCGCCGAGTGGCTGGCCCTGATCGAGGGTGAGCTGAGCGCCGGAGCGCTCGGCATCGGAGTCCTCCTCGGGTACGCGCCCCACAGTGAGCCTGCCGAGTTCCTTGCTGTCGCCCGGCTTGCCGCGAAGGCCGGCGTGCCGACGTACACCCACGTCCGCGAGCTGGTCGAGGTGGATCCCGGAACTCCCGCAGACGGCTCCGAGGAGATCGTCATCGCCGCGGCCGAGACCGGTGCAGCGATGCACCACTGCCACGTCAACAGCACTTCGGGCCACCACATCGACCGGGTACTCGGCGCGTTGGACGGTTCACGGCGGTCGGGATCTCGGGTGACGGTTGAGGCCTACCCGTACGGGGCCGGCAGCACGGCGATCGGAGCGGCCTTCCTCGACGCCGAACGCCTGCGGATGAAGGGCCTGTCCCCGTCGAGTGTCGTGATGCTCGAATCGGGGGAGCGCATCGCCGACGAGGGGCGCCTGCGGCAGTTGCGGAACAGCGACCCCGGGGCGCCCTGCATTCTGGAGTTCCTCGACGAGGGCAACCCGCGCGAGCTCGCGATGTTGCACCAGTCGCTGGCCTTCCCGGACGCGATTGTCGCCAGTGACGCGATGCCCGTCTTCTGGCCCGACGGCAGCAACGACAGCACCGAGTGGCCACTGCCGCCCGGGGGAACGACGCACCCGCGCACCGCGGGAACGTTCACCAGGACGCTGCGCGTGATGGTGCGGGAGAGCGGTGCCTGGGACTGGCCGGAGGCGTTCCGGCGGTGTGCCCACCTGCCGGCGCGGGTCCTCGACGAGGTGGCGCCGGGCGCTCGGGCGAAAGGACACCTCGGGGTCGGCGCGGACGCCGACATCGTCGTACTCGACCCCGTGGCGATCACCGATTGCGCGACCTACTTCGGCCCCACGCGGCCGTCTGTGGGCGTGCGGCACTTGTTTGTCGGTGGTGTCCCGGTGGTCAGTGCGGGGGAGTTGCAGGTCGACGCGCTTCCCGGACAGCCGCTGCGAGGTGAGCCACGATGACGGCGACGCGCGCCGAGGTGGCGGTGGAGGCCCTCGTCGCGGACATCGAGACCCTGGTGCGGTGCGAGTCGCCGTCGTCCGATCACGAAGCCGTCGCCCGCAGCGCAGACGTCGTGGCGGCACTGGGGCGCAGGCTGCTGGACACGGAACCGGATCGCGTGGTGATCGACGGGTGCACGCACCTGAGGTGGCGGTTCGGCGAGGCGCCGCGTGTGCTGCTGCTCGGACACCACGACACGGTGTGGCCCACCGGATCGGTGGAGACACACCCGTATGCCGTCCGGGACGGAGTGCTGCGCGGGCCGGGCTGCTTCGACATGAAGGCGGGTGTCGTGATGGCGCTGCACGCCGCCGCTGCCGCCGGGAACCGGTCGGGTCTTTCGATCCTGGTCACCGGTGACGAGGAGATCGGCTCGCCGTCGTCGCGACGGCTGATCGAGGAAGAGGCTCGCGGCTGCGACGCGGTGTTCGTGTTGGAGGCTTCGGCAGGCGACGGAGCGTTGAAGTGCCGCCGCAAAGGCGCCTCCCTGTACCGGATCGAAGTGGACGGCCGGGCCGCGCACGCCGGGCTCGAACCGGAGAAGGGGGTGAACGCCGGGGTGGAGGCGGCGCACCAGATCCTCGCAGTCGCGGCACTGGCCGACGCCGAGCGGGGCACGACCGTCGTGCCGACGGTCCTCTCCGCCGGCACCACGACCAACACGGTTCCCGCAGGCGCCAGCGTGGCGGTCGACGTACGTGTGTGGGACGAGGCGGAGCAGCGGCGGGTCGACCGGGCCGTGCGGGACCTCCGCCCCGTACTCGAGGGCTCGCGGATCCGCATCTCGGGTGGCATCAACCGCCCGCCGCTGCAGGCGGACGCGTCGTCGAGGCTGTTCGACCTCGCTGCAACGATCGCTGCCGAACTCGGCCTCGGAGCTCTTACCGCCGCCGCTGTCGGTGGCGCCTCGGACGGGAACTTCACCGCCGGCCTCGGGATCCCCACCCTCGACGGCCTCGGCGGCGTGGGCGGCGGTGCGCACGCGGACGACGAACACGTCGTCGTAGCCGAACTGCCACGGCGCACCGCCCTGCTCACCGCCCTGATCGACGCTGTGCTGGCGAAGTGAACTCTGTGCGCTACGACGAACGCGGCGGACAACCCTGGTGCGGCACCACGGTGACCCGCCCGGTAAGCCCGGAAAGGAAAGTCCCGTGAGAGATCTTGCGACATATGAGTCAGGTCTGGTTTCCCCGGCCGTGAGCGGAGCCGCGCTGGCCGCCGCGACCGCTGCTGCCGCCGCCTCACGTGTGGAAATCCGGGACCTGACCGAGGTGTCCGACCTGACCGATGTCTGCCGGCTCTTCGCATCGATCTGGCAGCCGGGCACGGGCGCCCAACCGGTGACGACAGAGCTGTTGCGGGCGATGGCCGCGGCGGGGAACTATGTCGCGGGCGCGTACGAAGGGGAGGAGCTGCTGGGAGCCTGCCTCGGCTTCTTCGGCAGCCCGGCCACGGCGAGCCTGCACAGCCACATCGCCGGCGTGGCGCCGCGAGGGCTCGGGAGGGGGATCGGATTCGCCCTCAAACTGCACCAGCGCGCCTGGGCGTTGCGCCAGGACGTCTCGCTGGTCACCTGGACGTTCGATCCCCTGGTGCGGCGGAACGCGTATTTCAACCTGGCCAAACTCGGCGCCGGCCCGGCGCGCTACCTGCCCGACTTCTACGGGCCGATGCGCGACGGCATCAACGGCGCCGGTGACACCGACCGGCTGATGGTCCGTTGGGAGCTTTCCGGCCCGGCGGCGTCCGCCGCTTCGCTCGGTGAGGCTGCCCGAGTCGAAGTAACCGCGCTGCGAGAGCGCGGTGCGGCCTCTGCCTTGTCGGTCGCACCTGACGGGGGACCGCTGACCGCAGTGGCCGACGGGCCGGTCGTGCTGGTCGCCGTGCCGCCCGACATCGAGACACTCCGGCGCACGGACCCGGATCAGGGCCAGGCGTGGCGCGTCGCGCTGCGGGAGGTGTTGGGAGGCCTGATGGCGGAGGAAGCCAGGGTCATCGGATTCGATCGTGCCGGCTGGTACGTGGTCTCAAGGGAGAAGTCGTCATGAAGCCCAATGGTGTGGAACTTCTGCGTGTCCAGATGCCTTTGGTGGCACCGTTCCGGACGTCGTTCGGTACGCAGAACGTACGGGAACTGCTGCTCATACGAGTCGTGACACCGAACGGCGAGGGTTGGGGCGAGTGCGTCACGATGGGAGAGCCGCTCTACTCCTCGGAGTACGTCGACGGGGCCGAGCACGTGCTGCGGAACTTCCTGGTCCCGGCCCTGATGGAGGGCGAGGTCACCGCGAGCCGAGTCGCGCCCCGCCTGGCCAGGTTCAAGGGTCACCGGATGGCGAAGGCCGCACTCGAGATGGCCGTGCTCGACGCTGAACTCCGAGCACACGACCTGTCCTTCGCCACCGCGCTCGGGTCCACCCGGGACTCCGTGCCCTGCGGGGTTTCGGTCGGCATCATGGACTCCGTCCCACAACTCCTGGACGTCGTAGGCGGCTATCTCGACGCCGGCTACGTGCGGATCAAGCTGAAGATCGAACCCGGTTGGGACGTCGAGCCGGTGCGAGCGGTGAGGGAGCGCTTCGGCGACGATGTGCTGCTGCAGGTCGACGCCAACACGGCGTACACGCTGTCCGACGTGTCCCAGCTCTCCCGACTGGATCCCTTCGAGCTCCTCCTCATCGAGCAGCCCCTGGACGAGGAGGACCTCCTGGGCCACGCCGAGCTGGCCCGTCGCATCCGCACGCCGATCTGCCTCGACGAGTCGATCGTGTCCGCCCGTTCCGCTGCCGACGCGATCACGCTGGGTGCCTGTCGCATCGTGAACATCAAGCCCGGCCGGGTCGGTGGTTACCTCGAGGCACGGCGGGTGCACGACGTCTGCGCCGCCCGCGGGATCCCCGTGTGGTGCGGTGGCATGATCGAGACCGGGCTTGGGCGGGCGGCCAACGTCGCGCTCGCCTCGCTGCCCGGGTTCACCCTGCCCGGCGACACCTCGGCGTCGGACCGGTTCTACCGGAACGACATCACGGAACCGTTCGTCCTGAAGGACGGACACCTGCCCGTGCCCCAGGGGCCGGGCCTCGGCGTCACCCCGATTCCCGACCTGCTGGCGGAGGTCACGACCTCGAAGGTGTGGCTCGGTTCGTAGCACGCGACGAACTCGCCGTGAAATCCGGTCGGATCGGACCAACAGGTTCCGGTGCGGCCGGAGTTACCTTTGGGCGGTGCTGACACCGACGTCTGGCAAGCCACACACAAGCCTGGCGCGCGTTCTCGAAGACCTAGGGGACGTGTTGCTGGAGTCGATAGCCGGCGGCGCGGGCACGCGCCGGCAGCTGAGCGGCGTAGTCATCCACGACCCGCTCGACGAGGCGCAGTTCCCCGCCCAGGCCGTCGTCCTGGGGGTGGGCTTCCACGAACCGGACGACGTGGTCCGCCTCCTGTACGAACTCGGCCGCAAGGGCGCTGCGGCGCTCGTCGTCCGGTCACCCTTCACCGCGACCGTGGAAATCCGGCGGGCCGCCGACAAGTCCGGCGTCGCACTGCTCGGACTCACCCGAGGCGCCTCGTGGGCGCAGGTCGCCGCCATGCTCCGCACCCTGCTCGTCGAGGGGGACATCGGCGACATCTCACCGCAGACGCTGGGCGGCATGCCGTCGGGCGACCTGTTCGCGCTGGCCAACGCCGTGGCCGCGCTGTTGGACGCGCCGGTCACCATCGAGGACCGCAGCTCACGGGTGCTCGCCTTCTCCGGCCGCCAGGACGAGGCCGACCAGTCCCGAGTGGAGACGATCCTGGGCCGCCAGGTACCGGAACGGTTCACGCTTGGCCTGGCTCGCAACGGCGTCTTCGAGCGTCTCCATCGCGGCCATGCGCCCGTGTACGTCGACCCGCTCCACGACGAGACGATGACCGTTCCCCGGGTGGCGCTGGCGGTGCGGGCCGGCGACGAGATCCTCGGTTCGATCTGGGCGGCGGTGCCCGGGCCCTTGTCCAAAGAGCGGACGCAGGCGCTGATCGACGCCGGCAAGCTCGTCGCGCTCCACATGTTGCGTCTGCGTGCGGGCGCCGATGTCGAACGCCGCCTGCGCGCCGACCTGGTGAGCACCGCCCTCGAAGGCGGCGCGGGCGCACCGGAGGCGATTGCGCGGCTCGGGCTGGTGGGGCAGCCCGCGATCGTGCTGGCGCTGGGTCTGTTCGGTGGTTCGGACGCCGATCCGTCGACGGAGGACGGTCTGCGCCGGGTCGCGGATCGCCAGCGGGTCGCGGACGCGCTGGCCATGCACCTGAGTGCGGTCCAGGCGCGCTCGGCCGTGGCGCTGGTGGGCGACGTGGCCTACGGCATCGTGCCGATGCCGGGAGGCCAGGCGGACTGCCAGGAGCGGTCGATCCGCGTCGCGTCGACCTTCCTGGAGCGCACCGGGCAGCGCGTGGACGCGGCGATCGGCATCGGCCCGCCCGCACTCGACGGCTCCGGACTCAGCCGCTCGCGCGACGGCGCGGACCGAGCGCTGCGGGTGCTGCTCGCCAACGAGGGCGCCCGGCGGGTGGCCACGGCGGAGGACGTCCACGTCGACGCTCTCATGCTGGACCTCGCCGATCTGGCCGCCGCGCGCGGGGGCGTGGCGACCGGGCCCGTCGCCCGCCTGCTCGACTACGACGTCCGGCACCAGTCGCAACTCGTCCACACGCTGTCGTGCTGGCTGGACACCTTCGGCGACGTGGCCGCCGCGTCCGCCGCGGCGTACGTGCATCCCAACACCTTCCGGTACCGACTGCGACGGGTCGCAGAGGTCGGTGAGATCAACCTCGACGACCCTGGCGAGCGGTTCGCGGCGATGCTGCAACTCCGGCTCCACACGCCCGGCACCATGAGCAGAAGCCGGACGCCGCAACGAGTCAACATTCGTCCGCACCGCCCGAACACCACCTGAAGGTTTGTGGAACTCCACGAATCCGCTGCGTCACCTGATGTCCAGGATGGGCCATCACCCCCGACGCAGCGGTACGGAGGCAACCATGACCGCGGTGGTCACCGAGGACACCTGGACACCTGAGCGGGTCAACCGGACAGCAACGATCACGATGGTGGTCATGCTGTGCGCCTGGTCGATCGACTACATCGACCGGTTCTCCATCAGCATGGCTCTGCCGTCGATCGGAGAGGAGTTCCATCTCGGCAAGACCGCGCAGGGCTCGCTGGTCACCGTCTTCGCGCTGGTCTACATGATCTGCCAGATACCGGCTGGCTACCTGGCCGATCGGTATGGCTCCCGCAAACCGATGCTGATCACGCTCGTGCTGTGGTCGCTGTTCACCGCTTTGACCGGAATGGCCGGCACCTTCGGTCTGCTCCTGCTGTTCCGTGGCCTGTTCGGTGCTTGTCAGGGCGCCTTCCCGGCGGCGTCGTTCAAAGCCATCGCGGAACGGACGACACCGCGGAGACGGGGAACCGCCACCAGCGTGATGTTGTCCGCCAGTGGGATCGCCGGCCTTGCACCCCTGCTCGTCGCCCCACTGCTGACAGCCATCGGCTGGAGGCACACCTTCCTCTGGATGGCGGGTTGTGGCGCGGCCATCGGCATCGGGCTGTGGGCGCTCCTGCCCAAGGCGTTGCCGGACCGGCTCAGCCGGCTCCCGCAAACGACGGTGACGACGCCCGAAGTCTCGCGTGCGCAAGTGCTGAAGTCCCCGGCCGTGTGGAAGTTCGCGGTGCTGTTCTGCGCGATGAACATGCTCAGCTACGGCCTGGTCACCTGGGTGCCCAGCTATCTGCTCGAGGCCAGACACCTGTCGCTGAACGCGACCGGCGTGCTGTCGGCGATCCCGAGTCTGGTGGGCTTCGCGACGACCATCTTCGGCGGCTGGCTGTTCGACCGGTACTTCCATGACAAGGCCAGGTGGTACCTGGTGTCCATCGCGACGGTGACCGCGGTCCTGCTCGCCCTGATGGTGTCGGCGGGCAGCGCGGCGACATTCACGGTCTACGAGACGTTGGCCGTCGGAGTGTTCGGGATGGCGACGATGTGCGTCTTCGGCCTTCCGCTGCGGGTGCTTCCCACGGCGGTGGCCGGACTCGGTGCCGGGATGACGAACTTCGGCGGCCAGGTCGCCGGCGTCATCGCGCCGCTGGCGATGGGCTGGCTGGCCGACGCGTTCTCCTACACCGCGGCGTTCGGCTTCCTGATCGGCACCACGCTGCTCACCGGAGTGATCGCGTTCTGGGTCCCGCAGCGCGCCGAACAGTTCAACTTCCCGTCGACCGGAACCAAGTAGTCGGTTGGCGCACCAGCAAACAGATCCGGTCCGGACAGAAAGTCCGCACCGGACAGACAGAAGGGATCACCCCATGGTCACCGAATCGGAACTGATCGCGACAATCACCGCCCGAGCGGCGGAAGTCGGCGTCCGCGTCTGGCTGCACGCGGCCGATCTGGACGGCCCGCGACAGATGGGCATCGACGCCGAGGAGCCGGTGGTCACCGCCTCCGTGTTCAAGGTTCCCGTGGCAGTGGAACTTGCCCGGCAGGCGGCCGACGGTGAATTCGACCTCGCCGAGCGGATCGCGGTGGCACCGGGACATCCGACCGCCAGCCCGTACGGCCTTGCGACGTTCCGCCACGACGTCACGATGTCCTGGTACGACCTGGCCGTCCTGATGATCGGCATCAGCGACAACGTCGCCACGGACCTGATCCTCGGGAAGGTGGGAAAGGCCGCGGTCGCCAAGACGCTGCGGCGGCTCGGCCTCCCGCACACGGCCGTCCCCCACGACTGCGGGGAGCTGTTGCGCACGATCGGCGAAGACCTCGGGATCGACTACCAGGACGACGAACGGATCCTGGCCGCGCTGCCGGCCGAACAACTCGCCAGGCTACGTGCGTTGACACCCGAAGAGACCTGCCGGACCACCGCCGCGGAAAGCACCCGGTTGCTGGGCCTGATCTGGCGAGACGAAGCAGCCCCCGCGGCGGCATGCGTCGACGTCCGGCGCTGGCTGGAACTGCAGCTGTGGCCGCACCGACTGCGCTCCGGCTTCGCGGACGACGACGTCAGGATCAGCGGCAAGACCGGAACGCTGCCCTCGCTGCGCAACGAGATCGGCGTGGTGGAGTACCCGGACGGCGGCCGGTACGCAGTCGGTGTCTTCACCAGAGCCATCGACGCCCGATCGAGAGTTCCCGAGCGTGACGCCTTCATCGGGTTCGCCGCCGCCCGGGCGGTGGACTGGCTTCGGCGGTAACCCATACCGGCGGCCGGGTGTTTCGTCGGCCGCGATGAAGGTATCGCCAGTTCTCGTCGTTTCTCACGAATCGGCCACGAGCGCGTAGGTCGTACCCTCCCGGAATCACCCGTTCTCCCTCGCAGAGACAAGAGGTGCACATGCACGAACTCAATGAACTCTGTAGCTGGTTGGAAAGTCGCCTTCCCGAGTTGCTGTCCGAGTACAAGGTGCCGGCCGCATCGATCGCCGTATACGCACACGGCGAGGTGATCGACCGCGCGGCCGGGGTACTGAACAAGGACACCGGCGTCGAGGCCACTGCGGACTCCGTCTTCCAGATCGGTTCGATCACCAAGGTCTGGACGACCACGCTGGCGATGCAGCTCGTCGACGAGGGCGCGCTCGACATCGACGCCCCGGTCCGGGGGTACCTGCCCGGATTCGCCGTCGGTGACGAGACAGCATCCGCGAAGATCACCGTCCGTCAGCTGATGTGCCACACCTCCGGTTTTGAGGGCGACATCTTCCTCGACACCGGACGCGGCGACGACGCGGTGCACAAGCTCGTCACCCTCCTCGCCGGCGTGCCCCAGTTGTTCGCGCCGGGCGAGATGTTCTCGTACAACAACGCCGCCTTCTGTGTGCTCGGACGCATCGTCGAGGTGCTGCGCGGCAAGTCCTACGACGACTGCCTGCGCGACCACCTGTTCACGCCACTGGGGCTGACCCATGCCGCCCCCAGCCCGTACGAGGCCGTCAGGTTCCGTGCCGCGTCGGGGCACCTCTCGCCGGAGCAGGACGCCGAGCCGCAGCCCGCGCAGGCCTGGGCACTGCCCCGGTCGAACGCGCCCGCAGGATCGATGCTGGCGATGCGAGCGCGGGACCTGCTGACGTTCGCGCGGATGCATCTCGACGGGGGCAGGGGGCCCGATGGGACGGCGGTGCTCACGCCGGAGAGCGCGCTCGCCATGCGGCACCGCGAGGTGGACCTGCTGGATCTCGGTCTGATGTGCGACGCCTGGGGACTCGGCTGGTCGCTCTTCGACTGGCCGGGCGGCGCGGTGGTCGGCCACGACGGCGGCACGCTCGGCCAGTCCGCCTTCCTGCGGGTGGTTCCCGACCGCGACATCGCGGTGGCACTGCTGACCAACGGCGGCAACCCGCTCCCGCTGTACGTCGAACTCGTCGGCCGAGTGCTGCGCGAGCTGGCCGGAGTGGAAATGCCGGCGCTCCCGGTGCCGGACGCCAACGCCCCACGCGTCGAGACGGCGAGGTTCGTGGGCGAGTACTCGTCGTCCGTCAGTGACACCGTGGTCAGCGAGGACGCCGACGGCCGGCTGTGGGTCCAGCGGAACCCGAAGGGGGTGTTTGTCGAGCTCGACGGCGGTCCGTCGGAAAGGATCGAACTGGTCGCGTACGACGGCGACAAGCTGATCCCGGCCGAGCCGCAGCACGGCATGCACATGGTGCACGCGTTCGTCGGTGACGACGGGAACGGGCGGGCGCAGTTCCTGCACACCGGCCGGGCCGATCGGCGGGTGAGCCGGTGAACGCCATCGCTCGAAGAGATCGAAGCCGCCCGCACGCCCGCTGGCGGCTGGAAGCGTGACCAGCTTGCCGCCTGGGGCGTTCCGTGGCCCCCGCCGAAGGGCTGGAAGGACAAGCTGACCGAGTGCTGGAAGGCCGCACAGCAGGACGGCGCACCACTGCCCCGCCCGACCCCGGCCGCCCCCGCACAGGAGACGCTCGACTTCGGCTGACCGACGACATTGGGGCCGGACAGGATCACTCTGCCCGGCCCCACTATTCGTCCGTACGCTGCTACGCCCACTGCATCCCGATGGCGAGTGCGGGCCTGCCACCGGTCATAGGTAGCCGAGTGAGCGGGCGGTTTCGCGAAGCAGGCGCTCGGTGATCTTCGGGCCGTTGCGAAGGATCTCGGCCTCGGCAGCGGCCACGGCTCCAACGGACACCCCCACATACCCGAACCAACCGATTCAGCCACCCGCGAAGTACGGAGCTAGTCAGCACCTCCCGCACAACGAGGTGCCTCTGTGTCTTGTCAAGTCACGTGAAATGGCTGGTGTTTAGACCTGCGCTCGTCGGCGATCACGCACCACACGTGGTCGGCGAGACGGCGCTTCAGTAGGGTCGGGGACTGGCGCGGTTGCTGACGCTCCGTTTCCAGTCCCCGCCGCTTCAAACCGTGCATGCAGTTCTCCCGCACACGGCTTTCCTCCACGGCCGCCCCGCCCTCGTGGCCGGCTCCTGCACGCCAGAGGCGTCAACGTAACCGTCTTCGGCATCGACCCCGTCCGCCCCGGCAGGCATTCCCGCAGAGCCTCGCCGTCGCTCCCAGCGAGAGCACGCTGACCGGGGCCGTCCGCCAGAGAGCAGTCCACGGCACGCACAATGTGCGATCGCAGAGTCTTATGCAGATGGTGCATAAATGACGAGCTGCGGGACACGCAACTCGACCGGACCGGCGCAAGTTGGCGGCCCGGTCGTTACCGCCCCACCGCCGTCGGCTGCGCCAGCCCTGCGGCAGCCGCTTTCGCCTCGGCGTCGGACACACTCAGGGCGTCCTCGCATCCGGCGTGCAGGTCAAGGCCGACGCTTACGTCGGCCACCTCCGGTCGCACCTGGCCGCGGGTGCACTGGTGTTCGAGGTGTGGGAGGCGCTGTGCGCAGTCAGTTGTGCTATCCAGCTCGTCGAAAACTGAAGTGGGCGTTGGTCGACCCAGTGGGTGTGGCAGTCATGGAATCTCCGTCGACCACAACGTCGAGACTGTTCGGCACTTCGACAGTGACGCACGATGAATGCTTCGGAAACTCGATCCTAAAGCTCTGACCTTTGCCATCGGAGCCTTCGGTCGCTTCCACCGTGGCATCTCCGCACATGCTCATGGGCGAGCTGCCCAAAGTGGCAGTGCCGTCCTCATCGACGCTGATCAACGCTCCGTCAGCGAAATCGGCATATCCTGTCGGCTGTGGTCCGTCCGCTGTCGCTTCCACGATTGCGCTGGACAGCCACGGTAGGGGCGGCTCCGGGCCGCCATGCCGACTGGCTCTCAAGCAGGCCGGATCGCCGAACTGCTGAACCAGCTCGAGATTCAGCATGCACCGGATCGTGGAAGGCCACCCGGACACAGCGAGCAGAAGCCGGCAAGCCGACCACTGACGGACGATCTACTCCCCAGACAGCCGCCCACGACCAGCGCGAGTACCCCGAGAGCCGGTCACACCAGCCCTTTGACCAGCGACTTCAAGTTGGCGGAGGCTCAGTGATCTGACCTGCGTACGCAACCTGCGAACCACAGGTGACGACGAGCGCTTCGACCTGGGTGGTCAAGGTTCAGTGACACAAACCGCCCTCTCTACGCGATGCGGCTTGACCTCTAGGCTCCTGAGATGTCTACGGCCAGGTGGCGAGTAACGCTGGGTAATGTTCCGGGCTGTCGTTTCCCCTCGTCCGCGATTGCCGTTGTCGCGGGTGATCGCGAGGCCCGGTCACGCGACCAGGCGCAGCCAGGCCGCCGCGAGTGCGGCGTGACCGGCCGGCGTGGGGTGTACGCCGTCCGCGGCCCAGTACTCCGGCCCGGTCTTCGCGGCGAGCTCGGCGAACATGTCGTCGGCGTCGAGCAGATGCGCGCCGTACTTGCGGGCGAGCTTGCGCACGGCCTGGATCTTCGGGTCCAGATCGGTGCGCCATTCCTTTCGCTCTTCCTCTCCGATGAGTGCGACTCCGGCACCGGCCTCGACGACGCCGTGGATCGGCAGGAGGAACGGCTCGAGGAGGATCAGCTCCGTGCCCGCCTCGGCGAGGGGCGCGAGCAGGCGGTCATAACCCGCTTCGAACTCCTCCACGGCGATCACGTACCCCTTCGGGTCTAGTGTCCTGCACCGGAGATCCATCGTTAGTTCCTGTATGAGTGTTTCTGCGGGTGTGCCCGCACCGCGTCGTGGTCCGAAGCTGGAACCGTTGTTGTTGTCCGTTGACGAGCGTGCGGTGCTGGAGCGTTGGGCCCGGCGGGCGACGTCTGCGCAGGCGGTGGCGTTACGGGCGCGGATCGTGCTGGCGTGTGCAGGCCCTGACGTTCCGCCGATTGTTGTGGTGGCGCGGGATCTTCGGGTAGCGGCGGATACGGTCCGCAAGTGGCGTCGGCGGTTCCTGGCCGCCCGGCTGGACGGGTTGATGGACGAGCCCCGGCCGGGTCGACCGCCCACCATCAGCGTCGACCAGGTGGAGGCCGTCGTGGTCAGCACGTTGGAGGAGATGCCGAAGAACGCCACGCACTGGTCGCGCAAGTCGATGGCCGACCGCAGCGGGCTGTCGAAGTCGACCGTGGGCCGAATCTGGCGCAAGTTCCATCTCAAGCCTCATCTGACGGACACCTTCAAACTGTCGGCGGACCCCTTGTTCGTGGAGAAGGTCTACGACGTGGTCGGGCTGTACTTCAATCCGCCCGAAGGGGCGGTGGTGCTGTCGGTGGACGAGAAGTCGCAGATCCAGGCGCTGGACCGGTCTCAGCCGGTGCTGCCGATGATGCCGGGCATGCCCGAGCGTCGCACCCACGACTACGTCCGCAACGGTCTGACCACCCTCTTCGCGGCCTTCGACGTCGCGACCGGCGAAGTCATCACCTCGCTGCACCGTCGGCACCGGGCAGCGGAGTTCAAGAAGTTCCTCATCAAGATCGAAAAGGAGGTTCCCGGGCACCTCCAGGTCCACCTGATCTGCGATAACTACGGCACCCACAAGACGCCCGCCATCAAGGCATGGCTGGCCAAACACCCCCGATTCCACCTGCACTTCACCCCTACCAGTTCGTCCTGGATCAACCAGGTGGAGAGGTGGTTCGGCTTCCTCGCCGACCAGAAGATCCGCCGCGGCTCCCACAAAAGCGTGCGTTCCCTGGAAGCCGACATCCGTGCGTGGGTAAAGGAGTGGAACGAAAACCCAACACCGTTCATCTGGACCAAGACGGCCGAGGAGATCCTCGACTCCCTCGCCCGCTTCTGCCGACGGATCTCCGGCGCAGGACACTAGCGTGTGCCAGCCCATGTCATTGACCCCGACGAGGATCGACACCACGTCCGGGCGCGCGTCGAGCACGTCTGTCTGCCAGCGGGCTTCGAGGTCCATCACCTTGTTGCCGCCAATCCCGGTGTTCAGCCACGTCACGGGCCGGTCCGGGTGCCGGAAGCCCCACTCGCCCGCAACGCGCAGCGGGTAGCCGAACCCGAGACCGTCTTCGCTCTCCAGCCGTTGGCAGTCGGTGATCGAATCGCCGGTGAACATCACGGTGCTTCCCGGTCGGACAGTGATCGTCATGTGCGCTCCTTGAACTCGGGTGGGGAGAGGAAAGCGGAAACCCACAGCCGGATGGGCACCCGGCAGGACCTCTCGAAAGGTGCCAGACCCCACCGACACCGGACCGACAGCCCCCGATACGCCACCGACACCACGGCTCCGCCGCCCGATCCTCGGGCTCACCAGGACGCCCTGACGAAACCGGACGTGATCACTTCGCGCAATGGCCTGGACCCACATCAGCAGCGATGCGCGGCAATGGCGGAAACGTTAGGGTCACGGATCGGCAATGTCAGCACATGTTTTCCGTAACGCTGGCACATTTGGTTGACCGACCAGCGAATGGGGCCTGAATGTCGTCTCCGAATCCACCTCAGCCGCCTCGCGGGACACCGATATTCCTCGACAGCAGCGGAACCCTGACAGTCGGCCAGTGGCATACTCCCGCGAGCGGCGCAACCGTCCAGACCATCGACGGCACAGGCAAGCGAATCACCGTGACACGATTGTTCGCGACCGGCCTGTTCGCCTTCGCACTCAAGAAGAAGACCGGTGCGCTGTCTGTCGTGATCTGTGGAAGGGACGGAGACAGCACAACGGTGAAGGTCTCGGCCAAAAAGGCACAGGACGTCATGGCCTGGGCTGTCGCATTCAACGGCTGGTCCGAAGCTAACAGTTGACAGGCGTCAACCCTCTGTCAACTCCTCTCCCGACGGCTACGCCTGCCAGGTCATCGCTGCCACAACGCCCCCTCCCCCACCCCTACCCAGGCGCGCGTGAGATCCGGATCGACATCGACAACCGGTTCTTCGACCAGCGCGCTCCTGTACGGGCGACGACACCGCCGGGCGTGCGGCCGAGGTGCTGTTCGAGATCGAGTTGGCCTTTAAGGGTCTCGTTGACCGACTCGGTGATCTGCCGTAACGGCTTGAGTAACGGCGTTCCGCGCCGCTCCGGCTTGCCCTTGTGGGCCGGCCGAAGTAGCCGGATGTCCTGCTCGGCCAGCTCGTGCTCGAAGCCCCGGCCGAAGTAGTTCTTATCGCCGATCAGTGTCTGGGCAGGACGTGCGGCGACGAGGCCGGGTTCGGCGGCCAGGAGGTCCAGCAGCGTCTCGCGCTCGTCGGCCTTGGCCCCGGCCAGGGCGAAGGCGACGGGCAGGCCCTGGAGGGTGCACACCAGGTGCAGCCGCAGTCCCCAGAAGAAGCGGCTGCGGCTGGCGCAGTACCCGTACTCGGCCCATCCGGCCAGGTCGGAGCGTTTGACGGTCTCGCGTGAACGGCCGCACTCCACCGGCGTGGAGTCCACGATCCACACCTCGTCGCTCCACACAGACGTGTCGGTGGCCAGCAGCCGGCTGATGCGCCGGAGCAGTCCGGCGCCCTTGCACAGCCGCTTGTTGTAGCCGGGCTGCTTGGGCAGGTAAAGGAAGAGATGTCGCAGGTAGGAACGGGCGTGGCGGAGCCACCTGGCCTCGGAGGTGAAGCCGAGCATGGCCTGCATCATCGCCAGTGTGACCAGCTCTGCGCCGCTGAGCTTTGGGGCGACCCCCACGGCTGGCCGCCATGGCGCGAGTTGCGGAGACGCTTTCAGCGCATCGTCGGTCTTCACATGGAGTGCGGTCGCGAGGGTGTCCAACTCTGGTTTCACGCACCGACGTTGGACTTCCATCTTCCAGACACGCAGGCAATTCTCTGGAAGCGATCAGCATTTTGCCTCCAGCGGACTCAGGCGCCCACGGTCCCGTCGACACCCTCACGCAGGAAGTCCGCGTGCCCGTTGTGGCGGCCGTACTCCAAAAGCACATGCACCATCACCATTCGCAGCGATACCTCCTCGCCCCATCTTGGCTGATGCCCGGCCAGGTCCAGGGATTCAGCCTCCCGCTCGATGCGGCGCGAGTTCTCCACCTCGGTCTCCCAGGCTGCGAACGCCTCGGCCCTGGTCGACGCGCTCGCGTCGTACGCCGCCTGGAAGTCGATTTTGTCGGACCAGACCATGGGCGCGTCGTTGTCCTCGAACACCCGACGGAACCACGCGCGCTCCACCTCTGCCATGTGCCGCACCAGGCCGAGCAGCGACAGCGTCGACGGGGGCATGGACTGCTGCCGCAACTCCTCGTCGGTAAGCCCTTCACACTTCATGGCGAGGGTCACACGCTGGTAGTCGAGGAAGGCCCGCAACGTATCGCGTTCGCTGCCAAAGCTGGGCGGTCCTATGCGATTGTCGCTGGTCATTGGCCGTGCTCCTCATCTGTGCCTGTATTCAGGGCAAGTATCTACTCTCGTCGGCGTCCCAGGATGAGGGCCGTCCGCCGGACCCGACTGCCACCACAGGAGCCGACCTTTGCAGAGATCAGCGAGGCTTGTCCGTCACCCGCAACCATAGATGCCCCTTGGGATCAATCGGGCCCTGACCCCGGATTTTGAACACTGGAGAGACTTGGATCTTGATGGTCCAGAAGAACGGAGTCCCTGTGGGGATGAAGCACTACCCCGCCGAGTTCAAGGCGGACGCGGTCGCGTTGTACCGGTCCCGTCCAGGAGCGACGATCAAGTCGGTCGCCACCGACCTCGGAGTGAACACCGAGACGCTGCGGAACTGGATCCGGGCCGCTGACGGACGCCGGTCCGGCGCTCACTGGACGCGGACACAGACGGTCACTGGGAACAAGCCAACCACTATCTCGACGGCCTCGACGCCGAGGCCGTCGTCCTCGGACTACTCTGTCACAGCTGAGTCGTCAGACCGGGCCGACCCACAGAGGTAAGCCCGGCGGCTGTGCGGCAGGCGCCCATGATCGCCCGGACAGGCTCCAACCCTCCGACGGCTGCTCGCCAGCCTTCTCGACAGTCGCGGTGTACAGGGCCGTCCGGCGACGGTGGTGTCCCCGCCCAGGGGACCGGGGACACGCCAGCCGCCCCGCTCCAGTACCCGGGTGGCGGCCGCGGGGCATCGCGCAGTGGCTCATCGCCCTGCTCAGCTGTCGAACCAGACGACAAGTCTGACCGCCTCGTTCCCGTGCAGACCCGCGAGAGTGCGCATGACCGTCCAGACCGGCTTCCACTGCCCGTCCGGACGGACGACGTCTTTGCGCCTGAGGCGGCCTATGCGAAACAGCCGGTCGCCGTCGGGCCATTGGGTGCCTTCGGGGAAGTGGAGGCCGGCCCTGTAGGCGACGTCCTCGGGGCAACCGCAGAGGTCGAGGAATGCTTGCGGGGCCCCAAAGTGCCGTTCGTGAAACTGCCAGTCGCCGTCGGCGTTACGACGGTACTCGTGTACGTAGGGGTCCGGCTGCAAGGACAGCTCATCCCAGTCGACCTTCTCGACTTCTGCCCAGCTGATCGAGGTTGCGCTGTGCCCCTCGTGGTCCTCGTACAGGTCACGGACGCGTTTCGACACATCGTGTGGAAGGCCGCGGCCGGCGGCGAGCGGTTCGAAGGCTTCATCGTTGAGAATCCCGAAATCGTTGCGGACCCCGAAGAGGCATCCGAAGGCGTCGTAGTCCCGCACATCGTTCAGGTGATCCAGGTTGATGGCGGCGTGCCAGTACGAGTCGTTCTCGTAGTCGCGATAGCTGCGGCGGCATTCGATGAAGCCGTGTATGTCACATCCCATGCAGACCATCTTCGTGATCCAGGACAGGCGCCCGCCACCCAAAATTGAGCGGACGTCAGCCAGTCGCCACGATGGCGGGATCGCCCGCTGTTTTCGGCAGGGTGAACGGGAGCCACTTGGGTAACGGGAATGGGAGCCACCTTGCTCTGTTCGTGGCGGAGTGGGACCGCGACACAGGTCCGTGATCGGCAACGAGATTGGGAGCCACCCCTATCGGGTGACAGACGACGCTGCCGGGATGGGTGTCTTGTCGTTCTCGACATCACCGCGGTTGACGAAGCGACCGTCCACGCGGTCATGACCGTACTCGAACAGCGAGTTCAGCAGAGTAATGCCGATACCCGCGTACGGCTCGGGTTCCAGCGACAGGACCGTGAGCGGCTCCCCCGCCTTCACCGCGTGCCAGGCGATCGCAGCCGCGTGAGCCACCGGCCAGTCACGGCTAATCGAACTCCAGAAGCACTATTACAAACTTGCTGGCGACTCGAACGGCATCGCGGGGCGGGCGGTGAAAACCTGCTGACGCCGGGCTCCGTGGGCTGCAGAGCGCCGTGCCCTCGGGTTGTCCTAACCTCGGGCTTTCACGTGGCTGGGTGTCCGATGCGTGATCGGAAACGCGAAGAGTGCTCCTGACCTGCAACGATGGGACTTGTCTAGGGTCCAGGTCGGCGCATGAAAGAAGCACTCCTCAGGTGAAGAAGCGTATCGGGTCCTATCCGCGTGTCCGCATCGAGGGCGGCGGGAGCGGGGTGGTCTCGCAGGCTGGCGGAGTACTGCTGGTCGAGACTGCCCGTAAGACCGGCCTGGATACCGAGATATCGGCGGCGCTGACGCCGTGGCGGCGGCCTCGGGCGGTGCACGATCCGGGCAAGATCCTGCTGGATGTGGCTCTCGCGGTCGCGCTGGGCGGGGACTGCCTGGCCGATGCGGGACTGCTGCGGGCCGAGCCGGCCGTGTTCGGGCCGGTGGCCTCCGACCCAACGGTCTCCCGGCTGATCGACACCCTCGCCGCGGCCGGGGACAAGGCCCTGACCGCGATCCGCTCGGCGCGCGCCGAAGTGCGCGAGTACGTCTGGACGTTGGCCAAAGATGCGGCGCCGGATAGGGGCGGCCAGGTGATTGTGGACCTGGACGGAGTGCTGGTCCTGGCCCACTCCGACAAGCAGGACGCGGCCGCGACCTGGAAGAAGTCGTTTGGACATCACCCCCTGATGGGCTTCGTCGACCACGGAAGCGGTGGCACCGGGGAGCCGGTGGCAGCACTGTTGCGGCCGGGGAACGCGGGATCCAACACCGCCGCCGACCACATCACCGCCACTCAACTCGCTTTGGCCCAGCTCCCCAAGCGTCACCGGCGCGGCCGGTCCACACTGATCCGTACCGACTCCGCGGGCGGCACCCATGAGTTCCTCGCCTGGCTCACGAAACGGGGCCGGTGGCTGTCGTACTCGGTCGGGATGACCATCACTGAGCAGATTCATCAGGCCGTGTTGAAGGTCCCGGCCTCCGCCTGGACCCCAGCGGTCGAGCCGGGCGGCGAGATCCGCGACGGCGCCTGGACCGCCGAACTCGACGGCGACACACTCAAGGGCTGGCCGAAGGGAATGCGGCTGATCGTCCGCAAGGAACGGCCCCACCCCGGCGCCCAGTTGCGCTTCACCGACGCCGACGGCCTGCGGCTCACCTGCTTCGCCACCAACACGACGGGCGGGAAGATCACGGACCTGGAACTGAGGCACCGCCGACGGGCGAGGGCAGAGGACCGCATTCGGAACGCACGGGCCACCGGCCTGCGGAACCTGCCCCTGCACGAGACCGCACAGAACCGGATCTGGCTGGAGATCGTCCAGCTCGCCCTCGACCTGCTCGCCTGGATGCCGATGCTCGCTCTGACCGGCAAACCCCGCCTCTGGGAGCCCCGCCGCCTGCGGTTGCGGCTGTTCTCCGCCGCTGCCCAACTCATCACCACCGCCCGCCAACGGCACCTGCGATTCGCCCACCACTGGCCATGGACCGACGTGATCACAGACGCGATCAGACGGCTCGACACCCTCCCGAACCCACGCTGACCAGCAACAACCCGTCCCGACGAGCAGAAGAGCCACCGACCGGAACCGTGGAATCCGGCGCCCACCCGATGCGACGATCGGGCCACCCGTATGCCCGCACACGCTCCACAACGACGCATTGGCCGCCAGCCGAAGCTGACGACCAATCACGAAAGATCGAGGCTAAGGGACGTAAAACGCCGGTTCCTCGCGTACTCTTCTCCATCACGCTTGCCGGACCCGCCCCATCTGGCAGTACTGGACACGTCCCGGCTTTGTCAGGGCCGCTCTCGCCCTCCCCGGCATCACCCGGATCAGGCTGCCCTCAGCTTCAACCCACCTGCTGCGACAGAAGGTTGGTGCAAGTCTTCCACCTCCACTCGAACCAAACAGCGCCTCACGACGCAACCAAGATCTGCGCCAGAACCCAAAACTCATGAAGATCCGCGGAGTCCTTGGCCGGACGACGGCGTCAGAACTCTTCAACAAACGCTGTCGCAAGACATGAACGAAGCCAGGGGCCGAGATCGAAAACTTCCGGAGTGCCCGATTCCCCCATTGTCGGGCTCGGGTACTCCGCCCCTTCGGAATCAACATCATGTTGACAACAGAGTGTTGATGCACTGAGGTGGTGTGGTGCCCCTCAGTGATCAGGACCGTGCTGCCGACCTCGACCGTGCCCGCGCTGTGGTCAACGACGCCGGCGCCGCCGGTCTCGAACGACGACCATGGCAGCAATCCGGACAGCCCGCCTCGGACGCCGACTTGGTGCGGTTCACCACTTGGACCGCGCGTGATGCGAAGACGGCTGATCCCACGGTCATGAACGCGGGGCTGCGACTGTTGGCCTCCGCTCGGGCAGAGCTCGACCAGGCCGAGTCCGCCTTGTTGTTCGCCGCACGCGGGGTGGGGATGACGTGGCCGCAGATCGCCGGCGCTCTCGGCCTGGCCTCGGCTCAGGCCGCTCAACAGCGCCTGAATCGAGTGCTCACCCGGACCAGCGATCCCGAGACTCGTGCTCAGCCGTGATGATCCCGCTGAGTCACGCCGATGAACGGTGCGGGGCCAAGGCCGCCAACCTCGCCCGGCTGCTGCGCGAGGGCTTTGCCGTGCCGGCTGGGTTCGTGATCGAGGACGTGAGCGACGACAGTTGGGTCCACGAGCTCGAGTCCGCGCTGCGGGGTCTGGGTTCCGGGCCGTTCGCGGTGCGCTCCTCCGCCGTGGGCGAGGACGCCGTCCAGGCGTCATTCGCCGGCCAACTGCACACCACTCTCGGCGCGACCACTACGGCGCAGGTGGCCGTGGCGGTGCGGCGCACCGCCATGTCCGGAACCAGCCCGCAGGCCGCCGCGTACACCGCCCGGACAAGTCGGTTACCCGGACCCGCGGTGTCGGTCATCGTGCAGAGGCTGGTCCGCGCCGAAGTGGCCGGGGTGTTGTTCACTCGCCAACCGGTCACCGGCGCCGACCAGGTGGTGATCGAGGCGGCTCGCGGACTTGGCGACAAGCTCGTCAACGGGAGCCTCACCCCGCAGAGGTGGACCATCGACGGCGACGTGCTCACCACCCCGGACACCATCGTAAAAACGGTCCTGACCGCGGCGCAGGTGCGCGCGCTGGGCGAGACCGGCCGCCGGATCGAGGCCTCGTTCGGATGCCCACAAGACGTCGAGTGGGCCATCGCCGACGGCACGGTATGGGTGCTGCAAGCTCGCCCCATCACCACGGTTGCCGTGCCGGACGGACATGCAGCCCGCAATGCCGGCAAGGCGCTTGTCACAGGCACGCCAGCCAGCCCCGGCACCGCAACCGGGCTGGTACGGATGATCGGCGGACTGGACGACTTCACCCGCTTCAGGTCCGGTGACGTGCTGGTATGTCGCACGACCTCACCGGCCTGGACCCCGCTGCTGGCCCGCGCCGCCGCGGTCGTCACCGAGGTCGGCGGGGTTCTCAGCCACGCTGCGATCGTGGCCCGCGAGTTCCGGATTCCGGCAGTCACGGCCGCCAACGACGCGACGACTGTGCTGGCCGACAGACTTTGCGTCGTCGTGGACGGCAGCCGCGGCAACGTCGCCCTCGCTGGACAGGCCCGGCAACGAGATCACACCACGGAGCGCAGATGAGCCAGACTTCCCCGATCGACCTCCTGGTGCTGCACGCCGTTCGGACCATGGGCTACGCCGACACCGCACGGGTAGCCGCTCGCCTGAGCATGACTGAGGACGAGGCGCGTGAGTACCTGCTGGACCCCCAGGCCCAGGGCTGGATCACCTTCTCTTCCTTCGCCGGTGACGGGGGCTGGTCGCTGACCGAGTCCGGCAAAGCACATGGGGAGCGGCTGCTGGCGGCTGAGCTCGACGAAGCCGGCGTCCGTGCAGCTGTCGAGAAGGTCCACCGGGACTTCCTGCCGCTCAACGACCTCATGGCCGCCGCCTGCACCGCCTGGCAGCTGGCCGAGATGGGCATCGACGATCAGACCGTGACCCTCGCCCAGACGATTACGACGCTCGAAGGCCCCGCCGCTGCGCTGGCCGGGCTCGAGGGCCGCCTGACGGCCCATCTCGACCGGTTCTCCGGCTACCAGCAGCGTTTCACCGAAGCCCTGACCAAGGCACATGCGGAACCTGCCTGGATCACCGGCACCGACCGTGACTCCTGCCACCGGGTCTGGTTCGAGCTGCACGAAGACCTGATCGCCACCCTCGGCGTGACGCGCTGATCCCGCCCGAACAAGCAGGGGGAGACCGGGGCCACCGCGAGTTCGTGTCACCGAAGTTTGAGTGGCAGGCAACGTAGCTGGTCAGAAGGCTGGCCCCGCGCGGGTCAGGCGGCCGGCCCGCGGGAAACGTCCAGCGGGTGCGCCACATCGGCCGTTCCTTGCCGTCGGTGTCCTGCATCTTCCGCCGAAAGAACCTGGCGTACTTCTCCAGCTTGTCGGCGATCTCCTTCGCAGTCTCATGGCAGTTGTCGACCTCGATGAACAGTAGGGGCACGTCGTCCTGCGGGGCGGTGAGGACGATGTCGGCCTGGGCGCCGCCCTTGTCGGGCCCGTTCCAGATGCCGGTGGCGGGCAGCGGGACCTCGGTCCAGTACGAGGCGATGGTGCCGATCCCGTCCGGCGCGTCGACGGCGGCCTGGGAGGGCGTCCGGGCCCCAGAACCCGATGCTCTCCTCCAATACGGACATCAGTAGGAGAAAAGAGGGTTGTGACGGTGCCGAATTCGCGCCGAATCCCGGCCTGACCAGGGGCTTTTCCCCGACCCCGGGTACGGAGCACCAAAGGGGGTTCCCAAGTGCCCTCCGAAGTGGGGCCCGCAGGAGACCACTTCGGCTTGCCCGCCACGGGCCGGCCTTCTTCCGGCTCGATCGGCCCGAGCGCTGCCCCGCCCTTGAGTGGGTGGTCGTCATCATCTCGTCTCCTTCGCTGCCCCAGCCCGGGGCGTTGATCCGAAGGAGCAGCGTGCAAGAGCACCCCTTGGCCGCGGTCTAACGGTGACCGGCAACGAGGCTGGCCAAGGGGGAACGTGGGCGCGCCACGATCTGGGCCCCGGGCGGACTACACACGCGGCCTGTACACGGCCCGTGGTTCAGCCGACGTCGGGATCGAATCCGGTACTCGTACGGGTGGGATGCGCGGCGCTGGCGAACCGATGAGAAGACGACCGCGTCAGGATGAGGCATGGAACGGATCAACGCGCAGCACGTCAGAGAGCCCGGCCTGGTGGTCCTGGACATCACCGCCCCCGATGAAGCAACCGCCCAAGCAGTGATGGTTCCTCTGGAGCAGGGGTGGGCACCTCCGGTATCACACCCGTACGACGCGAACCCGGAGCGCAGGGTGTGAAGGCCCGTGTGTACGCGGACACACGCCGCAGCCCCGCCACCTCCGCATGAATCAGCGGCCGCGTGCTGGAGATCGGGACGGCTCGATCCCCAGGGTCAGCGGCGGAGGGCGTAGTGGGTCAGGCGGGAGCGGGCGGCCTGTTCGCTGATCCCGAGCGCCTGGGCGACGGTGTCCCACTGCGGCCCGTCCACGGTGTCGACGCTGAACGCAGCGTCAGTTGCCACACGGTCGGTGAGAAGCCGTTGTCCTTCCGATCAGGCGGTCGCTCTTGATCGAACAGGGTCCTGGATCGGGTGAGTTGGCGGCCATACGCGCATGGAGAGGGACCTCCTGGTAGCTCACGGTTGTTGAAGCCAGAGCGAGCAGGAGGCCCTGTGGCGCGGTTGTACGCTGAGTGGTTCCTGATCAGACTGCGATCGGGAGCTCCGCAATCCAGCATTCGACTGACTTCGCAGTGATCACGGCTTGGGCCTCTTCCGCTTCGGCTCTGGTCAGGAAGACGCCCGCTCCCTTGACGTCGGGCCCGTCGGAGCGGATGACCCGCATCATGACAACGTAGACGTAGCGGTGACGCTCCCGACGTATCGTGGCGTTCTCTTCAGCCAACAGTGCGTCGATGAGTTCCTGAGCCGAGGCAATGTTGAGGCCGGCGTCGGGCCCGCCGAGAGGTTGGTAGGGCCAGATCGCCGAGGCGGGGTGGAAATCGTCGAAGAAGCTTTGGCGCGTTAGATCGAGTATCCCCTCCGTCCAGCCGACGGCCATGGCGACCACGTAGTCGGACTCGCCCTGGCTCTCCAGAACGAAGACGTGATCCTCGCCAGAGGAAACGCTGGTGTAGTCGGCTTTGACCTGCGCACTCTCGGCCGCGGTCGCGCACCTGATCGCCAAGCCGCGATAGTCATCACGGATCTTCACTACGATGGCGGGCTTGAACAGCAGGTCAATCGTTGTCTCGGGTTCGCCAGGAGTGTCGGGCTGGCCGATGCTCCGCATCAGGAGACGGCCGTGGCTATTCGAGTAGGCCAAGAGGTGGAACCTGCGCTCGCTCCGAAACACCTCCTTGCCGGGAATGAGCTGGTGACTGCGGCGGTTGAGCCACGTGCTGTCCGTCATGCGCTTACGATCTCTGTCTCGCCCGAGCTGGTCAACGTGATTGGTCAGCGGAGAAGCCGCTGCCCGACCGAGATGCCCATCCTGTGGGCACTGGCGAACCCGAAGCTGGACGAGCGGGAAGTGCTGTCGGCGATGCTGGACCGCGAACCGCACCCGGCCACGGACCGGCCGAGCCTGCTGGTGATCGCGGACAAGGGCTTTGCCTCCAAGGAGTTCGAGGCCGATCTGGCCTTCCGGGGCGCGGAGTTGCTGCGTCCTTCCTTCAAGCGCGAGAAGAAGCGCAGGGGCCAGAGCCTTCTGAAGTCGGTGCGGCAGCTGATCGAGTCGGTCAACGACACCCTCAAAGGCCAGCTCGACCTGGAACAGCACGGTGGCCGGACCTTCGAAGGTGTCGCCGTCCGCGTCGCCCAACGCATCCTCGCGATGGCCGCCGCGATCTGGCACAACCACAAGACCGGCCGGCCCCTCATACGATCCTTGATCGCCGAGCGGTGCCGTTCCTTCCACGCCGTGATCACCGGCTCGATCAGAGCCCACTGCTCGTCCGATAAGTCGCTTGGGTACGGCGTGCGTTCACTCACCCCGCCACCCCAACAGAGCACCGGCTGCGGACCGGCAGATTGCGCCCGCACCCACACCATCAGGCGACGACAGAACCACTCAAAGTCTTACGAACCGCCCTCCGACAGCAACGCCGGCTTCCTGGTTCGTTCCTACTCGGACCCCGGACACTGGGGCTCGCCCCGTCCAATGCGACCCGTCGACGGCATACCTCCGATGATTTCAGCCCTTTCTCGCTGCAAGCTCCCTTGACAGGCTTTATTAGGCAGCCTCAAGATCAATAGAACCGATGTTTGAGTCTTCAGTCGGATGCCAGGAGATCCCACTCACACACGGCTGCAGAAGCAGCGGGAGGACAGTGACGATGCACCCCCAAGTCACCAGTTTGACCAGAAGTTTGAAGGCGGCGTTCGCGACAGCCGCCCTCGTGGCCGGTTGTGCTCTGGCCGCCGGCGGCCCGGCCCAGGCCAATCCAGCCCCCAAGCCCATCGATGCCTACCCCGCAGCGATCCCGCTGAGCACCGACACGAACATCGCGAACTGGGAGAAGCTCCAGTTCGGCATGTTCGTGCACTGGGGCATGTTCTCCTCCTACGGTGGCTACTACAACGGGGTGCAGCAGACCATCGGCTACCCGGAGCAGATCAAGGCGTGGATGAACATCCCGACCTCCGACTACCTGGCCGGCGCGCACCAGTTCACCGCCGACAAGTTCGACGCTGCCCAGTGGTGCGCCACCGCCAAGGCGGCGGGTGCCAAGTACTTGGTGCTCACGTCGAAGCACCACGACGGCTTCGCCATGTGGGACACCGCGACCACCGACTACAACGTCGTCGCTCAGACACCGTTCGGCCGTGATCCCATCAAGGAGCTGAGCACCGCCTGCCGCGCTCAGGGCATGGGCTTCGGTCTGTACTTCTCCATCATCGACTGGACGTTGCAGACCCCCGAGCCGTATCAGAACCTGAACCCGATTCCCGACTCGATGATGCCGTACATCAAGTCGCAGCTGACCGAGTTGCTGACTAAGTACGGGCAGCTCGACGAGCTGTGGTTCGACATGGGCAAGCCGACCGCCGCACAGAGCGCGGAGATGGCGGCGACGGTGCACCAGCTGCAGCCGCAGACCATGGTCAACTCCCGGGTCTGGAACAACAAGGGCGACTTCGAGGTCGGCGGCGACAACTCGGTGCCGACCAGGCAGCTGCAGGCACCGTGGCAGTCTGCCTACTCGATCTTTCCGATGTGCTGGGGTTACTGCACCTGGCCGAACGCCGATCGCTCCGACGCCTCCAAGACGTCCAAGACCACCCAGCAGGTCAGGTCCCTGTTCACCGTGACATCGGGCGGCGGCAACTACCTGTTGAACGTCGGACCGCAGGGCAACGGCGCCATCGACGACTTCCAGGCCGGTGTGATGGCCGGAATCGGCGCCTGGAATGCACGCCACCCCAACGCCGTCGAGGGTGCCCGGCCTACGCTCTACGGCCGGATGTCCTGGGGCGACAGCACGATCAAGGGCAACGCGGTCTACCTCGGCGTGAGCAGCTGGCCGAACGGCGGTGGCGACATCAGGCTGCCCGGTATGGCCAGCACGATCCTCGACGTCACAGTGGACGGCACGGCTGACCAACTGCCGTACCGGATGGACGGCAACGATCTGGTGATCACCCTGCCGGCTCAGCCGACCGATGCCGACCTGCCGGTCATCAAGGTGCACACGGACGGTGCGCCGCTCGTGCGGCCGGCCGGCACCGCCGTCAGCGCGGACCGGCACTTCTCGATCGCCGCCGGTTCTCTGACCAGTCGGCTCTCACCCATCAACGGCGGCCGCAATGCGTCCTCCGTGACCGGGTGGCTGGCCGGCCAGGATGGCAACAGCGGTTGGAACGCGGCCAGGGTCACCGTGTCCGGCACGTTCAAGGCGGACACGAAGTACCGGATCACCCTCGGCGAGACGTCCGTGGTGGCCACTGGAGCGCAGTTGGCTTCCGGAGCGGTGGACGGCCTTCGGTACCGATCGCAACGGATCACGCCGATCACGATCGCGCTGGCCGACCCCGACTACTTCGCTGATCCGTTGGGGGCGACCGTCACGAACATCACCGTCGACGGCTACCGCGGGAACTCCTGAGCGTCCGATCCCGGTGCCGACTTCCCTCCCGAGCCGGCACCGGGGTCCTCTCTCCGGCTCATGAGCGCCGCGGGCGGTGGGGTGCACAGCGCCCTCACCACCCGCGGCGTTCTTACGGCCCCGACGACGTCTCGCGGACGGCCTCGGCGACAACGTCGACGAGCTGACCCGTCTTCTCGTTGCACCCGAGGTGCACGGGCCGCTGCAGGCGGAGGTCACTACATGCGCGGTCATGGGGGTGTACGTCATGCCCGGATGCATCGAATTGACGCGAATCCTCGCCGTGCCCAGCTCCACCGCGCCGACGTTGGTCAGCCCGCGCACTCCCCACTTGGCGGCTCCGTAACCAGCGGTCATCGCCAGGCCCATCAGGCCCGCCGACGAGGAGATGTTGACGATCGAGCCACCCCCTCGCCCCTTCATGAGCGGGATCACGCTGCGCATGCCAATGAAGACACCGGTGAAGTCGATGTCGTCGAGGGTCCGCGTCACCGGATCAACGGCCCGCATCTCTCCCTCCTCCCGCGAAGGGCAGGGTAATCGCTTCCTCTCACTGTGCCGGAAGGGGATCGGGGTGCTGACGCGTCGGGTTCATCGCCTCGACTGCCGTGACCAGGGGAGCCAGCTCGGGGTTCTTGGCGGCTTCGTCAAGCGCCTTTCCGAGGGCGGTGTCGTTGGTCGGCCGGGCCTCTTGCAGGAGCTTCAGGCCCGCGTCACTGACGTCGGTGTAGATGCCGCGGCGGTCGGTCGGGCACAGGTAGCGGGAGAGTAGGCCACGGTCCTCCAGGCGGGAGACCAGGCGAGTGGTGGCGCTCTGGCTGAGCACCACCGCGTCGGCTACCTGCTTCATCTGCAGGTGCCCGCCCTCGCCGTCGTGCTGGCGGCTGAGCACGTCGAGCAGCGAGTACTCCCGCACGCTCAGGCCGTGCTCGGACTGCAGGGCGCGCTCGATGTGCGCCTCGATCCTGCTGTACAGGAGGGAGAGGGCTGCCCATCCGTTGGCAAGGGCGGTCAGCGCGGGATCCGTGGCGGTCATGGTCCGGGTCTCCTTCTGGATGCGACTGGAGTCCAGGATAAGCCCTTCCTGAAAATATCAGCCAGAGCCTGCATAAGGCTTTTGCAAGCATCTCTTTGGGGGTCGGACCGGGGCGAGTCGATCGCGTTCCGGCCCCGCCTTTCGCGCGGGCGGGCACGCTCCCGGCGTTCCGGTTCTTCGGTCCGGCTGGCCGAGCACCGTTGTTCGGGAACCCCGGCGCCGCGCACGCCCATGGGCTGCCAGGGGTGACCGGATGCTCATAGCGGCAGCGTCGACGGCGGAGCACCACTTCAAGGCGGTACCCCGCAGGACGTTCGGCACCCGCCGCAGGGCGGCTATGGGGTGCCCGGTGTCGGCGAAGAGCGGGCGGCCGCCGCGGCGCGGACCGCATCCACACGCCGTCCCGCCGATGCGGCTTTAGGCGAGGACGCGACCCGGACCGCTTCTCGCCCGGACAGAGCAACGGGCGACACCGGCGCGCCACCGGGCCCCGAGCGCCACTGGAATCCAAGACCCAGGAGGAATACCCGCCCTTGCACTTATAACGCGTATGCAATTATTGTTGAGGCTCGTAAGACGCACAAGCAATCGCACGGAGGGTAGCGCCATGCCTCTCGCACTTCTCGCTCTGGCCATCGGAGCCTTCGGGATCGGGACCACCGAGTTCGTGATCATGGGCCTGCTGCCCGAGATCGCCGGAGACTACGGCGTGTCCATCCCCACCGCCGGCCTGCTGGTCACCGGCTACGCGCTCGGCGTGGTCATCGGCGCCCCGCTGATGACCGTGCTCGGCAACAGGATCAGCCGCAAGACGATGCTGATCCTGCTCATGGGCTTGTTCGTGGTCGGCAACCTGCTCTCCGCGCTCGCACCGAGCTTCCCGCTGATGCTCGCCGGCCGGATCGTGACCTCGCTGGCCCACGGCGCCTTCTTCGGGATCGGCTCGGTGGTCGCCGCCGACCTGGTCGCCCCCGACAAGAAGGCCGGTGCCATCGCCACCATGTTCACCGGGCTGACCATTGCGAACATTGTCGGCGTGCCGCTGGGCACGTTCATCGGGCAGGCAGTGGGCTGGCGCACCACGTTCGCCGTCGTCGCCGCGCTCGGCGTGGTCGGCCTGCTCGGCATCGTCAGGCTCGTGCCCGCCATGCCCCGGCCCGAGGGCGCGCGCCTGCGCGGGGAGCTGACTGCGTTCCGTAACCCGCAGGTGCTGCTCGCGATGGCGATGACGGTGCTCGGCTTCGGCGGTGTCTTCGCCGCGATCACGTACATCGCCCCGATGATGACCCGTGTGGCGGGCTACTCGGACGGTGCGGTCACCTGGCTGCTGGTGCTGTTCGGCGTCGGCATGTTCCTCGGCAACCTGCTCGGCGGCCGCTACGCCGACCGCAAGCTGATGCCGATGCTGTACACCACCCTCGGCGGACTCGCCGTGGTGCTCGCACTGTTCACCGTGTTCGCGCACAACAAGATCCTCGCCGCGATCGCCATCCTGCTCGTCGGGGCGCTCGGCTTCGCCACCGTCCCGCCGCTCCAGAAGCGCGTCCTCGACCAGGCCCACGGTGCGCCGACGCTGGCCTCGGCGGTCAACATCGGTGCCTTCAACCTCGGCAACGCGCTCGCCGCCTGGCTGGGCGGTCTCGTCATCGCCGCCGGCCTCGGCTACACCGCCCCGAACTGGGTCGGCGCTGTCCTCGCCGCCGCCGCGCTGGTCCTCGCCTTCTGGTCCGCCGCCCTGGAGCGCCGCACCCCCGCGCCTGGGGCCGCGGCCGCCGTCCCCGCCCCCGTCCACCACTGACCTCCCCTCCCTCCACATCCCCTTGCCCCAGGAGAACCACCCTCATGAGCACCACCGCCGTCACCCCGCTGACCACCGCGCCGCCGCCGAGACTCTGATCGCGGCCGCCCGGGCCGCCGCTGAGGAGGCCGGGGTCCCGGTCAGCGTCACCGTCCTGGACGCGGGCGGGCACCTGCTCGCCTTCCGCCGCGACGACCGCGCCGTCCTGATCTCCGGCGAGACCAGCACCCGCAAGGCCTACACCGCCCTGCAGCTCGACGCGCCGACGGCCGACCTGGTCGACCTCGTGAAACCCGACGGGCTGTTCCACTCCCTGCCGACCGCGCTCGACCGGCCGCTGCTGTTCATCGCCGGTGGCGTCCCCGTCCACCGCGACGGCCGTCTGATCGGCGCGGTGGGTGTGGGCGGCGGCGCGCCCGAGCAGGACCACTCCTTCGCCACCGCCGCTCTGAAGGAACTCGCCCGATGACCCGCACCCCGCAGGAGGTCTTCGCCGACCACGGGAAGCGGCTCGGCACCGAGGACCTCGACCTGATCGCCGCGAACTACACCGAGGACGCCGTCCTGATCACCCCCGCAGGGGTGTCCCACGGGTGGCACGGGGTCAGGCAGGTCATCGGCCGCTTGCTAGCCGATCTTCCGGACGCCGACTGGCAGCTCACCCCGCAGTTCGCCGGCGAGGTGCTGTTCCTCCGGTGGAGCGCGTCCACCCCCGCCCACCAGGTCACCGACGGCATCGACACCTTCGTCTTCCGCGACGGCCTCATCAGCACCCAGACCGTCCACTACACCCTCACCGACCGCACCGACTGAAAGAGCCAGACACCATGACCACCATCCCCACCGTGAAGCTGAACAACGGTGTCGTGATCCCCCAGCTCGGCTTCGGCGTCTTCCAGGTCCCCGACGACCAGACCACCGCCGCCGTCTCCGCCGCCCTGGAGGCTGGCTACCGCAGCATCGACACCGCGGCGATCTACGGCAACGAGACCGGCGTCGGCCGGGCCCTCACCGCCTCCGGACTGCCGCGCGAGGACCTGTTCGTCACCACCAAGCTGTGGAACGCCGATCAGGGCTACGACTCCACCCTGCGTGCCTTCGACGCCAGCCTCGCCAAGCTGGGCCTGGACCGGATCGACCTCTACCTGATCCACTGGCCCACCCCGGCCCGCGACCTCTACCTGGACTCCTGGCGGGCCATCGAGCGCCTGGCCGCCGACGGCCGCATCGGGGCGGCGGGCGTCTCCAACTTCCAGCCCGCCCACCTCCAGCGGCTGCTGGACAACAGCGAGCTCGTCCCGGCGGTCAATCAGGTCGAACTGCACCCCGGCCTGCAGCAGACCGAGCTGCGCGCCTTCCATGCTGAGCACGGCATCGCCACCGAGGCGTGGAGCCCGCTCGCCCAGGGCGCCGTCCTGAGCGATCCGGCGATCACCACGATCGCCGAGCGCACCGGCAAGTCCCCCGCCCAGGTGGTCCTTCGCTGGCACCTTCAGCTCGGCAACATCGTCATCCCCAAGTCGGTCACCCCGTCCCGCATCCGCCAGAACCTCGACGTGTTCGACTTCCAGCTCACCGACGAGGACATGGCCGCGATCGCCGCCACCGACCGCAACCTGCGCACCGGCCCCCACCCGGACCAGTTCAACTGAGCCGCACGTCCGAGCCGGTACACCGTCACCGATACGGCTCCCGAGCTGTACGGCTCGGCCCGTACACCCCTCCGCTTCGTTCCGGGCAGACCGCCCGGAACGGGGCGCCGTCCCCCGCCCCGGAAGGACCCACCGTGGCATCCCCGCACCCCGCACTCGCCCGTCTGGCCCCCGCCCCCGGGCGGCTCACCCTCGGACTCGAACTCCCCCTCGACAACGACTGGGACCCGGCACGGCAGCACGCCGTGCGCGAGGCCGGCCGCCCCTTCGGCGTCCCCGACCTGACCGGGCACACCCGGCTCGCCCGGCTCGCCGACCGGCTCGGTTTCGCCGCCCTGTGGCTGCGCGACGTCCCGCTCTACGACCCCGTGCAGTTCGGCGACGCCGGATCGGTCTTCGAGACCTTCACCACCTCGGCCACCTGGCCGCCGTCACGGACGACGTCGTCCTCGCCACCGGCGCGATCGTGCTGCCCCTGCGCGAGCCCCTGCTGGTCGCCAAGGCCGCCGCCAGCGTGGACGTGCTCTCGGGCGGCCGCATGCTGCTCGGGCTCGCGAGCGGCGACCGCCCCGTGGAGTACCCGCTGTTCGGACGGGACTTCCAGCAGCGTGGCAGAGCGTTCCGCGAAGGCGTGGAGACCCTGCGCGCCGCCTGGCACGGCGGCCCGCTGGAACTGCCCCGGGCCGGCCTCGGCGCCGACTGGCAGCTCGACGCCCTGCCCAAGCCCGTCCACAGGGCGGGCATTCCGATCGCCGTCGCCGGCAGCGCGCAGCAGACTCCCGAGTGGATCGCCGAGCACACCGACGCCTCCCTGAACTACCCGCGCAACCTCGGCGCCCTGCGCCTGAAGACGCGCGAGTGGCAGCGGCTCACCGCGGGCGGCGGCAAGCCGTACCTCACGCCCATGGTGCTGCGCCTGCGGGAGGACCCCGACGCCCCGCCGCAGCCCATCCGGCTGGGACTCAGCACCGGGAGCAAGGCCTTGATCGATCACCTGGGGCAGATGGCCGATCTCGGCGTCGCCCATGTCTCCTTCAACCTGCGGCCCAACGAGCGGCCCGTCGACGACGTGCTGCACGAACTCGCCGAGGACGTCCTGCCGCACTTCCCTCGCCAGGACCTCGCGTAAGAACCCCTTGAACCGCGGCCTGCTCTCCCGCTACCTGTGCCCCATCGACCGTCGCGGCATCTACACCAACGTGAGCGAGGACGGCCTGAAGCTGCTGGCCAAGGCCCGCCCGACCAGTGAGGCCGCCCTGCGCGAGGCGCTCGCCGAAGCCACCCCGCCATCCCGAGCCGGCCTCGCTGGTCACCGCGGTCGAGGCCGTGAACACCTCGCGACGCCGGTCGCGCCGGGCCGCTGCCTTCCCAGCCGGACCAGCGGGGAAGGCAGCGGACCGGCGCCCCGTCTCGGGAGCACCTGGACAGGCTAGTTCCCCGCGCGGCCCCGTGTTCCGGCGGGGATTCTTTGTTCCGGCCGTCCAAGGCGCTCATTCGCGTGCGTGTAGTGCGCCGGTGAACCGGACTGCCCGGCCCGGCGAGCTGTGGCTCATGCCCGCAAGCTTTCCCGGGACCCCGAGGAAGGAAGCACAGGCATGGAGGCATACGCACAGATCGGCGTGACGGGGCTGGCGGTCATGGGCCGCAACCTGACGCGGAACTTCGCCCGCGACGGCTTCACGGTCACGGTGCACAACCATCCCCCGGGACGGACCGGGGCCCTGATCGAGGAGTTCGGCCACGAGGGCGCGTTCGTCCCGACGGAGTCGCCGCAGGAGTTCGTGACGGCGCCGGAGCGCCCCCGCAGGCTGCTGATCATGGTGAGGGCCGGTGAGGCCACCGACGGGGTCATCGAGGGGTTCGCCCCCGCTGCTGGAGCCGGGCAACCTGGTCATCGACGGTGGCAACGCGCACTTCGCCGACACCCGCCGCCGCGAGCGGGCACTGCGCGAGCGTGGCCTCCCCTTCGTCTCGGCTCCTACCTCATCGGAATCACCGCCGAGCTCCTCGCCCACACCGACCCCGACACCGGCAGCTCCTTCCCCTGCGCAGCGAGCGCCTGCCCGCCGCCCCGCTCCAGGGGCTGCGCGACTTCTTCGGCGCCCACATCTACCGCCGCACCGACGTGCGGGCAGCTTCCACACGCGATGGGCCGAGCCCGGCCGTCCCGGGAGGCCCGCCGTCCCGAGAGGCCCGCGCGGACGCCGGGGCGGCGCAGGCACGAATCGGACACGGCCCGCCACCGACGGGCCGCCACCACTTCTGGAGAGGTACTCGCCCGATGCAGATCGATCTCAGCGGACGTATCGCCCTGGTCACCGGGTCGACGGCGGGAATCGGCGAAGCAGCCGCGCAGGCGCTCGCTTCCGCCGGGGCCGACGTCGTGGTCAACGGCCGCAACGCCGACCGAGTCGCCGAAACGGCGGAGCGGATCGGCGGACGCGGCGTCACAGCCGACGTCGGGACGGCCGAAGGGACGGCCGACCTGATCCGGCAGCTGCCCGAGGCCGACATCCTGGTCAACAACACCGGCGTCTTCGAGACCAGGCCCGTGTTCGAAATCCCCGATGCGGACTGGCTTCGCCTCTACGAGGTCAACGTGCTCTCCGGCGTGCGCCTGGCACGCCACTACACGCCACGGATGGCCCGGCGCGGGTGGGGCCGCGTGATCTTCGTCAGCAGCGAGGCCGGCGTCCAGACGCCGACGGACATGGTCCACTACGGGATGACCAAGACGGCGCAGCTGGCCGTGTCCCGCGGCATGGCCCAAGAGGTTGCCGGCACCGGGGTCACGGTGAACTGCGTGCTGCCCGGACCGACGATGAGCGACGGCGTGCTGGCCATGTTCGACGAGCTCTACCCCGGCCTCGACCCCGGTGAGCAGGAGCGGCGCTACCTGGCCGAGAACCGTGCGGCCGCGTCCCTGCTCAAACGCCTGATCCGCCCCCACGAGGTGGCCAGCATGATCACGTACGTGGCATCGGAACAGGCCTCGGCGACCACGGGCAGGGCGCTCGGCGCCGACGGCGGCCTCGTCCCCACGATCGTCCCCTGAAACGGGCATCCGGCATGGTGCCGGTACCCGTGCCGGACGGCTCGCACCCGACGCGTGCACGGGGTGATCCACGGTGCCGGTCCGCTGCGCCCGGTTCGCCCTCCTCGGCGCGTCCGGCATCACGATCGGCAGCGCGCCCCGGCGCAGGGCCGTTGCGGACGACAAGGCCGACGCGCTCGACCGCCATGGCGCCTTCCACCTGGGCGAGGGGCGGTGTGGTTCCTTCTCCGGGATGCGCTCCGGCCGGGAGCCTCGGCGACGCGCGCGGCGTTCCCCCCGGGATGCGGTGCGCCATCGTCGGCGCGGGCGGGCGGTCGTCGTGCGGACGCCTTCGGCTTGCAAGCCCTCGTGTCGGGTGAGGGTGATGGCAGGGAAGGCCTGTGCCTCATGGGCCTGGCGCCCGAGCCCGGATCGACCGGCCCCGGTGTGGCAGCCACTGCATTACCTAGCGTCTGCAATTATTGTTCTTACATGTAAAGCGCTTCTGCATCTATCTGCGCCGCGCACCTGGCTCCGGCAGGACGCCACCGTGCATCCACTGCCACGGCTCCGCCGACAGAGCCGCCAACCGCAGAGGCATCCGTTCACTCATGCCTCATCCCCGCGCCGGGACGCCGTCGCACCCCGGCTCCACTGATCGAAAAGGCACCGTCATGTCCCTCAAGGAAATCCTTCCCGGCCGGCTCGGCTTCGGCACCGCCCCGCTCGGCAACATGTTCCGCGCGATCCCCGACGAGGAGGCCGCCGCCACCGTCGAGGCCGCCTGGGACCAGGGCATCCGCTACTACGACACCGCTCCGTTCTACGGCGCCGGCCTCTCGGAGTCCCGCCTGGGCGAGGTCCGGTCCACCAAGCCCCGCGACGCCTACGTCCTGTCGACCAAGGTCGGCCGGGTCATCCTCGACGAGCTGGAGGAGGGTGCCCGCGACCTCGGCGAGAAGGGCGGCCTGTTCGAGCACGGCAATCCCAACAAGATGCTCCACGTATGGACCGCCGAGGCCACCGAGCGTTCCATCGAGGACAGCCTCAAGCGACTAGGCACCGACCGGCTCGACATCGTCTGGGTCCACGACATCGCCCAGGACTTCCACGGCGACCTGTGGCTGCAGAAGTTCGAGGAGGCCCGTACCGGCGCCTTCCGGGTGCTGTCCCGGCTGCGTGACGAGGGCGTCATCAAGGCCTGGGGCCTGGGCGTCAACCGCACCGAGCCGATCGAGCTGACCCTCGCCCTCGACGAGCCGCAGCCGGACGGATTCCTCCTCGCCGGACGCTACACCCTCCTCGACCACGAGCACGCCCTGCAGCGGCTGCTGCCCATGGCCCAGGAACAGAACGTCGACATGGTCGTCGGCGGCCCCTACAGCTCCGGCGTCCTCGCCGGCGGCACCCACTTCGAGTACCAGCAGGCCCCGCCGGAGATCGTCGAGAAGGTTTCCCGCCTGAAGGCCCTGGCCCAGAAGCACGGCGTCTCCATCAAAGCCGCCGCCCTCCAGTTCTCCCTCGCCCACCCGGTTGCCGCCGCCGCCGTTCCCGGCGCGACCCGGCCCAGCCGCATCGCCGAGGACATCGCCGCCCTGAACGAGACCGTCCCGGCCGCGTTCTGGCACGAGCTGCGCACCGCCGGCCTGGTCAGCCCGGCCGCCCCGCTGCCCAACGGCGCCTGACCACACGCCCCGAAACCCCCACCACAGCACCAGGATCCAGGAGAAAGATCATGGCTTCCACCTCCGTCAGCCGCATAGTGCCCGCCTCCCCCGACAAGGTCTGGAGCCTCATCGGCGGCTTCGACGCCCTGTCCGACTGGCTCCCCTACATCCCCGAGAGCACCCCGCTCGAAGGCGGCCGCGTCCGCCGGCTGACCAACCCGGACGGCGAGGTCATCATCGAGCGCCTCGTGGACTTCAACGAGGCCGAGCGCCACTACAGCTACGCCATCCTCCAGGCCCCGTTCCCGGTCAACGGCTACGTCTCCACCATCCGCGTCCACACCGTCCCCGGCCGCGACGACATCGCCGAGGTCCAGTGGTCCGGCCGCTTCAACCCCCACAACGCCACCGACGACGAAGTCGTCGACCTCTTCACCGGCATCTACCGCGACGGCCTCGACGCACTCCACAACACACTCACGGCCTGACACCGGGGCCATCCATCGCGAGGCCCCACCGCGCAGCCCGGGTACGCACCCCGCATACCCGGGCTGCGGTGTGCCCGGGTCGCACAGTCACCCACCGCGACGGCCGGCACGTCCAGCACGTGGCGCCGGAGCGGATCGCTGCGCTGCCGGAGGACCGCCAGGCGGTCACCACCCCGATCGACCGACCTCGGAGGCCGAGCGCCAGGCACCCTCGCTCGCGCCGTGTGCTCGCCCGTACCGACGGGCGCACGGGCGCACGGGCGCACGGGCGCACGGCAGCGCCATACGCGAGCACACTTGTGGCCCGAGCCCGCCCGAAGGGTGGTGAACCGCACGGTGTCGTCGCCGGGTTCGGCGTTGGCGGCGATGATGCGCGGGCTGCCCAGCAGCGCGTCGGCGATGCGGACACCGTCGTGGTCGGCGTCGAACAGCGGGTTCTTGTCGCGGCCGATGAGCGGTGTGCCGAGGCGCGGTAGCTGCCACCGTCGAGTTACGCCGACCTGCGATCTTTCATGAATGAGGCACCGTAGTTGTCACGGGCGAAGCAAGGTACTTCGCACCACTTCTCCGAAAGCATGGCGGCTGTCTTCACCGAGGTGGAGCGCTTCGTTCTCTGGCGTCAACACGCCCTTTTTTTACACGTCGGACGGACCCGCCGTAGCCGGAGGTCAGTCCGCGTACACGAAGATGAGACACAGAGCTGCGAAGGGCACGACGGACCCGCCGAGCAGCGCCAGCACCGCCGGGACCGCCGCCGTCAGTCGCCTCTTGCCCTTGCGCCGGCCCGAGCGGAACACCACACGGGCCAGGACGAGCGGCAGCGCCACGAGGGCGAGGAAGATCACCGGCACCAAGAACCGGCTGAACGCGGTGGTGCCGGTGTCGGTGATCAGATGCCAGGCGGTCGTACCGAAGAACACTGCCGGGCCGGCCAGCAGGTAGAACGAGAGGCCCAACGCCACGGCGACGGTCACTCCTTCCGTCAGCCGCTCGGCCCACGCATGCTCCCGGCGCACTTCCGCTATCCCTCTGTCCCCCATGCCCATTCCCCCCAGTTGCCGCAGTTCGGTGTCGCCGCGCCAGCGCTTCGGTCGAACAGCTCAGTCCGTGGCCAGCAGAAAACGATAGCGTCAGGGCCCAGGGCGGCGGACACGATGATCTATGGGCCTACCGGCCCGTCAGACTCCTCCGCTCCTCTGTACGACTGTACGACTGGCGTTCCGCTCGGCCAGCGACCCCTTCCGCGGCCGGTCTCGCACCCGCGGGACATACGCGGGCTGTCCTCCGGGGCAGGTGGCGGTGAAGTCCCGGCCGATCAGATCCGGTGACGGGGCGGCCTTGGTGTCGGCCTTGGTCAGACCACGGCGCCGGATGCGCCGGCTGTTTCCGGCGATGCCGTGCTCCCGCATGACCCGCTCCACCCGCTTGCGGTTGACCGGACGGCCTCGCCGGCGCGGTTCGGCGGTGACGCGCGGGACGCCGTAGTTCCGCCGGGACGCGAGGTGGATCACCGTGATCTCGTGGGCCAGGGCCTCATCCTCCCATTGCCGCGTTTCGCGGGCTTCCCGTCCGGCCACCCATGCGTAGGACGTGGAGCGGGCCGTTTTCATCACCTTGCACAGCAGCGTGACGGTGTGGCTCGCCTTCTCCGCGTGGATGAACCGGCATACCGTGCTCACCGGTCGCTCTCCTTCACGAAGAAGGCGGTGGTGAGCTCAAGGGGTCAGCGCAACAGCTGACGCGAGTTTATCAGCGGGGGTTTCGTACCGGAGGGTCTTACGGGGCCGGGCGTTGAGTTTCAAGGCGACGGCGTCCAGGTCGGCCTGGGTGTATCCGGACAGGTCAGTGCCCTTCGGGAAGTACTGCCACAGCAGCCCGTTCGTGTTCTCGTTTGATCCGCGCTGCCAGGGGCTCTTGGGATCGGCGAAGTAGACCTGGACGTCCGTGGCGAGACTGAAGCGCTTGTGCTCGGCGAGTTCAATGCCACGGTCCCAAGTCAGGGATGTCATCAACCCCTTTGGCAGGGAGCCGACTTGGTGCGTCGGCGCGGACACGACGCTGGTAGCGTCCTTCCCTGCGACGCGGACCAGCATCACATAGCGGGAGTGACGCTCGACGAGGGTCGCGATGTGGCTGTTCTTCGCGCCGGTGATCAGATCGCCCTCCCAGTGGCCCGGCACGGCCCGGGCCTCGGCCTCGGCAGGGCGTTCGCGGATGGACACTGCGTCGCCGATCTGGCCCCGGCACCGACTCCTACCGCCTCGCCAGCACTCGGGCACGGGCTGATGAGCCCGCCGCGGCCAGCTGACTCCTGCGGTTCCCTCTCGACGGCCCGCCGCCCGGGAGGGCGGCGGGCCGCCCCATGCGCTGACGTCATTTCGGAGGGTTCCGTCTGGCTTCTTGTGGCCGACGATCTCGTAGATCACCAGCCCTGGCACAAACACGCAGGTCGCGTCTTCAACTCGCCGGGACCAGCGCCAGCGCCTCGTTCAGGTGATGCTCGGCAACTCCCCGCATGAACTCCCGGTCGGGGAAGTCCCCGTCGAGCAGGCGCAGCGGGCCGGCTGTCAGCGATAGATGCTGGGTAAGTTTGTAGAGCGCAAGGCGATCTTCATCGAGGCCGTCCACCGTCAGCTGCTGGTACTGGCTGCTGGTATGGCGCAGGCGTAGGAACGCATGCTCCCACTCGACGTCAAAGTACAGCAGGTTCTCGATGTCGATCACGACGGGGCGACCGTCTCGATCGACCATGACGTGGTCCAGGCCCAGCTCGCCGTGGACGACGGAGTACTCGGCGCGCGGCCGCACCGCCGCGGTCAGCTGACGCAGCCGCTCCTCCAACTGATCGCGGGCCGCGGCGATCCTGTGGTCGCGCGCGGTCGCCTCGGCAAGGCAGCGCAGCGCGAAGGCGAGCGCTGCCTGCTCGCATGAGGCCGAACGTGACGTGCCGCCTCCCTCGATCAGGGCCACCTTGCCGAAGGACGGTGCCCGGTGGCCGCGCATCATCGCCAGGCTCTCAGCGAGGCGCATCATGGTCGGCTCTGCGGCGCGCGGGTCGCGGTTGCGCAGATCCATCAGATCCTCGCCGGGCACGTCCTCGACGATCGCGAGGTCGGCCGGGTAATGGGTGCGGTCACGGTCGACCAGGTGGATCTTGAGGACCCGAAGGCCCAGCGCCTCCAACCGCGTGTGCGCGGCCTCGAACAAGTTGAGCCCGATGCCGGGCGAGAACGGGTCAGCGAGATCGCCATCGTGCTCGGTGATCGGCCAGTAGTTCTCGGAGTCCTCCCACAGATAGGCGATCGCCGTCATGGCGTCGTCCATCGTCAGCCGGTAGACGCCCTTCGTGGTGCCGCCCGCGAGTCGCTCGACCGCCTCCAGTCGTCGCCCACCGCCCAGCGCGGCCCGCGCCGCACCCGCCAACTGATTCCGCGTCACTCTCTTCGGTGCCACGCCCGCAACCCGCCTTCCGCCTCGATGACGGGGGCACCCTACGCGAGTCATCGTTCAACACCGAACGAATTGTTTCGAAGGTGTCATGCATGATTCGAGAACAGGCACCAGGCGGCATGCCATCCCATGCACTGACGTCATTTCTCGTAAACATTCGCGCGTCCATCGGCCTCCAGATGCTGCCCAAAGCGCCGGACAAACGCTGCTGCTGAAAGCGAACGAAGCCAGGAGGCGGTCGTCATGAGGTGGCGGCCCTTGGGTGTGCGTCGGTCAGATGCGGTAATCGGCGTGCGGGACGGCCAGCTCCCACACCGACCGGAAGGCCTCGGTGCACAGCTTGATCGCGCTGGGGTCTTCGGTGTGGTCGGGTTCGAGGGCCTGGCCATCACCGGAGAAGACGTTCCAGCGCACGACCTGGGTCGTCGATGAGCCAGAAGTCGTTGCCGGGCAGTGCGAGCGTGGAGGCGCGGCGGCGGCCGAGCCAGCGGATGTCCTCGCCTGCACGGAGGTTGGCGTCAGTGATGGCGTGCTCGAGGCGGATGTAGTCGGTGACGGGCTCGGACACGACCCGGGCGCGGAGGACCTTCACACCTCGGGCGATGGTTCTCTCCACCAGCGGCAGCCATCCACTCCAGAAAGCAGAGTCGTCCGCAGGCACGCTCCCGTCTCTCAGGAACGCGTCGTAGACCTCGCATTCCTCCCTCACGGCGTAGACGTCCCACAGTTCCAGGTGCAGGGCGCTGCTGGGCGGAGTCGAGCAGGTCCTCAAAGCTGGGTGCCGGCGGCCTCTGCGGCATCGCACGCCTTTCTGATCTGCGGCACCATCCGGGCCGGGATACGGATGACCGTCTCGTCGTCCGCGGGCGGGCTGTCCTGGCCGCAGGAAGCCCGGGTGGCCACGTCGACGGCCCCTGCAGGACCAGTTCCGGCCCTTCGGGGGTGTCGGGATCGACCCACACCGCGGGACAGTTCCCTCCGCCCGAGTTCGGGTCCGTGCCGAAGAAAAGTAACGCCGTGCTCGCCTCCCGAGCGAGCCGGTTGCGCGTAGTTGCGCACCGACCGTCCCGCGCCGTGACGTCGGGGGTCAAGAGCACAGACAGCACCGCGACCGGTTCGTGTGACGCACGGGGCCGGATCATCGTCGGCCTGTGCGATTCCAGGGGGCGGGCCCCGGGATGTCATGGCTGATCCCCCGGCGCCCGTGGTGTGTCCGGACTCGGGGTCAGATCTCTCCGGCCGCCGTGGCGGCGACCCACGCGGCGGCTTCGGCCTCGGTCAGGAGCAGCACCTGCGTCGGGTGGGCGGTCCAACCCTGCACGACGTGGACGCGGGTGCGTGCTGCCCTTCGGGGCGGGGTCGACCTGCGGGGCGAACCGGTCCCAGGTGCTGGTGGGAACCCGTGCCAGGACCACGGTGGAGAACAGCTCGCGTCCTTCCGCGCCGTCGAGGGCGCTGTTGGTGGGGTGGCCGTCGAAGAGGACGTAGATGCGGGCCTGGCGGCCCGCGAAGAGGATCTCGTTGAGGGCATCGACGGCCGGGGACGTCTTCGGGTCGTCCTTCTGCCGGATCGTGTCCCAGTAGCGGGCCAGTTTCCGCAGGGTGGCGTCGGCTTCCTCGAACACCATCGTCAGGCGCGGCAGGTCGTCGGCGTTGCCGTGCTGGTCGGCGTGGTCGATGCGGCGCTGGAGTTCGGTCGCGAGTCCGACCAGGGCGTCGTGGATGTCGGCGCGCTACGTCACCGTCGGCAGGTCGCGCGCCCACCGGTGGGAGACCCGCTTGATGCCGAGGACCAGGGCCTGGGCGCCGCGCTGCAGGGGCTGGGCCGCTCCGGCCAGGGCCATGGGCGAAAGCGGCCGCAACGCGGATGTCAGCTCCCGACCACACTCATACGCACGCACGTGGTGCCCTGGGACAACTCCGGGACGCGGTGAAGGCTTGCGCAACAGACGTCGCAACCCGGCGCGGTTCAGCGCTCCTGGGCGCAAGAGGCCGCCCAGAGGGGCCTCATACGGCCCGTGCCGCTTCCCGACAGTCCTGGTGATGACACGGCTGTACCCCGGGCCAGAACGCTGATCCGGGGTACAGGGTGCTGGGGTGAAGAACTGATCACCGGGTGGTGAACCGGCCGTCCTGCCGTCTCAGGAACGAACCGAGATCAGCGGGTCAGGTGAACCGCCGAGAAACATCCAGCTAAGCCTTGATCCACCGATCTGATGGCTGTGGATGACTCTTCGAGAAACAAGGAAGTGCCTTGTGACCTGCGATGATGGGAGTTCTTGAGGCTTCCAGCACGCACGATCGGCAAGGCACTTCCGAGATGCAAGTTTCCCATACTCCAGCGGCGGTCTCCGCTGCGTTCGATGACCCGAATCTGGTCGCGCATGCCGGGCTGGTTCCGGTGATGCGGCTGGCCGAACGGTGCGGGCTGTCGGGCCTGGTGGCGCAGAAGGTGAAGCTGAGCGGGACGAGGAACGGCGCGGGTGCGTCGGCGGACGTCAAGGTCAGCAGCATCGTGGCCGGCATGGCGGCGGGCGCGGACAGTATCGACGACCTCCATATCCTGCGGCACGGCGCGATGCCGGCCCTGTTCCGGGGGGCCCGTGCGCCGTCCACGCTGGGCACCTTCCTCCGTTCGTTCACCCACGGTCACGCACTCCAACTCCACGCTGTCCACCGCAGGTTCCTCGGTCAACTGGCCGCGCACGCCCCGCTGCTGCCCGGTGCCGGCGACAAGGCGTTCATTGATATCGACTCCACCCACAAGCGGGTCTACGGCCGGGCCAAGCAGGGTGCCGAGTACGGCCGGTTCAAGGGCATCCGCACCCTGCACCCCCTGCTCGCCACGATCTGCACCCCGCACGCGCGGCCGGTGATCGCCACAGTACGGATGCGCCGCGGCAAGGCAGCCGATTCCCGTGGGGCCCCGAAGTTCGTCAGTGAGGCGCTGTCCACCGCCGTCGAGGCGGGCTGCACCGGCACCCGGATCCTGCGAGCGGACTCGCAGTTCTACAACGCCGGGGTGATCTCGGCCTGCCGCCGGGCCGGAGCCCACTTCTCGATTACCTGCGGGTTGAACCCCTCCATCAAACGGGCCGTCCTCGGCATTCCCGACCAGGCCTGGCAGCAGATCACATACCCGACCGCGGTGCCCGATCCTGCAACCGGTGAGCTCGTCTCGGACGCCGAAGTCGCCGAGATACCCGCCTACACCGCCTTCGCCAGCCGCACGAAAGCGCAGCGGGTCACCGCGCGGCTGATCGTGCGCCGGGTCCGTGACCTGGCCAAACCCGCCATTGTGGGTGAGCAGGGCGAGTTGTTTCCCGTCTGGCGCTACCACCCGTTCTTCACCGACCAGCCTGCACAAACCCTCCAGGCCGAACGCGAACACCGCCACCACGCGGTCATCGAGCAGGTCATCGCCGACAGCAAAGCCTCCGCCCTGGCCCACCTGCCCTCCGCACACTTCCACGCCAACGCAGCATGGCTCACCCTGTGGGCGATGACCTACAACCTGCTGCGGGCCACCGGCGCACAAGCCTCCGCCTTCCACGCCAGGGCCACCACCGCCACGATCCGCACCCACCTGGTCCATGTTCCGGCCCGGATCGCCCACTCCGCCCGCCGCATCACACTGCACCTACCGCACAACTGGCCCTGGCAGCACGCCTGGACACACCTGTTCTCCACGGCCCACGGACCGGCCGGCTGATACGAACAGCCCCTGCCCACCCCGCCCGCAAGGGCCCGACCGGAACCGAACCGTGGAAATGCTGGGCAGACCAGCGGAAACAACCTGCCCTCACCCGACCACCCGACCCCAAGCCGATCAAAAGACCACTCTCAAACCACCTCGGTGGATCAAGGCTAAGGCTCAAGGGGTGCCACGGCCGATGCTGTGCTGCAGTGTCGGCGCTCGATTCCTCATCGAGAGTCAGCCGTCCTCTTGGGTCAGGCGCCGGCTGCCTGGCTGGTGTGGTGTCGTCACCAACGGTCGTGTTCGTGCCGGTGGCAGCGTTCACTGCGCCTAATGCCGGTGGGATCGGTGGCGGTGTGGGTGGTGCTGTCGCCGCCTCCGGTGGCTGTGACGGTGTTGGTGCGCTGGGAGGGGGCGGTACAGGAGACGTGCACCCTGAGTGTGATGGGCGGGTAGCTGTTCCCGGCGGGGAGGACGTCGCTGCGGGTGCAGGTCAGGGTGGATCGGGTGCAGTTCCATCCGGTGCCGGTGAGGCGGGTGGCGGTGAGTCCTGTCGGCAGTGTGTCGTGGACGGTGACGGTGCGTCCGTTGGTCGGGCCGGGCCCGGTGTTGCCGACGGTGATGGTGTAGGTGCCGCGCTGTCCCTGCGTGAAGTGCCCGGTGTGGCTCTTGGCGATGGACAGGGACGCTGACGCATTCGCCGCGATGGCGTCTCCGAACGGATTGGTGATGCCGGTGATGGTGGTGCTGACGGTGTTGGTGCTGGTATCGATCACCGACACCGAGCTGGTGGAGAAGTCCGTGACGTAGACGCGTGTGCTGTCCGGGGTGGCCGCCAGCTTGTAGTTGCTGGACCCGGCGCCAATGGTGATGGTGGGGGTGTTGGTGCTGGTATCGATCGCCGTCACCGTACCGTCGTTGAGGTTGCTGGCGTAGACCTGCGTGCCATCTGGGGTGATCGCCAGCCCGTACGGGGCGAGGCCGACGGCGATGGGGCTGCCCACGATGGTGTTCGTGGTCGTATCGATCACACTCACCGTATTGGTGCCGAAGTCGGCGACGTAGGCGTCCAGGCCGTCCGGGGTGATCGCGATACCGGTCGGCTGGGTGAAGCCGGTGATAGTGGTGGTGATGGAGTTACTGGTGGTGTCGATCACCTGCACCTGGCCGAGCCCCAGCTCGGTGACGTAGACGAACTTGCTGTCCGGCGTGATCGCCAGGAAACCGGGGGTCCGCGCCGCTGGCGAGGGTGATGGGGCTGCCCGCGATCGTGTTGGTGGTCGTATCGATCACGTACACGAGGCCCGAAAAGGTGATCACGTAGGCATGGAGGCCGTCCGGTGCGATCGCGATTCCCTGCGGGCCTCCGGTGAAGCCGGTGATAGTGGTGCTGACGCTGTTGGTGGTGGTGTCGATCACTGACACCGTGTTGCTGGTGCGGTTGGAGACGTAGACGTGTGCGTTGTCCGGGGTGATGGCGATGGAATTAGGGTTGGCTCCGACACCGATGGTGGTAATGGGGGTGTTGGTGGTGGTGTCGATCACCGTCACCGAGCTGGCGGTGTAGTTGGCAACGTAAGCGTTGCCGTTCGTGACGGCCCAGGCCGGGGGCGGGGCGACGGCCGGCAAGGCCAGCCCTGCCAGCACTGCCAGTCCCGCCATGCAGACCCGCTGCCACGCCGCCCAGGACCACAGACGTCGCTTTCGGCTCTTGGGCCCCGGACCGCGGTGTGGCCCAGTCTGCTGTCTCTCGCGCCTGGTCACCGGAACCTCCAGTTAGGGAACATTGGGCGGCTTACGGCGACCACACCCATGGCGCCGACACCAAGCCGCGAATCACTCAGCGTGATCGCAGCTCAGATTAGGTACCGGTGAAGCGTTTACTGCTATTTGAAACGGTGAATCCTTTTAACGAAATATGCCTGATAAGCACGAAAGTCGCTGTTCGTGATTCTGGGCCCAGCGACTTCCTCGGCTCCCCTCGGGGAGCAGGGTCCACTTCCGTCCACTCGGCCCCGCTGCGTTCGGGGGTGACGGTGCTCTTGCCGATTTCCCCATCCGCCCTGGTCATGCGGCGCGTGTGTACTCGTGGAGGATGCCGCCGAGGCGATCGCGTCGTCGTACATCGAGGCGGGCGATCCGGTCCGGACCGGCGATCGGCTCAGGCAATGGGTGGAGCGGGCGGGCGAGAGGGCGTCTCACGGGTGAGGCTCCGCCTTCTCCAGGCAGTATGCGTACGGCCTGTGAAGTCGGCCCGGTATGGCCCGTCTGCCGTACGACGAGAAATGGCCGGGGGCATCAACACCACAATTCAGTTGGTAGACGGCACACGAGCGGCAGGGCGGGTTCCACAGCCATCCACCACTGCACCTTCGTATCCATGGCCTCACGGACCGTCACCACCGGGAGCGGGACAGAGCCGAACGATTTACAGTCCCCAGAAAACGGCTGCCTTTCCCCGTGCTGTCCCGGCTGGCCTCCCCGACCAGCCGGGACCACGCTTGGTTCGAGTCCCTCAGCCGATGATGGCGACAGGGGCGTCCCAGGCGTTGCGGTCGACCGTGATGGTGTAACCGCCTCGGGTTTCCTTGCTGTTGACCATGTACTGGTGGCCGCGGCTGTGGTCGGTGTACTGGGCGGGGTTCCACGGCCAGTCCGTGGTGGTCGTGTTCTTCTTGTCCCACAGCGCGTACCAGAGGTTGCCTGGCAGGTCTGTCTTGTTCGTGGCGGTGGCGATGGCCTTGGCGCTGGAGCTGCTGAAGCCGTAGAACCCGCCACGGTAGGTTGCGTTGCGCAGCGTCTTGGTGAAGGAGCGTACGTAGGTCAGGACGGCGTCGTTACACGCCTTGTTGGTGACGTCGTACGGTTCCATGTCCAGGTAGATCGGGCTGCCGGCTTTCATCCCGAGCACTGACGCCTTGGCCACGGCGTCCTTGGCGTTGCTCGCACCAACAAAGGCAGCCGTGGACGCGGTGAATCTTTCAGGGTTCGCACTCTTTTGACAGGGTGGCTGAGCGCCGACGTAGAGCGGTATGAGCTTCCAGCCGGTGGAGTTGACCGACTTCACCCAGGACGCGGTCAGGTTGGGCTGGGCGCAGCCGCGGTTCTTGCCACCGATGTAGACGGCGGCAGCGCCGTAGAACTTCGTGTTCCACGCTTTCATCGCTGCGAGCGAGGGCGCTGTGCACGTATCGAACGCTCGACCGGTGAAGGTCTTCTGCGCAGGCCAGGCCGTGGCCGCCATGGAGGCCTGTGCCGCGATTCCGGCACCTGCGGCAACGACGACGCCCGTCGTCGCCCAAGCGATGTAGCGGCCCTTTTTGGACAGCCGATGTCTGGACAATTCCCACCCCATTCATACTGCGGCCCCTGGCCGCACGAACCCGATCCGCTTGCAGAGAACAGCCCGCGCTGCGACACAACAGGACTGCAGTACGGAGGCAGCGTCCGCATATAGGAGCCTGCGGTATCTCGGCTCCGGATGTCCGAAGCGGATCGCAGAATAGCCGACGTCTGTACCATGACGGACGGGCAGAAGCTGATTAGCGGGTCTGGCGTGTTGCTGGCCGGCTGCGGCCTTCGCGGCGGCAACCGCTTCGGCCGGCTCCCCCGCGACCAGGTCGGGCTTCGGGCGGATCAGCGCGATGACCGTCTCGTTCACCGCCATGGGGTGGGAGGCGCCCGAGCGGCCCGCGCTCTTGGGCATGCCGCCCATCTCCTCCGGCTCGCAGTCCAGGTCGATCGCGGCGGCGGCCAGCCCGTCCTTGGTGAGCAGCCGGACCTCCTCACCGCTCAAGTACGGCCGCCGTCGACGGACAGACCGTGACGCCGCAGATCGTTCGCCGCGCCACGGTGGGAGGCGGTGCGCGCTTCCTTCCGCTTGGCCGCCGTGTCCTTGAGCGTGTGCCGGTAGGTCAGGTGCGGCGAGGCCAGCCGCTGGATCTGGTCGGCGATGGCGACCTTGAGCACTCCGAGTACGCGCAGCACGTCGCCGCGAAGGTCGTTGGTCGATCCCGCCTCGTTCGCCTTGCGCTTGCCCGCGTCGTCCGCGCCCGGCCTCTGGCCGGACGCGGACGCCGGGCTCGGCCGGGACGGTTCCCGCTGGCGGCTGGCGGATCAACAACCCGGCCAAACGCAGGGAACCCACACCACAAACCCCATAGCGTCAGGACCGTCTCACTGGACTTGAAATCTTCCGGCCCGCGGGCGGGGGTTAAATGACGACGCTGCAGACTTCACTTCATGTTGCGGACTGGTCGGTTGCACGCCCCCGAAGGGCGCTTGTCACTCCACTTCGACGCCACCATTTCGAGTGACGCCGGGAGTCAGCTACCGGGGACCCTGGAGTCTCCCCGGACTTACACCGGCCGGCTATCCTGAGCTTGACGTCCGGTTACATCACCTGCACCCCTTCTGATCTGCAATGACGCCCGGACTGCTGGACGTACGCTTGTCGTTTAACCCTGTCAGGGCGTGACGTAGTCGCCCCAGCCGAAAGTGGCAACGTAGGCCCGCCGGAGGGCATCCCCGCCACGTCCACCGCGGAGGCGAATGACTGCCAGCGCGAGGACAAACCAGGCGGTGAAGCACCCGGAGACGATCAAGGTCCAGCGAGGACCTGAGAAACTGGCGATGACGACCAGGGCAATGACCGTCACGAGCAGTCCAATGTGGGCACCGCCGACGTCTGCGCGCAGTGCTTGCCGTATGGCCTGACGGTCAGCACGGATATCTTGCGTGTACTGGTCCGATGATGCTCCGGCGTCATTGCCGGACTTGCCGCCATGTGTCATGAGATCCACCCGTCGAAGTCATGTCAGCCCACGCCACGAGCAGATTACGACGCTCTGCCACCGGTGTCGGCATGGCTTCCTCGCCGGGGTTTGGTCCCCTTCTTGTGATGGGCGGGGCGGCTGTATGCCTCGCCGGTGGCAAGGACCCGGCCGACGTCATGCCGGGTGGCCGGTCGGCGGTTCTTCGAACCTGGCGGCCGACCGGGACCTGGGTGGGAAGGTTTCGGTGCACCGGCTGGGGAGCCGGCCTTCGCACGCAGGTTTCTGAACCCCTTGCGGACCCGGACAGGCGTGAGCCTGTCCGGGTCGGCGGGCTTCTCCCAGGGCCTGCGGAGGTCAGTGGCCAGCGGGCGGGCGAGCCGCAGCTTGGCATGGGCGGCGATCACCAGCCATGTCCACCGGTCGGCCGCCTCCGAGCTGCGAAGCCGGGGCTTGGTCCGGCCGAGCGTCTGCTTGAACAGGCGGAATGTGTGCTCGATGTCGAAGCGACGCAGGAAGGACTGCCAGCAGCGGTCGACGTCCGCCGCGCTGGCGCCGGTGCCCGACCACCACAGCCAGACCGGCTTGTTCACCCCGCCGCTGGGCAACTTCTCGACGACCAGGCGGACGACGTTGCCTTCGATGATGGGCAGCGGGCCGTCGTGGTCGTTCCAGGCCGCACGGCGGGTGAGCCGCGGGTGCAGCCGGGCCCACGCTTGCGCGGTCGCCTTCCCGTAGAGCCGGGTGTCCATGGTCGTCACGGCCTGTTCGGTGCCCCAGGTACTGGGATCGCCGAAGACGGACTCGCCGCCGTGCTTGGACGGCCGTCCGCCCTTGGGGTCGTAGACCCGTGGCGATGTCGCCCGACGCATCACGCGGTCGGAACGGAGCCGGCCGAGGATCTCGACCGGAAGACCTGCCAGCAGGTGGGCGATGCGCGGGGCATCGTATCCAGCGTCCAGCACCACCAGGACCTCCGGGTCACCCGGCTTCCACTGGCCGGCGGCGACGAGCCGCTCGACGACTTCGCAGATCTGCACCGTGGTCACTGCGGCGACGTCGGCGCCGGACTCCAGACGGACCGCGTCCAGGAGGTGCGGCCGGTCTCCAGCGCGACCACCATCGAGTACGGCCAGCCGCGCACCATCTGGTGCTTGCCCTTACCTCGGCCGAATGTGTGACAAAAGGCCCGGTCAGCACAGGTGTTGGCGTCCGGCCGCAGCCACGGCGAGACATCCACGGCCAGCACCAGCCGACCGTCCGCCGCCCTCGGCAGCGGTAGCCCGGCCAGCCCACGACGCAACCGTCCGAGTTCAATCCGCCCCTGGTTGAGCCCGCCATTCAGAGCTCCGTGACCGCGACGGTGTTCCGGTGCGAGCGCGAGATCGACCAGCGTCCGCACCGGCCCATCGTGCACAGCAGCGCGTCGCATAACTCGAACAACGCGTCGCCCCGCGCGGTCATGCACGCGTACAAATCCGACCGGAAGTGTGACACTTCCGCGAACGCATCCCGCAGGACGCCCTGATGTACCAAGCTCACGACCACGGCCTTCTCGCTGTTCCTCTGCCTCTGTGACGGAGCACAGGATCAGACAAAAGGCCGCCTTCACGCCCGCTGAACTGCGAAAATGCCGATCAAGTTCGAGCCACGCTCGACGGCGGACCATAAATGACGAGCTGAGGGACCGTTGGCGGGGGTGCGGTGCGGTGCTGGGCCGCGACGTGGGACAGGAACGTTGAGGGTCGGCTTTCGGGCGGGGCGGGTGGTGCGGTCTGGTCTCGGACGGTGATGCCGGCGGGCGTGCTGCCACCGGTGTCGCGGGGGGTACTGCCACGCTGCTTCTTCGCGTTCTCCGTCTCGGTGTAGGTGCAGTTGCGGTTCAGTGCCAGGCGTTCGGGCGTGGCGGCGCGTGACCGCCAGGGCAACCCGACCGGCGCCTCGTCCGGCCCGTACGCGCACGGTGCCGCGCGCCTCGCGATTGCTGTTGTGGGGTCTTCGTGGGTGAAGGCCGCGCGGAGGTTTTCCAGGGCACGCGGGAAACGTGACGAAGCCCTTCCCCGGTGGGGAAGGGCTTCGTGAGTGAGCGCTGGGCAGGCCTTGCACCTGCATTTCCCCGCAGGAAGCGGGGCGTCTTTCCTTGGACCACCAACGCAGTGTCAGTCACCACCGCGAGTTGCGGCGAACTTCCAAGATCAACTATAGCGCATGCGGCCGTCGGCGAGCCTCGGCCATCGCCGAGGCTGTCGAGCGGCAGACCAGGGCGATGCGCGCGCGGCTACGCGCGGCAAGTGCGTCTTCGTGGTGCCAGCCGCCGCGGTGATCCGGGCCGAACTGCCGTTACTCCTCCACGTCGCCGATGGCGACACGCAGCGCATGCATGCCCGTCAGCACTTCGGCGACCGCCCCTTCGGCCCGGTCCAGAGCCCGCCGGGCGCCTTCCTCGTCGCCCTGCGCGGCTTGGAGGTGCGCGCTGAGCAGGTCCGCTGATGCCACCACGGCGGCCATGGACGCTGCCTGGCCGACGGGAGGCGGCTCTTCTTCGTCGGTGCCCATCAGCTGCACGGCGGTTCGCTGCATCCGGTTGGACAGCAGGAGGGATGCCAGAGGGGAATCGACCCCCACCTTCTCCATCCACCCCATGACCGATTCAGCAAACTCCTCGAACAGGTCCTCGCCCGATCCGGTCGCAGCGGTGATCTCCAGTTCCACGGTGGCCAGCAGTGCGCCCATCAGCCGCAACCGGTCCTCCGCCTGCGGCCCTGCGGGCCACAGATCCGGGTCCAGCACCGGTTCGGCGCCCAACGCGACCAAGGCCGAGTAGATCTGTTCCGCACTCACCGGATGTTCGCTGCTGATGCCCACGACTTCAGCTTCACCGAAACCAGCGCCAGAGCGCGCGGCCACGCCGCCCTGCGGACGAAGGTTCGCCCAGGCTTCCATTCTTTGGCGAGGGACGCGCGTCCCGGAGATGGCCGAGCTCGGCGGTATCACCGCCTCCACCCTGCGGGCCTACATCTCCCGCGGCAACAGCGAGGTTCCCCAGCCGCAGGCGACGGTGGGCGGCCGTGACCAGTGGGCGAGGGCGATGGCCGACGACTGGGTGGAAGCGCGCTAGCGGTGGTTTGTTAAGCCGGGGAGTAGAGGTCAAGCGGGTGGCCTGCGCCGACGGCGTTGATCAGGGCTTGGAGTTCGGGTGGTGGGGGTGCATTCGTCCAGGCTCGCCAGCATCGTTGGAGGCTGGTCCAGGGGTCGAGCCAGGCCCGGACGGCGCGTATCGCCTTGGGCCAGGTGGCCGTGTGGGGCTGGTGGGGTCTGGTTGGTCCCCCTCTCGGGCCGGCCCGGTTCTTCGGGCGGCTCCGGTGGTGCTGTTTCGGGCGAAACCTCGGGTGGTGGACTGAACCAGGCGTCCCAACAGAACGAGAAGGCGCAGGTGACCAGGGTCTGGTGGCGGCGGATGGCGGTGTCGGAACGGACTTGGAAGTCGGCCCACCCGAGTTCGCCCTTGACCTGTTTGTAGCTCTGCTCGATCCAGTGTCGGATGCCGTAGATCCGGACGACTTCGTGCAGCCCGGCGGCCGGTTCGGGGCTGTCGGCCTCGCGGGGGCCGCCGGGGCGGGGCAGGTCGGTGGCCAGGTACCAGGTGGCTTGCGGGGGCAGCGTGGCCGGGTCGGTGGTGGCCACGACCAGGCGGACGTTCCCGTCGGGTCCCCACCAGCCGAGGCGGGCGTCGGCGGCCCACCAGGTCTCGGTGTGCCCGTCACGGAAGGTTCGCTCGACGGCGGTCCAGTCACCCGGATGCTCGGGGTCCGTCCAGGTCAAGGCGCGGGCGGCATCGACGGGAGTGTAGGCGTCCTTGCCGTAGGCCCAGGTGCCGTGGCTCGGTTTGAGGTCCATGACGAACGGTAGCCCTGCCGAGGCGAGTTGTCTGCGGAAGCTGTCCTGGTCGCCGTAGGCGCAGTCGGCGGCCACGGCCCGGAAGCCCACCCCGGCAGTCTTCGCGGTGCGGGCCAGCTCTGCGGCGATCTGCAGCTTGGTGCGGAAGCCGGGGTCGCTCTTGCCCTTGGGGAAGTGATGGGCGGGGCTGTAGGGCACGGCGTGCAGCGGGTAGTAGAGGTTCTCATCGGCCCAGCAGGTGGTCACGGTGACGATGCCGTTGTCGGTCTTGCCCAGCCGGCCCAGCCACTGCCGTCCGATGTGCGCGGTCGCCTTCCCGTCCTTACGGTCCCCGGAGTCATCGATCACCAGCACCCCGCCCGGGTGCGGCGCGGTCGCGGGGTCGGCCAGCAGCAGTTCCACCCGGCGGGCGTTGACCTGCTCGTGGTCCCAGGTCGATTCGGACAGGAAGAACTGCAGCCGCTGCACCGAGGGGTGCTGGGCCCCGACGACGGGTTCGGTGCCGGCCAGGCAGGTCAGCGTCTTGTTGCGGTTCCGCGGCAACAGTAGCCCGGTCAGGTACTCGCGGAACCCACGGCGCTGTGCCAGTGTGGAGAACAGGTCATCGAAGCGTGCGGCGTAGGCTTCCAGCGGGCCCGGTGCGGGCGGACACGGCAGACGACGGGTCATCACAAGCCCCCAGGCGGCGAGGCAACGTTCCTCTGCTACCGGCCTACTACGGCCCTGACCCGCAGTCAACAAACCACCGCTAGTGTCCTGCGCCGGAGATCCGTCGGCAGAAGCGGGCGAGGGAGTCGAGGATCTCCTCGGCCGTCTTGGTCCAGATGAACGGTGTTGGGTTTTCGTTCCACTCCTTTACCCACGCACGGATGTCGGCTTCCAGGGAACGCACGCTTTTGTGGGAGCCGCGGCGGATCTTCTGGTCGGCGAGGAAGCCGAACCACCTCTCCACCTGGTTGATCCAGGACGAACTGGTAGGGGTGAAGTGCAGGTGGAATCGGGGGTGTTTGGCCAGCCATGCCTTGATGGCGGGCGTCTTGTGGGTGCCGTAGTTATCGCAGATCAGGTGGACCTGGAGGTGCCCGGGAACCTCCTTTTCGATCTTGATGAGGAACTTCTTGAACTCCGCTGCCCGGTGCCGACGGTGCAGCGAGGTGATGACTTCGCCGGTCGCGACGTCGAAGGCCGCGAAGAGGGTGGTCAGACCGTTGCGGACGTAGTCGTGGGTGCGACGCTCGGGCATGCCCGGCATCATCGGCAGCACCGGCTGAGACCGGTCCAGCGCCTGGATCTGCGACTTCTCGTCCACCGACAGCACCACCGCCCCTTCGGGCGGATTGAAGTACAGCCCGACCACGTCGTGGACCTTCTCCACGAACAAGGGGTCCGCCGACAGTTTGAAGGTGTCCGTCAGATGAGGCTTGAGATGGAACTTGCGCCAGATTCGGCCCACGGTCGACTTCGACAGCCCGCTGCGGTCGGCCATCGACTTGCGCGACCAGTGCGTGGCGTTCTTCGGCATCTCCTCCAACGTGCTGACCACGACGGCCTCCACCTGGTCGACGCTGATGGTGGGCGGTCGACCCGGCCGGGGCTCGTCCATCAACCCGTCCAGCCGGGCGGCCAGGAACCGCCGACGCCACTTGCGGACCGTATCCGCCGCTACCCGAAGATCCCGCGCCACCACAACAATCGGCGGAACGTCAGGGCCTGCACACGCCAGCACGATCCGCGCCCGTAACGCCACCGCCTGCGCAGACGTCGCCCGCCGGGCCCAACGCTCCAGCACCGCACGCTCGTCAACGGACAACAACAACGGTTCCAGCTTCGGACCACGACGCGGTGCGGGCACACCCGCAGAAACACTCATACAGGAACTAACGATAGATCTCCGGCGCAGGACACTAGCTCTCCCACGAGGGAATCACGGCCACCATGTCCGCCGGCGACCGGGACAACTTCTCGCCCGGCGCGGCCGAGGTAGGCAACCGGTTGGCTGCTGACTTCCAGCACACGTTATGGGGGACGACCGAACGTACGTAAGCGGTGGATCCTGCGCCGGCGCAACGAGACGTCCGTACGCGAGGTGTCCGACGTGCTCGCCTGGAACGTTGCGGTCAGTCTGGACCGGATCCTGCCCACCGAGATTCTGGGACCGGTTGTCGAGGGCGCGGTGCTCAACAACTTCGCCGAGGCCGTCGAGCTGGCCGGGGACGTCGCCGAGCCAGGCGAGGAGAAGGAGGGGAAGGACTGGTGGCACCTCTACCTGACTCCCCCAGTGGCGACGATGCTCGACTGGTACATCCGCCACCACCCCAGCCCCGCCCACTGGTACATCGGCGAGATCATGCACGAGCCACGCACCCGGTGGAACGTCCCACCCAAGGAGACGCTCCGCACGCTCCGGCAGGCCCTCGCCCTCGACGGTGAGCTGACCGACGAGCAGCGCGCGACGTACTTCGCGCTCCTTTCCCCACGCGAGGACATCGACTGATCTGTCCGCTGTCAGCAGGGGGCCGGAGCCAATGCCGGTGGCTCCGGCCCCCTTCGCGTGGCTGTAGCCGCGGGCCCGGCCGGCCCTCCTCCCGTCCGGCGGGCTTTCCGCCCGCCCGGCAGGAGCCGGGGAAGGAGTTTGAGGGTGTCGAGGGCGTACGCGACTGAACTCCGCAAGCGGATAGCACAGCTGGTATGCGAGCGGGACCGATTTACAGGCATTCACTCCAGAGAGTGAGCGTATCGCCGTACAGCCTTTGGCCCAAGTTGTGACGCCTGTCACTTTGATCTTCAGGCAAGCACGGAACTTGGCGGCGTGACTGCCCGTGAACAAGAAAGTCGGAAGGGTTGACGACACGTCAAGACGCTCACACAGCTGGCCGCCGGCGCCGGACACGGAGCCGCCGCCTACTGCCTCTACCTGCGCCACCTCTGTCTCGGAGAATCACGTGAGGCGACGCACTGGCTCAACCAGCTCCAGCGCTACCTCGACGACCTCTCCCACGAGGTCATCCACGGCTTGGAGCACTTCGCCGGCTACGTCGGCCGCCACGGCTCGAACGCGACCGTCGCCACCGGCGGACTGGAAGCCGAGATCGGACGCCTGGTCGGCAGCGGCAATACCGGCGGACTGGTCTGCCGCCCCGACCAACTCGCCGACCGACTCCACGAACTCTCCTGCCGGAGCTGACCCAAAAACAAGAAGCCCTACCGACGACCCCGGTTCCTAGGCCAATGGGTCGACAGCGGGCTCCTCGCACCGATGCACCCCCGCGATGGAAGGAACACCTCCGTGAACTCTAAGCCCAACCCCCTCAGACCGATCTGGAACAAGCGATTCCTGAACGCCCGGCACTGGATTGCTCGCCGTCGCCGCGTCATCGCCGCCAACATTCTGCGCGGCGCCTGCTACGGCACCGGCGCCGCCGGCCTCGTCTTCTGGTGGATCGAGCAACGGTCGTAGCGCGACTGGTGCCGCGTACGCCATCAGCGGCTCTTGGTGGGCGGCGCGGTTGCGCGGGGAGCGGACATGGCTGGCGGTGGTGAACACCGTGATCCGCTTGCCGCCGCTATTCGGGAACGTCTTGTTCAGGGCCTTGCGCCACAGGTGGAGTCGTAGTCGACGTTCTTGCGGTAGGGGCCGTTCGTTCCGCAGCTCACGCCCAATCGAGCCCAGGGCCCAGCCTGGATCCGCGCTGTCCAACAACCGTGCACCCCCGGTGTCACGCGGTGGCCGGCTCCGGCACTTCGAGGCATGCGGCAACCCGGCGGGCCATCGCGCCTATCGCTGGATGACCTCTTCTGTTTGCGATATCGGAGCACTCAGGTTAGCGGGCTACCGCTCCCAAGACGCGATTTGGCGGCTGTTCGTGGGATCAGGCCCTGGTTAGCAGGTTATGTCGTTAATTCGTAACGGCGCTGGGCGAGGGGCAACGTGCGGGGCGGCCGGCTCATCTGGATAGTCGGCGAGGCGCACCGGGCGCCTTCGCGAAGGGGTGGGTCTCACCAGGTGGGGGATCCGCGGGAGGGAAGTCCATGACCAGGACGAAGAAGACCGGGGTAAAGACGCGGTGCGGCCGTGTGGCTGGGATCGGTGCGCTGGGTCTGGCCTCAGTGACTCTGGCCGCCGGGCCGGCGTTCGCCAAGGGCGGCGTGGAAATCACGGCGCCGCGCACGGCGCATGTCGGCAAGACCATCACGGTCAAGGCGCACGGCGGCGATGACAGCGCCGGCTACCTGCATCAGCTGTGCCTGGAGGAGAAGGGCTTCGGCGAAGGGTGGCACCAGGAGAATTGCAGCGCCGCGGTCGAGGGCGACGCACGGGTCACTGCACACGGCACGTCCGCACGCCGCGGCAACCTGGAATTCCGTGCGGTGCTGTACGGCCTGACCAGCCCGCATGACCAGAATCCCGTGCGCTTGCAAGCCTCTGACGTGGTGACGGTGCACGTCCGCTGAACCAGCGGCGCGGCCGTGGACAGCCGGCACGACCACTGCCCACGGCCGTGCACCGAATCGCCTCTCGGAAAAGCGCCCCGGCTTCGTGCAGGGTGGTCACGAGGACGCGGCGGACCGCCTCCACCACGAAGTCGCCGTACGTCGCGACACCACACTCCATACCTGGCCTTCGCTGGCATCGCGGCCACTTTGATCTGCTACGGCAGGCTGGCGACCTGGCCGAAGACAACGGCTGGGATGATCCATGGGGTAAGCCGATGCCCGAGCACGGCCTCGGCCTCGGCCTGCAGCTTTGCGCCGTTGGCCAGATGCGTCTTTCAGAGAGGTACCCCATGCCTGACTATCTGGCCGCCACCATGGCCATGCTCGGCCCGCCACAGAACCGCTATGCAGACCCGTCCGCCTGGGACCGACTTCACGAAGAACTCGGAATACAGCTGCCCTCCGACTACCAGGCCCTCGTCGACGCATACGCTCCGATTCACCTTAACGGCCATCTGTACCTGTCCCATCCGGCGACCGAGCGATGGAACCTGAGGCAGTGGATCCGGGACACAATCCGGGCGTGGTCCGAGGTGCCCTGGGACGAACTCGACCTCGATGCGGACCAGGATCCCCGCCTGCTGTTCGGGCTCAAGGAGCTGAGCTTCGGCACCATCGACGGACTGTGGCCGATCGCGAGCACCGACCGTGGTGAGACCATCTTCCTCGCCGCTGGATCCGTCACCCCACGGCTCCTGGTCGAAGATGGGGAGATCGGCTGGGCCGAGTATCACATGAGCTTCGCTGAATGGCTCTACCGCTACCTGATCGGCGAGGAGATGGCCGGTCCAAACAGCTCAGCCTTCTACCCCGGTCCAGTGCAACTGCGGCGGCTCCCGATGTCTGCCACCGAACGCCCGGAGCCGTGGAGCGGCCCGGATCGTGGCATGTAGTCCTGTCAGCCACAAAAGTCTGGGCACCTCAGGATGAGAAGCGACAGCCCAAACGAGGCGATCTCTTTAAACGCCAAGCTGAGTACGCGAAGAGGCCGGGCAGGACACGTAGCCATCCCGCCCAGCCTCTTCGTCATCCGCCCGCGTGAGTCTCCGCGGCCACGAGCGGCCCCGCCGGGGCCAGTGTCCGGTGGTCGAAGGCGATCAGCGGGTCCCCAGTCAGTGGGTGGTCGACCACCGCCGCCCGCACCCCGAACACCTCTGCCATCAGAGCGGGCGTGAGGACTTCGCGGGGCGGACCGGAAGCCACCACGGCTCCGGCGTGCAGCACGTGCAGCCGGTCGCACACGGCGGCGGCGGCGTTGAGGTCGTGCAGCGACACGAGTGTCGTACGGCGCTGGGTGTGCAGCAGGGCGAGCAACTCGACCTGGTGGCGGACGTCGAGGTGGTTGGTCGGTTCGTCCAGGACCAGGACGTCGGGGTCCTGCGCGAACGCCCGTGCCAGCAAAACGCGTTGGCGCTCGCCACCGGACAGGGCCGTGAAGCGGCGTCCGGCGTACCCGTCCATGCCGACGTCGGTGAGGGCACGGGCGACAACGTTACGGTCGGTGGCGTCCTCCCCGGCGAAGGCCCGCTTGTAGGGCGTACGGCCCATGGCGACGACCTCGCGCACGGTCAGCTCGAAATCGCTGCCCCGCTCCTGCGGAAGAGCGGCCACATGGCGGGCCGACCGGGCCGGGGTCAACTCCCGGATGTCGGTCCCGTCCAGCAGCACCCGCCCGGCCGTCGGCTTCAGATGCCGGTAGACCGTGCGCAGGAGCGTGGACTTTCCGCTGCCGTTGGGCCCGACCAGGCCCGCGATCTCGCCCTCGGCAGCAATCAGGTGGGCGCCGGACACGACCGTGCGGCCGGCGTAGGCGACGTGCAGGTCCTCGATGTCGATCCTCAACTGCCGCTCCCCAGGCGCCGGTCCAGCAGATACAGCAGGGTTGGAGCCCCGATGAGCGAGGTGACCACGCCGACCGGCAGCTCCTGCGTGTCCATTGCCGTACGGCAGACGATGTCGACCACGACCAGCAGCAGGGCGCCGAACAGTGCCGAGATGGGCAGCAGGCGGCGGTGGTCGCCGCCGATGACCAGGCGGCAGACATGCGGCACCATCAGCGCGACGAAGGCGATCGCGCCCGAGACCGCGACCAGGACACCAGTCAGCACGCTTGTCACCGTGAACAGTTCGCGGCGCAACCGCGTCACATCGATTCCGACGCCGGCCGCCGTCTCGTCGCCCATCAGCAGGGCGTTCAGGCCGCGGGCGCGGGCCTGGAGCCAGAACCCGGCGGCCACAACCGCGACCGCGGGCACCGCGAGCAGCTCCCAGTTCGCCCCGCTGAGGCTGCCCATGAGCCAGAACAGCACGCTGTGGGTCTGCTGCTCGTCCCCGGCCCGGAGCACCAAGTAGCTGGTGAAGCCGGACAAGAACTGCCCGATCGCTACCCCGGCCAGGACCAGCCGGAGAGGGGCGAAGCCCCCGCCGCGGCGAGCGACCGCCCACACCAGCGCGAAGGTGGCCAGTGCGCCTGCAAAGGCGGCACCGGACAGGCCCAGCGCCCCGCCCGCCCCGAGGCCGAGCACGATGGCGGCGACCGCCCCGAGGGAGGCACCGTTGGAGATACCCAGCAGGTAGGGGTCGGCCAGCGGGTTGCGTACCAGCGCCTGCACCGCCGTACCGACCAGACCGAGTCCGGCACCGACAAGCGCAGCCAACAGGGCGCGAGGCACGCGGAGTTGCCACACGATGAGGTCGTCCGTGCCGGGGCGCGGCGTCTCTCCGGACAGCCGACGCCACACCACGCTCCACACCTCGCCGGGCGGGATGGACGTCGAGCCGCAGGCCACGGCAGCCGTCAGCGCGGCCAGGAGTGCCACGCCCAGGACGGCCGCCAGCGGTCCGGCTTGCAGACCGGCACGCGCCTCTACTGTGGTGGCCTTCCGGCGCACCAGCGTGAAGGCCACGGTCAGCCGACCTTGCCCGGGTAGAGCGTCTTGGCGATCGTCTCCACGGTGTCGGCGTTCTCGACACCCGCGATGGTGGTCTGCTCGGAGCCGATGCGCAGGAAATGGCCATCCTTGACCGCCTTCAGTCCCTTGGTGGCCGCGTTGGACTTCAGCCACTGCTCGGCCTCGTCGAACGCCTTGTCGTTCGCCGCCCCGCTCCCCCGGTTGCGGACCCCGAGCTGGATCCAGTCCGGGTTCCTGGCGATGACGTCCTCCCAGCCGACCTGCTTGTAGTCGCCGTCGCAGTCGACGAAGACGTTGCGGGCGCCGGCCAGGGTGATGACCGCGTTGGCGACCTGGCGGTTGCAGACGACGGTGGGCTGCTTGGTGCCGGTGTCGTAGTCGAAGAAGAAGTACGTGGGCCGCGCGCTCTGCGCCGCAGCGCCGACCGCCTGCTGGACGGCGTCCGTCTTCTCCTTCATCCCCGCGACGAGTTCCTTGGCCTTGGTGCTGGTGCCGGTGACCGCGCCGAGGGAGGTGATGTCGGCCTCGACCGCCGAAAGGTCGGTCAGGGCGCTCTTGCTCGTCGCGGCGCAGGCGGTGGACTTGAGGTGGATGTGCCTGATCCCGGCGGCCTTGAACTCCTCCCCCGTCGGCGCGTCCCCCATCCCGCCGCCCATGTTCATGTTGGCGAAGGTGTCGATGTAGAGGTCGGCGCCGGAGCCGAGCAGCTTCTCCTTCGGGATGACGGTGTCGCTGAGCACCTTCACTTTCTGCGCCTGCGCGTCCAGGTCGTCGGGCAGGGTCCCCTTGCCCGGCGGGAAGCCGGTGCCGATCACGTCGTCACCGGCGCCGAGACGGAGCAGCAGCTCCAGGCTGGATGCATTGCTGGTGACGATCTTTTTCGGGGCGCTGGAGAAGGTGGTTCTGGCGCCCATGCAGTCGGTGACGGACACGGGGTAGCCGCCAGAGACGTCCTTCCCGGCACTCTCGCCCGCCCTGTCCTTCTCCCCGCCGCCGCAGCCGGCTGCCAGCAGGCCGCCCAGCACGACGGCCGCCGTACCGCCCCACACACGAGAACGCATCGAACTACTCCCGGATCCACTCGGCACGCGGGCGAACCTCCGTCACCCGGTTCAGTAGTCGGGACGAACGCGCCCTGAGTTCCGGGCCAGTTGGAGATCGGGCTCAGGTGAACCGCTCGCGGTACTCGCACGGCGAGACACGCAGCACCCGTAGGAAGGCGTGGCGCAGTGTGGCCTCCGTACCGAAGCCGGCCTGCCGCGCTATCGCCTCCTGGCTTTCGGCTGTCTCGGTCAGCAGCCGGGACGCGAACGCCACCCGCGGGCCTGCTGCCGCAGCTGGCCGTTCTCGGTTCGGAGCCGCTTGATCTCCTGGCGGGCAAGAAGCAGGCCGGTCTGTTCGCCGGCAGTGGAGACCTTCCGTCCGCTGTGCTGGTCCTGGTGGCCCTGGGCGGCCTGGCGAGCCCGCGCCTGGTCGATGCGCTCGCGCAGACCGGGGCATAAACGAGCCAGCTGGAGACGCCCACCTCGCGGGTGACCGTGGCGAAGGCGGCGCGGCAGTTGTCGCGGAGCATGTTCTGGACGGCCTTGAGGACGCGTCCGAGTTTGTCGGCACTGTCCCGCTGACGTGCGGCTTTGAGGACCTCTGAGGGTGTCCTGGAGGGCTTCACGGACGTCTCAGTAGGCGTCCGGGGTCTCCTTGCGGATCACGGTCAGCGGCAGCAGCTTGTGGTCCCGGGTCGCGCGGACCTTCCGAAGGACCGCGCTGGCCTCCTCGATCTCCTCGCGTTCGTCCTGGGGAGGCTGCCGAGCCGGTCGCGCATGGTGTCGGATCGACGGGAACAGGTACTTCCGGCTGCGGGAGGGGACCTCCATCTGACGTCGACGGGCCTGCCAGGTCTTGATCACCTCGGCGGTCTCGCAGGTGACGGGCAGCTTGCGGCCGTAGCGGCGTTTCTTGACGTTGTCCCAGATGAGGGTGTTCTCGTCCTTGCGGGTCTCCAGGCACTTCAGCCGCAGGCTGGCGACCTCGATGGGACGGCGGCCGGTGTCGCGGAGGACCAGGTAGGCCGTCTGCATCATCAGTTCGATATCGGCCTGCTCCATCTCGCCGCAGGAGAAGGCGGCTCCCATCAGGGCGAGGTCAGCATCGAGCTGGGCGATGACAGGCTCAGGGACGGCCCGGCGGCGGCGTCCTCGTTCGGCTCCTCGGGCGGCAGAACCAGCATCTCGTCCCGATCGAAACTGCCGGGCATGCCGGTCAGCATGTCTGTCTTGCGGCCGAAGTCGACGATCTCCACGAAGCAGCCGAACGACTGCTGGCGCCAGCTCCTGCTGGCGAGTTCGTCGTCGGTGCTGCGGCGGATGCGGCTCATCGCCGTGTCGATCGCCTGCATGTCGGCGAACCGCAGCTTCGTGTAGTCCTGGCCCCCGCCGGGCCGGGCATGCAGGGCGTCGGAGGCGGCGACGCGAGTTCCTCGCCGATCGCGTCGCACAGCGGCGCCAGGACGTCGGCGGCCTGCCCGTCGGACAGGTATGCCGGGGCGACTTCGAGCATCAGCTCCTCGATCGCGTGCGTGCTGGCAGCGAGGTCGTCGACGGTTCGGCGCAGCGCGGCGAGCGCGGGATCCGCCGACGGATCCTCGGGCGGCGGGGGCGGTGCGGTGCGGACGTCGCGGACGGCCTGGCGGCCACCGCGCGCGCCGTCGGCTCATCAAGGGCCGTCAGGCCGCTGTGGGCGAGCGCGGCGAGTCGGCGGGTGATCAGCTCCACGACGTCGCCCGTACGGCCGGAGACGGCGATCAAGGCGCGCTGGGACAGTCCGAAGTCGAGCGCGGCCACGGCGGCCGGGCCGGTGTCTCGCGTGCGAGACGGATCGGTGCCGGCGGCGACGGCGCCGGGGATGACGGCCAGAGCGCGGGCGACGTCGAGCAGCCGGTATGCGTGCGCGCGGCTCATGCCGAACTCCGGGGCGCAGTACGCTTCCCCGCTCGGGCAGCCGAGGGGCGCCCAGACGTGGGCGGTGTGCGCGGCACGGACCCGGGCGGCGAGCACGGCGACCGTACGCCGGACGTCGTCCATCGCCTCACGCAGCGCGGCCGTCACCTCGCGGGCCTGCACAGCGGTCGGCGGCGGCCGCGCCAGCTCGGCGACGTCGTCCTGGTCGTGCTCGCCCATGCCTCCTTCGTCCTCCGCGCCGGCGAGCCGGGCCGGGGCGTACGGAGGCGCGGCCGCGGACACCACCTGGTGTCCGGCGCGGTACGCGGGCCGGACTGCACCGTTGGGCAGGGCATGGAGCTGGCGGGTCGTGTCGAGGTGCTGTCGGACGCGGCGTGCAACGTGTGAAACGCGGTGGCGACAGGCGGGTGGTCACCGTCGGCGGCGTCGGACACGCTGGCGACGGTCGACGCCCTCATCGCCGCCCTTGCCCAGATGGGTCCGGAAGCGGAGACGACGCTGGCGCCCGCGCTGGCCGCGACGGCCGCGGTCCGCGCGATCCTCACCGAGCTCGCGCCCGAGGCCGCCCAGGAGCAGAGCGGACCGCCCCGTGCGGGGCAGGCGCCGGCACCGGAGCAACGGCAGGCCGTCCAGAATTCTGGATTCACCTCGACATGCGGGTGGCGGAGCAGCTGAGGTGGGAAGCCCAGGAGGGCCGGGGCGGCGCGCTCGCGGACCTCTTCGCCGCCCTGCCGCCCCAGGCCAAGATCGAGGCGGTAGACCGGCGGCACGGGGGCGAACAGTGGCGTGCGGTGCTGGAGGACCTGACCCGTCGCCACGGCGGCTGAGACGGGTACCTCACAGCCTCACAGCTCACCGCGTCTACCTGGTGAACGGGGTGTGAGCCTCACAGACCTCGCAGGTTCGACCCGACGTGACACCAGGTGCGGGGGGGTCCCCCGACAATGATTCTGGACCGTTTGCCACCGAAGTTGGATCGAAGTCCCATTGTCAGTGCGGTGTGCTTTCCCGTCCGCTATGGAGTTCACGCAATCGACCCTTAACGACCTGCTGGCCCGGCTTGCCGTCACGGGCGGGTCTCTGTACCTGCCTGAGGACAGCGATCCGCATGCGCTCGTAGAGTTGCTGACCGACCGTTACGGGGTCCCGCGCACCTTTGTCTTGGACGGCTTCACGGACCCGACCGCAGACGATTCCTGTGGCACGGCTCTCCTCGCTTTCCTCGAAGGTCGGGGCATGACGATACGGGCATGGGCCTACGGGAATCAGTGGATCGGCGCCGGGACCGCGTATGACGCGCAAGGTGACGTCCGGCCGGTGTTGGCAACCGCGCCGCGGCGGACACAGGTCCCCCAGGCTGCGACAGCTGAGGAGAGGGCCTGCCAAGAAGTGAACTGGCTCGGGCAGCTCATCAGCATCACCGGCTGGACCCAGCCCCCGCGACGGCCGAACGTCGACTGGGCACCGATCGAGGCGAGCTTGGGCAGGCGCCTTCCCGGCGACTACAAACGCATGGTGGAAACGTTCGGGGATGGAGCCTTCGACGCATACCTCACTCTGAACCAGGAGCCATGGACCTCCCTCAGGGAGGACGGCCTGCTCATCTGGGCAAGCACCGAGCACAAAAACCTGTACTGCTGGCGGACCAACGACAACGATCCCGACCGCTGGCCCGTCACGGTTCAGACGTTCGTCGGCGAGATCGTCCCCTTCGACTGCTCGACCGCGGAGTTCGTCTGCCGCATCCTCCTCGACCCTCGCCACCCGTTCACGATGGCCCACTACTTCGACACCCACTGGTTCATGAACTACAGCGAGAACAAGTGACCGGACCCCGCCGCCACCGATTGCGCAGGCCAGATGGTGCGTGCTGCCACCGGTTCATCCAGGTGATCTGGCGGCACGATCGTGGGACTCCTTCGTGCAGGCCAGGATGCACTCCAGTGACGTCGCAGTAACCGGTCCAGCTTTGTTGGCAAACGGTCCAGGTTCGCTGCCGGGGGACACGGGGGCGTGCGGACGCGGTCGAGGTACGAGCTCGTTATCCGCGATGCGCGCCCGGGCCTACCGTTCTGGCGCGAGTGCCGCAGTGATGGCGGCCTCGGCGTGCAGTCGGGTGGTGGCGAAGACGGGAACAGGGCTGTGTTCCGGGCCGATGAGGAGCTCGATCTCGGTGCAACCGAGGATGATGCCCTCCGCTCCGGAGGCCACCAGCCTGCTGATCACCTCACCGTAGGCCGCTTGGGACTCCTCCCGGATGATGCCCAGACACAGCTCCTCGTAGATCACCCGATGGACGACGGCCCGGTCGTCTTCGTCGGGAACGAGGACCCCGAGGCCGTGGCTGGTCAGGCGGTCGCGGTAGAAGTCCTGCTCCATGGTGAAGGCGGTGCCCAGCAATCCCACGCTGCGCAGACCTGCGGTACGCACCGTCGCCGCCGTCGTGTCGGCCAGATGCAGCAACGGAATGTCGACCGTCGCCGCCACTTGGTCGGCGACCTTGTGCATGGTGTTGGTGCAGATCAGCAACAGGTCTGCGCCAGCGGCCTGCAGGGACCGGGCGGCGTCGGCGAGTACTTCGCCCGCCTTGTCCCAGTGCCCGGCCACCTGCAGCCGCTCGATTTCGGCGAAGTCGACCGAGTACAGCACGCACTTGGCCGAGTGGAGGCCACCCAGCCGCTCCCGGGCAAGCTCGTTGAGCAGCCGGTAGTACTCAGCCGTCGACTCCCAGCTCATGCCGCCGATCAACCCAATGGTCTTCATCGGGTCACCCTCGCACATCCTTCGTAGGCCACCGCGCAGAGGTGTGACTGGGCATTCGAGTTGGCATCATCCGCCAGATGACGTGCTCAGTACGGTGTGGTGCTCAGGGGGCACGGAAGTCCTTCGTGTCCGGGTACGTCACATGGGTGCAGCCGCGCCGCTTCGTGATGTCGTCAACGTACGCGCGGAACAGGGCCGACAGCGTCCGGGGGCCGAGCACGTTGTCATAGGTGTAGCTGGAGCTGAGGGTGTGCAGGGCGGGCTTGCCGTCGCAGATGGAGGAGGCCCACCACGCGCCGCTTGCCTGTCCGGCCGTTCCCGCTGTGATGATCTTGTCCTCGCCGCCCAGGACGTCGTATCCCACCGTGCGCGCCTCTGCGCCGAAGTAGGAGACGGTGCGCAGCCACCATGGCGAGTGAGTGAGCGCACTGCGTGCGTAATCGTGTTCGTCGTCGTGCAAGCCGTCGGCGATACGGCCCACCTGGTCGGGGCTGACCGCTAGAAGGCAGCTTTCGATGGGGGACGCGTCCAGGGCAGGTGCCGCGAGGGCGCGGTCGGGCAGCCGGCCTTGCCCTCGCTCCTCGATGTGTCGGGCAAACCAGCGGCATGAACCGTCCGTCGCCTGCGCGGGGCGGAGGTCAGACGGTACGGACGCCAACTGGTGGTCAGGCAGGGCGGGCAGCTGGCTCTGGCAGCCGATCCGGTCGGTGAGCTCCTCGGTGGCCGAGCGAGCGATGTGGGCGAGGCGCTCACGGTCCGCTGAGGAGACGTCCTCGTAGTCGGCGCGGGCCGTAACATTCAGCAGCTTCGGGGCCGTCGCGCGGCTGCCGGGGCCGCACTCGGCGCGGATGGTGGTGTACCAGTTTCCGTACCGGCCCAGGGTGCCATCGCCGATTGGTCGCGGTTCGGGGCGCCGGTCGGCTATCGCGGTGACATCGGATTTCTGACTGCCGCGACTGTCGCGGAACGGCTCGAGATCGTTGTCATCACCGATCCAGTGCAACGGCTCGGAAGTGTCACTGCCCCGCACCGCCAAGGTGAACAGGCCCGTGGTCTTACCGGGACCAGGCACCTTGTAGACGGTGCAGGAACCGGGCAGCTCGCCCACATCGAGCCTGAACTCGTCGTAGTCGCTGCCCTTTGCCCGGACCATCCCGCCCTGCAGGTCCATCACCGCGGCCGCGGACACAAGCCGATCACACGCCGCGCTGATGTCGCGCTCGCTGGAAGCGCGGTCCCGGATGTCATCGAACATCAACCAGCCCGCATACAGACTCAGCCCGATCCCGCCACACGCCGTCCACTGCCACAGCCTGATCCACCCAGCGCGCATCGCGCACTCCCCTCGGAACCCGTCCGGGCGATCACTGCCGCCCGGGCATAGAGCGTAGATGTCCGGCCTCAGGCAAGTCGAGGCAGGGCGTTGACCTGCAATGCCGCAACTTGCACGGAATGACTTGCTGCACGTCATGTCCAGCGGCCGGGTGTGACTGATTCCCAATCGTCTTTGTCAAGCGTGCGGAAGGGGCGGTCGATCTTGGTGGTCCTCTGCGGGCGGTGGCACGTGGGGGCAGCGTTGAAGTAGCCAGCGATACCGCTCGGGGTTCGCCAGAATGATGCGCCTGGCCTGCTCGTGGCTGGGTTGGAGATCGTCGGGGTAGGCCGCTGGGTCAAGGCTGAGCCCGAGGGAAAGGTCCTGGCGTGTCTCGGGGTCTTCGCAGGTCAGGAACGCGGAGAGGCAGGCCGAGCGGTACTCATCGCGGAGATCGGCCAGTGCCTCCAGCGCTGCCTTGCTTTCCTCTGTAGACACTCCGCGCCTGAGATCTTCCATGGAGGCGTACTCGAGACCCGGGCCGGCGCAGTACCAGGCCATGGTGGCACCGACTTTCTCTGCATCGGATTCATCGAGACCGAGCACTTCGGCATCCGTTTCCCGGCCCGGGCCAGCCACATCGACCTCACCGCCATCTCCCAGCGTTGGCTTCGGGACCTGCTCTGGGACTACACCGCCGACCTGATCAGCTCACCGCGCCGCCCGCGCACCGCCGCGCCGATCGACGGCATCCGCCGGGCCTGCACCGAGCTCAGCGCGTTCCTGGAGGTCGACGCCACCAGCGGCGGCCACGACCCGTCCGCCTTGCGGGTGGAGCACATGACCCGGTTCATCGCCGACCAGCGGCACCGTGAGCAGAACAGCCTGCCGTCGCTGGTGATGAAGGGACTGACCGAGGAGCCCTCGACGGTCACCCAGGTCACCCGCACCGACGTCTTCAACGGGGTGCGCAAGCTGCTGCGCGACGCGCTGGAGCACGGGACCGCCGAACGGCTCGCGCTGGACCGGGAGTTCATCATCGCGATGCCCTATGCCGGGAACGAGACACTTCGGGCCCGTCGGCCGTTTCCCGACGAGGTCGCTCGCGCCCTGGCCGACAGGGAGAACCTCACCCGGCTCGCCGAGGCCCACGACCCGGACGACCTGGGGTTGAGGGACGTCCGGGAGACGATCGTGGTGACCGGTCGGCGCGTCGGTGAGGTCGTGAAACTGCGCTGGGACTGCATCGGCCGCTACGGCGGGCTGGCGATGTTCTGGCACGACCAGACCAAGGTCGGGAACTACGACGTGGCGATCCGTATCCCGGACCGCCTCTACGACCTACTCGCCGAGCGCCAGCGCAAGACGCTGGACCGCTTCGTTGCCCGGCACGGCCGTCGACCGACGGGCAGCGAACGGGCCCGGCTGGCCCTGTTCGCCACCAACGTCCGCAACCCCGCCGGCACCACCGCTCTGTCATACACGTGGTTCAACCGCGGCTTCCGGGCCTGGGTGAACGAACTCGACCTGGGACAGCTCGTCCCCCATCAGGCTCGCCACACGCTGGCCACCAATCTGCTGCGGGCCGGTGCCTCGCTGACCCACATCCGCCGTTACCTCGGCCAGGTTTCGGACCGCATGGCCGAGCATTACGTACATCTGACCAGCACTGATCTGGAGGACGTGCTCCAGCATATCTGGGTTGCCGGTCCCGGCACCGCCCAACCGGGCGAACTTCTGGCCGGGGATGCCACCCCGCTCACCCGCGCGCAGGCCCAGGCCCTGGCGATCGACTTGTCGCGCCGCAGCACCCCGGCCGAGGGCGGGTTCTGCACCTTCCAGCCCGTCGTCGAGGGCGGCGCCTGCCCCTGGAACCTGGACTGCCACAACTGCGACAAGTTCGTCCTGTCGGGCGCCGACCTCCTTTACTGGCGGCGCAAGCGCGAACAGTGGCGGCTCTTGGCTGAGGGTGCCCCCGATGACGCCACCGCCGACTACCTCCACCGCTACTTCGAACCCACCGCCCGCGCCATCGACGGCCTGGAGAGCGCCCTGGCCGGCCTCGGTCTGCTCGACGACGCCCTCGCCCTGGACCTGCGCAAACCCCAGGACTACTTCCACCGCGTGTGGTCCACCGCCTTCCGCGCCGCCGACCTCGCCCAGGCAGTTGGCGATGAGCAGGACCAGGCCGACGACACCATCGACGAACAGGAGCAATGCGCGTGACCACCACCGTCCCCGATCCGCGCACGGCCGCCGCCCTGGCCGCCCGCCACCGCACCACCGACGCCGCCCTCGGACGAGTCCGCGACGCCATCACCCGGCTCCGCCGCGAGAAGACCCGGGTAAGCGTCTCCGTCGTCGCCCGTCGCGCGAATGTGTCCCGCACCTTCCTCTACGACCACCCCGATGCCAGGGCTGCGGTCGCCTCGGCGAAGGCCGAGTCCGGCGAACGCCGGACTCAGATGGTCGCCGACCAGGACGAGGCACGCGAGGCGACCTGGCGTGAACGGGCCCTGAACGCCGAGGACGCCCTCAAGGCCGCTCACGTCGAGATCCTCGCCCAGCGCACCCGCATCGGCGAACTCCTCGGACAGGTACGTGATTTGGAAGCCGAGTGGACCCAGGAGGCCATCCAGCGGGTCACCACCGAGAACACCACCCTCAAGCAGCGCGTCCGCCAGCTCACCGCCGACAACCGGTCCTTCGACGAGCGGCTGAAGGCCGCCCGCTCCAACCTCCGCTTCCAGGACCGCCGCGTCGCCGACCTCGAAGCCCAGATCGCTGAACCAGGGCGAACTACGTCCTGATCTCGCGGGGACCGCTCACCCGCACTTCGCCGCCGGGCCGGACGTGGAGAAACTCATGGAATCGGACTGACACGCCCCATGCGGAACGCTCGTCGTCGGGCGGAACTGTCAGACACCAGCCACTCGCGAACAGGATCCGAAGGACGCCCTGATCGGAAGCGCTGACCTCGGCAATGACCTGGCCCAACAGCTCGGTCGCCTTGCCGAGGTTAGTCTGGGGCCATGCGGCCAGTCTGTATGTCTGTTCGTCCGCCGCGAGTTCCGACCATGAGTGCAGCTCGATCTGGTGCGATCCGAAGCGGAGCCTCAATTCCCGGGAGATGGCCAGCTCGCTCACGCCCAGTCCGCGAAACGTAGGTACGCGCCAACCATCATCGACGCGGATGATCTCCCGGCTCATTCTTTGCCGCGGGGCATGTGGACCGCAACGTCATAGTTGGCGATCTTGTCGGCCAGACCACGCGGGCTCACACCGTGCGCGTTCTCCTGGTCGGGATCGGCTCCGGCTGCCAGCAGCACGCGAAGCATCGCGCCCTCGCCCTCGCCCCGGAAGGTGAACACCGCCCGCCAGAGCGCGGTATTGCCATGCCGATCAGCCACGTCCACCGACGCGCCGGCCGATAGGAGCACCTCGGCGGCCAGCGCGTCCTGGGCCTGCGCGGCGAAGTGCAACGGCGTCCAACCTGCCTTGTCCACAGCGTCCGGATCCGCCCCGCGCTCCAGCATCGCCCTCAACCCAGCGACATCGCCATCCACGACGGCATTGTGCGCCGCCGTGCGGCCGAACAGGTCCTGCCCCTGATCCTCTTGCATCATGGCCCCCATCCTCTCCGGGCCTGACGGGAGAGACTGCGGCACCCCCATAGCCAGAGCCACCTCAGGCGACGCAGTCGAGACCTCCGCTTCCAAGGCCGTCGTGTCGCGGACCTCGAAGCCCAGATCGCCGAGCCACTGGGAGTGGTTCAGCAGACATCGCGTGCCGGAGCGTCGTCTCCGGTCACAGGTCGGGCGTGAGCCGGATTCTCTCGACGGTGGGTAGCGCGGCGGGCATCTCGTCGGTGATCCAGGCGTATTCGAGCCCGGCCAGCATCCCGTCCTCGATCCATACGAGCAGCTCGCCGACGTACTCGCCGAGCTCGTCGAGCACCTGCGCGCCCACCGGGACAAGACCAGCGTTCAACGGAGCCCGCGACGCGGGTTCGAGCACTCTCAGGTCGACACTCATCGATCCTGGCGACCAGGTGGCGACGACCTCCGCCTGACCGATCTGGCTCCGAAGCTCCGAGGAACCAGTGAAGTCGCTGGCCAGGATGTGTTCCAGCACGGCCCTCTCGGCTGCATTCAACGATCGCGGATCAACGGGAGCGGGCGGCATACCCCCATGATGCCCCGGCGACGTCCAGAACTGCCGACGGTGCCCCGCCGTCCCCAAGGCGAGGTTGGGACACGAAAAGGCGAGGTTGGGACACGAAGTCGAGAACCACTCCATCGGGCGATGCCAGAAGATAATGAGGCACCGTCACGAACATGTAGTCTATGAATAGTCGCAGTTCAGAGCCGGTATCCGAGCTCCTGCGGTCGGTAAAGGTCACGACATCACCCGCCTGCGCAGGCACCGGGCCGACGACCAGGACACCCTCGATCTGATCCGTGCCTTCGTGAGCATGAACGTCACCCTGATCCTCATCGCGGTCGGCATCCTCGGCTCCGGCCTCCTGCGCCAGGGCCGCTGGGACCCGCAAAAGCGCCAGCGGGTACTGCCGCCTTCCCAGCACGCCCGCGTCCACGGCCTGGAAGCCACCCAGACCGAGCGCCGCTTCGACCTGGTCGAACTCGACCGGTTCCGCTACTCCACCCCCGGCCAGATCGCCGCCTTCCACGACCACCTCGCCGGCCTGCAGGCCAACCTCCGCCTGCTGAAGGCCCCGCCCGACATGCTCACCGGCGGCCACATGCCCGAGTACCTGATGCGCCGCACCGACGGCGTCGTCGGCCTGCTCGAACGGCTCATCGAGGACGGCTGCCAGGAAGCCATGGACAGCAGCAAAGAGACACTCGACGAAGCCCTCCTCGACAACATCGTCCTCAGCCTCGACGACCCGGACCGCGACCCGCAGGCCGGCGAAGTCCCCGCCATCCCCGGCCACTCCGGCCCAGCCCCCGCAGCCCCCGAGACGACCGCGTCCGGCACCGGCCGGGCTCGCGGCCGCAACACCACCATCGACGACCACGGCCGCGAAACCCGCACCGGCAGCTGACCCCCATGCCTCACCTGCCCGACCCGCTGCCCCGCGCACTGGCACCGCTGCCCGGCGAGGGCCCCGTCCAGTGCCGCAACCCCGTCGAGGACCAGGACATGCTCGCTCTCATCTGCGGCGCCCACCTGGACACTCCTCCCGCAAGCCCCCGGCTGCCGGCCGCCTCGCCGGCCTTGCTGCACCTGCGGGACCGCATCGCGCCCTTTTCGACGGCGCCGGAAGTCCTCAAACGGCTCGCGAGTACTTCACAGACCTGCGGATCCTGTCCGCGGTCGTCCTCGCCACCTGGCCGCTGGCCAGGGAATTCAATCCCGCACCGCTCGCGAAGGCCGTCGAGCATCACCTGACCATGCACCTCGTGAGATCGATGCCCTCCCTGGTGAGCGCCGACAGCACACCTGGGACCGGCCACCGGAGTCGGCCACCGCCTCAGCGGCTCTTCTCCACACCGCGGACCAGATCCTCGCTCTCGACCAGCACGACCGCGACGAAGCCCTCAGATCCATGCTCCGCTCCGGGCCCGACCCGGGCTCCGGTAAATGGGGACGGACCGACCTTCACCTGTTCCACGCTTCGCTCTCCTTTCGCAGCGCGGTCATACAGGCCCGAGACCGCCGGACGCAGAATCTGGCGCGCGGTCCCAGCAGCCGACTCGGCCCGAACAGCTACCGCCCAGAACACATCCCCCAGTGGCTGCCGGACCGGCAGCCTGACGCAGCGCGACTGGTGACCGCGGAGGGTCACGCCGGAAATAGCGCCTGGGGCTCTACGCGGCAAGGGGCCAAAAAAGCCACTGAGCGGCCCTCTGTCGCATTTTCAAGGGTTCAAGGCAGGGGGGATTGGCCTAGGTGGATTACGGGCCGCACGGTGGCGCATGGAGGCATTGTCGCCCCATCGGTAAGGGGCATCTCCGGTATCCTGGGCAACGCCCCAGCAGTCAATGGCCCCGAGGCCCGTGAGCCTCCGGGGCCCTGTTTGGGCTGCTGTGCCCTGTATCCGCCAGCTGTCCGGCCGCTCCCGCACCGTGGTGTTGGAGCGCGGTCTGCCATGCCCGAAAGAGAGCATCTGTGACCACTTACGACACTCGCACCGCCATCGATACTCCCGGATCCCAGCAGCCCGGCCATGCCGGGGCGGCGTCGTATGACGCCAACACGATCACTGTTCTGGATGGCCTGGACGCCGTGCGCAAGCGGCCCGGGATGTACATCGGCTCCACGGGAGAGCGGGGGCTGCACCACCTGGTGCAGGAGCTCGTGGACAACTCCGTGGACGAGGCACTCGCGGGAGTGGCCGACCGGATCGACGTGACGATCCTGGCCGACGGTGGGGTGCGGGTGGTCGACAATGGCCGCGGCATCCCGGTGGGCATGCACCCGGTGGAGAAGCGGTCGGCCGTCGAGGTGGTGCTGACCGTGCTGCACGCGGGCGGGAAGTTCGGGGGCGGCGGGTATGCGGTCTCCGGCGGTCTGCACGGTGTGGGTCTGTCGGTGGTCAACGCCCTGTCGACCCGGCTGTCGGCGGAGATCTGGACCGACGGCTACCGCTGGACGCAGGACTACAGGGACGGCGCCCCCACCGCCCCACTGGCCCGCCACGAGGCCGCCTCCCGGACAGGCACCTCGCTGACGTTCTGGGCAGACGGCGACATCTTCGAGACCACCGAATACTCCTTCGAGACGCTGGCCAGGCGTTTCCAGGAGATGGCCTTCCTCAACCGCGGGCTCACCCTGACCCTCACCGACGAACGGCCCTCCGCGCGCGCGACGGCCGCGGCCGACGAAGCCGACTCGGACCCGGCAGCGAAGACGGTCTCCTACCGCTACGACGGCGGCATCACCGACTTCGTCGCCTACCTCAATGCCCGCAAGGGCGAGCCGGTCCATCCCTCGGTCATCACTATCGCCGCCGAGGACACGGAACGGCTGCTGTCGGCCGAGGTCGCCCTGCAGTGGAATGGCCAGTACACCGACAGCGTGTACTCCTACGCCAACGCGATCCACACCCACGAGGGCGGCACCCACGAGGAGGGCTTCCGCGCGGCCCTGACCACCGTGGTCAACCGCTACGCGCGGGAGAAGAAGCTGCTGCGGGAAAAGGACGCGAACCTCTCCGGCGAGGACATCCGCGAGGGCCTGACCGCGATCATCTCGGTCAAGCTCGGCGAGCCGCAGTTCGAGGGCCAGACCAAGACCAAACTCGGCAACACCGAGGCGCGCACCTTCGTGCAGAAGATCGTCCACGAGCATCTGACCGACTGGTTCGACCGCAACCCGAACGAGGCCGCGGACATTGTGCGCAAGGCCATCCAGGCGGCCACGGCCCGGGTCGCGGCCCGCAAGGCGCGCGACCTGACCCGCCGCAAGGGCCTGCTGGAAACGGCGGCGCTGCCGGGCAAGCTGTCCGACTGCCAGTCGAACGACCCGGCAATGTCGGAGATCTTCATCGTCGAAGGAGACTCCGCCGGCGGCTCGGCCAAATCCGGCCGCAACCCGCAGTACCAGGCGATCCTCCCGATCCGCGGCAAGATCCTCAACGTCGAGAAGGCCCGAATCGACAAAATCCTGCACAACCAGGAGATCCAGGCGATCATCTCCGCGTTCGGCACGGGCGTGCACGAGGACTTCGACATCGCCAAACTCCGCTACCACAAGATCATCCTGATGGCGGATGCCGACGTCGACGGCCAGCACATCAACACCCTGCTGCTGACCTTCCTGTTCCGCTTCATGCGCCCACTGATCGAGGAGGGCCACGTCTACCTCTCCCGCCCCCCGCTGTACAAGATCAAGTGGAGCCGGGACCACGTCGAATACGCCTACTCCGACCGCGAACGCAACATGCTCCTGGAGCGGGGCAGGCAGGACGGCCGCCGGATCAAGGACGACTCCATCCAGCGCTTCAAGGGCCTGGGCGAGATGAACGCCGAGGAACTGCGCGTCACCACCATGGACCCCGACCACCGGGTCCTGGGCCAGGTCACCCTCGATGACGCGGCCGTCGCCGACGACCTCTTCTCCGTCCTGATGGGCGAGGACGTCGAAGCCCGCCGCCACTTCATCCAGCGCAACGCCAAGGACGTCCGCTTCCTCGACATCTGACCATGGGCACTGCTCCCGCCCCATCGGGAGGCCCGACCGAAGCCCGACAACTACCCTCTGTTGCCCAGGAGAGCACTGCGTGAGCACGTTTCCCGTCCCAGCCACCGGCAGCCGCCCCCAGGCCGGATCCGACTACACCGCACGGCACCTGATGGTGCTCGAAGGACTGGAGGCCGTGCGCAAACGCCCAGGCATGTACATCGGATCCAGCGACAGCCGCGGCCTGATGCATTGCCTGTGGGAGATCATCGACAACGCCGTCGACGAAGCCCTGGCCGGCGCCTGCGACCACATCGAGGTCATCCTCCACGACGACGGATCCGTGGAAGTCACCGACAACGGCCGCGGCATCCCGGTGGACACCGAACCCCGCACCGGCCTGTCCGGCGTCGAAATCGCCTACACCAAACTCCACGCCGGCGGAAAATTCGGCGGCGGCTCGTACGCCGCCTCCGGCGGCCTGCACGGCGTCGGCGCCTCCGTCGTCAACGCTCTCTCCGCCCGGCTGGACGTCCAGGTCGACCGCCACGGCCACACCCACGCCATCAGCTTCCGCCGCGGCACACCCGGCACCTACACCGGCCCCGGACCCGACGCCCCCTTCACCCCCGCCCAGGGCCTGCGCCAGACCACCAAAGTCCCCAAGAGCCGCACCGGCACGCGCGTGCGCTACTGGGCCGACCGACAGATCTTCCTCAAGGACGCCAAGCTCTCCCTGGCGAACCTGCACCAGCGCGCCCGCCAGACCGCCTTCCTCGTGCCCGGCTTGACCATCGTCGTCCGCGACGAGTACGGCCTCGGCGAGGGCGGCAGCAAAGGCGAGGAGTCCTTCCGCTTCGACGGCGGCATCAGCGAGTTCTGCGAGTACCTGGCGAGCGACAAGCCGGTCTGCGACATCCTCCGCTTCACCGGACAGGGCACCTTCGAGGAGACGGTCCCGGTCCTCGACGACCACGGCCAGATGACGCCCACCGAGGTCACCCGCGATCTCGGCGTGGACGTCGCGCTGCGCTGGGGCACCGGATACGACACCACCGTCAAGTCGTTCGTCAACATCATCGCCACCCCCAAGGGCGGCACCCACGTCACCGGCTTCGAACAGGCCGTCACCAAGACGATGAACGAGGTGCTGCGGGCCAAGAAGCTCCTGCGGGTCGCCAAGGACGACATCGTCAAGGACGACGCCCTGGAGGGGCTCACGGCGGTCGTCACGGTCCGTCTCGCCGAGCCACAGTTCGAGGGGCAGACCAAGGAGGTCCTCGGCACCTCGGCGGCCCGCCGCATCGTCAACACCGTGATCAGCAAGGAACTTAAGGCGTTCCTGACCTCCACCAAGCGTGACGCGGCCCAGCAGGCCCGTGTGGTCATGGAGAAGGCCGTCGCCGCCGCCAGGACGCGCATCGCGGCCCGCCAGCACAAGGACGCGCAGCGCCGCAAGACGGCCCTGGAGTCCTCCTCGCTGCCCGCCAAGCTCGCCGACTGCCGCAGCGACGACGTCGACCGCAGCGAGCTGTTCATCGTCGAGGGAGACTCCGCGCTCGGCACGGCGAAGCTCGCCCGGAACTCCGAGTTCCAGGCGCTGCTGCCGATCCGCGGCAAGATCCTCAACGTCCAGAAGTCGTCCGTCACGGACATGCTGAAGAACGCCGAGTGCAGCGCGATCATCCAGGTGATAGGAGCCGGTACCGGGCGGACCTTCGATCTGGACGCGGCACGCTACGGCAAGATCATCATGATGACCGACGCCGACGTGGACGGCTCCCACATCCGCGCCCTGCTCCTGACCCTGTTCCACCGCTACATGCGGCCCACGGTCGAGGCCGGCCGCGTCTTCGCCGCCGTGCCGCCGCTGCACCGCGTCGAGCTGATCCAGCCGAAGAAGGGCCAGGACAAGTACGTCTACACGTACTCGGACCACGAACTGCGCGACAAGCTGCTCGAGTTCCAGGGCAAGAACATCCGGTACAAGGAATCCATCCAGCGCTACAAGGGCCTCGGCGAGATGGACGCCGACCAACTGGCCGAGACCACCATGGACCCGCGCCGCCGCACCCTGCGCCGGATCAATCTCTCCGACCTCGATGCCGCGGAAGGCGTGTTCGACCTGCTGATGGGCAACGACGTGGCTCCCCGCAAGGAGTTCATCGCCAGCTCCGCTGCCACGCTCGACCGGTCCAGGATCGATATCTGAGAATCGCGCAACCCGCCCAGGCGGCCCCCGCCTGCTCCGTTGCCCGGACCAACGCCCGATTGGCCAACTACTGGACGACGTAATGGCCAACTAGACGAAGAGCGCCGACGAGATCCTCGAACGCCTCGCCTCATATCTTGATCGAATTCCCGGCGCAGGACACAAGGAGACCGTTGAAGATCTTGAAATTGCGCCCGGATTACGCCGGTTTAACCCGATTTACAATTACTGGCAATCCGGCATGAGCCGGGCGGCCCGAGCAAGATCTTCAGGAGTCTTCCAGTCCACCCCCAAGGCTCCCCAGGCAGATCCGGCCCGCCGCCGGCGAAGGGCTCGAGTCCTTCATCGAACGCCTCGCCGCCACCAACCACCTCAAGGTCGCACACCTACGCCTCTACCTCCGCGACCCACCGGGCTCATACCGCGGTTCGCCCAGCTGGGAACGTCCGGCCGCCGTGGTCGGCCGGGATCCCGCCGCCCTGCAGCAGATCCTTGTGGGCACTCGGTGTGTTGAATGCGGGGCTCTCACCTTCCGGCGCTCGAACGGCAGTTCACGGCAGACCTGCTCGCAAGCATGCCGACAGAAGGCATACCGAAGACGGAACCCGAAACCGCGGAAGGAGGAGCGAAAGGTGACCTGCCGGGCTTGCGGCAGGAAGCTGATCTTCGCCGTCCGCGGGGCAACCCGCCTCTGGTGCTCAGACTCCTGCTGCCAAAAGGCATACCGTCAGCGTCAGCGCGATGAAGCTGAGGCCCTAGCCACCCGAGCTGCGGCTTCTGCGATACTCCGCTCGGACGTGGCAGCCGCCCCGGAGAATGGTGTGAACTGTCCGCCCGGATGCGGTTGTTGCCGCGACCGGGCCTCGGCATGATGAATGCCGCACGCCGTGAACCACCACTGACCATCGCCTCTCCGTGATGAGACCCAGCCGGGATCCATATCGCGATATAGCGTTAGTCTTCCACTCGCGCCGCTGCCTGCGTCGCGCGGAGACGTTCGACAGGACCAGGACGGAAGCATGTCAGGAGAGATTTCGCCCACCGGAAAGCGCTCCGGCTCCGGCTCGTCGCCCGAGCTGCGAGCCTCTCATGCCGACCGGGACCGGGTGGTGGATGTGCTGCGTATCGCGGCGGGGGAGGGCCTGCTGACCACGGACGAGTTGGACGAGCGCCTGGAAACTGCCCTGTCGGCGCGAACTTTGCGCGAACTGACCACGCTCACCGCTGACCTGCCGCCCGTATCGGCCACAGTCGGCGCGACTGGAGCAGAGGTCAAGGACATGGTTCGGATCGAACAGGCACACAGCGGCGCGGTCGAGCGCGTGGGGCGCTGGGTGGTACCGCGGAGGCTGGAGCTCGCGGTGACGTTCTCCAAGGTGACGCTTGACTTCACTGACGCAGTGATCACGCACGACACCTTGCGGATCGACGTGGGCATGACGGGGAAGACCCTGACACTGGTCACGAGACCGGGCATCGTGGTCGATACCGATGGTCTGCAGCTGGTACACAGCAGAGTCAAGTACCGTCAGACTCCGACGAATCCCGATACGCCGGTCACTCTGCGAGTGGAGCTGGTCGGTCGGAAGGCCCACGGCCGCGTGGTGGTGCGGCCCCCGCGCCGGACGTTCGGGCAGTGGCTGCTGCGCAGGCACACGTCGCTTTCTGTAGGCGCTTGACTCCATCACCCACGAACGCGAGTGACCCAAGCCACTCAAGCTTCGATGAGAAATGCCCAACCTTCGGTGCGACAGATCAGTGTCCCGTGCAATCGATTCCTGAGCGTGTGCCAACGATCTTTGGGGACTGCGCGCTGGTGCCAGTGAACATTGAGTGCGCAGGTCAGACCCTGGGGCGGAGACACCCAGGAGCTCTCTGCAACCGCAACCCGCCCGGGACGGGCGGGTTGCGGTTGCTCAATCTTCGATGGCACACGCTCAAGATTCACCGTCACAGGACAGTTGGTGGCTGGTTCTCGCGAACGCGTCATGACGTCGACGGCGGCTCAGTAACGTGCCGCCCCATGGCGAGCGGTGCGAAAAGGCAGGTCAGGCCCGCTGAATGGGCCGTTGGCAGATGGGCAGAGCGACGGCCGCGATGTCCGGGGGCAGATCCTGCCGGAGGTTCTGCAGGGTTCGGGCGGCGCGGGAGCAGGTGACCAGCGTGTCGAAGTCGCCGTGGCGCATGCCTTCCAGGGTGTCGAGCGCGTCGTATGCCGCTCTGAGCTGGGCCGTCTCGTGGTATTCGGTGTCGGCTAGGGTCTCGGCGACGTCGCGGAAGAGTCGTTCGATGCTGGCCAGGTACTGCCAGTGCTTGACCGGGCTGCAGACGTTGGAATTCCGGTCGGCGAAGTTGACCGGATCGGTCGCCACTGCCAGGACCTTGTTGACCTGGGTGGTCCACCAGGTGAAGAAGGCCATAGTCTGCTCGGCGGTGGCGGTGGGAGGGTTCTGGCCTCTGCGCCGGCCCGGCCCGTCGAACCGCTCGGCAGCTGGCCTGACGGTGTCGATGAGCTGGTCGGTGGGGTATGTGAGCCCGGCGACAGGCCGGCCGAACAGCCACACAGCCGCGACACGAGCCCGGCTCGGACAGCTGAGTGGGCGCCAGTTCTGCGGTGAGTAGGAACTTGGACCAGCCGCGCCAGCAACCACTGGATCAGCGCGGCGATGCGCGGGCAGGATGCGACGCTGGAGCGGCTCCGCGTCGACCAGCCACTCGAAGAGACCCTGACCCACGGGCCCGATCCGCTCCACCTCGCCGAGGTGTTCGGGCTCGACGAGAAGACCGCGATGCGCTACGCCGACTCCGCGCGGTCGCTGCTGAACCAGGCCGCTGAACAGCCACTTCAGTGAAGTCTGCTTGACCGGTCCACGCCTTTGTCGAGGGTGAGTAGGCCGGGCGGAGTCAGCATCCGGGGCCGATCGGCGGAGACGATGTCAGGGCGAGGGCAGCGATCCGCAACTGAGCCGCCCACGTCTGCTGGTCAAGCCCCAATGTGTACTCAATGCAGCATTCGCATTGCGGGATCAGTGCCACGAACGATTGCTCCGCCGCGGTATCGACATCCGTCTCCCACCAGTCGTCCGTCGCCAGGTCGGCGGGAGTGATTTCTCCATCGATGAGTCTCGCCGCCATCCGGCGCAGAGCGTGGCGCCGTGCCAGGACCCGATCCGGCAACCCGATTCCCGACTCGGCAAGTGCTTGCTCGAACGCGTCGCGAATATCGCGGGCATCCGCGTTGCGAGGCCAACCGGCGAGTTCGCACAGCGTCGGGGTGTCCAGCCCGACCGCGAGTACCTCAGCCGCGATCATCGGCAGGTCCTCCGGCCGTACCTCATCCGCCTGATAACGGCATGCCACCTCCCCCAGAGACGTGAGGACACTTTGCATAGGGGTTTCCGGTTCCGGTGCCGTTCCTTCTGCTCTCATGACTCCTACGGTGTCAGCACCGTTCCCAGGGAAGGCACCCAGGGACGGCCCGTCGGCACCCACCCCGCGTGTTCGTCTGAACCCGAAGGCCGAACCCACGAGAACACGACAGTCCATCCTCGGGTTCCCGCGAAAAGCCCTTCAGTTTCCGTGAACTCGCGGGCCTCACCGGCCGTGGTACTGGTGGGCTCTCCTATTCAACTGTCGTCAGATCGTCCCGGTGTCCGGCCGGATGGTGACCGTAGGTGATCGTCGGTGGCGTACCGGCTCCAGATTCCTTCGCTCTGCCGTTGGGGTTCGGCGGGACGGCGCCGGGCGGGGCCGAGTCCTGGCCAGGGTCAGGTCGTGCCGGTGGGATTTCCGGAGGGGCAGGTGACGGCCCAGGCGGCCTCGATCATCTGGAAGATCTCGTCCACCGCGGTCTGCGGATCGGCCGCGTCACGGGCCAGGGAGTAGGCGTCGATCACGAACCTCGCGATCGTCCGGCAGGCCGTTGTGGTCTGCGACAGGTCGGGATCGGCGGCGATGGCCGTCGCCAGCGACTCTGCATGGCGCAGCCTCATCGACTCCTCGTACTCGCGCAGGGCGGGTGATTCGTCGATCATGCGCCAGATCGGGGCGGCGCTGTCCGCCGTGCAATGTCGCACCAGGGCCTGGATCTCCCGGCGCAGCGCGGGGATGAGCGGCTCGTGCGGTGCCCGGATGGTGACCGCCTGCGTGAGGCGTTGCTCGAAGCCTTGGTCCTGCTCGAACACCAGGGCCTCTTTCGAGGCGAAGTGGGAGAAGACCGTGGTGACGGCGACGTCGGCCTCGGTGGCCACATCGCGGATGCCCACCGTGTCGTACCCGCGTTCCAGGAAGAGCCGCAGGGCGGTATCGGCGATCTTCTGACGGGTCGCGGCCTTCTTGCGTTCGCGTCGCCCGGACGGCACGGTCATGCCCTAACGCTATCAGATCCAAATCCAGAACTGTTGTTAAACACTAACCGTTATGGTTATGGTCGGCGGCATGAAGAGAGTGAGCTTTGCTGAGTTCGGCGGTCCGGACGTCCTGCGACTCGTCGACGCCGAGGAGCCCCACGCGGGGCCCGGTCAGGTACGCATCGCCGTGCGGGCGGCGGGCGTGAACCCCGTCGACTGGAGGATCCGTGAAGGCCAGATCCTCAAGGCCCATCCGATCGAGTTGCCCTCCGGAGTCGGGCTGGACGCCTCCGGGGTGGTGGACGAGGTCGGTCAGGGCGTCGAAGGGGTCGAGGTCGGCGACCACGTGTTCGGCGAGGGCTCGAACACCTATGCCGAGTTCGCCGTGCTGTCGGCCTGGGCCCGTATGCCCGAGGGACTGACCTTCGAAGAGGCGGCCGGGTACCCCTCCGTGGTGGAGACTGCGCTGCGGATCATCCACGAGGTCAGCGTGGAGGCCGGGCAGACGCTGCTGGTCAGCGGTGCGTCCGGGGGGGTTGGATCGGCGGTGCTGCAGATCGCCCGCCACCGCGGCATCAGGGTGATCGGCACGGCTGGGGCCGCGAACCAGGACTACCTGCGCGGCCTGGGTGCCCTCGCCACGACATACGGCGAAGGCTGGGTCGAGCGGGTGCGGCGGCTCGGCCATGTCGACGCAGCTCTCGATCTGGCCGGCTCGGGCGTGATCCGCGAGCTCGTCGAGCTGACCGGGGATCCGCAGAAGGTGATCTCCATCGCCGACCTCGCCGCGCCGGAGTTCGGTGTCCGATTCTCCGGTGTGGCCGGGAGTGTGCCGGAAGCGCTCGCCGAGGCCGTCGGCCTCATCTCGCGGGGAAAGCTCCGCATCCCGGTCGAGAAGTCGTACACGCTCGCCGAGGCCGTGGCGGCGCACATCGACAGCCAGACCGGTCACACGCGCGGGCGCCGGGTCCTGGTCGTCTGAAAATCGGCTGCGCGTCGTTCCCAAGCAAAAATTGAGGACGATGCTGGCCTTGGGACTGGTCAGCCCGCATCGCGCGGCGGCGGCCGGCGCGGAGCCGCGCGGCATGGGTGCTGTGTCAGGGGGCGACTCGTGAACTCGTATCTCCAGGTGCCGCGCTACAGCCGAGCCATGATGGCTTATTGCTCCGAGTCGTCATTGGGACCCCGACGGGCATCAACGACCGGGCATATCGTGGCGGCGTTTTACTGGTGGGCTCTCCTATTCAACTGTCGCCAGCTATCGGCATGGACCATGCCTGGCGGTGACCGAGTGTGATCTACGATGCGGGCGCCTTCTGACCGTGGATGGCGTCACGTGTGGCGGCCAGCGCCTTCATCTCCATGAGCAAGCCCTTGCCGCTGTCGGGCTTCGCCACCCCCGTGGCCGGTTGATCACATCATCGGACGGGCGGGGCACCTGCGGGGCCTGAATCGGGTCCTGGCCGCCACTCAAGCGCGGGTAGGTTAGCTGACTGCCAGTCGGCCAGGGGAGGCCGAACGGCCTGCGTGACGGACTTTCCGACAGACGGCCGCTCATCGCGGGTATGGAGAGCAAGCGTCGGCAACGACTGCTCTGCATAGCAGAGTTGAGGAAGGCCCTCAAGCCGTTTCGGCCGTGCTCGCTGTTCTCGGCCCACCAGGCGTCTTTGTCGATCTGGCCGCATGAGGCGAGGGTGGTGTTCCGCTTGCTCAGCCACTGGAGAAAGGCCGTGGCGTACTTGATCTGCTCGGCGGCGAATCGGCGGATGCTGGGTGTGATGTGGCCCCGGTCGGCTTGCGCCCGCAGCCGGGGAAGGACGCGCCAGGTCGCGAAGAACCTGATCGTCTTCGCGTTTTCGGGATCGGCGATATCGACCAGATGATCGGGCAGCCAGCGCTGGAAGGAGCAGATGTACTTGTCGACGGCGGGCAGGATCCCGCTTGCCATCAGGAGTTCTTCCCTGTGAGCGGCCGACCGCCAGGGCTTCAGACCGTGGAACGCGTCGTGGGTCAGCGGGATCTGCCCGAGGCCGAGCTGCCGCAGCCGCTCAGAGCCGTTTCCCGGCTGATCACGGCGCATGGCCAGCCAGGCCAGCCCGCTGCTGGGCTTGTCCATGGCAACCAGCAGGTCGAACAACGGTGTCAGCTCAGGACGGACGCGGCCGGTGCCGTCGTCCAGGAGAGCGGTCAGCCGGTCGGCGAGCGTGCAGCGTTCGCAGAGCCGCCCGCCCAGAAGTTTCCCTTCGAAGCCGCAGCGTGAACAGTCGAAGGTCTGGGAGAAGCTGGCGCAGGTCGTGCAGATCGCGGCGCCGCCACCAGGGCGGACACCGGGAAGGGCCCGGTCCTGGCCGTATCCCGGGCAGATGCCCCGTGTCCGCGCAAGGGGTCAGCGGCCACCCACTGCAGACGCAGCCCCGTAGTTCCACGCGCGCCATCTCGTTCAGCAGCTGCCGGTCGAGCGCGTCGTCGTCCAGGACTTGGTGGTCGGCGAGCCAGTCCGGCGGGGGCGCGTCGGACAGGATCTGTGCGTGGATCGCGGCGCGGGTCGACTCTGGGGTGTCCTGACGGGCGAAGATGCGGAGCCTGACCTGTGGGCTGGGATCATCAGCAAGTACGTCGCGTAGCTGCGGCGGGAGGTCGGGGTGCTCTGCGAGTTCCTTGCGCACCTCCTCGTCCGGATCGTCGGCCAGCCGACGGGCCGTGTCGGCATCCAGCGTGCGGTGGCGCACCGCCCCGGCGCGCGTGACCGGATCGGCCAGCAGCGTCGGGAGCAGGTCGGCAGGTAAGGCGGGGTGAGAGGGCCGTCGGTAGTAGGTCGCGCAGGCTGCCGCGCGCACCGCGTCCTCCCGATCCGTCAACAGGTGCCGAAGCACCGGTTCCGGGGCTCGTGTCCACCATTGGGCAAGCGTCACTCGGATCTTCGGGTCCGGGTCGGTCGCCGGCTGCGGCTTCTACGACTGGGCGGTGGCGTCGGACCACCGCTTCGCCAGGACGCGCCGGTTCCCGCCCGGAGTCGGCCGGGTGGTCACCCCAGTGCGGGGCGTGTGCGGCGTGCGGTGTGTGCGGGCCCCTCCGCTGTGGTGAACCAGAACAGGGTCGCGCACAGGAAGGCCGCTGCTGCGAAGACCAGCGATTGTGTGACGGAGTCGTCCCGCGCGCCGGCGACGAGCGCGCCGGCCGCTGACAGTGCCAGGGCGACCGCCGGCAGCGCACGAGGGCGCCGCGTGACGTCTGGTGCGGCGGCGGGTGGCAGCAGCCGGGCCGCGAGGCAGTAGCAGGCGCAGGCCAGCAGTGTGGAGCCCAGTACGTCGCTGGGCCGGTGGTGGTAGGTGGCCTGGACGGCGCCGGCGGTGACGGCGAGCCACAGCATGCCGGCCGCCGTGACATAGGGGCGGATGCGGGGGGAAGCGATGAGGACGGCGCCGAGGGCCAGCCCGGCGGGGATGGCCACGTGCCCACTGGGGAAGCTCGGCTCGATGAGGCTGACGTGCGCGCCAACCAGGTCGGGGCGGGGCAGGATCACCTTACTGAGTGCCTCCGTGCCCCCGAGCGTGGCCATGACCACTCCGGCCGCCGCGCAGCCTTGCCACCAGCACCTCCGGACCAGAGTGACGGCCACGATGACCGCCATGCCCACGACCAGGGTGGGCATGGCAGCGTCCTCCAGCGGCGGCAGGGCCGGCGAATCGTAAGCCGCCCCCGACCAGTCGTAGATCCATGCCGGGTTGGCGCCGCTACTGTTGAACAGGGCATTTTCCGCCCGTTGCCCGAACGGTGTGCAGACGGCGATCAGGTAGACCGCCAGAAACCCCACGAGGCACAGCAGAGCTGAGATCCGTGGCCGTATCGTCCGCGAAGGGCTGCGTTCGGCCGTGGCTCCCGGGACCTGGCCGGGGGTGTCCGGGTGCGTGGACAGGGTCGAGGGGTCTTGCTGAGTCATCGTTCTCTCTCTATGTCCGTCGGCAGCAGTTCGGTCACGTGCCTCCTCTGGCACGCAATGGGCCGACAGGCTCGGCCGGCCCACCGGGGATCTGCTCCTATTCGAGGAGCGCCTGGCCCTGCTGGCGCTGGGCGGTGATCGCCAGGGCCGGGAGAGGCGCGATCAGGAGGAGGAGGACGACCAGGTCGGGCAAGGACTGCATGAACCAGTTCGGCTGGATGACGATCGCCTGCGTGCGGATGAACACGAACGCCGCGACGGGGATCAGCCACCGGTAATCCCCGGTTGCGGCCGTCGCCACCCACGCGGCGATCAGCGCAGCGACTTCGAGTGCGAACAGGCCGCGTTGGAAGGCCGGACCGATGGAGATGATGTGCAGGCCCCCGGCCACGAACATGGCGAGCACGACGGGCACCAGCCAGCGGTACGAGTGGCGTCGCAGCCGGCCAAGACGGCAGACCACCAACACGGCGCACGCGGTGCACAGTGTCCCCGACAGCACCAGGTCACGGGCCGATATCGGGGCGCCCAGCCCGTAGTAACCCAGGCCCACCTTGCCCTCGTCGCCGAAGAACGTATTGCTGTTGAACGTGGCACCGACGTAGATCATCGCTGCTGCGGCCGGCAGGGCGATCCACGGCTTGCCGCGCAGCAGGGCGATCAGGCAGACCAACGGAAGCAGCCCGTAGGGCAGGAGCCGGGTCCGCGTGCCGGGACCTTGCGCCCACGGGTACCAGCCGGAGAAGTGGAAGGCGATGGCATGCCGGCCGGGATCGATGCGCAGTCCCCAGTGCCAAACATCCTGCAGGTACGGCACCAGCGCCAGCGCGGCAAGGACGAGAGCGGTCAGATGGATGCCGTCCAGCCACCACGGCCGGGCCGTGTCGTCGACGACGGCACGGGCGCGGGCCTGCACCCCGGCACGCGCCAAGGCGACGACCTCCCGCGGCGGGGGCCAGGAACGGCCGGGATACGCCTCGGCCAGGCAGGCCAGCAACTCCTCACCCTGCCGGGAACGGTAGGGCTCGGGATAGGCCGCAAGCAGCAAACGGTTCATGCCGGGGCCGCCCCGACATCGCGCGAGCGTCCGATGACGACGGCCGCCGCCTGCTGCATCCGCAGCGCCTCCCGGCCGAGCGCCTCGGTGCCGTCCTCCGTGAGCCGGTAGTAGCGCCGTGCCCGCCCGTCCACGATCTCCTCATGGCCAGCGGCCACCAGCCCGGCCCGCTCCAAGCGCTCTAGCGCGCCATAGAGAGTGCCGACAGCGATCCGGAGCCGCCCGTCGGTGGCCTGCTCGGCAGCCTTGATGATGCCGTAACCGTGCAACGGCCCGTCCATGAGCGCAGCAAGGATGAAGTACTGCGGTTCCGTCAAGGACGGGTTCTGTCTTGTCATGCGTCGAGCATATATCGAGCTACGAAATATATCTGCCAGCCCTGGGTGATCACGGCAGCGCCTCCACGCCCGACCGGCGGGCGCGACGGCGGTCTCCTCGACGCACCCGTGCGGCATTGGCGGATGCTCACCGCGACCTGGTCCGGGCCGAGCGGAACGTCATTCCCACCGTGTCCGCCGGACCCGTCTCACCTCCGTTGAACTGCCCGTGGATCAGACTCTGTTCGCCCGGACCGGCCGCGCGCAGCCGGCGAGGCAGCGTTCGATGAGGCTTGACCCGAGCGGTCGCTCCCCCAGTGCCCCCGGGAAGCGCAGACAGCCGCCTGCGGGCGCATCAGCCTCGACGCCCGCACGGACAAACGAGGCAGCTCCTTGAACTCGGACTGCCGACTCTCGCCGCACACAACACAGCGGTGATCGCCATAGCCGCTCACCTTCCACCGATCGTCGCCAGCGACCTCTTCGGCATCCACGTCAGCACCGCGATCGAGTGAGCCGCACTGACACAGGACAGCTGGGCGGACTACCTGGCGGCCCGGAAAGGCACCGAATAGCGCACGGTTGGAACGCTGACTCTTCACCAGTACCGGCCTCGCCGCAGCCTGTTCCGGCCGACGACGGATGATGATCTGCACAGGTCAAAATGGCGTGTGAGTTCATAGGGGGATGCGGCAATGATCGAGGTCGAGCGCAACGGGGCCTTCAACGTCAACAGCGTCGGGATGAATCGATTGCCGTTCCCGCTGAGTTTCACCGTTCGTGAGGCCGACGGGTCGTGGCAGATCAGTGCTTCGGCGGCCCAGGCCAGTGAGTTGATCGATGTGCTCTCGCGCTCGGCGAACGACACGATCCTCGTCGTGGACCTTGCGACGAACAGCTTCCTGCACGAGGACTTCCAGCAGTGGCAGCCATCGTTGATCGCCGCTGAACAGGGGGCCGACTTCACCGTTCACCCGGTCGGGGCATGGGCTTCTGCCACCCCAGGACTCGGTGAGGAGATCCTGGCGATGCACCGCAACAGTCTGCCTCGGTTCCTGGATGGCAGCTGGTCGCCCTACGAGCTGTCTCTGGTCGACGCGCCGATGGTGCCGACCCCGGCCCAGCTTGACGAGATCGCCCTGGTCATTGGAACGGCTGCTCTCGACGAGCCGGTCCTACCTCGCCTCAAGGGCTCGCGCTTCTGGTATTCCGGGCATGACGACTGCTATCTGGCGGTCGAATCAACAGATCCGACTATGCCCGCATCGGTCCTGAGCCGTTTGCTGGCCCTGCTGGCCGGCTCTGCACTCGTCAGTGCCGGTGAAACCTCATCAGTGATGATCCCCGAACCGGACATCGCAACGATGGGCCAGCTGATCCGTGAAAGCCCCCACTGGATCGGAGTCGTTGGGGCCACGTCAGGAACCTTGGCGACCATCCACCTGTCTGCCTTGCCGCAGCGGTGGCGTCTCGGCCAAAAACCGCCCGCACACGTCGACCATACGGCGACGCTCGACCTGATCCGAGGCACCTGGCAGGTCGCCCCGCCGACAGACGGTGCCCTCTGATGGGCGAATAGTGCAGGGTCGGAACACTGCCTCTTCACGATTGAAGTGCTCTCCCGGCTGAGGCCGGGAGATTCCTGCTTACCTTGCGGCAGCGGGCTTGACGCGCTTCGCACGCCTGACGACTGCCCTCCCGGCAGCCGGGATGAGCGCGAGGCCCATCCGGTACAGGTGCAAGACGTTCCGGGCTGCGTTGTGGTCGGCGTTGCCCGACCAGCCGCAGTCGGGGTTCTTGCACACGAACACGGCCTGGCTCTCCCGGTTGCCGGGCGTGGTGAAGCCGCACGCCGAGCAGCGTTGGGAGGTGCCGGGGGCGGGGACCTTGTGCAGGGTGCCGCCGAGCCGGGCGGTCTTGTACGTCAGCATGGTGACCGTGCGGCCCCATGCCTCTTTGCTGATGGAGCGGTTCAGCCCGGACTTCTGGGCAACGTTCTTCCCTGGCTCCTCGATGGTTCCCCTGGCCGACTTGACCATGTTCGTGATGGTGAGTGCTTCGACCACGACGGTGCCGTATGTGCGGGCGATGGCGGTGGTCGTCTGGTGCTGCCGGTCCAGGGCCCCGCGCTCGGCTTTCGCGCGGAGTCCTGCGATCTGGTCGTAGGTGCGGTGCAGCCGGCGGCTGGTGCGCTCGCCGGGCTTGCGGTGCTGCTTGCGCTGCGCGGCGCGCCGCTCCAGGTGCAGAAGCCTGGCCTTCTCCTTCTTTGTCAGCCATTCACCGTGCTCGTACGTCTCGCCGTCCGAGAGGGCGATGGGCACGGTGACGCCCACGTCGATGCCGGCTTCCGGCCCCTGGTGGGGCTCGGGCTTGACCTCAACGCTCTGGACACGGAAGGCGATGTGCCAGCCGAGCGCGTCCTTGACCAGCCGTGCCCCGGTGATCCGGTTCTCCGCGCCTGCGTGCTTGCCCACGGGCAGGTCCTTGGTCCACCGGAACCGGAACCGGAGCCGGCCGCGGGACGCGGCGATGGCGCCGACGGTTCCGTCCGGTGCGAGCACCGGGGCAGGTGAGACCACCCCGGTGCCGACAGCCCACCTCTGCCGCGGTGGCAGCGCGTCTCAGCGGACCGTCACGTTGAAGACCGGCGAGGCCGTGGTGCCGCTGACGATGCGCAGGTCGTTCTTGCCCTTCAGCCCGAGCTTGACGCCGAGCGAGTAGGAACCGTCCCGCGAGATGCTCGTGGACGCGGGCAGGCTGACCCACTTGCCGTGCTGCTTCTGCTGAAGGGTCACCTTGCTGCCCGCCTTGAGACCGGTGGTCCGACCCGTGACCCGGAACAGCTGCCAGGCGCGGACGGAGGACACCGACGGATTGGCCGTGATGCCGGCCTTGGCGGGCACGGCCTTCTGCGCGACGACGACAGGGGTTGCGGTGTGCACGGCCGGGGTTGCTGCCATCGCGGTGCCCATAAGGGCGAGGGAGGCCGCGCCGAGGACACCGACGACGGCTAGGCGCAGGGAGCGCCGCTTTGAGACCATCACAGATCTGCCCCTTCTATGGTGAGAACAGCCTTTCGCGCCAAAGGGCACCTACGTGTCGATTGGCGTAGTCACTAGAAACGACGGCACAGCGGCGGCAGACGTTCATCGGGGCTTTGTCACTGTCTTGTAACAGCCGAGTGGGGCCGGGGCGATGGCGCCTGGAACAGCTCGGCGGCGAGGTGGCGGCGGCCGGCACCCCACGGCCTCGTCATGCCGGCGTGGGCGACCCGAGCGGCCCGCACGCCGCAAAGCGGAGCGAGGCGGTGCCCATGGGTCATGTTGTGGGCGCTCTCCGCTCCAGTCTCCGGACGGGTGAACTCCACACTCCCCCAGCAGCTCCACCACGGCGGCCTCGTCGACATGCAGCGGCTCCCGGATCAGCAACCCGCCGTTCGCCGTGCGTTGCGCTCGTATCGGGAGCCTACTGAGATGTCCCGGTGGGGTGTGAATGGCGTAAGAGTCGAGTGTCGAGTGAGTAATGCTGAGTTCAAGCGAGACGCGGTGGGGCTGATCCGGTCTCTCGGGTGGACGCTGGCCGAAGTCGCCCTACCGCCACTTCACCATCGCCCGGGTCTCCGCATCCGGTCACGCCAGCCTCCAGGCGGCCCGGCGGTCGGCGAGGCACGGGCTCGCAAGAACCCAGCCCTGGTTGCCGGAGCCACGGGGGAGGTCCTCTTGGGCCGTCGGCCGCTCGCGGCGCACGAGTCCTGTACTGACTCGGCTGACGACCGGCCACAGCCGTGCAGAACGACCGCAAGGCAACGACCGCTTTGACGGTTGCTTTCGCCGTCTGCCGCCACCACCCGAGCGACTGGTTCAGCTCCTTGCTCGCCGGATTCGAATCCATCGACGCCCGTCGCATCACCGTTTCCACCATGAACGGTCATGGGTCCAAGGGGTTCAGATCCTCGCCCGCAAGCCGACCCCGCACCGCCACGTTTCCACTCGCTGACACTGCGGCCGGGAAGACACATCCACGGGTATTGACGATTACTCCTCTATGGCCTATCGATCGATCCATCGGGAAGATACGCCTCCTTCCGTCAGGCCGATCCACAAGTCCTGAGCATTGCTCACCACACGTTCTCGTTCTCGGCGCGGGTGGGCACGGGTGCCGGTGACGCCCATGACGGCCGCGGCGTACTCGCGGGCCTGTCTCCCCGGAGCTCGGTTCCGTCAGGACGAGCGAAGCCCGTATCCCAGGGCGCGCCTCAGCGCGACGTGGGTAAGCCAGGCCGTCCCAAAGGTAAACGGAGCGGCGGTGTTGCCGGAAGGGCCGGGAATGGCGGAGCAGATCGCCATGACGGCGAGCGGGATCCAGACCCGGAGCAGCGTGTGCTGAACGGCCGCCGAGCCCGGCGCGAGCCTGGCCAGGAAGGGGACGAGGAGCCCGATCACGGCGAACGGGATGGTGAGGCCCGTGTGCTTCGCCGCCTCGAACACCGTCAAGGCGAGCAGGAAGAGGCCGAGCACGCCCCAGGCGAAACGTGCGGCCCAGGACGCCGGACTCGTCGCGGCACTGGCGGTCTCACGTGTCATGGTGTCGGGCCAGCCTCGCCCTGCAGTTCCCGCAGTCGGTCAATGATCAGCGTCATGGTGTACATCCTCCCGTATGTGAGCTGCTGGCGTCCCAGCATCCGGCCGCCCCCGGGCCGCGGCGACGGACGTCGCCTCACGTGCCACGTTGGCCGGGTCGGCAAGCCCGACGACGTGGCCGACATCGCCGCGTTCCTCACCTCGCACGACGCGCGGTGGGTCACTGGGAAGGTGATCGGCGCGACCGGTGGCGTCAGGCTGTGACCGGCCCGTGCCCCCGGCACCGTCACCGTCGTCACCGTGAGACGCCCGACAGCAACATCGCGCCACCGCCACGGTAGGCAGACCGACGTGCGCCCAGGCGTAGCTCCGGTCGAGGATGCGCGATGGGCGCCGCCGCAGCACCTCGATGACCGGCAGGGCACCGACGAGCAGGGCTGCGGCGGCACTGGGGTCGACGAGGCCCACCAGGTGGACGAGGTGGATATGCGCACCGGCGGAGCGCGGTGCCGCCGAGCGAGACCGCGGTGGCCGGGAGCGCGACGGCCAAGGTGAGAGGTTGGCCGGCGCGCTCATCACGTGCAACGTGTGCCCGGCGCGCCGCATCGCGGGGACGGTCATGACGCTGCCCCCTACGCCGAGGAAGGCCGCGACCGCGCCGATGGGGGCGCCGAGGGCGGCCGACAGCGACTGCGGTCCCCCTGCCGGCTCTCGCCACCCGCCTCGCCCCGCCGGCGCTGATTCTCTGGTTGTTCGTCGCGTACGCGGCCATCACTATCCGATGTTCCCCAAGGTCGCAGATCAATCTCAGCGCCAACCACGGTTCCATTGGCGCGTGCTCGGCGCCCTCCGCGGCAGCACTGGGCTGCTCCTCTTGCTGGTGGACGCCTCCTGACCGATCACAGCCTGCCGCTGCGGTCCCGGGTCGCGGCTGCCATCGTCCTGCTCTACGCGCAACCGCTCAGCCGCATTGTCCGCCTCACCGTCGACGACGTGGTCCACGACGGCGACCAGGTCCTCCATGGCTCGACGAACCGACATCCCCAGACCCCGGACCGGTCGCCGATCTCCTGCTCAGCTGGATCGACAGCCGGCGAAGAACGATTCCTTGACCTCCTCGAAGCCCTCGCCCTGTAGATGTCGACCTGCGGGACGATGAAGCGCCGCGCACGGCCTACAAGCGAAGGTTGATGAACTCCGAGGCACCGTCGGGCGCGTCGGTGATGTCCCCGGAGTGCTCGCCCTCGACCTGTGTGAGCGCGGTGTACGACAGCCAACAGACGGTCGTGTACAAGGCGTTCAGGAGCAGCGCGGAAAGGTCGAAGTCGGTGGTGCGGCTGGTCTGCTTCCAGTGGACGAAGAACCGGAGCAGTTCCCCGTCGGCTGGGGAGAGGGAGCCACGGGGCAGCACACCGAGCTCGGCGGCCGTCGCCTTGCCGCTGAGCGGGAGCGCGACGTCGAGGACGTCGGGGTCGATCAGCAAGTGCCCCGGCTCCGGGAGACGGCGGCTCGTCTCGGCGCCCAGCGCGGTGATCAGGCGCTTGCGCTCGGGCGGCAGCACGGCTGGGCGGGTATCCGTGGTGACCCGGGCGCGGCCGAGGCGGTTGACGAAGACACGGCGCCCGCCCGTCTCCTCCGTCCGATTGTGGAAGTGCTCACGTACCGACAGCAGGACCCGGCCGGAAGCCTGCGAGGCGACCTGCTCGGCGGCAGCCACGACGGCGTCGCGCTCGTCGTGGGTGCGACACGCGCGAAGCAGGCGGTCCAGGGAGCGGAACAGCTTGCCCGGGGCGGCCGTCAGCAGCCGTGCCGCCCCCATGGCGTCGTTCGTGCCGGGCAGCTTCTCGATGCGGCTGTCCGCTCCCTGGAGCGGTACGCCCGTCCCGGCGTCGATGCGGTCGCCCGGTACGTCGCCGAGCGCGACCCCGGCGCCCGCCGCCGTCAGTGAACCTCCAAAACCAACCGTCGGGCTACTTCCTGCCATGTCCAAGTGCATCTGGCAGATAGCGGCTCGCTGACCTGCGGAGGTGCCAGGTGGTTTGAGAACGCTGGTGGTCGGTGTTCTCAAACCACCTGGGCTTCGCGGAAGTCGCGTTCGCGGTAGAGGCAGAAGCCACTTCGACAGGACAGTCATGTCATGAGATCTGCACTGGTTGACTGAGCGTCTTCCTCAGGTCGCCGCTTCGGGGCGCCTCGCCCACGCACGTGGTCCATCTCGCGCCACTCCGGCCGCAGCCCAGTGAGGTTCGTGGTGAGGAAGTATGAGGCCCCGCCGGCGAGGAGCACTGGCACAAGTCCGACGGAGGCCACCGCCGCCCCAGCGATCAGTCCGCCGAGAGGGATACCGGCCCAGGCCAGCGAGTCGCCGAGCGCGTTGACCCGGCCCAGCATCCGGCGGGGCACCCGTTCGAAGAGGATGGCCCCCAGTACCGGGTTGAGGAAGCCCGCCCCGAATCCACTGACGGCGAACACGGCCAGTACCGCTCCCATCGGCGCATCGGAGGCGAGGATCAGGAATCTCGGCGCCCCGGCCAACAGGAATCCGGTGAAGAACACCACTCGGCGCCGCAGCCGGTGCGCGGCCATCGCAGCGATCAGGCTCCCACCGACCGCCGTGGCCCCCAGCACGCTGCCCGTCAAGCCGATGGCGGTCGGCCCGTTGCCGGACTCTCGGGCCCAGATGGGCATGAGCACCGCGGCGAAAGCTGCGTCCAGCAGGTTGGTGATCCCGACCACGACGATGACAGTGAGCAGCAACGGCTCGCTGCGCAGAAAGGTGAAGCCCTCGCCGAATCGTCGCCAGTAGCCCGGTCCCGTCCCGGCCTGCGAGGGGGTTTCCTCAGCTGCATGCCCCATGCCGCGAGGCAGCGCCAGTCCGATTATCACGGATCCGAGAGCAAAGCAACCGGCGTTGACGACAAGCCCCGTCAAGGGGCCGAACAGCGCCACCAGGGAACCGCCGGCCGCCGGGCCGATAGTGGAAGCGAGCCGCTCGGTCACGCCGGTCAGCCCAGTGGCCCGTTCCAGCGGCACCCGGCCGCGCTCGGCCGCCTCCGGGACCATGACCTCCTTGGCGAGATCGCCGGGGCCGCGGGCCGCGCCGATCAGCGCGACCAGGGTCAGCAGGAGCGGAAAGGAAAGCAGGTTCAGGGCGTGCAGCACGGGAACTGCAGCGGCGGCAGTTGCGCTGGCCAGATCGGTGGTCCAGGAAATGGCCCGCGGGCCTATCCGGTCCACCAGTGGCCCAGTGAACGCCTTGACCACCACGTAGGGAGTCATCTCGCAGAAGGCGACCAGCCCGGTCTGGGCGGCGCTGCCGGTCGTGACGAGCACGAACCAGGGCAAGGCAACGGCCGAGACCCGAGTGCCGGTCAGCGACACGGCCATGGCCGCCAGCACCCCGCCCAGCGGCCGTAAAGAGCGTTTGCTGGATGTGCCGTCGGCACCCGGGACGTCCGCCGTCACGACGTCTCCGTCCCTGTCGCTTTCTGAGGGCTGGAAGGGGCCGCCGAAGCGGCGGGCGCATCCAACTCAGGCAGAACGTGCGTGATAACGCCGACCCGCTCAGCTCCCTTGGGGGCACTTGCCGCCGCCTCTGGGGTATCCGGTCGGTAGCGGGCGATGACGTCCCTGAATTCCTGGTGCAGGGCAGTAGTCTCCTCGGGCGTGAGCCGCAGAGCCCAGTCGCTCATGTCGAAGTTGTCCCGCCACGCGCGGGGCATCGTCTGAAGCTCGTTGAGCGTCTGCTGCGCGCGAAGTGTGTAGGTGGCGGCCACCGACTGCAGGTAGGTCAATGCGGCCTCGGGTTCCCGGTCGGCCAGATTCGGGTCGCTGAACCACGTACTTTGGTGCACCGAACGCCACCAACGCTCTCGCGCGTTGCCGCGTTCCGTGTCCTCCTGGACGAACCCTGCCGCGCCGAGTTGGCGGAGGTGGTAGCTGGCCGTGCCGGAATTCACGCCCAGTCGCTCCGCGAGGCGGGTAGCCGTTGACGGGCCGTACTTCCGCAGCAGCCCTACCAACTGCACGCGCACCGGGTGCGCCAGGGCGCGCAGCCCCTTGGCATCCAGAACAACCGCGTCCGCTTCGGTGTTGGAGTCATCCGGCCTCTCGCTTGAGTCAGTCATACCGCGCACTCTAAACCGCAAACGGTTCTTCGCAAAGACTTCTTCGCGAAGAACCGTTTGCTGTCCTGGATAGCGGCTCGCTTACGGCCCGGGTGCGGGCCAGCACCTGGGCAGAGCCGGCAGGCGGGTTCCCGGACCGGCACAGAAGCTTGGCCAGAACCTGGGCGATGGCGGTCTCGGTGTCGTCGCGTCCCTGATCGACAAGAAGCTGGCGCGCGTGTCGCCAGATGAAGTCGGTGAACGGGCCCGGACCATGGGCTGATCACCTGACGCATAGCCTCGGTCGCTGCGAACTTCACCGCGTCCTCCGGTCCCACCCGGTCCGCCTGCCGGACGTCGACGACCAGCCCCGAACCGTCGTCCAACTGCGCGAAGTAATCCGGCGTGTGGGAGATTCGGCGCGTCGGCCCTGACCACGTCCCCCGGAACGGCTGCGAGGCCAGTCTCACCACCGCCGATCGTGATCGAGCAGCATCGCCCGGTCCCGCTCCAGCCAGGACTCGAACCCCACCAACGACCCCGTCGTCGCAGCCCAGTACCAGCCCGGAAAGTGCCGCTGTCCGCGGTAGGACGCGAAACGCCGGACAGGGTGCACCGACTCGATCGCGGCAACCTGGAGCAGGCCGGCGAGGCTCTTCAGCGTCCGGCCGAAGGCGTCGTACGCACGGGAGCCGCCCGTGAGCCGGTCCGCCGAGTCATACGTGTACGGGACCGTTTACCGGTCAGCAGATTGAGGGAGCCCGGGCCGACCGCGCCGGACGGAGCGCTCCCGGCGTCTCTGTCGAGTGTGGTCCCGACCGTCTGGGAATAGCCCTTGCGGCTCCCGTCCGTGAACACGGCCCATAGTTCGATCACGCCGTCCGAGGCCATCGATTCGGCCGCGTCCCAGACCAGGCCGGTGGCGTTTTTTCCCCCGTGACCGCGGCGGGCCAGGTGGAGAGCTTGCCGTCGGCGGAGGACACGTACAGTGCGGGCACGACATGCCAGGAGTCCTCGGGACCACGGCGGTACTCCCACGTCACCCCGGTGTAGGAAGTGAGCCCTTTGGCCGCGAGTCGAGAGCGGCGGGCCGTGGTGTCACCTTCGTGCGGCGACAGCACCGCCGCCCCGTCCACACCGATACCAAAGGCGCATTCGGCCAGGTGAGATGGTGCCGCCGGAGTCGACAGTCCTGGCGTACAGGGTGTGCCAGCCGTCGGCGGGCTTGACCGTGATGGTCAGCGGATCACCGCCGTTGCCGTCGACCGTGTCGTTGATCCGGTTCAGGACCTTCGGGTCGTCGAGTCCCCCAGAGATAGCCCTGCCCGTCGGACGAGGTGGTGTCCAGGACGTACTCGGCGCCGCCGGGGTCCTTTCGGTCCAGGTGTCCTTGGCGTAGGGCTCGCACTCGATGCGCGGTGCCGCCGGCAGCCCGGTGTTCATGACGAAGTTGGTGTACCCGGTCCAGTCGCCTTAGACGGTGCCGTCATGGCCTCGCACCCTGTACCGCAGATGCGAACCGGCCGGACAGGCGGACGCGGACGGAATCGTGACGGTCGCTGTGCCACCCGATGCCACGGCCGCGCTGGTCGCGGTGTACGTGTAGCTTCCGGCGTCCTTGTAGGCGGGGGCGGGGGTGATCTCGAACTGGTCCTTCTGACGCGGCGCCCAGACCGGGTCAGCTCCCGCGCAAGCGTGCGGGTGGACTTCACCGTCCACCGCAGCGGCGACATCGGATCGCCACGCACATCCGGCTCTACCAGCGCCAGCAGTGCCGACCGCAGCCCCGGATCCAGATCCGCGACCTGTTTGCGGCCCCCGCCCGGACGACGCACCCGCCCCAGGGACCCCTCGCCCGCCTCGAGTTCGAACACCGCTTGCGGACGGTCGTCTCGCTGACCGCGGCGGCCTGCGCGACGGCCCGGACACCGTCGTGCCGCAGTACCCGGGCCTCCGTACCCATCAACAGCCGCCGCTGCCGCTCGTCCAGATGCGGGAACAACACAGCAAACTTCACAGCGAGTTGGTCACGATTCTCGTTCGGGATGCGCATACCACACCAACGAGCTTCAGGACGGGAAGGAACACCTTGATTCTCTGCAAGCCCTCAAGCTCAGGCCGCGCAAGAGGTCGATCAGCTCACGGACTTCCGCACCCAGGCCCTGGCCCGGCTCGCCGCAGAGCACGAGGAGATCATCCGGCTCCGTAAAGCCGCCGTCGCAACAACTCGGGGCAGCCGCCTGCCGCCGCCCCGAACCACCGCCATCGGGACGACAGGGTGCTCGCTCTCGCATGCTGAAAGTAGACCTCCCCATCGATCAGACCGGGTCCTCGTCAGTCAGCGAAGGCATCGCGCGTGGACGCAGGACCATGAGCGAGCCTTCCAAGGTCGCCACCATGGCAAAGGGGAACCGGTCGACCTCAAGACAGAGCGCAACGTCATCAGGATGGACTCCTTGACGCACCCCCTCCGCCAGTTCGGCAGCGGCGCGCGACTCGGCAGCGCGGCGGAGGAACTCAGCAGCATCCGTCCCAGCCTCGGTGACCCTCCGAGCGATGTATTGAGCACACGCCAGATCTTCATCGGCCTGCCCATCCTCGCCAGTGACCACGAACGTGACACTGTCACTCTTGCGCGTCCGCAAGAGCCGAGCCGTTGCCTCCGCCACCACGAAGCTGGCGCACAGCACCAGCGGCGCCTCCTTGACCGCAAGGGCGCCGACTGTCCCTGCCGTGGTTTTCTGCACAACGGTCCGTCCGACAAGGTCAATAGACCGCAGCAGGCCCGGCGAGTTGACGGTGTCGAACCCGGGCGCGGGCGGGCCGTCTTTGAGCGCCACCCAATCCGGGTGGCGAGCCTTGAGCGCCAGGGCTTCGTCCAGCGACTCAGCAAGAACGATCTTTTCCGCCCCCTGGGCAAAGGCCCAGGCAGCCACGGTGAAAGCACGCATGACGTCGACTACGACCGCCGCGGACGGGGCTTCGACCAGATCAGCGATACCAAGGAAACGAGCGTCCATTCCGGCCATGATCGCGCATGCCCGACCCGAAGTACCCAGAGAATGATACGCATCACATCGATGGCCTCGGAATGCAACACCTCCGGCTGTCTGCGTCGCGAAAGTAGTCCGCAACGACACGCCTGCTCAATCTCCACACGGGGTGACCCGCACACGGTCATGTCGTTTGAGAACCTCGGGCTCGCTGTTCTCAAACGACATGGTTGTCGCGGGAGAGGTGGAAGCTTCGTCCTCAGCAGCCCCGGTCGACGGGGACGTCGCCGAGACGAACGCTGAGCTGGGCACCAAGTTCCTGGAACCCCAGAGCTACAGCCACACGTTGTGATGGGTAGGGACGTGCTCTCCTGCGACAACAAGCCGGCATCGAGGGCATGGGCCACTGCGATGGACGCCACTACCCACGCCAGCTGGTCGCCCCGGCAATGCGGGGCAACCAGCACGCTCAGGTACCCGGCCGCGGCTACCACCTCGTCGCCCCGGCGAAGGCAGAACGCGGGAGAGGAGATGTCCTCCAGACCGCTCTCGCTGGTCTCCTCCTCCCCGGACAGGGCCGGCAGCGCGGTCAGACCGCCGTCGCCGATCGCCAACTGCTCAACCCCGGCGCCTTGATGCGCAGGAAGAATGCCGTCCTGGTCGAGATGGAAGAGCGAAGCCGGCCCGACGACATCGAGGAACTCCAGCAACTGCCGCGGACTCAGCCCCGCGCCTCGCGGAACCGCTTCACCACCTCGCCCGCGCTCACCGCCAGGACCCCCACCGCCGCCACGGTGTAGAAGAACTGGGGGGCCTGCCAGCCACCGTTGGCGTCGGATAGGAAGGCCGGGTTGAACAGCTCCTGCCGATGCAGGACCCACGCCAGCGGCAGCGCGAAGGCCGCCTCGGCGCCAACACTCCAGACCGCCAGCGAACGCGTCCACACCCGCACCGCCCGGATCGCGTCGAGTGTCACGAGGCCGACGAGCCCGGCCAGGATCGGCCAGATCCACCCCGACCACAGGCCCGGGTCGAGCACGTCGAGGCGTGTGCCACCGTCGGTCTGGTACGGCTGCGCGGTGTGCTGCCACACGATCAGGGCGATCAGCAGCGCGTGCCACGCCACCCGGACGTGGGCCGCCGCACCACGCTCCTTCGGCACGCCGCGGTCGGGCAGGTCGTCGGGCGTCCAGGCTTCACCGCCCACGCCGGGCCGCTTGCCGGACCGCTCGATCAGGGCGAACACCACGGTGAGCCAGGCAATCATCTGGGCGCCGACGGAGAGCACCGCCCCGACGGCCCCGCCGATCACCTCGCCGACCCCCTGGCCGTCCAGGACGTCGAGCCCCGCGCTCACGGCGGTGACTACCGGCAGCACGGTGGACAGCAGGACAGTGAGGAGCCGTACGTACGTCGGGTAGAGCCCGGGCCCGATCAGTGCGAGCGGCCGGTCCGCGTACCGGGCGGCGAGCCGGATCGGGTCGCCCATCTCGGTGAGCACCTCGCGCTCGGCGGTCTCCGGATCGGCCGGGCCTCGGGCCTCGACGGTGTCGGCGATTGTGGCGCGCAGCTCGTCGGCCACGTCGCCGCGCTGGTCGGTCGGGATGCGCCGGACGACCTCCACCACGTAACGGTCGGTCAGCGTGCCGGTGCCGGACGCATGCAACTTACTCAACGGTCCCCCTTGGTCAGTCGTGATATCGAGGCGCCGAGGTCCTGCCACTCGCGCAGCAGTCCGGCGCGGACCCGGGCGCCCTCGGGGCTGACCCGGTAGAACTTGCGCGGTCTGGACTCGTCGGTATTCCACTCGCTGATGAGCAACCCCTGCTTCTCCAGGCGGCGCAGCAGCGGATAGAGGGTGTTGCCGTCGACGGCGAGCCCGGCATCGCCGAGCGTTTCCAGGAGCGCGTAGCCGTACTGCGGCTCCTCCAGGAGCGCCAGGCAGGCCAAGACGACCGTGCCGCGGCGTAGCTCCTGGGCCTGGCTGAGGATCAGTTCATCGGTGCCCACACACGACACCATACTGTGCGTCACACAGTAATGTCACGTCACAGTATTGGGAGGTGCTGGAGACCGACCCCGCGACATCACCACGAACCCACGGGCCCACCCCCTAGCATCAGGGCATCGGACCCTCGGGTTCCCACTGAGAACCCTTCAGTTTTCGCGAACTCGCTGGGGTCGCAGGGTGGGAAGACAAAGAGGCCCCCCGGGACGCCGGGAGCGGGAGCCTTCGTGCGGTAGAACCGGCAGGGGATTTGATGGAGCCACCGACCTCGCCGTAGCGCCTGCACCGTCGCGAGGAAGCTCGGGCTCCACCTCGATCCGCCGGTGCCTCTATATGCGGTTGTGGGGCGTCAACCCGGCAGCGCCCGTGGCGCCCAGTCAAACCGTCTGGCCACAGCGGGTATAGCCCGTCCGGCCCCGCCCCGGAGCAGCCGTCCTACAGCCCTGCTCGGCAGTGCGGCAAGGCGCTCAACCATGCCGGGGCGTGCACGGTCGGCCTTGAAGCCACGGCCTTTGGTCATGGCGCGCAGGTGGTCGAAGCACACCACGCGGTCGCTCGTGGCGAGCTGATCGCCGGCACCGACCTGAGCGCTCCGCACCCGCCGGGTGAGCGGTGCTGCACCGTCCGGCCCTCGCGGTCGCCGGACCGGCCTGGAGAGCGCCGGGCGCACCGTGCTCACCGAGCGGGAGGTGTGCTCAAACAGGCTGCCCAGGCAGAGCAGGGCAAAGGCGCCCGCCGGTAGACCGATGACCACGTGCGTCACGAGCCACACAAGGTTGCGGCGGGTGGCGCGCGGACGCGGCTCGACCGGCTGTCCCATCAGCGCTGCGCCACGCGCGGGCCGCGCCGAGTACGCCGAGCACTTGTTTCATTTTCCCTCTGTCGTACCGGAAGATTGTGGGAGGCCCCACGTGATTCACCCTAGCCTCGGGCTTTCACGTGGCTGGGTGTCCGATGCGTGATCGGAAACGCGAAGAGTGCTCCTGACCTGCAACGATGGGACTTGTCTAGGGTCCAGGTCGGCGCATGAAAGAAGCACTCCTCAGGTGAAGAAGCGTATCGGGTCCTATCCGCGTGTCCGCATCGAGGGCGGCGGGAGCGGGGTGGTCTCGCAGGCTGGCGGAGTACTGCTGGTCGAGACTGCCCGTAAGACCGGCCTGGATACCGAGATATCGGCGGCGCTGAGGCCGTGGCGGCGGCCTCGGGCGGTGCACGATCCGGGCAAGATCCTGCTGGATGTGGCTCTCGCGGTCGCGCTGGGCGGGGACTGCCTGGCCGATGCGGGACTGCTGCGGGCCGAGCCGGCCGTGTTCGGGCCGGTGGCCTCCGACCCAACGGTCTCCCGGCTGATCGACACCCTCGCCGCGGCCGGGGACAAGGCCCTGACCGCGATCCGCTCGGCGCGCGCCGAAGTGCGCGAGTACGTCTGGACGTTGGCCAAAGATGCGGCGCCGGATAGGGGCGGCCAGGTGATTGTGGACCTGGACGGAGTGCTGGTCCTGGCCCACTCCGACAAGCAGGACGCGGCCGCGACCTGGAAGAAGTCGTTTGGACATCACCCCCTGATGGGCTTCGTCGACCACGGAAGCGGTGGCACCGGGGAGCCGGTGGCAGCACTGTTGCGGCCGGGGAACGCGGGATCCAACACCGCCGCCGACCACATCACCGCCACTCAACTCGCTTTGGCCCAGCTCCCCAAGCGTCACCGGCGCGGCCGGTCCACACTGATCCGTACCGACTCCGCGGGCGGCACCCATGAGTTCCTCGCCTGGCTCACGAAACGGGGCCGGTGGCTGTCGTACTCGGTCGGGATGACCATCACTGAGCAGATTCATCAGGCCGTGTTGAAGGTCCCGGCCTCCGCCTGGACCCCAGCGGTCGAGCCGGGCGGCGAGATCCGCGACGGCGCCTGGACCGCCGAACTCGACGGCGACACACTCAAGGGCTGGCCGAAGGGGATGCGGCTGATCGTCCGCAAGGAACGGCCCCACCCCGGCGCCCAGTTGCGCTTCACCGACGCCGACGGCCTGCGGCTCACCTGCTTCGCCACCAACACGACGGGCGGGAAGATCACGGACCTGGAACTGAGGCACCGCCGACGGGCGAGGGCAGAGGACCGCATTCGGAACGCACGGGCCACCGGCCTGCGGAACCTGCCCCTGCACGAGACCGCACAGAACCGGATCTGGCTGGAGATCGTCCAGCTCGCCCTCGACCTGCTCGCCTGGATGCCGATGCTCGCTCTGACCGGCAAACCCCGCCTCTGGGAGCCCCGCCGCCTGCGGTTGCGGCTGTTCTCCGCCGCTGCCCAACTCATCACCACCGCCCGCCAACGGCACCTGCGATTCGCCCACCACTGGCCATGGACCGACGTGATCACAGACGCGATCAGACGGCTCGACACCCTCCCGAACCCACGCTGACCAGCAACAACCCGTCCCGACGAGCAGAAGAGCCACCGACCGGAACCGTGGAATCCGGCGCCCACCCGATGCGACGATCGGGCCACCCGTATGCCCGCACACGCTCCACAACGACGCATTGGCCGCCAGCCGAAGCTGACGACCAATCACGAAAGATCGAGGCTAGATACCAGGCGACCCTGCGGCACTACAGGCAGCTGTACCTTTCATCCGGCGGTCTGTGGTAGGGACCCGCAACCCGATGCCTACCTAGCTTGGGGGCATGAGATCCACAAGCCCGGCCGCCGAGCCGCACCACCCGCACCTACCCGACCAGCCCGATCGGCAGCACCGCCGCACCGGCAAACGGAGGCTGGCCGCCGCTGCGGCCACCCTCCTCACTGCCGGCGCGGCCGTCGCCATCCCACTGCTGGCCGACGCGCACGAAGCAACCGCGCCCGGATACCGGCAAGACGATCTGCGCCGGGACACCGACGCCATCCAGGCGCTGGGGGTTACCGGCGTCCAGACACGGGTGACCACCCGCCCTGGCCGGGATCTGGTCGCCACCAGCGGCGTCGCCGAGGCGGACACGGACCGTCCGGTGCCCCGCAACGGCTACTTCCGGATGGCCAGCACCGGCAAGGCGCTTGTGGCCACCGTGGTCCTGCAACTGGTCGACGAGCACAAGCTGGCGCTCGACGACACGGTGGACCGCTGGCTGCCCGGCTTGGTGGACGGCAACGGCAACGACGGACGCCGGATCACCATCCGCCAGCTCCTCCAGCACACCAGCGGCATCCACGACGACGATCTCCCCGGCTACACCACCCCGCAGGAGTACTACGACCGCCGATACGACACCTACACACCCCAACAGATCGTCGCGCTGGCGATGAGGCACCGCCCGGACCCACCCGGCACCGGGTGGAGCTACTCCAACACCGGCTACGCCCTGCTCGACATGATCATCGAGAAGGTCACAGATCGCCCCTGGCACCAGGAGGTCCAGGACCGGGTCCTGAAACCGCTCGGCATGGACCACACCTACCTGCCCGGCAGCACGCCCACACTCCGCCGACCACACGCCAACGGCTACCAGCTCTTCCCCTCCGGCGAACGGGTCGACGTCACCAAGGTGATCCTCCCCGACCCCGGCGGCTACGTCTCCACCACTGCGGATGTCAACCGCTTCTTCCAGGCCCTGCTCGGCGGCGAGTTGCTGCCCCAGGCACGACTGGCCGAGATGCAGGACACCGTCCCGGTCAACAAGAAAATCCAGGTGTTCTGGCCACACGGACGCTACGGCCTCGGCCTGGTCAACCGGCCCCTGTCCTGCGGCGGCAGCTACTGGAGCCACGAAGGAGGCGATGCCGGCTACATCACCCTGAACGGCGCCACCGACGATGGCAGCCGCGCCGTCACCGTCTCCATGTCCACCGCTCTGGGCGACTCGCCCGACAACGCACTCCGACAGGAGCAAGCCGCCAGTAACCTCCTCGACCACGCGCTATGCGACACCCCCGGCAGCGGGCAGGACACGTAACGGTCTTTCCCGGCATCCGGGCATGGCCGACGGTGGACGGTGTCGTCGGCGAGTGGAACGAGGCGAAGGTCGCCGGCGAGGTCCGCAGCGGCTCCAGCTGCGAGACCCCCTTGCCGTCCGGCACCAGCAGCAACCCCCTCAGTGCCCCGCGCATCCCGTCCGGGACGGCTTGGTGCAGCGTGGCGTACGACCGCTCGTTCTCCTCCTGCCGCACGCTGGGGACCAGCCAGCCGGCGTCGTGATCGCCGGCAGCAGCACCCGGTTGCGGATCAGCCGGGAGCCACCGTCGGATCCTCGGGGAGGAAGGTGCCGAGCATCCGCACTTGCCCCACTGCAAGTACGTCTGCATGTACCGCGCCGCCGGCTGACGCTTCCGCGACACCTCGGCCTGCCGACGCGGCGATCGACCGGGCCCCCGATCGCTCCCTTGATCGGGGGCCTTCGCCGTGTCCCTACTCGTCGTCCGGATCCTCCGGGTCACCGCCGGCAACGGGATCGCGCAGGGGCCCGCAGTCCGCCCGCGGGCTGGGAGGCGGTGAACGCGTACTTCCCCAGGACGTTCAGGTGCTTGTGCTTGAGCGGGGAGAGCCGGGCCACGTCCTCCTCGTGGCCTCCGCCCCCGAGCCCGGCTACGTCCCGCTCGGCGGGGTCGGCACCCTCCTGGTGCAACTCGGCGATGTCCTCGTCCCGGAGTTCGTGGCCCTACTCGCGCAACCGCGCCACCGCCGCGTCCGGATAGCGGGTGTTCCAGAGCACGACTGCGTTCAAGACCAGTCCCAGAGCGGCGAGTTGGTTCTCCTGGCCCTCGCGGTAGGCCTGGAGTATCTGACCGCGTTTGCCGTGGCAGATCACCCGGGCGAGGTTGTGCCGCGACTCCTGCACGGTGAGCTGCCGGTTCATCCGGCGCCGGTAGGTGTCGTCGACCGGGTCGACCACCGCCATCAGGTGCACGGTCTTGGCGATCCGCCCGTACTCGGCGAACGCCTGCCCCAACGGGGTCGGGCGGCCCTCGCGGCCGAACATCCGCAGCAGGTCGTACGCGCGGACCTGGTTGGTCACCAGCGAACCCGCCACGCGCTGCATGTCCGGCCACCAGGTGATGATCCGCTTCATGTCGGCCTTGTTGCGGGCGATGGCCTCAAGGGGCCCGTAGTCGCCCTCGATCAGTTCGCCGGGCATCTCCGCGCGCCAGAAACGTTGGTCGGCCAGGTCGCGAAAGCGCGGGCTGATGCGGAAGCCCAGTTGGCCAGTGCTGCCCCCAAGGAGCACGACCCGACGGCTACGCACCACGCGGGAAGGCCAGTCCTCAGGACCCCCAGGCCGTTAGTGACACCAGGTCAACCCTTTGATCTTCAGGGCCCATAAACGACCTACACCGCCCCCGAACACGCATGGATCCTTGCGCCCAGGGCCCTGGCCGGTTTAGGCCCCGCCCTCTACCCCGCCGTCAGCATTGCGCGTTGACTCTGTTCGCAAGGTGGTGCCGGATCGCAGGAAAGGACATAGCCATGCCCCCTGGCGGGTCGACAGAATCAGGAGCACCTGCAGTTCGCCACTCCCCGCAGCGGACTGTCCCCGCCGGCGGGGGCATGACCCCGTTCGACGACACCTACAACCAGCCGGACCCGCGCGCCTATTTCCGAGCGCTGGGGCCCTGGGAGTACCAGAGCCCGCACCACGCGCAAGGCGTCTTCCGCCGCATGCTCACCGCCTGCACGTCCCCGGAAGGCACCGCAGGTACGGCGACGGTGCTGGACATCTGCTGTTCGTACGGCATCAACGCCGCCCTGCTCAACCACCACCTCACCTTCGACGACCTGTACGCCCACTACGCATCCGCGCAGGCCACCTCCCTGTCCACCGCCGAGCTAATCAAGTGGGACCGGGAGTTCTACGCGGCGCACCGCCGCCCGGACCCGGTCCGTGTCATCGGGCTCGACGCCGCCTCCCGCGCCGTGTCCTACGCACACGCCGTCGGCTTGATGGACCAGGCGTTCGCCGAAAACCTGGAAACCGCACCGGCCAGCCCCGCCCTGTGCCACGCCGTGCGCCACACCGGTCTGATCACCATCACCGGCGGAGCCAGCTTCCTGTCACCGCGCACCTTCCAGCCACTCCTGGACAGCATCCCCGGCCCGGTCTGGGTCGCCGCGTTCGTGCTGCGCACCGGCTCCTACCAGCGAATCGCCGACTTCCTGAAAACGTACGGGCTCATCACCGAGAAGACCGCCGACCGCACCTTCCCGCAACGCCGCTTCACCAGCGACCAGGAACAGAAGTACGCCATCGACGCAGTGACCGCAGCCGGCGAAGACCCGCGCGGCAAGGAGACAGACGGTTACTTCCATACCACGCTGTACCTGTCACGCCCCCCCCAGCACACGTGGCACAAACACCGCTCGCCGCCCTGATCCAGTCACCCTGACCGGCAAGCCCCCGCTCAGCCCAGAAGATACGGGCGCGCCGGGCCGGTCAGCCGCCCAGGACGTTGTCGAAACAGCCGGACCCCGAGCTCGGCAGGACGCGGGCGGCGCTGGTGTAGCGCAGGGTCTCGGTCTGCCAGGCGTGATAGCCGCCCATCCACGCGGGCATCACCTCGATGATAGGTGTCCACGTGCACGATTCACTCGGTGAACGAGAGGCCGAGCGCCGCCCACTCAGACTGCGGCCAGCGCATCGATCTCGACTCGGAACGCCGGGTTCACCAGGGCGCTGACCCGCACCAGCGAACTGGCAGGCGGCTTCTCCAGCGAGATGTACTCGTCGCGCACCCGCCTGAGGGCCTCCAGGTCTGCGAGATCAGTCAAGTAGAACGTCAGCTTGACGACCTGTTCCATGCCTGCGCCGGCCGCAGCGAGAGCTGTCTTGAGGTTCTCGAAAACCTGCCTAACCTGGGCCTCCGGGTCGTCCGGTCCGACAAGCTGCCCCTGCCCGTCCAGCGGCACCTGACCGGAGACGGCGACCATGCTGCCGCTGAACGAGACCGCATGGCTGTACCCGTTGACCGGAGGTAGACCGTCAGGCCGGACGTAGTGCTGCTGCATGGGATCCCCCGGGGTCGGTGCTTGAGAGTCGGGCTCGGCCTATGACGAGCCCGGAATCGTGTGTCCGACGCGAGACTAACCCGGTGATCACCGCCTCCGCCCGTGCCCTCCTCAAAGCGGGCCGTCACACAGTCCCACCCCGACCACCGGAACGGCCATCCAGCACCCCAGCCTGTTCACTCCGCACGACTAGCGGTGGTTTGTTAAGCCGGGGAGTAGAGGTCAAGCGGGTGGCCTGCGCCGACGGCGTTGATCAGGGCTTGGAGTTCGGGTGGTGGGGGTGCATTCGTCCAGGCTCGCCAGCATCGTTGGAGGCTGGTCCAGGGGTCGAGCCAGGCCCGGACGGCGCGTATCGCCTTGGGCCAGGTGGCCGTGTGGGGCTGGTGGGGTCTGGTTGGTCCCCCTCTCGGGCCGGCCCGGTTCTTCGGGCGGCTCCGGTGGTGCTGTTTCGGGCGAAACCTCGGGTGGTGGACTGAACCAGGCGTCCCAACAGAACGAGAAGGCGCAGGTGACCAGGGTCTGGTGGCGGCGGATGGCGGTGTCGGAACGGACTTGGAAGTCGGCCCACCCGAGTTCGCCCTTGACCTGTTTGTAGCTCTGCTCGATCCAGTGTCGGATGCCGTAGATCCGGACGACTTCGTGCAGCCCGGCGGCCGGTTCGGGGCTGTCGGCCTCGCGGGGGCCGCCGGGGCGGGGCAGGTCGGTGGCCAGGTACCAGGTGGCTTGCGGGGGCAGCGTGGCCGGGTCGGTGGTGGCCACGACCAGGCGGACGTTCCCGTCGGGTCCCCACCAGCCGAGGCGGGCGTCGGCGGCCCACCAGGTCTCGGTGTGCCCGTCACGGAAGGTTCGCTCGACGGCGGTCCAGTCACCCGGATGCTCGGGGTCCGTCCAGGTCAAGGCGCGGGCGGCATCGACGGGAGTGTAGGCGTCCTTGCCGTAGGCCCAGGTGCCGTGGCTCGGTTTGAGGTCCATGACGAACGGTAGCCCTGCCGAGGCGAGTTGTCTGCGGAAGCTGTCCTGGTCGCCGTAGGCGCAGTCGGCGGCCACGGCCCGGAAGCCCACCCCGGCAGTCTTCGCGGTGCGGGCCAGCTCTGCGGCGATCTGCAGCTTGGTGCGGAAGCCGGGGTCGCTCTTGCCCTTGGGGAAGTGATGGGCGGGGCTGTAGGGCACGGCGTGCAGCGGGTAGTAGAGGTTCTCATCGGCCCAGCAGGTGGTCACGGTGACGATGCCGTTGTCGGTCTTGCCCAGCCGGCCCAGCCACTGCCGTCCGATGTGCGCGGTCGCCTTCCCGTCCTTACGGTCCCCGGAGTCATCGATCACCAGCACCCCGCCCGGGTGCGGCGCGGTCGCGGGGTCGGCCAGCAGCAGTTCCACCCGGCGGGCGTTGACCTGCTCGTGGTCCCAGGTCGATTCGGACAGGAAGAACTGCAGCCGCTGCACCGAGGGGTGCTGGGCCCCGACGACGGGCCCCTCTATCCCAAAAATTAGCTGCGACGGTCTACTAGTAGGGCTTTGTTAGGTCCTGTGGTGGGGTTCGGGGGTTGGTGCGGGTTGGCCGCATATCGAGCAGGCGCCGGTCCAGGTGGCCAGGAGGGCCTGGAGTTCGCGGAGGACCGCGTAGAGGGTCAGGCCGGCGCAGGGGCTTTTGGGTCGAGTCTGAGCAGGGTGCAGAAGGCCTGGGCGAGGGAGGCGAGGGTGACGTGGCGGTGCCAGCCGAGGTAGTTGCGGCCCTCGAAGTGGTCCAGGCCGAGGCCGTCCTTGAGCTCGCGGTAGTCGTGTTCAACTCTCCAGCGGATCTTGGCGATTCGCACCAGCTCGCGCAGTGGGATGTCGGCGGGCAGCGTCGAGAGCCAGTAGTCGGTGGGCTCGGCAGAGTCGGGAGGCCACTCGACGAGCAGCCAGCATTCGGGCAGGGAGCCGTCGGCGGCGCGGCGGATGGACCGGTTGGCCGGGCGGACCCGTAGGGCCAGGAATTGCGAGCGCATCTCGGCCCGTGGGTTGTGCTTGGTGGCCTTGCTGCCCTGACGCCAGGTAACGGTGCGGGTGGCCGCTTGCCCGGCGGCCAGGGCCAGCACGCGCAGGGTGGTGTGCGGCTGGGGGTAGGCGGACACGGGAGGGCGGCCCTGCCCGGAGTACGGCGGACGCTCGGGCGTGGCGTCGCCCGGGTGCGCGGTCGTGGTGGCCTTGACCGCGACCGCGTAGGTCAGGCCTCGTTCGGTCAGACCCTCTCGAAAGCCCGTGGCGTCGCCGTATCCGGCATCGGCGACGACCGGCAGGCCCGGCAACTCCCAGTCCCCGCGAACCTCGTCGAGCATGTCCAGGGCCAGGCGCCACTTCTCCCGGTGGCGAGCAGTCTCGGGGATGCCGGCCTTGGCGCGGCGCCGGCGGATCGCCGAAGCCAGCAGCGCGTCCTCGGTATGTTTGGTGTCGTCCCAGCCCTCGGGCAGGAACAGACGCCAGTCGACGGCCGAGGAGGCGCGGTCGCTGACCAGGTTCACACTGACCCCGATCTGGCAGTTGCCCCGCTTGCCCAGCGCGCCGCAGTACATCCGCGCCACCCCTGGCGAGTCGTAGCCGTCCTTGGGGAAGCCGACATCGTCAATCGCGTACGCCTCGGGCGAGATGTGCGCCGCGGCCCAACGGGCCAGCCGCTCACGGACCTTGGCGTAGTCCCAGGTGGAGGAGGACACGAACTGCTGGAGCTGCTGGTGGTCCACGCCCAGGCGCTCGGCCATCGGCTGCATCGACTTGCGCTTGCCGTCCAGCATCAGCCCGCGCAGGTACAACTCACCCTTGGCCCGCTGGTCCCGACGCGCCAACGAGCCCAGCATCTCGGCCGCGAACGCCTCCAGACGCGGACGGACCTCTTCCATCTCCTCAGGAGTCACAACTGAAAGAAGATCACAATCTATCCAACGAGGATCACTTGGGGTACCTAACAAAGCCCTACTAGTAGACCGTCGCAGCTAATTTTTGGGATAGAGGTGGCGCAGTTTGATGCGTGCGTCGTGGGTGGTGAACTGCCAGTCCACGTGGCGTTGTTCGGTGTTGGTGGCGTTCTGCCAGGCCGAGAGTTCAGTGTTGAGGATGTCGAGGTCGCCGATCCGGCGGTCGAGACATTGCCGGGTCAGCGCGGAGAGTTCGATCTCGGCGATGTTGAGCCATGACCCGTGTTTGGGCGTGTGGTGGATCTCGAGGCGTTGGGCCAGGGCGAAGGCCTCTTCTGGTTCGAATGCCTCGTACAGTGAGGCGATGCCGTGGGTGTTGAGGTTGTCCATCACCAGCACCACGGCCTCGGCGTCGGGGTGATCCACGCTCAGCAGCTGCTTGACCTGGCCGGCCCAGTCGATCCGGGTCCGCTGGGACAGTGCCTGAACTCGACGCCACCCGCGCAGGGGTTCGACCCACACGAAGATCGAGCACGTGCCGCAGCGGATGTACTCGCTGTCCTGGCAGGCGTCGTGACCAGGGCGGGCCGGGAGCGGGTCGCGGGCATGGTCGAGGAGCTGGTAGGGCTTCTCGTCCATGCACACCACCGGACGTGCCGGGTCATAGGGCCGGGCGTAGACGGCCAGCACGTCTTCCATCCGGGCCGCGAACTCCGCGTTCGCTCGTGGTGGGATGGTCCAGCACTTCTTCAGGTGAGGACGCAGTTCCGTTTTTTAAGACCCGCCCGATGGTGGAGTGGTCCAGATCGGGGATGTCCTCGACCAGCGCGACGTGCTTCTCCAGCAGCCGCAGTGACCACCGGGCATGGCCTTGGGGTGGCTGTGAGCACGCCATCGCAATCAGCCGGGCTTCGACCTCACCAGTCACCGGCGAGGGCACCGGTGGGAGGTCGCGCTTCTTCCGCGCGATCGTGGCGTGAACATCGCCACCGGTCTCGGCGAAACGCTTGGCGACCAGCCGCAACGTCTCACCGGAGACGCCGAGCCGGGCCGCGATCACCTCCTTGGGATCCGCCTCACCCGCCGAGGTATCCAGCGCAAGCAGCACCCGCGCACGCATGATCATCGAGGCCCCACGAACACCTGTCGTGGTCACCCGGACCAACTCCTCGCGATCCTGCGCGGTCAACCTGACCGGCCGCTTCTTCTGCGAACCCACAACAACAGTCCTATCTGGCAAAGGGGAAGGAATCTGCCAGACACCAACCTCCCAGTCAGGTGCACCATAACTAAGCGGCGACACGCTACTAGGTTGGCTGACAAGGAACTCTCATCGACTGCGTCCGCTGTCAAACGCCTCGATTGGATGGCAGCGGTCAGCGAGGTACCTATGGTGCGGCACGGATTGCTGTCCGTTCTCAACGAACCCAGTCGACGGCGGTCCTGTGACCGGCCCGGACCGACAAACTACGTTGAGACGGCCGCCCTCAGGACCGCTCCGTCTTCCCTGGCCTGATGACCTGCAACGACTGGACTCGCTGAGACGGATCGGCACACGACTGAGTTCGCTGCGACCGGACAGATGCAGTGCGCAGGGCGAGCAGAAGGGCACCAGGCCCGCACCCGCTCTTTACGCCGAAAAGATGTGAGGCTGAGTAAGAGCACCCGGGCGCGGAGGCTAGTACTCCAGCCGGACTTCTTCATTCGTGCTGGTCAACGGCTTGGGCGTGGAGAGTGTAGTGGGCTGGAATCGGGGGTGGGTCGGTCTTTGCCGGGCCGTCCCACAAAGGTGTGACCGCGCCGTGTGTAGTGGCGACGTTCCGGGCAGTCCGCCCGAGTGAATGATGCACCAACACACGTATGGGAAGAGGGACTTGACGATCTGCTCTTGCGGATCGGCGGACGCCCGCGTGGAGCCCCGGCGCCGGATGCGAGACTACGTCCGTGGGCTCCTTGGCCCGTGGGCCGCAAGAACGGCTGGCAGCTCGCCGAATATGCCAGCCACGCCATCCCCCCGACGGGCTGCAGCATCTGCTCTCGCGGAGCCGCTGGAAGGCCGACGAGTTACGTGACGACCTGCAGGCCTGCGTTGCCGAGCACCTCGGCACGGACAACGGCGTGCTGATCACCGCCGACACCGGCTTCGTGAAGAAGGGCACCAAGTCCGCCGGCGTCCAGCGCCAGTACTCCGGGCAAGAGGGGCGCATACGCAACCCCCGCCGGATCGATGTCGGTCGCGGCGGACCGTTCGACGAGCGCGCGACCGGGAAGGAGCCCTCAGGCGGTACCACGCGCCGTCTTCGGCGAGGGCCACCAGGCTGCGTCTGAGATCGGGGTTGCCGGTGAGCCGGTGAGCCGCGGGACGACGTCGGTGACCACGGAAACCTCGCCCCGCTCGATCGCCTGGTACCACGAGATCCAGGTCTCGATCTGTTCCCCGCTCATGCCCAGTCGCCATCGCCGCGCGAAGGCTTCCTCAAGGGTCTCGGGTTCGTAGCGGTAGGGCCGACCGGTGGCCGCAGCGATCCGCGTGACCGTTTCGTCGAGGGTCAGGGCCTCGGGTCCGGTGATCTCAAGGGTCGCGCCGTCGTGCTCGGAGCGGGGACCCTCGTCGAGGGCGACGGCCGTGATCACGTCGGCGATGTCCTCGTGGGTGACGAAGGCGGCCCGGCCGATGCTCCCGGGGCCGCGCCCGCTGGTCGTCCTCGCGCACCGGGTTCGGGGCGTCAGCGTCCTCCTGGTCCACGTAGCGGTTCATGGTCGCGCGGGCTCGGTCGGCCGCCTTCGTAAAGACGTCCTGGAGGTGGCGCAGCTGCTCGTCGGTGAACTCCAGGGTGGGGCTCGGTCTCCGGTTCTGGGCGGTCGGGACCGGGATCGGCGTCCTGGTGCGCGAGCAACTGCTCGGGCATTGCTGCTTGCTGGTGCGCGGCGACGTCGTACGCCCGGCCCCGCACAGCCGTGGCGGTGGCAGTGCGCAGCTTCTCCCGCACCACCGCACCGGCGAGGACCGCACGGTCGTAGCTCAGCGGCACGCGGGGTATCTCCCACTCCCCCGGATCCTGGTCCGGGGGCCGGTGCGAGGCCGGTTCGCCGGGGTCGGCCGGGGGTTGCCGGTCCGGGTCAGGCACGGGAGGTGGTGGGCGCCGGGTGGGTTCGAGGTCGGACAGGGCCCACCGGGCGGTATAGAGGCGGTAGTCCGACAGCAGGCCGCGTGTGGTCTTCGGCTCGCTGATGTCCAGGCAGTACGTCTCGAGCGCGGCGCCCACGATTCGGTCGTCCAGGCCGGGGTCGCGACGACGGCCGCGCAGGACCAGGGCGAGGTGACGGCGCACTTCGGCAAGCAGGTGCCGGCGGTGGAACCGGCCGCCGCCGTTCATCACGAACACCACCGCAGCAACGTCCACGGCCGCCAGGGCGACATCGACCACGGCGGCAACCCGCGCCCGGATCGCGTCCGCTGCGGCGCGGGCGCGCTCGAGGAGCGACTCGATGATGTCGACGGCCACCTTGGAGGTGTCGATCGCGTTCTTCTTCCAGTCGGCACGCAGTTGCGCGAGCGACCGGACCTCTTTCTTCTTGGGCGGGCGGGTCATCTTCGCCGCGATCCGGTTCAGCTTGGCGCGGGCCCGCTCGGAGACCACGGGCAGAAAGCGGGGCTCGCCGTCGTCGTCGACGCTGGTGAAGTACTCGTGTTCCAGGTCCTCAAGGCAGGCGGCAATCTGGTCGCCGCGGCTGGCGGTCCAGCCGATCAGCTCGTGCGGCACCCCGGCGATCTCCATGACCGGGCGGCGCCCGGCGGTCACGGTGCGCGGCTCGGTCGCCAGCCCCAGCGCCTCGCAGACCTCAGCGGCCACGGTTTCGTTGTAGAGCGCGGATGCGGCGACGTTGTTCTCGAGCAGGGCCTCCGAGTGGACCGATCCCCATTTCCCGTCCAGGCGCTGCCCCTTCATCGAAAGCATCAGATGATCACGGAGCAGCGGCATTCCGGGCCGGGCTTCGTAGTGGCGGAAGCGGGCGGCGACCAGACCGCCGGGCGGCCGGTCCCGGTAGATGCCGTCCTTGCCGTACCGGATCACCGCCACCTCGTCCTCGATCCACTCCAGCACCCGCTCGATCGCCCGCTCGTGCGCGGCCTCGATCACCCGCCGGGTCTCGTCATCACCCAACGCCCACAACAGGTAGATCGTCGGCTGCGGCCGGAAGACGAGGTCGAAACCGGTGACCTTCACCCGGCGCCCGAGAGCGCTGGCCTTCCACGCCTTCTTCGGGGACTCGCCTTTGGCCAGCCGGTCGGCCTCGATCCGGTCCGCGTACGGGTGCCGGCCCCGCTCGCCAAAGAGGTTCCGCAGCTGCTGCTCGGTGACCTCCTCCCCCGCCGTCAGACCGAGCACGGCAAGTCATCGGCCCATCCATCGCCCGGCCGGGACACCGGCCTCCTCCTGAGCCTCGCGCAGCGGCGTGCGGGCCCGGCGGCGGCCGTCGCCGACGACGACATGGCGCAAGTAGTAGCGGTACATCTGCCCGGCGATGATCAGCGCGATGTCCATCGTCATGCAGGCCACGCCACACGGTTCTGACCTGCAAGAAAAGCCCGATCAGTCCGGCGTCACGTCAGGCGGGAGCAGCGGCCGAACTTTCTTCTCAGGTGCCCGCCGGGCGGGAAGCGGCTCCGGCAGGCGAGCCAGTGTCATCGCTCTCCGGCAGTACCTCGCACCACCCACCCGCGACGGCCCGGACGACACCAACAAGCACCCCGAGCACCAAGTAACGCGCACCACCAACGAGCACCGCCCTACATCGGCCCCCGGCACACGCCGAGCGCTGCGGAAGAGGCCCGGGGAGGGCAAGGTTGCCCGCCTGGTCGTGCCCGTGTGCCTCGCGCCCAGCGAGTCGCCGGACGAGATGCTGGCCTCGAAGGCGTACGACGGGCTGACCGGCCTGACCCTCGACACGTGATCGGGATTCAAGATGTAGTCACGTCGGCCGCATGGATACCGCCGCTTCGCTGGCGTGCCGCACCTGGTCGGCGGTCAGGCGTCGTAGGTCCCATAGCAGCTCGGCCATGTCGGCCGCCGCGGGCTCCTGGGTGTGCGGCTCCTCGGACAGTGTGATGCCGGTCAGTGCGGCCAGGTCGTCGGCGGGGATGCCCAGTAGGGTCCCGAAATCGGCAACAAGGTCGGGGGTCAACTGCTTGCGTGAGGTTCCCCCGACCTGGGAGACCACTGCCTGGCCGCCGCCCTCGACGCGGACACGCGGGTAGGACCCGATACGCTTCCTCACTTGAGGAGTGCTTCTTTCCATGCGACGACCTGGACCCTAGACATGTCCCATCGTTGCTGGTCAGGGCACTCTTCGCGTTTCCGATCACACCTCGGACACCCGCCCACATGAAAGCCCGTGGTTAGCACAATGTTCGGGCCAGCTGTACCCGATACGCTGGGTGCAGCTGGCTCTTGGCCACAGCTATGCGGCGCGTAGGCGCTGCACGGGTGCGGGCAGTCAGATGTGTTGCGCCACGAAATCGGCGACCTGCGTGCCGAGTTGTTGGCCTGCCCGGTTGTCGATGGAGGTGTGCTGGCCGGTCCATATCCGGCTGAGCCACGCTTCGGTGGCGGCGCGTTGGAAGCTGGCGAAGGTTCGGGTGACCCCCTTCGACGTCACCACGAGGTGGTGCTGCGCACCGTAGAACATGGTGAGCGTCGTTGCCGCCGCCTGGCTGAGAGCGCCGTGGGCGGCGGGGTAGGACGGATCCGGGGCGGTCGGCAGCAGGGGGGTCCAGTTGGGATCGCCAGCGATGCGCGGGTTGTAGTGCGTACCACCGAGCCGGAGGGCGGTCACGGGCCGCCATACGCGGTAGGTGTACTTGGCGTCGTACATCGCGATCGCGGTGTCGGCGAGCGACAGGTTGAGCTGGGCGAAGACCTTCACCGCCTTCTCCAGGCTTGCGTGCTGGGAGGTGACGAGGCCCTGCGCGATCTGATTCCAGACGTTCCAGACGGGCGCTGCCGCCCAGAACTTCCCGGCTGCGGTCTGATCGGGGGTGCGGGTGGTACTGGTCTTTCTCCCCAGGCTCTTGACCTCGTTCAAGGCTCTGGCGTACTCGGCGGTGCTGACGGCCGGCGGCGGCGCCGGGCGGAACTGGCTTCCCTTGGCCAGCACGAACGGCTTGACCGAGCCCCAGTTGGTGAACACCGGTGTGGGGAAGTCGGGCGGTGTGGGCCGGTAGCCGCCGGCCACGTTGCGGGGACTGAACGGCGGCGGCTTGGTCGAGGACCCATCATGGGATCGCAGGCTGATCAGCCGGCGGGCGACCTCGGCTCCCACGCGAATGCCCGCCTGCTTGCCGGGGCCGCTGGGAATCGCGGACAACTGGCTGCTCAGCCGTCGGTCTGAAGTTCCCCCCTGGTCTTGGACAGCGGTTGCTTACGCTGCGGGGGTGAAGTCGTGCTGCAGCCTGGCTCGGGTTTCGAGTGGGGTGAGGTACCCGAACTCGGGGTGCTTGCGGAGCCTGGTGCGGTTGTACTCGACCTCGATGAAGCGGAAGATGTCAGCGCGGGCCGCCTCGCGGCTCTCCCAGACGGCGGTGCCGATCTCCGCTTTCAGCAGTCCGAAGAAGCTCTCGGCTGCGGCGTTATCGTAGCATATGCCGGTTCTTCCCATGCTCTGCCTCAGGTTCAACTCCTGTAGTTCGCGGCGGAATTCGCCACTCGTGTACTCGCTTCCGCGATCGGTGTGCATGATGCAGCCACCCTGAAGGTCACCGCGGCCGGCGGCCATCCGCAGCGCGTCGGTGACCAGCTCGGCACGATGGTGTTCGGCCATCGCGTAACCGATCACCTCGCGCGTCGCCAGGTCGATGACGGTCGCGAGATACCACCAGCCGTCGATCGTCGGCAGATAGGTGATGTCACCGACGAGCTTCATGCCGGGCCGGTTAGCGGTGAAGTCGCGGCCGACCAGGTCCGGAGCCGGTGCGGCCTTGGTGTCCTGTTGCGTCAGGTGGCGGCGTCTGCGGCGGGTGATGCCGCGGATGTCGCGCTCGCGCATGATCCGCTCGACCTTCTTCCGGTTGATCGCATGTCCCTTGCGCCGCAGCGCGGCGTGCACGCGCGGGGCGCCGTAGGCACCCCGCGAGGAGGCGTGGATCTCACGGATCTCCTCGCTCAACTCGTCCTCGGCGCACTGTCGTTCGGCCGCTGTCGGCCGGGCCGCCAGCCAGGAGTAGAAGGTGGAGCGGTTGATCCCCGTGACACGGCACAGCAAAGCCACGCTGTAGCCGCCAGGGTTGGCCTCGGCGGCCTTCTCCGCGTCGATGAAACGGCACAGCGTGCCTACTTCATCGTCTCCTTCGCGAAGAAGGCCGCTGCTTTTTTCAAGATCTCGATCGTCTGCTGCTGTTCCCGGTTCTCCCTGCGCAGCCGCTGGAGCTCATCCTTCTCCGCCGTGGTCAGCGCGCCGGGCGCCCCCTCGCCGCAGTCGACCTTCGCCTGCTTCACCCAGCCGCGAAGCCCCTCCGCACTCACACCGAGTTCCCGGGCGACCTCGGTGACGTTCCGCCCTGACGACCGGACCAGTGCCACCGCGTCCCGCTTGAACTCCGACGTGTACCGCTTGCTCATGTTGCTCTTGCCACTCAACCTGGACTGCTTCCTCCGGGACTGATCCGTCCCAGTATCAGGCTGTCCACTTCAGAGGGGGAACTTCACCTGCGGCACGACCACGTCCTCGATCTCGCACACCTTCCGGGTGCGAACCCGGCCCATGTCCTCCAGGTGCACCTGATGGAAGCGGACCGAACGGTTCTCGGTCGCACTGATGATCTTGATCGGGATCGTGACCAGGCCAAAGCTGATAGCTCCGGTCCACAAGGGCCGCGGCATACGCACCTCCAGGCCCCCCTGGCAGTGTGGGCCGGTGTAGCGTCTCAAATTTCGTGGCACGGTCTCACGATCTTGGCATCGACCGCGACACCGAGCACGGAAACCGCAGTTCAGCGGTGATCCAACCCGGGAGGTCAAGGCCGATCGGCGATGCGGTGCGCCAACCAGGCAAGGGCGGACGGCATCCGGTACTCGACGGCGTGGTGGCCGCCCTCGAACGGCTCGAAATGCACGATGTCGTCGGCCACTCCGACTTCGGCAAGCGCATCCCGGAAGGCCAATGCGCCCAGGTCGAGGAACCACTCGTCGCGGACGCCGGCGTCGATCCAGACCCCCCGCTGGGAACGGAGGGCGTCGGCGTGCGTGGTGGCCATTCGTACCGGATCCCAGGCCAGCCAGCGCTGCCACTCGTTCTCCCGCAGGGCCCCGGTGCGGGGGTCGAAGGGAAGGGTGGGAGAGCCGTCGGGGCCTGGGGAAAAGCAGGCGGAGACGCCGAGGATCTCCAGGAGATTCAGGTCCTCCTCCTTGGTGAAGGCGACCCGCGAGCGGAAATCATCCCACCAGCGGAAGATGTCGCCGCCGTAGGGCCGCAGTTGGCGGGCCGCGGTGAGGAAGTGCGGGTGGTGCTGGGCCTCGGACAGCGAGTCGCCGGAGTGGGTGGCGAAGGCGCCGAACAGATCCGGGCGGAGCATCGAGGTGACCGCGGCGCCGAGTCCGCCGCTGGACTTGCCCGCGATGGCCCGGTGGTCGCGCGCGGGAAGCGTGCGGTAGCGGGCGTCGACGTATGGCACGACCTCCTCGCACAGGTAGGAGTGGTAGCAGCCGGTGCCGGGTGAGTCGATGAACTGGCTGCCGCCGTAGGTGGTCCAGGCATCCACGAATACCAGCAGCATCCCGGGTGCCTCCCCGCGGGCGAAGATCTCGTCGGCGAGCTCGGGGACTGGCTTCCGAAAGGCTGTGCGGTTGTGCCAGACCGGGAGCGTCCCCGCGTAGCCGAGTAGCAGATACGTGACGGGGTAGCGGCGTTCGGGCGCATCGTCATAGCCGGGCGGGGTGTAGACCCACAGCGGTCGTTGCGTTGGGTCGTTGAGGGGATTGCCGCGGAGCAGCGCGCTGTCGATGACGTGTTCGTCGATGCGTCCGGCGAGCGTGAAGGTCGACATGCCTCGGGACAGTACTACGATTTCAAAATATCTGAACCCATAATTTCTGGAGGGTAGGGTGACGCCGTGACAACATGGCATTCGGCGGCGGAATCAGCGCAGCCACGGGACTCGATCGACCGGCACATCGCCCGCTGGGGGCGTGAAGTCCCTGGCTTGGTACCGGAGTTGGAGGGATCCGTCACCCGCATGCAGAAGCTCGTGCGGCACCTGCAGCAAAAGAAGGAGGCCGCCCTGGCACGGCACGGCCTGAAGCTGTGGGAGTACGAGATTCTATGGCGCCTGCGCTCCGCGGGAGAGCCCTACCGCATGGCACCTACACGTCTCGCTCAGGGACTCGGCGTCCACCCCGCAACCCTCACCAACCGCCTCGACCGCCTGCAGTCGGCGGGGCTGATCACTCGCGAGCACGCGCCTGAGGATCGCCGCAGCCTTCTCGTCGGCCTGACTCCCCAAGGGGCCGCAACGTGGGCGGCGGTGATCGACGACCAGCGGGAGGCCGAGGCCACACTGCTCGCACCCCTGACCGAGAAGGAGTTGGGGCACCTGGCCACCCTCCTGCGGGTCGTGGCTCTCGCTGTCGAGGAGGACGGCCCGCCCCTCATGCCGCACGTCGACTGAAACTCCAGCACCACCGCTCAGTCGGACCCTTCGACGAGTTCCTCCAGCCCGAAGGAGATCAGCGGGACGCCACGATCACCCTCAGCCAGTTCACCGATGAGCCACTCAGCCCCACGGTCGTTGCCCACCGCCGGGCCACTTTCGCGAAAGCAGCTCACGCTCTGCCAGATGCGGCGCGACGGGGCAAGCGGCCCGCTGCGAGCATCTTCTCGCTGATGCCCTGGATACTCTCGCGCAGCTCATAGAACCGGAGGCTGTCTAGGACGGCTTTTTTGGCCCCGGGGCAACGGGTTGTTTTGGACCCGGTTGTTTTGGACCCGGGTGAGGAACGGATTGTTTTGACCCCACTTAGGAGTCATTGAGGCGATATACACTTGTATTGAGGCGATATACACTTGTTTGGAGTAATGCCGGATTGACCCCGGGTTCGTGGCCGGGATCACGCTGTGCGGGTTGTCAGCTGGCCGTGTCAGGAGGCCGGGTTTTGCAGCGTGTTGAGTTGTTCGAGCGGATTCGTCGTGACCGAAGGCTGGAGGACGCCTCGGTCCGGACTCTTGCTCGGCGTTACGGAGTGCACCGCCGGGTGGTGCGCCAGCCTTTGGACAGTGCATTGCCACCTGCGCGGAAGCCCATCGAGACGCGCCGGTCGGTGCCTGACCAGGGCAAGGGCTGGATCGACGAGATGCTGCGGGCGGATCTGACCGCGCCGCCGAAGCAGCGGCACACCAACAAGCGGATCATGGAACGGCTGCGGGACGAGTATGGATTCTCCGTTGCCTACAGCACCCTCAACGACTACCTGCGAGTGCCCCGGCCGCAGTGAATGAGCTGGCCGAAGCCGCGAACGACAAGCAGCTGGGCCGCACGATCAAGAAGTACGGCCGGGTGGACCTTCTCTGCATCGACGAGCTCGGCTGTGCGCCACGAGGCGCTGATGGATCTCGCGGGATGAGAGGCCCGCCGCCGGTCCTCGCAGGGACCGGTTGAAGCTGGAGGAAGGCTGAGCCCCGGGTTGGGGGTGAGGCCGGAAGCAGCCTCGACAACGTAGGGGCGGACCGACACCACCAGGCGGTTCGTGCCCGCAAGCGAAGACGGAATGGGCGCAAGGAAACTGAACCAGTGGTTGACGTCCCGTGAGTCGTCAGCGGCCTGCCGAACCTGGTGGATGGGCCGCTTTGCAGTGCTGGAGGTCGCCGTAGCCGATGGCTTCTCCTCTCCCGCCACCTTTATCCGATGGGTGACGGGAGGCCCGGACCAAGACTGCGATGTGCGGTCCGTGGCGATGTCGGCGTACAAGTGGACGTGGCTCTGGCAAGATTTTCGTAGCCGGAGATCACCTTGACTTGGGTGTCGACCCGGTCACGTTCGCTTGAGGTGATACAGGTTGGGAGCGTCCGGGTCCCCAGCAAGGTAGTAGGGCTGAAGCCCTTTCTTGGTCCGCTCCATGCCGAACTTCCAGGTGTAACGGCCTATCGGAGTGTGCGGTGTGGTCGTCCACTCGTCGATGTCCCTGGGGGGACGCTGGATTTGCCCCGTCACATTGGTGATGGAGATCTGGACTGCCGGGGCACCACCAATCGTCTCTCCGCTGGCCCCCTTGATCAGCTGCCAGGTCCCGGTACCAGACAGACCCCAGCCTTCGTCGAAATCCCAGTCCTCGCCTCCGAGATTCCTCACCACGGCTCGGCCATCCCTCTCCAGGGCCACCTCCGCGCCGTCGGGGCCGCTCCAGTCTCCAGCGAGTTCTCTGGCCGAAACGTTATGGACGGTCGGCAGACTGGGGTAGAAGAGCGCCCCACAGCCGCTGGCGACCATGACAAGAATCATCACCGGGCCCATTGCCAACCATCTTCCCCGCCTGCGATTGCCCATCATGCCCCCAGCCCGATGCCACCCCAGCAGAAATGAACATGTTCAGAATAGCTCCCGCGGCGCCAGTCTGGGGTTCTCGAACTAACGATTCACCCTTCATCCCTGCACGCCCTGTTGCCAGTGCGCGTTTTTTGCACTTGCGGAACATTGGGTGGGAGCTATCCCGGGGTGAATGGTCAAAACGGGCCCACCTCCCTGGTCGGCCGGTCCGCGTAGCGGCGGCGGAGGTGGGCGATCAGGACGACGCGTTGGCGGAGTAGTGGGATGCCGGCGCGTCCGGCCATCAGGCGTTTTTGCAGCTTGATGTCGGTGATGCGTCCTTCGTTGACTCCGGAGTTGTAAAGGGTGGTGATGCCCTGGGCGACAGCATGGCGGTCTTCGCGCAGGGCTCGGGCGAGGCCGGCGAGAGGGGCCAGTCCGCTGTTTGCGAGGTCGTTCAGCCAGCCTGGCATGGGTGTGGCGTCGCGGTTGTCGAGCATGGTGGCGAATCGGCGGACCAGGTCGTGGGTGTGCCTGAGTTCGGGGCAGTGATCGAGGAGTCGGGGCAGGCGGTCGTTGATGTGGCGGTTGCGGCGGTGCGGGTGGGTGGTGATCCAGCGGGCGGCTTCGCGTGGGGAGGGCGGCCGCTCGCGTGGCTCATCCAGCGGCAGGCCCCGTCGGAGGGGTGCGACGGCCATTTTCACCCGCTGGTAGTGGCCGAGGTGACCCTTGCCCTGGAGTTCCTCGTGCAGGATCTTCGCGCTGTGCTGTCCTTCGTCCCAGCGTTGTTGCAGGTAGTCGAGGTAGGGGTTTCAGGGCGGAGTGCTTGCGGGGCGGGCGGCGCATCACTTCCTGCCAGGTGCGGGCTTGGGCGTACTTGCGCACGGTGCGGCGGTCCAGGCCGAGCTCCCGGGCCACGGAACTGTGGCTCCGGCCGCTGCGGGCCAAGGCGTGCACGGCCTCAAACAGCCTTCGGGCATGCCGCCCGGCCCGGGTGTCCGCCGCGGTGTTCCCGGTGGCCTCCTCGACCGGTGCGGGACCGGTCTCCCTGTCCGGTAGCAGGGCTGCGGCCAGGCAGCCGCGGTGGGCGGAGGCAATGTCCTGAACGCGGCGGGAGAGGCCCTGTCAGAGGTGGAAGCGGTCGCTGACCTGCACGGCGTCGGGTGCGCCAGCGGTGATGCCCTGCCGGTAGGTGAGGGAGCCGTCGCGGCAGGCGACCTCGCCCCCCGAGTGCTCACGGAGCCAGCGGCTGAGCTGTTCCGCATCGCGTCCCTCCCAGAGGGTGAGCGGGAGCCGGGTGGTGGCGTCGACCAGGAGGGTGCCGTAGGTGCCGCCGTAGAGCGCGAAGTCGTCCACCCCCAGCACCCGGGGTGTATCCAGTAGTGGAAGCGGCACCCGCATCAGCTGGGACAGGACCGTGCACCGTGAGAGCGTGACGTTCAGGATCCGCAGCATCCGGGCACCGCCGCGGCCGGCCAGTACCACGCCGACAGCCTCCACCAGGCCCTGCAACTGGGGTGTGCGCCACTGGTAGCGCACGGTCAGCCCCGGCACTTGCTCGGTAAAGGTCACCTTCGGGCAAGTCGGGCTCTCGCAGTACAGGCGCCGTACGGACAACTCGATGCGCAGAGGCCGGCCTCCGAGAGTGACGTCGGCGAGGCGCCGAACATAACGGCTGTGACACCACGCGCTGAACTGGCCGCAGCCCGTACATCCCGCTGGAGCACCGGATCTCGTGCGGGCGCGGACCGCCACGACAGCATCGGAGACGTCGACCGAGACCACCAGCACATCGGCCAACTGTGGTAACAGACTTGCCAGTTCAACAGAGCACAGCCACAGACTGCCCGCTACGCGGACCGGCCGACCCTCACACCGAGATGATCTCCGGCTACGAAAATCTTGCCAGAGCCACTATGCGAAGTACGCCGACAGGCGATGCTGCCGGGGTATAGCTGGGCACCGAAGCCGTCACAGAGATCCTCAGTGAACGTGGGAAGCGATCTGGCATCGCCCTTCCCGTCCGGCAGCCGGCCGGGCGGCGGGCAGGCGCAATGCCCGCTGATGACGCCAGATCGTGGCGGAGTCGCGGTAGTACTCGGAGTCCGGGAAAGCCGGTCACATGGGGAAGGGCGACAGCGTGATAGCAGCAGGACTGCTGTCGGGGAGGAACGTTGTTGAATAACGACGCGCCGCCGATTTCTTGGCCGGGCAGTATGACGGCCGAGCGGCGGGTACTCGATCATCAGATCAAGCTGCACCGATGGCAAGGAATGAACCGGACCGCCGGTTCGATGATGTATTCAACTTGATCTGCGACCGGGCCACCTTGCTGGTGGCTTGGGAGCGGGTTTCTGGCAACCGGGGTGCCAGGACAGCAGGCGTGGACGCGGTCACCCGCTACCACGTCGAGGAACGTCAGGGAGTGATTCCGTTCCTGGAGGAGCTTCGCTCCTCTCTCAAAGACGGGTCCTTCACAGCGTTGCCGGTCAAGCAGGCGGTGATTCCCAAGAAGAAGAGAAAGGTCCGTTACCTGGGCATTCCAACTCTGCGTGATCGAGTTGCGCAGATGGCGCTCAAGCTAGCCTCGATCTTTCGTGATTGGTCGTCAGCTTCGGCTGGCGGCCAATGCGTCGTTGTGGAGCGTGTGCGGGCATACGGGTGGCCCGATCGTCGCATCGGGTGGGCGCCGGATTCCACGGTTCCGGTCGGTGGCTCTTCTGCTCGTCGGGACGGGTTGTTACTGGTCAGCGTGGGTTCGGGAGGGTGTCGAGCCGTCTGATCGCGTCTGTGATCACGTCGGTCCATGGCCAGTGGTGGGCGAATCGCAGGTGCCGTTGGCGGGCGGTGGTGATGAGTTGGGCAGCGGCGGAGAACAGCCGCAACCGCAGGCGGCGGGGCTCCCAGAGGCGGGGTTTGCCGGTCAGAGCGAGCATCGGCATCCAGGCGAGCAGGTCGAGGGCGAGCTGGACGATCTCCAGCCAGATCCGGTTCTGTGCGGTCTCGTGCAGGGGCAGGTTCCGCAGGCCGGTGGCCCGTGCGTTCCGAATGCGGTCCTCTGCCCTCGCCCGTCGGCGGTGCCTCAGTTCCAGGTCCGTGATCTTCCCGCCCGTCGTGTTGGTGGCGAAGCAGGTGAGCCGCAGGCCGTCGGCGTCGGTGAAGCGCAACTGGGCGCCGGGGTGGGGCCGTTCCTTGCGGACGATCAGCCGCATTCCCTTCGGCCAGCCCTTGAGTGTGTCGCCGTCGAGTTCGGCGGTCCAGGCGCCGTCGCGGATCTCGCCGCCCGGCTCGACCGCTGGGGTCCAGGCGGAGGCCGGGACCTTCAACACGGCCTGATGAATCTGCTCAGTGATGGTCATCCCGACCGAGTACGACAGCCACCGGCCCCGTTTCGTGAGCCAGGCGAGGAACTCATGGGTGCCGCCCGCGGAGTCGGTACGGATCAGTGTGGACCGGCCGCGCCGGTGACGCTTGGGGAGCTGGGCCAAAGCGAGTTGAGTGGCGGTGATGTGGTCGGCGGCGGTGTTGGATCCCGCGTTCCCCGGCCGCAACAGTGCTGCCACCGGCTCCCCGGTGCCACCGCTTCCGTGGTCGACGAAGCCCATCAGGGGGTGATGTCCAAACGACTTCTTCCAGGTCGCGGCCGCGTCCTGCTTGTCGGAGTGGGCCAGGACCAGCACTCCGTCCAGGTCCACAATCACCTGGCCGCCCCTATCCGGCGCCGCATCTTTGGCCAACGTCCAGACGTACTCGCGCACTTCGGCGCGCGCCGAGCGGATCGCGGTCAGGGCCTTGTCCCCGGCCGCGGCGAGGGTGTCGATCAGCCGGGAGACCGTTGGGTCGGAGGCCACCGGCCCGAACACGGCCGGCTCGGCCCGCAGCAGTCCCGCATCGGCCAGGCAGTCCCCGCCCAGCGCGACCGCGAGAGCCACATCCAGCAGGATCTTGCCCGGATCGTGCACCGCCCGAGGCCGCCGCCACGGCGTCAGCGCCGCCGATATCTCGGTATCCAGGCCGGTCTTACGGGCAGTCTCGACCAGCAGTACTCCGCCAGCCTGCGAGACCACCCCGCTCCCGCCGCCCTCGATGCGGACACGCGGATAGGACCCGATACGCTTCTTCACCTGAGGAGTGCTTCTTTCATGCGCCGACCTGGACCCTAGACAAGTCCCATCGTTGCAGGTCAGGAGCACTCTTCGCGTTTCCGATCACGCATCGGACACCCAGCCACGTGAAAGCCCGAGGCTAGTCCTGGAGCCGATTTTCGAGGTCGATTTCTATCCGTCCAGTTACGGGTATCGGCCTGGTCGTCGGGCTCAGGATGCCATCGCCGAGATCCACCACTTCACCTGCAAGCCGTCGACCTACGAGTGGGTCATCGAGGGCGACATCAAGGCTTGCTTTGACAACGTCGACCATCACGTCCTGATGGACCTGGTGGCCGAGCGCGTCAAGGATCGCAAGGTCCTGCGGCTGGTCAGCGCGTTTCTGCGGGCCGGGGTTGTCGAGATGCACGGATGAGGTGAATCCGGATGGAGCACGCTTCCGCCGGACCAGCCACGATGGTGTGGCCTTCGTCGGCCAGGTCAGCGAATACCTCGCCTGATTCATCGGATCACGTGGAGAGCCGGATGCTCGGCCAACGGGCACGTCCGGTTCGGCGGGCGGGGATGGGAAAACCGACACCTGAAAGGGTGCACGGCGTCCCGTCCCCGACCCAACACGTCAAGCTCGACCGGCACGGCGCCGAGCTTCTCTTCTAGATCTTCACCGAGCGCGAGAAACGGCACGCGATCGCCGTCGCGTCGAACAGGCCGTTCACCGAGTTGGACCAGACCTTCACGGACAAGCGACTCTGCCAGGCCATCGCCGACCGGCTCACCTTCGAAGCCCACATCATCGAGACCGGCACCCAGTCCTTCCGCCTCGCCAGCACCACCGCCAAGCGCAAGGCGGCGGCGGCCTGAGAAGCTGTCGGCCGGGGGCAAGGACTCACACCTTCGCCCCCGAGCCTCGGCCCTCACGAACACGCAGCTGCATCGCCGAGTGCTGCACGACTACGCTGACGTCATGTCACCGTCAGACTGGACACGGCTCACCGAAGCGCGGGGAAGGCGCCGACTGGGAATCGTTTGCAGCCACGTCATCAGGCGTCCTGTCCTGATCACCGCCCTCGCAGGGCTGGCCTTCCTCATCACCAGATTCGGCAAAGACTTCCCCTTGCTCTACGGCATGACCCCTCTGGGCGCCGTTCTGATCTTCAGGAGCATGGGCCGCTACCGTGCGGCCGATCCCGCTGACGAGATTGGCGATAACCCCCCAAGCTAAGGACTCAGCGGCGAACTGACCAGCAGCGGTCCCCTGCTGACAATCCTGCGTGCCCCTCGCCCACGGGCGAGCGTCGTGAATCACACGTTACCGCCACCAACCCGGGCCAAAAGACACGATCCAGCTCCGTCCCAGGACAGTCAGAAAACGTCGCCCGATCGAGGGTGGGGCCAAGACTGCCCGGCGGAAACAAGCGGGAGACGCGGCCTTCGACCTTCGGCAGGACGCGGGTGCCCGGGCTCCAGAACGTCGCGTCGGTCTTCCACTCCCCGCGCAGGGGAGGGCCGGCCAGGAACCGGCCGATCCCGAACGCGTGAAATTCGGCGGACTCTTCCACCTGCTTGTCGAACTTCGTCTGTGCCATCGGCCGTGCCTTTTCGGTGTGGGTGCCGCTCATCGGTGCCTCGCCGCGCCGTCGTGGTTGTGGTGGCCGGTGTGGTCGTCCGGGGCGGCCTGGGTGGTGTGGGCGAGGAATCGGGCGTAGCCGCGGTCGGCGCGTGCCAGCAAGGCCGGGGAGGGCCGGCCGAAGGCGGGGGCAGGAGGCCCCGTCCTTCGGGTTCGGTGCCGGCGGGTGTGGGTGCGCTCATAGGGCACCGCCTCCGTTGCTGGTGCGTTGGTGTCGTTCGACGTTAGGGAGGCGGGCCTGGGAACCTCAATGAAGTTGCACGAAGTTGCTGTCGGTCACCCGAGTGCTTCGATCACGGCTCTGATCAGGGCGCGGGCCGGGGCCCCGAAGACGGCCAACTGCTGGAGCTCGCCGAACGCCTTGGCGCACACGGCGATCTCGGAGGGGCGGGTGATGGCGATCTCGGCGGACAGGGTCTCGACCAGCACGCGGTCGGCGTCGAAGACCATGAATGTCTCCAGCGGCCAGATGGCGCGCTGGGCGGTTTGCGGGATGATCCCGAAGGCGACAGAGGGCAGGGACATCAGCTCCAGGAGCTTGCCGAGCCGGCCGGCCATCACCTCGGGGTCGCCGATCCGGTAGCGCAGGACGGCCTCTTCCGCCAGGAGCACGAAGCGGTGGTTGCCCTCGTAGATGACCCGGGAGCGGTCCAGGCGGGCGGCGGCGTCTGCGGCGTCGTTGGGGGTGCCCTGGAAGGTGCTGATGGCCGAGAGCGGCGCGGTGGCGTAGGGGTGGGTCTGGAGCAGGCCGGGGACCACGTTGGAGCAGTAGACGCGGGAAGAGGCTGGTGCGCTGGTAGAGCGGGACGGCTGATTCCTGGAACGCCTTGATGCCGCTTCGGTGCAGGCATCTCCACTCCTGGTACATCTCGTTGGCTGTGCGGGATTCGTCGATCAGGTCCGCGGTGTGTTCGTCGGCCTCGCAGGCGCGGCCCCGCCGACGCGCGAGGCGAGGCCCGACGACGCCGGTCCCCCTCAGCGCACCCTCTTTCGGTGTGCTAAAGACGTCGTTCCTGATGGTGCCCTCGCCGCTTGATCGATTCTGCGGTCGCCCACAAGGGTGAGTTCGCTGCCTAAGAAGCTGTTGTCTTTCCGGACTTGAGGACGGCGTTTTCGCTGGTCAGGCATAGGGGTGGTGATTCCGTGGGAGTCGTGGCCTGTCGTGTTGTCGCTCTCTGGGAGATCGCGGATGCCGTCGGTTGTTGGACTGCTGAAACAGTACGAGCTCGCCGCTCGCCGTCGGGTCGACGGGCTGCGTGAGGAGGCCGACCGCATCCAGGCCGAGCTGGCCGTGGCCGAGCAGGAATGGCAGGAGTGGGCGATCGCTCGCAGGCGGGTCGATACGGTGCTGGCTCCGGATGGTGGCGGCACCGCCGACACGAAGGACGCCCCGGGTCCGGGGGATGCGGCGAAGCCGAAGCCGAAGTTGCAGGTGCCGGTGTGGCGTGAGGGCCTCTCCTGGTCGGTGCTGTCGGTGGACTACCAGCGCATCCTGCAGACCCTCGCGGACCGTCTCCGCCTCGGGCAAGGTCCGCTGACCTGCCAGGAGATGGCTGCCATGTTCGGCATGGAGGTAGTGCCGGCGCGGGTGGAAGCCCTGCGGTCGAAAGCGAAACGCCTGGTCGCGCGCGGCTGGCTGGCCGAGCCGGCACCGGGCCGGTTCACACTCTCACCGGGTGTGGCCGGGCCAGGCGGCGCGTCATGAGCAGGATCATCGACCAGTAGACCATCGCCTCGGCACTGGCGGTGCGGCGCTCGAAGTCGCGCACCAGACGACGGGTTCGCATCAGGTGGGCGAAGAGGCGCTCGACGATCCACCGCTTGGGCAGCACCACGAAGCCACGCATGTCGTCGCTGCGCTTGACGATCGCGAGGACCAGGGCAATTGTGGCCAGGCAGTACTCGACGAGGCTGCCGGTGTAGCCGCCATCAGCCCAGACCAGGGCGAGGCGGTGGTGCGCGTCGGCCACCTGCTCAAGCAGGACCTGGGCGGCGGCGCGGTCGCCGGTGTCCGCGGCGGTGACCATCACCCCCAGCAGCAGACCGAGGGTATCGACCACGACGTGCCGCTTGCGCCCATTGATCAGCTTGCCTCCGTCGAAGCCGCGGCTGTCTGATCCGACGACGGCGTCCGCCTTGACGGACTGCGAGTCGATCACGCCGGCCGTCGGCTCCGAGTCCCTCCCCTCCCTCTCGCGGATCCTCGATCGCAGCCGGTCGTGAAATTCCTTGACCAGTACGTGGTCGCGCCAGCGGCGGAAGAACGCGTATACCCGGTCCCACGGCGGGAAGTCGGCTGGCATGGCCCGCCACTTGATGCCGTTGTCGACCAGGTAGCGGACCGCGTCCAGTATCACCCGGTGGCAATACGCCTCCGGCTGCCCGCCCCGGCCGCGCAGCCAGCCAGGCACCGGTAGCAGCGGCCGGACCACGGCCCACTCCCCGTCCGTCATGTCCGAGGGATACCGCCGAACACGTTCCGGGTGATCGGCCGCATTCCCGAACCGGTGAGCGACACAATCACACGTCGGTGCAGCCGAGTTGAACTCCACCGACGCGAGCACGTAAAACTGCGACAACAGGGTCTCCTGGATCTCGGTTGGCTTCGCAACCCCGAGCTACCAAGAGGCCCTGCCTTCATACCCGAAGCCAGCGGCAACCACCCGATCGAGACTCCCGTTCGACGCACAACCCTCAAGACCGGAACGACAACAGCTTCTAAGCCTTGATCCACCGATTCGATGTCTGTGGATAACTCTCCTTGAAACGAGGAAGTGCCTTGTGACCTGCGATGATGGGAGTTCTTCAGGCTTCCAGCACGCACAATCAGCAAGGCACTTCCGAGATGCAAGTTTCCCATACGTCAGCGGCGGTCTCCGCTGCGTTCGGTGATCCGAATCTGATCGCGCATGCCGGGCTGGTCCCGGTGATGCGGCTGGCCGAGCGGTGTGGTCTGTCGCGGCTGGTAACGGAGAAGGTGAAGCTGACCGGGGCGAAGAACGGTGCGGGTGCGGCGACGGCCGCCAAGGTCACGAGCATCGTGGGCGGCATGACCGCGGGCGCGGACAGCATCGACGACCTTGCGATGTTGCGCCACGGGGCGATGCCCGCGGTGTTCGGCGGTATTCGCGCCCCCTCCACGTCGGGCACGTTCCTGCGCGCGTTCACCCACGGACATGCTCTTCAACTCCACGCCGTCCACCGCAGGTTCCTCGCGGAACCGGCCGCGCACACCCCATTGCTGCCGGGCTCGGAGGCAATGGCGTTCATCGACGTCGACTCCACCCACAAGCGGGTCTACGGCCGGGCGAAGCAGGGTGCCGAGTACGGCCGGTTCAAGGGCATCCGTATCCTGCACCCGCTCCTCGCCACGATCTGCACCCCCCAGTCGAGGCCGGTGATCGCGGCGGTGCGGATGCGACGCGGCAAAGCGGCAGACTCCCGGGGCGTCCCGAAATTCGTGAGTGAGGCCCTGGCCACCGCCCGGGAGGCCGGCTGCACCGGGACCCGTATCCTGCGGGCCGACTCGCAGTTCTACAACGCTGGGGTCATCGCTGCCTGCCGCCGGGCCGGTGCTCACTTCTCGGTCACCACCGGGATGAACCCCTCCATCAAACGGGCCGTCCACAGCATTCCCCACGATGCCTGGCAGCAGATCAGTTACCCGACCGCGGTGCCCGACTCCGAGACCGGTGAACTCATCTCGGACGCCGAAGTCGCCGAGATACCCCAATACACCGCGTTCACCGGCCGGAAGAAAGCAGATCGGGTCACCGCCCGACTGATCGTGCGCCGGATCCGTGACCTGGCCAAACCCGCTGTCGTGGGCGAGCAGGGCAAGCTGTTTCCCGTCTGGCGCTACCACCCCTTCTTCACCGACCAGCCCGCTCCGACACTCCAGGCCGAGCGGGAACACCGCCACCACGCCGTGATCGAGCAGGTCATCGCGGACAGCAAGGCCGGGGCCCTGGCCCATCTGCCGTCCGGGCAGTTCCACGCCAACGCGGCCTGGCTCACTCTGTGGGCGATGACCTCCAACCTGCTGCGCGCCGCTGGTTGTCTGACCTCCGCGTTCCACACCAAAGCCACCACCGCCACCCTCCGGGCCCATCTGGTCCAGGTCCCGGCCCGCATCGCACGCTCCGCACGACGCATCACCCTGCATCTGCCCCACAACTGGCCCTGGCGGCAGGCCTGGACGCACCTCTTCGACACCGTTCACGGCCCACCCGGCTGACACGAAAAGTCCCTGCCCACCCCGCCCGCCAGGGCCCAACCGGAACCGAAGAACGTGGAAAAGCTGGGTAGACCAGCAGATGCCACCCGCCCACACCCGGCCACCTATCCAAAACGGACGCAGAAACCGATCAGAAGATCACTCTCGAAGCACCTCAGCGGATCAAGGCTAAGGCGTTCCCACTACGCAGGAGCCGCCGGTACGACTACGACATGATGAAATCTCTTGTGGCGAGCATGGCCGTTGTCACACTCACGTTCGGGGCCTTCACGCTCGGCTCGACAGCACACGCAGCGGAGGCCCCCGTCGCCGCAGCGGCGTGTGCTGTCGGCGGTCCCCATACCGACTTCAAGGGCACCAACATCCGCATGCGCAACAAGCCGGGCGGGGACGAGGTCGGGTGGGCCAACCAGGGCGACTGCGCGTACTTGATTCAGAGCGATCCCGGTCCCCGGATCGATTGCCCGGACGGCTCCAACACGATCGCCTGGCATTTGGTGCGGAACGAGCGCACTGGCGTGGTTGGCTACGTTTCCGCCTGCTTTCTCTAACGGCATGCCTCATCAGGGCTGTCTGACCACCGCCTAGCCACGATTTTTCGTGCTGCCTGTGGGCCCCTCCACGATGGACGGGCCCACAGTCATGTGCCGAGAGGGGAATTCATGCCGGGCGCCGGACTTCGGGGAGCGGACGGTGTCCCTCGGACCACTCATTGACCCAGCCGCATCCCGAGCACGCGTACCGGCCATCAAGGCCCGCGATCTGCGTCCCACACTGAGCACACGCTATGTAGGTGATCTCGGGGTGCGGGATCGGCTTCGGCCCCTCAGGCCGGGCCGGCTGTTCCGGTTGCGAAGTCATCGCCATGGTCGGAGACTACCGCTGTAGGCGCCGGGTTAATCCCCGATGCCCATCCGCACTGGTTGTTGCACGTCCAGGAACCATCGGATCCCTGAGACGCTCCCGCTCCACAGCTGGGACAGTTCATGTTCTCCCCCATCTCGCGCGCCGGACTGTTCATGCATCGTGACGCCGTCCGCGCCCCGTGAACAGAGGGTCGTACCAGGCCCGGTAGTTACGCCGGAACCGGATACCCCGCCGCGCTGGCCCGGCGGGTGGGCCCCAGGGCCCACGTAGAGCAGCTGGAAGACGGGACAGAGGTCAAGCTCGGGGTGTTCCTGTCGAATACCAAGAGCAGGCGCGCGAAGCTGACGGCCAGCAAGCTCCAAGAGCACGCTGAACTCGGGCTCGACTGGGCCGCCTGACGGAACAATGGCGATGCCCGCGCTCGCTGGCTGGGCGTCGGGAGCAGCGGCACCCGGCCTCCGGGACCGCCTGACGGTGGCGGCCGCGTGGGCCGACACCGCTGCCCCCGACGGCGTCGGTCCCCCTCAGCGCACCCGCCCACCGTTTCTTCCCACCTTCTGCTCCGGGCAGAGGGCGGCAACGTGCGCTGAGGGGGATGTGCGGCCCTCGACCACGCCCCTACGGGCCTGGCGGGGTGCGCATGAGTACGCGTGCTCATGCGTGATGGCAGCTGTTCCGTGAGCGTGTGTTCATGACGCTGAACAGAGTTCTTACAGGCACGGGGGCGGCAGCGCTCGCGGTGGTGGCGCTGGCTGCGTGCGGCAGCGAGCAGGCCGGGGGACGGCAGCAGAACACCGCGAACAGCGTGGGCGCGCAGGCGCCGGCTAACAGCCCGAGCCCGGATCCGCAGGTCGCGTTTATGGAAATGCTGGAGCGGGTGGGTGCACCGTGCGTGCCGGATGCCCCGGCGGCGACGGAGCCGGATGATCCGGGCCCGGGTGAGCATCCGCCCACGCGGCCGAGTGAGCTGCTGCCGGTGGACGAGAAGCCGCCCACGGACGTGCCGTCCCCCACCGCTACGCCTGAGCAGCCCAAGCTGAACGAGGTGGAGGCGTGTGAGGGGCGTGAGCATGGCAAACGCATTACCAAGGTGCTGACTGGTCTGAACAAGCCCACCACGATTCAGGTGAGGCAGAAGCTGAACAAGCTCGGCTACATCGACTCCAGCATCCACGGCCTGAAGACCGAGCAGGGTGCGGTGCGCTTCTGCCTGGACTTGCGGGTGATGGGCGGGCAGCTCGCGCTCAAGGGGACCGCGGCCGGGAAGCAGACCACGATGCGGGCGTTCGCACACCCGGCGGAAGGCGCGTTCAAGCCGGGCAAGTAACAGCGCTCAGCGGGGCACCGGTGCACGTGGGCCTGCACCGACCCGGACAACTTCCTCGTCCCCGATGCGTCGCACGAGATCCTGGCCGTGGCTCTCAGCGCCGTGCGCGGGGATGAGCGGGACAGTTACCTGCAGCGCCTGGAGGCGTTCGCCGACCGGCACCGCGAGCGCCTGGAGGAGCTGCTGCGCGCGTACGGGCCGGGCAGCGTGCCCGCCGAACACGGCCGGTGCGCGCTGGTCGGTCAGCCCGAGAGTCTGGTGATCTGCGAGCGGCTGGAGAGCGCCCCATTCCTCCTGGACGGGATGTGGGAGGACGAACTGAAGGACATCCTGCTGGACGACCTCCCCTTCGCCTGGTGCGCCCGTCACCGCCTCTGCCGGTGAGTGCGACTTTGACAGCTAGTTGGCGAATTTGAGCGATAGTTGGCGAGCCCAGACCTGTGGGTCGCCGCAGGACACCCTAGTAGCGTGTCGCCGCTTAGTTATGGTGCACCTGACTGGGAGGTTGGTGTCTGGCAGATTCCTTCCCCTTTGCCAGATAGGACTGTTGTTGTGGGTTCGCAGAAGAAGCGGCCGGTCAGGTTGACCGCGCAGGATCGCGAGGAGTTGGTCCGGGTGAAGTTCCCCCTCTGAAGTGGACAGCCTGATACTGGGACGGATCAGTCCCGGAGGAAGCAGTCCAGGTTGAGTGGCAAGAGCAACATGAGCAAGCGGTACACGTCGGAGTTCAAGCGGGACGCGGTGGCACTGGTCCGGTCGTCAGGGCGGAACGTCACCGAGGTCGCCCGGGAACTCGGTGTGAGTGCGGAGGGGCTTCGCGGCTGGGTGAAGCAGGCGAAGGTCGACTGCGGCGAGGGGGCGCCCGGCGCGCTGACCACGGCGGAGAAGGATGAGCTCCAGCGGCTGCGCAGGGAGAACCGGGAACAGCAGCAGACGATCGAGATCTTGAAAAAAGCAGCGGCCTTCTTCGCGAAGGAGACGATGAAGTAGGCACGCTGTGCCGTTTCATCGACGCGGAGAAGGCCGCCGAGGCCAACCCTGGCGGCTACAGCGTGGCTTTGCTGTGCCGTGTCACGGGGATCAACCGCTCCACCTTCTACTCCTGGCTGGCGGCCCGGCCGACAGCGGCCGAACGACAGTGCGCCGAGGACGAGTTGAGCGAGGAGATCCGTGAGATCCACGCCTCCTCGCGGGGTGCCTACGGCGCCCCGCGCGTGCACGCCGCGCTGCGGCGCAAGGGACATGCGATCAACCGGAAGAAGGTCGAGCGGATCATGCGCGAGCGCGACATCCGCGGCATCACCCGCCGCAGACGCCGCCACCTGACGCAACAGGACACCAAGGCCGCACCGGCTCCGGACCTGGTCGGCCGCGACTTCACCGCTAACCGGCCCGGCATGAAGCTCGTCGGTGACATCACCTATCTGCCGACGATCGACGGCTGGTGGTATCTCGCGACCGTCATCGACCTGGCGACGCGCGAGGTGATCGGTTACGCGATGGCCGAACACCATCGTGCCGAGCTGGTCACCGACGCGCTGCGGATGGCCGCCGGCCGCGGTGACCTTCAGGGTGGCTGCATCATGCACACCGATCGCGGAAGCGAGTACACGAGTGGCGAATTCCGCCGCGAACTACAGGAGTTGAACCTGAGGCAGAGCATGGGAAGAACCGGCATATGCTACGATAACGCCGCAGCCGAGAGCTTCTTCGGACTGCTGAAAGCGGAGATCGGCACCGCCGTCTGGGAGAGCCGCGAGGCGGCCCGCGCTGACATCTTCCGCTTCATCGAGGTCGAGTACAACCGCACCAGGCTCCGCAAGCACCCCGAGTTCGGGTACCTCACCCCACTCGAAACCCGAGCCAGGCTGCAGCACGACTTCACCCCCGCAGCGTAAGCAACCGCTGTCCAAGACCAGGGGGGAACTTCAGGGTGACCACGACAGGTGTTCGTGGGGCCTCGATGATCATGCGTGCGCGGGTGCTGCTTGCGCTGGACAGCTCGGTGGGTGAGGTGGACACCAAGGAGGTGATCGCGGTCCGACTCGGCGTCTCCGGTGAGACGTTGCGGCTGGTCGCCAAGCGTTTCGCCGAGACCGGTGGCGATGTTCACGCCACGATTGCCCGGAAGAAGCGCGACCTCCCGCCGGTGCCCTCGCCGGTGACCGGTGAGGTCGAAGCCCGCCTGATCGCGATGGCGTGCTCACAGCCACCCCAAGGCTATACCCGGTGGTCGCTGCGGCTGCTGGAGAAGCACGTCGCGCTGGTCGAGGACATCCCCGATCTGGACCACTCCACCATCGGGCGGGTCTTAAAAAAACGGAACTGCGTCCTCACCTGAGAAAGTGCTGGACCATCCCGCCACGAGCGAACGCGGAGTTCGCGGCCCGGATGGAAGACGTGCTGGCCGTCTACGCCCGGCCCTATGACCCGGCACGTCCGGTGGTGTGCATGGACGAGAAGCCCTACCAGCTCCTCGACCATGCCCGCGACCCGCTCCCGGCCCGCCCTGGTCACGACGCCTGCCAGGACAGCGAGTACATCCGCTGCGGCACGTGCTCGATCTTCGTGTGGGTCGAACCCCTGCGCGGGTGGCGTCGAGTTCAGGCACTGTCCCAGCGGACCCGGATCGACTGGGCCGGCCAGGTCAAGCAGCTGCTGAGCGTGGATTACCCCGACGCCGAGGCCGTGGTGCTGGTGATGGACAACCTCAACACCCACGGCATCGCCTCACTGTACGAGGCATTCGAACCAGAAGAGGCCTTCGCCCTGGCCCAACGCCTCGAGATCCACCACACGCCCAAACACGGGTCATGGCTCAACATCGCCGAGATCGAACTCTCCGCGCTGACCCGGCAATGTCTCGACCGCCGGATCGGCGACCTCGACATCCTCAACACTGAACTCTCGGCCTGGCAGAACGCCACCAACACCGAACAACGCCACGTGGACTGGCAGTTCACCACCCACGACGCACGCATCAAACTGCGCCACCTCTATCCCAAAAATTAGCTGCGACGGTCTACTAGGGCACTTTGGGAGGCGTTATGGACTTGCTTGCGATCCTCGATGAGGCGGTGGCCGCTCTCAAGGATCCTCTGGGAAAGGACGACCGAAGCCAGGGCTGGACCGATCATCTCCGGAGAGAGGTCCAGGAAGAGATTTCGATCAGCTGTTCAGTACTGCGCCGCCACGGATCCGACATGGTGCGGTACCTACGTCCGCGCCTTGACGAGTGGATGGAAAGCGAGGAGATACGGCCGGGACGCCTTCAGCACCTGGTGTCGGATGTGCAGCGGCGACTCGTAGACGCTCACAGCACGGTGTGAGGCACACCGGCTGCACTGTCGATCCGAAGCTGACAGGCCGACCAAAGGAACCGCCAGCTACCAGGCAAAGCACCCGCCGACTACGAATCAACACGGCCCTCTGACGGGCGGCTCCCCAGAAGCGACGCCATGTAGCGCTCAAGGTCACAGCTTTCAAGTTGCTGCGGGTGGCGGGGTGTTAAGGCCCTGCCGGGTGGGGGAGGTTTGCGGTGACAAGGGGAGAGACGTTGCGGGGAAGCGGAACGGTGTGCGCAAGGGTGCCCGTCGGTCGGGGAATCCGGCGCGTCGGGAGGCAGAGAGGGCCTGTTCTCGGGAAACGTGCTGGGTGAGCGGATGTACGCTGCCGCGGCTCGCAGGGCCGGTGTGCAGCCGGGTGACGTCATCCCCGTGAGCGTCCCGGCACTGCCGGACGGCATCGTGATCCGGGGCGCGACGCAAGCGGACGCGGCCCCGCTGGAGCCTGTGATCCGGATGGCCGACCCGGACAACCTGGACGGCTCCTGGCGGCAGCTCCCTTCGGCGATCGGCCAGAGCCTCGATCCTGAGAAGCTCGCGCACGTACGGGTGGTGGAGGAGAGCGCGTCCGGCGCGCTGGTCGGCGGGATGCTCGCGCTGCCGGCAGCATGGGCGTTCACCCACCCGATGCTCATGGGATCGCCCAACGTGCACACCATCGCCGGTCTCATCGCCAGCCTGGGCTCCCTCGCGGTGGTCGACGAGTGGCGCGGGAAGGGCATCGCGCGCGCCCTGGTCGCCGAAGCGGAGAAGGCGATGGGCTCACATCCGACGGGAAAGCTGGGCGCGGCCGTCCTGTACGTCACGCACGAGCCGGAGCTGACGGACTTCTACGCCGGGCTCGGCTTCACGCTCTCCCCCGACGGCATCGGCATCCCCACGCCAGCAGGTTTCATCTACCACGGCCCGACCAAGGGCTACCGCTTCTCGGTGAAGCCCCTGCGCACCGGCGTCCAGATGCAGGCCATGCCCACCCCTATGGGCGGCTCCTGGTCATCCACGGGATTCTGCCGCTCCCCGCGTCCTGACCCCGCTCCGACCGGCATCCGCGCAGGTCGTGGCCGTGCTCTGGGCGGCCGTCCGTACGGTGGGCGGTATGACGACGTCCTCCGCCCCCGAGCCGGTGCCCGCGCCCATCCGGGTGCTGCTGCCCGGGAACCAGGCGGTCGTCGCGCACCTGTGGTATCGGCGTCAGGAGCGCGACGGCTGGCGGTACGAGGTCGGACTACCGGCGTACCGCAACGGTCCCGGCAACTCGGTGGAGCCTGCCGAGTACCGGGTCTGGGTGCGCGCCCCTGACCACGTGCGGCCCGTGGACGACATCTCGTACGACGCCGTGCCCACCGGAGTACCTGGAGCCGCCCTCGCCCGTCCAGAAAGCGCTGGGGCCGGTCCGGCCGTCTGGCTGGGTACTGGCGAAGGTCGGCGGCCGCGGGCCCGGCCGGGGTGGTGTCGTGCACGCTGTCGACTGCGAAGAGGCGCCGGCCGGGGCGCCGGTGCTGCCGCTGGGCCGGGCGCTGGACGCTGCCGAGCAGCCGGGCGTTCGGCTGTGTTCGCTGTGCGGCGCCGCTGCCGAGCTGGACCCGGTCCTCAAGGGCTTCGACCACGGATTCGGGTGATGGCGCGCAGGGATCAGCTAGCGGTCCGCGACGCAATCAGTCGGTTGGTCAACTCCACCGTCCCGAGGTACCAACAGAAGATCCAGTCCAGGAACGCTTCGTCGTAGTCGCCGCGCTGGTCCGCCTTGCCGTGGCGTAGGTCGTAGCGGTTGGCGATCTCGAACAATGCCCCCTCATCCTTGCCGAGCTGGTCTTTGAGCAAGGCGCGGCGTTCCTCGAGAATCCCCGCGAGGGTGACGATCGACGACCGTTTACTCTCCACCTGTGGAAGCGGCGGGTGCGGGGACGGCTGACCAGGTCGTGGAAGACCTCGATCAGGCCGAAGAAGGTGTCCTCGTCCCATGTCTCAGGGGTCGGAGGCCACAGGTCGGGGATGCCGAGCCTGGAAGTCGAGCACGCGCAGGGCCGCGGCGGTGCGGTCGGAGCCAGGCTGCGAGATCAGCAGGTGGGAACCGAAGCCGATCAGCGCCCGGACCAGGTAGGGGCGGCCCGCCGCGACCGCGTTGCAGAGGTCGCCCGCGATGACGTCGCCGGAGGCGAGCGGCTTACCGCGACCCGGGCGGCCAGGCTTCCCCATTCGTCGCGGTCCGGTCAGACACCCCATTCCACCGGGTAATTGGCCCAACTCTCCGGTGCTGGAATGGCCTGCTCAGTGGAGCACTTCGGACCGTAGAGTCGTGATCATGACTGAGGAAACCACCCCCGCCACCACTCTCCAGGCGGTGCTGACCCGCCACGCGGACGCTGAGACCTGCGCCGACCCGAGCAGTGTGATGACCCTGCTGGCCGACTCGGACGCAGCTGGCGCCGGCGGCGGCTTCACGAGCTACCGATCCACCTTCAGCAAGGGGGCCGTGGGGGCACCGGCCCACTTCCACACCAGGGCGACGGAGCTGTTCTTCGTGATCAGCGGGTCCCTGCAGGTGCTGGTGGGAGACAAGGTCACCGTCCTGAACACGGGCGATTTCCTGGCGGTGCCGCCGCACACCCCGCATGCCTTCGCGGCGGCGCCCGGCGCCGAGGCCGACGTCCTGTTCGTGTTCACCCCGGGCATGGGCCGGTTCGACTATCTGCGCCTGCTCGGCCAGGTGATGCGCGGTGAGGCCGACCCGAAGGAGATCGCCGATTCCGCGGAACGCTTCGACAACCACTACGTCGACAGCCCGGTATGGCGTGCCGCTCTGGAGCGCTCGGCGTGATCGACTCCACGAGCCACATCCGCGTGGCCCGCCCCTCGCGGGACCTCGCCTCCGCGGAACGCCTCTACATAGGCGCGGCCTGGCCATGCGAACAGACAAGCTCGCCATCGCCTACCAGGCAGCACTCCACCTTGCCGCCATCCTCATATGGACCCGGGGATAGGAACGTCGGGTCCCGTAATTGGAGAGGCACGCCCCCAGCCCAGCGTGACAGCATGCGGCAATGGCCTTCCGACACCCCGACGGCGACTACGCAATCACCGCGATGTACTCCGTACCCGATGACGCCTGGTACTTGGAACTGGACCTCGTGGCCGGGCAACGGAATCTCGTGACCGCAGTCGTCCCCGATGAGGATCCGGCACGGGAGCCGACGGTGTGCTTCAACCCGCGCGGGCCACACGTGGAAGTTCCCTATGAGGTCATGTGCTGGTTCATGCACCAGGTCGATGAAGAGATCCGCACCTCCCGTGCCTGGATGCGGCTGAGGCCCGAACTCGTCGAGATCATTTACCAACTCCGTCAGGAGCACATGGGCGCCATCGATGATGACACCTTCCGTCATGTCCTGGCGGAGGTGCGCACCACGGTCCCCGAGGCAGACGTTCCCGCCGTTCTAGAGGCCGCCTTCGGGCGCAATCCCGACGGCACCACCATGGACCATCCGCAAGCGCCCCGGCCAGTAGAGGGCCAAGGAGACAGGCCCTTCTAGGACTTGTCCGGCCGATCATGTAACTGCCTTGCTTCTGGATCGTTGATGCGGGCATGGGGCGGGGTGATCTGAGTGATGCCGAGTGGGAACGGCTGCGGCCGTTCCTGCCTGTCAGCAACAGACGTTGTGGCCGGTGGCGGGACCATCGGCAGGTGATCGACGGGATTCTGCACCGGGTTCGGACCGGCGTGCAGTGGCGTGACCTGCCTGAACGGTTCGGACCATGGAAGACCATCTACGAACGGCACCGGCTGTGGTCGGCTGACGGCACCTGGGAACGGCTGCTTCAGCAGGTCCAGGCCGAGGCCGACGCCGCTGGTGAGATCGACTGGGACATCTCGGTCGACTCCACTGTCGTCCGCGCGCATCAGCACGCGGCCGGCGCCCGGACCGAACCACCGCCCGCCCCCGGTTCAAAGGGGGGCGAACCGCCAGAACACCAGGACGAGACGCCGTGGCAGAGCCTGCACGCCCGCCTGGTGGAGGTGGTGCGGGATGTGAGGGCCTGGGCCGCTCGCGCGGTGGGTTCACCAGCAAGCTCCACTTGAGCGCGGACGGCCGCTGCCGCCCGCTGTCCCTGGTCGTCACACCGGGACAGCGGGCGGACTGCACCCAGTCCAAGCTGGTCCTGGATAAGATCCGCGTCCCCAGGCACGGGCCGGGCAGGCCCCGCAAGAAGCCGGACAGCCTTGCCGCCGACAAGGCCTACAGCAACGGACCCTGCCGCGAGTTCCTGCGGCGCCGGGGCATCCGGCACACCATCCCGGAGAAGACCGACAGCCAGGCCGCCCGCCGGCGCAAAGGCTCACGCGGCGGACGCCCCCCGGCTTCGACGGCGACCGCTACAAGAAACGCAACACCATCGAACGGGCAATCAACCGCCTCAAGCAGCACCGGGCCGTGGCCACCAGATACGACAAGCGCGGCTACGTCTTCCTCGGCACCGCCACCGCAGCAGCACTCGTCATCTGGCTCCGAACATGATCGACCGGACAAGTCCTAGTGTCCTGCGCCGGAGATCCGTCGGCAGAAGCGGGCGAGGGAGTCGAGGATCTCCTCGGCCGTCTTGGTCCAGATGAACGGTGTTGGGTTTTCGTTCCACTCCTTTACCCACGCACGGATGTCGGCTTCCAGGGAACACACGCTTTTGTGGGAGCCGCGGCGGATCTTCTGGTCGGCGAGGAAGCCGAACCACCTCTCCACCTGGTTGATCCAGGACGAACTGGTAGGGGTGAAGTGCAGGTGGAATCGGGGGTGTTTGGCCAGCCATGCCTTGATGGCGGGCGTCTTGTGGGTGCCGTAGTTATCGCAGATCAGGTGGACCTGGAGGTGCCCGGGAACCTCCTTTTCGATCTTGATGAGGAACTTCTTGAACTCCGCTGCCCGGTGCCGACGGTGCAGCGAGGTGATGACTTCGCCGGTCGCGACGTCGAAGGCCGCGAAGAGGGTGGTCAGACCGTTGCGGACGTAGTCGTGGGTGCGACGCTCGGGCATGCCCGGCATCATCGGCAGCACCGGCTGAGACCGGTCCAGCGCCTGGATCTGCGACTTCTCGTCCACCGACAGCACCACCGCCCCTTCGGGCGGATTGAAGTACAGCCCGACCACGTCGTAGACCTTCTCCACGAACAAGGGGTCCGCCGACAGTTTGAAGGTGTCCGTCAGATGAGGCTTGAGATGGAACTTGCGCCAGATTCGGCCCACGGTCGACTTCGACAGCCCGCTGCGGTCGGCCATCGACTTGCGCGACCAGTGCGTGGCGTTCTTCGGCATCTCCTCCAACGTGCTGACCACGACGGCCTCCACCTGGTCGACGCTGATGGTGGGCGGTCGACCCGGCCGGGGCTCGTCCATCAACCCGTCCAGCCGGGCGGCCAGGAACCGCCGACGCCACTTGCGGACCGTATCCGCCGCTACCCGAAGATCCCGCGCCACCACAACAATCGGCGGAACGTCAGGGCCTGCACACGCCAGCACGATCCGCGCCTGTAACGCCACCGCCTGCGCAGACGTCGCCCGCCGGGCCCAACGCTCCAGCACCGCACGCTCGTCAACGGACAACAACAACGGTTCCAGCTTCGGACCACGACGCGGTGCGGGCACACCCGCAGAAACACTCATACAGGAACTAACGATGGATCTCCGGCGCAGGACACTAGCGGTGGTTTGTTAAGCCGGGGAGTAGAGGTCAAGCGGGTGGCCTGCGCCGACGGCGTTGATCAGGGCTTGGAGTTCGGGTGGTGGGGGTGCATTCGTCCAGGCTCGCCAGCATCGTTGGAGGCTGGTCCAGGGGTCGAGCCAGGCCCGGACGGCGCGTATCGCCTTGGGCCAGGTGGCCGTGTGGGGCTGGTGGGGTCTGGTTGGTCCCCCTCTCGGGCCGGCCCGGTTCTTCGGGCGGCTCCGGTGGTGCTGTTTCGGGCGAAACCTCGGGTGGTGGACTGAACCAGGCGTCCCAACAGAACGAGAAGGCGCAGGTGACCAGGGTCTGGTGGCGGCGGATGGCGGTGTCGGAACGGACTTGGAAGTCGGCCCACCCGAGTTCGCCCTTGACCTGTTTGTAGCTCTGCTCGATCCAGTGTCGGATGCCGTAGATCCGGACGACTTCGTGCAGCCCGGCGGCCGGTTCGGGGCTGTCGGCCTCGCGGGGGCCGCCGGGGCGGGGCAGGTCGGTGGCCAGGTACCAGGTGGCTTGCGGGGGCAGCGTGGCCGGGTCGGTGGTGGCCACGACCAGGCGGACGTTCCCGTCGGGTCCCCACCAGCCGAGGCGGGCGTCGGCGGCCCACCAGGTCTCGGTGTGCCCGTCACGGAAGGTTCGCTCGACGGCGGTCCAGTCACCCGGATGCTCGGGGTCCGTCCAGGTCAAGGCGCGGGCGGCATCGACGGGAGTGTAGGCGTCCTTGCCGTAGGCCCAGGTGCCGTGGCTCGGTTTGAGGTCCATGACGAACGGTAGCCCTGCCGAGGCGAGTTGTCTGCGGAAGCTGTCCTGGTCGCCGTAGGCGCAGTCGGCGGCCACGGCCCGGAAGCCCACCCCGGCAGTCTTCGCGGTGCGGGCCAGCTCTGCGGCGATCTGCAGCTTGGTGCGGAAGCCGGGGTCGCTCTTGCCCTTGGGGAAGTGATGGGCGGGGCTGTAGGGCACGGCGTGCAGCGGGTAGTAGAGGTTCTCATCGGCCCAGCAGGTGGTCACGGTGACGATGCCGTTGTCGGTCTTGCCCAGCCGGCCCAGCCACTGCCGTCCGATGTGCGCGGTCGCCTTCCCGTCCTTACGGTCCCCGGAGTCATCGATCACCAGCACCCCGCCCGGGTGCGGCGCGGTCGCGGGGTCGGCCAGCAGCAGTTCCACCCGGCGGGCGTTGACCTGCTCGTGGTCCCAGGTCGATTCGGACAGGAAGAACTGCAGCCGCTGCACCGAGGGGTGCTGGGCCCCGACGACGGGTTCGGTGCCGGCCAGGCAGGTCAGCGTCTTGTTGCGGTTCCGCGGCAACAGTAGCCCGGTCAGGTACTCGCGGAACCCACGGCGCTGTGCCAGTGTGGAGAACAGGTCATCGAAGCGTGCGGCGTAGGCTTCCAGCGGGCCCGGTGCGGGCGGACACGGCAGACGACGGGTCATCACAAGCCCCCAGGCGGCGAGGCAACGTTCCTCTGCTACCGGCCTACTACGGCCCTGACCCGCAGTCAACAAACCACCGCTAGTGTCCTGCGCCGGAGATCCATCGTTAGTTCCTGTATGAGTGTTTCTGCGGGTGTGCCCGCACCGCGTCGTGGTCCGAAGCTGGAACCGTTGTTGTTGTCCGTTGACGAGCGTGCGGTGCTGGAGCGTTGGGCCCGGCGGGCGACGTCTGCGCAGGCGGTGGCGTTACAGGCGCGGATCGTGCTGGCGTGTGCAGGCCCTGACGTTCCGCCGATTGTTGTGGTGGCGCGGGATCTTCGGGTAGCGGCGGATACGGTCCGCAAGTGGCGTCGGCGGTTCCTGGCCGCCCGGCTGGACGGGTTGATGGACGAGCCCCGGCCGGGTCGACCGCCCACCATCAGCGTCGACCAGGTGGAGGCCGTCGTGGTCAGCACGTTGGAGGAGATGCCGAAGAACGCCACGCACTGGTCGCGCAAGTCGATGGCCGACCGCAGCGGGCTGTCGAAGTCGACCGTGGGCCGAATCTGGCGCAAGTTCCATCTCAAGCCTCATCTGACGGACACCTTCAAACTGTCGGCGGACCCCTTGTTCGTGGAGAAGGTCTACGACGTGGTCGGGCTGTACTTCAATCCGCCCGAAGGGGCGGTGGTGCTGTCGGTGGACGAGAAGTCGCAGATCCAGGCGCTGGACCGGTCTCAGCCGGTGCTGCCGATGATGCCGGGCATGCCCGAGCGTCGCACCCACGACTACGTCCGCAACGGTCTGACCACCCTCTTCGCGGCCTTCGACGTCGCGACCGGCGAAGTCATCACCTCGCTGCACCGTCGGCACCGGGCAGCGGAGTTCAAGAAGTTCCTCATCAAGATCGAAAAGGAGGTTCCCGGGCACCTCCAGGTCCACCTGATCTGCGATAACTACGGCACCCACAAGACGCCCGCCATCAAGGCATGGCTGGCCAAACACCCCCGATTCCACCTGCACTTCACCCCTACCAGTTCGTCCTGGATCAACCAGGTGGAGAGGTGGTTCGGCTTCCTCGCCGACCAGAAGATCCGCCGCGGCTCCCACAAAAGCGTGCGTTCCCTGGAAGCCGACATCCGTGCGTGGGTAAAGGAGTGGAACGAAAACCCAACACCGTTCATCTGGACCAAGACGGCCGAGGAGATCCTCGACTCCCTCGCCCGCTTCTGCCGACGGATCTCCGGCGCAGGACACTAGTAGCGTGTCGCTGCTTAGTTATGGCGTGCCTGGTTGGGAGGTTGGTGTCTGGCAGATGCCTTCCCCTTTGCCAGACAGGACTGTTGTCATGGGTTCGCAGAAGAAGCGGCCGGTCAGGTTGACCGCGCAGGATCGCGAGGAGTTGGTCCGGGTGACCACGACAGGTGTTCGTGGGGCCTCGATGATCATGCGTGCGCGGGTACTGCTTGCGCTGGATACCTCGGCGGGTGAGGCGGATCCCAAGGAGGTGATCGCGGCCCGGCTCGGCGTCTCCGGTGAGACGTTGCGGCTGGTCGCCAAGCGTTTCGCCGAGACCGGTGGCGATGTTCACGCCACGATCGCGCGGAAGAAGCGCGACCTCCCACCGGTGCCCTCGCCAGTGACTGGTGAGGTCGAAGCCCGCCTGATCGCGATGGCGTGCTCACAGCCACCCCAAGGCCATGCCCGGTGGTCACTGCGGCTGCTGGAGAAGCACGTCGCGCTGGTCGAGGACATCCCCGATCTGGACCACTCCACCATCGGGCGGGTCTTAAAAAAACGGAACTGCGTCCTCACCTGAAGAAGTGCTGGACCATCCCACCACGAGCGAACGCGGAGTTCGCGGCCCGGATGGAAGACGTGCTGGCCGTCTACGCCCGGCCCTATGACCCGGCACGTCCGGTGGTGTGCATGGACGAGAAGCCCTACCAGCTCGTCGACCATGCCCGCGACCCGCTCCCGGCCCGCCCTGGTCACGACGCCTGCCAGGACAGCGAGTACATCCGCTGCGGCACGTGCTCGATCTTCGTGTGGGTCGAACCCCTGCGCGGGTGGCGTCGAGTTCAGGCACTGTCCCAGCGGACCCGGATCGACTGGGCCGGCCAGGTCAAGCAGCTGCTGAGCGTGGATTACCCCGACGCCGAGGCCGTGGTGCTGGTGATGGACAACCTCAACACCCACGGCATCGCCTCACTGTACGAGGCATTCGAACCAGAAGAGGCCTTCGCCCTGGCCCAACGCCTCGAGATCCACCACACGCCCAAACACGGGTCATGGCTCAACATCGCCGAGATCGAACTCTCCGCGCTGACCCGGCAATGTCTCGACCGCCGGATCGGCGACCTCGACATCCTCAACACTGAACTCTCGGCCTGGCAGAACGCCACCAACACCGAACAACGCCACGTGGACTGGCAGTTCACCACCCACGACGCACGCATCAAACTGCGCCACCTCTATCCCAAAAATTAGCTGCGACGGTCTACTAGCGCCCGAATGTGGGAGCCGTCGACCGCCGCCCGGGAAAAGTCCAGGGCGTTCGCGCCGCGGAGCTTGGCCAGAAGGACCTCGTGGAGCCGCGGCCACACCCGGGCCTCGGTCCATTCGGCCAGGCGGCGCCAACAGGTCATGCCCGACCCGAAGCCGAGTTCCTGCGGCAGGTGTTCCCAGGCGATCCCGGTGTGCAGCACGAACAGGATGCCCTGGAACACCAGCCGGTCCGGATGCCGCTTGCGTCCTGGATGCCGGGTCCGACGCTTGACCTTGGGCAACAGCGGCTCGATCACCGCCCACAACTCGTCATCGACTTCCCACGGCTTTGGCCGAGCCACCCCGTACCCCGGATCATGAGTCCCGGAGTGATCTAACCACTTGGTAGATCATTTCGTTAGGAGTTCTTAGTAGGGCTTTGTTAGGTACCCCAAGTGATCCTCGTTGGATAGATTGTGATCTTCTTTCAGTTGTGACTCCTGAGGAGATGGAAGAGGTCCGTCCGCGTCTGGAGGCGTTCGCGGCCGAGATGCTGGGCTCGTTGGCGCGTCGGGACCAGCGGGCCAAGGGTGAGTTGTACCTGCGCGGGCTGATGCTGGACGGCAAGCGCAAGTCGATGCAGCCGATGGCCGAGCGCCTGGGCGTGGACCACCAGCAGCTCCAGCAGTTCGTGTCCTCCTCCACCTGGGACTACGCCAAGGTCCGTGAGCGGCTGGCCCGTTGGGCCGCGGCGCACATCTCGCCCGAGGCGTACGCGATTGACGATGTCGGCTTCCCCAAGGACGGCTACGACTCGCCAGGGGTGGCGCGGATGTACTGCGGCGCGCTGGGCAAGCGGGGCAACTGCCAGATCGGGGTCAGTGTGAACCTGGTCAGCGACCGCGCCTCCTCGGCCGTCGACTGGCGTCTGTTCCTGCCCGAGGGCTGGGACGACACCAAACATACCGAGGACGCGCTGCTGGCTTCGGCGATCCGCCGGCGCCGCGCCAAGGCCGGCATCCCCGAGACTGCTCGCCACCGGGAGAAGTGGCGCCTGGCCCTGGACATGCTCGACGAGGTTCGCGGGGACTGGGAGTTGCCGGGCCTGCCGGTCGTCGCCGATGCCGGATACGGCGACGCCACGGGCTTTCGAGAGGGTCTGACCGAACGAGGCCTGACCTACGCGGTCGCGGTCAAGGCCACCACGACCGCGCACCCGGGCGACGCCACGCCCGAGCGTCCGCCGTACTCCGGGCAGGGCCGCCCTCCCGTGTCCGCCTACCCCCAGCCGCACACCACCCTGCGCGTGCTGGCCCTGGCCGCCGGGCAAGCGGCCACCCGCACCGTTACCTGGCGTCAGGGCAGCAAGGCCACCAAGCACAACCCACGGGCCGAGATGCGCTCGCAATTCCTGGCCCTACGGGTCCGCCCGGCCAACCGGTCCATCCGCCGCGCCGCCGACGGCTCCCTGCCCGAATGCTGGCTGCTCGTCGAGTGGCCTCCCGACTCTGCCGAGCCCACCGACTACTGGCTCTCGACGCTGCCCGCCGACATCCCACTGCGCGAGCTGGTGCGAATCGCCAAGATCCGCTGGAGAGTTGAACACGACTACCGCGAGCTCAAGGACGGCCTCGGCCTGGACCACTTCGAGGGCCGCAACTACCTCGGCTGGCACCGCCACGTCACCCTCGCCTCCCTCGCCCAGGCCTTCTGCACCCTGCTCAGACTCGACCCAAAAGCCCCTGCGCCGGCCTGACCCTCTACGCGGTCCTCCGCGAACTCCAGGCCCTCCTGGCCACCTGGACCGGCGCCTGCTCGATATGCGGCCAACCCGCACCAACCCCCGAACCCCACCACAGGACCTAACAAAGCCCTATTAGGGCCCGTAAAGAATCAACACGTTGCTTCACGGCCTCCCTGTCGTTGGTGTGGTATGCGCATACCGAGCGAGGTTCGTGACCAACTTGCCCTGAGATTCGGAGTGTTGTTCCCTCACCTGAATGAGCGGCAGCAGCGGCTGGCGCTGGCCGCCGAGGCCCGGCTGCTGGGGCACGGCGGGGTCCGGGCCGTCGCGCGTGCCGCAGGGGTGAGCGAGACGACGGTGCGGAAGGGCGTCTTTGAGTTGGAGGGCGGTGAGGACCCACTGCCCGATGGCCGGGTCCGCCGGGACGGCGGCGGTCGCAAGAGCGCCGAGAAGCTTGACCGGCTGCTCGTTCCGGCGTTGCTGGCGCTGGTCGAGCCGGATGAGCGGGGCGATCCGATGTCGCCGCTGCGGTGGACGACCAAGTCGCTGCGGTCTCTGGCCGGGGAGCTGACGCGGCAGGGCCATGCCGCGTCAGCGCCGACCGTGGGCAGGCTGCTGCGGGAGAACGGCTTCAGTCTGCAGGCCAATGCCAAGACCCTTGAGGGCGCTCAGCACCCCGACCGGGACGCGCAGTTCCGCTACATCAACGACCAGGTCAAGGACCATCAGGCGGAGGGCGAGCCGGTGGTCAGTGTGGACACGAAGAAGAAGGAAGTCGTCGGGGAGTTCAAGAATGCGGGACGTCAGTGGCGGCCGGCCGGTGAACCCGTGCGGGTTGACGTCCATGACTTCCCCGGCGATGCACTGGGCAAGGCCCTGCCTTACGGCATCTACGATCTGGCGGCGGACACCGGCTGGGTGAATGTCGGTACGGATCACGACACCGCAGCCTTCGCGGTCGAATCGATCGGCCGTTGGTGGAACGGGCAAGGACGCCTCGACTACCCGCAGGCCAGACGTCTGCTGATCACTGCCGATGCCGGCGGCTCCAACGGCTACCGCACCCGGGCCTTCAAGACCGAGCTGGCCGCGTTCGCCGCCCGGACCGGCCTGGCCGTCACGGTCTGTCACATGCCGCCGGGCACATCGAAGTGGAACAAGGTGGAGCATCGGCTGTTCTCCGCCATCACCATGAACTGGCGCGGCAGACCGCTGAACAGCCACGAGGTCGTCGTGCAGTCCATCGCCGCGACCACCACCCGCACCGGTCTCACCGTCCACGCCGAACTCGACACCGGCACCTATCCCACCGGTGTGAAGGTCAGCGATGCGGAGCTGAACGCGGTGCCGGTCACCGGGCATGCCTTCCACGGCGAATGGAACTACACCGTGCACCCCCACCCCGCCAGCCCGGCAGGCCACACCAGGCCGCCGACGCCCGGGCCGGCAGCGGTCATCGACCGCGGTGCCCTGTCACACCCCGTGCTGACCGGCATGACCTGCACCGCACTGACCGAGCTGACCGAGACCCTGACCCCCGGCTGGCAGGCGCTGCAGAAACAGGACCCGGCCACCCGACGCGACGGCGGCACCCGGCGCCGGGCCCCGGGCGGCGGCCGCAAAGCCAAACTCGACCTGGCCGACCGGGTCCTGGCCACCGTGCTGCAACAAAACCTCGCTCTGCCACCTACCGTGCTGGCCCACCTCTTCGACGTCAGCAAGGACACCATCCGCCACACCACCAGCGAGATCCGACGACTGATGGACCAGCACGCGCACACATCCCAGCCCCCAGCAGCACACCTCAGCACCCTGGCAGGACTCCTCGTCCACGCCACCGCACACGGCGCGACCCTCACGACAAAGACCAAACCAACGTGTTGATTCTTTACGGGCCCTTAGGCGCTGCAGTTGGCCCCTGAGCGTTCTGCTTTGGCCCGGTTGTGCGGTCTAGGTGGCCCGCGAGGTAGAGGTCAGCCCTCAGACCCGTGGGTGCTGCCGGCGGTGGCCCGGCGCGTCCGCTGCCAGGAAGGTCTCGGACCAGCATTCGGTGAGGCCTTCCGCCCCGGCCGGCGCCAGGCCGCTCGCTCTTGGTCATCCGATCGTGGTTGATGGGTGCGGTCGAGTTACCGGGCCCCTCCCAGCAGAACGGCCGTCAGGCGCCGGATCGTTTCACCGTCGGCCGCGACGGTCTCGGGCGCACGCGTCAGCAGCAGGTGATGGACGGTGCCGACGAGCGCGAGGGAGATGGCGGCCGCATCAGTGCCCTCCGCAACCCGGCCCCTTCGCCGCTCTGCCTCCAGGTACGCGGAGACCGATTCCTGCATGGCAGTGAACCCCGGCGCGCCGGCCTCCAGCGCCCGCCGGGTGTGGAGCGAGGCTCCGGGACGGGTCATGGCCAGGCCGACGACCGCGGGATCCAGGGAGTTCAGCAGGGCGAGCGCCACCTTGGCGAGGTTCCCCTCGACGCTGCCCCGCCCCACCTTCGAGGCCAGCTCCCCGGCTTCGCGCGCGCTGCGCGCGAAGCGGTCCAGGACCAGCTCCGCGACGAACTCGTCGATGCCGGAGAAGTGTGTGTGCAGCACCCCCTTGGCGCACTCCGCTTCGGTCGTGACCGCCCGGCTGGTCAGGGCGGCCGCGCCGTCGCGGGCAACGACCCGTTCGGCGGCCGCGAACAGCCGTTCGCGCAAGTCGGGAATGGCCACTCCACGCGGTGACATAGACCTCTTTCCGATAGCCGATTGCCAGTATGGGCATGCGCCCATACTGTTTGGGCGCATGCCCATACTAGCTCGGAGGAACTCGATGGAACACGTGGCCAACACCGACCAGGCGCATGCCTGGAACGGTTACGAGGGGACGCAGTGGGCCCGCAACCAGGACCGCTGGGACGCCGTCAACAACGCCTTCAACGGGCCCCTGCTCGACGCCGCCGCCATCGGGGCGCGCGAGCACGTACTGGACGTCGGCTGCGGAGCCGGGAGCACCACGCGCCTGGCCGCCCGCCGGGCCGCCGAAGGGCGGGCCATGGGCCTGGACCTGTCCGCCCCCATGCTGGAGCGCGCCCGCGAGAGCACCCGTGACGAAGGGCCGTCCAACGCGTCCTTCACCCAGGGCGACGCCCAGAGTCATCCCTTCGCACCAGACACCTTCGACGTGGCCATCAGCCGCTACGGTCTGATGTTCTTTGCCGACCCGGTGGCCGCCTTCATCAACATCGCCAGCGCGCTGCGCCCGGGCGGGCGCCTGGCCTTCGTCTGCCCGGCGGAAGCCGACGGCAACGAGTGGCTCCAGGCACTCGTTGCACTACGCGGCATCCTGCCCTTCGGAGAGTTCGGCGCCCCGGGATCCCCCGGGATGTTCTCGCTCGCCGACCCAGAGCGCACCGTACGGATCCTGTCGGACGCCGGGTTCGAGGCGTCCGACGCGGTACGCGTCCACGCGGACGGGGTCTGGGGGCGCGACGCCGGGGACGCGGCCGAGTTCCTGCTGGGATCCGGCCCCGGCCGGCACCTCCTCGAACAAGTCGGGTCCGAGGAACAGCGCCTGGCCCGCCGAACCCTCGCCAACGCGCTCCGCCCCCACGAGAGGGGAGACGCCGTACTGCTGCGCAGTTCCTCCTGGCTGGTCACCGCCCGCCGACCGGAGCACTGAGGCCTTGGGCGGTCCCTGGGTGTGATCCGGCTACCCGACCACAGGAAACGGTCAACGCCCCAGCCGCCTCGCGCGTCAAGTGGTGCGGGTGGGCAGGCTCCGGACAGGGCTGCGCTGGGTGGTGTTGCCGATGCGCCGGTCCAGCTCGGTGCGGAGTTCGTGGATGACCTGGGCATAGGCGGCGACGTGCTCGCGGAGCTGGTCGTTGTCCTTCCGCAGCGCGTGGGCCGTGGCTTCGGCGTCGACGGCGCGGGCGTGCAGGTGCTGGAAGGCGGGCGGGATGCCGTTCGCCTTGGTCTTTCGGCGGGCGAACTCCTCTTTCAGGTCAACATGCTTGTGCGTCAGGACCCAGCGCTTGACGCCTGCCTCGGCGGCGAGTTGCAGCGCGGTGAGCGCCCCGGTGGACCGGGTCGGACGGCCGTCGAGCAGCCGCTGGATCGCCGCGGTGATGGCGTCGCGTTCGGCGTCGGGGTCAGTGGTCATCGTGGGGTTCTCCGGTGTTGTCGTGGGCGGTGACGATGCGCTCCAGACGGTTGAGCTCGTGCTGTTCGCGGGCGTGTCGGAAGGCGGGAGCCAGCGGGTCGTCGACGAGTGGCTCTCCCCGGAGTAGGAGCGCATCGGCGTGGGCGGCTCGCACAGCACGCAGGGGCGGTCCTGCCAGTGGTCTAAGCCTTGATCCACCGAGGTGGTTTGAGAGTGGTCTTTTGATCGGCTTGGGGTCGGGCGGCCGGGTGAGGGCAGGTTGTGTCCGCTGGTCTGCCCAGCATTTCCACGGTTCGGTTCCGGTCGGGCCCTTGCGGGCGGGGTGGGCAGGGACTTTTCGTATCAGCCGGCCGGTCCGTGGGCCGTGGAGAACAGGCGTGTCCAGGCGTGCTGCCAGGGCCAGTTGTGCGGTAGGTGCAGTGTGATGCGGCGGGCGGAGTGGGCGATCCGGGCCGGAACATGGACCAGGTGGCTGCGGAGGGTGGCGGTGGTGGCCCTGGCGTGGAAGGCGGAGGCTTGTGCGCCGGTGGCCCGCAGCAGGTTGTAGGTCATCGCCCACAGGGTGAGCCATGCTGCGTTGGCGTGGAAGTGTGCGGAGGGCAGGTGGGCCAGGGCGGAGGCTTTGCTGTCGGCGATGACCTGCTCGATGACCGCGTGGTGGCGGTGTTCGCGTTCGGCCTGCAGGGTTGCGGCGGGCTGGTCGGTGAAGAACGGGTGGTAGCGCCAGACGGGAAACAACTCGCCCTGCTCACCCACAATGGCGGGTTTGGCCAGGTCACGGACCCGGCGCACGATCAGCCGCGCGGTGACCCGCTCCGCTTTCGTGCGGCTGGCGAAGGCGGTGTAGGCGGGTATCTCGGCGACTTCGGCGTCCGAGACGAGCTCACCGGTTGCAGGATCGGGCACCGCGGTCGGGTATGTGATCTGCTGCCAGGCCTGGTCGGGAATGCCGAGGACGGCCCGTTTGATGGAGGGGTTCAACCCGCAGGTAATCGAGAAGTGGGCTCCGGCCCGGCGGCAGGCCGAGATCACCCCGGCGTTGTAGAACTGCGAGTCCGCTCGCAGGATCCGGGTGCCGGTGCAGCCCGCCTCGACGGCGGTGGACAGCGCCTCACTGACGAACTTCGGGGCCCCACGGGAATCGGCTGCCTTGCCGCGGCGCATCCGTACTGTGGCGATCACCGGCCGCGCGTGCGGGGTGCAGATCGTGGCGAGCAGGGGGTGCAGGGTGCGGATGCCCTTGAACCGGCCGTACTCGGCACCCTGCTTGGCCCGGCCGTAGACCCGCTTGTGGGTGGAGTCGATATCAATGAACGCCTTGTCGCCGGCACCGGGCAGCAGCGGGGCGTGCGCGGCCAGTTGACCGAGGAACCTGCGGTGGACAGCGTGGAGTTGGAGTGCGTGACCGTGGGTGAACGAACGGAGGAAGGTGCCCAGCGTGGACGGCGCACGGGCCCCCGGAACAGGGCCGGCATCGCGCCGTGCCGCAGGATATGGAGGTCGTCGATACTGTCCGCGCCCGCCGCCATGCCGGCCACGATGCTGCTGACCTTGACGTCCGCCGACGCACCCGCGCCGTTCCTCGTCCCGCTCAGCTTCACCTTCTGCGCCACCAGGCCCGACAGCCCGCACCGTTCGGCCAGCCGCATCACCGGAACCAGCCCGGCATGCGCGACCAGATTCGGGTCATCGAACGCAGCGGAGACCGCCGCTGGAGTATGGGAAACTTGCATCTCGGAAGTGCCTTGCCGATCGTGCGTGCTGGAAGCCTCAAGAACTCCCATCATCGCAGGTCACAAGGCACTTCCTTGTTTCTCGAAGAGTCATCCACAGCCATCAGATCGGTGGATCAAGGCTAAGTGCTGGCAGTCGCGCCAGTCGAGGAGGCCGCCGGGGGCCGGGACCAGACCCGGCCCCCGGCGGCGGCTTCTTGCCTCGTGTGCGGGTCACAGCCGGAAGTCGGGCAGCTGCTGAAGCACCTGCGCCACCAGGTCCGGTGTCGGCTTCCAGGGCACGACCTGCCCGCGTGCGGGGATGGGCAGGGGCAGCTCCTGGACGTCCGCGAGCACCAGGTGCCACGCGTCGGGGTGCGCCCATTGCGAACAGGGCGGCGATCCTTCGGGGTCCTGGTGGCAGTCGGTGATCCGGGCGACGCCGACCACGACGCCCGTGACCAGTTCGCGGCCGCGGATCGTGCGGCCGATCAGCGGGATGCGCAGGGCGGGCTGGTCGACGGTCTTGCTCGCGTGCAGCAGCACCCAGCCCGGCCGCCATCGGTTGGGCCGGTTCTCCACCGTCTTGGCACCGGCGAGGATGCACGCCGTGTACGGCTGCCTGATGCTGATGCCGCGGAGCCAGTCGCCTTGGGGCAGCGTGGCCGTGCTCATGCGGCTCGCCCCCACACGGCCGTGCCCGGCCGTCCCGCGCGGCGGCCGTTGACAGACGGCCTGGTGGCGTGGGCGGCGGTGGCGAGGTGGGCGCGGCCGGAGTGCTTCCCGTCGTACAGAGCAGCGTCGGCCGCCCTCTGCAACGCGGTCAGGTCGCGGCTGCTGATGACGTCCGGCGTCGCGGCGCCGACCGAGGCGGCGAAGTCGACCGTACGGCCGTCGTCCAGGGTGACCGGCGTGTGCAGCATCCGGACCGGCTGCTCCAGGCGGTGCGCGCGGCGTTCGACAGGCAGCTCCAAGACGACCGCGAACTCTTCTCTGAACTACCGGAGGCAGCGCAGCAGCTGCCGGTAAACCAGTGGCATTTTCGTGGACGGACCTCATAGCTTGTGCATTTGTGACTGGTGATCCGAAGATGCGCCCAAATCGACACGACCTCGGACGAGTGTTCAACGAGGTGCCGGAGCTCTACGACCGGGTCCGGCCGGGATACCCCGAGGAGTTGTTCGCGGAGCTTGGCGCCGTCACCAGCATGGACGAACGGTCGTCGGTGCTGGAGGTGGGCTGCGGTACCGGTCAGGCGACGCGCTCGCTAGCAGCGCTCGGATGCTCAGTGACTGCCGTCGAGCCTGGGGCAGACATGGCCGCACTCGCTCGCCACCGGATCGCTTCCTTCCGCAACGTCGAAGTCGAGACGTCGACGTTTGAGGAGTGGGACAACCGCGGTCGACGCTTCGATGTCCTCGTGGCTGCGTCGTCGTGGCACTGGGTTGACCCGTCGATTGGCTGGCAGCGAGCGCACGACATGCTCCATCCCGGAGGCTGGATGGCGCTGCTCGGCCACGTCGTTGTCCGCCGGCCGGGAGAACCGGAGGTGTATGCCGAGACCGCCGATCTCCACGAGCGGTTCTGCCCAGGGAACCCTGATTGGGGTCATCCGCCACTCGAAGAAGACGTGCGCGGCACCGATGAGGGTTGGGGCCTGGTCGACGATCCCGGAGAATTGTTTGGCCCAACGATCGTGGCTCAGCGAAGTTAGTGGGGGTCGGGCTGGCACAGCGCTCCACTTGGCCATTCGGAGACACGGCCGTCTGGGCCGGCCCCACGGCTGGGTCAGCCCGGCTTGACCGCCAGCGTCGCAAAATAGTTCGACATGTATTGAGCGGATGCGTTGGATTGGTGCGGCGCTTCCGCGAAGCCGGTGAGGACGAACCCCGCGGCGAGTTGCCCGCCGATCTGGTCGGTGAGGGTGTGGCTGTATTCAAGAGGGGCATCCGCGCCGAACTTCGTGGCGCGTTCCTCGGCGGAGTACTGCGTGACATCGCTGTAGGGCAGCTTGTGCACGACGACCAGCTCGCCGCGCTCGTCGAGCGCCTTGTGGTCGAACAAGTACACATCAGGGTTGAGGAAGCCCACGAGCAGAGTTCCGCCCGGTCGCAGGATGCGGAAGCACTCACGCCACACCGGTGCCAAGTCTGGTACGAATTGGTTAGAGACCGGATGGAATACGACGTCGAATGTTGCGTCGCCGAAGGCGCTGAGGTCGCGCATGTCGCCTAGGACGGTGCGCAGCTCGAGTCCGTCGCGCGCCGCCACCATCTGGTCCTGGCCGAGCTGGCGGGGTGAGTTGTCGAATACGGTGACCCGCGCCCCTGCGGCGGCGAGGATCGGACCCTGCTGGCCACCGCCGGAGGCCAGGCACAACACGTCCTTGCCGGTCAGGTCCGTCGGCAGCCAGGAGCGGTCGACTGGCTCACGCCCGATGAGAACAATCGACCAGTCGCCCATGCGGGCGCGTTCGACATCCTCAGCACTCACCGGCCTCGACCACTCGTTGCCCTCTTGGGCATACTTGTCCCAGGCTGCCCGATTGTGGGCAACGGGGTCGACAACAATGTCCTGCACGTTTAACTCCCTGCTACAGCCAAGCGGACACCTGCGGTACTGACAGTTCGGTGCCGCTAGCCAACACGATTGCAGGGTGCGGGCTCAACGAAATTAGCGGGCATCGAGGTGTCCACGGGCTCGACGGGTGGTCGCGCAGCGGGTGCGTAAGCGCTGGTTGCCGGGGTTGCGGAAGCCGTAGGCGTCGCGGGCGATGGTCTTGATGACCCGGTTGGTGCCTTCGGAGCCAGCGTTGGTGATCCCAGTGTGCAGGAACGCAAGGATCTCTGGCCACCATGTCTCGACGGTTGTGGCTAGGCGCTGCAGTTCGGGAAGGTCGGCGTCGGCGCATCGGCGGTAGAACCGGTACAGCAGATCGCGGACCTGTTCCCGGTCCGGGCGGGTCCGGGCGGTGGCAAGCAGGTCCAGGAGGTCTTCCTTGGCGTTCCACGCAACGGTGATCGGCGCGCCGATCACCCTGGGCAGGTTGGACAGCTCGTCGAGGAGAGCGTCGACGTGCTCGCCGCGCATCCGGGCGGCGGAGCGGGTGAGCCGGTTGCGCAGTTCCCACTCGCGGTTGCCCTTGCGGCCGCGCCGGCCGCGGTGGGTCACGGTGACCCGGCGGCGGACCTCGGTGAGGGTCTGGTTCGCCAGCTGCACCAGGTGGAAGTGGTCCACGACCAGGGTGGCCTGCGGCAGGACCCGGCGGATCGCCGACTTGAAGATCGTGCACATGTCGATCGCGACGTACTGGACCGCGTCGCGCCAGGCTTGGTCGCGGTCGGCCAGCCAGTCGATGACCGCCTGGGCGGTGCGGCCTTCGACCTGCCCGAGCAGGCCCTGCTTTGCCGGACAGGTCGACGAAGTCGACGTGCCAACGGTCCACGGCGGTCTGCCAGATCCCGGTAGCCTCGTCGGGGATCCATCTCGGCTGGCCTCGGCGGATCTCGTCGATACCGAGCGCCTGCACCGGCTCGGGCTGGGCCGACAGCACCGCCCGGGCGTGACTGGTGAACGCCGCCGCAACGACCGGCCAGGAGAGCGCATAGTCGCGGGCCGCCTGGACGACCGTGCGGCCCTGATCGGCCACCGCCGCCCCGGCCGCAGCCCGTAATCGTGTGGTTAGCCGCTTACGTGGCGGTACTGGCGGGATCGACTCGGTGAACGAGCGACGCTGGCACGCCTTGCACGCCTTCCACCACCCGCCGGTCGACCACCCCGTGGTCCCCGGCGTCGGCTTCCACCCACAGCACGCGCAGCGCGCCTGGCACGACGTCATCGACCTGCTCGCCGAGTGCCTGCCCGTAACGGAGTGATCTGGTCAGCAACCGCGATTCCGGGCCGCGAGCCAGGCCGGTAGACCGCCACCCGCTCCGGTTTGTGGCACATCACCGCAGCTCAGAGAAATTGTGACGAGGTGCTCTGCGAGGGTGTTCCCACTCGACGGCGGGAACCGGCTCCGCCCGATGACAGGGCTCATCCGGCTTCGGGGACATCCGGGTTGGTGTTCTCCCTGCGCATCATCCTGCGCAGGCTCGCGCGAGCCGCGTCCCGGTCCTCCTCCGCCTCGGCAAGCTTCTCCTCCCACTCGGCGTTGCCCCGAGTCAGCGCGTCTCTCTCGGCGGTCAGCTCGGCGTTCTGGCGGCTGAGCTCGTCGATGCGGGCCGCCAACTCGCCCGTGCCGACCTGGTCGAGTTGCTGCCCCAGCTGTCGTCGCACGGCGTCCTTGAGCTTGTCCCGCTCCTCCCGCAGTGCGGTGATCTCCTGACGAGCCAGCGCCAGATCGGTCTTCAAGCCCGCCGAGCTGACGGAAGCCTCTGCGCTGGGCTTCGGCGGGTGCACGGCCTGCCGAGCACGGGCGGCGTCGATGTGCTCACGGACGCCCTCGGCGTAGACCAGTCAGTTGGACACCCCGGCTGTCTTGGCGACGGCCGCGAAAGTGACGGGCTCGCCGCGGGCGACCATGTCGTGCAATACCGCCAGGACTTTGGTCCGCTTGGTCTGGCTGTCGCGGAGACGGGCTGCCTTGAGGACCTCGGCGGGGACACGCTTGCCGCTCACTGGGCACCGCCCGGCTGCTGGAGGACGGTCAGCGGGAGCAGGGTGCGGCCGTTCGAGGCGCGGGTCCTGCGTAGGATCTCGCTCGCCTCTTCAATCTCGGCCCGCTCCTCAGCGGTCAGATCCTCGATCTTCCTCTTCATGTTGGCGGCGACGCGCCTGTAGGCGTCGATCTCCTCGTTCATGTTCCGGACCACCCACTCCGCGGCGTCCAGTGCCTGCGCGGTCTCGCGTTCAGCCTTCATGGTGCGGATGTGGTCCTCGATGACGGGCAGGTAGGACGGGTCGGGCCGGTAGAAGTCGCAGCCCGCGCAACGGAAGCGGAGCGGGCATGCCTTCCCGCCGGCCTTGACGTTGCTGGGCTCGACGCAGCCGCCGAACGGCGCCGCCACGGAACTGCGCTCGTAGGCGGCGTTGGAGGGCATCGGCGCCGGGCGTCCGCCACGGTTCAGGGCGTGCTTGCGCACCACCTCGACCGCTGCCCGCTTCCGCTTGAGCGGGACCTTCTAATACCCAATCGTCGTTTTTGAGTCCTTATGATCCATAAAATCCTTGAGGATGTCCAGGGCGATGCCGGCGTCCGCACAGCGCTGGGCGAACGCGTGCCGGAAGGCGTAGGGGAAGATCAGGGACCGGTCGAACGGCAGCGGCTGGCCGTCTTCGCCGGGGATCTCGGAGTCCAGTTGCGGCAGGGCGTCCACCAAACCCGAAGCATGCGGGAGGGGAAGTCCGCTCCGAGATGCCCCGTCTCCTTGCGCTCCGTGGCAGCGGGAAACAGGTAGCCGTCACCGTGCTCGAAGTCGGCCAGCGCCGCCCGGCGGCGTTCCCACCACTAAATGATCTCCGCGGATTCGATGTCGACGGGCAGGCGTCGCCGCAGTCGCTTGCCCTTGTTGTTGTCCCAGATCAGGTTGTAGTGGCCGTCGATCCGCTCCAGGCACCCCACCTTCAAGGTGACGACCTCGTTGGGGCGCCGGCCGGTGTCCCGCATGACCGCGTAGAGGGTGCGGCACATCTCCTTGACCTCTTCAGAAGGCATCGAACCATGGGAGAGGCTATCGCCCAACGTGTCCTGAAGGCGGTCGAGTTGGGCGATGACCGACTCGGGTAGGGCTTTGCCGATCTCGTCCTCGTTCGGCTCGGCGTTATGCGCTCGACCAGCTCCAGGGTGCTGGTCATGCGCGGCTTGTCCTGGCCCCGCCGGAGAGCGTCACCCGGCAGGCGTTCGGCCGCACCACCAGTGTCATCGCCCATGCCCAGGAAATGCTGCGTCATCTGCGGGTGGCCTTCGATGACTTCAACGGCTTCGACGCCACGCAGCGGGTTGTGTGGGACCTGCCGGCTCTCGGGATCGGCTCGGCTACCGGTGTCCGGCCGCGCCGCCACGCAGGGACGGCGGACTTCACCGAGATCCGGCAGCCGTGGCTGCAAGCGGTCGTGATGCAGTGGGCCCGCACTGGAGGAGTGGCGGACCTACCTCACGGGGCGCATCGACCCCGACTGGCGTCCGGACGAGTGGGACATGGCCCTGTGGCTGTTCACCGGCGACCGGACTGCACGATCCCAAGCGATCCCCCAGCCCCACAGGAAGCGCCACCAACGCAGCAGATCCATTCCGTACGACCGGATCGTGGCTGCTGACTTGTCACAAGCCAGCAGCTCCGCGAAGAAGGCGGCCACGGGTTCGATCTCGACCCCGTCCGCGTCCAGGAGGACAAACGGCCTCCATCGATCTCCCGTCTCTGCCAGCTGTCCGGCCTCGGGCAGCACGAAGCTCGCTAACTCCCTCTCCGGATCACGTCCAAGCATCCACGGAAGCTAGCAGAAATGCCGTCTGACCTGCGAAAATGATCGAGTTAGTTCAGTCAACGGTTCATCGCCTCCGAGCCTGCCGACGGACGCGTGCGGGCCCGCCCACGCGGTGAGCCGAGTGCCGAAGGCCGCGAGGACGGCGTCGCCGGCCGGGTGGCCCATCGTGTCGTTCACGGCCTTGAAGTGGTCGGCGTCAACCATGACCAGGGCCGGATTCGCGCAGGTCCATGAGCATCGGCGTGCCGCCGATGGAACAAGACCACCGCCACCGCAACGACCTTTCGGCAGCTCGGCGTTGGTGGCGGAGGCGTGCTGGCGTGCGACCTTGATACGGGCCCTGTCAAGCCGCCAAGCAGAGCGGTTGTCCCGGGGCAGAGCTACAGCTCGTAGGGCCGGCTGGGGCGCCTGCGGATACCGGCCCGGCTTCTACCAGCTGGCCTCGCACGGAATGAATGGCGCGAGGTTTTCGAGTCGGTCCCGGTCGGTGCTGGCTACCCAGAACCGATGCGTCTTAGCCTTGATCCACCGAGGTGGTTTGAGAGTGGTCTTTTGATCGGCTTGGGGTCGGGTGGTCGGGTGAGGGCAGGTTGTTTCCGCTGGTCTGCCCAGCATTTCCACGGTTCGGTTCCGGTCGGGCCCTTGCGGGCGGGGTGGGCAGGGGCTGTTCGTATCAGCCGGCCGGTCCGTGGGCCGTGGAGAACAGGTGTGTCCAGGCGTGCTGCCAGGGCCAGTTGTGCGGTAGGTGCAGTGTGATGCGGCGGGCGGAGTGGGCGATCCGGGCCGGAACATGGACCAGGTGGGTGCGGATCGTGGCGGTGGTGGCCCTGGCGTGGAAGGCGGAGGCTTGTGCGCCGGTGGCCCGCAGCAGGTTGTAGGTCATCGCCCACAGGGTGAGCCATGCTGCGTTGGCGTGGAAGTGTGCGGAGGGCAGGTGGGCCAGGGCGGAGGCTTTGCTGTCGGCGATGACCTGCTCGATGACCGCGTGGTGGCGGTGTTCGCGTTCGGCCTGGAGGGTTTGTGCAGGCTGGTCGGTGAAGAACGGGTGGTAGCGCCAGACGGGAAACAACTCGCCCTGCTCACCCACAATGGCGGGTTTGGCCAGGTCACGGACCCGGCGCACGATCAGCCGCGCGGTGACCCGCTCCGCTTTCGTGCGGCTGGCGAAGGCGGTGTAGGCGGGTATCTCGGCGACTTCGGCGTCCGAGACGAGCTCACCGGTTGCAGGATCGGGCACCGCGGTCGGGTATGTGATCTGCTGCCAGGCCTGGTCGGGAATGCCGAGGACGGCCCGTTTGATGGAGGGGTTCAACCCGCAGGTAATCGAGAAGTGGGCTCCAGCCCGGCGGCAGGCCGAGATCACCCCGGCGTTGTAGAACTGCGAGTCCGCTCGCAGGATCCGGGTGCCGGTGCAGCCCGCCTCGACGGCGGTGGACAGCGCCTCACTGACGAACTTCGGGGCCCCACGGGAATCGGCTGCCTTGCCGCGGCGCATCCGTACTGTGGCGATCACCGGCCGCGCGTGCGGGGTGCAGATCGTGGCGAGCAGGGGGTGCAGGGTGCGGATGCCCTTGAACCGGCCGTACTCGGCACCCTGCTTGGCCCGGCCGTAGACCCGCTTGTGGGTGGAGTCGATATCAATGAACGCCTTGTCGCCGGCACCGGGCAGCAGCGGGGCGTGCGCGGCCAGTTGACCGAGGAACCTGCGGTGGACAGCGTGGAGTTGGAGTGCGTGACCGTGGGTGAACGAACGGAGGAAGGTGCCCAGCGTGGACGGCGCACGGGCCCCCGGAACAGGGCCGGCATCGCGCCGTGCCGCAGGATATGGAGGTCGTCGATACTGTCCGCGCCCGCCGCCATGCCGGCCACGATGCTGCTGACCTTGACGTCCGCCGACGCACCCGCGCCGTTCCTCGTCCCGCTCAGCTTCACCTTCTGCGCCACCAGGCCCGACAGCCCGCACCGTTCGGCCAGCCGCATCACCGGAACCAGCCCGGCATGCGCGACCAGATTCGGGTCATCGAACGCAGCGGAGACCGCCGCTGGAGTATGGGAAACTTGCATCTCGGAAGTGCCTTGCCGATCGTGCGTGCTGGAAGCCTCAAGAACTCCCATCATCGCAGGTCACAAGGCACTTCCTTGTTTCTCGAAGAGTCATCCACAGCCATCAGATCGGTGGATCAAGGCTTAGATGCTGTGCGGTGCTCGACGGGGGCTGAAGAGTGCCGAGCGGGTACAGGCATTGGCCCTGCTGCGCCGCACGCCGGTGTCGGCGAATCCGGTGTGCCAGGTACGAGACTGCGCCCAGCGGAAGGTGAGGACACAGTGACGCAGAGGGAACTCCCGATGACCTTCCGTCAGCACAGCGACAAGGCCGACTGGACAGGCTGTCGGCGAACACGACCTGGTTGAAGCCCTCCGCCAGGAGCGTGGGGTGGGAGTGGGCGACGGCGTTTGCAGATGGTTCGTGCCCGCCATCCTGCGGCGAAGATCACCGATTCAGCACTTGCAGGTTATGGCCATGGCCTCAGTAAGTCATACACGTGATCGAAATCCTAGAGTCACCAAAAAGAACTGATCGTAACTTGAGACTGGGGCCCCTCGACGGTTCGCTGGGCCCTCACAGTCGAGCAATAGGCGGAGTAGATCACCCGAGAGGAGAACTGGTCCCAGATAGGTCGGCTGAATCCGTCTGGGGGCGCTCTCCATCGATTCCGTTTACCGCGGCGCCAGCCTTCGGGGGCAACCGGGGCGACTGCCACGGTGGAAACCTCGCTCCAAGAGCGACTGCGGCCCCCGCCACTGGCGGGGGCCGCAGTCGCTACGACCTCAGCCGGTCGACAGGTTGGCGTCGTACACAGGCGGCTTCGCGTACCCGAGCAGCCAGCCGAACCGCGGGCCGACGTGCTTCTCGGCCAGGCGGAACAGGCCGTAGGAGAACGGGGCTCACAGGCCCACGAACAGGCCTTGTCCACAACGGAGCTACGGAGCAGCCCCTCCGGGGATCGGTGCCACGTCGTGCGGTCGACCGGCGCTCCGTACGATGTCGGGACTGTCAGGCCTCGTTCCGGGCCGGCGCCCCGTCTCCGACGCCCACCGTGCCCAGCTCACCCTCCACCAGCAGCAGGTCAACACGGCTGTCGGCGTGCACCAACTGACAATCCTTGCCCCTGCCAGCATCGACGCCTCGCCCCGCAGCCACGACCACATCGAGCGGTACGGCAAGCACTCGGCAGATTCGTCGCGGACGGCGGAGCTGGCCAGGGACCGCTGGTTCGACTGACGGGGCGGAGCGGGGTGTTGGCCGTCTCAAACCGATCTTCGCGAAGATTTCATCTTTGTGTACAACCTTTCGCGTTCGCCCCAGGTCTGGTCTGTCGGGTCAGCAGACCCACAGACCAGACTTGGGGAACAAATGCGTATTCGTGCCACTGTTGCCGCTGTCTCCGGCGCCCTGGCCCTGTCCGCCCTCGCCGTGCCGGTCTCTCAGGCGAGCAGCCCTTCGTTCGCGCTGACGCGAGCGGACGCCGCCCCGGTGATCAGCAAGGTCGTTGTGAACAGTGGAAAGCCGATCGTGCTCGGTACCACCGCCACCAAGAAGGTGACGGTCTCCGTCACCGCGTCCCACTCCTCGGGCATCGAGGACGCTCTCTCCTACATCTGGAGAGGCCGCGACAGCAACCCGAACCTGTACGGCTTCGGGTTCCACCCGTACGGGGAAAGGGCCAAGTGCAAGGCCGCGAACGCCACAACCTCGACCTGCACCCTCACCATCACGGTCGATCCCGGATACCTGTGGAACACCAACGCTACGACCTGGCGGGTCTACGCCGGCGCATGGGGCAAGGACGGGAACTTCACCGAGAAGGACACGTTCTCCTCGGTCAGGTTCCAGCGGCTGTCGCGGCTGACGGCCAACGCCTCCCCGGAGCCCGTGAAGAAAGGCAGCACCATCACGGTCACGGGCAAGCTGGACCGGGCCAACTGGGACACCCGTAAGTACGCGGGCTACGCGTCCCAGTCGGTCAAACTCCAGTTCCGGAAGAAGAACAGCAGCACATACACCACCGTCAAAACGGTGAAGGGCTCCAACACCGGCACGCTGAAGACCACGGTCAAGGCGGTGGAGGACGGCTACTGGCGCTGAGCTTCGCCGGTACGACCTCGACTCCCGCAGCCAACGCCACCGGTGACTTCGTCGACGTGAAGTAGTCCCGCAGCGCGCGGTAGCGAGAGAACCGAAGGGCCCGGCAGGCCGGGCCCTTCGTCGCTTCCGCGAGGGGCGTTTCCGCCGGGAACTACGCCGTCCTCATCGCCCCTTCGAGGGGTCCGCCGACGGCAGCGTCCTCGCTCGGTGGGACGGCATCCCACCGCGGCCGCGCCCGAGCCCGCCGGGCGGGTCCAGGCCGTGGGCTTCGACGGGGACACTGGCCGCCTGGACGTCGTCCCCGATGCTCCCGCGTACGGCACGAAGCTGCGTTGGATCGCGCCGAAGCTGGTCGCGGCGGCCAATGCGAAGGCGTCTGGTGCGAACGTCCGCGCCCTGCACGTCCTGGGGCCCGCAGCCGTGAAGGCCGGCCCCGCCGCGGGGGCTGCCGACCCGGCCCCGCAGTAGATCCGGCCCAAGCCGCGCCGGTTCGGTGCCGGACCTCGCCGGACGGCTACCGCCTCGCCCTCGAAGCCCATCGTGCCGTCGCGCCGCCGTCCCGGGTGGACCCGGCCATCGCGGAAGCGGTGGAACGGCAGAACCAGGCGATGCGGGAGCTGCCCCGCCGGGCGTTCCCCGAGCCCGACGTCGTCCCGGACGATGCGCCGGCCCCGATCGAGGCGGTCCGTGCACAGCGGCGTCGTCTGGTCGCAGCGACCGAGGCCGCCGCCCTGCGCCGGGCCCGAGCCGAGCGCACCGGAACCGCCAGGGTCGACGCGCAGTTGGAGCGGACCGCGTGACTCGCGAAGCAGCAAGGTCAGGATGTCTGCGCTCGGGCGGGCGCGCCGTCCAGGGAGTCGAGGAGCTCTCCGAAGGGGATCTCGTCTTCGCCGTACTCGAAGGTCATGGCAGCGGTGAGCGCCGCCCACCGGTCGGTGCTGCGCCCGCAGTGGTCCTCGTTCGGTGGCGCCAGAAGCTGGTGAACCGGGTCCGCCTGACGGCGACGGACACGGACCTGGCGATCGGAACCGGACCGAAGGCGACCGGCCCCGCCCTCTTCCTACTGCTCGCCGTGTCGGGGCGCCGGGTGGTATTGGACGACCTCTCCGAGCCGGGTGTCGCCACGCTGGCGGCGGGATCCTGACCGCTCGTCATCGGCTCCCGCTCCTCCCTCCCCCCGCCTCCACTGCTCGAACGACCCTGTCGAACGGCGCTGTCAGTGGTGCGCGGTAGCTTCGGGATTGTTCGAGATCACGGGGTGAGAGGGGTGAATTCGTGGGTGTCAGGAATGCGTTGAGCGTCGTCCTGGTCGACGTCAACGACGAGGTGGTGACCGCCTGGAGGTCCGCGTTCGCGGACACGCCGGAGGTCGAGATCAGGCGGGGTTCCCTTCTCGATGTGGACGCCGACGCCTGGGTCTCCCCCACCAACGAGCGTGGCCGGATGGACGGTGGGGTCGACGCCGTCGTCAAGCGGTACCTCGGTGCGGGCATCCAGGTGCGGGTGCAGCGGGCGATCCGCGACCGGTTCGGCGGACGGCTGCCGGTGGGCAGCGCGGTGTGCGTCACGTCCGGGGCGGACGTACCCCGGTACCTGATCTCGACGCCCACCATGCGCCAGTCGTCGCAGAACGTCAGCGACACGATGAACGTGGCCCTGGCCTGCGCGGCCGCCTTCCAGGCGGTACATCTACAGAACCGGGCGAAGCCGGGCAGCATCCGGTCGGTGGCCCTCGTCGGGATGGGCGCGCAGACCGGGCAGGTGCCCGCGAAGGTGTGCGCCAACCTGATGTGGACGGGCTACACCCTCTTCCACGACCACGGTTTCGCGGACTACGACGAGTTGCGGGCCGCCGTACTGGGGCAGCTCGACGACATCGAGGGAGCGGGGTCCGCACGGCGGGTCCGGATCAACGTGCCGCAGCGGCCTTCCTTTCGTCACTGACCCGAAGACCTCGCAGGCCGGTGCCGCCCAGGGCGCGGACACCGGCGACGACCCTGCCGCATCTGTTCAGCATGCCGGGGCGCCCGTGGAGGCGTCCGGTTCGAGTATCGGGAGTTCCACCCTCGTGAGTGATGTCGACGTGACGGCCGCGGGCGATGCCGGTTGCCCGGCCGGGGATCCGCTGGGACTGGCCGGCCTGTTCACCGGTGGCGGCGAGCCGTGGCTGCCGCTGCTCGGACCGGTGATCGAGGCGCAGCCGGGAGCCGCCGACTTCATCGGCCCGAAGCGCAGCCCGGAGGTCGTTCCGGTGCGCGAGCTGACGTTCCAGGCGTTGAAGCCGCATCCGCCGGAGAAGTGGAAGGTGGTCGTCTTCGGACAGAACCCCTATCCGCGGGCGGAGAGCGCGACCGGCATCGCGATGTTCGACAACACCTTCAACGACTGGAAGGACAGCCAGTTCGGCCGGGTCGTCAGCATCCGCTGCCTCATCAAGGCGGCCGCGATGTGGAAGTACGGCATCGTCAAGAAGACCCCGATCGCCGACGTCCGCGCCCTGCTGAAGAAGGAGGACACGGTTCAGCCGCCCGAGTGGTTCCAGGCGATGCTCACCCAGGGTGTGCTGCTGCTGAACGCGTCCCTCACAGCGAGCGCGGACGGGGCGATGGCGACCGACCGGCACACGTCGTTCTGGCGCCCCGTGGCCGAGCAGATCGTCGAGGAGATCCTCCGGGCGAAGCAGGACGCGGTGGAGGAGGACGCCCGGGGGGTGGTGTTCGCCTGGTGGGGCGCGCACGCCCGGAGTCTGAAGAGGGTCGTCCAGCGGCTGGAGAAGAAGTACCCGGGGGTGCAGGTCCGTCACCTGGACCACGCCAATCCGGCCGCGCAGGGGGATCTGTTCTGCGAGGGCGACCACTTCGCCCAGGTGAACGACGCCCTGGCGGCGGTGGGGGCCGAGCCGGTCGACTGGCTGCCGCGGAAGGGTTGGGACCAGGGGACAGGCGGGCCGGAGGACGGTGGTGTCGCGCAGCGGATGGGGGCGTTCATCGCGTCCACGATGGAGTTGCACCAGCTGTATCTGGAGCGGCTCACCAGCGTCAAGGACGAGGGCCTCGTCCTGCCGCCCGTCACCGGGGTGTTCGACACGCCGCTGATGGACTTCCGGAAGGCCGTCGAGCCGGTCTCGCGGGTGCTCGCGCACCTGGATCGGCATATCGATCTGTCGAGCCGTTTCGGGGAGACGAAGGCCGCCGCGGCGGCGTCCGCGGGCGCGCTGTCCGGGCAGGCCGTGAGCGCCTTGTCAGCCGACGCGATCTCGGCCCTCTACCTGTACACGTGCGAGTCGGGCTTCTACCGCGAGATCAACGCCGTGCTGCGCTCGTCGGACCGCGAGCGCGTGGTGCCGTACCTGCCGTACCTGCGGTTGCTGTTCTCGGCGATGGAGGCGTTGCCGGCGCAGACGCGGCCGCTGTGGCGTGGTGTGGCGCTGGATCTGCGGTCCCAGTACCCGCTGGGGCGGACGGTGACGTGGTGGGGCGTGTCGTCGTGCACGTCCGAGCTGGGTGTGGCCCGCGCGTTCCTCGGCGGGCGTGGCCGGCGGACGCTGTTCGAGGTGACGCCCGCGCGGGCGGTGGGGATCCGGCGGTTCTCCGCGTTCACGGGTGAGGAGGAGTACATCCTCGCGCCGGGGACGCAGCTGAAGGTGACGGAGGTGAAGGCCGAGCGTGGGGGTCTGTGCACCGTGCGGCTGACCGAGCTGGAGGGGGCCGGCCTGGTGTCGTGACGCCCCGGGCCGGGCATACGAGCGCCCCGTGGCGGGCTTGAGCCGTGCCGTGGAAGAGGACTGGAAAGCCGTACCTCGCCTTTCACTCTGACCTGGACGGAGCTCGAAGTGCTGCGCAACGGCTGACCATCTCCCGGAGGTTGTTCGGGTCCCGCCCCTGGCTCTGCCCGACGCTGACCAGCTGCCGTAGCTTCACTACTGCCGGTTCAGCGGCGGCGGCCGAAGGGCCACCAGCTCCGACGTGTCCGGCGGAGGGGCGGGACGGCCGGTCGTGGTGGTGCAGGCGGCCGCGGCGGCAGAGGCGGGTGTGCCGGGGGCTTCGGCTCAGCGGGTGGCGTCGTATCCGGTACGGCCGGGCCGGGCGGGGGGCGTCGGCGTCGGCGGACCGGGGGATGGCTCGATCGACGGTGCCGCTGGCGCCGAGGGCGGGACCGCAGGCGGGGCAGCCTCTGGCGGTGCGGCGGACGTGGGCGGCCCGCTGGGGTGCCGCCTGGGGGAAAGGCGGGCCGCCCGTCCCGGTGCGGGCTTGTGTTTGGCTGCCGCCGCGCCGGCCTGGCGGAGTGCGCGCTGGGCGAGGGAGAGCGGTGGCGGGCAGGCGGGCTGGCCGCTGTGGCCGGTGGCGGTGTCGTAGTTCCAGTGGGCGAGTTGCCAGTGTTCCTTGGCGAACATCCGCAGCTCGGGTCTGCCTCGGTGGGGTTTCCAGACTGCCCAGGCGCCGACGGCCAGGACGTAGGCGCCGACCTTGAGCGGGTTGAGGGGGCTGGGATGGTCGGACCGGATGCGTACGGTGAAGCCGTGCCCGTCGGCGAGCCGGAGTACCGGCCGCTTCTCGCCGTCTTGTTCAGCAGCGGTGATGCGGCCGTAGATGGCTACCGGGTGCCCGGGTTTCGCCCCGGTGGTCAGACGCGCGTGCAGGCGGGCATGGTCGCCGGGGGTGGGGCCGTGGCAGAACTCGCCCCAGTCCATCGTCTCGGCCTCACCGGGGCGGCGTACTTTGAACTGGGCGGCCACGTCGGCGTCGTAGTCGTGTTTCTGGAGGAACCGGGCGACTAGTTATCGCTTCCGGGTCACCCTGCGAACCGCTTGCCCGTAGAGCTCACCCACCTGGCGAAGGCGATGTCTGGCGGGCTAGCGCCCCAGAGTCCAGGCAGTCGCGTAGCTGACGTCGAAGAGTCCGTGCTCCGCCTCGTAGATGAGGGCGTGGTCCGCGCTCGTGAAGGCCGCTCGTGCCTGCGGCTCCGTGATCCCCTCCGCGCTGTAGAGCGCGACCGGGTTCCCCTGCTCGTCCACCACCGTGACCTTCGGCGGGATTGCCGTTCCGCTGCTGACGGTGATCACGGGCTGACCGTCGCGGTACTCGATCGACAGTGTGCCGATGTCCTCGGGCTTGACCTGGTCGGCAGGGATGAGTGCGGGCTCGGTTGCTTCGGGCGTGAGCTTGACCGGCGCCGGTCCCTTGGCGTTAGGCGTGGTCTCTGACATGTCGTCTCCTTGCTGGCCGGCGCGCTGCCTACCTGGCCAGAGCGTTGCAGGTCGGAGCGTCACCGGGCAGCGACACGAGGCGGTACGACCGGGAATCGACAGGGTGGCGCAAGTCATTGCTACGCCATGGGGGGGGAGCGCCGCTGGTCCATCACTCAAGAGGAAGTCACGCACGGCCGACTCACGCCGCCACGGGGTGAGGGCGATGTCGAACTTGTGGACGACTGGACGTCCGGCCATGGTGAACCGCGGCCTGCTCGCGCACGCAAGGTCGGCTCGAGCATTGCAACGCCCTGGCCGAGAGTTTCTGGCAGGGCCTGAAGAGGGAGACAATGCACACGAAGCTATTCGCGACGATGAGCCAGGCCAGGCTGGAGATTCTCGCGTGGCTCACCTACTACAACGCCCGACACCGGCACAGTGCACTGTCCTACCTCTCCCCGATGGAGTTCGAACAGCAGCACCACAGGACAGCTAAACCCTCACTCGCCGCATGAACCCCTGTGTCCACACTCCGGGGGTCACCTCAGGCGAGCGCTGGGCGAGGCCGCGCTCACGCGAGCCCGTCTTGCTGGCCGCTCGCTTGCCTGTGGTCCGGCCGGCTTTCGGTGCGAGCAATTCCGGCGCGTATCGCCGACGGACTGGGGCCCGCGTGCCGCATCTCGCGGGGGCATACCCCGAAGCGCTGCCGGAATGCCGTGCTGAGCGCGCTCGAGGAGGAGAATCCCGAGGCATACGCCAGCTCGGTGATCGTCATATGCCGGTACGCGGGTGCCCGCAGCCGGTCTCGTACCAACCGCAGCCGCTCCTCGCGGATCAGTTCGCGGGGGGTCGTCCCGGCATGCTGCAGGGCCAGCTGCACCTGGCGCAGCGACCAACCCAGCGCCTGCGCCACGGTGACGCCGGTCATATCAGGGTCGGCCGCATGCTCGCGGATGTACCGGCGGACCACCGTCTCCACATCGGCCAGATGGCCCGGGGCGGTGGGGCGGTCTTCGCCTGCGGCGAGCATGCACAGCAGCTCGACCAGCCGGTCCGACACCGCGTCGAACTGGCCGCTGGTGAGGGTGTCGCGCTCCTCATGCAGACCGGTCAGCATGCCGCCCACCACCCGGCCGAGGCCGGAGGTCAAGTCGAGGCCTGCAGTGAGCGGCGACGACCGATTCAATCGCCCGTTCACCTCCTGAGCGGCGATCGACATGATGAGCGCCCGCATGGAGGCTTCCTGCAGGATCTCGAACGGTGTGGCGAACGAGATCAGGCACCCGGCCCCCGGCACCAGCCGTACCTCCCGGTCATCCTGCCGCAGCACCATTTCCCCGGCGACCGGTAGCAGCAAGCGGTAGTCCTCGTCCGGGTCGCGCCGCGCCTGGCCCGCGGTCCGGGTGTACTTGATCGTGTCCGACCAGAACATGACGAGCTGATAGGCGTCAGTGCACTGGCGGATCGTCCCCGCATGAAAGTTGTCGGTGCGCGGGTACATGTAGCCCATCCGGCTTTGATACGACGTCACGTGCTCGCTCCAGAAGTCAGTGCGTTCACGCAACGTCACGTCACGGGTTGTCAACGTATCCACAACGTAGGTTTCCAAGGCCATCGAAGACACCCTTCACCGCAGCCTTCTCGTAGTGTGCATATCCAGAGTCGGGTCTCGCACTCATGGCATCAAGCGTTGCGCACAGCGACAACTTCCTTACGCGCACGCGCAATTCCTGGCGCGCGATCCAGTCCTACAGTCAGTCACAGGATCCGCTGTGCGCCAGGGCAAGGCAAGGCGGGGCGGGTCCCCGCCCGACTGAGGTGGGGCAGCCCCGCAACCGTCCCATCCGAGGGAGGAACCCATGGACAGGGCTTGGCCCCGTTCGAGGTACGGCGGGCCAGGGCATGAATCCCCTTGGGCTGCATGCAAATGATCTGGCCGGCGGCGCAGGCACTATGCGGTCTTGTGACCACCGGCCAGCGCCGATAATCGCCGGTTGTCCTGAGGATTACGGCGTTTCCGAAGACACGGGGGAAACGAGTGGGTAACAGGAAAAGGGCCGTGGTGTCAGTGGGAGGTGCTGTGCTCGCGCTGCTGACACTTTCGGGATGCGGCGGAATCGATGGAAAGATCGCGAACTACGACAGTGTCGCCGTCTGGCCGAACGCGAACCCTATCGGCTCGCAGCCAGAACAGCAGCTCACGACGCTGACACCGATCACAGTCGACTGCTACGAGCCAGGCAAGACCGATGCCAGTGGCTACGGCTACGGCGCCACGTACAAGATCTCCTACGACGGCGGCTCAGGGTATATCGACGCAAGCACATCGATCATGAGCGACGATGGCGAAGTGACGCCTGAGATGGTGTCCGCGTGCTGATCTCCCGACCTGCTGAAGCAGGCGCACATCCAACCGAACCCTGGTAAAGGGCGGCACAAAAGCCCGGAACATCAATATTGGTCGAAGAGTACGATAACGGGCGGCGTTGTATCACCAGCACCGACGCCCGGCGGGCTGCCGTGCTCTCGCGAATCGTGCTTTCACGCGATAGTTGAGCAGGCTTGCGAGCCGTCGGAGGCCTATCAGATCGGGGGAGAGAGAATGGGCCTTCTACACGCTTGGCGGATACAGAGGCTGGTTTCAGGCGCCAGGGTCGCCTTTGACCAGGGTGAGCAGACGTTCAGCGTCAGCTTCGACATCGATACCCGCGCCCTGTCCATGAGGAAGATCCGCAAGGAGGTCGACTTGATCGTCGCTCAAATAGAGCCGACCGGTTGGCAGTGCGTCAGGGTTGCCCCCTTCCTCGCGTCGGTGAACATCGACTTCATCCGCTCCACGGAGGCACTGCTGGCCGTGGAGGAGGAACCCATGGACATAGACCGCATCGACCCGGACCTCAAGGAGCGGCTGAAGGTGCGCCGCCTCTTCCTCTTCCAGGAGCCCTTCGATCCTCGCGGCGAGCAGAAGGTGTCCGTGCGCCTGGGCGAAGGCTCTCCGGACGGCTTCCCGGTCGGTCACGTCGTGTCCTCGGGATCCACGTGGCTCTCCTATGCCCGGGTACCGTGCGACGGCACCTTCAGGAACAGGGAGTTCCTGGGGCCGCAGACGTTCGAGGAAGCACTGGACACCGTCCTGACCTTCGCCCGGTACGACGACCTCCTGCGCAGTTCGGAGCGGTCGTACAGCACGGTCGTGGGTATGGAGCGGGCAGAGTGGCTCGCCGGACACACAGAACCGGCGGGGATCACCCACCTCGGGGACGGCAGGGTCCGGCTCACCGAGTCCGCCGTCGCCTATCTGCGTAATCCGCCGCCCGGAATCGGCCTTTTCCTTTTCGTCACTGACGACGACAAGCTGTGGATCGACGGGGATACGTATCCGATGACACCTGACGCGTAATACGGCACTGGTACTGGCGCATTTGATGTCAGAAGCGACAGCCGGCGCCGACCGGCCCAGGGCGCGGCGGCCACAGTCGGTGGAAACCGGCCTTGCAGTCCCGCGGCGCGATGTTGAGCAGCCGCCGCTCCGTGCCGACCGAGCCTTCGGCCGCGAGCAGTCGGCGCGCGTACTCGGAGGGGCAGGCGACGCGGTGGGGGCGGTGCGGACATCACGGCTTGGCGGACCACGGTGTGCGACGACGGCCCGTCAAAGCCTGGAGGCCGCTGAGGGTGCGGGCGAGCGGGGCAAATCTGCGGGGATCAGCGCTCCATGATGGTGTCCGTGTACGCGCGCCTGATCGCGGAACTCTGCAGTGGGGGGGGGCGGATGGCCGGGGCTACTGTTCTGTTCGTCCGGTGGGGTTGTGCGAAGGGGGTCTGGGGATGCTCTCGGAGGCGTTGACGGCACTGGCTGCGGCTGGTGGCGCTGCCGTGGTGCAGGCGGCGGGTACGGATACGTGGGCCGGGGTGCGCGGGGCCGTGGCGCGCCTGCTGGCCAAGGGAGACCCGGAGCGCGAGCGCCACCAACTCCGGAGGCTGGACCGTACCGCTAACGCGGTGACAACTGAGGGCGGGGCGCTCCAAAGGTCCCTTCAGGCGGCCGCTTGGCAGGCCGATCTCGCGGAGTTCCTTGAACAGCTGGAAGGCGTCGAACGCGAGCGGGCGATTACCGCACTCCAGGCACTGGCCGAACAGCCCTCAGCGCTGGGCCGTGGCGGAGACACTGTCACAGGCAACACCTTTCACGGGCCCACTGCGCTCCAGACCGGTGCTCACAGCGTCCAGCACAACCACTTCGGCTCGTGAGCGACGACAGCACTGGTGGTGTGCCCGGCCGCGACGAAGCGGAGCGGGCCGAGTTTCACGGGCCGACCGCGGTTCAGACCGGTGCTCACAGCGTCCAGCACAACCACTTCCACACGGCAGTGCGCAGACTGAGGCTTGGAGCACTGCCCTGGGCCAAGAGCGGCGGCAAGGTGGATTCGTTCGTCTCGACCGTAGTCGTTCTGGCCTTTCTCCTTGGGCTCCCCAGCTGGTGGTTGTGGCACGAGAACCAGGAGAAGGAGAGGCAGAACTCGATCGTCACCGTGTGCGGTCAAACAAGGAATGCCTATGGCCAACTGGCAGCCAGCTACAGCATCCACGGCTTGGGCAAGGACAGCAATGGCACCCGCAGGGCCTTCGCTCACCAGGTCGACGAAGCCGCTGGTGCCACCAGCGATTCGAAGCTCGCCAAACTGCTCAAGTCCCAGTCGGCCGATACCTCCGGCTACGCCGATGCTGTTGAACGAAACGACAAGACCGCCGTACAGCGCTATGCCGTGCAGAGTCAGAGCTCTGCCCAAGCCCTGCTGGACTATTGCAGAGCCAAGGCCAGTATCGACGTGTACTGACATCCCGGCCCTGGCTCGGTCGATGACGAAGAGCAGCGTTTCCCGGGCAGCTCGGGAGGGGCGAACGCCTGGCGGCGGGCCGGGATGTCGATGAGGTGGACGGCACTCTGCGGCGTCGGCCGGAGCCGTCCGCCGTCGGCATCGGGGCGGGTCAAAGACAAAGACGTGAGAGCGACCGAGAGGTGGGTGTCGCCCAGCGGCATCGAGCTCGACCGGGCCAAGGGAGTGCCAGGGCGGTGCCCCGCACACAGTGGTGCTCACCGCACAGAGGACATCGTCCGGCGGGGCGCGCCTCGCCCGCGGCGGAGCCCGCCTAACGTACGGGAAGCACGTCACTTGCCCGGGAGGTTCCGTGCCCCGTACTCACCCGAAGAGATTCACGCGTCACTTCGAGGCCATCGAACCACCGCGCAACGCCGAAGTCGTGATCGGCGTGGTGTCAGTGACAGTCCTGGTGATGGCCCTCGGTGCCCTGTCCGGATCCCCGGTATGGCTTCTGGGGCTGCTTGTGTTCCTGCCGGGGACGGCGTCGGCGCTGTGTACCGTACGCCAGACGAAGTTTGTGTCTGCGTGGACCACGCTCGTGGTCACCGTCACCGTGCTGGTAAGTCAAGGTGACGGGCGTTCGTGGCTCAACACGATCCTGATGGTGCTGCTCACCCTCGCCCTCGGCGCGGCCTCCGTCTACGCCTGCCACCGTCGTATCCACCGCGAGCACGAGATGCTGCGGCTACGCTCCACCGCCGCAGCGATGCAGCGCCACATCCTGCGCCCTCTGCCTATGCTCACCGACGACGTCCTGGTCGAGGGCGTGTACGAGCCTGTGCAGGAGGACCGGCTCGTCGGTGGCGACATCTACGACGTCGTCGTCTCTCCGTGGGGGTCCCGGGTTCTGATCGGCGATGTCCAGGGCAAGGGCCTGCCCGCGGTCGGTGCCGCGTTCGCCGTCATCGGCGCCTTCCGTGAAGCGGCCCACCGGGAGCCCACCCTGACCGCGCTCGTCGATGCCCTCGATGCCTCTGTCGTACGGCACAACTCCTATGCTGCACAGACCGGCGACGACGAACGGTTCGTCACAGCGCTCATCGTCAACGTCGACGCGCACGACGAGGTACAAGTCATCAACTGCGGGCACATTCCGCCGCAGCTGCTGCACGACGCCACCGTCATCACACCGGCCCTCGACTCCGGCGTCCCCCTCGGTCTCGCCGAACTCACAGCCGAACCCGCGACCGTCGACTGGTTCGCCTTCCCGCCCGGCGCGACGTTGCTGCTGACCACCGATGGGCTCACCGAGACCCGCGCCGCCGACGGCGCGTTCTACCCCGTCACCGAACGCCTCACCGAGCGCGCGTCGCTCTCTCCCACCGAACTGCCGCGCGCCCTCTACGACGACGCGCGTGCTTTCGCCGGAGAGGGCGGCCAGCACGACGACGTCGCGGTCCTGTCTGTCCGACGGTCACCGCACCGCTGAGCGACACAGCGCACGTACACGCAAGGGCCCGGCCGCCCTCGGATGGCAAGCAGGGTCGGAGCTGAGCTTGTCCCGCTTTGACGGACACCCTTGGTGTGGTGGTCAGGCCGCCGATGCCTTCCGGCCGGGCAGCAGATAGACGGGACAGCGGGTTTCCGCGTCCACCAGAATGGTGCCGTAGTGGCGGCCCTTGCGGTGGCGTGCTCATCGACCCCAACCACCTATGGGGGTGGTGTCTGTGGGTCGGGCAATGCGTGGACCAGCCGCAGCCGGGTGCTGCGGCTGGCGGACACCCAGAAAACGAGGGCCATCCGGGCGCCGGCCCCGGCCCGCGAGCGCGAGACCGACCGCCGGCGTCGAGCGCAGGCGTTCAGTCCACCGGCTGTACCTCCGAGTCAGCCCTGACAGCTGCTCGACGAACCTACAACCGCTACGGCGGCGTGCGGCACATGCTCGCCGCCTTCGATCTGGCCACCGGCAAGCTGTACTGCCGCATCCGCCCGCGCGAGCGGTGGCGGGAGTTCCTCGGCCTCCTCAAGGCGCTGCGCACCCGCCGGCCTGGAGAGACGCTGTACGTGGTGCTGGACAACTTCTCCCCGCACAAGCACGCCAAGGTCCGCGCCTGGGCTGCTGACGACGACATCGAGCTGGCTTCCTGCCGACCTACGGCTCCTGGCTGAATGGGATTCACCGGGATTCCCGGAAGACGCCCCGGTCTTCGGGCTACGCCGCACTGGAGGCGCTGAGGCGGTCAAGGCCGAACGGCGCCTCCGCCCGAGGTCGGCGAGCCCTGACGGCCGGCTCTGGTGGGTGCCGCCGCGCGCGGCCTCGGGGCCAGTGCCGCGCGCAGCGCCGGGGTGAGGCTGTGACGGATCTCGGACGGGGTGAGGGCGGCGGGGGTGGGGAGGGGGTTGAGGTAGCGGGTGTAGATGAGGCCGCCGAGGATCGTCACCACGGCCGTGGCGCGGGCGGTCGCGTCCCGGCCGCCGAGAAATTCAACAAGCCGGGCCAGCAGCTCGCGTTCCAGGTATTCGCGGATCACCTCGGCGGCCTCGTCGCTCTGGGTGGTGAGCTGCTGGAAGTCGGCGTCCTCCCACAGGTCGGTCACCGCGTCGATCAGGCGGTCGGGGAGGGTGGCCGGGTCACCGCCGAGGACGTCGTCCACCGCCAGCGCATTGGCGCACTGGAACTGCATCACGTCCGCGAACAGGCCCTTCTTCGAGCCGAAGTGGTACGCGATCAGCGCCGGGTCGACCCCGGCGGCCCCGGCCACCGCGCGCAGGGTGGTGCTCCGGTAGCCGTGCTCCAGGAACAGCGAACGGGCCGCCGAGACGATCGACTCGCGGGTCGGCGGGTTGCCGCGGGGGCGGCCTCGGGTGCGGGTGGGGGCAGGGGCGGCGTTATTCATCAGCGTTGAGCCTGCGTTTGGTGAGCAGCACAGTCAAGGGCGTTCCGGTAACCGTACGAAGGGATGACCCGACACCATGCGTATCGCAGTCTTCGGTGCCAACGGACTGACCGGCCGCCGCCTCACCGACCAGGCCCTCGCCGCCGGCCACGAGGTCGTCGCTGTGACCCGCAGACCCGGCTCCCTGCCCGCGCGGCCCGGCCTTGCCGTGGCCGTCGCCGCCGCCACCGACCCGGCGGCTGTCGATGCCGCGATCGGCGGGACGGACGCCGTCCTCTCCGCGCTGGGCGCGCGCTTCAGCAAGGAGACCATCACCACGTACTCGGCGAGCGCCACCGTCATCACCAGGGCCATGGCCCGCCACGGCATCAAGCGGCTGCTCGCCGTCAGCTCCAGCATCGCCGACCCGAACTGGCGCCCTACCGGCGCGCACTTCTTCAATCATGTGCTCGACCCGCTGGTGAACCGACGTCTCGGCCGCACCCTTCACGAGGACATGCGCCGCATGGAGGCCGTGATCCGTCAGACGGGCCTCGACTGGACCTCCGTCCGGCCCTCGGGCCTCTTCGAGCACCTCGTCGTCACGGACTACCACACCGCCGAGACCAGCGCCGACGGCGTCTTCACCGCCCGTGCCGACCTCGCCGCGAGCATGCTGCGCGAATTGGCGGAGCGGCGGTATGTCCGTACGGCCATGGGCGTCATCACCACGTCCATGAAGCCGAACATCGCCAAGCTGATCTGGGAGGGCGTGAAGAAGAAGTGAGCCGCCCGACCTTTCAACTCCCGGTCGCCGCACGAGCGTTCCTCACCCTCCCGCACACGGCCACCCTCACCACCCTCCGGCCCGACGGCACCCCGCACGTCACCCCCGTCCGCTTCACCTTCGACGCCGCCACCGGCCTGGTCCGGGTGACCACCCGGGTGGGGGCCCGCAAGGCCCGGAACGTGGAGGCGGGCGGCCCGGCGGCCCGTGTCGCGCTCTGTCAGGCGGACGGCTTCCGCTGGATCACACTCGAAGGCCGGGCCGCCGTCACCGATGCCCCCGCGCGCCTGGCCGAGGCGGTCCGCCGCTACACCGTCCGCTACCGCGCGGACCCGCCCGCCCCGCTGGACCTGGTCGTCGTCGAGATCGCCGTCGACCGCGTCCTGAGCCTCAACCTCTGAATCCCCCGTATCGAAAGCGAAGTGACACCGCCATGCCCACCCTCCCCGTCCTCGATTCCGCCCTCTACTACCGCGAGTCCGGCGACCCCGACGGGCTGCCCTTCGTCTTCCTCCACGGCAACCCCACCTCCTCCCACCTGTGGCGGAACGTCCTGCCGGGGGTGGCCGCGCCCGGCCGCCGCCTTCTGGCCCCCGACCTCATCGGCATGGGCGACTCCGGCAAGCCCGACCTCGCCTACTCCTTCGACGACCACGCCCGCTACCTCGACGCGTGGTTCGATGCCCTCGGCCTTACCGAGGCCGTCCTCGTCGGCCACGACTGGGGCGGCGCGCTCGCCTTCGACCGCGCCGCCCGACTCCCGGGCACGGTCCGCGGCCTCGCCTTCACCGAGACCATCATCAAGCCGCTGGTCGACGACGAATTTCCGGCAGCCGGGCGGAAGTTGTTCACCCTGCTACGCACCCCCGGGGTGGGCGAGGAGATGATCCTGGAGAAGTCGCTGTTCATCGAGGGGCTCCCGGACACACTCGCCACCCCGCTCGACCCTGCCGACCTGGAGGTCTATCGCCGCCCCTTCCCGACCCCGCACAGCCGCCGCCCGGTACTGGCATGGACGCGCATGATGCCGCTGGACGCTGAGCCCGCCGACGTCGTGGCCCGCATCGAGCAGTACGACGCCTGGCTGGCCACCAGCCCCGAAGTCCCCAAACTGCTTGCCGCGTTCGAGCCGGGACCGGGCGCGATGACCGACCAGGGGACCGTGGCCTGGTGCGAGGAGAACATCGCGGGCCTGGAGGTCTCCCGCCACGGCCTGGCCGGCCACCACTCCCCGGAGGACCGCCCCGAGGAGTTGGCCGCGGCGATCAACGCCTGGGCCGACCACCACGGGCTGGCACGCCAGTAGGCGTCCTCGATCACGGCGGTGCCGATCCGCGCCGCCCGCGACCGCGAGGACATCTGCGGTTGGCCGGACGTCACCGACGGGCCGGTAGATCGTGCGCAGGGCATTCCGGTTCGGGTGATGTTCATGAGCGGGAGGGTGCACATGGCGGCGGCTTACCGTCGGGTGCTGACGCGACGGCCCGCCTGGCGGGCGCAGCGGTAAAGATCTGGTGATGGCCTCCCGCCCGACGGGACGGACATCGGACGCCAGCAGCCGGCGCGTCGGCGACGACACGCTCAGGAAGGCGCTCGTCAGCATGGCCGCCGAGCACCTGCCCGGCTACGCGAGCCGCCTCACGCCCCACGTCCTGCGACACTTCGCGGCCTCTGATCTCTACCAGAGCGGGACGGACATCGTGGCCCTGCAAGAGCTCCTCGGCCACGAATGGCTGCACACCACGATGATCTACGTCAACCCTCGGGAATTGCATCAGGCGGGCGAGAATCCGCAGGTCGCCTGGTCGAGGACCCGAAAGAAGAAGAGCCCGTCAACGGTGAGCTCACCTTCACCGAAGAAGCCCTCGACCACACCTGTCGCTACGGCGAAGAGACCATGGTCTTCAACGACCACGCCTGGGTGCTGACACCGGCGTGGCTGCGCGTCGACCACATGCCGCTCAATCTGGACTTCATCCTGGTGCCACCGTCGCTGCGCGATACCGCCAAGCGGCTGTTCTACGCCTTGCTCACTCAGAACACCCCGCCCGGCGAGCTGCCGATCTTGATCAGCAGCATCCGCACCTACTACGGCTGCGTGCGCCGCTTCCTGTTGTGGGCGAATCGCCACGGCCGCACGCAGGCGCAGATCACCGGTGAGGACCTGGACGACTACCACCGGCACGTGGTCGGGCTGCGGCTGTCGGTCGGCGCCACCAAGGGCCACCGCCGCGCCGTGCGCATGCTGTGGGCCTACCGCACCCGGCTTCCCGACCGCCTTGCGCAGGATCCGCTGCGGCGCACTGTCTGGCAGGCATGGGTGCGAGCCCACTCCCAGCGCACCGGGAAGAACCTCACCGACCGCATCCCCGAGCAGGTCCTCGGGCCCCTGCTGACCTGGGCGCTGCGTTGGGTCGACGACTTCGCCGACGATGTCCTCGCCGCCCGCGCCGAGAACGACACCATCGACGCCCGCCCACCGGCGGGCCCCGACCCGGTGGTGGCGCTGCACGCATTCCTCGACGACTACCGGCGCCGCGGGCAGCGGGTTGCCCGCGGCACCGCTGCGCCTGGCCACCGCGCGCCGCCGGCCGGATGCTGGGCTGGGGCTGTGAACGCCCGACGCAATGCGCGCGACGACGAACGGCTGCCCCAGCACTCGGAGTTCTCTGAGCGACGCGCCATCAACGTACAAGACCTCCTACGGCGTGGTTGCCTCACTGGCGGCGTCCCTGGGGGAGGAGAAATGGAGCAGCGCGGACTCGGCGGCGGCGTCGGTGTCGTCCTGCTCCTGGTCCTTGCCGTCGCCCTCGCCGCCGGCCCCGACGACCCGCCCGTCCTCATCGCCCGGCTGACCGAGGAGCTTGGGATCCGTTGCCGCGTTGCAGGCCGCTAGCCTGTCGGTATGTCAGAGCGTGTCGAGCGTGTCATGCCCGGTCGCACGGACGGCCTGATCACCCTGGGTGCCGCGGACGCTCTGTGGGTTGATCTGACGGCCGACAGTGCTGTGCCGACGGCTTCTGGGGCATTCACCTGCTCTCCTGCCCATGCCCGGGTGGGGTACGTCCTGCTCGGCGGCCATGTGGTGGCGACGGTGAGGGCGAGCGGCGGTCAGTGGAGTGTTCCGGAGGTTGAGGTGCGCCGGGCGGCCGCGGAACTGAACGCGGTTGGGATGGATCGGCAGGACCTGGTCCGCATCGGTCCGTTTCGTGGGGCGCCGAGGCAGGAGTGCAACGAGGAAACGCCGCTGCGTTGGCGCCAGCGCATCACGGGGGAACTGCAGGAGCTGGGCGGCCCCGAGCGGGCAGCACGACGTGAAGTCGGCCGGCCGTACCATCTGGCGGGGATCGACTGGCGACAGATACTTGTGGAGCAGACCCGCGACGGGACGCAGCGGACGTGGTGGCTGCCGCGCGCTGTGGTCAGGCTGCTGGATGCGGCCGAGCACGCCGAAACGCAGTGGGTGCAAGCCGCGCGGACCCGCCAGGCAGGCGCAGCCGTCACCGAGCCGCCCTCCTACCCCCGGCAGGCCCGAGACGCCGGCGGTCGGCAGACGACGAGCCCCGAGGGCCCCACCGCCTCACTGCGCCCGTACAACAAAGAGCTGGAAGGCCAGCTGTACTCGGTGCTCAGCAGGAAGCCCGGTACCTCCCGCAGGGTGGCTGGGTGGGCGTGCGCCGTCTGCCGCACTGCGCCCGCCACCGTGCTCGACCACTGCCACGAACATGGCTACGTCCGCGCCCCCGTCTGCCAGTCCTGCAACACACAGGAACGCCCCGACCACCTGTACAGCAACGACATCCGCGTGGCGAACCGCTACACACGTCTCTTCCACACCGACACCGACGACTGGCTCCGCCACTGGCACCGCTGCCCCGGCTGCCGCGCACGCACCACCCTGCCCGTGCCGCACCTCGCCGCATGGACCGCCCACATAGCCTGCCGATCGCTGCGCCCGACCCACCGCGCCCCCCGCGGGCGCAAGCCCTGCGGTGTCCTGCGCGTGTCCTGGACAGGCAGTCAGAACGCGCCCCGTTCCTGCCTGCTCACGGTCGCCGTCGACTTCTGCCCCTCCGGCGAGCACCGTGTCCTGGCGCGAGTCCCCTACCGCGAAGCCGCCGAGCGGTTTCGCGTCTGGTTGGCCGAGACGGCCCCTGCCGTGGCCGCCGCAGCCGGTCCTGACCGCTTGGACGGCCTCCCTGCCCAGTTCCGGCCAGTCATCGCGGACACCAGCGGCGAGGGCCTAACACTGTTCTGAGCGAGCGCCAGGAGACCTGACACCCCAACGTCACCTCGCAGCTGCTGGCCCCCGACACGCTCACCCCGCACGCCCCAGCGAAATACGCAGCAGAGTTGGGTCTGCAACGCCTCGTCCAGCCGCTTCAACAGCGTCTCGTCCATCCCCCCAGCAGCCCGCCACGGGGATGCCGCCGCCAGGCAAACCCTGGCACTCCACCCCGAAGATCCGAGACCAGGGCCGCTGCCGGGTGCAAGAAGGAGAGGAATAGCGCAGGGTCGGAACACTGCCTCTTCACCAGTACTGCTGACCTACGACCAGGCGCGCGCCTACGAGCTGCCCGCGACCAAGGGCAAGCGCGGCGATCCTCGGTGGCCGGCCTTTGCCGACCGCTACGGTTTCGACCTGCGCCACCCCGTGCAATGGGAGGTGGAGGCGCTGGAGCCGGCCGAACTCCAGCGACTGCTCCTCGCCGCCGTCGCCCCGTACGTCGACCGCCCGGCAGGTCGCCCGTGAACAAGAGCAACGCCGCGCCCTCACCGCCTTCCTGGACGGTTGGGACGCGGCGGGCGGGGGAGAGCCGTCCTAGCGCGGCGTCCCAGCGCGGCACGGGCACCTGGAGGCTCAACCTTGGCCAAGCCTCGCGCACGAGAGGAAGATGCCCGCCCAGGCGTCGCCGCCGGTGATGTGACGGCTTACCCCGTGTGCCGTTGTGCTGCTGCCGGTACAAGGACCCCACGGTGACGCCGGGGAGCGGCAGACGTCAGCCTTCCTGGAATTGGTCAGATGCCAGAAGGATTCTGCGCAGCCGCGTGCTCGGCCGGCTGGTCGAGCTGCTGCTGACGTCGCCGCTGCTCGTTACGCAGTACCTCGACTCTCTGGGTGAACTTGGCCAGGGCCTGATCCTCCTGGTCCGAGCTGAACAGGCTGTACTCGCCGACCCCCAACGAGAGCGCGTTGCTCTCCTCCTCGATGGCGTCCGCAGTCTGCTGCAGAAAGTAGCTGCGCTCGCGGTACTTGTAGTACCCGGTGAACGTACTTGCGAGAGTCACACAGAACCCGAGGACGATCACTGAGATCGTCTGCCAGGTCCACTGCTTCGCATCCAGCGCCGCAACGGTGGTGATCGTTGTCGAACCCACCATGACCAAGGACTGGAGACTGTTATGGACCCGTCGGTACTTACGGCTCTCCACCTGATAATGCTCGATGACCTCGGCTACTTCCTCCCGGTACAGCCCCCTGCGCTCGTGCAGCGCGACCGGCGCCAGCGCACTCGCCCGCCGCAGAGAAGCCCGGTCGGTCTCTAGCCGATCTTGCAACTCTGCCACGCTGCATTTGTACCGATCTGGGATCGCCCCGCTGTGCGTCCAAAACCAGTCCAGCTTGTCCGTCTTCCATAAATGATCGACAGACGTGATGAACAGGTACAGCGCCGAGACCGCAAGTACCGAACCCAAGACAGCGTTGCCAGAGACGAGCCACCTGTGGTGATCGGAATAAGCTGTCGACCACGCTACGAGGCCCGGCACGATCAAGACTGTCAGGATCAGCGCTGTTCGGAAGCGCCGTGTACGCCTCTTCTTCCACTCAAGATCACGCTCGTCCTGCCGGACGCCGATCTGCAGCTTCCGGATCTCAGCGTTGGATAAGAGGGTGGCGCGTGGAGTGTCTACCAACTCTGCTCCTGATTCCCATGTCACATCGGATGATTTCGGGAGTATCACGCGGCAGTTGGCCGCCGCGGACATGATTCACCGAGGCTGTGACACGGTCCATACAGGCCTCGCCACCACCGACCTGCCCGCCCGCCCGGACGCCTGCGAGCGCCGACCGAGCCGTCGTGGTCGGGCCGACCACGCTCCCGCTCGCACCGTGCACAGCCCCGCGGCTGCGCCGGCGGCGCGTGCCGAGCTGCGGCCGCTGGCCCGCACCCGAGGGGGCAGCGCGGGCGGCATGAAGCCCGCCTGGGGCACCGCATCCCGTCAGGAGCCGGAGTGCGACAGGGGCTGCGTGTTCCGTTGCGCCTTCTGTTGCAGCAGGGGTCGCGCCTTCTACTGCGCAGCCCGGCAGGCCGCTCCCGTGTCCGTGCAGGTCACCATGCGGTTTCGGTGTGGTGTCGGGCCGCTGACATCCCCGTTGCGGCCGCTTTTACCCATGTTCCTTGGCTGGCGTGAGGAGGGAAAGGCTGGGCGGGATGGGCGGCGCGGCCGCGGCCGGGGATCGGGAGTGCTCAGCCGGTTGCGCGTCGGCCGGGGGCGCCTCGCCTATGCCACCGTCGCCACGGTATCGCCTGGGGAAGAAGAAGACCGGCAGTCGCGATGCGGTCCTTCTGCGGCTGAGTCCTCACCGATGGGCGAGGCGGGAGAGTCCCTCCCAGATGGAAGACCACCTGGGAGGGGCGGCACATGGCACGGGCCCGGTCCTCCGACGGATCAGAGGACCGGGCCCGCTTCGTACTCGTAGCCGAAGGCCGCCACGTGGGCTTCGCGGCTCCTGCGCGCTGACCGGCTAGCTGGCCGTTCGCGCGCGGCACCGGGGCCCACCACCTGCTTGTCTTTGTCTCAGCCGTCTGCTGAACGACCGGGTGAGCGTGACGCACTATGGGGCTTCGGGACACGCTGCCACTTCTCCCGGGTCACAACTCCCGGGATTCGGCCGCCTATCAGCTCCTCGCGCTGCGGCTGTGAAACCGCCATCCCTCATATCCCAGACGACCGCCAGCGTGGCCCGGCCTCGTCCAGGAGGAAGCCAACCACGGTGTTGTCACTCGCTGGCGACGCCACTCGCGCGGAGCCGGGAAGACGCCGGAGCGCGGCGAGCTTGTTCTCCCACGCCTCCTCGCCTGGCTCCCACACCATCCCGGCCTCCGGTGCGTCCAGCAGGGTCTTGCGCCGCTCCTCCAGCTCCCCGGCCCGCAGCGCCTTCCGCTGCTGGTGCACCCACCTGCCCAGCGGGAAGTCCTTCGTGACGCCGACCTCGGTTTCCGTGTCGTACGGGACCGCGTAGAGGCCGGTGATCTCGTTCTCCGCCCGCCAGCGGAGCAGGGCCTGGTAGCCCTCCAGCCACACCAGGCTCTCGGGGGTAGACCCGGGTGCGCAGGAACGCCGCGATGGTCGCCGCGTCGCGCGGGCTGGAGAAGTGGAGCAGGGCCGACTCGGCAGCGGCGTCGGTGCCGTCCTGCTCCTGGTCCTCGCCGCCGTCCTCGCCGCCGGTCCCGACGATCCGGCCGTCCTCGTCACGCTGGACGTGCACTTTACGCTCGTGCTTGCCCCGGGACAGGGCGCGGGACGCGAGCTGCTCGACCAGGCGCTCATCGTGGGAGCCGCAGGCCCTGGAGCACGGCCACAAGCGGCTTGAAGCTCGCGGAGGCGACCATGTCCGTCGGGTCTTCCCCGGCCTCCAGGAACACCGGCACGATGATGCGCGCGATCTTCGTGCTGCCGTCGCGGTTCAGCAGCAGCGCCCGGCCGATGTTCTGCACGATCTCCACCTGCGAGCCGCGGGTGTCCGCGAAGCAGATCGCCTCCACCCCACGCTCGCCAGTGATGTCGACGCCCTCCCCGAGGAGCCGCACGGAGGCGAGGAACGCGCGGTGGACCCGGCGCCCGGCCGCGTCGATGCCGTTGGCGAACTGCTGCAGCGCCTCGCGCCGCTCGGACACGAGGTGGTCGCCGCACAGCCACGCCGACCACACCCGGTCCGGTGGGACGTGGTGGCCGGCCTCCCGCTCGTACAGCTCCGCGTCGATCGACGACTTCGGCAGCCGGTCAGCCTTCGCCAGGTCGTCGTCGGACGCCTCGGTGACGTACAGCTCCGCGGCCGTCTCCGGTAGCTTCTCCGCGAACGCGCGGGCCTCCTCGGCCTCCTCTACCCGCTGGTGGAACGTCATGACCGTATGGAGGTTGTGTGCGGCCGCGTGCTCCAGGAGCGCCGTCTGCAGGAGAGCGAGGCGCCGGCCCCGCAGCGCCTCCTCCGACAGCCCGAGCATCAGCGACGGGGCGCGGATGTCCAGGAGCGGTCTTTTTTGATCAGTAGTTGGTGGTCTGGCCTGCGCTGATCAGTTCGTGGTGCGTCTGTGGGTAGGGGATCCCAGTGTGCAAGTAGCCGCAGTGATTATGGGCGCTGTGCTGGAGCGAGGGTCTGGCCTGCGGGTTTGTCAGTCAGCTGGTTGGTGATCAGGTCGTGTCATCTGCGCTGCGCAAGGTTCAGGTTCGGTGGTCGTTGGTGTGCCGCGGCGCGTGGACGAGCCGCCTGCTTGAACTGGACCTCGACGCTGCCTCTGTCGAGCCCTGAGTTCGCTGGTGGCGTCACCCCGCCAACGCTGCTGCCCCCGCCCCTGCTCCCGGGACGCTTTCCCGCCGGCCGTCAGCCCGCATGGGAAGCCGCCACCGCCTGGATCACCGCTCTACCCGTCACCCGGCTGACCGTCCTGCGCGCCCACCGGTCAGCATCGTCGTACAACCCCCAACCCCCCTTGATCGTCAAGGAGATGTGGCCCGGCGTGGGCCGCTGACCGACGACCACGCCGGCCGCGTGACCCGACCGCCTCTCACCTGGAGATGTCATGAGAGCTGACTCCGTCCGCCGCGCACTTCGGCTCGGAGCCTGTACGACGCTCGCCGCCGGACTCGTCACCCTGGGGCTCACCACCGCTCCCGCGTTCGCTGAGACCGAGCCGGAGACCGACCAACTCTGGATCACTGCCCCGTACGAGCCGACCCTGCCGCTCGGCATCGATGGCGGGACACCGCTGACCCGTACGCTCGATGTCAGGCTCAACCACGACAACGACCACTTCACGGTGACCGACGGCCGGCTCACCGTGGACGCCTCCGGCATCTCCGGGGTCGCCGAGATCACCTGGCCGGACAACTGCACGCCGAGCGGCGCGATCGCGGTATGCGACGTGCCCGAGGTGCCGGTGACCGGGACCACCGGCGGCGAGGTGCATCTCAAGGTCCGCGCGGCCGACGGGGCGGCCGTCGGGGCGCGGGGCCGCATAACCTTCGAGGCGACGGCCACCGGCGGCCCGGACGGTACGCTCATTGCCCCCCGAGACAGCTTCGACACCACGGTCACGGTCGCGTCGGGACCCGACCTCGGGCTCACGGCCGGCGGCGACATCGAGCACGCCCGGCCGGGCAGCAGGCAGACGCTCCCGTTCTCGCTCACCAACCACGGCAACGAGACCGCGCACGGCTTCACCATCAGGGTGATGGCCTCGTACGGGGTGCGGTACCTCAACCGGTACGACGCCTGCGTCTATACGACGTCGAGCGGGGACGAGTACGCCCCGATGTCGTACGCGACCTGCACCTTCGACCAGGATCTGGCCCCGGGAGCCTCCTTCGAACTGCCAGAGCCGCTGCGGGTCGCGCTCACCCGGCACGCGCTGCAGGAGCGGGTGGACATCTGGGCGCAGCCAGTCGGCGCGACCGACCTGGGGGGCTACGACGACTATGTGGCGCTGCAGATCGGCGCTGACAACACCGCCGACTTCTCGGTGAACGGCGGGGCGGTCACGGGCGCCGCGGGCGAGACGGTCACCGCGTCGCTCACCTTCAGGAACAACGGGCCCGGCTGGCTGGGCAACCTGAGCTCCGGGGACCCGGTCGCCGCAGTCCGGCTGATCGTTCCGCCTGGCACCACGGTCACGGGCGTGCCGGAGGGCTGCGGCCCGCGAACCCTCTCCGGCGGCTACTACCCGAACCGCACGGGCGCCCCGCGCTACGATTGCGCGCTGCCGTACTGGGTGCTGGAGAACACGGAGCGCTCCTTCGCCTTCAAGCTCCGGATCGACACGGTGGTGCCCGGAGCGACAGGTGAGGTCAGCATCCATCCCCCGTTCGGCGAGTTCCGCCACGACCCGGACCCGACGAACAACACGGCCGTCCTCACCGCGAACTAGCGCCCACCAGCGCCCCGAAAGACACCTTTGTCTCAGCGCGCCGCGCGGGCCTTCTCCGCGCGGCGCGCCACCGCCTTCGCGATCTTCTCGGCGTCGATGGTCAGTTCGCGGAACACCCCGCTGATCGGGTTGGTGAAGTCGGTGAAGTACAGGCCGGGGGCGTTGCGGGCAGCGGGCGCTGTGGAGCACCGGCCTGCCGCGGGCGTCCAGGACGTCGAGGTGACCGACGAACCCCTCCAGGCGCGGACATACCCGGTCGCGGCGATCACGGCGTCGGGCTCGATCCGGCTGCCGTCGGCCAGGACGACCTTGCCGCCCTCGAAACAACTTGCTACTGCACGCCCTCGCGACTACGGCGGCGCCGCGGCCACGCTCACCTTGCGCGACCGCGCCTGCTACACCGACGGCTGTGCCGCCTACCCCGTACCGCCCTGGGCGGGCGTTTTCCTGCGGGCCGCGTCCTGCTTCGCCCGGCTTGTATCCGGCGAGGACCAGGAACTGCTCGCCGCGCCGACCGTGCGCACCTGCTGCGCGTGGCGGAGACGGCCAGGTTGCGCCCGCCACAGCCGCCCGCGGTCCGCCGCCAAGGCCCGGCCGGCCGTGTTGAGTGGGACTGGCGCGAGCGGCAGGAGGCCGCCGGACGTTTTCACAGGTCACCACACCCCTAGAGGCGTGGTCGGGGGCCAGACATCCCCCTCTGCGCACCCTGCCGCCCTCTGCCCGGAAGAGGAAGGTGGGGAGGGGCGGGCGGGCGTACGGGCGCGCCTCGGGCGGTTGGGCGCCGCCGGTTTCTCGCGCGCGGCCTGCAGGCGCCTGGCGGCCTGGACGACGGCTCGGACAAAGGGCGCGCGGCGGCGCCTTACGGGGCTGCGTGTTCTCCATTCCCCACGTGGTTAACGCGATCGAGCGGCTTCATGCGGAGGCTTGGCCACTGTGGCGCTCAGAAGTGGCCCCCATGACCGGGACGGAGAGGCCATCCACCCATAACGGCCGCTACTCCAGCCACGTTCCGTCGCGCATGATGACTCTGCCGCGCAGCTCTGGTTCACCTCGCCAGGCGCGCACAGTCTTCGGCACCACGCGCACGTACAGAAAGGGACCATTCTCCGTGCGCGGATCCCACCCGAACTTGCCGGTGAACGTGTCCGCTGCGTCTCCGGGCACGTCCTGGTCAGTGAAGCACTCCGCCTCGCCCTGCAGAAGCACCACATCGAAGGTGTCCGGCAGCGACAGGCGCACCCGTGGTTCCTTGCGGACGTTCCGCGCGGTCACGGAAGTTGCGCTGGTGCACATCCACACCGCTCGACCGTCCCACGAAAACCACAGCGGCACCTGGTGCGGCCCGTGATCAGGGTGAGCTGTTGATACCCACACGTCCCGCTCTGTGGCGAGCCGTTCCAGAGAGTCGCGCCTACGTTCCGCCACCTGGCGACGAACGAATTCCGTGTTCTGCATGAGTGCCGACCCTAGCCAGCAGGCTCGGGGCGCACATGGGGCGCCAGTCCTACTCCCAACGACCGACAAGCCCTTCAGCCTTCGCTTCGGGGCGGCCAGCCGAGGTGCCCAGTGTGGCCAACCGGAGCGCTCAGTCACACCGGCGCCATCGACTGCTACAAGAGTTCGCTGCTCGACACGGAGCACGACGCCGCCCGCACCGCCGATGCGCTGCTGGGGCCGAAGCGTCAGTCAGACCCTGAGTCAGGCCCCCGAGGATGCCGAGTACATCCTCACTGTCAGACCCTCGTGCCACGCTGGACGGGCCCGGCGGTGACCTCACCGCGAAGCCAATGTCACCACCGGGCACGCCTGCCCGGATCGTCTGTGATGCCTAGGAGCCTGAGAGGCCGTTTGCCCAGGCAGACGCCCTCCTGGGAGGCGAGCTGGGAGGTTGAGGGTAGAGGTGGTCCGCGCGCTCCTGACCTCTGACACGCGATCTTGATCGTTTGCCAAGTGATCTTGACGGCAAACGAAGTGTGCCTGCCGCATGTAGGCGATTCAGTGCATGGATCCATCCGTGCTTCTGTGCGCCCCGCCGTGTGACCTCACTGCGCGCCCGTCCTGGGGAAGTGGTGGAGGGCAGCGGAGCCGATCGGCCGGGTCGGCCCGGCGGTGCCAGCCCACCTGGTGGGCCGCCCGGAAGCGAGGAGTTGGACATGAGCAATCCATCGGCCCGGGAGGTCGGCGAATGGTACGACCGCTTCGGGGGCCTGTACGGCCTGACCATGGGCGACAGCATGCACCTGGGCATGTGGACCGACGGCGTGCGGACGGAAACGGGGGAGCTGACGGCCGACGAGATGTGGGAGGAACTCACCCGGGCCCAGGACTCCTGGACCGGCACCCTCATCGACGTGGTCGGGCTGCTGCCAGGACAGCGGATGCTGGACGTCGGCTGCGGCACAGGCCGGCCCACCGTGCGGATCGGCACCGAGTCGGGCGCGAGCGTGCTCGGCGTGACGGTCAGCGCCGCGCAGGTCCGGGCCGGCCGCGACCGCGCCTTGAAGGCGGGACTGTCCGACCGCGTCACCTTCGAACAGGCGGACGCCATGGCCCTGCCCCAGGACTCCGAGACCTTCGACGCCGCGTGGGCCATCGAGTCCTTCGCTCACTTCTCCGACCGCCCCGCCGCGATCCGCGAGGTTCGGCGGGTGCTGCGGTCCGGGGGCCGCTTCGTCCTCGCGGACTGCTTCGAAGCCGTGCCCTTCACACCCGAGGAAGTCCAGCTCTTCCAGGCCGCGTTCGCCCTCTCCCGCCTCCCCGCCGGACCCGAGGACTACTCCCGCATGCTCGGCGAGGCCGGCTTCGCCATCCAAGGCACGCGCGACATGTCCCGGGAGTTCAAGCCCACCTACGAGCTGATCCCGCGCCTGTTCGCCGCAAGGCGCGCCCAGATCGCGGAGCTGGTGGGCACCGACGCGATGGCGCAGCTCGACACCGTCTACCCGCACATCCTCGCCCTGTGCCGAGACAAGATGGGATACACCATGGTCAACGCCGTGAAGTCCCCCTGACGGCGGCCAGTCCCGCCCCCGACTCCCGGGTTTCCGTCGCCGCCAGGCCAAAACCAGCCGGCACAGCACCCCATCGCCGGCTGCCACCCCGGGCTGGCCGGGTGTCCTTTGACAGTGAAGTTAGTCGTGTGCAGCGCGCTGACCTGGCCCGACTGGGTTGAGTGTCACCGGGGTGCTGCTGGCCAGTCGTGATGGCTCATCAAAGATTTTCGTGAAGACGGTCAGGTAGACGTCCCTTTGCCGCCAGTCGGTCTTCGACGACTGGCGGCACCGAGCAGCACGCGCTTCCGTAGCAGCCGGAAGCAGGCGCGGCCCGCTTTCTACCTCTTGATCGATCGCCCTGTACGTCGACCTCTGACCACTGCGCGGTCGTGAGTGTTCCGGGCGGTTCCCACCGCCCGGAACACTCACGCTGCGAGAGCAGCAGCGGGCTTACCTGGTGATTTCGGCCAGTTCATCGAGCCGCGTCAGCTTCTGCGGATTTCTCATCAGGTAGATCCGGGTGACCCGCCCGTTCTCCACCACGAGGCTTACCGCGGTCGGCTCGCCGTCGATCTCGAACCGGCCCGCAGGCGCGCCGTTGAGCCACACGGTCATCGTCTCGAACGCGGTCACCACCTGGTTCGCGCGCGCGAGCACCGTCGCCACCAGCTCGGCGCCGTGGATCGGAGCCAGAGCGGCGGCCGCAAGCCCGCCGCCATCGGCGATCAGGACCACGTCCGGCGCCATAACCTCCAGCAGCTCCTGCAACTGTCCGGTTCGCAACGAGGCCAGGAACCGCTCCACCACGGCCTGCTGCTCCGTCCGGCTCACCTGCACCCGCGGCCGCCGGGCCGCCACGTGCTCGCGGGCACGCCGCGCGATCTGCCGCACCGTGGCCGCGGACTTCCCGATGGCCTCGGCGATCTCGCCGTACGGCATCTCGAAGACCTCGCGGAGCACGAACACCGCCCGCTCGGTCGGCCCGAGCGTTTCGAGGACGGTCAGCATCGCGATCGAGACGCTCTCCGCGAGTTCGATGTCCTCGGCAACATCGGGGCTGGTCAGCAGCGGTTCCGGCAGCCACTCGCCCACGTAATCCTCGCGGCTGCGCGACAGCGTTCGCAGGCGGTTGAGCGCTTGCCGCGTGACAGTCCTGACGAGGTACGCCCGCGGCTCGCGCACCTGCGAGTGGTCGACGTCGGCCCACCGCAGCCAGGACTCCTGCAGCACGTCCTCCGCATCGGCCGCCGACCCGAGCATCTCGTAGGCGACGGTGAACAGCAGCCTGCGATGGGCGACGAACGGATCCTCGGTCATCATGACGTCGACGCTACGCCGGAGTTCTGAGGGCGCGCGGCCAGTGGAATCTCGCAGGCATCGGAGAAGCCCTGCGACGAAATCCCGTTCGCATTGTTGTTCCTGGTCGCCATGTTAACGAAGGCGATGTACGCGGTGAGCTCGACCATCGCCGCCGCACCGAGCCGGTTGAGCAGGCTCGCGTGCAGCTCGTCGGTGACGGTCGGCGGCGTGTTCGTCATGGCCTCGGCGTACTCGAGGACGTCCCGCTCCAGCGGCGTGAACACCTCCGAATCCCGCCAGCGGGGCACCTGGCTCGCCTTGGCCAGGTCCAGGTTCTGGTTCTGCGCCTGGAAGTAGCCGACGTCGAGGCACCAGCCGCAGCCGACCTGTGCCGCGACGGCCATGTGCGCGAACGACTTGAGGCTCGCGTCGGCCGCGTCCCACGCGCCCACCTTGGCCGAGAACTCCAAGTTGGACGTGGCGACCTTGGGGTTGTGCCACACCACCTCGACGGGCTCGGCCACGGCGCCGAGCTGCTTGATCATGTTTTCGCTCATCTCGGTGCTGAGCTCGGCCTTCGGAACGCGGAGCGCCATGGTGTTCTCCTCAGTAGATTTACCTGTCTTGCTGTTCGGCATGGAGACACCGCCGGGCTCGCAAATGTGACAACCACCGCCACGCATAGATCGTCAGCACTCCAGTGCCTGGTCATCCCGCACGACTAGGTTCACTGTCGTAGAAGCCGAAACGGCTGGGTTCGCTGTCAAACGCCTCGGTTGGATGGCAGAGGCCAACCTCGTTGTCCCGTCTCAACGGATCTGGTTTACGACGAGTGGCTCGACCAGCGGCGACCAGATCGGTTGAGATAGGGCGGGAGCCGGATTCTCGGCGGATCTGGTCAGATGCGCGTTGCTCGTGCTGCTCATCTCAGTTGATGTGGTTCGGTTCAGGTGTTGCGACCAATCTGGTCGGTGCAGCTCAGTAGGGCCCTTGGGACCTGCCCCTTGACCCCCGTCCACGATCAGGCGCCGCCCCCACCACCCCCTCTGATGGCCGCAGCGGAGGCACTGAGACCGGGCGGGGGTCCTACTTCGACGGGCGCGTCCAGGCACGGACGGCCAGCTTGCCGGTGGTGCCGAGATCGAGGTGGGGCGTCACGGTCACCGGATCGGCGCGCTGCTCGGCCCGCACCCTGACGTACGGGACGTTGACGGCGGCGCCGGACTCGGTGGTGTTGCGCCACATGAGGCCCGAAAGGGCGCTCTCGCCCGGCTTCAGGACCAGCGGGCGGGCCGGCTCGTCAAATCCGGTACCGGTGCTGATGCCACCGCTTCCATGTACGATCCGGACGCCTTGGACGGGTGACAGATCCTTGTCCAGCAGTTCCAGAAGCGGGTAACCGTCAAGTGAGTAGTCGCGCTTCCCGCAGTTCTCCAGGTGCAAGCCCACCACGCGCAGCCCCATCGCGGCGTCGCCGTCATCGGTGGTGAGGCGGATGCCGGAGGGTGGACACTCGCCGGACGCGAGCGGCGCCTCGGCGGCGGGCACCTTGGTCACCCGGGAGACCTTGACGCGGGTCACCCGGGACGCTCCGGGGGCCAGCACCCCCACCCGGACCGTGCCGCGCTCGGTCGCGCCGGGGCCGACCGAGCGCACGGTCTCGTGGCTGTTGCCCATGACTTCGCCGGTGTCCGTGGTGAAGTCGAACAGGATCGTGTACGTCAGCGCCTCGGTTCCGTTGTTGGTGACTTCGTAGGCGGCCGAGATCCCGGAGTCACCGGTGGGAAGGGGGTCGGCGTGGACGGAGAACCCGTCAGATTTGGGGGTGGGCGTGGCGGAGGGGATGGTCACCGAAGTGATCCGGACGCCGTCCACGGGCGGGTCGGTGACGGCGGTCCCTGACGCGGGGGCGACTGCGCCGGGGGTGCCCGCCTGTTCGGATCCGCACGCCGTGAGCAGCAGGAGTGCGGCGAGGGCCGGAAGAAGGGAAGTGACTTTGCGCATCAGGTCACTCCATCAGGGGCGCGAGCGCCGAGCCATGGTGTAAGCCAAAATTCCGGTCACAGGCGTGTCACGGGCCGCCTGCCGAGTGGGCTACTGCGACCTGCGGATACGCGGCTCCGGGCAAGATCAGGGGCACGGTGTTTACTACGGTTGCCTGTTCCGGCCGTGTTTGGCCCCCTCTGAAGGCGCATCGCCGTTCCCGGCCCGGGACGGTAGAGGCTCGACTTCGGTGAGATCGGGATCGCTCCAGGAGCGCGGCGGCATAGGCCTCGTTTTGCTTGGTTGGAGGAACGTCAGCCCCGTCCGCGTCGATGTACTTGTCGTACAGATCCGTGAAGCACTGGGCCGCAGCGGCGTCGCCTGCAGGACGCTCGCCTTCCCAGACAGCAAGGTCATAACTCATGGGTGAAGCCCACCATCCCGCACCGACAGCGGCATCGACGGACCAGACCGCCTGAGACGGAGAGCGAATCGGACCAGATCAACTGAGATCGGAGCCAGATCGCAGAAGACGGGACACTCGTTCGCGATCGTCACCGAGCTGTGTGTCTGATCTGTCTCAGCGAAGGCTGAGCGATTCTCACCGAAGGTTGGGTGACTGCTCTGGTCCGATTCGCTCGTCGGCTCGCGTTCACAGCGAGTGGTGGAAAAGCGGTGGACAAAGATCGCGTGAGCGGCAGACTGACCCGTGTGAAACGACTGCTGGTGGATGTGGAGAGCGTCACTACGCGGTTGGTACGTCGATTCGGTCCCCAGGTTGCCGAATGGTGCGCTGACACGCCGGATCTCATCGCGCGGCTGACGTCCCAGTGGGGACTTTCGCTCGGTGAGTCCCTCCCGGACGGTGCTTCGTCGGTCACGTTGCGGTGCCATTGGCCCGACGGCACGCCTGCGGTGCTGAAAATCAGTCCGGAGCGGGCCCTTCTGGCCGAGCAGGTCGGAATGCTGGGGTGGTTCGCTGCCTCGGGCCGGGTGCCTGCTGTGCTGGCCGTCGACGAGAAAGCGGGCGCAATGGTGTTGGAGGAGATCGTGCCCGGAACGCCAGCGGAGGACATGCCTGCTGCTTCGCTTCCGGGACAGTGGTCGGAGCTGCTCGCCGCCTTGCACGGGGTCGCTCCGCCTCCGCTGCCGACGCGTGTGCTGCGTGGGCGGTGCGAGGAGGCCTTCGCCCGGGTCGGCAGGCGGCTGTCCGAGCCTGCCATCAGCGCACGGATGGACGTCACCACGTGGGACAGGGCCATCCAGCGGTGCGAGCGGCTGCTGGACACGGAAGCGACAACCGTGTTGCTCCACGGTGACCTGCACCTGGGCAACGTGCTCGACGGCGGTGCGGAGCGAGGTCTCATGGCCATCGATCCGAAAGCCTGTGTCGGTGATCCGTGCTTCGACGCTGTGGACTACGTCGTAGTCGGCGCCGGGCTGGAGGGCGTTGAGACCCGCTGTGCGCGCGTGGCGGCGGCGTGCGGGCTCGATGGCGACCGGCTCCATGCCTGGAGCCAGGTGATCGCGCCGTTTGCGGCCATCGCCCACCTCAGTGACGGTGGCGAGAAACCGGTGATCGATGAACTGCTCGCGTTGACCCGGTGAGCACACCCGGTATTCCCGATCGCCTCGTGCCCCGCGCTCCGCTGGGGACGGAACAGAACACCCATCGCTCAACCTTCGACGAGACTGCTCAACCTTCCCTACGTTCTTCCACGGGACCGGGCGAGCCCTTCGTATGGTTGGCCCACCCAGGGGCGTCGGGTGTGGCTTTCAACCTTCTGCCGCTTGTGGCTACCAACGATTGGCCGCCCGACGCCCCACGACGACTCGCCTGCCAATTAGGAATTGCGAACGATCGCTCCGTAGGGAATCGACAGCGAGGTCGTCCGTCGGGAAACACCCGCAGCACACCGTACGGAGGCACCACATGGCCGCGATATGGGCCAGCATCGACGCAGGCAAGTCCCACCACCACTGCGTCGCGATCGACGAGAGCGGCCGTCGGCTGCTGTCGCGACGCGTCGCCAACGACGAGCCCGAACTGCTCGAACTCCTCACCGACGTCATGGCCCTGGGCGAGGAGGTGACCTGGGGCATCGACCTGGCCGACGGCGGAGCCGCCCTGGCCATTGGCGTCCTGCTCAACCACGACCAGCCGGTGCACTACATCTCCGGGCGGGCCATCCACCGCGCCTCCGAGAGCTACCGCGGCGAAGGCAAGACTGACGCCAAGGACGCCGCTGTCATCGCCGACCAGATCCGCATCCGGCGTGACCTGCATCCCTTACGTACTGGCGACGAGACTGTCACCGACCTCGAGATCCTCACCGGCCGCCGCATGGATCTGGTCGCCGACCGCACCCGCACCGTCAACCGCCTCCGTGGTCAGCTCACCGGCATCTTTCCCGGCCTGGAGCGTGAGCTGGACCTCACCAACACCGGCCCCCTCACTCTGCTGACTGGCTACCAGACTCCGGCCACCCTCCGCCGGATCGGCAGCAAACGACTGGAAACCTGGCTCCGCAACCGCAAGGTCCGCAGGGCTGATCAGCTCGCCGAGACAGCTGTGCAGGCCGCCGACCGGCAGCACACCAGCCTGCCCGGGGAGAAGCTGACCGCCCAGATGGTCCACACGCTGGCGAAGGAAGTGATGGCCCTCAACCAGCAGGTCGCGGAGCTCGACAAGCTCATAGAGGTCCGGTTTCGCGATCACCACACCTTCGAAGTGATCACCAGCCTGCCCGGACTGGGCGTCATCCTCGGCGCTGAGTTCCTGGCTGCCACCGGCGGCGACATGAGTGCCTTCGGCACCCCTGACCGCCTCGCCGGCTTCGGCGGCGTCGCACCGGTTCCCCGCGACTCCGGCAAGATCAGCGGGAATCTGCGGCGGCCTCAGCGATACAGCCGCAGACTCCAGCGCGTCTTCTGCACCTCGGCACTGTCAGCATCCGAAGGTGCGAGGAGTCCCGACGGTTTTACGACCGCAAGCGAGCCGAGGGCAAGCGCCATACCCAGGCCGTCCTCGCCCTGGCCCGCCGTCGCGTCAACGTCCTCTGGGCCCTTCTACGTGACGGACGGACCTATGAGCCCTTGCCGCCGGCGGCGCTTGCAGCGTGACGCCTCTGTCCTGCAGCCGATCTGCCAGGTCAGCGGTAACACGGTCGACCGACGGTCAGGCTTGCGGGAGTATCCGCTTGCTGGCATCCGACGGTGAGGAGCCCGTTGATCACTCAAGGAGTAAAGGTCACGGCGCAGTGCGACGCGTGCGGTGGCGTGCTGATACGCGACGTTGGCCAGTACATCGACCACGGGCAGTTGTGGTGGGGCACCGAAGGTGCATGCACTGCCTGCCCCAACGGGTGGTGCGAGCAGGACACAGGCGGAGCGACTCCTGAAGAGATCAGGAATGCCCTGCTGGCAGAGCACGGGCCCGCACGGCTTCGCCTCGCGGACGACGAGTCGAGCCTCGTCCCCGTCTTGCGAGTCCTGCGCGAGATGCTCCACCTGTCCCTGGGCCAGGCACGGGTGATGGCCAGCGCGCTCCAAGAGACTGGCCTGGTTGGCACGCTCGTCGAGATGGAGTTCATTGCCGACGGGCTGCAACGCCGATCAGTCGCTACAAAGATCGAGAAGTGCGAGACATCGACCGACTGAACCCCCACGCACCCAACCAGAATGGCTTGACAAACGGCATTAGGAATCGGGGAGACAGGACAGTGTCGCGCCCGCCCGACGACACGGCTCGGTAACGGCATCAGGCGGAGTTGGTGGGGCGCGTCATCCGAACCGTGCGGTATTCCTGTCCGATGCCGACCCAGTCAGGATGGCCCTGACGGCGCCTCGGTCTGCGGGAAGGCCGATGTCGTCGAACCATGACGCGATGAGCTGGGTGTGTCGCCAGCACACGTCGCGGTCGGCGAGAGCGTTCAGGCAGCGGTGCTGAGCGGGAGTGAGGTTGGTGCCCTGGTCATAGCCGGAAGGGAAAGCTGCGGTGAGCAGCGGTCCCCAGTCCTGGGCGATGGTGAGGTTGCTACAGAACGGCACAATCGCCTGGTCCCTGATCGAGCTGGCTGTCACTTGAAGTCCTGACGGGCGTGGATTGCCGGGGGCCACCGCCGACCACGACACGCTGTTCGCTAGTAGCGTGTCGCTGCTTAGTTATGGCGTGCCTGGTTGGGAGGTTGGTGTCTGGCAGATTCCTTCCCCTTTGCCAGATAGGACTGTTGTTGTGGGTTCGCAGAAGAAGCGGCCGGTCAGGTTGACCGCGCAGGATCGCGAGGAGTTGGTCCGGGTGACCACGACAGGTGTTCGTGGGGCCTCGATGATCATGCGTGCGCGGGTGCTGCTTGCGCTGGATACCTCGGCGGGTGAGGCGGATCCCAAGGAGGTGATCGCGGCCCGGCTCGGCGTCTCCGGTGAGACGTTGCGGCTGGTCGCCAAGCGTTTCGCCGAGACCGGTGGCGATGTTCACGCCACGATCGCGCGGAAGAAGCGCGACCTCCCACCGGTGCCCTCGCCGGTGACTGGTGAGGTCGAAGCCCGGCTGATTGCGATGGCGTGCTCACAGCCACCCCAAGGCCATGCCCGGTGGTCACTGCGGCTGCTGGAGAAGCACGTCGCGCTGGTCGAGGACATCCCCGATCTGGACCACTCCACCATCGGGCGGGTCTTAGAAGCTGTTGTCTTTCCGGACTTGAGGACGGCGTTTTCGCTGGTCAGGCATAGGGGTGGTGATTCCGTGGGAGTCGTGGCCTGTCGTGTTGTCGCTCTCTGGGAGATCGCGGATGCCGTCGGTTGTTGGACTGCTGAAACAGTACGAGCTCGCCGCTCGCCGTCGGGTCGACGGGCTGCGTGAGGAGGCCGACCGCATCCAGGCCGAGCTGGCCGTGGCCGAGCAGGAATGGCAGGAGTGGGCGATCGCTCGCAGGCGGGTCGATACGGTGCTGGCTCCGGATGGTGGCGGCACCGCCGACACGAAGGACGCCCCGGGTCCGGGGGATGCGGCGAAGCCGAAGCCGAAGTTGCAGGTGCCGGTGTGGCGTGAGGGCCTCTCCTGGTCGGTGCTGTCGGTGGACTACCAGCGCATCCTGCAGACCCTCGCGGACCGTCTCCGCCTCGGGCAAGGTCCGCTGACCTGCCAGGAGATGGCTGCCATGTTCGGCATGGAGGTAGTGCCGGCGCGGGTGGAAGCCCTGCGGTCGAAAGCGAAACGCCTGGTCGCGCGCGGCTGGCTGGCCGAGCCGGCACCGGGCCGGTTCACACTCTCACCGGGTGTGGCCGGGCCAGGCGGCGCGTCATGAGCAGGATCATCGACCAGTAGACCATCGCCTCGGCACTGGCGGTGCGGCGCTCGAAGTCGCGCACCAGACGACGGGTTCGCATCAGGTGGGCGAAGAGGCGCTCGACGATCCACCGCTTGGGCAGCACCACGAAGCCACGCATGTCGTCGCTGCGCTTGACGATCGCGAGGACCAGGGCAATTGTGGCCAGGCAGTACTCGACGAGGCTGCCGGTGTAGCCGCCATCAGCCCAGACCAGGGCGAGGCGGTGGTGCGCGTCGGCCACCTGCTCAAGCAGGACCTGGGCGGCGGCGCGGTCGCCGGTGTCCGCGGCGGTGACCATCACCCCCAGCAGCAGACCGAGGGTATCGACCACGACGTGCCGCTTGCGCCCATTGATCAGCTTGCCTCCGTCGAAGCCGCGGCTGTCTGATCCGACGACGGCGTCCGCCTTGACGGACTGCGAGTCGATCACGCCGGCCGTCGGCTCCGAGTCCCTCCCCTCCCTCTCGCGGATCCTCGATCGCAGCCGGTCGTGAAATTCCTTGACCAGTACGTGGTCGCGCCAGCGGCGGAAGAACGCGTATACCCGGTCCCACGGCGGGAAGTCGGCTGGCATGGCCCGCCACTTGATGCCGTTGTCGACCAGGTAGCGGACCGCGTCCAGTATCACCCGGTGGCAATACGCCTCCGGCTGCCCGCCCCGGCCGCGCAGCCAGCCAGGCACCGGTAGCAGCGGCCGGACCACGGCCCACTCCCCGTCCGTCATGTCCGAGGGATACCGCCGAACACGTTCCGGGTGATCGGCCGCATTCCCGAACCGGTGAGCGACACAATCACACGTCGGTGCAGCCGAGTTGAACTCCACCGACGCGAGCACGTAAAACTGCGACAACAGGGTCTCCTGGATCTCGGTTGGCTTCGCAACCCCGAGCTACCAAGAGGCCCTGCCTTCATACCCGAAGCCAGCGGCAACCACCCGATCGAGACTCCCGTTCGACGCACAACCCTCAAGACCGGAACGACAACAGCTTCTTAAAAAAACGGAACTGCGTCCTCACCTGAAGAAGTGCTGGACCATCCCACCACGAGCGAACGCGGAGTTCGCGGCCCGGATGGAAGACGTGCTGGCCGTCTACGCCCGGCCCTATGACCCGGCACGTCCGGTGGTGTGCATGGACGAGAAGCCCTACCAGCTCCTCGACCATGCCCGCGACCCGCTCCCGGCCCGCCCTGGTCACGACGCCTGCCAGGACAGCGAGTACATCCGCTGCGGCACGTGCTCGATCTTCGTGTGGGTCGAACCCCTGCGCGGGTGGCGTCGAGTTCAGGCACTGTCCCAGCGGACCCGGATCGACTGGGCCGGCCAGGTCAAGCAGCTGCTGAGCGTGGATTACCCCGACGCCGAGGCCGTGGTGCTGGTGATGGACAACCTCAACACCCACGGCATCGCCTCACTGTACGAGGCATTCGAACCAGAAGAGGCCTTCGCCCTGGCCCAACGCCTCGAGATCCACCACACGCCCAAACACGGGTCATGGCTCAACATCGCCGAGATCGAACTCTCCGCGCTGACCCGGCAATGTCTCGACCGCCGGATCGGCGACCTCGACATCCTCAACACTGAACTCTCGGCCTGGCAGAACGCCACCAACACCGAACAACGCCACGTGGACTGGCAGTTCACCACCCACGACGCACGCATCAAACTGCGCCACCTCTATCCCAAAAATTAGCTGCGACGGTCTACTAGCGCCAGCGTTCAAGCCCTACCGCCAGGTGGACGGTGTCGCCGACTTCATCGACAGACTGCAGGTCGCATAACTCGGCGTGGACCCCTCGGAACTGGATACGGCCCCACTATGCGCGCCGCTCCGGGGCGCAGGCGCCAAGCGGCTCGACGGCAGGTGCGGTTGCGTTGGTAGGCGGCGAGGAGAAGAGCCAGATCTCGCTGAGGGTCGGGAAGCAGGCGATGGCGTGCCTGAGTCGCTTGAGCGGGACCTCGTCGGCGACCGCGACGGTCGCCGAGTGCCGCCCGGGATGACGAACCTGACATAGCAGCGCAAGTACGGCGCGGGCTTCGGGCCGTGAAGGCGGCCCGGGGGCCAGGCGTCCGCGCGCTCTGCCGCCGGTTATCCGCCGTCCATGACCCGGATGATGGTCTTGCCACGGGCGTGGCGGCCGGGGGCGAACGCGGCGGGTGCCTCGGCCAGCGCCCTGACCTCGCCGACGATCGGCTTGAGCCGTCCGTCCCTGAGCCGCTGGACCAGGTCCGCGAGCCGGGCACGGTCGGGCTCGACGACGAAGAAGACGGCCCTGCCGTCCCGCGGACGGACCTCGGGCGGCGAGGCGATGGTGACCAGCGTGCCCCCGGCCCGCACCAGCGCGGCCGAGCGTTCCTGGACCTCGCCGCCGATCACGTCGAGGACCAGATCGACCTCCCCGACGCTCTCCAGCCTGTCGGTCTGCAGATCCACGAAGGCATACACGCCCAGCCCGACAGCAGTGTCCCGGTCGCCGGCCCGGCCCGTGCCGATCACCCGCGCCCCCGCCTCACGCGCGAGCTGCACCGCGATCGACCCCACACCGCCCGCGACCCCGTGGACCAGGACGGTCTGTCCCGCGGTAAGCCGGCCGTGGTCGAACAGGGCCTGCCAGGCGGTCAGCCCCGAGATCGGCAGTGCGGCGGCCGCCGCGTGGTCGACGTCCGCCGGAAGCGGGGCCAGATTGCGAGCCTCCACCGCGGTGTACTCGGCCAGCGAGCCGTCCCGGGTCCAGTCGGCCAGCCCGAACACCCGCTGGCCCACCGAGAGACCGGTGGTGCCGTACCCGAGTTCGGCAACGACGCCCGAAAGCTCGTGTCCAGGCACGCTCGGCGTCCGGTCGCGCCCGGCGCGATCCGTCCACGTTCCCGGCCAGGCGAGTTCCCCCGGGGTGAACCCAGCGGCATGCACGCGCACGATGACGTCGTTCTCGGCGAGGTGGGGGTAGGGCACCTCCGTCAGCGACATTCCCTCGACACCGGCGGCGCGGTCTCGAACGGCGACGGCCTGCATGCCAGGTCCTCTCTCCAGCGGTGATCCAGGCTTCGCCCCCTTCGAGCGATCGGAAACAGGCTGCCACAAACTCCCGCAGCCCGCCTGCTGCCGCTTCTGACGGACTGCCGTCTGTGCCGCCCAATCAGGCCACACTTGGCGCTGGACGTCACGACTGCCCGAGCTGTTACGCGCCCGCCAGCAGTGCCTGCCGCACTCGGGGCGTCCTACAGCGCTCAGAGGAGGAGTAGCAAGCAAGATCAATGTCGGCACCAACCACCCTTCCGTCGATCCCCGAGGCGGTCTTCCTCCGCGCCGGTCGAGATCACGGCATTCGGTCACGTAGCCCCACCCCGCCCCCGAATCGGCGCTCCCGACGCCCGTCCCGGTCGTCGTCGACTCCCCGGCCGAGGAATTGGAGCCCGCCCCGGCTCCGGCCGCCGCTCCGCCCATCGCCGTCGGCAAGGCGGCTCGGCCCGGCTCCGGCCCAGCCCTGCCGGCCGCTCTGCTGGACGCGGCCCGGAGTATCACGGACACCCACCGCGCCGAGCACCGAACCGATCACCTCCGCCCACCTGGGAACGCGCATGGGCGTCGCCCTGCCGGTGGCCACCGCCGCACTCGCTCAGCTCTGAGCCCTGGCCCTCGCCGCCGCATCCCCCTCGGCGGCCACCAGGTCCTTGATCGTCATCACAAACGTGATCACGGTGACCCTCCCTCTACCGCGCAGCTGCCGGCAACCGCCCGACCAGCACGGACAGGCTGATGATCAAGAACTGCAGCTGCCGTGTCTGTGCCAGAACCCCGAACTCATCAACAACACCCCTCTGTGAATTGAGGCGCCTCCCAAACCCATCGACATGTGACTTCACTACTGGGTTCTTGCTCACTTTCCGTTTGCGCCGTGACGCGCTGTTGGTTCGAGTGGAGGTGGAAGACCTGAACCAACCCGCTGTCGCAGCAGTCGGGTTGAAGCTGAGGGCAGCCTGATCCGGGTGATGCCGGGGAGGGTGAGAGCGGCCCTGACAAAGCCGGGACCCCGCGTCCTCAACCCCCGGTAGGGTGTTCCATGATGGCCGCCGCTCGCGTCGGCCCGACCCGCTTGAAGTCGCAGGTCAAAGGGCTGGTGTGGGTCGTTGATCGTGTGCTCGTGCTGGTCTCGGGCAACTTTTTGCGCTCAAGGTCGTCTGACATGCCGACGATGACGGAGTCACGGGTTCATACTGACGCTGCACGTCGGCCGAAGTGGTGCCCTTCCTGGTGAAGCCGGTGTCATCGATGATCAACACACCGTCTTGTGTGCCGAGTTGGTCTGCGGCGTACGTCTGGAGGTCATCGCGGAGGCGGTCGGCGACCCCGCGGCCGTGGGACAGCAGGTGCTGCAGCCCGTCCGGGGTGCCATGGCAGGCATACTCGACAAGATGCCAGCCGTTCTTGCGGCCCACCGGGCCCAGCAGCCCGCCCACGGGATGGACGTCGGTAAGTGGCTGGCCAAGCAGCGTAAGCCCGAGGTCTGGCAGGCCCTGACGGACGGGCAGCGCGAGCGCCTGGAGCAACTCGGCATCGCGCCGCTGGCCCCAGAGCAGGAAACGCCCACGAAGCCTGTGGGGCTCGTAAAGTCATCGCTGCAGCTCAAGCCGTGTATCGGTACTCGTTGATGACCCCGCCGAGGACGCGGGTGCGCAGGAGCCTGCGGGGCACGCGATCGTGCAATACCGCTGGCTGTTCCGACTTCGGGTGGTCGTTGGTCTCGTCATCGGTGTGGCCGATGCGTGTTGTCGTGCCCCTGGTACTCGGCGAGGACCTGGTGGGCGTGGGCTTCGTTCACGATCAGGATGTGGTCGAGGACCTCGCGCCGGATCGTGCCGATCGCTCGCTCGCAGCGGGCGTTCATGCGCGGCGCCTGTGGCACGCTGATCAGCACGTTCATGTCTTCGGCCTCGAAGACGGCGTCGAAGGAGTCGGTGTACTTGCTGTCGCGGTCGTGGAGAACGAAGCGGAGCGACTCGACGCGTGCGCCGAGGTCGGCAGTCAGATTGCGGGCCTGCTGGGTCGCCCACTGCGCGGTGGGGTGGACGGTGATGCCGGTGATGTGGAGCCGGCGGGTGCCGTGTTCGAGGAACGCCAGCGCGTACAGGCGCCTGCCGGTGATCGTGTCGACGTGGAAGAAGTCCGCCGCGGTGATCCCCTCGGCCTGGGTGGTGAGGAATTCGCGCCAGCTCGGGCCGGTGCGGGGCGGGGCCGGGCCGATGCCGGCCGCGTGCAGGAATCCCCAGACCGTGGACGGTGCGATCGGATGCCCCAGCCGGGCCAGCTCACCCTGGATCCGCCGGTGGCCCCACCGCGGGTTCTCCTTTGCCAGACGCAGAACCAGCTTCTTGAGCGCGGCGGCCGTGGGAGGACGGCCGGTGCGGCATCGGTCGGCGTAGTCCCCCTTCTTGGCGATCAGCCTGCGGTGCCAGGCCAGCAGCGTCCCCGGCGTGACCGGGAAGACACAGCTCCAGCGGCAGCGTGGTATCAGCGACGACAGCGCGGCCAGCCAGAACCGGTCCGCGGGCTCGTAGCGGACCGGACCGGCGAGTTGCCGTCGCAGCACCGCGTTCTCGTGCCGCAGCACCAGCAATTCGGCGTCCTTGGCCGTGTCCCGGCGCAGCAGGACCACAGGCACGGACAGCAACGCCCGGGCGGCCCGGCACAGCAGCGAGATGATCACTGGTGCAGCATCCCAGCCACCGCCGAGGGGTCTTGCATGCGAGCTCCCACCTGCAGCAATGACTTTACGAGCCCCACAGGCAAGCCGCGCGTCGATACGCATGCCCCCGATGACGACGCGGCGCGGCGGCCCGGTTCGTCGGCAGCCCCGCGACCGCCCGGATGGGTGACAGCCGTAGTCGTGCTGCTCTTTGCAGGTCGCGGGGGTGCCACCGGGCTCGTAGACAGGGAAGGCGCAGCCCGCGGTCTGTGACAGGACGACCTGGGCTGCGGCCCCTCACACCGGGGGGCCGCGCCAGCCCAGAGGGTGCGGGCCTCGGCGACACCCGGCGGAGGGAGCCGACGGTGGTGTCACGCCCGAAGCCCACCCCCTTCCCTGGCTGACAGGTGCTGCGCCCTGTGGTGGAGCCGATGCTGGCCCAGCGGCGGCGTGGCCGTTTGTGGGCACTCAGCGGGCGGCGTCGAACTGGCGCACCACCTGGGGCAAGGCCTTGAGGACCGTCGTGGAGTGGTCGAAATCGCCGATGTCAGTGAGCTGTTGGTCGGAGCTGTTGGCGGTCAGCTGGCGTTGGCAATGCAGGGAGTTCGCAAAGGCGACGTCCTTGTCGCCCCTGGCGTGAAAGAGGTGTACCGCGACTTCGGGCCGCCAGTCGCAGGTAGTGTCCAGGGCCTTCAGTTTCTGTCGCAGCTCTCCCGTGGGGTTGCGCACCTTCTGGAGGAACTCTTCGGTGAACAGTTCCTTCGAGGTCGTCGGCAGCGCGGCCGCAATCTCCGACGCCTCGTGGTCGCCGTCGAACAGTGACTCCACCGTCTTGTCGTACGGGGCGCGGAACGCCTGGCCCGGCGTGTCGTACAGGCCGTACATCCGGTGCCACGCGGTCGCGAAATAGGCGAGGTAGAGCGATGACCGGGCGACCTTGTCGTCCGCCGCGGCAGCCTCGAAACGACTCAGATTGAACGGGCCGGCAATCGGGGCGAGAGCGCCCGGGCGGAAGTACGGATCGATGTTCTGTTGCAGGGCTCGCCCGACCATCATCGTGGCGGGTCCGCCCTGGGAGAACCCGCTGATGAGGACGCGCTGGTCCAGGTCGCGGCCGTCCCGACGGGCGAACGCACGAGCTGCCCGTAATGCATCCACCGAGGCGCTGACGGTTGCCTCCGGGTTCCCGTACGGATGGAATCCGGGGCCCTTGCCCAGGCCGAGGTAGTCCGGGGCGGACACCGCGCGGCCGGTCGAGGCGAACAGCAACGCCGTGGCCCGGTCGGTGGACTCGTCGTTCACCGAGGCCACCTCGCCTCGGTACACCTCGGTGCCGTGCAGCCAGGACACGACCTGAAGGTCGCGTTCGTCGTTCTTCGGCATCGCGACCAGCTCGCTGGCCGTAGTGGGTCTGCCTGTGATGCCGACGGTGCGATACACGATCCGATGGGCCCGTACGCCGTAGCGGATCTGTGCCGTACCGATACCCGCCTTCGCCAGGCGGTCAGCGACCTCCTTGGCGTTCAGGTCCACCACAGGAGTCGACGAGACCACCGCACCGCGTGCTGAGGGCTGCTGCTGATCGGCCAGGGCTGCGGACGGGGAGGAGCTCTGAGGGGCGCCGCACCCTGTCGCCGCCAGTGCGGCTGCGGCGCACACCAAGGTGAGCACACCGGACTTGACTGTGCTTCTACGGAGCCGAGAAATGTTCATGGCTGGACTCTGCCGTTCCCGGCGCACTCGGCGCATTGGGACCAACACCCGCCTCGGCAGGGGGTTTTCCCTACGTTCCGCAAGAGTCAGGTCGCCTGGCTCATCCGCAGGCCGGCGAACTGCCGCCTGCCACATGTGCTTCGACTGGATAGTCGAGTCAGCGGCAGGCTCGTCTCATTCAGACTGGCGGATTCCCGCGGACGCGACAAGGTCGTGAGACACAGCGCGTCAGCGCTGTCGGTAGGCTCTCGTGAAACGGACCTTGAGCCGGACTGCGAGCCGCACAGTAATACGAGACCTTCACAACGGAGGATAGTCAAAACCTGTGGATCGCGGTGCCTGTCACGAACGCCGCAGACCCCGGAGTTTCGGTCTGTGGGGGCGTCATCCCTTGACGTTAGGAAGGCGCGGCCTCCGCGGGGATGACGCCCCGCCCGACTCACCAGGTCTTGCCGGCCTGCTCCCGGACCGTGCGGTTGACCCGGTTGAAGAAGTTGGTCATCGCGACCTCCAGGATGACCGCGCCCAGCTGCTCCTCGCTGAAGTGGTCGGCGGCGGCGTCCCAGATCTCATCGGTTACGCCCGCCGCGCCGTCCTGGAGCCGGGTGGCGGCCTCGGCCAGGGCGAGGGCCGCCCGCTCCTCATCGGTGTAGAAGGGCGTCTCGCGCCACGCGACCACGTTGTGCAGCCGCTCCTCCGTCTCACCGGCCTTCTTCGCCGACTGGATCGTGGCGAAGACGCACGGGCTGCAGCCGTTGATCTGGCTGACACGCAGATGGACCAGCGACAGCAGGTGCTTATCTACGCCCCCGGCGTGAATCGCCTTGTAGAGGTGCTGGATTGCTGTGATCACGTCGGGATTGGCCGGGCTCTTCACACGTGCTTCCATCGGTCTTACTCCTTCATCGGTAGTTCATCGGTTACCTGCGCCCCTCCGGGCTCGTCATCACCCATGACGGAGCAGAGCCGAGGAAGGTAACAACATGTCCGACACCAGCCCGACGGACCCGATAGCCGAGACGTTCGAGGCCCAGCGCGACCGGCTGCGCGCGGTCGCCCACCGCATGCTCGGGTCGCACGCCGACGCCGAGGACGTGGTCCAGGAGGCCTGGCTGCGGCTCTCCCGTCAGGACACGGCGACCATCCACAACCTCGCCGGCTGGCTGACCACGGTGGTCAGCCGGATCAGCCTCGATGTCCTGCGATCGCGCCACGCCCGCCCGGAGGCGTCCTACGACGACGGTCTATCCGAGCTCGTGATGACGCTCGACGACAATCCTGCTCCCGAGGACGACGCGGTGCTCGCCGACTCGGTCGGGCTCGCGCTCCTCGTCGTTCTGGAGTCGCTCGGGCCGAGCGAGCGGCTGGCGTTCGTGCTGCACGACCTGTTCGCGGTGCCGTTCGACGAAATCGGCCAGATTCTCGGCAAGTCCACCGCCGCCACCAAGATGCTCGCCAGCCGCGCCCGCAGGAAGGTGCAGACGATTGAGCGACCGACCGGCGTCGGACGGGAGCAGCGAGATGTGGTCCAGGCCTTCCTGGCAGCGGCTCGCCGCGGCGACTTCGAGGAGTTGCTGCGGGTACTCGACCCCGAGGTGAAACTGACCGTCGACACCCCGTCCGGCGTGGTCGTCACCCTCGGCGCCACCCAGGTCGCAGCCGGCGCGCAACTGTCCGCCAGCGCAGCCACGCAGGGGCGGGCGGTGCTCGTCAACGGCCTTCCGGGGATCATTTCCTGGCGAGAGGACGGCACCCCGCTCTCGGTCCTCGCGTTCACCGTCGTCGACAGCCGGATCACCGACATCACGGTCGTGATCGACCAGGCTAAGCTCGCGCTGATGGAACTGCCGGATCCGGCGTGAGTCCCTGCCGAGGCAGTCGCCGCCAAGCGGCCAAGGTCTGTGGATCATTGACCTGTTTCAGGCTGCGGGGGCTTCGTGGCGTTCGACGAGGTGGCCGCGTTCGAAGGGGGCCCCGGCCCGGACGAGGGCGACGAGGTGGGGTGCGTTCACGGCTCGCCAGCGGGCCTGGGCGGACTCGACGAGCTTGTACACCATCGCCAGGGCGGCGGCTCGGGAGCCGGCCCCCTTGGTGACCTTCGTTCGTAGCCTGACCGTCGCGTAGGCCGACTCGATGGGGTTCGTGGTCCGCAGGTGGATCCAGTGCTCGGCGGGGAAGTCGTAGAACGCCGGCCGCCGGCGCAGCGGCGCCCCTGGATCTGCGCACCGACGCAAACGTTGCCCGCTCCCGCGTGCGACCAGCAGGTGCACGATCACGCCTCTGCCCGGGGAGGGGGTGAACGGGAGGGGACCTCTCTCCTGCAGAGAGACACCTCATGCGGCTAAGGAGTCAAGGATGTCCGCCAAGGACGCCGATCGGTAGGCGCCGGGCGATCCGTGATCACGTTGATGTGTCAGACGTGAAGGCGTATGCCCGAAGCGGATCCAGGTGCAGTTCGTGCGGGCCCATGCAGTCCGCGACAAGGGTGGCCACGAGCGACCCGCACATGCACGTCATGTTGCGGCCCCCGGTTCCAAGCGGTCCGCAGCACCCATGGTGGATGCCCAGGGAGCCGATCAGCTGCAGGCTAGGCACGTCCTCCGGGTGCACAATCACGGAGTTCCTGGGCCCGGCCGGCACCATGCCGGTCATGCCGGGTGGCATGAGAAGAGCCCTCCCGTAAACGGTCGTGGTCCGGGTGCCAGCGGCCGCGAAGGGGGCGCCCCAGGGTTCGGGATCGATGGCATAGCTGCCCCGTGGGACTGTCGACGGCGCGAGCCGGGTCTTGCTGTGGCGGTCCCTGTCGTGCACGGAGACATCCGGGACGCCCGGAAGCTCCTGCAGGTCCGGGGTGAGTTCGGCGCTGCACTTCGTGCAGTGGAAGACCGTCATATGAGCCGTTGTATCCCACCAACAGCGTGGGTCGGGACTGCGCTTCCCCTGCTCAGTCCGCCTGTCCAGCACAGACTGTCGGGAATGCGACGGATTCGTCGAAGGGAACACGGGCCTGGAGGCAGTGGTGGAGCAGGCCGAGCATGCGGTTGAACAGGTGCCGCAGGGCTTGTGCATGCCGGTCTCCGTACTCCCGTCGCTTCCGGTAGTGGGCGTCACCCGTCGAGTGGGTGAGGGTGGCGAAGGCCCAGAGGTAGCCGACGTGGTTGAGCCGGTTGTTCTTCACGAACCGGCGCCCGACGTACTTGCGTTTGCCCGAGGCCCGGGTGATCGGGGCCGCTCCCGCGTATGTCTTGCGCCCGCCCGCAGTGGCGAAGCGGCGCGTCCGACCGGGTCAGTCCGCCGGCCTTGTGCCGCCACGCCTCCAGAGCCGCCGGGTAGTACTCGCGCAGCAATGAACGGATCAGCGGTTCCAGTCTGCCGCGCGCCGTCATCTCCGGGCCCAGCTCCTCGCCGACGCCCTTGGCCTGCACCGGGCCGTCGGCGGCCCGGACGATCGCCAGGATCTTGCGGTAGTCGCCGGGCAGGGCGGCCTCGTCGGGAGTCTCGCTGCGGTGCGGGACCAACAGCACCGCCCGCCCCGCCACCCGGGCGGGAGCCGGGGCGACGGCCGCGACGGCCTCCGCCGCAGTCCGGTCCTGCTCGGCCAGCCGGACCAGGACCCGATCGGCGATCACCAGTTCCTCCGCTCGGCCCGCACCTCCTGCAGCTGCTTGGCCAGCTCCTCGGCGAGCGCGTCCAGTTCACTGCGGCAAGCCGTGATCCGCTCCAGCTACGGAGATCAGTGCGGTCTGCGTCGACACGGCCTTCCGCGGGCAGGGCGTGGCCGGCGCCTGGTCCTGGCGGTGGCCCCGGCGTCCGTGCCCGCGACGAGAGGCCCTTCCTGCACACCTCCGCGCGCAACACCAACGCCATCCGGCTGTACGAGTCGCTGGGCTTCCGGCTGCGCCACCGCACGGCGTGCCTCGCGGCGCGGGTGCCGGAGACAGTGCGGCAGCAGTAACGCAGATGTGCAAACGAGCGGTGGGCGATCGCCCCCGCGGCTGGGCTTACACTCCACACATGGGTCGCACATGCGCAGTGAGGGAGTGCCTGTTCCAGGCCGCTCATGCCCTGTGCCCGGCCGCCGCGTGCGCGACGACCGTCGCCCCGGTGAACGCGCCGACGATCTACTGTCGCGCGTTGCACGGCCACGGCTAGCGATTCCGGGCAATTCTCGGCATTTCCCAGATCATTCCGCCCCTGCAGGCGGTCCATTTTCTGCGCGGCCGCCGCTCCCCACCTCTGTAACCGCACGGCGACGATCCTCGCCACAATTTCCTGCTTCGTCATCCTTTGGCGCCCTGGCGCCGCCTGCGCGCCAACCGCCGGACGACCGGCGGCCGGTGCATCTTCGAGAGGACCCTTGTGAAGTTGAGCGAGCTGCTCGCCGGGCACGACCATGAAGTCATCGAGGGCGATCCGGAGACGAGGATCACCGGAGGCACCTGCTTCGACGCCCACCGCGCCGCTCCGGGATCCCTGTTCATCGCGGTACCCGGCCATCGCGAGGGCGGCCCCGAGTCCGTCGGACCGGCTCTCGCACGCGGCGCGGTGGCGATACTCATCTGCTCCGCGACGGCGCAACCTCCAGTCGCGACCTGGGCGTCGGCAGCTGGTGTATGCGTCGTAGCCGTCGCGGACACGCGCAAGGCGGCCGCGGTCGTCGCCTCCCGCTACCACGGGGAGCCAGGCCGGCAGATGAAGATGGTGGCCGTCACGGGCACCAACGGGAAGACGTCGGTTTCCTCCATGGTGGAGTCGGTGCTGAGGGTCGCCGAGCACGCCAGGGTGGGGGTCATCGGGACGGGCGGCAGCCGGATCGGCGACGAACTGATCCCGATGCCGATGTCGGTACTGACCACACCGGAGTCGCCGGACTTCCAGTATCTGCTCGGGTACATGCGCGACCGCGGTGTCGGCACCGTGGCGCTCGAAGCCACGTCGATGGGCCTGCTGACCCACCGCCTCGACCACTCGTTCATCGACGTAGGGGTGTTCACCAACCTGACACAGGATCACCTGGACGACCACGGCACCATGGAGAACTACCGGGACGCCAAACTGCGTCTGTTCCAGGGGCTGTGCCGGCGTGCGGTGGTCAACGCCGACGACCCGGTCGGAGCCCGCATCGGGGCGATCATGCCCGGCGCGGTCGTCACGTACGGCATCGACGCGGAGGCGGACTACCGGGCAACCGACCTCACCATGGACGCCGTCGGCACCCGCTTCACCCTGCACCACGCCGGCCACAAGTATCCGGCGGCGATCCCCGTGCCTGGGCGGTTCTCCGTCTCCAACGCACTGGCCACTGTCGCAGCCTGCCACCTCATCGGGCACAATCTGGCCGGACTCGTCGCCGCACTCGAGCAGATGCCCCCGATCCCGGGAAGGTTCGAACGCTACGAGACCCCGGACGGCACGTCCGTCATCGTGGACTATGCGCACTCCCCAGACTCACTGGAGAAGGTGCTGACCACCATCCGCAGCTTCGCCTCTGGCCGGGTCGTCACGGTCTTCGGCTGCGGCGGGGACCGGGACGTCACCAAGCGCGCCCGGATGGGGGAGATCGCCGGCACCTACTCCGATCTGTGCGTTCTCACTTCGGACAATCCCCGGAACGAAGACCCCCGGGCGATCATGGATCAGATCGTCCCGGGCCTGCTCGCGAGCGGCACCACTTTCGAGCGGTTCGCCGACCGCCGCCGCGCCATCTCCTTCGCCCTGTCCGCCGCAGGGCACGGCGACGTCATCCTGATCGCGGGCAAAGGCAGCGAGCCCTACCAGATCGTCAACGAGGAACTGCTGCCGTTCAGCGACATGGCGACGGTACGCGAACTCGCCACGCGCCAGGCGTACCGGCCTTCTTGACGCCCGGCGCTGGTTGCAGCGCCGGGCACGAGGACGTGCAACCGCTCCGGACGCCGACCTGCTGGCTGATGCGCGATGGCAGGTCCGAGGCCCTGGCCGAAGCGAAGGTGGTCGTCCGGCACATCGTCGGCCTCCAGCGCCGTCAGGGATCCGCTGCCCGCTACACACGAGACCTTGTGGCCCCGCGGCTACCTGGGGGACGTGCGGGCCGCCCGCATTTCCGTCGGCGTGGACGCCTGATGGCGCTGATCGCGGCAGGCTGGGGTCGGCCCGTCCGGCTACTCCATGCCACAGCTCGGTGCGTTCAGCACCCGGCACCAGACCAATCGCCCACCTCAAGAACCGGCGCGTGCTCGGCAAGGTACGCACCGACCCGAAGTGGGCGACCGCCCTGGTCAGGACCCTGCTCGTCCGGACGAACCGCGAAGTCGTCCGCTGACCGACGATCTTCACCGAAATCATCCGCCCTCAACCAGCACGAGCATCCAGAATCCCGCGCACACCAGACCCGTGACCAGCAACCTCACGATGCACACCACTCAATGATCCCGGCAGGAGACCGGCGAGCAAGACACTGCGAACCGTCCCGGCCGGGAAGGTGGTGGCGAAGTCCACCTTCGGCTGCTGGGTTCACCTGCTCGACGAAGGCGGCACCCGCGGTGACGGCCCGTTCAAGAAGAACGTCGACTACGACTCCACCGTGTGGCGCAAGGCCCTGCACAAGGCATTCCCGAACAGCGGCGGCAAGCGGGCCACCGTGTTCGCCACCGCCAGTCACGTCCGCTCCCCGCGTAACCACGTTGCACATCACGAGCCTCTGATCAACGGCCTGCCACTGCACGGCCAGTCCAACAGTCAAGGCCGTGCACGCCGGCTCAGCCTCACCGACGCACACGCCGAAGTCATGCGCCTGGTTGAGTACATCGACAAGGACGTAGCCACCTGGCTCGGGCAGACCATCCGCGTGCGCCCGAGCTGCTGCGCACCCGGCCGTGACCCGTCTCCGGCACGGCAACCTGATGCAGAGCGTCGGCCGTCTCCGGTGACCAGCGCGCCAAGCGCGTCCAGCGGTTCACACCCGTTCCGTCGGGCCAGGTCGACGCCGTGGGCTGGTGAACCGGGCGAGTTCACCAGCCATCGGCCTGCCTGCCCGCGTACGGTGGGCCCGCGCCCCGTCCGTCGCGGCGAGGACGGGTACGGGCATTGGGGACGGACACGGAATGGGAGGAAGAACGGGATGACGGAGGCCACTGCGAGCGAGCTGAACGAGCGGCTGCTGGGGCGCCGGTGGACGGTGCGTCTGGACGCTGCCGGTCGTGGCAGTGCGGCGGTGCGCGTCTCGTGCAGCCGTCCCTCCTGCGCCGAGCAGCGTCTGCCGTCCGCAGTCGTCGGCCGTGCGGCTGCGGTCGCCCACCTCAAGGCCCACCTCCGAGCCGCTCCCGGGCCCCGGGCCGAGGTGTACTGCGCGTGCCGGGCCGAGAGCTGCCACACGCACCTCCGTCCCGACGACCGGCAGATGCGTGCCCAGCCCTGGCGGTGCGGCGGGGCGGTCGTCCTGGCCGTGGTCACCGACCGGGAAGGACGCTGGTGGCAGGCCCTGGAGTGCTGCTCACGCTGCGCGGCCGCCACGCCCGGCGCACAAGTCGTCACCACCGCACAGGCCGCCTCCGGCCCAGCTGCCGGTACCCCGGACACTGCCGACCGCCCGTCGACCGCTCCTGCCGGCGCGCCGCAGTTCTCCGACCGTCGCCCGTCCGCGGCCGGCCCGCGGGACGTACCGGCCCCCCGCTCCGCGCCGACGCGGCGCCGCCATCCGTGCGGGAAGATCGCGCAGCGGGTCATCCCCCACGATCTGCGGCCCGTCGTCCTGCGGGACGAACTCGTCGAACTCGGTGAGCTCTTCCGCACCTACCAGCAGCGCACCGAACCCGACCTGGCGCTCCTCGCCGACCTCCAGGAACGCAAGGCACGCGCTTTCACCACCTGGGCCGATGTCACCTGCGACGTCAATCTGCGGCTTGAGGCCCGGCGCGCCGAGCAGGCCGCCACCACCGCCCGCCTCCAGCACCAGCAGCGCACCGGCTGCGGTGCGGACAGCGATGGTCGAGCGGTGACCCGGCTACTGACCGCGGCGACGCAATGGGAGCACGCACGCTCCGTCCTCGCGTATGTGGCCGACCACAGCCCGCTGCCCGACCCGGAGGCGCGGCTGCTGGTGGTGATGCTGACCCTGCGCACCGCGCACACCGGCACCGGCAACCTCGTCGGGCAGGACCTCACCGCGCTGGGCCTGACCGACCCGGAAGACCTGGTCGAGCAGCTGACCGGCTGCGGCTGGCTGAGCATCCCCGGCACCGCCGGCGACCTGCTCGCCTCCCGCCCCGACAACCCCACCCCGGTCACCGTCCCGTCCCTCGTGGCCCGCGGGGACGGGACGGCCCCGTTCACGTTCGGCAAGAAGATGCGGCCCAAACTCAGCGGATGGGCCCGGAAAGTCGTCTCGGACAAGAAGCTCCGCAAGGCCAAGACCACCGCAGGCACCCGGCTGCTCGCCCTGACACTGGCCACCCAGACCAGTTCCTCGGGACGCCTCGGCCCCGGCGGCCAGGGCATCGACCTGAAGTCTCTCGCCGCCCGGTGCCCGGTCGGTCCCGGCGAACTGCAGCACCTGGCCGACCAGCTGACCGCAGCGGACTGGCTCACCGACGCCGCCCTCACCGACACCCACCTCACCGGGCAGCTGACCGAGCGCGTCCTCCCCCTCACCTGCCCCCTTCCCTAGCCAAACCAGGCCGGTCAGCCCCGCCGGGCCGGCGGGACTCGATCGTGATCAACCGCAGCCCGTGGATGTAGGCGAGGGCTACCGGCGGCAGGCGCCGCTCCTGAGCCGACGGAAGAAGATGCCTTCCGCACACGCACGACGCCGCGACAGCGGCACCGACCCATCCAGGTCGAGCCGTGCCGGTGTCGTTTGTCCCAACCAGAGTTCTGCGGGACGATGCGCAAGGGGATGGGCAGTGCGGGCGTCGATCTTCCAGCTGTCGCCGTCGTCCCAGCACTGGACACGGCAGAAGGAACAGTCGCGTCCCACAGATCCTGTCAGCCCGCCCCTGAACGGCTCCCTGTCAGGACCGTGAGAGCCTCCGGCAGGATCTTCTCCGCGCACGCTCGGCGTGGTGCGGCCCGCCGCTCGTGTCGTGCACCGTGGAGTGGCCTGTCGCAGTCGGGACAGGTACGTCCGATAGCGACGCTGAGGGCGGGAGCGGTGCGGGCCCGGCCGGAAGTGGTGAAGTTGGTCAGGCCATCGAGGATTGCGCGTATAGGTAGCGTGAATGCGACCTACACGCGCAATGTGTGACCTGAGATGACGCAGACCTCATGTTTCTCGGCGCTCGGCCCCTGTCATCCAAACCACCCCTGCACATAGGCCAACCGACGAGGCGTCTCCATTCGGCGAACGCTCCTCCCAGGTCCAGGACCTCCGCAAGGACGATGGCCGTCATACGCGAGGCAGCTGGGTCCACGTGGACGATCCAGCTGTCCAGGGAACGGTCAGAGGTGGCAGCGATGGGCGATCTCCCAGCCGTCGGCCGGTCGCCAGCGCTGCGTGCGGTCGCCGTCGCCCATCAGTGATCACCCTGATCACAACCCTGGCTGCACCTGACAGATGCGACCTGGTGCTCCCACAGTTCGCCGGGTTGGTCAGGCTGCGGGGGCGAGGGGGCGTCCGCCCCGGCGGATGCCCTTTGCGCTGCGGATGCGGGCGCGTTCCTTGCGCTCGGCGGCGAGTACGTCGGGGTGGCGGGCGTTGGCATTGCGCCAGCGCAGGTAGCGGAGCAGGGCCCGGGTCTGCGCGGGATGGCTGTGATGGTTGGAGTTGGCCGGGGTGAACTGCCGCAGCGGGCCGGGCGAGCTGCCGCGCACCGACATCTGACCGGGGCGGTGGCCGGGTGGCCATGCCGATGTGGGGTTCGCGGTTGCTGTTGGGCCTCAGCCGGAAGCCGGGTGGGGCCTGTTTCGCAGTTGCGGGTCCGTCACCCCGCCCGGGCATGCGAGCGGGTCGATCGGCCATCCGGCGCGCCGGGCACCGGCCCGGTACGCGCTCTCGTAGAAGGCGAGTACGGCGGCACGCGGGTCGGCCTCGACACGGACCTCGTCGTACGGCAGTACGGCCAGGTGGCTGTCGTTCCGGGCGACCCAGTGCGCCGCCGCGGGCTCGAGCGGCTCCTCGGCCAGGTGCGCCGGCTCCGGAGCGGTGTAGGAGTAGAACGCGGGCGCAGGAAAGGTGTCGTCCCCGAACCAGAAGCCAAAGCTGATCACCTCCCGGGAGTACGCCTCCCGGGTGACAGGGTCCGGCTGCTGAGGCTGCTCGATGTGACGCTCGGAGAACCGGGTGTGCGCAATGTCGAAGGTGTGCCAGAAGTGGTGCACCGGGCTCACCTTCCCCGAATACCCCGCGGCAAATTCCTCCAGCACCGACGCCACCTGGCTGAGGACCCGCCAGTAGCGGTTGGCCTGCGCGGGCTCGTACGTCGCATGCTCGGCGTCCTCGGCGAACGGCCGGCCGGAGTCGGGCAGGTCGAAGGGCCTGGGCACGTCTAGCCGCACCCGGATGCCCAACGTTGCCAGCGACTCCATGACCGCGTCGTGGAAGGAGGCAACGGACTGGCCGACGAGCGGGAAGGAGATCTCCCGACCGTCCAGCGTCGAGACGACCAGCCGATGCGCGACGAAGTCGAAGTCCATCGTGAAGATCGGGTTGCCGTCGACCTGCCCCATCGGGCGCGTCGTGATGCCGCGCCCCGTGAGGTGGAACGGGACATTCCACCAGTGGTTGCGCCGGGCGCTGGCGGCGAGACGGATCTTCCCGACGATCTGCGCGAAGCGCTGGAGCGTCTCCTTGGTGTCACGCCACTCGGCAAGCGGGATCGGCAGGAACAGCTCCATGGTCATCACCCTTCCTTCTGACCTTGCTGAACGGACCCGCACCGTCCGGTAGTCCTGGCACGTCCCGCCCCGTTACCGGGGTCGCTTGTCACCCTCGTCGGCGTTCCCCGGATCGGGCTTGCCCCAGCTTCACCAGACCGTTGCGACGGCCTGGCGGACGAGTGCGTACGCCCCAAAGCATCGCTCGGGGCCATGGCGAGGCTCGCACCGTCCTTCCAGCAGGAGAACACTACGGTGACCGCGGGCAACTCACTCGCCATGACACGGCGGCCCTGGAACGTTATACGTGGCCGACGGTGACCAGAACATCGTCGGCCAGGGTTACCGCCCCGTCGGCCAGCTGTACCCCGGGGGTCTGACCGGCAACTGTCGTAATCTCGGCGACCCTTATTTTGACGAGTTGTGGGCGCGCATCGAGCCGCTGCTGCCGGTCGTCCCGCGTAATCCGCGGCGTCCGGGTCGTAAGCGTCTGGATAGTCGCAAGGTGCTGTGCGGGATCCTGTTCGTGCTGTACACCGGGATCCGCTGGGAGTTTCTGCCCCAGGAGCTGGGCTTCGGCTCGGGGATGCCCTGCTCGCGACGGCTGCGGGACTGGAACGAGGCCGGGGTCTGGCAGCGCCTGCACGAGCTGCTGCTGTCCGAGCTGCGGGCCGCAGACCTGCTGGACTTCTCCCGCGCAGCGGTCGACTCGAGCCACATCCGCGCGATGAAGGGCGGGCCGGCCACCGGTCCGTCCCCGGTGGACCGGGGCAAGGCCGGCAGCAAGCACCACCTGATCGTCGAGGCGCACGGCATCCCGCTCGCGGCAATCACCACCGGCGGCAACCGACCGGCGGCAACCGCAACGACGTCACCCAACTGATCCCGCTGATCCAGGCCGTCCCGCCGATCCGCGGCAAGCGCGGCCAGCCACTGCGCCGCCCCAAGCACCTGTACGCCGACCGCGGCTATGACCACGAGGTCTACCGGGACAAGGTCCGCCGGTTCCAGATCACCCCGCACCTCGCCCGGCGCGGCACCGGGCACGGCTCCGGCCTGGGCGTGTACCGCTGGGTCGTGGAAGGAGCGATCGCGCTGCTGCACTGGCTCCGCCGCCTGCGCATCCGCTGGGAGATCCGCGACGACATCCACCACGCGTTCCTCACCCTCGGCTGCGCCGTCATCTGCTGGCGACGACTCCGCACCGCACTTTGTCGGGAGTAAGGGCAGGCGATGCGCCCCAGGGGATGGCCTGCTCGATGCGTCAGAACGCACTCACAGCAGTCGGGCCCGCGCAGCCTCACATCCGGGATCTCAGCACGTCGACCTCACAACCCGGCGCGGACGGGTCGAAGCCGTGCTCGATCAGCCAGCGAACCACCAGCAGGCTTCGCAACGACCACCACGCGTGGATCACGTCGAGGTCGACGTCGGTGCCATAGCCGGCGATGACGTCGTCGAGGTGCTCCTCGTGTCCGAGCGTGAAGGTGGCGAGGTCGTACAGGGCATCACCCTGGCCCGCCTCGGACCAGTCGATGATGCCAGTGACCTCGCCGCCGTCGACAAAGACGTGCGCGATCTGCAGGTCGCCGTGCGTGAACGCCGGAGTCCACGGCCGGAGCGCGGCCTCGGCAACCTGGCGGTTGCGGGTGACCAGGTCGGCGGGCAGGACGCCATTAGTCACGAGCCACTCGCACTCGTCGTCGAGTTCCGCCGCCAGCGCGACGATGCTCCGCCCGGCCCGGCCGGGCCGGGGCGGCAGCGGCGCGTCGTGCAGCTTCCGGATGGCGGCGCCCGCCGCGGCCCACGCCGCCGGTGACCCGGTCGACGGCCCGCCGAGGCGCCCAAGCGTCGTCCCCGGGAGCGCGGCGATCGCGAGCACGGGCGGCTTGCGCCACAGGACCTCCGGGGTCGGGACCGGCGCGAGGGACATCGCCTCGACCTCGACGTCGATGCGCGCCTGATCGGCGTCCACCTTCAGGAACACGTCGCCGACGCGCGGGGTCGCGCGCTCGGAATGGGCGACGACGACTTTGACCTCATCCATGGGCGACCAGTATCCCGGGGATGATCGCCGACGTCGCCGGGTTTATCGCGTGCGATTACGCGGCTGACCACGTCCCGCTACCCGGCGGCCTCATGCACGACACCGACCTCTGACCAGGTCAAGCCCACCACTTTTGTCAGGAGTGCTTCATCTGGCGAGTGAGCAGTTGACCTGGCGGGGCTGAGCGCTCCAGTTGGCGAGCTGAGCATTGCGGCTGGTGAGCGAGTTGATCTCTGTTTGGCGACGGTACCTGCGGATGTCGTTGCAGAGTGCGTAGGGTCGCCGACATGGCACTGCGACCTGTGAATGTGAACATAAAGGCTCTTGATGACTCGGCGGTCGGCCGGTTCTGGGCGGAAGCGCTCGGCTGGGGTGTTTCCAGTGAGGGACCCGGCGTGACCAACGTTGAACCCGTCGGCGGATTCGTTTGGCCGGACCCGGTCGCCGTCTGCGTCGACGTCGTTACCGTCCCGGAACCCAAGACGACAACAAAGAACCGTGTGCACCTCGATCTCGCCTCCACCTCTGCGGCCCATCAGGCGGAGTTGGTCGCGCGCCTCCAGGCTCTCGGCGCGACGCCCGCCGACGTGGGCCAGGGCGACGTGCCGTGGACGGTCCTCGCCGACCCGGAGGGCAACGAGTTCTGCGTGCTGGAGCCTCGGGAGATCTACCGGGACACCGGGCCGATCGCCGCGGTGGTGGTCGACTGCGCGGATCCGCGGGCCATGGCCCGGTTCTGGGGCGAGGCGGTGGACTGGACCCTGCACGAGGTGACTGACGATCATGCGGTGTTGCGCTCCGCCAAGGGTGTCGGCCCGTATCTCGAGTTCCTCCGCACGCCCGGCGTGAAGGCCGTGCCAGACCGCGTTCATATTGACCTGCTGCCGTACCCCGGTGACGATCAAGAGGCGGAGGTGGCCCGGCTGCGGGCCCTCGGCGCCACCGACATCGACCTCGGCCAGGGCGACGTCCCGTGGAGTTGCCTGGCCGACCCGGAGGGCCACGAGTTCTGCGTCCTCGCGCCCCGCTGACGCGGAGTCTTAACGACACCCCGACACGTGAGCCCTGTCTGCTCATGCACCATGACCCCGGGTGGGTTGGGCTGCGGCGTCTTGATCGCTTCGGGCGGCAAGAGCTTGCGTGTAGGGGGCGAGATCAGCTCGCCCGCCAACCACAACGCTCAACTCGCCAACTGGAGTGCTCAGTCACACGAACTGTGACTGAGCGCGCTACCTGGCGGGACTCGCCACGAAGCACGCTCAGGCTCCTGACTTGCTAATCGCAGGTGTGGAACGTGCAGAGGCGTAGATCGACTACCCCTGGTAGCCGCAGGATCTGCTCCTTGAGCCTGTCCTGACTCTGCCCTTCTGCGAAGCTGTCGGGCATCCCCACTGTGAGTATGAGTTGACCAGGCTGATGCTCACCGACCTCAATCCGCGTGGCGCCGAAGTCTCGCAGCTGTTCCTTGCGCAGATTGAAGTCCAGATCGTAAAACCGGCTGGTGGAGTCGAGTGTCGCGTGAAAGGAGGGTGGCGGTTCGTTCTCCGGGTCCGGAGGCTGGAGATAGAACAGTGCCACGGCTGCCGCGGCCGCGATGGGCGTGGTCACCGCCAGCCATGCGACTGGGCGGTTGCCGGCGTCCGTAAAGGCTGCGACGAGCAACAACAGGGCCGCTGGAACGAACAGAAACATGCCGATAACGGCGCCGATCAGGCCCCAGGCCAGCAGGCCCGCCCCGACGACGAAGCAAGCTCGGGCAAATCCCTTCGGCTGGTCTCGCATCAAGAGCGGGACGGCGACCGCGGCCACGCTGATAACGAAGAACCCGGCCAGGTAGGTGACGATCACTAGCCCGAGGGCCGCCGCAATCCCTGCCGCCACCACCCCCGCCACGGCCCACCCCCATTGCCGGGCACCCACCCTCTGGCATTCCTCCACCGCAAACCCCCCTTGAACATGTTCAACTGAACACGTTCAAGATATATCAAGCCTGCGGCTCCGCATCCCTGCGGATGTTCGAATGGCCCACCCCCACGACTGAGCACCTACCTGTCCAGACTGGCCAACTACAGCGCTAAGTCACATGAATCTCCCAGACCGCGGGGGCATCCCCGGTGTCCGCAATGACATCCCTGATCGCCCGCAGGACCGCCTCCTGCCCGGCAGTCGAACGGCCCCGCGCTCACGAGGCCCGCGCTGTCCGCTGCCCACGCTCGCGGGCCAGGCAACGCAACTCCACCCGGGCCGCCGGTGCACGGCCCCCGCTGGCGGTGAAGAAGGGATGCCACCAGATCCGCGCCGAGAGCTCAAGGAGCCGCCGACGCAGCGCGGTGTTGTGGGGCAGGCCGGGAGAACGCCGGCGGGAAGCACCAGGATCATCCCAGTGCCGGGCCGCCTCCACAAGCATTCGGACGTACATCATGAGCACACCTCCGAAGCAGGATCGGCGAGCACTGCGACCAGCAGGCCCGTAGCGTCGACGGGCGTCTTGATCAGGACGTCAGGGTGACCATGCGGCCGGTGCCGCCTGTCTCGACGCATTCCTGATACGGATTCAACGGACCCGGCTGTTCCCGACAGCTCCAGACGGATCCTGCGGCGTGGACGGTCGTGGCCCCTTCGCCACCGCTGTTCCAGCTCCGCGTGTAGGCGCTCGCGACCTGGAGTGCTGTGGCGCAGTCCCTGGCGTGGGCCGTCCCCACCGTGAGCCCCGATCTGCCATCGGTGCCGCAGATGACGCCGACCGCCTCGTCGGCCACGCCGAGGCCCGCAAGCAGCTCGCGGGCCTTCGCGGCGTCAGGCGGCTCCGGGAGGTCGCGGGCGGCCGGGGCCCGGCCGACGAGGCTGTGGGAGGTGGCGGCCATGGCGGGAGCAGCGGTGACCGCGAGACCGGCGACCACCGCGGCGGCCGCGAAGAAGGTGGTGGTACGGCGCAGAGGACGAATCATGCCCCTCATGCTCCGGCCCTGATCGGCGAAGAATCGTTGCTGCCTGGCGGGCGTCACCCGCGCGGGTGGAAAGTCGTACCGGGAGCTGCAGTGGGGCGTCGTGACGGTGCGTCGGGGCCGGTCCCCGCGCACAGTCTTCGCGCAGCCGGTACCGGCCCTGCTCGTTGTACGTGGTCGCGCACGGGCTCTGGGGCGGGTCGGCGTAAGGCGCTGCACCGTGCAGCAGGCTGCGCCGGGAGATGAACGAGAAGAACAAGCGGATACGCGAGCTGGAGACGGAACGTGATGTCCTCAAGCGATGCATGGGTGCGCCACGAAGTTTTGTGTGACCGAGTGGAGGTGCAAGACCACCACCGCCGGGCCGTCGCAGCGGTTCGGTAGAAGCTGGGGCCAGTCCGACCCGGGGGATGCCGGGAAGGGCGGGAGGCAGCCCCGACAACGACGGGACGCGCCGGTACTGCCAGACGGTGCGGGTCCGGCAAGCGAGGCCAGAAGGTGTACGTGAGGAACCTGCGGTTAAAGCTCCGTAAGCGTTGTACCGGCTCCAACCTGGTGGATCTGGGCCGGGATGCAGTACGCGGCTGCCCTACATGCGGGCCGCCGACTCCGGAGCCCGAGAAGTCTTCAGGTCCGGGGGCCGTGCCGAAGGGCTGCGGCGTAGGCACGGCTAGGCTGTCAGGGCAAAGCAGGGCACCCATCCTGGCCGATCGGCACACAGGAAACGTGGGAACCATCCGAGACCGCGCAAGCACCGTCCTTCCAGGCCGGGAGTGGGGGCAGGTCCGTCGCCGGCTGATGGTCTCGTGGTGGGGCGGAGGGGAGGACCAGGAGCCACCCGCAGCCGCAGGGCCCACCGGCGGGCAACGGGCAAGCCCAACTACCGGATCTGCCGGTACGCGGACGACTTTCTCGTGCTCGTCGCCGGGACCCGCGAGGATGCGACAGCCATCCGTGCCTGGGTAGCTGAGGTCCTCTCCCCTGAGCCTGCCCCTGTCACCGGAGAAGACGAAGATCACGCACATCGACGAGGGCCTGGACTTCCTCGGCCGGCGCCTCCAGCGCCACCGGAAGAAGGGCACCAACCGGCACTACGTCTACACCTACCCGTCCAAGAAGGCGCTCGCGTCGATCAAGGACAAGGTGAGCAACGTATGCCGGCAGGACACCAATCTGCCGCTGGAAGTCCTGCTGCACCGCCTCAACCGGGTGCTGCGGGGCTGGACCGCCTACTTCCGCTTCGGTGTCTCGCACGCCACCTTCTGATACCTACGCCGTTTCGTCTGGCAGCGGGTCATCAAATGGCTGCGAAGAAAGTCCGCCGGAGCACCTGGAAGGACCTGCGCCACCGCTACTGCGGTGGCCGCTGGTGGCCCGTCACGGACGAGGTGCGACTGTTCGACCCCGCCAGGGTGAAGACCATCCGCTACCTCTACCGAGGGATGAAGATCCCCGCCCCGTGACCCAGCACCGGCTGAAGAAGGGGCTCCGGCGGTACCTACGGCTCGCCGAAGATCTGGCTCCTCCTGGTCCGCGCGGGCCTCCCCACTCCGATGTCGTGCACTCCGGGTCGATGTCGTGCATCGGATGCAGTGCACTGCCCGGGTATCGGGTGCGGTGGCGCGCATCGTCGGGGCGGTGGTGTGCATCGCGGTGCGGGCGGCGCGGATCGGTTGCAGGGCGAGGCTAGCGACCCGGGCGCTGCCCGTCACGGCTGCACCGTAGGAATCGAGGCAGGTCTGCGCAACTGCAGCGGACCTTTGTCGGTATCGGCGTAGCCGAAGATCTCACGGCGCGTTCCGACCGGCCGGGGTCCTTCTTCACGGCCGGTCGAAGAAGTGCGCCGAGAGCCGACCTCCGACGAAGGCGCTGGCGACTGGAATGCGGCGGTGCCCTCAGCCACGTGTGGCTGAGGGCACCGCTGGCTGGGCTCAGCGTGGAGTCGGCGTTTGGGCGGCCGCCATCTCGTCGTGCAGCAGGTGGTGCTGGTCGGGCGTGCCCCCAGGACCCGCGCCCCGGAGGGGCCGGGAAGTCGCCGTGCCAGTCCCACCCGCCCGGGTCAACAGGCCGTGGCTCGTAGTCAGCCCGGCCGACCGCCCCGCACCGCCCGACCTCGCAGATCAGGCACTGGCAACTCGTCACACGTCAGCCGACAGGCTTCTGGAGAGGGGTCGGTTTGGCGGTGAGCAGCGCGGTGATCTCCTGGGCGAGCTCCGGGCCGAGTTCGCCCCAGCCGTCCTTGTAGCCGTAGACGCTCGCCAAGGTGCGGGCGTCGTAGTCGCCGTTCATGATCTCGATGTCGGTGGTGGTGATGAGTGCCGGGTGGGCGACGCCGACAGCTCCCGAGACCTTCAGCAGCTCCTTACGCAGGGTGCGCAGGTAGACAGCGGCCCGGGTGGCCTTCGAGGGCGCGTCGACGCCGCGCACCAGCCACGGGTCCTGGGTGGCGATGCCGGTGGGGCACTTGTCGGTATGGCATTTCTGCGCCTGGATGCAGCCGATGGACAGCATTGCCTCGCGGGCGACGTTGATCATGTCGACACCCAGGGCGAAGGCGACGGCGGCGTTCTCGGGCAGGCCGAGCTTGCCGGAGCCGATGAAGGTGAGGTCGTCGGTCAGACCCCGCTCGGCGAACGTGCTGTAGACGCGGGAGAAGCCCATCCGGAACGGCAGCGACACCGAGTCGGTGAAGATCAGGGGAGCCGCCCCGGTGCCGCCCTCGCCGCCGTCGATCGTCACGAAGTCGACCCCGCGATCACCACGCGCCATCAGCGTGGCCAGCTCCTGCCAGAAGCTCATCTCCCCCACAGCGCTCTTGATCCCGACCGGCAAACCGGTCTCGGTGGCGAGCAGCTCCACGAAGTCGAGCATCGAGTCGACGTCGTGGAACGCGGTGTGCCGAGAGGGGGAGGCGCAGTCCTTGCCGGCCGGGATGCCGCGGATCTTGGCAATCTCGGGGGTCACCTTCGCGCCTGGCAGCATCCCACCGAGCCCCGGCTTGGCGCCCTGGGAAAGCTTGATCTCTATCGCCTTGACAGGGGCGCCTGCGACCACGTCCTTGAGCTTGTCAAGGTTGAAGGTGCCGTCCTCGTTGCGGCAACCGAAGTACGACGTCCCGATCTGGAGGACGAGGTCACCGCCGTTGCGGTGGTACTGCGAGAGGCCGCCCTCACCCGTGTTCTGCATCGCGCCGGCCAGCGCCGCGCCCTTGTTGAGCGCCGTGATGGCCGCGCCGGACAGCGATCCGAAGCTCATCGCCGAGATGTTCACGACGCTCGCCGGCCGGAACGCCTTGGCGCGCCCGCGCGGGCCGCCCAGCACCTTGGCCGAGGGCAGCGGGCCCTGCGGGTCGTGCAGATCGGGCAGCGTGCCGGCGAACGTCCGCTGCTTCACGTACGCGTGCCCTTGCACGTGCTCGACGTCTACGTCGGTTCCGAACCCGAAGTAGTTGTTCTCTTCCTTCGCCGACGCATAGATCCAGGTGCGCTGGTCACGGCTGAACGGGCGCTCTTCCTCGTTGGATGTCACGACGTACTGCCGCAGCTCCGGCCCGATCGTCTCCAGCAGGTACCGGGCGTGCCCGATCACGGGGAAGTTTCTTAGCAGTGCGTGCTTCTTCTGGACGAGGTCGCGGACAGCCACCAGCGCCAATGCTGTTGCGGCGGCCGCGCCGATGCTCCGAGCGCGCATGAACGTTCCTCTCCTCGGCAGCTCGATACCCGACTCCATCGCTGTGCGGCGGACGTCGTGGGCGTTGGGCGGCGGACACGGCCAGGCAGGCACCGGTGTCCGACGACGAAACGCCACATGATGTTAGAGGTCTCGTGGATGGGCGGACGGGGCAGGGTGCGTGAGTCCGGCTCCGGCCCTGGCGCTCGTGCGGGGCCGGGACGCTTCTCCAGGCAGTTCAATGCTCGGAGAAGAGGAGTTGCAGACGGCCGGGGTGGGCGAAGAGGGGGTCTGATCAGCGACAGCCGCCAGATGGCGGCTGGACGCTATGCGGCTGGGAGCGGGGCTCGTCGTGGGGCTTGCTGCGGGGCCGGCTGTCGCAGCGTTGTCCGCCGTGGGCCGCCCTGTTCTCCCGAAGTTGGACGAGGACGACGAGGTGGTCTGAGCACGGCCCCCGTCGAAGGTGAGAATTCAGGTTCTCAGCGCGGGTCCCTGCGCATGCACCACGTGCGGGGGCCGTTGTCGGGGAGGTGGACATCGGCTGTGACCTTGAAGCCGAGGCGCTCGTAGAATTGCACGTTCGCCTCGCTGGAGGTCTCCAGGAACGCTGGATACCCAGCGTGCTCGGCCTCCTGGATGCCGGGAATCAGCACGGCACTGCCGAGGCCCTGCCCCTGGGCCTCGGGGGCAGTTCCCACGGTTTCCAGGAACCATCCCGGCTCCTGGGGCCGGTTCGGGGCAATGGCCGCTTCCGCGGCCGCGGAAGCGGCGGCCCGGTCGCCGCTGAGTTCGCCGAGGGTCGGCCCGAGTTCAGCGAAGGCGGGCGAGGGATCCTGGCCGGGAATGGCCCAGACAGCCACGGCGCGGCCTTCGTCGGCGACCCAGACTCGGCCGTACACCATGCCGATGCGGGTCAGGCACAGCTCCTGGGACTGCCGGATCCGGTCCTCGTGATCGTCCGCTGCGATCACGTGCCGCGTGTAGGGGTAGTCGGCGAAGGCGCGGGCGAGGGTATCGACCGCGGTGGGAATGTCGGAGTCGGTGATGGGACGCACGACAGGGGCTCTCTGGTTCTGTGCCATATTCACCGAGCCATCCTGCCACCGGGTGAATCCCTCGCCAACGCATTTTGACCAGGGGAGGGTGTCAGACACCCCAGCCCAGAGGACTCGTTCACAGGCTTGGCGTACAGACCGCAGCTCAAGCACCCTGGAGCCGGGCTGCAGGCCGCGGCACAGGCTGCCCAGGAAGACCGCGCCCAGGCCGAGGAGAGTCACCGGCGGGCCGCCGACGCCGAGGCAGCGTTGGAAGCATGCAGACAGCGAAGCGACCTCAGCGGGCTCGACCTCGAACAGGCAGTCGCAGCTGCCGACCAGGCCCACGCGGAGGCAGTCGCACAACTGGCTGCCCACCGCACGGCCCACACCGAAGCCGTGGGGAATGACTCGGATTGCGCGCGGGCCCATGCCGAGGCCGTCCGACCGCTGGAGGATTCCCGGCCTGCGGCAGAAGCGGCCCTGGCTCTCGTCCGTGAACGGCTCGCCGCGCCCGGGCTAAGCAACGCGGTGGGCTGGCAAGGCGACAGCACCAGCCCGGAGGACGACTGGCTGGACGAACTCAAGACCCGTCTGAGCAGCGTGCCGGAGCCCGCGCGCGGCCTGGACGAGTGCACGGACGCCCTGCGCCTGCACCTTCGCGAAGAACCGGACGACGGCTGGAGCCTGGCATACGGGCCCGCGCCCGAGCCAATGCCGGCTCATCAGCTCGCCTTCGCCGGGCGGCGCTTCTCCCCACCGGCGGCCGCCGAAGAAGCCGCAGCCGTAGGCGGGGCGGCCGTGGGTGTGCATGGCTTTGCTCGATCCAGTGCCTGATGCCGTAGATCCGGACGACTTCATACAGGTCGGCGGCCGGTTCGGGGCTGTCGGCCTCGCGAGGACCGCCGGGGCGGGGCAGGTCGGTGGCCAGATACCAGGTGGTCCGCGCGGGCAGGGTGGCCGGCTCGGTGGTGGCCACGACGAGGCGGGTGAGGCCGTCCGGTCCCCACCAGCCCAGGCAGGCGTCGGCGGCCCACCATGTCTCGGTGTGTCCGTCGCGGAAGGTGCGCTCGACGCGGTCCAGTCCCCGGGATGCTTGGGGTCCGTCCAGCTCAGGGCGCGGGCGGCGTCAACAGGGGTGTAGGCGTCCACGCCGTAGGCCCAGGTACCGTGGCTCGGTTTGAGGGCCATCACGAACGGCAGTCCCGCCTGGTCGAGTTCCCTGCGGAAGCCGTCCTGGTCACCGTAGGCGCAGTCGGCGGCCACCGCCCGGAAGGCCACCCCGGCGCCCTTCGCGCTGCGGGCCAGTTCGGCGGCGATCTGGAGCTTCGTGCGGAAGCCGGGGTCGCTCTTGCCCTTGGGGAAGTGATGGGCGGGGCTGTAGGGCACGGCGTGCAGCGGGTAGTAGAGGTTCTCGTCCGCCCAGCAGGTGGTCACGGTCACGATGCCGTTGTCGGTCTTGCCCAGTCGGCCCAGCCACTGCCGTCCGATGTGCGCGGTCGCCTTCCCGTCCTTACGGTCCCCGGAGTCATCGATCACCAGCACCCCGCCCGGGTGCGGCGCGGTCGCGGGGTCGGCCAGCAGCAGTTCCACCCGGCGGGCGTTGACCTGCTCGTGGTCCCACGTCGACTCGGACAAGAACAACTGCAGCCGCTGCACCGAGGGGTGCTGGGCCCCGACGACGAGTTCGGTGCCGGCCAGGCAGGTCAGCGTCTTGTTGCGGTCCCGCGGCAGCAGCAGCCCGGTCAGGTACTCGCGGAACCCACGGCGCTGTGCCCATGTGGAGAACAGGTCATCGAAGCGTGCGGCGTAAGCTTCCAGCGGGCCCGGTGCGGGCGGACACAGCAGACGACGGGTCATCACAAGCCCCCAGGCGGCGAGGCAACGTTCCTCCGCTACCGGCCTACTACGGCCCTGACCAGCCGTCAACAAACCACCGCTAGGACTCCATGAGGTCGGGCTACTTCAGGTCGATGAGGAAGCGGAGCGGGGGAAGTTCAGCCGGGACACCTCTGGTTCCCAAGGCGTTGACCTGACGTGCCGCACCCACGCGCAGGACCGGGGCCTGCGCGTGGTCGTAGAGGCGAGGTGATCGAATCGGCAGCCCGTTGCGGGTATAGCCAACGGGCGGATGAGCACGCATGGGGCCGCTCCAGCCCTGCCGTCGGCCGCTGTTCGTGGGAGTGAATGCATGCATGCTGAGGAATTTCACGTCTTCGGCCCTCAAATCCACGCCCGGTGGCGCGATGGTCGGCCCGACGAGCACCTTCGTGTCACTGTCATCAGATTTGCGTACCTCCCTCAGGGAGATCCTGATGAGAGGCGGCGCCGGCGTGGTGGTGACGGTCGGCGGGCCATGCGCCGGCTGGGGGTCGACAAGGGCGGGCCGAGCCGGCATGACGGCCTGCGGCTCATCCCGGCCGGACACGCGGTCCCACGCGCGCTCCCACTCGGCGACCTTGCGACGAGAAGCACCCATTGCCTCAGCGAAGGCCGTGACGTGTCTGCGGAGAGGGACGGATTCTCCCCGCAGGATCGCGCTTAAGCTGCTCTTGGGCAGACGGTGATGAACACCGTCCGGCATCTTGCCTGCTCGTTCTTGCAGTTCACCCAGGGATGGTTGCCCTTCTCTGGCGCGCAACTGGACCATGGCTCGTCGAAGCTGCCCGTAGTCCTCGATGACCTCGGGGTGAGCCAAGGCTCTTCCCAGTTTCGCCGCCAGATCCTGGAATCCGTCTGGAGTCAGCTCGCGCCCACGACGGCTTTGCTCTGCTGAACGAGCCGCCTTCCATAAACGGCGCGCCTCTCCAAGATCGGCATTGCACGCTCGAGCGTAGGCCTCCACAGCCTTGCGCGACGGAACTGTGCGTCCGCTGGCGGCCCGGGAAAGCATCGAGGCTGTGAACTCGTATTCGATGACCCGTGCCATTGCCGCGTAGTTGAGGCCCTGGCGGTCGCGCTGCGCGCGCAACCACAACGCCAGGGCCTCAGACTGTCGGGTTGCTGCGGCAACGGCGTTCTCACGCCGTCCCATGTGGACCGCTAGATCCCCTCGACCGGCGCCGACCGCGATGTACGCAACTGCGTCACCGCGCTTGTGCCGATGGACACGGCGCCGCCAAGAAGCTCAAGAACACCGAGCATCGGCAGGTCTGCGACGGTGAGAGCTGCGGCAACGACCGCGACAATGACAATAATGATCACTTCACCGCCGCTCAGGGGCCTTTCAGGACCAGGGCGGGGCGGATTCGGAGGAATGAGCGAACGCATGCTTTGCTCCTCTGCTGAGCATCAGCCGCGTCCGATTCCGGACGCGACTGACCGGCTGCACCTTGCTGTCCAACAGGGGCTTCCAGGTCCCTGAGCGTCAGACCGGTGGGATCTTCTCACCAGCGCCTTCCCATTCACAATCTGTAAGGCCGGTGGCCACCTATTTGATTCAAAACCGTGCGGACAGTGGGCCCTTGAGGAAGGCGAACGGGTGGTCGAGCGAAGTTCACTCCTGGAAAGAGGCACAGCTCAGCGCAGGAAGGCGCGGAACTTTCATTCATTTTTGGCCATGGCCCGTTGCGACGCGCGATGCACAGTGACACTCTCCTACCGACGCTGCTTCCGGTCCCTGCGGTCCGGAGCTCCCCTGGCGTTGTGGCTGCACCACGGAACAGGGACGGGGCTCTCGCGTCTTCCAGCGCGGCGCCCACGAGGGTGGCGCACCTGTCGGGTGCGGCCACCCTCTGCCCTTCCTGGCGTACAGGGGTGGCCTTGGTCGTTTCACCGGCGCGACGCGGGGCTGAGCCTCCTCAGCCAGAGTGATTGCTGCGCACCTCAGAGTGCTCTGCCCGCCCGGCGAGGGTCCACAACGTGATGAGCGCCCGTGCACAAACACATCAACCAAGGCCGCGCGGACGCCGACCACAGCCACATCTCCGCACGCAGACTCGCCCGGATGCTGCTCAGCAAGCCCGACAACCTCAAGGCCGAACATCACGACCTTCTGGCCCGGCTCACCGCCGCCTGCCCCGAGATGACCCAACTGGCCACCCGCATCCGGACCTTCGCCCAGCTTCTGAAGCCTCACCCAGGAAGTGCCGACGCGCTCGAGCTCTGGATCACCAGGACCGCGCAGCCGATCTGCCCCATCTGCACGCCTTCACCCGGGGCCTGGAGCGAGACCTCGACGCTGTGATCGCCGCGCTCACACTCCCATACAGCAACGGCCCGACCGAGGGCGTCAACACCAAGACCAAGCCGATCGCACGCCAGATGCACGGACGCGCAGGCTTCACCCTTCTTCGCCACCGCATCCTCCTCGGCTAGCGACACGCTCCGTCACCACCGAATGCGAGACAGGGCCGTTCGTTTTACAGACCCTTCAGTAGGAGGACCACCGGCGGGCAGGCCTGGGCCCGGACCGTGGATGTCAGGAGTTGCGTGGGGTTACCAGGCCGGATTCGTAGGCGAGGACTACAAGCTGAGCGCGGTCACGGGCGTGGAGCTTGGTCATGGCCCGGTTGATGTGGGTTTTCGCGGTCATCGGGCTGATCACCATGCGGTCGGCGATCTGGTTGTTGGACAGGCCCTGCGCGACCAGGGCGACTGCCTCGCGTTCGCGGTTGGTCAGCCCTTCCAGCGCCGTGTCGGTGCCGGTGTTGAGCGGCTGGGTGACGTACCTGTTGATGAGCTTGCGGGTAATCGAGGGTGCGAGCAGGGCGTCGCCGCGCGCGGCGACGCGTACGGCGTGCAGGAAGTCTTCCGGCACGATGTCCTTGACGAGGAATCCGGCCGCGCCGGCGCGCAGCGCGTTGAAGACGTATTCGTCCAAGCCGTAGTTGGTCAGGATGACGACGTGCACCCGGGCCAGGGTCGGGTCCGCGGCGATGCGCCGGGTCGCTTCGATGCCGTCGATGACCGGCATCTGGATGTCGATGAGAGCGACGTCGGGCAGGTATTCCCTGGCCAGAGCCAGGCCCTCCTTCCCGTCGGCGGCCTCGGCGACCACCTCGATGTCGTCTTCGAGGTCGAGGAGCGCACGGAATCCGCTGCGAATGAGCGGCTGGTCGTCGACCAGCAGGACACGGATCACGACGTCTGCTCCACGGGGAGTTCGGCCTGGACGGTGAAGCCGCCCTCGCCGCGCGGTTCCGCGCGCAGCCGACCGCCGAGGGCGGTGACTCGTTCGCGCATGCCGAGCAGCCCGATGCCGGGCGTCGGGGCGGTGTCCGGCGCGGTCTTGCCGTCGTCATCGATGCGTATCGCGAGGACGTCCGGGCGGCAGTCGATCCGGACCGACGCCGTGGCGGCGTCCGCGTGACGGGCGATGTTGGTGAGCGACTCCTGAACGATCCGGTAGACGGTCCGGCCCACCGCGGCCGGCACGTCGTGTCGCTGTCCTTCGATCGTCAAACGTGCGTCCAGGCCGGTCATGCGGAACCGTTCCACCAGTTCTGGGACGTGGTCGAGCCCGTGCGGCAGGGTCGTCTCGTCGTCGCGCAGCGCCTCCAAGGTCGCCCGCAGTTCCCGGGTTGCCTCACGACCGGCCTCCCGGATCGCCAGCAGGGCATCCGGTACCTGTTCACCGCGCTTGCGAGCCAGGTGGACGGCGACTTCGGACTGCACCTTGATGACAGAGATCTGGTGGGTGAGCGAATCGTGCAACTCCCGCGCGATGTGCAGCCGCTCCTCGTCGGCGCGGCGCCGCGCGGTCTCCTCCCGGGTTCGCTCGGCCTCGTCCGCCCGCCGCTCGGCCTGCCGCAGCGCCTCACCCGCGGCGCCTGCAGCGATCAGCCAGGCGATCTCCAGGGCACTGCGCGCCTGCGCGAACGCCTCGCCCGTGTCGTGCAGGCCCGAGGCCAGGGCCGCCAGGGGGAGCGTGGCCAGCACGGCCACGCTCGCCACCACGGTGACGCTGCGGTGTCCCTCCCGTACGGCCGCGTACACCGCGAACAGGAACGCGACGGCGGGCACGTCGAAACCGGCCGCCTGGTACCCCACCGCGCACAGCCCGGTGGCGGCCAGGACGGGAACGGGAGTCCGGCGGCGCCAGACGAGCGCCAGGCCGCCGGCCGCCAGCAGCGTGCAGCCGAGCAGTGCGAGGCCCGTGCCGGAGTACCGCTCGGACAGGCCGGTGACCAGCAGCGTCGCCGCCACGCCGACGGCGATCGCCCAGTCCCTCACACCGGCCGGGACACCGGACCATCCTGTGCTCATGCGCGCACCCTAGCCGGGTGCGGCCTCGGGCGAGTCCCGCTCACGGACGAGTGATCGGATACCACGTAAGCAGTACGTGCGCGGCGCCTGCGGCGTCCGCGGCAGCGCGAAGTGTCTGCGTCCGCCGGACGACCGGAGGCGGGTCAGGCGGACATGCTCGGGTGATCCAGTTCCCGTGAGGATAAGGAGCACCTCATGTCAGTCCGCACTGTGCTTGCCGTGGCCGGAGCCGCTCTGATCAGCGGTCTCGTGCTCGCCGAACCGGCGGCCGCGGACCCCTCTGTCCAGCCGGTCGCCGCAAGCGTCTACACCCTGAGCGCCGGCCGCATCGGATCCTCCTTGGCCGCACTGGTCGGTCTCCTCGGCGCGGTCAACGGCAGCCTGGCCCTGGCCCGCCCCACCGGTCAGGGTCACATCGGCACCTGGGCCCGGCGGAACGGGGCCGTCACGGCTCTCGTGGCGGGTCTGATAGCCGTGGTCGTCGGCGGGTCGGTCGCGGCCACCGCCGACGGCGGTCTCGGCACCGGCAACGGGCTGGGCGGCGCCTACGTCGCCATGCTGGTCGGCCTGATCGCCGTCACCCTCGGTTGGCTGGCCCGCTCCCGCCGAACCGGCTGACCGAACCATGAATCGTCTGGAAGGCCCGGCTGTATGCGGCGGTAACTGGTGGTGGCCGCACGACCGTTGGCGCGGCGGTCCGGGCCTGTCACCGCCCGGCCGCAGCGTCGGCCTGGTACGTGGCGAGGACGTCGGGGCGCGGGGTGGCGGTTCCCTCGGGCGGGCCCCGGGCGTCGGCGTTGAGGGAAGCCGTGGCCGTGCGAGCCCGCAGCCGCTTCAGGCTGCCGATGAACTTCTCCAGCACCACCTCGTCCACCGGGCGCGGCAGTCGCCGCGGCTGCTTGACCGTCACCGTGCGGCGCGTCGGCTGCTGACGGCTTGCGCGGCCCATGAACGGCTGATGCCGGTCCGGCACCCGGGCAAGTGCCGGGTCAAGGCGCTTTTGCATCGGGGAGTCGCCGTCGTACTCCTCGGCGACCACCGCCCAGTCGTAGAAGCTGGAGACGGCGGCCAGGATCTGGTTCACCGTCGCCGGTGCGAGCAGGCTCCCCGGTGTCTCCGGGCCGCCGACCACGGCTGTCAGGCCGAGCCGCTGGGCGGGGCGGCGCGACGGTGCTTGCCGCAGGAATGCCAGCAGCCGCAAGGCATCCGGGCCCCGGAACTCACGCCAGTCCATGCCCTCAGCGGCAACGAAGGTGAACAGCCGCCGCAGGTCGTACGCGTACGCGCAGATCGTGTGCGGCGAGAAGCCCCGGTCGACCAGGTGATCCAGGAACCGGCAGGCCGCGGCGACCGGTTGACCATCACCATCGACCAACCGCACTCGCCTTACAACACTGCCATCGCGTTCCTTGACCACCCGCACGCCGACCTCCCCGAGCCCGCCCTCGGATGGCCCAACGAGACCTGTACCTCTACCGCCACGGCGTCGGTTCAGCGTCACTCGAAGGTGTCCAGATAAGGAGATCCACGACTGCTACACGCTTTGCCCTGCCTGCCGAGGTCCAGGGCGGACAGCTCCGTTCCGCCGCCAAGCCCGAGAAAACCACCACGATCTAGGACGGCTCCCCGGCCGGCTCGTCCCTGCCCGCGCTCTGGGCGAGCCGGTAGCGGACCTTCTCGTGCGACAGGCCCACCTGGCCGCCGATCTGCCGCAGCCCCCAGCCCTCCGCCTTCGCCGCAGCCATGCCCGCATCCAGAGCCGCATCCGTCACCTCGGCCAGCACGGCCCGCAACTGCACGAGCAGCCGTAGCCGGATCGCCGGGGCCAGTTCATCCAGACCGGCGCAGAACCGCGCCACGTCCGCCTTCAGGAAACCGATCGTCGGGGCGTCGCTCACCCGGCCACCCTGGCAGCGCTGCTCACGGCCCGTCAAAAATTCTGACAGCTACGCCGGGTTTCTGTTCCGTTCCTACTCGGACCCCGGGACAGGGCACAGCGTGCGCCTCGGACTCGAAGAATTTCGGGTCCTGGTCCTCGAACTTCATGACCGAGTACCACACCCGCTACGGCGGCAACGGCGTGATGATCTACTGGCACGTCGAGCGGAAGAACGTCTGCATCTACTCCCAGCTCAAGTCCTTTTCGTCGTCCGAGGTTGCGGCGACGATCGAGGGCCTGCTGCGGCACTGCACGGACGCCGAGATCGAGTCGAACTACGTCGACACACACGGCGCGAGCGTGGTCGGGTTCGTCTTCACCGAGCTGCTCAAATTCCGCCTACTGCCGAGGCTGAAGAACATCGGCAGCATCCGCCTGTACCGGCCCGACGACGACCCGCCCGGCTGGCCGCCGCTCGGCGGCTCGCTGACCAGGTCGATCCGCTGGGACCTGATCGCCCAGCAGTACGACCAGATGGTCAGGTACGCCACCGCCCTGCGCCTGGGCACAGCCGAGGCGGAACAGGTACTGCGGCGCTTCACCCGCGGCGGCCCCAAACACCCCACCTACCGGGCCCTCGAAGAGCTGGGCCGCGCGGTGCGCACGATCTTCGCGTGCGACTACCTCGCCAGCCCCGGCCTGCGCCGCGAGATCCATGGCGGCCTCCAGATCGTGGAGAACTGGAACAGCGCCAACACCGTGCTGCACTACGGCAAGGATGGCGCCCTGACCGGCCCGGACAGCAGCACGCCGAGACCTCGATGCTCGCCCTGCACCTGCTCCAGAGCAGTCTCGTGCGCATCAACACCCTGCTGCTACAGCAGGTGCTCGCCGAACCGGCCTGGGCGAAGAAGCTGAGCGACGAGGACCGGCGTGGGCTGACCGCGCTGTTCTGGTCGAACATCAACCCGTACGTAACGTTCCGGCTCGACATGGACAAGCGGCTCGACCTGGGGCTTTCGGTCAGTGTGCCCCGGCCACGCTCCCCCGAGTCCGCCTCAGCATTGCCGGGCTGAGCGCGTCGGTGGAGGGCAGAACTGACGCGTTCCGGCTCGCCTTCCTGCGGAACCAGCCGGGCCGTGGCGACGCGTTGTGCCAAGCGTGTGGACATCTTCCACGGCTCGGTCGCTTTCGCCGCTGGTTCTGCCCCGGCCGGCCTCAGCCCACCGCCTTCTTGACAAGCACGCTGATGCGCTCTTCGTCGGCCGCGGTCAGCTCCCTCACGGCGTAGGCGGTCGACCACATGGCGCCGTCGTCGAGTGCCGCCTGGTCGCTGAAGCCGAGCGTGGCATACCTCGACTTGAACTTCTCCGCGCTCTGGAAGTGGCAGACGACCTTGCCGTCTCTGGCGTACGCGGGCATTCCGTACCAGAGCTTGGGCGCGAGGTCCGGAGCCGCGGTCTTGATGATCTCGTGGATCCGCTCGGCGAGGACGCGGTCCGCCTCCGGCATCTCGGCGATCTTCGCGAGCACGTCCCGCTCCGCCGCCGCCTCCTTCTCCGCCCGGGACGAACCGCGCCGCGCCGCCGCCTTCTTCTCGCGTGCGTGCTCCTTCATCGCGGCCCGCTCCTCGGCGGTGAATCCGTTGTACTTCTCGGTGGTCGTGCCGGAGTCCTCGGCGGGCGACTTCGTGGACGGCATGGCAGGTTTCCTCTCGTATACGGTGAGGCGGGGCGGGAGTCAGGACGGCGTCGGGGCGAGTGACGCGGCAGCCTCCCAGGCGAACCCGTCCGGGTCGGTGAAGGTGTCGACGGTGCTGCCGAGGACGATGCGGTGCGAGCCAGTGCCGTCGGCGGGGACGCCGAGGTCCTTGGCAAGGGCACGGCGCTTGTACAGCGCCAGCTTGACGGGGCTGGACTGACCGGGGGCAAACTCGGTGTACTTGCCACCGAAACTCTTGGCCACGGTCAGGCCCCGGCCGACGTAGAACTGCTTGGTGGCCTTCACGTCCTCGACGCCGAGCAGCAGGACGATCTCGTCGATCTCGCGGGTGGCGGGGCCGGTGTCCTTCTTCGCCGAGGTCGCGATCTTCCAGATCGTCCCGTCCGGGGCCTGGACGACGCCGCCGTAGCCCCACAGCGACTTCGCGGCGGGCTTCAGCACTGTGGCGCCGGCGTCCACGGCGGCGCCGAGGAAGCTGTCGACGGTGGCCGGCCCGGATACCGTGAGCGCCAGGGTGAAGCCGCGGAATCCGGTGGAGTGCGCCTCGGACGCCCGCAGGCGTATGTACGTGTCGACGCCGAAGGCGCTGTAGAAGCGGCGGGCGGCCTCGCGGTCGGCCACCTCAAGGGTGACGGACGCGAGGGACGTGTTGGCTGCGGTGGAAGTGGTGGTTGCCATGACCATCACGCTAGGGGCTGCGCGGCGGCCGGGGCTTCTCGATTCCTGACCGGTCTGGAGACTTGCTTCGCCACGCACGCCGGCATCCCCTCCACCTTGATCGCCGACCCCGCATCGCGGGCCGTACCCGCAGCATCGGCATGGTCGGCCGCCGCATCCGCCGTCTGGCGCCGGAAGGCCCCGGGCGGCATGCCGACCAGCTCGGTGAAGCGGGTGGTGAACGTGCCCAGCGACGCGCAGCCGACCGCGAAGCAGACCTCGGTGACGCTGAGGTCGCCCCGCCGCAGCAGCGCCGTCGCCCGCTCGATGCGACGCGTCATCAGGTACGCGTACGGCGACTCACCGTAGGCGGCCCGGAACTGCCGGCTGAGATGCCCGGCGGACATGTTCACATCACGGGCGAGCGCCTCCACGTTCAGCGGCTGCGCGTATTCCCTGTCGATCCGGTCGCGGACGCGGCGCAGCCGCGCGAGATCAGCCAGGCGCTGCGCCTGGACGCGAGCACGCCGCCATTCAGGCTTACACATGAGAACCCTCCCCTTTGTCTTTCATCTTCCATTTCCATCGACGTCTTCGAGCGTCTGGGGTGCGGACCGGCCCGCCGGACTCGACCAGCCGGTCGAGCAACTGTCGGACAGCAGCGGGACGGAGTCCGGGCTCATGACCGGTTCAACGAGGACCCGGACGCGGCTCTGGCGGGCGACCGGCAGGGCAGGCACTTCCGCTCTGGTGCGCCGCCGCGTTCCTTATGGGTGGTCGCGATGTCGGCCCGCACGGCCGCATCGATACCCGCACAGCTCAGCGCAGCTCCTGGATGCGGACCAGGTTGCCCGCAGGGTCGCGGAACGCGCAGTCGCGGACGCCGTACGGCTGCTCGGTCGGCTCCTGGACGACCTCAGTATCACCGGCCTGCACCTTCTCGAACGTGGCGTCGAGGTCCGGGGTGGCCAGCAGGATCCAGCCGTAGGTGCCCTTGGCCATCATCTCGGTGATCGTGCGGCGCTCGTCCTCGGTGATGCCGGGATCGGCGGCCGGCGGCGCCAGAAGGATCGACGTGCCCGGCTGACCGGCCGGGCCGACCGTGATCCAGCGCATCCTGCCCTGCCCGACATCGCTGCGGACCTCGAAGCCGAGGACGTCGCGGTAGAAGGCGAGCGATGCGTCCGGGTCGTCGTGCGGAAGAGAAGTCGTGTGAATAGTGATGTCCATGGTGAGCAGGCTAGAGGCGACTCCGTGAACCGCGCTTCTCGATTCCTGATCGATCCGGACACGCCCGGACGTTCACGGGCATGTCACGCGGGGCGCACTCGCTTCCCGTGACAGTGCGCCTGACGCCCCATCAGCCACCCTCCGGGGGCAACGGAGGCTTAACGCGGGTCTGAACGGTGCGGCCGATAGATTCCGACACATGCTCATCGGCTACGCACGGGGCTCGACCGCCGACTAGAACCCCAATCATCAGATCGACGCCCTGCTGCGGACCGGCGTCGACCGCGACTACATCCACGTCGACACCGCGAGCGGCGCGAAGGCGTCCAGGCCGAAGCTCGATCTCGTGCTCCAGCTGCTGCGCGAGGGCGACACGCTGAAGGTCACCCGGCTCGACCGGCTCTCTCGCTCGGTGCTGCACCCGGCGACCCTCGGCGCGGACCTGGGCGAGCGCGGCATCGGGCTGCACGTGATCGAGCAGAGCATCGACACCTCCACCATGGAGGGGCGGGCCATGTTCGGGATGCTGATCGTGCTCGCCGAGCTCCAGCGCGAGCTGATCGTGGCCCACACCAACGACGGGCTCGCCTCCGCGCGCGCCCGCGGCAGGGTCGGCGGGCGCCGGCCGAAGCTCACCGCGGACCAGGCCACGCTCGCCCAACGGCTCTACGACGAGCGGGAGAAGACCGTCCAGCAGATCGCCGACATGTTCGGCGTGCCAAGGTCGACGGCGTACGGGCACCTCGACAAGACCAAGACCGTGCCCCGACAGCCCAAGAAGACCGCGGCCACGAAGTCCTGATCGCTACTTTGCGGCTGGTGTCTGGGCTAGGACTCCGGGGCCTGGAGACCCGTGAGTTTGCGGAAACTGAAGGCTCTTCAGCATGAACCCGAGGGGGCATTGCTCCGATTCCGAGGGATAGACCCGTGGGTTCGCGGTCAACCCATGGGCCGGCCCTGCGCGGGTCCGGTCGAGTTGGTCGGGAAGAAGTGGCTGCAGCACGCCGTACTCGTACTGGCCGACCTTGATTCCGGCTGGCCGTGTGTCGGGTTGCGGAAGATGAGACCTGCCCGCTTGGCCCAGGTGAACAGCGAGCAGCCGGTGGCGTCCTGCGAACGGGAGTACGGGCCCGCGCGAAGGCTTCGCGCGTTCCTCAACCCCTGGCCGCGGCCAGGGGTTCGACGCCAGGCCTAACCCGGGCAACAGTATTCGTTGTTAAACACGTCACTCTCAACGAATATCGTCAGATCAGTGGCTTGAAATCGCCAACATCGATAGCGTCTACCAACATGACTGAGGAGACACTAGGCACCCTCCTGCCCGTCACGGAGCGCACCCGCCATCGACGCCTGCGGGAGCAGGGCAGCCGGAGCCGGGCGGATCTCGACGCCATCCTGGACACGGGGTTCCTGTGCCATCTCGGCGTGGTCGTCGACGGCGCCCCGATGGTGGTCCCGACCGTGTACGGAGCGGATGAGAGCACTGTCTATTTTCATGGCTCGGTGGCAAGCCGGAGCCTGCTCGCCGCGCCGAACGCGCCGGTGTGCCTGACCGTCACGCACGTCGACGGCCTCGTGCTGGCGCGCTCGGTGTTCGAGCACGGGGTCAACTACCGCAGCGCGATGATCTACGGCATACCGCGAGCCGTGACCGACCCCGAGGAGAAGCTCTACGGCTTGCGCTGCCTCACCGAGCACGCCTCCGCGGGCCAGTGGGGCTACGCACGCCTCCCCAACCGCAAGGAACTCGCGGCGACCTCACTGCTGGCACTCCCTCTCGACGAGGCCTCCGTCAAGGTGCGCACCGGCCCGCCGGACGACGGCGACGGACCCGACGCCGAACTGGGCCTATGGGCGGGCGTTCTCCCCATGCGTACGGAATGGGGAGAACCGGAACCGGACCCGGCGCTCTCGGAGCACGTCCCCGTACCGCCCCACATCACCCATCTCACCACTCAAGCCGTCCCGCTCGTCAGCCGCCGCACTTCACCGAAACATCGGATCCATGAACGAGGAACGTCAACATGAGATTCGACAGCCACCGCGTCGTCATCACCGCCGTCGGCCGCGACTTCGGGCGAACCCTGGCCATCCGGCTCGCGGATCTTGACGCGAGGTCTTCTTCTCCACACGCAGTCTCGCTGCCGCTGAGTGTCCGCGATGAGATTCGCCGCTACTCAAATCGAACAAGCCGGATGTAGTGACCATGGTCTCCGCCCGCGGGACGGCTGGCCATCACCGCGCGGACGCTAACGACGCCTTCTACGCGGCTAAGAACGCCCCCTCCAAGCGCCTGCGACCCCGAGGGGTCCGGGTGATTTCGCTCTACCCGCCAGACTTTGACAACGCTGATCCGCTCTCCGAGGAGTGGGAGACCACACCGCGCGAGGCCAGGGATGCCTTCATGGGCGCAGTCGCTCGTGGAGTGCATCCTCTTCGCAGTCGCTCAGCCCCGCGACTGCTTCATCAAGGCGTTCCATTTCGAACAGGTCTGACCGCTGCCCTCGCAGGCCTGTACACGGCGGCTGACTCCAGGTCCGGAGCGGCACCATAACTCAAGACCGCTGGCATTCGAACCGGTTCCCATACCCGACGCCACCGTGGATCGTGCCGTCCGTAGCCCGGCCGAGGCCCTGGCCAGACGAACCCGGCCAGCACGTCGGTCTCGAACTGCTCCAGCTCCTCCGCCGAGACCGGCTCCCTGTACTCGCGCAGGTCCTGCACCACTGTCAGCGCCCACAAGCCGCGCCTCCTCACATTCACTCGGACCGCAGATCGGTCAGAAGAGATGAGAGCGCTTCAGGAATCCCGAAGTTGCGTCACAGGCGTGCAGAGCACTCCAAAGAGAGAGAAGCCTCTGGCCACGGGGGCGGCGTCTCAACGGGGCTCAGGAGAACTCACGGGATGTCGCACATATCGTCGATCGCGTTGATGGCGGGCTGCACTCGATCGGGGTGGTGTCAGCGGTCACAGGCGCGTGGGAATCGGACTACCGGACCCGCATCCGGAGGATGGCGACGCGAACGGCAGTCGACAACCTGCACGACGAGCTACGCCAGACAACAGCAACTCGCGGGCGGATCTTCGCTATGCACGTGCTGCGACAGAAGGTTCCGCACCGGCCCATCTCGTGGCAATCGCCGCCAAGACCCTCGTCCCCGAACTGGACCCCGTCCTCAGCGTCCACACCATCCAGCCAGGACAACACACCACCAGCCTGGCTCAAGCCGCCAGCCGGTAGTCCGGATACGACGCCACCGCCCGCCACCAGGTCAATCACGCCCAGGTCGCGCGAAGCCGGCAAGCCCGCCTACGCCTGGCCACCCTGCGCAGCCGTACGATCCGAGCGGCCGCACGGGTGGAAACGGTACTTTGGCCGCTTGGCTGGCGCCTGGGGAAGGATCCGGGTCAGACGCCGAGAACCTGCCCCTGAGAACGGGAGCAGGCCAGGTTCATGCTGGAGTTCCCGTCAGGGTGTGCGTGATGTGGTCGCTGAGGTGGGGCAGCCAGTCGGGCCGCGCGTTACCAAGGAGGTGGTCGCCGTGTGGGACGGACAGGTAGGTGCCGTGCGGCACCATGCGGGCCAGGGGCTCGCCGTTCGTCACGCCGGGGATGACGTCCTGGTCACCGTCCACGGCCAGCAGCGGGGCCGCAATGCGGGGTGCCAGTGCGGCAAGGTCCACGTGGCGTGCGAACTCACGGGCGGCGTCAGCTCCTCCGGCGCGTCGGGCCATGATGTCCCGTACCGGCGGGGGTAGTTCCTCCCAATCGAGGCGGAAGGGGCCGCTGACGGTGGAGACGGCCGCCACGCGCGGCTCGAGCGCCGCGGCCCGGGCCGCGAAATAGCCGCCCAGACTCAGGCCGACGAGCCCGATGCGTGCGGCGCCGAGGGCGTCGATGACCCGGCCCACAACCCGCTCGTAGTCCGGCACAAAGGTCGTGGTGGCCGCGAGCACGCCCTGTCCGGGACCGTCCATCGCGAACACCGCCAGCCCCTTGGCCAGCAGCGCGGACACCAGATCGAGGAACTCCTCCTTGGCCGAGTCCAGGCCGGGGACGACGACCACGGTCCCCGGCGCGTCGGAAGGGCCACGCAGCCAGCCGGTGAACCCCTCGCCGCGCACCGGCGTGGCCGTCACTGCGGTCAGCTCAGCTCCGGCCCCAACGGCAAGCTCGGTGACGTAGTGGCCGACGCCACCTGACGCGCCGGTCAGCAGCACCCGTCGGCCGGCCAGGGAACCGGCCGTACGCAGCAGCCACAGGGCAGTGATCCCGGCCAGGGGCAGAGCCGCCGCCCGTGCGCTGTCGATGCTGTCCGGGAGCGCCACGAGCGAGTGCGTGGGCACAGCGGCGTACTCGGCCCAGCCGCCCTGCGCCGGGTGCCCGACCACGCGGGCGCCGATGCCGGGGCCGGAGCCGTCGGCTGCCGCCTGTGCGACGGGCCCTGCGATGTCCTTGCCGGGCAGCAGCTCCGGCCGGGGATGTTCGAGAAGGAATGTCTCGCCCCGGTTCGGGGCGAACGCCTTGACTTTGATCAGTGCCTGACCGGGATCCGGCACGGGCTGGCGAACCTCGGCGAAGGCGACCGGGCGCGCCGCTTCTCCCGTGGGAATGAGTCTTTGCATGGAGAGGATGCAATCCCCGCGGCCGCCCCGCGATCCAACAACGAACAAGCAAAGCCGACAACTTTCGGTTGTCACCTATGGTGGGAGCCATGGATCTCGACGTGGCGCAGGTACGTGCCTTTGTGCGCACCGCCGAGGAACTGCACTTCGGTCGGGCGGCCGGGACGCTCGCGATCTCCCAGCAGGCGCTCTCCAAGAGGATCGCGCGGCTGGAATCCCTGCTCGGCACCGAGCTGTTCCAGCGCGGCGGCAACGGGGTACGCCTCACCGAGGCCGGACAGCGTTTTCTCCCGCCGGCCCGGCAGACGTGGCCGCCGCCGACGCCGCAGTCTCGGCGGTGTGCGGGAAGGATCGTCCGCTGCGCGTAGACGTCTGGGGGCACCTCTACGCGCCGATGCGGACGCTGGCCCAGGTTGCCGGCCGGGTCGGGGAGCTGGCGTTGGGGCATGGGCGTGATCTGCTGTCGGTGACGACGGCACTGCTGCACGGCGATATCGACGCGGCTTTCGGTCGGGTCCACCCCCCGCTGCCCGCCGGGCTGGCACATCGCCTCGTCCGCCTCGAACCGGTGGACGCTGTACTGAGCGCGGATCATCCGCTCGCAGCCGAACCGGCTCTGCGGCCGGACCAATTGCGCGACAGCGTGCTGTGCGCACCCGGTTCGCTGGACCGGCTCGACTTCCTCCACCGGTTCGCCGACCGATTCGGCATCCCGAACAGGGCCACGAGCGTCAACCTGGGGCTCGCCCACTTCCTCGCCGAGGTGGCGGAAGAGCCGCGACGCTTCTCGCTGGTGCCTGCCGATGTGCCACTGCCGGAGGTCCCCGGGTTGCGCTCCGTCCCCCTGGTCGATCCCGCGCCGCTGTACGCCTGGTCGCTGCTGTGGCGCTCCGGAAACGGACACCCGGGGCTGAACGGCCTCGCCGCCGCCTGCGCTGAGGAAGCAGGGCGAAGCCGATGGCTGGAGTACGACCCGACCCGCGACTGGCTGCCTGAACCACCCACGAGCGGTCCCAGTCCCGGACGAGAATGACCTCGTCGAAGCAGGCGTCCCCCTGGCCCGTATCCGGGCCCTCAAATCAGCAACCAACGACGAGTTCCAGCAGGCGCTGCGCGAGATCGACGACGAGCTCGCCGACCGCATTCGTAGTCTGCGGGCAACGCAGGGGCGCCTGCGCCAGCTCGCCGCCGGGCATCTGGCACCGCTGCCCACCGAGGTCGGTGCCCATCTGGAGCACCTGGCCCGCTGGGGATTCACCCCTCGTTGGGTGGACCTGCAACGCGACCTGTGGATCCTCGTGTTCGCCACCCACCCAGACCGCGCGATCACCCTGTTCCACGACCAGGCCGAGACCCTGGCCGACCCGGCGCTACGACAGCTCTTCCTCGACTACGACCACGCGCACGACCGCGCCGCCGACGATCCCCGCATCGACGACCTCGCCCGCCGAATCGCCGAGGCGACCCGGGAACGCTACGGACCCGACGAACCACCCGCGCTGAATGCAGCCTCCGAGATTCCCGCCCTCATTCAGAGCACGGTCAACGCCTCTTCCCCGGCATGGCAGCGACTCGACACACTCATTCGCACACGACGAGACGCGTGACGCGACGTGCACGGACTGCCCCGTCTACGCGCGGAAATCGGTCAGCGCGCCGCGAACTACAGGGCAAACGTTGCCTGATCCGGCACTAGTAGCGTGTCGCCGCTTAGTTATGGTGCACCTGACTGGGAGGTTGGTGTCTGGCAGATTCCTTCCCCTTTGCCAGATAGGACTGTTGTTGTGGGTTCGCAGAAGAAGCGGCCGGTCAGGTTGACCGCGCAGGATCGCGAGGAGTTGGTCCGGGTGACCACGACAGGTGTTCGTGGGGCCTCGATGATCATGCGTGCGCGGGTACTGCTTGCGCTGGATACCTCGGCGGGTGAGGCGGATCCCAAGGAGGTGATCGCGGCCCGGCTCGGCGTCTCCGGTGAGACGTTGCGGCTGGTCGCCAAGCGTTTCGCCGAGACCGGTGGCGATGTTCACGCCACGATCGCGCGGAAGAAGCGCGACCTCCCACCGGTGCCCTCGCCGGTGACTGGTGAGGTCGAAGCCCGGCTGATTGCGATGGCGTGCTCACAGCCACCCCAAGGCCATGCCCGGTGGTCACTGCGGCTGCTGGAGAAGCACGTCGCGCTGGTCGAGGACATCCCCGATCTGGACCACTCCACCATCGGGCGGGTCTTAAAAAAACGGAACTGCGTCCTCACCTGAAGAAGTGCTGGACCATCCCACCACGAGCGAACGCGGAGTTCGCGGCCCGGATGGAAGACGTGCTGGCCGTCTACGCCCGGCCCTATGACCCGGCACGTCCGGTGGTGTGCATGGACGAGAAGCCCTACCAGCTCCTCGACCATGCCCGCGACCCGCTCCCGGCCCGCCCTGGTCACGACGCGTGCCAGGACAGCGAGTACATCCGCTGCGGCACGTGCTCGATCTTCGTGTGGGTCGAACCCCTGCGCGGGTGGCGTCGAGTTCAGGCACTGTCCCAGCGGACCCGGATCGACTGGGCCGGCCAGGTCAAGCAGCTGCTGAGCGTGGATTACCCCGACGCCGAGGCCGTGGTGCTGGTGATGGACAACCTCAACACCCACGGCATCGCCTCACTGTACGAGGCATTCGAACCAGAAGAGGCCTTCGCCCTGGCCCAACGCCTCGAGATCCACCACACGCCCAAACACGGGTCATGGCTCAACATCGCCGAGATCGAACTCTCCGCGCTGACCCGGCAATGTCTCGACCGCCGGATCGGCGACCTCGACATCCTCAACACTGAACTCTCGGCCTGGCAGAACGCCACCAACACCGAACAACGCCACGTGGACTGGCAGTTCACCACCCACGACGCACGCATCAAACTGCGCCACCTCTATCCCAAAAATTAGCTGCGACGGTCTACTAGCTAGCGCGTGTATCGAAAGTAGATCTTGAACGCGCGATGATCTCGTCAGGTGCCGCCGATGTCGCCGAGCCGTCAGCCGCCGGGTCCTCCACTGCCGAAAGCCCCACCGTTGTCATCCTTGCGTGCGTCCCTTGGCGAAGAGGGCCGGTTGAGCTCATATGGGCTGAGACCTTCCCCGAAATCATCTGCATCCCTCAAAGTCGGCCGGCTTCGGGAGGCACGCTCGGCTCGTGGTCCCTGCTGTCGTGCTCGAGACCGACGGCGCGTGTCCCACCAGACGAGGCCAATCAGAACAGCGACTACGACCACTACTATGCCGACGGGGAAAATCCAGCGCACAGCCGAGGCGGCCACTGTGATGTCACTGATGGGCACCTGGCTCACAGGGTGGCTCATCTGACCCACGTCCTTCCGGAGGGGATTCCACCGCATATAAAGCGAGGCAGAGGCTTCCGCTCATTGGAGAGAGAGCCCACGATGGCGGGAGCCGTAGGAAACACCAATCCCGCCGCCCTTGGCGGGATCGATCTCGCAGGGCCCACCTGAACTGGACATCTGGCAAGACTCAGGTTCCCTGATAAGTCTACGGCAGGTGGCGTACGGGGCCGCTCCCCCGCCCGCCCGGACGGAGCCTCACGGTGACACACGCCCCCCAAAGCGCTCTGACCGCATAGGTTCACCGGATTGAGGTGGGCCAGTCGACAGATAGCGTGTAGGCCATCAGCAGCTCGAACAAATCCAGCGCGTCGTCGATCGCCTTCGCCTCCAGGTGGCGCATCACCGCCGTGAGCATCGCCGTGCGCTTCGGCTCGCTGGTCCGCTCCAGCTTCGGGGCCCTGGTACCCATCCCGTACCATGCAGCGCCGCCAGCCGGTTCGGCGGCACCTTGTTCAGCTTCACCCGCCCCAGCTGGAACGAGAAGATGTCATCGACCCGCTACAGCGCGGCCTTCAGCGCGGTGCCCGTGGTCCGCGTCGGCGGCCGGCGCAGCGTCTCCAGGTACGAGTACCGCTTGCCTTCCGGCGTCTTCAGCGTGGCCACCAGGTCCCCGGGCAGAGCCGCATCCGCGCGGCGGGCGGCCCTGGCGACCGTGGTGTGCAGCCGCTTCTCCGCGATCGCGCGGACCTCGGCCACCTGCCGCGCCAGGACCGAGACGCCTGGTAGCAGCACCCGGTTCCGGCGCAGCCAGCCCACCGCATGGCCGTCGCCGACCTCCATTCCGATCTGCGCGTCAACGCCGGCCAGCTGCGCGACCTCGGCCACGGCCAGGTCGTCGGCCTGCCCGCTCCGCTCGGCCTCGATGAACTGCCCGATCACCGCCTCTGCGGCCTCCAGCCTTCAGGGCAGGAAGTTCTTCGCCCGCTCCAGCGAGTCCATGCTGAGCGCCGCTTCGGCGAGGGCCTTCGCAGAGGCCGTCTTCCAGCGGACGGCCGCCACTGGAGCCCGCATCGCCGGCCCCCAGGCCCGCCGAACTCAGCGACCTGCGCGGCCAGGTGAAGGACCTGAAACGCGAGTGGAATCAGCTCCAGGGCCACCTCGACGCCGCGGCCACGTGATCGCCGTCCTGCACCATGAAACGCGCGCCTCAGCGAAGAACTCGCCGGGCGCGGCGACATCGTCGCGCTCGGCGAACCACGTGCCTCTCGAACCGAGACGATCGAGCGATCAGTAACGCTGACGGGCCCGCCGCCACGCGGCACTCTCCACGAAGAAGTTGTCGAAGCGCTCTTGCGAATCCAGGACTTCCTGTGGATCAGCCGTGCCCTTGCGAACACGGTCCAGCAGCCGGAAGTAGTCGAAGCGCTCGACGCCCGGGGTGATGACGATCAGAACGTCAGCGTCCGCACCGGGTTCGGCGGCGAAAGCGTGCGGCAGTCCTGGCGGCACGAGGAGGAAGTCCCCTTCGTCCGCAGTGATCACACTGTCCCCGGTCAGCGCCTGAAGCCGGCCGCCGAGCACGAAGAAGAGCTCGGCGGATCCGGCGTGGTGGTGCGGTGAGGCTCCGTCGGCGCCCGCGGTCAGAGTCACCCGGTGGGCGCTCAGGGCCCCGCCGGTGGTACTGGCGTCGGCAAACAGCCGCACGGTGCTCTCAGCCCTGCCCAGCACCTCGGCCTCGGCATCCCGGACCAGAATTCCACCCTGGACATTGGGAGTGATCAGGGACATAAGCCCCTCCATTCATAGAACCGCATCCGGCCCCGGACACGAGCCGGGAACGGATCGACAGAAGTAATTCTCCATCGAATAGTACGACAGCTAACTATCAGCCGTCGAATAAGATGGAGGCGTGACCAAGGGAGACGTGACCAAACAGAGCGCGACTGCCGAGACGCGCAGGAGCCCCAGAGATGCGGTCGACCAGATCCTCGACCAGTGGCACAAGGAACGGCCGGACCTGGACCTGTCGGCGATGGGGGTCTTCGGACGGCTGGGCCAGCTCTCGCTCCTCCTCACCCCCGCCCTCGAAGGAGTCTTCGCCCAACACGGCCTGCGCCGCGGCGAGTTCGACGTCCTGGCCGCGCTGCGCCGCTCCGGGCCCCCGTACACCCTGATCCCGTCCGCCCTCGCGAAGACCCTGATGCTCTCCCGCGCCGGCATGACCAACCGCCTGGACCGCCTGGAGGCGGACGGCCTGGTGGAACGCCGCCTCGATCCCACCGACCGCCGCAGCTTCCATGTCGCACTCACCGCCCGCGGCCACACAGTCGTCGACGCCGCGGTCACCGACCACGCCGCCAACGAATCCCGCCTCCTCTCCGCCCTCACCCCCGACGAACGCGAAACCCTCGACCACGCCCTGCGCACCCTGCTCCAGGCGATCGAGTAGGGCCGGGCGCCCCCTGCGCCGACACTGTCGCCAAACACACCTCAGAAATGGGAGGGCCTCCAGAGCCCCCGCCGTGCCGTCGGTGAGGTCGTCGGCGGCTCGATGTCGGAGGGGCTGCTTTAGGACCTGTCCCGCCGATCACGAGGGTTGCGGGGAAGCGCGTGGACGCGCAGCGCGGCGGGTGTCATGATCACGCGGGCGTCCGGCGCGGGTCCGGTGCGCAGGGAGGGACCATGAAGCTCTGCGTCGCCATGCCTGTTGTTCTGCTGGCGTTGCTCATCGCCGCCTCCGGCGTAGCGGGGATTACGCGTGGCTGGGTGCTTCCCACGAACCGGCGGCCGGTCCGCCGCCCTCGCCTCTACGGGTGGGGCCAGTTGGTGGGTGCCTTCGCCCTGTGCTGGCAGCAGGTCTGCTTCTGGGTGCTCAGCGACCCCGACACCCGCAAGTGGGGGTCGCTGGGCGGCAGCGCGCTCCTGCTGACCGGCCTCATCATGATGATGTTGAGCTATCGCACGGGCGGTAATCGGCAGGGCAGCGGCACGCCCTGAGGGAGGTGTCCCGTTAGAGGTTGCCCGCTCGATCATGTGGCTGTCTGACCGGTGGGTCGTTGTTCCAGCATGGGGCGGGGTGACTTGACGGATGCCGAGCGGGTCAGGAGCCGATCGGCGACTTCGCTCGGCCAGGTCGCACCTACCGGCCCAAGGGGTTGCCGATCACCGCCCCGGACCACGACTTCGTGGACCCCGGCGTCCCGTTCGCGATCCCGTACGGAATCTACGACCTGGGGCAGGACACCGGATGGGTGAACGTGGGCACCGATCGCAACACCGCGGCCTTCGCGGTGGAGTCCATCCGCCGATGGTGGAACCAGCAGGGCCGACAGGACTACCCCGACGCCACCCGGCTACTGATCACCGCCAGGGGTTGGCCGGTTGAGTCGGTGAGGCCGATGAAGGCGAGGACTTCGCTCAGCGCTCTGCGAATGTGCTCGCCGCTCATGCGGGTGTTCTCACCGCCGCGGTCGTACTGAAACAGCAGGGGTGTCGGCGGGTTCCAGACACGTTCCTCGTAGTCGTAGGCGGCTAGGAGTGGGATGGCGCCGGTGCGTGGGCTGCGGACGTGGCGGATGACCGTGGACAGGACGTCGGCCAGCTCGGGGCTGACGAGCAGGACACGTTCCTGGTCCGTTTTGGACGGGGCGATCTGCAGCAGGGGGACGATTTCGTCGGTGGTCGGCAGCCGGTACTGGATCACGGCGTGGTGGTTGATCTCCAGCATCTCCTCGATGCGGGCGCCGGTGTGGCGGAGGATCTCCACCGCAACCCAGGCCCAGAACGCCCGGTGTTCAGCCCGGTCGAAGTAGAGAAGAACTCCGTCAGAGTCGCGGGCGCTCGCGCCGGCAGCGTTCATGGTGCGGATGAACACCGCGTTGCGGACGGTGAGGGTGCTGCCCGGAGGCAGGCGAGGAGGGCCCCCAAGCAGGACAGGCGGTGGCGGTCGGCTGCGGCTTTCGCGAACGATTCCAGGGCCGGAAAGCGTTCGCGGGTTCGCTGATCCATGCGGGCCTTGACCCGCTTGACGCGCTTAGGACTTGTCCGGCCGATCATGATCGATCCTCCCGACCGCGCTGGACCACACACGGACGACATCGGCGGATACATTCCCGTCCCCTCCCGTGCTGGGATCATCAAGGGTTTCGCTGGCTGAGGGCGGCGAGCACGTGTACGTGCTGGAAAAGGTGGGATCCGGGTTCTACCCGGTCATGGTGCCCGATTCCGACGGCCCGCCCGCTGGGGCCGGGCACCGATGTCGGAGAACTCTGACATCATGCGGCCGTGATCACTGCGGACGACAACCTGCTGACCGGCCTGGACGAAGTGGACTGGGCGAACCTGAACCACGCCTACGGGACGGCCGCCGATGTGCCCGGCCAACTGCGCGCCCTGTGCGGAGATGACGAGCAGGCACGACAGCAGGCCGTCAGCAGCCTGTTCGATCATCTCGCGCACCAGGGCACCCGCTGTCAGGCATCTCCGTACGCGGTGCCGTTCCTTGCCCGGATCGCTCTCGCCGGCCCGGATCCGGCGCGTGAGCACACGTTGGAGCTCCTGACCGGCCTCGCGGTCAACTGGGACGAGGAGCGCGAGATCATCGACGGGGCCGACATCGCCGCTTGGCGCGCAGAGGCCGCCGACAACTCTTCCGACAAGCTCCTCCCGCTGTACGAGGAGGCGCTGGCCGCCGAGCAGGACGAGCAGCGACGCCGGAGGCTACAAGACATCCGGGACTGGGTGGCGGCCGGCAATCCGGTCGATGCCCGTGACTCTTCGATGCGTTCGTACAACGCCGTACTTGCCGAACTTCCAGCCCTGCACGGTCTCTTGGACGATGAGAATCCCCGAGTCCGAACCAGGACTGCCTACCTGCTGACCTGGTTTCCCGAACTGGCGGGCACCTCCCTGCCCCTCCTGCTCGGCCTTGCTGCGCACGAGGACGATGCCGTCGCCAAGGCCACCTCGCTTGTAGCTGTCGGCATCCTCGGCACGACGGCTCTCCCGGGGACCCTCACCGCCAGTCTGGACGCCGAGGACGGCCTCGTACGCTGGGCTGCCGCCATTGCCATCGCCCAAACCGCCCGAAGCGCCGCCGCGGAACTCGACGGTCCGTTCCTCGACCGGGCCGTTGCCGAACTCGCTGCCGCAGCCACGGCCCCTGCGCCTGTACCCGCGACCGACTACAGCCTGGGCGACTTCCACGGTCACACCGCCGACGTTCTGCTCGCCCTTCCGCCCTCCCCCACCTCACGCGCCGCAGTCGCCGCCTGCCTGCCGTCCGTCAGCACGTCGCAGAGGGCGTCCAAGGCGAAAGCGGTTCTGCCAGACCTGTTCCCTAGCCCCCTGCCCGACCCCCGCCCACCGTACGCGCACCTCCCCCGCCCCCAGCAGCAGCTTTTGTATGCCCTCGCCGACCTCTTTGAAGGGTGGTGGAACACGGAGGGGGACCTGGGCGAGAGCCTCGCCACTTACGGACTTCCGGCCACTCACGCAGGCTTGCGCGCGTACATCGGGCTTCCCGCGGTCGACCACGGGTGCTGGCCGCCGAAAATCTGAGCGCGCGGACGGGGCGCGTACCTGGGAACTGCCCTGCCGATCATGCGAATGTTCGGTGCCCGAGTCGTTGACGTGGATATGGGGCGGGGTGGCGGGGTGATCTGAGTGATGCCGAGCGGGAACAGCTGCGGCCGTTCCTGCCGGTCAGTAACCAGCGTTGTGGACGGTGGCGGGATCACAGACAGGTGATCAACGGGATCTTGCACCGGGTGCGGACCGGTGTGCAGTGGCGTGACCTGCCGGAACGGTTCGGGCCGTGGAAGACGGTCTATGAAAGGCACGGCTGTGGTCGGCCGACGGAACGTGGGAACGTCTGCTGCAGCAGGTCCAGGCCGCGGCCGATGCCGCGGGTGAGATCGACTGGGACATCTCGGTGGACTCAACCATCATCCGTGCACATCAGCACGCGGCCGGGGCCCGCACCGACCTGCCGCCGGCCCCGACATCAAAGGGGGCGGCAGTCGCCGAACACCAGGACGAAATCACATGGCAGAGCCTTCAACGCCCGCCTGGTGGAGATGGTGCGGCAGGTGAGGGCCTGGGCCGCTCGCGGGGCGGGTTCACCAGCAAGCTCGACTACCTCCACGACCACGGCGCGGCCGAGCCGTGGTCGACGACCAGCAGCCGCCCGCCCGGGCGCAGTGCGTGCGCGGCCGAGCGCAGTACGGTTGCCCGGTCCAGGTCAAAGGGGGTGTGCAGGTAGTGGGCGCAGACCAGGTCTGCCGCTGAGCCGACCTATCGCTACCCCGCCGAGATCAACTCATTGCCCCTTCGTCGCGTATCTCGGTGAACCCCTGAGAGGCCGTGAGTTCAGGGAAACTGAACGGTTCTCGGTGGGAACCCGGGGGTCCGTCGTCGTGCTCCACGGCAGTGGATCCGCGAGTTCGACTCCAACTCGCGACCACGCCGCTTCATGACTTTCCGGACGCACAAGATGGTGAGCGGGCTAGCCAAGAGGACGGCGGTATCGCAACTTGTTCAGGGCGGCTCCGCCAGTGGTGTCTTCCACGGCCGCGCCATCTGCGCGCCAACCGGCGGCCTCATAGAAGCGCCGAGCGCGTTCATTGTCTTCCAGTACCCACAAGGTGGCCTGCGTGTAGTCGGCCTGTCCGAGGGTGGTCAGCGTGGCCAGCATCAACTGCTTTCCGATCCCCGTGCCCCACACCTCCGGCATCGCGTAGAGCGTGCCGATTTCCGCGACGGCGGGCGTCTCCTGAGACGGGCTGAAACCTGCGAACCCGACGATCCCCACCTCGGTCTCGGCTACCAGTACTCCCGAAGTTGGCCACTGTGTCGCTACGATGCGTGTCTTCCAGCCGGAATCTTCACGGCTTTGGTCCATGGCATCGAGGTAGTGCTGCGGAACAAGACCGGCAAAGGCCACCTGCCAGGAGCGCACGTAGACGCCAGCGACCGCTGAAGCGCCATCAGGCCATGCCTGTCGAATCTGCATGGCCGTCATTCTTCAAGGCTCCACAGGCCGGGCCAAGTTCTTTTCCTGAGTGGGATGTTGAGTGCTCGGCTGCCTGTTCCAGCAGCGCCCGCGCCGAGTTCGCGTATCGGATCGCGGTCTTCTCGCTGAGGCCGAAGACCTCAGCGAGGTGGAGCGGGTCGGGGCCGTGAGCGAGGGCTTCTTCGAGCTGGCGGTCCATGCGGAGTCGTTCCAGGGTGGCGGTCTGGCGGTGCAGTGCTGGCCCGGCGACCGAGCTCTTGCCGATGGGGCCGGTTCCCAGTGCGGTGTGCTTGTTGATCAGTAGGTGCGGGTTGGCGGTGTCAGGCCAGCGACGGCGCCGGAACTCCAGCCATTCCCGGGCGACCTGAAGGGTGAGCTCGTCCAGCCGACGGGTGCGGCCATCGACGGACAGGCGCCGGTTGCCGATGTCGAGGTCGTCGAGTTGGAGGCGGCGGATCGCCGCAGGCCGTGCCGCGTGGACGGCGGCGAGGGCGAGGATCAGCCGGTCGGCGGGATGGGTGACGGCGGCGATGGAACCGTTGATGTGCTCGGGCTCCAGGGGCTGGATGACGCCTTCCTCCCGTTGGCCGACCCGGATGCGGCTGGTCGGATTCTTGAAGATGGTGCCGTTCTTCTTGGCCCGGCCGAACAAGGACCGCAGGGCGACGATGGTGTGTTGCCGCGGCGAGCCCTGCAAGTTTTCGAGGTGGGTGAGTACGTCGTCGCGGGTGACTTCGCGCAGGTGGTCGTAACGGTCCGACCATTCCAGCAGCACGGGCCGGATCCGGTTGAGGTAGTTCCAGACCGTCGCCGCATGGCGGGCCCGGGAACGGGGGCCGCCATCGTGCAGCAGCCGGGCCCAGTCTCCGACATCGTGGGCGATCCCGGTGGCGAGACCGTCGAGCTTGGACTCCAGCCACAGCTCGAACGACGACGGCCGGTCGTCGAGGAATACGCCGATGTGGTCGAGTACTTCCGTGGTCCGCTCGACGCTCAGGCCGCGCGACCGAAGCACCGCGAAGACTTCCGAGTACCGGACTACGTCGCCCTCGGCATGGCCGGTCAGGACGATGACCAGCGCTTGGTCGACGTTCAGACGAGTCTTGCGGGGCCAGCCGCGGGCCTCGCCGAGCCGGTGGGCGCTATGACGGGCCCAGGCCAGCCAGGGATTGCCGCGGCGAGCGTCCTCATCGCTGGCCCTCCGCCCCGTGAGGTCTCGGCGGGCCTCGAACAGCGCGAGCTGGCACCAGACCGCGGACGGAGGGGGTGCAGGGGCCGGATCGGGCCGCCGGGGCAGGCCCCGGCGATCGTACTTGACTGCCGCTGGCTTGGGGCGCCGGTCCCAGAGTGCCGTCAGTCCGTAGAAGAACAGCTGCTGGTGGCGGAGGTGAGACAGGAAGGACTCCGGTTTGTCGCCAGTCGCGGCGGCCTCCGTTCTCGCCTGGACCCAGCACAGACGGCAGTACCCCTCCCGCAGGGGCACTTGGCGCGTGCAGCCGGCGCACACGTCTACCCTCCAGCGGCTGGCGAACGAGGAACACGTCGAGCACCGCGGCTCGAAGAAACGCCCCCAGGACAGGCAATCCGGGCAGGAACTCGGGTCCATGGGTCACATCGGAGGAAGCGACCGACCATCACGGCGGCGAGGAACCACCGTCGGGGCCGGTCCCGAGGAGCCGGTGGCCGCTTGCCGGGCATCGGCGTCCTGGCCGGGACGGGTGACTTTCTGCGGTTCGGGGATCAGCAGGTCACCGATCTCACAGCACAGGACGACGCAGATCACGTCCAGGTCCTCCAGCTTGAGGGAGACCGGCTGCCCGGACCACAGCCCGGACATCTTTCCCGCCGAAATGACCAACCCGTGCTCGGCCAGGCTCCGTTGGAGCTCGGACGCCTTCCAGATGCCCTTGTTCGCGGCGGTCAGCCGCAGGTTCCACCTCATCGGATCAGCCCTTCCAGCCGCTTCGCGGCCCGCTCTTGTCCTGCCGTCCAGGCGTCCTCGACCCGGTCTGCTGCACATGGACGTACCGCATCGTGGTGGCAATCCAGGAATGTCCCAAAACCTCCTGGATGGAGATCAGGTCGAGCCCGTTCAAATAGAGCTCAGACGCGCAGAAGTGCCGCAGGACGTGCGGCGTCAGCTTGTCGGTCCAGCTCGGCAAATGGGCCTTGGTCGCCTCCGCCAGCCCGCCCCGCAGGGCGTCGTCGCCGACCCGGCGCGAGGAGCCGTCGGCGTTCTTGCGCTCGGAGGGGAACAGCGGGGCGCCGGGCCGGGTGTGGTCGTCGCCGAACTGGCCCCACACATCCTCGATAAACCACCGCAGGGTCCGGCCCGCACCGTTGATCAGCGGCACCATCCGCTCGCGCGGGCCCGATCCGCGCTTGCCCTTGCCATAGCGGACATGGAGTTTACCGAACCGCCCGAGGTTCCACTTGATGTCATCCAGGTCCAGCCTGCGGGCCTCGTTTACCCTCAGTCCCACCTCGGACATCAGCTTCGAGGCGGTGTAGTTCCTGGCCATCGGGGCGAACTTCCGGCAGGTGGCCAGCTCGCCGGCCCAGCCGGTGAACAGCTGCCCGACCTCCGACTCCAGCGGCGGGATCCGCAGCTGGGCGTCCTTCGCCCCGCGCGGCCGGTTCATTTCGTCGATCGGACACTCGACAACCCGGCCGGTCATCCGGTGCAGTTCGACCTTGTGCCTCAACTCCAGGAAAGTGAAGTACGTGGTCAGCGCCTGCGACCGGGCCAGCCGGGTGCCGCTGGGCGAGTTTCGTAGCACCTTCCCGAAGTACGCGTCCGCGTCGGCAGGCTCTATGTCCCACAGCGGCCGACCGAACCACGTCCGCACCTGTTCCAGGTGACCGACGTCCCCGCGGATGGTGCCGTCCGTCAGCCCGGCCGACGCCCGCGCGAGCACGAACCCGGCCAGCGCGTCGGTCTCGAACTGCTCCAGCTCCTCCGCCGAGACCGGAGCCCGCACATCGCGGAGGTCCCGTACGACCGCCAGTGCCGTCAACCCGATCCCCCTCACCTTCACCCGGACCGCCAATCGGTCGGACGAGATGAGAACGCTTCAAGAATCCCGAAGTTACGTCACCTGGCGGGAGAGCACACGAAGGAGGAGGAACCCCCTGGCCGCAGGGACAGGGACTCAGCAGGGCTCAAGGGAACTCACGGGATGTCGCACAAACGGCATTGCGGATGAAGACGGCGCGCGTTTTCGATCATGCGGGATGAGAGATCGACTCCGGACACGTCGAGTCCGCGTTCGGCAAGGTAGGCAGTTACCCTTCCGGGCCCGCAGCCGACGTCGAGGACAGGCCCGAGCCCGCTCACGGTGTCTGCGAAAGCGTCGATCGACGCCTTGAGCCATGGATGCCTACGGATGTCACCGACTCCCGTCGTCACCACCATGTGGGCGTAGTTGTCAGCCACCCGGTCATAGGTGATCAGCAGGGCGGTTAACACAGTGTGCGCGCAACAGCCGACAATAGGACGGCGTTCCTGTAGGAGAGCATCGGTACAGCGGTATCGGCGAGAAACGATGAGCAATGCTCAGGACTTGTGCGGTGCCAGAACCGCTATGTCGCTCCCGAACCCGACCACCAGCCGCCCGTCGGACGCCATGGTCACGGCGGTCACCTCCGAGGGGAGCACCAGATCCGAGCCCACCTGACGGTGGGCGGCCATGTCCCACACCCGTACCGTCCGGTCATCACCGCCGGTAACGACGAGGGGACGGCGGTCGATCACGGTCGTAGCGAGGGCCCACACCGGACCAGTATGGCCGGTCAGTGGCTCACGCCCCGTCACTTCCGTGCACGCGGCCACGTCCCACACCTGAATCTGCCCGTCCCAGTTGCCGGTGACGGCGACCAAGCGGCCGCCGACGACAGCGGCGGTCAGCGACACCCGCTGCCAGTTGCCCCCGGTCGGGGGTGCGACCTGGCCCTGATACAGACACTCAGTCAGATTCCATGCCCCGACGGTGCTGTCGTCGTGCAGAGTGACGGCCTTGGTGTGGCCGTCCACCACTGCCGTCGCCACCGCCACCACGGCGCCGATGCGCCGCGCCGGTGGGTCGCTCACGAGATCGCCCACAACCTCGCCCGTGGCCGGGTCCCACATCAACAGCCTGGGAACGTTTTGCCTGCCTATGAGGACCACGGGCCGACCGTTCACCACGCCTGTCGCCGCAGCCCACGCCCCACCAGCGAGACTCGCCAGGGGACGACCCTCGGCTAGGTTCCACGATTGCACCAACGCAGACGGGTCGGCAATGAGGGCAACAGTACGGCCGTCCACCATCTCCGTCGCCGCAGTCCACACCGAGCCACGGGCAGGCAGCGCGGCACCGATCCGCTTACCTGTCGCCAGGTCCCACACCAGCACGGCTTCGTCGTCAGCTCCGGTGATCGCGACCGCGCGCCCGTCAACCACGGTTGTCGCCGCCGAACGCACCCAGTCGGCGTGGCCGGTCGCCCCCGTGATGAACCCGGCGATCAGGCCGCCGGTGGCCCATTCCACCTGCCACCCCGTCCCCGGGCCCGCCACCCGTGTCGCCGCCGGCTTGCCGCAGGTTCCGTCATCATGAACCAGGTCCGTCATGACCCGGAGGTTAACCGCCCCTCTCCCCAGAGGAGAAACGAAAATCCCGTACTCCCTGCCGGACTGCGGCTGAGCACAGGAGTGCTGTCCGGGCAAGAACCCCGGTGCTGTCAAGACTCGGGTTCTGGTTCACTTTCCGTGGAGCAAGCACGCTGAGTGACGGTGACCCGCTCGGCGGACCCTCGGGAAGTTGCCTGAAAATGACCAGTGGCTGGTGAGGAGTGGCTGACAGTTCGGGCTCGTGGAAGAAGTGGTGGCCCGGCTGGAGGAGTTGCTGTTCCCGTCGATCGCGAACGTGGCGGTGCTGGCGGTCGACATGAATGATGAGGCGGTACGCATCGAGGCCCGCAGCACGGAAGCCGGGGCCTCCTGCCCAGACTGCGGAAGCTGGTCACGGCGGATTCACAGTTCCTACTTGCGGTTTCCCACTGACGTGCCGAGTGCGGGAAGGCGGGTTGTACTGTGCTTACGTGTCCGCCGGTTCGCATGCCCGGTCATCTCCTGCGAGCGGCGGACCTTCGCCGAGCAGATGCCGGGGCTGACCCGTCGGTACAGCCGACGAACCGAGCGCCTGCGGTCGGTGCTGGCCGAGGTCGGCCTCGCGCTCGCCGGCCGGGCCGGTGCCCGCATGGCGAGCGTCTTCGGCGTATCCGTCAGCCGCAGCACTGTGCTGCGGCTGGTCCAGGCGTTACCCGACCCGCAGCTTCCGGCCCCCAGGGTGGTCGGCGTTGATGAGTACGCGACCCGCAAGGGCCGCAACTACGGGACCGTCCTCGTCGACGTCGAAAGTCGACGGCCGGTGGACCTGCTGCCCGACCGGGAGGCATCCAGCCTTGCTGCTTGGCTCGCCAAACGGCCAGGGGTGGAGGTGGTTTGCCGCGATCGCGCACCGTTCTTCGCGGAAGGCGCCACCACCGGGGCACCCCAGGCGGTACAGGTGGCGGACAGGTGGCACCTGTGGCACAACTTGAGCGAGGCCGCCGAGCGCTGCGTCGCCGACCACCGCGGCTGCCTGCGGGTCCTGGCACCCGATCCCGCCCAGCCCGAGCCTGAGCCCGAGAAGGTCGAAGACCCGACCGGCTCGCCCTGGCCCACCGGACACCGTTTCGCTGACCTGAAGTTCCCCCCTGGTCTTGGACAGCGGTTGCTTACGCTGCGGGGGTGAAGTCGTGCTGCAGCCTGGCTCGGGTTTCGAGTGGGGTGAGGTACCCGAACTCGGGGTGCTTGCGGAGCCTGGTGCGGTTGTACTCGACCTCGATGAAGCGGAAGATGTCAGCGCGGGCCGCCTCGCGGCTCTCCCAGACGGCGGTGCCGATCTCCGCTTTCAGCAGTCCGAAGAAGCTCTCGGCTGCGGCGTTATCGTAGCATATGCCGGTTCTTCCCATGCTCTGCCTCAGGTTCAACTCCTGTAGTTCGCGGCGGAATTCGCCACTCGTGTACTCGCTTCCGCGATCGGTGTGCATGATGCAGCCACCCTGAAGGTCACCGCGGCCGGCGGCCATCCGCAGCGCGTCGGTGACCAGCTCGGCACGATGGTGTTCGGCCATCGCGTAACCGATCACCTCGCGCGTCGCCAGGTCGATGACGGTCGCGAGATACCACCAGCCGTCGATCGTCGGCAGATAGGTGATGTCACCGACGAGCTTCATGCCGGGCCGGTTAGCGGTGAAGTCGCGGCCGACCAGGTCCGGAGCCGGTGCGGCCTTGGTGTCCTGTTGCGTCAGGTGGCGGCGTCTGCGGCGGGTGATGCCGCGGATGTCGCGCTCGCGCATGATCCGCTCGACCTTCTTCCGGTTGATCGCATGTCCCTTGCGCCGCAGCGCGGCGTGCACGCGCGGGGCGCCGTAGGCACCCCGCGAGGAGGCGTGGATCTCACGGATCTCCTCGCTCAACTCGTCCTCGGCGCCACTGTCGTTCGGCCGCTGTCGGCCGGGCCGCCAGCCAGGAGTAGAAGGTGGAGCGGTTGATCCCCGTGACACGGCACAGCAAAGCCACGCTGTAGCCGCCAGGGTTGGCCTCGGCGGCCTTCTCCGCGTCGATGAAACGGCACAGCGTGCCTACTTCATCGTCTCCTTCGCGAAGAAGGCCGCTGCTTTTTTCAAGATCTCGATCGTCTGCTGCTGTTCCCGGTTCTCCCTGCGCAGCCGCTGGAGCTCATCCTTCTCCGCCGTGGTCAGCGCGCCGGGCGCCCCCTCGCCGCAGTCGACCTTCGCCTGCTTCACCCAGCCGCGAAGCCCCTCCGCACTCACACCGAGTTCCCGGGCGACCTCGGTGACGTTCCGCCCTGACGACCGGACCAGTGCCACCGCGTCCCGCTTGAACTCCGACGTGTACCGCTTGCTCATGTTGCTCTTGCCACTCAACCTGGACTGCTTCCTCCGGGACTGATCCGTCCCAGTATCAGGCTGTCCACTTCAGAGGGGGAACTTCACCCTGTGAGACCCCCCGAGCGCTGATTCGTCGCGCGTCGCACCTATGCGCCGCGCTGCTTTTTGCTGCGGACTTCTCACTGAAACCGGTGTACTTCTGTGCTCAAAAACTGGGTGGTCGCGCCCACCTGCCTGCCGCTCGTTCTCCGCCGTTGCCACATGTGCGCGTCCGAGCGCTTCCGGGCAAGCGGCAAATTTCGCGTCAACGCAAACCACAAGCTCCTCGACGCCTGGCTCCTCGCGCTCTGTACCGCTTGCGGGGAAGCTGCAAAGCTCACGGTCCTGGAGCGGATGAACGTGCGCTCCGTACGACCTCAGCTGCTGGACCGGCTGCACGCCAACGACCCTGTCCTGACAGCTGAGCTGCTCCAGGATCCGGTCGTAAGGCGCCGCGACGTGGGCGGCTCGGGTCGAACCGAACGGCCGGCCTGGCAGTCGCCGTACGGTCCGCCGCCGCACCGGGCGCACCGCGGCCGGTGGGCGCCTGTGCCGGTGTTGGCCAGGTCTCGGTCCGCTTTGCGGCGCGGATACCTGTGCAGCCGGTGCGACTGATCGCTGAAGATTGCGGTCTTTCGCGGGCCGAGGTCGAGAGACTGATCACGGAGGGGAAACTCGCTTCGGTAGTCCGGCTGAGCGGCAAGCGCTCCGGCGACTTCGCCTTCACGCTCAAGCGCTGATGTCGGCGGCCGTGGCAGAGTCCAGGTGTGCGGCCAGTTGAGTCCCGGCTGATGGCCACCAGAAATCCAGGTGGATGGCCATCCGGCCTGCGGTGTTCCTAATCGCTCCGTAGACGAGGAGACCCCTTCATCCGATTTGCTGGTGTTTGCGAAGCATCAGCGAATCGGTCGAAGAGGTCCTGTGACGAAGTCTGACAGAGAGATCATGGAGATATTCGAGGCGTACGACCTGACCGGGACGGTATGGTCGGCGGCCGCTCTCACGGGGCACGACCCGAAGACGGTCAAGCGTTATGTCGAGGCCCGTGCCAGCGGGCGGAACCCGTTCGAGCGCGAGCCGCGGCCGAAGATGATCGATGCGTTCCTGGAGAAGATCGGCCAGGTCCGCGCCGGTCACTTCACCCAGAGGACCATGCATCGCTTTAGGACATCACGTTCCATCTCCAACTCCCGTATCCGCTTGTTCTTCTCGCTCATCTCCCGCCGCAGTCACTCCAGTTCGGCGCGTTCGGACTCGCGCATCCGCTCGACCTGTGCCCTCGGCCGGCCGGTCCGACGACGCCGACCCGTTGCGGCGCCAGCGCGAGACCCAGCTATGCAGCGTGCCCGGGGTGGACACCGAGCTCTCCGGCGACCTCAGGGACCGGCTTCCCCGTCTCGATTACGATGCGTAAGCCCCCTCACGGAACTCGGCATCATACTTCTGTTGCTTGGACCTCATGAATCCCAACCTCCCCTGCAATCAAGGACTCCACGCTACGGGGGAAGGGGCAGGCCGTGGAGAGCCCGTTGCGTTGAGAGACGCACGGCGGGTGCGGCGAGAGGTCCGGAGAACGGACCGGGAGCAATCCCGGGACCGCGCTCCGGGCCTACTCAGCGGAGTGTGCACGCTGAGTGACGGTTACGAGTCCGGCGGACCCTTGGGAAGTTGCCTGAAATTGACCCGTACCGGGTGCGGTGTGGCCCAGAGTTCGGGTCCGTGGAAGAAGCGGTGCTCCGGCTGGAGGAATTACCGTTCCCCTCGATCGCGGACGTGGCGGTGCTGTCGGTCGACGTGAACGATGAGGCGGTACGCGTCAGCAGAGGCTCGATCAGCTCCCGCAATTCGTCGTCCACGATCCACGGCCGGTTCCCCACACCCCATGAACGGCGGATTCGTCACAGCGGTCACACCTCACCAGCGCACCTCGACATGACCGTGTGACGAGCTCAAGGCGGCGGGACGGTCGGCCTTTGTGTGCCCATGGCCAAGGAAGACAGTCCCGGTGCGGTGGCCGTCAAGGGGGCGGAAAGAGCCAAGACGGAGTGGTGGGGTAGCGGGGAACTTGGCTGTACGCCGACAATGCGGTCACCCTTCGCCGTCCGGGGCCACCGGGCTCCCGGGCCGAACCGAGAGGACCGACCATCACCATGCGCAAGCCTCTCCTCGCCACCCTCACCGCCGTGACCCTCGGTGCCGCCGCCTTGGTAGGCACCACGGGCACGGCAGTCGCAGCACCCGACCGCGCGAGCGGGGCGACCCCCACTGCCGCGACAGCCGCCGTGCATCCTGACAGTACGCCCGCCACGGTGACAGCCGTCTCCTTCGCCGGCACCGTGGCGCTCAGCAACTGCTCAGGCTCCCTGGTCCGCATGCCGAACTCGCAGGCGACGGACCCGGGGCTGGTCATGACGAACGGCCACTGCCTCGAAACTGGCTTCCCGAGCGCGGGTCAGGTCATCACCAACCAGTCCTCCACCCGCAGCTTCACGCTGCTCAACGCCTCGGCCGGCACCGCCGGAACACTCAAGGCGAACAAAGTCGTCTACGCGACGATGACCGACACGGACGTCACGCTCTACCAACTGACCAAGACCTACGCCCAGATACAGCAGTCCACGGGAATCGCGCCGCTGACGCTGTCCGCGACCCACCCGGTGCAGGGGCACGCGATCGACGTGGTCTCCGGCTACTGGAAGCGGGTCTACTCCTGCTCCGTCGACGGATTCGCGTACCGCCTGAAAGAGGGCCAGTGGACATGGAAGGACGCCGTCCGCTACACGCCGGAGTGCCAGGTCATCGGGGGCACCTCGGGCTCCCCGGTCATCGACACGACGACCGGGCAGGTCACGGCGATAAACAACACCACCAACGAGAGCGGTGAAAGCTGCACCCTCGACAACCCCTGCGAGGTAAACGAGCAGGGGGCCATCACCATCCGCAGGGGGATCGGATACGCCCAGGAGACCTACGGCATCCCCGCCTGCTTCACGACGGGCAACAAGCTCAACCTGTCGGCCACGGGCTGCACACTTCCGAAGCCGACAGCGGTATCGGCACGCTGAGTTGACGCCTGAGGGGGCAGGGGAAGCTCGTCCACACCCCGGTACTCCGGGCCCCTCGTCCCCCGGCCCGCCCACCCGACACCATTCGGATGCCACCGAACCTCGTCTGGTACGGCGAGTCGGGAGCCCTCCGCCGGCCGTCGTCGACGCCGGGTACAAGCTCGCCAAACGAACGGGTACGCGAGCCGACGACGGCATAGCGCGGAGGGGCACCGCGGCGGCCGACGCGTCTCGGATGTTCACGACGAACAGCAGCGCCCGGTCTCTGGAGGGGATGGCCGCCATCCGGACTGCAACGCCTCCTGGCAGACCGAGGAAAAGGACGCTGGCTACGGGGCCACGCGGTCGGTGGCGGCGCCGTCGACGGGCAAACGGGGCTCGACTCGGACCGCCTCCCGTACTCGGGCTCTGGCACACATTCCGTGAGCGACCTTGAGTCCGGCGTCACCGGAACCCGGTGACGCGTGGTCCCCGCAGGTCACGTGACGCGCGCGTCCTGCTGGCTAGATCTTTCACGAAATGTGTGCCAGAACCCGTACTCGTGAACATCGCCCTCGCCGCCCGACGGGTGCCTTCCGCAGTCATGAACAACTGCTGTCGCGAACCGTGAATAAAGCCGGACGGGGATGCCTCAGCTGTGCCGGTGAACAGGCGACGCCCGGTCATCGCGGTGCAGGGCGCGTTCTTGAGGAGGTCGGCAACGAGTCGTTGCCACCGGACGCGCCCCGGTCGAGCATGGCTTCGCCCACCTCAAGAACTGGCGCGGGCGGCACCGCAGAGCGATCTTCAGAGAACGGAGGTTTTTTGAAGAGTGTCAGGGCTGGATTGCGCTTGGGGTATCACTCCCCAGGCAGCTCAGCGCCTGCATGGCCTCGCGCTCCATGCGTGAAAGATCGCTGAGGATGGTGCCTGCCTGTGCGAGGCACTGCGTATCGCCCGATTCACCGGCTTTTGTGATCAGTGCTGCGGCTTCGGTCCACAGGGTGGCTGCCTCGGTGTACAGACTGTGGCCGGTGCGCAGGTGTCTGCTGTCGAGCAGTTGGGTGCATTGGGCGAGGAAGTCGCGGTAGAGGTTGCGGAACAGGGCGCCGCCGGTGCCGGCCTTCTCCATCAGGAGGGCGGCTTGCGGCAGGTCCCGCTGCGGGTTGTCGGTGCGCTGGAGCCATGTGCGTACCAGCTTGCCGGCCTTTTCGATGCCTCGGTGGCCGAGGTTGGCGATGGGCGGGTTGAGGAAGGCGTCGGCGCAGGCGGTGATAGCGGGAATGATCTGTCCCTGTGGGGAGGGCAGGTCCCTCGGAACGGTGAGGGTGAAGGACCGGTGCTTGGCGGTCATCGGGCCGCGTGCGGCTCTGGCCTGGGCGAGGCTGGTCAGACTGGTGGATACGGCTCCGCCTTGCTGGTCGGTGTCCACCAGGTGGGCGTCGTGGTCGTCGTAGCCGTACATGGCGACGATATGACCGCCGAAGTGCACCTTCGACCCGAAGTAGTCCAGGTAGTAGCTGTCGAGCTGCAGTCCGACGGGGTGGCCGGCGTCGATGGGGGCCACCACGTTCTCCCATGCCCTGCGGGGCGAGGCGGTCTCCTGGACCAGAAGGTCCAGCTTGAGTCTGGTGGCCAGGTTTCTGGTGAGGCCGAAAGGCTTGACCCGTCCCCCGAGGAAGGGGAAGCCCATGTTCTTGTTGTCCCAGTAGATGAAGGACAGACCGGAGCCGAGGCCGAAGAGCATGGGCTCGGACAGATCGAGTCCTTGGTGCCGCAGCAGCACCCCCAGCGCTGTCGTCTCGCAGTGCCGCCTACCGCGGGCATCGATATCTATTACTGTGCTCATGCCATGCTCTCCTGGACGGGAATGATCAGCCGGGTCATCAGTTCTTCTTGCGGCGCCTCTGCCGGGCCGACGAGATACGCCTCACGTACGGGCGCATGCGGCCGCAGTCCGCGCTCGTGGACGGCGGCGAAGAGAGCGTTGTAGGCCAAGGGCAGCTGAGCGTAGGACCCGACGTGCACGGTCTCGGCAACGAGCCCGCCGGGCAGCATCTCGAACTCCAGGCCGGGTGTCCCCTCCCCCTGCGGCGTCTGCGCCCCGACGGCGATCTCCATCCGCTCCTCCAGATCCAGCGGGTACAGCCCCCACAACGGCGGCTCCCAAGCGATTCCCGCCCTGCCAAGCACGGGCAGCAGCCGGCCTACGCATTCCTCGACCCTCTCCCCGATCTCCGCAGGGGTGCAGACCGCTCGCACCACTGCCAGCCATCGCTCCGGCTCCCTGCTCATCGTCACCTCATAGCCGGCCAGGCCACCCTCCGCCAGCCGCTCCAGCATCTCCAGCCGTGCCTGGTCCCTGCTGATCCGCTCGGCCAGCCGGTCCCGCTCAGCGCGCAGAATCTGTGCCCTGCTCTCAGGCTCGGCAGTAAGCGCCTGGGCGATCACAGCCAAGGGAAGATCCATCTCGCGGAGCAGGGCAATGGTCAGGGCATCACGCGCCTGTTCAGGTGCGTAATAGCGGTAGCCGGAGCTGGCATCCACGCGGACCGGAGCCAATAGCCCCATCTCGTCGTAGTGCCGTAGCTGCTTGACGCTGAGCCGGCACAGGCGGGCGAAGCGCCCGATGGTGAGAAGTTCGTCTTGCACGCCATCATGGTGGACTCTCCCACGGTGGGAGAGTCCAATGCTGTACCCATTGGCCTCAAAGCCGCCCTACTCCACTTCGCCGTCGTCATCGCTTGGGGTGTCCGAGGCACGCAGCGGGCGCAGTCCGTGACTGGGCCCGCTGGCGGCGATGTTTAATAGACAGGTGAAGCGGGGTGCCGCCAACCAACCGGGGGCAGCATGACGCAGCAGGCATCGACAGGTCCGCTCTCCCAGGACGGGGAAGGGCGACCGCGTCACCTGCCGCGACGGCTGCTGTTCGTCGTGGCGGTGTACGTCATCTGCTTCTTCTGGGGAACCGCCATGCACCTCGTGGACCTGGCAGGTGGCGGTCACAACAGCTATGCCTCTCCTGCACCGGCTCCCATCCGCGTTTACTTCGTCGCTCTGGTCCTGCTCGACCCCCTGGTGGCCGTTCTGCTGGCACGACTCCGGCCAATCGCCGTGATTGTGGCGAGCACGGTCATGACTGTGGATGCATCCGCCAACTATTACGTCAACTGGCCGCAGATCTCCCAACACCCGGACTACCTGCTCCAGCCCCTCGGGTTGTTGCCGTTCACCCTGTTCGCGCTCTTCGTCGCCGTGACCGCGTCGCCCCTCTACCGGCACCTGGCCCGGATTGCCGGAGCACGGAAGCCGAAAAGTGACAACGCCGGTTGATGCTGCGCTCCAGCTCAGTCAGAAACTGCGTCGTTCGGCGTCGCATCTGCCCGTCACTCCCACATATCTCAGTCGGCAGACGATCGGTTCAGCTTGTTGCGGGTCTTGCTCCTACCAGTGCTACGGGACTCATTCAAGGGTTTCCGGGCGCTGAAACCACAGGTCAGGGTTATTGAATGAGCGCTTCGTGTGGTCCATGTCGAGCCGGTCAGCCCGGGGTTGCGCCGCTAACCCGCCTCCGCTGCACTCTGTTGCCCGGCAACTCGCTCCGCCATCCCGGCTTGTCCGTGGCACGGGTGTCTGCCCACAGATGCGTCCGCGCGGTCAACGGAACATCGACATCGTCACGTTGATTGCTGTCCGCACCGGGGGCTGCGTCGTTGCCGCGCTGTCTGCTGAGTCTCTTTACCGCTTATCGGCGGTGCCGAAGACGTAGACGTCTTTGTACGCGGTGAGAATGAGTCGTCCGTCCGGGGCGAACTCCAGAGCGTTGATCGCAACCTGGTCGGGCACGGTGAACATGTCGACGGCGAGGTCAGGGGAAGTCAGCGGCCACAACTTGCCGTCCGTCTCCCAGACCGTCACCTGTCCAGCGCCGTTGCCGGTCGCCAGCAGTAGGCGACCCTTGACGATCCGCCCCGCGAGCGTTTTGATCCCAGGCGCCTGCTCAGCGAGGACAATGTCCGTGAGACCGTCCCAGGCCCGGACGGTGCCGTCGTCGCATGCGATCAGGGCGATGGAACGCTCGCCGGGGCGGACGCAGGCCACTGCAGTCGCCGTCCAAGTGCCGCGCAAGGTCCTGCCGGGGTCGTTCGTGCCGAGACTCCACAGTCCTACGGTTCCGTCCGATCGGGCGGCTGCGACGTCCAGAGGGCCCCCTTGGGGCGCGCAGGCCAAAGCCGTCACTCGCCCGGCGGCTCTGGTCAGGTCGTGCAGCGAGGTGCCACTGATCATGTCCCATACCTGGAGGCGGTGCGCGTAGTCCACCGTCACTGCGACGGGACGGCCTTTGTGGTGACCGACCGCAACCGCCATGCCCCATCGAGATCGCTGCCGGTCCATTGTGGTGCCGCTCGTCAGGTCCCACACTTCGGCCGGCCGGTTAGCGGCCAGGGTCAGAGCGAGGGTACGGCCGTCGACGGTAGCGGAGACGACCCCTGTGAACCCTGAGACCTCATCGGTAATGGGGGGCAGGGCGGGAGTCCCGGTGTCCATCCGCCAGATCCGTATGGTCGTGTCGCTGCCTGCTGTCACCACCACCGGCCGGCCCCGGTGACTTGCGCAGGCGGCGGCGACGATGGCCCGGGTGTGGCCGTCGTTCGACGTCCCGGGCGGCGGGCTGAGGTCGCACACCTGCACGGATCCGTCGGGCGTGCCAAGGACGGCGGTGGCGGCGCCGTCGCCGGAGACGTACGTGTGCAGTGAAGTGAACGACCGCTGCAGACCGGCAGGGCTCAAGGTCGTGGCGTCGGTCGGTTGCCGGGGCGCTGATGAGGCGACAAGACGGCGGCTCTCCAGATCGAGCATGTGCACTGATCCGTCCACGCAGGCCAGGACGGCGGTGGGTCGACCGCCCGGCGTGGTACAGGAGACGGCGGTCGCTGGGGACGGCAAGACAAGCGTGTCCACTTCGCGTGGCGCGCGCAGACGTCGCAGAGACCAGATGCGAACGGCCTTTCGGTCGGCGGTGACGGCAACTGGAACCCCGTGCAGGACAGCACAGCCGACCGCATCGAGCGGCGGAAGGCGCGGATCGGCCGGGGAGGCCACGGTCTTCCCACGGGCCAGGTCCCAGAGGTGCAGGGAGCCATGGTGGCCGCCGGCGACGATCACTTCCCGGCCCCGTCGCCCCACCTCCTTGGCTGCGTTGGGGTCCGCGTCCACGGTGACCGTCGCCAGGCCGCCGGGGCAGCCGTCCGGCAGGAGAAACCGGTGGGGCAGTGGGGTCGCGTCCGCGAGATCCCACGCCTGCTGGGCGCCGTCCTGGGTGGCGCTCACCGCGATCCTGCGGCCACCCAGGTCGAGCGTGACGAGGTGTGTCACCTGCGAGGAATCTGCGGGGGCAGGATGGCCAGCTTCCCTTGTGCGTCCGGTGGTGAGGTCGTGGACGTGCACGGCACCGGTAGCGGTGCCAGTTATGAGGAGGTCGTGACCGGCGGAGGTAGTAGTGGTCAGCGAGGTGAAGGCTGTGCTGCAGTCGGGGGCGGGCATGTCGACCGGGCGCCCGGTCGACATGGCCCAGGCGCGGAGCTTTCCGCCGTCGACTGCGGCGACAATGTCTCCTCCCTCGACGCTGATGCGGCTGGCCGCGGTGATCGGTCCCAGGCCGTCGGCGAAGCGTTGCACGGAGAGGGTGGAACGGGAGCTGCCCGCCGCTGCCCACAGGGGACGCCACCGGCCGGCCCGGCCCCCGTTGTTGAGCTGGTCGAGCAGGGCGGAGTGCCGGTGCCGGGCGGCATCGCAGGCGAGGACGTGACGGCGGTCCTCGGGGCTCATCCGCTGGTGTAGGTCCAGGTGGTCACGGTAGACGGCGGCGGCCGACCGGGCTTCCTCGGTGCGCAGCCCGTGCAGCAGGGGGGCCAGCCCCGACGGGTGCGCATGGATCAGGAACTCGCCGTCGGTGACCAGTTCGTCGAGGCGTCCGGCCGCGGCAGCCTTGGCGGGCAGGTGACGCAGGACGTACACGTCGGCCTCACGCCACGACAGGGTTCCGTCGGTCGCACGGGGGACCGTGCCCCGAAGCCGCCGGTACCAGCGGTCCTCGACGTCCCGAGGGGCGTCGTGGCGGCGCAGGTCGTCGGCGAGCGCCTGGTGGTAGAGCCGGTAGACCGAGCGCCCGTCCTCGTCGAGGGTTTCGACGAGGTAGGGCCCGACGGCGTCGTTGCGCAGGAGGTCGAGGAGCCGCTCGGCAGTCGGTCCAGTCCGGTGCGGGTGAGGTGCCGCGAGAGCTGCCCAGATGTGTGGGAGGGGCATGCCCTGACCTTCGGCATACGCCAGAGGCAGCAGCAGCGACCTGACCTCTGTCGCCTCCGAGAGGGTGAGGTGCTGCGTGAGGGCCCAGCGGAAGGCACGGCTGATCGCGGTCGCGGGGCTGTCTGATGGGTCGGGTGCGGGGAGGATGAGCGGCGAAGCACTGTGGCCGGTCGCGGCATTGGCCGTGGCACGGGCGACGAGACGGGCCACCAGATAAAGAGGATGAGCGGCCAGGGCGATCTCGCCGGCGACGCGGGTGACGAAGGAGTCGGGCAGGTTCCTGCCGCTGTTGGGGCCGAGCGGCGCTCGCAGCAGGTGCTCGGAGTAGGTTACGAGGTCTTCGATATCGGTCCAGGCAGGTTCCGCGAGGTCCATGATTCGCGCCTGCGGTGTCCTCCGCGCGATGGCGCTCACAATATGAGGCCTGGTGCCGATCAGCAGGCGCAGCCGGGGGAATACGTCCGCCAGGTCGGCGAGGAAGCGGGCTGTGAGGCGCTCTTCGTTGTGGGCGACACCTGACTCGTCGAGCGCGTCGACGACGAAGGTGGCGAAGGAGTCCAGAGTGGCGAGGCGTTCCCGTAGGCCGGATACGGTCGGCTCCGGAGCTCCGACCGCGGCGGCGAGGGCGGCGACGATCTGGTCCAGGGTCAGGGCCCGCGCATGCAGGGCGACCGTGATGGCTCCGGCGGGTGGTTGCGTACCAGGTGCGACGGTGTCGGCGGGGATACTGTCACGTGTGCCCTCGTCGGACAGGGCGACGAGTCGGCCCAGAACTGCTGACTTGCCGACACCGGGCGGGCCGGTCACAACGAAGACGCGGGCGTCGTGGTCGTTCTGGCCCCGAAGCCAGCCGGCGAGCCGGCGCAGGGCTCGGGCGCGGCCTGTGAAGTAGTGGCCGATCTCCCTGGCTGTCTGCCGGCCCGTGCCCCGCGGGGAGAAGTGCTCGTTCAGGTCGACGTAGCGGCGGCGCTGTTCGGCGATCTCGAAGGCGGAGGCGGCGCCGAGGCTGCGTACGAAGTGGCGCTGCTCGGCGACATCGAGATCGCGTCCGGCCAGGCGTAGTTCGGGTACGTAGTAGGGGTTGGGGAAGAACCCGGTTGCCGGGTCGCCTTGGATGGTGTCGTCGAACAGCTGCGCCCAGTCCGCCTTCTGGTCGACGTCGCGCCGCTGGAACTCCGCATTGAGCGCGGCGACGAGTTCGGGCAGCGAGATGTGGCTGGCGTGATGGCCGAGCCGGGCCTCGTCAGTGAGGACGTGGGCGAGTGCAGCGCTGAACGCGCCATCGTGTGCCTCCTCGGTGATCCGAGCGGCGCTGAGTACCCCGAAGGACTTCAGGAAGCGATGGTCTGCTCCTGGTGCGTGGGCGAGCGTGAGCTTGGCTCGTACGGCCCGGTCCATGGCGTCCACCGCTCCGCGGCCGGCATAGCAAGCGTCGAGGACGAGCAGCAGGCGTTGGACGCCCTTGAGGGCCGGGAGTTCCACGAGCTGGTGGGCGGCTAGCGCACTGAGGCGGACCTCGGCCGGCCCCGGCTCGGAGTCGGAGCACATCAGGTAGTGGGCCGGGCCCTCCTCCTGGCCGTGGCCGCTGTAGTAGACGAGAAGCGTGTCGCCGTCCTGGAAATCGTTGGTGAGCCAGCGCAGCAAAGGCCGCAGGATGTCGTCGGGGGCAGGGGGGTCCAGTTTTCCGTCGGGGAAGACGGGCACCGGTTCGTATCCGACGCCGGCGAGGGATCCGAGGATGCTCGGCAGGTCCTCGGCAACGCCGGGCAACGCGGGGAGTTCCTCGTGCGTGTAGTGCGCGGCGCCGAAGGCCAGCGCGTACCGTCTCGGCGTCGCCTCTCCCATCAGCCCGCCACGAGCCCCTCGCCGATCGCCGCTCCGGACTCCCTGGCCGTCAGATGACGCAGCAGGTCGTGCACTTTCCATCCGTTGTCGACAGGCACGTCCCGGAGCACGGGACGGCTGGCTCCGACGGCGGCCTCGGCAATCCGGCCCACCGCAGCCGCGGTCGCGTGGCCGGTCGGGGGAAGGCTGGGGTGGCGAGGACTGAACAGGTCGGCCAGCTCCTTCACCGACGCAACCACATCGTGCCGGTCGGCGAGATTGGTCCAGCGTTCCAGGCCACCCGGCCACTGCCCGCACCCTGCGGCCGGAGCGGGGCGCAGCCGGTCGAAAACGAGCGAGGGCATGCCGAGCGGAGAGCCCATGGTCACCAAGGTGCGGACAGGCCACTCGGGGTGCGTGCACAGGGTTTCGTACGCGACGACGGAGCCGAGCGAGTGGCCGACGAGCACGGTCGTGTCGGGGCCGATGCGGGCAGCGACGGCCTCGGCGGCACGGGCCCGCACAGCGTCCTCGGTGAAGTAGCGGCGCACCTGGCGCAGGACACCCAGCAGGAACCGCTCAGCCACCGGCCCTGGCAGGAACGGCGAACGCAGCAGGGCGTTCATGGCGCGCTGGAGCGTGCGCGGGGTGGGGGCCTTCGTCAGGTCGGAATCCGCTTTCGTGGGGTCCGGTGCGGCAGCCGCCGCCCAGGCTTCGAGAAGAGCCTGCTCGTACGGGTCGGCAAGGTCGGCGGCGCTACGCGGCGCGGGCTGCGCGCCTTTGGTGCCGGGGGCACGGAAGACGTCTCCGTAGAAAGCGACGTCGATGTCGTCCGGCGCCGGGGCGGGGCCACCGACGTCCCCGGCGGCAACGGCGATCTCTACTCCGTCGGCGAGTGCGGCGGCGATGGGATCCCGCAAGGACCGTCGCCCCAGGTACTCCTGTCCGATTCCGTGCACCACCACGACACGCGCCATGCTGCCCCCTCGATCACCTTCGGTCGATGACACCATGATCCCCCAAGCGCGTTGCGGGGAACACCTTTTGAGACATCGCGTAGATCGTGCTGCCTGAGCCGGTCCCGCAGTTGCGGTGTCGGTCTACTGCCGGAACTGGCTCTGCGAGGGATGGCTCCTGCTGCACGGGCATGTCATCCGGCTCCCAGCCGGATGACATGCCCGTGTCCCTCACTTGGGGCCTGGGATACTTGTCCCCTTCCGGGTCGGCTTGATGCGGACCGGGACAATGCGCTTCTCGTCCTCGCCGAGAGGCGGCATGAGGACGGAGGCGGACTTCTCCCGGTCCAGCCAGGTCAGGCCGTAGTCGGTGACGTGCTCGTCGAGGGACTTGCCAGGGCGGACGACGAGCCGTGCGGAGCCGATGCCCGAAACGCCGCGGCCGAACGACTCCCCGCCGGGGCGCAGTTCTTCGTCGGTGCCGTTCTCGTAGGTGACGGTGAGGCTGCACGTGCCGTCGGCCTCCGGGCGGGGCAGGCTGACGGTGACCTCCACGCCGTCCTCGTACCGGGCGGTCGCGCCGGGGCCGAGCGGGTCTGCCCCGCTTCCAGAAGCACCGGCCTGCTCCAGCTGACCGTAGCCGTCCAGGCCTTTCTCGAACGCTGCGAGCGCCCAGACTCCCAGAGCGATCAGGACGGCGAGCACGAGCCCTGCGATCACGCAGCCGGCGGCGGACTTCATCGCCTGCGCCGGCGGGGACATGGACGCCTGAGGAGGTCCACGACCGCCATTCAGCCCGAAGAGCACCCGGCCTTCGCACGACGGAGAGCGATCACCACCGTGCCGCCGTCGACAGCGGTCCGGTGGAACACCGTGAGCTCCGCAGGGACACCCTCGCCAACCTGATCATCACCATGCGGGAGCACACTGTTCCAGACCCCGAACCGTTGCCCGTCCAGCTTGACCGGAAGGACAGGGGGCGGCTTGTGGTGTGATCCAGGAGCCGCGTATCGCGTTCGCCAGGCCCGATGCACGCCCTGGGCACGAGCCGGAACACCCTGCTCAGGCAAACAAGCTCCGGGTCTGCTGAATCAGCAGGCTCCGCAGGGTTGTGTCGTCTCGGAGGCGTTCCGGGAACACCTCACGTCGGGCGAGGAAGGCGTCAACCAGTTCGGCCGGCCTCAACAGCAGCTCCTGCATCGTGGCGAGTTCCTCTGCGAGCGGGTCTCGTGCAGGGAGCGCGACTTCGTGAGCACTGGTTCCTGCGGAAACGGCTGAGTCCGCGCGTGATGAGCGCCAATCATGTCGGCTGATCACGGGCAGAATCGACCGCCGCGCTGTCATCGGCAGTCACCGCCGGTAGCGGAATCTGGATTGGCGGGGCGGACTTGTGAGGAGACATCAGGATTGCGAGTGACTCGCTCTGTCACCCACGGCCCGGAAGCGGTAGGTCCGGAAAGTGGCGCAGCGCGTCCAGCACGGCGCGCACCGCCGCGCGGGGTGGCGAGCCGCGGCGGATTGCCGCCGTGATTGTGCGTGTCACTGGAGTCGCGAGTTCCCTGGTGGCGACGCGATAACGGCGGTCGACCGCCAGGCCGGGCAGCAGTGCGATCGACAGCCCTGCCTCGACGTGCTGCAGGGTCATCATGTAGTTGCTGAACCGGCACACCACCCGCGGCTCGAACCCCGACTGACGGCACAGCCGTTGGGCGAGATTCGCCATGTACGACTGTGGCATGTCGAACGCCCACGGCTCGTCCGCGTAGGCCGCGAGGTCCGCGGCGCCGCGCCCGGCGGCTGGATGCTCGGGCGGAACCACCAGCAAGATCGGGTCCTTGGCCAGCGGTACGAGGTCGAGGTCCGTCCCCAACGGCAGTTCGTCAAAGTCCGTGGTCGTGATGACGATGTCCGCGTCGCCGACCCGCAGCGCGGGCACGCTCTCGTGCGGCTCCAGCTCAAGCAGCTCGATCTCAAGGTGCGGATGTTCGCACACCAGCCGGGTCACCGCCGGGACGGCCGTGGAGTGGATCGCGCTCTGGAACGCCCCCAACCGCACCAGCCCGGCCGGTTCATCGCCGAACCCGCGCAGCTCCGTCTCGACGCTGTCCATGTGATCGAGGATGGCCCGTGCCCGACGCCATCCCCGTGCCGAACGTGTACCGGCCCGACTTCACCGCGGCCGACGGCTCGCTGGACTGGCGCCGCCAGCTGGACTTCGCCTTCGACCTGATCGACGCCCAGTCGACCGGCAGTCTGGCCGCGTGCCTCGTCGAACCGATTCTCAGCTCGGGCGGAATCATCGAGCCGCCGGCCGGGTATTTCGCGGCTCTGCAGGACAAGTGCCGGGAACGCGGCATGCTGCTGATCCTCGACGAGGCCCAGACCGGACTGTGCCGCACCGGGGCCTGGTACGCGTTCGAGCGCGATGGTGTTGTCCCCGACATCCTCACGCTGTCCAAGACGCTTGGTGCGGGACTGCCCCTCGCGGCCGTGGTCACCAGCGCCGAGATCGAGCAGGAGGCGTACGAGCGCGGGTTCCTGTTCTTCACCACGCACGTCGCCGACCCGCTGGTGGCCGCGGTCGGCAACACCGTCCTTGACGTCCTGACCGGCGACAAGCTCGATGATCGGGCGCGATCGCTCGGCGTGTTCCTGCACCAGGGTCTGGCGGACATCGCCGGGCGCCACGAGGTCGTCGGCGACATCAGCGCGGCTACATAGCGATCGCGGTCTGCTTGACCGCGATGTGGTCAGCCGGTCTTGGTGGCGAAGGGGCCGCCATCGGCGAACGCCAGCCGCGCGAAGTTCTCGCCGATGCGGCGGTGTCCTGCGGGATCAGGGTGGACCTCGTCGGGCAGCGGGAATTCGGCGTAATCCGTCTCGCCGTAAAGGTCACGGCCGTCGAGGTAGTGCAGGTTCGGGTCGTCAGCCGCCCGCTGTTCGACGATCCGGGCGAGTTCGTCGCGGATGACGTTGAGCGTCAGGCGCCCGGCAACACGTTCGGCTGGATCGCCCGTGGCCTTGAACCGCAAGGTCCCGCCGTCGAAGTCGGGCGCGAGGGGCCCGGGGGTGTCCTCCTGGACCGGGCACAGGATAGGGGACACGACCAGCAGCGGCGTGGTCGGATGCCCCTCCCGGATGGTGTCGAGGAAGCCGTGGACCGAAGGGGTGAAGGCGCGCAAGCGCATCACGTCGGCGTTGACGACATTGATGCCGATCTTGAGGCTGATCAGGTCCGCGGGGGTGTCCCGCATCGCACGGGCTGTGAACGGGTCGAGCAGCGCGCTACCGCCGAACCCCAGGTTGACCAATTCCACGTCGCCCTGGGCTGCAGCCAGGGCCGGCCAGATGGCGGTCGGGTGGGCGGCGTTCGAGCCGTGGCTGATGGAACTGCCGTGGTGCAGCCACACCCTGCGCCCGTTGTCCGGCGCCGGCTCGACCGGGGCATCGGTGCGCAGGGCGATCAGCTCGGTGATCTCCGTATGCGGAAGCCAGATCTCGACGTCCTTGTCACCCGCCGGCAGATCGGTGAACCGGGCGGTGCCGGCAGGCCCCTCACGCAGTTCGGCGGACTGGGTGACCATGTCGATAACCGTGCGGACGTTACCGCCGGCCACCGTGGCCTGGGCAGCGAGACGGCCACCAATCAGCAGGTCGTACACGCCGTCCGCCGGGGCCGGGAAACCTCGGTAGACCCGCTTGGTAGGCAGAGTGTCCAGTTCGATGGTCGTGGCCCGGGTACGAAATGCCAGGCGCACGCCGGAGGGCTGGGCCTCGGCTACGGCCAGTTGGTTGTCAGGGATCTGCCGACGAGCCCGAGCGGGCAGCCGATGCGGCAGCAGGCCCTGCTCGGTCGGTTCCACGTCGATGAAACCGCGCAGGATGTCCGCGGTGACAGGTGTGGTGATCCAGTCGTGCTCAGTGTTCATTGTCCCAGCCTGTTGATCAAGACTTCCGGAATGTTCAGGTGCGCCGGTGCACGGCGCGGCGGACCGCCTCCGGCGGTGCAGCCCCCTGCTGGTCAGGGTGTGGTCCAGTTCTGAAGCAGAGCGTCGAGGGAATCCAAGATCCAGGCCCAGGATTCCCGCGAGCCGACGGCGGTGTGCTGAAGCCTCCTGTCATCTCCAGGCTGACGTAGCCGTGGAAGACGCTGCCCAGCATTCGGACCACGTGCGCCCCCGCCCGGGTCAGACGCTCCGTAGTCAGCCCCACTCGAACCATAACCTTCCCCTCATCCAGCGACATCCATTATGCATTTGCCTAAAAGCTTTAGGCAACTTAGCCTGCCACTCATGAAACCGCTGACTGAGCAAGAGATCCGTACCGCGTTCGTGAACTGCACCAAAGGAGAGGCGAAGCGCCTGTCCGTCCCCCGCGACCTGGCCGAGCGGCCCTGGGACGACCTGGACTTCCTCGGCTGGCGGGACCCCCAGGCCCCCGACCGTGCCTACCTCGTCACCGAGCTGGACGGCCGCCCGGTGGCGCTCGCCCTGCGCTGCCCGAGCACCGCCTCCTGGCAGATGCGGCGCAGCATGTGCTCGATATGCATCACCACCCACACCGGGGGCGTCTCGCTGCTGGTCGCCGCGAAGGCGGGCAAGGCCGGGCAGCAGGGCAACTCCGTGGGCACCTACATGTGCAGCGACCTCGCCTGCCCGCTGTACGTGCGGGGCAAGAAGGATGCGGGCGTCGGTGCGCGGCTCCACGAGTCGCTCACCTTGGAGGAGAAGATCCAGCGGACCGTCGCGAACCTCGCCGCGTTCATCGCCAAGGTCACCGCATGAAGCAACCAGCCACGCGCGCCACACCTGTCCGATGCGACGCGGCGCATTCGCACTTTTCGCATACGCGATCACCCGTTGGACAGCCCGCCACGTGGTAAGCGAGTCGACGCGGGCGCCTCAGGGACTGGCGGGGTGCTAGTGGCTGTTCCCGTCCACGCTGGTCCACGAGCTGGAATCGGGCGCCCGCACATCCGGCCGGCAGCCGCGGCGTACCACGCGCGACTGGGCCGTCGACTTCTCCTGCTTCCTGTTGGCCGTCGCCCTCGGCCTGACGGCCGCGCACTCCCTGCCTGACGAACCAGGCCCGTCGCACCCCCTCGCCACCCTTGACCAGACGCTCGGCGCGATCGCCTGTGCGGCGGTGCGGCTGCGGCACCGGTGGCCGGTCCACCTCGCCGTCCTGCTGATCCCGATCAGTCTGCTGTCCAACACCTCGGGCGGGGCGGCGATGGTCGCCGTGTTCACACTCGCTGTGCACCGACCCTTCCGCTACGTAGCCTGGATCGGCGGCGCCGACCTCGCGCTGGTCCCGCTCCTCTACTGGCTGCGCCCCTACCCCGACCTGCCTTACGCCGGAGTCGCCGAGTTCACCGAGCTGTTCAACGTGTCGATCACCGGCTGGGGCATGTTCGTCGATTCCAAACGGATGCTGATGCGGAAGATCCGCGAGACCGGGCACCGCGCCGACGTCACGTGCGGCAAACACCACGGCGATCCGCTCGACAATTACTCGCCGGGCCACCAAGACCAGCGCCCGCCGTGAAGCGTCGCCGATCCACTGGGCGTCGTCCACCCCGCAGCAAACCGGATGCTGCCGCGCCAGCTCTTTCAGCAGCCCCAGGACGGCGAGACCGGCCGTCGGCGGGCCGGGCGACGTCTGTGCGCCGAGACCGAACACCGCCTCCAGCACCCCCGCTGTACCGGAGGAAGTCCCTGACGGTGATCGAGGACCGGCGCGCACAGCTGGTGCAGGGCCGCGTAGAGCAGGTTCTGCTCGAACTCGGCCCCCGAGGCGCGCACCACTGTGTGCCCTTCCAGCGCGACCTGGCCGAGCGGTCCTGGGACGACCTGGCCTACCTCGGCTGGCGCGACCCCGACCGCGCGTACCTGGGTCTACAACGCCGCTCAGCTCGACGTCCTGGTCCGGATGAACTGTTAGGGCCTCGCCCCGTCTCCACCTGACCTCACCCCGTCCCCACGCCCCCACCCTTCGATCCAGGCGCCCGGAGTCCCCGAGCGCCGCCCAGGAGAAGCCACATGCGCAGAACCTTGCCCCTCAGCCTCACCGCCGCTGCGATGGCGGTGGTCGCCATCCCGGGGGCCTCGGCGGTGGAGGCGCCGAGCGCCGTGCGATGGGGCGACTGCCCCAAGGACGCCGCCCTGCCGGGGCTGGAGTGCTCGACCCTCAAGGTCCCGCTCGACCAGCAGAACGAGCGCGACCCCGGCACACCGCTGGTCGCCGCCCGCAAGCTGCGGCAGGCATTCGGCGAGCTGGCACGATGGTCACGGCCGACCAGGGCGGCACGGCGTCTACCCGTACGGCAAGAACGAGTGCGCGAACGACGCGGTGACCAGCTTCCTGACCACGGGCGAGCGGCCCTCGCACGACCGCGCCTGCGCGGCGGAGACCCACTGATCACCTCTCCCTGGCCGCGTTCCGCCGACCGCACCTCTCCCCGCGCCGACGCACGGCATTCGCCGCCGTCGCGGGGAGACGGGGTGGTCAGTGGGACGCGGTGGTCAGTGCGCCGCTGCCGTCCGGGTGCCGCTGCCGTCCGGGCGCGGCACGCCGAGTATTCGAAGGCCAGCACCATGGACGAGGCGAAGGAATCCCGAAACACCACCCAGGACGCCGACCCGCCACGGCGCCGCAACGGCCAGCCGGGGTGGCGTCCACGGATCAGCGTTCCTCTGCACCTCCGCCTCAGCGCACGTCCGCAGCGTGTCCGCGTAGCCATCGAGTACCAGCCGGCCGAGGGCCTGGGCCATAACGACGGTCAACGAACGCTCGGCCGGTGAGACGCCGCGCGGGCGACGGCCTCGCCCAGGCAGGACGGAAGGTCGGTCGGTCGGTCGGTCGGTACGGCTTGACGCAGGATCAGCTCGATGTCCGTGCGCATCCGTTGCAGCCGTTCGATGGTGACGGCGAGTTGGGCGTCCAATCCCCGCAGCGCTTCGTCAGGAGGGTCAGTTGGCAGGGGTGGCTGGAAGGGTTGGTCAGGAGGTGGTGGGCCAGGTGCGCAGCAGGGTGTCGAGTGCGTCGAGGATTTCGGTCCAGCTCTCCTGCGAGTCGGGGGTGCTGTGGCTGAAGCCGCCGGCGGTCTCCAGGCCGACGTAGCCGCTGAAGACGCTGCCCAGCAGTCGCACCGCGTGTGTCTGGTGTGGTTCGGCCAGGCTGTATCCGCGCAGGATCGCCCGCGTCATCTGGGCGTGCCGGACGCCGGCGCTGGTGGCCGCCGTCTGCGGGTCGAGCCGGAACTGGGCTGCGGCGAAGCGCCCCGGGTGCTTGAGTGCGTAGTCGCGGTAGACGTTTGCGAAAGCGGTCAGGGCGTCTTTGCCGGCCCGTCCGGCCACCGCGGTGGAGACCTGGTCGGCGAGTTCCTCCAGGGCGAGCAGAGCGATCTTGGTCTTGAGGTCGTGGGCGTTCTTCACGTGCGAGTACAGGCTCGCGGTTTTGACACCGAACCGCCGGGCGAGTTCTGCGGGGGTCGCCTGCTCGAAGCCGATCTCGTCGGCCAGCTCTGCCCCCGCCCGGACCAGGCGCTCCGTGGTCAGTCCTACCCGTTTGGCCCGTGCCATGTTCATCCTCCGAATCGCTTCTCATCCCTGGTATCGATAATTATGCACTTACCTAATCAGATTAGGCAAATTAGCGTGTCCTTTATAAAGCGGCTGGCCGAGCAAGAGATTCGTACCGCATTTGTGAACTGCACCAAGGGCGAGGCCAAGCGCCTGGCCGTCCCCCGCGACCTGGCCGAGCGGTGCTGGGACGACCTGGACTTCCTGGGCTGGCGAGATCCCCAGGCCCCCGACCGGGCCTACCTCGTGACCGAGCTGGACGGCCGCCCGGTCGGCGTCCAGCTGCGCTCCTCCGGCGCCGGCCCCTGGCAGATGCGGCGCAGCATGTGCTCGGTGTGCCTGACCACCCACGCCGGGGGCGTCTCCCTGATGGTCGCGCCGAATCGGGAGGCCGGGCAGCAGGGCAACTCGATTGGCATCTACATATGCAGCGACCTGACCTGCTCCCTGTATGCACGCGGGAAGAAGGACGCGGGCATCGGCGCACACCTCCACGAGTCCCTCACCCTGAAGGAGAAGGCCCAGCGGACCGTGGCGAACCTCGCCGCGTTCTGTCGACCAGGACATCCACCCCACCGACGCTGCCGATGACCCGTCGGCCGAGTTCCGCTGCTCCTTGATCCGTCGCAAGGTCCGCAGGGATGAAGGTGGCCGGCAGATCCTCCGGCGGCGCGCTGCGCGAGGCGGTCAGCACCGTCGCGCCTGCTGCCGCAAATCGACGGGCAGTCGCCTCGCACAGGCCGCGGCTGCCATCGGTGACCAGAACACGAAGTCCGCGGAGCCCCTCTTCCGGGAACGTCATGGGAGTGCTCCTCGAGTAAGGTGAACCCGACTTCGGAAACGAAACATAAGCGGAACCCAACTCACCTTATGAAGCACTGTTGCCATCGTCACGTCCGCTGCGCGCTGATGCGCGGCGCAACCGCGAGGCGCTCCTGACCGCGGCACGGGAGGCATTCCTCACCGGCGAGGCCGACGCTCACGTAGAAGAGATCGCCCGGCGAGCCGGAGTCGCGGTCGGCACGCTCTACCGCCACTTCGACACACGCGAAGCCCTCGTCGAGGAGGTCTACCGCCAGGAGGTCGACCAGCTATGCGCCGCACCCACGGAACTCCTTGACCGGCATGCCCCGGACGAGGCCCTGCGGCGATTCCTGCTGCTGCTCGTGGAGCACGCCGCCGTGGGCAAGGGAATGGCCGTCGCGCTGGAGAGCATCATGGCGACGGACTCACCGATCTTCGATGACGCCCGCGCCCAGATGGCACAGGCCCTCGATCAGCTGCTCAAAGCGGGCACAGCAGCCGGCACCATCCGTGGCGACGTCAGCGGACGCACACTGCTGCGCGCACTGGGAGGCATCTGCGGAATGCACACCACGGAGGGCTGGCAGGACGAAGCCGTGCACATCACGGCGATCCTCTTCGACGGCCTGCGTTTCGGCGCACAGAACGCAGGCTGAGCCAACGAGGATCCGGCTTTGCCACCGGGAGCGGGAGTCGTTCCGAGGCGACTGTGGGAGTCACTTGGGTTCACACGCCACGTACCGCGACGAGAACGGACGCCACCACATGCAATGCCTCTGCCTGCATGAATAGTGAACCGGTGACACTGCTGTAGTGTCCGAGGCTTGATGCACAATGTCGGCGCTCGACGCGCAGTGGACACGCAAATCCGGGATTCGATGCGCAACGACTCCTGGCTGTCATCGCCAAGTCGCGGGAATGGCCCGGCTGACCACGAAAGTCACCCGTCCGTGTCGTGAGTCTCCATCAGCTCGGCATCATGCGAAACAGCGAGTTGCGCAGGCGGGTGCGCTCGGTGGTCATGAAGCGGTGCAGGTTCCGGGAGCCGAAGGCGACCCGCTGGGCGCTGCGACGGCGTTCCGAGTCGTAGGCGCGCAGGGCGGCGGGCAGGCCGACCGGGTCGTGCTCGGCGACGGCCCGGGTCAGGGCCTCCGCGTCGAGGATCGCCGTGCACGCACCTTGGCCCAGGTTGGGCGTCATGGCGTGCGCCGCGTCGCCGACCAGCGCGACCCTCCCACCGTTGACAAAGGTCGGCAGAGCGGGGAACAGGTGCCGCATCTCGTAACGGATCCAGGTGGACGGGTCGGTCTCGGCGAGGACACGCGGGATGGGGTTGTGCCAGTCCTCAAAGTGTCCGCGCAGCTCCTCGGCGGTGGTGGCCTCGGGCACGGTGGCGTACCAGTTGGTGCGGCCCGGCTCGACCGGAGTCATCCCGAAGAACCGGCCCTTGCCCCAGGTCTCGCCGTAGACGCCGCTCTCGAAGTCGGCGATGCCGATCCAGGCGACGGTTCCGAGGTGCCGCGGACCGCTGCGCTCGCCGAACCGGACGGCGCGCACGGCGCTGCGGATTCCGTCGGCACCGACCACCAGGTCGTACCCGGCCACCAGCGCATCCACCTCGGAGACGTTCTCCCCGAACTTGAGAGGTACATCTCCGAAGGCGTCCAACTCGGCCATGAGTGCATCGATCAGGTAGGGCCGGGAGATCAGCAGTTCGGGGCGGCCGGCCCTCCGCTCGATCCGCTCCAGCGGGAGGCTCGCCATCACCTTCCCCTCTGGGGTGCGGATACGGGCCCCTCGGTAGGGAACTGCCCGACCGCGGAACGCCTCGCCCACCCCCAGACGATCGAGCGCGGCCTGCGCGGTGGGGTGGATGCCGAACGCGGTGCCGTACTGCTCCAGCTCCGTCCGCCGCTCCAGGATCGACACCTCCCAACCCGCGCGGCGCAGCCCGATCGCCGTCGCCAGCCCACCGACTCCCGCCCCAACTACAACCGCCATTCCCGTCATGCCACCCTCCCCGATTCGCTCGACCCTTCGATCACCACATCTGTGGTACCACGGCTGGGGTAGCGTGGGCAAGGTGCCCAGGAGTAAGGAGAGCTGACGGTGAATCCGGATCGCCGAGACCGGCTGCGCGACGCGGCCATCGAGGTGCTGGCCGAAGCGGGCGGACGCGGCCTTACGCACCGCGCTGTCGACACGACCGCAGAGGTGCCGCCCGGCACCACCAAGAACTACTTCCCGACCCGGGACGCCCTACTGCGCGCGGTGGCCGAGCGCTGCCTGGAGCGGTACCGCGAGACCACGGCACACATGGCCGCCACTGGACCGGGATCCACTGACCGCGAGGGCCTGGTAGCCACGTTCCGGGCGCTCGTGGAGAACGTCGCAGGGCCCGGTCGCCCCCGCCTGCTCGCCTACCTGGAGCTGCAGGTCGAGGCGGCCCGCAAGCCCTGGTTGTCAGCCATCCTCGATCCCATCGCGGCCTCCGACTTCGAGGGTTTCGAGCTGGCTCAGCGGGCCGCCGGACTGCCCGTCACTCCGCAGCGGGCAGCCATCGTCACCCTCGCCATACACGCCGCCATCCCACACCTGCTGGCCGACGGCTCCGACACCCTGGCCGCCGCCGGCCTGGACGACCCCGACCGCTTCGTCCGCGGCCTCCTGCAGGCGGTGTATCCGGAGAGCCCAGACGGGCTGCAAGTGGCATCGGCCGCAGCTGGTGACGCGGCCCGACCTCACTCGTGCTGAGCGATGAGCATTCCCACGTGGCATGCGACAACGCCATTACGCGGTACGGAATGCAGGCAAGCCCCACGTCTCACAGCCCCCACCGACCGTGACCACCCGCGATGCTTGGCTTGCCTGGATTGCTCATCCTCAGCCGACACAACGAGTGCGCATCAAGCGCGGATTACGGTGTTCCCGTAGAAACCAATGCGCACGGAAGCGCGGACCCTGCAGTTGCTGCAGGGTCCGCGCCTCAATGGACAATCCGCCCGTGAGATGGACAGCAGATAGGCACGCGCAGGTCAGTGTGTGCGAACTCAAGCAACGCCGGCACCGCCTGCACCCTGGCTTCGTTAACTTTCAGCAGCAGCGTTTGCTGACGAGTTTCGACAGCAGTCGTTCATCAATGGGCTGGCTGATATTCATGAGAAGTGACGGCGGTGGCCTCTCCGGGCAGGTCGCCCGACTGCTCATAGGGCGGTGCGGTGAGAGGAGATCACGGCCTTGGGACCATCTGTACAGCAATTAATGATCTTCCCGGGAGCGGACCGCCGGCCAGCGGCAAATGCTGCCGGTGCCCGTTCCGTTGTCAGGACTTCGGCTTCCGCCGGACCACCGCCGTACCGGCTTCCAGGTCCACCCCCATGCGGGGCGGCGCGCCGTCCCGCGCGTCGTCCTTCAGGACCTGTTCCTCCACCCGGTGCTCGATCTCCACGCGCTTTGCCGAGTTGAGGAACGCATGCAGCTCATCGGCGACCGAGGCCCCCACACCCAGCCCATGACGCGGTGTGCGGGCCGCTAGGGCATGGCGCAACCAATCGGGTCGGCCGGTACGGACGACGATGTAGCGGGCCGAAGCCAGCAGGAACGGCACCATCACCAGCACGGCCATGACTAATAGGCTCGACAACATCACCACGCAGGCCCAACGTCCGGCGCCGTGCGGCCGTTCCCGGGATGATCCGGTGGAAGATCCGCGTGATCGTATGGTGCCGATTGCACGGCGCATCGAGATCCGTCCGCAGCATCTCGTCGATCAACGGCTTGTACAGATCCAGCGCCGAGTCCACGGCCTTCTTGACCGTCCGCCATGACACGTTGTATTTGCACTCAAGCTCGCGCATCTTCATGTCCGCGCGGTGATCGCGTCGGATCGCCGCGTACAGCTCGACCTTCGACATCTGGGGTGGTTGCACAACGGGGACGGAGATGTTGCTCGGCGAACGTCACCGAGGTGGTGCAGAGGCCGCAGTCTCCGTCATAGACAAGTACACGTCTCTCACGGAATTTGTGCCTGATCCTGCTGAAAGTGAACGAAGCCACCCCGCGCTGTTGCTTCCGATGCAAGCCGTTCAGCGGTACACCGCACACGAAAGACCCGGTGTGTCCCGCCGCCGTGACACTGCCGCGGGACGCACCGGGTTGTGGGAGGAGGTCAGGCGCCGCGCTGGACCGGACCGATGAGGGTATCGGTGGCCACCTTGAGCTTGCCCTGGGCGACGGACGTGCCGGGGATCTCCCCGTCCGGAGCCTGGAGCGTGAACGATGCCTCCCTCGCGGCGGTGCTGCGGCCGCTGCTGGGAACCTGGATATCGAAGTGCACCGGGTGGCCCGGGCCGAAGGTCACCACGGTTGCCTGGTTGCCGTAGTGGCCAGCGGCGACCCCGATCTCCGAACCGCGGTTCGAGAACCGCACGTTGGTGGGCGAACCGGCCAGCTTGCACGGCTCGTACCCGCGCGGCGCGGTCAGCGTCACGCGGTAGTGGCGGTGCCCTGCGCTGGCGGGCGCCTCGGTGATCTTCGCGGTGTGGTTGGCCGGCCGGCAGGCCGAAGGGGCGACGCTGCCGGCCGTTACGGGCGAAGCCTGCGCGACTCCCGCACCAGCAGCACCCGTCAGCGCAGTGGCGGCGACGGTAACGGCGAACTTCCAGTTCGTACGCATCCTGAACACTCCTTGCCTTGCTTAATGGCCCTGCGGGTGTTCTCCACCAGAACCATGGTCAACACGATTCCTGCCCCTCAATCCTCGCAAGGAATGTCTCAGGATTGACACGACCATGCGGCCAGGTGTGCGCAACCCATACGTACCGTTCTTACCAGCCCACAGTTCGGGCACGGTCACCTCCGAAGTGGATCCTGTACCTGTCCCAGCAGACGACCTCGCCAGCGTGTCCTTACCAAGCGATCTTGCCGCGCGCATCCCGATCAGTGGCCCGAGTCGTCGCGGCGCACCGGGTGGCCAATCAGTAGAAGCCACTCCGGCGGCATGATGTTGACAGCCACACCCGGCACCCCTGGGCCTCCCGATCCTACGAGTGGCCGGAACCAACCCACCAGCTGCGTAAGAAGGTTTTCAGGGTGGGGTCGGTGTTGTGAGCGTCAGTCCGGACCCGGCCAGGCATCCGTCGACGAACCACGAACCACGTCAAACCCGTCCTCACCCGAGCCTGGACACCTGCGTACGTGAAGCACGAGGGCACCATCTGGCACAGCGCACGCTTCGGCGAACTGATGGAGAGCGAGACCGCTCGCCAACGTCGGAAGAACGCGGACGGTCAGGCTTCAGAACGCGCACCTGACCCCCAGAAACAAGGGGCGAGACTTCGCAAGTAACAACTCCTCGCGGCACCCTCCGGTTCCCAGGTCCGCTGTGACATTCCCCCGAGGCTCCGCGCCTTCTCGCCGTGGCTGCCACCCATGCATACTCCAAGGCCGCCCGGTCGACGGGCGACGTCCGATCGAAAGAAAACTGGGGAAGATGACACCAAACACGATCTCCGCGGCCGCCGCGGGCACCTGGCTCCTCGGCGACCTGAAGGTCAACCGGATCGGCTTCGGCGCAATGCGCCTGACCGGAAACGCCCCCTTCCACCTCGGAACCCCCAGCGACCGCAACCGTGTGATCGGCGTGCTGCGCCGTGCAGTCGAGCTCGGCGTCAACCACATCGACACCGCGGCGTTCTACTTCTCTCGGCTGCGCTCCGCCAACGAACTGATCAACTCGGCGCTGGCGCCGTATCCGGACGACCTCGTCATCGCCACCAAGGTCGGTCCGGCCCGGGACACGTCGGGCGAGTGGACCACCCCGGCCCGGCCCGACCAACTGCGCGGCCAGGTCGAGGAGAACCTGCGCCAGCTCGGCCGCGACCACCTCGACCTGGTCAACCTGCGCCTCATGGGCCAGGACTCCATCGCCGAGCACTTCGGGGTGCTCGCCGAGCTGCGCGACGCCGGGCTCGTCCGGCACCTCGGAATCTCCGGTGTCCGGCCGGAGCATCTCGCCGAAGCCGAGGCGATCGCACCGGTGATGTGTGTCCAGAACCGCTACGGGATCGGCGCGCGTGCCGGCGATGAGATGCTGCAGGAGTGCGCGGCGCGGAGCATCGCGTTCGTGCCCTTCTTCTCCATCGCCGGCGACGGACGCGAGGCGGGAGCCAGCGGCGCCGAGAGTAAGCAGGTAATCGCCGTCGCCCGCGCACACGGCGCATCGCCCGCGCAGGTCCGCCTGGCATGGACGCTGCAACAGGGCGAACATGTGCTGGCCATCCCGGGCACGGGCAACCCGGACCACCTGGTCGACAATCTGGCGGCAGGCGCACTGCAGCTGACGGATGAGGAGATAACGCTCCTCGACTCGTCCGGCCACCACGCGACCTGAGTCCTACTACCACCCGCGCACAACCAGTTGCCGCTGCCATCTCCGTCCATCGAGTGGTCAGCAGCATGAGGGGACATGGAACCGTCAGCTCAACCCCATGGCCCCGGGACTCTGTCAGTGGAGGATGCCAAGATTGCCACCATGACGAACCCTGCCGCCATCACCGCCTACTGGAACGACGCTGCCCTCGATTTTGACGACGAGCCCGACCACGGCCTGCGCGAAGAGGTCACCCGCGCCGCCTGGCAGGAGCGCCTGATCTCCTGGGCGCCGGCCACCCCGGCGGATGTGCTGGACGTCGGCTGCGGTACCGGCTCAATCTCACAGCTACTGGCCGAGGCCGGGCACCGCGTCACGGGAGTGGACCTGGCACCGCGGATGGTCGACCAGGCCCGCGCCAAGCTGACGGCCGCCGGTCTCCAGGCCCGATTCCTCGTGGGTGACGCTGCGGTGCCGCCCACCGGTGACGAGCAGTTCGACCTCCTACTCTCCCGGCACCTGGTGTGGACGCTGCCCAATCCGCAGGCCGCATTGCGTGAGTGGATTGCACGTATCCGCCCGGGCGGCAAGCTTGTCCTGGTCGAGGGCCGGTGGCGTGAGGCCGGACAGGCTGGAGTCCCCTACGTCGCGGGAGCCGAGACCCTGCCCTGGCACCAGGGCATCGGCGCCGACGAACTGGCAGCCGTCGTACGCCCACTCGTCACCGAGTTGCGCACCGAGGACCTCAGCAGCAGCCCCGACCTCTGGGGCGGACCGGTGGCCGACGAACGCTACGCGCTCATCGCTCAGATCTGATCGCACAGGCCAACCAGGGCGCACGACTCACTGACACTTCACGTGTCGTCGAACACCGACACTCTCGTGTTGTCCGACACGCCGGTGAGGCGGCGAACCGGAAATCACCCCGCGGGTGCGGGGAACAGGCGGCGTGCTGCTTCTCCGGCGCCGGAGCGGTGGGACCATCCCCGCGGGTGCGGGAACAGCACAGCACGCACATTCGGTCTTGCGACCGTAGGCCATCGTTTTCAACCGGCGGCGCTCGGAGGAAGTCAAGGTAAGAGCCACGGCTCGGGCCACAGGCATGGAGGACAACGGCCAATCTCGGATAGATCATTCAGGACGGTCAAGCACCCTGCGCCGCATGCCGTCCGCGACGCGCTCAAGGGCGCCTGACTGCCCACCAGGAGCTCGGCGCTGGAGGCCGCCTGGATCGCTGTCCTGTGCTTCCCGAGAGTCGCCGACGTCGTCTACTGCCGTCTAGCCTCGGGCTTTCACGTGGCTGGGTGTCCGATGCGTGATCGGAAACGCGAAGAGTGCTCCTGACCTGCAACGATGGGACTTGTCTAGGGTCCAGGTCGGCGCATGAAAGAAGCACTCCTCAGGTGAAGAAGCGTATCGGGTCCTATCCGCGTGTCCGCATCGAGGGCGGCGGGAGCGGGGTGGTCTCGCAGGCTGGCGGAGTACTGCTGGTCGAGACTGCCCGTAAGACCGGCCTGGATACCGAGATATCGGCGGCGCTGACGCCGTGGCGGCGGCCTCGGGCGGTGCACGATCCGGGCAAGATCCTGCTGGATGTGGCTCTCGCGGTCGCGCTGGGCGGGGACTGCCTGGCCGATGCGGGACTGCTGCGGGCCGAGCCGGCCGTGTTCGGGCCGGTGGCCTCCGACCCAACGGTCTCCCGGCTGATCGACACCCTCGCCGCGGCCGGGGACAAGGCCCTGACCGCGATCCGCTCGGCGCGCGCCGAAGTGCGCGAGTACGTCTGGACGTTGGCCAAAGATGCGGCGCCGGATAGGGGCGGCCAGGTGATTGTGAACCTGGACGGAGTGCTGGTCCTGGCCCACTCCGACAAGCAGGACGCGGCCGCGACCTGGAAGAAGTCGTTTGGACATCACCCCCTGATGGGCTTCGTCGACCACGGAAGCGGTGGCACCGGGGAGCCGGTGGCAGCACTGTTGCGGCCGGGGAACGCGGGATCCAACACCGCCGCCGACCACATCACCGCCACTCAACTCGCTTTGGCCCAGCTCCCCAAGCGTCACCGGCGCGGCCGGTCCACACTGATCCGTACCGACTCCGCGGGCGGCACCCATGAGTTCCTCGCCTGGCTCACGAAACGGGGCCGGTGGCTGTCGTACTCGGTCGGGATGACCATCACTGAGCAGATTCATCAGGCCGTGTTGAAGGTCCCGGCCTCCGCCTGGACCCCAGCGGTCGAGCCGGGCGGCGAGATCCGCGACGGCGCCTGGACCGCCGAACTCGACGGCGACACACTCAAGGGCTGGCCGAAGGGAATGCGGCTGATCGTCCGCAAGGAACGGCCCCACCCCGGCGCCCAGTTGCGCTTCACCGACGCCGACGGCCTGCGGCTCACCTGCTTCGCCACCAACACGACGGGCGGGAAGATCACGGACCTGGAACTGAGGCACCGCCGACGGGCGAGGGCAGAGGACCGCATTCGGAACGCACGGGCCACCGGCCTGCGGAACCTGCCCCTGCACGAGACCGCACAGAACCGGATCTGGCTGGAGATCGTCCAGCTCGCCCTCGACCTGCTCGCCTGGATGCCGATGCTCGCTCTGACCGGCAAACCCCGCCTCTGGGAGCCCCGCCGCCTGCGGTTGCGGCTGTTCTCCGCCGCTGCCCAACTCATCACCACCGCCCGCCAACGGCACCTGCGATTCGCCCACCACTGGCCATGGACCGACGTGATCACAGACGCGATCAGACGGCTCGACACCCTCCCGAACCCACGCTGACCAGCAACAACCCGTCCCGACGAGCAGAAGAGCCACCGACCGGAACCGTGGAATCCGGCGCCCACCCGATGCGACGATCGGGCCACCCGTATGCCCGCACACGCTCCACAACGACGCATTGGCCGCCAGCCGAAGCTGACGACCAATCACGAAAGATCGAGGCTAGTCCAAGCAGTACTGCACCTGGACGATCTGCTGGCCCGGCTCGACCAGCACACCCTCGCCGACCGACAAGAAGAATCCTCCGCCTCGCCGCCAACCTGATCAACCCCCGGAGGACTTCCGGAGCCGACCACTAAGCCGGTACCGAACACCCTCTGACGGTTCGTTCGGTCAGCCGAGGAAGTCGACGTGGTCGATCAGGCCGTCGCGGACCCGGTAGGCGACCAGCACGCGGAGGGGGTCGTCCGTGATGCCGTGGGCGATCTCGTGGTCCACCACCCAGTCGCCCTCGGTGAGTCGGCCGACGATCTCGGCCCGGCAGCGGCCCTTGGCGAACATGTCGGCGTACGCCTCCCGCACGGCGTCGCGCCCGAGCAGGCGGTCGCCACTGCGGCGGTTGACGCAGACGTCGGGGGCGTACGTCGCCGCGAAGGCTTCGAGGTCATGGCTGTTGTAGGCGGCGAGCTGGCGTTCGACGATGGTCTCTGGGGTGGTCACCAGATGATCATGCAGAGTGTTTCCTCGATCGTCCAGGAAAGACCGGGACTACCTGCCGATCGACTCATTCGCACCTCGCGCGACCTCCCGTTCGGCATCTGCCTGCAGTCACCCCCACCCCAGGCCAGCCGGCCGCCCACCGTCAGCTTCGACGGTTCCCCGAGCGCGCACCGGACTGCACGTGCGGTCTACACCTCCTCGCCACCCGCCCACTCGACCTGACCACACGTCAACCTCCGAAGGACTTCCACAGCCGACCACTAAGCAATACGCGACACCTCAACATGCGAGCTCACTGGATGAATGAGTCCAAGGGGTGTCGTCGCGGTCAGTGATCGAAGGCGATCAGAGATCGTTTGACGCGTTGGCCGGGCTTGTCGTTCAGCCAGATCGCGGCGGTGAGCGCCAGGACGCGCGTCAGGACTCGGGCGATCACTCAGACCGGAGTGCCCCCGCCGTGTCGCTCCAGGTCGAGCTGCCCTTTGAAGGTCTGACTGATCGATTCGATGACCTGCCGCAGCGGCTTGAACAGATGCGCCCCTGCCCGTTCAGGTTCACCCTTGCGGGCCGGGCGCAACAACTCCAGGTGACGCTCTGTGAGGTCGCGCTCGAAGTCCCGGCCGTAGTAGTTCTTGTCGCCGGTGATCGCTTGCCTCGGATGGGCGGCGACGACGGGTGCGGCATCGAGCATGCCGCACAGGGTCTCGCGTTCGTCGGCCTTCGCGCCGGTGAGCGCGAACAGGACGGGCAGTCCGCCCAGGGTGCAGACCAGGTGCAGGCGCAGGCCCCAGAAGTATCGGGAGTGCGATGCGCAGTAGCCGTACTCGGCCCAGTCGGCGAGGTCCGAGCGCTTGGCGGTCTCACGGGAACAGCCGCAGCCGACCGGGGTGGAGTCGACCACCCACACGTCGTCGCTCCGCAGCGAGGTGTCCTGCGCCAGCATTCGGAGGGGCGCAGGGAGCTCCGACCGGGCTGGCACTCGTGGTGATGGACGCCTGTTACGCACCACCACTACTGCTGTGGGTGCCGCTGCTCGGGGTCGTCACGATCTCCTACTACCGGCGGCGCCTGAACTGAGCAGGCGCAGTCAACCTCGTTTTGGCCAGTCCGCATCCCTTGGACTCATTCGTCCAGTCCCGAGGCCGTCCACGCCACCTTCGGCCTCCATCTTCGAAGCGCGCCGCAGAGTCACCGACGGCCCCAGCGGTTCGAGTGACTCTCTTGTGTCCTGTCTCACAGCGCAAGTTGTGCCGTCTCAGGTTGAGCGGTACGTGGTCGTCAGGCGAGCGGATCCTCAGCGGTAATGCGACGCAGCAGTGTGCGGGCCTCCTGGATCCGGGGGGGGGTGGGCCGGGTGCGGGAACTGCTCGCGGGCGGCCAACGCCTGACGGTCTGTTCAGATCACGCGATGTCGTCCGGGGCGAGGTCGGGGCGCAGGCGGTGCCAGGAAGGATGGCGCAGGCGGCCCGCCCGGGTCCTGCTCGCGTAGCGGACTTCGCCGACCAGGCGGGGCAGCACCCACCGTGCGCCGGCCACCCCGGGTGCCTTGTCGAACGGGCACTCATCGATCGCAGCAACCTGGAGCAGGCCTGCAAGGGTGATGCGCTCCGTGTCACTCCACCCTGTCCCGACACTCCCCACGTACCGCAGGGCGCCCTCGTGCCGCTCCCCCATCAGCAGCGCGCCGGGCAGACCGGCGAGCCGGCCGCGCCCGGGCACCCACCCGCCGACGATCACATCAGTGGTGCGAACGTGCCGGATCTTGATCCACGCGCGAGAGCGGACTCCCGGCTCGTACACGGAGGTGAGCCGCTTCGCGACTACACCCTCCAGTCCCGCGGTCCGGGTCATCTCCAGGGCCTGGGCGCCGTGCCCGACGACCGCTGAAGGCGTCGACCAGTGCACCCCGTTCAGGGCCAGGTCCTCCAGGGCGTTTCGGCGCTGGGTGTACGGCAGCTCAGTCAGGCTGCTGTGTCCCAGGAACATGGCGTCGAACAGGACCAGGTGGGCTGGCACGATCTGGGCCATGCGGGCGGCCTTCGCCGGGGCTCCGGCCAGCCCCATCCGGGACTGCAGCCGCTCGAAATCGCTGCGCCCCTCGGAGTCGAGCGCGACGATCTCACCGTCCAGGACCGCGGGACGAGCGAGCACGGAGCCCAGAGCTTTGAGCTCCGGGTAGGCGGGAGTGATGTCCGCGCCGGACCGGGACCGCAGGGTTACCGTCCCGTCGGCCGACACGTAGACCATGGAGCGCTGGCCGTCGTACTTCACCTCGAATCCCCACCGGTCCTCGACGGCCTCGGGCGGCAGGCCGCCGGGGATGGCAAGCATGGGAGCAATCCGCGGCAGCGTGGCCATGACAGCACCCTTGTTCGGTCAGGAAGCGCTGCGCTTCTTCGCAACCGTCTTCCTTACCGTGCCCTTCTCCGCGGCCGTCGTCTTCTTCGCCGCGGTCTTCTTACGGGGCTGCATCTCGTGCACGGTCGCGTCTTCGCGGTGCTCGCCGCGCGCTTCCTTGGCTGCTGCCACGGAGGCGTTCAGGGCGGCCATCAGGTCCACGACCTTCCCGGGCTCCCGCTCCTCGCCCTCGGCCGGCTCAGCGGGAGCCTTGCCCTCCGCCTTCGCCTCGATCAGCTCTTCCAAGGTGTCGCGATACTGGTCGATGCGGTGGCCGGACGAGATCCGCGATGATTTTGATCGGGATCGTGACCAGGCCGAACGAGATGGCACCGGTCCACAAGGGCCGCGGCATACGTACCTCCAAGCCCCCTGGCAGTGTGGACCGGGAAGCGGACCGGAGCGCCGGGGAAGGGTGCCAACCCTGTAAGGGGTCGGGGCGCGGCCGGGCCACCGCCCGTAACCCGATCCTCACGCCGGCCCAGGCCGCGCGCATCTGGATCAGCCGAACGCGCCGACCAGCACCAACTGCCGGCCAGCCGGCCACCATCGTTGTCACCAGCGCCCTGCTCGGATGAGGCCGCCCGCCGGGTGGCCCGTCGCGGTGAGGGTGGCTGAGCCTCAGCGCAATCGGTCGTCAGCGTGCTGGTAGCCCGGCGCGGCCGTGACGAGCAACGGCTGGCGGTCCACCGCTCGTGTCACCCCGCCGGCGAAGGCGGACCCGGCCTACTCGTGCCACGCACCCCGCAGGGCACGGGTGTTCCTCGGCAACCTGCTCTTGACGGCTGTGCCGGACGCCGCGGAGGTCCGTGGCCAAGTGCGCCAGTCCTTACCCGGGCACGACCAGCACGTCGAGATCAGTGCCGGCTCTCCAGTAGGTCCTTGAACTTCTCCAGGTCGGTTCGGACTGTCTCCTCGATCGCGTGAACCTGAGCGAATCCCTTCGGGCCGCCGAAGGTCGCCCGCACAGTGTCCGGGTCGTACTCCAGCCGGACTTGCAGCTGGGTGTGCTTGTCGTCCAACGGGTTCACGGCGAAGGCGGCCCTCAGTTCCGGGCTGTCCACCGTCCAGTCCATCACCTGGCCCTTTCCGCGATCGGCGATGCGAGTCTCGAAAGCCTGCTCGTCGTCCCCGATCCGGACGTCGAGATGGGCTCGGCTGCTGCCGTGCGCAGCGGCGCTCTTCACGCCCTCCATGAACATCGGATACTCATCGATGCGGTGCAGCTGCGCCCAGACCTCCTGCGCCGGAACATCGACGTTGACCTGTTCTTCGAGCCTGCTCATCGCGAGCCTCGCTTCCCGGCCCGGCCGCCCGGGCCATCGGTACCTCCAGCCTGCTCTGTTGCCTGCCCCCCGGCCACCCAGCCCGGTTCTGGCTCAAGTTCCACGATCCGGTCACGCTCCGTGAGTGCGGCGGGCCTTGCGCAGCGAGACGGGACACCAGGGCCGAGAACAATCTTCGAATCCGGTGACAGCGATAGGCCGTCCCTCTCACCGGTGAAAACCATCGTGTCCCGTCGCAGGACCGAGGTATTGGCGTTTCCCAGCAATACAACGGGCACGCCCCGGCCAGCTTCGGGACCCTGAAACCGCCGGCCGCCGATGCCGATATCCAGGCCCTCGCTGACACTCTCGGCCATCGCGTGCCGTACCCGCTTGGTAAAGCGACGCGGCTCAGATCGTCGCCGTGTCGATCACGAAGCGGTAGCGCACGTCCGAGGCGAGCACACGCTCGTACGCCTCGTTGATCCGGCTCGCCTCGATCAGCTCGATCTCGGCACCGAGGTCGTGCTCGGCGCAGAAGTCGAGCATCTCCTGGGTCTCGGCGATGCCACCGATCATCGAGCCGGCGAGGGTTTTGTTGCCGCCGATCAAGGAGAACAAGTTCAGGGCGACGGGCTCCTCAGGGGCGCCGACGTTCACCAGGGCGCCGCCCGTCTTCAGCAGGCTCAGGTACGCGCCGAAGTCCAGGGGTGCCGACACCGTGGAGAGGATGATGTCGAAGGTGCCGGCCAGGTTCTCGAAGGTGGCCGGGTCGCTGGTGGCGTAGTAGTGCTCGGCGCCCAGCCTCAGGCCGTCGTCCTTCTTGCGCAGCGACTGGGAGAGGACCGTGACCTCGGCGCCGAGGGCGTGCGCGATCTTGACGGCCATGTGGCCGAGGCCGCCCAGGCCGACCACGGCGACCTTCTTGCCGGGGGCCGCGCCCCAGTTCTTGAGCGGGGAGTACGTAGTGATGCCGGCGCAAAGCAGCGGCGCGGCCACGTCCAGCGACAGCCCGTCCGGGATGCGGACGGTGAAGTTCTCGTCGACGACGACCTTCTGTGAGTAGCCGCCGTAGGTGGGCTCGCCGTCGCGGCCGATGGCGTTGTACGTGCCGACGTTCCCGCGCACGCAGTGCTGCTCCTGCCCGGCCTTGCAGTTCTCGCACTCGCGGCAGGAGTCGACCATGCAGCCGACGCCGACCCGGTCGCCGACCTTGAACTTCGTCACGCCGGAGCCGACCTCGGCGACGACGCCGGCGATCTCGTGACCGGGCACCATCGGGAAGATGGCCGCGCCCCAGCCCTCGCGGGCCTGGTGGATGTCGGAGTGGCAGATGCCGGCGAACTTGATGTCGATCAGGACGTCGAGCTCGCCGACCGTGCGGCGCTCGATGGTGGTGCGCTCCAGCGGGGCCTTGGAGCTGGGGGCGGCGTATGCAGCAACAGTCGTAGTCATGTTCTCCAGAGTGCCTCCTCACAGCCTGTTCACCCAGGTCACCGCTTTGCGTACGTCCAGTGGTCCTACTACTGACAGGGTCAGGCTCCTGGTCGTACGACCGGGAATACTTGGGGTCATGGACGACACCCCCGCCACGAACGACGGACAGGCAGCCCTCCCCGATGGCCTCGACCGCCGGGCCGAGCTCAGCGAATTCCTGCGCACCCGGCGGGCTCGGCTCAAGCCGGAGGATGTGGGAATCCCCTCGCACGGGCGGCACAGGCGGGTGCCGGGGCTGCGGCGCGAGGAGCTGGCACAGCTGGCCGGGGTCTCGGTGGCGTACTACACACGCCTGGAGCAGGGCAACGGGCGCAATGTGTCGGCGGAGGTGCTCGACTCGATCGCGCGCGCCCTGCGCCTGACCGACGCCGAGCATGCGCACCTCACCCACCTCGCCAAGCCGAAGCAGCAGCGCAGGAAGTACCGGGCGCCCAAGCGGCAGCAGGTGCGGGTGGCGCTGCAGCAGCTGCTCGAGTCGATGGAGGGCGTACCCGCGTACATCGGCGGGGCGCGCTCGGAGATCCTCGCCTGGAACCGAATGGCGGCGGCGCTGTTCGGCGACTGGGGCAAGCTGCCGCCCGCGGAGCGCAATTGGGCGCGGCTGACCTTCCTCTCCCCCGACTACCGCGAGCTGTTCCTGGACTGGGAGTCCAAGGCGTCCGACATGGTCAGCTATCTGCGGCTGTACGCGGGCCAGCACCCGGAGGACCCGGACCTGTCGGCGCTCGTGGGTGAACTCTCCGTCAAGAGCGAGGAGTTCAGGCGGCTGTGGGCCACGCACGACGTGAAGGAGAAGGGCCACGGCGTGAAGCGGATGCGGCATCCGCTGGTCGGCGACCTCACCCTTGCGTACGAGACGATGCATCTCCCGGACGACCACGAACAGTTCCTGTGCGTGTACCACGCGGAGCCGGGCTCCGCGTCGGCGGAGGCTCTGCGCCTCCTCGCGAGCTGGGGCACGGACGCGGTACGGGCGGGCAGTCGGACACCACGCCCCTAGGCCCCGCGGTGACGAAAGGGGTTTGAGTGGGCGGGTACGGTAGCGGGGCAGCAGCCTGGGCCCGAGACCGCCATAAGGCGACCGGTGGGGTTCGGCCGTCTCCACGTGTGCAGTCGTCTCGCTTTTGACCTGCAGCGCGTAGGCCCCGGTCCTCGTGGGTGGTCCGGAAGTCGGCGTTCGCGCCGCATCCGGAATCCGCGACAAGCACCGCGGGCCGCAGCCCGGCCGCGGCCAGTTCGTCGAGCATCTCCAGGGCGAGCTGCCACTTCGGGCGAATGCGCTCGTCGTCCGGCAGCGGGCCCGCCGGCCCGACGCTGAGGAACTGTCCCAGCGGCGGGGCAGGAACAGCCGCCAGGACAGCGGGCACGACGCGGTGTCGGAAGCGGCATGGACACTGACCCCGATCTGGCAGTTGCCCAGCGTGCCGGAGTGCTGCCGCGCCACCCCGGGCGAGGACACACCGTCCAGACGTTCCCGTTCTTCGGGATCCACACACACCGGTTTCTGTAGACGTGGGCTGAACGCCGCGACGCCGGCCCCGGCTACGCGCCCCCGCCCCGAGACGACGCCCGGTCCGGTGTCGCGACAGACACCCCGAGGGGGCGGGCCAGACCGATCAACCCTTCGTCCAGGCGCTGCAGATGCCGCAGGACGCGGTCCGTGACACGGTCGTGCCGGGGGGAGCCGGGCTTGTCCGTCTCCAACATGGAGGCCAGGCTCGCGCCTGTCTCCACCACGCCGCCGCCGTCGTCGTCCTCGACACGCGCGACGAGGACGTCGATGTTGTGGGCGATGCGTCGGCCTGCTCCCTTCAGGAGCGGGTCCGCGGCGACGCTCTTGCTGTTCGGGAGGAGTTCGGCCGTCGCCGCCAGTGAACGCGCGTGGTAGGCGCACGTCTCCAGCAGCGCCACGACGTAGCGAGCGGTCTGGCGGCGGGCCCGCAGCGGGGTGATCGGGTGGGTCAACGGCTGCGTGGAGGACCGCAGATCGTCCAGTGCCGTATCGAGCTCCCGGGCCATGTCCAGCAGATCGAGCGCGGGCCCGCCGCTCAGCTGCTCCACCGCAGCATCGGTGATGTCACCGAGCCGGGTCAGCACTGTGCCGAGGAGTTCGCCGGTACGGCGATCGGTGTGCACCGGCAGGATCACGGCCGCGGCGATCACGCCACAGGCGGCGCCGAGCGCGGTCTCCTCGATGCGCAGGACGAGCACCGCGGAGCTGTAGCTGTTGAGCAGGGTGTACAGCAGCCCCAGAGCCGCCGTGACGAAGAAGGACATCAGGGCGTACGACAGCGGCGCGGTGAAGAACATGGCGAAGATGAACAGCAGCACGAGTGCGAACGCCGTCCAGGTATGGTGGCCCACCAGACCAGCCAGGCCGACACCGGCGACGACGCCGAGAACCGTGCCCAGCAGCCGACGGTAGCCCTTGACCAGGATCTCCCCGGTGGACGCGGTGTTCAGGAAGACGACCCAGCAGGTCAGCACCGCCCAGTACCACCGCTGGCTGGAGAGGAACTCCCCGCCCACGATGGCCAGCGCCGAACCCACCGACACCTGGACCGCGGCACGGGTCGTGGGACGCTCCAGTCCCTTGCGGACATCCTCGACAGGCTCGGTCTCCTCTGCCTGCGCGATGGCGACGTCCTCGGCGTCCAGTTCCTCACGGGAGCGCGTCGTCGCAGGGGTGTCGTCGGACTCGTCCTGGGGTCCGTCGAGGGCCAGCCGCAGGCCCATGACAGCGCGCGCCGCCTCCCCGATGCCGCGGAAGACGTCCTGGACGGGGGCCGAGGCACGCGGCAGATTCTCCTCGTCCCGATAGCCGAGCAGCCGGTTGCGCAGGTGGGCCACCGCGGCGCCGCGATTGTTCGAGGCCGGGCGGGCGACGAGCAGGCGCAATGCGTTGAGATCACGGCGCAGCGTCGCGGTCGTGTCGTCCTGTGTCCGCAGCCGGTTGCCGGGCGTCGGCACGGGCGCGTGCGGCAAATGAAGCGTGAGCGTGTCAGCGCGTTCGGAGCTGCGCGCGGTGAGGATGAGTACGCCGAGCCGCTCGGCGGCGATCTCGGCGTCGGCGACACGGCGCTGGACGAGCAAGGCGGTGGCGCTGTCGCTGGTGCCCTCCTCCAGCCGCCCCTGGATCATCATCGCGCTCTGATGGAGGCGCGCGGTGTGCCGGCGTACATCCTCCAGCGCCTTCTCGACGTGGTCCGGCCCGGCATCGAGCAACTCGATCTGGGCGGACACCAATTGGGCGAGGCGGGCGCGGAATGCCTCGCGCAGTCGCAGCAGAATCCGCTCGGGTGTCTCAACAACCAGGCCGAACCGCACGACCGCGCTGCAGACGAACGCGATGACCAGCGTTCCGCACAGCCCCGGCAGCGCGGAAACCGCGGCTCTGACGAACAGGGACACAAAGTAGATCTGAAACCCGATGAGTCCCAGGGCCGTACCGCGATCGCCGAACCGGCGGCTGTAGACCGCGGCGAAGATCAACGCGAGGAAGAAGAGGTCGCCCGCGACGACCTCGGTGCTCAACACCGCTCCCAGTGACATCGCCACGAGCGCCACGGGCAGGCCGAGCGCGAGCGTGATGGCCTGTTCGCGCCGCTGCTTCTCCTTGATGGCGAAGGTCGCGACCATGGCCGCGATGGCACCCGCCACCATGTGGCTCACCTCGGCCTTGAGCAGCGCCAGGACCGCGAGCGTGAGCGCGATGGCGCCGACTGTCCGCAGGCCGGCCATCAGCCGCAACAGTCCGGGGTCAGAGGCTGAGAACCGGTCCCAGATCCTCGTCCGGCTCGCCCGTGTCACTTTCCTCACCCTGCCGTTTTCCCCGCTCGCCGCCGTAAACCGGAAGTCCCAGCATGGCACGCGTCAACGCCCCACCCTGGCCCCACCGTCCCGCGGGAATCGACCTGCACACCCTTTGCCGATGGACGGCATCGTGCGCAAGGACTGGTGCGAGGCCGTCGTCGACGACAAGTGCAAGGTCGAGCGCATCCCGTACGAGCTGTATGTCCTGGTGGCCCTGCGGCAGGCGATCCGGCGCCGTGAGATCGGGGGCGCGATGCGGTGGCGCAACCCGGAGGACGACCTGCCGGGTGACTTCGAGGCCACCCGGACCGTGCACTACGCGGCGATCCGCCGGCCGATGGCCCCCTGAAGAGTTCATTGCCGACCTGAAGCGGCGGAGGACCGCCGGCCTGGACCGGCTGTCAGCGGCACATGCGGACGGCTCGGCGGGCAGGGTGGAGGTGACCAACCGACACGGCGAGCCGTGGATCAGCGTGCCGAAGCTGGACGAGCCAACCAGCCTCCAGGCCCTCAAAAACGAGGTCGTACGCCGCTGGGGTGTGCTCGGCCTCCTGGACGTCCTGAAGAACGCCAACTTCCTCACCGGCTTCACCGACGAGTTCGCCTCCGTCGCCGCGTACGAGCGCATCGACCGCGCAGTCCTTCAGCGTCGCCTCCTGTTCGCGCTATTCACCCTCGGCACGAACATGGGCATCCGGGCCATCGTGGCGACCGGCGAGCACGGCGAGACGGAGGCCGCGCTGCGGCACGTGCGCCGACGTTTCTTCACCATCGACAACCTCCGTGCCGCCATGCGCAAGCTGGTATACGCCACCTTCGCCGCCCGCGACACCACATGGTGGGCCAGGGCACCGCGTGCGCCTCCGACTCGAAGAAGTTCGGCTCCTGGTGCAGCGGGTTCCGATACCACGGCGGCGACGCCTGGCGTGCGACCGTGGTCGAGGGTGACGACCGGAAGATGGCCAAGTGGGTCCGAAAGCACTTGGATGGTGATCCGGACGGCCAGGCCCTTGGCCCGACTGCTCAAACTTCCCTACGCGCTCAAGATCCGCTGGCACAGGAGAGCGATCAGATGTCCTGTGCCGGCGAACTTTGAGCCTGTGCCATCGATTCCTTGAGTGAGGGTCAGTCGGGCCGCCGGGCAGACCAGAACAGCACCTTGGGCTCCGCGAAGCAGTGCCCGGGGTGTGTGCTGCTGCTGGTGCCAGGCGACACCGGCTCGGGTCGGCGCCGACGTCGGCCCGCCCGGGTCCGGGTCGCGTAGCGGACTTCGCCGACCAGGCGGGGCAGCACGCACCGTGCGCCGGCTCCCTCGGGTGCCTCGTCGATCGGGCACTCGTCGATCGCGGCAATCTGGAGCAGGCCTGCGGGAGTGGTGCGCTCCGTGTCACTCCGGACCTGTCCCGACACTTCCCACATACCTCGGGGCGCCCTCGCGCCACTCCCCCACCAGCGGCGCGCCGGGCTGACCGGCGAGTCGGCCGCGGCCAGGCACCCACGATCACGTCGGCAGTCAGGACGTGCCGGATCTTGATCCACCCGCGAGAGCGGACGCCCGGCTCGTACACGGAGGTGAGCCGCTTCGCGAGCACGCCCTCCAGACCGGTGGTCCGGGTCATCTCCAGGGCCTGAGCGCCGTGGCGTCGCGTTCCAAGGACGGGCCTTCAGTAGAACTTCACGAGCGCATTGAGATGAGGAGGGCGGCACAGTGGAGTGCGGCCTGGAAGACGATGGCGAGCCTGTCGGTTCGCATGGCCGGACCGCACCACTGCTCGAGACGGGCGATGCACCGTTCGACGGTGTTCCGCTGTTTGCAGGCAGCCGCATCGAAGCAGGGCGGGCGGCCGCCCGCTCGGCCTCGCCGCACAAGGTGTCCGATCTGGTCGGCGACCTTCTTCGCGATCGGCCTGGTCCTCGCAAACTACGAGCACGACGACAACCGGGACCAGGAGCCCGCGCCCGAGTTGCTGCACTCCGTGGCTGACTGACGACCGGCGGCGTGCGCCCTGTCCCTTGCACGACGAGGCAGTCCCGGCTCGGGTCCCGGGACTTGCCCCGTGCGGCTATTCGGCGGGGGCGGGTCCTGCCACCGCTACCTGGGCAGGCCTCAGGAGGTGGTCGCCGACCCGGTAGCCGTGCCGCAGCACCTCGGTGCAGACGGCCTGGGCCGCACCGGAGGCGTCGTAGGTGATCGCTTCGTGCGTGTGGGGGTCGAAGGGTTCACCCGCTGCGCCGACGGTCCGCAGGCCCAGAGCCGCCAGCCGCGCCTCAAGTACGTCGGAGAGGACTGTCACCGCGCCATGGTCGTCGCCCTGCCGGTGGATCTCTTCCAGGACATCCAGGGCTGGAAGCAGACCGGTGAGGATGTTGACCACCGCGATCTCCCGTATGGCCAGTCGGTCGCGGCGTACCCGCTTGCGGTAGTTGTCGTACTCGGCCTTCACCCGCTGCAGGTCTGCGGTCAGCTCCGCGATCCGCTCACGCAGTCGTGCGGCTTCCGCATAGCCGCTCTGGCCGGAGCCCGGGCGCGCCGTACCGGCGCCGTCCGAACCAGTCCCGGCCGGACCTGAGGCATCTGGGCATCGCTCATCCCGGAGGGTGACCGGGGTGGCTCTGCGCAGGTCGCGCACCACCACAGGCGACCGATCGCCGCGGTGCTCTGAGCGCGGGTTCTTACTCATCCAGTACCTCCCTTCTGCTCGTCGTCGACGATCTCCGCATCGACGACCTCATCGCCACCGGTGCCCGTGTCTCCGGAGGTGCCGCCGCCGGCCGTACCTCCTCCAACGGTTTCGCCGCCCTGCGCCTGCGCGTACAGGGCGGTGCCGATCCGCTGCGCGGCCGCCGATGCCTTCTCGGTGGCGGTACGAATCTCGGCTGTGTTCTCGCCCTTGAGTTTCTCCTTGACCTCCGCCAGGGCGGCCTCGGTCTCGGAACGCACATCCGCGGGGATCTTGTCGGCGTTGTCCCGCAGCAGGTTGTCGGTCTGGTAGACCAGGCTCTCCGCCTGGTTGCGGGTCTCGGCGGCCTCCTTGCGCCGCCGGTCCTCCTCCGCATGCTGCTCGGCCTCGCGCACCATCCGGTCGATATCGTCCTTCGGCAGCGAGGAGCCGCCGGTGACGGTCATCTTCTGCTCCTTGCCGGTGCCGAGGTCCTTGGCGGCGACGTGCATGATGCCGTTCGCGTCGATGTCGAACGCGACCTCGATCTGCGGGACGCCACGCGGGGCCGGCGGCAGGCCGGTCAGCTCGAACATTCCGAGCTTCTTGTTGTACGCCGCGATCTCGCGCTCGCCCTGGTAGACCTGGATCTGCACGGACGGCTGGTTGTCCTCGGCCGTCGTGAAGATCTCGGAGCGCTTGGTCGGGATCGTGGTGTTGCGCTCGATGAGCTTCGTCATGATGCCGCCCTTGGTCTCGATACCGAGGGACAGCGGGGTGACGTCGAGGAGCAGGACGTCCTTGACCTCGCCCTTGAGGACACCGGCCTGGAGCGAGGCACCGATGGCGACGACCTCGTCCGGGTTCACACCCTTGTGCGGATCCTTGCCGGTCAGCTCCCTCACCAGCTCGGTCACCGCCGGCATCCGCGTCGAACCGCCCACCAGAATCACGTGATCGATATCCGACACCTTGATCCTGGCATCCTTGACCGCGTTGTGGAACGGCCCCTTGCAGCGCTCCAGCAGTGGCGCCGTGAGCTGCTGGAACTGCGAGCGCGTGAGCTTCTCGTCCAGGTGCAGCGGGCCCTCGGCCGACGCCGAGATGTAGGGCAGGTTGATCGTGGTCTCGGTCGCGGCCGACAGCTCGATCTTCGCCTTCTCCGCAGCCTCCCGCAGACGCTGGAGAGCCATCTTGTCCTTGGACAGGTCCACGCCGTAACCGTTCTTGAACTGCTTCACCAAGTGGTCGACGACCTGCTGGTCCCAGTCGTCACCACCGAGGTGCGTGTCACCGTTGGTCGCCTTCACCTCCACCAGGCCCTCGCCGATCTCCAGCAGCGATACGTCGAAGGTGCCGCCACCGAGGTCGAAGACGAGGATCGTCTGGTCGTTCTCCTTGTCCAGGCCATAGGCCAGCGCCGCGGACGTCGGCTCGTTGATGATCCGCAGCACGTTCAGGCCCGCGATCTGGCCCGCCTCCTTGGTCGCGGTGCGCTGAGCGTCGTTGAAGTACGCCGGGACAGTGATCACCGCGTCCGTGACGTCCTCCCCAAGATGCGCCTCGGCGTCCCGTTTCAGCTTCTGCAGCACCCGGGCGGAGACCTCCTGCGCGGTGTACCGCTTGCCGTCGATGTCGCCGGACTCGGGGAAGCGCCATTGAGCGTCCCCCATGTGCCGCTTGACCGACCGCGCGGTGCGCTCGACGTTCGTCACCGCCTGCCGCTTGGCGACCTCGCCGACCAGCACCTCACCGTTCTTCGCGAAGGCGACCACCGACGGAGTGGTCCGCGCGCCCTCGGTGTTCTCGATGACCGTCGGCTCGCCGGCCTCGAGCACGGACACCACGGAGTTCGTCGTTCCCAGATCAATACCCACTGCCCGCGCCATCACTGCCTCCCTCATGCCTTTCACGGATAGACCTGAGCCAGCTCCTGAACGAATGGTCTGCCTGCTGCTTCACCTCCCGACCCGGCCGTGGGGTGTTCCGGCCCCGCTGTCCCCGGTGCGAGGCTGTCTGCGGTTGCGCAGATTCTCGACCTGCCGCCTAACGCGGTCCACGCGCCCAGCGAGATCGCGGCGTCCCTCCGGATACGGGCACACCTTGGCAAGCGCGGCCCGATGAGACGGACGGGGTCGTCTTCACCGAGGGCGACGCCGAGTTCGACCATGGCGGCGCGGGCCCGCTCGGGGAGACCGCTGAGGGACGTGATCTCTCCAGTGAGCCTGCGCAGGTCGGCCGCGTTGCCCCGCGCCCAGGCCGGGACAGCGTCGTCGGCAACCCGGCGATCGCGGATGACCTGTATCCATTATTCCCCGGTAGTGCCCACGTGACCGGTACACAGGCGCAGGTATCGGCGCTCGGCAGCCGGGCGCCGGCTGACGCCCAGCGGATGAGCGATATCAACCCAGCCGGCCCCGGCTCCACGCGCCGCCTCGATGAGCCCCGCCTGCCACACCGCCAGCCGTCGGCATACGTCCCGCATCAGACGGAGAGCATCCAGCGCCTCTCCCGGCCCGGCCGCGGCAGCGATCTTCGCTCCGCCGGGTGTGCAAGCCCGACGCACCGCAACGTCGACTACGCCCAGCGACTGCGTGGCGGCGGCAAATGCGACTGGCAGACCAGCGAGGCCTGGCATCTTTGAGGCTGTTCCGGTCACGGACAACCCTCCGGGCCAAATGCATGCCATCGGTCGCATGAAATCTCATTTGCCACCCTTTGGGCGACATTTCACAAGCGGATCGAAGCGAAACGTATGGACGCAAAGCGCCTGAACCCACCTGGAGGTGACCGGCAATGCAGATCCGTATCGGTCCGTACCGCCGAAGAGCCTGAGCATGCTGTTCGTCTCCCGGACCCTTGGGAAGTCCGCCGTGGAGATTCAGGAAGGTCGGCCGCACGCCGGCGTTTCGGGCTCGGTCGGCGAAACGCTCAGACCCGGATGCCGTCCGCCTTGCAAATCGGGCTGGTCCCGGCGATGGGCGGCATCGGCCACCTTGGCATAGGCCGCCAGCACCCCGTAGCCCCGGCGATCCACGCACTCCAGCAGCGGCGGGAGCAGGGAACGCTGCAGGCGTTCCGCGACGCGCCGCGCTGTCCTGCCGGACGCCCTGGGCCGGTGCTATGCGGCCGGGGACGCCCGGCAGGCCGCACGAGTCAGACGGCTGTACGACCTCCGTCCACGGGCAGCACGGCGCCGTGGACGAAGCCCGCCGCGTCGCTGGCCAGGTAGGCGATCTCCTCCGGCTCGGCCGGTCGGCCTGCCGGGGCCTGGGCGGCCAGGGCGCCGAGATCCTCGCCCATGCCGGGCGTGCCCTCCGTGCGCGTCCCGAAGCTCGGGCCGGGAAGCACCGAAAGAAGCCTGACATCCTCGTCGCCGACAAGGCGTACAGCGATGGGCCCTGCCGCGACTATCTACGGCGCCGGGGCGGCGCGCCTGCCAGTAGGGCCGAGGGCCACAGGTGCGACGCCAGTGGTCAGGCCGCCTGTAAGAGTTCGCCGGAACGGGGTGCGGACACGTCAGGGTGCCGTCAGGAGTTGCGGCTCCGGCTGGGACCGCCACCTTGACGGCTCGCGGCGAAGCGGGACGGGGGCATGCCGAAGGTGCGCGTGAAGGCGGCGGTGAACGCGGCGGGAGAGGCGTAGCCGAGACGGCCGCCGACCTCGCTGACCGACGCAGTGCGCAGCAGCGGCACGGCCGCGAGCAGGCGGGCGCGGGCCCGCCAGATGGCGGGGCTGTCACCGACCTCTGAGCGGAAGCGCCGGGTGAAGGCGCGTTCGCTCATGGCCACCCTCGCGGCCCATGCGGCGTTGGTGACGCCGGCGTCCGGGGCGGCCAGGTACTCGCGGCAGAGCCTCGCGAGGTCAGCGGCAGCGGGAATCCCGACGTGGAACGGGAGAGGGGCGCGCTCCGCGATCTCGTGCAGGAGGAGGGCGGCAATGCTTCCCTCCCGCCCGGACAGGCTGTAGTCGATCTCGAACTCGACAGCGGCCAGGAGCAGTTCACGCAACAGCGGCGGAACGTCCACGACCGTGCAGGTGACGGGCCACCAGGGAATGACATCCGGCTCGATGTACAGACTCCGGGTGCTCACCCCCAGCATGCGGACCCGGTGCCGGGTGGCAGCCGGAATCAGTACGGCGCGCTCGGGCGGAACGGTCCAGGTGCCTTCGGTGGTGTCGACGACCATGACCCCGGTGGCGCCGTAGAGGAACTGTGCGCGCCGGTGTTCGTGCCAGTCCAGTACGTGGCCGGGCGGGTAGTCGGTGCCTATCGGCAGGACGACCCGGTCGACGTGGTCGACGTCGGCCAGGGAGACGTTCTTCACCCAGCCATCCTAATGGCTGAGACTCGAAGGAATGGCGCCGACCATCGCATGCGAGAAATCCGTCGGAGCTGGTGAAGTGGGACCCATGGACGTTGTGGCATTGATCGGGATCGGACTCCTCACCGGGGCGACGACAGTGTTGTTCGGGTTCGGCGGCGGGTTCGTCGCGGTGCCGGTCGTGGTGTGGGCGGACGTCGCACTCGGCGCGGACGCGATGCGGGTGGCGACGGCCACCTCGGCCCTGGTGATGGTGGTGAACGCGGGATTCGCGACAGCCATCACACCGCGGCGGGTGCTCCTCGCGCTCCGCGGCGGCGGCACGCTGCTCCTCCTGCTGGCGGCCGGCGCTTCGGCCGGCGCGCTCGCCACGCGCCTCACCCCGGCCGATCTGGCCCGCTGGGCGTTCGTCGCGTACATCGCTCTCACCATCGCCGACTTGCTCCTGCGCCCCGGCTTCCTGCGCCCGGACCCCCGGGTCGAGGCAGCCCCCGACGCTCCGCGTCCGCTGCCAGCCGTCCTCGGCGTGCCGGTCGGCGCGGTCGCGGCCTTCCTCGGCGTGGGAGGTAGCGTCATGACCGTCCCCGCGATGCGGCGGGCCGGGCACACGATGCACGTGGCGACTGCGCTGGCCAACCCCCTCACCCTCGCCATCGCGCTCCCGGCCACCGCAGTGTCCCTGGGCGGCGCCGCGGTCCCCGCCGCCGCTGACGCACACGTGCACCTGGTGGGTCTCGTTGACCTCCGCGCCGCCTCGGCGCTGCTCCTCGGAGCTCTCCCGGTGATCGCAGTTCTGCGGCGGCGCCCGCCGCGGATCCCTGACCGCACCTATGCCTGGGCGTACATAGGGCTACTTGTCATGGTGTCGGTCGCGATGCTGCTCTCGGCTTGGAAGAGCTAACACTGCAGAACTGCCTCGGGTGTGGCACGAACTCAACTTCCCAGACAGGGCAGTTGATTGCTCTTCGGGCCGAACTCACTGGTGGCGAGGTCAGAAGACACGGGCGTTGACTCCTTTACGCATGGCGTTGGCCTGATGGTGGGGTCGGTGGTGGCCGCCACCAGCCGCGTGGTGCCGTCAGGCCCCACCAGCCCAGCGGTGTGTCGACGGCCCACCACGTGGCTGTGTGCCCCTCTCGGAAGGTGCGCGTGACCATGTTCCAGCCCCCGGGAGCGTCCGGACCGCCCCAGGCCGGATCGCGGGAGGCATCGGCGGGCTCATACGCCTCGTTGCCATAGGCCCGTGTACCCCGTCGGGGCTCGAGTGCCGTCACGAACGGGAGTCCCACGGCGGCCAGTTCGCCGCGGACGGCATCCTGATCGCCGTAGGTGCAGTCGGCGGCCGCTGCTCGCAAGGACACTCCCACCGCCAGGGCTTCACGGGCCAGGGCGGCTGCAATCTGCAGTTTCGTGCGGATGTCAGGGGCATTCTTCCCCTCGGGACGTGGTGGGCACGGCGTGCAGAGGCCAGTGGACGCGCTCGTCCGCCCAGCACGTGGTCACGATGACGACACCGCGGTCGATCTTCCCGACCGAGCCGAGGTACCGCTTGCCCACGTGCGCGGTCGCCATCCGACGTCGCTTGCTCACGCGCCGACTCCAACAGGCGCCTCACCGTATTCAGGCGACGGCCGGACCACATCCGCAGAAGGACTACGCAAGATCACGCGAGCAGCCTGGAAAAAAGCGCCGACACCCCACCCGCCGCGACAAGAAGCCTGTTCACCACAGAGGTACAGGCCCGCAAGCGTCCCGTACGGCAAAGAGAACCGGCCAGTCGGCTGCGACGCGTTCTGAGCGGCGGGGGATTAACATCGTGGATGCGTCAATCATCATGATCTCGGTGTTGGTCCTGAGGCGCCGAGCGATGGAAAGCTGACGCTCAGCCGCCCCCACCCGGCGGCCTGACGTGCAGCGAGAGGCAGACTCCTTGAACATCTTCAAGACGAGGAACGGTTCGGTCAGAGGCCGTCGTGCCGCTCCCGACGTCGTCGCCGTCCTCGGCATTCCCTATGCCGCCGCACCGTTCGGCGCCAACCGGTTCCGGGAACCACGCCCGGCACCGGCGTGGACCGGAGTGCGGAACTGCACGGACTTCGGCGCGATCGCCCCGCAGTCGGCACAACTGCCCGGCGCACCCGCGTGGTCCCCTGACAACAACGACATCCTCACCGTCAATATCTGGACCCCTGTCCCGGACGGCGGCTGCCTGCCCGTCCTGGTCTGGATCCACGGCGGTGCCTACACATTCGGCTCCTCAGCCCAGCCCGACTTCGACGGCACCGCGCTGGCCCGCGCCGGTCTGGTCGTGGTCACCCTCAACTACCGGCTCGGCTTCGAGGGCTTCGGACACGTCCCGGCTGCCGAAGGAACCTCCTACCCGGACAACCGGGGTCTGCTCGACCAGGTCGCCGCCCTGCACTGGGTTCGTGAGAACATCGCCGCCTTCGGCGGCGACCCGGGCAACGTCACGGTGGCCGGACAGTCCTCCGGGGCCGCTTCGGTGGCCTGCCTGATGGTGATGGACCGCGCCCGCGGCCTGTTCCACCGCGCCATCACCCACAGCGCCGCCAGTCCCTGCTACACGCTCGAAATCGCTGCGGCAACCACCCGCGAGGTCGCCGCAGCAGCGGGCTGTCCCGCCACGCCCGACGGCCTGGCATCCGCGACCCCGCAGGCCCTGGTCACCGCTTCCGACCAAGTGGTCGACGACTACCGGCGCGACCCTGCCTCCGGAACCCGCCACTACGATCCCTCTCTCTACGCCCCCGTCCTTGACGGCGACATCCTGCCCACCGACCCCCTCACGGGGATGGCCACCGGTGCGACCCGGGGAGTGGACCTGCTGGTCTGCCACACGACGGAGGAGTACTGGCTACTCGACGCCGTCGGGAGCAGCGCGAAGATCACCACCGACGAGCAACTGGACCTGTTCGTACGAGACTTCGACCTCCCCGACGGGCTGGTGCCCGGCTACCGCGCTGCGATGCCCCACGCCCCGGTGCTCGACGTATACCTCGCCGTCTTCAGTGACCTGCTGTTCGGCGAATACAGCAACCGACTCGCCGAGCTTCATGCCCAGGCCGGCGGCCGGGCGTTCCTGTCGCGTTTCGACCGTCGACGCAGCCGCCCGGACGCGATCGTGCGGGCCTGGCACTGCGCGGACATCCCCTTCGCCTTCGGCAACCTGGACGCCGAATGCCTGGCATTCCTCATCGGCGGCACACCCACTCCCACAGACCATCAACTGTCACGCCGCATGGTGCGAGCTTGGGCCGATTTCGCTGCCACCGGAGACCCGGGCTGGCCGCCGGTCAGCGACTCCACCACCCACGCCAGGGTATGGAACAGCGAGGACGATCCCGCCGTCGACAATCCCACCGGCATCCGTGCGCTCTGGGCCAAGGCCGAGTTTCCAGTCCTGCGTCCGTGAACCGGGTGACCGCTGAGGCGACCGCTCCAGATGACAAGTGGAGGAACCACCCCGAGCCATGTGCCCAGCAATCCGGCCAAACAATGCCAAAGACCGGCGGCAAGTGGATCCCGGAGAAGCCCCAGCGAATTGGTCGGGCGACCCGGCTTGCCGCGAGTATGCGTATTTCAGGAGTCCGTCACCGCCGCAACGGTGCGTCTGTGGCTGTGAGCATGCCCTTCCAGACATCCCTGAGCCCATCGGCGGGCTACTCCTCGCTCCCGGTCGGAACGTGGCCCGGGCGTGGTTTCGGCGACGGCTCAGAGGCATGCCAACCACACGGCGAGTTCGATCGACAACGCAAGGGTCCCCCAGAGAAGGATGTGGCCGACTGGCCGGACCGGGCGTCCTGCGTCTTCACGCAGCACGGTCATGTGGACGGCAAAGGAGGCCGGCGTCGAAACGGCCCAAAGCGCACCCGCGAACAGCAATCCGTCCATGGCGAGTTGCCGCCAGTCGCGGAACCCGCTGTGCAGCATTCGGGCCATCGTGGGCAGACCGGCTGCGGGCAGCAGCCCCAGTGCGCTACTGGCCGCCACCCACCACCACCGTCTCCCGTGGCCTGCGAGCCGCCCGGCCCAATGGCCCAGGGCCACAGTCGGCAGGATGTATGCGGCGGTCAGCAGCGCACTCGCGCCCCACAGCACCGGCAGCCCGACCGCTAGCGCGACGGGGAACAGCACAACTGCCGTCGGGTCACTGCCGAACCCCCAGGTCCACGCCGGCGCCAACGCGGCAATGACCACACACAGCACAGCCATCGATACCGATGATGGCGCAGACCCCGACCGGTTTCCCGCACGCCTGCCCAACAGTTGCGCCATCTCGACCCCCGACCCGCCTCTGTCGCGCCGTACTGGCTGCTCGTCCCCTCGAGCACTTCGCCGCCACCCTACGCACATTAATGAACATGTTCAATAATGGTTCAAGCGTGTGCGCCGGATATCGAGGCCGAGTCCGGCGGAGAATCCAACGATCGCCCCCGACCCATCGGACACGCCCTGGTGCCGCGACCGGAGGTCCTTGCCGGGTCGGCGACCGGCGGGCGAAATAGGGGAACCATTCCGGCCGCCGCTCCGCGCGCCGCCCCAGCATCCGGCCCGCACGACTGGCCCATCAGATCGAGCAGGTGCGCCGCGCAAGTCCTGCCCCGGGCGGAGTCAACGCTGCCGGCTGCAGCCCGGCCCCGATTTCGTCACCTCCCAAGGGCTGCGGCGGCGGGACCGGTGCCCTCCTGATGCACTGGGTCAGTGTGCTCGGACTGGGAAGCTGCCTCCTGGTGCAGGCAGGGCGACATCAGGTAGCCGGGGATCGGCGTCCGCGGGAATGACGTCGGTGGTGTCGACAAGCCAGGTGAACAGGGCCTCGTGCATGCGCTGCGCAGTGTCCGCGTGTTCGGGCCGGCCGATGAGGTTGTGGCGCTCATCCGGGTCGGTGGCACGGTGGTAGAGCTCCGCAGGTTCGTAGCGCCGCCATACGTAGGACCACTCCCGGTCGCGGACGGCGTGTACCTTGCCGACCAATGCGGGATTCTCCTGGCCAAGTTGGGCTCGGAGGTCGTACGGGAAGACGGCGCGCTCCAACTGGTGCTCTTCGTCGATGGTGAAGCCGCCTTCGGTGAAGGCGTACGTGCGGTGTTCGGCGTCGGGGTCGCGCAGGACGGGCAGCAGGCTGCGGCCGAAGTGGCGGTGCGGTGTGGTGATGCCGGCGAGTTCCAGGACGGTGGGCAGGATGTCGACGAGTTCGACCATGGTCGCCAACTGTTGACCTCCGGGCAGTCCGCCGCCCGCGATGATCAGGGGGTCGCGGGTGACGCAAGAGTGCATCGACGTGGGCCACTTCTCGATCAGGCCGTGGTCGCCGAGGTATTCGCCGTGGTCGGCGAAGAACAGGGTCACGGTGGTCTCGTCGTCGACGTGGGCGAGGACGCGGCCGAGGTGGGCGTCCATGCGGGAGACCATGCCGTAGTAGGTGGCGACGATCTCGCGCCACAGTTCGGGGGTGACCCGGTCGAGGCCGTAGCGTTCCCGGACCGCCGTCATGTACGCGGGTTCCGAGTCCGGGTCTTCGGCCGGGGCGACCGGGTCGGGCATCGCCGCTCGGTCGTACATCGAGAACCAGGGTTCGGGTGCCTCGAACGGAGGGTGTGGGGCGGCGATCGGAACGAAGAGAACCCACGGGCCGGCAGGCGGTTTGCGCCAGCCTACATCGCCCCCGTTACCGCGTTCGACCGCCTCGGCAACGTCTACCGGCGAGCCCTGTACAACCAGGCACACCCGGAGCCGATCGCCCTCTACTCGGTTCTGCTGTGCGAGGCGACGAGCACCAACCACCCGGCCCACGACTACTTCGCCGCCCGCTACACCCGCGTCCTCGACACAGTCGCGGCGCAGGTCCGCGACTTCCAGGAGCAGGGCCTCTTCCGGTCCGACCTCGACCCGGAAGCCGAGGCGGCCTGGTTCACGGCACTGTGGGACGGACTCCAGGTCCACGCGCTCTACGCCGATTCCGGCGCCATCCCCGAGCAACTCCTGCGCGGGCTCGACGAACTCGTCGCCGACAGCGTTCCGGCCGACCGAAGGGTACGGGCGCTCACCGCGAGCCCCTGACGGCGCGGGCCCCGGTCGACCACCCCCTCACCTCGAATTTCGAACTCCCGATCGATTCACCTGTTGGGAGATGACCCATGTCTCTGCCCGTCGGCCGTTGCTGCACGCCACCGCGCGGCCCCGCTTCGGCAACTGCACCCGCCGTGGTCCGCCCCGTCGCCGCGGAGGCCCCGCTCGGCTCCCCCGACGGCATTGGCCACCGGCGACCATCGAAAGCCTGTGGACCGTGGACCAGGACGATGGGACCGTGCGCCTGGACAACACCCCGTGGTTTGTCCGTGGGGTCGCGAGCGATGACAAAGTCAAGGTCGAGGTCGAGGTCGACGACGAGGGTTTGTGGTGGGCCGGTGAGCCCGTTCGTGCCTCGGACAACTGCACCATCCGGTTGATCCTTCTGAAGGACGGGGGTTCGGCAGCAGCCCGGCAGACCGTGCTGGAGACGTTCCATCGACTTGGCACGACAGACCAGGGCATCGAGCAGCTCCGGATGGTCGCACTGGACATCCCGCCGACGGCGGACCTGCCCCGGATCCGCAAGTTGCTGGAACACGGCGAAACCAAGGGATGGTGGCACTGGGAGGAAGGGTGCGTCACCGCGGCAAGGACAGCTACGGCCTCGAACCAGGGCCGGGTCGGCCGCGGTTTGATCAAGCCCTCGGTCGGCTCGCGGGGCAGCCTGTCGGGGACAAGAAGGCCGATGAGCACGGCCCCGGGTCCACCGGACAGTCCTCCGGAGACATCACCCGCTCACACCACCGGCAGACCAAGGCAGCTCGCGCGCCGACCGCGTTGAGGCACCTCGCCGCATCCGCGGCGGCCTCGAACCAATTCCGATCCACAACCGTCGTCGGGACGGCTTCAAGCAGCTGTTTGCTTCGCCACGCGCTCAGCCCAGTCACTGACCGAACCGCCTGGACAAGGTCGATCCCCCGGCCTCTGCCCGAGGCCAACAACACGTCGAACTCTGGCTCCTCCATCATCCCCCCACCGGATGCAGCCACACGGTCTGATGGACAGACCGCCACTACAGCCCGCCGGATCATGCTGGTGCAGTTCGCCATCACGAGGTTCGCCGTCCCGCGGCGCGCCAACGGTCCTGATCCAGAACCGCCCCTCGGTGTCCACGAGCACGAATCCAGCGGCGATCGGCGCGAACGCTCATGCCGCAGACAATGCGCGCTCACGCACCTCCGTGCACTCCTTCGTCCGGGCTCTCGCGCCGACAGCCGAGGGTGTCGGCGACGAAATCCCCTCCGTCACCTTAGGGCCCGTAAAGAATCAACACGTTGGTTTGGTCTTTGTCGTGAGGGTCGCGCCGTGTGCGGTGGCGTGGACGAGGAGTCCTGCCAGGGTGCTGAGGTGTGCTGCTGGGGGCTGGGATGTGTGCGCGTGCTGGTCCATCAGTCGTCGGATCTCGCTGGTGGTGTGGCGGATGGTGTCCTTGCTGACGTCGAAGAGGTGGGCCAGCACGGTAGGTGGCAGAGCGAGGTTTTGTTGCAGCACGGTGGCCAGGACCCGGTCGGCCAGGTCGAGTTTGGCTTTGCGGCCGCCGCCCGGGGCCCGGCGCCGGGTGCCGCCGTCGCGTCGGGTGGCCGGGTCCTGTTTCTGCAGCGCCTGCCAGCCGGGGGTCAGGGTCTCGGTCAGCTCGGTCAGTGCGGTGCAGGTCATGCCGGTCAGCACGGGGTGTGACAGGGCACCGCGGTCGATGACCGCTGCCGGCCCGGGCGTCGGCGGCCTGGTGTGGCCTGCCGGGCTGGCGGGGTGGGGGTGCACGGTGTAGTTCCATTCGCCGTGGAAGGCATGCCCGGTGACCGGCACCGCGTTCAGCTCCGCATCGCTGACCTTCACACCGGTGGGATAGGTGCCGGTGTCGAGTTCGGCGTGGACGGTGAGACCGGTGCGGGTGGTGGTCGCGGCGATGGACTGCACGACGACCTCGTGGCTGTTCAGCGGTCTGCCGCGCCAGTTCATGGTGATGGCGGAGAACAGCCGATGCTCCACCTTGTTCCACTTCGATGTGCCCGGCGGCATGTGACAGACCGTGACGGCCAGGCCGGTCCGGGCGGCGAACGCGGCCAGCTCGGTCTTGAAGGCCCGGGTGCGGTAGCCGTTGGAGCCGCCGGCATCGGCAGTGATCAGCAGACGTCTGGCCTGCGGGTAGTCGAGGCGTCCTTGCCCGTTCCACCAACGGCCGATCGATTCGACCGCGAAGGCTGCGGTGTCGTGATCCGTACCGACATTCACCCAGCCGGTGTCCGCCGCCAGATCGTAGATGCCGTAAGGCAGGGCCTTGCCCAGTGCATCGCCGGGGAAGTCATGGACGTCAACCCGCACGGGTTCACCGGCCGGCCGCCACTGACGTCCCGCATTCTTGAACTCCCCGACGACTTCCTTCTTCTTCGTGTCCACACTGACCACCGGCTCGCCCTCCGCCTGATGGTCCTTGACCTGGTCGTTGATGTAGCGGAACTGCGCGTCCCGGTCGGGGTGCTGAGCGCCCTCAAGGGTCTTGGCATTGGCCTGCAGACTGAAGCCGTTCTCCCGCAGCAGCCTGCCCACGGTCGGCGCTGACGCGGCATGGCCCTGCCGCGTCAGCTCCCCGGCCAGAGACCGCAGCGACTTGGTCGTCCACCGCAGCGGCGACATCGGATCGCCCCGCTCATCCGGCTCGACCAGCGCCAGCAACGCCGGAACGAGCAGCCGGTCAAGCTTCTCGGCGCTCTTGCGACCGCCGCCGTCCCGGCGGACCCGGCCATCGGGCAGTGGGTCCTCACCGCCCTCCAACTCAAAGACGCCCTTCCGCACCGTCGTCTCGCTCACCCCTGCGGCACGCGCGACGGCCCGGACCCCGCCGTGCCCCAGCAGCCGGGCCTCGGCGGCCAGCGCCAGCCGCTGCTGCCGCTCATTCAGGTGAGGGAACAACACTCCGAATCTCAGGGCAAGTTGGTCACGAACCTCGCTCGGTATGCGCATACCACACCAACGACAGGGAGGCCGTGAAGCAACGTGTTGATTCTTTACGGGCCCTTAGTGAGGAGCAGTTGCTTGGGCGCGCTGCACTGCCAGTCGAGATCATTTCGGTTAAGCAGGCATTTTCGTGCTGGCAGGGGGTGCCGTCGGGGCGTCCGCAGGAACCGAGCTCGACCTTGCGGCGGTCGAAGTGCTCCTCGAACTCGGTCCACTCCTGCGTGGTGGCGTCCCGGTATTCGTCCGTGGGTCGAATCTGCCGCCGCTGGTGGACGTGGGCCTGGTCTTCCCATCCACGTCGGCGCCGTCCTGCTGGGGCACCTCAGCATCCAGACCACCCGAGGTTACGCCGTCTTCGACGAAGGCGTGATCCCCACTTTGCCGGGTGATAGTTGGCCCGCCGGGGCGTGATGCCGGAGGGTGAAGGGACGCTCGGAGACCGCGCACGTGACCCCGTGATCATCCTTCGGTCAGCCGGCGGTCGGCGCGGAGCCGCTTCGCCGGTCTTCACCCTCAGGCTCGTTCGGCCGTCCAACCATCAAGCAAAGGGGCCATTTGACAGTGGTGTCGGTCCCGCGGGACGGGCGAAGACGTTCATCCGTACCGAAGCAGCTGCCGGGTGAGAGACAATCAGGGAGGGTTACGGGCGGCGTCCCCACGCGGAGATCATGGGGGCGGTGGCAAGGTCGAGACGTCCGGTGGCGACGTTCGCCAGGTGGCGGTCGATCTCCCCGTCGGTGGCAAGCCCTTCCGCCACCAGACGGCGGCGGATCTGCCGCACGGTCGCGGCCTCAAGGACGGCACATGCCGGCGAGGTGATCGGGAAGTACGCATCGGCCTGAACGTCCTCGAGACCGGCCTCACGCAGCAGCCGGGGCAGGGTTCGCCCGTACGCGAGGTCCGCGCCACGTGCCGCCATCAAGGCGCGGAAGCCGGACCGTAGCCGGTTGGCGAGTCGCTGTTCGGGACCAGACTCGTCCGGACACAACAGCGGCTGCAACCCCGGGTCGGCGTCCTCCAGCAGCAGCCAGCCGCCGGGCCGCAGCGCCTGGACCATCCGGCGCAGCGCCTCGGTGCGGTCGGTGACGTGTACCAGGACCAATCGGGCGTGGACGAGGTCGAAGCCGCCGGGCGGCCGCGGGTCGGCCGCCACGTCGTGCCGCAGCACCTCGATCACTCCACCGGCGATGTCGCGGGCCCAGGACACGTCGATGTCGGTGGCGATCACCGCTCCCGCCGAGCCGACTCGCTCGGCCAGCCCGAGGGGTACGGAAGGTCCGCCCGCGCCGACCTCCCAGCACCGCATGCCGGCAGCGATCCCGAGCTGGTCGACGTGCCGGAACGTCACCGGATCGAACAACTCGCTGAGGGCGCCGAAGCGGACCCCTGCCTCCGATTGCTGGTTGTCCAGCAGGTAGCCGTGATCCGTGTCGTGTTCATCCATGTGGCGATTCTGGCAGAGGGGGCAGTCGGGCCCCGGTCGCCGAGCTGGCCGTCCGCCGGTCTTACGGGCGGACCACGGCGGATACCGGCCGCTCAGTCTTCGAACGAGCGGTCGCCGCACGGACTTTGTCCCGCAGTACCCGCATCGCCCTGTCCGAAGGCCAGCGTTGCAAGTAGTACCTGCCCCGCCATTTCCACGATTCCATCTTCCGGTGGTGGAAGCCGAGAAAGTCGAAGCCCTGCCCACCTCGGGCGAGGCGGACGATGCCGGTCTTCTCGGGGTGCAATCGCATTCCGAGCTGTTCCAGCACTCGTGCCGCCAATTCACAGGCCTGTTCGGCCCGTTGCTCCGTCGGCGACAGGACTACGAAATCATCGCAGTACCTCACCAGCGTCCCCAGCCGGCGACCTTCGTTCTGCCACGCCTCGTCGAGAACGTGCAGCGCGACATTTGCCAGCAATGGGGAAATCGGTGAGCCCTACGGGGTTCCTGCCCCGGTAGGCGAGGTCACCCCGCCCTCCAGGACTCCCATCCGCAGCCAGGCCCGGATCAACTTCAGCATCGGCCGGTCCACCACACGCCGTGCCACTTGGGCCATCAGCGCCTGGTCGATCGCGCCGAAGCAGTCGCGGATATCGGCCTCGAGCACCCACTCCCGCCGCTGGTTCGCGGCGACACGCACGGCTTCGCATGCGTCGATCGCGGACCGCTTCGGCCGGAATCCATAGCTCGCCTCGGTGAACTGGGCCTCGAAGACCGGTTCCAGGACCAGTTTCGCAGCCGTCATCACCACTCGGTCCGCCACCGTCGGGATCGAGGGCGGCCGGAACTCCCCCGGCCGCCCCGGTTTGGGAATCTGGACCCGCCGCAACACTGCCGGACGATACGTATGCGTCCGCAGTCTCTGCGAAAGGTCCTGGAGGAATGCGTCCACTCCCGAGATCTCCACCGCGTCGACGGTCATGCCGTCCACGCCGGGGGCATCCCGGTTTGCGCACACACCGGCCCACGCCCGCCTCAGAACCGTCATGCGGTGGACATGGCCATACAGGGCGTGAAACCGGCGTTCGGGTTCTTGCTCGGCACAGCGGTAAAGCGTCCGTTGCAGGGCTCGGACCTTGTCCAGAAGACGGCCACCCGGCCCTGCGGCGTCTTCCTCCCGGCGGATGGAACTAGCCGAAACGGCACTCATCCGGGTCCCTCCCTGTTTCCGAATCGCATCGATGAAGCAGGGGCCCTTCGCTCCCAGCGGGTTGTGTTGTCCCGCCGACCGTCACTACTACGACCCCCTCCGACTGCCTCTCGACAACCCACCCTTTCCCGGTTCTGCCGGTTATAGGCAGGCCACGCTTCCCGGGCCGCAATACCCGGGGCCGAGGAGGCTCTCTCCAGTTCCCAGGACAACCTTCCGACCATTCCACGCCCCTTACGCCGGGAGGTTCTTCGACGACCGCTCCAGGTCCGAGATCGTCTTCCGTGGCCTTCGCCGAACAAGCACAGGCTCGGCTCCTCCTTGGCCCGCCCCGCGGGCGGGGGTTAAATGACGACGCTGCAGGCTTCACTTCATGTTGCGGACTGGTCGGTTGCACGCCCCCGAGGGGCGCTTGTCACTCCACTTCGACGTCACCATTTCGGGCGACGCCGGGAGTCAGCTACCGGGGACCCTGGCGTCTCCCCGGACCGGACTTCCACCGGCTGGCTATCCTGAGCTTGACGTCCGGTTACATCGTTCACATCCCTTCTGAACTGGGAAGACGTCCGGACTGATGGACGTACGCTCGTTCTTTATCTTCCGGGCCTCGAATAACTTCTCGAAATGGGTTTTCCACCTGGGTATTCGCCGGACGCGGGGCCGGCCTTCGTCCGATCACACGTTCCGGCCAAGGTACAAGTGCCGAGACACAGACCGTGATGGTCACGCCGGACAACGGGCGGCGTCAGTGCCACCACCTATGCTCGTCGCATGATCAATGGTGGACACGTCATCCTCTACAGCCGAGATGCGGAAGCCGACCGGGCATTCTTCAAGGATGTGCTGGGTTATCCGCACATCGACGCGGGCGGCGGCTGGCTGATCTTCAAACTGCCACCGGCAGAGATCGCCGTGCATCCTACGGACGGCCCGGAGTCGCACGAGTTCTACCTCATGTGCGACGACGTCAACGCGACTGTGGGAGAGCTGGCCGCAAAGGGCGTCGAGTTCACACAACCGGTCACAGAGGCTGGCTGGGGCCGCCTCACGCGGTTCCGCCTGCCGGGCGGCGGCGAGGTGGGCATGTACGAACCCCGCCACGAGCGAGCCACCGACCTCTGACTTGTTCATTGTCTTCCGGCCTCGAGCTGGGTCGCTCACCTGAGTATTCGCCGGATGTGGGGGCAGCCCTCGTCTGAGTCATGTGCTCCGACCAAGATGTACGTGACCGAGACGAAGCCCTTGAGAGTGAGTCCGCTGCCGGAAGATGTCCGGAGGGAAGCGTTCGCGGAGGCGTCATGCTTCCGAGGCGAGTTCCACGAGTGTCCGACGACCCGACGCGATCAACTGTTCGAGTTGACGGACGCGGTGTTGTGCGCGGACGGCCCAGTGAAGTCCCCGGTGGACTTGGCGCTGCTCCCCGAACACCATCGTGAGTACGCCGCGCTGTACGGCGGGCTCAACCCCGGCCGGATCGGTGTGGACCGCCCGCGCACGTTGGATCGAGCAGGTCCTTGAACACTTCCCCGAACGGGTCTGCGCGTTCGACGAGTTCGGACCGCTCTGCATCCGCCCCACCGCAGGCTCCTGCTGGGCGAAGCAGGACCAGCCCGACCGGGTCCACCGGACCCACGGAGTCACCTACTTCCACGGCTGCTACTCGGTCGGTGGCTACACGCTGTGCGGCGTCAACCGCCGTCGCAAGGGTGTCGCCCAGTTCCTGGCCGCGCTGAAATCGATCCGGGCTGCGCGGCCGGGCGGCGCCCCCATCTACTTGATCACGAGCAACCTCTCCGTACACAAGGGCAGCACTATCCTGCAGTGGGCACGGAAGAACAAGGTCAAGCTGTGCTCCACTCCGACGAACCCCTCCTGGGCCAAGCCGATCGAGGCGCACTTCGGACTGCTCAGGCAGTTCACACTGCCAACTCCAACCACCTGAACCACACCGTCCAGACCCACCGGCTGCACGGCTACCTGCGCTGGCGCAACGCCAATGCCCGCCACCCCGACGAACTGGCCGCCCAGCGCAAGGAACGCGTCCGCACAGGCTCCGAGAAGGGCATCCGCTGGGGAGGACGCCAACTCGCCAACTCAGCCTGACCGGGAAACCCGGCAACCTTCCGGGCCAATGAGCGAGATCGAGCCAAGCACCCTCCGGTGTCAGGGCGGCGAGAACGGCCGACAGCGTGAGCGTCTCCCGATGAGGCAAGTCGCCTCAAGGTATCGGCGGCAGGGCCTTGTACACCTCTGCCAAGGCCCCCACCGACGACACGCCGCCGTTGTCGACGGCCGTGTGGCCGTCGTGCACGATCACGCGGGTAATGCCGTCGAACACGGTCGGGCCGGTGGGCCGGGAGGGCAGGCGGGAGAAGTCCACTTCATCCAGCGCGGCTCGGAGTTCGGCGAGATCGCCCGACTTCATCCGGCCAGACCGGTTCTTCCGCTTAGGGGTGACGGCAAGGTATCTGCCGTCACCGTAGATGACGAGGGAGTTGTGCCTTCCGTCGATGCCGCCGCTTTCGGTGAAGGTGACGAGAACGGTGTCCGGCTCCGGGGCCGGTGCGCTCGTTGAGGTACCCGGTGCGGGTGTGCCGCCAGGGGTCGACCTGGCCGGGTCGGAGCGGGCCTCAGTGGGGCTCTCACTGGCCCTGTTCTCGGGCGGGTTCCCGTTCCCGGAGCAGCCCGTCACGCACAGTGTCACGATCGCCAGCCCTGTCACGCCCATCATGCGCTTCATAACCGCCCCCCGGTACGCCTTGGCACGTGCTGCGTCACGCAGAGAGTATCCAGTGCCTGCGTCGAGCCGGAAGACGGTACGGACGCGCCAATCGGTGACGGGCCGGACAGACGCGGCCGACCCATGTGGACTGATTGCCGCTCGGCAGGGAGCCAACTGCCGGCTCACCGGTTCTCTGTGTCCAGGCCCGGGAACGACAGGCAAGGAGCCTGTCGACCCCGGTCTGATTCGTCTGTGGCTCAGGACTCACGCCATGCATCGCATGTGACTGACGTGAGCGTCTTTCGGGAGCGGGCCGCTTCTGATTCGGGAGCAGCGGAGTACGCGGACAGGGCGGGTGCCGCCGGCGATCCCGCGGGCGGGGCTGCACCTTCGGACACGCCAGGTCGCCGTGCGCCGCGATGCAGCGCAGGAGGCGTCGGCTTCGGCACGGGCTTCGTCGCGGCGGCCGACGCACGCGTGACCACCCGGACGCCACCGAACTGCGTGGGTGAAGTTGGCGCCACCAAGGCATATATCGGGCGTAGCCATCGAGAGAAGGAACATCCCATGAAGATCGCAGTCATCGGCGGAACCGGGCTGATCGGGTCGCAGGTCGTGGAGAACCTGAGCACGGCCGGCCACCAGGCCGTCCCGCACTCCCTGTCCACAGGCGTGGACGTCCTCACCGGCCAGGGCCTGGATGACGCCGTGGCGGGAGCCGACACCGTCATCAACCTGACCAACTCCCCGACCTTCGACGACGCCTCGCTCGCCTTCTTCGGGACGTCGATGGACAACCTCCTCGCCGCGAGCGAGAAGGGCCGCGTCGGGCACTTCGTCATCCTCTCCATCGTCGGCGTGGACCGAGTGCCCGACCTGGACTACTACCGGGCGAAGGCGCTCCAGGAAGACATGCTCAAGGCCGGCCCGATCCCGTACTCCATCGTCCGTGCCACGCAGTTCATGGAGTTCATCGACGCGGTCATGTCCTCGACCACCGACGGCGAGACCGTCCGTCTGCCACGCACACCGCTCCAGCCGATCGCCGCCGCGGATGTCGCCCGTGTCGTCGCCGAAGTCGCCGCAGGTACACCGCTCAACAACGTCCTCAACATCGCAGGCCCCGACGTCTACCCCCTCGACGAACTCGGCCGGCTCACCGTCACCGCCAAGGGCGACGGACGCTCTGTCGTCACCGATGACACCGCAGGCATGTTCGCCGCCGCCCACGGCGACGTCCTCACCGCCCCGAACGGCGCCCGCATCGCCCCCACCCACTACACCGACTGGCTCTCCTGAATCGGCCATGGCCTACAGCGCTCCGGCCGTCTGGCCTCCGGTCCGACGACTCGCCACACATCTGGCCCGGTCCCACTCCGAGCATTCGACACCGCGGAGCCGCCGACTGTGCGCCGAGGACGGATTCCGATGGACCTCCGCTGACCTGCTCGTGTGGTCGTCGTCGCCCGAAGGCTCCCCCGGGACCGGATCCACCGCCGTCCAACCGCGGCTCGTGCAGGGCGCGCATGTGCCTGGCTGTGCGCGGGACGAGGACGAGTTCATGGCCTCGGTGGAGCAGTCGGCGGACGAGGACCTTGCCGTTGCGCGCTGACGACATCCGCTTGCGACGTACCGAAGAATCAGCCGTCACGCGTCTCGCCGACGTGGCGCGTGATCGCCTCGGCGCCGGGGACATCGTGGTGAACGGCGCCGGCCGGGGCCGCTTCGGCACGTTCGCGAGCACGACCGGCCCCGAGTGGCAAGCCGAACCGGCGCTGACCAGCGATCCGTCCTACGACGAGGGCCTTCCCGCCCCTGCTTCGGGAGAATGACGCCGTCGCTGTGGTCATCGTCAGCTCCCAGTCCGCACGGCAGCCCGATCCGATCCTGGTCAGCACCTCGGGAGCTCTGCGGGCATGCCGAACCTCGCTACGGAAGGACTACGTCTGACGCGCCCTCCGATGGTTCGCCACCCGTGCTGCCGAGGAGGGCGGTGAGGCCCCCGGCCCGGCGGCGGCGCGACGCAGGTTCCGCCGTGGTCGCGGACCCGACCGGCCACCCACGACTTTGCCCGTGCCGCACCGGGCCCGGCGGGCAAATACCCGAGCCGGTCAACCGCCCACATCCGACCCGGTTCTCCAGGTCGAGCTCGGTGATCAAGTGGACGTGGCCTCCGCCGGGCCGACGGGGCACCGGTGCAAGTCGCGCCTCGAACCGGTGCCAGGACTATTCCGGAGCCGGCATCTCACCGGATACTGCAATTCCTGCCTTGCGGAAGTCGTTCAGCGCGGCAGCTGTCGTGTGCGGGGCGACGCCGACCGAGTAGTCGAGGCGTACCCGTGCGCGAAACCCTGCCGCGACGGCATCCAGCGCGGTCGCACGCACGCAGTGATCCGTCGCGATGCCCACCACGTCGACGTCCTCGACCCCGCGGGCACGCAGCCAGTCCGCGAGGGAGGTTCCCTGCGCATCCGCGCCTTCGAAGCCGCTCTTGGAGGCAGAGTGGGCGCCCTTGAAGAAAACGGCGTGCACTTTGCCGTCCGTGACGACGGGTGCGAAGTGGGGATGGAACTCACTGCCCTCGTTCCCTGCCACACAATGGACGGGAAAGCTGTCCTGGAAGTCCGGGTTCTCGGAGAAATGGCTGCCCGGATCGATGTGATGATCCCGGGTGGCCACAATGTACTGGTAGTCACTGCCTGCGCTCCGGTCGACCAGATCGGCGATCGCCGAGGCGACCCGCGCGCCTCCTGTGACGGGAACGCTACCTCCTTCGCAGAAGTCGTTCTGCACATCCACCACGATCAGCCCTCGGCTCATCACGAACACCTTTCAGATTGTGGAACACAGGAAAGGAACCGCTTCGGAAACCTGATCCGGCACAAGCTTCGGGCACCCGATGACGCCGGGCACCCTGGGACGGGTCCTTGCGCTGCGCGGCCGGGGTGCAGGAGACGACGATGTCCGCGCACGGTCCGCCGGCAATGACGCTCAGCCTCTGAAGCTCCGCCTCATGGGCGGTCGGCTGCCGGCGCCGCTTCGTCGCCGCCCACTCCCCTGCGTACCGACGACGAGAGAGCCCCGATTCCGCGTACCAGGTTCTTGATCATTCCCCGGGTATACCGGCCGCCGCCTGCCTCCTGGGCGGAGCACGGCCTGTGGTCATCCGTACGGCCGACAAGGTTCACCGCAGGAACGATTCGCGGGGCACAGCTCAGAGTCTGCCCGGGAGTTGAGGCCGCGCAGCTGCGGGCTCGACGCCGACCAGGCGTCGCCGTGCCGACCGCTGTCGAGAAGGACAGCGGCGCGGTTCATGATGGTGTCGGCTGTGCGGGCGTCCTCGATGGGCGGGTCGCCGACCCGGGACGGGCATAGCTCCACGGCGCCGCCGGCCCGGCCGGGGGCGGCCAGACGACGCCCACCGACTCGCCTTCGGGGATGCTGAGCAGGGCGACTCGGCCGTCCGTGCTGACCGAGACATCGGCGCCCGGGTCGGATTCGCCGGTGAACAGGCACTGGTTGTGGTCGAGCAGCCACTTCTGCAGTCCCAAGTGCGAGTCGGTGGAGAGTCCGACCCGGCCGTCGTCGGTCACCGCAATGGGGCCCGCGACGGCTTCGGGCCAGCCGGTGGGGCGTGGCTGCCCAACCTGCGGTGTCGCGGTGCGTCGGCCGCGCCAGGCGGGCGGGGCTTTGGTGGCGATCGCCCCGTACTGGAATCCGGACTGGCCGCTGGGGTGACAGCGGTGCTACGCCTGCGTCCGGGAGTTCCTGGCCGAGGAGACTGTCCTCGCGCTCGTGGAGTCCGGCGTCAGGCCGGTGTGTAGCCGCGTTCCTGGACGACGTCACGGGCAAGCCGGATGAAGGCGCGTGCGGCGGCGCTCTCGTAGGCGCTGTCTCTGCGCAGCAAGGTGGCGACGCGGGTGGGCAGCGGAGGGTCGATGGAAATGGGTGTGAGATGGGGGTGGTCGTCGGTGATGGCGTCGGGAAGCACGGTGGCCAGCAGACCGGTGCGCTGCACGATCTCGGTCAGAGCCTGGATGCTGTTGGCTTCCACAGCGATCGGCGGGCTGATGTGATGCTGAGCGAAGTAGTTGTCGATGTGGCTTCGGGTGGCGAAGTCGCTGCTGAGGAGGGCGAGTTGCTGCCCGCCAAGGTCGCTCACGGACAACGGCCGCTCACTGTGCATAGCGGGACGATGCGTGGTGACGACAAGGCTGAGAGTCTCGGTGAAGAGCGCGGTTGCGACGACCCCGGGCAGATGGGTTCCCTCGAATGCGATGCCGAGGTCCAGTTCGTCGGCCAGAAGGCCCGCTTCGATGCGGTCCTGCGTCATCTCCCGCACCTCCAGTGTGACGCCGGGGTGGCGGGTGTGAAGCTCCTGCGCGAGGGGGCCGATGAGATAGGCGGTGAAGGTCGGCGTCATCGCAAGGCGCAGATGCCCGCGGGAGAGGTCAGCCACGTCGAGGACGGCACGGTCCGCCGCTGCCAGCTCCCGGAGGGCGCGCTGCGCATAGCGCACGTAGACCTCGCCCGCATCGGTCGGGCGGACGCTGCGGCCACTGCGGTCGAGCAGTTGAACGCCGACAACTCTCTCCAACTGCTTGATCTGTTGCGACAGCGTCGGCTGCGAGATGCGCAGTTCATCGGCGGCGCGCGTGAAATTGCCGTGCTCGGCCACCGCGATCAGATAGCGGAGGTGGCGTAGTTCCGGACCCATGCGTGGAGTATAGAGCGGGTCAATCACCACTCCCACTAATGCGCTCTTCCATCTATGAGCTGCTGCCTCGGGAGAGCCCCGATGTCCGCTGCCCCGATGTGTATGCGCGATCCTGTGAGAGGGCCACCGGCCCCTGGGGTGGCTGTTGCCCACTGTCGCGGCGAAGACCTGGAGGTGGTGTCACCGGGCTCGGTTGGTGCCGTTGGCGATGCTGGTGAGAGGTCTGGCTATTGCCCGGTCGAGCGCACTGCCCCGGCCGTCCGAGGGCAGCAGGTCTGCATCACGTGTACGCGTCTACAGCTCCGATGACCGGTCCAGCACAGCACGAGCCCGGAGTTCGGGAAGTCGAGCTGCACGACACCGACGACGTAGGTGCCTTTCTCGGTCTGAACATCAGCGCGGCCGCTCAGCACGGCCATGGGCTCACTCCGGCCGGTAAGAGGGTCTTCGACGAGCGGCTGCCCGACAGCGAACCGAAACTTCGGAGCGTCTTCGGCACGCTGGCTGCTCTGTTCGGCGCCGTCCCGGTCATCATGGACCGGGACGGGCACGAGCCGATGGTCACGGGGCCGGTCCGTTCGGTCTGCCGCGCTGCTCGTGCGCCGTACAGCGGGTGATGGTGGTTCCGGCTGCGTTGCCGCGCGGCAACGCAGCCGGAATCCAGGTGTTTCGGCTCCGCCCACGGCACTGGGCCGGTCTCTTCGCGGAACCTGCGCCGACCGGTTCGGCTGATGCGGATCACCTGGCATTCAGGAGCAAGCCGGCGAGGCGTGGGCCGAGGCGCCTGACAATGCGGCAATGCCGACCCGGCTGCCAAGCGGTCCCGGCTTCAGCCCTTTTCCACGTCGGTCGTGGTCAGCGATGCGTAGCGCTGGGGATCACCCCGGCGGATACGCAGCGCGACATACAGACCGGCCACAAGGACCAGGGGCAGCGGCGCCAGGAGCACGACGTTCACGAGCCCTGTCTCACCGGTCAGCAGGTCGAAGTGGAAGACGGCCAGGACGGTCAGCAGGGCGAGTCCGGCGAACGAGACAAGCGGTGCCCAGACCACGCGGGCCGCGCACATGCCGCGCCGGTCGTGGCGGAAGAAGGCCCAGACCGCAAGTGCGGCCATGGCCTGCATGAGCATGATGCCCAGTACTGCGGTGCTGTTGGTCCACAGGAAGACCACGGTATAGGGGTCGGCGGCGAGTAGGGCACCTGCCAGGACGACCAGCAGGTTGAAGGCCGTCTGGGCAATCACCGCCCCACCTGGGAATCCGTGCCGCGCAGAGACCTCGCCCAGGTGTCGGGGCAGGAGTCCTTCACGGCCGAGCGCGTAGAGGTAGCGGGCGGCGGCGTTGTGGAAGGCGAGGGTGGCGGCGAAGGCGCTGACGATGATGAGCGCGTGCATGGTGTCGGCCAGCCACGCACCGACGTACAGCTCACCCGCCTTGAAGGTGAGATCGGGGCCGGCTGCGGCACGGGCCATCGCCACGGCCTTGTCCGTACCGAAGGCCCCCATGAGCAGCCAGACACCCACCCGCTCTGCGGGAAGGCGACCAGCTGAATGCCGAGCCGGTCGCGGAACTGCTCGCGTACGCCGAGAAGTTCGTGCAGGCCGTCCAGCCGGACGTCCGGGTCGATGTCGACGTGCGAGCGGACGTGGCCGGTGCCGAGCGCCACCATACGTTCGGCCAGGGCGGCGGCGCGTTCGGAGACCGGGATACCTGTCTCCTTGCGGAGGGCCCGTTCATTGGCGATCTGTTCACGCAGGGTGGCCGTGGCCCGGTGCGGCTGCCAGGGGGCACCGAGCAGGGTCTTGTCCAGGTGGGCGTGCCCGTCGACCAGAGCGGGCAGCAGCAGGGCGCCGTCGAGGCGGACAGCGCCCTCGTGTCCCGCGCGGGAGTCCCGGGGTCCCGCGCGGTGGTCCTCGATGGCCGTGATACGGCCGTCGCCCAGGAAGACGTCGACCCGGCGGCCATCGGCCAGGGTGGCGTCCACGAGGATGGTCGGCGCGGGTGGGGTCGGCTGGGTGTCGGCATACAGCGACACGGTGTTCCTCCAACTGTTCGTGCGTCTCACGCCGCGCCTCACCACGGGCTGTGGCCGGGAAGATACGGATGGGCGACGGGCATCGAGAAGCTATCTGGTATACCGAATACCAAGCAACGGTTGCCGGGAAGTTTTCCCGTTCTGCGATGATCAGGAGTACCCGGGCCCCACCTTCCATCCCGCCCACCCCATATGGAGCCGAACCCATGACCACCCGCCGCTCTGACCGTCGCGCCTCGATCGGCGACACCCACCAGTCCCTGCGGGACCGGGTGTATGTGGAGCTGCGCGAGCGGATCATCGAGGGCGAGTACCCGGCGGGACACCGCCTGGTGGAGCGGGAAATCGCCGAGGAGCTCGGGGTGTCCCGGATCCCGCTGCGGGAGGCGATGCAGCAGCTGGAGTCGGAGGGATTCCTCACCACGCAGCCCCGGCGCGGTTCGCTGGTCGCCGGCTTCGGGACGGACGACGCCGAGCACCTCTTCGACGTACGCGAAAAGCTGGAGGGCCTCGCGGCCGGCCTGGCGGCCCGCCGCGCCACCGACGCCCAGCTGCGAAACATGGAGCGTCTCTTGCTCCTCAGCCGCAAAGCCGCCGAAGCGGGTCGGCTGCGCGAGGTGGTCACCCACAACGCCGACTTCCACCAGCAGATCGTCGAAGCCTCCGGCAACCCTCTGCTGCAGGACCTGATGAGCCCCCTCGTGTTTTTATCGGGGTGAACGAGAGCCACCGCATCGGCGAGTTCGGGAGCCACGTTGCTCCGTCCGCGGCGGCGATGGACTCGACGCAAGTCCATGATCATCAACGGGATTGGGAGCCACCTCTATCGGGTGACTTCGTGCCCGAGGGTGTGGAGTGTCCGTGCTGAACAGGCAGCGGATGACTGTAGCTTGTGTGTCACCGGGTCCTGTCGGTCCGTGTCCCTGACAGGCGCGGCTCGAAAGGACCCGGCTCCGTTGTGTGGGTTGATCAGCTGGTGGTGTCCGCGAGCAGGCCCGCAGCCGCCTTACCCGTTCTCCCCGCCCGCCCCGGACGTCACCGCACCTCCCCGAGCCGGTGAAAGCAGTCGCCAAATCCACGCTGATCCGAATCCGGATGCAGTCCCAGAAGATTCGGCTGGCCCCTACCGCCTTGCGCTGACCCCGGGACCTGACACAGCTTCTGATTGCGGACATGAATGCCCATCGCAATGGCGCTTGGCTGTTACAGGGGGAACCGCTCCGGGCGGAAGTCCGCAAGCATCTCTTCTCTCTTCCCGCTGAGGATCTCCGAAGCAAGCAGGCGGCCGATTACCGGCCCGAGCGTGATGCCGCTGTGGGAAACGGCCTCGTAGTAGCCCGGCACAGACGACACCGCTCCTACCGAGGGGAATCCGTCGGCCGGGATGGGGCGGTGGGCTATCCGTGTCTGTGCGATGCAGGAGTTGCCGAGCTCGGGAACGACGTGCCGCGCCGATTCCTGGAGCAGCCGTGCGAGTTCCGCTGGATCTTCGCCGGTGTCGATGAGTGCGTCGATCTCGCGGCTGTGGAGGACCACCGAGGCATCTCCGTCAGGACGGATCTCGATGTGAGGCGCGTGCATGGCCCGGTGAACCGGGACCTGAGCACAGCCGATCCGGGTGACGACGCCGGGTTCCCGACGCATCGGCAAGTGCCGCGTGACGAACCCAGCGACGTGGGAAGACTTGGGGCCTGCCGCGTTCACGACCATGTCGACGTCGAGGCGGCTCCCGTCGGACAAAGCAACTGTCCGGATGCTCCCGTCTGCACCGGTGCCGATGTCACAGACCGCGGTGCCAGGCCGGAGTTCGGCGCCGGATACAACGGCCTGGCCGACCAGGCGGCCGACGAGATGACGTCCGTGCACCCACGCTTCGTCGGGGTAGAACACGACGGGAACCTCGCCGGGCACGGTGAGAGCAGGTTCGAGGCGGCGGCGCACCTCGGCCCCCGTACACACCTCGACCCGATAGTCCCAGCTACGCAGCAGTCCAGCTGTTTTTAGGAGCTTCGCTTCCGCTGCGGGCTCGTCTGCCCAGCGCAGGTGACCGCTGGGATACCACCACAAATCGGGCCCGATGGTCCTGGCAAGCTCGCGGTATGCCGCCATGCCCGCGACGTTCAGGTCGAAGTAGGACTTGCGTGCGGTCTTGTTGCTGGCATTCACCCACGAGAAAGACCAGTTGGTGACGCCTTCGCCCGGCTGGCCTGCATCAATGAAGACGACCTTGGCGCCTTGCCGGGACAGGTTCCAGCCCACGCTGGCTCCGAGGACGCCCACACCGATGACAGCAACACGTGCAGGCCGATTCACGGACCCGATCCTCACGAACGCCCCCTTCCCAGGTCAGGGTGAACTCCCGTTTCCAGCATGCAAGAGCACACCACAGCCCACCAGTCACGGGACGTCACGGTTGGCCGGTTCTGGCACAGGCACTGATGGTGAAAGGGTCCTGCATCAGTGGCTCTGGCGTTCGTCGCAGGTGGCCTGGAGCCGGTAGGACTCGGTGCCGGTCTGGATCAGGTTGCAGCGGAACGTGATCCGGTCGGCGATGGCCGCGCAGAGCCGACGGTCGCCGAAGGTCTTGTCCCACTCCGCGAACGGGGAGTTCGTCGCGACCGCGGTGGCCTTGCGCTCCTCCCGCTCGGTGAAGATCTGGAACAGCAGCCTGGCGCCCTTCTTGTCCAGGTTCGCGTAGCCGAACTCGTCCAGACACAGAAGATCGACCTTGGTGTAGCGGGCCATCAGCGAGGACAGGCGCTTGGCGGCCTCCGCCTCGGCGAGCTCGTTCACCAGTGCCTGGGTGGTGATGTAGCGGACGGTGAGTCCGGCTTCGGCGATCGCGGTGCCGATCCCGATGAGGAGATGGGACTTGCCAGTGCCCGAGTCACCGATCATGACCAGCGGGCGGCCTTCACGGACCCAGGAGGGGGACTTGAGGTCGGCGACGACCTCGACGGACACGTTGGGGTTCTTCTCGAATTCGAAGTCCTCCAGCCGCTTGGGACGGGGGAACTTCGCCGCACGGACGAGCCTCTGCTGGCGGCGGACGTCTCGGTCCGCGCGTTCGATCTGCAGCAGATCGAGGAGGAACTGCTTGTAGGTGGACTGCTCTCGCCGGGCGGTGGCGGCCAGTTCCACGAACCGCTCGCGGAAGGCCGGCAGCCGCAGGTCCCGGCAGGCTTCATCGATCGCCGCATCCTCCGGATCGCCGGGCAGCGGCATCCTGGTGGGCGGGATCTGCTCGGCCGTGGGAGCTCCGGCGGTCTTCGTGGGGGTCATGCAGTCGTGCCCTTCTTGTGGTTCGTCGTGCTGGTCACCGGCGCAAGGAGCCGGTCGTACTTGGCCATATCGGGCAGCGCGGTGCGTGGATCGGGCGGCAGACGCCGGGTATGCAGGGAGATCACCGTGGCGCCCTCGCCGACCGGTGCGTCCTCGTCCTCGGCGTCAGGTTCCGCCTCGTCGACGTCGGTGTCATCACGGTCGTCAAGGCCGGTGTTCTCCATCGCCTTGCGGGCCTCGATGGCCACCAGGTCGGGGTTGACGGAGCCGACCCTGACGACGGTGACCATCCCGGCGATGACCGCTTCGGCAGGCAGCTGGCGGTGCAGCAGCAGCACTTCGATCAGCAGCCTGGTGCCTTCTCTGTCCCCGCACTTGGCCTTGGCCGCGGCCCAGAACGCCTCATGGGTCTTGGTGAAGGTGCCCTCGGCCCTCGCTTGCGCGAGGGCCGAGGCCCCGGCGAACGCGCCGGGACGGACCAGCAGGATCTCCAGGTAATGATCGAGGATGTCGTGGGCCGAGTACCGGCGCGTCAGCCGGGGGTGACGGGCCACCACCTTCCGCCCGTCATAGACCCACAACTCGTTGGCCAGCAGCTTCACCCGCACCTTGAGGCCGATGAACTTCGCAGGCACCGAGTAGTAGCTCTGACGGACCGTGATGCGGCCATTGCGCTGGACCACCGGCGTCAGGTCGATTCCGCAGTCGTAAGGATCGGCTGGCAGCGGACGAAGAATCCCGCGTTCGGCCTGGAAGTCGAACCCGATCGAGGTCGGACGGCCGTGGACGTGCCGGGCGTCCTCCGCCAGATCGATCGCGGCCAGCCGCTCGTTCAGCTCGGCAAGCGACTCGACGTCGGGCGGCGGGACCAGGTGCTTGCGGCGGAACCGGCCGCCCTCGTGCTCCACTCCGCCCTTCTCGTGGGCGCCCTCCTCACCCGGGGTGCAGTAGAACGCCGAGAACGAGTACCACGACTTGAACGCCGCCCAACGGGCCGTCTCCGTGCGTGAACGCCCGAACAGCACCTGCTTGACCGCCGGCTTGAGGTTGTCATAACGGATGTGGACCGTAGGGCAACCGCCCAGAGCCTCGAACGCCTCGGCATGCCCCTCAAGGAACGCCTCCTGCGACGCGGTGGCGTAGACCCGGTGCACCGCCTTGCCCGAGTACGACATCCGCAGCGTGAACAGCACGCACTTGCGCCGCTGCCCCGCCAGATCCAGCCAGACGTCCGCGAAGTCGACCTCCGCCTCCTCGCCCGGCTGCTTGGTCTGCGGGACCGTCCCCTCCAGATGCCGGCGCCCCTCCTTGGCATCCAGCACCAGCTCGGGGCGGCGCCGGGCCATGTAGTCGCGAACCGTGGTGTATGAAGCAAGCTCGAAGTCATGCTCGGCCGCGAGCCGTTCCATGACCCGGCTGATCGTGTGCTTCTGCTTCCGCGGCGCCGCCAGGTCCTCCCGGAGCATCACGTCGATGAAGCCCTTCACCGGCTCCAGCACACTCTGCCGCGGCGGCGGCTTCTTCCGCGGCGGCGGCACCGGCTGGGCCAACGCCTTCGCCACCGTGTTCCGCGACACCTTGTACCGCCTGGCGAGCTCCCGCCCGGACACACCCGGCTCCAGCCGGTGGTCCCGGCGGATCCGCTCAAAGATCCACTCACGCGACCTGTACACACGGATCTCCTGACACGACCGTGATCAACAGGCAAAGGGTGAGCCGCCAAACAGCCCAGAGCGCCGATTACGCCATCAGCGGCATGTCACACATCCAAAAGCGAGGTGGCTCCCAAACTCACCGCCCGAACCAGTGGCCCCGAACTCACCGCCCTGCTGGCCCTCGTTCACCCCGATAGAAACACCCCTCGACTCGCGCTTGCGGCGCCTGTTCCGCCTCACCTCCGCCCTGAACGACGGCGACCCGATATGCGGCGAACACGAGCGGCTCCACGAAGCCATCCGCGACCACGACGAGCTGAAGGCGGAAGAGCTGGCCCGCGCCCACGTGGCGGGCACGCGCGCCGCAATGCGTTATCTGGCCGCCGGCGCCACCGAGAACCGGGACAGTTCGACGCAGTCCTGACCCAGCGCTCCCTGCGACAGGGAAGCCGACGCACTCGCGGTCGTCCACGCCGCGGCCTGCCGGGCACCGCCGTCACGCATCCGGGCTGCCATCCGGTTCGCACGCCGCTCCTGCCGCGTTGCCTGCGCGGCGGCCAAGAAGGACTCTCCGGCGCGTAGCGGCAGCACTTGCCACAGCCTTCGCGGTTCGAGCCGGTCACGGCCGCCGGGCGACCCCGCACCCAGTATTGGATCCCTCTGACAGGACCCCTCATGGAGCAAACTATAGATGTGATCAATAGAAGTTATGGATATCAAGACTTGGACACTATAGGGGCAGCTCATGCATGGTGAACTTCGTCAGCCCGTCGGGCCGGCAACCACCGAAGGGAGTGACTGTGCACGACCTCACAGACGGCCCCGTGCGTTTCCGCCGCGATGTCTTTCCTGCCAAGGCGGGGCTGTTCGCGCGTCTGGCCACGACACACCGGCCGAAGACGCTGTTCATCGGCTGTTCCGACGCCCGGGTCGTACCCGAGCTGATCACGCAGAGCGAACCGGGTGAGTTGTTCGTCGTCCGAACTGCGGGAAATCTGGTCCCGGCCTACGCCTCGGGACCGGACGGTGTCGCAGCAAGCATCGAGTACGCCGTCGCCGTGCTGGGCGTGAACGACATCGTCGTCTGCGGTCACTCCGCGTGCGGAGCCATGACCGCCCTGGCCGAGGAACACGACCTCAGCGCCACGCCGGTGATCGCCGGCTGGCTGCGGCACGCGGACGCCGCGACCGCCCGCGCAGCTGCAGAACCTGGCACGCCCGAAGTCGCCACCCTGGTACGGGCCAACGTCCTCGCGCAGCTGCAGAACCTGGCCACCCACCCGTCGGTGGCTCGCGCCGTGGCCGACCGGACGCTCACCCTGCGCGGCTGGATATTCGACATCGCAACCGGAGCCGTCGAGATGATCGACGGCGCCGCGGCCGCGGCATGACCCACCACCCCACCGAACTCGCCGGCCGCTCCTCAAGGCCGGTATCGCAGAATGGAATCCCTCTCATGACACACGCCCAGTTCGACCCCACCGCACGCCAGATCCTTGCCGCCACCGCCGTCGAGGCCAAGACCCGCAAGGACCTGACCTGGCAGCAGATCGCCGATGCCGCAGGCCTGTCGGTCGCCTTCGTCACCGCGGCGGTGCTCGGCCAGCACGCTCTGCCGGAGAAGGCCGCCAACGCCGTCGCGGAGCTGCTGGGCCTGGATGCCGACGCGGTGTTGCTGCTGCAGACGATCCCGACCCGCGGATCGATCCCCGGCGGAGTTCCGACCGACCCGACCATCTACCGGTTCTACGAGATGCTCCAGGTCTACGGCACCACTCTCAAGGCCCTTGTCCACGAGCAGTTCGGAGACGGCATCATCAGCGCGATCAACTTCAAGCTGGATGTGAAGAAGGTCGCCGATCCCGAGGGCGGCGAGCGCGCCGTCATCACACTTGACGGCAAGTACCTTCCGACCAAGCCATTCTGACGGACCGTCCATTGATTGCGGCGGGCCGGAGCGCGACACGGTTCCCTCCAGCCCGCCCCCTCTCTCTTCCCCCCGGGACACCGCCTGCCCACCAGGCGCCCCCTTCCACCGGAGGCCTCCGCATGGACTTCGCCCAGCGCACCATCGACCTCGCCCGCCAGAACGTCGAAGAGGGCGGGCGCCCCTTCGCCACCGTCATCGTCAAGGACGGCGAGATCCTCGCCGAAAGCCCCAACAAGGTCGCCCAGACCTCCGACCCCACCGCACACGCGGAGATCCTCGCCATCCGCGAGGCCTGCAGGAAGCTCGGCACGGAGCACCTGGTCGGCGCCACCATCTACGTGCTCGCCCACCCCTGCCCCATGTGCCTGGGTTCGCTGTACTACTGCTCCCCCGACGAGGTCGTCTTCCTCACCACCCGCGATGCCTACGAGCCGCACTACGTGGACGTCCGCAAGTACTTCGAACTCGACACCCTCTACGACGAGTTCGCCAAGGACTACACCGAGCGCCGCCTGCCGATGCGCCACGAACCGCGGGACGCGGCCGTCGAGGTCTACCGGCTGTGGCAGAAGCACAACGGAGGCAATCGGCGTGTCACCGGGGCGCCGACCGCCGCGTAGGAGGCGACGGGCCGCACGTGCAGCGCGGTAGCCCGACGTCTCCGTTCGCGTTCCGGCGCGGTGGTCGCTTCGGCGTCCGCGGCGCCCGAGCGCCCTGCGCTCCCTTTGCCGTTCCTGCGGCCCCGGCCCGCCGGTCGTCGTCGGGCCCCTCCCTCTGCCAGCGCCTCGACGCCACCGTCCGCGCCCTCCGCCCCCGCCGGACAGCCGACCGCGGACCGCGCATTCCGGCACGGTGCCGCCGGCCTGCGTCCGCGTCCCGGCCAGGGCCGACAGCCCAGGCACCGCGACACGGCCGCGCCGCAGCCCCGCCGATGATGCCTCCGTCCGGCCTGCGGACGCGGCACATCAACCGTTCGGCCGACAGAACAGTCCACCGCACTGCTCCACTGTCCGAGCCACTTCACCCACCGCGGCGCCCGTGCGCGACGTGAGGGTGGATGGTGCAGATCACCTGCTTCCGCCCGGCGTCCCGCGGTGCTGCCGCTTCCCGCCCGTCGAAGGGCTCGGGAACCGGCGGCCATTCGAGCCGAAAGAGGATTAATGACACCTGTACGACGCTCCACCCGCCTGTTCGCGGCACTGGCGGGCGTGCTCGCGGTCACGACCGCCTGCACCACCCAATCCGGCAGCGACAACAGTGCCCAGCAGCGTTCCACCCCTGCCAAGGCCGGCACCCCCTCACCCGTGAAGTCTCCGGCGCGTTCGCCTTCCACGGCGCACTCCCCCGCAGAACCGGCCACCGGTCCGGACCTCCTCGAAGCGGCACGCTCCGGTGACACAGACGCCGTGCGCGAGGCCCTCCGACGCGGCGCCGATGTGGAAACCCGCGACGAGAACCGCCGGACCCCGCTCCTACTGGCGGTCACCGGCAACCACGTCAAGGCGGCCCAGACCCTCATCGAGGCCGGTGCAGACCCTGACGCGCTCGACCAGCAGCACGACACGCCGTGGTTGGTGACAGGAGTGACCGGCAGCGCCGCCATGGCACGGACCTTGACCGCCGCCCACCCCGACTACACCGTCGTCAATCGATACGGCGGCACCTCCCTCATCCCCGCATCGGAGCGAGGCCACGCCGAATACGTAAGGGAGGTCACCACCAATCCGCAGATCGACATCGATATCAACCACGTGAACAACCTCGGCTGGACCGCGCTCCTGGAGGCCGTCATCCTCGGCAACGGCGGCCAGGACCACCAGGAAGTCGTCAAACTGCTCCTTGAAGCAGGAGCCGACCGCTCCATCAGCGACAGGGACGGTGTCAGCCCACTACAGCATGCCCGGCGACACGGCTACACCGAGATCGCGCAACTGCTGCGTCAGTGAGAACGCCGACAAACCGCCACAGGGTTCTGTGGCACCCGCTCGCGCACCTTCCGCCCGTACCGGTCGGGCCTGCGGACCTGCCGCCAAGGCCTGAGGCCTCCTCAGGTGCGGCGATGGCGGGCCTGTGGGCCGCGAGGCGTGCCTCCTCGGCTGCGCGCACCCTGACGGCCTGGCGCAAGAACTCCTCCGCGGCTTGACGGCACGTACCGGCTGTCCTCGCGCCCGTCCAGCCGGCGCCTCCCGTCACGTACGCCCTCCCGCGCCTCCCACATCCGCCCCGGCATCCACGAGTCGCTGAGTCCTCCCGCCTGCAGCGGGCATCCCGTCACGTCGTGCGCGTACCGATGCGACGGGGCACTGCCGGGGCGGAAACGCAGAACCGGCCGTTAGGCCAGTTCGCCGTCCCGGGCCACCACCCGCCCGCCATGCACCACCATGTCACGCGTCGGCATGTCCACCACAACCTGCGGCAGGCATTCGGCGCGCATCAGGACGAAGTCGGCCGGGGAGCCCGGGGAGAGGTCGGCACGGGGCAGTCGCATGACGTCGGCGCCACCGTGCGCGCCCACCTCGTAACAGGCCGCCAGTTCCTTGTCGAGGCGCACGTCCGTGACCCAGCCGAGCAGGTGTGCCCGGTGCAGCATGTCCGCGTTTCCGAACGGGCTCCAGGAGTCGCGTACTCCGTCCGAGCCGAGCCCGACCCGCACGCCGTGCTCCCGCAGCTTCGCAATCGGCAGGACGAGCGACTCGTTGGGCGCCACAGTGGTCAGGGAGATGTCCAGGCTGCCCAGCTCCTCCGCCGTCTCCGCCAGTTCGGTGTCGGAGAGACCGGGCAGGCAGAAGACGTGGCTGACAGTCACCTTGCCCTGGAGGGATAGGGCCCGGGTGCGGTCGATGATGCCGCGCAGCACCGTCAGGCCCGTCTCGCCCCGGTCGTGCAAATGGATGTCCACGCCGACGCCGTACCGGTCCGCAAGGTCGAAGACGAGGTCCAACTGCTCGTCCAGGGCCTGGTCGAAGCTGATCGGATCGATGCCACCGATCATGTCCACGAGCCCACTGCGAGCCGCCTCCTTCAGCAGTGCCGCCGTGCCGGGAGCGCGGACGACGCCGTGCTGCGGGAAGGCCACGATCTGCACGTCAAGCGCGTGCTCGAGCCGTTCGCGTGCCTGCGCGACACCTTCCACGCAGGTGAGACCGTAGGCCGGAGCTATGTCGGCGTGGGCCCGCATGGCCCGCGTCCCGCGGGTCACGGCGTGCGCCATGAGCCCGTGGGCCCGCTCGGCCACCGGCCGCCGCTGACTGCGGAACAGCTCCACGTCCTGGGCGGTGAAGTCGGCGATGGTGTTCGCCGGCCTGCGTGAGACCCAGGGACCGCCCCACGTCGTCTTGTCGGGGTGGATGTGCGCGTCCACGAGGGACGGCAGGGCGATACGGCCGCCGCCGTCGATCACCTTGGCGCCTCGGGGGGCCCGGGCGCGGGTGATCAGGCCGTCGACGACGGTGAGATCCACGGGGTTCGTCGCGCCGAAGGGCCGCACATCACGGAAGACCACTGCGTTGCCGGGCCGGCTCCTGGAATCGGCCCGGGCCGAGGGTGCGGCCGCGGACAGTGCGACACCGGTGCCCGCCAGAGAGGCGGCGCCGGCGAGGACGCCTCGACGGGTGACACGACCGGGCGGGGGCGGGGCGGAATCGACACACATGGCGGGCTCCTCGACGCTCGATGTCCAATGAGGGCTAATTGGTATACCGAATATGGACACGGAACAAGGCCTCACGTATTTTTCGCGTGCGAGTGCTCGACACGCAGCAGCTCATCACCACTCGCCGCACATCTTTTGGTATACAGATTTATGATGGGGCACTGCTCAGCTCGTACCGCAGCCCGGGTGCAGGAACGCTCGAATGCCACCGCCGAGGGGCCGCTGCCGAACCACCGTCGCCGCGCGGCGATAGGCGCCGCCGATGGCTGCGATGGCTGACATCTCTTGGACGCCTCAGACCACGGCCTGGCACAGTGGGTGCCGTGGGATCTCCCCCTGACGGCGGGGGTGATCCCGTAGACGTAGGGAGCGATTCTTGTCATCTGCCGAACTGACCAGCGTGGAGCACCAGCACCTGGAGCGGACCGTCCAGCTGGCGGCCGAGGCACTGCGGGCCGGGGACCAGCCCTTCGGCTCCGTCCTGGTGAGTGCCGATGGCCAGATCCTCGCCGAAGACCGCAACCGCGTGCGCAGTCTCGGCGACAGCACGCGGCATCCGGAGTTCGAACTGGCCCGCTGGGCCGCCGTGCACCTCACGGCGGCCCAGCGGGCCGCGGCCACCGTCTTCACCTCCGGCGAGCACTGCGCCATGTGCTCGGCCGCACACGGCTGGGTCGGCCTCGGCCGCATCGTCTACGCCCACTCCGCGGCCCAGTTGACACAGTGGCTGACCGAGCTGGGCGTACCGTCATCACCGGTGCGTTCCTTGGCAGTACAGGACGTGGCGCCCGGCCTCGTGATCCAGGGCCCTGTCCCGGCTCTGGCCGACCGTCTGCGGGAAATGCACCGCGCCTTCCACCTGCCGCCCCGCTGAGAGGGCTGTCCAGATCCGGGCCGCAGCGGACGCGACCGGGGAAATCGACTGGGGTGTCCCGGCCGGCACCACCACCATCGTGCGTCCTCATCATCCCGCAGCAGGCGCCCGCACCGACCCACCGCCGGCCCGTGCGCCAAGAGGGAGCCTGAACAGCAGAACACCGGGGCGAAACACCCTGGCCGAGCCTGCTCGCCCGCCTGGTGGAGGTGGTGCGGGAAGCGAGGGACCGGGCCGCTCGAACGGTGGGCTCACCAGCGAGCTCCACCTGGGCGCGGACGGCCGCTGCCGCCCACCGTCCCTGGTTGTCACCCGCGGGCAGCGGGCGGACTGCATCCAGTTCCACACGGTGCTGGAGAAGATTCGCATACCGCGGCTCGGGCCGGGCAGTCCGCGCAAGAGCCCGACAGCCTCGCGGTCGGCAAGGCGTACAGCAACACCGCAGCAGCCGTGGTCATCCGGCTCCGCGCGGCGGCCGACATCTCACGCAAGGCCATGTTTGTGGGGCCGAACCTGAGGCAGTGGATGTCGGAGGCGTCGTCGGTCTGTTCGGCACACCGCTTCGCCTCGGCGATGTGGGCGTCGACCGCGGTCTGCTGGTCGGGGCGGGCGGCAATGACGGACGCCCCGAGGTGGAGCCGCCCGGTGACGGCAACGGCCTCGGCCGCTCGATCACCTCGATCGCCAAGCTGCTGGGCACCGTCCACCGAAGCCGGACGCTGTGCTGCCCCTCAACGGCGACAGCCGGCCTGGCGCCCGCCGAGGTGACCTGCGGCACGTACGGTCGCGCTCCGTGTTGGGTCGAGGTGAAGGCCGGAGCGGTCTGTTCGACGGGGCAGCGCGTGCGGTGGGGCGGGGTGATGGGTTCAGCGGCGGGAGTGAGGGCGCGGGCAGTTCGCCGGGGTCTGCCCGGCCGGGCGAATGAGCCGGAGAGATTTTGCGCTGGGATGGTTTGCCGATGCCTTGTCATGCACATTCATCCAGACGGGTCTACCCGCATAGACAGGACCCGCCCGTCACCGTAATGCACCACTTATTCAGCAGGAGATCGCCTTGAGTGCATCCACTCCGCTGCGTGCAGCCCTGACCGGGGTTGTTCTGGCCGCAACCGCTCTGATCCCCCTTCAGGGCACCGCGCTGGCAGCGCAGACCGAGACGGCCGAGACCGCCACCACCCCGGCGTCCTCGGTCTCCGGGATAGAGGACGCAACCGCTCTCGCCCTCGCCAGGTCCCTGGCCGATCCGGCCTGGAAGAGACAGGTCCGCACAGCCGCGGTGGCCGCGGACTCGGTGGACCTGCGGGCGCTCACCAGCGGCTCCACCACGGCCGCCGGCAAGAGCCTCGCCGCAGAGATGGCCACTGCCGACCAGGGCGTCGCCGCCGCCAAGGGCCTGGGCAGCGACGTCGGTTCGCTGCTGCGCCTGGGTCTGGCGGACGCCTCGATGAAGACCGGGCTCACCGCGGGTACGGCTCCGCTGGTTGCCGCCGCCCCGTCCGACGACGCCGCCACGTTCACCGCGTACGACAGCCGGGGCACCGCCCACGAGCTGGCCGTCGACACCGTCCCCGACCGGCCTGTCTACCTCGTCGACATCGACGGCGCCAAGGCCGTCACCGCAGGGCTGAAGGTCGTCAACGAGGTCCTGGAGTCGGAGGGGCTCGACGTCCCGGTCCCGGCCGCCGAAGTGAGAGCCGGAGCGCCCCTGGCCGCGACGGGCATCGACACCACCCTGATCAACTCGGTGCGGATCTCCGACGTCAAGGAGCCGGGAATCAAGGGTGATGCCGAGATCTTCACCCTCGTCACCGGCTTCGGCAAGGACGGCAAGCCGCGCGTCGATACCGTCGAGATGCCGTACCTGAACAAGGCCGCCACCACGTACTACCCGAACCAGGTCCTCGTGAACTGGTCGAACTACAAGTACAGCATGGCCGACGCGGTCATGATGGAGGACGACGGCGACACCAACTACCAGGCGCTCGCCAAGGCCATCGTCTCGGTCCTCCTGACGATCACCGACCAGGGCGCGTACATACCCCTCGCCGACGCACTCCTGGACGCCGTCCCCACCTCCTGGTGGACCGACGACCCGGACTACGTCGACTCCTGGTACACCCTGGCCAAGACCACCAGCGGCACGCGCAACGGCGCGGCAGCCAACGGCTGGATGAACGTCTCCCCGTACTACGTGCCGGCGCTCTGACCCGACACACACCGAACCAGCACCCCTTCCCCGCCGGCCGGCCTTCCCCCACGGGCCGGCCGGCCCTCGCTCAGCGCCAGAGAGGCGCCATCAGCTCCTCGCCCCCGACAGCCCTCCCCCGCCCTGGGAGAAGACCCGCCCACACCCGGCTCAGGCTTGCCCCGGCCCCTCGCCCGCGACCGGCGACACCCCGGGGAAAGCCGACCCCAACCCAGATGCCGGTACAGCGAGAACGGGCGCGGCGTGCGCTCGTTGCTCCGTCCGGCGGGCAGCACGGGCCCGTAGAAGAGGGACTGCGCGCTCGGCGCCTCGTTGGCCTTCTCCACGCGCAGGCTGAAGGGCATCGGCACGTCCACAACGTCGCCCGGCCGCCAGTTGCGGTGCAGCGTCCGCCGGTGCCGCGCCCCTCCAGTCGTCCAACAGGCCGACGCCACAGGTCAGGCCGACCCGAAGGCGACGCCGGTCAACCCTGCCTCGCATCCGGCCGCCCGGTCACCGGGTCCCAGGTGGGGCCCTCGCCCGACGCGGCCGGGCGCGCGTCATCGCGCGCCCGGAGCCCGGCTCGCCGTCGAGCAGCCAGGCGCGCGCCTCGTAGCGCAGAGATGGCCTCCCCTCGTGGCTGAAGGTGACCTCCTGGGCGTACACGAATTCCTCGGCGAGCGTCGGCTACCCGCCGCGGCCCCGACCGCCCAGGTGCCGAGGAATCCGATCAGCGGCGCCAGCAGTGCATGCGGCGCAGGTGCTTCATCCGGCCGGAAGGCGTCAGGACACGGGTGCTTCTGGGCGGGGTCGAACATGCTGTGCGCTCCTGGGGCGAGGCCGGTGCCGGATGGCAGCCCAAAGCGTGTTGACCTGAAGCGTCGTCGACGCGGCTGGTGGCTGGTTGGCGAGTGCGGTGTGGAGCGGTGGTGGTGCGTCGCCTGCCCTGGCTGCCCGGTGGGTCGACGGTGTCGATGCCGACGCCGAACGTCCCTGCGTACCGGTACACAGGTCCACGTACCCGGGGACCGCGGAGCGGGCCGCCAGCGTCGCGGCCTCGCCGATGTGGCCATGGCCGGGGTGGTGGCTGTCAGAGGCGGATGCGGTAGACGCGCCTGGTGTCTTCGTGTTCGGCGAGGCACCAGAGCGAGCCTCCCCCGGCCCGTGGCTGGTAGCTGAGGTCTTCCGGCCCCAGAGTGAGCTTGCCACGCGGCGCGGTCATCTTCGCGCCCCAGGGCCTCTGCAGCCAAAGACTTCCCTGCTTCGGGCCCTTGGGCGCAGCGGGTTTCACGGGGGCGTTGGCCGAGTAGTACGTCCGGTCACCGACGCAGACCGCGCCCTGCACCCTGGCGATGCGCAGCGGCCAAGTGGAGGCGGCCCGCTCTGCGGTGATGTAGCCGGCGCTGTTCAGGTTCCAGCGGACCGCCACGCCGTCGCGGCTCTTCTCGAAGTACTCGCTGACGACAAGCGACTGAGCGGCCCCCTGGGTGCGGTCCAGGGACACCTGGGAGTACGCCAGGTTCGCCGACCAGCCGGCGGGCCGATACACATGATGCAGGGGCATGACGTACCGGTAGCCGTGCGCGTAGTACTTCTTGTCTCCGGCGTGATAGCCGCACCAGCTCTTGGCGCGCTCCCGGGTCTCCCCCGTCGACCCGCGGGACACCTTGAGCATCCTGGTGGTGTCGAAGACATACAGGCCCCGGTTCCTGTCCGCCACGTACAGCCACTTCCCCACCCATGCGATGCCCCCGGCGTGGAGGGTGGTGACCTTGAAGTCGAAAGGCTCGCCCGACTCCTTGGTGGGCTCGACCAGCAGGACGTGGTCGTACCGCGGGCGGCTCGACGCCCCGGTTCGGGTGACGTCGATGACGGACACCTTGGCGCCCTGGTTGCCGGCCGTCTGCTTGTCGTACCAGGAGACGAGGGCGACCGTCTTGCCCCCACTGCCCGGTACGGAGCCGCCATAGGCGTCGTGGCTGGTGGTGATGCCCTGTGGGTACCAGCGCTTCCCGTGGGCGTCCTCGCGGTACGAGGACCTCGCGTCCCACCCGAAGGCGAAGTCGAACCGGTCGGGCTTCGGGGCGGAACCCGGGCCGTCGCGCCAGTCACCGGGCGCCGAGGCGCGCCGCTCGGCCCTGTCGAGCACGTCGTCGACGAGGTCGGCCACGCCGAGCCGCTGCCTCGTGATCAGCCCCTGAGTGGCGGCCGCCCACGTCGTGCCGGTCGGCGCTCCGTCACGGTCGTACATCCTCAGCCCGTACCCCGGCTCCGCCGCCCGCGCCACGGACGGTACGAGCAACCCTCCGGCCGTCACCGCGAGGGGAACGGCCGCGATGCCCTTGAACAGAGCTCTGCGTGTGGTGTCCATGCCCAGCGACAGTAGGGGCGCACCGGCCGTTCCGGCCCTGCCTGTCCCGTCCGGGACATGTCCGGGACAGGGGCGCCGGCCGCAGGACCGCCGACAATCCGGCCGCTGCCATCGAGTTCACCGGACCGCTTGAGCGGCTGGAGGCTACACGGACCGCCCGTGCCGTCCTGCACGAGGTACAGGCACCCCAGAGGATCACCACTCTCCTCAAGCGATACCGGGCCCTGAAGAGCCGGACCAGGGCCCGGCCCCGCCGCGCGGGCGGCTCCGGCTGAGCTGCACGGCCCGCTCCGGTTCCGCCCGCCCGCCGGCCCCGCCCGCCGCAGACCGGAGTCAGGCCCAGTACTGGTGGGCCGAGTAGGTCAGGTAGCCCGCATCACCGCCCTGGTAGTACGTGGCCTCGTCGACGGGGGCGATCGGAAGTCTGCCACGCAGCCGCTCGACCAGGTCGGGGTTGGCGATGAAGGCGCGGCCGAAGCTGATGAGGTCGGCACAGCCCGAGCCAGTGGTCGGCGGCCCCGACCCGGGTCATCGGGGGCATGACCACCCGGTTGGGCAGCGTCAGTCCGCCGAGCCGGTAGCTGATGAAAAGGGTCGCCACGTCAGGGCTCCTTCGCGGTCCGCAGCGCCCGGACCGTCCAACGGCTGTACGCCGCAGGCCTGTCCAGCCGCACCATCGTCGAACTGCTGCCCTGCGTCGACGCGCCCAGCGAGGAGAACTCCGACTCCGCGCCGGAGAGCGCGACCCGCTCTGCGCGCATATCGCCGATCTCGTACAGACCGGCAGCGGCGGCCGCGTGGCGCTGTCGGATCTGCCCGGCGCCGCACGCTCGGCTCAGGCCGTCGCAGCGGTGCTGCGGGAGAACTGCGGCATGGACAGCAGGGTCACCGAGGTCATCGACCCGGAGGGGCCGACCGAGGTGCTCGCCGCCGTGCAGACCGCCATCGACGCCTCCGAGGGCGGAGTCGTCCTCTTCTACTTCATCGGCCACGGTCTGGTCGGCCCCGGGCGGCAGTTGTACCTCGCCACATCGGGCACTTCCTCGGCCGACGACACCGTCCACGCCGTCCCCTACGACCAGGTGGGCAAGCGGCTCGGTGAGGCCGCGGCAAGCACGGTGGTCGTCCTGGACTGCTGCTTCTCGGGCCTCGCGCAGGCCGCGCCGCAGGAGTCGTACCGCGAAGTCATCACCTCGGCCCGCCCCGAGGGCAGCTTTCTGCTGGCCGCGGCGACGCACTACGCGGCCTCGTTCGCGCCCGCAGGCGCGGAACACACGCTCTTCAGCGGGGAGTTGCTGCGGCTGCTGACGGAAGGAGCCTCTACGCGGCCTATCTGACGGAGACGCCGGTCGAGGTCTCGGCAGGGCATCGTGAGCCGGTGCTCAACCTGGCGTTCAGCAAGGACGGAGATGTGCTGGCGACCAGCCAGCGCCGCGGGCGGATCCAGCTGTGGGACATCTCGCGCCGGAACGTGCCCGTGAAGGCGGGGACATTGAAGCTGAAGGGCAGCGCGGCCATCGCCTTCCACCCGCGCGCCCGTCTGCTGGCGGCGCAGACGGCCACGGAACTCGCCCTGTGGGGTCACCGACCCCCGGCGGCCCGAGAGACTCGCCGCGCGGGGCATCCCCGAAGGCACCACGTACACCCTGAGGTTCGCTCCGGACGGCCGGACGCTGGCGGCGGGGAGCGCCGAGGGCCGCCTGCGGCTGTGGGACGTTTCGAAGCCCTCGGCGCCGCTGCTGCGGACGGACCGTACGGTGGCTTCTGCCGCACTGATCTCGCTGGCGTTCCGCCACGACGGCCTGCTGGTCACGGGCAACGGCATCAGCGGGAAGGGCGCGGCGGAACGGCCGGGCGAAGTGCGGTTGTGGAACGTGCGCGACCGGGCGCGGGCACGGTTGCTGGACACCGCCACGACCCCCTCGGTGATGGCGGTCGCCGCCCACCCGACACGGGATCTGCTGGTCGCGACCGGTGCGGAAGGGAAGATGGCCTGGTGGACGGTGGAGGGCGGCCGCCGGCACCTCCGCAGCGCGGACACGGCCGAGGGGGCCGATCCGCGTCTGCGGTTCGCGCTGCCCAAACCGTGGGAAGCCCGTTACTTCCTTCCAGGGACCGATCGTCCGGTGCTGATGGCGCACCGGTGGACGGAGGGCACGGAGGACCACGCGTTCCGGCTGTGGGACTTCGGCGGGGACGCGAAGAGGCCTCCGGTGCCGGGAGCAGAGATCGCGGTGAAGGCCTCGGACGTGCGCACGGCGGTGTCCGCGGACGGCAGGCTACTGGTCGTCGGCGGCTGGGCCGCCGGCACGGTGCAGGTGTGGGACATACGGGACGTCCGCCGCCCGGTGCGGCGCGCAACGCTCCCCGCGGTGCCGGTCGCGGGGTGGGAGAGCCTGTTCTTCCTGGGCGACCGGGGGCTCGCGGTCGTGGACCGGGTCGAGCCGGGGCGGGGCAGGCCAATGGACCTGCGCATCTGGGACCTCACCGACCCCGCCGAGCCGGTCAAGGGCCCCCTCCTCAAGGACGCGGCCGTGGGGCAGGCAGGTTACGTGCCCTCGACACGGCTGCTGATGCACGACGCTCCAGCCCAGCGGACCCAGCTCTGGGACATGCGAGACATCCGCAACCCCGGAGAGGCGGCCCTGCTGCCCGCCGCGTCCGGCGGCTATCAGCCGGTCGGGAAAGGCGTCCTGGCGACGACGCTCACCGACGGAACCGTGAAGTTCTGGGATGTGAGCGACCCGTACAAGCCCCGGGAGATGGACGAGATGCGCTTCGACCGGGCCCTCACGGACATCAGGCCGTCGCCGGACGGAAGGTGGGTCCTGACGGGCGACCCCTACCGCATCTGGGCGGCAGAGAAGGACGGCAGATGGCGCACGCCGGCGATCGCCACCGTGGAAGGCGTGAAGGACCTGAAGCTGCTGCCCGACGGCAGCCCTTTCATGGCCGTGGTTCCGGACGGCGATCTGGAAGGGCGGTACTCGAAAGGACCCACCTACCTGATCGACTTCGACACCGACCGGATCTACCACCGGCTGTGCACCACCCACCCCCTCAGCGTCGAGAAGAAGCAGTGGAAGGCACTGCTCCCACACCTGGACCACCGGCCGTCCTGCGACTGACTGTTCTCACCACACGGGCAGAGGCTCACCGCAGGAGCGCGACCCGATTCCCCTGCGACAAAGCCATCAGGAATCCACGGCACCGTCACCGTCGCAGCCATCCGGCTCTGGCTCCGTTCGTGACCTGCCGAATACAGCGCGGCAATGCCGCAGACCTTCGCGTCTGATTCCCGCCAGCACGCCAAGGGCCGGCCGCCGACACTGGCCCCATGACCGCGTACACGCCTCTCCCCATCCCTCCCGCCGCACTCAAGGAACTCCGCGACATCGATGACGCCGGGCGGCCGCTGCGGCCGTACACCGCGCGCGAGGACGGCGTTCCCCTCGATTGCGTGGGCAGCCCGCTGCGCTGCTGCCTGCGGGCCATCGAGCCCGGCGAGCGGGTCGCCCTCGTCTCATACGCGCCGCTGCGCCGCTGGGCGACGGCAACTGGGGCCGACCCCGGAGCCTACGACGAAGCGGGGCCGGTATTCATCCACGCCGACGAATGCGCACAGCCACGGGAAGCCCAGGGCTACCCCTTCGCGCGACCGGGGGCACTGCGCACCATCCGCCGCTACAACGCCGAGGGACACATCGTCGGGGGCCTCTTCTTCGAGATCCCGGACAACGCCGACGTCGGGTTCGACCGGGTCTTCGGGGAAGCGTTCGCCGAGCCGGAGGTGGCACTGGTACACGTGCGGGCCCTGGAGTACGGCTGCTTCCAGTTCGAGGTAAGGCGACCGTAGGCGACGCCCTGCGGACGGCCGCCCGCAGGCTTCACGGCCATTGTCATTTCCGCCAGTACCAACACGTTGTCCGGCCTGAACCGCCGGACTGGCTGATGGTCTCGGCGTTGCGGATCGCGCTCATCGCGGGGGCCCTTTCTCGAAGTGGACTTCACCGATGTGCCAGCCCACCAGCACGCCCCCGGGGCCCGGCAAAAGAGGCATCGTGCCACCAGCAGCTCTACGCCCGCACCGTGTTCGGAGGACTCATCCCGAGAACCTGACGGCTCAGCAACTGGGTGTCTCCCGCTGCGCGGGGTCGGCGGCGGGCGAAGGCCGGCCGGCGCGGTTCGTCGCGCTTGCCCTGGGCGGCGGCAGCTCGTGCAGCCGTGCCAGCCGCTCCCGGGGAGGTACCTCGCCCAGCCATGACCAGTCGGCGATCAGCACACTGATGTCCAGTCCCATGGGCGTGAGCGTACTGACCGCCGCCGGCGTCAGCCGCCGCGGCGATGCTGCTGACCCGTCAAGAGTCGAACCGCAGGAATCCGCGGCCTGGCAATGACGGCACCGAGCCGGGAGCTCCCCCGCCGGGGAGTGACTGCGGCGGGTTCAGTCGAGGACGTCGTACTCGTCGGCCTTCCAGTCGGCAAACAGGGTCAGCGCCTTCTCGGTCTCCGCGCGCTCGGGCGAGGTGGAGGTGGCCGGCCACCAGTTCTCCACGTGTTCGGCGTTCACGAGCACGAAGTCGCGGTAGCCGTCGAAGTCGCCGGGGTCTTCGGCAACACCGATGTGGATGGGTGTGTCATCGGGCAGGTCTTTGATGGCTTCGCGGAGCTGTGCGGCGTTCCATACCTGCGGGGCGTGGTCAAAGGTGTCGGCCATGGGCACAGGATGCAGGACCACACCGGAAGTCCACGTGAGGACACGGCTGTATCCCGGGCCAGAGCGCTGATCCGGGGTACAGGGGGCCGGGGTGAAGAGCTGGTCACCGGGTAGTGAACCGAACCCCGCCGGTGGACACGGTACCGGGCCGGTCAGGCCGTGGTCGGCCCGTGTCGGGGAGGTCCCAGTCGTCGGGCAGGTTGAACAGGCGCTGTGCCCGGCGTTCGTTCTCCTGCCGTAGCGCGGTGGCCCACAGCGGGGGGTCTTCGCGCGGGAGGCAGGGGCAGACCATGCGGTGCGCGGTGCGCGATGCGGCACTGGGCGCCGGGGAGGGGTTCGGCGTCCCACAGGTTCCTTCGCCCGGTCGGATGTCCTGCGCGACCCCCAGCGCGTACGCCCTGGGGGGCTGCCCACTGGAAATGACCTCGATCAGTACGCGGCCCACCCGGACTGTCACCCGGGCGTCCTCGGGAAGATTTACTCCGTCCGAGGCGGCCGCAAGTCCGGCCCCGTGTTCAGACAGCGTTCCCCCTCGGCATGCGACATCGGTATCCCTGCCCCATTCGAGGGCTTCCCGCACTTCCAGGACTCTCCCGGGGTTCGGAGGTTCGTCTCCCACGAACCCGACGACGGGCTCGCGGCGGTCCTCGCCGACGCGACGCAGGCGATCACGGAGGCCGCGCTGGTGGTCGCCACCGGAGACCTGGCGGACATCGGCGAGCCGGGTGCGTACGAGCGGATGGGCGAGGTCCCGGACACGCCCCCCACCCCGGTCTACTGCCTCGCCGGCAACCACGACCGGCAGGACACGTTGCAGGCGTGCCTGCCCCGCCCCAACGTACACCTGGAGTCCGCCGTCGGTGTCGGGAACTGGCTGATGCTGTTCCTCGACAGCGACGCGCACGGCCGCGAGGTCATCGGCGAGGTCGTTGTGCAGGCTGGTGAGGCTGTTGTTGAGAGCAGCGTTTTCGGACTTGGCTCGCTGGAGTTGGTCGGCGAGCTGATGGTTGTGGTGGGTCAGTTCGCCGACGCGCGTGGTCAAGTCTCTGTTGCTGAGAGCGTCGAGTTGTTGTCCGAGCCGGCGACGCAGGGCGCGTGACGCAGCCGTTCTCGCTCTTCTCCGAGCTGTCGGATTCGGTGCGGAGAACGGCTGGAGCCGCGGGCTGGTCCGGGCCCGCTCTCCGGCGAGGCGCTCGTCGGGGCGCCGGCCTCGCCGACGCCTGTGCAGCGGCTGCGGGTAGCCGTCGGCTGAGAAAACGCTTGGACACCGCGGGCGCCCCGCGGGACACTGCGATTCCTGGCCTCCCCGTACTCGCGCGGATGCGTCGCCACGAGCAGCGCGGGGGCTCCGCCGTCGTGCCCCGCCTCCGGAAGACGACCTGGGCGAAGGCACTCACTCGAACCGAAGCTCCGCACGGACATGGGGCAACGGCTTCTCCCCGGAGAAGCGCGTGACGAGCTGCCGCACGACAACACAGGGGTGGATGGGATTGCCTGAATCACGCGAGGTTCCGCCCGGCGGGGGCTCGGTGCTCCTCGCCCTTCGTTACTACGGGCGGGAGTTGGCCCGGCTCCGGCGGCTGACGGTGCCCGCGATGCTGCTGCCGGCGCTGGGCAACATCGGCATCAACTACATCGCGCCGCTGCTCGTCGCGAAGCTGGTCGGCCGGATCGCCGGCGACGCCGGAATCGCCATCGGCCCGACGCTGCCCTACATCCTCGGCTTCGCCGGCGTCCTGCTGCTCGCGGAGGCGCTGTGGCGCGTCGGCCTGCACTGCCTGAACCGCCTTGACGCCCTCGGCATCGAGCACCTGTACGTGATCGGCATGGACGAGCTGTTCGCCAAGGACGCCACGTTCTTCCACGACAACTTCGCCGGGTCGCTGACAAAGCGGGTCCTGAGCTTCGCGTCCCGCTTCGAGGAGTTCGTCGACACGCTGACGTTCTCGGTCGTGGGCAGCTTCGTGCCCCTGGTGTTCGGGTCGGTGGTGCTCTGGCACTACGAACCGCTGCTCGTTGTCGGGCTCTTGGCGATGATCGCGCTGACGGCGCTGTGCGTGACGCCCCTCATCCGCCGCCGCCAGTCGCTCGTCGACCAGCGTGAGGAGGCGATCGCCCGGGTGTCTGGCCACGTCGCCGACAGCCTGATGAACATGGACACGGTCCGGGCGTTCGCCGCCGAGGAGCGCGAGGCCGCCGAGCACCGTTCCCGCGTCGCGGTCTCGCGGCGGCTCACGTTGCGGTCGTGGGACTACGGCAACCTGCGCATCGACACACTGGTCGCACCGATGTCCGTGCTGACCAACGCGCTGGGCCTGCTGCTCGCGGTCGCGATCGGCGGGGGCGGGCACGGCGTGGAGGCGATCGTGGTCGCCTTCACGTACTACACCAACGCAACGCGGATCATGTTCGAGTTCAACCAGATCTACCGCCGCCTGGAGAGCTCGATGACGGAGGCCGCGCAGTTCACCGAACTGCTGCTGCGGCCACCGACCGTTCTCGACCCGGCATCGCCGCAGCCGCTGCTGTCCCGGGCCGCCGACGTCCACTTCGAGCACGTGACCTTCGCCCATGCAGGCGCCGAGCCGCTCTTCGAGGGCCTCGACCTGGCTGTGCCCAGCGGGGCGAAAATCGGCCTCGTCGGCCGGTCCGGCGGGGGCAAGACCACGCTCAGCCGGCTGCTGCTGCGGATGACGGACATCGACGCCGGCCGGATCCTGATCGGGGGTCAGGACATCAGTGCGCTGCGCCAGGCCGACCTGCGCAGCCTGATCGCCTACGTGCCGCAGGACCCGGCGATGTTCCACCGCACGCTGCGGGACAACATCACGTTCGCCCGGCCGGACGCCACCGACGCCGAGATCCGCCGCGCGGCCGAGGCGGCGCATGTCACGGAGTTCGCCGACGCGCTGCCGGACGGCTTCGACACCATGGTGGGCGAGCGCGGTGTCAAGCTGTCCGGCGGACAGCGCCAGCGGGTAGCCCTCGCCAGGGCGATCCTTCGCGACGCGCCGATCCTGCTGCTCGACGAGGCGACCAGCGCCCTGGACTCCGAGAGCGAGATCCTCGTCCAGGAGGCGCTGTGGCGGCTCATGGAGGGGCGGACGGCGCTCGTGGTGGCGCACCGCCTGAGCACGGTCGCCACCATGGACCGGCTCGTCGTCCTCGACCGCGGACGGATCGTCGAGCAGGGCACGCACCAGGAGTTGCTCGCGTCGGACGGCGCCTACGCGAAGCTGTGGCAGCACCAGTCGGGCGGCTTCCTCGACGACACCCCCGCGCGGGCCGACCTGCACTGAACGCGAGCCCTGCGGGTGTGGCCCCGCGCGTGCCGACACCCTCGTCCGTACTGGTCGCACGGTTCTGCCTGGTTCGTGGGGGTTACCCCGGCCCGGTGCCGCTGCTGCCGGCCCGGGCGGTTCGACCCTCATGCCCGGCCGGCGCCGACGGGCCGCCACGCTTCATGAAGTGACCCCGCACAGGCAGCGCTGCAAGGCCCGACGAAGAGGGAGTCAAAACGGACGCGCCGGACAGCCCTGATGCCGGCGCTTTCGTGACGAGGAATCCGGCACGGAGCAGGACCACAGCCAGGAACGTCTCCACACAGGCACCGCCCGGCGGGGCCCATGTCGCGGCCCGGCGGTGCGGGACTCATCCACTGGCTCAGGCGCGCCCGTGGATCCGCCAGCCGTGGTCCACCGGCCCGATGCCGGCCCCCAGCGCGAACCCCGCCGCGATCGCCACGGTGACGTAGTCCTTGGCCCGGCGTACCGCATCCGGTACCGGGTGGCCCTGCGCCAGGCCTACCGCGATGGCCGAGGCGAGCGTGCAGCCCGTGCCGTGGGTGTGGCGGTTGTCGTGCCGCAGGGCGCGCAGCCAGTGCTCCTCCTCGCCGTCCGTCAGCAGGTCCGCCGCCTCGCCCTGCAGGTGTCCGCCCTTCACCACCACCCAGCGGGGCCCGTACGTGAGCAGCCGCGCGGCGGCACGGCGCATGCCTGCTTCGTCCGTCACCGTGATGCCGGTGAGCTGCGCGACCTCGTCGAGATTCGGCGTGGCCACCGTCGCGACCGGCAGCAGCGCGGTCCGTACGGCATCCAGCGCGTCATCGGCCAGCAGCTTGTCGCCGTGCTTGGACACGCTCACCGGGTCCACGACGACCGGGGCCGCCACGTCCGACAAGAGCTCGGCGACCACCGTGACCAGCTCGGGCGAGGAGAGCATCCCCGTCTTGACCGCCTGGACACCGATGTCGTCCACGACACTGCGGTACTGCGCGCGCACCGCCTCCACGGGGAGTTCCCATGCGCCCTGCACGCCCAGGGAGTTCTGTGCCGTGACCGCCGTGAGCACGCTCATTCCGTGGGCGCCGAGCGCCAGCATGGTCTTCAGGTCGGCCTGGATTCCGGCTCCTCCGCCGGAGTCGGATCCGGCGATCGTCAGCACGCGGGGCGGCGCGGTCATGCGTGGCTCTCCTCTCGGTTGCAGGTCCATGCCCGGGCGTATGCGCGGGCCGCTGTTCGGGGGTCCTCGGCGGCGCAGATGCCGGAGACGGCGGCGGCACCCATCGCCCCGGCATCTCGCAGGCGTGGCAGGTCGGCCGGGGTGACGCCGCCGATGGCCACGGCCGGCAGGTCACTGAGCCGGGCGAGGCGGGCGAAACCGGCATGGCCGAGTGCGGCCGGGGCATCCGCCTTGGTCCGGGTCGCGTGCAGCGCGCCGATGCCGATGTGGTGGACGCGTGCCGGATCCCCGGCGGCGGCGCGCAACTCGTCGGGGGTGGCGGCACTCAGGCCCAGGACCGCGTGCTCACCGATCAGTTCGCGTACCGCGGCCGGCGGCAGATCCGACTGGCCGACGTGGACCCCGGTGACGCGCGCCCCGGCTGCCCGGGCCGCCAGGAACACGTCCACACGGTCGTTGACGATCAGCGCCACCCGTTCGGGGACGACCGCGGCCACCTCCAGAACCGTACGCAGGAACGCCCTCCCGGCGGCGTGCTTCTCCCGGATCTGCACGGCGGTGACGCCTCCGGCCACCGCCAGGGCGACGGTCTCGGCCACGCTCCGGCCGCGGGCCGCGCACTGGGCTGCGTCCGTGACCAGGTAGACCGACAGATCCACCGGTGTCACGGTCACGAGAGCACCGCCGGCTCGGCGAGGTCGGATTCCTCCAGCGCGGCGAGCGCGTCCAGGAACGAGACGGCGAAACTGCCGGACCCGCAGGCCTCCTTCGCGGCGAGCTCGGCGGCGACCGTGTACACGGCCACGGCGGCCACCGTCGCGGCGAACCGGTCCTCGTCGACCGCCGCGAAGGCCGCCATCACCGCACCCAGCGCACAGCCGCCACCTGTCACCCGGGTCAACAGGGCATCCCCATGGGCGATCCGGGCACAGCGCACCCCGTCGGTGACGAAGTCGACGGGCCCCGACACGGCGACCACGCAGTCGGTCGTACGGGCCAGCGCGCGTGCTGATTCCTCGGCGGCCTCGACGCCGTGGGAGGAATCCACGCCGCGACCGCCATCGCCCGCGCCCGCGAGCGCGATGATCTCGGACGCGTTGCCCCGGATCACAGCCGGCCGCAGCTTCAGGAGCTCTCGTGCCAGCGCGGTGCGTACCGGCAGGGCGCCGACCGCCACCGGGTCGAGCACCCACGGCGTACCGGCCGAAGCCGCTGCCCGCGCGGCCTCGACCATGGCGGAGCGCTGCTCCGCGTGCGGGGTGCCGAGATTGACCAGGACGCCTGAGGCGATCCGGGCGAACGGGCCGGCCTCTTCGGGAATGTCGACCATGGCCGGTGAAGCGCCCAGCGCCAGCAGGACGTTGGCGGTGAATCCAGTGACCACCGAGTTGGTCAGGCACTGCACCAACGGGGAGTCCGCCCGCACGCGTGCGAGGGCCTGTGGGACGAAGACGGCGGGATCGGCAGATGTCGAGGGCATTCGGATTCGCTCCGTGCGGGAGGGGATGGTGTCGGGACGCCGGGGGACGGCGGTCAGTCCTGCGGTCGGTGACGCAGCCGCAGCGGGGCGTATACCGCCAGGGCCACGAGGAACGCCACGTAGTACGAGAGGTCGGCGCCGTGCAGGGCGGCCGACACCGGGCCCACGTACAGACTGGTGTCCATGAACGGTACGGCGGCGGCGAAGGCGACGACGAACGCCAGCAACGGGGGCCATCCGGGTTGTGCCCGGGCGGTCTCGGCGGCGAGGTCGATCGCGGCGCCGCCCCTCGCCCGGGCCCGGGCGAGCCAGTCGACGACGATGATCGCCACGAAACCGGGAATCCAGTAGCCGACGAACAGCAGCACGTTCTGGAAGCGGGCCGTGGTGTCGGCAGCGTGCATCCACAGCACCAGAGGGAAGCCGAGCACGGCGGCGAGGGCGGCCGCCGCCGGGCGCGGAAGGCGCACTCCCACGGTCTGCAGCGCCAAGGAACCGCTGTAGTCGTTCATGGCGTTGCTGCTGAGGGCCGCCAGCGCCACGGCGAGCAGCCCGAACGCGCCCAGCGCCCCGCCGCCCAGCAGCTCGTCCACACCCGCGGCGGTCTGGTCGGTCAGCACCGAGGCACCCCACAGGCCGAGTGTCTGGACGGCCACGAAGGACGCCACAAGGCCGAGCAGCGTGCACCAGAACATGCGTGGGCGCGAGGTGGTGCGCGGCAGGTAGCGGCTGAAGTCGCTGGCGTATGGAGCCCAGGACAGGGTCAGACTCAGCGCGATGGTACTGGTCAGGACGAACGCGCCGACCTGGTCGGCGCCGTGCGCGGTGCCGCTGCCGCTGCCGGCGGGGTGGACACCGTCGAGCAGCCGCCAGGCGATCAGCGCGAATGCGGCCGCGAGCACGAAGGTCATGACGATCTGAAGCCGGTGGATGGCCTCGTAGCCCAGCACGCCGAGGACGCCCTGGGCCACCAGCATGACCAGGACACCGAGCCAGAACGGCCAGCCGCACAGCCGCGCGAGCGCGTCCCCGCCGAACAGCCCGATCAGCGCGTCCCAGGCGACCGAGGACAGCCACTGCAGGATGCCGGGCACCGCCACGCCGCGGCCGAAGGCCAGCCGGGCCAGCGGCAGCTGCCCGGCACCGGTCTGGCTCCCCCAGGTGCCCAGGTAGGCGGTGGGCACCGCGCCGAGGACGGTGCCCAGCACGACGGCGGTGAGCGCGGCTGCGAAGTCCAGGCCGAGGGCGATGCCCACGGTGCCCGTGAACACGCCGGTCATGGTCAGATTGGGAGCGAACCATACGGTGAACAGGCGCCCGGGACCGCCGTAGCGGTTGCTCTCGGGGACCGGCTCTATACCGTGCGCTTCGACACGGAGGTCGCCGGGGGCCGCCGGCATCCGTCCGTCGAAGACGGTCTGCCGGCCGTCGGCGGGCAGACCGCCGGATACATGCGCCAAAGGCATGGAAGACATCCCTCCGCCAGTACGAACTGGTTCAGGTTCGACGGGTGTGATCTCAGCCCTCGGATGGGGCACCCCGTGTCCGGTACGACGGACAGACTAACCCGATCGCTCCGGCCCTCACATCGCCGGGACCAGGTACTCCGAAAGGATCTCCGACAGGAACAAGGGGCTGCTCGGCCCGGATGGTCTTGCCGTCGCGGTCGCAGCGGGCGCCCCAACGGGAGGCGAGCCGGGCCACCGGGAACAGTCCGCGGCCGCCCTCGTCGCTGGTGCGCGCAGCGCAGGTGCGGGGCGCTGAGACTGCCGTCGGAGACCTCGCGGATGCGCAGGGAGAGCGGGCCGCACGCGTGCCGGATGGCGTTTGCCGGCCAGCTGACTGACTGACCATCAGTTCGGTGGTGAGGACGGGTGGTTGCAGACCTTCGGTCGGCAAGCTGACGGGTGGTGAAGATACGCGCGCGGGCGACCTGCGCGGGGTCGACCGGCAGCTCCCGGTGGACGGCCCGTCCTGCTTCCAGAACGCGGGGGCGGGCAAGGAGCGGGGCCGCGTCACCGGTTCGGGGCCCTGACAGCAGGGTGGTCGCCACGGCACCGCAGAGCTGCTCGAGCGATCGTACGGGGCCGGCCATGGTACGGGGCAGCTGGTCGGGCCCGGCGTCCATATCCCGGTCCGGTGCCTGGAGGAGGCCGTCGGTGCACAGCACGGGGACGGAGCCTTCCCCGAGTCGGCGTTCAGCGGTCTCGAAGGGCAGCTCGCCGCGCGGCCTGCCCCAGCGCCTCAGCGTCATCGCAGCACATGACCACCGCGATGCCCTCCCTCCGCGTGCTCGCTCACTTCTGGCTGAGTTCGATGTGCTCGGTCAGGTTGCCGACCTCCCTGCCGAGTTTCTGCACGGGGTCGGCGAAAGCGGCCAGGGCGGACTCGATGTCGACCGCTACGGCCGTGTGATGCTCCATGATGGCTGCGTGCTCCAGCCGTGCCCACACGGCGGCTTCTGCCACCAGCGCGTCGCGCTGAGGACTGGCAACCGGGTGCTGGGATGCCTGGGTAAGCAGCTCGCGGGCTCTCTGGGCAGGGGTGATGTCGTTCATGGACCGAATCTTTCCAGCGGAGGCGGGGCGACGTGCGGATTCGGGGGCGGGACACCCGGAGCGAGCCGGTGGTGGAACTGGCGCAGCGTGCAGACGAGATCGCCGTGACCGGCGACGATCCCACGATCTCCCTTGGCCGGCCGGGGGCTCGTCCCAGACACGGCTGGCCATGGCGCGGCGGGGATGCCCGGGCGGATGATCTCGGCACATGACCGTTCAGCCGTCGGCCCGCAGGGCGTGGAGCAGCATCGGTAGCGAGGAGTGCAACTCACGCTGCCAGTACGGCCAGCCGTGGGTCCCCGGTCCGTAGAAGTGAGTGGTCACGCGCTTCGCACCCTGGCGTCCGAGCTCGCTCGCAAGGGCCTGGTTCTGCCTGTTGAAGTCCGCCTCGAGCGCGCTCGAGGTGCCCGGCGGGTCCAAGGGGCCGGTGGTGCCGTCGCCGCAGGACAGGTAGACGGGGATCGACTTGAGGCGCTTGGCCAGGTGGAATGGGTCGTGGTCCGCCCAGATGTCACGTTGCGCAACCGGGTCGCCCCAGACCCTCAGCGGGTCATTGCCCTGACCGGCGAAGAATCCCATGATGCGGTTCACCGACTCGTCGTTGAGCAGCGGGTGCACAGAGCCGGAGTACGCCGCAGCCGCCTTGAACATCCCGGGGTGCCGGGCGGCATACAGCAGGGCGCCCTGGCCACCCATCGAAAGTCCCGCCACGACGCGGTTCCTGCTCGCGCCCCAGTCGTGCTCAAGGAGGAGGCGCAGCTCCTTGGTGTGGAAGGTCTCCCACGCCGGGTCACCGCCCTGGCCGTAGTTCCACCAGTCGCTGTACCAGCCGTCCCAGCCGGCCTCCGGCATGACCACGAGGACGTCGCGCAGGCTTTCGGTCCGCGCGACGTCGGTCCGACTGGTCCACGACGTGTAGTCCCCGCAGCAGCCGTGCAGCAGCCAGAGGGTCGGCCAGCGCCGGCTCCGGTCGCCCGGATCCCAGCCATCGGGCGTGAGCAGACGAACGTTCACCGTCCGGCCGCCGAGGGCCGGTGAACGGACCGACAAGTCGACCTGCCGGTCGGCGACCTGGGTGACCGCGACCACCTCGGCACCCCGGGACGAGGGCCCGAACCCGCCCGCTCGCCCGGCAGGTGACACCGTCGACGCGGTAGCTGGCGCCGACGGGGTCGACGCCAGGGTGAGCAGCAGCGCGGCAAGGACGAGCAGGAGGCGGGCTCGGCGGATCGGGACGGCGGTCATGGCGGCTCCTGGCGGTCGAAGGTCGTCGGCTCGGGCGTTCTCGGACCGGGCCGGGTCAGCCCCGGTCGGGCAGGATCAGCAGTGCGTCCCCGACGGGGCGTTCACCGGCCGCGTCGGACGGGTCGTTGATCACTTCTCCGTCGACCACCATGGTGGTCGACCCGCCACCGTCAAGATTGACCGCGTCGCGCAGGCCGAGTGCCCGGGCGACGGCGGCACTCTCGGGGATGCTCAGCCCGAGCGCGTCCGTGCTGCGTCCGTCGGCCGTGACCAGTACGGTCCTGCCGGCGGCGTCCACCCCGGCCAGCGTGCGTGGATTGCGCTTGTGCACCCAGCCGTAGTAGAAGCTCGCGTTGCCTGGCTGCACCATCCCGTCGGTCGCAGCCGTGACGTGCAGGCGTCCGTCGCGGACCAGTTCGGGACCGCCGTTGAGAATGCTCGTCGCCGGTGACGGGGAGACTTTACGGCCGCTGCCGTCCCGCAACGTCCTCTCGACCCGCAGGGGCCGGCCGGCCTGCGCCAGGGCGGCCAGCTCGGCGACGCGGGTGCCGGTCGCCTGCACGGAGCTGCCGCCGGCCGGCAGCGGTCCGCCGCGTGGTGAGCGCAGCTCCAGGACCCGTCCGCGGGTGTCCAGTACGGCCTCGAGGCCGTCGCCCTGCGGCGTCTGCCGACCGTATTCAGGCGTGAAGGCGACGAGCTCGTCGCGGTCGGTGCAGGTCACGTCGTGCAGGGGCAGCGAGGTCGGAGTGTCGTCGGCGGTGCCGCCGCAGTTCCTGATCAAACCCGGCACGCGGTCGATGCCGTCCAGAGGTTGCGACGCGTCCCGGCCGACGACCCGTCCCTTCCAGGTGAACCGGGCGACCTCGCTGTGCCGGCCGGAGTCGCGCATCACCAGGCCGGGGCGCCCGTTCACCGGCTCGCTCAGCAGCCGGCCGTCGTAGACGCCGACGCCCGCCGGATCGCCCGGCGCTCCGGCTCGCGGGTCGAGGACGAAGAACCCGGCGTTGACCGCTGCGGTCGCGCCGGCCGCGGCCGCCAGCTCACTGGTCTTCTCGCGGTTCTCCAGATCGGGACCGTACGACGCCTTGAGCCCGCCGCGGAACCGGTCCGGGTCGATGGTGAGCACGTCGATCCGCCACGGGCCACGGTCCTCGGGGTTGCCGTCCCAGCCGGTGTACACGACGGACCCGGCGTGCCCGGCCCCTTTCAGCCGGGTGAGCTCGGCCGTCGCGGCGGACTGCGAGTCGAACTGCCCGACCCGGACCCGCCACCCAAGCGTTCCAGCGGTGTAGTCGGCGACGGCCGGAGTCGTGACTTCCTCGACCCGGGCGTCGAAGCCGTTCCCCTGAACATCGGCAGTCAGCTCGTCGGCGCTCGCCCGGTCCTTCAGCGCCGTCGGCGGCGCGTCGGGGTCCGGCGAGGTGGCACCGCCGGGTATGGAAACCTCGACCGTCCACGCAAGCGCCGGGGCGTCGCCACCGCGCACGATCCGCGTGAGGGTGACACCGGGCTGCAGCGTCCGCGTGCTGCGGGTCTCGGTCAAGCCGACGGCGCCCAGCGGCAGGGCACCTGAAGGCCGCGGCTCGGAGGAGGCAGGCGCCGGCAAGGCGCCCACCAAAGCCAAGAGGGCCAGGACCGTGGACGCGCCGAGCAACTTGCTGTTCACGTACCCCCCTTGGAAAGATCGGCCCAGCAACGGTGCGTGCGACAGTGACCACCAGTCAAGACGTGTGCACGTCAATACTCTCGGTTCGTTGTCCTGGATCCGCTTGAGCACGGACCGAGCTGGAACCTTGGCTGCACGTTCCCGTTCGCGGCGACGTACAAGTCGCCCGGATTCCCTGCCGCCAACAATGGCTTGAACCGGGCCAAGAACATCGGCTACGCCGGACTGGAGTGCGTGCGGACGGTTGGTGGCGAAGGGTGACGGCACCCGCGATCACCGTACAACGACACCACCTACGATGACCCGAAGTGGCCCGCGCTGCTCAATGAAGGACATGATGCGTGACGTTCTGCCTGCCTGGGCCGCCATCACTGACTGGCTGGCGGTGCACGCGCCCGCCTCGCACGCAACCTTGCGGCCGGGCGCGGCCGTGGCCGCCGTTCGTTCCGCCGAGGACGAGCTGGGGGTGGGCCTGCCCGCCGACCTGGTGACGCTGCTGATGATGTGCGACGGAACGGTCGACGCCTCAGCCCTGGATCGCGACCCTGACCAGTACGCCCCGGGTCTGTTCCTTGCCCAGCACCATCTGCTGCCGCTTGAGGCGATCGTGGCAGTCCGGAACAGCGGAGGGAATGCCGAGCAGTTCTGGGGTGCCTGGGTACCTTTCGCTGTCGCTGACTACTCCCTTGCCCCGTGGGGCGGCCTGGCAGTCGAGGCTGGAGGTCGCCTCGCCACCTTCAGCCAGGCCGACGGTGAGCCGCCGTCGGGACCGCTCACCTTCCCCGGGTACGGATGCCTCAGCGAGTTTCTGGACACCGTGGCTGAAGCCGTCACCCAAGGCACCGGCCCGCTGATGACCGAGGCCACTCCCGGGTTTCACCGGGGAGCGCTGGTGTGGGGGCCGTTGCCGGGTGACGGTGCTCCGTGGACGTCGGCACACCCGGAGAACGGCTCCACAGCCTGAAGGACGGCCTCCAGGTAAGCGGTGATGGACGGAAAGTGCAGGTCGGCTTTCCGTCCTGGGACCTGTCTACGCGTTCCGCCGCCGCTGGCGCGACCGGCCCCCCCTGGCGGTGCAGGCCGGGAAGCGGACCGGAGCACCGGGGAAGGGTGCCAACCCTGCACAGGGGTTGGGGCGCAACCGGACCACCGCCCGTAACCCGATCCTCACGCGGGGCGGGTGTGATCGCATACGGAGACACAGCGCACCACAGCAGGCCGAGCGCGGCATCCGAACGGCATGGCCTGCAGGCCAGGATTGCAGGGTTGTCGGACAGCACAAGACCTCCGCCCTCCGGCAGGAGAAGGGGGGCCGAAGGCAGTAACGCTACTCAGCCGTCGGATCACCGCTCGTTCCTGCCCGATGGCTGAAGAAGTCTCTCCTCGCCGGTCCCACCGTTCCCGATTGCTTGCCCGCGGCTCATAGCCGGCCCGCGCATCGGGGCCGTACACCCCCGACTTCCGCTATCAGCAGCGCAACGCCGGCCATCTGCTCGTCGTTCCACCCGATCACCTCCAGAAGCAGCCTGTTCAGCGAACCGCCTGTTCCGCGCGTTCATGGTCGGGGTTCGGGTCGTGGTCGCTTGGTCGGCGCGTCGCCACACCCGGTTCAAGTGGGGCGTCACGGTCCGGTCTGCCGCGTACTTCTGCCGTGGCGGGGAACAACTCCGATACGAGAGGTCGCCAGAACCTTGTGACCGCACGAGCCGACGCGCTCCGGGCATTTCCTCGTGTGTCGCCTCCCATGCAGTCGTGTACTGCAGCAGTGAGCGAATCCATTGGGCGACATGAGGATTCCGCCCTCCACACAGAGCCGCTCCTCGGAGGAGTACTCCGATGACCACCACACTCAAGATCACGTCTCTGCCGCCCGCACACCGTGACCATCTCCTGAGCCTTGCCGACAACGTCTTGTTCCCCGCGGCGCGGCGGCTTTTCGAGGAACACACCATCGCCGACCGCTTCTGGATCCTCAAGACCGGGGCGGTGACCCTCGATGCACAGCTTCCGCACCGTCGTCGCGCGGAGATTGAAACGCTGGTGCCGGGCGAGCTGGTCGGACTGTCCTGGCTCTTCCCGCCCTTCGAGTGGGAACTGGGCGCCGAGACATTGAGCCCCGTCCGCGCCTATGAATTCGACGCTCCCGAGGTCCGGGCGCTGTGTCAATCGGACCCCGAGTTCGGATTCGCCATCAGTCAATGGGTCGGCATGGTGCTCACCCGACGGCTGCATGCGACGCGCGGTCGGCTGCTCGATCTCTACGAAGCCGCCGCGCGGGCCTGAGCCTGCCCTTGAGAGTCAGGTCCGTTTCCAGATGGTCACTGCTCTCCTCCAGGCAATGAAGCACGGAAGACCGTCGCAGCTCACACGGACCTGCCGAGAGCTGGGCTGTGGGCGCGTCGGCTTCGTTCACTTCCAGGGGCAGCGTTTGTCTGCCGGTCTGGGCGGCAGTTGCGGATCTTGAGGCCCGTGATTGTTCACGAGAAATAGCAGCCCGGGCGACACGCAGTGCGCCTTGCCCACAGGTGACGTCATTGCCCGGCGTGCGACCGGTTGAGTCCGGTTCCGACCCTGGTCAGCATCTGGCCGAGGAGATGGAGGGCTCGCGCCAGTGCCGGCACTCCACGCGCGGTGCCCGTCCAGTAGGCGTCGGTGAACCTCTCCGTTTCCGCGAGGATCTGGTCGTCGTCCTGGGCGGCCAGCGCGAGGACGAAACGCACGTAGTCTCCGATGTCGGTGCCCGAGGGGTGCTGGTCTGCGAAGCCCCGCAGGCGCGGGGTCAGGGCGGGCAGAGTTCGGTCCGTCGGGAAGACCACAGCGAGGCCGCCCAAGGCCAGCCAGACCGCCGGGCATTCGGCCGGCCAGCGGGCCAGCAGGTCCGGCGTGCAGGACTGGACGGCGATCCGGGCCCGGGCCTCGCTGTCGGGATCGGCATGCCGGGGAGTGGCCGGCCAGCTCTCGGCGAGGTGTCGCTCGGCAACCGTGGCGGCGTTGAACAGCAAGTTCACCGCTTGGAACCGGTGTCGGGCGGGCACCCGGTCGTCGACGACCAGGGCCGCGAGCAGGGGGATGCCGTCGGCGGTGTCCGGCTGGCAAGTGTCCTGGTGGAGGATCTCGTTGCAGAAGTCGGCGAGGAAGCTCCGGTCGTTCCAGGACGGGTCGGCCTCGGAGCCGAACAGCATCGCCGCCTGTGGTGGCCTCCGGTCCGGCAGGCGGTCTGCGATGACGTCCCGGAAGAGCTGCCGGATCGGCGGACCGGGGATGATCGCGTCATGTGGCGGATCGTGCCGGATCGGCTCGGATGCGGCGTGCGTGTCCATCGCCAGCGCAGCCTACTGCAGCACCCCGGGCCGACGGCCCGTGGTGCTGGGCGACGGCTGGCGGGTCATGTTGCGCTGGGCGGCGTACGCTTGAGTGCTTCGTCCGTGCGCGACAGCACTGCCCCGACGAGGTTCAGACACGTGGCCGGTATCCCAGTGCCCTTGTGATCTCTCCAGCGTTCGCATACCGGTCGTCCATGGGAAGTTCTCGCACCGCGTCCATCAGCGCGTCCGGAGCGTACGCGTCGGAAAGAGTGCGCAAGAGGGACGCACGGTCCGCAGGGAAGACCGCGCGGCTCAGGCGACGCGCGAGTTCAGCTCTGAGTTCCTCGGCCTCGGCCTCGGCGCGCGCTCGCTCTCGTTCCGCACCTGGTGGGGGGACGGGACCGCCCGGGTCAACGCGCACGTCGTCGTCGGCGGGAGGCTCGGGGTCGTACGCCTCGTTTGCGCGGGTGGTGTGGCCGGACCGCAGGAGTCCCTGCAGTTCGTGCTTGCGCTGATCGTCCTCATGGGGGCTGAGACGGCTGCTTCCTCGGTCCATGGTGGGGACACCTCCTTGCCGGTCGGGTGTGCATCCGCCCGGTCAGTCCTTGGACAGCGCTTCAAGCAAGTCCCCGACGGCCGGGGTGGGCAAGGCGCGGGCGACGTCTGCCTGGGCAACCATGCCGACCAGGGTGTGGCCGTCGATGACGGGCAGCCGACGCACCTTGTGGGTACTCATCGTGCGCAGGACCTCCCATGCGTCGTCGTCGGCGCCGATCGTGATGGCTTTCCCCTGAGCCAGTTCACCGGCGGTGGTTGCCACGGGAACCTTGTCGGCCGCCAGAACCTTGGTCACGATGTCACGGTCGGTGAGCATTCCCTTCAGATGCTCGTCCTGACCACAGATGGGTAGGGCACCGACTCCCAGCTCCGCCATCCTGTGAGCCGCGAGCAGGACAGAATCGTTTGCGCCGCGCGAGCGACTGGTCGCGCAGACGGCAGTCACCATTCCACCCAACTGTGCGACCCGTACGGCCAAGTCCACCCCGCTTCCCGTTCCCAGGTCCAGCACAGCCGCCCGTGGTTCCAGGTTCCCCTCTGAAGACTCCGGTCGCCTCTTGAGACCACCGCCAGCGCTCATGGCCGGCCGGGCACTCCCGGTCCTGACCACTGAAGAAGTCGCAGGGCGGCGTGAGGGGTTCGGCTCGATCACTGTCGATTCCCTCCCGGGGCAGGTTGCGGCTGTTCCGCGCTGAGCTGAGCGGCTGTTCGTATTCGATGAGTGACCGCTTCGGCGCGGGCGGTACGTGGGCAGACACCCGAGAATGCAGATATGCGCTATGCCACTCCGGAATGCCACCGCGGATATCCTTGATCACAAGCCGGACGCGCCTGCCTGAAAGCTCCTTCCCAGCGTTCATCCAAAAGTTCGGTGGCGCACAACGCAAGGACGAGAGCGATGACCACAAAACCCTCCCCTGAAGGTCCGGGACCCGTCCCCAGCCAGCCGGATCCAGTGCCACACGACCCGCAATCGCCGTCCGTGCCAGGTCCCTGCGAACCCGAGCCCCGGCCGGACGCGGAGCCATCCCCAGCGCCAGGTCCGGGATCCCGCCCCGTCCCCGAGCCACCCGACTGATCAGAGATCTCCTGCCTGCGGCCGTGGGGGCTCGCATAAAAATTCGCGCATTCGGTAGAACGCGGACCTAGATGATCACGCTCAGTCATCACTGGAGGGGTCGTCGCCGCGTGGAGAACGAACTGGCGGGTTACAGAAACCCTGCCGCGTTGCGGAGGGATGCCGCTCTCAAAGCACGTCCGCAACGAGGCTCCGGCTCGGCCGGCCATGACGACATACATGCCCGTGGCTCCCCGCACCAGCGGGCCGGACCCCACGCGCCGACATGTGACCGGGGACCCGGCCGCCCTCTGCCGCATGACCGCTCATCAAGTACGGCAGATATCCATCGAAACCCAAACGAACGCGTCTGTCCAGCGGCGATGACCTGGACTTCGCAGCAGTTACTCCGGAGGCTGCGGACTCCGCCGAGGCCCGGGACAGCGGCTGCAGCAGAAGGTCGTAGCAGAGATCCGATGGGACACGTTCGAGGCAGAGCTTGCAAGGAGATCAAACCCAGCATCCCGCGGCCGAGCAGCTCAGTGCCAGCCTCTTCCGATGAGTCTGTCGCCTCGCCGACGATGCGATCAATGCCCGGAACCAAGAGACCACCGGACTACAAAAGATTCCGAACCCACCGACGCGAGACGCCCCGTCCCGGACAAGTCCGCGACGAGAGGACTCCATCGTCGGCAGGGCACTGCGGTGAAGAATCTGCGGGAGTGTGATGACTGAGGTCGGTTCCACGGCCGCACGGGCCCGTGCGGCCGTGGCCGGCCTTCGTGTCCTGGCCGGCCCTGCGGACGACGGGATTGGAGCCGTCGGATATGCCTGAGGTGGGATCTGCTGCCCCGGAGGAGTCGGAGGCTGAAGAAAGCCCTCGATGCCCGATCGATGTGTCATGACCGTGCATGACTGAGCCCGGCAACGCACCCCGGATGCCTACGGGCTCAGTCTTCAGTAATCGGCATCGGGTGACTGTCTCAGCACGTCGTGCTGAGGAAAATCTGACGGCACGGTGCAGACCTGGAACGGGTCTGAAGATCGCCACGCACCAAACCACGCCAACCTCGCAGCACCACAAAGAGAGGGAGAGTACATGGCGCGGGTGGTAATCGAGGGCACCGATATCGTCGTTGGCCTGTCCTGGCGGGAGAAGGCAGCGGCACGCCACCGCGATGTGCGGGTTCCGGTGTCGGCGCTGCGCCGGCTCCATGTCGAGCCCGACTGGTGGCGTGCGCTTCGCGGTGGGTGCGGTCGGGGCACCTGGATTCCCGGACGGCTGTGCGCGGGTATCCGGCATCTCCGGGAGGGACAGGACTTCGCGTTGGTACGGGCCGGCAGGCCGGTGCTGTGTGTGGAACTGCGTCGGGGTGCACCGTTCAGCCGGCTGGCGATCTCCGTCCCCGACCCCGAGGAGACGATGCGAGCTCTGCTGCCGCTGGTCCCACGGGATCGGCTGGGATGAAGGTGAGCGGGTGAACGCGTTCCTGTTCACTACCGCACGGTTGGAGGCGTTCTGCTCAGTGGCCGTCGAGGCCCAGGCCCACGGGCATGGCCGACGTGGCGACAGCAGCCGGCGTCGGCAAGGGACCGGTTCGAGTCGCGCTTCGTACAGCGTACGCATCAGCGTGATCGCCGAAGGCGCAGAGCGCTGTCGACGGGGCCCGCCACCCCGCCGCTACAGCGGGTACGCGCTCTTCGCTACCTCGTCCTGTGCTGGCTCGACCTCACGGGTGGCGAGCGCGTACTCCAGCGTGGTCAGCACCAGGTCGGCGTCCGCGCGGGCGGAGGTCTCCCGCGCAACGACGCGGCGGGAGAACGCATCGCGGATCACCGAGAGCCACAGCGGGCCCTCGGTGGTGGGGATCATCGTCAGGTCGGTGACCCGCAGCCGGTTCGGTGGATCGGCGGTGAAGTCGCGCTCGACCAGGTCCGGGGCGAGCGTGGCCTTGGGATCCCGGCGCGTGAAGCCCTTGCGGCGCGGGCTGATGCCCGCGAGACCGTCCTCTCGCATCAGGCGCTCGACCCGCTTACGCCCGACGTGGACTCCCTCGCGCTTGAGTACGGCGTGCACCCGCGGCAAGCCGTAGATCCCGCCGGAATCGGCGTGGATTTCGCGGATCTTCTCCGTCAGTTCGGCCCCGTCACCTGCGGCTGCGACTGTTCTCCGCCGCCGCCCACCTCGTCACCACCGGACGCCGCCGCATCCTCCGGTTCACCCGCCACCGGCCCTGGACCGACGTGATCACCACCGCGATCCAGCGACTCGTCGCCCTCCCGAACCCCGGCTGACCAGCACCAACGGCCTTGTCCTACGAGTCAACCCCATCCCGGATCCGTGAAATCCGGCGCCCTCCCGACGCGACAGCCGGGCCCTCGGACAAGACTTGGACGAGGTAGCCGATCACCGTGGTCTGCCACTGCGTCTTCCACGTTCTCTTGGCCTGCCCGGGGTCAGGTTCATCACCGGCATGACGAGTCCGGGATTCGGACGCTCACCGTGAGTCACTCTCCCGGGCCGCGAGCGTCGTCCGTCGGGGGGTCACATGTCTTGATGTCAGTGGTCCTGGGGACTGCTGCGCTCCGGCTCCTCCAGGTATTCGGGGCAGTCGGGGTTGTGGCAGGGGCCCGGGCCCCGCACGGGCACGAAGACTCCGAGAGTCTTGTGCCGTCTCATGATCGTGGGGGCCACGGGGTGCTTGCAAACTGGGCACACAAGCAGCCCCTGGGGACCGGTCTCATGCTCAACTTTGCTCATTCTTTAACAGTAGGCCGTGTGATCGGAGAAGGAGACGGGCCACGTGCCGCTCATCGTGCGGCCTTGATCTGTGCGCCGGTCGGGGCGGGTCCTCCGGCTGCTGGTCCTGCTCAGCAAGTTTGCACCGTCGAGTCCGGGGTTCCCGGTCGCGACGTCTGACAGGGAGGGTGCATCGGTGCGCCGACTGGTGGTCGACGACCCACCCCCTGGGCGAGCCGTCGGCCACCCGAAGGGTCCCTCAACCGGCACCGCCAAGGTGACGCGCGGCGGCTCGCACATGTGCCACGCGTCCTGCTGCAACCGCTACCGCGTAGCCGCCCACGCGGCCAACTCTCCTGACAGCACGAGCGGCCACACCGGCTTCCGCTGCGTCAGGACGTGTGAGCGCACCGGCTGCCCGTATCGGTGACGGCCATATCGAAGGGGCGAGCCCACCGCTCGCGCGCTGCTCAGGAGATCAACGGCCGGTGGCACGCGGCTGTGCGGCCCGGGGCGACCTCGCGCATCGCGGGTGTCTCTGCTGAGCAGCGGGCGTCGGCGAGTGGGCAGCGGGTTCGGAAGCGGCAGCCGGAGGGCGGGGCCAACGGGGACGGCGGGTCGGCGGGGAGTAGGCCGGTGTCGCCGAGGGGGCGGCCGGGTTCGGGGACGGCGGCGAGCAAGGCGGCGGTGTAGGGGTGGGCGGGGGCGGCGAGCACCTCCTCCGTTGGGCCCTGTTCACAGAGCCGGCCGAGCTGTAGCACGGCGACGTCGTCGCTGACCGCCCGCACCACGCCGAGGTCGTGCGAGATGAACAGGCTTGCCAGGCCGCGTTCCTCGGTGAGTCGGCGGAGCAGGTTGAGCACGGTGGCCTGGGCGGAGACGTCCAGTGCGGAGACCGCTTCGTCGGCGATCAGTACGCGGGGTTCGGCGGCGAGCGCCCGGGCGATGGCGACCCGCTGGGCCTGGCCGCCGGAGAGCTGGCCGGGGCGGCGGTCGCCGAACAGAGCGGGCGGGAGGCCCACCGCATCCAGCTGTCGTGCCACGACGGCCGTGCGGTCGCGCGCCGGATCCGGGTGGGCGTCAAGCGGTTCGGCAACCAGGTCGCTGACCCTGCGGCGTGGGTTGAGCGAGGAGAGCGGGTCCTGGAAGACCATCTGCATTCGGGGACGCAGCGCGCGCAGGGCGCGGGGCGTGAGGGTGGCGAGGTCGGTGCCGTTGAGAGTGACGGTGCCGGCAGTGGGCGGGGGCAGCCGGAGCATGGCCTTGGCAATGCTGCTCTTGCCTGAGCCGGACTCACCGACCAGGGCGAGGGTGCGGCGCTCGTGCAGGGTCAGGTCGACCTCGCTGACGGCGTGCAGGGGCCCGGATCGGGTGCGGTGGACCACGGAGAGTCCGGTGGCGTGCAGGACGGCGGTCATGCGGCGTTCTCCGACATGGTCAGGGGGAAGTGGCAGCTGGCTGTGTGCCCGGGACCGGCCAGGTGGACGGCGGCCGCCGCCGTGGCGCAGACGGCCTGGGCGCGCTCGCAGCGCGGCGCGAACGGGCAGCCCGCGGCTGGGTGGGAGAGGTCCGGTGGCGAGCCGGGGATGGCCGGCAGAGTGCGCCTCAGCGGTCCGGTGACGCGAGGAACGGAGCGCAGCAGCGCGGCGGTGTACGGGTGGGCGGGGCGTTCGGTGACCACCTCGGTAGGGCCGGTCTCGACGATCCGGCCGCCGTACATGACCGCGATCCGCCGGGCCCGGCCGTAAAGCAGGCCGATGTCGTGGGTGATCAGCAGGGTGGCCAGGCCGCGGGTCTCACGGTGGCGGTCGAGCAGGTCGAGGACGGTGCGCTGGACGGTGACGTCGAGGGCGGTGGTGGGTTCGTCGGCGAGCAGCAGGGCGGGGGAACCGGCCAGGGCTGCGGCGATGCCGGCGCGCTGGCGCAGACCGCCGGAGAGCTCATGCGGGTAGGCGCGGGCCCGCCGGGCCGGGTCGGGGACGTCGACGGCTGCGAGGAGTTCGGTGGCGGTATCGCGGCGGGCGCGGCGTGAGAGCCGGCGCCGGTTGGTGATCGATTCGGTGATCTGGTCGGCGATCCGGATGACGGGGTTGAGCGAGGTCATCGGGTCCTGGTGGACCATCGCGACGCCAGTGCCGAGGAGTTCGGCGCGTCGGTCGGGAGTGGCGGCGAGCAGCTCCTCGCCCTGGAACAGAACCTGCCCAGTGGTGGCGACCCGGGTGGTGCGGGGGTGGACGCCGAGGACGGTGCGGGCGAGGACGGACTTGCCTGAGCCGGACTCGCCAACCACGCCGAGGCATTCGCCGGCGTCGATGGTGAGGTCGATGCCGTGCAGGATGTGCAACGACCGGCCGTCGGGGGTGTCCAGGGTGGTGTCGAGCGAGCGGACGTCCAGCACTGGGGTGGTCATGCGCGTACTCCCTTCGCTGCGGGCGAACGCAGCTGTTCGCCGAGGTAGTTGAGGGCGAGGACGGTGAGGCAGAGCACGGCGGCTGGGGCGAGTGAGATCCAGGGCGCGCTGCCGAGAGTGGTACGGCCCTCGGCAATGACGCCGCCCCAGGACGGTTCCGGCGGGCGCAGCCCGAAGCCGAGGAAGCTGAGCGATCCCTCGGCGACGATGGCGACCGTGGTTGCGGTGAAGGCGAAGGTGAGTGAGGCCGGTGCGACGTGCGGGACGATCTCGCGGCGCATCATGCGCAGCGGGGCGGTGCCGATCATGCGGGCGGCCTGCACGAATCCACGCTCGCTGAGCGCGAGAACGACCGCCCGGACCACGCGGGTGAAGTGCGGGACGGTGAACAGGCCGATCAGTGCGCCGATCACGGGCAGGCTGGGGCCACGCAGGGACACCACGATCATCACCAGGATCAGCGTGGGTACGGACATCAGCAGGTCGGTGGCGAAGCCGATGGCCTTGTCGACCGGGCCGCGGAACCAGCCGGCGGCGAGGCCGAGTGCGCCGCCCCCGATGAGGCCGACGGCGATGGTCAGCGCGGCGACCGCGAAGGAGGCACGGGCGCCGGCGACGGTGCGCTGGAGGACGTCGCGGCCGGAGGCGTCGGTGCCCAGCCAGTGGCCCGGGCCGGGCGGGGCGGAGGGTGCGGTGAAATCTCCGTGCAGCGGGTCGAATCCTGGCAACAGCGGCAGCAGCAGCGCGGCGAGTGCGACCACGCCGAGCCAGGCGCCTGCAGCGAGGACGCCCGCCGGGGGCCGCCGCCGGGCCGGACGGGCGGTGCTGGCGGTCTTCGCCGGGGTGGTGTCAGCGGTGGTCATGGGCGATCCTCGGGTCGAGCTTGCGGTACAGCAGGTCCACCGCGAGGGTGGCGGCAACGACGGCGGCGGCGCTGACCACCGTGACGGCCTGGATGACGGGGAAGTCGCGGGCGTTGATGGAGCCCGCGGCGAGGCTTCCGACACCCGGTACCCCGAACAGCGTCTCCACCAGCACCGAGCCGCCGAGCGACGTCCCGATGCCGATCCCGATCAGAGTGACCAACGGCAGCGAGGACGGCCGAAGTGCGCGCCGCAGCAGCAGCCGCGTGGTGCCCATGCCGCGGCTGCGGGCGGCGGCGACGTACGTCTGGTCGAGGGTGTCGAGCAGTTGGCCGCGCAGGGTGCGGGTGAAGACAGCGGCCTCGGTGAGGCCGAGGGTGAGCGCGGGCAGCACCAGGTGCCTCAGGTTTTCCGCCGGGTCCTCGGTGAACGGCGTCCAGCCGGTGGCGGGCAGGATCCGCAGCTGCACGGCGGCGATCCAGATCAGCAACAGGCCGAGCACGAAGCCGGGTACGGCGAGCCAGACGAACGCCCCCGCGGTGGCGATCCGGTCCACCGGGCCGCCGGGCCGCCAGGCCGAGAGCAGGGCCACCGGCAGGGCCAGGCAGAGCGCCACCAGCTGGGCGGCGACGAAGAGTTCGAGCGTGACCGGGATCCGGTCGGCCAGCTCGGTGGTGACCGGGGCGCCGGTGCTCAGCGAGTGCCCGAGGTTGCCGTGCAGGGCGTCGCCGAGCCAGCGCCAGGTGGCGGCGAGCACGTTCTCGTCCAGCCCCAGCTTCGCCTCGTACGCGGTGATCTGCTCGGGGTGGCGGTGGGCCCGAGCGCGGCGAGCGCAGGGGATCCGGGCATCAGGTGCGGAAGGGCGAGCGCGGCGAGGGTGACCAGCAGCAGGACGGCGGCCGCGCGGCCGAGCCGCCCGGCGGCGCCGAGAGTCCCAGACGTCACTTCTTCACCCACAGGCCGGCCGGGGAGACGTTGACGACGGTCCGCCTGGACAGGTCGGGCAGTCCGCCGACCTCGGCGGAGGCGAGGAAACCGGCCGGATTCTCGGCGAGGAAGAGCATCGGGGCATCCGCGACGATCGCCTTGGCGGCCTCGTTGTAGTCGGCGCCGCGCTTGGCGGCATCCAGCTCGGCGCGTCCGGTCGTGATCGCCTGCTCGGTCTCCGGCTTGCTGTAGCCGGTGAAGTTGTAGGGCGAGTTGGTGGTGAAGAGGCTGTTCAGCGCGGAGTCGGTGTCGCCGAACATGCTCGTGACGAAATCCATCACCTGGAACTTGCGCTGAAACATCGCGGTGCCCAGGCCTGCGGCGTCCATTGGCTTGATGGTCATCTTCACCCCGACCTCCGCGAACATCTGCTGGAGCACGGTGGCTCGCTGCTGGGCCTCGGGGCGGTTGTCGACCAGGTAGTCGAAGGACAGGTCCGGGTGGCCGGCCTCTGCGAGCAGGGCGCGGGCCTTCGCCGGGTCGTGGGCCGGGTAAGTGTTCGCGGCATGGTACGGGGAGCGGGAACCGATCGGGCCGTCGGAGACCGTTCCCTGGCCGAGGAAGACGACCTTCTCCACGGCCTCGCGGTCGACGGCGTACTGGAGAGCCTGGCGCACACGGGGGTCGTCGAAGGGTGCGGCCTTGGTGTTGAACAGGACGGTGGAGGTGGAGCCGGGCCCGGTGGCGGTGCGCAGGCCGTCGCCGGCGGCCTGCTTGAACTGGGCGGGGGTCTCGGTCCAGATCAGGTTGGCATCGCCGGAGCGCAGGGACTGGTAGCGGCTGTCGGAGTCCGGCAGCACCTGGTAGACGATCTTGTCGGCGTGACCCTTGGCCCCCCAGTAGGCGGGGTTGCGCGCCACGGTGACCGAGACGCCCGGCTGGACGCTCTCCACGGTGTACGGGCCGGATCCGACCGCCGCTCCCTCGCCGTTGGGGGTCTCCGAGATGTAGCCGAGCGAGCGGGTGAAGAGGCCGGGGAAGGCGGCGTTGGGCGCCTTGAGGGTGAAGTCGACGGTGAAGGGGCCGTTGGCCTTCATCGCGCCGATGGTCGCCGCGTCGGCGGCGCAGGAGCACTTGCTCTCCGGCTTGGCAAGACGCTTCACGTGGTCGACGACCGCTTGGGCGTCCAGCGGCTTCCCGTCGCTGAACTTCACGCCCTCGCGCAGCTGAAGGGTCCAGCCGGTGGCGTCCGCGTTGGGGGTGAACGACTTGGCGAGGTAAGGCTGCACGACGCCGTTGTCGCCGTTGACCATCAGCGGGTCGTACAGCGCGTTGGCCAGGACCATCATCGGCATCGAGGTCAGTGTGCCGTCGGCCGGGTCGAGCTTGGTGAACGGCCGGTCCAGACCGACCTTGAGGGTTCCGCCGTCGACCGCCGGGCCGTCGGCCGCGGCGGCCTTGACGGGGCCTCCGCCGGACACCGCGTCGTCGGATGCCGTGCAGGCTCCGGCGGTCAGGGTGATGGCGAGCGCGCAGGTCGTCGCTGCCAGAACGTGCTTGTGCCGCTTCATGGTTCCTCTGGTTCCTCGGATCGCAGGGGCGGACGGCAGCACGGGGGCTGCCGACGCCCACACCATTTCGGAACTGGCAGTACTGCCAAAAGGCAGTCATGCAAACTTCCTGTGACCGGCCGCCGAAGACTTGGCGCGCGCCTTGAGCGGGCCTCGCCGGGCATGGTTCGGTACTGCTCGTGGCGGCGTACGACCCACCGTCACGACAACCGCCCGGCGACGGGCACACGACAAGGAGCGGCAGACCGATGCAGGAGACGGGCCCCGTGGCGGAGCTGGGAATGCGCGACCGTAAGAAGGCACGCACCCGCGAGACCATCCGCACGGCGGCGTTGGACCTCTTCGAGGAGCACGGCTTCGAACGCACCACGGTCGACCAGATCTGCCGCCGGGCCGACGTCGCCCACCGCACCTTCTTCCGCTATTACGCCACCAAAGAGGCCCTGCTCTTCGGCTACGACTTCGGTCAGGTCATCCTCGGCGCCTTCGCCGAGGCACCCGCCGATCTGGGTCTTTGGGATGCGTTCGGCCACGCCGTGACCATCACCGACGGCCGCCTGGAGGAGCCCGCCGATCACACCACCCGCCGCCGTCGGCTGCGTCGCCACTTCCTGGAGGTCCGCTCCGTCCGCGACTACGCCCTGATCCTGATCGACGACTTCGGACAGCAGGCTGCGGCCATCGCCGGTGAGCGAATCGGCGTCGACCCGCACACGGACCTGCGCCCCCTGGCGCTCGGCGCGATGCTCACCGGAATGATCCGGCGCCACGTGATGGTCGACTCCGAGGCCGCACTGCCGACCGACTGGAGCGAGGCGTACCGGGAAGTCCTGCGCTCCGGCCAGTGACCGGCCCGGGCCGCTGCCGGGGGCCTGCGTAGCCGTTCACCTTCTCTCGCACCGCCCGCTCGTACTACCCCCTTCTCTCACACGTCCAGATTCTCCCGAAAGGCCCCTTTATGTCCCTGGTCAATTTCCGCGACCCCATCCTCGGCGCCGATCCCGAGGGCAAGCGGATCCGTCCGGGCGTGCTCTACCGTTCCGCCCAGCCCTTCCCCCACGCCGACCACACCACGCTCACCCTGCTGGGCGACCACGGCATCCGCACCGTCGTCGACCTGCGGGGCATCGCCGAGTGCGAGCCCGCCGACTGGGCCGCCGCCGAGGCCGCGGGGATCACAGTCATAGCCGCCCGGATGGATCCCGCCACCGACACCATCATGGCGGCCATGCGGACCATGACCACCGCCGTAGACCTCGGCGCCTTCTACCTTCTGCTGGCCGAGCAGTCGCCCGATGCCGTCACCGCCGCGGTCGAAGCCGCCGCGCGCCCCGGCGGTGTCCTGCTGCACTGCGCCGCCGGCAAGGACCGCACCGGCCTGGTCACCGCACTGCTGCTCGGCCTGCTCGGCGTGCCCGCCGAGGCGATCGTCGCCGACTACGCCCGCACCGGCGAGGCCTTGCCGCAGATCTTCGCCAACCTTGCCGAGCGTCACCCCGCCGCTCTCAACGACCGCGCCGCCCGCGGCGCGGCCCCCGCTCCGCTGCTGGCGGCTCCCGCCGAGGCGATGACCGTCTTCCTCGACCTCATTCGTACCCGTCACGGCGGCTCCGCCGCCTTCCTCACCGCCTGCGGGACCACCGCAGACACCCTGGCCGCCTTCCGCTCCAAGACCTCCAAGGAGGCCATCGCATGCTGACGCTGCGCCACCACGACGGCACACCGTTCCGCGACCTCAACCACAACGGCACCATGGAGCCCTACGAGGACCCCCGACTGCCGGTCGAGGAACGTGTCGAGGACCTGGTGAGCCGGATGACCCTCGCCGAGAAGGCCGCCCTGATGTGCCACGGGCGGATGCTCGCCGGGAACGCCCGTCCGGCCCTGCCCGGTGCCACGGTCCCGTCCGGCGCCGAACTGATCACCGAACGGGGCCTCACCTCCTTCGCCATGATGGCCGTCCCTGACGCCCGCACGATGGCCGAGTGGAACAACCACGTCCAGGACCTCGCCGCAGCCGAACGCCTCGGCATCCCCGTCACCCTCTCCTCCGACCCCCGGCACGGCTTCACCGCCAACCCCGCCACCGCGCACATCGGCGGCGGCTTCAGCGCGGGCCCCGAGCCGATCGGCCTCGCGGCGACCGACGACCCCGCGCTGGTCGAGGAGTACGCCGCCCTGATCGGCAGGGAACTGCGCGCCGTCGGGATTCGGGTCGCCATCCACCCGATGGCCGACCTCGCCACCGAACCGCGATGGGCCCGTATCAGCGGCACTTTCGGCGAGGACGCCGACCGCGCGTGCCGGATGATCGCCGCCTACATCCGAGGACTCCAGGGGGAGCGGATCGGGCCGGACAGCATCGCCTGCATGACCAAGCACTTCCCCGGCGGCGGCCCCCAGGCACGTGGCGAAGACTCGCACTTCGCCGCCGGCCGCCGACTCGTCTACCCCGGCGGCTCGTTCGAGCACCACCTGCGCCCCTTCGAGGCTGCCTTCGAGGCCGGCACGGCGCAGATCATGCCCGCGTACGCGATCCCCTCGGGGACGGGCCTGTCCGAGGTCGGCGCCAACTTCAACCGGGACGTCATCACCGGCCTGCTGCGCGGCCGGTACGGCTTCGACGGGGTCGTCTGCACCGACTTCAACGCCATCACCGGCAATGACATCCCCGGCATCACCACCCTGCCGCCGCGCCACTGGGGCGTCGAGGAGCTGTCGGTGGCCGAGCAGGTTGTGCTGACCCTGGACGCAGGTGCCGACCAGCTCGGCGGCGAGACCGACCCCGAACTGATCCTTACCGCCGTCCGCTCCGGCGCGGTCGGCGAGGCACGGGTCGACGAGTCCGCCCGCCGCATTCTGCGCGACAAGTTCCGCCTCGGCCTCTTCGACGACCCGTACGTCGACCCGGACGCTGCCACCGAACGAGTCGGCGCTCCGGCCGGCGTCGAACTCGGCCGCCGGGTCCAGCAGCGGTCGCTGGTCCACCTCGCCGGGCAGCCGGTCGCCGGGCAGCGGCTGTACACAGAGGGAATCGATCCGGCCGTCGCCGCCCGCTACGGCACCGTCGTGGAGCGGGCCGAGGACGCGGACGCCGCCATCGTCCGGATCGCCGCACCGTACGAGAAGCGGGATGGCTTCATGGAGCAGTTCTTCCACAGCGGCTCCCTGGAATTCCCACATGAGGAGTCCGAGCGTCTGCGCTCCCTCGCCGCCACCGTGCCCACCTGCTTCGCCGTCCACCTCGACCGCCCCGCCGTCCTTACCCCGCTCGCAGACCACGCCGCCCTCCTCATCGGCGAGTTCGGCGCCGACGACGACCTCGTACTCGACGCGGCCCTCGGGAAGGCGGCGACACCCGGATCCCTCCCGTTCGACCTCCCCTCCTCCATGGCCGCCGTCGAGGCCGCCCGCGAGGACGTACCCTTCGACACCCACGCCCCGTTGTTCCGCTGCGGCCACCCGACAGACCGGTGAGCCACGCCCCCGCTGCGGGTGGCACCGCCTCGCGCCACCCACAGCGGGGCTGGGCTTTCCATCCCGCTGTCGGCCGCGAGGCCGACCGACCGCGCGATTCCGCCCTGCCAGAGACACGTCGTACCAGCCCAACCCACCGGACTCATCGGGCCCTCGCACGCCCGGGGCCCACCAGCTCCGGCTCGCCAGAGCAGCAGATCTCGCCTGACGCACCATCAGGAACGGTTGCCCTGGTCACGGCTGTCGCGGCGACCGGCGGGGGCGTCCGCGGCCCCACGCCGACATGCGCCTTCGCCGCCCGGCTCCGAAGCCCCCGGGCAACTTCCCCGAGGACCGAGAGCCCCGGACGCAGATCGTGCTGAAGGTGCCAGACGCAGACACGTTCCGTCCCGATCCTGCCGTCGAGGTGGTCACGCCGTTCGAGGACACCCATTACGGGACCAAGGAAATGACCGTCCGCCTGGTCAAACTCGGCTACGGCATCCCCGACTGGCTGCACCTGGTGCCGGTCGGCTTCGAAGCAAGCGAAGACTGGCTGAAGCAGCTGTCCGCTGCCGGCTTCGATTCCAGCCGACCGGCGGTCATCGTCTCCACCGGCGTCGCCATGTACCTCACCAAAGACGCCACCGCGGCCACCCTGCGCCAGATCACCGGGCTCGCACCCGGCTCGACGCTCGCCATGACCTCTCTGCTGCCGACCGAACTCCTCGACGACGCCGATCGCCCCGGCCTCCGGACGAGCAAGGAAGGCGCGCAAGCATCCGGAACGCCGTTCATCAGCTTCTACACCCCGCCCGAGATGCTGGCACTGGCCCGCGAAGCCGGCTTCGAAAACGTCCGACATCTGTCGGGAGATTCGCTTGCCGAGCGCTACTTCGCCAATCGCACCGACGGCCTCCGCCCGTCAAGCGCAGAGGACCTGCTGCTGGCCACCACCTGAAGCGGCTACCGCCAGCACCTCGTCGAACATGCCGCCCCCCCTCGGCATCGACACGGAAATCACCCAACGCAACCCCGGAACCAGGGACTTCACCCCCATCCCGAAGCGATGGGCAGACAAGTGAACCTACGGATGGCCGATGCTCCACCGCCGCCTGGTCCGCGACTACGAAACCCTGCCCACCCGATCCGAAGCCGTGATCCACCTCGCCATGACCGACCTCATGACCCGCCGCCTCACCGGCGAAGCCACCGTGATTCGGCGTCCAGGTCCACGCTGACGGCCTTGCCGCTGCTGCCGAGCCCGATGACCGGCGCGGACTCCGGGCCTGTCATCACCAGCTCCCGCACGGACGCATCCGTGAACAGGACCTTCTTCCGGGAGCGGCGGGTCTTCTTCACCAGCACGTTCGGCTTGCGCCCGGCCGGATGCCTCGAGAACACACTCCGGGTCCAACCCGGTGTCGCACGTCGCTGACCGGCTGTATCGTGCCGCATCCCGGTCCCTCCGAAGTGCGGTCATGTGATCGATAGCGCCTGCGTCATCCGGCGCGCAGACTGGAGACGTGGACACCATCACGCTTGGAAACGTGGAGATCACCCGCGTGGTTGAGCTACCCACCAGAGGCAGCGACCGCGACTACATTTTCCCCGACGTGCCCGTGGAGCACTGGCAGGCGCACGAGAATTGGCTCGCCCCCACCTTCCTGGACCTGGCCGCCGACGAGGTCCGCACCATGATGCAGACCTGGCTGATCCGCAGCGAGGGCCGAACAATCCTGATCGACACCGGAATCGGCAACGGCCGAGAACGCCCGGCCATGCCATCTTTCCACCATCTGAACACCGACTACCTCGGTGAGCTGGCCGCGGCAGGCGTCCGCCCGCAGGACGTGGACACGGTGATCTGCACCCATGTCCACGGCGACCACGTCGGCTGGAACACCCACCTGACGGACAACGGAGAGTGGCGGCCGACCTTCCCCAACGCCCAGTACGTGATCTCGCGTGCCGACTTCGACTACTGGAACCCGGCCAATGGACACCGGACCCGCTCCGGCCCCCAGATGGCCAACGTCTTCGAGGACAGCATCGCCCCCGTGCACCAGGCCGGGCAGACCGTGCTGTGGAAGGGTGACCACTACGACATCGACGCCCAGCTCCGTATCGAGCCCGCCCCCGGCCATACGCCCGGCTCCTCCGTCGTATGGCTGCGGTCGGGCACGGACTGGGCGGTGTTCGCCGGGGATCTGCTGCACAGCCCACTGCAGATCGTGGAGCCGGACGACTGCCCCTGCTTCGACGAGGACGAGCCCCGCGCACGGGACAGCCGGCGCCGCGTGCTGGGGCAGGCCGCGGACCGCGGAGCCCTGCTGTTCCCCGCGCATTTCCCCGGGCCGGGCGCAGCCGAAGTGCGGCGCGTAGGCAACCGGTTCGCGGTGAAGGAGTGGGCAGCATGGCGATGAGGGTGTGCGGCCACGCCCGGCCGTGCAGGAAGGCGCGGAAGAGGAACTCCGCGTCGTCGTACGGGTGGTAGCCGTACGAGGCGGATCTCCCACCACATAGACCGTGTCCTATGTGGTGAGCCGGAGAAGTCGCTTGCAGCAGCACAGTGCTGCGGCGAGGCCGAGAAAGGCCAGGTAGTCGCGCGGTTGGCGTTCGTAGCGGTGGTTGAGACCTCGTGCCGGCAGGGACAGCCGCTGGCCACGGCCCAGTCCCGCAGAAGCGAAAGCGGCCGCAACGGGGATGTCAGAGGCCCGACCACGCCAAGCGCCCGCGGTGTCCTGCACGAATTCCCGGGCGTCAGCTTGATGAGGGCAACCAATGTCGAATAGCTGGTGCACCCGTAGATGCAACCTCTGGTGCAACAGATGGTGCCGCCATTCGGGCAGCGGTGAGGTGTCCAGCGGTCTGTGTCAATTGCTGAATCGTTCGACCGAAGTGTCCGGGTCAGGGACGGCATGTGACGTGCAGGCGAGCCGCGGCGTTGTTGGCGTACCCCCTGGGGTTCCAGACGGTGGCCGGGGACTCAGGCTGCACAGCCGCCGTGGAGTCCCAGGCGCGCGCGATGAGCTCGGCCTCGCCCGGGGGCAGGGTAAGCGTGGCGCGCCAGTGCTGCCACGTCCAGGGGTTCTCCGGCGGGTCCAGGTCGGCGTGGGCCCAGGTGACGCCGTGGTCGGCGGAGACATCCACGCGTTTCACGGTTCTATCGTCCCCGGCGAAGGCGAAGCCGGCGACCTCGGTCGGCCCGGACGGCAGCTGGGCGTCCTTGCCGGGCTGCAGGATGGCGCAGTGGATGGCGATCGGGCCGAGGGTGATGCCGTCTGCCTGCTTGGCCTGGTGAGGGTCGGCTTCGGCGGGCAGGATGCTGTATTCGATCTGGAAGTAGTTGTCGGACGGTTCGGCCTGAACGGTAATGCGCTTGAGCCACTTGACGCTGCGGGCGCCGATCCACCCGGGGACGACCACGCGCAGCGGCGCGCCGTGCGCGGTGGGCAGTGCCTGATCGTTCATGGCCCAGGCCAGCAGCACCTCGCTGGAGGTTGCCTTCGCCACCGGTATCGAGCCGCCGAAGGGCTGCGGTGGCTCGGCCTGCTGTGACACGTCAGCACCGGTGAAGGCGATGTGGGCCGCCTCCGGCTGCACTCCGGCCTCGGCCAGCACATCCGCCAGGCTTACCCCGCTCCAGCACGCGGTGGATATGGCTCCGGGGCCCCAGGAGACCTGGCCGGGTATGTCGCGGACCTCGATGAGGTCCGCGCGGCGGTTGCCCGCGCATTGCAGTGTTGCCACCAGCCTCCGCTCGGGGAAGCGGCGCCGTAGTTCGTCCATCGACAGCTCAAGTGGGCGATCGACCAGACCGTCCACTCGCAGCCGCCAGCGCTCCGGGTCTATGCGGGGGATCGGCGCGTGGTTGCGGCCGTAGAAGCTGTCCAGGGGGGTGATCTGACTTGCGAGGGCGCCGGGCAGCGACTCGGCGTTGTACGGCTCGGCCTGGTGTACGAGTACATTATTCCATTTGCCCCATATGACCATATAGCTACTGTTCATCATGTCTGGTGCTTACGCCAAGCCGACCACGAGGAGCGCAGGCTTCCAGGTCTCGCCCACCACAGCTCAGCGGTGGGCGGGCCGCTACCGCGAACCGGGCGAGGCCGGGATGGCCGACCGCTCCTCACGCCCGCACCACAGCCCGGGCCGAACGCCGACCCGTACCGAGCGGCAGATCACCAAGGTCCGCGTCCCGCGCCGCTGCCCCTGCTCGAACGCGCCCGCACCGAGTAGGCCACAAGCCAATGGAGAGCACGCTACGGGGCCGGAGCCGGCATCGGAGGGACCATCCACCAGGCCGTAGCGATCAGCGGCATGCGCCGCACTCGATATCGCGGCCTCCGCAAGACCCATCTCGCACACGTACTCACAGCCGCCGCCGTCAACCTGATCCGGCTTGACGCTTGGTGGAACGAAACCACGCTCGCCCGCACCCGAACGTCCCGCCTCGCAGCCCTCGCTCTCGCAGCCTGCGCGAATTGAGCAACAGGGTCTCTCGATGAAGTCGAGGATCGCGGTGCGGGCCAGTGCCCGGCTCGGCCAGGGTTTCGTGCCGAGCGGTTCCCGTTTGATCGTCGCGAAGAAGGACTCGGCGAGGGCGTTGTCCCAGCACTGTCCGGTGCGGCCGACTGAGAGACGGACTGCGAACTCGTCGGCCAGGACGGCGAATTGTTTGCTGGTGTACTGCCCAGACTCAATGGGCCCGGGTCCAAGGACGTCGACGTCGATGCCGACGGCTTCGTCTCCGCGCGGAGGCAGTCGCAGCCGCCGCGCCTCCGGCGCGGGAAGGCGCCGGGGCATGGCCGCCGACGACCGGTCGGCCGGTGGGCCTCTATGCCTGGTAGGCCGCGGAGATCTGGTCGACCAGGACGGCGAACGGCATGTCGAGGGCGGCATAGAGGTCACCAGCCTCGGGGAGCGCGTTGTCGGCCAGGGCCTCGACCATGCAGGTGGCGTAGTCGCTGACGATGACGCCCGCCTGCTGCATGCGCAGCAGTCCGGCCTCCCGCTTGGCCTGGCTGAAGGTGCCGGAAGCGTCCACGGCGACGTACGCGTCGTACCCGGCGGCCGTCGCGGAGATCGCGGGCAGTGCCGCGCACACCTCCAGGGACACCCCGGCCAAGATCAGCTTCTGTCGCCCTGTGGCCTCGATGGCTTCGCGGACCCGGTCGTCATGCCAGGCGTTGACCGTACTGCGGTCAATGATCTTTTGTTCGCCGGGCAGCGCCTGGACCAGCTCGGGGATGGTCGGCCCCCACATGCTGTCGGCCGCGGTGGTGGTGGCGACCAGCGGGATGCCCAGCACGGTCGCCGCCCGTGCCAGCGCCACCACGTTGTGCTTCAGCTCGCCGACCGGGATGTCCCGCACGCCGGACAGAAGGCCCACCTGGTGGTCGACCAGCACCACGGCGGCGTTCTCCCGAGTGATCGACTCAAGGAACTTGCTGCGCTCGCTCATCTTCCGCTCCTTTGGGGGTTGAGCCACAGCGCCATTGGCCATCAAACTCGATAGTCAATTTTGATGACAACTTGAAGCTATAACCCGGAGGATTGCCCCGCGAGCGGGTTCCAGCGGGCGGACCGCTCCCCGATCCGCGCCCCATGGCGGCTCCCGTCCGAAGCCATGGTTCGCCTCCCGCCCGCATGACCGCCTGCGGCCGCGGTTGCCGTCCGTGGGCCATATGGGTCGTGGAGTGCCGCCGTTCGATGGATGCGGCGGTCGGGTCGTGCACGACACCGCGCACCAGAAGACATCTGCCGTGCGGGTCATGTGATGCGTCACGACCCCGGCACCGACCCTGATCCCTACATCGCCGGAACCCTGCTGGCAGTACGCCGAGTGAACGAGACGGTGGGTGTGCGCCGGGGCCTCGACTCCCTGCTGTTCGGCGATCAGGACCAGCGCTGAGCTCGGGCGGCCGCGTGGTCGAGACCCGGGCCGCGGCCATCCACAACCGGCGCTTGGGCCGGGGCGGCAGGTCGTTGGCCGCAGCGGCCTGCCCGGCTTCGGCGAGGAGAGCGAGGCGATCGACTGGGACTCGCCCGCGTTCTTGCCGGTCTTGATGGTGAGCCTCTTCGCAATGTCCCGAACGGGGACGCCCCTGTCCTTCAGCGCGACGGCGAAGGTGAGCATGTCGTCGTCGATGGCCTTCGGCCGTCCGCCGTGGTTGCCCTTGGCGGCGGCGATGACTTGGCTTTCGAGGGGTCTTCTCCCGCATGTGGTTGCGCTCGATCTGCCCGGTGACGGCGAGCACGGCGAAGAACATGGCCGCCCATCCCGTTGGGGTCGTAGATGCTCGGCGGCGAGTGCCGGGCCCTGCTTCCACGCGCGGCCGGGGCCGCGGTCGGCGGGCACCACTGCGAGTTCCTCGCGCAGTGCGGGCACGAGGAGGAAGCGCGGGGTGTGGCACTTCGCGGCGGTCTTCCCGCCCCTCGTGCGACAGGCGCTGCCGGCGGGCGCGTCATAGTTCGGGCAGTCGTGACGTTCTACCGCCAACGCGGCCTGATCTGGCGTCAATTCCGCGGTGGCAGTCTCTCAGAAGTGCCTCGCACAACATGCATGTTTTGAGGGGCCTTTTACGAGCAGCGACCTGCGGCAATCGCTCACGTTCCGGAGCACTCGCAGAACTCTCACAGATGGTCATTTCTTCCAGCTCGGGGACTTGTGCTCCTCGCGGTAGAGGTCGATGGCGAGGGCGACTGCCGCGTGGGTCGCGGGGTGGGGGTCCGGGCGGCGCCAGATGAGGTGGACGGGGACGGGGGCGGCGTTGCGCAGGGGGCGGTAGACGATGCCGTCGCGGCGGTACTGGGCGGCGGTGGCCTGGGGGGTGAGGCCGACACAGCGGCTGGTGGCGATGGCGGCGAGCCAGTCGTCGATGTCGTGGGTGTAGATGACGGCGGGCCGCCCGTCCTCGGGCCACAGGTCCAGAGCGGTGGTGCCGGTGCGGCGGTCGATGACGAGGGTGCGGGTGGGGATCTCGTCCAGGCGGATGCTGCGCCGGCGGGCCCAGGGGTCGTCGGAGGCGAGCGCGACGACGCGGTGTTCGTGGCCCACCAGGGCGTGCGACCAGGGCTTCAGGTCAAGTGGGGCGCGGACGACAGCCAGGTCGCACATTCCTTCGGCCAGCCCGCCGGTGGGGGAGTTGTGGCGGACGAGCCGGAGCTCGACCTCGGGGTGGCTCTCGTGCCAGCGGCGCTGGAATTCGGTGGTGTGGCGACCGAAGGCGGACCAGGCATGGCCGATGTGGAGCCGGGCGTGGCCGGCGGTCGCTTCCGCGACGAGATCATCGGCACCGGCGAGCAGGATGCGTGCGCGTGCGAGGACCCGCACGCCTGCGGACGTGGGCGCGACCGTGCGGCTGGTGCGGTGCAGCAGCCGCACTCCGAGGATTTGTTCCAGGGCGTGCAGGTTGCGGGAGACGGCGGCCTGGGAAATGCCCAGCTCAAGGCCCGCGTCGGTGAAGCTGCCGGTGTCGATGATGGCGACCAGGCAGCGCAGGTGCTTCAACTCCAGGTCCGCGGGGCTTCGTCGTCGCTCATCCATACGTCCAGCGTATCAATGGACCGGTGAATGCATCTTGCGTATCGCTGCGACGGCTCCACTGTGGAAGGCATGGTGCTGAAGACTTCTCATGACGGCGCCGGACGTACTTCCGGCGCCACCCACGGCGGTGGTACCGCCCGCACCCTGCTCCACGAACGCGGCCTGCACGGCCGCATCGCGCACAAGGGCGAGAAGGCACCCGTTCAGGCAAGTCAGAGGTGGCACGTCGAACGCACCCACGCCTGGCAGAATGCCTTCCATCGCCTCGCCCGCTGCTACGAGCGCCGGGCCACCGTCATCGACGTCTTCTTCGACCTCACACCGTGCGTAGCCTGATGCGCCGAGCGTGGACCACTCACCGCTGGGAGGACCGCCCCCACCGCCGCCTGTGACGGACCGCCATCTGCGCCAGTGGTCGGCTGGTAGCTTGACTTCCATGATGGTGGCATTGATCGACTCAGGGCTTGGCCTCCTCTCCACCACAGGATGGCTTCGGCACCTCGCCCCGGAACTCGATCTGCTTCTGTTTCTGGACCCCGACGGCGCCCCCTGGGGATCGAGAACTGCCTCCTTCGTCACGGACCGTCTGTTCAGTGCCGCCCAATTGGCCGTCCAGCGAGGTGCGGAGGCCATCGTGGTCCCCTGCAACACCGCCACCGTCACCGCGATCGACGCTCTGCGTGAGAGTTTTGAACCCCGTGTGCCTGTGATCGGAACCGTGCCCGCCGTGAAGTCGGCCGCAGCGGCCGGCCAAGGCATCGCCGTGTGGGCAACCGTCCGGACCACGGCGAGTGACTACCAGGATCGCCTGATCGCGGACTTCGCGAACGGCCGGCCTGTCGCGCGTGTCGCATGCCCCGGTCTGGCCGAGGCTATCGACCACGGAGACATGGCCGCAGCAGCAGAAGCGATCGCCGACGCGGCCGAGCGGACCCCCCAGAATTGCGACTCCGTGGTGCTGGGATGCACGCACTACCCCCTGGTGGCACCAGAGATTCTGCAGAGCCTGCCCACCGGAACCACCCTGTACGACAGCGCGGAGGCAGTCGCCCGCCAAGCACTTCGGCGATTGGACCGAACCACGGAATCGCACAGCACCACGGGCTCCATCGACGTGGTACTCAGCGGGCGCCGCGGAAATCTCCCAGCAGGCGCCCACGCCTACCCGGTGGGTCGCGCCCTTGCCGCTGCAGCGCGGGTGCCCCGCGACATTCTCATCTCCGCCGCGACTCGCGCCTCGATGAACGCTCCGGCAATCTGAGAAAGCCCCGGAACCTTTACAGCTTGCCGGCCAGGCGTGCAGCCACTCCGTTTCGCGGTAGAACCCGGGAAATCACAGAGCATGACAACTATGTGATCGCCCAGGATCTGTGTCTGCCTAGCGCTGGGCTCCCCACCGCGCCTATCTGCGCGACCTCTTATTTTCATCGGTCAGCGTTGCCCGCAAGCACGGTGCCAGACACGGAAACGCCGCCCAAGCTCTGCTGATCGAGTGCATCACCACCGGCCGTGGCGACGGAAAGGCCCCAGTGAGCGCCGAGCTCGCAGTCGCCAGTGCTCCCACAGACCGCACCCCGAGTTGTGGCAGCCCAGGGAGTAGGTATCCACGTGCTCGGGCAGCAGGGCTGCGCATTGGTTCCACAAGGGTTCGAGCAGGCATGGTGGCAGGACAGGCAGGAGCCCTCCGGTGATCACTGAGCGTAGAAAACTCCATGATCGCCCCGGCTCGTGCCTGCTCCGCATCCGGGGAGCCAGTCCGACTACCAGTGCACGCCTACTGCCAGGCGCTCTTAAACGGTCGGACCGACTTGCCAGTGCTGTCAGGACGGCCGGGCCCAACCCGAATGATCTTCGAGGAGGTCATGCGAGGCAGAGACTTGCCGCAGGGCAAGGCAGCCTCGGTCGTGATCGTCAGACGTGAACGTGGCCGACCACAGATGAGACAGTCAAGGATCCGCAGGTCAGGTGCGCGGGTCCGGCCTGCCCGCGTCGCGTGGCCGTGGCTCATCCGGTGCGCCCTGCGAGCCCGTCGGCCCAGGCGCGGACCGCCCGGGCCGTGGTGACGGCGTGTTCCTCCACGATCGTCCAGTGATCGCCCGGGACCTCCATGGTGTCGTACGGACCGGGCCAGGAGGCCTGCCCCGCGCGCCCGGCGGGGGTGCCGCCGTGGGTGTCCGCCTCCGGCGGCCGGTCGGCGGCGCGGACCAGCAGGACGGGCACGTCCGGGGGTTCGGGGCGCCACCCCCGGAGCATCCGGGTGTAGGAGCCGAACGCGGCCAGGGCCATGTCGTCCACCGCCGTGTCGAACTCCTCTCCCATGGCCAGGGCCGCGCGGGCGGGCATGGCTAGCAGCCACGGCTCGGCCTCCCGTTCGGGGGTCACGTGGTAGGTGTCGAGGAGGACCAGGCCGGCGGGCGGAGTGCCGGTGGCCGCAAGCCGCGCGGCGACCGCGTGGGCCGGGCACCCGCCCATCGACCACCCCAGCAGGACGGGGCGGCGCCCGCCCAGCCGCTCGCGCAGGGCGGCCGTGTGCAGGTCCACCAGTGTCCGCCAGTCGCGCGGCGGCGCATCGCCCGAGGTGACCCCTGGGTGCCGCATCTCCAGCACGTCCCGGTCCTCCTCGAAGTGGCGGGCGAGCGTGGCGTACCAAGGCCTACCGAGGGCCGGGGAGAAGCCGGGGAAGCACACCAGCGGCGGCCGGCCGGCCTCACCCTTGGCCAGGTGGAGCGGGTCCAGGGCGTGCGCGGCGGTGTCCTCGGGGCCGAAGCCGGGGACCGCCAGTGAGGCGGTCACGAGCAGGTGCATCGCCGAGACGACGTCGCCCGTCGCGCACACGCGGCGGTAGAGGGAGGCGAGGGTCTGGGGGGACCGGGCCTTCGCGGGACGCGCCGGCCCGGCGGCGGCCGCCTCCCGGTGGGGCGGCGCCTCGGGCAGCCCGGCGAGCAGATGCTCCGTCAGCTGCTCGCAGGTGGGCAGGTCGAAGGTGAGGGTGGGGGGCAGCTCCAGACCGGTGAGCAGGCTCAGCCGGTTGCGCAGCTGAACGGCGGCCAGGGAGTCGAGGCCGAGTTCGCTGAGGGCGCGGTCGGCCGTGACCGCGGCCGCGCCGGTGTGCCCGAGCACGTCGGCGACCGCCTCGCGGACCAGTGCGAGCAGAGCGGGGGCATGGTCGGCGACGGGCAGCCGCGCCAGCCGTTCGCGCCACGCACCCGGCGTCTCGACCGGCACCCGGCCGGTACCGGAGGCGGGTCCCCCGCCGTCACCGGGTTCCCCGGAAGCGGACGACGGAGGGCCGGACGGACCGGACAGGTCCCGCAGGGGCGGCGGGAGGGGCCGTCGGGCCCGGGAGGCCGCCGGGTCCAGCGGCAGCGGCGCAAGGACGGGCTCGCCCGCCGCCAGGGCGGCGTCGAACAGCGCCAGGCCCTCGGCCGCGGTGACGGCTCGGACCACGCCGTCACCCGTCCGGCCGGTGCGGGCGGCCATCCCCTCGCTTCCCGCCCACGGTCCCCACACCAGCGAGAGCGCGGGCAGTCCCCGGGCCGTCCGGTGTAGCGCGAGGGCGTCGAGGAAGGCGTTCGCGGCGGCGTAGCCGGCCTGGCCGGGGTTTCCGAGCAGGCCCGCCGCAGAGGAGAAGAGCACGAACCGCGACAGGGGCAGATCCTCCGTCAGCTCGTGCAGATGCCAGGCCGCGTCCGCCTTCGGCCGCAGAACGGCCGCGACACGCCCGGGTGTCTGGCCCTCCAGCACACCGTCGTCGAGGACCCCCGCCGCGTGCACCACGGCGGTCAGGTCGGCAGAGCACGCGGCGATCACCCCGGCCAGCGCGGAGCGGTCGGCGGCGTCGCAGGCGACCACGTCGACCCGGCCGCCGGCCCGCTCGATCCGCTCCCTCAGCCGCCGCGCGCCGGGCGCGTCCGGGCCGCTACGGCTGGTGAGCAGCAGCCGACGTACCCCGTGACGCTCCACCAGATGACCGGCCAGCAGGGCGCCGAGCGCCCCCGTCCCGCCGGTGACCAGCACCGTGCCGTCCGCCTCGAACCCGGCTGCCCGGGCGGGCTCGGCGGCCGCCGGCCGGGTCAGCCGGGGCACGTGCGCCCTGCCCGCGTGCACAGCGAGCTGCGGTTCGCCCGTCGCCAGGACGGCCGGCAGCCGGTGCACCGACTCCGGGTGGCCGTCGACGTCGACGAGGGTGAGGAGGCCGGGGTACTCGGACTGGGCGCTGCGCGCCAGCCCCCAGACCGCGGAGGCGGCCAGGTCGGGGTCCGCGCCGGTGGCACCCCGGGTCACCAGGACCAGGCGCGTTCCCGGGGCCAGGGCGGGCAGCCGACCGCGCAGCAGCTCCAGGGCCCGCGTGACCAGGCCGTGCGTGCCGGCCACCGGGCCGGTGGACGGGCCGGTCGGGGCCAGGGAGACGACGAGGGCGGGGGCGGCCGCCGCAGAGGGCACCCCGGGCTCCGGTGGCCCGGGGACGGACGCGCCGCCGCCCGGGGCCGTGTCCGCGGCCGACGTGGGCAGCCCGGCGCCGGACAACGCCGCGGCCAGGCCGAGGTCATCCGGCGTGCCCACCTCCCAGGCGGGCGAGGCCGAGCGGGCCGGGTCGGCGGGCGTCCAGTGCGGCCGGTACAGCGGCTCGGGCCGCGGCATCCCGCCGGTGCCGTCGGGGGCGGGTACCGCGCGGGTGGTCAGTTCCGCCACCCGCAGCACCGGCCGCCCGGCCGGATCGGTGAGGTCCGCCGCGACGGTGTGGTCCCCGGTGGGGCGGAGCCGGACCCGCAGGGCGGTGACGCCCGCAGCGTGGCGGCTGACGCCCCGCCAGGCGAACGGCAGCCGGCCGGTCCCGCCGGGCTGTCCCGGATCCGCAGGGAGCAGCAGCGACGCGTGCAGGGCGGCGTCGAACAGCGCGGGATGGAGGCCGTAGCGCTGCGCCTCGGCCACGGCCTCGTCGGGAAGCCGTACGTCGGCCAGCAGGTCGTCGCCCTGCCGCCACATCGCCCGCACGCAGCGGAACGCCGGGCCGTACGCGTGACCCGCCTCTGCCACGCGCTCGTAGGCTCCGGTCAGGTCGACGGGCACCGCGTCCGGGGGCGGCCAGGACTCCTCGTCGCCGTGCGCCGGGCCGGGACCGCCGGCCGGCGGTCCCAGACGGCCGGTGGCGTGGTGGGTCCACGCCCCGAGGGGGCCGCCGTCCCCGGGGCGCGCGTGCAGGTCGACGGTCCTGCAGCCGGACGGGTCCGGCGCGCCGAGCATCACCTGCACCTCGACGCGCTCGTCGGAGCCGGACAGGTGCAGCGGGAGCAGCAGCGTCAGCTCCTCCAGTTCCGTCAGGCCGCAGGCCGCGCCGGTGTGGAGCGCCAGGTCGGCGAGGACGGTGGCGGGCACCAGCACCCGGCCGTGCACGACGTGGTCGCGCAGCCAGGGCTGCCCGGCCTCCGACAGGTGGCCGGTGCTCAGCAGGCGGTCCGTGTCCGGGAGGCTCGTCGTCGCGGTCACCACCGGGTGGCCGGTGGCGTGCGCGGTCGTGTCCGCGGGGCCTGCCGCGGTGGCGGAGGGCTCGGCCAGCCAGTGGCGCTCGCGTTGGAAGGGGTAGGTGGGCAGGCCTATCCGCCGGGCGGGCGGGCCCGGGTGCCCCTGACGGACCGCCTCCCAGTCGACCGGGAGGCCGTGCACATGCAGCCGGGCGAGTGCCGCCAGGAGCGTGCCGGGCTCCGGGTGGCCGGGCCTGGTCGTCGCGGTGAACACGCGGTCCCCGGGCTCCCCGACGGTGCTCAGCGCGGCCGAGGTGAGGTGGGCGCCGGGACCGGCCTCGGCGAAGGCGGTCACCCCCGCTTCGTCCGCGAGGTGGCGCACGGCGTCGGCGAAGCGCACCGTCTCACGGGCGTGGCGGACCCAGTAGGCCGGTGAGCGCAGGTCGTCCCCGGTGGCCGGGCGCCCCGTGAGGGCCGAGACGACCGGGATGCGGGGCTCGTGGAAGGCGGCGCGCGACATGGCCCGGGCGAACTCCGCCAGCGCCGGTTCGACCAGCGGAGAGTGGAAGGCGTGACTGGTCCGCAGGCGTTCGGTGCGGCGCCCGCGGGCCTCGAAGCGTGCCGCCACCGCCGCCACCGCCGGCTCCGCCCCGGAGACGACGACCGACCGGGGGCCGTTCACCGCCGCGACCGCCACCGGCCCGGCCGCGGCCGGGGTCCTCGCGAGTTCCGCCGTCGCCTCCTCCTCGGTGGCATCCAGGACGACCATGGCGCCGCCGGCCGGAAGGCGCTGCATCAGCCGGCCCCGGGCGGCGACCAGACCGACGGCGTCGTCCTCGGTGAGGATCCCGGCGGTGTGCGCCGCGGCCAGCTCCCCGACGGAGTGTCCGGCCAGGACGTCGGGCCGCACTCCCCAGGAGGCGAGCAGCCTGAACAGGGCGACCTCGAACGCGAACAGGCCGGCCTGGACGACATCGGTCCGGTCGAGGGCGTCGGCGGCCTTGCCCGGCTCGGGCCACAGGCTCTCGCGCAGCGGCCGGTCCCCCACGCCGACGGCGTCGAACCGGCCGCACAGCGCGTCGAAGGCGTCGGCGAAGACCGGGTAGGCGGCGTGCAGTTCCCTGCCGAGGCCCGGCCGTGCGGCACCCTGGCCGGTGAAGAGCAGGGCCAGCCGTGGGCCCGTACGAACCGGTTCGGGCGCCGTCGTCCCGGCGGCGAGCCCGTCCAGTCCGCTCAGCAGGCCGGCGCGGTCGTCCGCAGGTACCGCCGCCCGGTACCGGAGCGCGGCCCGTGCGGTGGCGGCGGAGAACACCACGTCCCCGAGGGGCTGTTCGGGCCGCTCCCGGAGGAACGCGGCCGTACGCCGTGCCTGGGCCCGCAGAGCGCCCGCGTCGGCGCCGGACAGCAGGAGCGGCGGGTGCGGAGCGGCCGGGGTACCGCCGGGCTCCCCCGCGTCCCGCTCCACGACGGCCTCCTCCAGGATCACATGAGCGTTGGTGCCGCCGATGCCGAAGGCCGACACCGCGGCGCGGCGGGGCTGCCCGGGGGCGGGCCGCCACGGCTGCTCCCGGGTCAGTGGCCGTACGGCGCCGGAGGACCAGTCGACCCCGGGGGACGGCTCGTCGAGGTGCAGCGTGCGCGGCAGCACGCCGTGCCGCATCGCCAGCACGGTCTTGATGACCCCGGCGACACCGGCCGCGGCCTGGGTGTGTCCGAGGTTGGACTTGAGGGATCCGAGCCACAGGGGCCGGTCGGCCGGGCGGTCGTGCCCGTAGGCGGCGAGGAGCGCACGGGCCTCGACGGGGTCGCCGAGCGGGGTGCCGGTACCGTGCGCCTCCACGGCATCGATCTCGGCCGGGGTGAGCCCGGCGGCGGCCAGGGCGTCGCCGATCAGCCGCTCCTGGGCGGGTCCGCTGGGCGCGGTCAGGCCGTTGGACGCGCCGTCTGCGTTGACGGCGGAGCCGCGGAGCACGGCGAGCACCGGATGGTTGTTGCGCCGTGCGTCAGCGAGCCGTTCCAGCAGGACCAGTCCGACGCCCTCGCCCCAGGCGGTTCCGTCGGCCGCGGCGGAGAACGGCTTGCAGCGGCCGTCCGGGGAGAGTGCGCGCAGCCTGCTGAACGCGACGAACGGCACCGGGCTGGCCATGACGGTGGCGCCGCCGGCCACGGCGAGGGAGCACTGTCCCGAGCGCAGCGCCCGCGCCGCCCAGTCCATGGCCACCAGCGACGAGGAGCAGGCCGTGTCCACGGTCACCGCGGGCCCCTCCAGGCCAAGGGTGTAGGCGATGCGCCCGGAGGCCACGCTGCCGGCGGATCCGAGCGCGAGGTGGGCCTCGTACGCGTGGCCCCCTCGGTGCAGCAGACGGCCGCCGTAGTCGCCGTGCATCACTCCGACGAAGACACCGGTGTCGCTGCCGCGCAGGGCGGTGGGGGCGAGGCCCGCCCGTTCCACGACCTCCCAGGCGGTCTCCAGCAGCAGCCGCTGCTGGGGGTCGGTGGCCAGCGCCTCCCGGGGGGACATGCCGAAGAAGGCCGCGTCGAAGTCGGCGGCCCGGCGCAGGAACCCGCCGCGCCGGGTGACCGAGGTGCCCGGTCGGTCGGGGTCGGGGTCGTAGAGGGCGGCCAGGTCCCAGCCCCGGTCGACGGGGAACCCGGAGGTGGCGTCCGCTCCGTCGGCGAGCAGCCGCCACAGCTCCTCCGGGGTGCGGACGTCGTCCACGGGTCCCGGGAAGCGGCAGGCCATCGCGACGACGGCCACCGGCTCGTCGGGCGGCGGGGCGTCACCGCGGGTGCCGGGCCCGGCCGGGCGGGCCGCCGGGGGCGGTGCGCCGAGCAGCGCGTCGTGCAGGAAGCCGGCCACCGCGTCCGGTGTCGGACGGTCGAAGACCAGGGTCGAGGGCAGGTCGAGGCCGGTGGCCGTCCCGAGCCGGTCGCGCAGCAGCACACCCTGGAGGGAGCCGAGTCCCAGGTCGGCGAAGGTCTGTTCGGGGTCGGGTTGGGTCCCCCGCGCCTCGTCCGCCTCGGCCGTGGCGTCGAGGACGAGGCGCAGCACGGTGCGGCGCCGCTCCCGGGCGGGCAGTGCGAGCAACCTGGCGCGCAGCCCGGCGCGGGTGTTCGCGCCGTCGTGTGCGAGGGCCTCGGCCAGCCGGGCGGCGAGGACGGTCCGTCGGATCTTGCCGGAGGAGGTGCGGGGCAGGGAAGCGCTCGGCCGGATCTCGTCCGGCACCTTGAACGCGGACAGCCGCTTGCGGCACGCGGCCCGCAGTCCGGCGAGGTCGGTGCCCTGCGGGCCGGGGACGACGAACGCCACCGGGACCTCTCCCAGCACGTCGTGGGAGCGGCCGACGACCGCCGCGTCCGCGACTCCGGGGCAGGACAGCAGCACCTGCTCCACTTCCACCGGGTTGACGTTCTGGCCGCCGCGGATGATCAGGTCGCCCACGCGACCGGTGACCCGCAGCCCACCGCCCGGTGTGCGGTGGCCGAGGTCGCCGGTGCGGTACCAGCCGTCCCGCAGGACCTGCGCCGTGCTGTCGGGGCGGTTGTGGTAGCCGCTCATCAGACCGGGGCCTCGCACCCAGATCTCGCCCTCGTCGCCGTCCGAGACGGTGTCCGCGGAGACCGGGTGGGCGATCCGGACGTCGACGCCGGGCAGCGGCTGCGGCACGCGGTCCGGGCCCGGCGTGCCGGGCCGGGCGAGCGCGATCTTGCCGCTGGTCTCGGTGGCGCCGTAGCCGTCCAGCAGCGGTGCGCCGAGCAACTCCTCCATCGAGGCGCGCAGTTCCGCGGGGCAGGGTGCTCCGGCGGTGACGCACACCCGCAACCCGCCGGGGACCGGCCGGGTCCGGCGCAGTGCGCTCACCAGCAGGTGGTAGGTGGCCGGGACCCCGGCCAGCATCGTGAAGGGCTCGTCGGGCGGCTGTCGCCGCAGAGCCTCCACGACGTCCACACCCCGGTCCAGGAGGCAGGCGCTCGCGCCGGTGGCGACCACCGCGACGACGCACAGCGAATGCGCGTAGGCGTGGTGCACCGGCAGCGGCCACAGCAGCCGGTCCCGCTCGGACATGCCGAGGAGCGGTGCGTAGGCGGCGGCGGTCGACCACAGCGCCGCCCGCTGGCTCGTCACCGCGCCCTTGCGCGTGCCGGTGGTGCCGGAGGTGTAGAGGATCCACGCCGGCTCGTCCAGGCCGAGGTCGTCGCGCGGCGGTCCTGGCGCGTCGGTCCCGGCGAGTTCCTCGTACGGCACCACGTCCGCGGGCGGCCCGGGCGACGGTGCCACCGTGCCCACGACCACGCTCACCCGCAGCGGGCGGCGCCCGGCCGCCACCCGCGTCAGCCGTTCGAGGAGCGGCGCCTCGGCCACGGTCGCCACCGCGCCGCTGTCGCCGAGGACGTGGGCCAGTTCGTCGTCGGCCGCTCCCGGGTCCAGTGGCACTCCGACGGCGCCGGCCCGCAGGGCCGCCAGGCAGCTCTCCACCATTTCCACCCGGCTGGGCAGGCAGAGCAGCACCCGGTCCCCGCGGCGTACGCCCAGCCGTGCCAGATGCCCCGCGACACGGGCCGTCCGGCGTTCCAACTGTGCCCAGGTCACCTCCCGTTGCCCGTCCCGGAAGGCGGTCCTCTCGCCCGTGCGTGCAGCGTGCGCCCTCAGCACCTCGGCCAACGGGCGGACCAGTTCCGCGCGAACCTCCGCCATGCGTACCCCTCTTGTGCTCCCGGGTCCCCCGACACCCAACGACTATAGGGTCAGCGGAGGTTCGGCTCCGTCAGGCGCTCCGGGCACGGCTCGTCGCGCGGGTTCGGGCGGAGGCGGCCGTGCCCGGGCAGGGGTGCCGGCCGGCCTGCACGTCGCACATCACCAGGGCGCAGTCCAGCGTGGCGGTCCCGGGCGGGAAATCCGGGTCGCCGAAGAAGAAGGACGCGGCGGAGCGGACCCGGGCCGCCTCCATGTGCCAGGCGCCGGGCCTGAGTTCCATCGTGTCCAGTGGTGGCAGACGGACTGGGGAATGAGGATCAAGGGTCCGCCGGCCGAGGTCACCCAGGTGTTGTCGCTGTTCATGCTGCTTCCTTGCTATCGAGGCGCGGTTGGGGTGCTGGGTGCTGATGCGGCGCTTGATCGGAGGCTGACGTCTGCGGCGTAGGCAGCCCAGTCCCCAGCTGATGCCTGCTGCCATTGGACGGCGACTTTGATGTGGGCCCCGAGCATCCGGGCGAGGATCGCGGCGGGGAGTTCGGTCGCGAAAGTGAACAGCGCGCTGGATCGATCCTGTTTGGGCCGGATTCCGATCTTGTGGAGGCGCTTGGCGATCTGGCTGTCGGTGAGAGGGCGCCCGGGGTGCCCTCCCGGGAACAGCCAGGGGACGTCGTCCGGGGTGCCGATCTTGGCCTTGCCTCGGCGGGTCGCGAGGAGCTCGCGGACCAGGCTGGCCAGCGGCGCGGGGAGGACGACCGGTGAGGTGCCGAACGTGATGGAGGCGGTGTCGTCGTCGATGTGGACGTCGTCGACGGTGAGCTGGCTGATGGTGGCAATCTTTCGTGCGTAGAGGATCAGCAGTAGTCCGGCGACGCGGTCAGGGGGCGGCAGCGTGTCGTCGTTGAGGAGGCGCCGGGCGTCGGCCCAGCGTTTCTCGCTGTCGATGGTGCTGAGCGGGGCGGTGTGGGGAAGTCGGGCGGTGTGGGCCGGTAGCCGCCGGCCACGTTGCGGGGACTGAACGGCGGCGGCTTGGTCGAGGACCCATCATGGGATCGCAGGCTGATCAGCCGGCGGGCGACCTCGGCTCCCACGCGAATGCCCGCCTGCTTGCCGGGGCCGCTGGGAATCGCGGACAACTGGCTGCTCAGCCGTCGGTCCACGCTTGCGCGCTTGGCCGGGTACAGGGCCACCAGCACATCGTGGGCTGCTTGGTCCGCTGCGGCGTCTGCACGGGCGCCTCGCGGCGCCGACACCGAGAACAAGTAGGCAGGGCCGACCCGCGTGACCGATACCACCGCGTCGTACTCGGCAGCCTGAAGGAGCGCGAAGCTGCGCGTGGGGTGAATGGTGGGCGGTTGGGCCTTCGGATCGCTCGGGACGGTGATGAGCTCACGGTTCCACTCCACGACCGACATCCCGGAGTGAGCTGAGACGATCGATCCCCGGATGGACGGGGTAGAGCAGTATCGACTGATTCAATTACGTCAGGGAGCCGATGAGTACGAAGCCCGCACGTCCACGCAATCTGCTCAGATACCTAACGATCACATCAATCGCCATGATCATTGTGGGGCTGTGCGGTTCCGTCACGATCGCGATATTCATCATACCGAACCACAGCAAGGTGATATCTACCTTGAAGAGCCACGGGGTTCAGACCAACGCGAATGTCACGAGATGCCAGCAAGCCCTCCATGACGAAAATGGTGGCGAGCTGTCTGTCACCTGCTGGGTGCGCTTTTCCCCGCCCGGCGGGCGTTCCGTTGAATCGCCGCTGCAATTTAAGACACATCAGGTGAGGGACGGCTACACCATGGTAGTCGTGTACGACCCGAACGATACCGGCACAGTCGCCCTTCCCTCGGACCTCGGCTACTGGAATACCCTCACCAGGAACACTATCGATTTGCTTTTGCTGCTCATCTCAGCAGCAATGGTTCCGCTCGGAATCGCAGGTATCGCCCTGCGGAGGCTTTTCGGGCGCTTCACGAAGCGGTACACGGAAAGTTTCGATGAAACTGAGCCATTCTCGGTAACGTCTCGTGACGGTTCGTGATCTTCGTTCAGCTGGCGCGGCCGTGTTCCATCTGGAGCAGGACGAGGGCGGCGCGGGTGATCCGGGTGATCGCCTTGGGGTCGAGGCTGACCCTGCGTAGAGCTTTGAAGGTCACCTTGAGCAGGGCGTTGGCGCGTTCGGCCACGCCGTGGACGCCTCGGATCACGGAGTTGAACGCCTTGGCCTCGTCGGTGAGTTCGCTGCCCTTGGGTCTTTTTAACTGGGTGGCGGAGGCCGGCTCCGGCGTCCTGGTAGCCGAGGTCGGTCGGGGTGGGGATGTCGAGGGTGTCGGCAAGCCGGTTCAGGGTGGCGATCACGCTGTGGGTACGGGCGCAGGTGGTGTCGTGCTCGCGGCCGGGCCGGACCGGCGAGACCCAGAGCGGTCAGCCGTCGGGTGCGGAAATGACCTGGACGTTGCCGCCGTGGTGCTTGTGCTTGCCCGACCACCACAGGTCGGCCTTGTTCGGGCCGGGGACGGCAACGCGATCGGTACGGATGACGGTGCCGTCGAGGTTGAGGTGTGTAAAGCCGGCCGCGGCCGCGCGCTCCAGTGCGGTGGACAGGTCTGGGGCATGGTCGGCGAGCACGGTCAGCCCTTCGTGGAGGTATCGGTAGACCGTCGGGACGGAGATCCGGTTGTCGCGGGCGAGTTGAGCCAACCGTGTACCGTCCAGGAACCAGCGCAGGATCAACACGCTCTGCCTGAAAGGCCCCAGGGCGCGAGTGCCCCTGCGGGTCCCGAGACGCTCGCGGTGTTCGAGCAGCAGCTTCGCGCGGGCCTCAGCAGCGGCCCGGCTGACATCGAGCACGCCGGTGCAGGTGAAAGCTTCCCCTTGATCGTGGACACCTGGAGACTGGGACGTGAGAGCCCAGAGGAAGCAGTGCCAGGTGGGAAGTAAGTACACGAAGCGGTACTCGGAGGAGTACAAGCGGCACGCGGTCGAACTCGTGCGGTCGTCGGGCCGGACGGTGACCGAGGTCGCCCGGGAGCTCGGGGTCAGCTCGGAGTCCTTGCGGGGGCGGGTGAAGAAGGCCCGCGCCGCCCAGGACACCGGACCGGCACCCGGTCCCGCGCGGGCCACCGACGACCGGGACGAGGAACTGAAACGGCTGCGGAAGCTGACCGCCGAACAGGCGAAGACAATCGAGATCCTGAAAAAAGGCGACAGCCTTCTTCGTGAAGGAGAGCGACCGGTGAGCACGGCATGCCGGTTCATCCACGCGGAGAAGGCGAACTACACCGTCACGCTGCTGTGCAAGGTGATGAAAACGGCCCGCTCCACGTCCTACGCATGGGTGGCCGGACGGGAAGCCCGCGAAACGCGGCAATGGGAGGATGAGGCCCTGGCCCACGAGATCACGGTGATCCACCTCGCGTCCCGGCGGAACTACGGCGTCCCGCGCGTCACCGCCGAACCGCGCCGGCGAGGCCGGCTGGTCAACCGCAAGCGGGTGGAGCGGGTCATGCGGGAGCACGGCATCGCCGGAAACAGCCGGCGCATCCGGCGCCGCGGTCTGACCAAGAGGAGCTAACAAAGAGCTTTGACTCGTCGGTAGGTGATCACGCAGCAGGCCAGTTCGAGGAACGCTTCGTGAATGTCGTCGCGGATCTCCCACCGGATCCGTAGGCGGCGGAAGCCGTGGATCCAGGCGTTCGTGTGCTCTACCACCCAGCGGACGGTGCCGAGGCCGGAGCCGTGTGGCACGCTGCGTCCTGCGATGACGGGCTTGATCCCGCGTTTCCACAGCAGGCGGCGGTACTTGTCGTAGTCGTAGCCGCGGTCGGCGAACAGTTGCCGCGGCCGGTGGCGGGGTCTGCCGGTGCGGCCCTTGATATGCGGTATCGCATCGAGGAGAGGCAGCAGCTGGGTGACATCGTGGCAGTTACCGCTGGTGAGCGTAATGGCCAGTGGGGTGCCGTGCGCGTCGGTGATCACGTGGTGTTTCGAACCCGGTCTGGCACGGTCGACCGGACTCGGCCCGGTTTTGGGCCGCTCCGACGGCGACCAGCTCGCTGCGCTGCGCGCGGACCGCTCCTTGTTGCCCGGGGCGGTCGAGGAGTTTCTTCGCTACGAGAGCCCGGTCAATACGTCGTCGCTGCGGTTCACGACAGAGCCGATCGAGGTGGGCGGAGTCGTCGTACCGGAGGGCGAACTGGTGGTGGTCGCTCTCACAGGCGCGTCCAGCACGACGGCCCAGCAGCTGCTGTGCGCCGTCACCTCGCACGGGGCGGTCGCACAGGTTGTGCCACGGATACCGGCGGCCTGCGCCGCGGCGGACGGCCTCGGCGCAGGTCGCAGAACCGTCGCGGCGCCCAGCCTCGCGACACGACGAGACAGGCCCACCGCAAGCAGACGTGTCCCGACCCGGACTCCCAACTCACCGACCACAGACGCGACTTGCCCGGTCGGGCCGGGCGGTGCGCCGCTGGGATCGCTCCAGGACCCGGGGCACCTGCTCGCGGAAGGTGCGACGCCGACCACGCGTGGGACACGGTTGGCGTCGCTCACACAGGTGTCAGCGACCCTCACGGCCCTGGGTCACCACCGAATGCGGGACAGGCTCTTGACACCTGCGCCGGGTCGCAGCGCGATGACCCGGCCCAAAAAGATCCTTCGGCACCACCCGGGTGTGCCCGGTGCGGCAGACTGCAAGAGTGCTGGCAACCAGGTGTGGTTCGTGGCCGACCAGGAAGAACGCGGCGAAAAGTGCCGGCCCGGTCGCACCCGTCGTCCGGCTGAACAGGACGAGAGTCCGCAATGACGTCTGCGAGTGCCTTGACGGCAATCGCACGTTGAGCCCACGAACCGAATGTGTAGGAGTAGGACTGCGATGAGCCATGAATCAACGCTGCGCCGGTTGACCGCGGCTCCCATGATCGACCTGCCCGCCGGAGAGATCGTGCTGCGGGACGAGGGCACGATGACGGACTGGAAGGCCGAGGTTGCCGTTTTCCAGTTGGCGCCGAGTCCGGTCACCCGCGAGCTGTATGCCGCTGTGCTGGGCGAGGCGCCGGAGAGCTCTGCGGGGCCTCGAACGCCGATGACCGAGGTCTCATGGAAGGACGCCGTCCGGTTCTGCAACCTGTTCTCGCAGGCGGCCGGGCTCGATCCCTGCTACTCGATGGGCGACAGCCGCGACGCGGAGGACGTGGTCTGCGACTGGGCAGCCGACGGCTACCGCCTTCCGTCCGAGGCGGAATGGGAGTTCGCCTGCCGGGCCGGGAGTTCGGACGTCCGCTACGGAGAGCTGGACGAGATCGCGTGGTACCGCGGGAACTCCGGGGGCAAGCTGCACGACATCGCGATGCGGGAGCCGAACGCGTGGGGCCTCCACGACATGATCGGCAATGTCTGGGAGTGGTGCTGGGACGTCTACGACCCCCGGGTCTACGGCCCGTACCGCGTCTTCCGCGGCGGCGGCTTCTTCGACGAGCCCCGGGGGTGCCGGGCGTCGTGCCGCCGCAAGAGCCACCCGACCCTCGCCATCGACGACCTCGGGTTCAGGCTCGCCCGATCGCTGTGAGCGCGGCGCGTGGGAGAAAAGTCCGGGAACGAGGGCCTGAACGTGGGGTGTTGTTGTGATCGACGAGTTATTGCCTTCGCCCGTCGGCACGGGCAGCACGTTCGTTGACTACGACGCGGCGCTGACCGCCCTGTACCCGCAGGAGGCCGCCGCTGTCGCGAGCGCCCGGTCGAAGCGTCGGCAAGAATACGCAAACGTCCACATGTGTGCGCGCCGCGCCATGAGAGAACTGGGCGTGCCGCCGGCGCCCGTTCTGTCGGGCGTGCGCGGTGAACCGCTGTGGCCCGATGGCATCGTCGGCAGCTTGACCCACTGTCCCGGGTTCCGGGCCGCCGCCATGGGCCGCTCCTCCACGTTCGTGGGGCTGGGCATCGACGCCGAACCCAACCTTCCCCTGACAGAGGACCTGCTGGAGTTCATCTCGCTGCCCCAGGAGCGTGCGCGCGGGTGCACGCGTTGACGCAGTCCCCTCCCGGGGAAGCTCCCCCCGGCCAACGACGGCGCAAGTTTGAGGGCGGAGGAACGTACCTCGAATCCCGGGCCAGCAGAGTGGCCGCCGGCGGCCGGATTGAAGCGTCCGGCCGATGCTGACGCCGCCGGGCCCCCGCCGTGCGGTGGAGATGGCCGGGTGGCCGGTGCGGGCCGCGAATGGGCGGGCGCATGCGCCCATTCGTTCGGGTTCTCGTCCCAGATCATCCCGAGCTTGGCCAGCCTGGTGGTCGGGCAGCGCCGAGTAGTGCTGTGCAGATGTCGAGATCTCACCGTTGGTACCGACTCCTGGGTGAACGGTGCCGGCAAGCGCCGCAGCCAAAGATCGAGAGGGAACATCATGCAGAAGCTTGTGCAACAGGCCATTGACCAGCTGGTGGAGTCGGGCGCCGAGCTGGGTATCCAGGTCGCGGTGTACCAGCACGGTGAGCTGGTGGTGGACGCGGTGGCGGGTGTCGCCGATCCGGACAGCGGCCGTCCGGTCGCCTCGGACATCCCGTTCTACAGCGCCTCCACCGGCAAGGGTGTGACTGCGACGGTGGTGCACGTGCTCGCAGACCGCGGTGCCCTTGACTATGACACGCCGATCGTGGAGCTCTGGCCCGAGTTCGGTGCCCACGGCAAGAAGAAGGCGACCATCCGCCACGCTCTGACCCACTCCATCGGCGTCCCGGCAGTGCCGTCCGACCTCACAGTGCAGGACCTGGCTGATTGGGACAGGATGTGTAGCCTGATCGCCGATTCCGAGCCCTGGTGGGAGCCCGGGACCAAGACCGGCTACCACGCGATGACCTGGGGCTTCGTGATGGGCGAAATCGTGCGCCGGGCCACCGGCAAGCCGATCTCGCAGGTACTCAGGCAGGAGGTGGCGGCTCCGTTGGGCATCGCCGACGAGCTGTTCTTCGGCGTCCCGGAGTCCGAGCTCGGCCGGCTCGCCCGACTCGAGGAGGCGCCCGGTACCGCCGCGATGATGGCAGCGGTGCCCGCCGACATGCCGATGCTCAAGGCCACGCCGCCCGCCGTGACCCCCAGCGCCAAGTACGGCAACAGCCCCGTGGTGCTCACTTCGGACATTCCCTCGGGTGGCACGATGTCCGCCCGCGCGGCGGCCAAGATGTACGCCGCGCTGCTTGGTGAGGTGGACGGTGTCCGGCTGGTCTCGGACGAGCGGCTGCGTGCGGTCACGGCCCTGGCCACGGCCGATGTCGACCAAATGGTTGGTTTCCCGATTCCGCGCGCGCTGGGCTACAACCTCGGCCGGCCCGGGGCCGACCCGCAGGAGACGCTGAGCGCTTTCGGCATGCCCGGCATGGGAGGCAGTGCGGCGTATGCCGACACGGCGACCGGCATTTCATTCGCGCTGACCAAGAATCGGTTCTTCCCCGGTCCTTCCGCCGCGGTCAATCAGATCAGTGAGCTGGTCGCGAAGGTCGCCACCAGCTGAGACTTTCCGGTCGGGCCCGGCTGCGGCCAGGCGGTGCGGGCACGGCCGGTCAGCCTCTGGGCCAGTGAGGTCTTGGTGGACTCAGCGGTGTGGGCATGTCGGCCATCCTGCCCGATCTGGATGTCGTGTCCGGTGGATGGACGGTTCGCCGTGGCCGTCGTGGATACGGCAGCCTGCCGCTGTCTTGATCCACTTCTCGCGATCGGCCTGTCTGCCATGCCCGTTGCCGCTGCCCGCTCGATCTCCTGACCGCTGCCGAACACAAGCGGCTGAAGAAGGTGTCCTGGGGCCACCGAAGCGAGTACCGGGCGCGGGTGCGCGCGCAGATCGTGCTGCTGGCCGCACGCGGCTGGGCCAACGCGCGCATCGCCCGGCAGGTCGGGGTGGACCTGGACAGCGTGTGGATGTGGCGGGGCCGGTTCGCCGAGCAGCGGCTGGCCGGGGTGGCAGACCGGGGCCGCTCAGGACGCCCGAGCGCCTTCACGCCGCTGCAGCGGGCTCAGGTGACCGCGCCGGCCTGGCAGTTGCCCGCCGAGGGCGGCGTGCCACTGGCGCGCTGGTCGGCCCCCGAACTGGCCCGGGAGGCCACCCATTCCAGGGCGGCGGAAGTTCTCATGTTGGTGCCCAGCCGTGTGGACAACGCGCTGGAAGCCATCCGTGCGGCCGTCAGCGACCCGGCACGGATCCGCTTCGCCCCCCGGCTTCACGCTCGACGGAGTCCCCGACGAGCAACTCGTCGAGCAGGCCGTGGAAGCCGCGCGCGGTGCCACGCAGGTGCTGCTCTTCCTGGGACTGCCCGAGTCGGCCGAGTCCGAGGGCTTCGACCGCACCGACATCTTCCTGCCCGCCGACCAGCTCGCGCTGCTGAACGCCGTCGCAGAGGTCGGCGCGAGCATCGTTGTCGTACTGTCCAACGGCGCCACCGTGCAGATGAACCCCTGGCAGGACAAGACCGCTGCGGTCCTTGAGGGCTGGCTGCTGGGCCAGGCCGGTGGATCGGCCCTGGCCGACCTGCTGTTCGGCATCGCCAATCCCTCCGGACGGCTCACCGAGACCGTTCCGCTGCGCCTGGAGGACTCTCCCTCCCATCTCCACTTCCCCGGCGGCGACGGCCACGTTCACCACGGCGAGGGCCTGTTCGTCGGCTACCGCTCCTACGACACTCTCGGCAGGGCGGTCGCCTATCCCTTCGGCCACGGCCTGAGCTTCACCGCCTTCTCGTACAGCGATCTCGACGTGACCGAGACGGGCCCGAACCGCTTCGCAGCCTCCTTCACCGTGACCAACACCGGATCGCGAGCCGGAGCGGAGGTCGCGCAGCTCTACGTGCACCAGCCCGTGTCGCGGCTGCGCCGACCCGTCCAGGAGCTGAAGGCGTTCGAGAAGGTGTTCCTGGAGCCGGGCGGGAGTGCCCGCGTAACGCTCGGTCTGCATGAGCGGTCCTTCTCCTACTGGTCGCCGCGCGACGGCGGATGGACGGTCGATCCGGGTGAGTTCGAGCTGCGGATCGGGGCCTCCTCCCGCGATGTGCGCCTCCGGGCCCGCGTGCGCTGCGACGGCACGGCACGCCCGCGCCGGCTCACCGCCGAGTCGACGATCGGCGAGTGGCTGGCCGACCCGGTCGGAGGCCCGCTGCTCACCGCGGCCATGGCAGCCGACCTGGACGACTCCCCTGTGCCCGTGTCCTTGGACGCCTCCGAGATCTCCGCCATGGCCGCCTCGTTGCCGCTGGCCCGAGTGCCGTCGTTCCTCGCCGGCGTCACGCACGAGCACATCTCCGCGCTGGTCGCCGCCGCCGACGGAACTCTCCCTCAGCCCCGTTGACCTCGCCCATCGCGCCCTTACCCGTCCCCAGGAAAGCACCTGATCACGAGTACCGATCGACGCCTGCCCGACAGCTTCCTGTGGGGGGCCTCCACTTCCGCGCACCAGACCGAGGGCGGCAACACCAACAGCGACTGGTGGGCCTTCGAGCACAGCGGCATCGACTTCATCAAGGAATCCAGCGGTGACGCCTGCGACAGCTACCACCGCTGGCCCGAGGACATGGATCTCCTCGCCGCACTCGGCTTCACCGACTACCGGTTCAGCATCGAGTGGGCACGTATCGAACCGGCACCGGGTGAGTACTCCCGTGCCGCGGTCGCCCACTACCGGCGCATGGTCGAAGGTGCCATCGAGCGCGGCCTGCGACCCATGGTGACGCTGCATCACTTCGCCGCCCCCCGCTGGTTCATGGAGCGTGGCGGCTGGGCCGCCACCGGTTCGGACGAATGGGGCCGCTACGAGCCGACGTTCGGCCTCATCGCCGTCGACCACAGGACCTTCACCCGCACCCCCGAGCCCTCCGCCGCCTGGCTCGGTGCCGTCGGACGCAGCCGCATCCTGCCTGCCGCGGCCTGAGATGCCCGGCGGGGCAAGCGCCGACCGCCGACAGTCCGCCCCAGTCCCGGGAGGCGGCGGACCTGACACCGCCGCCTCCCGTCAGCCCAAAGCACGTTTCCCCGCACCCGCACGAGAGGAGCCGCCCTCGTCATGAAGGCGATCATGGTGATGTTCGACAGCCTCAACCGGCACATGCTGCCGCCGTACGGAGGTGACTGGACGCACGCCCCCAACTTCGCCCGGCTCGCCGAGCGCACGGTGGCCTTCGACAACGCCTATGCGGGATCGATGCCGTGCATGCCTGCCCGCCGCGAGATCCACACCGGCCGCTACAACTTCCTGCACCGCAGCTGGGGTCCGCTGGAGCCGTTCGATGACTCCATGCCCGAACTGCTCAAGCAGAACGGTGTGTACACGCACCTGGTCAGTGACCACCCGCACTACTGGGAGGACGGCGGAGCCACCTACCACGGCCGCTACAACACCTGGGAGTTCTTTCGTGGCCAGGAAGGCGATCCGTGGAAGGGCCATGTGGCGGACCCTCCGATCCCGGAGAACCTGAAGCGGCTTCGCTCGGAGGGCTTCCGACAGGACTGGGTGAATCGCGCGTACATGCCGACCGAGGACCACCACCCGCAGAGCCTGACGTTCGACGCCGGACTGGAGTTCCTTCATACCAACCGGGCGGAGGACCGCTGGTTCGTGCAGATCGAGACGTTCGACCCGCACGAGCCGTTCTTCAGCCACCAGCAGTACAAGGGCCTCTACCCGCACGACTACAGCGGCCCCCACTTCGACTGGCCCGACTACGCCCGCGTGACACAGACCGACGACCAGGTCGAGCACGCCCGCTACGAGTACGCGGCGCTGCTGTCGATGTGCGACCGCTCCCTCGGGCGCGTCCTGGACGCCATGGACGAGCTCGGCCTGTGGGACGACACGCTGCTGATCGTCAACACCGATCACGGCCTGTTGCTCGGCGAGAAGGGCTGGTGGGGCAAGAGCGTCCAGCCCTGGTACAACGAGTTGGTCCGGCTGCCGCTGTTCGTGTGGGATCCCCGGGCGCAGGTGGCGGGCGAGCACCGGCAGGCACTGGTCCAGACGATCGATCTGGCGCCGACGCTCCTGGACTACTTCGATGTCGATGTACCGGCCGACATGCAGGGCGCGCCGCTGCCGGTCGCCGACGAGACCGCCGTCCGCGAGGCCGGGCTGTTCGGCATCCACGGCGGCCACGTCAACATCACCGACGGCCGGCACGTCTACATGCGTGCCCCCGCCACCCCGCAGAACGCGCCCCTGGAGGAGCACACGCTGATGCCGACCCATATGCGCGGGCGCTTCTAACCCTCGGAGGTGGCGGACGCCACCCTGGCGGAGCCCTTCACCTTCACCAAGGGCGTGCCGACCCTGCGCACCCGGGGCCGGACCTTCTTCAATCCCTACCAGCACGGCACGCTCCTCTTCGACCTGGCAAGCGACCCCGAGCAGCGGACGCCGATCGTCGACGACGCCGTCGAGACCTGGTCGCGCTCGCGGGCGGGCTCCTGTCCTCCGCAAGCCTGCGCGAGGTCGCCGAAGAGCTTGCCTCGCTCTGACACGACGAGCCGTGCACCGGTGCCGTCGAGCCCCCGGTACACGCCCCCCGCCTCACCCGCTCCCGCGCAGAAAGAGGTGTCGCGATGGCCGACCTTGCCCGCGATCCCGCCAGACTCCACGAGGCCGCCCAAAGGACCGTGGTCCAGGGCCGTTGGAGGCAGCTGTCCCTCCTCGGTGGCACCATGCTCATCGACAGTGCCGAAAGTGGCCTGATCGTCGGCCTGTTCCCCGTCATCCGACAAGCCCTGGGCCTGTCGCTCGGCGCCCTGGGTGTGCTGGCCGCCGCCGGTAAACTCGTCGGCGTCATCACCGCCCCGCTGTGGGTATGGGTGGCGCACCGCTGGTCCCGCAAAGGTGTCCTCATCGTCGCCACCGGGCTGTGGGGCGTGTGGGGCGTGGCGGCGGGATTCGCACAGAACTTCACCCAACTCCTCTTCCTCACCACCGTGCTCGCCGCCGGTTACGCCGCGGCCCAGCCCATCGTCACCGAGATCGTCGGCGACCTGTTCGACACCCCTTCGCGCGGCCGGGCCATCGGCCTCCTTTACGGAGCGGTCGCTCTGACCAGCTCCGTCCTGGCCGCACTCAAGGGACAACTGGCCGGCTTCGAGGACGGCTGGCGCTGGGGTCTCTGGGGGATCGGCGTCTTCAACGTCCTCTTCAGCCTGGTGGTGTGGCGTTGGCTGCGCGACCCCGGCCACGGCGCCGCCGAACCCCAGCTCGCCGACCTCGACCCCACGGCCCGCAAGGCGACCGCAAACGTCACCCGGGGCCAGATCGCGGCGCTGCTGAAGATCCGCACCTTTCTGCTCCTGCTGATCTCCCGTCTTCTCTCCGGCCACCTGCTGCTGACCGCCTTCGCCGTCGTCTACCTCGTCGACGTCTACGGCTTCACGACCCAGGCCGCCTCCATCGTCCTGCTCCCCCTCGGCATCGGCTACTTCGCCGGTACCGTGCTCGGCGGTCTTGCCGCCGACTGGGCCTCCCTCCGCAGCCCCCGCCACGGGCTGCCCGCCGTACTGCAGACAGCACAGATCGCCTTCGCCGTCGTGGCCTACTTCGGCACTCAGTTCGACTACGGTTCCCTCGGTCTGTTCGGCCTGTTCTTCGCGCTCATGGGGGTGGCTCAAGGCGTCAACCCCGGTATCAACCGCCCGATGGTCATGGCGGTGACACCGCCTGAGCTGCGCGGAGCCGCCTTCACCGTCTACGGCTCGATCGTCGAGGCCATAGCCTGGGCCATCTTCAGCCTGGGCGCCGGGTATCTCGGCGAGATCGTCGGCCTGCGGGAGGTGTTCTTGTGGGGCCTGGTCATCCTGATGCTCGTCAACGGCGCCTTCCTGACCCTGCTGTACCGCCCGTACGCCAACGACGTGCGACGCGCGCAACAGGACCTGGATCAGCGGCGAGCGACAGCCCTGTCCTGACCAGCACACCAGCCGAGGTGAGAACCATGCCCACCCCCCGACCCGTTCCCAGCTGTTGCATGTCCCCGGGCGCCGGAGCTGCCCAGGCGACACCCCTTGTGCCACCGGCTCGACGCGGCAGCGCCGAGGGCATGGCCCGCATCCCCGGAGGCCCGTTCCTGATGGGCGGCCAGGACACCCACACCCTGCACGCCGATGGCGAAGGCCCGGTCCGGGAAGTGCGCCTGGCCCCTTTCCTCATCGACATCCACGCCGTCACCAACGACGCCTTCCGCGCCTTCGCCGCGGACAGCGGATATGTCACCGATGCCGAGCGGATCGGCTGGTCGTACGTCTTCGCCGGCTTCCTCCCCGACCACCTGCGCCGAGGTGCGCCAAGCCCCGGGCACACCCCTTGGTGGTGCGCCGTGCCCGGCACTGCCTGGGCACGGCCCGAAGGGCCCGGCAGCACCCTCGACGGCAGAGGCGACCACCCAGTGGTCCACGTGTCCTGGAACGACGCCGCCGCCTATGCGCACTGGGCGGGCAAGCGCCTGCCCACCGAGGCCGAGTGGGAACACGCGGCGCGCGGCGGCCTCGAACAGCGCCGCTACCACTGGGGGGATGAACTGGACCCGGACGACGAGTACCGCTGCAACATCTGGCGCGGCCGCTTCCCCCTTCACAGCACCGCCGCCGACGGCTACCACAGCACCGCACCCGTCGACGCGTACCGGCCCAACGGCCACGGACTGTTCAACATGGTGGGCAATGTGTGGGAGTGGTGCGCGGACTGGTGGACCACCGACCATCACACCCACGGACTCGCCGACCCGACAGGCCCCACAACCGGCGACGCCAAGGTCATCCGGGGTGGCTCCCACATGTGCCACGCCTCTTACTGCAACCGCTACCGCGTCGCCGCCCGAACCGCCAACACCCCGGACAGCTCCAGCGGCCATGCCGGATTCCGCTGCGCCCGCAACGCGTGATCAAGAATTGCGCCTCGCATGGGTGATGCAGATGGGGACGGACGAGCATCCCAGATGTGCGCCGCGAACAGGTCGATGACCACCCTCTCGGGATCGGTGGCGTAGTTGAACCAGGTGACCAGGTCGTTCGAGGACGCGAAGAACAGGTCACCGGTCACGGAGCAGACCACGCTACCGCCGTCGGGCCCCGTGTCCGAAGTGACCTGAGTGAGGTGGGCGACGCGCTTGGCGAAGATACCAACGCCGTGATCGAGCCGACCATCACGCCGATGGCGGGGTTGCTGGTGGCGACGATGCAGAACACGGTGACGACCATGACGGCGATCCCACCGGCCGGCATCCGCTTGAAGGTCTTGGGCACGATGGAGTACCGGTCGAAGGCGCATGGGCCGAAAGCCACGTGCAACGCCTGAACCCACTCAACGGGACGCTCCGCATGCCCAACGTCCAGAAACCCCGTCCCGCTGACACCAAAGCGGGACGTCGCACCTGCCCCCGTTTTGGCCCACCTGCCGCGATCCTGTCACTTCCGGTCGAAGGAGAGCCATGTACCGGCGAGGCCCTGCTGGCCCGCCCCGGGCTTGGACCAGTCGCAGACACCGTCCCGGAAGATCGCCTTCAGATCCTTGAACTGGCCGTCGGTCACCGGCACTCGGTAGTCGGAGCGGATCACGGGACGCTTGCGGCACTTGACGATGTCGTTGGCCACATCGGCTCCGGCGACCATCCGCGGCGATGTCCACACCGGGTAGAGGGTGTTGCACTCGGTGTTGTCGATGCCCTCGACCTGGGGCTCCGCGATCTTCTTCGCACCGATGCCACGGGTCCAGCAGGCGTCCGTGAGACCCTGCGGCTGGTGGCGGACGATCTTCTCGATGGGGGCGTCGTTGCCGGAGTCTCCCTTGATGCCGGTGAGCCACTGGTCCATGTCGGACAGCATCCCGGCGAGAGTGAATCCGTGCCCGTTGGCGCGGGTGAGCATGACCTGGTTGGCGTGGGTGCCGTTGGCCTTGTCCAAGCGCGCCCGGGTGGAGAAGGAGTGGAAGCGCATGTGCATGTCGCCGGCCGACGCGTCGTCCGTGTAGTCGCGGTAGTCGATGATCGGAACGTCGGCGAGGCCGCCACCGCCGTTCAGCATGCGGCCCGTGCGGTAGGCCGTCCGTACCGCCTTGAGATCGGCGACGGTGCGCTCCGCGGCGGGCTTGGCGTCGTCGTCGAGGCCGCCGATGCGCCGGTTCAGGTCGATGAACCGGTCCATGTCGATGGTCCCGTTGTTCAGGGCCTCAAGTCCGTACTGGATACCGGTGTTGTCGAGCGGCCTGCGCGCCTTCCCGGTCTCCGGCACCTCGCCGTAGACGTTCACGGTGTGGCTGTAGACGTCACAGCGGGCACCGTCCGGATTGGTGTCGGGGTCGTAGCGCTGTCCCTCGGGCAGCTGGGGCGGGCAGAACACCGTGGGGTCGATACGGCCGCCCGCCCTGGCCAGGCTGCCGATGCTCTGCCACTTGCCGAACCCGGAGACCGCCTTCTGCTGGTCCTTGGTGAAAGCGTCCGGCGCGACTTCCTTGAAGTAGTGGTTCAGGAGCTGGGCGTCGCTGAGCGTCTGAATCGTCCCGAAGCCGACATCGGGGAAGCTGCAGCCGGAGAGGATGCCGTCCAGCAGACCCGGGTAGTTGTCGGCGATCTGGTGGGTCTGGTACGAGCCGCCGGAGCAGCCGTTTCCGATGGTGAAGGCCGGGTCGCCGTACGTCTCCACGAAGCGTTCCTTGACCATGCTCATGGTCTCGGCGGCCAGCAGGTCGTTGCAGTTGTTGCCGAAGACGTTCAGCGTGGACGATGCGACGCCGTAGCCCTTGCTCAGATACGTGTCGTTCATGATGCCGACGGTGTTGCGGCCCTGGACGTACCAGCCGCCGTTACAGCCCCCGCCGAAGCCGTACACGAGGCGCCCGTTCCAGCCCGGCCCACGCTGCAGCGGGTCGGGGGTGCCGGACTTCGGGTCGTGCAGCACGGCCGTCTCGTAGATGCCGCGGTTGATGGTGCCGGTCTCGACGCGGACGATGTACGGCACCTTCTTGCCCGCGCTCGTCGTGGCGGTCGCCAGGTCGGCGGGAAGGACGTTCTCGTCGGGCAACGGAACGAACTTGCCGGCCGTGGTGCGATACATGTAATCGACACGGGTCTTGACCGAGCAGTCCTTGTCGATCGGCTGCCCGAGGGTGCCGCCGGTGACCGTCTTGAACTCGGCGGTGTCACAGACGAACGGCTGCTCGTGCGGCCCGGAGAACACCGGCCCCGTGATGGGGTGGTTCTTCAGGATCAGTTGTCCGGCGTCCGCGCCCTGAGCCCTGGCCGTGAGCCTGTTGTCGCCCTTGGACAGCTCCTTCACCACGCCCATCAGCGCATTTTCGCCGGACGGCCGGAAGCTCGAGGTCACGTCCCGGCCCTCTACCTCGACCCGGACTTTGTCGGCGGCTATGGAGGCGGGCACCTCGACACGTATCAGGGCGTCGTCTCCCGACACCGTGCCGGGCCGCGACGACACGGCCGTCACCTGCAGCTTCTGGCGTTCCTGGCTGCCGGCCGGCGTCGCCGACGCGCCTACCAGCACGCCCATGAACGTTAGGCCGACAAGGCCCAGTTCGACCGGCCTCGCGGCTCCTGTGAACAACACGACGGAACTCGCCTCACTTTCTGAAGTCGGAGATCGTGCTCAGTGTGCAGACGCGGGCTGTGGGCCCGCCGGGACGGTGATGCGGATGTCCCGTTGTCATGGTGTGCGGCTTCCCAGCCAGTAACCGGAAGGGACCCGCTCCTTGTCCGGCGGCATGTGCGGCACCGGATGGGACACAAGGGTTGTACGCGGCTTTCGATTCCGCAGGAGCGTCGGCCCGCGCGGCCGACCGGCCCTGCCCGGCTACCAGTTGGTGAACGCCCCGTCCGCCGTGCGCAAGTGCGGGCGCTCGGCCGCCGCGGCCTGGTACCGGCGCGCCGCCTCCCGGTCGATGTCGACGCCGATGCCGGGCAGTTCGCTCAGCTCCACCCGCCCCGGCAGGATCGTCGGCCGCGCGGTGAAGAGGGCGGCGATGGCCGGATCGGGGTCGGTCTGGTGCTCCTGGATCGCCACATTGGGGCAGGCAAGGTTGAGTTGGAGCGAGGAAGCGGCGGTGACCGGGCCGAGCGGGTTGTGGGTGGCGAGCTTGATGTGGTGGGTCTCCGCCATCGCCGCGATCTTCTTCGCCTCGGTCAGGCCCGCGGCCACCCCGACGTCCACGCGCGCGTAATCGATGAGGTCGTCCTCGATGAGTGTCCTGAACTCCCATTTGGAGCCGTACTGCTCACCTGCGGCCAGTGGTACGCCGGTGCGGGCCCGCAGCATGCGGTAGCTGTCCGGGTTCTCACAGCGCAGTGGGTCCTCGACGAAGTACGGGCGGGCCGCCTCGATCTCCCGGCACAGGGTCAGCGCCTCCGGCGGATCCAGGCGCGTATGGACGTCGAGGATCAGCTCCACCTCGTCGCCGACCGCGTTCCGCACCTGGTGGAAGAGGTCGACCGAGTCGCGCAGACAGCGGCGGGCGTCGAGCGTGCCGTCGGCGTCGTGCGGCGAGGCGAACCGCAGATGGAGCCAGCCCTCGGCGACCAGGTCGCGGCAGCGGTCCAGGAACCACGCGCGGTCGTGGTAGCCGTCGCCGACATGCACATAGGCGGGTACGTGATCACGCACCCGGCCGCCGAGGAGTTCATGCACCGGTACGCCGAGCGCCTTGCCGCGGATGTCCCAAAGGGCCACGTCCACCGCTGCGATGGCAGCGCCGAGTATGCGGTCGGCGGGGAAGAACCCGCGCCGGAACATCACCTGCCAGAGGTGCTCGATCCGCCGCGGGTCCTCGCCGACGATCAGCTCCGCCAGGTGCTCGAGACCCCCCGCGACCGCCCGTTGGCGCGACCTGATGCCGACCTCGCCCAGGCCGTGGATGCCCTCGTCGGTGTCGACCACGACCAGCATCATGCTGTCGCCGTGGTCGGGGAGAGTCAGCACTTCCAGGCCGGTGATCTTCATTCCACTCCTCTATGAAAACGTTCCCGCAATTTCAGTACCGTTCTTGAGAACACATCATCGACAGCAGTCGAGTCGAAGCGCAAGACCCATGCATCCAGAAGGTTTTCCTCGATGAAATAGTCCTGACACACGTCTTGACACGTCATGGGAACGTTCGCAAACATCAACCGCATTCGCAGGATCCAGATGCGAGACGACCGGGGTCCCCCGGTTCAAGACGACAAGGAGGCCGTCCGTGGCAGTCACGATCCGGGAGGTGGCGAGCGCCGCGGGCGTCTCGGTGTCGACGGTGTCCCGCGCGTTCACCGCACCCGACCAGGTGCAGCCGACGACGCGGCAGCGCATCCTCGACGCCGCGGCCAAGCTCGGCTACTCCCCCAACCCGGCGGCCCGTTCACTGCGCGGCGGCGGCACCGGAACGCTCGGCCTGATCGTCCCGGACATCGCCAACCCGTTCTTCCCGCCGATCATCAAGGCGATGCAGGCCCGCGCCCGGCACCTGGGCTACACGGTCCTGGTCGCCGACAGCGACGAGCGCGAGGCGGACGAGCTGACCGCCATCGCGGCCGTATCGAAGCGGGTCGACGGCCTGATCCTGTGGGCCTCCACCCTCACCGAGGACCGGCTCCATGAACTCGCGGGCCGGATGCCGCTGGTGGTGGTGAACCGTCATGTGCCGGGCATCCCCGAGGTCCGGATCTCACTGTCCGCCGGCATCGCGCAGGCCGCCGAGCAGTTGAAGGCGTACGGTCATCGGCGCTGCGTCTTCATCAACGCGTCCCGCGCCGAGCTGAGCCGCGGGAAGTCCATCCAGGAGTCCTTCGAAGCGGTCGACCTCTCCCTGTCCGAGCTCGGCCCGTACGAGCCGCGGTTCGAGACGGGCGTGCACGCCGCCACCCTCGTCGCCGCCCACGACGCGACGGCCGTGATCGCCCACAACGACCTGGTCGCCCTCGGCGTGCTGCACCAGATGGCCAACCTCGGCGTGAGCGTGCCGCGCGACGTCAGCGTCATCGGCATCGACGACACGCTGCTCGCCTCCGTCTCCACCCCCAGCCTCACCACGATCAGGATCGACCCCGAAGAGATCGCCACGCGCGCGGGGGACCTCCTGATCGAGACGATCGCGAGCACAACAGGCCGTGCTGGACAAGGACGTGAAGTCACTTCCCCCTTCGTGGAGATCGGCTCCCGCCTGATCCCCCGTGCCTCGACGGGCCCCGCACCCGCCCACTGATCCACGGCGCACACCACCACAACGAGCAAAGCGCCGCACTACACCGCACCGAGCCCACTCCTGCCCTTCTTGGAGCCGTTATGCCCAGAAACTCCCGCTGTGCGGCCATACTTGGCTGCATGGCGCTGACCGCGACTCTCGCGAGCTGTTCCTCCCTCACCCCGAGCAGTGCCGGCGGGGACGGCGATCTCGTGCTGCGGGTGCAGGGCATGCCGCCGGCCACCGACAAGCCGGGGGTCGCCCTGTTCAAGAAGCAGGTGGCCGACTTCGAGAAGGCCAACCCGGGCATCAAGGTCAAGGGTTCGACCACGGTCTTCGACCCGCTGACCTTCTCCGCGAAGCTGTCCGGCGGCAATGTCGAGGACGTCATCAAGGTGCCGCTGACCGAGCCGCAGCGGCTCATCCAGCAGAAGCAGGTGCAGCCGATCACGGGGCAGCTCAAGGAGTGGAAGCACTTCAAGGAGTTCAACCCTCAGGTCCTCCAGCCGCTCACCGACAGTGCCGGCGACGTGTACGGCGTGCCGCAGAATCCGTACGCCCAGGGCCTGGTCTACAACCGCGAGCTCTTCGAGAAGGCCGGCCTCGACCCGGACAGACCCCCGGCCACCTGGGCGGAAGTCCGCACAGCCGCCAAGAGGATCAGCGACAGTACCGGCAAGGCGGGCTTCGTCCACGAGTCCAAGGACAACCAGGGCGGCTGGCAGCTGACGATGCTGTCGTACGCCTTCGGTGGCGAGCTGGAGAAGGAGCAGGGTGGCACGTACGCCGCCACGCTCACCGGGGAGCCGACGAAGAAGGCATTGCGGCTACTCAAGGACATGCGCTGGAAGGACGATTCGCTCGGCAAGACCCTGCTCAACAATCAGAACGACGTGATCAAGCAGTTCGCGGCCGGTCAGGTCGGCATGTTCATGGGCAGCCCGGGGACGTACCGACTGGCGAAGATGCAGTTCGGCATGGAGAACACCGACGCCTTCGGAGTGGCCCCGATGCCGCAGTCCGGCGGCGACGCGACACTCACCGGCGGCGACATCTACATGGTCCCGAAGTCCGCCGACAAGAAGCATGCGGCAGCGGCCGTCGAGTGGCTGACCTTCGCCTACGCCAAGCCGCAGTACAGCACCGGCATCGCCGCCGAGCAGGCCAAGGCGCTCTCCGCCGACCCGAAGTCCGCGGTGGGCGTGCCGACGCTTCCGGTCTTCGACAAAAAACGGCAGACCGAGATCGACGCAGCGATCAAGCCGTACGTCAATGTGAAGCTGCAGAACTTCAAGCCGTACATCGACGGTCTCTCCACGCTGAAACTGAAGCCGGAGCCGCCGTACCAGGCGCAGAAGCTGTACACCGTGCTCGACCCGGTGGTCCAGGCTGTGCTCACCAAGCGCGACGCCGACATCGACTCCCTGCTGGCCTCGGCCGAGAAGGACGTCAATGCCAAGCTCGCCGCGGACCAGAAGTAGCCGCCCCATGGCCCTGCTCACTCCGTCCCGGCGCCCGGCCGCTGTGGCCAAGGAGCCCGTTCCGCGAACCCTGCCGCAGCGACGACGTGGCACCGGCCCCCGCAAACAGTTCACGGCCTGGCTGTTCCTCGTCCCCGCGCTGCTGGTCTTCGGGCTCTTTGCCTGGTGGCCGATCGTGCGCAGCCTGCTGCTCAGCTTCCAGAAGACCAACCTCGTCGAGCCCGCGGTCTGGGTCGGCCTGGACAACTTCCGTACTCTGTTCGACGATCCGCTGCTCGGCACCGCCGTCGGGAACACCCTGTTCTTCGTGGCCCTCGGCCTGCTGATCGGCTTCCCGGCGCCGCTGATCCTGGCCGCGATCATGTCGACGGTGCGGCGCGGCGCGGGCGTCTACCGCTTCCTGGTGTATCTGCCGGTGGTCATCCCGCCAGTGGTGGCGATCCTGCTCTGGAAGTGGTTCTACGATCCCGGGAGCGGGCTCTTCAACAACGTCCTCGGCAAGGTCGGGCTCGGCCCGTACTCGTGGCTGGAGTCCTCCGACAGCGCCATGCTCTCGCTGGTCCTGGAGGCCACCTGGGCGGGCATGGGCGGCGCCGTCCTGATCTACCTCGCGGCGATGGTCGGCATCCCCGGCGAACTCTATGAGGCCGCCGAGATGGACGGCGCCGGGATCTGGCGGCGGATCTGGCATGTGATGCTGCCCCAACTCCGGTCCGTCATCGGACTGTTGCTGCTCGTCCAGCTGATCAACACGGTGCAGGTCTTCACCGAGCCGTACGTCTTCACCGGCGGCGGACCCGAGAACTCCACCCTCACGGTCCTGCTGCTGATCTTCCGGTACGCCTTCCAGGACGGCGAGTACGGCCAGGCCGCCGCACTCTCCTTCCTGATGGTGCTCGCCCTCGCCCTGCTCTCCGCGGTGTATCTGCGGGCCACCCGCAGCTGGAGCACGTCATGACCACGCTCACCACCTTCGTCTCCACCAACGACCGCCAACGCCCCGGCGTACGCGCCGCAGTGCGCTCCATCCAGGTGTTCACCCTGATCCTGCTGCTGCTCATCGGCATCGGGCCGCTGTACTGGATGGTCAAGGGCGCGGTCTCAACGCCCACCGAGCTCACCACTCAGCCCCTGGCCCTCTGGCCGGACCGGCCGGCCCTGGGCAACTTCTCGGCGGCGTACACCGATCTGAGTGTCGGCCGCTATCTGATGAACACCTTCCTGGTGGTCGGCGGATCGTGGTTCGTGCAGCTCTTCGTCTCGGCCACGGCGGGCTTCGCCCTATCGGTGCTCAGGCCGAGGTTCGGCAAGGCCGTCTACGGGGCGATCCTCGCCACGATGTTCGTGCCGTACACGGTGAACATGGTCAGCCTCTTCATGACCGTGATCGATGTGCCGTTCCTCCACCTCAACCTGGGCGACACCTACTGGGCGATCTGGCTGCCGGCCGGCACGAACGCCTTCACGGTGCTACTCGCCAAGCAGTTCTTCGACGCCCTGCCGAAGGAGCTGTTCGACGCGGCGCGGGTCGACGGGGCGAGTACCTGGCAACTGCTCACCAAGATCGTGCTGCCCATGAGCAAGCCGGTGCTCGCCGTGATCAGTCTGCTCGCGGTGATGCACTCCTGGAAGGACTTCATCTGGCCGCTGGTGGCCATCACCGACCCTGAGAAGCAGCCGATCAGCGTCGCTCTCGCCCAGCTCGCCACGCAGGCTCCGCAGGACCAGCTGATCGCCGCGATGGTGCTCGCCGTCGCCCCGCCGGTGCTCGTCTTCGTCGTCTGCCAGAAGTACATCGTCGCCGGGCTCGGCTTCACCGGAGTCAAGGGCTGAGTTCCACCGGAGCCAACGGCCGAGCCCTCAACTCCCCCACCACACCTTCCGCTTCGGAGCCTTCGGAGCATCCGGAACACCCCGACCAAGAGAAGGGCACCTCCATGTCAGTCGCCCGCCGCAGATTCATCCAGGGCACGGCCGTCGCCACCGGCGCCGCACTGCTGCCGACCGTTCCCGCGTACGCCGCAGACCCGGTCACCATCGAGGCCGACGGCATCACCCTGGTCGGCCGTAGCGACGGCAGCGTCCTCGTGCAGGACGGTGCGGGCGCCGACCGAATCCTGCTCAACCACTTCATGATCAAGGACACCGCGCTCGGCCAGCAGCGGACCTTCGGCGGTACGCCCGCCCGGATCACGCTCCCCGACGGGCGGCCCGCGATTCAGGTCACGTACACGATGGCGAGCGGCGTGTCCGGAGTCACGGTGCGCGGCACCTTCGACGTCACCCCTCACAAGGCACACATGAAGTGGGAGGTCGCCGGCTCCAGCACGCTCACACCGGCCGGCTTCATGTTCTCCCGCACGGTGTACGAAGCGAGCGCGGCGGAGTCGTACGAAGCGCTGACCGTCTGGGAGCGGGACGCCCGGGGCGGCATTCCGTACGAGGTGAACGCGGGCGGCGCGTACGTGGAGACGTGGGCGGGATCGAAGGGCTTCTTCTGCCTTTCGTCCACCAACCCGGCGAGCACGAACGCCACATGGGTCCATTCCCCCGGCACCTCGACCGGCGCGGGCACCGCGGTCACCGAGGCCGATCTGGTCCTCGGCGATCTGCGGCCGCGCGGGGCGGGAGCGCTCGCTGCCAAGAGGCCCCTCGGCGTGGAGGTGTGGACCGACCAGCCGTTCAACCTCTACACGGCGGCCGGGCAGACGATGACGCTCAAGGCGCAGGTCGTCAACGGCTCCGCCGCGGCCAGGAAGGTGACCCTGACGTGGTGGGCGCGGGACTTCGGCGGCAAGAAGATCGCCGGTGGAACGCTCTGCAAGAACCTCGCGGCGGGCGCCGCCTGGAATGCCTCCTTTCCTCTGACCTCGCCGTCGCAGAACATCGTGTTCACCGAGGTGCAGGCGGTCAGCGGCAGTGACAAGGCGCTGGCCCGCACGAATCTGAGCGTGCTCCCGGAGTTCGCGTACAAGGCGGGCAAGGAGTCGATGTTCGGCCTCGCCAACTACCCCTGGCTGCTCAAGCCCGGCAAGGACGCCGTACTCGGGCTGGTCAGGACGCTCGGCATCAAGTGGATCCGCATCGCCTACGCAGGCGCCCCGGGTATCGACACCGCGACTCTGGACGCGAACGGCATCGGGCACAACGTGGAGCTGAGCGGCATCCCCGTGGGCGGTAGTCCGGAGCAGATCGCGGCCTGGGCCGACACGAATGTCGCCAAGGCCCTGGACGCCGAGGCCGCGTACTTCGAGGTGAGCAACGAGGTCAACCAGCCCTGGATGTCTGGCCGCGGCGCCGACGCCTACGTCCGGGACGGTCTGCGCCAGGTCACCACGCGCCTCGACGCGGCGGGCTCGCGGATGAAGGTCATGAACGCCGGCCTGGGCGGCATGGACTACGTATGGACCAAGAACTTCCATGACGCGGGCGGCTGGGACCTCATCGACGCCTTCGCCTTCCACCCCGGTCGCGGCAACTTCACGCCCGACTTCGCACCGCCGCCCGAGGAGTGGACGCAGGGGTCGTCCGGCTCGTACTGGAACTTCCTCGGCGCACTGCGCAAGGCGAACCAGGTCCTTCAGGAGTACGGCGGCGACAAGGAGCTGTGGCTCACCGAGGCGTACGCGCCGACCCGGCCCAACGTGTGGTGGAGCGACACCTACCGGCACGCCGCCGAGAACACGCTGCTCACCCTCGCTCTCGCCAAGTCCGAGAAGGTGCGCGCCGTCAACTGGTACCAGCTGCACGACTCGGTGCTCTACCACCCGCAGGAGGCCGACCCGGCCAACCCCGAATACCACTACGGCCTGATGAACCGCGACACCAGCGCCAAGCCCTCGCTCCTCGCCTTCGCGACCGCCGCCCGGGTCCTGGACGAGGCCGAGTTCGTCCGGCATCTCGCCTTCACGGACCAGGACATCAAGGGGCTCCTCTTCACCACTCCCGGCGGACCGGTGTCGATCATCTGGAGCCGCAAGGACGGGTACATCCTCAACTCCGAGCACGGCGAGGATCCTTGGTACGCATCGCCCGAGCCATGGATCGACACCTGGACGACCAGGACCACGGTCGTGGCCCACTCGGGGACGGTCAACGGCAGGGTGCGAGAGCTGAACTGCATCGGCCAGGAACGCTCTCTGAAAGCCTCCAGCGGCAAGATCACCCTCACCCTCGACGGCGCCCCGCGCATCTACTACGGTCTCGCCGCCAATCCCGACTGGAAGTAAGTGACGTACGACATGAGAAATGAAACCGCACGGCACGACATCACCGTCGTCGGCGGCGGCCTGGCCGGGGTCTGCGCGGCGATCGCCGCGGCCCGGCTCGGCCGGAGCGTCGCGCTGATCAACAACAGGCCGGTGCTCGGCGGCAACGCGAGCAGCGAGGTCCGGGTCTGGGTGTGCGGCGCGACCGGCCACGGCAAGAATCACCATGCCCGTGAGGGCGGCATCATGGGCGAGTTGCTCGTGGAGAACCAGTTCCGCAACCCGGACGGGAACCCCTATTACTGGGATGCCGTGGTCCTGGACGCCGTGCGCGCCGAGCCCGGCATCACGCTCTACCTCAACACCGACGTGCGCGAGGTCGACGCCGAAGGTCCGGACGAGGCCCGGCGGATCACCTCGGTCACCGGCTGGATGATGGGCTCGGAGCGGCGGATACGTTTCGAGAGCTCGCTCTTCCTCGACTGCACGGGAGACGGCCTGATCGGCCACCTGGCGGGCGCCCACCACCGCATCGGCCGGGAATCGCGCGCCGAGTACGACGAGGCATGGGCTCCGGAGACGGCCGACGACATCACTCTGGGATCGACTCTCCTCTTCTATACGAAGGATGCCGGTCACCCGGTCAAATTCGTGCCGCCGAACTTCGCCAAGGACATCACCCGGACCTCCATCCCGCAGCGCCGCATCATCAAGGCGGGCGACAACGGCTGCGCGTACTGGTGGATCGAGTTCGGCGGCGAGCTCGACACCGTCCACGACAACGAACGCATCCGCGACGAACTGTGGTCGGTGATCCACGGCATCTGGGACCACATCAAGAACTCCGGCGAGTTCGACGCGGCGAACATGACCCTGGAGTGGGTGGGCTCGGTCCCCGGTAAACGGGAGTACCGGCGCTTCCTCGGCGACTACGTCCTGCACCAGGGCGACATCCTCGGCCAGACCGAGTTCGCCGACCGGGTCGCTTTCGGCGGCTGGTCGATCGACCTGCATCCGCCGCAGGGCATGTTCGCCACCGAGGCAGGGGCCAGACAGCTCTACGCGGACGGCATTTACCACATTCCGTTCCGCAGCCTCTACTCGGTGAACACCGAGAACCTGCTCTTCGCCGGGCGCAACATCTCCGCCAGCCATGTCGCCTTCGGCTCGACCCGCGTCATGGCGACCTGCGCCACGATCGGACAGGCGGCCGGCACGGCGGCGGCACTCTGCGCCACCGGAGATGTCACCCCGCGCGAACTCCCCGTACCCGAGCTGCACCGTGCGCTGCTGCGCCAGGATGCCTCGCTCATCGGCCTCGCCTCGACGGACCCGGAGGACCTGGCCCTGCGGGCGAGGGCCACCGCCTCATCCACCTTGAGCCGCTTGGCAGTCGAGGACTCCGACGAGCTGTGGCCGCTCGCGGCGGACGCCGGACTCGTCCTCCCCGCGGACCCGGACCTCTCCGGGGTGGAACTGCTCGTCGACGCCGACCGCGACACCGAGATCGTGATCGATCTGTACGACCCCGAACTCGGCCAGAACTACGTCCCGCGCCGCCTCGTCACCTCCACCACCCTGCCCGTCGCCGCCGGTGCCCGGCAGTGGCTCAAGACGGGCCTGGACTGGTCTCCCGAAACCCCGCGCAACGCCTTCCTGGTAGTCCGCGCCAACGACGCCCTCGCTCTGCACCGCTCCGACCGCCCGACCCCCGGCGTCCTGTGCTTCACGCGCGTCCCGCTGCGCCCGTCGGACGAATCGCCGCAGCCGCTGCGCGAGTGGACGGACACGGGTCTGCTGCGCCGCACCTTCTGCCTCCGTACGGGAGAGACCGCGGCCTACTCCCCCGCCAAGGCCACCGACGGCTACGCCCGCCCGTACGCGGGACCGCACATGTGGGTCTCCGCACCACTGGCGGACGTCCCTTCCCCCTGGCTCGAGTTGGCCTGGCCCGAACCGGTCGTTCTGGGCCGGATCGAGGTCATCGCCGACGACGACGTCAACGAGGACCTGATCAACTTGCACCACCACCGCACGCCCTTCGACACCCTCCCCACCCTCCTTCGCGACTACCGCGTCGAGGCACTGGATACTGACGGCACCTGGCGCGTCATCGCCCGTGCGGCGCAGAATCGGCGGCGACGCGAGACGCACACGCCGGCGGAGCCGGTCACCACGTCGGCGATCCGGATCGTCGTCGAAGCCACCAACGGGGCGGCGTCGGCGCACGTCGTCGCCGTGCGCGCCTACGAGTAGAAGCACCGACGCAGGAGAGTGACTGGATGGTCGGAAGAACGATGGTCACCGGGGCCGCCGGGCGGATCGGGCGAGCGGTCCTCGCGCTGCTCGCCGAGCGGGGGATCGAGGCGAACGCCTTGGTCCTCGATGATCCCGGTGATCTCGCGGCGCGCCTGGTCGTGACCGGTGACGCGGCCGACGCGAAGACCGTGCGGGCGGCTCTGGACGGCGCTGACGCGGTCATCCACCTGGCGGCGATCCCGACTCCCGCGCGCAACACCGCATTTGAGGTCTTCGCGGGCAACAGCCTCTCCACCTTCACCGTCCTGGAGGAGGCCGGGCGGGCCGGGATCCGGCATGCGGCGGTGGCAAGCTCCTGGGGTGTCACGGGCCTGCCCTGGACGGACGTCGAGGATCCGCATCCGCCGTACGCACCGGTCGATGAGGCGATGGCCTCCCAGGTTGCCGACCCTTACGGCCTGTCCAAACAGGTCGACGAGCTGACAGCGCAGATGATGGCGCGGCGGCACGGGATGAGCGTGGTGTGCCTGCGCTATCCGTACGTGGGCGGATTCGAGGAACGGCTGCACGCCCACGCCGCCCGGCTCACGGCCGACCCGGCTGCGGGGGCAAGGGACCTGTGGACGTACCTCGAGGTCCGTGACGCGGCGAGGGCCGCGCTGCTGGCCCTGGACGTACCCGGCCGTGCGGCGCACGCGGTACACCTCTGCGCCCCCGAGATCATCGTGCCGTACCCGACGGAGGAACTGCTGCGCCGCTATCACCCCACCACCGTGCTGCGGCGCCCGCTGCCGGGTCGCGCGGCGCCGGTCGACACCTCGGCCGCGCGCAGGTTGCTGGGGTTCACGGCACAGAATCTCCTCGGTCACGGGTCGGTTCCGCCGAGTTGAGATCACGACGGCCGTCGAACCACCGCAGATGGGAGAGAACAGGACGTTTCCCGAGTCCGAGTGACGTACCGAGTGACATCCGCGACGACTCCACCGAATCGTCGTCAGCCGGGCGAAGGTGAACGGCGCGCGGCCAGTGAGGTCGGCCGCCTCTGTCATCGACGCGACCCGTGAGGTCGGCCGGCTGTGCCGTGACCCGTCCCGACCACCTGTCCGCGCTCATGGGCGGGATCGGCGTCCCGGTCGCAGCCGCCCGCGGTGCCGCCATCCGGCAACAACTCCTCGAACTTCCCGCCCCCGTCGTCGCGGACGCTCTCGGCTACCACGACAGGGGCACCAGCCGCCTCCTCAAGGAGACCGGCGGGACGCGGAGCCGTACACCGCCGGCGATCACACAAGGTCACCAGTCGGTTGGACTCCTCGGAGAACTGGCGACAGTTGAATACGAGCCGCAGCGCAGGTGGGCCAGGACCAGCAGGGCCTGCCGGCCCGGCGTGAGCCACCGCCGACGCGTGCCGATCCCGTGCCGGTGTACGGACAGCTCGCGCGAAAGGTGCCGCAGGCTCGCGGTGGACAGATCGATCGACTGGGGTCTCCCCTGCTCGAACGGAGTTGAGAGCTTGGGGAAGGGCAGACAAGCAGACGAAGCTCCTGGCAGACACGGGTGATCTTGGTCGAGAACTCGTCCACCAGGAGCTTCACCAGTTCGTGCAGCCCGCCAACTGCCCACCGACACCACCGGGTTGGAAAGGGCTCACTGCCCCCAGGTGATTCGTTTCGGCCAACTGCTCACGCCAGAGGTGCGTGGCAGCGTGGCGGCGCGCGCGGGGGTTCAGTGGTCACGCGTAGAGCGTACAGATGACCTTCGCCCGGGAAAGCGGAGAAGACGACTCAGGAGGGGCCGATAGTCTTAGGGAATCTTGGTTCGGATATCGCTGCGCACGGAGGCCACAATGATGCGGTTGGAGCGGGGTTCAAGCCGACTGTACGGCGTGATGCTCATGCTGGCGGCGGTGGTCCTGCTCGCGGACCAGCTCACCAAACTGTGGGCGGTCTCCGCGCTGTCCGACAGCGAGCGCGTCGCCGTGATCCCCCCTCTGATCCACTTCCGGTTGCTGTACAACGCTGGCGCCGCGTTCTCCATGGGCACCGAGGCGACATGGGTGTTCACCCTGGCAGCGGCGGGGGCAGTGGTCGGCATCCTCTACACCGCACGCCGACTGGCCTCTGCGGGCTGGGCGCTCGTGTTGGGCGCGCTGCTCGGCGGTGCGGTATCCCACCTGGGCGACCGGCTCTTCCGCGAGCCCGGCTTGGCCCGCGGGCATGTTGTGGACTTCATCGACTACGGCCCGTTCGTGGGTAACGTCGCCGACATCGCGCTCACCTGCGGGTGCGTCGCATTGGTGCTGCTCAGCCTGCGTGGGGTGCAGCTCGCCAAGGTGCCGGGCGAGGAATCCGCCTAGCTTCTCGCCAAAACCACCGACAGGCCACACCGAGCAACGGTCTCACGTGTCATCGTGCGTGGCTCCCCCTGTCTTGACGGCGACGTCCAGGCGCGGCTCGCCGGCCCTCGCGTTGCCGCCCTCGACCTTCGATCGCGTCACGTCGTCGATGCCCGGGTGGCGGCGGGCCGACACGGCGAGGCAGGCGATGGCGCCAAGGAAGACCACGACAGAGGTCCAGTTGTTCAGGCGCAGGCCGAGGAACGTGTGGGACTCGTCGATGCGCAGGTACTCGGTCCAGAACCGGCCGACCGTGTAGGCGGCGACGTACAGGGCGAAGGTCCTGCCGTGACCGAGCGCGAACCGGCGGGCCGCCCACAGGGCCACTGCGGCGACGCCGATGTCCCAGAGGGACTCGTAGAGGAAGGTGGGATGGTACGTCGCGATGTCGAGCATGTCGGACGGACGGTGCGCGCGGTCGATCTCCAGGCCCCAGGGGAGCGTGGTGGGGCGGCCGTAGAGTTCCTGGTTGAACCAGTTGCCCCAGCGGCCGATCGCCTGGGCCAGGGCTATGCCAGGGGCGACCGCGTCCGTGAAGGCGGGGAAGGGGATGCGGCGGCGACGGCAGCCGATCCACGCGCCGACCCCGCCCAGGGCGATGGCGCCCCAGATACCGAGCCCGCCCTCCCACACGTACAGGGCTCGGATCGGCTCGCCGCGTTCGCCGAAGTACGCGTCGGGGCTGGTGATCACGTGGTACAGCCGTCCACCGGCGATGCCGAATGGCACTGCCCAGATGGTGACGTCCGCGATGACGCCCTGATCCCCGCCCCGCGCGACCCAGCGCCGGTTGCCGAGCCAGACGGCCACGAACACGCCCAGGATGATGCAGAAGGCGTACGCCCTCAACGGAACCGGGCCGAGGTGAAGGACCCCGGTCGAAGGACTGGGAAGGTAGGCGAGATCCATCGTCACTCCGTAGAAGTCTCAGTCAATCAGAAGCCCGGCTGGTGATGGCGCACCGTGCAGCGGGCCCCACCCGTGACTCGGGCCGTTTCCCAGCGGGTTGTCGATGAGGTTTCGGTGCCCGGCTGTCCGGGTTCCGGAACTCCGGGCTCAGGGCCGGCGCCTGAGGGCTGCGCCGAGTGCGGCGATCCAGATCAGCAGCAAGGGCAGTGAAATGAATGCCGTCGGGGTCAAGGCGGTGGACAGGAGCAGGTATCCGATGCCGGACGCGGTGATCGTGACGGCGAGGACCCAGCCGATGACGACCTCCCAACGCCGCAACAGTGTGCCGTGCTGCGAGGCCGCGCAGGCAGCCGCGGCGAGCGCGGCGAGCGCGAACATCTTGACACCGTCCGCACGCTGGACCGCCTCGAACAGTGCGCCCGTCCTGCCCGGTGACGCTGGATCAGCTCCAGGTACTGCGATCAGTTCCAGGGCGAGTTGCACGAATGCGAGCGCCCCCGCGACTCTCCCGGCCCATCCGGCCGTGCGAGCCGCAGTGTTGCTGGTACGGCGGGCCCAGTCGAGCAGTCCAGATCCGACGACCACCAGGCTGACAGCTGCCACACCGTGAACGAGCAGCGCCTGGGCCACAGCCTGGACCGGCCGGTCGGCGTACGCGGTCGTGATCCCGACGTGTGTGTCACCGACTTCGGGTGTGGCTCCCCATGCGGCAGCGAGCCCGAGAATCCATGCCGCGGCGTGTATGAATCCGGCGGCGCGGGCGGTGACGCCGGTAGCAGGATCCTTGGCGATTGCGGTCATACGGTGTCTCCCCGGGTCTTGTTTCGGATTGCCTGGACGAACGCCTCGCAGCCGGTGCGCCATGCGGCGTCCAGGTCTGCGCCGGGCGGGAAGCGGCCGTCGAGTTCGAGCACGACCATGCCGTGCGCGAATGCCCAGAACGAGCGCGCGATGTCGATGTCGCCGTGCACCGCGCGGGCCAGCGGCGTCGCCGCGCGATCTTCGAGTCCCTCGGGGAGTGCGGTGCGGGCGAGCGGCCGAGTATGGGCGATGCGGTAGAGGTGCGGACTGGCGAGAGCGTGCCGTCGGTAGGCGCGGGCGAGCACAAACAGGGGCGGTTCGACGCCGATCTCGGCTTCGGCGGCCTCCAGATCCTCCGCCAACTGGGTCATCCCCTGCGCCTGGAGCCCGGCCTCGACAGCGGCCTTGTCAGGAAAGTGCTTGTACAAGGAAGGCGCCCGGATGCCGACACGCTCGGCGATGCGCCGCATCGACAACGCATCCGGCCCTTCGGCGTCGAGCAGTTCCCGGGCGGCGGCCATGATCTGCTGCGCACGGTCAGCCACGGCGGGCCGTCCGCGCGATCGCGATGCCGGTGGGCCGTCCGGATCCGGAAGCCGGCATCCGAACGACGAGTGGGAACGGGGATGCGGCGAGCCCGGGACACCGGATTCCCCCGGTGCGCTTCGCAGGGTTCCGTGGGAACGGGCCCGGTCCAGCGAGGAACACGAGCGCGGCGACGGCCGGCGGTTGGTGCTCCTCCCCGGGGACCGCCAACGCCCCGGAGGGGAGCGCTAGTGCCTCCCATGGACCCCGCAGGGTCCGGATCGGGACACTGCCGCACGGGGTGCTGCTGGCTGTAGCGGTGTTCACTGGGCCCTCTCGCATTGCAACCGACCGACATAGCTAACACTGTTAGCCACGCGACGCCACGTTATGGCTATCGGTGTTAGCCGTCAAGTTCGGAGGGTGCCGAACTCCGACCGACCGAGCCTGAACGTCAAGTCCTGCTCGGCGAGTTCCGCCTGACCGTCAACCCCAACCGCGGGCGGCGCTCAACTGCTCCTTGCAGGGGTGACGGAAGAGCCGCGAACAGGCCGCAGAGCTGGCAAGCGCGTCTTTGATCGCTTCGCGGCGTTCCATGCCTGCGGGGCGTGGTCAAAGGTGTCGGCTATGGGCACAGGATGCAGGACCGGGCTGACAGTCCTGGTGATGACACGGCAGTACCCCGGGCCAGAGCGCCGATCCGGGGTACAGGGGGCTGGGGTGAAGAACTGTGTCCAGCAGAACGTGGTCCGGCTTGACTGCGCGCACGGCGGCCTTTTCAGACCTGCGACGGCTGTGACCGGGCATTCCGCGCGCCGGAGCCCGGACGCTGCGGGGACTGCGGATTCGGCAACCGTCTTCGTGTGGCGGCTGCGATCCGCAGTGTCTCCCGGAATCAACACCGCCCTGATCTCTCAGTCACCGTCGCTTTGATCATCCGGTGTGTGCAGGGCGAACCCACGAGGCCGTCCAGCGATGGCGCCAGAACCGGGGCAAGCGCATCGGCGTACGCCTCCGAGACGTGGCTGTCGTCGCGGTAGACGGCGGTGTCGGCGACGACTACGGGGCAGATGCCGGTGCGGGGGGCGCAGAGCCAGGGGGTGGGGTCGATGACTGTGGTGGCCGTTGCGGATGCGGCGCTGCGGAGGGCGGTACCGCGGGTCGCGTTGCGGGTCGCGTCCGGCAAGTGGTTCGCGCAGGCGCGTAGTTGCAGGGAGTTCCTGGCGGCGCAGTCGATCGGGTCGCCCTTGGGCCATGGGGTGTCGAGCAGGGCGGCGACCCGGACGCCGGAGGTACCCAGGTTGCGGAAGGTGTTCTCGAAGCCGGTAGTCCATTGGTGGAGGGGGTCGGCTGCGGGGCGGGCCGGGTCTCCGGCGTCCGAGGAGGAGACGACGACCAGGTCGGGGCGCAGGGTCTTGATCCTTGCCATGGCGTTGGAGCGCCAGGTGTCGCAGGCGGTGTACGGCTTGTGGCCGCTGACGATGGTCACGTCGGCGACCTTGCAGGAGGCCTTCGTCAGCGAGACCAGCTTCCAGCCGCGTGTGGTTGCGAGCCGTTGCAGGGCCGGGAACCACTGGGCCGCGTGGGAGTCGCCGAAAAGGACGACCGTACGGGAGGAAGTCCGGTCGCCGTAGACGCAGGGCCGGGTGCCGGTGGCGGCGTGGTCGACATGGCAGCCGTCCCGGTAGACCGCGGAGCGGGAGGACTTCACCTTCGGCAGGGGCGGGGCCAGGTTGCTCGGCAGGGCGGTGGGGGACGACGCCAGGAGTTCGGTGAGACGCGCCTGCGGGGCCGGTGCGTCGGAGAGAGCCTGCGCCAGCGCGGGCGCGGGGTCGCCCACCTCGATCGTCGGCGGGACCGCCGTCGCCGTCAGGGACAGCGCCGAGGCGCCGGCCGACAGCGCGGCCCCGAGAACCAGGGCGCGGCGGGGGTGCCTGCGGAAGGCCCGGTGGAAGCGGACCGGGTTCTCGACGAGGCGCAGGGTCAGCCACGCCAGGCCCAGCGCCGCCGCGGACAGCCCGAGCGCGAGCGGCACGTCGGCCGTGCCGTCTGCGCGGCCCAGCGCCGCCGGGGCTATGACCAGCAGCGGCCAGTGCCACAGGTACCAGCCGTACGAGAGTCCGCCGAGCCACACCAGCGGTCGCCGCCGCAGCAGCCGCCCCGCGCCGTGCGGGGTGGGCGCGCAGCCGCCGGCCAGGACGAGCGCGGTACCGGCGACCGGCAGGAGGGCGTGGTAGCCGGGGAAGGGCGTCTCGTCGTCGTACCAGACCGCTGCCAGCGTGACGCAGGCCAGGCCGAGCCATGTCAACGGGGCCGCGAGGGCGGCGGGCAGCCGTTCCAGCCGCCCGGTGCCCAGCGCCAGGAGCGCGCCGACACCCAGTTCCCAGGCCCGGGTAAGGGAGCCGAAGTATGCCCAGGGAGCCGAGGAGTTCGTCACGAGGACGCCCGCCGCGAACGACCCCAGGCACAGTACCCCGAGCGGCACCGCGACCAGTCGGCGCCGACCGCGGGCGACCCGCCAGGTGAGCAGCAGGAGCAGCGGCCACACCAGGTAGAACTGCTCCTCCACGGCGAGCGACCAGAAGTGCTGGAACGGCGATGGCGGGCTGTTCTGGGCGAGATAGTCCGTACCGGCCGCCGCCAGCCGGAAGTTGACCGCGTACAGCGCGCTGGCGAGGGCGTCGCCCGCGTACTCGGCGAGCCGCGCCTTCGACAGGAACAGCCACGCCCCGCCCAGCATGACGGTGATGACCAGGGACGACGCGGGAAGCAGCCGCAGTGCCCGGCGGGCGTAGAAGGAACGGACCGACACCCGGCCGGTGGTGGCGAGTTCGCGCAGCAGCAGCGACGTGATGAGGAAGCCTGAAATCACGAAGAAGACGTCGACACCGATGTAACCGCCGCTGACCTGGGACACGCCGGCGTGGGAGAGCACCACCAGCCCGACGGCCACCGCGCGCAGCCCCTGGATGTCGAGCCGCAGGGCGTGGCCTTTGGGCGGTGCGGATCTGCCGCTCGCCGGGACGGTACATATCTCGGCGGACGTGATGCTCGACATCAGGTGACTCCTCGGGGTGACTGAGATGCTTCGGCTAAGAAGATCGGTCCGGCCGCCGCACGGGGTTCCGCTGTTGTCGCCCCAACTTCGCCTCAGCCGCGAAGGTTCAACCGTGTGAAACCATCGGTTCACCCCCATTCAGCCCGGTGGCAAGAGACATCGAGCCTTTTGAGCGTTGCCACTCCAGGGTGAGGACCGCCGCAGCAATGGAGGACATTCGATTCGGACTACACCGGGCCCTGCGGAAGATTCGCCAGGACTTCAGCTGGGCCACACCTTGTTCCACCGGTGCCCGCGCCGCAGAGAGCGCGGTTGACTGTGTGCTGGGTCAGCGACAGCTCCAAGGTCCGACACCTCATCAGCCGTGCGCGGCACAGCCGGACCGCGCGGGCGCACGCCGTGTCCAGAGCTCGAAGCTCGTGAGGAAAAACGCGTCACCGTGCGGCAGCTCATCCATCGAGGACCTCGAACCCGACGGACCCGCGAGGGCAGAGCGTGCGAGGACCGGCCGGCAACCAGCGCCACCGGTCTTTCCACAGACCACCCCCTATCCGCTCTCGGACAGGTGACACTGCTCCAGCCGGAGGTGAATGACCTCGGCCGGCCTCATGGCCGCGTAGTACATGCGGCCGAAGAATGCCTCCGAGTAGGGCCCCGGGCTGCTGCGCCACGCGGCCTCTCTCAGGCCAGGATCAAGTGAGCCCGCAGACAGACTGTCGGAATTCTTCTGAAACTCCGGCTGCCTCTGGGTGCCACCGGAGACCGGAAGGCCCAGCCCGCGACGGAACAGCAGGCAGCAGCAGCTCCGTTACCTCCTTACGAATCCCAAGCGGCACAGTCCACCGCGTCCGCAGGGGGCCATAGCGCGGACCTCGTGTCTGCGGGATCTGCTCACGGGCATCCACCCCGGCCTGGAACGCGCCGTGGACCCCACGACGAAGTCCGGACTCATCCTGCCGGGCCGCTACGTCACCGCGAGCGAGATCCGGCGCGCCGGAACCACCCGCATCGCTGGCTACCTGGGCAGGCACGGCGTCAGCAAGCAGACCGTGGCGTAGGCCCTGGCGGACGCCGCCGTGACCTCCGCACAGGTCCACCGCGTCGCGTCTCCCCGTGAACGGCGCACCGCCGAACTCATCCGCGAACTCGCCGACGAGCTGGCGGCTGGCAAGGCCCGCCTCAAGGCACTGGAAGACGAGATCGAACAGCTGGTCACCGCCCACCCTGACGGGACCCTCATCCGCAGCCTGGCGGGAAGTGGGGCTGGTCTCCCCGGCGACGGCGGCTGCGACTCAACCGTTCCCTCGGGTGGGACGTCCCATTTTCTCCCGGAAACGCGTGGGACGGAATCTTTGTCCGACGGCCAGGAAACGCTGAGCGACACAGGGTCTCACTCAGCCGATCCTGAAGACACCCTCATAGGAGAGTCCATGAATCGCACGATCCAGCGCAGCCTCGTGGCCGCGATTGCGGCGATCGCGGTGTTGCCCGCTGCAGTCGTTTCCGCCGACACCGCCGCCGCGCAGCAGCGGCACACGGCGCCTCACCAGCAGATGCCCCACCGACGCACGACCGCGCCCCAGCTGTGTGCGCCCAGCCACTCCACGACCCGGCCCGTTACCTGCACCGGCTACGTCCAGGGCCGTGTGGTAACCCGCCACATGCCGCTCATGATCCGCTCCGGCCCGGGCACGGGCTACCGGGTCATCGGCTCGCTGCGTCCCGCCAGCACGGTCCACATCCCCTGCAAGAAGTACGGGCGCAACGTCCGCGGCAACCACCGCTGGTACAAGCTCTCCCACAGCAAGGGCTACGTCTCCGCCCGCTACGTCCGCAACGTGAGCGCCGTCCCCTGGTGCTGAGCCGCTGTGCCCGCTCGTCCCGCTCACGGGGCGGGCGGGCCCGTTCCACAAAGCTCACGAGCAAGCGAGGAGACCCCCATGTCCCTTTCCCTTCCATCCAGTCCGGGCCGCAGAGCCGTCCTCGGCTTTGGAGCTGCGGTCGCACTGGCCGCCACATTCCCCACCGGCAGGGCAGAAGCCCAGCCGAAGGCTCAGCCGGCCAGCCTGGCGCCGGCGGGCAAGCCATGGATCCAGGGTGTACGGCTGCGCCACTCCACGGTGCTGCAGTCCTTCGCCTTCGACGAGCGGCACGGCCACATGTACGCGCTCCAGGTCATGGGGGGCGGCGTCCGACTGCCGGGCGAGCTGCGCGCGTACACCCATGCCGAGCGCGCGGCCCGCGGCGACATGTGCCTGAACCGGCTCACCATGGGCGGCGCGCTCACCGGCGATATGTACCTGCTGGGCTTCGGCCACGGCAGCGCCCTCGGCGTGGAGGACACGGCCCGCCGCGCCGGCGCTCTGTGGACGGAGTGGGACGCACAGCCGGCCTCCGGCTACGGCCGTGGCATCTGCCGCTTCACCTTCACCGCGGGTCGGGTGCTGACCCGCACCAGCAGCAGGATTGCCACGCATCGCCCGCTCCCCGGCTCCACGAATAACCAGGTGGCCCTCGACCCGGCGCACAACCGGCTGCTGCTGCGGTACAAGGTGGGCGGCGTACCGCGCTACGGGGTGTACGGGCTCAAACAGTTCGCGGCCGGGGACTTCCGGCAGGTCACCGGCTTCGCTCAGCCCGGCGCCGAACTGGGGGTCCCCTTCCAGGGCATGGCGCTGTACGGCCCGTACGCCTACCAGCTGCTCGGCCACGGATACGGCGCTGACAACCCCGCCGGCTCGGCCGGCGACGTCCGTCTGTTCCGTATCGACGTGCGTACCGGCCGCGTGGTGCAGCAGGTGCTGGACCACACTGCGAGGGGGCTCTACCCGCGCGAGCCGGAGGGCCTTGCTGTGCTGCGCCGGGGCGGGCCCTGGCTGTGCCTTGGCTTCACCCAGGGCCCGCCCTCGGACCGCGCCTTCTCTCTGTACTACAAGCCGATCGCCCGATGACTCCGGCCGTGCGTGTGGCCGCCCTGCCCCCGGGGCACACATCACGCGATCCGGGGTGATCCGGATGCCGGATGGAAGGACTGGGAACGGCATGAAGGAGCAAGCGACGGCTCGCTGGCAGCATCTGCCCGACTCGCTCGGCCCCGACGGGCTGCTGCTGGTGGAGCGGCTGCGCGACCTCAAACAGCAGACCGGGCTGAGCCTGGCCGCGCTGGCCACACGCACCGCCCACAGCAAGTCCTCATGGCACCGTTATCTCAACGGCGTCAAGCTCCCGCCGCGTACCGCTGTCGAGGCGCTGGGGCGACTCGGGGGCACGGAGATGGCGCCGCTGGTCGCCCTGTGGGAGAACGCCTGCCGGGCCGAGACCAGACCGCTGAGCGCGGCACCCCAGCCCCCTGCGCCCCAGCCCCCTGCGCCGCGGCTGCCCCTCGCGGTGGCTGCCCGGACACGACGGCTGCGGACGGCCGTCGTGCTGGCTGTCTCCGCCACGCTGGGCGCCGTGGCCTGCGCCGTGGGTGCCCCGGCCCTGTCGGGCGGCAGCCCGGAGCGGCAAGCGGCGTCCTGCCGTAAGGAAAGCTGCCGGGGGCAGTATCCGGGCTTCTCCCGCTGCAACCGGGATGCCCGCACTGAGAGCACCATCACTGAGGATGCCTACGCCGTACGGCTCCGGTTCAGCCCGTCCTGCGCCACCGTCTGGTCCGAGGTGGAGACGGACGGGCGCGGTGGCACCCTAGAGGTCTCGATCCGATCCGGAGCGGACGAGCTGCTCGCCTCGCACCGGGACGGAGTGACGCACGGCAAAAGCAGCCCGATGCTGCCCGCGACCAGCCCGAAGGGGGCCGAGGCGTGCGTCGAGATGGCGGACCGACTGGCCTGCACCGGGGCCGTACACCTCTCCGCGGATCTGCCGGAGGCCCGCTGACGCTCTCCTCCACCCATGTGCCTTGTGCGGGTGGGCCCGTGAAGCTTTCATGAAGCCCTACGACGGAGGATGCGGCGGGTAGATCCGGGTGCCGACGTCCCCTACAGGCTGCTCTTCGCCGCCCGGCCCCTGCGCCAGCGCCAGCGGGATCACGATCGCCTGCCACGGCCGACCGGCCATGACGAGGCCCCGGCGACCCACCGGGGAGCCCGCCGACCACGTCGCTGGTGTTCTGGCGCAGCGTCTGCTCCTGCTTGGCCCGGCACCGCGGCCCTGGTCTCCCACGTGTCGCCTCCAGCGGGTATCCGGCCGCCTGCAGGGAGCGGCAAACCGGGCCACCCTTGGGCAGGCCCGGAGCAACTCGAAGATGATCGGCAGGACGGAGAGGGCAACGAACTGACCTGGCCATTTGCCTGTCAGGCGCCTTTCACCAGTCCACTCAGAGCAGGGCCCCGTTTACGTTAACTCCCAGCTTCTCCCACCGCATTGAACGCACCGCGGAGGTACTCGACCACATCGGCATGTTTCTCGACGATCGGCTCTCGTCGTTCGACCTGTGGCTGGAGCGCAAGCTCGACGGCCTCGCGGCGGGCATCCGCCGCGACGTTGAGGACTGGTCCCGGCTCCTGCACGAGGCGCGGCGCGTCGTCCGCCGGTGTCCCACGTCGGGTGAGGGACTGAAGGTGTCAGCGTGCCCCGGACACGACTGGACATGCATCGGACGGCTCAGCGGTAGTCGGACTTCTGGTCGAGGAAGGGCTGCGCCACGACAATCCCGTCAGCCGGGGACGCTACACCCCTGGGGCTCGTGGCGGCGGGCGGCAGCATGCGCCGGTGCGGAGATTGGTGAAGCTTCCCTGGATCCCCAGCGACGAGGAGTGGCGGGCCGTGCTGGCGGTAGCCGCCGCCGAGCCGGTGCGCACCCGTCTCATGCTGGCGTTGGCCTACGATGCGGCCCTGCGGCGGGAGGAGTTGTGCTCGCTGCGCACCGACTCGGATGCGTCGGTCGGGCATGAGGTCGGGCGCCCCGGGGTGCGTCGTCGAAGGCGACGACGTCAAAGACGCCGGGCCGCCGGGCTTGGGGCTGCTTCATCTGGCCGATACCAGGAGCCGGGTGATCACCGACGCCCGTGGGAGCGGTGCGACGGGCCGGGTCAGCCGGAGACCGTCCTGACCACGCCACTGGGCACCGGCCGATCAGCGCCCTGGTGCCGGTGGCGGGCGGGCCGCCAAGTGGTGACGAGGGCTGCGGTGAGGAGGAGTTCGGCGATGTCGCCGCCGTAGTACATGATCTCCGCGCCGCCTTGGACCTGGTCGATGGGTGCGTGAACGTTGATGAGGAAGCCGCCGTAGATCAGCTGGGAAATCGTGGCATGCGCCGCGACGGCGATCCCGAGGACGACGAGCCGGGTGGGGACGCCGGGCCGGGTCGGGGCGGGGTCGGGGCCGACGATGATCCAGGCGAACAGGCAGCCGGACAAGAGGAAGTGGGCGTGCATCAGCCAGTGCAGTACGGGATGGTTCATGGTTGCGTTGTACAGCGGAGTGAAGTACAAGAGCGCGAGGATGCCGGTGCTCAGGACCAGGGCGGTGACCGGGTGGGCGAGCACGCTGGCCGGGCGGCTGTGCAGAACGCCCATCAGCGCGCGGGCACGGGCGGCGGGCAGGTTGCGCAGCAGCAGGGTGACCGGCATGCCGAGCACCAGGGCCAGGGGCGCGTACATGCCGATGAGCATGTGCTGGGCCATGTGCCCACGGAAGTCGCCGTGGGCGAAGGGGGCCAGCGGTGGCAGCATTGCTCCGGCGAGCAGGGCGCATCCGGTCAGGAAACTCGCCGTCCGCCAGCGTCCCCAGCCCTGGACGGGATTGCGGTGCCGGGCCCGGCCTGCGAGGAGAAGGTAGGCGGCGGCGATCAGGACGACTGCGGCTGGGGGCAGCAGCGTCTCCCACAGACCGCTACCTGCGCCATGGTCGTGCATGTGGTGATGCATGTCGACGTCCATCAGGCGTGCCGGGCGGGCCGCTCGGAGGCGTCGGGGTCGAAGGGTCGGCCGCTGCGCTGGAGCAGGTAGCCGCCGATGAGCAGGAGGAGGCCCAGGAGCAGGAAGCCCATGTCCCACCAGATCTGGTGGGGACCGCCGTGGACGTGGTGGATGCCGAGGATCTGATGGTCCAGGAGACCCTCGACGATGTTGAACAGGCCCCACCCGACCAGGATCCACCCCCACAGCACCCGGGAGGTCCAGACCCGGCGACGCTGATGAGTGACCCGGGAGTACAGGATGCCCAGGCCCAGGATGACCGCGACCCAGCAGATGGCGTGGAAGATGCCGTCCCACACGGTGTTCATCTCCAGACCGGAGACCGTGTTCGCGGGGTAGTACTTCACGCCGATGCGGTCGTGGTTGGTGCTGGTGAGCATGTGGTGCCACTGGAGGAGCTGGTGGAGCAGGATGCCATCGACGAATCCGCCGAGCCCCACCCCCAGCACGATTCCCGGCAACTGGATGCTCCTGGGCAACGTGCCCTCTCGTGTCTGACCGGTGGTGGTGGCCATCGCCTGTCCCGTCTGATCTGTCCTTCGGATACGTGAGCCTGAACCAATACGTCTTCCCGCCCTGATCCGCCCATCACGAACGGGCGTCCTTTCGGCCGTATGACACCGCCATTCGAGGAACGGCGCGCTCGGGTCGTGCTTGTGGGCAAGGCCGGCGGTGAAGCTTCCCCTTGATCGGCACACCACGTTCGACGGCACCCGGTGCGGCAGCCACACTCCGCTCCCCGAGCACGAGACCTCCCGGGGGCCGGCCCTGGCGGTCTTCGGCGGCAAGCTGCATCTCGTCCACCGAGGCGGCAACGACAACTACCTGTGTCACGCCACCTACAACGGCACCTCCTGGACGCGAGACACCAGGCCGGGTGGCCACGAGACGGCATCGAATCCGGCGCTGGCTGTCTACGACAACAAGCTCCACCTGGTGCACTGCGGCGACAAGGACGACTCGCTGTGGCACGTCATCTACGACGGCTCGTGGGGCCCGGACCGCAAGTTCAGCGGCCACTTCAGCCTGGAAGGTCCTGCGCTGGCCGTGTTCCGCGGGGAGCTGTACTGCATCCACCGTGGCTACGGGAGCGGTGACCAGAACCTGTGGTGGACCAAGTTCCGCACCGGCGGCGTGTGGACCGCCGACCAGAAGTTCCCCGGCCACCTCAGCGGCGCAGGCCCCGCCGCCGCCTACCGCGACGCGAACGCCGAACATGACCAGTTGGTGGTCGTCCACCGCGGCTGGGGCAAGAAAGCCGCCGGCACCGACACCGCCGAAGACGAAGCCCGCCTGACCGCAATGGCCTCGCCGCCGCCGGCGAGCATCACCGCCAGGTCGGTGGCGATCAGTCCCGGGTCATGTCCGGTCCCACGAGGCCGCAGCGGCCCGAGAGCGGTGGAGTACGCGGAGGTCAGCCCCGTGGCATCGGTGAGATCCGCCAGCCAACCTGCCCCGGCATGACCAACCACCCTCGAACCATCAGCACTCACATAGCTCCTGGGACGCAACCCGATGCCCTGCACGTAGAAAGTGCGCTCCGCCTGGACCGAAAGAACCCCTCAGCAAGGTTCATCGTCCCAGGTCAGGATGGCACTTTCGCGTTTCTGCCTCGCTAGCCACCAGACCCAAGCGAAACAGCGAGGTCAGTGCTTTTGGTTCACCTACTCAGTGATGCGGTACACGTCGTCGGCAACGATGTTTTTAATTCTCACCGCCGTAGCCTCTCCGTTGCGCATTCCGCATCCGCGGTGGTGCCGGTGGTGTCGAGGGCGGTGATGTGTGCGGCTGAGGGTGGGCGGCACCGGGTGGGTCGGCGGGGCGGTCGAGCGCCCCCGATAACGGCGGGCACGGACCGACTGTCGACGCTTCCGCCGGCGCCTCCGCCGACGCTTTCATCAACGCCGCTCGTCACGCCGTCCGCTCCCGGTCCGCATGATCATGTCGGTGTTAGGCTGACGATCTTTGGCGGAATGACAGCCACCGTAGAAATGAGGTCGGTGGGTGGTGCCCTGCGGCGCCGCCGGGTTGGGGGGACATGCGCACACTGCGCCCGTTGCAGGCTCTCGGTCTCTCCGCGACAGCGGAGGCCGCCTACCTCGCGCTCGTTGAACGGGGTCCGCAGACACTGACCGAGCTCACCGACCGGCCGGCGCTGGTCGGGTCGCCGCTCGACGGCCTCAAGGACGCCGTCGCCGAACTCAGCGACATCGGCCTGGTGTCCCGTACGGACGGCAGGCTGACCGCCCAGCCGCCCCGCGCGGTGCTGGAGGCGGTCGCCGAGCGGCGCGCGCGCCAGGCCCGGATCGCCTACGAGAGCGCGACGGCCCTTTCGCAGTACTGGCTCGACCACACCGCCGGAGCGAGCTACGTCGAGGTCGTCGACACCTCCGAGCGGCGCGGGGAGATCCAGTCACGGGTGCACAACGGGGCCGTGTCCCAGGTGCGCGCGCTGTCCATAGGGCCGGTGGGCGGGAGCGACCTGGTGCCAGAGGTAGGCCCTGGCACGCTGGACGCACTGGACCGCGGGATCGACTACCGGGTGGTGTACAGCGCCAACATCCTGCAGGACCCCAAGGCGCTGGAAGTGGCGCACGAGTGCGTCACCCGGGGAGAACAGGCCCGGGTCTTCCCCGATGTCGCGCTGAACGTGCTTGTCTGCGACGACCGTTTCGCCGTGGTTTCCGTCGCCGCCCCGAACCGTACGGGACACCACAGTGTCATCGTGCAGCCGTCGGGGCTCCTGGACGGGCTGATCGGTGTCTTCGAGTCGTACTGGCGGATCGCCGTTCCGCTCCCGCCGGCCGGTGAGGCCGTCAAGAGCGAGGCGACCCCCGGGGGGCGGCAGCTCCTGAGCTACCTCAGCGCCGGGCTGACCGACGAGTCGATCGCCCGTGAGTTCGGGGTGAGCGAGCGCACCGTCGCCCGGCGCATCGCCCGCCTCCAGGAGATGCTCGGCGCCAAGACCCGGTTCCAGCTCGGCGTCCAGGCCAGCCGTCGCGGCTGGCTGTGACGCGGTCGGGCTCGTGGCATGGACGCGTGGGCGCGCGCGACGGGCCGGTGCGTGATCCGGCCCGCCCCGCGCGGGTCCTCAGCCGCTCAGGTGTTCATCGCCCCGCGGCGTGGTGGTGACCGTTACTTGCTGTCCGGCTTGACCAGGTCGGGCAGCTTGGCCTCGAAGAGCTTGTCGAACGCGAGGGCGGGCAGGATGTGGCCCTGGTTCGGCGCCTCGTTGGCCACGCCCGCCGCCCAGGTCGCCGAGTTGAGCCGCTGGTCGGGCGTGCCGTGGTGGCCGGAGCTGGTGAAGCTGCAGTCGCCGACCTGGTAGAACGACTTCTCGGACTTGAGGACGCGGGCGGCGTTCAGCGACTCGCCGCGGGAGTGGGTCAGATAGTACGTGCCGAACGCGTCCGCCATGAGCTCGGTGCGGCGGGTGGCCTCCGGGCCGGTCAGGTCGCTCTCGAAGAGGTTCTTCTGGTACTGGACGTGGTGACCGAACTCATGGCCCAGGATGCCGCGCGGCGCGACGTCGCCCAGCTTCACCGCGTTCATGCCCTGCAGGATGCCGTCACCCATGATGATCCGGTCCCTGATGCCGAGCGGCTCCGGGTCGTCCTTCTCGCTGTAGGCGAAGGCGTTGAAGGTGAAGATCGGGTTAGCGCCGCCCTGGAGGACCGGCTCCGAGTCGACCAGCTCGATGAACATGTCGGCCAGGTCGAGGTTCTCCTCGGGCGTGCCGCCGTACAGCACGGAGAGCGTGCGGGCGAGCCGGTCCGGGCTGGTGAAAACGTCTGCCCCGTGCATGGGGATCAGCTCGATGCGCGCCGAGTCGATATCCCAGAAGCGCTTGAGGTTCTTCATCTCGGAGTTGAGCTGCTGGGTGTACTCACCCTTGACGCCGAACGTGTTCGACGACGACTCCTTGCCGTAGATCAGCGCGTCGTAGGTGGGCATGTCGAAGCCGCCGAAGAGCGAAAGGATGAAGATGGTCCACGGGTCCTGGGCGCCATCGAGGAGGGAGTTGGCGTACTTCGACAGGTCGGTCGTCTGGCACTGGTAGTCGCCGGGGTTGATCGCGTTGTCGCGGATCTGCTGCCACTCCTCGCCCTTCAGACCGTACTTGGCCTTGGTCGCGTCGAGGCGGGCCTCCCAGTCGGCGGGCAGCTTGGCCAGGATCCGGTCGACGATGGCCTGGTGCTGCGGGTCCATGGAGGAGGTGTCGATGGAGGACTGCAGCGACCGGCTCGCCGCAGTCGTGACGCCGGTCGCGTCAGCGGCGTGCGCGGGAAGCGCCATGCCAAGGCCACAGGTCGCGGCGATCGCCAGGCTCGCTGCCACAGACAGGATCTTCTTCACGAGGTCTCCTTTCGAGGGTGCCCGGTAGGGCATCCAAGGCGACGCCCAGTCTGTAAGCCCAACTCCCGGATCAAGAATGGTCGTTCACTGTCTGAAACCGGCATGTCTGGAACCTGACAGCCTCATGGATCCCGTCACGCGTCCGCTGCCGGCGGCCCGGTCTCCGCGCTTCCAACCGGTTCGACCGAAACCTGCCCCTCGCACGCGACGGGCGGGGGCGGCGGGCAAACCGCAGTCAGCGGGCTGCGGAGACGAAGCCCAGGTCTTTCCTGATCCGCCAGGCCAGGTGGGCGCCGGTGGCCCGGGCCAGACCCAGCAGTTCGTACCCGGAGAAGTTGCGGTCGGCCGCCAGCAGCATGTCCGGCCGCAGGAAAGCCAGCAGCTGGCGGGCGAGCCGCTGCTCGCTGAACGTGGCCACGCGTCGAAGGCCGCGTCGACCAGGGCATGGGTCCCGCACTCGGTCAGCGCCATCAGACGTACCTGCGGGTGTCCGCTCTGATTGACGCCGCCTTTGCCGGTGAATCCGAACTCCCGTGCAGTGGCAGGGGTGTCGGGGACGTCCAGCGCGGTCCGTCCCAGGCGAGCAGCCGAAGCCCGAACGCGAACGCGCCCGAGGTCGCCCAGCCGCTGCCGGGCCCGGGTCAGGGCCGAACTCGTAGGCAGGCGCTGCACGCACACGCCCGGCAGGTGCCGCAGTTTCTCCGTCAACGTGCGCAGAACCGACCGGTATCCCGGCGGCCCGGCGCTGTCGGAACTGCTGAACAGGCACAGACCCAGGACGAAGTAGACCACGGTGCGGGCCGGCAGCAGACGGCGGCGGCACTCGACCACTGTCGGCCGCCGCGCGAGTCCCGATAACTCTTCCGAGAAGCGTGGCCGTCAGGACAGGACCGCGTGATCGCCTCCGGATGAGGGCGGAGAGGTCAACGTGGCCAGGTAGTCGTCAAGGAGCTCGGCCTGGCGGTGAGGTGGGAACGCCGGGGGATCGAACAGCGCCTGTACCACCAGACCGAGCACGAAGGACTGGGCGCCGGCCGCGATGCGGGCCGGGTCGCCATCGGGCAGTTCGCCGAGTTGTTGGGCTGCGGCGACCAGGTCGCGCAGTTTGTCGCGGCTCTGCGCGTACTTGCGGGCGTAATCGCCGCTCAACTCGGGGTTGGCGAGCGCGGCGTCCCAGGAGGACACCCAGATCCGGTTGCTGTCGGTGGCCTCGTCAGTCAGCGGCAGGACGTCCAGCAGCGCGGCCCTCACGGCGGACAGGCCTTTGTCGGCGGCGCGCCGAGGGCGGGAGGCACTTCGCCGTTCGAGCAGGTCGAGGGCGTACACAACCAGGTCGCGTTTGGCGGGAAAGTAGTGGGTGAGCAGGCCGGTGGTGGCGTCGAGCTCGGCGGCGACGGCTCGCATGGTCAATCCGCCGAACCCGTGCGCGACCAACACCCGCCAGACCGCCTCGGAGACGTCGCGTCGGCGAGCCTCATGGTTCCCCTTGGTGCGTGGCATGCTGCTACGGTACATAACCGTAACGCTTGTTATGTGAATGGGGTCATCATGTTCTCCTTTTCTTTGCGGGACAACGCCCGCCTCCGCCCGCTGGAGATATGGCATGCCGAGGAGTTCGCCGCCAACCTGGACCGGGCCCGCGAGCACATCCGGCCGTGGGTCGGGCCGGGGTTCGTCACCGACGACCTCGACGGGGCGCGGGCCACACTGCGCCGGTACGCCGAGCGCCAGGCCGCGGACGGCGGCCGCCTCTTCGGTATCTGGCTCGACGGAACGCTGGTCGGCGGCGTGATGTTCGTGGACTTCGACGCCGGCTTCGGTTCCTGCGAGATCGGCTGCTGGCTGGAGCCGGCCGCCGAGGGCCACGGCCTGGTCACAGAGGCGTGCCGCGCGCTGCTGGAGTGGGCGTTCACCTCCCGGGGGATGCATCGCGCCGAGTGGCACTGCCGAGCCGACAACGAGCGCAGCTCTGCGGTGGCCCGGCGGCTCGGCATGACGCTCGAAGGCGTACGGCGCGAGTACTGGCCCTACGGCGGCACCCGTCACGACAAGCAGATGTGGGCGATCCTCGCCCCCGAATGGCGAAACCATCACCAGTGACCGGAATCCCCGCCACGCACCCACGGCGGTGGCTGTGGGCCATCGCGGTGGATGCTCACTCGCGGGCGATGACGGCTTTGGCCAGGTCGCCCTCGGCCGCGAACTCCCACCCCTCGGGGATCTTCGCCGCACGGCAGCGTTCCCCGTCCCCCGTCCAGGACTTGGGCAGGTAGAGCTCCCCGTCGACCTGGGCTCTGCCACGCTCGGTGGCGTAGGCGGCGAACACCCCGACCTGGCAATCGTCGACCTTCCCCGACATGCCGGTGTACCGCCGACCCACCCCCGTGTCTGAGCGGTGTCACGTTCTGCGCTCGGCAGTCAGCGTGCGAGATTACGCAGCAGTCGCACGTATCGGCCCCAGTGGGCCGGTCGTGCCACCGTTCCGGTGCAGGCGAGTTCTGCGCGGTCCAGGCTGTCCTCCAGGCATGCGTCGTGGAGTGGCCGCCAGATGAGTGGCCAGGTGAGCCGGGCCGGGCCGCGAGTGTTCATGGCGAGGGTGTGGCGCAGCAGTGTCTGCTCCTTGTCGACGGCCAGGACGGTGTATTCGTGGAATCCGTGGAATCCGCGTGGCCCGCTGAAGGTGAGGCGCACCCAGGTGGAGGGGACGTAGGCGGTGACGGTGTAGCGGACGGGACCGTGCCCACCGACCGCCCCGGCCGCCAGGGGGCGGTCGAACTCCATAGGGGGCCATTGCTCTCGCGCCCACAGTTTGTCATCGGTGCCGGCAAGGGTGTCGATCAGCATTCCCACCTCGCTCTCCTTCCTGGCCAGCAGGCGTTCGTGAACGTTGTAGACGCCCATGCGTCCTCCCCCGAGCCCGTTATAGAGAGTTGTCTCTAATATTGTGGAGGATACTCTCTATTACATGGCAAGACCACCGCGCTTCGATATGAACCAGCTCCTCGACGCTGCCGTGCGACAGGCCGCCGCGCTGGGCCCGGCCGGGGTGACCATGTCCGCGGTAGCCAAGGAGGTGGGAGCCCCGAGCGGTTCGGTCTACCACCGGTTCGCGGGGCGGACGGCTCTGCTCGCCGAAGTGTGGTTGCGGACGGTCGAGAGCTTCCAGGAGGGCTACTTCGAGATCCTCGAAGCGGATGCCGACGCGCAGCGGGCCGGGCCCGCGGCGGCCCGCCACGTTGTCGCCTGGAGCCGCACCCACCCCGAGGAAGCCGCTCTGCTCCTCTACGGCGCTGAGGACTTCGGGCGCTCCAACTGGTCCGAGGAACACCTCCACCGTGCGAACTGCGGCAACCAGCGCGTGCGCACCGCCCTCGCCTGCGTCGCTGTGGCTCTGGGCGCCGAGGGCCCCCAGGCCACCGAGTGTGTCGCTCTCGCCCTGGTCGACCTGCCCCTAGCACTGGTACGCCGCCACCTGCGGGCCGGAACTCCCCTCCCCGCATATGCCGAGGATCTGGCCGAGGAATCCGCCACCGCGCTGCTCGGCACATTTCATGCCAGGTCGGCCTCTACCGGCTGAAGAACCGCCTCTTGGCAATGGAGCGGGACACCAACGTCGCCTGACGACTGGCCCCGCCGCTGCATGCTGCCGTCAACTCGGTTGTCCTCGGCTGCCGTTCGACGGCCGAGGTGACGGCGAACGCGGCGGCCGCCCGCTCCCCGATCCCGGACGAGCTCTGGCAATGGCAAGGATGAAAGGGAAGCGCGTTCGGATCCTGGAGAAGTCGATACTGAGGCAGAGAACGGATTCAGCGCCCGGGTTGGTGTGCCGATACGAAGCAGTTCGTCGGCCGGACCTCGGGCGTCGAGTTGCTCCAGGGTTCGCGCATGGAGACTGAAGGCGCGGCTCAGGTTGGATTCGTAATCGCGTCGCTCCAACAGCGTGACATCGGCTCCGGACTTGGCGTAGGTCACCCGCAAGGAGGAGGCCGGTCGGGCCGGCCCCGACCACCAGAACGTCCGCGTCCGATGCCCCGTATTGGTTCGAAGAGGCACTCGGTGACATGTCCGCTGTGTTCATGCTTCCGAGTGTCAGCCCTGTTGGAGGGCGGTGCACGGCGAGATACCGACCGTCGGCACAGCCACTGGCGTACCACCGGCGCGTGTTGCCACCGCGTCCACCACCGACCCGGAACCGCGCGGTCCGGGGCCGGCAATGCTGTCTTGAGGCGATTGTTGTACCCGGACTGCTGTGGCAGGTACGGGAACACCGGCGCGAGGTGCCGCCTCGCGTACCGCAGCCAGCGTGCCTCGGAGTGGAACCCCAGCAGGGCGTGCGCGACCGCGAGCGTGACCACCTCGGCATCAGTGAGCTTCGGCAGCCCGCCCATCCATCGATTAGTCTCCAGTTCGTCGTCGATCTTCACGTACAGCGCGGTCAGCAGGATATCCAGTTCGTCGTTCACGCCACGATCTTGGACACCCCGTTCGCATTCCTCAACGCGCCGTCAGGCGACACCGCTACTCGGGCTCTCCGTGCGTCCGGACCTCCGTGCGGCCAAACCAAAGACGAGACCGCCGACCATGAACCAGGGGTTCCACAGCAGCAGCGTCCACAGCCGCTGTTCCGGGCTTACGTCTATTTCCGAGCCCGCAGCGTCAGTCAGCAGCAGCACCTCGACGGCGATGCCACGTACTAGCAGCACAGCGCAGACACACCACCCCAGGGCCTTGGCCACCCGTCCTGCCAGGCCACGAGGCCGCGGCCTGGCGAGAAGCCATCCCAGCACACCGCCGACAAGGCACAGCAATCCCACGCCCCACAAGCCCACCGCCACGAACCACCCGGGGCGTTCCTCGGCCAAGGGCCCTGCCGAGACACTGAGGCCCCAACTGCCGCCCAGCGCCCAGTAAAAATGGAGCACGGCGAAAGCGACCGCCCAGGCACACGCGATGCGTCCCCACAGCCCCGGCGTTGTCTTGTCATGCGGATCTTCATACATAGCGAGGAGCATGCCACTGCTGCGGCACGCCGCCACCAGCGTCGCGAGAAACCAGCACGCCCACCTTCCAGTCGGCCACAACGTGCGACCGAACACATCGGACTTGATCGTCTGGGTGCGCGCCCCGTTTGATGAGACGAAAGGCGGAGCTGGAAATGTTGCGTAACGGTCTGGAGCCTTGGCATCTGCTGATTGTGGCGATCGTCGTCATCGTGCTGTTCGGCTCGAAGAAACTGCCGGACACCGCCCGGGCGGTGGGCAAGTCGCTGCGCATCCTCAAGAGCGAGACCAAGGCCATGAAGGAGGACGGAGCGACGAGCACCGCCTCCGATCCCGACCCGTCCGCGCAGGTCGCACCTTCGGCGATCCGGACCACAGGCGAGCCGACTCCGGCCCGGCCGGCCACGGAAAGCACCAACACCACCCACTGAACCGCACGCGGCGGCGCCGTCAGGGGCTGGCGCCGTCGAAGCCGTACCTCAGCGGCTCACTCCGCACCCCGGGATCCCGGCGGTAGACATAAAGCGCCTCCACCCGCACGCCGCCCGGCGGGGCCTCCAGCCGGCAGGGGTACGTCACCTGCAGCACCGAGGGCCGGCCGGTGACCCGCATCCACAGCCCGTCCGCGGGGCCGCCGTCAAGCACCGCGCTCTCCGAGCCCGTCAAGTCGTTCGCACCCATGCGCATAGTTTAATTATTGCGCAAGTTTTGAACTATTGTGAAACTCGTCACTCCGGGGCTCCGCCAAGCGGCCCCGAACGCAGCTCGACTTCGCCGAGAAGCAGCACACATGGGCGTCAGCCCCGCCAAGGGTCACAACGTCGTCCTCAACCGCGCGTGTGAGGGCCGGGCGGTCACGTGGACCGGGTCGGTACGACCAGTGAATCGGGGTCCTGCACGGTCGGGATGATCTGCGGGCACAGGACAGGCCCGTAATCGAGTACGTGCTGCGCGGGCGCTCGCTTCGGTACCAGGCCACCGAGGCCGAACGCCGTTCCCCCGACCCGCACCACCACCTATGCGCCGTCGTCGACCTGGCATTCATTGCTTGATCCGGCATTAGCCTCGATCTTTCGTGATTGGTCGTCAGCTTCGGCTGGCGGCCAATGCGTCGTTGTGGAGCGTGTGCGGGCATACGGGTGGCCCGATCGTCGCATCGGGTGGGCGCCGGATTCCACGGTTCCGGTCGGTGGCTCTTCTGCTCGTCGGGACGGGTTGTTGCTGGTCAGCGTGGGTTCGGGAGGGTGTCGAGCCGTCTGATCGCGTCTGTGATCACGTCGGTCCATGGCCAGTGGTGGGCGAATCGCAGGTGCCGTTGGCGGGCGGTGGTGATGAGTTGGGCAGCGGCGGAGAACAGCCGCAACCGCAGGCGGCGGGGCTCCCAGAGGCGGGGTTTGCCGGTCAGAGCGAGCATCGGCATCCAGGCGAGCAGGTCGAGGGCGAGCTGGACGATCTCCAGCCAGATCCGGTTCTGTGCGGTCTCGTGCAGGGGCAGGTTCCGCAGGCCGGTGGCCCGTGCGTTCCGAATGCGGTCCTCTGCCCTCGCCCGTCGGCGGTGCCTCAGTTCCAGGTCCGTGATCTTCCCGCCCGTCGTGTTGGTGGCGAAGCAGGTGAGCCGCAGGCCGTCGGCGTCGGTGAAGCGCAACTGGGCGCCGGGGTGGGGCCGTTCCTTGCGGACGATCAGCCGCATTCCCTTCGGCCAGCCCTTGAGTGTGTCGCCGTCGAGTTCGGCGGTCCAGGCGCCGTCGCGGATCTCGCCGCCCGGCTCGACCGCTGGGGTCCAGGCGGAGGCCGGGACCTTCAACACGGCCTGATGAATCTGCTCAGTGATGGTCATCCCGACCGAGTACGACAGCCACCGGCCCCGTTTCGTGAGCCAGGCGAGGAACTCATGGGTGCCGCCCGCGGAGTCGGTACGGATCAGTGTGGACCGGCCGCGCCGGTGACGCTTGGGGAGCTGGGCCAAAGCGAGTTGAGTGGCGGTGATGTGGTCGGCGGCGGTGTTGGATCCCGCGTTCCCCGGCCGCAACAGTGCTGCCACCGGCTCCCCGGTGCCACCGCTTCCGTGGTCGACGAAGCCCATCAGGGGGTGATGTCCAAACGACTTCTTCCAGGTCGCGGCCGCGTCCTGCTTGTCGGAGTGGGCCAGGACCAGCACTCCGTCCAGGTCCACAATCACCTGGCCGCCCCTATCCGGCGCCGCATCTTTGGCCAACGTCCAGACGTACTCGCGCACTTCGGCGCGCGCCGAGCGGATCGCGGTCAGGGCCTTGTCCCCGGCCGCGGCGAGGGTGTCGATCAGCCGGGAGACCGTTGGGTCGGAGGCCACCGGCCCGAACACGGCCGGCTCGGCCCGCAGCAGTCCCGCATCGGCCAGGCAGTCCCCGCCCAGCGCGACCGCGAGAGCCACATCCAGCAGGATCTTGCCCGGATCGTGCACCGCCCGAGGCCGCCGCCACGGCCTCAGCGCCGCCGATATCTCGGTATCCAGGCCGGTCTTACGGGCAGTCTCGACCAGCAGTACTCCGCCAGCCTGCGAGACCACCCCGCTCCCGCCGCCCTCGATGCGGACACGCGGATAGGACCCGATACGCTTCTTCACCTGAGGAGTGCTTCTTTCATGCGCCGACCTGGACCCTAGACAAGTCCCATCGTTGCAGGTCAGGAGCACTCTTCGCGTTTCCGATCACGCATCGGACACCCAGCCACGTGAAAGCCCGAGGCTAGAACCCCACTACCGAAACCCAGCCGCACGACGCCGAATCGACCAGGGCCTCGGCCTGGGCGCGTACGCGCTGAACCGCCTCTACAGCGATCTGTCCGAACTGGGTCATTCACAGCAAAACTGATCACGGCTGGGCGAGCAGGAAGGCTGCGAGCGCGGTGAATTCGTCAACGTCGGCGAGTAGCCGCCAGGCCGTCGGTATCGAGGCGACGGGGCCGAACACCCCTGCCTGGTCCCGCAGTACGGCCAGATCCGCGATGGCCTCGCCGCCATTGGCGAGCATCACCGCCAGATCGGTGGCGATCCGGCCCGGCTCATGCCCGGTCCCGCGCGGCCGAAGCGACCGGAGCGCAGTGGAGTACGCGGCAGCCAGCCCAGTGGCATCAGCGAGATCGGCCAGCAACCGTGCCCCGGCATGACCGACCACCCCCGAACCATCGGCACTGACATGGACCCTGGGACGCAACCCGAGACTCTGCACGTAGAAAGTGCCCTCCGCCCGGACCGACAGAACCCCTCAGCAAGGTTCATCGTCCCAGGTCAGGAAAGCACTTTCGCCTTTTCGCCCCACCAGCCGCCGTACCCAAGTGAAACGGCGAGGCTAACCTTCCGCCATGGGAAGCACACAAAATCAGGATGATGGGCGCTGCTACGCATGGCGGGATCTGCTGCAACGGTGGAGTGACGAGTGGCTCGACCCTGTACTGCACGAACAGGAGCGGGCCGAGCCGTTTCCCGGCAAAGTGCGCAAAGCTCGCTGGCTGGGGGCTGCTGGGGCTACCGGCGAAGACCTCAGCGCGCTCGAACAGCGCCTGGGTACCGTTCTGCCGGCGAGCTACCGGCAGTTCCTGCTGACCAGCAACGGCTGGCTCAACACAACCCATGCCATCGACCGAATCTTGCCGCTCCAGGAAGTCGGATGGGCCCGGGACCTGGACCCGGAACTCATCACAGGCTGGACAGGTGGACCCACGGAGACGGCGTCGCGGGTGAGTGACGAGGAGTACTTCGTCTACGGCAAGGCCCAGGACCCCACCTCGCTCCGCCCCGAATACCTGCCGCACACCCTGATGATCAGCCATACCCCGAACGCCACCGACGTCTACTTGCTCAACCCCTGCGTGGTCACCGCAGACGGAGAGTGGGAAGCCTGGTATCTCGCCCACTGGCTGCCCGGAGCGGTCCGCTACCGGTCCTTCTGGGACCTGATGAATGACGAATACAACGGCTTCCGCGAAGAACAGTGAAAGTCATGGGTCCTCGTCCCTGTGAGGACAGGACAGGACAGGACAGGGATCGGGCTGCTGGATCAGCGTGCGATCCCACCGCGTCAGAGGTGGGGATGATCAAAATCCGCGGTTGACTTCGAGATTCGTCAACACGAGCAGGGCGCGCAGGAGCTGGGTCACCGCTTCCCCAAGGCGAGCGCCTGGCAGCTCCTCGGCTACCTCCTGCTCGACACCACCGACCACCACCGGATCGACACCGTCGGCTTCTACCTCTCCCGCTCCGCCGTCCTGGCCACCTGGCCGGTGGAGAACTACCTCGACCTCCTTGGCACCTGCCGCCGAGACCTCGCTGCGCTGCGCTCCGTCTTCCCCGAACTCCTCGCCGGCTGCCGGGCCGACGCGGAGCCGTACACCCCGGAAGACCAAGACCGCGTCCGGCGGCTGCTCCAGAACCTGGCCCCAGTCATCGAGGCCGGCCACTGCCCCACCTGCGCCCAGCCGCTGCCCGAGGCCACCCGCCGCCCCCGCAAGTTCTGCACCACCTGGTGCCGCAGCCGCGACCAGGCCATGCGCCGCAAGGGTCTCCTCCCCGGCGGCCCCGTTCCGGCTCTGCCACGCCCGCGAAAGGAGCGCCTGGAACCCCCAGAAGACGCGGAGATTGTGAGCCTCACACCGCATTTGCGCAGGTAGACGCGTTGCGCAGCAAGGCTGCGAGGGCGTGAGACGGAGCTCGTGGCTGCACTCTCCTACGTTCCGGCCGCGGGCTCTACCGGGCCGCCACGCGGCGCTTCCCCACCCCGGCCTGGCGGTTCGGGACGGCCCGGGGGAGGCTGGAGAGGGGGCAGGAGGCCGTCATGCGCGTCCAGGACATCCAGATCGGCGAGACCTACCAGGTCAAGATCCCCCAGCGACTGCCGCCGGCCCTCCGCCACCGTATCCCCCGCACCCATGCCGACTTCGCCGCCGACATGCGACTGAACCTGCGCCGCGGCGACCGCTTCGACCTCACCGTCACCGGTACCGACCCCGAGGGCGCCACCGTCGACGGCTACGAGGCCACCACCACCAACCGGGTCACCCTGCGCCTCACCGCCGACCAGATCGAACTTCTGAACCTCCCCGCCGGCCCCGAGTACGAGATCGACGGCTTCGTCACCGACACCGACGGCAACGAGGTCACCCTCCCCGCCGCCACCACCTACACCGTCCTGCCCGCCGTCTGGCTGCATCCCCTCGAAGAACCCGTCCCCCTCGCCCCCAGCACCGCCCGGTTCTACCGTGCCCGGGTACAGGCACAGGCCACCGGGATGACGGTCCAGGACGTCGCTCGCGCCGCTGAGGACGCACAGGAATACCAGCGCGACATCGCCGGGCAGGCACTGGACAGCTACCGAGCCGAGGAATGGCTCCGCACCGCCGAAGTGGAACACCAGGAATGGCTCCGGATCTCAGCACTCATGACAGACAAGACAATGAAGACGTACGCCCCGCAGAACGACCCGCAAGGAATGACACCCCACTCCTGAGAAGCACGCTCCCGTCCCCCTGACCGTCGCGGCTGAGATCGCTTCGCGCGCCAGTTCCCGGCGGGCCCCTTCCCGGCCTGAGATGATCAGCGGGACCGTACGAATGAACGCAGAGGTGGGGAACATGGTCGGCCTGGTGCTGCTCGGCGTCTTGGTGCTCGCCGCCGGCGGGTGTGCGTGTGTGGTGTGGGCGGAGCGCGGCGGGCCCCGCTGGGTCCGCGGCGTGGCGACCGTGACGCTCGCCGCGAGCGAGCTGGTGCGTCGCTCCGAGAAGAACCGGCGCCGGAGTCTGAACCGGACCACCAGCGACGGCGAGTAGGAACGGACGAAGCGGCCTGAACCGGGCGGTCAAAGTCGCCTGGCACGGTCAAGATCACTTGTCAGAGGTCACCTGCGGCTGCTGCATGGTGCTGCTGATCGTCGTGGTGGTGGCTGGGATGGTGGTTCGTGGTGCAGCGCAGCATTTGCACGACCCGGCCGGGACAAGGGTGCTGCTGCTCCGCAAGATGACCGCGCCGCAGCCCCCTACCTGATCGGCCTCCGCGACACGGCCGCATTGCTGGCCGGATTCGCCCTCGCCGCCTGCCGCAGGACCGCGTGGGTGGTGTGGTCAGCCGAGGAAGGACAGCCGGACTTGGCGTTCGGGGCTCTCCCGGTTGGAGTTCACCAGTACAACGGACTGCGAGGCCCCCAGCTCCAGCTCACCATTGACTACGGGCAGCGTGGCGTGTGGTGGTACCAGTGCCGGGAGCACGTGGTCACTGCTGTGGCCTGGACGACCGTGGCGGGCTCGCCAACGGTCGTCCGCGGGAAGAATTTCGCGGAGGGCTGCCAACAGGTCATCGTCACTGCCCGCGCCGGTCTCGATGATGGCCAGGCCGGATGTCGCGTGGGGGGTGAAAACGTTCAGCAGTCCGTTTCGCCCATGAGCGACCTCCCGGAGGAACGCGGAGCATGCGTTCGTCAGGTCGTGCATGGTCTCAGTGGCGCCGGTTGCAATGTTGACGGTGCGGGTGGTGAAGGTGCCGGTCATGATTCACCCGTACCCATCACGGAACAAAAGCACTAAGGGCCGGATGGGTTGTTCCTCCGGGACTCCGCCGGTAGGGGCACGTGCTCCCGTACCTGGACAGGCCCATCGCACCGTCTCATCCGAATACCGCAAGCCAGCCCTGGACTGCGGCTTCCTCGCTCTCCCGGCCCCACACGCATCCCTTGCCGTCCAGCGCCTCGATCCGCTCCGGTGGCAGCTTCACTCTGCGGGAGCAGGAACCCCTCCATCCACCGCTGACCCCGCCAGCCTGGCCCGGCGAACGATTGCGCTGCTTCGTGGGCAGCAGCACGGCGCCGATCTCCGCACCGGCGGCTGCATAACATCGCAGTTCTGCAATGTTCCACGCGAGATCTATGCACGACTGCTGCATACAGCGCCCGCGCCCGTGCTGCTCGCTGCACCCTGACACCTGCGGATGTACGCACTCGCCGGAGCAGCAGCCGGTTGTTTTGGAGAACCAGAACAAAACGGTTCCCCTGGTGATACCGACCGGCGCCCTGCCCTCCCCGCTCGGGAGGGTGTGCGGGCCGCTGGGCATGCGAACGGCGCCGCACCCCGGGGGATGCTGTTGGTGAGGTTCCCCCGAGATGCGGTCTTTCACCACGCCCGCTATGCGTCGAGCAAAGCCGCCGTCGAGTCCATCGCGCTCAACCTCAGCCCCGAGCTCGGCCGGCGCGGCATCACCATCAACGCCATCGCGCCCGGGGGAACGGTCACCGACATGTCGGACCATGCGGGTTCCCAGTACGTCCATCCCGACGTCGACGCTGACTTCAATACCGCTATCCGCACTGCGAGTGCGCTCGGGAGAATGGCCCAGCCCGCCGAGATCGCCGCAGTCGTCTCGTTCCTGGTGTCGGACGATGCCTCGTTCATCACCGGCCGGACCATCCAGGCCGACGGCGGCTGGTTCTGACCAGGAAGGGCACCGTGGGCGAGACGGCCGCACAGCCTTGGTGCGCCGTCTGCTGATTCTGGGACTGGAAGCTCCCACCCTGCACTGGAAAACACCTGGTCGCAGCGGCCAGAGTCCGTCGAACAGGCGTACAGTTAAAAGACCGGAAGTACTTCGCACACCGGCTCCCACGCGGGTGTCATTTTCGGCGATCACGAAAAAACCGGGCTGCCGACGGACAGCCCGGGGGCAGGTCCACACCATGGCCACCCTCCTTGACCGGACCGCGCCCCGCGCCCCCGCATCAGAGTTCCCGGCACGCTTGTCCCTCACCCCGAAGAGCACCCTCGCCGGCCAGCTGGACGGGGCCTGGTGGCCCCGTTCCCGCGACCTGGACGTGGAGCTTCCACCGCTGGTGGCCGCACTCGACGAGGTCTGGGGACGCATCACACGCGTCACCATGAACCCCACCCACTGGCCCGTCATCCCGCACAAGGTGCCCGTCTCCGGGCACACCGTCCATGTGGGCTGGTTCACCGAACAGCACCCCGACAAACTGATCCTGCTTTCCCTCACCCTCGGCCGCTGGGACCTGCTCGTGATCCCGCCCGAGACCGAGCCCGCCGCCGCGGCCCGTCTCATGGCCGCTGCCGCGATCCCCGGAAGCGTTCTCACCGCCGACATGCTGATGGCCAACGAAGCCGATATCAGCAGCGGCATACGGGACGCCCGAAGCCGCGAGGACACCTGGGAAACCGAAGGCGGAGCATGCATGGCGCCCTTCGGGCACCCGATCGGGCAACGGGCCCTCCCCGCACCCGGGAACACGTAGCGGTGAGAAGCATGGCGCCCCTCATCCTCATCGCGGCGGTGATCGTCATGACCGCCATCGGAATGCATCAGATGCACCTCCTCAACACACAGCACGACGCGCGCATCGCCGCCTATCACTTCAGCGACGCCCTGCCCGGCGTCCGCCGACGCAGCCGCAAGCACCACCCGCGGGCACACGGAGACCCCTGCCGATGACCCAGACCCTCCTCTGACCGGGGGCAGTGGGTGGGACGCCACAGGCGTCCCACCCACCGACGTGTCGCCCGCCCCCGACGAAAGGACACCTGCCTCGGACCCTCACGAGACACAGACACCGCGGTCAGCCGGACACGCAGAAGTCCGTATCGTCGCCGCCTCGCCCCAGGCCGCCCGCGCGGTCGCCGAAATACTGCGCCACTGCTTCGACGCCACCGAACAGCGCAGCTACCCCACCCCCGCCGGCGGCACCCGGCTCCACCTCACCGTCGACACCGAAACCGCCGCCGGCCCCGTCCGCTCCTGGCTGGCCACCAGCAGGCCCCCCACCGGCACCGGCGCCCACGCCGATGAGACCTGACGGACCGGGGCACACACCACGCACGAAAGGACGCGGCCATGGCCACACTCCGCGAGCGGAAGACCTACCGCCAGCAGATCCTCAACGACCTGTACGAAGCCACCGAAGGCAACCGCCTCCTCGGCATCACCGGAGCGAAACTCGGACACGACCTCCACATCCCGGAACAGGACCTGGCCGCCGCCTGTACCTACCTCGCCGGCGAGGGTCTGATCACCGTCGACTGGGAGCCCGGCAACACACCCGCAATGGTCTCAATGACCCACCAGGGAATCCGGCTCATGGAGACCGAGGAAGAAAATCGCGGCTGAACCAGCCTCTCAAGCACAGTCACCTGGCCCCAGCCAGCGTACGCATTGCTTGCAGCGGAGTGGGTTCACCCAGACATCAGTGAAGCACCCAGGGCACCTGTTTCAAGAAGCACGCCGCCACCCACTCTCGCGGCTGGTGGTGGCGTGCCACAACGTGCCGGTAAGAGCGGTACGGTATCCAGGGGGCGTCGGGGATCACTCCCAGGAGGCCACCAAGGAGCATTCTCCCAGGTCAGCGGCTAAGTGCACACTCAAGTGCCGAGTGTTTCCCAAGCTCGGAGCGCGAGTTCGGCCGCTGGACCGCCGGATGCTGGGCGCCGACCACAGGCTCCGTGCTGGCCAGGCGGGTGAGCCGCCCGCATCGCCCTGGCTCAGCTCCCGGGGAAGTACCGGCGGGGGCGGCAGACGCTGATCCGCACCGACTCCGGTCGCGGCACCCACGAGTTCGTCTCCTGGCTCACGCAGCGTGGCCAATGGCTGTCGTACTCGGTCGGCGTGACCATCACCGACGCCACCCATCAGGCCATCTTGAAAGTACCAGCCTCGGCCTGGACGCCAGCCGTCGAGCCGGACGGCGAAGTCCGTGACGGGGCATGGGTGACCGAACTCGCCAGGGACGTGGTGCTGGACGGCTGGCCGGACGGGATGCGGCTGATCGTCCGCAAAGAACGGCCGCACCCCGGCGCCCAGTTGCGATTCACCGACGCCGACGGCATGTGCCATGACTCAATCCTTTCACGGAATCGAGTCTCTATTCGAACCGGGGCGGTTCACCCTGCGCCCACCCGACACGACAGCCGGGCCACTGACGAGCCCACCACCAGGCCCGACAGCCGAAACGGCCCGTCAGAGAAACCGACGGACCGCCACGAAAGATCGAGGCTAGGTATCCGGATGTCGGCCTCGGCGCCGACGCTCTCATCGCCACAGCTATTGGCCCGACCACCAAGCGACATCAATACTCAGGTTCTGGTTCAGCTTCTGTGGTCGGTCACGCTGGGTTAGCCGGTCACGGGAAGAGGACCTGTTTGCGCAGAAAACTATGCATGCCAACTGTTCTGACCGGGTGCGACATGCCGCCTCTGGCGTAATCGACTCGTTGGGCCGGTTAGCGGTGTCAGGCTGTAGGGGTTGATCACTGTCGTGCGAGGAGCCCTGCGCGCACAGGGCGTGTGAGCGTTCTCCGAGCGGATCGCCGCTGACTTCCCGCTGGATCCGAGTGTGTCGGGGTGTGCATTGGGTCGGGGCACTGTGAGCCGGAATACGTGGCTGGGGTGTTGAAGGCGCCAGCGCCGAGAGAGGGAAAAGCAGCTCCCCATCCTGGCTGACACCGCCTGGTACCGGCTCCGCCCACTGAATTCCCACGCCGCGGTACGAAGGGATGCAAGGAGCGATGACCGAAGGCGGGCGGAAGCCGAGCAAGTTTGAGGTGGACCGGTCGGAGGGGTTTGGTGAGCGGTTGCTGGGTGTGCTGCTGGACCGGGCTCACGAGATGCCGCCGCAGTTGATCGCCCCGCTCGTTGCGGAAGAAGTGGCCAGGGTCGGTGGCCGGGACCTCTCGATCCTCTTGCAGGACTACGAACAGATGCTGCTGGTGCCGCTACCGGGACGGCGGCTGACGGTCGGTGACCCCGAACCGGTCGAGGACTCCCCCGCCGGCGAGGCGTTCCTGAGCCGCAAAACGGTAGAGGTGCCGCAGGACGGCACTGTGCGCATGTATCTGCCGCTGCTGGACGGCAGTGACCAGATCGGGGCGATGGCCGTCACCCTGGACAGCGTCGATGACGACGACCGGCGGTTGCTGCGCAGACTCGCCGGCTTGGTCGCAGACATGATCGTCACCAAGGACGCCTACACCGACCTGTTCTTCCAGGCCCGGCGCAGCGCCCCGATGAGCGTGGCCGCGGAGATCCAGTGGTCGTTGCTGCCCCCGCTGTCGATGACTGTTCCGCAGGTTGAGGTGGCCGGAATCCTGGAGCCCGCGTACGACGTGGCCGGCGACAGTTTCGACTACGCCCTCAACGGCGACATCCTTCATGTGGCCATGATCGACGCGATGGGCCACGGCCTGGACGCGGCGACCATGGCGACGGTGGCCATCGGCGCCTATCGCCACACGCGACGGGCCAACACGGATCTGTCCCAGGTGTACGCGTTCATGGACAAGGCCATCAACGAGCAGTTCGGCCCCGACCACTTCGTCACCGCGCAGATGATGTGTCTGGACATCGCCACGGGCCGGATGCAATGGGTCAACGCCGGCCACCCGGCACCGCTGCTGATCCGTGACCGCGCCGTGGTGGACCGGCTGGAGAGCCCGACCACATTGCCGGTCGGCTTCGGCGGTGAGCAGCCGGAAGTCAGCGAGCGGATGCTGCAACCCGGGGACCGGCTGCTGTGTTTCACCGACGGCCTGATCGAGGAGCACCAAGCCGGCGGGGAACAGTTCGGTGAGGAGCAACTCATCGAGTGGACCAACCGGATCCTCCGTGACCACATCGCGGTGCGGGCGGTGGTGCGCGCGCTTTCTCACGCCCTGAAACAGGAACGAGGCGGCATCACCAGCGACGACGCGACCATCTTCCTCATCGAGTGGCGCGGCGGCGACGCCGATCATCTCGCCACCCTCGATTGAGCCGACGACCACCCGCCCCGAGGGAGTCGAAGCCCCCACGGCCGATCCGCCGTTCGCCAAGCCGCCCTCGGCCCAGAGGAAAAAGGCAGCCGTCACCGCAGGATCTGTTGAACCTCCGGACGCCACTCTTCCATGTCTGCACCCTTTCTCATGAACAGAGCCAACGGTCGGCAGTGCGGTGTAGAGGTCCGCCAGCGTTCAGCCCGGCCGTAGAGTGCGGTATTCAGTTGAGGTGTATTCCCCAGACTCAACCGGTCGTCGCAACACCCCACGAGCCGAGGGTCACGAGCGGATTCCAACGGCAGCACCCCGGCATCTCGCTGGCGGTCTCGCTGACCGGCGGCAACCACAACGATGTCACCCAGCTCATTCCGCTGCTCGAAGCGGTGCCGCCCGTACGCGCGCAAGCGCGGTCGGCCGCGTCGTCGCCCGGACGTTGTGCTCGCCGACCGCGACTACAACCACGACAAATACCGGCGCTTGGTCTGGGGCCTCGCTGTGAAGCAGTTGATCGCCCGACGGGGTACCGATCACAGCTCTCGGCCGGGCACTGTCACGTTGGCTGACGGGTGGGATGATCTTCGGGTTGATCATGGTGGAGGGGGTTGTCCGTGGGCAGTACGGCGCCGTCGTACAAGGGGCACCGGTACCCGGTCGAGGTGATCTCCCACTGCGTGTGGCTGTACTTCCGCTTCCCGTTGTCATTCCGCGAGGTGGAGAAGCTGATGCTGCAGCGCGGCATCATCGTCTCCTACGAGACGGTCCGCCGCTGGTGCCTGAAGTTCGGACAGGCCTATGCCGACGGACTGCGCCGCCGTCGGCCACGGCCCGGGGACAAGTGGCACCTGGACGAGGTCTTCATCAAGGTCAACGGCGAGCTGAAGTATCTGTGGCGGGCCGTCGACCAGAATGGCAACGTCCTCGACATCCTCGTCCAGAATCGGCGGGACAAGACCGCGGCAAGACGCTTCTTCCGCCGCCTGATAAAGAAGACCCGTACGGTGCCGAGGGTGGTCGTCACCGACAGGCTCCGCTCCTACAGCGCGGCGCACCGCGAGGTCATGCCCTCGGTGGAACACCGCTCCCACAAGGGCCTGAACAACCGGGCGGAGAACTCCCACCAGCCCACGCGGCAGCGTGAACGCGCGATGAAGGGATCCCGTTCCGTAGGCGGGGCCCAGCGGTTCCTGTCCGCGTTCAGCGGCATCTCGCCCCACTTCCGCCCTCACCGCCACCTGATGACAGCCTCCGACCACCGAGCCGAGATGACCGTCCGCTTCGCGATCCGGGACCAGATCACCCAAGCTGCCAGCCGGCCCACCACGGCCTGACCACAGGCCCGGACCGCAAGCCCACCATGCCCCAACGCGCCGTCAGGCACCGACATACTCAACAACTTGACAGCGCCCATCGGCGACGTCAAGCGCCTCGCCTTCGAGTCCGACTTCGACGAACTCGCGCTCAAGCTGCGTGACGAGGCCATCCGCCGGATCAGACGGCGCGCAGGTGGACCAGCGCCGCGCTCTGAGGTGCCCGCGCAGGACCTGGCAGCCCCAGTGCTCCCAGTGCCGCACCGGAGGCCTGGACGCCCGTGACCTCCCAGGTGACCGACGGGTCGGCCGGCGTGATGAGCGAGGCGCTGTAGGTCTGGTCCGGGTCGAGTCCCGGGATGCGGAGCCGCGGTGGCACGGGCACGATATCATCGAGCTGGGCATAGGAGAAGAGCGCCTCCGACCGGTCCCGGGCGACCACTCCATGCGCGAGTAGACCGTCGGGCAGTTCGACGCGCGTCAGCCGCCCCGTGTGCAGGAGCGCGCGGTGCCGCTTGTAGAGGCCGATCCAGGACTTGAGACGGTCCAGCTCGTGGGCCGGCACCTTCGTGAGGTCCCACTGGATGCCGAACTGGCCGAAGAAGGCCGTGGCTGCGCGGAGGTCCAGGGTGCTGGTCCGGCCGGTCTGGTGGGAGACCGGTGCGGTGACGTGAGCGCCGAGGTACTCCAGCGGGGCGAGCTGGGCGGTCCAGTGCTGGATCGGCTGGCGGGACAGCGGATCGGTGACGTCGGAGGCCCAGGTGCTCTGGACCCGCTCGAGCACGTCCAGGTCGATCCTGCCGCCTCCCGAGGCGCAGCTCTCCCACGAGATGCCGGGATGGCGGCGGGCCAGCTCATCGAGGAGCTCGCGGAAGGCGAGGGTCTGCCGCCGTGAAGCGGGCCGGCCGGTGCCGCGCGAGTCACCGCCGTCGACCTGGTCGCGGTTGTGGTCCCACTTGACGAAGTCGATCCGGTGCGCCGCCACCAGACGGCCGAAGGCGTCGAGCAGGTGGGTCCGCACGTCCTCCCGGCCGAGATCGAGCAGGTAGCAGTTGCGTTCCAGCACGGGCGACCGGTCGCCCGTGCGCAGAATCCAATCGGGATGATCGCGGTGGACCGCGGAGTTCGGGTTGACGGCCTCCGGCTCCCACCAGAGCCCGAACTCCATCCCCTTCTCGTGCACCCGGTCCACCAGCGGTGCCAGCCCGTGCGGCCACACCGCCGGGTCCGGGGTCCAGTCGCCCAGGCCGTCGTCAAGGGAGGTGCGGCCTGCGAACCACCCGTCGTCGAGCACGAAACGCTCGGCACCCAGCTCGGCCGAGATGTCGACCAGCGCGGTCAGCGTGTCGAGGTCGTGGTCGAGGTAGACCGCCTCCCACGGGTTGAACATGACGGGTGCGGGCCGGGACGGATGGGCCGCGAGCGACCGGACGTACTGGTGGGTCGCGTCCGCCAGTCCGTCGAGGCCGCGCGCGGACGCGGCCACGTGCACCCAGGGCATCGCGTACGTCTCGCCCTCGGCGAGGACCATCTCGCCCGGGTGCAGCAACTCGCCGGCCCGGACGACGGCGGTGCCGGAGCTGAGCTGCTCGACTGCGTACCGGTGGTTGCCACTCCAGGCGAGGTGGACACCGAGCACCTCACCCTGGCCGTATCCGAAGCCGGGGTTACCGACCACGACCAGGCCGGTGCCGTCGAGGACGCGCATGCCGCGGCGGTGCTCCCGGACCCACTGCCCGTCCGCGAGGGCACGGCGCTGCGGCTGCCGCTCGCGGGCCCATCGCCCGGTGAAGTCAAGGATCTCGCCCGCGCCGGTCGGAACGGGGACGACCACGTCGAGGGCGTCAACCACGTAGGGACCGGCGCCGACGTTGGTCAACAGGTGCCGGAGGCGGAGCCCTCCCCCCGGGACGGCTTCGGCCTCGAAGCACAGTTCGAGTCCCGCTGCCCCGTCGGTGGTCCGGACCACGAGTGAGCCGTCCTCGCACCGCACCGAGGCGGGGCCGAACGCGGTGGACCAGTCGCTCCCGGGGCCTTCGGGGCCGACCCGGTGGCCGAGCAGCGCGGGCCGTCCGAGGTAGCCGCGCGCGTGCTCCGGGAGCACGCTGACCGGTGAACCGATCAGCCAGGAGTTCCAGGCCGTGGTCTCGACCGAGGCCGGGAACGTCAGGGACCGGACGTCCGTCGCCGCCAGGGAAGACCCCACCCATCCGATGTCGGGCAGGCCGTCCGCCCTCGGCAGCAGGACCATCGTCGTGGTCTCGGTCCCGCCGAGTCCGGAGAGGGACACGGGGGCGGTGGGCGCGGGCACGGCAACGCGTCCGGGCTCGATCATTCGGTGACTCCCTGGTGCGGTGAGAGGGGGGTGGGGGGATCAGGCCTGCACTGCGAGCAGGCGTTCCTTGAGGTCGTCGAGCGCCAGCCGGGCGGCGCCGAGGGCGACGGACTCGTCGCCGAGCAGGGACACACGGAACTCCGGGTTGTTGAGGGAGGTAGCGGCCAAGTGCCGCTCGAAGGGACCGGCGAGCACGTCCCCCGCGCGGGACAGGCCGCCGCCGAGCACGACGAGATCGGGGTCAACGGCGTGGACCAGGACGGAGGCGCCCAGGGCGAGGGCCTCGGCGACGCGGTCGACGGTGCGCACCGCGGTGCGGTCGCCGTTCGCGGCCGCTTCGAAGAGGGCCCGGACGTTGCCGCTGGTGGACTCCTCGGCGGCCGAGCCCGCGAGCTCGCGGCTCTCGCGGTCGAGCTGCGCCATCGCTTCGGCCCACCCCAGGATCTTCATGGAACCGACGGACGCCGCCAGGCCATGCCGCCCGTTGTGGATCTGCCCGTTGATGACGATCGCGGCCCCGAGGCGGCGGCCGGCGTGCATGTAGACGAGGTCGCGTGCCCCGGCGCCGCCCTGCCACTGCTCGGCCACCGCCGCGAGGTGGATGTCGTTGGAGACCACAACGTCCCGCTTGAAGCGCTCCGACACCTCCGACACCACGTCGATCCGGTCGAAACCCGGGAGTGAGTAGACGTCCAGGTCCTGGCCCGCGGGAACGGTGCGGATGTCCATGACCTCCGAGCCGTTGGCGCCCACACCGGTGATGCCGCAGGCCACCGAGCGGACGTGTTCCGCGCTCGTCCCGGTCTGCCGGAGGGTCACCTCGACCAGACGCGCCGCCGCCCCGATGCGCCCGGCCGGCCCGACTCGGGAGTCGACGCTGCGTCTGCGTACCGCCAGGACGTTTCCGCGCAGGTCGCAGACGACCACGGCCACCTTGTGGGCGCCGATGTCGACTCCGACGACGGCGAAGTCCTCGGCCACGACCTCGTAGCGCCGGGCCGGCCGCCCCGCCGACCGCTCGCCGTTCGGACGGTCGAGTGCCTCACGGACGAAGCCCTCGTCCAGCAGCGTCGCCACCAGGTCCTCGGCGGTGGGGCGGGAGACTCCGACGATCGCACGCACGTCGCTGACCGTCAGTGACGGGGCGTCGAGGAAGGCCCGCACCGTGGCCGAGAGATTGAGCCTGCGCAGGAGGTGGGCATCGCCCGCACGGCCTGCGGGTGCCGTGCTGCCCCGGGTTTCACCAATGTCTTGACTCACGGCGGCACGGTATCTAAATTGACGCCGCAACAGCAATATTGACAAGAAACTTACTTATCTAAATTCTGGCCGAGCGACCTCCCCCGGTGGGTTCGACCAGCAAGGAGGGCCTCATGAGCAAGCGGGCCAACTGGGGTGCGGTAGCGGTGTCGTTGGGCCTGGTCGCGCTGACCGGCTGTGCCGTCGGCGGCGGGAACGGAGGTGGGAGTGGTTCGGGCGATGACGTGACGTTGAGCCTGCTCACCTTCGAGACCCCCAACCTCACCGCCTCCTACTGGGACGACATCATCGCCCGGACCAGCGCCAAGGTGCCGGGGGTGAAGATCAAGAAACTCGTCGCGCCGAGCGCCGAACAGCGCAACGAGTACACCCGCCAGCTCGACTCGACCGGCGCACTGCCCGACATCATGGTCGCGATCGATCCCGCCGGACTGGCGGAGGGCGGCAAGCTCGCCCCGTTCAGCGAGAAGGAACTGGCGGACTGGACCAGCCCGACCGCGAACAGCTTCAACGGCAAGATCTACCAGCTGCCCACCAACTCGCAGACCTGGCAGATCTACTACCGCAAGGCGGACTTCGAGAAGGCGGGCATCACCACTCCTCCGAAGAAGTGGGACGACCTGCTCGCCGCGGTCGACAAGCTGAAGGCGGCGCGGATCAAGCCGTTCGTCATCGGCGGCGGTGCACCGGACGGCCTCGGCCCGCGATGGACCTTCGCCCAGCTGGTGGCCGACGAGGTCTACGCCAAGGACCCAAAGTGGCTCGACAAGCTGACCGCGGGCAAGACCGACTTCAGCGACCCGCTTTTCGTCAACGCGGCGACCAAGATGAAGGCACTGGCGGGCAAGGAGAACGTCGACAACCTGTCGGCCACCTACGCACAGGCGCAGGAAGCCTTCTTCAAGGGCAAGGGCGCCATGTACCCGATGGGCTCGTGGTTCCCGGCGTCCCCGGACAAGGCGCAGCAGAAGGAGTTCGGCGCCTTCCCCATGCCCACGCAGGACGGCTCGCTCGTCCTGCCCGTTTACACCGGCGGTGGTCTGTCGGTGAGCGCCAAGGCCTCCGACGTCGCGAAGGCCAAGCAGTGGGCCGTCGAGTTCTCGAAGCTGAACGCCGATGGCGGGGCGCGGTACGACGGCCTGTTCGTCGCGCTCAAGGGCTACAAGCCGCCGGCCGGCCTGCCGCCGCTGTACAACACCACCCTCGATCTCTACGAGAAGGCCCAGGCCGGTGGAACCGTGACGCCGAGCTTCGGAAACGAGAGCGGTGTCCCGGCCCTGCCGTCGGGCTTCATACCCAAGGTCGACGCGGCACTGAACGATCTCCTCAACGGCCGTGCGGACGTGGACAAGTTCGTCGCGACGCTGAACACGAAGTTCAAGGAGCTCTCGAAGTGACACACCCCTCGCCCGCCCGGACGGGGACCGACGCCGCCGGAGGAATACCGCGGCCCGTCCGGCCGCCGGCCACTTCGGCCCCGTCCGGGCGCGCGGGTGGGCCGCACCGGCGCCGCACCTGGACGTGGTCGTCAGCGGGAACCGGCGCCGTCTTCGTCCTGCCGACCCTCACGATCTTCACCGCGATGGTCCTGGCGCCCATCCTGTGGACCCTCTACACCGGGATGACCGATGAGCGCGCCACGCGCCCGGACACCTCGTTCGTAGGCCTGGACAACTACGGATTCCTCCTCGGGAACGAGGAGTTCCGGCACTCCCTGTGGAACACCGTGGTGATCACGGTGATCGTGGTGGTGCTGACGAACCTGCTCGGTCTCGCGATCGCCCTGCTGCTGCGCCGGCCGGGCCGGCTCTACAGCCTGCTCCGCAGCGTCTACTTCACACCGGTGATCCTCTCCGCTGTGGTGGTGTCGGTGATCGGGCGTTCGATCCTGGCGGACGACGGCCTGCTGAACAGCGCGCTCGTCTCGCTGGGGGTCGAGCACCCGCCGGGCTGGCTCACGGATCCCTCGTACGCGATCTACTCCGTCTCCGGGATCATGGTCTGGCAGCTGCTCGGCTTCGCCGTCGTGGTCTACCTCGCCGGGCTCGCGGGGATCCCCGCCGAGCTCGACGAGGCCGCGAGCCTCGACGGCGCCGGCCCCTGGCAGCAGTTCCGCGCGATCACCTGGCCGCTGCTCGCGCCCGCGCTGACGATCAACACCGTGATGCTGATGATCAGCTCGTTCAAGGTCTACGACCAGATCGCCGTGCTCACCAACGGCGGCCCCGGCACCGACGGCACGGCCACCGTGGCCTTCGCGGTGATCCGCACCGCCTTCTCCGAGCAACGTCCGGGAGTGGCGTCCGCGATGGCCGGGATCATGCTCGTCGTCGTCTCGGTAGCGAGCGTGACCGTGCTCAGGCTCCTGCAACGACGAGAGGTGAATCTGTGAACTCCCGAATGCCGTGGATGCGGCCGCTGTTGGCCACCGGCGTGGCGGCCGTCTTCTGCATGCCGCTCTACGTGGCGCTGGTCAACGTCTTCAAACCCAGCTCCGAGGTCGTGACATCGCCGTTGGCGCTCCCGCTTCCGCCGACGCTCGACAACCTCGAACACGTACTGAGCCGGCCGGACGGGCTGTTCTGGTACGGCCTCGTCAACTCCGTCACCCTGACCGCGGCGTCGATCCTCATCACCACCGTGCTGGCCGCGATGTCCGCGTACCATCTCGTGCGGTCGGGCCGCTGGTGGAGCCGTGTCGTCCTCGGCGTCATGCTGTCCGGCCTGATGATCCCGCCCGCGGTGATCATGCTTCCGATCACGCGGATCCTCGACGCCATCGGCCTGTTGCACTCGATGCCGGGCGCCGTGCTGGTCGACGTCGGGTACTACCTGCCGTTCGCCGTGTTCGTCTTCATGGGCTTCATCCGCTCGATCCCGCGCGAACTCGAAGAGGCCGCGGCGGTCGACGGTGCCGGCCGCTTCCGGATCTTCTGGCAGGTCGTCTTCCCGCTGCTGCGGCCCGCGTCGGCCAGCGTGCTGATCTTCCTCGGGGTATGGGTCTGGAACGACTTCCTGACTCCACTGCTCGTCCTGGGCCCGGGAGCCGGGAACACCGTGACGGTCGGGATCTTCCGCTCCATCGGCCCCTACCAGCAGGACTTCGGGGCGGTGTTCGCCTTCATGCTGTTGGCCACACTGCCCGTCCTGGCCTTCTATCTCGCCTTCCAGAAGCAGTTCGTCCGTGGTCTGACAGGGGGTGCCACGAAGGGATGACCGGCACGAGCGGCCGGTGCAGCAGTTTCCGTCGAGAGGTGACAGGAGCAACATCATGCGGTTCTCAGAACTCATAGTCGGATCCCAGCCCCCTCGGAGGAGGCCCGAACGGCGTCGGCGGACGGCCGGTGCCCTGGCGTTCGCGGTGCTGACCGCCGGCATTCTGCCCGCGGTCGGCGCACAGCCGGCGCAAGCACGACCTGGCGGAACGACTCCGTCGATCGAGATCCAGGCCGGCTATCTGGAGCTGGAGCTCGACAGGACAGGGACGGTCGTGGGTCTGGAGGACGTCAGGACCGGGGTCGACCACCTCGCGCCCGGTCATGCGGCGTCCCTGGTCAGCCTGGTCGTCGACGGCAAGCAGCAGAGGCCGACCACGGTTGACCGTTCCGGACCCGGTGGCCAGATGCTCACGTTCCGGAACAAGGCCGCGCACTGGAAGATCCAGGTGAAGCTGGTCAGCAGTCGCGGGGGCTACACCACGTTCGAAGCGGTCGCCGTCGACGTGCCGAAGGGCGTCGATGTGCAGACCCTGCTCTGGGGTCCACTGGCCACATCGATCTCCCAGACGGTCGGTACATCGGTGGGCGTGGTCCGCGACGACGATTTCGCCATCGGGCTCCGACCGCTGACCGACCGTACCGAGGGCGCCTGGCCGCAGGAGGACCAGGACATGGGCTGGGAGAACGAGGTCAACCACGATCCGGACCACGTGAGCGTGGGCTCCCTGGAGGAATGGAGCGCGGCAGGCGCGACCCCCTGGGGTTCCGTACTGCGCGCCTTCACCTTCGACTACACCAAGGAACGCCACCGCAAGGTACGCGGCTATCCGATCCCGGTCGGACCGCTGCCCGGCCGCGACGGCAGGATCGCCGGTTCCAAGATCGCACTCTTCGGAGCCTCGCCCGAGGCGACGCCGACGATCCTGTCCAACATCGCGAAGGGTGAGAAGCTGCCCTACCCGAAGCTGAGCGGGCAGTGGCAGAAGGCCTCCCAGGCGAGCAGCCAGTCATGGCTGGTGCTCGGCGACCTGGAGACCGGCAACATTCCGGCGGCGGCCCGGTTCGCCAAGGCGGCCGGTATGAACCGCATCTACTCACTCACCAGCAGCTACGGCCCATGGAAGTCCAGCGGCCACTACCAGTTCGACTCCAGCCTGGGCGGCAGCGACGCCGGGGCCGCGGCGGCCGTGGACAGCGCCCGGGCGAACGGTGTACAGCTCGGCGTACACACTCTGTCGGACTTCATCAGCACCGGCGACGAGCCCTACAACTGGGCCTGGTTCCCGCGGGACGCCTACCTCAAGCCGCCCGCCGACGACCGGCTCGCGATGGGAGGCACCGCCTTGCTCACCCGTCCACTGACGGCGGACGACACCACCGTGTACCTGGACGACGGCGCGCTGCTCGCCGCGGGACCCAGCTACAGCCTCCTGCGCATCGGGGACGAGTTCGTCAGCTACGGAGCGGCCGAGCAGGTGGGGAAGGAGTGGAAGCTGACCGGCGTGCAGCGCGCGCGATGGGGATCGGTCGCGGTCGCACACCCTGAGGGCGACCACACCGCCCGGGTCATGGCCAACAGCTACGGCGGCGCGATCGGCGGCCATGCCGTCCTCGACGAGATCAGCGACCGGCTGACCACCGCCTGGAACACCACCGGCATCACCGGTATGTCGTGGGACGGCCTGGAGTCGGCATCGGAGTCCGGCTGGGGCGCCTACGGCATGGCGCACCTGGTGAACAAGACGTTCCGGCGCATCGATGCCAAGGACGGATTCATCTCCGAGACCAGCCGGATGACCTCGAACACCTGGGACGCGCTGACCCGGGCCAGCTGGGGTGAGGTCGGCAGCACCTCGATGGAGCAGGTGTTCGCCAACAACAAGTACCTCCAGGCGAACTACCTCCCCGGCATGCTCGGCTGGATCAGCCTCAACGGCTCGGACAGTCTGCTCACCATGGAGTGGAAGCTGGCCCGAGGCGCAGGCCTGAACGCCGGGACGGGTTTCCAGAGCTCGGTCTCCCGCCTCGAATCGGGCGGCGAGAACACCACGCGGCTGCTCGACGCCATTCAGCAATGGGAGACGGCACGCAACCTGGGCGCGTTCACCGCGGAGCAGCAGGCGCGGTTCCGCGACCTGAAGACGAACTGGCACCTGAGCGCGGTCGAGCCGGGCAAGCGCTGGTCCCTGCAGGAGCTGGACGCCGACGGCAAGCCGGTCGGCGCCCCCCAGGCCGTCGTCGCCCCGACCCCGGAGCTCGACGCCGGACCGCTGCCCGCGGCAGCCAAGGGAGCCCTGTACGAGGCGACCGTGAAGACCAACACGCCGGCGACCACGCGCTACGCGGTGACCTCGGGGACCTTGCCCGCGGGCCTCGTGCTCAATGCGGACACCGGCGGAATCGTGGGGACACCGGTCAGGGCGGGAGCGGCGCCGTTCACGGTCACGGCGTACCAGAGCTCCGGTCTGCCGACAGCGCGGCGCGACTACGTGATCGAGGTCGGCGGTCACTGAGCTCGTAGGCGTGGTGTCGTCAGGGTGAGTCCAGTGCCGGCAAGGCATCCGTCAATAAGGTCGGGCTGGTACTGGACCTGGCGCAGTCCCGGTGGGCGCCGTCGAGCAGGCGGATGTAGTCCATCTCGCTCAGCGAGCGGCACTCGCCCTTGCGGCCGGCGTGTCGGCACAGGCGGGTGGGCAGGCCCGGCCTGATGCACAGCAGCCCGGCCACCGAGAGGCGGCCACGGCTGCACCCGGGCACACGCACCGTCGGGGTGATCCCGCGCTGGCCCCAGGTGCGGCCCTTGGGCGGCCGACCGGTTACGCCCGATTCATCCTCGAAGCAGATGAACGCGCCGGTCGCCGTCCGGAGGTTTTTACCTCCTGCCAGGTCGCCTTCCGCCATGCAGTAATCGCGTCTTCGTCGCGTTCGGCGGCGGGCCGGGCGGGCATCTGCACGCTGTAGCCCATCCGGTGCAGCAGCCGGGTGACGCCGGAGAAGCTGTAGGAGATGTGGAACTTTCGCCCGATCAGTGTGCGTACCCGGGCGACGGTCCACACCTGATCGTCCGTCCAGCCGTGTGCGGCCGGTGCAGGCATCGGACCTGTGTTCTCCCATCCGCCGAGGCGATCTCGCCTGGCTTCAGAGTCGCTACAAAATCCGATTCAGCTCAGGTCGGGGTGCCCCGGGCACGCGGTCCTGCTCGACGGTCCTGTCGAGGCGGACGAGAGTCTGAACCGCCATCCCGCCCACGTTCGGGAACCACTCGACCAAGTGTTGTGACACGGCTGATCTGCCACCATGACGAGGTCCGCACCCAGTTCACACCCACACTGCCCGCGCGGTGTCGGACCCGCCCTGCTCACCCGGCCGCAGTCAGATGTTGGACCACGACTTCCGTAGTCCGCTGCACGTGAGTGAGCACCCACCGCGTTGGCCCACAGCCACCGCCGTGGGTGCGTGGCGGGGATCCCGGTCACTGGTGATGGTTTCGCCATTCGGGGGCGAGGATCGCCCACATCTGCTTGTCGTGACGGGTGCCGCCGTAGGGCCAGTACTCGCGCCGTACGCCTTCGAGCGTCATACCGAGCCGCCGGGCCACCGCAGAGCTGCGCTCGTTGTCGGCTCGGCAGTGCCACTCGGCGCGATGCATCCCCCGGGAGGCGAACGCCCACTCCAGCAGCGCGCGGCACGCCTCTGTGACCAGGCCATGACCCTCGACGGCCGGCTCCAGCCAGCAGCCGATCTCGCAGGAACCGAAGCCGGCGTCGAAGTCCACGAACATCACGCCGCCGACCAGCGTTCCGTCGAGCCAGATACCGAAGAGGCGGCCGCCGTCCGCGGCCTGACGCTCGGCGTACCGGCGCAGTGTGGCCCGCGCCCCGTCGAGGTCGTCGGTGACGAACCCCGGCCCGACCCACGGCCGGATGTGCTCGCGAGCCCGGTCCAGGTGGGCCGCGAACTCCTCGGCATGCCATATCTCCAGCGGGCGGAGGCGGGCGTTGTCCCGCAAAGAAAGGGAAAACATGATGACCCCATTCACATAACAAGCGTTACGGTTATGTACCGTAGCAGCATGCCACGCACCAAGGGGAACCATGAGGCTCGCCGACGCGATGTCTCCGAGGCGGTCTGGCGGGTGTTGGTCGCTCACGGCTTCGGTGGATTGACCATGCGAGCCGTCGCCGCCGAGCTCGATGCCACCACCGGCCTGCTCACCCACTACTTCCCCGCCAAACGCGACCTGGTTGCGTACGCCCTCGACCTGCTCGAACGGCGAAGTGCCTCCCGCCCCCGGCGCGCCGCCGACAAAGGCCTGTCCGCCGTGAGGGCCGCGCTGCTGGACATCCTGCCGCTGACTGACGAGGCCACCGAGAGCAACCGGATCTGGGTGTCCTCCTGGGATGCCGCGCTCGCCAACCCCGAGTTGAGCGGCGATTACGCCCGCAAGTACGCGCAGAGCCGCGAAAAGCTGCGCGACCTGGTCGCCGCAGCCCAACAGCTCGGCGAACTGCCCGATGGCGACCCGGCCCGCATCGCGGCCGGCGCCCAGTCCTTCGTGCTCGGTCTGGTGGTACAGGCGCTATTCGACCCCCCGGCGTTCCCACCCCACCGCCAGGCCGAGCTCCTTGATGACTACCTGGCCACGTTGACCTCCCCGCCCTCATCCGGTGGCGATCACGAGGTCCTGTCCTGACGGCCACGCGTCTCGGAAGAGTTGTCGAGACTCGCACGGCGGCCGGCAGCGCGCACCGTTCATCGGCCCCGACACCCGTGTGCTCACCTTGCAGTCCCTTCCCGAAGACGCACCGTCACGAGCGGCCGTCCGCCGGTCGTCGCCACACCACCGCACCGCCCCCTCGTTCCCGTCCGGCCACCGCCCTCGTAGACGTGTCCGGCCGCACGGGAACGAGGAACAAGAAGGAAACCGCACGTATGACCACCGCGACCAACAGGCAGCACGCCCCGTCGCCCCTCCCACGCCTGTTCGCATCGTCCGGGCCCGCCGCATCACCACCCTGGACGGCGAGGCCGACACCCGGGTCCTCGACGCCATCGAGGCGGCCCGCGCCGCCCACCCCGAGCAGCGGATCAACCACCGCATCGAGCACTGCTCCCCCGTCGACGAGAAGCTGGTCCAGCGGATCCGCGCCGCCGAGGTCACCCCGGTGTCGTTCGGCGCATTCGTCCACGGGGGGCTCCAAACTGCGCCGCTACCACGGTGACGCGCGCGCCGCACGGGTCAGTGACCACCGCTCCTTTCTGGACGCCCGCATCGTCGTCGCGGGCTCGTCCGACCACCCGTCGGGTTCCCCTTGAGCCGCTGCTCGCCCTCCAGACGATGGTGACCCGGCGTACCAGCGGGGGCGATGTCCTCGGCGCCGGCAGGGCCCTGACGGTCCGTGAGGCTTTAAACGTTTACACCATCGCTTGGGCGCGCCACAGGCGAGTCCCAGCTCAAGGGCCGCGGACGCATTGCAGCAACCGGGGCTCTCACTGCTCGCCCTGTCCTTTTCTGCCTCGCATACGAAGCGAACCACCGCCGAATGGCACCAAGATCCGGGCCATTCCCGGACCACCTCGCCCACGAGGAACGAAAGATTCAACGTTTCCGCTGGTCAGCGACATGCATGACGTGTACCACCAGCAGACGAAGAATCTTCTGGTGTCGTACTCGCCGAAGAAGCTCGGCTTCTTCTAGACGCACGAGAAAAGGCGCCTGACCTGGGCTTTCACCCGTCAGGCGCCTTTCACTCAGCCCGCTCTCGATCGAGCCCGGCTTGCGTGCTAACTCCCATTTCCTCCCACTGCTGTACCCCTCCCGACCAGTGCTTCCGGACCAGTCACGGACCAAACCTCCAGTTCAGCCCTCGGGTGCGTCACCTTGGTTGACGCGCTGCCACTCGTTCATGGACTGCTCGATGAGGCGGTTCGCCTGCTCTCGAAGGCCGTCGAGGAACTTGGCGTAGTGGCGAAAGAGAACCTCGATGCTCTGACCGGCGCGGCGGGCGCATTCGGCCGGGTCCACTCCGGAGTAGAGCCAGAACGAGATCCCGGCGTGCCGGAGATCGTAAAGTCGCTTGGCCAGGCGAGAAGTCCGCTCGGTACGAGTCAGGGCGTGCTCCCGGGCCCGCGCCCACGTGATGCCGTAGGCGGCAGCGTCCACGCAGTTGCCAGCCTGGTTCCGGAAGAGTCGACCGTCGGGTGCCACATCGAACCGTTTCACATGGGCACGCAGCATGCGTACGAATTGCGGCGGGATGGGAATAGGTCGCGTCGCGCTTGCCGCGCGACGCTTGAGCGAGTGCACCTCGTGCACCTCTCCGTTGTCGGTCCACTCCTTGCCAGACGTGACAACCCCGCCCGAGAGGTTGAGCATCCCCCATCCAGTCTTCGGCAAGTGGCATTGATCGATCCGAAGATGGATGACCTCAGCTGGCCGCATAGCCGCGAAGTACATGCAGCCGAAGAACGCCTCAAGATGAGGACCCCGCCCCCGCTGGCGAGCAACGGACTCGAGCAGGCGAAGCACCTGGGCCGGATTGGGAACGGCGGCCGGATCCACCTCTTCATTGACTGCTGGCGCTTTCCACCGTAGACCGTTGAGGGGGTTTTCCGCGAAGTACCCCTTCTCCACCGCAGTGTTGAGAGCTTCGTTGAACGCAGCCCTCTTGCGTCGGGCTGTCTTGGCCGCAGCCGCCTTGCCGTCCAGTTTGCGGCACATCGCGTCGAGGGCCCGCCTCAGAACGTCGGCCTCCGCGAGGGCGCTGACCGGCAGCGAGTTCCGCTTCATCCAGTCCAGCGCGTGGAGCCACTCCTCGGTGGGCTCGCACTGCCAGGCTTTCTTGTTGAATGCCCACGAGTACAGGGCACGCCGTAGTACCCGCGGATCGGAAAACGTTGCGCCGGGGCGCACGAGGGCGGGCGTGACCGTGGCGAAGGCATCAGCCAGGGTGCGGCGGGTGTTCCCTGGCGTGCGCTCCCATCTTTGCTCGATGTATTCGTGCGCCAGGTCATACCACGTAGTTCGCTGCTTGATGGCCCGCAACTCGGATGCCGGCAGACCGGTGTGCTCATCAAACGGCTCACCCTCGCGCGCAGCTGTCATCAGCTTCGCGCGTCGGCTATCAGCAAGCGCGAACGTGATGAAGGACTCGGACTTCTCTCGCCCGTTAACCGTCCACCGAATCTGGAAAGGCTTGCGCCGGTCTGGGCGCTCGCGTATCTCCCAGAAGCGGACGTTATAACTCATCGCCATCCGGGCGTATCCCTTTCACACGCCTCCCACCACGCATCCAGATCGACGCGGCGGCAGCGCAGTTCACCGTTGGGCAGCTTGATAATTCGGGGTGCCTGACCGCGAGCGCGTAGGCGGTAGAAGGCCGACGGGCTCATCCGGATTTCCGCTAGGACCTCGGCGAGCTTGAGCGCAGGTGGACGAGCCATTGATGTTTCCTCGGGTATTCTGAATTCGTCGGCCGCCCAGGCGGCAGCGCGCGACTTGCACCCACTCCGCCACAGATGATGGGCAGGCGCTGTCAGTTACGGGGACTGCTGGGCGCCGAAATGAAGGGCCATAGTGTCCGAACGGCTCCACCGCCAAGCACAGCCGCTGCGAACACCCTCAATGGTCGTCACGATCGCCGGTTTGGCTAATACTCCAGCCGTAGATCGTGATCTCGGTGGTGAGGGGCGCCGAGGCGGCAGGTGGCCAGCGTCGATCATCTCGCCCGAGATCGCCCACGCCGTCGCGGGCGTCGGCTCCTTCTCCGTCTACCCGAGTTCACCGAGACGGAGGGCATCCCTTATCTCGCTGAGCTTCGCGGTCGTGGCCGGGGTCCGCTCCTGCGCTTGTTCAGCGAGTCGGAGGGCGTCGTCAATCTCGCTGAGCTTCACGGAGGACAGGACGGCCGCCCGCTCTATCAGGTCGTCCCGGGACACAGTGGTCAGCCACGTGCACGGGGTGAAGCCTGGACGCGGGAACGCGAGCCGCAGCACGCCTTCGAACGGCAGTCCTTCACCGGCGCCGACCGTCACTTCGATGCCCAGACCGCTGATGTCGACGCCCGCCGGAGCGACGACCTGCATCACCCGGATCCCGGACGTGTCGTCTCCCGACAGCAGTACGACCAACCTCCGCTCGTCGAACTGGACCCACCAGACTTCGCCACGTTGCACAAGTCCTCCAGACACATGACGGCAGGCAGACGCTGCGCGACCCTGACGCGCTGTGGAGACGGGTGCGGCCACCGTTGATCATCGGTGTGTGAAGACTGAAGATCATGCGGTGGCCGCAGGTCACAGCGTAGACCCTGCCCGCTGGCAGGAGGCGTTCGAGGGCCTGATGGCCCGGATCGCGGGCCGGTTCACACGGGTCGAACCCCGACGTCGGGTCGGGCGGTTGGTGCTCGGGCTGCTGTCGGACCTGCCGCGCAAAAACTGCTGGACCATCGCAGAGTGGGCCGGAGAGAGCACCCCGGACGGCATGCAGCACCTGCTCGGGCGGGCCAAGTGGGACGCCGACCAGGTCCGCGACGACGTGCGGGCCTACGTGGTGGAGCATCTGCGGGACGACCAGGCGGTTCTGGTGGTCGACGAGACCGGCGACGTGAAGAAGGGCACCGACACCGTCGGTGTCCAGCGCCAGTACACCGGCACCGCGGGCAGGATCGAGAACGCGCAGGTCGCCGTCTATCTCGTCTACGCCGGCCGCCGCGGACACGCCGCGGTAGACCGGGAACTGTACGTTCCGCGTTCCTGGACCTCGGACCCCGACCGCTGCCGGGCCGCCGGACTCGGTGACAAGACCGAATTCGCGACCAAACCGCAGCTTGCCGCCCGCATGGTCACCCGATTCCTGGACGCCGGCCACCGGGCCGCCTGGCTCGCGGGAGACGAGGTCTACGGCGGCAACCCGACGCTACGCGCCGCGCTGGAAGAACGCGGCACCGGCTACGTCCTCGCGGTGGCCTGCTCGCACGAAGTCACCACAGGCGCCGGGAAGTTCCGCGCGGACACGCTGGCCAGGAAGGTGCCCAAGAGGGCCTGGCAGAAGCTGTCCGCAGGGAGCGGAGCCAAGGGCCACCGCTTCTACGACTGGGCCGTCATCGACCTCACCGCCCCCCGGCCCGGGAGCCGGCAGTTGCTGATCCGCCGCAACCGCAGCACCGGCGAACTCGCGTACTACCGCTGCTACTCGCCGGCCGCCGCAGTGCCGCTAACCACCCTGGTGCGCGTCGCTGGATCAAGGTGGCGGGTCGAGGAGTTTTTCCAGTCCGGCAAGGGCCTGGCGGCCTTGGACGAGCACCAGGTCCGCCGCTACCCGTCCTGGTCCCGCTGGGTCACCCTGGCCATGCTCGCGCACGCCTTCCTCGCCGTCGTCCGCGCGAACGAACACGACCGCGATCCCGCACCAGACGCCCTCATACCGCTCACCTGCAACGAGATCCAACGGCTGTTCATCACGCTCGTCATCCGGCCCGCCTTTGACCCGGTCCACCGGCTCAGCTGGTCCGACTGGCGACGCTGCCACCAGGCCCGATCCCAGACCAGCCACTACCGGCGGCAAGCCGCTCGAACGTGAAGATCACGATTTACGGCTGGAGTACTAGCCTCGGGCTTTCACGTGGCTGGGTGTCCGATGCGTGATCGGAAACGCGAAGAGTGCTCCTGACCTGCAACGATGGGACTTGTCTAGGGTCCAGGTCGGCGCATGAAAGAAGCACTCCTCAGGTGAAGAAGCGTATCGGGTCCTATCCGCGTGTCCGCATCGAGGGCGGCGGGAGCGGGGTGGTCTCGCAGGCTGGCGGAGTACTGCTGGTCGAGACTGCCCGTAAGACCGGCCTGGATACCGAGATATCGGCGGCGCTGACGCCGTGGCGGCGGCCTCGGGCGGTGCACGATCCGGGCAAGATCCTGCTGGATGTGGCTCTCGCGGTCGCGCTGGGCGGGGACTGCCTGGCCGATGCGGGACTGCTGCGGGCCGAGCCGGCCGTGTTCGGGCCGGTGGCCTCCGACCCAACGGTCTCCCGGCTGATCGACACCCTCGCCGCGGCCGGGGACAAGGCCCTGACCGCGATCCGCTCGGCGCGCGCCGAAGTGCGCGAGTACGTCTGGACGTTGGCCAAAGATGCGGCGCCGGATAGGGGCGGCCAGGTGATTGTGGACCTGGACGGAGTGCTGGTCCTGGCCCACTCCGACAAGCAGGACGCGGCCGCGACCTGGAAGAAGTCGTTTGGACATCACCCCCTGATGGGCTTCGTCGACCACGGAAGCGGTGGCACCGGGGAGCCGGTGGCAGCACTGTTGCGGCCGGGGAACGCGGGATCCAACACCGCCGCCGACCACATCACCGCCACTCAACTCGCTTTGGCCCAGCTCCCCAAGCGTCACCGGCGCGGCCGGTCCACACTGATCCGTACCGACTCCGCGGGCGGCACCCATGAGTTCCTCGCCTGGCTCACGAAACGGGGCCGGTGGCTGTCGTACTCGGTCGGGATGACCATCACTGAGCAGATTCATCAGGCCGTGTTGAAGGTCCCGGCCTCCGCCTGGACCCCAGCGGTCGAGCCGGGCGGCGAGATCCGCGACGGCGCCTGGACCGCCGAACTCGACGGCGACACACTCAAGGGCTGGCCGAAGGGAATGCGGCTGATCGTCCGCAAGGAACGGCCCCACCCCGGCGCCCAGTTGCGCTTCACCGACGCCGACGGCCTGCGGCTCACCTGCTTCGCCACCAACACGACGGGCGGGAAGATCACGGACCTGGAACTGAGGCACCGCCGACGGGCGAGGGCAGAGGACCGCATTCGGAACGCACGGGCCACCGGCCTGCGGAACCTGCCCCTGCACGAGACCGCACAGAACCGGATCTGGCTGGAGATCGTCCAGCTCGCCCTCGACCTGCTCGCCTGGATGCCGATGCTCGCTCTGACCGGCAAACCCCGCCTCTGGGAGCCCCGCCGCCTGCGGTTGCGGCTGTTCTCCGCCGCTGCCCAACTCATCACCACCGCCCGCCAACGGCACCTGCGATTCGCCCACCACTGGCCATGGACCGACGTGATCACAGACGCGATCAGACGGCTCGACACCCTCCCGAACCCACGCTGACCAGCAACAACCCGTCCCGACGAGCAGAAGAGCCACCGACCGGAACCGTGGAATCCGGCGCCCACCCGATGCGACGATCGGGCCACCCGTATGCCCGCACACGCTCCACAACGACGCATTGGCCGCCAGCCGAAGCTGACGACCAATCACGAAAGATCGAGGCTAGGGCCTTCTTACGGGCCCGCTCCCACGTCTTGCCGCAGGCCGCTGCATCGACGTATCCGTCAGCCGCATTGCGGAACACTCGACCATCGGGCGCCACGCCGAAGCGATCGACGTGATCTCGCAGCGTGCGCACGAACGACGGCTGTATCGCCGTACTCAACCGGGAACCGGACAAGTGCCTGGCCCTGGAGTGGCACACCGTGCACGACCTACCCCAGGACATCATCGAATGCCCCGCGAGGAATGGGTCAAGACCCAGCCCCACGCACTCATCGCCTCCTGCGTCGTACTCCTCGACCGACGGCGCCGGATGCTCATGCTGCGCTACGCCCCCGGACAGCCGAGCGCCGGAAGTTGGTGGTTGCCGGGCCGTCCGGCAAGACACCACAGCCAGCCCGGTAGCCGACGGCGCGGCCAGCACCGGGTTCGCGGCCCCCTCTACGATCAAGGCCCTACTGCCCGGACTTCTTCAGCCGCTCAGCCGCCTTTGCTGCGGTCTCCTGGGCCTTTCCCGTCATTTGCTCGCCGCGGCCCTCTGCCTGCATACGCTCGTCGCCCAAGGCACCGCCAGCGGTTTCCTTCAGCTTGCCCTTGACCTGCTTGGCTTTCGCCTTTCCCTTACCCATGACACTTCCGTCCTTCCCTGTGAGGGGGTTGACGTCTCCACCTTGCGCCCGTCAATCTGAGGCCGCAATCGGTGAGGTGTCGCCGCAGAGCGGCGCTCTAGCCGGTCGGGCAGTTCGTGGAACCCAGGGCCTGGCCACAGGGGGCAGCTCCGCATCTGGCTGGGAGTCGGGTTCACTCGGACCTGGTCCGGACGGCAGCTGCGGGTCTTGGGGCGCCGGAATTCAGCCTTCCGACGACGGGTCTCGGGGCCTCTCCTAGATGAACATGGAACGCCGGGAACAGCAGCCTCATCTGCCTGCACAGCCCATGTGCTGAGGAACAGCACAGTGGCTTCCTGCTTCGGCTACTCGCTGTACGCTCGCCGCTGGCGCGCCGGACGCGCATGCTGGTCAAGACATCCGATGCAATCTTCTACGGCGAGGTACTCGAGTGGGCCTGCGCCAGGCCCGGCTGCTGGGAGGTCCGCTCCGGGACGTCAGCAGCGTGGCAGCCCGGATCGTACCGGCCGGTACGATGCTGAGCGGCGAGCGGACGAGTCCGCGCTGGATTCTCTACTTCCCGTACCGAATGCTGGCACGGCGGGGGTGGCCTCCCGGCATTGCGGCGGAACCATCGGCCGGGTAGTGGAGGGCGATCACCACAACAGCTCTGTCGTGCGGCCCCCGCGGCGCGGTCTTCGACGCCGAGTCTCCACGCAGCCCCTTGATCATCACTGCGGCGGTTAAGCTCGGGCCCGACGCTGTTTCCGGTCGGTCCCCGCGGGCCGGGAGGCCTGGCAAGGCAGCAATGGGCGCAAGGATTCGAGGCATCCGCGACGGCACACCGCTCCGGCCGGACCGTTCCATCCCGAAAGGATCTGGGAATGTCCGACAACGACGTGAGCATGCGGAGGGTCCTGGCGATCGTCACGAACTACGGCGTCGAGCAGGACGAACTTCTGGTGCCCCTCGAACACCTGCGGGGCTGGGGCGCCGACGTGGACGTCGCTGCCGTGTCGGCGGACGATATTCAGACCCTGGTCGGCGACAGGGCTCCCGGCGAGACCATCCGACCCGAACTCACTCTGAGCGACGTCGACCCGGCCGATTACGATCTACTGCTCGTGCCAGGTGGCACGTTGAACGCCGATACGCTGCGCCAGCAGGAATCGGCGAGGAGATCGTCCGCTCCTTCACATCGTCCAGTCGCCCCATAGCGGCCATCTGCCACGGACCCTGGACCTTGGTCGAAGCGAGTGTCATCGAAGGTAAGAGGCTCACGTCCTACCGCTCGCTGAGGACAGACATCGCCAATGCCGGTGGTGAATGGGACGACGAGCCGGTCATCAAGGACGACTCCCATGGCTGGACGCTCATCACCTCGCGCAACCCAGACGATCTGGAGCCCTTCCTGCGAGAGATCGACGCGGCGCTCGCCGTAGATACCCACTGAGCGGACCGGTAGGCCGGTCCCCGCTGCGCGCCACCGGCTCACGGGAGGACTCATCCATGTCGGCGTGCAAGCGGATCACAGGCCACCATGCGGGTCTCGTCAGGCACACCTGCAACAGCTCCAGATCGGGTCGAAGTACCCGTATGGCGATTTTCGCACCGCGGGAGATCGCGGTCAGCCTCCTCCTGCCTGCCGGACCTGCCCTCCACGCCTCGATGTAGCCGCCCCCGCTCCCAAGCCGGTGTCCTCTTGTGAGACTCCGCAGGTCAGCTGCTTGTCCCTCTCGGCTGTCCCTAAGGATTCGGACACGATCGTGAGACTGACCGGCTGGACACGGCGTGAGACACCGCGAGAAACCACAGGTCACAGCGTCGCCGTGGGACACGAGCGGCGAGACCCTATGTGTGTCGGGAAGCGGACCGGAGCACCGGGGAAGGGTGCCAACCCCTGCGCAGGGAGTCAGGGCGTAACCGGGCCACCGCCCGTAATCCGATTCTCATGCGGAGCGGGTGTGATCGCATACGGAGACGCAGCGCACCACAGCGGGCCGAGCGCGGTATCCGGACGACAGAGACGGCAGGCCAGCGCGCTGTCCTCGGCGGGCAGGCTCACTGCCTGCTCGCGCGACGGCCTTCGCCGATGCCCTGCTCGACCGTCCAGTCCAAGGGTGGGGACGGGGGCTGGCGTCCGGTATGCACGCTTGGCTCCCTTCCTCTTCCTTCTGCCAGCGGCGGGTCGCTGTCGTCAGGTATCGGACACGGTGAAGAGGGCGCCATCGGAGTCGCGGATGACGAAGGCGTCGAATGAGGCATCGGCGAGTGAGGGAACCGGTGAGGATTCGCCCCTGGCAGCAACGGCGGCGGCCGCGGCCTGCTTGCTGCTCTGGACACGGATGTCCACAATCGACCGGGGGGGCCGGATTCTCGGGTCCGGGTCGGTTTCGATACCTCCGCCGCGCAGGGTGGCGACGGTGTCTCCCGCGGCCTGGATGAGGACGTGATCCTGCGCGTAGTCGACCGTGCAACCGCCGGGCAGTTGGGCCCAGTCGAAGATCTCCGCGTAGAAGATGGCGGCCTCGAACGCGTCGCGGGTCTGCAGGTCCAGCCGGGCTGGAGCACTGCCCCGCCCCACGGACCAGAACAGGACCGGGCCTTCCCAGAATTCGAACACGGCACCGTCACGGTCGGCAGCGATCCCGACGCGGCCCTCGCCCAGGGGAAGCGGCCCCACGGCGAGCGTGGCGCCGCGCTCGCCGATCCGGACCGCCGTCTCATGCGCGTTCTTGCCGGCGAAGTACGGGCCCCAAACGGCTGAAGGGCCACCAGCATCCGATTCCGGCGACCGGTTCACCATAGGCCAGAGCCACCGAAAAGTTGCTGCCCAGGATGCTCTCCCGGAACTTCCAGCCGATGACATCGGTATGGAAGGACTGTGCTGCGCGCAGATCCTGCGCCATCAGATTCACCCAGCAGGGCGCGCCGGTCACCGGCCTGATCTTTTCGAGGGTCGGCATTCGATACTCCTCCGGCTGTGTGACGGACGGCGAGGCATGTTGGCGGCCTGGGGTTCAGCCTTTGGTCGTGCGGCCGCTGAGCAGGTCGCGTACGCGGTCCACCAGCCCGACCCCGGGCACGAGCAGCTTGTTGGCGGGCGGGGTGTTCGGGAGCGAGGGGTGGGGGCGGGTGGGGGCCATCTCCTTGGCCCGGCGCACCAGCCGCCCCAGCTCGTCCAGCTTCGCGGGTGGGAGGGACGCTGCGAGTCTCGGGAACAGTTCGTGCTCCTCCTCGCGAACGTGGGAGGCGACCGCGAACTTCAGCTTAGCGACGATGTCGTTGAACTGCGGATCAACGGCGTGCAGGTCTTCGAGATCCTTGAGCATCTGCTCGACCTTGGCATGATCGGCGAGTTCCTTGTCCGCCAGTGTCGCACCGTCCGATACGTGATTGCGTACCGCCGGATACAGGTGCAACTCCTCGGCAACCGAGTGCCGTACCAATTCCGCAGTCAGCCGGTCCGCCAGTTCGCGCCGCTGCGGATGGTCGACGGGCTGCGCTTCGATCTGCGTGAACAGTGCCTCCAGCTCACGATGATCGGCCGTGAGCTCCACGATCACATTGCCGCCGTGTCCCATGACAGTCCCTTTCCTCTTTCTCGGGTTCATCGCCCCTCAGAAGGAGGGTGCAGACGCCCAGACAACAGCCATGGAGGCAAAACCTGCGCCTTGCTCGCGAAGACAGACCCGGCGCTCACCTCCCCGGCGCAGCCACGTCAGGGCCCACACTGCTGCCCTTGGTTTCCTGGGGCCGGCCTGGATTACGGCTACTCGTGACGGTGGGCGTCGGCTCCGCGCGGCGGTGGCAGGCTCATGCCCTCACACTGGCCCCGACCACGCTCCAGCGCGCGTCACCGTCACAGTGCCCGCGCCCGATCCCGCACCGCCGGCCAGGGCGCCATCCGGACATACATCAGGCACTTGGCTCATCAGGGCCCCGCGTATTGGCGATGTAGCTGTCCGGGGCGGCACATGCAGGCCCAGACGTACAGGGAACGCCGAGCACACCACGGGTGCCGGGGAGTGCAAACGATGCTCGAACCTGTTACCGCCCGCGGCTTCGCCTACTACGAGCTCACAACCGAGATGATGCAGCGCGTTCTTCTCCCCCCCAGACAGGCGCTGTGTGATGAGCAACCACGGCCGTCCTCCGCGCCCGACGCAGCGAGCGGAACTGACAGCCCGGCCCCTCCCGCTGCCGACCAAGACAGCGCCGCGCTCCTCTCTCGCTCTGCCCTCCACTGCTGCAAGGCCCCCGAAACCAGAACGGCAAAAGTTTGCGGACAGCCCCGGGCCGGAAACGCCGCCGGGTGCGGGGCCCGATGAAGTAGGGGGACGAGGCTACCGCGCAGCTGGATGACCTCCCGGGTGGAACCGAGGGCGAACCACCCGTAACCAGCTGGCATACGACGCTTCCGGCGTGCTGCGAAGCAGCCTCCCCCACATCGCCACCGTGGAGGAAGACGTTGCGAAGGATGTTGTCGTCGCCCCGTCCAACCCGAAAGACGCCGAGCACCTGCGTCAGGAAGTCGTCCAGCAACTGACCTTCTCTGCCTACGCCCTGCAGATAGCAGACCCCACAGCACAACATGAGCACCTGCTTGGCTGGGCACCGGCCCACGGGCAGTTGGTCCGGTCTCCTCCAGCCGTACCCGTCGGCTGCACTTCCGCGTCCGCACGGAGGCCAAGAGTGAGCCCTGCGCCATCCACGCTGAGCAAAACCTTTATCCCAACAGCCTGCGAGCAGTTCCTGACAAATACTTCATCCCCTCATCCTCGGCGCGGGAAGGGGTTGCTCCCCCACTCGTCGCGAGCCGACGAGCCAGGAACACATGTCGCGCCGCGATGATCAGCTGCCCCTTGAAGAGAACGACGCGCACCCCCTGCGCGCCAAGGCCAACAGCTGTCTCTACTTCAGGCAGACAACGCTGATACGGATGCCTTCGGCAGTGGGGCGGTCCTGGCTGGCGACCCCACCGTGGTCGCAGAGTTCGAAGCCAAGAGGTACCGGCGAGCCGACCACCTGTGCTGGCCACGGCTCGACGCGGTGAGCTCGACTGGACACGGCATCCGGACTGCCGAACCAGCGTGCCTCCCCCTCCTCCTGTGGTGAGCCACCCAGGGAGCATGCGACGGATGCTGCCGTCACGAAGAATGATCTCGAATAATGGACCGTGGTCGGGTGATACGTCGCCGTGAACTGTCTGATTCCGAGCGGGTATTTGTCCGGTCGCTGCTGCCACAGTCCTTGCCGGGCCGGAAGCGACTGAACGACCGCAACGCGCTCGATGGGGTCGCAAGGAAGTTCCGGACCGGGGGCGCCCTGGCGGGACGTGCCAGCGATACGGCCCGTGGGCCACACTGCACACCGTTTCCACCGCTGAGCCAAGGACGGCACCTTCGAGCAGATGCTCCGGCCGGCCGAGGCGGAAGGAAACGCGGCTGGCCTCAGTGTCAACAACGCTCGTGATCAATACAGTTAGGCCGCGGTTTCTGCGATGAGGACGGCGGCGGTTACCGGGCCCGAGGTGTCACTGGTGGCTGCGTCGGCTACCGCCGCCCGGACGGCTCGGGCTACTTCCAGTGGTTGGTACCCGGGGGCGACCGCGAGCTGGACCTCGATGTGCCGGCCTGGTGGATGGTCATGTTGCTCCACTTTGACCGGGTGGCTTCCCAGCACGGGGGTGAGGCGGGCCACGCCCGGAACAGCCGCTGCGACGTCGGCCAGCTCCCCGATGGGGCCCCTCATGGGCCCTGTTCCGGTCGTTGGGAACGAGCTTCGCGCGGCTGCGGCCTCCGGCGAGGGCCCCATGGTGTTCTCTGCGGTCTGCGGCCTGACGTCTCTCTCCGGGCCCTCATGGAGATCCGTGACGCGCAGGTCAACTGCCACGGTGGCCAGGCCGAGCCGTTCAGCGGCCACGTTGAGCAATGTGCTCCTCAACTGCTCCGCGGTGCGGGGCAGTGGCTGCCCTATAAATGCGGTGAATGCGGCCTCGATCCTGAGCGGGCCAGGCGGTAGCGCGCTGGCCGGCGGACGGACGGACGGCTCGGACACGGGCCCGAGCGATGCCGGTCCGATGCGCAGGCTCTCCAGCCAAACGCCAGGAATCTCAGCGGCCGTGCGCCCGAGGGCCCGGACGGCTGCTTGCTCGGTGATCCACGTCCCGTCGTCAGGCCCTCCGAGCGGGAGCAGCCGACCCAGGCCGAGCTGGCGCCGTACTGCCTGCATCCACGCCTCAGTTTTCACCGGCCTCTCACCCTCTTCCATGGCCACGGTTCTCCCCCTCCCGCACTGCGCCCCGACTCCGCAGGGGCTCTGGGCAGGGGCACTTCGTGCCACTCGTTGCACCACCCCGTCTCATGGTTCGCACCTCTGATAAAACCCACTAAAACGAATATAATCCGATCAAAGAGTGCTAGGTGATCTCCTTCAGGGAGGAAGAGCCCGATGACTGAGAACACCGGCGGAAAGCACGGCGGTGCGCCCGGCTCTCGCGGTCGGACGACCATTGCCGACGTGGTGGTAGAGAAGATCGCTGGGATGGCGGCACGCGATGTGCCCGGCGTCCATGCCCTGGGCAGTGGATTCGCGCGCTCGATGGGTTCCATGCGGGAGCGGATGCCCGGCGCCGGTAGTGGCAAATCCGTCACGCGCGGGGTCAGCGTCGAGGTGGGAGAGGTGCAGGCGGCCATCGATCTGGAGATCGTCGTCGACTACGGCGTCTCCATCACGGACGTGGCCAGTGACGTGCGCGAGAACGTGATCTCCGCAGTGGAGCGGATGGCGGGCCTGGAAGTCGTGGAAGTCGATATCGCGGTCAGCGATGTGAAGCTGCCCGACGAGGAGGACGAAGAGGAACAGCGGCAGCGGGTTCAGTAGCCAAGGGGAGCAGCCCGCTTGAGCGAAGGAGCGCGTGATGAGCAAGGCTGTGGTCGGCTTGATTGCCGGAATGGCACTGGGCTTCGCCGGATACTTCGGTGGCTTCTGGGCCTTCCTGCTGGTGCTGGTACTGGGCGCCGTCGGACTTGTCGCCGGGCGCTTGATGGAAGGTGATCTCGAACCGGGTGACTTCATCCGCCGCCGTGACGACCACCAGCGGATGCGCGATGACCGGCGACAGGCTTAGGGAGACTGGCGGCAGTGACCAGTGACGTCGATCGTCGTCCGGGCATTCCTCGTGGGGAGCGGGGTGCGACCACCGTCTCCGACCGAGTCGTTGCGAAGATTGCTTCCCACGTGGCCCGCGAGGCGCTGAGCCGGTTCACCGAGTCGGCCGGCCACGTACCGCCCGGCCGCCGGACACCACGCGTGAGGGCGTCTGTGCGGCGGGCACCGGAGCGGAACGAGAACGCCGCAGGACGGGACGGTGATCCTGCCGATAGCCGTCCGGCCGCGCTTGGCGAAGTACGGATGCACATCGCCGTGGAGCTGGGCTATCCGTCCGACATCGGGGCTCAGTGCGCTGCGGTGCGCCGCGAGGTCATCGAGCGACTCAGGAGATGGGCCGGCATGGACGTGTCCGAACTCACGGTGTCGGTCGAGAGGCTGCACTCGGTGCACTCGCGGCATGGAGACCGGGAGAGAGTGAGATGAGCGCGAACACCTGGCGGCAACCGACCGGCGATGGCGACATTCCCTCCGGTACGGGACAGGTAACTACGTCTGCGGGCAATCCCGCAGGTAAGGGCACGACGGCAGCGGTCCATAGAGCGGGCCGGCCGGCGCGCCGCTTCTGGTCCGCGCGGCGGATCCCGGCAGCCGTTGTGGCGCTTCTGTCCGTCGCAGCCATTGGGCTGCTCCTGTACGACGTGGTCTCGGTGCGGGCAGACCGGCCCGGGATGAGCTGGCGACGGCGTCTCGCCGAGGAACTGGCCACACGACCACTGCATGACATCTGGATGACCGTCGGGGCCGCAGTGGCGATGGCCCTTGGCCTGTGGCTTTTCCTGCTGGCGGTGACGCCGGGACTGCGCGGACTGCTACCCATGCGGCATCCCACCGGAATCCCCGGAACAGGGGAGGTCCGCGCCGGGCTCGACCGCCATGCGGCCGCCCTGATTCTGCGCGACCGGGCCGTACGGGTGTCCGGTGTGCAATCGGCACGGGTCGATGTCGGCCGCCGGAAGGTCAAAGCCCGGGCACAGGCACATTTCCGCGATCTCAACGAGGTCCACGCGGATCTGGACGCCGCGCTGAGCGAAGCCGCAACGAACTTGGGGCTCGCCCAGCAGCCCACGCTGGACGTGCGCGTCCGGCGCCCGAAGAAGGGGTGAAGTGTCCCATGCTCAAGGCGGTGAACCGGGTGCTGCTGGGGCTACTCGGCCTTGGACTGTTCGCCCTGGGTGGCGGCGTGCTGCTGGGTGGGCTGGATCTGCAGCGCCACTGGGGGTTCGACGTGCCGGGCTGGTGGCCCTTCCGAGGTCCGAACGATGTCGTGCTGGGCACCGAGGGACGCACCCGATGGCGGGAAGAGGACTGGTGGTGGCCGGCCGTCATTGCGGTGCTCGCCGTGCTTCTCGCGCTGCTGCTGTGGTGGCTTCTGGCGCAACTGCGCAGACACCGGCTGGGCCAGGTCCTCATCGAGAGCGAAGACGACCCGGCGGCCCGGCTCAACGGCCGCGCGCTGGAGGACGCAATCGAGGAAGAGGCGCAGGTCCTGGACGGGATCTCGCAGGCTCATGTGCGGCTGACGGGTCGGCGTACTGCTCCGGCCGCACGAGTACGGCTGTTGCTGAAGCCTCACGCGGAACCGGCGCAAACTCTGGAGCAACTGAGCCGGGAAACGCTCGCACACGCACGGGACTCGGCAGGCCTGGACCGCCTCCCGTCGGAGGTCCGACTCCGGGAAGTCCGCCACCGCACCCGCCGCATCGCCTAGGCGATCTGTCCACGGAGATCGGTGACAGATATCGCCGGTGTGTGGTGATCCTGAACAGGTGAGGCCCTCATACGGGTCTGCCAAACGACCGGTGTAGCTCACGTTGTTGAGGTTTCTGGCGGACTGCTGAGAGACGGCCGTCGAGGTGATGTCGAAGGCGTTCAGTGCGGTCCTCCAACACATGGTCCGGCGGGCTTGACTCTTACCGGTGAAGTCCGGGGACGTGATCTCCATGTTGACGCGCTTCAGTGCGGCCTTCGTTGGGGAATTGACCGCGGACCTTGCCCCCCGGCAGCGGCTTCTGCCGCTGGCGTACGATCTTCGACTCGAACGCGCCTTCACGGTCCCTGGGCACGGTGATCTCCATGGGCCGACGTCGGTCCGTACCGTCTTGGAGCGGGTCCCGTTGTGGGAGGTGCCGCCATAGAGCCTCGTGCAGACGGGGCCATGCCCCTTAGATTTGAACCGCGCTTTCCAGGACGGTTGTCGGAAGCTGATGAGTTGCGTCACGGCGCCTCTGGTGCCGAGCGCACTGGCGATGACGGCCAGGCGGAAGCGCAGGATGCGCCTGCCCTCGCGGCATGGCCTTTTCCCTGGTCTGGTGGACGATCGCCTCGCGCGGTCTGCATCGCCGTGTGTATGTGTGAGGCGCATACTGAAAAGACCTGGGAGAACGGAGGACGCCATGATCATCCTCGGCGTCATTCTACTGGTCATCGGTCTGGTGGCCGGCATATCGATCCTGTGGACCATCGGCATCGTGCTCGTCGCGATCGGCATCGTTCTTTGGATCCTGGGTGCCGTCGGGCATGCAGTGGGCGGTCGACGGCATTACTGGTAGGGCTGCTTGTTCCGGCTCCCCGTGCGGCCATGTGATGTCCAGCGGCGGCTGTGATCTCGGTGTGCTCGGGTGCCGCATGCTTGCTCGATGCGGATGTTGGTGCCCTGCCCGCAGATCGCTACCAGGGTCGGGAATTCAGCGTCCCGGATGGGAGCACACATGGCTGTACGTCATCAGCTCATCGCCCGGGAACCGTCCGTACTCTGGGCAGTTCTGGAGGACGAGAGCCGTTACACGGACTGGGTGGTGGGGACCTTCGACTCCGGCCCGGGCGACGGGCGTTGGCCGGAAGTCGGATCGTCGATCAAATACACGGTGCGTGTGGGTCCGAAGGAGTTCGACGGACGCACGACGGTCCGTCGCCTCGACGCGCCGCGCGCGCTGGAACTCGAAGCGCACGGAGGGCCGTTGGGTACGGCACGGATCGCCTTCGACATCCGGCCGTGGGGCGACAAGACCTTGGTCATTCTCGACGAGCATCCGCTGCGCGGACTGGGAGGGAGTCTCCACAACACAGTTCTCGACGCCTTTGCGCAGATTCGGCACCGCAGCATGCTGCGACGACTGGCGGAAGTCGTCGAAGGAATGCCCCAGGACACGGGGTGAGCGACAGGACGGGAGGACCAGCCCCAACAGTTCGTCTTCCCACCGATGCCCGGTGGCTGGCGGATTCGAGGGGTCGTCTCAACACTGCTGGTCAGCTGACTGAGTCCAGTAGCTTTAGCGAGACGCTCGGCTGGGGCTTCCCAGCCGAGCGTCTTTCGTGGTCGGCTGTTGAGTTCGGCGGCCACCACCTCCACGCCCTGGTCCCAGGTCAGGGAAAGCCACAGGTGCGGCGGAAGGGATTGGACCGTCGCGGCGAGAGCGTTACGGGTGGCCAGGACACTGTGGCCGCACGGCAGATGTACGAGCATCAGATAGCGGGTGGAGCGCTCGACCGCCAGGTGGCGGCGAGAGTGGTGCTCCTGGCTGCAACGTCGCGCGCCGCAGTTACGCGGAGCGTGTGGCTCGCCCTTGCCCGGCGTGGACTCGCACACGCCACGACCACAGTCGTGGAACAGCCCTTCGTGCACCCGGCTGGCAGCGTGACCATACGACCGGCACCTGGACCCCGCAGCCATGCAAAGGATGGGCTCGTGCACCGTCGTCCGCTACACCGCCAAAACATCGATCACCAAAACTGTCGCCCACCCCGGCTGGTGCGCCCGACAGCTCCTCAAGGTGCGAGGCGCCCGATACCGATCAGACTTGGATGCATGGCAGAAGAACGTCGGCCGCGCGACGGGAACACTTCTACGACAGCCGCGTGGCGAAAACGACGACTTCCGAAGCGCGGCGGAGCAATTCGGAAGCGCGCACCGCGAACACGTCGAGCTGCGTCTTGCGGGCCCGCCTGCCCTGTTGCAACGTCGTCGCCGCTGCAGGCACTCACGTGCAGGCCGCCGGAGTCTGACATGGGACTGATCACAGGACTTCTCACGCTCCCCAACACACCGGTCCGCGGAGTGATCTGGGTTGCAGAGAAGCTCAACGACGCTGCCGAGCGCGACCTGCACCACCCAGGAATGCTCAGTGCCCAGCTGGCTGTACTTAACCGGGAGTTTGAAGACGGAGATATCAGCACGGAGGATTTCGAACCGGGAAGAGGAAGGGCTGATCGACCGGCTGCATGCTGCACAGGTCGGCCCCGCACCGAACGATCGAAGGTGGCGCACTCATGGATGACACAGCCAAGGTGGCCCTCGCGGCCGCTGTAGTGGGCGGCTATGTGCTGGGCCGGACGAAGAAGGGCCGGCTGGCGCTGACCATAGCGACGTATCTGGCAGGGAGACGATTCGGCCTTGAACCCCGACAGCTTGCCGCCGAAGGGATGCGCAGACTCGGAGAGATTCCCCAGTTCGCCGAGCTGCAGGAGCAGCTGAAAGGGGAAGTCTTCGACGCAGGCCGTAAGGCAGTGGCTGCCGCCGCCGACCGGGGCATGAGTTCCCTGGCCGACGCCCTCAGCGACCGCACGGCGCGGCTCGGCGAGAAGCAGGATGAGGGGGACGAGGAGGAGTACGAGGAGGAAGAGGGAGGCGCGGAGTACGAGGAAGAGGAGGAACCGGAAGAGGAAGAGGAAGAGGAAGAGCCGGAGGCCGAGTACGAAGAGGACCAGGCTGAGGAAGAGGAGGAAGAGGAGGAAGAGCCTGAAGAAGAATACGAGGAAGAGGAAGAGCCGGAAGAGAGGCAGCCGAAGCGGCGCCGCAGTTCTCTCCAACCAGCCCAGCCCAGAGGGGGCGCGGCACGCAAGAAGGCCGCTCCAGCCCGCGGAGAGAAGCCTCGGACGGCCAAGAAGTCTGCCGCCCGGAAGGCGGCCCCGCCAAAGAAGACGGCTGCGAAGAAAACTGCTCCGGCCAAGAAGCCCGCCGCCCGGAAGACGGCCCCGCCAAAGAAGACGGCTGCGAAGAAAACTGCTCCGGCCAAGAAGCCCGCCGCCCGGAAGACGGCCCCGCCAAAGAAGACGGCTGCGAAGAAAACTGCTCCGGCCAAGAAGCCCGCCGCCCGGAAGACGACGTCGTCGAAGCGAGCAGCGTCCAAGCGCGCCGATCGTCGGAGGTAGACAGTCATGACCAGGACGGAAACAGACCAGCCCACGGCACAAATGTCGGGTGCGGACCGGCTTCGCGAAGAGGCGTCCAACTTCCTCAGTGCACAAGTGGAGAGGCTCGCCGAGAAGGCGGGCGACAAACTGACCGATGTCACTGGGCAGCTCACTGATGTGGCCGAGAGTGGATCGCTTCCCGCGATCGGCTCCCGTATTCTCCAAGGCGACTCACCGCTGAAGGCATTCATCGGGGAGAAAGCCAAGGGCGTCAAGGACAAAGTCGTGGGGAAGGTCAAGGAAGCGTTCGGCGGCGGAAAGGGGAAACGCAAGTCGAGCGGCGGCAAGGTCATGAACATCATCGAGGTGCTCGATGTGGGAGTGCCCCTGCGTGTCGCGTACGACCACTGGACGCAGTACGACCAGTTCAGCAGCTTCGCGAAGGGCGTTCGCGACGTCTCGAAGAGCGATGAGATTTCCAGTGACTGGAAGGTCAAAGTCGGCCCTTCCTCGCGCAGCTTCAAAGCGACTGTCCAGGAACAGATTCCCGACGACCGCATCGTTTGGACGTCCGAGGGAGCCAAGGGAACTACCCGTGGTGCGGTCAGCTTCCATGAGCTGGCACCCAGCCTGACTCGAATCGTCCTGGTCGTGGAGTACTACCCGTCCGGGTTCTTCGAGAAGACGGGCAACCTGTGGCGCGCCCAAGGGCGCCGCATGCGACTCGACTTCAAGCACTTTCAGCGATACGTCTCCCTCGCCCAGGAAGAGCCCGAGGGCTGGCGCGGTGAAATCCGGGACGGTGAAGTCATCGTGTCCCACGAAGACGCCATGGAAGAAGAAGAGGCCGCCGAGCAGGAGGACGCACAAGGCGAGGAGTCCGAGGACGAGGAATACGAGGAGGAGCCTGAGGACGACGAGCCCGAGGACGAAGACTACGAGGACGAGGACGAGCCTGAAGACGAAGAAGAAGGCGAATACGAGGAAGAAGAAGAGGAGGAAGGAGAGGAAGAGGACGTAACACCCTCCAGGAAGCAAAGGCGACAGAGGTGACGCCATGACTGACGTCGACTTCAGGCAGGGGTCTACCCCGTTTCGGGGCCGTAGACCACCAATGTCGGGCCGCAGTCTGTCCAGATGGGTCGTGATCCACCGCAGGACTTTGCGCGGCTTGCGCATCGTCCGGTGCGGCGGGGGCGGATCACCTCGAAAACCCTGGTCGCGGACTTCACGGAAGATCTGGCTGGCCGGCGTTGTGACAGCCCTCAGCGAACCGCTTGTAGATGTACGGCTTGAAGTCGTCCAGCAGCGTCCGGCGGGAGGTGACCTTGACGAGCAGATCGTCGACATCTGGAGTTCTGGCATGGCGTCGGGATCGTGTAGTAGTCGAGCTGCAAATTCCGGCTGATTCCATGCAACGGGCTTCCATGGGAGAGGAGTTCGTGCACGGCCGGGCGCCGTTCGGGGATACCGACGATGATGCGGCGCGGACGGCCGTTGACGTCGTTGGCTCCGTCCGGGGCCAAACGTGGCTCCGCTTCGGAAGAGGCGGGCCCGTATCGGCGAACGCGGACCGAACGCATTTGCAGTGTCCTGGCACGGTCTGCTCCACAGTTACTGTCCGAGGTTGTTCCACAGGTGCCAGGCGTCCGCGACCTGGACGGCCTGCGGTGCCGCCGCGCGTGCGGCCTCGGGGTAGGTGGAACCACGGTCCTGGCAGATGACCTCCACCTCAGGATGGTCGGCGAGCCAGCGGGCTCTGGCGCGGATTCCCTGCCGGGCAGTACATCGATCGGTCGCCGGGCTTCGAGGTCCACAAGCAACGTCACGTACGTATGTCCGCGCAGCAGTGCGAATCGATCCGACGGTCAGATTGCCTCGTATCTCGCCGGTGGCCGCCGCCACCTCCGCCCCGGCCCGCTCAGCCGCCCCCAGGGCCTGGCGGGCGGCGGGCAGGAACGCCTCTCCGGCGGTGGTCAGCCGCTCCCAGCGGCTGGTCCGCTCGAACAGCCGGGCACGCAGTTCCTTCTCCAGCCGGGCCACTTGGTGGCGGAGCGCGGACCGGACGACGTGGCACCGCTCGGCGGCGCGGGTGAAGCTCGTGGTCTCCGCTACCGCGAGGACGTAGCGCATCTGCTGGAGATCTCCATTGATCCATCGTGAACCACGATGGATCGGATGACAAACATGCGTTGGACCAACGGATGCCTGTTCGGCGATGCTGAAGTCAAGGGCAGGCCACGGCAGTCAGCGAACAGCCACCGCCCCGGACCGGCAAGGCCCGGAGCCGCCGGCCCCGTCGTACCACCACCAGTGCCCCGGCCGACCCGACCCTGCGGAGACATCCATGCGCGTGATTGCCTTCGACCACCTCGTCCTGAACGTCGCCGACATCGAGCGCTCGCTCGCCTTCTACACCGGCCCGCTGGGGCTGCAACCGGTGCGGGTGGAGGAGTGGCGGGCCGGCAAGGTCTCCTTCCCGTCCGTGCGGGTGAGCCCCACCACCATCATCGACCTCGTCGAGGCGCCCGACGAGCGGCCGCAGGGCTCCAACGTCGACCACATCTGCCTGGTGGTCGAGCCGCTCGACTGGCAGCAGGTCATCGATTCCGACGTCTTCACGGTGCTGGACGGTCCTGGCGAGCGCTTCGGCGCCCAGGGCACCGCGGCCTCCCTCTATGTGCAGGACCCGGACGGCAACACCGTAGAACTGCGCTGGTACCCGCAGGACGCCTGAGGATCGTCGCGGCAACCCATCGGACACCCCCTATTGATCAGAAACTCAATGGGTTCTCGTCCAGGACGTAGCGAACGGTGGGACCGCCGAAGTAGCCCCGGACGATGTGTGGCTGTCGCTGGCGTCTGCGGAAGAACCGGCTTGTTTCGGTGGCAAGTTCGGCTTGGTTCCGGGCTCGGTGCTGCCACCAACGCGGCCACCGCCCGCAACCGCAGGGCCTCCTGCGCCGACGGCGACAGGTGCCGCGCGTCCCCCACCAGATCGCTCACACACCACCAACGACCCAGAACCCAAAGCGTTTCGGGGATCAATATGCTTCGGTGGCCAGTTCGGAGGCCTGCTCGAAGTGTTTCGGGGTCGGCAGTACCTGAAAACTGCGGCGGCCTCCAACCAAAGGCCAGAAAACACCTCCACAAGTCGCTGAGTGGCGAGACTCCGCCGGGCTACCAGTAATGCCTTCGTCCAGCGACCGCGTGCCCCAGCGACCCCAAGATCCACAAGACGACCCCGATGACCGCGAGAACAATCCCGATTGTCCACAGTATGGAGATCCCGGTCACGAACCCGACGACAAGCAAAATAATTCCGAGAATTATCACGATGTGCTCCGATCTCGCACATGCCCTCTGTTTTTTTTACTGTGATCCCTGCACACCGCAAGGGCAACTGCTCAGGGATGTCGGCGGTCTCTGAACCTGGACCCCCTGGGGTCGGTGACTTTTGGCCCCGTCTGCAGTTGTTCAGCCGGTTGCCGCGCTCGGTGTGCGGCCGATGTCGCGGTCTTTGAGCCGGTAGGAGTCTCGCGCCCAGGGCCTCAGTGGAAGCGATTCCTTCCTTGAGGGATAGCGTGCCCACCACCCCACCACCCGACCACCCCACCACTCACAGCGTTTCTTATGCGGCAGCGATGGCGCTATGCAGCCAGTGGGGGCTACGGCGCGCGGTTAGGAGGCTGTGCCCGGCGCTGAAGCAATGTGCGAGCTCCGAGATGCCGTCAGCCCTGGCCGTATATCATGGAACGGCGTCTTGTGAAGGTGACGCGGGCATCATGTCGTCTCCGATTCCGGAGCGGGAACATGGCCGTAGGCGAAGAGGACGAGACAGGGCGCGTCCGGCGTCCGTCCAGCAAGAAGCCCGTCAAGAAGACCGCCAGGAAAACCAGCACCGGACGGGCCAGCAGCCGCACGAGCGAAACGAAGCGTGCGGCCCGTAGGGTTTCGGCCCCGCGGGCCATGCGGTATGCGGCTGAGCAGCTCCAGGAGCTTTTGGGGCGAGCACCCGAGTCCGTCTCGGCGGTGAAGCCGACGGAGAGCGGCTGGCAGGCGGACGTGGAAGTTTTGGAGCTGGAGCGTATCCCCGCTACTACCAGCGTGATGGCGAGTTACCGGGTGACGCTGGACGAGGAAGGCGAACTGCTGGCGTACGAGCGCACCCGCCGCTACACCCGAGCCCAGATCGACCCGCGTGGCTAGGGCCGGAATACCGCTGCTGCACCGCTCGCCGGACAAACAAACGGAAACGGCCTCGTCCGGAGCCACGTGTGAGCTGCTGAAAGGAGGCACCATGACTATGGTGCCGCAGGGCGGAGGAACCATTTCCAGGGCCGGCGGAGGAGGGTCGGGGAACCTTTACGACATCCTCGAGCTGATTCTGGACCGCGGCCTGGTGATCGATGTTTTTGTACGTGTGTCCTTGGTGGGCATCGAGATCCTCAAGATCGATGCCCGCATCGTCGTGGCGAGCGTGGATACCTACCTGCGTTTCGCGGAGGCCTGCAACCGCCTCGATCTGGAGGAGGGCCGCAAGGCTCCGTCTCAGCTGACCGACCTGGTCGGCGAGGTAACCGAGAGTGGAGCACACGGCAAAGCCAAGGGCGCACTGAGCGGGGCCGCTGACGTGCTGACCGATGCTCTGAAAGGGGGACGTGACGACGACGAGGCCGAGCAGTCAGAAAAGAGGCGCAAGGAGCCCGAGGAGAGGCGGGAGCGGCCGCGGCGTCGGCCTGCCGCCCGACGCCGCGAGGAGTGAACCATGGCCGTATACGTGTATTCCATTGTCAGGGCCACCCATCCGCAGCGCTTGGACGGCCTCCACGGGGTGGGGGACCCGCCTGCGACCCTCCGCACGGTGCGCACCGAAACACTGTCCGCAGTCGTCAGCGACGCGCCCGAGGAGCTGCGTCCCAAACGCCGAGACCTCAGCGCACACCAGTCCGTCCAGGAACAGCTGATGGCCGACGGCACCGTTTTGCCGCTGCAGTTCGGCTTCACCACCACGGACGACGACGCTGTACGAGCGGTCCTGGAGGACGGTACGGATAATTTCGGCGAACGCTTGCGGGCGCTGGAGGGCTGCGTGGAATACCACCTGAAGGCCGCCCAGGACGAGGATGCGCTGTTGCGCCAAATCCTTCAGGAGTCCGACGCGGCACGCGAGCTCAACGAGGAGATCAGAAGCGGCCGCAGCAGCCCGGAACTGCCGCTCGCCCTCGGGGAGCTGGTCTCCCAAGAAGTGCAAGCGCGGCAGGATCGGCTCGCTGTCGCAGTCCTCGATGCGCTGCGCGGACTCGCGCGGGAAGAACGCTCGTCGCAGCCGACCGGGAACGACTTCTTGAATGTGTCCTTTCTTGTGGAGCGGGACAACGAGAAGAGCTTCCTCGGCGCGGAACAGGACATCGCCAAGGAGCTGGGCGAGGACTTCGACCTGCGACTGGTCGGCCCGCTGCCCGCCTACAGCTTCGTCTAAGGAGTCCTCATGGGACTGCTGACTCAACTCGCGACTCTTCCGCTGGCGCCGGTGCGCGGCGTGGCCTGGGTCATGGAGCGCGTCGTCGAGGCCGCGGAGAACGAGTACTACGACCCGGCACCCGTCGAACGGGAACTCGCCGCACTTGAGCGAGCGCTCGTGGCGGGAGACATCGACGAGGAAACCTTCGACCGGCGCGAGGACGAGTTGCTGGACCGGCTGGACGAGATCAGGGCCCATGTCCAGGGCGTCGATACCTGATCGCGGCAGCCGGTGGAACGGGCGCATTGCCACGCGCTCCCGTCGAAGCTCCGGGACACCAGGGAATTGAGGTGCAGCGGCCGTGACCGAACCCGTCGCCAGGAGGCTGGGCGACCTCCCGTCCAGGTCCGCCCCGTATGGCCAGGGCTCCTCGGCCAATCTCGCCGACATCCTGGAGCGCGTCCTGGACAAAGGCATCGTCATCGCAGGCGATATCCAGATCAACCTCCTGGACATCGAACTACTTACCATCAAGCTGCGCCTGCTGATCGCTTCGGTGGACAAAGCGAAGGAAATGGGCATTGACTGGTGGGAGCACGATCCCTCACTGTCGTCACGCGCCAACGACGGCTACCGCTCACTCGCCGAGGAGAACAAACGGCTGCAGGCTGAAATCACGGCGCTGCGCGAGGACCGCGAGCTGGCACGGGTCAAGGACGAGGAGAGCCGCGCTGCGACTCCCCGGCGCACCTCACATACCAAACGAGCAGAGCCCAGCCCCCGCAGCGAGAGGCGGGACGAGCCATGACCGCCACGGTCTCCTATGCGTACGCCGTAGCACGGGACGCCGACGGATCGCTGGAAAAAGCTCTGTCCGGGCTCCCTGGAGTGGCGGAGGCGTCGGTGCATCTAGTGCGTGTAGAAGACAGCGACGATGTGGTGGTCGCCGTGAGCCCGGTACCCGAGCGAGACTTCCGAGAAGCCGCGCTGCGAGCGCATCTTGAGGACTTGGACTGGCTGGAGTCAGTCGCCCGCGCCCATCACCGGGTGATTGAGGCCTTGGCCGCCCGCACCGCCGTCCTGCCACTGCGTCTGGCGACGGTATACCTCGACGACGAGCGGGTGCGACTCATGCTCCGGGCCCGCCACGAGGCGTTTGCCGGCAGACTGACCGACCTGGCAGCGCAGGTGGAGTGGGGCGTCAAGATCTATGTCGAAGCGGCCGCTGAGACCGAGAGGCCAGCAGGCCCACCCACAGATGCGGGTCTGAGCCCCGGGCGGGCCTACCTCAGCCAGCGCAGAGCACAGCGACACGCCCGCGAAGACGCCTATCGGGGCGCCGAACAGGCAGCCGAGCGGGTCGAGGCCGCCGCCCGCGCTTATGCGGTTGATCGCGTCCAGCACCGGCCGCAGCAAGGCGAACTCGCCCGCGGGCCGGGAGAGAACGTCATCAACGACGCCTACCTTGTGCCACTGCAACACGCCGAAGACTTCCGCGCCGATGTCATGCAGGCCGCGGAAGCACTACCCGGGGTACACGTCGAAGTCACCGGGCCGTGGGCCCCGTACTCCTTCGCCGCCCTCGCCGAAGCAGAACCGCTGAAGGGGACCACGCCGTGAGGGCGGCAAGCAGGCCGGAGGCCACGCCGGAGGAGCCGCTGCCGCAACGGCAGATCGCACTGATCGACCTGCTGGACCGGTTGCTCAGCGGAGGGGTGGTCCTCACCGGTGACGTCGTGCTCTCCATCGCCGACATCGACCTCGTACGCATATCGCTGCGCGCGCTGATCGTCTCCATCAGCGAACAGAATCCGTCCCCCTGGCATGCCATCTCAGCACCCACAGGAGACGACCATGACAGGTGAGGACCGTCCGCCCGGAAGCCGCCTCGACGAGATCGCCGATGCCGCCGCCCGCGCCTTCCGCATGCTGCCCGCAGTGCCGCAGGACATCCTGCCCCGGGGCGGTGCGGAGGTGCGAAGGCCCGCCCACCGGATCACTACCGACCCGGACACAGTGGAACGGGACCTGATCAAACTCGTACTCACACTCGTCGAGCTGCTACGACAGCTCATGGAACGCCAGGCCCTTCAGCGCGTCGACGCAGGAGACCTCACCGAGGAACAGGAGGAACGCCTCGGAGCAACTTTGATGATTCTGCACAGTCGTATGATTGAACTCTGCTCTCGATACGACCTTTCCATGCAAGATCTCAACTTGGATCTCGGACCTCTCGGATCTCTGCTGCCACCACCTGAATGACCCCAGGGAGAACGACATGGGTATCGGAAAGAAGTCCAAGAATATAGGCAAAATCGCGGAGGGGAAAACAAAGGAAACGGTCGGGCGGGCCGTGGGCAACGAAAGCCTGGAGGGAAAGGGGAGGGCCCAAAAGATGAAAGGCAAAGTGAAGCAGGCAGTGGAGAAGGGCAAGGACACGTTCAGGCACTGAAAGAAAGACATGTAGCACTGGCCCGCTGCCGCACTCCCTCGCGGCCGAGGCCGCCTCCCCTGCACGACGACGGGGGGTTCCTGATGATGGCGGACCTTGAGGGCAATGAGTTCTGCATCATCCCTGAGGGCGCCTTCGAGCTCGACGACGAGGGACGCGCGAACTACCTCGGGGGCCTCTGACCCAGCCCCATAGGTTCGCCGACTGGTCTTTCGTCGATACCCGCGGCGCCGAGTGCGCGGCCGGGCCGCACGGGGCGCGGCAGTGCTTACCTGTCGGCTCCGGCTTGGGCGTGGCGGCCAGCGGGCTGGGGCCCGTGCCAGTCCAGGCACACGATGGTGGCGTCGTCTGCCGGGTGTCCGTGGCAGGCATCGGTGACCGCTTGGGTCAGGGTCCGGACGACCTCGCGGGGGTGTTCGCCGGCGGTGTTGTGGATCATGTCGGGCAGGTCGACGGATTCCGCTTGGCGTTCTTGCATGCCGTCGGTGTAGAGCACCAGGCGGTCGCCTGGGGCAAGGTCGAGGTTCTGGACCCGGTAGCGGCCGGGTGCGTGCACGCCGAAGGGCAGGTCGGCGTCCAGGCGTACTTCGTCGACTGTGCCATCGCGCAGGCGCAGTGGCCAGGGGTGGCCGGCGTTGACGAGCTGTGCGCCGGACCCGTTCAGGGCGATGCGCAGGAGTTGGCCGGTGGCGAAGGCGCCGCGGCCGTGGTCGAGGAGGGCCTGATTCGTCTGGCGGGCTTGTTCGGCAAGGTCCTTCTCGGCGCGGCGGGCGCCGCGGGAGGCGTTGACCAGGAGGGAGGCGATGAGGGAGGCGTCGACGTCGTGGCCCATGGCGTCGGTGACGGCCAGGTGCAGGGTGGCGTGGTCGAGGCTGTAGTCGTAGGTGTCCCCTGCGATGGTGTCGGCCGGAACCAGGGCGCAGGCAAGGGCGAACTCAGCGGCCTCGCAGGAGGCTGCCGAGGGCAGGAGCTGGCGCTGGATCTCGGCGGCCAGGCTCAGCGCGGTGGTGCGCTCGCCCCAGTGATAGAGGTCGGTGAAGCGGCGGTCGGTGACGATGATGTACGCCAGCGCGTGCGCGGCCTCCTCGACCTGCTCCAGCACCTCCTGCGTGGACTGAGGAAGGAACAGCTCCAGCACGCCGATCGTGTCGCCCCGGTTGGTGACCGGTGCGACCACCTGCTGCACGTCGCCGTCCGGGCCCTGCACCAGCTTCTGGGTACGCAGGACCTTGTCGTAGATGCTGCCGGCCAGGGGGATCTGGTCGGCGCGTCGACCCTGCTGCGAGGCGGCCTCCCCGCTGACCCGCACCACCTGCCGGCCGACGACGTCGACGAACAGGAAGCTCACGTACTGCGCGCCGAAACGGTCCCGCAGGTTGTCCGCGACCGTGTCCAGGGACGCTACCGGCGCCGCATCCTCGGCTGCGGCCAAAAGCTCGGCCAGCCCGATCCGATTATTGGCCATCGTCGTCTCCCAGCGTTCCTTCGCACCCCCACCTGACCACAGGCATCATCCTCACGCGACTGCGCATCGAGTCGGCTAAGAGGTCGTTTTCTCCCAGTGTTTCATCCCGGAATCTGCTGTTTGATCTGTGGTGCCGGGTCGCGCCAGGACACGGTGGTTTCGCCGGTGCGGCGGCGGGGCATGAGGTCGGTCATGGCGAGGTGGATCATGGCTTCGGAGCGGGCAGGCAGGGTTTCGTAGTCGCGGGCCAGGCGGCGGCGGAACATGAGCCAGCCGTAGGTCCGCTCGACCGCCCATCGCTTCGGAATGGGGGTGAAGCCCCTGGTTCCGGGGGCGCGGGCGGCGATTTCCATGTCGATGCCGAGTGTGCCTGCATGCTCGACGAGGTGCTGGCGGTAGCCGCCGTCGACCCAGACCTTGCGGATGCCGGGGTGTTCGGCGGCGACCTGGTCGATGAGCTGGGTGCCGGCCACGGAGTCCTGCACGTTCGCTGCGGTGACGAGCACCGCTAGTGCTGTGACCGCATAGGTTCGCCGGGTCGGTGGTCGTGGCGGTTGGATGTGCGGTGACGCCCGATCCGACTCCTGGAGGTGCGGTGGCCGATCCTGTCCGTGTGCGCAGGTTGACCGACCAGGAGGGACAGACACTGCAGCAGATCGTGCGCCGGGGCAGCACCAGTTCGGTGCGATACCGGCGCGCGATGATGCTGCTGGCCTCAGCCGGCGGCAACCGGGTGCCGGTGATCGCCCAGCTGGTCCAGGCCGACGAGGACACCGTCCGGGACGTGATCCATCGGTTCAACGAGATCGGCCTGGCCTGCCTGGACCCTCGGTGGGCGGGAGGCCGTCCCCGCCTGCTCAGCCCTGACGACGAGGACTTCGTCGTGGCGACGGCCACTACCCGCCCGACCAAGCTCGGTCAGCCCTTCACGCGCTGGTCCATCCGCAAACTCGCCTCCTACCTGCGGAAAGTGCACGGCCGCGGGATCAGGATCGGACGCGAGGCGTTACGGTGCCTGCTCGCCCGCCGCGGCATCACGTTCCAACGGACCAAGACGTGGAAGGAGTCGCCCGACCCGGAGCGTGACGCCAAGCTGGACCGGATCGAGGAGGTGCTGGAGCGATTCCCGGACCGGGTGTTCGCGTTCGATGAGTTCGGGCCGCTCGGGATTCGCCCCACCGCCGGGTCGTGCTGGGCCGAGCAGGGCCGACCGGAGCGGCATCCTGCGACCTACCACCGCACCCACGGGGTGCGCTACTTCCACGGCTGCTACTCGGTTGGCGACGACACGTTGTGGGGCGTCAACCGTAGGAAGAAGGGCGCCGCGAACACCCTGGCCGCGCTGAAGTCGATCCGCGCCACCCGCCCGGACGGCGCCCCGATCTACGTGATCCTGGACAACCTGTCCGCCCACAAGGGCGCCGGCATCCGCCGCTGGGCGAAGAAGAACAAGGTCGAGTTGTGCTTCACCCCGACCTACGCCTCGTGGGCGAACCCCATCGAGGCCCACTTCGGACCGCTGAGACAGTTCACCATCGCCAACTCCCACCACCCCAACCACACCGTGCAGACCCGGGCTCTGCACGCCTACCTGCGGTGGCGCAACGCCAACGCCCGCCACCGCGACGTCCTGGCCGCCGAACGCAAGGAGCGTGCCCGCATCCGCAGCGAGAAGGGCCTCCGCTGGGGCGGCAGACCACTACCGGCCGGGGCCTGACCACCCAACCCGGCCCGCTAGGAGTTGGCAGCCTCGCCCAGGACGCGGGCGAGTTCGCGGGGGCGGGTGGCCATCGGCCAGTGGCCCGAGTCGAGGTCCACGTACTCAAGGTGAGTAGCGCGGGCGAGCTCAGGACTCTCACCGGCGGCGATCCACTCCTGGGCCTGGGCGGGGGTGAACTCGGGGCAGACAACCACAACGGGGACGTCGAAGCGGCGCTCGTCGGTCAGGCGCACGACTCCCCTGGCGACCGCCTCGGGGACAGGAACGGCGGCGGACGCGAAGCGGTCCCGGGCCTGCTGGTCCAGGTCAGCGGCGTCCGCGCCCTCGAAAGGATCCCACCCCGGGAAGGGCATGGCGCCGCCCTCGATCGCGAAGTGATCGGCGTAGGCCCGCCCATCGGCGGCGGGGAAGCCGCCGATCAAGGCGACCTTGGCCACCTTCTCTGGTCGTGCGTCGCCAGCCAGCCAGGCCAGGGTCGATGCTGCGGAGTGCCCTACCACCAGAGGCTTTCCGGGCACCGCGTCAACCGCGGCAAGCACTGCTGCCAGCTGGTCGTCAAGCGTCGCGGAGGCGGCGCCGTCACCCTGGCCCGGGAGGGTGAGCGGCACGGGATGGTGGCCGAGCGTGGCGAGTTCGGGCACGACGTCGTCCCATGCGGATCCGTCGAGCCACAAGCCAGCGATGAGCAGGATGTCCACGGTGGTTCTCCCGGAGAGACGTCAGATCTGGTTGCCGGCACGCTACCGGGAGGCTCTGACACCGGGCTCCGGTCAGACTGAGATCTTTGAAAACTGCGGCTCGACCCAACCCAACCTGGCGAACCTACGCGGTCACAGCACTAGTGTCCTGCGCCGGAGATCCGTCGGCAGAAGCGGGCGAGGGAGTCGAGGATCTCCTCGGCCGTCTTGGTCCAGATGAACGGTGTTGGGTTTTCGTTCCACTCCTTTACCCACGCACGGATGTCGGCTTCCAGGGAACGCACGCTTTTGTGGGAGCCGCGGCGGATCTTCTGGTCGGCGAGGAAGCCGAACCACCTCTCCACCTGGTTGATCCAGGACGAACTGGTAGGGGTGAAGTGCAGGTGGAATCGGGGGTGTTTGGCCAGCCATGCCTTGATGGCGGGCGTCTTGTGGGTGCCGTAGTTATCGCAGATCAGGTGGACCTGGAGGTGCCCGGGAACCTCCTTTTCGATCTTGATGAGGAACTTCTTGAACTCCGCTGCCCGGTGCCGACGGTGCAGCGAGGTGATGACTTCGCCGGTCGCGACGTCGAAGGCCGCGAAGAGGGTGGTCAGACCGTTGCGGACGTAGTCGTGGGTGCGACGCTCGGGCATGCCCGGCATCATCGGCAGCACCGGCTGAGACCGGTCCAGCGCCTGGATCTGCGACTTCTCGTCCACCGACAGCACCACCGCCCCTTCGGGCGGATTGAAGTACAGCCCGACCACGTCGTAGACCTTCTCCACGAACAAGGGGTCCGCCGACAGTTTGAAGGTGTCCGTCAGATGAGGCTTGAGATGGAACTTGCGCCAGATTCGGCCCACGGTCGACTTCGACAGCCCGCTGCGGTCGGCCATCGACTTGCGCGACCAGTGCGTGGCGTTCTTCGGCATCTCCTCCAACGTGCTGACCACGACGGCCTCCACCTGGTCGACGCTGATGGTGGGCGGTCGACCCGGCCGGGGCTCGTCCATCAACCCGTCCAGCCGGGCGGCCAGGAACCGCCGACGCCACTTGCGGACCGTATCCGCCGCTACCCGAAGATCCCGCGCCACCACAACAATCGGCGGAACGTCAGGGCCTGCACACGCCAGCACGATCCGCGCCCGTAACGCCACCGCCTGCGCAGACGTCGCCCGCCGGGCCCAACGCTCCAGCACCGCACGCTCGTCAACGGACAACAACAACGGTTCCAGCTTCGGACCACGACGCGGTGCGGGCACACCCGCAGAAACACTCATACAGGAACTAACGATGGATCTCCGGTGCAGGACACTAGCAGGAGGCCGATGGTGTCGACGACGATGCTCCGCTTCCGCCCGACGATCTTCTTTCCGGCATCGGTGCCCTGGGTGGAGGCGAGGACGCTGGTGGACGTCTTGACGCTCTGCGCGTCGATCACGCAGGCCGACGGTTCGGCGTCCCGCCCTTCATTCTGCCGTAAGAGCTGCCTGAGCAGGCCGTTGAGCTGGGCGAACACGCCTTCCTTCGTCCACTTCGCGAAGTATCCGTAGACCGTTTCCCAGGGCGGGAAGTCGTGCGGAAGGTAGCGCCACTGCACGCCGGTGCGGTCCACATACAAGATCGCGTCCGTGATGTCGCGCAGGTCGTGCTCGGGTGGCCGGCCGAAGTGCAGGGCCCTGCCCCGGCTGCCCTGGTGATCGTGTCCCTGCTCTACCGCACCGCCCGCGCGCTGTTGTCCGTCCCCCCGGTCCTACTGCGTCGAGACACCGCCAAGGATGCCGAACTGCTGGTGCTGCGGCACGAGAATGCCATCCTGCGCAGGCATGTGAAGGGCAGGGTGCGCTATGAGCCGGCCGACCGTTTCTGGCTCGCCGCCCTCACCTCGCTGATACCGCGTGGCCGCTGGGCCGCCACCTTCCCCGTCACCCCCGGCACTTTGCTGGCCTGACACCGCAAACTGATCGCCAGGAAGTGGGACTACCGCGGCTCTCGCACCGGACGGCCGCCGACGGCGGCCGCACTCAAGAGTCTCGTGCTGCGCCTGGCCGATGAAAATCCCCGCTGAGGCCACCTGCGGGCTGCTGGCCCTCGTTGTCGAGGTGGCAGCGGGCGGTCAGGCGTCAGGGTCGACTTCGGGGTGCGTGAACCGCACGGGCTTGCCCAGCGACCGGGCGTAGGCGATTTCGGCTCGGGTGCTGTCTCCGATGTAGTCGCCGACTACGAGCAACTCATCAGCGAGCCGGATCTTCGCCCGGTGCAGACCGTCGAGTCGAACCTTCAGCGCCTCGGCCTCGACAGGATCGGACCAAAGTTCGTGCGGCGACTTCATGTCAATGCCCGGTTTGACGACAATCTTTCCGGCTTTGATCTCCCGCAGATCGGCCTCGTTCATCTCAACAGGACCTCGGTCGTGGCCGAGCGGGCGTCCGGCTCCGGCTCCGCCCGGTCCGCGTACACCGGCGAGCCGCAGTCCAGATAGATCACCGGCACACTGGCGGCGAAACGGTCCCGGACCGCGCGCAGCAGCCGCCCCTTGCCCATGCCCGGGCCACCGGTGACCAGCACCACGGGAAGGTCGGGCCCGTACAACGGTTCGCGGCCGGCGCCCGATGGTGACCGTCCGAGCAGGCGCGCGAAGAAGCCCTCCTCGTCGAGGAGTCTTTCGAATCCCAGGGCTTCACACACGGATCCCTCATGGAGGCTCTCCCGCCCGGGAGCGGGGTGACGGTGGAAGGAGATTATTGGAGCATAGGTCCTCTGTTCGGACACCGGTGGTTACAAGACAGGAAGTTGGCGATATTGGGCACGGAGTCCCGGGACGCGCCGGCACCACCTCGGACGCCCGGATGTCATGCCGGAGAAAGGCCGGAAAGGCCCAAGTGGAAGGGGATGCGGTCCGCAGGGTGGGCCGAGATCAGGCCACGCCGAGGAAGCTCAGTACGGCGAGCACCCGGCGGTGGTCGGCGTCCGCCTTCGGCAGGTCGAGCTTGGCGAAAATGTTGTTGATGTGCTTGGCCACCGCGCTCTCGCTGACCACGAGTTGCCCCGCTATCCCGGCGTTGGACCGGCCGCCCGCCATCAGCTCCAGGACCTCGCGTTCCCGCGGGGTGAGCCGGTCCAGCGGGCTGCTGTGGCGGCGCACCAGAAGCTGCGAGACGACCTGCGGGTCCAGCGCCGTCCCGCCGGCCGCGACCCGGCGCAGCGCGTCCACGAACTCCTCCACGTCCGCGACGCGTTGCTTGAGCAGATAGCCGATGCTGGAGGTGTTGGCGGACAGCAGATCGGCCGCGTACCGCTCCTCCACATACTGCGAGAGCAGCAACACCGCGGTCTGTGGCCACTGCTGCCTGATGACCAGCGCGGCACGCACGCCCTCGTCCGTGAAACCGGGGGGCATACGGACGTCGACCACGGCGATGTCCGGCCGGTGCTCCTCCACCGCGGCCAACAGCGCCTCGCCGTCGCCCACTTCGGCGACGACCTCGAACCCGGCCATCTCGAGGACCTTGACCACCCCGACCCTGAGCAGTACGGAATCCTCGGCGATCACGGCACGCACGGCAGCTCCACGGTGATGACGGTCGGCCCCCCGACGGGGCTGTCGACCGACAGCGTGCCATCGACCGAGGCGACCCGCTTGGCCAGCCCTGCCAGCCCGGTACCACCGGTGGGTTCCGCGCCGCCCACGCCGTCGTCGCTGATGACGACCAGCAGCGTCTTCCCGAAGCGCTCCACGGACACCTCGGCCCCGGACGCCTCGGCGTGCTTCACCACGTTCGTCAGCGCTTCGGAGACGACGAAGTAGGCGACCGCCTCGATCGTGGGAGACGGACGTGACGGCACGTCCACCTTCACCCGTACCGGGATGGGTGCTCGGGCGGCGATGCCGGACAGCGCGGCGTCCAGGCCGCGGTCCTCCAGAACGGCCGGGTGCAGTCCGCGCACCAGGCCGCTCAGCTCCTCTATCGCGTCCTTCGCCTCCCGGTGCGCCTCATCGATCACCTGGCGGGCGTCCTCGGGCAGGTCCTGGAGCGTGGCCTTGGCCAGGCCGAGGTTGACCGCCAGGGAGACCAGCCGCTGCTGAGCGCCGTCATGCAGGTCCCGTTCTATCCGCCGCCGTTCGGCGTCGACCGCGTCCACCAGGCCCGTCCGGCTCTCGGTCAGGTCCTCGACCCGGCGGGCCAACTGCTCCTCGCGGCTGGGCCCGAGCAGGACGGTGGCGGTGCGGGTGTCGAGCCGGGAGAGGGCGTCAGTCGACAACCGCGCGATGTGGAGCAGGGCGAGCCCCGCCGCGGTGACGTACGCCGCCCAGGTGTAGTAGCCGGGATGGTCGACGCGCCAGTCCAGCGGCACCAGCCAGATCCACAGGTAGATCGAGGTGGCGGTGACGGCCACGACCCATGCCAGGAGGGTGAAGGACCCCGCGAGAGCGAGCAGCGGCCCGTCCAGCAGGTGGTAACTGAGCTGCCGGTGCCCCGCCCGGGATCGCAGCCACTCCGGCAGCCGGGGCCGCTGTCCCGCGTAAGGCGAGGGGATGGCCACGTCGAGCCGGGTGCGGAAGCGGCCGCGCTGCACCTCGGTCAGCAGCGGCCCGGCGAGCACGATGGCCGTGAACGCGACGAACACCGCGACGGGCAGTTGGCCCGCCGGGTCGAGGACCGGGACGAAGAGCAGCCACAGCAGGGACACGACGAAGAGGACGCCGAGCTGGACGAGGACGCCCGTGACGAGGAACGAGACCGGTCGTCCGGCTCCCTGGAACGGGAACAGAAGTAGGCGCCGCAGGCGGGCGGTTGTGTGCATGGGGAAACGGTAGGTGTCCGGGCCGGGGGCGGGCCATGGCAAGAGCATCCGCCTCGGGGTGTAGCTAGTGCCACCCCCACAACGGACATTCGCGTTACTGACCATGAGCGCCGGGCGGACGAGGCTTGAGGCCGTGAAGGAACGCCAGGAACGCGAGGAGAACGATCCGATGAGCACGCTGAGCATCTGCCGACTTCAGGACGAGGCCCGCGGCTCGACCGGTCCGCGCATCCGCCGCCGGTACCGCCTGGAACACGTCCTGGTCGGCTGCGGGCTGGCCCTGCTGCCGTGGCTGGTCGTGCTGGCCAACGGGCTGCCGGGGACCGCCATCGCCTCGAACTGGTGCACCGCCTGGATCGGCCTGGACGCCTTGGAGTCGCTGGGACTGATCGCCACGGGGCTGCTGGCCATGCGCGGCCACCACCTGCACGCCCTGACGGCCACCGCCACCGCGACGCTGCTGGTGGTCGACGCCTGGTTCGACACGATGACCGCGGCACCGGGCGCGGATCAGGTCTCGGCGATAGCGATGGCGCTCGGCGCGGAACTGCCACTGGCGGTGGTGTGCGTCGTGCTGGCGGTACGAGGGTTTGCCCGCCAGACAGCCTGACCCTCGCTCCCGGCCCCGCCTCCTTCCCGCACGCCACCATCCCCTCCCAAGAAGAGATCCATGTCCCACACCGTCCTGGCCAAGCCCGCCGTCCGCTGGGCGCTCGCCGCCGATGCCGTCGCCGCCGGCGCCCTGTGGTTCGGCGACAAGGCCCCTTACCCGCACGCCCAACACAAGCTGCTGGACCTGCCGTTGCCGTATCTGACCGCGAACCGCGTGGACGCCGTGCTGCGGCCCAGGCCAGGTGAGCGGGTGCTGGAAGTCGGTCCCGGCACCGGCCTGCAGTCGCTGCACGTCGCTCCCCAACTCGGCCCGGAAGGAAGGCTGGACGTCCTGGACATCCAGCCGGAGATGCTCGACCACGTGATGCGCCGCGCGGAACGGCACGGCGTCGCCAACATCACGCCCACCCGAGGTGACGCTCGTGAACTCCCCTTCCCTTACCGCACGTTCGACGCCATGTGCCTGGTGACCGCACTGGGCGAGGTACCGGAGCCGGAGCGGGTGCTGGCCGAGGCGGTCCGGGTGCTCACCCCCGGCGGCCGACTGGTGGTCGGCGAGTTCTTCGACCGCCACTGGATCCCCTTCGGCACCTTGCACCGCCTCGCCGACGACTCCGGCCTCCACCTGGCCGCACACCGTGGCTCCACCCTCGCCTACCTAGCCCGCTTCCGCCCCTGCGCCGCGGCAGCGTAGGGACGGGCCCGGGTGTACTGCCCCGGGAGGCCGGGGACGCGGCCGGGCGGCTGGTTTTTACCCGCGGAGCTGACGGATCCCGGCGGCCGGCCCGTACCTCCTGCCGTACAAGCCGCTCGCGTCTGGAGGCAGCGTGCCCATCTCCCGCAACAGGGCAGGACCCGTCTTCGTGACCGGTGCACTGGGTCTGACCCCCGCCGCGCTCGCCTACCCCGCCATGCTCGGCGTCCAGAGCACGTCCGGCTCCCCGGACCGCAAGATCGGTCCTCGAAGTCGCGGGGGCTAGTCGGTGGATTGAACAGCTTCGAAGTATTCAGCCCAGCTGTTTTGGGCGTACTGATCCCAGGCGTAGGCGGTGTGGGGGTGGATGCCGAAGAGGTCGCTGACCACGATCGGCGGGAGGTCGGTGATCGCTTCCATCATGGCCGTGTTGCGGGCGCTGACGCCCGGCAGGCCGTGCAGCTTCATGTAGTGGTTGACGGTCTGAGGGCTGCGGGGGCGACTTGGGGGCCGGCCCGGGAAGAGGAAGCCCGGAGTCCCGGTGTGCGACTGCTGAAGCACAGAGGTGCGGCAGGCGGGGCTCGTGATCTGTCGTTCGATGAGGACCGCGAGCCGGGGTGGGAGCAGGACGGGGTGCTTGCTGATCGTCAGGTAGGCGTCGTCGCCGTCTCGGTGGAAGCGGTCGGTCGTGAGCTCGACGATCCGGGTAGTGGGAAGGGCATAGAGGCAGGTCAGAGCGCCGATGATGCGGGCTTCCAAGGGGAGGGTGTCGTCGTTGAGACAGCGGCGAAGTTGTTGGTTGAGTTCGTCGGTGTCGAGGAATCGGGAGGGCAGGCCGTATTTCTTCGTCGGGATGGTGACCTTGCTGGTCAGGCGGCGGGCGACGGCCCAGCGGATGAATGGCTTGAGGTCTCGGCGCCAGGTGGGGTTGGTGGTCAGCCAGAGGTCGAGGTCTTCCTGGCTGAGGTCGGCGAGCGTGATCGAGTTGTCGTCGAGCCAGGTCATGAACTTGATTGCGGCCCGGAGCTCTCCGGCAGTGATCGCCCGGACAGTTCCTAGTACTCCAGCCGGACTTCTTCATTGGCGCTGGTCAGCGGCTTGGGTGTGGGGAGTGTAGCGGGCTGGAACAGGGGCGGGGCGGTCTTTGCCGGGTCGTCCCGCGTCGTGATCATTGGGTGGTCCGGTTGAGGATCAAGCTCTCCTGATACGGCGCCTCTGCGCGTTCTGGTCCGCACCCCCAGTCGCACGCATGGCGGGCACCTCTGCAAAGATCGTCTTGAAGGCGGCCACCGATCATCGGGGCCGACCTACGAGAGGACAACTTCGTGACGCTCATGACGAGCAAGTCCACGGTGGCCATTTTGGGTCCGGGCGGCATCGGCGGTCTGCTGGCCGCCCTACTGTCCCGCTCCGGCCACCGCGTCATCTGCCTGGCCCGCGAAGCCACGGCACACACCTTGCGCAGCAGCGGGATCGAGGTACATAGCCGCCAGTTCGGCGACTTCACCGCAGCCGTGGAAACGGACACCGAACTGCGAGAGCCGGTCGACGCGTGCCTGATCACCGTCAAGCAGACCGCTCTGGATACCGCACTTACCCGCGTCCCGCCCGCAGCCCTCGGCGACGCCCTCGTCGTACCGCTGCTGAACGGCGTCGAACACCCCGCCACCCTCCGCGCTCGCTACCGGCCTGACCGGGTGGCCCCCGGAGTAATCCGCGTGGAGTCAACCCGCCTTGCCCCCGATGGCACCAGGCCCGTCGTCATCGAGCACGGCAGCCCGTTCGTCGAGATCGACCTGGCCGCCGGCACGGCACCCCGCCCCCACGTCGAAACCCTGGCGACCGCCCTGTCCGCCGCGGGCGTGACGGCCCGCCTGACTGAGGACGAGACCACAGCCCTGTGGGCAAAAATGGCCTTCCTCGCCCCCTTCGCCCTCCTCACCACCCGGTACGGCGCGCCCCTCGGAGAGGTCCGCACCCGCCACCACGAGGAGCTGGAGAGCCTGGTCGCCGAAACCGCCGCGGTCAGCCGCGCCTGCGGCGCACCGGTGGACCCCGCTCAGGCCCTGGCGCGCTACGACGCCTTCCCTCCCGACGCCAAGTCCTCCATGCAGCGCGACGCGGAAGCGGGCCGGCCGCTGGAACTCGACGCCATCGGCGGAGCGCTGCTGCGCGCGGCCGACCGCCACGGTGTGCTCGTGCCGGTGGCGACCCGCGTGGTACGGGAACTGCAGTCCGCAGGCCACTAGGGCATATATCGAGTCGTGATCGTTCCAGGGATCGGCCCTTACGGAAGGGATTGATCCGGAAGATCATCTTGGATGGCTCGCGCGCAACTGACGGACGTGGAGTGGGAGTTCATTGGGCCGTATCTACCGATCGGGAGATACGGCCCGTACCCCGAGCGGCTGCGGCAGCAGTTCGAGGGCGTGATCTGGCGGTTCAGGCCCGGTGGGCAGTGGCGGGAGATGGCGCAGGAGTTCGGTGCCTGGTCGACCGTCCATAACCGCTTCCGGCAATGGCGTGACGCCGGTGTCTTCGAGGCCCTGCTGGGCCTGATCGCGGAGGCTGCGAAGCGGGGGAGGTGAACCTGTCCCTGGTCAGTGTGGACTCCACGACCGCCCGCCCGCCCCACCCCCGCCACCCTGCTCTACATGCAGGCGGTCAACGAACTCCTCGGCCTGCACGTCACCGATCCCCAGGCCGGGTTCAAGGCGTTCACCCGCACCGCCCTAGCCGGCGCTCTGCCCCGGGTCACCGACCACCGGCTGTCCTTCGACACCGACCTGCTCGGCGCCCTCCAGCACACCGGCAACCACATCGTCGAGGTCGGTGTCGCCGCCCTGCACCGCTACGTGGACGGCCAGGTCGGCACGCCCCGCGACTACGACACCATGCTCGCCGCCGTCCACCAGCAGGCAGTGCGCCACGGGCTCGACCCCAGCGACCGGGCCACCCCGATCTGGGACCGGATCCGCGAGGCCGGCTCACTGACCGCCGCCGCGGCCCCCAAGCCCCTCTCCGTTTCGATCACACCCTGACTCGCTGATCCCGAAGACGCACACCGCCAAGCCGCCGCGCTCAACAGCGCTGGCGGCTCGGCCAGTTGAGCGCCCCCGCCGCGGGCTGCGGGTTCACGGAAACCGTGCGCGGTATGCGTAGACTGTCGCGCCTATCCCGCCCCGCCGGGCCCTGCCGGAGGACCACAGGCAGAGCCCGCACCCACCCGAAGGGCCCGCGTGAGTCGCGCCGTCATCGCCGTAGCCGGCATGGGAACCCGCTTCTTCCCCATCGCCAAATCGGTCAACAAGTGCATGCTGCCGGTACTCGACCAACCCGTCCTCGCCTACGCGGTCGCCGACTGCCTCGCCGCAGGCGTGCGCGAAATCGCGATCGTCACCTCGCAGGGTGAGGGCGGACGGCAGGTCCGCCACTACTTCACCGAAGACCACGGCATGCGGGACTACTTCGCCGCCCGCGGCTGGCAGAAGAAGTACGAGCCGATCGCGCACCTCCACGACCAGGCAGACTTCCACTTCATCGAACAGCCCCGCGACGGCGACCGGTACGGAACCGCCCTGCCCGCGATCCTCGCCGCCGACTTCATCGGCGACCACGACTTCTTCCTCATCGCCGGCGATGACCTGCTCCTGCGAACCGACGGCGGATCCGACCTCGCCGCCCTCGCCGCCGCCCGCGACGCCGCCGGCACCGCGGGTGCCGTCGCCGCCGCCACCGTCCCCGGCAGCGACGCCCACCGGTACGGAATCCTGAAGCCCCGAGCCACGGAGGACGGCCAGCAGGTACTGGACGATCTGTTGGAAAAGCCGACCGCCTACAGCGCACCGACGGCCTACATCAACATCAGCCGCGCCCTACTTCCCACCGCGGCCACCGCCTACTTCGAGAAGCTCACCCCGGCCGCGAACGGCGAGTACCAGGCCACCGACGCCATCACCGCCTTCGCCCGCGACCACGACGTCCTCATCCACCCCGTCGCCGGACAGTACTTCGACTGCGGCAACCCAGCGGGCTGGCTGGCCGCCAACAACGCCGTCGCCCTCCGGTCGGGGACGATTTCATGACCACGACCGGCGCCGTTCCGGCCATCGCGATCCGCACCTGCGCAGCCATCATCGAAAGCGACGAGATCTGCCTGATCCGCCGGGCCCGGCCCGATGGAGACCAGTACTCACTGCCGGGCGGGCTCCTCCACCCGGAAGAGGAAGTACCTGTCGCCCTCGCCCGCGAACTCAAGGAAGAGCTCGACCTCGATGTCACCGCCCTCCCCGACCGTCCCCGGTTGCGCTGGGCACAGGACGAGATCACGACGCGGCCCGGCAGGACCGGCACGTTCCGCCGTCTCCACCTCATCCATCTTCTGGCCATCCCCCGCTACGTCCGCGCTGTCCTCCCGGCAACCGAGCAAGACGCCGAAGACATCACCAGCGTGGTCTGGGTTCCCCTCGCGCAGGCCGCCGAACGCCACCTCTGCCCCGCCGTTGGCAACGCACTCAGCCAGCTGACCGAGCCCGCCGACGCGCCCAGCAACGTACTGCTCCCCCCGATCACCGACCAGACGTACACCTGGCGCTGATCCAACGGCCCAGGGTGCCTACTCATCGGCCAGCAAGGTGGCGCAACATAGCGCGGGATCTCCGGTCAACCAAACCGGCGATCCCGCGCATCATCGAACTTCCACCGCCACGCCCTGCCCGTACGTCGAAAGGCACTACACGACGACCTCAGATCAAGCGCAAATCGCTCACGGCCAGAATGCCGTCGAGCCATCACGCTGCTGCGTAGCTCGCGCGGAACAGATCCTGCGCTCGCTCCACGTCCCTCGGCGTGCGGAGCTGAACCTCCAGATCGCCCGTCCCGTGGTGGCCGAGCCCGGTCACGTCTCGGGTGAACCCGGGAAGGAGGTCGACGTGCCTCGGGTCGGCCTTCAGGTAGACCAGGAGCTTGCTCCGCTGGGGCGGGCAGACACAGGCGAAGTTTCGCAGCTTCTGGAATGCCGTGTACTGCTTGCGCTCGACGCGTTTGATGCTGCCTCCGAGCCCGAGCAGCGCCTCCTCGGCCGCGCTCACCACCTCCACCATCGACGCGCCCTGGACGTCGACTGCCGCCCGCGCCTCACCCTGTCGGCGCACCCGACGAGCTATCTGTATGCCGCCGCTGACGGACGCCACGGTCTCAAGCCCGAGCAGGTCGCTGCCGAAGAGTCGGTAGCGGACCAGGTCGATCGACCTCCGGTGCTCGCGTACGGCGTGTACGTCGTAGCGTGTGAAGTCGCCGGCGATACAGATCAGACGCGGTCCGCTCCACAGCACCTGGGATGCGGCCGTAGCCCCGAGCCGGTCACGAACCAGGTGCTCGAACTCGGACCGGTGATCCATCAGCCACGAGAGATAGAACAGGCCCTGGTTGATGACGCCTTCTCTGAACCACGAGTTGCGAGGATCCGGGCCGACGCCAGACCGACATGCCCGGTCACCCTCCGATGAAGCTCACTGTTTCTGTCATGTCAGCCCGCCCGGTACGCAGCCGCGGCACGCCCTCCTTCTCGAATCCCACCGAGACACCGCAGAACAGCACGAGCCCGTCATCGGCTCCGACGATCTGGCTGACGGTCTTGCGATACATCGTCCACATCACCTGAGGGCAGCTGTGCAGCCCTTCCGCCCTCAGTAACAGCATGACCGTCTGCAAGTGCATCCCCGCGTCCCCCCACTGCCCTGGCCCCATCGTCCGGTCGAGGTAGCAGAACAGCACGACCGGTGCCCCGAACGCCTCCGAGTTCAAGGCGGCGATCTTCATGGGCCTGTCGGGGTCGTCGCGCTCGATCCCCAGCGCTTTGTACCGCTGGGCAGCCGCGGCGGAAAAACGGTCCACATACGGCGAGGTCAGTTCGGCCGGGTACATCGGATACTCCCGCTCATCCCCCGGGTCTCCCGCCAGTGCCCTGGCCGTTGCGCGCCTCTTCAGCTCGGCCAAGGGCTCGCCGGTCACGACATACACATGCCACGGCTGGAGGTTCCCGCTCGACGGAGCCCGCGTCGCTGCGGCCAGCACACGTTCGAGTATCTCTTTGGATACCGGCTCATCGCTGAACGCCCGCACAGCCCGGCGACTGTCCACAGCTTCATACACATCCACGTCTACTCTTCCCCTCACTCAACGACAACCACCTCTATACCGTCTTCAGCACGCACAAGAGGCAACAGGTGATCCGGATCGCGCTTCGGATCTGCGGCAGGCGGCAGCCCTGTTCCTTGGCCTGTCGATGCGATGGGCCTCCGCCTGCTCCACGAGGCGGTGGACCGGTTCGTCGGTGATCGGACGAATCACGGAGCGGGCTCCTCAACGTCACTGGTGCGGATCGCGATCTGGGCGAAGGTGGGCATCCCGAGGTCGACGGCAGTGCCGCGGCGAGTCTGCTCAGCATCAAGCTGGGCGAGTTTGTCCTCCGCCCCGGCAAGGCTCACTTGCAGCCCTTCCACCTCGCCGAACCACCCTTCGCGATCGGCCTCGGCGATGCGGGCGAGGAGGTTGCCGCGGATCTCAACAAGCCGGTCACGCTGGGCGGGGTCGGGCCAGAGCATCGGGCAGCGGATGCAGGCTTCTCTGAACTTTGGGGCCTGTCCGCCCCAAAGCGTCTGATCTGCAGCTTTCTGAAACCGAATCGGTGACGCCAGAGGAATCACAGCGAGATGTTCCGGAGAGCGAGAGCCGCTCCCCCTGCCGCCTCGGTACTGTGTCTTCGCATGACCGACACCGAGATCGAGATCACCGCAGACCTGGTCCGCGACCTGCTGCAGGAGCAACATCCAGACCTTGCAGGGCTGGCCATTCGCGAGGTGGCGGGCGGCTGGGGCAACCAAATGTGGCGCCTCGGGGACGAGTTGGCCGTGCGCATGCAGCGCATGGACCCCACTCCGGCGCTCCAGCTGAAGGAGCGGCGGTGGCTACCGGTGCTGGCCCCGGGCTTGCCGCTCCCGGTGCCGCTCCCGGTGCGGTTCGGCGAACCGTCCGAGCGCTTCCCCAAGCACTGGACCGTGATGACGTGGGTTCCCGGCGAGCCGCTGGACCATGGCTCGATCAGCCGCGGCGACCACGCGGCCGACACGCTGGCGGGTTTCCTCCGGGCGCTCCATGTGGAGGCGCCCGCCGAGGCGCCGACCTCTACGGACTTCGGTGCCCATCCTAGGAACTGCACGGACGGCTTCGAGAACTTCTTCCAGGCCGTTGGCCCCAACGACATCGCTGCCGATGTCCGGGCCGTCTGGGACGACGCCGTTGCGGCCCACGCGTGGGAGGGCCCGCCGGTGTGGGTGCACGGCGACCTCCATCCCGCGAACGTCGTCGTCTCGGACGGAACGCTCTCGGGCATCGTCGACTTCGGTGCCATGTTCGCCGGCGATCCGGCGTGGGACCTCGCCGCCGCATGGGTGCTGCTGCCTGCGGGCACGGCCTCACGGTTCTTCGACATGTACGCGCATGCAGACGAGGCGGCGATCCGGCGCGCCCGCGGGCTGGCTGCAATGAAGAGCCTGTTCCTGATGCTCATGGGGCAGAACGGAGATCGGGGCCTTCCCGGCGGCAAGCCGCACTGGGGACCTGCAGGCCGGGCGGCACTTGATCGTGTTCTGAATGGCGTTTGATGCACGCTTCTTTAGACGTCGTTTCTTATGGCGTGATCGCTCGTTGAGTAGTGCATGACGGATCTGGTTGAGCGGTTGATGCCGGGTGAGTTGTGGGTGCTGTTCCGGCGGGTGGTGCCGCTCACGGAGGTGAAGCGTCCTCAGGGCGGCGGTCGACGACGGGCCGGTGACCGCGAGACTCTGGCCGCGATCATCTTCGTGGCCACCTCGGGCTGTACGTGGCGGCAAATGCCGCCGGTTTTCGGCCCGGCCTGGCAGACCGTCTACCGGAGGTTCGCCCAGTGGAGCCGGGACCGGGTCTGGGCCCGGCTCCACCGCGTCGTCCTGGACGAACTCGGTGCCCGGGGCGAGCTGGACTGGTCGCGGTGCGCGATCGACTCCGTCAGCGTCCGGGCGGCAAAAGGGGGCTGCTGACAGGACCGAATCCGACCGACCGTGGCAAGTTGGGATCGAAGATTCACCTGATCACTGACCGGAGCGGGCTGCCGCTGTCGCTGGGCATCTCCGGCGCGAACATGCACGACAGCCAGGGACTGGAACCGCTCGTCCGCGGCATCCCTCCCATCCGGTCCCGCCGCGGACCTCGCCGCAGGCGACCGGCCAAGCTGCACGCGGACAAGGGCTACGACTACGACCACCTGCGTCGATGGCTCCGCCAACGCGGCATCCGTCACCGGATCGCCCGCAAGGGCATCGAGTCCTCCACCCGGCTCGGCCGTCACCGCTGGGTCGTCGAGCGAACGGTGTCCTGGCTCGCCGGCTGCCGACGCCTGCACCGTCGATATGAACGCAAGCCCAAGCACTTCCTCGCCTTCGTCGGCATAGCCGCAACCCTCATCTGCCACCGCCGACTCACCAAGTGAAACGACGTCTAAGTTACCGGTGTTGCCTCTAACCTCGACGCCCGCGCCGTGCAAGGCGAAGTCCTCCGTGGCTCGTTCGCGGTATCAATGAAGCTGCGCCATCTTGAAGTGGCTGGTCAGGGTGCTGGTGTGATGTCGTTTCGGGGTGCTCGTGCTGGTCGTGGGCGGCAGTCTCGGGTGTAGATCGTCTGGCAGGAGTGGGTTTGTGGATTCCCGTCCGTCGTCGCGGGTGCCGCTCCTACGCTCCGGCCCATGATGGATCCCGAGGTGTTGGAGCGGATCGCCGAGCGTGTGGAGCTGGACGGAGTCGAAGAGCAGCTGGTCAAGCAGCTGTCGGAGGTACGAGCTGAGCGCGATGAGCTGGCCGTGGCCGAGCGGGTGTGGCAGCGGATGAGCGAGCAGCTCGCCGACGAGCGCACGGAGGCCGGGTCGCCGGTGGTCCAGGTGGCAGGTCGGGCGGTGCGGCTGGTCCCGGACCGTGGGCCGGCGGTGGCCGAGTCCGCACTGCCGGCGGAGTACCAGCGCATCCTGACCGCCGTGCGGCAGGCCGCCGGCCCGGTCTCCACCCGTCAGATCGGCAAGGTGCTGGGCTTGGACGCCGGGGTACGGGGCAAGCTGGAGCCGCTGCGCGGGAAGCTCACGAAGCTGGCCGACCGCGGCTGGCTGCACAAACGACCCGACGGGAAGTTCACCACCCGCCCGTGACCGGCCCGCACGGCGACCGGAGCGTAACCAAGGTGCCCCCCGGCGGCTGTTGGAATTGTGTGACGAAAACCAAAGAGCACGCCGGAGACACCGTGTCCCTGGTCTACCAGTGCCGCCTGCCGCTGTCCACGCACACCCTGAACTACCTCACCGACCTGCTGCGACGCCATCTCAAAGCGATACGGTCGAGGTGGCGGGCGCTGCCACCCGGGAGGATCGCGGTGATCGTCCTGGCCGTGCTGCGGCACCATAGGCGCCTGGCCGACATGGCCGGCGGCAACGACATCTCCGCCACCACCATCCGGCGCTGGCGCGACGAGCTGATCCACCTGCTGGCCGCGAAGGCCCCTCGCCTGGACCGCGCCCTGAAGAAGATCGCCCGGCGGGGCGGCGAGGTCGTCCTGATCGACGGCACCCTCATCCCCACCCAGCGCCGTACCGGAGAGGCGAACCGCCCGAACTACTCCGGCAAGCATCGCCGCCACGGCCTGCACGTCCTCGCGCTGACCGACGAGCGGGGCCGTCTGATGTGGATATCGGCCGCCCGGCCCGGCCGCACCCACGACATCACCGCCGCCCGCCGCGACCACATCCTGGCCCACCTGCGTGCTGCCGGCCTCGGCGCCCTGGCCGTCCTGGGCTTCCTCGGCCTGGACGACGACGGGGACGATCCCGTGGTCGTCACCGGCTTCAAGGCCACCCGCGACCGCAGGCTCGCACCCGCCGAGAAGGAGGCCAACCGGGTCCTGGCCGCCGGACGCGTCCCCGTCGAACGCGGCTTCGCCCACCTGAAGAACTGGCGGATCCTCACCAAGCTCCGTACCGACCCCGCCCGCGCCACCCACCTGTTTCGCGCGCTGCTCGTCCTGACGAACATCGAGGCCACTACCGACAATTGATCTCTACCGCAGGTAGCCCACGACCAGCACAAGCACCGCGGAACAGCGTCACCGGACCGGGATCGGCTGAGTGAGGTTCACCGGGTTGCCGTCGGGGTCCCGGATGTGGGCGACGCGCTGTCCCCACGGCATGTCGTTGGGGCCGCCGCGGACCGAGCCGCCCAGCGCCGCCACCTGGCCGAGCGTCTCGTCGACATCGTCGACACCGATGCTGAGCAGGATCCGCGACGCCGCCCCAGTCCCCGGGTTCTCCTTGGCCACCAGCCCGAGGTCGGTGTCGCCGATGCGCAAGCCGAGGTAGAAGGCCGGGCCTTCCGCCGGTACCCGGAAGATCTCCTCAGCGCCGAACAATTTCGTGTAGAAGCCGAGCAGAACGTCCTGGTCGGCAGTCACGATCACTGGCTGGATAGTGGACATGGCACTCCTGTCGAGAACGGTCGTGTCGCTGGATAGACCGTTCGAGGACGGTGAACTCATCGGCAAAACCACCCCGCCGGACGATCTACAACACAGACTGCCGCCCACGACCAGCACGAGCACCCTGAAACGAGGTCACGCCACCCCGCTGACCAGCCACTTCAAGATGGCGGAGCTTCAATCAACGTTGTGATTGAAGGCGACGGGACTGGATGCGAACAAGAAGACGCCTGGCCGCAAGCGTGGGCTCACTGTGGACGTCATGGGCCTGATCATCGGAGTGGTGGTCCTGACCGCGAGCGCGCACGACAACGAGGCCGGCATCGCCCTGCTGGACCAGGCTGCCGAACGATGCGGGATGCGCCTGGAGAAAGCCCTGGTCGACCAGGGCTTCAAGGACGCCGTGATCACCCACGGAACGGTGAAGGACATCATCATCGAGGTGGTCCGGCGCAACCCCGACGACCAGGGCAAAGGCTTCGTCCCGCGACCGAAACGGTGGGTGGTCGAGCAGGTCAACGGCACCCTCATGCTCCACCGACGCCTCGCCCGCGATTATGACCACCGGCCCGACAACGCGGCCTCCCGCGTCTACTGGGCCTCCACCGCCGGCATGCTCCGCCGCCTCACCACCCCCACCCCCGCCTGGCGTGACGACGTGGAGCTGGCCGCGTGAACGTCTCCGAACTCCTGCGGCTGCTGCAGACCGAACACGACGAGACCACCGCACGTGCCGACAGCCTGCGCAAGCAGATCGAGCGGCTCACCACCGCCCTCGCCGGGGCCGAGGCTCGCCGGGTCGAGCTCGCCCCCACCCGCAAGGTCATCGACGGTCTCGCCCCGCCCGACCATGTACCGGCCGCCACGGAGACCGCCACCGTCTATCAGCGCATCGTGACTGTTTTCAACGAGCACCCCGAGAAGGTGTTCCGCGTCCGCGACCTGCACGAACATCTCGGCCTGCCCACCGACGAGCCCTCGATCAACGTCACCCGTTCCCGCCTGGGACGGCTCGTTCGCCAGGGAATTCTCGAGCAGCCCGGACGTGGCCGTTCTCAGAAACGGACTTAACGCCCTCTCAAGCGGCACCGCGCGGTCGCCACGAGATACGACAAGCTCGCCGTCCGCTACGAAGCGACCGTACTGGTCGCAGCCATCAACGAGTGGCTGTGACCAGCATCCTCATGCTCGTCCTGGTGGCCTTCACTGGTCTTCGGTGTCGAATGCCTGGGCCACGGCGAGGCTGTCCTCGTAGATATGGTGCCGGGTGACCAAGCCGTCTTCGAAGGTGAGGTGCATAGCGAACCGCGCGCGATACGCACGTCCGGTGGACCGAGCGGTCTGGCGAATCTCGCCGATCACGACCGCGTCGTTTCCGTCGATGAGGATGCGCTCAACCTCAGTCGCCACCTGCTCCGGCACGTGGTGCTCGGCAAGTTCGCGATAGTGGGCGGCCGCGTCGGCCCGGGTGGACCGATGACGGATCCAGGGCGTGGCAGTACGACCGTGCTCGGCCTCCGGCCAGTTCAGCTTCCAATCGCCCCGCTCGGCGTACAGCTCGGCGATGCGCTCGGGGTCGCCCTCACCGATCCTGCGCAGTAACTCCTCAACCGCGGTCCGTGTGTTCGTAGATGTGGCTATGCACATGATTGGCCCCTCCGTATGGTCCGCGTCCTGCTCACGCGGCGAGATCACCAACCTAGTACTCCAGCCGTAGATCGTGATCTCGGTGGTGAGGGGCGCCGAGGCGGCAGGTGGCCAGCGTCGATCATCTCGCCCGAGATCGCCCACGCCGTCGCGGGCGTCGGCTCCTTCTCCGTCTACCCGAGTTCACCGAGACGGAGGGCATCCCTTATCTCGCTGAGCTTCGCGGTCGTGGCCGGGGTCCGCTCCTGCGCTTGTTCAGCGAGTCGGAGGGCGTCGTCAATCTCGCTGAGCTTCACGGAGGACAGGACGGCCGCCCGCTCTATCAGGTCGTCCCGGGACACAGTGGTCAGCCACGTGCACGGGGTGAAGCCTGGACGCGGGAACGCGAGCCGCAGCACGCCTTCGAACGGCAGTCCTTCACCGGCGCCGACCGTCACTTCGATGCCCAGACCGCTGATGTCGACGCCCGCCGGAGCGACGACCTGCATCACCCGGATCCCGGACGTGTCGTCTCCCGACAGCAGTACGACCAACCTCCGCTCGTCGAACTGGACCCACCAGACTTCGCCACGTTGCACAAGTCCTCCAGACACATGACGGCAGGCAGACGCTGCGCGACCCTGACGCGCTGTGGAGACGGGTGCGGCCACCGTTGATCATCGGTGTGTGAAGACTGAAGATCATGCGGTGGCCGCAGGTCACAGCGTAGACCCTGCCCGCTGGCAGGAGGCGTTCGAGGGCCTGATGGCCCGGATCGCGGGCCGGTTCGCACGGGTCGAACCCCGACGTCGGGTCGGGCGGTTGGTGCTCGGGCTGCTGTCGGACCTGCCGCGCAAAAACTGCTGGACCATCGCAGAGTGGGCCGGAGAGAGCACCCCGGACGGCATGCAGCACCTGCTCGGGCGGGCCAAGTGGGACGCCGACCAGGTCCGCGACGACGTGCGGGCCTACGTGGTGGAGCATCTGCGGGACGACCAGGCGGTTCTGGTGGTCGACGAGACCGGCGACGTGAAGAAGGGCACCGACACCGTCGGTGTCCAGCGCCAGTACACCGGCACCGCGGGCAGGATCGAGAACGCGCAGGTCGCCGTCTATCTCGTCTACGCCGGCCGCCGCGGACACGCCGCGGTAGACCGGGAACTGTACGTTCCGCGTTCCTGGACCTCGGACCCCGACCGCTGCCGGGCCGCCGGACTCGGTGACAAGACCGAATTCGCGACCAAACCGCAGCTTGCCGCCCGCATGGTCACCCGATTCCTGGACGCCGGCCACCGGGCCGCCTGGCTCGCGGGAGACGAGGTCTACGGCGGCAACCCGACGCTACGCGCCGCGCTGGAAGAACGCGGCACCGGCTACGTCCTCGCGGTGGCCTGCTCGCACGAAGTCACCACAGGCGCCGGGAAGTTCCGCGCGGACACGCTGGCCAGGAAGGTGCCCAAGAGGGCCTGGCAGAAGCTGTCCGCAGGGAGCGGAGCCAAGGGCCACCGCTTCTACGACTGGGCCGTCATCGACCTCACCGCCCCCCGGCCCGGGAGCCGGCAGTTGCTGATCCGCCGCAACCGCAGCACCGGCGAACTCGCGTACTACCGCTGCTACTCGCCGGCCGCCGCAGTGCCGCTAACCACCCTGGTGCGCGTCGCTGGATCAAGGTGGCGGGTCGAGGAGTTTTTCCAGTCCGGCAAGGGCCTGGCGGCCTTGGACGAGCACCAGGTCCGCCGCTACCCGTCCTGGTCCCGCTGGGTCACCCTGGCCATGCTCGCGCACGCCTTCCTCGCCGTCGTCCGCGCGAACGAACACGACCGCGATCCCGCACCAGACGCCCTCATACCGCTCACCTGCAACGAGATCCAACGGCTGTTCATCACGCTCGTCATCCGGCCCGCCTTTGACCCGGTCCACCGGCTCAGCTGGTCCGACTGGCGACGCTGCCACCAGGCCCGATCCCAGACCAGCCACTACCGGCGGCAAGCCGCTCGAACGTGAAGATCACGATTTACGGCTGGAGTACTAGCCCGCACAGTCCGGGCGAGACGATTACCTCCTGAGTAAGGCAACGCATCATAAAGATCCACTTTCCAAACGCACCCTAACTTGATCTTTAACCTGTGCGGCGTGGACGCGGGGTTGTTGACTTCTTCGTCCGTCGTTTTGCGGGGCCCGGTTTGCCGACTGTGTGCACGTCGTAGCGTGGTGTGGGCCAGGTGTTCTTGCGACCGGATGGCCGTCCTGGGCCGGGGCGGGAGGATTTCGGTGCTCTGGCAGGACAGGCCGCCTTCGGGCGGAGGTGCCGGAAACCGCGGCGGACTCGGGCGGGAGTGAGCTTGTCGGGCGGGCTCGGTTTCTCCCACGGCCGTCGCAGGTCGGCCGCCAGCGGGCGGGCCAGACGTAGTTGGGTGAACACGGCGAGGATCAGCCAGGTCCACCGGTCGGCTGCTTCGGGGGTGCGGATCTTCGGGCAGCTCCAGCCCAGGGTCTGCTTGAACAGCCGGAAGGTGTGCTCGATGTCGAAGCGCCGCAGGAACGCCTGCCACAGACGGTCGACGTCGGCTGTGGTGGCGTCGGTGCCCGACCACCACAGCCACACCGGCTTCGGTGTCGCGCCGCTGGGCAGGTGCTCGACCTGCAGGCGGATCACGGTGCCTTCGATCACCGGCAGGGAGCCCAGCTGGGCAGTCCAGGCGGAGCGGTGGGTCAGTCTCGGGTGGAGCCGGTCCCAGGCCCGTGCGGTGGCGGTGCCGTAGAGGCGGGTCTCGGTCACCGTCTGCGCGTCGGGTGTGTTCCAGGTGGTGGGGTCGCCGAAGACGAACTCGCCGCCGTGGCGGGGTGGGCGGCCCCGGGTGCCGGGCGCGCGGGGCGGGACCGTGCGGCGCAGGACGCGGTCCGAGCGCATCCGGCCCAGCACCTGCACCGGCAGATCCTTCACACCTGCACCGGCAGATCCTTCAGCAGGAAGGCGAGGCGGGGCACGTCGTATCCGGCGTCCACCACGATCAGAACGTCCGGATCGCCGTCTTTCCACTGTCCGGCCGCCATCAGCCGCTCGACGAGTTCACGCATCTGCCCGGCCGTGACGGTGGCGGCATCATCTCCCGGGGCCAGACGCAGCGCGTCCAGCGGGGCGGTCCATGAACTGCGGCCCGTCTCCAGCGCGCAGATCACCGAGTACGGCCAGCCGGGAACAGGAATGTGCTGGTCCTTGCCCCGGCCGTAGGTGTGACACAGGATCCGCTGCGGTGAGGTGTGCGCGCTGGGCCGCAGCCAGCAGGTGATGTCGGCGGCCAGCATCAGCCGGCCGTCCGCCGCCCGCGGTAAAGACACCGCGGCCAGGGCCCGCCGCAGCCTGCCGACATCGACCTGGCCCGCGGCCAGGGCGTCGTAGAGCCCACCGTGCCCGCGACGATGCTCGCCCACCAGCGACAGCTCCACCAGCGACCGGACCGGACCATCCGCACACAACACGGCATCCGCAAGCTCGAACAACGCATCCGCACGCCGGGTCAGACAGGAGTAGAACTCACCCCGGAAGCATGACAGTTCCGCAAACGGATCCTGCCCGACAGCATGATGCAACAGACTCATTCCCACGGCCTTCGCGCTGAGCTTGTGTGTTTCTTGGTCGGAGCACATGCTCAGCCGAAGGCCGCCTGCACGCACGGCAGTTACCAGTCCGAGTGATCAAGTACGACGAGTCGTTCGACCTCCGAGGTTAAAGATCAAGCTAAAGGCTGTCCCGCAACTGCTGGTCACGAGTGAGATGATCTCGTCGTGTCTGGTGTGATCACGGCGTCGGAGCCGTCTTGGATAGCCCCGTTCTCCGGGTTGAGCCCGCGTCAGTTCGGCAAGCTCATCAACGCGTTGCGGCGCGACGGGGCGGACCCGGTCCGCAAGGGCCGGCCCTGGGGTCTGCCGCTTGAGGACCGCGTCCTGCTGGTCGCCGCCTACTGGCGAACCAATCTCACGCTGCGGCAGTTGGCGCCGCTGTTCGGCATCTCGAAGTCGGCCGCCGACCGCATCATCGACCACCTCGGCCCGTCGCTGGCGCTCCAGCCCCGCCAGCGGTTCCGCAAGGACACCGTGCTGATCGTGGACGGCACCCTGGTCCCCACGCGTGACCACCAGGTCGCCGAGCAGTCGAAGGATTACCGGTACTCGACCAACCACCAGGTCGTCATCGACGCCGTCACCCGACTCGTCGTCGCGGTCGGCCGGCCGCTGCCCGGCAACCGCAACGACTGCAAGGCGTGGGAGCTGTCCGGCGCGAAAGCCGCCATCGGCCGCACCACGGTGATCGCGGACGGCGGATACCGGGGCACCGGCCTGGTCATCCCGCACCGCCGCGAGAATGGCCAGACCGAACTCCCGGCCTGGGAAGAGGAACACAACACCTCCCACCGCAAGGTCCGCGCCCGCGTCGAGCACGCCTTCGCCCGGATGAAGACCTGGAAGATCCTGCGCGACTGCCGCCTCAAGGGCGACGGCGTACACCACGCCATGCTCGGCATCGCCCGCCTGCACAACCTCACCCTCGCCGGGTAACGAAGAAACAGGCAGGTCAACGAACACGTCGTAGATCATTTACGGGACAGCGCTTAGCTGAGCTGGTGTTTCAGGGATGTCGCACGTTGACGTGATCACCAAGAACGTTCCAGTCCTTTGGGGCTCTTTCGTGTCTGCCGTGGGTGAGTGCGTCGGCGCCAGGGGCAGGGCTGAAGCATTCTCGCCTGTCGAGATGGATGGTTGGTGACGATCGTGGCCGTTCGGCCTGCTGGGCCCGGTGAACGAACGAAGGACGCGACCTCCGATGATCAAGGTGTCGAAGCCGTTGATCGTCCAGAGGTCGCGTCTGTATGCCAGTTTCCACGATCGAAGTCCTGTCCTGCCGCCGCGCCCGCATAGCGGACTCGCCGACCGACGAGCCCGAGGAACTGGTCCGGCTTGCCGAGGTGTTGGAGGCTCTGCCCGATCCGCGCCGACGTCATGGGCGCCGCTACCGGCTCGGCGCCCTGCTGGCCGTGTGCACCCTCGCCGTCCTCGGCGGCTGTACCACTCTGACGTCCATCGCCCGCTTCGCGGCCGGGATGCCGTCGGAGTTGAGAGCCCGCCTTGGCCTGGGAACTGCCGTCCCGCGGGCCTGCACGCTGGGCCGCCTGCTGGCCCGGATCGACGCCGATGCCCTGGACCAGGCCGTCGGCCACTGGCTCGCCGATCAGCTTGGCCCCCACGACGGTCTGCGGGCCCTGGCGGTGGACGGGCGCCGCCGTCGTGCACGGCGAGAAGGCGGTGGTCGCCCAGCGACAGGTCGACTCCAAGAGCAACGAGATCACCGCGTTCCAGCCGCTGCTGTCCCCACTTCAACTCGCGGGAACCGTCGTCACGTTCGACGCGCTGCTGACCCAGACCGATCACGCCCGCTTCCTCGTCGAGGAGAAGAAGGCCCACTACATCGCCGTGGTCAAGGGCAACCACCCCACCTTGCAGGCAACGCTGAAGAAGCTCCCCTGGCGGGACATCCCTTTGCTGAACAAGACCCGTGCCACCGGTCACGGCCGCGATGAGATCCGACGGCTCAAAGCCGCAACCGTCACCGGGCTCGCTTTCCCGCACGCCGTGCAGGCACTACAGATCGTGCGCCGTCGTCGCGATATCCGTACGGGAAAGGTGACGCTCGAGCGCGTCCACGCAGTCACCAGCCTGGTCGCCGAGCAGGCCACTGCCGTCCAGCTTGCCGCCACTGTCCGTGGACACTGGCAGGTCGAGGCCCTGCACCACGTCCGCGACACTACCCTCCGCGAGGACGCCTGCCGCGTTCGCACCGGGAACGCACCCCGCCCTCTGGTCACCTTCCGCAACCTCGCGATCGCCCTGGCTCACCTCGTCGGCTGGACCAACCACGCCGCAGCCGCCGATCACTACCGGTCACACCCCGACCACGCACTCGACCTACTCATGCCCGCCAGTTGAGAACGCTCGCACCCTGGCGCCAGGGGCGTGGGCTCCTCGTAGGAAATCGCGAGGCTTCACAGAGAGCAACCCGATCAGGAGCTGCCACAGCCTCTGAGAGAGCGGTACGTGACCTGATGTCCGGTTCGTTGTCGCCTGAACGTGTGGCTGTGGGGACTCCGGGCCGGTCAACGCGTTTGGCCGTGCTCGAGTGGCGGGGTGAGCGAGCGCAAGTCCTACAAGAGCGACTTATCTGATGAGCGTTGGGCGCTGATCGAGCCGGTGATCACCGCGTGGAAGGCGAAGCATCCCTCCGTCAGCGGCCACCAGGGCAACTACGAGATGCGGGAGATCGTCAACGCGATCTTGTACCAGTCCCAAACCGGCTGCCAATGGGACTACTTGCCCCACGACCTGCCGCCGGCCGGCGCGGTGAAGTACTACTTCTACAAGTGGCGGGACGACGGAACTGACCAGACCCTCCACGAACTGCTGCGCTGTTCGGTGCGTGAGCGGGCCGGGCGATTAGAGGACCCGTCCCTGGTGGTCCTGGACACGCAGCGCCTTCGAGAAGGCACACGGTGACACATTGCGTCCGGGACCGGCGCCCATGACGGACACAGAGCGCGCCGCGGCCAAAGCTCGAACCTCCCTTGAAGCACCGGCAGTCGAGCGCGAGGCATCCCTCCCGGCACTGGAGACTGTCCCCGCCTACGCCGCCGATGCCGGCGACCACGACGCGCTCCTGGACGCTTTCCTCGACGCTCACGGCGACTGGCAGAAGTGGCGCACCTGGTCCGACGAGACCACCCACGCCATCCACGAGGAACAGACCCTGCGCATCGAGCGCATCCACAACGCCCCTGCTCGGGAGACCGCCTGGACCGTAGCGGCGTACGAAACACCGGTCTCCGACCGCATGTGGGTCCTCACCGCGACCGGCAGCACCCCCGCTCCCGTCCTGCAGGTCCTGCTGGATCACCTCGCCTACAACGACGGCTGGGACACAGCCCTCGGCTCCCCGGTGGACGAAAAGACCGTCACCGCCGCCGCGCAGCCCCTCTCCGATGCCGGGTGGAAGCACACCGTGGACGGACGCTGGATCCGCTGGACGTCTCCCGCCGGAGACGCTGGAGTCCAATTCGACGCCTTCGTCGCGCAGCATCCCATCCAGAACCTCGACACCTGGACCGTCTGGGCGGGTCCGAGCCTCGACCACGCCACCTGGACCCTCACCGCATCTCCGTACACTCCCAGCTCGCTGCTGGCCGACCTGTCGGAAACCCTCGCCCACGGAATCGGCACCCGCCAGCCCTTGCCGCCCACCCGCAAGCACAAGGCCGCCCTCGGGACCACACCGCCGGCCACCTCAGCGGCCACGGCCTCGCGGCCCATTCACCTCGCACGCTGAATCGTGTGACTGAGCGCGAAGCGGACTTCAGAGCGGCTTTAGGTCAGCCAGCCCAGAGGATCGGCCCTTGCTTGAGTGCAAGGAGTTCCGACTCCTGCGGGGCCGGCCACATGTCGACGAGGTACTGAAGTCCCCGGTCCGGCCGGTCCGGGTGATCACGCTTCTGCGAGGGGAAGCGGTCCGCGCACGTCGCCTACCGCACGGCGACGTGATCCCCGGTCGACGACTTCGCCCCGGAGGTGGAGTTCCCGTAGTACGTCCACCGCCATGTCCCCGACCCGGTGGCCTTCACCGTGGTCTTGAGCGCCCCCGTACTACTCGACGTCGCCTTCTTGACCGTCGTGTACGAGGATGCGCCCGCCGCCTTGAACTGCAGGCTGACCGTGCGGCCCGCGTACCCCTGGTACGTGTGGGTGTCCCAGTTCGCGCGTGTGACCCGCCCGGTCACGGTGATCGTCTTCCCTTTCGCGACCGGCTCCGGCGAGGCGTTGACAGTGACGCGTGTGGCCCGCTTGACCTGCAACGGAAGGTCCTTGTCGTCAGTGTCGTGGGCGTCGCCGGCGAGAAAGACCCGAGCAGCAGTTCGCCAGGTGCCGGCGTCCTCGTTCCCGAAGTCACGGTTCTGCGGGTCGATGTACAGCCATTCCTCGAAGTCGCAGATTCCTTTCGCCCTGTCCACGACCTTGCAGTCGCTGGTGATGACGGAGCTGTGCAGGGTGTCCCCAGTGTCGGGCTTCCCCCGGTAGGGGAACACCGTCGGCCCGAAGTCGTATCTGAGTTTGGTCGTCATCCGGAAGACCGCATGCACCTCGACCTCCTCCTTGACCCCGATCACGATCGGCTTCCCGCCGTTCACCGAGACCCGGCTGAAGGAGACCCCGCCCTCCGCCGCCCCGGACGGCACCGCCGCTACCCCTGTGAACATGACCGCCGCTCCACCAGCCACCACCGCTCTCCACATCGTCTTCCCCATCTTCGAGCTCGCCCTTTCCCCAGCAGCCTGGACCGAACGCGTAGGCGCACGGCCGGAGGTTCATCCTCACGGCTGACTGTGGGACAGGAGAGGGCCGTACGCGGTTGTACGCGGTGCGGCAACGATTTGATCAACACCGCATCGCCCTGGCCCGGTTCCCGGGAGGGGGGCCCGATGGCTTCACGGAGGATCCGGTGATCAGCCTTCCGCATTCCTGACTCCGCAGCGGAACAGGTGCACCCGAAATCGGTACGTTCACCGCGCCGAGTCCCTATCCTGCCTCCTGAGCCGGGACACGTTAGTCGGCACTGGTGTCCCGTCTCAACGGATCTGGTTTACGACGAGTGGCTCGACCAGCGGCGACCAGATCGGTTGAGATAGGGCGGGAGCCGGATTCTCGGCGGATCTGGTCAGATGCGCGTTGCTCGTGCTGCTCATCTCAGTTGATGTGGTTCGGTTCAGGTGTTGCGACCAATCTGGTCGGTGCAGCTCAGTAGGGCCCTTGGGACCTGCCCCTTGACCCCCGTCCACGATCAGGCGCCGCCCCCACCACCCCCTCTGATGGCCGCAGCGGAGGCACTGAGACCGGGCGGGGGTCCTACTTCGACGGGCGCGTCCAGGCACGGACGGCCAGCTTGCCGGTGGTGCCGAGATCGAGGTGGGGCGTCACGGTCACCGGATCGGCGCGCTGCTCGGCCCGCACCCTGACGTACGGGACGTTGACGGCGGCGCCGGACTCGGTGGTGTTGCGCCACATGAGGCCCGAAAGGGCGCTCTCGCCCGGCTTCAGGACCAGCGGGCGGGCCGGCTCGTCAAATCCGGTACCGGTGCTGATGCCACCGCTTCCATGTACGATCCGGACGCCTTGGACGGGTGACAGATCCTTGTCCAGCAGTTCCAGAAGCGGGTAACCGTCAAGTGAGTAGTCGCGCTTCCCGCAGTTCTCCAGGTGCAAGCCCACCACGCGCAGCCCCATCGCGGCGTCGCCGTCATCGGTGGTGAGGCGGATGCCGGAGGGTGGACACTCGCCGGACGCGAGCGGCGCCTCGGCGGCGGGCACCTTGGTCACCCGGGAGACCTTGACGCGGGTCACCCGGGACGCTCCGGGGGCCAGCACCCCCACCCGGACCGTGCCGCGCTCGGTCGCGCCGGGGCCGACCGAGCGCACGGTCTCGTGGCTGTTGCCCATGACTTCGCCGGTGTCCGTGGTGAAGTCGAACAGGATCGTGTACGTCAGCGCCTCGGTTCCGTTGTTGGTGACTTCGTAGGCGGCCGAGATCCCGGAGTCACCGGTGGGAAGGGGGTCGGCGTGGACGGAGAACCCGTCAGATTTGGGGGTGGGCGTGGCGGAGGGGATGGTCACCGAAGTGATCCGGACGCCGTCCACGGGCGGGTCGGTGACGGCGGTCCCTGACGCGGGGGCGACTGCGCCGGGGGTGCCCGCCTGTTCGGATCCGCACGCCGTGAGCAGCAGGAGTGCGGCGAGGGCCGGAAGAAGGGAAGTGACTTTGCGCATCAGGTCACTCCATCAGGGGCGCGAGCGCCGAGCCATGGTGTAAGCCAAAATTCCGGTCACAGGCGTGTCACGGGCCGCCTGCCGAGTGGGCTACTGCGACCTGCGGATACGCGGCTCCGGGCAAGATCAGGGGCACGGTGTTTACTACGGTTGCCTGTTCCGGCCGTGTTTGGCCCCCTCTGAAGGCGCATCGCCGTTCCCGGCCCGGGACGGTAGAGGCTCGACTTCGGTGAGATCGGGATCGCTCCAGGAGCGCGGCGGCATAGGCCTCGTTTTGCTTGGTTGGAGGAACGTCAGCCCCGTCCGCGTCGATGTACTTGTCGTACAGATCCGTGAAGCACTGGGCCGCAGCGGCGTCGCCTGCAGGACGCTCGCCTTCCCAGACAGCAAGGTCATAACTCATGGGTGAAGCCCACCATCCCGCACCGACAGCGGCATCGACGGACCAGACCGCCTGAGACGGAGAGCGAATCGGACCAGATCAACTGAGATCGGAGCCAGATCGCAGAAGACGGGACAGCACTGGCGAGGAGCCGTGAGCTGGCGGTTCCCGGACGACGGGACACGGTTGTTGGAACCAGGTGGTCACACTTCTTGCAACCAACCGTGAGTTGTCGGTGCCTCCGGGGACAGCTATTGGTCGATGTCGACGTGAACCCCGCGCAGCTGCAGCCGAGCCTTGAGGAACTCCATCTCCGACAAGGTCCCCACCAGGCCATCGTGGCTCAGCTCCCCAGCCAGCTCACGAGCGCGCGACAACGAGGCCGCTGAGACCTCCCGAAGGACCTTCAAAGCCGGGACAAGACTGGGGACCGGACCGACCAGCCGGAGCCTGACGGGTCCGTGCGCTGCGAGTAGGGCCTCCCGGACATCATCAGGCGCTGGTCCCCGACCAGCGTGTTCACACAAGTAGGTGCCGCAGGACCCGCAAGAGAACTCCGAGTCCCACCACAACTCATCGTGAAGGATGAACTGGTTCACCTGTCGCACCGCTGTGCTGCCGCACTCGCACCGCGATGTGATCTTCGCTGTCTGACCAGTCACCCGGGCTCCCCCATGTTCCACTCCCGCGGCAGATCCTCGCCGCAGAAGACGCAGACGAAGTCCTCCTCCCGCACGATGTTGAGCTCCCGGCAGGAGCGGCATCGGCGGAAGACCACCTCGTGGGTGAACCCGGATGGGTGATGGATCCCGATCCGGTCCAGGGCCTCGGCCACGGCTGGCCATGAGCTGACGTCCGGGCAGTAGCCGGTCGACTGGTTGCTGACCTCCTCGACCACCCACCGTCCGGACTCCTCGCGGAAGCTCATCTCGCCGGCGCTCAGCACCTCTCCGCCGCCAGCGCACACCACGTGCTCGCTGCGGCGCGGAGCCAGTCGCAGTACCCCGCCGCCATCGACGACGAACGTGAAGGGCTCGGCCAACTCATTCAAGGTCAGCGCAGAGACCCACTCGCCGAAGTCCGCTGACGAGCGGATGCTCCGACCCTCACTACCCGCCCGGACGAGCGCCTTCAGCTCCGCCGGACCCACATACCGATAACTCTGCCCCCGCGTCTCCACGCACACCAATCTAGTGATTCATGCAGCCAGAACCTGGGGAATTACGGGCTCTGGCGAAGACCGCGAGCGTTGATAGGGCGGGACTGCGGCCTCGGCGTTCGCCATCAAGCTCAGTGCCAACAACCAGGTCCAGGTTCCAACTACCGTGTCCCGGCTCACCTCCTGTGCCGAGGCTCAGTAGTTGTCACCGGCGTAAGCCGGATGACGTGGTGAGTGGATCGGTCGAAGCTGTCTGGTTGGCACAAGCGAGGCAAGCCTGTCACACACACTCATGCGGCAGCATTTATGTCACCGGCTACGGAGGGTATGTGACAGGCCCGATGGCTCATTGGATCAGGTCGGTGTGCGGATGCTCGGGGAGGTCGGGCAGACGTAGAGCTGCATGTTGTCGGTGCTGCCCACTTCGACCGCAGTCGGCTGCGAGGGGTCTTGGGCAGCGTAATGGGCGGCGTAGGCGGCGGCCTGGTCTTCACACGGCGCCCAGCTGCGTCCCTCACCACCGTCCCATTCGGAGGAAGCGATGGTCAGCAGCGGGACCATCTGCACATCGCAGACAGTGCAGTATCGACGATACGGGTCGGTGCGGCCCCACGGGGGCCAGCCGCCGACCTTCCAGCCGGGGGCGTCAGCCAGCTCACAGTCATAGAAGTCCCGCGGATGGTCCGCGTAGGCGCTGTCCACGCCCACGCCGGCTGCCTGCCATCTGCTCCGGTCCTCCACCATCAGCCGCATCTCCGGGCTCAGATCGAGGCTGTCGGGGTACTCGGTGATCGCTTCTGGTGCCAGCAAGCACGGCTCGGGCACATAGCCCGGATAGTTCGCCTCGTACGGTTCCGGCGGTGTGGCGAGGATGTCGACGACCGCGGCGGCGGACCGCCAGAACAGCGCGGTCGACGGCTTGTTATCCGGATCGTGGTCGTAAGGGCACCAGAGAATCTGGAGCAGATCGGCCTGGCCGGGCGGCCGCAACAGAGGTATGTCGTGCAGATACAGCTGGGCCACGGGCAACATGGGGACCGGGCACTCCGCGGGCGGAGGGCTGGCAGCGAGTCGCTCCGCGAGCCTCGCAGCGCTCCGTTCCTTGAGCGCCTCCTCCTCGGGCGTTGGCTCGAAACCACCGGAATCAGGGCGCCACCGGGCCCGCATGCGTCTCTCAAGCCGCACTATGGCCGGCGACTGGCGGAACCAACTGTCAAAGTGCAGGTGCGAGCTTTCACAGTGCGGCCACGGCTCCTCAGCCGGCCACAGCAACGGCCCCCCGACCGAGCTCTCCCTGACCGACGGCGACCCCGGGCGGGGATGCAGCCGAATCGCAGGACGCGCCAACGAAGCCAGCTCAGGAAGGACCGCGGTCACATCTACAGGCCGCGGCGGAGTCCTACGTACAAAGACCATGCCGGTGATCCTGCCACCAGCCACCGACAGCCCCCTGCCGCCTCAATCGGCGTCGTTGGCGTCGGTGCTCAGCTGGTCGAGTCCAACGCACGCAGACTGGGCCACGGTGACAGCTTCTCCGAACTAAGAAGCCAAGCAGGACAAGTTGCCCCTTAGCCTTGATCCACCGATCTGATGGCTGTGGATGACTCTTCGAGAAACAAGGAAGTGCCTTGTGACCTGCGATGATGGGAGTTCTTGAGGCTTCCAGCACGCACGATCGGCAAGGCACTTCCGAGATGCAAGTTTCCCATACTCCAGCGGCGGTCTCCGCTGCGTTCGATGACCCGAATCTGGTCGCGCATGCCGGGCTGGTTCCGGTGATGCGGCTGGCCGAACGGTGCGGGCTGTCGGGCCTGGTGGCGCAGAAGGTGAAGCTGAGCGGGACGAGGAACGGCGCGGGTGCGTCGGCGGACGTCAAGGTCAGCAGCATCGTGGCCGGCATGGCGGCGGGCGCGGACAGTATCGACGACCTCCATATCCTGCGGCACGGCGCGATGCCGGCCCTGTTCCGGGGGCCCGTGCGCCGTCCACGCTGGGCACCTTCCTCCGTTCGTTCACCCACGGTCACGCACTCCAACTCCACGCTGTCCACCGCAGGTTCCTCGGTCAACTGGCCGCGCACGCCCCGCTGCTGCCCGGTGCCGGCGACAAGGCGTTCATTGATATCGACTCCACCCACAAGCGGGTCTACGGCCGGGCCAAGCAGGGTGCCGAGTACGGCCGGTTCAAGGGCATCCGCACCCTGCACCCCCTGCTCGCCACGATCTGCACCCCGCACGCGCGGCCGGTGATCGCCACAGTACGGATGCGCCGCGGCAAGGCAGCCGATTCCCGTGGGGCCCCGAAGTTCGTCAGTGAGGCGCTGTCCACCGCCGTCGAGGCGGGCTGCACCGGCACCCGGATCCTGCGAGCGGACTCGCAGTTCTACAACGCCGGGGTGATCTCCGCCTGCCGCCGGGCCGGAGCCCACTTCTCGATCACCTGCGGGATGAATCCCTCCATCAAACGGGCCGTCCTCAGCATTCCCGACCAGGCCTGGCAGCAGATCACATACCCGACCGCGGTGCCCGATCCCGCAACCGGTGAACTCATCTCGGACGCCGAAGTCGCCGAGATACCCGCCTACACCGCCTTCGCCAGCCGCACGAAAGCGCAGCGGGTCACCGCGCGGCTGATCGTGCGCCGGGTCCGCGACCTGGCCAAACCCGCCATTGTGGGTGAGCAGGGCGAGTTGTTCCCCGTCTGGCGCTACCACCCGTTCTTCACCGACCAGCCCGCCGCAACCCTGCAGGCCGAACGCGAACACCGCCACCACGCGGTCATCGAGCAGGTCATCGCCGACAGCAAAGCCTCCGCCCTGGCCCACCTGCCCTCCGCACACTTCCACGCCAACGCAGCATGGCTCACCCTGTGGGCGATGACCTACAACCTGCTGCGGGCCACCGGCGCACTGACCTCGCCCTTCCATACCAAGGCCACCACCGCCACCCTCCGCAGCCACCTGGTCCAGGTCCCGGCCAGGATCACCCGCTCCGCCCGCCGCATCACACTGCACCTACCGCACAACTGGCCCTGGCAGCACACCTGGACACGCCTGTTCTCCACCGCCCACGGACCGGCCGGCTGATACGAAAAGTCCCTGCCCACCCCGCCCGCAAGGGCCCGACCGGAACCCAACCGTGGAAAAGCTGGGCAGACCAGCGGACACAACCTGCCCTCACCCGGCCGCCCGACCCGAAACCGATCAAAAGACCACTCTCAAACCACCTCGGTGGATCCAGGCTTAGCCAGCCGTCCCAGCTACCCTCCGCCCATGGAGCAAGACCACCCCCTCGTTCGCGACGTCTTCCCAGATCTCATCGCCGAGCTGACTGCCCTCCTGGAGGATGAAGGAGAACGTGAGCTGGCGCTATGCGCGTGGGATCTGCGTCTGGTTGACGAGTGCGGCTGCGGCGATGACTTTTGCCAGAGCATCCGGACGGCAGATCATCCGCAGGGGCAGCCGTATGGCCCGGACCATCGGTGCGTGCCTCTCTTGCCCTCGAAAGGCATGCTGATCCTGGACGTCGTGGACGGCCGGATCATGTACATCGAGATACTCGATCGGCCACCCATGCACCGTCAGGGTGCACAGCCGTGACGTTCGCCCGAACGGAACACGAAGTGCGGGCTCGGGCTTGCCAATTCGGGTGCTCGGGCCTACGGATGGGGCCTGGTTCGGGTGCGGGTACGGCCACCGTTGATCATCGTGACTTGTGTGGAGTAATGATGAGACGGTGGCCGCAGGTCACAGCATAGATCCCGCTCGTTGGCGGGAGGCGTTCGAGGTGGCCATGGGCCGTATCGCGGGACAGTTCGCCCGGGTCGAACCTCGGCGCCGGGCCGGGCGGTTGGTGCTGGGCCTGCTGTCGGACCTTCCGCGCAAGAACTGCTGGACGATCGCGGAGTGGGCCGGGGAAGCGAGCCCGCACGGCATGCAGCATCTGCTGTGCCGGGCCTCCTGGGATGCCGACGCCGTCCGCGAGTACGTCGTCGAGCACCTGCACGACCAGGAGGCGGTGCTGGTCGTGGACGACACTGGCGACGTGAAGAAGGGTGTCCACACCGTCGGCGTACAGCGTCAATACACCGGCACGGCCGGGCGGATCGAGAACTCCCAGGTTGCCGTCTACCTTGTCTATGCAGGTGCCCGAGGCCATGCGGCGGTGGACCGGGAACTGTACGTGCCCCGTTCCTGGACCTGTGACCACGACCGGTGCAAGGCAGCGGGGCTCGGCGAGGACATCGTCTTCGCGACCAAGCCTGAACTGGCCCGCACGATGATCGAACGGTTCCTGGACGCCGGACACCGCGTCGGCTGGGTCGCCGGCGACGAGGTCTACGGCGGCAACCCGAAGCTGCGGTCCGCCCTGGAGGAGAATGGCCTGGGGTATGTCCTCGCGGTGGCCTGCTCGGCCGAAGTCACCACCAGGGCGGGCAAGTTCGTTCCGTGCCGACACGCTCGCCGCGAAGGTGCCGAAGCGTGCCTGGCAGAAGCTGTCGGCAGGCGCGGGAGCCAAGGGCCACCGCTTCTACGACTGGGCCGTCATCGACCTGGCCGAGCCCGGCCCTGGCCACCGGCGGCTGCTGATTCGCCGCAACCGCCGCACCGGTGAACTGGCCTACTACCACTGCCACTCCACCCGGTTGGTCCCGCTCACCACCCTGGTCAGGGTCGCCGGATCAAGGTGGCGGGTGGAGGAGACTTTCCAGACCGGGAAGGGGCTGGCCGGCCTGGACGAGCACCAGCTCCGCCGCTACCCCTCATGGGCCCGCTGGGTCACCCTCGCCATGCTCGCCCACGCCTTCCTCGCCGTCGTCCGCGCCGACGAACACACCCGCCCGGCCTCCGACGACCTCATTCCACTGACCTGCAACGAGATCCAGCACCTGTTCATCGCGCTCGTCGTCCAGCCGCTGTCCAACGTGGCTCACCGCCTGCGCTGGTCCGAGTGGAGACGACGTCATCAAGCTCGATCACGCACCAGTCAGTACCGGCGACAAGCCGCCACTCAGACATGAAGATCACGATCTACAGCTGGAGTACTAGATCCGGCAAAGCCGCGCTTCGCCAATGATCCAGCGGCATTGAAACAGTTCGAAATTGAGGACCCCATAGCTGAGCGGCGCGCTGCGCACGGGTCTTCGACGACCAATAGGGGAAAGCTGGTTGCCCAGAACTTGAGACCGGGGTCGGACTGCCGTCGTCGTCTCGAGCCCACCAAACCGTACGAGTCCGAGCGATCTCACGGAAGAAGGCCGCTGCCTGAGCCCCGCTTGTGCTCACCTGAATCCTCCTACGATCGTCCCGACTTCGGCATCACGCTTGAGCGCGGCACCAGAGGGCACCACTTGCCGCCGGTCCACGACGTGCACACTGCCGTTTGGGCGAGTCGCGCGCCATGGGCAAGATCTCGCCAACAACACGGCTGCGGTGCAGACTACTCCGCGACCGAGCTCTCCCCTTCATCTTCCTGGGAAGCCGGCGGCAGTTCGGGCGCATTCACCTGGAACTACGGCTTCACTGTGCCGCCGGCCGCGGCCGGCCCCACGCCACCGTTGTCTCTGTCCTACGACTCGGGCAGTATCGACGGGCGCACCGCCACCACCAACAACCAGGGCTCTGCGGTGGGTGAGGGGTTCTCCCTGACCGAGTCCTACATCGAGCGCACCTACGGCAGCTGCGACAAGGACGGTCACACGGACGTCTTCGACCACTGCTGGAAGTACGACAACGCGCGCATCGTCCTCAATGGCAAATCCAGCCGCCTGGTCAAGGTCAACACCTCTGGAGACTGGCGTCTGGAGGACGACGACGCCTCCACCGTGACCCGCTCCACCGGCGCGGACAACGGCGACGACGACGGCGAGTACTGGACCGTCATCACAGGCGACGGCACCAGGTACGTGTTCGGCCTTAACAAGCTCGACGGCGCCGCCGACCAGCGCACCAACTCCACGTGGACTGTCCCCGTATTCGGCGACGACTCGGACGAGCCCGGCTACGACAAGGGCAGCGCCTTCGCCGAGCGGTCCCTGACCCAGGCGTGGCGGTGGAACCTCGACTACATCGAGGACACCAGCGGCAACGCCTCCACCTACTGGTACGCGAAGGAGTCCAACTACTACCCGAAGAACAAGGCAGCGACCGCTAACGCCTCGTACACACGCGGTGGCTACCTCAAGGAGATCAAGTACGGGCTGCGCAAGGGCGCCCTGTTCACCGATGACGCGGACGCGAAGGTGACCCTCGCGCACGCGGAGCGCTGCACCGTCGGCGGGTGCGCAGATCTCACCAAGGAAACCGCCAAGAACTGGCCCGACGTCCCCTTCGATGCCATCTGCAGCAGCAGTGACAGCGAATGCAATGCTGCGGGCCCGTCCTTCTTCTCCCGCAAGCGCCTCACGGGCATCAGCACCTTCTCCTGGAACGCCACCAGCAAGGCGTTCGACCCGGTGGACACGTGGGCGCTGACCCAGGACTACTACGACGCAGGTGACATCGGTGACACCACCGACCACGTCCTGGTCCTGGAGTCGATCAAGCGTACGGCCAAGGCCGGTCCTGCGGCGGTCGATGTCAACCCGGTGACTTTCACCTACCAGTTGCGCCCGAACCGGGTCGATGGCACGGACGATATCCTGCCGCTGAAGCGGCACCGCATCGAGACGATCACTTCCGAGACCGGATCGATCACGACGGTCACGCTGTCGCAGCCCGAGTGCAAGCGCAGCGAAGTCCTCGGCGCCGCGCAGGACACCAACACCCGCTCCTGCTACCCGCAGTTCTGGAACATCAACGGCGCCACCAAGGCGTCGGTGGACTGGTTCCACAAGTACCGCGTTCTGGCCGTCGGCGTCGCCGACCCCACCGGCCAGAACGAGGCGATCGAGCACGCCTACGACTACGCCGGTGCTGCCTGGCATCACAGTGATGATCCGTTCACGCCGAATGAAGTTCCCCCCTGGTCTTGGACAGCGGTTGCTTACGCTGCGGGGGTGAAGTCGTGCTGCAGCCTGGCTCGGGTTTCGAGTGGGGTGAGGTACCCGAACTCGGGGTGCTTGCGGAGCCTGGTGCGGTTGTACTCGACCTCGATGAAGCGGAAGATGTCAGCGCGGGCCGCCTCGCGGCTCTCCCAGACGGCGGTGCCGATCTCCGCTTTCAGCAGTCCGAAGAAGCTCTCGGCTGCGGCGTTATCGTAGCATATGCCGGTTCTTCCCATGCTCTGCCTCAGGTTCAACTCCTGTAGTTCGCGGCGGAATTCGCCACTCGTGTACTCGCTTCCGCGATCGGTGTGCATGATGCAGCCACCCTGAAGGTCACCGCGGCCGGCGGCCATCCGCAGCGCGTCGGTGACCAGCTCGGCACGATGGTGTTCGGCCATCGCGTAACCGATCACCTCGCGCGTCGCCAGGTCGATGACGGTCGCGAGATACCACCAGCCGTCGATCGTCGGCAGATAGGTGATGTCACCGACGAGCTTCATGCCGGGCCGGTTAGCGGTGAAGTCGCGGCCGACCAGGTCCGGAGCCGGTGCGGCCTTGGTGTCCTGTTGCGTCAGGTGGCGGCGTCTGCGGCGGGTGATGCCGCGGATGTCGCGCTCGCGCATGATCCGCTCGACCTTCTTCCGGTTGATCGCATGTCCCTTGCGCCGCAGCGCGGCGTGCACGCGCGGGGCGCCGTAGGCACCCCGCGAGGAGGCGTGGATCTCACGGATCTCCTCGCTCAACTCGTCCTCGGCGCACTGTCGTTCGGCCGCTGTCGGCCGGGCCGCCAGCCAGGAGTAGAAGGTGGAGCGGTTGATCCCCGTGACACGGCACAGCAAAGCCACGCTGTAGCCGCCAGGGTTGGCCTCGGCGGCCTTCTCCGCGTCGATGAAACGGCACAGCGTGCCTACTTCATCGTCTCCTTCGCGAAGAAGGCCGCTGCTTTTTTCAAGATCTCGATCGTCTGCTGCTGTTCCCGGTTCTCCCTGCGCAGCCGCTGGAGCTCATCCTTCTCCGCCGTGGTCAGCGCGCCGGGCGCCCCCTCGCCGCAGTCGACCTTCGCCTGCTTCACCCAGCCGCGAAGCCCCTCCGCACTCACACCGAGTTCCCGGGCGACCTCGGTGACGTTCCGCCCTGACGACCGGACCAGTGCCACCGCGTCCCGCTTGAACTCCGACGTGTACCGCTTGCTCATGTTGCTCTTGCCACTCAACCTGGACTGCTTCCTCCGGGACTGATCCGTCCCAGTATCAGGCTGTCCACTTCAGAGGGGGAACTTCATTCAGGGTGGCTGCATCATGCACACCGATCGCGGAAGCGAGTACACGAGTGGCGAATTCCGCCGCGAACTACAGGAGTTGAACCTGAGGCAGAGCATGGGAAGAACCGGCATATGCTACGATAACGCCGCAGCCGAGAGCTTCTTCGGACTGCTGAAAGCGGAGATCGGCACCGCCGTCTGGGAGAGCCGCGAGGCGGCCCGCGCTGACATCTTCCGCTTCATCGAGGTCGAGTACAACCGCACCAGGCTCCGCAAGCACCCCGAGTTCGGGTACCTCACCCCACTCGAAACCCGAGCCAGGCTGCAGCACGACTTCACCCCCGCAGCGTAAGCAACCGCTGTCCAAGACCAGGGGGGAACTTCACCCGCTCCGCTTTCGTGCGGCTGGCGAAGGCGGTGTAGGCGGGTATCTCGGCGACTTCGGCGTCCGAGACGAGCTCACCGGTTGCAGGATCGGGCACCGCGGTCGGGTATGTGATCTGCTGCCAGGCCTGGTCGGGAATGCCGAGGACGGCCCGTTTGATGGAGGGGTTCAACCCGCAGGTAATCGAGAAGTGGGCTCCGGCCCGGCGGCAGGCCGAGATCACCCCGGCGTTGTAGAACTGCGAGTCCGCTCGCAGGATCCGGGTGCCGGTGCAGCCCGCCTCGACGGCGGTGGACAGCGCCTCACTGACGAACTTCGGGGCCCCACGGGAATCGGCTGCCTTGCCGCGGCGCATCCGTACTGTGGCGATCACCGGCCGCGCGTGCGGGGTGCAGATCGTGGCGAGCAGGGGGTGCAGGGTGCGGATGCCCTTGAACCGGCCGTACTCGGCACCCTGCTTGGCCCGGCCGTAGACCCGCTTGTGGGTGGAGTCGATATCAATGAACGCCTTGTCGCCGGCACCGGGCAGCAGCGGGGCGTGCGCGGCCAGTTGACCGAGGAACCTGCGGTGGACAGCGTGGAGTTGGAGTGCGTGACCGTGGGTGAACGAACGGAGGAAGGTGCCCAGCGTGGACGGCGCACGGGCCCCCGGAACAGGGCCGGCATCGCGCCGTGCCGCAGGATATGGAGGTCGTCGATACTGTCCGCGCCCGCCGCCATGCCGGCCACGATGCTGCTGACCTTGACGTCCGCCGACGCACCCGCGCCGTTCCTCGTCCCGCTCAGCTTCACCTTCTGCGCCACCAGGCCCGACAGCCCGCACCGTTCGGCCAGCCGCATCACCGGAACCAGCCCGGCATGCGCGACCAGATTCGGGTCATCGAACGCAGCGGAGACCGCCGCTGGAGTATGGGAAACTTGCATCTCGGAAGTGCCTTGCCGATCGTGCGTGCTGGAAGCCTCAAGAACTCCCATCATCGCAGGTCACAAGGCACTTCCTTGTTTCTCGAAGAGTCATCCACAGCCATCAGATCGGTGGATCAAGGCTTAGCCGTCTGGTCATCCGAACCAGCCGCGAGGTGGAGGCGAATTTCCGCTAGGCACTGTGCGACTGCTGTAGAGGTACCAGGAACCTCATTGCCGGCCTGCCCATAAGAGAAACGGATGACGGTACCGCCCTGACCATCCGAAACAGCACCGTCTTGGACCGCAGATCGTTGACCATTGCCCGCCGCCATCACACCCCCGAAGCCAATGCGAATGTTGCATACGCCGTCCTCACCAGTGGATGGCGTGAGGCCGTGCGATCCGCCCGAGGATATCGCGCGGGAAAGGTCCAGGACACGCGAGTGCCGAACATGCTGGTGCCCAGCACCAACTAATGAGTTGCCCACATGTCCGCTCCCGACTGGCCGTTCGGCGCCTTGTGCATCATCGTCCCGATATGTGCTTTCACGACGCCCTGCTGCTTGTCCTGCCCGACGCGGAGCTGAACGGAGCCCCACCGCACGAACGCTCCCCCAGCAGCCAGCAGCACCACACCCCACATGACATTTACCGACACGGACCGCGTGGAACTAGAACGCGTCGCCCAGGACCTGCACGCTGAGGCAACCTCCGAGAACCCTGAACCGGGTCGCCTGCGCCAGTTCGCCACCCAGTTCAAGGACAAGCTCCTGGAGGCCGGCACCACCATCGCGGCCACGATGAGCGTTCAGATGGCCGAGCAAGCCCTCGCTGCGCTGGGGCAGTAGCCATTCCCGCAACGCTATGGCACCCGGGATATCAGCCACTTCCCAGGAGCCAGCTCGGGTTCGCCGGACGGCGCGCGGCCGGGTGTCTGTCGGCGGGCGTGAGCAGCTGCCAGCCGTGAGGGTCGACAGCGGTGTTTCATGACGGTGGACAGGCCCTGACCTGTACCAGTGAACGCTGGCACAGAGTTCGCGGGGGCAAGTCGGTGCCCTCGCTGCCGTTGAAAGCCCGATCTGTTCGGCTGCGCCTCGGCAGTGTTGGACCCCAATACCTCATTGCCGAGGGCCTGTCTCACGTATGGCGTTTGTGGCTGCCGTGTCCTGATCTGGAGGTAGCTTCAGGAGCAGCGCAGGATCAGCTCCCCCCGAGCCGACATGTCGAGGGGTAGCTGTTCGAGCCGTGAACAACGACCCGGCCACCTGCTACCTCACCGCTCACCGCGGGCGCCTCAGAGCGTGCTCGCATTACCCATGGGATAGCAGCACCTGAGCTTTACTGTCGGCGTAGACCTCAGTTCTGACCACACAAATCGGTGGTCGAACTGAGTGGACGTCACCCATGTTCGACCCCTGGATCACGAGGGACTCGAACGGGTGGACTCCATCATTCTCTGGCTGCTGGCAGCCTCCGGCGTGCTGAGCATCTTCCTATTCGTCGCCCGGGGACTGCTCGACCAGCTGCCCGAAATCATCATCGCCTGGCGCAAGGTCCAGCGGATGTACCAGAGTGCTGACCGGAACGTCGACGACTCGACGGGCACTGACGTATGAGATGGCCTGGGAGCGATCTACGGGATGGGCCCGCGTCTCTACCGGGAGGCGTGACCTGACGGTCAGGGAACGACGACAGCGCATCGAGCAGGGAACGCGACCGTCTGACCGTGTCGTTGGTCCACCCGGCGAGGAGCGTCCGTGATGACACGTCGGAGTGACCGCGGTGCCCCCGAACCACAGACACCGTGGGACGAGGTCAGGCCTCGGCTATGGCTAGGCGGTCACTTCTGGGCCACCCCTGACGGCGATGTGCAGACCGCCCTTGTCGGTGGTGAATTCGCCCTGATCATCAGCCTGTTCACCCGATCAGGCCGCGGACCGACCCTGGAGTCGATCAACTGATCGGTGAGATCCCCGACGGTCCACTCACGGCTGAGCAACTCCGCCGCATCACCGCACCAAGCCGTCAGACCAGTTCACTCCCCCAGGCGCCAGTAGTCCAAAGCCCCCGGCCGAAGGCGCTGATATGGAACTGACCCTGGGTGCGCCGCGTGAGCCCGTGCGCGCGGTATGACTGCAGTGAGTTTCAATCGCCCGTGCCGCCCGCACCGTGGCTCACGCATCCTCGTCTGCTTTCGCCCACGCTGCCCTGGCGGTAGGTTTCAGGATCTCCCTACACGCTGCTGGCGTCTCATCGAAACGGACCGCCTCAACAGCAGGGCAAGCGGGAACGAATGTCCGACCTTATCGATCTGCACCGAACTGCCCGCACGGCAGCTCTTCTTCGCCCAGCATTGATCTATGGACATGGTCGACCTGGGTGCGATCGCAGCCCTTCTCTCCGTTCCCACTGCCGTAGTCGCAGCATGGTGGACCAAGCGCAGCGCAGAAGGCGCAACGTCTGCCGCACTCCTCGCCGGGCGTATCCAGGCCGACACGACCATCTCGGCGGTACAGACCCAGAGCCTCCTCAACCGGGATCAGCAACGGCACATTGCACTCGGCAGCGCGTGCATGGAGTTCCTGAGTCTCCGACACCCTGGTGGGTGTGGTGAAGCGACTCCCGAGCCTCAATCACGATGAACGCCAGGCGCTCGCGGCCAAGCACGCTATCCCGGTGGAAACCCGTTACGCCTCACTGGAGCTCCTCGCCCCTCCTGATGTCCTTACAGCCGCAGAGTGCCTTCTCTCGCAATGCCGCCTCTTGGAACGCTGCGCGCTCGATCGCGCGGTATTGCGCGCGACAATCAGCTCCCTGGAAGCAGGCTGGTGTCCCGGCGACCCAGAAGATTGCACCGACGATCGTCATAGCGCGGCGACCTCGGCGAGCGGGGCGCCGGGCCACGGTTCCTGCTACGCGACCGCGACAGCAAGTACACCGACGCCTTCGATGCCGTCTTCACCGCCGAGGACACTCAGGTGCTGCTCAGCGCGCCCCGGGCACCGCGCATGAACGCGCATTGCGAACGCGTGATCGGCACCATCCGCCGCGAGGCCCCCGACCACGTCCTGATCCTGGGCGAGAGCCACGCCAGGAAGGTCCTGACTGACTGCCAGGACCACTACAACGGACACCGGCCGCACCAATCCCGGCAACAGCTACCGCCCAGCGCGACCGAGCAGCCCGCAATCGTGCACGACCTCGACGACCGAAGCCTGCTCCGCACCAGGGTCCTCGGCGGCGTCATCAACGAGTATCGATACGCCGCGTGACCTGCAACGACGACTTTTCGAGCCCCACAGGGTGGCCAGCTTCCGCGCTTTGGGCGATGTGTCCGGACCTTTTTGTGCGGGCGGACGGTAAACCGACTGCCGAAGGCGCTGGCTTCCTCTGGGTGAGTGGCCGAGCGAAGCCTGACCCACGCAGTGTCGTGAGCCAGGCCGGTCAGGCGGGAGAGCCGCCTTGCCTGCCACGAAGTGATGGGCGACCACAGCCAGCGGCGCATCTCGCTGCAGAGCTGGTCGAGGGCGTCGGCCAGGGACGCGCCGGGTTGGGCCCAGGCGGTCGGGAGGGCCCGGGCGCCGTCGCCGTGCTGGTCGAGTAACAGGACGCGCGCGCGTGCCCGGCACGGTGGACCAGGGCCAGAACCTGGAAGTCGCTGATGCCCGCGCGGTGGGTGTCGTCGACGATCCGCCGCTGGGCGGCCAGGTCCAGGCCGCGGGGCATCCAGGGCTGGTGGGGCGTCACTTCGGGGCCGTGAACAGGGTTTCCTGGGTGGCCTGGAAGCGGTAGGACTCGGTGCCGGTCTGGTCGGGCCGCCGCTGTCCGTCACGCTTCTCTCGCTGTGGGAACTGCGCCGACTGCGCACTCATTTCGGTCTGACCGTACGCGGTGCGCTGCGGCAGGACGACCGTGTGCCGGCATAACTCCGGCGAGGTACGCGGGGCCCTGCGCGCGCAGGGCCCCGCTTCACTTCAGCAGCCCGTACGGTCCTCCGTCAGGGTGCCCTGCTCGGTCCGCAGTGTGCGGTCGTAGCAGCCTTCCGACCCGTCCAGCCGGTAGCGCTCGCTCGACGTGCCGACAGCATGGCGCTGGTCACGCGGGACACCCAGCGTCCAGGCGGCGTCGCCGGTGTAGGTGTCGTCGAGCCGCGACCAGGAGATGCGCTTGCCGGCGCGTACGACCGAGGTATCGGCGCGGTCCCCGAGCGTGAGGACGGTGCGCAGCCGGTTGTCCGTGCCGATCGTGATCTCGCCGTCCATGGTGTAGACGCGGTGGGTGTGCGCGACGCGCGCCGGGCCTCGGCCGTCCACGGTCACCGTCTCGTCGTCGTCCCAGCGTGACGTGAGCCCGTCGGTGTTCTCGTCCTCCGTCCAGCGGTGGACGGAGGTATTGGCGAGGGTGCGCGAGACGGTGGTCTCGACGCGCCCGTGCGAGGTGTCGACATAGCCGGCGACGGTCAACCGGTGGCCACCCTTGGTGTCGAGCCGGTTCAGCGAACCGGGCGTGACCGTCGTCGAGTTGGAAAGATCACTCTGATCGTGCTTCGTTAGCGCCCCGGTGACGTGCTCGCTGCCCTCGTCCTGCCAGACCAGCACGTTGGCGGGCGTGTTCCAGCCGCTCTGTCCGGCGGGCAGTCCGGCGACGGACACCTCGACGCGGTGCTCGCGCCCGTCGTTGAGGATGCCCGCGAACGGCGTCAGGTCGTACTCGATCGGCTTCACGTCGAAGGCACGCGGCGCCGGAACGACGTACCAGAGGAAGGGGTTGGACCATCCTCCGGTCCATACGTTCGGGAACGGCGCTGCTATTCCGGCAAGTTGGCCGTCGACCTTGATCTGCACCTCACGGTACGGGCCGTTGTCCGCCTTGCAGGAGTACGGAGCGGAGTCCGGCACGGTGAGGTACCAGAACTCCTCGCAGCCGCCGCCCGAGCCGGTGGCGTACACCTCGGCGACGATGCGCTCCGAGTTGCGCGGGGTGGTGAGCCGGGCGCCGTCCAGCGGGATCACCTTGTCGGGCGTCGCCGCCGGCTTCGTACGCCCCTCGGCGGCGTAGAAGGTCAGCGTGACCTCGACGTCGATGACGCCGGTGTACGTCTCATTGACAACGTTGCCGATGAGCATGTCGACGTCCTGCCCGCGGCGAAGCGTGTCGCTGTAGTGCGTGACGTCCTTCTCCACCGACCAGTTGATGCCGTCGACCGAGGGCTCGGGCGTGGACGTACGGAACATCTCCACGCCGCCGATGCGGAGGTAGCCGAGCCGGTCGAACTGGCGCCCCTCGACCTTTCCGTCGAGGCGCAGCACCACCTTGCTCCAGCGGTCGCCGCACTCCTCGGGCGGAGTGTAACTGCCCCTGTACGGCGTGAAGTTGCGAAACTGTGTCTCGGCGACGGTGACTTGGCAGGAGCGGGTCGGGGGCTTCGCGACGGGCGGCGCCGCGGTCAGCGGGTCGTGCCAGTCGGTGCCGAACTCCGGGGGGACCGGCTCGGCAGCGACCGCCGGGCTCGCGCCGAGCACCGAACCGGCGGCCAGCACCAGTCCGGCGAGCATGGACGTGATCTTACTCTTCATGGGTCAGGAGTGAAGCGCGGGACGAACAAATGCGCCAGAGGCGAAAATTCGACCTTGGCGCGTTTTGTTCCCTCATGCGCAAAAATTAATTGCCGCGACTGCCAGCGGAACGCGAACCTTGCACGGTTTGAGCCACTCGCCACCCTCTCAGCGATCCGTGGGACGTCATGCAGATTCGCGATCTTCCGTTTCCGATCCCGGTGATCCCGACGTACGGTCAGGCAGCCGCTTTCTGCTGTGGCTTGCCCGGCAACAGCTCGGCGGCCAGCTGAAGTCACCCGGCTGTGGGCTGCTGCACCAGTGCGGAATCGCCGGCCTGCCGCTCGCCGTGGGCGTCGCCGCGCAGGCCGTCGTGGACCGCTCCGGCAGCAGGCTGGCGCTCGCGGGCGGGCTGATCCTGCTGTTCGGCGCCGCCATCGCCGTCGGCGACACCCTGCTGCACCGCACCGCCATCACCAACTGGATCACGGCGGCCGCCCGGGTCCAGCACCTGCTGGCCCGTAAGACCGCCGAACTCGGCTCGGTACTCACCCGGAGGGTCGCCGCGGGCGAGATGGTCGCGGTCTCCACCGGCGACGTCGAGAAGATCGGCTGGTTCGTCGAAGCACTGTCGCGCTTTCGCCGCCGCCGCGACCGCCCTCGCCCTGGTCTGCGTCGCGCTGGTCGTGTACCAGCCCACGCTGGGTGCGGTGGTCGCCGGCGGCGTGCCCCTGTTGGCCCTCGCCGTACTGCCGCTGCTGCCCCGGTCCACCCGACGCGCCGACATCCAGCGCGAAAAGGCGGGCCGCGCCGCCGAACTGACCTCCGACGCCGTCGCCGGCCTGCGCGTGCTGCGAGGCATCGGCGGCGAGGAGCTGTTCCTCGGCCGCTACCGGCAGGCCTCCCAGGAGGTGCGCAAGGCGGCCGTCCGCAGCGCTCGGATGTGGTCGCTGATCTCCGCGGTCCAGGTGCTGCTGCCGGGGCTGCTGATCACCGTGGTCGGGTACGGCGCGAGGCTCGCCCTCGACGGCCGGATCTCCATCGGTGAACTCGTCACCGTCTACTCCGCGGTGACCCTGATGACTTTTCCCTGCGGCACTCCGAGGAGATCGCCATGGCGTACTCCTCCTCCCGACCCTCCGCGAAGCGGACGGCCCGGGTGCTGTCGCTGGAGCGCACCACGACCGACACCCTGGACAGCGCCGAGATTCCCGAGCGGCGATCTGTACGACCCGGTGACCGAGCTGCTCGCCCCGGCCGGCTGCTTCACCGCGGTGGTGTGCGGCGGCCCCGACGACGCCGACCGACTCGCCGAACGGCTCGGCGGGCATCCCGCGGAGGCCGGCGAAGCCGTCTCGGTCCGGCTCGGCGGAGTGCCGCTCGCCGAGCTGCCTGCTTCGGGCGGAGCCGGTCACTTCGCGAACCTCCGTGCCTCAGGTTTGACGAGTTGGAGTGTGTATTTGGCGTCTCTGCTTCGTGCTGCGCCTGCGTGCGCGTCGGCCGTCTCATCATCTCCTGCATGCGCCGATGATGGCCATCACCCGTTCGGTCACCGTGGCTGCGGGCAAGTTCGCGCCCGGTCATCTGGGCGAGCTGACGGCCGTCGTACCGTTCGAGTTGGTCGACGCTGTCCTTCACGAGACCCGTCGCCTCCAGAGGCGACTGCGTGATCTCCCGTCCCGTGTCGGCATCTACTTTCTGCTGGCGATGTGTCTCTTTCCCGAAGTCGGTTACCGGCTCGTCTGGGACAAGCTGACGGCAGGGCTGGCCGACGTGCCGGTCGCTTCTCCGACTCCAAAGGCGCTGCGGGACCTGCGGCGCAGGCTGGGAGCCACACCGGTGCGGGCGTTGTTCGACGTACTGGCCGGGCCGCTGGCGCGGCCGACGACCCCAGGAGTGAGCTTCGGCCCGTACCGGACGGTGTCGTTCGACGGCTGCAGTTCGCAGAAGGTCTCCGACACGGAGCGCAACCGGGCATGGCTCGGCCGGACCTCCCATCACGGCTATCCCACGCTTGAGTTGATGACACTCGTCGAGACCGGGACACGGGCCCTCCTCGGTGTGGTCTTCGGCCCCACCGACGAGGGCGAGACCAGCTATGCCTCCCGCCTTCTGCACCTGCTGCGGCCGGACATGCTGGTGCTGTGGGACAAGGGTTTCGACGGCAATGCCTTCCTCGTCGCGGTGAGTGCCACCCGTGCCCAGTTCCTGGGCCGGCTCCGCAGCAACCGGCGTACCCCGGTCCTCACACGTCTGGCCGACGGCTCGTACCTGTCGGTGATCGGCACCGTGAGGGTGCGGGTCATCGACGCGCAGATCACCGTGACGTGCGCCGACGGCACGTGCTTCACCGGTTCCTACCGCCTGGCCACCAGCCTGACCGACTCCCGACGCTACCCCGCCGACTCGCTGACGCGCCTCTACCACCAGCGGTGGGAACACGAATCGGCGTATTACGCGCTCCGACACACGATCACGGCCGGACGCGTCCTGCGTTCCGGCGACCCCGTCGGCGTCGAACAGGAGATGTGGGCGCTGCTGACGCTCTACCAGGCCCTGCGGACGGTCATGGTCGATGCCGCCGAGTCCGTTCCGGGCACCGACCCGGACCGCTGCGGCTTCACCATCGCCTTCCAGGCAGCTCGCGACCAGGTCGTCCAGGCCGCCGGCGTCGGCACAGCAAACTACGCCGCAGACGGCCGCATCGGACAGAAGCTTCTCGCCGGCCTGCTCCCGGCCCGCCGGCAGCGGGTGAGTACCCGCAAGGTCAAATCACCGATGTCCCGCTACAGCGAGCATCATGACGACGGACGGCCTGACGTCACCCTTGCCGTCACCAGCCTCGACATCTCCATCCACGAACCCCCGGAATCGCAGCCAGCCCTGCCCACCCGCTCCCGTGACGACCGGTATGTCCTCCCCACCCGGCGCCGCAGGCACCGGATCCTGGCCCTGCTCCAGGAGAACCCCACCCGCCTCTGGCGCCCCCGCGTACGAGTCCACACCCGGGGCGATCTACAAGAGCATCGCTGCTGACCTGGGCGTCAACCGGGCGACTCTGCGTGAGTGGGTGCCGCGGGACCGCGAACGCCGTGGCATCACCGCGGCAATTGCGAAGCCGGGCGCCCGGCCTCGGGAGGCGGTGCCGTCCGCTGATCCGGACGAGCGGGTGCGGCAGTTGGAGGCCCGGGTGGCCGAGCTTGAGGCAAGTGAGCGCAAGCTCGCCACCGAGCGGGACATCCTCCGCAAGGCGGCCAAGTATTTCGCCCGAGAGACGAACTGGTGAGGAGCCGCTTCCGGTTCGTTGACGACCATCGGAACACCTACGAGGTGAAGCGGCTCTGCCAAGTCCTGGACGTGAACCGGTCCAGCTACTACAAGTGGCTCGCCGGCGCCGAGGCCCGGGCCACCCGGCAGCGGGAGGACCGGATCCTGGCCGAGGAGATCCGCGAGGTCCACGGCGAGTCCGACGGCGCCTACGGCTCCCCGCGAGCGACGGCCGAGCTCCGCGAGAAAGGAAGCCTCCTGCGTCCACTGTCCGGCACACCCGTCACTCCTGCCACGTCGAGGCGATCGGCGATCACCCGCCTACGGCCCGGCCGTCGACGGTCCGCCAGTCGCATGCAACGTGCGCGGACCCTTCCTGACGAACCATCACCGAAGGCAGCGACTACTGACGGTCCGTCACGCGAGTGGCGCGCTGCGGAATGCCGCGACGTGCGGCCCCGGCGAGGGAGTCGCACCACGTCCCGTCGTCGCAGTCGCGACTGAAGTGGTGGTGCGTGTACGGGGATGCCCCTGGCTGCACGGCGTCTGCCGACCGTGTACGTCACCGGCGGCGCACAGGGCTCGCAGCAGATCAACGACGTCGTGCGGGACTCGCTGACGTGGCTGCTGGAGCGCGCGAACGCGGTCCACCAGTGCGGGCCAGCCAACGTCGAGGGCCTGCGGCAGCACGCGACGGGTCTGCCGCCGGAGCTGGCGGGCCGCTACTATCTCGCCGGGTTCGTCGGCCCGGAGCTCCCCGACGTGCTGGCACTGGCCGACGTCGTGGTGTCCCGTAGCGGCGCCGGGACACTCGCCGAGCTGACCGCGCTGGGCAAACCGGCTGTGTTCATCCCGCTCGCCACCTCGGCCGGGAACGAGCAGTCGCACAACGCCCGCCACCCCGAAGAGGCCGGTGCGGCCGTTGCCCTGCTGGGTGATGTCAGCGCCGACCGGCTCAAGGACGCGACCGGCCCGCTGCTCACCGACCCCGTACGGCGGGTGGCGATGGCGGAACGGGCCCGTGCGCACGGGAGGCCTGACGCGGCGGACAGGCTCGTGGACGTGATCCTGTCCGCTGCGTCCGGCTGACCGGCGCGGGGCGTTACGGGAGACGGCCGAAGTGCAGGGCCGTGCCGGTCTCGATCAGCACGGCGCAATCGTTGAACACGTCGTCGCCCTGGCCCATCGGGTCAGGGACGTCGCGGTTGCCGAGGTACAGGCCGAGCTTCTGTGCGTTGTCCTCGGTGCAGATCGTGCGGAGCGTTTCGAGGACCGCGGCGTCCATCGTCAGCACGGTGTCGGCCCAGTCCAGCATCTCCAGCGTGATCTGCTGGGCTCGGTGGGTGCTGAGGTCGTAGCCCAGCCGGTCAGCCGCCTTGATCATGGAGGGGTTGGCGGGCTGGTCCCGCCATTTGCCGATCAGTCCTCGTCTGCGCTGTTTCGGTTCCGGACGTCGTCCGGTGGTGCCGGGCGGGGGGTGCGGGCGGCTGCGGCCGTGGATGTCCGGCTGCCGAGCGGCACCTCGCGGGCGGACAGCACCTGCACGGCCGCCGGATCCGGCCAGGTCCCGGCTCATCCCGTCACCCGTTCCGCCACCCGTCTTGCAAGTTCATCTCGTCACTCATCGCGGCCCCTTCGGGATCTCTTGGGGTCTGCCTTTGGTTCTCCCGCTAAAAGTGATTGAATATTAAACCGAGCGATTTCGGGGTCGCCGTTCCGATCAGCCGGCGGCCCAAGCAAAGGAGGGGCAGAGCGGTGAGTGACGCTACGGCTGTACAGGAGCAGGGTGCCCGACGGGTCTACATCGACAAGGCCTCGCCCGAGTCGTACCAGGCGTTCCGGCGCGCCGCCGAGGCGGTGCATGCTGAAGCCGTCGCGGCCGGCCTGGAACCCTCCCTGCTGGAACTGGTCAACATCCGCGCCTCCCAGCTCAACGGCTGCGCCTTCTGCCTCAACGCCCACACCCGGACGGCCCTGCGCGCCGGGGAGTCCCCGATGCGCCTGGGAGTCCTGCCGGGCTGGCGCGACACGGAGGTGTTCACCGTACGGGAGCGGGCGGCACTCGCCCTGGCCGAGGCGGTGACGAACCTGGACGACGCCGCCGCGCAGGAGTCGGCGTACGCGACGGCCCGGGAGGTCTTCACCGAGGCCGAGATCTCCGCCGTGATCTGGGCGGCGATCACCATCAACACCTTCAACCGGGTCTCTATCCTTAGCAAGCACCCCGTACGGCAGACCGCCACGCCACAGCCGGCGCTCAGGTGACCGTACGAACTCCTCGCACCTACATTTCCGCATGGCCGGACACCGGACCCCACGCCCGAAAGGCTCACGATGACTATCGAAATCACTGACTCCCCCGACACGCACCGCTACGAGGCCCGCGTGGACGGGCAGCTCGCCGGCTTCGCCGAGTACCTGCGCACCAGCGAGAGCGCGCTTGTCGTCTTCACGCACACCGAGGTCGACCCGGAGTTCAACGGACAGGGCGTCGGCTCGGCGCTGGCCCGCGCGGGCCTGGATGCCGCGCGGGCGGACGGGCTGCGCGTGCTCTCGGTGTGCCCGTTCATCACCGCCTGGATGGTCCGGCACCCCGACTATCAGGACCTCGCCTATCAGAGCCGCAGCAAGGTCGCGGACTAATACTCCAGCCGGACTTCTTCATTCGTGCTGGTCAGCGGCTTGGGTGTGGGGAGTGTAGTGGGCTGGAATGGGGGTGGGGCGGTCTTTGCCGGGTCGTCCCGCGAAGGTGTGGCCGCGCTGCTTGTCGTGGCAACGTTCCGGGCAGCTCGCTCGCATGAGTCATGAACCAACGGGCGTGTGGGAAGAGGGACTTGCTGAGCTGCTCTTGCGGATCGGAAGGCGTTTTGCCCGCGTGGAATCTCGGCGCCGGGTGCGGGACTACGTCCGTGGGCTCCTTGGCCCGGTGGGCCGCAAGAACTGCTGGGTGCGCCACGAGGCGCCATGTGACCGAGTGGAGGTGGAAGACCTCTACCGCCGGGCCGTCGCAGCGGCCGGGTAGAAGCTGAGGGCAGTCCGAGCCGGGGAAACGCCGGTGAGGACGGAAAGCAGCCCTGACAACGCCGGGACGGCGCGGTACTGCCAGACGCGTCGGGTTCGGCAAGCAAGGCCAGAAGGCGTACGAAGAGGAACCCGTGTAAAGCCCCGTAAGTCTTGCGCCGGGCTCAAATCTGGCGGATATGGGCCCGGGGTGCAGTGCGTGACCGCTCGCTTCGACAGGGGTGGTCAACTCCGAAGCCGGTCTCCAACTGCCGGTGGGGAGGCCACGCTGAAGGTCTGCGGCGTAGGCGTGGCGATGCTGCCGGGGTAGTAGCGGGACGCCGACCTGGCCGATCGGCACATGGTGAACGTGGGAACCGCCTGCGGTCGCCCCCACTTTCCGGGCATCCGGTCCGGAGATCGAGGGCAGGCCCGTTGCCGGCTGAGGTCCGCAGGTGGGGCGGAGGCCCCGTAGTAGTCCGAGCGGAGGAAAGCTCCGTACATGGCGAAGGGGGCCAGCAAGACAGCAGGGAGGATGCTGCAATGCCGGGAGGCCGCTGGTGAATACCGACGCGCTGGAGTTCGCGCTGCTCAAGGCCGAGCGCCGGGTACTGGAGATGTAGACCAAGCTGCACTGTTGGGCGACCGACGATCGTGATCGCCGGTTCGATGACCTGTTCAATCTCGTTGCCGATCCCGCGTTCTTGCTGGTCGCGTGGGCTCGGGTGCGAAGAAACAAGGGCGCCCGCTCGGCCGGAGTGGACGGGCAGACCGCCCGCTCCGTAGAGGACGGGCAAGGGGTTGAGGTCTTCCTCAACGAAGTGCGGTCCGACCTGAAGGACCGTAGTTTCCGCCCGCTTCCCGTGCGGGAAGCGGGCGATCCCCAAGCCGGGGACGGCCAAGCGCCGTCGGCTGGGGATCCCCACCGTGCGGGACCGGGTGGTCCAGGCGTCCCTGAAGCTGGTGCTGGAGCCGATCTTTGAGGCGGATTTCCTCCCGTGTTCCTACGGATTCCGCCCCAGACGCCGGGCTCATGACGCGCTCGCCGAGGCACACCACTTCGCCAAGAGCTCCTATGAGTGGATGGTGGAGGGGGATATCGAGGCGTGTTTCGACTCGATCGACCACACGGCTCTGATGGGCCGGGAGCGCCGCCGAGTCGGGGACCGACGCGTTCTTGACCTGGTGAAGGCGTTCTTGAAGGCGGGCATCCTCAGCGAGGGCGGCCAGTCCAAGGACACCGACACCGGCACTCCGCAGGGTGGGATTCTCTCGCCGCTGCTGGCCAACATCGCCCTGTCCGTCCTCGATGAGTTCATCGCGGCGGGCCCGGGCGGGCCGAACTCCACACAGGGCCAGCGGGCCCGACGACGTCGGCAGAATCTGCCCAACTACCGGCTCATCCGGTATGCGGACGACTTTCTGATCGCCGTGACTGGGACTCGTGAGCAGACGCTGCTGGCGTCTCATCGAAACGGACCGCCTCAACAGCAGGGCAAGCGGGAACAAATGTCCGACCTTATCGATCTGCACCGAACTGCCCGCACGGCAGCTCTTCTTCGCCCAGCATTGATCTATGGACATGGTCGACCTGGGTGCGATCGCAGCCCTTCTCTCCGTTCCCACTGCCGTAGTCGCAGCATGGTGGACCAAGCGCAGCGCAGAAGGCGCAACGTCTGCCGCGCTCCTCGCCGGGCGTATCCAGGCCGACACGACCATCTCGGCGGTACAGACCCAGAGCCTCCTCAACCGGGATCAGCAACGGCACATTGCACTCGGCAGCGCGTGCATGGAGTTCCTGAGCGTCTCCGACACCCTGGTGGGTGTGGTGAAGCGACTCCCGAGCCTCAATCACGATGAACGCCAGGCGCTCGTGGCCAAGCACGCTATCCCGGTGGAAACCCGTTACGCCTCACTGGAGCTCCTCGCCCCTCCTGATGTCCTTACAGCCGCAGAGTGCCTTCTCTCGCAATGCCGCCTCTTGGAACGCTGCGCGCTCGATCGCGCGGTATTGCGCGCGACAATCAGCTCCCTGGAAGCAGGCTGGTGTCCCGGCGACCCAGAAGATTGCACCGACGATCGTCATAGCGCGGCGTACGTAGCCTGGGAATTCCTCGTCGAGTGGGCACGCAAGGACGAGGAGGGAAGAAGGCATGACCGGGATTTTCTGGACTACTGCCTCCGCAACAGCGCCACCCTCACCGAAATGCAGGTAACTCAGGCTCTCTCCCTAAAGGCTGTCCCGTAACCATCCGCCCTGGATCGGTTGCCACTGAACTTGGACCGGTTTCCTGCGTGGCCTTGGCCGTGGCCGTGAGGCTTCATTCGTTCGTGCGATAGGTCATGAACCAGTGGGTGTCGAAGTAGTGGGCCATCGTGAAGGGATGGTCCTTCTCAAGGAGGATGCGGCAGACGAACTCTGCGGTTGAACATTCGAAGGCGACGTTCTCGCCGTCGAATGCCCGCATGGTGACGGGCCAGTGGTCAGGGTCTCCGTCGTCGATCTGCCAGCAGTACAGATTCTCGTGCTCGGTGTTTGCCCAGACAAGCAGGCCGTCCTTCTTCAAGTCGGTCCACGGTTCCTGGTTCAGATGGAGGTACGCGTCGAAGGCACCCTCCCCGAACGTCTCCACCATGCGCTTGTAGTCGCGGGGAAGACGCGCGCCCATGCGCGCCTCGATCTGCGCCCAGTCGACGTCCGGTCGCTGGGGCGGCAGGATCCAGCCGGTGATGCCGATGAGCCGCTCGACCCAGTCTTCGTCCTGGCCGGCGATCCCCGCGGGCAGCGCTTGTACCTGCCGCGGGGTGACTGCCAGCACCGGCACGATGTCGCCCTGCGCATCCAGTGCGGTCCCCGCGCCGAGCCACTGCCCTGCATGGGCCCAGGCCACTACCGTCTCGGCACGGCCTTCGAGGAAGTCGAGGAGACCTGCGCCATGAACCTCGCTCACGCCCGGGTCCGTGATGCCGTCCAGGACCAGGGTCCGTGGTGCCCCGTGGCGGGAAGCCAGCTTCTTGACCAGCGCGTGGGGGTCGATGTCCTGCGAGAGGTACAGAACCCCGCTCGGCCGGGGAATCCGGTCCAGCAGGTTGTTGAGCATCGAATGAGTGAACTCCATGGAGGACAGGAAAGCGCACTCCACTGACAAGAGCCCGAGATCCAGCTTCGACGACAATCGGTCCAAGTGCGCTGTCCGAGGACAGCTACCGTGCGACGCCATTCGGGCAAGGCGGCCCCGCTCCCCTGCAAGGTGGGGCTATCCGGTGAGGGCCAGGTTGTGCAGGCGGGCGATGCCGTGCATCGCGTGCTGCACTCCATCGCCTCTCAGGCGGCAGTCGCGCAGGATCTTCCAGGTCTTCATCCGGGCGAAGGCGTGCTCGACGCGGGCGCGAACCGACTTGTGAGACTTGTTGTGTTCCTGTTCCCAGTCGGGCAGATCCTCCCCCTTGCGGCGGCGATGCGGCATTACGAGCCCAGTGCCCGGGTAGCCGCCATCGGCGATGGTCATCGTGTTGCCGACGGCGGCCTTCGCGCCGGACTCCGCCCAGGCCCGGCAGTCGTTGCGATTGCCCGGCAACGGCCGGCCGACCACCACGACCAGGCGGGTGTCGGCGTCGATGACCACCTGATGGTTGGTGGAATAGCGATAGTTCTTCGACTGCTCGGCCACCTTATGGTCCCGGGTGGGCACCAGGGTGCCGTCCACGATCAGCACCGCGTCCTTGGCGAACCGCTGGCGGGGATGCAGTGCAAACCTCGGGCCGAGGTCGTCGATCACCCGGTCCACGGCCGACTTCGACACCCCGAACAGCAGGGCCAGTTGCCGCATCGTCAAGTTCGTCCGCCAGTACGTGGCGACCAGCAGCACCCGGTCCTCCAACGACAGCTTCCACGGCCGGCCCCGGCCCGGAGAGTCGGCACCCTCGCGTCGCAGCGCGGTCACCAACCTGCCGAAGACGCGGGGACTCAGACCGGTGAACGGAGCTATCCAGAACGGCTCGGACGCCGTGATCACGCCTGACACGGTCGAGATCACCGCAGAGCAAGATCACTTACGGGACAGCCCTTAGAGGGGGAACCAGGAACAGTGCCCGTAGGGACAAGTTCTCGTCAGCGCTATGTAGAGGTACGTCTCGGGGGAGTATGAGAGAACGACCTTGAATGAATTAACGAATACGACCATGTTCATGCCACCTTTGGGTCAAACAACAAATACCCCCTCCCGGTCCGCAATGGGCCAGGATGGGGTATTTGTTGCGTTTGGAGCTGGCGGCATCGCGGCCCGGACAAGATCATCCAACGATTACACCGAAAGAATCGTTGGCCAGAACTTGCTGCCGGCGGCGCTACTTCGTACCTTCAACGCACCAGCACCAGAATGTTGCTGGTGCTGGCGGAGAGTCGCCAACGTGGAACGAGAGCAAGTGAACATCTACGTCATCGTTACGATGATCCTGGCCGTGCTGTACGGCTTCCATCGAGTGCTCGACGAAGTCGAGCTACTGAAGGAAAGGATCATCTCGGTGATCCAATCCTACGTGGAGGTACGCGACGAACTGGACAGGGCGAAGCGCTTCGATCCCCCAGAGTTGGACCAGAACCAACTGCAGGAGAACAGAGAGAATGACCCGGACGACGACGAAGGCTGCGACGGAGTTCGCCGCTAGTTAGGTTTTCGTCTCGGCTCCCTGAACTACGGAAGGACAGGACCCCTGGTCCCCTTCCGTGAAATCGTGCTCAAGGTTTACAGCAGGTGCGATCTTGCCTGCGGCCATTGCTATGTCTATGAATATGCAGATCAGAGCTGGCGCTGGCGTACCCGCCCCGAAGTAATCTCTGATGAAGTCATCTTCCGGACTGCTCTGCCAGGCGCTGAGCATGCCAAGACAAATGCACCGCCCTCCGTGTCAGTGATCCTGCACGGAGGACTCGAAAGCCGGTAAACGACGCCCCCTCGGTAATCCGCGGGGGCTTGCTTTGCGTTACAGGTCGTTGGTGTTATTGCTACATCAGCTGGCAGGGATGGATTCGTCCTCCTCATCGTCGGGTATCTCTTCTAAACGGTACCCCTAACCTCAATACCGGTAACTTAGTACTCCGGCTGTAGATCGTGATCTTCATGCTTCAGCGGCTTGTCGCTGGTAGTGACTGGCTTGGGATCGGGCCTGGTGTCGGCGTCGCCAGTCGGACCAACCGAGCCGGTGGGCGGCGTCGTGCGTGGGCCGGATGACGAGGGTGATGAACAGGCGCTGGATCTCGTTGCAGGTGAGGGGTATCAGGCCTTGCGGTATCGGTTGCCGGTCGTGCTCGTCGGCTCGGACGACAGCGAGGAAGGCGTGGGCAAGCATGGCGAGGGTGCCCCATCGGGACCAGGACGTGTAGCGGCGGACCTGGTGCTCGTCCAGGGCGGCCAGGCCCTTGCCGGACTGGAAGAACTCCTCCACCCGCCACCTCGATCCAGCCACTCGTACCAGTTCAGTCAGCGGCACTGGTGTGGGCGAATAGCAACGGTAGTAGGCGAGTTCGCCGCTGCTACGGTTCCGTCGGATCAGCAGCTGCCGACTCCCGGGCCGGGGGTCGGCGAGGTCGATGACGGCCAGTCGTAATAGCGGTGGCCCTTCGCTCCGGCTCCGGCCGACAGCTTCTGCCAGCCGCGTTTGGGTACCTTCTTGGCCAGGGCGTCGGCGCGGAACTTCCGTGCCGCGGTGGCGACTTCGTGTGAGCAGGCCACCGCGAGAACGTAGCCGGTGCCGCATTCCTCCAGTGCGGTGCGCAGTTTCGGGTTGCCGCCGTAGACCTCGTCGCCCGCCACCCACGCAGCAGGGTGGCCGGCGGCCAGGAACCGGGCGACCATGCGCGCGGCCAGTTCCGGCTTGGTGGCGAAAGTGGTGTCTTCGCCGAGCCCGGCGGCACGACAGCGGTCGGGATCGGAGGTCCAGGAACGTGGGACGTACAACTCCCGGTCAACCGCGGCGTGCCCGCGCCGACCGGCGTAGACCAGGTAGACGGCAACCTGGGCATTCTCGATCCTGCCGACGGTGCCGGTGTACTGGCGCTGGACGCCGACGGTGCCGGTGCCCTTCTGCACGTCGCCGGTCTCGTCGACCACCAGCACCGCCCGCTCGTCGTACAGATGTTCCACCACATAGCCCCGCACGTCGTCACGGACCGCGTCGGCATCCCATTTGGCCCGGCTGAGCAGGTGGTGCATGGCATCCGGAGTGGACTCCCCGACCCACTCGGCGATCGTCCAGCAGTTCTTGCGCGGGAGGTCCGATAGGAGTCCGAGCACCAACCGCTTAACTCGCCGCCGGGGGTTCCACGCGCGCGAAACGACCCGCGATCCGGTTCATCAGGCCCTCGAATGCGTCCTGCCATCGGGCCAGGTCTACGCTGTGACCTGCGGCCACCGCTTGATCGTTCGTTGTCTTCGCAAACCACGATGATCACCGGTGGCCGCAACCATCTCGTTCCCAGTTCGCATGGCGGGGCCGCGCGGCGACGGCCGGGATGCTAGGCCATCCAGCAGTACAGGCCGTGCCCCCGCACCTCGGCGGAGCGGGCCAGGTCCGCCAGATCACTCAGGAGATCCCCCACCATCTCCGGGTCGAACGCCTCGCCCTCGGCGGCCCGTTCCTGGATCCACAGCTCGCCGACCCCGGCAAGGCGATCCGCCGAAGCACCGGCGAGCGCTCCTTGAAGCGCAGCCGAGATGACGAACAAAAGCGGGCCGCCTTCTTCTCCCGGATCAGCAATCGTATGCGGCTCGTCGGATGCGACGAGCGCCTCGAAGCTCTGCCCGGTGAGCAGGCTCTCCCACTCGATCACCGCCTCGGGGGCATCGAAGTTACCGCAGCTCAATGAGCCGAAGACTTCGTCCGGCCCGCTATCCACGGTGCTTGCCGCCGAGGTGTCGTCAGGGGCGATGAAGTACTTGATGATGCTCACCCGTGCATGGTGTCTGCTCAGACCGCTTCGGGACAGCCCCCGCACGAGCCCAGGAAACCCAGCCGTAAGCCATCGTGATCACGATCTACAGCCGGAGTATTAGTTGCTCCCTTCGGGGTTCTGGTAGATGCTGGCGGCCATTGATCCCAATTGCTTGTTGGCCTTTAGTGCCAGGTCGATCGCGTCGCTGACGCTGTTACTGGGGACCGGGACGTTGTTCACGTAGATTGCGAAGACGAGACGGTGACCATTCTTCGCGTCAACGTATCCTGCAAGCGCCTTGGTGGTGAGAGCCAGCTTGCCCTTGAAAGCGCCGACCAGGGTGCCGGTTTTCGCGCGAATGTGTCCTGCGGCAGGGTCGGTGTGCGCGATGACATCCGCGAGTGATCCATCGACGCCCAGGCTCGGCATAGAGTCGTAGAAGGTGCTGAAGTCGCGACTGCGGGAAAGATGCCGCAGCAACTCTGTCTGTGCGGCTGGTGTGGCCTTGTCCCCGGTCAAGCCTTGGGCATCGACGAGAGTGAACGAATTCGGGTCAATACCTGCGTCGGCGAGAAAGTTCCGCTCGATCTGCATTCCGTCGGAATAGGTGTGCTTGCCGTGATGGACTGCCATCAGCGGTGGCAAGAGGTTGGCGCCGAGATTGTGGCTGACCTTATTGATCAACTTGGCGTATTCCCTGAAGGGCGGTGACGTGTACGTCGCCGAGACAGGCAAGGCCTTCACCTCCTCCGATGACGGAAGGTCGGAGCCGGGGTTGGATCCGAGCGTCGGGGCGCTGACGGTGACACCATTCCGCTCAAGAGCCTCGATGAGTACGGTGCGGGCAAATGCTGCGGGGTCGGGTACTTGGAATGTCGCCACGAATGGTGCGGTGGCGTCAGCGGGCACCGAGCCTCGAACCCGGATGTGCCCGGGGGCGTTGCTTTCGGTCTTCACCGTCGGCTTCGTGCCGGCGGGCGTGGTTGTGACGTTCGCGTCGACGGTGAAGGCTGCCGTCTTGGGCCGCCAGTCGACCTTCGCCGGGTTGCCGGGCGTGCCGGGCGTGATGAGCAAGTCAATGAGGTTGTCGTTGACCACCGTTGGCGTAACAGGCGTCCCACCGATCGACACCGGGTCCCAGAGCCGATTGTCGATGATCACGTTGCCGTCCACTTGACGGATGCCGCTTGCCGCGACCTGACGAGCCAGGTCATTGATGCCTGCCAGCGGGTCTTCCCGGGTGATGGTTGCCATTCCCGGCACGGCGTTTGCGTCGTAGTGGTCGAAGTCGGGGACGTCCAGTTGTCCTGCTGCAGTCGTCCGTCCGCCGAGAGTCAGATCGCCGCTTCCCACCATGATCAGGTTGCCCGTGAGTCGTCCGGCCTCCGATATCGAACCGCTGTGCACGATTGGCGTACGGAAACGGTGGTCGCTGCCGAGGTCGTCGAGGGCTGCGCCTACCGCGAAGGTCTTGGCTGTCGATCCAGTCATGAACTTGGATTCGGCGTTCTTCGACTGGAGGACTTTTCCTGTCTTCAGGTCGGCGACCTGCACGCCCCAGTCGCCTGTTGCCCACGGTGAGGTGTCCATGAGCTTTTGCAGCTCGGCGCTCACACCTGGAGCGTTCGGGGACGCGGAATTCGAGTGATCCTTTGAGTCATTGGAGCACGCCGACATCGTGACGGCCGCAAGGGCCGATGCCACAGCTACTGCGGCTGCGCGGGTACGCAGCCGGCGTGATCCGTATCCAGCAGCCTCCCGCCGTGTGGTTCCCGCCCTCCGGTGGACTGCGGCCCTGGGCTCCCTTCGGATGCGATTTCGCATGAGATCAGGGACTTTTATAAACATTGCGAGGATACCTTTTAATTTCTAGCGTTAAACGAGGGGGATGCCATGAATGCCGGCGGTCGCGCTTTAGGCGATCGAGATACGCCCGGCGCCACCGCATGGAGCACAATTTCAGGAACGTAATGTCAATCCGCGCCACCGATAAATTCCTTTTCTGCCTTGATGGGATAGCCAAGGAATATTCGGGAATCAGTGGAAACCGCGGGCGCGCGACTCCCTGCACTGCCAGTGGCGGCGCTCACCCAGCTGAACCGGACAACCATCGGACTCGTCCAGTCTGGCCGAAGGGAATCGCCCGAACAATGCGGGCAGCAGGAGAGAGCATGGTAGGGAAAACCCCCGTACCTCATATCCAACTAAGGGCGTGCAGATCTCTAACTCGTGGCTTTCCCCTCGCTGATTCGCTGGTCTGGCATGAGCAGGTTGGAAGGGAAACAAGTCGTGCTGGCAGCCAAGTTCATGGAGATTCTGCCGCACCTGGACAAGCGACAACGTCGCTTTTTGAAAGGAGCGGAAGCCCGGTCCCTCGGCCACGGCGGGACCAGAGTGGCCGCCGGTGTCCGTGAAGCCACTGTGTCTGTCGGAATGAGGGAGCCCGACTCTGGAGAAGCCCCGCTCGGGCGCATCTGCTGGCTCGGAGGTGGCCGCAAACGCGTGGTCGATCTGAACCCAGCCGTTCGAGAGGTGCTCCTCACGCTGGTCGAGCCACCAGTTCGATCCGGCCCGCCATGCTCCAGCCGCGCTCCGCCCAGTACGGGTGCGAGCTGATCAGGCAGGGCAGCCGGATCAGCTTCCGTCGCAGCTCGGCCGCCCCGACGGCGGGGTGCAGGGCGAGCTAGTTGTAGATGCGGATCTGCCGACGCCTGAGACCGATCAGGCCGTCGGGGAAGCGGAAGGATGCCATCCACTTATTCAATCAGGTGTTCGAATTTCGGCGCAGTCCCGCACGTCGACCGTACTTCCGTAGGTGGCCCGGCTGCGGTGGGCAGCAGGGCATCCAGCGAAACGATCATGTCCTGGAACGTCGCACGCCCCACTGACACCGCTCCAGGGATCATTTACGGTACAGCCATCAAGGCGCCTCCCTCTTGCCGATGACGATGTCTCCGTTACGGGTGTGAATCCTCACGGCATGGTCACTTGTGTCGTCTTTCATGACATCCGCTGTGATGTCGCCCTTCTTGGCGGCCGTGTCGACTGCGTACGTCGCCTCCGGCAGGCCGAGCCGAACGTCGCCGTCCTGGCTTCGCACATCGACGAGGTCAGGTGCGGAGACGAAGTTCAGCTCGTTGTCGCCGTTCCGTGAGGCGACGGTGACCGACCTTGCGGAGATCCTGTCGCCCTCGATGGTTCCGTCGCGGCCTTCCAGATCCAGATGGGGCCCGCTGAGGTCCGACAACCGCATGTCGCCGGCTTTGGCCGAGAAATCTGCGGTGAAGCCCGTGGCTTCAACAAGACCCTTGTCGTTCTCGGCAGTGATCGCGACGTCGCGCGGTACCTTCACGGTGTACTTCGCACCGCAGTTGACGGAGAGACCCGTGCAGTCCAGCGAGAGCGTGAGAACGCCCCCTTCGAGCTTCCATCCGGATTCTATTTCGCCGCCTACTTTCGTACCGCTGACCTGCCGCGTCACCCGAACGCCCTTGACATCGGCGGCTACGAGTTCCAGGTCGGCGGAGTCGGACTTCACGGTCAGGCTGTCCCCACTGAAATCAAACATTTTCGATTCCACGACTGTGTCCGCCGGGGTACCGTCCGGGCTGCATCCCGTTGCTGCGACAGCGAGGATCGCGACGCCCCCGAGGGCGAGCACAGTGTGAGGCCTCATTCCCATTGATTCATTCCTTCATAATTCTGGACATGCAGGTGACGCATGCCGTTCATGGTGGTGGTGGTTGGTTCGAAGGATGCGATCGCGTCGGTGGCGAGTTCGTTCCGTGGAGTCAGCAGGCAACCTGAATACCGGCCGGGGGATTCTGCTGTCGCGGCGGTACGGACGTCGCCCTGCTTCACGAGCGCAGAGCCCGGGCTGCGACCGTGCGCGACACACGGGCGGCTTGGAGGGCCAGAGCGAGGCAGGTGGTCACGAGCGTCACGCCGGCGAGCACGCCGAGAGTCGCCCAGGGGAGGCCGTCCAGAACCCGGACGACGCTGATCTCGGCGCCCACGGCGATAGTGGCACTCGTCACCGCGATGGCGATCGCGCCGAAGACGATCGCCGTCCCCGCGTAGATCACTCCCTCATAGATCGTTGATCGGGTGACCACGCCTGGTCGCGCACCGGCGACCGTCACGATGGCGGAATCACGTGTGCGTTCCCGCCCGACCAGAGCGATCACAGCAAGGCCGCCGACCCAGGACACGACGAAGACCCAGCCCAGTACGACCAGGACATCGTCCAGCCCGGCGGTGCTTCCGGGCATGACGTTCCCCATGACCATGAAGAGTCCGACGAACGACAGGGAGAGGGCGAAGGGCAGCACCGTGGCGACGCTTCTCGCCGCGCGGGTGCGGCACGATTGCACGGCAAGGTGCCAGGCGACACCACGCGAGGGCACGAGTGCGGTCCAGAACCTCATCAGAGGTGTGAGCACCCACGGCCCCATCAGCAGCAACAGGCAGATGAGAAAGAGGTCGCCGGCGAAAGCGAAGGCCGTCCGCTGTTCGATCCCGCCCTCGAGTTCGAGTCCCAGCCCGGGAATCCACATCCCGACCACACCAGCGAGGAGGCAGAGGGCGAGAACGCTGCGCGTGACGCCGGGCCGCGCCGGTGGATCGGAGAGGTCTCGGAACGCGCGCATCTCCGGTGTCTTGGCGGCGCGGCGCGTCACTCCCCAGCCGCCGAGCAGACACGGAACCACCCCGGACAGCACGCTCGCCCCGACGTGCCAGAGCTGGAATCCGGCCGTGGCTCCGTGCAGGTCGAGTCCCGTGGTCGTCCACTGTGCGAGGGCGGTGCTCGCGACGAGAGGGGCCAGCGGTACTGCCAGCGCGCCGGCTGCAGCGCCGAGCACGACCAGTTCCGTGCGCAGAATGAATCTGATGCGATTGCGCGGGATCCCGAGGATCGCCCACAGAGCATGATCGCGTCGCTGGGTCGTCAAGGTCAGACCGACGGTGGATGCGACGATGCCCACGGCGGCAAGCACGGTGAAGAAGACGATGTTGCCGCCGAGCGCGATCGACGCGGAGACCATCCGCGCATCACCCGCCGCCCGCGCTGTCGAGACGGCGGTGAACATGGCGATGACCGAGCCCGCTGAGCATGCCGCACCGACCACTGCGCACAGGAACGTCCACAACCACATGGACGCCTGCATCCGAATGTCCGACAGGACAAGTCGCATCACGACGCCTGCTCACCCGCTTCGTCCTCCGACTGCGCCGCGAGGACGGCATCGCTCACCGCGTGGGAGTCGCCACCAGGAATGACGGCGTGCACTTGCCCGGACCCCAGCACCACGACCTGGTCAGCACGTGCGGCCGCATGAGGGTCGTGTGTGACCATGAGGACCGTGGTTCCCTGCGCGGGAAGTGCCTGCAGCCAACCGAGCACGACGTGACCCGACTTGAGGTCGAGCGCGCCGGTCGGCTCGTCGGCGAAGACGATCCGCGGCTGATTCGCGACGACCCGGGCCACCGCGACGCGCTGGCGTTCACCTCCGGAGAGCCGGTCGGGGCGCCGCCGCGCGTGCTGGGCGATACCGAGCCTCGACATGGCGTCGCCGACCCTCGACCTGGGCACCTGATGGCCGGCGAGTCGCGCCGGCAGGGCGATGTTGTCCTCGACCGTCAGCGAGCTGACGAGGTTGTACTCCTGGAAGATGAATCCGACGTTCTCACTGCGGAATGCGGCCTGCTTGCGAGGGGGGAGCGACAGGACATTCGTTCCCAGGACCTCGATGGAACCCGCGGTCGCTTGCTCCAGACCAGCAATGCAGAGCAGAAGCGTCGACTTGCCCGACCCGGAGGGGCCGACGATGGCGGTCAGCCGGCCTTCGGGAATGTCCAGGTCGATATCGTGCAGGACGCGCGCCGTCTCGCGTCGACGGCCCGGAACGGGGAAGTCCATATGAAGGCCGCGCAAACGGATGCACGGCACGGAAGCAGCAGCTGAGATAGGCATGCATCGAGCTAAGCAGGGCACGGCGGGAGCCACACGGGTGCCTGCACTGCTTAAAGGTAGACCTAGGTCTACCTTTTGCGCGATCCACAGTATGTGACAATGGCGGGCATGGCGCAGATTCGTATTGCCCGGAGGGTGCTGACGGAATGCATCGCGGCAATGGCTTTTCCGATTCTGCTGCTTTCCATTCTCGTTGCGCCGGTCTCGGCCCCGGTGGTGGCGGAGACGGACCGTTCGAGAGCCCGGTGGTGCGGCGTCGAGACGATGCCCCTGAAACCCTCTGACCACAGCTGGGCCCAGTGGGTGGCACCCCGGCTGCGTTCACGGTCGATGTGGCGCACCGACCTCCCGGTTTTCGTGACCGCCGTGCTCCTGTCCGCACTGTCACTGCTGGTGGCCTTCTTCGGATTCATCGGCGCTGCCGCGTTGGTGTTCTCCCCCGTCTTCTGGCTCTTCGGCATCGCCGCGCAGGTCGGTCCATTCACCCCTGAATCCGTTGGGGAAACCCTCCTGGCGATGCCCGCAGGCATCGTTCTCGGCGCGGTCACCACTACCGTACTGACCGGCACATCATTTCTTCGCGACCTTCTCCTGCGCGCCTTCTCCAGAAGCCGGGACCCGGATCTGCTCGCGAAACTGGAGGAGCTCCGGACCAGTCGGGCTTCGCTGACCGCGGCCTTCGAATTCGAGCGACAGCGCATCGAACGCGATCTGCACGACGGCGCCCAACAGGAACTCGTCGCCGTCGTCATGCGTCTCGGGATGCTGGAAGCCACGGCCACAGCCGCAGCCGCAGCCGCCGACCAGGAACGAATCGTGCGGCTGGCACGGCAGGCCCAGGCTCACGCGGAGCGCGCACTCGAACGGCTGAGGGACACGGTGCGCAACATCCATCCCCGTGAACTGAGCGACCTAGGTCTCATCGCCGCCGTCCGAGAGCTGGCCGCGCGATCGCCTTTGCGGGTCGAATTGACCAGCACCGGCGATGACGCCCAGCTTTCGTCACCGACTGCGAACGCCGTATACTTCACGGTGTCCGAAGCCCTGACGAACATCTCGAAACACGCAGGTGTGGGAAGCGCTCGGATCGACCTACGATGCGCCACGACCGACGTACACGTGCGTGTGCATGACGATGGTGTCGGCGGTGCGAGAATCTACGCGGGCTCCGGGCTCGCCGGACTGCGCGAGCGAATGCGAAGTGTCGGCGGGAATCTCGAAATTCTCAGCCCACCGGGTGGCGGGACGCTGGTTGTGGCGTCCGCTCCCAGCGAACCCCCATGGTGATAAATTGAAGCAGGACGTTCCCCCGGGGAGGGGGGCATGAGAATTGTTCTGGCAGATGACAGCGTGCTGATAAGGGCCGGCATCCGGGAAATCTTGACCTCCCACGCTCATGATGTCATCCGCGAATGCGAGGACGCCGACGAACTGGTTGCCGCGGTCGACGAGCTGGTGCGTGCCGGAGCCGCCCCGAACATGGTGATCACGGATGTCCGCATGCCCCCCAGAAACACCGACGACGGACTGCGTGCCGCGATCGATCTGCGCTCCCGTCACCGGGACCTGCCGGTGTTGGTTCTCTCCGCCTACGTCACGGGCCCCTATGTGAGGGAGCTTCTGAACGGCCCGGGTGCCGACGGAGCCGTCGGGTACCTTCTCAAGGAGAAAGTGGGCAGAGTCGCCGACTTCCTGCGAGCTGTCGAGACGGTCTCCGCAGGTGGCGTCGTGATCGACCCCGAGGTTGTTCGCCACGTCACCCGCGCGGACTCGCCACAGGGGCCGCTTGCCCGGCTCACCGCTCGTGAAAGGGAAGTGCTCGCCCACATGGCCGAAGGGCGCTCCAACGCAGAAATCGCGACGGAGCTGTTTCTTTCCGGCGCTGCCGTGAGTAAGCATGTGGCGAACGTTTTCGTGAAGCTCGGCATGCCTCCCGACGAGGACAATCGACGCGTCAAGGCCATTCTGACCTGGTTCGAATACAACTGAGGATTGGCCCCCGGGCACCGTCCAGCAGCTCCCACAGCTCCGTGAGCCCCGCGTCGGTGCCGCAGGTTCTGGGAGCGCTCTCAACACGTGTCGGCCCCCGAATCCTGGTCCCTTCGGGGCTCCGTCGGACACTCCCAGCGACGCCTCCCTCAGCGCCCGCCGGAAGGTGTCCAGGTGGATCGCCGGCGCCACCGGCACATCGACAAGCGTCGTCGCCAGCCGCTCGGACGGGAACAGCGGCGCGTGCGGGTCGGACGGGTTGTCGGGGAACAGACCCCGGATCTCCTCGCCCTTGCCCTTGCCCTTGCCCTTCACCAGGAACCGCCCCCACTGCCCCTGGTCCCAGAACAACTCGCCCAGCCGGACCTGGCACAGCTCCGAGGCCCGCACACCGGTGAAGCTTCCCCTTGATCACGGACACCTGGAGACTGGGACCTGAGGTTCCAGAGGAAGTAGAGCCAGGTGGGAAGCAACTACTCGAAGCGGTACTCCGATGAGTACAAGCGCGATGCGCTCGAGCTCGTGCGGTCGTCCGGGCGGACGGTGACCGACGTCGCTCGCGAACTCGGGATCAGCTCGGAGAGTCTGCGTGGATGGGTGAAGAAGGCCCGGGCCGCCGAGGCCGCACCAGTGGCCGAGCGGGACGCGGACGGCCGGGACGAGGAGTTGAAGCGGCTCCGGAAGCTCACCGCGGAACAGGCGAAAACAATTGAGATCCTAAAAAAAGCGACAGCTTTCTTCGCGAAGGAGAGCAATCGGTGAGCGCGGTATGCCGGTTCATCCACGCGGAGAAGGCGCACTACACCATCGTTCTGCTGTGCCGTGTGATGAAGACCGCCCGCTCCACGTACTACGCCTGGGCCGCCGGGGCCGAAACCCGCGAGGCCAGACGCCGGGCAGATGAGGAGTTGGCCCACGAGATCACCGTGGTCCACATCGCTTCGCGGGGCACTTACGGCGTGCCCCGCGTCACGGCCGAACTGCGTCGCCAGGGCCGACAGGTCAACCGCAAACGCGTCGAACGGGTCATGCGCAAGCACGGGATCGCCGGCCACACCCGGCGCACCGGACGGCACAGCCTGACCAAACAGGACACGAAGGCCGCCCCGGCCCCCGACCTGGTCGGCCGCGATTTTCATGCCGGCCGCCCCGGCACGAAAATCGTCGGAGATATCACCTACATCCCTACCGCCGAGGGCTGGCTCTACCTCGCCGCGTGGCTCGACCTCGCCACCCGCGAGATCATCGGCTACTCGATGGCCGACCACCACCGGGCCGAACTCGTCGTCGATGCACTCGACATGGCCGCGAACCTCGGTCGCCTGCAGCCCCACTGCGTGATCCATTCGGATCGCGGATCAGAATACACGTCGACTCAACTACGGGCAAACATAAGAGAGTTGAACGGTCGACAGAGCATGGGCCGGACCGGGATCTGCTACGACAATGCCGCGGCCGAGTGCTCCTGGGCTGTCCTCAAGGAGGAGATCGGCACCCGCTTCTGGCCCGACCGGGCCACCGCCCGAGCCGAGATCTTCACGTTCATCGAGACCTTTTACAACCGCCGCAGACTACGCAAACACATCAACTGGGGCTACCTCACGCCCCACGAGACACGCCTGCGCTACCAACAAGACCAGACCCTCGCGGCGTAACACGGACGTGTCCAAGATCACGGGGAAGCTTCAATCGGGCCTTGACCCCGGGTCTTGAACACGTCTATGCGGCTCGGGTCAGGGTAGTTGATGTTGAGTGGAAGGTGTTCTCGTAAGCGATCGGGGATCGCTGGCCGAGCCGGGAATGCTGGCGTCGGGTGTTGTAGCGGGACAGCCGTCGGAAGGCGTCGAGGCGGGCATCACGCTCGCTCGACCAGCCCTTTCGCCCCTTCAACGTCTCCCTTTTGAAGGTCGCGTTGAACGATTCCGCGGCGACGTTGTCCGCGCTGCTGCCCACTGCGCTCATGCTCTGGCGGACGCCGGCGAGGCGGCAGGCGTCGGCGAAGGCCCGGCTCGTGTACTGGGCCCCGTGATCGGTGTGCATCACTGCTCCGGCGAGGCTGCCGCGCGTCCGCTCGGCCGCCGCCAGGGCGCCGGTGACGAGCTCTGTGCGCATGTGGTCGGCGATCGCCCACCCGGCCAGACCTCGTGAACAGAGATCGATGACGGTCGCGAGGTAGCAGAACCTCCCGCTGCCGACGCTCAGGTAGGTGATGTCGCCGACGTACTTCGTGTTCGGGGCCTCGGCGGTGAAGTCCCGGCCGATCAGGTCCGGCGCCTTCGCCGCGGCCGGGTCCGGGACGGTGGTGCGGTGCCGACGCCGCAGGCGCACACCCTCAAGGCCGATGGCCCGCATGATCCGGGCGACACGCTTGTGATTGACCGTCTGACCGCCCTCGTCGCGGAGCTCGGCGGTGACTTTCGGGGCTCCGTAGGTGCCGTCGGAGTTGCGGTGGACCTTGCGTATCCGGGCCGCGAGCCGGTCATCGGCGGCCTGCCGGGCCGCGCGGTCCGGGGCGGTGCGGCGCCAGTAATAGAAACTCGAGCGGGCGATGCCCAAGATGTCGCAGAGCCGCTTGACGTCGAACCGGCGCTGGTGATCCTCAACGAACTGGCAGCGGTTCACCAGCGCGTCTCTCCCGCGAAATACCGGGCCGCCTTGCGGAGGATGTCGCGCTCCTCCTCCAGCTCGCGGATCCTCTTCCTCGCGGCGGCCAGCTCCGCCTGAACCCCGTCACCGTCAGGCCGCGGCGCCGCCGCAGGTGTGGAGTGAGCGCCGGACCGGCGTCCGTCAGCGGCCCGGATCCAGTTCCGCAGCGTCTCGGTGTTCACTCCGAGGTCGGTGGCGACCGACTTGATCGTCGCTCCTGGACGGGACCGGTACAACGCGACCGCGTCCGCCTTGAACTCGGCGGGGTAGTGCTTCATCCCCACAGGGACTCCGTTCTCCTGGACCATCAAGATCCAAGTCTCTCCGGTGCTCAAGATCCGGGGTCAGGGCCCATCCTTGAAGCGCCGCAGACCCGTCGGCCGGAGCCGGAGGGAGTTGCGGGCGGAGGTATTCCGGCTGAAGAAGAACGAGCGCGAGCTTCGCAGCGAGCAGGCTGCCGAGTTCCGCGAGCTGAAGGACACCCTGGCCATCTACGCCAACCAGATCCAGGCCCTGACCTTGCGCAACGCCGAACTGGAGGCACGGCACGCCCGTTTCCTCGAACGGCTGCGGCACTCCGGCGAGAACGTCGCGGTCCTGCCGACCCCGAGCCCTCCTTCGCCCTGACCGGGCGTCACCTGCAGTTCACCGACTTGGGTGGTGTGGCTATGTGTCACACGAAGATCCGCGCAGGTTTACCCGAACCGCAAAATGTCTGATGCGCGATCAGATAGCCTTGCGGCAATTGGGATTCAACGGGGAGAGGGTTGGCCTAGTGCGGAGTCTTGGGCGTCTTGCGTTGGAGGATGGCAGCTCGATCTTGGTCGAAGCCCCGGACGTATCCGAGGGGACAGGGCCGGTGCCAGCCGGTCGAGTCGGCGATGCGATTCGTGAGCTTCCACTGAGTGTGCAGGCAGCCCTGCGCCCGGTCACGGAGATGGCTCGGACGGCGGTGCAGCAGTTGAGGGAGGCGGGGCCGGATTCGGTGGAGATCGAGTTCGGGGTGGACCTCGCGACTCAGGCGGGCGCGGTGATTGCCCGAAGTGAGGCGAGTTGTCACCTGAAGGTGACTGTGGCCTGGCAGCGCGAGTCCAACAACGAGGCCCGCTGACCCTGCGGAACGAGGAGGACTCGCGGGGTGTCCGCGGATATAGCTGCTTCACGTCCCAGCCATGAGCCCAGCGCCAAAATGCAGGCAGCGGTCGCACAGGTGCTGTCGGTAGCAGGTGCGGTGGCCGGAGCAGCTTTCCTGACGGCTGAAGGCGTGGTGTTCACCTGCGCGCATGTGGTGCGGGATGCCGGGTACGGGCCCGGCGACGTCCTGCGGCTCAGGTTTCCCCAGGCGGCGGGGGCTCCGCAGGCCGAAGGAGAGGTGCTGGCCGAGCCGTGGCGGGCCCCAGAGGGCAATGATGTCGCGGTGATCCGACTGCAGGACACCCCGTCAGCGGTGCATGCCTTGGAAGTGGGGTCCTCTGCCGGATGTCAGGGGCACCGGGTGCGCTGCTTCGGGTTTCCCAACCAGGCGCCACCCGCCGGACACTTCGGCTACGCAGTGTCCGCCGACCTCTTGTCCACAGGCGGTGACGGCGAGCTCGGCGATGCTGAAGCGGCTGATGACGACGGTGAAGGACTGTTGTTGCAGCTGACCGCGGCCAACGATCTGACCCGAGGATTCAGCGGTGGGCCGGTCGTCGACGACGTCACTGGCCTGGTGATCGGCATGGTCAACGCCATCACCACACCCGACGGGCACTTGCGGGGGCAGGACATCGCCTACGCGACTCCCACGCAGATCCTGCGTCGGGCGTGGCCTGACCTGGCCGTGCGCCAGGTGTGCCCGTACCTCGGCCTAGAGCCGCTCACTGCCGAACATGCGGCCTGGTTCCACGGCCGCGACACCGCCAAGAACGCCGTAGTGGCTGCGCTGGCCGGGCAGCGCCGCATCCTGCTGCTCCTGGGCCCGTCAGGCTCGGGCAAGTCCTCACTGATCCAGGCCGGCTTTCTGCCTGAACTCCCTGAGCTCGCAGAGCTGCCGGGCAGCGATCGGTGGCAAACCATCCTGGTTCCCCGCCCCGGAGAGGACCTAGCGGCCGAGCTGGAACGACAGGGCCTGGCAGACGCCACGACCAACGGCCTCGTCGCCGCGGTGCAGAACCGCTTGGCCGCCGACCCGACCTGCGAGCGTCTCCTGCTCGTCATCGACCAATTCGAAGAGCTCCTCGCCCGCTTCGCCAGCTCTCAGCCCACGCAGACACGACAGCAGGACGAAACGGAATCGACCAGCCACACCCCGAAGACGGTGCTCGACCAGTTGACGTCACTAGTCAAGGCCCCCGTGGCAGCCACGGTCATCCTGATCATGCGGGATGACTTCTATCCGCACCTCGCCGCGCAAGCCCCAGACCTGCTGGAGGCCGCCGCTCCCGGCCTGCTCAACGTACCCGCCACGTTGAGCAGACAAGACCTGCACGCCATCATCACCGAACCCGCCCGAGCCGTCGGCCTACGGCTCGAAGGACGACTGACCGAGCGCATCATCCGCGACGTTCTGGCTGCCGATCCGCGGGCCGCCACCGGAACAGCGCCCGCCACCCTGCTCACGCCTCTGCAACTGACCCTGCAGCAACTGTGTGAGCCTGAACGCTGTCCTGATGGTCTTCTTACTCACGCCGCCTACGAACGCGTCGGTCAGATAACCGGAGCCCTCACCAGTTGGTGCAACGCCGCCGTCAATGAACTGCCCTCAAGCCATCGGGACACCGCCCGCCGCATCCTCACTGCCCTGGTACGTCCGGCCGACCCCGCTCGCCAAATCCCTGCTACCCGTCAACAGGTCCCCCTCGACACGCTGCGCGACCTCGCCACCGATACAACCCACCAGGCGGATTCAGCCGCTGGCGACACTGCTGATGCAGTACTGGCTGCGCTCGCTGGCCACCGGATCATCACCACTCACGCGCGCGACCCCGGGCCGCCCCCCGCCGGTCGAGTCGCCGAACTCATCCACGACATCCTCATCAGGGACTGGGGCGATCTACGTGAGTGGGTGGCCCTGGATCGCAAGTTCCACACCTGGGTCCACCGCGCCGAGGGACAACGCACCCGTTGGAATCAACACCCCAACCCTGACGACCTACTGCATGGCACCGACCTCGCCGAAGGAGTGGACTGGTCCCGGAAACGCGGACTGCCCAGCGATATCGCGGAGTTCGTCGACGCCAGTCGGCGCAACCAGCAAGCAGCCCTCCGCCGCACTAGACGCCTCAACACCATCCTGGTCGGCTCGCTCATCGTCGTCCTCATCGCCGCCGGGCTGGCCTTCTGGCAACGCCAGACCGCCGTCGAGGCACAACAACGGGCTCTGTCCCGACAGTTCGCCGCCCAGTCCAGCGCCCTCATCAGAGCTGATCCAGACCTGGCTTCCCTGCTCGCTATCGAGGCCTACCGCACCAGCCACACAGGGGAAGCCAGCCAAAGCCTCTACGCAGCCGCCGCCATCCCCCTCAAACGCCGTATCACCGCACAGATTACCGACGTTAACGGTCTGGCACTCAGTCCGGACGGCCACACCGTGGCCACCGGCAGCGCCGACGGCACCGTAGAGCGGTGGGACGTGGCCACCGGCCGAGCCCGCCGCGCCTTCACCAGCGAGACCGACCCACACGGTGGCGTGTACTCGGTGGCGTTCAGTCCGGACGGCCGCATCCTTGCCACCGGCAGAGCTGACGGCACCGTAGAGCTGCGGGATGCGGCCACCGGCGCAACCACCCGAGTGTTCCTCACCCATCACACCGACGTCTCTGACGCCTTCGTGTCGTCGATGGCGTTTAGCCCGGACGGCCGTACCATCGCCACTCGTGGCGACGACGGCACCGTAGAGCTGTGGGACGCGGGCACCGGCCATTCCCGTACCCCCCTCGTCGGCCATGCCGATAATGTGCTGTCGGTGGCGTTCAGCCCGGATAGCCGCACCCTCGCCACCGGGGGCACGGACGGGAAGGTGCGGTTGTGGGACGTGGCCACCGGCCGCACCCGCACCACCATCACCGGCACCGGCACCGGCACCGGCACCAAGGCGGCTTTCATAGAATCGGTGGCGTTCAGCCCAGACGGCCGCACCCTCGCCATTGGCGACTTCCGCACGGTGCGGTTGTGGGACGTGGCCACCGGCCGTACCCGCACCACCCTCACCGGATTGATCGGCGATAGCATCGAGGTAGCGTTCAGCCCGGACGGTCGTACCCTGGCCACTGGCGGCTCCAACGAAAAGCTGCAGCTATGGGACGTGGCCACCGGCCTATCCCTCGTTACTCTCACCGACCAGAGTGCGCAGCCGGTGGCGTTCAGCCCGGACGGCCGCACCCTCGCCACCCGCAGCGGCCGCACCATAGCTTTGTGGGATGTGGCCACCAGCCGCACCACCCTCACCGGCCTAGCTGCCGGGACGGTGGCGTTCAGCCCGGACGGCCGCACCCTGGCCACCGGCGGTGCCGACAAGAACGTGCTGCTGTGGGACGTAGCCACCGACCGTACCCGCACCACGCTCACCGGCCACCGCGAGTGGGTGTCGTCAGTGGCGTTCAGCCCGGACGGCCGCACCCTGGCGGACATGCGCGTCGACGGAAAGGTGCAGCTTTGGGACGTGGCCACCGGCCGCACCCGCACCACCCTCACCGCCCTCAGCGGCTCAACTGTGCCAGTGGTATTCAGCCCGGACAGTCGCACCCTGGCCGGTGGGGACGACTCCTACAGCACGGTGAAACTGTGGGATGTGACCACCGGCCGTACCCGCACCACCTTCACCGCCGACACCGTCATAGCCTCGGTAGCGTTTAGCCCAGACGGCAGCAGCCTCGCCACTGGCGACACCAGCGGCACGGTCAAGCTGTGGGATGTAGCTACCGGCCACCCCCGCACCATCCTTACCGGCCGCACAAGCCTTGGCGTGTCGGTGGCGTTCAGTCCGGACGGCCACACCCTCGCCACGGGTAGCAACGGCGGCACGGTGCGCCTGTGGGATGTGGGCACCGGCCGTATCCGCACCACCCTCGCGACGCTCGCCGGCTACAACGCCTGGGGCGTGCCCCTGGCATTCAGCCCGGACGGTCGCACCCTGGCCACTGGCAGCCATGACGGCACCGTACGCCTGTGGGACTTGACCATCGGCCAAATCCGCACCGCCCTCACCGGCCACAGGCGCTACGTGGAGTCGGTGGCGTTCAGTCCGGACGGCCGCACCCTCGCCACCGCGAGCAGGGACGGCACGGTGCGGCTGTGGGACGTAGACCTGCCTGACCAAACGCAGGCGATCAAGAAGATTTGTGAGGCAGTCGGCCGGAACCTCACGGCAAGGGAACGGGCAGAGTTTCTTCCAGGCCAGCCGACCAGCCGGCAATGCCCGCCCTGAGTCGATCGGAGACATCGCGGTGAGAAGTACCGACGGTGTGAGAAATTTAGGACGGGTTGCAGCCCCTCACCACCGGAATTCACCGTCGTCGTCGATGCCACCATTCGCCATGCCACCGCAGGCGCCGGTAGGCGTGTGGGTCGGGCAGGGTCCGGCGGCGAAGCTCTGCGTCCAGACACGCCACCACCCGCCCAAGTTCAGCGCGGGACGGCTGTGGAAGCGAACGCAACGCTTCTTGCGGAATGTCCCGGGCGTTCGCCACGTCGACAAGCGAGGACTCCGGATGGGGAGAGGCTGGGAAGCACAGGTCCAGGTAGCGGCCGGGCTGTCGCAGGAACGCCCGGTAGTGCCTGAGCGCGGCTTCCACCGCCCCATCCCACAAGCCGTCCCACAGCCCGGCCCAGGAGTCACCGTGCTCACCCTCCGTGCGCTGGATCTCGGCGCAGGTGCGCTCGGACAACCCGGGAATTCGATAGGTCCAAGGGCTCCAGACGGGCGGGACCGGATTTTCGGCGCGAAGCGCGCCAGGCCGTCTACGCGGCATGGGCCTTTCGGTTGGACATCATGCTCGCGATCACGCCGGACGGCCTGACAGCCCACAAGGCCTCGCGGCCCTCACCCCCTCCCGGCAAACTCGCACCATCCGATCGTCCCGGGTTGCGCTCGCCGACATCCCACTTGTCGGACAGAACCTCGATGAACAACAGCCCACACCCCGCCCTGTCGCGGCCCCCGACGTCAGCGATGCGGCGCGGAGAGCCACAGCCGCTGTCGTGCACGCCGCAGTAAGCGAGGATTACAAGATCGTGTAACGAGCTCTAGCCTCGGGCCTTCACGGCGACTGTTGTCCGATGGGTGATCAGAAAGGAGAAAAGTGCTCCTGACCTGCAACGATTGGACATGTCTAGGGTCCAGTCAGCTGCGTGGAAAGAAGCACTTCTCAGGTGAACACTACCGGGTCGTACCCGCGTGTCTGTGTCGAGGGCAACGGTCGCGGGGTCGTCTCACAAGCCGGCTCGGTTCTGCTGGTGGAGACGGTCCGCAGAAGCGGCCTGGATACGGCGCTGTCAGCTGCTCTCCAGCACTGACGTAAGCCGCGTGCGGTGCACGACCTGGGCAAGATCCGGCTGATGATGGCCGGCTTGGGGCCGACCCTCATCCTTGGGATTCAGCGGCTGTAGCGCGACGGAAGGACAAGGCGGGGGTTGGGGTCGAGGAGTGTGTCGGCCGGGCCATGCCTTTCAGCGAGTTCGCGGATGTTGGGGGCGTCGAGCAGGAGCAGACGGCCCTCGTCAACGAGCAGTTCGCCGTCGACGACGATGGTGGGTGCCTCGAACTGGCAGTCGCAGTGTGCGTGGCCGGGACCACGACGATCGGCCGTGCTGCCGGGTGTGAGACCGTCGAGGCCGAAGTAGAACGCGCCTGCGTGCTTCTCGCGTTCGAACTGAGTGCCGCCTGCCAGACGCACCTTGGGGTTGAGGCCGATCAGTGCGTGCCGCATGTAGTAACCGTTGGGAGAGTATTGCTTGAGCTCGGCCGCCCCTTGAATGTCAGTTACCTGGTTGGCGGTCAGCTCGACGGTGGTTCGCTGGGCGGGGACGCCGGTGGCTGTGGATTCCTCGATGACGGCGATCCCATCAGTGCGATCGGGGTAGAAGTTGACGCCGCCGTAGGGAAAAGGGCGCCACATGCCGGAGGTGAGCGGGGCGTGGTGTCCCGAGGTCGTGAAGTCACGGAAGGTCAGGTCGGTGCCGAGAGCGGTGGTCACGCGGATTTCGGACGCTGCGGCGAGCTTGGCGGTGGCTTTGGCCTCGATCGCGAAGTAGAGGTCGAGGGGGAAGCGGGCGCCGGTGGCCAGGGCTGCGGCGGTCGCGGTCTGGTGCAGTGAAACGAACCTGGCCTTGTGCCGGGCGATCTCATCGAAGAACAGTCCGGCCGTGTGCACCTCTCCCCACCAGGTCAGTGAGATCACCACGTCGGCCGCGGCATGGGCGGCGGGCAGGAGCGGCGAGGTCGGCTGCCGGTCGTGGCCACCCGCGCTGAAGGCCGGCACGGACAGGATGTGCACGTCGGCCAGGCGGTAGGCAGCCGCGGCCTCGATGGCCTGGATTACCACGGGATCGACGCCGTGCTCCGTCAGGACGAGTACCTGCTCGCCCGGCTTGACCGCCGCGTACTCCATGAGGTTGTGGGTTCCGGGCATCAACTCGGCGATGGACAGGGGCGAGGCCGTCGGGGTGTCGAGATAGCTGAAGAACGTGGTCATGAGGGTTGTTCCTTTCCTGTGGGGAGGATGGTCAGGTCTCGGCCGGCACCGGTGCCGACGGCCGCCTGGAGGAGAGCCAGGGCCACCAGGACCAGGAGCGGGGTCGTCCAGGTGCCGGTCAGATCGTGGAGGACGCCGAGCAGCAGCGGACCGGCGGCGGCCACCAGGTAGCCGATCGACTGGGCCATGGCGGCCAGGGCTGCGGCCTGGGGCTCGTCGGCCGCCCGTTGGCCTTGGAAGGTCAAAGCAAGGACCAGGCAGGCGCCGCCGCCCAGGCCGAGCAACACGCCGGCGACGAGGACCAGGCCGGGGTCGGCCGCCAGCAGTGCGAAGCCGAGAGCACACAGTGTCGATGCCGCCGCTGCGAGACTGCGTTGGTTGGTCCATCGGCGGGTGAGGACGGGAAGTGCGCTGCTGGAGAGCAGCCCCGCGAGCTGGAAGACGAACAGCAGCCAGCCTGCGGCGCTTTCGCCGGTCCCGTGGTCGTGCACGATGCTGGGCAGCCAGGCGATGGTGGAGTAGAAGCACAGGGACTGTAGTCCCATGAACACGCTGACCTGCCAGGCCAGCCAGGATCGCCACGGACTACGGGCCCGTGCTCGCGCGCTGGAGGACATCGTGTTCAGCCGTCCTTGCTGCGGCAGCCACACGAGCAGGGCCGCCGCGGCAAGAAGGGCCCAACAGCCCAGCGCGGTGTGCCAGCCTCCGGGCAGGGCTTCGGCCAGTGGCACCGACACCCCCGACGACACCGCGGCGACCAGGCCCATCGCCGTGACGTACAGGCCGGTCACCTGGCCGACGCGCGCGGGGGGAACGGCACCCTTGACCACTGCGGGCAACAGGACATTGCCGCCGGCGATGGCGGCGGAGACGATAACCGTGCCGCCGAACAGGAACACCGCCCCAGGCAGCGAGCGAACCAGCAGCCCGACTATCAGCAGCAGCAGAGAGCCGCCCAGGACTCGAGGCGTTCCGTAGCGGTGGGAGATCCGGCCGACCAGCGGCGAGGTGGCCGCGAAGGTCAGCAGCGGCAACGCGCCCAGCAGCCCGCCCCAGGCCCCCGACAGCCCCGTCGAGTGCTCGATGCCGGGCAGCAGGGAGCCGACGCCGGTCAGCGCGGCCCGCAGGTTGGCCCCGATGAGCACGATGCCTGTGAGCGCCCCCGCACCCGCTGCCACCCGCGGGGTGGGCACGCGCTCGCGGTCAGCCGCAGCGGTGCGCGAGCTCATGCAAGCCGTCCCTCCTCGCCGTCCAGCCTGTTGGGGAACTGGGGGTCGTATCGGGGATCAGGGCGACGACGAAGTGGTCAACCGGGTCGTCACTGGACTCGGGATGGTCGTGGAAGGCCAATGTGCCGTCCTTTCAGAGGGGTTCGGCTTGGGTTCCAGGTCAGCCTGCCTCCCGCGAGCCGCATGTGTAAAAGAACTACCGATCATGTGCTTTATAGTTTTCACTTATGGAGCTTCGCCAATTGCGGTACTTGGTGGCAGTGGTGGAGGAGGAGAGCTTCACCCATGCCGCCATCCGGCTGGGCGTCACCCAGCCCAACGTCAGCGCCCAGATCCGGCACCTGGAACGAGAGCTGGGCGAGGAACTGCTCGACCGCCAAGGACACATGGTGCGGACCACCGCGGCCGGCGCCGCTCTGCTGCCTCACGCGCGCGCCGCCCTGGCCGCCGTGGACTGCGCCCGCGCCGCCGTCGATGAACTCGCCGGGCTGGTGCGCGGACAGGTGCGCGTGGGCACGGTCGCCTCCATCGCCCCCATCGACCTGCCTGCGGTGTTCGCCGACTTCCATCATCAATACCCGGGGGTGACCCTGTTCCTGTCGGAAGGACCGTCTGGCCAGCTGGCTCAGGCCCTCCGCGCCGGACACCTGGACTTGGCCATCATCGGCGAGGCCCCGCTGCTCACAGGCACCGCCACCCAGGTCATCGCCCATGAGGCACTGGCCCTCGGAATCCCCGTGTCCGATGTGCTCGCCGGGCCACAACCCGTCCCCTTGGAGCTGCTACGTGAGCGGCCCCTGGTTTGCCTGCCGAAGGAAACCGGTGTGCGGGCGTGCCTCGAGCAGGCGTGCCAGAAGGCCGGATTCCGCCCGCGTATCGCCTTCGAGGCCGGGGACCCGCACATGGTGGCCCGGTTTGCCGCCCACGGCTTGGGCATCGCCGTACTGCCCGAAACCACTTTCGCCCTGCGCTCCCCCCAGCTGCGAGTGGTTCCCCTCATGCGAGCTCCGCAGGTACGCCTGACGCTGGCCTGGAGATCACAAGGGCCCATCAGCCCGGCAGCCCGAGCACTGATCGGGCACACGCGTGCAACGCTCCCGGATCTGTGACGACACGCATCGACCACGCCCCAGGGGAACACCAACCCGCTGTCACCAAAAGCACGTTCATGACGTCCCCGGCAGACCATCATCGGTCGCCGCACGTCGGTGTCCAGCTCGTTCGTCCTCGCCCGCTCGTCCCTCGCGGCCTGCGGGCGCTCCAACTGGACACCCTCCGACGCGGCAACGTTTCGCCTTCGACCGCAGCCCCTCGACCTTCGCCGGGACCGCCTCCATCCCCAGGGCTACGGCCAGCTGCTGGCAGCGCATGCCCTCCCGGCCCGCTTCCGACTCCAGCAACGACAAAATCCGCTGGTAGTCCGCCGTGAGGACCGACACCGCCATGCCCTCGGCCCGCTGCGGCACCAGTGACCGCGCCACCGCGCTCTGCGTCGGCTCCGCGACCGCGGAATGCGGCCCGGCCAGCACCTCGGCCACCGTTACACGAGCATCCACCAGCCGCTGAAGCGCGCGTTCTGCGTCGCCGAGCGCGGCCTGCGCCCGCTCGGCCTCCTCTCGCAACTGCGCGATCTCTTCCCGGACCCTCTTCTCCCGGGCCTCCAACAAACCGAGCACCGACGGCACCAGCCACCTCCACGAACGAGACGAGCAGACGAATCACGCCCATCTCTCCCTCCACCGACCGGAGTTCATGCCCACCCGCCTCGAACCAACCGATCACGTTCGGAAAGCGGATGGCGTCTCAAAGCGTGGGATGCCCTCAGCTGGCTGGGGCGCGATTTTAGGGAGCCGAAGGGGCAGGGTGATCAGAAGGCTGCCTGAGCCTTATCGAGCGCCTTCTCCAGGTTGGCGTCCACGAGCCCCGGTGCACCGGAGACGATCACCAGGACGTTGCCAGTCCGGAATCGATGACCGGCATCGGGCCCAGGCGGTCGGCAATGCGCTGCAGCGCGATGGCGAGACGGCGTTCGCTTCGATGTAGATCGTGCCCGCGCCGGCCATGACGAGCTCGGCTACCCGGGCGGCATTCTTCCCCGCGGCGGCAGGAGGACACAGGGAGAGCAGCACGTCGGATCGCGAGACGAGCTCAGGCAGTGCCTCGGGTTCGAGGCCCACGCGCTCGGCCCGGCTGCGGGATGTATCGCTGCGTCCGTCGGGGCACCACAGCACGATGTGGCCGCGGGCGCGCAGCTGGGCGCCGAAGGAGGATCCCATGCTGCCGGGGTGCAGCAGCCCGATGGTGTCCGTCATGTCGTGGTCCTCACGGGGTCGGCGGAGTGCAGAAGCAACAGGTCGACAGCGGCGCGGTGCATGCGGTACCACGTGGTCCGGCCCAGGATCGTCCGATGGCCAGGAGCCGCCGTTGCTGATCCAGATGGTGTGCAGCCCCGCTGAGCGTCCACCCGCCGATGTCGTTGACCGGGTTGCCGCACCGACCATCCAGCCGCCATCGCCCAGCACGGTGCCGCAGCTGGCCGCTACAAGAGCGAAGTGCCGGGCCTGCGGTTTGCGCGCGTCGGCCTCCTCGGAGACGAATACTCCATCCACGCGCTCGGAGATACCGGTGGCCCGCAGCTTGGCACGCTGGATGTCCACCGCGCGTTGGCCGCCACCCCTACTCGCCAGCCGCCCGCACGCAGCTCGTCCAAGCCGTCGAGGACCTCGGCCGGGCACGACACCAAGGCTGCGATGCCGTCGCAGTACGCACGCCACAACTCTGCCGTCGACGTGGAGAGCCGGTACCACCCCGACGGTGCGTCCCCAGGTCGGGCTGCTCAGGGACTGGGCAGGCTGAGCTCGCCGGTGGACAGCTCGCTCTGCATCAGATCCCGGCAACTCCGGCTCTCCCGTTCAAGGAGGGCCATCGCCTCCTCCTTGCTCGTCCCCTCCCTCGCCACGTACACCTCGGCAGCAACCGCCCGAGCCCTGAGCCACTGCTGCTCCAGAAACTCAACCAATTGGGCAGCACTTGCCTCCGGGTGCAGCTCCAACCAGGTGGCGGCCAACTGATGGCCGAACGCAAGCGTCATGGCGTTGGTGATGACTGCGTGATCTTGGGCTGCATTTCGACGAGACACGGGGACCACCATGCCAACAGGAGGAGGGCCGCGCAGCCCCTTCTCGTAAGACAGGCATCTTGAACTTCATGTTGGCCCACGAGCATCTCGCCTGTATGGCCAGACAGGCGACCGCTCCGTGCGCGGTGGTCTCAGCTCTGGTCTCATTCGCCCCCGTCCGGCGCCGTCCGGAAACCCTTCCATGGCACTGCGGCAGCTGCTCGAACGCTTCCGTCCGAGCTGGTTCACCCTCGCCTACCAGCCCGGACTCAGCAATCTCGACCGCCCGTCGGTCGCCGCCCTGGTGAAGGAGTACGACGGACGCGTCATCAGTGACAACGGCCAGCGGTACCGCCACGGGAAACTCGTCGAGTTGGCCTCTGGCGGGCAACGGTGGGCCCTGACCGGCAGCCCAAACCTTTCCGCCGCAGCCCTGCTGCTTTCCCAGGGCGAGGGCAGCAACTGCGAACCCGGCGTCATGACCCCCATCACCTCCACCATCCTTCCTGTCGGCACCGAGGAGCCCGCTGCCCGGCGGCGCACGGTCGCGCCCCTCCCCCGCCCCACCGACGGCAGTGGACCGCTGTTGCTCGGCGCCTTACGCGTATCGGACGGCCTGGAGATCAGCATGGCCCGGCCCCTCTCCGACACCGCTCATCCGGAGTTGCTGTGACGGCTCCGGCGGATGCTGGCAGCTGTGTGCGCCTTGTCGTCGTCGGTAGCGACGGCGTGCCGAGCTTCGGCAACATCGTGTTCGTCGTCGGCCCTAACCGTGCGCTGCGCCGAATGCCCCCGGCCCAGTCCCAGGCCCCCACGACACGGCCACCCGGCCTGTTCACGGACCCCCGGCTCGCCGAACGGTTCCTGGGCGACCGGGAAACCCTCCGTACGGGACTGCCCCCGCCCCAGCAGGCGTATCCGCGAGCAGCATCACCGGCGGTGCTGTCGCGACGGTCCTGCTGGACGGCGACGAGGGCGGCTGGGAGCGTTATCTGGACGAGTGCGCCGGGCGCGTCGGGCACCCGCTCACGCGCTTCGCGCTGGGGTTCCCCCTACCCGCCGACACTGGCACGCCCTTTCAAGACCTGCTGCCCGTCACCTGGGACGAGCGGTTCACCGACGACATCGAAGCCGCCTTCGACGAGGACGACGCCGAGGCCGTGGCAGCGGAGCACGACCCCGAGGCAGCCGGTGCCGAAGCTGGCGCTGCCGCCCTGCCCAATCTCCGGCAGGCCGACCAGGAAGTAGGCCGCCGATACCGCCGCTGGGTGGAACGCCTTGTCGCCCTCGCTCCCCACCTGGGCCCTCCGGAACGCATGCTCGTCGTCCGGCTGCCCCTTTGGACCGTCGCGGCAGGCGCCTGGCCTCCGGCAAACACAGACTGGCTGCCACTGCTCCCACGCTCCGTCCGCGCACTGGACCGGCACGGCCTCCCCGAGCGGATCGAGCCCCAGCTCGGCAGCCTCCCCGCAGTCGCCCTTGCCGTGCTCCGAAGCAACGCCCCACGCTACGAGATCACCCCTGAGGCCCTCGCCTTCAACGAAGCCTCTCAGGCAGTCGGCCACCTGCTTCCCGCAGTGGATTCCGCGTACGTCACGGAGTACACGGCGCTGCTCGACGCGGCCTTCGGCCCGTCCGTCGACCAGGCATCGGTGTTCGATGTCGCGTCGGACGTCGTCCAGGACGATCCCCTCACCGACGCCGTATGGACTCTCACCGAGAAGAACCGCGACGTACACCATCACGGGAAGTTGCTACTCCACGCCACCGGCCGCTTCAGCAACCCCACGCTGGTAGGACTGGAAGCAGTCGGTGCCGCCGAAGACGCGCCCTGTCGGCGCGCTGGAAGCGGCACTCCTGGAGCGGGCCCGTCTGCAGGTCTCTGCGGGTCGACATTCCCGGCCAGGGACCACAGGCGCTCGAAGACCTGTCCGTTGAAGCCGCTGAACTCACCGGCGTCCTGACCGAGGCTGAGATCGAGCGGCTGACCGAACACCCGGCCCTCCCATACGCCGCGCGGGACTCGGCAGGCCGCTACCGCCACGTCCTGGAAGACTGGGCAGACCACGGTGCACTCGAGCCGGTGTCGGTCGACGTGTGGGACGCCCTGGAGCTCCTGGGGGACGAGGGCCGCTCCCTCGAAAGCGCCATCGAGCTGGCCGCCGTGGGTGTGGCATCCGGGTGGGCAGACGACCGGCTGCGCGCGCCAACGGGCCTGGGCGGACTCGGCGAGCTTGAACACCATCGCCAGGGCCGCGGCCGGGCTGCCGGCGCCGCGGGTGACCCTGGTCCGCAGCTTTACCGTGCTGAAGGTCGACTTCACCGTGCTGAAGGTCGACTCGATCGGATTTGTCGTGCCCAGGTGGACCCAGTGCTCGGCCGGGAAGTCGTAGAACGCCAGGAGTTCATCGACGTCGTCGGTGATCTTCTTGACGGCCTTGGGCCACTTCGCGCCGTATGCGCGCCCGAAGTCCTTCACCGCCTTCTCGGCGTGATCGCGGTCCTCGGCGTTGTAGATCTCCTGCAGCGCCTTCTTCGCGCCGGGCTGGGCCGATTTCGGCAGGGCGTTGACCACGTTCCGGGCTTTGTGAACCCAGCACCTTTGATGTCTGGCCTGCGGAAACACCTCGGCCAGGGCCCGCCACAGACCCATGGCTCCGTCGCCGACGACGAGCTCGGGATCGCGCATGCCGCGCCGGCGGCAGTCCCGCAGAAGGTCGGCCCAGGACTCAGTCGACTCGCGCAGACCCTCGGCGAGCGCGATCAGCTCCTTACTGCCGTCGGTGCGCACGCCCATGAGGACCAGGACGCAGGAGCGGGCCTGGCCGAGGCGGGGTCCAGCTCCGGGATGCGGTTGATGTCGACGACGAGTTCGGGGCGGGTGTGAGCCGAAGGGAAGCCAGGACCAGGACAGGATCTCGTCCCGGGCGACGAACAGCGGCTTGGTACAACACTTGAGTTCTTCGGCGATCTCGTTGGTGAGCCGGTCGAGCCGGGAGAGTCCTTCATCGCCATGGGGCCGCTCGGGCAGCCAGAACACCATCCCGATGTGATGTTGACGCAGCCGGTAGCCGAGGGCTGATTCCGCCCAGTCGGTGTCCACCTGCTTTTCGGCGAGGATCTCTCGTACGCGTCCGGCGCGTACAGCGGTCTGGTTGAGCAGCCAGCGGTCCCGTTCGAGCTGGTAGACCTCGATGACTCGTTCGCTGACACGGTCGATGTATCCGAAGCTCGCCTCCAGCATGCGCCGCGTGGTCGCCGCGTGGCCGCCCATGCGGAGAGCGGCCACGCGAGCACCAGCGACCCGGCCTTCTCCGCCCGCTGACCCCGCTCGCCCGCCGCGGCCTGGTACCACCGGACCGCGGCCGACGCCGCTCCACGAGCCGTTCCCTCAGGGGGCGACGTGCCGGTCCGTCTCCGCGCAGCGCTCACCCTGCGCTCCATTCGGAGTCGGGCCATGCGTACTCGTCGATGCCGGCCGGGAGCTTCCCGCACGGGGCGTAGACACTGACGGCGAGCGTCCTGGTGGGCTCGTACCAGTCCACATCAACGATGTCGTCGGTGTCCGGGTACTCGAAGCGGAACCCCATGTCGGAGACGTTCTCACCGGTGAGCCTCCAGCCCTCTCGCTCCAGCCGTCGGCGTACGCGCTCCTGGCCGGCACGCCGCCGCCGACGCCTTTGACGACGAACCCGACCACGGACTGACCGCCGAGCACACCCGCACCGCATGGGCCACCCGCCTGACCTCCTGGCTGCCGGCCACGCCGGTCAGCGTGCTGGACGTGGGCTGCGCCACCGGCTCCCTGTCCAAGCGCCGGCATCAAGGCGGGGAACTCTGACCGATTGGGCCAACCATGAGGGGCCGTGCACGGTTCGGTTTCAACAGTCGAACACCGACCAGCAGATGTCGTTGCGCAGCCGCTGGTCATCAAGTACGAGCTCGCGGATCGCCTCCGGGAGCTGATTGCGCTGCCATTGGCACTCGAGTCGTCCTGCGGTCTCGCTCTCGTCTTCCGGTGCTGCTGCACGTGCGGCCTTGATCGCGTAGGCGGCCGCGCCGAGCTCGTGCGCGGCGACGTGGGCGACGGCCCCGGCCTGGCCGGCGGCGTACGCGGCATGCCGTGCTGCCCCACGCAGGTCTCTGGCTGCCCCCATCGCATGGCCGCCCGCCGCGCGGGCCTGCATCATCTTGACCTCGCCACGTACCCAGGCCCGGGCATGCTCGATCGCCTGGCGCGGTCGCGGGTCCCCGGGCTGGGCCGACTCGAAGAGGCCAAGGACGTGCTCTGCACACGAGGCAGCCCATAGAGCGAGGAGACGGTGATCCGCATCAGTGAGAGTCCCACCACGGCGGATCGTCACGAAGCGAGGGTCGCGGACCTTCGGGAGGATCATGACGTGCACTCCCTCCTGCGCGCATCGGCGCCGCTCGCTGCGGTGTGCCCTGGCGGCCGGTCAGCCGCCTGGCGCAGGGAATGATCCAGAGTGCTCATCAGCCGGGCGACACGGCTGCTGCCGCCTGTCGCGGGTGGGTAGCGGCAGAGCACATCGATGAGCACCGGCGTCGCACGCTGCCGCGACCGTTCCAGCAGGGCATCCCCGATCGCGGGATCACCGCCCGCCTCCATCTCCCCGATGCGCGCAGCGCTCGCGCAGGCCCGCAGGATGTGGCCGACCTGGCTGACCTGGGCGATGGGGTGCAAGTATGCGGCCGATGCGGCGTCGCCGGCGGATCGCGCGGCCAGTCGCGCGGCTTCGGAGGGCGCGGACCGGGCGGCTCGATGAGCGTCGAGGGAAGTGACGCGCTGCAATTTCGTCCTGTTGGCACCGTTGATGAACGCCCAGGCCGCGTCGATTGCCGCACGGGGGCGCGGATCATCGGGAACAGCCTGCTCAAAGACCGACAGGACGTCCTCTGCGTGCCGAACCACGTAACGCGCCACGACGCGCAGTTCGTCCATCGTCAGATCGAAGTCTCCGGACATGGTGTGCGTGCTCTGTGCCATGTTCCTGAATCGTATCCTTGAACGTTCGGTGGAGACTTTTCGACGAATCCTCCGCTCACCCGTGTCGGAACCCTCAATCGGAGGTCATACGCGGCCCGTGGACCTGGCTCGTCGCCATGGCCTGCCCACGCAGGCGGTCCGCAACTACGAGGACGCCGGCATCGTCCCGCCGGCCCACCGCAGCCGGACGGGGTACCGGGACTACACCGCCGCTCATGCGGCCGGCCTCGCGGCCTACCTGGCGCTCGTCTCTGCCTTCGGCTACTCGACCAGCTGACGCATCATGCATGCCGTCACCGGCGGCCAGCTCGACGAAGCACTGCGCAGACAGACTGTCCTCCTGCTCGGCGGTGATGGAGCGCGCAGGAGAGCGGAGCTGTGCCCGCTCTCACCTCACCCGCCACGCGCCCGGCGGCTGACTGGTCCGGGCTCCGGCTTGGCGCCTGGTGAAGGTGGTCGGTCTACTCGGCAGGGAGCCGCCGGGTGTCCGCGTACATGCGTGCTTCGACTCCTGGTTCACCGGGCACTTTCCGTACGGGCCCGATCCCTGATGTGGCCCACCGCTGTTCGAGTGCGGTCATGACCGCCTGGGCGGTTGCTTCGTCGGCTGCGGAGATGTCGAGAACGACAAGCCCGGGCTCGATGAGGTGCTGCGCGTGGATCGGTTCCATGCCCGTACGGCTGTACACCGCCCTCGTCGACGCCTCCACGCACCTCCGCGGTCCCGAGCTGGATGTTCCGAGAAGGGATATTCTTCGGCCGGGGGCCAGACGAGAATCCCGGCCCGATTACGGCGGGCCGGGATTCTGTGTTGTGCGCCTGGCCGGAGGGCCCCGGCCCGATTACGGCGGGCCGGGGTTCTGCAGCATGCGCATCAGGCGGTTGCTGGTTTTAGTAATCGCCGAAGTCGCCGAAGTCGCCGCCCTCGCCCTTCTCGTCGTGGTGGCGCTTGATGACGCGGAAGCTGGCAATGACTCCGTTCTTGACCTTCACGCCGCCATTCATCTCCTCGTGGTGCTTCTTCTCGTGGTGCTCGCCGTTCTCGCAGTTCTCGTCCTCGCCCTCGCCCTTGCCCTCGCCCTTGCCCGGGCAGACGCCGTCGGCGGAGCTGTGCGGGCCGACGGTGGCGATGGGGGCGCCGTTGTCGCACACGGCTCCGCGGAAGACCTCGACCTCGTTGCGGCTGTCGTTGCGGATGTTGAAGCTCTTGGCGCCCAAGCCGCTGACGACGGTGATGCAGCCGTCGGGGCGGCCGGAGTATTCGCGCTCGTTGATGTGGATCCTGCCCTCCTCGTGATGGCGCTTGCCCTGGCGCTCGTTGCCCTCGCGCTCGTTGCCCCGGCGCTCGTTGCCTTCGTTGCCCTTGCCCGTGTTGCCGCCCTCCCCGCCCATGAGGGCCTGGGCGGGGACGGCGACCGGGGCCACCTGGGCCTGGGCCTGGGGGGCGGGGACGGCGGAGGCGTAGGTGATGCCGGTCGCGGTCAGTGCCGCGGCGGCCGCGACGGCCGTGGCGATCGCGTGGGAACGGGTCATGATCATGTCGCTTGTTCTCCTTCTCGGACTCAGAGACAGTCCCGCTGTGACAGCCGGTGCGTGATTGAACGTACTAACACCCCCTATTGCTGTCATATCGAGCAAATCAGGACCCCCGGTTTCGTGGGGCTGATCGGGTACGCAGAACCCCTTTACGCCGCTCCGAAGAGAGCTGAGTGACCGTCAAATTTACTTTGAATTAGGGAGGTTGAAAGACCGTTAGCCCTTGCAGGTGATCTTCTGACGTCTACTCACCCGCTATGGCGGTGGGGTGCCGGGAAGTGTCGGCAAGTCGCTGCTTGACATGTGGCCTGTCGTAGGTTCCAAGGAGGGCCACGTGAACGGTGGCTGTCCGGCGCACGTGACCGCGCACAGCAGGGTTCGTCCAGGCCGGACGGTGACCAATGCCGGCGGGCACGGCCTACCCGCCGCGGCCTGGGCCGGCCGTCCCGAGGACTCGAGCGGGCAAGCGCCAGGACCTGCCCGGGCACGATGACCATCTGCGTGGACCGACCCGCCTCCTGTGGGCGCCGCCCACAGGATCGGAACGCCCGGGACAGCCCGCTCGGGACGGTGCGCGCACTGCGGCGGGACCGGCGACGCCCGCCCGCTGAGGGGCGCTGAGCGCCTGGTCCTCGCCGCCGTCGCCCCGTACCGCGACGTCCTCGCCCGGCAGGTCGCCCGCGAAGAAATGCAACGCCACGCCCTGGACCGCATCTCCGTCGGCCCCGACGTCGGCGAGCCGATCCCCAGCTGCGCCAGTACGCCGACGAAGCCGAGCGCATACGGCTCGGCTTCGGGGTCGGGCTTGTGGAGGTGGCCGGTGTGGAGGTCGACGACGTCGGCTGGGGTGCACAGGGCGTAGGGGTCGCCGTCCAGGACGTCGGGGTCCAGAGCGAGTGCCGGGGAGGCTTTGGCCTGGGTGAGCTCCCACCGCCCTTGGACAGCCTCGTCCTCCAACTCGTTGCCCAGGCTCGTGAACCGGTGGTCGGTGCATCGGGCCGCTGCTTGTCAGTCCGCGAAGACGGCGCGGCGCAGAGGAGGTACGGCACCACACAGCCGGAAGAGCGTCCGTGCGGCCGCTCGGATCGTACGGCTGCGCAGGGTGGCCAGGCGTAGGTACAGCGTCGCTGCCTGTACCGCGGCGAAGCCGTTCTTCAGCATCGCGCGCTCGTAGGCGGCGAGAGCGGGAAGCAGTTCCTGCTCACTGCGGCTGACCGCGACCAGTGCGCGGCGCAGTGCGTTGGCGTCGTACAGTGCGGCGTTGCCGCCGAGCCCGCCGACCGGTGGCATGGGATGGATGGCGTCGCCCAGCAGGGTCACGTTCGTGGTGGGCCAGGGTTTCACCCGCGCTGCGGCTGCGAAGTCGAACTGCTCGATGGTGTCCGGGGGCGTCTGGGCAATGAGTTCGCGCAGGTCGGGATGCCAGCCGGCCAGGCGGGAGGCGACCAGATCGCGCAACTGCTGCCCGCGCTGGCCGGTCACGTCGGCGGGCAGGGCGTGCGGGTGGGCGACGTAGGCCCACATGATGTAGTCGTCATCCTTGGTGTCCTGGATGACGAGTTCCGGGTCCAGGCCGACGGCCCGCAGCGGGGCGCCGATTCGCTCGACGACGGTGGCGCTGCCCTCCCGGCGCCGGAACACGGCGGTGAACAGGAAGTCACGCTTGGGCAGGAACATGTTCTTGGTGCTGGTCATCTCCTGGGGCAGCCAGGCCGTCTCGTGGCCGAGTGGGAGCTTGCCGCCGATCCCGACGCCGAGGGCGTGGTGCTGCTTGGCGTGTGGCAGGAGCTGCCGTCGCACGCGTGAGCGGGCGCCGTCCGCGCCGACCAGCAGGTCGCCGGTGGCCGTGGTGCCGTCGGTGAAGAAGGCGGTGACCGTGCCGTTCGCGTTCTGCTTGTAGCCGGTGAACTCCTTGTCAAAGTGGACGATGCCGTCCAGCCCTGCAAGCAGCAGCCGACGCAAGGTGATCCGGCTGACCGCATGCGTGCGTTCGGACGGGCCGAGCTTTGCGGGTGGGGCGTCCTCCCGCATCAGCAGCCGCAGCCGTTCGGTGAGCACCCTGTGCCGTTCAGAAACTCATCGCTGCTGGTCAAGCCGCGTATCTGTACTCGTTGATGACGCCGCCCAGTACTCGGGTGCGGAGGAGTCGGTGCGCGGTCAAGTCGGTCGAGGGCGCAGGGTGCTCCTGGGCCAGGGGAGGAAGTTGTCCCCGGGCCTGGTGGGGGCGATGGCCGTTGCAGTGGAAGGCGTAGACGTCGAGCACGCGTCGAGCGTGGGCTTCGTTCAGGATCAGCAGGTGGTCAAGGGCCTCGCGCCGGAGTGTCCCGATGCCCCTTTCGCAGTGCGCGTTCATCCGTGGGGCCCGCGGCGCCGTCTTCAGGGTCTCGATGCCTTCGGACGCGAAGACCGCGTCGAAGGACTCGGTGTACTTGCGGTCCCGGTCGCAGACCAAGAAGCGCAGCGACTCCAAGCGCAGGCCCAGGTCGAAGGCGAGGCTGCGGGCTTGCTGGACCGTCCACTGCGCGGTCGGATGCGCGGTCACACCAGCGATGTGCAGGCGGCGCGTGCCGTGCTCGAGGAAGACCAGCGCGTAGACCCGGCGAAGATCGACCAGGTCGATGTGCAGGAAGTCGCAGGCGATGACGCCGTCGGCCTGCACCATCAGGAACTCTCGCCACGTCGGCCCACCTCTACGGGGAGCAGGGCCTACTCCGGCAACAGTCAAGATCTCCCAGACCGTGGAGGCTCCGACCGAACCGGGCGAGATGGTCCTGGGGCAGCCAGTCGTCCAGCGACGGGGGCAGCAGCAGGACCTGGTGCGGGTCGAACGCCCTAAAACGCTTGTCCACCGCCGCCGGACGGCCCTGCGGCTGCTTCGGCCCGACCGGCTCGACCTCGAACAGACCCTCCCCACTACGCATGCCGAGATCATCCCGCACCTGATCACCCACGGCCGCTCTGCTGTCCGCCGAACAGCGAAAACCCGGTTCTCTGCTCAACGCGTGAACCGAGGGTGGAGGCTGAACGCTGAGTTCAGCGCCCGGGGCGGCTGAGTGAAGATAGGCCCCACAGCTCGGCGATGCGGCCGTCCTGTACCCGGAAGATCTCCATCATCGAGGGGAGAGCCTGTTCCTCAACTCCCGCCGGGATGCCGTGCAGGCTCGTACGGACTGCGGCTTTGTCTGCATCCACGAGCATGTCCTCGACGATGACCTGAATGTCCGGGAACATGGCGTGGAGCCCGCTCCACGCCTTCACAACGCTGTCGACGCCAACGGTGCCCAACGGGTGGCTCACGAAGTCGCCGGAGAAGATCGTCTTCGCCGCGGTGAGGTCACGGGCATTGAATGCCTCATACATGCGCTGTGCGATGGCTCTTACGTCGTCTGTCATCTCACGCTTCCTGTCCAGGACATGGGCGTGGATCAGCTTATGAGAAGAGCCGTAGCGACCTGCGCGAGATGCTGACCCCGCGAAGACAGCGAAGAACTTCGTCTCGACCGACTCGGACTCGAACAGGCTCTCCTCACCACGCATACCGAGATCATCCCGCACGAGCGATCACGAAACCCATGAGTACCGCTTACTGACCCACGCTCCTAGGACGCGGACGGCGGAGACGACCGGCTCGATCGCCACCCAGGGGACTTCCAGCAGGTTGCCGGCGGAGTTGTGGTTCCCGTCCTGGTCGCTGGCCCCCTTGAAGACCCGCCCGTGGATCACATGGCGCCCGGACGGCAGATCTGGACAGCATCCTGTGTTCAGGCCCATGACTACTGGCGGGAGGGGGTTATTCCGACCGTGCACTATTAGGGCTTTGTTAGGTCCTGTGGTGGGGTTCGGGGGTTGGTGCGGGTTGGCCGCATATCGAGCAGGCGCCGGTCCAGGTGGCCAGGAGGGCCTGGAGTTCGCGGAGGACCGCGTAGAGGGTCAGGCCGGCGCAGGGGCTTTTGGGTCGAGTCTGAGCAGGGTGCAGAAGGCCTGGGCGAGGGAGGCGAGGGTGACGTGGCGGTGCCAGCCGAGGTAGTTGCGGCCCTCGAAGTGGTCCAGGCCGAGGCCGTCCTTGAGCTCGCGGTAGTCGTGTTCAACTCTCCAGCGGATCTTGGCGATTCGCACCAGCTCGCGCAGTGGGATGTCGGCGGGCAGCGTCGAGAGCCAGTAGTCGGTGGGCTCGGCAGAGTCGGGAGGCCACTCGACGAGCAGCCAGCATTCGGGCAGGGAGCCGTCGGCGGCGCGGCGGATGGACCGGTTGGCCGGGCGGACCCGTAGGGCCAGGAATTGCGAGCGCATCTCGGCCCGTGGGTTGTGCTTGGTGGCCTTGCTGCCCTGACGCCAGGTAACGGTGCGGGTGGCCGCTTGCCCGGCGGCCAGGGCCAGCACGCGCAGGGTGGTGTGCGGCTGGGGGTAGGCGGACACGGGAGGGCGGCCCTGCCCGGAGTACGGCGGACGCTCGGGCGTGGCGTCGCCCGGGTGCGCGGTCGTGGTGGCCTTGACCGCGACCGCGTAGGTCAGGCCTCGTTCGGTCAGACCCTCTCGAAAGCCCGTGGCGTCGCCGTATCCGGCATCGGCGACGACCGGCAGGCCCGGCAACTCCCAGTCCCCGCGAACCTCGTCGAGCATGTCCAGGGCCAGGCGCCACTTCTCCCGGTGGCGAGCAGTCTCGGGGATGCCGGCCTTGGCGCGGCGCCGGCGGATCGCCGAAGCCAGCAGCGCGTCCTCGGTATGTTTGGTGTCGTCCCAGCCCTCGGGCAGGAACAGACGCCAGTCGACGGCCGAGGAGGCGCGGTCGCTGACCAGGTTCACACTGACCCCGATCTGGCAGTTGCCCCGCTTGCCCAGCGCGCCGCAGTACATCCGCGCCACCCCTGGCGAGTCGTAGCCGTCCTTGGGGAAGCCGACATCGTCAATCGCGTACGCCTCGGGCGAGATGTGCGCCGCGGCCCAACGGGCCAGCCGCTCACGGACCTTGGCGTAGTCCCAGGTGGAGGAGGACACGAACTGCTGGAGCTGCTGGTGGTCCACGCCCAGGCGCTCGGCCATCGGCTGCATCGACTTGCGCTTGCCGTCCAGCATCAGCCCGCGCAGGTACAACTCACCCTTGGCCCGCTGGTCCCGACGCGCCAACGAGCCCAGCATCTCGGCCGCGAACGCCTCCAGACGCGGACGGACCTCTTCCATCTCCTCAGGAGTCACAACTGAAAGAAGATCACAATCTATCCAACGAGGATCACTTGGGGTACCTAACAAAGCCCTACTATTCCCCTGATGAGGATCTTCGAGATCGAGAATGAACCCTCAAGCATGCTCGCCTCCCCACTTGCTCCAGGCTTCAACGAGGGGCTGCGGCAGAGCCGAGAGTTCGGAGCCTTGTCTTGCTGGTCAGTCAGTCGTTACGCGGGAGCTGCGTCTCGGCGGGGAACAGGATCGGGCTGAGCAGGTGGCGGGTGCGTTCCGGTGAGGGGCCATGGGTCATGCGGGCCGTGATCACCTCGCGCATCTCGCCGATCATCTCGGTGAGTTCATCCCGGCTGAGCCAGAGTGCGTGCTGGCGGAAACCCACCAAGTCGGCGACCGGGTCGGCCCCGTCCCGGTCGAGGTAGGCGTTGAACTCGGCCAGCAAGGTGGCCATGGCCACGGCGAAGCCCCGCTGGTAGTCCTCCGGCGACAGCGACGCGGCCGTTCCGGCGTCGATCACGGCCCGGTCGCGATGCAGCTGGTAGCGGCGCTCGACGGAGCCGCGCACCCGCTGTTCGCCCTCCACGGCCAACAGTCCACCGTCGGCCAGGAGGCCGACATGCCGGTAGACGGTGGCCTTTGAGACGTCGGGCAGCAGGGCGCAGAGCTCGGTGGTCGTGCGTGTCCGCCCGTCGTGCATGGCGTGCACGATGCGCATCCGTACCGGGTGCAGAAGGAGCTCAACCGTGTCCATGGATGTATATTCTCATCCTCAATACCTTTCTCAAAATTGAGACTACTGAGAATGAGGTCACCGACCATGTCGCACTCGTCACCCACTCCCGGCCCTCAAGCCGCCCTGGCCGAGCCTCCGCTGGGGCACCTGTACGAAGTCGGGGTACGGCGGCTGATGCTGCACCGCACCGGTACCGGAGGCCCGGCCGTGGTGTTCCTGCCGGGGGCCGGGCAGGTCGGCCTCGACTACCTGAACATCCACGACCGGGCGGCGGAGCTGACTACCAGCGTGCTCTACGACCGCGCCGGCACCGGCTGGAGCCAAGGGGCCAAACTGCCCCGCACCGCCGCAGAAGTCACCGGTGAACTCCGCGACCTGCTGTGCGCCGCCGGCGTACCTGCCCCGTACCTGCTGGTGGGCCACTCCCTGGGCGGAGCCTACGCACGCCACTTCGCGCAGCGATTCCCCGACGAGACGGCCGGGCTGCTCCTCATGGACCCCTTCCACGAGGACCTCCACGACCGCGCACCCCGGCAAGCGCGAGAGAAGCTGGCGCAGCTGCACGCTCACGAGATTCCGGAGCTGACTCAGGAACAGCTGCAGCAGGCCCGGGACCAGGCCGCACCACTCTTTGCGAAGTGGCCCGTCGCTGTCCGCCGACCGCTCATCGAGCACCACGTCACGGCGGCGTGGAAGGCCGGCCTGCACGAGGACCGGAACCTCTACGACGTGGTCTCCGGTGAGCTCCGGCACGCATCGGACCTGCCCGATGTGCCGCTGATCGTGCTCACCGCCCTGGGGTACGACGCGGCGCAGGCGCATCTGTGGCCGGAAGGAGTGCTGCGCGAGATCAACGACGCCAAGACCACGCTGCACACGCAATTGGCCTCCTCGGTCCTGCGCGGCGAGCACCGGGTCCTGGAGAATGCCGGCCACGGTTGGCTCCACGAGGAGCGCCAGGACGCCGTGTTCCAGGCGATCGCTGACCTCCTCGACAGAGCAGCGTGACGCATGCGCCATCACCCCTTCTTCTCCCGCTTGTTGGCCTCGTCCTCGGCTCGGGCGGCGAGGTACTCGGCCCAGTCGCGTCGGGCGTAGGCGACCCAGCGGAGTGCGGTGTGGCGGTGCATCCCGGTCACGTCGGCGAGGATCGGGCTGGGGAGATCAGCGGCGAGGGCGGCCAGGACCCTGCCACAGCAGGTCCAGTCCGCGCTCGGCAACGTCGCCCAGGCACTCATGCTGCCCGGTCCATCGGCGGCGCCGTCGGCCAGCTCACTGGCACCCAGGCCACCGCGCTGCGCGAACGCCGCCAGACCGTACGCGCCCTGGCCGGCTGCTCCCTGCTCGCGGACCTCCTGGACGCCGAGCCGGACATCGACGCCCAGTCGTGCTACTCGTACCTGCTCGCCTGGGAGCTCACCCGGATCCCGACCGAGAAAGCCGTGGTGCCCGTGGTCCTGCTGGACACCTTCGAGGACACCGGCGACCGGACCCACCGCGACCTGGAACGGCTGATGCCTAACGCGTTCTTCATCGTCACCGGCCGCAGCCGCCTCCAGTGGGCCGACCCCGCCCTGCAGGGCCAGCTCGACTACACCGGCCCCACCGTCTGGCCCGGCCTGGCCCAGCAGGCGGTTCCCGGCCCGCGCCCCCGGGAACGGGCGGCAGGTCCGCATCGGCGACTTCAGCCCGCAGGACTGCGACGACTACCTCGCCCGCTGCCTGGTCCGCGACGGGCAGCCCCCATCAGCGCCGAACTGCGGGCCGTCATCACCGACCACTCCCACGGCCTGCCCCTCTACCTCGATCTCGCCGTGCTCCGCTTCCTGGAACTGCGGCGGTCCGGACATACCCCCCGCACCGGCGGACTTCAACGCCGACTTCCCCGCGCTGATCACCCGCACCCTGGCCGACCTCACCCCCGACGAGCACCACATCCTGCGGTCGGTGTCCCTGCTGGATGCCTTTCGACCTTGGCCTGGCCACCGCCACAGCCGGCCTCCCCCACCAGGCGGCGGCCGCCCGGCTTGCCGAGCGGCCCTTCGTCCGCGAGAACCCGTACGCGCTGTGGCCGTACCACCTGCACGCCCTGACCCGCTCCACCCTGCGCACCGCGGACAACGCCACCGACGACCGCTGGACCGACGCCGACTGGACGGCCGCCGCCACCCCCGCCCTGGCCCGCGACCACCGGCTCGACCTCGGCTGGCTCACCGACGCCGCGTACGCATACACCGACGACTACGTCTGGGAACCCCTTCCGCTCCCCTCACGCACCGAGACCGACGACGAGCCCACGACACCTGTGGACGCGACCGCGTCACGCCCAGATCGATCAGTAGTTGGGAGACCATCTTCGACGTCATCGAGGTGCCGCGGTCCGCGTGCACGGTCTGGGGCACCATGCCGTTGCGGGCGATGTTCCCGCGGATCAGCTCCTCGGCCCGCACAGCTGATTCGGCTCGCTCGACGGTGTGGCCGACGATATACCGGCTGAAGATGTCGATGATCACGTAGGCGTGATACCAGACGCCCTTGGCCGGCCCGGCAGCCTTGGTGATGTCCCAGGTGAACACCTGCGAGGGCCCGGTGGCGACCAGCTCGGGCACCGCCTTGGCCAGATGGGTGGCCTGCCGTCGGCGCTCACCGGACTGATCCTGCTCGCGCAGGATCCGGTACATCGTCGAGACGGAGCAGTGATAGCGCCCGGCATCCAGCCCGCGGGCCCAGATCTGCGCGGGCGCCAGCTCGGCGTACTCGTCACCGTTCATCAACTCGAGTACCGCAGACCGCTCTTCGGCCGTCAGGGCCGATGGTTGCATCTGCGGGGCACGTGTTCTGCGTGGTGGTGCCGGCCGGAGCCGACGGTAATGCGTGGCGCGGGAGCGGCCGGTCAGCCGGCAGGCGGCCGTGATGCCCAGCTGAACCTCGACGCTGGTGAACGCCTCGTCCACGACAGGGTCCGCGGCAGGCTTCAGTCCGCGCTCTCGCAGATCATTTCCAAGAGCGCGGAAGCTTTTCCCATCACCTCGAGTGCGGCCTTGTTCCGTGCCAGGTCCCTCTGCAACCGCTCCACCTGCTGCCGCAGCTTTTCGTTCTCCACCTCCGCGGCGGACTTCTTCGCACGGGCCGGGCTGGTCCGGCGGTCGACCAGGTTTTCCAGGGCCCCGGCGTCCCGGGCGGCCCGCCATTCCTTGACATGCGAGTGGTAGAGCCGTTCCCGGCGCAGGACCGCACCCTTCTCGTTCCTGGGCGCGGCGTCATACTCGGCGCCGATCCGCAGCTTGTACTCCGAGGTGAAAATGCGGCGCTTCGGCCTCGGCGCCGGCTCGGACCCGACAGGCTCTGTGCTGGGCATAAGGGACGGTTCTCCTGTCGTGCCCTCTCAGGCCAACCCCGCAGAACGGGATGTCTCACCCAAGGCTGACAGAGAGGGAACTCACAACATAGGACACCGTCGGAGAGGGAGAGGGCGCATCAGAGATCCGTAAGTGGCGTATGGAATACGTCAGTGCTGATTCTCCTCCGTACGTGGGCCGACGCAAGATCTGTCTCGGCCTCGAAACCGGGGCCGAGCGAACACCCGGGCGCGGCGGAAACCGCTGCCGGGGAAAAGGAGTGGTCATGTCGTATTCCCAGGCCGTAGAGCCGTTGAAGCGTGCGGAGATCTCCAAGCGTGCCGCGCTGAGCGTGGCGGCGCTCGCCGTTGCCGGAGGGGCGTTCTTCGTGCCGTCTGTCGGGGATGCCGCCGCGTCCCCGACCTCGGACCAGAAGATCGAGGCCGGGTGCGGGGATTGTTACCCCGACGTCATGTGATCGGCTGACCGACGCGCACGCGAGTGCGCGCAAGCGCGTCCGGGACCCGCCGGTGCTCACACCGGCGGGTCCGCTCAGAGAGGGACGGAACAATGGACTGGCTGGAACGGTGCGTACCGAACGTGGAGCAGCTCCTGGGTACATATTGGCGGAAGGAACCGGTGCTTCTGCGGCCGCAGGACCCGCCGTTGGAGGTGCTGGCACTCTCGGACGTGGATGCGCTCCTCGACGCGGGGCTGCTGCGCGTTCCGTATGTCGGCCTGTACACCGCGCAGGGGAGCATCGCCGACGAGCGTTTCTGTCCGACGCGCGTCATCACCGGGAGCCCTGCCCAGGGGTACGTTGATGCGGCGGCGGTCCGACGACTGATCGATGAGGAACGGGCGACCCTGCAGTTCCGTTACGTCGACCAATGGCATCCCCCGGTGCGTGAACTCACGAGGGGCGTTGCCGAGCGACTTGGCCGTCTTGTCGAGGCGTTCTTTTTCCTGAGTCGTCCCGGCCGCCGAGGTCCGGTGCATCGGGACGACGGGGACCTGCTGGCGATCCAACTCAGCGGTGCCAAGCACTGGCAGGTGTACACGGGTCCGGCCGACGGCGACTGGGCGCCGGTCCGCGAGGAGAATCCGGGAGCGCCACTGCTGGACACGGTGCTTGAGGCCGGTGAAGTGTTGTACGTGCCCAGAGGTTTCGCGTACACCGCCGCGGCCGTGGGCGACTCCTCGTCGGCTCATCTGACAGTGGTGGTGAGGGAAGCCGGTGCGGAGCATCTGCGCACGGCTCTCCTGACGGGGATCGTCGACGGCCTGGCTCTGCCGGGCCGTCCGCTGGACGATGACACTCTACTGCGCACCGCGGCCGACCTCCTGGACCATCTCAGCGCGCAGCTCGACGCAGTCACCCCGGATGATGTCATCGGCCGGGCACGACCGCGTGCGTACAGCAACCGTCAGACTGTCTGATCACGCCGACGGCATGGAACATGGAGAGGCAACGATGGACCCGCTTGCACGATTTGTGGATGACGAGCAGGCTTTTCATCACACCCTGTGGCGCCGCACACCCGCCGTATTGCATCCCCGCACACCCCCGATGGAGATGCTGACGGTTGCCGAGCTGGACAGGATCCTGGATGCAGGTCTCCTCACCACCCCTTACGCGACGCTCGTGCAGGAGGACGGTCCTGTACCGGAGGAGCGTTACTGTTCCCCCCGTGTCGTCCTGGGCGGGATCGACAACCGCTACGTGGATGCCGGGGCGGTGCGCCGACTGATCGGCAAGGAGGGAGCCACGCTCCTTCTGCGGTACGTCGACCAGTGGCACGCAGGCGTGCGGGAACTGGCCAATGGGCTTGCGGAGTGTTTTCAACGCCAGGTGGAGGCGTTCTTCTTTCTCACCCCGCCAGGGACGCACGGCCGTCCTGTGCACCGCGACGACGCCGACGTGCTGGCCGTGCAGATACACGGCTCGATGCGGTGGCGTGTGTATCCGGGACCGCCCGGCGGGAACTGGCAGCCCGAGCGCGTGGACGGCGACCCGGGGGATCCGCTGCTGGACGTGGTTCTGCGTCAGGGCGAAGTCCTCTACGTACCGAGGGGGTTCGCGCATGTGGCCGATGCCACCGGGGGGAGCGCGTCTGCTCACCTCTCGTTCACGGTCCGCGAGGCCGGCTCCGCCCACTTGTACGCCGTTCTTGAGGCACTCCTGCTGGACGGCGACGGACTGCCCGACCGGCCCAACGACGACGCAGCGCTGACCGTGGCCGCGAACGACCTCATCGCACATTTTCACCGCACGCTCACCGGCCTCACGCCAGAAGAGCTGGTACATCTGGCCCGGAGCGCGATGCGCCGCGAACAGCACACCACCGAGGGTTCTTTGAGCGCACTGCTGGGCTGACCCGGTTGTGAGGGCGAGGCGAGAGGGGAGGCGGAGGCACTGGCCTGGACCCGGGTGCGCGGCCGGCTCGCGATGCGGGCGACGAGACGCTCCGCGCTGGGCGCGTGTGTCATCGCAGGTTCATCTGTGCTTACCAGACGTATTGATCACGAGCATTGCTGACACTGGTGGGCCTTGAACGTGGCGAAGGCACTCCGGTGTGGTGGACGGTGGTTCCGGTGCTCGCGGCCGGCGAGCGTGAAGAAACCCTTGGAACGCAGCACCTGCAGCATGACCCAGCCAGACTCCGCCGTCAGGTCATAGATTCCGTACGGGATCGCCTTGCCGAGATCGGCGTCGGGGAAGTCGTGAGTGCGGACCTGGACCGGAACGCCCTCGCGATGCCACTCACGTCCGGCGTTCTTGTAGTTCCCGACCGGCTCCTTCTTTTTCGTGTCGACGCTCACCAGCGGGTCTCTCGCGGCCTGGAACTCCTTGGCCTGCTCGTTGATATAGCGGAACTGCTCATCCCTGTCGGGATGGTAAACGCTCAGGGCGTCCGGCCCGCTTCACCCCCGTGCAGATCGCCGAGACCCAAGCGCTGGCCTGCCAGTTACCCGCCGAGACCGGTCAGGTCACTAACCCGGCGTCCCTGCTCCGGGAGCTCTGGGGCTCATGACGCGGCGCACCGACACTGCGATCGACCTGCCTGGACGTGGTGGCTCGAAGTACCCCCGTCGGCCCCGCAATCGAGCAGCTGCCCTGTGCCGCAGCACACGCGCCGCAGGGCCGTCGGAGTGAGGTCGGCGACGGTGGGATAGCCGTCCACGGCCGTGATCAGGTCCGCCTCCGCGAGCAGCGCGCGCAAGACGTGCACGGCGCCGTCCGTTCCGCCGAGGGCCAAGCCGTAGGTGTAGGGGCGGCCGACGCCGACGGCAGTGGCGCCCAGAGCGAGGGCCTTGATGATGTCGGCGCCCGAGCGCACTCCGGAGTCGAACAGGACGGGGAGCCCGTCGGCAGCCTCGACGACGCCGGGCAGGGCGTCGAGCGCGGGCAGCCCGCCGTTGGCCTGGCGGCCGCCGTGGTTGGAGCAGTAGACGCCGTCCACGCCGAGGTCCTTGGCGCGCCGTACGTCGTCGGGGTGGCAGATACCTTTCAGGATCAGGGGCAGCGTGGTGAGCGAGCGCAGCCAGGGCAGATCGTCCCAGGTGAGCGGGTGGCCGAAGATCCGGGACCAGGTGAGGGCCGTCTCCCTCGGGTCGTCCTGTCGTCCATGGGGCAGCAGCGCGCGGAACGCGGGATCGCTGGTGTAGTTCGCGAGGCAGTGTCCGCGCAGTTGGGGGAAGTTGGAGGTGGACAGATCCCGCGGGCGTCAGCCTGCGATCCAGGTGTCGAGAGTGACGACGATGCCGGCGTAGCCGGCCTTCTCGGCCCGGTGGACGAGGCTCTCCGCAAGCGCCCTGTCCCTGGGCGTGTAGAGCTGGAAGAAGCCCGGTGTGGCACCGAACTCGGCCGCGACGTTCTCCAGGCGGTCGGCGGAGAGAGTCGACGAGATCATGGGCACGCCGGTGCGGGCGGCGGCGCGGGCGGTCGCCAGGTCGCCGTGCCCGTCGCGGGCACAGATGCCCAGGACGCCGACGGGAGCCATGAATAGCGGGGAAGGCAGCCTCATGCCGAAGAGGTCGGTGGACGGATCGCGCCGTTCGGCGCCGACGAGCATGCGCGGGACAAGCCCCCAGCGCGCGAAGGCCGCGCTATTGGCACGCTGCGTGTGCTCGTCGCCGGCTCCCCCTGCCACGTAGGACCACACGGCAGGAGGCATGGCGTGCCGGGCACGTTCCTCCAACTCGGCGAAGCCCATGGGGTGTTCCGGAAGAATGCCGGAGAGGCCGTTGAGGTAGACCTCGTTCTGGTAGGAGCTGTACGGCTCTCGGTGACCTGCGGGATGGGACATGGGTCGGGGCCTCTCTTGGGTAACTATGTGTGGGTCAGGACCAGGTCGGGCGCCCGCTGAGGTACGTCGCCTCAACACGGATCTCCTCCTGGAAGCGGTCCGGGTTCACGGTGCGAGGGTCCCTGGTCAGGACGGCGAGGTCGGCGCGCATGCCCGTGCGGAGCATGCCGATCTCGTTCTCGAGGTGGAGCTGCCACGCGGGGTTGGCGGTGACGGCGCGTAGGGCCTCCTCGACGGTGAGGCGCTCGTCGGGTCCGTGGACACGGCCGCTCGGGTGGCAGCGGCGCGTGATCGCGGTGGCGATGCTGGAGAGAGGGTCGGTGGGCGAGCAGATGCCGTCGTTGTGGAGCGAGACGCGGTGGCCGGCGTCCACCGCGGACCGTGCGGCCATCCAGCGGGCGGCGACGTCCGGGCCGAACAGGTCGTCCGCCAGTACGTCTCCCCACCACCGCACGTGGTCCATGAACAGGCTGACCGTCGCGCCGAGCCGGGCGGCGCGACGGTACTGGTTCGCTGTGACGGCGCCGCAGTGTTCCAGGCGCGGTCTCAGTGCGCGCAGCCGCTCGGGAGCGGTGGCGGCCGCCTTCTCGTAGGCGGCCAGGACAGCCTCGAAGGTGACGTCCCCGTGCACATGGCACGCCACAGAGAAACCTTGGGCGGTGAAGGCGACGGCGAGGTCGGTGAGTTCGTCGGGCCCGTAGTTCATGGTGCCGTGGGCACAGTGGTCGAGGCCGATGCGTGCGGTGGCGTCGTTGTCCTGGAAGGGGAAGCTGGTGGCGATGCTGCCCTGCCAGGGGGTGCCGTCGGCCCAGAGCTTCATTCCGGAGATGCCGAACATGTCGTGGGCGGGGGCGTGGCCGGCGAATCGCCGGTCGGGATCGGCGGCAAGGTCTGGGGTGCCCATGACGTAGGCGCGCAACCGGACCTCGGCGTCCGGGTGTTCGGCGGCGGTGCGCAGGGCGGACAGCAGCCGGGGTTCGGCGGCCATCTCGGTGACCGTGGTGATGCCGACCCGCGCGTGCCGGCCGAAGGACCACCGGAGGGCGGACTGGATGTGGTCGTCGTCCAGAAGGTCGTTCGCGACGGTGTTCATCAGCGCGATGACGGCCGCGCTTTCGTGCGCCTCGCCGGTGGGTTCGCCCTGCGCGTCGCGGACGAAGCGGGCTCCTGACGGGTCGGGCGTGGCCGCCGTAATACCGGCGGCGAGCAGGGCGGGGGTGTTTCCGTAGGCCGCGTGACCACTGTTGGAGACCACCACGAGCGGGGTGTACGGGCTGATCTCGTCGAGCACCACACGGGTGGGCAGGGTGAGATCGCGCTGGAGCAGCAGGTCGATCCCGTACGCGCCCACCGGCCGGCCGGGTGCCGATGCCACCGCCGCGCGGATCTTCTCGTAGACCTCCCGCCCGGTCGGCACGGTGAAGGGGCGGACGTCCACGGCGGGCGGCGCGATGGCCAGGCCCATGATGGTCGGGTGGCCGTGTGCCTCGACGAACCCCGGCAGCAGGGCCCGGCCCTTGAGGTTCACGACGTCGGTGCTGGAACCACACAGGGCGAGTACGTCGCGGGTGGTTCCTACGGCGGTAATGATGCCGTCGCATACGGCGAGGGCCTCGGCATCGGGGGCGGCGGGGTCCATGGTGAGGACCGGGCCGCCGGTGAAGATTCGTTCTGCGGTGTCGGACATGAATCCTTCTCCTGATCGTTTCCGTGTGCTCGGCGCCCGGCCGCCGCTGTCAGGGCTTGGGCGGGGTGAGCCACGGTGCGGCCGCCATCAGGAGGTAGCGCACGCCCAGTTCGACGGTCGGGTCCGGGATCGGCGCGAACAGTGGCGAGTGGTTGTGCGGAATCTCCGGCGGGATTCCGTCCTGGAGGAGGTCGACGCCCTGGAAGGAGGCGGGGTCCAGTCCTCCGAACGTCCAGTACACCGACGGTGCGCCGAGCCCGGTTCCGAAGGCTCCGAAGTCCTCGCTTCCGGTGAGCGGTTGGTGCAGGTCGATCACGCGGTCCGGTCCGAGGGTGGTCCTGAACATGGCTTGGACACTCGCGGTGGCCTCGGCGTCGTTGACGGTCACCGGAAAGCCGTTGATGACGGTGATCTCCGGTTCCTGCGGCGCGGCGGAAGCGGCTGCTTCGGCGCGGACGACCCGCTCGACCGCATCCAGGAGTTGGCTGCGCACCGCGGGCGTGGCACTGCGGATGTTGATCGTGAGATCGGCCGTGTCGGGAATGACGTTCTCCCGGGTACCGGCGTGCAGCGATGCGACGGTGACGACGGCCGACTGGTCCGCCGCCACTTCACGGGCGACGACCGTCTGCAGGCGCATCACGACCGCGGCGGCCATCACGACCGGATCCACGGTGGCCGCCGGGGTCGATCCGTGCCCGCCCCGGCCGTGGAGGCGGACGGCCAGACTGTCCGACGCGGACATGAACGGCCCGGAGCGGGTGGCGACGAGACCCGCGGGAGCGGGGGCCACGTGCTGGGCAAGGCAGACGGCGGGGCGGGGGAAGCGCTCGGCGAACCGGTCGGCGACCATCGCCGGGGCCCCACCGACCTCCTCCGCCGGCTGGAACACCGCGACGACCGTGCCTTGCCAGGCGTGCCGGTTGGCGGCCAGCAGCGCGGTGGCCCCGAGGAGGCAGGTGACGTGCACGTCATGGCCGCAGGCGTGCATCACGGGCACCTCATCGCCTGCGGCGTCCACCGCGGTGCGGGTCGACGCGTACGGCAGGCCGGTCGCCTCCCGCACAGGCAGCGCGTCCATGTCCGCCCGCAGCAGGACAACCGGTCCCGGCCCGGAGGCGAGGACACCGACGACACCCGTGCCGCCGACGCCCTCGGTGACGGTCCAGCCCTGCTCGCGCAGCCGGGCGGCGACGATCCCTGCGGTGCGGAACTCCTGGTGCGACAGCTCGGGGTGGGCATGCAGATCGCGATAGAGGGCGTGCAGTGCGGGCAGCCGGCGGTCGAGGCCGGCGAGGAGAGCGGAGAGTTCGGCGCTCACGAGGGCTCCTTCTCGGTGACAGTGAATGTGTCCGCCACACGCGTGCGGTGGCGGACGGCGGCAGAAAAGCACTCCGTGTCCTGCGGGGTGGCAAGGGCCATGACGGCCGCGATGACCGGGCCGAGGGCCAGGACGGCGAACGCCGCTTCGAACGACACCGCATCCGCGATCACGCCCAGTACGGGCGGCACGACCATGCCGGCAACCTGCCCGCCGAGGACGACGACAGCGCTGCCGACGCCGACCAGCTCAGGGGCGAGGCTGCGCAGCGGCACGGCGAAGATCGGCATGTAGCACAGGGACACGGCGAAGATGGCGATCGTGCCGAAGGCGATGGCGCCGGTCAGGCTGGAAGAGAGCGCCATGAGGCACAGTGCCGGTGCCGCGACCGACATGGCGGGCACGATCACCTTGCGGTGGTGGCCCTCGAACCGGTCGGACAAACGCCCACCCAGCAGGGTGCCCACTGCGGACGCGAGGGAGGGCACCGCCACCAGCACACCGGCGGAGGTGAGGGAAAGCCCGCGTTCCGTGCTGAGGTAGGACGGTATCCAGGTGCTCAGCCCCCACATGACGGCGGCGTACCCGAAGAGCATCAGGGAGAAGCGCCACAGCACGCCCATGCGCAGAACATCCCCTACCCGGACGCCGCCCGCGGTCCGTACGACGTCCTCGGTGCTCTCCCGGGGAGCGGGCAGCCACAGCCGCACCGCGCAATAGACAAGGACGCCTGTCCCGGCGGCCAGGACGAACGCCCAGCGCCAGCCGACCACTGCCGCCAGAGGCGGTACGGCCAGCGGCGCGACGACCGAGGCGATGGAGTTGGAGCTCATGATCAGCCCCTGGGCGCCCATCCGCTCCGCGCGCGACGTCCGCTCGACCAGCGCCTTCATGGACGCGGACGGGAAAATGCCCTCGGCCGCCCCGAAGACGAAGCGCACCGCCAGCAGGGCGGTGAATGACCAGGCCAGGCCGGTCAGCGCGGTGAAGAGCGACCAGGCCAGCAGCGCCCAGCAGGTGACCCGCTTGGCGCCGAACCTGTCGGCGAGCATGCCGCCGGGTATCTGGCAGGCGGCGTAAGCGACGAAGAACACGGAGACGATCAGTCCCTGCTGTCCTCGGTCGAGATCGAACTCGTCGCCGATCGTCGGGAGGATCGTGGCGATGGCGAGCCGGTCGACGTAGTCGATGAACCACGCCGCGAACAGCAGGACCACCGTGGTCCTGAGCGGGGCACTCATGGTCGGCTTCGTCGAGGCGGAGGGGGAACGGAGGAAGGGCATGGTGAACCTCTCTGAGATGGCCGCGACACTGCGGGCCTCTGCGATCCCTGGTCCGGTGCAGGCCGGTCACGGGGCGCTGCTCGCGGCGGCCGCGATCCGGACCGTCGGGCCGGGCGGGAGCTGTCACGACGACCCGCCCGTGGGGCCTCACGGCCGTCAATCAGTCGAATAGGTCCGGCTGATCCTCGGTGATCTGGTCCCACAGGGGCCGGAGCTGGAACCACCCCGACAGTGGGGTGCCGATCTGTTCGCGCACCTGGAGCGCGGTCTCCCCGTCGATGAGGTACGGGGTTCCGGCCGCCATGGCGAGCAACTGGGCCTGACAGGAGCGTTCCATCGTGATGAACCACCAGGCGGCCTCGGCGACACTCTGACCGACGGTCAGCAGACCGTGGTTGGCGAGGATGACGGCCTTGTGAGAGCCGAGCGCCGCGCCGATCCTCCGGCCCTCCTCCGTGTCATTGACGACACCACGGAAGTCCTCGTAGAGCCCGTGGTCCTCGAAGAACGCGCAGGCGTCCTGCGTGATCGGGTCGAGGCGGCGGCGCAGTGCGGAAAACGCCTTTCCGTGCACGGAATGGGCGTGGGCCGCGGCGACGGCGTCCGGGCGGGCCTTGTGCACCTCGGAGTGGATGCAGAAAGCGGCACGGTTGACCGGATGGCGGCCTTCCACCACATTGCCGGCGTGGTCGACCAGGACGAGGTCGGAAACCCTGATCTGGCCGAAGCCGATCCCGAAGGGATTGACCCAGAACCATTCGGGATTCTCCGGGTCTCGTGCCGTGATGTGGCCCGCCGCCCCCTCGGAGAATCCGAACCTGCCGAAGAGCCGGAACGCCGCGGCCAGTTCCTGCTTGCGGTGCAACCGCTCCTGCTCCACCGAGTCGAACTCTGGCGGGAGCATCGCCTGAAATCCCGGCGGCACGGGCCCGATGCCGGTATGCGGTGCCGTGGCGAACATCTCCATCGCTGGCCTGCTCCTGAGCGCCGAACGAGAGGCGCCCGAACGCAACGCGAGCTGCATCGAATGCAACCCCAAACAGATACGATCCCGTATGGGATACAGGATTGCATCCCATACGATGCTGTATCGTGAGGCGAGTCACGCAGAGGTGTCAATGGCCGGGGAGGAACAAACTTGCCGAAGGGACCCACGAAGCGCCGCCCGCAGACGACCGCGCGGCTGCTGGAGGCAGCTCAGGAGACATTCGCCGAGCGCGGCTTCTACGGCTCGTCCATCGAGGTGATCTGTGAGCGCGCAGGGCTGACGCGCGGGGCGTTCTACTCCAACTTCCGCACCAAGGAAGAGTTGTTCTTCGCACTGTTCAACCTGCATGCGCAGCGAGTGATCGACCACCTGACCCAGGCGGTTGACGAGCTGGACACGGCCGACGACCCGCTACGGACGGTGCTCAGGCGGATGAACACCGTCGACGAGACCGAGCGCCGCTGGTACCTGCTGTCCACTGAGTTCACTCTGCACGCCATCAGGCACCCCGCCACGGCCCGCACCCTGGCCGAGCACGACCGCCGCCTCCGCGAGGAGATCGCCCACCTCCTCGCCCGCCTCTTCGACCGCCTCGGCCGCAGACCGACCGTCGACCTGGATTCCCTCGCCCGCCTCACCACGGCCGTCCACGAGGGCGCTCTGGCCCAAAACCTCGTCGAACCAGACCAGTTGGCCTCCGAGCAGCTGGCCGTCACCTACCTGCCGATGCTGATCGACACCGTCTCCGAGCCTGTGTCTCCGAAAGTTTGAAGGAAGCCGCGATCCCGCGGCGAATCCGTCCTCGGCCTCGCGGCGACCCACGCGCCGCGCGGCTTCGCCATGCCCGACACCTACGATCCCGAGTCCGGGCAGGCGTGGACTCGGCTCGCTGTTTCAGTGCGGGTTGTCCGCCACGGTGTGGTCCAGTCCCAGGCGTTGTGCGTCGCGCTCCGGGCGGATGCTGGTTATGGCGAGCAGGCCGGTGATGACCATGACGAGGGCAGCGATGAGGAAGGAGTGGTGTAACCGGAGGCCGGGGTGTCCGCGGCGTCGATGAGGTGGCCCGTGAGGTGGGGCGCGCCGAGGCCGAGGAGGGTGCCGGTGGCGGCGACGATGCCGAAAGGGACTCCCGCCGCACCCACCAACAGCGCCGGCAACTCCTGCGCGAAGCCGACGTACCCGAGGAACACCTCTCCCGCCTGCGCTCCCCGATCGGCCTCGGCGCCCACACCCCCTGGCGGCCGCACAGGGCGGCGGCGAGGGCGGCGGGAGGACGGCATGCAGCCTTCAACAGCTCGATGTGCGGGCCGGTAACCGCCGGATCGCCCACTTGCAGTACTGCAAAGTTCCGCGCCTTTCGTTGAACAGCTTTGGACGGGCCGGGCGTAGGTATCGCCGCATCGCAAATGGGCCAGGACCAGCAGAGCTTGACGGCCGGCACGACACGGCGCCACCGGGTCCCGATCTTGCGGCGGTGAGCGGCGAGGTGGCGCATGTGTGCGCTGGACAGATCGATCGCCGATGGGCAGACAAGCACATGAAGCTCCTGGTCGGCACGGGTGATCTTGGTCGTGAACCCGTGCCGACCAGGAGCTTCATCAGTTCGTACAGTCCACCAACCGCCAGGCCATGCCGTCAGGTTGGAAAGTACTCACTGGGACGTGAGGTTTCAGAAGAATCTCCCGAAACGCTTCTGGCCTGCGGGGAGCTCGCATAGGGCCGTCTCGGTGTCAGAAGCGACCCCGGTTTGGGTAGCGCTCTGGATACCTTCGAAGACCGCGTCGTCCACAACGCCGGCAGGGTCGTTGTCACCGAAGTCGAACCGTGCTCCCTACCCCGCCGGTCCTCGAAGAGGTCGTGCAGGTACCGTTCAAGGCCCACGCCGCCCCTGTACGTCCCCAGGGCCTCCAGCACAAGCGGATTCCCGGCCTGCAGAGACGGCACCCGCTGCTTCAGGTTCACAGACGTTCCTATCTTCGCGACGCCGCTGCCGCGCTGCCCGACGACGTAGACCTTGCCGTGCGGGAGCACAGCCCGACACGGTGGAGGGTGAGGGGCAGCCGATTCCGCACCTGTGTGCGCGGCTCCCGACCGCCTCCGTCACCCGCCCGCGGCACCTCGGATCGCTGCGAACCCGGCCGAGGCGGTGCGGTAGTTGGTGGTTGCCGAGCGCGAAGCCGAGAAACGGGCATTGACCCGCCCCAAATACGGTCGGCGCCCTTGACGGGGAATGGAGTTCCACCACTATCCTTGCGGGCAGAATATTGGTCTAGACCTCTTGGAGCCCTGATGGGAAGACGCGTTATCGCTCTGAGCGCATGTCTCGCACTTGCAAGTTCCATGGCCTCCGGCGCACTGGCTCAGGGCCCCGTGGCCTTTGCCGCAACATCGCAGCAGGACCCGCACGCCACCGCCGAACCGCTGCCGCCCGTCTCCCCCACGCCCCAGTCGCTCACCCGCTCTGGCCGCGATGTCACCGTGACCGGCCGTGTGCTCCTCGTCGCCGACGACGCCACGGACGCGGCAGCGCGTGACCGCCTCGTCCGCGAGCTCAGGAAGCACGGCGCCGACCGGGTCGACATCGTCACGCCCGGCAACGTCCCCAAGGCCGCCGCAGGCCTGCTCACCGTGCGGATCGGCCCGGCCGCCCGGCCGGACGTTGCCGAGGCGCTCGGCAACGTGGCCGCCCCGGACCGCGCCGAGGGATACGCCCTGCGGGTCAACGCCAGTGAGCGGGGAGCGCAGATGGCCCTGGGCGGTCACGACGCCACCGGCCAGTTCTACGCCGTGCAGACGCTCCATCAGCTCTTCGTCCGCGGCGACGACGGCTGGAAGATTGCCGGCGCGCAGGCCGTCGACTTCCCGTCGATGCCGCTGCGCGGCACGATCGAGGGCTTCTACGGTCAGCCCTGGACGCTCGCCGAGCGGCTGGATCAGATGGACTTCTACGGCGACATCAAGGCCAACACCTATATCTACGCGCCCAAGGACGACCCCTACCACCGCGACAAGTGGCGCGACCCCTATCCCACCGACAAACTCGACGAACTGGGCGAGCTGGTGAACCGGGCCTCCGCGAACCACGTCCGCTTCACCTTCGCCGTCTCACCCGGCGGCTCGATCTGCTACTCCGACCCCGACGACCGCAAGGCCCTCAAGGCCAAGCTCCAGGCCCTCTACGACCTGGGCACCCGGTCCTTCTCCATCCCGCTGGACGACATCAGCTACACCAGGTGGAACTGCGCGGCCGACCAGGCGGCGTACGGCCAACCGGGACGCACCGCGGCCGCGAAGGCGCAGGTGGATCTGCTCAACGACCTCCAGCGGAACTTCATCGCCACCCATGAGGGCGCCCGGCCGCTGCAGATGGTGCCGACCGAGTACGGCGACCTGACCGACACCACCTACAAGCAGACGATGCGGGCCACCCTCGACCCCGCGGTCGTGGTCATGTGGACCGGCACCGACGTCGTACCGCCCGCGATCACCAACGAGCAGGCCGACGGCGCCTCCAAGCTCTTCGGCCGCAAGGTCTTCGTCTGGGACAACTACCCGGTCAACGACTACGGCAACACCAGCGGCCGGCTGCTGCTCGCCCCGTACGACAAGCGCGAGGCGGGACTCTCCGAGCACCTCTCCGGCATCGTCGCGAACCCGATGAACCAACCGTACGCCAGCAAGATCGCGGTCTTCGGCGCCGCGGACTTCACCTGGAACGACAAGGCGTACGACGCGAAGGCGAGCTGGGCGCGCGCCATGGCCTACCTCGCGGGCGGTGACCGCCGGGCCACCAACGCGCTGCTCGTCTTCGCCGACCTGGAACACCTGGCCCCGACCTTCGGCACCACCCCCTGGCAGTCCCAGGCACCCGAACTCGTCGGCCGGCTAACCGAGTTCTGGAAGGCATGGGACGCGGGCGACCGCACCAGTTCTGTCAAGGCGCTGCGCACCTACGCGAACGAAATCGAGGACGCCCCGGCCGCCATCCGGGCCGGATCCGTGGAGCAGGGCTTCGCTGCCGATGCCAAGCCCTGGCTGGACGCCACCCAGCTGTGGGGCATGTCGATGGTGAAGACACTGGACGCGCTCGCAGCCCGGCAGGCCGGTGACAAGGAGAAGGCCGAGGCACTGCTCGCCGACTCCGAGGCTCTGCAGAAGCAGGCCCGGGCCGTACGGGTCGATCCGGCGCGCAACACCTGGGGCAAGGCCCAGCCCAAGGTCGGCGACGGGGTACTCGACTCCTTCCTCATCCAGGCGGACATCCGGCTTCAGCTGTGGGATGCCGCGGGCGGCTCGGAGAACCTCGCGCTGAAGGGCACGGCGAGCGCATCCAGCGTCGAGCAGAACCTCGACCGGCTCTCGGCCCGGTACGTCAACGACGGTCAGCTCGGCACTCGTTGGGCATCCGGCTACAGCGACAACGAGTGGGTCCAGGTGAAGCTCGCCGCCCCCGCCGAAGTCGCAGCGGTAACCCTCGCCTGGGAGGGCGCCTGCGCGACCGAGTACCAGATCCAGACGTCCCTGGACGGGACCAACTGGAGCGAGGCGGCCACCCGGCACCCCGACAGCTGCGGCAATGACGTGATCAAGATCAACTTCGACAGTGCGGTGCAGTATGTCCGAATACAGGGCGTTAAGCGGAAGACGACCTGGGGCTACTCGGTCTACGAGATGGGCATCTACGGCTCGCCCGCGGCGTGATCCGGCGGTAGCCGCCAAGACGTAGTCAAGAGGCAGGAGGGCGGTCCGCCCGAGGCGGACCGCCCTTTTTTCACCTCGTGATCCGTCGTCGGCGCCGCGGTGTGCGCGGCAGGGCGGCGGCCGGTCTGGCCTTCACCCGGCTGCGCCGCGCGGAACTCCCGCCCTGACCCGGGCCCGTATGTTCCGGGACTTGTCCGGCGGATCAGGGACAGGTCCATGCACCGAGAATTCCGGCAGCGGGTTGCCGCCCGCTGCCGGCGAGAGCTATGCCTTGCCCCAGATCTCCCTCGAAGTGCAACTGGGACTTGGTACGTTCAGGCGTATGACGCTGCGCTCGGTGGATCTACGCAAGGAACCCGTGGAAGCCGTACTGAACCGTGTGGAGCGGTCGCTGGGGGTGTGCCTGGACCAGGAAGACGGTGGTGCGTAAGCGCCGGTCTCTGGGCGCGAGTACGGACCGCGATACGTGGGTGCGCATCGCGCGGCGCGGACTCGACCGGATCGGGGTCCAGGGCGGGGACGGCACCGCGTCCGCTGAGGCCCTGCTCAGGATCACGAAACCGGCCTGGCTCGCCGGCGTCGCGTGGCGGGACGAGACGGAGGCGGTTATGTGGCGGGCGGACGAGACTGCTGCCGGGGCCGCCGGTGGGCAGCGCCGTGCTGGCGGAGGTTCCGCAGCTGTCCGATGAGTGGTGAGCCGCGCTGAACACCTCCCTGGACGCCCTCGCCGCACAGCACACCAACCGCATCGCGACACCGGACACCGAGACCCTCACACACGAACTGGTCACGAGAACGGTCCACAGCGTCTTCCCCGGCATCGATACGGCCGTGAGGTTCTTCCAACTTGGTCGAGCAGCCCACGAGTTGGACGGCTCGGTGAAACGACGAAGTTCCTGGTAGACGATGTCACGTCCAAGATCCACCGCGCTGCCTGGAGCTCCGCGTGCTTGTCTACCCGTCCTCGATCGACCTGCCCAGCCGCAACCTGCGGTACCTGACCGGGCAACTCACTTCCCGGCGCCAGGAGATCAGCACGCGGCGGCGCCGTCGGACAGCCAGCCGCCAGGCCCTTCTCGCCCTGGCTCATCTGCGGTGCGGTGACACCTACGCCCAGCTCGCCACCGGGTTCGGCATCGGGATCGCAACGGTCTACCGCTACATACGCGAGGCCGTCGACGTCCTGGCCGCCCTCGCTCCGACCTTGGCCGAGGCGATGATGACAGTCCGGACGAAAGCATTCGTCATTCTGGACGGCTTGCCAATCGACCGGATCGCCGCAGATACGCCCTACTACTCGGGCAAACACAAACGACATGGCATGAGCGTCCAGGTTCTGACCGATCCGTTGGGGCGGCTGCTGTGGGCTTCGCCCGCCCTGCCCGGTTCGACTCACGGCCTGAAGGACTCAAGTGCTGGGCGGACAAGGTATACCAGGGCGCCGGCCGTCCCGTCCGCGTCCCGCTCCGGGGCCGCCGCCTCAAGCGGTGGCAACGGCGTCACAACACCACCCACGCCAAGAACCGCTGCGTCGGCGGGCAGGCCATGGCCACCCTGAAGGGCTGGCGACTTCTCCGCAAGCTCCGCTGCAGCACCAACCGAATCACTGACATCGTGGAGGCCGTCACGGTCCTTCACCGCACATCATGCTGAGGTTGGAAGAACCTCAATGTCCGGCAGGTCACCCGGATCGGAGCAGGGTGGCTGCAGGCATCTGGTGTGCTGGCGCACACATTGTTCCACTGCGGTGCCGAGGTTCTGCCACAGGTGAAAACGGTCAGCGCCCTGGACTGCCTGTAGGGCCCCGACGCGGGCGCCTTCGGCGTAGGAGCCGGCGCGATCTCGGCAGATCACCTCGATCCCAGGATGCTCACGCAGCCATGTGGCCAGGGTCTCGGCGTCCCGGCCTGGCAGCAGGCCGAGTGGTTTGCGGGTCTCGCAGTCGATGAACACGGTCCCGTAGTGCTGCCCGCGGCGGGTGGCGAAATCACCGACCCCGAGCACCTTGGGCACTTCCCAGGAGGGATCAGGAAGCGCCATCGGCAGCCGCAGCAGCGTCGTCCGGCTGACCGCACTGTGCAGAACCACGGCCAGCAGGGCTCCCGCCCGACCGGCGAGTGCGACGGCCACGGCCTCCAAGGTCCGGCGCGAAGCAGGCGTCCGTCTCCCGTACCTGAACGTCAGTCCCGCGACCTGCTCGACGAACGTACGACGCTCGCACCGGGCGTTGTCGCAGTACAACCGCCGCACGGTCAACTCGATCCGCACCGGCTGGTCACCGACCGGAGTATCGGCCAGCCGACGCTGGTAGCAGTTGTGCACACGATTCGACGGACACTCACAGTCGGGGCACGGCGCAGTGCCATCGAGGGTTCTCACAACGATGTGCACCACTGCGCACTCTGTGAACACCCGCTCCATCAGAACCGCGCTCAAGCGGCAGAAGGTTGAAAGCCACACCCGACGCCCCTGGGCGGGCCAACCATACGAAGGGCTCGCCCGGTCCCGTGGAAAAACATAGGGAAGGTTGACCTCGCCGATTCGATCCCTACGACATCGACCGGCTCGACTGTGTGTCTGTCTCTTCGAGCTGATACAGCTCGGGCACGGAGACCTTGATCGGCTCTTGGGTGGTCCGAGCGATCACGACGACTGCGGGCTCATTCGGGTCGGGGTTCTCCTCTCGGTGCGGGACGAACGGGGGGACGAGGAAGAAATCGCCTGGGTCGGCGGCGAGCCGTACCTCCTGTGTGCCGTCGTGGTAGACGAACACGGGGTGACCGCTGACCACGTAGATACCAGCCTCCGAATCGCCGTGATGGTGGTTGTCCGTCGAGCTCAGCGGCGGGTTCTCCACCAGGCCCATCCAGAGCTCCTTCGAGCCGACCCTGCCTCCGCTGATAGCGGCGTAACCGTCCAGTTCGCCAGATGCAACGTGGTGGACGCGGTTGTTGATCGGCGCGCGGTCACCAGAGTCCGGTGCGGGCCCGGCGCCTTCATGGATAGTCATTGTGCAGCCTTTCGGTTTCGATTGTCTTGACCGGAACCAGACTGCAACTCCCGTACTGAAGCAGGCAATTACTCTTGCTGTTCCGGCAAAGTGCACGCTTCCGGCACATGGGAATCCGATCAGACTTCGATGGCACACGCTCCACACGCGATGGCACAGGACAGTCGGCGCTGCGTACGGCGCGGCCGGGGTCATGGTCGGGGCCGTGGTCGCCCCGACCATGACGGCCCGGGTCATTCCCCCCGGCCTGGGCGACGACCTGACCCCGTTCGCCGCCGAGAAACCTCCCCTTCATGAAGCCGTCCTTCGACACCATGACCACACCGGCCCTCATCGTCGCCGGGGACAACGACCAGTCCCACCTGTCCACCCGCGGACCGGACTGGCTCACCGACCCCTACAGCTACAGCCCGGCAAGCAAGAGCCTGCTCAGACTGCTCGCAGCCGAGCACTCGCTCGGAGGAATCCCCGGATACGAGGTCGCCGAGACGACCGACGAGAGCCGCGCACGCATCGCCCTGATCCAGCACCTCACCACGGCCTTCCTGCACAGCGCCCTCCGTCCCGAGGACACCAGCTGGAAGGCGGCGGCCACCGCACTGGAGGAAGACCCCGACCCGCTGGGGAAGCTCCAGAGCAAGTAGGCGAACCTCACCAGGACTCGGCGCCCTGATACGGCCTCTTGAAAGTGCTTGGGACCGCGCTTTCGCGGCCGCCGCGCCCTCCCGGCAGTGGTCAGGGGTTGTTCTGGGCGACGGCGGCGCGGATCTCCTGCGCCATCAGGGCAACCGAACCGCGTTGCACAGGCGCCGGGCTCGGCTCGCCCCAGACCTCATGCAGCGCGGCGCGCATCCGGTCGTTCATGGCATCGTTGATAACGGTGCTGCGCTCCTCGGGCACCTCGCGGGTGTCCGATACGACGACCATGGTCCCGTGTCTGGTGCCGATCATCCCGATCGTGGTGGCCTTCCAGCCGAGCTGCCGGGCTGCTTTGCGCATCGCGGCCCGGATCAGCCCCGGCGCGAAGGAACTGACGATGGTCTCGTACGCAAAAGACCCCCGCTGCATCGCTATGGCCGACGTCCTGGTGCCGCTGCTGCGCCGCACCTGCCCCGAGAACGGCGGCGGCTGCAACGGTTCGTACCAGGTGAACCTGGACGATGAGGTCGCGGGTAACCCGCTCGGCCAGGACGACGGGGTCGTTCGCTGTCCATTGGTGTGCTGTGCCGAGCGCGTTGTCGTCCTTGGCTCTGGACGTGCTCTTCCCAGGGAACACGCCCGACTCCACGCGGGCGGTGAAGGTTGATGGGGCCGACGGGCGGGGTAGGAGCAGCAGTGGGTGGTGCGGGGTGAAGTCGAAGTGGCCGGGGCGTGCGGCGGGGTCTTCACCGAAGAGCTGAGGTTCGGTCCGCAGGCCGACGGTGACAACGAGCCAGGTGTGGGGGCGGTCCGGGTCGTCGCACAGCCAAAGGTCGAACGTGCCGACCAGTAGGTCTTTCTCCCACTTCCAGACCTTCGCCCGTGGATCGAGTGTGCCGGGCCGGGTTGATCAATCCGGCGTCGGTGGCGCCCGTGGGGCTCTGGCGTGGCGGTGACGATGACATCCCGGCTCAAGGGGTACGCATGACCAGCAACGAAGCAGAGTCCACCGTGGCTGCCGAAGAGGGAATCCAACAGATCCCGGCGACGATCAGCCCGACCGGACCGCCTGGGAGCCAAGCTCAAGCGCCATCAGTGGCCCTACATCAATTCCGACCGCGTTCGCCACCACCGCCACCACCAGAGCGCAGAATTGGCCAAACGGCGGGGTATGGAGCAGGCTGCTCCCACCCGTACCCGGCTTCTCGCTGACGGCCAGTCTTCAACCGGCCGTGGCACCCTGCGCCGTTACCTCACCGTCGGCTTTCACACGACGCGTGCGAGCCGAACTCGCCAGCTTCTCGGCGGCCACTTCGGCGGTGAGGTCCTGAATCTCCTCACCAGCCTCGATGGCTGCTCGCCTGACTTCGAAGGTCAGGCCGACCGACGTCTTGATGATGCCGCGCACCAGCGGTTTCACCACTCTCTTGATCAGAGGGGCCGTGATCAGGCCAATGAGGAAGGGATGAACTACAGGGGGCATGTGTGAACCCTCTCTTGTGTACACGGCACGGCTGCTGCCGCCGCAAGTGCCAATACCGCCTGGCCGGCGGTGCTGGGCAGGCATTTCACCCCCACCGAAAAACACCGTAGTCGACCTTCGGCCGACGCGCCCGGGGACGCCGTCGCCTTTCATTCGTTCGAGCGGAGGCGCGCCGGAGCAGACCGTCGCTGCGGAACGGAATCAGAACGGGTCCGGTGCGCCCGGCCCGCGTTCGTCCAGCAGTGAGTCCACCACCTGCACAACGAACTCGGGTACGCGGTCCGGAAAATCGTGGCCGGTTCCCTCCGGGGTGTAGACCCTCCGGGCCGCACTGGATGCTGCGAGAAAGCGTTCTCTCACGGTGAGGAAGAAGTGCCGTACCCGGGCGCTCTCCTCCGGATCGTCGACCGCGTCGAAGATCTTGTCACCGCCCGTCAGATCGCGTGGCGCCACGAGGAAGAGAGGGAGCGAGCCGAGCTCGCCATCGTGTACGACCGTTTGCCAACCGTCTCGGGTGATGCCGTCCGGCGACAGCTCTCGCAGGATCGATGCGGCGGCGCAGTTCGCCTTGGTCCTGGTCTCGATTACGGCAAGAACCTGCGTCGGGTCTTCGAGAGAGCGTGCCTCGTTCCTGGACACGAGGGCGTGGAGGCCGAAGAGGTGGCGCAGCGCGAGGGCGGTCTGGTCCCTCACGGCATGCCGCAGTGCCGGAAGCGAAGGGCCGAAGGCGACGACATCGGGCGGGGTGGGATCGAGCAGCACCAGACCGGCCACCAGGTCGGGGCGGCGCCTGGCGGCGTTGGCCATGAGCAGTCCCCCGAAGGAGTGCCCCACGAAGACGTAGGGCCCCTTTTCGCCGGCCCGCTCCAGCGCCATGAGCAGTTCGACGGCTTCGGCTGCCGTCGTACGCGGGAACGGGCCCGGGTCGCTCCAGCCTGAGCCCGGACGGTCCACGAGGACCGAACGCGTCCGTTCCCGCGCCAGCGCGTGTAGCCGGTACATGGCGTACCCGCCGGCATGGCCGCCCGGCATCCAGACCACGGTGGGCCTCGGCCCGGCGTCTCCCTCGGCGAGGATGTGCATGCGGTAGCCGCCCACATCGACCATTCGCCCGGGTGGCGGATACCTCACCCGTACCCGGGCCACATGCATCAGATGGCGGAGAGACCCGAGAGCGAGCGCGAGGGCCACGGCGCAGAGCACACCGCCGAGAATCCGCCAGCCGGTTCCCAGGGTGACGCACCACGCGCCCGCGGCCGCCGCCAGCAGGGCGATGGCCAGCCCGGCCCAGTCCCGGCTGAGCAGCCGGAGTATCGCGTCGGCGACACGTGTGCCCGGTCGCATGGTTTCCTCTCCGTCCCAGCCTTCGTGGCCGCTGCCAGGGACACCGCGCGTCTCAGCGCCCGGCACAAGCATCGTCCCCTGGAAACCCCACAGACGCCATGCGCGGTGTCGGGCCCCGCCTTCCGTCACAGCCGTAGGGGCAGCCGCCGGGGCCGAGGTGAAACCTGGCCGGGGACCGACCACACACGACGCCTGCCCCTCGCGGGTGTGTGCCGGGGACATCCAGGTTCCCGATACGGGCACACCACCGTCACGCCTGGTCCGCGTTGCACGCGCGCGCAAGGCGTGCTGCCACATCCGCGACCACTTCGGCCTCCCGAGCCACGAGGTAGAAGTGGTCCCCGGGGAACGAGCACAGCTCGAAGGAGCCCGGGGCAGCGAGGTCGCACCAGGCAAGGACCTGGTCGAGTACGCAACTCGGATCGTCCTGGCCGACGTACGCGGTGATCGGTGCCTTGACCGGAGCCGGATGCGGCGGTTGATAGCCCTCGATGAGCCGGTAGTCCGCGCGGAGGGCGGGCAGCAGCAGGTCACGCAGCTCCGGGATGTCGTAGGCCCCCGAGTGCAGGTCTCCGAGGTGCCGGACGCGGGTGATCAGGGTTTCGTCATCGGCACTGTGCAGTGCGGTGTGTTCGGCCCGCTGGGGGGCTGCGTGTGCGGAGACCAGCAGGTGTTCGGGGACGATGCCGCGGGCCTCCAGCCGCAGGGCCAGCTCGTAGGCGACGCAGGCACCCATGCTGTGTCCGAAAAGGGCCAGCGGCCGGTCGAGCCAGGGCCGCAGTGCGTCGTCGATCGTGTCGGCCAGGGTGGCCATGTCCTCGATGCAGGCTTCCGCGAGCCGGTCCTGGCGGCCGGGGTACCGCACGGCGAGCACCTCGACGTCCTCCGGCAGCAGCGGGGGCCAGCCGTGGAACAACTGTGCCGTGCCACCGGCGTGCGGGAAACACACCAGTCGGAGCCTGGGGTCCGCCGCGCGCCGGTGGACACGGAACCACTTCTTCGCGTCGTGCGCCGTCATCACTGCCGAAGACCGCCCAGCTGCGGGGAGTTGAACTTGGAGAGGAAGGTGGGAAGCTGCTCCACCACCCTCCTGGACACGTATGCGGTCTGCACGGTGTGGCGCAGGCGATCGGTCACGACGAGTTTGTAGGCGCTGCCTTCCTGGATGAGTTCGGCGGAATACAGGGGTGTTCCGGTCGCAGACATCTGACCTGTCTTCATCAGGGTGCCGCCTTCTCCAGCCATGCCTTCCACTCCTCCGTCGCCTGCTTCTCGTCGATGGTGTCGGTGAACGGGTGGTGGCCGAGCCAGATCGGCCAGTTCCAGGTGTGCCTGACCAAGAATCGGTAGAGCCCGTCGGTGGTGCGCAGGCCGAGTAAGTCGCCGCTGAGGAAGTCCACGACGGCGTCCCGGGGTACGCCGAGGCGGTCCGGTACGGCGAAGCGCACCGTGTCGCCGACGACGGTCCCTGCGGTGACGCGCGCTTGCCGGAGCAGAGTGGTGAACGCGTCGGCATGCGCCGGTGCTGTGGGCTTGTACGCCTTGATGTAGGTGGCACGGTGCCCTTCGAAGTGGCGCAGGTACTCGGGGGTGCTGGTGTCCACCCAGCGGATCCGGTCACAGGATTGGCACGTGCCTCCCTGATTCCCGACGCACGCCGGAGACCGCCCTCCAGAATTTTTGTGCCCCGGGGCCGCCCGAGCACCGCAGGCACCCCCAACGCTGCCGACCCGGAACGACAGACCTGGCGCATACCTTCGAGAGGTTGGGCCGACGTGTCGCTGCTATGCCACCAAAGATGCCATGGGGAATGTTCACCTGTTTTTCGGAGGGGCGTGTCCAGAAACGGACGGGCGTACCCTTGCCGGGAATTGGAAACCTCGACGGCGTGCGCAGACGAAAGCGCGCCGCGGAGTTGTCCGCAGAGCAGCCGACGGCACGCGGGAAAACACTCGTGTCTCGTCGGGCCGTGACATCGGGCGCGCCGGGGATCACGTGGAGATCCGGTCAGCGGACTCAGCGCACCTTGGCAGCGGCCGAACCGGCGCCGCGGGCCTTGTCGGCGGCCTTGCTCTCACTGCCGGCCTGCGCCGCGTGGGCCGTTGCGGCTGCGGGCGCCGACCCGGTGCCCGCTCCGGTCCGGCCCGCGGTGCCGCCCTCCGGGGCGCCGGTGTCGATGCCGTGCTCGGCTCCGTGCGTCATCTGGGCGGCAAGCATTTCGGCGGTCGCCTCTGCCGCGAGATCCTGGATTCCCTCGCTGGCATCGTGGACGGCCTTCTTGATTTCGATTCCCAGGCCCACCGACGATTTGACGACCCCTCGCATGAGGGGTTTACCCAGCCTTTTGACCAGGGATGCGGCGATCAGGCCGATCAGGAATGGAGGTACTACAGGCGGCATGGCGCGACATCCTTCTCTTCTGGCGAGGAAGTGATGATTGAGAGGCAGTGAATGATTGAAAAGACAACGGGAGGCGAACAGGAAAATTCGACGACATGCATGGGTTCCCGCATCGCCGAACCCGCACCCCTCATCGCGGAGAGTATCCGAGGCCAAGAAGGCAGTTACAATTTCCGCCATGACCTTCACTCATTCGAGTAGAACGGCCTTACCGTTACGGCCTGTCCAGGCCATTCGACGGCCGGAACTCGACGTCACTCGCCTTCCTCGGGTGACCACTGGTACCTCTGCTGACGGCCGGACGCCCCGTGCAGTTCTCTCGCCAACCGTCGGCGCAGGGCCGGAAACGGCAGCGTGCCGCCGGCCAGCACAGCCTCGTGAAAGGCACGCACGTCGAACGCGGCACCGGCGCCGCTTTCGCACGCTGCTCGCAATGCCATGAATTCCGCATGACCCGCCCGGTATGTCAGCGCCTGTCCCGGCAGATCGGTCGCGTAGCGCAGCAACTCTGTCGTGATCTGTCCCTCGGACTCGGCTGCCGCGTGGGCGCGCATGAAGGTGCGCGCCTGCTCCAGCGTCATCATCCCGAGGTTGAGGCCGGTGTCGACGACGAGGCGCTGCGCGGTGAACCGTTCATGGGCCAGGCGTCCGTACGCGTCCCACGGGTCGTCGTACAGCCCCATCTCCCAGGCGAGCCCTGCCGCGTACTCCGCCCAGCCCTCCTCGAACCCGCTGAAGGGCACCAGTTCGCGTCGCAGGTCGGGCAGCGTGGTGTTCTCAGCCTGACGGGCGAGGTGGAAATGATGTCCGGGCGCCAGCTCATGGTAGATCAGCGCGGCTGCGCCGAGAAGTGACCGATGCGCCAGGTCCGAGGCGTTGTAGCGGTAGCGTCCCACCGGTTGCGTGGCGGTGGGCGGTTCGTAGTAGCCGAACGTCATCGACGCCTCCAGCGCCGGGTCGAGGCGGGCCACGCCATAGGGGGCGCGAGGCAGGACCGCGAACCAACGCGGCAGCAGCGGCGTGAGGCGGTCGAGGTGTCCGCGGTAGCGAGCCTCGACCTCCTCCGGGGTGACGGCGTACAGGCGGGTCTCGGTCGCGAGCCGTTCATGGAACTCCGCTTCCGTCCCCGCGAAGCCGAGCGTGTCTCGCATCTCCCGCATCCGCTCGCTGAGTTCGCGGCAGTGCTCCCGGCCGAGTTCGTGGAGGCGTTCGGGTGGCGTGTCGCTGGATGTGTACGTCCTGACGAAGGCCCGGTACGCCGCTTCACCTTCCGGGTAGTGGGCCCATCCGACGGCCTGCGGTGCCTGCCTGAGGTGGTCCGGGTCGCCCAAAAGGGCGAGAAGGCGGTCGAACGCCGGCTCCAGCTCGGCAGCCACGAGCCCCGCCACCGCGTCGCGCAGGTGGCCCCGGCTCGCCGCGTCGAGTCGAGTGAGCCGCTCGGCGCCCGCTCGGACGTACCGTGTCGCCGATGCCCGCAGACGGGTGAGGGTGGTGTGGACCCCGGCCAGCGCCGGGACGGGGATACGGAAGCCCCGTGCCGCCTGCCCGGCGACCTTGTCACCGATCGTCGCGACGCAGCGGGCCAGATCCCGTACGAGGGACACGTACCGGTCCGCGTCGGCCCGGTTGTCGAAGCGGAACGGGCGGAAGACCGTGTCACCGTACTGCTGGAGGCGGAAGAGCTGGTACGGCGTGGCGGTGGGGGTGAGCCAGTGGAAACGTCCCGCCTCCGCTTCCTGTTCGGCCAGCGCCCGAAGGAAGCCCGCGGTGTCGGCGGCGGGACCGGACAGCTCCGCGGGCTGCGGTGTGCCCAGCCGGTTCAGTACCCCTGCCGCGAACCCGGCGCGCTCGTCGGCCTCCGCGGCAGACACTCCTGGCAGCGACTCGACCGGCAGCCCGCGGCGTGTCCGCAACGACGGCTCACGTACGAGCAGGAAGTCCCAGTACGAGGTTGCGAGTCGGTCGACCTGCGCCGCCGCGCCGTCCGGGCAGTGGGATGGATGGTTCGCCATGCGGCCAGTGTGCGCGCCGAATGACGCCACGTCAGGAATGGAGATGAACCGCGAGTCGGACGACCTCACTCGAACGGGGGAATTCATCCGGCCCGTTCGTGTCCGGCCCGGGGGAGGCGGCCCGACGCCGTCGATCTCGGTGGCACGATGAACACCATGTACCGCCGAACCGTGTCGTTTCCCAGGGCTCGGTCGGCCGCGGTGGCGTCCGCCGCTGTCGCGTCAGCCGTGATGACCGGTTGTGGCGGCGGCAACGTGTCATCGACGCACACCCCTGTCGTCGTGGGGGGCACCGTCACGATCGCCACCGCCTCCGAGACCCCGAGTTTCCATCCGTACTCGCAGTTCGGCTCTGCCCTGGCTCCTTATGCCTACGACTCGTTGGTCAATATGGCGCCGGACGGGCGTGTGGCGTCGGGCCTGGCCGAGAAGTGGCGGGCCGGAGCCACTTCGGCGAGTTTCACCCTGCGCAGGGGAGTGACCTGCTCCGACGGCGCGATCCTCACGGCCTCCGGGGTGGCCCGGTCACTGAGATATGCGAGCGATCCCCGCAACCGGCTCGTCGGCGCCCGGGCGGCACTGCCTGGTGTGCCGTTCACGGTGTCGGCCGACGACGCGGCACGGACGGTGTCGGTGCGGATGGCGTCACCGTACAGCTTCATCGTGCGGACGATCGGTCTGGTGCCCGTCGTCTGCCCCGCCGGGCTGGCGGATCCCGGCGCGCTGGACAGGAGCACGGAGGGCACCGGGCCGTACGTGCTGAGCGGTTACACCTCGGGCGGTCCGTACCTCTTCACACGGCGCAAGGGATATGCGTGGGGGCCGCGGGGAGCGACCAACGCAGCTGCGGGCCAGCCTGAGCGGATCGTGGTGTCGGTGGTGCCGCAGGAGTCCACGGTGGCGAATCTGCTGCTCACGGGCGGCGTGAACATCGCGATGGTGACCGGCCCGGACCGCGCGCGGCTGACCAGCCACGGCCTGGCCACCGCCCAGGTGCCGACCGTGGTGGGGCTGACCTTCTTCAACGAACGGACCGGCCGCCCCTTGAGCGATCCTGTGCTGCGTCAGGCACTGGTGGGCGCCCTGGACCGCAAGGGCCTCGCCAATGTGGCGATCGGCGGCGACGGAACGCCCGCCAGCCATCTGACCGCCGCGGACTCCGTCTGCCACGCCGACGTGGCCGCCGGGAACCTGCCCTCGCACAGTGCCGTGGGGGCTATGGGCGCCGCGGGCTGGACGAAGAACGCACGGGGCAGGCTGGTGAAGCACAGCAGGCCGCTGCGGCTGCGGCTGCTCAGCAGCGCCGACTTCGGCTCCACCCTTCCGTCAGTCGCCGAACTGATGGCCGCCACCTGGCAGGCGCTGGGTGCGGACGTCGACCTCGTCAGCGAGAGCAGCAACGCGGTGGTACAGGCCATGTACCAAAGCGGCGACTTCGACGTCGTGGTCGGCAGCTCGCCGGGTCCGCCGCTGCCCGCGCAGCTCGTCCCGTACTTCTCCGGCTCGCCGCCGTCCGGGGGGCTCAACTTCGCGTACGTCGCCAACAGCGCCTACGACCGCTTCGTCGCCCTCGCCCTGCGCGCACCGGGCACGGCCAGCTGTGCGGACTGGAACAGGGCCGCCGCGGCGCTGTTCCGCTCGGCCGATGCGCTCCCCATCGCCGACGGCACGAGCACGGTATACGGCTACCGGACGACCTTCGCCGTCGCGCCCGGCGGCCAGATCGTACCGACCAGCATCCGCCTGCACAGGTAGCGGCGTCGGACGCCGCACACGACCGCGCACCACCAGTCGAGGAGGTCTCCCATGACGACCGTGTCCGCGCGGCTCGGCGCCCTGGCCCGGTGCCACCCGTGGGTGGTGTTCTGCTGCTGGCGTGCGGTGCGGCTGGCGGTCTCCCTCTTCGTGGTCGTCACCGCTTCCTTCGCGATGATCCGGCTGGTACCCGGTGACCCCGTCCGGGCCGCGCTGGGGGTGGATGCCCCGCCGGACCTCGTAGCGGCCAAACGACACGAACTCGGTTTGGATCACGGCCTGTTGGCACAGTACCGGCAGTATCTGCGCCATCTGGCCCACGGGGACCTCGGGGTCTCTCTGGTGACCGGCGAGCCGGTCGCCGACCTGGTCAGGGCACGTCTGCCGGCCACCTTGCTGCTGGCTGTCCTGGCGTTCGCCTGCGTACTCGTCGTCGCCCTCCCCGGGGGGCTGCTCGCCGCGGTGTGGACACGCGGAGGGCGGCGGCCCCGGGCGGAGCTGGCGTTCACCGCCACCACCTCCGCCATGGCGGGCATGCCGGACTTCGTGCTCGCGGCGGGTCTCACCGCGGGACTGGCGGTCGCCCTGCGCATCTTTCCGGTAGCCGGCGACCTCGGTCCTCAGTCCTACGTGCTGCCCGTGCTCGCGCTGGCGCTCGCTCCGACCGCGGTTCTACTGCGGATCGTACGGGTGGAGACGCTCAAGGTTCTCGCGACGGACTATCTGCGTGCCGCCCGCGCGAAACGGCTGCCCGCCGTCCCGCTCTATCTGCGCCACGTGGCACCGAACACGCTGACCGCGTCGCTGACGCTCGCCGGGAATCTCCTGCCGGCCCTGATCGCGGGGACCGTATTGGTCGAGAAGGTGTTCGCCTGGCCGGGCATCGGTTCGGCGATGGCACAGTCCGTGGCCGCGCAGGACTACGCGGTCGTCGAGGCGTCGGTTCTCGTGCTGGGCTCGGCCGTCCTCGCGGTGAACTTCCTGGTCGATCTGGCCCTAGCCCTGCTCGACCCCCGATCGGTCATCCGGAAGACGTGATCCGATGGTGCTGTTTCCCCCTTCCCCTTCCACGCCGGGTGCCGCCGCCGGCAGGTCTCGCGCGTCCCGGTCGGTCTGGGCCTCGCCCATGGGCGTGATCACCCTGGCGATGCTCGGATCGCTCGCCGTACTGGCCGTCGCGGGGGCGGTGCTGTGGGGGCAGGCCGCCGACCGTCCGGACCCGTCGGCGGTGCTGCGGGGGCCCACTGCAAGTCATCTGCTCGGCACGGACCGTCTCGGGCGCGACCTGCTCGCCCGGCTGCTCTCGGCGACTTGGCTCTCCCTGCTGCTGGCAGTCGCGGCCACGCTCCTCGGGGCGATGGCCGGGGTCACACTGGGCGCGCTCACCGCCGTCGTGGGCGGGCGCGCCCGCCGCCTGCTGGGAGCCCTGATCAACCTCCTACTGGCATTTCCCGCGCTTCTCGTCGCGATGTTCTTCGCGGCCCTCTTCGGCGCGGGGGCGGGTGGGGCGGTGTTCGCACTCGCCGTCGCCAGTGCACCGGGCTTCGCGCGGATCACGCAGACCCTTGCTGCCGGAGTGGCCGGAACCGACTTCATGGCGGCGGCACGTGTGCTGGGCCTGCGTCGCCATCGGCTCCTCCTGCGCCATGTCCTGCCCCACATCGCCGAACCGCTGATGCTCAACACCACAGTCGCCGCGGGCTCGGCACTCGTGGCCCTGTCGGGGCTGAGCTTCCTCGGACTGGGGGTGCAGTCCCCTTCGTACGACTGGGGGCTCCTGCTGAGCCAGGGGCTGGACCGCATCTACACCGAACCTCTGCCCGCCGTGGCACCCGGCGTCGCCATCGTCTACGCCAGTGTGGCCTTCCAACTGCTCGGCGAGGTGCTGGCCGGAGCCGCCGCGCGACGCGTCCGCACACGGCAGCTGGAAGAACCCGCGGTACACCCGGCACGCGCCGACCGACCGGCATCCGTGGACCACGTGCTGGAGGTGGAGGATCTGCGGGTCGCCCTTCCCTCGGCGGACCGGGTGGTCCGGCCCGTCCGCGGTGTCAACCTCGCTCTGCGGCGCGGTGAGATGGTCGGCCTGGTCGGCGAGTCCGGCTCCGGGAAGTCGCTGACGGCGCTTGCCATCGCCGACCTGCTGCCGGACGGCGCCTGCGCGACCTGGGGTACCCACCGGTTCCTCGGCGCGGACGCCGAGTCTTCGACACGCAAAGAGCGACGCAGGCAGCTGGCGACGGGAATGGCGATGATCTTCCAGAACCCGGCCTCGGCCTTCAACCCGTCGCTCCGCATCGGAACGCAGATGACGGAGGCCGTGCGCGCGCACCATGGCACCCCTCGTGCCCAGGCCGTCGAGCAGGCCCTGGCACAGCTTCAGCGGGTCGCGCTGCCCGGCGGGCGTCGGTTGCTGCGGTCCCGCCCCTTTCAGCTCTCCGGCGGTCAGCGCCAGCGAGTGGCGATCGCTGCCGCTTCGATGATGCGCCCCGACCTCATCATCGCGGACGAGCCGACGACAGCCCTGGACGTCACCGTGCAGCGGCAGATCATGGACCTGCTCCGCCGTATCCGGCACGACGACGCCACCGCGATCCTCTTCATCAGCCACGACATCGCCCTGGTGGCCGACGCCTGCGACCGGGTTCTGGTCATGTACGGGGGGACGATCGTGGAGAACCTTCCTGCCCATGAGCTGGCGACCGGCGCACGGCATCCGTACACGCGGATGCTCGTCGCCTCGGTCCCGGACATGGCCGCGGACCGCGGCCGCCCCCTGCACACCATCGAGGGAGGGCCGCCCGATCCGTGCGGTGCGGTCCCGGGCTGCCCGTTCCATGACCGCTGTCCGCATCGACTGGACCGGTGCGCCGTGGAGAGCCCCGTGTTGTCCCTGCTCGACCCGGGGCACGAGGTCGCCTGCTGGCGACCGCTGCCCCCGGCGCTGGTCTGCGGACAGCGTGAGACCGAAGAGGCGGAGAAGTGATGGAAGGGGCAGGGTTGGCGCTGTACGACGTCACTGTTCGCCACCACGGGCCGTTCGGGCCGATCACGGCAGTGGACGGAGTGTCACTGGAGGTTCCCCAAGGCACGACGGTCGGCCTGGTCGGCGAGTCCGGTTCGGGAAAGTCCACCCTGGCACGTGCGGTCGTCGGGCTGGACAGCCCGTACGCCGGGCGGATCACGGTCGGTGGGCGGGAGTACCGTGGGCGCCGGGCGGCCGATCGGCGTCAGTTGGGGCAACAGGTCCAACTGGTGTTCCAGGACCCGGACACGGCATTGGACCCGCGCATGACGGTCCGTCAGTCGATCGCCGAATCAGCCGGGGCCTTCGTCCGGCTGAACCGCCGCAGCCGCGAACAGCGCATCAGCGGGCTGCTGGAACTGGTCGGTCTCGACGCCGGCTGCGCCGACCGTGTGCCGCGGCAGCTCTCGGGCGGCCAGCGCCAACGCGTGGCCGTCGCCCGCGCGCTCGCCGTCGATCCGGCGGTTCTCATCGCCGACGAGGTCACCTCGGCTCTCGATGTGTCGGTCCGGGCGGCGCTCCTCACCATGCTTCGGGATCTGCAACGACGCATGGGCTTCGCCATGCTGTTCATCAGCCATGACCTCGCCGCCGTCCGCCATGTGTCGGACGCCGTCGCCGTGATGTATCTCGGTCGGATCGTCGAGACCGCCTCCACCGAGAACCTGCTGCACAGCCCACGGCACCCCTACACCCGAACGCTGCTGTCCGCCGTGCCGAGCTTGCACGCCGGACGACGACCGGTCGAGGAACCGCTTCTTCCCGGAGAGGTGCCCGACCCCGCGTCGCCACCGACCGGATGCCGCTTTCATCCGCGCTGCCCCGTCGGGCCGAGCCGGCGTCCCGGACGGGACGTCTGCGCCGCACGGGACCCCCAGCAGGATGCGGCCGGACAGCCGCACCGCGCCGCGTGCCACTTCCCGTATCGCGTCGGCGACTGCCCGCCCCACGCCGGCAGCGTCCACCCGGACGCGAACGGCGACCGGGCTCCGCGAACCCCGGGGGACCTGCAGTCATGACGGACAGGGAACCGGACACGCTTCCGTCCGGCGCGGACGCGGTCGTCGTGGGCGCCGGTGTGATCGGTGCCGCGGTGGCACTGGAACTGGCGCGCACCGGTCGGCGCGTAGTGGTCGTCGACAAGTCCGGCGGCGTCGGCCACGGATCCACCAGCGCCTCGAGCGCGATCATCCGTTTCAACTACTCGACCTGGGACGGTGTCGCCACCGCCTGGGAATCCCAGCACTGCTGGGCACGATGGGCGGAGCACCTGGGCACCATGCACGGCCCTGGCCTGGCGGCGTTCCGGCGGACCGGAGCGGTACTCCTCGACGCGCCGGGCTCCGGGACGTCGGAGGTCATCGCGCTGTTCGAGCGTGCCGGCGTGCCGTACGAGCGCTGGGATGCCGCAACGCTGCGCAGCCGGATCCCCGGCATCGACGCGGGACGCTACGGACCCCCCAAGCCCCTGCTCGACGAGGCGTTCTTCTCCGGCCCGGAAGGGGAACTCGGCGCGCTGTTCACACCCGATGCGGGCTTCGTCGACGATCCCCAGCTCGCGGCACAGAATCTCGCGGACGCGGCGGCCCGCATCGGGGCGCGCTTCCTCTTCCATCGCACAGTCGTCGGTGTCCTGCGCCGCGAGGACCGGGTGGCGGGTATCCGGCTCGCCGACGGCACCGCGATCACGGCACCGGTGGTGATCAACGCCGCCGGGCCCTGGTCGGGCGCGTTCAACCGGATGGCCGAGGTCGGAGCCGAGTTCACCGTCGGAGTGCGCCCGCTGCGCCAAGAAGTCCACCAGGTGGCCGCACCGGTCAGCCAGGGCGACACAACCTCGTCGAGCCCGGGCGACGCCAAGACTACGCTCGGCCTGATCGTGGCCGATGTCGACCTTGGGACCTACCTGCGCCCCCTCGGCGGACACCTCCTCATCGGCAGCACGCTGCCCGCCTGCGACCCTATGGAGTGGCTCGACGATCCCGACATGTGCAACCCGCACCCGACGGCCGCCCGGTTCGACGCCCAAGTGACCAGGGCCGCACGCCGATTCCCGCTCCTCCGCGTCCCGAACCGGCCGACCGGCATCGCCGGTGTCTACGACGCCGCCGACGACTGGTCCCCCATCTACGACCGCACCGATCTGGCCGGCTTCTATGTCGCGATGGGAACGAGCGGCAACCAGTTCAAGAACGCTCCCCTGGCGGGCCGGTTCCTCGCCGCCCTGGTCGACCGCGTCGAGGCCGGCCACGACCACGACCACGATCCGCTGCGGTACACAGGTGAACACACCGGCATCGTCATCAACCTAGGCGCATTCTCCCGCAAACGGCCCATGGCTGAGGGTGCCGCCTCTCGAACCGTCATGGGCTGACGTTTTGCACGGGCAGGGGTCTGCAGAACGGCGTCGGGTGACCGCGTATGCCTCGTTGAACCCCATGGCACCGCTGCTGGTCGGGCCCGCCATCTCGGGCGCGTGCTGATGGACGGTGCTTGCACCCCTATTACGGACAGGGCGAGTCCGTCGCGTGCGACTCGTCCTGACCGCGAGCCACCGTTCAGCCACCGCCCCCTTGGCGCGGCGGCAGGATCAAGTCGCCAAGGGACACTGATGTGACCCGACCAGCCTGGAGGACTTCCGCAAGACGATCGCCGACGACAAGGTCGTGGTGGTCTGCTGCTGGGCGAACTCCTCGAAGGAGACCCGGGCGTTCCTGGACACGGGCGCCAATACCGGAATCGCCGAGTAAGCGGGGGTGACCATCCTGCCGCGGTTCGGGGAGGCGAGGCCCGACAGGCCTTGGGCCGCGACGTCACGAGGCCGGTGCCGTCCGGGAGCTGCTGCGCCGGACGGCACCGGCCTCGTGACGTCGGAAGAGGTCTACCAGCGGCCGCGTGCCGGTGCGGAGCCGAGCTTGGAACTCAGCACCGACAGGAAGGTCGGGAGCTTGTCCACCGCGGATTTGGGGACAGGAGTGACGTGGACCGTGTCCCGCACCACGTCCTGCACGACGAGCTTGTAGGTACCGCCTTCCTGGACGAGTTCGGCGGCGTAGAGCAGTGTTTCCACCAGAGATCCTTCGGTTGTGTCGTGCGACGAGTCAGGCGCAGGTGAGCCAGGCGCTCCACGCCTTGGTGGCCTGCTGTTCGTCCGTGTCCTCGGCGAACAGGTGGTGGCCCAGCCAGATCGGCCAGTTCCAGGTGCTGCCGTTGAAGAACCGGTACAACGCGTCCGGGCCGCGCAGGCCGACGAAGTCGGGGCTCAGCCAGTCCACAACGACCTCCTCCGAGCCGCCGTCCACGCCCGGGAGGTCGAGCGACAGCCGGTCGCCGACGGTCGTGTCGTCGGCGAGGCCGAGGCGTCGGCGCAGGGCGGCGAAGTCGGCGGGGTCGTCGGTGCGCTCGCCGCGGCCGGCCTTGACGTAGACGACGGGGCGGCCGGCGAAGTGCCTCAGGTACTCGGCGAGGGCGTGCTGGTAGAAGTCGACGTGCTTCTCGGCCGCGTCCGCCTTGGTGTCCCAGGTGTCGTCGACGACGCCTGTGTGCACCCAGTGGATTCCCATGCGCAGGTGGCTCGTTCCGCCGTCGAGCGGCTCGATCCGGTAGGTGAGCGTGTTGGAGAACCCGTCGTCCAGGGCCACGCGCACGGCGAAGTGGTGCGGCGGCTCCCACACCACGACGGTGCCGTCGGCCCGGGTGACCTTTCCGCCGACGTGCGGCTCGACTTCCATGGGGTACAGCCAGCCGAGGTTGCCGGTGCCGGTGGCGACCGCGTGCCAGACCTGCTCGGGCGTGGCGGGCAGGTCCTGCTCCCGGCGGACCTCGAACTCTCGGGCCATGGTCACTTCTCCTTCGTCATCGTTCATGTGTCAGTAGCTGAGTGGGAGGGCGCTCAGCCGCCGTTGCAGTGGGTTGGGCCGCCATTCGAGGGCCACCCCGTCGGCCAGCCGCAGGTGCGGGAGCCGACGGACCAGCGTGCCGATGGCCACCTCTGCCTGGAGCTTGGCCAGCGGACCGCCGAGGCAGAAGTGCGGGCCGTTGCCGAAGCTCAGGTGCCGGTTGCCGGGGCGGGACAGGTCGAGCCGGTCGGGGTCCTCGAAGCGCTCGGGATCACGGTTGGTGGCGGCGAGGAACAGGTACACCAGCTCGCCCTCGCGCAACGTCCGCCCGCCGATCCCGACGTCCTCGGCGACGACCCGGACGATTGCCTGGGTCGGCGTGTCGTAGCGGGCCAGTTCGTCGACGGCGGTGCGGATCAGCGCCGGGTCCTCGCGCAGCCGGGCCAGCTGGTCGGGGTGGCGGAGCAGGGCGAGCATACCGTTGCCGACCAGGTGGGTGGTGGTCTCGTCGCCCGCGGTGATCAGGACGAAGCAGGTGGACAGCAGTTCGGAGTCGGTGAGCCGGTCGTCCTGCGCCTGCGTCGCGACCAAGGCGCTGATCAGGTCGTCGCCCGGGTCTGCCCGGCGTCGGCGGACGAGTCGGGCGAGGTACTCCTCGTACTGCTCGATCGCCGCCTCGGACTTGTCGATGTCCTCGCTCAGCCGGCCGAGGCGGCGGAACCATGTGTTGACCTGCGGACGGTCCTCGGGTGGGATGCCGAACAGCTCGCAGATGACGGACAGCGGCAGCGGGGAGGCGACCGCCTCGATCAGGTCCATGGTCGACCCCGCCGCGACCGCCTCGTCGATGAGCCGGTCGACGATCCGCTGGACGCCGTCGCGCAGGGCTTCGACGCGCCGGGCGGTGAAGGCACGGTTGGCCAGCTTGCGCAGCCGGGCGTGGTCCGGCGGGTCGGTGTTGCTCATCACCCGGCCGAGCCGGTCGGTGAGCCTGCTGAAGGCCTTCAGGTCGCCGCCGAGCGCGCCGTAGGCGCGGGTCATCCGGTCCCGGTCGTTGGACAGCCGAAGGTCTCCCAGGGCCGCCTCGACGTCGGCGTACCGGGTGAGGTACCAGATGCCCTGGGTGCTGCGGTGGACCGGGCTCTCGCGCCGCATGCGGGCGTAGAACGGGTATGGGTCCCGGCGGGCCTCGGGCGTTTGCAGCGCTGCGGCGAGGTCGCCGGGCTGGACGAGGCCCGCGGTGCCGCGGGCCTCGTCCAGCGTATCGGTGGAGGTCATGTCGGCCGCGCTACCGCTGGGCGTCCATGGCGTCGACTAGGCTCTTTGGCCGCATGTCGGTCCAGGTCTGCTCGACGTACTCCAGGCAGGCGGCGTGGGTGTCGGGGCCGTGGGCGACGGTCCAGCCGGCGGGGACGTCCGCGAACTGCGGCCACAGCGAGTGCTGGTTCTCCTGGTTGACGAGCACAAGGAAGGTGCCGTCCTGGTTCTCGAAGGGGTTGGTCATGGGAATCAGTCCTCCTGGTTGCGGGTTGGGGTGTCACCGGTGGCCTCGGCAAGCTTGGCGGCCAGGATCGGGCCGATCTGGGCCAGCGAGCCGGCTTGGGTCATCCGGTCGTGCCGGGTGGTGATCTCGTGCGATTCGATCCGGCCGGCGATGTACGGGCGCCAGGTCCCGGGCCCGGCGTTGTCGGCGCCCCGGTCGATCGTGGAGTTGAAGAGCAGCAGGTCTCCGTCGAACCTGACAGGGACGAAGTCGACCGCCAGCTTGGCGTTGTTGATCATGATGTGGACGATGACCTCGATCTGCTGCTCCGTCAGGCCGGCCAGTGCGCTGCCCCGCCGGCTCAGGATCTCGGCGACCTCGCCGTAGGTCAGCGGCCGGTCGCCCAGCTCGTCCAGGTCGCAGTCGAGCACCCCGACGAGCACGTCCCGCTCGGTGGGCACGGGCAGCTCCTCGAACTGCACGTCCTTCACCGGGTAGGCGTCGAGGATCGCCAGCAGCGCGGTCCGCTCGCCGCGGGCCTGAAGCTCGCAGGCGATCGCCTGGGCGATCAGCCCACCGGCAGACCAGCCGAGCAGCAGGTACGGGCCCTCGGGCTGGATCTTCTGGATCTGGTCGGCGTAGTCGGCCGCCATCTCCTCGAAGGACGTCGGCCGGGGTTCGGGGCGGCCGAGGCCGCGCGCCTGGATCGCGTAGACCGGGTACTCGGGACCGATGTGGTTCAGCAGCCCGCTGTACGACCAGCTGATGCCGCCGCCGGGGTGGATGCAGAACAGCGGTGTCCGGCTCCCGGTCGTGCGCAGCGGCAGCAGCACGTCCAACGCTTCGCCGGGATCGTTCATGACCAGGCGTTCCGTGAGCCCGGCCACGGTCGGCGCTTCGAAGAGGGTGCGCAGTCCGACCTCGACGCCGAGGGTCTCGCGGACGCGGGAGACCAGGCGGGCGGCCAGCAGCGAGTGCCCGCCCAGGTCGAAGAAACTGTCGTCGATGCGCACCTGCTCCCGGCCGAGGATCTCGGCGAACAGGTCGCACAGCAGCTCCTCCTGCGGCGTCCGCGGGCCGCGCCCGGTGCCCGGCGCACCGTAGTCGGGGGCCGGCAGGGCGGCCCGGTCCAGTTTGCCGTTGGCGGTCAACGGCAGCATGTCCAGGGTGACGAACGCCGACGGCACCATGTACTCGGGCAGTTCGCGGCGCAGCCGGTCGAACAGCTCACCCGCCTCGGGCGCACCCTCGGAAGCGGGCACCACGTAGGCGACGAGCCGCTTGTCGCCCGGCCGGTCCTCCCGGGCGACGACGGCTGCCTGGGCGACGCCCGGGCAACTCGCGAGCACCGCCTCGACCTCGCCGGGCTCGATCCTGAAGCCGCGCAGTTTGACCTGGTGGTCGGCCCGTCCGGCGAACTCCAGTGTGCCGTCGGCCAGCCACGCCGCCAGGTCGCCCGTGCGGTACATCCGGCCCCCGGCCGGCCCGTACGGGTCGGCGGTGAACCGCTGTGCCGTCAGGCCGGGCCGGCCGACGTAGCCCCGGGCCACGCCCACCCCCGCGAGGTACAGCTCACCGACCACGCCCGGCGGCACCGGCCGCAGCCCCGCGTCGAGCACGTAGGCACGCATGTTCGCCATCGGCCGGCCGATCGGCACGGTCGCAGCGTGCTCGGGGAGGGTACGGACCGGATGGCAGGTGGCCAAGGTCGTGGCCTCGGTCGGCCCGTAGCCGTTGACCACCTCAAGACCGGGGCAGGCTGCCAGCACCCGGGCGACGGCGGCCGGGGAGACCACGTCACCGCCGGTCCACACCTCGCGGACCCCCGCGAGCAGGCCCGGCCGCTCCTCTGCGACCAGGCGGAACAGGCCGGCCGTCAGCCACAGTCCGGTTACCTGGTGCTCGCTGACCGCCTGGTGCAGCAGGTCGATGTCGAGCCGGCCGGGCGGTGCGACGACGACCCGGCCGCCGCCGAGCAGTGGCACCCACTGCTCGTACGTCGAGAGGTCGAACGCGGTCGGGGAGTGCAGCAGCACCCGCTCGTGTCCGCCGCCGCGCCAGTCGGGGGCCAGCGCGAGGGCCACCACGTCGCGGTGGGTGACGGCGACGCCCTTCGGTCGCCCGGTCGAGCCGGAGGTGTACATCACGTACGCCAACTGCCAAGGGTCACATGGGACGTCAGGGTCGGACGAATCGGACTCGGACCGCATCAGTGTGGCCACCACGTCCTCGGTGAGCACCAGCGCGGCCCCGGCCTCCCGGAGGATCAGGTCGATGCGGGACTGCGGGAAGCGCGAGTCGAGGGGCACGTAGGCGCCGCCCGCCTTGATGATCGCCAGGATCGCCACGACCAGGTCCGCCGAGCGCTCCAGCATCACCGCCACCGGTTTCTCCGGTGCCACGCCCTGGCGGATCAGTGCTCGCGCGAGGCGGTTGGCCCGCAGGTCGAGCTCCCGATAGGTCAGCTCGGTGCCGCTCGCCACGACGGCCACCGCGTCGGGGGTGGCTCGTACCTGGCGGGCAAACAGCTCCGGCAGCGCGGCCTCGGGCAGCTCGGCGGCGGTGTCGTTGAACTCGGAGAGCAGCCGGTGGCGTTCCTCGCCGGACATGATATCGATCCGGCTGATCGGCCGGTCGGGGTCGGCAACCACCGCGCGCAGCAACCGCGCCCAGCGGGCGAACAGGAGCTCCACGGTGGCCGGATCGAACAGATCGGTGGCGTACTCCACCGCACCGACCATGCCGTCGAGGCTGCCGTCCGGTCGGTACTGCTCGGCCAGACTGAACGTCAGGTCGACCCGCGCGGTGCCGGTCGGTGCCTCCAGGTAGCCGGTCGACAGCCCCGGCAGCGTGAACTCGCCCCATGGCGCGTTCTGCAGAGCCAGCATGATCTGGAACAGCGGGTGGTGCGACAGGGATCGGGCCGGGTTGACCACCTCGACCAGGTACTCGAACGGCACGTCCTGGTGGGCGTACGCGGACAGCGCCTTCTGCCGTACCTGGCCGAGCAGTTCGGCGAAGCCGGGGTCGTCGCTCGTGTCGGTGCGCAGCACCAGGGTGTTGACCATGAACCCCACGAGGTCGTCCAGGGCTTGGTCGGTGCGCCCGGCGATGGGACTGCCGATCGGGATGTCGGTGCCGGCGCCGAGCCGGGTGAGCAGCGCGGCCAGGCCGGCCTGGAGCACCATGAACATGCTGGCGCCGCGCGAGGTGGCCAGGTCCCGCAATGCCTGGTGCAGTTCGGCGTCCAGCCGGACGGCGAGCCGACCGCCCAGCTGGGAGGCCACAGCCGGCCGGGGCCGGTCTGCGGGCAGTTGCAGCCGCTGCGGCAGCCCGGTCAGCTCCTCGCTCCAATAGGCGAGTTGTCGGGCGAACAGGCTGTCCGGATCGGCGGCGTCGCCAAGCAGATCGCGTTGCCACCGGGTGTAGTCGGCGTACTGCACCGGCAGCGGGGACCACTGCGGTTCCTCGCCCCGGCAGCGGGACGCGTATGCCGTCGCCAGGTCGCGGGAGAGCGGGCCCATCGACCAGCCGTCGGCCGCGATGTGGTGCACCACGAGCAGCAGTACATGCCGGTCGGAGGCAAGCGCGTAGAGCTCCGCGCGGATCGGCGGTTCGGCGGCCAGGTCGAAGCCACGCCCGGCCCCCTCCGCCAGCCGGCCGGACAGCCGTACCTCATCGATCTCGATGACCGGCAGCTCGGGGCGGGCCTCGTCCGCGCTCAGCACGAGCTGGTACGGCACGCCGTCCGCCTCGCGCAGGACCGTCCGCAGGCTCTCGTGCCGGGCGATCACGTCGGCGAGCGCGGCATGCAGCGCCGCCCGGTCCAGTTCGCCGTCCAGGCGCAGCGCGAGCGGCATGTTGTAGGTGGCACTCGGCCCGTCCATACGGTGCAGGAACCAGAGGCGTTGCTGGGCGAAGGACAGTGGGATCCGCTCGGGCCGCGGACGGGCGGTCAGCGCGGGCCGCTCCGTGACCGAGCCGTCGAGGCGGGCCGCCAGGGCGGCCACGGTCGGGTGCTCGAAAAGCGTGCGAACTTCCAGCTCCGCGCCGAAGGCCGCCCGGACCCGGGAGGCCAGGCGGGTCGCCAGCAGGGAATGCCCGCCGAGGTCGAAGAAGCTGTCCTCGACGCCGACCCTGGGCAGCCCGAGCACGTCGGCGAAGAGATCGGCGAGCAGTTGCTCCTGCGGGGTGCGCGGCGCACGCCCGGTCGCGGCCGTCCCCAGGTCGGGGGCGGGCAGTGCGCGGCGGTCGACCTTGCCGCTGGCGGTCAGCGGCAGTGCGTCCAGGACGACGAAGGCCGACGGCACGAGGTAGTCGGGCAGGCGGTCGCGCAGCCGGTCGCGGAGTTCGCCGACGAGGGCGCCCGTGGCGCGGCTTCCGGTCGGGCGGTTGGTGAGCGAGGACAACGCGGTGCCGGACGGTCGCAGCGGCCGGTAGGCCTCGACGGGGGCGTCTCCCGGCACGTCGGAGATGACGATGTCCAGGGCGTCGGGCGCGCCGACCGACCAGGTGACGTCCACCCGGCGGCCGAGTTCGTCGCCGAGCTCACGGAAATCCTCCGGGTCGGGCAAGTCGCCGCTGTCCGGGCCGTGCAGCCGGTCCAGCAGTTCGGCGAGCGTGCCGTCCCCGTTCTGCACCGCCCGGGCCAGCGCTGCCTCGCGGGCGACGCGCCGGTTCGGCACCCCGGTGATGCGCACCGGGTCCTCGCTGCGCAGGGCAAGCAGCTCGCGCACCTCCTTGAGGTCGGCGATCTCTCGGCCCCACGCCAGCTCCTGCGGCGCGGCCGGTGCCATCGGGACGGCCGGCTGCTTGTGCAGCGTGACGTCGTAGCGGTAGCGAGTGAGCTCGTTGTGGTGCCGGCCGCGTTTGACCTCCACGGCCACGGCACCGACGGTGCCCCGGTCGCGCAGGACGGTGAAGAAGTCCGGGTCGACCAGGAGTTCCTTCTCCACCAGCAGGGCTTGCTCCACGGCACGGCGCACTGAAAGCAGCTCGGCGCCGTCGGCGGCCCGGTGGAGCTGGACGGCCGTGGCCAACGGGCGCAGCAGCCGCAGGTTGCGGATGTCGCCGACGAAGAGCACGCCGCCGGGGGTGAGCAGCCGCATCAGCCGGTCGATCACGTCGGCGAGGTAGTCGGCGGACGGGAAGTACTGCACCACCGAGTTCAGCACGATGGTGTCGAACCGCCCGACCGGCAGCCCGTCGATGTCGTGCGCCGGGCGGGTCTGCAGGACCACACGCTCGGCCAGCCGCTCCTCCCGCGCCACTTGGGCGGCCAGCGCGTCGATCGCGGTGGCGGAGAAGTCGGTCGCCCAGTAGGCCTCGCAGTGCGGTGCGATCTGCGAGAGGAGAAGGCCGGTGCCGACGCCGACCTCCAGCACCCGGCGGGGGCGCAGGGCCAGGACGCGCGCCACGGTGGCGTCCCGCCACTCCCGCATCTGCTCGATCGGAATCGGGCTCGCGTCGTAACTGCTGTTCCAGCCGACGAAGTTCTGACCGAAGGCGGCTTCCTCGGGAACGATGGGCAGGGCATCGTAGATGTCCCGCCACTCGCCCACGTGTTCCGCTTCGAGGCCACCGTCCCGCACCGCCGCCTGGCGCGGGACGACGTAGCCGACAAGCCGGTCGTCCTGTGCGAGGACGGCGGCATGGGCGACTGCGGGGTGCTCGGCCAGGGCTGCCTCGATCTCGCCGAGCTCGATGCGGAAGCCGCGCACCTTCACCTGGTCGTCGGCGCGGCCGACATACTCCAGCTCACCGTCGGCGCGCCGGCGCACCAGGTCGCCCGTACGGTACATGCGTTCACCTGCCGTGCCGAACGGGCAGGCGACGAACCGTCCGGCCGTCAGCCCCGCCCGGTTCAGGTACCCGCGCGCCAGCCCGGCGCCCGCCACATACAACTCCCCCACCACACCCGGCGGCACCGGCCGCATCCGCTCGTCCAGGACGTACACCCGAGCGTTGGCGATCGGACGGCCGATCGGCGGCACGCGCGACCCCGGGGACAGCGGGTCGCTCATCGTCGCGCACACCGTCGTCTCCGTCGGACCGTACGCGTTGATCATCCGGCGCCCCGGCGCCCACCGGGCCACCAGCTCCGGCGGGCAGGCCTCACCCGCCACCACCAGCGTCGACACGGTCACCGTGTCCTCCGACAGGGCGGCCAGGACGGACGGAGGCACGGTCACATGGGTGACCGCGATGCCCTGGTCCATCAGCGCGGCGACCGGATCGGCCGCAGGAGGAAGCACCAGGGCCGCGCCGCACAGCAGGGCGGTGAAGACTTCCGACACCGAAGCGTCGAAGCTGGGCGAGGCGAACTGGAGCACCCGGCTGTCGGGTTCGATCGCAAACCGCTCGATCTGGGCGGTGACCAGACTCGCCACGCCGGTGTGGCTCACCACGACGCCCTTGGGCCGGCCGGTCGAGCCCGACGTGTAGATCACATAGGCCGGATGCCGGACATCGAGCGCGATCTGCGGATCGGTGTCCGGCCAGTCTCCCCCGGCCACCATCGCCGGATCGTCGATCACCACCGTCGGGCGAGCGTCGTCCAGCATGAACGCGATCCGCGACCGCGGGTACGACAGGTCCACCGGAAGGTACGCGGCCCCGGCCTTCAGCACGCCCAGGACCGCCACCACCGACTCCGGCGACCGCGGCAACGCCACCGCCACGATCTGCTCCGGACCCACACCCCGAGCGATCAGCGCATGCGCCAACCGATTCGCCCGAACATTCAACTGCCCGTACGTCAACTCGACATCGCCACAGACGAGCGCCACCGCATCCGGCGTCGCCGCCACCTGCACCGCGAACGCCTGCGGCACCGGGACGGCGCCCACCTCACGGGCGGTCGCGTTACCACTCTCCAGGATTCGGCGACGCTCACCGGCGTCGAGGAGGTCGATCTCCCCGATCGGCTGCTCCGGGTCGGCGGTGACCGCCTCCAGCAGGAGCGTCCAGCGCCGGGCGAGGGCGGCGACCGTATCCCGGTCGAACAGGTCGGTTGCGTACTCCACAGCGCCGACGATCCCGGCCGGCCTTCCGTCCGGCCCGAACCGTTCGGCGAGGTTCACACCGAGGTCGAACTTGGCGGTTGCGGTGGGCACTGCGTAGGTGGCGACGTCCAGGCCGGGCAGCGAGAAGCGGCCCATCGGAGCGTTCTGCACGGCCAAGACTGTCTGGAACAGCGGGTGGTGGGACAGCGACCGGGACGGGTTCAGCACCTCCACCAGGTGCTCGAACGGCACATCCTGATGCGCGAACGCCGACAGCGCCGTCTCCCGCACCCGCCCCAACAACTCGGCGAAACTCGGATCACCGCTCGTGTCCGTGCGCAGCACCAGCGTGTTCACGAAGAACCCGACCAGATCGTCCAGCGCCTCGTCCGTGCGCCCCGCGATCGGACTGCCGATCGGGATGTCCGTCCCCGCACCCAACCGCGTGTACAACGCGGCAAGGCCCGCCTGAAACACCATGAACAGACTGGTGCCGGTGCGCCGCGCCAACTCAACCAAAGCCGCATGCAGTTCGGGACTCAGCTCCAGGCCGACCTGGTCTCCGTGCCAGCGTGCGACGGCCGGCCGCGACCGGTCGGCGGGCAGCTGGAGAAGCTCCGGCAGGTCGGACAACTGCCGCTTCCAATAACCGAGTTGTTCGGCGAACCGACTCTCCGGATCGGCGGCGTCACCGAGCAGGTCGCGCTGCCACAGCGTGTAGTCGGCGTATTGCACCGGCAGGACGGGCCAGCTCGGTGTGCGACCCTCGTGCCGAGCGGCGTAGGCCGCGGCGAGGTCGCGGGCCAGCGGGCCGGTGGACCAGCCGTCACCGGCGATGTGGTGCATCACCACCAGCAGCACATGCTCCTGCGGTGCGAGCGCGAACAGCTCCGCCCGCAATGGCAGTTCCACCGCCAGGTCGAAAGGCTGCTGGGCGAACTCGGCGAGCCGATCCGGCAGTTCGGCTTCCGACACCTCGGTCAACCGCACCCGGGGCCGGGTCGCGCCTGGATCCAGGACACGCTGGCGTGGTACGCCGTCGACCTCCGGGAACACCGTCCGCAGGCTCTCGTGCCGGGCCACCACGTCGGCGAGCGCCTCGTTCAGCGCCGCTGTGTCCAGCGTCCCGGTCAGCCGAAGCGCCAGCGGAATGTGGTAGGTCGCGGCGGTGCCGTCCATGCGGTGCAGGAACCAGAGCCGGCGCTGGGCGAAAGAAAGCGGTACCGCTTCCGGCCGTACGTGCGCCGTCAGCGCCGGGCGGGCGCGCCCGGCCTCGGCCAACGCTTCGGCCACTCCCGCCGCAGTGGGCGCCTGGAAGAGCGCGCGCAACCCCAGCTCCACGCCGAGCACCGAGCGAATCCGTGCGACCAGCCGGGTGGCGAGCAGGGAGTGCCCGCCCAGGTCGAAGAAGTCGTCGTCGACCCCGACCCGCGACGCGCCCAGCACCTCGGCGAACAACTCGCACAGGATCTGCTCCTGCGGCGTGCGCGGCGCGCGGCTGCTCCCGACGGTCCCCGGTTCGGGCGCGGGCAACGCTGCACGGTCCAGCTTCCCGTTCGCCGTCAACGGCAGCACATCCAGCAACACGAACACCGACGGCACCAGGTAGTCCGGCACCCGGTCGCGCAGATACGCCGTCAGCTCCGCCGGCCGTACGACAGCGTCGGGACGCGCTGCCACGTAGCCGACGAGCCGGTCGTCCTGTGCGAGGACGGCGGCATGGGCGACTGCGGGGTGCTCGGCCAGGGCTGCCTCGATCTCGCCGAGCTCGATGCGGAAGCCGCGCACCTTCACCTGGTCGTCGGCGCGGCCGACGTACTCCAGCTCACCGTCGGCGCGCCGGCGCACCAGGTCGCCCGTACGGTACATGCGTTCACCTGCCGTGCCGAACGGGCAGGCGACGAACCGTCCGGCCGTCAGCCCCGCCCGGTTCAGGTACCCGCGCGCCAGCCCGGCGCCCGCCACATACAACTCCCCCACCACACCCGGCGGCACCGGCCGCATCCGCTCGTCCAGGACGTACACCCGAGCGTTGGCGATCGGACGGCCGATCGGCGGCACGCGCGACCCCGGGGACAGCGGGTCGCTCATCGTCGCGCACACCGTCGTCTCCGTCGGACCGTACGCGTTGATCATCCGGCGCCCCGGCGCCCACCGGGCCACCAGCTCCGGCGGGCAGGCCTCACCCGCCACCACCAAGGTGGCGGCCGTGACGTCGGCGCCGTCCAGCGCAGCCAGGGCCGAAGGCGGCAGCGTCACATGGGTGACGTCGAGCCGGCGGTCCGTCAGGGCCTCCAGCGGGGCCTCGGACGGGGCCAGGACGAGGGCGGCACCGGTGAGCAGGGCGCTGCACAGGTCCCAGAACGATGCGTCGAAGCTGGGCGAGGCGAACTGGAGCACCCGGCTGCCCGCCGTCACGCCGAGCCTGTCGACCTGCGCCGCCACCATGCCCCGCACGCCGGTGTGGCTCACCACGACGCCCTTGGGCCGGCCGGTCGAGCCCGACGTGTAGATCACATAGGCCGGATGCCGGACGTCGAGCGCGATCTGCGGATCGGTGTCCGGCCAGTCTCCCCCGGCCACCATCGCCGGATCGTCGATCACCACCGTCGGGCGAGCGTCGTCCAGCATGAACGCGATCCGCGACCGCGGGTACGACAGGTCCACCGGAAGGTACGCGGCCCCGGCCTTCAGCACGCCCAGGACCGCCACCACCGACTCCGGCGACCGCGGCAACGCCACCGCCACGATCTGCTCCGGACCCACACCCCGAGCGATCAGCGCATGCGCCAACCGATTCGCCCGAACATTCAACTGACCATACGTCAACTCGACATCGCCACAGACGAGCGCGACCGCATCCGGCGTCGCCGCCACCTGCACCGCGAGCATCTCCGGCAGGCTCGTGGCGGCAGTCCCGCTCTCGGCGGCGGGCAGCAGCTCGCGGCGCTCCTCGTCGGACAGCAGGTCGACTCCGCCGATCGGCCGGTCCGGTGCGGCCGCCACCGCGGCCAGCAGCCTGGTCCACCGGGCGAAGAGGGTCTCCACCGTCGAGCGGTCGAACAGGTCGGCGCTGTACTCGACCGCACCGCTCAGGCCGGCCGGCGCGCCGTCGGACCCGTGCTGCTCCGCCAGGCCGAAGGTCAGGTCGAGCCGGGAGGTCCCGGTGGGCACGGCCATCCCGGTGGCCCTCAAGCCGGGCAGGTCGAAGTCGCCCCCCGGCGCGTTCTGTACGACCAGCCCGGTCTGGAACAGCGGGTGGTGGGACAGCGACCGGGACGGGTTCAGCACCTCCACCAGGTGCTCGAACGGCACATCCTGATGCGCGAACGCCGACAGCGCCGTCTCCCGCACCCGCCCCAACAACTCGGCGAAACTCGGATCACCGCTCGTGTCCGTGCGCAGCACCAGCGTGTTCACGAAGAACCCGACCAGATCGTCCAGCGCCTCGTCCGTGCGCCCCGCGATCGGACTGCCGATCGGGATGTCCGTCCCCGCACCCAACCGCGTGTACAACGCGGCAAGGCCCGCCTGAAACACCATGAACAGACTGGTGCCGGTGCGCCGCGCCAACTCCACCAAAGCCGCATGCAGTTCGGCGTCGATCCGGACGTCCAGCAGGTCGCCGCGGTACGACATGGCGGCCGGACGCGGCCGGTCGACCGGCAAATGCAGCTGGTCGGGCAGCCCGGCCAGCGCCTCGGTCCAGTAGGCGACCTGGCGCGCGAACACACTGTCCGTGTCGTGCTCGTCGCCGAGCACCTCGTGCTGCCACAGGGTGTAGTCGCCGTACGTCACCGGCAGCGGAGGCCATTCGGGCGTCCCACCGCCCCGCCGGGCGGCGTAGGCCGCGGCGAGGTCGCGGGCCAGCGGAGCCATGGACCAGCCGTCACCGGCGATGTGGTGCATCACCACCAGCAGCACATGCTCCTGCGGTGCGAGCTCGAACAGCTCCGCCCGCAATGGCAGTTCCGACGTCAGGTCGAACGCCCGCACCGCCGCCTCGCGCAGCAGAGCAGGAACCTCCGCCTCGCCGACCGCGCGCACCGCCAGCGGGACGGCGACCTCGGCGGCGTCGAGCACCCGCTGGTGCGGAACGTCGGCAGTGAGCGGGAAGACCGTGCGCAGGGTCTCGTGCCGGGCCACCACATCGGCGAGCGCGGCACTCAGCGCGGCCTGGTCGAGGTCGCCGGACAGCCGCAGGGCGAGCGGCATGTGGTAGGTGGCGCTCGGCGTCCCGAACTGCTGGAGGAACCAGAGCCGGCGCTGCGCGAACGACAGCGGCATGGGTTCGCGGCGGGGCTGGGGAACCAGAGCCTGCCGCGCGGTGCCGGCGTCGGGCAGCCCGGCCGCGAGCCCGGCGGGCGTCGGCGTCCGGAACAGGCTGCGCAGTTCCAGCTCGACGCCGAGGGTCGCCCGGACCCGCGAGACCAGCCGGGTGGCGAGCAAGGAGTGCCCGCCCAGGTCGAAGAAGTCGTCTTCGACCCCGACCCGCGACGCGCCCAGCACCTCGGCGAACAACTCGCACAGGATCTGCTCCTGCGGCGTGCGCGGCGCGCGGCTGCTCCCGACCGTCCCCGGTTCGGGCGCGGGCAGTGCCGCCCGGTCCAGCTTCCCGTTCGCCGTCAGCGGCAGCACATCCAGCAACACGAACACCGACGGCACCAGGTAGTCCGGCACCCGGTCGCGCAGGTAAGCCGCCAGCGCCGCAGCCGTCGCCCCGGACCCGGTCGTGGGCACCACGTACGCGACGATCCGGCTCTCGCCCGGCTGGTCGACCCGGGCGAGCACCGCAACCTGGGCGACACCCGGATGCGCGACCAATTCGGCCTCGATCTCGCCCGGCTCGACCCGGAACCCGCGGACCTTCACCTGGTGGTCCGTGCGGCCGCCGAACTCCAGCTCGCCGTCGGCACGCCAGCGGACCAGGTCACCGGTGCGGTACATCCGCCCACCGGCCGGACCGTACGGGTTGGCGACGAACCGCGTGGCGGTGAGCCCGGGCCGGTTCAGGTAGCCGCGGGCGAGTCCCGTACCGGCGAGGTACAGCTCACCCGGCACCCCGGGGGCGACCGGCCGCAGGGCCGAATCCAGCACATACGCCTGGCAGTTGGCGATCGGGCGGCCGATCGGCACCGGCAGTGGGCAGTCGGCGGGGTCGGCCGGCAACGGGTAGGCGGTGATCACGTGGGTTTCGGCGGGGCCGTAGTGGTTGTGCAGCACCCGGCCCGGTACCCGGGCCTGGAGGCGGCGCACGGCACCGCCCAGCCTCATCGCCTCGCCGGCCTGCGCGATCAGCCGCAGGTTCGGCAGCTCAAGGCCGGCCTCCTCGGCGGCCTCGGCCAGCGCCTCGACCACCAGATTGGGCGCGAACAGCTCCTCGACCGCGTGCCGGTCCAGCCAGCGGGCGAACAGTTCGGCGCTGCGGCGCTGTTCCTCGGTCGGCACCACGAGGGTCTTGCCGTACAGCAGCGCCGAGAGCATCTCCTGCACCGAGACGTCGAAGCTGATCGCGGTGAACTGCGCGGTACGCGTGCCAGGTTCACCACCGATGGCCCCGTGGTGCCACGCAAGCAGGTTCAGCAGCCCTGCGGCGGGCATCACCACGGCCTTGGGCCGGCCGGTGGAGCCCGAGGTGTAGATGACGTAGGCCGGGTGCCGCGTGTCCACTGCGACGGTCGGGTCGTGCTCCGGCTGCTCCTCGGCCGGTGTGACGGCCGCGAGGTCGTCGAGCACCACAGCCGGTCGCGCGTCCTCCAGCATGTAGGCGATGCGGGCGGCCGGGTAGTCCGGGTCGATCGGCAGGTACGCCGCGCCCGTCTTGAGGACCGCGAGGACGGCGACCACCAGCTCGGGGGAGCGTGGCAGTCGCAGGGCGACGACCTGCTCCGGCGCCACCCCGCGCGCGATCAGCGAGTGCGCCAGACGGTTGGCTCTGCGGTTCAGTTCGTGGTAGGTCAGCGAGGTGTCCTCGAACACCACCGCCGGGGCCTGCGGGGTCGCCCGGACCCAGGCCTCGAACAGGGACGGCAGGCCGACGGCGGGAGCCGGGCACGCGGTGTCGTTGCGCACGACCAGCAGTTCGTGCCGTTCCTCTGCGGCAAGGACGTCGATCCGGCTCAGCGGCCGGTCCGGCTCGGCAACCACCGACGCCAGCAGGCGCAGCCACCGGGCTACCAGCGCCTCCACCGTGGCGTGGTCGAACAGGTCGGTGCTGTACTCGACCCTCCCGATGATGCCCTCGGCCGACCCGCCGGTGCCGCCGCGCTCCAGCAGGTGGATGGCGAGGTCGAACATCGCCGTGGGCGTCCGCACCAGTACGGTCTCGGCGCTCAGGCCGGGCAGGGCGAACTCGGTGCGGGGCACGTTCTGCAGCGCCAGCATGACCTGGAACAGGGGCTGGCGGGCGAGCGACCGGGCCGGGTTGAGGGCCTCGACGAGGTGCTCGAACGGCAGGTCCTGGTGCGCGTACGCGGCCAGTGCGTTCTCCCGGACCCGGCCCAGCAGCTCGGCGAAGGTCGGGTCGCCCGAGGTGTCGGTCCGCAGCACCAGGGTGTTGACGAAGAACCCGACGAGGTCGTCCAGGGCCTGGTCGGTCCGGCCAGCGATCAGGCTGCCGACCGGGATGTCCGTTCCCGCGCCGAGTTTGTCCAGCAGCGCCGCCAGCGCGGCCTGCAACACCATGTAGGCGCTGGCCCCGTGCTCCCGGCCCAGGCGGACGAGCCCGGCGTGCAGCTCGGCGTCCAGCTCGATCGCGAGGTGACCGCCGGAGTAGGTGGGAGCGGGCAGGCGGTGGCGGTCGGCAGGAAGCCGGATCTGTTCCGGCAGGTCCGCCAATGTCCGCGTCCAGTAGGCCGCCTGGCGGGCGAACAGGCTGTCCTGGTCGCCCGCGTCGCCGAGCAGCTGGTGCTGCCACAGGGTGTAGTCGGCGTACTGGACGGGCAGCGGCGCCCACTGCGGTTCCTCGCCCCGGCAGCGCGCCGCGTAGGCGGTGGCCAGGTCGGCCGACAACGGGCCCAGCGACCAGCCGTCACCGGCGATGTGGTGGACCACCACCAGCAGCAGGTTCTCGTCCGGCGCCGCCGCGAACAGCTCGGCGCGCAACGGTGGTTCGGTGGCGAGGTCGAATCCGCGCGCCGCGGCTGCCGCCAGCAGCTCCGGCAGGTCCGTCTCGCCGGCCGGGGTGACCCGCAGCTTCGGCCGCACCGCCCCGGGGCCCAGCACCTGCTGGAACGGCACGCCGTCCGCCGCCGGGAAGATCGTGCGCAGGCTCTCGTGCCGGTCGACGACGTCGGCGAGCGCCTTCTCCAGAGCCACCCGGTCCAGCGGTCCGGAGAGCCGCCATGCCAGCGGCATGTTGTAGCTCGGTCCGGCGCCCTCCAGCTGGTGCAGGAACCAGAGCCGCCGCTGCGCGGACGACAGCGGTACCCGCTCGGGCCGCTCCGCCCGGTCCAGGGCGGGCCTGGCTCGGTCGGCGCCACCCAGAACGGCGGCCAGCCCGGCCACCGTCGGGGTTCGGAACAGGGTGTGCAGCGCCAGCTCGACGCCCAGGGCCGCCCGGACCCGGGCCACCAGCCGGGTGGCCAGCAGGGAGTGTCCCCCCAGGTCGAAGAAGTTGTCGTCGACGCCGACCTGCGTCAGGCCCAGGACCTCGGCGAACAGCTCGGCCAGCACCTGCTCCTGCGGAGTGTGCGGCGCCCTGCCGACCCGCGATCCGGTGAACTCCGGCTCGGGCAGGGCACGCCGGTCGAGCTTGCCGTTGGCGGTCAAGGGCAGGGCGTCGAGGGCGACGTATGCGGCGGGCACCATGTAGTCCGGCAGCCACTCCCGGAGGTGAGTGCGCAGTTCCTCCGGCCGAAGCTCGGCGCCGGTGGCGGGCACCAGGTAGGCGACCAGGCGGGTGTCCTCCGCCTGGTCCTTCCGGGCGATCACCGCGACCTGGCCGACCTGCGGGTGTTCGGCCAGCGCTGTCTCGATCTCGCCGAGTTCGATCCGGAAGCCGCGCACCTTCACCTGGTCGTCGGCGCGGCCGAGGTACTCCAACTGGCCGTCAGCGCGTCGGCGCACCAGGTCGCCGGTGCGGTACATGCGTTCACCTGCCGTGCCGAACGGGCAGGCAACGAACCGCCCCGCGGAGAGCCCGGGCCGGTTCAGGTAGCCGCGCGCGAGCCCCGGGCCGGCGACGTACAGCTCCCCGGTCACCTCCGGTGGCACCAGGCCCAGCCGCTGGTCCAGCACATACGCCCGGAATCCGGCGACGGCACGGCCGATCGGCGGCACGCCCGACCCCGGCGACAGCGGCTCGCTCATCGTCGCGATGACCGTCGTCTCGGTCGGACCGTACGCGTTGACCATCTGCCGCCCTGGCGCCCATCGCACGACCAGCTCCGGCGGGCACGCCTCACCCGCAACCGCCAACGTCGGCACGGCCACCGCGTCCGGCGACAGCGCCGCCAGCACGGACGGCGGCACCGTCGCATGGGTGAGAGCAAGGCTCGGGTCGGTCAGCGCGGAGACCGGCTCGGTCGCGGGTGCCGGCACAAGGGTGGCACCGGTGAGCAGGGCGCCGCACAGGTCCCACAGCGAGACGTCGAAGCTGGGCGAGGAGAACTGGAGCACCCGGCTGGCCGCGTCGATGCCGAGCCGCTCGACCTGCTCGGCCACCATTCCCCGCAGGCCCGCGTGGCTCACCACCACGCCCTTGGGCCGTCCGGTCGAGCCGGACGTGTAGATCACGTACGCCGAGTGCCGGGCGTCCACCACGACGGCAGGATCGGTATCAGGCCGCTCGGACACGTCGGCCACCGTCGCCGGGTCGTCGACCACAACGGTCGGCCGTGCGTCCTCCAGCATGAACGCGATCCGCGACTCCGGATACGCCGGATCCACCGGCAGATAGGCGGCTCCCGTCTTCAGGACGCCCAGGACGGCCACCACGAACTCCACCGACCGCGGCAATGCCACCGCCACGATCTGCTCCGCACCCACACCCCGCGCAATCAGCGCATGCGCGAACCGGTTCGCCCACGCATTCAGCTGACTGTACGTCAACTCCGTGCCCTTGGAGGCCAGAGCAACGCCCTCGGGCGTCGCCGCCACCTGCGCCGCGAACATCTCCGGCAGGCTCGCGGCAACCGCCTCGCCCTCGACGGCGGGCAGCAGCTCGCAGCGCTCCTCGACGGACAGCAGATCGACGCGGCCGAGCCGCTGCTGCGGGTCGGCGACGGCCGCCCTCAGCAGCCGCATCCAGCGCGCGACCATCGTATCGACGGTGGTCGGATCGTACAGATCGCTCGCGAACTGGACGAACGCGTCGATCCCGTCCGGGGAGCCGTCTCCGGCGTGCCGCTCGGACAGCGAGAAGACCAGGTCGAACTTGGACGTGGTCGTGGTCGGCTCCACCTCGTCGACGCGCAGCCCGGGCGGGGCGAAGTCGGCCCGGGGCGCGTTCTGCAGCACCAGCATGACCTGGAACAGCGGGTGATGCGCCAGCGACCGCACCGGATTGAGGGCCTCTACGAGGTACTCGAACGGCAGGTCCTGGTTGGCGTACCCGGCCAGCGCGGTGTCCCGCACCCGGCCCAGCAGCTCGGCGAACGTCGGATCGCCCGAAGTGTCCGTACGGAACACCAGGGTGTCGACGAAGTAGCCGACCAGCTCGTCGAGTGCCTGGTCGGTCCGGCCGGCGACCGGGCTGCCGACCGGGATGTCGTCTCCCGCGCCGAGCTTGCTCAGCAGCGCCGCCAGCCCGGCTTGAAGCACCATGAACAGACTGGTCCCGTGCACACGGGCGAGCTCGCGCAGGCCGCGGTGCAGCTCCGCGTCCAGCCCGGCGTGCACGAGGCCGCCCCGGTGCGAGGCGACCGCCGGGCGGGGCCGGTCGACGGGCAGCCGGAGCTGCTCCGGCAGATCGGCCAACTGCCTGGTCCAGTAGCCCGTCTGGCGGGCGAACAGGCTTTCCCGTTCGGTTGCGTCGCCGAGCAGCTCGTGCTGCCACAGGGTGTAGTCGGCGTACTGGACCGGCAACTCCGCCCACTGTGGCTCCTCGCCGCGGCAGCGCGCCGCGTAGGCGGCGGTCAGGTCCTGCGCGAGCGGGCCAAGGGACCAGCCGTCACCCGCGATGTGGTGGAGCACCACCTGGAGCACGTGCTCGTCCGACGCCAGCTCGAACAGCCCGACGCGCAGCGGCAGATCGACCGCCAGGTCGAACGGACGATCCTTCGCGGTCGCCAGCACACCCGGCAGCCCGGCCTCGGTGGTCCGGCCCACGTCCAGCCGCGGGCGGGCCGCCACCACGTCCAGCACCTGCTGGTACGGCACGCCGTCCACCACCGGGAAGACGGTGCGCAGGCTCTCGTGCCGGGCCGCCACGTCCGCCAGGGCGGCTGCCAGGGCCCGCCGGTCCAGGTTCCCGGACAGCCGCCATGCCAGGGAGATGTGGTAGTTCGCGTCGGCACCCTCCAGCTGGTGCAGGAACCAGAGCCGCCGCTGCGCGAACGACAGCGGGATCCGTTCGGGACGCGGGTGGGGCACCAGGGCCGGCTGCGCCTGGCGGGCACCCGCCAGGGCGGAGGCCACGCCGGCCGGGGTCGGGGTCTCGAACAGGGTGCGCAGCTCCAGCTCCACTCCCAGGGTCGCGCGGACCCGGGCGGTCAGGCGGGTCGCCAGCAGCGAGTGTCCACCCAGATCGAAGAAGCTGTCCTCGACACCGGCCTCGGCCACCCCGAGGACCTCGGCGAACAGCTCGCACAGGATCTGCTCCTGCGGCGTACGCGGCGCGCGGCCGGTGTTCGTCGGAGCGAGGTCGGGTGCGGGCAGCGCACGTCGGTCCAGCTTGCCGTTGGCGGTCAGCGGCAGGCTTTCCAGCGTGACGAACGCGGCCGGCACCATGTACTCCGGCAGCCGCTCCCGCAGGTGCTCGCGCAGTTCGGCCGAGCGCGGGGCGGCACCCGGGGCGGCCACCAGGTACGCGACCAGCCGGGTGTCGTCGGCCCGGTCCCGCCGGGCCAGGACGGTGGCCTGGGTGACTCCGGGGTGCGCGGCGAGCGCCGCCTCGATTTCGCCGAGTTCGATCCGGAAGCCGCGAACCTTCACCTGGTCGTCGGCCCGGCCCACGAACCGCAGGCTGCCGTCGGCACACCGGCGCACGACGTCGCCGCTGCGGTACATGCGCGCACCGGCCGGCCCGAACGGGTCGGCCACGAAGCGCCCGGCGGTCAGACCGGGCCGGTTCAGGTACCCCCGGGCCAGCCCGGCGCCCGCGACGTACAGCTCGCCGGGCACGCCCGGGGGCACCGGCCGCAGGTGGGCATCCAACACGTACGTACGCAGGTCCGGGATGGCCGCGCCGACCTGGCCGGCGGCGCCGGACCGGTCGAGCGCGGCGTAGGTCACGTGCACGGTGGTCTCGGTGATGCCGTACATGTTGACCAGCAGCGGCGCGTCGTCCGGGTGTCGCTCGTACCAGCTCGTCAGCCGGGTGTGCTCCAGCGCCTCGCCACCGAACACCACGGTGCGCAGGGCGAGCGAACGGCCGGTCTCCGGTGCCTCCTCGTCCGCTTGCATCAGCTGGTAGAAGGCGGACGGCGTCTGGTTGAGCACCGTCACCCGCTCACGTGCGAGGAGCTCCAGGAACCGGTGGGGCGAGCGGCTGGTCTCGTGGTCCACGACCACCAGACGGCCGCCGTACAGCAGCGGGCCCCACAGCTCCCACACCGAGAAGTCGAAGGCGTAGGAGTGGAAGAGGGTCCAGACGTCCTTGGCGGAGAAGTCGAACAGCTCCTGGGTGGTGCCAAACAGCCGCACCACGTTCCGGTGCGGGACCACGACGCCCTTGGGGTTGCCGGTGGACCCGGAGGTGTAGATGACGTAGGCGGGGTGGCCTGGATCGAGGGGGATCTCCGGGTCGGTGCCCGGCAGTCCGTCCAGGTCGGCGGCGTCCAGCAGGAGCCGTTCCACCGGGTCTGCGCCCGGCAGTTCACCGATCCCACCCGTCGTCACGAGCAACGACGGCCGGGCGTCCTGAAGCAGGTAGGCGATCCGGGCGGCCGGGTACTGCGGGTCCACCGGAACGTAGGCGGCTCCCGCCTTGAGGACCGCGAGGACCGCCACTACCAGCTCGGCCGAGCGCGGCAGGGCCAGCGCCACCAGCTGCTCCGGTCCCACGCCCCGGGCGATCAGGGCGTGCGCAAGCTGGTTGGCTCGGGCGTTCAACTCGCCGTATGTCAGAGTGACTTCGCCGCTCACCACTGCGACCGCCGCCGGGTTCGCCCGTACCTGCTGCTCGAAGAGCGTGGTGATGCCGCTCTCCGGCAACTCTCCGCTCCGGTCGACGACGGCCGGCAGCAGCGCGCGGAGCTCGTCGGCGGACAGCACGTCCACTTGGCCGATCGGCCGACCGGGGGTGGCCACCACGGCGCGGAGCAGCCGCAGCCACCGATCGACGATCCCCTCCACGGTGGCTGCGTCGAACAGGTCGGTGCTGTACTCCACCAGGCCCGACAGCCCGTCCTCGTCGGGCTGTTCGGCCAGCATGAAGGTCAGGTCGCACTTGGCCGTCCCGGTGTGCACCAGGTCTGCTTCCACCCGCAGCCGCGGCAGGTCGAACGTGCCGAGCGGAGCGTTCTGCAACGCGAGCATGGTCTGGAACAGGGGGTGGTGCGCCAGCGACCGGGTCGGGTTCAACGCCTCTACGAGGTGCTCGAACGGCACGTCCTGGTGCGCGTACGCGGCCAGCGCGTCGGCGCGCACCCGGCCCAGCAGTTCGGTGAACGACGGGTCGCCGGAGAGGTCGGTACGCAGCACCAGGGTGTTGACGAAGAAGCCGACCAGGTCGTCCACGGCCTCGTCGGTGCGTCCGGCGATCGGCGTGCCGATCGGGACGTCGGTGCCCGCGCCGAGCTTGCCCAGCAGGGCGGCCAGCCCGGCCTGGAGCACCATGAAGAGGCTGGCCCCGCCGTCGCGGGCGAGCGCGCGCAGGCCCTGGTGCAGTTCGGCGTCGATCCGCACCGGCAGATGGGCGCCCCGGTGGGACATCGCCGTCGGCCTGGGCCGGTCGAACGGCAGCTCGACCTGCTCGGGCATGTCCGCCAACTGCTCGCGCCAGTAAACCAGTTGACCGCTCAGCAGGCTGTCCGGGTCAGTGCCTTCCCCGAGCAGCTCCCGCTGCCAGAGGGCGTAGTCGGCGTACTGGACCGGCAGCGGAGACCACTCCGGCTTCGCCCCCTCGGACCGGGCCGCGTAGGCGGTCGCCAGGTCCCGTGAGAGTGGTCCCATCGACCAGCCGTCACCGGCGATGTGATGCACCACCAGCAGCAGCACGTGCTCGTCGGTTCCCAGTTGGAACAGTTCGGCGTGCAGCGGCGGTCCCTCGGAGAGCTCGAAGCCGTGCCGGGCCGCCGCCACCAGCCGATCCGGCAGGTCGCCCTCGCCGACCTCGGTCACCCGCAGTCGCGGCCGTGCCGCCTCGAGGTCCATCACCCGCTGGCACGGCACCCCGTCGACCACGGGGAAGGCGGTGCGCAGGCTCTCGTGCCGCTCGACCACGTCCGCCAGAGCGGCTTCCAGGGCCCGCTGGTCCAGGTCGCCGGACAGCCGCAGCGCCAGCGGGATGTTGTATGTGGCGCTCGGGCCCTCCATGCGGTGCAGGAACCACAACCGGCGTTGCGCGAAGGACAGCGGGATCGCCTCGGGCCGCTCGGGCCGCTCGCGCCGCCCCGGCGCCGGCCGCGCCCGGCCCGCGCCGTCCACCGCCGCCGCCAGTTCCGCCACCGTCGGTGCGTCGAACAGGTCACTCAGCCTCAGCTCCACGCCCAGCACCGACCGTGCCCTGGCGACCAGCCGGGTGGCCAGCAGCGAATGCCCGCCGAGGTCGAAGAAGCTGTCGTCCGGCCCGGCCACGGACACCCCGAGCACCTCGGCGAACAGCCCGGCCAGTAGGTGTTCGGTCGCGGTGCGCGGTGCGCGGCCCGGGGCGGCCGAGGCTTGCTCGGGGGCCGGAAGGGCCCGTCGGTCGAGCTTCCGGTTCGGCGTCAGCGGGAGTGCGTCCAGCATCACGAACGCGGTGGGCACCATGTACTCCGGCAGCTGCTCGCGCAGGTGCTCGCGCAGCGCGGGCACGGCCACCGTGGTGCCGGGTGCCGGAACGACGTAGGCGACCAGCCGGGTGTCCTCTTCGGTACGCACCACAACGGCGGCCTGCGCGACCTGCGGGTGCTCGACAAGCACGGCCTCGATCTCGCCGAGTTCGATCCGGAATCCCCGGACCTTGACCTGGTCGTCGGTACGGCCGAGGAACTCCAGGTTCCCGTCCGAGCCCCACCGCACCAGGTCGCCGGTGCGGTACATCCGCGAGCCGGCCGGCCCGAACGGGTCGGCCACGAAACGCTCGGCGGTCAGACCCGGCCGGTTCAGGTAGCCCCGTGCCAGGCCTGCGCCGGCGATGTACAGCTCACCCGCCTCGCCCGTGGGCATCGGCCGCAGCGCGCCGTCCAGCACATGGAGCCGGGTGTTGCCGACCGGCCGGCCGATCACCGGGCGCCGGCTCGACTCCAGCGGCGCGACGACCGAGTTCACCGTGCACTCGGACGGCCCGTAGAGGTTCACGCAGGACACCCCGTCGGCCGCGCGCAGCCGCTCCCACAGCTGATCCGGGACGGCCTCCCCGCCTGCTGCGACCATCACGGGACACAGCGGATCGTCCAACATCCCCTGTGCGACCAGAACTTGGAGGTACGACGGGGTGGCCTCGACGAAGTCGAGGCGGCAGCGCCCGGCGTAGTCGACGAAGGCGTCCGGGTCGGTCCAGGTCGCCTGATCCAGGACGTGCAGCTCGTGGCCCGCGAACAGGCTGAGCAACTGGTTCCAGGACGCGTCGAACGAAACCGATGTGGTGAGGGCCACGCGGAGCCGGCGCCGTTCCACGAGCAGGGGCGGGTACAGTGCCCGCTGCTGGTCGGCGAAGAGGTTGAGCAGGCCGCCGTACGTCGGCACCACGCCCTTGGGCCGCCCGGTGGAACCGGAGGTGTAGATGATGTAGGCCGGATGCTCCGGTTCCACGGCCACCTCAGGATCCGCTGCCGGGCAACCCGCCACCATGGCCGCGGTCTCCGGGGCGTCGACCACCAGCCGCTCGGCGGAACCGGCCTCGGGCAACCGGTCGCGGGTGCGGGAGTCGGTCACCACCAGGACCGGCCGGGCGTCGTCGAGCATGTACCCGATCCGGGCGGCGGGGTACTCCGGATCGACCGGAACACAGGCGGCTCCGGCCTTGAGCACCGCAAGGATGGCCACCACCAGTTCCGCCGAGCGGGGCAGGGCCACCGCGACCAGCCGCTCCGGCCCGGCCCCGCAGGCGATCAGGGCATGTGCCAGCCGGTTCGCCCGCGCGTCCAGCTCCGCATACGTAAGCGACGCGTCCGGCCCCACCACCGCGACCGCGTCCGGCGTCGCCCGCACCTGCGCCCGGAACACCTCCGGCAGGCTCTCGACGGAGGCCCGGGCCACCGGACCGGCGCCCAGCGCCAGCAGCTCACGCTCCTCGTCCGCGGCGAGCAGACCGATCCGGCCGACCGACTCCTGCGGGCCGCAGTCCGCGACGGTGTCCAGCAGCGTGATCAGCCGTCGTTGGTGGACGGCGAGTTCGTCGTCGCTCCAGGTCTGGGGCGCACCCTTGAGTTCGACCCGGAGTTCGTTGTCTCCCCGTCGGCCCGTGATCCAGAGGGCCAGCCCGGTGGTCGGTTCCGGGAGCAGGTAGCGCAGCGTGGCGGGGTGCCCGGCGAAGCTCGGCGCGGAGTCGAAGACCAAGATGTTGACGACGAGTGGGAACGCCGCCCGCGGGGGACCGGGAACACCGAGGTCCCGGAACAGGTCCTCGCTGCGGTAACGCTGGTGCGCGAGGGCCGCGTCGGCCTCCCGTGCTGCCTCGGCGACCAGGTCCTGCCACCGCATGTCCGGTCGCATTGGCAGGCGCAGGGGCACCACGTTCGCCATCGTGCCGGGCGTGGACATCAAGGCGCGTTCGGCCCCCTCGCGCCCGGTGACGGGAAGGCCGATCAGAACGTCCCGGTCCCCGGTGAGCCGGTGCGCGTAGAGAGCCGCCGCGGCGATCAGCAGGCGGGACCAGTGGACTTCGGAATCCGCTCCCCCCGCTCGCAGCGCGTCCACGCGGAGCACCGCCGGTTCCACCGAGGAACGCAGCCCGCTCCCGCCACGCGAAGCTCGGCCGGTGAACTGAGTGGGTTCCGGCCGGTCGGCGAACCGCTCCGTCCAGTACGACCGGTCGGAGGCGCACTGCCCCGAGGCGCGGTAGTCGGCCTCACTGCGGAGCAGCTCGTCCAGCGAACGGAGCGGCGACGGCGGAACCGGGCCGCCCGAGGCCAGCGCCGTGTACATCCGCGTGACCCGCCGCCGGACGAGGGAGAGGCCGAACCCGTCCATCACCAGGTGGTGGTGGTTCTGGTACAGGAGGTGGTGCACCGGCGAGAGGCTGATCAGTGCGAAGCTGAAGAGCGGATCGCGGGTGAGGTCCAGCGGACGCATCCGGTCCCGGGCCATCCATGCCAGGGCCGCCGCCCGGGGTTCGGGCTCCGAGCTCAGGTCGAGCCGGGTCGGTTCCCAGTCCCATGCCGCACGGACGACCTGGCGTGGCTCCTGCCCGTCGTGGACGAAGGTCACGTGCAGCGCATCGATCTCGTCGACGACCCGACGCAGCGCGGTCTCGACGAGCTCGGCGTCAACCGGGCCGTGGACCTCCAGGTATTCGCCGATGCGGTAGGCGTCGAGCGCTGTCCGCGCGCGCTGCTCGGCGAGCCAGATCTCACGCTGGGCCGCCGTCAGGGGAAAGGAGTCGCCATCGCGACGGGACATGGGGGTACCTCCAGGAGTGTGGGCAGGCGTGTGCGCAGGGCGCGCCGAGACGCGCCGACCGCGGTGACGTCACGCGGTCGGCGGTCGGATGGCGCGGCAGTTGCGGTCAGGCGGCGAGTTCGCCGGCCTGGAGCTGCCAGAGGGATGCGTAGAGTCCGTGCTGGGCGAGGAGTTCGTCGTGGGTGCCCTGCTCGGCCACGACTCCGCCCTTGTCCATGACGTAGATCCGGTTGGCGTGGCGGACCGTGGAGAGCCGATGGGCGATGATCACCATGGTCCGGTCGGCCGCGAAGACGCGGAGCGTGCGCTGGATGGCGGCCTCGGTCTCGTTGTCCACGGCGGAGGTGGCTTCGTCGAGGACAACGACCGGCGCGTCCTTGAGGATCGCGCGCGCCAGCGCGATCCGCTGCCGCTGCCCGCCCGAGAGGGCGGCTCCGCGTTCGCCGATCACCGTGTCGTAGCCGTCCGGCAGCGTCGCGATGAAGGTGTGTGACTCGGCCATCATGGCCGCCTCGACCACGGCCTCGTCGGAGGCGCCGAAGCTGCCGTAGCGGATGTTGTCGGCGATGGTGCCGTCGAAGAGGAAGGGGTCCTGGGCGACGAACCCGATCGCGTGGCGCAGATCGTGCCGCGGCAAGTCGCGCACGTCCCGCCCGTCGAGCAGCACGCTGCCGAACTCCGCGTCCTGGAATCGCATCAGCAGCTTGGCGATCGTCGTCTTGCCGGAGCCGGTGGCGCCGACAAGGGCGGTGACCTGCCCGGCGGGGATGGTCAGCGAGAGGTCCTCCAGCGCCGGCGGCCGACCGGGGTAGGCGAAGGTCACGTTGTTGAGGACGATCTCCCCGTGCACCTTCTCGACGTCGAGCGGTTCGCCGGTGCCGTCGGTCTCGGCGGGCAGGGCGCGCAGCCGCTGGACCCGGTCGTAGGCGGTGATCGTGCGCTGGTACTGGTCGACGATGCCGCCGAGCCGGTTCATCCGCAGCAGCACCATCTGGGGCAGCCCGATCAGTGGACTGAACACCTCGAATGACAGGCTGCCGTTGAGCACCGACCGGCCGCCGATCAGCAGGGTGCCGGCCATCGAGCTGGTCGTGCAGACCCGGACGATCTCGGCGTGACGGATCGTGCTCCGGTCGGTCTGCTGGTTGCTCTCCTGAGCCTCCCCGCTCAGCCGGTCGATGCGCTCGGCCTCGTAGTCCTCGGTGCAGAAGCTCTTGACGGTGGCGCCGGCCTCCAGCGTGTTCACCAACTGGCTGTGCAGCCTGGCGCGGTGCTCGCCGGAGACGGCGTAGTCGGCCGCGACTTTGTCCTGGTAGCGGACCGACAGCCAGGCGATGACCGGGATGGGCAGGAACGCGATCCAGGCGATCTGCGGTGCCAGCAGCAGGAACAGCGGCACCAGGAGGACCAGGCTGGTGCCCAGTTGCAGCAGGTCGTTGGCCGAGGTGGCGAAGAAGGTGCCCAGCTGGCGGACGTCGTCGGTGAGCGCGCCGGCGATCCGGGTGGTCCGTTCGCCCTCCAGGTGCCGCAGTTCGAGGTGCTGCACGTGAGCGTACGTCCGGTTGCGCCAGTCGTGCTCGATGTCCTGGCCGAGCTGGCGCCACTGGAGGTTCGAGGAGTACGAGAGGGCTGCCACGGCGGCACAGGCTGCTGCCACCAGCCCTGCCAAGCCCCATAGTTGCGCGGACGCGGTCGTCAGGCCGAAGCGGACGAGCGGGGCGGCCTCGCCCTTGATGAGGACCAGCGCGGTCCAGCCGAGGAAGGTACCGAGCGCCATCTCCGAGACCTGACAGGCGACCGACAGCGCGGAGGCGCGGTAGAGATGCCGGCGGTGCGGCTCGACGATCTCCAGCAGGGGGTGTCGTTCAGCTCCTGTTCCGGGCAGGTCCCGGGTCACGTCGACCGTTCTGCGCCAGGCCGTCCGGACAACGGCCGCGGTCGCCGCCGCCACTCCGCCCAGCGCCACCAGCTGCTTGCTGAGCGCCGACCCGCGGATCAGGGCGATGCCGGCCGCCACCCCACCTCCGACGGCGAGCACGGGGCGCACAACGCCGCGATCCGCGCGCGGGGCGGGCTCGACGGCGGGCCGTGCCGGGGCCGGACGCCCCGCTCCGGCCGAGCCCTCCACGACCAGGGTGACGGCTCTGCGGACGAGCCGGCCAACGTCCGCGGCTTTCACCCGCGCATCGTGCCGGACGAGGACCCCGCCGGTGATCGGGCTGGCCTGCGCCTCGGTGATGCCGGGAAGGCGTCGCAGGGTCGCGGCGAGGACTTCGGCCGCCTGAGGCCGTCCGAGAACCAGCTTGACGTCCCAGCGCTGACGGCCCGGAATGACCGAACGCGGCCGCACGTCCAAATCCACGGAGCGATATCCGGCTGCGGCACCCAGCAGAGATGGCATGTGTACGATCACCTGTTTGTGAAGGTCGCAAAAGCCGTCACCAGCACGACGGATCAATGCGAAAGAGCGGAATACCTGGGGAAATCGATGCGGCCGACAGATCAGCGGCGGACCGCCACTCGGGCGTATTTCTCCGAGCCCGGGCGGCGGCCGGGCCGCCGGACAAACCGTCAGCGCGGCTTGCCGGCGCCGACGCTCGCGCGGATCTTCGGAGCCCTCGCCTCGCCCTCAGCCTTGGCGGCGGCCTCGTCCTTCGCGCCCTTCGGGGCGCTGCTCTCGGAGGCCTGCTGACCGTCACCCGAACGGGCTTCGACGTCACCGGCCGCGATCTGCGCCGCCACCATCTCGGCGGCCACCTCGGCCGCAAGGTCGTGGATGTTCTCTCCGGCCTCAAGGGTCGCCTTCTTCACCTCAACGGCGAGACCGACGGATGCCTTGACCACGCCGCGCATCAGCGGCTTGAGGAGACGCCTGGCCAGTGGAGCGGCGATGAGGCCGAACAGGAAGGGCGGTACTACGGGCGGCATGATGCTCCATCTTCGCTACGCATACGTATGACAGGGACCTCGGGCACTGCGCACACCGAAACAGTGCACAGATGCGCGGACGGAAGCACCCATTTCCAGAATTCACTTTCCCTGCTGGGTCGAATTCCTCGTCGATGGGGTCCAGTACCCGCTCTTCCGCCACCGTAGTGGAGCCATGTGCATCGAGGCCAAATTGTTTCGACCGGGTTCACTCATGTGAGTGCTCTTGATCTTCCCGAGCAACATTGATTGTTGTACGCACACTCACCGAACGCTCTATTGGACCGATTTTCCTAAGTACTCATTAATGCCGAGTTCGCATTCACCCGCGCCCGCAGGGCGGGAAACGGCAGCCCGCCCCCAAGCACGGCTTCATGGGAGGCCCGCACGTCGAATCCGGCGCCCTTAGTGATATACCGATCCAAAGAAGCGGCTGAGTTGGTTCGGTTGCGTCCTTGTCGTCGAGGGTGGCCAGTTGTGTTTCGGCGGGTTCGATGGCGTGCCCGATGTCGTGGAGGAGTCGGCGGGTTTGGCTGATGGCCCGGTTGAGGGTCGCGGGGGTGATGGTAAAGAGCGGCGCGATGACGAACTGGGGGATCCTGAACCGCTGGTAGAGGATGGTGGCCAGGAGTCGGTCGACGAGGGTGAGGCCGGGGCGCCGGCCGGTGTAGAGGCCGGTGGCGGGGGTCTTCTGCCGGTCGCCGCCGCGTCGTTGGTGAAGGTCCTCTTCCCGCTGGAGCTGTCGGGCCACTGCCAGTTCGTTGACCAGCTGTTCCCACTGGTCGGGCCGCATGCCAGTCAGGGCCGGGAGGGTCAGCCAGTCGCGTCCGGGGCCGGGCTGGTTCTGTGGCGGGATGGGTGGGGCCCCGTCGCGGTGGTGTTCCTCGGGGCGCAGGGTGTAGTTCCAGTCGCCGTGCCAGTCATGGCGGCTCAGGGGCAGCGCGGTCATCTGCCCGTCACTGATGCGGATGCCGTGACGGGCTGGTGGTTACGGGCCTACGGCGAGCGCGGGCGGGGCCGGACGGCGGGTGTGTCGGCCGCCGTAGGCCTCGCATCCGCCCGGCTCACCGTGGGAACGGGGGCGCCGGGGTCAGCCGGACTTCTTGGTGATCACGAAGCGGCCGATAACCAGATGGTCGATCTCCGTGGCGAGGAGGCACTCCAGAGCGTCGCGCGGCGAGCAGACGATGGGCTCACCGGCCACGTTGAAGGACGTGTTGAGGAGGCAGGGCACGCCAGTCCGGTCTGTGAAAGCGCGCAGAAGGCGGGCCAGGACCGGGTTCTGGCAGTCGTCGACTGTCTGCACGCGCGCGGTGCCGTCGACGTGGCAGGCTCCGGGGATCCGTTCGCGGTACTCCTCGCGGACCGGGAAGACGAACGTCATGTACGGCGATGAGGTCTTCTTGCCCAGGTCGAACACCCGGGGCGCTTCGGACTCGAGGACGACCGGGGCGAAGGGACGGAAGGGCTCGCGGTGCTTGACCCGGATGTTGATGATGTCCTTGATCTCGGGGAAGGCCGGGTTGGCGAGGATGCTGCGGTTGCCCAGAGCGCGCGGCCCGTACTCAGTGCGCCCCTGGAACCAGGCCACGACGTTCTTCTCCGACAGCAGCCGCGCCGTGTGCTCGGTGACCGCCTCGATGTCGGCCTCCTCCTGCCACTCGACGCGGTCGGCGTACTCCTCCAGTGCCTCCAGGATGTGCCGCTCGTCGTAGGAGGGCCCGAGGTAGGGCGTGGTGGCAGCGTCGGCGGGGCGGTTTCTGAGCCCGGCCGTGTACACGGCCGCGCCGATGGCGACCCCCGGGTCGCTCGCGCCGAAACTGACCTCCATGCCGGTGAACGACGAGCGTTCCAGCATCTTGGTGTTGGCCACGCAGTTCAATGCGAGACCGCCCTCGAAGAGGAGTGTGTCCAGACCGGAGGCGGCCGTCAGCGCCCGCACCTGGTGCGTGGTGACGGCCTCCACCATGTGCTGGGCCATGGCGGCGACCTTCACCCGGAAGTCGAACTCCTCGCGCTTCTCGCTGTCTCCGTCGAACAGGTCGTCGAACAGCGCGTAGTACGCCGTCACGTCCATGGGGATGGAAATGGTGTACGTGCCGTTCTCGTGGAGCCGTACGCAACGCTCCAGCAGGGGGTTGCGACGCGGCGACGGGCCGTAGGCGGCCAGGCCCATCACCTTGTACTCGTCGTTGTTGGGCACGAAGCCGAGGTAGCGGGTGATCCGTCCGTAGGCCACGCCGAGCGAACTGGCCATCGGGATGGTGCTGTCGTCGAAGACGCGCACCACGCCGTCGCGCACTTCGCCCGTCACCGAGGACAGGGTCTCGGCCCGGCCGTCGCCCACCAGGAACGCCGCGTCCCCGCCCCCGGCCAGATAGGCGCCACACGTCAGATGGGCCAGATGATGGGGCACCAGGACCAGCTTGTTGGGGTCGAGCTCATGGCCGGTGCGCTGGACGAAGTCGTCGTGGACCGCCTCACGGCTGACCATGTCGGTGTAGAACTCGCCGGTGCGCCGCAGGACGTCGAACTTCTCGGCGGGTGACAGATCGCCCGAGGCAACCTGGGCGATCATCTCGTCGGCCACCTCGGGCGAGAAGCGCCAGGGGAAGGCGAACACGTCCACCTGGTCGAGGGGGACGCCGGCGAAGTCCAGGCACCACTGGATCGCGTGGGCGGGGAAGTCGGAGGTCTTCTTGACGCGGCTGAGCCGTTCCTCCTCGACGGCGGCGACCAGTTCGCCGTCGACCACGAGGGCCGCCGACGCGTCGTGGCCCACGAGCAGGTTGCGGGCGACGCCGGTCGCCCCGAACAGGCGCCCGAAGATCTCGGCGCCCCTGGTGAATCCGTTGTATCCGAGCACGATCACGGTGGTTCAGCCTCCCTGGCGACGGTGGTTGCGACACGGCCCCGCGGCCGCCGTCACGGGTCCTGCGGAAGGTCGATCGGCTCGTTCGGGCCGTCCTTGGACTCGATGGTCAGGAAGGACAGCACCTCGTCGCCGATGTTCTTCAGGTCGTGCAGGTGATGTCCGCCGTCGACGACGCTGAAGTACCTCGTCTGCCCGCGCGCATAGGAGATCTCCCGGCTGGTGCCGTCGCCCATGTGCTGGCGGGCGCAACCGTCGGTGAGGGCGATCCAGTGGTAGCCGAGGACATGGCGGTGGACGGGAAGGCGTTCGCCCGGTTCGAGGCGCGTCTCCCAGACGCGCAGGCTTTCGGTGTCGACCAGCAGGGTGCGGCCGACGCGGCCGTTGTGCTCATTGGCGGCGAAGTCCGCATGCAGCGGCGGGCTCCAGCGGTCGTAGTTCTCGGCGACGACCTCGCTGGTCAGCGGGCGGTCGTGCACCGGGTGGTCGGTCTGGGGGCGGTTACCCACGGGCCGGTCCTTTCGGTCTCGGGGTGCTGGTGGCGCGACGGTCGGCCGGCGGTTCACCGCACACGGGACAAGGCGTCGAGCAGGGTGTCGCCGGCCCGCTCGTCGGCGATGGAGACACGGCAGGTGCCGGGGACCAGCCGGGCGGTGTCGGCGACCATGATCCCGGCGCCGCGCAGCTGCTCCATGACGCGTTCGTGCTGGTCCGTGCGGACCAGGAGGAAGTTGGCCTCGGAGGGGAACACCCGCTCCACGGCCGGGTGCCGGGCGAGCGCACGGGCCATCCGGTCCCGCTCCGACAAAATGCGCCGGACGCTGTCCAGCACCCGCGCGGAGTCGGTGAGCCGGTCGCGTACCGCCCACTGCGAGGCGTTGGTGAACCCGAAGGGCACCTGGACCCGGCGCAGGGCGTCGACGAGCCCCGGCTGTGCCAGAGCGACACCGCAGCGGGCCCCGGCCAGCCCCCACGCCTTGGAGAGCGTCCTGAGCACGATGAGGTTGTCGTGCCGGACGATGAGCGGGGCGTACGAGGGCCCCGCGCTGAACTCCACATACGCCTCGTCGATCACGACCAGGCCCCGGCTGCGGGTGACCAGTTCGAGCACCTGCTCCGGGTCGAGCCTGGTGCCGACCGGGTTGTTGGGGTCGCACAGGAACGTCACGCGCGGGTCGGCCGCCAGGATCCGTTCGACGTCCAGCCGCGCCAGGTCGTCGCCGAGCAGCGGTGCCTCGACGACGGGCAGCCGCAGCACACGGGCGAAGTGCGCGTACAGCTCGAAGGTCGGAGGGGTGACGCAGACCGCCTCGCCCGGTGAGGCCAGCGCGGCGAGGAGCAGCATGACGGCGTCGACGGCCCCGCTGGTGAACAGGGCGTACTCGGCGCCGAGTTCGCCGAGGCCCTCGTGTCCGGGCAGCCGTCCGACGGTCGTCAGATACGTACGGGCCAACTCGGCCGTGTCGAGTTCGGGGTAACGTCCGTCCGCCCCGAGGAACGGGTTGGTATTGCCGGAGAGGTCGAGCAGGTCGAACTTGGGCCGGCCGCGGAAGCGTGCCGGTCCCGGGACCGGCACCGCGGCGACCGGTTCGGTGGCGAAGGCCGACACCTCGGCTTCCGTGGGTTGTTCGGGCTCGGCGTCCACGCCGGGGGCGCGCAGCCAGTGGTCTAGGGGGACGAACTGGTCGGCGCCCAGGGCCCGCATCCGCTCGGCGTCGCCGGGCCCCAGGTGGACCCACTCCAGGCCGGTGCGCCGGGCGTGCAGATACAGCTCGTACAGGGACGCCTCGTACAGGGCCTGCCGCACCTCCGGAGCGTCTGGGGCCAGGGCCTGGGTGAGGCTGTAGATCCCGCGCCCGTTGTGCGAGCGGACCAGGAGCCCGGCCTGTACGACGTCGCCGCCGCGGCGGCGTACGAGCAGGTCGGTGCGGTCCGCCAGGGACCCCTGGGCCAGGGCGTCGAGCGCCTCGGCGCTCCAGAGCGCGCCGCGCCCGCCCTCTTGCTGATGAAGGGCGGCGAACGCCTCGCGCGCCGCGGGCTGCCGAGGAAGGTCGCCGAGCGGGATCAGCTCCCAGCTCAGCTCCCGGTACTCGTCGTGGCGGGCGCGCAGTTCGCCGAGTCGCTGCTCGCCGATCCGGCCGCGCAGCACGTCGGTCACCTCGCCGGGCAGCCGTACGAGCCCCTCGCTTCCCGCGGCGGCGGCGACGAACCCGGCCGCGCGCAGCGGCCCGGTGTCGTCGGTGCGGCGCACGTACGGCACGAGAATCTGTTCCAGCCCGAACTCCTTCACCCGGGAGAGGAGTTCCTCCACCGCAAACAGGCCGGGAGCGGGACTGCTCGGGCCCTGGGGGACTCCCCCGATCAAGGTGGGGCGGTGCGGGACAGACGCGTCGGCCCGCGCGAACCGCTCGTGGTGCAGACCGAGTCGGCCCGGCGCGCCGACCGGCCGGCCGGACTCCAGCGCGGCGCACAGGACGCGCCGCAGCTCGGTGACATCCGATTCCCTACGCATCGCCGTCCTCCACTCCCCCGGAGGTGCCGGGCGTCTCGCCCTCATCGGCGGCGAGGCGCGCCTCGATGCGGTCGCGGTACTCCTCGAACATTTCCGCCAGCGTGCGGGCGATGCCCGGCCGCCAGTCGACGGTGCAGTCGCCGATGAGGTCGCGGCGGACGCGGTGGTCGAAGATCGCCGTCTCGCGACTGGGCGACTCGCGGTCGAGCCGGGCCGGGACGCCGGTGAGAGCGGACATGTACTCGATGAGGTCGGTCATGCCGACTTCTTCGTCTCCGCCCCAGTTCACCACCTGAGCAGGCGTCCGGGCGGCCGCCCACAGCAGCGGCACCTGACGGACGACATCATCGGTGTGAAGCAGGTTGCAGTAGTTCTGGCCCTCGCGCGGCACCGCGCAGGCCCGGCCGCTCCGCAGCTGCTCGAAGAGGATCATCGGCACGCCGCCGTGCCCGTACGGGCCGTAGGCGATGTTCAGCCGGGCGATCACCGTCGGCAGTCGCAGACTCTCGGCAAGGCCGCGGGCCACGCCCTCGGCCGTGATCTTGGCGACGGGGTACGTGGGCAGCCAGGCGGCCGCGCCGCCGAGCGGGTCGCTCTCCCGGTAGCGGTGTGTCGCGTCGGCCCGGTTGTAGACGACTCCGGAGGACACGTAGAGGAAGGCTTCGGCTTCGGCGCAGTGCGTCATCAGGCGCGCGGTACTCACCGCGTTGACGCGGGCGGTGTCCTCGAAGTCGTGGCCGTCGCCCCGGTGGACGGCCGAGTGCAGCACATGGGTGAAGTCCTGCGGCAGCCCGTCGAGTTCGTCGGTGGCCATGTCCCAGACGACGGTACGGGCGCCGGCGGTCTCCAGCGCCTTGCGGGCCTCGGCATCGCCGAACCGGCCGAGGCACCACACCTCGTTGCCGACGGCGAGCGCCTCGGCCACGGGTCGCGCGACCTGTCCGGTGGCGCCGGTGACGAGAATCTTCTTGCCTTGCATGGTCAGTCGCTCCTGGTCGTGTCGGAGGTGGCCCGGGCAGGTCATCGGTCCAGCGCGCGGGTCAGTTCCCTGCGCAGGGTCGCCTGGAAGCTCTGGACGTGCTGGGGGCTCATCAGCGTGTAGTGCTCCCCGTCCACTTCGATGTAGCTGTTCGTCTCGCGGGCGAACTCGTCCCAGTCGCGCAGCTGACCGTCCAGCCACTCCTGCTTGGTGCCCTTGAGCGGGGTGCAGTAGAAGACCCGCACCCGTTCGGCCGTGCCGGACGGCTCGTAGTCGCGCCCCAGGTGCACCATGCTCTGCGCCAGGTGCACCCAGGCGCCGAACCGTTCGACGTTCAGGTCGAGTTCGGCCAGCCGCCTGGGCGGGGCGTGCTCGACGAGGTGGGCGAGCTGGTCCGCCTCGGGCAACGGACGCAGGGTGGTGGTCAGTTCGGGAATGTCGGCGGGGTTGATGAGTTCGAGGAACAGTGCCAGGTTGATCGCGCCGTCGGTGAAGGTGATCTCGTTCATCCGGCCGGAGATGCGCGGGGGAAGGTTGAAGATGCCGACGAAGTCGACCCTTTCGCCGTCGGCCTCCAGACGCTTGGCGATCTCGAACGCCACGGCTCCGCCGTAGGAGTAGCCCGCCACGGCGTACGGGCCGCTCGGGCGGGTCCGGCGGATCGCCGCGACATACGCGCCGACCATCTCGTCGAAGGAGGTGAAGTGCGACTCCCCCTGCCCGAAGCCCCGGGCCCGCAGCGCGTAGAACGGCCGCTCCCCGGTGAAGTACTTGGCGAGGTTGACGAAGACCAGTACCTCGCCGAGGCCCGGGTGGACGCAGAACAGCGGGGTCCCCTCGCCGGTGACCTGGAGCGGCACCAGCGGGTCGTAGGCGGCGTCGCCGCCCGCGCCGGACGCCGAGGTCAGGCGGGCCGCCAGCGCCCGCACGCTCGGGGCCTGCAGGAGCGTCGCCATGGGGAGGTCGTCGAGGCCGAAGGCGGTCTGGACGTTGAGTTTGAGCCGCAGGACGTCGAGCGAGGTGCCGCCCAGGTCGAAGAAGCTCGCGGTGACCGGGACCCGCTCGACGTTCAGCACCTCGGCGAACACCTGGGCCAGGGCAGCCTCCGCCTCGTCCGCCGGCTCCACGTGGCCGCCGAGGAAGCGGCCGGTCACCTCCTGCGCGCGCCGGGCCGCCGCGTCCAGGGTCCCGGCCTCGACGGCCGTGCGCAGCCGGGACCGCTGGACCTTGCCGAGGTTGCCGCGCGGGATCTGCGTCGCGGCGACGGGCAGGATCAGCTGGGGACGGAATCCCCAGTGCATCACCGTGGAGCTGCGTATCGCGACGAGCGTGCGGTAGAGGGTCGTCTCGTCGGCCGGGTCGCCGGCCGGCACGAAGGCGACGGCGAGCTGTTCGGAGTCGGCGCCCTCGGGTCGGATCGGGAAGGCGGTGACCTGTCCGCGCCGGACGCCGTCGAGTTCGTCGAGGACCGCTTCCAGTTCGTGACTGTAGTAGTTGACGCCGTTGACGATGATGGAGTCCTTGGTGCGGCCGATGAGGGTCAGCCGCCCGTCGGCATCGAGCCGGCCCAGGTCGCCGGTGCGGAACCAGCCGTCGTCGGTGAATGCCTCGGCGGTGGCCGTGGGGTTGCCGAAGTACCCGCCGGTCACCATGGTTCCGCGCAGCTGCACCTCGCCGGACCCGGCCGAGGCGGGACGGTCGCTGGAGGAGAGCACCGTGCCGGCGCCGTCGACGATCCGGATGCACAGCCCCTCGACCGGGTGGCCCAGCGGCGGGAACTCCTCACCGAGGTCGCGGTCGGTGAACTCGCGGTTGAACACGCTGCCCGCGCAGGTCTCGGTCATCCCGAACGCGGGCACCACCACGTCGGAGCGCAGTCCGTAGGGGGCCAGGGCGTCCAGGAACGACCGCACGGTGGCGGTCACGGTCGCCTCGCCGCCGGAGATGATGTACCGGATCCGCGAGAGATCGATGCCGGACAGAGTCCCGGCCGTCCGCGCGAGGGCCTGGTTGATCTGACCGAAGAGGAAGTTGGGGGTGAACGTCACCCGTACCTGATAGGTCGTCAGGAGACTAAGCAATTTATCCGGTTCGGCCAGCACGGTGGCCGGGGTGGTGATGACCTGGTTCGCACCGTTGCGCATCGGCAGCAGGTGCGCCTCGATGGCCGCGATGTGGTCGGCGGAGATCCAGTTCATCATGGTGTCGGCGGGCCCCAGGTCCAGCGCCCCCGACTTCCCGGCCTGTGCCGCGAGAAGGTTGGCGTGGGTAAGCCGGACCGCCTTGCTCGATCCGGTCGACCCGGAGGTGAGCATCAGCAGGGCGAGGTCGTCCGGGGCGGCCTCGTGGATGTGCTCGGGCTCGGCCGGGGCGGCGTCCAGCTCCTCCGCGGTCACCGTGGTCAGCCCGACGTCGGGCAGATCGCCGTATGCCTTCGGTACGACGACCAGCGGGTCACCGAGGAGGCCGCGCAGGTGCTCCAGCTGCGGGCGCAGGCGGGAGGGATCGGCGGACGGGGCGATCGGGCAGGGCACGGCGCCGACGTGCAGGCAGCCCCAGAAGGCGCGGAAGAAGCTCTCGGGGTCGCCGGCCGCGACCAGGACGCGGTCCCCCGGTGCGGCGCCCCAGCTGCGCAGGCCCTGGGCGATTCTCAGGGCGCCTTCGCGCAGGTCGGCGTAGGAGACGAACGGACCGTCGACGAAGGTGACGCCGCGTGTGGTGTCCTGTGCGGCGCGTTCGAGCAGATGCGGAAGCGTCGTGACGCTTGTGGCTTGACGTATGTCCGACATGGCAGTGAAGACCCCCGATCGAGGTGGGACTGAACTGGGTGGATCAGCGCGCACATACTGGCGGAGGGGTGGGTGGTGTCCGCGAGCGGTGAGGCCCTGTGAGTCCGGGGCGGGGCGGTGCCCGCCGCGGGCGGTGCGCGGCACGCGGTCGCGGCCGGTTCAGGTCGGCGGGTGGCGGTCCGCGTGCGGGCAATGTGCCGGTGGGAGTAGCTGCGGCGCTGGGATGTGGGCCTGTCCGAGCCGGGCCCTACGTCCCGCCGGTCTCGTTGAACCGGACGAATTCGATCGTGCGGCTCAGCCGCCGGTCGTCCGGGTCGGAGACGATCGCCTCGCCGACGCGGCCGTAGGGGCCGGGTGGCGTGTCCGGTGAGGAGGAATAGGTGAGCTTTTCGAAGTTGAAGGTACGCCCGAAGTCCTCGCGCGTCAGGCTGCGGTGGTCGGGGCGCCGCAGCAGGAGATAGCCGTGGAAGTGCTCCGGCGGGCGGACCGCCGGGGGGAGGGAGACGCTCAGTCCGAGCGCCAGGCTGATCTCGGCGTCGAAAAGGCCGACTCCGTAGGTGAGCTGGACTAGTTGAGGGGAGAGCGCGCCCGGCAGGCGGATGGCGCATTCGCCAAAGGTCAGCCCGTCCTGTTCGACGTACGCCTCCAGATGGAACACGCAGTCCGGTGCCTCCAGGGTCTTGAGCACCCGTTTGGTGAGGTTCTCTGCCTGTTCGAACAGGTCGGGGTGCAGCCGCTCGTCGAGCAGATGGGCCTCGAGGACCCGACCGTGCACGGCGCTCAGCGGCGAGCTGTGATAGTGCGTCAGGGAACGCCGGTGCAGGTCGCCGCCCTGCCAGATGCCGTCCATGTAGATCTCGGGGGCATCGACGAACGACTCCGTGACCAGGTCGACGTCCGACTCGCCTGGGAACGGCTCCAGCGCGCGGTGGTACTCCTCGGCGGAGCGGACTACCTCGGTGCGCAGCGAGCCCGCGCCGATGGCTGGTTTGACGACGAACGGTTTCCCCAGTTCCTCGGCGATTTTCGCGTAGGGCGTGGTCCGGGACGCATAACGGGCCCGCGCGCGCCGCACCTCCGGCGGGAGCTGACTCTTCTGCAGGTACTTGTCCCGGAAGAAGAGAACTCCCTGGGAATCGGAGTTTCCGGGAAGATTCAACTGCTGGCGCAAATAGGCCGCCGCGAAGACTCCGAACTCATGGACGCTGATGACGCCAGCCAGGTCGCGGAGACCGGCGGAGAGCACCGCCCGGAATGCTTCCTGCGCATTCTCCATGCCCGCGACGCAGCGATATTTCTTCCGGCCCTGTAAGTGTAAGGGTGCCGGCACGATGTAAAAGGGTTCCAGACCCCGACACCGCAGGGCTTGATCGAGATCTCCCCGGTGTCCGACATCGACTATCGTGGGCATGCGCCGTCTCCAGAGTCACCACTGCCGAAATGACGAATTAATGTCGTGTTACGTCGCCACGAGTGGCGGGATCCACCCCCTGGCATCCGATACGCCATTACACAGCCACATGGCCGTGGATCGTGCGATATGGACCACAATGAGGGTTCTTGCAATTACTTGCTTCGCGAACTGCTGTTTCCGCGTGCCGGAAGATATGCGCCGAGCCGGTGTTGCGACGCCCTGTACTTGCAGCGGCCAATGACCCATAGGGCACCGGCGTACGATGCGCCGCGCCCGGGGCCGGATCCGACCGGGCCGCCGTCATGCGAGCGACAAGTCGCCGCGGGCGCCGCCTGTCTCGTTGAAGCATGCAATCTCGTCGATCGTGCACCTGAGCCTCGACTCGTCCGCGTCGGACACGACGGCGTGACCGACGCGGCCGTAAGGACCGACCGGCGCGTCGGGAGCGGAAGGGTAGTGCAGCTCGTCGAAAGAGAAGGCACGCTCGAAGTCCTGCTGCGTCAGCGTGCCGTCGCGCGGGTGACGCAGGAGCAGATATCCGTGGAAGCGGTCCGGTGCCCGGTGGCCGTACGGCGGCTCAGGCGCTTCCCCGAGGGCGAGGGCGATCTCGATGTCGAGGAGGTCGACGCCGTAGGTCAGTTGATTGACCCGGGGCGACAGGGCTCCCGGCAGCCGGACGGCGCATTCGCCGAACGTCAGCCCGTCGGGCTGATGGAACGCCTCCATATGGAAGACACAGTCGGGCGCCTCCAGGGTGGCGAGCACCCGGCGGGCCATGGCCTCCGCCTGTTCGAAGAGGTCCGGACATCGTTGTCGGTCGAGCACATGCGCGGCCAGAACGCCGCCCTGTACCGCGCTGAGCGGGGAGATGTGATTGCTACTCAGAGACGACCACTGGAGCGCGCCGTGCTGCCAGATGCCGTCGAGGTAGACCTCGGGCGCGTCGACGAACGACTCGGCCACGACCTCGACGTCCGAGCGCCCGGAGAACGGCTCAAGCGCCCGGGTGTACTCCTCGGGCGAGCGGACGACACTGGTGCGCAGGGCGCCCGCCCCGGTGGCCGGCTTGACGACGAAAGGGGTGCCCAGCTCGGCGGCCGACTCCTCGTAGGGCGTGCCCACGGACAGATACCGGCACCGTGCGCGCCGCACCTCCGGCGGCAGCAGGCTCTTCTGGAGGTACTTGTCCCGGAAGTTGAGGACCTTACGTGAATCCGCGTTCCCCGGAAGGTTCAATTGCCCACGCAGGCAGGCCGCCGTGAATACACCCATCTCATGGACGCTGAGCACTCCTGCCAGATCGCCCGCCTGAGCGGAGAGCACTGAGCGGAGAACTTCCTGGACGTTCTCCATGTCGGCGACACGGCGAAATGTCACCTTCTCCGGCGAGATGACCGGAGCCGGAACGATATAGAAGGGATCTACACCCCGACGCCGTAACGCCTCGTCAAGATCATCCCGATATCCAATAACCACCATCGTGGGCATGCGTCGTCTCCAGTGTTACGACTTGCCGAGCCAGGGAGAAGTTATTGCGATTTCATCGTGACGCAGCCGGATCTTTTCCGGCACCGGTGAATCATTGCACAGACCCAGTCGATCACATCCTGTGATATGAATCACAGGAGAATCATGAATGCCCACAACAGGAAGCCCAGATTCCTTGGCCGTGCCCGGCACGCCGGAACCGGGTCTGTCAAATGAACGACTCTGTCGCACTTTCGGTGGTGACGTGCGGGAGGTTATGCCAAGAGGATGCGGTGACGGAGGAGGCTGAAGCCTGCCCTGCCGTACATCTGCCGTTTGGTCATCTTGGTCTTGGCCTTGGTCTTGGTGTTGACGCCCTCGGTGGGGCCGTTGCTGCAGGGAAGGGTGAGCCCGGCGACGGCGGCGTCACGATCCTGGTCGAGGCCGTTGAGGAAGGCGTCCAGCTCGGGCAGACCGGCCACGCGTACCTGCTTGATCCAGGAGTCGAGGTCCGTTCCGCGGCGCTCGGCCGTGAGCTGGGCGAAGTGGCAAACGAGCTGGGCCAGTGCGGTCATCTCGAGGCAGGCAGCGAGGAGTTCACCGAGATGGGCAGCGCGGCCATCTCCGGGTGCTGCTCGTGGAGGACAGTGACATCGCTCCGGGTGTCCAGTACCTGGCCCAGCAATACCGCTCGCCCCGCCTCCAGCAACCGCAACGCCTGGTCCGCGCGCTCCTGTTGTTTCCTTCCGGGGGCGGCGAGGACCAGGGCGGCGGCATCACCGGCCAGTCCAGCGAAACCGCCGAGCGCGTACTGCTGGTCGCCACAAGCCAACTGACGTGGGGCCGCCTCAGGCAGCAGCCGCACCGCCGCCTCCAACAGGTCCGCCGCCCGTGCGCGTCCGGCCTCCGACAGCGCCAGCAGCTGGGCCGCCGCCCGAACCGCGCGCATCCGCACGGAAGGCGCCGCCGAACCGGACTCCCACGCCCTTGCGTACACGAACACTGCTTCGTCGAGATCTGCTTGCCGTCCGGCGTGCTCGAACCTCATCCGCAGGGCGACGCCCAGGTTGATCAGGCAGCCCGCTCGGTCGGGGCCGTGGTCGGCGGTGACTGCGGCCGCTTCCCTGCCGACACGGATCGTGTCATCGGCTTCCGCCACGTCTCCGCCGGCCTCGGCGGCGAGCTGGTGCTGGTCGCGTACGACGTCGGCCCAGGCCGCGGCCGAGTTGCTGCGCACCCCGGCGCCCTGGGCGGCCGGACTCGACCAGGGGTCCCGCACAACGGAGTCATGGGTGGACGACCGCCGCCGCAGCAGTACGAGGGTGCGGTGTCCCGGAGGGCCCGGCGAAGTGCCGTGGCGGGCGCGTCGTACTCCGCGTCGCACACCTGAGCCGTGGGCACCGCGGCGGACTCGCCCTCCACCGCCTCCGCGTGCGCACCGGCCGCGAGCAGCAGCGCGACGAGCGCCAGGAGCACCCGCAGCCAGGCATACCGACGAGCGGTGCGTGGGTGCCGTGGGGTTGGGCTCGCAAGGGGGCATCTGCCGGCGACGCACGCGCCATTCAGCGTGTCGACCCCGAAAACCGCCCTCTCGGGCTACCTGTGCGGCACGAAGTTGACGCACTGCACGGGGTTCATGCCGTGCGCGGGATCCGCTGTGCACGGCCGTGGAGCCGGAGCGCCGTTACGCACTCGACGATGCCGACCACTACCAGCCACCAGCCGGCGACCAGGGTGAGCACGGCGATTGAGGTGAACGGCGAGGTGATCAGCACGATCCCCGCGATGAAGGTGACGACGCCGAGGATGGTCTGCCAGCCGCGCGCGGGCATGGTGGGGTCGTGAACGGCGGCCAGAGTATGGGTGATCCCGCGGATCAGCCAGCCGATGCCGATCCACAACGCGAGCAGCAGGATCGACTCCAACCTGCCCCGGAAGCAGAACAGGCCCAGAAGGATCGACAGGGCGCCGCTGATGAAGGCCAGGACACGCAGCGAGGTCGCCCTGTGCGTGCCGAAGGCGGCCGCCAGTTGGAGCGCGCCACTGAGAATGAGGTAGATGCCGAAGAGGATCCCGGCGACGAGCAGGGACGGGCCCGGCCAGGCCAGGATCACGATCCCAAGGACCAGGGAGGCGATGCCGGTGATCAGGACGACCTGCCAGGCGGTGCGGGAGAGGCGGTGCAGGAACCCCTCGAAGGGTGGCTCCATGTAGCCCGGGTGCGGTTTCGGCGCGTGCACGTCACCCGCGGCACGGGCGTGGCGATCGTCGTATTCCGGTCCCCGGGGGGAGCTGCTCGATGCGTCGGTCATGATCCATGCTTGTACCGGGCACGGGCGCCCCGCGACCTTTACCGGTCCACCCGGCTGACGGCGGAGGCACGGACCGCGCCGCACGGGGCCCGGTGAACCGCGGACCGGGCGCGGGCGACGAGACCCGCTTGGTGCAGCACGCCCAGGTGGTACGACACCGTGGCGGGACTGAGGAAGTGGCCTGCCGCGAGCTGTGCGGTGGAAGCCGGTCGCGCCAGCGCCGCGAGCAGCCCGGCACGGGTGGTGCCGAGCAGTCTGGCCAGCTCGGTGGAGGGGGGCGGTCGGCGCCACTTCCAGGCGGCGAAGAACGCGTGCGGCCTGGACCAGTACGAGGTTCGCCGCTATATCGGCTGGTACCGGCACATCGCCCTGGCCATGCTCGCCCACGACTGCCTCACGGTCATGGCGGCCGACGCGGCGGCCAAGGGGGTGCGGAAGCGCTTCCAGGTCAGGGGACAGCATTGAAACGTCCTACCGGAATTCCTCCTACTGCGCTGGCCTTCCGCTGGTGCCATGACGTCGCTGACGGTGAACCGGGATGGGCCGACGTCTTGGGTGGTGGCATGGCAGCGCGGTTTTCGATTCCGACCACGCTCGCCACCACCGCCATCGATGGACCGGCCGCAATCCCCCTGTCAATTGCGGGGCTGCAAGGCGCCGACATGAAGGGCCGTAGTGTTCGAACGGCTTCACCGCCAAGCACAGCCGCTGCGAACACCCTCAGTGGTCGTCACGATCGCCGGTTTGGCTAACCGGCGATCGTGGTCCATGTTGTGCGCCCCCACAGGTAGATTCACGGACGATTGCCAACGGCTGTCCCGTAACTGCCGGGGGGTGACAGCCGGGCTCAGACTGCGTCGTGGTCTGCTGCGGCGGCCCATCGACGGATGTGCTGGTCGGGATGGGCCTGGGCGGACGCGAGTGTACTTTCAAGTAATTTGTGCAGGCGTGGCGGGTATGCCGCGCGGGAGGTCGGCAGGCCCAGCAGGACACGGTGGCGCATCCGCAGATCGGTGGCCTCGGCGAACACCCGCATTGAGGCCTCCAGCCAGGTGTCCTTGATGTCTTGCGACTCGTCCAGAGCGGGATCACGTACCCCACCGGGTCCGTACGCTGGGGACCGATCTGCATGCAAAGGCACATGGGCGCAGTACCAGGCCCGCACGGCACCCGCTCGCTCGGCATCCGTGCCGATCCGTAGATAGTCGACCAATGCTGCCATCACACGGCGGCGTCCGAATGCGTAGACCGCTGGCTCGACGAACCAGCGGCAGAAGCTGGGATCTGGGTCGTATACGGCTGCCGCCATCAACGGGGAGAACAACTCCGCGGGCAGACTTGCACGTTCGAGCAGTGGCTTACGCACCGCATGGGCGAGGTGGCGGGCATGCCGGTCCTTCGGCTTGATGGCGACGTCTTCGACACCCAGCAGCCGAGCCACCTCCGTCGCGCACATCAGGAATGAACACGGTTCTATGCCGCTCTGTTCGTCTTCGGCCACGACAACATTCTGGACTGGCCACATCGGCAGGCACAGCACCGTTGGCCACTGACCCTTGCACGAAGGGCACTCGCTCGGCGTGCTTCCTGGGGTGGAACGATCACGGTGTGGCTGGTGTGATCACGGCGTCGGCGCCGTCCTGGATAGCTCCCTTCACCGGGCTGAGCCCGCGCCGCTTTAGCGAGTTGGTGACCGCGATACGGCGCGAGCAGGCCACCGACCCGCATCCCGGTCGCCCGTGGAGCCTGTCGCTTGAGGACCGCGTCTTGCTGGTCACGGCCTACTGGCGAACGAACTTGACGATGCGGCAGCTTGCCCCGTTGTTCGGGATCTCCAAGTCGTCCGCGGACCGGATCATTGACCACCTCGGACCGATGCTCGCTCTCCAGCCGCGGAAGCGGTTCCGCAAGGACACCCTGCTCATCGTGGATGGCACCCTGGTGCCCACCCGCGACCATACGGTTGCCGAGCAGTCGAAGAACTATCGGTATTCCACTGCTCATCAGGTGGTCATCGACGCCGATACCCGCCGCGTCGTCGTGGTTGGCCGGCCGCTGCCCGGCAATCGGCACGACTCCCGAGGGTGGGAGGAGTCCGGTGCCAAAGCCGCCGTCGGCAACACGATGACGATTGCCGACGGTGGCTATCAGGGCACCGGTCTGGTCATTCCACACCGTCGCCGCAAGGGCGAAAAACTCCCGTCCTGGAAGGTGGAACACAACCGCTCCCACAAGCAGGTTCGCGCCCGAGTCGTGCACACCTTCGCCCGCATGAAGACCTGGCAGATCCTCCGCGACTGCCGACTCAAAGGAGAAGGAGTCCACCATGGCATCCTCGGCGTTGCCCGCCTGCACAACCTCGCCCTCGCTGGATAGATGCGCGCCCGGATGGACGATGAGCCGTGTCCCCACCCGTTCGAAGATCACTTACGGGACAAGCCTTGGCCGCGACCTGTTGCAAGGCGCAGGTGAATCACCGTATTGTCTCGCAGGCGATGATGATCGCGACGGGGATTCCGCCGGCGGGCACCGCAAGGTCCTCGGGCTGATGGTCGGCGACAGCGAGTCGAAGCCGTTTTGCACCGAGTTCCTGCGCCGTCTGCGGGCCCGCGGCCTGGACCACGTCCAGCTGGTGATCTGCGACTCGCACAGCGGCCTGGTGGCCGCGGCCATCCGCACGATCTTCGCCCAGGCCGTCCGCAATCAGCTGGACGTGGTGGTCGACATGCTCACACGGCAGTTTTCCCCTCGGTCAAGGCCATGCTGCTGGAGGCAGCCGGAGACATCACAACGTTCGCGTACTTCCCAACCGCGCGCTGGAAGATCTGGTCGACGAATCCACTGGAGCGCCTGAACCGGGAGATCAAACGACGGACCGACGTCGTCCAGGTCTTCCCCAACCCCGCCGCCCCTGGACCGGCTCGCCGCCGTCCTGATCGAAACAGCTGCCGTGACTACACCGCCCAGCGGGACGTGACCGTTGAGTCGGCAGGTCAAGCCCGTACCGGGGGCTCAGCGCCGGCAGGACAGAGTACGTCGTGTCGAGAGCTGTTCCGGAAGGGCGTGCTGGTCACTTCGCACACCGAACAAGGAGAGATCTTGCCCACCCATCCGCTCACGTCAGACGGCAGTGAACTCAGCTCGCTTCAGCATGATTTGCCGTTCGACCCCACCTACGGCTACGACCTGCCGCGCCTCCTTGCGGTGGGGGCTCCGCCAGGCCCGGACGGCTTCGCCGACTTCTGGCAGGAGCGCTACGCGAGTGCGCTACGCGTCGACCCGGCGCCTCGAATCGAGGGACCTTGGGCCACGGTGGACGGCGTGCGGGTCGCCGACGTCTCGTACACATCCGCCGACGGCGTCCGTATCGGCGGGTGGCTGACCGTCCCTGCCGATGGCCGCGTTACGCAGGGCTGTGTGGCGACACACGGATACGGAGGCCGGGCGGCCCCGGCCCCCTGGCAACCCCCGCCGGGGACTGCGACCATCTGGCCCTGCCTGCGCGGGCTCGGAACGCGAAGCCTGCTGCCCGGCGTTCCCTCGCACTCGGCGGGGCACGTTCTGCACGGCATCGGCGCCCGGGAGTCGTACCTCATCGGCGGGTGCGTGGCGGATGTCTGGTGTGCGGCCACCGCACTGCTGCGGCTGGTGCCGGAGGCTGCCGGGCGGCTGACGTACCTGGGCACGAGTTTCGGCGGCGGCATCGGGGCGTTGGCGCTCCCCTGGGACGACCGTTTCCATGCCGCCGGCCTTACGGTGCCGACCTTCGGAAACCATCCGCTCCGGGTGACACTGCCGTGCACGGGCAGCGGAGAGTCGGTGCGTACGCGGCTCGCCGAGGAGCCCTCGGTGCTGGACGTCCTGGCGTACTTCGACGCCGCGACAGCGGCCCGGCACCTTCACATCCCAGTGCATGTGGGTGCTGCCCTGTTCGATCCGGCGGTACCCCCACCGGGGCAGTTCGCGGTGCACAACGCACTGGCCGGGCCGCGCGAACTCTTCGTTCTGCGGGCGGGGCACTTCGACCACCCGGACGAGCGGGCCGAAACGGCGGCCCTGGAAGAGGTCCAGCGACGCTTTCTGTCGGGGGCGGACTGAGTGGTGGTATCGCGCCCTACCGCTTGACCGCCTCCCGCGCGGACGCGGTTACGGGGCTCAGCACGGTCGGCGTGACAGCGGTGAGGAACAGCTCGCGTCTTCCCGGGGGAAAGGGCCCGCCGGACGGGCAGATGGGAGAGCACAGGTCCGATGCCTGCACCACGGAAGTACCCCGACGGGCTGCGCGAGCGGGCCATCCGCGAGGTCCAGGCCTCCGGCCCTCCGGCCCTCCGGTCGCCCATGTCGCGAAGGACCTGGGCATCCACAAGGAGACCCCGCGCGGCTGGGTTCACCAGGCCGAGGCGCTCAACGGTTCCTTCAAGGCCACGAAACTCGGGGCAGCTCAGACTGCCCGGTGAATGCCGGCAGTTCCGCGACGTCACCCGCGTCTGGCCCGGGTGACGTCGCGGAACTGCCACTGTCGCTGATTTCAGGTACGGGCGTCGATCACGCGCGATATGCTGATGCAGATTGTGCAAGCGATTTGCAAAACGAGGAGGGTCATGGCTACGCGGGCGACTGATGTCGGGACGAACCAGAGCGTCGAACGAGCGGTCTCGGTGCTGCGCGCACTCGACTCCGGTCGGGCCGAACTCCGTGTCTCCGACGTCGCCGAGCTCACCGGACTGGGCTCGTCGACCACCTCTCGCCTGCTGTCCACCCTGGAACGCCTCGACATGGTCGAACGCGATCCGGTCAGCAACCTCTACCGGCTCAGCCTCGGCCTCCTTCCCCTCGCCGCCACCGCCACCAACCGCCACCCCGTGCACCGGGCCGCCCGCATGGTGCTCCAGGACCTCGCCACCCGCACCGGGCTCGGGGCCAACGTGGCCGTACGCCGCGGTACCGAGCTGATGTTCCTGTGCAATTTCGAGGGCCCGCGCGCGCCCAAGTCCTATACGCAGGCCGGACACACCGCCCCGCTGCATGCCACGAGCATCGGCAAGTGTCTGCTCACCGGTCTCGCCCCCAAAGAGCGTCGCAAACTGCTGGGAGAACCTCTCGACGCGCACACCGAGTACACGACCACCAGTCACGACCTCCTCGACACCGAGATCGACACCGTCCGGCGCACCGGTTACGCCGTCGAAGCCGAGGAGCGCGCCCTGGGCCGCGCGTCCCTGGCCGCGCCCGTCCGCGACGCTTCGGGGGACGTCGTCGCCGCCATCTCCCTGTGGGGCCCGACCTCGCTGCTCGGGGACCGCTCCGATACCGAGGGGCAGCGCCTCGCCCTCGTACGCGAGGTCATCGAGGCCGCCGACGCCATCAGTCAGGCACTTGGCGCGCTCTGACGTACATGGCGAAGGGGTCCGGTGGAGGCTGATCAGCCTCCACCGGACCCCTTCGCCATGTGGCTATGCGCCGTACGCCTTGAAGGCGATCACGTGCGCGTGCCGTGCCCCGTGCGTCGCGTCGACCACGAGCCGTAGTGCGTCGGTGCGTACGGGGCTGCCGTCCGCGGCCTTCAGTTCGTGTACACGGTGGCGGCGTCGGTTGTCCGTCACCGTCAGGAGTGTGTGCCAGGTACCGGCGGCGTCGCGGCTCTGGATGCGGTAGTCGCGTACGAGTTCCGGCATGACCTCGTACGGGGTGCGGTGGCGGTGCAGGTTGTTGAGGTATTCGTCGACGTCGTCGTCGAACACCAGGCGCGTTTCTGCGAGTTCTTGCTCGTTGTGCCAGTCGAGACGGAGCCACTCAGCGGCGTCCTCCGGCGCGGAGGACCACATGTGCGGGCCGCCGTAGGGACGTTGGTATCCGCCTACGGCCCGTTCGGGGTGGAATGCCGTGGTGTCGGGGGCTGCCCGAAAGGCGAAGGTCTGGCGGCGCAGGCCGCGGGCCTGCCATTCCAGGACCAGTTGTCCGTCTTCTTCCGGGATGTCGTGGTCGACGGCCGCGTCTCCCTCGGCCTTCCTGCGCAGGGCGAGGACACCGTCGGTGCGTTCGGGGAGGAGGATCAGGGCCGTGTCCGCGCAGGCTCGGACGATGAGGATCGCGTTCTGGGGGGTGTCGGGGTGATGGTCCAGGCGGGCCGTGACCCAGTGGGGGCCGTCGGACGGGACGGTGACAGTGGTCGTGAGGAGGTGATCGGCGGGGACCGCGTTTTCGGGGTGGCCCGTGCTCCACAGTTCCACGGTGAGTTCGCGGGACTGGCCGTTCGGGGCGCCGTGGACGAGGAGGTCGACCGTGTCGAGTGCGGGGTCGACCGGAAGCAGGAGGGCCAGGTCGCGGGTGAGGGGGTACGGGGTGCCGGGCGCGGCCGGTGTGGGTTCGGCGGCCAGACGGGTCAGGTGGGAGGAGGCGGTGACGCGGGCCGTGCGCGCCAGGTTGTCGGGGTCGTCGTCGGCGAGGCCGATCACGGAGGCGTCCTGGCGCAGCAGGGTGCTGCGTACCAGTTCCGGTCGTCTGGTGGCGAGTTCGCGCGGCGTGAGGCCCTCGGCGACGCACAGGGCCGCGGCGGTGCCCGCGGCCTCGCCGAGTGTCGCGCAGGTGGCCATGACGCGGGTGGCCCCGAAGGCGATGTGGGTGGCGGAGATGTTGCGCCCGGCGAAGTGCAGGTTCGTGACGTTCGCCGAGTACAGGGAGCGCAGCGGAATGTGGAAGATGCCGTCCGCGTATCGTTGGCGGGCGCCGGGCTCGTCGGCGTACATGCCCTGTACGGGGTGGAGGTCGACGGACCAGCCGCCGAAGGCGATCCGGTCGGCGAACTGGCGCTGCTGAAGGATGTCCTGCTGAGTGAGGACGTAGTCGCCGAGGAAGCGACGGTACTCGCGCTTGCCGGGGAGACTGCCGACCCATTCCAGGGTGAGGTTCGCCGCGTCGGGGAACTGGCCGGAGTTCTTGATGTGGTCCCAGATGCCCATGATCACGGCCTGGAGCTCGTCGCGGATGCGCTCGTTGTCGTGGACGGTGTCGAGTTCGCCGCCCCACTCGATCCACCAGTAGTCGCAGCCGTTGTCCCCGGTGCTCAGGATGCGGTTGTGCAGGATGGGCGTGGTCGACAGGTCCTTGGCGTAGGCGGGCGGTACGAACTTCGTCGGCCGGCCCGTGTCCCTGGTGTGGAAGAGGATCGTCGAGCCGAGCAGCGCCTGGTCCGCCTCGGCCGGCGCCCAGGGCTCGTCGAACTCGGTCCGTGCTTCGCGGCCTATGCGGTAGCGGGCGCCGGCGAGGTGGCCGAGCAGGCCGTCACCGGTGCAGTCGAGGAACTGGCGCGCATGGAAGGTGATGCGGCGCTCCGAGCCCACCATCCAGCCGGTGCAGGAGTGCACCTCGCGGCTGTCGTCGGGGCCGCTCGCGTCGACCTCGCGTACGTCGGTGTTGAGGTAGAGGTCGATGTTCGGTTCGGCACGGACGGCGTCGAGGACGACCTGGTCCCAGTAGTAGGGGTTGCCCTCGGGGTTGCGGTACTGGTTCTCGGTGTACAGCTCGCCCATGATTCCGGTCTCGCGGGCCCAGCGGTGCACGCCGTGTGCGGTGGCGCCGCAGACCCAGACGCGGATCTCGCTGCTGGCGTTGCCGCCCAGGACGGGCCGGTTGTTGACCAGGGCGACGCGTCGGCCGAGCCGGGCCGCGGCGATGGCCGCGCAGGTCCCCGCCAATCCGCCGCCGATCACGGCGATGTCGTAATGGACCTCTTCTTCCCGCACGGTGCGGCCTCCTTGGTGTGAAGCTCGGATACTCCCCGCCGCAGCGGAGCGCCTTGAACGTACATCACATCCATATTGTGCAACCACTGTTCAGACAGTGGGATTCGTTGTAAGTTCCGGTTACGGTGACCGACCTGGCTGTCGCGAGCCGAAGTTCAAGTTCCGGGCAGGTGGGGCGAGTTCGCCGGTCCTGCACAGAACCGGCGATTCACCGACCTAAAGGGTTGACGCCATCGCACGATATGGAGAACGATCCCGCATGCTGCAACTTGTATTCACTGGAGCATGGATGGCGTTCACACAGGGCCCCGGCGCTCCCGCCCCGTTTGAGAGGACACACCCATGAGTACGGCCGCACCTCCCCAGAAGGCGCCCCCGCCCCGTCAGCAGACCGGCGGACGGCTCTCCAACGGTGCGTTCGCCCTGCTGCTGACCGCACCGGGACTCGCCCTGTTCGCGGCGATCATCTTCTACCCGCTGCTGTCGGCGCTGTTCACCGGCTTCTTCAAGCAGGATCTGCGGCTGCCGGGCCGGGAGTTCGTCGGCCTGGAAAACTTCACATACTGGCTGGACGGCGAGTTCCTCACGATCCTCGAGCAGACGCTGGTCTTCACCGTCGGCGCGACGCTCGTCCCCTTCGCGCTCGGCTTCGCGCTCGCGCTCGCGCTGAACACCGGCCTCAAGGGCAGCGGCTTCCTGCGCGGCCTGTTCCTGTTCCCCTGGGTGATCCCGGGCGTGGTGGTCTCCTTCCTCTGGATGTGGATCTTCAACGCAAACTACGGGGTGCTCAACGGCGTCCTCATGAAGACCGGATTCATCGACGAGTCCGTCGCCTGGCTCGGTCAGCCCGGCACCGCGATGCTCGCCGTCATCGTCACCAAGACCTGGGCCAGCTTCCCCTGGATGATGGTGATGCTCCTGGCCGGTCTGCAGACCGTGCCCAGGGAGCTGCACGAGGCGGCCTCGATGGACGGGGCGGGCTCGATCCGGCGCTTCTTCGCCGTCACCTGGCCGCAGGTCCGCGGTGTCGCCTCGATCGTGCTCCTGCTGGAGTTCATCTGGAACTTCCAGCACTTCGACACCATCTACGTCCTCACCGGCGGCGGACCGGCCGGCACCACCGAGACGTTCGCGACCGCCGTGTACCAGACCGCCTTCAAGGGCTTCGACATCGGCCGGGCCACCGCGCTGGGCGGACTGTGGATGCTGCTCCTGCTCCTCCTCGTCGCCGTCTACCTCAGGATCACCGAGCGGAAGGGCGACGCCTGATGACCTCCACCACCTCCACCGCGCTGTCCGCCGTCGACCGGCCGCGGCCGTCCGCCACGCGGGCTGGGCGCAGCGCTCGGCGCCGTATACGCAAGGACCTGCTGCGCTCGCGGATCGCCGCCTGGAGTGCGGTCGTCGTCATCGGCGCCTTCGGTCTGCTGCCGGTCTACTGGCTGCTCGCCACCGCGCTGAGCACCCCCGAGTCGACCTTCCGGTTCCCGCCGAAGCTGATACCCACCGATCTCACCCTCAGCAACTTCACGGCCCTCGCCGAGAACGACCAGCTGATCAAGTACATGATCAACTCGCTCATCGTGGCCTCGATCACCGCCGTGCTGAGCGTGGTCGTCGCCACGTACATGGGCTACTCGTTCTCCAAGTTCCGCTACCGCGGGCGCCGGTCGCTGATGCACCTGGTGCTGGCCTCCCAGATGTTCCCCCAGGCGCTCCTGCTGGTGACGCTGTACACCGTCTTCTCCAGCTTCGGCATGCTCAACACGTACACCGCCCTGGTGCTCTCCTTCACCACGTTCACCATGCCGCTGTGCGTCTGGATGCTGAAGGGCATCTTCGACACCATCCCGGACGCCCTGCTGGAGGCGGCGTCCATCGACGGCGCGTCCCGGTGGCGGACGCTGCACTCCATCGTGGCGCCGCTGGCCGCGCCCGGGATGATCGCCGCCGGGCTCTTCGCCTTCGTACGCGGCTGGAACGACTTCATCTTCGCGCTGACCCTGGCCGACAAGGAGAAGCAGACCCTGCCTCCCGGCCTCGTCTCCACCTACATCGGCGAATTCCAGACCGCCTGGCCCCAGTTGATGGCGGCCTCGCTCATCGTGTCCATCCCGGTGGTCGTCGCCTTCATGTTCCTGCAGCGCTACCTCGTCGGCGGCATGACCGCCGGTTCGGTCAAGAGCTGAACCCGCGGGATCAACCCGCACCCTCACGTACCTCCCCTCCCGCTCACTCCCCCATGGAGAGATCATGACCACCTCTGGCATCAGCCGGCGCGGCGCGCTGCGCATGTTCGGCATCGGCGCGCTCGGTGTGGCCGGCGCCGGTGTGCTCGGCGCCTGTGCACCGTCCGGCGCCGGCAGCGCCTCCAACGGCGGCGACCCGAAGTCCAAGAACTTCGACTTCACCTCCTGGTCGCTCAACGAGGAGGCCGCCAAGCCCTCGATCGAGAAGATCATCGCGGCATGGGAGAAGGCCGAGAAGTCCACGATCCGCGCGGTCTCGTACCCGTACAACGAGTACCTGAGCCAGCTCACCCTCAAGCTGGGCGGCGGGGAGACGACGGGTGCGGTGCACCTCGACATCGCCTGGCTCGCCGCGATAGCGCAGATGGGCAAGCTGGCCGACCTCGGATCGGTGGCCGGCAAGGGCGGCTACACCGACGTGGCGCTGAACAGCGGCACGTACGACGGCAAGCAGTACGGGCTGCCGTGGAACACCGGATCGATCGGTGTGATCGCCAACTCCCAGCTCCTGGAGAAGGCCGGGATCAAGAAGCACCCCACCACCGTTGAGGAGTTCGAGGCCGCACTGCGGGAGCTGAAGGGGCTCGGCGGCGGTGTCGTGCCGTATGCCGCTGCCACCAAGGTCGCGCAGCTCAAGGACATCTTCCCGTGGATGCAGACCTTCGGCTGCAAGCTGCTCGACGGTGGGAAGGTCACGATAGGCGACGACGCCTCGATCGACGCGGTCACCTGGTACAAGAAGCTGCACGACGAGAAGCTGATCGCCGCCGACGTGGACCGCTTCGACGCGCGCGCCCTGTTCGGGCAGGGCAAGGCCGCCTTCTACGACGACGCGATCATCGGCAAGGGCGTGACCTCCGCCCAGTCCAAGGACAAGACGCTGGCCAACGCCATGCAGCCGATGGAGCGTCCGGTGCTCAAGGCCGGGGACACGCCGCAGGCGCTGCTGTGGGGCGGCGTGATCGCGATCGTGAAGGGCAAGGGGCAGGACGCGGCGACCGAGTTCGCGCTGCACACCACCACCGACCAGGCCACCACCTCCGAGTACTTCGCCGCGCGCGCACTGCCGCCGTCCACCACCGCGGGTCTGGCCGCCCCGGAGGTCGCCAAGGACACCTTCACCACGGAGTGGACCGAGAAGATCACCAAGACGGCGACCGGCAGCCCGTTCTGGCAGTTCGCGCAGAATGCCCAGATCGAGGAGGCCGTCGCCAAGCAGGTGCAGGCCGTCCTCGTCGGCAAGTCGAAGCCGAAGGACGCGATGAAGCAGGCCGGCGAGGAGGCCGCCGCGCTCATCAAGCGCTGAGGCCGAGCGCCGTAGTCCGGGCCGGGCGAACGTCGCACGACCCTCGCCTGGCCCTGCTCCGTACCCCGCACGACGACCGCGCCGGCCGGCCCTCGGGCCGCTGCCGTCCGCGTCACCTCCACGCCCGCGCACGCACCCGCGAAGGAGCTCATCTTGCGACGTCCCACGGTACGCACGTACACCGCCTCGGCCACGGCCCTGGCCGCCCTGCTCCTGCCCGTCCCGGCCGCCCGGGCCGACACCGCGCAGAGCACGGCAGCCGCGGCGACGGTGATCGAGAAGGTCCCGTACGCGATGGACTCGTCGAACCAGGCCGCTTGGTGGACGCCGGTCGCCACGTACAAGGGCCGCGGCCAGTACACGTACTTCGCCTTCAACGAGCCGGGCTCGACGGCCGCCACGCACCGGCCCGCCATCGCGCGGCGCGACCCGGACGGGGTCTGGAGCCTGCTGCCGCTACTCGACCGGAGCGGGACGCAGGCGGAGTTCCCTGACGACAACGGCCACAACCAGCCGTCCGTCGCGCGGGACGGCAACGGACGTCTGCATGTGTTCGCCTCCATGCACGCCGACGCCTGGCGCTACTTCCGTACCGAGGCTCCCGGCGGGGACGTCACCGACCATGCGGCCGAACTGCCCGACCAGGGCCAGGGCATCACCTATCCGATCGTCGCCACGGCGCCCAACGGCGATCTGTACCTGGCCGCCCGTGTCGGCGCCGGCGCCGATCAGCGCCCCGGCAAGCTCTACCGCTGGGACAACGCAGCGGCGCGCTGGAGCGTGGTTGCCACGTTCGCCGGCGCGCTGAACCGCTCCGTGTACCCCGACGACCTGACGGTCGACGGCGAGGGGCGTGTGCACCTGCTGTACGAGTGGGCCAAGGCACCGGCGACCGGGTTCCGCCACCAGCTCTCCTACCTGCGCTTCGACCCGGCGACCGGCGACTTCGCCGACAGTAAGGGTGCGGCGCTCACCGTCCCGGTGACGCCCGACACCTCCGACGTGATCCAGCAGCTGACCACCGGCGAGGAGTGGAGCATCGACAACGCGTACGCCGGTCCTGCGGTGCAGAGCGCCAAGCTCACCCTCGACGGCTCCACCCCGAAGGTCGCCTACCGCTACCGCTCGGCCGACAGCGGCGGCAACTTCCGCGTGTACTACGCCTATCCGAGCGGCGGCGACTGGGTCAGCAAGACCGTGTACGCCGGCGGACAGACCGCGGCCGCCCTCGGCATCACCTGGGACGAGACGGACACCAAGCGGATCTACTACGTGACCACCTCGGGCACCGACCGGGTCTTTGCCGCGACGCAGTCGGCGGACGGGGCCTGGACCGCGCAGTCCGCCGCGCCGGGCGTGAGCGCGGACCGGCTCGCGGTGCGGCGGGACTCGGACGGTCACGATGTGCTCTATCTTCCGGACACCGTGCACAACTCCCTCTACTACGGCTTCCGTTGAGGCCGGTGCGCCGCCCGCGCCATCTGTACGGGGACGAAGCCGTCCCCGTACAGAACCCGCAAGTGGTCAGGTCGCGGACTTGCTCGCCAGGTACTCGTCCAGCCCTTCACCGGTGAGCGGGTAGTAGTCGGAGAGCAGGCCACCCTCGTCGAGGCGGCGGCGTGCGAACGCCTCACGGTCCTGGTGCAGGAGCGAGTCCTCGGCCAGCGGAACCGCGCGGTCCTGCGGTACGACCACGGCGCCGTCCTCGTCGGCCACGATCAGGTCCCCCGGCGTGACCAGTGTGCCGCCGACACCCACCGGCACATTGAACGCGGAGGGGAAGAGCTCCGTCTGCGAGGCGTAGTGCGGGGTGACTCCGGTACACCAGATCGGCACGCCGAGGGCCCGGATCCGGGCCGCGTCCCGCACCCGCCCGTCCACGACGATCCCGGCGCCACCGCGCAGCTTGAAGTAGCGCACCAGCATGTCGCCAAGACAGCCGGTGAAGTGGCTCGCCTGCGCCGAGATCACCAGCACGTCGCCGGGTGTGATCGACTCCAGCACCCCCCACAGCGGGGTCTTGCGCTCGATGTCCTCCTGTGCGGCGCCGTTGAAGACGTCCTCGCGCTGCGGCAGGAACTGCAGGGTCACCGCACCTCCGGTGATCTTGATGTCCGGTTCCCGGTGCAGCGGCACGGGCCCGTCGATGAAGGTCCGGGTGATGCCCATCTGGTGCAGCTTCGCGCAGGCGGTCGCCGCGCTCACGTCCTCAAGTGCCTCCACCATCCGCCGTGTCGGCCGCCGGAAGGACGAGGTGTGGACCGGCGACCGCATCGACTCGTAGGTCAGGGTCTCCCCCGCCGTCGACGTTCCTTGATCCCTGCTCGGGTTCATTCACGTGCCTCTCCGCGCGCTCCCCGCACGCAACGCCAGTGACATCATCGTCTATCGATGGTAGATAACCTCCTATCGATTAGTGCTGTCAATCCGTCAGGAGTCTTCCGTGCCCACTGCATCCAGCGGGTGGTTCGAGACCGCGCGCTTCGGACTGTTCGTCCACTTCGGCCTGTACAGCCTCGCCGCGCGGCACGAATGGGTACGCAGCCGGGAGGCCATGTCCCAGGCGGCATACGACCGTTACCTGGAGCGGTTCGACCCCGACCTCTTCGATGCACGGGAACTCGCCCGGGCGGCAAGGGAAGCAGGGATGCGCTATGCCGTGCTCACCGCCAAGCACCACGACGGATTCTGCCTCTTCGACTCGTCGCTGACCGACTACACCTCGGTGCGCGCGGCCGGCCGGGACCTGGTGGCCGAGTTCGCGGAGGCGATGCGCGCCGAGGGCCTGCGGGTCGGGCTCTACTACTCACTCCTCGACTGGCACCACCCCGGCTTCCCGGTCGACGAGCACCATCCGCTGCGCGGCTCGGAGGGCGGGCGGGAGGCGGAGGACTTGGCGCGCTACCGGTCGTACATGCAGGGCCAGATACGTGAGTTGCTCACCGGCTACGGACAGGTCGACCTGCTCTTCTTCGACTTCACGTATCCAGGTATGGGGCCGGAGCAGTGGGGGGCGAAAGAGCTCATCGAAACGGTCCGTGAGCTGCGGCCCGACATCCTCGTGAACGACCGGCTGGGCGTACCCGGTGACTATGTGACGCCCGAGCAGTACCAGCCCGACCGGCCGCTGGAGCGCGACGGCGTGCCCGTGCTGTGGGAGGCGTGCCATACGCTCAACGGGTCCTGGGGCTACGACCGCGACAACCACGACCACAAGGACCCGTCCCAGTTGGTCCGCATGCTGGTCCAGTCCGTTTCCTGCGGCGGAAATCTGATCCTCAACGTCGGCCCCACCGGAAGGGGTTCACTCGATCAGCGGGCGCGCGACACCCTGCGGGCCATCGGAGAGTGGAGCGCCCTGCACGCCCGCGCCGTACACGGTGCGGGACCTTCTCCCTTCCGGCCGCCGGCGAGCGCCCTGTACACGCAGCGCGGCCGCCGCCTGTATCTGCACCTGCTCGCCTGGCCGTTCAATCACCTTCATCTTCCTGGCCTGGCCGGGCGGGTGCGCTATGCCCAACTGCTGCACGACGGCTCGGAGATCGCCTTCCACCATGTCGACGGCGCCCGCCACGAACACAACAACCTGGCCCCGCCGAGCCAGCCGCCGGGCACCCTGACCCTGACCCTGCCCACCTCGCGGCCCGACGTACTGCTTCCGGTGGTCGAACTCTTTCTGGACGACGAGGAGTTGCATCCATGACAGGGCCGCTGAGTGAACGCCTGGCCCCCGTGAGGGAATCGCCTGCTGGTGGGTGGGGGCCTGCCGCGTCCTGGCGATCCTGGACCTCCTCGCGCAGACCGGCGGCGACGCGCTCGACGCGCGTGACCTGCCGCTGGGGTGCGCGGCTCGGGGAGGACGGGAGCAAGCGGTTTCGGCAGCACCCTTGAACATGCGAGATGCCGCCCATAGCATCAGTAATCGATAGGCGATTATTGCGAGCGCCTACCGGGACCGACCGCACCGTTCGGACGCGGCACCCCTTCCCCCTCTTGCCGAACTCGAACGAACGCCTGCACTTGCACGTCAGCTATCGATTATTCACGACTATGCAATGGAGCGTGTCCGATGAGAACCATGTGGCATCGAGCCTCCGCACTCGCCGTGGCTCCGCTCGTGATGGCATCCGCCGTCGCCTGCGGGGGAAGCGGGTCCGACGGGGCCGCGGAGGGTACGACTCTCCGCATCATCGTCAACATCTCGCCGAACCTGACGGAGCAGTACTGGAAAGGCCTCTTCGCGAAGTACGAGAAGAGCCATCCCGGCGTGAAGGTGAAGCTGGAGCTGACGGGGACGATCTCGGCCAACGCCAAGCTCACCCAGGACCTCGCCGCCGGCGACCCGCCCGACATCGCCCAGCAGATCATCCCGGCCCCCGACACGACCAAGCTCTTCGCCGACCTGTCCGACCAGGCCTGGACGAAGGACACACCGCTGGTCGACCAGTACACCGTCGGCGGCAAGACATACATGGTCGGCGTGGGCGAGCAGATCCAGTCGCTGGTCTTCTACAACAAGGCGGCCTTCGCGAAGGCCGGCGTGGACGCGTCGAAGATCCAGACGCTGGATCAGTTCACTGCCGCCATGGGCAGTCTGAAGTCCGCGGGCTACAAGCCGCTGCAGACCGCGGGCCAGTGGGTGACGGGCGGGCAGTTCTCGATGATGGCCGACGCCGGTGTGCTCACCGAGAACCCCCAGTGGATCAAGCAGCGCAACGACGGCAAGGTCTCCTTCGCCGACAGCGGCTATGTGCCGTACCTGAAGCGCTACGGGCAGTGGATCGACAAGGGGTACCTCGAGAAGAGCGCGCTGGGGCTGACGTACGCCGACGGGCAGACGGCCTTCCTCAACGGCAAGTCGGCGATGTACATGATGGGTTCCTTCTTCGTGCCCGCGGCGGACGCGGCGAATAAGAGCGACGAGATCGGTGTCTTCACGATGCCGACCGACGGCGCCTACCCGTCCGGCCAGTTCGGCAACGTCTCGAACCCCTACGCCGTGGTCAACCAGTCGCACCACAAGGACGAGGCGATCGAATTCGTGAAGTGGCTGGTCACCGACAAGGAAGCGATCAAGAGCCAGCTCGCCGCTGACGGCAATCTGCGCACGGGCTTCAGCTACCCGATGTCCAGCCTCAGCACCGCGGTCCAGAAGATCCTCGACAAGACGCCGTCGGTGCTCGTGAAGTCCGGTGAGAACCAGCCGATCGCCGGGTTCAGCGACGAGCTCAACAAGCAGATCCAGTCCCTGTACACGGGCACCTCCGCGAAGGATGCCGCGGGCGGATTGGACAAGTGGTGGAACTCGCAGAACTGACGCAGCCGGGGCGGCGCTCCGTCGCCGCCCCGGCGGCCCCCGGCTCCGGCCGCAGGCGAGCCCGCTTCCGTGAGGCGGCCGTCACGTTCGGCATGATGGGCCCGGCCGTGCTCCTGTACACGGTGCTGACGATCGTGCCCGTGGGCGTGGCGATCTACCTCAGCTTCACGGACTGGGACGGCTTCTCCACCGCGAACCTCATCGGGTGGGAGAACTACAAGCACCTCTTCGACGACCCGAGCTCGACGGACGCCTGGTACGTGACCGCGCTGATCACCTTGGTCGGCACCGCCCTGATGGTCGGCGCGGGCCTGGTGTACGCACTGATCCTCAAGGGCCGGTCGCGTACGAACTCGTTCTTCCGCGCCGTCGCCTACTTCCCGCACGTGATCAGCGCGTTGATCCTCGGCTATCTGTGGGCGGCGATCCTCGGCACGAACGGGGCGGTCAACAACACCCTCGCCAAGTTCGGCATGGAGCCGATCGGCTTTCTCTTCGACGAAAAGTTCGCGCTGTACACGCTGATCGGTGTCATCGTGTGGGCCGGATTCGGCTTCAACGTCGTCCTGTTCGTGGCCGCCCTGCAGACCGTCCCGGCCGAGCTCCTGGAGGCCGCGGCGATCGACGGCGCCAGCAGGCGGCAGATCAATCTGCGCATCGTGATCCCGATGATCGCGCCCGTGGTCACCGTGGCGACCGTACTGAACCTGGTCGGCCTGCTGAGGGCGTACGACATCGTGGTCAGCCTCACCGGCGGCGGTCCGGCCGGCTCGACGCAGACCTTCACCTATCTCATTCTCGCCCGGTCCTTCGAGGGCACCAAGGTCGGTTACGCAACGGCCCAGGCGGTCTTCCTGATGGTCGTCTCCGCCGTGCTCGCCCTCGTCGTGACCGCGCTGCGCAACCGCCAAGACCAAGCTGCGACCGGTTAGGAGCCGATGGTGGTCGCCACTGAACCAAAGGTCCACGACAGACCGCGGATCGCACCGGTTCCCGCCCCGGAGGTCTCTCTGACGGAACAGCGGGAGTCCCGCTCGCCCCTGCGCTGGGTGCTCCTCGGCCCGCTGTTCGTCGTCATGATCGTGCCGGTGTACCTGCTCGTCGTGAACGCCTTCAAGTCACAGCAGGACATCCTCGACAGCCCGTTCTCGATCCCCCTGAGCGGTCTGACCTTCGAGCACATGTCCGCCGCCATCAGCAATCCGCAGTACAACGTCATCGGCGGCTACGGCTTCACGCTGTTCCTCGTCGTCACCGTGGACGTACTGTGCATCGCGCTGGCGGGACCGGCGGCGTACGCGATCGCGCGCAGCCTCAAGAAGCGGACGCAGCTGGTGCTGCTGTACTTCCTGGCCGGCACGTTCATCCCCGGCGCAGCCGTGATCATCCCGGTGATCTACGTACTGCGCGAGGTCGGCCTCGCCAACACCGTGACCGGTCTGGTCGCGCACGACGTGGCCTCGACGCTGCCGGTCAGCATCTTCCTGTTCGTGGGCTTCATCCGCACGATCCCGGTGGACATCGACCATGCGGCGACGATCGACGGCGCGGGCCGCTACCGGACGTTCTGGACCATCATCTTCCCGCTGATGCGTCCGGCGGTCGTCACCGTCCTGATCCTCAACTCCATCGGGATCTGGAACGACTTCATCTCGCCCCAGATCCTGCTCAGCCCGTCGTCCGGTCACTACACGGTGACGACGGCGATCTACGCAGGCATCAGCCAGTACTCCACCGATCTGACGAAGGTGTTCCCCAACCTTCTGCTCGCCGTCGCGCCCGTGATCGTCTTCTTCATCTACATGCAGCGCCACATCATCAGCGGTCTGACGGTGGGCGCGGTGAAGGGATGAGCGGGCGGATCGTTCCCCTCCAGAGAAGAAAGGACCATCCAGTGTCGAGGAGATGGTGGCCACGCCCCGGTAAGGGGTCGTGGTCCGCAGCCGCCCTGCTCGCTTCGCTGTCCGTGGTGGCGGCCGCCGTTCCGGCCGCCGCGCACCCGCACAAGCCCCAGGCGGGCGCGGTCTATTACGTCGCTCCGTCGGGCCGGGACTCCAACAAGGGCACCACCACGGGTCAGGCATTCCAGCACATCCAGCGGTGTGCCGACGTCATGGAGCCCAAAGACACCTGTCTGATCCAGTCCGGTACGTACGCCGAGACCGTCGCGCCGGCCCGGTCGGGCACCGCCGGGCTGCCGATCACCTACCGGGCGGCGCCAGGGGCGAAGGTGACGCTGAGCGGGACCGCGCCGGTGCGCGGCTTCTCACCCGTCACCGGCGCGGACGTCATGGAGATCGCTAAGAGTGATCCGTACGCCCAGAACTCGGCGTTCAGCGACGCCGTGGCGGCCGGACACGTCTACAGCACCTCCGTCGACCTGGGCTCCGATGTGACGACCGTGCAGGTCTTCACCGACAAGAAGGCGGGCGTCGAGGCGCAATGGCCCTACCCGGGGCTCGACCTGCTCGACCCCACGCTGCAGTACGCGGGTGCGGGGAGCGCGGAGGCGACGATCGCGGACGAGGCCCTGACTCGGCCCGCCGGGTACTGGGACGGCGCGCGGGCCCTGACCGGCTACTGGTACATCTCGGCGACCGGCACGGTGAAGAGCTCCGCCGTCGGCTCGGTGACGCTCGACGTGGCGCCCCCGTGCGTGCACAAGGTCGTACCGAAGGAGACGCGGTACGCCCTCGCCGGAAAGATCGGTGAACTCTCCCGCCCCGGCGAGTGGTTCTACGACCCGGTCGCCAAGCGTCTGTACCTCTACAGCGAGGACAGCCCCGCCGCGCACACCATCGAGGCGAAGACCCGGGCGCTGGCCTTCGACCTGACGGCCGCGAGCCACACCACGGTGGCGGGCGTCGGACTGTTCGCCTCCACCATCAAGACGGGCCCGACCAGCACGGGCGTGACGCTGGACGGGATCAGCGGTACGTATCTGTCGCACTACACCGACATCACGCGCGGCGCGACGGACTGCGGCAGCACGGTGACGCGCGGCGTCGGCGACACGGGCATCGTCCTCGACGGAACGTTCAACAAAATCGTGAACAGCAATCTGTCGCTGAGCGCGGGCAACGGCATCGCGCTGCGCGGACAGAACAACACCGCCACGAACAACGTGATCCACGATGTCGACTACATGGGGACGTACGCGGCGGGCGTCGCCGTACAGGGCAACAGCCAGACGGTCACGCACAACACGATCAGCCGCGTCGGCCGAAGCGGCATCAACCTCCAGTGGAACACCGTGGAGGGCCTCACCCCGGGCAAGGACCTGATCGCGTACAACGACATCTCGGGGTACGCCCGCCTCAGCCTCGACGTCGCCGCGATCTACACCTGCTGCAGCGCCTCCATGATGGGGACGTCCATCGATCACAATGTGCTGCACGATCCGGAGCCGGCCACGACGCTCACCACGTTCGGGATCTCGGGTGTCTACGCCGACAACGGGCAGAGCGACCTGGTGATCGCGAACAACGTGGGCTGGGGCAACCGGGAGGGCACGGTGATGCTCAACGGTCTGGGCACCGGCTCGCACAACAACGGTGTGTACAACAACACCGGCGGAATGACGCTGTTCTACGTCAAGGAGCCGGGACAGTCGACCGGCACAAAGATCTACAACAACATCGGCACCATTCGCGGTCTGACCGGTGCCACCGATGGCGGGCTCGTGCTCTCGAACAATCTGCCCGCCGAAACCGATCCGCTCTTCGTCGACGCGGCCGGGCACGACTACCGGCTGACCGCCGACTCTCCTGCGCGCAACCGGGCGATCGCGCTGCCGGGCATCAATGACGGCTCGACGGATGCGACGCCGAGCCTCGGCGCCTACCAGTACGGGGCACCGAAGTGGACAGCGGGCGCACGCCGTTAGCCACGACCGCTTCCCCGCAAGAAGGCCCGAGCCGGATGTCCGGCTCGGGCCTGTGGCTCTGGGGTGGTGCTCACTTCTTGGCTGCGGCCTTGCGCGGCTTCCTCTTCACCTCGCGCGCGTCCGGGACCGGTCCGCGGCCGGCCGCGTGGTCTGCGAACGCCGTGGCCGCCAGCTCGGCGTCCCCGGACCGCAGCAGTCCGACGAGCCGGCCGTGCTCCTCGGCCATGGCGCTCCAGTCCCCCTCGAAGAGGGGGTCGGAGATGGCCCGCAGGGTCCGCAGGCTCGGCTCGATGACCTCCCACATCCGGGCCAGGAACGGATTGCCCGCGATCTGGCTGACCACGGTGTGGAACTCGATGTCGGCGTCGCGGAACAGGCTCACATCATTCGCGGCGACGGCTTCCCGCATCCGCTCGACCAGCGCGTCGAGCTCGCGGAGGTGGTCGTCGGTGAGGTGTTCGGTGGCGAGCTGCGCGGCGAGTCGCTCCAGCGGTTCGCGTACCTGTCGGGCGTACTCGGCGTCCTGCGCGGAGATCTCGACGACGAAGTGGCCGCGGCGCGGGACGTGCATGAGCAGGCCCTCACGGGCCAGGCGCTTGACCGCCTCCCGCACCGGGGCCTGGCTCACCCCCAGGCGCCGGGCGATCTCCGACTCGACCACGCGCTCGTTCGGTGCGAGATCACCGTCGACGACGGCCTGGCGGAGCAGCTCGTAGACCTGGTCGGAGATCAGGGTCTTGCGGAACCGGTCCTTGTTGGTGGCCAGCGTGGAGACGAATCCAGACGACGCATTCGATGCCATGAATTCTCAATCCTGCGATGGGAGGGCCAGTTGTGTCATGGTACGCGCTCATCGTCTATCGATGGAATCTCGGTGGGGGCGCAGGAGGAAAGGATCCCGAAAAATATCAGGCCGCGCTGTTCAGCTGCTTGGCCAGCCACTCCAATTTCACGACCTCATGGGTGGGGCCGCCGCCTTCGTGATCATTGAACGGATAGGCGCGTATGTGCTTGTCGGCCTGGTCCACCTCGCCTTCGGCGCCGTAGTGGTTGAACGCCGCATACCCCGTCGAGGGCGGGCAGATGCGGTCCATGAGTCCGACCGAGAACAGGGTCGGCGCATTCGCCCTGCGGGCCAGGCTGACGCCGTCGAAGTACGCCATCGTGCGGGCGACCGTGCCCGCGTGCGCCCTGTGCAGCTTCACGAACTGCGTGACTTCGGCGTACGGCGGCTTGTCGGTGATCGTGGTGGCGCGCGGGAAGTGGCACAGGAACGGCACGTCCGGCATGACGGCGACGAGGTCGGGGACCAGGCCCGCCGCGGCCAGCGCGACGCCGCCGCCTTGGCTGGTGCCGGTGACCGCGACGCGCGTGGGGTCGACCGCGGGGTGGGTGCGTACGGCGGCGACGGCGCGTACGGCGTCGGTGTACAGGCGGCGGTAGAAGTAGCGCCGCGGGTCGAGCACGCCGCGGGTCAGGAAGCCGGGCGAGGCGATGTCGCCGGAGGCCGGATCGAGGTCGGGTGTCTCGGCGCCCTGCCCCCGGGTGTCCATCACGAAGTGCGCGTAGCCGGCGCATGCCCACAGCCGCTTCTCGTGCGGCGCCCCGCGTCCGCTGCCGTATCCCAGGTACTCCACGACGGCGGGCAGCGGTCCGGTGCGGGTGACGGGCAGTTGCAGCCAGCCGCGTACGGGGTGCCCGCCGTATCCGGCGAACGTCACGTCGTACGTGTCGATCGTGGCAAGCCTGTTGTGGACCGGTTCGAACGTCGCGGTTGGAGCGAAGTCCCCCTGTTCGCTGAGGGTTTCGAGCCAGAACGCGTCGAAGTCTTCGGGCTCGTCCAGAGCCGGGCGATATCGCTCCAGATCTTCCAGGGGCAGGTCGAACAACGCCATGTCGCATCTCCGCGGAGGTCGGGGCCGGTTGGGCCCGGGCAGTTTTCATCGCCTATCGATCATCGAAGGAATCGAATCAGGGTGCTTCGACGACTGTCAACCACGCAGTCCGTACACCCGGACGGCGTTGGTGTGCAGGGCCCGCTCGCGCTCGTCGTCCGAGAGCCGGTCGAGACCGCGGCAGGACAGCTCCAGGGAGTCGGCGCGGCTGCCGCGGGGCAGGCAGATCGGCCAGTCGGAGCCGATGAGGCATCGGTCGGGGCCGAGCGCGCCCACCACATGCCTGACCAACTCCGCGGTCCGTTCGGGCGGTACGCCGTGCTGTTGGGTGAGCAGGCCGGAGATCTTGACGACCACGTTCGGCACCGAGGCGGCCCGCTCCAGGTCCCGGTACCACTCCCCCGGGTCCGTACGGAGGTTCGGCGGGTTGCCGAGATGGTCGACGACCACGGTGAGCCCGGGGTGCCGGGTCGCCGCCTCGGCCGCCGCCCGCAGCGCCCCGGAGCCCAGATTGAGCTCCAACACAAGCCCGGCCGCAGCGAGTTCGGGCACCAGCACGTGGGCGGATTCCGGGGTGTCCGCCCAGCTCGCACCGCCCAGGCGCATGCCGTTCGGGCGGCTGTCGCCCAGATCGCGCAGCAGGGCGCGGAAGCGCCGGGGGCCGCCGTCGCCGTGGACGTGCAGGTTTCCCACGTACCCCGCGACGAGGTCGGGGCGGCTCATCCGCCATGCGCGCAATGCAAGTGTCTCGCCGGCGTCGCCGCGGGACGCCTCGACCAGGATCGCCCCGGTCACGGCCGCATCCGGCCTCGAGGCACCCAGGTCGTCGATGCGGAACGCCCTGTGATGGACGCTTCCCGGGCGGATCCATGGGAATCCCGACGCCGGGTCCCACAGGTGCACATGGCAGTCGATCACGGTCGGGATCCTCCTGAGGTGCCGTTCCCGAGTATTGACAGGCTGGCTCGCGCCGGTGAGTCTAACCATCGGCTATCGATGGGCGATTGCGAGGGGCGGATGTTCTTGATGTCCAGGGACCAACGGACCAGCGGCTCGAACATGGGTGAAGGGGTGGGTCGATGACGGCCGTCACCGTGCCCGGTCCCCGGCTCCGGGCGACCCGCAGCATCGCCGATATGCCCCGCTGGGCCACGCTCCAGCGGGAGTTGCTCGCCTACCAGGACAAAGCCTGGCGGCTCTTCGCCGACCGCTACACCGAGGGCGACGGCCGCCTCGTCTTCCGGGACACGCTCGGCGTGGGCCCGGACGGCCGCGACGGCGTGGACGACTTCTACGAGCCGTTCTTCAACTGGCCCACGCTGTACGTCCTCGGTGGCAGCCCGGATCTCCTGGCGGCCGCACGGCGGCACTGGAGCGGCGTCTCCGCGCAGCTCACCGAGATGGGCATGCTCCAGGGCGGGTTGGAGCGCGGCTACGACTGGTTCCACCAGGGCGAGGGCCTGCTGCTCTTCTACGGCCTGTGCCTGGCCGACCCCGGCGACTCCCAACTGCGCGAACTGGCCCGCCGTTTCGCCGACTTCTATCTGCCCGGCGGTCCGAACTACGACCCCGAACACCGGGTCGTGCGCGCACCGCACAACGGTTCGGCGGGGCCGCGCCCGGGATTCAGCGACGAAGAGCCGTACTTCCCGTGGAGCCTCGCCCTGCACCCGTACGGGCTGCCGCTCGACGCTATGGACGACGTCACGTCCTTCGACCAGCTCGCGGCCGACCCCGAGCGCGCCCGCTCCTACGGCCGTGCGATGTGGGACCGGATGGGCCGTGGTGACACGATCGTCAATCTGGCCGCGACGGGACTGGCCACGAACGCCTTTCTCCTCAGCGGTGAGCAGCGCTACGCGGACTGGGTGGCCGAGTACGTCGGCGCTTGGCGCGAACGGCTCGACGGACACGACGTCGTCCCCGACAATGCGGGCCTGAGCGGCAGGGTCGGCGAATACCTGGGCGGCCGGTGGTACGGCGCACACTACGGCTGGTCCTGGCCGCACGGCCTCTCCCCCGTAGGCAGCGCCACCCTCGTCGGAGCCTCGAACGCGGCCCTGCTGACCGGCGACGCGGCCTACCTCGACCTGGCCCGCAACCCGCTCGATGCCGTACTGCGCCAGGGCGAGCAGCGCGGCGCCGACGGCCGGGGCACCCTGGGCGAGCGCTGGGATCCGCATCTGCGCGCGATGGACGCCGACCGGACGCTGATGGTCCCGCAGCGGCACAACGACTCCGGCTGGTTCGACTTCACCGTAATGCCGGGCCAACTGCCGCTGTCCCTGTGGCACTTCAGCCGCGAGCCCCAGGATCAGGAGCGCATCGAGCGGCTGCGGGCGGGCGCGAACTGGGACTGGACGACGGTGCACAACCAGCGCATCAAGGACGAGGCCGGGCACGAGGAGCCGTGGTACGAGTTCCTGCAGGGCCGAAACCCGGGCTTCCCCGAGCGCATGCTGCGCAGCGCCCTCGACTCCTGCGCCGAACGCGTCGAGGCCATCGAGAACGACCCGGTGAACCCGGCCATCGGCCCCGGCATTCTCGACATCCACCACTGGCAGGACCTCAACCCCGTCGTCACGGAGGCGCTGTTGCAGCTGACCACCGGTTCCCCTCAGGTCCTCTACAACGGGGGCCTCGCCCATATGCATCTGCGCTACTACGACGCCGTCGGGCAGCGGCCGGGACTTCCCGCGGACGTCGCGGCGCTCGTCTCCGACATCCGTCCCGACCACACCGTCGTGGAACTGGTCAACCTCGGTGGCACCGCGCGCTCGCTGGTGGTGCAGGCGGGCTCGTTCGCCGAACACGTCGTGCACACCGCACAGGTCGACGACGGTCCCGTACAGGACGTGGGCGGCCCGTACTGCCGCGTGGAACTGTCCGGAGGCACACAGGTGCGGCTGACCTTGACGATGACCCTGCGCGGCGGCCGGCCCACCTGCGACGCCCCGGTCTGGGAGGTGTCGCGATGACCGGCCGACTGCCCTTCGAAATGCCCCGCCTGGGCATCGGAACCGCACCGCTGGGCGGCCTGTTCGAGGAGGTGACCGAGGCGGACGCGGCGGCCACGCTGGAGGCCGCGGCCCGCGAGGGGATCACGTACTTCGACACGGCACCGCGCTACGGGCACGGTCAGGCCGAGGACAGACTCGGCCGCCTTCTGGCACCGGCGGGCGTCACGGCGCCGCTGATCTCCACGAAGACGGGCTGGCTGCTGCGGCCACGGCCCGACGGCTCGCCCGGCGAGGTCGTCACGGACTGGACGGAGTCCGGTATCCGCACGTCCCTGGAGTCGAGCCTGGACCGCCTGGGCCGGTCGTCGGTCGACATTCTCTATCTGCACGACGCGGACGACTTCCCGGAGGAGGTCCGGCGCACGGCCTACCCGACGCTGCGCCGACTGCGGGACGAAGGACTGGTACGGGCGATCGGGTTCGGCATGAACCACAGTGCGCCGCTCGCCGCGTATGTGGCGGAGTTCGAGGTGGACGTCGTCCTCATCGCGGGCCGGTTCTCACTTCTGGACCACGACGCGCTCGGGACGATGTTGCCGCTGTGCGTGAAGACCGGCACCTCGGTCGTCGTCGGCGGGGTCTTCAACACCGGTCTCCTCGCCGACCCCTCCCCCGGCGCAATGTTCAACTACCGCCCCGTTCCCGAGCAGACCCTGGCCCGCGCGCGGCGATGCCGGGAACTGTGTGCGGAGTACGGAGTGCCGCTCGCCGCGGCAGCGATCCAGTTCCCGTCCCTGCATCCGGCAGTCCGATCGGTGGTCGTCGGCTGCCGGTCGGCCGCCGAGGTCACGGCGAACGCGGCGGCGTCGCGTTTCCCCGTCCCGGACGCACTGTGGCGGCGGCTGGCCGAAGCGGGTTTCGTACCGCAGGAGTTGGTGCCCGCCTAGTGTCCTGCACCGGAGATCCGTTGGCAGAAGCGGGCGAGGGAGTCGAGGACCCCCTCGGCCGTCTTGGTCCAGATGAATGGTGTTGGGTTTTCGTTCCACTCCTTGACCCACGCACGGATGTCGGCTTCCAGGGAACGCACGCTTTTGTGGGAGCCGCGGCGGATCTTCGGGTCGGCGAGGAAGCCGAACCACCTCTCCACCTGGTTGCTCCAGGACGAACCGGTGGGGGTGAAGTGCAGGTGGAATCGGGGGTGTTTGGCCAGCCATGCTCTCTCTGCGACTTCTCGTCCACCGACAGCACCACCGCCCCTTCGGGCGGATTGAAGTACAGCCCGACCACGTCGTAGACCTTCTCCACGAACAAGGGGTCCGCCGACAGTTTGAAGGTGTCCGTCAGATGAGGCTTGAGATGGAACTTGCGCCAGATTCGGCCCACGGTCGACTTCGACAACCCGCTGCGGTCGGCCATCGACTTGCGCGACCAGTGCGTGGCGTTCTTCGGCATCTCCTCCAACGTGCTGACCACGACGGCCTCCACCTGGTCGACGCCGACAGTGGGCGGCCGGACCGGCCGGGGCTCGTCCACCAACCCGTCCAGCCGGGCGGCCAGGAACCGCCGACGCCACTTGCGGACCGTATCCGCCGCTACCCGAAGATCCCGCGCCACCACAACAATCGGCGGAACGTCAGGGCCTGCACACGCCAGCACGATCCGCGCCCGTAACGCCACCGCCTGCGCAGACGTCGCCCGCCGGGCCCAACGCTCCAGCACCGCACGCTCGTCAACGGACAACAACAACGGTTCCAGCTTCGGACCACGACGCGGTGCGGGCACACCCGCAGAAACACTCATACAGGAACTAACGATGGATCTCCGGCGCAGGACACCAGTTGTCCGTCGAGGCGGCGGACGGGGTTGCGTCGACCGTCTGGAGCGCCGCGAGCGCCCTCGTCGGATCTCCGCCGGGTCACCGGGTGGGGTGCCGGAGGTGATGGAGGCAACGAAGACGAACGAGTTGACTGCGGTCTCGGTCTTGGCGGTGAAGTCCCCTTCGAACACCAGAGGACCGAGGTCCACGTCGCATTGGATCCCTTCCTTCGCTTCGCGGATCGCTTCGCAGGGTCCGGTCCGTGTTCGCCGATCGCTGGCAGCCTCCACTACTCGGTGATACCGTATAGTGGTACTCGGTACTACGCAGTACCGCTAGGGCCGAGGAGGACTCGCGATGGACGACCTGACGGAGATGCTGAAGGGCACGCTCGAAGGGTGCGTGCTCGAAATCATCGGCAGCGAGGAAACCTACGGGTACGCCATCACCCGTCAGCTGAACGAGCTCGGCTTCGCCGACGTCGTCGAGGGGACGGTGTACACCATCTTGCTGCGACTGGAGAGGAACGGACTCGTCCAGGTGACGAAACGACCATCCGGGGTCGGTCCGCCGCGCAAGTTCTACGCACTCAACGACGCCGGACGCGAGGAACTCGCGAAGTTCTGGACGAAATGGCAGTACGTCTCATCACGCATCGAAAAGCTCAAGGAGGGCGGGAGATGAACTTCTGGGAGACCATCACAGGCAGCGATCTCACCAGGGAATGGAAGGCGTTCGAAGCCCGGGCCGAGGCCCTGCCAGACGAATACCGGGCGGCGTGGGAACAGATCAAGGGCCACCTCTTTCCCCATGGCGGCTTCACCGGCCGCAACCTGATCCCGATCCTCGACGCCGCCCTGGGGCTGCTCGAACAAACAGCGGCGGACGGGCAGAGCGTCCATGAGGTGCTCGGCGACGACATCCGAGGCTTTTGCACGGCGCTGGCCGGTGGAGAAGGGGCTCGAACCTATCGCGACCGGTGGCGCGAGCAGTTGAACAGGAACGTCGCAAGGAAATTGAACCGGCTGGGAGGCTGACGTGGGCATCCAGGACATCATCGAGGGCAAGAAGCAGTGGCGGGCGCACATGGCTCGAGTCAAGGCGCTCCCGCCGGACTACCAGATCGTCTACACGGAGATGCAGAAGTACCTGTTCAAGGTCGGGCCGATCGACCTGCCTGACGGGCCCCTGCTCCCCGGGATCGCCGACTTCTTCGAGGAGGGCGTCGCCGCGGGCAAGGGGGTCTTGGAACTCATCGGCACGGACGTCGCCGCATTCTGCGACGACCTGGTCAAGGACTCCCGCACCTATGCGGACGTCTATCAGGAGTCCATCAGCAGGGAACCCGGCACGGCCGAGAAGTAACCCCCGTCGCCTCATGCCAGTGGGCATAGCCCGCACGCGCGGTTCGTTCGCCTCGGCGCAGCGCGAGCAGGCGCGGGCCGACCGGCCACCAGAAGCCGCCGCAGATCCTGTCCACCGAGGTGGTCGAGCAGGCCCGGCGAGACCTGGCTGAGCCCTGCCAATGCCCCCGGTGAGCAGGTCTCCGGCGACGGGCCGCTCGACACCATTCCCCAAGACGACACGACTGACGTGTAGTCACGGGCAGTCACTCGATCCGAGTTCCGAAACAGCTTCCACTCCCTCTGTGTCTTCAGCCTTCGAAAGGACGTCACCATGCCTTCACCTGTCATGCCCACATCCAGTCAAGGCGACGGTCACCCGTCGCCGACCGCAGTCTCCGCCGTCGGGCTACGCAAGTCATACGGCGAAAAGCTCGTCCTCGACGGTATCGATCTGCGCATCCCGGCCGGGTCCGTGTTCGCGCTGCTCGGCCCGAACGGCGCCGGCAAGACCACCGCCGTGAAGATCCTGTCCACGCTCATCACCGCCGACGGCGGTGACCTGCACGTCGGCGGGCACGACCTGGCAGCCGACCCGCAGGCGGTCCGTGCCGCGATCGGTGTCACCGGGCAGTTCTCCGCCGTCGACGGCCTGATCACCGGCGAGGAGAACATGCTCCTCATGGCGGACCTGCACCACCTCTCCAAGCGCGAGGGACGGCGGGTCGCCGCCGAACTACTTGAGCGCTTCGATCTCGTCGAGGCCGCGAAGAAGCCCGCCTCGACCTACTCCGGCGGCATGAAGCGCCGCCTCGACCTCGCGATGACGCTGGTCGGCAGCCCGCGGATCATCTTCCTCGACGAGCCGACGACAGGGCTCGACCCGCGCTCCCGCCACAACATGTGGGGCATCATCCGCAGCCTCGTCTCCGACGGCGTGACCGTCTTCCTCACCACCCAGCACCTGGAGGAGGCCGACGAGCTCGCCGACCACATCGCTGTGCTGAACGACGGCAAGATCGCCGCCGAGGGCACCGCCGAGGAGCTCAAGCGGCTCATCCCCGGCGGGCACATCCGGCTCCGCTTCACCGACCCGGTCACGTACCAGTCCGCCGCTGACGCCCTGCGCGAGGTCACCCGGGACGACGAGGCACTGTCGCTGTCCATCCCCAGCGACGGCAGTCAGCGCGAACTGCGCTCCATTCTCGACTGGCTCGACTCCGCCGGCATCGAGGCGGACGAACTGACCGTCCATTCCCCCGACCTCGACGACGTGTTCTTCGCCCTGACCGGCCCAGCCAACGTCCCCAACCAGCCCAAGGAGACCGTCCGATGAGCTCCCTCGCCCTCGCCGTACGCGACTCGAACACGATGCTGCGCCGCAACCTGCTGCACGCGCGGCGCTACCCGTCCGGGACCCTGAACCTGCTGCTCACGCCGATCATGATGCTGCTGCTCTTCGTCTACATCTTCGGCGACGTGATGAGCGCGGGCATCGGCGGCGGCGGCGCCGACCGCTCCGACTACATCGCCTACATCGTCCCGGGCTTGCTGCTGATGACCATCGGCAGCACCGTGATCGGGGCCGCGGTGTACGTCTCCATGGATATGACCGAGGGCCTCAGCGCCCGCTTCCGCACGATGGCGGTCTACCGCCCTTCGGTACTCATCGGGCACGTCGTCGGCAGCGTGCTGCAATCCGTCATGAGCGTGGTCCTCGTCGGCGCCGTCGGCGTGGCCATCGGCTTCCGCTCCGCGGACGCAACCGTCCTGGAGTGGCTGGCAGCATTCGGACTCATCGTGCTCTTCGCCCTGGCGCTGACCTGGATCGCGGTAGGCATGGGCCTGGCCAGCCCCAGCCCCGAGGCGGCCAGCAACATGGCCATGCCGCTGATCCTCCTCCCCCTCATCTCCAGCGCCTTCATCCCGGCCGACACCATGCCCGGCTGGTTCCAGCCCATCGCCGAATACCAGCCCTTCACCCCCGCCATCGAAACCCTCCGCGGCCTGCTGCTCGGCACCGAGATCGGCCACAACGGATGGATCGCCATCGCCTGGTGTGTCGGCCTGATCGCGCTCGGCTACCGCTGGTCGACGGCGCAGTTCAACCGCGACCCGGAATGAGTTCCGCGACCAGTCAGTACTCGGTGCGCTGCGACGAACGGACCCCAGACCGCAGCGCGTTCCCGACACGGCAGGCGGGTAGCCATGAGCTGGATCGCACCCCTGTTCACTCTGCTGGGCGTCGTGCTGGGCGCGGGCGCCTCTGCCCTGGCCGACCACCGACGCTGGCGACGCGAAGACCACGCGTGCGTGCTCGACAGAAGGTCTGCCGACCTTAGCGCTGACCTGGTGTTCTCGGGGCGTTGTTGACATGCTCCCGAAGCAGGTTCCAGTCCCTTGGGGCCTCTTTCTCGTCTGCCGTAGGCGAGTGCGCCCCTGACGCACCGCGTCGGAAACTCGCCGTATCCGGCTCACTCTCCAGTCGGAAGCAGGTCAGACGCGCCCACGTCGCCTAATACTCCGGTAACGTTTCTCCATTTGTGGTGGTCAAAGCTTCTGTATGGAGTCTGTTGGATTGATGGGTCGTCAGAGTGGCGGCAGTTTGCGACTTGCCCGATCAGGGTGCGTACGGAGTTGGTAGCAGCATTGGCCAGCTATGGCTTGGTGGCGTCGGCGCCAGTTCGGCTATGGGAGCCGGTATTCAGGGTGTACGCGTTTTCTGTGTCGGGCCCTCCACCTTGATCATGGACACCCACCTCGACACTGGATCTTGAGTCCAGGGAGAGGCAGGGCCCCGGCGAGTTGGTGATCTGGCTGGTTAGGTGACCGGTTGTCCAAATCCGTAGATTTTGAGGATTCGGCGGTCATCGCGGCCATGGCGTCTGAGGGCGTGGGCGATGTTGGCATGGCCGGCCCCGGCCGCCTAGCATCGCCGGTCATGGACATCGCGCTTGTCCGTTCACGATGGCGGGCCGTACTCGCCATGTTCGCCGTGCTTCCGTGGGGGTTGGGCCTGCCGTTGGCGGCCCTCACAATCGGATTGGACGCCGTCGCGGGGCAGCCTGATGTGCTGGGCACCGCGATGGCCGTGGCAACCGGTGCGGCGTCCTTCGCGACCGTTCCGGCTCAGGTGCAGACTGTTAGGGCTCTGCTGTTCAGAGCCCGGCTCACCCTGGAGACCGACGCCCTGGTCATCCATGACCCCGTGTTCCTCCGCAAAGGCGCCCGCATCGCGCGCGAGCGAATCGCGGAAGCCGATCGGCTGGACTGGAAGGACGCCGAGGTCAGCTTCCGCATCGGCTACGACACGACCGAGCTGACTCCGTTCCGCGAACCGCTGAACGTGGAGGTACGGCTACGCGGCGACCACGACTTCGCCTCGGCCCGAAGGCTTCACCACGGCACCTGGATCTGGCGCCTCGCCCGCAGATCGGACCGATCCCCGCAGTTTCCGGTGCCGGGCGACCGCTACCGAAGGATCCGGATCCGTGCCAGACACCCGGTGGACGCCCTCACCGCCCTCACGGAATGGGTCACGAGCTCAGCCGCTCCTGACGCCGGGCACCCTCCTCATGGACCGGCAGGCGAGCCCTACTAGCAGGGCCCCGGAATTCAGGCGGGTTGTCCCGGTTCACGGTGACCAGTGGAGCAGGAGAGCGGGAAGCAAGCGGACACGGCCCCTTGTGGATCACGGAGGCGTCGAAGCTTCACGATCTGCAAGGATGCCGTGTCCGTTCCTCGAGCATCTCCCACGTCCGCTGCCGTACCGTCAGCGCCCCCGCATCCGAAGCCAGACCGAGCCCAGGGCGAGGAAGTCGCTGCGTTGTTGGCCGAGTTCGCGCGCATCCCCGATCAACGTGCCGAGTGCGGGCGCCGCTTCCCGCTACCGTCTCTCCTGGCGTTGTCCGTGTGCGCGCTGACTCCGGCGGGCAATGACTCGCTCACCACCGCGGCCGAGTGGTGCCAGCGCGCCACCGACGCCGAACTCGCCGCGTTCCAGCTCCCGTATGACCTGATCACACGGGCGGCTACCGTGTTCCCAGCGTGAAGACTCTCCGGCGGGTGTCGGGCCTGCTCGATCCGGCCTGCCTGAGCACCGCCGCCTTCGCCTACCTGCGCCCACTGCTGCACAACGGCGGCCGCCCCATGGACCACCCGCGGTGGGCGGAACACGGGATCAGCCCCATGAAGGAGGAGAAGATTCTCGCTTCGCTCTGATCAGGCGTCCCGCGGCGGACGTGACCGACCGAACACAAGCCGTCGGTCTGGAACTGGACGGTGAGCACCGCCGGACCGCCGTTGTAGCGGAGCACCTCGTCACCGTGGCTGCGGTGTTCGGGGGCGAGCGCGGTCGCGGCCGACAGCGGGGCGAAGCGGATCGACCAACGGTGGTCGATGTTTCTGTATTTGGTGGTGCAAGGCAGCTACGGCCAGTTGTCGCACGGGTTCGCCTCGCCGTTTCGGTTGGGCTGAGGCGGCTGCGCTGATCACCAACTGTCGGGTGGTCGAGGCGATTCTGTTGCCTGGGCATGGTGGAGTCCCGGCGCGATGGTCGGGTTGTCCGGGTCCTTCGGATCGTGGGTGGGCGGGGGACCGCAGGTCAGTCAACCGGTCGGGGCAGTGCAGCGAGGCGGTGGAAAGCCGTGGCCAGTTCGTGTCTCCAGGGCCAGGTTGCCGAGATCCGCAGGCGGAGGCGGCGTCCACCGCGGGTGAGGCTGCGACTTCCCGGGCTGAGGCGCGGGCCGCTCGCAGCGAGGCAAGTACTGCCCCGCCGGTGTCGGCGAGCAACCGCCAGGCGGTGGGCGTGGAGGCGACCGGTCCGAATACCTCGCCCTGGTCCCGCAGCACAGCCAGATCCGCTATCCCCCCACCGCCGTCGGCGAGCATCACCGCGAGATCGGTGGCGGTCCGACCGGGATCGTGCCCGGTGCCACGCGGTCGCAGCGGCCTGAGCGCAGTGGAGTAGGCGGTGGTCAGACCGGTGGCATCGGCAAGATCCGCCGGCAAACGTGCGCCCGCGTGCCCGACCACCCCCGAACCGTCAGTGGAGACGTGGAGCTTGGGACGAGAACCGATACCCTGCACGCAGAAAGTGCCTTCCGCTTGGACCGACAGAACCCCTCGACAAGGTTCATCGTCCCAGCTCAGAAGGCACGTTCGTATTTCCTCCCCGCTTCGGGCCTCATCTCAACCGAAGCGGCGGGGTTAGTCGCCGAGGACCCGCTCCCACAGCAGCCCGTCCCGCCAGCTCCCGTCGAGAAAGATCGAGGAGTGCGCGACGCCGTACGGGCTGAACCCGTTGCGGCGCAGCACCCGCTGCGACGGCAGATTCTCCAGATTGGTGGACGCCTCGGCGCGGTGCAACCCGAGTTCGTCCGTCATCACCCGGAGTACAAGCCCGACGGCGTGCCCGGCGTGCCCTTGATTCTGGGCGACGCCGGCGATCCAGTATCCGACGGAGCCGCGGCGCAGGTGCGGCTGCGGCAGGATCCCTCCGACGGTGACCTGCCCGATCACCTGGTCGTCCGCGAGCACCACGCCCGGCCAGACCGCGCCGGCCCGGTATCCGGCCAGCAGGCTGTCGATCCGCTCCGCCTGGCCCGCCGGGGTGAAAAAGTCAGCCGGCTGGGCCGGTTCCCACGGCCGGAAAGCCTCGAAGTCCCGCACCCGATGCGCGGCGATCGGGGCGGCGTCGGTGGGCTCGATCAGGCGGATCCTGGTGCTGCTGCGCATGGGCTGATCCTCGTCGCAGTGCTTCGGATGAGACGGCCAGCCTATGCGAGGGTGCCCGCGCCACCGCACCCTACGCCCGCCGGAGGATCGAGTCGATCGCGCAGCTCGTGTTCTCGATACCCTGCACGCAGAAAGTGCCTTCCGCTTGGACCGACAGAACCCCTCGACAAATTCATCGTCCCAGCTCAGAAGGCACGTTCGTATTTCCTCCCCGCTTCCGGCCTCATCTCGACCGAAACGGCGAGGTTGGACTCCGGCCCCTTGCGGCACACCGTGATCCTCGCAGTTGTCGCACACCAGGTGCACATCCAGCTCGGCGGGCACGGCCTTGTCTACCGTGACCAGGAACTTCCTGAACTCGAGGGCCCGGTGGCGGCGGTGGAGTTCGCCGATGACGGTGCCGACGCGAACGGACTGCCCCTACGCGTCGGACTCTCGGCAGCGAACACCCACGACAGCAAGGCACGGACAGGCCGTTGCCGGTGCGAGCGAGCACCTCCCCGTCCCCGTTCAACGGGGAAGCCGGCGATCGCCGCCCGAGAAATTGACCTCGGCCTGCCGTGGCAGGGCGAAAAGTGGTCGTTCCGGTTGTCTCAATCACCTGGGAAGCACAACCGCCCGCTTTCGCAGCAACTGCCCCTCGCACGGGGTTAGTTAGGCATACAGAACCATCTCCTCCATGCGGGATAGCGAAGATGACGCATCGCCTCGCGGCTGAGGAGAGAGAGCGGGAAGGTGGCGTCGTCGGCGGGTGGGTGGATCCGCGTCAGGGGTCTGGCCGGTGGGCGACGCGGGCTCATACGCGAGGGGAGCGCCTGGCGTCCGGCCTGGCAGGGTCAGAGCCGGTGCGCTGGTGAGACCCGCATTGGCCTACAGTGCCCAGGTGCCTTCGTACAGCATTGGCCAGGCAGCGGAGCTGTTGGCTGTGAGTCCCGAGACCGTTCGCCGTTGGGCCGACGGTGGCCTCCTCGCGATGGACCGGGGCGGGTCGGGGAACCGGGTGATCCACGGTGTGAGTCTGGCGGCATTCGCCAAAGAGCGCGCTGCAGGTCTGCATCCGGTGCCCGGTGAGGTGCTGACGTCGGTGCGGAACTCATTCTCCGGGATCGTCACCGCCGTCAAGGTCGACGACATCGTGGCTCAGGTGGAGATCCAGTCCGGGCCGCACCGGCTGGTGTCGCTGATCAGCCGCGAGTCAGTGGACGAGCTCGGCCTTGAGGTCGGGGTCATGGCAACGGCGCGGGTGAAGTCGACGAACGTACACATCGATCGGCTGGGCAGCCAGAACTGAACAGGGACCACTTCGGTCAGCGGCACAGCAGTGCAGCCTGCAGGTCGAGTTTATGGTCGAGGCGCGACAGGTCCCGGCCGGTGAGCAGCACGATGCGCCGGACACGGTAGTCCACCGTGTTGACATGCAGGTGCAGGGCTTCGGCGGTGCGTGCCCAGGAGCCGTTGTGCGCGAGAAAGACTTCAAGGGTCTCCGGCAGCATCTGCTGCGAGGCGCTGTGCCCGTCAATCAGCGGTCCCAGGGTGCGGGCGCTGTAGACCGCGCGTACGTCGGCAGGGGCTCCGGCGAGGATCGCGTTCAGGGTGGTGAGCAGTGTGGCTCCGGTGGACTTCCTCAGCCATTCCGCGCCCCGGTGCGGAGGAAGGAGTGGAGCCGCCGACGGGGTGCGCGCGAGGGTCCGGCCGGTCGCGCCGATGAGGTAACGGGCGGGCCGGTCTCGGGCCCGCACCGCGGTCAGGGGGTGACGTTCGACGTCGTCCGCGTCTGACGGCGAAGGCTCTTGAGGGTCCGTCATGATCCGGGTCCTTCGCACAATGCAGTTCTGAACGAGTTGTGCGAACCGATCCGGGGCCTTCGGGGTCTCCCCGGCCTCTGATTGATCTTGCTCGGGCAAAGGACCGTTTGCGAGAAGCTTTGTCGGGCATCTCGTAAGCCCGGCCCCGCCGACCAGAGCGGTGGTTGTCAGCGGGACCTTGCACATGGCACGCGCCTCCTTTCGATGACTGGCGCCCCATATACGCTTTATGAGGCTCTGAATTGCCTAGCCTCGATCTTTCGTGATTGGTCGTCAGCTTCGGCTGGCGGCCAATGCGTCGTTGTGGAGCGTGTGCGGGCATACGGGTGGCCCGATCGTCGCATCGGGTGGGCGCCGGATTCCACGGTTCCGGTCGGTGGCTCTTCTGCTCGTCGGGACGGGTTGTTGCTGGTCAGCGTGGGTTCGGGAGGGTGTCGAGCCGTCTGATCGCGTCTGTGATCACGTCGGTCCATGGCCAGTGGTGGGCGAATCGCAGGTGCCGTTGGCGGGCGGTGGTGATGAGTTGGGCAGCGGCGGAGAACAGCCGCAACCGCAGGCGGCGGGGCTCCCAGAGGCGGGGTTTGCCGGTCAGAGCGAGCATCGGCATCCAGGCGAGCAGGTCGAGGGCGAGCTGGACGATCTCCAGCCAGATCCGGTTCTGTGCGGTCTCGTGCAGGGGCAGGTTCCGCAGGCCGGTGGCCCGTGCGTTCCGAATGCGGTCCTCTGCCCTCGCCCGTCGGCGGTGCCTCAGTTCCAGGTCCGTGATCTTCCCGCCCGTCGTGTTGGTGGCGAAGCAGGTGAGCCGCAGGCCGTCGGCGTCGGTGAAGCGCAACTGGGCGCCGGGGTGGGGCCGTTCCTTGCGGACGATCAGCCGCATTCCCTTCGGCCAGCCCTTGAGTGTGTCGCCGTCGAGTTCGGCGGTCCAGGCGCCGTCGCGGATCTCGCCGCCCGGCTCGACCGCTGGGGTCCAGGCGGAGGCCGGGACCTTCAACACGGCCTGATGAATCTGCTCAGTGATGGTCATCCCGACCGAGTACGACAGCCACCGGCCCCGTTTCGTGAGCCAGGCGAGGAACTCATGGGTGCCGCCCGCGGAGTCGGTACGGATCAGTGTGGACCGGCCGCGCCGGTGACGCTTGGGGAGCTGGGCCAAAGCGAGTTGAGTGGCGGTGATGTGGTCGGCGGCGGTGTTGGATCCCGCGTTCCCCGGCCGCAACAGTGCTGCCACCGGCTCCCCGGTGCCACCGCTTCCGTGGTCGACGAAGCCCATCAGGGGGTGATGTCCAAACGACTTCTTCCAGGTCGCGGCCGCGTCCTGCTTGTCGGAGTGGGCCAGGACCAGCACTCCGTCCAGGTCCACAATCACCTGGCCGCCCCTATCCGGCGCCGCATCTTTGGCCAACGTCCAGACGTACTCGCGCACTTCGGCGCGCGCCGAGCGGATCGCGGTCAGGGCCTTGTCCCCGGCCGCGGCGAGGGTGTCGATCAGCCGGGAGACCGTTGGGTCGGAGGCCACCGGCCCGAACACGGCCGGCTCGGCCCGCAGCAGTCCCGCATCGGCCAGGCAGTCCCCGCCCAGCGCGACCGCGAGAGCCACATCCAGCAGGATCTTGCCCGGATCGTGCACCGCCCGAGGCCGCCGCCACGGCCTCAGCGCCGCCGATATCTCGGTATCCAGGCCGGTCTTACGGGCAGTCTCGACCAGCAGTACTCCGCCAGCCTGCGAGACCACCCCGCTCCCGCCGCCCTCGATGCGGACACGCGGATAGGACCCGATACGCTTCTTCACCTGAGGAGTGCTTCTTTCATGCGCCGACCTGGACCCTAGACAAGTCCCATCGTTGCAGGTCAGGAGCACTCTTCGCGTTTCCGATCACGCATCGGACACCCAGCCACGTGAAAGCCCGAGGCTAGATAGCGGTGGCGCCGGCGTCGCCGGGCTCCTGGGGTGTGACGGTTGCAGTGCGGTAGAACTCGGCTGCGGTGACGGTGGCGGGGACGCCGAGTTCGGCGGCGACCGCAGTGATCGCGGTGGCGCCGACGGCGAGGTCGGCTTGGCCGTCGGTGGTGAAATACGGTGCGATGAACGTCTCGAAGTGGGCTCGGGCTTCGTCTGCGGTGTGTCGGCCGAGGAACGCCTGGATGTGCCGCACCGTGGTGTCGGGTTCGTTGTGGATCACCTGCAGGGCGCGCCGGTGGGCCCGTACGACGGCCTGGACCGCGGGGCCGTCCGGGTGGATGTAGGTGGGGTCGACGGCTACACCTACAGTGGGGATCTGGAAGTGGTCGCCGACCCAGGCCAGCACCTGCCAGCCGTGCTCGGCGGCCATCGCCTCCGGTGCCATGGTGCTGCCGACAAGGGCGGCGTCGATCCTGCCGTCGTGCAGCCAGCGCAGGTCCATGCCGTAGTCGCCGGGTGGGCGGACGATGGTGTGGATGTCGCGGTCCGGGTCGAGGCCGGCCTGGCGCAGTACGATCCGGGCGAAGCATCCGGGTGCGGTGTGGGGGGCGTGTACCGCCAGCCGTCGACCGGCCAGGTCGGCCAGGGAGGTCAGGCCGGGACGGGCGAGGAACCAGAACAGCGGGCGGTGGGTGTTGACGTTGAGTGCGGCCCAGGGGATGCCATTGGCCAGTCGGGACAGCAGTGCCCGGCCGAGCCCGATGGTGGCGCCGTGGCGCAGCCGCTCCTCGTCCCAGGAGCAGCCGTCGCGCAGCGCGACGTGGACACCCTCGTCGGCGTAGTAGCCCTGCTGGTCGGCGATGTAGGCGACCAGTTCCTCGTGCAGGCCCCGCCCGACGTAGGCAAGATCGATCGTGTACATGAACGGTTTTCCTTGATCGTGTCACCGCCGTGCGCCCGCGCGTGCCGCGGGCCCGGCTGCTGCGGCCCATGGTGCTGAGGTGACGGTGTGCCGGATGCGGTCCGCCCGTCGGCCGGACCGGGGCGGTATGGCCCCGTGTGCGGAAGACGGCGGGGCGTCAGTACATGGCCATCCCGCCGTTGACCGCGGCCGTGGTGCCGGTCATGAAGGCGTTGTCCTCGCCGGCGTAGAAGGCAACCGCTTGGGCGACGTCGCCCGGGTGTGCCAGGCGGCCCAGGGGGGTAGCGGCCACCTGCCGCTGCTTGTGCTCCTCGTCCAACACATGCGCCATGCGGGTGTCCTCCACCGGGCCGGGCTCGACGACGTTGACCGTGATGCCCCGCGGGCCCAGTTCCTGGGCGAGGTACCGGGCGAACTGCGCCAGTGCGGCCTTGGCCGTGCCCAGTGCGATCATGCCTTCCCGGGGCCGACGGCCGAGGCCGGTACCGAGATAGATGATGCGTCCCCAGCCCTGTTCGGTCATGGCAGGCAGGACGGCTTTGGTGACCGCGAACGCCGCACGCATCTCGTCGTCGAGCTTGCCGCCCAGTTCTTCCCACGTCATGTCCTGGAACGGCTTGATCACATACGGGGTGAGCGCGTTGTGCACAAGCACGTCGATGCCGCCCCATGCCGCCTGGACCTGCTCGACCATGCTCTCGATCGCCGCTGCCTCGCGCACGTCGGCCTGCACAGCCATGGCCTGGCCGCCTGCGGCCTCGATGTCGGCCACGACCTCCTCGGCTGCCGTGCCGCTGCGGAGGTAGTTGACCACCACGCGCATCCCTCGCGCTGCCAGAAGGCGCGCGGTGGCCGCACCGATTCCGCTGCTGGCCCCTGTCACCAATGCCACCCTGCCAGTTGCCCCAGTCACGGACCCACCTCCTGCTCGTGATCGCGGGCCGTCGGCATGACCGCCCGGAGTTGTTCATCGTCGATGCCGGGTGTGCTGAGCGGATCGCCCCGTGGAGCACGGTGTCGACGGTCGCCCGCAGCAGATCGGCCGCGGTCCGATCGAGTTCGCGCGGCGACCGCGAGGAGAGCAGCCGCTCCAACGCGCCGTGGGTGATCTCACTCAGCAGCTCAGACGGCGCCGGCAGCAGTCCCCGCCGATGCCCGTCCCGGGCCCGACCCTCCATGGTGGAGGTGTCGATGCCCTTCTCGATGACGTGCAGCCCGATGCCCCGCTCACGCAGCTCGGCGCCGAAGGTGATCAGGTGCAGCACGGAGCGGGAGAGCCGGTCGAAGCGGGTGACCTTCAGAGTGTCGCCCTCGCGCAGCAGTTGCATGACGAGGTCGGGCTTCGGGCGGGACGCCTTCGCGCCGCTCGCGGTGTCGACGTGGATGTTGTCGCGGTCGATGTCGGCCCGCAGCAGGGCGTCGATCTGATGATCAGGGCTCTGGTCGGCCGTCGAGATGCGGCAGTAGCCGATAGGCACTGTCGGAACCTACCCCAAGCATCGCTCTTCGACGTTGATTTCCGACGCGGGTTGCCGACACCGCCCGCCTGCGGGCTCGTGATCACGGGGGCGAGTGTCGGCAGACGTTCGTTTCTCGACACTCCGGCCCGTGATCGCGGGTGCTCAGCATCGCCGAGGCGCTCGGTGTCACGCGCCAAGCCGTCCACAAGAAGCACGCCAAGAGGCTCATCACCGCCGGAGTCAAGCTGAGGATGCGCACCGATGACCGCGTTTGACAAGTATCTGCACGCGGTCATCGTGCGGGCGACACACGAAGCCCGCGAGGATGAATCGGCGACGATCGAGGCCTCACTCATTCGGCCCAACGAGACAGCCCGCAGCAGGGATACGGCAGTGCCCAGAAGCTACCCGGCGCACGCACGTGCCCGGGCCGGGCGATCCGTGGGCGGATGACCGGAGGATGCCAGAGAGCATCGCGACAGGACCTCACAAATGCGAGGCTGCAGACGGAGATTGCCTCATAGTTGCGATTCCATGGGCCGATGGCGGGGCATATCTTCTGGCAGCCGCCCTGCGGGCCGTCCGACCTGGGGAATCCGATGAGCCGACTCAGCTCGCCACCTCGCACACCTCGTGTACGTACCGCTTCTCTCGCCCTGCGCGGAGATGTCGACCGACCGGCCACGCTGACGGTGCGGGACCTGCGGGAGGGATGGAAGCAGCACCGAACCGAGGTTGTCTTCGACTGTGCCACCAGCGGCCCGCAGCGCCACAGCTTCGAAGGTCCACTCCTGCGCGAGGTGATCCTGAATGCCGGCCCTGCCTTCGACCCGCAACGGCGCAAGGACCGTTCCCGTTTCCTGCTGGCTGTCACCGGCGGGGACGGCCACCACACGGTGCTGTCCTGGGCCGAGATCGACGCCGACTTCGGCAACGTCCCTGTCCTGCTCGCCACGCGGATGGACAATCGGGAACTGGACGCGGTCGGTAGCCAACTCGTGGTTCCCGCCGACCGCTGCGGCGCCCGCTACATCAGCGCCATCACACAATTATGGGTCGGGGCGTGGACAGCTCCGGATTAGAACGGAATCGTCTCCCGCCCGGAGATCAGACCGCAGCCAAGGAGATCTCCGTCGACTTGATCAGCGTGACGACGGACGCCCCGGACGCAATCTGCAGATCGGTGACCGCGTCCTTGGTGACCGCGGCGGTCAGCTCGCCGCCCTCGACGGAGATCTTGACGCTCGCCGTGGCGCCCCCGGTGACGGCCCTCCTGAAAGTCGCACGCACCGTACGCGTACGGGCGGCCCTCGACGGTCCTGTGGCCACCCATCCCCGTCAACGGCACTGACATCGCGGGTAATTGCCATCTATTGGCACATGGATACGTCCGCTTCGACCACGCGCGGGCCCGGGTGAGGACCGTGAACGGCTCCTTCCCGCAACAACGGATGAGGAGCCGCCACCATGGCCAAGATCCTGTGCCTGCCGGAACACCGGCTCGGCCTGCCGCAGGGCGGCACGCACCGGGCGGGGGTCGCCGAGCGAAGCCGCGTGCGCGCTGAAGCGTGCAGTGGCCGCTTCGGACAGCCAAATGCGAACGCGGGCTCAATGCATCGACCGGTGCAGTCGCCGACTTTTACACCTTTCGGGCGACGAATCCCCACTGGTCGACCGGTTCAAGGTCCTCTTCGTCCGCTCGCCAGAGGGTGATCGACCCGAATCCGGGCTCGACCAACTCCATCCCGTCGGCGCTCGCGAGGATCTCCTCCGGCTGGCGCACCAGGTATGGCGGAGTGTCGCCCGCCGCGTAAGCCTGCTGCGCAGCCAGCGTCTGGGGCGTGGCGACCGTGTCGCAGAGGACCAGATAGCTGCCTGCCACTGTGCCGGCCATGTACTGGTGCATGAGGTCGATGCCAGCCTGGGGCTGAAGGTGTCCCAGTGTGGACAGCACCATCACGGCCACGGGTCGTGTCATGTCCAGGGTGCGCGCCGCTTCCTGGAGCACCTGCTTGGCTTCCAGCATGTCCGCGTGCACGTAGTCCGTCATCCCGTCTGGTGCACTTGTCAGCAAGGCGCGGGCGTGTGCCAATACGAGCGGGTCGTTGTCGACGTACACGATGCGAGCCTTCGGCTCGACGCTCTGCGCGACCTCATGCGTGCTGTTTTGCACGGGAAGCCCGGTCCCGATGTCAAGGAACTGGGTTATTCCCGCTTCGGCCAGATACCGCACCGCACGCGCCTGAAAGGCCCGTGACGCCAGGGCAAGTTCCCGCGTCTGGGGGTAGCTCGCGATTACTTGATCTCCCAGCTCCTGGTCCACTGGGTAGTGGTCCTTGCCGCCGATCCAGTAGTTCCAGACGCGGGCCGAGTGCGGAACAGCGCTGTGGAATCGGTCTGCGTCGTATGCCTCGTGTTTCATAACACCCTCTTCTATCACGGTTGTTAACGCCTCACGCCGTTGCGGCGGCCTGTCAGGCGGCCATGCAACCGTCCCTTTGGCTCAAGGATGAGTTCGGCACCGAGCAGGGGCGTGGAGGTCCGCACCGGAGAGGTGTCACCTGCCATCGCCCGCAGGAACACCCTGACTTCGGCTACGACCGCCCGCCCGGACCGGGCTCGGAACGTAGTGCTGGAAGTCACGGCGGGTGTGCCGGTGTTCATGGGGAAGCGCCATCCACGGCTGGACGCCGTGGAGCAGCTCCACCGCGTTCCGCGAGCACGGCACCGCCCTGCGCGGCCTCGTCGACCAGGCCCCGTCACACCTGCACCGCTGCCCAGACGCCGGGCACTTCTGCGTCGAGCTCAGCCCTGGCCCACGGGCACGGGCACGGGCACGTCGGCATGTACCCGCCCGCTTGCACATCCAATACTGCAACGCCTGGCGAATCCGACGACCCTTCTGACGTCCTTGCCACTCTTCGCACCCATGTCCCGGTCGATCTGACCGTTCCAAGGATCCGTCGCCTCCTCCCTCACCCAACCGACCTCCCCCACCGGGCTGCTGAACTGGTCACTGGCGCAGGCACCCCCAGGCCCCGGCCTGCCGAAGCCACCACCGACAACGGCTCGCGGCCGCATCCGGCATGTAGATCACGAAGAAAACACTCACCTCGATCCGACCGGGGCGGTGCACGTCAGAGCGAAACAGCGCTCTGAACTGGTCCTGGAGCAGCAATGGTTGGTAGATGCCGAATGGAGAGAACAGCCTCCGAGCCGGAGTCTGCCGGCCCTCGAGACCATGCCTCCGGCGTACCGCTCGGCAGGGACGATGGCAGCCCTGCTGGGTGGGCTGCTTCTGCTCCGGGCCTCTGGCTCAGCCCACCGCCACCGGTGACGATCCGCCCGCCGCGGCCACGCGGGGTGCCCCCGTGCCGTCTGCGGGGACGGTCCAGATGTCGCTCGCCCGGCCGGCCGCGCCCGGCAGCGCGTAGGCAACCGTGCTGTCGTCCAGCCAGGCCGCCTGGTCGTCGACGCTGCGTGTCTCGGCGAGCGGCGTCTCACGCATGGTCCGCAGGTCGAGGACGTACAGCCGCCAGGGCGCGGCCGGGTCGTCGGAAACCTTCTTCTTAAAGGCGATCCGGGTGTTATCAGGCGACAGGGAGGGGCACTCGGCGTTCTTCCGCAGCGCCTTCGCCGACCAGTCCCTCATGTTCCCCTCGACGAGGTAGGTGCGGCCCTTGGTGGAGACGGTCGCGTAGAAGCGGTTGTCGTCGCGGGCGAAGGTCACCCCCCAGTAGTTGACGTCGGGGGCGTGGTAGCGGACGCCATCGATGGTGAGGGGGATCTCCTCCATGGACTTGATGAGGTAGCCGGTGCGCAGGTCGAGGACGGCGGTCCGCGTGGAGAAGGCGGTGGTGGCGTAGGAGTCACCGGTGGCGAACACCGTCCAGGACAGCATCCGCCCGGAGGCGGAGACGCGGGCGCGGGTGGGAACGCCCGGCACGGTGATCCGGCGCATCTCGCGCAGCTGCCGGTCGAGAACGATTGCGTATGTCTTCGGCAGCACCCCGGGCTCGGCGCGCAGGCAGAGCGCGGTATCGCCCGAGGCGTAGAAGCGGTCACAGGTCGGGCCGCCGGTGGTGCGGGCGCCGGGGGGTCCGGCAAGCGGCTGATGCGCGACGCGTCCTGTGACCGAGTCCCGGAAGTACAGCGCGGGCCCACCGAGAGTGAACGAGACGTCTGCGTCGGCTCGTTGCTCCACCGACCGCTGTTCCGCGTGCAGGGTGTACCAGACGGAGCCGCCCGCGAGGAGTAGCACCGCGGCCACCACGACGGCGATACGGGCCCGTGGGCCGAGCGGGGTCGCGGCTCTCGGGAACCTGGCACTCATGCGGTCCGCCTCTCGGGGATCGGGGCTCCCGGCCCCTCGGGGGCCGGGGTGCCGGACCGGTTGCGCGGCAGCAGTACCCAGCCGCCCGCGAGCGCTGCGAGCAGAGCCGATATCGCCGCCCACAGCGCGGGGCGTGGCCCCCACACCGTCCACGCCGCGCCGAAGCCCGCGGCGGCGAGCATCCGGGCCAACGCCTGGCCGGTCTGGAGCAGGGCAAGTCCGCCCGCCCTCCCGTCGGCGGGCAGCACTGGTCCGGCCAGGGCCATCAGTACCCCGTCGGTGGTGGCGTAGAAGACGCCCAGCAGCACGAGGACGGGCACAAGGAGAAGCGGGGCCGGGCCGCCGGTCGGGGCGAGGAGCGTGGCGTACACGCCGAGTAACGCGACGTGTCCGTACAGGAACAGCATTCGTCGGCCGAACCGGTCTGCGATCCGGCCCGCCGGGACCGCGAGCAGCAAATAGCACGCCGCCGCGCCGAGCGGCAGCAATGGGAACCAGCCGATGGAGAGGCCGAGGCAGCGCTGGAGCAGGAGGTAGACGAAGGCGTCACCGACGGTGGCGGTACCCAGCAGAGCGGCGGCTGCGAGAATCCGCCGGAAGGCGGGATCACGGAGTGCCCCAAATGTCTTTCGTGTAGGGGGAGTCGAGTTCGTGAGTGGTGCCGGGTGACCACCGGGAACGTACAGGACGAGGATCAGTACCCCGAGCAGGCCGACGCAGAAGCTGACGACGAACACCGCGTCGTAGGCGTCGGCGGTCGCCCAGAGCAGGGCGAACGCGGCGAGCGGGCCGAGCAGGGCGCCCGTGGTGTCCATCGCCCGGTGTACACCGAAGGACCGGCCGAGCGCCTCGGGTCGGCTGCTCAGGGTGATCAGCGCGTCACGGGGCGCCGTTCGGATGCCCTTGCCGACCCGGTCGGTGGCCAGGGCGGTCGCGATCCCGGCGGTGGCACCGCCCGCGAGCAGCAGGCCGAGCCGGGAGCAGGCGGAGAGGACGTAGCCGATGCCCGCGACCCGTTTGTGCCGGCCGCCGCGGTCGGCGGCGTGCCCGCCGAGCAGCCGCACGACGGAGGCGGCGCCGTTGAACAGGCCGTCCAGGAATCCGAATTGGAGAGGTGAGAGACCGAGTCCGAGGACGAGGTAGAGCGGCAGCACCGCGGTGACCATCTCGGAGGAGATGTCAGTGACGAGGCTGACCGTGCCGAGTGCCAGGACGGTGCCGGGGACGCGTCGGCCCGCCCCGCCGGTGCGAGGCGGGGCCGGCGCGTCCCGGCGGCCTGTGGTCGCCAGATACATCAGTGGCAGGCGTACTTCGGGCTGGTGTCCTTGGTCTTGCCGTCGGTGCCGACGTAGCTCCAGCTGTAGCCGGAGTCGGTGAAGTCCATTTTCAGGACGCCGTATTCACCGCTGATCCGCTTCTGGCTGTTGGGCTGGACGTTCTCGATGGGGTATGGCTCGGCGCCACCCATGCCGCCGACGATCTCGGTGATTCCGTCGGCGGTGGCCTCCCCATCGGGGCTCTGTGGGGCGAACCGCTCGTAGTGGTGGTCGTGCCCATTGAGCACGAGGTCGGCCTTGGCCCCGTACAGGATCTTCCAGACCGGCCTGCTGACCGGGTCGTTGCCGTGCCCGCCCGAGGAGTACAGCGGGTGGTGCCAGTAGGCGGCGATGCACGCCTTGCTGTTCCTGGCGAGGTCGGCCTTGAGCCAGTCGATCTGGGCGCTCTGGTCGAAGGAGTTGGAGTCGAGGGCGATGAAGTGCCAATTGCCCTCGTCGAAGCTGTAGTAGCTCTTGCCCTGGGGGTATGCGATCATCCCGAAATACGTCTTGTAGCCGACGAGCGACCCGGCAGGATCGTACGTCTCGTGGTTGCCCGGTACCGGATGCGTCTTGTCCTTGAAAGCACCCCAGGTCTTGTCGTAGTAGGCGCGGAAGTCGGCGATCCGGGCGTCGTCGTACTGACTGTCGCCCATCGTCAGATAGAACTTCGGATTGAGCTTCTGGGCCAGTGCGGCGGTCTTGGGGTGGGCGCAGTCACTGTCGGAGGCGGTGCACTGAGCGGCGATGTCACCGGCGGCGACCACGGTGAAGGCACCGGTTTGCGGGGGCGCGCCGTCGAGAATGCCGTACACCTCGACCTCGTGCAGCGAGTAGCCGTAGGCAGTACCGCGCGCGCTGCCGTACACGCGCAGGTAGCGGCCCTTGCCGGAGAGGGCAGACCAGTCGTCGGTGCCGCCGTTCCCGGCCGTCTCGTTGGCGAGCCGGGTCCAGGTGGTGCCGTCGGCGGAGATCTCGATCCGGTACGCCTTGGCGTACGCGGCCTCCCAACTCAGCTCCACGCGCGTGACGTTGGCGGTGACACCGAGGTCGACACGTATCCACTGCGGGTCCTCGCCCTCGGCGCTCGCCCAGCGGGTGGCCGGGTCGCCGTCGAAGGCGTTCTGCGGGCCGAGGCCGGAGGCTTCACTGGAGGAGGCGGTGGCGGGCTTGCCATGCGAAATAAGGGGGTCGGCGGCGGCGTCGGCCCGGTCGGGGTAGGCGAGCAGCAGGCTTCCGACGAGGAGGAGTGCGGCGGCGATGACCACGCCCACCGTACGGCGCCGCGTCGTCGTGAAGAGCGGAGCTGAGCCGTTCAGGTACATCCCTGGACTCCTGGCCTTGGGGGTGGCGAGAGCTGGGCATTGGTGCGTGACTTCGCGCCCCGACCCTCGCGCGGGCAGGAGGCGGCATCATGGTGGCCGGGCCAGAGCTCTCACTGAGCGCGTCATGCCTACGGGTGTCAGACACCGCGCCAAGCCACCGCCCGGAATGCTAGCGAACAGTAAACTTTCCTACCAGTCCCCCAACTCCCTTTGCTCTGTACCCCGTTAAGCACCCAGCCACATCCGGCTACCCACCCTGCAGCGACCTCGGTGAGGGATGAGCCGCACCCGGCCGGCGATTACGGTGTCGGCGTAGAGGCCGCACAGGGCCGTGACGGCGCAGAGCGGCTCGACGGATGGCCGGCCAAGTGCCCCATCCCTGGGGGTGATGGAGCCGGTCGATGACCGCACCCGCATCCTGCGCAACGGTTCCCGGAACCCGGACCATCTCGTGGTGTGGGTCGCCGCGTTCGGCTTCGAGTTCGAGATCCAGGAACCGCCCGAGCTGGGGGCGCACCTGCGGACGCTCCGACATCACCGAGCGGCTGGCGCCGCTACTCGGAGGTGGCCGGCGTCGTCTATACGGCGGGTCTGCGCGCCGACCCCGACAACCACCTGCTGCGCACCCTTCGCCTGCTGCGCGACCTCGACATCGGCGTCACCAACGGCAACCACGAGTTCGACGGTGCGCAGTTCGAGATCAATCTCGATCACTCGGAGGCGATGGACGCCGCCGACCGCGCCTTCCGCCTCAAGACCGCTGTCAAGGAACTCGCCCGCAAGGAGGGCCGCCTCGCCACCTTCATGGCCAAGCCGTTCAACGGCGCGGGCGGCTCCGGCTTCCACCTCCACCTGTCCTGCCAGGACGAGGCGGGCCGCAACGCCTTCGACGACCCGGCGGGCCCGCACGGCCTGTCCACCACCGCGCGCCACGCCGTCGCGGGCATCCTCGCCCACGCCCCGGCACTCGCCGCGCTCCTCAACCCGACCGTGAACTCGTACAAACGCTTCGGCCCGGACACCCTTGCCCCCTGGCTGATCGACTGGGGCCTGGACAACCGCAGTGCCATGGTCCGTATCCCGCCCGAGCGCGGCTCCGGCTCCCGGCTGGAACTGCGCCTGGGCGACGCCGGCGCCAACCCGTACCTGGCCATCGCCAGAACGCTCGCCGCCGCACTCCTGGGTATCCAGGCCGCCGAGGAGCCGCCCGCGCCCCTCGAGGGCTATGGCTACGACACCGCCAAGGCCGCGCTGCTCCCCACCTCACTGCCCGCAGCCCTCGACGCGTTCGAGGCGGACACCGCGCTCACGGAGGTCCTCGGCAAGGACTTCGCCGCCTCATTCCTCTCCTACAAGCGGGACGAGGTGGACCGCTTCCAGCGGCATGTCACCGACTGGGAGTTCGCCGAGTACGCGTACCACATGTGACCCGTGACCCCGGCCCATGACCTGCCACCCCTGACGCCAAGGAGACGAACCATCATGACCACCCACCTCCCCGCCCCGGACAGGACCGCCCGCGAAGCCATGACCGAACCGCTGTCGCTCAAGGACGTCGACCTCGCCGACCTCGACAACTTCACCGACGGCATCACTCCCTGGCGCATGTTCCACACCCTGCGCCACGAGGACCCCGTCCACTGGCAGCCGGAAGAGTCACCCAACTCCGGCTTCTGGGCCGTCACCCGGCACGAGGACATCGCCCGTGTCGACCGCGACGCCGAGACCTTCACCTCCGCCAAGTTCGTCAACCTCGAAGAGGTGGACGAGGACCAGATCAAGAAGCGCGCCTCCATCCTGGAGCTGGACGGCGTACGCCACCGCGCCATGCGCAGCCTGCTGCAGCGCCAGTTCGGCCAGGGCGTCATCAACAGCTACGCGGACTTCCTGCGCGGCCTGACCGCCAAGACCCTCGACACGGCCCTCGCCAAGGGCACCTTCGACTTCGTCGCCGATGTCTCCGCCGACTTCCCCATCAACGTCCTCGCCCGCCTGCTGGACGTGCCGCCGGAGGACAACCAGCAGCTCATCGACTGGGGCAACCGCATCATCGGCAACACCGACCCCGACTACGCCGACGTCCTCCTGCACAGCGAGGAGAGCGAGAAGTACCGCGACCTGCCCTTCCGCTCCCCCGCCTCGCTGGAAGTCTTCGAGTACGGCCGAGAACTCGCCCGCCGACGCCGCGGCGGCAACGGCACCGACCTGATCTCGAAGCTCGTCAACGAGACCCCGCGCGACGGGATCCCCCTCTCCGACCAGGGCATTCGACAACTACTTCCTGCTCCTTGTCGTCGCCGGCAACGAGACGACCCGGCACACCATCACTCACTCCATGCTGGGCCTCATCCAGCACCCCGAACAGCTCGCCAGGCTCCAGGCCGACCCCTCCCTCATCCCGACCGCGGTCGAGGAGTTCCTGCGCTGGGCCTCGCCCGTCTACCACTCCCGCCGCACCGCCACCCGGGACGTCGAACTCGGGGACAAGCGAGTCAAGGAGGGTGACAAGGTCGTCATGTGGTACGCCTCCGGCAATCGCGACGAGAAGGTCTTCGACAACCCGTACGACTTCGATGTCACGCGCACCAACAACGACCACGTCACCTTCGGCAAGGGCAGCCCGCACCTGTGCCTGGGCAACCTGCTCGCCCGCACCGAGATCCGCATCATGTTCGAGGAACTGACCCCGCGCCTGTCCGGCATCCGCCTCGCGGGCGACGTCCCCCGCGTTCGCTCCAACTTCGTCAACGGCATAAAGAAGCTCCCGGTCGAGGTCAGCCTCGTCTGATCACTGAGCGGGGACTGCACGCGGTGCGGACAACGCGCCAGGCGTCGCCGGCAGGTCGTTCTGCGGCCACCCCTACCGCAGAACGTCCCTCCCCTCATCCGGGCAACCACCGAATGAGCCAAGACCGTCCTCCCTTCTTGCCCCGGCTGCGCGAGCCATGCGCAGGGTTGGCTCACCGAGGGGTGTCGGGTGTGGCTTCAGGACCGTTTCAGTCGGCGGCTTGGGACACTCGGCCGCTCGACACCCCACGACGACTCGGCCGCTGACTGGGATGTGCGAGCGATTTAGCCGACATGGTTCGCTCGATGCCCCACCTGCGGCGTCCCAGTCGTTCGCTGGACCCGATCCTTCTGCGGTCCATGCGCACGCCTATACGTTTGGGTGGTCAGGCAGGTGTGGCGCAGGACGTACACGCGCTTGCCGACGGGGCTCACCGCAGATGATCCGCGCGCCGTAACGGGCGCCCCGGTCCGGCCGGCCCCCATCGATCAGATGCCACTCGAAGGAACGACCCGCCCCACGCAGGGCGACAGTTCGGCCGTCAGCCAGCGGAAGACATGCCCCACCTGACGTTTCCACAGCCCAGTGGTGTGCGGCCCGCTCACCTCGGCCACCACCACCCGCGTCGGAGGCGCTGCCGCCCGCCGCAGCGCGAGGCCGTCACGGTAGCCGTCGTTGCGCCCGCCCGAGAGGTAGAGCGAGACGCACGGCGGGGTGGCGGCGTGGCGCAGGATCCACAGAGGGTTGTTGACCCGCCGCAGCTCCGGGTCCCGGCCCGTGAGGGAAACCCGCTCGGCGGCCGGGTCGTTGTAGCCGGAGAGGCCCACGGCGGCCCGGTACCGGTCGGGGTGGGAGAGCGCCATCTTCACGGCGCAGTGTGCCCCGGCCGAGTACCCGGCCACCGCCCAGCCGCTCGCACGGCTCTGCGCGCGGAAGGTATCGGTCACCATCTGCCGGACGTCCACGCTCAGCCAGGACTCGGCGTCCACGACACCCGGCACATTGGCGCACCCGGTGTCCTGACCCGCCAGCAGATTGGTCCGCGGCTCCACGAGGATGAACGGGGCGATCTCCCCCCTCCGCATCCCGGCTTCCAGCTGCGACTGCACGCGCAGGCTGCCGAACCACGCCTTCGCCGATCCGGGGAAGCCGCCGAGGAGCTCGACCACGGGGAACTTCCGGTGCCGGAAGGCCGGTTGGCCGTACTGCGGCGGCAGCCATACGTACACCTCTCCGCGCACCCCTGACACCCGACCGCTCAGCTGGGTGACGCGGACGCCCCGGCCCAACCGGGCGTCGTGCGTCAGGCTGAAGTCCTGTGCGACCTTCGACTCGTTCGCCAGGTGCTTGTGATCCCCGAGTCCGTCGCGCCCGAGGTCGGGCGCGGCAACAATGTGGTGTCCGGTGCCGAGCAGGTCGGCCCAGCTGTCGTACAGGCCGTTGGTGTTGTTGACCATCACGAAGACGCTCAGCACGGCTGCCGCCTGCGCGAGGACGACCATCACCAGGCGGACCGCGCCGCGCACCACGGCAGGGCCGCGTACCCGACCCCACAGCAGCAGGGGAAGCAGCACGGTGACCACGGCCAGCGCGATCGTGGCCAGGAAGAAGGGTGTCCCCGTCAGGCTCATCACGCTTGAGAGGATGCCGCATGCACCGCGATGGTTTACCCGCCTTTCCACCTTTTTACGTCGGACGCCAGAGACCGCGGGACGCCGTGCTACTGCCGTTGCCACCCGCCCTCGCCCCCGGCAAGGCCTCAAAACTCCAGGTCAAAGGCTGTCTCAGAGGTCGGCGGAAGCCTGGACCTCGCGCACTGCAGCCTGATCGAATAGGGGATGACATCATTCTGGACTGGCAAGCGAGTACGACTGCGCGGTATCGAGCCCGCGTCGGCGCCACTCGCGCCCGGCGCACGAAGGGCTCGGAAGCGGTCCACCGCTGCCGCCAGGCACATCCGTCTGTGTCATCGAGGTCGCCGACGACGGCCCCGGCATCCACACCGACGAGGCCCCTCGCGTCTTCGACCGCTTCTACCGGGCGACACCGCTCGACCCGCCCGCCGAGACCGGTCCCGAACCCGGCTCGGGCCTCGGACTCACCATCGCTGCCGCCCACAGCGGACGCCTCGAGCTGGACAACCGCCGCGGCGAAGGCTGCGCCTTCCGCCTGCTCCTGCCCGAACCGACCACCGCGTCGAAGGACGACACTGATGAGGCTCACCACCGTCCGAGTCACACGTGACCGAACCGCCGCCCGAATCGACAAGAAGCACGTACGGCACGGCTGGGTAACCACCGAGCCCTGCTGAGTTACCGCCACCAGGCTCCTCTTCGACCTCCCCGAGACCACGACGGAGTCCCGGTTCCACCACCCCTTCATCTACCCCGCGGGCATGTGCGCCCTCTTGGAGACAATCGGCCTGGTCGGCACCCACGTCCTGACCCGTCATCGCCACGCCGCACCGCTGTGCACACCGGCCCCGCACCTGCCCGGAAGTGACAGCACGGCACCGAAACGTCCGTGTCCACACCCCGCGTACACTGCCGCCCGCCCCACGCGTGTTCGCCCACCGTTCGCGCGCACGTTGTCCAAGAGTCGCTCCAGACGCTCCCCTTGTTGTGAATCAAGGCCATACGATGCGCTTGCGAAGCGCGCGCCGCGCACAGGAACACGGGGGGAGGCGCGATGTCCGGGAGACCGCATGACGGCATATCCGACGCCATGCCGGGCGGAGCGTGGGGCACGCTCCCCAAGGGTGTGGAGCTGTACCACCTGAGGCCGGACGGAGGCATCGAGCTGGCCGACCGCGAGGGCGCCCGCGAGCTGGGACCCGAGCGCGAGTTCCTCCGCTTCATTGATGACGGGCAGTTCGCCCACTACCTGGTGGGCGACGCGGCAACCTCGCCCGAACGTCCCTCGAACGCCACAGTCAAACTCGGTGTCGTGGGGCCGCGCAGCGCCTTCACCCCGCATGCCCACGGCGGTGAACACTTCGTCCTCAGCCTGGGCCATGCGGCGTGCGGCCTCCACGACGCGGACCGCGACCGGGTCACCGAAGTCCCGCTGACTCCCGGGATGTTGATACGGATTCCGGAGATGATGCCCCATTCCTTCGCGAACAGGGGCACCGATCCGCTGACGATCCTCGCAGCCAACACCGGCTACGGGATCGACCACGAGGACTACGCGATAACCGCCGGGGAGGCGGAGCGCCGCGCCACGGACGACACCCCGACGGCCGGCCAGGTGACCGTGGCCACCGCCACCGATTACCGCGCACTCGCCGCCGCGCTGCGCGACATCGAGCACCTTCAGCAGGACCGGGGCATCGCCACCACCACCGTCCGCGAGCGTCTGGCCGAACGACTGCGCCGTGTGGCAACCGCACTGGAGGTCCGCCGGTGATCTGTCCGCATTGCGAGAAGAACTTGCTCCGCAAGGAGCGTCCCAACAACACCTGCTCCCACTGCAGGCGCACGTACGCGCTCGACCCCAAGACCAACTCCCTCGGCCTCAGTGACCTGCGGGTGCGCAGGATCCTCGCCAAGGTGACGGAGGAGGGCAGGATCGCAGTGGCGCCGGACCAATTATGGTACGCGCTCTCTCGTAAGCGCCTCAAGGAGAGCCAGTTCGCGCCGGGGTGTGCGGGTGCCTCGCTCGGCGCGGGCCTGTTCGTCGGCGTTTTCGCCATCTTCGCCGAGATCGCGTACCTCGCCCTCATCTCGGGCGCCCTGTTGCTCGCCTCCGCGGGCTTCGCCTTCGCACGAGCCGCCGGTGTGAGCCGGGGTTTCCCGGTCATGAGCCGTGCCGCGTTCCGTTCGGAGGCGCTCGCGCCCTGGCGGAACGTGTACGGCGGGCTGCCACCCGGGGTGGTCGACGACACCCCTCCCGCTCCCTCTCGGGCCAGAGCTCGTGCGCCCTTTGACGCTCAGCCCGGTGCCGTACTCCTGTGCCCCGACCGCTCCATCACGGCGTTCCTGATCGCCGATGGCCTGCCCGCCCGTTACGGGATCGCGCCGGCAAAGGATCTCGACGCGGTCCGCGCCCTGCCCACACAGGGCCCGGTGATCGTGCTCCACGACGCCGACGCGCACGGAGAGCTCCTCGTCCGGCGCGTCCGCGAGAGTCTGGGGCAACGCACGGTGATCGACGCCGGACTGCCGCTGCGCACCGTCCGCGGTCTCGCCCAGGCCGTGCCCTACCGCGACCGAAACGGTCGGCCCGACCGGGAGACCATGGCGCGGCTCACCGCACTCGGCGAGTTCACCGAGGAGGAGCTGAAGTGGCTGGGAAAGGGCTGGGGGTTCCCGCTCGTCGGCATGCCCCCCGCCCGGCTCCTCACCGCCGTCACCCGGATCGCCGAACAGGTCACCAGGAACGTCGATCCGGAACGGCGCCGCGCCGCGTCCGTGGGATTCATGACCTGGCCCGGCCCAACGGCCCGGGACCGGGCGGGTGAGCGGTGATCTGCCCCGGCTGCGCCGCCTCGCTCACGGGCAAGGAGCGCACCGGCCGGGTGTGCGCGCACTGCGGGAAGCGGTTCGCACTCGACCCTGCGGTCCACGGCATGGGCATGCACGACATCCGTATCCGGGGCATCGCGGAGCACGCCACCGACCACGGACGCCTGAAGATCACCCTCACCCAGCTCTGGTACCTGTCCCGCACCCGCAACTACGCGTGGGCCGAGCAGGGTCCGCAGGGTGTGCCGACCGGGATCCGCTGGCTCGTGGCTCTGCCGGTGGCCGTCGTCCTCCTCCTGTGCGCGGTCCTGACCGACGGTGTCCTCGCGTTCGTCGCCGGAGCTGCCGGGTGCGTCGTCCTCGTCGTTGCATCGGCCATGCGCTATCGCCCCGGTCGGCCGCCCCGTTCGCAGATCATCCCCTCCGAAGAGATCTTCCGTCAGCTGATGACGGGCGCCTGGCCTGCGGCGTACGGCCGGTTGCCGAAAGGCGTCGTCGACGATGTGCGCCCCGTGCCCCGGCCACGCAGCGCAGACCGTTCCCGTACGTCTGATCCGTTGTCCCGGCCCACGGCCGTGATCCTCTGCACCGACCGGGTGGCAGCCCTCTTCCTCACGACCAATGACATTCCCGGCCGTCTGGGGGCCCTCCTCCTGGAGGCCGTCGGCACGGAGGGAACCGCAGTGCGCTCCGACGTCGTGGCAGGGGCCCTCAAGGCACTCGCGGAGTACCGCAGCGCGCTCCCGGTGGTCGTCCTGCACGACGCCGACCCGCTGGGCGTCCTGCTGGCACCGCTCATCCGCGCAGCGCAGCCCGACCGGGTCGTGGTGGACGCGGGCCTCCCCGTCTCCGCGGCCAGGGGCAAGCAGGGCGTCGTACGGCTCGCCCGGCACAATCGGTTCGCCGACGCGGAACAGCTCCGCACGGTCGCTGGTCTGCCCGAGGCCGACGCCGAGTGGCTCGCCGACGGCTTCTGGAGCCCGATCGCCGCCGTGCCTCCGCGCCTCCTCGAATCGATCGTCGTACGAGCGGTGGAGCGGGCCCTGACCACCCCGCCGCCCGGCCCCCGCCACGCCCACACCCACGGCTTCCTCACCTGGCCGCAGGCATCGCGGACCCCACGGGCGCGGAACACCGGCCGACCCGGCGCCGGCACGTCCAAGAAGGAAGGCACCAGCTCCGCATGACCACGCGACGCCCCCAGGCTCCCGGAAGCGGGACCTCCATCGCCCCGGCTCGCCGATCCGGCCGCGGGCCCGGCGCCCGCCTCCTCGATCTCGCGATAACCGGGGCCGCCGCCCGCGCCGCGGGCCCCGGCGGCATCAGGTTCACCGAACGGCAGCTCTACTACGAGACCTGCCGCGTCCTGAGCCCGGCCGCGACCCTGCTCACCCGCATCCCGCGGACCCCGGCCCCTCCCCTGCGCCTGCGCACGTTCACGCGCGCCCTGGAGGCGCGGGGCAGGGAGACCGTGGAGGGCCTGCTCCCGCCGGTACCGTCGGCGCCGCCACGGCCCCCGGCCACGCCCGATTCCTCCGAACCCGACCTCTACGCCTACGCACTGCCCCGCCTTCTCGTCTGCCAGGACCGTTCGATCGCCCGCATGCTGCTCTCCAACCATGTGCATCTGGAGGCGGGCTGCCCCGTCCTCGCGGCGATCGATGCTCTGCCGCTCGCCCCTCGCCTCGTCGCGGCGCTCGAGCGGGCGGAGGGCGCGACGGTCCAGGTGCTGCACGACGCGAGCCCGGAGGGCATCGAGCTCCCGGCGCGGATCAGGGCCGCTCTCGGCCGCGTCCCCGGCATACGGGTGGCGTCGATCGGACTCGTACCCCGTCACGCGGCGGCCCTGCGACTCCCCACCGGCCGCGGCCCGGCACCGGTTCCGCCTCTCGGCCCCTGGCCTCCGGCGCTGCGGCCCCAGGAGGCCGCGTGGCTGGCGCGGGGACGGTTCGCGCAGGTCGCAGCCGTGTCACCGCCCCGCCTGGTGCGTACGGTGCTGCGCCTCACACGAGGACCCCGACCGCCCCGGAGCTCCGTGTGGACCGAACTGCGCGGGCTGCGTACCACGGGTTTCCTGACCTGGCCCGCCTCGTGATCCACCGCGTCACCCGCCCGTGAACCGCGGAGTGAACCGTCCGAGCGGGCCCTGGCTCCCGCGGCCACGACCGCCCCACAGACCCGAGGAACGCACACGATGATCCGACCTCAAGAGATCGGCTACTCCGACGAATTGCTCGCCGACGGCAGTGTCCACCGGCGCTACGAGGACGGCCGGGAGGAGTGGCGCCAACGCGAGGGATCCCACCGCGAGCTCGTGCGCTGGCACGACAACCGGAACGCCTCCGGCACCGACGAGCTCCTCGGCAACCGCATCATCAAGCGCACCCTCACCGACGGCACGGTGACGTATGCCCGGGACATCGGATACGGCCGTACCCTGTGGGGCCGCGGCGAGACGGTGTTGGTCAACCGGACATCGTTCGGCGGCAGGATGGGCGTCATGCTCGTGGGCCTGGGAGTGGCGGGCCTCGCCATCACCGCCGCCCAGCTGCCACCGCTGAGCATGAGCCCGGAGGAGGAAGAGGAGCTCCGTCAGCAGCAGGCACAGAGCCAGTCGTCGTCCTCGGGCGACTCGGGCGCAGGCGGGAGCGGTGATTCCGGTGACGGCGGGACGGACGACTGGGACGCGGGCTGGGACAACGGCGACGACGCCTGGAGCGACGACGACTTCGGCTGAGCAGGCCGCGTCGGCACTGCCCGAAGCAGTAGCCGCTGCGGTAGCAGTACGAACCAGAGAACACAAAGGAAAGGAGCCGTCCATGGCACGCTTCTGCGTCTGCCTGGCCCCGACCACCCGGCAGGCCCGGTCCCATGCCGAGGCGATGGGCGCGGCCGGGACCGGCCGGGCAGCCGTGGACGTCGCCGGGGCTGATCTGGGACTGATCGCGGACGAACCCGGCCGCGCCGAAGGCCCGTTCACGGCATACGGCCTGACTGCGGTGGGCGAGGTCACCCTCCACAACCGCCCGGCCCTCCTGTCCGCGCTGCACGCCGAGGGAACCCCCGTACCCGCCCGGTGCTCCGACGGTGAACTGCTGCTGCGCTGCTGGGCACGGCTCGGCGATGCGGGGGTGGCGCTCGCCGAGGGCATGTTCGTGCTGGCCGTGGTGGACGGTACGGACCTGATCCTGATCCGCGACCAGGTGGGCGCCCGGACTCTCTTCTACGCCCGCGCCGACGGAGCCTGGGCGGCCTCGACCTCGCTGAGGGCGCTGCGGCGCTGGCCCGCGCTCGGCACGTCGATGAATCTGTCCGCGGTCCGTTCGTTCCTCACCTTCGCCTATCTGCCTGGCGAGGAGACGCTCCTGACCGGCGTGCGGGAGGTCCTGCCCGGTCGGGTGCTGCGGCTGGCGCGGGACGGCACAGTCACCGAAGCGGTGCACTGGGAGCCCCGCGAGCACATCGCGCAGCCGGTGCCGCAGGATCCGACGGAGCATGTCCTGGCCCTGCGGGCGCTCCTGGAGCGGGCGACGGCCGACAGGCTCCCGGAGGCGGAGCCGGCTGCGGTCCTTCTCTCCGGCGGAATCGACAGCTCCCTCGTCACCGCGCTGGCGGCGAAACTGCACAACCATCCGGTACACACGTACTCGATCAGCTTCGGCAACGAACTCCCCAACGAGCTGGGCTACTCGGGCCTGGTGGCCGCCCACTGCCATACGCGCCACCGGGTCCTGAACGTGTCGGGAAAGACGGTCGCGTCACGGCTCGCGGAGGCGGCTGCGCTCCTGGACAGTCCGGTGGGCGATCCGTTGACGGTCCCGAACCTGTTGCTCGCGGAGGCCGTGGCCGCGGACGGCGCCTCGGTGGTGCTCAACGGCGAGGGAGGCGACCCCGTGTTCGGCGGCCCGAAGAACCTCCCGATGCTGGTGCAGGAGATGCACCGTGAACCGGGGGCGCCATGGGACGAGGACCGGGCGACGGCGTATCTGCGCTCGTACCGCAAGTGCTGGACGGACCTCCCGACGCTACTGACCGCGCAGATGCTCGACGCGCTGCGGGACGCCCCGCGCCCCCAGCGGTTCGTGGAGCCGTATCTGACTCCGGGTGCCGACAGCCCGCACCGCATGGGCCATCTCCTCAACCAGCTCCTGCACTGCAATCTGCGGACCAAGGGCGCGCACCACATCCTGACAAAGGTGGAGCGCCTGACGGCGTCGCAAGGCATCGAGGGCCGGGCACCGCTCTTCGACCGCCGGGTCGTCGACCACGCGTTCGCGACGCCGCCGACGTACAAACTCCGTGGCTCGGCAGAAAAGTGGATCCTCAAGGAGGCCGTGCGCGACCTCCTGCCCGACACGGTCGTCGATCGCCCGAAGAGCGGGATGCGGGTGCCGGTGCAGCAGTGGCTGACGGGTCCTCTGCGTGATCTCGGGAACGATCTGCTGCTGAGCCGGCAGTCGGCCGGCCGAGGCCTGTTCCGCCCGGACACGGTCCGCGCCTGGATGAAGGGCGAGGGCACGCTTCTGCCCCGTCAGGGCGGCAAGTTGTGGCTGGTGCTGACGCTGGAACTGTGGCTGCGATCGTACGCGTTGTGAGGAACGAGCAGCAGGAAGCGACGAGCGGGAAGCAACGATGAACACTGAACTCACCGACCCTCGCACGGGCCGTTCCCGCGGCACGGCGCCCGTCTCCCGCGAGCCCGAGGTGGCTGCGGCCGTGGCGTCGGCCCGTACGGCGCTGGGCACGTGGAGCGCCCTGACACCCAGGGACCGGGCGCGGCGCCTGGACCGGCTGGCGACGCTGATCGAGGACAGCGCGGCGGAGTACGCGGCTCGTGAGCGGGCCGGGACGGGCAAGCCGGATGCGGAGACGGCGGGCGAGATCGAGCAGGTGGCGGATCTGTTCCGCTTCTACGCGACGGCGGCACGGACCCGGACGGCCCCGGCGGCGGGCCGGCTGGTGTCCGGGCACGAGAGCTGGGTGCGCTGGGAGCCGATGGGCGTGCTCGGGGTGATCGTCCCCTGGAACTACCCGCTGATGATGGCGGCCTGGCGCTGCGCCCCGGCACTCGCCGCGGGCAACACGGTGGTGGTGAAGCCGGCGGAGACCACTCCGGACACGCTGGAACTGCTGGCGGAGCACGCCGCGCGGACCCTGGGCGAGGGCGTGCTCCAGTCGCTTCCGGGAGACCGGCGGACGGGTCGGCTGCTGGTCGAGTCGCCGGTGGACATGGTCGCGTTCACGGGCAGCGGCCGGGCGGGCCTGGATGTGGCGGCACGGGCGGGCACGCGCCGGATCAGCCTGGAGCTGGGCGGCAACGCCCCGGCCGTCGTTCTCCCGGACGCCCCGGCGGACACGTATGCGTCGCTCGCGGAGGCGGCCACGTACAACGCGGGCCAGAGCTGCGCGGCGCCGGCCAGGGTCATCACGCTCACGGAGAACTACGAGTCGACGGTGGCCCGCCTGACGCAGGCGATGGGTGCCCGGCTGGCAGGCCGCGACTTCGGCCCGCTGAACAACCCGGACCAGACGGCGCGTTACGACTCCCTCGTCGGCGAAGCGACAGCTGGCGGCGGACATCGCCGCCCCGCCCGGCGAGGAGCACGGCCACTGGCGCGCGGCCCTTCTCCTTGCGGATCTCCCGCACGACGACCCGACGGTCACCGAGGAAGTCTTCGGCCCGCTCCTCACGGTCCAGCACGCGGACACCGTGGAGGCGGCTCTGGGCCTGGCGAACAGTGTCCCCCAGGCCCTGGCGGCCAGTGTCTGGACGACCGGTCTCGGCACGGGGCTCGATCTCGCGGCCCGCCTCGACGCGGGCGAGGCCTGGCTCAACTGCCATCTGGTGCAGACGGCGGAGCTCCCGCACGGCGGGCGTGGCTCGTCCGGCCACGGCACGGACCTGAGCACGCTGGCGCTCCAGGAGTACCAACGGCCCAAGACGGTGACGGTACGGCTGTCGCCCGGCGTACCCGAGAGCTGAGGTGAAGGGCCACCGGACGACGGCGGGCGCGTGGCGTCGTATGTGATGCGGTCGTGGGCGGACATCATCCGGTGTTTCAACGAACAGGGCTTGCGCATGTCGGCGCGGCCCGCGCGCGACGGCGGGGATGCCACCGTGTGTGGCGAAACAGGTGGCCGGGTCGATCAGGAAGCGAGAAGCGCGGGTCACGAAGCCGCACCTGGTCTGACCGTCATGGACATCACCATTCACACGAGTTTCCTCCCGCATGACGACCCGGACGCGTCCCTGGCCTTCTACCGCGACGCCCTCGGCCTGTCGTCCTCCGTCACGAACTGGAGAAGCGAGTGCAGTGGGGCCGACTCCTCACGGCCCCCTCCCGGGCGTCGCTCGACCAGCGCCTGGACACGCACGCCGGTCTCTCTCATCCGCTGTGCCTGGCGCACAAGCCATAGACCTCCACAAGTACGGCGAGCATGCCGCCGAACGCGGCGATCCCCGTAAGTACGGCCACGGCCCCCACGTCCACGTCACGCCCCCACGCCGGTGTATGTCCTCGCCTCGGCCGCCCTCGCATCGGCACCCCCACATTCTGGTCACATCAACGTGGCCAGATCGTGGTTGAGTTCGACGACATTGACGCGTTCCTGCCCCAGAAATCCGAGAACACGCGTCTGGACGTGGCGGGCAACCAGCCTCTTGACCTCGGCGAGGGCGAGGTGGCGGGCCTTCGCGACGCGGTCGACCTGTTCGTAGGCGTACGCCGGGGAGATCGCCGGGTCGAGCCCCGAGCCGCCGGCGGTGACGGCGTCCGCGGGGACGGACGCGGGCGGGACCCCGTCGAAGGCGGCGACGGCGGAACGACGCTCCCTGACGGTCTTGATCAGGTCGGTATTGTTCGGGCCCAGGTTGGAGGCGCCGGAGATCGTGGGGTCGTAGCCGCCGGCGGACGGGCGGGGCTGGAACCACTTGGGGTCGGGGCGCAGCGGCTCCTTCGCGTCCTTGGGATTCTTCTTCGGCAGGGCGAAGTTCTGGCCGATCAGGCTGGAGGCCACAGGCGTGCCGTTCGTCGTCAGCAGGGAGCCGTTGGCCTGGTGGGAGAGACCGGCCTGGGCGATGCCGGTGACGAGCAGTGGATAGGCGATGCCGGTGATCACGGTGAACGCCAGCAGCATCCGCAAGGCGGTCAGATGGTGCTGGAGTACGGGGGGAATGTGTGTACGCACCGTGGGATCGCCTTCTTCTCTCGTCGGGCCGTCTGTCAGCGCAGGCCGGGGATGAACTGAATGAAGAGGTCGAGCAGCTTGATGCCCACAAAGGGCAGTACCAGCCCGCCAAGCCCGTACATCCAGATGTTGCGGCTGAGCAGTGTCGCGGCGGAGGACGGCCGGTAGCGCACGCCGCGAAGCGCCAGCGGGATCAGCGCGATGATGATCAGCGCGTTGAAGACGATCGCGGAGGCGATCGCCGAGGTCGGGCTGTGCAGGCGCATGATGTTGAGCTTGTCCAGGCCCGGATAGACCATGGCGAACATCGCCGGAATGATCGCGAAGTACTTCGCCACGTCGTTGGCGATCGAGAACGTCGTCAGCGCGCCGCGGGTCATCAGCAGCTGCTTGCCGATCTCGACGATCTCGATGAGCTTGGTCGGGTTGGAGTCCAGGTCCACCATGTTCCCGGCCTCCTTGGCGGCCGAGGTACCGGTGTTCATCGCCACGCCGACGTCCGCCTGGGCGAGCGCGGGCGCGTCGTTCGTACCGTCGCCGGTCATCGCGACCAGCTTGCCGCCCTGTTGTTCGCGGCGGATCAGGGCCATCTTGTCCTCGGGGGTGGCCTCGGCGAGGAAGTCGTCCACCCCTGCCTCCTGGGCGATGGCGCGCGCGGTCAGCGGGTTGTCACCGGTGATCATGACCGTCTTGATGCCCATGCGGCGCAGTTCGTCGAAGCGTTCGCGCATGCCTGCCTTGACGACGTCCTTGAGGTGGATGACGCCGAGGACGCGGGCGCCGGGCGCGTCGCCGTGCCGGGTCACCTCGCCGACGACCAGCGGGGTGCCGCCGCTCGCGGAGATTCCGTCGACGATGCCGCCGACCTCTGCGGTGGGGTGGCCGCCGTTGTCACGGACCCAGCGCATCACTGCCGTCGCCGCTCCCTTGCGCAAAGACAGGGTTTCCTGAGGATCGTTGAGGTCGACACCGCTCATCCGGCTCTGGGCGGTGAAAGGTACGAACTGCGCCTGGGCGAGTTCTCCTTCGCTACGGCCACGAAGCGCGTACTGCTGCTTGGCGAGGACGACGATCGAGCGGCCCTCGGGCGTCTCGTCGGCGATCGACGACAGCTGGGAGGCGTCCGCGAGCTCCTCGACGCTCACCCCATCCACCGGCAGGAACTCAGCGGCCTGGCGGTTGCCGAGGGTGATGGTGCCGGTCTTGTCGAGCAGGAGGGTATTGACGTCGCCCGCGGCCTCCACCGCGCGCCCGGACATCGCCAGCACGTTGCGCTGAACGAGCCGGTCCATGCCCGCGATGCCGATCGCCGACAGCAGCGCGCCGATCGTCGTAGGGATCAAGGCCACCACGAGGGCCGCGAGGATGACGATGGGCTGCTCGGCCCCCGCAAAGATGGCGAAGGGCTGCAGGGTAGCCACCGCGATCAGAAAGATGATCGTGAGGGATGCCAGCAGGATGTTGAGCGCGATCTCGTTCGGCGTCTTCTGCCGCGCGGCCCCCTCCACGAGTGCGATCATCCGGTCGATGAAGGTCTCCCCCGGCTTCGAGGTGATCTTCACGACGATCCGGTCCGAGAGCACCTTGGTGCCGCCCGTGACCGCCGACCGGTCGCCGCCCGACTCGCGGATCACCGGCGCCGACTCGCCCGTGATGGCCGATTCGTCGACGCTCGCGATGCCCTCGACCACATCGCCGTCGCCGGGGATGGTCTGCCCGGCCTCGACGACGACGTGATCGCCCAGACGGAGGTCGACGCCCGGAACCTCCTCCTCTGCGACGTCGGTCGCGCCGGGTCGCCAGCCGCTGAGACGGCGGGCCGTTGTCGTCGTCTTGGTGCGGCGCAGAGTCTCCGCCTGGGCCTTGCCGCGTCCCTCGGCCACGGCTTCGGCAAGGTTGGCGAAGACCGACGTCAGCCAGAGCCACGCCGTGATCACCCAGGCGAAGACACTGGGCGCCCTGATGGCCGACAGCGTGGTCAGCACCGCCCCGACCTCCACCACGAACATGACGGGGTTGTGGACCATCGAGCGCGGATCCAGCTTGCGCAGGGCGTCGGGGAAGGACGTCAGAAGCTGCTTGGGATCGAGCAGTCCGCCCGAGACCCGGTGCTGCTGACGCCCGGCGCCGGGCGGGGTGGGAGCGGGAGTGGTGGTCGTGGACATCAGTGCAGACCCTCCGCGAGGGGGCCGAGTGCGAGCGCGGGAAAGTACGTCAGACCGACAACGATGAGGATCACTCCGGTCAACAGCCCGACGAACTGCGGCCGGTGAGTGGGCAGGGTGCCCGCGGTGACCGGAACGGGCTGCTGCCCGGCGAGCGAGCCGGCAAGTGCCAGGACGAACACCATCGGCAGGAACCGGCCGATGAGCATGACCGCACCAAGTGTGGTGTTGTACCAGACGGTATTCACGCTCAACCCCGCGAACGCCGAGCCGTTGTTGTTCGCAGCCGACGCGAAGGCGTACAAAACCTCGGAGAAGCCGTGCGGACCGGAATTGAGCATGGCCGCCCTCTCCCCCGGGAATGCCATCGCCAGCCCCGCACCGACCAGCGCGAGTGCGGGCGTGGTCAGGATGTAGAGCGAGGCGAACTTCATCTCCCGGCCCCGGAGCTTCTTGCCCAGGTACTCGGGCGTACGGCCGACCATCAGTCCGGCGACGAAGACCGCGACGATCGCCAGGATCAGGATCCCGTAGAGCCCGGAGCCGGTGCCGCCGGGCGCGATCTCCCCCAGCATCATGTTGAAGATCGTCATTCCGCCGCCGCCCGGCGTGTACGAGTCGTGGGAGGAGTTGACCGCTCCGCACGACGTGAGGGTGGTGGACACCGCGAACAGGGCCGAGGCCCAGATCCCGAACCGCGTCTCCTTGCCCTCCATCATTCCGCCGGCCGCGTGACCGGCGGTGCTGCTGACGCTGTGCAGTTCGTTGGCGGTCACGATGGCGACCGATGCGGCCCAGATCAATGCCATCACGGCAACAATCGCGTAGCCCTGTCGGTTGTCGCCGACCATCTTCCCGAAAGTCCGCGGCAGCGAGAACGCGATGACCAGCATGAGGTAGATCTCGATCAGGTTGGTGAAGGCGTTGGGGTTCTCGAAGGGGTGTGCAGAGTTCGCGTTGTAGAAACCGCCGCCGTTGGTGCCCAGTTCCTTGATGGCCTCCTGGGAGGCGACGGGGCCTCCGGTCACGCCCTGGTGCCCGCCCGCGATGGTGGTGATGTCGTGGATTCCGTGGAAATTCTGAACGGTACCGGCGGCCACCAGAACGATCGCGAAGACGAACGCAAGGGGCAGCAGAACGCGAAGCACGATCCGGGTCAGATCCACCCAGAAATTCCCGACGCGATCAGTCTGCTTCCTGCTGAAGCCCCGGATCAGCGCGGCCACGACGGCAATACCCACAGCCGCGGAGACGAAGTTCTGCACCGCGAGGCCCGCCATCTGGACCAGATGGCCCATGGTCGACTCGCCGGAGTACGACTGCCAGTTGGTATTGGTGACGAAGGATGCCGCGGTGTTGAACGACTGGTCCGTGGTGACCGGCTTCATTCCCAGGGACAGCAGGAGATGGTTCTGCAGGCGCAGAAATGCGTACAGGAACAGTACCGACACTGCGGAGAAGGCCAGGGTGCTGCGCAGGTAGACCGACCACTTCTGGTCGGCGTCGCCGTTCACTCCGCCTGCCCGGTAGATCAGGCGCTCGGCCCGCCAATGGCGGTCGGTGGTCAGGACGCGGGCCATGTAGCCGCCCAGCGGGCGAAACGAGAGACCTAGCGCGACCACCAGGGCGAGTACCTGGAGCCATCCCGCGAGGGTGTCGTTCATCCGGACCTTCTCCTAGAACTTCTCGGGGAAGATCAGGCAGATGACCAGGTAGATGACGAGGCACGCGGCAACGATCAAGCCAACGATGTTTTCCACGCTCACAGGCGTCCGACCCCCTTGGCGGCTAGGCCGATGAGGACGAACACCACTACCGTGAGGCCGATGTACGCGACGTCCGACATGCGCGAAGCACCCCGCAGAGTCATCATGGGCAGGCTTGTTCAGCCTTCCCGGTTGGCATATGGGGTTGATCTGGAATACAAGGCTGATTCATTTCTGACGCTATATCAGTTGGCTTCGAGAATGCCTTGCCGCCCTGTGCGCCGATGGGATGACGGTGGAGTGCGGGGATTCACTCGACGCGGCCCGATGTCGCGCTGCCGCCCGGCGCGGAACTCGGAAGAGTGAGCATCGCCGAGAAGGCGGGGCCCTCATTCGTCGTCTCCACGGCCCCGTCCATCGCCTCGGCCAAGTCGCGCGACAGCCTCAGAGCCAGGCTCTCGGCCCTGGTACCCGGAGCCCGGGAAGCCGCAGCGCTCAGATCCGGACCTCGGACGGGCACGCCGTCCTCCACCCGAATCTTCACGCGGCCGGCCTGGACCTCGGCGGTGAAGACGGGGGGCCGGTCCGGCGGACTGTGACGCAATGCGTCGGCCCCCAGTGCGGCCAGGGCGCGGGTGAGGAGAGCAGCGTCCGCGATCACATCAGGCAGCTGTTCCGGCAGACGCAGAACGATCGAATGGCCGCCGGGCCCGAGGTCGTCCAAGGCAGCGCCCAACACCTCGTTGAGGTCGACCGGGCGGAGGTAGAGATCCAGTGCCCCGGCGTGCAGACGACTCACGTCGTCGAGATCGGTGACCAACTGCGCCGCACGGTGCACCGCCGCGCGGGCAGCGTCCAACAACTGTGCCTCCTCCGAGGCAGGCGCGTCGGCACGTCGACGCCGCAAGCGCACGAGCGCCGCTTCAGCGGTGTACAGCGGAGCGCGCAGATCACGGCCTGCCGCGAGAAGCAGCGATGCCCGGGTGCGTTCGGCGTCGGCGAAGGTGTCCATGCCGCCGGAACGCCCGGCGATCCGCCCTCGAACATGGGCCAGCCCCAATTCGGCGGCGCATGCGGCGAGGACGCGCTGGTCCTCCGTGCTCAGTCCTGAGCCGCGAGCAGCCAGCGTGAGATTGTCGTCGACGGGGCTTTCCACATCCGCCTCGTAGGGCTTTTCCGGCGGCCGCTCCCCGGCGCTGGCGACCACGTACCAGCGGGGCACGGGGGATGCTTCCGGATCCCTTTCGAGCAGGCTGATCGCACTGAGGCCGAAGTTCTCCCGGATCTGCTCCACCAGTGCCGTCAGATCCTGGCCACGCATCATGGCGGCAGCCAGGCGGCTCAACGTCCTCGCCTCCGATGTCGCGCGTACGGCCTGGTACGTACGCTGCGCAGCCGTTCCCGCTGCCGTGCCGACGAGAGCGGCTGTGGCGATGAAAACCACGAGCGCGGTGATCTCGTCCGGGCGCTCAATGGCCAGCGAGTGCATCGGTGCGGTGAAGTAGTAATCGGCGAGCAGTGCTGCGGCAATCGCGGCGAACAGCGCGGGGTAGAGCCCGCCGACCAGGGCGACCACGACGACGGCGAGCAGATAGATCACCAGGTCGCTGGAGAGGTCGAGATGACCACGCAGCGCGGTCAGCAGGAGCGTCAGTACGGGCAGCAGCAGCACGGCGCCGGCCAGCGCGGCCCAGTACCGTCTTGGGCCCGTGCCACGGATCGGATGCGGAATCCTCACCACAGCAGACCCTGCAGCCTCCCTATGGGTGACGATGTGCACGTCAATGGGGCCGGACCCCTTGATCGTCCGTTCTCCCACACCCGCTCTCAGGAGGGAGGCGAGACGGCTGTGCCGACTCGCGCCCAGCACGATCTGGGTGACGTTCTCCGCCTCGGCGAACTGGAGCAAGGCGTCGACCACGTCCTCGCCAGTGGTCTGGTGGTAGCTGCCGCCGAGCGACTCCAGAAGGGTGCGCTGGGTGTCCAGTACCGCCGGGTCGACGTCGGCGAGCCCGTCCTCCGGGACCACGTGGAGGGCCAGCAACTCGGTGCCGGGGGTACGAGCGCTGACCCGCGCGGCGCGGCGGATGAGGGTCTCGCCCTCCGGCCCGCCGCTCAGGGACACCAGGATGCGCTCCCGGGTCTCCCAGGGAGCGACGATGCCGTGTTCCGCGCGGTAGCGCTGCAGCCCCTCCTCCACCCGGTCGGCGAGCCACAGCAGGGCGATTTCGCGCAGGGCGGTGAGGTTGCCGACCCGGAAGTAGTGGGTGAGGGCGGACTCGATGCGGTCAGGCGGATAGATGTCGCCATGGACCATGCGGCGGCGGAGCACCTCCGGTGGCAGGTCGACCAGTTCGATCTGGTCGGCCCGGCGGGCCACCTCGTCGGGCAGGGTCTCCCGCTGCGCCACCCCCGTGATCTGCCGTACCACGTCGTTGAGGGATTCCAGGTGCTGGACGTTGAGCGTGGTGACGACATCGATGCCGGCTGCCAGGAGCTCCTCCACGTCCTGCCATCGCTTGGCGTTGCGGGCCCCCGGAACGTTGGAGTGGGCCAGCTCGTCGACCAGCGCGACCTGGGGACTGCGGGCCAGCACCGCGTCGAGATCCATCTCGGTGAAGAGCGCACCGCGGTGGCGCAGCGTACGGCGGGCGATCGTCTCCAGACCGTCGGCCATGGCCGCGGTCGGCCGACGCCCGTGCGGCTCGACGAAGCCGACGACCACATCCGCGCCCCGTGAACGCAGCCGCTGCCCCTCGGCGAGCATGGTGTACGTCTTCCCGACCCCGGGGGCGGCCCCGAGGTAGATCCGCAACCGTCCACGTGCCACCGGCGGACTCCTGCCCAGGTCACCCCCTTGTCGTGCTCGCGCCCTTCCATGGTGCGCCCTTGAAAGCCGTTCCACTCGACGACACCGGCCCGGAGCCCTCAAGGGCACCCTCGGGGTGTATCGCGTCCTCGGCGGCGGACGTCACGGAACTCACAGAGCTACGGAGATCACGGAGCGAGAAGGTGGCCTGCGGCGACCGCCGAGGCCACCGTCCCTCCGGCCACCACCGCCGAAGCCGCGAGCAGTGGAACCCTCGCCGTCCACGTCCGCAGCGTCCGCGAGCGGGAGACACGGTCCAGCAGCGTGTCCCGGCCGCGCAGCACGATCAGGCCGACGCCGGTGAGCGTAAGCGCCATGCCGAGGCCGAAGGCGACGACCATCGCGAGGGCGATGCCGACCTTGCCGGTCAGCAGGCCGGTGAGCAGGACGAGGAAGGCTGACGGCGAGGGCAGCAGGCCGCCCGACGCGCCGAGAAGCACGAGGCCTCGCCAGGTGAGGAGGGACGGGGCATCCGGGATGTGATGGCTGTGCCCGTGATCGTGCCCGTGGTCATGCCCGTGGTCATGCCCGTGCTCGTGATCAGGCCCGTGATGGGGTTGGTGGTGCCTCCGGTGGCGCAGATGCCTCCGCAGCAGGCTCACCCCCACTCCGGCCACCACCAGCGCCGCGATCAGCTGGAGCCACCCCGTCAGCGCCGCGATGTCCGGCGTACTGTTCGCCGCCAGCCACCAGCCGACCGCCAGGGCGGCGACCGAGAACGTGTGCATCACCGCGACGACCCCGCCCAGCCACACCGCGTCGCGCGGCCTGCCCCTGCCGCCCACCAGATACCCGGCGGCCAGCGACTTCCCGTGCCCCGGCGCGCAGGCGTGGAGCGCCCCCACGGCCGCGGCCACGAGCAGAGCCGGCGGGAGGGCCGCGCCGTGGTCCAGCAGTGAGGTCAGGTCGGTTGTCCAGGCCCCCCACCCCGAAGCGGCCGGTGAGGCCACGGCGGCGGTCCCCGCGGCCACCGGTTTCAGGGTCAGCGTCCGCGTCGGCTGCTGCGCCGTGTGCAGCCCGCCGGAGCCCGTGCCCGTCACCGACAGTGTCCGGTACGCCGGGTCGACGTCCGTCAGCGCCGTAACCGTCAGTTCGATGCGGTCCACCTGCCGAGAGCAGACGAAGTGGAGCTTCACGCCGTCCGCCCGGTCCACACGGCACGGGCGTCCGTCCTGGCGTACGACGATGTGCGAGCTCAGATAGCCCGCCTCGTCACCGCCGGACTCGTTCTTCAGGACGGCGATGTCGTCCCGCTGCGCGGACCAGGTCGCGTCGACGGCGGTGCCCGCCGCCTCGATCTTCACGACGGGAGGGGTTCCGAAGGGGTGCGCCTGCGCCGTCCCCGCGCTGCCCAGGAGCAGCGCGAGGACGGCAGCCAGCAGGAGCAGCACCCCGTTGCGAGGTGATCGCACGCTGGTGCTTCCCTTCTACTTCCGGCGTGCGGCGAGGGCGTGGACCGTGCCGTCGTCCGTGAGGGCGAAGACCCAGTCACCGCTCACGGAGAGGGCCGAGGCCACTCCCGCGCCGAGGTTGTACGAGGCGACCTGCGTCCCGCTCGCCCGGTCCAGGACGAGCAGACGACCGTCCCACGTCCCTACGTACACATGGGACTTCGTCACCAGCGGGTGCATGGTCGGCGAACCGGCACCGGCCGAACAGCCCATGGCGACCCGCCACTTGTCGTCCATCGGGCTCTCCCCCACCAGATAGCCGGACTTGGCCTCCCACGCCGGCTTCGACGGATCGGTCGCGCTCGTGTCGTAGGCGCGTACGACACCGTCCCGGCCCGCGACATAGGCGGTGTCGCCCCACACGGCCGGGCTGGTGAGCGGGGCGCGCCCCGGCTCGCAGGTGCTGCCGCCGCCCAGCTTGGACTCCCAGGTCACCGCGCCCGTCTTCGGGTCGTGCCCGCGGACGCCGTACGCCGTGAACGTCACCAGTTTCGGCTCGCCCGTGGCCGGGTCGGTCAGGACGGGCGAGGAATGGCTGTCGATGTCGCCCGCGGTGTCCTTCACCCACAGCTGGGTGCAGGTCGCGAGGTCCATGGCGATGACGGTGTTGCTCGACATGGATTGCAGGTAGGCGGTGTTGGAGCCGGGCTCGCGGATCACCGTGCTGTGGGCCTGTCCCCAGGAGAACGCGGCATCGAAGCCGCCGGGCAGCATCCCGCCGGTCTCGGCGTCCCGGCAGCGGACCGTGTAGGCGTCCTGGTAGACGGCGACCGAGCGGCGCTCCGCGCCCGCCAGCGCGAAGACGCTGACAGGTCCGCCCGCGCGGCCGTAGCGGCGCACGGTGTCCCCGTGGGTCTCCTCCCGGTCGATCGACTGCCAGACGATGCGGCCGCTCGCCGCGTCGAGCGCGTAGATCCGGCCGACGCCGGTGGTCAGATGGACCATGCCGTCGTGGAGCGTCGGTGCCGACTCGGCATCGCCGTCCAGGTACGTACGCCACAGCTCACGCCCGGAGGCGATGTCGTACGCGAGCATCATGCTGTACGGCGAGTCGAAGGCGCGGGACGAGACGATGAGCTTGCCGTCCGCGACCACCGAGCCGTTGAGGTTGAACTGCTCGCCGGTGTGGCGGGCCCACCTGAGGTCGAGCTTCGCGCCGGGTTCGTCGCCGCTCGCGGTCCGCCCGGCCTCGTCGCCGCCCTGCCGCAGCCAGTCCTGCCCGGTCCTGGGCTTCGCGAGCTCGGCGTCGCGCACGATCTCGAAGGTGTTCTTCATGGCGGGGAACTGCTTGCCCCGGGTGTCGTACGCGACCGACTCGGCGGTGTACGTGCCGGGCCGCAGCCCGTGCAGTGTGCCGCTCGCCCGCGTCCAGGCGCCGCGTGCGTCGGGGCATGGCTCCGGCGTGCCGCCGGGCGGGGTGTAGCAGTTCTCGATACCGGGGCGGGACGCCCCCTTGCCGAAGCGCACGTCCTGACGCTTCACCAGGTGCCCTCGGCTGTTGCGGACGGTCAGCACCGCTTTGGCGGGCGTGCGGCCGTCGTCCTCCGCGTACACCTCGACGGGCACTGCGGCCTCGGCGCCGTGCACGCTGCCCTGCGCGGGGCTGACCAGCGCGGCGTCGTCGTCGATGTCGAACTGCCGGTGGATGCCGGTCACATGACCGGTGTCCTCATTGAGAGGCGTGCGCGGATCGTCCGTGATCGCACTGAAGTCGAGCACCTTGTAGTCGGGGTGGGCACCGTCGATGCCGTACGTGCCCTGGTTGTTGATCTCGACGGACCGTTTGAAGGCACCGCGCCGGAACTCGGCCTGCTGGTTGTGACCGGCGGCGACCATCCGTACGTCGTACTTGGCGAGCTCGTCGATCGTCGGTTGCATGCCGGCGCCCGGGCCCCACTGGGTGAACAGAGAGCGGTGGGCGAAGACGAACACCTGCTTGCCGACCGCGTGCCGGGCAAGGTCCCGGCGCAGCCACTCCAGCTGCGGCTTCAGCCCGCTCGCGTCGTAGTTGTCCTCGAGGACGACGATGTGGCGGCCGTTGCGGTCGAAGCTGTACCACTCGGGGGCGAGGTTGCGGCGGTAGTACTCCATGCTGCCGGCGTATCCCTGGGAGGTCGCCGTGCCGCCGAAGTCGTGGTTGCCCATCACCGGATAGAAGGGGTGACCGAGCCGCCCCTCTTCGAGGCCCTTGCTGAACAGGTCGTACGCGCCCTGGCGGCGCGGCTCGTCGGCGTAGTCCGTGACGGTGAGGTCGCCGGTCGCGATCTGCATCGTCGCGCCGTCGACCTCGGACATCGCCTGAACCTGGCCGGTCCACTGGGGCAGCGCGCGGCGGGCCTCGTCGTCGGTGCGGTTGCCGACCTCGGGGTCGGAGTTCATGACCCACTTCTCGGTGGGGTTCGAGGCGTCGCGGTCGGGTACGAGCGCGAAGTCGACGTCTCTGCCGCCGATCTCGGGGACCTTGTGGAAGAACTGCGGGATGTAGTCCTTGCGCAGCGCCGGCGTGTATCCGTCGGGCGAGACGATGCTGACGAGGTCGGTCTCGCGCCGCTTCGGGTCGATCTGCAGGCTGTACGAGCCGTCCGCACCGGTCGTGGTCCACACGGCGCCGTCGGTGACGTCGATGCCGGGCATGGGGTACTCACCCTTGTCCCGCTCGCCGTTGCCGTTGCGGTCCTTGAAGACGGTGCCCTCGACGGTAACGGTGTCGACCGGATCCGCGCTGTCGTCGGCGAAGGCCGCCTGGGGCGCGAGGAAGGACAGCGCGACGGCTCCGGCGGTCGCCAACTGCCGGCGCCGCCGGGTACGACGCAGTCCGCGGACGAGGTACGGCAGTCGGCAGACGACGAGCAGCAGCACGACACCTGCGGCCGTGACGAGCGCGACGGTGAGCCAGGGGAACGACGGCAGGGCGTGCGCGCCGTGGACGTCGACGAGCGGGGTGGCTGCGAAGGCGTCGACGGCCGTGCCGTCGAACTCGACGACGACCTGGGTCAGTCCGCCCTTGTCGATGAGCGGGCTCAGGTCGAGCGCGTCGACGTGGCAACTCCACGCCAGCTCGATGACGACGCCGCCGGGCACGCCGCCGTTGTCACCGGGCACGCCCGAGCCGGTGGCTGGGCAGGGGGCCGAGAGCAGCCCGGCCGCCCACGCACCGGCCTGCTCGGGAGCCACGACGGCGTTGTGCACGATGAGGCGGCCGCTGGTGACGTTGTCACCGGGCGCGACTACGAGTTCCGCATGCTCGCGCGTGACATGCGCGGACGCTGCCTGGGCGCCGATGCCCAGCACGAGAAAGAGCAGCGCGAGGGCGAGCCCGGCTGCTCTGCATATGTGTTTCATAAAGCGGACGTTAATGATCCGCTGTTCGGTTACCCGTGGGTCCTGAGCGACTTCACGGAGCCGCCCGGAAATGTTCAGCGTCCCGTTCATGGCTGTTGGGTCACGCGGGGCCCTTGAGCCCGACAGAACCGGGTGCACATCCAACGGCTACTCGTTCAAGGGCACCTACGTCCGTGGCCTCGGCATCCTCAACAAGGAACTGCCGGACCGTCCGTACAGCGCCCACCTGGACCGTCAGGCCGCCACCTTGTACGAGAACCAGCGAAGCGCCCGGCGCTACGTAACAACGACCAGCCTCAGACCCAAACACCCGACCGAATGCGAGCGGACGCGGATTTGACCACGAAGCGTTGGGTGGGGCCGACCGGATTCGAACCGGCGTCTTCCTACATGCCGTGAAGGCGCGACGACCACTGCGCTACAGCCCCACCCTGCTCGTGATCCTAGAGGCCATCTGCGCTCCGTGCTTCCGGATTATCCGAGGGGGTGTCATCTGACCAGCTGCTTGGCTCGCCAGGCGCGGACCGGCATGGCGCTGAGGATTGGCGGCTCGCGCCTGTGCGCTCAGCGCGCGAGTGAGCAAGGCAGCATGCGGCGGCTCCGGGCTCCAGGTCTTCCGTGCCCGGAGTCCTGCCGGTGGTCTGCGCGCCGAGGCCCGGGACCCGTCCGAATGGGCCGAGCGAGATGTGCCGGGCCCCGGAGTGGATACTCCGGGGCCCGGCACTTCCTGTCTCCGGATCAGACGGCGGTGATGTTCTCCGCCTGCGGGCCCTTCTGGCCCTGGGTGATGTCGAAGGTGACGGCCTGGCCTTCCTGGAGCTCACGGAAGCCTGTGGAGTTGATGTTGGAGTAGTGCGCGAAGACGTCGGGGCCGCCGCCGTCCTGAGCGATGAAGCCGAAGCCCTTTTCCGAGTTGAACCACTTGACGGTTCCGCTGGCCATGCCGGTGCCTCTCAGTCGATAGTCGGATCCGCACCGCGCGGACCCGGAGGTGATCGCCCTGGTTCTCAGGCACTGCACAGCAAAGTGCCCGCGCCGGAGCGCGGGCAGGTACTGCGAACCACGACATCTGCCGGTGACACTACATGGCGAGACCGCCCATCACCAGAGAGCAATGAGTCATCGGCGATCCCGAGTTGAGAATGTCCGCCGACAGTCACGAAGTAATCCGGACCCTGCCCGCGCACATGAGAGTCGCACGGCAGGAACGAGCTTGCTCTGAGCCGGAGGCCCTTCTGGCGCCAGGGGCGTGTCGACCCCCTGATCTACGATTCGGTCGGGTCGTGGAGTGATGCGTCGGCCGGCCCCCGGCAGAAGCCGGTGAACCGCACTTTCAGGCCCTCTCGCTGTGGGGAGCAGCAGAAGGGGCCGGCTGATGCTGCTGCCTCGGGTGAGAGTGGGGCGAGTCGGACCATGCGCCATGGGTCGCTGTCGCGGCGGGCCCGGATCGTCACGGCGTCGCCGTCGCGGCTGGCCCGGACGGTGATGTGACGTCCGTTCCAGTCGGGCACGGGGGCCAGGGACCAGTCGGAGTGGCCGCGGGTCACGACGGCGCCGAGGTGTAGGACACCGTCCGTCATTTCCACACCGGCCTTGATCCACGTCTGCTCGTCCACGCGGACCATGAGTCCGGCTTGGTCGTAGAGGGTGTCGAAGTCGGCGACGAAGGTCACTTCGACGGCGCTGGTGTCTGGCAGAGCGGTCAGCAGCGCGTGCCCGTCGTCCCGAATGAAGCCGTAGCTGGTGGTGCGCCAGAAGTCACTGTGGTTCCGGGTCGTGACCAGCAGTCCGGCGCTGTCGCTGACGGCGTCCAGGGGAGGGTTGAGCCAGGTCGCGTCGTCCCAGCCAATGGTGTGCTGATTGCTCATGTGTCTGCTCCGTTGTGCGGGCGAGGCGGTCAGCCAGTGTTCCGGGGCGGTGAGGAGCGCCGGCGCCGTGGTCAGGTGTGGCGCCGGTCAGGCGTCTGAGGGGCAGAGCGGTCAGGCGTCCGGCCACGCGGCCGTCTGCGCGCCAGGGCCGCTGCCTCCACCGGTGATACGGATGATGGCTTCGAGGGTGAGGGCGCGTTCATGGGGTTCGGTGTCGAGGGCACGGTGAATGGACAGTCCTTCGATGAGTGCGTCGAGCTGACGGGCCGTTGCCGGGTCGAAGTGCCATTCCAGGGCGCGGCGGCTGCGACGCATCCATTCCCGGGTCAGTTCCCGGTAGGTGGGCTTGCGCGCCGCGAGGGTGTACAGCTCGTGGGTGAGGACGAGTTCGCGCTGGTTTCCGCTGGACAGGTGGTGGATGAGGTCCGCGACCGCTTCCCGTGCCTGGCCGGGTGTGGTGGCGGCTCCGAGTCGCTCCTCGAATACGGCGACGATGCTGCTGGTGAAGCGGGTGAACGCCTCGCGCAGCAGCTCGTCCATGTCAGCGAAGTGATAGGTCATCGATCCAAGAGGCACTCCGGCACGGGCGGCGACCTTGCGGTGCGAGGTGCCTGCGACTCCCTCTTCCGCGATCAGGTCGAGCGCGCTCGTAATGATGTTTTCCCGCCGCTCGGGGTCGGTCCGTCCGGTTGCCACCGTGCTTCCTTACGCTAGATCGAACGGATCACGCGGGCCGGGTTACCCACAGCGACCACATTGGCGGGGATGTCCTTGGTGACGACGGCTCCGGCGCCGATGACGCTGTTGTCACCGATACTCACTCCCGCCAGGACGATTGCTCCGCCTCCGAGCCAGACGTTGTCGCCGATCGTGATCGGCTCGGCGGCCTCCAGCTTGTCACGGCGCGGCTGCGGTTCCACGGGGTGGGTAGGGGTGAGCAGCTGCACGCTGGGGCCGATTTGACAGTCCCGGCCGATGGTGATGGGAGCCACATCCAGGGCCGTGAGGTTGTAGTTGATGAAGGTGTCCTGGCCAACAGTGATGTGCGTGCCGTAGTCGACGAACAGCGGCGGTCTGATGTGGGCACCGGCGCCGAGATCACCTATGAGCTCCGCGAGGACGGGTCGCGCGGCCTCGGCGTCCTCTGCGTATGCGGCCTGGTACCGGGCGGCCAGGCGCACGGCTCGTTGCTGGGACGTCGCAATGTCCGGGTCGTCGGCGATGTAAAGGTCCCCCGCGAGCATCCGCTCGTGGTTGGTACGGGAATCCCCTTCGAAGCAGTCAGGCATGCGTACGATCGTACACTCAAAGCGTACGATCGTACGCACTCCTTCTCGTTGCGTCTGCGGAGGGGGTGGCAGACACCCCCGCCGTCCGGGACGGACCTGAGGTGTCCACCGGGACTACGGGCTGGGGCTGTTCGGGCTGCCCATCGGCCCAATGGGCGGGGTCACGATCTCCGGACATCTCGTGCGTCGGTAGAGAGACAGAACGGTCATTGGCGCCGGAGCCGCCCTGATCGTCGCCGGTCTCCTCGTCGTGGCCGGGGCCACAAGCCTGCCGCTGACGGCCGGGGTGTTCTGCAGGCCTGCCCTGTTCGGCTGCGGCGTGGGGCCTGCCGAGGTGGCTTTCGACATCGAGGTCGCCGCCATCGAGAGTCTCACCGGCCGCCCCGTCCTGCCGGTGCTCCACAGATGCTTCGGCCTGGGCGCCGTTGTCGGCGTACTCGTCGGGACAGGGCTCGCCGCGGCCCGGTTCCCCGTCGGCCGGCGCCTGTGGGCCGACGCGGTGATCGTCGCGTCTCCTTCGTGCCCTGGAAGACCAGTACAGGCTGGCGGAACATCGGCAGATACGTGGTGCCGTCGGCGTCCGCGTACGGCTCGCCGATCACCTCCGGGCAGGATTCGCCAGGACTCGGACGGCACTACGGCGTCCCGAGGATCACCGCTGAACCGCGCGAGTACGGCGAGCGCGTCAACCACAAGAAGACTGCCCGGGCCATGCGCCAGGTCGGCCTGGCCGGTCAGGCTGCGGCGCAGACACCGCACCACCGTCGCGGACTCGGCCACCCATGCCCTTCGCGGCGCCGTTGCCGTTGCCGTTGCCGTTGCCGTTGCCGTTGCCGTTGCCGTTGCCGTTGCCGTTGCCGCGATTCTGCTCTGGCTCCACTCGTAACCCGTAGGACAGCCCTCAGGCCCTCGGCTGGGTGAAGCGGATGCTGTTGCCGAAGGGGTCGCGAAGGCCACAGTCGGTTCCGTACGGTCGGTCGGTCGGCTCCTCGGTGAACTCGACGCCCCGGCCCAGCAGCGTCTCGTACGTCTTGCGGCAGTCGTCCGTGCTGAAGATGAGCGAGCCACCCATCGCTCCCTTGGTCACCAGCTCGCGGACCTGCTGCGCCGTCTCCTCGGACATCGCCGGGGCGCCCGGCCTCTCCAGCAGGATCTGGCGCTCCGGGTGGCCCGGGACGCTGACGGTCAGCCAGCGCATGAAGCCCAGATCGATGTCGGCGTTGACCTCCAGACCAAGCTTTCCGACGTAGAAGTCAAGGGCCTCGTTCTGGTCGAGGACGTAAATCTGCGAGTGCGTGATGGCGTTGAACATGTGCATCACGCTACCGGGCAAGCCGGACGGAAACTTATCCAAAACTGCTCAACAGACGGACGGTGCGGGCAGTGCGGACGCTCAGGCGCTCGGCCGCATCCACGCCATCGTGAAGCACGTCGGTACGCTCATGGCCGCCGCTTCCTTGCGGTACGTCCTCGGTGACCGGCCGACGATGTCGCGGAATGTGCGGCTGAAGGTTCCTGGGCTGCCGAAGCCGACTTGGAAGCAGATGTCCGTCACACTCCGGTCGGTATCCCGCAACAGGAACATCGCACGCTCGACACGGCGGCGCTGCAGGTAGCGGTGTGGCGTCTCGCCGAACGTGGCTCGGAAAGTGCGCGTGAAGTGCGCCTGGGACACGTGGGCGATCCGGGCCAGGGCCGGGACGTCCAGCGGCTGCGCATAGGCGCGGTCCATCGCATCCCGTGCCCGAAGCATGCGGCGGTTGGTCTCTTCTGCAGCGCGACTCACGGCGCCATCACACCACGGCTCACCGCCGTCCGTGGCAGATCCCGTGCCCCATCCACTCCCTCCCCCTCCCCGCACGAGGTGGCGCACCACGACGACCCGCACCCAGCGGTACTGCCGAAGTACTTCAACTATCTTTGCAGGACGGTTCGTTCACCGGCTCTCCCAGGCCGCGCCGCCGAAGTCTGCGTGGCGCAGACGCGAGGCCCGATTGCGCCGCTGGAGCGCAATATCGGCTGGACTCCGGCTGAGGTCGGTCAGTTGTGCAGCATGTACAGGATCCCGCACAGCACCTCCCGGTCCGGCAACGGCTTGCGGCCCGGTTACCGGAAGCACCAGTCGCGCTGCGACAGCAGCCGCTCAAGGCGGTCCCACAGCGCATCCGACACGATCCACGGCGACGTCCCCACACCGGGTCGGACGCTCGACTCCCCTGCCAGACATGGCCATCAAGGCCGATCCACCTCATGGTGTCAGCCGTCGTAAGCCTCAGCGCACGAGCTCGGGATCTTCTCCCTCGGGCAATTCGCGCATACTTCGAAGCGGTGACAGGAAGTACGGGATGGTACTCAACGTCATGCCGGCGGCACCGATCCACAATGTAGCTTTTGCTCCGAACACAGAGCCCGAAGCTCCCCCCAAAAGCCCGCCGAGCGGAATGCCGCCCCAGGAAACGAACCGGGCTGTCGCGCTCATCCGACCCAAGAGCCGATCTGGTGTGAGGGTCTGTTGGAAGCTCGATTGAGCTACAAAGCGGATGACTCCGCCCAGGGAAAGGGACGCGAGTCCGAGCGCAGCCACGTACACGCTCCAACCCGGATGCGCCAACGGCATCAGGACTGTCAGCGGACAGGTGACAAGTGGTGCGAGCCAGATGACCGGACCCTGCCCGACCCGCTTCGAGACCCTGGATGCCCACAGCGCGCCCAGCAGGGCGCCGCAGCCCATTCCCGACAGAATGAGGCCGATACCGAAGGACTCGAGATTCATCTCCCTCTCCAAGAAGACCAGCAACATGGTTTGATACATGACCAGGAAGATGTTGAATATTGCATCCCCCAGGATGATTGCACGCAGGACGGGACGCTTGAGAACAAACTTCAACCCTTCTTTGATGTCTCGAAGAAGTTGAGGGTGCTCACTCGAGACCGGCTTCTGTTCGCGTTTGCGGATACCGGTCGCGAGCAGACCTGACATCGCCATCCCGGCCGAACTCACCAAAAGCGTTACAGGGGCTCCGAGCCAGCCGACAAGCGGCCCTGCCATCCCTGGTCCACTGATACTGGTTAACGAGCGTATCGCCGAGAGCTTTGAGTTTCCTTCAATGAGATTGCCGCGTCCCACCAGGTGCGGCAGATAACTCACGTACGCGACATCGAAGAAGACTGTCAGCACTCCATGAACCAACGCGACTGCGTAGAGCCACCAGATCGTCAGAAGTCCCGACCACCACGCCACCGGTATCGTCAAGAGGGCCACCGCCCTCGCGAGATCAGTGCTGATCATCACTGATCGTTTCCGCATACGGTCCACCCACGCGCCTGCCGGTAGCCCGACCAGGAGTGACCCTGCCGTGGTCATCGCGGCCAGTGATCCGACCTGGAACTCATCAGCATTCAATGCCACGATCGCGACCAGAGGAAACGTGAGAAAAATGATGCGATCGCCCAGCTGGCCGAGCGCGGTGGCGGCAAACAGTCGCCCGAAGTCCGGATCGCGCAGGAGTCCGAGTCGGGAGGGTATTGACATTCGAGTGACCTACTGTCGGATTTGAAATATCGCTCTACTGGCGTCAACGGCTACGGCTGGTCGACCACGAACTCGTAGGCCACTTCCCGGCGCACGTCCGGAATGACGATGTCGGCGGTTTCCACCGGACGTCCGTCGGTGTCGTAGATGGTCCGCTCGATCTGGAGCACCAGGTCCCCGACGCTGATCCCCAGTAGGTTCGCCTGCGCCTGGGTGGCACGAGCCGGGCGCGGCAGCTCGACCACGGTCTCGATATCAACGCCGATGGAGCGCATGCGCTCAACCACCCCCTTTCCCGCGAGGGGGCCCGTCTCGGGCAGTACGATCGGCGTTCCATCCGTGATGGCCATCGGCTCCCAGGATTCGGAGAGCTGGACGGGTTGCCCGTCGGCGAGGAACTCGTAGTGCGTGTTGACGCAGAGGTCTCCGGGGCTGACCGCGAGCCGCTCGGCGATTGTCTCAGGAGCGGGGACGCGTGTCTGGCTGTGCGAATCCCAGGCGCTGGCCTTGCCCCGCTCCTTCATACCGGCGAGGGAGGGGGAGCCGTCCCGGCGTTCGCGTTGCCGCGAGCGGACCATCCGCAGGCGCTCGCGCGGCATGCGGACGTAGGTGCCCGAGCCCGCGCGTCCTTCGAGGAGGCCCTTGATGATCAAGCGATCCATGGCCCTCTGCGTGACGTTGCGCCCGACCCCGTACTCCTGGGCGAGCTGCGCCCGGGACGGCAGGCGCTCCCCGATCTCCCACTCCCCCGCGAGAATCCGTGCGCGCAGCGCGTCGGCTACTGCAAGGTACGGGGCCTCTCGGGGCATTTGTGACCCTCCGGTTGCTCTGCTGCGCGGCAGCTGGTGATTTCAGGCGGCGTTGGCAAGCTACTGCACCGGGTGAAAGCTGCTGGAGTAGAAATACGCTCGGTACTCAAGCCGCTGCGAGGGTTCGTGTGAAGCCGGTTACTGCCGCTGCTCGACGCGATCCCGCCGGTTCGCGGCCTGGTCGGGCATCCCGGCGCCGCACGAGCGGCGCTTCCACTCCGGTTTCTGGTGAGCCCACGGCCCGCGGGTCTACGAGTGGGCCCGCGCCGAGCACCGCCCCTGACACGGGCCCGACCGAGCGCACTGGGTCCTGGCCCGCCGGAGCATCACCCGCCCCCGTCTACGCCGAGCGTCTGGCCTGCGAGGGCTTCGCTGCGCTCGCTTTCGACGCCGCCTTCCAGGGCGAGAGCGAGGGCAGCCCGCGTGGTCTTGAGAACCCCTTCCAGCGCGCCGAGGAGCCCGGGGGCCGTCACCCATCTGACCACCCGCGAGGACATCGCCCCGGCCCGGATCGGCGCCCTGGGCATCTGCGCGTCGAGAGGGTACGTCCCCTCCGCCGCCCAGACCGACCACCGGATCAGGGCCGTGGGCACCGTCAGCGGTATCGACGTCCGTGACCTTCTGGTCAACGGCCCGGCCGCACACAGGGCCCCGAGTTCCTGCAGGCCATGCTCGACCAGGCCGGCGCTCTGCGCACCGCCGAAGCCCACGGCGAGGCCCCGACCACCCTGAACTGTGCGCCCGAGAGTCCGGAGGGCCTGGAGGAAGCCCCCACCCTCTACCGGGAGGCGCAGGACTACTACCGCACCCCGCGCGCCCAGCACTGCAACTCCACCAACGAGTGGCCGCTGCGCAGCATCGACCAGATGGCCCTTCAGAGCGCAGCAATGCCGGCGGCAGCACAGGCAGCGCACGCGACGAGGAGCTCCGTCCAGGCACGGCCGGTGGCCCTATCGGGTAATCCACTTGCCGAGGGTTTGGTCGGGAGACGCCGGCACAGGATGCAACGGGCAGACACGCCTCGGCACACAAACGGGGCGGGCTTGAGCTGTGGGGATAGCGGTGGGTGACTGTTCGAGATGCGTGGGTGCCGGGGCGCTGTTTCGCTGATGAGGCCCGCTCTTCCCGACAGACAGATCCAGGAGTGATCATGAGCGTTGCAGGTGAATCCGGCCGTGCCCAGCAGATGCGTGCCAAGGCGCAGGAGATGAAGGACGAGGCCGCGCGCACCTCGGACCCGAAGGAGCGTAAGCGGCTGACGGACCAGGCCCGCCGACTGCAGGAGCAGAGCGAGCAGGAGAGCCGCGGCGGCAACCAGAACATGGACCCCATGTAGCCGACCCCCGCTGAACACGCCGGCCGGTGTATCACTGTGAACGACGTGGCCTGCCCGAGCGCTACGGTTCGTCGAAAGGCAGTAAACGAGCGGCGTCACAGTTCCGGTACGCACAGCCGTCGCCAGGAAGTTGACGAGCGTTCCGTTGCTCGTACGCGAAGAGGTGGTCACCGGAAGATCCGGTGACCACCTCCGGCGTGTGGCGGATGCTACTCGCAGGTGCCCGCGAACGTCCCGCGCGTCACCACGTCCGTCGCAGCGGCCGTCGTGTCCAGCCAGACGATCCGCTGTCCGTCACCGAGCGACGGGGCCAGTTGCGAACCGGAGGAGCACGAAGCGAGGCTGAAGTTGTTCAGGCCGGCCAGCACGTCCTCGGTCGTGGAGACCTTCACCTTGGTCGGGCCGTTCCAGGCGCCGAGAGCGCCCCAGAAGTCGTACGTCGAGTAGGCGAAGTACTCGTCGCTGACCGAGAACTGGGCAACGTACAGACTCTTCGGGTAGGTCAGGCTCTTCATCTGGGTCACATCGGCGGCCGGCGTCGATCCGATGGTGGTGCTCGGAATCAGGAATCCACCGGTGCTGCGGTAGAAGACACGGTCCGAGGTGAGCTGGATGTCCGAGATCCAGTCGAACAGGAAGCCGGGGATCCGCTTGTTCTGGGTCTTCCCCGTGGCGATGTCGTAGACGTACAGGTACGTCCCGTCGCCACCGGCCCAGGCGATGGTGCCGTTCTTCATGGCGAGGCGCGAGGCCTTGGTGCCGGCTTCGGGCGTCACGTCGACCGTGGTGCCGTCGGCCCTCCGGAGCATCACGTCCTGCTCACCGTCGGGGGTGGTGCTGATGTAGGCGAGGGCGCCGTTCTCGGTGACCGGCTCGGTCTCGTCGGCGTCCGGGGTGTCGACCAGCTTCTTGATCGCGCCCTGGCCCTTGTCGCCGGCCTGGTAGATGCCGACGCTGTCGCCGGAGATGCGGGTGAAGACGACACGCTCGTCGTCGAGGGACGGGTCCATCAGGTAGGCGTCCGACTGTGCCAGTTCGTGCTGGGGCTTCTTGCCGAAGCGGCCGACGGTGATGCCGAAGGCGGCGCCGCCCTGGTCCCAGGCGATCGCGTCACCGTGGCCGATGGCGTAGACGTCGCCGTTGATCTGCGCGGCCTGCTCGTCGATGCCGCTGTAGACCTCGTAGGCGGGCAGGATGCCGGCGCCGATGGTGGTGCCGTCGTGGGTGCCGGACTTCTGCTCCCAGCCGCGCTCGATGCCGTGGTCGTCGAAGGCCCGGTCGATGGCGTCGAGGTCGGCCGCGGAGACCTTCAGGGACTTCGCGGCGAGGGTGACGGCGTTGCGCATGTCGGTGAAGCCGGACAGCGGGGTGAGGTAGTTCTGGGCGGCCCGGTAGGTGATCCGGTCGGCGAGGCCGGAGTCGATGTTCTTGCGCATGTCCCACAGCGCGCCACCGACGATGGTGGAGTTGGAGTGCACGCCGCCGTTGTCGATGTCGAGCGTGATGGGCTTGTAGTCCGTCTGCGCGTTGCGGCCGTCGTTGAGGTCGCGCAGTGCGCACTCCTCCAGCGGCTTCGTGCCGTTGCAGAGGTATTCACCGATGAGGCCGGACGTCGGGTCGCTCATCGCGACGCCCTTGTCGGCGGTCTCCATGGCGTTGCCGAAGTAGTCGGAGATCGCCTCGTTGAGGGCACCCGACTGGTTCAGGTAGACGAGCCCGGCGGAGTGCTCGGTGACGCCGTGGGTCATCTCGTGGCCGACCACGTCCAGGCCCACGGACAGCGGCACGCCGTCCATGTGGCCGTAGACCATCTTGGAGCCGTCCCAGAAGGCGTTGGCGTAGTCCTTGCCGTTGTTCGCGACGTTGACGACGGAGTAGATCGTGCCGCCCTTGCCGTCGACACCGTCACGGCCGAGCTTGTCCTTGAGGTATTCGTAGACCTTCGCCGCGTTCAGGTGTGCGTCGACCGCGCCGGAGGACGTGTTGGTGGCTTCGAACCGGTCGCTCGCGGAGGTCGCCAGGGGAATGTCCTCGGTGACCGGGCCGCCCGCCACCAGCGAATAACTCTTGCGCTGGGCGTCGTAGGTGCGTATCTGGCCGCCGGTCCGCGCGTACATGTCCTGGGTGGAGTCTACGAGCGTGTACGACCCGCCCGTCTCCTTGTTGATGTTCAGCTCCGCCTCGGAGCCGTCCACGCGCACGCCCGTCCCCTTGGCCGGCGCGGCGTCCGCGGCGTCGATGTTGTTGTACGAGAGGGCGATGCCGCCGATGTTCGCGTCGACGTACACCTCCTGGCGCACGGGGCTGCCGTTGACCTCGGCGCCCGTGACGGTGAAGTGCCAGGCCAGCTTGCCGCCTCGGGCATCCGGCAGGACGATGAGGCCGTGGCCCTCGGTCTTGGCGCCCTTGACCCGCGACAGCTTCCCGTCGAGGGAGAACATCCGCTTCTCGGCGGTGGCCTCGGCAACGCTGGGCGTGGTGGAGACCGACAGGTCCGTGTACAGGGTGCCTGTGGCGGAGGTGACGCTCTGACCGCCGTCCGCCGCCTCGGTCTGCACGGCGTATTCGGCGCCGAAGACCGGCACCCCGTTGTGCTTCTGCTGGAAGCGGACGGACGACTGCTTGCCGTCCTTGCTGGTGCTCATGGTCTTGAGGTCCGTGACCGGAACCTTGTACGTGTCCTGGTGGGCCTTCAGGTGCGCCCGTGCGGCCTGGGCCGGAGTGCCCTCACGGACCGTGTCGTCGAGACGCTGAGTCATGGCGGGCGCGACGGGCACCCGGTCGCCGGCCACGGTCGTGGTCGGCGGCGCTTCCTCCTCGGCCCAGGCCGGTGACGTCAGCAGCGTCGAGCCGGTGGCCGCGACTACCACTGCGGCAGCCAGGACACGGCGGAGCCGTCTTTGTCGTGTCTGGAACACGTGAACCCTCCCCTATCGCACAGATGCGTGAACTCGCCCAGCCGCGTGCGGTGCGGGGCCCCACGCGCTCGGTGCCTAGATGTTTCGTCACGCCAGTGGGGCGTACAAGAGATGTCCCTGGCGTGAACACGCCGAGGCGTAAATACGCCTCAACCGGCGCTGTTTTCCCCCCGGTTCGGGGTGCTTTGCGCGTCCGTCTCGTCCAGCCAGCCGCTGCACGCCGCATGCCAGCCGAGCTGGAAACGGGTGGCCGCGCCCACCTCGACCATGAGGGACTGCAGGCGGCGCTGAACGGTACGGTGCCCCATCCCGAGCTGACGGGCGATGGCTGCGTCGGTGAGTCCCACGTACAAAAGGGAGACGATCTGCCGGTCCACGGCGTCGAGTCCGGTCCCGCCGGTGTCCCCGGCCCCGGGGTCCACGCCGGAGGGCAGCAGGCGCCAGCCCCTCTCGAAGTGCGCTTCGAAGAGCGAACTGAGCGCGGTGAGCAGTCCGGTACCGTGCACGGCCAGCGCGACCGGATCGACGTCGTCGCGCTCCGGGGCGAGCGGCAGCAGGGCCATCCGCCGGTCGACGATGATCAATTTAATGGGAAGTTCGTCGACTACGGAGATGTGCTGCCCCTGAGCGGCGTAGGCGGCTGCGGTCGCTGCCATTTCGGGACGTTCGAGCCAGTCGCGCTCGATGACGCTACGCAGAGCGACCCCGCGCCGCATCAGCACGTCTTCGATCTCGTCGTGGTTGTCCTCGACGGTGATCACTGCGTGGACCTCACGCAGCGGCATCATGGTGCATACCTCGATGGTGGCCTGATCCTGCATCAGCAGGAGCCTGCGCCGGATCGCTGCCGCCCCCGACAGCACCTCGACCGGCGCTCCCGAAGCGTGGGCCTGGGCGGAACGGTGCCGTTCGGCCAGGGTAGTCACGAGCGACTCGACGCGACGCAAGGCCGCCCGGCGGAATTCCAGCAGAGGGCCGAGAGCGAGCACGGGAGAGGAGGCCCGATAGTGGAGGACGGCATCGCCCGCAGGTCGGGCGCTGGCGAGACCGCGCTCCACCAGGACGTCGAGGGCGCGCGCGACATCTTCGGCGCATCCCGTCGACTCGTCCGCGAGCGCGGCGGGTTCACTGTCGGGCCGGTCGACGAGGAGCCGGTACACGGCGTCCTCCAGCGGCTCCAGGCCGAGGAACGTGAGCAGGGATGCCTCTGCCGCATCCGGCGCGACGCCGGACGGGCGAGGGCCATCGGCGCTCAGTGCTGTCCCTCGACGCAGCGGCACCGGGAACGACCGGACGCCCGCATCGGACACACGCCGCGACATCGGAGTGCCCCGGTCCCTGCCGCATCGTCCGCCACTGACCCGCCCCTTGTCGCTGTACCGTCACTGCCGGTTGATCACATTATCCGGCTGGCTCCGTGTGCGATACGACGACTTTCGGGGCGGCCGAGAGGCTGTCCTGAGGGCGGTCCGGTGCTGGATCGCTCGGGGAACGGTCGGCCGGGGGCCGCCTACGACGCCCTGCCCGTGCGGGGTCCGTACCGCCCGGTTCGCGGGCCGGCTGCGGGGCTGGAACACGGCTGGTCCGCTGCCAGGGCACAGTCCCGCATTCCCGCCCGAACAGACGCGCCGTCACCCGGTCCGCCCCGACCCTCGCACCAGACGTGACGCCGGTCTGGCTCATGACCGGGCACCTTGGACGCGGCGGGCTCCTGGGACACCCGATCGGCGCACCGGTGAACTGGTGAAATTCGAGGTGTCACCGCCAGTCGTGCGGGCCGTCCACGGTGGCAGGCTCCACCATCGAGTCAACCGGGAGGGACGGAGAACCGATGGCGCAGGACCTGCAGGAAGCCGCGTCGGCCGAGCCGGTGGCCAACAAGCGCATCAATACCGGTGTGAGGCTCATGGGCTGGCTGACGACCACGGACCACAAGGTCATCGGCAATCTCTACATGGTCACGGCGTTCGGGTTCTTCCTGCTGGCCGGAGTGATGGCCATGCTCATGCGAGCGGAGCTGGCCCGGCCAGGGCTTCAGATCGTCAGCGTAGAGCAGTACAACCAGCTCTTCACCATCCACGGCACCACCATGATGCTGCTGTTCGCCACGCCGATGTTCGGCGGCTTCGCGAACGCCATCATGCCGCTTCAGATCGGCGCGCCCGACGTCGCCTTTCCCCGCCTCAACGCGCTCACCTACTGGCTCTTCCTCTTCGGCGGAATCATCGTGGTGTCCGGATTCGTGGTGCCCGGCGGCGCGGCACACTTCGGCTGGTTCGCCTACGCTCCGCTGAACAGTGCCGTCTTCTCGCCCGGCGCCGGCGGAGACCTCTGGACCATGGGCCTGGTGCTGTCGGGGATCAGTACGACCCTGGCATCGGTCAATTTCATCACTACGATCGTCTGTCTGCGCGCCCCGGGTATGACCATGTTCCGGATGCCGATCTTCACCTGGAACGTTCTGTTCACCTCGATCCTCGCGCTGCTCGCTTTTCCGGTGCTCGCGGCCACGCTGCTCGCCCTCGAAGCCGACCGGAAGTTCGGGGCGCATGTTTTCGACTCCGCGAACGGCGGGGCACTGCTCTGGCAGCACCTGTTCTGGTTCTTCGGCCATCCCGAGGTCTACATTGTCGCGTTGCCCTTCTTCGGAGTGGTCAGCGAGATCATTCCCGCGTTCAGCCGGAAGCCGATGTTCGGGTATGTCGGAATGGTGATGGCCACGATCAGCATCACCATGCTCTCGGCGGTTGTCTGGGCCCACCACATGTTCGCGACGGGAGCCGTTCTCCTGCCCTTCTTCTCCGCCATGTCGTTCATCATCGCCGTGCCCACCGGTGTCAAGTTCTTCAACTGGATCGGCACCATGTGGCACGGCAATATCTCGTTCGAGACACCCATGCTCTGGGCGATCGGCTTCCTCGTGACTTTTCTCCTCGGCGGCCTCAGCGGAGTGCTGATCGCCTCCCCCCCGCTGGACTTCCATCTCACCGATTCGTACTTCATCGTCGCCCACCTCCATTACGTGCTCTTCGGAACAGTGGTCTTCGCGATGTTCGGCGGCTTCTACTTCTGGTGGCCCAAGTTGACCGGACGCATGCTGGATGAACGCATCGGACGTATCCATTTCTGGACCTTGTTCGTCGGCTTTCAGCTGACCTTTCTGGTCCAGCACTGGCTGGGTGAGGCCGGAATGCCCCGGCGTTACGCCGACTATCTCGCGGCGGACGGCTTCACCCTGCTCAATACGATCTCATCCGCCGGCTCCTTTCTGCTGGGCCTGTCGACACTGCCATTCCTGTACAACGTGTGGCACACCAGCCGTTACGCGCCGAAGGTCGAGGTGGACGATCCGTGGGGGTTCGGCCGTTCCCTGGAGTGGGCGACCTCCTGCCCGCCCCCGCGGCACAATTTCCGGGCTTTGCCTCGCGTACGTTCCGACTCGCCGGCCTTCGACCTGCACCACCCCCTCACGCCAGAGAAGCCGGGCCTCGGACGAGGCGGGTCCCACTCCACATCGGGCGCTGCAGAGGAGTCGGGCGAATGAAGACCGAGGCCGTTCTCTTCGCCGGGGTCGCGGGGTTCTTTCTCGTGACCGATGTTCTCTACGCCGTGTGGTCCCGGGATCCGACAGGCACGGCGGCTCTCACCATCTCGTTCCTCATGGCGTCCCTGGTCACGTTCTTCTTCGCCACCAACTACCGGAGGAAGGGACTGCGCCCCGAAGACCGCGGGGACGGACACATCCATGAGCGGTCCGGTCCGGTGGACTTCTTTCCTCCACACAGCATCTGGCCGTCGCTGACAGCCGCAGGGATGGCCGTGCTCGCTCTCGGTGTGGTGTTCGGTCTGTGGCTCTTCGTGATCGGGCTGGGCGTGGTCCTGGCAGGGGTGTTCGGAATGGTCTTCCAATATGCGCGCGCCCAGGACTGAGGGCGGCTCTCAGTCCTCGGGCTCGCGGACCGGCTCCGGCGGCGCGGCCCGCTCGGCGATCCGGGACCGTTGCTCGTCCGTGGCGGGCAGCTCCACGCGGTCCCCGTAGTACCAGCCGCTCAATACGGACCGAAGCCGTCGCCGACGCGAGATCGGGCCCTCCGCGGGGAGCTCCAGGGGCGTCGGGACATCACGCATCAGGATGCGGTAGCGGGCTGTCGGACTCAGGCCGCGGTGGCTCTCCGAGAGGTCGCCATTCATCGACTGGGTCACCTGGCCGGTCTCCTCACCCTCGGTCAGCCGGCGGCGGTCCCGCATCTGGAGGGCGAGGCAGAGGCGCTTGGTCAGCGCGAAGGCCAGGAGCGGAGCGGCGATCAGCGCGGTTCTGAGGATCCAGGTCATGGCCTCGACCGAAACCCTGAACGAGAAGGCGACGACGTCGTTGCCGCCCGCGACCAGGAGAACGGCGTAGAAGACGATGGCCGCCACGCCGAGCCCCGTACGCGTCGGCCGGTTGCGCGGCCGGTCACACAGATGGTGTTCCCCGCGGTCGCCCGTCACCCATTTCTCGAAGAAGGGATAAAGGAACAGCACTGTGAAGACCACGCCTGGCAGCACGATCGCCGGAATGAACACATTCCACATGATGGTGTGGCCCGCAATGTCGGTCTCCCATGGCGGCATCAGCCGGAGCGCGCCCTCCAGGAACCCGACATACCAGTCCGGCTGTGCGTTACCGGAAACCTGGTTGGCGCGATAGGGGCCGTAGTTCCATACGGGGTTGATCTGGGCGAGCGCACCCAGAAAGGTCAGCACGCCGAACACCATGAGGAAGAAACCTGTGGTCTTCGCGGTGAAGTGAGGAAACGCCGGTGAGCCGACGGCGTTCTCATTGGTCTTCCCCTGACCCGCCCAGTGCGTGTGTTTCAGGTAGACCACCAGGATGAGATGAGCGGTGATCAGCGCCACGATCAGGCCGGGCACGAGCAGGACATGCACGGGATACAGGCGGGGAATCACGTCATTGCCCGGGAACTGTCCGCCGAAGACGAACAGCTCCAAGTACGTTCCGACGACAGGGATCGACCCCACGATGGTGGCCGCCGTCCTCAGGCCCGTACCGGACAGCAGGTCGTCGGGCAGCGAATAGCCCGCGAATCCTTCGAGGAGCGCCAGCACGAACAGAGTCCCGCCCACAATCCAGTTGGCCTCCCGCGGTTTACGGAAGGCACCGGTGAAGAAGATTCGCAGCATATGGACGGCGATCGCGGCGACGAACACCAGTGCCGCCCAGTGGTGGATCTGACGGATCAGCAGGCCCCCGCGCACGGCGAAGCTGATGTCGAGGGTCGTGGTGTAGGCCTGCGTCATCCTCACGCCCTGAAGGGGCGCATAGGAACCGGTGTAGACGCTCTCCATCATGCTCGGGTCGAAGAACAGGGTGAGGTACACGCCGGTGAGGAGCAGGACCACGAAGGAGTAGAGGGCGATCTCGCCGAGGAGAAAAGACCAGTGGTCGGGAAAGGCCTTGCGCAGCAACTGCCTGGCCGACTCGCTGACGGGCAGGCGCGCATCCACCGCACCGTATCCACTGACCGCCGCCTGTCCGGCCCGGGCCTTCAGCTGCGCCTTACGCCTCCGCAGGGGCATGCACCACTCTCCCGTCAATCTTCCTTCCACCCACCCCCTATTGTTCCGGTTCGCCCTTTATGGGTAACGCATTACTCGAAGGGACTACGCAGAATCGCGGGATCGGCACCTGATCGGCCGACTCGGTCCTGACGTGCAGGGTGGGGCCGCGCTGGTGCGTCGGGCCCACCCGCGAGTGATGTACGGACCCCGCCGCCGCAAGGGGTGATGCGCGTCGCCCCGTCGCCCTCGACTGCATGACTCCGTTCGCCCAACCGGCGATCTCCATAGGCAGTTGACGGAACTCTGATACATCGACGACTCCCTCCTCGGCCGGCCGTCTCCGCGCACATCCGGTCCACGTCAGCCCCCACGACGGGAACTCTCAGAACCGCGCCCCCACGGCCGCCATACCGCCGGCCTTCCACGAGCGGGATGCGAGGTGTGCGCCACCGGCGTGCAGTGACCCGCAGTCCGTCCGATTCCGGATCGCCCATGCGGGGCACCGGGCTACGGTCCGTCGACGCGGCGACCGCACGGCCGCCCCACACGTGATGACGGCCCACGAGATCGACGCCGAGCCGTCGCGTATCCGCCATCGGCCCGCGTCGTCGCCGCGGACCTGCGGCGCACCGAACCGCGCGCCATACGCAAGGAAGCCGGCCGCGTGGCCCAAGCCATCGGCGTGGCCTCCGTCAGCCGACCTGGGACACGCAGGGACAGGGGAACGACTGCCCCTCTGTCTCGTGTCCGTTGCCCCTACGGTGACACCTCCAGCCGGTACGTCGAGCACAGGCACTCCGACGCGCCCTCCACACCTGGCCGGTCGGCTCACCAGTCCCCCGCCGAGACGTCAGGCGCGCGCCTTACGGGCCGACATCCATGCGTAGACCAGGACACCCGCGAAGAGGAACAGCACGCCCTGGTAGACGGCTGCGTAGCCGGAGCCCGCCAGGAGCCACATGGAGAAGCCGAAGGCGGCCAGCGCGAGCACGGCGTCACGGGCGAGGCGAGCCGGGCGAACCCTGTCGCGCTGTCCCGAGACGAGGAAGTACAGCTGGGCCGCCGTCGCCAGGAGGTACGGGACGGTCGCGGTGAAGGTCGTCACCAGCACCAGGATCTCGAACACACCGGCCGTCCCGGCCATGTAGTTGTAGACAGTCAGCGACGAGGCGAGGACGACCGTGACGATCACACCGAAGGTGGGCACACCCCGCCGCTTCACCGCGAAGCGTGCCGGGAACAGCCCGTCGCGGGCGGCGGCGTACCCGGTCTGGGCGCTGAGCAGCGTCCAGCCGTTGAGCGCGCCCACGATCGACACCAGCGCCGCGCAGGCGACCGCCGCGCCGCCCCATGTGCCGCCGAACATGGCGTTGACGGCGTCGGTGAAGGGGGCGCTGGAGGTGAGCAGCTTGTCGTGCGCAACGGTACCGAAGACGGCGAGGGTACCCAGCAGGTACACCAGCGCCGCACCGAGAGTGCCGAGGACGGTCGCCCTTCCGACGTTGCGCCGCGGATTGCGCACCTCGCCCGCACTGACCGCCGCCGACTCGACGCCGAGATAGCTGAAGAGCAGGATCGCGGCGGACGCGGAGACCGCGCCGAGAGCGCCACCTTCCGTGGCCTGGAAAGGACCGAGGTTGTCCGGGTCGAAGAAGAACAGTCCACCGATCGCGACCAGCAGCAAAGGCACGAACTTCAGCACGGTGGAGACGAGCTGCACCGCGCCGACGTAACGGGTCCCCGCGAGGTTGGCGAGAGCCGGCAACCACTGCACGACGAGTGCGGCGGTCATCATCAGCCACGGCGAGTCATGCAGGGGCAGCAGCACGTCCAGGTAGCCCACGGCGGTGACGGCGAGCGCCGCGTTGCTCACCCAGGAGGTGATCCAGTACGACCAGGCGGCCAGGAAGCCCGCGAAATCGCCGAAGGCCTCGCGCACGTAGACGTACGGCCCGCCGGTGCGCGGGTCGCGCTGCGCGAGACGCCCGAACACGAGAGCGAGCGCGATGGCGCCGACGGTGAGCACGCCGAAGGCGACGAGGCTGATGGTGCCGTACGGGGCGACGGACACGGGGAGCAGGAAGATGCCGCCGCCGATGATGTTGCCCATGACCAGTGCGGTGGCAACCGGAAGCCCGAAGCGCCGGGCGTGCCGGCTGCCCCCTTCCCGCTCCGGGGACGGAAGGCGTCCCGTCCGGGCGGAGTCGGGGCCTTGGGTCGGGGCCGGAGCCGATTGCGAGACGGTTCCGGTGTCGTGCATGGGGATCGTGCGCCTTTCATCGTGCTGGGTACCGTCGCCTGCCCCGCGAGGCAGTGCCACGACCCCCGGTCCGTGCAGCGGCGGCCCAGCGTGCGGGCGCACGCCTGCTACGGGAACCGCCGGGGGAAGCTTCCATGCTCGGTTATCGGACACCGCACAACAAATCACCGGTGAATGTTCACCGAGGTACTGGCCGTGACCGAAAATCGGACGGAACTGAGCCCACGCGACCGCGCATCCTTCTCCATGGGCTCAGAGGCTCCAGCGCCCACTGCGGCCGTCGATCACCCTCCTGACGGGCCTGGAAGGCCCTGCGCCGACGACGAGTTCGTCCCGCGAGACGAGGAATCGGACAGCGGCTTCCTCGGCTTCTGGATGCGGCAGGGACGTGCTCGTGACCGCCGCCGGAATGAACCGCCCCAAGGAGCTGCGATCGGCGCGCATGCTGATCGAGCGCCGTATTCCCGTAGCCGCCGAGGCGCTGGCGTCACCTGCCACCGACCTGCGTCCCCTGAGCAAGGCGCCTGCAGCGTGCCAGCCCCTGGGGACGGCCGGCGCAGCCGACTCTCGGACTCCGGCGGTGACTCCGGACGTGCCACCCCAGCAGAACCATTTCAAGACTCCGTGTCGAGAGCTCGGTGTCAGGCGCCTTCACGGTTGAGGTCTCAGAGCAGGGCGACGGCGGCGTGCGTAGCAGGGTGGGGGGCATGCCGGCGCCAGATGAGGTGGGCAGGAACGGGTCCGGCGTCGCGCAGGGGCCGGTAGACGATGCCGTCACGTCGGTACTGGGTGGCGGTGGCCTGTGGAGTGACGCCGACGCAGCGGCCGGTGGCGATGGCATGGTGACCAGGCAGCGCGGGTGCCGCAGCTCAAGCTCCGCATGACCATCCATGCGCCAAGTGTATAGATGGTGTGTCCAATGCATTTTGCGTATGCATCGTCGTGGCGGATGGTCGTGTCATGGCAACCGATGCTCGTACGGAAATGACAGCCGGGACCGCACCGCCGACGGCCCCGCCCCGACTGTCCGGGATCGCCCTGATGCTGGGCAGCGGTCTGTCCAATCAGGTCGGAGCGTCGGTGGCCGCCCTCGCCTTCCCGGTCCTCGGACCGGTAGGCGTCGTGGCGGTGCGCCAGTGGGTGGCCGCCGCAGTGCTGCTGGGCGCGGGCCGGCCGAAGCTGCGGTCATTCACCACCGCACAATGGCGGCCTGTGCTGGGCCTGGCGGCGGTGTTCGCCGCCATGAACCTCACGCTGTACATGGCGATCGACCGGATCGGTCTCGGTCTCGCGGTCACCCTGGAGTTCCTCGGCCCGCTCACCGTGGCCCTGGCCCGCTCCCGCCGCCGCACCGATCTGGTCTGCGCCCTCGCCGTCGCCGCGGCCGTGGTGGTCCTCACGCGCCCCCGGCCGAGCACCGACTACCTCGGCATCGGTCTGGCCCTGCTCGCCGCCGTCTGCTGGGGCTGTTACATCCTGCTCAACCGCACCGTGGGCGAGCGCCTGCCAGGTCTGCAGGGATCGGCCGCGGCCGCGGCCGTCTCCGGCCTGCTCTACCTGCCCGTAGGCGTCGCGGTCCTGTGGCTCCACCGCCCCACGGCCCCCGCTCTGCTGTGCGCGCTGGCCGCCGGAGTGCTGTCCTCCGCCGTGCCGTTCCTGGCTGACCTGCTCGCGCTGCGCCGGATCCCGGCCCACTTTTTCGGGATCTTCATGAGCGTCAACCCGGTGTTCGCCGCCCTGGTCGGCCTGCTCGTGCTGGGCCAGCACATCGGGATGGCAGCGTGGCTGGCCATCGCCGTGATCGTATCCGCCAACGCCCTCGCCGTGGGCACAGTCGCTCAGCACCTCAAGGAGAAGACGGCCCCATAAAGGTACTCACCGATCACACCCACCCGGAGCCCGCCTCGTTCAACGCCGCCCTCAAGGGCACACCATCCGATGACCGGCCGTGGCTTCGACGGGCTCCGCCGACAGGGAAGGGGGCCCGGAGGATGGAGTAGCTGTAGGTGCGGGCCTTGTCGTCGAAGGACTCGAGACGCTCGACGATGACGCCGCCGTCCTCGTTGGCGAGGGTGCGGACGCGTCCGCCCTCGCTGAGTTCGCTGGTGGGGATGTAGGGCAGCCAGTCGGGAAGGGAGTCGAAGCCGCCGATGAGCTGCCAGATGCGGTCGGGCGATACAGGAATGTCGATGGATGCGGTGGTTGTGGCCACGGAATCTCCTGGGGAACTGAGTCAGGGGGAACGGTTTAGGCGGCGGGTGCGGGCGCGGAGTCGTCGATCAGCTTCTTCGCCATCAGCGACGACGAGGCCATCGCCCTGTTCCACGGCATCTACACCGAGGGCCTCGCCGCACTGCACCGGACACTCACCGTTGAAGCCGACGGTTGGGCGTCATGAAGGTCTCCTCCTTCAGTACCTCCATGCAGCGGTTGCACCCATCCGTGAGCATCGATCCAGTACTTGAACGCCGGGCGCCGATACCCCGAAGCGGGGGCCTCGGTGCACTCGTTCACAGGGAGCCGCGGGACGGTTCACGGTCGGGCTCTACACCCTCAGTCCGAGGGTGCCGAGCCGACCGGTGAACGAGACTGTCCGCGGCTGCGGCGACCGCCTGAGTCCGGGCCGCGCGGCAGCGACCCAGTACCGCCTACTCGCTGCCGGCCGCCCAACCCTCGGAAAGTGCCGCGCGCAAGCGTTCGCCCGTTGCGGCAGCCTCCTCGTCCGTGAAGGGCAGCACGCCATTCTCGGCCATCAAAGCGTGAAACTGCTGTTGCCGGTACGGGGTTCCCACAGGGAGGCCGGCGATATGCCAATGAAGATGTGAATTCCCCTGCTGACTTCCAAGGGACAGCAGGTACGTACGTTCGGGTTTCATCACCGCCTCCACCGCCAAGGCCACCTTCCGGACCACCGACATCAGCCGCAGGTAAGCAAACTCGTTCAGATCGCGAACAGCGTGCTCGATGTGAGCCTTTGGGGCCACGAGCACCTTCCCCGGCACTGTCGGATACCGGTCAAGGAAGGCGACGTGCTGGTCGTCCTCATACACCGTGACATGCGCAGAACCAGGGACACCCGCCACGAACTCGCACACAAAGCACGGGCCGCCGCGCACCCTGGCCTCGTAGGCTTCAAGGTCATGGGATTGCTGCTCCGGTGACACACTCTCTCCTCTCTGCCGATCCGCTGAAACGGCAAAGTGCGAATCGCCAAACGCGGGGTCCGTGCCTCGGTAGACGCGGTCCCGCACGAGGGCCGACAGGCCGGCACCCGGGCAGAGCCCGAGCACCCGCCAGTCGACATACTCCGGCTACAGGGCCACACCGCCGGTCATCAGGTCGAGGGAGGCCGGGCCGTGCGAGTTGCCCTCATCGCCACTATCGAACCAGACACGGGAATCCATCGGATCCGCTCCCTCGAGAAATGCCTGCTCACGACAGAGCACGTCCTTCCGCCCCGAAAAGCCGGCAGCTGAACGCTGCGCCTTCGATCAGCGGCAGCGACCTGCCGTTTCCGATCGACCAAAACGACTGTCAGCCCGCACCTGTCCAGTGTTCCGCCGCCGAGTGGATCCGTCAGTCGCAAGAGCCCGCACCCTGTGGTGACCACGGTCGACGAACAGCATCTCCAAGGCCCCGTGCCTTCAGGTCGAGTTCACCCAGATCGACTACATCGAAGTTGTTTTGCGACCTCTGCCCCGAGTGGCGGGCTACCTGACATCCTTGTGCCAGCATGCCGTTGCCGCGAAGGAGTTCATGCTGATGAAGACGGAGCCCTTGAAGGACTGGTCGGAGCACAACCGTGAGCAGCACTTCCACGAAGTGATGCGCGGCGGGTGGGCACGCTTGCGGCCCCATGCCCTGACGTTTCTCCTGACGGGCCTGGTAACGGAAGAGACCCCGCTCGCCAGGAAGGACATGACTCGGTTTGTATGCAGCTCGTCAAACCCGGACGGGGATCTGAGCCTCTCCTGTTGGGAGGACCCCTCGACTTGGGACGAGGACGAGCAGGCCGAGGTGCGCCGGCAGATGGCCGACGCGGCCCGATATGCCGCGTATTACGGACTGCCTCCACTCCAAACCAACGACGACGTGATCACGCTCTTGGTAGCGGCCGACGTCATCCACGAGATCCCCGACAGGGACGGTGTGCTGCGCCTGCATCCTGCGCACCCGTTGCCCGCGCCCGCCGATGTCTTCCCGCTGGCCGAGGAGGAAGCCGCTATCCAGCGCCAGTTGCGCTTCGAAGCCGCCTACGAAGACGCCTCCTACAAGATCATCGACTTGTTCCATCCCGATGGGGACCGGCAATCAGAGCTCACTACCAGCCTTGAACGGCTTGCCCGCGCCATCGACGGGGACCCTCACGACGCCCGCCAGGCCGTCCAGCTGCTTCTGAACGAAGGCGACTTCACCGCCAGTCTCGACATCACGGACCTGCCTCCGCACAAGGTGTTCCGCTTGTGGTGCGACTGGACCCAGTTCGACGCCACTCGCATCGGTATCCACAAAATGACTGACGAAGGGCAGATGGAAGTCACCCTCCCGACCGATTTCCCGGGCCCAGAGGGCGAGCCCGCACCCCGAAAGTAGCGCGCCACCAGGTCACGATGCGCGTGGTCCGGGCCGGGACGCACATTCCCGGACGATACGGCTGGCGCGGCATGCCCCGGGTATGCGAGGGACGACCGATGAACATGTGGGCGGCCTGCCGGTCCAGCCCGCCCCGGGGGTGCGCGAAGGATGACCGTGAGGTCTCGCGCGCCCCGGTCCTGGACTTGACCGGGTGCAGCTGCCCAGGTGTTGATCCGTTCCGGCCCCGCGTGCCCACGGCGCGGGCATGCATGGGTGGGTGCAGCTTTCACATCGACCGGTGGCGGATCTGGAACCGCGGTGGTCATGAACTGCTGCCATCGCTGATGATCAGTCTCAGGCCTTTCGGCCATCGGCCGCATCGCCTTGGCCGACCATCCATGAGGCTGGTTCATCCGCCCTCGCACCCACAGCGAACCACGGGAATCACAACCCGGCCAGACACCTGACAAAGCCCTGGTTCTGTCCTGCGGATCAGGCCGCAGACTCATCAGATGAGCTGATCCCTCAGCTTCCCAGCACTGCTTGCATCACGCGCTTCGCGATCGGTCCGCCCAGCCGTCCGCCCGAGATGTCCGAGCGGGAGATGTCCATGTCCGTCGGGTCGATGAAAACCGCAACCGCCACCGACGCACCGTCGGCCTTCTTGCCGTACGAGACGAACCAGCCGTACGGCACCTCTTCATTCACATCCACACCGCGCTGCGCCGTACCGGTCTTGCCACCGACCGTGACGCCGTCGATCAGGGCCCGTTGGGCGCTGCCCTCCTTGGCGGTGAACTCCATCATTTCCTGGACCTTCTTCGCCGTCTCCTCAGAGACGGCCTGGCTCTTGAGTTTCGGTTCGTGCTTCTCCAGGGTCGACACGTCGGGGCCGCGCAGCTCTTCGACGATGTACGGCTGCATCAGCTTGCCGTCGTTGGCGAGAGCAGCGGTCACCATGGCCATCTGCATCGGGGTGCTGGTGAGACTGCCCTGGCCCATGCCTGTCAGCGCGGTCCCCGGCTTGTCCAGTTGGCTCGGGTAGAGGCTTTTGGTGGCGAGCATGTCGCCGAACTCGTCGGAGTAGACGTCGGCGTTGAAGCCGAACTTCTCCGCTGTCTCTCGCATCTTGTCCGCGCCGACCTTGGAGGCCGCGTCGAGGAAGACGTTGTTGCAGGAGTACTGCATGGCGGTCTTCATGGACGCCTTGTTGCAGACCGCGTCGCCGGCTTCACTGCTGATCTTGTTCGAGGAGAGTGGCAGAGGGTACGGGGAAACGGCGCCGGACGCCGCGTCGACGTCGGTGACCACACCGTTCTCCAGGGCGGCGGCCGCCGTGAGGATCTTGAACGTCGAGCCGGGCGGGAAGGTCTCGCGCAGCGGGCGGTTGGCCAGGGGCTTGCTCTTGTCGTCGACGAGGTCCTGGAACCTGTCGCCCTCCTTGAACGAATTCCCGGCGAAGACGGACGGGTCGTAGGAAGGGGTGGAGACCAGCGCGAGTACCTTTCCCGTGCGCGGGTCGAGGGCGACGACCGCGCCGCGGGCACCGAGGTCGGTCAGACCCTTGTAGCCCGCCTTCTGCGCCTTCGGGTCGATCGTGGTGATCACGTCGCCGCCGCGGCGCTGCTCGCCGGTGAGAATGTCTTTGGCGTGCCGGAAGGCGAACCGGTCGTCCTGGCCGCTGAGCACGCTGTCGTACGTCTTCTCCAGCAGGGACATGCCCTGCGCCTGTGAGGCGTACCCGGTTACCGGAGCGTACATCGCGCCCTGTTTGAAGGTCCGCTGGTACTTGAAGTCCGTGCCGGAGACCGCCTTCGAACCGGTGATCGGGTCACCCCCCACGATGATGTCACCGCGCGGGGTGGCGAACTGAGTGATCTTCACCCGGCGATTGTGCTCGTCAGTGGCAAGAGCATCGCTCTGGAAATACTGGAGCCAGTTCGCCCGGAGCAACAAAGCCAGCACCAGCAGTCCACAGAAGACGGCTATATGCCGCAACGGCCTGTTCATCGTTCTCCCGCTTCCCGAACCATTCGATCTTCAACAATGGAGATGCACCTGCAGACCGCATGGTTGCACCGAGGCACCTTCGCTGCTCCTGCCCGTGGACCGAACTATTGGGGGTTCTCCGGGCGGAAACCCTGTTCGTCGAGGTGACGGTGATTCTGGCCGGCCGAGGGCGTCCATAGCGATGAGCGAGAAGTGACCGTGACCGGGTCGAGGGGCGGTCTTCCCAGACGGATCCGACAGGCGTTCGGGCAGGTCATCGCAGAGGACAGCCGCATCTACCGTTTCGATCTCCTCTACCACCGGGGCAGGCCGGCGGGGCACGCCAGGTGGACGTGCCGGCGGCCGTCGCCCGGCGGCTGACCGCGGACTTGACCCGGCTGCGGCCGGAACTGGGCCCGCTCGCCGGGGCGTCTGCGGCACCGCTTGCCGGGCCGTCGGGGTGTCTGCGGCGCCGGTCGCCGCCGACGGCGGATCCGCTGCGCGGGCTTCCACCCCGCCGAGATCATGCGCCGGCCAGCAGCACCTCCAGCGCCATAGCCGTATCCGGATGGCGACCGGCCAGTGCCGCGCCTGTGAGGCCGGGGTCCACCGTCTCCCACGTCCCGTCACAGCCCAGCAGGCTCGCCACCGCGTCGCACGCCGCGGGGTGGGCAGCGAGCAGCGTACAACCGCGGCTGCCGTCCGCGCGCCGCGCCGTATGCACGGCTTCCGGCTGTGCCCGCCACGGCGGTACCCACTCGTCCAGCGCTGCGAGCCGGCCGGGGAAGATCCGCCCGGCCTCACGGATCAGCAGCGGGGCCAGCTCGGCACCGCCCGATCGCAGGGTGGTGATCAGGGCCGGCAGCCAAGGCAGGAGTACCGGGTCCGGCAGCCGTCCGAACGCGTTCGAGACTGCCTCCACGACAAAGTCGGTGAGGCCCGGGACGGGCTCCAGGGCGTGTACGAAGCCGCTGAGGTAGCGCGGATAGGCGGGTACCACCAAGGGATTGCCGAGCAGTTCGTCGCACCTGGCCCGAAGGTCCGCGCGGGAGAGGTGCCCGAGCTGCACCTGAGCCGCCCACAGCAGCGCTGTCTTCGGCGGGTCCTGCGGATGCGACTGGGCGAGCGCCAGCTCGAGTTGGGTCCGGTCGCAGCCCAGCGACAGCGCCAGACTCTCCATGCTGAACAGGAAGCCCAGCATCGCCGCCACTTGGCGAACGGTGGCGTCGTCGTCGGTGAACGCAGTCGGCAGCAGGGTGCAGTAGTGCGCGTATCCGGTCTTGACGAAGGACTCGATCCACGGCGGCAGCACCGGCTCGCTGGTGCGGTAGTACGCCAGCAACCGTCTTACCCGGCGCAGCACTTCCGGTGCGCCGTCCACGCTGCGTTCGGCCGACAGTACCTCCAGGGCGCGTGTGCCCAGCTCGTCGGCGAGGCGGCGGCTGCGCAGGTACAGCGTCGCGTCCTCGACGGCTTCCAGGACGGTCGCCGCGGTGGCCTGCGGGCCGTACACCGCACGGCGCAGTCGCTGCTCCAGGACCTGCTCGATGCTGACGCCCTCGTAGCCGAGTTCGATGAGCGCACGCTGGTGAGTGCCCAGCGCCAGGTCCCACGACTCCTGGATCGGCCGCTCCCCGAGTCTCCGCTCGCCCATGATCGGCCGAGCCGCGCCCTGCGGCATCAGGAAGCGCAGCGTCCACAGAACGTCGGAGCAGCGCTCCAGTTCCGGCTGGGAGGCGATGTCCAGCAGCGCCCGTTGCACGCCGCGCTGCTGGAGCTTCAGGTTCAAGGGCGTGAGCCGGTCGTGCACGTCGCGGGCCAGGGGTGGCAGCGCGTCGTAGCCGACCTGGCCGACCCGGTCGCCGCCCATCATGATCTCCACGAGGCGGCGCACGTCGCGCCGGCCGGGCACGGTGTCCTTCTCGATGCAGGTGACGGCCGCATCCTGGAAGTCGTACGGCGTGGGTCTGGCCCGGTCACGCATCCCGGCCAGCAGGATCGACGTCTCGAACACCGCGATGGCGTCGGCGGTGGAAGCGAGGTAGCCGCCTCGGCGCGCGGCGCGCACGATCTCCACCGACCAGCCGAGCAGTTCGGTCTCGTCCAGTCGGTCCAGGACGGGCGGTCGCTGCAGGAAGCCGGTCAGCTTGTCCGAGGGCTGAACCGCCGGTACGGGAGCCGCCGCGGCCGCGGTCTTCTTGGCCTTCGTTTTCTTCGCACCCGCCTGACCTGCCAGGCGGTACGGCTCCACGCGCGTGCGCCTGACGTTCTTCGCCCAGACCGTCGCGGCGATCGACACCGAGCCGGCGGCGAGGCCGAACTGCGCCTCGATCGCCGCGTGGCTGGACGGAATCAGGCCATGCTGCCACTTGGTGTCACTGCGCGGGCTGATCTCGAAGGTGTCGGTGCCGTGGACGCCGAACTCTCCGACGCGACTGGCCGCGTGGAAGGCGCCGCAGATGTAGAGGCAGTCCGCAGGATCGGTGCCGGTCGCGGCCAGGTGCTCGCGCATCCTGGTCCACATATAGCGCTCCCGGTCCTCGTCCACGCGCACCCGGTGGGGGTCGCCGGGTGCGAGGCGCCGGAAGAGGCTGCCGATCAGGAGCATGACCTGGCGGTAGGTGTCGTGGTCGCTGTCGCCGAGCGGCAATTCGACGTACTGGTGCCACCACTCCGACCAGTGCCGCACCCTGCCGTGGTGGAGCAGGTGTTCCTCCAGTTCGGCGAAGCGCGGCCGCAGGTCGCCGAGCTCCACGCCGACCGCGTCGCCGTGCAGCGCGGCCTCCTCCTGGGCGGGCGGTGCGTCCGGATCGGCTGGGTCGTCCGTGTGAGTTTCGCGCGCGTCCCACTGAAAGACGTGGTCCGAGGAACGGTCGACGAGGACCAGTTCTACGCCCGGCGTGTCCAGTGCGTAGGCGATCGCCTGGTATTCGGCCGAAGCCTCGGTGATCGGTGCGACCACCGAGAGCGGGGACCACTCGGCCGGGAAGCCGTCGACCTCGGCCGCGAACGCCTGGAGGGCCACCGGCAGCTTGCAGTTGCGCAGTTCGGTCAGGAGTGACGCCATGTCCTCGCACAGCTCCAGGTACACGACCTTCGGTTGCTTCTCCCGCAGACGGCGTGCCATCGCAACCGCCGAGGCGGGCGAGTGGTGGCAGACGGGGAAGATCTCCAGTGGCTCACGCACCGCGCGATCGACGTCGTCGACGATTCCGAGGAGGATGCCCTGCAGGGCGTCGGGCCCGTCGGCGAACGTCGCGGCGGCCTCCTGCAGCTGCGCGCGCAGTGCTTCGAAGGGCCCCTCGTGCGTGCTGCTCATGACAGGGTGGCGATCGCGTCGCGGCCGCCCTCCAGGAACTCCGGCCAGGATCCGCCCTCTTCCTTGCTGCGCGGCTCGACGACGCCGTGCAGGTACTTGTTGAGGATGGCGAGGTCCTCGGGCTCGCGCCGGGCCAGTGACCCGACGAGCGAGGAAGCCAGCGTACGGGCGGTCAGGGCGCGCTCGCCGAAAAAGTTGCTGTGCAGGATCGCGTCCTCGAGCACGCCGATCTGTTCGGCGGAGGAGAGAGCGGACTCCAGCTTCTCGTCGTCGCTGCCGGCCGCGGCCGCCGAGGCGCGCAGGTCGGCGAAGCTCTGCAACAGCACGTCGAGCAGCGTCGGCGGCACGTCCAGCTCGATCTGGTGGCGACGCAACAGCTCCTCGGTGCGGAAGCGGACGATCTCCGCCTCGCTCTTCTTGTTCGTCACCACCGGGATGCGGACGAAGTTGAAGCGGCGCTTGAGTGCCGAGGACAGGTCGTTGACGCCCCGGTCACGGCTGTTGGCGGTGGCGATGACCGAGAAGCCGGGCTTGGCGAACACAATGTTGTCGCTGTCCAGTTCCGGGACCGAGATGTACTTCTCGGACAGGATCGAGATCAGCGCGTCCTGGACGTCGCTGGTGGAGCGGGTGAGTTCTTCGAAACGACCGATCGCGCCGGCCTCCATCGCGGTCATGATCGGCGAGGGAATCATCGACTCCCGCGACTGGCCCTTGGCGATGACCATGGACACGTTCCAGGAGTACTTGATGTGGTCCTCGGTGGTACCGGCTGTGCCCTGCACGACCAGCGTGGAATTGCGGGAGATCGCGGCGGACAGCAGCTCGGCCAGCCAGCTCTTGCCGGTGCCGGGGTCGCCGATGAGCAGAAGCCCGCGGTCGGAGGCCAACGTGACGATGGAGCGCTCGACAAAACTGCGGTCGCCGTACCACTTCTGCGGGATTTCCCGGTCCAGGCCGTCGGAGCGCTCGGAACCCAGGATGAACAGGCGGACCATCTTCGGGGACAGACGCCAGGAGAAGGGCTTGGGGTTGTCGTCGATGGACTCCAGCCAGTCCAGTTCCTCGGCGTACTTGATCTCGGCAGGAGCGCGCAACAGATCGGACATAACAGGGCCTTTCTAAGCGAGAAACGTCTTGAGTTCGTGGACGAGCTTGCGAATGTGGCCGGAGAGCACCGGCGTACCGAGGGCCTTGAAGCGTTCACGGAACCAGGGGTTGACCTCCTGGCGGCCGGAGCTGGTGACCGAACCGACGGGGATGAACTTCACTCCGGAGCGGTGGACGGCCTCGATGCCCTCGAACAGCGGCTGGGAACGGTCGAACTCGTAGAAGTCGGAGATCCACACCATCACGGTGTCTTTGGGGTCGGTGATCTTCGGACGGGCCATGGCCATCGCGACGGGACCGTCGTTGCCGCCGCCGAGGTTGGTGCGTAGCAGGGCCTCGAACGGGTCGTTCACCCAGGGCGTCAGGTCGATGGCACGCGTGTCGTACGCGATCAGGTGGACGTCCACCTTCGGCAGCCCGGCGAAGATCGACGCCAGGATGGTGCAGTTCACCATCGAGTCGACCATCGAGCCCGACTGGTCCACGACAACGATCAGCCGCTGGGGCGTCGTCTTGCGGGCGGTGTGCCGGTAGTAGAGGCGGTCGACGTAAAGTCGCTCCTCCTTCGGGCTCCAGTTGGTGAGGTTCTTCCAGATCGTGCGGTCGAGGTCGAGGTTGCGGAACACCCGCTTGGGCGGGACGGAGCGGTCCAGGGCACCTGCCGTGGCTTTTTCCACCTGGGTGCGCAGCACCTCGGCGACCTCGTCGACGAAACGGCGGATCAGGGCCTTGGCGTTGGCCAGGGCCACACCCGAGAGGTTGTTCTTGTCCCGCAGCAGCTGTTCGATCAGTGACATGCTCGGGGTCAGCTGCGCGGCGAGCTTGGGATTGGCCAGCACCTCGCGCAGGCGCATCCGCTTGACGAGGTCGGCCTCGATGGCGCCGAGTTCCGGGCCTATCGCAGGAATCAGCCGGCCGAGATCGGGCGTCGCGCCCAGGCCACCGGTGCCGGTCGGGCCGACGCCCGGTCCTGCGACGCCTCCCCCGGCCCCACCGCCGGTGCGGCCGCCACGCAGCTCGCCGGGCTTGCAGCCCAGCGCACGCTCCAGCCAGCCGGCGTCGGACTGCCAGCGCGCCAACTGCCCGGCGGTGACCATGCCGGAGCCGGAGGCGAAGACGTTGAGCAGCACCTTCGAGACCAGCGCCGCGCGTCGCACTTCGGCGGCCCGGTCGCACGCACCGTCGTCGTCGGGCTCGGGCGCCATCAGACCGTCGAACTCGGCAGCCAGCTCCGGGTGACGCTGGACGATCGAGTCGACGGATGCCTGCGGGTCCAGCAGCGCGGACGGCAGACCGATGTCATCGACGACGGCGAGGCTCGCCGATTCCAGCGAGGCCTGCTCCTCGTGGTCGAAGAGGCGGGCGAGGAGGCGCCAGTACAGGACCTGACGGCGGTTGTCGTGGGGGTCCGCCTCCGGATTCTGTGAGGTCGCGTGCTCGGCCGGTTGTTGGGTCGTGTGCTCCGTCATTTCCGCAGCAGCCTCCCCGCGCGCTCCCGCAGCACGGCCACGGCGTCGGTGGCGGCCTTCTCGGCCTTGACGCCGGCCTTGTCGGTCGTGCCCCCGGCCCATCCCCCGGCGTGGATCGCGACAGCCTTCTTCCGCACGGTCGTCTCGACGGCCAGAGGCTGGACGCGATACGTTCCGGCGTCCCAGCGGAGCAGCCCTATGCACGCACCGGACGCCGCGACTGCGTCGGGTGTGAGCGGTCCGGCGGTCGGAATGCGGTCGGTGTCGACAGCGAGAGGGTGTCCGGCGACAGTGAACGTCAGTGTGTCGTCGTCCTTCTGGGTGGCGTAGCCCTCCAGGAACACGGGTACGGCGATGCGTGCCGGGTGTCGGTCCAGGGGTGCGGTCGCCGCGTCGGTGGCAGGGGGCAGGGCAACGCGGGCAGTGGCGAAAGCGTCGGCGGGCTCGCTCGGGCGTGCGTGCTCGTCGCTCCAGACCAGGTCGCCCTCGGCGGTGACCGGCATGCCGACGAGGTCCATTGAGCGGCCCTCGCTGACGGCCGCCAGCAGCGACATGTGGGGGCGGAGCAGCTGCCAGACGCCGGCTCCGACGACCGTGTCGGGCTTCGGCACCGACACGCCGGCACGCACCAGGCGGGGCGCGGCGCCGTCCGCGGGCTCGAACACCGCGTGGACCTGGGCCTGTGCGGCGGTCGCGTGTTCCTGCAGGTCGACGCCGAGGGGCAACAGGCGGCCGGTGGCCGTACCGGTCATGGGCACGTCGGCCGCACCGGGCAGCGTCAGCAGCATCGCACGCGACCACAGGTCTGCCCAGCGGCATGCCGGGATCCTTTCCAGGGCCGCCCCCGGGCAGCATGCGGCGAGTTCGGCGGAGAAGCCGTCGAGGAGCGTCGCCAGGCGGCGCAGTGCCGGGTCCGGAAGCATCGTGGAGACGACTTGCGCCGCCCCGGAGACCATGTCGTGGTCGATGCCCTGCCACCCGGAGCGCGCCAGATCCGACAGCCAGGAGCGTGCGGCGGCGAGCAGGTTCGCCGTTTGCTGCCCGCCGGGCGCCGGGACGGTCTCCTCGCTGCCGGGCCGACCGGTCGCCTCCTCGACGCGGGTCATCAGTGCGTCGTGGACGGAGCCGAGCAGTGCAGTACGGGCAGCGGCGAGGGCGACGAAGTGGTCTTCGTTCGCGACTCCGTCCGCCGCCTTCTCGGCCGCCTCGGCGACCCTGGCGGCCAGCGGCGTCCCCTCGACGGCGCGGGCGAGCTCTGTCAGGCCGGCGGCCTGGGCCGGTTGGGGGCGGAGCAGGCCGGCGGCGAGAGCCCGGTCAAAGGCGTCTACGGCTGTCAGGGCTTCGTCGAGCCCGGCGATGGTTTCGCAGAGCAGGTCGGCGCGCATCACGCCACCGCCCTGGTCGGCGGGAACCACTGCATCTCCGGCAATGGTGCGGTGGTCGGGGCGAGTTCCAGGTAGGCCAGGTGACGCAGGAACCTGCTGAAGACCGGCGCGGCGGCCTTGGTGTCCCCCTGCGGTGGACGTGTGTTGCTCATGTCGGCGGCGATGCTCTGCGCGCTCGGCTCCCCGTCCACGAGCTCGACCCTCAGGTAGCGGGCGACGCGCTCGGCGCCGTACTGCAGCACCGCGTCGTTGATCAGGGCCCGGATGTGATTGCAGAACGAGCCCCGCGCGCCGCCGCAGGGCCGGTTGTTGTTGGTGCTGCAAGCGAACGCGTAAGTGCCGGCCGCGACCGACGAGACATAGACCCGCTCAATGTCCGAGCCGCTGGACACCACGCCCTGCAAGCGTCCGTCGGCCAGCTCGACGAACGGAACCTTGGCGAGCTTGCGCGGCCGTGCGGGTGCTATCACCCGTGCCGTGCTCGACCTCTCCCAGTCCGACAACGCACCATCTCCTATGCACCAAGAGGACTTCCGCGCCACAACGGCGGGACACGACTGAACATACTTGCGACCACTGACAACGCCGATCGCGGACGCACAGCCGCGTCACGCACCGTTCCTGGAGCCGGCAGCCCTACCGCTGGGCGTACGGCGGAACTCCGCTCAAAGCCGCATGAGCCCCGCGGTAGTCGGCCGGAATTCGCACTGTGCGTAGTACTCCAGCCGTAAATCGTGATCTTCACGTTCGAGCGGCTTGCCGCCGGTAGTGGCTGGTCTGGGATCGGGCCTGGTGGCAGCGTCGCCAGTCGGACCAGCTGAGCCGGTGGACCGGGTCAAAGGCGGGCCGGATGACGAGCGTGATGAACAGCCGTTGGATCTCGTTGCAGGTGAGCGGTATGAGGGCGTCTGGTGCGGGATCGCGGTCGTGTTCGTTCGCGCGGACGACGGCGAGGAAGGCGTGCGCGAGCATGGCCAGGGTGACCCAGCGGGACCAGGACGGGTAGCGGCGGACCTGGTGCTCGTCCAAGGCCGCCAGGCCCTTGCCGGACTGGAAAAACTCCTCGACCCGCCACCTTGATCCAGCGACGCGCACCAGGGTGGTTAGCGGCACTGCGGCGGCCGGCGAGTAGCAGCGGTAGTACGCGAGTTCGCCGGTGCTGCGGTTGCGGCGGATCAGCAACTGCCGGCTCCCGGGCCGGGGGGCGGTGAGGTCGATGACGGCCCAGTCGTAGAAGCGGTGGCCCTTGGCTCCGCTCCCTGCGGACAGCTTCTGCCAGGCCCTCTTGGGCACCTTCCTGGCCAGCGTGTCCGCGCGGAACTTCCCGGCGCCTGTGGTGACTTCGTGCGAGCAGGCCACCGCGAGGACGTAGCCGGTGCCGCGTTCTTCCAGCGCGGCGCGTAGCGTCGGGTTGCCGCCGTAGACCTCGTCTCCCGCGAGCCAGGCGGCCCGGTGGCCGGCGTCCAGGAATCGGGTGACCATGCGGGCGGCAAGCTGCGGTTTGGTCGCGAATTCGGTCTTGTCACCGAGTCCGGCGGCCCGGCAGCGGTCGGGGTCCGAGGTCCAGGAACGCGGAACGTACAGTTCCCGGTCTACCGCGGCGTGTCCGCGGCGGCCGGCGTAGACGAGATAGACGGCGACCTGCGCGTTCTCGATCCTGCCCGCGGTGCCGGTGTACTGGCGCTGGACACCGACGGTGTCGGTGCCCTTCTTCACGTCGCCGGTCTCGTCGACCACCAGAACCGCCTGGTCGTCCCGCAGATGCTCCACCACGTAGGCCCGCACGTCGTCGCGGACCTGGTCGGCGTCCCACTTGGCCCGCCCGAGCAGGTGCTGCATGCCGTCCGGGGTGCTCTCTCCGGCCCACTCTGCGATGGTCCAGCAGTTTTTGCGCGGCAGGTCCGACAGCAGCCCGAGCACCAACCGCCCGACCCGACGTCGGGGTTCGACCCGTGCGAACCGGCCCGCGATCCGGGCCATCAGGCCCTCGAACGCCTCCTGCCAGCGGGCAGGGTCTACGCTGTGACCTGCGGCCACCGCATGATCTTCAGTCTTCACACACCGATGATCAACGGTGGCCGCACCCGTCTCCACAGCGCGTCAGGGTCGCGCAGCGTCTGCCTGCCGTCATGTGTCTGGAGGACTTGTGCAACGTGGCGAAGTCTGGTGGGTCCAGTTCGACGAGCGGAGGTTGGTCGTACTGCTGTCGGGAGACGACACGTCCGGGATCCGGGTGATGCAGGTCGTCGCTCCGGCGGGCGTCGACATCAGCGGTCTGGGCATCGAAGTGACGGTCGGCGCCGGTGAAGGACTGCCGTTCGAAGGCGTGCTGCGGCTCGCGTTCCCGCGTCCAGGCTTCACCCCGTGCACGTGGCTGACCACTGTGTCCCGGGACGACCTGATAGAGCGGGCGGCCGTCCTGTCCTCCGTGAAGCTCAGCGAGATTGACGACGCCCTCCGACTCGCTGAACAAGCGCAGGAGCGGACCCCGGCCACGACCGCGAAGCTCAGCGAGATAAGGGATGCCCTCCGTCTCGGTGAACTCGGGTAGACGGAGAAGGAGCCGACGCCCGCGACGGCGTGGGCGATCTCGGGCGAGATGATCGACGCTGGCCACCTGCCGCCTCGGCGCCCCTCACCACCGAGATCACGATCTACGGCTGGAGTAGTAGAAGGATTCGAGGTGCGGCTCGTAGTCGACGTGCAACCACACGGCACCACATGTCGTGGCCTCGCGACGGACCAGCCCGGCCCGTAGTACGTTGATGGCTCCCACCGTGTCAGCGTGCGCCAGATGTCCGCAGCCTACGCAGTGGAACTTCTCCTGGGTGGGCCGGTTCTCCTTCGCGGTGAGCCCGCATTCGGGACACCGCCTGGAGGTGTTGCGGGGGTCCACAGCGATCACATCCCGGCCGGCACTCTCAGCCTGGCTCGTCAGAATCGTCAGGAACACCCCCCAACCGGCGTCAGCTACAGAGCGGTTCAGCCCGGCCTGGGCTGCGGCCCCGTTGGGCAGGAACACACCTGCCTGGTCGCGGTCCGGCTTCGGCGCGGGGGTCCCGTCGGCCTGCGCCGCATCGGCTGGCAACCTGGTTGAAGAAGCGCAAGGTCCGTGGCACACAGGCGATGGCCGAGGCAGCCGTCACTGCAGCGCATGCGCAGTACACCGCCGTGGCCGACGAGAGCACGGCCGCGGCGGTGGTCAATACCCTGGCCAGGGCGGTGCTGGCCCTGGACGAAGAGATCGCAGGCATCAACTGGCGCAGACGATCGCCACGTTCTGCGTCCTGACAGCGAGCTCGCTGACGGCCTCCTGCGCCACACGCCGACTCCGCACCCCCACCTGGCCGGGCCGTCCGCGTCGAGGCGCGCAAGGCAACCGGCCCATATACCGGCTCCGCGACGTGGTCGGCAACCGCTGTCCGCCACCGGCGCGTTCGCGGGATATACCTACATCGTCAAGTTCCTGGGCGAAGTGAGCGGGTTCTCCCAGAACACAGTCAGCGCCCTGTTCATGGCTTTCGGTGTCGCTTGTCTGGCCGGAGTGAGCATCCCCGGGGCACTGCTGGACCGCTTCCCGCACGCCACGCCGACCACTGCCATAGCCACCCAGGCGGTGGGCATGCTCGGCCTGTACGTGGCCGGCGCCGATCCTGCGGCAGCGGTGGTGTTCTTGGTGCTGATGGGTGGTGCACTCGGGCCGGTGTTCATGGCCACCCAGAACGAGATGCTGCGTTGCGCACCAGGTCGCACGGATTTCGCACTCGCGGCCAACTCCGGTGCCTACAACGCCGGTATCGCGGCCGGTGCCGCGATCGGGGGACTGGTCCTGCCGCTCGCCGACGTGCGGGGCGCCTTTCTCGTGGGCGGGCTACTGACCGTCGGGGCCTGCGTGGTGCTGCTCGGCGAGTGGCTGCTGCCCGCGGCGAAGGCGGCACGGACTGCAAAGGCCCGTCCGAACATGCGACCCCTGGCAGCGGACAGAGGCCGGAGCCCCTCGACAAGACCGCGAACGCCACACGGTCGAATAGGGCATAAACCACATCAAGCATCACCGGGCGGTGGCGACGAGGCATGACAAGCTCGCGGTGGAGCAGACGCACGGCGAGACCGGCCGGGACCAGTGGGACTGGTCCCGGACACCGGCCCATCGCCACCCGGAGCGCTACTCGATGACGAGCTCGATCGGGATGTTGCCGCGGGTCGCGTTGGAGTAGGGGCAGACCTGGTGAGCCTGCTCAACCAGCTTGCGGCCGGTGGCCTCGTCGACGGTCTCGGGAAGCTCCACCCGCAGCGTGACCGCGAGACCGAAACCCTCACCCTGCTTGCCGATGCCGACCTCACCGGTCACGGCGGCGTCACTGACGTCGATCTTGGCCTGACGGCCGACGAGGCCCAGGGCACTGGCGAAGCAGGCGGCGTAACCGGCGGCGAACAACTGCTCCGGGTTCGTGCCCTGGCCGCTGCCGCCCATCTCCACCGGGATGGCCAGCTGCAGATCCAGCTTGCCGTCGGGGGTGACGGCGCGGCCCTCGCGGCCGTGGGTAGCGGTGGCGACGGCGGTGTAAAGCGCTTCCATGAAAGCGATTCCTCTCGAAAGTCATGCCTCAGCGGCGCTGTCCGGCCGCTTCCGCTCCAGGAAAGCACACAATTAAATTGTGCACAATCTAATGGCGTGCAGGGTTATGCTGGATCCATGACCTCCATGCCCAGCCCGAGCCGCGAGGCCCCGTCCGAGGCCGACTACCTCCGCCTCGACCAGCAGATCTGCTTTTCCTTGAACGCCGCGTCACGCGCCTTCGGCAGCGTCTACCGCGTACTCCTCAAGGACCTCGGGCTCACCTATCCCCAGTACCTGGTGATGCTGGCGCTCTGGGAGCACGGCGAGCTGCCGGTGAAGACGCTGGGAGAGCACCTTCGGCTCGACTCCGGCACGCTGTCACCGCTGCTGAAGCGGTTGGAGGCAGCGGGCCTGGTACGGCGCGAGCGCAGCGCCCAGGACGAGCGGTCGGTACACATCCACCTCACGGACGAGGGCACGGCACTGCGCGAACGGGCGCTGGCCGTGCCGCGCCGGATCGCCGCGGCAACCGGCTTCGGCCTCGACGAGATCAGCAACCTGCGAGCCCGCCTCAACCGACTCACGGCAGCCCTGGACACGGCAGCACTGAAGGAGAACCCGAGCTGCGCCGACGCAGTGTCCGAGAAGTAGCGTCGTTCACCAGGCGTGGGCGGTTCTGCAGAGGATCTTCGCAGGAAGCGTGGTGCAGCGTCCTGGGTGATGGCTCTGTTGCAGGCGAGGCAGCGGACTCGGCGGGGTGCGCGGTGATCGAGATATGCGAGTGCGCCGGCCCTGCCAGTACCGGCGCTCCCGGGTGGAGCGCATTCACCATCCCTACGACGGTGGTGCCGACGTCTTCCTCTCTGTTTCCTGAAGGTCGGCACTGGATCCGCGACCGGCACGCCGACTGGCTCTCCAGCCATCCGTTCGGACTCTGACGACTCCCCGAACGGCCGTCCCCTTGTCCATGCCCCGGGCCCCGGGCCCCGGGCCCCGGGCCCCGGTTCAGACGACCAGCCGACGAAAGCAGCTGAACACCACGGCTTCGCCGACGAAGGCGCGGAAGTGTTCGAGCTCGCCGAAGGGCAATGCCGACGACAACTAGCGGTAACAAGCGGTGCCTTAAAGGAGCAGGTGGAGCAAATGCGCACAGGCGGCCTGTTCGCTCGGGTGGCGGGCGATGACCTCGTACGTACCCCGTTCGTACACACCGGTCTCCCACGCCCCGTCGGACGCCTGTCGCAAGAACAGAAAGTCCGTGGGGGTGGGGACCGGTTCGTGAACGCCCTCGATGCGGTAGTAGCCGTCGGCCACCCCTGCCTCGCTCAGCACCGCGCGCAGTTCCCGGCGTTCCACGCTGAAGCTACGCGGCGGCGGACTTGAGGTAGTCATGCTCCAGCAGCCACTTGACGTTCAGCCGCTGCCCCTGGCCCGGGTCGAGGAAGACCGCGTCGAGCTTGATCTGCTGACCGCCCCCCGGCTGCTCGAACCACGGGGCGATACTGCCCTGCCACACCCAGAAGGGCTTGGCCACCTTGTAGACGCGGTAGTCGCAAGCGACGCCTGCTTCACGGGTGTTGAGGTTCTGCGGTGGCAGCGCGCGCTCTGCGTACGCGTCACCAGCGGGTGCCAGGTAACTGCCGTACTCAGAACCGAAGCGGTCCAGACGCTGGCCCGAGCGGAGCTTGGTCGGTTCCTTGTCGATCTGGCCGTTGACCTGACCGAAGCCGTCGTTGGGCGGGTACTTCCAGCTGCCGGAGTCGGCGGGCCCTTCCCAGTACTTCTTCAGAAAGGTCTGCGGGGACAGGGCTCCGGTACGCTTGTACCCCTTCAGAAGCGGGCCCACCGGGGCCAGTCGGCTGTTCGGAAGCCACCTCGGGCCGAGCCGGGCGTCGCCGCGGAACTCACCTGTGCAGGGATCGTTCCGGGCTACGGATGCAGGCGTCCGGTCCTCCGGCTTCGCTGAGGCGCTCGCGGCAGGGGCCGTGACCAGCCCGGCAGTGATGCCAAGCACGGCAAGTACGTTGCGCATGCGGTTCATTCAGAAGTCCCCTCGGGTGCTGTTGATCAATTACAGTAGCTGACAAAGAGTAGCCTTTCGCTCACTCAGAGCGTTCACCCCGTGCCGTTTTTTGGACACGGAGCAGCGCGGCGTCCCGGCCTGGCTCTGTTCGAGGCATGCCGGGCAGAGACATCTGATGCGCACGGTGTCAGTGAACCCTTCTCGGTAACGTCTTGTGACAGTTCGTAATCTTCGTTCAGGTGGTGCGGCCGTGCTCGAGCTGGAACAGGACGAGGGCGGCCCGGGCGATGCGGGTGATGGCGGCGGGGTCGAGGCTGACCCTGCGCAAGACCTTGAAGGTGACCTTGCGTAGGGCGTTGGCACACCGGCCACACCGTGGATACCGCGTTCAACTCCGTCACCCGTGGCGAGCTGGGCCGGCCGGGTCCCGTCCAGGAACCAGCACAGGACCAACACACCCTGCTTGAAGGGGCCGAGAGCACGGGCGGCCGCAGGTGCCGAGCCGTTCGCGGTGTTCGGCCAGCAGCTTCGCGAGGGTCTCGGCGGTGGCCGTGCCGACATCGAGCACGCCGGTGTAGGTGATATCGGTCAACGCGCGAAGCCTCTCGGTGCCTGGAACCCGTTCTTCGCAGACCTGTTCCTACCAGGGGCTCGACGCGTATCTGATGTCTGGTCAAGCCCGACTGATGTCCCTGGTCAGGAAGATCCCGGACCTGTCGGACGGGCGGCACGGGCCAATACTCTGAGCCCCGTCCGCACTATCTGGGAGAGTCATGACAAGTAGGTTCACCGAGTTGGCCGTTGACTGCCACGATCCGGAGAGACTCGCGGCCTTCTGGTGCGAGGTCCTGGACTTCAAGGTGATCGACCGGAGCGAGGGCAAGGTTGAGATCGGCTCCTGGGTGCCGACCGTTGAGGATGTTCGGGCCCGCCAGATGTCGCCCACCCTGCTGTTCATCCAGGTGCCCGAGGGCAAGACCATGAAGAACCGGCTTCACCTCGACGTCAGCCCGATCGACGGCAGCACCGAGGACGAGGTGACCAGATTGCTCGGCCTCGGCGCCACCAGGACAGATGTGGGCCAAGGCTCAGACCGAAACTGGGTGGTCATGGCAGACCCCGAGGGCAACGAGTTCTGCGTCCTGCGCACCCTGGCACCGCAGAACTAGGCCGCGAGCGGGCACCCACACCCCATCACACACCGCAACCGTCACGTTGCCGAGAAGACCTCAGTGGCGTTGACGACACCTCCGGCGCGAACGGCTTCCTCAATTCCGCCGGGCGCGAGCTGTGCGGGCTGCGGGCTCTTCGCTGTAACCGGATCGGGCTCGATCTTGTGGCGGACGGTGCAGTCCGCAGCCTTGCACGGAGCGCCGGACTTCCTCGAGCGTCCACAAAGCTGCTGGCCCGTCTCTTCGAGCACGGATTCTCCTCTGCTCATTCCTTTGCCCCTCGGGGCAGGCTGTCGTTTGCAGGGCCGGGCGTGGGTGTGGGTTATGGGGGCGGTCCATGTACTGGCGGTACGGCTTCCGGCGCCGGCATCGTGGATTCGAGCGAAAGGCCGTGCGCTTCCTTGCGTTCGCCGGCATCGTCGGCGCCCTGAGCTGTTACCGCCGCATCGCCGACTGAGAGTCCCATGAGGGGTGGCCTGGCGAAGCCTTGGTTCAGTCAGCGGTGGACTCTTCGCTTCACCTCTGCGCCAGGCCGCCGCGGAATCGGTTCGGAACACAGGTGGGGCGACGAAGGTCGGCACCTACAGTGCAGCCTCGCTCGACGCCATCCACACCCAATGGGACCAGCTGGTGGGCATTCCCAACACCTCGTGGCGCGTCGACCCGAGCAGTAACCAGGTGACCGTCGATAGGTACGACGGTGCGCCCACCGCCGATCGGGTGCCCGGATCGAGAAGGTCGCCGCTGCCCACGGAGAGGCGGTGCGGCAATCCGTGTCGGCAGTCGGTTGCCCGCCCGATGCATGGCAACTGCCTAGTGCAGCTTCCAGGTGAACTTGCCGCCGCCCACCCACCGGACCTCGCCCGGGTCGTCGAGGTCATGGACCCTGATGCCTGCGGCCCAGGCGGCGTGGAGCACGTCCGTCATCGATGTTGCCGCGCTGACGACCTCCCCGTCGATCTCCACAAGACGGAAGGGCGGATCACCTGGCTGGACTCTCAGCACGGTGATCCGAGGCATCGAGATACGAGGGCTCGCACTTTCGGTCATGCGCAGATCCGTTCCACGTCACGGTCGGCAGTATGCCCGGTGGCAGGATAGGTAACGCAACTCCACATGACATCACCCCGGCGGCCGAGCCGGCTGCTCGTCGGAAGGCGGATCCGCCGACAGCAGTCCGTAACCAGGCCCAACAGTGCGCGTCAAGACCCGCTGGCTGTTCGCCTGTCACCTGTCCCGGAAGCCAGAGCCTGCCCGCGAGGACGTTGTCGAGAAACGAATCGGTCGGCTTGCACACTTCCATCCGCACGGGCGTCACCCGCCCGCCCTGCGAGTGTTCGGCGACCCCGTCGGCCGCAGCACGGTATTGCAGCTGGTCAACGCTGTGCCAGAACTTCAACCACAGGCTCGCGGGCCTGTGACCATCGTCGAGTACGCAATGCGCAAGGGCCGTGTCCACGGGACCGTGCGTGAAGACCGGTTGACCAGTCGGCCTGCTGCGCGACCGCGAGGCGGCCACCGTCGTAGCCCGGCTGGCCAAGCACCCGGGATCGAGTTCGTCTGCCGCGCCCGTGCCCAGTAGCGGGGCGGCGTGGGAGCGCCTAACAGGGCGCGGGGTATCCGATCCCGGAGAGCACAGGCACAGAACGCGTAACGCAGCTTCGCGAGCTCCACGGGGTTGGGTCCGTCGGTCTCCGTGCCTCCTTGGACAGAGGTCCTGCATCGAGTGATTGCCCGAAATCAGGGGCGTGCTGCTGGGATGCCGGCAGCACACCCGGCGGCGAGCACTTCGGCGCGTCACGGAGAAGCCGGACCACCGGCAGGGGAAACTTTCGCCATGACCAACGCGATGAAAGCAGTCCTTGAGGGCGGCCCCGACGATCTCCCGGAGCGGATCGTTTCCATCACTACGCCTGGAGTCGACCTCAAGATCCCGTTCCGTGGTGGATACGAGCACTTCAAGGCGACGACACGTCACCACGACACCGACGAGGGCCAATTGCCTGTCTACGAATGGTGGGAGCGCACGGAAGTGCCAGGGTGAGGATTGTCCGGCAACTGCCCTGGCGTTCCGTTCTGCCGCAGCATGAGTGATCTCGCTGAAGGCTGCCTGGCCGAGCCGGGATGCCATCGCCGGTCCCGGCCTTTCACAGGCAGACCGGCTCCCGCAATCGGCGAGTCGACACGCCGCGGAGCGCGCGCTTGCCGTGTCACCGGCGATGTCGTAGCTCACGTATTCAAAGCCGCAGAAGCAGTACGCGCTGCCGTCGCACCACACCACAGCCGCGTCGACATGCGCGGCAAGTCTCCCCGTCACCAGCCACCTCAAATGCCGTGGAGACCGGGTAGAACTCGAAGCCCTGGTCGTGGGCCGAGCCCGCGCGCACTCAAACGGCTGCCTACTCCTCCCCCGGTTCGCTGATCTCCAGCACGTCATCACACGACACGCACAGGCTGCCGCGCTCTCGGCAGGGCATGAGCATCTCCACGCAGCACCGAATTCCTGCACATCCGTCCCGCCGACTTCCCAAAGACTGTTCGACACGCGTTCGGGGGACGTCACTCGCTCATCGCTGTCCCACGGTGCTGCTTCCGCAAGAAGCGCCGGACATGCGAGAGCCCCCGCCGACAGGGACAGCAGGGGGCTGAAATCAGTGTGCCAGGAGCCGCCCGACAGCACGCTCGGTTTGCCTGATGTGTCACCGCACGCGTCAGCCCAAGGGTCCGGCGGTCCGTACGGTCGGCGCGAGTGCGCGCCCGAAAGGCCGGCCGACGGGACTGGTCGGTGGATGCGAGTCAGCGAGGTGCTGGGGTGCGGGCTGCCGGCAGCCGTCACGCGAAAGGGGCTTGTCCATGGGCATGACCAGGCAAAACGCCCAGGATCACGAAATGAATGTTTTACACCTGCAATCGTGCCTGAGGTGCAACCCCGGGTGCACCCCTCCAGACAACGGTGCAAATGCCCTTCGACACAACTCTCACGTGGGCGCCCCGCGGCACGCTTGCCCAGCAGTCACGGGATACAACGGCTGGGGACATCCGCCAGGTGCCGGAGCTCAGCGGCAGAAAGCTTCGGCTTCCCGCCGGACCGGCCGGTCGACGTCGAATCCACAACCATGGGCGAGTTCGGTCAGGTGCCGGGAAGGTACCCGGTCGGCCCGCTTGGCACGGGTGACTGTGCGTGCCTCGACTCGTCATCACACACCTCACCCCGATAGGGGAAGCGCTCACCCACACAGCCCTGCGGCAGTCGGCAGGAGTGCCGGCACGCTCGCCTGTCTGCACTAACCCGGGACGCGCAGCGAACCTCCCGCCGCGAAGCTGTGGGCATACGCGTTCCCGCCGTCCACTCGGCGCGAAAGACAAAGAAGGTTTTCCCGTGCGTCTGTACCGAATGGCACTGTGGGTAACGGCCCCTGTGGCAGTTCCACTCATGGCGGCACCGCCCGGTGTGACGACGGCCCGTGCCGTCGGCGATGCGACACCGGAAGGCCCCCTTGCCGTATGGCGGGCCGGAGCAGTTCCGGAGTCGGCTGTCGATTCCGCGCTGCCGTTCCCGGCCCTCGGAGCGAGGTCAGTGGCATTCCCCCGTGCGGCGCCTCGGCCCGCCATCGTGTTGCGTACTCAGTGGCGGGCCGACGAGACCAAGCGCGACCCACATGCCCACTACGCGCAAGGGGTGACGGCGGTCTTCATCCATCACACCGACACCCCCAACGGCTACGACTGCGCCGACGTCCCGCGCACACTGCGCAATCTGTACACGGGCCAGACCCGTGACCAGAGATGGGGCGACCTCGGCTACAACTTCCTCGTCGACAAATGCGGCACCATATACGAAGGCCGCGCCGGCGGTACCGACCGCCCCGTCGTCGGCTCCCATACCCTCGGGTTCAACCAGGGCACCACGGGGATTGCGGCGATCGGCACCTTCGGACGAGGCACTCCCGTGCCGGCAGCCATGGAGCGCGCGATCGCAGCCCTCGCCGCCTGGAAGCTCGGCTTGAACGGCATCGAACCCACCAGCAAGGTGCGGCTCACGTCCACGAACGACAAGAGCCGCTATACCAAGGGAACTTCTTCCGAATTCGACGCCATCTCCGGTCATCGCGACGGCTATGCGACCAACTGCCCCGGAGAAGCCCTGTTCGCGCGGCTCCCAGCAATCCGAAAGATTGCTGCCGGCCTCCAGGGCAGGTCCCCACGAGCACCCTCTGGTGTCGCCCTGCCCGCGGGCTTGCGAAGCCTGCAACAAACCAGTCATTGACGCCCCATCAGGACCGAATGCACCTGGGGCTCAACCCTCTGACGTCGCAGACAACTCGGCCGGGGCGAACGATCCCAGGCCGGGCGCGTGGCACCCGTGGTCTGGCGTTGGGAGCAGCCAAGCTTCTCCCATGGCTCCGAGGCTTACGCAGCGCAGGAGGGCCGACACCCTGAAGCGAAGACTTTGGCTCTGAAGGAGACGCACCGATGGTTACCAGCGACCTTGTTCTCGTCACGGGAGCCGGTGGCGGCACAGGCGGCGTGAGCCGCCTCGTCCTCGACTTGCTCCTGGCCCAAGGAGTGTCGGTGCGCGCGATGGTGCACCGCAACGACCATCGCGCGGATGAACTGCGCGCACTCGGCGCTGAGGTAGTCGTCGGCGACCTCACCCGGCCCGCCGATGTCGCGGATGCCCTCGACGGTGCCGGCCGGATGTACTTCAGCATGAGTGTGTCGCCGGACTACCTGCTGGCGGCGACCGTGGTGGCCACCGTCGCACGTGAGCGCGGCCATCTCGACTGCTTGGTGGACATGTCGCAGATGACGGTGTCCCAGATGACCGCCACCAGCACCACCGAGTCCCACCAGCAGCGGCTGCACTGGCTATCCGAGCAGGTGCTCAACTGGTCGGGCCTGCCAGTGGTACACGTGCGGCCCACGATGTTCCTCGACAACCCGCTCTTCACCACGCTCGCCGCGCACTCGATTCGGGAGAACGGCACGCTCGCCCTGCCGTTCGGCACCGGCCGCACGTCACCGGTGTCGGCGAGCGACGTGGCACGGGTCGTCGCGACCGTGCTGCGCGAACCGGCCCCGCACCTGGGTCATGTCTACGAGCTGACCGGGCCGCGCACGCTGGACATGAACGGCGTAGCAGAGGAGTTCTCCCGGGGGCTGGGCCGCCCGGTGTCCTATGTGGACGTCCCGCTGGACCAGTGGATCACTGAGGTGCTCTCAAAGGCAGGGCTTTCGCCGCATGCCGAGCAGCACATCGAGACCATGGCGCGATTGCACCAGGAGAACCGTTACGACCGTGCGACCCACGACGTCGAGCGCATCACCGGTCAATCGGCGCAGACGATCGAGTCGTTCGTGGCCGCACGCCGGGACTTCTACCTCTGCTGAGCCGACCCGGGCCCGAGGAGCGAGCCGACGCAGCCGCCGTCCGTGCGGACACACCTCACAGACAACTCGACGAATGCCTCGAACATCCCCCAAAGAACGGTGGGGCCCACGACAGAGACACGCGTGCTTCCGGTCCCGCCGTGTCCGCCGCGGACATCCCACTCGACACCTTTCTGCTCGGCCACGACCATCACGGCGACGACCTGGACACCGCCGGACACGCCCTGCCGTCGACTGCGGACATCGTTCTCACGACTCCCGCCGGCACCCGTAGGCTCGGGGGCAGCGCCCGCGGCCTGGCCCCGGGGTCGACCACGCGCCTCTCAGCCCCGGGCCGTCCCACGATCGATGCAACTGAGTGGGCTTAGAGCGTCCGCCAGTAGGCGGTGAGTTGTGGCTAAGCGGCTTCGGTGAAGTTCACCGACGAGTGCTGGTCACAGGTTGAGCCCGTCAGCAGCGCATGACAGGCTCGTGCCCCATGATTGATGACTTTGCGAAGGGCTACCTGCACAGCGACCTGCGAGAGATTCGCAAGGCGATGCTCTGGAAGCTCGACGGGCTCTGTGAGTACGACATCCGTCGCCCGCTGACCTCGACAGGTACCAACCTTCTTGGCCTGGTCAAGCACCTATCGCTTTGGGAGGCCAGGTACTTCGGCGAGGTCTTCGGCCGACCGTTCCCCGAACTTCTGCCCCGGTGGGACGACACCGCCGAGCGCGGCGCCGACCTGTGGGCGACCGAGCACGAGACGCGCGAGGAGATCACCGACCACTACCGTCGCGTATGGGAGCACTCAGACGCGACGATCAACGCCCTCACCATCGACTCCCCCGGCCACGTGCCCTGGTGGCCACGCCCCAACGTGAAGCTGTTCAACATCCTGGTCCACGTGCTCACCGAGACCAGCCGGCACGCTGGACACGCCGACATCCTGCGCGAACAACTCGACGGCTCGACTGGGACAACAGCCGAATACGCGACTGATCAGCGCGACGCAGCCTTGTGGGATGCCCACCGAGCGACGATCGATCGAGCTGCCAAAGCTGCCGCCGAGAAGGACCAGCACTTGACTTCGCCGTAGCCGCTTAGCGGATGCGGGGGCTGGCGGGCCGGGTGTCCCAGCGGTGGGTGTACCAGGCCCTGCGGATGAGGCTGCGGACGGTGATGATGGCGGTGGCCAGCTGAAGGAAGAACTCGGTGCAGGCGCAGCGGCGTTCGGTGTTGCGGCGGAGTCTGCCGAAGTTGTTCATCCACGAGTTTGTGCGCTCTACGACCCAGCGGCCGTCGGTGTGGATCGGGGTTTTCGTGCCCCGCTTCGTGATCCGGGGTGTGATGTCACGCTCGGCCAGGTTGCGGTAGACGGGCTGGTAGTCGTAGCCGGCGTCCAGGCTCAGGGCCGGGTGCTGCGGGACATGTCCGAGCTGTTGGGTCAACTCGGCGAAGGCGTCGAGGGTTTGGGGCAGCAGCGCGTGGTCACGGATGTTCGCTCCGGCGGGCACCGTGACCACGGGTATGCCGTAGCTGTCGGTGAGCTGGGACCGCTTGAGGCCCTGCTTGCCCCGGTCCACCGGGGACCGACCGGCGCACTCGCCGCCCGCGGGTGACTTGGTGATACAGCCGTCCGCGGCCAGGTCCTCCAGCTCAAGGCCCACCATCTGGTCGTAGGCCCGCAGCACCGCGAGGACCAGGTGGTCGGCGACACCGGCAGCGATCCACTCGTCTCGCCGGCGCCGGATCGTCGTGGCCGAACACGCCCCGTCTGCGACCCGTTCGTAGCCCATCCCCGACACCAATGCCAGAACGAGCCGGTCGAAGACCACCGCGTCCTCGATCCGCGGGTTGTGGCAGCCCAGCGGGTGCGTGACCGGCCGGGCGGGCAGCAGACGGAGGAACTCCTCACGGATCGGAGTGATGATGGACGCAGGCACGACGGACACGAACTCTCCCGATGGTCACAGAGCGTAGAGAACTCCGTGATCATCAAATTCGTGCCCGTCGTGCCGCCAACTTCACCACATCCATGACCTACTGGCGGACGCTCTTAAAGGACGCCGCGTACGACGCCAAGGTGAAGAAGGCCCTCGCCACGCTCGACGACGCCGAGCGCGCGAAGCTCACGGTCGGCATCCAGAAGATGTTCACGGACGCCGTCGTCTGGATCTCGGTCGCCCCAGTGCCTTCCGTCCTCGTCCTCAACGTGAAACTGACCGGGCCGCCCGCCTCCATGGCCTGCCCTCCCGCCCTCGCCCGCCGAGGATTTCGGTACCGCCGCTGCGAAACCGTCTGTTCAGCCACCGGGCCGTAACCTCCTGCTCAGTACGATCCCCGAAGCGTCGTAACAACCGACCCTCACCGCGACATACAGGGACCGCATGAAAGAGGCGACCGAACTCCGAGCCAAGAACGCCGCTGCCCTCCGCCCGGTCCGCGCAGGATACCGATCGAGTCAGACTCCGAAGAGCTCCGCAGCCAAGTCGTCCAGCGTCGCGATGTCTTGCAGCGGAAGAAGCGCCGCTACCGGTTCAAAGACGTCCATAGTGTGATGCTGGGCGACGCCGCGCGCCTGGCGATGCAGGGCGAGACCCATCGCTTGGCGCGCGAAGTCCTTCTCCACCGGCCACTCGCTGGCATCCAGGAAGGCCTTCAGCAACGTCTTGTCGCAGCGGAAGACATCGCGGTGCACCTGACAGAGTTCATAGTGCCGGTCGGTCACCATGGTGTCGCCCCAGTCGATGATTCCGGTGAATCGGCCTTCGTCAAGGAATGTATGACGTGCTGTCAAGTCACCGTGCACGACGACGCGGTCGAAAGGCTGGAGTCCATTGAGATAGACCTCGACCTGCGCAACCAGATGCGCCGGCAGCGAACTCTGCGCGCAGGCCGCTGCCACGTCGAGCACGGGCAGGTGGAGGTCGCTGACGACTCCTGAAGGGCTGAGACCGTGCACCCGCCGGACCTGACGTCCCAGTTCCCCAGCGATCTCCAGCCGTTGTTCCGTCGTCACCTCAGTGGTGCTCTCCAGAGAGGCCCCGGGCATCCGCGTGGTGATCAAATAGGGCCACGAGGCGGCGGGACCATCGAACAGCCGGCCTTCGCCGAGCAGCCTGGGTGCGGCGATGGCGGAGTCGGTGGCCAGCAGATTCTGCGCCGCGCGCTCAGCGACGTGGGCCCCGCGCCACGAGGGCAGGTGACCGAGCAGCTTCACCACAACATCGCCGTGGACGTATGTGGGAAACGTGCCGCCGGTGCCGGCCACCGTCTCCTGGCCCGGGACGGTCAGACCATGGCGTTTCAAGATCTCGGCGATGTACGGCTGCCAGAAGCCGAGGTCCTCAAGACGCAAGACGTAGTCACGTGTCGACGCGAAGTGCGGGGGCGTAGCCATCGGACGAGTATTGCGCGCGCAGAAGGGCCTGACAAAGGCGTTGGATGTGTCGGTGGGTGATGAGGCGGAGTGGACAGGCAGCGGAAGGTTTCGTGGATCTCGTCGTGTCGTTCCCATCGGATGCGTAGTCGGCGGAAGCCGTGGAGCCGGGGCGATGGTGCGTTCGACGACCCAACGGTGGACGCCGAGTCCGGATCCGAGTGGGATACCGCGGCGGGCGATCACGGGCTTGAGGCCCTGTGCCCGGACGGGGCGGCGGTACTTGGCATGGCCATAACCACGGTCCCCGAGCAGTGCGTCGGGCCGTCTTCGTGGGCGCTCGACGAGGCCCGGGATCGGGGGATCTTCGCGAGCATGGGCCCGTCAGCTGGGCGATGTCATTGCGGTTTCCGCTGGTCAGCGAGACACCGTGAGCGTCCAGGAAGGTGCCAGTCCGCTCAGGGGTCCGGTCCATGACCGGCGAAGGCTTCTCGCCGGTCGGCAGTGGCACGGAACTTGCCGCTTGGATGACCAGAGTCGGCCTCATGGAGTCCGGCGGGACCTTCCCCCGGGCCCGCTTCCAGGCACGGCCTCTGGAGCTCAGTATCACCGTCTCCACGCACCCTGTACGGGGCGACTATCGCCAAGCGCATGAGCATCGGGACTCATGCCGACCCCGACCTCTGCCGGGATATGCGGTCCCCCAGCGGGCCAGGGCCATCAGCGCGGGATGCAGTTGCCGTCCGTGCTCCGTAAGCTGGTGGACGACGTCGGGGCGGCCGAACTTCACGCCCGCTCGCTACACACAGCAAATCCGCGCAGCGATCGCGGTGGCCATCGACAGCTGACCTCGACGCTCGGCGTCACGCCGGGCGCCGGACCAGCTGCTCATCAGCGACGCAACGCTACTGGTGCCCCTGACACGGAGCCATTCATGACCACACCGCGGGACCTGTTGATCAGCGCCATGGACATGGCGGCCAGTCGGACTCTGGAGCGAGGCGATCTGTCGCTCGCGCTCGCGGGAGCCGAGGTGATCGACCTCCTGACCGCCCAGGCCGTCAGGCTGGACGGCGATCAGATAGTACCGAGCCACCCGCCGGCCATGGCTGATCGCCTGTTGGATGAGGCCGCGTCGTCGCTCGTCCGACAAGCACCGTACGAGTCGCTCGAAGACTGGCTGTGGCGCAGAGGCCGCGGCCTGTCCACGGCCTATCTGGATGCCCTTGAGGCGGATGGACAGCTCACTCGGCAACGCCGCCCGCGCTGGATGCCCTCCCGAGCCGGTCAGATGGTGTTGGTCGATTCACCCGCTCGCCGCGAGGCGGCTGACCGCTGGACATCGAATGAGCCCGTACTCGCCGCCCTTGCAGCGGCCGTCGGAATCCGTGACAAGCCAACTGGCGACTCCCCGAGCGTGGCCGACGACGCGGTGACGACGGTGCTCGCCGCCGTTGATGACGCGTTGAGGGATCTGGAGTTCCAACGGCAACGGCGAGCGCTCGACGAGGCGGCCTTCGACAACATCTGGCGAGGCGAATAACGCAGGCATGAGCGATGTCGCAGGCTGCGTGGAGACGGCGCCCGGACATTTCACGTCGGTCGGCGCCGCCATCGGCCAGCCCGGCTCATCCGGTACCAGCAGCTGTTTGCCCTCCATGTACTCGCTGCTGATCCGGAGGAGACGGCGAGGCCGCCTCCAGACAGAACACGACTGCCGACAGGACTTTCGCTCCCCATAGGGGAAGGGCCACTGCAACGCCCCGCGACTCCGGCTTCAGGAGTACGAACGGGTCGGCGTGGACTGACTCGCGCGAGGGGCTGGCGGGCACCTCCAGCTCGACTTCCCAGTCCGAATCAAGGGCCGGCAGGAGTCAGAAGTCCACACTGAGTCTGCGCTACGACACCACCTGGCGAAGCCCTACCCGAGGTGATACGTGCTGGCGCCGGTAGACCGAGAACTCACACTGCCGACGGGCCAGCCGTTTGAGCGTCGGTGCCCACTTCGAGTGTTGGCCGCCGGGGCACGGACACCGGGAGGCAACAAGGCACTGTGCGGTGCACATTCGACCGCGGGGCGGGAAGGGGTGATCGGGGGCCTCAGCATGACGCTTGGGCGGTTTCCTGGGCGGCCGGTACGTGGGCGGCGTCTGCCGCGCCGGTGCCACGTCGCGCCGCCCGGGTCGCAGGGTCCTGCCGGAAGGGGATGGCCGTGTACGGTGCGCGGCTGTTCCGGCTGGGCTGGCAGCGCCTCGCCGTCCGGCTCTAGTATGGCCTGGCAGAAGTATCCAGACTGGAACCCCGGCCCGATTCCGGCGGGCCGGGGTTCTGCGTCAGGCGAGTGAATCGATCACTTGCCTTTGTAGTGGTGCCCGGTTACCGACCACCGTGATGGTGCTCGATCACCGGTCTCAGTAGTCGTCGCCGAAGTCGCCGAAGTCGCCGCCGCCCTTGCCGCCGTGGTGGCGCTCGATCACTCGGAAGCTGCCCACGACTCCGTTGTGGACCTTCACGCCGCCCCGGACACGACCCGGGTGGACGCCATCGCTCGAGCTCCAGGGACCGACGGTCGCCAGCGGGGCGCCGTTGTCGCAGGTCGCGCCACGGAAGACCTCGACGGTCCGGCGGCTGTCGTTGCGGATGTTGAGGGTCTTGGAACCGAGACCGCTGACCACCGTGACGCAGCCGCCCCCTTCGGCGGAGTACGTGCGCTCGTTGATCTGGATCCGGCCCTCGAAGTGTTCCCGGTGACCCTTGTTCTCGTAGCCACCACCCTTGTTCTCGTAGCCACCACCCTTGCCCTCGTTGCCCTTGCCCTCATTGCCCTTGCCGGAGTCGCCGCCGTCGAGGGCCGACACAGGGGCGGCGGCCTGCTGGACTACCGGGGCTGCCTGGGCCGGCTCGGAGGAGGCGGCCGAGGCGTAGGTGATGCCGGTGGCGGCCAGGGCCGCGGCGGCCGCGAGAGCGGCGGTAACGACAGTGGAACGCGTAACCATGTCACTTCTCCTGTCTCAGAGAGGCCGGCTGAGCAGCTGGCCCGTGATTGAACGTACTAACGGCCCTGATAACTGTCATATCGGACACGTTGAAGGGTTGGCGCTCGGGGCGCCAATCGGGGTACACGAGACACCCATATGCTATTTCCATTTAATCTGATGAACCCTCAATTGCTCCTATATATTGGCTAGTTGATGTGCCGTTAGCCCGTCCGGGCGACTTTCTGACGTTCGCTCACCCTTGGTGGCAGCGTGTCTTTGTTGACACGGCCCGGGCCGGAGGTGCATTCCGTCGTCCTGAATGCCCGTCATACATGGTCCCGCCTGCCCTGACCTGCAGCGACCGTCCGTAGAGCCGTCACCGACCCCGGCACGCAGCCGGTCGAGGCGGAGGGGCGCCTTGCGGCCCGGCCACGGCACAGCAGGCTCGCTCCTGCCTGCAGCGCAGCCAGTAAGCAGGCTCACCCAGCAAGCAGCGGACCTGCCCCACCGACGCCGGCGATGCCGTCGCCTCGCGACGGGTACTCACAAGGACCCGTCGCCAGGCGACCGGTCCTTGTGAGTACAAGCCCGAGAATCCACGAACCGGAGCACTTCCCCTACACCAAGCGGCGCCATCCCCTCCTGGAGGTCCTGGACAGGATCAGCCCGCCCATCCAGCCAGTCCCCGCAATCGACGCCCCGGACAACGCACTGAGCTGGTTCGACACATTCCAGGGCCCAGGCAGTCGAGGACGACATCGCGACGCGGACAGGCACGGCCTACCAGGCCACGGCCGAACGGGGCGGCGAGCGCCGCTCTTACGCTCACGGCCGGACCACCGACGAAGGTAAGACTGCACCGAAGCGCCGCCGACAGCCAGGCGGCAGGGGACCGGCCGGTCCAGTACGTCCTGGGCGCAGCCCGGCAGAGCCTGCTCGGCCTTCGCGTTACCGCGAGGCCCTTGAGCCCGTGGACGGTGAGAATGGCCGGCCGCCCGGGCGCGCGGCCATCGGGCACCACATCACGGCCGTGCAGAGGGTCCGCGTGAAGACCGGAATCTCTACGCCGAGGTCGCCGACGGACCCCGGAACGCGCCGGGCCACCCGGATGTACCGCCGATCGTGCTCACCGTCCTGGGGCACGACGACACCCAGGCCCAGCTGTGATCCGCGCAGACACTGCGCCAGATCAACGAACCAAGACCACGCTGCACGCGCAGCCGGCTGCGTCAGACCCGCATAGTGAGCACCGGGTCCTCGACGACGCCGGGCACAGCCGGCAGCCCGCACGTCATGGAGTTCGGGTCGTTCGCGTCGATCCCCGTTGGCCAGCTGTCCGCCCCGGTCCTCGCCGCGGCGTTCGGCACCGCTGCGGTGGCTATCACTGGCGGCACCCTGCTGGCCATGAAGGAGTGCACGGTCCGGCCGAACGCGTGGAACTGCCAGTCGGCCCCGGAATCGGTGAGTTCCGCCGCCAGCGCGACGACGTCTTCCGGTCGCGCGAACGGGTCGTCCCAGTCGTGGTACACCGCTCGGTCTTCGGCACGGCAGAGATTTCAGGAGAGGGCTTCCCAGCGGGAAATGGGGCGTCCGACGCCAGCCCCCCGGAGACGGGCCCGGGCCGGGCCCGTCGGTCAGCCGACGTTCACATCGATGCAGGCGTAGAAAGCGTTGGCGGTGTCCACGATGTTCCAGACCGCGAGGATCTTCTGCTTGCCCGTCAGGCCGCCGAAACTCACCTGATGGGTGACGGTGGCACCGGGCTGCGCACCATTGTTGTTGAATTCGGCGATCTTCTGCCCGCCTGCGAAATACTGCCATGTGCATGTGGCGCGCCAGGCTGTCAGACCCACTGGAAGGACGTGGTCCGGCTCACGGGGCTGACCTTCCACCCCTTGGAGCCGTCGTCGAGTTCAGCAACCCGGCTGTTGCCACCGCTGCAGTTGGTCAGCCCTTTGGGACCTTCCACGCTCTGCGGCTCGTACTTGATGTCTCCGCAGCTCACCGTCCCGGCGGCGCACTGAGCCTGGCGGCTCGGAGGTGACGAGATGTATCCGTGGGCGCCGGCGGAACCGGCCGGAAGGCTCAGGGCCAGTACGGGTGCGAGTGAGGCACCGATGGCTGCGGCTGCCTTCTTCGCGTGCCGGCGAGATCCATCACCACGTATGCCCTGATGTTGCAGGCTTCGGAAGGCGGCCTTGCACTTGGACTGGACCATACCCACCGACGCGTCCACACCAACGGCGCAGAATCCGGCAAGAGTTGACGACACAAGCGACTTTCAGTCAGCCCTCACCAGGTCCAACTGGCCATACGCTCGGGGTTCAGACCAAGATCACATGAGTGCCCCTTCCCACCGTCGTGGCGCGATTCAGCCGGCGTCCGGAGCCGGGACGAGGCCGTCCGTGACCAGACCCTCCAGGACCGCCGCGCCCAGGACCTGCACCGCGGACTGCGGGCGGACCATCACCGTGAACTCCTTGATCAGGCCCGTCTCGTCGAACTGCAGCAGGTCGATGCCATGGATCTGCTTGCCGTTCACATTCGCCCGGAACAGCAAAATCTCGGACGGGGCCTGCGCCCCGTCCGTGCTGGTCTCGGCCGACCCGTCCAAGTGGCCGATGTAGCGGAGTTCCTCGAACGTACGCAGCAGGACCCCGAACAGCCCGAGCACCATGGGCCGCCCCTCGAACGGAGTGAACTTCACCGGGCTGTAGAGGCGAACGTCCTCGGTGAACAGGCCGTCCAGTGCGGCGAGATCGCGCTTTTCGACAGCGGCGCGGAAACGGTCCGCGGTCCCGGCAGACATCATCAGCCTCCATACTCAAGAATCTGACTACTCACTTTCATGAGTACCATGAAGGAACAGGCAGCGAAAGGGAAGGGGGTCGGGTCCATGGCCTTGCGGCATGCGGTGCTGGCGGCACTGCTGGACGGGGAGTACAGCGGGTATCAGCTGGCCAAGGCGTTCGACGTCGGCGTGGCGAACTTCTGGCACGCGCTGCCTCAGCAGCTGTACGCCGAACTGGCCAAGCTGGAGAAGGACGGGCTGGTGGCAGGCCGACAGGTGTTGCAGGAGACCCGGCCCAACAAGCGGCTGTTCCACGTCACCAACGCCGGGATGGCCGAGCTGGAGCAATTCGCCGCGGCCAGTGCGAAGCCGGGGTTCATCCGCGATGACCTGGTCGTCAAGGTCCAGGCCGCCGATCACATCGGAAGCGGTCCGGTCATCGATCAGCTGGACGAACGGGCGGCCGCCGCCTCCGCCAAGGTCGAGCTCTTCGGCAACCTGCTGCGGCAACTGCGTGGCGAGATGGACGAGGACGAGTTTCTGCTCAGGGGCGAGCGAATCGGACCGTATCTGACCTGTCTGCGGGGCCTCGCCTTCGAGGAGGAGAACAGGGACTGGTGCCTCCGGATCGCCGCTCTCCTGCGCCGACGACAGGCTGTTGCGGCGGAGGGCGACAGTGCCTAGCTAGCCGGTACCAGGCTGTTCCGATCCCACCGCTTGCCCATCGTTACGTGGGTGGACGGCGCACTCTCCGGCCTCGCTGTGCCGGAATCACGGCGCCCGGCGTTGCCACTCCGCCAGAACATGCGCAGCGGCGCACACCCTGCCCGCCCCACGAGCAGGAACGCCACGGCCACCCACGCAACTTCCCCGCCCGGCCGAGCCGCATCCACCGGCCGCAACGACTTCCACCCCGATCCAGCCGACGACTGCGTGGCGCAGACCGCCTCGTCCAACCATCATCACCGCGCCTCCGAGTCGGCGATCCATGTGGTGAAGGGCCAGCCCGGAGTTCGTGTTCCTCGATGAATCGAGCGATGGGCCCGAGGAGGCCCGGATCCGCACCTCGCCCGGTGACTGCGTCTTCGTGCCGCCGTTCGTTCCGCACAGGGAGAAAAATCCGAGCGCCGGCGAAGAGACAGTGGTGGTTATCGCGCGCAGCGCCAGGCGGCGATCGTCGTCAATCTGCCCGAGCTGTACGTGCTGGGGGGCGAGCCCGAGTGCAACTGGCGGGCTGAAGGGCTCGGTCGGCTACTCAAGCGGCTTCGCTCCGGCTCGCGCCGCAACGCCACCTACACCGCCTTCTGCGAGGTCGGGCGGGTGATCCGCACCGTCCAGCCGCTGCGCTACCTCTCGGATGCGCCGCTCCGCAGCCGGGTGACGGCCGCGACCAACAAGGTCGAGGCGTTCACCGGCTTCTCGGACTGGGTCCGCTTCGGGCAGCGGGGCACGCTGGCGGCGAACAACCCGGTCGAGCAGGAGAAGGACGTGAAGTTCACCTCGCTGCTGGCCAACCTGGTGATTTTCCACAACACCCGGGACATCGCCGACGTCGTCCGCGAACTGCAGGCCGAGGGCCCGGTCGTCGACCCGCTGGACCTGGCCCAGATCTCCCCCTACCTGACCGAGCACATCGAACGGTTCGGCGAGCACTCCACCCACGAGCTCGGCATCACCCCGGACGACTACGACGCCCACCTGGACATGGACTTCAGCGTGCTCGGCGAGGACGAGGCGGCCGCCGCATGCGGGGGAAACGTCCCGTCGTTCTCAGGTCAACGTGACCCCCCGCTTGATCGCATCAGGTGCGACGAAGGCGAGAAGCCGCTCGGCCTCGTCCAGTACTGCCTGTGTGTCCGCTTGCGACAGCGGCCGGAAGGGGGAGATGAGCAGTACGGAGCCCTTCACCGACCATGTGCCGTGGACGAAGCCGTCAACGAGGAAGGTGGGCCGCACCATGGCCTGACCCGGCATCACCAGCTTGCGGTCTGCCTCGCTGATCACTCGGGCGCGGTCCGTGTGCCCGAGGAGGAGGTTGTCGAAGGCGGGCAGAAATCGCACGGGGACGGGCAGGTCCGGGTCGGCGAGCGGCGCGTCGGGCAGGTCGAAGAGCTCAGTGCCCCGCTCGTCGTGGAAGACGCGCAGCTGTGACCGCAGCCCGTCGAGAGTCTCACGCAGGCGGGTCAGCCCCGACCATGTCTGGATGTCCATGACGCCAGCCGGGCCGAACGCCGCCAGGTAGCGGCGGATCATCGTCTCGACTCGTGGCGCTGCCATCGGTCGGCCGATCCAGTGCTCCGCGAGGGTGATGGCGATGTTGGGGCGGTTGCCCCAGGCGCCCCAGGCGCCGGTGGCCGGGGCGTGCACCATCGGTACCCGCAGCTCCACCGCCCCCGCGAGCACGCGGCCGTCGCGGCCCGGGAAGCGCTCGGCGAGCGACAGGGCGAGCTTCCGCCGAGGCAGGGTTTGGCCAGCCATCAGCTCCCGACCGGCGTCGGTGAGCTCGGCAATGTCCAACCCGGCGGTCTGCGCGGCGAAGTACTGCGCCCGGGCGGTGCGGTCCAGGACGGTCTGGACGACGGGCCGCAGCCAGCGGAAGTCGTTGCTGCTGGTCAGGTGCTGGGTGCTGCGTAGGGCTGTGGAGCGCACCACGCGCCCGTCGCGGAGCAGTGCCATCAGGTCGTCATGCCGGAAGTCGGCCAGCCGGGTCCACAGCCCCACGTAAGGCCAGTTGGGCTCCTGCCCCTGCAGAGCGACCAGGTGTTCGACGACGTCAAGTACCGGGCGGGAGGTTCGGGCGGCCAGGAACTGTCGCTGGAGCAGTGTCCGGTTCAGGGTGCGGGTGGACAGCACGGAGGCGTCGGTCATGTGGTGCCGGTTCTCCTTGGATGGTGGGGACGTCACCGGGAGCGCGTCGCCCGTCCGTGTGTGACGGGCGGCGTGCTTCGGTCCTCAGCCGGCGACCCTGACGGAGACGTTGCCCTTGTAGCTGCCCTTCAGCAGGGAGGCGAGCGCCTGGGGAGCTGCCGAGAGGCCGCCTTCCACGATCGTGTGGGGGAACACGAAGCGGTCCTCGCTCAACCACGTACTGAAGCGCTCGGTCCACGCCGCGACCTGCTCCGGGGTGTGATAGGTGGAGAACGGCAGAACCTCGATCCCCTTGGCGGCCGCCGCAGCGAGATCCGGCTCGGGGAACCGGTCCTCGTGGTCGCCGATCTGAGTGGCCAGCGCGCCGCACAGCGCGAAGCGGGCCCCCGGCGCCGCCGCCTCGACCGCCGCGTCGAACTGCTCTCCGCCGACGTTGTCGAAGAACACGGTAATGCCCTCGGGCGCCAGGTCCCGAAGATGATCGAGGACGGGGCCGTCGTGGTAGTCGAACGCCGCGTCGAAGCCGAGCTCGTCAACCAGGTAGTCGATCTTCGCCTGGCTACCCGCGCTACCGATCACCTTCGCGGCGCCCCGGCACTTGGCGATCTGTCCGGCCAGCGACCCGACGCCGCCCGCCGCGCCGGAGACGAAGACGACATCGCTGGCACCGGCCTTGGCGATCTCGGACATCCCGTAGTAGGCGGTGGGCCCCTGGCTGAGGTAGTGCACCGGGCTCGGGAACAGGTCGGGGTCCACCTTGAGGTACTGGTCGGCAGGCCCGGCCGAGTACTCGCACCAGCCGGCCATGGTGCATACCCGGTCGCCGACGGCCAGGTCCGCACTGATGGACCGCACGACCGTGCCCACCGCGCCGCCGCCGATGCGCTGGCCGACCTCCCACGGCGGGATCGGCAGACGGGAGTCAGCCCGCAGCATCTCCAGGTACGCCACCGACAGACCCAGGTAGTCCGTGCGGACCAGTACCTCTCCCGTGGCCGGCTCGGGTGTCGGCACCTGTATGAGGTCAAAGGTGTCGGTCCCGAGGTCGCCCTTCAGGTGTTTGGCCAGTCGCACCTCCCACATCGTGTCGGGGGTCGTCGACATCGTGCTGTCGGTCATGGTTCTCCTCGTTTCGATCAGTCGGCGCACCCGGCCTGGGCCCGTGCCGTTCTCGTGAGACCCACGCTATGAGCCATAGCGGTCACTTTCCGACCTCAATTGCCGCCATCCTGGAGGGCATGGCGAACACAAGTTCACGGACTCTGCGGCTGCTGTCCCTGCTCCAGACCCACCGGCACTGGCCCGGCGGCGAGCTGGCCGACAGGCTCGGTGTTTCCGTGCGCACCCTGCGGCGCGACGTCGACCGGCTGCGCGAGTTGGGCTACCCGGTCGAGGCCAGTCGCGGCGTCGATGGCGGCTACCAGCTCACGGCAGGCGCCGCCCTGCCGCCGTTGGTGCTCGACGACGAGGAGGCGGTCGCGCTCGCCATCGGGTTGCGTGCGGCCGCCCAGGGCGCGGTTACCGGAATCGAGGAGTCCTCGATCCGCGCGTTCACCAAGGTCGTGCAGGTCATGCCGGCGCGACTGCGCCGACGGGTCGACGCCCTGCGAGTGGTGACCGTGCCCTCGGTCGAGGGCGGTGGGCAGACCGTCGAGGCCGGTCTGCTGACCGCCATCGCACAGGCGTGCCGGGACGAGGAACGACTTCGCTTCTCCTACACCGCCCGCGGCGGTGAGCGCAGCGCCCGCCATGTCGAGCCCCACGGGCTGGTCTCGCTCGGGTACCGCTGGTACCTGGTCGCCTACGACCTGACCCGGCAGGACTGGCGCAGCTTCCGCCTCGACCGTCTCGACGGTCCGCGCGGGACCGGAGAGCGGTTTCGCCCGCGCGAGCTACCTGCCGACGACGCCTCGGCCTTCGTCCGTGCGGGGAGCGGCGGCGTCCCCGTTCCGCACACCGTCGAAGCGCTTGTGCATGCCCCCGCAGCGGCTGTTCGCGCGCGCGTCGGCCCGTGGGCGACGGTCGAGGAGGTGGACGAGCAGCGGTGCCGGGTACGGATGACCTCGCAGACCCTGGACTGGCCGACTCAGGCACTGGGCAATGTGGGTGCGGAGTTCGAGGTGCTCGGCCCTCCCGAGTTCGTCGACTTCGTCCGGGAGTGGGCTGCCCGCTTCACCCGTGCCACCGGCTCGTGATGTCCGGTGCCGGAGGCCCGCCGTCGCAGGCCAAGCGATCAAGATCTTCAATAAACCATCGTTTGTTGAAGATTGCCGGGCAGATCGCCGGGCAGATCGCCCGAAGGGCCCCTGGGCCTTCAAAAACTCCTTCAGAAACCCAGGCGGATCAACAACCCGCGACCACCGAATTCTGACAGGGGTCCGGGCGTGAGTAAGCCACTTGAAGACACCCAGTTCGAACCTCTGGTCGCCGAACCCGCCGTCCGCACCGAGATCCGCATCGGCTACGCCTGGGTGTCCACCGGAGGACAGAAGCTCGACCGCCAGCTCGACGCCCTCAACGCGGTCGGCTGCCGCCGGATCTTCGCCGACAAGAAGTCGGGAAGAACGACCTGCGGCCCGAGCTGAAGGCGTGCCACGCCTTCCTCGCGGCCGGCGACACCCTGGTGGTCCCCGCCCTCGACCGCTACGGCCGCTCCCTGCAGGACCTCGTCGCGTGGCGGCGGCCGGATTCGGCACGGATCGTTTCGCCGCCCTCGCTGCGGACATCGCGCTGTTCGACCCGGCACCGGGACCGTGCACCGCCAACCCCGGGCCGGAATGTCCCGGCAGCTGAGCAGCTACCGGGCCGAGCCTCTCTCAGTGGCGCATCACCACCCGGTCACACCGTCGATCCGTTCGCGCAACAGGTCGGCGTGGCCGATGTGGCGCGCGTACTCCGAGATCATGTGGACGTGGACCATGCGCAGTGAGTACACCTCGTCGGCATGGGAGAAGGTGTCGTCCAACGAGGCATCGGCAACGATCTCGTCCGCCAGCCGGCATTCCTCGACGAGGCGCGCGTAGTCCTCGGCGGCGCGGGCCGGGTCCAGGTCCTCGAAGTCCGCGTCCTTGCCCTTCTCGGGGTCGTACATGGGGTCGAGCATCTGGCCGGCGAACCGCTGCCGGAACCAGACGCGTTCGACCTTCGCCATGTGGCGGATCAGTCCGAGAAGTGTGAGATTCGACGGCGATACCGTCTGTTCGGCGAGCTGCGCCCCGTTCAGGCCGGCGCACTTGTGCAACAGTGTGTTGCGGAACCAGGCGAGATAGCCCGTGAGCATCTCCCGCTCACCGGCCACGAGTGAACCGGGTGTGCGTTTCACATCAGGTGCTGTCCATGTCATCCCATGATCTTGCCTCGTGCGTGCCGGATCGGGACAGGGTTTTCCTATGCCGTCTGCGGGCTCCGTCGACCAAGTGGCGGTGGTTGATGTGGTGATACCGACGGCCACTCCGAGGACCAGGAACAGTCCGAGGACCAGGAACAGAACGAACAGCCCCTTCCCCGTCCCGCTCGTCGGCGAGTGATCCGTACGCCGTCGGCGCATACGGCGTCACCCACGTCGGGCCGGAGGAGGCCCTGCAATCGGCCACGGGCCGATCTGGTGTCCCGGACCAGATCCAGGAGTTCCTGCGGAGGGAAGCTCAGGACCTGGGCCGGCTGCCCCGTTCGCAAGCAGAGATGCGAGCAGGCCCGTGAGCAGACCACGCGAGAATCATCTCCGCGGACCCGCACGCGCCCGCTCAGGCGCTCCCGGCAGTCGTGCCGCGTGCGGCCGGTCAGCCTTCCCCGGCTGGTTCGAGGAGGTTTCTGCGCAGCGCAGCCACCAATTTCTCGTCAGCACCCAGGAGGTCGGCGGTGTAGTCGCGGACGGAGCCGTGGGTCGCGGCGAGATCCGCCAGGAACAACCGCATGACGTCAGAGGGCGCCTTGCCGTAACCGGGCCAGAGCGGATCCTGGTCGGCGTGGTCCGCCCGCCAGTCCGCCAGGAGCCGTTCGGTGGCGAGCTCGGTGAGGGTGAAGTCGGCGACGATGTCATCCTCGGCCACACCGAGCAGGGACAGAACAAGTGCGGCAAGCAGCCCGGTGCGGTCCTTGCCCGATGCGCAGTGGAAGACGACGGGTCCGCTGTCCTCGGCCGCGAGCACGTCCAGGGCGCGGCGGAGCTCGGCAACTCCGTCGTGGGCGACCTCCGCGTACCGGTCCGCCAGGAAGCGTCCGGTCTCCACATCCGGGCCCAGTGCCGCCTGGTCGTAGGGCCGGTGCTCAATGCTGAGGTGGTGGTAGCGCAGTCCCGGTGTGTCGGGCACTCGCCCCTTGGCTGCGATCTCCCAGTCGTAACGCAGGTCGATGACCGTGCGGACGCCGAGGGTCAGGAAACGGTCCCAGTCCTCGCCCCGGAGCTTGCCCAGCGAGTCGGATCGGTAGAGCCTCCCCCAGCGGACCGGGCGGCCGCCGTCCCCCCGATATCCGCCCACGTCACGGAAGTTGTGCAGTCGCTCAAAGGCTATATGTCTGTTCACAATGCAGAACTCTAAGGTCATGTCACCGTGCACGACGGCGCGGTGCCGGTGCTCGGACTGCGCCGGCTCGCCGCGCCGTACCGGCTGCGAGTCGGCGCCTTCGCAGGGGCTGAGCCGAGAATGCAGGCGTGTCTACTCCTACCCTCCTCACCGGACGCGATCCACGGAGCGAATGGGCCCTGCTGCTTCTGTCAGCCGCTTCCGGGGCCGCGGACGCGTTCGTCTTCATCTGTGTCGGTCAGGTCTTCGCCGGAGTGATGACCGGGAATCTGGTGCTGCTGGGCGCTTCCGCCGCCGGTGTCGGGGAGCACGGCGTGGCCCTGCGTGTGATCACCGCACTCGTTTCGTACGGCTTCGGGGTCATGTGCGGTGCGTGGATGAGCGAGCGGCTGCGGTGGCCTCTGCCGGTGATGCTGCTGATCGAGGTGGCACTGCTGGCCGCGGCGGCTGTGCTGTGGGCTCTGGACCTGATCACCTCCGACGGGGAACGGCTGGAACTGCTGGTGCTCATTGCCGTGGCCATGGGGATTCAGGGCCGTATCCGTGCGACGCCCACCAATTACTTCACAGGCACGCTCACGTCTCTCGTCAGCCGCGTGACGTTGCGGTCGCGCAACCAGGGGGACGGCTGGGTGGCCGGCCGACTGATCGCGGTCGTGGCAGGGGCGGCAGTGACCGCGCTGGCCGTACGGTTCTGGCCGGGTGCCGCAGCTACGGTGGCCGTGGCGCCCGCAGTGGGTGCGCTGTTGATCGAGTCGGTGCCCAGGAGACGCTCCCGGGGCTCGACCGCGCCCACCACGGGGTAAAGGGAAGCCCCGGCCGGATCGGGGGAATCCAGCCGGGGCGGCTCATATGTGGGCACGATGTGCGACATCCACACATAGGTGAACGATAAACCATCGCGCCCCGTTCCCGAGCATCCGCACCCCGGACTGTGATGCACGGCACGGAATCGGGTCTTCCTGGTGCGGATCAGCTGCCGGCCGCCTGGCCGCCGTAGCGGCGATTGAACCTTTCGATACGACCGGCCGCGTCCAGCACCTGCTTGGTCCCGGTGTAGAACGGGTGACTCGCCGACGAGGTCTCCACGTCGATGACGGGATAGCTCCGGCCGTCCTCCCACGCCACCCGCTCATCCGCGTCCGCGGTCGAACGGGTCAGGAAGGCAACCCCCGCCGCGCGGTCACGGAAGACCACCGGACGGGAGACAGGGTGAATACGGGACTTCATGCGCATTCCTTCCTTGCCACTGCAGGGAGGTGGATGGGATCAGGAACCCGACGCGGGTGCGGCGGTCAGCGCTCCTCACGGAAGAGGACGTGCTGCCCCACGACGGGGTCGTACTTGCGCAGGACCAGCCGGTCGGGATCGTTCCGGCGGTTCTTGCGCGTCACATAGCTCTGCCCCGTTCCGGCCGTCGACCGGAGCGTCACGACGGGGCGGGTCTCACTGCGCGCCATGGACGCCTCCACTCTCTTGCGTCGATCCCACTTGCCCTCTTATGGGAATGGGTATCGTTTTCGTTCTGGTGTTGCAACGCGAGAGGGCCCAGCCGCATTCCCGCCCACAATTCGCTTCGAGACCCCGCCATGGCGAGCCCCCTCGCATATGCCCCGTTCCGGCCGGGCGCGCCGCCCGGGGAACGGCGAGCGCAGGCGCACAACCATCTGCGCGCGCCGGATGACTTGCGTCAACTTCCGTCTACAGGACGGATGTTCGACGGGGCAACGCGCGGCACAGCCTATGACATATGCCAGAAGCAACAACCCATCGAGTGTTGCCAAATCCCTTACGGGGTCCCGCGGCCTGTGCGACAGTCGTCTACGGTCCACCTTTCAGACCTGGTCGTGCCGCGCCTGTATCGGAGTACGAGATGCCGTCCCATCTGTCCGCGGACCGCCCCGCCCCACAGCCACCCGAACGCGATGCCGTCGATGCGTTGATCAACCGGACCCGTCGGTTGCGTGGCGACGTGGATGCCGTGCGGCGGGACGCGGTGCTGATCGACGAGGAAGACCATGAGATGCGCTGGCAGCGCGCACTCTGTGATCTGGCGGTCCACCACCTCGACGATCTCGGCACGCAGCTGGGACAGCTCAGGGAAGGCCTTGCGCCAGAGGCCTCGGAACAGCCCACGGAGACTTGGACGCAGGACGCCGCGGAGGCGACCTTCGACGAGCCGCGGCCCGGTTCGCTGATCGGCCGGGTGGGCAGCGCCGAGTGGAATCTGCTGACCGACGAGGTCACCTGGTCCGAGGAGTTGTTCCAGATCTTCGGCAGGTCCCCCGATGCGGGACCTCTCTCGCTGGACGACCTCCCGTCCATGCTTCTTTCCGAGGACCAGCCTCTGCTCACCGCGCTGGTTACCGACTGTCTGGTCGACGGAAAGCCGATAGACGGCGAATTCCGCATCCTGCGGACCGACGGCCGGATGCGCACGCTCCACATGATGGGCGAGCCCGTCCTCGACGCGGACGGGTGCACGGCCTCCATGTGGGCGGTTCTGCGTGATGTCAGCGAACTGCGGCGCAGCCAGCAAGTGGTGCACACGACCCATGACTCGCTACGGCGCCGGCAGCACATGGCGCGGACCGAGCACAGGATGGCGGTCGAGCTTCACAAGGCCGTGCTTCCCCCGTGGCGGGGCTCGCTACGGCTTCCTTCGCGGGGAGCGGGCGCGCTGGACATCGCGGCCCACTACCTTCCGTCGGAGTCGAGCGCCCTGGTCGGCGGTGACTGGTACGACGCCCTGGAACTGCCGGACGGCAGGACCGTCCTCACAGTCGGCGATCTGACCGGCCACGGCATCCAGGCCACCTCGGCCATGGCGATGCTGCTGGGCGCGCTGCGCGGGATGGCCGTGGCCGGCATCGAGCCCGGGGCGCTCATGGGGCATCTCAATCAGTTACTGGAATCCTCCGTCCAGCCCGCTCTCGGCAGTGCGGTGTGCTGCCGTTTCGATCCGGCCACCGGCACCCTCGCCTGGTCACAGGCGGGGCACCCCGCACCGCTGCTGTTCCGCAACGGAGAGGGACGCCCGCTGCCGCCACCGGACGGCGTCCTGCTCGGCGCGGCTGCCGGGATCGCGTACGAGCAGGACGAAGTACACCTGCTGCCCGGTGATGTGCTGATACTGCACACCGACGGGCTGAACCGTCACAGCGACCGGGGTGCGGGCCCGGACGCGCTGCTTGCCCTCGCACCGCACTTCGCGCAGGCCCGTACGGCACAGGAGTGCGTACGGACGGTCGTCGCGGAGTTCGGTGGCACCGAGCGCCTGGACGACGCGTGCGTGCTGATCGCCCGCATCGGGGCGTAGGGCACGGGGACGCGCGCGGAGACACGAACACGCGGGACGCCAAACACGGCGCGGTACGCAGGAGGGCGAACCGCCTACGCCTGCGGTGCTCGGACAGCCGGTGGCCGGACGGTGGTCGGTCGGACAGTTGGTGGTCGGGGTGTCCTCACTGCAGCGCCCGCATGTCAGATCTCCGACGAGCGCCTTGGCCGCTTGATGATGGAGCTCTGCGGCAGGGCGAGCTTGATCTCCTCGCGCAGGTCCTCGATCTTCGCGTAGCCCGCGAACCGGCCCGTCAGCCGGTACATCTCGCGCAGCCGGTCCCAGGTGCGGTGCGAGGAGGTCTCCCCCATCGTCACCAGGGCGAGGCGCGCATAGCGGTCGGCCTGCTCGGGATCGTCGGCGATGAAGCACGCCGAGGCGAGTGAGATGTAGTCGAAGATCTTGGACCGCTGGCGCCCGTTGGCCCGAAGCTCCAGTGCCTGCTTGGCGTGGCGCTGAGCCACGATCGCCACCGACGGATCGTGTTCGGCGAGCGTGCGGAACGCCAGGGCCTGCATTCCGTGCAGATCCGCCTCGTCGAACAGTTGCATCCAACTGGGCGGCGGCACATCACTCTTGTCCGATACGAAGAGCTCCTCGGCCTCGCCGAGGGTCCGGCGCATGGCCTTGCCCCGGCCCATGGACGCCTGCGCCCAGGCCTCGATGGTGTGCAGCATGGCCTGGGTTCGCGGCAGCACCATGTCTCCGGAGCCGGACTTGGCGAGCTTCATCAGGTCCAGGGCGTCGTCGGGACGGCCCAGGTGGACCATCTGACGGGCCGCCCTGGAGAGCGCCTCGCCCGCGCGCGGGCGGTCGCCGCCCTCGCGCGCCGCGTGGGCGGCGATGACGAAGTACTTCTGGGCGGTCGGTTCGAGACCGATGTCGTGGGACATCCATCCCGCGAGTACGGCGAGATTGGCCGCGACGCCCCAGAGACGGCGCTGCAGATGTTCGGGGTGGCGGAAGGCGAGCATGCCGCCCACCTCGTTGAGCTGGCCCACCACGGCCTTGCGCTGGAGTCCGCCGCCCCGGGACGCGTCCCAGGCGCGGAACACCTCGACGGACCGTTCCAGCGCCTCGATCTCCTCCGACCCGATGGGCGCGGCCTCGTACCGGTCGAAACCGGCCGGGTCCGCGTACAGAGGGTCGTCGATCCTTGGAGCATCGGCTGCCAGCACAGGCTCGGTGTGCAGCCATTCGTGCATGGGGCCGGTGATGGTCGATCCTGCGGCGAGCGCGGCGCCCGCGCTCACCAAGCCGCGTCGGTTGAGCATGAGGTCCATTCCCGTGAATTCGGTGAGGACCGCTGCCGTCCGCTCGGGCGCCCACGGCAGTCCGTCGGGATTTTGCTGCTCCCCGACCTCCCGCTGTTTCCCCACACGCCCGCGTCGGCCGAACCCGAGGTCCTCGATGGTCACGACACGACCGAGCCGCTCGGTGAACAGGGCAGCCAGCACTTTGGGCACGGGATCGCGGGGGGACTCCCCCATATCGATCCAACGCCTCACCCGCGATGTGTCGGTGGCCAGCTGCGGATGGCCCATGGCCGCCGCCTGCCGGTTCACCATTCTCGCGAGTTCGCCCTTGGACCAGCCGGCAAGGCCGAACAGGTCGGACAGGCGGGTGTTGGGTTCTCCAGTCACTTCAAGCCCCCAGGTTCTCGGCTGTGTTGACAGTAACCCCCTGTCAGATGCGTTGCGACTATTCGCCAGGGTTCGCCAGGGTGCGCCAGATGGTCTGCTACCCGCGGTCCGATGTCAGGTAGGAAAGCGCCACCCCGCCCGGCAGCCCTAGGTACTCCCCAGGGTGCCGAACGGCCGCCGGCCGGGGCGGTGCACGCAACTTGTCGGCGCACGAAGGGATCTGTCTCGCCCATGTACACAGCATCGTCCTCCGTGACCGCCCCGCCCCGGCCGCTCCGCCCCCTGGGTGCGGGCGGCGGGCCGTACCTCGCACCGCATGCCGCTCCGTCGGCACCCGGCACGGTTCGGCCGCGGCGGCCGACGGGACTGGGCGGCCCTCCCCTGAGCGGGCGGCTGGACCTGTCCGGCCCGCAGGGCGCTCAGCTGAGGATGGTGATCGCCTCGGTGCACCGGATCTGCCCGGAGTTCAATCCGGTCCAGGTGCTGCGCCGCAGCGGCCGTTCGGTGCTCCTGGTCGGCTCCACCGGTCGCACGACTGCGGTCGCCAAGTGTTTACTGGACCACTCCCCCGCATGGTCGGAGCGGTTCCGTCACGAAATAGCCGCATATCGTGCGTTCGTCCGGCACCGCCCGCCGGTGCGGGTGCCCCGGCTCATCGCGGCCGACCCGGAGAACTGCACTCTGGTGATCGAACGGATGCCCGGCCGGGTTGCTGCGCTGACCCGGCACCCGTCGGAGGCGCCACCCCGTGCGGATGTGCGGGCCGCGCTCGGCGCGATCAGCCGGGTCAATGCCTGGCGGCCGGCTCCGGGGCTCTTCGACGCGCCGCTGGACTACGCCTCGCGAATGGCCCGCTACCACGAGCTGGGGCTGTTCACCGACCGTGATCTGGGCGATCTGCAGAAGCTGCTGCACGGTCTGGCGCATGCGGGCGGCCGTCAGGGCATGGGGCAGTTCTGTCACGGAGACGCGCTGCTCTCCAACATCCTGCTGTCGCCCACGGGTCCGGTGCTGGTGGACTGGGAACACGCGGGCTGGTATCTGCCGGGCTACGACCTGGCGACGCTCTGGGCGGTCCTGGGCGACGCACCGGCCGCGCGGCGTCAGATCAGCCAGCTGGCGCAGGCCGCGGGGCCTGCGGCGCGGGATGCCTTCTTGGTGAACCTGATGCTGGTGCTGACTCGGGAGATCCGTACGTACGAGACGGCTGTCCAGCGGGCCATGCGGGAGCCGGCGCCCGCGGCAGCCGGTCAGGACCGGCCGGGTGTGCTCTCGTCGAGCGAGGAGCAACGGCTGCTGCTGCGCCGGCTGCATGACGACTGCGCTATGGCCCGCCGGGCCGTGCGAGCCGCGGTCGGCACTCGCTGACCCTGCCCAGGGGGACGCGCGCTGCGGGTCCGGTGCCGACACACCGGGCCTGCAGCGCGCTGTTGTGCTTTTCCCTCCGGCCGGAGCGCGGTCGGTCAGGGGCTCTTGAAGTCGACTGCGTCCACGTCGAACGAATTGTCCTGCGGGGACGTGAAGACGAGATACAGCTTGTGGGTGCCCTTCAGTTCCTGGACCGGCACGGCCGGGGTTGCCTGATAGTTGTCCCAGCCACCTGTGTTGGGGACCGGGGTGGTGGCGAGGAGTGGGCCGTCGGGGGCGTCCGCGCGCAGTTCGATCGCGCCGACCCCGTACGGTGAGGAAAGCTGGTAGCTGACCGTGCCGATCCCTTCGACGCTCATCGGGTCGAAGGCGACCCAGTCGCCGTTGGAGACGTCGCCGATCCGCTTGCCGTTCTCGGCGCCTTCCTGGGCGACGATCCGGGTACCGGACTGGGCATCGTAGTACTCCGCCTGCTTGTGCTTCGGCTGGAGCACGGCGCGACCGTAGCCGGTGAGGGCGGAGACGCCGTCGCCGCCCTTGTCTGTGTACTTGGCGTTGAGTACGTAGGTGAGGTCCGCGCCTTCTGGGTGGCCGCCCAGGTCTCCGGTGTCCACGGTGCCTTCACAGCCGGGGATGTCGGTGGTGGGGTGCTCGTGGTCGTCGTGTCCCAGTGCCGGGTTGACGGTGACCTTGGAACAGTCGACCGGGCCGTCCTCGGGATCGGTGACCGTGACCTTGTACGGGATCTTGTCGCCGAACTCGATGAGTTTGCCGCTGACCGGGAAGTCGATGGTCACCTTGGGTGCGGTGTTACCGGCGGTGACGGGGATGTTGGCGTAGCCGGACTTGCCGGTGGAGTCGGTGACTTTGAGCTGGGCGGCGAAGTCGCCCTTGACCGTGTAGGTGTGGCTGGGGTTCGCGTCGGTGGAGTCGTAGGTACCGTCGCCGTCGAAGTCCCAGGCGTAGCTGAGCGTGTCGCCGTCGGGGTCGTTGCTGCCCTCGCTGGAGAAGTCGACCTTCAGCGGTACGGGGCCGTCGGTGGCGGAGGCGGCGGCCTTGGCGACCGGCGCACGCTGTCCCTGTGCGTAGTCGATGCGGTAGAGCCCGGAGTCGTTGTTGCCGCCGCCGAAGGAACTGCCCCATTCGAGGACGTAGAGCGATCCGTCGGGACCGAACGTCATGTCCATCGGCTTGTTGAACTTCTGAGAGGACAGGAAGTCATTGATCTTCAGGAGTTTCTGGTCCTTGTCGAAGCGGACTTCCTTGACGAAGTTGCGTGACCACTCGTAGAAGAAGCCGACGCCCTCGAAGTAGGCGGGGAATTTCGTGGTGGACGGGTTCTTCTTGTCGTAGTGGTAGACGGGACCGCTCATCGGGGCCGAGCCGCCGCTGCCGACCTCGGGAAATTCCTTGGATTCGCCGTAGCCGTACCAGATCTCCGGCTGCTGGATCGGCGGGAGCTCGGTCAGACCGGTGTTGTTGGGCGAGGGGTTGACCGGGTTGGCGCAGTCGAACTTGGGGCCGACCTCCTTGGTGTCCGGGTTGTAGGGGGCATAGGCCTGGTTGTTGCCGTGGCAGAACGGCCAGCCGAAGTTGCCGGCCTTCTTGATGACGTTGTACTCGACGAGGCCTTCGGGCCCACGGTCGGTAGTGGGCAGTCCGCGGTCGGGGCCGTAGTCGGAGGCGTGGACGTAGCCGGTCTTGGGGTCGACGGTGAAGCGGAACGGATTACGGAAGCCCATCGCATAGATTTCGGGGCGGGTCTTGGCCGTTCCCGGGGCGAAGAGGTTGCCCTTGGGAATGGTGTAGCCACCGGAGTCCTTCGGCTTGATGCGAAGGATCTTGCCGCGCAGGTCGTTGGTATTGCCCGCGGTACGGGCGGCGTCCAGCATCTGCTTGCCCTCGCGCCAGTCGAGCGGGGCGTAACCCTGCCAGTTCGGGTCGAGGTTGGGCGGAGTGTCGTCGCCGACGCCGAGGTAGAGCGTACGGTCGGGACCGAACTCGACGGCGCCTCCGGTGTGTCCGGGCTCCGGGAACGTGCGGTCGCGGTAGGCGGGGACGTCGATGAGCTTCTTCTCGCTGGTGAGTTCGAGACTGTTGCCCTTGACCGTGAAGCGGGAGAGCCGGTTGACGTCCTCGGTGGCGCCTGCGGGGGCGTAGTAGAGGTAGATCCAGTGGTTCTTCTTGAAGTCCGGGTCGAGTTCCATGCCGACCAGGCCGTCCTCGCCGCCGGTGTAGACATCGAGCTTCCCGGCGGTGGTGGTGGCGTGGGTCGCCGGGTCGTAGATGTTCACCTCGCCGCTGCGCTGGATGTAGAAGACGCGGCCGTCCTTGGCAACATCGAGCTCCATCGGGTCGGCGGTGTTGTCGTCGAGAGTGACCTTCTCGTAGCCGCTCCAGACGGTGCCGCCGCAGTCGCCGGGCTTGTTGCCCGCGGCCCACTTGACGCCGCCGATGACATGGGTGCGGAAGGCGGCTTCACTGTACGAGGCCGTGTCGTGGCCCATGGCGGTTGCCCAGACCCTGCCGCCCTCGGTGTTGCGGCACCAGGAGATGGGGTGGTCGGCACCCATGGCGGATCCGCCGGGGTTGTACGTGGTTTCGTCGGCGGTGACCAGGACGTGGACGTCACCACGGGGGTTCTTGTCGAAGTTGTACCACTCCTCGGGGCGCTCCCAGCGTTCCGGGAGTCCTGCGGTGGAGGGGTGGACGCGGTCGGCGACCTTGGCGGTGCCCTGAAGGACTCCGGGTGAGTGGGCGGGCATGTGGACGCCGCCGTTGATGGCCTCGTCCCACCAGGGGAAGGAGTCCTCGATCCCCATGTCGAGGGTGTTGTGGACGGCGACTACGCCGCCGCCGTTGCGTACGTACGTCTGCATGGCTTCGCGCTGGGCGTCGGTGTCCCAGACCATGCCGGAGTTCTGCAGCATGACGACGACGTCGAAATCCTTCAGCAACGCGTCGTCGAAGACGGCGGGGTCGGCGGTCTCGACGAGTTCGAAGTTGTTGGCGGCCGCCTCTTCCTTGAACATCTGGATGCCGGCGGGAATGGAGGCGTGCACATAGCCGACGGCGCGGGTGAAGAGCAGGGCACGGAAGGCGGGGGCCTTACCGGTGGTGGCTGCGGTCGCGGGCAGCGCGGTCAGCGCGAGGAGCAGTGCGCTCACCAACGCGATGAACGTATGCCGTATGTCACGAGCATGACAGTCCCATCGTTGACGGCTCACGAGCGGGTCCTCTCTGCGGGTCGTGGACGAGCGGGGTCAGGGGGTGGTTTCGAGGGCGCGGCGCAGAAACGCCAGGCCGTCGGTCGCGATGGTGTCCTGGGTATCGGCGAGCGGCCGCCAGACGGAAGCGGCGACCGCTATGGCGTCGTTGTGCGCGGTGAACGACTCGATGCAGAGCGGACCGCGGTAGCCGCTCGTGGTGAGTGCGGTCAGGAAGCCGGGCCAGTCGAGGGAGTCGGCGCCGGGGGTGCCCCGGTCGTTGGCGCACACCTGGACATGGACGATGCGGCCCGCAGCACGGCGTACGGCGTCGGGCAGGGAGCGTTCCTCGATGTTCTGGTGGTACACGTCGAGCGCGAGGCCGATGGTGTCCTCGGGTAGCCCGGTCAGTGCGGCGAGGGTCTGGTCGACGGTGTTGAGCAGGCTTGTCTCGTACCGGTTGAGGGGCTCCACGGCAATGCGCACACCGGCGGCGCGTGCGTGATCGACGACAGGGGCGAGGTTCTCCCGTAACTCCTCGTACGCCGCGATGCGTTCGGTGCGGTCCATTCGCCAGGTGCGGCCGACCGCCGTGTACACGGGTCCGGCGACGGTGGGGGCGTTCACAGTCTGGGCTGCGTCGATGCAGCGATGCAAGTAGTCCTGCGTGGCCCGGACGGTCTGTGGATCGGTGCGGACGAGGTTGCGGTCGGGCGGCATGACGGCGATCACGGCGGCGACTGCGAGACCGGATGCGTCGAGGAGTTTGCCGACTGATTCGGGTGCCCAGTCCCGTTCGTTCTCCAGCGGGATCTCGACACAGTCGAAGCCCCACGCGGACAGGCGCGGCAGAGCGTCACCGAGCGCTTCGTATGTCACCGGTGAGTGCCAGATCCAGGGATTCGCACCGAGCGGGAAAGCCGCGGCACTCACTGCTTGCCTCCCCACTTCTCCGGGAAGCCGGGGAGGTTCTCGCAGCCGCACATCGCGTAGTGCAGTGGCGGCATGCCTGGCTTGAGGTACTGGTCCAGGGTGTCCTGGGTGACGGTGGGCTGCGGAAGCTTCCACTCCTTGGGGACCTGCTCCCCCTTGAGGATCTTCAGCGCGGCAATGACGGGCGTACGCCACTGGAAGGTGGGGTACGACGGGGCGATCGCGGTGAGCTTCTTCTCCTTCCATGCCTGGAGGAAATCCTGCTGGTCCTCGCCCGTGATCGGCGGCACATCCTTGCCGGCGTCCTCGAAGGCTTCGACAGCGGCGACGGAGGTCGCGCCGGAGTCCATCCAGACGCCGTCGATATCGCCGTTGCGGGTGATCGCGTCGGTGACGATCGCTTTGGTCTTGGCCGGGTCGCCGTCGGTGAACTTCACGTCCACGACGTCGAGTCCGCTCTTGTCGAGCGCAACCTTCGCCGCCGACCAGCGGGTCTCCAGCACATCGACGCCGGGGGAGATCCGCAGGGCGAGAATCTTCCCCTTGGGCTTCACCTTCTCGACGAGGAAGTCGGCAGCGACCGCCCCGTAACCGTAACCGCCGATCGGGTTGATGAAGGTGACGGCGCAGTCCGTCTCGACACCCCGGTCGAAGACGATCACGGGCACCTTTCCGCAGGCCTGCTCGACGGCAGGGGTGAGGGTGGCCGTGGTGTTCGGAGAGACGATCAGGACGTCACAGCCCTGACCCGTGAGCTCCTGGATGTCGGAAATCTGCTTGTCGTCCTTGCCCTGCGCGTCGAGCACGGTGAAGTCGGTGATCTCCTTGTGGAGTGCGACCTCGGCCTGCATGTTCTTCAGGCCGACCTGGCGCCAGGGGTTGAAGACTCCGGCATTGGACAGACAGAGGCGGATTCCGCCGGAGCCCCTCTTCTTGTACTGCGCGGTGTCGACGAGCTGCGGCTGGAGCATCTGCTCCCACGGCTTGCCTGCGGGGCCCTGCGGGGACTCCTTGGCGAGGGCGAGTTGGCGGTCGTATTCGGCCCGGTCGAAGAACTTCGACTGCCGACCGGTACCCGAGGCGCCCGCGGTGCCGCTCGCTGCTCCGGCAGGCGCGTCGGGCGGTGCGTCGCTCGTGCAGCCGGCGAGCAGGGCCGCGCCGAGCAGAGCGGCGAGGGGCACGAGTGCGTGTCGGATCTTTCGCGTGCTCATGAGGATTTCGCTCCCGAGGGCTCGGTGCCGCGGCGGCGCAGCCGGGACCAGTCGGCTGCGCCGAGGGCGACGGCTGCGATGACAATGACGCCTTGCACGGTCGATTCCAGAGCGCCGGAGACGCCCTGGAGATTGAGCAGGGTGAACAGCGCCTGGAGCGAGAAGGCTCCGGCCATCGCCGCGAGGACGGAGCCGCGCCCGCCGCCGAGCACCACGCCGCCCAGGACGACGGCGGTGATCGCCTCGAACTCGTAGCCACGGCCGGCCTGCGCCGAGACTCCGGAGAAGCCGCCGACGAGAACGGCGGCGAGTGCGGCCGCGGTGCCGGAGAGGATGAAGGCGATGGTGCGGGCGCGCGCGACCCGGACTCCGGCCAGGCTCGCGGCGCGTTCGCTGTCGCCGGTGGCGAGAAGCGTACGGCCGAAGTCGGAACGCATCAGGCGTACGGCGAGGAGGCCCGCAACGACGCACACGAGGACGGCCCAGGGCAGCCAGCCGGACGCGGTGCCGCGCCCGAGCCGGCGAAATGCCGCGGGCAGCGCGCCGTGCGGGGAACCGCCGGTCCAGAAGAAGACGGCGCCTTCGAGAATCAGCATCATGCCGAGCGTGGTGATGAACGACGGCACTCGCAGCAGGGTGGTGATCAGTCCGCTGACGAGACCGGCAAGGGCTCCGGCCAGCAACAGGATCACGGTGACGAGCAGCCAGGGTGCGCCCGGGAACGAGCCGTACAGTTCGGCGGCGACGACCACTCCGGCAGTGACGATCGCGCCGACGGACAGGTCGAACTCTCCGCACACGATGACCAGATACTGACCTGCGGCGAGGATGACGAGAGGTGCGGCGCGCTTGATGAAGGAGAGGAAGCGGTCGGGTTCGTAGAAGCCCGGGTCGGTGAGGGCCAGTGCGGCGAGGAGACCGGCGAGCAGGATGTAGACGGGTGTGCCGGCAGTGAGGGCACTCAGGACGCGGCGGCCGGCGGGTGCCTGTGCACTGGTCATGCGGTCCTCTCCTGCGCGGTGCGGCGGCCTCGTGCGTACAGGGCGACGGCCGCGATGATGACGACGCCGCGGACGACGTTCTTGAAGAACGGGTCGACGGCGAGCTGGTTGAAGACGCTGTCGAGCACGGCGAGGACAAGGACTCCGCCGAGGGTGCCCGCCACTCCCCCACGGCCCCCGGCGAGCGCGGTGCCGCCGAGAACGACGGCGGCTATGGACTCCAGGTCGTAGCGGGCCTCCGTGCCGGCCCAGGGAGCTCCGGCGCCGAGCCGGGCAGCGAGGAAGAGGGCCGCGGCGCCGACACAGAGTGAGCACAGGACATGGGCGGTGATGACGGTGCGTCGGGTACGGACCCCGGAGAGCCGGGCCGCGTGCTCGTCACCGCCGGTTGCGTACATGTGGTGGCCGAGCCGGCTGCGGCGGGTGATGAGCCAGAGAGCGGCCGCGACCGCGAGAAGCAGGAAGAGGGAGACGGGGACCGGTCCGATTCGGTCATAGCCGAGGTGCTGGAAGGAGGCGGGGACCCTGCCCGCCGGGCCGGTGTAATTGTCCTCGATCCAGCCGCGCAGTATGAAGGCGGTGCCGAGGGTGGCTATGAACGCGTTGACCTTGAGGCCGGTGACGATCAGTCCATTGGCCAGGCCGACGGCGGCGCAGAGGGCGAGGACAGCAAGGATCGCCACGGGGACGCTGCCGCTCTCCATCGTTTCCGCGGCGACCAGGGTGCCCAGACTGATGAGGTAGGCGACGGACAGGTCGAGTGATCCGGTGAGAATGACGGCGGACTGGCCGACGGCGACGAGACCGAGGGCGACACAGTTCTGCAGGATCGTCACCACGTTGGTGACGGTGAGGAAGTCCCCGCCGCGGGAGGCGACGACGATCCAGCCGAGAACCGTGACAGCGAGGGCGGCGAGCCAGACCCCGGCAACGGGGCCGGTGAGGCGCTGCTCGGCTGTCCGTCCCGGGCCGGTGCGGTACCGGGTCTTCAAGTCGGGCCGGAGTGCGGTCATGCGGCTCCCTCCCGCGTACGGTCGCCACCGGTGGCGACGCGCATGACGGCCTCTTCCGTGGCTCCGGCGGGAAGTTCACCGGCGAGGCGGCCTTGCGACATGACGAGGATGCGGTCACTCATGCCGATCAGCTCGGGCAGTTCGGAGGAGATGATCAGTACGGCGAGGCCCTCGCCTGCCAGTTCCCGTACGAGGGTGTGGATGGCTGCCTTGGCGCCGACGTCGACGCCGCGGGTCGGTTCGTCGAAGAGGAGCACGCGGGGACGGGCAGCGAGCCATTTGGCGATGACAACCTTCTGCTGATTACCGCCGGACAGATACTGGACCTGCTGGTCCTCGCCGTGGGCGTGCAGGCGTACGCGTTCCAGCAGCGCGGTCACCTCGCGGCCCGCGGGCGGTCTGCCGCGGGCGGGCACGGCCCGGGTCACAAGCAGCGTGTTGTCGGTCACGGACTGGCGCAGGGCGAGGCCCTCGGCCTTGCGGTCCTCGGTGACCAGGGCGATTCCGGCCCGGACGGCGTCCCGGGGGCGGGACGGGCGCAGTGGTTTTCCGCCGACGGTCATGGTGCCCGTGGTGAAGGGGGCGACACCGAAGAGGGCACGGGCGAGGGAGGTGCGACCGGAGCCCTGGAGACCGGCGACGCCGACGACCTCGCCGGCCCGCAGGGTCAGATCGATGCCGGAGATCCGGGCGTTGCCGCCGCCGCTGACGCTGAGCCTCTCCGCGCCCGCCTCGCCCGGGCGGGCGCGGGGTGGGTAGTAGGCACCGAGTTCCCGCCCGACCATGGCGCGTACGACCGTGTCGGCGTCGGTGTCGCGGGTATTGAGCGTGGCGACGCGGCGGCCGTCCTTGAGGACCGTGATGCGCTGCGAGAGATCGAAGACCTCGCGGAGCCGGTGCGAGATGTACAGGATGCCGAGCCCACGGGCGGTCAGGCGGCGTACCAGCGAGGCGAGTTGTTCGACCTCGTGATCGGCGAGCGCGGCAGTGGGTTCGTCCATCACCAGGATCCGGACGTCGGAGGCGAGGGCCTTGACGATCTCGACGGTCTGCCGACGTGCGACGGACAGTTCGTGGACGGGGGTCCGCGGGGTGATACCGGTCTCGTCCATCTCGGCAAGGAGTTCGGCGGTACGCCGCTCCATGGCACGCCGGTCGACGAGTCCGTACCGGGTCGGTTCACGGCCGAGGAAGACGTTCTCGGCGACGGTGCGGTGCGGGAGCAGCGCGAACTCCTGGTGGATGATGCCGATCCCGGCGGCCTGGGCCTGCGCCGGATGACTGAAGGAGTAGGCGGTTCCGTCGATGGTGAGGGTCCCCTCGTCGGGTAAGTGCTCGCCCGCGAGGATCTTCATCAGCGTTGACTTTCCTGCGCCGTTCTCCCCCACCAGGGCGTGTACCTCTCCGGCTTCGAGGTCGAGCCCCACCCCTTGGAGCACACGCACCCCAAGGAAGCTCTTGGACACACCGTGCATCGTCAGCATCGAATGGCTCCTCGCTCAGCGGCCTGCAGAGCAGAGTCGTGACATGCCTTAGGACTGTCAAGGGCTCAAGTACCATCGATTTCAATCCACTTGGCGCAGACTTATGCCGATGGCCGAACAGAGAACGCCTTGTGAGCAGCGAAAGTCGTCCTTAGGGTGACTGTCATGTCTTCGCCGTCGGATCGCACATCCGCTGCCGCCTCGCACTCGCCGGGCGAGGTGCTCGCGCTGATCAGTTCAGGGGTGGTGGCGACCCGTGCCGATATCGCCCGGATCACCGGGATGGCCCGTTCGACGGTCTCCCAGCGGGTGGACGCGCTGATCGCGCACGGTCTCGTGGACGAGGACGCCGACGGCGGTTCCACCGGCGGACGCCCGCCGCGCCGACTGGCGCTGCGCACCCGTGAACACGCGGTGGCCGGGGTGGATCTGGGAGCCTCGCACTGCAGGGTGGCGCTGATGGACATCGGCGGCGCCACTCTGGCGGTGCAGGAGGAACCGCTGTCGATCGGTGACGGACCTGACTCCGTACTGCGGCACGTGGAGCGGACCGTGCGCACCCTGCTCGACGAGGCGCACCGGAAGCCTGAAACGCTACGGTCCATCGGCGTCGGGGTACCGGGCCCGGTGGAGTTCTCCACCGGCCGTCCTGTCGATCCGCCTATCATGCCCGGCTGGCACCAGTACCCGATCCCGGAGTTCTTCGCCGCCCGGTTCGGGGTGCGGGCACTCGTCGACAACGATGTGAACGTGATGGCGCTGGCCGAGCAACGCCGTGCATTCCCGGACTGCCGCTACCTGTTGTACATCAAGGTCGGTACGGGGATCGGCTGCGGGATCGTCGCCGACGGCCAACTGCACCGGGGCGCACAGGGCTGCGCCGGCGACATCGGACATATCCGGGTCGCGGACCTCGACGATCCGTGTCGGTGCGGCAATTCGGGCTGCCTGGAGGCCGTCGCGGGCGGTGCGTCACTGGCGGCAAAAATGGTCGGTCTGGGACTGGACGCGACATCGGGCAGCGATGTCGTGCGGCTGGTGCAGTCCGGGAACCGGGACGCCGTAAGGATGGTGCGCGAGGCGGGGAGGGCGGTCGGCGAGGTACTCGCCGCTCTGGTGAACTTCTTCAACCCGGACACGGTGGTGATGGGGGGCGCACTGGCCGCCGTCCACGACCAGTTGCTCGCAGGGGTACGCGAGGCGGTCTATCGGCGCTCGCATCCGCTGGCCACGCAACTGCTGCGGATCGAGCCGAGCCGTACGGGTGAGAATGCGGCCGCGGTGGGGGCGGGCATCCTCGCGATCGAGCATGCGCTGTCTCCCGCACAGGTGAACCGCCAGGTCGCGGGCTGACAGAGGCCGGGGCGGCCGGATCAGTGACCGAACGGTCTCAAGTGCCCCTCCGTGTACGGATACCGTGCACGGAGGGGCACGAGTCACGCGGTCACGCGGTCACGCGGTCACGCGGTCACGCGGTCACGCCGGAATCATCAGGTCCCACCGGGCCTCGAACAGCGCGCACCGGTACTCCGCCCAGCTCCCGTCGCTGACGCCCGTGTTCCCGGCCGCGACGCACTCCTGCTGGGTCCCGTACGAGCCCGCAACGTCCCAGCCCTGCACCCCGACCTCGGAGGCGGCAGCGGCCGAGGCAGTCGCGAACGTGACTGCGGCTCCGGCGCCGGTGAATACGAGCGCCATTGCAACCCCCATGGCCGCGGTGGCAGCGGTCCTGGTCAACTTGTGCATGAAGGCCTCCTCTTCGTTGTTCGGATGCACGCAATCTCCGGCGCTGCTGCGACGACGCCCCCTGCGGTCTCAGCGCGTCCGCACGATGTCCACATCGGATGCCTTCACGAAGGCGACCCGGTGGCCGATCTGCACCGTCACGTACTTCTCCTTGCCGCGGAAGTACGAGTGGTCGAGCGGGTACGAGGCGTCGATCGTCGGGGCGTAGAAGAAGCCTGTGGGCGCCTCACCGCCGCCGGGATAGGACTGACCGGCCTTGATGGTGTACTGCAGCGGCGAGCCCACCCGCTGGTCCGCGAAGTCCGCGGGGTATTCGGACTTCTCCGGGTACGCCACCCCGTACACCGGCACCTGCGTACGGCCCGCCTTCGGCTTGACCACGTAGCCGGAGGTGGGCGTGGTGGTCCGGGTGTGGGCCGGGGTCTGGAACCAGGCCTTCTGGCCGTACCACCAGATCGCCGTCCAGCCGGGGGCGTGGTCCGCGACGACGGCCTGCTGAGTGGCGCTGATCTTGCTGCCCCAGTCGGCGGCGCAGTTCGTGCCGGGCGAGCCGTCGGTGTGCAGGCCGGGGTCGGAGAAGAGCGGTGCGTCGGTGGACGGTGCGGTGTGGAGCGGGACGGCGCTGGAGCCTTGGACCGGCAGGTCGACGCCCTTTTCGCAGTCGCGGAACGCCTGCCTGTTCTTCTTGAAGTCCGGGTTGACGGTGATGAGTTCACTGCTCTTGGGGGCGCTCGGCACGGTGGGCTTGCCGAGCAGCGCCATGAAGTGGTTCCAGTCCCAGTACGTGCCCGGGTCCCAGTGCATGTTCTTGGTGCCGGACGCGCTGGTGGGCGGCACACCGTCATGCCCGATGATGTGCTGGCGGTCGAGCGGGATGTCGTACTTGGCGGCAAGGTAGCGCACCAGCTTGGCGGTCGAGCGGTACATCTCGGGGGTGTACCACTTGGCGCCCTCGACGGCGACGCCCTCCTGCTCGATGCCGATGGAGTGGCTGTTGACGTACCAGTTGCCCGCCTGCCAGGCGACGTCCTTGCCCTTGACCATCTGGGTGACATGACCGTCGCCCGAGCGCACCACATAGTGGGCGGAGGTCTGCTTCAGCGGGTTCTGGAAGATCTTCAGGGTGGTGTCGAAGTCTTCCTCGGTGTCATGCAGAACAATGAATCTGATCTTGTTGGTGTGTGGCCGGTCCGAGGTGTCGTAGTTCCCGTACGTCTCCTTGTCGGCCGGGTCACCCGTCTGCTGGTAGGCCGCCGGTACCCAGTCGCATTCGAGGCCGCGCGGGCATTCCGGCCGCACCGCGTCCGCACCGGCCTGCGCCGCGGGACTGAGCAGCGCCATGCTCAGTGCGCCGACCGCGGTCAACGCGAGTGCGAGTCCGGTCCTCTGCTTGGACGTCATGACAACCCTTCTTGGAGCCGTACGTGATGGAGCCGTGCGTGATCCGATCTCACTGTTCCGTTTCGCGCACACTCTCTGACCTGAGGTGATAGCGCGTCAAGAGTTCAGTGGAGGTCGCAGGTCGAGCCAGTGGACCAGACCACTGACAGGGCGTCCGACCTGCGGTCGGAAAGAATCAACCGGTTTCTGACGCCGCCTCGTTACCTGGGTTTTACGGAGCGGTGGGCCGACCGGCGACATGCACTCGCACGCCACGAACGAGCGCACTTCTTATGTGACTAATCCCGGATGTGCGTGCCCCGAACGGCCGAAGGGTAGTGCTCGCGCGGACACGACCGGTCCGTGCGACGTACGCACGGAGACATCGGAAAGGCCGGACGCACATGGCTCAGCCCTTCACCCTGCCGGACTTCTACGTTCCGTATCCGGCGCGGCTCAACGCCCATGTCGAGGAGGCACGACAGCACACCAAGAACTGGGCGCGCAGCATAGGGATGCTGGAGGGTTCGGGTATCTGGGAGGAGAAGGACCTCGACTCCCACGACTACGCGCTGCTGTGTGCGTACACCCACCCCGACTGTTCGTCCGAGGCCCTCTCGCTGGTCACCGACTGGTATGTGTGGGTCTTCTTCTTCGACGACCATTTCCTGGAGCTTTTCAAGCGCACCCCCGACCGTGAGGGCGGCAAGCGGTATCTGGACAGGTTGCCGGCGTTCATGCCGATGGACCGTGGGGCTGAGATGCCGGAGCCGATCAATCCGGTCGAGGCGGGGCTGGCCGATCTGTGGGCGCGGACGGTGCCGAGCATGTCCGACGCCTGGCGGGTCCGGTTCGCCGAGGCGACGAAGAACTTGCTCAATGAGTCGCTTTGGGAGCTCGCCAACATCAACGAGGGGCGTATCGCGAACCCCGTCGAGTACATCGAGATGCGCCGCAAGGTGGGCGGTGCCCCGTGGTCGGCGGGTCTCGTGGAGTACGCGGCGGGCGCGGAGGTCCCCGATGCGGTGGCCGACGAGCGTGCGCTGCAGGTGCTGCGGGATGCCTTCTCCGACGGCGTACATCTTCGCAATGACCTCTTCTCGTACCAGCGGGAGGTCGAGGACGAAGGTGAGAACAGCAATGGCGTGCTGGTCCTTGAGCACTTCCTCGGCTGCTCGACGCAGGAGGCCGCCGATGCGGTGAACGATCTGCTGACGTCGCGGCTGCAGCAGTTCGAGAACACGGCGCTCACCGAACTCGGTCCGCTCTGCGCGGAGAAGGGGCTGGACCCGGCGGACACAATGGCGGTTCTGGCGTACGTCAAGGGGCTGCAGGACTGGCAGTCGGGCGGTCACGAGTGGCACATGCGCTCCAGCCGCTACATGAACGACGGCGGTGCCGGTGAGGCCGCGCTCGGCTTCGGTATGGCCGCGGCGTCGGTCCGGTTCACACGCCGCTCGGAGACGGCCCGGCTGCGCAGCCACACCCATGTGCCGTACCAGCATGTCGGCCCGTCCCTGCTGCCCGACTTCGAGCTCCCGTTCGGTACGACGCTGAGCCCGCATCTGGACGGGGCGCGAGTGCGCATCGTCGACTGGGCGAACCGTATGGGGATTCTGGAGGCACAACCGGGGGTGCCGGGTTCACACATCTGGGATGAGGAGCGGCTCGTCGCGATCGACCTGCCGCTGTGTGCGGCAGGTCTGCACCCGGATGCGACGCCGGAGGAGCTGGATCTGTCCTCCCAGTGGCTGACGTGGGGGACGTACGGCGACGACTGGTTCCCGGTGGTGCACGGGCGGGCTCGTGACCTGGCGGGGGCCAGGCTCGCCAATGAGCGTCTGTCGCTGTTCATGCCCCTGGACGGGTCCGGGACACCCGAGCCGGTCAACGCTCTGGAGCGGGGGCTCGCCGATCTCTGGACAAAGACCTCGGCCCCGATGGACGCGAGCGGGCGCCGTGCCTTCCGGACGGCGGTCGAGGACATGACCGCGAGCTGGGTGTGGGAACTGGCGAACCAGGTGCAGAACCGCATTCCGGACCCGGTGGACTACATCGAGATGCGACGGAAGACCTTCGGCTCGGATCTCACGATGAGTCTGTGCCGGCTGGGGCACGGCAGGAGGGTGCCGGCGGAGATCTACCACAGCGGTCCGCTGCGCTCGCTGGAGAACGCGGCGTCGGACTACGCGTGTCTGCTCAACGACCTGTTCTCGTACCAGAAGGAGATCGAGTACGAGGGAGAGGTCCACAACGGCGTCCTGGTGGTGCAGAACTTCTTCGGGGTGGACTATCCGACCGGGGTGGCGATCGTGCACGACCTGATGAAATCGCGGCTGCGGCAGTTCCTGCACGTCGCCGAGCAGGAACTCCCGGTGCTGTACGAAGACTTCGCGCTGGACGCGGAGGCGAGGGAGATCCTGGCCGGGTACGTTCAGGAGCTCAAGCACTGGATCGCGGGCATCCTGATCTGGCACCGGGACTGCCGGCGTTACCGCGAGCAGGATCTGCGGCGGGGCACCGGCGCCCCGTGGCACCTCAGCGGTCCCACGGGGCTCGGTGTCTCGGCGGCGCGGGTGACCGCGCTGTTCGCTCAGCCCTCGGCCACCAGCGTGTAGCGCCCGCCCGCACGCGCCTTGAAGACCTTCTCGCCGCTCGCGAACAGCGAGCTGCGGACGGTCACTTCGCGGTTGCGGCTCGCCGTGATCACCACACGGCGGGCCTGCCCCGCGGCCCATTCGATGTCCACGGTGAAGCCGCCTCGGGCGCGCAGCCCGCGCACCGACCCCTCCGCCCAGCTCGCCGGGAGGGCGGGGAGGATCTCGACGGTGTCGTGCTGGCTCTGCAGCAGCATCTCGGCGATGCCGGAGGTGGCGCCGAAGTTGCCGTCGATCTGGAACGGGGGGTGGGTGTCCCAGAGGTTGGGCAGGGTGGAGCTCTTCAGCTGTTCGGCGAGCATCTTGTGTGCGTGGTTGCCGTCGCGCAGCCGCGCCCAGAAGTTGATCTTCCATGCCTTGGACCAGCCGGTGCCGCCGTCGCCGCGTGCGCCGAGGGAGACCTTGGCTGCTTCGGCCCACTTGCTGCCGGATTCGATCTGCCGCCCGGGGTGCAGGGCGAAGAGGTGCGAAACGTGGCGATGGTCGTCGGCCGGGTCGTCGCGGTCGGTCTTCCACTCCTGGAGCTGGCCCCAGGAGCCGATCCGCAGCCCGGGGTCGAGCCGGTCGAGGGCAGTCTCCAGGCGGCTGCGGAAGGCAGGTGCGTCACCGAGGGTGCGGGCGGCCTCCAGGGTGTTGGTGAGGAGGTCGTGGACGATCTGCTGAGACATCGCGGCACCGGCGGTGAAGTCGCCGTGTTCGGGCGAATAGCTGGGGGTGACGACGAGCAGTCCGTCGCGCGGGTCGGTGCGCAGATTGGCCAGCCAGAACTCGGCGGCCTCCTTCATGGCCGGGTAGGCGGTGGAGCGCAGATAGTCGGTGGAGCCGTTGAACCGGTAGTGCTCGTACATCTGCTGGGTGAGCCAGGCGGCGGCCTCCGGGAACCAGAAGGCGGTGGACCAGTCGTGAACGCCGGTGAAGCCGTACGGGTTGGTCTCGTTGTGCACGACCCAGCCCGCGGTCCCGAACATCTCCTTCGCCGTCTTCCGGCCGGGGGCGCGCATCGCTTCGATGTAGCGGTCGTACGGTGCGGTGGTCTCGGCGAGGTTGGTGACCTCCGCGAGCCAGTAGTTCATCTGCAGATTGATGTTGCTGTGGTAGTCGGCGGACCACGGCGGGGTGGTGGAGTTGTTCCAGACGCCCTGAAGGTTGGCGGGCAGCGAGCCGGCCCGTGAGGAGGCGATCAGCAGGTAGCGGCCGTACTGGAAGAACAGCGCCTCCAGGGCCCGGTCGGCGGGGCTCGTACCGTCCGTGTACTGGGCGAGCAGTTGATCGGTGGGCAGGTCGGGCAGTTGCTGGCCGATGTCGAGGGCGACCCGGTCGAAGAGGGCGCGGTGGTCGCGTACGTGGGTGTCGCGGACCTTCTCGTACGAGGTCCGGGCGGCGGAGTCCACGGCGGCCGTGACCGCCCTGTGCGGGTCGTCGCCGCGGTAGGAGGGATAGCGGTCGGCATAGTCGGTGGCTGCGGCGAGGACGAACCAGGCGCTGTCGGCGCCGGTGACGGTGAGGGTGCCGTCCGCGCCGGCGGTGACGGTGCCGCCGCTGGTCCGGATGCGGATCTGGGCCTCGAAGCACAGGCCGTTGTCCTTCAACGCGCCACGTACGGTGAGCCGGTCCCTGTCGGCGTCGGCGGTGTAGTCACTGCGGGGTGAGGTGTAGCGCAGGGTGAAGGACACCTGTCCCGGACGGTCGGCGGCAAAACGCCCCGCAATGACCTTGCCCGGGTGGGAGACGAAGAACTCCCGTGTGTGGACGGTGTCTTGGTGGGTGTACGTGACGGAGGCGAGGGCGTTTCGCAGATCGAGGGTGCGTCGGTAGGAGGCGTCGGGGGCGGCCGGGGCGTTCGGCAGGTCCAGCCGCAGGTCGCCGAAGACCTGGTAGGCGCCGTAGCCGCGGCGCGCCTGGCCGAGCTCGGCGGCGACGGCGTCCGGGCCGATAGCGCCCTGACTGTCGAGGCGTTGCTGTACGCCGGAAAGGGCGCCGGGCCTGGGCGTGGTCCAGTTCCCGAAGTCGTAGCCCTCGGCAGAACCGGGACCGCCGGTCCACAGCGTCTTCTCGTTGAAGGTGAGCCGCTCGGAGGCCAGCGTTCCGTACACGCTCGCGCCGAGGGCACCGCCGCCGATGGGCAGCGACTCGCGCTCCCAGCCCGCGGCCGGAGTGTTGTACCGAAGCGTCGGTTCCACCGATTCCTTCGAGTACGCGGAGCCTTTCGCGTCCTCTGATTCATCGGAGGTACTGGCGGCTGCCGCCGTGCCGGAAAGGGCAGGGATTCCCAGGGCCAGAACACTGGTTGCGCCTATCGCTGACTTCACTGTGGTGCGTCGCGTCATCCCGGATGTCATGCGGCCGACGGTAAAGGTCCGACGACTGCCCCGACAAGGCACATGACAAAGCGGCCCCTTGGACAGAGGCCGCCAACACTTGGACAGATGGGTTATGCATGCGCCCGCAGCCGCCCGATGCGTACGGGCGGCCGGCGAAGGGACGGTTTCAGCCCTGCTGGAACAGCTCGGCGGGCAGAGGCTTCAGCAGGGTGTACAGATCGTCGGTGATCGGCCGGTCCCAGCTGGCGATGGTAACGAGCACGCCGTCGCTGCGGTCGAACTGGACGCAGGAGATCCGGCTCTCGGAGAGCTTGACGCGACGGACGATCAGCAGGTTGTCGCCCTGCATCACGGGCATGTCCTCGGTGCCGGTGACCTCGACCGGCTCGTCGTTCTCGAGCGCGAGCAGCAGCTGGGCGACCTCGAACGGGACCTGGCCCTCCTCGGTCTCGCGGGCGGGCGAGCCCTCCGGGAGATTGCCGATGATCATCGCGGGGCCGCGGCCGCCGAACAGGTCGTAGCGCAGAAAGACGCCCTGACAGCTCCCGTCGGGCGCGGGCAGCAGACCGGCGCCGAGGTTTCCGGGCCAGTCCCCCGGGTCCATGGCCAGGACGTCGAAGTCGGGGCCCGCGGGTGTGGCGGCGCTACGGCGGCGGAGGAAGGACATGCAGACATGTTACGTGTCCGGGCTCACGTTGCGGAGCCGGGTCTGCGCCGGCCGGGGCACAGCCGGGTCCGCGGCTCGGGCTCCGGCGGGTCCGATGGCCGCACTCCGGCGGTTCTACGGCCCGTGCTCCAACAGCTCCCCGGCCCTGCCCCAGGACCTGTCCGGCGGATCTTCGCGGGCCCGCGACGCCTGGCACGGCACCTCGCCGCGTTGCCGGGGGCGTCCAAGTACGTCCAGTACGAGAACGATCCTTCGCCTTGCGATGCACCGCACCAGACGCCTCGGGCCGATCCGCGAAGATCCGCCGGACAGGCCCTGGCTAGCCGGATTCCGCGGCCAGTGCCTTCAGCACGTCGACGGCCTCGGCGGCCCGGTCGTAGGGAACGAACAAGTGGTCGTGGTGGAAGCCGGCCACCACATTGCAGCTCAGCCCGACATCGGTAAGCGCCAGGGACACTGCGGCGGTGAGCCCCACCGCGTCCAGCGCGGAGTGGACACGCAGGGTGATCCAGCCCGCCACGTAGTCGTATCGCAGCCCGGCGGAGACGGCTTCCGCCTCCGGCAGCACCATGGTGAGCCCTTCGGGCTCGGTGACCGTGACGACCGGATTGACGCCTTCGGGCATCACACCGTCGGGCGCGGTGGTGAAGACATGGCGTCCCGGGTTCAGCTCCGGCCGCATGCCACTCAGCAGGGTTCGAAGATCGCGCTCACCTGTCACGATCACCACGCTACGTGGCGCGGTGGCGCTCGTGGTGACGTGCGACCCGGGCGCGGTTTCCGCAGGACGGCGTGCACCACTCCTGGCGGGGATGCTCCTTGATGAAGTAGCGCACGCAGCGTGGGGCATGGCAGGCACGCAGGGCCGTGCGGTCCGGTCCGGTGAGGAAGCCGACGGCCGCGCGGGCAAGGGCGGCGGGCAGAACGTTCCCTTCCGCCGTTCCATCGGTCGGGTGGTCATGGGCGACAGGATCGCGGTCCTGCGCCCAGTCGAGGCGTGGCACGGTCGGGACTGCGGCAGCGGCGGCGTTGAGCCGGCGGAGCGCCTCTTCGAAGGGCAGCAGCCGTCCGGCATCGGCGGGACTCGGCTCGCCGGGGCGGACGGCGTACGCGAAGAGCGCCCGAACGGCGGCGCGCAGCGACCGTACGGCTTCGAGGCTCTGTTCGTCGGCCGCCCAGGTTTCGCCACCCGACGCGTCGCCGAGCACACCGCGCCGCTCGTGCACCCAGTGGGTCAGCCCGTGCGGGGTGTCGAGGTCGTCGGCGACAACACCACGCCCGTCGTGGTGGATGGTGAGGGCGAGGTCGAGCGCAAGCCGGGTGTCGAACACAAGGCTAATGGTAGCTTCGACCGGGGCCGTTAAATACAGGGAGGGGCGGCATGACCGAGCTGGGTCAGTTGCTGCGCGACATCGAGGTGTTCCGGGGCGATCTGCCCCTGTTCGACCCTCGGACCGTGCCGGATACCCCCGCCGAGCTCTTCACCGAATGGCTGTTGCACGCCCTGAAGGCCGGGGTGCGGGAGCCGCACGCGATGACCCTGTCGACGGCAGGTGCGGACGGGAATCCGACCGCCCGCACCCTGATCCTCAAGAATGTCTCCGAGCAGGGCTGGCAGTTCGCCTCGGACGCGGGCGGCGTGAAGGGCCGCGATCTCACGGAACGCCCCTATGCCGCGCTCACCTTCTACTGGTCTCCCCTGGCCCGGCAGGTCCGGGTGCGCGGGCCCGTGGTCGCGGAGAGCGCCGGGCAGAGCGCGGCGGACTTCCTGGCCCGGGGTGCGGGGGCCAGGGCCGAGTCGCTGCTCGGGCGGCAGAGCAGCCCACTCCGCGACCTCGCGGAGCGCGACGCGGCGGTACGGGAATCGCTGGCGCGCCTGGAGCGGGAGCCGGATCTCGTACCGCCGGGCTGGACGCTGCACACGGTGCGCCCGCAGAGTGTGGAGTTCTGGCAGGGCGACAAGCAACGCAGACACACACGGCTCAACTACCGTGCTGCTGACGATGGTTGGGTGCGCGAGCTGCTGTGGCCCTGAAGAGGGGTGCCGGGCATTCGACGCTCAGGTGAGGTCGAACTCGCCGTCGCGGGCGTTCACCACGAAGGCGCGCCACTCGGCCGGGGTGAAGATCAGTGACGGGCTGCCGGGTTTTCCAGCGTTGCGCATCGCGATGAATCCTTCGACAAAGGCGATCTGGACGTCGCCCGCGCCCTGACTGCCCGACCGCCAGTCCGCGTTGCTGAGATCGAGGTCCGGCTTGTCCCAGCCCGCAAAGGGCTGCCGGCTGGTGGTGCTCTCCGCCACGTCGGCTCCTCCCGCTTGTCGTCCCGGGCCAAAGCCTAGCCACCGACGGCGGCCGGGGACAGGCCGCGGGCCGGGCTTCCACCGGTCCGGGACAGACTGCGGTCAGCGGGTGGGAGGCTCGGCTCCGACCAGCCACATGGAGAAGAACTGCGCCCCTCCGCCGTACGCATGGCCGAGCGCCTTTCGCGCCCCCGCCACCTGATGCTCGCCCGCCTGTCCCCGTACCTGCAACGCGGCTTCGGCGAAGCGGATCATGCCGGAGGCGCCGATGGGATTGGTGGAGAGCACCCCGCCCGAGGGATTCACGGGCAGATCTCCGTCGAGTTCGGTGACACCGGACTCGGTGAGCTTCCACCCCTCACCCTCGTCGGCGAAGCCGAGGTTCTCCAGCCACATCGGTTCGTACCAGGAGAACGGCACGTACATCTCGACGGCGTCGATCTCCCTTCGGGGGTCGCCGATCCCCGCCTGCCGGTACACCTCGGCGGCGCAGTCCTTGCCCGCCTGCGGCGAGACGAAGTCCTTGCCGGCGAAGAGCGTCGGTTCACTGCGCATCGCGCCGCCGTGCACCCAGGCGGGAGGATGCGGCGAACGGTCCGCACCGGCACGGTCGGTCAGGATCATCGCGCAGGCCCCGTCGGAGGACGGGCAGGTCTCCGAGTAGCGGATCGGATCCCAGAGCATCGGTGCGGACTGGACCTTCTCCAGGGTGATGTCCGGGTCATGGATGTGCGCGTACGGATTCTTGAGCGCGTTGCGACGGTCCTTGTACGCGACGAGGGAGCCCACCGTTTCCGGCGCTCCGGTACGGCGCATGTAGGCCCGGACGTGCGGGGCGAAGAAGCCGCCCGCACCCGCCAGCAGCGGCTGCTGGAACGGGATGGGCAGCGACAGGCCCCACATGGCGTTGGACTCCGACTGCTTCTCGAAGGCGAGCGTGAGGACGGTGCGGTGCACCCTCGCGGAGACCAGATTGGCGGCGACGAGTGCGGTGGAGCCGCCGACCGAGCCCGCGGTGTGCACCCTGAGCATCGGTTTGCCGACCGCGCCCAGGGCGTCGGCGAGATAGAGCTCCGGCATCATCAGGCCCTCGAAGAAGTCGGGTGCCTTGCCGATGACGACGGCATCGATGTCCGTCCAGGTCAGCCCCGCGTCTTCCAGCGCATGGACGGCGGCCTCGCGGACGAGTCCGGCGATGGAGACGTCCCGGCGGGCGGAGACGTGCTTGGTCTGGCCGATGCCGACGACGGCCACGGGCTCCTTAGGCATGAGCACTCTCCCCTTCGAGGACGGCTACCAGGTTCTGTTGCAGGCAGGGCCCGGAGGTGGCGTGGGCGAGTGCCCGGTCGGACTCCCCGCGGTGGATGCGGGCCGCGGCCTCGCCGAGGCGGATCAGCCCGGCGGCCATGACGGGGTTGGCGGCGAGCGCACCGCCGGACGGGTTGACGGTGACGCTGCCGTCGAGCCCGAGCGCCTTGCGCAGCACCACCTCCTGGGAGGTGAATGGGGCGTGCAACTCGGCGGTGTCCACAGGCCGTTCGAAGACCCCGGCGTGTTCGGCAGCGAGCCGGGTGGACGGTGATTCGGTCAGCTCCCGGACCCCGAGACTGTGGGCTTCGATGCGGTGGTCGATACCGCGGATCCAGGCGGGGCGGGGGCACAGGGCCCGTGCGCTGTCGCCGGCGGCGAGGATCACGGCGGCCGCGCCGTCTCCTACCGGCGGGCAGTCACCGGTCCGCAGCGGCTGTACGACGTATTCGCCGGCCGGGACCGGGCCGGCGATCCGGGCGTGCGGGTTGTCCGCGGCGGCGGCGCGGCTGCGGGTGGCGATCGCGGCGAGGGCGGCCTCGTCGGTGTCGCCCGCATCGATCAGCGCCTGCGTCTGAAGTGCGGCAAGTGCGACGGAATCCGGCCAGAGCGGGCCGACGTAGTACGGGTCGAGCTGGCGGGTGAGGACGTCGCGCACCTCACCGGGCGAGGACTTTCCGTAGGAATAGACGAGCGCGGTGTCGGCCTCGCCCGTCTGGATCTTCACCCATGCCTCGTACAGCGCCCAGGCGCCGTCCATTTCCACATGGGACTCGGAGATCGGCGGGTGGGCGCCGACGCCGTCGAGGGCCATGGTGAAGGAGAAGGCGCGGCCGGCGAGGTAGTCGCTGGATCCCGAGCAGGTGAAGCCGATATCGCGTGCCCTGAGGCCGGTCGCGTCGAGGACCTGGTGCAGGACCGGCATGAGCATTTCGACCTCGGAGAGTTCGTCGGTGCGCCGCAGATGATCCGTCTGCGCGAAGGCGACGATCGCTACGTCTCGCATCTACAGCAGCTCCTTGTACGCGTCGTAGTCGGCGTCCGGCTCTCCGGTGGGCCGGTAGTGGTCGGGGTGGCGGCCGCCCTCGGTCCAGACGGGCTCGACCCGCAGACCCATCCGCACCTGGTCGTACGGGATGCCGCCGATCCGCCCGTGCAGGGCGAGGTCGGCGCCGTCGAGGGCGATGTGGGCGTAGACGTACGGGACCTCGATGGCGTCGTTCATGGCGTTCTTGGCCTTGATGTTGACGATGCAGTACGTGGTGACGGTGCCGCGCGGGCCGACCTCGACCTGTTCGGCGGTGGCGATGCCGCAGGTGGGGCAGGCGCCGCGGGGCGGGACGTACACCTTGCGGCAGGACGGGCAGCGCTCGCCGACGGTGCGCCGCTCGGAGAGGGCATTGAGGTACGCGCTCTGGGCGCGGCCGGGGGTGTACGTGTAGTCGAGGCGGGCCGGGGTGACGATGCCGGTGACGGGGTCGGCGAACTCGCCGCTGTGCGCGGTGCTTTCGGCCGTCGCCTCGCCCTCGTACGGCTCGAAGCAGGCGATGTCCGTGATGGCACCGGTACGCTGTGGGGCCCAGCGGATCCGGACCCGCATACCAGTGTTCACGGCTTCGGGTCCCGGCGCGTCGAGGACATGGAGCAGGGCTGTGTCGGCCCCGTCCAGCTTGACCAGCACCCAGGCGAACGGGGTGACCAGGGGCTGGTCGCGGCGCGGGGCCGGGTTCCAGGCCCAGGTGGTGACGGTGCCGGTGGTGGCGACCTCGGTCAGTTCGCGCAACTCCTCGGCGGTGACGGGGTCGTACTCGACGGGCGGGACCAGGACCTTTCCGTCGCCGGTCCGCACGCCGAGCACGGTCCGTTCGCGCAGCCCGGTGAGGAAGGCACTCTGGACCGGGCCGAGAGAGCGGGTGAAGGGGAACTCGACCACCAGTGGTGCGCTGAGGACGTCGGGCACAGTTGTCTCCTTGGCTCAGGCGCGCCGGTAGACGGGCGGGCGCTTCTCGGCGAAGGCGCGGGCGCCTTCCTTGGCGTCGGCGGTCGCGAAGACCGGCCAGCCGCGCTTCAGTTCGGCGGCGAGCCCATCGGTCTCGGTCATTTCGGCGGTCTCGTACACGGAGGCCTTGACGGCCTCGACGGCGAGCGGGCCGCAGGCATTGATCCGCTCGGCGACGTCGAGGGCCTGTTCAAGTGCGGTGCCGTCGGGGACGACTCTGCCGATCAGTCCGATGCGGGCCGCTTCGTCGGCGCTGTACGGGCGTCCGGTGAGGAGCATTTCGAGGGCGTGGGTCCGGGCGATCTGGCGAGGCAGCCGTACTGTCGAGCCGCCGATGGGGAACAGTCCGCGCTTGACCTCGAAGAGCCCGAAGGTGGCGCTCGCACCTGCGATACGGATATCGGTGCCCTGCAGGATCTCGGTTCCGCCGGCCACGCAGTGACCCTCGACGGCGGCGATGACCGGTTTGCGGGGGCGATGATGGCGCAGCATCGCCTTCCAGTGCAGATCGGGGTCGGCGGTCATCCGGTCGCGGTACTGCTCGCCATCCATCCCCTTGCCCGCCAGTGCTTTGAGGTCCATGCCGACGCAGAAGCATCCGCCCGCGCCGGTGAGGACCACCGAGCGAACGGTGTCGTCCTCGTCCGCCGCCAGCCAGCCGTCGTACAGCCCGACCAGCATCGGCAGCGAGAGTGCGTTCTTCGCCTCCGGTCTGTTCAAGGTGAGCACCAGCGTGGCGCCCTCGCGCTGCACGGTGAGGTGTTCCGTACCACCCATTGTCTGCCTCCCGTCTCAAGACCTAGAACAGGTTGCAGTAGGTGGGGGCGCAGTTCAATAGTTTTCTGACAGCCAGTCAGATTTCTTCGGCGGCCCCTCTTCCCACTTGTGCCTCCCAGCGCTCTAATGACCGCCGAGCCAGTCAGCATCCGGGGTCAGGAGGAACGGTGGAGTACAACCTTGCCGACCTGTTCGAGTCGGTCGTCGACGCGGTCCCGGAACGCGAGGCGCTCGTCTACCTCGATCACCCCGGTACGGGTGCGGAGCGCCGCCTGACGTACGCGGAGCTGGACGCGGCCGCCAACCGCATCGCCCACCATCTGATCGAGGCGGGCATCACCCCCGGCAAGCATCTGGGGCTGCACCTCTACAACGGAGTCGAGTACCTCCAGACGGTGCTGGCCTGCCTCAAGGCCCGTATCGTCCCCGTCAATGTCAACTACCGCTATGTGGAGGAGGAGTTGGCCTACCTCTACCGCGATGCGGATCTGGCGGCACTGGTCTTCGATGCCGAGTTCGACGAACGGGTCTCGGCCGCGGCACCGAAGGCCCCGACCCTCCGCCACCTGATCCGGGTGGGGGCACCGGCGGCGGGCGTCCGCGGGCCGGACGCCGTGGCGTTCACGGACGCCGAGGCGGCCGGGAGCCCGGAACGCGGCTTCGCGCCGCGGTCGGCCGACGACCAGTTCATCATCTACACCGGTGGCACGACCGGAATGCCCAAGGGTGTGATGTGGCGCCAGGAGGACCTCTTCTTCTCCGGCCTCGGCGGCGGTGCGCCGACCGGTGATCCGGTGAAGACCCCGCAGGAGCTGGCCGAGCGGGTGGCCGCCGGTGGTGACGGGATCACCTTCTTCCCCACTCCCCCGCTGATGCACGGCACTTCGACGCTCACCGCGTTCATCGGCTTCAACTTCGGGCAACGGGTCGTCGTCCACCGCAAGTTCGTGCCCGAGGAAGTGCTCCGTACGATCGAGAAGGAGAAGGTCACCAGCGTGTCCCTGGTGGGCGACGCGATGCTGCGGCCGTTGATCGACGCACTGAAGGGCCCGTTGAAGGGAACCGACTGTTCGTCGATGTTCTCCGTCTCCAGCTCGGGCGCGATCATGTCGGACTCGGTGCGTGCGGAGTTCCAGGCACTGGTGCCGACGGTGATGCTGCTGAACAACTTCGGCTCGTCGGAGTCCGGGTTCAACGGTACGGCGACGGCCGACTCGGGGCCGGAGAAGGGGTTCCGTCTCCAGGTCAACTCCCGTACGGCGGTGGTCGATCCGGCGACGTACGAGCCGGTTGCTCCGGGCGAGCCGGGGCGGATCGCCCAGCGCGGCCATGTGCCGCTCGGGTACTACAACGACCCGCAGAAGACCGCGGAGACGTTCTTCCGAAGGGGCGACGAGCGCTGGGTCCTGCTCGGTGACATGGCGACCGTCGACGGGGACGGCATCGTCACGGTCCTCGGCCGGGGTTCACAGTGCATCAACACCGGGGGCGAGAAGGTGTATCCCGAGGAGGTCGAGCAGGCGCTGAAGGCCCATCCGGATGTGTACGACGCACTCGTCGCCGGGGTGCCCGACGAACGGTGGGGAAATCACGTCGCGGCGGTGGTGCAGTTGCGCGAAGGTGCGACCGAGCCCTCGCTCGACGACGTCCAGGCGCACTGCAGGACCCGTCTGGCCGGCTACAAGATCCCCCGCCGGCTGGTGATCACCCCGCGGATCCAGCGCTCACCGAGCGGCAAAGCCGACTACCGGTGGGCCCGCTCGGTCGTCGCCCCCCGGCGCGGACCCGAGGGCTGAGACCGGGAACCGAGGGCCGAAAGTCACCCGGATGGCGCCCGGCCCGGTGCACCCGAGGAACACCCGCACGGGCTCCGGCCCGGATCACCCGAGTGCGCCGTCGCGCGTCGGCTCCGTACACCGGGCGGCGGCCCCGGACTGAGCCATTCGGGGACGCTGTGTACCCGACCGCTCACCCTATGTGGCAATGGGGGGAAATCGCCCATAGCGTCGGCTCATGAGGAAACGACACATCATGAGCCTTGTCTCTGTCTCGGTCGTCTCGGCCGCGGGACTCGTCGTCTCGGCCGCGGTATTCGGGACGGCGGTTCCGTCCAGCACCGTCGCGAGCCCGCGTGTGGTGCACCCCGGCGGGTCGATCCAGAAGGCCGTGAACGCCGCCAAGCCGGGCGACACGGTCGTCGTCATGCCCGGCACGTACCACGAGACTGTCCTGATCGACAAGAAGGGCCTGACCCTGCGCGGCCTCGGCGGCCGAACCGTCATCAAGCCCCCCACGGGAAAGACGCAGTCCACCGACGCCTGCGCGAAGGCCGGCAGCGGCATCTGCGTCCTGGGCAAGAAGGGTCGGACCGTCGACGGCGTGAGCATCGATTCGCTCACCGTCTCCGGATTCAAGAAGAACGGCGTCTGGGCCTCCTGGACGGACCAGCTGACCGTCCGGCGCGTGACCTCCGAGCACAACGGCATCTGGGGCATCGCCCAGGAGCGCTCCACCCGCGGCCGGTTCACGGGCAACACCGCCCGCGCCAACGGCGACGCGGGTCTCTTCGTCGCGAACACTGTGGACGAGGAGGGCGGTGCCACCGACACCCGCGGCACCGAGATCCAGGACAACACTCTGGCGGACAACCGGATCGGTTTCACCGCCAGGCGCGTGAGAAACATGTCGGTCCATGACAACACCTTCACCGGCAACTGCAGCGGTGCCTTCATCGTGGGCGACGAGGGCAAGCCGCAGGCCGGAGCCATGACGATCCAGTCCAACCAGATCACCGACAACAACAAGTTCTGCGCCAAGACCGAACGCCTGCCCGCCATCCAGGGTTCCGGCATCGTGCTCACCGGCGCCGCGGACACCCAGGTCCGCTCGAACACGATCAGCAACAACGTGGGCGCCACGCCGCTCTCCGGCGGCGTCGTGCTGTTCAAGAGCTTCGTGGGAACGAAGAACACCGGCCACACCATCAGCGCCAATGTCGCGCTCGGCAACAAGCCGGCCGACCTGGTCAATGGCGACACCGGCAAGAACAACACCTTCGTCGCCAACGTCTGCAAGAAGTCCACACCGGCCGGGATGTGCTGACCGGTGCACCCTCGCACTAGGAGAAGCGAAACAGCATGACCACTGTGAGTCCCACCCCCGCACCCACCCCCGTACACGCCGCCCTCCCGCACCCCGTCACGCCCCCTCAGCCGGCCATGCAGCTGCGCGAGATCGTCTTCGGGGCAGCCCGCGCGGCCGCCGTACGCGCCGCGGCCCGGCTGGGTGTCGCCGACGCGCTGGGCGAGACGCCCGCGACCGCGCAGGAGCTCGCGACGCTGGTGAAGACCGAGCCGGTGCCCCTGCGCCGGCTGCTGCGCGCGCTGTCCTGCTACGGGATCTTCGCCGAGACCCCGGACGGGTACTTCACCCACACCGAGATGTCCCGCCTGCTGCGCGAGGACGACCCGAACAGCCTGCGCAACATCTCCCTGTGGTGCACCGAGCCCTGGACCTGGGACGTCTGGCCGCGCCTCGACGAGGCGGTGCGCACCGGCAAGAGCGTCTTCGCGGACGTGCACGGCAAGGGGTTCTTCGACTACCTCCACCAGGACGCCCACGAGTCGGCCCAGATCTTCAACCGGGCCATGACCACCTCCAGCATGCAGTCCGCGCTGGATGTCGCCGAACTCCTCGACCTCACCGGGGTGTCCGCCGTCGCCGACATCGGCGGCGGCCAGGGGCACGTGCTGGCCAGCCTGCTGGAGAAGTACCCGTCGCTGCGCGGTACCCTGATGGATCTGCCGGGTGTGGTGGCACGTGCCGACGCCCGGTTGCGGGACGAGGGACCGCTCGTCGACCGGACCCGTATCGTGGCCGGGGACTGCCGCGAGGCCATCCCCGTCAAAGCCGATCTCTACATCATCAAGAACATCCTGGAGTGGGACGACGACAGCACGCGCAGGACGTTGCGCAATGTCGTCGCGGCAGCCCGCCCCGGAGCCAGGGTCGTCGTCATCGAGAACCTCGTCGACGACACCCCGTCGATGCGGTTCACCACCGCGATGGACCTGCTGCTGCTCCTCAACGTCGGCGGTGCGAAGCACACCAGGGAGAGCCTGGTGACCCGGATCTCGGATGCCGGGCTGCTGATCGACAGGGTCGTCCCGGTCAACCCCTACCTCCACGCGTTCGAATGCGTGATCCCCGACTGATCTCCCTCCCCGGCGAACCTCCCCGGGACAACGGAAATCGCCCCGGGTCCGGCAAGTCGGCCGGACCCGGGGCGATTTCCCGTCTCAAGCGGTGGTGCCGCGCTCCCACCGGTAGAACTCGTGGGCCATGGCGTCCTTGGGACTGCGCCAGGTCTTCGGGTCGTACGCGCTCACATATGCGGTGAGCTTGTCGCTGATGTCCTTGAACGCCGGGTGCTCCGTCACCTTGGCGATCTCGGGACCCGGCGGACGGTCCGATTCGATCAGGTGCAGATAGACGTCGCCGAACTGGAAGAGCTTGCGCCTGGTGATGCCGACGAGATGCGGCAGTTCGCTGCTGTCGGAGGCGGCGAACAGCTCGGCGATGTCCGGCGCCGAACCCGGCGCCATCCGGGCGACGATCAGAGCATGGTGCATCGTGGGATGCCTTTCTGGTTCCCGGCCCGGCTGCCCGGCCGTGCGGCCGGGCGGCCGGGTCGTGGGCGGACGGCTGGTCAGCCGGCAGAGACCGAGGCGGTACGGCGCTCCCGGGCGCGCTGCTCGATCTTGTCCCGGATGAGCTCCATCTGGACCTTGGAGTTGCGGTTGATGTTGTCGGTCATCCACGCGTCGTCGACGGGTGCGTCGGGCCGCATCGCGAATTCCTGGGACCAGCGCATCTTCGTACCGCCGGGGACCTCCGAGTACTCCCACCGGATGTTCATGTGCTGGAACGGGCCCGGCTCGACACGGCGGGCGCGGACCGTGCGTGCGGCGCGGTCGACGGTCCGCTCGGAGACCCAGCTCCAGACCTTGTCGTTCTCGTCGGGGTGCATGGTCAGGCGGAACGTCGTGCTGTCGCCGTCCCGTTCGATGACTTCGACCGCGGCGTACTCACTGAACAGCCGCGGCCAGTTCTCCAGATCATTCGTCACGTCCCACACGAGGTCCAGGGGGGCGGCGATGGTGATCTCGTTCTCGGTGTGTCCGGACACTTCAGGCTCCAGTCATGAGGGTGGTGTTGACGAGGTCGAGGAATTCCTCGGGGGTCTTGCAGCGGTCGGCATCGGCCGGCAGCGCCCTGCCGTGCCGGTTCTCCAGCACGCCCACGATGCCGAGAAGGCCGAGCGAGTCGAGGCCGAACTCGTCGAAGGCGGACCCGGGGCGCTTCTCCATGTCCCGCGGGTCGACGGTGAGCCCGGCGCCCTTCTTCATCAGGACGGCGAGTTCCGTGTAGGTCAGTCGATCGGTCATGAGGACTTCTCCTTACTCACACTTGGATGTCGGTGGGGCGCCGGAGCACCATCGCCGCGTTCGAGCCCATGAGCCCGCGGCTGAGCACGAGCGCCGTCCGCAGTTCCGCGGGGCGCGCCTGGCCGGTGACCACATCGAGGTCGTGGCACACGTCGAAGACGTTCGGGGTGGGCGGTATCAGCGCGTTCTCCATGGAGAGCACGGCGGCGGCCGCATCCAACACCGGCGCACCGCAGTAGGCGCGCCCGATGCCGGTCTTGGGCGCCGTCACCGGTACCTGTCGGCCGTGCGCGCCGAGCGCGTCCGTGATCGCGAGCGCCTCGGCGCGGTCGGCCGCCGGTACGCCGAGGGCGTCCGCGAAGACGACGTCGATCTCGTCCGGCGAGCAGTCGGCCTCTCGCAGGGCGCCGATGATCGCCTGGGCGAGGCCCTCCCGGGACTCCTCCCACCGGGCCGCTCCGGTGAACGTGGCTGCGTGCCCGGCGACTTCGGCCCGGACACGGGCCCCGCGCCGACGGGCCGACTGCTCCTCCTCGACCACCAGCATGGCGCCGCCTTCGGCCGGCACGAAGCCGCAGGCGTCCGAGGTGAACGGCCGGTAGGCGCGGGCGGGGTCGTCACTGGTGCTCAGGTCCTCGTACCCGAGCTGGCAGACGACCGAGTAGGGAGCCAGCGGTGCCTCGGCCGCGCCGACCACCACCGCTTCGGTACCGCGGCGGATCGAACGGGCGGCATGCGCCAGCGCGTCCAGCCCGCCCGCTTCGTCGCTGGCCACGACCGCGCACGGCCCCTTGAAGCCGCCACGGATCGAGATCTGGCCGGTGCTGGCGGCGTAGAACCAGGCGATGGACTGGTACGGACCCACGTAGGTGGATCCCTGTCCCCACAGCCGTTGGAGTTCCCGCTGGCCGAACTCGCCGCCACCGGACCCGGCAGCGGTCACCACGCCGACGTCGAAGGGCGAATCCTCGTAGTCGGCGCGGCCCAGCCGGGCATCGTCCAGCGCGATGTCCGCGGCGGCCATCGCGAAGTGCGTGAACCGGTCGGTCTGGACGATGAAGCGCTCTTCGATCAGCTCCGCCGCCTCGAAGCCCCGCACCTCGCCCGCGACCCGCAGCGGAAGCTGCTCGCATCCCTCGCGGGTGACCCGGTCGAGAACGCTGATCCCTTCGTGCGTCCTCTTCCAGAAGGCCTCGGTGTTGGTGCCGTTGGGGGCGACGACACCGATACCGGTGACGACGGCGCGCCGCGCTTTACGGGTTTTCATGGTGTCCTCCCACCTGTTCTCGTCAGGGCCACCGCGGATTGGAAGCCGCCGAACCCGCTGCCGACCGAGAGGACGCTACGCAGCTTCAGGGGACGTGCGGTGCGCGGCACGTAGTCGAGGTCACACTCCGGGTCCGGGCTCTCGTAGTTCGCCGTCGGCGGCACCGTCTGGTGAACCAGGGCGAGTACGCAGGCGGCAATCTCTATGGCCCCGATCGCTCCCAGCGAGTGGCCGACCATGGACTTGATCGAGCTCATCGGTACGTCGTAGGCGTGCGCGCCCAGTGCCCGCTTCACGGCGGCCGTCTCGTGCCGGTCGTTCTGCTTGGTGCCCGAGCCGTGTGCGTTGACGTAGTCGATCTGCGAGCCGTCCATGCGGGCGTGGTCGAGGGCCCGGTTGATCGCCTCGGCCATCTCCAGCCCTTCGGGGGTAAGCCCGGTCATGTGGTAGGCATTGCCGAAGGTGGCGTAGCCCGCGATCTCGCAGTACACGGTCGCGCCGCGGGCCCGGGCGTGCTCCAGCTCCTCCAGCACGAGCACCGCTCCGCCCTCGCCCATGACGAAGCCGTCGCGACGGGAATCGAACGGCCGGGAGGCGTGTTCGGGGTCGTCGTTGTTCGCCGAGGTGGCCTTGATCGCGTCGAAGCACGCCACCGTGATCGGGGTGATCGGTGAGTCGGACGCCCCGGCGATGCAGACGTCGACGCGGCCCTCCTCGATGGAATGGAAGGCGTACCCGATCGCGTCGAGACCGGAGGTGCAGCCAGTGGAGACGGTCTGCACCGGGCCGTGCGCGCCGACCTGTTCGGCCACCGCCGAGGCGAGGGAGCTGGGTGAGAAGGCCCGCTCCAGATGCGGACCGGCCGGCCGGTGATCGACATCCCAGCGGGCGCCGCTGCCGCTGACGGCGACATAGTCGTGCTCCAGTCGGGTGGTGCCGCCGACCGCGGTGCCCAGCGACACACCCATCCGCCAGGGGTCCACCGTCTCCGGGTCGAGCCCCGCGTCACCGAGGGCCTCCCTGGCGGCAACCATCGCGAACTGGACGTACCGGTCCGACCTGGCGACCTGGTCCGCGTCCAGTCCGTGCGCTGCCGGGTCGAAGTCGCACTCGGCGGCGATGCGGGAGCGGAAGCCGGCCGGGTCGAAGAGCGTGATGCCCCGGGTGGCGGTGCGTCCGTTCGCGAGGAGGTCCCAGAAGGCCGGTGCGCCGATGCCGCCGGGGGCCACGACGCCGACACCGGTGACCCCCACGCGGCGCGTCATGAGGCGGCCTCCGTTCGTTCCGGCGGGGCGACGCCCCCGGCGGACTCCGTGTGCTCGGTGTCGACGTGGCCGAGTTCCGGGCGCGGGGCGAGGGGGCCGAGGTGGAAGACCATGCGTGCCTCGACGTCGCCCACGTTTCGGAATCGGTGGCGTACATGGGGAGGGATCAGCAGGCCCTGGTCGGGCCGCATCCGGTGCGGTTCACCGTCCAGATCCACCTCCAGGAGACCGTTCACGACGTACACGAACTCCTCGGAGTACGGGTGGTAGTGCTCGCCGATGCGGTCGCCGGGCTGAACGATGGCCAGCCCCATGAATCCGCTGGTGGCTCCCACCGCCGTCGGTGTGAGCATGGCGCGAAGGTCGCCTCCGCGCCTGCGGTTGGGCTGCGTCTCGCTGAGGTCCACGATGCGTGGCCGGTGCATGGTCATGACTGCTTTCCTCCTGGCGCATTGCGCGTTGTGATGACGGGTTGAGCGAGAACCCCCCAGGGTGCGGATGCGCGGTTCAGGACTCCATGGCCTGCCGATCTGTGATCAGGGTCATCTCGGACTCCGTCAGGAAGTGCGGGATCCCCTGCTCGGTCGTGGGCACGGCATTCGCGCCGCCGTCGAGGAGGCGTCCGAGCCTTGCCACCTTGCCGGGGCCGTCGATGCCGACGACCTGGGCCGGCTGCGCGTCGATCGGTCCGACCGCTTCGAGTAGGCGGACGACGACGTCGTCGCGTTGGAAGATGGTGCTGCTGTCGATGATGCTCGCCGGGTCGTCGGCCGCCTCCTCGTCATGGCCGGCGAGCAGCCGGGCGAGTGCCATGCCGCAGCCCTCCTTGGCCTGGTAGAAGAGTGCGTGCCGGCGGATGTCCTCGGTCTTGTGCCGGCCCGCGGTCACGTGGTGGACGGTCGGGAGCGCCGCTCGGGTGAAGAACATCCGGGCGGAGTCCGGGTCGCTGAGGTCCCGGTCCTGCTCCAGGTACGGGTTGATGGCTTCTTCGACGGCCCTGACCTCGGGCGCCCGGGCGACGTGCCGCAGGGCCGCGAGGAGGTCGCCCTCGACCTCGACCGCCCGTACGACACGGTTTCCGTGCATGAAGAGCGAAGTGCGGCGCAGTCGGGTTGCATCGTCGACACGAGCCTTCGGGGATTCGTAATCGGCCAGGATCTTCGCCACGATGTCCTCTGTGCCCGGCTTGACGGTGAAGGTGAGCGCGTGACGCACCACCCCGTCGCCCAGCCGGGGTGACGCCTGCAGGCGGCCCTTGGCCACCTCGGGCGCCAGCTCGAACGCCTTGCCGGTCTCCCGCAGGACGCTGAAGCGCAGCGATCGGGTGTCGCGTACGCAGCTGTGCAGTGGCTGGACCGTCGCGACGTGCTCCTCACTGTTCACCCAGGCGAGGAACGGCGGTGCGCTCTCCCACTCGCTGGTGATCAGCCACTGGGAGGGGTTCTCGATGGACTGGCACAGCTGGTCGCTGATGTGCCCGGGGACGGATGCCACCTGATTGCGCAGGTGCTCATACGCCTCCAGGAACTGCTTCTGGGCCCCGTCGTAGAGGTCCAGCAGCAGAACGACGCGAAGCCTGGAACCGTCGAAGGCGGACTGGGAGATCCGTTCCGAGAGGGTGGCGGTCATCTTTCGATCTCCTTCGAGACGGTTTCGTGGTCAGGCCGGATGGCATGCCGTCAACCGTCGGTTGGCGAGTGGATTCGGAGCGGGGACTCTCCCGGCGGATGTGATCGGTCCGCCCCCGTGACTGCGGGCATCGTCTCCGTGACCGATCGTGAAACGCTGGTCCGGGTGGCGCGAGATTTATGAACCGTTCAGGTGAGCGGCCGTCCGAACCGCTCCGACAAGGGCATTGAACAATGCAACCGAACGGCGTCCGAGCTGGAGCAACTGATGAATGAGAACGTCGACATTCGCGTACCGGTCCTCATCGTGGGCGGCTCCCTGGTGGGCCTGTCCACCTCACTTTTCCTCGGCCGGCTCGGCATCGAGCATCTGCTGGTCGAGAAGCACCGATCCACCTCGACACATCCTCGCGGACGCGGCAACAACGTGCGCACGATGGAAGTCTTCCGCACGGCCGGTGCCGAGCCGGGCATCCGGGAGGCGGCCTCGGTCCTCGCCGACAACCACGGCATTCTGCAAGCCGGCTCGCTCACCGGGGACGACCAGGAGTGGCTGTTCAAGGAGATCGACCCGGGTGGCGGACTCGCCCGTTTCAGCCCGGCCGGCTGGTGCCTGTGCAGCCAGAACGATCTGGAACCCGTGCTGGTGAAGCTGGCCCGTGAACAGGGCGGGGACCTGCGGTTCTCCACCGAGATGCAGAGCTTCGACCAGGACGGGTCGGGAGTGGACGCGGCACTCAAGAACCGGGAGACCGGAGAGCACATCAGTGTGCGTGCGGACTACCTCATCGCGGCCGACGGGCCGCGCAGCCCCATCCGTGAGCAGCTGCGCATCGACCGGACCGGGCCCGGTGATCTCTTCCACAACGTGAGCATCACGTTCCGCTCCCGGCAGCTCGCCGATGTAGTGGGTGACCGGCGCTTCATCGTCTGCTATCTGACCAACCCCGCTGCGGACGGCGCCCTGTTGCCGGTGGACAACGAGAAGGAGTGGGTGTTCCACGCGCCGTGGCAGCCCCAACTGGGCGAAACTCTTGAGGACTTCACCGACGAACGGTGTGCCGAGCACATCCGTGCGGCGGTCGGCGCTGCGGACATCGACATCGAGATCACCGGCAAGGCCCCGTGGCACGCCGCGGAGCGGGTCGCGGAGCGGTACGCGTCCGGCAGGGTCTTCCTCGCCGGGGACTCGGCCCATGAGATGTCCCCGACCGGGGCGTTCGGCTCCAACACCGGCATCCAGGACGCGCACAACCTGGCCTGGAAGCTCGCCGCGGTACTCAGGGGCGAGGCGGGCCCGGGTCTGCTGGACACATACGAGGCGGAGCGACTGCCGGTGGCGCAGGCGACGAGCGCGCGGGCCTCGGCGCGCTCCAGCGAGCACAGCCACCCGGGATACGCGGCGGCGCCGGGCGTGGGCGGTGGGAAGCAGGGCGGCATGCTCACCGTGGCACTGGGCTACCGCTATGTCCGCGGCGCCGTGCTGGGTGCCGATCCGCAGCAGGCCGTGGTGCCGCAGGGAATGCAGTTGAACGGTCAACCCGGCAGCCGTGCACCGCATCTGTGGGTCCGTCAGGCCGGTGATCGCAAGTCCACTCTGGATCTGTACGAGCGCACCCTCGTGCTGCTCACCGACGGTGCGGACGTGGCATGGCGGCGGGCGGCGGCGCGGGTCGCCGACCGTCTTTCGGTACGGCTCCAGGCGTACGGCATCGGCCCGGGCGCCGAACTGGAGCCGGAGAACGGGGCCGACTGGGCCGAGATCCACGGCACGACGCCCGAAGGCGCCGTGCTGGTGCGTCCCGACGGCTTCGTGGCCTGGCGGTCGACGGGCGCCGCGGAGGATGCCGAGAGCACCATCCACGAGGTCCTGACCTCCCTGCTGCACCGTTCCTGACCTCTCCTCCGTCGACGGCCCGTGACGGACTCAGGAGAGGCCGAACGCCCTTAGTTCCGCGAGGAATTCATCCGGTCGCTCGGTGTGGACGAGGTGTCCGGCGTCGATGGTGACGAACCGTCCGTCGGGTATCCGCCCCGCCATCCAGACCAGTCTCTCCTGGGCGATCTGGCTGGTGGGGCCGCCGCCTATGACGAGCGTCGGGGCGGCGATCTCACCGAGGCGTTCCCGTCCGGCGGGATCCGGTTCGTTCAGCTGGGCATCGGTCGACGGCACCACCGGCCAGTCGAAGTCCAGTTCTCCGTCGGGCCGTTCGGCGACACCGCGCGGCGGATCGAGCGGGAACGGCGGCGGCACCTCCTCCAGGACGAGCCGACCGATCAGCCCGGGTTCCCGCTCGGCGAGCAGATAGGCGGCAGCGGCGCCCATGGAGTGCCCGATCACGGTGGCTCCCGCCAGGTTGCGGGCCTCCAGGAAGGCGTGCAGATCGTCCCGGAACAGCTCGAGGGAGTAGCGGCCGGGCCAGTCGCTGAGTCCGTGGCCGCGGAAGTCGAAGGCGTACACCCGGTGTTCGGCCGCGAGGCGTTCGGCGATCGTGGTCCAGGTCCTGCTGTCGTCGCAGCGGCCGTGGGCGAGCACGACGGGCGGTGCCGACGGATCCCCCCACACCCGGTGGGCGAGCCGGGTGCCACCGGCGTGCACGCTGAGCACCTCCGGGTCGAGGAAGGCCTCCACCGTGCGGACGAAGGCGCCCGGGTCGTCCAGCCAGGGGAAGTGCGCGGCGCCCCGCTGCACGACGAACTCGGCGTTCGGGAAGAGTGCGACCAGTTCGGCGGCGCGGTCCGGAGTCGGCCCCGCGTCGTACTCCCCCGCGAGGACGAGAACCGGTGCGGTGACCGCCGTCAGCGCGGCGTTCGTGGTGGCCGGGTCGAAGACGCCGTCCTGGTAATAGAAGGGCGCGGCCGCGGAGTTGGTCTGTGCCGGCGCCGCCTCGGCATGGGTCCGGGCGGCCTCGTCCCAGCGTCCGTAGGCGAACGGCGCGACAACGGCACGGACCTGGCCGGAGGCGCGGCCCGCGAGGAAGTCGTCCAGGGCGGCCCGTGCGTCCGCGTACCACGGTTCGTCGCGCCGGAGTTCGCTCGCCTCGCGCCAGTCCTGGTCGGTGACATCGATGCCGACCGCCCGGGTGCCGGGGGTGACGAGCGTGAGCGTACGCAGCCGCTCGGGGTGCCTGGCGGCGTACAGCGCGGCCAGGTTGGCGGAGGCGGAGTGGGCGAGCAGGTCGATGCGTTCCTCGCCGAGATGTTCGCGCAGCGCCTCGACGTCGTCGACCAGCCGGTCGCAGCGGTACGTCGACGGGTCGTCCGGCACCGCGGAGTCCCCGGTCCCGCGCGGATCCGGCACCACGAGCCGGCGGCGGGCGGAGAGTCCGCCGAGGTCCCCCAGGTACGCACCGGCCCGCATCGGCCCGCCGGGCAAGCAGATCAGCGGTGTGCCCTTCCCCAGAAGGCGGTAGGCGAGTTCGGTCCCGTCGTATGCGTGGAAGATCGGCATGCCCGCCATCCAAACAGGGCCGCACGAGCGGCGCAGCCATGTTCGGTGTGAGCGAATCCGCGACGCGGATGAGCTGTGTCGCCCCTCTTGCCATGTGGCGGAACATCCTGAATTACTGCTACCGGAAGATCGACCGAATGATCGGTCGCCTGCACGGAAGAGGGAGATCCGGATGACGGCTCTGCTGGACGCGGCGGAACGACTGGGCCGCAACGAGCTGGAGGCTCTCCAGCTGGAGCGGTTGCGGGCCACGCTGCACCACGCGTACGAGAACGTCGGCCACTACCGGGCCGCGTTCGACAAGGCCGGGCTGCACCCGGACGACTGCCGTACGCTCGCCGATCTCGCCCGCTTCCCCTTCACGACCAAGGCGGACCTGCGGGACAACTACCCCTTCGGCATGTTCGCCGTCCCCGAGGACCGCGTACGGAGGATCCATGCCTCCAGCGGGACGACGGGCCGTCCCACCGTCGTCGGTTACACCCAGCGGGACCTGGACACCTGGGCGGACGTGGTCGCCCGCTCCATCCGGGCCGCCGGCGGCCGTCCTGGGCAGAAGGTCCATGTGGCGTACGGATACGGGCTGTTCACCGGCGGCCTGGGGGCGCACTACGGGGCGGAACGGCTCGGCTGTACGGTCATCCCCGCGTCCGGCGGCATGACGGCCCGCCAGGTCCAGCTGATCCAGGACTTCCGGCCCGAGATCATCATGGTGACGCCGTCGTACATGCTGACGCTCCTCGACGAGTTCGAGCGGCAGGGCGTCGATCCGCGGACGACCTCCCTGAAGGTCGGGATCTTCGGTGCCGAGCCGTGGACGGAGGAGATGCGGCGCGAGATCGAGGAGCGGTTCGCGATCGACGCGGTAGACATCTACGGTCTTTCGGAGGTGATGGGGCCCGGTGTCGCGCAGGAGTGCGTGGAGACCAAGGACGGGCTGCACATCTGGGAGGACCACTTCTATCCGGAGGTCGTCGATCCGTTCACCGGCGAGGTGCTGCCTCCGGGTGAGGAGGGCGAGCTGGTCTTCACCTCGCTCACCAAGGAGGCCATGCCGGTGATCCGCTATCGGACGAGGGACCTGACCCGGTTGCTGCCGGGCACGGCGCGTGTGTTCCGGCGGATGGAGAAGGTGACCGGGCGCAGCGACGATCTGGTGATCCTGCGCGGGGTGAATCTCTTCCCGACCCAGATCGAGGAGATTGTGCTGCGCACACCGGGGGTGGCGCCGCACTTCCAGCTGCGGCTGACCCGCGAGGGCCGCCTCGACGTACTGACCGTGCGGGCGGAGGCACGGGCCGAGGCCACACCGGAGCAGCGGATGGCAGCCGCGGAGTCGATCACGGCGGCCGTCAAGAACGGGATCGGGGTGTCGGTCGGGGTCGAGATCGTCGATCCCGGGACGCTGGAGAGGTCAGTCGGCAAGTTCAGGCGGATCGTGGACGAGCGCGGGGGGCGTTAGGCCTTCTCCTTCGGACCTTTCCGGGCTCGTGCGGCCGTTCGCTCCTGTCGTGATTGCACCCCGTGGCCCGGGAAGGCGGGCCCGGGCCCGGCGGGGGAACCGGAACCGGCGTCAGGAGCCTGCGGTTGCGGGCTTCTCAGCCTCCGAACCGGCGATGGTGCAGGCGAGCTGACCGTCCCGGGCATCGCAGACGACTGTGTCGCCGGGGTTGAGCGTCCCGTCGAGCAGCATGTTCGACAGCCGGTTGTCCAGCTCGGACTGAATCGTGCGGCGCAGCGGCCGGGCTCCGAACTCGGGCTGGTAGCCGAGGTTGGCCAGCAACTCCTTGGCCGTCTCGGTGACTTCCAGATCGATCTTCTGCGCGTGCAGTCTGCGGCGGCTGCGCTCCAGCAGCAGGTCAACGATCCGGATCAGGTCCTTCCGGGTCAGGGCGTGGAAGACGACGATTTCATCGATCCTGTTGAGGAATTCGGGCCGGAAATGGGCCCGCAGCTCCGCCATGAGGTCGTCCCTGATCTCGTCCACCGAGCCCGAGTGGTCCAGGATGTGCTTCGACGCGATGTTGCTGGTCATGATGATCACGGTGTTGCGGAAGTCGACCGTGCGGCCCTGAGCATCCGTGAGCCGCCCGTCGTCCATGACCTGGAGCAGCAGATTGAAGACGTCCGGGTGAGCCTTCTCCACCTCGTCGAAGAGCAGGACGCTGTAGGGCTTGCGGCGTACCGCCTCGGTGAGCTGTCCGGCCTCCTCGTAGCCCACGTATCCGGGCGGGGATCCGACGAGCCGGGAGACGGTGTGCTTCTCCTGGAACTCACTCATGTCGAAGCGGACCATCCGGTCCTCCTCGCCGAACAGCAACTCCGCGATTGCCTTTGCGAGTTCGGTCTTGCCGACGCCGGTGGGGCCGAGGAAGAGGAAGCTGCCGGTGGGACGGCCGGGGTCGCCCATGCCCGCCCGGCCACGACGCACGGCCTGGGCCACGGCGGTGACCGCCTCGTCCTGGCCGATCACGCGCTTGTGGAGCGCCTCTTCGAGCTTCAGCAGCCGCTCACGCTCGGTCTCGGTGAGCTGTGAGACGGGGATACCGGTGCGCCTGGACAGCACTTCGGCAATGTCCTCGGCGGTGACGTCGCCGACCTCGGCCCGTTCCCCGCCGAGATCGGCGAGTCGGCGCTCCGTCTCCTGAATGAGCGATTTGAGCTCGGCCGCGCGCTCGAAGTCCTCGTTACTGACCGCTTGGTCCTTCTCCCGGTTCAGCATGGTGAGCCGGTCCTTGAGGTCGGCGGCCTCGGTGTTGCCGCCCACACCGCGCAGCGCCACCCGTGCCCCCGCCTGGTCGATGAGGTCGATGGCCTTGTCGGGCAGGAAACGGTCGGTGACGTAGCGGTCGGACAGCACGGCTGCGGCGTCGATGGCCTCGTCGGTGATGCGCACCTGGTGATGCGCCTCGTACGAGTCGCGCAGCCCACGCAGGATCTCGACTGTCTCGTCCACGGTCGGCTCGCGCACCATCACGGGCTGGAAGCGGCGTTCGAGGGCGGCGTCCTTCTCTATGTTCTTGCGGTACTCGTCGATGGTGGTCGCGCCGACGAGACTGAGATCTCCGCGGGCCAGCGCGGGCTTGAGAATGTTCCCGGCGTCCATGGCGCCTTCGCCTCCGCTCCCGGCGCCGACCACGGTGTGCAGCTCGTCGATGAACAGGATGATGTTCTTCTCCGCAGCGGTGACCTCGTCGATCACCTTCTTGAGCCGCTCCTCGAATTCGCCGCGGTACTTGGATCCTGCGACGAGTCCGGCCATGTCGAGTGAGACGACCCGCCTGTCCTGCAGGGTCTTGGGCACGTCACCGGAGACGATCCGCTGTGCCAGCCCTTCCACGATGGCGGTCTTCCCGACGCCGGGATCGCCGATGAGCACGGGATTGTTCTTGGACCGGCGGGAGAGGATCTCCACGGTCTGCTCGATCTCGTCGGCCCGGCCGACCACAGGATCGAGCCGCCCGCTGCGGGCCTCCTCGGTCAGGTCACGCCCGTAGTCGTCAAGGGTCGGGGTGCTGCTGTGACCGTCGGCCGCCGGCCGCCGGCCGCCGAAGCCCTCGCGCAACGTCTGCGGGGAAGTCCCCTCGGAACGCAGCATCTGCGCGGCACCGAAACTCGGGTCCTCCAGCAGCGCGCTGAGGATGTGCTCGGGGCCGATGTACGAAGCGCCGCTTGCCTGGGACCGAGCGTGAGCGGCCAGCAGGGCCCGTTTCGCGGCAGGGGTCAGGGCGGGCTCCCCGTTCCCGCTGCCCGAGGGCAGCACCTCCTGCAGGTCTGCGGCCAGCTTGTCCGGATCGACGTCGGCCTGTTCGAGCATGCGGCGGGCCGGCGCCACCTGGGTGGCGGCCCACAGCAGATGTTCGGTGTCCAGGTCGGATCCGTCCTCGGCGGCCCGGCCGCCGGCAGCCGCCAGCAGCTCGTGCGAGGAGTCGCTGAGGAGGCGGCCGATGGGCACGCGTTGCACGGCCGGCGGAGAGGCCGCCGGGCTCATGCCGAAGAAGCGGTTGAAGAGGTCAGAAAACGGGTCACCTGACCCGAAGGAGGAAGTCGTCACAGTGATCACCCGATCCGGCGCGGGCTGCCGCGGGCACCGCACGACCGCGCGCCCCCTGCTGTCGTCGTTCGCCCGAACACACCCAGTCTTCGCCACGACGGGCCATCATGCGACCGGAGGAAATCAGGCAGGCTCAGCGGCCCTGCGCGAACCGGTCGCGCAGCTCCCGCTTGAGGATCTTGCCGCTCGCATTGCGCGGCAGCTCCTCCACGAAGAGGACCTTCTTCGGGGCCTTGAAATGAGCGAGCCGCTCACGGGCGTGGTCGATAAGTTCGGACTCTGTCGCTCCGTCGCGCAGGACGACCACGGCGGTGACGGCCTCGATCCAGCGGTCGTCGGGCAGCCCGACAACCGCGACCTCGGCAACGGCGGGATGGGTGTAGAGGGCGTCCTCGACCTGACGGGAGGCGACGAGGACACCACCGGAATTGATGACGTCCTTCACCCGGTCGACGACCGTGAAGAAGCCCTCCGCATCACGCACGGCGAGGTCACCGGAGTGGAACCAGCCGTTGCGGAAGGCTTCCGCGGTCTCCTCGGGCTTGTCCCAGTAGCCCTCGCACAACTGGGGCGAGCGGTAGACCACTTCACCGGCCGTGCCGTCGGGGACCTCCTTGCCGTCCTTGTCCACCACCCGGGCCTCGACGAAGAGGACGGGCCTGCCGCAGGAGTCCATCCGGCCCTCGTGCTCGTCCGGTCCGAGGACGGTGGCGAGCGGGCCGATCTCGCTCTGTCCGAAGCAGTTGTAGAAGGCGAGCGCGGGCAGCCGGTCGCGGAGCCGTTCCAGTACGGGTACGGGCATGATCGACGCGCCGTAGTACGCCTTACGCAGCCCGCCGAGTTCGCGGGTGGTGAAGCCGGGGTGCTGGGAGAGGCCGATCCAGACGGTCGGCGGGGCGAAGACGCTGTCGGCCTGCCCCGTCTCGACGAGGTCGAAGATCCGGTTCACATCGGGTGCGTCAAGGATGATGTTCTCTGCACCGACCGCGAGGTAGGGCAGCAGGAACACATGCATCTGCGCGGAGTGGTAGAGCGGCAGTGAGTGGACCGGCCGGTCGGTGGCGCGCAGATCGAGCGCGCTGATCGCGCTGACGTACTCGTGGACGAGCGCGCCGTGGGTCATCATCGCGCCCTTGGGGAGTGCGGTGGTGCCCGAGGTGTAGAGCAGCTGGACGAGGTCTCCCGCGGCCGGTTCGCGCTCCGGGGTGAAGGGACGCGGGGTGGCGATGGCATCGAGGAGGGAGTCCGGCGCGTCGCGCAGCGCGCGTACGGAGAACGCGGCCGGAATCCGGTCGGTGAGGTCCGCGTCGGTGAGGACGAGCGCGCTGCCGGACTGGTCGAGGATGTACATGAGGTCGTCACCGGTGAGGTTCTGATTGACCGGCACATGGACCAGGCCCGCTCGGGCACAGGCGAGGTAGCCGATCAGATACGCGTCGGAGTTGTGCGCGTAAGAGGCAACCCGGTCGCCGGGGTGCAGCCCGTGCTCGCCGGTGAGGACCGCCGCCGCGGTACTGACCGCCGTGTCGAGTTCCGCGTAGCTCCAGGACCTCTCCGCGTACCGCAGGGCGGTGCTCGCGGGGGTTCGCCGGGCGCTGCGGGCCACGACGCCGTCGACTGTGCTGCTCCGTACACCTGTCATGGCGTGATCCTGTGCGGCCGGAACCCGGTGGTCAAGGGGTGGGATACCGGTCGGCGTAGTTCTTCGCCACGATGTGCGGGATGCCGTACTCGGTGTACCGGATCACGGCGGACAGCCCACCGCCCGACGGACGCTGTGTGCGCGAGCCGTCGGCCGCGGCGGGCGGCAGCGATGCCGACACGGTGAACAGCGCGAGACCGGATATCGCAAGAAGTCTGAGACGGTTACGGAGAGGCAACGGTCCTCCCAACTGTGCGTGCAGCAGGGTCGTGTGCGGACGTGTCGGCCGGGTCCAGTTACATCCAGGCGGTCGGCTGGGCCGGGTCCAGGTGCCCGGTGGCACGCACCCTTCTCACGTGCTCCCAGTCCTCCAACCCGAATTCGCCGTACTGCAGCGACCAGACCGAGCTGTGCTCGGGTGAGCGGTGGGTGACGTCCCGATTCTGCGAGAAGGGCATTCTGCGCTCGCCCGCGCTGTGGGTGGTACGGGTGCACGAACGACGGTAGTCCGTGAGACGCGATCGGTCCTTGTCCGCCCGCGGGGCGGTCAGGGGCCGATCGCGAGCGGCACCATATGGGCGGCGCCGGGGCCGAGTTGGAGCTGTCCGGAGGAGAGGCGGTTCACTCACGCGCTGCGGGCGCGAGTGGCGAGCAGGGTCGCCAGGACGCAAGGCGCGAGCAGCAGCCCGAAGGCGGCGCGGTAGCCGAAGAATTCGGTCGAGCCGGCGCCAGCACAGGCGTTGAACAAGGCGGAGGAGACGCCCAGAACCGTTATCTGGCCCAGGTTCTGACTGGTCTGCATCGCGCTGCTTGCATAACCCTGCCGGCCGGACGGGGCGTGGGAGAGCGACAGCACGGTGAGCGAAGGAGCGAGCAGACCCATGCCGACGGCTGCGACGACCATCGCCGATGCGGCGAGGGACGCGGACATCGCGGGAAGCGTCCCCACGGCGGCAACCACGACCGCCGTCGCCAGCACCAGCTCACCGGCCACGACCAGGCGGTGCCGGGGGACGCGCTCCAGCAGGCGGCTCTGTATCCAGGAGGAGGCGGCCCAGGCCACGGCAGCCCCCGTGAAGGCCAGGCCCGTCACCACGGGGGCCACGTCCCGGCCGGTGACCAGCATCAGCGGCACGAGCGCCTCCAGCGTGAAGAACACTCCTGAACTCAGTCCGCGCAGCAGCACCGTGGCCGGCAGGCCGCGCACGGCACACCAAGTGCCCGGCGGCAGCAGCCGCGGCGTGAACACCACCAGCAGGGCGAGCCCTCCCACCGCGAAGAGCAGGTGGCGCAGGTCCCAGCCAGAGGCGCCGTACTGCCCCAGCGCCGCGCCCACGCTCACTGCTGTAGCGACCATCAGCGCAGGGCGCGGCGGTCTGTCTCCCGACTCCGCGGGCGCGGCCGGCCGGGAGCGGCCGCGCAGCACGGCCACCACGGCCAGCGCCGGCAGCACGGCCACCACGGCCAGCGCCGGCAGCACGGTCAGGGCGGCCAGGCCGTAGAACACCGCGCGCCAGGACCACCATTCGGAAACCAGGCCGGCCAGCGGGGGGCCGACCAGCGACGGAATGATCCAGCAGGCACTCATCAACGCCAGGGCACGCGACCGAAGCCGGTCGGGGTAGGCCTGGCCGATGGCGGCATTGATCGACACGGCGACCATCCCGCCCGCCAATCCGTCCAGGAAGCGCCCGGCCGCCAGTTGCCAGATCGAGGTGCTGGCGGCCGAGACGAGCAGGGTGACCACGGCCAGCACCATGCCCGCCGCCAGCGGACGTTGCGCCCCGGCACGGTCCGCCCAATGACCGCCCAGTACCCCGCCCAGCAGACTCGCCGCCACGAAGCATCCCGCCACCAACGGGAAGAGCGACACCCCGTCCAGGTCCCGTGCGGCCGTCGGCAGTGTGGGGACCACGGCCAGCGCGGCGAGCCCGGTCAGGAACATCACCGCGGCGAAACCGGAGGTGGCGGCCGCGTACGTTCTGGAGAACAGTCCCTCGGCGGTTTCGGAATGCGCCGACGGACGATCGGCCATCGCCGCAGGCGAGCCACTCGATGAACGCTTGTGGGAATCGGTCACGAGCGCACAAGGTATGTGGAGCGCACGAGGACATGCCACTCGTTTTCGGGCTGCCGCCCCGGGCACAGACCGACGACGCAGCAGGGCCCTCAACCTTATGAGGCGGCATCCGGCCGACAGGCCCGCGGCCTCTGTTTCGCCGAGCCGGCGCGTACAGCGTTGCCCCGCGGTTCGGAACGGACCACAGGTTACGCAGAGGCGTAAGGAGCGGCGGAGCCCAGGATGTCGAGGCTGTCCAGAGGGCGGTCCTGATGGGTGACCAACGTGGTCAGGGCGTCGGCCCAAAGGGCGACGAGCAGGTTCAGGCGGGGCTGTCGCACCAGGTTTCGTGGTGCCTTGGCCCGCAGTCGGTATCGCCCTTCGGCGCCGCTCAGCGAGCAGTGGACCGCGTCTGCGACCAGGTAGGTCCACGACTGGAGGAGCCAGCCGTCCGGTACCGCGGGCGGACCCGAGCCGTCGAACACGAACGCCGGGCGGGGCCGCGTGGGGCAGCCGTGGGGGTGGCGGTGCTCCTGGTGCCGGCGGGCCAGGACCTCGGCCACCGTGACGGACGGGCCGAGATCGAGTGAGTCCGCGACGAGACACGGCCGTGACCAGGCCGCGGTGCTGTCCGCCCCGGCGCAGCCGTTGTCGATGAGAACCGCGAGGCCGGCGCTCGGGCGCATGTCCGGGGCACGAAGCATGACATGCAGGGCGAGGTGGGCGGCTGCGGCGGGCGAGCGGACGACCGCGTGCCTGAAGAGCTCGGACGGGAGACGGTACGCAGCCGACACCGCGGGCTCAGGGGGCGGAATGCAGGGAATCAGGGCGTTGCTGTCGTCCACCCCGGCAGGAGGTGTCGGCGAGGTGTGCCGGAGTGGTTCCTGTGGGCCACCCGGCAGCCTTCGGGCGATGTCGGCCCACAGGCGGGTGATCGCCGCCGAGCCGGCCGTGTCGACGCTGCCGGCGATGCGCAGCTCCGGGCCGTCCCAGGACACGCCGACCTCGGCTCGCAGGCCGCTTGCCGCCAGTCCCCAGTCTCCGGAGGTGGTGCGGTACCACTGGGCCGTTGTCGACGTGCCTGGAGATGTGGGTGGGGCGTGCACGGCTCCCAGGGCTTCTCGCACCGCTTTGCGCAGGTCGGCGGGTCCTGCGGCGGGTATGTGTACCCGGGCCTCCAAGGATCGGGGGTTTCCGGGAGGTGTGCCGGTGTCGGTCATGGGCGGTGCTCCTCGGTGTGAGGCGGTCGTCTCATCGGTGTCGGACAGTGATGTCGCTGCCATGGCCCACCGGGTCCCCGACGTGGATCGGGCCGCCGTGGACGATTTCGGCGCGCAGACCCCCTCGGTGGAGGAGACCGCGCACGAGGCCGGGCCGGGTCAGCTGTTCGAGACGGACACAGGGTTCGCTCAGCCGAAGCCCACGGAGCGTGGCCCTGCCGACTTGAAACTCGGTTCCCACCAGCGGGTTGAGGCGTATGCCTTGGCATACGACGTTGCGCCTGCACTGCGCGGGGGACAGCTCGATGCCGGTGTCCTGGGCAAGTGCTTCCAGGGCTTCGAGCTCGATCAGGGTGATGTCGCAGACGCCGGTCGCACGGCCGGTACCCCGTTGCCCGGGACGCGGCCCGGCCCCTGCCCAGTAGTTGCGGTCGCCCTCCAGGCCGCGTCCCGCGACGGCGCGGGCCAGCGTGACAACAAACGTGGGGGCACCGGCGGCAGGAGCCAGATGCATGGAGACGACCCGTCCGTGCTCCACGATGTGACCTCCTTCTGAGAGACCTGACGTACTACGAAGTGTGTTTCGGCACGCTCGGAGCCGACGGGGACAGGAAGTTGTCGTGTATCGCCTGAAGCGAACGGAAGCGGTCCACGTCCAGTTCTTCCAAGGGGAGCTCGCGGCCGACGAGGTCTTCCAGCAGCAGGATGAACTCCATGAAACCGAGGGAGTCGATGATGCGGTTCTCGATCAGGTCGAGATCGGCCGGGATCACCCCGGCCTCCGGGTTCCTGGCCCGCAGCCAGTCGGTCACCGGTTTGAGCGCGTCTTCCATGGCTCACCTTCCGTGGATGTGTCGCGGGACTGGCCGGCCGCCTCGTAGGTGCGGCGGAACTGGTCGACAAGGACGGCGGCCGGGTGCTGTCCGGCGACCCTGGAACAGGATCGGCCGCAGTACATGGCCATCTCCTCGATACGGCCCACCGTTGCGGCCACCGGGACGGCCGCGCTGTAGCGGGGGACGGGCAGCCGTCTGCCCCCCGCCCCGGTCGTCGCGATGAAAGTCGCAGGGTGCCGGGGCGCCTGCCCCGTCAGGGAGTTCCGCAGTACGCGGTGCGGCCGGGCGGGCCAGCCGATGTCGAATCGTGTGGTGACGACGGTGTCGTCCGCCGACGCGTCGACCACACGCTGTTTGTAGTAGGGATGGGCGGCGGACTCCACCGTGGGGATGAAGAGAGTTCCGGCCATGGCCCCGTCCGCGCCCTGCACCAGAACCCGCACCAGATCAGTACCGGTCGCGACGCCGCCCGACACCGCCAGCACGGCGTCGGGGTACCGGGCGCGTGCCTCGTGCAGCAAGCGCGCCGCGGGCAGTTCACCGAGAAGGTGCCCGCCTGCCTCGGTGCCTTGGAGGACAAGGACCCCAGCTCCCAGCCGGAGGGCCGCGTCCGCGTCGTGGAGCGTGCCGACCTGGATCACCAGAACACGGCCCGACCGTACGACGTCGTGCGCCGCGTCGGCGTCCGGTAGTCCGAAGCTGGTGACGAAGGCATGCCCGGGCAACTGGTCCAGGGCAGCGCGGAGCTGGGCCCGGCAGAGGGCGGGGCCGGTCACCTCGGGGATGACGTTCACGCCGAAGGGGCGGGAGGTCGAGGCGGCGACGGCTCGTACCAGTTCACGTACCCGTTCCGGAGGCTCCTTGTAGAGCGCCAGGGCGCCTCCCGCCCCGGCCCGGGAGACCGCGGCGCACAGTTCGGGCCCCGCGATGCCTCCCATACCAGCCTGAAGCAACGGGAGGTCGAGGCCGAGGGCGAACTGAAGCCGGTTCATTCCGCTTCGCCGGCCTTCCGTACGGCCACGGCCGCGGCGCGCAGGTCACCATCGAAGCGTTCATTCAGTACGTGCACCCAGCGTTCCAGCCCGAACGCCACACAGCCGGTGAACGCGGGCTTGTCCGCGTAGGCGATGGAGCGGCGTTCCCCGAAGAAGTTGCGGTGGTTGTTCATCGAGGCCACGGCGGTGCCGTCGGTGTGCACGTATTCGTCCTTGACCGGCGCGAGCAGCTGCATGACGGTGCGGGCGCCCTCCTTCTCGAAGAAGGGATCGGTCGCCGGCTGCCGGGAGAGGTTGAGGCCCAGGTCGGCGGCGAAGGCGGCGAGCCGCACATGGTGGTGTTCGAGGTGGTCGCGGACCTGCTCGGCGGAGCCGATACAGATGATCTCCCGCATGGTGAAGCCCCAGAGCCTGCGCAGTCCGTCGTAGTGGTCTTCGTGACGGAAACACTGGGCGACCGTACTCACCCGCAGGGGGGTTTCCGTCGTGGTTCCGGAGAAGTGCAGAAGGCAGCCGTAGCAGGCGGCGGAGGGCAACAGGTGTTCGGCGTCCGCAAGGTTCCGCGCGGGCACGGGACCATCGGCGGCACCGCGGCTGTAAAAGTCGAGTCGGTCGGGCCGGATGCGGGAGACGGGGCTGCCCAGGTGCGGGAAGTTGCGGAAGTAGTCGAGAGTGCGGAGGTCGTCGGCGTTGAGCAGGGGCGGGAACGTCATCCGCGTGGCTCCCGCCCGGATCCCCCAGTCCGTGAACACGTCGTCCAGGACGTGCAGCAGTACGGTCGCGGGCTCTCCGAAAGAAGCGAGACCGTCGCGCACGGTCCACGGGCCGGTGCGGGCCGCGGGGTCAGTACCCGGCATCGAGTACTCCGATCCGGGTGAGGAAGTCCGTGGTCTTGCGCAGCACCCGGGCATGGGCGGCCTGCCGGGCGGGGTGGGCGAGCAGTCGCTGTCGGAGCGCGTATCCGTCCGCGATGCCCGCGTCGCGGTAGACCGCGGGGTTGTAGAACGACTCCATGCTCGTGGTGATGTAACGGCCGACGTAGGCACTGGTCTCGCGCCGGGTCCGTTCGTCGATGCCGGCCGCCAGGAGCTGGTCCCAGAGGAGCTGCACCAGTCGTCGCCCGAAGGCGATGTGGCGGGATTCGTCCTGGTGGTGGAGGCGGTTGATGTGGCGGATGGTCGTGTGCAGCCGTTCGTCGGCCGCGAGTCGGACGTTGTAGTGGTCGACTATCTGCTCGAAGACCAGAATGCGGATGAACACCAGGAAGTTCTCGATCGCCGCGTCCCGTGGAGTTTCAGGCAGTTTCAGCTTCTTGTCGGGGTAGATCTTGTCGGCGTACTTGAGGCAGAACGTGGCGAAGAACCACATGTGGTCGTTCTCCTCGCCGATGAAGTGGTGGAAGAACTCCGAGGGTGCCTCGAATCCGGGGGTGTGGATCCGCCGCATGACCTCGATGAGCAGCTCCCTGATGCCGTGCACGTTCAGGCTGTAGAAGTGGACGCTCTCCCAGCGGCTCAGGGCGTGCAGTTGCTCCGGGGTCAGGGTCTGCATCGTTTCGGTGCCGTGGACCGTCAGCAGTTCCGGGGACATCCAGAAGTCGTCGGTGGGGATCGCCTTGGGCCAGTCGAAGGTGGTGTACGGGTTGTAGTAGTCCGCGGTCGCTTTGTCGGAGAGCCGTTCCAGGAGCGCGCGGAACTCGGCGGTGTCGTCGGGAACGGGTGGGCGCACGTCGTGTTCCTGTCGGGTCAGGCCCTCCACCGGATCCCCTCCAGCAGCGCCTTGTGGAGTTCGGGATTGGAGGCGGCCACGCAGGACCGCTGGTTGTCGACGCCCAGGTCGGTCAGCGCGGTGTTCCCGAGCGGCTCGCCGTAGCCGTCGGTGATGACGGCGCCGGCCTTCTCGGCGAGAAAGACCGCAGCGGCGATGTCGTAGGGGAACAGATGGAGCACGCGTCCGTTGCCGACCCGCTCGAACTCGGGGAGGAGCCCGGGGTCGTCGCGCAGCAGCCGGTTGCCGATGTCGACGTACGCGTCGAGCTGGCCGGTGAGCAGCCGGGAGATGGAGTACGTGGCGCTGTTGAAGACGAACACGCCACCGGTGTTCGCGGATCGGTCGATGAGGTGGCCGTAGGCGTCGGTCATCAGATGCGCGGGATGACCGTTGAATTCGAGGGACCAGAACATCCGGGAGAGGTCGGTGGTCGTGGTCAGGGACGGTACGGGGCGGTCGTAGCCGTGGGCGGTCACCGCGTCCGCGCCGCGCTCCCCGTAGAGGTAGGCCCCTGTCCTCATCTCCATCAGCAGTGCGTGTTCCACATCCGCGATGCGGGGGCGGTCGGACATCCGGGCCACGGCCACGGAAACAGTGGCCGATTCGAGTCCCGCGACGGCGGGCCTGGTGCCGTCGATGGGGTCCACGACGAGCAGGAACTCGGGTGCGGCGCCGTGGAATTGCAGTCCACGGTCCTCGGAGTAGACGGCGACCGGTAAGCCGCCGTCGACGACGTGCTTCCAGACGGCGGCCTCCGCCACGTCGTCGAGGCCGAACTGCGCGTCGCCACCGGGTGAATGGCCTCGCACGAGCCGGCTGTCGAGCCGGTTCTGCGCGGCCAGTACCTCGTCGCGCACCGATGCGGCGAGCTGTACGACGTAGTCCTTCATGCTGTCTCCGTGGTGAAGAGTGCGTCGAGCCGGTCGCAGAGCAGGTCGGCTTCGGCTCGGGTGATGACGAGCGGCGGCCGGATCTTGATGACGTTGCCCCGGCCGTAGCGTGAGGTCCGCAGGATCAGGCCGTGTTCCATCCCACGTCGCGCCAGGGCCTGTGCCCGGTCGCTGTGGGGGCGGCCGTCCTCGTCACCGATCTCGATGCCGATCATCAGACCGAGGCCGCGCACGTCCACGATGGACGGGTGGGCCGTGGCGAGCCCCCGCAGCCGGTCCATGATGTGTGCACCCACCGCTCGTACGTTCTCCAGGAAGCCGGGGCGGCCGATGATGTCGAGGGTCGTCGCTGCGGCTGCCGCCGCCAGGATGTTGCCGCCGTAGGTGAAGGAGTGGTGGTCGCTGCTGAGCCCGGACATCCGCTCGTCGGCGATGATGGCGGCGACCTGCGCGCCGGAGCCGCCCAATCCCTTGCCGGTGGTCAGGATGTCGGGGCGCACGCCGTAGTGCTCGGCTGCGAACATTCGGCCGACCCGGCCGATGCCTGTCTGTATCTCGTCGAAGATCAGCGCGATGCCCCGCTCGTCGCAGAGGGTGCGCAGCGCGGCGAGATATCCGTCGGGCGGCACTATGTTCCCGCCGCTGCCCGAGATCGGTTCCACGACGACACAGGCGACGCTGCCCGAACTGGCGTGGTCGAGGAAGTCGTTGACTCGCTCGACACAGAGCAGTCCACAGCTGTCGGGGGTCTGCCGGTAGAAGCAGCGCAGGCAGTAGGGGTCGGGGACCTGGATCACGCCGGGCATCAGATGCGGGAAGGGTGCCTTGCGGAAGGACTCACCCGACATGGTGGTCGTCATCATGGTCTGGCCGTGATGGCTGCGGAAGAGGGTGATGACATCGCGCCGCCCGGTGCTGATCTGGGCCATCTTGACCGCGCCCTCGTTGGCGGTGGACCCGCCCGAAACCTTGAGGTGCACCTTGGTGAGGTTCTCGGGACTGACTTCGACCAGGCGTCGTACCAGGTCGTTGACCGGCTTGGTCTGGAAGGTCGACGTCGCGTGCACCAGCCGTTCGACCTGGTCGCGCATCGCCTTGACCACTTCGGGGTGACTGTAGCCGAGGCTGAGATTGAAGGTGCCGGACGCGCAGTCGATGTATTGATTCCCGTCCGCGTCGTACAGATAGATCCCTTCACCGTGATCCATCAGGTAGTCGCTGACCGGGTAGTAGATCAATTCTTGGGCGTGCGTCAAGTCGACCATGTGTCTCCTGCTGCTCACGACGTGGAAATTCGACGTGCCCGGCAAGTGCCCTTTGACGGGGGCCGCTCCATCCGTACGGAACAGCCCCCCGCGAATCACGGTTTCCCATGCGGAGAGAATCCGGGTGCCGAAATTTCAGATGTCCAGCACGAAGGTGAACGCGGCATCCCAGCCGTCCACGGTCCGACGGACATCCATCAGACACTCCGGCCGGAAATACTTGTCCAGGTGATTGCGCCGTTCGTCCGGGAAGTACAGCATCGTGGTCAGTACCTCACCGCCAGGGGGCTGCACCTTGACGTGCACGTGGCGCGTGCGGCCCGGGTACACGGCGGGCAGCACCGTCTCCAGCCGCCAGTTCCCGTCGCTGTCGGCGAACAGGTGACCCCTGAGCCGAAACCCCTCCTCGTCGTAGACGCCCTCGTCCCCGACCTGCCAGAAGTCGAGGAGTGCGCCACCGACGGGCTTGCCTTCGGGGGTGACGATGCTGCCGTGGAGCAGCAGGGGCGTGCCGCCCTCCACATCGCCTCTGAAGTCCGGCTTGTGCGGGGTGTCGGGCTTGTAGAACGGCCCTTCCTTCTGCTCCGGGGTGGGCGGGGTTCCATTGCATCTGACCGTTGGCGTCAGCGTCAGCTTCCCGTCGCCGGCTTCCGGAATCCCTTCCCCGGAAGGGGGGCGCAAGACGCTTTCCGGCCTCGTGTTGTCCACTGCGAAATTCTCCCTTGTTCAAGGATCTTTCGACTCACGGAAGCATAACGGCCCGACTTTGCACTGACCAGAACGTATCAGCCTGTTAAGGAGTGCTTATTGGCCAAGAGCACCGGGAATCCGTCTTCTGATCTTCACGTTCCCGACCGCGGAATTACCGAAGGCATTGGAGTAAGGCATTTTCACCGTACGGAAAGTGACGGTGTGGCAGAGGGTTATGAGGAGTGGGACGGAAGAGACGGACGGGCACGCGCGAGGAGGGGTATGTGAAGGGAATGGGCGGAGACTGAAGGCTGGGCTCGACGCCTTCGGGCTGTCCGTGACTCCTGCCCCGGATCGCGGCATCCGGGGCGGTGGACGGCGGAGCCTCGTACGTCTGCCTTCGGTGCCCCGTCGCGCTGCCCGCCTGCCTGGTGGTGCGCGAGCTCCGGCGCCGTGGCCGGGGCGGTACGGCGAAGAACCGCACCATGGAGCTCAGCCGGTACGGTCCGCCGCCGGCCCCGGTTCGTCCGCCAAGTGGTGGAGCAGCACCGTCCGTGCCCCGGCGAAACAGTCGGCGTCGGGCGGCGCGGTGAGGATGTCCGCCAGGGTGAACAGATCCAAGGTCCGGCTGAGTTCACGCCAGTCGCTCGGCAGAAGACCACCCGCGTGCCGGTAGCCGGACACGAACCCGTCCACGAAGGAGGGCGGATACAGATGGGCGAAGCGCAGCATATTGCCGATGTCGTAGAGGGGCGAGCCACTGAACGCTTGTTCCCAGTCCAGCACGGCCGTCACGCCCCATCGGCCACGCTCCCGTGAGACCAGCACGTTCTTGGGGTTGAAATCGCAGTGGACCAGTCGGCTGTGCCCGCTCACGTCGGCGACCCGGTGCGCGGTCCGCGCGGCGAGCCCGCGCAACGCGTCGGCCTCGCCGGACGTCAAGGCGTTGCCGTCGCCGGTGGTGGCCAGGCATCGCTCGACGAAACCGGGCAGGTCAGCCGCCTCGTCGCCCGCCTCGGCCGGCACGAGGGTGGCGTCGTGGAAGGGGCCCGGCCTGGGCAGCCGTACCGCGGCGATCCGGGCGAGGACCCCGCCCACCGCGCCGCCGAGCTCGGCCGCTTCGGCTGCGGTCGGCTCGTCGGCGAGCGCCTGTCCGAGGGGAATGCCGTCGGCGAACCGGTAGACCAGCGTGGGCCTGCCTGTAGCGTTCCCGTACGGATCGGACGCGACGACGTCGACCACCGGAACGGTCGGCGCCGTCCGCTCCAGTACGGCCGACTCCACGGCGCAGGTGTTGCGGTGCATCCGGGTCCCGCTGGGTCGGTAGCGACGCAGAACGTACCGCTCCCCCTGTCGCGTCGTCACCAGACGCATGTCATTGGTGAACCCGCCGGGCAACGGGCTCACCTCCGACAGGCTCAGGCCGGGCAACGCTCGTTCCATCAGCCACGCACGGGTCGCGGTGTCGAGGCCGGCATGGTCACCGATCGTCATGACGGCCACCCTTCCCGTTCGCGGCCCAGCTCACGCGGTCCCTGCCGCCAACGGCGGTACGTCTGCTCCCGAGCCGTCCGCGGACGGTCGCGCCGTCCCGTCGCGGGCCGGGTGCCGTGCTTCCTCGGCGGCCCGCTCGGCCAGCACCAGACCTCCCGCCGGTCCGGCGAGCGGGCCGAGGGCGGCAGGGACCACGAAGTCGTCGGCGGCATGCTCCGGCAGGCCCGGATAGCCGGCCAGTGACCGGGCGAGTTCCGCCCGCAGCAGGGGGAAGAGGCCGGGCAGTACGGCCACCCCGCCCCCGATCACGATGCGTTCGGGCGCGGTGGTGTAGATGATGTCGCGCAGCCCGGAGGCGAGGTAGACCGCCTCCATGTGCAGGGCGCGTCGGAGCACTTCACCACTCAGTTCCTCCGCCGGTCGTCCCCAGCGGGCGGCGACGGCCTCGCCGCCCGCCATGCCTTCCCAGCAGTCCGCGTGGAAGGGGCAGGACCCCGGGAAGTCGTCCCCCGGTATCCGGGGGACGCTGAGATGACCCATCTCCGTGTGGACCAGGCCGTTGATGACGCGTCCCCCGATCACCGCCCCGCCGCCGATGCCGGTGCCCACCGTCAGGTACACATAGGTGTCCCGGCCCCGTGCGGCGCCCCAGCGGCCCTCGCCGAGCGCCGCGCCGTTGACATCGGTATCGATGGCGACCGGCACACGGAGCGCGGCGGCAATCGTTCCCGCGACGTCCACTCCGGACCACCCGGGCTTCGGCGTCGCTGCAAGGCGTCCGTAGCCGGGATGCGAGCGGCGCAGTTCGAGGGGGCCGAACGACGCGATGCCCACGGCGTCCAACGGCCCCTTCACCGCAGCCTCCTCGAAGAAGGCGACTGCTCTGGCCAGCGTCGGTTCCGGCTCTCCTGTGGGGAAGCGGATCTCGTCCTCGATCCGGTCGGGCGCCGATCCGACCAGGCACACGAACTTCGTCCCGCCGGACTCGATCGAGCCCAGCCGCGGCCCGTTCACGCGCCCGCCGGCCAGCCGTCCGCGCCGGCCGGGCCGGCGTCGGAGCGGATGACAACCTTCATGGCGTCGTACCGACTGCCCATCCCGTCGCGGCCGACCCCGCCCAGCGCGCCGAGCGCGTCCTCGTACGCCTCCAGTGGGAACTCGTGCGTCACCAGGCGTTCCAGTCCCAGACCGCCCGCCAGGTCGACGGCCACGGGGAAGGTGTCCCCCCGGAAGTCACCGGCACCGATCAGCCGGATCCCGCGATTGGTCAGCCGGAGCGGCCGCAGCGGCATGCTGTAGCTGTCGTCGAAGCCCATGAGGACGACCCGGCCGCCGTCGTCGATCAGGCGCAGGGCATCCTCCAGACCGCTCCCTGTGGTGTCGAACACGACGCCGGGCCGATCGCCTCCGGACGCCTTCGCAAGGGCCTCGGCCGCGTCCGTTCGGGACACGTCCACCACATGCTCGAACAAGTCGCGCGCTGCGGAGAGCCGGTAATCGTCCGTCTCGGCCACGATGACGCAACGCGCCGTCCGGGCGGCGACCAGTGCGACGAGCACGCCGATCGGTCCCGCGCCCAGTACTGCCACGGTGTCATCGACCGTCAGATCGGCCGCTTGGACGTTGTTGAGGACGCAGGCGAGCGGTTCGATGAGTACCGCGCTACGGAAGGGCATCCCGTCGGGAACGCGTCGCACGAACCGCTCCGGCAGCACCACGCCGTCGGCGTATGTCCCGTCACGGTCCACACCGACCTCCGTCCCCGCCTTGTTCCGGCAGAAGTTCGTCGCCCCGCGCACACACGGCGCACACCAACCGCAGTACAGCGTCGGGTTGACCACCACTCGGTCCCCGACGGCGAGCGACCGCACCCCGGCACCCACCTCCTGGACCAGACCGACCGACTCATGGCCGAGCACCACACCCGGCCTTGCCGGGAAGCGACCGAGGAGAATCTTGCGGTCGGTCCCGCAGATCCCGGTGCCGACAATCCTCACCACTACGTCGTCGTCAGCGCCGATGCGTGGCGCCGGACGCTCTTGCAACTCGACGGACCCGGGCCCCAGGTAGACAAGTGCGCGCACAGGTACCTCCCTCTCGGTGTGCGGCAGCGAGTGCTGCCGGCGCCGTGCAAGGCGAAGCTGTGTTCGGCCATCGACGTTAGCGCAGGGCCACCTGCCGGGAAACGGCGCTTCTGAGCCGTTGGGCGCGCCGCCTCACCCCTGTCGGGCGCCGTCCCTTCGTCCCCGTTCCCGTCGAGGGATTCCGTCGGTGACCATCCGTCAGAACACAGCACAGAGGGAGAACTTCACAACGCCCGCTCGTGGCCCTCCCAGTACGGATCGCGCAGCCGCCTCTTGTACAGCTTGCCGTTGGGATCGCGGGGCATCTCCTCGATGAAATCGATACTCCTGGGGCGCTTGTACCCGGCCAGATGGTGTTCGCAGTGGCGCAGGATCTCGGCGGCCAGCGCTTCGCCCGCCCCGTGTGTCCCGGCCGGTTCGACGACCGCCTTGACCTCCTCGCCCCAGTCGGGATGCGGAATGCCGAAGACGGCCACGTCGGCGACCGCGGGGTGGCTGAGGAGGACACTTTCGATCTCGGCGGGGTAGATGTTGACACCACCGGAGATGATCATGTCGATCTTGCGGTCGCGGAGGAAGAGGTAGCCGTCCTCGTCGAGGATGCCGAGGTCTCCGACGGTGAAGAAGTCGCCGATGCGGTTCTTCCTCGTCTTGGTCTCGTCCTTGTGGTAGCTGAAGCCGCCGGTGTTCATCTTCATGTAGACGGTGCCGAGCTCGCCGGGCGGCAGGCGGTTGCCGTCGTCGTCGAAGACGGCGAGTTCACTGATCGGCCAGGCCCTGCCGACCGTGCCCGGTTTCTTCAGCCAGTCCTCGGCGGTGGCGAATGCGCCGCCGCCCTCGCTGGCCGCGTAGTACTCCTCGACGCACCGCCCCCACCAGTCGATCATGGCCCGTTTGACGTGGTCGGGGCAGGGTGCTGCGCCGTGGATGGCGTGGCGCATGGCCGTGACGTCGTATCCCCGCTTCACCTCGTCGGGGAGGGCGAGGAGGCGGTGGAACTGGGTCGGGACCATGTGCGTGTGGGTGCAGCGGTGGGTGTCGATGAGGCGCAGCATCTCTTCGGGCGTCCACTTGTCCATCACGACCAGCGGGTGCCCGATGTGCAAGGACGCTCCCGCGAACTGGAGGACGGCCGTGTGGTAGAGCGGCGAGCAGACGAGATGGACGTTGCCGCCGAAGGGTTTGATGCCGAAGATGCCGAGGAATCCGCCGAGGTGGCTCTCCTCGGGGAGCTTTCCGGGGCGCGGACGGCGGATGCCGCGCGGGCGGCCGGTGGTACCCGAGGTGTAGTTCATGACCCAGCCGAGGGTCCGGGCCTCGGGGGGTGCGTCGGACTGCCCTTCGAGCAGTTCGGCGTACGGGCGGAAGCCGTCGACCGCGCCTACGGCATAGCGGTGGCCGGCCGGAAGCCCGGCCTCGTCAGCGGCCGCGGTCGCCGCCTGGGCGAACCGTTCGTGGGCGATGAGCACCTTGGCTCCGGAGTCGGCGACGATCCAGGCGATCTCGGGGCCGACGAAGTGGTGGTTGACGGGTACGAGATAGAAGCCGGCCTGGGAGGCGGCGAGGTAGGCGGTGAAGAACTCGACACCGTTGGGCAGGACGACCGCGAAGGCGTCGCCCTGTCGGAGTCCGGCCGCGCGCAGTCCCCGGACCAGGCGGTTGGCTGCAGCGTGCAGCCGGCCCGCCGTCCAGCTCTCGCCGTCGGGTGCGATCAGAACCGTACGGCCGGGATCGGCGGCGGCCTGGGCCCAGAAGCCGTTGGGCGGCCGGTTCATGAGGCGCTCCGTCCAGCGATGCGGTTGATCCGGTCCACGGCGCGCTCGAAGCCGCGGGTCAGATCGTCGAAGACGGCCTGAACGCTGCGTTCGCTGTTCATCCGGCCGACGATCTGACCGACGGGGGTGCCGAGCAGCGCACCGGTCTCGTACTTCTGAATACGCGAGACGGCTTCGGCGACCAGCAGCCCCTGGAGCGGCATGGGCAGGGTGCCGGGACCCGACGGGTCGTCCCAGGCGTCGGTCCATTCAGTACGGAGCTGGCGTGCGGGTTTGCCGGTGAGCGCGCGGGAGCGGACGGTGTCGCCGGAGCCCGCGGCAAGGAGTTTGCCGGTCAGTGCGCGGGAGTGGAGGTCCGCCTCTTCCGTGGTCAGCCAGAGGGAACCGAGCCACACGCCCTGGGCGCCCAGGGCGAGTCCGGCGGCGATCTGCTCTCCGCTGCCGATGCCGCCGGCGGCGAGGACGGGGAGCGGCCCCACGGCGTCGACCACGTCCGGGACCAGGACCATGGAGGCGATCTCACCGGTGTGGCCGCCCGCCTCGTACCCCTGGGCGACGACGATGTCGATGCCCGCGTCCGCGTGGTGGCGGGCGTGTCTGGCACTTCCGGCGAGCGCGGCGACGAGAACATCCTGGTCGTGGGCGCGTCGGACGACGTCGGCGGGCGGCGACCCGAGGGCGTTGGCGAGGAGTTTGATGGGGTAGTCGAAGGCGACGTCGAGCTGGTTGCGGGCGACTTCCTCCATCCATCCGGTGATGCGCCAGCCGGACGCCTCGCCCTCGGCGAGTTCCGGTACGCCGTGTTTGGCCAGGGTGTCCTGGACGAACTGGCGGTGTCCGTCCGGGATCATCGCCTCCACGTCGGCCTCGGTCACCCCCTCCACCTTCTTCGCGGGCATGACGACGTCAAGACCGTACGGCCTGCCGTCGGTGTGCTCCTGCATCCAGTCCAGGTCACGTGCGAGGTCGTCGGGGGCGGTGTAGCGGACCGCGCCGAGTACGCCGAATCCGCCGGCCCGGGTGATGGCCGCGGCCACCGCGGGGAACGGCGTGAAGCCGAAGATGGCGTGCTCGACTCCCAGTTTCTTGCTCAGCTCCGTCTCCATGGGGCGCAGGATGCCGCAGTCGGACATCCGAGGGAAGAGATTTCCTGATGCAGTGTCAGATTCTTTGTGACGCCGGGGGCCTCCGCGACAGCAATGGTGACAGTAATCTCTGCGGCGGCAGGAAGTTTCATCGTCGGACGAAATTTCGAAAGTTACTTTCGCGCAGCAGGAAGGGGTTCCGGATGACCGAGGACGCGGCCGGCAGAGGGATCAGCCGACGCAGGCTGGGCGGTGGGATGCTGGCCCTGGGCGGAGCACTCGCCCTGGCGCCGATTCCGTTCGCGGAACGGGCGTCGGCCATGGAGTCGGGGGCGGGGTCGTCAGGTATGCACGCAGGGATCGGGACGAGCACGGCATCCGGGCAGGCCCGGCCGACGCTGCGGCGCGGATCCGCTGCCCGTGCCGGGTTGTTGCAGGGGCCTTTGGACCAATTGGTTGTCGATGCGGAGAAGTTCCTCTCCAACTCCCCCAAGCACCCCTGGTACGCGGGTGCGGTGCTACTCGCCGGGCGGGGTGGCACGGTGGCACTGCACCGCCCGATCGGCAAGGCCGTCCGCTACGCGGCGTACGACGAGAAGACCGACACAGGGGTGGAGTTCCCGCCCGACCAGCAGATCGCCATGGCCGAGGACACGGTCTTCGACCTGGCTTCGGTGTCGAAGCTGTTCACCTCGATCCTGGCCGTGCAGCAGATCGAGCGCGGAACTCTGGAGCTGGAGGCGAAGGTTGCCTCGTATCTGCCCGACTTCGCCGGTGGCGGCAAGCAGGACATCACGATCCGTCAGCTGCTCACGCATACGTCGGGCTTCCGTGCCTGGATTCCGCTGTACAAGGCACCTACGCGGGAGGGGAAGCTGGAGCTGCTCTGGAACGAGGTGCCTGCCAACCCGCCCGGCACGGTCTACCTCTACTCCGACCTCAATCTGATCTCGCTGCAACTGGTCCTGGAGAAGATCACCGGCCGCACCGAGGATGTCCTGCTCCGTGAGCAGATCACTGCTCCGCTCGGTATGCACCGCACTCGGTACAACCCGCCGGCCTCCTGGAGGCCGAAGATCGCCGCAACCGAGGATGCCCGGCTCCCCTGGTCCGGTCTCGACCGCGGGCTGGTCTGGGGCGAGGTGCACGACGAGAACGCGTACAGTCTGGACGGCGTGGCGGGCCACGCCGGAGTGTTCTCCTGCGCCTGGGATCTCGCGATCCTCGCCCGTACGCTGCTCAACGGCGGGATCTACGGCCGCGCGAGGATTCTCTCCGCGGAATCGGTGGACCTGCTGTTCACGGACTTCAACACCGCGTTTCCCGGCGATGCGCACGGACTCGGCTTCGAGCTCTACCAGCACTGGTACATGGGGGCTATGGCAACGCCTCGTACCGCAGGCCACACCGGTTTCACCGGCACCAGTCTGGTCCTGGACCCCACGACCGACTCGTTCCTGATCGTCCTCGGCAACTCGGTGCATCCGGTGCGCAGTTGGCGCTCCGGCAGCGCGCCGCGCGTCGCCACCGCCAACCAGATGGCGCGCGCCGTCGCGGTCCGTCCCGCCCGGGGGCGTACGGCGTGGTTCTCCGGACTGGCGAGCGCCGCCGACGCCACGCTCACGCTGCCCGCGCTGCGTCTCGCGTCGTCGCGGGCCCGGCTGAGCTCGGCCCTCTGGTGGGACACCGAGCCCGGGTCCGATTTCCTCTTCCTTGAGGTGTCGGCGGACGCAGGGTCGACCTGGCAGGCGGTGCCGTTCACCACCGTACCGATGGCCGGTCAACACCACCCGGAGCCCGAACCGCATCCGACGGGCTCTATCTCCGGCTGGTCCGGCCGGGTCTGGCACCGTCTTGACGCGGACCTCGCCGCATGGCGCGGCAAGGAGGTGCGGCTGCGGTGGCGGTACGCCACGGATCAGCTGTACGTCGGGCGCGGGGTGTACGTGGACGCCGTCCGGGTCGAGGACGGCAATCGGACGGTCTTCGACGAGAGCCGGCCCGGGGATGCCGCGGGCATCAAGGCGCTGGGATGGACGGCTTCAGCGGACTGAGTCGGGCCGTGGCGTACAGAGGCGGGCTGTCGAGCCATTGGCCGGCCGTGCCGGGGAAGGGCCGTCCCTCTTCCCCGGCACGGTCACAGCAGCCGGACGGCGAGTGCCGTGATGAGGACGCTGGAGACCAGAGCGGTGACGAGCTGCCCGCGGCTGCTCGTCACCGCCCGGCCGAGCAGCGCTCCCCCACCGGCGAGCAGCAGCTGCCAACTGGCCGACGCCACGAAGGCGGCCAGTACGAACACCGCCCGCTCCAGGTGGTCGGCGTCGGCGGTGGTGCGGCTGCCGAGCACGAGCGCCGCGAAGTAGATGACAGTGGCGGGGTTCATCATGGTCATCCCGAGCAGCATCAGGTAGGACCGTGCCGGACTGACAGGGTCCGTCCCGATCCGGGCCACTGTCCGCCGTCCCCGGTACCGCGCGATCGCCGCCGTGCCGCCGCGGACCGCCAGCGCGATCAGCACCAGTGCCGACGCCCACCGCAGCAGCGGCATGACCGGCGTGAGCACATGCGTGAGCGAGGACCCCCCCACCACCGCGACGACCGCGTAGAGACCGTCGGCGGTTGCGACACCCAGTGCCGCACAGGCCCCCGTCCTCAGGGACGTCCGGGCGGTGAGGCCCACCAGGTAGGTCCCGACCGCTCCCACCGGTATGGCAATGCCGTACCCGGCCAGAAGTCCCGCGACCAGGACGGCGATCATGCGCGTTCGGGAGTCGGTCTCCGCAGTCCGCCGGGCTGCTGCTGACCGCCGCACACCGAGTGGGCGGCGGAGATCGGTGTCAGCGGGGCGGTGATCGATTCCATGGGCAGATGGTGGGGCCGGCGCGGCACCGCGGGCAAGGCATTTTCTTGACGCCGGACCGTCCGGGGCCGGCAGTGCGGCATCGGCACCCCCTTCCGCGGGGCGGGTGGCTGCGACGGAGAATGCTCCGATGACCGCATCTCCGCAGAACTGGACGCGAGCCGAACGACTTGATGCCGACCGGGTGACAGAGGCCCTGAACGCCGAGGCAGGTGTCCGGCTGGTGGTGGAGGGGCCCTGTCCGGGAGGGGAGGTAGGTGCCGCGTACGTGCGGTGGCCCGACGGGCACCGGTCCGTGCTGAAGTGGCGGCCGGATACGCAGCTCAAGGATCTGCGGGCGGGACCGTTGGCGGTGTGCGAAGTGCTGCACACGCAGGGGTATCCCTGCCCGTCGACGGAGTTGGCGGTCCAGGTGGATCGCGCGGTCGTTCTGGTCCAGGAGTGCCTGCCGGGCACGCCGGTGAAGTGTCTGGACCACCATGGGCTGGATCAGGCACTGGCCCTGAACGAGTCGCAGGCGGGGCTGTTGGCCGAACGTACGGATGTCCCGTTGATGAACCTGTACCTGCTCGACGACGGCCCCGGCTACTGTCTGCACGGGCCACTGCGTCGGCACAGTCGGCGCAGTGGTGCCCTGGAGCACCGGGTCAAGTCGGCCGGGGCCGATCACCCACACCAACTGCCCGGGCACGACGTCGTGCACCACGACTTTCACCACGGCAACCTGCTCGCCCTCGACGGTTCGGTCACCGGAGTCATCGACTGGGACGGCGCCGGCCGGGGCGACCGCCGTTTCGACCTGGTCACTTTGCGCTTCGGGCTGCATGCGAACCAGCAGGCCCCGGGCGTCACGCGCCGCCTCGACGACATTCTGGACGGCCTGCCCGACGATGTCCTGCGTCCCTCCTGGGCGCATATGAGTCTGCGCATGGTCGACTGGGCCATCAGGCACTTCGCGCCGGGCGATGTCGAGCACTGGCTCGACCTGGCCGAGCAACGCGTGTAACGAGCGCAGGGCAGGTGAGCTGCGGCGGAGCTGTGCTGGACGAAGCGTTGCAGGTGCCGGCAGGGGGGTGACCTCCTGCGGTCAGCGGGTTGGCACGAAATGAGACCGGCGCGACCGGCTGGGACCACCGGTACCACCTCTCCACCGCCCCGGGCACCGGGCCGACCGGCCGGGATGGTCCCAGGAGCCACAGAGGGCGGACCGTCCCGGGTGCGGGCGGCCGATGCAGCATCTGCCGACGGTGGCGAGCACCGAGGCGGATTCCCGTTCGCGACGGGCCTGGGAGCCGGTGGAGGACCGCGGTCGGCCGTTCGAAGGGGCGGGGCCGGTCCTGGGCGACCTCGGGGGTGCGTATCTGTTCCAGTGCCCCACCTGCCCGGGGCGACCGTGCACGCACCGCTTCGACTGCTTCCGAGAGCAGGATAGAGTGCCCGCCGGGCGACCACAGGAGGAACATGAAGGCCGCGATCGAACTACCGACAACTCCCTTAAAACCACTGCGAGTTGCCGCTTTCCGCCGATTCGTCCTCGCCAATCTCATCTCGGCGACCGGGTCCGCGATGGCTCCCCTCGCCCTCGCCTATGCGGTGATCGGACAGGGCGGCGGAGCCGGGTCCCTCGGCGTCGTGCTGGCCACGAACTCCGTACCGACGATCGTCTTCACCGTCGCGGGCGGCGTCCTCGCGGATCGTCTGTCGCGCAGCCGGATTCTTTTTCTGAGCAATGCCCTGTCCGCGGCCGCGCAGGGGGTACTCGCCGTGCTGGTCGCCACGCATCAAGCGACGACCGCTTCGATCGCCGCATGCGGCTTCGCGTCGGGGGTCGCCGTGGCCTTCACCGCGCCGGCCGCGGTCGGTGTGGTGGGGCAGCTCGTCGCGGCGGAGCACCTGCAGCAGGCCAATGCGCTGGTCCGGCTTCCGAACAATGCCGTCAAGGTGCTCGGCCCCGTCGTCGGAGGTCTGATCGTCGCGGTCGGCGGCCCGGCGTGGGCCCTGTCGTGGGATGCGCTCACCTTCCTGGTCGCAGCGCTCCTGTTGCTCGGCCTGCGGCTGGGCGCGCCGGTCACGAAGGGCAGCGCCCTGGCCGACCTGCGGGCGGGCTGGTCCGGCTTCCGCTCCCGCACTTGGCTGTGGACGTACACCGCCGCCGGAACGGTCGTGGTCGCCGCATGGCTGGCCGGCTTTCAGCTCCTCGGCCCGGTCGTCGCCGCCGAGCACTACTCGGGGGCGCGCTCCTGGGGGCTCGTCCAGGGCGCGTTCGCGTTCGGGCTGCTTGCGGGGACGGTGATGTGCCTGCGCTGGAAGCCCCACCGTCTGCTGGCCGTTGCCGTCGTCACCGGCTCCGGGCTCTGCCTGCCACCGGCGGCCTTGGGAATGGGCCTGGCCCTGCCCTGGGTGCTGCTCGGTGCCGTGCTCGCGGGCGTGGGGCTGGATGTCGCCATCGTGGCGTGGAACACCGCGCTCCAACAGCACGTGCCCCAGGAGGAGCTGGGCCGCATGAGCTCGTTCAACGGTGTCGGGGAGCGTATCGCCATCCCGCTCGGCTACCTCGTCACCGCGCTCGCCGCACATGCCTGGGCCGATCGGACCGTGCTCCTGGTCTGTGCCGGTGCCATCGTGGCCACCACGGTCCTCAACCTCTGTGTACGGGACGTGTACCGCGTCAATCGCGTCTGAGCGCGCGGGCGTGTACTCGACAGCGCACCCTGCAGGCCACCGTCTCAGACCGGCTCGGGGTCGTCCGGCTGGATGCCTGCCCGGCGGGACACGTCCTCGCTGTGCTCCAAGTGGCTGCGCCCCTCCTCGCCGAGCTGCCTGAGCACCCCGGCTAGCACCGTCTCGACGGTGGCCAGCGTCGGGACCATGCTGTCGTACGGCGAAGGCGCGGCGACATGACTGGGCAGGACGACGTCGGCGAGGCTGGTCACCGGCGAGAGCCAGGCGTCGGTGAACAGGACGACCTTGCTTCCGCACTGCGCGGCCATCTCGGCAATGACGATCTTGTCCGGTTCGTAGCGCCGGTAGTCGAAGACCACGAGGACGTCCTGCCGGCCGAGACCCGCCAGGACGGCGGTCCGCTCCACGTCGCGGTCCGGCAGGATGACCACGTCGCCGCGCAGTTGCATGAGGTGCAGTCCCAGGTACTGCGCCAGCAGATGCGTGAACCGGCCGCCGGCCAGGATGATGCGACGCTTGGGGTGGCAGAGCAGGGAGATCGCCGCCTGCACGTCGTGGGGCGGCAGTTCCCGCAGCGTACGTGCGACCTCGGAGCTGAAGACGTCCTGTCCACCCTCGGGGTGCGCGGTGGCCCGCCCCTCCTCCTCCTGCGCGCCGGGTGACGTGCTGCCGTATCCCCGTGTGCTGTAGAGCTGCAGAGGTGAGGCGCTGCGTTCCTCCAGCTCCCCCCGCAGCGCCGCCTGGAAGTCGGGGAACCCCTTGTAGCCGAGCCGGTTGACGAAACGGATCACCGTGGGCGCGCTCACCGCGGCGCGTTCGGCAAGCGTGGCCACCGTCTCGAAACCGGCCGACGGGTAGCCGGCGAGAAGCACCCGGGCCACCTTGCGTTCGGCGGGGCTGAGGTCACCGAACCGTTGCCGGATCTCTTCGGCGAGTGAGGACATGGGCCGGGCCACCTTTCCAAAGGGGTTCAGATTACGCGGATCGGCGTGCTCCGGGTATCCGGGTCAGCTGTCGTCGTGGAGCCGAGAGCAGTGATCAGTGCCGCAAGCAGGGCGACCCTGGGCGGGACCGTCGTCACGTCCAGCCACTCCTGCGGGCTGTGGTCACCGCCGCCGACCGGGCCGAGGCCGTCGAGCGTCGGCACCCCGGCTCCGGCAATGGTGTTGGCGTCGCCGACGCCACCGGTGGCAGCGGCTCCCAGGTCGAGGCCGAGCTCCGCCCCGGCTTCCCGGGCGTGGGCGAACACAGTGCGGGACGCCGGGGTGTCCTCCATGGCCGGGCATGCTTCCGTCTGCCGCACGGTGGCCGTGGTGCCCGGTACGGTCAGGTGGGCGGCGGCGGCCTCGATGGCCTGCCGCGCGCACTGGATGCCCGATCCGGTCGAGGAACGTACCTCCACATGCAACTCGGCCTCGGGGCAGACGATGTTGATACGGCTGCCGGCCCGGATCATCCCCACATTGACCGTGACGTCGCCCCACCGTCCGTTCATCTGCTGGCAGACGATGAGCAGGTGGGCGGCGGCGAGCGCGGCGTTCGCTCCGCGTTCCGGTTCGATGCCGGCGTGGGCGGCCCGTCCCGTGATGGTGATCAGGAAGTCCGCCACGCCCTTGCGGGCGATGACGAGGTCGCCGTTCTCCCGGGCGCACTCCAGGCCCAGCCCGTAGTCGACGGCTGCGGCGAGCTCCGCGGTCACCGGGCGGCTGGCCGGGGAGCCGATCTCCTCGTCGGGGGTGGCGAGGAAGACGATCTCCGCGAAGTCCGTCATCCTGCGGCGCAGCAGGAGTTCCACGGCGGTAAGGCCGGCCAGCAGGCCGCCCTTGTCGTCGCTGACTCCGGGGCCGTGGGCGAGCGGTCCGTTACGGGTGAAGGGGCGCTGCGCCGCCGTCCCGTCGTCGAAGACGGTGTCCAGGTGTCCGGCGAGGAGGATGCGCCGTCCGCCCTGTTCGGCGGGGAGCCGGCCGCGCAGCCGACCCACCACCAGGTCACCGAAGTGCGTGTCCTGGTCCGGGGCCGTGACGGGCGACCGGTCCACCTCGAACCCCAGGCCGGTCAGGCGTCGCACGGTCCATGCCGCGATGCGATTGACTCCTTCAGGGCTGTACGAGCCGGAGTCGATGGACACCAGATGTTCCAGGTCCGCCAGGTAGCGGTGCTGGAGGGCGAGGGCATCGGGGAGCAGCAGGGCCGCCGTGCCCCGCTGCCGTACCTCGGGCATCACAGGACCTTCGACAGGAAGGTGCGGGTGCGTTCCTGCTGGGGATCGCCGAGTACCTGCCGGGGGTCGCCGGCCTCGACCACGACACCGCCGTCCATGAAGACGGCCGTGTCCGCGACCTCCCGGGCGAATCCGATCTCGTGTGTGACGACGACCATCGTCATCCCTTCTGCGGCCAACTGCCGCATCACGTCGAGCACTTCCCCGACCAGTTCCGGGTCCAGAGCCGACGTCGGTTCGTCGAAGAGCATCAGTTTGGGCTTCATCGCGAGCGCTCTTGCGATCGCAACGCGCTGCTGCTGGCCGCCGGACAGCTGGGCCGGATAGCGCTCGGCACGGTCGGCTAGGCCGACCCGGTCCAGCAGCCGCAGGGCGTCGGCGCGTGCCTCGGCCCTGGTGACGCCCGCGACCTTCACGGGCGCCTCCATGACGTTGTCCAGCGCTGTCATGTGCGGGAAGAGATTGAACCGCTGGAACACCATCCCGATGTCGCGGCGGGCGCGGGCGATCTCGCGTTCCTTCAGCTCGTACAGCCGGTTGGCCTGCTGCCGGTAGCCGACCGGGGCGCCGTCGACGGAAAGGCTGCCTCCGTCGATCTTCTCCAGATGGTTGATGCAGCGCAGGAACGTGGACTTCCCCGAGCCGGAGGGGCCCAGCAGGCAGCAGACGCGGCCGCGTTCGACGGTCAGGTCGATGCCCCGGAGCACGGAGACCTTCCCGAAGTGTTTGCGCACGCCCTCGGCGTGCACCATCGGCGTTTCCACTCTCATCTCTCATCCCTTCGAGTCGGTCGATGCAGCGGGGCCGGTGCGGGAGATCCGGAGTGCGGCACCCGCGACGAGGCGTTGCAGCGGCCCGGTGGCAGGGGTGGCGAGTGCCGTGCCACGGCCGTAACGGCGCTCCAGCCAGGACTGTGGCAGGCCCAGTGCCGTGACGAGGATCAGGTACCAGATGCTGGCGACCACGAGCATGGGGATGACCTGGTAGTTCTGGGCGTACACGTCCTGGATGTTGGACATCAGGTCGTGGGCGGAGATCACCGAGACCAGAGCGGTCATCTTGAGCATGTTGATCGTCTCGTTCCCCAGCGGAGGAATGATGACCCGCATGGCCTGGGGCAGCACGATGCGCCGGGTGGTCAGGGCCGGTTGCATGCCGAGCGAGTGGGCGGCCTCCGTCTGTCCCGCGTCGACGGACTGGATACCCGCGCGGACGATCTCACTCGCGTAGGCCGCCTCGTTCAGCCCCAGTGCCAGGAGTGCGGCGACCGCGGGGGTGAGCACCGTGTTGGTGTCCATGTCCAGGAAGGTGATGTGGGTGAACGGGATGCCGATCAGGATGTGTTTGTAGAGAGCGCCCGCGTATCCCCAGAAGATGATCTGGACCAGTAGCGGGGTGCCGCGGAAGACCGAGACGAACGCGTTCGCCAGGGCGCGGAGTACGGGGTTGGACGACAGGCGCATCACGGCTACGAGAACGCCCAGCCCGAGGCCGACGGCCATGGCTGCCGCGGTGAGCCACAGGGTGGTGGCCAGGCCGTTGAAGACGAGGTCGGCGAAGACGTAGTGCCCGACGATGTCCCAGTGCAGGTTCTTGTTCCCGGCGAGGGAGCCGATCAGGCCGACGAGGGCGGTGAGGGCTGCCGCGGCGGCCAGCCATCGGCCCCAGTGGCGGATCGGTACGACGGTGAGGCTCTCCTCTGCAGGCGGTGCGGTGGCCTGGGCGCCGCGTACGGCCCCGGCGGGTGTGAGGGCGGCCATGTCAGGACACCGCCGCGTTCTTGGTGGCCTGCTTCACCGCGATGGAGGCGGCGCCGTACTTGTCGCAGATCTTGCCGAGCGTACCGTCGTCGATGAGTGCCTGTACGGCTTTCTGGATCGCGTCGGTCAGGCCGGGAAGCTGTTTGCTGACACCGATGCCGTTGGGGGTTGCCTCGTAGCCGCCGCCTGCGGCGGGGTCCTCGACGACCTCGAAGGCGCGGCCGCCGTCGGCGGTCTTCGCCGTCCAGCCGGCGCCGGGCTTCGTCACCAGATCAGCGACCACTTTCCGTGAGCGCAGGGCGAGTTGGGCGTCGGAATCCTTCGGGAATGTCTGGATGGAGATGGCACCCTTGCCTGCTTCGGCACACTTGGCCTGATGAGCCTTCAGCACTTCCAGCTGGTGGGTGGCCGCCTGGGTACCGACCTTCTTGCCGCAGAGATCGTCGAGCCGTGCGATCCGGTCCGGATTCCCCTTGACCACGAGGATTCCCGAGCCCGATACGGAGTAGTCCACGAAGTCCAGGACCCGCTGTCGTTCCTTGGTGTCGGTCATGGCCGAGATGACCGCGTCGAACTTGCCGGCCTGGACGGCGGGCACGATGCCGTCGAACTTCTGGGCGGTGAAGGCGAATCGCACTCCCAGCTTGGCGCCGAGCGCCTGGCCGAGGTCGTAGTCGAGCCCGGTGAGCTCGGGCTGCCCCTCGGTCTTGAACATGACGAACGGCGCATACGGTACGTCGGTGGCCACCCGGACCGTGCCGCTGGACCTGACGGCCGGGGGCAGGGAGGCGTGGAGTTTCGCGTCGCGGGTGACGTGCACACCCGCGACGGTGACATCGCCTGCGGGAGCGGCAGCACCATCGACGGCGCCGTCTTTTCCGCATGCGGACAGCGTCGTGGACGATGCGATCAACAGTGCAGTGGCCGCTACTGCGCGGCGGACTGGGCGGGTGTGCAACACGGACCCCTCTCGCGGAACTGCCGTGCGGTTGGTTCACCGCCGACCGGATGCCCGCACGTTACACCTCAGGCATATTTTCGCCATACTGTAACGCCTATAACATATCGATAACGGTCGGACCCGGAGACGACGCAAGCCATCAGCTGCGGATTCTCCAGCCGTCAGCGCAGCCCTCACTCACAGCTGTCGTCCCGACGTCGTTTCAGAACATCGACCATCACGGAGATATGTAACGCACCGAATCCAACGGGCAGGTGACGGTGAGGGCCGGGAGCCCCCGATCAGCAGCTGGACGGTGCCGGTGGCCGTCACCTCGCCGCAGAAGGTCTCCGTGACCTGCAACGGCAGCCCCATCTGGGACACAGCGGCAATGTGATGACGATGAAGCCGAACGGCGACGGCAGCCTCGACGTCGACGGCCTTCGGGTTCACCGTCATGGCCAACGGCAACACATCGGCGCCCACGATCGGGGCCCGCACCGCCTCCTGACCGTCCGACATCCGGCAAGGACATGAGGGCGCGGCGATCCTTGATCGTCGCGCCCTTGCGAGTGGCATCCGGCCGGGTCAGCAGGAGTGGTCGGCGGTGACGTCGGCGGAGAGATGGAGTGTCTGTTCCGCTGTGGTTGCGCGAAGGGTCAGGAACTGCTCTCGACTAAGCCTCGATCCACCATGCGACAGTACGGGCCTTGAGGTTCAGCCCACTGAACCTCAGTTGCACGTGGCTTTGGGACGCCGCAGAGACTGGCTGGGGCAGTGAAGATCAGCAGGGCCCACCCGCCAGGAACGCCGCACCGCAGCGTCTTCCTACCGTGTTCCGGCCGCACCCTGAGTTGGGTTCACGCGCTCAAGCTTGGTCCAGCCGGTCCAGCCTCGCTTCGTCAGCAACTCGATCAGCCGACGGGTCGGCGGCAGTGTTTCGTACACATGTGTGTCCAGTAGCTGGGCGAACGGTGGCTCGATGTCGGTGTCGTCGACGTAGAACTCGCCCTGCTCGTTGGCCATCTGCGTGATGTAGGCGGCCAACTTGTCGGCCAGTTCGACCAGCCGTGGGTCGTCGTCGGTGCGGTCGAGAGCTTTGCTCAGGGTGAGATAGAAGTCGGTGATCTGCGGGTCGACGATCTGCTCCCGCTTGCGTGCCATCCACTCCGGGACACGCTCGGGTGAGCGCGCGGCCAGCGGGATCCAGCCGTCGCGTTCGACCTGGACAATTCGCTCGTCGACCCCGAGCGCCCGCAGCCGGTCAAGGAACTCGACCACCTCCTGGGGCAGTGCCAGGTTGTCCCCGGCGGCGAGGCGGGCGATCCGCTCGCGGTGCCGCTGCCGCTCCCGGATCTCCGCCCGCAGCCGCTTGTCGATATCTGCGACTGCCCCGGCGAACTCCTCCTCGTCCGCCTGCAGCAGCTCCCGCACGCGCGCCAGCGGGACCCCGGCCTCGGCGAGGGTCCGGATCTTGACCAACTCGACTACGGCACCGGCGTCATACCTCCGATAGCCGGAGTGGTCCCGCTCCGGCTCCGGCAGCAGCCCCTTGGCGTGATAGTGCCGAACCGCGCGCACCGTCACTCCGGCATACGACGCCAGCTCGCCGATAGTCAGCATCAGACCAGTCTCCTAGTTCGCAGCCCGGGTCCGGTAGAGACGCCGCGACCAGAGGTAGCCGACCAGCCCGATCACCACACACCAGCCGATGGCCCAGAGCACGTCCGAACCATCGGGCGATCCGGCCAGCAGACCGCGGAAGGCGTTCATGATCGGCGTGAACGGCTGGTACTCGGCGAACCACCGCAGCCCGGTCGGCATTGACTCGACCGGCACGAACCCGCTGCCCACGAACGGCAGCATGATGAAGATCATCGGCCAGTTGCTCGCGGCCTCCGGGTTCGGGCTGGCCAGGCCCAGCGCCACGGTGAACCAGGTCATCGCGAACGACAGCAGCGCGAGCAGACTGGCCAGGCCCAACCACTGCATCGTCGAGGCGGCGGTCTCCAAACCGAGCAGGAACGCCACGCCAAGGACCGTTGCGAGTGCCAGCGCGGTCTGGACCATCGCGCCGAGCACGTGGCCGGTGAGCACCGAGACCTTGGCGATGGCCATGGTTCGGAACCGGTCGATGATCCCGCCTGTCATGTCGGTGGCGACCGAGACCGCGGTGCTGATGGACACGCTTGCCACCGCCATCACCAAGATCCCGGGAGTGATGAACGTCAGGTAGTCGCCGCGGTCCCCCGCCGGGGCTCCGGGCAGACCGGCGCCCATGGTGCCGCCGAAGACGTAGACGAACAGCAGCAGGAACAGTAGCGGCAGGCCGATCAGCATCAGCGTCTGCGACGGGTACCGGGCCATGTGCTTCAGGTTGCGGCGCAGCATGGTCGCCGAATCGCGGACGGCATACGTCGCGCTATTCATGCCGGCACCTCCTCGGGAGACTCGTCGGCGGTGGAGTGGTCGGTGAGAGCCAGGAACACGTCATCCAGGTCCGCGGTGTGCACGGCGAGCCCGGTGACCGCGTCGTCGTCGATCCCGGCCAACAGCCTTCGCAGCGTGGTGAGGCTGCCGTCGTGCGGCAGGGTCACGGTGAGCGCCGCGGCGTTCGGGCTCGCCTCGGGGAACTGGCGCGCCAACTCGGCCAGCCGCTCACTGTCGGCGGCCTGAAGCTCGATGTGACCGCCGGGGACCAGCCGCTTCAGCTCGGCCGCGGTGCCCTCGGCGGCCAGCCGGCCCCCGTCGAGCACACCGATCCGGTCGGCGAGCTGGTCGGCCTCCTCCAGGTACTGGGTGGTGAGGAAGACGGTGACCCCGTCGGCCACCAGCTCCCGCACGATCCCCCACAGGTCACGGCGGCTGCGCGGGTCGAGGCCGGTGGTCGGCTCGTCGAGAAAGATCAGCCGCGGCCCGGCCACCAGGGTCATCGCCAGGTCCAGCCGCCGCTTCATACCGCCGGAGTACGTCACCGCACGCCGGTCGGCGGCATCAGCCAGGTGGAACACCTCCAGCAGTTGCTCTACCACGCTCTTCGCATGGCGCCGCTCAAGGTGACCGAGGTCGGCCATCAGCCGCAGATTTTCCCGCCCGGTCAGTAACTCGTCCACGGCGGAGAACTGCCCGGTCACTCCGATCGACGCACGCACCTGGTCGGCCTCGCTGCGTATGTCGTGCCCGGCGACCCGAGCCTCACCGGCGTCTGCGGGGAGCAACGTGGACAGGATTCGGACTGTGGTGGTCTTGCCGGCCCCGTTGGGTCCGAGCAGGGCGTAGACGGTGCCTGACGGGACGATCAGGTCGACTCCGGCGACTACCTCGTGGTCGCCGTACGACTTGCGTAGCCCGGCGACCTCGATCGCACTGGTTCTCGTAGTCATGCCCACCATGCTGAGAGGTTGCCCCTGCGTCAGGGTCAACTGTTGCGGCTACATGGCCTCGCACACTCGGGACGTCGGCCTCTGCCTCACACCGGCCACGGTCGGCTGTCATACGAGCGCGCCGAGTACCTGGTCAACCACGCCGCCAGGAAGCACGACCACGCCGTGATCAATTCCTTAGCCCGGAAAAGCACCGTGGCGCGCTGGGTCTCGTTTTGAATGCCGTGGTGCTCTGGACCACGCGGTACATCGACGCCGCCGTCACCCAGCTCCGTGCCGAGGACGTGGCCCGGCTCTCCCCGCTCAAGCACGAGAACCTGAACGTCCTGGGCCGCTACAGCTTCCCCCCTTCCAGCCGTTCGACGGCTTGCGGCCACTGCGCGATCCGGACGCCGCCGATCTCGACGACGGTGACGACGGCAACGACGAGTGAGCCCGGCTCAGCGCTCCAGTTCGCCAGGCATGGCGCTCAGCCCGGCACGAGCCGACGGAAGCGGCTGAGTGGCAGTCATCCGACGGGCCAAGCCAACGAGGTGCTGGCGCAGGTCAGTATGCTCGTCGCCCGTGGAGCCAAGGATCAGTCGGGTGATCTGGGGGAAGGCGGAGGGCAGTACAGCAATCCCGATGAGAGCCAAAAGAGTGCTTGCAGCGCGATCGTCCGGCTTCGTACCCAGCGCTGCGGCCAGTGTCGCCACCATCTCCTGGTAGCGGATCGACCGCTGCCGCTCGGCTGGAAGGCAGTCTCCGTCGTATTGCAGGGCTTCCCACATCATCAGGCGAAGCAGTTGAGGATTGCGCTGGTGGAGGTCGTAGATCCGGCCGACAAATTCAGCCGGATCCCCGGAAGGTGGTCCCAGCAGAACGGCGTGCTCGTTGAGGGCCTCGGAGACGACAGCGACGAAGAGGTTCTCCTTGCTGCCGAAGTAGCCGTAGATACGTTCCTTGCTGACGTCCGCCCGCTCCGCGATTCGGCTGACGCGCGCGCCTGCCATGCCGTGGGCGGCGAATTCCTCACGGCCTGCGGCCAGCAGACGGTCACGAGTTCCTACTAGGTGATCACTACTTGACATGGCACAACTCTACATACCCAACCAGACGGTTGGTTGGATAGGTTGTGGATCACAGCGGCACCCGATTGTCCGCCTCAGCCGCTGACCACTGCGCGCGGCCGGTTGGAGGACAGTCGGCGGTGGCCATCCGAGGCGCTAGGAGACGAGGAAGTCATGGCAGACGCAGGTGTGTGGGTTACCGGCCTTGGGGCGACCACACCGCTGGCCGGCGACGTTGCAACGACGTGGTCCGCGATGTTGGCCGGAAAAAACGGAGTCGCCGTTCTTGATGACCCGTGGGCTTCTGCATTGCCGGTCCGCCTGGCGGCTCGCATGCGAGTGGACCCTGCAGCAGCCATGCGGCGAACAGAGGCCCGCCGGATGGACCGGTGCGAGCAGGCAGCGGTCGTGAGCGCCCGTAAAGCTTGGGTCGATGCGGGACGTCCCGACGTCGATCCGGAGCGGCTGGCTGTCGTCATCGGCACCGGTGTTGGAGGTGTGCTGTCTTTGCTTGAGCAGGACGATATTTTGGAGGTATCCGGGCCGCGCAAGGTCTCTCCGCACACCGTGCCGATGTTGATGGCCAACGGCCCGGCTGCCTGGGTGAGCATTGATCTGGGAGCTCGGGGCGGAGCACACACCCCTGTCAGCGCGTGTGCGTCCGGGGCAGAGGCCATCGCCCTGGGCCTGGATCTGATCCGTCTCGGCCGTGCTGACGTGGTCGTAGCCGGAGGAACCGAGGCATGTGTACACGGACTGCCCTTGGCCGGCTTCGCGCAGATGATGGCCCTCGCCACGACGAACAACGAACCCGATAGTGCGTCCCGTCCCTTCGACTCGGAACGCAATGGCTTTGTGCTAGGTGAGGGTGCTGCCGTCCTGGTGCTGGAGCGCAGGGATTTCGCCCGCGACCGCGGCGCGCGTGCCCACGGCACACTCGTTGGCGCCGGAGTCACGTCCAGCGCCCAGCACATCACGGCTTCCGATACCGCCGGGCAGGTGCGGACCATCCGCATGGCGTTGGCAGCGGGCGGCTTGGCACCCGAGGACATCGGCCTGGTCCACGCACACGCCACCTCCACTCCGCAGGGAGACCTTGCGGAGGCAAACGCCGTGGAAGAGGCCGTCGGAACGCACCCAGTCGTCACCGCCACCAAGTCAATGACCGGGCACCTCCTGGGAGCGTCCGGAGCCTTGGGCGCGATCGCCACCCTCCTCGCTCTGCGGGACGGGATCGCACCGGCCACCAGAAACCTCGACAAGATCGATCCCGCGATTAACCTCGACGTTGTCTCCGATCGCCCCCGTCAAGGAGCTTGGACCGCGGGAATGGCCAATTCCTTCGGCTTCGGTGGCCATAACGTCTCCTTGGCCTTCACCACGGACCGCTGATCAGAATCTCCTCTGCCTGCAAAGGCCACTGATACAGCAACCATCGCCGCCCGAGTGTCGGCAAACGAACGAACGACGACAGGTGCGGCGGGCGTCCAATGAACCCGGACTTTCCGGGACCTGACGGCGGCGCGGATCCAATCAGATCCGATGGAAGCTGATGACAGGGTTTGCTGACAGCTAGGGTCGAATGCGACCACCACAACAGGGAGCGGCATCGCCAACCTGGTCTACAAGCGGGTATCGACCGACCAGCAGTCGACCGACCGTCAGAACCTCGTCCTAGCTGAGGCCGACATCGAGGAGCCGGTCACGTTCGAGGAGGAAGGCGGCATCTCCAGCCGCCTCCATCCTCTTGAGCGCCCGAAGTTCGGCGAGCTGCTCCCCTACGCGCGGCCGGGCGACACCGTCCACATCTCCGAGATGTTCCGCCTCGTGCGCGGCACCCAGCACATCCTCGACGTCCTCCACCGCGACCGCCTCGCCCTGCGCATCCACGACGGCGCGTTCTCCGCGATGGACCTCACCGCCCGCCACCCGCGCACCGGCGAGCTGCTGTCCACGGTGGAGTTCATGGTGCAGACCCTCGCCGCCGCCGGCGAACTCCAGCGCGACCTCCAGCGGGAGCTGACCTACGACGGGCTGCGGGCCGCCGAGGCCAAGGGCAACAAGGGCGGGCGCCGACCCGCCGTCCCGGCCGCGAAGACCGACAGCGTCCGCACCGCGTACCTGGAAGGCCGGTCCTTCGCGGCCCTCGCCCGCGACCACGACGTCAGCCGCGGCGCCATCCGTACCGCTGTCGCCGACCTCCTGCCCGAGTACACAGCCGCCGAGCCGGGCGCCCCGGCCCCGGAACTGCCGGTCGTTCTCGACATGCCGGGCAAGGTCGCCGACTTCCTCCGCGCCGCCGACCTGGAGCCCGCCGAGCGCGCCACGCTCGACCAGGGCGTGACCGTACGGCGCGGCCAGGGCTACACCCTGCGCGTCACCGCCGTGCCTGCGATCCACCGCCAACTCCTTGACTTCTGCCAGCCCCTCGACAGCACCCCGGGGACCTCGGCGGTCCCGGCACGGCGCAAGGCACGCCGCGAGTACGCGAACCGCGTCAACGCCCTCGGAGCCCCGGCCTGACCGAGATCAGCGGCTTAGCGTTGGCCGCTGTACCGATGTTCCGAGCGCCGCCAATTGCATCGGATGCGAACTGGCGACGGTATGCGCATCGCGGCCGGATGACGTGAGGCTCAGACCGCTGATCAGCGACATCAGGCGTCAGGGTGCCTTGCGACCGTAGCGTTTGGCGAGGGGTAGCGGGGAGTCCTTGTCACTCGTGGGGGTGGATGGTCTGCGGTTTCAGCTCCGACTCGCACTCGATGCGGTTTTCTCGCATCAGATGCGAGTTACGGAGAGTGGTGGCCGGTGAGGTTCAGAGGGACGGTGCCGGGGGCGGCGACACTGCACCTGGCGGATGATGTCGCACTGCTCCGGCCGGAGGAGCAGATGCTCACCGCGATGTTGGGCGGCTTCGCCAGCCAGCAGCTCGCGCGGAACCTGGCCCGCTCGACGGTCGAGGGCCGAGAGAACACGGTGAAGGCGTTCGCGGCCTACGTGAACGCCTTCCCGTGGCAGTGGACGTCCGCGATGGTCGACGAGTGGCTCGGTGATCTGCGCTCATTGCGTGATTTGAAGCGCTCGACGATCCGCTCGTACTCTGAAGCCGTCCGTTCCTTCTGCCATTTCGCCACCGACCCCCTCTATGAGTGGGCCAGTGCCTGTGAAGAGCGGTTCGGTTCCCACCCGGTCCATGTCGTGCACGAGGCCAGAAACCGTTCGGGATGCGCGCAGTTCCGGGACGTTGTTACGAGGCTCACTCCTGGACGCGGACTTGGCCGGGGCATTCGACCGGATCGACCACGATCACCTTCTCGACAGTCTCGGCACCTTCCCCGCACGGGGCATGGTTCGGGCCTGGCTGAAGGCCGGCGTGATCCAGTCCGGCGAGTTCACGCCGACCGAGGAGGGAACTCCTCAAGGAGGCGTGATCAGCCCCATGCTGATGAACGTGGCCTTGCACGGAATGGAGCACGCGGCAGGGGTCCGCTACCGGCCCAGCGCACGCAGTGACGCTGAGACGGTCAAGGGATGCCCTGTGCTGGTCAGATACGCCGACGATTACGTGGCGATGTGCCACAGCCGCGAGCAGGCCGAGCAGGTCAAGGCCAGTCTCACGGCGTGGCTGGAGCCGAGGGGACTCCGCTTCAACGAGGACAGGACACGCATCGTCCACGTTGAGGACGGGTTCTCGTTCCTGGGCTTCGACATCCGCCGCCGCGTCGATCGGCAGGGCAGTGGAAAGCTGCTCATCACCCCCAGCAAGGAGTCGGTCAAGCGGTTCCGGAAGCGGCTCACCGCCGACGTGCGCTCCATGCACGGTGCGAACGCGGCCGCCGTGGTGTTCCGGCTCAACCCGGTTATCCGGGGATGGTCGGCCTACTACCGGAGCGTGGTCTCCGGCCGGGTCTTCACCGGCCTGGACCGCCACGTCTGGCACCTCACCTACCGGTGGGCCAGACGTTCGCACCCGAACAAGTCGAGGGGCTGGGTCGCGACCCGGTACTTCGGCAAGTTCCACAAATCCCGGCAGGACCGGTGGGTGTTCGGCGACCGCGACAGCGGCGCCTACCTCACCAAGTTCGCCTGGACGAAGATCGTCCGGCACGTCCCGGTCCACGGCGGAGCATCTCCGGATGACCCCGCCCTGGCCGAGTACTGGACCGAACGGCGGCGCAAGAAGAAGGCCCCGCCCGTGGACGAGCACACCGCCCGGCTTCTTCGAAGCCAAGGCGGACGCTGTCCCGCATGCGGGGAATTCCTGCTGCACGCCGAGCACGAGCCACGCAGCCCACGCGAGTGGGAGCAGTGGTTCATTCCGAATGCCACCGCCAGCACCACGCGAGCGATGGCAAACGGACCACATCAACCTGCTGACCTGCGAAGCCCATGTGGCTTGCTTGAGCCGGATGCCGGGACGACTGGCACGTCCGGTTCTGAGGGGGCCGGGCCACGGCAACGTGACCCGGCTACCCGACTATGAGCAGCTACAGCAACCAGGACCGAGGCGAGTGCATCGAGGTCTCCGACGACCAGGCCACCGTCGTCCCTGTACGGGACAGCAAGACCCCCCTCGGCCCGGTCCTCATGTCCCCCGCCGAAGGCTGGACCACCTTCATCAAGGCCTTACAGAAGGGGCAGTTGAGCAACTGATGCCCTGGCGAAGAAGCAGCTACAGCAACTCCGACGTCGGCGCCTGCATCGAGGTCAACGACGACCGCGCCGCCGTCGCCTCCGTACGCGACAGCAAGGTGCCCCACGGCCCGAACCTCTCGTTCGCCGCCGATCGCTGGAGCACCTTCGTCACGGCGGTGAACAACGGCTTCCTGAGCAACCCGTAGGTCACTCGCGCCTCAAGGTCAAAGATCGCACCACTTTTGCCGGGCGGAACGCCGGGACGGCCGCGGGGGCTTCCCGGCGTCGTCCCGCCCGGTCCTTACGCCGGCCTCACAGGGTCCGCAGCACCTCCAGCCGGACGGCCTCGGAAGCCTTGTCCAGATCGGCGCGGCACTGCTGCTCGCTCTCCGCCCCCACGGTGATCAGCGCGTACCGGCTGGACACATGACCGGCCGGGGGCAGTCTGAGTTCCTGGCCCGGCAGCGCGATCGCCACCGCCGAGTCCACCGAGTCGGGCAGCGCGCCCGGTTCGAGGCACACCTCGCGCGCGATGCAGTCCGCCTCCGGGTACAGGAACCGCACGGCGGCAACCTGATGACGACGTACCGCCAGATCCGGTCGGCGCCCGCAGGCCACCTGCGCGGCGGTGCGTGCCGCGTCGACGCCGAGGGCGAGCCGTCCGATGTCGGGGATGCGGTCGCCGCCGATACGGGCGTTGATCTCGACGACCTTCGGGCCGTCGGCGGTGAGCCGCAGCTCGGTATGGGTCCAGCCCGTGGTGAAGCCCACCGCGGTGTGTGCCGCCTGGACCGTCTCCAGCACCCGCGGGTCCGACAGGAGTGGGTCCCGGCCGTCGACGAGATGGCCGGTCTCCTCGAAGTACGGCGGGAATCCGCATTCCTTGCGGGCCACGAACGCCGGTGTCATAAGGCCCTCGTGCCAGGCGGCGTCCACACTGATCTCGGGGCCGTCCAGGTACTCCTCCACCAGAACGTCGCCGGGCGCCACCTCCACCGCTCCCGGTGCGGTGGCCGCCCGGGCGAGCCGGAAGGCACGGGCCAGCGCATCCGCCGACTCGACCTTCACCACTCCGGTGCTGGCGTTCAGCGCGCGCGGTTTGAGCACCAGCGGATAGCCCACCCGCGCGGCTGCGGCGCGCGCCTGCGGCAGCGACGTCACCAGGACCGACCGGGCCTGCGGCACCCCGGCGCGGGCCAGGGCTTCCCGAGTGGCCCGCTTGTCCCGGCAGCACAGGGCCGCCTCAGGTCCCGCGCCCGGCAGCCCGAGCGCCTCCGCCAGCCGGGCGGTCTGCACGACCCGAGTGTCGTCCCAGGTCAGCACGCCCTCGTAGGAGAGCGCTCGGGCCGCTTCGCGCAACGCCGTGACATCCGCGGTGTCCACCATGGTGTGCCCGCGCAGAAACGGTGCCTCCCAGGTCGGCGCCCGGTCGGCGAGCAGGTGGACGTCGTACTCCTCGGCCACGGAGCGGAGCAGGTATCCCCGGTAGGCCTGCGATCCGGCACCGATCAGCAGCAGGGTCACGCGCGTTCCTCCGTCGCTTCCAGGACCGCGCTGAGGGCAGTCACCGTGCGGTGCAGATACAGCTGGGGCAGCGGGAACGTGGGCAGGCCCTGCTCCCGCATCGCCGCCAGCAGGCGCACGCCGAGCAGGGAGTTGCCGCCGAGCGCGAAGAAGTCGTCGTCCGGGCCGACCCGGAAGCCGAAGAGCTTCTCCCATACCGCGCGCAGACGTGAGGGCAGGTCGTCACCGACGGTCTCGGGCGCACCGGCGGCCTCGTCCGCGAGCGGCAGGGGCAGCCGGGCGGTGTCCACCTTGCCGTTGGGGGTCAGTGGCAGTGCCGACAGCTCGGTGAGCGTGGACGGCACCATGTGGTCGGGCAGGAAGCGGGCCGCGTGTCGGCGTACCTCCTGGAGGTCACCGGTGGCGGTGCCGTCGGCGCGGAAAACGACATAGCCGTCCAGCCGGGCCCCTGCCGTGTCCCCGTCGGCGCCCTCGCGGAGCACCACGGCCGCCGCATCGACGGCCGGGGCGTCGAGCAACCGGGCGCGGATCTCATCCAGTTCGATACGGAAGCCGCGTAGCTTCACCTGGTTGTCGAGCCGGCCGAGATGTTCCAGCCGGCCGTCGGGCAGCAGTCGCCCGCGGTCGCCGCTGCGGTACATCGGTCCCGGTGCGTGCGGGTCGGGCAGGAAGCGCTGCCCGGTCAGCTCCGGACGGTTGAGATACCGTCCGGCCACGCCCTGGCCCCCGACGTAGATCTCGCCCGGCACGCCGGGCGGCAGCTCGCGGCCCTCGGGGTCGAGGACGTACACATGCCAGCCGGGCAGGGGGCGGCCCACGGACCGGGAGCCGGTGAGCGCCTCACGCCGGGTGACGGTCTGCGCGGTGACGTGCACGGTGGTCTCGGTGATGCCGAACATGTTGACCAGGCGGCACTCCTGCTCCGGGTGGCGGTCCAGCCAGAACCTGAGGGGACGGGTGTCCAGGGGTTCGCCGCCGAAGACCACGAGGCGCACCGAGCCGGAGATCCGCTCCTCCCGGTCCAGCTGCGTCAACTGCGCGAAGGCACTCGGCGTCTGGCTGAGCACGGTGACCCGCTCGTCGGCGAGCAGCGCGGCGAACTGCCGGGGGTCCCGCGAGGCCCAGTACGGTACGACGACCAGCCGGCCGCCTGTCATGAGGCAGCCCCAGATCTCCCACACCGAGAAGTCGAACGCGCTGGAGTGGAAGAGCGTCCACACGTCATCGGTGCCGAGCCCGAAGTCGTCCTTGGTGGCGGCGAGCAGCGCGGCAACGTTGCGGTGCGCTACTCCGACACCCTTGGGACGGCCGGTGGAACCCGAGGTGTAGATGACGTAGGCCGGGGCGTCGGCGGACGGCGGCGCCGCCGCGTCGTCCGGCTGCTGCGTCGAGGCGAGGGTCGAGGGCGGCACGAGCCGGACGTCCTCGCCGCGCGGGAACTCCCCGGACTCGGTCACCACCAGGCTCAGTTCGGCGTCCTGGGTGGTGTGGGCAAGTCGTTCCTGCGGATAGGCGGGGTCCATCGGGACGTAGGTGGCGCCCGCCTTGAGCACGGCGAGCAGCACCACCACCAGATCGAGTGAGCGCTCCAGGCAGACGCCGACCCGGTCGCCGGCCCGCACGCCCAGGTTCCGCAGTCCGGCGGCGTATCCGGCGGACACCTGATCGAGCTGCCGGTAGGTCAGCGTCCGGTCCTCGAAGGTGACGGCGGGTGCGTCCGGGCGTCGCCGCGCCCAGCCGCTCACGGTCTGCTCGATCCGGTCGTCGGACACGTGGACCGTGCGCCCCAGGCCTCCCAGCCGGGCCAGAGCGTGGCGTTGGGAGTCGTCGAGCACAGCGAGGCCGGCCAGCGGGGTGCCGGGATCGGCCGCCACCAAGGAGCGGTGGGCGGTGGCCAGCATGCCGGTGAGCCAGCGCACCGCGTCGTCGTCGAAGGCGGAGCGCCGGTAGCGGCAGGTCCCGGCGAGGACCGTGGAGCCGTCGTCGGCGAAGTGCACCGACAGGTGGTGCAGGGGGGTGAGGAAAGGGCGGACGTCGATGGTCTCCGCCTTCACTCCCTCGCCGGTGAGTGCCTCGGGCGCGTCGGTGATGAACAGGCCGACCACGGGGGCGGGGCCGGGTGCCGGGACGGCCTGACGTACACGTTCCAGGTACTGCGCGACGGTCAGCGACCCGTCGGCGGTGAAGGTCAGGGCGTGTTCCGCGTCCACCCCAATCCATACCTCGTCGCGCCCGGTGCAGCGGGCCAGCACCAGGCCCAGCGCGGCCCGCAGGGTGAGTTCGGCGGGCAGGCCGCCGTCCGCGGGCACCGTGAAGGTGTGCCGGCCGGTGCTCGGGTCACCGTCCGTGCCGAGTCCCCATGCGGGTGCCTGCGTGCGGTCGAGCGCGTTCACCGCCTCGCGCAGCCGCTCGCCGTGCTCCGTCGGCACAGGGGCCGGCGCGTCCGCGTCGCCGAGGACCGCCTGGACGAGGTGGTAGGGGTCGACCAGGACCGCGCGGTGGGCGACCACGACCAGGTCGGCCACCGCGTCCGTGTAGCGCAGCAGCACGGCTCGCAGGCCGGGGCCGACGTGCGGGTCCACGGAGCGAGACAGTTCGCGTTCCCGGTGCAGGGCGGCGACCTCGCTGTCGGCGTCGCCCACCACGTCCTGCACCCACAGGCGGGCGCCGCCCGCGGCGTGTGCGAGCGCGCGGCCGAGCTGTTGCGGGTCGGCCCCGGCGTGCACGCGGAGCGCGACGGCCTGGCACAGCCGGTCCGTGTCGGTCTTCCTCATTGCTCCTCCTCCCTCGTCACCGGCTGGTGAATCCGCCGTCGACCGTCACGGTCGTACCGGTCACCTGGCGTGCGTCGTCCGAGCCGAGCCATACGGCCGCCCCCGCGACGTCCTCCGGCTCGATCAGCCGGTTCATGGGCTGGGCCGCCACGAAGGTCTCCTCGTGTTCCTCGACCGGCACCTCCAGGGACCGGGCGATCTCGGTCAGCATGGTTCCCTCGGCCGCGTCGTCGTCGCGGACCGAGCCGGGGCACAGGGCGTTGACCCGCACCCCGAACGGCGCGAGGTCCAGGGCGGCCGCCTTGGTCAGCCCGACGAGGGCGTGCTTCGCCGTGACATAGCCCGCGAAATGGCGGTATCCGACCAGTCCGGCCGTGGAGGCGACGTTGATGACGCTGCCCGAGCGGCGGCCGGTCATGGCGGCGCCCACGGACCGGATCATGCGCCAGGCACCCGAGACGTCGATGTCGAGCATCAGGTCCCATTCGTCGGGCGCGATGTCGTGCACCGTCTTGCCCGAAGGGGCGGCGATCCCGGCGTTGTTGAGCAGCACATCGATCCGGCCGAACCGGTCCAGGGCGCTGTCGGTCACCCTCCGCACGGCGTCCAGGTCGCGGACGTCCGCCTCCGCGGTGATGACCGTGGTCCCCTGCTCCCGGCACAGCCGAGCCGTGTGGGCCAACTGGCTGGGGGTGCCCAGCGGGTAGGGCACCCCTTCCAGGTCGTGGCCGATGTCGGTGAGGAGCAGGTCGGCCCCGGCTCGGGCGTAGGCCAGCGCGCACGCCCGGCCGATACCGCGGGCCGCGCCCGTGACGATCGCTGCCTTGCCCGCGAGGGGGCCGGCGGAGAGCACCGGGGTCATCGGCCCTCCCCCGGCGTCGCGAGTTCGGCGTCCAGGAGCCGGACCAGGTCGGCGGGTGAGTCCACCAGGTACATGTGTCCGCCAGGCAGTTCGACCTGCCGGCAGCCGGCCGTGGTGGAGGTTTCCCATTCGGCGGCCTCCTCGCGGGAGACCAGTTCGTCGCTCGCGCCCCGCACGGAGACCACCGGTACCGTCAGCGGCTTGTCCGAGGGCGCCCGGTAGTTCTCGTGCATCTCGACGTCGGCCCGCAACGGTGGCAGCAGCATCTCCCGGAGATCGGGGTGTTCGAGCGCGGGGTGGGAGTAGCCGGCGAAGTCGCGGACCTGGCGCAGGAACTCCTCGTCGCTCAGGCCGGTGGCGCGGGTCTCCCGCTGCGTCCAGGGGCCGGGGGAACCGCTGACAAACAGCTTGACCACCTCGGGCCGGCCGAGCGCGCTGATGCGGTGCGCCATCTCGTAGGCGAGGACGGCGCCGAGGCTGTGCCCGAAGAGGGCCACGGCCGGGCTGCCGGCCACCTGGTCCAGCACGGACGGCAGCAGGTCGTCCACCGCCGCGACGACGTCGGTGTACGGCTCCTCACCGAATCGCTCCTCCCGGCCCGGCAGTTGGACGGGCGTGATGAGGACGGTGTCACTGCCGTACTCCTGGCAGCGGCGGAACGCGGAGGCACCGGCACCCGCGAAGGGGAAGCACAGCACGGGAATCTGCATGTCAGTTCTCCTGTTCGGCGGCGAACGCCCAGACCCGTCGGATGAGTTCTCCGGTCCCGGCGGGGTTCCCGCGTATGAAGTAGTGGCCGCCCGATGCCAGCCGGTGGAAGTCGACGTGGTCGGCAACGCGCTCCCAGCAGCGGAACTCCTCGGCCGCGTGGGTCAGTCCCTTGTCGTCGTCGGCGACGACGACGGTGACCGGGGTCTCGATCCGCCAGTCGGGCCCGTTGTCGGTCAGGCCGATGAAGTAGCGGTAGCCCCCGCACACGTCGTGCCGGAAAAGATCTCCGGTGAAGGACGCGTACCGCGGATCGAGGCCGTCCAGTTCGCTGTAGCCGGTCTCCTCGACCATGTAGCGGATGATCTCGTCGTCGGTCCAGCTCTCGATCATCTCGACGGACTCGCGCATCTCGGCGGCGGGCGGCAGCAGTTTGGAGCCGATGAAGACGTGCCGCAGGTCGAAGCCGCGCTCCTCCAGCAGCCGGGCCAGCTCGACGGTCACCGCCGCGCCACCGCAGTGGCCCCACAGGATCAGGGGCAGGTCGGCCCTCCGTTCGATCTCCGCCACCGTCCGCTCCACCGTCTCGATGACATCGGTGAACTCTCCGGGACGGCTGGGGTTGTGCCCGGGCGGTTCGAGGCCGTAGACGACCAGTTCGCCGGTCAGCTCGCCGATGGCGTCGGCGAGGGGTTTGAAGTTGACGGGGTGACCGCAGGGGTACGGCACGCAGATCACCGCCGCGCGGGCTCCTTCGGCGGTGGCCGACAGCAGGTGCAGCAGTTCCTCCTCGTCGTTCTGTTCGCGGGTGTCCACGAGCGCGGCCAGCTCGGCCAGCCGTGACACGCGGGTCATGTGGGAGAGGGTGACAAGGCCGTCCAGTTCCAGGACCACACGCAGGGCGGAGAGCGAGTTGCCGCCCAGGGCGAAGAAGTCGGTGTCGGCCCCGATCTCCTCGTCCGGCACGCCGAGGACGGACGCCCAGGCCGTACGGATGCGGGCGAGGGTCGCCGCGGAGGCCGGGCCGGCGGCCGAGTCCGTCGCGCCGACCTCGGTACGGGGTCCGGCGACGGTGTGGCCCAGCAGTGCCGCATCCTCCTCGGCGAGCAACTGCCGTGCCTCGTGCGGCGCGTCCGGCTCGCTCGTCATCCACTGCAGGACGCGGACGAAGTAGCCGCCGATCCGGTCGATCTGCTCCTCGTCGTAGAGGTGGGTGTGGTAGTGCAGGCAGAGTTCGACCTCGTCGGAGAAGAAGTTGCGGGAGAACTCCGTACGGAAGGGGAACTCGGTCTCCGAGTCAACGCGCATGCCCAGCAGAGAGAACTCGGGCAGCTGCCTGAGGTTCTTCAGCAGGTAGAAGTGCGTGAAGTTGAAGGTGGTCTCGAACAGCGTGCGCTGAGTGGCGAGGTCCTGCTTCATCTTCGCCATGGGGTAGCGGCGATGGGGCAGCAGGTCCAGCTCGGCACTGTAGACCCGGCGCACGAGGTCCGCCCAGCTGCCGCCCGCCAGAGCCACCTGGAAGGGGACGGTGTTCAGATGCAGGCCGAGCGTGGTCTCCGCGCCGGGCAGCTCGGGCCGGCCGCTGTGCTCGTACCCGGTCATCACCGCGTCCTGGCCCGAGACCAGTCCGAGGACCTTCATGTGGGCGGCGAGCAGGACGTCCTTGAAGGGCACCGACAGGGCGTCGGCGGTGGCTTCGATGCGCTGGGCGAGGCCTTCGGGCAGCGGCACGTCACGCAGGACGACGGTGAAGTCGTCGGTGTGCCCGGCACCGGGCCTGGGGGGCACGGAGGCGGGCCGCGGGTCCTCCATCACCTGGCGCCAGAAGTCCCGCGACTGTGCGGAACGCAGCGCCTCCTGCTCCAGGCCGACGAAGTTGCGCAGATGGTTGTCGACCGGCGGGCGGGAGCTCTCGCGGCCCTCACGGATCAGGTGGTACAGCTCGAACAGCTGGGTGTGCAGCAGCGAGATGGACCAGCCGTCCAGCGCCGAGTTGTGCTGGCTGACCGTGTACCGGTACTGCTCCTCGCCGAGCACCTGCACATGCAGGGTGACCAGGCCGCCCTCCACCCACACGAACGCGCGGGACTTCTCGCGGGCCAGCCACCGCTCGTGCCAGGCCTCCTGCCCGTCCGCGTCGAGGTGGCGCAGGTCGTCGACGGTCAGTGGCGGCGGCACCTCGCGGTGCACGATCTGGAGGAACTCGCTGTAGCCGGTGAGGTGATAGGTGGTGCGCAGGATCGGGTGCCGGTCGGTCAATCGCCGTACGGCCTCGGTGAACGCGTCGGCGTCGAACGCACCGGTGATCGAGTAGCTCAGCACGTCGTGGTACTGGCCGAGACCGCCGGTGATCTCGGTCTGGAAGATCAGGCCGGCCTGGAGCATCGACAGCGGGTAGGCGTCCTCCGCGTCCTCGGGCAGCAGGGCCCGGTCCGCCTCGGAGATCAGCTCGAACGGCTGGAAGGCGCCACGGGCCGCCACGTCCGCCACCACGGTCGCGGACGGGTCGCCGCCGTCGATGGACTCCACGAGCTGTGCGATGCTCTGGTGCCGGAAGAGCTGCTGGAAGGTGAAGTCCAGACCCCTGGCACGGGACTTGGCGAGCACGGACACGAAGTGGATCGAGTTGCCGCCCAACGCGAAGAAGTTGTCGCGCACACCGACCCGCGGGACACCGAGGACCTCCCGCCAGATGCCGGCGAGGGTCTCCTCGCGCTCGTTACGCGGCGCCACATGGGCGCTCGCCTTCCTGCGCAGCGCTTCGGGGCTGCGCAGGAACGCCCGGTCCAGTTTGCCGTTGGGCGTGAGCGGAAGCTCGTCCAGCACGAGGACGCGACCCGGAACCATGTACTCCGGCAACTCCTGGCGGATGTGCTCCTTCAGCGCCGCCTCGCTCGCCTCGCCGTCCAGGACGACAAAGCCGCGCAGCGAGGTCTGCCATCCGTCGTCCACGGCGACGACCGCGGCGTCCCGCACCCGGTCGTGGGCACACAGCCGCTCCTCGATCTCGCCCGGCTCCACCCGGAAACCGCGCACCTTCACCTGGAGGTCGATCCGGCCCAGGTAGTCGATCGTGCCGTCGGGCAGCCGGCGGGCCCGGTCCCCGGTGCGGTACAGCCGCTCCTCGCCGGTCGCGGACCGTACCGCCTCGCCGGTGACGAACTTCTCCGCGGTCAGCTCGGGCCGCCCGAGGTAGCCGCGTGCCACGCCGACGCCCGCCACATGGAGTTCGCCGGGGATGCCCACGGCGGTCTGCTGTCCCTCGGCGTCCAGCACATACAGCCGGATGTTGTCGATGGGCCGACCGATCGGCAGCCGGGCCAGGTCGCCGAGCCCGGCCACCGGCTGGTGGGTCACGTCCACCGTCGCCTCGGTGGGGCCGTAGAGGTTGACCAGCCGGGCGCCGGGGACTAGTTCGGCGAACTTCTCGCTCTGGGCCGGGTTCAGCGCCTCGCCGCTGGTGAAGACCTGCCGCAGGGTGCCGAGTCCGGTGCCGTCGCCGAACCGGGCGAGGTGTCCCAGGAACATGGTGAGCATCGAGGGCACGAAGTGCACGGTGGTGACCCGGTGCCGGTCGATCACGGCCAGCAGCTGTGTCGGGTCCTTCTCGGCGCCGGGGGCGGGCAGGGCGAGGGCGGCTCCGGTGAAGGACCACCAGAACAGCTCCCAGACGGAGACGTCGAAGGAGACGGAGGTCTTCTGCAGCAGGACGTCGCCGGGGCCCACGGGGTAGGCGCGCTGCATCCAGTGCAGTCGGTTGACGACACTGCGGTGTTCCACCTGGACACCCTTGGGGCGCCCCGTCGACCCGGAGGTGTAGATGACGTAGGCGGGGTCACCGGCGCCGGCCGGCGGTTCGACGGGGCCGGTGCCGCCCACGTACGCCGCCTCGTCGTCCAGGTCGATCCTCGGGGTGTCGCCGGCAGCATCGGCGAAGCGGGCCTGGTGCAGGACGAGGCGGGCGGAGCTGTCGGCGAGCAGGTAGTCGATGCGGGAGCGCGGGTAGGCGGGGTCGACCGGCAGATAGGCGGCACCCGCCTTCAGGACGGCGAGGATGCCCGTGATCAGCTCCGCCGAGCGCTCCGCGATCAGGGCGACGACGGCGTCCGGGCCGATCCCGCGCTCGCGCAGTGTGTGTGCCAACCGGTCCGAGCGGGCGTCGAGTTCGGCGAAGGTGACGGTCGTGTCGTCGGTCAGGAGGGCCGGCGCGTCGGGAGTGCGGGCCGCCTGGGCGGCGAACAGGCCGTGCAGGGTGGCGTCCTGGTCGAAGGGCTGCCGCGTGTCATTGCTCGCCTCGACGACGGCGTCGTCCTCGGCGGTACGCAGCTCGATCCGGTTCACCGGCAGGTCGGGCTCGGCCGTGGCACCCTCCAGCAGCAGCGCGTACTGGGCGCCGACGCACCGCATGGACGCCTCGGCGAAGCGGTGGCGGTCGTAATGGAGGCTCACCACCAGTTCGCCGTCCTCGCGTGCGGCAACGAACCGGGTGCCGCCGGGGGCGGCGTAACCGGGGTCGTGGAACCCCGCCAGCTCCAGCGCGGTCTCGAAGACGTCGGCACGCCCCAGTTCGGCGGCGAGGGCGGCCACCGCGAAGTCCTGGTGCCGCTCGGCCTCACGTACGGCGGCGAAGACCTGGGTCAGCAGCTCGCGCAGGGTCCCGTCGGGCGTCACGCGCACCAGCAGCGGACCGCCCGCGAACTCGGGCGCGGCTCCCCGCGTCGGCTGGGCGACCGCCACCTGGTCCTGGCCGGTGTGGCGGCACAGCAGGGCGGCCAGCGCGCTGGTGAGGACGACATGGAGCATCTCGGGCTTGCCGCGACTGATTCGGTCGAGCCGTTCGGTGAGGGCCGTACCGAGGCGGAGGGCGTGAGTACCGGTCCGCGCCTCGGTCCCGGTACGGCTGGCCCGCGGCCGGAAGTCGGCGAGGAAGCCGGAGGGCTCCGTGAGCGAGGCCAGCTGGGATCGCCAGTGGTCGGCCTGCGCGTGCGGTGCGGCGAGTGCCGGCTCGTGGTCGAGCGATTTCATGCAATGCCTCCCGTGCTGAAGCGGTGTGTGATCAGGCGTGAACATGGAGTGATCGACGGATCGCAAAGGGCCGCCCATGGCACAGTGGGGGTGACGGCGTCAGAGGACCGGGCGCGCGCCCGGCGGGTCAGAGGTCGAAGTCGGGGCAGGCGCCCGGAGGGTCAGAAGTCGAAGTCGAAGTCGGGGCCGGCGTCCACAACCACCGGTGCGGGGGACGCGGGACGGCCGCGACACAGCGCGCCGAGTGCGGCCGACGGCTCGACGGTGATCGCGTCGAGCAGGGCCGTGAAGTCCTCGCGCCAGCTCTCCACCGTGTCCCGGCGGAACAGTCCGGACGCATAGCCCCAGGCCACCCGCAGGGTGCCCGCGTCCTCGTGGATCTGCATGTTGAGGTCGAAGACGGCCTGCCCGGTCTGTTCCAGCCGCAGCGGCACCCGGACGCCCTGGAAGTCCATCGACAGATAGCGGCCGCTGTGCAGGGCGATGAGCGCGTCGAACAGCGGGGTACGGCTGTAGTCGCGTACGGGCGCCGCCAGGGCGACCACGTCTGCGAAGGGGAAGTCCTGGTGGGCGAAGGCCTCCTCGGCGGTGCGGGCGGTACGCCGCAGATAGGTGTCGTAGGGCAGGGCGGGGTCCGCGTCACCGCGCAGGCAGACCGTCTGCGCGAACATGCCGACCGTCCGGTGCAGTCCGGGGGCCGTGCGGCCCGAGACGGGTGTGCCCATCGTGACATCGACCGTGCCCTTGAGCCGGCCGAGCAGGATGCCGTACGCCGAGGCCAGCACCGCGAACAGGGTGACCTCCCGCTGTCTGGCCAACTCCCTGAGGCGCGCCGTGCGCTCCGGGCCGAGGTCGAACACGACGGCGTCGCCCGCAAGCGTCCGCAGTGGGGGCCGGGGCAGGTCCGTGGGCAGATCGCTCCGGTCGGGCGGAGCGGCGAACAGCCGCCGCCAGTAGGGTTCCTGGGACTCCCGCAGGCCGCCTCCCGCAGGTCCGGCCAGCCAGACGGCGTAGTCGCGGTACTGGAGCGCGGGCGGCGCCGGTTCGTCGCCCGCGTACAGGGCCGCGAGGTCCTCCAGCAGCGGGGTCAGCGAGAAGCCGTCGACGACGATGTGGTGCAGGTCCAGACGCAGGGTCACGGCGGTCCGGGTGCGGTTCACGTCCGCCCGCCACAGGGGCGCCCGACCCAGGTCGAAGGGCCGCACGAACCCGGCGAGTGGTCCTGGTTCCCCGTCGTACACCCGGACCTCCGGCTCGATGCCGGCGTCGATGTACTGCGTGACCTGACCGTCCTCCGCCACGGCGAACCGGGTGCGGAGCGCGTCATGGCGGCGGCCCAGTCGGCGCAGGGCGTCGGCCAGCCGCAACGGGTCGGTGCCGGCGGGGAGTTCGAGGGTGAGCGGCACATTGTAGTGCACCGCCCGCTCGTCCTTGAGCTGCTCGAAGTAGAGCTGGCGCTGTTGCGGAGTGACGGGGTAGGCCGCCCGCTCGGCCGCGGGCTCGATCGCCGGTGCGGTGGCGGCGGCGCTCTCCCGCAGCAGCGCGGCGAGCCGGGCGAGCGTACCGGACCGCAGGACGGCGCTGACCGGGCACTCGCGTCCGAGCCGCTCGCGGGCGCCGGCGGCGATCAGGGTGGCGGTGAGGGAGTCGGCGCCGAGGTCGCGCAGATCGTGGGCGACCCCGATGCCGGCGGTGCCCAGGGCCCGTTCGGCGAGGTCCACCAGGTTCCGCTCGATGTCGTCCGCAGGCGGGACGAAGACGGTGTCCGGCGGCAGGTGGCCGCCGTCCGGGTCGGGCAGGCTCGCACGGTCGACCTTGCCGGTGTGGTTCAGCGGCAGCGCGTCGAGCGGGACGAGGTACGCGGGGATCATGTGCGGCGCGAGCGCCCGGTCCAGATGAGCCCGCAGGTCCTCCTGCGCGGGCGGCCGCGGCCCGGCGTAGTAGCCGCAGAGGTACTTGTCCCCCCGGCCCGGACGGGAGCGGGCGATCACGATCGCCTCCGCCACGCCGGGGTGGCCGAGCATGGCCTTCTCCACCTCGGCCGGTTCGATACGGAACCCGCGTATCTTCACCTGATGGTCGCGTCGGCCGAGGAACTCGACGACCCCGTCCGGGCGCCAGCGAGCCAGGTCACCGCTGCAGTACAGCCGTCCGCCGTCCGGGGAGAGCACGTCCTCGACGAAGCGCTCGGCGGTCAGCTCGGGCCGGCCCAGATAGCCGCGCGCGACACCGTCTCCGCCCAGGCACAACTCTCCGGGCACCCCGACGGGGCACAACCGCCCCCGGTCATCGAGGACATACGCGGTCGAGTGCGCGATCGGACGCCCGATCGGTATCCGCCCGAGGTCGTCGGGGCCTATCCGGTGCGTGAGCGAGAACGTGGTGTTCTCCGTCGGGCCGTAGCCGTTGACCAGGGTGACGCCGGGGCAGGCCGCCATGACCTTCTCGATGTGCACGGACGACAGGGCGTCACCGCCGACGAGGAGTTCGCGCAGCCCGCGGAACGCGGTGGGGTCCTGTTCCACGAGCTGGTTGAACAGCGGCGATGTCAGCCACAGGGTGGTGACGTCGTGTGCGCTCAGCTCGCGCGCGAGGGCGCGGGCGTCGAGGATGATGTCGGAGTCCGCCAGGTGCACGCTGCCGCCGTTCAGCAGCGGGGCCCACAGCTCGAAGGTGCTGGCGTCGAAGGCGATGGAGCCGGTGGGCAGGACCCTGAGGTCCGGTCCGAAACGGACGTAGTCCGTGCCCTTGACGAGCCGCACCACATTGCGGTGGGTGACCTCGACGCCCTTGGGCTGCCCCGTGGTTCCGGAGGTGTAGCAGATGTACGCGAGGTCGGCCGCCGATCCCTGGTCCGTGCCGGAGGCCGGGGCCTCGGGGACGAGGCGCGGGGCCTCGGGGCCGGGGGCCGAGGGGTCGAGCACCGCACCGTCGAAGGCGAAGTCCACGGGCATGCCGGGCGACGCGACCAGGACCCGCACCGACGAGTCGGCGAGCAGCCACTCGGTGCGCCGGGCCGGGTGGCCGCTCTCCAGCGGCAGGTAGGCACAGCCCGCCTTGAGGATGCCCAGCACGCCGACGACGAGGTCCGCGGTGCGCCCGGTGCGCAGGCCCACCCGCTCCCCGTGGCGTGCCCCGACCGCCCGGATGGCGCGGGCCAGCCGGTCGGAGGCCGCGTCGAGGTCGCCGTAGGTCAGCCGCCCGGCGCGATCGGTGACGGCCGTCGCCTGCGGCGTGCGCCGGGCCTGTTCGCCGAACAGGGCTGGGATGGTGGCGGTGTCCGGGTACGGCCTGGCCGTGTTGTTGAACACACCGAGGATGAGCGCCCGTTCCTCGTCGCCGAGCAGGTCGGCCTCGTGCACCGGTGCCTGCGGGCACCGGCCGAGGAAGCCGGCGACGCGCAGGAGATGGCCACCGAGTCGCCGCGCGGTCGGCTCGTCGAAGACCGAGGTCCGGTACCCCAGGACCAGATCGGCTCCGTCGCGGGTCAGACCCAGTTCCTCGGTCCCTTCCGGCACCGGATGGTCCGCGTAGCGTACGGCGGTCCCCGTGGGCCGTCCGCGCGGCACGGCGTGGGCGGTCCGGGCCAGCAGAGCGGCGACTGGTTCGTCCGGGTCGATGGCGAGGGTCAGGGACCCGGAGCCGCTCTCGCTCAGGTCCGCGTCGATCAGCAGCCGTCGCTGGCCGGTGTAGCGGTGCAGGAGTACTGCGAAGGCCGCCAGGTCGTGCGGTGTGGCCGCGTTCGGCAGGCGCAGCGAGGCGAAGGGTGCTTCGGCGGCGTCACGCGTGCGCGGGTGGTCGGTGACGAGGAGGACGGCGTCGCCCGATGTGTCGGGCCGGTGTTCAGGAACCGGCGGGGACGGAGTCGGCGTCCGGGTCGGTGTCCCGCTGCTCAAGCTGGCCATGGTCTGCTGTCACCCCCAGCCGGAAGGGGTGGTTGCGGAACAGGACGAGGGTGAGGGCGCCGGGCAGGACGGCGAGCGAGGCGACGACGAGGATGAGGGCGCTGTAGTGGTCGCCGCTCAGCAGGACGCCGCCGAGGGCGGAACCGGCAGGCAGCGCACCGGCCATGACGGTACGCATCAGTGTCATCGCCCGGCCGCGCATGACGTTGGGTACGCGGGTCATACGGACCACACCGCCGAGGACCGTCATGGGTGCGGACAGGATGCCGTTGAGCACCAGGCCGATCAGGATGAACGGAAGCGCCTTGGGGACCAGGAGGAACAGCACGGCCCCGGACAGGAGTTGCAGGACGCCGATGCGGAGCATCTGCTTCTCGGAGGTCTTCGCGGCCCCGGAGACGAGGGAGCCGATCAGCTCGCCGACCGCCATCACGGCCAGCATCAGGCCGAGCACGCCGGGGCCGCCGTGGAACTCGTCCTTGGCCAGCCAGGGCAGCGCGACCACCAGGGCGCCCGCCGAGACGTTGAAGGCACCGAAGGAGAGGGTGAGCACCAGCAGGAAGCGGTCGCGGGTGACCAGCCTGAAGACCGGTCCCCAGCCGGGTTTGTCGGCGGGGGCGTCGCCGGTCGGCTCGGGACGGGCAAGGGGCGCCTTGATCATGCTGATCAGCAGGGCGAAGGCGAAGTACGTGGCGGCATCGAGGAACAGGACGTTCTGCGCGCCGACCGCCGTGATCAGCACCGCGCCGAGAGCGGGTCCGACAACGTTGGCGGCGCCCATCGCGGTGGCCTCCAGTCCGGAGGCGGCTTGGAGCTTGTCCTCGGGGACCAGTTCGGGCAGCACCGCCGGGGTGCCGGCCAGCGGGATGATCTTCAGCAGGCCGTAGACCAGCGCGACCGCGTACAGGTGCCAGACCTGCAGCGCGCCGGCCAGCTCCAGCAGCGGGACGAGCGCGACGACGAAACCGCGGAAGACCGAGTCGGAGATGAAAAGCATGCGCCGGGAGAACCGGTCGAGCAGTGGTCCGACAAACGCGCCTCCCACGATCACGGGGAGGGTGAGACATACGCCCAGCACGCCCAGACCGGCCGCGCCGGCCTTGTCGAGCGTGATCCAGGCGAGCGCGGCATAGGTGGCGCCGTCCCCCAGGAGATTTAGCACCAGGGCCGACCAGAGCAATCTGTAGTCCCTGAGGCGCAAAATGGCTAGATATGCTTTCACGAAACCGCACCGTTCTGTTGGCCTGTAGGCAGAGAAGCGCACGGGCAGGCGTGCTGTACACGCCGATTACCCGTATGGCGGTGCAAGAAGATGAAGAAGAAGCGCCGATGGATCACCACGCTGATACGACAAGCAGGAAGACCGAATTCATACACGCCGACAATAAGCTCGGCTGCTGATACGCAGGCACACAGGTCCCACGTCCGAATCCTCCGACAGAAATACCTGAGGCAGCCCCCCGACCTGCTCTCACCGCCCTGTGGCGAAAACCCCCTTGTTTTCCGCCACATGTTCTAACAGTCCTGTGAAGTTCCAGTCAAGGATCAATTTTGGCGCGTTCTTGACCTTGCCCTTCCTTCGCATGACACTCAAATTCCCCTGATCGCACCGGGACGACACGGCCGGCACAACCGACAAAGGATGCCTTGTCCGGCATATGGCGCGCGGGACGGGCGCCCCGCGCGTCCACCACCGAGGGTCGGTCACCGCCACGTCCAACCGCACAAGGGCGCCACCTGGCCGAACAGCTCTCTGTCCACTGCTGTCGACGCGGCACCGGCACCGGCACCGGTGGCCTTCCGCCGGGCAGCGGAGACCGCCGCTCAGCAATGGAGACGGTTGCATGTACGGAGAAGCCATGGGGAAATCACGGTATTTCCAGGGTATTCCTTCGCGGTTTAGGTACAGGAGCGCATGGAAAGGCTCTCCGGTTCCACACTTATGACTCGCGCCGGAGACGGGGCACCTCCGACACCGGCTGCGCGAACGGATTCCCCTGCGGGCCGGGCCGACCCGGCGCACTACCTTGAAGGTCGTCTTGAGCAGGGAGTTGGCGCGCTCGCAGACGAAGGATCATTCATCGGAATTCCCGATGCCGGATCGATCCAGGGCATCCGCGGCTGCAATCGGGGTCGGCGGCACATCGACCTGTTGTCGGTGGAGTTTTCCTTCAAGACACCTCGGGGTCCCGGCCAGGCGTGATGCCTGCTCACGTTGTGAGGCCGAGTTCGTGCAGGGCGTCGGCAGGGTGGTTGCGGTAGTGGTCGTGGGCGGCGGCGTTGTTCGTCCACTCGGCAAGGTGGGCGAGGCTGATCGCCAGGCTGCGGAGGGTTGCGAGGACCCGGGGCAGGCTGCCGGTGCGGGCGCGGCAGGCGTCCTCGCCGAAGGTCACGTCTCTGACGAAGTGCTGGGCATCGATGGCCCACTGGCCGCGGACGCAGCGGGCGAGGACGGCGGTGTCGGTGACAGCGGACGGGACGGTGGTGATGCCGGGTTCGGCGTTCGCGTGCGGATCAATAGGAGTTTCAAGAAGACGATGACCAAATGGAGGTCGTCCTGCGGCAGCGGCAGGCGGGTCCTGGTCCACGACACGTATGTCCGGCCCGTACGCGACGTTCCCCCTGCCGGACGGACTGCGGAGCCGGGACAGGACAGCTAGCGCTCCAGCGCGGCCGGGGCGAGGACGAGGACGGGGTCGGCGTCCTTGCCGTCGCGGTGCAGGCAGGCCTGGCCGAGCCGGGCTTCGGCCAGCGCGGGCAGGGTCTTGGCGGACACGCCCAGGGCTCCAGTTGGCCACCGTGACGCTCAGTGGCAACGGTGGGCTGCGACGGGCCAGCACCGCGTCGGCGGGATGTCCGCCCCGTCCGGCGAGGCTGTCGGTGATCCGTAGGCGATGTGTCGGGGGCCGCTGGAACCGTGGGCGTCGAGCCGTCCTACGGGGCAGCCGCAGCCGCCTTCAACAGCAAGGGAGCCCCGCCGCCATGTCGTCCACGTCCTCCAACCCGCCCTGGGATGTTCATCGGCTGCCGCGTGCCGATGGCAGCGTCTTCCTGGTCACCGGCGGCAACGCCGGCATCGGGTACTTCGTCGCCGAGCAGTTGTCCGCAACCGGAGCCACCGTCGTACTGGGCAGCCGGAATCCCGCCAAGGCCGAAGTCGCCGCGGCCTCGATCCGCTCGCGTGTCCCTGGCGCACGGGTGCGGACCGTACAGCTGGACCTTGCCGACCTCTCGTCGCTCAGAACAGCGGTGGAATCACTGGAGGTGGAATACCTCGACGCGGTGGTCCACAACGCCGGCGTCGCGCTCGACGCCCCGCCGCGCAGGGAGACCAGGGACGGTCACGAGCTCATGTTCGGCACGAACCACCTCGGGCACTTCGCGCTGACCCACTGGCTGATGCCACTGCTGTCGGCCGCACCGGCGGCCCGCATCGTGACCATGGGCAGCTTCGCGGCAAAGTCCGAGCGGCTCGACCTCGACGACCTGCAGTCCCGGAAGGACTACCAGCCCAAGCGCACCTACGGACGCTCCAAGCTGGCACAGATGTACTTCGGCCTCGAACTCGACCGCCGTCTGCGCGCCGTCGGAAGCACGGTGGCAAGCGTGGTGGTCCATCCTGGCGGCGCGCTGGACTCCCTCACCCCGTCACGGCCGCCAGTCCATGTGCGGACCGCTGGTGCGCGGCTCTGCGGTGCACCAGCCGCCCTCTTCGTCCAGGGCAAGCACGCCGGTGCATGGCCCGCGGTCCGAGCGGTGCTGGACCCCACCGCGCGCGGAGGGCAGCTGTGGGGACCGCGTGTCTTCAGCCTGCGGGGCAAGCCCCAACGTGAACGGGCGTGGAACCACCTCACCGACACCTCCGTAGCGGCGCGGTTGTGGGACGCCAGCCGTGACCTGACCGGCGTCGACCTCGGCACCATCCTCGGATAGCCCCCGGCGCGCTGACCAACAAGCGTGCTCAGGTTGGCCAACTGTGGCGCTCAGGCACACCGACACGTCCGGGGCTCGCTCGCGTATCCGCGGGGAGGATCGGATGTTCATGCACGCGATGTCGTGCTCAACGACACCGTCGCACGGTGGTCCCCCTGCGCCCGTGGCCGTGCCGGGAGAAAGCCGGCCTTCCTGCGGGGCGAGCGTCTTGTCGACGAAGGCCCGCACAAGCGTGGCCACCTCGGACGCCGTGACGTCCTTCGTCCGGTTGCCGGTCGCGTGACAGCCGCTGCACTCCAGCCGGAACCGGTGGACACCGTGCGTGTTGCTCCAGCTCGCGGGCGTACGACTGCCTGCGGCGGCGACCGTGCCCTGCCGCCCGCAAACGGCCGGGCATTGCACCCGGCCAGGCGATAGTCGGACCTCTCATCAGCGTCTCCAACAGCGCTTCTCGGGCCCGGGTGGAGTCGGCACGGAGCGCGGTGCCGGTGTTGCCACCGGTCCGTTTCTCCGTGCCGCTCGCCGAACCCGCCGTGCGCCTTACAACGCAACGGGCTCTCCACGGTTTCTGCCGTGGCGAGGTGGCTGACGCGGGTGCGGTCCAAACGGAGTCGAGGTAATGCTCGGCGGGCAGCAGGTCGCGGGTGGCGACCATGTGGTGGATCGGCTCGATCATCTCTGCGTCGGTCACCGTGGCGTGGGTGGTCGCGATGTTGGTGATGATGCGTGGCGATGGTCCGTTGAAGCCGTGGACCGCCCCGTATTCGACGGCCGCGCCCTGGTCGTCGGCTTCGTCACAGGTCTCGCTGATATGGACCTTGTAGCCGGTCCACCAGGAACCCTGTTCGAGACCGTAGCGCGCGTCCGTGTCGTACGGGGAGGCCAGCCGGAGTCTGCCCGGCGGGAGGTCTCCGCTCTCCCGTCGGGCAGACTCCGGTCCAACCTCGGTCACGGTGCGGTGGTAGTTCTGTAGCCACACCGCAGCAGGACCTGCAGCGCCGGGAGCTCGCGCAGCCAGGCCGGCGAGTGAGGGGCGTGCACGGCCTCCAGCAGCGTGAACCCGTCGTAGCCGTAGACCAGGGCCATCTCCTCACGCCTGGCCTTGGAAGCGGGCGGGTGCCAGGAGTTGGTCCGTGGGCCGTGCCGTCAGTCCCGCCGGGTACGGAATAAGCCGGCAGGATCGATGACAGCGTGAGTTCAGCGTGACTGAGGTGCTGTCACTGGGAACCCACGGCGTCTTCGGCAGGCAGGCATGAAAGTGCGGTGGGTCCGTTCCCGCTGAATCGGCAGGTCCTTTACCACTGGGCTCACTCGGCGCGCTGTCCGACACAGAGGACGCTCAGGTAACGGCGTGATGCCCGGTCGCCCATCCGTGTGCGGATGCGCTCGGCGACGGCGTCGAGCAGGGGCTCGCGGACGTCGCGGTCGAGCCTCCGGTACAGCGACAACGAGCGAAGGTGATCGGCACGGGTCGGCGCCTCTAGCGCCTTCCAACTGTTGAGGCCGTCCGTGTAGAACGGTGTGCCCCGGAGCGGGCATCGACCCCGGGGACACCATGAGGAGGGACCAGTCAAGCCTTGGACTTCTCCGGGTCGGCCGAGGCCGACGCCGCCATCATGGGGGCGAGCCGGGCGGGGCTACGCGTGGTTCCCAGATGCCAGAGGAGGGTGAGGGCGGTGATGCCGGCGGCCACCGGCCCGAGTTCGGCCGGGGCAAGTCCGAACCATTCTTGTGCCAGGCCACCGAGGCCGCCGCCGAGGGCGACGCCGATGTAGAGCGCGGAGGCGTTGAGGCCGAGCAGGACCGGTGCGGCGGCAGGGCTGAGAGCGATGAGCCGGTGCTGCTGGGGGACGACGATGGCGCCGCCGGTCACGCCCCAGACTGCCGCCCAGACCAGGGTGGGGACGAGGGCGCGGGTCGCCAGCGGGGTCAGGGCCAGTGCGAGAGTCGCGAGGACGAGGGTGCCGGCGAGGACGCGTGTGGAGTCGTGACGGTCGACCAGGCGTCCGGCGATGATGTTCCCGGCCAGGGTGCCGACGCCCCAGACCAGCAGGATCAGGGCCAGGGTCGACTCGTTGCCGCCGGTAGCCTCCCGCAGAGCCGGGGCGATGTAGGTGTAGAGGGTGTAGACGCCGAGGAAGGCGAGGGAGGTGACCGCCAGCAGGGCCAGTACGCGGCCTTGCTTGAGTGGACGAAGGCGGTCGGACAGCGCGGCGGCGGGGAGCATCACCCTGGGGAGGCCCACGGCGATGCCGACGGCCGCCAGCAGGCCGATCCCGGCGACGGCCCACAGGGTGATGTGCCAGTCGGTACGGCCGATCAGCGTGCCGAGAGGCAGACCCAGCGCGGTCGCCAACGTCAGGCCGCCCAGTACGAAGGCCAGGGCCCGGCCGCGGCGTTCCGGCGGAGCGATGACCGCCGCGGTGCTGGAGGCGGCGGAGGTGATGATGCCCGCGCCGCCGTCGTCGTACACCGCGGCGGCCGAGCGGTACCTCACCGGCGCGGGCATCGCGAAGCCCTCCGCACGGATCTACCGGATCTCGCTGACGACGTTGGGGATGCTCGCCGGCGAACCGGCGCCGACCGGACCCGCCCGCCGGGGCGCGAAGCCGCCCGTCTTCCCCGTCACCGCGATCGACGACCCGGCACTGCCGGAGGTCCTGGCCGAACCGGCGGCAGGGCGGGCAGACGAGATGGACGCCGACACCGTCTACCGGGAACTGTCCATCGCACGCAAGGCAATCGGCTGGTGGCAGCGCCAGGCCTGGATCGTCGGCGATCCGACGATCGGCATCGAGCGGCGGCCGGCACCGCCGGACCGCACCGAGGCCCTCTCCGAGAACCGGATCGCCGCCCTGTCGCGCCTGGACGTCGCCCTGCGGGAGAAGATGTTCTGGAAGATGCTCTACGAGTCCGCCGCTCGCGCCGATGAGGTGCTGTGTCTGAACGCGGAAGACCTGTACCCGCAGGACAAGCGCGGCAGGATCACCGCCAAGGGTGGGGCGACCGAGTGGATCCACTGGCAGTCCGGCACAACTCAGCTCCTGCCCCGACCGATCGCCCGCCGCACCCGCGGCCCGCTGTTCCTCACCGACCGCAAGGCCCCGGCCGGAACACCGACGCTCGACGTGCGCCCCGAGGCAGGCCGGGCCCGGCTCTCATACCGCCGCGCCGCAGAGATCGTCGGCGGCACCGGGTTGATCAGCGAGCCTCTGCCCGACTCGATCCAGAACTCGTGGAAGCGGCGGAGCACGGCCGAGAAGGCGATCGAGGCGTTCGCGAAGACCTACGGTGCCAAGTGGCCCAAGGCAGTCGCGAAGATCAACGACGATCAGGAGGAACTGCTGGCGTTCTACGACTTCCCGGCGAGCACTGGATCCATCTGCGGACCACGAATCCGATCGAGGCGACGTTCTCCACGATCAAGCTGCGGACCGAGGTCACCCGCGGAGCCGGCAACCCGGCCGCCGCCCTGGCCATGGTGTTCAAACTGGTCGAGTCCGCCCAGGCCCGATGGCGCGCGATCACCGCAGCCCACCTCGTGTCCCTCGTACGCGCGGGCGCCCGCTTCGAGAACGGCGTCCTGGTCGAGCGCGCCGACGTGGCGGCATGACCGCACCGCCTGGCCGAGCGCGCCGACATGGCGACATGACCACATCGCCCGGCCGAGCTCTGCCTGGCACGACTGGAGATCCGCCCCTCCGGCCCGCGGCCCCCTCGCGCCTGCCGATCAAACGACTCACCGATCACTTATCAACGTGACGAATCGGCCAAAGGTCTCGTCCCCTGCGCGACTGTCGCCGAGCTCCGCGCACAGCGCAGGGAACTCGGCCCACGCCTCCCCCGCGACGACCCACCGCACAAAGCTGCTCCGCCCATCGTGGATGCGCACCTCGTCAACCCACTGGTCGAGGCCGTCACCCATGGAGTAGACGAAGAAGTGCGCGTCCTCCATGGCCGGTGCCAGGAGGTTGATGAGCTGGTGCAGGTTGCGGATGTCGATGTAGCAGACGTCCGACAGCATCTCCAGGCAGAGGTAGTCAGCCTCCGGTGGGCCCAGGTCGAAGTTCCATCCTCTCCCATGGGCCTTCTGGTTGAGCAGATGGACCGGCCAGGTCTGCCTGGGCATCTCGGCAGTCACCAGTGCCAGCGTTTCCTCGACCAAAGACCGCCACCCCGGACGTACTCGGACAAACGTCGTGGATAGGTCGGGCCACGGCGACACTTGAGGGAAACGCAACCGGAACCGCCCGTACCAACGATCACCGCGCCTGGTGACAAACGTCCCGGATGGCTCGACCGGATGAGGCTCTCTCATGGGCTGAGCATAGAGACACCGCCGTCGGACCCCTGAAGTCCCGCGTCCCGTCGGCAAACCCTTCCGAGCCGGCAGGCCAGGCTCGAGCACAAGGCTTTCATCAGGACTCAGCGAGACACTGCTACCTCACACATCACCTGACCCACAACTCTTGACAATTGTTCCCGCTCTTCCCTTCTCATCGAAGACCAGCCAGAGCGCTGCCCCTGCTCCTTCAGGCACTCGCCCCCAGCGTGGCAGCCTGATCGACTGGATGTCCCGAGATGCTCCGTCCAACTCCGTTGCGCTCCTTCGTCATGCGGATGCGCAATGAGCAATGAGCAACGGTTGGGCCGGGCAGGTGATGTATACAGCAGCGGCGTGCCGCACCGCAGTCCGGCCAACGCCTCTATGCCGTCCGGTCCGCCACCCGCCGCCCGGGTCCACTCGGTCCGGGGATCGCGGCGGCCACGCCGGCCGGAGCCGTCGACTCCCGTACGACCAGTCTCGGCCGGATGAGCAGCGACCGTCCCGCCGCGGGCGCCGAGTCGATCCGCGCCCGCAGCTGCTGGAAAGTCTCCGCGGCCATCTCCGGCAGTGGCTGGCGGACCGTCGTGAGCGGGGGCTCGAAGAGGTCGGCGAGGAGGATGTCGTCGAAGCCGACCACGGAGACGTCCTGCCCCGCACTGCGCCCGGCGTCCTTGGCGCCCCGGCAGATCCCGATCGCGCACATGTCGTTGATGGCGACGAACGCGGTGGGCGGGCGCGGCCCGCCGAGGAGTTCCCTGGCCGCGCTCCGTCCCAGTTCGGCGGCGTCCTTGTCACCGAACTCGGCGGTGTCGGCACCGGGCCAGACGATCGCGTCGGCCGGGTCGAGACCGGCCGACTCCAGGGCGGCCCGGAAGCCGCGCAGCCGCTCACGGCGGTTGACGCTGTTGACCGAGCCGGAGACGAACGCCAGTCGGCGGTGGCCGAGTTCGATCAGATGACGGGTGGCGAGCTCGGCACCCATCGCGTTGTCGACGCTGATGGAGGCCAGCGACGGCGGGTCGCCCGCCTGTGCGGTGCGGTCGAAGGCGACCATCTTCAGTCCGCGGCTGAGCAGCGGTGTCACATGGTCGAGTGAGGGAAGCGAGGAGCAGAGCACCACTCCGCTGACCCCGTCGGCGAGCAGCTCCTCGCCGTACTTGAGCTCGCGGGCGGGATCGCGCTCGCTGTTGCAGAGCAGTACGTGGTAGCCCTCGGCGAGCGCGATGGCCTCCAGCTCACGGGCGAGCGCCCCCCAGAACGGGTTGGCGACGGACGGCACAATGAGACCGATGACCTTGATGCGGCCCGTTCGCAGCATCCGGGCCGCGCGGTTGGGCCGGTAGCTGAGCTGCTCGATCACCTGCTCCACGCGGGCCAGCGTGGCCGCCTGCATACGGTCCGTACGCCCGTTGAGGACGTTGGAGACCGTGCTCGCGGAGACCCCTGCGGCCTCCGCGACCTGATGGATCGTTACCCCGCTCATGCCACCTCCGGTTCGGAACGCATCTGACCTTAACAGTGTATCGATTTACTGGACTCGGTTCACCGGTACACCGTTAACATCCCTGAAAATTCATGTGCATCAGCTGTTGACGTCCCTCTCGGGGCGTTCCTAGCATCAGTGCATCGATTTACCAGCGCTTCTCAGCCATGGCTGGGTTGCCATCGCTGGATCGATCCACAATCTCCACCTCAAAAGGGGTGTCCCATGGAACTCAAAAGACGGTCGCTGCTTGCTGCCATCGGCGCCGGCACCGCTGCCGCCGCCCTCAGTGCGTGCGGCACCGGCACTTCGACGGCCGGCTCCGCCAACGGCCCAGCCGAAGGCGAGATCACGCTGCTCACCCCGATCTACGAAGGTGCCGACGGCAAGACGCTGTTGGAGAAGGAGATCCTGGGCGGGTTCCGGAAGAAGTACCCGGACGTCAAGGTGAACGTGGACTACACCACGTACGATCAGCTCAACGAGAAGATCACCACGGGGCTCGCGGGCGGACTGCTGCCCGACGTGCTGATGATGGGCGTGGGCTGGATCCCGCCGTTCGCCGCGAAGAAGGCGATCGCGGAGCTGCCCGAGAAGTTCGCCGCCGCGCACGACTACGAGAAGCGGGTCCTCGAACCGTCCCGGTACGACGGCAAGTTGTACGCACTGCCCGTCGTCCTCGACACCCGCATCGTCGTCTACCGCAAGGACCACTTCGCCGAGGCAGGTATCAAGAAGACCCCGGCGAACTGGGCCGAACTGCGCGCCGTGGCCAAGCAGCTCACGAAGGACGGCCGGATCGGGTTCGACCCGTTCTCCATCCATCTGCGCCAGTGCTGGGAGACCTTCCTCTTCGCCAACGGCGGCCAGCTGTTCAGCGCGGACGGCAAGAAGGTGCTGTTCACCGACGCCCGCGGGGTCGAGGCGCTGCAGTTCTTCAAGGATCTGATCAAGGACGGCTCTGCCGTCTACGCCAAGAAGACGGACCTCGGGGCCCCGACCAACGTACAGACCGGCAAGGCGTCGATGATGATGACGTCCAGTGCACTGTGGAGGCAGGTCGGCGAACAGACGCCGGACCTGATCAAGGACGACAAGCTCGGGGCGTTCATCCTCGCCAACCGCAAGCCCGCGATGCTCCAGGGCGGCACCCTTGTCACCCAGTCAGCCAGTTCCAAGCACCCGGCGGCGGCCCGTGCCCTCGTCGAGTACCTCGCGACGCCCGAGTCGATCCTCGGTGCGGCCAAGCAGCGAGGTTCGGTTCCCGGGCTGAAGGATCTCAGCGACTCCAGCTATGTGAAGGAGAACAAGTTCGTCGATCTCTCCCTGCAGAGCATGGGCGACGCGTGCTCGGAGGGTGGCACCGCTGCCTGGATGGAGATCCGCGAAAAGATCAAGCCCACGCTGGAGCCCGCCATCGTGGGCGGCCAGTCAGCGAAGGACGCCATCGCGGAACTCGGCCGGCTCGCCGAGGCCGCCATCGGCCGAATGTAAGGACCCGTCACTGTGGGAGCGACATCCGTAGTGAAGGCGAGGCCCGCGCGGCCGCCTTCCCCGACCGAGCACACGGTCGCGAAGAAACGTACCGGCCGGGCACCCACCGGTCCGGGGCGCCGCAGGCAACGCGCCGGCATGCTGATGGTGGCGCCCGCGCTGCTGCACGCCTCGCTCTGGATCGGCCTGCCGGTCGTCGCGTCGGTGGTTCTGGCCTTCACGAAGTACGACGTGCTGACGGCGCCGCAGTTCGTGGGCCTGGACAACTTCCGGGACATGCTGGACGACGCGGTGTTCCGCAAGTCCATCGTCAACACCGTCGTCTACACCTTCTTCACCGTGCCGTTCGGCATGCTGCTGGGGCTGCTCGTGGCCCTGGCGCTGCACACCGGGCTGAGGGCGCGGGGCATCTTCCGTACCGCGGTCTTCATTCCCCAGGTGACGGCGACCGTCGCGATCGCCCTGGTCTGGCTGTGGATCTACAACCCGGGCAACGGGCTGCTGAACACACTTCTGTCGTTCCTCGGGATCCAAGGCCCGGCCTGGCTGTCGTCAACATCGTGGGCGATGCCTTCGGTGATCCTGGTCGGCATCTGGCAGGGCATCGGCATGAAGATGCTCATCTACCTGGCCGCGCTTCAGTCCCTGCCGAAAGAGCTGTACGAGGCGGCTTCGGTGGACGGCGCTTCCAAGGTGCGGCAGTTCTTCTCGATCACCCTGCCGCTGCTGAAGCCCGCGACGTTCTTCGTGCTCATCACGTCGATGATCAGCGCGTTCCAGTCGTTCGACCAGATCTACATCCTGACCGACGGCGGCCCGGCCAACAGCACCACGATGATGACGTTCGAGATCTACAAGTCCGCCTTCCGGGAGTTCCGCATCGGCTACGCCTGTGCGCAGTCACTGGTGCTGTTCGTCCTACTGATGGGCTTCACCCTGGTCAACCGGCGGATCATGGGAGGCACCCGTGGCCACAACTGAGCTGCACAGGCCCGGGGCACTGGAGAAGGCCCGGCCCCGGACGAAGGGCAAGCCGCTCTCCGTCGGCCGGATCGCGCTCTATCTGACGCTCACCGTCGTCTCGCTGCTGATGGTGGTGCCGTTCGTCTGGATGGTGCTCACCTCACTCAAGACGCCGGTCGAGATCGCCTCGCAGGACGCCGGACTGCTGCCGGAACACTGGGATTTCGGAAACTATGTCGACGCACTGAAGGCGGCGCCGTTCGCGACGTACGCACGCAACAGCTTCATCATCGCGTTCAGCCACACCCTCATCAATGTGGTGGTGGCGTCGATGGCCGGGTATGCGCTGGCAAGGATCAGGTTCCGGGGCAGCGAGTTCATCTTCTACGCCTTCGTCGCCGCGCTGATGATCCCGACGTACACCAAGGTGCTGCCCGAGTTCCTGATCGTCCGCTTCATGCCGCTGGCCGGCGGGAACGACCTCTTCGGCCAGGGCGGCAGCGGCTGGCTGGACTCCTGGTGGGCGCTCATCATTCCCGGCGCCGTCACCCCGTTCGCCGTCTTCCTCTTCCGCCAGTTCTATCTCGATCTCCCGGTGGAGCTGGAGGAGGCGGCCAGGCTCGACGGTCTGGGCGAGTTCAGGATCTACGCCCGGATCATGACGCCGCAGGTCAAGCCCGCGCTCACCACGGTGGCGCTGCTGACCTTCGAGTCGTCGTGGAACAACTTCCTCTGGCCACTGCTGGTGACCCGCACGGACAGCCTGCGGGTGATCCAGGTCGGACTCTCCGTCTTCAAGACGGAGAACGGCCCCCAGTGGCACTTCCTGATGGCCGGCACCACGCTGGCCACCCTTCCCATGGTCGTTCTCTTCCTCATCGGCCAGCGCTATTTCGTGCAGGGATTCGCAACTGCCGGTCTCAAGTGACCGGTTCCGGCCCCCAGCGGCCGGTCATCGAAAGGTTTTCACTTCATGTCTGCTGATCTCAACGGCTCCCGCGCACTGGTGACAGGGGCGGGCCACGGAATCGGCCGCGCCATCGCTGTCGCTCTTGCCGAGGCCGGCGCCGATGTCGCCGTCCACTACCACTCCTCCGGCGACGAGGCCGCGAAGACGGTCTCCGCGATCGAGGCGCTGGGCCGCAGGGCGAAAGCGTTCAAGGCCGATGTCACCGTGACGGGCGATGTGGACCGGCTCGTCGAGGAGGCGGCCGGCTTCCTCGGCGGCCTGGACGTCCTGGTCTGCAACGCGGGCCACCTGATCGGCCGGGCCACGATCGCCGAGATGTCCGACGACCACTTCGAACAGGTCATCTCCACCAATCTGACGTCGACTTTCCGCACCGTGCGGGCCGCGCTGCCGCAGCTGACGAAGTCGTCGGCCGGTCGCATCATCACCATGTCCTCGCTGGCCGCGCACAACGGCGGCGGCCCCGGCTCGGTCGCCTACGCGGCGGCCAAGGCCGGTGTCCGCGGCTTCACCAAGGGCCTGGCCAAGGAACTCGGCGGCACAGGCATCACGGTCAACACCGTGGCGCCCGGCTTCATCAAGGGCACCGCCTTCCACGACACGTTCACCGCGCCCGAGGCGCAGCAGGCCATGGAGGCGGGCATCCCGGTCGGCCGGGCCGGCACCCCGGAGGACGTCGCCGCCGCGGTCGTGCATCTGGCGTCGCCGTCGTCCGGCTTCCTCACCGCCACCACGGTGGACATCGACGGTGGCGTGTGGCCGCGTTGAGGCGCATCGCCCGGGAGCGCGGCGGCTGGTGGCACGCGTACGTCTGCCCGGCGCACGGTGTGGAACTCGACCACGGTGACCTGCTCGCCGGGGTCTTCCCGGCGGGCGGTGCGCCGTGTGCGTACGGCTGCCGGGTGGACGACGAGGCGGTGCGCGGCGCCTGGCTGGTGCTGTCGCACCAGGCGTGGGCGCGGCACCTGCGGGTGCTCGCCCACCGGGGCGAGCGTGCTCAGGCGGTGGAGCGGCTCGTCGAGTACGCCGGTCTGTACGCCGAGCTCGCCACCGAACGGCACGGCGAGGCACAGACCTGGATGCTGCGCGGCCGGCTCTTCCATCAGGCGCTGACCGACGCCATCTGGGCTGTCAACATCGGGCACACCGTGATCACGCTCGCCGAGGAATCCACGGAACATCTGGCGGCGGTGCTGCCGCTCCTCGACGACCTGGAGCGGGCCGCGCTGGACGCCCGGAACGTGCTGACCGGTCAGGGCCACCTCGCCTCCAATTACACCGCGTGGCTCAACGCGGCCGGTGTGGCGGCGAGTCGGGGTGCCGCTGCGGCCCGTGGCCAGGAGTGGGACGGCGCCGAGCAGTGGCTGGAGGGCGAGCACGGGCTGTATGCGCATCTGCGGGTCGCGGTCGCCGATGACGGCTGGGAGTGGGAGGGCAGCACCTACTACCACGGGTTCGTGCTGCGGGCCGCACTGCTGGCGCTGCGCTGCACCGACCCTGCGGCCGTTCCGTCCGATGTGGTGAATGTACTGGCCGCGATGACGGACGTACTGGCGACGATCGCCACTCCGGGCGGCATTCTGCCCGCACTGCACGACGGCCCGTATCTGCGCGGTCCGCTCGCGCTGGAGTGGCTCGAACTTGTGGCACTGGCACAGCAGTTGGTTCCTTCCCCCGCTCTCGATGCGGTGGCAGGGCGGGCCCGCGCCGAACTCGGCGCACATGACGACGGGCTCGACCGCGAGCTGGGCGGATGGTTCGCGGGACCCCCGCTGCCGGAGCGTCCGGCGCCGACGCCGGTCACGGTGTTCCCCACCGCCGGATACGCGGTGCTGCACCACGCGGGCGTCCACGCACTGCTGGACTTCGGTCCGCACGGCGGCTCGCACGGGCACCGCGACAAACTGTCGCTGTATCTGTACGGGAACACCACCCCGTGGCAGCCCGACCCAGGTCAAGTGCCTTACGCCCATGCCGAGTTCCGTGATCTGTACGCATCGACCGAGGCGCACCCCACTTTTCGGGTGGACGGCGCGGAACAGGCCGAGTGCACCGGGAGGTTGCTCGGCTGGGACGGCTCCTGCGTCACTGCCGAGGTGACGACTGCGTACGAAGGTGTGCGCGCGGTGCGGCAGGTCGCGCTCGGCGACAGCTATCTGGTCGACCTGCTGACCGTGGCCGCCGAGGACGAACGACAGCTCACCGCACAGCTGCGTCCCGGTGTCGCGCTGGACATCCAGCTCCAGGCCGCGGGTCCGGTGCGCACCACCTGGTACGGCGACGAGACCCTGCACGGCTGGCACACCCACACCCTCGGCGCGGCCGTGCGTCCGCTCACCCGGCCCGGCCCCGGCCCGGCCGACGATCCGCAGCGCATGCGTACCCGGGTCGACTTCATCGCGAAGTCGGACCGGATCATATTCGCCTCGGTGTATCAGGCGGCGTCGGCGGGCCCTGCCGTCACCGACGTACAGCTGGACGGTGACGGACTGCTGACGGTCGCGCTGGCAGACGGCAGCACCGCACGGTTCCGGACGGAGGACTGACCCTTGTTGCTCTCGGCGACCCCGCCGCCCGGTCCGCGCCCCGCGCAGGAGGTGCGGTTGTACGAAGAGGCCGCCCGCCACCGCGGGCTGACCCCGCCCCGTACGCACCCTCTGGCCAGCATCACCTGGCTGGGCCCGGCCGCCTCCAACCCTGCGCTGGCCTACCGGGTCGGCGGCGACCCCGCCCATCTGGCGGAGAGCCGCCGCTGGATCGAGGCCGCGGTGCGGCTGCCGCACTGGGGCAAGGCCCATATGCCGGACCACGATCTGGACGCAGGCTGGCTGCTGCACCATCTGTCGCTCGCGTACCGGTGGATCGGCGACGATCTGCCGGACGGGGTGCGGGCACTACTGCGGTACAAGCTGCTGCTCCAGGGGCGGCGGATGTACGAATTCGCGGTGGCGAGCGAGGGCGGCTGGTGGTCGTCGTCGTACTGGCAGAACCACAACTGGATCTGTTATGCGGGTCTGGCGACGGCCGGATATGTGCTGGGCAAGGAGGAATGGACCGAGCGTGCCAAGGACAACCTCGGCACGGTCCTCGATCTGATGCCCGAGGACGGCTCGCACGCCGAGGGTGTCGTGTACTGGCGCTACGGCGTGCCCTTTCTCGCCATCCATCTGGATCTTCTCCAGGAGGCGGAGGGCATCGACTGGTGGGGGCGGGGCGGTTTCCTCTCCCGTACCTTCCGCTACCGGCTGCACCAGACCGCCCCCGGCTTCGCGTTCAATGTGGACCACGGCGACTGCCACGACCGGCGCAGCGGGCACAGCGCCGCTCTGTACTACCGTCTCGCCGCGCAGTACGGCATCCCGGAGGCACAGTGGATGGGCGATCTCGCCTCGGGTGAACTGCTGTGGCAGGAAGCAGCGGAGAGCGGGGTTCGGCCCGGGATTTTGCCGGAGGCCTACCTCGAATACCTCTGGTACGACCCGTCCGTGGCCGGCACCCGCCCCACCGAGACCAGGGCCTTCTTCCCGGACCTCGGTCTGCTCGCGGCCCGTACCGGCTGGGACGACGACGCCACGCTCGTCTCGTTCAAGGCAAGCCCCGGAGGTGGCCACAAGGCGTGGGAGACTTCGGCGAAGCACCGGGCCGACCGGGGCTGGGAAACCCTCAACCAGGGTCACCACCACCCCGATTCGGGCTCGTTCGTGCTGGTCTCGCAGGGTGCGTTCCTCGCGGTCGACGAGGGTTACAGCAACCGCAAGCAGGCCGCGCACCACAATCTGCTGCTGGTGGACGGACAGGGGTACGCGGACGAGGACCGCTACCACGTCTACAAGGACATCCCGTACGAGCGGCAGGCCCGGCAGCGAGATGTGCTCGCCGCCCCCGACTGCGGCTGGGCGCATGCCACGGCGGAGATCGCGGCGATGTACGACCCCGCTCTCGGGGTGCGGCGGCTGGACCGGACGCTGGTGTTCACCCCGTCGGGGCGGCTCGTACTGCTGGACCTCGCCGAGGCGGACGCGGAGCGGGAATGGACGTTCCTGCTCCAGACCGACCGGCCGACCGAGCCACAGCCGGACGGCAGTCGGCTGATCCGGTCCGGGGCGGCCTCGGCGCTGGTGCGGCAGTTCGCGCCGCTCGACGGCTCCGTAGTCTCCGAGGCCACGGAGGTCGAGGCCAATCCGACGTCGAGTACGCCGGAGCTGCGCCTCACCCGCACGCTGCACACGCTGCGTTCGACGACCGCCCGGACGTCGAACGGTCTCTTCCTCACCGTGATCACCCCGGGCGGCGGACCGGTCGCCGCCGAGCGGGTCGTGTGCGTGGAGGGCGAGGGCATCACCTTCGGCGAGGAGACCGTGCTCCTCTCCCCCGTCGCCCGACGCATCCGCACCACCGCCGTCTCGGCCGATGCGGCGGCGGTGCTGCTCGGCGGCGACGGCTGCGCGCCGTATGTGGTGGCGGCCACCCGGCTGGAGCTGGACGGCCGCGTGCTGCTCGATGCCCCGGAGCCGTACACAGGAAAGGTCGGCTGATCATGCAGGCAACCCTCTCGTCCGGCTGGCCGACACTGCTGCGGCGGCTGGAGTTCGTGGCCTACCCGGCCGCCGCCGGGGCCGCGTTCGCCGTGCTGTCGCTCGGTGTCGTGACCTGGCTGCCCGCGCTCGCCGCAATGGGGCACGCCCTGCAGCGGTGGCGGGCGGAGGGTGACAGCCGTTGCTTCACCAACGCGTTCAGCGCCTTCCCGAAGTACTGGCAGGCCCTGTGGCGCCACTGTCTGGCGTCCACCGCGGCAGGGATCGTCCTGAGCGCCAACATCGTCTATCTACTGGGCCGTCCGGAGCCGTGGACGTTCGTACTCCTCGCCGCGCAGGTGGGCATCGCGGCCGCTCTGGTCGTCCATCATGTTGCGCTCGCGGCCGAAGCGGGCCGGTCACCGCACGGGACGGTCCGCACCTGGTCGCGCGGTGCGCTGGCCCTCGGCTTCGGGTCCGCGGCCCGTGGCACCGCACTGCTCGGCGCGGTGATCTCCGCCGCGTTGCTCTCCCTCGTCGTACCGCTGGGGCCCCTGCTCCTCGGCCCCAGCATCCCCGTACTACTCGCTCTGTCCTTCGCAGACCCCAGGAGGCACACCCCATGAGCCGTGTACTACGCACCACTCTCGTCGCCGCGCTCGCCGCGGGCGCCCCGCTCGTCTTCCCCCCGACGTCCGTGGCCGCCGAAGCCGCCACCGCGTACTACGTGTCGCCGTCCGGCAGCGACTCCGACGCCGGTACGTCGGCGAGCGCCCCGCTCGCCACGATCCAGAGAGCGGTCGACCTGGCACCGACGGGCTCGGTCGTGAATCTCGCCGCCGGCACGTACAAGCAGGACGTCGTGACCAAGCGCGCCGGAATCACCATCACCGGCCCGTCGAACGCCGTGGTGAAGGGGGCCGGCGACGCCCGGATCATTCAGGTGCAGCACGACTCGACGACACTCAGCGGTTTCACCGTGGACGGGCTGCACGGATCGTCGACCGATGTGTCGGGGTACCGCCTCAAACTCATCTATGTCATGAGCACAACTCCCGGCAATGGTGTGGGCGGTCTGCGGATCACCGGAATGACACTGAAGAACGCCGCCGACGAATGCCTGCGGGTGCGCTATCTGGTGACCGGCGCCGACATCTCCGACAACACGATCAGCGACTGCGGGGTCAATGACTTCAAGTTCGGCGGCGGCGGCAAGAACGGCGAGGGCATCTACCTCGGCACGGCCCCCGAGCAGCAGGGGGCGAACGGCGCCCCGGACGCGGCCCCCGACATCAGCAGGAACAACCGCATCCACCACAACACCATCGCCACCCAGGGCAATGAGTGCGTCGATGTGAAGGAGAACTCGACCAACAACTACGTCGAGTACAACGACTGCAGCGGTCAGAAGGACTCCAGCTCCGGTGGGCTGGACGCGCGCGGCAGCGGCAACATCCTCCGCTACAACACCATTCACGACAACGTCGGCGCGGGCATCCGGCTCGGCGGCGACACCGCGACCGACGGCATCGACACCAGTGTCTACGGCAACACCATCACCGGTAACGCGGGCGGCGGCATCAAGTTCATGCGCACCCCGCAGGGTCCGGTGTGCACCAACACGATGAGCGGCAACACCGGTGGCGACGCGGTCGGCACCTACGGCAGCGAGTACACGCCGACCGGTGCGTGCCCCCAGTGAGCGGGCGGGGACCCGCGAGACGCGGGGTACTGACGGCGGCGGCCGGGCTGGCGGCGGTCGCCGCGACGGCGCCGGGGGCGCAGGCCGCCGTGGCGTCGAACAGTGGCATGGGCCGGTCGCGCTGGACGACGTCCTGGGCGACCGCGCAGACCGCGCCGACCGCCACCGACGCGGTGGCGAGCGCCGGGCTGACCGACGGCACGTTCACCGCCGACGTACGGCTGTCGGCGGGTGGAACGGTCCGGCTGCGCTACGGGCACGCCTTCGGCACGGTTCCGGTCCTGATCGGCCCTGTGACGGCGGCCGGCCGGCCGGTGACGTTCGGCGGGCGAGCGCAGGCGTGGATCGCCGCGGGTGCCTCGCTGACCAGTGACCCGGTCGCCGGTCTGCGTACCGCCGAAGGGGCGGCTCTGACGGTGGAGACCCGACTCCCCGGCCCCACCGGGCCGCTGTCCTTCCACCGCAACACCCATGCCTCGCACACCGTCGACGGCGTGCGCACCACATCGGTGTTCCTGCTGACGGGTGTCGAGGTGACGGGTGCGCACGGGCCGGTGATCGCGGTGCTCGGCGACTCCATAGCGGAGGGCGTCGGCACACCCGACGACGCCGATCTGCGCTGGCCCGACCAACTGGCCAGGCGCCTTCCCGGTGCGGCTGTCGCCAATCTCGGCATCAGCGGCAACCGGGTGCTGCTGGACGACGCCCGGTTCGGGCCGAGCGGACAGGCGCGCTTCGACCGCGATGTGCTGTCGCTTCCGGGGCTGCGGACCGTACTCGTCCATCTCGGCGTCAACGACCTCCAGCAGCCGCCGAGCCAGACCGATCCGGCGCGGGTCCTTGCCGGGTACCGACAGCTGGTGCTTCGCGCCCGTAACGCCGGGCTGCGGGTGGTCGGCGCGACCATCACCCCGTTCGGGGGCTGGACCCGCTGGACGCCGGAGCTGGAAGCGGTACGGCAGCAGGTCAACGCGGCCGTACGGACCGGCCGGGTCTTCGACGCCGTCGCCGACTTCGACGCGGCACTGCGCGACCCGGAACAACCGTCGCGGATGCTGCCCGCGTACGACAGCGGCGACGGACTGCACCCCAACCCCGCCGGTCATGCCGCGCTGGCCGCGGCCGTCGACCGCCGACACCTTCAGTGAGGGCCGCATCATGAACCCACGCACCACTCCGGGCGCCACCCGGCGCACCGTTCTCGCCGGGGCGGCGGTGCTCGGCGCAGCCGCCGCCCTGCCGCTCACGCTCACCGCGGCTCCCGCGCACGCGGCGGCCGGGGACGCCGTCGTCGATGACGCCGCCTCGCTGCGCACCCGCTGGCACACCCTGCTCACCGGCGGCCCGGGGCTCGACCTGACGGACCCTCAGATCTCCGCAGCCGTGGCCAGGATCGGCAAGGCCGCCACCACCTCGGTGAAGGGCCTCGACCCGACCCGTACCGACGGGCTGTTCCCCGATCTGACCAGCATCACGCTCTCCAACCACGTCACGACATCGTTCAAGCGGCTCGCCACGGTCGCGACCGCGTGGGCCGTGCCCGGCACCCCTCAGTACGGTGACACCGCGCTGCGCGATCTGCTGCTGGCCGGCATCGACTGGATGCTGACGAACCGGTACGGCCCCGGACACACCCGGTTCGACAACGACTGGGACTGGGAGATCGGCTCCGCGCTCGCCCTCAACGACGCGTCCGTGCTGCTGTACGACGCGCTCGGCACGGAGCGGCTGGGCCGGATCAACACCGCCGTACGGCACTACACGCCCGACCCGAACCTCTGGCGGGCCGACCGGCAGATCGCGACCGGCGCCAACCGGGTGTGGATCTCCACCGTCGTCGCCGTCAACGCCGTGCTCAGCGACAACGGTGACGATCTGGCCCGGGTCCGTGACGCTCTCTCGGACGTCGAGGGTTCGGGTGCCAACAGTGTCCTCGCCTTCAACGACGAGGGCGCGGCGGCGGAGGGTACCGGCGAGGGCTTCTACTCCGACGGTTCGTTCCTCCAGCACTACAAGCACCCGTACAACGGGGGGTACGGCAAGGAGCTGCTGAACAACCTCTCCCGGCTGCTGAACCTCCTCGCGGGGACGGCGTGGACGGTCACCGACCCCGATCTCGACAACGTCCGCAGCTGGGTCGACGACGGCTTCGACCCGCTGTTGGCGCGCGGCGATGTGATGGCATCGGTGTGCGGGCGCGAGATCGCCCGCCCCAGCAAGCAGGGCCATGTCTCGGCGCAGACGGTCATCGAAGCGGTGGTGCGACTGATCCCGAGCTTCCCCGGCGAGACGGCCGACCGGTTCACCGCCCTGGTCAAGCAGTGGATCGCCGAGGACACCTACCGGGACTTCCTGGCCGTCACCGACCTCGCCTCGCTCGTCGCCGCCCGGCAGGTCATCGCTTCCCCGGTCCCCGCGCGTGGTCCGCTGATCGCGCACAAGCAGCACCCGCGGATGGACAAGGCGGCCCACCACCGGCCGTCCTTCGCGCTGGGCATCTCCGCGTACTCGTCCCGGATCTACAACTACGAGTCGATCCAGAACGAGAATCTGCACGCCTGGCACCTCTCCGACGGCATGGCCCTGCTCTACACCGACGATCTCGGGCACTACAGCGAGGACTACTGGCCGACCGTCGACCCGACCCGGCTGCCCGGTACCACCGTCATCGCCGGCCGGCCCGCGGACGCGGTGGGGCAGCGCACCACCAGCACGGCCGACTGGGCGGGCGGCACCGCACTGCCCGGGACGACGCTCGGTGCGTACGGCATGGAGCTGTGGGCGTACGGAAGTTCGCTGCACGGGCTGAAGAGCTGGTTCTGCCTGGACGATGTGGTCGCCTGCGTCGGCTCGGGCATCACCTCCGACGCGGGCACGGCCGAGACGGTCGTGGAGAACCGGAAGCTCCGCGACCCGAAGGCAGCCCTGCTCGTCAACGGCACTGCCGCGCCCACGGACGCCGGCTGGTCGGCAGAGCTCGACCAGGTGCGGTGGCTGCATGTCGCCGGGACCGGCGGCTACGTCTTCCCCGAGCCCGCCACGCTCCACGGCCTGCGCGAGGACCGCACCGCGACCTGGCGCGAGATCAACCTCAAGTACGGCACGGACACCCCGGTCACCCGCCCGTATCTGACGCTGTGGCAGGACCACGGCACCGCGCCGAGCGGGGCGGGCTACTTCTGGCTGCAGGCCCCGGCGGCCTCCGCCGAGCGTACGAAGCAGTGGTCGTCCGCGCCTCCGGTGAAGCTGATCGCCCGCTCCACCGCCGTGCATGCGGTACGCCGCTGCGCGGACGGACTGGTCGCCGCGAACTTCTGGACCGCGGGCACCGCGCAGAACCTGGCATCGGACGGTCCCGCCTCGGTGCTCGTACGGCCGGTCGGAAAGACGGTGAAGGTGTCACTGTCCGATCCGACGCAGCTGCGGTCCTCGGTGGTCCTGGACCTGGCGCAACGCGGTCTGACCGTCGTCTCCGCCGATCCGGGTGTCAGCGCCGCACCCACCGGCAACGGCATCCGGATCACCGCCGAGACCGCTGAACGCCACGGTGCAACCCTCAACCTCACCCTGAAGAGGAGCTAGACCCTTGCTGTTCGACATGGATCTGGACCGGCTGCGCGACTACCGGCCGGAACCGGAGGAGCCGGCCGACTTCGACGCCTTCTGGGAGAAGACGCTCACCGAAACGGCCCGCCACCCCTTGGCCGCCGAGTTCGTCCCGTACGACGCCGGCTTCGCGACCGTCGATGTGCTCGATGTGACGTTCCGCGGCTGGGGCGGGCAGCCCGTGAAGGCATGGCTGATGCTGCCGAAGGTGCGCTCCGGGCCGCTGCCCGCCGTGGTGCAGTACATCGGCTACAACGGCGGCCGGGGCATTCCGTACTCCTGGCTGACCTGGAGCGCACTCGGTTACGCGCATCTGGTCATGGACAACCGGGGCCAGGGCGGCGGCGGCAAGAACACCGCGGACACCCCTGACATCGGTCCGGACGGGCACGGCTCGTCCTCCCCCGGCTTCCTGACCCGCGGCATCGAGGACCCGTACCGCCACTACTACCGGCGGCTCATCACGGACGCGGTGCGGGCGGTGGACGCGGCGAAGGCCCATGAGGCGGTGGACGCGTCCCGGGTCGCGGTGCTCGGGGGCAGCCAGGGCGGCGGGCTGGCGCTGGCCGTCGCCGGGCTGCGGGACGACATCGCGGCCGCGGTCGCCGATGTGCCGTTCCTCTGCCACTACCGGCGCGCCTCGCAGATCACGGACGCCGGACCGTACGCGGAGATCGCCCGCTGGCTGTCCGGGCACCGCTTCCGGATCGACGAGGCGATGGAGACCCTGTCCTACTTCGACGGGGTCAACTTCGCGACGCGGGCGACCGCTCCGGCGTGGTTCTCGGTCGGCCTGATGGACAGGATCTGCCCGTCGTCCACGGTGTTCGCCGCGTATCACCGCTATGCGGGTCCGGCCGAGATCGAGGTGTTCACGTACAACGGGCACGAGGGCGGCGCGGAGTACGACCTGCCGCGCAAACGCGACGCGCTGCGCGGCGTGTTCGGACGCTAGCGCAAGAGGTCACCGGCCCAGCGCCGCCATCGCGGCGTTGTGGCCGGGAACCCCGCTGACCCCGCCACCGCGTACGGCGCCCGCCCCGCACAGGAGCACATTGGCGTGCGCCGTCTCCACACCCCACCGGCCGGTGGATTCGGTGGCGTACGGGAAGGCGAGATCCCGGTGGAAGATGTGGCCGCCGGGCAGCCGCAGATCCTGTTCGAGGTCGAGCGGTGTCTTCGCCTCGATGCACGGCTCGCCGTTCTCGTCGCGTGCCAGGCAGTCGGTGATCGGCTCGTCCAGGTGCGCGTCGAGTTCGGCGAGCGTGGCCGTCAGCAGCTCGGTGCGCGTCGCCGCGTTGTCGGCGGCGAAGAGCCGGGCGGGGGTGTGCAGGCCGAAGAGAGTGAGGGTCTGGTAGCCGCGGGCGGCGAGGTCGGGGCCGAGGATCGACGGGTCGGTCAGCGAGTGGCAGTAGATCTCGGACGGCGGGGCGGCGGGCAGTCGGCCCGCCGCCGCGTCCCGGTAGGCGTCGGCGAGCTGCCCGTACCCCTCGGCGATGTGGAACGTGCCGGCGAAGGCCTCGCGCGGGTCGACTGAGTGGTCACGCAGTCGGGGCAGCCGGGTGAGCAGCATGTTCACCTTCAGCTGCGCGCCCTCGGCCGGGGTGGGCGGCTCGTCCCCGAGGAGCGCGGCAAGCGCCTGCGGCGAGGCGTTGACCAGGACCGTGCGGGCCGTGACGACGTGTTCCGCCTCGGGTGAGCGGACGGTGATCTCGGCCCGTGTGCCGTCGGTCTCGATATGGGTCGCCTCGTGCCGTACGCGGATCTGAGCCCCGGCCTCGCGGGCGGCACGGGCGAGGGCGTCGGTGAGCGCGCCCATGCCGCCGACCGGGACGTCCCAGTCGCCGGTTCCGCCGCCGATGACGTGGTAGAGGAAGCAGCGGTTCTGGAGCAGGGACGGATCGTGCGCGTCGGCGAAGGTGCCGATCAGGGCGTCGGTGAGAACGACTCCGCGTACGAGGTCGTCATGGAAGTTCTTCTCGACTGCGACACCGATGGGCTCCTCGAAGAGTGTCCGCCAGGCATCCTTGTCACCGATCCGCTCGCGCAGCGCGTCCCGCGTCGGCAGAGGTTCGGTGAGTGTCGGAAAGGCCCGCTCGGCGACGCGTCGCGTCATGCCGTAGAAGTGCTGCCACGCCTCGTACTCCCGGTCCGAGCCGGTGAGCGCGGCAAAGGAGTCCCGGGTGCGGTCCCCGCCGACGAGCAGCCCGGTGGCGCGGCCGCCGCGCACGGTCGGGGTGTATGAGGAGACGGTCCGCTTGCGTACGGCGAATTCCAGGCCGAGATCGCGGACGATCTTCTGTGGCAGCAGGGACACGAGGTACGAGTAGCGCGACAGTCGGGCGTCGACCCCGTCGAAGGGGCGGGTCGAAACGGCCGCTCCGCCGGTGGTGGCGAGGCGTTCCAGGACCAGGACGGACTGTCCGGCGCGGGCGAGGTAGGCGGCGGCGACCAGACCGTTGTGGCCGCCGCCCACGATCACAGCGTCATAGCTGTCGGGTGCGGGCATGACCCTTCGTAGCACGGGACGATCGCACCTGACCAGAGGCTGTGGTGTCCGCTCAGTGCGGGGACACTCCCCGCCCGCGGCGCAGCGCCGCGACCCGGCGGTACAGCTCTACAGCCTCCGGTCCCCGGCCGAGCTGCTCCAGGCAGTGTGCCTCGTCGTTGCGGGCGGCGAGGGTATCGGGGTGGTCGGCGCCCAGGACACGTTCACGGACCGCGGCGACCTGGCGGTAGACGGTGAGGGCGTCGGCCCAGCGGCCGAGCCACCCGAGGCCGACGGCCACCTCGCGGCGGCTGACGAGAGTGTCGGGGTGGTCGGGGCCCAGGACGCGTTCGCGGACCGCGCACACGTCGCGCGCCTCGGCGAGCGCTTCCTCCCAGCGGGCGAGGCGCCCCAGATTGACGCCGAGGCCGTGGCGGGCGCGGAGCGTCTCGGGGTCGGCGGGGCCGCCTACCCTGGTCCGGTCGTCGACGAGGGCGCGGTACAGCTCCAGGGCCTCCGCGCTGCGGCCCAGGCGGCCGAGGCTGATACCGACCTCGTAGCGGGCGGAGAGCGTGTCGGGATGGTCGGCGCCGAGCGACCTCGACCGGGCCTGGGCGACTTCGCGGTAGGTCTGCAGGGCCTCCGTCCAGCGTCCCAGCCGGCCGAGCGTGTACGCCACTTCGTAGAGCGTGACCAGGGTGTCGGGGTGGTCGGCACCGAGCAGGCGGGAACGGGCCGACGCCACATCCCTGGCCATCTGGTACGAGTCCTCCAGGCGGCCGAGCCGGCTGAGATTGAAGGCGAGGTTGTGGCGGCAGCGCAGGGTGTCGGGGTGGTCGGGGCCCATCGACCGTTCCCTGGAGGCGAGAACGGTCGCGTACACCTGATGGGCCTCGAAGTGCCGGCCGAGCCGGCCCAGGACGTACGCCATCTCCTGGCGGGCCGCGAGGGTCTCCGGGTGGTCGGGTCCCAGGGTGCGTTCGCGCCCCTGGGCGACGCGGCCGAACTCCCGCAGGGCGTCCGACGCTCGCCCGGTGCGGCTGAGGGTGAAGCCGACCTCGTACCGGCTGGAGAGGGTGTCGGGGTGGTCGGGGCCGAGGGCGTGCTCGCGTTCGGCGGCGACCGCACGGTGTACTTCGCCGGCCTCCTCCCAGTGGCCGAGCCTGCCCAGGTCGAGGCCCGCGCTGTGCCGGTTGGCGAGGATGGAGAGCAGTTCCGGCGACGGGGTCGGCCGCTCGGCCCTGACCTGTGGCAGTTCGCCAGTGAGGTGTCGCATGTCGGTGCCGGTGGTCCATTCGCCGGTGAGGCCCGCGGAGTGGTCGGGCGGCACGATCCCGAGGGCGCCGGACGCCTTGTGTCCGGTGGTCATGCCGCGGGTCCAGGCCGGCAGCTCCTGCCCGGGACGCATGACGGGAACGGGCGGCGCGAGCCGTACCTGTCCCGTGGGCTGGAGCTGCGGCTGCTCGCCGGTGCGGCCGACGGCGATCCGCTGCCGCAGGTCGCCCGCGTCGACGGGCCGCTCCTCCGGGGTCTTGGCCAGCAGTTCCAGGACGACGCGGTCGAAGAATCCGGGGAGTTCGGCCCGGTGGCTGCGCAGTGGTTCGGGCTGGGTGTCACGGTGTCCGACGAGAACGGCCCAGGCGTCTTCGAGGTCGAACGGCGGTGCTCCGGTAGCGATCTCGTACAGGACGCAGCCCAGTGAGTAGAGGTCGCTGCGGTGGTCGACATGACCGCCGCTGATCTGCTCGGGCGACATGTAGTGCGGGGTGCCCATGGCGATGCCCGTACCGGTGAGGCGGGAGGTGAAGCCGATGTCGTGGCCCAGCCTGGCGATGCCGAAGTCGCAGATCTTCACCGTGCCGTCGGCCAGCCGCATGATGTTGGCGGGCTTGAGGTCGCGGTGCACGATGCCCTGCTGGTGGGTGTAGCCGAGTGCGTCGGCGACCTGTTCGGCGATGTCGACGATGTCGGGCACCGGCAGCGGATGCTGCTTGTTGTCCTCCAGGAGCTGGCTGAGGTTACGGCCGTCGAGGAGTTCCATCACCAGGTAGAGAACGCCCTCGTGCTCACCGAAGTCGTGGACGACGGTGACGCCGCGGTGCTGGAGCGCGGCGGCGACTCGGGCCTCACGGCGGAAGCGTTCGCGCAGGATGCGGGTGAAGGACTGGTCGTGCTGGTGCCCCATCGGCTTGAGGCATTTGACGGCCACGTGGCGGCCGAGCGACTCGTCGCGGGCGCGCCACACCTCGCCCATGCCTCCGCGCCCGATCAGATCGAGCAGTCGGTACCGGCTCTGGATCAGCCTGGTGTCCGCCATCGCCTGCTGTCGCCCCCGTCGCTTCGCCTACTCCTGTGCCCTCCCCGGCCCGTCCAGTATGGCGGCCCGGCTGCGCAGTTTGTACGGGCTGGGGCGGCTGCCGGGACCGAGTCGGGCCATCGCGTTCAGAATGTGACCGGGCGGGAGTTGCCAGCGGAGCCGGGAGGGAATGCAGCGCGGGGCGGTTCCTGCCTGTGCGCAGACGCCGGTCGACGGTGCGCACAGGTGCCACGGGTCTGCCGTAGAGCTCATGGGCGTACGAGGGCAGTGACTGGTAGGCGAGTGCCGCGACGCGCCGCCACAGCAGTGCGCGCGCCCCGGCACGCCTCTGCGCGCGGGAGAGGCGACACACCGACGCCACCGGGGAACACGGACACGTCGGCGTTCTGTACCGAGTGATCGGCTCCGTACGATTGCTCGGATCAGGCATGGGGGACGACGGCGACAGGGCAGCGCGCGTGATGAATGGCGGCTTGGGCGACTGGGCCCAGGTGTGATGCAGGGGCGGGACGGTGCTTGCGTCGGCCGACAACCAGCAGGGCGGCGCCATGGACGGCCCGTACGACAGCCTTGGCGGGACTTTCGAGAACGATGCTGTCGCTCACCTCCACGAGCGGGAACTTGTCACGCCAGGGGCGGAGGATCTGGTTGAGGTGCTTCTGCGCGTCCCGGGTGATTTCTTCCGTCACGTCGTGATCCACGCCCCAGGGTGCGTATGCGGCCAGCGGCAGGCTTTGGCCATGGACGGCTCGAAGAGGCACGCCTCGCGCTGCGGCGGTACCGAAGGCGAATTCGAGCAGGTCGTCGCTGGAGCCGTGCAGTTTCAGTGCCACCACGACGCCGCCTTCCACAGCTGGAGCGGGTTGTGGCCCCGGCACGCTCGTTCCGGCGCGTACCAGGACCACCGGCCCGTCGGCCCGTGCCACGACGGGCATGCTGATGTCTCCGAGAAAATAGCTCTCGACGGGCACCAGTCCGCGCGAACCGAGCACGATCATCTCGGACTCCGATGCCGCTCGCAGCAGCGCGTGCTGGGCGTCGTCGGCAACCAGGTTGCCGACAATGGGAAGGCCCGGGTGACGCGCCTGGAGCTCCGCCCGTGCCTTGTGCACGATCCGCCTCGCCCAGTAGTTCTGATCCATCTCCGCAGGAACGCGGGTCGGTTCCGGCACCAGCAGAGGCCACGCGTGCAGCAGACGCAGCGTGAGCTTGCGCCGCTCGGCTTCGTCGGCGGCCCACCGGGCAGCAGCAAGGCTCTCGGGTGAGCCGTCGAGGCCCACGGTGACGACTGGCTCCATGGCGACTGCCTCCGTCTCGTAAGTCTCGTACAGCCTCGTAATGGTTGGAATGACCACAAGCGTGTCTGCATGCCCGGCCCGCCGCGTCCCTGTGCCGTTGTCTGTAACCAGCCGGACGAGGGTGAGAGGCAAGCGATGGTGTGAGCATCCGCGCCGACGCGCCGACATCGGCTTCTTCTCGTTCGAGGAGTACCGCAAATCTCCTGGTGCCGCATGCCGACCCCAGGGCGATTTCAAAGTCGGGGCGATCTTGTAGGTGCGCAGCAGTGCGACGATGTCCGGTGGGCGCGCGACGCACGCAACGAAGCTCTGTTGTGCGGGTGATCTTCCCAAGCCGCCCCAGCCCAAAGGAGCTTCGATGTGCCGCCGGTGCGCCACCGTCTGCCTGGTCAAGTCGCCCACCCGTCAGCACCGCGCGATCGTCGGGCTGCCGGACCGGCTTGGGACCCTCGCGGATCCGCGGGTGCCGGCGAGGCGGGCGTCACCCGTTCGTGGCTGTGCTGCGTGGAGCTCCGCCACCGCCGCCGGGCCCGCGCCGAGGACCGCATCCGGGCCGCCCGCGACACCGGCCTGCGCAACCTGCCCCTTCACGGCGCCGCCCACCATCAGGGCTGGCTGGAGGTCGTCTCCCTCGCCTTGGACCTTCTCGCCTGCCTGCCCATGCCGGCCCTCGACGGACCTGCGGGCGACACTCGGGCCCTCGCCACAACCGCAAGACAGAACACGCCCGTCCACAAAAGCCCAGAGCCCCCGTCAGCACGCTGACACGGGCTCATGAACGATCGAGGCCGACCCTGGGTCAGGCCCTGGCGATATTCCTGCCCGGCATAGGCTCCGCGAGTGCTGTCCGCCATTCAGGCGCACCGAAGGCGTCCGCGAAGTACTGCGTCTCGTGCACCACATGCCCGTGGGCAAATTCCATAATGCTCACTGAGTAGGTGGGCACCCCGTCGTACGTGATGACACACTCGCTCACCCACAGATCCCCGCTGCCAACGATCCGGTGGACAGTGAAGTGCCGACTGGCAGGGTGCCCGCCACGTTGCGCCGAAATCGTCGCGCGGCCCCGGAATCGTTCACCTGACTGGGGGTAGTCGAGGATCGCGTCCGCAGCGTAGATGGCGTGCTCGGCTTCGGTATCCCCACGTTCCGATGCCCGCCAGTGTTCCTCGAGTGCGCCCCTGGTTCGGATATCAGGATCCATCGCATTGTCCCTTCTGCAGGCGGCCGGAAGCTATCCGGGGACCTGGGAACGCTTCAAACTTCCTCCCAGGACGCTGGGCCGTTGAACGTAATGGGCAACGGTGACAGCGTAGACCGCCCAACGCAGCGACTCGGCCTCACCGCCCTGGTCGTCGGCCTGTCTCATGTGAATTCGAGGTCGTCGGCCACGGTGGAGGTCGGGGAGTTGAGGATGGCGTCGAACGCCTCGATGACGGGGGTGTGCATGTAGGCGCCTTGTATCCGGATGCGGTCCGGCCCGGAGGCAAGGCCCGCGTTGCCCCGGGCACCCTGGCGTGGCTGGCGGAGATCGGCGATGTTGAGCCCGGACTCGGCATCGCCGAAGGCGGCTTCGATGCTTCCCGGCTCGGGCGGCTCCAGCGGTGTGTTGTCGATGGTGAAACCGAAGCATGTGTTCTCGTCGCGGCGCATGTCCGCGGTGTGTCCGGTGATGCTCGTCAGGCCGAGGGCGAAGTACTCATCGCCGAGCACGCGGTGCAGGTGCTGTCCCATCGGGAGCCCCGTGAGGTGACCGTTGAAGGAGATCGGTGATTTCTGGATGTGGGCGTTGTGAGCCGCCAGCACCACGCGGGTCCCGGGCTCGAAGCGCTCCAGGTGCCACAGGACCGACCCGGCCATGTAGACGTCCCGGGCCGAGGGGTCGGCGGTCAGCCCCTTTCCGGCGAAGAGGTCGGCCATGGCGCGAAAGGTGTAGTCGGCGTGGCAGGCGCCTTCAAGGCGTCGCAAGGCGATGTCGAAGCTCTGCTGGTCGCTGCGGGAGACGTACAGCGGTTCGACGGAGCGGAACCGGATGAGCAGGCGCGCCAGGACCGCGCTGAGGGTGTCCTGTTCCGCGGCGGCCAGGCGCGCCCACGCGGGTGCGGCCGCGGCGCCGGAGCCACCAGCGAACGATTCGGCGATCCGCGTCGCCGTCCGGACCGCCGGCAGGGTTTCGGGATCGATCTGGCGCAGGTAGTCGGCGACCGGGGTCAGGGCGGGAAGCAAGGACCCGCCGGCCGCCGGGATGTCGATGCCGGCGAAGCGCACCGGTGGTGAGGCTGTGCGGCTGTGCCCACGTATCCAGCGCAGCGGCTCATCGAGTCCCACAGGAATCGCCGCGTCGAGATGGGCCGACAGGTCGTCGTCGGTCCCCTCGCCCTGGGTCCACGCGTCCAGGGGGAAGCCTTCGCTGAAGCCGTATTCGAAGGCCAGAACGGTGAAACCGCAGCGTTCGACCAGGAACCGCAGGATGCGCTCCCGCATGAGCGCGAACTCGTTGATGAAGTGGGAATTTTCGCCGATCGCTACGACGCGGGCTTCACCGATGATGGCGCGCAGCGGCTCCAGGTCATCGAGCGGCACCTCACGGTCGAGGTGGGTGAGCGGGACGGCATGGGCGCGAAGCCAGTCGGCGAACGGGTTTGGGTGGGACGAAGCAGGCATGCTGGCAACTCGATTCTCGGTGCTGGGTGGGTCGCCGGTGCGGATGCGGTCACCGCGCGGAGGGCGACCACCAGAGGCAGTGGCGGAAAACGGAAGCCGGCGGGCGCGAAGATCTCCGCTGGTCGCAGGCCGGCCTCCGGAGAGCCGGCCGGCCCGTGCCGGGACCGTTCAACGGCCCTTCGCAGTGCGGGGCGATGGGTCTTGACGTGCCTTTCCCGTGTACCCGGCCACCACGTTCTCCAGGTCGTCGATGCTGCCGGACATGATCGTGCGGATGTGTTCGGTGATGTGCTGGAGCGGCCAGTCCCACCAGGTCAGGGCCAGGAGGCGGTCGATGTCGGCGTCGCTGTAGCGGCGGCGGATGAGACGGGCGGGGTTGCCGCCGACGATGCCGTAGTCGGGGACGTCGTCGACGACGACGGAGCCGGAAGCGATGATCGCCCCGTGACCGATGCGGACGCCGGGCATCACCATGGCCCGGTATCCGAGCCAGACGTCATGGCCCACCACGGTGTCCCCCCGTCCGGCCAGGCCGGTGATGAGGTCGAAGTGCTCGGCCCAGGAACCGCCCATGATCGGGAACGGGAACGTGGAGGGGCCGTCCATGCGGTGGTTGGCGCCGTTCATGATGAACCGCACGCCCTCGCCCAGCGCGCAGAACTTCCCGATGACCAGCTTTTCCGGCCCGTAGTGGTACAGCACGTTGCAGGTCTCGAAGGTGGTCGGGTCAGCGGGATCGTCGTAGTAGGAGAAGTCTCCGACCTCGATCAGCGGCGAGGTGATCAGAGGTTTCAGCAGCACCACCCGTGGCTGCTCGGGCATCGGATGCAGCACGGTCGGGTCGGCAGGAACAGGCGACATCACGAATCGCTTCCTTTCTGAAGGGATGTCTGCGGGCTTCGATGACGTCAGGCTTTGGTGGGGGACGTCGAAGTCGCGTGCATGGCCAGGTGGGCGCCCCGCCAGCGCCGACGCAGCCGGCGATCACGGCTGACGATGACGAGGGCGCCCTCGTACCCGCTCAGAGCGGCTTCCAACTCCTCGACGAGGGCGGGCGACAGATGGTTGGTGGGTTCGTCGAGCAACAGGACGTCCGACGGCTCGCTGAGCAATCGCGCCAGGGCGAGACGCTGCAACTGCACCAGTGGACAGCCGGCCGACCGGCACCGTGAGCTGGTCGCTGTCGAACAGGCCGAGGGACAGCAGCCGTTCGGTGTATCCGGCGGCCTCCCCTGCCCGTCCACGGGCGAAGGCAGCCAGCACGGTCTCCTCAGGTTCCCCGGGCCGCGGCTCTTGCGGGAGTAGCCGATCCTGCCGCGGCAGCTGACGCTCCCCCTCTCGGGGGCGACCTCCCCGGCCAGAACGCGGAGCAGCGTGCTCTTACCTGCTCCGTTCGGCCCCGTGATCAGCAGGCGCTCGCCCGCCGTGACGGCGAGGCTCGTGCGGTCGAGTCGGTCCGTGACGGCGATGTCGGCCGCGTCGAGTACGACGCCCTCCAGGCGGCGGGCCCGCAGTACGGGGGCGAAGCGCAGCGGCTCCGGCGGAGGCGGGACCGGGTTGGCGAGGAGGCGGCGCAGCCGTTCCTCGGCGTTGCGCACCCGGCTGGCCAGCGACTGCTGCACCCTGCTGCCCGCCCGGTCGTAAGCTCGCTGGAACGCCTCATTCATCGTCCGCAGTGGACGGACAAGTCCCTTGCGAACTCCTGTCGCAATGAAGCCAACCCGCTCACCGCGTCGTCTGTAGTGACGTGATCCCGCTCGCAACCGGGCTTCTCAAGGACTGCGGCCGGAACATCAGCCAGAAGCACAGAAGTTGGGCCTCAAGCGCCGGAAAGTCCATGGGAACGATGCCCGGCCGCCTGCCTGGGCCGCAGCAGGTCGAACCGGACGTCGCGCCACAAGGCGCGGAGCCCGGACGTGTCGTCGTCGGCCAGGTGGTCGCCGGGGACGGCCCAGGACTTTACTGGCGTGGTGTCGGCGGTGACCGCCGGCCAGCCCGGGTCACCGGTGGCCGCAAAGCCGGCCCAGGAGCGGAGCATGCGGCGGGACAGGGCGCGGTCGTGGTCGTCGGGGGCACCGCCGATGAGGAAGTCGGCGCCGACGGCGTCCAGGTTACCGAAGGCGAAGGGGATGTCCGCGGTGTGCCAGGGCCTGGCCTCTTCGCGCCTGCGGGCGAAGCGGGCCAGGTACGCCCGGCCGCCGGCCCTCGCGTGGTGCTCGGCAAGGCGCGTGGTGTACTCGCCGAATTGCGCGTCGCCGAAGATCGCGAGGTAGCGGTCGAGTACCTGGGCGTCCGGCATCAACGCACAGTAGCCGTCCCCGAGATGGGCTGGGAGGTGCAGGGCCTCGGCGAAGTCCGCCAGTTCCGCCTCGGTGGTGACCTCCCGCACGGCTCCCACCGCGTGGAGGAACCAGTACTCCTCCAACGTGTGGCACACCAGCAGGTCCACTTCCCGCGCCGTCCCGGAGGCGAGCATACGGAGTGGATCCGCGGGCAGTACCTCGCCGTCGACGACGGGTTGAAAGATCACCGGGTCAAAGGTGTGGACCGCTGCCACGGGGTCGGTCCCGCAGTGCGCGGCAGCCTTGTCGGAGGCGGCCACCAGCGCCTCGGGCGACACGGACAGCAGTCCCTCCGCTGTCGGGGCAACCCCAGCCTCCGCCGCGATCCGCTCGCTGACCGCCACTGCGAGCTCGACTGCGAAGAAGGCATTGGGCACGCTGTGGGCGACGGCCCGCCGGAACAGCCCCCGTGTCCGCTCCATGGCCATCAGGCAGGCCACCGAGCCTCCTCCGGCAGAGTGCCCGGCGACGGTGACGTTCCCAGGTTCGCCACCGAAGACCGCGATGTTCTCCCGGACCCAGCACAGCGCGGCTACCTGGTCCAACAGCCCGCGGTTGTCGGGAAAGCCGGACACATGCCCGAAGCCCTCGAAGCCCACCCGGTAGTTGCAGCTGACCACGACCAACCCTGCGCGTGCCAGGGCTGTCCCGTCGAAGTCGGCCTGGGCGGACGAGCCGAACGTGTAGGCGCCGCCATGTATCCAGAAGAACACCGGCAGCGCGCCGCCGTCCGCACGCTCCGGCACCCACACATTGACGGTGAGGATGTCCTCGTCCCCGGGGTGCCACACCGGCGCTCCGGGCAGCTCCGCCGACTGCGGGGCGATGGGGCCGAAGGCCGTGCAGTCCCGGACCCCGTCCCAGGCCGGCGCCGGCTGTGGCTCCCGGAACCGGCAGGCGCCGAAAGGCGCGGCTGCGTACGGGATACCGAGCACGGCGGTGACGCCGTCGCCGGCCCCTCTGCCCCGCACACGGCCGCTCGTCGTCCGAAAGGCTGCTTCAACACTGCATGATTGCTCACTCATTGCGCGTCAGTCTCGCTCGTCAACAGGCACCCGCGCGACCAGGTTTGGACTCCGCCGATGACAGGGCGGCCGTCGACAGCAAGGCGCACCGGAGCAAGTACGGGGAGCCTGTCCGCGCCCAGCTGTGAGCCTCGGCGGCCCCGTGATCGTTTGCCTTCACCTGTCGGAACACCGACCTCGACCAGCAAGACCTTCATGCTCTCGGGGATCCGCCGGCTGGACACAACCGCGGGATCAGCTCGCGCGACATGCCCGTCGGCCCATCCGGCGAGCTGGTCGTACATCATCATGGGCGAAATCCGCACAAGGAGGAAGAGCGGCCGTCATTCCCCTGGTGGTCGGGCATCGACGGGTTCCGGGGCGGAGAAGGTGGAACGGGCTGCCGACAGAGCAATCCGGAACGAAGAGCCGCTCCCCTCGGGCCCGTGCAGACTGCCCTGCCGTTGCGGGGCACGTGAGGCGTCTCGCGGGGTCCGAATGGCTCACGTGCCGGTGCGGGAGGTCCGGATGTCGTCGGTCCGGTAGGCGACACGCTCAGCGACGGAAACCACACCGTCGACGCTCCGGCACAGCCGTTCGATGATGGGGATCAGGCTCTTGAACTCGACGGATCCGCTGAGGACGACCTCTCCCTGGCGCACTTCGACCGTCACCTCCGAGGAGGCCAGACCCATCGTCCGCTGTAGTACGTCCCGGTTGATTTCCTCGTAGATGGCGTCGTCACGGCGCAGGAAGACCCGCAGCAGGTCACGACGGCTGACGATGCCCAGCAACTTGTCCGTCTCGTCCACGACGGGCAGCCGTTTGACGTTCTGCACTTCCATGAGGCGGGCAGCCTCGACCACGGTCCACTCCGGACGCGCGCACACCGCGGGAGCCGACATCAGTTCCTCGGCCCTGGCCCCCTCGGCCTTGGCCCGCTCCCACGCCTCCAGATGCGGAATCGGTGTCCGGCCGGACGGATCGACCTGGTCGGAAGACTTGCGCAGCAGGTCGGCCTCGGACACGACACCCATGGGCCGATCCAGTTCATCGACCACGGGTACCGCTGTGACATCGTTCTCTGCCAGCAGCTTGACGATCTCTTTGAACGGCAGGTCACGCCGTGCCCGGACGACGTCTCTGGTCATGAGCTCTGCGACCGATCGGTGGTGCATGCGGCTTCTCCTTTCGGGATGTGACGGCTGGTAATGGCCCTGTGCCGAGCGGGTCAGGAGCGGTCGCCCGCGAGCCGCACAGATGGCCCGGCCCGACTCGTCGGTGGACCAGCGGGCCCGATACCAGCCCGCTCGGCCCCGCGGACTCACGGTTTCTCATCCCGTGCGGCGGCACGTCATGCGTGGCACGTTGGGTACAGCAACATGATGAGGAAACGGCGGCGATCATGCGAGCTCACCTCGGCGATCGGCTTGTTGTCGAAAGCCCGGCCACCGGCGCCAGCAGGCGCGACGGCGAGATTGTCGGACTCCACCATGAGGACGGAACCCCTCCCTACGACGTGCACTGGTCGGATACCGACCAGGTGACGCTCGTGTTCCCCGGGCCCGACGCCCATATCCGGCACCTTGAGCACCGGCCCGGCAGATCCCGCGAGCCGTCCCGGCCGGGCATGGCCGAGGCCGGGGACGAGTCCGCCGGGGTCCGGCTCGATGGGGCACCCAACCCCGGCGACATCGGCCGGCGCGTAGCCATGGAGCGCGAGCGACAGGGGCTCAGCCGCGCAGAAACAGCCCGCCGCGCCAGAATGGCGCCGGACTACCTGGCCTACCTCGAACAACGGCCTGCTGACCCGAGTCCGGCAAGTCTCATCAGCCTGGCCGACGCACTCGGCACCACCGCCGCAGCCCTGCGCGGAGGCGGCATTGATCTGCCACCCGGCCGGGGCCAGGCGCTCCTGCACCCCCGGCTGCAGGACCTGGACCCCGACGAATGCCGCGCCCGGCTCTCCACACACGGCGTAGGACGCATCGCGGTGTCGACACCCGATGGCCCAGCGGTCTTTCCAGTGAACTACGAAGTCATCGATGACACGATCGCTTTCCGGACCGCGCCCGACTCGGTGCCTGCGACAGCCGGGGGAACAGATGTCGCATTCGAGGTCGACCACGTGGACGAGGCCATGAGCCAGGGCTGGAGCGTGCTTGCCGTAGGCCCTGCGCGGATCGTTACAGAGCCCGACGCACTGCGGCAGCTTGCCGACCGCGCCCATACCACGCCCTGGGCAGGGGGCGAACGCAACACATGGGTGTCGATCCGGCCCACGCGCCTCACAGGGCGGCGCATCAGTCCAGCCGATGAGTGACCGACAGCGGGCAGGGAGGCTCTGGTGACCCGGGCCCCTGCTCGTCGACGAGCGTGTGACAGCGCCGGCCTGCTACGCCGTTGCGTCATCCCGTCCATGCGTGGCGCGTAGCCTTGACACTTTGTCCTTGATTCCGGGGCTGCCTTGCCTTCTGTGCACGGCCATGTGCGACCGGGGCTTACCACACGCCGAACCCGACAGCCGCGCCGTCCACATCGCGGTGGCGTCGCCCTGCTCACGCTGTGATTCTCGGTGATCCACGACGAGGGGCATGTCGCACCGGGTCCGCCCAGCGAAGCCCGTTCGGCGCTGACACTTGACTTCGACCATGGTCTCCTCCATAACGTCATCCCATGTCGGACGACAAAGGCTCGGGCCAGCCCGGAAAGCTGCAGCGCTCGCTGTACGAGCGGGAGCTGTACCGGCTCCAGACCGAGCTCGTGAAGCTCCAGGAGTGGGTACGCGCGGAAGGCGCACGGCTCGTCGTGGTGTTCGAGGGACGTGACGCGGCGGGCAAGGGGAGCACGATCAAACGGGTCACCGAACACCTCAATCCCCGAGTGGCACGTATCGTCGCTCTGCCGCGGCCCACCGAGCGCGAGCGCGGCCAGTGGTATTTCCAGCGCTATGTCGAGCATCTTCCAGCCGCGGGGGAAGTGGTCCTGCTCGACCGGAGCTGGTACAACCGCGCCGGCGTCGAGCGCGTCATGGGTTTTTGCACCATGGAGGAACACCAGCGGTTCCTTCGCCAGTGCCCGATCTTCGAGCGGATGCTGGTGGAGGACGGCATTCTGTTGCGCAAATACTGGTTCTCGGTGAGTGACGCGGTGCAGGAGGAGCGGTTCCGACGCCGACTGCAGGATCCCACCCGCCGGTGGAAACTCTCGCCGATGGACCTGGAATCGATCACCCGCTGGGAGGCCTATTCACGGGCGAAGGACGACATGTTCGTCCATACCGACATCTCGGAGGCTCCGTGGTACGTCGTCGAGAGCGACGACAAGCGCCGGGCCCGCCTGAACATGATCGCCCATCTCCTGTCGACCGTGCCGTACGAGGCAGTCGCTCCGCCGTTGATCGAACTGCCTCCGCGGCCTCCGGCCACCGGGTACCAACGACCGCCGAGAGACCTTCAGACGTACGTCCCCGACCACGCGTCGCAACTCAGGAAGTGAGGCGAGGGGTCTCGCACGAACGAGCCGCCAGAGGTACGACAGCCACCGGACAGTCGGCGTGGTGGAGCAGGGTATGGGCAACTCGGCCGAGTTGGAGTCCGAGGTGGCTGCGGCGGCGATGCGCTCCGACAACGATCAGGTCTGCAGCGGCCGAACGCTGGACCGGCACTTTTGCGGCCGTTCCCTCGACCGCCGCCGAGTGCGGCCGGACCGTCGGGTGATCGCGTACGGACTCGGCCACCGCTTCGTCGGTCAGGGTCGCCGCACGTTCCTTGCAGTAGAGGTGCGGCTCACCGGCAGTCCGCGGATGATCGGCGCGGTCGTGCGAGGGACAGCGCCAGGCATGTACGGCATTCCAGGTCGCAGCCCCTCGCCCGAGCCTCGTGGAAGGCGAACCCGATCGCCGCCGCTCCTCTCTCCGGTTCCCCGATACGTTTGTGAGGACCGGTTCGGCCCGGATACGGAACGTTCGGCCCCCACCGTTGTCCGGCCGGTCCGGACGCACGACGTGCTCTTCGGCAGCGGCAGAAGAGACTCGGCGGTGCGGTTGCCGCCCCGGCGTCCGGCTGGCCCACGAGACGCAGGAGGCCGATAGTGGAGGGAGGAGTGCGGGGTGGTGCGCGAGCGCGCGGGGGCCGGGCGGAAGTCCCGGAGGGGATGACGCGACGGGGAGGAAGGTGCCGTCGATGTCGAATGCAACGAGCACCGACCTCTACGAGGTCACGATGGCTCAGTCGTATCTGAACGAGGGCATGACACGTTCGGCGACGTTCAGTCTGTTCGTGCGCATTCTGCCGCCGGACCGAGGTTTCCTTGTCTGTGCCGGGCTGGATTCGGTCCTCGATTTCCTCTCCGCCTATCGTGTGGACGCAGATGACGTGGACGTCTTCGCCTCCGTGCTGGGACGACAGTCCGATGATCTGGCACCGCTGCTCGGCCTGGAATTCAGAGGCGAAGTCAGGGCAGTACCCGAAGGGCACATCGTGCTGGCCGGAGAACCCCTGCTGGAAATCACTGCACCCCTCCCGCAGGCCCAGCTCGTTGAAACCTACGTACTCAACCAGCTCAACCATCAGACCTCCATCGCCTCCAAATGTGCCCGGTGCGTCCTGGCCGCGGACGGACACCCGGTCGTGGACTTCTCCCTGCGCCGCACTCATGGCATCGAAGCCGGACACCAGGCCGCCCGGCTGGGTGCCATGGTCGGCTTCGCCGGAACCAGCAATGTGGCGGCGGCTCACTCCGAGGGCCTGACCGCTGTCGGCACGATGGCCCACTCGTACATCGAAGCGTTCGGTACCGAGGAGGACGCGTTCCGGGCCTTCGCCCGGTCCCATCCGGGCCCGGTGACGCTTCTCGTGGACACCTACGACACCGTGCGAGGTGTGGCGACAGCGGCGCGTGTACTGCGCGATCTGGGCCTCGGCCCGGGGTGCGCCATCCGGCTCGACAGCGGTGACCTCGGAGCCCTGGCCGTGCAGGCGCGGACCATCCTCGATGCTGCCGGCCTCCGGAAGACACGGATTGTGGCGAGCGGTGGTCTCGACGAGTTCTCCGTTGACAGCCTGGTCCGCTCCGAAGCGCCCATCGATACGTACGCGGTCGGCACCCGGATCGGCGTCTGTGCAGATGCCCCCTACCTGGATTCCGCATACAAGTTGGTCGAGTACGACAGCCGGCCCGTGATGAAACTGTCCTCGGCCAAGGTGACGGCGCCGGGGCGCAAGCAGGTGTTCCGTAGACCGGGATACGCGGATCTCATAGCTCTCGTCGACGAGCAGCCGCCGCCGGATGGCGTCCCGCTGCTGGAGTCGGTCATGCGGGAGGGGCGACGCGTTTCAGAACGTGCAGAGCTGGACACGGTCCGGCAAAGGTTCATGACCGACCTCGCCGCACTGCCACCCGGGGCCCGCACCATAAGGGCGCCCACCGTGCCAAAAGCGGAACTCTCACGACGCCTCAGCTCACTCACCGCGGATGTCCGCCGGTACATCGAAAGGAATCTGCTGGGGGGCACTCACGAAGCCTTCTGATCCGAACTCGCGATCGGGCGCGAGAAGGGACTCGGCCGACAGAGCCGCCGAGCGCCCCGAAATCGCCAAGCTTGCCCGCCCAGGGCCGGACGGGACCGCGGCAGGGGCCGGTGGACCCATGTCCGTGAACCGACTGCCCGGCGATGCTGAAACCGGAGGCTACAGAGGAGGCCATCGATGAGCGTTTCTCCGACTCGCATCACCGCAGCCCTGCCTGCCCAGTACCGTGCCCGCCTGATGGGGATCGGGCAGGAGGTCAATTTCGCCCTTGCGGAGCACCCCATGGCTGCATTCCGGTACACCGTCAGCGACGTCATGACCCACACTGCTGTGGCCATCGGCCGCGAGGCCTCGTACAAGGAGATCGTCGAGCTGATGCATCAGTGGAAAGTCAGCGCCGTGCCGGTCCTCGAAGGCGAGGGTCGCGTCGTCGGGGTCGTGTCCGAGGCGGACCTGCTGCCCAAGGAGGAGTTCCGGCAGGACGAGCCGAAGCTGCCCGGCCAACTGGAGGAGGCGTCCAAAGCCGGCGCCGTGCTGGCCGAGGAGCTGATGTCGAGTCCGGCCGTCACCGTCCACCCCGACGCCACGCTCGCCGAGGCCGCCCGCATCATGGCGCGCAAACGAGTGAAACGACTGCCCGTCGTGAACGATCTCGGCATGCTGGAGGGCGTCGTGAGCCGCAGCGACCTGTTGAAGGTGTTCCTGCGCCCGGACAAGGAGATCGAGGAGGAGATCCGATCCGCTGTTGTCGCCGAACTCTCTCCCCCGGACCGGGTGGAGTTCTCTGTGCTGGATGGTGTCGTCACCCTGCGGGGACCTCTCCGGAACCGTTCCCTGGTGCCACTTCTGGCTCGGGCCATTCGCGCGGTCGAAGGCGTCGTGGACGTGCGCATGGAGCTTGGCTGAAGCGCCCTCAGGCACTGCGTCCCGCAGCAGCCGGTCGCTGCCGATCTCGGCGTCGAGGACGTCGACGGAACTCTCGACGGCGGTGCCGTAGGACGATGGCCGGTCCGGCGCTCTGGCGGAGCTTCGACTTCCTTGGTTCACTGCGGAATTCATGACGATTTGCACTCGCTGCCGCGGGCCGTGTGCAGGACGAGCGGGCCTGGCTCAGGATCGGCACAAACGATTGACGCCATCCGTGTCCTTCCACGAGCAGAGCCCGGCGACTTCCTTGCGGACTGCCTGAGCTCGTCCCGCTCGACGGTGGTCAGCTCGCCTGGAGCCCCTCACCTCGGTCGTTCTCGTCCTGCTCGCCCAGCCCCTCAGGCTCTCCAGGTCGACCTCGGTCTCCAGACCGGTCTCGGTATCCCAGACGGTGTGGTCCCGGCTAGGCCGGCTCTGGAGGCAGCTTCCCGAAGGGCGGTTCGGCGCGGCAAAAAAGTGCAGCTGCTGGAGCCCGGCCGTGCCGTATCGCTCTCACCCTGGGCGGGCGGGGTGCTGCTCGATCGAGCCGACTGTCGCCACCGTCGTAAGCCATGCACCGTGAACGCCGCAGAGTGCGGGGAACCGGGCGAGCTGAAACGCTGCGCGTGCACGAAGATCTCGGCCCACGACGTTTCGAGTGGCTCTTCTTCGTTGTGTCGGAAACACTGGAACGGTTTCTGGGACTGCAGCCGATGGGGGGCCGTGTCCAGGAGGGCTCAGATGGCCACAAGGCGACAATTCATCAAGGCCGGCCTCGTCGGCGGAACGTGCCTCTTCATCCCGGCCGGGTCTGCCGCCGCGCGGGCCTGGCCGGGGGTCCCCAGCCGCGTCCTGGACCCGACGCACGTCGAGAAGTACGTCACCGAGCTCGCCGTCCCGCCGGTCATGCCCTGGGCCGAGAGGGACGAGGCAGGACGCGTCGACCACTACACGATCGGTGTTCGGCAGTTGCGGCAGCAGATCCTGCCAGCCGGTATGCCGGCCACAACGGTGTGGGGATACGGGTCGACCCGGCATCCGGGAAGCTTCTCCTATCCTGCATGCACCGTCGAGGCGACCTTCGGCAGGGCCATACGGGTCACGTGGGTGAACGAGCTGATCGACCGCCACGGCAATCATCTGCCGCACCTGCTGCCGGTAGACCCCACACTGCACTGGGCCAACCCCCAAGGCGGCATTTCACGGCGCGATACGCGGCCGGCCTTCGCCTCGACACCCGGCCCCTATACCGGGCCCGTGCCGATCGTGACCCACCTGCACGGTGGGCACAACACGCAGGAGAGCGACGGCTACCCCGAGGCGTGGTATCTACCCCGCGCTTCCGACATCGCCGACGGATACGCACGGACGGGCTCCTTCTATGAACAGTTCAGGAAAATATTCGAGAACCAGTTCGATGTAGCTTGGGGGCCTGGAACCGCCATATTCCAGTACGCCAATCAGGAGCGTGCCGCCACCTCCTGGTTCCATGACCATGCCCTGGGGGTCACTCGGCTGAACGTCTACGCGGGGCTGGCGGGCTTCTACCTCCTGCGCGGCGGGCCCGCCGACCTCCCGGACGGTGTGCTTCCGGGGCCGGCGCCGAAACTGGGTGACCCCCCGGGAAAGCACTACTACGAGATCCCGGTCGTCATCCAGGACCGGTCGTTCTCCACCGACGGCAGCCTGTTCTACCCGGCGAGCCGCGCATCCTTCGACCACTTCACCGGACCCTACATCCCCGGCAGTGACATCTCCCCCATCTGGAACCCGGAGTTCTTCGGCAACACGATGGTGACCAACGGCCGTACCTGGCCCGCTCTCTCCGTCGAGCCGCGCCGCTACCGCCTGCGGTTCCTCAACGGCTGCAACGCACGCTTCCTGATCCTGAAGATCGTCACCGACCCGATGGCCCCTCGTCCCGCAGACCCGGTGCTCCCCTTCTGGCAGATCGGTTCGGAGGGAGGCTTTCTGCCCGCACCCGTGCAGCGCGACCAACTGCTCACCGCCCCCGCCGAACGCGCCGACGTCGTCGTCGACTTCACCTCGATCCCGGTCGGAACTGATCTGTACCTCATCAACGAGGGCCCCGACGAGCCGTTCAGGGGCGGGAGGGCGGGCACGGACTTCCGGCCGGCGGCCCCCGGGACCACCGGACAGGTCATGAAATTCACGGTGGCACGACCGCTCGCCACACCGGACAGGACCGTACCCCCAGCCCACCTCACCCTTCCGCCGTTCGAACCTCTGGGTCCAGCGAGCCACACGCGGCAGATCTCCCTGCAGGAGCAGAACTCCGCGGTCCTGCGGGGCGTGGGTCCCCGCGTGGTGATGCTCGGCACCGTGGACCGGCACGGAAACCCGACCCCCATGGGATGGGGCGATCCCATCACGGAGAACCCGGCACTCGGGGCGACCGAGATCTGGGAAATACACAACTCCACCAAAGATGCCCACCCGATCCACATCCACGAGGTTCAGTTCCAGGTCGTCGACCGGCAGAGCACCGGGCACAGCGCAAGACCTCCGGAGCCCGGGGAGAGCGGTTTCAAGGACACGGTGATCGCCTATCCGCACGCCATCACCCGGGTCAAGGCCACCTTCGACCGGGCGGGACAATACGTGTGGCACTGCCACATGCTGGAACACGAGGACAACGAGATGATGCGGCCCTACCGTGTCGGCCCTCGCTGAACACCGAGGCACCTCGCTGCCATCGCTATGTGACGGTGACCGATTCAGTCAGCCGGTGTGGCGGCCGGCGCCGGCCGCGATACCGATGACGAGTTCACGGCGTTCGCCGGTGCCCATCACGACTCGCTCCCACGCCCGGAACCGTGCCGCGGAATGAGCTCCACGGGGCAGTGCGCGTGGTGCAGCAGGCTGTGCGTCGCCCGCCCGAGGGTGGGGCCGATGAAACCGGGCGATCGCCGTCCGCCCATCACCAGCAGATCCGCGTGGCGCGATGCCTCCACCAGGACCCCGGCGACGGTCAGACTCTTCTCAGCGTCCGCCTGCACGTTCAGTTCCGGGAATTCGCCGCGGATCCGGTCCGTCACGGTGATCAGGTGGTGGACGTGTTCGCCTGCGATCGCTTCGACATCGTCGAGCATGGTCACGGCGAGTCCGGCTGATTCGAGAATGTTCCACACGTGCAGCAGCCGCAGCGAGGCCTTACGGATCTCGGCTTCGCGCGCCGCGTACCGGGCGCATTCGGCGTCGTGCTCGTCACGGACCGCGGCGATCACCACTCCGGTCTCGGTCCCGTTGTCAGTGCCCCTGACCACGATGACGGGCGTCGTGGCGCCTGCGGCGACCTTCAGACCGACGGATCCGAGCATGAGGTTCTTGAACCCGCCGAGACCGCGGTTGCCCACCACGACAGTGCCGCGCAGGCCGGCCGTCCGGTGCAGGCTGGGGACGGGTGCGCCGCGGCTGAACTCCGTCGTGACGTGCAGACCGGAATACTGTTCCGCGACGGCAGCGGCGGTTTCCCGCAGCAGTTCGCGGCCCGCGCTGCGAACGCGCTCGATGCTCTCCGCCGAGAGGTAGAGAACCCGGCCGTCCGTGTCTGCCGCGTAGACGATGCGCAACGGACTGTCACGGCGCGCGGCCTCGGCCGCTGCCCACAGCGCTGCCCGGCGGGCCGGGCCGGAGCCGTCGACGCCGACGATGACGGATCCCAGTTCCGGGCTGCCGGCGGTGCCGTTCATGGTTCCTCCTCGCCGAGGCCACTGAAGGGTCAGCTTTCACACTGGCACCGCTCACCCCTGCGGGGAGAGGGCCGCTCAGGACCGCCCGGGGCCCAATGGACCCTTTCGAGAGAATCCTGCCGTGCCCAGGTGCCCAGACGCCCGAACCGGGTCCGACCGGTCCCGGCCACGACCCATTCGGCCCTCCTCGTCTCCATACGCCCCGGTGGATCGTGGTTCCTGAACAACCTGCGGCATCGCGTCCGGGTGAATCGCTGTGAGACGGCTGGAGGCGCCTCCATGAAGCACATCAAAGTGGGAGACCTGATGACCGACGAGGTCGTCTCGGTCGTCTCGCTCACCTCCTTCAAGGAGGTTGCGAAACTGCTCGCCCAGCACAACATCAGTGGACTGCCCGTACTCGACGACGAGGACCGGGTTGTCGGTGTCGTCTCCGAGAGCGACCTGGTGAACCGACAGGCGGCAAGGCATCTGGCCACGGGCGGCGCTCCTGACGCCGATACCACGACCATGACCCCGTCCGGAGCGGAATTCACCGCCGCCGAGGTCATGTCGACGCCGGCGGTGACCGTCCGCGCGGAGGAGAGCGCGCCGGAAGCGGCCCGGCTGATGATGCGCGGTGGCGTGGAGAGGCTTCCGGTCGTGGACGACGAGGACAGACTTGTCGGCATCGTCACACGCCGGGACCTGCTACGCCTCTTTCTGCGACCCGACGCGGAGATACGACGACGCATCGTCGAGGACGTACTCGTGGGCACCATGGGGCTCGGAGCCGATGTGGTAACCGTCCATGTCGTGGACGGCGTTGTCACTCTGGAAGGCCGGCTGAAGAGCCGGAGCCAGATCGCGATCCTGACTTGCCTTGCCGAGCGACTCGACGGGGTGGTCGCGGTCGTGAGCCATGTGACCGCACACGTGGATGACCCCGTACCCACCTCCCCGCAGTGAGTCACGCACGGACCGTCCGCAGAGCAGTGAGGCCGTGCTGCTGCCATCACCGCTCACAACGATGCGCCGCAGTCTCTCCTTGAGGATTTCGGAGCGAGGACAAGGACCCGGCCATGGACCATCGCATCACCCACAAGCAGCCCGGGCCCGGCGCCGCCTTCAAACTCCAGAATTATGACCGGATCCGCACCGAATACCCCCGGGACGAGGCTCGGTCACGGTTGGCCGGATCGCCCGGTGGCGGGCTGAACACGGGATACGAAGCCGTGGACCGCCAGGTGACCGCGGGCCTTGCCGTCGGTGAGCGTCGACCGGGTGGCACTCATGGGACCCGCGGGCCGTCAGCTCGTCAAGGCCGCAGCGGGCGCGGACCTCGTCGTCGGTCGGCACCCAAGCCGCTCTCCTCCGGGTGTCCGCCTCGGGCCGGTGGCTCATGCCGTCCTGCATCACGCCGCGGCCCCCGTTGCCGTCGCCGCCCACGACTGGCGCCCCTGCACGAAAGGGAAATCGAACCATGATGCACCGCACTGTCGCCGAAGTCATGACCCGGGACGTGGCCACGGCCAGCCCCGAAGCGTCACTCAAGACGGTCGCCTGGAGCCTCGCCTACAACGAAGTCTCCGCCCTTCCCGTCGTGGACACCCACCACCACCCCATCGGCATCGTCTCCGAGGCCGACCTGCCGGAAGCAGAGGGCCGTGACCAATTGCGCGGGACCGCGGCCGTGAACCACCGCACCATGGACGCCCGCACCGCCGGTGATCTCATGTCCACTCCCGTGCTGACGGCCCGGCCCGCGTGGAGCATCGTCGAAACAGCGCGCTTCCTGAACGAGCGGGGCGTCAAACGCCTTCCGGTCATCGATGACACCGGCACGCTCGTGGGCATCGTCAGCCGCTCGGATCTGCTCCGCCCCATGCTCCGCCGCGACGACGCCATACACGAAGAAATCGTCGACGAGGTACTGGGCCGGACTCTCCGGATGACACCCGGGGGCGTGACAGTGACAGTTCAGGAAGGAGTTGTCACCCTGAGCGGAAGAGTGGAGGAGCGTTCAACCATTCCGATCATCGAACTCCTGTGCCTCTCCGTCGACGGCGTCGTCAGTGTCGACCATTCCCTCGAATACGCCGTGGACGATCTGCCGCCGGATCTCGATCCGGCGCGTGACGCCGGCAACCCCTGAAGCTCATGTCATGGGGCGGAAAGAGCCAACCGCTTCTCGCGGTTCCTGATCGTGCGGTGCACGGCCATCAGTCGCTTCTCCGCATCCTCGCAATGGCTCCTTCCGCCAATTTCACGAATGCACCGTTCGTACCGGGCCAACAGGGCCGAACGGACCCCTGCGCACCCCGTGGGCGTCGTGTCCGAAGCGTCCTGCTCCGCAGGCACGACTCCGGGAGCGGCGCGAACACCGCCGGCGATCTCATGAGCCACCCGGCGATCACCGCGGCTCCCGAGTGGAGCGCCGTCCGCGTCATGGAGCAGCACAAAGTCAAGGGGCTCCCCGCAGTCGACAGCGAAGGCCAGCTGATCGGGGTCCTGAGCCGCAGCGACCTCGTACAACTCTTCCTGCGCAGGGACCACGCAATCCAGGAGGAGATCCTCGAAGATGTCCTGACGCACACGCTCCGGCTCAGTCCCTCGTCACTGACCCCGCATGGGCCGGTCGGTCCCCACCGGGGCCTGTCGGGCCCATCCCGCCCCAGGGCCGGGGGTGTGATGGTGAAGAGGGCTGGCTGCCACCCACCGAAGAAGGGGCGGCGATGTCCGAGGCAGAATCCCCCGAGATCAGGCCCGAGATTCTCGCCCGGGGCGAACAAGCGCCTATCCGCCGCACGGCAGCAGTCGGCCACTCGCCCGCACTCATCGGGGAACCTGCCATGACCTCCGCCCGGCACACCGTCAACGACGTCATGACGAAGACCGTCGTCACCGTCACCCCCGACGCTGAATTCAAAGAGATCGCTGCCGCCCTGGAACGGTGGAAAGTCACCGCCGCGCCTGTCGTCGAAGGCGGGGGCCACGTCGTCGGCGTCGTCTCCGAGGCCGACCTGCTCCCGAAGGAGGAGTTTCACGAGCACGGGCCCGGCATGATCGACCACATGCACCGCTTGGGCGACACCGCCAAGGCCGGCTCGGTCCGGGCGCAGGAGTTGATGACGAGCCCCGCCGTCACGATCGAGCCCGGCGCGTCCCTCCCGCAGGCCGCCCGGCTCATGGCCGACCGGCGCATCAAGCGCCTCCCGGTCGTCGACGCCGATGGCAGCCTCAGTCGCGCCGATCTCCTCAAGATCTTCCTGCGTCCCGACGACGACCTGGCCGCCGAGATACGCCGCGAGGTCGTCGACCGGCTGTTCCCCGCCTCGCGCCGAAACGTGAAGGTCAGCGTCACCTGTGGTGTGGCCACGCTCACCGGTCGCGTCCGCGACGCCGCCCTGATTCCCGTCGCCGCCCGCCTCGCTCAATCCGTGGAAGGCGTCGTCAGCGTGGACTGCCTGCTCGAAAGCCAGGCATCCGCCTAGACCTCGAAGGCCCGGCGGCATCCGCCGGGACAGGGAACGGGTGCCCCTGCCGAGGAGCCACCCGGATCCGAGCAAGGGACGAACGGCCCACACGTGCAGGGCGGCGATCCGCTTCATGCTGGAGCCATCGACCGTTCCCGACTCCCCGGGAGACCTACGATGCTCACCAGAGCACTCGACGACGCGACGCTGGCCGGCCTCGTCGCCGATGCCACCGCCGCCCCGTCCATGCACAACGCCCAGCCCTGGCAGTTCCGCTACACACGCGCCGGCCGGACCCTCACCCTCCGGGCGGACCTCGACCGAGCGATGCCGGAGGCCGACCCCGCCAACCGCGCACTGCACGTGGGCTGCGGCGCGGCGCTGCTGAACCTGCGGGTGTCCGCCGCCCATCACGGCCTGGACGCGGTCACCGCGCTGCTGCCCGAACCATCGGCCCCGGCCGTACTGGCCGCCGTCCGTCTCGGCGTCCGCCCCGACGCTTCACGGGAACCCGCGGATGAAGCGCTCGCCGCGCTCCACCCTGCGATCCGGGACCGGCACACCAGCCGCTATCCGTTCGACGAGCAGGCGATCCCCGAGGACATCCGTGCGCAGTTCGCCGACGCGGCCCGTATCGAGGGCGCGGACTTCGCGTTCCTGGCCCCGCCGCATCTGGAGACCGTGCTCGAACTGATCCGGGACGCCGAGGGATACGACCGCGGGGATCCGGCACGGGAGGCGGAGCAGGAGCACTGGACCCGGAACACGAAGACCGAGGCACCCGTCGACGGAATCCCCGACTACGCCTTCGGCCCCCGCGACGCCTCCGAACGAGCGACCACCCGCGACTTCGCGGGAACCGGCGTCCTCCCGGGCCGGGCACGCGTCCGGTTCGAGAACCGACCTCAACTGGCTCTGCTGAGCACCCCGGGCGATCACCCCACGGACTGGCTGAGCGCAGGACAGGCCCTGGAACGCGTACTGCTCACCGCCACGCTCCACCAGGTGTCCACCTCGTTCGCGACCCAGCCCCTCGAATGGCCGGACCTGCGGTGGCTCCTGCGCGACCCGGTCTACGGCACGGGACACGCACAGATGATCATCCGCCTGGGATACGGGCCGAGCGGGCCGCGTACACCACGCCGCCCCCTGGACCAGGTGCTGACGATCGAACCGTAGAAACCCGCACCGTATGCATCGAGGCAGGCAGCCACCCGCACAGGAGGGGCGGTGGGAGCGATGCGGCTCCCGATAGTCGTCGGAGTGGACGGATCGGAGGGCAGTCTCCCCGGACTGGACTGCGGCGGAAGCGGCACGCTCACGACTCCCCCTGCGCGTGGTCCATGCGTCGCTGTGGGAGCGCCACAAAGGCATGCGTCCCACCTTCGACACCGAGCGCCCCACCGAACAGGTCCTCGCGGAGCGTCTCGTCGCCGACGCCAGGGAACGCGCGCAACGCCTCCATGGCATGCGGCGTATGGGCACAGCGTGGATTCCGTTTTGCACCACGCAGCACGGCCGGGCACTCCTCCGAAAGCGCGCATATCGTTCAGAGCAGGCGGACGGGTGTACATCGCCGACCAGGAACGGAGGTTCCATGTCAACGGCCAGGAGCCTGCTCGACGTGATCCCGCCCGAGAGCCGGGCCCACTTGCTACGACAAGGCGGCTGCGAAGTGCCTCCGGTCCTCGACGCACGCGGTGGACCAGTACGTCGCCGAGACGGTGGAGCGCCTGCTCAGAGCACGGAAAATGCTCCTGGTGCCTGAACGGTCCGGAGCATGGGACCGTTCGCCCCTGGTGTGTTCCTCTTGTGCGAACTCACCATGACGAGGCGGGACTGCGCAACTCTTGACAGCGAGGAGGGCCACCATGAGCGACGACACGGGGTTCTCGGCGCAGAAACCGATCCGCGTGTTCCTGCTGGACGACCACGAGGTCGTCAGGCGCGGCGTCCAGGATCTGCTCGACGCGGAACCCGACATCGAAGTCGTCGGCGACGCGGGCACTGCCGACCACGCTCTGGCCCGCGGCCCGGCGCTCCGCCCCGACGTCGCGATTCTCGATGTGCGACTGCCGGACGGCGACGGGATCACGGTCTGCCGTGAGCTGCGCTCGCGGATGCCGGAACTGGCCTGCCTGATGCTCACCTCGTTCGACGACGACGAAGCACTGCTCGACGCCATCATGGCCGGCGCGGCCGGCTACGTACTCAAGGAGATCAAGGGCTCGGACCTCGTCACCGCCGTCCGCACACTGGCTTCCGGACGCTCGACCCTGGACCCGTCGACCACGGCACGGCTGATGAACAGCCTGCGCGAGGAGGAATCCGGCACCGGCTCCGAGGAGGACGACGCGCTGTCGGAGCTGTCCCCGAGGGAGAAGGACGTCCTCGCGCTGATCGGTGAAGGACTGACCAACAGCCAGATCGGCAAGCGTCTCTATCTGTCGGAGAAGACGGTCAAGAACCACATCTCCCGTCTGCTGGCCAAGCTCGGTGTCGAGCGCCGCATCCAGGCGGCCGTCATCGCCGCGCACGCCACGGAATCCTCCCTGCACGGTGCCGGGCACCATCAGGTCTGACCGCACAGCCCCTCGCAGCCACGGCCCCCGAAACACCCCCGCGAAGCGTCAGGAGAGTCGCAGTGGCACCCGCCAGCTCAGCCGGGCGCCGCCCTGCACCGACGTTCCCACATTCATCTCGCCGCCGAGTCTCTCGGCGCGTCGTGCGAGGTTGTCGAGCCCGCTTCGGGGACCACCGTGCTTGGGCATGCCCACACCGTTGTCGGACACGACCAGGTTCACCGCCCCTTTTCCCACCACCAGCGAGATGTCCGCCGTTGTCGCCCGTGCGTGGCGAGCGACATTGCTCAGCGCCTCTCCGAGGACCGCGATCACCTGGTCGGCGATCTCGGCCGGCACATCCGTGTCGATGAGCCCTCCCATCCGCAGGGACGGCTGGAAGCCCAGGGTCCGTGCGGCCTGCTCGACCGTGGTCGCCGTCCGGGCGCGCAGCCCCTGGCCGGCCCGACCCGAGTCACGGGCGCGGAGTCCGAAGATGGTGGACCGGATGATCTTGATGGTCTCGTCCAGATCGTCCACCGCGCGCAGCAACCGCTCCCTCGCCTGTGGCTGTTCTACGAGCCGCACCACGCTCTGCAGCGTCATCCCGGTGGCGAACAGCCGCTGAATGGCCAGGTCGTGCAGATCCCGGGCGATGCGGTCCCGGTCCTCCAGCAGGGCGCTCTGCTCGGCGGACTCGCGCCGTTCGGTGAGCTCCATCGCCAGAGCGGCCTGTCCGGCGAACGCCAGCAAGGGCGCGGTCTCCGAATCGGTGAAGGCGGGACGCTCCCGTACCCGGGCCAGCAGCAGCACTCCACGGGTCCGCTCCCCCGTCACCATCGGGACCGCGACAGCGGGGCCGAGGAGCCCCGTCCACCTCGGCGGGCCCCCGGTGATCCTCGGATCATGTGCGACATCCAGGCTGGTGATCGGCTCTCCCGCGTCCAGGGCAGCGCCTGCGAACGATCCCGCTCGCGGCAGGACCAGACCGCGATGCGTCTCGGCGTCCACCCCGGATGCCAGTGCCACACGGAGGGACTTCCCCTCCGCGGGCAAAGCCAGCACACCGAGATCCGCGGCGAGAATACGCGAGGAGTGATCAACGATCATCTGCAGGACGTGTGCCACGTCCGCTCCGCTCAGCAGCGCCGCGACGATCTCGCTGTTGGCCTCCTGCCAGCGTTGACGGTCGCGCGTCTCCGCGTACACACGGGCGTTCTCGATGGCCACTCCCGCCGCCACCGCAAGCGTCGACAGCACGGTTTCGTCCTCGGCGTCGAACACCCGGCCGCCCCGCTTCTCCGTCAGGTACAGATTGCCGAACACCTTGTCGCGGACCCGGATCGGAACCCCCAGGAACGAGTGCATCGGGGGATGGTTCGGCGGAAACCCGTAGGACGACGGATGCTCGGAGAGTTCGACGAGCCGCAACGGCTCGGGGTGACGGATCAACTCGCCGAGGATGCCATGTCCTTCGGGCAGGGGGCCGATGGCCTCGCGCTGCTCCCCCGTGACACCCACCGGCAGGAACTGCGCGAGCCGGGTTCCCGCACCGACCACTCCCAGGGCCCCGTACTCGGCATCGACCAAGACGACCGCGGACTCGACGATCCGACGCAGCACCTGGGGCAGGTCGAGCCCTCTGCCCACCGACATGACGGCCTCCAGCAGCAGGGCCGCCTCGGCAGGACCCCGCTTCACGGCGTCCAGCCGATCCTGGAGATCGCCCGGCAGCGTGCCCAGCCGACGGTGCACCTCTCCGCAGTGGTCAGATACCTTGTCGCCCACGGTGCCTCCGTCGTGACCCGCGCGTAGCGGGGCGGGCCACACCTTCACGGTAGTAGCCGTACGCCGAGAAGCACCTGGTGGACGGCAACAGGCCCGAACGAGCGTCACGGGTGTCGTTTCAACGCGTCAAAGAATTCGCCCATAACGCAAGCGGTCTGCCCGGCGGCGAGGCTCGGGGCGCGGGTTGCGGTACGGCGGCCCGACGCTGCGGCCGCTCTTCAGGCCGCGGGCCTGAGCCCCTGGGCCGTTCGGCCGGCACCGGCAGCCCGCCTCCGATTTCCGCCGAAGCCGTTCCTCATCCACGCTGGAATCGAGGAATCCGGCCAAGGGAAGTGATCGGCATGATGTGGTACGACGGCGGCTGGGGCTGGGGCGGCTGGTTCGTCATGACCGTGGTCATGGTGCTGTTCCTCGCACTGGTGATCACCGGCATCGTTGCCCTTGTCCACTACCTGACCAGTGCCCACCGTGGCCACCGGCCCGGCTCGGCTCCTCCCGCCGGCGAGTACGGGTGGGGAGGCAGGCGAGCGGAGGACCTGCTCGCCGAGCGGTTCGCCCGCGGGGAAATCGACGAGGACGAATACAAACGTCGCCTCGCGCTGCTGCGGGAACAGCGGTGAACGCGGACCGCGACGCCGGATGTGGCTGGTCCTGGGCGGTGCCGCCGCGGCGCTGCTGGGCATTGCGACGACGGCGCTGTTTGCCACGACTGGCGCATTCCGCAGTCCCCACACCGTCAACCGATGCCTCACACACGATGTGATGGTGCTGCCTCTGCCCGCGGGGCAAGGCTCAGGACAGCTGCCTACCGGTGCGGACGGGCGCATCGATGAGACGGGCAGACTCGGCGAGGCGTCACGCAGCTGCGGCGCGGGTGACGGCACCGCCCCGGCAACGACCGGATGGATCACACTCATGCTGCGGTCCGGTCCGCAACATCCCCGGCCACTACCCGGCCGGTATGGACACCGAACTCGACGTCTGCCGGCCGCCGGCACTGGCCGGCCCAGGAACGCCGCTCGTTGAGAACACGCGCAGGAGCCGGCCGCGGCGACCGGTTGCCACCTGGAACGGACGGGAACGCAGGCCGACGCTGACGGGCGTCCCGGGAACGACGGCGGCGTGGGGATGGCCCTGGCGCACGCCGTGCGCATGTCGCGCGTGAGGACGAGCGTGACGGGCCCTGCGCAGCCGCGGTGTCGCGGATGCCGCCGACAGGCGCGGCGTCGCACTGGCAGGTCCACAGATGTGCGGCAGGCATACCGTCTGTGGTCACGCCCGCTCACCGTCGTACGCGCGGCATGCCCAGGCCGATCCACGAGATGATCTCCCGCTGGATCTCATTGTTGCCGCCGCCGAAGGTGAAGATGACCGCGGACCGGTATCCGCGTTCGAGCTCGCCGTGCAGTACGGCGCCCGCCGACCCTTCCTTCAGCGGTCCCGCCGAGCCGACGACCTCCATCAGCCAGGCGTAGGCGTCGCGGCGTGCCTCGGAGCCGTAGACCTTGACGGCGGAGGCGTCCTGCGGGGTGAGGGTTCCGTTCTGGACCGCGGACACCATCTGCCAGTTGAGGAGCTTCATGGCGTCGAGCCTGGTGTGGGTGCGGGCCAGGAGCGCGCGGACCCAGCCCAGATCGATGACGCGGCGGCCGTCGGTGAGCCGGGTGTCCGCGGCCCAGTGCTGGACGTTGTGGAGGGCGCGGATGGCCATGGTGCCGTGGGCGGCGAGGGTGACGCGTTCATGGTTGAGCTGGTTGGTGATGAGCCGCCAGCCCTTGTTCTCGTCGCCGACGCGGCGGGAGACGGGGACGCGGATGTTCTCGTAGTAGCTGGCGGTGGTGTCGTGCGAGGCGAGGGTGTTGATGATGGTGCAGGAATAGCCGGGGTCGCTCGTCGGGACGAGGAGCATGGTGATGCCCTTGTGGGGCGGGGCGTCCGGATCGGTGCGGACGGCGAGCCAGACCCAGTCGGCTGTGTCGCCGTTGGTCGTCCAGATCTTCTGCCCGTTGACGACATAGTCGTCGCCGTCGCGCACGGCCCGGGTCTTGAGCGCGGCGAGGTCCGTGCCCGCGTCGGGTTCGCTGTATCCGATCGCGAAGTCGATCTCGCCTGCGAGGACCTTCGGCAGGAAGTAGTCCTTCTGCTCGTCGGTGCCGAACTGCATGATCGTCGGGCCGACGGTGTTGAGGGCCATCAGCGGCAGCGGAACGCCCGCCTGGGCGGCCTCGTCGAAGAAGATGAACTGCTCCATCGGCGACAGGCCGCGTCCGCCGTACTCCGTCGGCCAGCCGACGCCGAGCCAGCCGTCGGTACCGAGGCGCCGGATCGTCTCGCGGTAGAAGTTCTTCTGCGAGGAGGGGTCGGCGTAGCGCGCGTAGGCGTTGTCGGGGACCAGTCCGGCGAAGTACGTACGCAGTTCGGCGCGCAACTGCTGCTGTTCAGGCGTGTATTCGAGGTGCACGGCCCCTCCAGGAGTCTCGCGGTCGCGTCGCCCGTGTGCGGCGGCGCACACAGTAGAACGTGTTGCAAGAATCCGGAAGGGCCAGGACGTCTCCGGCGGGCGTCAGCGCTTGACGGCGCGCAGGACGACGAACTTCGGGTCGCCCGCGACCGTGGTGCAGTTGCCGAAGATCCGGCGCAGCTGGGTGTGGTAGCCGAGATGCCGGTTGCCGACGACCCACAGCTCGCCGCCCTGCCGCAGTGCGGCGCGCGCCCCGTGGAACATGTTGCGGGCCGTTGCGTCGGTGGTGGCCTGGTGGGAGTGGAACGGCGGGTTGTTGAGCACCAGGTCCACACTGGCGGGCGGCAGCCGTGTCGGCCCGTCGCCGACCACGAAGTCGGCCTTGGCGTCCGGGCCGGTGTTGGCCCGGAAGGTCTCCTCGGCGGAGGCGACCGCCTGGTACGACTCGTCGATGAAGGTGACCGTCGCTTCGGGATTGGCGAGCGCGGCGGACAGCCCGACGACGCCGTTTCCGCAGCCGAGGTCGACTACCCGGTCGGGGCCGCTGCGCGCGGGGAGATGGCCGAGGAAGAAGCGGGTGCCGATGTCGAGGCGCTCGGCGCAGAAGATCCCGGCATGGTTGGTGACCGTCCGGCCGGAGACCGGACCGACGCCCTCGGGCAGGTCGTAGCGGTGCGGCCAGGGGCTCGGCGTACGGGCCAGGGCCGGGTCCGGGCTGCAGAAGATGAGCCGGGCCTTCTTGACCGCGAGGGAGGTACGGGTCGGGCCGATGATCCGCTCGAAGAGCTTGAGGGTGGAGGTGTGGATCTCCTTGACCATGCCGGTGCCGATGACGACGGTGCCCGCATGGACGGCCGGCGCGAGCCGGTGGAGCTGGTCCTCCAGGAGCGCGAGGCTCTTCGGGACACGTACCAGCAGGACGTCGATACGGTCCGGCGGTGTGTCCCTGGCCGACAGGAGGCGTACGGCATCCGCGTCCACGCCGTTGCGGTCCAGATTCGCCAGGGTCGCGCGCTGCGCCAGGTAGGAGTCGGTGATCTGTACGGGGCGGTGCCCGGCGAGCACGGTGCTCAGGGCGCCCCAGCGGTCGCCCACCACGACCACGGCGCCCGACAGGTCGACCGGTTCCGCCTCGTCGGTTCCCTCCAGCCGCCGCAACAGATACTCATCGGCGGCGTCCCAGGCACGGAACGGGTCGCGCGGGTCCTCGGGGAAGCGGGCCAGGTCGTACCCGGCCCCTGACGTAGTCAAACGGTTCATTGTGCACCCAGGCTAGCCGAGCTGCGGGAAGCGCCCACACACTCCCCGCGTCGGCCGCCGGGCCATGCGCTAAGGCAGCGCCTTGTCGATCGCCGCCCGACCCTCCCGGGCGAGCCTGCGCTCCGCCCACTGAAGATTCTTCGGAGTCAGGTCCCGCCCTGAGGCGAGCACCAGGTCCTCTGCCGACGGATTGTCGCTCCCGCCGGTGTGCAAGAGGCTGTCGGGAGTCACTCCCCGAGCTGCGGATACGGATTCGGACTCGTCACTCATGCCGCCTCCTCGTCCTTTCGGTCATTCTCGCCCCGCGCCCGGCCCGCCGCATCCGATGCCTCCCCGATCCGCTCCCGGCGCCACGGACAAGCCCTCACTTGACCTGCACATGATAGGTACACAGCGTTCACACCATGGTGACGGTGCGTGTGGAAGGCTCCCGCTGACCACGTACCACACGACCGCCGTGGCGCCGCCCCCCACCTTGTGACGGCTTCGCGGTGCCCGCTTTTTCGGAGAGGACACCCCACATGTCCCGTCGTCACCTTCATTACCGGCGCCCCCTGCTGGCGACCCTTGCCGCGTTCGCGGCACTCGCCGGTACCGCGGCCGCCGCGCCCGCCGCCACGCCCCAGGCCGCGCCGGTCGCCGCGACACCGCTCGGCACTCTCGACGACACGTACTACCAGGACGCGCTCGGCAAGTCCGGAACCGCACTCAAGAGCGCTCTGCACACGATCATCAGCAGCCAGACCAAGATCTCCTACAGCCAGGTCTGGGACGCCCTCAAGAACACGGACGAAGACCCCGCCAACCCCTCGAACGTGATCCTCCTCTACTCCGGGCGCTCCGAGCCCAAGAGCGACAACGGCGGCTCGGTCGGCCAGTGGAACCGCGAGCATGTCTGGGCCAAGTCCCACGGCGACTTCGGCACCGCCACCGGCCCCGGCACCGACATCCACCACCTGCGCCCGGAGGATGTCACCGTCAATTCCATCCGCGGCAACAAGGACTTCGACAACGGCGGCAGCGCGGTCAGCGGCGCACCGGGCAGCTACACCGACAGCGACTCCTTCGAACCGCGCGACGCGGTCAAGGGCGATGTGGCCCGCATGATCCTCTACATGGCGGTGCGCTACGAGGGCGACGACGCCTTCCCGGACCTCGAACCCAACGACCGTGTGTCCAACGGCTCCGCACCGTACATCGGCCGCCTGTCAGTACTGAAGGCGTGGAGCCAGGAGGACCCGCCGGACACCTTCGAGAAGCGGCGCAACGACGTCATATTCGACCGGTACCAGCACAACCGGAACCCGTTTGTCGATCACCCGGAATGGGTCGAGTCCATCTGGTAGAGGGACAGACTCGGACCAGCTCCTTCCCCGTTTCAGTCGGCCAGGCCGCTCGCGCACCAGGCCATGGCCTCCTCACGGGAGTCGAAGGGCCGAAGGGCTGTGCGCTCGTCCTGCTCCCCGGCGCCGGGGAGCAGGACGAGGCGGCCCGCCGGGTCGGCCACGGCGGTACGCACGCCACCTTCCACGAGCCGGCCGAGTCCGCTCTGCAGCACCGCCAGGGCCACCGAGTCGGTGTCGGTCACCTGCCGCAGATCCAGCACCGCGGCCCCCGTCTCCTGCGGTCGCGCCTCGTCCAGGGCGTACAGCACCCGTTCGGCCGCGGTGAAGTCGAGAGCACCCTGGGCGGCAACGACCGCGACCCGTTCGCGCCGGGCGCCAGGGCATCGGTGACGGCTTCGGCGGCGCTCACCCGGCCCGGCCGTCAGCTGCGCTCGGCCTGGGCGATCCGGGGGAACGTCTTGACGCCGGCCGCCTTGCGGCTGTTGGCGTGCTGGCTGACGGTCCGGCCGGGCGGGACGTCCGCGAAGCCGAGCACCACGGAGTCGAGCACCTTCTGGGACGAGTCGACGAACTCCACCTTGACGGCATAGAAGGCGGCCTTGTCCGTGCGGTTGGTGACGCGGACGAGGGCGCTGCGGAACTGCTCGGACTTCGCGACCGGCAGTCCCGTCACCGAGACGTCCGTGGCCGCGTTGCCCCGTCCCTTGACGCCTGCGAGCTGCTTGGCGGCCTGCTGCCGGTTGCGCTCGGCGGCGGCGGAGACCGAGGCCGCGAATTCCTGCTGGCTACGCGGACTGGCGCTCGCGGACCGGGTCATGGCCGGTTCCGGGGACACCGTACGGGTGCTCCTGGCCGTGCCCTGCGAGGAGGTGCCGGAGCCGCCGCAGGCGGCGGTACCGGCGATGATCAACACGGCCAGCATGGCTGGGGGGAGGTTGCGGGCTGCGCGGCCGCCGAGGGCGTGCCGCAAGGGGCTGGTCGGGTTCACGGACGCTCCGTCTGCTCGGAAGGGCGTAAGGGAGATGGAGAGGTATGGAGAGATGAGGAAATGGGGGTGAGGCAGAGACGGTGCGGGGAACCCGGACCGCCGGGCTCCCCGGTCGGTCAGGCCGCGTCCTCGCCGAAGATCTCGCGCAGCCGCGCATCGCTCGGCGTGTCCAGGTTGCTGTGGAGCAGTTCGGCTCCGCCGTCGGGCAGGGCGTCGCCGATCCGGTCGGGCACCTCGTTCATGGTCAGCAGGAACAGGGCCGAAGTCCCGGGCGTCACCTTCTCCTTGACCTCGGCGATGAAGTCGTCGTCGATGCCGACATCGGCCAGCTTGCCGCCCAGCGCCCCGGCCGCCGCGCCGATCGCGGCGCCCAGCAATGGCATCAGGAAGATCAGCCCGAACAGCATTCCCCAGAACGTGCCGCTGAGTGCGCCGGCACCGACGAGGTTGATCAACTGCTTGGTCCTGGGCTTCGCCCGGTCGGCGGGCCAGCTGACCACGGCCGCGTCGAGGATCTTGATCAGCCCCTGCTTCTGGAGGGACTTGAGCACGGTCTCCACAGTCTCCGCTCCCTCGGCCGACTGGAACTTCCACACGGTGAGCGTGGACATCGCGCGTACCTCCTGGGGCCGATATTGAAGAACTCGCTCATATTAGGTTCAAAAGGTATGAATTGACTCGTCGAATTCACCCGCTTCACTCGGGAGCGGATGCCAGCCGAAGCCCCTGGGAGAGAACGATGGATGCGGACGCCCTGACCGCCGGCCTGTTGCAGGAACTGCGGGCGGCCAAGACCTATCCGGCCCTGTCCCTGACCATGGCGACGCACCGCCGCGCTCCGGACAACGCCCAGGACACCGTTCGGCTGCGCAACTTGGCGTCCGAGGCCGTCAGTCGGCTGGAGGCGGATCCCGCGGTCACCCGCGAGGCCCGCAACGCCATCAAAGAGCAGCTCGACCGGGCGGTCGACGAGGTGGACCCCCGCCGGGCCCTGGACGCCCTGGTCGTCCTCGTCACCGCCGACGAGCACCAGATCTGGCAGCTTCCCCGTACTGCACCCGAGCGGGTGGTCCTCAGCGACACCTATCTGACCCGCAACCTGGTCGCGGCGAAGGCCCAGGCCCAGCCGTTCTGGGCGCTCACCGTGTCGGCCGAGCACGCCGCCCTGTGGAGCGGCACGGCGGACGTCCTGCACGAGGAGCGGACCGGCGGATTCCCGCTGACGGCTCCCAGGGAGGCACCGAACCCGCAGCGCGAGGAGCGGATCGGCGACACGCCGAGCACCTTCAGCGACGAGGAGACGCGCAACTTCCTGCGCACCGTCGACGAAAAGCTGCGCGCGGTATTGGCGACGGACCCGCGCCCGCTGTATCTGGTCGGCCTCGCCCCCGCGCTCGCCCTGCTGGACGAGGTCGGCGAGAGCGCCCGGTCGGCCGTGGGCCGGGTCACCAGAGGTGTACCGGCCGACATGACACCGACCGACCTGCTCAAGGAGCTGCGGTCGGCGCTCGACGAGCGGCAGCAGCGGTTCGCGGCGGAGATCGACGGCAAACTGGACGAAGCGCGCGGCCGGCGTGCCTTCGCCGGTGGTCTCGACGAGGTGTGGGCCGCGGTACGGGAAGGCCGCGCCGGACTGGTCGCGGTGGAGGAGCACTTCCAGCAGACGGTACGGGTGACGGACGCGCACCTCGGACCGGTGAGCGGCGAAGCCGCGGACCTCACGGACGGCTCGGTCCGAGAGGACATCGTGGACGAGCTCGTCGAGGCGGCGCTGGACAGTGGCACCGACGTGGTCTTCCTCGCGGACGACTCGCTCGCGGAGTACGGGCGGATCGCGGCAGCCCTGCGCTACTGAACAGGGCGGCAGCACGCCGTACGCCACATCGGGTACACGGCAGGCATGCGGGCTCCGGGGGCCGCTGGGACACTGGGGAAGGGCCCGATCGAGCCCCCGGGCCGAGTCCTGAGGCAGATCCCAGAGAGAGGAGCGCACCATGCCACGCGGATCCGATGCCAAACGGGAACGGCAGTACGAGCACATCAAGGAGAGCGCGCAGGAGCGCGGGGTCAGCGAGGAGCGGGCGGAGGAGATCGCGGCCCGTACGGTCAACAAGGAGCGCGCCCGCGCCGGCGAGTCGAGGACCGCGAGCCGTACCTCCATCGAGGACATGTCGTCCTCGCGGCGCGGCGGTCTGCGCTCCCACAGCGGAGCCGAGGGTCCTACTCGCGACCAGCTCTACGAAGAGGCGAAGAAGAAGAACGTCCACGGACGGTCCCACATGACGAAGGCCCAGCTGGCAAAGGCTGTCGGCCGCTGAGCCCACGTCGCGGGAACCCGGGGCGGTGTCAGCCGCTCCAGGTCCAGTCGGCCACCTCGGGCAGGTCCGTGCCGTGTTCACGGATCCAGGCGTGGTGGCGGGTACGGACATCCGCCATCGCCTGGCGTACCGCCACGGCACGGACGCCGAGGCCGGGCACCCGGTCGATGGCATCCATGACCAGTCGGTAGCGGTCCAGGTCATTGCGGACCACCATGTCGAAGGGCGTGGTGGTGGTGCCCTTCTCCTTGTAGCCCCGCACGTGCAGATGGGCATGGCCGGCTCGCCGGTAGGCCAGTCGGTGGATCAGCCACGGGTAGCCGTGGTAGGCGAAGATCACCGGGGCGTTCCTGGTGAACACCGCGTCGTACTCGTAGTCCGGCATTCCGTGCGGGTGCTCCCCCTGGGGCAGCAGCCGCGTCATGTCGACCACATTCACCACCCGTACCGCCAGTTCCGGCAGATGCCTGCGCAGCAGATCGGCTGCCGCCAAAGTCTCCAGGGTGGGTACGTCGCCGGCGCAGGCGAGCACCACGTCGGGTTCGCGGCTGCCGTCCTCCGTGCCCGCCCACTCCCACACACCCGCTCCGCGGGCGCAGTGCGCCCGGGCCTCGTCCATGGTGAGCCAGTCGAAGCTCGGCTGTTTGCCCGCCACGATCACATTGACGTAGTCCCGGCTGCGCAGCGCATGGTCGGCGACGGAGAGCAGGGTGTTGGTGTCCGGCGGCAGATAGACCCGTACGACTTCGGGGCTCTTGTTGAGGATGTGGTCGACGAAGCCCGGGTCCTGGTGGGAGAACCCGTTGTGGTCCTGGCGCCAGACGTGCGAGGTGAGCAGGTAGTTGAGCGAGGCGATGGGGCGGCGCCAGGCCAGCCGGCGGGATGTCCTGAGCCATTTGATGTGCTGGTTGACCATCGAGTCGACGATGTGGGCGAACGCCTCGTAGCAGGAGAAGAGACCGTGCCGGCCGGTGAGGAGGTACCCCTCCAGCCAGCCCTGGCACAGATGCTCGGAGAGCACCTCCATGACACGTCCGTCGCGGGAGAGGTGCTCGTCGGTCGGCAGGATCCGCTCCTGCCACGCCTTGCCGGTGGACTCGTAGATGGCGTCGAGCCGGTTCGACGCGGTTTCGTCGGGGCCCACGACCCGGAAGTCCCGGCGTTCGGAGGTGGCGGCCATGACGGCCTCCAGCAGGCCGCCGAGCACCCTCGTCGGCTCGTGCAGCACGGTGCCGGGCTTGTCGACCTCGACGGCGTGGTCGTCCAGCGGCGGGATCGGCAGATCGCGCAGGAGCAGACCGCCGTTGGCGTACGGGGTCGCGCCGAGCCGGGCAGCGCCTTCAGGCACGCAGTCGAGCACCTGGGCAACAGGGCGCCCCGATGTGTCGAAGAGTTCCTCCGGCCGGTAGGAGCGCATCCACGCCTCCAGCTGGCGCAGATGTTCGGGGTTGTCCCGGACGCCGGGCAGCGGGACCTGATGGGCACGCCAGGTGCCTTCGACGGGCACCCCGTCGACCTCGGCCGGGCCGGTCCAGCCCTTGGGGGTGCGCAGCACGATCACCGGCCAGTGCGGGCGCTCGGTGTCGCCGCCGGCACGGGCGGCGGCCTGGAGTTCCCGGATGCGGTCCACGGCCCGGTCCATCGCGGCAGCCATCGCCCGGTGGACGGTGAGGGGGTCGTCGCCGCCGACATACAGGGGGTCGTGCCCGTAGCCGCGCAGCAGGGCGTCGAGTTCCGGCTCGGGAAGGCGGGCGAGCACGGTCGGGTTGGCGATCTTGTAGCCGTTGAGGTGGAGGATCGGGAGGACGGCTCCGTCGTGCACCGGGTCGAGGAATTTGTTGGAGTGCCAGGACGCGGCGAGTGGTCCGGTCTCGGCCTCCCCGTCGCCGATGACGCAGGTGACGAGCAGGTCCGGGTGGTCCAGGGCGGCACCGTAGGCGTGAGTGAGTGCGTAGCCGAGTTCGCCGCCCTCGTGAATCGAGCCGGGAGTCTCCGGTGCCACATGGCTGGGCACCCCGCCGGGGAAGGAGAACTGTTTGAACAGCAGCCCCATGCCCTGGGCGTCACGGCTGACGTCCGGGTACGTCTCCGAGTAGCTGCCCTCCAGCCAGGAGTTGGCGAGGACAGCGGGTCCGCCGTGGCCGGGTCCCCAGACGCAGAGGCCCTGGACGCCGCGGGACTTGATGATGCGGTTGAGATGGGTGTGGACCAGGTTCAGTCCGGGTGAAGTGCCCCAGTGGCCGAGCAGGCGCGGCTTGATGTGCTCCCGGGTGAGCGGCCGGGTCAGGAGCGGGTTGGCCATCAGATAGATCTGGCCGACGGCCAGATAGTTGGCGGCCCGCCAGTGCGCGTCGAGGGCCGCGATCTCTTCGTCGGAGGGGCCGGGCGTCACTGCCGGGTGGGCGGCATGACTCATGTTGTGTCTCCTAGGACGTGGCGCCGACGGGATCGGGGCCGTACCAGACCGTGGTCGCGTTGCAGAATTCGCGGATGCCGTGCCCGGAGAGTTCACGTCCGTAGCCGGAGCGCTTCACGCCGCCGAAGGGCAGCGCGGGATGGGACGCCGTCATGCCGTTGAAGAAGACACCACCCGCCTCCAGATCGCGCACACAGCGACGGGCCTCGTCCGCGTCGCGGGTCCATACGTTGGAGCTGAGTCCGAAGGGGCTGTCGTTGGCGAGCGCCACGGCTTCGTCCAGCCCTTCGACGCGGTAGAGCGTGGCGACGGGGCCGAAGGTCTCCTCGCGGTGGATGCGCATGCCGGTCGTGATTCCGGTGAGGACGGTGGGGGCGTAGAACCAGCCCCGCTCCAGCTCAGGGCCCAGGTCGTCGGGCCGGCCGCCTCCGCAGAGCACGCTCGCGCCCTGCCGTACCGCGTCGTCCACCAGGTCCTCCAGGTCGGCGCGGCCCTGTTCGCTGGAGAGCGGTCCGACGTCGGTGGATTCCTGCAGCGGGTCGCCGACCGTCAGATCACGCATGCCCACGGTGAACCGCTCGGCGAACTCGTCGTACACCTCCGTGTGCACGATGAATCGTTTGGCGGCGATGCAGGACTGGCCGTTGTTCTGCACGCGGGCGGTCACGGCGGTCCGGGCGGCCCTGGCGACGTCCGCCGACGGCATGACGAGATACGGGTCGCTGCCGCCCAGTTCCAGCACGGTGTGCTTCACCTCGTCGCCGGCGATCGACGCGACCGAGCGGCCGGCCGGCTCGCTGCCGGTGAGGGTGGCGGCGGCGACCCGGCGGTCGCGGAGGATCGACTCGACGGCTCCGGATCCCACCAGCAGTGTCTGGAAGCATCCCACGGGGAATCCGGCCCGGCGGAACAGGCCCTCCAGATACATCGCCGTCTGCGGGACGTTCGACGCGTGCTTGAGCAGGCCGACGTTCCCGGCCATCAGTGCGGGGGCGGCGAATCGTACGACCTGCCAGAGCGGGAAGTTCCACGGCATCACGGCGAGGACGGCGCCCAGCGGGCGATAGTGGACATAGGCCCTGGAGGCACCGGAGTCCTGCACATCGTCCGCCGGCGGATGCTCGTCCGCGAGAAGTTCTTCGGCGTGGGCCGCGTACCAGCGCATCGCCTTCACGCACTTGGCGGCCTCCGCTCGGGCCGCCTTGACGGGCTTGCCCATTTCGGTGGTCATGGTGCGCGCGATGTCCTGCACGTCCTCGTCGAGAAGACCGGCGGCCAGATTCAGCAGGCCGGCCCGCTCGTCGAATCCGGTGGTGCGGTACTGCCGGAACGCGGTGTCGGCGGCGTCGAGCTTCTGCTCGATCTCCGCCTCTCCCAGTGCGTCGAACGTTCTGAGCGTCTCGCCGTTCGCGGGGTTGACCGTCGCGATGGGCATGACTGGGGCCTCCTTGCCTCGCTACTTCGACCGTGCAGCGCCGCGCGCCGTGCCGCAACGCGGGCCTTGCCGGGCGGATACCCGACCGGCGCGGACCAGGCGTGCGGTGCGCACGCCGTCCGCGCCGGGAGGTGAAGCGTTCAGCGGGTACGGAAGCCGGCAGTACCGGTCCTGGTGGCCCGACTCAGACGAGAGCGGGGGCGGAGTCGGATGCCGTCGTGGTTTCGGGAACCGGATCCGGAACAGCGACGGGCGGACAACGGAACTCGCCCGCACCGGGCAGCGGCGGCAACGGCAGCAGGTCGACGGTGCGCGGCTCTTTGGCGTACCGGGTGAACCAGACGACTTTGCCGTCGGCCGTGCGGCAGGTACCCCAGCTGTCGCTCAGGGCCATGACGCGGCTGAGACCACCGCCGCCGGTGCTGAGCAGCCGCGGCATCTCGGAGCCGTTGTCGGCGACAGAGACCGTGAGATGCCGCCCGGACCATCGGAGTTCGACGACACAGTTGTTGTCGTCACCGACATGCCGGTGGACATTGGTCAGCAGCTCCTCCACACCCCGGCACACCGGCCGGATATGAAGTTCGAGACTCCAATGGCGGAGGTGCGCGGCGATTATCCGCCGCAGCTGCGAAACACGCTCTGCCGAAACCTGGAGTTCGACCAGATAGTGCCGGTCGAATTGAACGGTCATCGTCGAGGCTCCTCACATCGAGGCCCACTGACTTCGCCCCATTGAACCAACGACCCCCCGCATACGAAGAGTGAGCAGATGTCACTTCTGGGTCACTCAACAGGGTGACCCTGCAGAGCCGGACGCGCAACACAGAGGCCGAGGGGCCTGCCGTACAAAAAGTATCTGCCCAGGTCAGAGCAGATACGGCAGCAGCGTGTCCGGGGTGAGAGGAAGGCTGCGCAGCCGGACGCCGGTGGCATGCCGGACAGCGTTGCCGACAGCCGCCGCGGCGCCGACGATGCCGATCTCGCCGATGCCCTTGCTGCCCATCGGGTTGAGATGCGGGTCGTCCTCGTCGATCCAGTGCACCTCGATCTCCGGTACGTCGGCGCAGACCGGCACATGGTAGGAGGCGAGATCGCTCTCGGTGAAGTCGCCGAAGACGGGGTCCATGGTGCTGCCCTCGGTCAGGGCCATGCCGATTCCCATGGTCATACCTCCGATGAACTGGGAGCGCGCGGTACGGGGGTTGAGGATGTGCCCGGCGGCGAAGACACCGAGCATCCGGCGCACCCGCACTTCTCCGGTGCGGGAGTCGACAGCGACTTCGGCGAAGTGCGCACCGAACGCATGCCGTGCGTACGGGGACTCCTCGGAGGTCTCCTGCCCGGTGTCCGCGAAGATCGTCAGCCCCTCGGCCGGAAGGGGGCCGGTGCGCTCGCGCAGCTGCCGCAGGAGCGCAGTGGAAGCCTTGTGCACGGACCAGCCCCAGGAGGCCGTGCCCGAGGAGCCGCCGGCCAGCGGGGCGTCGGGCAGTTCGCTGCTGCCGATGTCGATCCGGACGTTCTCCACCGGGGTGTCCAGTACGGAGGCCGCGATCTGCGCGAGTACGGTGCGGGCGCCGGTGCCGATGTCGGTGGCATTGACCTGGATGCGGTACGAGCCGTCGGGGGCCGCGTGTGCCGAGGCGCTGGAGCCGGCGATGTACACGGGGTACGTGGCGGACGCGACACCCGTACCGACCAGCAGCGGACCCTCTTCTCGGACCGCGGGGCGCGGATCGCGGTCGTACCAGCCGAAGCGTGCGGCACCCTCCTCCAGACAGGCGGCGAGGCCTCGGCTGCTGAACGGGCGGCCGGAGTCGGGATCGTCGGCCGGATCGTTGCGCAGGCGCAGTTCGACGGGGTCCATGCCGAGGGCCGCGGCGAGTTCGTCCATGGCGGATTCCAGCGCGTACATGCCCGGGGCTTCGCCCGGTGCGCGCATCCAGGAGGGGCTCGGCACATCCAGGGCGGTCACACGATGGGTGGTACGGCTGTGCGCCGACCCGTACATGATGCGGGCCGGGACGGCCGCCTGCTCCACGAACTCCTTGACGGTGGAGGTCTGGGTGATGACCTCATGGGAGACCGAGGTGAGGGTGCCGTCGAGTTCGGCACCGAGCCGGAGGCGCTGCACGGTGGGCGGGCGGTGGCCGACCACGGCAGCCAACTGGCGCCGGTCCAAGGCGACCTTGACGGGGCGTCCGGTGTCGCGCGCGGCCATGGCCGCCAGGACGGCCTGCGGGCGTGTGGTGCCTTTGCAGCCGAAGCCGCCCCCGACGTGTTCGGAGACCACGGTGACCTGCTGCGGCCGGAGCCCGAAGGCGGCGGCGAGGCTCTCGCGGACCGTGGTGGAGCCCTGATTCGAGTCGTGTACGTGCAGGTGCCCGTCCTTCGTCCACTGCGCGGTGGACGCGTGTGGCTCCATGGGGTGGTTGTGCAGGGCGCCGATGGCGTAAGTGGCGTCGACCTGTACAGGTGCCGTGGCGAAGGCCCGGTCGGCGTCGCCGCGTTCACGGACGGCGGGGTACTCGCCGTTGACGGTCTCCGGCGTGTACAGGCCGGGGTGCTTCTCGGACAGAAGGACATCGTGCTCGGTGGCCTCGTACGCGATCCGCAGTGCCTCGGCCCCGGCACGGGCCTGGTCGAGCGTGTCCGCCACCACGAGCGCGATGTACCAGCCCCGGTGCGGGACCCGGTCGTCCTGGAGGACGGCAAGGATCGGGTCATCGGGCTGCTTCAGCCGCGGGGCGTTGTCGTGGCTGAGGACGGCATGCACGCCCGGCAGGGCCAGCGCCTCGTCGGTGTGGACGGCGCTGACGCGGCCGCGGGCGATGGTGGCGGGGACGGGCCAGCCGTACAGACAGCCCGGCGGGGTGTGCTCGGCGGCGTAACGGGCGGCGCCCGTGACCTTGTCCCGGCCCTCGCGGCGTGCGACGGGGGTGCCCAGTGGTGGAGGGGCCTGGCTCATGACGGGGTCCTCACGTCTGCGGGTCGGCGTTTGTGCGGTTGCTCAGCTGTCGGCGGCGAGTTCGGCCAGCGCGTCGACGGCCAGATTGCGGGCGAGGCCCACCTTGAACGCGTTGTCGCGCAGCGGCCGGGCCGTGGCGAGTTCGGCGTCCACGGCCCGTTCGAAGGTCTCGTCGGTCGCCGGTGCGCCCCGGAGTGCGTCTTCTGCGGCATGTGCGCGCCAGGGTCGGTGGGCAAGCCCGCCGAAGGCCAGCGCCGCATGCTCGATCCGGCCGTCGCGGACGCTCAGTACCGCGGCGACGGACGCGAGGGCGAACGCGAACGAGGCGCGGTCGCGGGCCTTTCGGTAGAGGGAACCGGCGCCGTCCGGGCTCGGCGGCAGGACCACCTCGGTGATGAGCTCGCCGACCCGGATCTCGGTGTCCCGGTGGGGGGTGTCGCCCGGCAGCCGGTGGAATTCGGTGGCGGATACGGTCCGTTCGCCGTCCGGCCCGTGCAACTGAACGGTGGCGTCGAGCGCGGACAGGGCCACGGCCATGTCGGACGGGTTCGTGGCGACACAGTGCTCGGAGTGGCCGAGCACGGCGAGATCGCGGTGGGCGCCTTCGAGGGCGGGGCAGCCGGTGCCGGGTTCCCGCTTGTTGCAGGGCTTGGAAGTGTCCTGGAAGTAGGGGCACCGGGTGCGCTGCAGCAGGTTGCCGCCGGTCGTGGCGGTGTTGCGGAGCTGCCCGGATGCGCCGGACAGCAGTGCCTGCGACAGGACGGGGTAGCGGGTGCGTACAGCGGGATGGGCGGCCAGGTCGCTGTTGCGTACGGTCGCGCCGATCCGTAGTCCGCCGTCGTCGGTGTCGGCCACCTGGTCCAGGGGCAGTCGGCTGATGTCGATGAGCAGGTCGGGGGTTTCCACTCCGAGCTTCATCAGGTCGACGAGGTTGGTGCCGCCGCCGAGGAATCCGGCGCCGGGGTGGGCGGAGCTCTCACGGACCGCTTCGGCGGTGGACCGGGCGCGGAGGTAGGCGAATGGTTTCACGGCGCCACGTCCTCGATCGCCTCGACGATACGGGGGTAGGCGCCGCAGCGGCACAGGTTGCCGCTCATCCGCTCGCGGATCTCGGGGGTGTCGAGCGGCGCCGGGGTGGATACGGGTGCGGTGCGAGCGGTGACATGGGACGGGAAGCCGTCCGCCGCCTCGCCGAGCATGCCGACCGCCGAGCAGATCTGGCCGGGTGTGCAGTAGCCGCACTGCAGGGCGTCGCGGTCCAGGAAGGCTTCCTGGACGGGGTGGAGCCGGTCGCCGTCGGCGAGGCCCTCGACGGTGGTGATGTCGGCGCCGTCGTGGGCGACGGCGAGCAGCAGGCAGCTGTTGGCGCGCCGTCCGTCGACGATGACGGTGCACGCCCCGCACTGTCCGTGGTCGCAGCCCTTCTTCGCGCCGGTGAGGTCGAGGTGTTCGCGGAGCGCGTCCAGGACCGTGGTGCGGTGATCGAGCGTCAGAGTCTGCTCGGTTCCGTTGATGTGCAGTGTCAGGGTGGAACGGTCGCCAGTTGCTCCCGGCTGTTGCGTACCGTCGTCCCGCCCGCGAGAGGGGTCCACTCACTCGCACCTTTCAGGGGTGGCCTTTTGTCCGCTTTCTATCAGATATGCATTACCTTCCTGCCTCATTGCTCCGTCGCCGGGCCGTGGCCTGTCGGCTCTCTCGGCTTTCTCAGCTCTCCCGGCTTTTCAGGCGGAGGCGTACCTCTTCCTCCTGATCTCCGGAGACCGTCCCGACGACCCGTACGTCGAAGGCATGCGCCAGGCTCCGCCGGAGCCGTTCGACCGCCCAGTAGCCGCCCTGCACATCGATCGACACGGGTCCGCCGAGTGAGACCGGTCCCGAGACCACTCTCTCCTCGGTGACATCGACCGTCGCCACCCATGCGGTGGGGCGCCTTTCCGCGAGTTTCTTCGGTACGTCGACCGAGGCCCGGTCAGTGGTGAAGGCGGCCCGCAGCGCGTCGAAGACCATCCGCGCGTCGCCCGTATCGCACCCGCTGATGACGACAGAGACGTCCTCGACGTGCGAGCTCTCCTCCGTCTGCTTCTCCTTGATGCTGTTCACCGCGGTTCCTTCCGCTCGGCGTTGTGTGGTGCGTCCCCGCGCTGGGGGCCGACGGTGCGGACGGGGTCCTCGGCGGAGGCGATGCCTGCCGCGAAGATCCCGAAGCGTGTGCGGGCCGAACCGGCGAGCAGGGCGAGCCCGGCCCCGACGGCGGCGCCGGTCGGCCGCGGCGGCCGAGGAGCGCCGCACCCACCCGGCCGGCCGCGGTCAGGATGCGGGCGGAGCGCAGCAGCGCACCGGCCCGCCCCTGCCGGTAGGTCTCGCCCACCATGCCGAGCCGACGCTCCGCGGCCCGGCCGGTGCGTTCTCGCATGTGGGGGCCGTGGCCGGAGCCATCCCCGGACCGGCCATCGGCTGAGCGGATTCGGCACTCCCATCGCTTCCCTCCAGCGATTCGAGGATCCTCTCCAGGCTCGCCCCACGGCTGGGTGACGGCGACACGAAGCCGTCGGCAAGTGGTTGGTCCAGGCGCCGGGGCCCCCTCCGATCACCCCCGTGCGGAACCAAAACACTTTTAGGTTTATATCCACTTAAAACATGAATTCACACTCATTACCGAGTGATGCCTCTGCCTCGGGGTATCCGGGAGGCATGGACGTATCGAACGGAGACCTCAGTTCGCTGGCCCTCACCCTCGCCGACGGGCGGGGCGCAACCGGCGCGATCATGGGCATTGTCGGAGTGGCGCTGGTGGGCGTGCTGATCGGTGCCGTCTGGCTGGGCAGGCGGCGCCGAGCCCAGGAGCTGCCTCCGCCCCGGCCCGAGGAGCAGCCGCTGCGGCCCGACCACCGGAGCCATATCGAGCAACGCGATGTCCACGGCGACGACAGCTTCCCGCCCGACGGCCGGGGCCTGTCCCCCTATGAGCTCGGTGACCACGGAAGCGAGACCATCCATCGCGACAGCGACGAGCAGCGTGACCGGCCTCCGGGAGACCAGGGGACGCAGGCGCCTCACTGAGCAGCTGCGGCGAGGCAGACGGGGTGCTGCGTGTTGCGGGAGCGACCGCTCGCGGTGAGGCTGGTGAGGCCCCCACGGCCGCCGTCACGCGCGGGCCGCAGAACCGATGAAGGCAGTAGGACCATGACCGGAAGCCATCCTGGGACGGCGTCGATGCCGGCGCCGCTGACCGGATCCGCAGCGCCCTGCTGGGTCAACCTCATGACCCGCGACCTGGAATCCGCGCAGGAATTCTACGCCGCCGTGCTGGGCTGGACCTTCCGGCCGGGCAAGCTGGGGCAGGAGTTCTCCGTCGCACGCCGCGGGGATGTGCCGGTCGCCGGCATCGGCGCGGTGGCGACCGCCTACCGGGTTGCCGTGGCCTGGACCCCATACTTCGCCGTTCCCGACGCCGACGCGGCGGCCTCACGCATCCGTGAGCGCAGCGGCACGGTCGCGGTGGGACCGCTGGCACTCGGCAAGGGGCGCGGGGCCCTGGCGGCGGACCTCGACGGTGCGGTGTTCGGCATCTGGGAGAGGACCGAGCCCGCGACTTCGCCCCCCGCGCCGGACGACCGCTCGCACGCATGGCTGCGCCTGCACACCAGGAACGCCTTCGATGCGGCGATCTTCTACGGCGGGGTGCTCGACTGGGCGAGCGGGCGGCCCGGTTGCTGCGAGGTGTCGTACGAGAAGGACGAGGTCATCGTCGAGTGCGACGGGCGTCAGCTCGCCCGGATCAGCTCCGGTGCGGTGGAGGCGGCACCCGATCCGCTGGTCCGCCCACACTGGCAGGTCCACTTCCCCGTCGCCGATCTGGCGGCCACGGTCGAGGCGGCGCGACAGCACGGCGGCAGTCTGGTCGAGCAGCGTCCGCTGGGGCAGGGCAGCAGCGAGGCGACCCTGCTGGACCCGGACGGCGGGCTCTTCACGGTCACGGACATCCGGGGCCCCGCTGCCGGCGATTCCGGCTGAACGGATCTCCCTCGTACAGCGGTCACTTCTCGCGCTGGAGTGAGGAGCGGGCCAGCGCCCGGGCCGGGAACACGAGCCAGCAGACCAGGAACCAAAGCGCCATGCCGCCGACCAGCCACAGGGCGAGAGGGTTGTGCAGGGCCACCCGCAGGATGAGCAGCAGTGCGGAACACATGGTGCACAGCAGCAGGACCAGCCCGAGCACGGTCAGCCGTGACGCCCAGGTGACCGTCTGTGGCTTGAGCCGACGTCCGGTGAGCAGCCGGTGGTACGACACGGGCCCGATGAGGGCGGCGACAGTGGCGGAGCCCAGCATCACGGTGACCACATAGATGGTGCGGTCGGTGTCCGACAGCTCGGTGAAGCGCGGCTGGAAGACGACGGCGAGCAGGAAGCCGAACAGGATCTGGACGCCAGTCTGGGCCACCCGCAGTTCCTGGAGCAGTTCGTTCCACTGCCGGTCCGCCCGTTCCTCCGGCGTCTCGTGGCGGCCTGTTTCGCGGCCCGGACCGCCGGGGAGGTGGGGTGTCGAGGTCACCGTGAGCCTCCGTCCGAATGCGCGGAGTACTTCGCCTTCCCCTCCTCCCCCACCGTAGACCTCACACCGGGCACACCGGGCCTCGACGACCGGCACGACCCCGCCTAGGATCTTGAGTACGGCATCGCGCGTCGGTCACCGGCCGGGTGAGGCGTGGAGGTGCCCGTGAGATGCCCGTTGGAGGCATTCCACAGTGTCAGTCGAGTTGAATCACACCATCATTCACGCCCGGGACAACCGGCAATCCGCCGAGTTCCTGGCGAACATACTGGGTCTGGAAGTCGGCGGGGAATGGGGCCCGTTCATACCGGTCGCCACCGCGAACGGGGTCACTCTGGACTTCGCAACCATTCCCGAAGCGTCGATCGTCATGCAGCACTACGCCTTCCTCGTCTCGGAGGCGGAGTTCGACACGGCGTATGCCCGCATCAAGGAGCTCGGGATCACGCACTACGCGGATCCGCATCAGAAGCATCCGGGCGAGATCAACCACAACGACGGCGGCCGCGGCGTCTACTTCCTCGATCCCGCCGGTCACGCCATGGAGATCATCACGCGTCCGTACGGGGGCTGGACCTCGTAACACGACGCACTGGAAAGGGGGTTCGGCCGGGGTCCGTGCACGGGTCCGGCCGGGCCCTTCCGCGTCAGGTCAGGCGACCGGCAGTACCAGTTCGGGCCGGTCCCACATCACGGCGGGCGGGTTGGCCGCGAGGATGCCGGTCCGCCGGGCCCCGACACTGCGGTAGAAGCCCTCGGCGGGCGGATGCGAGACGATGCGGACGCCGGTCAGGCCGGCGCTCTGCGCCTCGTCGCGCAGGTGCCCGATGAGCAGCCGCCCGATGCCGAGCCCCTGCGCATCGTCGGCGACGAACATGAGGTCGAGTTCCGGCGGGGCGAGGATCAGCGAGTAGAAGCCGAGGAGCCGGTCGGTGCCGGGCTCGACGGCCGCGAAGACCTGGTGGGTCTCGATGTAGTCGGGCCCCACCCGGTATCCGGCGACCATGGCGGCGTAGGGCCCCTCATAGGCGCGGGATTTCCTGACCAGTCGGGTGAGCCGCTTAGTGTCCCGTGCGGTCGCCCGCCTGATTCGTACGGTCTCGCTGCGCACACCGTCACCCGGACGCGTAATGCTCGATGTCATGGGGCGAGTATTACGCATCCGGCTGCGGGGGACCCACTCCCGGGTCCGCGGGCTCCCGACCGCTACGACGGTCCGCGCGCGGCGCGCCACTCCTCGACCATGGCGTCGATGTCGAACGGCTTGAGGTTCAGCAGGGGACCCGGCGGTGGCCGCCTGATGGCTGCCCGGATCTTCTCGTTGACCTCTGTCAGCATGCGCCGCACCTCGGCCTCCGTCCGCGCCCCGGGCACGGCGTCGCGCACATCCTCCGCCTCTTTGCGCAGCGCCAGTGTCGGCGGGAGCACCGACACCCCTTCCCGCTGCATCTTCTGCTTGATCCACCAGGTCTCGTCGTAGGGAGCGTCAAGGCCGTCGAGCGGCTTACCGAATCCCGGCAACTGCGAGAAGTCGCCACGTTGCTCGGACTCGCGGATCTGCTTGTCGACCCATGATTCGAAGCTGACGCCCGCAGGCTTGCGTTCGGTCAACGTACGCCCCTCTCGGAGGATTCGTGATCCTGCCCTTTCACGATACCGAGTGGCCGCAGGAGCACCCGCTGTGCCCACGTCGCCACCTCGCAACGGGCGCCGACGCAACGCCGTTTCGGGGTCCGGGGGGCACACCCCCGTGCCCGCTTCAGTGCGCGTGCCCGCCGGATGCCCCTGTCCCGCTCTCCTCATGGCCGGCGACACCCTCCCCCGATGCCACCACCGGGACGGTGAACGCCGCGGTGCGGACCTTCCCTGCATGCTGGAAGTCGAGGAAGAGCCTGTACGTACCCGTACTGGGCGCCGTCGCCGTGAAGGACACCACAGGCCCCGGGCCGCCCTCGTTCGGGTGGACGTGCAGATAGGCCAGGTCGCCCGAGCGCAGCGCGACCAGGTGCCCGTACGCGCCGAGGTAAGGCTGCAGATCGGTGACGGGCCGGCCGTTCCGGCTGACGGTCAGCTTCAGCTCTCCGCCCTGGCCGGCGCGGAGTTCGCCGTCGAGTGCGACGCGATAGCCGTCCACCTCGGCGGTGGTGCGCGGGACCGGCAGAGCCGCGGGGCGGTAGGTGCCGGAGACCGCCAGATCCGCGCCCAGCGTGAGGTTCTCGGCACCCTCGGCGGCCGGCGTGAAGTCGGCGAACGCCCGGTAGCCACCCGCCTCGGGCAGGTCGACGGGGGTCGACCAGGTGCCGTCGGCCGCGCGGACGGGGTGCAGGTGCCGGAATTCGGTGAGATCGCTCGACGCAAGGATGAAGTGCAGTTCCTTGCCGTGCTCGCGTTGATAGGCGGTGACCTTGCGGCCGCTCTCATCCGTGATGGCGAACCTGATCTCGGTCCGGGCCCCTGCTCGTATCGTGGGTGTTTCGAGGGCCAACGTGTAACCGCCGTCGGAGATCTGCAGTCCGCCGGCCACTTGATCCGTCGCCCCCCTCGCCCCGCCCCCCTCTCCCGCGCCGTGGCCGGCATGCTGCTGCGCGGGGCGGTCCTCAGCGGCCACGAGCGGGTCGGCACCCCTCCCCACGCCGTACGCGGTCCCGAAGGTCGCGGCGAGCGCGGCGGCGAAGGCCGTGATCCTCAGTGCGTTGTTCATGACGGTGTCCTCCATCGGGTCCATCGGGAGACGGCGCTCCGCGATGGGACCCAACATACCCCCTGGGGGTATCAAGTCAACCCGGGAGTGCGTTCATTGCCTGCCGATTGCTTCACACTCCCGCGAGAGACCGGCCGACGACACCGGGGAGGGACCGGGGTCTCGGCGTCCGGCTCATGCGGACACCACGAGCCCGCTGCGCAGCCGCTCCACCGCGGCCTCCGGAATTCTCAGGCCGTCGCGCACATACCCGTCGAGCCCGCCCCACCTCTCGTCCATGGCGTCCAGCGCCGTGTCGAGATAGCGGGGGCGGACCTCGATGATCGCGGACGCGATCTCCGGGTCACCGCCCGCATCGAGGAAGCCCTGTACGTACGGGGCATAGGCGACCCGAACGACCGGGTTCACCGCGAGGAACTCGGCCCGCACCACATCCCGTGACGCACCGACCAGCATCAGCAGCAGCGCGGTGGCCCAGCCCGTACGGTCCTTGCCGGCCGTGCAGTGGAAGAGCACCGGGCGGGCCCGGTCGTCGGCGGCCGTCTCCACGAAGGCCCGGTAAGCTGCGGCGGCACCCGGCGAGAGCACCATCTGACGGTAGGTCTCGGCGAACATCTCCTCGGCCTTCCCACTCCCCAGCAGCTGCTCCGCCTCGACCGGATCGGCGAGCAGCGCGCGCAGCCGGGCGGGCGCCACACCCGGGTTGTCGCCGAGCACATCGGCGACGAAGAGCCGCGCACCGGGCGGCAGCCGGTCGGGGGCCGCCGCACGCTCGTCGGCAGTGCGCAGATCGACGACGGTACGGATGCCGAGCGCCTCCACCGCCATGTCCTGCGCCGCGTCCAGACCACTGAGCTGGCCGGAGCGCAGCACGACGCCCGGCCGGACCCGATGGTCAGGACCCAGAGCGATGCCGCCCAGGTCGCGAAGGTTGACGACGGTGGATGCCGGGACGGCCCTGGCGGTTTGCACGATGAACTTCCCCTTTTCCCGACACGTATCCGAATTGATTCGACCTGGCCGGATCAAACGTCGCACGCGGTCGGGAGATCGACAAAGTAAAACGCCGGAGGAGCACCGATCGACGACATCGAAGGAGATAAAGGAAATGCGAAATTGCAACCGCCCCCCTTCAGGTCAGGGGCACGGGATACTTAGACGGCGTCCTGGTCTTAATGGGCCATGCTTCCGCAGTAACTCGCTCGACATGGAACAGTTGTCGGCGCGTGGGCGGGGCCGACAGCCGTTGATTTCTCGACTGCACGATTCCCCGCGGCGGTACGACCGGATCGGTCCGCCAGGATCTTCGCCTTCTGGGCCTCGAACTCGGCATCGGTCAGGATGCCCTGCTTCTTCAGCTCGGCCAGCCGCTCCAACCGGCCGATGAGATCGTCCGCAGGCGGTGCGGCGGGGGCCTGCTGCTGTGCGGTCTGCTGCTCCGCGGCATATTGCTGCACCTGCCCTTGGGCGGCTTCCTGGGCGTCGCGTGCGGCGAACTTCGCCTGCTGGTGCTGCTAATCACCTGCAACCGGTGGATACAAGGGTGATTCCGTCACAGGGTGACGACGGTGACCTCGGTTGCCTTCACGCTGGTCCAGACGGCCGTCCCCTCGCTGAGAGCCAGCTCGGTCGCCGCCTCGGGGGTGATCTCGGCAACCAGGTCCGGAGCCTCGTCGGAGACGATCACCACCCGGAGCCGGCTACCCACGGCGGTGAGCTCGCGAACCGTTCCGGACCAGACGTTGCGGGGGCTTCCCCCGGGCCTGTCGTGGTGCACGGCGACCGCTTCCGGCGCGATGATCGCAAGGGCTGCCGTCCCCTCGGTGAGGGAGTCCGCGACGACCAGGCGGCCGCCGCCGGCGAGGGCGAGGGTGCCGTCGGGGGCAGCGGTCCCGGGCCAGGCGTTGCGGCCGAGCATCCGGGCGACCCACGGCGAGCGCGGATGCCGGGTCACCTCGGCAGGCGCCGCGTACTGGAGGGTGCGGCCCTCGTCGAGTACGAGTACCCGGTCGGCCAGTGAAACCGCTTCGACGGGGTCGTGGGTGACGATCAGACAGACTCCGCCGAACCCGGCGAGATGGGTGCGCAGGGTGTGCCGGACGTGGGCGCGGGTGGTCTGGTCGAGCGCGGCGAGCGGCTCGTCGAGCAGCAGCAGCCAGGGGCGGGCGGCGAGCGCCCGGGCCAGGGCCACGCGCTGGGCCTGGCCGCCGGAGAGCTGGCCGGGCCTGCGGTGGGCGAGGCGGCCGACGCCCAGCCGGTCGAGCCACTGCTGCGCCTCGCGGCGGGCCTCGGCCCGGGGAACGCCGTGGGCGCGGAGCCCGTACGCCGTGTTCGTCAGTGCGCTCAGATGCGGGAAGAGCGCACCGTTCTGCGGCACCCAGGCCACCTGGCGGCGGTGCGGGGGCAACTCGGTGACGTCGGTTTCGCCGAGGCGCAGCCGGGCCCGGGCGCGCGGGGTCAGACCGAGAAGGGCGCGCAGGAGGGTCGTCTTGCCCGCGCCGTTGGGTCCGACGACGGCGATCGTGGTGCCGGGCGCCGCGTCGAGGGTCAGCCGGTTGAAGCCGGTGACCTCGGCGTGCAGCGACCGGCGTTCCTGCGGAACCGGAGGCATTTCGTCGCTCCGTCGGGCGGCCTGAGCGCCTGCTGTGTCCGTATCGCCCCTGCCGTCCACGTCGTCGGCCGCGGGCTCGGGGCCGCGTGAGCGGTCGCGCGGCGCTCCGGTCCAGCGCCCGCGCAGAGCGACGAGTACGGCCATGGCTATGGCGAGCAGGAGGAGCGATACCGATGTGGCGGCCTCCGGGGAGTCCTGGAGCAACAGGTAGACCTGGAGGGGCAGTGTCTGGGTGGTGCCCGGCAGGTTGCCCGCGAAGGTGATGGTCGCACCGAACTCGCCGAGCGCCCGTGCCCAGGTGAGTGCGGCACCGGCGGCGAGACCGGGGGCGACCATCGGAAGGGTGACCGTGAAGAACACCCGGGCCGGTGAGGCCCCCAGCGAGGCGGCGGTCTCTTCGTACGAAGGGCGCAGACCGGCCAGTGCTCCTTCGAGGCTGATGACGAGGAACGGCATCGCGACGAAGGTCGCCGCGACCACCGCGCCCGAGGTGTGGAACGGCAGCGTGATCCCGAAGGTGTTCTCCAGCCACGGTCCGAGCAGACCCCGGCGGCCGAAGCCGAGGAGCAGTGCCACGCCTCCGACGGTGGGCGGCAGCACCATCGGCAAAAGGACCAGCGAGCGGACGAGCGCCTTGCCGGGGAAGTCGACCCGGGCCAGCAGCCAGGCCAGGGGCACCCCGAGCAGGAGCGAGAGGCCCAGCGCCCAGAACGAGACGAGCAGGGACAGCCTGAGCGCCTGCGTGACACCGGGGCTGGTCAGATGAATGCCCAGGTCGGCCCAGGAGGTACGGGCCAGGATGCCGATCAACGGCATCAACAGGAACGCGATGGCGAGCAGCGCGGGGAGCGCGAGGGCGACAGGGGTGCGCGCGCCGGGCACACGGCTGCGGAGGGCTTTCATCGGAGGTTCCCGGGATCGGTCGGTAGGTGCAGGACTGGCTCAGCCGCAGGGGCTGCCCCGGTTCCCCGGCCCGGGCGGCCCCTGCGGTGCGTACGGCGTGCCGACTACGGCTGCTGGAAGCCTGCGGCCTGCAGGATCTTCTGCGCCTCGGGGGTACTCAGCCACTTCACGAACGCCGTGGCGGCCTCGGCGTTCTTGGACTGCCGCAGCGTAGCCGCCGGGTAGGACGCGACGGCGTTCTGCGCGTCGGGGATGTCGACGGCGTCGACCTTGTCGGTGGCCGTGGCGGCATCGGTCTTGTAGACGATGCCCGCATCGGCCTCGCCCAGCTCGACCTTGCTGAGGACGGCGCGGACGTTGGGCTCCTGGGACACCGGCTTGACGGTGAGCTTCTGGGCGTCGAGGACCTGCTTGCTGTAGCGGCCGACCGGAACCTCGGGTGCGGCCAGGACCACCTTGAGCTTGGGGTCGGTCAGGTCCTTCAGGTTCGCGATCTTCTCCGGGTTGCCCTCCCCGGTGGCGATGACGAGGCGGTTCTTGGCGATGACGGTGGGGGTACCGGTGTCGGACTTCAGCCCGTCCATCGTCTTGGTGTCCGCGGTGACCAGGGCGTCAGCGGGTGCGCCCTGCTTGACCTGGGCGGCGAGTTCCTGGGACCCGGCGAAGGAGAACGTCACCTTCGTACCCGGGTGTTCCTTCTCGTACGCGGCGCCCGCGGTCTTGAACACATCGGTGAGCGAGGCCGCGGCCAGCACCGTCAGCCGGCCCTCGGGGGCGCCGGACGACGCCGCGGACTTTCCGGCGGAGTCCTTCTTGTTGTCGTCGCCGCTCCCGCAGGCGGCGAGCGGGAACAGCAGGGCGGCGGTCGCGATCGCGGCAGCGGTGCGACGCCTGGTGAAGGTGGTCGTCATGTTGACGGGGGGCTCCTTGAAGTTGATGTGCGTCGCAGGTGATGCGCGATCAGACGCGGTCGATGTGCACGTTGGTGGACTTCACACGAGCGGTGGCCTGCATGCCGACCTCCAGGCCGAGTTCCTCGACGGCCTCCCGGGTGAGCAGCGACACCAGCCGGTGCGGGCCTGCCTGGATCTCGACCTGGGCCGCGACATCGCCGAGCTTCACTCCGGTGACGATGCCCGGGAAGGCGTTGCGGGCCGACGTGTACGAGCTCTCGTCCTCGCCTCCCCCGCCCTGGCCGATCTCGATGGAGAACGCGGCCAGATCACGGCCGTCGATGAGCCTGCGGCCGCCTTCGTCACGGTGGGTCGCGACCCTTCCGGCGTCCGCCCAGCGACGGGCCGTATCGGGGCTGACCCCCAGCAGACGCGCCGCCTGCCCGATTGTGTAGGACTGCATGTGCGACAAGATATTCGGATTGATCTCGCAACTGCAATCCGTACAGCCGATCTATGGAGCAAATACCAGGTGCATTGGAGGAAGCGCCAAATCACCGGAGCCACGCCGGGTACGCGACGGTGTGTGAAGGATCAAGTGCGCTCGGAGAGGGCAAGGTCACAGACTGAGCCCCTGCTGCTCGTCTGAGACCTGACCTAGCATCTGGGCATGACGGTCCTGCCTGCCGACGGGCTTTCGTTGGCCGCCGAATTCCCTCACCCCGCCCATGAGCAGTGGCAAAGCCTTGTCGAAGGCGTGCTGCGCAAATCGGGCAAGGATGTCGCGGGTTCGGCCGCCGAGGAAGCACTGTCCACCACGGTGGAGGACGGGCTCATCACCCGCCCCCTCTACACCTCGCGCGACAGCGCGCCCGATGCCGGATATCCGGGCTTCGCCCCCTTCACCCGCGGCGGCAAGGCCGAGGGCAACGCGGCGGGCGGGTGGGACGTACGACAGCGGCACACCCTGTCTGATCCTGCGCGTCTCAACGAGGCGGTGCTCGCCGATCTGGAGAACGGTGTCACCTCGCTGTGGCTGACCGTGGGCGGTACCGGCGGCGTTCCGGTGTCCGCCCTGGCGGGGGCGCTGGACGGCGTATATCTCGATCTGGCTCCCGTGGTGCTGGACGCCGGAGGCGAATTCGACGCTGCGGCGACGGAGTTGCTGCGGCTCTACGCGGAGCGGGGCGTCGGTGCGCGGACCGCACGCGGCAACCTCGGCGCCGACCCGCTCGGGCAGGCCGCCCGCAGCGGCGCCGAACCCGCCCTGACGGCGGCGGTCCACTGGGCACAGCGGTGCGCGCAGGAGTATCCCGGATTGCGGGCCCTGACCGTCGACGCCCTGCCGTACCACGAGGCCGGCGGCTCGGCGGCCGAGGAGCTGGGCGCTTCGCTGGCGACAGGTGTCGCCTATCTGCGGGCGCTGACGGAGGCCGGGCTCTGTGTCGAAGAGGCCTGCGCGCAGATGGAGTTCCGGTACGCAGCGACGGCCGATCAGTTCCTGACCATCGCCAAGCTGCGGGCCGCTCGACGGCTGTGGGCCCGGGTGGCCGAGGTGTGCGGGGCCGCCGACGCCGGGGCGCAGCGCCAGCACGCGGTGACGTCCTCGGTGATGATGACGCGGCGCGATCCCTGGGTGAACATGCTGCGGACGACGCTGGCATGTCTGGGCGCGGGTGTCGGCGGGGCCGACTCCGTCACCGTGCTGCCGTTCGATCACGCGCTGGGGCTGCCGGACGCGTTCGCCCGGCGCATCGCCCGCAATACGTCGACGATCCTGCTGGAGGAGTCGCATCTGGCCCGGGTGATCGACCCGGCTGGCGGCTCCTGGTACGTGGAGCGGCTCACCGCCGAACTCGCCGACGCCGCCTGGGCGTTCTTCCAGGAGATCGAGCGGTCGGGCGGTCAGGAGGCCGCCTTGCGCTCGGGAATGATCGGCGCGCGTCTCGCGGCCACCTGGGCAGCACGCAGCAAGGATCTGGCGCGACGCAAGGAGCCGGTCACCGGGGTCAGTGAGTTCCCGCAGCTGGCGGAGCGCGCGGTGGAGCGCGAGGCGGCCCCCGTCGAGGTGCCCGCCATGGGATCGGGCGGTCTGCCCAGGGTCCGTCGTGACGAGGCTTTCGAGGTGCTGCGCGCCCGGTCGGACGCCCATCTCGCGGCGACAGGGCAACGGCCCCGGGTGTTCCTCGCCGCGCTCGGACCGGCCGCGGCCCACACCGCGCGGGCGTCGTTCGCCTCGAACCTGTTCCAGGCCGGCGGGATCGAACCGGTCCACGACCCGGTCTCGGTAGACGCGGCAACGGCCGCCGACGCATTCAGGGCCGGCGGAGCCACCGTGGCGTGCCTCTGCTCCAGCGACACGCTCTACGCCGAGCAGGCCGGGGCGGTCGCCGAGGCGCTGGGCTCGGCCGGCGCCCAGCGAGTGTTCCTCGCGGGCGGACCCGGCGAGTACACCGGTGTCGACGAGTACGTCTTCGCGGGCTCCGATGTGGTGGCCGTGCTCTCTTCCCTTCTCGACCGTATGGGTGTGGCGTAATGCGTATCCCTGACTTCTCCGACATCGAGCTCGGACCCGGCGGCGCCGCCGAGGTGTCCGAGGACCAGTGGCGCGCCTCGGTGAAGGAGTCCGCCGGCAGTTCCGACGGCGACCTGCTGTGGGAGACCCCGGAAGGCATCACGGTCAAGCCGCTGTACACCGGGCGCGACCTGGAGGGGCTCGACTTCCTCGGTACATATCCGGGCATGGCCCCGTATCTGCGGGGCCCTTATCCGACGATGTACGTCAACCAGCCCTGGACGATCCGGCAGTACGCAGGGTTCTCCACCGCCGAGGAGTCCAACGCCTTCTACCGCCGCAACCTCGCGGCCGGACAGAAGGGCCTCTCCGTCGCCTTCGACCTGCCGACCCACCGCGGCTACGACAGCGACCACCCGCGGGTGACCGGCGACGTCGGCATGGCCGGCGTGGCGATCGACTCGATCTACGACATGCGTCAGCTCTTCGACGGCATTCCGCTGGACAGGATGTCGGTTTCCATGACGATGAACGGCGCGGTGCTTCCCGTACTCGCGCTGTACATCGTGGCCGCCGAGGAACAGGGCGTCGGACCAGAAAAGCTGGCCGGGACCATTCAGAACGACATTCTGAAGGAGTTCATGGTCCGCAACACGTACATCTATCCGCCGAAGCCCTCGATGCGGATCATCTCCGACATCTTCGCGTACACCTCGCAGAAGATGCCGCGCTACAACTCGATCTCCATCTCCGGCTATCACATCCAGGAGGCGGGTGCGACAGCCGATCTGGAGCTGGCGTACACCCTCGCGGACGGGGTGGAGTACCTGCGGGCCGGGCGGGACGCCGGTCTTGACGTGGACGCGTTCGCACCGCGGCTGTCGTTCTTCTGGGCGATCGGCATGAACTTCTTCATGGAAATCGCGAAGTTGCGGGCGGCCCGGCTGCTCTGGTCCAAGCTGGTCAAGGAGTTCGAGCCGAAGAACGCCAAGTCGCTGTCCCTGCGTACCCATTCACAGACGTCGGGGTGGTCGCTGACCGCGCAGGACGTGTTCAACAACGTCACGCGGACCTGCGTGGAGGCGATGGCCGCGACCCAGGGGCACACCCAGTCGCTGCACACCAACGCGCTCGACGAGGCCCTCGCCCTGCCCACGGACTTCTCGGCGCGGATCGCCCGGAACACCCAACTGCTGCTCCAGCAGGAGTCGGGCACCGGCCGGGTCATCGACCCGTGGGGCGGCAGCGCGTACGTGGAGCGGCTGACGTACGACCTGGCGCGCCGGGCCTGGCAGCACATCCAGGAGGTCGAGGCGGCGGGCGGCATGGCGCAGGCCATCGACGCGGGCATCCCGAAGCTCAGGGTCGAGGAGGCCGCGGCCCGTACCCAGGCGCGCATCGACTCCGGGCGCCAGCCGGTGATCGGGGTCAACAAGTACCGGGTGGAGACCGACGAGCAGATCGATGTGCTCAAGGTCGACAATTCCTCGGTGCGCACCCAGCAGATCGAGAAGCTGCGCCGGCTGCGCGAGGAGCGCGACGAGTCCGCGTGCCAGGCCGCGCTGCGGGCGCTGACGGCGGCGGCCGAGCGGGCCCCCGGCCCCGGTCTCGAAGGCAATCTGCTGGCGCTCGCCGTCGACGCGGCACGCGCGATGGCGACCGTGGGCGAGATCTCGGACGCCCTGGAGAAGGTGTACGGGAGGCATGCGGGCCAGATCCGTACGATCTCCGGTGTGTACCGCAACGAGGCAGGTGAATCCCCTTCCGTGGACCGGACCCGGGCGCTGGTGGACCAGTTCGAGGAGGCCGAGGGGCGCCGTCCGCGCATCCTGGTCGCCAAGATGGGGCAGGACGGCCACGATCGCGGCCAGAAGGTGATCTCGACGGCCTTTGCCGACCTGGGCTTCGACGTCGACGTCGGCCCGCTGTTCCAGACGCCGGCCGAGGTGGCGCGGCAGGCGGTGGAGGCGGACGTGCACGTCGTGGGCGTCTCCTCGCTGGCCGCCGGGCACCTCACCCTCGTACCGGCGCTCCGCGAGGAACTGGCAGCCGAGGGCCGCGACGACATCATGATCGTGGTGGGCGGGGTGATTCCGCCGCAGGACGTCGAGGCGTTGCACGAGGCGGGGGCGACGGCGGTGTTCCCGCCCGGCACCGTGATTCCGGATGCCGCGTACGACCTGGTGACGCGGCTCGGTGCCGCGCTCGGCCACGAGCTGTGAGCCGCTGACCCGATGCCTCCGAAGATCGACATCGACAGCTATGTGAAGGGGGTGCTCGACGGGAAGCGGGCGTACATCGCGCGCGCGATCACTCTCGTCGAGTCCACCCGCCCCGATCACCGGGCGCTGGCCCAGCAGTTGCTGCGCGAGCTGCTGCCGCACTCGGGGAACGCCCGGCGCATCGGGATCAGCGGCGTGCCGGGGGTCGGGAAGTCCACGTTCATCGACGCGCTCGGCACGATGCTCACCGGGCTCGCTCACCGGGTCGCGGTGCTGGCCGTCGATCCCTCCTCCAGCCGTACCGGCGGCTCCATCCTGGGCGACAAGACCAGGATGGAGCAGCTCGCGGTGGACCCCGCGGCGTTCGTACGTCCTTCTCCGACCGCCGGGACGCTCGGCGGGGTGGCCAAGGCGACCCGGGAGTCCATCGTGGTGATGGAGGCCGCGGGGTACGACGTTGTGCTGGTGGAGACGGTCGGCGTCGGTCAGTCGGAGACGGCGGTGGCCAATATGGTCGACACGTTTCTGCTGCTGACCCTGGCCCGTACGGGCGATCAGCTCCAGGGCATCAAGAAGGGCGTCCTGGAGCTGGCGGACGCCATCGCGGTCAACAAGGCGGACGGCCCGCACGAGCGTGACGCACGAGCGGCCGCGCGCGAACTGGCGGGCGCACTGCGGCTGATGCACCCGGTCGACGCGGCCTGGACGCCTCCGGTACTCACCTGCAGCGCCCGGGAGTCGACCGGTCTCGAGACGCTGTGGGAGCGGCTGGAGCAGCACCGTGTGCTGCTCGAATCGACCGGCCGGCTCGCCGCGAAACGACGTGACCAGCAGGTCGACTGGACCTGGACGATGGTGCGGGACGAGCTGCTGGAGAGCCTGCGCGGCCATCCGGAGGTGCGCGCGCTCACTCCGGCGCTCGAACAACGGGTACGGGACGGCGAGTTGACGGCCACACTGGCGGCCGAGCAGATCCTGGGGGCGTTCCGGGGCACGACCCCGGCGGCGGAGGGCGGTGCCCCTGGGGGGTGACCGGCGACGCGAGACCGGATGTCGCGCGGCCGCCCTGCGCGCGACGACGGCAGTTCGACGACAGGAGCTAGAGATCGAGCTGGTACTCGACCGACTTGTGCGTCGGCTCGTAGCCGAGCGCGTCATTGACACTCCGCATGTACGTGTTGCTGTCTGCGGTGTCCGCCAGCAGCCCGTCGAGGCCCGGGTGGCGTTCGCGGGCCTGCAGGATGGACTGCGCCTTCATCCACCGTGCGAGGCCGTGCCCCCGGTGTTCGGGGAGGACTCCGGTGCCGTAGTGCTGGCCGTCGCCCTTTCCGTCGCCCGGGAAGACCAGTTCGGTGAAGCCCGCGATCGTGGAGTCGGACTCGTCGACGGCGGCAACGGTGTGGAGCAGCTCGCCGCGTGCCGCGACGGCGGCCGCGGCGGCCCGGACCCGGTCCACGTCCCAGACGACCGTGCCGTAGTCGGTGTCGTCCATGGGCATGTCGTCCATGGCGCGGCGCGACGCGGCAAACGTCGGCGCAAGGTCGTGCGGGACGGTGCCGTCCCAGGACACCAGCCGGTAGCCCGGATGCGGCTGTCCGACGATCCTGCGGAGAGCTCCGGTGTCGGCCTTCGCCAGCGGTAGGCGGGCGTACGTCAGGGTGAGGACCTTGCGCAGCCCCTTGGCCCGCAGAAAATGATCGCCGGAGGAACCGGCCTCGACCTGTGTGATGACGCTGCGTCGACCCTCCTCGCGGGCAGCGACGACGACCGCGTCCAACAGTTGTGAGCCGATGCCGTTGCGGCGCTCCGCCGGGTGGACGTGGAGTTCCAGTTCGGCGAGATGGTCCTGGCCCTCACGGGTGAAGACGCGCAGGAAGGCCGAGCCGACGGGGCTGCCCACGGGGTCGGACGCCAGCCACGCCAGCCGGTGGCTCGCGCCGGCACGGTCGGGGTCGGTCAGTGCTGTGATGCGTATCGACAAGATGACTCCTCCGCGCCGAGGGCGCCGGTCAGGACGGGTGGGCGGGCGTGCAGCCCGGAGAACCACATCACTCCGCGAGCGCCGCGGCAACCGGATATCGCAGCCGTCGCCGCCGGCCCGGTGCGCGCGCCGTGGTAGGGTGCGTTTGGTACATGTGTACGCCTCGAATCGAGGCGCCGGTGCCGATTCGCTCTCGTAGAGCTGCTGCGCCCGTCCTTTCCTGACCGGTGATCCAGCTTTCCCGCAGCACTTCTTCCCGTCCGGTACGGACTTTCCCCGTCCGGGCTTTCCTGCCCGTTGCCCGGGGCGTGATCTCTTCCGCCCCATGCCGACCGGGCCCCTTCATTCGCCATGTCCGCGAAAGGACCACCCGCATGACCAGCACCCTCGAACACCCCGTCGCTCAGCAGGAATTGCCCACCGAGGCCGCCGGTTTCCTCGACATCACGCACCAGGGGCACGGCGCACTGCGCGTCCGTGGCGGCCACCCCTCCCCCGGCGACGTACAGGTCTCCGCCGCCCTGATCCGCCGCCACGGCCTGCGCAAGGGCGATGTCGTCGAAGGCTCCTGCGACCGGCCCCGCACCCTGTCCGGGGTCGGACGAGTCAACGGCCGCTCTCCGCAGGCGCTGCGCGGTCGGCCCCACTTCCGCGATCTCACCCCGCTCCACCCCTGGCATCGGCTGCGCCTGGAAACACCGTCCGGCAGTCCGGCCATGCGCCTCGTCGACCTGGTCTCCCCGATCGCCAAGGGGCAGCGCGGACTGATCGTCGCGCCGCCCAGGACCGGCAAAACCGTGCTGCTGCAGCAGGTCGCGGCAGCCGTCGCCGCCAACCACCCCGAGTGCCATCTGATGGTGGTGCTGCTCGACGAACGCCCGGAGGAGGTCACGGACATGTGCCGGTCCGTACGGGGCGAGGTACTCGCCTCGACGTTCGACCGACCCGCGAAGGAGCACATCGCGCTCGCCGAACTCGCGGTCGAACGCGCCAAGCGTCTGGTCGAACAGGGCCAGGACGTCGTCATCCTGCTGGACTCCCTCACCAGGCTGTGCCGCGCCCACAACAACGCGTCAGCCGCGGGCGGACGCACCCTGAGCGGCGGCGTCGACGCGGCTGCCCTGCTCGGCCCCAAACGGCTCTTCGGTGCCGCACGACTCACCGAGGAGGGCGGCTCCCTCACCATCCTGGCCACCGCGCTGGTGGAGACCGGCTCCCGCGCCGACGACTACTTCTTCGAAGATCTGAAGAGCACCGGCAACATGGAACTCCGGCTCGATCGCACGCTGGCGGACAGGCGCACCTACCCGGCCGTGAACATTCAGGCTTCCGGCACCCGGCGCGATGAACTCCTTGTTCCGGAAGCCGAGTTGCGGGTGGTACGCGGACTGCGCCGCGCGCTGCACTCCAGGGACCCGCAGACGGCACTCGAAACACTGCTGGACCGAATCCGGCACACTCCGGACAACGCGGCTTTCCTCCGTACGGTCCACCGCACCCTCCCGGATACCTGAGCCTGCCCGAGCCGCGCCGGACGGGGCAATAGCATGGACCGCCCTTGCACGATCCGTCCCTCACGAGCACAGGGAGAGCAGGCACATGGAATTCCGCCGACTCGGCCGCAGCGGTCTGACCATCAGTGAGATCGCCTACGGAAATTGGCTCACCCACGGTTCCCAGGTGGAGGAGGACGCAGCGATCGCCTGTATCCGCGCCGCCCTCGACGCCGGGATCACCACCTTCGACACGGCGGACGTCTATGCCGAGACGCGGGCCGAAGCCGTCCTGGGCCGGGCGCTCAAGAACGAGCGCCGCGAGGGACTCGAGGTGTTCACCAAGGTCTACTTCCCGACCGGTCCCGGGCACAACGACCGGGGGCTCGGCCGCAAGCACATCATGGAGTCCATCGACAACTCGCTGCGCCGCCTGCAGACGGATTACGTCGACCTGTACCAGGCGCACCGCTACGATCACTCGACCCCGCTGGAAGAGACCATGGAGGCGTTCGCCGACGTCGTCCGCTCCGGCAAGGCCCTCTACATCGGCGTTTCGGAATGGACGGCCGACCAGCTCCACGCCGCACATGGGCTGGCCCGCGAACTGCAGGTGCCGCTGATCTCCAACCAGCCGCAGTACTCGGCCCTGTGGCGGGTCATCGAAAGCGAAGTAGTGCCCGCTTCCGAGGAGTTGGGCATCGGTCAGATCGTCTGGTCACCGATCGCTCAGGGCGCCCTCACGGGCAAGTACAAGCCCGGTGCGCCGCTCCCGGCCGGCTCTCGGGCGACGGACGACAAGGGAGGCGCAAGCATGGTCGCCGGCTGGCTCCGTGACGACGTGCTGGAGCGTGTCCAGCGGCTGCGGCCGCTCGCCGACCAGGCCGGCCTGAGTCTTGCCCAGCTCGCGGTCGCCTGGGTGCTACAGAACTCCAATGTCTCCGCCGCGATCATCGGCGCCTCCCGGCCCGAGCAGGTGACGGAGAACGCCGGGGCGGCGGGTGTGACACTCGACGCGGAGCTGCTGAAGGGCATCGACGACATCCTGGACCCGGTGGTGGAACGGGACCCGGGGCTGACGGCCGGGCACGAGAGCAACAGCTGATTCGACCGGCCCGCAGGTGTGGGGCAGGGGCCTCCGCGACAACGGCCCCTGCCCCACCACCTCGGATGCCCGGGGCGAACCGGAGGCGTGTCGCTGCCCGGCATCGGTCACAACGGCATCGGTTTCGTGGGTCACTCCCCTGACACGTCGCGACAAAAGGAATGTGACCGATGGACGAACCGGAACTTGTGGCGGCCCGCTTCGAGGAGCACCGGCCCCGGCTGCGGGCCGTGGCCTGCCGGATACGGGGTCAGGTGCCGGTGTGCAGCGAGGCGGTGTGCTCGCGGACCTGCGCCGGTGTGAGGTAGGAGTCCGTGTACTCGAAGTCGCGCAGCTTGGCCGGGTTCCGGGACTGGAAGCCGGTGCGTACGAAGTCGTCGCCCGCGATGGCGTTGAGCATCCAATTGGTCATGACCCGCGCCTTGGCCACATTGGTCCGCAGCGCGGACCAATGGTAGCCACGGGCGACGGCCTGCGCGATGATTCCGTGCATTTCGATGCCGATCGGCTTGGAGACCGCGTCCTTGCCACCGAGGTCCACGACAAGACCGAGATCCTTGTGGACGTACGGCTTCAACGGCTGGTGCCGCAGCGTGGCGATGAGGTTGTCGGCGAGCCTGCGGCCCTGGCGCATGGCGTGTTGCGCGGTGGGAGGGCAGACCGCCCCGTCGCCCTTGCTCAGGTCCGGTACGGCCGCGGCGTCGCCGAGCGCGAAGACTCCGTCGAAGCCGGGCAGCCTCATCTCGGGCGTCACCGCCAGCCGGCCGCGTACGGTCTCCGCGTCGAATGTGGCGACCAGCGGACTCGCGGTGACTCCCGCCGTCCAGATCAGTGTGCGGCAGGGCACCACCCGGCCATCGGTGAAGGTCACCTTCTCCCGCCCGGCCTCGGCGACCGAGACTCCGAGCGACACCTCGATGCCACGTGCGCGCAGCACCTCCAGGGCGCTCCGGCCGAGCTTGTCCCCCAGTTCGGGCATCAACTTCGGGGCGATGTCGATGAGATGCCACTTGATCAGCTTCGGGTCGAGCCGTGGGTAGTGCCTGACCGCGTTGGTGGTGAGGCGCTGCAGACAGGCAGCCGTCTCGGTGCCCGCGTAACCGCCGCCGACCACCACGAACTGCAGGCGCGAAGCCCGCTCGTTCTCGTCGTGGCTGGCGTCGGCGAGATCGAGCTGAGCGATCACGTGGTCACGCACGTACGCCGCCTCGGCCAGCGTCTTCATACCCCGGGCGTTGTCGAGCAGGCCGGGGATATCGAAGGTACGGGTGACGCTCCCGGGGCTGAGCACGATGTAGTCGTAGGGCTCGTAGACGACCTCGTCGGTGATCTTGCGGACGACGCAGATCTTCGCTTTGGGGTCCACTCCGATGGCCCCGCCCGGGATGATCCGGGTGCGGTGCTTGCGACTGCGGCGCAGCGACACCGCGACCGACTGCGGGGTGAGCACACCTGCCGCCACCTGCGGCAGCAGGGGCAGGTAGAGCTGGTACGAGAACGGGGCGACGAGCGCGATCTCAGCTTCGCCCGGGATCAGCCCGCGCTCCAGACGGCGTACGCACTCCACCCCGGCGAATCCGGCGCCGACAACGAGAATCCTGGGTCGTGCCACAGTGTTCGTCCCTTCTCGGGCCTGCACGGTCGTTCCGTTCGCCTGCCCCGTCGCACGCGCCCGTCAGGTCACATCTTTACGAGCCGCATCCGACTTCGCCTGCTGGGGAGGGCGGACGGACGACACCACCGGGTCAGCGGGCCAGTAGGGTGACGGCCGTGCAGGTGCCGCCGACCGCACCCACAAGCACGACACCGGCGGCCACGCAACGTGCCTTGAGCCTGCGGTAGCGCGCCTCGTATTCGCCGCGCAGCCCGGTGGCGCGGGCGGAGATACGGCAGAGCACGGCCCGCGACGTGGCGAGGCGGTCCGCGGTGTACACCCGTTCCACGTCCTCGCGTTGTGCCGTGGTGAGCCAGGGCAGCTCGTCGGTGAAGCGGCCGGCCTGTCGTCGCGCCTCCTCGACCTCGGCGTTCCACAGCAGATAGCCCTCCAGCTGCGCCAGACCGCGGGCACTGTCCTTGTCGGGGTCCACTCGCTCCTCCTCTCCCTGGGTCGCCGTGCTCACGCCTGCCTGTCCCCCGGGGTCCACGTCGACCCGGCGCCGGGACGGTTGAGGTCTTCGTCGAGGGAGCGCACAGAGGGGTGGTGCAGGTCGAACGCCGGGGATTCGGAACGGATCCGCGGCATCGTGTGGAAGTTGTGCCGCGGCGGCGGGCAGGAGGTCGCCCACTCCAGCGAACGGCCGTAGCCCCACGGGTCGTCGACCCCTACGTTCTTGCCGTACTTCGCGGTCTTCCACACGTTGTAGAGGAACGGCAGCATCGACAGGCCGAGCAGGAACGAGGAGATCGTCGAGATCGTGTTGAGCGCGGTGAAACCGTCGACGGCGAGGTAGTCCGCGTAACGACGCGGCATGCCCTCGGCACCCAGCCAGTGCTGGACCAGGAACGTGCCGTGGAAACCCACGAACAGCGTCCAGAAGGTGATCTTGCCGAGCCGTTCGTCCAGCATCTTGCCGGTGAACTTCGGCCACCAGAAGTGGAATCCGGCGAACATCGCGAAGACCACGGTGCCGAAGACGACGTAATGGAAGTGCGCGACGACGAAGTACGAGTCCGAGACGTGGAAGTCCAATGGAGGCGACGCCAGGATCACACCGGTCAGACCACCGAAGAGGAAGGTGACCAGGAAGCCGATCGACCAGAGCATCGGCGTCTCGAAGGACAGCGATCCCTTCCACATCGTGCCGATCCAGTTGAAGAACTTCACACCGGTCGGTACCGCGATGAGGAATGTCATGAACGAGAAGAACGGCAACAGCACACCGCCGGTGACGTACATGTGGTGCGCCCACACAGTCGCCGAGAGGCCGGCGATCGCGATCGTCGCGCTGATCAGACCGATGTAGCCGAAGATCGGTTTTCGGCTGAAGACCGGAATGATCTCAGTGACGATCCCGAAGAACGGCAGCGCGATGATGTACACCTCCGGGTGGCCGAAGAACCAGAAGAGGTGCTGCCAGAGCAGCGCGCCGCCATTGGCCGCGTCGAAGACGTGCGCACCGAACTTGCGGTCCGCCTCCAGCACCAGCAGGGCCGCCGCGAGGACCGGGAAGGCCAGCAGGACCAGCACAGCGGTCAGCAGGACGTTCCAGACGAAGATCGGCATGCGGAACATCGTCATGCCGGGGGCGCGCAGGCAGATGATCGTGGTGATGAAGTTGACCGAACCGAGGATCGTACCGAAGCCGGAGAAGGCCAGACCCATGATCCACATGTCGCTGCCGATGCCCGGCGAGCGGACCGCGTCGGTCAGCGGGGAATAGGCGAACCAGCCGAAGTCGGCCGCGCCGCTCGGGGTGAGGAAGCCGGCCACCACGATGATCGAGCCGAAGAGGTACAGCCAGTACGCGAACATGTTCAGCCGCGGGAACGCCACATCGGGCGCGCCGATCTGCAGCGGCATGATCCAGTTCGTGAATCCGGCGAAGAGCGGCGTCGCGAACATCAGCAGCATGATCGTGCCGTGGATCGTGAACGCCTGGTTGAACTGCTCGGGCGAGACGATCTGGATTCCGGGACGGGCCAGCTCGGCGCGCATGACCAGGGCCAGCACGCCGCCGACGATGAAGAAGGCGAACGATGTGACCAGGTACAGCGTGCCGATCGTCTTGTGGTCGGTGGTGGTCAGCCACTTGATGACGACGTTTCCCGGTTCCTTGGCCCGGACCGGAAGCTCGTTCGCGTACGCCTCCTCTTCCTCGGCTGCCCCTGTTGTGCCCGTCGTCGTCACTGGGACGCTCCTTCGATTGTCATTCGCGAGTGGACTGAGCACCCGGCAGGGGCGCCGCCTCCACCGGCCGGCCGGCCGACAGGCCGATCCCGCGCGCGTCACGCCAGATTCCAGGTGCAGCAAATCAGCCGCGGGGCCACTATGCGCGGCCCTGCGCCCGCCGTCGCGTGACTTTCACTCGTCAGGGCGTCCTGGGGTCCGGGCCTCGGCCCGCTCGCACACGGTCGATGCCGGTGCGGACTTCCGCATCGGCGGCGGACGCCTCGGAGCAGCCCGAACTCCCGTACGGCCCAACGCTGTTACCGCCGAATCCGGTGAACGCCCGGATCGGTGACCGGTCCCGGGCGACCCGGCTGTCGCTCAGGCCAGCCCGCCCGTCGCGCGCACGTTCTGGCCCGTGATCCACCGACCGTCGTGGCCGGCCAGGAAGGCAACCACATCGGCCACATCGGAGGGTTCGCCCAATCGGCCGAGAGGGGTCATGCCGGCGACTGCCTCGAGCGCCTGCGGCTGGTTGGTTCCGCGCAGCAGATCGGTGTCGGTCGCGCCGGGCGAGACGGTGTTGACCGTGATCCCACGCGCTCCGAGTTCGTGGGCGGCAATGGTGGTGAGTTGCTCGACCGCACCCTTGCTGGCGGCGTACGCAGAGATGCCTGGGCCCGGCCGCACGGTGTTCGCCGTGGAGATGTTCACGATGCGACCGCCGTCGCGCATCCGCCGGGCCGCATGGCGGATCGTCATGAAGACCGCTCTGGTATTGACCGTCATCACCTTGTCGAACACGGCCGGGTCGGTGTCCGCGATGAGGGACGGGGTGAGGCACAGTGCGGCGTTGTTCACCAGGATGTCCAGGCCGCCCAGCTGTGCCTCGGCGGCTTCCATCAACTGCTCCGGCGCGTCCGGGTCCGCGAGATCGAGCCGGATGGCCCAGGCCTTGCCGCCGTTGTCCTGCACCGTGCGGACGACCTCTTCGGCCGCGTCGTCGCTGGTGGCGTAGTTGAAGACCACATGGGCCCCGTCGCGGCACAGGCGCTCGACGATCGCGCGGCCGATGCCCCGCGACCCTCCGGTGACCACAGCGTTCCTGCCTGTCAGCACGGTCTCTCCCCCTCCAGGAGCAGTTGATCCGGGTCATTCGAACCTACCGGCACAGCGGCTCCTTGTACGCGATTGCGCAGAGAACCATCGGCCCCGGCCGAGCGGCTTCGGTGCCGGCTCGGTACACGGAACCGCCCCGGCCGGGCATGGTGCCGGCCGGGGCGGGAGGGGTGGGGGCTCCGGGATGCGCCCCTTTCCGCGACTGTCGCGTCAGCCGATGGCGGCGATGGCCTGCGTGAACGTCGCCGACGGGCGCATGACGGCCGAGGCCTTGGCCGGGTCGGGCTGGTAATAACCGCCGATGTCGGCCGGCGAGCCCTGCACCGCGATCAGCTCGTCGATGATGGTCTGCTCCTGCTCTCCCAGCGTCTTCGCGAGCCCGGCGAACGCCTGCGCAAGCTGCGCGTCGTCGGTCTGCTGCGCCAGCTCCTGGGCCCAGTAGAGGGCCAGGTAGAAGTGGCTGCCGCGGTTGTCGATGCCACCCAGCTTGCGACTCGGCGACTTGTCCTCGTTGAGGAAGGTGCCGGTCGCGCGGTCGAGGGTGTCGGCGAGGACCTGGGCACGCGAGTTGCCCGTGGTCGTCGCCAGGTGCTCGAAGCTGGCCGCGAGCGCGAAGAACTCACCCAGGCTGTCCCAGCGGAGGTAGTTCTCCTTGACGAGCTGCTGGACGTGCTTGGGCGCGGAGCCGCCGGCACCGGTCTCGAACAGTCCGCCGCCGTTCATGAGCGGGACGATGGAGAGCATCTTCGCGCTCGTGCCCAGCTCAAGGATCGGGAACAGGTCGGTCAGGTAGTCACGCAGCACATTGCCCGTGACCGAGATGGTGTCCTCGCCGCGGCGGATGCGCTCCAGCGAGAACGCGGTCGCCTTCACCGGCGACATGATCTCGATCTGCAGGCCGTCGGTGTCGTGGTCGGCGAGGTACGTCTTGACCTTGGCGATCAGCTGCGCGTCGTGGGCGCGGTCCTCGTCGAGCCAGAACACGGCCGGGACGCCGGTGGCGCGGGCGCGGGTGACGGCGAGCTTTACCCAGTCCTGGATCGGCAGGTCCTTGGCCTGGCACATGCGGAAGATGTCGCCCGCGCCCACGACCTGCTCCAGCACGGCATTGCCGCTGCCGTCGACGACCCGCACCGTACCGGTGGTGGGGATCTCGAAGGTCTTGTCGTGGCTGCCGTACTCCTCGGCCTTCTGCGCCATCAGGCCGACGTTCGGCACCGAGCCCATGGTCGACGGGTCGAAGGCGCCGTTGGCGCGGCAGTCGTCGATGACGACCTGGTAGACACCCGCGTAGCTGCTGTCGGGGAGCACCGCGAGGGTGTCGGCCTCCTTGCCGTCCGGGCCCCACATGTGACCGGAGGTGCGGATCATGGCCGGCATGGAGGCGTCGACGATGACATCGCTCGGTACGTGCAGGTTGGTGATGCCCTTGTCGGAGTCGACCATGGCCAGCGCGGGGCCTTCGGCGAGCTCGGCCTCGAAGGATGCCTTGATCTCGGCGCCCACGTGCGGCACCGAGTCCAGGCCCTTGAGGATGCCGCCGAGGCCGTCGTTCGGGGAGAGACCGGCCGCGGCGAGCACCTGGCCGTACTTGGCAAAAGTGTTCGGGAAGAAGGCGCGGACCACGTGGCCGAAGATGATGGGGTCGGAGACCTTCATCATGGTGGCCTTGAGGTGGACGGAGAACAGCACGCCTTCGGCCTTGGCGCGGGCGACCTGCGCGGTGAAGAACTCGCGCAGGGCCGCGACTCGCATGACCGCCACATCGACGACCTCGCCCGCGAGCACCGGCACCGACTCACGCAGAACGGTGGTGCTGCCGTCGTCGCCCGCGAGCTCGATGCGCAGCGAACCGGCCTCGGCGATGACCGTGGACTTCTCGGTGGAGCGGAAGTCGTCGACGCCCATGGTGGCGACGTTCGTCTTCGAGTCGGCCGACCAGGCGCCCATCCGGTGCGGGTGCGCCTTGGCGTAGTTCTTGACCGAGGCGGGGGCGCGGCGGTCGGAGTTGCCCTCGCGCAGCACGGGGTTCACCGCGCTGCCCTTGACCTTGTCGTAGCGCGCGCGGACGTCCTTGTCCTCATCGGTCTGCGGGTCGTCCGGGTAGTCCGGAAGTGCGTAGCCCTGTGCCTGCAGCTCGGCAATGGCAGCCTTCAGCTGCGGGATCGAAGCCGAGATGTTCGGCAGCTTGATGATGTTGGCCTCGGGCGTCTTGGCCAGCGCGCCGAGCTCGGCGAGCGCGTCGTCGATGCGCTGGCTCTCCTGGAGGCGCTCGGGGAAGCTGGCGATGATGCGCCCGGCCAGCGAGATGTCACGGCTCTCGACATTGACCCCGGCCGTCGAGGCGTAGGCCTGGACCACGGGCAAGAACGAATACGTCGCCAGGGCCGGGGCCTCGTCGGTGTGTGTATAGATGATGGTCGAGTCAGTCACCCTGTGCTCCGCTCCACGTCTGCAACATTGCTTGACATCAAGATATCTCGTGATCGCTGCCGACTCGACAGGGCCCTGCCCCCAGCTTCGGCAGGAGCCACCACGGGCGCCGGGTTCAGGGACGCCCCGACGGCGGGACTTCCTCCCTGGGCGGCACCGGACCGGGCGGGGTGCCGTCGCCGAACGGGCGTCCGCCCAGCTCTTCCCGGTGGTGCGGGGTCAGCCAGCCCGACAGATCGGGGCCGACGGGCACGATGCCGGTGGGGTTGATGCCTGTGTGGACCCGGTAGTAGTGCTGCTTGATGTGGTGGAAATCGACCGTGTCGCCGAAACCGGGGGTCTGGTACAGGTCTCTGGCGTACGCCCACAGGACGCGGTCCTCGGCCAGCTTCGAACGGTTGCACTTGAAGTGTCCGTGGTAGACGGCGTCAAAGCGCACCAGTGTGGTGAACAGCCTGATGTCGGCTTCGGTGAGGCAGTCGCCGACGAGATACCGCCGGTCCGCGAGACGCTCGGACACCAGGTCCAGGCGGCCGAACACATCCTGGTAGGCGGCCTCGTATTCGGACTGCTGCGCCGCGAAGCCCGCGCGGTACACGCCGTTGTTGACATCGCGGTAGATGTCCTGCATGACCTCGTCGATCTCGTCACGCAGGGCCTCGGGATACAGGTCGGGGGCGCCCTGCCGGTGCAACGCGGTCCACTCGGTCGCGAAGTCCAGCGTGATCTGCTGGAAGTCGTTGGTGGCGAGCCTGCCGCTCGGTACGTCGACGATCGCGGGCACGCTGACCCCGCCGGGGTAGTCCCGCTCCCGCGCGTTGTACGCCTCGCTCAGGTACCGGATGCCGAGCACCGGGTCCCTGCCGTCCTCGTCCAGGGTGAAGCGCCAGCTGCGGTCGTCCTGGATCGGGTCGGCGACGGCCAGCGAGAGGGCGCTCTCCAGCCCGAGGAGCCGCCGGGAGACCAGGGAGCGGCTCGCCCACGGGCAGGCGCGGCTGACGACCAGCCGGTAGCGGCCGGCCTCGACGGGCCAGCCGTCCCGGCCGTCGGCGGTGATGCGGTCGGCGAAATGGCTCCCGGACCGTTTGAAGGCCTTGTGCCCGTACGCCGCGTTGCCATTCGCCCCTGCGCCGGTGGTCGCGCTCATCTCGCTCTCCTTCATGGCGTTCTCCCTACGGACGGACTGCGGACGGACCGGTGTGTACGACTCCTGCTGCGGCGCTCCCCGCGCACATCTGCCAGCCCGACGAGCAGAGCGGCCAGGACGAAGGCGACCGCGACGACGAGCCCGTGGTGGTAGGCGATGGCCCATCCGTCGCCGCCCAGTTGGGCGAAGAACATCGAGCCGACGGCGGCGATCCCGATCGCCGACCCGACGCGCTGGCCGGTCTGGAGGGTTCCGCCGGCGCTCCCCGCCCTGGCCACCGGCACTCGGGAGAGGGTCAGTGTCTGGTTCGGGGCGATGACCAGGCCGCTGCCCAGACCGGCCAGGAGCAGTGGGGCCACCATCGCCCACCCCGCGCCTCGCCCGGGCACCAGATGCACGGCGAGCGCGGTGGCCGCCAGCCCCACGGCCACCGTGGTCAGACCGGTCACGACGAGGGGGCGCCCGAATCGGCCGACCATTCGGCCGCCGGGGCTTGCCGCGACGGCCGCGCCCAGTGCAAAGGGTGTGATGGCGAGTCCCGCCTGCAGGGCGGAGTAGTGCAGTCCGCTCTGCAGGTAGAGCGTGGTGATGAAGAAGATCGAGGTGAATCCGGCGAAGTACATCAGGCTCAGCAGACAGCCCAGCCAGTAGGAGCGGACCCGGAAGAGCGACAGGTCGACGACCGGTTGCGTGCCGCGTCTGCCGCATCGGGACTCCCAGCCGACAAAGACGACGAGCAGCGCCACGGCCACCGCGATCAGCAGCCACTTCCGGTTGCCGGGCCACTGCTGCGACTGCACGAAGGGCAGCAGCAGAGCCAGTACGCCCGTGCCGAGCAGCAGCACGCCGAGGGGGTCGAGGTCACGCAGGCGCACCCGGCCGGCCGAAGGGGTGTCCGGGAGCAGGCGCCGGGCAAGCAGAAGGCAGACGGCGCCGAGCGGCAGATTGACGTAGAACACCCAGCGCCAGCCTTCCTCGGCCCCGGCCGCCTGGATCAGCAGGCCACCGGCGAGCGGGCCGACAGCGGTGGAGATGGCGACCACGGTGCCGAACATGCCGAAGGCCCGGCCGCGCTCCTGGCCGGAGAACATCTGCTGGATCAACGCGGAGATCTGCGGCGAGATCATGCCTCCGGCAAGGCCCTGCACCAGACGGGCGACCACCAGCCAGAGGCTGGACTGAGCGGCTCCGCAGGCTGCTGATGCCAGAGTGAACAGGGCGAGCCCGGCCATGAACACCACGCGGCGTCCCCGCGCGTCACCGAGCCGTCCCGCGGGGATCAGGAACAGGCCGAAGGCGAGCGAGTAGCCCGAGAGGACCCATTGCAGGTCGGACTCCGGGGTGTGGAGCCCTTCCCGGATCGACGGCAGGGCGACATTGACGATGGATACGTCCAGCAGGGTCATGAACCCCGCGATCAGACACACCGCGAGCGCCCGCCACCGGCGCGGGTCGGGGGTGCCGGGGCCGGGGCCGGGGTCAGAGTGAGCATCCCACCCCGCAGCGCCCCAGTGAGCTGCACTCTCTGCCATGGCTCGCACCCTAGGACCAAGGGCCCCGATACTCATCCCGGCAGGGCCGCGACGGCGGTTTTCCGGCATCCGTTTCAGTGGACGGGAGGCACCGGGCGCAGGACACGGCCGTGTCCCAGGGGGAGGACACGGCCGTCGACGGTCCGCACGGGGTCCGGATCGTGGCGTTCGAGAAACCGGTCGGCCGGACGCGCCGTTCGCAGCGGCGGTGCGGTCACACCCCCGGCAGGCGGTGCGTGGACCGTCGCAGGTAGAAAGCCCAGGTCACCACCAGGCAGAGGCCGTAGTACCCGAGGAACGCCAGATAGGCGGCCTGTCCGTTGTGTGTCTCCAGGAAGGACTGTCGGAAGGCCAGGTTGACCAGCACTCCGCCGAAGGCGCCGATCGCCCCGGCCACCCCGATCAGTGCCGTGGTCTGCCGCCGCGACCTCCGCTCGGCCTCGGCCGGCGACGTGCCGCCCGCGATTTCGGCCCGCGCCCTGGCCCGGAAGATCGCCGGGATCATCTTGTACGTCGACCCGTTGCCCGCCCCGCTGAGCACGAAGAGGGCGACGAACCCGCACAGGAAGAGCGCCAGCGAGTGCTGCCGGGACGCCTCCAGCACCACGCCCGCGCCCAGCGCCATCGCCGCGAAGGTCCAGAAGGTCACTTGGGCGCCGCCGAACCGGTCCGCCAGCAGCCCGCCCAGCGGGCGGGAGAGCGAGCCGAGCAGCGGCCCGAGGAAGGTGAGGGAGGCCGCTTTCACCGGGGTGTCGAACTGCTCGTGGAACTGCACCTGGAGGACCTGACCGAAGGCGAAGCCGAAGCCGATGAACGAGCCGAAGGTACCGATGTAGAGCACCGACATCACCCAGCTGTGCGCGTCTCCCAGCACCTCGCGCATCGCTCCGCGTTCGTTGCGCGCGCGTGCGAGGTTGTCCATCCGCAGCGCCGCGCCGAGCGCCGCCAGTACGATCAGCGGTAGATAGACCAGCACCAGCAGGCGTGGGTGGCCGGCGCCCGCAGTGGCCAGCACCAGCAGGCCGAGCAGCTGCACCACCGGTACCCCGAGGTTGCCGCCGCCCGCGTTCACCCCCAGGGCCCACCCCTTGAGGCGCTGCGGGTAGAAGGCGTTGATGTTGGCCATCGAGGAGGCGAAGTTGCCGCCGCCCACCCCGGCCACGGAGGCCACCGCGAGCAGTGTGCCGTAGGAGACGCCCGGCCGCAGCACGATCCCGGCCAGCACGGTCGGCACGAGCAGCAGCAGCGCGCTGAAGACGGTCCAGTTGCGCCCGCCGAAGCGTGCCACCGCGAAGGTGTACGGGATGCGCAGCACCGAGCCGACTGCGGTGGGCACGGCGGTGAGCATGAACTTCCCGGCCGCGTCGATGTGGTACTCCGGACCGAGGAAGAGCACCAGCACCGACCACAGGCTCCAGATGGAGAAGCCGATGTGCTCGCTGAGCACCGAGTAGACCAGGTTGCGCCGGGCGATCCGGGCGCCCGCCAGGGTCCAGAAATCGGCGTCCTCGGGATCCCAGTCCTTGATCCGGCGGGTACCGGCATCGGCGGCGGTCGCGGTGACGCTGCTCATCAGCACACCTCCGCAAGCGTCGCCGCGACCACGCGCACCGGCCAGACCCTGAGGTGGGCCGTGGCGCCGTCGGGGGCGTGGTCCTCGTCCAGGCAGCGTCCGGTGCGCAGGTCGAAAGCCTGCTTGAGCATCGGCGAGATCACCACCGGTACGCTCCCCCGGCTGCCGAGCAGGCCGCGCGAGATGACGTGGGCGCCGCTGAACGGGTCGCGGTTCGCCAGCGCGTGCACCGCGCCACCGCGCTCGCGGAAGACCGCAACCTGCTCGTCCTGCGGGCCGACGAGCACCGCGACGCCGCGCCCCGGGAGGAGGTCCTGGTACCGGCAGACCGGTGTCCATGCCCGGCCGTCGTCGATCTCCACCGTGTGCTCGGCGTTCTCGGGCGGATTGGCCTCGCTCATCGTGTGCGTACCTCCAGGGCAGGGCCGGCGATCAGGGCCGGCGCGAGGGGGAACCCGTCCTCTTCGGGACGGGCGGGGCGGATCCGGTCGCGCTCGTGGACGAAGCGCACGGTGGGGTCGGGAGTTCCCGGGGCGTTGGCGAAGGAGACAAAGCGGCGTACCCGCTCGGGGTCGGCGAGAGTGGCCGCCCATTCGTCCTCGTAGGTCTCGACGTGGCGGGCCATCAGTTCGTCAAGCTCCGCGCAGATGCCCAGCGAGTCGTCCATGACGACCGCGCGCAGGTGGTCGAGTCCGCCCTCCAGGCGGTCCAGCCAGGGAGCGGTGCGCTCCAGGCGGTCGGCGGTGCGGATGTAGAACATCAGGAACCGGTCGATGGTGCGGATCAGGGTGTCGTGGTCCAGGTCCGCCGCCAGCAGATCGGCATGACGCGGCGTCATTCCGCCGTTGCCGCCAACGTAGAGATTCCAGCCGTCCGAGGTGGCGATCACCCCGAAGTCCTTGCTCTGCGCCTCCGCGCACTCCCGGGCGCAGCCGGAGACCGCGGACTTGAGCTTGTGCGGTGCCCGCAGACCCCGGTAGCGCAGCTCCAGTTCGATCGCCAGGGCCACCGAGTCCTGTACGCCGTAGCGGCACCAGGTCTGTCCGACACAGGACTTGACCGTGCGCAGCGCCTTGCCGTAGGCATGGCCGGACTCGAAGCCGGCGTCCACAAGCCGGCGCCAGATGCCCGGCAGCTGGTCGACGGTCGCGCCGAACAGGTCGATCCGCTGGCCGCCGGTGATTTTGGTGTAGAGGCCGTAGTCCCGTGCGATCTCGCCGATGGTGATCAGGCCGTCGGGGGTGATCTCGCCACCCGGGATCCGGGGCACCACCGAGTACGAGCCGTTGCGTTGCAGGTTGGCCAGGAAGTGGTCGTTGGTGTCCTGCAGGGCGGCCTGTTCCCCGTCCAGCACGTGGCCGTTGCCGAGGGCGGCCAGGATCGAGGCCACGGCCGGTTTGCAGATGTCGCAGCCCTCGCCGCTGCCGTGCTCGTCGAGCAGGCGGGAGAAGCCTGTGATGCCCTTGACCCGGACGATCTCATAAAGCTCGGCGCGGGTGTGGGTGAAGTGCTCGCAGAGGCCGCGGGCCACCTCGATCCCGCCCGCCTCCAATTCCTCGGCCACGATGGACCCGAGCAGCTTGACGCAACTCCCGCAGCCGGTACCGGCCTTGGTGCAGTTCTTCACCTCGGGGACGGCACGCATGCCCTGCTCGGACACGGCCGCACGGACCGCGCCCTTGCTGACGTTGTGGCAGGAGCAGACCACCGCTTCGTCCGGCAGCACCAGTGGGCCCTGTCGTGCGTCCTTGGCTGGCACGAGCAACTGCTCTGCAGGACCGGGCAGTTGAGACTTTCCGACAGCGAGCGGTCGCAGCGTGGCATAGGACTCGGCGTCGCCGACCAGGACTCCGCCGAGAAGCCGGCCTTCCGCGCTGACCACCAGCTTCTTGTAGATTCCGGCCCGGCTGTTGGCGTACAGCACCTCCAGGGCGCCCTCGGTGGTGCCCAATGCGTCACCGAAGCTGGCCACGTCCACGCCCAGCAGCTTGAGCTTGGTGGAGGTGTCCGCGCCGGTGAATTCGGCGCCCGTACCGGTGAGTTCACGGGCCACCGTGCCGGCCATCGCGTAGCCGGGGGCGACCAGGCCGTAGACCCGGCCGTCGACGGCGAGGGCACACTCGCCGATCGCCCAGATGTGCGGGTCCGAGGTGCGGCAATGCTCGTCCACCGCGATACCTCCTCGCTCGCCGACCGGCAGGCCGCAGTCGCGGGCGAGCTGGTCGCGCGGGCGCACACCCGCCGAGAAGACCACCAGGTCGACGGCCAGGTCGGTGCCGTCGGAGAGCGCCATGGTCCGGGCCCGGCCGTTCTCGTCGGCGTCGATCCGCTGTGTGCCGGCGCCGGTGTGCACGTGAACGCCGAGGTCCTCGATCTTGCGCCGGAGCACTGCTCCGCCGCCGTCGTCGACCTGCAGGGCCATGAGCCGGGGCGCGAACTCCACCACATGGGTCTCAAGACCCATGGCCCGCAGCGCTCCGGCTGCTTCCAGACCGAGCAGGCCGCCGCCGACCACCGCGCCGACCGTGGCGTGCTGGGCGCTCGCGGTGATCGCCTCCAGGTCCTCGATGGTCCGGTAGACGTGACAGCCTGCGGCGTCGTGGCCGGGCACCGGCGGCACGAACGGGTAGGAGCCGGTGGCCAGCACCAGGGCGTCGTAGCGCAGTTCGACGCCGCTGCGAGTGGTGACGGTGCGGGCCCGGCGGTCGATCGCGGTGGCCGGGTCACCGAGACGCAGGTCGATGCCGTGCTGTTCGATGAACCCGGGCGGGCACACTGTCAGTTCTTCTGCCGACGTGCCGGAGAACCAGCTGGTCAGGTGCACTCGGTCGTAGGCGGGACGGGGCTCCTCGGCGAGTACGGTGACTCGCCAGCGGTGTGGTTGTCCGGCGTCGGGCTGTTCGAACAGGGCTTCCAGGAAGCGCTGTCCGACCATGCCGTGGCCGACCAGGACCAGGGACTTCTCGATCACGCGCGGGCTCCTCGGGTGGCGGTACGGACGGTCATGAGGTGGAGGTGAGCAGATCGAGGGGATCCGGCGGCAGCGGATCGTCGCGCTCGTAGGCCCGGGTCAGAGTGCCGACCGCGGCCAGGTCGCCCAGCAGGATGCCGCCGACGAGCCGGTCGCCGCGGAGCACGAGCTTCTTGTACGCGCCGCGGGTCGGGTCGACCAGGCGCAGTACGTCGGTGCCGGGGAGGTTCTCGCCGACTTCGCCGAAGGCCGCGTACTCCACGGGCCCTGCGCTGAGCCGGCTCAGGGGGCGTGAGCCGGTGTACCGGGCATCGTCGTCGGCGCCCGCCAGCCGGGCCGCCAGCAGATCGGCCTGCTCCCAGGCCGGGCCGGTCAGCCCGTGGACGATCCCCCGGTGTTCGGCGCAGTCGCCGATCGCGTACACCCCGGGGGCGGAGGCCGTCAGCCGGTCGTCCACCACCACTCCCGAGCGCACCGTGAGCCCGGCCGCGCCGGCGAGCCCGGTGCGCGGGCGCACCCCGCAGGCGAGCACCACCAGGTCTGCCTCCAGCACGTAGCCGCCGGCCAGTTCGACTCCGGTCACGCGTGCTTCCCCGTGCAGGGCACGGGCCCGGTTGTCCGGGTAGGTCTCCACACCCAGCGCGGCAAGGGATCCGCGCAGCGCGTGCCCGGCCGGTTCGTCGAGATGACGGTCGATCAGATGCGGTGCCTGGTGGACGATCTCCACCGGGAGGCCGAGCGCGGCCAGTGCCCGGGCCGAGCTCACCCCGAGCACCCCGCCGCCGATCACCACGGCGCGCTCGGCACCAGCGGCGTCCTCGGCGAGCCGGGCGCAGTCGGCCAGTGTGCGGAACGCGTGCACCCCGGCCTTCAGACCGCCCGGCGCGTGCAGCCCGCGCAGCGGCGGGAGTACGGGGTTGGCGCCGGTGGCCAGGACCAGCTCGTCGTAGTGGGCCGACTCACCACCGGCCAGCCTCAGTTCGCGCTCCGCCGGATCCAGAGCGACCACTTCGCAGCCGCTGCGCATGAGCGTCCCGGCGCCGTAGGGCAACGCGATGGCCTCCGGGTCGTAGCGCCCTGTCAGGACTTCGGCCAGCAATACCCGGTTGTAGGGGCCACGCGGCTCGGCGCCGTACAGCACCACTTCCCCGTCCCCGCCCAGCGCCTGGTACTGCTGCGCGAACCGGGCGCCCGCCATGCCCGCGCCGACCACCGCGATCCGCCGGCTCATCGGACCCGCTCCACACGCACGGCGCACACCTTGAACTCGGGCATCCGGGACACCGGATCGAGTGCTGGGTTGGTGAGCGTGTTGGCCCGCCCGGCGCCGGCCCAGTGGAAGGGCATGAAGACGGTGTCGGGCCGGATCGTGTCGGTCACCCGGGCGGGGGCCACCGCACGGCCGCGCCGGCTGGTGACCGCGAGCGCCTCCCCGTCGGCCACGCCGAGCCGCACGGCCAACTGAGGGTGCAGCTCCACGAACGGCCCGGGCGCGGCACGGTTCAGCTCGGGCACCCGGCGGGTCTGGGCACCGCTCTGGTATTGCGAGAGCACCCGGCCGGTCGTCAGGTGGAGCGGGTACTCGTGGTCCGGCTCCTCGGCGGCCGGGCGGTGTGTGACCGGAGCGAATCGGGCCCGGCCGTCCGGGGTGGCGAAGCGTTCCAGAAACAGCCGGGGCGTGCCGGGATGCCCGTCGCCGGGGCAGGGCCAGAAGACGCCGTCCTCGGCCCGGATCCGCCGGTAGCTGATCCCGGAGTAGTCGGCCGGGCCACCGGCCGAAGCACGACGGAGCTCCTCGAACGCTTCCTCGGCGTGCTCCGGGAAACCCTTGGCCACGCCGAGGCGCGCGGCCAGTTCGCGCAGCACATACAGGTCCGTGCGTACGCCCTGCGGCGGAGTGAGCGCTGCCTGGCGCAGGATCACCCGGCCCTCCAGGTTGGTCAGCGTGCCGGTTTCCTCCGCCCATTGCGCGGCGGGCAGCACCACATCGGCCAGGTGCGCGGTCTCGGAGAGCACCAGGTCGCTGACGGCAAGGAAGTCCAGGGCCCGCAGCCGTTCCGTGATGTGCCCGGCGTTCGGCGCGGAGACCACCGGGTTGGAGCCCATCAGCAGCAGCGCCCGCGCACCGCCCTCGGTCCCCAGGGTGTCGAGCAGTTCGTAGGCCGAGCGGCCCGCACCCGGCAGGTCGTCGGCCTCGACCTCCCAGACGTGGGCGATGTGCGCGCGGGCGGCCGGGTCCTCGATCGAGCGGTAGCCGGGCAGTTGGTCGGCCTTCTGGCCGTGCTCGCGTCCGCCCTGCCCGTTGCCCTGGCCGGTCAGGCAGCCGTAGCCGGAGCCCGGCCGGCCGGCCTTGCCCAGCGCCAGGCAGAGGTTGATCCAGGCTCCGACGGTATCGGTCCCCTTGCTCTGCTGCTCGGGGCCGCGCGAGGTGAGCACGATGCCGGTGCCGGCCTCCGCGAAGAGCCGCAGGGACTCGCGCAGTTGGTGCACGGGGACGCCGGTCAGCCCCTCCACCCGCTCCGGCCAGTGTGCCATCGCCGCGGTGCGGGCCGCTTCGAATCCGGTGGTGCGTTCGGCAACGAACGCCTGGTCCACCCGGCCGTCGGCGATCGCCAGGTGCAGCAGGCCGAGCGCGAGCGCCAGGTCGGTGCCGGGGACCGGTTGCAGATGCAGGTCGGCCTGTTCGGCGGTGCGGGTGCGACGTGGGTCCACCACGATCAGGGTGCCGCCGTTCGAACGGAGTTCGCGGAAGTAGCGCAGCGCGGGCGGCATGGTCTCGGCCGGGTTTCCGCCGACCAGGATCACGCAGCCGGCCTTCGCGATGTCCGCCATCGGGAAGGGCAGTCCGCGGTCCAGGCCGAAGGCGATCCTGTGCGCGGCGGCTGCCGAGGACATGCAGAACCGGCCGTTGTAGTCGATATTCGGGGTGCGCAGCACCACCCGGGCGAACTTGCCGAGCAGGTAGGCCTTCTCGTTGGTCAGGCCGCCCCCGCCGAAGACCGCGACGAACTCCCGCCCGTGGCGCTGCCCGGCCGCCGCCAGACCGGCGGCCATCCGGTCGAGCGCCTCGGTCCAGGACGCCTCGCGCAGCTCGCCGCCCCGCTTGTCGCGGACCAGCGGCGCGGTCAGCCGGACACCTGCGCCGAGCACCGCAGTGGCCGACTGGCCCTTCCCGCAGAGTGCACCGCGGTTGACCGGGAAGTCGGGGCGCGCCAGCACTTGCGCCTCGCCGTCGCCGTGCGGCGCCCGCAGGCGCATTCCGCACTGCAGCGAGCAGTACGGGCAGTGGGTGTCGGTCGTCGTCATGCCACTGAGCGTCGGTCCGCGCCGTTACGCGGCCGGGTCGCACTTGTTGCGCCCGGGGTACGGCTGCCTCACCGTCCACCGGGCCCAAGGTGACACGGCGGAAATCTTGCGTAACTCCAAGGCGGCCTCCGCTTACCTCGGCGTGATGGGCACGCAACCAGGGCGAAACAGCACTGGCCGAGCCTGCACGACATGGACAGCACGCAGCCTTCGGGCTCTCTGGTCGGCTTCACTGTCGGAGTCACCGCCGCGCGCCGCCGCGAGGAGCTCGTCGCGCTGCTGCGCCGGCGCGGCGCCAAGGTGGTCGAGGCGCCGGCCCTGCGGATCCTCCCGCTGGAGGACGACGCGGCTCTGCGCCGGGCCACCGCGCGCTGCCTGACCGGGCCGCTCGACTACGTGGTGGCGACCACCGGGGTCGGCTGGCGCGGCTGGCTGAGCGCGGCCGACGGCTGGGGGTACGGCGGACGGCTGGCCGAGGTGTGCCGGGAGGCAGTGGTGCTCACCCGCGGCCCGAAGGCGACCGGCGCGGTGCGCGCCGGAGGCCTGAGCGAGACCTTCTCCCCCGTCACCGAGGCCACCGACGAGCTGTTGGCCTGGCTGCTCGCGCGCGATCTGCCCGGCAGACGGATCGCCGTGCAGGAGCACGGAGTGCCGCTGGACGCGTTCACCGCCGCGCTGAGTGAGCGCGGAGCCGAGGTGATCCCGGTTCCGGTCTACCGCTGGGGCCCGCCCGACGATCCGTCGCCGCTGCGCCGGCTGGTCGAGCAGACGGTCCGCCGCGAACTGCACGCGCTCACCTTCACCAGCGCACCCGCAATCACCGCATTCCTCGCCACTGCGGACGAACTCGGCCTCCGAGAAGAGGTGTTGGCCAGTCTTCGAAAGGACGTGCTGTCGGTCTGCGTCGGTCCGATCTGTGCCCGGCCGCTGGAGGAGGCCGAAGTTGCCGTGCTCTGCCCCGAGCGGGGTCGGCTCGGGGCCATGGTGCGGACCATCGAGGCCGCCCTGCCCGCCCGTGGCAGGCGTGAAATCCGCTCCGGCGCGAGCTTTTTGGTGCTTCAGGGGTACGCCGTGCTGATCGACGGCGGACCGGCCGTGCAACTGCCTCCGCTGCTCGCGGCGGTGCTGCGGGCGCTGGCCGAGCAGCCGGGGCGGGTGCTCAGCCGGGCCGAACTGCTGCGCCGTGTCTGGGTCACCGGCCAGGCCGACCAGCACGCCGTGGAGGCGGCCGTCGCCCGGTTGCGCGCGGCGCTGGGCGGGCACGCCCGGCTGGTCCGTACGGTGCCCAAGCGCGGCTACAGCCTGGCAGCAGCGATATGACGGACGCGCCCGCAGCCCCCACCCTGCTGGCCGTCGCACACGGCACGCGCGACCGGGCAGGCATCGCCATTTATCACGCACTGCTCGACGAGATCCGTGCCCAGCGGCCCGGCCTGATGGTCCGCCTCTCCTTCCTCGACCTCGCCCCGCCCACGCCGGCCCAGGTGCTGGCCGACTTGCACGGCCCGGTGGTGCTGGTACCGCTGCTGCTGAACACCGGCTACCACATCCGGATCGACCTCCCCGCCGTACGAGCCACCGCCCCGCACCTGGACGTTCGGATGGCCGCAGCGCTCGGTCCCGATCCGCTGCTCGCCGCCGCTCTCGGCGACAGACTCACCGAGGCGGGCTGGTCCCCGACACGATCCGGCTCGGATGCCGTCGTGCTCACGGCCGCCGGGTCCACCGATCCGGCGGCCGGCGCGGACACTGTGCTGATGGCCGACCTGCTCCGACAGAGGCTCGGGCGCCCGGTCGTCCCCGCCTACCTCTGCGCGAGTACGCCGGCCCCGGCCGACGCGGTGGGAGCCCTGCGCGCCGCGGGCCACCACCGGGTGGCGGTGGCCCGCTATCTGATGGCTCCGGGCCACTTCGCCCGGCGCGCGCAGAGAGCCGGTGGCTGCCTCGTCTCCGCCCCGCTCGGGGCACACCCCGATGTGGCACGGCTGGTGCTGAAACGCTTCGACGAAGCGTCCGGGCAGACGGCGTAGCAGCGAAGTACCGCTCGGTCGCGGAACCGCTCACTCCCGAACGGTTCGTACGCGCCACCGCCGCGTGGGTCGAGGGCGCCACCGACCAGACCGCCGCGTGGGACACGAGCGCCGTTCTCGGTGTGGTGGCCGACGCCGTCTGCGAGGATCTGCTGCGTCGTGTCCTGCTGCAACTTCCCGTCGGCTACGACCTTCGGCCGCCCCGTGTCCGACGGAAGTCGACGGTGACGGTGCGCCCCATCCGGGTCCTGGCCGACGCAGTCAGCGTCACTGTGGCACTGTGGACGATGCCGCAGGTCATCGGAGGCTGACGTGACCGTACTCGTCTGGATCAATGAAGGCACCTGGCGGGCCGCGGTGGACGCCGCCCGCGCCCACGCCCGAGCCGGGGACGAGATCACCTTGCTGCACGTCACCGGCGATGACGTCGCCGAGGCGGCCCACGGCGCATTCGTCGGTCTGCTGGGCCGCGGCCACCGCGAGCGCGACCCCGGCGACCAAGTGGCGGCCCTGTCCGCGAGCGCAGCCGCCGAGCTCATGGATGCGGCCGCCGACCGCCTGGGTCGACCCGCTGCGCGCCTACAGGCCCACGGTCGCGCCGAAAGGGAGGTCGTCCGCGCCGCCGAGGGCGCCGGCCTGCTCATCTGCGCCCGCGACGGCGACCGGCACCGTCTGGGGCCCCGCAGCCTGGGCCCTGCGACGCGCTTCGTCGTCGACCACGCTCCTTGCCCGGTCCTGTTGGTCTGGCCGGAACCGCCGCCCGGCGTCGACTCGCTGCCACCGCAGCCGCACCTTTGACGGCTCGGCCTTCTCGTCCAGTGATCAGCCGACGAGATCTTGTCGACTGTTGAGGGCTTCACCTGGCTGCCTGGTTCACCGGGTGACTCTCCCGCCGAAGCGCGGGCTCGGGTCATGGTCGGCAGTCCGGGATCGGGAGCGCACACAAGCTCGTCGAGGACTCCGAGGCCGCGACCGGCGAACGGGGGAGCAGCTGCCGTGCCGACGCAGGGCGTCGAAGTCGGTGGAATCGGTGTCTCCGACCGTCGTCAACGGCAGCGTGCGGGAACCTGCGATCCCCTGACCTCACCAGTCAGATACGGCTGCCGGAGGCGGTGTCCGACGACAGCCGCTGGGCGAGGTAGATCGGTATGACGGACAGCAGGACGAGGACGGCTGCGACGACGTTGACGACGGGGGCCTGTTGGGGTCGCGCCATGTTGGAGAAGATCCAGACGGGGAGGGTCTGGACGCCGGGTCCGGCGGTGAAGGTCGTCACGACGATCTCGTCGAAGGACAGAGCGAAGGCGAGCAGTCCGCCCGCTACCAGCGCGGAGCGCACCAGCGGGAAGGTGATGTCGACGAACGTACGGAAGGTATGGGCCCCGAGGTCCATGGCGGCCTCTTCGTACGATCCGGGCATCCGGCGCAGCCGGGCGATCACGTTGTTGAAGACGACCACGATGCAGAAGGTGGCGTGGCCGACGACCACCGTGAACATTCCGAGGCCCACGCCGAGCGGTTCGAGGACCGTACGGAAGGCGGTGTTGAGCGCGACGCCGGTGACGATGCCCGGCAGTGCGATCGGCAGGACGACGACGAAGGAGATGGCCTCGCGTCCGAAGAACTTGTAGCGCTGGCAGGCGAAAGCGATGAGGGTGCCGAGGACCAGGGCGATCGCGGTCGCGCCGAGACCGGCCCTGACCGAGGTCCACAGCGCGTCGCGGGCGCCTGAGCTGTGCCAGGCGGCCACCCACCAGTCGAAGGTGAGACCGGGGGGTGGCCAGCCCGAACTTCGGTCCGGGTTGAAGGAGTTGACGAGGACCAGGAGCAGCGGGACGTAGATCACCGCGAAACCGAGCCCGGCGGCGATGCGCAGTGTGACGCGCGCGGGACGGGAGAGATTCATCGGGGGCCTTCGCTGTGCGTGATGCGGAGGTGAGGAAGAGTGGTCAGAGACTGCTGAGGGCTCCGGTACGGCGAACCGCGAGCAGATAGAGCACGATGATCACGACGGGCACGGTGCCGAGTGCGGCGGCCAGCGGCAGGTCCAGCGTGATGTTGGAGTAGATGAGGTTGCCGATGAGCTGCGTCTTGCCGCCGACGATCTGTACGGCGATGTAGTCACCGAGGCTGAGCGAGAAGGTGAAGACCGAGCCGGCTGCGATGGACGGCAGAATCATCGGCAGCACCACGGAGCGGAAGGTCCGGCCGGTGCGGGCGCCGAGGTCTGCTGAGGCGTCCAGGAGGCCGGCCGGGAGCTGTTCGAGTCCGGCGTGAATGGGCAGGATCATGTACGGCAGCCACAGGTAGGTCAGCACCAGGACGGTCGCGGTCAGCCCGTAGCCGGGCCCTTCGAGTCCCAGTGGCTTCAGCGCCCAGTCGAGCAGACCGCCCCGGGCGAGGATGAGCCGCCAGGCATACGCCTTGACCAGGTAGCTGGCCCACAGCGGAGTGAGGATCGCCACGACGAGGAGCGGCCGCCGCTTGGGGTTCGCGATGCGGGCGGTGTAGAAGGCGATCGGGAAGGCGATCAGTACACACAGCGCGGTGACCGCGAGGGCGACACCGATGCTGCGCAGGGCGACCTGACGGTAGACGTCGGTGGTGAACAGTGCGGTGAAGTTGTCCGTGTTCCAGATCTTCACCACGTTGGAGGTAAAGGAGTCCGTGGCCCAGAAGGCGGAGAGGAACAGGACGGAGAGCGAGCCGAGGTAGGCCAGAACGAGCCAGGCCAGTGGCGCGGACAGCAGCAGGGACAGCTGCAGCCGGGGGCGGCGGTGCAGGGTCCCGGCGAGCCGCCGGACGGGTCCGGCGGCAGGCGCGGTGGTGGTCATCGACAGGTAACCCTCAGCCCTTGATCCCGGTCCAGGCCTGGACCCACTTGGCGTAGGGCACGCACTTGGTGTCCGTACGTCCGTCCACGCACTGCGCGATGGGTGTGGTCCAGAAGTGGACGTTCTTCCAGTACGACTCGTCAGCGGCGTGATAGGTGGTGCAGTGGCTCTTGTCCGCGGTCAGCGTGCAGGCCTTCGCATTGGACGGGGCCTCACCGAAGTACTCGGCGACCTGGGCGTTCACCTTCGGCGAGACGATCCAGTTCATCCAGCTGTAGGCGCAGTTGGGATGCTTCGCCTTGGCGGAGATCATCCATGTGTCGGACCAGCCGGTGGCACCCTCCTGGGGAAGGACGGCTTCGACCGGGACCTTCTCGGCCTGGGCGGTGTTCAGGATCACCTGCCAGCTGGTGCCGACCACCGAGTCACCGCTCTTGAAGGCGGAGACCTCCTTCAGGTAGTCGCTCCAGTACTCACCGACGTCGGCGTTCTGCTTCTTGAGCAGGTCGACGGCGGCGTCGAACTGCTCCTGGTCCAGGGCGTACGGGTCCTTGATGCCGAGGGACGGCTGGGTCTTCATCAGATACAGGGCGGCGTCCGCGATGTAGATCGGCGAGTCGTACGCCGTGACCTTCCCCTTGTACGCCGAGGACTTGTCGAAGACCACGGACCACGAGTCGGGCGCCGGGGAGACCGTCTTCGTGTTGTACATCAGCAGATTGGCACCGCGGCCGTGCGGGATGCCGTAGGAGACGCCCTTGACCGAGTTCCACTGCTGGTCCTTCAGCCCGGAGAAGACATCCTTGTAGTTGGGCACCAACTCGGTATTGACGGGGGCGGCGTCACCGGAGGCGATCAGCCGCAGCGCCGCGTCACCGGAGGCGGAGACCGCGTCGTACTGACCGGTCTTCATCAGGCTGACCATCTCGTCGGAGGTGCCCGCGGTCTTGGTGTTGACCTGACAGCCGGTCTGCTTCTCGAAGTCGGTGACCCAGTCGACCTTCGGGTCGTTGGAGCCGTCCTCGGCGTATCCGGCCCACGCGATCAGGTTCACCTGCCCCTCCGTCTTGCCGAGGGTCTTCTGTGCGACGAGCTTGGGCGGAGTGAAACCACTGCCGCCGGGTGACGTACCAGCGGTGTCCGACGAACCGCAGGCAGTGGCGAGGAGCAGGGCGCCGAGCGCGGCCGCTGCTCGGGACGTTCGGTTCAGACGCACGGGGATCTCCACGGGAGAGGGACGGGGCGGGGATGGGTTGTGCGGGTGTGCGCGCTCACCGGGCCTCAGGGACCTGGAAGTTGTGCCTTTGGTGCCACTGGAGCGTGACCCGGGAGCCACGGAAGGCGGCGACGTCCTCGGAGGAGGTCTCCAGGTTCTGCTGGAGCGCGGTGAGCCGGCCGCCTGCGTCGAGGTCCACCAGGAAACGGGTGGCGTCCCCCAGGTAGACAACCTCCGCGACGGTGCCGGTGGCAGTGGAGTGCAGCGGCTCGTCGGCAATGGCGGACTCCCCCAGCACGCGGATCTTCTCCGGCCGGATGCTGTATGTTCCCCGGTCGCCCACGACCTGCTCCGCGGCGTCGTCGGCCAGCAGGTTCGACGTACCGACGAAGCCCGCGACGAACGGGGTGGCGGGACGTTCGTATATCTGGGCCGGGGTGCCGACCTGTTCGACGCGGCCCTGGTTGAAGACCGCGATCCGGTCGCTCATCGTCAGCGCTTCCTCCTGGTCGTGCGTGACGAAGACGAAGGTGATGCCGATCTCGCGCTGGATCGCCTTGAGTTCCACCTGCATCTGCTCGCGCAGCTTGAGATCAAGGGCGCCCAGCGGCTCGTCGAGCAGCAGCACCTTCGGACGGCCGACCAGGGCGCGGGCCAGTGCCACGCGCTGGCGCTGGCCTCCGGAGAGCTGGGACGGGCGACGCGTGCCGAAGTCCGCGAGACGCACGCCCGCCAGAGCCTCCCTGGCCTGCTTCAGGCGTTCGACCTTGGGCACTTTGCGGACCTTGAGCCCGTAGGCGACGTTCTGCTCCAGGGTCATGTGCGGGAAGAGCGCATAGTCCTGGAAGACGGTGTGCACGTCGCGTTCGAAGGGCGCCAGACCGGTGACATCGGCCCCTGCGAGCTCGATGGTTCCGCTGGTGGGAGCCTCGAAGCCGGCGATCATCCGGAGCACCGTGGTCTTGCCGGAGCCGGACGGCCCCAGCATCGAGAAGAACTCACCGTCCGCGATCTCCAGGTCGACTCCGGCCACAGCCTCTGTCCGGCCGAAGGACTTGCGCAGGTTCTGCAGCCGGATGGCCATTCCCTCCATGGGCGGGAACCTTTCTGATGCTGTCGGGAGTTGGCCGTAAACATATGAAGTCATAGTTCTAATTTCAATACCCCGCTAAGGTAAAGGCTGGGTCAACTGGCAAGGTGGTGATCGTGACCCGAGACAAACCCGGCGCCCGCAGAGTCGTGTTCACGCCCGTCGATACCCTGGCCCGCGTGGATGCCGTCGTGCGGCGGCTCGGTGACGCCATCGACCTCGGGCTGCTCGCCGACGGCGAGCAACTGCCCGGCGAGACCGACCTCGCCGCCCAGCTCGGCGTCTCCACCGTGACCCTGCGCGAGGCGCTGATGGCGTTGCGGCAACAGGGCCTGGTCACCACCCGCAGGGGCCGTGGCGGGGGTAGCTTCGTCACCGTGCCCGACGGTCCTGCGGAGGACCGGCTCCTTGCCCGCCTCTCCGACTGGAGCACCGAGGAACTCCGCGATCTCGCCGACCACTGGGCAGCCGTCTCAGGTACCGCCGCCCGACTCGCGGCCCAGCGCACCGAGCCCGGAGATCTGCAGCCACTGCACAGATCTCTGGGAGAGTTGGTGGACGCCGAGGACTCGGGGGCGCGCAGCCGCATCTTCGGGCGCTTCCATGTCGAGCTGGCCGCGGCTGCCCAGTCCGCCCGGCTGACCAGGGAGGAGGTCACTCTCCAGACCGAGGTGGGGGCTCTTCTGCGCCTCGTACTCCGCGAGGACGGGCACCTCAAGGACATGGCGGATCGTCACCGCGCCGTAATCTCCGCCGTGCATGATGGGGCGGATGACCGTGCCAGGGTCCTGGCCGAACAATGCGTGCAGGCATCCATGGCGCGCCTGATCGAACTCCGCCTCGGCTCTGGCGACGGTGCGCGCGGTCCCCGTCCGAAGGAGGGCCCCGATGGGCAGCAGTCCCCGTCTCGCAAGCGCCGGATCAGCAGTACTTGACGAGATGGCGGTCGACGACGTGGCCGCCCGTGTGCGTGACGCGCTCGAAGGAGTCTTCGACGCGGTGGGAAGGACCGGCACGGACACGGAGGCTGTGCTCTCATCGGCCGTCACAGGCGGACGCCGGCCGGTCTCCGCCGATCTGGCCGCGCTCCGCGCCGGCTTGCACGCCTCTCTCGCCCAGTACAACCTGATCTCGGGGATCGGTTTCGTGGCGGCACCAGGACTGCTCGACGATGTACCTGCGTGGCTGGAGTGGTGGCAGACCGCCGCGGACGGGTCCGTGCATCCGCTGTTGCTCGACCTGGACCCGGAGCGCTCTGCGTACTCCGACTACACGCACTGGGACTGGTTCACCCTGCCCCGCGACACCGGACAGCGGGCGGTCACAGGACCTTATGTCGACTACCTCTGCTCCGACGAGTACAGCCTCACCCTCTCCGCACCGGTGACGCTCGGGGGACGCTTCATGGGAGTGGCCGCTGCCGACGTCTACCTGCGGCACTTCGAAGCAGTCGTCATGCCCCTGCTCCAACGCCTGCCGGGACCCGCCCGCCTGGTCAATGCACGCGGCCGGGTCGCCGCCTCCACCGACCCCCACCATCTGGTCGGATCACTCACCAAGGACCCGGACTTCGCAGCGGTACTGGCCGGACCGGCAGGCGGCGCCGAGCGCGGCGGACTGCAATTGCGCCCCTGCGACGGTGTCCCCCTCATCCTGATGACGGCGCAAATCCCAGCAGAGCACCCCTGAGCCCTGTTCTGCCGGAGGCCACGGATGCGTGCTCCGGGCCGGGGGCGAGTGGCCTGCCGGTCGGGGACCCGGCGTCCGTCCCCGTTGCTGCGGGGGCCCGTTCTCCGGGTACGTACCGGCGGCGCCGCCCGGCCTTTCGGTGCCGCAGTTGCTCTCCGACCTGCTGCAGGAAGACCACTGTCGGCGTCTGCAAGGTGCCCCTCTCCTCCGGCTCACGGGCCGGCGGGAGGCCTCGGCCACCGCTGCTCAGGATGCGGGTGCCGCAGTCCGTGACCCACGGCTCAATACTGGGCCTGGGCCAACACGTCCCAGCACCATCGACCAGCCATAGTTTCATCTGGTGATCCTTCAAAAGAGCCGCCATCAGTCAGTGTCATCCCCGCCGGGGCCCCGCTCCAGGCCACTGAGAACCGCCGAGATCAGGAATCTGTCACAACGAGTCCGACCCGAAAAGCCCAAGTCAGAGGGCCAGTCGCCAGTCTTGCCAGGAGGTGACGGCGCTCGCCGGGGCCCCCTCGGGGCCTGGAAGATCAGGACGCCGGCTGGGTAGAGGGGACGGACGGAAGCCAAGCGGGGGTTTTGTCGCGGAAGCTGTGACCGATGGGGGTGATCTCGACACAGTTGTTCAGGGCCGAGAGGCAGATGCCGAGGTAGTCCTCCCCGTGGGCCACCGCCCCCAGGGGCGTACCGCACACGGGACAGAACCATCGCTCCATCGTGGGCCAGGACCGAAATGAACCGGGTGTGCCGGACCCGGTCCAGGCGAAGGCACTTCGGTAGAAACCGACCCAGCCCATGAGCGGGCCGCCAGACAGGCGGGCGCAGTGGGGGCAGGAACACAATTCCCTGTCAAGTTCTTGTGTTCACGTCTTGTGCCTCCTCTGCGTGATGGCGCGCGGTGGTGGCCGTGGAAGGGATGGGACGTCCCCCAACGGTTCGGAGAGCACTTCCTGTCAGGTCGACTGTGCCTTGTTCACCAGCGTGATGTAGGCCGCTTCGATAAAATTGATGAAGCCTGTTCAGGTTCCCGGCGCCGAGCATGTTCCCGATGCAGAGGAACTCGTGGCTGGCGGCTTTCATTTCCTTGCTCATGGCCCGATGCTCCGCTCACCCAGATTCCTCGAAGCCGCCCGGAAATCTAAAAGTCCTGGGATGTGGTCTCGCGCTTGCGTCTCGGCAGGTGTCGATGGCCGGAATTCGTCTAGGAAGTAGCCCAGCGCCTTTCTGGAGTCGCTGTGATTGAGCATCCCCCGGACTGCCATACGGCTCTCGCAGAGTTCTCCGCCGTCCTCGCTGAGCATGTCCCGCGGCTGGCCCCGGCCCGGGAGTTCGCGCCCTGCTCGCGGGCGAGAACGGGATGTCGGCCGGGGCCATCGAGGGAGCAGGTGACGTTGCCGACCAGTGGTGTAGGGTCTCGCCGCTCGTGACATGTCGATCTTGCGTGACCTGGGCGTTCTTGGCTGTCTCACGGCCTTGTCACCCATGATCAGTCTCAAATCCGTGGCATTTCCTCGCGAGGGCGAGGGCGAGGTCGAGATCAGGCGGCTTGTCCGAGTCGGCCGAGTACACCACGCTGAGCCCCGAGCACGAGGGCTACCGGCGAGCCCAGATCGCGCACCGATGAGTTTCCCGCGCCGCGCTGGTCTATACGCCGGACACCCACGAACGGAAGGCTGGGCCATGCGGAAACTGATCTACGGCATGAACCTGACCCTGGACGGCTACATCGCCGCGGCCGGCGACGACATCGGCTGGAGCGGACCGCCGAGCGACGAGCTGTTCCAATGGTGGCTCGACCACGAGCAGGCGTGCGGCCTGTCGCTGTATGGGCGCAAGCTGTGGGAGACGATGAGCTCCTACTGGCCGACCGGCGACCAGCAGCCCAACGCCACCCCGGCGGAGATCGAGTTCGCGCGGAACTGGCGGGACACGCCGAAGGTGGTGTTCTCCTCGACGATGCACAAGGTCGGCTGGAACACCCGCCTGGTCACCGGCGACGCGATCGCCGAGATCACCCGGCTCAAGGCCGAGGACGGCGGCCCAATGAACATCGGCGGCGCAACGCTCGCCGGGGCGGCCATGCGCGCCGGGCTGATCGACGAGTACGCGATCGCCGCCCATCCGGTCCTGGTGGGCAGCGGCACGCCGTTCTTCACCGCGCTGGACAGCTGGGTGAACCTGAACCTGGTGGAGACGCGGACGTTTCCCGGCGGCGTGGTCCTGACCAGGTACGAGACGAGGCGCTGAGCAGCAGCACCCACGCGCTGGTCTCACGGTGATGTCGTATACAACATCGGTACGACACGGCCCGTGAGATTACGACATCAGCCGCGAGACCCTACAAGTGGACGGGCGGTCAACCGGCCGTGTTGTGCTCGGTCTCCGGCAGCGGGGGCAGCCAGTGCACGGCGTTGTCGCGGAAGGACGCGTGGATCGGCACGAGGTCTGGGCCGTTGGTGTCGTCGAGGGCGGTGACGTTAATGCCAATCTCTGGGATGTCGCTGTCGATCGCCGCGAGGCGGCTGCCGCAGGTCGGGCAGAAGCCGCGTTTCGCCTCGCCTTCGAAGGTCTCGTACCAGGTTGGCTCGCCGCCCTCACCGGTCCAGGTGACCGTCTCGAATCCCACCCACCACATCACTGGTGTGCCGCCGAGCTTTTGGCAGTGGCGGCAGGCACAGGTGTGAGGGAAGACGGCCGGACCTCGGGTGGTGAAGCGGATGCGGCCGCACAGGCAGCCGCCGGTACGTTCCCCGGCTGTTTCGACTTCCTGGCTGTCGGCGGGGATGGCGTTCATCAGGTGATCTCCCGCGACACCCGAGAGCTTCGCGCGCTTGCTGCCCGGTCCCCGCGACGTCCCACGTCCAACGGGAGAGGACTGACCTTCGCCCATTTGTAGAGCCGGGTCAGCGCAGCTGCCTCCCGGTTCCACTTCGTTCCGCCGACTCGCTGCGGATTCATCGGCGAGTCGACGCGGAATTCCCTGTACGCCCGCAAGTCCGCGCCGGTCGCCGACTGCCAAGGAACACCCCGCTGCCAAAGCCACGACAGCAGCAGACGGATGTCCGTCGCGTAATTCCGGCGCGATTCCCGTTCCAGGTCGCGAAATTCGGGCGAAAGCGCGAACTGCAGCAATTCCGCGTCCACGACGAAATCAGGTCGTACAAATACCGGATCACCCGGCCGAAGCCCCACCGCGTCCAAGGCGGCCGACAGGTCGCGGACCCCCAGCACCCCTCCTCCGGCAGCGGCCCCCACCGCTCCGGATCCGGCACGAACACCAGCCACCACTCGTCCAACTTCCACCCCTGTGAGTCCCTTGAACTCACTCAATCATCAGGGAAACACAAGTGGGGGTCGTAGGGCTCCCCGGTCGCCTCGAAACGGATATGCCCACACAGGCAGCCGCCGGTGAACACCTCTGGTGTGAGGTTGTCGATCACCGGGTTTCCTCGCTGTCGCGGCATCGTCGGGGTGGTGGACGCGCATCGCCGTGCCGCAAGAGGGCTGGTGTGCCGACGGAGTTGGGGGTGGGTGGGGGAGCCGCGGTGGGTGGCAGCCTGGCAGGCCGGCTCGGCGGCGGGGGTGTGGCCGCACGGAATTGGGCCATTGCTGCCGCCGTGAATCCGTGCGGCGCGCGCCTTCGGTGCGCTGTTCCTGCACGGGTCGGCCGGGGTTTCAGGTTGGCCGGAAACCCTCGGAGGAAGCGGCCGAACGGGCGACCATCCCTCGAACGAGGGCGTTTAGAAGGACCCGCCCCACGGCGCCTGGCATCGGCCTCGACATTCGTACAGGCGTCCCGCGTTCCCCCCGCCGTCACCCGTTACGGCGAGCCAGAAGCCCCGTTTCTAGAGCATCCGTGCCATTCGATGACCTGCTGGAGGACACGATGAATCCTGTACCCGCCCCCGCGCATCAGCCCATCCGATTCGAACAACGGCGGCCCGTCCCGGCTCTTCCCACCCCCGGGGTGCAGCAGTTTGACACCTTCGACCGCTGTTCAGCACGCCCGGATACGAGGTGGAGGGCATGAGTGAGGAGTCCGTTGACCAGACGAAAAGTGGCGACGAGGTCTCGGAGTCCGAACGCCTTCTGTTCGGCGGTGAGTTGGCGTACGACATCGGCTGGAACCGGCACCAGGGGGCGTGGCTCGCCCTCGACCTGTGGGCAATGGCCCGTACACTGCCGAGGTTGGTCGGCATCGCTGTCCGGCTGGCGCACCAGGCTGACGCCCGGGCGCTGCGCACCGTGTGGATGGCCGAGTTGGGCCGGGGCATTGCGCAGGCTGTTGGTCTGGTTGCGGTCAACGTGGTCCTGGGGCATCTGCTGGCCGGCGGTTCGACGGTCGAGCGGCTGGACCGGGCTGTGCCGGCCTTGACCGCTGTCGCCGTCACAGGGGTGATCGGGTCGTTGCTGCGGTCGGCGTCGACTTCGGCGACTGGTGGGCTGGAGCCGAAGGTGCAGCGTGTGGCGACCGAGCGGTATTTGTCGCTGGTGGCCCGGGTGGAGCTGTCCGCGATCGAGGACGATGAGTTCCACCGTTTGCTGGACTCTGCCGGCTACGGGGCTGACTCGGCACGTCGGATGGTGAAGTACTGCACCGTGGTCCTCAACTCGCTGATCTCCCTGGTCGCCGCGGCGGGTGTGCTGACTGTTCTGCACGTGGCGCTTTTGCCGTTGCTGGTGGCGATGACGCTGCCGAGCGCGTGGAGTTCGCTGACGATCGCGAAGATGCGCTACGTCTCCTTCCATCAGTTCGTTCAGCATGCCCGAGCTGGGCAGTTGCTGGGGCGGCTGCTGATCGATCAGCAGGCGGCCGCCGAGGTTCGGGTCCACGATGTCGGCCCGTTCCTACTGACCCACTTCCGCGGCATGGCGCAGACCAGTGAGCGTGAGCAGACCCGACTGGCCCGCGAGTCCGCGCGCAAAGGGCTGATCGCCGACGTCGCCACGGGCCTGGCGACGGTCTTCACCTACGGGGTGCTGGGTGTGCTGCTGTGGACCGGGGGGATGGAACTGTCGGTGGCCGGCACCGCGGTCCTGGCGATCCGCACCGGCTCGGCAAGCCTTGACCAGCTCGTGCTGCAGATCACCGACCTGCACCAGGAAGCCTTGTTCGTCGCCGACTTCGAGAAGCTGTGCGTGGAGGCCACGGACCGGGCCATCCCGACCACCGGGCTCGACCTGCCGGAGCGGGTGGAGGAGATCCGCTTTGAGAAGGTCACCTTCACCTACCCCGGCAGCACCACCCCGGAGCCCTCCTTGCGGGATGTCGACGTCACCGTTCCGGCAGGGAAGACCGTCGCGCTCGTGGGGAGCAACGGCAGCGGCAAGTCGACGCTCGTGAAGCTGCTGTGCGGCCTCTACCAGCCGGACCCGGGAAGCGGACGGGTCCTGTGGGGCGACGTCGACACCGCCGAGGCGGACCGGTCCCAGATCTTCGGGCGGGTTGCCATGGTGGCCCAGGACTTCTACAGGTGGCCGTTCACCGCGCGGGTCAATATCGGCATCGGCCGCTCCACCTGGCCGATGAACGACACCGCCGTTGAGGCTGCGGCCACATATGCGGGCGCCGATGAGGTCCTGGCCAAGCTGCCGCGGGGTCTGTCTACGCTGCTGGCTCGTGGTTACCGGGGCGGGCATCAGATCTCCGGAGGGCAGTGGCAGCGCCTGGGTATCGCCCGGGCCCGGTTCCGAAGCGCCGAAGTACTGATCGTGGACGAACCCACCAGCGCGTTGGACGCGGTCGCTGAGCAACGGGTCTTCGACCAGATCCGCAACCTCGCCGGCCAGGGCCAGACGGTCATCCTGATCACGCATCGGCTGCACTCGGTACGCCACGCCGACCTGATTTATGTCCTCGACCAGGGACGTGTCGCCGAATCCGGGACGTTCGAGGAGCTCATGGACCCGGTGACAGGTACGGGAGCGTTCCGGGACGCTTATCTGCTGCAGTCCCGTGCTTACCACCACACGGTCCCGGCCCAGAGCAGCGGCGTGAAGGACGACGAGCCTGCCAGGGAGGGTGCGTGAGGCCGGATCTGCAGGCCGGTTTCGGCGTGGTCGCGGGGCTTCTGCCGCTGGCGTACGCGATCGTCCCCCGCGAGGTCAGGCAAGGCCCCGCAGGCACGGACACCCGCAACTACATGGTCGGGGGCACCGAGGACAGGCGCTGGTTCGTGAAGGTGTACCGGCCGGGCACGGATGTGGCCACGGAGCACCGAGCACTGGAGGCTTCCGAGTTCGCGGCTCTGGCCGGGGTGCCGGTTGCCCGGGTGCAGCGCACGCTCAGCGGCGGGCTGATCGCGTCGCAGGGTGGTCAGGCGCCGCCCTGTTTCTGCAGCCGGCCTGCGCGGCCGCGGCGGGCACGACCCAGCGGTCGATCCGCCAGAGCGTCACCGCGGCGGACAAGCAGTCCCGGATGCAGGCCGTCAGCACCTGGCTGACGGCTGGATCCCGCCCTGTGGCCGCGCTGCTCGCCGGTGGGCTGGGGACCTGGCCTGGATCGGCGTGCGCCCCACCCTCACCGTCGGCACCGCCTTGCTGGTCGTGCCGCTTGTCGTCCTGTACCGCTCCCCGCTCCGCGCACTGCGGCAGATGCCCGTCACATCACCCAACTCCCCCAACCAAGGCGGTAATTCCTTGAACGTGTCCTCTTCCACAGGTGGCCGGGCCGCGGGACGGCGCCGGGAAGGGTGAGGCGGGAGCGGTGAAGAGCGTGATCGGCGCGCACCTGTTCCTGGAGCGCGAAGGCAGCACTCTCCTCAGCCTGCGTCACGCGAGTGTGGCGTTCGCGGGCGGTGAGTGGCATGCCCTGGCAGGCCATGTGGAAAGGGAGAGCGTTCGCTCGTGCCTGGTCAGGGAGGCGTACGAGGAGGCCGGGCTCGTCATCGAGCCCGAAGACCTCAGCCTGGCGCACACCGTGCACCTGCTCGACCACGAGGACGCCGAGCCACGGATCCAGCTCTTCTTCCGGACGAGCCGGTGGTCCGGAGAGCCGGAGGTCCGCGAGCCCGACAAGTGCACGGCCTGGGAATGGTGGCCGCTCGACGGCCTGCCGGACCCAGTGGTCCCGTACACCCGTGCCGCGATCGAGGGCATCCTCGCCGGCACTGCGTACACCGAGCTCGGCTGGGAGCCCGCAGCACCGGCCACGGACGGCAGGTGAACCGCAGTGAGAGCCGAATCCGACACGTACGACTCGGTGATCGACGAGCAGCCCGGCGACGCGGCGGTGGCCCGCCGGGCGCTGGTCGAACGCCTTCAAGCCGATGGGGTGTTGACTGATCCGCGTCTGCGGGAGGCGCTGTCGTGCCTGGATCGCGGTGTGCTGCTGCCACGCGCATACGTACGGCGTAGCGAGCCGGGTACCGATCCGGTGGTGTGGAAGCTCCTGGACGGAACACATCCCAAGGACCGGGCCGAGTGGCAGGAACTCGTGTACTCGGGTGAGTCGGTCCTGGTCCAGCGTGACGGCGAGCCGCTGGAGGGCCAGGTGCGCGGCGCCGTGAGCGGGGGCCGGATGACGGCGATGTCGACGTTCACCCCATACACCGTGGAAGTCCTCCAGATGATGCGGATCGCCGCTGGGCACAACTACCTGGACCTCGGAACCGGGCCGGGTGTCTCGCTCGCACTCGCCGCCGCGCTCACCGGGCCCCGGCGGGCGGTCGGTGTCGAACGGGACGGGCACATGGCTGCGTTCGCGCGGAACAACCTCGACCGGCTCGGCGTCGGCGCGACGATGGTGGCCGGCGACGCACTCGACGGCCACGTGCCTCGGGCGCCGTACGACCGGATCCACTCCGGGATCGGCGTGCCGTGCCTGCCGTCGGCGTGGGTGGACCAGCTCGCGCCCGGCGGGCGGCTGCTGACCACGTTGGTGACGCGGGCACCGAGCTGGCCCGGACACTGCCTGGTGACGCGTACGGCGACAGGGCGCATCGAGGCCGTCCTGGAAGGCGGACCTCGCGGCCATCGGCCCCTGCACGGATATACCTGGCTCACTGCCCAGCACCACCTGGCCCAGGTCGCGGACATCCCCGGACGGCCCCGCACCACCACCTTCACGCCTCCGGCGGACGAGGCGTACGGGTTCTGGCTGTCGGCCGCCTACCTCGTCCCGGGGGTGGTCCGGCACTTCCAGGCCGACACGCTCACCGTGGTCGCACCCGAGGAGGACTCCTGGGCCGTGGCCCATCCCGGTGACGGAACCGTCCGCGTCCACGGCCCCCGCGATGTGTGGGCCGAACTCGAAGACGTCCACATCCTCTGGACACGTGCCGGGTCCCCCGACCTGTTCCACGTCGACATCCCGGCCGATGGCGGGCCGCAGCACATCGCGTCCGGCACCGGCACCGCCGCCCTGGAATGGGTACTGCCGCCGCTCGCGGGCTGTGCCCCGGCAACCCGCCTGACCCCAGCTTCCCGCACCGAAGAAGGAGAGTCGTGAACCTGTTCGACTCGGCGGCGTCCGACTACGCCCGCTACCGCCCTGGGATTCCCCGACGAGGCCTTTCAGGTCCTCGCCGGAACCCTGGAGGGCATCGACCAGCCGGGCGCTGCTCGATCTGGGCTCGGGCACCGGTCAGGTACCGGCAGCCCTGCTGCCCGCCGTTCCCCGGATCACCCGCGTGGACCTCGTAGACCGCGGCAAGGGCATGCTCCGCACAGCCTCCGAGCTGCTCCGGCCACTGCTCGGACAGTCGACTGCGGCCTTCCACGCCGTCGCCGCCGAGGAGTTCACCGCACCGTTCAACGATTACAAGGCTGATCTGCTCACCTGCGCCCGGGCCTTCCACTGGATGGACCGTTCGGCTGCCCTGGCGATGGCCGACCGCGTCACCACTCTCGAGGCGGCGACGGAAGCCTCTGGACACACAAGGCGGAGTGGACCTCGGCCCTGAAGGAACTGATCCAGTCCTACCTCGGCGCCGAGCGGCGGGCCGGCACGACCGGCGTGTACGCCAAACATTCTTTGGCCGACACCCGGAAGCTGAGATCATCCGGTCCCAGCCCGGGCTGGGACCGATGCTCGGCGCCCGGGTACTCGGAGAATTCGGCGACGACCCCCACCGTTACGCCAACCAATGCCCGCAAGAACTATGCCGGCACCAGCCCGGTCACCCGCGCCTCCGGCAGGAAGAAGGTCGCGACCACCCGGTACGTCCGCAACGACCGGACGAGAAGCAACGCGCCCGCGGCATCGAATTCAACGCTGCCCTGCGCCAACTCGCCAACCGGCTCGTCGGCATCCTGCACGGCTGTCTCAAGACCGCACACTGTACGACGAGGCGACCGCCTGGTCGCATCAACCCCACGCACTTGCCACTTGATACTCCAGCTCATGGGGTCAACGGTTTCAGACAGCCGACTTCGAAGCTGTTGGCCACTATGACCGTCGTGACCTCACCTGTGTCGTCGCGTCCCACCCAGACCGGGTAGACGCCGTCTCCGCCCAACATGAAGGTGACCAGCTCGGCCCCGGTAGCGTCATCGGTCACCTTGCTGTAGCCGTCGTCGGTGTCGTGAACGTCTTCGCCACCGCCGGAGGTGAGGGCCCGCATGTAGCGGCGGCCCAGTTCGGTTCGAGCGGTGGAGTCGACGAAGCAGCCCGTGGCGGAGTCGACGTCGAAGCCGAGGTACTGGCCATCACGCAGCAGCCTCACGTCCTCGCCTGGCGGGATTGCCATCGTCCAGCTGGCAGTCGGCTTCTCACTCACCAGCAGACGCACGGCATACGTATCGCGGGCGGTGAAGCGGTCGCCGAACATTTCGTCCTCGTAGCCGGCGCCGGTCTCCTGCACCGGGTAGACACCGGGCGGAACTTCGATTACCAGCGGGTCCCCCTCGTGGCCGTCGGGCAGGTAGGAGGGGTCACAGACTGCCAGCTGTCCGGTGGGCAACGCGATGTCGGTCACCGTTCGAACCGGCTCGATGATGAGCGGCTCCGACCGATGCCGGTGCGTGAACTTGAATCCGGGAGTGAACAGCTCGTCAAGCCAGGGCGCGGCCGCCGCCGGCACCGGCGGGCGCCAGCCGAAAGGCTCCGCCGCATCGGTGGTCGGTCGCAGTGCGATGTCCGCAGTCTCCTCGACGAGCCTGATTGTTCCCTGCAGCCCGAACTGGGGTGCTGCCAGCAGGTGTTCCCAGCGCCCGAATTCCGGAACCGGCAGCCACCACAGGTCACGCGGCAGGTCGACCAGGGTATGCGTCGAGCCGCCGAGCCGGCCGCGTGGGTACGGGCCCTGGCTGTTCTTCCCGTCCGGGTACAGATCGATGGTCCGTCTCCAGGCTTCGTCCGACAGATCAGGGAGATCCTGCTGCTCGTATCGCCACTCAGCCAGGTGGCGCAGGAACAGCCGCCCCGGCTCCAGCCTGCGCAGGTCGGCTTCGAACACTCGGCGGCCCAAGGCGTCGAACCGCCAGAGGCCCAAATAGTGCTCGGCCCAGGCGACATGCAGCACACCGACGGGAAGCTCCTGTCCGAGGGCGGCGAGCACGACAGCGTACGGCTCGCCTGCCGCGTCTCGGCGGGCGGCTTCCTCTCGGGAGATTGGGCGGACTGTCGAACGATTCGAGGAATCCCACCCGTCGCCATAGAACGCCTCGACAAGCACGTCGCTGCGCACCTCGATCACCACTGCCTTCCATCAAGTCACCTGCTCCGTGGATCACCCTAGTGACCGAGTCCGACAGAGGACCTGCCGGTGACGAGCCGGGCAGGACAGCCCGATGGCGATTCGCCCGGGCCGCCAGCGAGCTCGGCGGTTGCCCAGTCGGTGACGATCGTCGGCCACGACTCAATGATCTGGCCGAACGCCCGCCGGAGGATCGCCTACGCCCAGGAGTGGTGGTATTGAAGCCGAGGACAAGCCGGTCGGGGCGAAGGGTGTCCTCGACCGCGAAGGACTCGCGGACGAACTCCGGGTTCCAAGCGACCACGATGAGGTCCCCGGCCGGAGCCATCCCCTGGACGAGTCCGGCGACGCGGGGTGCGGTGCCGACGGACGTCGTCGTGCGGTCGGCCCAGAAACGGCGCAGCCCGCCCCTGGCCTGGAAGTGAGGTGGCCGGCGATGCGCAGCTCGCGGACAGCATCCGCTGCGGGGCCCCGACTGGCCTGGTGAAGGACGCCGATTCGCCCGACGGCGCGGTGCTGGTGGCCCATTGAGACCGAATTGGCCGTCAAGATCAACCGCTGCACGCGGAAAGAGAACTGCCGTGGTCAAGAAGCACGGGAGGAAGCAGCGCGCCCATCAGACGGCTCGGCACGCACCGGGCCTCACGCCAGTCGGCGGCCGCCGGTCGCCTCGCCCCATATTGCCGGGGAGACGCCCCAAGCGCGCCTCAGCCCCTCTACATTGGTCCTCGGATCACTATCCGTAGGGGGTGGGGGATGGACCCGATCGTGCTGGCGGCGGGAACCGCCTTGGTGAGCGCCATGGCAACGGATGCCTGGCTGCAGGCGAGGACCGCGACGGTGGCGATGTGGCGCCGGATACGTCCGGACCACGCCGACGGCGTGGGAGCAGAGCTGGACATCCTGCGCACGCAGGTGCTCGCCGCACGTGACGCGGACGACGAGGACACCGAGCAGGCGCTGGCCGGGGCCTGGCGGATGCACTTCCAACAGCTCCTGGCCGACGACCCCGGCCTTGCCGCCGAACTGCGGCTGCTGCTGGACGATCACCTTGGCCCTGTGCTGTCCGAGACTGAGCGGACCCGGGTCGCTTCGGTCGTCATGAAGGCGGAGACCCACGACAACTCCCGCGTCTACATGTCGGGCAGGGACCAGCACATCACTGGTGCATGAACACCCCTGCGGGAGAGCCGGATCCCCATCAGCAAGCTCACGCCCACGACAACGCCCGCATTTACATGTCGGGCAGGGACCAGTACATCAACGTCTCTACGGAGCTGGCCGACCGTGATCAGGTGCCCGTCCGGGGATCCGGCCGCGCTCTCGCGCGGATGCTTGCGCCGTTCTGCATGCTCATAACAGGCGTCGCCCTGGTATGGGTGGGGTACGACGCCGGCGGCTGGACCCGCGGACCGCTCCTGCTGGCGGGCATGACGTGTGTCGTGCTCCCAGCCCCGCTGCTGCAGCCTGCTGTTCGGCGCTGGCGCCAGGCGCGGCTCCGGCGAAGCCCCGGGCTCGCACGCCGCCTGGACCGGCAGCTCGAAGAAGCCGCCGAACAACTCGCACACGAACTGGGTGTGCTGTGGGATCGCGAGTTGAAACTCCGCAGACTCCAGCATCCGGCTCCGCTGCCGGTGCGTTGGGTCAACGCGGAGGCGTTTGGGGATCACTGGATAAACATCCGCACGAACGACGGGCGTGATGCACCGCTGGATCTCTCGGGCAGCAGTGCCCTCAACGAGGTTTATGCCAGGATCCCTTCCGGCCGATTGCTCATTCTTGGCCAAGCTGGGGCGGGCAAGTCCGTACTCGCGCTGCGCTTCGCCTACGAGCGCCTGCGGGCGGCCGAGCCGAGCGACCGTGTCCCCGTACTCCTTCCCATGGCCTCATGGGACCCGGTGGCGCAGGACCTGGAGTCCTGGGCTGCCGGGCGCCTGGCGGCCGACCACCCGGCACTCGCCGGGCGGGCGGTGTCCGGCGAGACGGTCGCCGCCGAACTCCTTCGAGTGGGCAGGCTGTTACCCGTACTGGACGGCTTCGACGAGATGAGCGCAGCCACCCGGCATCATGCTCTGCGCAGACTTCGCGCCTCGCTCGGCGAGGCGGATCCTTTCCTGCTCACCAGCAGGGTCGATGAGTACGAGGCCGCCGTCGGGCAGGCCGACATCGTACTGCCGGCAACGGCTGCGGTACGCGTGGAGCCACTGAGTGTGCAGGAGTCGGTGGACTATCTGCGCCGCACGACACGGAAGCTGGTCGTCGGCCGTACCGTGGCCACCAAATGGGACCCGGTGTTCACCCAACTGCGCGAGCACCCGCGTGACCTGCAAGTACTGAAGCTGCGACACGTGCTGATGACCCCACTGATGACCGGTCTGGCCCGTATCACCTACAGCGACACCTCCCGTGATCCCGCGGAGCTTCTGGACCACCGCCGCTTCCCCACTCGAGCGGCGATCGAAGACCACCTGCTGGACCAGCTCGTCCCGGCGGTCACCGATCACTCGGAGCAGACCACACGATGGCTGGCGTTCCTGGCGCAGCGCCTCAATTCTTTGGAGACCCAAGACCTGGCATGGTGGCGGCTGAGCCCGGCGGCTCCGAGAGTGGCCCGGGCGGTGGGGGTAACGCTGGCTCTGGGTGCGGCCGCTGCTCTCCTACGGTGGCAGGTCGACCGGCCGACGTCCTGGTTCGGCATCGAGATGCCGGTCTGGGTCCCGTTCGGTGTGCTCTGCCTGCTATCGGTCGCCGATGTGGTGTTCGGCTCCTTGGCGCCCATACCGCGGCATATCCCGCTTGCCGAGCCGGCGCGGATGGCCCAGCCAGTGCTCGCCGTGGTGGCGGTGCTCGGCGTGTGGATGCTGTATCACCAGCTCTCGGACTCCCTGCTGTTCCAGGCAATCTTCGGAGCAGGCCTCTGGGGCTTCTCCATCGGCCACTGGATTCTGCGCCGAAAGAGGCCTCGGCCCAAGGCCGGCCACCAGACGGTGCGAGAGTTCCTCGACGATCTTCGCCACCGCACAAGCGGTGCGGTCACCCGCGGCCCGGAGCGGACGCTGAGCGAAGACCGATTGGCGACACTGGTGTCGTTGGGGCTCGTCAACATATTGGCAGGTGGCTCGGCGGTTTGGCGGGCAGCCTGGCTCGTGATCTTCGCAGGGATTGCCCCGATGTGGCCCCTCTATTCCGCCCGATCGGGCACCTGGGCCATCGCGTTCGTCGTCATGCTCGTCGCTCTCGCCGTGCTCGGAGCATCGTCGTCGGCCTGGTGTGGTTTCGGCGTGGCCAAAGCGTGGCTGTGGGGCACGGGGAAGCTTCCGTGGAACGTGCACGGCCTCCTCGCGGAGGCCCACCGCCTCGGTGTACTGCGCCAGTCCGGCGCCGCCTACCAGTTCCGGCACTCCCGGCTCCAGGAACGACTGGCCGCGCTGGCCGGGGATCAGCCCGACCCTGCTCGGGTGCCGTCGAACAGCTCAACAGTCAAGGGCTTCAGGTCTGCCCTCAGCTTCATTTCCGGATGCGTCATCACCGTCGGATCGATTGCGATGTGGTGGGACATGAGTCTACTGGTGGCCGAGCCTGGACCGTATGGGGAGGCCGGGCCGTACAAGGCGGTCGCCCCTGCCTGTGAACTGGTGGACCGTGAGGCCCTGCGGAAGGTAGTCCCGGCCCCCCGCGGAGAGCAGTCCGGAGAGGACTACGGCGGCTTCGACGTGAGGCAGTGCTCCTGGAGCGTCGGCACAGCGACTGCCGGAGATCCCAGCGTGGAGATCAGCGTGAGACTGCACCGACCCACGTCGACGCTCACCGCGGTGCAGCAGGCCGACAAGGATTTCGACGACGGAGTCGGCCTCGCGTTTGTCGTCCCTGAGCACACCACGTACCCCACCGGACTGGGCGACGAGGCCGTCTCCGTCGTGAAGTACAGCGAAGATCGCCCGCGGGTCGAGACCACCCTCCGGTTGGAGAACCTGCTGCTGACCATCAGCTATGAGGTGAGCGGCATAAAATGGGGCGATACGCAGGGTTACGCTCGCAGCACCCGGATTACGCAGGACCTGGCCCGCACCGTCGTGTGGAAGCTCTCCGCCGCGCTCCCCCAACCGGGGGTTTCACCGTAGGGCCGAGTCAGCGTCGGGAGGCGGCCGTCGGCGGCTCTGTGCGGGCGTTTTCGCCGTGCGGTGCCGGGCAGGGTTGGGGACAGCGGTGGTCGGTGGTCCAAAGCATCGGAGGTACCCGAGATGCGCGTCCGTCTCCGTCCCAGCCCGACACCCCAGGAACGGACCGCTGGCGCCAGCAACCCCCGGACACCACTGCGATGGCCACTGGGCGAAGCCCTCATCATCCACAAGCCGTCCAGCTGATCCCGGATACGCCGGCGTCCTGCCGGCGCACACCCAGCGGCTCAGCGGCGCTCCGCTCGAGACCCACAACACCACCATCACCCGGTCCCGGTGCGAGCCCAGCTTCGCGAACAGCGCGTCGAACCACTCTTCCGGGATCAGCCGCGGAACCCGGCGGGGCACCTGCGGACGGTACCTGCGCAGAGCCTCTTCAACCGGTTCGGCTGAGCCGGATCGGCTTCGCGGCATCCGAACGCTCCTGACCTCCTCCGGTCGGCCACCAACGGCATTCGCGGGGGCCACCCCGCTTGCCCGCCGCTGCGCGCATGCCCGAACTCCCCCGTGCGACGACGGTGAGTGACAAATGTCAGCGAAACCGATGAGGAATCGGAGTAGTTCGCCGACAGCGCGGTTCCTAGCCTTCCGGTAGGGCACCACGTGCCTGCGCACCGCGCGCACCATCCGCGAAGGAGATCGCCTTGCAGCGTCCGGCCTTGTTCCCACCGAGCAGCACCCTCAGGACCAGCAGGACCACCGGAATCAGCAGGAGGCGGATGGTGACCACGGGTACCGCGTTCGCCGCGGGACTCGCCGTGACCGCCGCCTTTGGCGCCCCCGCCGTCGCATCGCCGCCCCGTCGGACGCCGGTTGATGTCCAGCCGCCCGTACGGCTCGTCCTTCCTCGACCGAGCGGTCCCCATGCCCTCGGCACCGTGACGCTGCATCTCAGCGACCGCAGCCGCCGGGACCCCTGGGTCGCTACACGGCCGGTTCGGGAGCTGATGGTTCAGCTCTGGTACCCCGCACGCGCAGCCACCGGCCTGCCCAGGGCGCCTTGGATGACCGGACAGGCCGCCAAGGTCTTCCAACAGACGGGGTATCTCCTCCCGGAGTACGTCACGCTGCCGGACACGCACGCCCGTATCGGCGCAGCGGCGGACGCACGTGGGGGCCGGCGTCCGGTGATCCTCTGCTCCCATGGGCACGGGCAGCACCGCGGCTCCAGCACGGCGCTGGTCGAGGAACTCGTCAGCCACGGATACGTCGTGGTCAGCATCGACCACACATATGACGCCGGGCAGGGCGAGTTCCCTGGCGGCCGGATCGAGAAGTACGCGATGCCACCTCTCACGGGGGAGGACGACGACCCGACGATCCTCAAGGCGGTCGAAGTGCGGGTGGCCGACACCCGCTTCGTACTGGAGGAGTTGTCGCGGCGCGTACGGGGCCACCGGGGTCCGCTCCCGCAGGGACTCGGCGACATCCTCGACCTGTCCAGGACCGCCATGTTCGGCCACTCCCTGGGTGGTGCGACCGCGGCCTCGGCGATGGCGGCCGGGGTACCGATCGCTGCTGGCGCGAACCTCGACGGCAGTCTCTTCGGTCCGGTGGTGGCCAAGGGGCTGCGCAAGCCGTTCCTCCTGATGGGCGAGGACGCGGACAACAAACCGAGCTGGCCGGAGATCTGGCCCCGGCTGCGAGGCTGGCGCCGCCACCTCCGGCTGACCGGTACCCGGCATTTCTCGTTCACGGACTACGAGACGTTCATGCCGCAGGCCGCCGCGCGGCTCGGAGCGACCGACGAACAGCTGGCCGAGTTCATAGGCCCGCTCGACGGGACACGCGGCATCGACGTCCAGCGGCACTTCCTGCTCGCCTACTTCGACCTTCACCTGCGCGGCCGTCACGCCCCGGTCCTCGAAGGGCCCTCGCCCCGATACCCGGAGGTGCGCTTCATCGGCGGTGTCGAATGAGGCCGTACGCCCCAGACGTCGCTGGGCAATGAGCCCATTCCAACCTGCTGTATGGATCGGTTCGCTGCTCGAGACGCCGAAACTCCTGGCCGATGCGCTGTCGAGAGATCGAGGTCAACCGTGTCGGCCAGGAGCGTTGAGAGCCTGTCTACCGATCCGCCTCGTTCTGTTCAACGCCTCGGTACGGGAAACTCATCCGTGAGTGGCAACGCAGGAACGCCGGGTCGGAACATGTAGAAACGATCTGTGTCAGATCGCGGAGCGCGTTCCGAAGAGCCGGCTCACTCGTGGTTCGCGATGCCCTCCGCAAGGGGAGCGAACAAGGTTTTCCAGTTGCCCGGCAGATGCTGCACTGCGGCGCTGAGGTGGAAGCGGGCTACCGTCCACTCGTCAGGCCGGGCCTGAGACCCGTGCTCTCTGATCGCCTGCAGGCACTGGTCGATGAACTCCGGTTCCTCTTCGTCCAAACCCAGTCGCTCGCATGCCTGTTCTGCCTCTGGTGACTCCTCGAACCAGTCATCCCATCCGGTAGCCGCGCCCAAGAGGTAGAGCAGGTGGCTCTCAGGGGCCGGCAGGTCGCTACGCAGACCTTCGGTGGTGAATTCGCGCTCGGCATCCCCCGCCAGGTCCGAGCTTTCGGTTGCCGCGGCGGCCAGACTCGCCCAGTAGATTTCGCCATGCGAGCCGGTCGTCTGTCGCATGTATTCGCTTGCGAAGGCTGCCATCGCCTCCGGGTCGTCGATCAGCGGTGACAGGATGATGTCGCTGCTGTAGTCGAAGCCGAAGTAGTAGCGATGCCCATCGAGTGTCAGCGACTCGATACCGCCGACATGACCGACCCGTCCGGGCAAGGGATCGAAGTGCTTAGCAAGTTCCCGTTCCACGGGTGCGACGGTAGCGGCCGCCACTGACATTGAGGCTTTTCCGGCCTCAGTTCGAGGCATTGAGGTGGAGGGTGAGGACGGCCTGGACGAATACGGTGATGCGGGTGGTACTGCATCGCGGTTTCCGTAGGAGGCGCCAGGTCTTGACAGACGATCGACGAGCTCACGGACTTCCGCATCCAGGCCCTGGCCCGGCTCGCCGCCGAGCACGAAGAGATCCTTCACCTGCGCGGGTTAGACGGCAGCCGGTCGCGTGACCCGCCTCCCGACGGCCCGAGCCACAACGATCGGATCCTGCAGTTAGGCAATCGGCCCGACCTCCGGCACCGTCAGCAGTGGATGCGATGATCTGCCCATGGGCGTTCTCTATGGCTACTTCGCCGCTGCTGATGACGGCGACGCTGTCCGAGCTGTCGTCCGCGATGACGACCAGCCGAGCGGGACCGGCTACGACCAGCTGGTGGTCAAGGGCATCGACCCAGTGGTCGAGCTGACGCCCGCCGAGACACTCATGACAGGCCGGTCCGCCGCAGAGGTCCAGTCCGACCCTCGACACGGCAGCCTCATCGGAATGGTCGGGGACGGCGAAGTGGTGGTGGTGTCACTGACGGACGCCCTTCGGGACGCGCTCGCGACTTGCGACACCAGGTTCCTGCACGACGTCGCCACTGGCTGGTCGCGCACCGAGGGTGTGTTCTACTACCCGGCCGATCCAGAAGACCTCACAAGCTTCCTGAAGCAGTTGTCCGGGCTCGCCGGCCGAGCGGTCACCCAAGGAGCACGCCTCTACTGCTGGATCTGCCCCTGCCCCCGCGACCGCGTTGCCGGCACCGGTCGTCGAGGATGTGGCGGACTGTCGGAACCCCCTTTAGGGGAAACGCGCCGCTCGTGCCCTCCGGAACACCGCACCGGGCCCGCCCGATGCGCGCCACTCCCACCCGCCGACCACCCGGCGCGCGCATCGTGCACCGGCTGGATGTCCATCGAGTGGAGGCCACCGGATGGATGCGCACCGACCGCACCGGATGCACATCCGACCACACGGTGGTGCGGCTATCGGTGCACACCGGCCGTGAGCCCTCGCCAACTTGAAGTCGCAGGTCAAAGGGCTCGGTGCGCCGCAACCCGGAGGGCTGCCACCGTCGTCGTGTCAGTGACCGGGCCGTGTTCGCTTGGCAGACAGCCTGTTCCACCCGCCGCCGACCAGCACGTGCCTGGCCGCATGACGGGCTCGTGGACCAGACAGCGGCGAGATGTGCAGCAGCTGCGAATCTGATTCACCTGATCGAGTACATGATCAGGTGAATCAGGTAGGTCGCCGACTTCTCCGCGTGATGATCAAAGAGCGTTCGGAGTCATCCGTAGGGCGTCTTCCGCGGCCTTCGGCATGCCCGGCCGCGCGCACTGCCCGATCAAGAGAAATGACGCACTGTGCATTTGACTCCGCATGAGCAGGAGCGGCTGCTGATCCATGTGGCTGCCGACGTGGCGCAGCGGCGCCGCGACTGTGGGCTGCTCCTCAATTACCCCGAGGTCATGGCGTTGCTGACGGTGCACGTCTTTGAGGCGGCGCGCGCCGGCAAGACGGTCAGCGACATCATGGACTCGGGTCGTCATCTGTTTACCCGTGATGAGGTGATGGATGGCGTCCCAGAGATGATCAAGAACGTCCAGGTGGAGGCCACCTTCCCAGACGGCACCAAACTGGTCACCATCCACGACCCCCTTCCGGAGGCCACAGAGGAGCCCAAGATCTACCCGGGCAAGGTCGAGCATCCCCAGCCACCCCGCAAGCCAGATTGCCCGGTCGACTGCGACGACAGCAACAACTCGTCCGTAGGCTGCGACGAGGACGACGAGGCCGCCTGCCGGTACGACGCGATCTACTTCAACGTGCATCTCGACGGGGACGCGCAGGGCGTCAGCCTACAAGAGGATGCCGCCGCCTTGCCGGGGCCGGGCAAGTCGAAGATCAAGGTGCGGAACGAGTCGGACCGTCCCATTCAGGTCGCCTCGCACTATCACTTCGCCGAGGTCAACCCTGGGCTGAAGGTCGTTAGCATCGAGGTCCCTGCCGGTCAGACAGTCCCCCAGGACCGCAGTCTCTGGAACTGCGATGCGGCGAAGGGCCGACGGCTCAACATCGCCGCGGGCACGTCCGTGCGCTTCGAACCGGGCGACGAGTGCTGTGTGGAACTGGTGCAGATCCAGGGTGATGTCACGGCCGGCGGCAGCAACACCAGTGACCTCACCAAGATCCAGGGACTGCGCGAGGGGATCGTCCGATGAGGAATCCGCGGGGACAAGGCCGCGGCCAGGCGCCGAAGCCGACCAACGAGCTGACGCGAGCGGGTTACACCGCGCTGTACGGGCCGACCACGCGGGACCGGGTCCGGCTCGCCGACACCGACCTCACGCTGGAGATCGAGGCCGACTGGAGCGGCGGACCTTCGCACAGCGGCAATGAGATGGTCTTCGGCGGCGGCAAGGTGATCCGCGAGTCGATGGGGATGTCGCACTTCGCCAGGGACGGGAGGAACAGCAAAGGCGACGCCACGGACCACAGGCCCGTGGACACCGTCATCACAGGCGCGCTGATCCTCGACTGGTGGGGCGTGGTCAAAGCCGACATCGGCATCCGCGACGGCAGGATCGCGGCCATCGGCAAGGCGTATAACCCCGAGACAATGGACAAGATCACGAGCTTCGAGATGCCGGATCGTGGGCCCACGAAGGAAGCCTCGCCGGTGGCGCCAACAAACTTCGTGGTCGGGCCGAGCACCGAGGTCATCTCGGGCAACGGGCGGATCCTCACCGCGGGTGGTGTGGACACCCATGTCCACTTCATCTGCCCAGGGGAGATTCACGAGGCTCTGGCCTCGGGTGTGACCACCCTGATCGGTGGCGGCACGGGGCCGGCCGAGGGCAGTACGGCCACCACCGTGACCCCAGGTGCATGGCACATCAGGCGGCTCTTCGAGGCGCTGGACGAGTTCCCGGTCAACATCGGCCTGCTCGGCAAGGGCAGCACGATGAACAAGCACGAGCTCAACGCGCAGGTGGACGCCGGTGTCTGTGGCTTCAAGATTCACGAGGACTGGGGCGCCACGCCCGCGGTGATCGACCGGGCCCTGGACATCTGCGAAGAACGCGGTGTCCAGCTTGCTCTCCACGCCGACTCATTGAACGAGTCGGGGTTCCTGGAGAGCACAAGGGCAGCCTTCACAGGCGATGGCAGAGACGCAGATGGAAAATTCACGGCGAAGAAGGCACGCTCCATCCACATCTTCCATGTCGAGGGTGCCGGCGGCGGTCACGCACCGGACATGATCGAGCTGGTCAAGGAACCGAATGTCCTCCCGGCCTCGACCAACCCGACGCGTCCCCTGACGGTCAACACCGTCAAGGAGCACGTCGACATGATGATCGTGTGCCATCACCTCAACCCGGAGATTCCGGCAGATATGGCCTTCGCCGACTCCCGGATCCGGCCGTCCACCATGGCTGCGGAGGACCTCCTCCACGACATGGGCGCCATCTCGATGATGTCCTCCGACGCCCAGGCGATGGGCCGCATCGGCGAAATGGTCATGCGTACCTGGCAGACCGCGCACGTCATGAAGTGCCGCTACGGGGCACTGAGGGAGGACCTCGAAGCCGCGAAGGTCCGCACGATCGCCAACGACACAAACCACTCGTTCAACGACCAGCAGGTGCAGCCGAACGACAACTTCCGGGCGCGCCGGTACGTCGCCAAATACACGATCAACCCGGCGATCACGCACGGCATCGACGGCCACGTCGGCTCCGTGGAGACCAGGAAGCTCGCCGACCTGGTGCTGTGGGAGCCGAAGTTCTTCGGCGTCAAGCCGCACATGCTCCTCAAGGGCGGCCAGCTTGCGTACGCGCAGGTCGGCGACGCCAACGCGTCGATCACCACGCCGCAGCCCTACCTGCCGCGCCCGGTCTGGGGCTCCACCGGCCGCTCGCCGGGGCGCAACTCGGTGAACTTCGTGGCTCCTGGCGTGGCCGGCAACCTAAACGGCGACGGCACCAGCAGTAATCCGGGGCTCGGTCTCGACAAGGACTTCGTGGACATCACAAGCACCCGGCACGTCACGAAGGCCGACATGAAACTGAACGACACAGTGCCCGACAGCCTCGAAGTCGACCACAACAGCTTCGAGGTCACCATCGGTGGTGCGACCACGAGCGACGCCCGCACCGAACTCAATGGTGCAACCGTGCCGCGCTCCTACGTCAACGAAGTACCCCTGGCACAGCGGTACTTCCTCTTCTGAACCGCCACCTGCCCGGCCGTCCGAGCAACAGCACTGCGGCCGGGCCCCCGGGCGGGCAGGCCATGCCTGCCCGCACCCGGCACAACTTCCGACCTCGCGAAAGGCAGCGCTCACCCATGAGCCGTGCAGCCCTGCTCCTGCTGGCCGACGGCCGCTTCCCCGCCGGAGGACACGCCCACTCCGGCGGTGTCGAGGCCGCAATCGCCCACAAAGCCGTACACGACGCCGGCAGCTTGGAGGCATTCTGCCGCGGCCGTCTGCACACCACCGGCCTGACCATGGCCGGCCTGGCCGCCGCGGCCGCCGCCGGAGTCGACCCGCTGCTGCTGGACGCCGCCGCCGACGCACGCACCCCCGCCCCCGCGCTGCGCGCCGTCGCCCGCAGGCTCGGCCGGCAGATGATGCGCGCAGCCCGTGCCACCTTTCCGTCCGAAGACCTGGAACGGCTGGCCGCCGAGCGCCCCCAGGGCGCCCACCAGCCGCTCGTGCTGGGCCTCGCCGCCCGGGCCGCCGGGCTCACCCCACTGGACGCCGCCTACGCCGCCGCGTACGAGAACGCCAGCGGCCCGGCCACCGCAGCGGTGCGCCTGCTCAGCCTCGACCCGCTCGACGCCTCGGGGCTGCTGGCTCGCCTCAGCTCCGATATCGACGCCGTCGCCGCAGCTGCCGCCCAGGCCGCGGACCGCGTCACGGCCGAGGGCATCGACGCCTTGCCGTCGGCGTCCTCGCCGCTGCTGGACATCACCGGTGAGCAGCACGCCGCCTGGACCGTCCGGCTCTTCGCTTCCTGAAACCTTTTCTTCACACCGGGAGTTCTTCGTGCACCTCGACCACTCCGTGACCATGCCGCAGCGCCATAGCCACAGCGCCGAGCCGCTCCGTGCCGACGGCGGCCGCCGAGCCCTCCGTGTCGGGCTGGGCGGGCCCGTCGGCTCCGGCAAGACAGCTAGCGTTGCCGCGCTCTGCCGCACCCTGCGGGACCGCTGGTCCATCGCCGTCGTGACCAACGACATCTACACCCGCGAAGACGCGGAGTACCTGCTGCGCGAGGCCGTGCTGCCGCCTGAGCGGATCACCGCGGTGGAGACCGGCGCGTGCCCGCACACTGCGATCCGCGACGACATCTCCGCCAACCTCGAGGCCGTTGAACACCTGGAGAAGGCCCTCCACCCCCTTGACCTCGTGCTCGTCGAGTCCGGTGGTGACAACCTCACCGCCACCTTCTCCAAGGGCCTCGTCGACGTGCAGATCTTCGTCATCGACGTCGCCAGCGGTGACGACATCCCCCGCAAGGGCGGCCCCGGAATCACCACCGCCGACCTCCTCGTCGTCAACAAAACCGACCTCGCCCCGCACGTCGGTGCCGACCTCGCCACCATGGTCGCCGACGCCAAACGGCAACGTGGTGATCTCCCCGTCATCTTCACCAGCCTCACCTCGGACGACGGCATCCGCGAGATCGCCGACTGGGTCACCGGCCACCTCACCCGGTGGCGCGCGGAGGCTGCTTCATGAGCACCGGCACCCATCTCGCCCGGCCCAAGGCCCCGTGCGAAGCGTACGCCCAGGCGGCCGGCGCCGAGGAACCCCCCGGACACCCGCACGGCGTGCTTGCCACCGCCCGCATCCGCGCCACCTTCAACGGACGCGTCACCACGCTCCCGCAACTGCGCAGCGACGGCCCGTTCCACCTACGACGCATGCGCACCGGCGGAAACGCCGCCACGGTAGGAATCATCGGCGCGATGAGCGCCCCGCTCGGAGGCGACCGGCTCACCCTCGACATCACCGCCGAGGACCGCGCCGAACTGGAAGTCACCACGGCCGCCGCCACGCTCGCCCTCCGCGGTCCCACCAACGCCTCGGCCACCTACAACGTACGGCTGACCGCCGGGGAACACGCCAGCCTGCGCTGGCTGCCACAGCCGCTGATCAGCGCCGCCGGCAGCAACCTGCAGCAGACCTACACGGTCAACCTGGCCGCCACCTCACGACTGCTGCTGCGCGAGGAGCAGCTCCTGGGCAGAGCCAACGAGAAGCCGGGCCACCTCGTCACCCGCATCCGGGTCCAACACGCCGGACGCCCGCTGCTCGACCAACACACCGCCTACGGGGATCCCGAGCCGGGATGGGACGGCCCCGCAGTCCTGGGCGGACACCGTGCCGTCGGCCAACTCCTCATCGTGGACCCAGAGATGGATATCCAGCGCGACCCCTTCCTGCTCCGCGAAGGGGCCAAAGACGGCTGCGCCGTCCTCGCACCTCTGGGCGGCGGCCCGGCACTACTCGCCACCGCCCTCGCACCGACGTCCTCCGCCCTGCGGGAGCTACTCGACGAGGCACTCGCACACGCCCTCGGACCGTAGTAGGGGGCTGTCCGGCGCCTCTCCGGCCCGGCCGCGCAGATCGTCAGCCGTGGTGGACCGGCCCCACGTGTCGGCTGAAGCTGGCCGAGCCGCTTCATCTCGTGCACGGTGAAGATCACCCGCTGGTGCGGGACGGCCTTCTTGATGGTGCGGCGCCGCAGAGCTGCTGACCAGACGCGCCCGCCGAAGCGCACGGTGGCGCGGTCGCTGTCCGAGCTGCGCGGCGGCTGGAGGCGGTCGGCGATCCGGGCGTTCGGCGCCTGCACCGTCTACCGCCTTGCTGAGCGGGCGCGGGCGGCAGTCGCGGCGGTGTGGGCGCGAGCAGGCGATCGGCGTCGCCGCGGTGGAGCAGACCCGCCGGACGTTCGAGGCAGCCGCCGCCAAGCTCCAGGACGGCGTACGGGACCGCGCCGTCGCCCACGGCGGACCACAGTTCGCCCCGGCGACATCCATGCCGCCGCACACCCAGCAGCCCGGCGTCCAGCACGGACAGGGCCGGACCCCGCTATGACCGACTCGGGCCGGACTGATGTGCCCGCACCGCCGTCCAGGCTGCCGTCATTGACGGGGGTTCGCTTCGTTCTCGCAATGACGGAATCCGCGGAACAGCGGGCCCCCTCAGCAGCTCAGCGAGCAGCACACCGAGATCAACGCCGGGACGCGTAAGGCGTTACGGCCACCGTCGCGCCGAAATCACACAGCGACCAGTTCCTCGTGGTCACTGACACCACTACCTGCTAGCCCGCCCAACCGAGAGGTGCGCATGACCGAGACCGAGACGTTCGAGACCATCCGCTACACCGCCGACGTGGTGGCCCTGACACCCGGCGGTGACGTCCTGCTGATCGAGCGCGGCTGGCCGCCGCACGAGGGCGCCTGGGCACTGCCCGGCGGTTAGGCAAAGCATCCACAGATGTCTCAGGACATCAGCTCGGCAGCTACCTTTCGACGTACGCCATCTGACGTTCGAGCAGTGGTGGTTTCTGGACCGGGTCGGCCGGCGTGGGCTGCTACCCGACGGCAAGGCGGATCCCGCCTTCCGCTCCGGCCGTGCTCTGCGGGACAGCTTCGGCGGGCTGGGCCAGCGCTTCTGCGAGGCTTCAGGGATGCCCCGCCGAAACGCCCCGGAGCACTGTGCTCAAGCCTCGAGCGAGCTCTTCAGGAAGTCCAGCTCAAGCTGCAGCAGGGTGTCCGCGACTCCTTCCCCTGCCACGAGGTGCCCCACCCCAGGTAGCAGCAGGGCTCTGTGCGGCCGACCTGCCGCGAGCAACTCCGCCGAGAGGCGCAGCGTATGCGCTGGGGCCACGTTGTCGTCGGCCAGCCCGTGAACGAGCATCAGCGGACGGGTCAGCTTCTCGGCGAGTGACAGCAACGAGCTGCGCTCGTAGTTGTGCGGCTGGAGGTCCGGGTGGCCAAGGAAACGCTCTTCCCAATACGTGTCGTACAGGCGCCGGTCGGTCGGTGCCGCGCCCGCGACCGCGGCGTGGAACACATCAGGACGGTGCAGCACGGCGCCGGCAGCAAGATAGCCACTGAACGACCAGCCCCGGATGCCTACTCGTTCCAAGTCCATCGCGTCGCACCGTTGAGCCGCAGCGTGCAGCCCGTCGATCTGGTCGTTCAGAACAGGTGTGAGCCGGTCACCAAGGATGGCCCGCTGCCACTGCACCCCGCGCCCGGGAGTACCGCGCCCGTCCGTCGCCAGCACGGCAAACCCTTGCTCGGCATACCACTGGCACACCGCCGTGTACCAACCGTGGGCTTTTGTCACGACTTGCATGCCGGGCCCGGCGTACGGGCTGAGCAGAACCGGCAGCTTGGCCATGCCCGGCTCGTACCAGGAGGGCAGATGCAGTCGACTTCGCAACTGCCGCTTCCCCAGCGTCAGATGGACTGGCCGGGGCGTGACCAGCGGCTGTTCCGCCAGGACCGCGATACAGCCGACCTGCTTTCCGCCCCGCAGCACCGTCACCGTGTGCCCGTCCAGAGTTCTGCTGTCCAGCACGAGTGTGTCACCCCCGGCGGTGGCTGTGTGCACCCCCGGAGTCTGCGTCAGCCGTTCAAAGCCGTGCCCAGCCTCATACGACCAGACATGCGCTTCTGTCGGCTCTTCGCTCGCGGCGAACAACACCTTTTCGCCCACCGACCCCAGTACGGCTCGCACCTGGAGCCCGGCCGGAGCGAAGACACCGCCTATCCGGATCGTGCGCTCATCACCGTGGACCTGAGGTAGCACCAGCACTCCCGATGCGGTGTACAGCGGAGCACCCGGCGGAAACTCGACCCAGCCCTGATCGGTCTGCTGGGACAGTTGCTCGACAGAACCGTTCACGGGGTTGACCCGCAGAACCGACATCGTGCGCTGGTCACGAGTCTGAAGACTGATCACCGGGCCACTACTCTGCCAGTCGGCGCTGACGACGTACTCGAACGCGAGGCCCCAACTGTTGGCCGGAGCGTCCTTCGCAGGAGCGTGACGCGGCAATCGAACCGGCGTGCGCCCGCCAACGACCGTCACCAGGTGCAACGAAGTGATCGCGTTGGCCGTGCCTGCCGCTGGATAGCGAACCGACCGGGGCAGTTGGCCAGGATCCGACGGATCACTGAGATAGCGGCGCTCCACCACGGAGGTATCGACTCGGGCAACGAGCAGCGCATCGCTGTCCGGAGACCACCAGTAGCCGCGTGACCTGCCGATGGACGCGACAGCGGTGTAATCAGCCAGTCCGTAGGTGGTCTCCGCGGTCTCGGGCTCGGCGAGCGGCCGGTCTCCCGCCCCGTCCGTACCGACCACACGTAGGGCGCCTCCAGTGACGTAGGCGATCAGGGTGCCGTCCGGGGAGGGGCGGGGATCTCTCACCGGGCCGACGGTCTGGATGCGACGCGGCAGGCCACCGTCCGTACGCACGGTCCAGAGCGAGCCGTCGACGGTGTACGCCACCACCCGAACATGATGGTCGGTCGCGTAGGCCGCCACTCCGGCCGAGCGCGCGCGGGTCGGTTCGGGACGGATGCGCTCTGCTTCCATGGCCTTCTCCTCACCCCCGGCTGCCGGATCGGCGAGGATCCGCTCCTCACCGCTCTCGTACATCCACAGTTGGACGCGCGGAACGACACCAGATTCGGAGCGGAGAAACAGCACACGGTCGCCGTCAGGGGAGACGGTGAACTCGCGTGGAACTCCGAGCGAGAAGCGGCGGGTCCGGGCGAACTGACGGGGAAATCCTTCGGTATCCATGATCTTCGCAATCTCCGTAAGGTCTTCGCGGCCTGCGATTCCGCAACGCCGGCGGGGCCCCAGAACTTGGGGACAACAAAAAGGCTCCAGGTCAGTGACCTGGAGCCTGCAGCACGTGTTATGGCGGGGATCGGATGACCTCCCCATCAGCCCTTGTTCAGCGGCGACGTCAGTCGAACAGGAGCGTCAGGCATTCTAACATCCACGACGCCGGTTGGACCAGGGAGACGTTTGCGACGGCTCCCAGGGCCGCTGTCGTGTCGATCACGCGGATCCTTGAGCCGCCGCTGAGACACACGGCGCTCAACCACACTTTCCTTGAGTCGCGTCCTGCAGCGCGTCCTGTGAGACAGCTGGGATTCCGAGACATGCGAACTGTTCATAACGGTGGTCACGTCGACCCCGGAGAGACGAGTCGCGCGGCCGCTGCCCGAGAGCTGGCTGAGGAGACCGGTGTCCACGTCACCGCCGGCGACCTGCGTCAGATCGGCGTCCGGGATCTGCCCCGTCGCGACCCGCGCGGCAGGTACGTCACCGTCGCGTACGTGGCTGTCGTCCCCGCCAGCACCCCGATCATCGCCGGGGACGACGCCCGCACCGCCCGCTGGTGGCCCCTGGGCGACCTGCCGCCGCTGGCGTTCGACCACGCCGACATCCTCAGCGCGGCCGTGACCCCCACCCCCTGAGACACCCCAACGAGACACCGGAACGCCGCGCCCGACCTTGCACCACAGCTCATCCCGATCACGGAACGCATCCGCGTCGGCCGCGCCGGTGGCGGATACCCGCGTACCCGACCCGACCACCTCGGCGGCGACAAGACAAGTACTCCTCCCGCCGCAACCGCCGCTACCTGCGACGGCGCCAGATCAAGCACACCATCCCCGAACCGAAGAACCAGCGGGCCAACCGCCAGCGAAGGGGCAGCAAGGGAGGCCGGCCCGCCGGCTTCGACAAGACGATCTACAAGCGGAGGAGCGAAGTTGAGCGGACGATCAATGCCCTCAAGAACTTCCGGGCCGTCGCGACGAGGTTCGACAAGCGCGCCTACGTCTTCCACGGCACCGTCGCCAATGCCTCGATCCGACTCTGGCTCCGCCCATGATCCGCCGGACAGAACCTGACGGTGAGGCGCTCGAAAACCAGTGGAACAGTGCCGCTGTGCGCCATTACCGTGCTGCCGAGCCAAGTCGTCTAGTCAAGGACGTTCCGTTGTACACCCTGTGAGACCTCCCGAGCGCTGATTCGTCGCGCGTCGCACATGTGCGACGCGCTCCTTTCTGCTGCGGTCTTCTCACTGAAACCGGTGTACTTCTGTGCTCAATAACTGGGTGGTCGTGCCCACCTGCCTGCCGCTCGTTCTCCGGCGTTGCCACGTGTGCGCGTCCGAGCGCTTCCGGGCAAGCGGTAAATTTCGCGTCAACGCTAACCACAAGCTCCTCGACGCCTGGCTCCTCGTGCTCTGTGCCGCTTGCGGGGAGACTGCAAAGCTCACGGTCCTGGAGCGGATGAACGTGCGCTCCGTACGACCTGAGCTGCTGGACCGGCTGCATGCCAACGACCTTGTCCTGACAGCTGAGTTGCTCCAGGATCCGGTCGTGCGGCGCCGTAATCGCATCGCCCTCGACTGGGACAACGCTTGGCGCCTCGACACCGGCGGATCGGATCACCTGGACCGCGAGGTGATCGACGTCTCGGTCCGCTTCGCGGCGCGGATCCCTGTCCGGCCGGTGCGACTGATCGCTGAAGGCTGCGGTCTTTCGCGGGCCGAGGTCGAGAGACTGATCACGGAGGGGAAGCTCGTTTCGGCAGTCCGGCTGACCGGCAAGCTCTCCGGCGACTTCACCTTCACGCTCAAGCGCTGAGCCCTCCTCAGGACCAGGGGCCTGTCCGGCAAGAGCCGCCGGACAGGCCCTAGCCATCTCCGGCGACCGCGCCTGCTTCGACGGCGGTGACGGTCGCCTGCAAACGGGGAAAATCTCCCTGATCAAGGGCTGAGGACCCTGGTGCTCCATCCAGGCCCACGACCCCGCCACTGCCGTGACGCCCAGCGGCGGCAAGGCGGTGATATGAACGGCCATCCGGATCTGGCGCTGTCTCTGCCGGTTGGAGTTGCAGGCATGTTCCCAAGATTTCACCCGTAACGCCCACACCGCGCATAATGCGCACACACAGAACCGCGGGTCAGGCGCCCTTTGCGGCCGGCTCCAGCATCGCCACGCGCTCCACGTGCGCCGTCATCGTTTGTAGGCGGTCGAGGCGGCGGTCGGCCGCCGTCCGTGATGCCAAAGAAGTAGCCGGAGAGAAAACGGGACGTGCGGCGCGAGTAGCTCTCGATGCCGGTGCTGGACACGATTGATGATTCACCGGCCGCATCAGCCCAGGAAACGGACTTCACACCGCTCACGCTCGGGGAGCCGACAGCGAGACGTTCCAGCTCACACGCGAGGGCCACTTTGTCCTGCACGGTGTACCCACTCACCCCATCGTTGATCGTTCCGTCGGCAGCAGGGGGAACTGAGTATCAGGCAGGGCAACCGACGATCCGGCTGTACGGACGGTTCATATTCGGGGCATTTGGGCAGACCGCCCGCCCCTGTGCGCGACCTGCGGTCAGCCTTGGTGAGGAACGCAAAAGCGCCGGTCGCCCTGCAGCCCTTGTTCCTCTGGTGATCCGTGTACTCCTCAAGGCCGCCGTAGATCCGTCCTCCGTCGATCAGAGGCATCGGGTCGCACGTGGGGTTGTAGGTGTCGGTGACCCGCGGCGCAGGCCTGGGTTGGAGGCCCGGCGACGGCTGAGGGGTGGGACCCGGACGCGGTTCGTCGGACGGATCACTGGAACCCGCCTCGTCCGCGGACGGCATCAGCATGCTGCCCAGGGTCGCCCCCGCGTCCGCCAGAGATTCTGCTGACCCTGCGGTGTCGCCGCGCACAGGGCCGCGCCGAGCGCTGCCGCCACCCGGACTGGAGCACCTCAAGACATGCCAAACCAGGCCACCTTCCGCATACGGGAAAGCGACCTCGTCAGAGGTGTGCCAATCGCGGTGGAGGGATTATTCAACACGGAGTTGATGCCACGTCAACCGATAGGGCATTCAGGGCATTTCACTGACCGGATCGATGTCGATTGAGGTCGTCTTGCCCGACTTCACCACCGCCTGGCATCCGTCGAATCCGATGGTGTATAATCCAGGCGAATTCACCTCGACAGAAAGCGCGGCCATACCGACGACCGAGGAACCGGCAGGGCCGGACGAGTCCGAGACTCCGGACACCACAAGGGTTTCCGAGACCCCGGACGACCGCCGTATCGACCGCGGCGGCATCGCCGTCGCCGTGGCTCTGCTGCTCGCGTGCGGCGCGTTCGTCACCTACGGAGTCCTCGACTCCGAGGACAAGCCGGCGGACAAGCAGGCCGCCACGACGCCCACCGCCGCGGTGACCTACGAGGTACTCGGCAGGGGCTCGGCCGACATCTCCTACCGCGGGGCCGGCGACGACAAGGCGGACGTCGTCACGGACGTCGGCCTGCCGTGGAGGAAGACCGTGAGCGTTCCGCTCGGCGCCTCCCCGATCGTCAACGTCACCCTCGGAAAAGAGGCGGCACGGCCAGCTGCACCCTGACCGTACGTGGCAAGCCCGTCCAACGCGCCATCGCCACCGGGGCCTTCGGCCGGACCACGTGCAGCAGTGAACTCCCCACCCCCGAAGCGTCCGCAGCCGCTTAAGGAGCCCAGTGGCCCCGCACCTCTTCGACCCCACCATGGGGCTGATCACGGGCACGGTCTCTACGGAAGAGAAGACGCGGTTCGGCGCACAGGTCTCGGCCTCAACGGACGGAAGTGTGAGGTGTACACGCCACTGCGGAACGGGACAGGGTCGCCCTCCCCGTCATCCTCTCGAACCGTCCGATGCGCCGCGCCTCACTCAGGAACCCATTCAGGTCCATCAAGCCCGCACGGGCACCAAGCGAGCCTTTATCGGGGCGTCGTCGGCAGCGGCGACCCCCTGGCCCCTCACGCGGCCCTGCTGACCGAGATCAGCGTCCAGGGCGCGCACAGTCTCCGCCTGAGTGATCTGTCGGCATGAGCCCCTACGGTCCCACCTACTGAACGCCCAAGCGTTCCCTTCCCGAACTTCACGACAGAGTCCCCTCTCCGCCACTGCCTACCGAGTCGACCGAGCGCACATACCACCGCTCATTGTGGTGCGCCTCGAGCGCAACCAGCAGAGCAGCCCTGTGTGAGCCCATGAGCGTGTACGCACGTGACCTTCGCCGCCGCAAGGTCGATACTGCCGGTGGCAGCTTCTCACCGACCCGCGTCCAACCGCTGCGGAAGCCTGACGGCCCTTCACCGAAGTCAGCATCGAGTCAGCATCAATACCGCCGGAGTCCGCTTCCGACCGCCGCATAGCACCAAGATCAACAATCCAAGTCGGACCATCTGACCAGCCAAAACACAGTCCAGAGACCCACCTTCCAAGGTCCCCAGGAGGTACCCGTGAGGATGCTCATCAACGTCCCCGAAACCGTTGTCGCGGACGCGCTGCGCGGTATCGCCGCCGCTCACCCCGAGCTGAGCGTGGATGTCGAGAATCGTGTCGTCGTACGGCGTGACGCGCCCGTGGCCGGGAAAGTGGCGCTCGTCTCCGGGGGCGGGTCCGGGCACGAGCCGTTGCATGCGGGGTTCGTCGGGCCCGGGATGCTGTCCGCGGCCTGCCCGGGAGAGGTGTTCACCTCGCCGGTGCCGGATCAGATGGTGCGGGCCGCCGCCGCGGTCGACAGTGGGGCGGGGGTGTTGTTCGTCGTCAAGAACTACACCGGTGACGTGCTGAATTTCGAGATGGCCGCCGAGCTCGCCGAGGACGAGGGCGTGCAGGTCACCCAGGTGCTCGTCAATGACGACGTGGCGGTGACCGACAGTCTGTTCACCGCGGGGCGGCGAGGCACGGGCGCGACCCTGTTCGTCGAGAAGATCGCTGGGGCAGCGGCCGAGGAAGGTGCGCCGCTGGAGCGGGTGGAGGCCATTGCCCGGCAGGTGAACGAGGCATCGCGGAGTTTCGGGGTGGCGCTCAGCGCCGTCACCACGCCCGCCAAGGGGTCCCCCACATTCGATCTGCCGCCGGGCGAGCTGGAGCTGGGGATCGGCATTCATGGCGAGCCGGGTCGGGAGCGGCGTCCGATGATGACGTCGCGGGAGATCGCGGACTTCGCGGTGGACGCGGTCTTGGACGACCTGTCGCCGCGTGGACCCGTGATCGTGCTGGTCAACGGAATGGGTGCGACGCCGCTGCTGGAGCTGTACGGGTTCAATGCCGAGGTGCAGCGGGTGCTGTCCGAGCGGGGTGTGGTGGCGGCTCGTACGCTCGTAGGGAACTATGTGACCTCGCTCGACATGGCGGGCTGCTCGGTGACGCTCTGCCAGGTGGACGAGGAGCTGCTGCGCCTCTGGGACGCGCCGGTGGAGACGCCTGCGCTGCGCTGGGGCCGTTGACCCGCCGGACAAGGAGATCATGTGCTGGACGCCGACTTCTTCCACCACTGGATGACCGCGGCCGCGGCTTCCGTGGACCGCGAGGCGAACCACCTCACCGAGCTCGACTCGGCGATCGGGGACGCCGATCACGGCAGCAATCTGCAGCGCGGATTCGCCGCGGTGAGGGTGGCCCTGGACAAGGAGCCGCCGCAGACTCCGGGGGCGGTGCTGATGCTCGCCGGGCGACAGCTGATCGCAACGGTCGGCGGGGCTTCGGGCCCGTTGTACGGAACGCTGTTGCGACGTACCGGTAAGGCCCTGGGCGACGCGCCCCGGGTGGCACGGCAGCAGTTGGCGGAGGCGCTCGGGGTGGGCGTCGCGGCCGTGGCCCAGATGGGCGGGGCGCAGGCCGGGGACAAGACGATGCTCGATGCGCTGCTGCCGGCCGCCGAGGCGCTCGGTACGTCGTTCGGCGCGGCCCGGGAGGCGGCGGACGCGGGGGCGCTGGCGACGGTACCGATGCTGGCCCGCAAGGGCAGGGCGAGCTATCTGGGTGAGCGCAGCATCGGACATCAGGATCCGGGCGCGACGTCCTCCGCCCTGCTGATCACCGCACTGGCCGAGACCGATGGTGCGAATGGCGGTGACGCGTGAGCGGCGGAAAGCAGGTCGGAATCGTGCTGGTCTCGCACAGCGGCCCTGTGGCCGAGTCCGTCGCCGAGCTGGCCAGGGGTCTCGCGGCAGGTGGTGCGACGGCTCCGGTGGCCGCCGCCGGTGGCACTCCCGCGGGTGGTCTGGGGACCAGTGCCCAGCTGATCGCCGAGGCGGCCAGGTCGGTGGACGGCGGAGCGGGGGTGGCGATACTGGTCGACCTGGGCAGCGCGGTGCTCACGGTCAAGACGATGCTGGCCGAGGGGGACGAACTGCCGGACGGCTCGCGGCTGGTGGACGCGCCGTTCCTGGAGGGTGCGGTGGCTGCCGTGGTCACCGCGTCGGCAGGCGGCGACATCGCGGCGGTGGAGGCTGCGGCGTCGGAGGCCCACGGGTACCACAAGGTGTAGGCAGACGGGTTCCGCGGTCGTGGGGCCGCCCCGCACCTGTGTCCATGGGTGGTGCGGGGCGGCCCGGTGCCTGTCCGGCTGTGATCGCCGGACAGGCCCGTGGTCCGTCAGGCCGCCGACGCGGCCCCGGCTGCCCCGATCCCGATCTGCACCTTCTGTGTCGTTCCGTTGACCGTGACGGCGAGCGTGATCGTGCCCGGTCGGAGCGCGGTGAGGGTGCCGGTGGACGGGTCGAGGACCGCCGTGTGGCGGTGGCGGGCGTCGTCCCGGTCGCCGATGTGGACGTTCGGGGATCCGGTCCAGTCCGCGGCCAGCGGGAAGCCGACCGGGACACTGCGGGTGCCCTGGGTGACGGTTGCCGTGACTCTCGTACTGCTTCCGGCGCCGAGGACCGGGGGTGCTTCGATTGTCAGGGCGTCGACATGCGCTCGGGTCTGTGCGGAGACCCAGTCGGGCCCGCCCTGCCACGGCCGCTGCCGCGCTGCGGCCTGTTCACCGGACGTGATGTGGTCGGCGCCGACCAGCGACCAGCCGGTGAAGCCGCCCTCGTCCGCCGGTCCGGCCGGTGCCTTGCCGGAGTTGCCGTTGATCAGATACGGCACTCCGTCGACGTGCGAGGCGTGGAAGACCCCGACATGGCTGCCGATGAAGGCCGCGCCCTTGCCCGTCGTACGGCGGAAGTCGGCGAGCCACTGTTCGACGAGGGCCGCCTCCTTGCGGTCCCCGAGCTGGCTGCCCTTCTGTACGGTCGGGTCGCGCGGCGGCACGTGCTCGATCAGCATGACCGAGTCCACGGTCCGGTCCTTCGCCGCCGCGTCCAGCTGGGCGCGGAGCTGCTTGATCTGGGCGAAGCCTCCGCCGCGCAGGCTGAGGCTGGATGTGTCGAGCGTGACGAAGCGGGTGCCCTTGTGGTCGAACGTCCGCTGGGCGGGCCCGAATTCGGTGACGAAATTGTCGATTTTTCCGCCCATCACTTCGTGATTGCCCGGTACGTAGTACCAGGGCAGCGAGTCACCGAGTTCCTCGGTGAGGATCCGGTGGGCGAAGGCCAGGTCGGCGGGCGATCCCTCGTCGACGAGGTCGCCGTTGATCACGAGGAAGTCCGGGCCGGCCGCCTTGATCTCGCGCAGGGTGCGCCGCGCCTGGGTGACGATTGCGCTGTCCGGGTCACGGGCGACGAACTGGGCGTCCGACATCACCGCGAACCGCCAGTCCCTGCGCTCGGTCACGGCTGCCGGGTCGATCAACGGGTCGGCGGAAGCCACCTGTTCGGGAAGGTCGACGGTTGGCGGCACCTGCGCGGTGAGCTCGTCGATGACGATCTCACCCGTGTACTGTTTGGCGGCCGCGGTCTCCGCGAGGTAGAAGCGGGACACGGAGAGCGGCATGGCAGCTCCCGGCGGTACGGCGAAGGTGACTTGTCGCCAGCCGGTCCAGGTGACGTACGGTCCGCGCAACAGTTGGTCGGAGCCTGCGGCGTCCTTGAGGTGCAGGGTCGGCCAGGCGCCCTTGCCGTCACCCTTGATCCACAGCTTGAACGACTGGGGCTGGCCGGGCACGGTGATCGGCTGGGGCGGGGTGGCGTAGGCGGCGCGGGTCGCGGTGGACTGGGTGAAATCGTAGGTGAGCCTCAGTCCGGTGCCGGTGCGGCCGTCGGGCGTGGCGGCGAGGGAACCGCTCGCCCGGGCCTGGCTGAACTTCCAGGACCCTGCGTCGTCGAACGAGGAGACTGCCTGCTCGGTGAGGCCGACGCTGACGGCGAGGACGGTGGTGGTGCCGGCCACGGTTGCCCTGATCTGTCCGGCGCCGCTGCCGGTGCGTGAGGTGACGGTGAAGGAGCCCTGGCCGTCGTCGCGGATGTCGAAGAGTGCGCGGTCGTAGTCGAGGGTGATGTCGCGCGGTTCGACGGGGGCGCTGGTGCCATGGGCATCGAGTCCGACGATGCCGAAAGTGCCGGTGGCCTCGGCGTCGGCGAGGCCCACCCGCTGGGTGGTCGGCTCGATCCGGGCGAGCGTGTCGAGGACGGTCAGGGATGTGCTGCCGCGCGCCGGTCCGTGTTCGGCGCGTACGTCGGTGGTGCCACTGCGGCGCGCGGTGAAGAGCCCGTTGCCGTCGACCGTACCGACGGCGCCTCGTACCGTACGCCAGCGAGGGTTTCCGTCGGCGGGGCCGTACGTCTCGTCGTATCCGGTCGCGGTGAGGCGTCGGGTGAGTCCGGGGAAGACGCGGTCGGGGTGGCCGCCCTTCACAGGGTCTGCGCCCGGTGCGGAACCGGCGGGCGTACGGGGCTGGACCCAGAAGCCCCTGAGCCGGCCGCTGCCGTCGGGGGCGGTGAGTGCGAGGCCGTTGGGGACGGTGCGTTCACTGCCGTCGGACGGGCTGTTCTCCACCCGGAGCGCGTCGCTGCCGGGCTCGCGCGCGACGAGGGTCGACGATCCGCCGCCGTCCAGATTGAGTGCGCTGTACGAGCCGGCGCGCTGCATCATCAGACCGAGTTCGGTGAGGGTGACGCCGCCGCTGTCGGCCTGCCGCCCGTCGACGGTGAGGATCTGCATGGTCCGGCCGTCCTTGGAGAAGCCGACGGCGGTGCGGGGCGCTGCGGTGTTGTTGCCCTCGCCGTCGTGGTTCTGTGCGACTCCGTCGACGACGAGAAGTTCACGGCCGCCGACCGCGGTGCGCGGCACGGCTCCGCTGTCGGTGCGTGCCCGGTAGGTCAGGGACACCGGGTCGCCGGGCTTCAGGGCGTCGAGTGCGACGGCCCCGGCTTCACGGCCGACCAGGACGGTGGTGTCGTCGGGGACGGCTCCCGGTCCGGGGGTGTCCGAGACGGAGACGACCTTGCCGTCCCGCACGACCGCTTCGGTGACCGGGGTCGCATTGTCCACGGTCAGGGCACGGTCGGCGGTTCCCCAGGCTGAGGTGTACGCGCCGACTCCCCCGGCAGGCACATTGGCGGCGTTGTACGCGGCGAGCGGCTGCTGCCCGGCGGGCAGGGTGAGCGTCCCCTCGAAGTACAGGTTCAGGATGCGGCCGGCGCTGTCGGGGCCGATGCCGACGGCCCGGTTGATTCCCGGGGCGGGCGACTGGACGGTGATCCCGTCCTTGATGCCGATCCCTTCCGGTGCACCGGTCTGGTTGATGTCGAAGAAGTCGGCGTTGATCGCGGCGACGGTGCGGCGGCCACGGCCCGCGTCGTGGCCGGCGGCGAGTTCGGAGACCGTGCGCCGGTCGGAGACCTTGCCGGTGGAGAGGTAGTCGGCGTGTACGCCGGTCCCGGTGAGGTCGACGGAGAGGGAGTCGACCCGCAGCCACTTGTCGGATTCGAGCCGGTCGTACGAGTCGATACGGACACCCGGGGCGATCGGGCGCGACGTACGAGCGGTCTCGATACCGTCGCCGTCCGCGACCGATCTGGATTCCCCTGCCGGGTTGCTTGCGGGTGGTGGGGCGACCGGTCTGAGGATTTCGGCGGAGGTACGGGGACGGGGGTCAGGGGTCGAATCGGCGAGCGCGGGAGAGATCGCGCCGACCGTCATCGCGGAGACCGTCGCGAGCAGCACGAGCGGCCGCGCGACCGTTCCGTACCCTCGCGCCGCCCTCCCGCGCGGTCCGGTCGTCTTGCCGACTATGCCAAGGACCACAAATCCTCCTGGAATCCCGATGGTTGCGCGGCTCGGCCCGCGGGCAGAAAGCGCTGTCGGCGGACAGCATGGCCGCGCGCACAGCCGCGCACCAGGGGGCATCGGGAACCTCGGGGGAAACAGGGCGCGTCGACTCGATGACGGCGGTGATCACCGGGAAAGGAGTGTCGTCCGTGGTGGCGTATGTACCGGGACGCAGACTTGACGGCATGCCATCCCAGAAGCGCGCCACGCGCAGTGCGGGTCTCCTTCTGTTCCGCCGACCGGACGGGGCCTCGTACGACAGTGCCGGTTTCGAGGTGCTCATCGGGCATATGGGCGGCCCGTTCTGGGCGGGCCGCGAGAGTGCGGCGTGGTCGATTCCCAAGGGTGAGTACGGCCCTGCCGAGGAACCCGCGGCCGCAGCCCGCCGTGAGTTCGAGGAGGAGTTCGGCCGTCCGGCGCCGGACGGTGAGTGGGTGGCGCTCGGTGAGGCCCGTCAGTCCGGCGGCAAGACCGTGACGGTGTGGGCGATGGAGGCGGATCTCGATGCTGCGGCGGCCGTTCCCGGAACGTTCACCATGGAGTGGCCGAGGGGGTCCGGTGTGCTGCGCGAGTTCCCGGAGATCGACCGGTTCGCCTGGTGCACGCCCCAGGAGGCCGCGGAGCGGCTCGTCACGGGCCAGCGGATCTTCCTCGAAAGGCTGCGGGAACACGTGGAGTACGGGCGGGTGACGCCCGCTCAGGACGGGCCCTGAGCGGGCGTTTCGTCGTCTGTGCGGTCGATCTCCGGGGTGTGCAGGTGATGTTCGACCGCATCCTGACTCACCCGGAGCCGTGCCCGAACGGACGGCCGCCGTGCAGCTCCAGCCGGTCGCCGGTGAAGCGGCTGCGGAAGCTGCGGTCGTGCGAGACGACAACGACGGCTCCCCGGTACTCCGCGAGCGCTGCCTCCACCTCCTCGACCAGGCTGAGCGCGATGTGGTTCGTCGGCTCGTCCAGCACCAGCAGATCGGCCGGTCGGGTGACCAGGCGGGCCAGTGCGAGCCGTCGCTGCTGGCCGGCGGAGAGGGCGGCGACCGGCACCGTCAGGTCCTCGGGACGGAACAGGCCCAGGGCGAGGAGGCGCTCGGCGTACTCGTCGGGGTGACCGGACCGCCCCGCGGCGAAGGTCGCCAGCAGTGTGCGGCGCGTCGGCCGGGCGGGAAGTTCCTGCGGAAGGTAGCCGATCCTGGCCCGGCGGCGCACCGTGCCCTCGTCGGGGGTGAGGTCCCCGGCCAGAACCCGCAACAGGGTGGACTTCCCAGCGCCGTTGGGGCCGGTGACCAGAAGACGCTGCCCCGGGTCCACGCGCAGTGCGGGCAGGCGGAGCCGATCGCCGACGACGACGGAGTCGAGTGCGGCGAGGGGGCCGGGGTCCGCATCGCCGTCGGCTGCGACAGTGATGTCGGCGCAGAATCGCAGGGGCCGGGGCGGGGCGGGTACGGGTGCCCTGCGCAGCCCGTCCAGCCGACTTCTGGCGGCCCTGACCTGCCCGGACAACTTGGCCTCGTGCGAACGGCGGTGTTTGCCCCAGCCCTCGCCCGGGTCCTTTCCCGTTCCTGCGAGGCGCTGGCCGGCGGCACTGACGAGTTCTTCGGTACGGGCCACCTCGTCCAGCCATTCCTGGTGGTCCTGTGCCCAGCGGCGGCGGGCGGCCGCCTTCGCGGTGCGGTAGTTGTCCCAGCCGTCCCCGTACCGGACGACACTGCGCAGGTGACGGTCGACCTCCAGGATGACGGTGGTGGTCCGCTCCAGGAAGGTCCGGTCGTGGGTGATGACGACGACGGTGCCGCGGTGGGCACGCAGGTGCTCCTCCAGCCAGGTGGTGGCGCGGAGGTCGAGGTGGTTGGTCGGCTCGTCGAGCAGCAGAAGTTCGGGGGCGGATGCCAGTACGCAGGCGAGCGCGAGCCTGGACTGTTCGCCTCCGGACAGCGTGCCGAGGGGTCGTTCGCGCGTGAGGTGGGCGAGTCCCAGGCCGTGCAGGGCCGCTTCGACCCGGGTGTCGGCCTGGTATCCGCCGCGTTCCTCGTACGCCGTCAGCAGATCGCCGTACGCGGCGAGCCGGGATTCATCCGGAGTCCCGGCGGCGGTGAGCGCCTCTTCGGCGGTACGGATCTCCCGCTCCAGCTCGCGCAGTTCGGCCAGGGCTGTGTCGACGGCGTCCTGGACGGTGCGGCCGGGGGCGAGAGCGAGCGTCTGGGAGAGGTAGCCGGTGCCGCCGGGGAAGCGGACGGTGATCTCGCCGCTGTCCGGTGCCTCTCCTTCGGCCAACAGCCGGAGAAGAGTGGACTTCCCGGAGCCGTTCTCGCCGATCACTGCGACTCTGTCGCCGGGGCGGACTGTGAACGACACCTGATCGAGGACGGTTCGGTCCCCGTAACTCTTGGAGACGTCCTTCATGGTCAGCTGGGCGCGGGCGTGCTTGGGCGTCATGGTGCTTTCCCTGAGGTGACATGCCTCGGCGGCGCATGAAGGTGCGCTGCGGGGCGGGGCTGCCGGGCGGGCGGAAGGGACTGCGGCACGCGGGGGTGGCCCCTGGGGTCACCCGGCGACGCTCAGCGTCGCGCGGCGGCGTCCGTGCCCGGAATCAGCGAAAGAAGTAGTACGAACCCATGGCGTTCAGTGTAGCCAAGGCCGTTGGAGCCGCCCATGGGTTTTTCGGGCAGCTCCGGCCGAGGACCCGGCCCAGGAGAAAAGGCGGCCTGCGGCGGCAGCCCGCCGGGCGAGGTCAGTGCTGCGGATTCTCGCCCTGGGCCGCTTCGATGCTGCTGTGCAGATCGCTCGTCGCGTCGAGCGCGGCGGCGCTGGAGATGACCAGGCAGGCCAGCAGCGCCGCAGCGGCCGCCCGGCCGACGCGGGGTCGCGGGGCGCTCCGGCCCAGGAGTGCGGCGACGCGGCGCGGTACGGGCCCGGCCGCTGCGGCGAGTGCCACTCGTGGGCGAGGCTGCGCGACGCCTTCGGCGGCGCGTGTGGCGAGGGCGGCACGGCCGATGGCCCGGGCGGCGACCCTTCGGTCGCCGACGGCGGAGGCGGCAGCCTCGTCGGCGCAGCGCTCCAGGGCGTAGCCCATGGGCGCGCGCAGGGTGCGCAGCGCGGGATGACAGAGTGCCGCCACTTCGGTGGCGGCGATGAAGAGGTGGTGGTGGCCTGCGAGATGGGCGCGTTCGTGTGCCAGCAGGGCGTCGCGTTCGGCGGGGTCCAGGGCGCGTAGCATCCCCGTGGTGACGACGATCCGGCCGGGAGTGCCGGGACGTCCGGGCAGGGCATACGCGTCGGGCCGGCTGTCTCGCAGGACGGCCAGCTCGCCGCCGGTGCACTCGGACGGCTGCGCGGACCGGTGCAGCTCCGTCCAGTGGCGGCGGGCGGTGCGGGTGACGGCGGTGGCGCAGCCCGCCAGCAGCGCCAGTGCGGCAGCCGCGAGGGGCACGGCGACGGCGGGAGCTGCGTCGGAGAGCGGCCTGACGAGTTCACCGAAGGCGGAGACGGCGGAGAACCGGGTCGCGCCGGGCACCACCAGCAGGGCCAGGGCGAGCAGGCTGCACAGGGCGAGGCCGATGCCCGTGGAGGCAAGCAGCCGTACGGCCCGCACCGGCGACAGGGCGTCTGCCAGGCGACGGGCTGCGGGTACCGCGACGAAGGGCATCAGCAGCGGAACCCACACGGCATAGATCATCGGGCTTCTCCATCGAGCAGGTCCCGGAGCAGCTGCTCGTCCTCGTCGGTGAGCTGTGACACGAATCGGGCCAGCACCGTGCTGCGGTCCTCCTCCTTCTGCAGTTCGCTGTGCATCCGGCGGGCGGTCAGCCCGGGCGCGTCCTCGGTGGGGGTGTAGGCGAATCCGCGGCCTGAGCGGGTTCGGGTGACCGTACCCTTTTCGTAGAGACGCGACAGGATCGTCGTGACGGTGGTGCGGGCGAGAGCCGCCCCGATCGCCCCCTGCACCTGGCCTGGAGTGAGCGGGGTTTCGGCCGCCCACAGGGCCGCCAGGATCGTGGACTCCAGCTCGCCGGACGGGCGCCGCTCCGATGCGGTGTGGTGCGGTGACGGGCGCTCGGGTACGGCTTCCGTTGCCGGCCCGGGGGCCGGTTCGCCGTACGAGAGTGGGTCGGGTTCTCCGCTCGATATCCCCTTCACCTGGGACATGGGAACTCTCCTCCGCCTTCGGGCGTCTACAGTGACGTAGACCGTCTACATCACTGTAGTCAGTCCGGGCGTTCCGTAGGGCGCCCGCTCACCATTATGGGAGACCTTCCACCGTGTCCGTATTCTCACTGGCGGCCGCGCCGCAAGCGGTGAACCTGCTCGATGCGGGTTCACTGCTCGGAGCGTTCGGTGCGCTCGGCATCGCCGTCGTGCTCTTCGCCGAGACAGGACTGCTCGTCGGCTTCTTTCTGCCCGGCGATTCCCTCCTGTTCACGGCGGGCCTGCTCTGTGTGTCGGGCACCCACGGCCCGGTCCAGCTGTCGTTGCCGCAGGTGCTGATCGCCGCCGTGACCGGCGCGCTGCTCGGTGCGCAGGTCGGCTACTGGATCGGTCGCCGCGGTGGCCGGGCCCTGCTCGCCCGCAGCCGCGCCAAACGGCTGCACGAGGGCGCCGCCCGCGCCGAGGAGCTACTCGGCAGATACGGCCATGCGCGGGCGATCGTGCTGGCCCGCTTCGTACCCGTCGTACGCACGGTGCTCAACCCGCTGGCCGGGGCGCTCAACGTCCCTGCCGGGCTCTTCACGCTGTGGCAGGTCGTCGGCGGGGCGGTCTGGACCGTCGGACTGGTCCTCGCGGGATACGCGCTGGGGTCCTCGGTGCCCAACGTCGACCGTTATCTGCTGCCGATCGTCGCTGTCGTGGTCGTGGTCTCCCTCATCCCGCTCGCCGCCGAACTGCTCCGCTCCCGCCGCCGGCGCACCGCCGAAGGAGACAACAGCTGATGCCTCTCGCCTCCACCGCCACCTCGTTCGACGGCGGCCTGTACACCTGGATCACCGAGCTGGCCCAGCGCTCCCCGGCCGCTCTGGATTCCACCATCCGCGTCTGGTCGGACTATGGACTGGCGCTGTTCGCCCTGCTGATGCTCGCGTCCTGGTGGCGCTCCCGCTCCGCAGGCCCCGCCCGTACCGCCATGGCGCTCTGCACCCCGCTCGTCGTGGTGGCCGCGTACATCGTCAACGATCTGGTGAAGTCGGCCTTCCATGAGCAACGGCCGTGCCAGACCCTCCATGTCGTGACGGTGGAGGCATGTCCCGGACTCGGTGACTGGTCCTTCCCCAGCAACCACGCCGCCATCGCGGCGGCCGCGGCGATGGCGATCTGGCTGACCGACCGCCGGCTCGGGGCGCTTGCGGTGCCTGCCGCTCTGCTGATGGCTGCGTCCCGGGTGTGGATCGGTGTGCACTACCCGCACGATGTGCTGATCGGGCTGGTCACCGGGGCGCTGGTCGCCTGGCCGCTGACGGTCGCGGCGCGGCGCTGTGCCCCGGCGGTCGTCCGGCTGCGCGAAAGCCCGCTGCGTCCCCTGGTGGCGACACGGTGACCGAAGACGCTTCGGCGGTCGCGCGCGCCCGGTCCGTAGCTGCCGCGTTACCGCTCCGTGCACCACTGGGAGCCGTTCTCGTCGGGCTGCTCGGACTCATCGCGCTGGCGGCTCTCGTCCTGGCCACTCGGCACGGCTCCCCGCCCGCCCTGGACCGGGCCGGCCGCGACTGGTCGCTGCGGCATCGGCCGTCGGGCCTGGTGACGACCGCTCGGGCCATCACTGCCACCGGTACGGGAGTTTTCCCGTACGGGACAGCGGTGATCGCCGGGCTGATCGCCGGCCGTGACACCCGCCGACGACTGGGGTACGCGGCAGGCGCCCTGGCCTTCCTGCTGCTTGCGCAGGGTGTCCGCTACGGCCTCATGGAGCTGATCGCCCGGCCCCGCCCGCCGCTGGGAGACTGGGCCACGCACGCCTCGGGCTTCGCCTTCCCTTCCGGGCACGCGACGACGTCCGCGCTGATGGCCGGCCTGCTGCTCACGGCCCTCGGTCTCCGGACGCGCGGCGGGACCGGGCCGCGTCCCCTCCGTACCGTCGTCGCTGTCCTGGTGGTCTGCTGGGCCGCGGCCGTCGGTGTGAGCCGGGTTCTGCTCGGCGTTCACTGGGCAACGGATGTACTCGCCGGATGGCTGTTCGCCACGGTCTGGATCGGGCTCGGGACGGCGCTGATACGGAAGGCACTGCCGCACCCGCAGTGACCGGTCCGTTCAGGCCCCACCCCCATCGAGGTTCCGTGCGATGCCACTCATCTCTCCCGCACGTGCCACCCGTGTCATCCGTCCACCGGTTACGCCGCGTCTGCTCGCGCTCCTCCAGCGACGGCTGACCTGGGTGATGGTGGCCGCGTACACGGCGGCCACGCTGCTGCCGCAGGCCGGACTGGCCCTGCGACAGCTTCACCTCGCCGCGGTGCCCGTCCCCGGCAGCGCCGCCCGTACCCAGCTCACCCTGCCGTCGCTCCTGCTCGGCTATCTGCTCTTCACCGCGGCGTTACGGGTGCCTGCCGGGGGGCTGCCTCGGCTCGTCCGCCGACCACTGCCGCTGCTGGTGGGAACGGCCGCCAATACGCTCATTCCGCTGGCCCTGCTGCCCTGCCTGGCCGTTGCACTGGGCCGACTGCCCGATGCTGACGGCTGCAGCGGACTGATCACCGGCCTCGCGCTCGTGGGGGCCATGCCGGTCGCGGCCGGAGCCACGGTCTGGGGCGGTCGAGCGGGCGGCAACCACTCCCTGGTCGTGGGGATCGTGCTCGCCTCCACCCTGCTGAGTCCGCTGACGATTCCGCTGATGCTCTCAGCGGCCTCGACTTTGACACGTGGCCACTATGCCCACGATCTGTCCCGGATGGCGGCGACGGACGGCGGGGCGTTCGCCGTGATCAGCGTGATCGTGCCGTGCGTCGCCGGTCTGGCCGTCCAACGGGTGACACCCCGCCTTGTGCTCGAACGCCATCTGCCATGGCTGCGGCTGCTCGGACTCGTCGATGCAGTACTACTCACGTACAGCAACGCCTGTGGGGCGCTCGGCGGCTTCCTGCTCCACCCGCGGCCCGCACTGCTGGTCGCGGCCGTCGTCGTGTCCGGGGCCCTGTGCGCGGCGTCCTTTGTCATCGGCTGGTGTCTGGCCCGCACGGTACGGGCGAACCGCGCGGACACGGTCGCGATCACGCTCACCTGCGGAATGAACAACAGCAGTGCAGGTGCGGTACTAGCGGCGACGAATCTGCCGAGCAGCCCTCAGGTGCTCCTGCCCGTTCTCGCGTACAGCCTGTTGCAGAAGTGCGGGGCGGGGCTGGCCGACTCGGTGCTGCGCCGCAGGACCTAGCTAGGTGCACTCGGTTCTGTCTCCTGGGCGCTGCGGGGCCAGCGGCATGCGGCCACCGACACCGCGGCATCGGCTTCACGGTCAGCCGCCTGCAGGATTCAATCCAGCAGCCCAATCCAGCAGCCGATATCGGCATATGCCAATTGGCAACTTTAGTTACCGGCTGGTGGTTCGGTAACTAAAGTTGCCTCCATGGTGACGCCTGAGATCACGACCGCAGAACTGACGGCCCTCGACACGGCCCTCCTCGAAGCCCTCAACCCGCTCGCTGCATCCATGCGCGCCCGAGCGACCGGACTCCCCGAGGACCGCATGTGGGCAGCAGACCCCTCTGACGTGGCCCTGTCCATCCTCAGCACCTGGAAGGTAGTGGACGAGGAGGTCAAACGGTTGACGGCGATTGCCGCACAGACCGCCGGTGCCCATGGTGCGAGCTACGAGCGGATGGGCGCTGCTTGGGGGATCACCCGACAGGGTGCACGCAAGAAGTGGCCCGACGCCGTCGACAAGTCGGCAGCCCCGAAAACGGGGGCGAGCAACCTCGAACTGTTCGGTGGTACCGCCGAATTGTTCCGAGACACATCGTCGGATGGCTGGCGGTGGAAGGGCCAGGGCGCTGACGGAACATGCAGCGAAGACAACGGTGCACTCACTCTCGCCACGAAGGAAGAGGCTGCCGCCCACGCAGGGGCCTTCCTGAAGGAACACACCGCCGACGAGGGTTGGATGCCTGTCCGATGGGTCACTGACGGGTCCGGATGAGGACGGCGGCGAGGTGGAGTGCGGCCATCAAAGAGACACGCTCCAGGTCTGTTGTCCGGGCAGGCGGATGACGGCAAGGCCGCTGTCGAGGTCGACGGTGGAGCGGTTGGGCGGCGCGCCGTCCTCCTCGTCGTCGCGCAGCAGCAGGGCGCTTTGGCGCTCCTTGAGTTCGCTCTGTTTGCCGGGCGAGAAGCTCGCGTGCAACTGCTCGAACCCGGTCGCCGACACCTGGCCCTGGCGGGCGCCGTTGCGCCATGGCAGCAGACCGGCCCGCCCTGCGCGCAGCATCAGCTGATCGAGAAATGCGACGACGGTCAGCCCGATCACCAGTCCGGGCAGCGTCATCAGCGCGACGAATTCCATCGGCCCAGTCTCATCGGTGTCCGGTTCGGTGCGCATCGGTCGCTGGTATGACTGTGCGGGCCGTCGCACTGCGCGACGGCCCGCACGGTCCTGGGGATCAGGGCTGTGGCCGGTCAGCCGTTGGGGAGGATGACCGCGCGGCCGTTGATCTTGCCGTGGTGCAGTCGCTCGTACGCCAGTGGCGCCTCGTCCAGCGTGTAGGTCTCGACGTGGACCTCGACCGATCCGGCACGGGCGAGGTCGAGTACCTCGGCGAGCTCGGAGCGCGATCCCCAATACGGGGAGGTCACCGTCGTGCTGTACGGCAGTGAGCCGAAGCCGACCGGCAGCGCACCGCCGCCGAGGCCGACGATCGTGACATCGGAGTCGATGGCGGCCGCGGCCCCCGCCGTGGCGACGGTGGGAGGTGCTCCGACGAAGTCGAGGACGACCTGTGCGCCGACACCGCCGGTCAGTTCACGGACCTTCGCCGCGGCGTGTTCGTCGGAGAGCACGGTCTCGTGGGCCCCGACGGCGCGGGCCAGGGCGAGCTTGTCCTCCGAGACGTCCAGGGCGATGACCCGGACGGCCGTCATGGCGCGCAGCAGTTGGATCGCGACGTGGCCGAGGCCGCCGGTGCCTATGACGACGGCGGTGGCTCCGGGCACCAACTTGGGCAGGGACCGCTTTATCGCGTGGTACGGGGTGAGGCCCGCGTCGGTGAGCGGCACGGCCTGGACCGGGTCGAGGTCGCCGAGCGGCACCAGGTGACGGGGGTCGTCGACGATCATGTACTCGGCCATGGCGCCGGGCGAGCCGAGTCCCGGCGGGGTGATGCCGAGTTCCTTGGCGCGCAGGCAGTAGTTCTCCTTGCCCTCGGCGCACTTGACGCACGTACCGCAGCCCCAGGGGCCGTAGACCGCGACTGACTCGCCGATCGACAGGCCGCTCACCCCGTCGCCGAGCGCGGCGACGGTACCGACGCCCTCATGGCCGAGGGTGAGCGGCAGCGGGAAGGGGATCTGCTCCGCGGGCCAGCTCATCACGGCGATGTCGGAGTGACAGACACCTGCGGCGGTGACCTTCAGCAGCACCTGGCCGGGGCCCGGCTCCGGGTCGGGCACGGTGACGACTTCGGGTGCTGAGCCGACGGCACGGTACTGAACGGCCTTCATGGGGTTCTCCTCACTGCTTTTTTCTTTGTGTTCTGTTGCTCGTCCCCGCTCCCCCGTCCGCCGATCAGGAGGCGGAGTAGCCGCCGTCCACCAGGTGGTAGCTGCCGTGGATGAAGGAAGCGCGGTCGGAGAGCAGGAAGGCGGTGAGTTCGGCGACTTCCTCCGCCTTGCCGAGGCGTCCGGCCGGGTGCAGCGAGATGAGGTGGTCGCGGGCCGGGCCGTCCGTGTTGCGCAGCAGCGGCGTGTCGATGAAGCCGGGGCCGACGGCGTTGACCCGGACGTTCTGTGCCGCGTATTCGAGGGCGGTCGTCTTGGTGAGGCCGACGACACCGTGCTTGGCGGCCACGTAGGCGGGCGATCCGGCGAAGCCGTTGGTGCCGAGGATCGACGACACGTTGACGACGGCGCCGCCGCCCGCCGCGACGATTGCGGGAAGCTCGTAGCGCATCGAGTAGAAGACGCCGCTGAGGTTGGTGGCGACGACCCGGTTCCAGTCCTCGATCGCGTACTCACCGGTGGGGTGGCTGGGACCGCCGATGCCCGCGTTGTTGACGGCGAGGTGCAGGGCGCCGAACGTGTCGACAGCGAATCGCACGCCCGCTTCCACCGACGCCGGGTCGGTCACGTCCATGGCGACCGCGGCGGCCTTGGCGCCGGCGCTCTCCAGTTCGGCGACCGCCCTGCAGGCGTTGGCCTCATCGTAGTCGGCGACGACGACGGACGCGCCACCTGCGGCCAGCCGGCGGGCCAGGGCCAGTCCGATGCCGGAGGCGCCGCCGGTTATGAGGGCGGCCTTGCCGGCGAACTCCTGGTCGGCAGGGGCGAGGGGGGTGCTCATTTGGTTACGTTTCCTTCCGTGGTGCTGTGCGGCGCCGGCCCGGCGGGAAGCTGCGTGAGCAGTTCTCCGGAGAGGGCGTCGAAGGCCTGCCCGACCAGTCGGGGCAGGCTGTCCGGGTGTCCGCCGCGGGCCCAGGCGGCTTGGGCCGCGAGGAGTGCCCCGGCGCCCGCGGCGACCGTGACGGCGGGACGGATGTCCAGCTGCGGGTCGACTCCGAGCCGGTCCGCGACGATGGCGACCGAGTCCTCCTGGGCATCCACCCGAATGTGGTGGAACGCGGCGTAGAGGGTCGGCTCCTGCTCGGCAAGGACCAGCAGGTCGAAGATCCGGTCGCGGAGGTGCCACGCCTGTGCGTCGGGGTCGTCGAGCCAGGCGAGGACGGCGCGGCGGTAGGCGGTGAGCGGGGGCTCGTCGGCGGGGCGTACGCGCAGGGCGTCGTTGATCCGGTCGCCGTCGCCCCGGAGCGAGTCCAGGACTGCGGCTTCCTTGCTGGTGAAGTACCGGCTGAAGGTCCGTCGGTCGACATCCGCGCGTTCCGCGATCTCCTCGACCGTCACATTCTTCAGGCCTCGGTCGAGTACGAGCTCGAACGCGGCCAGCGCCAGTGTGTCCCGGGTCCTGCGGGCCTTGCGGCTCCGTCGCTCCGGGGTCTTTCGTTCCGGATTCATGAGTGCACCGTACACCTAAAAATGTCCCGCCGCGACAGAAGTCTCGCCGGGACATTGGATCGGCATTCGGCTGCTCTGCCGGAGGCTCTACCGGCCGCTGAAGGTCTCAGCGGCCCGGCGAGCACCGTGACCGGTCGCCACAGGCCGGTGGCGGCTGCCTGCCGGTGCCCGGCGCAGGGCGAGGGCGGCGATGTCGTCGCGTCGCACACCTCCGGAGAAGGACTCCAGGTCGGCGTGGAGCGCGTCCAGCACCTCGCGCGGCCCGCGGCCCGCCCAGTGGCCCAGTCGGGCGTCCAGCGGATAGAAGGCGCCCGATGCGTCGCGGGCCTCGGTGACCCCGTCGGTGAAGGCCAGGAGCGTCGCGCCGGGCGGGAAGTCCAGCCATTCCGCGACCCGTGCCTCCGGGCTCAGTTCCGCCATGCCCAAGGGAACGGATGTGCGCCGCAGCGGAGCCGGAAAGGCCACGCCGTCGTGCAGCAGCCGGGGCGGCAGATGGCCGCAGTTCACGGCCCGCACCCGGTCCTCCCCGTCGAAGCCGAGCACCAGAGCGGTGACGAAGCGTTCGATCTCTCCGGTCTGGGCGGAGAACGCGTTGTGCCGGGCGACCGCGTCCTCCAGCGCATCGACCACTCCCGTCAGGGTGGGCTCGCGAATGGCCGCTTCCCGGAACGCTCCGAGCACGGCGAAGCCCGCCCCGATCGCGGCGAGCCCCTTGCCCTGGACATCCCCGATGATCACCCGGGTTCCGTAGGGCGACTGCACGACCTCGTAGATGTCACCGCCGACCAGCCGGTCCTCCTCGATCGGCGTATAGATGCCGTGCGCGAAGATCTGCTCGGTCAGGATGGGCAGCGGGCGCAGAATCTGCCGCTGGAGCGCAACGGCGGCGGAGCGCAGTCTGGCTATTTCGGCGGCATGACGGAGCCGCAGCGCGCAGGAGCCGACGCCCAGGAAGCAGGCCAGCACGGTGAAGGCGACGCTGCTGGTGGTGTCCCAGAACGTCCCCCCGGTCACCAGCCGGGAGCAGACGACGACGGTCATGATCGAGGTGGCCACGCCGACGGTCTGCCGGATCGTTCCGAAGACCGAGACGAGTGCGGGCACGACCACGAGGAGCGGTATGAGGCGCAGCTCGTCGCCGGTCCGGACGTCGAGGACGGCGACCAGGACGGTCAGCAGTGCCAGCCCTCCGAACAGTGCCCCATTCCCGATCCGGGGGGCGAAAACGGCTTCCTCCCCCGAGTCCGTACCAGGGAGCGTCGCTCCACGCGTCGCCGCTCGGTGCTGGAGCCCGATCGTCACGACCCATTCCTCCCGGGATCTGCCGGCCCCGCGCCGGCGTTCACTCCCAGTCCATCCGGTTCACCGGGGGCGGCACACGAGGCTTACGGCCTCTTGGAGCGCGCCGAAGGTCCCGGAACCGGAAATGGCAGTGGCCCTTCGGCCCGGAAGTCCCGGGACGAAGGTCACTGTGGTGCGGTCAGCGCACGGCTGCCGCACGGGCTTCGCCGTCGCGGCGGACGCCGCCGGTTCCCGGCAGGCGCGTCGGCGGGTGTTCCGGTACGAGCGCCGAGAGGAACGACGTCCGGCGGCGGAGCACGAATCCCAGCGATTCGTAGAGCCGGACGGCATTGATGTTGGAGGCGGAGGCATGCAGGAACGGTGTTTCGCCGCGCTGCCTGATCTCGTGGGCGACGGCAAGGACGAGCCCGCTGCCGAGCCCCTGCCCGCGCACGGACTCGTCCGTGCAGACGCCGCTGATCTCGCTCCAGCCGGGTGGGTGGAGGCGTTCGCCCGCCATCGCGACGAGCGCTCCTTCACGGCGGACGCCGAGGTAGGTGCCGAGCTCGACCGTACGGGGCAGGAACGGTCCCGGGCGGGTGCGGGCGACCAGGTCGAGCATCTCGGGCACATCGGCGGGTCCGAGCCGTACGGCCTGCGGAAACGGGGCCGTCGCGACCCCGGCGTCGACGAGCTGGACGCCCTCGGCGTGAAAGGTGATCTCCCAGTCGTCCGGCGGCGGTTCACGGAAGGCAGTGATGGTGACGGCGCCACCGGGGCCGGCGAGCGCTGCCGCGTCGGCCCAGTCCTCGGCCTGCGGCGCGTCCGGAGTCGCGACCCAGGGGGCCACGTCCGCCGGGTAGCGCAGGATGCGGCCACGCACCTCGGCGAAGTGGGCGTGCGGGCCGCTCAGCGCGGCGCGGACCGGGTTGTCCAGCGGATGTGCGTCACCTCCAGCGACATACGGCGCGCTCACGCGATCGCCTCGATCACGATCTTCCCGCGCGCATGTCCGCGCTCCACGGCGCGCAGCGCTTCTCCCGCCTCGGCGAGCGGAAAGGTCCCGGTCACATGCGTCCGCAGGGCGCCGGTGACGACGAGGTTCGCCACCTCGTCGAGGACCGTCGCGGTGCGGGCCCTTGCGACGGCCGCCCCGCCGAGCTCCACCGCCAGTGGCTTGCCTCCGGCGCTGATCAGCGTGGCCGGGTCCGCGAGCAGCGGGGCCACGGCTCTCAGGGTGTCGCCGCCGACCAGGTCGAAGACCGCGTCGATTCCGTCGGGTGCCGCTGCCCGGACCCGGTCGGCGAGACCGGCGCCGGATTCGACGTGCACAGCGCCGAGCGACTCGATGAAGTCCTTCTTGGCCGCGCTCGCGGTACCGATGACATGGACACCGGCGTGGCGGGCGAGCTGTACCGCGGCCGTTCCGACACCACCGCCGGCCCCGGTGATCAGCAGGGTCGAACCAGGGGCGAGTCCGAGCTGGCGGACGCCGTCGTACGCGGTGGCCACCGCGACCGGCAGCACGGCCGCGTCGGCGAACGACAGCTCGGCCGGCTTGTGCGCGGTCACGGAGACGGGCAGCAGCGTGTACTCGGCGTACCCGCCGGTCACCGGATTGCCGAAGACCTCGTCCCCGACCACGAATCCTTCGGCATCCGGGCCCACGCCCTCGACGACTCCGGCGGCCTCGCTGCCGAAGACGGTGGGAAAGGGCTGCGGCTCGCTGCCGGGCCTGGTGTAACCCGTACGCAGCTTCCAGTCGACCGGGTTGACCCCGGCCGCCCGGACGGCGACGAGCAGCTCGCCGGGGCCCGGCACCGGCACGTCCTGCTCGATGAGGGCCTCCACCTCCGGTCCGCCGTTGCGGGTGAACACGTACGCCTTGGGCATGAGCTCCCTCTCTCCTGGTCATGGCAGCGACGGTTCACGGCACCGACGGCCGGGCCGGTCACCGGTCGCTACAGCAGCAGGAAGGTCCTTTTCCGTGCGCGTATTCCCGGGCCGGTGGAGTGTTCATCGGGCCGCAATGATTCAGCGGACGTCGCCCGTGACCGGGTCCACGACCTTGTTCACGAGGAGTTCGAGAAGCCTCCGGTCGTCGCCCGCGGTGCCGCGTTCGGCGGGTGTGACCGGGTTGACGTCGAGCAGCACGTGGGTGGCGCCCAGCTCGCCGAGTTCTGCCAGATCGGCCCGGATCCGGTCGATCGTGCCGTGTCCGGCGGGGCGTTCACTGCCGAGGAGTGCGTCGGTGACGCTGATCTGCAAGCGCGGCACGAGCGTGGGAGCGGGGCGCCGGACCCGTTCGGCCTCCTCGGTGATCACCGGCAGCCCGGCCCGGATCGCATCGAGCGGCAGCCGGTACGGGTGCCAGCCCTCTCCGAGCCGGGCGGCGCGGCGCTGGGCAGCGGCCGAGTTGCCACCGACCCAGACGGGCAGACAGGGGGCGGATGCGGGCGCGGGCGCAGTCCGAACCCCTTGGTACGAGACGTGCTCGCCCCGGAACGTCGTGGGGTCCTCGGTCCATGCGGCGCGGATGGCGGCCAGGTATTCGTCGGTGATCCGTCCCCGCTCGGCGAAGGGCACGCCCAGCGCCTCGTACTCGGCCCTGGACCAGCCGATCCCCGCGCCGAGGATGAACCCGTCGGCGTTCAGGTTGTCGATATTGGCTGCGAGCCGGGCCGTCTGCAGAGGGTGCCGGTACGGAATCACGGTGACGGTCGTACCGAGCACCAGACCTGGTACCCGCCCGGCGATGTGCGCGGCAAGTACGAACTGGTCGTAGAACGGGGCGGGATATGTCTCGTGCACGTCGGGAGTGACCGCGATGTGATCGGAGATCATCGCGAAGGAGTACCCCAACTCACTGGCATCCACAGCCTGTTGAAGGAGGCTTGCCGGGGTGGTGCCGACACCGAAATTGAGTATGTTCACGCCGAATTTCACGACCGGAGCCTAACAACCGGACGTGCACGGACGTCGACGCGAGCAAGGTGGGGACAGCCGCCAACTGCCCCTTCGCACCAAGTCGGTTCGATGGCGCCGGAGCAATCGGTCGGCGAAGGCACAGCCGCCCCGTCCGGTGTGCTCGCCGTCTGTGCACCCCAGCGGGCGAAAGGCTCCGGTGACGGCCAGGCCGGTTCGGGCGCCCGGGCCCGGGGTGCTTCCCCGTCACCGGCGACCCGGCCGAACTCGCCGACCCGTATCTCAACGCCGCGGCCACGACGACGGACATCGCGCACTACGGCAACAAGACCGTCAACACCGCAATGAACACCGCGAAGGCCGCCACCGACAAGGACAAGCGCGCCCGGGAGCTCATGAAGGCGGTGCAGACGGCCGGTGCCGATCTGCCGTACCTCCCGCTGGGGTGGGCGCAGACCGCGACCGTGCTCTCCAAGGAGATCGTGCTGCTGGACCAGGGGCCGTTCGCGTTCATCGGACCGTGGGCGACGGCTCCGTGCCGGCGGCGGCTGCACGTTCGCCGGCCGGTGCGCCCATGCGGCCGATGTGTGCCGCACCGAACCGGTCGTGCTGCCGGCACCGCCATCCGGTGCCGGGACCGGGGTATCCGCCGCGGATTTGCGCGGTACGCGGCGGCTGTCCGCCTGTGTGCGGATCTCCGAGATCGGTGATGCGCTCACCGCGTCGTCGGTACGGGCCGCAGCCGTGCCTCCGGCGGTGCCCGAGTCGGCCCCGGACGGGGTGCACGGGCAGGACGCGGCACTGGTGGCCGGCTCCGTCGACCGTACGTTCCGGTCCTCGGCCGGAGATCGTGCCGCGCTGCGCGATGTGAGTCTGGTGGTCCCCCGTGACCGCGTCGTGGCCCTGGACACGGCCCGGTTTTCGGGACTCAGCAGCCACTACTACACCACCGAGGATTCCCCCGCCGTCACGCATACCATCGTGGGCTACCCGCGCGACTGAGCAGTCCGGGCATCAGTCCGCAGCCGGGCCACCGTCGATTTCGACTCAACTACCACTGGATATAAGCCGGTCGGCCCCGATGCGCCGCGGGCTGTGGCAACCTGGAGGCGACCGCCCCACCGGGCTCCCCCGTACCGGTGGGGCGGTTCTGGTGTCCGGTGCGCCTCGCCTGCACAGAGATTGCGCCCCGCCTGCACAGAAATGACGAGGGATCACGACGATTCCCGGCCATTGATCCCGTGCGACCTGATCGACTTCCACTTTTCCGCATGGGAGCCCCCTCCGGGGGCAGACGCATACACCTCACCTACGACCAGGGGAGCGTGACGAGATGACGGCGCACACTGCGCGGACCGCCGGTGCGGAGCGAGCGGAGAGTGCACGGTCGACGCCGACGAGGGAGGCTGCCGGGGACATCGGCGACCTGCCGTGGATCGAGGACGCGGGGAAGATCGCCCCGCCGGACGCGCGTGAACTGTCCAGGCTGTTCTTCGACCGGCTCCAGGTCCTGGAGGAGGGAACCCTTGCCCATCAGTACGCGCGCAGCACCCTCATCGAGATGAACCTCTCCCTTGTCCGGTTCGCCGCAGGACGGTTCCGGAACCGGGGCGGCGGCGACATGGAGGACATCGTCCAGGTAGGCACCATCGGACTGATCAAGGCCATCGACCGGTTCGATCTCTCCCGCGAGGTCGAGTTCACCTCCTTCGCGGTCCCTTACATCACCGGCGAGATAAAACGGTTCTTCCGTGACACCAGCTGGGCGGTGCATGTCCCGCGCCGACTGCAGGAGTTGCGGGTCGACATCGCCAGGACCAAGGAGTCCCTGGCCACGCAGCTCGACCGCGACCCCACCGTTCCGGAGCTGGCCGAACAACTGGGGCTCAGCGAGGGCGAGGTGACCGAGGGCATCGTGGCGGCCAACGGGTACACGGCCGGTTCGCTGGACATGCCGGCCGCTCCGGCGGACGCGGGCCGGCGAAACGCACCGGGGCGCACCTTCGCCGATGTTCTGGGCGGACCCGATCCCGCCATGGAGACGGTCGAGAATCTGCATACGCTCGCGCCGCTGCTCGGCGATCTCGACGATCGTGAACGCCGCATCATCGGCATGCGTTTCGGCCAGGAGATGACCCAGTCCCAGATCGGCACGGAGCTCGGCATCTCGCAGATGCATGTGTCGCGGCTGATAAGCAGGATTCTGCGGAAGCTCCGCAGCGGAATGCTCGTCGAGGAGTGATCCGAGCGGACGCGGTCTCCGGTTGATCCATCAGCCGGAGTCCCCATCGCCCGTCTGCCCAGCGATCGCGCTCATGCATTGCGCCCGCATGAAATCGGGCGCCCGCATCGGGCCACTCGGCGAGCCGCCCACAGCGGTCCCTTACAGCTGCGCGATGGTTTCGTCCACGCAGGTCGGAGCCGATACGGAGACACGGCGGGCGGTGCCGTGACCAGTGACTGAACCGCATGCGAGCGCTCGCCTCCGGGCAGGCCGCGGAGACCCTCGCCATCCTGACGCCGGCCGGCGCGGGCGACCACATCGTCTCCGCCACCTCGCTGTACGGCGCCACGTACAACCTGCTGCGCCATACGCTCCCCCGGTTCGGCATCGAGGTGCCGTTCGTCGACGACCCGGACGACATCGACGCGTGGGCGGCGGCGATCCGTCCGAACACCAAGGCGCCGTTCGCACAGGCGCTGGGCAATCCGCGGGGCAACGTCCTCGACATCCGGGCGGTCGCCGATGCCGCGCACGCGGCCGGACTGCCGCTGGTCGTCGACAACACGTCCACAGGGCTCGGCGGTGCCGGAGCGGATCGCTCCGGCGCCCTGGGCCGGCCGTGCGGCGGCGCTCAGTCGCCGTCCTTCTCCGGGGCGCGGCCCGCGTAGTAGGTGGCGATCATGTCCTCGCCGCCGTGCCCTGCCTCCTCGGCGCGCGCGAAACGGTCGGCCGAAGCGGCGACCAGGTCCAGGCGCACCCCCGACTTCTCCGCCGCGTCCAGGATGAGGCGGGTGTCCTTCAGCGCGGTGGACAGGGCGAAGCTCGGGGTGAGGTCACCGGAGAGGACGGCGGCGGACTTGCCCTGGAGGTAGGCGGAGTCCAGCGGGCCGCCCTTCATGACGTCGAGGAACGTCTGCGGGTCGATCCTCAGCCCTTCGGCGAGGTTGAGGCATTCCGCGATGTTGTTGACCATGGTGATCACCCAGGTGTTGACCACGAGCTTCAGCCGCGAGGCCGCCCCGGGGGTCTCCGCGACCCAGACCGTTCGCTGCCCGATCGCGTCCAGCACCGGGTTCACCGACGCCCGGGCGGTGGAGGGACCGGACACGAAGACCGTCAACGTGCCCTGCTCCGCGGGTTGTTTGGTTCCGGAGACCGGTGCGTCGAGGTAGACCAGTCCCGCGTCCATCGCCTGCCGGGCGAGATCGGTGGTGGCGTCGAGTCCGACGGTCGAGCTCTGGAGCAGCACCTGGCCGGCACGCAGGCCGGGCGACGCGGCGGTCAGTGCGGCGGCAACGGCGGGGCCGTCGTTGAGCATGGTGAGGATGACATCGGCGCCGCGTACGGCTTCCTCCTCCGTGTCCGTGACCGTGGCGCCGTCGGCGGCGAGCGGAGCCGCCTTGGCCTGCGTGCGGTTCCATGCGCGGACGTCGAGGCCGGCCCGGAGCAGACTCCGGGCCATGCCGGATCCCATGATTCCGGTGCCGAGGACGGCGACGGTCGGCCGCTGCGGGGCGGCGTCGGCGGCGCTTGAGGTCATGAGGGGGCTCCCTTCATCGGCCGCGCCGCGGTCGGCTCGCGGCGCAGTGGGTTCTCAGGATTGCCGCAGCGCACCTTCGAGAACGGCAGCGTGCACGGCCCTGGCGAGTCGTGCACCCCAGCGGGAGCGGGGTCCGGCGAAGGGTTCACCGGGAGTGGGTCCCGGGGAGGGGGCAGCGATACAGACGGCATCGGTGGGGGTGCCGGAGCAGTCGAGTCCCGCATCCAGGAGTGCCTGGACCTTGGCCTCGGTCGCCGTGGAGACCGCGTTGACGAGTGCGGCGTCGGAGAGTGCCACCGGCAGGGTCACGACGATATTGACCGTTCCCGGCCGCGGCGGCCGCTCGGTGCCCTCGGCCGGGGTGGCGGCCCAGCCGCGTATGCCGAGTCCGCAGGTGGCGGTCGCCGTCACACCCTCGTCGGCCGCGGCTGTGTACGCGGTGACATCGGCGGCCGTCATCAGTCCGGCGCCGGGTCCGGTGAGGTGTTCCGCGGCGGCGATCTCGGCGAGGTGGCGGTCGGGGTCCAGGCGCGGATAGCCGCCGGGCACCTGGGCGTTGAGAATCCAGGCGCGCGGGCCGATGCCACCTCCGAGCACGGCGCTGCTGCACACCCGCCACCCCGGTCCCAGCCGCCACACCAGATGGTGCAGGTCCAAGCCGTCCTCGTGCCGGGTCAGCAGTTCACCGCGCTGTTCGGGGAGCCGGATGCGTACGGAACAGATGGGGCACCCCCGGTGGCACGGCAGGACGACGATGGGCAGTCGGACCGTCGATCATATGCGCCGGGGTCCCTCGGCCCGCGCCGGGTGCGCTGCCGGGGCGGAGACGTACCGGAGTTCGGTCCTGGTGCTCGGCGCCGGACGACTCCCGTACCCGAATATCCGGGCACACATCCTTCACCTATCACCCGAGTGGGCTAATCCGGGCACGGTTCGCGTACCTCTGCCGCGGATGCCTGCCGAGCGGGTTGCGGTGGCCCTCCATCGGCGGGGGCGGTTGCGGCATCCCTGCGAGTAAGGCGCGATGGGGCTCGAACGCGCCTCGCCGGAGGAACCGGCCGCAGGACGCGCCTGACGAGGAGGAATCGGTCATGGGAGCCGCCGACGGTTTCACGGATTCCGGAGAACTCGACGGCCTGACGGTGTACGACGCCGCGGGCGAGAAGATCGGCGGTGTGGGGCGGGTGTACCTCGACGACGACACCGGCCGTCCGGACTGGATCACGGTGAAGACCGGCCTGTTCGGCATGAAGGAGAGCTTCGTGCCCCTTGCCGGGGCCCGTCGCGTGGGTACCGATCTGCATGTCGCGCATGCGAAGGAGCGCGTGAAGGGAGCCCCTCGGGTGGACGCGGACGCACATCTGTCCGTGGCAGAGGAGGAGGAGCTCTACCGCCACTACGGCCTGTCGGGAACGCCGCCGTCGGACCCGGCGGCCGGTTAGAGCTGTGGCCGCACGGGTCTGCCAGGTCGGGCAGGGGTTGTGAGCTGCTGGCGCTGGCACTCGGCGTTCGGCTACGACGGGTCGGCCGACATCAAGTCGCGGGTGTCCCCGGGGCCGCGCTCACTGTGGTGAGCGCGGCCCCGGCCGCTGGGGCAGGAAGCGCACCGAGGGCCGCCCGTCCGGGCCGTCGGGAGTGACCCGCGCCCTGACCCGGTAGACGTCGGCGATCAGCTCCGCGGTGATCACTTCCGCCGGGGTCCCGGCGGCCACCACCCGCCCCTCCTTCATGACGACGATCCGATCGCAGAACATCGCGGCCAGATTGAGGTCGTGCAGAGCGATCACACCGGTGAGGGGCAGCGAGGTGATCAGCGACAGCAGATCCAACTGGTGCTGGATGTCGAGGTGGTTCGTCGGCTCGTCGAGCAGCAGTTCACGCGGCTGCTGGGCCAGTGCGCGCGCTATCTGGACACGTTGCCGCTCGCCTCCGGAGAGGGTGTGCCAGGACTGGTCGCCGCGATCGGCGAGACCGGTCCGCTCCAGGGCTTCGCGCACCGCGTCGTCGTCCGCCCGGCCGGGTGCCGACCAGGCCCTGCGGTGCGGGACACGCCCGAGGCGTACCACGTCCAGGACGCTCAACTCGACCTGGGTGACGGCATGCTGGTCGACCACGGCGACCCGTTGGGCCACGGTTCGGCGACCGATCTCGTCGAGCCGCCGGCCGTCGAGGGTGACCACGCCCGCATCCGGGGCGAGGACTCCTGCCAGCACCCGCAACAAGGTCGACTTGCCGGAGCCGTTCGGCCCGATCAGCCCGACGGTGGCGCCGGGCGGCGGGGCGAGATGGACCCCGTCGAGGATGAGGCGGCCGCCCGCCTCCCGGCTGACCCGCTCGGCACACAGCCCCTCAGTGGCTCCACCCGTCATGTGATCCTCCGGCTGCGGTACAGGACCAGAACGAACGCGGGCACGCCGATGAGGGCGGTGACGACTCCCACGGGCACTTCCTGCGGGTCGAGAACCGTTCTGGCGAGGGTGTCGACCCAGACCAGGAACACCGCCCCGGCCAAGGCGGTGACCGGCAGAAGCCGCCGGTGCCCGGAGCCGGCGAGCGCACGGGCGGCGTGCGGCAGGACCAGACCGACGAAGCCGATGGCGCCGGCCGAGCTGACGAGCGCGGCGGTCAGCAGCGCGGTCGTGCAGAGCAGCACGATCCGGGTGCGCGCGACATGGACGCCGAGTGCGGCGGCGGCGTCCTGGCCGAACGCGAAGGCGTCGAGCGTACGGGCTTGGCCGAGGCAGATCAGCAGCATCACGACGAGAACGGCGGAGCAGATCCACACATCGGTCCAGCCGACCCCGCTGAGCGAGCCGAGCAGCCAGAACAGCACGCCGCGGGTCTGCTCGGCGTCGGCGGCGGTCATCACGACGAAGGAGGTGAGCGCGGAGAACAGCTGCATGGCCGCGACACCGGAGAGGACGACCCGGTCGGTCGTGCCGCCCAGGGTGTGGCTCAGCAGCAGAACGAGGGCGAACGAGCACAGTGCGCCGATGAACGCGCCGGTCGAGATCGACACCGCTCCCCCGCCGACGCCGAGGACGACGACCACGACCGCGCCGGTCGACGCACCGGAGGAGACGCCGAGGACGAACGGGTCGGCGAGCGGGTTGCGGAGCAGGGACTGCATGACGGTCCCGCACACCGCGAGCCCGGCGCCGCACACCGCGGCGAGCAGGGTACGCGGCATGCGCAGGTTCCAGATGATGCCGTCCCGGATCGGGGTGAGCCGTGACCGGCCCCAGCCGAGGTGGGAGGCGACCGTGGACCAGACGTCGGCGACGGAGATACGGGCGGGGCCGATGGTGACGGCGACCGCGACGGACAGCACGAGCAGTGCGATGCCACAGGCCCATAGGGCTCCCCCGCGCAGCTTCCGTAGCCCCGTGCCACTGCGCACGGCTGCTTCAAAGGCCCGTGACGCGTCCACCGCCGTGGCCCGTTCGGTGTCCGTCACCCCGCGAATCCGAATGTGCGCAGCGCGGCGGCGACGCGTTCCACACCCTCGACCGTCCGGATGGACGGGTTCATGGCCTGGCCGCTCAACAGGACGTACCGCTTGTGCCTGACGGCGTCCATGTTCTTCGTGACGGGGTTGGACTCCAGGAATTCGATCTTCTTCGCGGCGCTCTCGGCGGTCTGTGCCTTGCGGGTCAGGTCTCCGATGACCAGGACGTCGGGGTTGCGGTCGGCGACGGTCTCCCAGCTGATCTGGGGCCATTCCTCATGGGTGTCGTCGAAGACGTTCTTCGCGCCGAGTTCCCTGGTGATGATGCCGGGCGCTCCACAGCAGCCGGCCAGGTACGGGGCCTTGGAGTCGGAGAACCAGTAGAGGAGGGTGGCGTCGGAGGCGTCGATGCCCTCGGTCGCCTTCTTCACCCGGGCCCGCAGCTGCGCCACGAGTGTGTCGCCGCGTTTCCGCACGCCGAACACCTCGGCCAGGTCGCGCACTTCGTCGTAGACGCTGTCCATGGTCAGTGGCGCAGTACGGGCTCCGTCGCCGCCGCCGCTGTTGTCCTTGCCGGTGCAGTCGGCGGGCGAGACATAGGTGGGGACGCCGAGATCCTCGAACTGTTCGCGGGGTGCAACGCCGCCCTTGGCCAGCGTCGACTCGAATGACGCGCTGATGAAGTCGGGTTCCTGGTCGAGGACCTTCTCCGACGACGGCCGGTTGTCCGCGATCCTGGGAACCTCGGCGTTGGCCTTCTCCAGGCTCTTCATCACCGGGTCGGTCCAGGTCGAGGTGGCGGCCAGCCGGTCGGCGAGGCCGAGGGAGAGCAGGATCTCCGTCGATCCCTGGTCGACCGAAACGGCCCGGTGCGGTGCGGCTTCGACGGTGACGGTGCGTCCACAGTTCTTCAGCGTCACGGGGTATCCGTCGGCGGAGCCGGACTTCGCGGCAGAGCTGCTCGTTCCGCCCCCGCAGGCGGTCAGCAGGACAAGTCCCGCCGAGAGCAGGGCAATGGCACGGACAGGGCTGGCTATGGACGGCACGGAGTCCCTCTGCGTCTCGGGGCTCATGCGCGGAGCCCGGTGTACGGAGTCCTGCGCCCCGGTACCGGGTCGCAGGTGCCAGCAGGTCTTCGGACTCGGGCTCCTACGGACGGGGCGCCTTCCCAGGACACTCGCGGGTGTCCCAGTGGCCGTGGCCCCGCCCGTCCCCCTCACCGCTGCGCGTCAGTTCCGGATTCTCACCGGATTCCCTGACCCCTACGTGGAGTTTGACTGGCTTCGGCAAGCTATCACGAGCCTCCGCGCAGCTCATGGGCGGTGTGGCCGGTGGTACGCCGGGCTGTGCTCCCGTCGCACCACCCGCCCGATGCCTATGGACGCTGAAGAGCGATCACGGCGTTGTGCCCGCCGAAGCCGAAGGAGTGGCTGACGGCGCGCCGGATGGGCTGCCGCAGGGGTTGCCCGGTGACGCAGTTGATGTCGAACTCGGGCGCAGGGGCGTCCAGATTGGCGATCGGCGGTACGACTCCGCGCTGGAGCGTCAGGACGGTCAGTCCGGCCTCGATCGCTCCGGCCGCCCCCATGCAGTGCCCGAGTACGCCCTTCGGGGCGGTGACGGGCGGCCGGTGCGGGTAGACCCGGCCGATGAGGGCTGCCTCGGTGGCGTCGTTGATCGGTGTCGCCGTGCCGTGTGCGTTGACGTGCTCGACGTCCTCGGCCGCCCAGCCCGCGTCGCGCAGCGCGGCCTCGACCGCGGCCTGGGCGACCGCGCCGGACGGGTGCGGGCTTGTGGGGTGGTGGGCGTCGGTGGTGGCGCCGGTGCCCGCGAGCAGTGCCCGCGGCGCGGCGCCCCGGGCGACGGCGTCGTCCGCCCGTTCCAGCACCATGACGGCGGCGCCCTCACCCATGACCAGCCCGGCACGGTCGGCCGCGAAGGGCCGGCACCGCCTGGCCGGGTCGCCCTCTGCCCGGGCCGCGGCTCCGGACCGGGCGAATCCGGTCATGGCGACCGGGTAGACGATCGACTCGGTGGCTCCGGCGATCGCGATGTCACACTGTCCGGTGACCAGCAGATCGCGAGCGACGGACAGTGCAGTGGCTCCGGACGAGCAGGCGGTGCACGGTGCCAGGCTGGGACCGGTGGCCCGCAGCTCGATGGCGATCTCGGCTGCGGGCATGTTCGGAATGGTGAGCAGGATGCCCGACGGCGAAGTGGCATCCGGTCCGTGCCGATCGAGTACGACGGCCTGCTCGGTCAGTGCGGCGGAGCCTCCGCTGCTGGTGCCGACGACCACCGCGACCCTGCTGCCCTCCCACTGGGCCGGGTCGAGTCCGGCGTCGGCGACCGCCTCCCGGGCGGCGATAACGGCGAACTTGACGTACTTCCCCATCCGGTAGGACGTACGGCCGCCGATCGCGGCGTTCAGATCGATACCATCGACCGTGCAGGCGAAGTCGATCGCGCAACCTTCGAGTGCCGCGACGGTACGCACCGGCGAGACTCCGGCGCACACACCTTTCCAGGTGGATTCGGTATCGTGGCCGACCGGGGTGATCATTCCCAGGCCTGTTACGGCAATCGCGGGCTTGTTCATCGGGCGTTGCTCGTCGGTGCCACGCCGCCCATCAGCGCCCCGCTGCCGGCTGTCGCGTCGATGTACCGCGTGATGTCGGCCAGTGTGGCGTCCTTGGAGAGCTTGTCGAAGTCCCCGTCGCCGCCCATCGTTTCCCTGATGAGGACGGCGAACTCGGCGACGGCGAGGGAGTCCATCTCCAGACTGTCCATCGTGGAATCCGGGCGGATCTCGGCGATGGGCACTTTGAAGGTGTGTGTCAGAACCTCGGTGATCTTGGGATGAATCGCACTCATGAGCTTCCTCTCCATCATTCGGTACGGCTGCCGGGCACGGCGGGGACACCGCCCCGACGCCGAATCAACTGGGTGACGTGCCTCCAGTTACGCCTTGTGCCGAACCGATTCGCCACCGCCCTGCTGCGACTGCGTGCACCACCGGGCCAGCACGGCTGCCGTACCCCAGAAGACCAGCAGCACAACGCGGATACCGAGGGCCCCGGCCGCCTCCCGCACCCGCTGCGTCCGCACGGCTGTTCCCGTCCCTGTCACGGCTCTCGCCGCTCTCCCGGGGCCGTCACCCGGTCCCCGTCCGACTGCCAGGCCGCCGCCGGATCGTCGTACGCATCGACGTAATCGGCCCCCGCGATGGGCCAGTCGGCGAGCAGTTCCTGCGGCAGCGCGAAGGAGTCGGCGAGGGCGGGCAGGTGAGCCGCGACGGCGGTGATCAGCTCTTCCAAGACGTCCGGCATTCCATTGACCTGATTGGCCGTCAGGTATCCTGCGGCCAGCAGATCACCACTGTTCCGGGCGATCCGGTCGAGTGCGAACAGCCGCTGCAGCTCGACCAGCCGCTCACGGGCGGGCCCCTCCGACAGACCTGCCACCGCGTCCGCGTACGCCTCGGCAGCCTGTCGGTGGGCGTGGGCCTCGACGCCGCGAAGGGCGGGACCGGATGCGATGTTCCACCGCTCCAGCGGGTCACCGTGCGGTGCGCGGCCCAGCCTTTCCCTGGCCCGGCCGAACCAGATCTGCTCCAGCACAGCCAGGAGCCTGCCGAGGAACCCGGGGTCGGTGAGATCACCGGGTTCGCCGCCGAAGGGAGCGTCGTACGCGGCCGGTTCGGTGGCGTAGAGCATTTCCGCGGCCGCCTTGGCGTGGATGGCCAGGTTGTCGCCCTCAGCGGTGATGACGCCTTCCACTCCGGTGATGAGTTCGGTCATGCCGTTGTTCTCCAGGAGCGCCTGGGCGCCGCACCGTTCACGGCATTCGACGATCACGGACCTGGCCTGCCAGCTGATCCATCCCTTGGCGACGGCGACCAGCCGCTCCGCCTCCTCCCGGCCCGAGCCCGAGCCGTCCTCCCGTCCCTCCCAGCGGTTCAGGGCCCTGCGGTGCAGCAGGCTCATAGCGAAGACCGTGGCCATGGCCCGGGCGAGCGGGCCGTGGTGGCTGCGGTGGGCGATCACCGGTACCTGACGCGATCCGCGGGGCCCGGAGATGTACCGGTGACTGCCGTAGCGCACGGCGACGGCGAGCGTTGCGCGCGCGGAGCCGACCGCGCAGGCGCTCATGGAGATCTTGCCGGAGGTGACGCGCCCGATCGATGTGAGGAGGCGACGCCTGCGGTTGCCGACGGCGCTGCTGAACTCGCCGTCGTCACCGATCCGTCCGTGGTCCCCGCCGAGCAGCGCGTCGCGCCCCACGAAGACCTGGTCGAAGGAGGTCAGGCAGTGGTCCACCGGGCTCCCCATGCGTGCGGGAAGTCTGCGGACCCGTACGCCGGGCAGGGCCCGTACGGCATCGGTGAGCGGTACGAGGAAGAGGAAGACGCCGTGATCGGCGCCGTCGACGAGCAGACGCGCGGCCACAAGACCGGTCTTGGGACCGCCTGCCGGACTGGTGTTGGGCATGAATTTCTGGGCGCCGGCATGCGGTGTGTGCAGCACAAACCCGTCGCGTTCGCGGTCGTAGGCGGCCGTGGTCTCGACGGCCGCCGCGTCATTGCCGTGCGCCACCTCCGTACAGAGAAAGGTGCCGATGCTGCGCAGTCGGAGGAAGTCCGACAGATCGAGCCGGCTGTCGCCTTCGTGGTCGAGGAGGCTGCCGAGAAAGAGGTTGTAGTGGATGCCCGCCACCGTGGTGAGGGCCGGGTCGACCGGGCCGAGCCATTCGTGCAGGGCCGCGAGGGCGCGCGGGTCGGCGGCGAGCCGGGCGCCGCTGTCGAGGCAGTCGTTGAGGATACGCAGCCGCTCGTACGCGAGAAGCAGGCGTTGGTCGGGAGTGCAGCGGTCCGGGCGGCGGAACGGTTCTGTGCTGATCATCCGCTGCCAGAAGCCGTGCTCCCGGCGGAAGTTGTCGCCGAGGAGCACACCGGTGAGAAGGTCCGTGGACCGTTCGGCGGAGGGGCTGTCGATCGTCGCGGTCATGAGACAAGAACGATCAGCCGACGGCAAGGACACCGGGGGCCGTCTTCGGCGGGCCGTCCGCGTCGACGCGCTGGAAGGCGAGCGCGACGTTGTGTCCGCCGAAGCCGAAGGAGTGGCTGAGTGCCCGCTCGACGTGCTGCATGCGGGGCTCCTTGACCACACAGTCGAGGTCGAACCCGTCCGGCAGCGAGTCCAGGTTGGCGATCGGCGGGACGAGACCGTGCTCCAGAGTCAGTACGGTGGCCACCGCTTCGATCGCCCCGGCCGCGGCGAGGGTGTGCCCGAGCACACCTTTCGGCGCGGTCACCGACGGCCGGTGGGGGAAGAGCCCCGAGATGAGCGCTGTCTCCATCGCGTCGTTCAGCGGGGTCGACGTGCCGTGCGCATTGATGTGGTCGACCTCGTGGGCCACCCAGCCCGCCTCACACAGCGCCGCCTCCACGGCCCTGCGCGCACCGGCTCCTTCCGGGTCCGGGGCCGTGGGGTGGTGGGCATCGGTGCCGGAACCCGCGCCGGTCAGCAGGGCGCGCGCGCGTCCGCCGCGGGCCTGCGCATCGAGTGTCCGCTCCAGCACGAGCACGGCGGCACCCTCACCGATCACGAACCCGTCCCGGTCCGCGGCGAACGGCCGCGACGCGCCCGCCGGATCGCCGGTACGCAGGGAGAGCGCTCCCATTCCCGCGAAGGCGCTCACCACCAGCGGAGTCAGTACGGACTCCGCGCCGCCTGCCACCACCACATCGCACCGGCCGCTCGTCAGCAGGTCACGGGCCACGGCGATCGCGGTCGCCCCGGACGCGCAGGCCGTGGCCGGTGCCAGGCTGGGACCGTGGGCCCGCAGGGCGATGGCCACCTCCCCGGCAGCGGCATTGGGCATCATCATCGGGACCAGGAGCGGCGACACCGTCTCCGGTCCGCCGCCGTCCAGCCTGCGCAGATTGTCGACGAGCACGGACACCCCGCCCACACCGACGCCGAGCACCACCGCCACCCGGTCGCCGTCCCACCGCTCCGGTGACAGCCCGGCGTCCGCCACCGCCTGTCGGGCGGCGACCAGCGCCATCTTCACGAACCGTGCCATGCGCCACCCTGAGCGTCCGCCGACGGCCTCGTCCAGGTCGATCCCGTCCACCGGACAGGCGAAGTCGACCGGGAGCCCGGCAAGTTCCTCACATCGCCGTGCCATGGACACGCCGGCGCACAGTCCCGCCCAGAAGGTGTACTCGTCCGCGCCCGCAGGGGTCACCAGCCCCACTCCCGTAACCGCGACACCCATGTCGACCCGCCCCATGATCCGCCCCTCCTCCGTAATCGATCACGTCTACCGGATGTCGAACGGCAGTCGCCCCGGCGAGGATGCGCTCACTGAGCCGAACGGGTCACCGATGGGCCGAGTGGACCGAACCTCGCCGCGCCCGGTGAAGGTGTTCACCCGTCCGCAGCAGTCCGCCGCGCTGTGTGCACCGGCAGGGCATCCCCTTGGGACATGGAAGCGGACGGTAACCGGTCTCAGTCCCCGCAAGCGCGCGCGGAACTGGAGGCGCTGCGCGCCAGGGTGGCTGTGCTGGAGGCCCGTGCCCCGGCACGGCACCGGCTGCGGGCCCGTTCGTTCTTCGCCGTGCTGCTCATTCTCGTCGCGGCCGTCCTCACGCCGCTGAGCATCGTGTCCACCTGGGCGAAGAACGAGATCGGCGACACCGACAACTATGTGGCGATGATGGCGCCGCTCGCCTCCGACCCCGATGTGCAGTCCGCGGTGGCCGATCGCGTGACCGGCGCCGTCATGAAGCACCTCGACGTGAAGGCGCTACTGGCCGACGTCGCCCCGGCGGACCGACCGGTTGTCGACAAGGCGCTCTCGAGACTGAGCGGCCCCCTCACCACGGGGGTTTCGGACTTCGTGCGCGGGACTGTGGAGAAGTTCGTCGCCGGCGACGCCTTCGAGACGATCTGGACCGACCTCAACCGGACCGCCCAGTCCGCGACGGTGAAAGCACTGTCCGGGAGCGGCGGCGGGGCGGTGAAGCTCACCAACGACACCGTCACCATCGACCTGGCACCGGTGATCGACCGGGTGAAGCATCGCCTCGTCGACCGGGGGCTGACGGTCGCCGCGAATATCCCGGAGATCCACACCGACTTCACGGTGCTGACCTCCGAGTCGGTCGGCAAGGCCAAGAAGTGGTTCCGGGCCCTCCAGATCATCGGCTTCTGGCTGCCGTTGGTCACTCTGGTCCTTGCCGCGGGCGGAGTGCTTCTCGCGGTACGCCGCCGTCGCGCACTGGTCACGGCGGCGCTGGCGATCGCGGCGGGTGCCGCGGTGCTCGGGCTGGCCGTGTGGGTGGGCCGTGCCTTCTATCTCGACAGTCTCCCGTCCGAGGTGTCCCAGCCGGCCGCCGGTTCCGTCTTCGACGCCCTGGCCGGCCCCGTACGCGTCCTGGTCCGCCTGATGGTCACGCTCGGCATTGTGGTGGCCCTCGCCGCCTGGCTCACCGGTGACGGCCGCGCCGCCGCCCGCGTCAAGGCGATGTGGAGCGGCGGCATCGGTGCCGTACGGGACGCGGCCGGTGTCACCGGCGGCCCGGTCGGCAGGTGGGTACATCGCGCCAGACTCTGGCTGAACTGGACGGTGGTCGTGGTGGCCGCCGCGGTCCTGGTGGCGTGGGACCGACCGACGGGCCTGGTCACCGTATGGATCGCGCTGTGCGCGCTGTTCGCCCTCGCCGTCATCGAGTTCCTCGATGACGACAGCACGCCGCACCTGGCGGCGCCCGGGTAATGAGCGGTACCTACCGTCTCTTGGCGTCATGTTCCGGCATACGGAGAAACTCAGGTGCCCCGTCGGTGAGTCAGGACGTCACCCTCCAGTTGCTCGGCGGATTCCGCGTGCGGTGCGGCGGCAGGGATGTGGCGCGGAGCGGTTGGCACAGGGCGAGCGCGCGCCGGCTGCTGAAGGCCCTCGCGCTCGCCGGGCGCGGAAGGATGCACCGTCCCGGTCGGCTGATGCCGCGCCGACGACACGACGGTGCCACCGTTCCCGCGAGGGGCCGGTGGCACCGTCGTGTTCAGCCGCGGGCGAGTGCCGTGTTCAACTCCTTCTCGTCCGGCGGATTGGCGCCGGCCCGTGCGACGGTCACGGCGGCACCGGCCACCGCGTGGCGCAGGACATCGGTCACGGTGTCCCGGTCCAGCGAGCGCAGCCGTTCACGGCCGTCCGCGCCGAGCAGCCCCTGCGAGGCGAGGGCATGCAGCGTGCCGGACATGAAGGCGTCGCCCGCCCCCACGGTGTCGACCACGGCGGTGGGCAGCGCGTCGACCATCACCTGCCCATCCGGAAGGACGGCCAGGGCGCCGTCGCCTCCCCGGGTGACCAGGACTACGGCCGGGCCGGTGGCGAGCCACCGCTCGGCGACCCGCTCCGGCTCCTGGCCCGGATACAGCCACTGCAGGTCCTCGTCGCTGGCCTTGACCACATCGCTGAGCGCGACGCAGCACTCGACCTTGCGGACAGCCGCATCATGGTCCCCCATCAGCCCGGGCCGCACATTGGGGTCGTAGCTGACGGTCGCGGACGTCCGCAGCGACTCGACGGCGGCGAGGACGGTGGCCGCTCCGGGTTCCATCACCGTCGCGATGGATCCGGTGTGGACGTGGTGGGGCGCCCGGTCCAGCGAGACCGGGTCGAGCGTCCAGGTGATCTCGAAGGCGTACGCGGCCTGGCCGCCGTCGTCCAGGGTCACTGCGGCGGACGGGGTGGGCTCCGTGGCACCGTCCGTGCGGATCTCGACCCCGGCGCCGGTCAGATGGTCCCTGATCAGCCGCCCGTTGTCGTCCGGGCCGAGCTGGGTGAGCAGGGTTGTGCCGTGCCCGAGCCGGGCCAGACCGTACGCGACGTTGGCCGGGCTGCCTCCCGGGTGGACCTGGTCGGCCGCACCCGGCAGCCGGACGATGTCGGCGACGCATTCGCCGATGACCAGCAGGTCGAGTCTGTCGAGCATGAGCTGGGGTCTCCTAGAGTGCGATGACGAAGGTGTCCTGGTAACGACCTCGCCCGCGATTGTCAGCGGCGTCGCGGTGTCTGGGACCTCCGCCTCCGGCGTTGTCGTCAGTCGCCGACGCTCCGCGTCGACTCCCTCCTCCGCCCTGGATTCGAAGGCCCCGGACGCCGCTCCTTCTCCCACTGCCAATCGTGGGCGAGGTCGTAACGGTGCGGCCTCCGAACACATTGAGCCCGATCCTGCCGCTTGCATAGCGGGTGTCCGTCACATCGATGACCGGACGGCCGTCGACGAACGCCTCGATCCGTCCGGAGCGGAGGAGTCACCCCGGTGCGCAGCAGCAGGGGCACTTCGGCGAGTACGGTCGTCCGTCCGCCGTCCCTGCAAAGGAGCCGGGCCGTCCGCAGGTTCGGGTCGGGGTTCACGGCGTATACGTCGGCCGTGTCCGGCGTGGCACGGAACAGCACGGAACCGGCACCGCTGGTCCCGTCCGGGCCGCCGAACCGTATCGGCGTCGTCCGTTCCAGGTCGCCGTGCACGGTGGTGGGGACGGCGGTCGAGTCCCGGTCGAAGGTTCCGGTGCGGTCGGCGCCCGTGGTCGTCCAGTGCCCGGCCGGGACCACGGTGAGATCGCCGAGACCGCCGCTGCGGAACTCGCCGCCTGACGGGGTCGCGGGCGAGTCCGGGCCGGTGTCGGTGACCCGGAAGAGGTCACGGAGCCGGTGGCCGGTGAGTGTGACGATGCGCGCCTCGCCTCCGTCGGCGTAGAACGCCATGCCCTGGTCGTCCGGTTCGGGGAAGAGGAGACTGCTGATCGTGGCGCGGCCGTCGCCGCCGAAGACCTCGCCCGAGGAGGTGTCCATGAACAGCCGTATCCTCAGGCGCCGTTCACCGTCTACCGCTTCCTGGGGCAGAGGCGTGGAGGTCCGTCCCGCAAAGTGCTCCGTGAAGTCGCGGACGCCTGCGTCGGTACGGTCCACGAAGGGCTTCCCGGCGCCGACGTCATAGCCGACCGCCGTCCGCCGGCTTCCTCCGGTGCGGAGCCGGAGGCCGAATTCGGTCGCGCCGCCCGTGCCTGCATGCCTGCTCCTGCGGACGTACGGTGTCGGCTCGGGACGCTCCTGGCCGGCCTCGCGAACCGGAGCGGCCGGCGCGATCGGAAGCGTCCGTACGGGGCATCGGCACACGCGGCCCGTGCGGCGGGCGGGGGCGGCCGCACCCTGTGGCCGTGTACGTCAAAGCCGCCGGGCGGCGGCCTCCAGCGCGTCGGCCACGAGTGACAGGAACCGTGCATGGGCCTGCGGACTGCAGACCGGCTCCGGATTCCAGGGCAGCACCCGGGCGACGTGCTCGATCGTCGACCACTCCTCGTTCGTCCGGAGCTCGTCCAGGGGTGTGGCGTTGGCGCGGATGTCGGCGAGCACGATGGCGGGGCGCAGCGTCGCGGCGTCCGCCCAGCCGACCGTGGACCAGTTCGCGCCGGGCCCCTCGGCCGGCTCCACCAGGTCGACGCCGAGCTCGGCCAGCACACGCAGCTCGGGCCACATGCGGGGGCGGGCGAGGTGCGTCCGGTCCTGGCCGGCCGGGGAAAGGGCGACCACCCTGGGCCGGTCCGGTCCGGCGGCGAGCGTGCGCAGCCGGTCCCGGGCAGCCTCCAGGTCCCCTGTCGCCGTCGTGGCCTCCTCGGCGCCGAGTGAGCGTGCCAGCTGCGCGAACCGGTCACCGATCTCCGCGAGGGTGCGCGCCTGGCCCACGTCGATGACGACGACCGGAACGTGCTCCTCCAGATGCTTGGCGGTCTCCGGAGCGAGCCCGTAGACATGACCGCCGCCGTAGCTGACGGCCACCACGAGATCCGGCTCACCGCTCAGCAGGGTGTCCACGTCCAGGGTGCTGCCCGCACCGAGGTAGCCGACCTCGGTCAGCGACAGCGATCCGGTCTTCGCCGCGTCCGGCACGGCTTGGTCGTCGTGATCGGAGCCGAATATCGCGCTCGGCCGTATCCCGTGGTCCCACAGGGTCGCTCCGGCCTGGACATAGGCGAGCACCCGCGTCGGGCGCCGCCCTGCGGTCGACAACTGCCCACGATCGTCGGAGAACTGCCACACGGTCTGCTCCCTCACGTCACACGCCCCTCGGCACCGGCCGCTTCGCCCCGTTTTCCGGGTCGTACACCAGTACCTGCCCAGCCAACCCCCGTGACACCCCCTCCCATGGCCGGTCCGGTACAGATGACGCGAAGACGCCCGCGGGTGGCCGGGACCGGCGCCCCCGGCACGGATCCCGCCCCGGTCGAGGACCTCCCCGCCGCTTGTCGAGGCGTGCGTGTGATGCTGATGGCATGACTGGTCGATCCGACATCGTCGTCGTCCGCTGGCCGGCCCGGCACGGTGCCACCGAGGACGGGCCGGCCCGACTGCTGACGGCCTACCATCTGCGGACCCAGGCCGAGAAGGGCGAGGCCGTGGCCGGCGCGGCCGAACTGCCCGACCGGTACCGGGCGGAGATTTCGGACCCGCGGGCGGTGTTCCACGACGATGTCGTGCTGCTGGCCCTGAGCGGTGACACCCCTGTGGGCTGTGTCGTGGTCACCGCCGCCGTCGAAGGGCGCTCGGAGATCAAGCGGCTGTGGACCGATCCGGAGTTCCGGGGACGCGGCATCGCCACCCATCTGATGAACGCCGCACTGGCGCACGCCGAACAGAGCGGAGTCGGCACCGTTCGGCTCTCCGTATGGAAGTGGCGCACGGGCGCCATCACCCTGTACGAGCGGCTCGGCTTCGGGATCACTGAACCGTGGGACGCGCGGGACGAGTTGGTTTGCATGGAGCGCACCGTGTGAGTGGGCGCCGGGCGTCGCCCCCATGCCGACGGACTGCTACAGGTCCGCTTCGGTGGTGCGGCCCAGGTAGGTGACGGGCCCGGGGTCCGGCACCTGGATCTCGCCGAAGCCGAGACGGTCGTAGAAGGCCCTGGCCGGAGTGTTGGACGTGAGCATGGACAGATGCACGGCCTCGACTCCCTTGGCCCGCAGCGCAGCCAGGAACGTACGCATCAGTGCTCTGCCGTACCCCTTCCGCTGCCATGCGGGCAGCAGATCGATGTGCAGGTGCGCGGGATGGGCTGTCAGTTCGGGGAGGATCATCCGCTCCGGGTCGTGCAGGAGGGCGATCATCTCCTCGCTGGGGGTTCGCGGCGGGCCGTCGAGCGCCGGGAAGCGCTTCTCGACCGACGGCAGCCATTTCTTGCGGAACGCTTCGACGAACTGCGCCGTGTTCGCGGTCCCCAGGATGTAGCCGACCGCTTGGCCCGTACCGTCGTCGATCACGAAGGCCAGATCGGGTTCGAGGCAGGCGTACGGCGTGGCGAAGATCGACGGCATCAGCTCCTGGTCCGGGTACAGATGCCGGGAGTCGCCGCCGTTGTCGGCCGTCCGGACGCAGATGTCCGCGAGGGCCGCACGGTCGTCGGGGTGGTAGGCCCGTGGGCCGACAGGCTGGGTCATTGCCTCATCTTGCCGAGCCTGGGAGCGCTCCCACAAGTCTCGGGCAGAAATTCTTCGAACACGACCGTGTTCCGTATCGATCCGGGCGGTACCCGTTCGTATAGAGGGTAAAACACCGGCACGGCGCTGGCGTCGCATCCCAGGAGGCGCACCATGAAGCACTACCTGCTCAGCGTGGTCACACCGTCCGAGGCCGAGCCGCCCTCCCCCGAGGCACTGGAACAGATCATGCGGAACGTGCACGGCTTCCACCAGGAGCTCCGACAGGCCGGGGCCTGGGTGTTCGCCGGCGGGCTGAGCTCCCCGACCACGGCCACCGTCGTGCGGGCGAAGGACGGCGACACGCTGCTCACCGACGGCCCGTACATCGAGGGGAAGGAGTACCTCGGCGGGCTGTGCATCATCAAGGCGCCCGATCTGGATGCCGCCCTCGACTGGGGCCGCAAGGCCGCGCGGGCTATCACGCTGCCCATCGAGGTCCGCCCGTTCGAGGGTGAAGCGGAGGGCTGATGGCCGGTGCACCCGGTCCTGCCACCTCGGCGGGCACACCCGCTCCTTCCTCCCGGCCGGCGCACCTGACGCGCCTGCGTTGCCCGCCGCGGACATCGAGCTTCTCCGGCCGATCTGCTCCGCAGGCTGGGCCGTACCTCGGACGCCGCGTCGGCGTACGACGCCGCTGTCGACCGCACGGAGAACACGGCCGAGCGGGACTTCCTGCAAAGCCGCCGCCGGTCGCTGCCGGAAGGCTGAAGGGAATGTTCAGCCGGCGTCGACACCGAGTCCGGTCAGGAATGCCGCAGCGGCCGGGGTGGGGCGGAAGCGGCTCCAGACCAACCGCTCCGTGCGGGCGGGCGCGTCGCGGACGGGCAGCACCTGTACTCCGGTCAGTTCCGCCGCGAAGGCGGCCGGAAGCATGGCGATGCCGAGCCCGCTGCGGACCAGCCGGACGATGAAGTCGGTGCCGCTGACCTCGAAGGCCACCTCGCGGGTGAGCCCCATCGCCGCGAACGCCTCCTCCGACTGTGCCCGGGCCGCGGTGCCGTCGGGGTAGTCGACGAACATCTCCTTCGCCAGCCGTTCCAGACCCACTTCCGCCTCACCGGCCAGGGAGTGGGTGGGGGCCACGACGGCGACCAGTTCGCCCGTGGCGAGCTCGTGATCGCTCACGCCCTTTGGCCGGTAGCTCGGCAGCACGCCCAGGAACGCCACGTCGAGCGCGCCGTCCCGCACCTCCTGGACCAGGTCCTTGCTCGCCCCCGTCGCGCAGGACGATGTGCACCTTCGGGTAGCGGAGGTGGAACGCCCGCAACGCAACCGGGATATCGACCGCGGCGACGGTCGGGATGGCTCCGACCGCAAGGCGCCCGCGGACCTCCCCCGCCGTGGCGGCCACTTCGGCACGGGCCCGCTCCGCCGCGTCCAGCGCCTGCCTGGCCTCCGGCAGGAACGCCTCGCCTGCCGCGGTGAGCCGCACCTGACGGCTGGTGCGGTCGAAGAGCCGGGCCCCCAGCTCCTTCTCCAGCCGCGCGATCTGATGACTCAACGCGGACTGGACGACCAGACATCTCTTCGCGGCGCGGGTGAAGTTCCCCAGTTCGGCCACCGCGACGACGTACCGCATCTGCTGAAGTTCCATGCATCCATCATGAATCACGATCGATGGAATGAAAAACATGTGTTGGACTCATGGATGGTGGATCCCCGACGCTGAGGGACATGGCTCATTCCACACACGGGACCCGAAACCGGGCTGTCCCGCGCACTCTCCCCGATTCGCCCTCGCTCGGGCGCGGCCTGGTCCTGCTGATGGCCCTCGCTGCCGGACTCTCGGCCGCCGGCAACTACTTCGCGCAGCCGCTGCTCGACATCATCGAGGTGAATCTGCACATCGGTGTCACCGCGGCAGGGCTGATCGTGACCGCCGCCCAGGCCGGTTACGCGGTGGGCCTGATCCTGCTCGTTCCCCTCGGGGACATCATGGAACGCCGCCGACTCGCCGTGAGCCTGTTCGCGCTGACCGCCTTCTTCCTCCTGGCCACGGCCGCTGCCCCCACCGGCCCCCTGCTGATCGCCGGGACCCTGCTCACCGCGCTGACCTCCGTCGGCGCGCAGGTCGTGGTGCCGTTCGCGGCGACGCTCGCGGCTCCGGCCGAACGCGGCAGGATCGTCGGCGTCGTCATGTCCGGTGTCCTGCTCGGCGGGCTGTTCGGCCGGATGGCCTCCGGCGCGCTCTCCGAGCTCGGCGGCTGGCGGACCGCGTACTGGGTCAACGCGCTGCTCATGGCCGTCATGGCGATACTTCTGCACAAACGACTCCCCCGGCTGCCCCGGCAGCGCGACTCGGCCCCGATGTCGTACACCGGACTTCTGCGCTCCACACTGTCCCTGCTGCGGCAGGAGCCTCTGCTCCGCTGGCGGGCAGCCATCGGCGCGTTCTCCATGGCCTCGTACAGCGTGCAGCTGACCGCGCTGACCTTTCTGCTGACCCGGCCCCCTTTCCGCTGGAATGCGGCCGCCATCGGACTCTTCGGCCTGGTGGGCGTCATCGGTGTGGTGGGCATGAACTTCGCGGCCCGGTTGAGCGACCGCGGCCGGGTACAGGCGGTGTCGGGAACGGCGGCCGCGCTCCTCACGCTCTCCTGGCTGCCTCTGCTGGCCGGCGAGTCCTCCCTGCTGTGGCTGGCGATCGGGGTGATCTCGCTGAACATCGCCCAGCAGGCGGGGCTCAACAGCGCACAGAATGTGATCTACGCGCTCCGCCCGGAGGCCCGCAACCGGATCAACTCCGGATTCATGACGCTCTTCTTCATGGGCGGGGCGGCCGGAGCCGCACTCGCTTCGGTGGTCTGGGCACGGGCGGGCTGGAGCGGCATCTGCATCCTGGGCGCTTCGCTGGCCGCCGGAAGCCTTGTGCTGTGGGTCCTGGAGCGTGTCCGGATGGCCTCCGCCACACGTCCCGGGTCCGTCGCCGTCACTCGTTGACGGTCGTCAGCAGCACTACGGCGTCCTCCAGCGCCAGCAGCCCGTGCCGCTCCTGCGGGATCGGGTGGAGTCCTCCGGCACTCAGCTCCACATCGCCGGAGGGCGCCGTGAGGCGTACTCTGCCGCGGAGCACCTGGAGGGAGGCCGCGGCGGGTGCGTTGTGCTCGTCGAGGGCGGAGCCGGAGGTGAGGGCGATGACGGTCTGGCGCAGGGGTTCCTCATGCAGCAGGCGATGGGCGCTGCGGCCGTGTGCTGAGGTGCGGGCCGCGGCCAGATGCTCGTCGGCGAGGGCATTCAGATCGTCCATATGCCCACTGTGCCGCAGCCCTCGTCCCCCCGCGATCCTGCCGCAGGCCCACCGCACGGATTGCCGGTCGCCCCGTCGGCTCCCCCGCGGTCAGTTCCGCAGCCAGGCCGTCGTGTCCTGCGGCAGCCTCCCCTCCTCGTCCAGCGGCCCACTGGTGAGAAGGACGTCCGTGTGTCCGGGCAGTTCGACGGGTTCCACGTCCAGATTGGCGACGCAGATCAGTCCTCCGGTCCGGGTGAAGGCGAGCACCCCGGGCGCCGAGGGCAGCCAGGTCATCTGCTGCGCACCGGAACCCGCCGCCACCCGGAAGCCCGGCTCGGCCCGGCGCAGCCGCAGAGCTTCGCGGTAGAGGCTGAGCATCGACTGCGGATCGGCGCTCTGCCGGTCGGCGGCGTACGAGGACCAGTCGGCCGGCTGCGGAAGCCACGGCTCCGTGGTGGAGCCGAAGCCGGCGTACGGAGCCTGCGCCGACCACGGCAGCGGCACCCGGCACCCGTCGCGCCCCGGGTCGGTGCCGCCCGAGCGGAAGTGCATGGGGTCCTGGATCCGGCCACACGGAATTTCTGCCTCCGGAAGACCCAGTTCCTCGCCCTGGTAGAGGTAGGCCGCACCGGGCAGGGCCAGTGACAGCAGGGCCGCGGCGCGGGCCCGCCGAGTGCCGAGTGCCAGGTCAGTCGGTGTGCCGAAGGACTTGGCCCCGAAGTCGAATCCGGTGTCCTCGCGGCCGTACCTGGTGACGGTCCGGGTCACATCGTGGTTGCACAGGACCCAGGTGGCGGGGGCGCCGACCGAGGCGTGCTCGGCGATCGTGTCGTCGATCGCGGTGCGCAGCGGCACAGCCTCCCAGGGGCAGGCCAGGAAGTTGAAGTTGAAGGCGGTATGCAGTTCGTCGGGGCGCAGATAGCGGGCGAAGCGTTCGCTGTCCGGGAGCCAGACCTCGCCGACGAAGACCGCCCCGTACTCGTCGGCGATGGCCCGCCAGGAGCGGTAGATGTCGTGGAGTTCGTCACGGTCGGTGAACGGGTGGGGGTCGCGGCCCTTGACGAAGTCGGGCAGTGCGGGGTCCTTGACGAGCAGGGCCGCCGAGTCGATCCGTACACCCGACACGCCCCGCTCGAACCAGAAGCGGAGCACGTCCTCGTGTTCCTGGCGGACGGCCGGGTGTGCCCAGTTGAGGTCGGGCTGCTGGGTGGCGAACAGGTGCAGGTACCACTCACCGTCCTCCAGCCGGGTCCACGGGACGCCGCCGAATTCGGAGACCCAGTCATTGGGCGGGAGCTCTCCGTCCGTGCCGCGTCCGGTCCGGAAGTGGAAGCGTTCCCGCTCGGGGCTGCCGGGTCCGGCGGCGAGGGCCGCACGGAACCATGCGTGCTGGTCGGAGACATGGTTGGGGACGACGTCGACGATCGTACGGATGCCCAGCTCGCGGGCCTCCACGATCAGCTTCTCGGCCTCGGCGAGACTGCCGAAGGCGGGGTCGATGGTGCGGTAGTCGGCCACGTCGTATCCGCCGTCGGCGAGCGGCGACAGATACCAGGGGGTGAACCAGACCGCGTCCACGCCCAGTTCGACGAGGTGGGGCAGCTTGGCCCGTACTCCCGCCAGATCTCCGGTCCCGTCACCGTCGCCATCGGCGAAGCTGCGTACATAGATCTGGTAGATGGCGGCGTCGCGCCACCAGTTCGCGGTGGCCTCGGACGGAAGGCTGGCTGCCACGTGGCGTTCCTTTCGGGCAGGTGGGGACTCCGCCGCCGGCCCCGGACAGCAGGGCGCTGGATGGAAGAGAGCCGACGGCGGAGTGCTGGGGGTGACGGCAGTTCGACGGCAGGGGCTAACCCTTGAGGCCGCCTGCGGTGAGACCGCTCATGATGTTGCGCTGGAAGAGCAGGAAGATGAGGAGCGTCGGGACGGAGGCGATGGTGAGCGCGGCGATGAGTACGTTCTCGGGTACCCCGCTCGCCAGCGAGTAGATGCCCACGTTGAGGGTCTGTTTGCCCGGATCCGGCAGGGTGAGCATCGGCCAGAGGAAGTCCTTCCACACACCGACGACCGCGAAGATGGAGACGACGCCGAGGATCGGCCGGGAGATCGGCAGGACCACCGAACGCAGGGTGCGCAGCGGCGTGGCTCCGTCGATGGCGGCGGCGTCCAGCAGTTCGCCCGGTATCGAGTCGAAGAACCGCTTCAGCAGGAAGATGTTGAAGGCGTTGGTGACGGACGGCAGCCAGATGACCCAGGGTGAGTTGAGCAGATTGCGCTGCACGATGGGCACGTCGAGGACCGTGAGGTACTGAGGTACGACGAGGACGGTGGCCGGGATCATCAGGGTGGCCAGCATCATGCCGAGGATGGCCTTGCCGAACACCGGGCGGAGTCTGGACAGCGAGTAGGCGGCGGCGACGTCGAAGAGCAGTTGGAAGGCGAGCGCGCCGAACGCGTAGTAGAGGGTGTTGAAGAGAAGTCCGGACAGGTCCATCACGGTCCAGGCCCGGGAGTAGTTCTCGGTGTGGACGGAGGCGGGGAAGGCAGTGGGCGGGCTCTGTACGGCTTCCTGGGTGGTCTTGAGTCCGCCGGTGACCATCCAGTACAGCGGTCCCATGAAGGCCACGGTGAACAGGATGATCACCAGGGCGAGGACGATCCAGTAGACGGCCTTGCCCCGGGGCCTGGCGAGCTGGGCCGGTGAGATCAGGGTCCGTTGGCGTCCCGGGTCGTCGGCGCGCCGCCCGGCCCTGCGCCGTCCGGGGACGCGCCGTCGGGAGACAAGGGTGTTCGATGCCATGGTCGGGCCCCCTACTGGTCTTCGCTGCTGCGGCTCAGTCGTACGTACACCGCGGAGAATCCCGCGAGGACGACGAGCAGGACGAGGCCGAGTGCCGCCGCACTGCCGTAGTTGTTGAAGTTGAAGGCGTACTGATAGATGAGGTAGACGACGGTGGTGGTGGAGCCCTCGGGGCCTGCGCCGTTGGTGAGCAGGAAGGGCTCGGTGAAGACCTGCATCGTCGCGATGATCTGCATCAGCAGGAGCAGCGAGAGGATGAGCCGGGTCTGCGGGACGGTGACGTGCCAGACCTTGCGCAGCAGCCCGGCGCCGTCGAGCTCGGCCGCTTCGTAGAGTTCGCCCGGGATGCCCTGGAGGGCGGCGAGATAGATCAGGGTGGCGCCGCCCATGTTCATCCAGGTGGCTGCGATGACGACCGAGAGCATGGCGGTGTCGGTGGACTGGAGCCATTGCTGGGCCGGGAGGTGGAGGAGTTCCAGGACACGGTTGAAGAGCCCGTAGCCGGGGTCGTAGAAATACTTGAAGAGAAGTACGGAGGCGACCGGGGGCAGCATCACCGGCAGATAGACCAGAAGCCGCAAGTAGCCCTCTCCGTGCCGGAATTCATTGAGGACGACAGCGACGACGAACGGCACCGCGAAGCCCAGCAGGAGCGCGAGCCCGGTGAAGAGCAGGGTGTTGCGCCAGGCCTGCCAGAAGGCCGGGTCGTTGAAGACGTGGCTGAGGTTGGACCAGCCGGCCCAGGTGGTCCGTCCGTCCTCGTTCTTCTGGAAGGCCAGGATGAACTCCCGGACCATCGGGTACCAGGAGAAGAACGAGAAGCAGAGCACCGCTCCGATCAGAAAGCCGTGCGCGGAGATGTTGCGGCGCAGTGTTCGCCGGAACTCCTGGCGGCCGGAGTCCGTACGGGCGGGGCCCTGGTGTCCACGGCGTGGCCCGGCCGCCTTGCTGGTGGACAGGGTGGGGGCCGACATGATGTCTCCTCGGTGCCGGTGTACTGAAGCGCAGACGGACGGCCGGATGCCGGGCCGGGGCGGTGCGCCCCGGCCCCGCGCGTCCGTCACTGGTTCGCGAGAACCTGATTGACCTGCTGTTCGGCGGTGGAGAGCAATTTGTCGATGTCGGCGTGTCTGTTGGTGAGGACCCCCGACATGGCGTTGTCGAGGATCTTGTAGATCTCCTGCGCCTTCGGCGGCTCGGCCTTGCCGGTGACCGGGTTGTCCATGAAGGCCTTGAAGTTCTCGACCGGCATCGTGGCGTTGGCGACCCGCTGTGCGTCGTCCTTCGTCTTGGTTGCGCCCAGGAAGAAGTTCGGCTGCGGCAGTCCGACGGGCAGCTGGTCGGCCTTGGTACGTGCCCAGTCGAACTGGCCCTTGCCCTGGGTGAGGTTCTTGAAGTTGAGCCAGGCGATGGCGGCCTTGATCTGGTTGGGCGAACTGCCCTTCTTGATCATGTAGTTGTTGCCGCCGAAGAGGGTTCCCTCGGCGCCGGGGATCGGGCCCATGCCGAAGTTCTCGTACCTGGCACCGAGTTGCTGGACCATGTACGTGATGTCGTCGGGTGCGGCAAGGAACATACCGAGCTTGTCGCTGGCTATCTGCTTCTGCAGGTCGCCCCACTTCAGCAGCTGGGTCTGGCTCATGCTGTTGTCCTCCCAGCGCATGTCGTGCAGCTGCTGGAGGACCTGCTTGCCGGTTTCGTCGTTGAAGGCGGCCTTCTTGCCGGTGGAGTCGACCACGTCCCCGCCGAGAGAGTACTGGGCTGCGGTGAAGTGCCAGCCGCCCGTGTTGCCCGCGCTGTACTCGCCGTATCCCGCGATGCCCTTGCCGAGTGCCGCGATCTTCCTACTGGCCTCCCGGACCGCGTCCCAGGTTGCCGGTGGCCGGTCCGGGTCGAGGCCGGCCTCGGTGAACAGCTTCCGGTTGATCATCAGACCCATGGTGTAGTTGCTGGTCGGCAGGGCGTAGAGCTTGCCGTCCTTGCGGGCCACATCGACCACCTGGGGCTGGATGTCCTTCAGCGCGGGCACCGTCCTGTCGGTGACGTACGCGGAGATGTCCTCGGCACCGTTGTTGTCGAGCGCCTGCTCCAGGTCGGTGAAGTAGGCGTAGAACACGTCGGGTTGAGACTTCGCCTTGAGCATCGCCGTGAAGCGCGGCGGCTCCAGGCACTGGCCGGGGGTGGACTTCCCGCTGATCGTGACGTTCGGGTACATCTTCTTGAACGTCTTGATGTCCTCGTTCCACTCACGCAGTTCCGCGGCCTTGGCGGCCGGCGGCATGCAGTCGATCGAGATCGTCACCTTCGCCTTCAGGTCGAGCGGGGCCGACAGGTCGGAAGAGCCTTCGGATCCGTCCCCCTTGCCGCCCCCGCTGCTGCTCGTACCGCAGGAGACGAGGGCGGTCAGGGCGAGCGCGGTGACGAGGGTGACGGCGGAGGCACGGCGTGTACGGCGGAACCCAGCACTTCTCATCGGTGGTCCCCTTCGGGCATGAGCGCGGAAGGCCCTCGGCCGGCACTCTGCCGGGGCGCGGCACACTCAACCACCGCATGCAGGGGAGAGCAATATCCCGCGCAATTTTCGTAAATGCTTGACAGTACGATGCATGTGGCGTGCACGGATGGCAGGGGGTGCGACAGCGGAAAGCGGGGCCCTGCGGCTGCGGGCCCCGCTCGTCGTGCGCTGTCGGCCGACCGGGATCAGAGTCCGCCGGTGTGCAGAAGCCGGTTCGGCGAACCCGGGCTCAGGCAGGACAGGACGTACCTCGGTGGGCTGGTCGTCGAGCCGGAACGCGATGCCCTCCGGCGTGGCGCCCGGGTTCCTCTGCTCGTAGAGGGCGGCGACACCGGCAATATGCCAAGTGGCCATGGAAGTTCCGTCGAGTGTTACGGAGCCGCCGCCGAGTCCGGCGGAGAAGATGTCCGCGCCGGGGGCGTAGAGCCACGCGCATGAGCCGTAGTTGCTGAAGTCCCTTGAGCGTGCTCATCCGGACAGCTCACACGAGTGGCGCGGATGTGCCCGCGCATTCGTCCCGGACGGGACAGGCCATCAGCCGTTCGCGGTCCACCGGTACCTGACGTCCGGTTCCTTCTCCTCGTTGCGGCTGCCGTCGTCGAACCCGACCGCGGTGAAGCCGTACCGCTCGTAGAAGGCCCGGGCGTCGGTGTTGCGCTGGAAGACGTACAGAGTGAGCTCGTCGGGGGCGATCTCGCGCGCCTTGGCCAGGAGCAGCGAGCCGATGCCCCGACGCCGTACATCGGGTCGCAGATACAGGTGTTCCAGCTCGGTTCCGTCGAGGGAGGCGAACCCCAGCACGTCCCCGGTCCCGGTCTCGGCGAGCCACACCGTTGTTCCGGGCAGAACGACATGGGTCATCCAGGCCAGCGTGTCCTCGTCGCTGTGCACCTTCGGCAGGTACGGCATGGCTGCGGCGCGGGAGGCGAGGAACAGCCGGGTGAGCGGCTCCGCGTCCTCGGCGGCGGCCTCGCGCAGCAGAACGCGGTCGGCCGCTGCGGACTCGGTCAGTGCCATCTCGTCTCTTCCCGTTCGGTCGGAACCCGCCACTTCTCGCACGCTGCGGTGGGCTGCTCGTCGTCGTGGACAAACATATGTCGGGACGGAGCCACGCCTCCACAGGATTTGGGCTGTTCATCCGGGCCGGCCCTTCCGTCCGCGCCGGTGCGTGTCCACGGCGGGGCAGTCGCGGACCGGCGCGGGCCACCCGCGAAAATGGCGGAGGGGAAGATCGCAACGACCGACCGATACGGAGGAGTGGGCAGATGCCGCACGAACGAGCTGGACAGCCGGCCCGGCCGGAGGATCTCACCGATGTGGCCCGGCTGGTCACCGCTTATTACACGCTGCACCCGGATCCGGCCGAGCCCGGCCAGCGGGTGGCCTTCGGTACCTCCGGCCATCGCGGGTCGTCCATGGCCACCGCGTTCAACGAGGACCACATCGCCGCCACCAGCCAGGCCATCAGCGAGTACCGGGCGCTGCAGGGCACGGACGGGCCGCTCTTCCTCGGCGCCGACACCCATGCGCTGTCGGAACCGGCCCGGATCACCGCCATCGAAGTGTTCGCCGCCAATGACGTGACCGTGCTCATCGATCCGGCCGACGGCTACACCCCGACCCCGGCGGTGTCGCACGCCATCCTCACCCACAACCGGGGCCGGACCTCGCAGCTCGCCGACGGTGTGGTGGTCACTCCGTCCCACAACCCGCCCGGTGACGGCGGGTTCAAGTACAACCCGCCGAACGGCGGCCCGGCCGGCTCCGAGGCCACCGGCTGGATCCAGGAGCGGGCCAACGAGATCATCGCCGCCGGGATGAAGGACGTACGACGGCTGACCTACGTCCACGCACGGGCGGCGTCGACCACCGGGACGTACGACTTCCTCGGCAGCTACGTCGCGGACCTGCCGTCCGTGCTCGACCTGGACGCGATCCGCTCGGCGGAAGTACGCATCGGTGCCGACCCGTTGGGCGGCGCGTCGGTCGCGTACTGGGGCCGCATCGCCGAACAGCACCGGCTCGATCTGACCGTGGTCAATCCCCTGACCGACCCCACCTGGCAGTTCATGACGCTGGACTGGGACGGAAAGATCCGGATGGACTGCTCCTCGCCGTACGCGATGGCCTCGCTGATCGGACAGCGCGACCGCTATCAGATCGCGACCGGGAACGACGCCGACGCCGACCGGCACGGCATCGTCACACCCGACGCCGGGCTGATGAACCCGAACCACTACCTCGCCGTCGCCATCAACTACCTGTACGCCCACCGCGACCAGTGGCCGGCCGCAGCGGGCATCGGCAAGACGCTGGTCTCCTCGGGAATGATCGACCGGGTCGCCACCGGCCTCGGCCGTGAGCTGGTCGAGGTGCCGGTCGGCTTCAAGTGGTTCGTGGACGGACTGGCCGACGGATCGCTCGGGTTCGGCGGCGAGGAATCGGCCGGGGCGTCCTTCCTGCGCCGAGACGGGTCGGTGTGGACGACCGACAAGGACGGCATCATCCTGGCGCTGCTCGCCTCCGAGATCCTCGCGATGACGGGCAAGTCCCCGTCCGAGCACTATGCGGCGCTCACCGGCCGGTTCGGCGAGCCGGCGTACGCCCGGATCGACGCTCCCGCCGACCGCGAGCAGAAAGCGGTTCTCGCACGGCTCTCCCCCGAGCAGGTCGCGGCCGACACCCTGGCCGGTGAACCCGTTACGGCCGTGCTGACGGAGGCGCCCGGCAACGGCGCACCGATCGGCGGCATCAAGGTGACCACCGAGAACGCCTGGTTCGCCGCCCGCCCATCGGGCACCGAGGACGTGTACAAGATCTATGCCGAGTCATTCCTGGGCACCGACCATCTCGGCCGGGTGCAGGAGGAGGCCAAGGCCGTGGTCTCCGCGGCGCTGGACGCCTGAGACCGGCCGGGGCCGCCTCGGCGGCCCCGGCCGTTCGGCGGGCTCAGCGCACGATGTCCACGAAGACCGGGTTGGTGTAGAACCAGGTGTCGAGCCATGGGTTGCCCTTGCCGGGCTCGTGCGGGAGCGGGCCGTGCGGGTCGATCGACGCACCGAGGAATCCCGTTCCGTGGCGCTTGCCGTCGCTGCCGCGCAGCCGCAGGTAGAACGGCTCGTCCGCGCGCCCGACGGGGATGCGCAGGGTGTACGTGCCGCGTCGGCCCGCAACGTCGGCGGTGTGGGCGAGCCGCGTGTCCGGGGCGTGCCAGTCGTCGCGGTCGGCGGCCGGGCCGCGGACCGCGCCGCGGATGACGTCGACGTGCTCCAGACGCGGCAGCACACCGTACGGATTGCGGCGGGAGGCGGCCGTCACCGTGACGGTGAGGGTGAGCTTCTCGCCGCGCCGGGCGCGCAGTCGGCCACCGAGTGTGGCGCTGTTGCCGTGCTCGCCGCGCACCTTGACGTCGATGCCGTCGACCAGATGGCCGTGGTCGACCCAGACCCGGCCGGCCCGCAGTCCCTCCATCACCTGCCGGTAGCCGTACCGGGTGACGCCGACATGCGTACGGCTGAACTGGCCTGGCCAGAAGTCGCCGCCGGGCTGCGGCTCGGTGGTGTCGTACGGGTCGGGGACGTGGCCGGTGTTGTCGAAGTTCTGGCCGGGCGGCCAGGCGCCGTTGACCCAGGTGTCCTGGGCGACGCGGTGGACGTCGGAGTTGGAGGTGATCGTGAAGAGCTTGCCCTCCGCCAGCATCGCGTCCCACAGGCCGCCGACGGTCGCGGTCGCCCAGTCGAAGCCCCCGTAGGTGACGTACGCCTCGCGCGGGTAGCCGGGCCAGGAGTCGGCGGAGGGTGAATTCGTGTACTCACCGCGGATGTTGGTGTCCGGGTGCCAGCCCGGGATCGCCCCGGCCTGGGCGCCCGGGGCGCCCTCCATGCCGATCATGATCTCGGGGGCCGCGTCGCGCCAGCCTCGCATCTCGTGCGGGGAGTCGATACCGAGCCGCATGGGGTGGTTGGCGAGTACGAGCACGTCGTCGACGTACCGGGTGCGGCGCTGTTCGGCCAGCCACTTGAGGGCCTTGACCGCGTGCGCCTCGTTCCGCGGGGTGTCGGGGTGCGTGGGGGCACCGGCGGTGTATCCGAGCAGCTTGCCGTCGAAGGCTTCTTCGAAACGGGTGAGGAGATCGACTTCATGCCGTCCGGGCGGTGAGAAGACGGTGCAGTGCTCGGCACCGGGGATGTACCACTCCAGGCCCTGGAAGATCAGCATGCGCTCGTTGTCGGCGCGGGCCTTGAGGATCTCCCGGTGCTCCTGAGCGGCGCCGAGCTCGGCATGGCCGATGTTGCTGTGCTCGGTGAAGACCATCCAGTCGAGGCCGAACTTCTGTCCTGCCGAGGCCAGCTGGGAGAAGGTGTACTTGGCGTCATGGCTGTAGACGGAGTGGTTGTGGTGGTCGCCGACCAGATAGACCAGGTCGGGGGCGTGTCCGTGCCCGAGTCCCTGGGACCGCCCTCCCCGGCTGTCGGCCAGCGCGGGCAGCGGCAGCGACGCGGCGGCGAAGGCCGCACCGAACAGACCGGCTCGGCGCATCAGACCTCGGCGGCTGAGACCCTGCGGGTCGAGCGACTCCGCGGGAACCTGGGGGTCGGCCCATTCGGGCACGGGGTGGGACATGGCGCGACATTCTCCTCAGTGCAGGGCGGCAACGGCCCGAGGCCCGGATCGTGACGCCGCCGTGGTGAGGATTTCTTGATTCCGGAAATGTCGGGTGAACCTGGCCTGAAGGGCGTGGGTCACACCTGTGGCGCGCCGGATACGGAGGCTGCGGACCAGCTGGGCGGAGTCAGTTCAGCGCGATACACCGGGCATATAACGGCATGTATCGCTACAATTTGGGCATGGGAGAACGGCCTGTCACGCCGACTGCGCCCGAACTCGTTCTCGAAACCGACGCAGGACCGACTGTGATGAGTCCGAGCCGGGATTACCACGTCGGGCGCGACCCCATGAGCGACATCGTCATCGACGACGCACGGGTTTCGTGGCACCACGCGGTGCTGCGGCCCGTGGCCGACCACTGGTCGCTGGAGGACGAGGACAGTACGAACGGCACGTACACGGAAGGCAGGCGCATCCATGAGTCGGGCGTGGGCCCCGGCAGCGTCATCCGGTTCGGTCACCCCGCGGACGGGCCGTGCGCCGTTCTGATCGGCCAGGGCCCCCCGGCCTCCGCACTGCATCCTGCCGATCGCCCGTCCGCCGTCTCCGTGCCCGCGGCCACCGGTACGTTCCGGCAGCCGACCGTCGTGCGGCCGCGGCCTGTCCATAACGTGAGCATCGGCCGCAGCGCCGACAACGACCTCGTCGTCGACGACCTGACCGTGTCGCACCGGCACGCCGAACTGAGGGCACATCCGGACGGCACGTACGAGATCGTCGACCTCGGCTCGTACAACGGCACGTATCTCAACGGCCAGCTGGTCGGCCGCGCCCCGGTCGCCGCCGGTGACATCGTCGGCATCGGGCACTCCGAGTTCTCTCTGGTCGGCGACGTGCTCCAGGAGTTCGTCGACACCGGTGAGGTCTCGCTCGATGTGCAGGACCTGGCGGTCACCGTGGACCGGGGCAGCAAGACCCTGCTCGACCATGTCTCCTTCCCGGTGGGCGAGAAGTGTCTGCTCGGCGTGGTGGGTCCGAGCGGCTCCGGTAAGTCCACCCTGCTCAACGCACTGACCGGCCTCCGCCCGGCCGACGAGGGCAGCGTCCTCTATGACGGCCGCGACCTTTACCACGACTACGCCGAGCTGCGCCATCGCATCGGGCTCGTCCCGCAGGACGACATCCTGCACTCCCAGCTGACCGTGCGCCGCGCTCTCGGATACGCCGCCGAGCTTCGCTTCCCGCACGACACCGCCCCCTCCGAACGCCGGGCCCGGGTCGCCGAAGTGATACGTGAGCTGGCTCTGGAAAAGCGGGCGGAGCAGCCGATTCACAGCCTCTCCGGCGGCCAGCGCAAGCGCGTCAGCGTCGCGCTGGAGCTGCTGACGAAGCCGTCGCTGCTCTTCCTCGACGAGCCGACTTCGGGGCTCGACCCCGGCATGGACCGCTCGGTCATGCATATGCTCCGGGGGCTGGCCGACGACGGACGTACGGTCATCGTCGTCACGCACAGTGTGCTCAGCCTCGATGTCTGCGACCGGCTGCTGGTCCTCGCCCCCGGCGGAAAGACCGCCTTCTACGGGCCGCCGGACGACGCACTCGCCTTCCTCGGGTTCGAGCAGTGGCCGGAGGCCTTCGAAGCGTTCGAGAACGACCGGGACCGGGAATGGTCGACGCAGTACCGCGCGTCCCCGTTCCACCGGCAGTACATCGCCAACTCCACCGCGCAGCCGAGGCTGCCGCACGCCGCGGTCGCCCCGGTCGCACCGCCGCCGAAGACCCGGAGCGGGGGCGCTCAGCTGCGGACGCTGGTCCGCCGCTATGCCGCCGCGCTGAGTGCCGACCGGACGTTCCTGGCCATCATGATCGCTCTGCCGTTCGTGATGGGCGCGATGACCCGCGCCCTGGCCGGCAGCCGGCTGACCCAGGACACGGCTATCAACGCGCTGCTGATCCTCTGCGTTGGCGGCGTACTGACCGGCGCCGCCAACGCCGTACGGGAACTGGTCAAGGAACGGGCGATCTACCAGCGGGAGCGGGCTGTCGGTCTGTCGAGATCGGCGTATCTGATGTCCAAAGTGGTTGTCCTGGGCACCATTACGATGCTGCAGGCCGTGGTCCTGACCCTCGTCGGTCTGGTGGGCGTCGATCTGAACGCTCCGGGCGGCAAGGGCGTTCTCCTGCCACCGCTGGTCGAGATCACGCTGGCCATGGCCATGTTGTCGTTCACGGCGATGATGCTCGGTCTGCTCATCTCCGCGCTGGTGCGCAAGGAGGAGGTCACCATGCCACTGCTGGTGCTCCTCGCCATCGTCCAGGTCGTCTTCTGCGGTGCGCTGCTGAAGCTGCACGGGGTGCCCGGCCTGGAGCAGCTGGCGTGGCTGGTGCCGTCCCGGTGGGCGCTCGCGGCGATGGGCGGGACCATCGGGCTCGCCAGGATCGTGCCGGGAAAGGTGAGCTCGGATCCGCTGTTCGAGCACTCCGCATCGGTGTGGCTGCTGAACATGGGGATGCTGGTGGTGCTGTCGGTCGTCTTCGGACTGGTCATCGCGCGGCTGCTGCGCCGGCACGAACCCGCCGTCATGCGGAAATAGCGGAAGGAGGCGCCCATGGTGACTCCGGAGTTCCACCCGACCCATGTCGTCCCCCAGGAGGGGCTGCCCGCCTGGGAGGCGCCGGACGTCTCCCGCCCCGCCGAACCGCTCGACCCGCTGCTCCCGGTACAGCTCATCGACCGGCGCGGGGACTGGGGGCAGGTCCTGTGCGCCAACGGCTGGTCGGCCTGGGTGGACGGCCGCCTGCTCGTCTCCGTACCGCAGGGGCCGCCGATGGCCGGGCAGCCGGTCGCCCGTACGGCGGATCCGCGCCCCCTGCTGGCCCGGGTCCAGGAGTCGCTGGCCCAGTACCGGCGCGCCGCGGAGGAGCTGGCCGATGGGCGTATCGACGGGGAGACCTTCCGCCGCCGTACGCAGGGGCTGCGGGTGGGGACGGTCGTGGACGGCGAGGCGGTGTGGCTGTACGACGCCGAGCACGAGCGCTGGGTGTACTGCGACGGGACGCGGCTGAGCACCTACGCGGCCTCGGCCCGACCGGGCAGGCCGAGCAGAGCTCCGGCGGACGGGCCGACGGAGGCGGTCGAAGCGGACCCGACGCAGGTCGTCGCGCCCGAGCAGTCGGCCGACGCCCGAGCGCCGGAAGAGACCGACGAGGAGCTGACACAGATCGTCCACCCGGTCGACGAATCCGGCCCGCCCGCCGCGCATCCGCCCACCCGGGCGGGTGACGGGTGATGGCCGGCGAGCCCCGGCGCCCGGCCGCCGCGCACTCCTCGCGGGGCACCGAGCTGCCTGCTGGAAGGCCTTCCGGTCTGATCGGGAAGCAGATCGCGAGCTATGTCGTGGAGAGCGAGATCGGCCGCGGTGGCATGGCGGTGGTCTACCGGGCCAAGGATCTGCGACTGGACCGCACGGTCGCGCTCAAGCTTCTGGCACCCGAACTCGCGCGCAACGACACATTCCGCAAACGCTTCACCCATGAGTCACGGGTCGCGGCCGCGATCGACCATCCGCATATCGTGCCGGTCTTCGAGGCCGGTGAGACCGAGGGCATTCTCTACATCGCCATGCGCTACGTCGCGGGTCAGGACCTGCGCGCCCGCATAGACCGCGAGGGGCCGCTGCAGATCGGCACGGCGGTCCGGATCGCCGCGCAGGTGGCGTCCGCACTCGACGCCGCCCACGATCACGACCTGGTGCACCGGGACGTCAAGCCCGGCAACATCCTGGTCGCGGCGGGCACGGACAGCGACCACCCCGAGCACGTGTACCTCACCGACTTCGGCCTGACGAAGAAGTCGCTGTCGCTGACCGGATTCACCTCGGTGGGCCAGTTCGTCGGAACGCTCGACTATGTGGCGCCCGAGCAGATCTCCGGCCGTCCGGTGGACGGCCGGTGCGATGTCTACAGCCTGGCGTGTGTCGTCCACGAGACCCTGGCCGGCGGACCGCCGTTCCAACGCGAAGACGACATGGCTCTGCTGTGGGCCCACCAGTTCGACCCGCCGCCGCCCCTGAGCGGGCTGCGCCCCGATCTCCCGGCCGCGGTGGACGACGTACTGGCGAAGGCGCTGGCCAAGAGCCCGGACGACCGGTACGACTCATGTCTGCAGTTCGTGGCCGCCCTGCGTTCGGCCGCCCGGGGCGGTGCGCCGGAGAACCATCCGCCGACCCTGGTCGACCGGCGGATCGCCACACGGCCCCCGGAGCCCGAGCCACCGCCCAGGCCGCCGCGGTGGGCACTGCCGGTGTTCCCCGGGCTCCGGCGGTAGGCGCGGTGGTCAGCCGGCCACTTCGCCGCGCCGGAGGACCCTGGAGCCGAGCAGGCCGCCGAGGAACCCGGTGACCAGCCCCCAGAGTGCGGCCAGAGCGAGTGCGCCCCCTGTGTGCGGGCGCAGGGTGACCTGCCCGCCGAGGCCGCCGTCCACATCCCCGATGCCCAGCAGCGACAGTCCGTAGTGCGCGGAGATGGGGACGGTCAGGCAGATGGTGAGCACGGTGAGTACGAGCCCCATCGCCATGTGCACGGCGTGCTGCCAGGGCGGCATCCGGGCGGGCGAGCGAATCACCATGAGGAACGCGGCCGACAGGGTCAGGACCGCGGCGACGACCACCAGCCACCAGGACCGCGCGTCGGTATCGGCCAGGGTGGTGACGTCGAGGGTGGAGATGTCGGGGGTACGGAGTACGGAGTCGAGCACATGCGGCACGGGCAGCCCGAACGGGCCGTCCACCTGTCCCTCCCACGACGCTCCGAGCCCCAGCGTGAAGGCGAGCCACACAAGGTTCGGCAGCCCCAGGAGAAGCACGGCGAACGTCTCGGCCGGGTGACCGCGGGTCACCGCGACGACGAGCCCGACGACCAGTCCCAGTACGACGTACGCGAGCAGCAGCAGCACCATGGCGTACGCGGTCGGGCGCACCGACTCATGGAAACGCACCAGCCGGGCGGGGAGCGGCGCGCCCCGCGATACGAGGAGAGCGAGGACGAGAACCCCTGCCAGGCAGATCAGGCCGAGGACGAGGGTGAGGAGGACATCGGCCCGGAATCCGACCTCGGGGGACGCGTCGAACACGTCGCTGATGACTGTGCCGGTCGGGCCCCCGACCGCGACGGCGAACGTCTGGCGGGCGAGCAGCGAGAGGCCGATGAGCACCAGCGCCCAGAGCACTGCCACCCGGGCGGCCCAGCCCGCCAATTCTCGGGTGCCCGCGACGGCCCGGTGACGCAGCGGACGCAGAAAGCCCGCAGCGATCACCAACGCTCCGGCGAGGGTCACCGAGAGCGGCAGCACCGACAGGTCCGCGTGGGTCTTCGCGAAGTCCCCGGCGTTCCCGGAGAGGTCGACCGTGCCGCCCGCGGCCATCACGACGACGGCCGCGACGACGCGCGGGAACGCACCGTCCGGCAGAGCGGTCGCGCCGGCCGCCCACAGTCCGAGGGCGGCCGTGACGGCCATGACCACCAGCCCGGCGAGCACCGTGACGAGGGCGTCGCCCCAGCCGTGCGCGGCGCTGCGTCCGTTGCCGCTCCGGTCCCCGGCTCCCTGTTCGCTCACGGGGCCACGCTAGGCACGGCGCCGGGCACTTCGCCCCTTGGGAGAGCCGGTCGGCGTCGGCTTGCGGACCTCGTGAGCACGGAGCACACAATGTGCACGTAAGGGAAGAATCGGGATCGATCCCTACCGCCCGGAAGAAGAACCCGTGAGTGACCGACCCCCGCCGTCCGGCCGCCCCGCAGGTCCCCCCTCCGGCCCTCTCTCGGGCCCCACGCAACAGGGACCTGTGCCACCGCCACCGCCGCACCGTCCCTCCGGCCCTCCGTCCGGGCCACCGGCCGGAGGGGGCACGGGCGGACCCGGTGGCCCCCGTCATGCGGCGCAGACTTCCGGCTCCGGCGGGGGTTCCGGGCGTCCCTGGTGGCGATCGGTGCCCCTGGTCGCGGCGATCGCCGCGGTGATCGTGGCCGCAGTGGTGCTGAGCGTCGTCCTCACCCGCTCCGACGGCGGATCGGTGGCGGGCGGCGAGGTCTTCCTGCAGGCGGCCGGCTCGACCGGCCCCGATCCGTACACCCCCTCGACGGCGCGGACCAGTTCCGGGGCGACGACACCGACCCCGCTGCCCAGAGCCTCCGAGACAGCGGCGAACGTCACCCAGGCGGTACGGGGCTCGACGCCGGGGCTGTACGGAGGCACCCGTAACGTCTCCAGCTGTGACGTGGAGAAGCAGATCACCGCGCTCACGGCCGATCCCGGCAAGAACAGTGCGTTCGCGTCGGTCCTGGGGATCGATCCCTCCGACGTCCCCGGCTATCTGCGCTCGTTGACCCCGGTCCAGCTGCGGCTGGACACCCGGGTCACCAACCACGGGTTCCGCAACGGCGCACCCACCAGCTTTCAGGCGGTGCTCCAGGCCGGCACGGCCGTCCTGGTCGACGACCACGGCGTGCCACGGGTGCGCTGCGCCTGCGGAAACCCGCTGCTCCCGCCGGTCGCGGTGAAGGGCAGCGTGAAGCTGATGGGCGACGCGTGGCCCGGCTACCGCCCCTCGAATGTCGTGGTGGTGGAACCGGCGCCGCAGGCGGTGAAGGCGTTCATCATGTTCGACCCGGAGAGTGGCGACTGGTTCAGGCGCGACGCCGGTGACACCGGCGGCCACGACGAGAAGACCGCCCCACCCTCGAAGACGATCTTCTCGCCCTGCTCGTCGCAGCCTCCCGGCGCCTCCACCGGGCCCTGCCCGTCGACCTCGGCCTCGGCTTCGTCGGAATCCCCGTCCTCGGAACCACCGTCCGCGTCCTCCTCCTCGGCCATCGCGCCGTCCTCGTCGTCTTCGGCCTCCTCGCCGCCCACCACGTCCACGACCACCGAACCGCAGGCTCCGGTGCCCCCGTCCACCGGGGCGTCGCCCCCACCGCCGGCGTCGGACACGGGGTCGGCCCCCGAGTCCGCGGCGACGCCCGCCCGGCCGGCCTCCGGTGGCACCCCGTCGGCCGACGGGCCGGCGGGCGCCTAGGAGGGGGCGCGGAGCGGCGTGAGGAGTCGTTCTTCCGTGGTCCCGGCGGCTGTTCATCCGTCTGCCACCGAGCAGTGGCGAAGCGGGCAGGGTACATCGACGCTTGTCCCTACCCACCGATACGCGCGGTGGACGGAGCCTGATGGGGGTGAATCCGTGTCGGACTCGGACGCCGGTGCACCGGACCCCGGGGCGACTCCGGTCGACGGTATGGGGGCGGCGGTCCTCCACACGCTGTTCGCCCAGTCCGCGGTGGGCCTGCATGTTCTGGACACGCGGTTGCGGGTGGTGCGGGCGAACCCCCTTTCCGACGTCGTCCCCGCCGAGCTCCTTGCGGGGCGTCACTTCACCGACGCGTACCACCTCGAACAGCCGCACAAAGCGGAGCGAATGCTGCGCGGAGTGCTGGACACCGGCGTGGCCTCGCGCGACCGCGTGATCCGCGGCCGGCTCCAGGACGCCCCCGGCCCCAATCGCAGCCTCAGGGTGTCCGTCTACCGTCTGGACGATGCGGACGGTCACACCCTCGGGCTGCTGGCCGCGGTCGTCGATATCAACGAGCAGGAGAAGGCGCGCGTCCGGGCGGCGTGTCTCGCCGCGGTGCGCACGCGTGTGGGCAGGTCACTCGATGTTGCGGCCACCTGCGAGGGGCTCGTCGAGGCCGTCGTTCCGGTGTTCGCCGACTTCGCCGTGGTCGAGGTGGTGGATGAGGTCCTGCGCGGTTCGGATCCGCCGACCGGGCCCTTGGGGCGCGATGTCCCACTGCGCCGCACGGCAGTCCGAGGCCTCGGCGCCGACGGTCGCAGGGACGGCCTGGTCGGGGAGATGCGCAGGCTGCCCGCCCGTACCCCCTACGGTCTGGCCGCGTCGGATCTCCGGCCCCGTCTCGTCCAGATCGGTCCCCGGACACCGTGGCTCGACGCGGACCCCGACAGCACCCGGATGATCGAAGCGACCCGGGCCCACTCCTTGATCGTGGTCCCGCTGAAGCTGCACGGCACGGTCCTCGGTCTGGTGAGTCTCTACCGGTGCCGGGGGACGGAGCCCTATGAGGAGAACGATGTCCCGCTCGCTCTGACCGCAGCCGCTCATGTCGCACTGAGCGTCGACAACGCACGGCGCTACGAACGCGACCATGTGATCGCGTCGACGGTCCAACGCCGGCTCCTCCCCCAGCGCGACGGTGACCGGATCGCTGTGGAGACGGCACACGTCCTGCTGCCAGGGCGCAACAGCGGCTGCTGGTTCGACACCATCGGACTCTCCGGCGCGCGCACCGCTCTGATCATCGGCAATGTCGAGGGTCCCGGCCTCCAGACGGCCATCACCATGGGGCAGTTGCGGACCGTCATCCACGCGCTGGCCGGTCTCGACCTGGAGCCGGACGAAGTGCTTGCCCGGCTCAGCGACACCGCCGGCCGCCTGGCCGTCGAACGGGCATCACTTCCGCCCGGCGACCGACTGCACCGGGAATCGCCCGAGGCGACCTGCATGTACGCGGTCTACGACCCGTTCTCCCGTACCTGCACCATCGCACGGGCGGGGCATCCGACGCCGGTTCTCGTCACGCCCGACGGCACCACGACCACCCTGGACGTACCCGAAGGGCCCTCGCTCTTCTCCACCGACAGTTCGCCGTTCGCCACCGCTGCCTTCGAGCTCGACGAAGGCAGCGTTCTGGCGTTCTTCACCGGCACCCTCCTGACCGGCCACGGGTCCGCGAACCGGGTACGGGAAGCGCTCGCGCAGCCCGGCCGGAGTCTGCAGGACCTGTGCGACGACGTCGTCTACACCCTTCCGGCCGAGGACTGTCCCGAGGGTGCCGCCCTTCTCCTCGCACGTACCGGCGTCGTCCCGGCCGAACGCGTCGCGACCTGGGAGCTGGCCCACGACCGGACCACGCCCGCCATCGCCCGTACGCTCGTGCGCGACCGGCTCGACGGCTGGAATCTCGATGAGGAGACGACCGAGGCGACCGAACTCATCGTGAGCGAACTGATCACCAACGCCGTCCGCTACGGCACCCCTCCACTGCAACTGCGTCTGATCCTGGACCGCTCCCTCACCTGCGAGGTGCACGACAGCAGTCGGGTGTCACCCCATCTGCGCCATGCGCGCACCGTCGACGAGGGCGGACGCGGACTGTTCATCGTCTCCCAGCTCGCCACCCACTGGGGCACCCGGTACAGCAGCGACGGCAAGGCCCTGTGGACCGAGCAGGAGATCCCGTCCCTGGCAGATGAGTCCTGACCTCGGCATGCGGCGCCCACTGCGCACGGCCGCCTTCCTCGTGCCGACCGTGGCCGAGCTGCGTACCGCAGCCGGCGGCGGCACCCGGGACATCACCCAGGTGCTCGCCGCGTCGGGGAATCAGCTGGACGCCATCCGCCGGGCCCGCACCTTCACACACGAGGGACTCGCTCCGGTGGAAGCCATCACCACCGTGCTGGGCGTGGCCGACACCGGGCGAGATGCTCGACAGCGGACGGCGGCTCGTGGTCTTCGCCGAGCAGGCCGACGGTCCCGCACCGTGGTACCGCAATTTCTACCATTACGGGATGGAGATGCCGTTCGCCTTCCAGAGCCCGGAAAAGATGAGCTGTGTCCCGCACCGCGGCGGCACCGGCAAGCGGCTCTTCCTGCTCAACCACTTCATCACCGTCGCGGGCGGGAGCAGGATCGACGCGGGCAAGGTCAACGCCCGTGACTGGGTGCTCGACCGTGCGCACCGGTGCGAGCAGCGGCGGGGCAGTCCGGTGAATTTCGCCGCCGTCGACTGCACGACGATCGGAGACATCCGCGGGGCGGTCGACGCGCTCAACGCGGCGCGCCCCGCTCGGCGGCCCGACGATCACTGACAAGTGCGGCGCCCCGCGGCCGGGGTGGCCGCGGGGCGCCGCGATCAGGGTGGTGGCGGCCGTTCCGAGGACGGAGAGCGGTCGCCGGTCGCGTCAGTCGCGACCGTCGTGGTGGTTACGCCCGCCACGGTCTTCGCGGCCGTCGTGGCCGTTACGGCCGTCGTGACCAGTGCGGCCGTCGTGACCGCGGTCACGGCCGTCGCGGTCCCGGCCATCGCGGTCCCGGTCGTGGCGGTCACGGCCATCGCGGTCCCTGTCGTGGCGGTCACGGCCATCGCGGTCCCGGTCGTGGCGGTCCCGGTCGTGGCGGTCACGGCCATCGCGGTCCCGGCCATCGCGGTCCCTGTCGTGGCGGTCACGGCCATCGCGGTCCCGGTCGTGGCGGTCCCGGTCACGGCCATCGCGGCCATCGCGGTCGCGGTCGCGGCCCCAGGACTTCGAGTCGACCCTGTGACCGTACGCGTCCCGCAGAGTCGCCGTGTCGCTGGCGTCCCATACGTAGTTGCGAAGGTCCTGGTAGACGTCGCGGCTGGTGTCGCGGCCGACTCCGGTGTGCACACGCACCGATGAGCGGCCGGCCAGCCGCAGGTCGAACCGGTAGGTGCGGCGGCTCTCGTCGCTCAGGGTCCAGCCGCGGAGGTTGACCGAGTGACGGCTGGTGTTGGTGACGGTGACCCACTCACCGTTGAGGCTGTGGTTGGAGCCGTTGTCGTACCCGGGGCTGTTGTACTGGATCGCGCCCAGGACCACGGACGAACGTGGGTCGGTCTGGGTGTGGCCGTGACCGCGGTCGCGACCGATCCCGTGGTCGTGTTCGTCTGCGATCGCCGGCAGTGCGGCGGCCGCCACCAGTGCGCCGGAGGCGAGAACGGTAGCGGTGAGCCGCCGTGCGGAACGGGACATGAAGACCCCTCAGATGCGGGCCCGGACCGTGCGGTCCGAGCGTTTTTCGGTCTCGGCCTGTTGCCGAGAACGCACACTGTGGCCCGATTGCCCGAGTCACGAAAGACGCACCGATACGCGTTACGAAGTACGGACATTTCCGTCACACGCGCCTGTAACCGGCACGCATCCAACCCTCCGAGTACCTGTCAACCCCTGCCTGCTGCACCCATCCGCGCGACACCGAACCGATGCAGCCAGTGGCGGCATCGGATACCCGGCACACACCCACGCACCCCCTGCGTGACCGGTCCGGGAAATCCGTAACAACCACCATCCGCACAGGCTTGAACACCCGTTCCCCTACCTACGGAAAGAGGAACGACAGTTCTACTGCGAGCCATTGCACCGCGAGAACAACAGTGATTGAGTGACAGAGGAAGATATGAATTGAGGTTCAGAACATCGCTGACACGCCCTCGCCGAGCCGGCCATCGCCGCGGGTATTGCCGCAGGTGGGCTGCTTGCGGCGAATGCACAGCTGTCGGCCGCCGCCGTGATCGCGGCGGTCGGCGAGGCACTTCTCGGCCCGTTGTCTCCGGTCGGCGAGCGGACCGACCCGGGACCGGTCGTGGAGGGCATCGCCACGCTGTGCCTCAGAGCCGTCGTAGCCGACGGCGCCTGATCGCGAGCCGCACATCGCCGTACCCACTCCCCCGCCGCCCCGCCCATCGACCAAGGACAGGAACCTGCGATGACCGTCACCCCGCACCGGACCGATGTCCGGCCCGAGGCCCCCGCGCCGCACCCCACCCATGAGGTCACCAACCAGGCGCCGCCCCGGACCGGCCTCGACGAGTACGGCACCAATCTGCCGCTCGCACAGGCCGTCCGGACGTTCGGCGCGGCCTGGCACGAGCCGGAGCTGCACGACATCGGCACCCTGGTCGGTTCCGAGCGGTTCCAGATCAGTGCGGAGCTCGCCCACACCTCCCCGCCCGTCCTGCGCACCCATGACCGCTACGGCAACCGCGTCGACGAGATCGACTTCCACCCCGCGTACCACGAGGTCATCGGCGCGGCGGTGAGTCATGGCACGCACACAGCGGGCTGGGCCGACCCGAAGCCCGGAGCAGCGGTGGCGCGGGCGGCTTCATTCATGCTGTTCGCCCAGATCGAGCCCGGCCACGCCTGCCCGATGTCCATGTCGCATGCCGTGGTCCCGGTCCTGCAGCGCGATCCGGACGTGGGACGGGACTGGCTGCCCGGCCTGCTCAGCCGTTCCTACGACCCGCGGCCGATCGCCCCGGGCAGCAAGTCCGGGCTGACCTTCGGCATGGGGATGACGGAGAAGCAGGGCGGCTCCGACGTCCGCGCCAACACCACGCGGGCGGTCCCGCTGCCCTCCGACCCCGAAGGCCGGGCCCATCTGCTCACCGGCCACAAGTGGTTCTTCTCGGCCCCGCAGTCGGACGCCTTCCTGGTCCTGGCCCAGGCCGAGGCCGGGCTCACCTGCTTCCTCGTACCGCGGGTACTGGCGGACGGCACCCGTAACACCGTCCGTATCCAGCGGCTGAAGAACAAGCTCGGCAACAAGTCGAACGCCTCCTCCGAGGTGGAGTTCGACGGCACCTGGGCGGTACGGGTCGGCGAGCCCGGCCGCGGCGTCCCCACCATCATCGAGATGGTCAATCACACCCGGCTCGACTGTGTGCTCGGTACCACCGCCGGCATGCGCCAGTCGGTGTCCGAGGCGATCTGGCACGCGCACCACCGCAGCGCGTTCGGTGCCCGGCTGGTCGACCAGCCGGCCATGACGGCGGTCCTTGCCGATCTGGCGCTGGAGACGGAGGCCGCGACCTGGACCTCACTGCGCCTGGCCCATGCCTACGAGGCCGACAGCGGCGAGTCCGAGGCGATGTTCCGGCGGCTGGCCACCGCGGTGTCCAAGTACTGGATCTGCAAGCGCGGCCCGCACCACGCCTACGAAGCGCTGGAGTGTCTGGGCGGAAATGGCTACACCGAGGACTGGCCGCTGGCCCGGCGCTACCGCGAGCAGCCGGTGATGGCGGTGTGGGAGGGCTCCGGAACCGTCATCGCGCTCGATGTGCTGCGGGGTATCGCCAGGACCCCGCAGTCGCTGGACGCCTTCTGGGCCGAGCTGGAGACCACGGCCGGTGCCAGTTCCGTACTGGACGCACACATCCGTCGGGTACGCCAGGAGCTGGCCGAGGACCTGCGCTCCCCGCTGGCCGCGCAGACCCGCGCCCGGGCGACCGTCGAGGGCATGGCGCTGGCTCTGCAGTCCTCGCTGATGCTGCGTCACGCTCCCGCGGCGACGGCCGAAGCGTTCGTCGCCGCCCGGCTCGGCGAGGCCCGTGGCCATCAGTACGGCACCCTGCCGCGCGGCACCGATACCGCGGCGATCGTGGAGCGGCACTTCGGCGGAACCATCTGAGGCAGTCACCGCAGCCGACCCCCCGGTGCGGCAACGACGGGCGGGCAGAGGCCGAAGAGAGCCCCCGCCCGCCCGTCGTCGTACGGCGCATCCGCCGACATGGGCGTTAGGTTGGCTGCCATGGAGTCGAGACCCCGCACGCTGTGGCTGCGCACCGAACCCCTCCACTCAGTGATCTACTTCGACGAGGAGTGCCGGGGCATCGGCCGATCCGTGGGCCTCAAAGGTTTCTGGATGGGCTACTTCGCCACCCGTACGGCCCCCATGGGGCCGGTCCTCCCCGAGACCGCGACCGCTGTCCTTGCCGTCTTCGCCCCGGGCATGGTGGCCCGGGCGCTGCCCGCCGCATGGCAGATCGTCACCCCCGAAAGGCTCACGGACCTCCGTGCACAGCTTGCCGCGCGGGCGCTGCGCAGACTGGTCCCCGGCATCGACACTCTTGCCGAACAGCTCACCCCGCCGCTCGCGGCGATGGTCGAGGACTCATCGGCCCTCGCGCGTCCGCTGTTCGCCGCGAACCGCCCGCTGTGCGAGCGCGCCGACCCGGTGGAACGCCTGTGGCAACTCACCACCGCACTGCGGGAGTTCCGGGGTGACGTGCACGCCGTCACTCTTGCCGACCACGGTCTCGACGCCCCCGAGGCGCTCGTTCTCGCCGCCGCCACCGACCGTGTTCCGCGCGAGGGCATCCAGCTCGACCGGGGCTGGAGCGACATGGAGTGGGCGGCTGCCGAGGAACGGCTGCGCTCCCGCGGGCTGATCGACGCGGACTCGGCTGTCACGCCGCGCGGTCGTGAGGAACGGGACCTGATCGAGGACACCACCGACCGGCTGGCCGCCCGGCTGCTGCGCCCCCTCACCGACAGCATGGTGGACGCGCTGCTCGCCGCTCTGGAGCTGCCGACCCGGCAGGTGCTGGAGGCTGGGCTGCTGCCGTTCCCGAACCCGATCGGCCTGCCCCGGTCCATCTAGACGAACTGCTCCGCAGGGCGTCGGCGGGTCCAGCCGAGCAGGATCACCGAGCACACCGCCGCGAAGGCGCACCAGGTCGAGACGGGCTCCAGCCGCCAAAGGGCCGCACAGACTGCGGCCCCGACCGCGACCAGCACGCCGAGCCATCGCAGCAGGCGGTCCCCGGCCAGGAGCAGTGAGCCCACCGTGGCCAGGAGGTACCCGCCGACGAGCAGCCGGGAGCCGGGGAGGCCGAGGACGTAGCCGAGGGTGTGCCCGCGGATCTCTGCGGTCACGGGACGGGTCGCCAGACAGTACACGAGCGGGACAGCGGTCGCGATTCCGGCCGCGAGGGGCACCAGCAACCGGCGTCGGGCGTGCGGCGGCGCGGCACACAGCACACCCAGCGGAACCCACAACGGCAGCAGCGGAAGGGCGATGACGGCCCAGGCAAGGGTGGCGGGCCCGGTGCCGCCGCCCGAGCGCCAGATCACGGACTCGATGATCTGATGGGCCCCGAGGAGCAGCGGCAACGCCGCGAGCGGCAGGTCACGGACCCGGCGCACCTGCGCGACGCACGCCACTCCGACGGCGGCGATGCAGGTGCCCGCGACGAGATCGGCGGTCGCGCTCCAGCACATGTCTCCCCCCTGGGCCCGGCATTGTGGCTTCGGCCTCTTCCGTGCGCAACGCTACGGCTCTCCCGGCAGGCGCCCGCTGTGACACGACCGGCACACTCCGCCGCAGCGGCAACGGCTGCGGCGGGCGAGGATCACGGCCAGTACCGCGATTGCGACCACGGCAAGGGCTCCCGCCGCGCGCCCGGCCACCGGGCCGGCTGCTGTGCGCAGCAGATCGATCGGCTCGGCCTCGCGCATCGGCGTGCTGTCGGACGCGGCGGATTGCGTACCGTCGGCCGCGGAAGCAGCAGTGGCCGGTGCTGTCGTGGACGGTTCTTCCGTGGCCGACAGCTTCTGCGACAGGCAGTCGGCGAACCGGCCGATGAGTTTGTCGCTCACATCGGCCATGACTCCGCGGCCGAACTGGGCCGGCCGCCCGGTGACGGTCAGGTCGGTGGTCACGGCGACCGTCGTCCCTCCGTCGTGATCGGCCAGGGTGCCGGTCACCGTGGCGCTCGCCGTGCCCTGGCCCCGTACTTCGTTGCCCCGTGCGGACAGGACCACGCGGTGGGCCGACTCGTCCTTCTCCAGGAAGGTCGCCGTGCCCCGGTACGTCACGGTGATCGGTCCCACCCGCACCTTCACGGAGCCCTTGATGGTGTCGCCGTCGAATTCCTCCACGGTCGCACCCGGCATGCAGTGCGAGACACGTTCGATGTCGAGGAGCGCCCGCCAGGCATCGTCGACCGGGACCGGCACGGTGAATGAGTTCTCCAGCTGCATGGTCTGCTCCTCACACGAATCACAGGGTCACGAACTCACAAGGGCCAGAAAGTCATACGGATTTCAGCCGCGGCGGGTGGATCGCCCCGACCGTGTCCGCGAGCGGGCTGCCGGTGCCGCCCCAGCGCAGTGCGACGATCTCCGCCGCGATCGAGACGGCCACCTCCTCGGGGGTACGCGCGCCGAGGTCGAGGCCGATGGGCGAGCGCAGCCGGGCCAGTTCCGCTTCGCCGAGACCGGTCTCGCGCAGCCGGGCCAGGCGGTCCTCATGGGTCCGGCGGCTGCCCATCACGCCGATGTACGCGGCCGGGGTGCGCAGGGCCACCTCCAGCAGCGGGACGTCGAACTTCGGGTCGTGGGTGAGCACGCACATCACGGTCCGCCCGTCGATCTCCGTGTTGCTCAGGTACCGGTGCGGCCAGTCGACGACCACCTCCGCACCGTCCGGGAAGCGGCGGGGGTCGGCGAAGGCGGGACGGGCGTCGCAGACGGTGACGCGGTAGCCGAGGAACGCACCGATCCGGGCCACCGCGGCAGCGAAGTCGATGGCGCCGAAGACCAGCATCCGGGGCGGCGGGGCGAACGACTGGAGGAACACGGTGACGTCGTCCTCGCGCCGTTCGCCGTTGGGGCCGTAGTGCCGTAGGCCGGTTGCGCCTTGGGCGAGTTCTCCTCGCGCGTCGGCTGTGACGGCGGCGTCGAGACCGCTCGCGCCCAGCGATCCGGAGACGGTGTCCGGCCAGACGGCGAGGGCGGCGCCGCGCGGGGCGGGTCCGTCGGTCACGGTGGCGACCACCACCGGGCGGTGCTCGGCGACCGATGCGGCGACCTCTCCGAAGGAGGTGTCGTACACCGCCGTCACGGGACGCACGAGGAGGGTGATCTCGCCGCCGCAGGTGAGGCCGACGGCGAAGGCGTCCTCGTCGCTGTAGCCGAAGGTCTGGAGCTGGGCCCGGCCCGTATGCACGACCTCCTTGGCCAGTTCGAAGACCGCGCCCTCGACGCAGCCGCCGGAGACGCTGCCCACGACCTCGTCGTCCGGGCCCACGGCCATCGCCGCTCCGGGGCCGCGCGGTGCGCTGCGGCTGACCGCGACGACGGTGGCGAGCCCGAACGGCTCCCCGGCGGTGTACCAGCGGCTGAGCGCCGGAAGGATCTCACGCATCGGCGGCCACCCCTCGCACCACTGCCGCCAGCCGCTCCAGTGCGGCCAGGCTGTGCCCTTCGACGAAGGCGTCCACGTGCGGCAGCGCCGCCGCCATGCCCGCCGCGAGCGGTGCGTAACCCGGGCGTGCCTTGCGGGGGTTGGCCCACACCACGCGGTGCGCCAGCCGGTGCAGTCGGCGCATCTGGGCCGCGAGCAGTGCGGGGTCGCCCCGCTCCCAGCCGTCGGACAGGACGACCACCACCGCTCCCCGTACGCAGGAGCGCTGCCCCCAGCGGTCGAGGAAGCTTCGCAGCATCTCGCCGAGCCGGGTGCCGCCGCTGCGGTCGGGGACCGCGTCGGCGACCGCGGCCAGTGCCGCGTCCGGATCCCGGTGGGCCATCTCGCGGGTCACCCGGGTCAGCCGGGTGCCGATCGTGAACACTTCGGTGGGTGTGCGAGCCGCCGCGCCGTGTGCCGCGGCGTGTGCGAAGCGCAGCAGGGCATCCGCGTACGGGTCCATGGAGCCGCTGACGTCCAGCAGCAGCACGACCCTTCGCGGCCTGGTGGTGGGGGTGTGGTGGCGCAGCCGGGCGGGTTCGCCACCGTGCCGCAGGAGTTCGCGCACGGTGCGTCGGGGATCGACACCGCCGCGTCGGGCCGGTCGCAGCCTGGGGGTGCGGCGCGGCTCGCCGCTCAGAGCGAACGCGGCGAGCAGTCGCCGTAGTTGGGCTCTCTCGGCGGGGGTCAGCTCGGCCATGTCACGGTGGCGCAGGACCTCGGCGGTGCTTGCCAGGGCCGCCGTGGGCGGTGTTCGGTCGTCGTCCGTTGCGTCGGTGCCGTCAGACGCGCCGGACGCGGCGGCCGCCACGCACGGCTGCGGTTTCGGTACGCCCACGGACCGCATCGGGTCGCGGGGGTGCGGGCGCCGGTCGAAGCAGGCGGCGAATACGCGGTCGTACCGTTCCAGGTCGTCCCGGCTGCCGCACAGGGTGAGACGGCCCGCCCAGTAGACGTCGGAACGGAGTGCGGGGCGCAGCAGACCGAGCGCGCCCAGGAACGTCTGTGTGCGGTCGGGGCCGGTGGCGACTCCGGCCGCGCGCAACGCCCGGGCGAGCCCGACGGCGACGGCGGTCGCATCGATGGCGGGTGCGGTGGGCACGGCTCACGCTCCCCTCGCCGCGAGGACCGCGGACAGGTCGAGGGAGCGGGCGCGTTCCGCGTCCTCCCTGTACTTCAGCACCGAGCCGAGCGTGGCGAAAGCCAGCTCCGCGTCCAGTTCGGTGGCACCCAGCGCGTCGAGGGCCTCGGCCCAGTCGATGGTTTCGGCCACTCCGGGCGGCTTGAGCAGATGCTGGGTGCGCAACTGCTGCACCACAGCAGTGACTTGTTCGGCGAGACGGGCGGTCACCTGCGGCTGGCGGCTGCGGACGATGGCGAGTTCGCGGTCGAAGTCCGGGTGGTCGAACCAGTGGTACAGGCAGCGCCGTTTCAGTGCGTCGTGGACCTCCCTGGTGCGGTTGGACGTCAGTACGACGACGGGGGGTGACAGGGCGCGCAGGGTGCCCAGCTCCGGGACCGTGACCGTGTAATCGGAGAGGAGTTCCAGCAGAAATGCCTCGAACTCGTCATCCGCCCGGTCGACTTCGTCGACGAGCAGAACCGACGGCTGGGTCTCCACTGCCTGCAGGAGCGGGCGTGCGACGAGGAAGCGTCTGCTGTACAGCTCGCTCTCCAGCCGGTCCGGCTCGGTGACCCCGGCGACTTCGGCGGCCCGCAGATGAAGCAGCTGGCGCGGGAAGTCCCAGTCGTACAGGGCCTGGGAGGCGTCGATGCCCTCGTAGCACTGGAGGCGGATCAGGGGTGCGTGAAGGACTTTCGCGAGGGCCGGGGCGAGGGCGGTCTTGCCCACGCCCGCGTCGCCCTCGCAGAACAGCGGCCGGTGCAGCCTGAGCGCCAGGAAGCAGGCGATGGCGAGCCCTTCGTCGACGAGGTAGCCCGTTTCCTCCAGGCGGGCGCGCAGCTCGCCCGGCCCGTCCCCCGGCCCGTCGGCTCCGTTCCCCCCGTTCGCCGGACTCGTCACCTGTCACTCCATCCCGGCCGCGGCCAGCACCGCACGCCGGGTCAGCACCCGTACGAGGTGTTCGCGGTACTCGGGCGAGGCCGACAGGTCGGAGGCCGGGCGAGTGCCCTCGGCCGCGGCTTCGGCGGCCCGCGCCACGGCGGCCGGTCCGGCCTCCGCGCCGGTGAGCGCCTGCTCGGTGGCGCTCGCGCGCAGTGGCGTGGTGCCCATGTTGGTCAGGCCGATGCGGGCCTCGGCGATGTGGCCGTCGTCGCGTCGTACGAGCGCCGCGATACCGACGACCGCCCAGGCCTGGGCGACCCGGCTGAACTTCTCGTAGTGGAAACCCCAGGCGTCGGTCCTCGGCACCCGGATCTCCACCAGCACCTCGTCCCTCGTCAGGGCGGTCTGCAGGTAGTCGACGAAGAAGTCGCGTGCCGGGATGGTACGTCGGCCCTGTGGCCCCGCGGCCACCATCTCGCCGTCGAGGGCGAGCAGCACCGCCGGGAGGTCGCCGGCCGGGTCGGCGTGGGAGAGCGAACCGCCGAGTGTGCCTCGGTGCCGTACGGCGGGGTCGGCGACGGTCTCGGTGGCGGCGGCCAGCAGTCCGGCGTGGCGGCACACCAGCGGGTTGTGGATGACGTCGTGGTGGGTCGTCATGGCTCCGATCACGAGCGATCCGGTGTCGGTGTCCTCGCGGACGCCGCGCAACTCCGGGATCCGCCCGAGGTCGACGAGGAGTTCGGGGAAGGCGAGGCGCAGCCGCAGGATGGGGATCAGGCTCTGTCCGCCCGCCAGGACCTTCGCGTCTTCGCCGCCGTCGTGCAGCGTTCGTACCGCCTCGTCGAGGGTCTGCGGCCGTGCGTAGTCGAATGCGGCGGGGATCATGCCGTCGCCTCCTCGGCCCGTGCGTCCGTGATCGCCTGCCAGATCCGCTGCGGTGTGCACGGCATCGCTACGTCCTTCACACCGAGCGGTCGCAGTGCGTCCACGACCGCGTTGACGACGGCGGGGGTGGACGCGATGGTCCCGGCCTCGCCGACTCCCTTGACGCCGAGGGCGTTCGATGTCGCCGGGGTCTCGGTGCGGTCGGTGACGAAGTCCGGCAGGTCCGGTGCGGAGGGCACCAGGTAGTCCGCCATCGTTCCGGAGACCAGGTTGCCCTCGGAGTCGTACACCGCCTCCTCGTAGAGCGCCTGGGCGATGCCCTGCGCCAGGCCGCCGTGGATCTGGCCCTGGACGATCATCGGGTTGATCACCTTCCCGATGTCGTCGACACAGACATAGCTGCGGATCCGGGCGCGGCCGGTCTCGGTGTCGACCTCGATCGCGCACAGGTGGGTGCCGTGCGGGAACGAGAAGTTGTCGGGATCGACCAGGTGCTCGGCATTGATCGTCGGTTCCAGTCCGTCGGGCAGATCGTGGGAGGAGAACGTCGCAAAGGCCACTTCCTGGATGGTTTTCGTCGCCTCCGGCGATCCCTTCACTGCGAAAATGCCGCCGGAGAACTCCAGGTCGGCCTCGTTCGCCTCCAGCAGGTGTGCGGCGACCCTGCGGGCCTTGGCCACCACCTTCAGCGCGGCGTGGTGGACGGCCAGACCGCCCACCACGAGCGAACGGGAACCGTAGGTGTCCATGCCCTGCGGTACTGCCCTAGTGTCGCCGTGCACCACTGCGATGTCGTCGAAGGGCACGCCGAGCACATCGGAGGCTATCTGGCTCCAGCAGGTGGCATGGCCCTGCCCGTGCGGGCTGGTGCCGGTGGTGACCTCGACCTTTCCCGTGGGCAGCATGCGGATGGCGGCTGCCTCCCAGCCCCCGGCGGCGTACCGCAGATCGCGCAGGACCCGGCTGGGCGCGAGGCCGCACATCTCGGTGAAGGTGGAGATGCCGATGCCGAGCCGCACCGGGTCGTTCCGTGCGTTGCGCTCGCGCTGCTCGGTGCGCAGGTCGTCGTAGCCGAAGAGGGCGAGTGCGCGGTCGGTGGCCGCTTCGTAGTTGCCGCTGTCGTAGGTGAGTCCGGCGACGGAGGTGTACGGGAACTCGTCGTGCCCGATCCAGTTGCGGCGGCGCAACTCGATGGGGTCCAGCTCCAGTTCGGCCGCGAGTTCGTCCATGGTCCGCTCGATCGCGAACGTCGCTTCGGGGCGGCCGGCGCCGCGGTAGGCGTCGGTCGGTGTTCTGGTGGTGAAGACGCCCGTGCAGTGGAACGTGTATGCGTTCATCTTGTAGATCCCCGGGTACATGAACGCGCCGAGCAGCGGAATGCCCGGGGTGATCAGCATCAGGTACGCGCCCATGTCGGCGAGCAGGTCGACCGCCAGGCCGAGGATTCGTCCGTCACCGGCTGCCGCGATCTCGATGTCCTGGATCTGGCCGCGGCCGTGATGGGTGGCCTGGTAGCCCTCGGAGCGGGACTCGGTCCACTTGACGGGCCGGCCGAGCTTCCTGGCCAGCGTGAGGGCGACGGCCTCCTCCCCGTACACCTGGAGTTTGGACCCGAAGCCGCCGCCGACGTCCGGGGCGATCACCCGCAGTTTCTGTTCGGGGATCTCGGTGACCATGGACAGGATGACCCGGGCCACGTGCGGGACCTGGGTCGAGGAGTACAGGGTGTATTCGCTGGAGGCCGTGGGCGGTGTGGCGACGACGGCTCTGGGTTCCATGGCATTGGCGATGAGGCGCTGCTGGGTGTAGCGGCGGTGGAGTACGACGTCGGCGCGGGCTTTCTCCGCTGCGTAGTCGCCCGTGGCGAGCGGCCAGGTGTAGCAGCGGTTGGTGCCCTTGTCGGCGTGGACGAGCGGGGCGCCGTCGGCCAGTGCGGATTCCAGGTCGAGGACGGGCGGCAGGGGTGTGTAGTCGACCTCCACGGCCTCCAGAGCGTCCGCGGCGGCATACCGGTCGCGGGCGATCACCAGGGCAACGGGGTCACCGACGTACCTGACCTCGTCGACGGCGACCGCCGGGTGGTCGGGCATGACGATGTCCTCCGTCACGGGCCATACGCAGGGCATGGGGCCGAGTTCACCGGCCAGGTCGCGGCCGGTGAAGGCGGCGACCACCCCCGGACGTTCCAGCGCGGGCGACACATCGACCCGGTCGATGCGCGCGTGGGCCATGGGGCTGCGCAGGATCGCCAGGTGCAGCAGGCCCGGCACGGTGACGTTGTCGGTCCAGGTGGTACGGCCGGTGACGAGGCGGGCGTCCTCCTTGCGCATCCGGGAGCGGCCGACCTCGGGGCGGGATTCCCCGGCGGTGATCAGGCCGGTCATGTCCGGGCCTCCTGCCCGGCGCCGATCGGGGCCGCGCCGCTCCTCGGCATCGGCCGGCCGGTGTCCGAGGGCTGGGGTGCGGGGGCGTGGCGGCGCTCCTCGGCTGCCGCCGCCAGGACGGCGCGCACGATGTTCTGGTAGCCGGTGCACCGGCAGAGGTTGCCCTCGAGCCCGTGACGGACCTCCTCCGCAGTGGGGCCGGGGTTCTCCTTGAGCAGGTCCCTGGCCGCCATGATCATGCCTGGGGTGCAGTAGCCGCACTGCAGCGCGTGCTGTTCGTGGAAGGCGGTCTGCAGCGGCGTCCACTCGCCGTCGGAGGCGAGCCCCTGGACGGTCGTCACTTCGCCGCCATCGGCCTGCACGGCCAGTACGGAGCAGCTCTTGACACTGTCGCCGTCGAGTTCGACGGTGCACGCCCCGCAGTTGCTGGTGTCACAGCCGACGGGCGTGCCGGTGAGCCCCAGGTGGTCGCGGAGGTAGTGGACCAGCAGCAGCCGGGGCTCGACCTCGTCCTCGTACCTCGTGCCGTCCACCGTCATCGAGATGCGGGTCATATGCCCTCCCCAGGGCTCAGGCCGTGGTGTCGGACCATGCGTACGGCGGTGCGACCGGCCCGCTCGCGGGTCCGGCTCCGACCGTTTCCAGTTCATGGTCGGCGGCCTTCATCAACTGCGCGGCGACGTCCTTCATGGCGCGGCTCGCCGCGAGTTCGTCGCCGATGACGGGAACGTCCACGTCCTGCGGGTTGCAGCGGGCGACCCCATGTCCGATGAGCTTTGCGGAGCCGGTGTCCAGTACCGCCTCGGCCCTGGTCGTACCGTCCTCCTCGGACAGACCGACGCGGACCTGCCACTCCAGCGTGCGAGTCATCGCGCACCTCCTGCGACCGCGCCCGGCCTCGGTCCGCCGCCACGACGCCGTCCTGTCACCAGGATCCACCCGGCCGGGCCCGTTCGCGCGTTCCGGCTCGTCCTGCGAGGACGACCGCGACAGCCTCTGACCTCGCTCCCCCGGGCGGCCGGGACACCGCTGCGGATGGCCGCTCAACGGAGGAAGTGGCACGCCAGGAAGTCGTTCCGGAACTTGCCCTCCGGGTCGAACCGGGCCGTCAGCCGCTCAAAATCGGCGTACTTCCCGTACAGCGTGCGCAGTGTCCCGGGGGTGGTGGTGAACACCTTGCCCCAGTGCGGCCGCGCACCGAACGGTGCCAGGGCCTCCTCGATCGCCCCGAGCACCGGTGTGACGACGGCCGTGTCCGGCACCCAGGTGAAGTGAAAGGCCACCGAGTCCCTGCCGCCCGCCGGGCTCAGCCACAGATCGTCGCGGGCGACGGTGCGGATCTCGGTGATCTGCAGCAGCGGGGCGATCCGCTCCCGGAGCCGGCCCAGTGCCTCGTACGCCGAAGGCGCGTCCTGCCGGGCCACGAAGTACTCCGACTGCAGTTCGTCCCCGTTGCTGGGGGTGAACTCCAGGCGGAAGTGCGGAAGGCGCCGGTGCCACGGTCCGGCAACGCCCTGCTGGCGGGTGCAGTTCTCGGCCGGCATCCCGGCGATCGGATGGCGCGGCCCGTCCGCGAGCCGCGCGCCGAGCCACTCCTCGGGCGCCCGCTGCGGACCGTCGGAACCCACCCGCTGCTTGAGCCACACCTGGTTGAGCGGCCCCTCACGCCAGTCGGTGAAGACACTGACGCTGTACGCGGCCGACATCACCTCGTCGAAACTGTCCGTGAGCCGGGACTCCGGCAGATCCTCGTAGACCCACTGCTGTACGTCGAAGGCGGGCACCACGTCCAGCGTCAGCGCGGTCACCACGCCCAGCGCGCCCATGGCCACCACGGCTCCGGGAAAGTCCGCGTCTCCACGCCTCAGTGACACGTTCCGGCCGTCGGCCGTGACCATGTCCAGCGCCCGGACGGCCCCCGCGATGGAACTGTTACCGACTCCCGAGCCGTGGGTTCCGGTCGCGCAGGCCCCGGCGACCGAGATGTGCGGCAGCGAACCGAGGTTGTGCAGGGCGTACCCGTTCTCGTGCAGTGCGTCGGCGAACTCCCCGAAACGCAGCCCCGCGGCGACGGTGACCGCCCCTGCCTCCCGGTCGATCTCGACCCTGCGGGGCAGCCCGGCCACCGACACCAGATCGCCGCGTGTGTCGGCGACGGTATTGAAGGAGTGCCGGGTTCCGAGCGCATGTACCGCGGTCGAGGCGGACACCGTCTCCCGCAGTTCGGCCTCGGAGCGGGGCATACTCAGCCGCCGCGCGCCGAACGTGATGTTTCCGGCCCAGTTCTTCTCCGCGGGAGTCACCGCACGTCCCCACTTTCGCTCATGGCCTGGTGTCGTGATCCCGACGGTGCATCCTCCCAGACAAACCTGTTGGTGGAGCCATGCAACTGGTGACGTACATGTCCGCACACCATCCGATTCCGGCACCTTCCAAATGCGAACAGTCGCCCACAGACCAAGAGATCCAGCCCGGAACGGGACGAGTTCCGAGCCAGTGCGCATGTCTGAACTTCACTGGAACTCCAGCGAAATGGCACGTGTGTGGATATCGTGCAGCGAGCGAGCGCGCATCCGTCAGTCCATGGGATCGGCGGATGCGCCCCGTTTGTGGCGATGCAACTGTGACTGGGGGGTTCATGGGGCATGTCGAGCTACCCGATTCGGACAGATCAGGACCTGTGGGACTGGCGGGGGCGCCTCGTCCGCGCACTGCTTCAAATCGGCCTCGCAACAAGGAACTCGACGATCCGTGGAGGGCGCCGACCGTACAGCGCGAACGTTCAGGACCGGCCGCGACGAAGAGAAGGACGGGCCGGTGTCTGCCGGTCGTCATCGGGGCCGAACTTGTCGGCCTGGGGATTCCGGCATGGCTCGTACTGCGAGCCGGCGGGCAGTCGCGGGCCGCGGTCGCCGCGGCCGTGGCCGCGCTCGCGTGGTCCGGTGTGCGGGCCGCGCGCGGCCGGTACGCGGACCGGCCTCCGGGCGATCCGCCGGGGGTACTGAGCACGACAGGCGACTGGCTGCTGCTCATCGGTGTACTCGCCGTGCTGAGGACCATGACCGGCGATTCGGCCGATCCTGCGACGGCGGTCGTGGCCCTGCTGCCCGGCCTGCTCGTAGGCATTGCGATATGGGGGGTGCGGCGGTTGCCCTGGCCGGGGCGGCAGCAGCGGGCGGTCCGGCGGGTGCTGGTGGTCGGTGAGGCTCCGGGGGTGGAACGCGCGGTGCAGCTGCTCGGTTCCCGTGCGGACCATCCGTACTCGGTCGTGGCCGCCATACCGGTGGGGACCGCGCCGCTGGAGTGCGAGGTCCAGGTGCCGGGCCGGCTCGCACCGGCGCCGGCCGACGACGATGCGTCGACCGTGCTGGGCGGAGCCTTCACCCATGACGCGGACCTGGCTCTGGTGGTGCCCGGGCCGCAGCTCTCCGAGGAGCGGCTGCGCCGGCTCTCCTGGGGGCTGCACGACGGCGGGCTTCCGCTGTCCGTGCTGTCGGAGCTCTCGGGCATCGCGGCCGGCCGGGTACGGCCGTCCGCGGCGGCCGGGGTGACCCTGCTGCACATCGCGCCGCCGCTGCGCCGGGGACCACAGATGGTCCTGAAGGCCATGGTGGACCGTACCGGCGCCGCACTCGGTCTGCTCGTTCTCGCACCCCTGCTGCTCCTGATCGGGGCGGCGGTGCGTCTCGGCTCGAACGGGCCGGCCCTCCACCGCCAGATCCGCCACGGGCAGCACAACCGGCCGTTCACCATGTGGAAGTTCCGGACGATGGTGGTGAACGCCGAGAGCCACAAGGCTCAGCTGGTCACGGCGAACGAGAACGACGGCCCGATGTTCAAGATGCGCCGCGACCCCCGGGTGACCGGGATCGGCCGTCTGCTGCGCCGGACATCTCTCGACGAACTGCCGCAACTGCTCAATGTGCTCCGGGGCGACATGTCGCTGGTCGGCCCTCGGCCTCCACTGCCGGATGAGGTGTCCCGCTACGACGAGCGCGAGCTCCGCCGGCTCGCGGTCAGGCCGGGACTGACCGGTCTGTGGCAGGTCAGCGGGCGCTCGGACCTGTCCTGGCAGGAGACCGTCTCGCTCGACCTGTGGTACGTCGACAACTGGTCGGTGGCCACGGACATGGGACTCATGGCCCGCACGCTGCGTGCCGTCACCGACGGCCGCGGGGCGTACTGAGTGCGGCGGCCGTCGATGCGAAGAGTGCGAAACCTCCGGCTGCGCGGGGCCGGAGGGAGGGGCGGCCGTCGCGTTGCGGCGGCCGGCCCGTGCCGGTCGGCCCGTCGGGTCCGCTCAGACCTGTGCGGTCTGCCGCTCCAGCCACCATGCGTAGGTACGAGCGATCCCGTCGCGCAGTGGAATCTGCGGTGCGAAGCCGAGGGAGGTGAGCCGGGAGACGTCGAGCAGCTTGCGCGGGGTGCCGTCGGGCTTCGACGTGTCCCATTCGAGAGAACCCTGGTAGTCCGTCACATCGCCTATCATTTCGGCAAGTTCACGGATCGTCAGGTCCTTCCCGCAGCCGACGTTGACGGGCTCGTCACCGTCGTAGCACTCCAGCAGCAGGAGGCACGCGGCGGCCAGATCGTCGACGTGCAGGAATTCGCGGCGCGGGCTGCCGGAGCCCCAGAGCGTGACCGCGGGCGAGCCGTCGCGTCGCGCCTCGTGGAAGCGGCGGATCAGCGCCGGCAGTACGTGCGAGGTCTCCAGGTCGAAGTTGTCGCCCGGGCCGTAGAGGTTGGTGGGCATGGCGCTGATGTACGAGGCTCCGTACTGTCGGCGGTAGGACTGGGTCTGCACGATTCCGGCGATCTTGGCCAGTGCGTATGCCTCGTTCGTCGGCTCCAACGGGCCGGTGAGCAGGGCGCTTTCGGGGATCGGCTGCGGGGATCGCTTCGGGTAGATGCAGGACGAGCCGAGGAAGAGCAGCCGCTCGACCCCGGCGGCATGTGCTCCGGCGATGACGCTCAGCTGGATACGCAGATTGTCTTCGAGGAACTGCACCGGATACGTGCTGTTGGCCATGATCCCGCCGACCCTGGCGGCGGCCAGCACCACTGCGTCCGGACGGACCTCGCGGAGAAATGCCTCGGTCCGCGCGGCGTCGCGCAGATCGAGGTGATCGCGATCGCGGGTGATCACCTCGTGTCCCGCGGCGGTGAGGCGGCGTACCACCGCCGAACCGACCAGACCGCGGTGGCCCGCGACGAATATGCGGGCGCCGGGTCGTAGGAGGGGGCGGACGGATTCCTGGGGAGGGCCGGGGAGATCAGTCGTCATGGCTCGGATTGTGCCAGCAGCCGCAGGCGGTGGTGACGTTTTGCCGCAGATCGCTCAATTCCGATATTTCGGTGAGAACCAACAGCCTTTCAGGCGAACACAGAGGGGGGAGTCGTGGCGAAGACCGCACTCATCACCGGCGTGACCGGACAGGACGGTTCGTACCTGTCCGAGCTGCTGCTCGACAAGGGGTACACGGTCCATGGACTGATACGCCGCTCGTCGAGCTTCAACACCGAGCGGATCGACCACATCTACCAGGGACCGGAGGAAGAGAACCGTTCGTTCGTCCTGCATCACGCCGACCTCGCCGACGGGGTCGCGCTGGTGAATCTGCTGCGCGACATCCGGCCGGACGAGGTCTACAACCTGGGTGCGCAGTCGCACGTCCGCGTCTCGTTCGACGCTCCGCTGTACACCGGCGACATCACCGGTCTCGGCACCATCCGGCTGCTGGAGGCCGTCCGCGCGAGCGGCATCGACACCCGTATCTACCAGGCGTCCTCGTCGGAGATGTTCGGCGCCACCCCTCCGCCGCAGAACGAGAAGACCCCCTTCCATCCGCGGAGCCCGTACAGCGTCGCCAAGGTCTATTCGTACTGGGCGACCGTCAACTACCGTGAGGCGTACGGGATGTTCGCGGTCAACGGGATTCTCTTCAACCACGAGTCCCCGCGCCGCGGCGAGACGTTCGTGACCCGGAAGATCACTCGTGGGGTGGCCAGGATCAGGGCGGGTCTGCAGACCCACCTCCATCTGGGCAACCTCGATGCCGTGCGCGACTGGGGCTACGCCCCCGAGTACGTCGACGCGATGTGGCGCATGCTGCAGTGCGACACCCCGGACGACTATGTGGTGGCCACCGGCGAGGGTGTCAGCGTCCGGCAGTTCCTGGAGTACGCCTTCGCGCACGCCGGCCTGGACTGGCGGGAGCACGTCCGCTACGACGCCAAATACGAGCGCCCCAGCGAGGTCGACGCGCTGATCGGTGATGCCACCAAGGCCGAGGAACTGCTCGGCTGGAAACCGGCCGTGAAATCGCAGGAGCTCGCCAGGATCATGGTCGAAGCGGACGTCCGTCAGCTGTCCGACCAACTCGCCGGAGCGGCTGTGCGGGTGGACCGATGAGAGATCCGGGCACATCCGACAGCCGCACCGCCCTGCCGGTCACCGGTATGTCGACCGGTTCGGCAATCACCCACAGCACCCGGCCGTCGCACCCCACGACCGTGCCGGGGACCAATACGGGCACGACCTCGCTCTCCACCGGCTGCCCGGTGGACCCGAGCGCGTCCGCACCGGTCCGGGCCCCGGGCCCGGACCACTCACTCGCCCTCGCCGGCAGCGGGACGGACAGTCTCCGCCGCCGGTCGGACGAGGCAGGAACCGCGGCCTTCCGGCCGCAGCTCGTTCTCACCTTCGGAGCTGAATGATGAACGGAAGTACGGGGCGCAGACCCATCGGACGCGGCAGGGCACGTGCCGCGGCCGCCGCGCTCTGCCTGCTCGCCGGAGCCCTGACCGCCGCCGCGTCCGGGGGCTCCCCGGCCGCGGCCCTCACACCGCCGGTCTCCCTGACCGCGGACGACCTCACCACCTGGCAGACCAACGGCATCGTCTGGTCGATGGCCGCGTCGGACGCCGGTGTCGTGTACACCGGCGGGACCTTCTCCACCGTCCGGCCACCGGACGCGGCCGCCGGAACCTCCGAACAGCCCGCGGTGAACTTCGCCGCGTTCGATGCGGCAACCGGTGCACCGACCGGCTGCAGTCTGTCGTTCACGCTCTCGTCGGGGACAGCGACCGTACGGGCCCTCGCACTCTCCCCCGATCAGAAGACCCTGTACGTCGGCGGGCAGTTCGGGGCGGTGAGCGGGGTCGGAGTGAGCAATATCGCCGCGATCGACACCGCGACCTGCACCCCGCGCCAGAACTTCAAGGTCTCCGTCTCCGCGACGGTACGGGCGCTGGCCGTCACGGCCGACACCGTCTATCTGGGCGGTGACTTCAACACAGTGGCGGGGCAGACCCGGAACAAGTTCGCCGCGGTCACCACGGGCGCCGCGCTGAAGCCGTGGACGGCCAACACCGACGAGGTGGGCCGGGCCGTGGAGCTGACACCCGATCAGAAACACGTGCTGATCGGCGGTGACTTCTTCACCGTCAACGGCACCACCTCGCACGCGCTGGCCGTCGTGGATGCCACCACCGGTGCCGTCGCCAAGAGCTACCCGGCCGGCTTCATTCCGAACACCTCCACGGTGCAGGACCTGACCACGGATGCCACCGGCTTCTACACCGCCAACGAGGGCACCGGAGGCGGTGTCTTCGACGGCCGGATCGCGCTGAACCTCAGCAACTTCGAGCAGCGCTGGCGGGACACCTGCCTGGGCGCCACCCAGGCCGTCCTCGTGCACAACGGCGTTCTGTACAGCGGCAGTCACGCGCACGACTGCGCCAGCATGGGTGAGTTCCCGGACCAGCCGCGCAAGCATCTGCTGGCCCAGTCCGTCGACGACCCGAAGCTGCTCCCCTGGTTCCCGGACACCAACGACGGCATCGGGGAGCCGGTCGGACCGCGGGTGATGGCGCAGACCGACAAGGGCGGCCATCACTATCTGTGGGTGGGCGGCGAGTTCACCACCGTCAACGGCTCCGCGCAGCAGGGCCTCACCCGGTTCGCCGACGGCCCCGACACCGGGGCGCCGTGGGTGCCGAACGTCAGCCTGTCCACCGTTGCCGCGGGCAAGGTGGAGGTCAATTGGCAGACGAGCTTCGACGCCGACGACGGTGAGCTCACCTACCGGATCTACAAGGACGGTGCGAGCACCCCGGTGTACACCACGACGGGGTACTCGCTGTTCTGGGACCGGCCACAGCTGAGGTGGACCGATACGGACGTGGCCGCGGGTGAGACCCACTCGTACCGGATCAGTGCGAGCGACGGCACCAACACCAGTGCCAAGTCGCCCGCCCTGTCCGCCACCGTGGCGTCAACCGCCGAGAAGTACCCCGCCAGGGTGCTGGCGGACGGTGCTTCGCTGTACTGGCGCTACGACGAAGGCACCTCGACCTTCGCCGCAGACACCGGCAGCGGGCTGGACAACGGATTCCTGCGCAACTCCCCCGCCTACCGGCAGACTCCGGCCGCTGTGGCGGGTGCCTCAACCGCGATCGGCTTCAACGGATCGAACCAGTACGCGTACAGCAACAAGCGTCATGCGCAGCCCACCAGGTTCTCGGTGGAGACATGGATCAAGACGACAACCACCAGGGGAGGGAAGATCATCGGCTTCGGCAATGTGACCATGCAGAACAGCAACCAGTACGACAAGCATGTGTACATGCGCAATGACGGGCGGCTGATCTTCGGGGTCTACAGCGGCGGCACCAGGGCCATCACGACGCCTGCCGCCTACAACGACGGCGCCTGGCACCATGTCGTCGCCACGCAGGGCACCGGCGGCATGTCGCTGTACGTGGACGGGCAGCTCCGCGCCTCGAACGCCCTGTACACCGGCAATGAGAACTACAGCGGCTACTGGAGGGTGGGCGGCGACAACCTGAACAACTGGCCGAACCAGCCGACGAGCAGCTTCTTCGCCGGGCAGATCGACGAGACCGCCGTCTACCCGACCGCGCTGAGCAGCTCGCAGGTCAGCGCCCACTACGCCCTGAGGACGGGTGGATGAGGTACCCGTTCCCGGCCGGCGCCGCCGTCGTCGTACTGACGGCGGCGCTGGCCGCCTGCGGCTCGTCCTCCGACGGGCACGAGGCGGCGAGCGATGAAAGGCCATCGGCCACCCGGACCCCCGTCACGGCGCCCTCGGCAGGTCCCGGCGCCACCTCACCCAGTGGCCCTTCGGCTCCGCGGACGAGCGAGCCACCGAAGCTGCCCACCGATGAACTCACCCCGGCCACGGGCTCGTTCAACAAGAACCAGAAAGAGTATCTGGTCAACCGTGTGCCCAAGGGCATGGACCCGGCGGCCGTGCTCCAGACCGGTCAGGAGACCTGCGACAAGCTGACGTACCTCGTGAAGGTCGACCGGGACACGGCGGTCGGCGCGATCGTGACGGGCGAGATCGCCGATGCGGAACCCGCCGTCGAGCACCTCTGCACCCAGCACGAAGAGCTGGTGCGGGAGGCCTCGCGGGGGTACGCGGACGGCACGTACAAGGACGAGCAGATCCGGTCCGGCCGCTACCACGACGTCACTCCCACCGAGAACTGCACCTGGCAGATCACCGGAGCGAACGGCAAGAACCTGGTGTCGGGCTCCTCCGCCTCCGGGAAGCGGGCCGAGATCACCATCCCGAAGGCGGCCCGCGCCTTCACCTCCACAGGCTGCTACGCCTGGCTGCCCGAAGGAGACCATGGATGAGCAAGCTGCCGATAGCCGTGGCGATCCCCACGAAGAACGAGGGGCTGAACATCGCCGAGGCGGTGAAGTCGGTGCTCGGCCACTTCGAGGCGGTCGTCGTCGTCGACTCGCACAGTACGGACGACACGGCGAAGATCGCCGAGGAGTGCGGGGCCGAGGTGATCACGTACACCTGGGACGGCGGTCATCCGCGCAAGAAGCAGTGGTGCCTGGACCATGTCCGCACGGACCTGGACTGGATTCTGCTGCTCGACGGGGACGAGCGGCTCAGTCCTGGTCTGCTGGCCGAACTGCGGAGTATCTTCGCCGATCCCGGTGCGCCGAAGCCCGCGGCGTACGACATACCACTGGGTTACTGGTTCTCCGGGAGGCGGCTGCGGCACGGCTACACCATCCGCAAGCGGTCACTGACCGACCGCACCCGCTGCCGGTACCCGGAGGTCGGGGATCTCGAAGCGCCGGGCATCGGCGAGGTCGAGGGCCACTACCAGCCGGTCGCCGAGTCGGCCGGCTCGCTCCGCAATCCCATCGAGCACCAGGACCTCGACCCGGTCACCGCCTGGTTCGAGCGGCACAACCGGTACTCGGACTGGGAGGCGTGGCTGGAGCACCACCCCGAGGTCAAGGAGCAGGTGCGGAGGGTGAAGTCGCGCCAGGGGCAACTGTTCCACAAGGCGCCCTTCAAGCCTTTGGTGTCCTTCGCGTACATGTATGTGTACCGGCGGGGGTTCCTCGACGGGCGGGCGGGCTTCGACTTCGCGCTGGCGATGAGCTTCTACCGCTGGCAGATCGCGCTCAAGTCCCGTGAGGGGAAGACCGTTTGACCCGGTGGCCCTTCCGGCGGACCACGTCCTCGTAGGTCCGCCGGAGGGTCCGGGTCACGACGTCGATGGTGAAGTGCTCATTGACCAGGTTCCAAGCAGCCTTTCCGGCACGGGCGTTGGCCTCGGGCTCCAGGAGTTCCAGAATCGCCCCTGCGACCTTGGCCGCGTTCTTCCCGTCCTCGCCGACCCTGCTGTCGATCACCCGGCCCGCCCCGGCCTTCGCCACATCGAGACCGAGGCCACAGGTGCGGGTGATGACCACGGGGGTGCCGACCGACATCGCTTCGAGGACCGATACGCCCAGGGGTTCCTCGATCGACGGCAGTACGTACACATCGGCCCGCCGCCCCGCAGCCAGGACCTCTTCGTGGTCGAGCGCTCCCACATGGTCGAGTGAGTCCATCACCCCCAGTTTGTGGGCGAGTTCGAGGGTTGCGGGCAGCGCTCCGGTGTCGGGGCCGGCCAGCACGAACCGGGCGTCGGGATGCTCGGCCAGGACTGCGGGCATCGCGGCGACGAAGTCCTCGGGGCGTTTGCGCTCCTGGATCCGAGCCAGGAAGAGGACCGTCGGCGGCCGCCCCGGCTCCCGGGCCGGCCCCAGCTCCTGCGGCCGTACGCCGTTGACCAGCCGTACGGTGCGGGTCAACGGCACCGGTGCGGCAACGGCGTTCACATCGAGGCGTTCCCTCTCGGTCAGGTGCAGCACGGCGTCGGCGTCGCGGAGCACCTTGCGTACCCCCAGCAGATCGGTCAGCTGGGCAACCCGCTTCTCGGTCGGGTCCACCATGCCGTGGGTCTGGACGACCAGGGGTGTGCGGGAGGCCAGGGCGAGCAGCGCAGCCGGCAGCGTCACCAGGTCGCGCATCAGATGGACATGGACGAGATCGGCACCGCGCATCATTCGCCGGGCGGCGAGCAGGAGCGCACCGGAGGTGATCCCGCTGACCTCGAACATGGGGAGCAGATGGCGGGCCTGGAAGAGATGGACCGGTACTCCCTCGACCTCGCGCGGCAGTCGGCCTTCGAAGCCGTCGCCCAGTGCCATGATGCGGGCGTCGTCGCCCCCGGCCCGCTGGACCTTCGACAGGTTGAGCGCCACCCTTGTCGGGCCGCCGAACGCATGGTCCGGGGTGTGCAGTGTGACGACGTGCAGGATCTTCACCAGGGTTCCCCTCAACCTCGGCCGACCTTTTACAGACTAGTCATCCAAACCCCCCAAGTGGGTTGATTCGTTAGAGTGTTCACAGGTCCACGGAACGGGGAACAGATGACGTCCGTGCACGAGGCGGCGCCGTCCGCACCCGTACCGGAGCACGGGGCGCGAGACCCGGTCCAGCCGCCGGCGAAGCCCATGTCGTGGGCGATGCTGTCGCGGGCCCTGGCCGTGCCTCTCATCCTCGGACTGGTCTGCTTCCTGCCTGCGGTGATCGCCGCGCAGCCGGGGGCGGGCGTCCGGGACACCGCGTACTGGCTGCAGCTGGTGCTGACGTGTTACGCGGGAGCGCGGCTCGCCACGATGATTCTGTCCACGCGGCGGCGTCTGCTGCAGGGCGTGTTCTGGATGTTCGTGTACATCGCGATGGGGGTGGCACCGTTCGCGCAGGCGGTCATCGGGCAGACCCCCACCCCGATGGTGGGACCGCGGTCGGATCTGATGACGGCCATCGCGCTGATCCTGGTGGGGTGCGCCGCGTTCGACCTCGGGGCGCTGCTGGCGTCCCGGCGTCCGCTGCGCCGCCGGGCCACCGCACGCTCCGGAAGCGGTCCGGCCACCGCGCACCGGATGCGGCTCAGGCTGCTGGTGGTGCTGGCCTTCGCGGCGAGCGGCTACTACGTCCTGAAGCTCGGCGGGCCCGCGATCTTCTTCACCAGCCGCCAGGAGATCAGCGCCTCGGTCGCGGTCAGCGGGGTTGCGTCGAGCCAGTCCAACGTGGGATCGGCCTTCCTCAAGGGCTTCGGTACGGTACCCGCACTGCTGGGGCTGCTCTTCTACACCCGCCGCCTGGTGACCTCCCACAGGGCCCGGCGTTCCCCCTCGACGGTTCTGGTCTGGTGCGGGCTGCTGATCCTCAACACCGTCGTCAACAACCCGATATCCAATGCCCGTTACTGGTTCCTGACCGTACTGGTCTCGCTCCTGTTCACCGCGTTCCCGAGCAGCGCGGCGATGTACCGGTCGGTGCTGGCCATGGGGGTGGTCGGGGCGCTGGTGCTGTTCCCGTACGCGGACCGGTTCCGCTACGACAGTGCCGGGTACCGGCCGGTGGATTCGTCGTCGGTCTTCGAGCCGCTGGCCACCAAGGACTACGACCAGACGGTGATGTTCGCCAACACCATTACCTGGGTCGACACCCGCGGCCACACCTATGGACGTCAGCTGGCGGGCTCCGCCCTCTTCTTCGTGCCCCGGTCGGTGTGGAGCGGCAAGCCGGAGGACACAGGGGTCCGCGTCGGCCAGTGGATGGGAATGAACATGACCAACCTGTCGGCGCCGCTGTGGACCGAGCTCTGGGTCGACTTCGGTGCTCCGGGCATGGTCGGCGGTCTCGCACTGATCGGGTACGTCGCCGCACGCACCGACCGGCGTTACGCGCGGGCGGTGTCCCGGGACGGCCCGGGCCCCGGCAGTGTTCTGGCCATCGCTGCGCCGCTGATCGCCGGGTACACCTTCATTCTGTTGCGCGGACCGCTGCTGCAGTCCGTCGGGAAACTGGCGATCGCGGCGCTCTGTCTGCTGCTGATAACAAGCTTCAGGAGCCGGAGCGGACAGCGCTCGCAGTGACGGGCGCCTGTTCCACCGCGGTGCGGCGCCTGAGCCGGGCCACCCGGGTCCAGGTGGCCACCGCCTTGCAGATGGATCCCAGGCACAGGCCCCAGGCCGCGCCGGGCACCCCGCCGAGCACATAGCCGCCGGTGAGAAAGGCAACGGCGGCGAGCGAGAAGACCACCTGGATGAAGAGGGTGGTACGGGGGTCGAGCATCCGGAGCGCCAGCAGCCCGCAGGTGCCGACGGCCATCGCCGCGTACTGACTGCCCGTCGCCGGAAGCAGGGCGACGGCCGTGGGCCAGGTGTCACCGAGCAGATGGCGGCCGATTCCGTCGGGCAGCAGGGCGAGTGCGGTGGCCCAGGCGGCGGCTGCGGCGGCCAGGACCGCGGCGAGCACCGCTGTGGCGCGTACCCTGCGCCGTTCGGGGGCGAGCCGCCCGAGCAGTGGCGGGCCGAAGCCGGTGGCCGAGGTGAACAGCACGTTCAGCGGCCCGAAGAGAGTGGTGGCACCGCGCAGTGCGCCCACCACGAGCGGGTTGCCGACCGTGCCGAGTCCGAGCACGGAGAGCTGGCTGGTGGCGTTTCCCACCCCGAACTCCACCACGAAGCGCCGTCCCAGATGCCCTCTCCGCAGCAGGATCTTGAGCCGCAGCGTCGTACCGGCCGTTCTGCGGTGCAGCAGGGCGGCCGACAGCAGAAGGGCGGGTAGCGCGGACAGCCCCCAGACGCTGACGAGCCGTGCCGCCGGGGCACCGTACGGCTGCACGGCCAGCGCGCCCAGCACACAGACCAGTCTGAGCACATCGCTCGCCAGCGCCAGGTGCGGCAGGTGCAGGGTGGAGAAGGCGTAACGCATGGTGTCCTGCCCCAGGACCACCGGCAGGACGATTCCCAGCATCATCAGGGCACGTGCGGTGGCCCCCGGCAGCGTCAGGCAGACGGTGGCGAGCAGGGCGCCGAGCGCGGTCGCGGTGAGCAGGGTGAAGGCGACCGACGACCGGCACGCCCCTCGCACCTCGTCGCTCTCGCCCCGCAGCAGCACGAGCGGCTGCCCGGTGTAGGCGCCGGAAACCCCCAGCAGCACGGTGAAGACGAGGTAGACCGCCGAGAAGCGGGCGAAGTCCGCCACCGTGGAGAGCCGGGCGGCGGCCACCAGCACCAGGATGTTGGTGAGCGCCGCCACGCCCTGGTCCGCGACCGAGCAGACGATCGCGGTCCGTGCCTTCATCTGTGTCCCGCGGTGGAGTCGAAGGTGCGCAGACCGAGCGTCTCGGCCGGGTCACCGGTGTGCCCCCGGCCGCCGCGGCCGCCGTCGCCCCGGCTGGTAGCGGATCCGGACCGGCCGCCGCCCGCGCGGCGCCGACCGGCCTTCTTGCGGGCCCGGCGCTCGTAGCGGCTCCGGCCGGGGTGCAGCAGAGCGCCGAGCACGGAGCCTCCGGCCGCCCCGATGATCTCGCGGATCCGCTCCAGGTCGCTTCGGTGCACCTCGCGCGGGTCGCAGACCACCACGACACCCTCCACCCGGTCGATCAGTGCGACGGCGTCGGCGTACGAGAGCACGGGCGGGGCCAGCACGATGACGACGGCGCCCGGCCGGTCGCCCTCGGCGACGATCCGTCCGACGGGCGCGGAGGTCAGGGCACGCGGAACGTTGTCCGTGCGCCGGCCCGCTATCAGGGTGAAGGCACCAGACCCGGGTACGTCCACATTCATCCGGCTGTCCGACGGCCAGGCCCGTTCGCCCTCCGATGCCCAGCGCGGCCCGGCGCCCTGCACGGCCGGGCCGAGGTCCCCGGCCAGCGAGGGGGTGCGCAGATCGGCCTCGACCAGGAGTACGTCACGTCCCATCTCGGCGAAGGCCGCGGCCAGGTTGACCGCGGCGGCGGCCGCCGCGACGTTGTCCCCGCGCGGGGCCGTGACCAGGATTCTGCGGCGCTGGGCGAACGACGGGTCGTAGGCGAGCCGGAAGGCGACCGCCCGGTACTCCTCGGCGAGCCGGCTCCCGCTCCGCCCGATGGCGAGCAGCGCGCCCGCGGATGCTCGTTCCCTGGGCAGGGTGCCGAGCAGCGGGGCGCCGAGTGAACGGACCAGCTCCCGGGTGGAGCGCACGGCCGGGTCGAAGACCAGGCGTACCCACGAAAGGAGCAGTCCGAGCGCCAGCCCGACGACACCACCGAGTCCGAGCAGCAGAGGCAGCCCCGCACCGGTGGGGTCCGTAGGCGCGACGGGCTTCTTCGTCAGATAGCCGGGATTGGTGTCCAGGGCCCGCAACTCCGATATTTTCCTGCTCAGTTCGGAGATCGAGACCACGAGGTTGGCCCGTGCGCTGGTCACGTCGTTGCTCGTCCCGACCTGCTCCGCCAGCTGATCGCGCTGTTCGGTGAGGGGCTTCAGCTGGGCGCGGTAGCCGTCGACCATGTTGGCGATGCTGTCCTCGGTGCGCTGTCTGCGGATCTCCAGATAGGCGTCGGCGAGCGCCTCGGCCCGCGCCTTCGCCAGCGCGGGGGTGCGGCCGGTGTAGGAGAAGCGGAGCACGAGGGTGTTCGGCGGGTTGGTGACCTGGAGACCGGACAGCAGGGTCCCGACCTCCACCCGGTCGCCTTGCCTGGCCAGGGAGCCGACGGCCAGGGTGCCCACGGTGTCGCTGACGGCGGTCTGCCGCTCGGAGCCGATGTTGATGCCCTTGTCGGCGGAGGCGCCCGCGGCGAAAGGGTCCGAGGCGGCGGAGCGTACGACCACCTCACCCGTCGATGTGTAGCTCTCCTCGCCGCTCAGGGCGAGCCAGCCGCCACCGAGCAGTCCGAGGACCACGCCGGCGGCGAGCAGTGCGCGGTAGCGCAGGAGCTGACGGAACTGATCCCTCAGCAGCGCGGGTTCGTCCTGGTCCTCCAGGGCGCGGATCGGCTGGGTCATCGGCGTTCTCTCCCTTGTACGTCCGCGAGGGCCTCGGTGAGCAGTGCGTCGAAGCGGGCCAGGCCCGCCTCTCGGCTCAGGTGACGTGCGACGTACTGCGGTCCGTTGGCGCCGAGCCGGTCCGCCTCGGCCGGCGCTTCGAAGAGCTTGCGTACGGCTGACAGCAGCGCGGCGGGATCCTCCGGTGCGACGAGGATCCCGGCGCCGGACCGGTGGACCTCCTGGGCGGTGCCTCCCCCGTCGGCGACCGAGGCGACGACGGGGCGGCCCGAGACGAAGTACGAGGTGAGTTTGGACGGGACGCTCATGTCGAGCACGGATGCCCGCTGGGTGACCGCCAGCACATCGGCGGCAGCGAGAATGTCCGTGAACTCGTCCGCGCCGGCCGGCGGCAGGAAGTCGAGATTGCGCAGGCCTGTCGCACGCCCCAGCAGCGCCTCGCGCTGATTCCCGTCCCCCATCAGCACGACACGTATCTCCGGTGCCAGCCGGGCCGCGTCGACCAGGACCTCCAGGCCCTGTTTGAGTCCCATGTTCCCCGAGTGCAGGACCACGGGAGTGCCCTCGCTCCAGCCGAGTCGTGCCCGGGTCCCCGCACGGTCTGCCGAAGGCGCCTGCACATGCGACCAGTTGGGAACGATTCGGATACGCCCCGGGTCCACGCCGTACTCGGTGACACGCGGGACGAAACTCTCGTGGATGACTCCGACGAGGGCGGCGCCGCGCAACGCGTAACGTTCGGCCGCCGAGGCGACGGCTGCCGCCCGGCCCCCGCCCCGGATACCGCTCTGCGCGGCGGCGGCACCCATCAGATCCTGCACGACCGGTATGTGCGGGACTCGGTGACGGCCCGCCAGCCGGGCCCCGATGACACCGCCCGCAAGGCTCGGCATCTGGGAGATCACCGCGTCCGGCGGACGCGAAACGGGCGGCGACAGCAGACCGTGCCCGAGCACCGTGGCCTCGAACGCCGCTCTGCGCAGGGCAGTCTGGCGCGGCGGCACATAGTGTCTTCGCCGGTGGACGGTGACCCCGGCCCGCTTCTCGGCGACCCGCCACACACCCCGGTACTCCGCTTCGGTGCGCCAGGACGGGTAGTGCGGCATGCCGGTCAGTACATGGGTCTCGGCCCCGGACGCAGCCCAGTGCTCGGCGAGCTGCGCGGCGTACGGCCCGATGCCCGTCAGCTCCGGTGCGTAGTTGGTCGAGACGACCAGCAGAGTGCGGTCTTCGAACGGCTTGTGACGATCGGCATCGGACATGGACGCTCGCCTTCCCCCCGGAACATTCTGTGTTCCCCCCAAGGAACAGCCCCAAAAGTGAGCTTATCCGTTCACGAGATGCGCAAGTGGACTTCACAGTAAGGTCGTTGCACCATCAACACCGATACCGATATCCCGCAGCACCGGATGCCATGTCCGGACAACGGCTGCGGGACACGGACATCACGTTCACCGTGGGGGGAGAGAACGGATGGTGCACAGGGTCGGCTACGCGCCGGGGGTCTACGACCTGTTCCACATAGGGCACCTCAACATCCTGCGGCATGCCCGCAGCCAGTGCGACTACCTCGTCGCGGGCGTCGTCTCGGACGAGATGGCCGCGCTCGCCAAGGGCCACAAACCGGTGATTCCGCTGCCGGAACGGCTGGAGATCGTACGCAGCGTCCGCTACGTGGACGCTGCGTTCGTCGAGACCGTGCCCGACAAGGTCGAGACCTGGCAGCAGGTCAGGTTCGACGTCATCTTCAAGGGGGACGACTGGCGGGACACGGAGAGGGGCAAGCGGCTGGAGCGCGACTTCGCCGAGGTAGGCGTCGAGGTGGTCTACTTCCCGTACACCGTGCACACGTCCAGCACCCAGCTGCGCCGGGCGCTGGACACGCTCGTCAGTCCGCAGTCCGGAGCGCTGTCAGCTCCCTGAACCACTTGGCGAGGAACGCCACCAGGAACAGTGCGTGCACGACGGCGAGCACCGCATAGCCGATACGGAACGCGGTCCGGTCGCCGAGCAGCAGGAACACCAGGCAGAACACCCCGTAGTCGGCGGGCAGCAGTGCCACGGCCCGCACCCGGGACACCGGGACCGCGGCACCGCCGCCCGCCGTGGGCAAGGCGGCCGCCCTGCCCAGCTGTTCACGCAGCAGCCCGGCGCAGAAGGTCAGAACGGCGGTGAACAGGAAGCCCAGCGGCAGGAGCAGCCAGACCTCGGCCGGCAGATCGAAGAACCGCTGGAACGAGATCAGCACGGCGGTGTGTACGAGGATCATCTTGGCGCAGTCCACGACATGGTCCAGCCACTCGCCGTCCGGACCTCCCCTGCCGGTCAGCCTGGCCAGCTGCCCGTCGGCCGAATCGAAGGCGAAGCCGATGACGAGCCCCGCGTACACCGCGACCGCGAGCCCCCAGGACGGCCGGACAAGAGCCACCGAGGCGATGGCGGTGAAGGTGAATGTCGCGCTGATCAGCGTGACTTGATTTGGTGTCAGCCCGATTCGGTACGCACCTGCCGCGAACACCCGTCCGGCCGGGCGGTTCACGTACCGCGAGTACAACGAGACTCCCTTGGCCGTCTTCTGCGCACCGCGCAACTCGCGCAGAACCGTGCCTGTGCTTCCCATACGCCCCCCAGCGTGTCGCCGTTGCCGGCGGCATCGGCAGAGCACTGCGGACGCTGCCGTCGGAGCCGCATCATGGCACGCGGGCCCCATTTCGCGTGGCCACTCGCCCGCTCCGGCCGGCGATCCACCTCCGTCGGGCCCGCACCGGGCGAGCAGACCCGACGGACCGCACCTCAGGCGGGCACGGTGCGGCACTCCGGATGGCCCCAGCCGTTCGGGTTCTTGGCGATCATCTCCTGTGCCGCGTAAGGCTTTCCGCAGTGGCAGCGGCCCGCGAACCTGGCCCGGATGGTTCCACCGGATCGCGCCGCACCCCCTGCCTTCTTCGCCGGAGCACCCTTGCCCCGTCCCTCGGTCGCCCGGGCCGGAGCGGGCGTCGGCAATTGCGAGCCGTGCGCGGTACCGGCCGGCCGCTGAGCCACAGCGGCCTCGCTGGCCGCCTGGTCGGCGAGGGCGTTGAGCGGATCTCCGTCGACCTGGTGGGCGGGCACGTAGACGAAGTCCACGGTCCGGCCGGCCAGCAGCGCGTCGATGCGGGACACCAGGTCACGGTTGGCCACCGGCTTTCCGGCCGAGGTCTTCCAGCCGTTGCGCTTCCATCCCGGCAGCCACTTCGTCACCGCGTTCATCGCGTACTGCGAATCCATCCGTACTTCGACCGCCACGGACGGATCCGTGGACTCCAACAGCTCCTGCAGCGCCGTGAGTTCGGCGACATTGTTGGTGGCGATCCCCAGCGGACCCGCTTCCCAGCGCTCCGGTCGCCCCTGCGTATCGGCCACGACCCACGCCCAGGCCGCAGGCCCCGGATTGCCCTTCGATGCCCCGTCACACGCGGCGATGATGCTCTCGTCCATGCCCTTGATCATGCCAGCGCCGCAGCGCCCCCACGGCACACCGTAACGCTGAGTGACGATTCGAGGTGCGGTGAACCGGCGACGCTGGTTCTCTGATGGAGCAAGCTCTTCCCAACCGCACAAGGAGCGATGATGAGCGTTGCACGTGAATCCGGTGACCGTGCGCAGCAGCTGCGCGAGAAGGCCCGGCACATGACCGAGGCCGCTGAGCGCACCACCGACCCTGAGCAGCGCCGACGGCTCCAGGAGAAGGCCCAGAAGCTGCAGGAGCAGATTGACCAGCAGGGCAACATCGGCAGCGAGAACGTCCGCCCGCCGAAGTAGTACCTGCGTCACGTAGTACCTGTGTCACGCAGTACCTGCCTCAGAGAACGGCCGACGTCTTGCTGCCCTTCCATGAGTGAGTGGCAAGCCGTCGGCCGCCCGGCCCCCGATACCCGTCACATCGACTCATCGGCAACGCAGCGTTCGGTTTCCCGTTCCGAGCCGCTTCAGTACGGGTGTTTGTTCGCCTTGTTCGCCCATGCCTCGTAGGACGTGGCCCCCAGCTCGGGGTGGAGCTGTTCGAGAGTGATGCTCCGCCGGTCCGGGGGTTTCGCGAAGTCTTCGTACTGGAAGACATCGTCGAAGCCGATCTCCTGAGTCGCCTTCCAGTCGCAGCTGTAGTAGACGGTACTGATCCGGGACCAGTAGATGGCGCTCATGCACATCGGACACGGAGCGCCGCTGGTATAGATCGTGCACCCCTGCAGCATACGAGCGCGCTCGGGCACGAGGTCGGGGGAACCCTCCGGGCGAGGGACCAGCTTCAGGGTGTACGCGTTCTGGTGTTCCTCGGAAATGCTGGGCGCCTCCGGATTGAGCAGCTGAACAGCCTTGCGGATTGCTTCCATCTCACCGTGCGCGGTCGGGTCGGCCGTGAGAAGTACACGATTCTGCCCACGAGCGATGATCTCCCCATCATTGGTGATCACCGAACCGAACGGTCCGCCCCAGCCGTTGTCGACGGACTCGGTGGCCAGTCGAACCGCTTCGGCCATGAACTCCTTGTGTCCCATCTCAAGATCCTCCCGCACGGCGCTAAACTTTCCCCCATTTGTCCGATAATTCCCTTTAGAACTAGACTACTCCGCATGAGTACCCGTGCAAGCCGCGACCCCGGCGGCAGCGCAACGGTCGTGACCTCCCAGAGAGTCCGGGCCGACCGGGTTGAGGACTACAAGCGCTGGCAGGAGAAGACCAACGAGGTCGTGCGAGGCTTTGACGGGTTCCAGGGAACGGAGTTGTACCCGCCGGCCTCTGGTGAGGAGAACGAGTGGGTCGTCGTATTCCGCTTCTCCCGTGTCGAGCAGCTGACCGAGTGGCTGGACTCGAATGCCCGTCGGCAGCTCCTCGTCGAGGGCCGTCCGCTGTTCGATGGACCCCCCACGCAAGAGGTGCTTTCCGGTGGCACGCCGACCGAGGACGTCGTCACGGCGGTCGTCTCGCATGATGTACGGCCGGGGCGCGAGCGGGAATTCATTCACTGGCAGGACAAGATCCTCAAGGAACAGGAGAGGCATCCTGGTTTCATGGGGTCGGAGCTGTTCAAGCCGGTCAAGGGAGTTCAGGACCGTTGGGTGGTTGCCTTCCGCTTCGACACACGCGAACACCTTGAGGGATGGCTCAACTCCGAGGCGCGCGAAAAGCTTCTGACGGAAGGGCGCGACTACTTCGGTTCGTACGACGTGCGCAAGATCGGGTCGGCGTTCGGCGCCTGGTTCCGCTTCGGCGAGGGCACGGGGGAAGGGGTTCCGTCCAATTGGAAGCAGGCCATGTCCGTGGTACTGGCCCTGTATCCCACGGTGATGATCCTGAACCTGACGGTCGGTGACTGGCTCAGTCGCCACAAAGTGCCCGGGTATCTCGCTCTGTTCATCAGCAACGTACTGAGTGTCAGTGTGCTGACCTGGTTGCTGATGCCGTTGGTCACCCGAGCGCTCGCCTTCTGGCTGCTGCCCGGCCGGGCACGATCCGTCGGCGTCCATGTGGCGGGCGCTGCGGTCGTGGCGGTGAGCTGCCTGGTGATCATCACCATCTTCGGCCTGACCACGGGTTAGGGGTACTCCACACCGCCGTCTTCGGCTTCGTCCGCGGTCGTAGCCCGTACAAGTCCAGGAGTTCCGTGATGCGCCACAGAGAACTGGCCAGAGGAATCGAAGGGGAGCTCGTCCAGCGCGGCGATGCCGGCTACGAAGCTGTCCTGGCAGGCATGGTGTGGAACGGGCTCAAGCCCGAGCGATTCCCGGAACTGATCGTCCGTGCCGCGTCGGAGCGAGATGTTCCCGGGGCCATCGGACTGGCTCGTTCCCGCGGACTCCGCATCGCGGTACGGGCGGGCGGGCACAGCTGGTGCGGGTCTTCCGTCCGTTCCGACGGCATGCTCATCGACCTCTCCCGGCTCCGGCGGTTCGACATCGACGCGGCTTCCGCGACGGCGACCGTGCAGCCCTCTGTCACCGGCAGCGAACTCGCTCCGGAACTCGCTGAACGCGGCTTTTCCTTTCCCACGGGGCATTGCGGGTCGGTCGCCGTCGGCGGTTATCTCCTGAGCGGAGGTCTCGGCTGGAATTCCGGCGCCCTGGGGCCGGCCTGTCGGAGCGTCCACGAAGTCGAAGCCGTGACTGCGGACGGTGAAACGGTCCGGTGCAACAGGGACGAGAATCCCGACCTGTTCTGGGCGGCGCGCGGAGCGGGTCCGGGCTTCTTCGCCGTCGTCACCCGCTTTCACCTCCGTCTGCACCGGCTTCCCGGGGCAGTCATGTCGACCACGTATGCCTGTCCCCTCGCAGATCTCGAAGAGGTGACGAACTGGGCGGTCGAAACCGCGCATGAGCTCAAGCCGACCGTGGAATTGTCGCTCGTACTCGCAACAGCCGCCCGGCACATGACGAAAGCGAGGCCGCGGCCGAAGGTGATCACCGTCACGGCCACCACTTTCGCGGATTCGCGCGAGCAGGCCGTCCAGGATCTCGGGCCGCTCCGGACATGCCCCTTCGCCGATCGATCCCTCTTCCGCGAGGCGGACGAGCCGACGTCTCCCGATGCCCTCTATGCGGCCTCCGGTGACATATGGCCCGCACATCGCCGCTACGCAGCGGACACCCTGTGGTCGGAGTCCGACCTCGGGACGCTGTTGTCCAGGCTCGGCGACGCGGTGGAGAGGGCCCCCTCCGACAATTCCCTCGTCCTGGCACCCGTATCGCCCGCGTCACACAATGAGGAACTGCTGCGCGACATGGCGTTCTCGGTGCTCGGATCGAGCTACGTCGTCCCGTACGCCATCTGGGACGATCCCGCGGAGGACGACATCAACGTCCGCTGGCTGCGTGAGGCGATGGGCGCCGTGGAGTCCCTCGGGACGGGGCACTACATCGCCGAGGCCGACCTCAGCGCCGGTCCCGCCCGCGCTGAGCGGTCGTACACGGCGCGCGACTGGCAACGGCTGCAGGACCTGAGAGCGCGGTACGACCCGGAGGGCGTCTTCCACTCCTACCTCACGCCCTGAGACACTTCGGTCGGCGGAGGAAGGCACCACGTCACTCACCCGCGTCACGACATGGCCGCCTCCGACCATTTACGTTGGACGCCGCGGTAGTCGATCACGACGATTCCTTCCCGCCGGAGAAGTTCACGGGCCTCGGGCGATGTCAGGAACGCATGGCCGGTCGTCCGTACGCGCCGGCCGTCCGGATCGATCGCCCACGACGGAGCATTGCCCGGGCCGGGATGCACCGCCCACTCATTGAGGCTTGTTGACGTTCATCCGGCGCAGGGCCTAGGTTTCGGTAAGCGCTTTCCAACTGTACCCAGGAGACTCGGGACATGAGCAGTCCATTGCGCATCACGCACGCCCACGGGGACCGGATCACGGTCACGGAGGAGCGCGGCGGCATCGATCTGATCAGCTATGTCTACCGTCCGGAGGCGGCCTGGGAGGCCCCGAAGCCGTATGCCCACCCCATGCGCACACTGGCCGATAACGTTGTCACCGACTACCGGCCCAATGATCACCGCTGGCACAAGGGCCTCCAGATGACGGCCTCCCATCTGTCCGGGCAGAACCTGTGGGGAGGCAACACCTATGTTCACGGCCAGGACTACCGGCCGCTGCCCGAACGGGTCGGATCGATGGCGCACATCGGGTTCGACGAGGTGGCGGCGGACGCCGGGCGCGCGGTCATCGCAGAGCGGCTGAGCTGGCGCCACCACAACGGCACGCACTGGGCGGACGAGCAGCGGCGTATCGAGCTGCATGACGTGGAGCACGCCGTATCCGGCGCCGGTCCGGCGGGCGCCGGCGGCAGTTGGACGCTGACCTGGTCGAGCGTGATCACCAACCGGCGTACCGAGCCGCTGCACTTCGGCAGCCCCACGACGCACGGCCGGGAGGCGGCGGGCTACACCGGTCTCTTCTGGCGCGGGCCGCGCGCCTTCCGGGGCGGGCAGATCCTCGGGCCGGACGGCGCGGGGCCGGAGTTGATGGGGACACAGGCGCCGTGGCTGGCCTACAGCGGTGAGCACGACGGCGCCGACGGCCACGCCACACTGATTTTCCAACACGCCCCGGAGAACGATCACACGGGAGAAGGCGGGACCCACCCGGCGCACTGGTTCGTCCGCAACGAACCCTTCGCGGCCGTCGCACCCTCCTTCGCGTTCTACGACGAGCTGGAGCTGGCCCCGGGCGACACCCTGTCCCGCCGCTACCGTGTCACCGTCGCGGACGGTGCATGGGACCGGAAGCGGATCGCCGGGTACCTCGCGGAGCACCCGTGGTGAGCGAGGGCACGGGCGGGGTCAGCCTGTGCGTGGAGCCGCACCTCGACGATTCGCGCTCGACGGACGAGAGCGCTCGGGTCGTCGACCTGTTCGCCGACAACCGGATCCGGTTCGACGCCGGCGCTCCACGCGCAATTCCGTGGAGTGGTCCAGAGGATTCCGAGGACGAGGCCACGATGCCGCCGACCGCGCCGGGCAGATGGAGCACGGGCTGACCGAGAGGCGGCAGAACGGTCCCGGTGCCGGGTTTCCTCTTGCGTACGCAATGGGAAAACGCTTTCAGTGCAGCTATCGTAGCCCTATGCAGAGCCAGGTCAATCGACGTTCCGCCCGTCCCCGCCCGCCGTCCGCCGTGACGCTCCAGCAGGTCGCGCAGGACGCCGGGGTCTCTCTTGCCACGGCTTCGCGCGTCCTCAGCGACAGCGACCGCAACGTCACCCAGGAGCTGCAGGAGCGCGTCCTGGAGGCGGCCGCCCGGCTCCGCTATGTGTCCAACGCGCCGGCCCGCGCGCTCGTGCAGTCCACGACGTCCATCGTCGGTCTGATCGTGCACGATGTGAATGACGCCTACTACTCCGCCATCGCGGCCGGTGTCATGGAGGTCGCCCGCGACCACAAGCTCCTCGTGATGCTGGCCGGCACCTTCCATGAGCCGGGACTCCAGGCGGAGTACGTGGCAAGGCTGCGGGCGCAGCGGGCCCGCGCCGTCGTCCTGGCCGGCTCGGGCTTCACCGGCGGGAGCCCCGCGCTCGTCCAGGAGCTGGAGGCGTTCACGGCGCAGGGCGGCCGGGTGACCGCGGTCGCGCACCAGGATCTTCCGGTGGACACGATCGTGCCGGGAAACCGCGAGGGGGGCCGGGCGGTCGCCGAGCATCTCGCCCAGCTGGGGCACACGGAGATCGGCATCATCTGCGGACCACTGGCGCTGGTCTCCGTACAGGACCGGCTGCACGGCTTCCTGGAGCGGGCGGCCGAACTGGGCATCTCCGTTCAGGAGCGCCATCGCGTCGAGGCCGACTTCACCCGGGAGGGCGGGCGGGCCGCGGCGGTGCAGCTGTTTCGCAGGTCGCCGGGGATCACCGCACTCTTCGCGCTCAATGACGCCATGGCGCTCGGGGCGCTCGCGGCGCTCCGTGACGACCTCGGGCGGGGCGTGCCCGCCGATGTCTCCGTCGTCGGCTTCGACGATCTGCCGGTGGCCTGCGACGTCACGCCCGCGTTGACCACCGTGCGGCTGCCGCTCGAAGAGATCGGCCGCCGGGCGCTGCTGCTGGCCCTCGGTGACGCGACGGCTTCGCCGCGCACGCTCGCCGTGCCGTCGCGACTGGTGGTGCGTGCCAGCACGGCACCACCGCCCCGCACGACCGGCTGAGGCATGACCGGCTGAGAGCCCCGTCCGGGCCACTGGATTGACGCATTGAATCGACAACTCCCCCACTTGACGCACTAAGTTGCCGATTATTCCGCTGCAACCCCCTTGAAATAGTGCGTTAACCGCCACCACACTGTGATCAACGCCAATTGACGCGTCAAATCCGAGAGGGTGGTGGCTGGATGGGTACGTCCGGACCCAAGTACCAGCGCATCAAGGACGAGTTGCGGGCCGAGGTGGCACGTGACGAGTACGAGGCCGGCGCCCCGTTCATCACTCAGAACCAGCTGCGCGAGCGCTTCGAGGTCAGTTCCACCACCGCCATCCGTGCACTCAACGACCTTGTTGCAGAAGGGTTGTTGGTACGCCGCCGTGGTCTGGGTACCTTTGTCGCCGATCCTTCGGACCGGACCGCGGAACCTGCCTCGGCCCACAGATCCGGTGTGGTCGCCTGCATCATCAGCGGCCAGGGGCCGTACCAGTCCGAAGTGCTGCGCGGGGTCGAGTCCGGCTGTTCGGAGCGCGGGCTGCGGCTGTTCTTCTCGGACTCCGCGGTCCAGATGACCGACACGGGGCACGCCGATCACCCCGCGTCCCTCGCCCGCCAGGACCAGGCGCTGCACCAGGCCGTCGAGGACCGGGTCGACGGCATCATCCTCTACCCCGTCCAGGGCGCGCCCGATCTCGACGTGCTGGACGAGATCAGACGCCTGCGCATCCCGATGGTCCTGGTCGACCGGTACTTTCCCGGCCTCGCCATCGACGCGGTCACCGCCGACAACTACGACGTCGGCTACCGGCTCACCGAACATCTGCTGGCCGACGGCCACGAACGCATAGCGACGCTCTGGGGCGAGACGCAGTGCACCAGCGTCCACGACCGGATGACCGGGCACAAGCAGGCGCTGCGCGCCCATGACCAGCCCCTGCTTCCCCAGTTCACCGCGCTGCGCTCGTACACGGCACTGTCCGAGGACGACCGCAAGCAGTTGTTGTCCGGTCTCCTTGCGGCACCCGAGCCACCGACTGCCCTGTTGTGCGCGCATGGTTTCGCCGTCGCCACCGCCGCCTCCGATCTGGCTTCGCTCGGCATCGCCGTGCCCGACGAGATCGTGCTGGCCGGTATGGACGACGCGGGCCCCTACGATCTGCTGCCGCTCACCAGTTTCGCCGCCCGGCTGCCCGCCAGGGAGATCGGCAGCCGGGCGGTCGAGCAGCTGGTCACCCGGATCGCGGAGCGCACGGCGGGCGAGGATCCGTACCGCAGCGCCGAGCAGATCGTGCTCCCCGTCCGGATCAGGACGCGCGAGTCCGCACCGGTCCGGCTCCGTACCGTCGCCGCCCGCCGGCCCTGAGGGAGGAGACTCCTGTGTTCGCCGCCCCCGCACCCCGTACCCGCGAACTCGGGACCGATGTCCTGGTGGTCGGTGCCGGTCTCGGTGGTCTCGCCGCCGCGCTGACCGCCGCCCGGTTCGGACACCGCGTCGTGCTCACCGAGGCGACCGACTGGCCCGGTGGCCTGTTCACCGCACAGGCGGTACCGCTCGCCGACGGCCACCGTATCGAACTGGATCCCGTCTCCCCCGGCTACCGCGATCTGCGCGAGCGGATACGCGACTTCTACCGGCGCAACTACCCGCTGTGCCCGGGGCCGTACGCCGATCCGCTGCTCGACCCCGGCCTCAGTACCACCGGTCATCTCAGCCATGAGCCGCGCGCCGCACTCGCCGTCGTCCAGGAGCTCCTCACCCCGCATCTCGCCTCGGGCCGGCTCACCCTGCTGGTCCGCCACCGCCCGGTTGCGGCCCAGGCGGACGGAGACCGGGTGGCCGCGGTCACCCTGGAGGCAGCTGACGGCGAGCTGCTGACGGTCAGCGCCCCGTACGTCGTCGACGCGACGGACCTGGGAGAGCTGCTCGACCTCGCGGGCGTCGAACATGTCACCGGCGCCGAGTCCCGCGAGGAGACCGGCGAACCGCACGCGGCCGCCGTCGCCGATCCGCTCGACCAGCAGCCGGTCTCCTGGGTCTTCGCCCTGGACCACCGCCCCGGCGAGGACCACACCGTCGACCGGCCGGCCGGATACGCCCGGTGGTCCGACGCCTTCTCCTGGGACACCGCGGAACCCGGCGGCGCCCCGGCCCGCTCCGTGCCGCTCTTCCTGCACGAGCCGGACGAGGTCCCGCCATGGGCCGCACCGCCCAACGACCGCTGGCACCAGCTGCGGGCACTGGCCCGGAGCCGGTACCTGCCCGGCACCTTCGACAGCGACATCACCCTGGTCGACTGGGAGCAGACGGCCTACACACGCCTGCCGCTCGCCGGGCTCGGGGACGAGGTACGGGCCCGCGCCGAACAAGAGGCATGCGAGCAGGCACTGTCGTTCCTCCACTGGATACAGACGCGGGCGCCCCGGCACGACGGCGGCCACGGCTACCCCGAGCTGCGCCTGCGGCCCGATGCCACCGGCACGGCGGACGGGTTCGCCAAGACACCCCACGTACGCGAATCCCGGCGCATCCGGGCCGAGTTCACCCTGTTGGAACATCATCTGACCGCTGCGGCACGGGCCGGGGCACCAGGCGCCGAGACCTTCACGGACAGCGTGGGCACCCTGCGATCCCGGATCACGCTGCACCCCGGAACCGGTGGCGGCGCCGGCCTCGATCTGGAGTGCCTGCCGTTCCAGCTGCCGCTGGGCGCACTGCTGCCCGTACGGGTGGAGAATCTGCTCCCCGCCGGGCGGAACATCGGCGCCACGCATCTCAGCGCACCCGCGCTCGGCGGGCACGCGGGCCAGTGGAGCATCGGCGAGGCCGTCGGCGCGCTCGTGTCGTACTGCCTCGAACACCGGCTGCCGCCGCGCGCGGTCCGCGGCGCCGAGCACCGGCTCGCCTCCTTCCAGAGCCGGTTGAGCAACTCGCTCGGCCTCGCCCTCGACTGGCCGGACCGGCTCCGCACCGGACCCGTGACCAGTGCCGGGGCGCTCTACGCCACTCTCTGAAACCCAACCGCCCTTCCCTCGGGAAGGGCACTTTACCGACCTGCTGGAAAACGCTTACCAATCCCGGCGGCTCACGCCCTCAGCCTGGACGGCCCTCTGTGACTGTGTCTCCCTACCGTGTACTGCTCGTCGGCGCGGGCAACATCGCCCGCGCCGTCCATATGCCGGCGTTCCTGGAACTTCCCTCGGACTTCGCAGTGGTCGGCGCCGTCGATGCCGATCCCACCTCGGCCCGCGCCTTCGCCGCCGACTTCTCGCTCCCCCACCACTCCACCGATCTCGCCGCGTCGCTGAGCGAGGTCCGTCCCGATCTCGTCGTCGTCGCCTCGCCGCCCGTCGCCCACCGGGATCAGGTCGTCGCCGCCCTGGGGGCCGGGGCGTGGGTGTGGTGCGAGAAGCCGCCCGCGCTCAGTCTCGCGGAGTACGACGCCATGACCGCCGCCGAGGGCGAGCGGGGCCCGTACGCCCCGATCGTCTTCCAGCACCGGTTCGGATCGGGCGCCGAGCACGCCAAGGCACTCATCGCCTCCGGCGAGCTGGGTGCACCGCTGGTCGCCCACTGCCAGACCACCTGGTACCGCGACGACGCCTACTACGCGGTCCCCTGGCGCGGAAAGTGGGCGACCGAGGGCGCGGGCCCCGCCATGGGACTCGGCATCCACCAGATCGATCTGCTGCTGGAACTGCTCGGGGACTGGGCGGAGATCCGGGCCATGGCGGGGCGGCTGGCCCGCGACGTCGAGACCGACGATGTCACCACCGCCACCGTGCGTTTCACCTCGGGCGCACTCGCCACCGTGGTCAACAGCGCCCTTTCGCCGCGTCAGCTGAGTCATCTGCGGATCGATCTGCGGGACGCCACGATCGAACTGAACCATCTCTACGGGTACGCAAACGGTGACTGGACCTACACCCCGGCACCGGGTGTCGAGCCCGGCAGGGCGGCCGGCTGGGCCTCCCCCGCCGAGGACGTCCCCAGCTCGCACAGCGCCCAACTCCGTTCACTCCTGGCCGACATGCGGGCGGGCCGGCGGCCCAGGGCGAGCGCCGGGGACGGCCGCCGCTCTCTGGAGCTGATCACCGCGATGTACAAGGCGGCGCTCACCGGCCGCCCCGTCCTGGCCGGCGAGATCGTCCCGGGCGATCCCTTCTACACGGCACTGCACGGCTCCGTGCCCGGCTGGGCGCCCAAGGAGTCCGGGCGGTGACCGGCCGCGTGGAAATCCACGTCGACCGCGCCCTGCTGCTCACCTTCGACGACCGGCATGTGCGCGAGTGGGCCGCCGCCGCACCGCTGTTCACGTTGTTCGGCGCCCGTGTCACCTTCTTCATCTGTGAGCCCGACCGGCTCGACCGCGACGACGTGCGGTTGCTGCGCCGGCTCGCGGACGACGGCCACACCATCGGCTGCCACGGTCTGCGGCACGAGCGGGCGCCCGAGTTCATCGCCGCGCACGGCGCGGCCGCCTATCTCGATCAAGAGGTGGTGCCCGCCCTGGAGACGCTGCGCCGCCTCGGCTTTCCGGCCCGCAGCTTCGCCTACCCGTGCAGCGCCCGCGACGAGAGCACCGACCGGCTGCTTCTCGCGCTCTTCGAGCGGCTGCGCGGCGGTGTGTCCGCCGACCGCCGCGCCGATCCGTCCCTCGCGGCCGAGTTGCGTGTCCCGGCCGGCGACATCGCCGCCCGGCGGGTCCTGCCGGGGTGCTCGGTGGACTCCGGGCGCGGGGCCGTCGCGTACGGAGACGATCTGACCGGCGTGGAGGCGGCACTGCGCCGGACCGCCGATGACGGCGGCGTGACCACGCTCTACGCCCACTGCATCGCCGACGCCCATGAGGCCAACCATGTGACACCGGCCCGGCTGGAGAAGCTCCTGGCCCTGGCCGACGGGATGTCACTGCCCTGCGTGGGCTTCGACGAGCTCCCGTGAACCACCACCGCGCCGCACACATTTCATTCAGAGGGGCCCTTTACTCATGCATGACGACCGCACACTGACCGAGGAACGGCTCGACCGTGCCCTGCGCGAGCGCATCCGCCCCGCCGTCCATCCCCGTACGGCACCCCTTGAATTCGAGGTCTGGCACGCCCCCGGCGAACCGGTGCCCTTCGCCGAGGCGGTGGCCGCCCCTTACAAGCCCGGTGCCATCGGCGACGACTGGGGGCCTGCCTGGGGCACCAGCTGGTTCCGGGTGACCGGCCGCGTCCCGGCCGACTGGGCGGGTCAGACCGTCGAAGCGGTGATCGACCTCGGTTTCGCCAGGGACCGGCCGGGGTTCTCCGCGGAGGCGCTGGCCCACCGGCCGGACGGCAGCGTGGTCAAGGCACTCAACCCGCGCAACACCTGGCTGCGCATCGGCGACCCGGTCGCAGGCGGCGAGGAGTTCAGGTACTACCTGGAGGCGGCCGCCAATCCGGAGATCCTGGACGGCGTCAGTGCGCTCGGCGACCGGGAGACCGCGGGCAGCGAGCCGCTGTACCGCGTCGAGCGGGTGGACGTCGCGGTCTTCGACCGGCAGGTGTGGGAGCTGGTCCAGGACCTGGAGGTGCTCGATCAGCTGATGCGACAGCTGCCGCTCGGTTCGGCGCGCCGCTGGGAGATCCTGCGCGCGGTGGAACGCTCTCTGGACTCGCTGGACCTGGAAGCCGTGGGCGCGAGCGCAAACGCCGCCCGGCAGCAGCTCCGGCCCGTGCTCTCCTCACCCGCGCACGCCTCCGCCCACCGGTTGTCGGCGGTGGGCCACGCGCATATCGACTCGGCCTGGCTGTGGCCGCTGCGGGAGACCGTGCGCAAGGTCGCCCGCACCACCTCCAATGTGGTGGCGCTGATGGACGACCATCCGGAGTTCGTCTTCGCGATGTCGCAGGCCCAGCAGCTGGACTGGCTGCGGGAGCACCAGCCGGCGCTGTACGCGCGCGTCAAGGAGAAGGCCGCGGCCGGGCAGTTCGTGCCGGTGGGCGGGATGTGGGTGGAGTCGGACACCAATATGCCCGGGTCGGAGGCGCTGGCCCGGCAGTTCGTGTACGGCAAACGGTTCTTCCTGGAGGAGTTCGGGGTCGAGACCGAGGAGGTGTGGCTGCCCGACTCGTTCGGCTACTCGGCGGCGCTGCCGCAGCTGGTGGCGCTCTCCGGTTCGCGCTGGTTCCTCACCCAGAAGATCTCGTGGAACACGACCAACCCGTTCCCGCACCATTCCTTCCTGTGGGAGGGGCTGGACGGCACCCGGGTCTTCACGCACTTCCCGCCTGTGGACACCTACGTGGCGGAGCTGTCCGGCAAGGAGCTCGCGCACGCCGAGAAGAACTTCCGGGACAAGGGGCACGCCACACGTTCGCTCGTCCCGTTCGGCTGGGGGGACGGAGGGGGTGGCCCCACCCGCGAGATGCTGGCGCGCGCCGGTCGTCTCGCGGATCTGGAGGGCTCGCCCCGGGTGACGATCGAGAAGCCCGCGGACTTCTTCGCCGCCGCCGAGGCCGAGTACGACCGGCCGCCGGTTTGGCTGGGTGAGCTGTATCTGGAGCTGCACCGCGGTACGTACACCTCGCAGGCGCGGACCAAACAGGGCAACCGGCGCAGCGAGCATCTGCTGCGGGAGGCGGAGCTGTGGGCGGCCACAGCGGCAGTGCGGGTCGGATTCCCTTATCCGTACGCGGAGTTGGACCGGATCTGGAAGAGCGTGCTGCTGCACCAGTTCCACGACATCCTGCCGGGTTCGTCCATTGCCTGGGTGCACCGTGAGGCGGAGGCGACGTACGCCCGGATCGCCGGGGAGCTCGAAGCGGTGATCGAGGCGGCGCAGCGGGCCCTGGCCGGTGCTGCGGACGGCGCGGGCACGGTCGTCTTCAACTCCGCTCCGCACGGCCGGGCCGGCGTCGCGGCCGGTGGCGCGGCGCTCGCGTCGGAGCAGCGGGAGCGGCCGGTGGAGGCCGAGGCGTACGACGGTGGCTTCCGGCTGGACAACGGACTGCTCCGGGTGACCGTGGACGCGCGGGGTCTGGTGGTCTCGGTCGTCGATCTGGTGGCCGGGCGCGAGACGGTCGCCCCGGGCTGTGCGGCGAATCTGCTCCAGGTCCATCCGGATCTGCCGAACCGTTGGGACGCCTGGGACGTCGATGCCTTCTACCGCAATACGGTGACCGATCTGACCGGGGCGGACGTGGTGCGCCGCAGCGGTGACGGCGTCGAGGTGGTGCGTACCTTCGGCTCGTCGCGCGTCACCCAGCTGCTGACGCTACGGCCGGGGGCCCGGCGCCTGGACATCGACACCGAGGTCGACTGGCACGAGCAGGAGAAGTTCCTCAAGGCGGCGTTCCCGATCGATGTGCGTGCCGATCACTCCACGGCGGAGACCCAGTTCGGGCACGTCCAGCGGCCGACGCACACCAACACGAGCTGGGAGGCGGCGAAGTTCGAGATCTGCGCCCATCGCTTCCTGCATGTCGGTGAGCCGGGCTGGGGTGCGGCACTGATCAACGATTCGACGTACGGGCACGATGTGACCCGTACGGTCCGCGAGGACGGCTCCACCACGACCACGGTGCGGCTGTCACTGCTGCGAGCGCCCCGCTATCCCGACCCGGCGACCGACCAGGGCGTGCACCGGCTGCGGTACGCGCTGCTGCCGGGGGCGACGATCGGTGACGCGGTGCGTGAGGGATGGCAGTTCAGCCTCCCCGAGCGCCGGGTGCCGGGGAGTGCCGCGGTGGCCCCGCTGGTCACGGTCGACGAGGACGCCGTGGTCGTGACCACGGTGAAGCTCGCCGACGACGGCAGCGGGGATGTGGTGGTCCGGCTCCACGAGGCCCACGGCGGACGGGTCTCGGCACGTCTGACAGCGGGGTTCGCGCTGGCCGGGGCGAGCGTCACGGACCTGCTGGAGCGTCCGCTCGCCGAGGAGTCCGCCGAGGTGGCGGGCGATTTCGTGCGGCTGCGGCTGCGGCCGTTCCAGATCGTGACACTGCGGCTCACGCCGAGCGAAGACGCGTGAGGCGTACGGGGTGGGTGAGCAGCGCTGCGAACCCGCCCCGTACCCTATTTTTCCATGAACGCTGGGGGGCCTGTGCGCCGAGTGATCGACGACCGTTTCGAGCTCGTGAACCGGCTCGGCAGCGGCGGTATGGGCATGGTGTGGAGGGCCCATGACCTGGCCCTGCACCGCGATGTGGCGCTCAAGGAAGTACGGCCCCCGGACCCCGCGCTCGCCGAGAACGATCCGGAGGCGGCCCGGCTGCTGCGGGCGCGGGTGCTGCGCGAGGCCCGTGCGCTGGCCCGGCTCGACCACCCGGGCGTCGTCACGGTCCACCACATCGTGGACGGCGGCGAGCACGCGTACCCATGGATCGTGATGGAGCTGGTGCCCGGCGCCTCGCTCGCGGAACGCCTCGCCGAGGGCACCCTCACCCCCGTCGAGGCTGCCGAGCTCGGCCGCGGGGTGCTGTCCGCGCTGCGCGCCGCCCACGCCGCCGGTATCCATCACCGCGACGTGAAACCGGCCAACGTACTGCTGCGGGCCGACGGCAGTCCGGTGCTCACGGACTTCGGTATCGCCGCGATCCGTGAGTCCACGAGCCTGACGGCGACCGGCTCCATCATCGGCTCCCCCGACTACATGGCGCCCGAGCGGATTCGCGGCGAGGAGGGCGACCCCTCGTCGGACCTGTGGTCGCTCGGCATGATGCTGTACGTCGCCGTGGAGGGCCGGCATCCGCTGCGCAAGGCCACCACGCTGGCGACGCTGGCGGCCGTGCTGGACGAGGAGATACCGCCGCCCCGGCAGGCCGGTCCGCTGACTCCCGTACTGAACGCGCTGCTGACCCGGGACACCGCCGCGCGGCCCGGGGCCGGGGAACTGGACCGGATGCTGGCGTCGGTGGGCGCCCCGTCGAGTGAGCCGGTCGGGGCGCCTCGGCAGAGCCCCGCGGCTCCGCGCGATGCGGTGCCGCAGCACCCCGAGCCGGACACGCGGCAGGATGCGGTGCCGCCCGGCCACGAGCCCGCCGGCCGGACCGCGGTCCTGCCCACGGCCCCCGTCCGTCGACCGGCCGGGGCGCCCGAGGCCGGTCGTCACCCCGTCGCCGCGCCCGCCCGTCCGGAGCCCGCGACGCTGGGGACGCACGAGATCCGCCGCCGGGTCCGGCGGGGCCGCGCCATCGCGATAACCACCGCCCTCGCGGGGACCGCCCTGACCGGTGTCCTGGTGTGGTCGCTGCTGCCCGCCCCGGACACGAACGCTTCCGGCAGCACGCCGTCCGTTTCGGACCGCACCTCCAGCAGCCCGTCAAGCACCGCGACGGAGAAGGCGAAGGAGGCGGAGACCAAGGATCTGCTGACACCGGCCGGGGCACGGTCCGTCATCGCCGCGCTCAAGCCGGTGATGGGCGGCAGTCGGGTCACCTCGTTCTCACTGTACGAGGAACACGCGCGCATCGAGGCCCCGGTCAAGAACAAGAAGGGTCTGTACGACGTCTACGCGTACCGGGACGGCGAGGCCACCCGCGAACGGGCGGGTGGCACCCTCATGCCGGGTGCCAAGTCCGTGGACCTGGAAAAGTTCGACTGGGACGCCCTCCCGGGGCTGATACGCCGGGCGGACAAGGAGCTCGGCGTCACCGAACCCACCAGCCACTACGTGGACATCGATCCGGCCTCCCCGTTCGACGACCACCAGCCGACCCTCAGTGTCTATGTCTCGGACGAGTACGGCGGCGCCTATCTGCGGGCCGACATCAACGGCAAGGTGCTCAAGAAGTATCCGCGCAACGGCTGAACCGGGCGCGGGTCAGCCGAGCAGCCGCACCAGCACCAGCAGCACGGCCGCGAGGGCCACGCCCATCACCAGCGTCCAGAAACCGGCCGGGAACCCGCCGACACGCTCCCTGACCTCGGCCGGCGGGGAGACGCTGTTCGCGCGGGCCAGCCATTCGCGCGGCGGGTTGTTGGGGATGACGACCCGCCAGGGCTGCTCGGGGTCGTACTCGACGACCGCCCTGGACCGGTGCAGCAGGCCCTGCAGGTCGAGGGGGTGAATGACCTGGACCCGGTAGGCGGGGAGCTCGTCGGGCATCACGGTCAGGTCGAAGGCGAACACGGACTCCACCGACCGCCCGTCGAGGACCGGCCGGCCGGTCTTCTTGCCGACGGTCTTCACCCCGTTGACCACGGCGGGCGCGAAGGCCCGCGGCCCGCCGGAGCGCAGCCCCGACATCGCGATGTTCGTCCGCAACGGCTCGGCCACATCACCGAGAATCGTCAGGACCAGGGCCGTCGCGGGGATGCCGGTCAGCAGCAGCCAGCGGGGGCCGTCCATGGCGCCCTGGGCCAGCGCGGCGAAGGAGAGTCCGATACAGAGGGCGGCCACCAGCCTGAGCGAGGAGAAGAGCCTGCGCAGGGACGATATCGATCGGTTCATGAGAGGCGCAGCAGCTTTCGGTGGGGAACCGCGACGCGGGTGAGAGCGGGGTCGCCGGGGCGGTCGGCGTCGTACACGGCGAGGACGTCTCGTCGCAGGGCGCTGCGTTCAACGACGGCCGGGACCTCGTGGCGCACCCCGGCCTTGTCGTCGAACACCACAGTGATCTCACCGTACTTGCGGCCCACCGGCCGCCAGCCCTCCAGCACGGCGTCGGCCGTGGTGTAGCGGCGGGACAGCCTGCGCAGTCCCGCGGTGCGCCGCAGGCTCACTGCCGCACCCCACCAGGCGACGAGGCAGCCCACGCCCGCGGCGGACCACAGGAAGGTGAGCCACTGGGAGACGGAGAAATGGCCGAGCGGAAGGAAGATGTGGAAGCTGGTGACGGTGCTGTACTCGACCTGGCCGTCCGCCACCGCGTCGTACCAGCCGGCTGCGGCTGCGACGGCGGAGAGTGTGACCATCGCGCCCGGTGCCGCGCGGTGCAGGTACCGGGCGGAGAGCAGACCGAGGGCGACGGCACAGACCATTCCGAGCATCGGGGACATGGACGCGAACTGGTCGCTGGCGCAGCCCCCGGTCGCGTCGCAGGCCCATCGCACGCCTGACGCCTCGTAGCTGGAGATGTACCACATCATCCAGACCTGCCACACCATCAGCGCGCAGGCGATGACACGCATCGCCTGCGCATAGGCTCTCTGCCGCACTGTCCGCCCTTGTCCTTGCCGCGTCATCGGGGCTTTGACGTGCCCCGATGGACCTTATAGGTGCTGTCCACACGCTGTCCGTGATCCACACCACGCGGCCGGACCCCGGCAACGCTCAGACGGCGCTCTCCAGCGCCTTCGGTACCCAGCGGAGCTGAGCGGCCTCCTGGAACATGGCCCCGCCTTCATGCCCGTTGAACGGGTAGACCTCGATCTCTTTCTCGCCGCGGTATGCGTTGTGGGCGGCGAAGACCGTGGACGGCGGGCAGGTCTGGTCCATCAGGGCGACGGAGAAGAGCGCGGGGGCGCTGCCCCGGGCGGCGAACGACACCCCGTCGAAGTACGAAAGGGTGCGCAGGACGGTCTCCTCCTTGCCGCGGTGCATCTTGAGATAGCGGGCTATCTCCGAGTAGGGGTTGGCGTCGGTAAGGGTGACGGCCCGTCCGAAGTGGCAGAGGAATGGCACATCGGCGGCGATCGCCGCCAGGTCGGGAACGAGTCCGCCGACCGCGAGGGTGATGCCGCCGCCCTGGCTGCCGCCGAGTGCGACCGTGCGTGCGGGGTCGGCGAGCGGATGGGAGCGGGCCGCTTCCACGGCGCGTACGGCATCGGCGTAGACCCTGCGGTAGTAGTAGCGCTCCGGGTCCTCGATGCCGCGAGTCATGAAGCCGGCGTGGGAGGGTCCGGAGCCGACCGGGTCGGGGGTGTCGCCGACGTTGCCGCCGCTGCCCTGGCCGCGTACGTCCATGATGAAGTGGGCGAAGCCGGCCAGCGGCCACATGCCCCAGCAGTGCGGGAGACTGCGGCCGCCGTTGTAGCCGTGGAACTGCACGATGAGCGGGAGCGGGCCCTCGGCGCGTGCGGGGGCGCTGAACCAGCCCTTGACCGGATGGCCGCCGAAGCCCGCGAACGTGGTGTCCCAGGTGCGCAGTCCGGTCAGCCCGGTCTCGACGGGTTCGAAGGAGACCGCGGGGTCGTGGGCGCGGGTCTCTGCCAGGGTCTTCGACCAGAAGGCGTCGAAGTCGTCCGGTTCATCGATCCGCGGCCGGTAGTCGCGCAGTTCGTGGAGCGGCAGGTCGAACAGGGCCATGGTTCGGGGCTCCTCACGGTGTTGCGTGGAGCGGCGGGGCCGGGTGCTGTCAGGTGCGCCCGGCCCCGCCAGTTCATCGGATGGGTCAGTCGGTCAGTTGGACGGCCCGCAGGCCGGCGGCGCTCTTGGAGTTGTTGGCGATGGCCGCGCCCCATTCGGACCAGCCGCGCGCCCGCCCGTCGTTGTCGATGTCGTTGACCACGACACCGAGTCCGATGGATGCGGTCGGCTTGCCGGCGAGGCCGAGCGAGGCCCACGGCACCGTCACCGTGTAGTGGGTGGTGGTGCCGTCACGGGTGATCTGGGCGGTGGCACCCGGGGTCGGGCCTGCGGACTGGCCGGACGGCGGCCGCCAGGTGTAGACCTGCGGCTTGCCGCCGACGAGCGAGGCGCCGACCTCGACGTACTGTCGGCTGCGGCCGGGCAGCTGGGGGGTGACGGCGAACTGGATGCTGTCACCCTGCCACATGTTCTCGGCGGTGGTGGCGGGCTGGGCCAGGACGTTGTCGGTGATCTCGCCCTTGAGTACGAGCCCGGTCTCGGTGTACTGGGGCCGCAAGGTGCCGGAGAGGTCGGACGCGCCGTTGTAGCCGCCGGTGTAGTACAGGGAGCCCTGGGTGGCCACGTCGATGGGTGTGGTGGTGTTCGTACCGGCGGGCTGGACGGCGCCCCAGCCGTTCCAGGTGCCCACGGGGGTCCTGGTGCCGTCGGGGCTGCTGATGTAGGCGGCAGTCCAGTAGCGGTTCCACGGCTTGATGTTGCGCGCGTCCACGGTGTACGAGGTGCTGGACTCGGTGCCGACTTCGATCGGCCCGTCGATGGTGCCCCGGTCCAGATAGGTGGTGCCGGAGTTCACCTGCCATTCCAGCTTGGTGAGGTCGAGCGCGGAGCGGGCGCGGTTGTTGGTGACGGTGACCTGGAGTGCGGCGGTGAACGGCGCCGCCTTCTTCACCACCGGGTCGAAAGTGACCTCGGTCGGGGGCACCACCTCCGTGTCATCGGTGATGCGGCCGAGGGTCAACGGCCCGAATCCGACCGTGCCGCTCACCGAGCGCGTCCCCGTCAGGGCCGACGTGGGCAGCTCGACGGTCTTGCGGGTGACCTGGCCGGGCTTGGCCGTCAGGCGGTACGTCTCCCCCGCCACGCGGAACTGCACGGGCCAGGGCACCGGGAGGTGCCCCTTCGTGCGGTCGACCTCGAGTACCGCCCTGACGGGCTCCTCCGTGTTGGTGCGCTCGGGGAGTTCGAGGGAGTAGGCGGGGGCGGCGACGGACTTGACGCCGGTCACCGCGCCCTTGACGTACAGCACCTTGCCGTCGACCCCGAGCTGCACCTTGCCGCCGGCCGGGGTGTAGGTCTTCGCCCGGCCGAACTGGTCCGTGACGGTGACCGGGCCGCTGGCCGAGAGCTCCACCGTTCCGGGTGTCGTCGCGGTCGTGTACAGCGCCCGGACGGTGTCGGTGCCGGTGCCGAAGCGGTAGGAGCGGACGGCGTCGGAACCGGCGTCGTCACGGCCGGCGTACGCACGGCCCGCGAGCTGGCGGATCAGGACGCCCTCGGTGACCACGGACGGCTTGGGCTGCCAGGCCTTGACGTCGGTGGTGGGCCGCTTGAACGCACCGAAGTTGTGTTCCTTGTTGTTGGCGTCGGTGCCGTCGTTGGCGAGGTCGTACCAGTAGTAGCGGTCGACGCCCGAGGCGAACGAGAAGATCTGGGCGCGCGGCACATAGGCGGCCTGCAACGCGGGGGTGACGCCGTCGCTGTGGGTGGGGTAGCCGTTCTCGGTCATCCACAGCGGGAAGTCCTTGCCACCTGCCGCGTCCAGATCGGCGCGCACCTGCGGCAGTTTCTCCAGGGCCACCTCGGGCGGGTTCGGGTAGCCGTATTGGTGGACGCTGAGCGCGTCCATGTAGTCCAGGCCGCCGATCGCGTACAGCCGCTTCAGCCAGTCGGTCGTGAGACCGGCCGTGGCGCCGCCGACGACGGTGGCGTCCGGGACCTTGGCGTGCACCTTGCCGAAGCTCGCCCTGAGCAGCTTGAGGTAGCAGTCGGCGGTGATACCGCAGGTGCCGTTGTTGAAGCCGGTCGAGTTGTACTCGTTGTAGATCTCGACCTCCTTCGTGGACTGCTGGTACTTCTCCACGACGGCGGCGGTGTACTTGCCGTAGGCCTCCAGCGCCGCGTCGGATGCCGGTGTCCGGTTGCTGTCGTAATTGGCGTTCCGGTAGCCGGAGATGGGCAGGGCGGTCAGCCCCTGCGCCTTGGCGTACGGGATGTGCTGGTCGGTGGAGTAGTTGCTCCAGGTGTACTCGCCGGGAGTCTTCTCGATGGCGCTCCAATTGATGTCGGAGCGTATCCCGTGCATGCCCATCAGCTTGACCGAGCGCAGCAGCTTCTGGTCGTCGCCGTCGTTCCACCCGTAGTGGATGCCGGTGCCGAAGCGGGGGTCCTTCTGCTCGTGGCCGGCAAGCGCGGTCAGTACGCCGAAGTCGGCGGTACGGGTGGTGGCGCCCGCGGTCGCCGTGAGCGTGTAGTAGCCGCTGCCGAGCTTGGTGACGTCTACGGTGGCCGTTCCGCCCGAGACCGGTGCGGTGCCCGACGCGAGCGTCAGGCCCTGGTCGTCGATGGCCTTCCAGGCCACCGAGGCCTCGTCGGAGGTCAGGGTGATCTTCGCCTGTCCCTTGATGAAGAGCAGGTCGGGCGAGGTGACGGTGAGGGTACCGGCCGCGTGGGCGGCCGGGGCCGTGCCGGGCAGGGGTGCTGCCACCAGCAGGCAGCCGAGCAGGGCGGCGGCGCTGCCCCATGCGGCGGGCCGTCTGGAGCGGCCCATTACTCTGGCCGGTGCCAGGGGACCTGGCCGGATCGTGCCGTTCTGTTCCATCGAGGTGTCCTCTCGATCGGATCGGCGCGGTGCGTCCTTGGGTGGTCCCGGGTGGTGGTGTGCTCCGTCGGCTGTACCCCGGCGGAGCACACCGGCCCGTGTGCCGTCGGCGCGCACCGCTGCCGCCGTCGGCCGGCGCGGACCGGGTCCGCGCGTGTGCCCGGGTGGTTCTCATCCCTTGAGGCCGGTGAAGCCTCCCCCGCCTCGTACGATCTGCCGCTGGAAGATCAGGAACAGCACGACCGGGGGCAGGATGGCGAGCAGCATCCCGGCGATGAGCAGCGACTGTTCCGCCGTTTCCGCGAGGCGCGGCAGTGCGGCGGAGATGGGCTGCTTCTCGGTGTCCGGGATGACGATCAGCGGCCAGAGGAAGTCCTTCCAGGAGTTCATGACCGTCAGCAGGGTCACCACCGCGAGGATCGGCCGCGACATGGGCAGCACGATCCGGCGGAAGATGATGAACGGGCCGGCGCCATCGACCTTCGCGGCCTCGAAGAGTTCGCGCGGGATGCCGTCGAAGAACTTCATCACGATCAGTACGGTGAAGGCGCTCGCGGCGTGCGGCAGCCAGACGCCCCAGGGGCTGTTGGCGAGCGAGATTCCGAGGCCCGGCAGATCGAGCACGGTGAGGTAGAGCGCCACCAGGGAGATGGAGCCGGGGATGAAGAGGGTGGCGAGCACCATCCACCGCACGGGCGCCGCCCACTTGGGGCGCAGCACGGACAGGACGTAGCCGCCGGTGGTGGCGACGACGAGATGGGCGACGACCGAGCCGGTGACCAGGACCACGGTGTTCCAGAGGTAGTGGCCGACCTGGAGTTCGTTCCAGGCGCGGGAGAGGTTGTCCCACTGCGCGTGGTCGGGCCAGGGTGCCAGCGGCTCGCGCAGCAGCTCCTGGGTCGGTGAGACGGCGCCCTTGAAGGTCCAGTAGAAGGGTGCGGCGCCGAACGCGAGCAGCAGGAGGAGCGAGAGCCCCTGGACGGAGCGGAGCGAGACGCGCACGGAGGTCCGCCGGCGGTCGGCGGTGGAGATGAGTCCGCGTCCGCTCTCCTCGGGACGGTTCCTGCGGCGGGTGCGAAGGGGGATCTGTACAGCCATCAGTTGCTCCAGCTCTTCGTCGCCCGCAGATAGATCGCCGAGAGCACGCCGAGCACGAGGGCCAGCAGCACGCTGAGCGCGGTCGCGGCTCCGTAGTCGCCGTTCTGGAAGGCGTAGTTGTAGATCAGCATCAGGACAGTGACGGTGGAGTCCTCCGGGCCGCCGTCCGTCATCACGAAGGGTTCGGTGAAGACCTGAAGGGTGCCGATGATCTGGAGCAGCAGCATGATCAGGATGACCCCGCGCAGCGACGGCAGGGTGATGTGCCAGACCCGGCGCCAGATACCCGCGGCGTCGATCTCGGCGGCCTCGTACAGTTCGGTCGGTACGGAGCCGAGCGCCGCCAGATAGATGATCACCGTGGAGCCGAAGCCGGCCCAGGTGGCTTCCAGGACGATCGACAGCATCGCGGTGTCGGTGGACTGGAGCCAGGGGTACGGGCCGAGGCCCACATGGGCCAGCAGCTGGTTGAACAGGCCGGCGTCCGGGTCGTAGAACCATTTCCAGAGCAGGACGGAGACCACCGGGGGAATGGCCACCGGAAGGTAGGCGAGGATTCGGAACAGCGTGCTGCCGCGCCGCAGTTCGGCGATGAGCACCGCGAGGAAGAGCGGCACCGGGAAGCCGATCAGCAGGGCGAGCGCCGCGAACAGTGCGGTGTTCTTGACGGCCGTCCACAGCAGCGGGTCCTCCAGCACATGCCGGAAGTTGTCCAGTCCCACCCAGGTGCCGGGGCCGATCAGATTGGTCTGCTCGAAGCTGAGCTGCACGCTCCGGACGATCGGCCACCAGGAGAAGTAGGCGAAGCACAGCACCATGGGCAGGCCGAACAGGATGGTGGTGACACCTCCTTGCCTGACCCAGTGGACGAAGCGTTCCGCCGGGCCGCCGCGACGCGGGGAGGCGGTGCGCGGCGGCCCGTCCGACGTCCGCGTCCGGAGCGCGGAGGGGCCGGCGGAACGGCGTTTCTGCGTCCGGTTCTTCTCGGTGCGGTTCCCGGCGGGCGCGACAGGCGCGTGTGACCTGCTCATTGACGTCTCCTCGCCTCTCCTCGTGCTGTGCTCAGTGCCTGATGTGCCGGACACGCCTTAGTTCTGCGCCCGTTCCACCTGGGACTTGACCTGTGAGGCGGCCTTCTTCAGCTGCTCGGCCGGGTCGGCGTCCTCGCGTGTCAGTACGGCCTGGACGGCGCTGTCGAGGGCCTTGTAGACGTTCTGTGCCTCGACGGGCGGCTCGATGACCAGCTCGTATTCACCGAGTGCCTTGCTGTACGGGGCGAAGTGCGCGACCGGCACATTGGCCTGCTTGTCGATTGCGGCCTGGACCGGGTCGGCGATGGCCGGTTTGTAGAACGGGACGGTCGGCGCACCGATGACGGCGCCGTCCTTCTTCTTGGCCGCCGCGTCCTTCTCGCCGAGCGCGACGTCGTACTTGGGAGCGAGGTAGTAGAAGTCGATGAACTTCGCCGCGGCCTCACGCTGTTGCGGGGTGGCCCTGGGGCTGATCACGGCGATGGTGCCGCCGGCCAGGGTCCGCTTGCTGCTGCCGTCCGTGGGGATGGCGGAGAGCCCGATGGTCTCCGGGTCGCCCTTGTACTGCTGGATGTAGTGGCCGATGATGCTGGGCCCGGCGATCGTCATGCCGATCTTTCCGGCGGAGAAGTCCTTCTCCATGTCGGTGAGGTTGCGCAGCTGGTTCTTGCCCATCGACTGATCCGTCCAGCGCATCTCCTTGAGCGCCTTCAGGGACTTCTCGGCGCCGCTGTCGGAATGGTCGAAGGTGTTGGCCCACTTGCCGCCGGACTCCTCCTGCATGGTGTCACCGAATGAGTAGGCCATGGCGGTGAGCATCCAGCCACCGGTGTTCTCCTTGGTCATCTGGGCGTAGCCGGTGGCATCGGTCTTCTCGGAGATCGCCTTGGCCGCGGCACGGACCTCGGGCCAGGTGGCCGGCGGCTGGTCGGGGTCGAGTCCGGCCTTCTTGAAGAGATCCCGGTTGTAGACCAGTCCGAGCGCATACTCCTCGGTGGGTATTCCGTAGATCTTGCCGTCCAGGCCCTTCGCGGCGCCGAGCGCGACCTCGTTGAAGTCCTCGCTGTGCTTCAGCCTCTTGAAGTCGGCGGTGAGGTCGGCGATCTGCTTACGCTTGATCAGGCCCGACATCTCGGTGAGCGGCACCCGGACGATCGTCTCCAGGCTGCCGCCGCCGACCTTGGTCTGGAAGCTCTGCTGGTCGTACTGGTACTCGTTCGTCTTGATCTTGATCTTGGGGTTGGCCTTCTCGAACTCCGCCACCCGCGCGTCGAAGGTCTTGAGTGAGGCCGCATCGGTGGCCGGCGGGCGCCCGGAAACGGTGATGGTCACCGTACCGTCGCCGGCGGTGTCACTGCCGGAACCGGAACACGAGGCAAGCACGCAGACGAGCGCACCCGCGGTGACGCCCGTCAGGGCGATGCGCAGGGAGGGTCTCATCGGGGACTCCATTCAGGGGCAGACCGGAACCGGCTGGAAAGCGTTTTCCAGCCGGGGTCACCTTGCACCGCCCAATATCGCTGCGTCAATGGGTTCGGGATGGACTTCTGACCCGGGTTCTCACCGCATGCCCCTTGCCCGACCGTTGACATCGACTTAGCCTCTGGAAAACGTTTCCCAAGCGTTGCCGGAGATCGTCGGTCCGACGATCGCGAGCTGGAGGACATCCCGTGCACCCTGCCTGGTCGGCCGCCGAGTACGACCGCGCCCTGCTGCGAGCGGCCCTTTCCGAGGGCGACCGCTGCTGGGACTCCGAGGCGAACCTGCTGCAGGTCGAAGCCCCGTACAACCCCATCCACACCCGCATCAAGGGCGGCCCTGCGCACCCCACCCGCAACTCCCTGCAGTACGCGCTGCTCCTGCTCGAACGGGACGGTGACGGCGACGGCGAGCGCGCCCACTCCGTGATCCTGCGGATCGCGGAGCTCCAGGACCGGTTGACGGAGAGCGCCACCTACGGCATCTGGGGCTATTACGCCGAGGAACCGGCAGCGAGGATGGACCCCGCCGACTGGAACTGGGCGGACTTCCTCGGTATCCAGCTGCTGCTGGTGCACGCCCGGCACGGCGACCGTCTGCCACCCGCGGTGCTGCGTGAACTCCGGGAGTCGGTACGGCACGCGGCGGCGTCGATCGTCCGCCGGAATGTCCACATGGCGTACACCAACGTCGCCGTGATGGGTACGTTCGTCACGCTTGCCGCCGGGAGGATCCTCGACGACGAGGCGCTGTTCGCCTACGGCAAGGACCGCATGGTGCGGCTGTGCGAGGCGATTGACAGCACCGGCAGCTTCACCGAATTCAACAGCCCGACCTACTGGGGTGTCGTGTTCCAGACGCTGACCCTGATCAGGGAACACGTCCGGGACGAGGAGGTGCTGGAGCTCAACAACCGGCTGCACGACCGGCTCTGGCTGCACTTCCTGGCCCGCTGGCACCCGCCGACCCGTCAACTCTCCGGCCCCATGGCCCGCTGCTACAGCAACGATCTGGGCGTGCCACCGTTCCTGGTGAAGGCGGTACGCGGTGTGCTGGGAACCCCGGAGATCGGCCCTGTCCGGGGGGAGATGTCGATCGGTGTGCACGCCTGTGTGGACTACCGCATGCCCGACTGGGCCCTGCCACGACTGCTGGCACTGAAGGGTGAGCGTGAGCACCGGGAGCTCTTCGCCGAGAGCCCTTCCCCGGAGACGGGAACCACCTGGCTGGACGCGGTCACCACACTGGGCAGCGTGAACCACCAGGACACCTGGCTGCAGCGCCGCCCACTGTTCGGCCACTGGGTGCGCCCCGACGGCTCCCCCGGGCATCTGCACGTCCATCTGATGAAGGACGACGGGGCGGAGGACTTCGACTTCGCGTCCGGTGTGCTCTCCACCGTGCAGAGCGGCCCGCATGTGGCCTGGCTGACGGGTTTTGCCTGCCCGGCGGGAGACCGGCACCACCACCTCGACATGATCGAGCCGGGTGACCGGTTCCGGGCGCGGTCGCTGCGTCTGGTGGTGGACGTGATCGGTGCGCCGCCCGTAGCGGAGGCGTCCGTGGTCGACGGCGATGTCGACCTCGACCTGGGGACGGCGCGGCTGGGCTTCAGCCTGGCCGGGGGCAGTTTCGGCGGCCGTACGCCGACGGCCCGGCTGGTCCCGCTCGCTGACGGGGTGCGGATCGAAGTCGTCCTTTTCGACAGCGCGACCCCGGTCGAGCTGGACTGGGCGGCGTTGGGCGACACGTTCGCGGCGGGGACCCTTTCCCTCGTGCCGTCCGGTACGGAGCAGGGCGGGGAGCCGGTGCCGGATCCCGAGGTGGATGTGGTCGGCGACTGCGCCGAGGTGTGCTGGACAACCCCTCAGGGACGCCGGCTGACAGTGCGCGGCGGCCGGTCGGTCGTATCCCGCGAGGAGCACGCCGCGCTGCACTCCGCGACGGTGGACGGCGCGGCACCGCCGTCGCCCCGCCTGTCGGAGACCCTGCTGGTGCCGTAGACACCCAGGAGCTCCGCCTCGGCCCGAGGCCGGAGCGGAGCTCCCTCGGCAGGAGCCGGCGTGAAAAACAACGCCGTGCTGGACCGAAGCCGGGGCTCGATCGTCCTGCGGTCCGGCGACGACAGTGAGGTGGGCGGCAATATCCTTCTGGGCACGGCAGGCATCCGGCTCTACGGGGCCTCGCACCGCTTCTTATCGGTGGCGCCGTGCCGCGACGGGCGCAGCGGATCCCGGGGTCCGGCCTGCTCCCGGGTGCTCGCTGATCCGTGCATTCGTGTCAGGAGGCCCTGTCGGGAACGCCATTGGTGACCCGGCGCTTGCGGGCCGCCGTCACCAGGCCCGCGCCTGTCAGGACGGTCACGCCCGCGAGTCCGCCGATCCAGGCCAGGACCACAGTGCTGGTGCCCGTCGGGGCCATGAGCGACTTCGCGGGTGTTCGGTCTCCGGCGGCCTGCCGGATGAGATCGGCGACGACATCGGGGTGCGACATCATCGCGACGTGGGAGGAGTCGACCTCGACGGTGTGCGAATTGGCGCGCTTGGCCTCGAAGCGTTCGAGATCCGGGGCGATGGCCTTGTCCCGGGTGGCCACCAGCGCCCAGGACGGAATGGTCTTCCAGGCCGCCGCAGCCGCCGTGTCCATGAACGCGGCTCCGTTGATGGGGCGCTGAGTGGCGGCCATCACGGCCGTGGTGCCCGACGGCACGTCCGCCGCGAAGACGTCGTGGAACCTGTCGGGCCGGATGTACAGATCAGTCCCCTCCTTTCCGTCGGCCTCCGGGAACGGCACCGGCTTCAGAGCCGCGTTCAGCTCGCTTCCCGCGAACTTCGCGGACAGGTCCGACAGCCTCTCCCCCTTGTCCGGCATGAGCGCGGACACGAACACCAGCGACTTCACTTGCGGGTTCCCCGCGGCGGCGTTGCTGATCACCGCACCGCCGTAGGAATGCCCGGCCAGCACGATCGGGCCCTTGATGCTCTTCAGCACGCCGGCTATGTACGCCGAGTCACCAGCGAGCCCGCGCAGCGGATTGGCCGGGGCCATGACCTTGTACCCGTCACGCTGCAGGCGTTCCACCACGCCGTTCCAGCCCGAGGCATCGGCGAACGCGCCGTGTACCACCACTACCGTGGGCTTGGCGCCGGGCGGATCGGCACCGCCATCGGCTGCGGCAGGTCCGGCGGCCGCGGCAAGGGCGGCCGCGACGAGCGCCGCGGCGACGGTCTGCACGCGCCTCCCGCGTATCCACATCCGCGGGGCGAGGAGGGTTGAGATGGTCATGCTGTTCTCTCTTCGTCGAGGAGCGGTTGGTGGGCTCAGCGTTGCCAGGCCCGGCCCGGACGGCGCGACGCGCGAAGCAAAGGAGTGAAAACGCGCGACCGCCGGAGTGAACGACATGCAACACGGAGTGACGGAAGCCGAGAGTGTGCCGTGCCCTGCCGATCAGCTGTACGGGGAGCGGAGGCGGACCGGGTGCGGTATCCCGGAAGCATGGCTTCCCGGCGGTTCCTGCAGCCGTCCCCAAAGACCCGAAGACGCAGGAACGCTCTCGTGGCGATGCCGTTCGCGCTGATCGCCGTCGTCACGGTGGTTGACGTCATCTCGCCGCCGGATGTTCACATGGGCCCGTTCCTGGTGGCGGCTCCTGCGGTGGCTGCCTCTTTCACCGGGCCGCGCATGACCGCTTTCGTCGGTGCGGTCGCCGTGCTGGCCCAATCCCTGGTGGCCATCGCGCGCACCAGCATCAACGACCTCAATCACACCTACCAGATCATCGCGCTCATTCTCATCTCTGGCTTCGTCACCTTCTTCGCCCATCTGAGAGAACGGAACGAGCAGGCGGTGTCCCAGCTCCGTTCGGTCGCCGAAGCGGCGCAGCGAGTGGTGCTGCGGCCGCTGCCCAGGCGCAGTGGCCCCCTGCGCATCGCCTCGGTCTATCTGGCCGCGGAGGCGGAGGCGCAGATCGGGGGCGACCTGTACGCTGCCGCCCGCACCACCGACGGAACCCGCATGATCATCGGCGATGTCCGCGGTAAGGGACTGTCCGCGATCGGCGAGGCAGCCAGCGTCCTGGGTGCCTTCCACGCTCTTTCCCGCCAGGAATCGCAGTTGCCCGATCTGGTGGCGCATCTGGAGGCGAGCATCGCACTGAACGAGAACCACACCGTTCACGAAGGCGTGGACGACGACCTTGCGGAGTCCTTTGTCACCGCGGCCGTGCTCGACATCCCCGATGCCTCCACCGAACTCCACCTCGTCAGCTGCGGTCATCCACCGCCGCTCCTGCTGCGCGCGGGAGAGGCGATCCCGCTCAAAGTACGAGCGCCCGCCCCGCCGCTCGGTCTGACGCACCTGCTGGTCACCGAACACACGGCGGAGACGTTCGCCTTCGGCGTCGGCGACACCCTGCTTCTGTACACGGACGGTGTCATCGAGTCCCGGGACCGGTCAGGGGTCTTCTATCCGCTCCCGGAGCGGGCCGCATTGCGGTGCGGCCAGGGCCCGGACTCCCTGCTGGAATCCCTCTGTGCCGACCTTGTCCGCCACGCCGGCGGCCGCCTGGGCGACGATGCGGCGATGGTCGCCATCGAACGGCTTCCGGCCTCCGGGTGACGCCACCCGCCCGCACCGCTCAGGCCTGGCCGCCTCGCAGCCTGCGCGATACGGCACGCAACCAGGGATGGCGTTCGTGCAGTTGCGCCGAGTGCCGGTCGAGTTCCTTGCCCAGGCGTTCCGTGCGCTTGTCGATGTCGAGCTCGTCCAGAATCCGGTCGACCTCGGCAAGCAGGGCTCCGTGCAACTGCCACTGTCTGGGATGTTCCTGAACGTCTTCGAGGAGCAGGATCGCCACCCGGTCCCTGGTCGCACGGCTGACGGCGAGTGCGCGGGCGAGCCGGTCCTCGGCCTCCTCGCCGTTCTCCGCGACCGGAGTGGTGATCAACTCCGAGAAGCTCTCGATGGCACCGGCCATCTGCCCGAACAGATCCGTCAGGGATTCGGCCACGTCGGCGGGGAACAGCGTCTCGTCGGTGCGGGCCTTGGCCAGGTCGGTCAGGGTGCGTGACAGCACCCGCAGCACCACGGCGCAGATCTCCAGGGTGTCCAGACCGGTACGCAGCACGACCCGGTACAGCATTCCCTGCCGGACGCGCGGGTTGAGCGTGAGGCTTTCCTCGGCCTGCCGCAGTGAAGCATCGACCTCCACGATGTCATGGTCCAGCCGACGGGCTTCGTGGAGCCGGTCGGCCGCCCGCTGGACGGAGGCGTGACCGCCCACGTCCTCTCCCATCGCACGGAACATACGTCCCATCGCGTGGGCCAGACTGTCGATGGAGGCGCCCGCGGACTGCACCCAGACGGGTGGCGCGAAGAGCAGGTTGAACAGCATTCCCACGCCCGCGCCGATCAGTGTCTCCAGCACGCGGTCCCATGCCGTGGAGGCGACCTGCGAGACGCCCAGTACGAGCATCGCGCTGATCGCCACCTCGGGTACGAACTCGTCGACCCTCACCAGCCGCCCGATGATCAGCGAGGCGAAGATGGTCAGTCCGAGGCTCCACCAGCTGAGTCCCACCAGGGAGCTGAGCGCACTGGCGATGAGCACCCCGACGATGACGGAGTTCACCCGGCGGATCCCCGTGGTGAGGGTGGCGTAGAGCGTGACCTGTACGACGAGGAGTGCGGTGAGCGGTGCGGTCAGCGGTGCCGGATGCGGAAGGGTCCACACCGCCACGACGTAGGCGATGACGGAAGCCGCCGTGGATCGCAGGGTCTGCGCTCCGACGGGCTCGGTCGTACGCCGGACGAGCTTGATCACGGGTGCGGATACTCGTGCCATCTCTATCCCATGCCCGCGCGTACGCCGCCACAGCGCCTCGGCGCTCCGAACCCCACCGTACGGACGTGCCGATGGGCGGAGCTGCGGATGTCGTGGCTCAGGAGCGCGGTTCGAGGACGCCGATCAGCTCCCTGCCCGTGGCGGTGGCCCGTATCTCGTCGGACAGGCACTCGGCCCGCGCCCGGTACGAGGGTTCCTTGAGGACCAGTTCGACGGCCGACCGGATACGGGAGACATCGTCGGGGCCGAGCACCGTCGACTCGTCCGCCGGGCCCACGGTCGGGGCGACAGCTGTTCCCGCGCCCGCCTCGGTCACCAGCCGGGCGTTCACGGGCTGGTCCGCGAAGAGGGGGACGCAGGCCAGCGGGACGCCTGCCGCGAGGGCGCCGAAGACCGTCCCCGACCCGCCGTGGCAGACCACGAGGAGGCACTGCCCAGGACATCGGCCTGCGGCACCCACGTCGTCCGGGGGCAGCTCGAGCACGCGCGCCATCACCGGCCCGAGCTCCTCGTCGGGCGGCTCCCCCCGCCCCCTGCCCACAGGCCCACTTTCCGCCTGATTCCGGCGCCTGCCCGGGTACGTACGCCCCGGTCGTCAGACCGTACGGTCGTCGGTCACGTGCCGGTCCTGCACCTTGATCCGGTACAGCCACAGCAGTACGGCCGCGACCAGGACGGCGAGCGCCACACCCAGTTCGGTGTAACCGCCGTATCCGGTGATGGAGAAGCCGGTCGCACCCACAACCAGCACCACGGTGAGGAACCCGGCCAGCGTCCAGGCCAGGGGCACGAAGAAACGGGGCAGCCGGATGGGCCGCAGGGCGTCGGGACGGTCCTTGCGCAGCAGCGCGAAGCCGGAGACCGCCAGCACATGGGTGAGGATGTATCCCAGGTTGCCGGTGACGATGATGGCCAGCGGGGTCTGAAGCACCGTCAGCACGAAGACGTTCAGCACCAGGGCCACCAGCAGTGCCCGGGCCGGCACCCCGCGCTTGTTCAGTACCCCCACCTGTTTGATGGTGAGCCCCGCCTTGCCCATCTCGTACAGCACCCGGGAGCCGTCGGCGAGACCGGTGATCATGATGAGCAGCAGCGAGGCGATGAGGAAGACCACCATGAGGTCGGAGGCGCCGCCCACCAGGTCCTGGAAGGCGCCGACGAAGAAGGTGGTGGGTTCCTCGCCGATGGCCTTCTCGCCGACGTACCCCGACAGGGTCAGCGGCAGCAGGATGAAGACGCCGAGGGAGAACAGCACACCGGCGCGCAGGGCCCGGGTGGTGTCGCGCACCGTGTCCTTGTACTCGGGGGCGAAGGTCGCGCACACCTCCACACCGAATGATGTCCACGCCATGACGTACAGCCACACCAGCGCCTCGCGCAACCCCGCGGCGCCGTGCAGATTCCAGTGCAGGCCCTGCGCGCTCCAGTCACCGGAGAACAGCGGCAGGACAATGAAGACGGCGAGCGGCACCAGCAGCGCACCGCCGGTGACGTAGACGACCCACATGGCGACATGCAGGCCGATCATCGCGGCGCCGAACAGCAGCAGCATCACGAGCAGGCCCACCGCTATGGGGAAGTCCACCTTCAGCGGCCCGAACTCCAGGCTCCAGTCCTGGCCGGGGAACCACTGGGCCTGGACGAAGGAGCCGATGAGCCCGGAGTAGACGGCGAGGGCCGTCGTCCAGGGGAACCAGTAGCCGATGCTCGCGATCGGGCCCACCACGGGCGCCCGCTTCTTCCAGCCCTCGGTCGCGTAGTGCGCGATCCCGCCGGAGGAGTCGGGGAACATCGCGGCCAGTTCGGTGTAGATCCAGTTGGTCGCGGTGGCCAGCACCATCGAGGCCGCCCACAAGGCGATCGCACCCCAGGCGCCGAGGCCGCCGATGGAGGCGCCGAGCGAGGCGATGAGTGCCGCCGGCATGGTCAGCGACATCGCGAATCCGTCGAACCAGCTCATCTTCTTCGGCAGTGCCGGGGTGGAAGCACCCGCCGCTCCCGAGGAGTCCGAAGGGTCCGGCGAGGGTGGGGCTGGGGTCTTTGGCTGGGATGACATGGGCTTCCCCTCAGGGTGGGCGCAGACAGGAGAGTCGTTGGGGCCCGGTTATAGATGAAGCGAAAAACACCTGTCAATACTCACGAACAAGCAATGATCGACTTTGAGTTTTGCTGATTCAGCAGTCTTGACAGTTCCTGATTGCTCAGCAAGTCTCCAGTCATCGCTTCGCACCCGACCCGGGCCGGCGCGGCCCAGAGCCGACGCGCCCGTTCCCGGTCAGGAACAGGACAGAGAGGCCAACGCATGACCACCCCGACCGCCGACCGGCACCAGCTCTTCATCAACGGCGCCTACACCGACGGCACATCCGGGACCACCCACGAGGTCATCAGCCCCGCGACGGGCGAACTCGTGGGCACCTTCCCGCTGCCCGCGGCCGCCGACGTCGACACGGCCGTGCGTGCCGCGAACGCGGCCCAGCCGGCCTGGGCCGCGACCAATGTGTGGACCCGCGCCGAGCTCTGTCACCGCATCGGTACGGAACTCGGCAAGCGCGTGGACGAACTCGCCCGCCTCCAGTCCCTGGAGCAGGGCAAGCCGCTCGCCGAGTCCGTCGCTGACATCGAGGAGGCGGCCAAGCTCTTCCACCTGCACGCCGAGGACGCTGTACGGCTGCACGGCGAGACGCTGCCCTCCACCGACAACACCAAGCGGATGTTCACCTTCCAGCGCCCGGTGGGCACTTGGGGCATCATCACGCCGTGGAACTTCCCGCTGCTGATGCTCGCGGAGTTCGTCGCCCCCGGACTCGCCACCGGCAACGCCCATGTCGTCAAGCCGCCTGCCAACACCCCGCTCACCGTTCTCAAGGCGATGGAGGCGTTCGTCGCCGCCGGACTGTCCGACGGCCTCGTCAACATCGTGCCCGGCGAGGGTGACACCGGCGATGCGCTGGTACGCCACGAGGGCATCCACGCGATCGGCTTCATCGGCTCCACCGCGACCGGGGCGAAGATCCAGTCCGCCGCCGGCCTCAAGCGCTCCATCATGGAGTGCTCGGGCAACGGCCCGCTCGTCGTCCTCGCGGACGCCGATGTCGAGGCCGCTGCCAAGGCCGCCGTCGACGGCGCCTACCCGTGCGCCGGACAGGTCTGCTGCGCCACCGAACGCGTCATCGTGCACGCCGACATCCACGACGAGTTCGTCGAGGCCGTGCTGCGCGAGGCCCAGCGCATCACCCTCGGCGACCCGTTCGACCCCAAGACGGTTCTCGGCCCCCTCAACAACGAGGGCGTCGCGGCCAAGATGGACCGTCACATGGCCGACGCGCGCGAGCGCGGCGCGCGCATCCTGCTCGGCGGCAAGCGCGCTTCAGGACACCCCACGGACCTCTACTACGAGTTCACCGTGGTGGACGGGGTGCCCGAGGACAGCCTGCTGTCCCGCGAGGAGTCCTTCGGCCCGGTCGTCCCGATCATCACCGGGCGGGACGAGGACGACCTGTTGCGCATTGCCAACGACGACAAACTGGGCCTCCAGGGCGCCGTCTTCACCCGCAGCATGACCTCCGCCTTCCGCTTCATCGAGGAAATGGCCGTCGGCCAGGTCGTCGTGAACGAGAGCAACAACTGGTGGGACATCAACATGCCCTTCGGCGGCGCCGGCAGCCGCTCCACCGGCTGGGGCCGCATCGGCGGCAAGTGGACGCTCATGGACATGACCGACACCCGTACCGGCGTCATCAGTCTCTGACCGCCCCGCGCCCACTCCACCGTCCGCCGACCGGGGCCCCCGACCAGAATGGGGGCCCCGGCCCGCGCTGCCCCACCACGCCGGTAACGAGGTACCCGCCAGATGACCACCGCAGCCCCCCGCCCCACCGACCACCGCAACCGACTGCGCGACACGAAGGCCGCCCCCTACTGGCTGGACCGGCCCGAGCACCCCACACCGCTGCCCCGGCTGACCGCCGACACCACCTGCGATCTCGCCGTCGTCGGCGGCGGTTACACCGGGCTGTGGACCGCCCTGCTCGCCAAACGCGCCCGCCCCGAACGAGACGTCCTCGTCCTCGAACAGAGCACCTGCGGCCACGCGGCCAGCGGCCGGAACGGCGGTTTCTGCTCCCCCAGCATCACCCACGGTCTCGCCAACGGCGCCGACCGCTGGCCCACCGAGTCCCGGCTGCTGCACCGCCTGGGCATGGAGAACTTCGACGCCTTCCGGCGCGACCTGGACACCCATGACATCGACTGCGGGTTCATACGCAGCGGCAAGGTCACCACCGCCGCCACCCCCTGGCAGGCCGAAGGACTCAAGGGCGCCCATGCGCTCGCCCGCCGGTACGGCGAACAGACCAGGCTGCTGGACCGTGACGAACTGCGGAGCTACGTCGACTCCCCCCTCTGGACAGCCGGCCTGTGGTCCCCCGACTACGCACTCCTCGACCCCGCCCGCCTCGTCTGGGGCCTGCGCACCGCCTGCCTCGACCTCGGAGTCCGCATCGCCGAGCACACCGAAGTCACCGCCCTGGCCACCCGTCATGCCGGCCGGGTCCGCCTCACCACCCCCTACGCCGCGGTCGGTGCCCGGCAGGTCGCCCTCGCCACCAACGTCTACCGGCCCCTGCTCAAACGCCTCTCGCTCACCATGATTCCGGTCTACGACTACGCGCTGACCACCGAACCCCTGAGCAATGAGCAGCTCGCCGCCATCGGCTGGATCGGCGAGCACGGAATCACCGACGCGGGCAATCAGTTCCACTACCTCCGCAAGACCGACGACAACCGCATCCTGTTCGGCGGTTACGACGCCATCTATCACTACGGCAACCGGGTCGAGGAGCGTCTCACCCAGCGCCCCGCCACCTTCGACATTCTCGCCGCCCAGTTCGCCGAAGCCTTCCCCGCCCTCGCCGGCGTCCGCTTCTCGCACTCGTGGGGCGGCGTCATCGACTCCACCACCCGCTTCTGCATGTTCGCGGGCACCGCCGCGCGCGGCCGGATCTCCTACGCCCTCGGCTTCACCGGACTCGGCGTCGGCGCCACCCGCTACGGCGCCCAGGTGATGCTCGACCTGCTCTCCGGCCGGCGCACGGAACGGCTCCGGCCCGCCATGATCCGCCGCCCCCCGGTGCCCTTCCCCCCGGAGCCGGTCCGCTATCTCGGCGTCGAGGCCACCCGGTGGTCCATGGCCCGTGAGGACACGTACGGCCACCGCAACCTGTGGCTGCGCGCCCTGGACCGGCTCGGCCTCGGCTTCGACTCCTGAGCCGGGCAGGATAGGCCCGTACGACCGAAGATCCAGGCCCGCACACCGTGGCGGGCCGTACATGAGAGCCGGAGCACAGCATGAGCACGCTGGGTGGCAGCCCCCTGGACGACACCGACCGTCAGATCATCGCCGCACTTCAAGCGGACGGCCGCCGCCCGTACAGCCAGATCGCCGAGGAACTGGACATTCCGGCCTCCTCCGTGCGTTACCGCGTTCAGCGCATGGAGGAGAACGGCACCCTCCAGATCGTCGGTATCGCCAACCCGCTGACCATCGGCTTCGACCGGTTCGCCATGGTCGGCATCCGGGTCAGGCCGGGCAGCGCCCAGGAGGTCTGCCGACGGCTGAGGGAGTTGCCCGAGACCTCCTACGTCATCATGACTGCGGGTACCTACGACGTGATGGCGGAAGTGATCTGCCGGGACACCGATCACTTCACCGACCTGATGAACCGCAGGCTGCATCACATCGACGGAGTCGTCTCGACCGACTCGTTCTTCGTACTGGAAGTGCACAAGCTGGCGTACGGCTGGGGCGTCGGCGAGGTGGACACCTCGCTGCTCGACGCCCCGCAGCCACCGCTCAGCGCCGGTCTCGACCAGCGCGCCTGAGCCGCATCGCGGGCGTCATCAGCGCGTGAATCCCACGTGCACATCGTCGTGATGGGTGTCGGTGAAGAACTGATTCGCCGTCGCGTCCCCGGAGAGCTGGACCGGTTCGCCGACGTTGTACGAGCCGGCCGCCGCCGCATCCCGGATGAAGGACTCGGTCAACCGGCGCGGAGTGGCCGGATCGACGACCGTGTGCCCGTCGATCCGCCATACGTCGAAGGCCCGGAGCGGAACACGGAGACATCCATCCGGTACGTACCGGCCAGTCGCAGCAGGGCCCGTAGGACGGTCGGACGGATGCGCCCACTTCACCAGCGACGGCGCGGCCACCCGTCTCTTCGCTGCCGCCGCACCGCCCTGCCCGGTGGGCCACTCACCGATCGCCTCCACCACCTGTACGGCGCGCAGCTTCACGGTGGGGTCCACGTCGGCGCGGGCGGGGCGCCAGGCCGTGGTCGCGGGCAAGGACGCGAGCGGAGACGGAGACAGGGACGTCGGGGATACCGACTCGGACGGGCCGGCCGCACTCCGGGAGGTTGCCGAGCAGCCCGTGGATCCCGTGAGCAGTCCACCGGTGCCGAGCAGCAGTGCACGCCGGCCGAGTGGTTATCGCATGCGTTGCCGCGTTCCCGTTCGGGGTCCTCGTCCACAGAGATTCGGACCCGTACGGATTTCGATGGTCAGGCATGAATAGCTTCATCATCTTCCATTCACCCGGGCGCGACTGCCAGCATCGGCGCACCGCCACCCCGTGAGGGAGAAATCCGATGAATCGTCCCCGTTCTCTGCGCTGTCTGGCAGCCCTGGCAGTAGTGGCTCTCGCGGCCACCGCGTGTGGCCGCTCCGGCCAGGGTGACACCCCGTCCGGCAGTTCCTCGCAGGCCGCCGCCGGCCGGACCGCAGCCGAGCTGCTCCCCGCGCAGTACCGGCAGAAGGGTGTGCTCCGGGTGGCCACCGCGGTGGGATACCCGCCGATGGAGATGTACGAGCCCGGGACCACCCGGCTCACAGGTGTCGACCCCGACCTGGCCGAGGCCATCGCCGAGCGGCTCAAGCTGAAGCTCGAACTCACCAATGCCGCCTTCGACGGGCTGATCCCCGGCCTGGAGTCCGGACGCTTCGACCTGGTCATGTCGTCCATGACGGACAGTGCCCAGCGGCGCCGGGCGGTCGACTTCGTCGACTACTTCCGCACCGGCGGCGTCATCATGACGAAGAAGGGCAACCCGCAGGGCATCAAGTCCCTCACGGACCTGTGCGGAAAGACCGTCGTCCTCGCCAAGGGCAGCTCGAACCTCCACATCGGCGAAGAACAGAACGCCAGGTGCAAGGAGAAGATGCGGATCTCGCAGAGCGAGGACGCGCCGACCGGGCTGCTGCAGCTGGACAGCGGACGCGCAGTCGCGACCATCGTCGACTATCCCGTCGCCAGGATGTTCACAAAGAAGAGCAGCGCTTACGAGGTTCTGCCGACACAGTACGGCACCGCCCCCTGGGGCATCGCGGCCGCGAAGAGCCAGGGCGGGTTGCGCGATGCCGTCCACAAGGCCCTGCAGGAACTGATCGACAACGGCGATTACAAGAAGATCCTCGACACCTGGGGAGTCGGCGGCAGCGCCGTGCCCGAGGCCACCGTGAACGACGGGCAGTGAGTGCGGACATGAGCCACCGGAAAATGCCCGGCGCCGCCCTCGGTGCGGCACCGGCAGCCGCCACAACGAATGCGACAACGCCGGAGGAGGACCTCTCCCTCCAGGTGACCCGGCGCCCCCGTCCCGGGCGCTGGCTGGCGGTCCTCGCCGCCGCACTGTTCGCGGTGTGGCTCGCCTACACCGTCATCGTCAATCCCAACCTGCACTGGGACATCGTCGCCAAGTACCAGTTCGACGGCGTGATCCTCAAGGGTCTCGGGGTGACCATTCAGCTCACGCTCGTCTCGATGGCTCTCGGCATCGCCATCGGGGTACTCGTCGCGGTGATGCAGCTCTCCGACAGCCCGGTCCTGCGTCTCACCGCCGGTGCCTACACCTGGTTCTTCCGGGGCACCCCGCTGCTGGTCCAGCTCATCTTCTGGTTCAACCTGGCCCTGCTCTTCCCGGTGATCAGCATCGGTGTCCCGTTCGACGGCCCGAAACTCATCAGCTGGCAGTCCAACCAGGTCATCACCGGCTTCGTGGCGGCCCTGCTCGGCCTCTCCATCAACGAGGGCGCCTACATGGCCGAGATCGTGCGGGCCGGCATTCAGAGCGTGGACCCCGGCCAGCGCGAGGCGGGTGCGTCCATCGGCATGTCGAACCGTCAGATCCTGTCCCGGATCATCCTTCCGCAGGCGATGAGAGTCATCATCCCGCCGTTCGGCAACCAGTTCATCTCCATGCTCAAGACGACCTCGCTGGTCTCGGTCATCGCGGGCGCCGATCTGATGACCGTCTCCCAGCACCTCTACCTCGCCAATTTCGAGGTGGTGGCGCTGCTGCTGGTGGCTTCCCTCTGGTACCTGGTGCTCACCACGATCGCGAGCATCGGCCAGCATGCCGTCGAACGCCGCTACAGCCCGGGCGCCGCCCCACCGTTGCGTCGCAGGGTCCTGGCGAATCTCGTACCCGGGCGTGACAGGAAGGAGGCAGCGGCATGAACGAGGTGATCCTCAGGGCCCGTGGGGTCCGTAAACGATTCGGTGACACCGAGGTGCTGAAGGGCATCGATCTCGATGTCCGCAGCGGTGAGGTGCTGTGTGTCATAGGCCCTTCCGGGTCCGGGAAGTCGACGCTGCTGCGCTGCTTCAATCACCTCGAGCAGATCGACGCGGGACGGGTGTGGATGGACGGTGAGCTGATCGGCTACGAGCAGCACGGCCCGTCCGGGCGTGTCCTGCGCGAGCGGCGCCCGCGTGACATCCGACGGCAGCGGGAGCGGATCGGCATGGTGTTCCAGCGGTTCCACCTGTTCCCGCACCGCACAGCGGTGCAGAACGTGATGGAGGGGCCGGTCGCCGTCAAGGGCCTCTCCCGTGCGCAGGCCGAGAAGCAGGCCCGGGAGCTGCTGGATCACGTCGGTCTCGCGGACCGGGCGGACCACTACCCGGGGCAGTTGTCCGGCGGGCAGCAGCAGCGCGTGGCGATCGCCCGGGCACTGGCCATGGAGCCGGCACTCATGCTCTTCGACGAACCCACCTCCGCTCTCGATCCCGAGCTCGTCGGCGAGGTCCTGGGCGTCATGCGAGACCTGGCCCGCAGCGGTATGACGATGGTCGTGGTCACTCACGAAATGGGCTTCGCCCGCGAGGTCGCCGACCGTGTCCTGTTCATGGATCAGGGTGCCGTCGTCGAAGCCGGGAGCCCGGAGCTTGTGTTCACCGAACCGCGGCACGAGCGCACGCGGGCCTTCCTGTCGACGGTGCTGTGATGGGCCGCCCACTGGATCTTCTGCTGCGCGGCGGCACACTCGTCGACGGAACCGGCGCACCTGCCAGGGACGCGGACATCGCGGTGGTGGACCGACGGATCGCCGTGCTTCCCGCCGGCACCCCGGCCGCGGCGGCAGAGACTCTGAATGTGACCGGTCAGGTCATCGCGCCCGGCTTCATCGATGTGCACACGCACTCCGACGCCCTCGCGGCACCCCACGGCGCCGACGGCACCGCGGAGCCGGTCGACGACCTTCGCCTCGCACCACTGCTGCAGGGCGTCACCACGGAGATCTGCGGCAACTGCGGGACGAGCCTGTTCCCTTCGCTGCCGGAACGGCTGCCTTCACTCGCCGAGCATCTCAGAGTGACGTTCGGGCTCGGACCTGTACGGCCCGCCGTGGACTTCGACGCATTCGCCACCGGACAGGACCCTGCCCTGCGCCGCACCCACATCGCCTCGTTGGTCGGCCACGGCACGCTGCGCGCAGGGGTGATGGGCTTCGAGGCCCGCCCGCCCCGGCCCGACGAGCTGGACACCATGTGCGCGCTGCTCGACCAGGCGCTCGGCCAGGGTGCGGCCGGCCTGTCCACGGGGCTGATCTACCCGCCGGGCACCTACGCCGACACCGAGGAGATCGTCGCGCTGGCCGGAGTCGCCGCGCGTCATGGCAAGCCCTACGTCACCCATCTGCGCGACGAGATGTCACAGGTGGAGACCGCCCTGGAAGAAGCCCTGGAGATCGCGGTGCGCTCCGGCGCCCCGCTGCAGATCTCCCACCACAAGACCGCGGGCCGGCACGCCTGGGGCGCCACGCTGCGCACCCTGCCCCGGCTGGAACAGGCCCGCGCCGAAGGCGTGGACGTGCTGTGCGACGTCTACCCGTACACCGCGGGCAGCACCGTTCTGCACGCCATGCTGCCACCGTGGACGAGCGAGGGCGGCATCGGTGCCCTGCTGGAACGGCTGCGCCGGGCCGATACGCGTGAGCGGATCCGGACGGACATCGCTCAGGGCGTCAAGGGGTGGGAGAACACCGTGGGCAACGGTGGCTGGGACCTCATCACCGTGGCCGCCGCGCAGGCGCACCCGGAGGCCGAGGGACGCAGCATCGCCGACCTCGCCGCCGGGCGCGGCGTCCACCCGGTCGACTACGCGTGCGACCTGCTGCTGGCCGAGCAGGGCGAGGTGACCATCATCAGCCATTCCATGCGCGAGGACGACGTCCGGCGGGTGCTCGCCAGCCCGCTGTCGATGATCGGCTCGGACGGAGTCCCCAAACCCGGTCGCCCGCACCCTCGTTGGGCGGGAAGTTTCGCCCGCGTACTCGGCCATTACGGCCGCGACCAGCAACTGATCCGGCTGGAGAACGCGGTGCACAAGATGACCGGTCTGCCGGCCCGGCGGTTCGGGCTCACCGGCCGCGGCGTGGTCCGCGACGGCGCCCTCGCCGATCTGGTCGTCCTCGACCCGGCGTCGGTACGTGACACCGCCACCTTCGACCGACCGCTGCTGGCCCCCGAAGGCATCGATACCGTCGTGGTGGCGGGGCGGGTCGCGGTCAGGGGCGGCTGCCCGACCGCGGCGCGGGCGGGAGAAGTGGTGAGGATCCGATGAGTCTGGCCCAAGTGGCCGCGGCGGCGCGACGCTCGGCAGCGCTGCCGCTCACCCTGGCCGTCGCCGCCGTCGACATCGACGGCGGCGAGACGGTGGGGGTCCACGACCGCATCGTGCTGCCGGTCGCGTCCGCCTCGAAGCTGCTGCTGCTCGCCGAGGTCTCACGCCGACTGGACACCGGTGAGCTGCTCGCCGACCGGCCCGTCGAAGTCCTGGACGAGGACATGGCGGACGGCACCGGGCTGCTGCGCCGGATGAGCAGGCGCGGCTGGACCGTCGAGGATCTGGCCTGGCTGACCGCTTCGGTCAGCGACAACACCGCCACCAACGCGCTGCTGCGCCTGGTGGGGCACGAGTCCACGGCCCGGCTGGCGGAGGAACTCGGGCTCGACCGCCTCACACTGCACGACAAGGTCCGTGACATCCGGGGCCCTGATGTGCCGCCCGTCTTCGCCACCGGCACCGCCCGGGACCTGGCACGGCTGGTGACACATGCGGTACGCGGCACGATGAGCTCCCCGGCAGCCTCCGCACGGCTGCTCGAGTGGATGCGCGCCAACTCCGACCACGGTCTGGTCCCCGCCCTGGTGGATCACGACCCGTACGCCCCCGGCTTCCCGAACCCCTTGCCCGACGGGCTTCTGGTGGCCAACAAGACCGGTACCGACACCGGGGTCCGCGCCGATGCCGGTGTCATCGTCGGTGCGCGCCGGCTGGCGTACGCGGTGGTGGCACACTGGGACCCGGCGCTGGGCCCCAGCACGCAGCGGGCCGCGGTGCACGCCATCCGGGACGTCGGCCGCACCCTCGCGGCCTGTGCCCGACGCCGCGCCGCCGGATGAGAGCGGCACGCCCCGCCGGTCAGGACCACTGCATCTCCAGCAGCGACCGGATCTCCTCGGCGGCCGACCGCAGCTCCGCGAGGAAGATCCGCAGCAGCGGGTTGCGGTTGGTGGGCCGAGTGGCGACCCCGATCCGCCGGTGCAGTCGGGGATGGTCCAGCCGGCAGACGTGCACACCCGTGGTGTCGCCGAGCCCGAGGGCCGGGACGAGCGCGATACCCATGCCCGCGCGGGCCAGGTTGATCGTGACCTGGTAGTGATCGCTGCGGCAGCGGACCCGCGGCCGGAACCCCTCGGCCGCACATGCGCGTTCCAGGACCGGTTCGCCGGTGTGGCCACCGTGCGTACCGATCCAGCTCTCCCCCTCCAGAGCGGCGAGCCGGACGGCGGTGCGCCGACCGAGGCGGTGCCGCAACGGGAGGACCACCAGCTGCGGCTCGTCGAAGAACATCTCCACGTCCACGGCCGCCTGCCGGCACCAGGGGTCCAACGGATGTTCGAAGACGACCGCCGCATCCAGCCGGCCCGCCTCGAGATCGGGAACCAGCTCGTGCGGCTGCCCCAGGATCAGCTCCAGCTCGACCTGGGGCCGTTCGGCCGCGAAGGCGGACAGCGCGCGAGGGAGCAGCTCCAGGCCCGAGGAGGCGAAGAAGCCCAGCCGCAGTACCCCGGCGTCGCCTTCGGAGTGCGCCCGCAGATCGTCCTGCGCGACGGCCATCAGGTCGGCGACAGCCTGTGCGTGCTCGGCCAGCCGCGCACCGGCCGCTGTCAGCCGCAGGCTCTGCGGCTGACGTTCCACCAAGGCCACCGCGAGTTCCTGCTCCAGCCTGGCGAGTTGATGCGAGACGGCGGACGGGCTCAGATGCAGCGCCTGGGCCGCGGCCACGATGGTGCCGGTGCGGGCGATTTCCAGCAGGACGAGCAGTCGGGCACTGTTCAGCATCGGGTCAGGTTAGGCCGTGCCGTCGCACTGTGCCGCCCCGGCACCCGCCCGGACGGACAGGTTCCGGGCGGCGCAGTGCGTCAGCACGGCGGGCTCGTCCACGTCCAGGCGCAGCAGGTCCTCCTCGGTCTCCCGGCGCACCACGGTGCGGGCACGGCCATCGGACACGAAGACGACTGCGGGGCGCGGCAACTTGTTGTAGTTGGACGCCATGGCATATCCGTATGCGCCCGTGACCGGCGTCGCCAGGAGGTCACCCACCGCGACCTCGGCCGGCAGGGCGGCGTCGTCGACGATCACGTCGCCGCTCTCGCAGTGCTTGCCGACCAGCCGTGCCCGCAGCGGTCGCGGGGCGCGGGGGCGTCGCGGCAGGAACACCTCGTAGCGACTGCCGTACAGGGCGGGGCGCAGATTGTCGCTCATCCCGCCGTCGACGCTGACGTATGTCCGCACGCCCTCGATCCGCTTGATCGTGCCGACCCGGTACAGGGTCAGCCCCGCGCGGGCGGCGATGGACCGGCCGGGCTCCACTGTCACGTCGCCGCCCCAGCCCGCATCGCGCACCGCGGTGCGCACCCGGGCCGCCCAGTCGGCGAACGAGGGTACGGTCTGCCCCGCCTGGTATGCGACGCCGAGGCCGCCGCCGACGGTGAGCCGGTGCACCCCTGTCTCCGCCGCGAACCGTGCGACGGCCGCGGCTCCTGCCGCGAGCTCCGCCGTGTCCAGCACCTGGGAGCCCACATGCGCGTGGACGCCCTCCAGGATCATGGCCGGGGAGCCGACGGCCCGCCGCACGGCGGCCGCGGCGGTTCCGCCGACGAGGCCGAAGCCGAACTTCGAGTCGTTGCCACCGGTCCGGATCGCCTCGTGTGCGCCTGCGGCGACACCGGGCGCCACCCGCAACTGGACCCGGGCGGGTGGCAGTTGTTCCTCGGCGTGCAGGAGCTCGATGCGGTCCATCTCGTCGAAGCTGTCGACCACCACGTGCCGCACCCCGGCTGACATGGCCGTGCGCAGCTCCGCCTCGTCCTTGTTGTTGCCGTGCAGCACGATCCGTCCGGCCGGAACACCCGCGTGCAGCGCCACCCGCAGCTCGCCGCCGGAGGCGACATCGAGCAACAGCCCCTCCTCATGGGCCAGTCGGGCCATGGCCGTGCACAGGAACGCCTTGGAGGCGTAGGCGACGTTGTCCTGGCCGAAGGCCGCGACCGCCTCCCGGCAGCGTCGGCGCAGGTGCTCCTCGTCGTACACGAAGAGCGGTGTTCCCAAACGCTGTGCCAGTTCGGTGAGCAGGACGCCTCCGACGGCGAGCCCTTCCGGGCTGATCTCGGAAGTGAAGGGCAGCAGACCCGTTTCAATGGCTGACGACATGGTTCCTCCCCCGTAGGCCGGTTCTCCGCCATCCTGCGGCCTGCACGAGGAGTCACAAAAGCGCATTCTTCTGTGGCTGAGCCTCGCTATTTTCGACGCTCATCCCGCGTCGAGGGTCGTGGGCAGGGCCCCTCGTACCGGGCCGGGAACTTCCGTCACGAGGTCGTGATCAGTCCTCCGTCGATGAGGTCCACCTGCACGAAGTGGACGTCTTTGCGCGCCGCCGGCTCGGACAGGGGTTCGGTGGGGTGCGGGAGGCGGCGACCATACGCGCGCCCTCGTTGGCGAGCGCCTGTGTCACGGCAAGGCCGATGCCCCTGCCGGCGCCGGTGACCACGGCCACTTTGTCTGTCAGGTGCAGATCCATCACGGTCTCCCAGCAACGAGCGGCACCGGCGGCGGCCAGTCCAGGCGCGCCATGAGAGGCACGACGGACTCAGCGTTTCCGGTGTCGGCCAGTGATGGCGCCGCCCGGACAGCAGCGGGGTGACGCAGGCCGACCGTCCGGGTGAAACCGGCTGTTGGGACGGGTCCGCCCCCTCGCTGCTACGTGTGGCCTTGGTGTGTTGTCGTCACGCGTTCTTCAGCAACGTCCAGGGCATGGCGCACCGCACCCATCGCAACGGCTCGTTCGCCGAGCACCGATGCGTTCAGCTCGACCGGCACCAGGGTGTGCGATCGCAGATGCCTGCGCACGGGGCCCAGCAGGGTGTCCCCCGCTCGCGACACCCCACCGCCGATGACGACCCTGCCCGGATCGAGGACGAGGAGAAGTACGGCGAGTCCTCGGGCGAACCGGGCGGCCACGCGCTCCACCACCTCGACGGCGGCCCGGTCGCCCGCTTCCACCGCCGCGAAGAGCGGTGCGATGTCATGGGCGTCGCCCACGGGAGCGCCGGCCTCCAGGGCCAGCCGGTGAATGGCCTCGGCGCCGACCAGCCGCTCGAACGGCCCCATGCCGTCGGCCGGGCGCGGTCCGGGACGGGTGTCGGGATCACCGACGAGGTCGACGAAGCCCAGCTCACCGGCGGCGGCCGAATTGCCCCGGTAGGGCCTGCCGTTGATGACGATGCCGGTGCCGATACGCCGCCCCCACTGAACGAAGACCAGGCAGTCGGTACCCACACCGGCGTCGACGCCACTGCCCGCTCCGGCGGGGACCGCGGCTCCGCGCCAACGCTCGGCGAGCACCGCGAGGTTGACGTCGTTGTCGATGGACACCGGGCAGTGCAGCCAGTCGCGCAGCAGCGAAACGGCGGGCAGCCCGGCCCAGTCGGGAATGCTGGGAGCGAGCAGCACCTCGCCCCGCTCGCGGTCGACGATGCCCGGAGTGCCCGCACTCACCGCCCACAGGCTCGACAACGGCACGCCCGCCTCGGCCACTGCCGCCGTCAGTGCGGCGCGGACGGTGGCGAAGAGCTGTGGCCCGGCCACTCCCCTGTCCACGGCCGCACGATGGGTGGCCAGCACCTGACCTGCCAGGTCCGCGATCACCACCAGCACCTTGTGCGGACCGATGTCGACCCCGGCGACATGTCCCGACTCGGCACGGAACCTGGCGTACTGGGCGGGACGGCCGAGCTGCTGCGGTCCGGCACCCGCGGTGAACTCCACCAGGCCGCAGTCCCTCAGCTCGGTCAGGGCCCTGGTCACCGCGGGCCGTGACAGTCCCGTGAGCGATGCGAGGTCGGTGACGCGGGCGGTGGGGGTGTCCCCCTCCCGCAGTGCGGCCAGCACCGCGGCTACATTCATCCGGCGCAGGACGTGCGGCCCGGTGGCCGCTGCTTTCCGGACTGGCATGTGCGTCAACTCCCTTGCCCGACCGTGCTGTCGGCACTGTACCCAGCGCTTCGAGAACCCGGGCTGTCGGCGCTCTTGACGACCGCGGCACACCCCGCTCATATTAACGAATGCTCCGTTAGTAAGTCTGATGCGCGTCCGCACCATGTCCTCGGCAAGCCCCCGCATCCCTTCATCGGACGAGGTCAAACCTTGAGAAGCCTCAGATCCTGGATCGTCGCCTGCACTGCCGCCCTCGCTGTGCTGGCCACGGTGCTGAGCACTCCTGCCGCTCCCGCAGAAGCCGCCCCCAGCGACAGGCCCGCCTTCGCCGCCGGACCGGCGGAGGCAGCACTGCGCCGCCTCCTCCCCCGACACGCCGGGCAGTTCGACCTCGTGCCGGTGAGCCGTCCCGCATCCGGTGACTACTTCGCCGTCTCCGGGACCACGGGTCATGTGCGCATCCAGGGCACCAGCCCCGCCGTGCTCCTCAGCGGCGTCAACTGGTACCTCAAGTACACGGCCGAGGTGGACATCGGCTGGCCGGGCGACAGCACGTCGAAGCTCCCGAAGAAGCTCCCGGCACCCGTCGGCACGGTCCGCCAGGACGCCTCGGTACCGCACCGGTTCGCCCTCAACGACACGGACGACGGCTACTCCGGCGCGTACCGGAACTGGGCTTCGTACGAGAAGCAGATCGATGTCCTCGCGCTGCACGGGGTCAACGAGGTGTTCGTACAGATGGGCGCGGACGCCGTGTACTACGACACCTTCCAGGAGTTCGGGTACGCGAAGAAGGAGCTCACGTCCTGGATTCCGGGCCCGGCGCACCAGCCGTGGTGGCTGATGCAGAACATGTCCGGGTTCGGCGGCCCGGTCACCGAGAAGCTGCTGGATCAGCGCGCCGCGCTCGGCCGCAGGATCGCCGACCGGCTGCGCCGACTCGGCATGACGCCGGTCCTGCCGGGTTATTACGGCACGGTTCCGCCCGGGTTCACGGACCGCAACCCCACCGGCCCCGTGGTCCCGCAGGGCGGCTGGGTCGGTTTCGAACGGCCGGACTGGCTGGACCCGCGCAGCGAGATGTTCCCGAAGGTCGCGGAGGCCTTCTATCGTCACCAGCGCAAGCTGTTCGGCGACTCCGCCATGTACAAGATGGATCTGCTGCACGAAGGCGGCAGGCCGGGCGACGTGCCCATCGGGGACGCGGCCAAGGCGGTCATGAATGCCCTGCAGACCGCGCACCCGGGTGCCACCTGGGTCCTGCTCGGCTGGCAGAACAACCCCTCCACGCAGCTCATCGACGCGGTCGACAAGAGCAGGCTCTTCATCGTCGACGGACTCGCAGACCGCTACAACGGCCTGGACCGCGAGGCCGCCTGGCACGGCGCCCCCTATGCCTTCGGGACCATCCCCAACTTCGGCGGCCACACCACGATCGGGGCCAACACCGCTGTCTGGACAGCCCGGTTCAACGAGTGGCGTAAGAAGCCGAACAGCGCGCTCCAGGGAATCGCGTACCTGCCGGAAGGCACCGGCGGCAACCCTGTCGCGTACGAACTCTTCACCGAACTCGCCTGGCGCACCGTGCCGTTGGACCACTCGGCCTGGTTCGCCGACTACGCCGAACGCCGTTACGGCGGCACCGACCCGCACGCCGCCAAGGCGTGGGAACTGCTCCGGACCGGCCCCTACAGCACGCCGTCCGGCACCTGGAGCGAGTCCCAGGACAGCCTCTTCACCGCACGCCCCGGGCTGACCGTCGGCACAGCGGCCAGCTGGAGCCCGTCGTCCATGCGATACGACGCGTCGACGGTGCAGCAGGCACTCACAGAGCTGCTCCAAGTCGCCCCCGATCTGCGGAAGTCGGATGCGTACCGCTTCGATGTGGTGGATGTGGCCCGACAGGCCCTGGCCAACCGCAGCCGTACGCTGCTACCGCAGATCAAGTCCGCGTACGAGGGAAAGGACCTCGCCCTGTACCGGCAGCGAACCACGGAGTGGAAGCAGGACCTCGCCCTGCTCGACCGGCTGCTGGCCACCGATCGCCGGTTCATGCTCGGGCCCTGGCTCAAAGACGCCAAGTCCTGGGGCGGCACCGATGCCGAGCGGTCCGCCGCGGAATTCGACGCCCGCTCGGTCCTCACCACCTGGGGCCATCGGTCCGGCAGCGAGTCCGGCGGGCTGCGCGACTACGCGAACCGCGAATGGTCGGGCCTCGTCTCCGACTTCTATGCCAAGCGCTGGACGCTGTACTTGGACTCCCTCGACACGGCCCTGGTCACCGGGCAGCCGCCCGCCGCGATCGACTGGTTCGAGCGGGACAACGCCTGGAACCTGGAGCTCAAGAGCTACCCGGTGAAGCCCACGGGCGACCCGGTGGCGCTGGCCGAAACCGTACGCGCATCCCTTCTGGCGCCTGTCGCTCCGACTGCCGGTGACTGATTGACTGGCCCCATGACGTCATCGGCATTCGAGACCATCGCCCCCGACTCCGTCGTCTACCTGGACCGCCTTGCCGCGACCGACCTGGCTCGCGCCTACAAGAGCCGCATGCTCGACGAACTCGGAATCCGGCCCGGCCACACAGTGCTCGACCTCGGCTGCGGCCCCGGCACCGATCTCGGCGCGCTCGCCGGGGCCGTCACCGCGGCAGGCGAGGTGATCGGTGTCGACCACGACCAGGCCACGGTCGACACCGCCGAGCACCGCACCCGCGACCTGAGCACCGTCACGGTCCGGCGCGGCGATATCCACGACCTGCCGCTGCCGGACAGCACCGCCGACCGCGCCCGTACCGACCGCGTACTGCAACACATCGCCGACCCCGCCCGAGCGCTCCACGAAATCCGCCGCGTGCTGCGGCCCGGCGGACGGCTCGTCATGGGTGAACCCGACTGGGACACCCTCACCGTCGACCATCCGGACAGCGGTTTTTCGCGCGCCTACACCCAGTACGTCACGGACGAGGTCATCCGTAACGCCCGCATCGGCAGGCAGCTCGCCCGGCTGTCAGCGGAGGCGGGATTCACGGTGCCCACGGTTCTGCCGGTCACCTCCGTCTTCCGAGATGCCCGGGCCGCCGATGAGATCCTCGGACTGGAACGCACCACACGGCGCGCCGTCGCCGCCGGGTACTTCACCGAGGAAGGCGCACGAAGCTGGCTGGACCACCTCTCAAGCGGCCCTTTCCTCGCGGCGATGACGTTCTACATCGTGGTGGCCGAGTCGTGAGCCGCCCTCGTCGCCCTGCCGGCGGACGCCGGCCGCGCGCCGGGCTTCGCCGCCCGGAGTCCCGGAGCCCAGGCGTTCCGCTTCATCGTTTCGGTTGCCGCCGCGGGCAACGTGTGAAGTGGGTCGCTGCCCGCGGCGTCCTGGCCCGCCCGGAGGTCTACTGACTCCTGCTCCGGACGTGATCCGACGCCAGGAGGGCCTCCTGGGTGATGAGGGCGGTGGAACCCGGAGCCGTGCAGGCATGGGCGCCCGCCACCGCACCCAGGCGGGCGCATTCCAGGGCGTCCCGGCCCGCGAGTCTCCCGTAGAGGAAGCCGCAGACGAAGGCATCACCCGCGCCGTTGGAATCCACCACTGGTGCGGGCGGAACGGTCGCCGGAATGTGGTGCGGGACCGAGCCGCCGTTCCGGGTGAGGACGTAGGAGCCGTCTGCGCCCGCCGTGACGACGACGGTGTCCGCGCGGCCCTCGCGGAGGATCTCCCGCATCAGGGCGGTGGCGTCCTGGCCCGCGCCCGCCGCACTGAGGAAGACGAGGTCGGAGCGGAGCGCGAACTCCCGGTGGTGGTCGGCGAGTCCGTCCCAGTCGTGCAGATCCGTGGAGACGGGGACACCGAGATCCTCGATGTCCCCGTAGAGGAAGCGCGCGAAATTCATGATGGAGAGGTGGACGTGGCGGGTGCGCCGCAGCCGGGGAAGGTAGAAGTCCCGGGGCATCCGCAGATCGGCCGGGTCGCGGGCATCGTAGAAGGACATCCGGCGTCCGGTCGCGTCCACCAGGTTGACCGCGCGGCGGGTGCCCGCCGCCGAGATCAGCGGGGCGAACTCCACGTCCCCCTCGGCCAGCCGCCGGCGCACCTGCGCGCCCGTCAAGTCGTCGCCGATGCAGTCGAGCAGCGCGACCTTCAGGCCGAGCGCCCGGGCACCGAGGGCCACATTCCCTCCGGTGTGGCCGGGCCACTCCTCGATCGGCCCGACATGGACCGAGTCGGCGAGCGGTACCGGCAGGGAGTCGACGCGGACAATGGTGTCCACCCCGCTGCCTCCGACCACCAAGACGTCGTACTCCGTGTGCTGTTGGATCACCGTTCCGCCTCTCTGTTCCCGCCGCGGCCCAGTATGGCGTGGGTACGGGGTACGGTTCGTCGCACTCGGTCCCGGACTCGTGAACGTCGCGCCCCCTCCGTGTCCGACGCGGTCCGCTGCCGAACCGGTCGGCATACGTTCCATGGCTGAGCCGGACAAGGAGACCCGTAGCGAGCCACCAGCAGCACCGGCGTATCGCAGTGTGGGCAAGGAGGCGAGGCGTCGTCCCGGAGGGCCGCAGTTCGACAACGGCAGTCTCGCCGGTCCCCGGCATCATGCCAAGCCTGCCCACGCGTCAGCTCCGAACGTGCCCTTCACATCGGATGCGACGGTGGTGGCGTCCACTTTGGCTTGCAGGGCGTACACGATCGTCTTGCGTGCGCCGCGGACGCTGAGGTGGACCGGGCTGTCGCCTGGGTGGTCCGCAAGGATGCGCTTCAGTTCTCTGACGGACTGTTCGGTGATCCGGTGGGCGGGGAGCGCAAGCCGCACGGGGGGTTTCCCGCCGTGCTCGGCGGAGGACACGTCCAGTACCGCGAGTTCTCTGCCGAAGACGTTCACAGTTCCGTCCCGGTCTTCAATCCTGCCCTTGACGGCAATGACGTTGTCTTCGGCCAGTGCGTGCTGCACGAGCTGGTAGGCGGCGGGGAAGAAGAGGACTTCGATGCCGGCATCACGGTCCGCGAGGTTCACGATGGCCCAGGCGTTGCCCTGTTTGGTCATCTTGAGCTGGATGCCGGTGATCAGTCCGGAGAGCTGCACATCCCCGGTGGTGCGGCCGGAGGCGAGCAGTTCGGCGATGGAGCAGTCCCGTGCGCCGGAGAGGATGTGCTCTGCGCCGTCCAGCGGGTGGGCTGAGACGTAGAGGCCGAGCATTTCGCGTTCGGTCGCCAGGAGCTGTCTGCGGGGCCACTCCGAGTCGTCGATGGGGAAGTCGAGGCCGAAGGCCGGTTCGCCGCTTCCTTCGCCGCCCAGGTTGGCGAAGAGATCGTCTTGTCCGAAGCTTGCCGCTTTCTTCACGGGGATGATCGCGTCGATGGCGTCCTCGTGGATGGCGGTGAGGCCCTTGCGGGAATGCTCCAGGGAGTCGAAGGTGCCGGCCTTGATCAGGGACTCCACAGCTCGTTTGTTCAGTGCGGGCAGGTCGGCCTTGTCGAGGAAGTCGGAGAAGGAAGCGAATTTCCCTTTCCGGCGGCGGGCGTCGACGATGGCCTCGATGACGTTGTCGCCGACGTTGCGTACGGACCGCAGCCCGAACCGTACGTCGTCGCCGACGGCGGTGAACTCGGCGACGGACTCGTTCACGTCGGGCTGGAGGACCCGGACGCCGTTCTTGCGGGCGTCGGCAAGGTAGATCGCGGCCTTGTCCTTGTCGTCGCCGACCGAGGTGAGCAGGGCGGCCATGTACTCGGCCGGGTAGTTGGCCTTGAGGTAGGCGGTCCAGTATGAGACGAGGCCGTAGCCGGCGGTGTGGGACTTGTTGAATGCGTAGCCGGAGAACGGGAGCATGACGTCCCACAGGGCCTTGATGGCTTCCTCGCTGTACCCGTTGCCCCGCATGCCGTCGTGGAACTTGTCCCACTCCGCGGCCAGCACCTCCGGTTTCTTCTTGCCCATCGCACGGCGCAGCAGGTCGGCGCCGCCGAGGGTGTACCCGGCCAGTTCCCGGGCGATGGCCATGATCTGCTCCTGGTAGACGAGCAGATGGAAGGTGTTGCCGAGGATCGGCTCCAGTGCGTCGCGCAGCTCGGGGTGGATCGGGGTGATCTCCTGGCGGCCTGTCTTACGGTGTGCGTAATTGGTGTGCGCGTTGGCCGCCATGGGGCCGGGCCGGTAGAGGGCGTTGACCGCGGCGATGTCCTCGAACCGGGTGGGTTCCATCTGCTTCAGCAGTACGCGCATGCCGCCGCCGTCGAGCTGGAAGACACCGAACGTGTTGCCCTCTGCCAGCAGCCGGTATGTCTTGGCGTCGTCCAGAGGGATCACGACGGTGGACGGGTCGCCGCCCAGGGGATCTACGGTGGCCAGGCTGACGCCCCGGTTCTCGCGGATGTTCTCGATGGCCTGGTCGATGACACCCAGGTTCCGCAGTCCCAGGAAGTCCATCTTGATCAGGCCCATGGCTTCGCAGGACGGGTAGTCGAAGCCGGTGATCTTCACGCCGTCCGAGGCACGCATGTGCAGGGGGATGCGGTCGGTGAGCTTCGTCTTGGAAAGGATCACCGCCGCGGCGTGCACGCCGGTGCCGCGGGTGAGGCCCTCCACCCCGCGGGCGGTGTCGATGACCCGCTGCACATCCTGTTCGCTGTCATACATCTGCCGGATCTCGCCGGCCTCGCCATACCGCTCGTGGGCGGAGTCGAAGACGGTGGCCAGTGGGGCCGACTTGCCGTTCTGGTCCGGCGGGAGCGCCTTGGTGATCCGCTCGCCGTGGGAGTAGGGATAGCCGAGGATGCGCGAGGAGTCCTTGATCGCGTTCTTGGCCTTGATCTTGCCGAACGTGTTCACCATGGCGGTGTACTCCTCGCCGTACTTCTCGGTGACGTAGCGGACCATCCGGTCGCGCTGACGGTCGTCGAAGTCGAGGTCGACGTCCGGGGGGTTGATGCGTTCGGGGTTCAGGAACCGTTCGAAGAGAAGGCCGTGCTCCAGAGGGCACAGCTCGGTGATGCGGGTGGCGTAGGCCACGATGGAGCCGGTGGCCGAACCCCGGCCCGGACCGAGCGGGATCTTGTTCTCCCGGGCGTGACGGCAGATGTCCGCCACGACGAGGAAGTAGGAGCTGAAACCCATGGGGCCGATGACCGACATCTCGGTCTCGAAGCGGTCCATGACGTGCTGAGGGACCGGGTCCCCGTAGCGCATCGCCAGACCCTTGAGGACTTCCTTGCGAAGCCACGACTCCTGGGTCTCGCCTTCGGGCACGTCCGGGAACTGCGGCATCTCGTCGACGTAGTCGAAGACCTCGTCGTAGGACTCGATGCGCTCGGCAATCAGCAGGGAGTTGTCGCAGGCTTCCGGCAGCTCCGAGAACAGGCTGCGCATCTCGGCGGCTGTCTTGAGGTAGTAGCCGGAGCCGTTGAACCGGAAGCGGCCCGGATCGTCCTTGTTCTTGCCGACACCGATGCACAGCAGGCTGTCGTGAGCGTCGGCCTGGTCCTCGGTGACGTAGTGCGCGTCATTGGTGGCCAGGAGGGGAATCTTCAGTTCGCTGGCCAGACGCAGCAGACCCTCACGGACCTCACGCTCGATGTCCAGGCCGTGGTCCATCAGCTCCAGGAAGTAGTTCTCGCGACCGAAGATCTCCTGGTAGACCGCGGCAGCAGCCTTCGCCTCGTCATACTGGTTCAGCCGCAGGCGGGTCTGGATCTCGCCAGACGGGCAGCCAGTAGTGGCGATGACGCCGTCCGGCCGCTCAGCGATCAACTCCCGGTCCATGCGCGGCTTTCCGGCAGGGAACTGACCCCCATAGCTGGCCTGCGTGCTGAGCCAGAACAGGTTCCGCAAGCCCTGGCTGTTCCGCGCCCACATGGTCATGTGAGTGAAGCGGCCGCCACCGGAGACATCCTTCGACCCCTCACCGTCGGCGCTCATGGCGCGACGGCCTCCCGGCCCCCAGAACTCCTGCTTCCGGACGAACCGAGAGGAAGGCGCCACGTACGCCTCGATGCCGATGATCGGCCTGATCCCCTCGAAGCCCTTCGCGACCTGCGCGAACTCGTAGGCGCCGAACATGTTGCCGTGATCGCTCATGGCGATCGCAGGCATCCCCTGTCGGGCCACCTCGCCGAACATCGGCTTCAGCTTCTGCGCGCCGTCCAGCATCGAGTATTCGGTGTGATTGTGCAGGTGAACGAAGGAATCCGGCACGGGTGGGTCACCTCCGAGGTGAGTCAGGAAGCCCCATCCCGACCAGAGTCGCGATGGTGGCCTTGTCGGTGGCCGACCGCACCGGCATCGGCAGATGGGCGGACGGCTCGACCTGTCGCGGTGCGGTCACGCCGACGGGACGGCCAAGGGGCCGCACCGCCCGTGAACGCGATCAGCCCGAGCCCTTGAAGTGCAGGCCCGACAGCCAGCCGGCCGCCGGGCAGCACTCCTCCTGCCGCACTGCTTGCCAAACCACACGTTGACCAGAGACATCAAAGCGAGCCTGGTGTACTGGAATCAAACAACCATTTCGCCGATCAGACTCAACGATTGGTTGTCCACCTAGGATGGTCAGCATGGACCTCACCGCCGTGCGCACCTTCGTCACCGCCGTGGACGCGGGACAGTTCCAAGAAGCCGCCGCCAACTTGTCGATCACCCCACAAGCCGTTTCCAAGCGCATCGCCGTGCTGGAGAAGGACCTCGGTGTGCAGTTGTTCAGCCGTACGGCCCGCGGAGCCCGGCTCACCATCGACGGGCAGGCGTTCCTGCCTTACGCCCGGGCTCTCCTCCAAGCCGAGGAGCGGGCAGCCGCTTCCGTGCGGCCGGGGCGCCGGGCGTTGCGCGTCGACGTGATCGGCCGGCGGCTCTCACTGGCGGGTCTGCTGCGCGACTTCCACCGTGCGTATCCCGAGACCGATCTTGATGTCGTGACCCTCTTCGACTCCGATACGGCCATCGCTGCCGTCCGGTCCGGGACGATCGACGCGACCTTCCGCGCCGTGACCATGCCGGGCCGGCGGCTCGCCGACGGTATCGAGGCCACTCCGGTCTTCGACGAACCGCTGCACCTGTTCACCGGGCCGGCTCACGAGTTCGCGGCCGCCCGCGCGATCGCTCCCGCCCAGCTCGCCGGGCGCCGGATCTGGATGCCTGGCAACATGCCTGGCACCGAGTGGGCCGCCTATTACGACGAACTCGCCGCCACGTTCGGTCTCACCATCGACTCGGTCGGCCCCAACTTCGGTATCGAGCCCCTCCTCGACACGATCGCGGGCTCCTCGACATTGGCGACCTTCGTCAGCGAGCAGACTCCGCTGGTCTGGCCCGCTGGCCACGACCTGCGGCGCATCCCCCTGCACGACCCGACCCCGGTCTACCCGCACTCACTGATCTGGCGCACCGACAACCCGCACCCCGCCCTCACCGCACTGCGTAACCACCTCACCTCTGCATACCCCGGCCGCCCCGACAGCGGGACCTGGACACCGAAGTGGGCCCAGCGCGCCACACCGCCGAGCCAGCCCGGAGAAATGCCGGGCGCACCTCATGGACCAGCAGGGCCTGTCGGCCCGGCGTGAGCCGCCGCCCACGCGTGCCGACCCCGTGGCGGTGTGCGGACAGCTCGCGCGAGAGGTGCCGCGGGCTCGCGGTGGACCGATCGATCGAATGGGGTCTCCCCTGCTCGAACGGAGTTGAGAGCTTGGGGAAGCGCAGACAAGCAGACGAAGCTCCAGGCAGACACGGGTGATCTCGGTCGAGAACTCGTCCACCAGGAGCTTCACCAGTTCGTACAGCCCGCCAACTGCCCACCAGCACCATCGAGTTGGAAAGGGCTCACTCTCGTGACGTCCTCGGGTCGGCGATGGTGTGCTGAAGGCACTCAGGCGACCAGAGGCCGGTCCTGTGGAGCGATGGGCGCCAAAAGCGCCGTGGAGCCGTTGAGGTAGCGGTCCGTTGCCGCCGCGGCGGACCGTCCCTCTGCGATGGCCCACACCACGAGGGACTGGCCACGTCCCGCGTCACCAGCGATGAACAGCCCGCCGGTCCCGGCGCGGGCTGTCCGCTCGGCCGGCTTTGCCGTTTCGGCCGCGAAGGCAGCATTCCGGGCGAAGTTTCCCCGGTCGTCCAGCGTGAGTCCGAGCTGCCGCATCAGGCCGGTGCCCCGTTCGGGACCGAAGAAGCCGAGGGCCAGCAGGACCAGGTTCACCGGGATCACATGTTCCGTCTCCAGCCGCGGCCTTCTGCCCTCGGGCTCCACTTCCGCCAGGCGCAACGCGCGCACTTTGCCGGACGGGTCCCCTTCGAAGCGGAGGGTGGCGGAGGAGAAGACTCTCGGATCCGCGCCCTCTCGCCCCCGGGCCTCATCATGAGCATGGGATATCCGATAGACCTTCGGATACACGGGCCAGGGCTCGGTGTCCCGGCGGGTGTCACCGGGCTCCGGGTTGATGTCCAACTGTACGACGGAGGCGGCGCCCTGACGCAGGACGGTGCCCAGACAGTCCGAGCCGGTGTCCCCGCCACCGATGATCACCACGTGTTTGCCCTCGGCGGTGACGACGGGTACGTCGCGGTCGCCCTCCGCGACCCTGTTGGCCAGGGTCAGGTAGTCCATGGCCTGGTGGATGCCGGAAAGCTCACGGCCCGGGACGGGCAGTTCCCGTTGCCCCCTGGCTCCGACGGCGATGACGACCGCGTCGTGCCGCTCTGCGAGCTCGGTGGCGTCGAGATCGCTGCCGACGTCCACACACGTGCGGAACTTGGTGCCCTCCGCCCGCATCTGCTCGAGGCGGCGGTCCAGGTGGCGCTTCTCCAGCTTGAACGCGGGGATGCCGTAGCGCAGCAGCCCGCCAATGCGGTCGGCGCGCTCGTAGACGGCGACGGTGTGACCGGCGCGGGTGAGTTGTTGTGCTGCCGCCAGTCCTGCGGGGCCGGAGCCGATGACGGCGACGGTCTTGCCGCTGAGCCGCCCGGGCGGTTGCGGCGTCGCGTATCCGCGCGCCCAGCTCTGGTCGGCGATCGCCTGTTCGACATTCTTGATCGTCACCGGATCGGCATTGATGGTGAGCACGCAGGCGTCCTCACACGGCGCCGGGCACAGCCGCCCGGTGAACTCCGGGAAGTTGTTCGTCGCGTGCAGTCGCTCGGCCGCTGCCCACCAGTCGCCCTTCCTCGCGTACGCGTTCCACTCGGGGATGAGATTTCCCAGCGGGCAGCCGCTGTGGCAGAACGGGATGCCGCAGTCCATGCAACGCCCCGCCTGCTCGGACACGAGCGGAAGGCGCGCCTGCCCCGCGTAGACCTCGTTCCAGTCACTCAGCCGCTCCTGGACGGGGCGCGCCGGGACGGGCCGGCGCGGTGTCTTGAGGAAGCCGTAGGGGTCGGTCATGCGCCGCCTCCGTCGCTCACTCGCGGTACACAGGCGTTACGGCCAGACTACGCCTGCAGACGCCTACGACCACCTGCTCGGTGCAGCGGTTTCAGCGCAAGCCGGGGGGTGTCGCGGACAGGTTGTCGATCACTGGTCGAAGGCGAGCCGTTCTGCCGGCGGAGCGGACTCCTTGCGCTTGTGTCTTGCCTGGCAGTCGCCTGTACGGGTGGTGCATACCCGGCCACGGTCGTAGCGTCGACTCAGGAACAACTGCGGAAAGAAGGGCGTCACCGCCACCGACGAGTGCTTCTGGCGGGCAGACCGCAGCGCGCGGGTCTGGTCAGGCGTACCCTCGGGGCCGCCCGGGCTCGAAAAAGAGGCAGCTGGGGAGCCGATATGCAAAGAGACAAGTTCAGAACAGCGGTCATGCTGTGTGCTGCCACAGCGCTCGCGGCAGCAGTAGTACCAGCATCCGCATCCGCAGGGTCACCCGCGTCCGCCCACGCAGTGGCTGTCGACTGTTTCTCGCAACCGCAGGTACGCCCCGGCGACTTCTTGATCGCCTGTGGCGATGGCAACAACCACCTCATCGGACTTCAGTGGTCCAATTGGGGACACACCTCCGCTGTGGGCAGAGGACTCGACGCAGTGAATGACTGTCAGCCCTACTGTGCCGCAGGCAGGTTCCACTCCTACCCCGTCATCGTCAGGCTCGACCGCCCGGATTCCTGGACGAAGCACCCTGAGCTGAAACGCTTCACACGGCTGCAACTCACCTACACCGACAGCAGGCCGTCGCAGACGCCGCGGAACGTGACTTACAAACTCTGGGACTGATGATCCTGACGTCCCTCGGTCCGCCTCGCCACCTCGTGCCGTGTGCCTCTCCAGTGGGCGGCCACTCATAGGGTGGCGTGCGTGATCGTTCGCGAGGGCGCGGTGAACGCAGGCGATGGCCGGCGGCCGGGCTATCCGGCTGCGGCAGTGGTTTTCGCCATCGGGATGGCCGGAACAACGCTGCCCACGCCGTTGTACGGGCTCTACCAGGAACAGATCGGGTTCTCCGAGCTGGTGGTGACCGTTGTGTTCGCCGTGTATGCCGTTGCGGTCATCACCGTGCTTCTGGTGGCGGGAAACTACTCCGACGAGGTCGGCCGCAGACCGGTGCTCCTGTGCGCCATGGCTTTGTCGGCCGCGAGTGCGGGCTGCTTCCTCCTGCAGAGCGGTCTGCCTCTGCTCTTCGCGGGGCGGCTGTTGTCCGGCTGCGCGGCCGGCTTGCTGAGCGGTGCTGCTACAGCGGCCGTCATCGAGCTGGCTGGTCCGGGGCAGAAGGCGCGGGCCGGGTTCGCCGCCACCGCGGCGAACATGGGTGGTCTGGGCTGCGGGCCGCTGCTCTCCGGCCTCCTCGCGCAGTACACGCCCTGGCCGCTGATGCTGCCGTTCTGGGCCCACCTGGGACTGGTGGCTGTGGCCTGTGGGATCACCTGGTTCCTGCCGGAGACCGTGGCGGAGCCGAAGCGATGGCCTCCTCTGACGCCGCAGGGAGTCAGGGTGCCTCCCGAGGTGAAGGGTGTGTTCAGGCCCGCCTCGCTGGCGGCGTTCGCCGGCTTCGCACTTCTCGGGCTGTTCACGGCGGTCGCGCCGAGTTTTGCCTCGCAGACGCTGGGTGTGCGCAACTTGGCTGTTTCGGGCGCCGTAGTGTTCTCCGTGTTCCTTGCTTCGACCGTCGGGCAGTCCTTGACACAACGGATCGGCGCGCGCCTCGCGCTCCCCGTGGGGTGCGGCATCCTCGTTGTGGGCCTGCTGCTTGTGGCGTCATCGCTGATCGCCGAGTCCATGCTCCTGCTCGTCCTGGGTGCCCTGTGCGGTGGCGCCGGCCAGGGACTGGCCTTTCGCGCGGCACTCACCCTGGTCAGCGGCGCGGCCCCGGCACAGCATCGTGGTGGCACGATTTCGGCGTTCTTCGTCGTCGCCTACGCCGGGATCTCGGTGCCGGTGGTGGGGGTCGGCGCCATGGCCACATGGCTCGGGCTGCGCCAAGCCGGGCTGATCTTCGCGGGCTGTGTGATGCTGCTGGCGGCGGGCGCGGGAACGTACGCTGCGCGCAGGCCACCGGCGGAGGCATAAACGGTCACGGCGACGGTCGGGACGCCGGACAGCCACCGCATCCGGAATCGATGCCCCGAGCCGTCCGGGCCGCCCCGGGGTCTCCGAGGCGGCCCGGGCAGGATGCCGCTGTCTTCCCCCCGCTGTGGGTCACGGCACGGCAGGCTTGAGCACGACAGGCAGTTCCGCGAGGCCGCGGAAGGCCGGGAACGGAACCTCCATCCAGGGCGCCTCATGCTCGGGGTCCGCCAGAGCCGCCCTCGGGAAACGGCCGAACAGACCCGTGAGAGCGAGTTGCACCTCCAGTCTGGCCAGGGGCGCTCCCAGGCAGTAGTGGATGCCGTGCCCGAACCCCAGATGGGCACTTTGCGCATTCGCCGGTCGCTTCACATCGAACTCGTCCGGAGAGGCGAATTTCAGCGGGTCGCGGTTGGCCGAACTGAGCGCGATCTGAACCAGGGAGCCCTTCGGAATCCGCGCCCCGGCGATCTGTACGTCCTCGGTCGCGAAGCGGAACGTCGCGCTCTCCACCGAGCCGTCGTAGCGCAGCAGTTCTTCGACTGCCCGTCCGACCAGCTCCGGGTTCTCCTGCACGGCACGGAGCTGCGCAGGATGGGTGAGGAGATGGTGGACGGCGTTGCCGATGAGGTAGGCGGTCGTCTTGTGACCCGCGAACATCAGCAGAAACGCGGTCGAGATCAGCTCCTGCTCGGTGAGCCCGCCGTTTTCGTCCTGGGCAGCGATGAGCGCGCTGAGCAGGTCCTCACCCGGGCGGCTGCGCTTGCGCGCGAGGAGATCCGCGAAGTACGCGTGCAGGTTCTCCTCCGCCTTCTGCTGGGCCTGCTTGGATTCCTTGCTGAATCCTGTCTGCGCCACCGTGGTGGACAGGCCTTGCAGCTCCGACCGTTCGTCCGGCGGCACGCCGAGCAGTTCACAGATCACGATGATCGGCAGCGGGAACGCGAACGCGGGCAGCAGGTCGACCGGTTCGCGGGTCGCACAGTTGTCCAGCAGCGTGTCGACGATGTCCTGGATCCGCGGCCGCAGCGACTCCACGCGACGCGCGGTGAACGTGGAGCTGACGAGCTTGCGCAGCCGGGTGTGCTTGGGCGGGTCGGAGTTGAGCATGTGGTCGTCCAGGGCGACGGACGAGTCACCGAAGATCCTCCGGTAGGCGTCCATGGCCCCGTACATGTCCTTGCTGAGCCGCGGATCCGCCAGGGCCGCCCTCGCGTCCTCGTACCGCGTGATCAGGTACGTGTCGATGCCGTGCGGCGGCCGCATGGGGCAGACGGGTGCCGTGTCCCTGAGGCTCGCGTAGACCGGGTGCGGGTTCCGTCGGAACTCGGGAGTGCACCGCTCGGCTGCGGCGACCGGATCGTCCACTGTGATCACGGACGGCTCCTGAGGTCGAAGAGGGCCTCGGCGTTGCCGCCGAGAATGAGCTGCTGGGACGCCTTGTCGATCGGCAGCTTCTCGATCATGTGCATGAACTCCTCCAGGGGCACGGACATCGGCGGCGAGTCGGTGCCGAACAGCATCCGCTCCGGCCCCAGCACCTCCGCGTTGAGGCCCAGGTGCGCCGGGCTGAATGTGCTGGTGTCGACATACATGCGCTGGAGCGCGCCGCCCGGGTCGGCCGACGGCGGAGTGGAGGATGGAGCCGGGACCGAGGACGGCGCCGACGGCTTGCCACCGCCCCAGTGCCGGGGACGCGCCGCTGTCTGCAGGCGTTCCGGCAGCAGCGCCAGCGCACCGCCGCCGGTGGCACCGATCAGCCGTAGGCCCGGATATTTGTCCAGCCACCCCGCGAACGCGATCATGGCCATGCCCATGGTGACATCGCCGAACCGGCCGATCTGCTCGACGAAGCCGAAGTCGTCGACCCGGTCCGTGCCGATCGGTTCGGCCGGGGCGTGCACCAGGACCGGCACTCCCGTCTCGGCGGCCAGCGCGAAGAAGGAGTCGGCTCGCGGAGAGCCGAGCAGTTCGCCGTGGACGCTGGAGGTGGTGATCAGGCCGACGAAGGCGGGATCCGCCAGCGTCTCCCGGACTCCTTCCAGGTGATCGTCGTCGCCGAACGGGTTGGCGTACACGTACCCGCGCAACTGGTCCGGGAAGGTGGCGATCAGGCCCGACATCCAGGCGTGGAAGCTTTGGAGCCGGTCCCGTGGTTGCGAGTAGTTGTCGACGCCCGGAACCCGCGCCATGGCGCCGGCGCCGACCGGGCTGCCGATGATGGTGAGGTCGATGCCGGCCTGGGCGCGGGCGGCCAGCATTCCGTCGACGTCGGTCAGGCTGGGAGGCATGGGGAAGCTTCGGGCGGCCTCCGGCGGGGACAGATGTCCGTGGATGTCGATGATCACGTCTGAGTTCCCGGGTTCGGTGTGAGTGCGTGGGCGACCGCGACACAGTCCTCGTCCCCGTGTCCCTGGTCGATGGCGTGGACATGGGTCTGTGCGGCCGCGGCAACGAGAGGGAGCCGCAGTCCGGCCGCAGCGGCCTGGTCCGCGGCGAGCAGGAGGTCCTTGGCCATCAGGCTCAGCCGGAAGTCGGGCTTGTCGAAGCGCCCGGCAGCCAGCCTCTTGGACTTGAACGACATGACGGGCGAGGCGAAGCCGCTGCCGGCGATCGTGCCGAGGACGAGCTTCCGGTCGAGTCCGGTGGCGGCCGCCAGTTCGACGGCCTCGGCCAGCGCCTGCACCTCGATGCCCATCAGCAGGTTGAGGAGCAGCTTCATCCGCATGCCGGAACCGAGTTCGCCGAGGTGAACGACCTCCTTGCCCAGCAGTTCGAGCAGCGGACGCCCGGCGGTGAAGACCCGTTCCTCGCCGCCGACGAACAGCCGCAGCTCACCGCTGTGGGCGTGCTCCCGGTTGCCGAGCATGCCGACGTCCAGAACGGAGTGCATGTCGCCGGTGAGGCGGACGACCTCTTCGGGGGCGACCGTGCTGGCGCAGACCAGGGCGCCGGGGTACGGGCCCCCGGTCATGATTCCGTCCGGTCCGTGCAGCACGGCGGCGAGGGCTTCGCCGTCGGTCACGGTGCAGATGGCGGCGCTCGTACCCTCGACGGCATCGGCCGGATGGGCTGCGGCAAAGGCGCCGGCCCGGGCGAGCGGTTCGGTCCGCCCCGCGGTGCGGTTCCAGACACGCACCTGTACGCCCTGCTCAAGAAGGCGCGTGGCCAGGCCGGTGCCCATGGTGCCGAGTCCGAGGACGGCGACGGGGCCGGTGGTGGGGTGCGTCATGCTTTCACCCCCACGGTCTCCTGAATGACCCGGTATCGCAGCGACTGGGTCTGGTCGACCCAGACGCGCAGCGGGGCCAGCAGTGCGCGATGGTCCTCGCCCTGTTGCCAGGCGAAGAAGTGGTCGGGCGTCTCCCACTCGCTGGTGATCACCCACTGGCGGGAGTCGTCGATGGGTTCGCCGAGCCGGTCGATGATGTGTCCCGGGACGCTGGCGACGGACTTCCTTATTCGCTCGTACGCCTTCAGAAACCCCTGCTCACCGCCCTCGATGACGTGGACCGTGTACACCACGGAAAGCCTGTCGGCCGAGCGGCCGTTCTGCTCAGCGCGCATGTCTCCTCCTGAGGGCTGAGATCTGTAAGAGCACGACTCCCACAGACTCATGACCCCCGTGGCCACGCAACTCCGGCGTGGCCACAGCCCAATGGAGAGAAGGCAGCCACCACGTTTGCTGGCGCGGTCGGGTGAGATCGGAAGGGCCTGCTCGGCGCCCACCCGGAACCGCTCCTCCGGGCCGGAGCCCGCTTCGGACTCGGCCGACTCGTCGAACGCCCGGAGGCCCGGAAGCCCGGAGGCCCGAACGTGCCTGCACGATCTAACGTGCCTGCACGATCTGTCGGGGCGGGGTGGGGCCGGGGCGCCGGGGCTCGTCCGGGGTCAGTCGGATGTCCGGCGCAGGACCAGACTGACGAAGCCCCACATGTCCCGGTAGACGCGCAACCATTCGGTGCGGCGGATCGCAGCTGTCTCGAGCACGTGCGGGCTGTCCGGGTCGGCGGGGTGGTCCAGGGCCCAGGAGGCCAGTGCCCCCCAGCAGGACCACTCGTAGTCGTCCAGCTCACGGCGCGTGCTGATATGCCCGTGAACGGGAGTCCACCCGTCGGCGACGACACGGTCCACGGTGGTCGCCAGGTCGGTGAGGTCCCCGAGCATCTCGACGGCCTCCGGTGACGGCTCACGGTCCCAGAAGCCCTCGCCGATCAGGACGCGTCCGCCCGGGGCCAGGTGTTTGCGCGCCGCTGCAAGGGTGGGCAGCAGGCCGCCGAAGGCGTGCGTGGCCCCGACGCTGAGTACCAGGTCGAACGAGTACGCGGAACGGAAGTCCGCAGCCTCCTGGTGGTGCAGTGCAAGGCGCGTGCGGACGCCGAGGCGGCTAGCGGCCTCACGGGCCTGCCGAAGCGCTTCCTCGGAGTTGTCGACGCCCTCGGCGAGCAGGTGCGGGTGCGTGTTCAGGGCGCGCAGAAGCCATTCCCCGCCGCCGCAGCCCAGGTCGAGCACCCGCTCGTCGCCACGCGGGACGCCACGTTCCAACAGTTGTCGCACCGAGTCGTCGTCGAGAGGGGACTTGATCGGGTGGTCGGCATGGGCAAGCCCGGAGATCTGTTCACGGTTCACCGGCACAGCCTGACAGCGCCGAAGATCGCACGCATATCATTTTCCTCTGGGGATCCGACTCCCTGTCAGACAACAATCGGGAACCGGGATCCGAACCACTTCACCGGTCCGTCGCATACATATCGGCTGACACTTCGCCGGTGACGCCACCGGGTCGGATTTCCGGGTGACCCTACGGAACGACGGGCCCTGACCACTCTGAATGTGGAATCGAGAGGCGAGGCAACTCTGGCCCGAGCAGTGTGAACAGCAACAGCAACGCCCCGCCGCGGAAACCGTCAGGGTGGGAGATCTCCGTGGGGGCCTCCCGGATGGGGGACGGGATTGCGGTGGATCGCGACGAAGGCTGCGTCGTCGCCCAGATGTCCGCCGGCATGGGCGAGGAGGTCGCCTCGCAGGTGGTGCAGGAGTGCCTCCGGGGAGCTCTCGGCCCACCGGGCGGCCCGTTCCGCGAACGGGTAGAAGTCTCCGCCTCGGTCGCGTGCCTCGATGACGCCGTCGGTGTAGAGGAGGAGCGTGTCTCCTTCCTCAAAGGTGAACACGTCAAGGACGTGGCCCGTCGGCCCCATGCCGCCCACCCCCAACGGGGGCGCCGGGTGCAGACTCGGGACTGTGACGGCGTGCCCTGGGCTCAGCAGCAGCGGTGCAGGGTGTCCACAGCTGGTCATGCCGCTGATTTGGCCCTGGTCGGGAATCTCCAGCAGCAGGGCGGTGGCGAAGCGTTCCCCGGCCTCCTCTTCCGGCTCGAAGTCGGCCTGGTAGCGGGAGACACTCTGTTCGAGGGCCGCGGCCAGTGCGGGCAGGCCGCTGTGCTGGTGGGCGGCTTCGCGGAAGGCGCCGAGCAGAAGGGCGGCTTCTCCGATGGCGGCCAGGCCCTTGCCTCTCACGTCACCGATCAGCACCCGCGTTCCGCCTTCGATGCGGGTGGTTGCGTACAGGTCCCCGCCGATCTGGGCCTCGTCCTCGGCAGCCAGGTACAGGCAGGCGATCCGTAGCGGGCCGATACGGTCCGGGAGCGGCCACAGCAGAACGTGCTGCGCGGCTTCGGCCACCGACCGCACCTGGGCGAGCTCCCGTCTTCGCCGCTCTCGTACCACGCAGAAGAACACGATCAGGGCCGAGAGCCCAGCGAGGGCGGCGATCTGCACCACCCAGTTCCGGGAGGACAGCACGCCGAGCTGCAGGCCTATGTATGCCTGGGCCGCCACGGCGAGGAGTCCGATCACTCCGGTCAGCAGAGGGCCGGCGAATGAGGCAGTGATCGCGGGCGCGATGACCAGCAGTGGTCCCAGATGAACGTCCTCCGGCACGAAGATGTCCACGATTGTGATCACGATGATGAGCACAACGGGAATCGCCAGCAGGGCGTGGCTCGGCCGCCATGACTCCCACAGACCCGCAAAACGTCCACTGAGGCCCACGTCTCCACAGTGCACCGCCGCCCGGCGGCTGACGAGTCGGCCAGGTGCGGTCGGGCCCGGTGAGCTCCTCGCCACCTGCTGGGGGCTGAGCGCGGAACTCCCGTGACGCGTCGTGGACGTGCTGCCCGACTGGACGAAGCGTTAGGCTCATTTTGTATGCATTCGTTCCGACTATGGAGGCGGCCGTGAGCGAGAACGACGAGTACCCGACGCCGTCGCAGGCCGAGGGCGAGAGGCTGGAAGAGGACATGAATCCGGCCGAGGAGCGGCACCCCGCCACGACGCGAACCCAGCCGTCCCAGGCGGAGGGTGAGCGCCGCGCTGAGGACACGGAGACCTGACAGAGACAGCAGCTGTCCGGTGGCGGCTCCTCGCCGGCTCGCGCCGGAGGGGGCTCGCTGCATGCCCCGCCGCGAGGCCTGCAGGGCGTCGAGCGTGATCACGAAGAAGTCGAGCACGGCCGTAGCCGGCGCTCCGCCGACGTCGGCGGGGCGATGCCCCGGAACGTCGCCGACAAGTTGCCGGGCCAGGGTGACAGGGACAGAAATGCTCCCGCGAAAGGAAGAAGATCTTCAACGACCATCCAGTCTGCTGTCCGCACCCGCTCCCCGGCCGACCGTGATGTGCCGGGGAGCGGCGTTCCACGGTGTGACACGACCCCTCCACACGTCTGCCTCCCAGGTCAGGGCGGCACACGCTGAAAGCCGTGGCATGTGAGCAGCACGGTGGCAGCGGCCGCTCCGAGCTGCGATGCCTCCCGCCCCCTCCCCCGCCGACGTCTGCCTCCCCGAGGTCCACGGTCGGCGCCGCCCGGCCGGGCACCCGGGCCACAACCGCCCCGAAGGCCCCTGGCCCTACCGAGCGGTCGTCCGCGTACCGGCCGACCGGCCTCCGGACCGGCCGGTGCACCTCGCGCGGGCGCGGCGGTCCGAATGCGCGGGACGACGCTTGCGCCCCATGCTTGATGGACGCGCAGATGCCCATACGAAGAGGAGTGCCCGACATGATCCGTCGCAAGTGTGCGGCCCTCGGCACAGCACTGCTGACCGCCGGGGCTTTGGCGACGACGACGCACGATGTGGCCGCCGCTGAGGAGACATGCTCCTACACGTCCTCCACCGATCGTCCCGCGCTCACGTACGTGAACACCGGTCCGTCCGTAAAGCAGGCGCAGTGTCTGAGCAATGTGTGGGGCGGCGTTCCGAAACTCGCGGTCGACGGGGTCTTCGACTCAGCCACGTCGAAGAAGATCAGCTGGATTCAGGGGTGCCACGGTCTGGACAGAACCGGGGTTGTCGAGGAGGACACCTGGCAGGTGCTTTACCACCCCGCACTGGACTGCTACGACCCGTATCCGAAGTGAGCTGCCCAGGCTTGGCCGGGAGTGCTGTCGGTCGAGCCGTCGGCGTCGATCGCGAGGTCGGCCGCGCCCTGCCCGGCGGGCTGCGAAGAGGCGCCATCCGCGCTGCGTGAATCGACAGGGCGTGCGCGAGCGCCTGCCCCCTGACGTGACGTACTGCCGGCTCTCGCTGCCTCGGACAAGGCAAGACCGGCGGGTGCGTCTTACGGCCGCAGCGTCGCCGGGAGGAACGTAGGTAGTCGTGCGGGGCGGCTTGCGGCCAGGGTATGAACCACTCGCCGACTCGTTCGTGGCGGAAACGGTGTGATGCGTCGGGTGACCCGGCCCACGGCCAATTCCGCTGCCGGTGGCGATCGGCGGGGGCGGTGGGGCGGCCACCGATACCGATCGGCATCGGTTGCCGCCCCGCCTGCCGGGACGCCGGATCGGGCAGTCTGCCGAGATCAGACCGCCGGGGCCGGGTAGGTCGGGTACTCCACCCCGGAGACGTGCTGGACGACGCGGATGACCTGGCAGGAGTAGCCGAACTCGTTGTCGTACCACAGGTAGAGGATCGCGTTGTCGCCGTCGACCTTGGTGGCGCCGGCGTCGACGATCGAGGCGTGGCGCGAGCCGATGAAGTCGCTCGACACCGCGTCGGGGGCAGTTGTGAAGTCGATCTGGCGCTTGAGCGGCGAGGTCAGCGACACGTTGCGGAGGTAGTCGAGAACCTCCTCGCGGGTGGTCTCGCGCCCGAGCCGCAGGCTGAGGATCGCGATCGAGACGTCCGGCACCGGGACGCGGATCGAGCTGCCGGTGATCGGCGCCTTGAGGCCGGGCAGCGCCTTGGCGACGGCGGAGGCGGCACCGGTCTCGGTGATGACCATATTGAGCGGCGCCGAGCGGCCGCGGCGGTCGGAGCTGTGGTAATTGTCCAGCAGGTTCTGGTCGTTGGTGAACGAGTGGACGGTCTCCACGTGGCCGCGCAGGACGCCGTACTCGTCCGCCATCGCCTTCAGCGGCGGGACGATCGCGTTGGTGGTGCAGGACGCGCAGGACAGGATCTGCTCATCCGGCTTGATCGTGTCGTGGTTGACGCCGTGCACGATGTTGGGGACGTCGCCCTTGCCCGGCGCGGTCAGGACGACCTTGTCGATGCCGGGGCGCAGGTGCTTGGACAGGCCCTCGCGGTCGCGCCACTTGCCGGTGTTGTCGATGAGGATGGCGCCCTTGATGCCGTGCGCCGTGTAGTCGACCTCCGACGGGTCGTTGGCGTAGATCACCTTGATCTCGTTGCCGTTGGCGATGATCGTGCTGTTCGCCTCGTCGACCGTGATCGTGCCCTGGAACTGGCCGTGGATGGAGTCGCGGCGCAGCAGCGAGGCGCGCTTGACGAGATCCTCGTCGGCCCGGCCGCCGCCCCCGCGGACGACGATGGCGCGCAGGCGCAGGCCGTTGCCCGAGCCGGCCTTCTCGATGAGCAGGCGGGCGACGAGGCGGCCGATGCGGCCGAACCCGTAGAGAACGACGTCGCGCGGCTCGCGGCGCTCGATCTTGTCGGCACCCGTGGCACCGATGACGGCCTCGGCGGTGAACTCCGCCACCGAGAGACCGCGTCCGTCGGTCTTGTACGTCGCAGCGAGCATGCCGATGTCGATCTGGGAAGGACCGAGATCGAGCGCGGCAAGAGCCTGCAGGAACGGCAGCGTCTCGGTGACCGAGAGTTCCTCACCGGCAATCTGCCGGGCGAATCGGTGGGTCTTGAGAATGCTGACCACCGACTTGTTCACCAAGGAGCGGCTGTGAAGCAGGACTGTGACGTCCCGCTCCCGGTGCAGCTTCCCGATGATGGGGATCATCGACTCCGCGATCTCCTCGCGGTTCTTCCAGTTGGTGAACGAGTCGTCATTGACAGTCACAGGTTTATCTTTCGAGCTAGGCGGCGCTCATATGCTAACCCCACGCCACTTTGATCATTCAATCGGTGCCTCCCGAGCGGGATGCCACGATCAGACCCCCCGGTTCACTGCGCGGTGACGGCAGCCGTCACCACAGCCTCCGTCGGCACGGCGCCCAGGCGCGGGATGCGCCGGGCCGGAACAGACTCCGGACCTACGGAACAGCGAGCCGGGGATGTCCGGCAGGAGCCCTCCGGCGGAATCGGCGACGAGCCGGCCGCGGGATCCGACGCTCCAGGAGCGGGCCGAGCGTCAAGATGCGCCCCCTCGGCGCGTCCGCGCATCCCCGGGCAGGACGTGGGTCACCCTGCCGCCTCGGCGTTCGATGGCGCCGCTTCAGGGGCTGCCGATTTGGCGAACATCACATATCGACAAAGTCCCCATATCGGACATTTCGCCCCAAAAATTCAAGATCCCGGATTCGGGGCCACGTATGGTCGCCGTGGCCTATGAATTGGGATCCGATCCGGTATCGCTGAGCCCCGATCCCCATTCACCGATTCTCCGCGGCCCGAACAGATGCCAGGGCGGCCACCTGCTGCAGCCCGCTTCGCTGAGCGGATGTAAGCAAGCGCAGCGGGAGCCCGACTCTCAGCCGGTCGCGCGAGGTCTGGCGAGATGACCTACGGCACACAGCGAGACAGGACACAGCCTTCATGCACGGATCACACATATTGACCTGCTCGCGGCGCGGTCTGGCCACTGCTCTGGCCGCAAGCTCATTGCTCACCGTATTCGCCTTGGCAACCCCGGCGTCGGCCGGCACCGTCAGTGCCACGGCGGGTGGTTCGAAGGTCGTCTGTACCTCTAAGAAGCCAGGACTGGCCTCCGAACTGTCCCACGACATAGCCGGGGCTCTGAACGGGCGACAGGGCACATGGTCGCTGGCCCTCTACGACCGGGTCACCGAAACCACCTGTGAGCTCAAGGCCGACACGTATTTCGACTCCGCCAGCGTGGTGAAGGTTTCGGTGCTCGGAGCACTGCTGCGGCAGGCCGAGGAGGCACACCGGGAGCTGACTCCGCGGGAGGTGAAGCTGGCCACTGCCATGATCACCAAGTCGGACAACGACTCGACCTCCGCCCTCTGGCACCAGATCGGTTCCGCCGGCTACAAGAAGTTCCTGACTCTGGCACAGATGCGGCACACTGTTCCCGCTGCAGGTAAGAGCTGGGGCCTCACCCAGATCACCGCCGGCGACCAGCTCCGGCTCATGCAACTGCTGACAACGGAGAATGCGGTGCTGACCCCCTCCTCGCGCAGCTACGCTCTCGATCTGATGAATCACGTCGCCCCCGACCAGAGGTGGGGGGTGCCCGCCGGATCACCCGCTACGGCATCCGTGCACGTCAAGAATGGCTGGCTGCCGCGCACCACCGGCGGATGGCGGGTGAACAGCGTGGGCGCCTTCACCGGCGGTGGTCACGACTACGGCATGGCTGTGCTCTCGACCGGCAATCGCACGATGGACTATGGCGTCGGCACAGTCGAAGGAGCGGCCCGCATCATCCATCGTGACCTGACGGGTGCCGCTTGACAGCGAGCCGTTGAGCGGAAGGCGCTTGCTCCAAATGATCCTCTGGGTATGGCTACACCATCTTCCTGATGCATCGCGTACGTGAGGAGAGCGAGCGGCTCGGCCATGCCCGTGGCGTCCTGGAGGGCCTGGCCGGCACCGGTGGCGTCATCACCTCGGCCGGTGTCGTGCTCGCCGCGACCTTTGCAGGGCGAAACGATCGCACCCACTCCGGCAGCAGCTGCTCCGTGCCCGCCACGGCGTCGGTCATGTCCGTCTGCGTGGCTGCGGCCACCCCCGCCACGCCCTGAGCGACCGACGACGCGAAGCCGCCGAGGGCGCCGTACCAGGTGAGCGACCGCAGCGAGGTCGCCCTCGGGAGGTAGCGCGTGTAGTCAGCGGGCATCGGAACGTACGAGAACGGACCGGCCGGCATCACGACGCATGCCAGGCTCCACCCGGACGCACCGGGCAGCGCGGCTGATTTGCCCGTGTCGGCGCCGGCCAGCAGGAAAACCAGGAGCGCGGCGAAGCCGATGGCGAGAGCGTACGCGATCCAGCGCTCGGCGAACTGGACGGTGGCGCGGCAGGGCCGCTTCGCAGCGGACCTGGATACGCAGGCGCGCGCTTCCGAACTCCTGGCCCTGCTCGACGGGTTGAGTACGCGCGTCGTCCTCGGCCAGCACGGGACGGACCGAGACAGCGCGCTGCGCATGGCACTGTCCGCGACCGCGCGGCTGGTGGAACGGAAGTGAGCCGATTGCTCAAGAATCGGTCCGAAGGGCTCCGGCCCGGAACACCGCCCACTGGGCGGGGCCTTGACGCAAGCGTCGGTCGCCTCGTTGGAGGATGCCCGGCTGAGCGGGATGCGGACAGCCCGTGCGGGCCGGAGGGGTGCTGGGACAAAAACATCGTCCCAGCTCCCCTTCGAGCTGCGGCTGCGACTTACGCCGACGCACGACCGGGACGCATCAACAGGCCGGCCGCAAGACGACGTCCGCGATCCGTCCGCGCAGGGCAGCGGGCCCGGACACCATCGCGCGATCGTCAGACGCCCGCGGCTCGCGCTGCCTCGTACACCTCGGCCGCCACGTCGATCAGCTCCGCGGCGTCGCGCGTCGCGCCCTGGAGATCCAGCAGGAACTCCGGTACGCCCGTTTCGGCATGTGCCACCAGGTCCTCGACGATCTGCGCCACGCTCCCGTGGAAGGGCTGTCGGCCCGCACCCTCGAACGGCTTGGGGCTGTACCGCGCATTGGCACGGGCGCAGACACCGATCGGACGCTCCCGACCGCGCTCGGCGGCCACGTCCCGTACCCGCTGCCACTCCTCGGCCAGCCGGTCGGCGCCCATGGCCACGGGCATCCAGCCATCCGCCCGGTCGATCAGACGGCGGGTGGCGCGCGGGCTGTTCGCGGGCAGGTAGACCGGAATGGGGCGCACCGGCTTGGGGCCGACCTCGGACGGGGCGATGGTGGTCAGCTCGCCCTCGTAGGAGACGGGGTCCGGGCCCCAGACGGCCGCACACACGTCCAGCAGCTCGTCCAGGACCGCACCACGCTTCTCGAAAGGCGCGACGGAGGCGGCCGCATACTCGTCCAGAGACCATCCCGTGCCGAGGCCCGCGATCACTCGCCCACCACTCGCGACGTCCAGCGAGGCGAGCGAACGGGCCAGCTGGAACGGCACGTGCAAAGGCGCGACCAGGACGCTGGTGCCGAGCCGGGCCCGGCCGGTGGCCGCGGCGGCCAGCGCGAGCGTGACGAGTGGGTCGGCGACACTACGGTACTGGTCGGGCCACGGCAGCCCCGGTACGCCGTACAGCCCCTGGGTGGCGGGCTCAGGAAAAAGGACACGCTCGAAGACCCAAAGACTCGCGTATCCGGCCTCCTCCGCCGCACGTGCCACGGTGGCCACATCGCGGCCGATGTCGTACTGCTTCATCTGCGGGAGACCGAGACCGAGCGAGATCGTCATGTACGCACTCCTTCATGATGACTGCGGGACAACCAACGTAAGACACCCATCTGTTCCTTACTCGCTGTCCGTCGAAACGTGATCAAGGTTCGGTGGACGGAACTCGGGCATGTTCCCGCACCGCGCCGACCGGCCTCGCCACCTACCAGGTCCATGGGCCTGCCCTCGGCGGCCAGGGCTGTCACCGCGTGCTCGCGCGGTGAGAACAGCCAATTGTTCAGCCAGTGCTCGGGTGGCGTCGGGCTCCGGATGGCGAGGAGGCGCGTCACGAGCATGCGATGGCCGAGCGCGACCTGGCCGACGCGGAGCACCAAACGCTGCTCGACACCCTGAAGGCCTGGGTCACTACAGCCGGATCCGTGGTCCGGACGGCCTAGTTGCTGCTCCGTCACCGCGAGACCGTCCTCAGCCGCCTCCTCAGGATCCACACCATCACCGGACACGACATCACGAACTGTGGCGACCATGTGGAACTCTCCCTCGCCGTACGCATCCAATGTGCGTCTCACGTGTACGCGCGACATACGCGCTCGGCAACGTCCTCAGTTATGAGCAGCGGCACACCAGTTCGCAGACCGACTTCGGCCACGGTCTCGGCGAGACGATCACGTCGACGGCGGCGAAGTTGCCCGTCGCCGGCAACCTGACGTTCGCCGAGACGATCTTCGGGCTGACTCAGTCCTCGCCGTACAACTTCGGTGTCACCACCCAGCTGCTCAACGAGGTGCCGCTGAAGCTCAACACCGGCAGCATGCGCAACATCTACTCCCCGAATGTGGCGTGCGCGCGGGAGCTGGTCGTCGATCAGCTCGCCGCGAGGATGGGCAAAGACCCCGTGGGGTTCCGTCGCGAGTTCCTCAAGGACGAGCAGTTGCGCGCCGTCCTGGACAAGGCGGTTGACGAGGACGACTGGGGCAGGTCACTGCCCCCGGGGGTGGCCCAGGGCATCGGCCCGCACTCGGGGTACCGGGCGCGGTCGCCACGCTCGTCGAGATCGACTGTCGTCCGGAGACCGTCAACCGGAAGATCCGGGACGCGGTGACGGGACCGCGCGTCACAAAGGCCCTGGTGGTCGTCGACGCGGGATTCGCCATCAACCCCCGTCGCCTGGACGCCCGGATGATGGGCGGTCTCAACGACGCTCCCGCCATGGCACTCACCTCCAGCCTGCACATCAAGGACGGCATACCGCTGGAGGGCAGTTGGGACAACTACTTCTACACACGGCAGTGGAACACCCCGCCCGAACTACGGGTTGTCGTCATGCCGGGCACCAGCGACAAGCCCTCCGGAGCAAGCGAGTTGGGGGTCGCGCCCGCGTTCGCCGCCATCGCCTGCGCGTACGCACGCGCGACGGGCAGCATGCCGACGAGCTTCCCGATCAACCATGGCACCCTCGGCTTCGAACCATTGCCCATCGAACCGTCCACACCCCAGTCCCCCACCGACGGTCTTGACCGCGCCTACTGAGGAGCCCTGAGTCCAGCCATGGCAAGCCACACTTTCGAGCTCAACGGCGAGCAGATCACCGTCGAGGCCGAGGACGACGTACGACTGTTGTGGGTGCTGCGCGATCTGCTCGGCGTCACGGGACCCAAGTACGGCTGCGGTCTCGGCGTGCGCCAGGCCTGCACGTCGCACATCAACGGCAAGGCATTCAACCCGTGTTCGGTCCCCGTGTCGAAGATCACGCCGGACGACGAGATCACCACGATCGAGGGGCTGCCCGCCACCGTCGGCAAGGACCTGCATCCGATGCAGGAGGCCTGGCTGGACCCGGACGTCGCACAGTGCGACTACTGCCAGCCAGGCCAGATCCTGGCCGCCGTCGCCAAGGTCCGGCAGGCCACTGCCGATGGGCGCGAGATCGAGGACCGTGACCTCCACGAGATCCGCAACATCTGCCGCTGCGGCACGTACACGCGTATCCGGGAGGCCACCAAGACAGGCGCGAAGAACATGTGACCCGGGCCGTCAGCCGCTGTACACCCACTGCTGAGGAGGCAACCCTTGCGCGACCTGGCGGCAGAGCTGCTGTGCCGCCGGAACCACGGCGATCCCTTCGCCATGGCCGGCTCTGTCGCCGTACGCGGCAATGCGCCAGCCCAGGTCGGGACAACCCTCGCCGCGCGCGCCGACAGTACTGTGCTCGGCAGCGGCCGCGCCGAGAGCGCGAACCACGGGCCGGACCTGGAGGTCGTGTTCACGAGAACACCCCGTCCGCCCGGTCCCGAACCTTGGACGGCACCACCCCGACAGCCGATCTTCCGCGCGCGGGACCATGCCACCTCGTTCTCCGGGGCCGACCGATTCCCGGGGTTCCACGTCACCGTGTGCGATGCCCGCGCCACCTTCACCAACGCCTGTACGCGAACCTGCTCGCCTGCCTGCACCACCCGATCGGCCTCGACCTGGGCGCCGTCACCCCGGAGGACACCGCGTTCTCCATCACAGCCGAAGTCGTCTCCGTACGACGCGGCGCTACGGGCCGATCGCTGACCCGGACGGTCACGCCCGTCCACAAGGCGGCGCCCGTCCGGAGAAGGCGGGCGCATTCAGCATCGCTCCCGACCGCCTTGGCCATATCCACGCGCCCCCGCGAACCGGTCCCCCTCTTTTGGCGGATGTTCGGGTGGCAACCCGACGGTGGACAGTTGAGACTAAGGCGACGGTTTGGGAATCGGACAACGGATCCCGGCCTCGTGACTTCCGGACTACTCGCTCCGGCCACCGAAAAAGCGCGAGTACGGGGCGCCGACCGTAATGGCCGACGGCACTCGAAAGTTCGCTTCAAGGAGCCCGCATGGAGGAGAAATCCGTCGAGGTCTTGATGTCCGGGCCGGATGAATCTGCGATCAACACGCGCAGGTACTCCGACCCGGGGACCGGCATCGAGACAGACCTCGCCAAGGTGCTGGCTGACGTCATGTGTGTCGAACAGGTGTCGGTCGACAGCAACTTCTTCGACGACCTCGGCGCCAATTCGTTGGTGATGGCCCATTTCTGCGCACGGGTCAGGAAGCGGGCGGACCTCCCATCGGCTTCGATGAAGGACATCTACCGGCACCCGACGATCCGAAGCCTGGCGACGGGGCTCGCGGACGCCGCGCCCGCCCCTGCCAAGTCGTCGGTCCCGGCACCGGCCGAAATGGTGACTCCGGCCGGCACGGTGCAGTACGCCCTGTGCGGAACGCTGCAGTTCCTGCTTTTCCTGGGATATTCGTTCCTCGCCGGACTTGTTGCCGACCTGGGCTATGCATGGGTCTCCGCCGGCTCGGATTTGATCGGCATCTACCTGCGATCGTTCGTCTTCGGCGGCGTCGGCTTCGTCGGTCTGTGCACCTTCCCGATCGTGGCCAAATGGCTCCTCGTCGGCCGGTGGAAATCGCGCGAGTTCCCGGTCTGGGGCCTGACGTATCTGCGCTTCTGGACCGTCAAGGTGCTGATCCACGCCAATCCGATGATTTTCTTCGTCGGCAATCCCCTGTACGTGCTGTACCTGCGAGCCCTGGGCGCACGGATCGGCAAGGGAGTCACGATCCTCTCCCGCAACGTTCCGGCCTGCCCCGACCTGCTCACGATCGGCGCAGGCACGGTGATCCGCAAAGACTCGTTCTTCCTCTGCTACCGGGCGCACGCCGGCCGTATCCAGACCGGCCGAATCACCCTTGGCCGGGACGTGTTCATCGGCGAGAAGACCGTGCTCGACATCGACACGTCGATGGGCGACGGGGCGCAACTCGGCCACACGTCCACGCTGTACAGCGGCCAGGTGGTCCCGGACGGCCAGCGCTGGCACGGATCCCCGGCACAGCTCACGGAGCATGACTACCTGAGGATCGGGCCGGCCGAGTGCGGCACGCTGCGCCGGGCCGGCTTCGGCCTCGTCACCGTGCTTCAGCTGTTCTTCCTCTACGTGCCGCTGGCCGTCGGGGGCACGTACATGCTGTTTACCCTGGTTCCGGCGCTGCACAACCGGCTGGGCCCGGGCACGGTCGGGTTCACATCTCCGGACCTCTACATCGACGCGCTGATCCTTTCCTTCGTGCTGTTCTTCGGCTTCGTCGTCGTGGGCCTGGCCGTACTGTTCACTGTTCCACGGCTGCTGAACCTGGTCGTCAAACCGGACAAGGTCTATCCGCTGTACGGGTTGCATTACTCGGCACACCGGGCGATCGGGCGCATGACCAACATCAAGTTTTTCAAATGGCTGTTCGGTGACAGCTCCTGCATCGTCCACTATTTGCGCGGCCTCGGATACGACTTGTCCCGGGTCGAGCAGACCGGGTCGAACTTCGGCACGGAAGTGCAGCACGAGACCCCGTACCTGTGCTCTGTCGGCAGCGGAACGATGGTCGCCGACGGGCTCTCCATCGTCAATGCCGACTTTTCGAGTACGTCCTTCCGGGTGTCCCGGGCCTCGATCGGGCCACACAACTTCATCGGGAACAACATCGCCTTTCCCTCAGGAGCCAGGACGGGCGAGAACTGCCTCCTCGCGACGAAGGTGATGGTTCCGCTCGACGGTGAGGTTCGCGAGGGCGTGGGCCTGCTCGGCTCGCCGTGCTTCGAGATTCCCCGGTCGGTCGAGCGCGACTCCCGGTTCGACCATCTCCGGACCGGCGACGAGTTGCACAGCAGCCTCGCCGCAAAGAACCGCTACAACATCCGCTCGATGGTCTTCTTCCTGCTCGTGCGCTGGCTGCATTTCTTCGTGCTCACGGTGATCGGCCTGGCGAACGTCGATCTGTACGGTACTTACGGGCACGTGCTGATCGCCGCGTTCCTGGTGTTCAGCCTTGGGTTCACCGCCGTCTACTTTGTACTGGTGGAGCGCGGCATCGCGGCATTCCGTGCGCTGCGACCGCAGTTGTGTTCCATCTACGACCCGTACTTCTGGTGGCACGAGCGCCTCTGGAAGGTGCCTGACACGTACCTCAACGTATTCAACGGCACCCCTTTCAAGAACGTGATCTGGCGGATGCTGGGTGTTCGTATCGGCAGCAGGGTTTTCGACGACGGCTGCTATCTGACGGAGCGGACGCTCACCACCATCGGGGACGACTGCACGCTCAATGCGGGAAGCAAGATCCAGTGTCACTCGCAGGAGGACGGCACCTTCAAGTCCGATCGCAGCACCCTCGGCGTCGGCTGCACCCTCGGTGTGGGATCCCACGTCCATTACGGCGTGACGATGGGCGACGGCGCGGTGCTCGCCCCCGACTCCTTTCTCATGAAGGGCGAGGAAGTCCCACAGCACGCACGCTGGGGAGGAAACCCCGCCACGGAAACGCGAGAAGCCCCTTATCAGCCCGAGGCACTGACGCGGAAGAGGTAGCAGCGCCGCCCTGTCGGCGCTGGACAGCACAGTCGCGACAGTGAATGGAGAGAGACGACGAGATGGAAATGCAAGTGCAGGCCGACCGGGAGTTCTGGCGCGCTGTGCTCGTCGCCGGTGGATTCACCGCAATCCCGCGGTGGACGCTCGAACCGGTGACGGGCGTCGGCGAACACGAGGCGACGGTCCCGGACGACGTCGTGGCGGCGTTGGGCCGGTTGACCGAGGACCTGGCCGTGCCGCTCGACTCGGTGCTGCTGGCCGCGCACGCCAAGGTGCTCGCCGCGCTGTCCGGCGAGCACGAGGTCGCGACCGGCTACGTCACTGCGGAGGGCGGCCCGCTGCTGCCCTGCCGACTGACGACCGAACCCGACTCGTGGCGGACGCTGTTGCTGAACACCCATCGAGTCGCGTCCGATCTGCTGTTGCACAAGGACTTTCCGGTCGATGAGCTCAGGCGCGAGCTGGGTCTGGCCGAACCGTCGATCGAGGCCGTTTTCGATCCGCACGGCTTGGGTGGCGAACTCGCCGGTGACACCGTGCTGTGGGTGGGTTCTTCGCAACGCGAAGGCCGCCTCGTGCTGCGGCTGCGGTACCGGACCGACGCACTCGACGCGGACTGCGCCGTCAGAATCGCCGGTTACCACCTGACCGCACTTGCGCTGATCGCCGCCGATCCCGACGCCGAGCACGGGCGGCAGAGCCTGCTCTCCGCCGAGGAAATCCGCTTCCAGCTCGAAGGGCTCGCCGGTCCGCGCCGGGAGCTGCCGGACCGCCGGTTCCACGAGCTGTTCGAGCAGCGGGTGGCGGCACACCCGGACGCCATCGCGGCGGTGCATGGGGAACGGCAGCTGACCTATCGGGAACTCAACGCGCGTGCCAACCGGTTGGGACGAGCCCTGCTGGCGCGGGGGCTGCGCCCCGAGGGTGTGGTCGCGGTGGTGACGGAGCGCAACCTGGACTGGATGGCCGCCGTCCTCGCGGTCTTCAAGGCCGGCGGCGTGTACCTGCCCATCGAGCCGACCTTCCCGGCCGATCGCCTCGCGGCCATGCTCTCCCGTGCCGCATGCGGGCTCGTGCTGACCGAACCCGGCAGCACCTCCACGCTCGACCAGGCCCTCGACTCGCTGTCCGGGGTCCGGAAGCTATTCGTCGGCGCAGCCTACGAGGAAGACCATGCCGACGACGATCTGGGCCTCCGCGTCGCACCGGACCAGCTCGCCTACATCTATTTCACCTCCGGCTCCACAGGTGAGCCCAAGGGCGCGATGTGCGAGCACGCGGGCATGCTCAACCACCTCTACGCCAAGATCGATGACCTCGAGATCAGCGAGGGACAGGTGGTCGCCCAGACCGCACCCCAGTGCTTCGACATCTCGCTGTGGCAATTGGTGTCCGGGCTCCTCGTCGGGGGGCGGACCCTGCTGGTGGAGCAGGAAGTGATCCTGGACGTCCAGCAATTCGTCGACAAGATCGTTGACGGCCGGGTCGCCGTCCTCCAGGTCGTACCCTCCTACCTGGACGTCGTCGTGTCCTGTCTGCAGCAGTACCCCCGCGAGCTGCCGGACCTGCGCTGCGTGTCGGTCACCGGCGAGGCGCTGAAGAAGGAGCTCACGCAGCGCTGGTTCGCCGCCCAGCCCGGGATCAAGCTGGTCAACGCCTATGGGCTGACCGAGACTTCGGACGACACCAACCACGAGGTCATGGACCACGTGCCGGACGGGGACGGGGTCCCGCTGGGTCCCCCGGTCAACAACGTGCACGTCTATGTCGTCGATGAGCACCTGACCCCGGTGCCGCTCGGTGCACCCGGTCTGATCGTCTTCTCCGGCGTCTGCGTCGGCCGCGGATACGTCAACGACCCCGAGCGCACCCGGCAGGCCTACCTGGCCGATCCGCACCGTGAGGGCGCCCGGCTCTACCGGGGCGGCGACTACGGCCGCTGGCAGCCCGAGGGCAAGCTGGAGTTCCTCGGACGCCGGGACACCCAGGTGAAGATTCGTGGCTTCCGGATCGAGATCGGCGAGATCGAGAACACCCTGGTGCGAGTGCCCGGCGTTCGCGACGGTGCAGTGGTGGTCACCGAGCGGGCCGACCAGAGCAAACACCTGGTGGCGTTCTACTCCGGTCTGCAGCCACTCGATGCCGACGTCCTGCTGGACCGGCTCGGTGAGTCGCTGCCCGAGTACATGGTCCCGTCGGCCTTCCACTGGCGGGAAAATCTGCCGCTGACGGCCAACAGCAAGATCGACAGGAAAACTTTGCGGGCGCTCGCCGAAGAACTCGACGTCGTCCAGGACGACTACCGCGCGCCGAATACGCCGACCGAACAGCAGTTGGCAGCCGCATGGGCGAAGGTGCTCGGCATCCCGCAGAACCAGATCGGACGGCGGGACCACTTCTTCGACCGGGGCGGCACGTCGCTGTCGGCAGTGAAGCTGGCGATCACCCTGGACCGTGCGGTGTCCCTCAAGGACGTCACCCGTCACCCGATCCTCGCCGATCTGGCCGGGTTGGTCGACGGCAGGTCCGAGCGGCGCTCCGGACCGGTCGACGGCAGGTCCGAGCGGCCCTCCGGGCTGCTTCAGCCACTGTCGGAATCGGACGGTGCGCAGGCCGCTGCCCTGGTGTGCTTCCCCTACGCCGGCGGCAACGCGGTGAACTTCCAGCCGATGGCCAGGGCGCTGGCGGGCGGGGGGCCGGCGGTCTACGCCGTCGAGCTGCCCGGTCACGACGTGGCCGCCGAAAGCGAGCCGATCACGCCGATGGCACAGGTGGTCGAGCAGGTCGTCGTCGAAATCATCCAACGCGGCCTGACCAGGGTCCTGCTGTGGGGCCATTCCTCGGGCACCGCGTTGGCCGTCGAGACGGCCAGAAAGCTGCAGGAGCGCGGGGTGGACGTCCAACGGGTGTTCCTCGGCGCGCAGCTGCTCGGCGACGCCGCCCACCGGCGCGCCACCATCACCGAGCTGACCGGGCTGAGCAACGCCGAGATCGCCGCAGAGCTGAGCGCGGACGGCGGGTACACAGAGCTCGTTGAGCTGGACCCGCAGCACGCCGAGCACGTCGGTGCCGCCTACCGGCACGACTGTGTGTCCGCACACCGCTATTTCGCCGACGCCCTGGACGGCCCGCCTGCGCCGAAGCTGTCCGCTCCGGTCACCGTGGTCGTTGCCGCCGACGACCCGAGCACAGCGGAGTACCCGCACCGGTACCGCGACTGGCAGCTCCTGGCCGAGCAGGTCGACCTGCACGAGCTCGCCGACGGCGGCCACCACTTCCTGCACACCCGTCCGACCGAGGCGGCACAGGCCGTGCTGCGCGCCGCCGACTTGTTCGCTTCTTTCTGAGTGGCAACTGAAAGGAAATCGAGATGTCGTTCATGCCCACGGCGTCGCTGGAAGACGTGGAACTGGAACCCGGCAAACCTCCGCTGCTGCGGACCGGTGCCACCGACGGCGCGCTGAGCTGGGCGGCCGAGCACCGGGACGCGCTGCGCGCTGTCGTCGCCGAGCACGGTTCGGTCCTGGTCCGCGGCCTCGGGCTGCGCAATGCGGCCGAGACCGGCGCCGTCTTCTCGAAGCTGGCCACCGGTCTGATGACCGAGAAGGAGGTCTTCGCGCCCCGACGGACCTACTCCGACGGCGTGTACTCCTCATCGAAATGGCCGCCGAACCAGCCAATGTGCATGCACCATGAACTTAGCTACACGCTTGAGTTCCCCGGCCTGATGATGTTCGCCTGCCTCAGCGCACCCACCGACGGCGGGGCGACCGCGGTGGCCGACTCACCGGCCGTGCTCGACGCGCTGCCCGCCGAGTTGACAGAGCGGTTCGAGCGGGAGGGCTGGCTGCTCAACCGCAGTTACAATGAAGAGATCGGGGCGTCCATCGCCGAAGCGTTCGGCACCGAGGACCGTGGTGCCGTCGAGAGTTACTGCCGCGCCAACGCGATCACGTTCGAGTGGCAGCCCGACGGTGGACTGCGCACCAGACAGCGCCGCAGCGCCGTGGTGCGTCACCCGGTCAGCGGTCGGCGCTGCTGGTTCAACCAGATTGCGTTCCTCAACGAGTGGACGATGGCCCCCGAGGTGCGCGAGTACCTGGTGGACGTCTACGGCGCCGACGGGCTGCCGTTCAATACCCGCTTCGGCAACGGCGACCCGATCGGCGAGGACGTCGTGCAGCTGCTCAACAGCGTCTACGAGGCCAACACCGCACGCGAGCCGTGGCAGGCCGGCGACCTGATGCTCGTCGACAACATCCGCACCGCGCACAGCAGGGAGCCCTTCGAGGGACCGCGCGAAGTGCTCGTCGCCATGGCCGACCCGGTGCATCTGGCCGATTGCTCGCCAACCATCGAGGTGACCGCAGGATGACCACCATCAGTTCCACCGCAACACAGTCCGCGACGGCCGCGCCGATCACCGTGCCACCGTTCGCGGTGATCTCCGGTGCCCAGGTCCAGCGCGCGCTGCACGGATGCGAGAAGAAGATCGTGGAGTTGGTGGAGGCCACCTACCGGGTGCACGGCGCCGGTGATTCGGTGAACCCGCCGTCGTACTTCCTGCGTTTCCCCGACCGCCCGTCCTCCCGCATCATCGCGCTGCCCGCCTCGATCGGCGGGGAGGTGCGGGTGGACGGCCTGAAGTGGATCTCCAGCTTCCCGGAGAACGTGACGGCCGGCATCCCGAGGGCCTCGGCTGTGCTGATCCTCAACGACCACGACACCGGTTACCCGTTCGCCTGTCTGGAAAGCTCGATCATCAGCGCCACCAGGACGGCAGCGTCGGCGGCGTCGGCGGCCGACTGGCTCAGCCGCGACCGGCCGCGACCGACGCGTGTCGGGTTCTTCGGGGTGGGCTTGATCGCCCGCTACATCCACACCTTCCTGGCCGGCACCGGCTGGTCGTTCGACGAGATCGGCGTGCACGACCTGTCCGCCGACAGCGCGGCAGGCTTCCGTTGCTACCTGGAGCAGTCGGGCAGCGCCGGCCGGATCACCGTGCACGACAGCGCCGAGCAGTTGATCCGCAACAGCGACCTGCTGGTCTTCGCCACCGTCGCCGGTCAGCCGCATGTCAGCGACCTGTCGTGGTTCGCACACAATCCGCTGGTGCTGCACGTGTCGCTGCGCGACCTCGCGCCGGAGATCCTGCTCGCCTCGACCAACGTCGTCGATGACATCGAGCACTGCCTGAAGGCCGACACCTCGCCGCATCTGGCCGAGCAGCTCACGGGCAACCGGGACTTCCTGCACGGCACGCTGGATGACGTGATGGCCGGGCGGGTGACGGTACCGGCGGACCGGCCGGTGGTGTTCTCGCCCTTCGGCCTCGGGGTGCTCGATCTCGCGGTGGGCAAGTACGTCTACACCGAAGTGGTCCGCCGCGGAGAGTTGCACGTCGTCGACGACTTCTTCCACGAACTGAGCCGGTACGGATGAGCCGGCCGAGAGCCCAGGAGGCCAACCCACGGCTGATCCCAGGAGATCACCACTCAAGTCTCAGCAGGCCCTGACGCACGAGACAGCGGCCGCTGACGCAGGGCCCCGTCCGGCTCGGTCGGGCACAGGCTCCCGCCCGCAAAGCGAGAAGCCCGCCCACGGTCGGATGGACGTTCCGAAAGTGCTCTGCTCCAGATAAGAGGAGACCATCGTGCCCGTCGTATCCGTTCCCTACGCCTTCAACGAAGAGGAGCTCTATGTCGACCTTCGGTCGATCATCGGGCACTCGCTCTTCCTGAAGTGTGAGGGCTTCAACTTCGCCGGCTCGATCAAGTTGAAGGCCGCGACCGAGATGGTGGAGGCCGCTGAGCGGGATGGAGTCCTGACGCCGGAATCGATCCTGGTCGAGTCCTCATCTGGGAACCTCGGCGTGGCGCTGAGCATGATCGCGGCGAGCAAAGGCTACCGGTTCCTGTGTGTGACGGACTCCCGCGGCAACCTGTCGACCAGGTTGATGATGGAGGCGTTGGGCAGCCAGGTGCACGTGATCGCCGATCAGGAGGCCAACGGCGGCTTTCTCGGCGCGCGGATCGAGTACATCCGCGCGCTGTGCGCCTCCGACGACCGGTACGTGTGGCTCAGCCAGTACACCAATCCGAGCAACTGGAAGGCGCACTACCGCAAGACGGCGCCGGAGATCGCCCGCCAGTTCCCGCAGCTGGACGTGTTGTTCGTCGGGGCCGGCACCACCGGGACCCTGATGGGCTGCGCGCGCTACTTCCGGGAGTGGCACCGGCCGGTGCGGATCATCGCGGTGGACAGCGCCGGGTCGGTGTCCTTCGGCGGTCCGCCCGGCCGCCGGATGATTCCCGGCCTGGGGATGAGCATGCGCCCGCCGCTGCTCGACGAGTCCTATGTGGATGAGGTGATATATATCGAGGAGGCGGACACCATCCGTACCTGTCACCGTCTGGCCAGGCGCGGATTCCTGTTCGGCGGCTCCACCGGCACGGTGGTCAGCGGAGCATCGGACTGGTTGGCCCGACATGACGCCCGCGAACTCACCGCGGTGGCCATCGGCCCGGACCTCGGCGAGCGCTACCTCGACACCATTTACCAGACGAACTGGCTGCAGGATCTCTACGGCGAGGACGTGCTCGACTCCGACGAGGTGGCCGCCGGTGCCTGGGCGGCCACCCCCGCGCCAGCACCACGGTGGGGCCGGCGGCTGGACCCTGCAGACCGGCAACCGCAATGGCAACCCGCACCGTCAGCCCCAGGATCGTAAGACCTGGGTGTTCTGTCCACGGAGCCGGCAGCCCCGACAAGGCCCTCCTGGCTGCTGCAACCCGCGTGCCACCGAGGTCGGTGGATGGACGGAACGGCTGCTCGGCATGCGACGTGCGCCATGCCGGAGCACTCTGATCGTGAAGCTGCCTGTCCCTCGACCGGCAGCCGGCCAGGAAGGGGTGGCAGCTATGTTCGCGAGGCTGAGCACCTATGAGGGATCACCGGTTCCTGCGCAGGGAGGCCTGACCGCGAACTGGGAGGAGACTCTCGAGCAGGTCCGGGAGGTCTCCGGCTTCCGGGGCGTGTACTACCTCGTCGACCGAGCCTCTGGGAAGGCCAAGTCGCTGACCTTGTGGGATGACGAGCAGACCATGCAGGCCAGCGAGGAAAGGACGACCCGGCTCCGCGAAGAAATCGCAAAGAGGGAAGGCCAACGGGTTGTCTCGATCGAGCGCTTCGAGGTGGGGTTCAGTCACCTGGAGCCATAGCAGTCATCGTTCCGCATGCTGACGGCACCATGGGGTCGGCGGGCCGAAGTCACGGCCGATGGCGCCAAAAGGATTGTACGAGCGCCTGGATCCGTGCGCGATCGCGGCCGGCCTCGGTTTCCCTGTCTTGCTGACGCTGTCGGGGGGCGGTGTTGAGCCATTCGTGTTGTGATCGATGGCGGGGGACACAAACGCTGTCGAGAACGGGAGGAAATCATGGCTGAGAAGCTGCGAGCGCGAGACATCATGTCCGGCGGCGTACAGTGCGTCGGCGCGCACCAGTCGCTGTTCGACGTGGCGAAGATGATGCGCGATCTGGACGTCGGTTGCCTGCCCATCTGCGGCGACAACAACAAGCTCACAGGCTTGATCACCGACCGTGACATCATCGTCAAGTGCTGCGCCGAGGGCGTCGACCCGGCAACCGTGCAGGCCGGATCGCTCAATGCCAGGGTGCACTGGATCGATGCCGAAGCGGACGCCACCGATGTCCTGACGACCATGGAGGAACATCAGATCAAGCGGTTGCCGGTGATCGACGTCCAGAGCGGCCACCGTCTGGTCGGCATGATCACGGAGGCCAACCTTGCGAAGAATCTGAGCGACGAACAGATTGCCGAGTTTGCGAGCCGCGTATATGCGAGCGCTGGAGTGTCCGGACGGTCCGCGCACTGAGTCGTCTCCTCGAACCCCGGAAGACAGTCGCCGACCGGGTGTCCGGTCCGCACGGCGTTCGGCCGCCGCGCCTATGAGCTGGTAGATGCCGCATGCACAGAACGCATGATCCGCGATGCATGCACGGACCATGCCGGACCGCGCCTCCACTCATCGAAGATTTCATGGGACGACCCCTGGGCCGTCATCTGCGCCCATTCATAGCCAGTCCACTTATCTCAGATTGGACTTGGTTGGGCGCCAAATGGCATTGCTACGGTCCTCGCATGAGATTCCATGTTGTCAACGCGTTCACTGATCGTCCGTTCTCCGGGAACCCGGCAGGTGTGTGTCTCCTGCCCGCCGGAGAGTGGCCGCAAGACACCTGGATGCAGCAGGTTGCAGCCGAAATGAACTACTCAGAGACCGCATTCGCTCTCCCGCTGCCTGTTGAGTCCGAGGCCGACTGGGCGATCCGTTGGTTCGCACCGCTCGTCGAGACCAATCTGTGCGGCCATGCCACATTGGCTACGGCGCACATCCTGCGCGAGGAGCGGGGTCTCCTGGGCACCGTACGGTTCAGCAGTCGGCGGAGTGGCGTCCTGGTCAGCCACGCCCACGAGGGAGGCAGCGTCACTCTGGACTTTCCGGCCGCGCCCGGCACCGAAGTCCCCGCACCGAAAGGACTGGCCGAGGCACTGGCGGTCAGGCCTGAAGCCACCTTCCATACCGGCGCGCTCGGCGATCTGCTGACAGTCCTGCCCGACGAAGCCACCGTTCGGGCCGTGACTCCCGACCTGGACGCGGTAGCCGCCCTGACGCGCCACGAGGGCCTGCGCGGCGTCATCATCACGGCCCCGGCGGCTGAGACCGGTCTGAAGTACGACTTTGTGTCCCGCTTCTTCTCACCGGCCGAGGGTATTCTCGAAGACCCGGTCACGGGCAGCGCCCACACCGCGCTCGCCCCGTACTGGTCGACGCGACTTGGCCGTGACGAACTCACCGGCCTCCAGGCGTCCGCGCGTCCTGGTCTGGTCCACACTGCTGTGCACAGCGACCGCGTCCACCTCACAGGAAACGCCGTCACGGTCATGGACGGCACCCTGCACGCCTAGAGCTCGTCCGGCCGGTTCCGCTGCCCATCTGCGACTCCTGAGACCGTCTCAGCCTGTGTCCCGCCGGGATGTCCCACTCGGCTGTCCCCTCGGCGAGCCCCGTCCATCTGATCGAGGCCCAGCGCACCACAACTCCGCGGTATCCAGGACGAGTCGGCACCAGGATCTGTGCGGGCGGTGGGCCTTCTGCCGGCACGCGCTCCGCAGAACCGCGCGGGACGACAGGAGCTCACCGCATATCTCACAGCGGGGAGTTTCGTCATGGGTGTTACTTCACCGCAGTTTCTTACGACCTCGCCCACGATTGGCAGTGGGGGAAGGAGCGGCGTCCGGGGCCTTCGAATCCAGGGCGGAGGAGGGAGTCGACGCGGAGCGTCGGCGACTGACGACAACGCCGGAGACGGAGGTCCCGGACACCGCGACGCCGCTGACAATCGCGGGCGAGGTCGTTACGGCGGCGTCCGCTCACAGACCGTCACACATCACAGCCGACAGCAGGCCCGGCGTGCCCACGGAACCCTCCCGGAGTTGTTCCATCATCGAGCAACTGGCCGACAGCGACTGCACATCCTCCGGCCCCCGACGTCACCCCGGACCGCCCCGGTCTGCTGGGCACGCCTCAGCGGCGCCGTCGGGACTTACGGAGCGTTCGAGGGAGTCGGTCAGCCACAGGTGGGACGCGCCGAGTGTGGCCGGGTCGCCGCCGGCCTCGGCCACGAGCCGCCAATAGCGGCGCATCCGCGGGTCACGGTCGGCAGCCACGTGGGCCAGCAGCCGGCCTCTGAACTGCGGGGTGTCGCTGCCGCCGCGCACCGAGGCGTGTGCCGCGACGAACCGATCGAGTTCGGGGCCCACGCGGGGAGGCTCGCCCGCCTGCACCATGGGCCGGGCCAGCGCGCACGCCTCACTGATCCCGTTCATCAGCTCGGCCTCGTCAGCGATCAGTTCGGCGTTGGCCCGCGCCATGGCCAGCAGGCCGCGTGTCAGTGCCCGGTCGCCGGCCAGGGCGAACAGTTCAGCGAATGCGACGACCTGCGGCGGGGTCGGGTCGGTGGGCGGCTCGGGCACGGCCATGGTCACGAACGCGGTGAGCATCAGCTCAGACACCGGGGCGACCATCGTGCGTCTCCAGAAGTCGATCAGCGCGTTGCGGGCGGCACCCCCGCTCTCCACGGCGGCCAGCAGCTCCAGCCTGGCGGCCCGGTCGGCCGGTCCGGCCTCCTCGACCGCTCGCAGCGAGGCGCGCCGCCAGGCCAGGTCCGCGAGCTGCACATCGAGCGCGGCCCGCTCGGCCGCGACGACCTCGGCCACGGAGCGTTCGCCGGCGAGCACGTGCCTGATGGAGATCAGGCCGATCCCGAGCCCGCGCAGCCGTCTGACCAGGCCGAGCCGCTCCACGGCCGCCTGGTCGAACCTGCGGTGCCCGCCCGTGCTGCGCACCGAGTCGACGATGCCTTCGTCGCAGTAGAAGCGAATGGTCCGTACCGGCACGCCAGTCAGCCGCGCCAGGTCGCCGATCCCAAGCGTCTCATCGAGCAAAGGCACTTGAACCTCCACTGGACTGGAGTTCCTACCGTACCGGCGTTACCCCGTGAGAGGAGCTTTCGTGATGACGTCGACGCTGGACACCGCACGGCTCGTGGAGGGCCTGCGGGAGCAGACCGGAGGGTTCACCCGCGCGGTCGCCGGAAGGGACCCGGACACTCGGGTGCCCACCTGCCCGGAATGGCCGCTGCGTACCCTTGTCGGGCACATCGGCCAGGAGCACCGGTGGGCGGCCGAACTCGTACGCAAGGGCGAACAGCTGCCCGTCCCTGACCCGCGGCAGGCCGATCCCGGTGCGCCGGACGAGTGGGCCCGGTGGCTGCGCGAGGGCGCGGAGGAGTTGATCCGCGCGATCCAGGAGACCGGCACGGACACCGATATGCACACGTTCTTCGGGCCGCGGCCGGCGGCCTTCTGGCTGCGCAGGGTGCTGAGCGACACCTGTGTCCACCACTACGACGCGGCGTTTGCGACGGACACCGCGTTCGAGATCGCCGACGACCTCGCGGCCGACGTGATCAGCGAGAACTTGGACCTGCTGTCCACGCCGGCCTTTGAGACGGCCAGGCCGGCGGTCGCCGGGCTGCGTGGCCGGGGCGAGCGGATCGGGTTCCGGCCGAGGTCCATGGAGGGCTGGGTGATCACCAGGACGCCTGAGTCGGTGCGGTGGGAGCGCGGGTCGGCCGAGGCCGACGTGGTGGTGTCGGGGGCCGTGGCGGACCTCATGCTGGTGTTTTCCCACCGCGTCGCTCCAAAGGACAACCGGGTGCCGGTGACGGGCGACCGCGCGTTGCTGGACCACTGGCTGGCCCACACGGTGCTCTAGCCTCAGGTGATCCGCAACGCGTTTCCAGCGCCGCGTTGGTTCGCCTGGCGATCTGGCCCCACCCGATCCGCTTTCAGCAGCGCCTGTTGGGGCGGGTTGACGGCCCGTGCAGGGCGTGTTCGTCGGCCTGTATGGCCTCCTGACAGCGGCCCAGATCGCGCAGCAGGCCGGCGCGGGTGAGGTGGCAGAGCGGTAGCGGTCGAGCACGTCGCCGTCCCCGGGCCGCGCCCGGTGCCACCAGCCGTGGGCGTCACCAGTGGTACGTGGTCGTCACATGGCTGGTGGCACCGGGCGCGGCGGACGCCGAGGACCGGCGGCGGACTCGCCGCGGCACTCGCCCTGCTCCCCCGCGACCGAGACGGGCCCGCACCGATCGGGCAACTGCTCCTGTACCTCATGCTCGAAGACCGCAACAACACCGTCTCCAGCAGCCGCGTGGCAGGCGCTGCTGGGCAACCAGTACGGCGCTGCGGACCTGCCGCCCTACGCGGCTCCCGCCCGCGCTACGGATCTGTCCGAGCTACCCCCGGCCTACATCGAGGTCGGGTCGGCCGAGACCTTCAGGGACGAGGATGTGGCCTATGCCCATGCGATCTGGCGGGCCGGTGGCCAAGCCGAACTGCACGTATGGCACGGTTCCTTCCACGGTTTCGACACCATCGCACCATGAGCAGCTATCAGCCAGGACGCCCGCAACGCCCGTTCCCGCCGGCTTCGGCGCATCCTCACACAGTCCGATGCGAGCAGCGGACCTGCCTGCTGAGCACCAGACCCCTGAACAACTGACTGCACTGGTGTCGCTGCCGAGACGGGCATCTCGCGTGCCACCGCCCACCACTTGGTCCGGCGGTGGCGCGACGAAAGTGACGAGGGCCTGCACGACCGTTCCAACCGACCCCACGCAACACCGCGCCGCACGCCGCCCCGGTCCGAGGCCCGGGCGTGCCGGCTGCGGCAGGAACGAAAGCTCATCCGGCCGCTGGGAGAGCTTGTCCGCCGGCGCGGACGGAGGACTGTCGTCAAGCAACGCAACCCATGGCTGAGCGATCGACCGCTGATCGTGATGCGATGGATAAATGAATGAATCACTAAAAAACCGCACAAACGGAACGTATGATGTGGTCGTGCTGGGCGCAGGCCCGGTCGGGCAGAACGTCGCCGACCACGCCCGTGCCGCCGGCCTCACCGTCGCCGTCGTGGAGTGTGAGCTCGTCGGCGGTGAATGCTCCTACTGGGCGTGCGTCCCCAGCAAGGCGCTGCTACGGCCGGTCGTCGCCGTCGCCGACACCCAGCGGGTGGACGGCGCCCGGCAGGCCGTCACCGGCCGGCTCGACACCGACCGGGTCTTCGCCCGCCGCAACCACTACGTCGCCGACTGGGACGACAGCGGACAGGCCAAGTGGGTCAAGTCCATCGGCGCCGATCTCTTCCGTGGCCAAGGCCGTATCGACGGCCCCCGCCGGGTCACGGTCACGCGGGACGACGGCGCAAGCCAGACGCTCACCGCTCGGCACGCCGTGGCCATCGCCACCGGCAGCCGGCCGGTGCTGCCCGACATCCCGGGCGTCAAAGATGTTCGCCCCTGGACGAACCGGCACGGCACCGACTCCAGCACTGTCCCCGCCCGGCTCGCCGTCGTCGGTGGCGGCGGGGTCGGCGTCGAGATGGCCACCCTCTGGCAGGGCCTCGGCTCCCAGGTCACTCTGCTCGCCCGCCGCTCCTTGCTGACCCGGATGGAACCCTTCGCGGGCGAACTCATCGCACACGGCCTGACCCAGGCGGGCACGGACGTGCGGATCGGAGTGCAGGTGACCGCCCTGCGCCGCCCCGACCCCGCCGGGCCGGTCACCCTCACCCTCGACGACGGCAGCGAGCTGGAGGCCGACGAAGTCATGTTCGCCACCGGCCGCGCGCCCCACACCGACGACATCGGCCTGGACACGGTCGGCCTCACCCCGGGCTCCTGGCTGGACGTGGACACAACCTGCCTGGTCCGCGGCGTCGCAGGCGACTGGCTGTACGCCCTTGGCGACGTCAACCACCGCGCTCTCCTCACCCACCAGGGCAAGTACCAGGCCCGGACAGCGGGCGACGCGATCGGCGCGCGCGCCGCCGGCCTCCCGCTGGACGACGCCCCCTGGGGCGACCACGCCACCACCGCCGATCAGCACGCCGTGCCGCAGGTCTTCTTCACCGACCCCGAGGCGGGCGCGGTGGGCCTGTCCGCCGAGGAAGCAGCCCGGGCCGGCCACCGCACCAAGGTGGTCGACCTTGACTTCAACGCCGCGCAGGGCGCCGACCTCTACGCCGACGGCTACCAGGGCCACGCCCGGATGGTGGTCGACCTCGACCGGGAGGTCCTGCTCGGGGTGACCTTCGTCGGCTACGGAATCAGCGAACTGCTGCACTCCGCGACCATTGCCGTCGCCGGCGAGGTCCCGCTCAAACGACTGCGGCACGCGGTCGCCCCCTTCCCGACCGTCAGCGAGATCTGGCTCTTCCTCCTCGCCGCCTACCACCGAAACTAGGCGGTGCCTCCGTGAGCCACGCTCCACACCCGGTTTCGCCGCCGGGCTCTGGACGGCACCTTCGAGCGGATGGTCGAGGACGCCCAGGCGCAGGCGGACGGGGCCGGGGACATCCAGTGGCTGGTGTCCCGTCACTCCCGTCGTGCAGGCCCACCAGCATGCTGCCGGGGCGCGAAGAGGGGGCTTCGTGACCCCGCTCTCGGACGGTCACGAAGTGGCCCGACCAGCGCGGCCACGGCCCGGGCGCGTCGGCCCGCGGGGTTGTCGACGCGGCCGGCCAGTGGCCATCCTGCGAGTGCAGGGCAGACGTGCGGCTGCGCCTTTGACCAGGGGCCCGGTGGGCCGGGGCCGGGTCGCCGGTATCGACGAGGCCGCCGAGGACGGCTTTCCGGGCCGGGCCCCCGCGGCAGGCCCAGGCGTTGCCGGTCGGCACCCGTTCGATCCGGGGGATCCGGCACCAGGCCCCTTCTTCGACGCACTCAACCCGCGAACCGGGCCATCCACGCCTCGACGTCGTCCGCCGACCGCGGCAGGCCCGCTGACAGGTTCTCGTGACCGTCGTCGGTGACGACCAGGTCGTCCTCGATCCGGACGCCGATGCCGCGCCACTCCTCGGGCACGGTGAGATCGTCCGGCTGGAAGTACAGGCCGGGCTCGACGGTGAGCGCCATGCCCGGCTCCAGCACGCCGTCGACGTACTCCTCGTGCCGGGCCTGCGCGCAGTCATGGACGTCCAGACCGAGCATGTGACCGGTGCCCGCCATGGTGAAGCGGCGTTGGAGGCCGAGTTCGTACGCGCGGTCGGCCGGGCCTTCGATGAAGCCCCACTCGACCAGCCGGGCCGCCAGGTGGCGCTGGGACGCCTCATGGAAGTCGCGGTACGCGGCGCCGGGCTTGACGGCGGCCATGCCGGCCTCCTGGGCCTCGTACACCGCGTCGTAGACCTTGCGCTGCACGGGCGTAAAGGTCCCGCTGATCGGAAGCGTGCGCGTGACGTCGGCGGTGTAGAGGGTGTGCGTCTCCACTCCGGCGTCGAGCAGGAGCAGGTCCCCCGGGCGCACCGGACCGTCGTTGTCCGTCCAGTGCATGATCGTGGCGTGCTCGCCCGCGGCGCAGATCGAGCCGTAGCCGACGGCATTGCCCTCGAGGCGTGCACGGCGGAAGAACGTGCCCTCGATCCACCGCTCGGACGACGCGATCGCCCGGGAGAGCTCACCGATCACATCGGTGAATCCGCGCACCGTGGAGTCCACGGCCTTGCGGAGCTCGGCGATCTCCCAGTCGTCCTTGACGAGGCGGAGATCGCTGAGTGCCTCTTCCAGTCCGGCGTCGCGCTCCTCATCTGTGGTGACGGCGGCCTCCAGGGACGGGTCGAGACCCCGGACGATCCGGGTCGGCGCACCGGAGGCGGCGGCCAGGTCACCGGCCGCCGTGCGGACATCGCGGCAGGACAGGCCGAGCACGAGCTCCGACTCGGCGAGGGAGCGGCGCCGGCCCATCCACAGCTCCGCCGTGGCGCCGGTCCAGAACTCGTCGTTGTCCCTGCTGTCCCGCGGCAGCTGGTAGCAGTAGGCGTCATGGCCGCCGTCCGCACGGGGTTCGAGGACGAGCGCGCCGTCCCGGGCCTGGTCTCCGGTCATGTGCACGTAGCCCGAGTACGGGCGGAACGGGTAGGTGTCGTCGTTCGAACGGACCTTGAGATTCCCCGCGGGGATCACGAGGCGTTCGCCGGGGAAGCGCGCGGAGAGCGCGGCACGGCGGCGGGCCGCGTACGGAGCCTGCTCGCCGAGCCGCAGGTCGTGCCGCTCGGTGTCCGCCCACCCCGTCCGCATCAGAGCGGACAGTTCCTCGGAGATCCCTGAGTAGAGACCGTTCTTCCGGCCTTTCGCCACGTCATACACCTTCTTCTGGGTGGGTTCCTCAGCGGCGAGGGGCAGAGGAGGCCCTACGGACAGGCCGAGCTCCCTCCCGGTGCGGCCGGGGCGCCCTCGCTGCCGCCGGTCGATGGCGGCTCCCGGACGGTATCCCGCACCGCGCGCTCTTGGTGCCGAAGACTGCCACTGGCACAGATCGGCCACAGCCCCGACCGGAGCCGTCGATAATGCGTCGTATGACGAACGCGAAACTCGGCGAGGCCCTTCGGCTTCTGGGAATCGATCACGCGGCGGGTCAGGTCTATCTGACGTTGCTGGAGCTGGCCCCCGCTCCGCTGAGTGCGATCGGAACCGCGGCCGGTCTGGGCGCTGCGGAACTCGCCACGGCGTACGGCGCACTGGTCGACGCCGGTCTGGCCAGTGCCGCCGAGGAGGGCGGGGAGGTGGTGGCCCCGGTTCCGCCCACCGCGGGCCTGGAGATCCTCGCCCGGCGTCGGGCGGCCGAGGTCGAGGAGTCGCGCATCACCGTCGGGGGCGCGTTCGAGTCGTTCCGGCGACAGCGGCTCGCCGCATACAACGACAATCTCGTCGAGGTCGTCACCGGCGACGCCATCGGCCCCAGGATTCGTCACGCTTGGGCGAGCGCCCGCGATCAGATCCGGCAGTTCGAGTCACCACCGTACTTCCCCTTGTCCGGGGCCACGGACGACGCACTGGCCACGCTCGCCCGCGGTGTGACGCAGCGTGTCGTGTACTCGCGGGAGTCGCTGGAGCATCCGGGCCACCTGAAGGACGTCATCGAACCGTGCATCAAGGCCGGCGAACAGGCCAGGGTACTGCCGTCGGTGCCGGTCAAACTCGTGATCATCGACGAGGCGTACGCACTCGTGTCGTTGTCGATCAAAGAGGCCGACGTGCACAACACCATGCTGGTCGTGCAGCCGTGCGGCCTGCTCTCCGCGCTCGTGGCACTGTTCGAGCAGTCATGGCAGAACGCCCTGCCGTTCCACGGCCGCACCACCCGCCCAGGCGGTCTGCCACCCGCCGACCGCCGCCTGCTGTGGCTCCTCGCGGGCGGCGCGAGCGACGACGTCATCGCCCGCGAGATGGGAATCAGCCGCCGCACGCTGTTCCGCCGCCTGCAGATCCTGATGGCCCAGCTGGGGGCCGCGAACCGCTTCCAGATGGCCTTGCAGGCACAGCGCTGCGGATGGTTGTGACCCGCACACTGCCGGCGGGAACCAAGGCGATCAGTTCGAGTGTGCTCGGCCGGCGGCGCCGAGGACTGTCGCCACATGGCGGCCGGCATCGACCCGGCCCGATGCGAAACACCCGGACCTTCACCGAACCGTCCTGGGCCGCGCGCACCGTGAAGTCCAGGCCGAACTCGGCGGTCACGAACTCGGGCACCAGGGCCTCGGCGTACAGGGCGTGGTACTCGGGCTCGTAGCTGGTGAGCGTTCCAGCACTCTCCTCGATCTGGACGTGCACTCGGAAGAAGGAAGTCCGATTGCCGGTCCGAGGGGGCTGGAGCCGGTCCACGAGCAGATCGGACGGCAGCCCGCTGTGGGCGTGGTCGGCGACCAGCGCGTCCCTGGTGCGGCGCAGCAGTTCACCCGAGGAACCGGGCGATGTCCGCCTCCTCGGCGGCGATGCCCGCGAGCACGTCGTCCGTCAACTCTCCGACGGGGGTGAGGGCCACAGCCCTGCCCCGGTTCCGCTTGCTCCAGGTCGCACAGGCCAGGCCGTCCGCCGTGACCGTCGGCCGGATCTGCCCGCCGCCGGGCCGGACCTGCCGCTCGTAAGGCATGGCCACGGAGAGCGCGCGGGTCCGATAGCCGACCAGGTAATTGTCGTATGCCGGCAGCAGCCGGACGTCCAGCGCCGGTTCAGCGGTCTCCGCGCTGCGCTCCGCGGGCAGCGCGCAGCGCTCTCCCGCCACCTCGCACGCCACGGACTCGCCGGCGTCCTCAAGCGTCCGCCAGGCCCTTCGGGTCATCGCGGCAGGCAGCCCCGACCACGTCGTGAAGTCCTCCAGAGCGGCGGGCGCGTGGGCGGCCAGATAGCGGCGGGCCAGCTCGACAGCGGCCGACTCCACGTCGAGGGTGGGACCGCCGCCCGCCGGCAGCCAGTCATCGAGCAGGACGAACGTGGCCTCGCCGTCGTCCTTGGTGGGGCCGTGGCAGATCTGTCCCAGTAGCGCGCAGCGCCGTACGAGGTGGAACGGTACCTGGCCGCGGGGGTCCAGTCCGGCCCCGGCCAGCCGTTCGGCGAGCTCGGCGCGGGTCAGCGGGCCGTCGGCGGCCAGCGCGGACGTGATCAGGCGCTCGGCATGGGCGAGGGCGTCCTCGTCCAGGCCGAGCTCGCGGTAGCGCCGGGCGCTGAGCTTCAGGAAGACCGGGCCCAGCAGCACGGTCAGCCAGTGCAGATCGGCTGCGGATACGAGATACAGCGTGCCGCGCATGAACCAGCCGCGTACGACGCTCCGCTCGACGTTCGTCGCGCTGTCCACGGCCTCGGCCGTGAGGTCGACGGCCCTGGCCCTCAGCCCGAGCGCCGCGGCCGACGCGTCCTGCGCCTGCACGGCGAAGGCCCGCTCCATTACGTCCGGCACCGAGGTGCCACGCAGCCCGCCGCCGATGCCCTGCGCGCGAGCGCGCATCAGCCGGGCTTGTTCCGCATCCACTGTCCGCATGCCGACTCACTCTAAAACCTTGGAACTCAGGCAAGTTGAGTGGTCGGTGTTGAGCAGCCGCACTCAACGCCTCCGCGGCCTCCAGCAGGCAGTACAGCGTTTCCAGTACGAGGCCGGGGACTCCATCGCCACTTCAATGAGCTCGTTCTCGACCAGCCGGTGGTGCCGGACCTGCAAAGCCTGCGCAGAGCCTCGGCAGACGACTGCCGGAAGCTGTGCCACGGCAGATCAGCGGGCGTGAGGGCCTGGGTGTGAGGATCCAGTGGCCAAGCGCCGGGACCCGATGGGGAATCAGGAGGAAGCCATGATCGCCATGGTGATCGCCGGGCGGTCCAGCACCGTCCTGGAGCGAACGGGTGAGGAATGGGCGCTGCTGGCCCGTCCGAAGCTGTTGCGCGCCGATGGCATCCGGGTGACGGGCGACGCGCCGAGGCGCTCAGCCTCTCGCAGGAGTCGCCCCGATGCGGAGGTCCGTAGTACGGGCAACACAAGAAAATCCCCGGTCCGCAATTGCGGACCGGGGATTTTCCCGAGTATATTGAGCGTTTCTGTGTGCCCACAGAAAAGCCCCACAAAGGGGCTTCTGAGTAACACCATATCCGGCAGGGAGCCATTTTGTCAACTCGGGAAAGTGCCGAATTGCAGAAGGAGCAGGAATTCATCGGCCGGCTCTATGACCGTGTCGACGTGCTGCGCGGAGTCGCCGTACAGCACGTCGAGGACGCGCTGACGCCGGTCGGGACCGGACTGCAGGCCCGTCTCGAACGCGACGTGCTCGTCGCCGAACGCTCGGGTCTGCTGGCCGCTCTGAATGCGGTGGACGGCTCGCTGTGTTTCGGCCGCATCGATCTCTCCGACGGCGCCGCGCACCATATCGGCCGTATCGGAATCCGCGAGGACGACACCGCGCATACGCCCCTTCTGATCGACTGGCGTGCGCCGGTCGCCCGCCCCTTCTATCTCGCCACCGGTCACATGCCGATGGGTCTGCGCCGGCGCAGACACATCACCACCAACGGCCGCGTCGTCACCGAGCTGCACGACGAGATCCTCGACGTCGAGGACCGCGAGCGCACCGGTTTCGAGGACCCGAGCGGCGATGCGGTGCTGCTCGCCGCCGTGAACTCCGCCCGCACCGGCCGCATGGGCGACATCGTGCGGACCATCCAGGCGGAGCAGGACCGCATCATCCGCGCCCCGCACCGCGGTGTGCTCGTCGTCGAGGGCGGTCCCGGTACCGGCAAGACGGCGGTGGCGCTGCACCGAGCTGCCTTCCTGCTGTACGAGCACCGTGAGCTGCTCGCCAAGCGCGCCGTCCTGATCGTGGGCCCCAACCCGGCCTTCCTGAGCTACATCGGCGAGGTGCTGCCCGCGCTCGGCGAGACCGGTGTCCTGCTCGCCACGCAGGCCGAACTCTTCCCCGGGGTCCAGGCCGACGGCACCGACACACCCCGCGCCGCCGCCGTAAAGGGCGGTGAGCCGATGGCCGAGGCGCTCTCGCTCGCCGTACGCGACCGGCAGCGGCTGCCCGAGCCCGGCGCCCCACTGGTCATCCCGCACGACGACGGGGACCTCCTCCTCGACTGGGAAATCGCCTACGAGGCTCGCCAGGCGGCCCGCGACACCCGCCTGCCGCACAATCTCGCCCGTCCGCACTTCGCGTTCCGGATCATCGATGCCCTCACCGCGCAGCTCACGGAGCGCATCGGGGCCGACCCGTACGGCGGTCCCAATTTCCTCGGCCCCGACGACATCGCCCAGCTCGGCAAAGGTGTCGCCGTCAGCGAGGCGGTGCACTCGGTCGTCGACGAACTGTGGCCCGCGCTCACCCCGGAGGGGTTTCTCACCGGCTACCTGGCCGACCCCGTGTACGTACCGGACGAGGACGCCGAAGCCATCCGGCGCGCACCCGGCGGCGGAAAGTGGACCCCCGCCGACGTTCCGCTGCTCGACGAGGCGGCGGAACTCCTCGGGGTCGACGACAGCGCCGAGCGGGCCGCCGCCGAGGCCGAGCGCCAGGAGCGGATCGCGTACGCACAGGGCGTTCTGGCGCTGTCGAGGGGCTCGGAGACGTACGAGTTCGAGGACGAGGAGTCCGAGGTCCTGGCCGCCCACGACATCATCGACGCCGAGCGGATGGCGGAGCGCCAGGAGGAGGCCGATCACCGCAGCGCGGCCGAGCGGGCCGCCGCCGACCGCTCCTGGGCGTTCGGACACATCATCGTCGACGAGGCCCAGGAGTTGTCGCCGATGGCATGGCGGCTGCTGATGCGCCGTTCGCCGACCCGTTCGCTGACCCTGGTCGGCGACCCCGCGCAGACCTCCGAGGAGGCGGGCGTCGGCTCGTGGGAGAAGATCCTGGAGCCGTACGTCGGTGATCGCTTCGAGCACGTCAGGCTCGAGGTCAACTACCGCACGCCCGCCGAGATCATGGAGCTGGCCGCCAGGGTCGTACGCGCCGACGACCCCTCCTTCGAGCCGCCCGGCTCGGTGCGGTCCACCGGCGAGGTGCCGTGGACGCGGGATGCCGGGGAGGACCTGGCAGGGGCGGTGGCGCAGGCGGTCTCGGAGCTGATGCCCGAGGAGGGACGCCTCGCGGTGATCGCGCCACGGGCGCTCCACGAGGAGATCGCCGCTCCACTGGAAGGAATCAGGGCCGGTGGCGAACCCGATCTGACCCGCACGGTGGTTCTGCTCGACCCGCGGCAGGCGAAGGGGCTCGAATTCGACCATGTGCTGGTCGTGGAGCCCGCCAGGTACGGGACAAGCGACCTGTACGTGGCTCTGACCCGCGCCACGCAGCGCCTGGGCATCGTCCACCGGGAGGAGCTGCCCGAGTCACTGCGCTGACGGCGCCCTGGCGCGGCACTTGAGCGGCACCGGCGATGAGTGCCGCCGCTCCGGGCCCCGGCTCCATCAGCCGCTGGTACGGGCCGGTCGGCGCGGTGCAGTCGGCGCGGGCCGGGGCGGCAGTTGCGTTCGGGGCGGCGAGCGCCGTGGACACGAGCGCCGCTACCGCCAAAGCGGCCACGACACCGGATATGAGGGCAGGGCGCACGGCGCGAACCTCCTGGCGCGCTGGGGACGGTCCCTGCCGGTGAATCAGCGTGCCGGTCCGGCCGCCCCGGTATGGGCGGCCGGACCGGTGAGCGCCCCGGCCCCGGAGTGAGGGCGGAGCACTCGCCGGGTCACCTGTCGCGGCCGGCGGCCGCGCCACCGCCCCGGCGAGCCTCGTGCTGGTTGTGCCAGGTCGTCACGGAGCCGGCGATGCTGAACAAGCTGGGCTCGCGCGGGGACCTGCGAACATGATCCGTGCCCTCGAATTCCTCGCCCAGCAGCTTGTAGCACGCATCCTTTCGGTCCCAGAACGTCCCGGGGCGCTTGGCCTTCCGCTCGGGTACCCGTTGTCGGCAAGCGGAGACGTCGGAGTGTTGCTCGGGTTTCTCGGTTTCTTTCCTGGTGACGAGGGCGTCGAGTATGTCTTTCGCGACGCTGGAGAACGCTTGGACTCTTTCGCCGTTGAGTCAGAGAGTGGGGCGGTGTGGTCTCGATCAGCCGGGACGGCACGATGCCGGCCATGCGGCAGGTCTCGCTGTTCCAGGATGAATGATCAGTAACACACGCTCATACCGTGGCGTGCTCCTGACTGTCGCTACACATGTCGGGCATCGCCCAGCGGTCAGAGGCTGCTGAGGAGGTCGTCGAGTGGGGCGGGTATGCGGTGGGGGTCGAGGGCCTCGACGAGGACGCGGCCGTAGTGGATCTTGCGCCCTTTCTTCGTGCCGAGGAAGCGCCGCAACTGCTGCTGTGAGGTGCGGTCCCGCTGTGCGGGCTGGCACAGGAAGGTCTCCAAGGGGCGCAGGTCGCCCTCCGCCCGGACGAGTTCCTTCACCCGCGTCACACCCAGCGCGCGGATGAGTTCGTCCTCCAGATCCGCCGCGCAGACGAAGAACCCTTGCTGTGCTGCGCCGGCCCGCTCCAAGCCGCGGGCGTAGTAGCGACGCTCCGCCTCGTCGCACAGTCCCGTGAGGCGGAGGCCCAGGCCGGGTGGCCCGAGGAGGCGGGCGAAGCGCCCGACGCTCATCGCACCGCCCATCGGCAGGACGCAGACTCCTTCGGCCGCCAGGTCCCTGCCGCGGCTAGCGGCCAGCGCGCTGACCGCTGCGGCGTCGCTCGGCCCTTCGAGCAGGACGACTGCCCGGACGCGCAGCCGCGCGGCCAGCTCGCGCGGAGGGTCGCTGGGGCCGCCGGCCGCCCACGCGGTGACCGCCTCCAGGAACGACCTCATGTCAGCCATGAGGCCGAGTTTCCACCCTTCCCGGCCGCCACGCCAAGGAATTTCCGCCAGCGCGTCGATCGGCGGTGAGCAGTCGGGGCGACGGTCGAACGCGGTCGCGCAGCATGGGAGTCTCCTGGGATACGCGTCGTTGTGCGCACGGCAGTGGATGAACAGCAGATGGTCTCCACCAAAAGCCTCCAGGTCCAGAGCCACGTCGAGCTGGAAGAACAGGGCCATCCGCTCCCCCGCAGAAACACGATGGCCACTCTTGTGCGTTGTCGAGGAAGGGCCAGCCGCCAACGGAAGTTCCGCGTCGGTCGGTCCAGCGGATCTGACCCGACCTCGATCGCGTGAGCAGGCAGCGCCGCCCGAATCTTCCCTGCATCTCGTCCGGCCATCCGCTCACCCTTGGGCTGCCCTGTGACCTCTGATCGTGGGTGAGAAGGTTTGGCTGCGACTGGCGTGATGACGGCGTCCGAACCGTCCTGGACAAACCCATTCACCGGGTTGAGCCCGCGCCGGATGGGAAGCTGCTGACCGTACTCCTGCGCGAGGACGACGCGGTGGTGCGACGGGGCCGGCCGTGGGGGCTCTCCTTGGAGGACCGTCTCCTGCTCGTTGCGACCTACTGGCGCGCGAACTTGACGCTGCGCCAACTTCTCCCACCGTTCGGCATCTCGAAGTCGGGCGGCCAACCGCATCATCGGCCAGATCGGTCCACTTTTCGCGCTGAAGCCCAGGCGACGCTTCGCGAAAGACACCGCGGTCATCGTGGACGGCACCCTTGTCCCGACCAGTGACCATGAGATTGCCGAGCAGTCGAAGGACTACCGATACTCCACCAACCACCGGTTGTCATCGACGCCGACAGCCGCCTGATCGTCGGGGTCGGTCGGCCGCTTCCTGGCAACCGCAACGACTGCAAGGCATGGGAAGAGTCCGGAGCCAAAAGCACCGTCGGCGCCACCATCCGGGTCGCCCGGCGGGTGCGCCCAGGTGTCCCGCAGTTCCGTCGGCACATGCTTCGTTCTCGCCGCCGAGCTGTTCCAGCACGCGCATAAGACTCGGCCCGAAGCCGTGTTCACGCAGCAGCACGCCGACCACGGCGGGGAGTGGTGGCGTCCGCGCTGAGGACCAGCAGCCGGTGGCCGTCGTGCAGGGCGACGGCCGGCCGCCCGGGCCCGTAAATCCGGCGGCGCCGTCGGCACCTCCGCCCTGCGATCCGCCCTGAGGAAGTCGTGGCAACCATGGGTTGAGTTCCGACGAAATGCCGCGAGAAGAGTCACGCGTGAACAGACGCCTATATAGGGATTGCTGGTGCTCTGTCAGTGCCAGCATGAGAGCTGTGGGCCGAGCGACACCGACTGCCGGACCCTCTGGCAATTCTCCGGCCCCGCGCTGCGCCATCAGCGTGATTCCCTGTCTGGAGCGGCGATGCAAGTACAGCAACGATCCCCACGCACCGTTGCGGGTTTCCCCCGGTGGGTGCCGCCCCCCGGGCTGATCGGCTTCCTTGTGCTGCTTGTGTCGATGTTCGCCGTCTCGTACAAGATCGGTGATGTCGTCGGCCCGGTAGCACCCGGGATGCACTCCACCGGTACGGGTGGCGGTGGCGGCGGCCAGCCCGATCCGCACGACGGTGGCATGGGTGGCATGCACTCGAGTAGTGCAGGATGACGGCAGCACAGTCGGAGAGCGCGCCGGCGACCACCGACCTGGCCGTCGGTGGTATGACCTGCGCGGCCTGTGTGAATCGTGTGGAGAAGCGCTTGGCCAAGCTCGACGGGGTGACCGCCACGGTCAACCTCGCCACCGGACAGGCGAGGGTGAGCCACCCCCCTGAGGTCACAGCGGAGGCTCTCGTGGCCGTTGTCGAACGCGCGGGCTACACAGCCGAACTCCCCTCGGCGCCCGAACCCCTCGAAGCGGCCGGTCAGTCGGATCGGACACGGGACGAGACCACGTCGGAACGCAATCGGCTCGTGATCACCGCCCTGCTCGCAGTCCCCGTGGTGCTGCTTTCCATGGTGCCCTCTCTGCAGTTCCGCAACTGGCAGTGGCTGTGCTTCACTCTGTCCGCTCCGGTGGTCCTGTGGAGTGCCTGGCCCTTCCACCTGCGCGCGTTGCGCGGGCTCCGCCAGTCGTCCGCCACCATGGACACTCTGGTTTCGCTCGGCGTCATCTCGTCTTTCGCCTGGTCGGTGTATGCCCTGTTCCTCGGCGGGGCGGGCGCCGCGGACATGCGCATGCCGTTCACCCTGGTTCCCTCCGTCGGCGGAGGCATTGCGCACATCTATCTGGAAGCCGCTGTCGCGGTTCCGCTGTTCGTTCTCACCGGCCGGTTTCTCGAAGCGCGTGCCCGGCACGGTACAGGTGAGGCTCTGCGCTCGCTGGCCGGTCTGGCCGCCAAGGACGTGACCCTACGGGACAGCGGCCAGGAGCGAAGGATTCCTGTCGAACAGCTCCGCGTCGGGCAGGAGTTCGTCGTCCGGCCCGGGGAGCGGGTCGCCACCGACGGAGTGGTGGTCTCCGGCAGCTCGGCTCTTGATCTGTCTCTGGTCACCGGGGAAAGCGACCCGGCCGAAGTCGGCCCGGGCCAGGCCGTGGTCGGGGCCGCTGTCAACGCCGGCGGCATGCTGCTCGTGCGTGCCACGGCAGTCGGCGCGGACGCCCGGCTTGCCCGGATTACGCGCATGGTCACCGAAGCTCAGGCAGGGAAGGCCCGTGCTCAGCGTCTGGCGGACCTGGTGGCCGGCGTTTTCGTACCGGCTGTATTGGCGCTGGCCGTCACTGTCCTCGGATTCTGGCTCGGTGCTGGAGCAGACCCGCAGACGGCCATCACCGCGTGCGTGGCGATCCTGGTCGTCGCCTGCCCTTGCGCACTGGGGCTGGCAACCCCGACCGCCCTTCTCGCCGCTACCGGCCGAGGTGCTCAACTCGGGGTTCTGGTGAACGGGCCGCAGGCCCTGGAGACGCTGCGCCACATCGACACGGTCGTGCTGGACAAGACCGGCACCCTCACCAGCGGTCACATGACCGTCTCCCACATCACCGTAGCAGCGGAGGGAATCGGGCGGGAGGCCGTGCTGCGGCTGGCAGGTGCGGCCGAGCAGGGATCGGAGCACCCGGTGGGTCGAGCGGTCACCGCGTACGCGCAACGCGCACTGCCCGAGCGCCCCCTGCCGGACGTCTCCGCCTTCAGGGCGACACCCGGGGTGGGCATCGCGGGTTGTGTCGAAGGACGTCAGGTGGAGGTGTGCGCCGCGCAAGGTGATCTCCCAGAGACCCTGGCGCGGGCCTTGGCCGAAGCCGAGGCGGCCGCGCACACTCCGGTCCTGGTGCGCGTGGACGGCGTCGACGAGGCTCTCATCGCGGTCGGGGATGTGCTGCGGCCGGGGAGTTACCGGGCCGTGCACAAGCTCAGGCGCCTGGGCGTGGAACCGGTTCTTGCCACCGGCGACCACGAGTTCACCGCCCACGCCGTAGCCGGTGAACTCGGCATCATCCAGGTGCACGCCCGATGCAGCCCCGAGAGCAAAGGGGATCTGGTGCGGCAGTTGAAAGGTGAGGGCCGCCGGGTCGCCGTGATCGGTGACGGTGTGAACGACGTCGCCGCCCTGGCCGGCGCGGATCTCGGAATCGCCATGGGCACCGGAACGGATGTGGCCATCGGCGCCGCGGATGTGACGCTGGTTCGCGGTGACATCGAGGCAGTCACCGACGCCGTCCGCCTCGCACGTCGCACGCTGGGGACGATCCGCATCAATCTGATCTGGGCGTTCGGTTACAACGCGGTCACCGTGCCACTGGCCGCGGTCGGATGGCTCAACCCGATGTTCGCTGCCGCAGCCATGTCCATCAGTTCACTTCTGGTGGTGGGCAACAGCCTGCGCCTGCGGGCCTGGCAGCCGTCGCCCGCGCGCCAACGCGCGTCGCGACTTTCGCTCCACCGAGGAAGGATGCCGCTGTGACGGACCCCGCCCGACGCACCGCTGCCGAAGGCTGGATTCCGACGCGCCGTCGCCTGCACGACGGGCTGCTCGCCGTGGTCGCCCCCTTGGCAGCCTTCTCGGTGGCCCTGGGCGGATTGACCGCTTGGACCGCATCGGGGGCCGCCGGGACCCCACCGCGACTGGAGATCAGCGACGGGCGGGTCTTCCTGCCCTACAACGGCAACGTGGGCACCGCAGCGTTCTTCCGGATCACCAACAGCGGCGGAGCCGACGACCGGCTCGTCTCCGTCACTTCAACGGCCGCGGACAGCGCCATGCTCAGCCGGCACGTACGTCACGACAGCGGTGCAGGCTCCATGAGCATGGTCGGCTCAGTCGCTCTGCCGGCGGGAGAGACCCTGGCCATGTCGGCAAGCACGGTGGACGTGATGGTGAAAGTGAAGGACCGCCGGCAAGTGGGCGACATGCTTCCCTTCGTCCTGCACTTCCGCCACAGCGATCCAGTCGAAGCCCTGGCAGTCGTTGTCCGTCCCGGTAGCTGAAGCAGCCTCTGACCAGGGCCACTTCGCCTGCAACAACGGAGTCCAGCTTGCCGGCCTTGACGTCCTCGGCGTCCTCGGCGTCCTCGGCGGTGGAGCCGAACTGGTCGGCGCTCATCTGGATCTGCTGACCGAAGTCGTCGGTGATCACGATCGTGCAGGCTCCCAGGAACCCGCACCAGCCATGACTCCCCCTCTCCGTACGTCCCACCGCAATGCCGGCTCCCGCGGACCGGACACAAAGGAAATGCTCGCTCGCCGCAGCCCGCGAGCGCCGGGGAAGCAAGCCCTCGCAGCATGCCCCAATGGGCTCGTGCTTCCAATGACTCCAGCAACGCGTGAAGCGTGGAAACCAGACGACCACCACCAACGGCTCCCTGAGGGAGGTCTCGCTCGACCCCGTGTGGCCGTCACAGGGTCCAACGCCGCTCGGGGCGGCCTGGAACGTCGTCGTCCGCCAGCTCCCGGGACCACCTGGACCCAGCGGAAATGGTCGCTACCAGCTCCTCGTCGCCCGCCCACTCCACGTCGTTCGAACGAACACCGTGCGGGAGCCCCGGCGGCACAGCACGCACGCAGTTCCGTCACCCGGTTGCCTGCCGTGCCGGGGCGACATGGCCTGTTCGCCAACATGTCCGCGAGCGGCATTCGTCTCCTGGGAACTGAATCCGTCCGTCATCCGACTACTGCCGGGGGCTGGGAAGTTGTCCAGCCACCCGATCCGCGCGGCAGTGGCTGACGATCGAAGGGCGTGTGATGGGTGGGCTGGATGTGCGTATGCGGGAGGTCACCTGCCGACATGGCCGGCTGGAGGCCGTCGCCGACGTGGATCTGGAGATCGCCGCCGGTGAACGGGTGGCGCTGACCGGAACCAACGGCTCGGGCAAGACGACGCTGCTGCGTGCGGTGCTCGGTCTGCACCGACAGGTGACGGGATCGATCCTGGTCGGCGGGCGAGGCACCCGCTCGCCCGCGGATTGGGCGTGGCGCCGCCGTGTCTGCGCCTGGATTCCGCAGAAGCCGGCGGCAGGCCGCTTCCCTCTTCTCGCGACCGAGCTGCTGGCCAGCAGCAGCGCTCACGTGAAGGCGGCCTCGGCAGCGGCACAGCTCGGTGTGGAAGCTCTGACCGAGCGGCCTCTGCACACCCTGTCCGGCGGGCAGTTGCAGCGGATGTATCTCGCCCGGGCTATCGGCTGTGTCGCGGCCGGGGCGCAGGTGCTGCTGGCCGACGAGCCCACCGCTGCTCTTGACTTCGGGGGCCAGGAGGAAGCGGCCGACGTCCTCACCTCCTTACCGGTGACGCTCGTCGTGGTGACGCACGACCGGGCGCTGGCGGAACGCTGCGACCGGGTGCTGGAAATGGCTGCAGGCCGTTTGCGGGAGGTCCGGTGACGCTCGTGACCGCCGATCTCGGTGAACTTCTCCAACTGCTCCCCGTGCAACGGGCGGGATTCGCGCTGCTGCTCGCTGCTATCGGCCTGCCGGTGGTCGGTGTGGTCATCGTGGGTCTCGACATCATGCCGGTGCGGTTCGCGATGATGCACGTCGCGTTGCTCGGCATCGCGGTCGGCCTCGTGACCGGCCTCGACCCCATGCTGTGCGCGCTTGTGGCGTGTGCGCTGTCCGGGGCCGCCGTCGCTCCTCTCGCTCGTACGCCCGCCGGGTTGTCCGGAGCGATGGGGCTACTCATGAGCATCGCGATCGCGGCAGCGTTGTTGGTGCTCGCTGTTTCAGGGATCAATGCATCTGGCGCGTTCGCCCTGCTCTGGGGGTCGATTCTGTCTGTTGGGACCGTCGACCTGATCGTGCTCGGCGTGCTCGCCGTCGTCGTCATGGGCCTGTTCCTGTGGCGGCGCCGCGATATCGCTCTGCTGTTGCACGACCGGGAGCTCGCCCAGTGCTCAGGTGTTGCCGTGCGCGCGCTGACCCTCGTACTGCTGGTGCTGGTCGCGGTCGCCGTCGCAGGCGCGATCAAGCTCACGGGCGCGCTACTGGTCGACGCCCTCACCCTCCTGCCGGCTCTCGCCGCGCGCCGCCTGGGCACCTCGCTGAAGTCAATCACTCTCTGGGCCGTTGCCATCGGCATCGTCGTGAACCTGACCGGGTTCCTCATCGCACTGTGGCTGGACTGGCCTCCCGGGCCGGTCCTCGTCCTCACCGCGGGGGCCGCCGTCCTCGCCGTCCATCTCATACCCGAACGGAGAATCGCCTCATGGCGCGCACCCGCGGCCGTACCACTTCCCTCCTCGCACTGAGTGCTGCACTGGCCCTGGTGGCCGGCTGCGAAAACGGCTCGTCGTCCTCCGGAGGCGGCGGCGGCGGCGACAAGCACGAGCACGACGGGAAGCCGGTGGTGGTCGTCACCACGACCTGGGAAGGGGCCTTGGCGAAAGCCGCGGGCGCCGAGGACGTGCAGGTCATCGTCCCCCAGTCCGTGCAGCACGCACCCGACTACGACCCGAAGCCCTCCGACCTCGCGGCCGTAGCCGGTGCCGACTTCGTGCTCTACGCCCCCTTCGAGCCGTACGCCGGGGAGATCAAGGATGCCGCCGGTTCCAAGGCCGAACTGGTCGAGGTGAACCTCGACAACGACGCGGACAAGGTCGACGCCGAGGTGGCCAAGCTGGGCACGTTGTTCGGAACCGAGGACGCCGCAGCGAAGTGGAAGACGACCTTCGACAGCGAGTACGCCAAGTTGTCCAAGGATCTCAAGGCGCAGTGGCCGGGCGGGAAGAGCCCGGTGGTCGTCAGCCAGGTCTTCACCATCTGGGCCGCAAAGCTGGCGGGCGCGAGACTGGTCGGCACCTACGGGCCCGAAGCCGTCACCCCTGCACAGCTGGCGAAGCTGGGCAAGGAGAAGCCCGCCCTCGTCCTGGACAACGCCCATATGTCGACCGGCACGGTCCTGCCCGACTCCGGCGCCAAGCAGGTCGAGATCGTCAACTACCCAGGGGATGACCTCGACTTGTTGCCGATATACCGCAACGCAGCAACCGCGCTGAAGAAGGCCATGCCCGCATCCTGAAGCACCGCGTGGGGGCGGTCCGGAGCGCCGGGCTGCCCCCACGTTCGCTCGTTCATGTGCCGAGAAGGAGTCACCGGGCGGCTGAGTGTCCCGGTCCCCCGGCTGTGGCACCGTTCAGCTCGCCTGCGCGAGGGGGCCTTCCCTCTTCACGCGGGGCGGTTGATCTCGGTCATACGGTCCCGCAGTACCGCCCGGTCGGGCTTGCCCGCAGGGGTGAGGGGCAATTCGTCCACGACCAGGAGGCGCTCAGGGTGCTTGCGTTGTTCCAGTCCCCGTTCGGTCAGGTGCTCGCACAGCATCTGCAGCGTCAGGGGCTCCGTGGCGCGGGACACGACGCACGCCGCCAGCCGCTCCCCCATCAACGCATCCGGGATCCCGACGCACACGACATCACGTACGAAGGGGTGGGCGGCGAGTTCCCTTTCGACCTCGGCGGGGCTGATGTTGGCGCCGCCGCGGATGACGACGTCCTTGAGGCGTCCGACGATGTGCAGGACGCCGTCGCCGTCGAGGAACCCGAGGTCCCCGGTGCGCACCCACCCGTCGGGAGTGCGGTAGCGGGCGTCCAGCTCCGGGGAGGCGACGTAACACATGGGGGTCATGGGGCCCCGCGCCACGATCTCCCCGGTCTCGCCGTCCGGCAGCTGTTCATGGGTCCCGGTGTCGGTGATGCGTATGCCCGCCACCCGCGGGTCGGGGCGCCCGGCCACGACCCCCCGGTCGTCCGCGTCCGGAGTGGAACTGGTCAGTCCGGTGTGGCAGTTGACGCCGTCGGCCGATCCGTAAAGGTTGACGACAGGACAGCCGAATACACTCGCGGCGAGTTCCGCCGTGGTCACGTCCAGCGCGGAGCCACCCAGGATCAGGGCCGTTGGGGCGGGCAGCTTCTCGCCTGTGGTGTCGAGGCGGTCGAGCATCATGCGCACCATGGTGGGAACGCCCAGGATGTGGGTGGGCCGGTGTTCGCGTACGGCGTCGAGCGCGGCCTCCGGCGTGAAGTGGTCCAGGAGGATGAGAGTCCCGCCATGCCGGGCGAGGGTGACGGCCGTGCCGTTGGAACCGAAGGCTGAGGCGAGCGGCACGAGGAACAGGCAGCGGGGCGGAGTCCGGTCGGGGATGAGCGAGGCGAGGAAATTACCGCGTCCGCCGGCCAGTGCGTTGTGGGAGTAGGCGACCATCTTCGGCTCGGCCTCGGAGCCGGAGGAGACGAGGATGCGGGCGGCGCTGTCGGGGTCCGGCCGTGCGGGAACGAATCCGCTGGGGTCGGAACGCAGCAGCTGCGAGAGCGGAATCGTTCCTTCCGGTGTGTTGCCGGGGCCGACGGCGATGACGTGGCGCAGGAAGGAAAGCGCCGGGGCCAACGCCTGGAGGTCGGCGGCGTGGTGGTTGCCCCGGTGTTCGATGGCGGCGATGACGGCGACGGCCTCCGCGCGGCGGAGCAGGCATTCGGCTTCCAGGCTGCCGCGGCCGACAGGGAAGGGCAGCGCCACCGCGCCGAGGGCGGCCAGGGCGAGATCGGCGATGACGGCGTTGCGGCCGTTGGGCAGCTGAACACCCACCACGTCACCCGGGCGTATGCCGAGGTCTCTCAGGCCGGTGGCCAGACATCGCACCTTACGGTCGAGGGCGGTGTAACAGAATTTGCCTTTGGCATCAACGATCGCTGTGCGGTGGAGGTCCGCGATCTGCCGGGCGCGAAAGAGGCTGTAGAGGTCGAGGTCGGGGCAGGTCCCGTCGATGACCCAGGAGCGGCGGAGGTCAGCGGGCAGCAGGTCGTAGAGGGCGACGGTCACGTGAAGCTCCAGGGGTCGGGAACAGCGGGGGCACCGTGCGCGTCGCGGCTGATCGAGTCGGCGAAGCGCGGATCACGAGGCAGGGCGGCCAGGTCGCTGGTGACCGCGGTGGCGGGCAGTCCGCGCGTGCGCAGCTGTGCCAGGGCGTTGTGGGTGGACAGACCGCTCAGGTCGTAAGCACGAGCTGCTTCGGCGGAGGCATCGGTGGGAGCGACCCAGCCGTCCGCGGTGCGCAGCGGGTGACGGAACCCGGCCGGCTTTCGCGCGGTCCCTCCCGTTGCGGCCCGGCGCAGGGCGGGGGCGGTGAGGACATCGGCCGCCCCCAGCAGCGAGGAGTCCACCCGGACGCCGTGTCGGTTGCGTTCACGCAGCAGCAGGCCCGCGAGGACTGCTTCCGTTCCCAGGAGCCCGCCCAGGACGTCGAGAAGGGTCATCAGGGACGGTGCGGGCGCTTCGCCTGCCGGGTGTACCGCTTCTCCGACTCCGGTGCGTGCCTGGACCATGAAGTCGGTCCCCATCGGGGCGCCGGGGATCCGGTCGGCCCATCCGCTGGTGTACGCGTAGACCAGTGCGGGGTTCACCGCGGCCAGGTGGTCGGCGTCGAGACCGAGCTGGGCGGCTTTTCCCGGGGCCCAGTTGTGGAGGAAGACATCGGCCTCTGCCGCCATCTCTCGCAGCCGGCGCCGGTCGCTCTCGGCCTTGATGTCGACCTCCACGGCCTGCTTGGCGCGGTTGAGCGCGAGCCAGCGGGCGGAGATGCCGGAGCAGGCCGGTGGCATGCCGCGCAGCGGATCCCCGCCCGGCGGCTCGATCCGGATCACTTCGGCGCCGAGCAGTCCCAGGAGGTGAGCGGTGAGCGGTGCCTGGATGCGGCGGCCGGCCTCCAGCACGGTCAGCCCTGCCAGCGGCCGTTCGGCCGTGGGGGGAACTGTGGGGGTACGGTGGCCGGGCCTGTGGGAGGTGAGTGACCAGGGCGGTGCACCGTCGTGTTCCGCTGCCCGCCCGGCCAGGGATCCCAGCGGGCAGACCTCTGCGCCGGAGACTGCTGCCGCCTGGAGGATGCGCTGCCAGGGGTGGGCCCGCGTCGTCGTATGCAGGGCCTGCGGGAAAGGAGCGCAGGCTGTGGCGTACCGGAATTGGAAGGGCCGCCAGCCGGCCGGTATCGCCTCGGGGGGTGCCTCCAGGGCCCGCCAGAACGCAGCCCAGGCCCCCGGGTCCAGGGTCTCCAGCTCGAAAAGTGTGCCGTCGGCGTCGGCGAAGGGCGGTCCCCCCGGGGCGAGTTCGGCGGCCTCACCCTCGTCGGCTCCGGCGGCGGCGAGGTACTGGGAAACGGTCAGCAGTCCGGCTCGGTCGACGCTCGTGCTGACGCGTGCGGTTGTTCCCCCGCGGGCCTGGCCCAAGAGCCCTGCCAGGATTCCCTGGACCGTGAGAACGGAGGCGGCGGTGGTGGCGTAGTCGACGGCCAGGCCGCGCGGCCCGCCGTCACGTCGCCCGTGCACGGCCATGATCCCGGTGGCGGCCTGGACGGTGGCCTCGTCGGTGATGCCGCTCTCCGGATCCGCCCAGTTCACCTCGGCTTCGATGGGCAGAATTCCATCGCCGGTCAGCGCTATCCGCGCAGTTGTCGCGAGTTGCGGCGCGGCCGGTTCCGGGCGGGTGCGGGCTCCCAGAAGCCGAAGGTGCTGGGCAGCAAGGCAGGTCAGCTCGGGCGGCCCCGAGGTGTCCAGGTCAAGCCCGTCCAGTGGGCGGGCCGTCTGCGTGGTGACTGGTGACGCCATGCCTCTCCTCTCCTGGCCCGGCGGTGGCCGGCGCCGGGGATGTCCTCAACGCGGGAACCAGGGCACCTTCGCGCCCGACCAGTTCCGTGGAGAGGCAGTCGGGCTGTCGCTCCCACGGGTTCCCGGCAGACTGGAGGAAAGTGGTGGAGGACCGAGACCAAGTCTCTGAAGGTGCAGACGGAGCAGCTGAGTTGAGGGGGCAGGTCGACCGCTTCATACGCGAGCGGGTAATGCCGTGCGAAAAGGTCCTGGAGGCCGGCGGACCGGCCTCCGCCGACACCATGCGTGACCTGCACGACCAAGCCCGGAAAGAGGGTCTATGGGCCCTGCCGTTGCCCGCCGAGCTGGGTGGTCGTGGACTCTCTCTGACCGGGTACGCCCAGGTGGCCGAGGTGGAAGGAGCAAGCGACCACGGACCTGCCGCCCTGGGGTCGGCACCGCTGCTGGACGTGCTGATGCTGCACCGCCACGCCAGCGCGCGCATACGCGAGGAGTATCCGAAGCGACTCACCGCCGGGGAACTCCGTACCTGCTACGCAATGACCGAACCGGACGTCCCGGGTACCGACCCCTCCATGACCCGTACCCGCGCGGTACAGGAAGCGGACGGGAGCTGGAGGGTCAGTGGCCGTAAGTGGTTCACGTCCGGAGCCGCCGGCGCCGACCTGGTGACCGTCCTGGCTCGCACCGACGGGGCCCCCGCGGACCGCGGCGGGCTCTCCCTGTTGCTGGTACCGGCCGGCGCGCCCGGCTTCCGCGTCGTACGCGAGCTTCCGGTCCTTGGCGCGGGTGGCCAGTGGGAGATAGAACTGAACGGTGTCCGTGTCCCCGGCGACCATCTCATCGGCGGGCGGGGCAGTGCTCTGGCCATTGCCGGGGAACGGCTCCAGCTCGGCCGTACTCTGCGGTGCCTGCGCTGGATCGGTCAGGCGCAGCGGGCCTTCGACCTGATGTGTGAGCGCGTCAACGACCGTGCCGGCTCCCGTGGTCCGCTCGGCGGTCATCAGCTCGTGCAGCAGCATGTCTTCGAGTCGCTGCTCGCGCTGCGTACGACCCGTCCTCTGGTCCACGAGGCCGTGACCCGGATCGATGCCGGGCTGGACGCGCACGTCGAGGTGGGCCTGGCCAAGGTCGCCGCCGCGCGCATGCTCCAGCAGGTGACGGACGCGGCCATTCAGGTGCACGGCGCGGCCGGCCTGGGACCCGACACTCCTCTGCCCGCGCTTTTCCGTACCGGCCGCGCCGCCCGGATCCTGGACGGCCCGGACGAGCTGCACGTCACGTCCGTCGCACGCCGCGTGCTGCGCGGCTACGAGATCTGAGCGGCCATATCTACACCGTACGGATGTCGATCAGTCCGGTGAGTGCTGCCAGTCCGAGAGCCAGGAAGAAGTCGCCCCAGATCAGTTCGTGGCGCACAGCGACCGACCGTCCGGCGTCGTAGCAGCCGTTCAGCAGCATCCCGGCAGGGCGAGCGCCCATCGGCCCGGTGAGATGCGAGGCCACGAGGTGGTCCAGAATCGCGAGTGCACGGGAGGAGTGCTCCGCTGCCCGGGGTCCCGGGACGCACGCGAGCTTCAGCAGCGCTACCGCTGTGATCGCGGCAGCCGAGGTGTCCTGCGGGCCGTCCGGTTGTCCCTCGTCAGCCGGCGGAACGCCCCATCGTGGCAGCCCGGTCCGGGCGGCAACCAGTCCTGCAGCCGTCGCTTCCAGCCGCTGGTGGTTCCACTGCGTGGTCCTGGGCTGATGCAGGGCGTCGGCCACCGCCAGCAAGAGCCACGGCCGCCCCCGGCTCCAACCGGGCGGTGGGTCGTCGCACGGCTGCCAGCCCGTGTCCGGCTCGAACCTCAGGGCGGGCACAACAGAACCATCGACGCGGCACAGATCGATATGCCGGTGGAGATGGGACGCGGCTGCCGCGGCGCCCTCGACGCCCGCCGAGGCCAGCAGTGGCACCGTGCCGGGCACTCCGTCCACACGGGCCAGCAGTCTGGGACCACCGAACGCGGATCCCCAGGGAACCAGACACAGTTCGGGCTCCAGCGCGGCCAGGCAGGCACGGGCAGCCCGGTTTCGCAGCTCTTCCGCCGACCGGTCGTTGACGGCCAGGGCGGTTCCGTACCAGAGGATCAGACCGCGGGTGGCAGTATCAGCCTCCACCCATCCCGCCAGCCGCGCCGTGCAGGCCGAGGCCACGGCCCTGTCGGCCTCGTGACCGGTGTACCGGGCCCGCAGCCACAGCAGACCCGCCCAGAATCCGCCGGTCCACGATCCGCGACCGGTCGTTTCCCAGCGGCCCGTATCCGGGTCGGCGAACAGCGGGAACCTTGCGCCGACTTCGGCTCGGGTGACGTCTACCCGGTGCAGGATGTCCGCGAGGGCGCGTTCGGGCCAGTCCCCCGCCACCGTCACGCCTGAACCGCCGTACGCTGCCTGCGCTCCTGCGCCGCCCAGACGAAAGCGACAGCGCAGGCCGCCGCGAACTCCGCGGCCACCAGCAGCCACCCGGGCCCGTAGTGGCCGGCTTGCGCGAGCGCGCCGAAGACCGGTGGGCCTATGGCGAAGCCTGCGAAGAACCCGGCGGAGACGAGTGCCGATTCCTGCCCCGCACGGTCGGGGGCGGCGCGCTGCATCACCAGCACCATGGAGACGGCATTGCCCGACACGGCGAACACACCGACGGCTGTCGCCGCCACCCACGCCAGCGGGTGAACGAACAGCGCACCGGCCAGCAAGAGGGCAGCTCCGACCGCACCGGCCGCCAGCCACCCCGGCAGCCACTCGGCCCGCCCGGGCCGGGCGGCCTTCGACCAGCCCACCCGGCCGGCAATCCCTGCCACGCCCAGTACGGCCACCAGTGCACCGGCTGTCGAGGGACTCATTCCGAGTTCCTGGGCGCCGAAGAGCGCCAGATAGGTATTGACCGAAGCAATGCCACAGCCCAGCAGCAACGAGAATCCCGCCAGCCATGCAATGGCACCCTGCGGCACCAGCGAGGCGCGGAGCGGCGCCCCCTTTGCCGGTGGATCGGAAGGCAGCGCACGCATGGCCCAAACAGCCACGGCCAAAGCGGTGCCGGAAGCCGTCCACAGCGCACCACGCCAACCCACCCCTGAGGCCAGCGCGGCCAGGGGCAGCCCGGCGACGAACGCCCCGAGCTGCACGCCCGATTGCTTCATTCCGGTCACCCAACCCCGCCGGGCCGGCACAACGGCAACCAGGATCGCCTTGTTCGTAGCCGGGTTGGCCAACGCCTGCGGCAGACCCCCAAGTGCAACGGCGCCGAGGAGAAACCCCGTGTCGGGCGCCGCGGCGATCAGGGCGAGCGCACCGGCGGACACGAAGAGCAGGGCAACGAGTGATCGCCTGGGGCCGACCCGGTCCACGATGCGTCCGCCCACAGGGGAAAGAACCGCCGCGGTCCCGAAGCCGATCGTCGTCGTCAGGCCGAGCACCGAGGGCGAAATCCCCAGTTCGTCGACAAGGCGCGGGCTGAGGGCTCCCAGGAGAAAAAGCTGCAGCATCGAAAATGCCATGGCGCAGGTGAGCAGCGCCGTCAGCGGTCTGTCAGCTCGTGCCGCCGGGGCCGCCGACGTTCCCCGCCCTGTCCGCACCGGTGTCTCCGTCCCGCGCTGCTGGTTCACCTTGTCGCCAGGTCAGGAGTCGGACCGCACGGCACTGGAGTTCCCGGCGACTCATGTGGCGCGCGCCACAAGCGTCAGGTTGAGCGCCGCCACCCGCACTTTGCGTACCCACCCTTGGCGACCGAGGAAGGAATGCAAGGATGGGCCCGCCATGACTCCAGGCCGATGTTGTCGCGCGGTACGCGCTGCGGTGTTCGCAGCGACCTGCGTGCTGCTCGCTGCCCTCGGCCACGTCCTCATGTCAGGAACGGCCGTCCCCTGGTGGGCCATGGCCGCCGCCTTCGCGGCGACTGCCGCCACGGCCTGGTTCCTCAGTGGCAGTGAGCGCGGCGTTCTCGCGGTGACCTCGATGATGGTTGCCGCCCAAGCCGCACTGCACACCGGATTCTCACTGGCTCAGACAGCCGTTCACCCCTCGGTGGCCGACACCCCGTCCTTCGCCCGGCAATGGGCCCAGTCTCTGCTCTGCGGTCCGACAAGCTCCACCTCGATCTCGGAGTCAGAAGCGGTACGCATCGTCACCGACGCCGGGCTCGGCAGCCGCCTGCACCAGCCACCGCCCGGTTCCACGGACATGACCATGCCGGGTGGAATGCAGCACGCCCATGCCGGCCTGCAGACGATGACCGACCCCTCAACGGTCATGCCCACAGGGCACTACACGGGAGGCATGTCGCCGGCCGGGATGCTGGCCGCCCACCTGCTGGCAGCCCTGCTGTGTGGCCTCTGGCTCGCCTACGGAGAACGAGCCACCTTCCGTCTGCTGCGCACCTTCGCCGGGTGGATCGCCGCCCCACTGCACCTGCTCTTCCGCCTACCCACACCACTTGACCGGCCACGCATCCGTGCGCGCCGCGACTACGGAGCCCGCACACCGCGGCAACTCTTCCTCATCCACGCCCTCACCTCGCGAGGTCCACCGTCCGGGATCGCTGTCGTCTGACAGCTGGTTTCCCGACGTGCCGGTGTCCTCCACCGCACGCCTCGGGATTCGGCATCGCCCACGAGCGGTGCCGTACATCTCACCGGCCCGCGCACGCGCGGAACCGGATCCCGGATCCCGGAAGGACATCAGGCGATGCCCCCTGCCCTGCCGCCACACAACGCCACAGCCGACGACGGCACATCACGTCACACCCATAGCGCCGACGAACCGGTGACACGACTGGCACTGGCTGCACGCGACGGCTCCCCCGACGCCGTCGACCGGTTCGTACGCGCCCTGCACCGCGACGTCTGGCGCTACGTGGCCCACCTCAGCGCCGACCCCCAAGCGGCCGATGACCTCACTCAGGACACGTTCTTGCGCGCGCTCGGCAGCCTTCACCGGTTCGAGGGACGCTCATCCGCTCGTACCTGGCTACTCTCGATCGCCCGCCGGACCGTCGTGGACAGCCTCCGTCATGCCGCCGCTCGACCCAGAATCGCGGACCGGGACGACTGGCAGTCCGCCGCCGAGCGGACACAGCCACGCGACCTGCCCGGCTTCGAAGACGGAATCGCACTCGCCGAACTCCTGGCGATCCTTCCGGCAGAACGCCGTGAATCGTTCCTGCTCACCCAACTCCTGGGACTCCCCTACGCGGAGGCCGCGGCAGCCATAGGTTGCCCTGTCGGCACCGTCCGCTCACGTGTGGCCCGGGCCCGCGGCGCCCTGCTCGAACTGCTGAAGGAGGCAGAGACTCCCGCCGCGCACAGGGAGTCGGCGCGACCGGTCTCTCGTGGCCGAGTGCCGGCACTCCTCGCCGCAGCTGTCTGAGAAGTCAAGGACCACAGGCTCCACGGGTCGCCGGCGCAGAGATGAACGGCGCCGGCGCCCGTCGGCGCCGCCCTTCATCCGGGCAGCACGCGCATACGCGTTGTCGCGGTGCCGGATGGGATCTCAAGCTCACTGCTTGAGGCTTGACATCAGGTCACGCATGTCGCTGATCATGGCCGATTGGTAGGGCGACAGGTCAGGGATGTCCGGCTCATCACCGGGCTCGTCTTCGTTGTGGTCGTCGCTCTGGTACTGCGTGAAGGCGGAGAGACTCAGCGAAAGGACCGCTCCGCCCTCCAGCACCCGCAGCTCCGCGTTGCCGTCGTCCCGGGTCAGCAGATACGCCTTGTCGCCAAGGTCCGGAACCCTCTCCAGCTTCGCTTCAGGATCAACGCCGAGATCGGTCACCCGTCGCCGCGCCTCGAATTCCGCGCCGGGGTCGGTCTTCTTGTGCAGTGCCACCGCGATTCCGACGGTGTAGTCGATGGACCAGCCGTTACCGGGCCGCTCCGCCCTGGCCCGAGACCGAAGAGGAACGAAGCACTGGATCTGGTCGAGGACGGCATGGTTCAACAGCCGTGATTCGACCTTGGTGGTGGACTCTCTCGGTGCGATCGCGGCGCCGATCGACTTCAGCTGTAGAGATGGGCAAGGGTCTTGGTCCAGCTGGTACCCATGCATGTCCGGCTTCCCATCGCCTACTCCATACAGGAACAGCGCCGCCGCCCAGAGGGCCGACGCCATTACCATCCCGCCCACCGCCCACAGCCACGGCCTTCGCTGCCGAGGTTCCCCAACGGACTCCCGGTCGAAGTCGCCCATCACCTCGCGGGTTTCAACCCCACCGAACTCCCCCGCCATCTCCGGCTCGGAAATCATCCTGCTCCCCCTCGGCCGCGCCTTCCGTCTTTGTCACGATGATCGCAGCACTGACCCCGCCCCCCTACGGGGATGCCGGTCCTCAACCGGCAGAGGGTGCCGTTGATCACGCGACGGTGACTCTTCCAGCGGCCGCCCCGGCCCGTGTTCCTCGGCAGGTGCAACTCCGACCGTGCCCACTCTTCATCCCGACAGATCGCCCCGCCCCACGTCCGCCGAAACGATCCGCGGGCAGGCCAGCCACACGACCCATCGGACAGGGCCCAACCATGCTCAGGGACGCTGCGCTCTCTCGGTGCCCGGGCAGAGTTCCGGAGGAAACATGCGGAGCTGCTCAACGCCATGAACCGCCGGGCCCTCCTCGTCCGAGAAGCCCCGGTGGTCCTCCGTTGTCAGCCCATCCACGTCACTCTCGTCGAAGGCCCTGGAAGAAAGCACCTGCCCTGGGCCGATATGTCGCCCGGCAATACCCGCCCGGGCGTCGCGCTGTGGCGGCGCTTCGCTGCGGGAACGGGTGGGTCAGTGCCCCTCGCGCAGCCCCCACGGAGCCCCGTACGCGCCGAGCAGGTCGAGGAACGGCCTGGGCGGCAGTGCCTCGGGGCCGAGGACGCCGCTTTCCTTCCACGTACCGTCCGCGATCAGTTCGAGGGCGATCACCGGGTTGAGGGCGGTCTGCCAGACCACGGCCTGGGAGCCGTACTCACGCATCGTCCACTCGTTGTCGACGACGTGGTACAGGTACACCTCGCGCGCGACACCATCCTTTGTCCCCTTGACCCAGGTGCCCGCGCAGGTCTTTCCCTTCATTCGGTCGCCCAGCGTGGCCGGGTCGGGCAGACACGCGGCGACCACGTCGCGCGGGGAGACCTGGACCGGACCGTCCGCGCCCGGGACGGTGACCTTCGCCGTGGAGTCGAGCCCCAGGTCGTGGAGGGTCTTGAGCTTGGCGATGAAGTCGTCGCCGAGGCCGTACTTGAACGTCACGCGGCGCGCGTCCAGCCAGCGGGGCATGAGGAGTACCTCTTCGTGCTCGACGTTCACTCGTAGACGACGGGCGGGTTGAGGCACTCCTCGATGGTGGTCCAGATGCTGAAGGAGGGCGCGAAGTCGTAGCCCTCGACGGTGAGGTTCGCGCCGTCACGGACGCCGATCTCCTCGATCTCGTCGAAGAGTTCATCGGCCGCGTACCGGGCGAACACGTCCGACAGGCCCGGCTCCGCCCATGCCGACCAGAGCCAGGCGGTCGGCGCTCCCCCAGGCCTCGGCCAGCGCGAACTGCTCGTCGCCGAGCTTCACCCCGCACTGTTCGTAGGGGGCGGCCGGGTGCGGCACGGACAGCGACATCGCCATATCGACGTAGTGCGCGCCAGCGGCGAGTGCCGCGTTTGATCTCAGCGCGGGGAGAGGTCCTCGGGGAGGAGCAGCCGCAGGTCGTCCAGGCTCGGTACCGCGACGGTGCTCAGCCGTCCCGCCTGATGGGTCATCATCTGCTCCAGCGTCTGCCGGGCCAGCCGAGCGTTGCCGAACGTCGCCCCCCTGGGGATGCCGTCGAAGTGGGTCTGCAGCGCGTTGGCCGTGCCGGGCGCGCACTCGTAGCCGTTGTCGGCCGCGTGCATGCGGACGATCGTGACCAGTTCGTCCGAGGAGTAGTCGGGGAACTCGATGCGCCGCGGGAAGCGTGAGTCGAGACCCGGATTGGAGCCCAGGAACCGTTTCATCTCCGCGGTGTACCCCGCCACGATCACCACCACCTCGTCGCGGTGGTCCTCCATCAGCTTCAGCAGTGTCTCCACCGCCTCCTGACCGAAGTCTGAGGAACCGGCGCCCGAGCGAGGCGTCAGGGTATACGCCTCGTCGATGAACAGGACGCCTCCCAAAGCCCGTTCGAACACCTCCCGGGTCAGCTGCGCGGTGTGCCCGACATAGCGGCCCACCAGGTCCGCACGCGAGACCTCCACGAGCTGGCCGCGCGGCAGCACGCCCAGGGAGGCCAGCAGTTCGCCGTAGAGCCGCGCCACCGTCGTCTTGCCGGTGCCGGGCGGGCCCGCGAAGACCAGATGGTTGCTGATCCGGGGCACGGGCAGCCCGGCCTCCTTCCTCCGGCGCGCGGTGGAGAGCAGATTGACCAGGTCGCCCACCTCGCGCTTGACGGCCGCGAGGCCCACCAGGGCGTCCAGCCGCAGCAGCGGATCCTCGTCCTGCCCGTCCTCCTGCGCGCCGCCCGCCGGGACGCCCACGTCCTCCGCGGTCAGCACGGCCAGCTCCCGCTCGCCGGCCTCCGGCAGGGCGGCCAGCCGGGACGCCTGCCGGTCCACCATCTCCTCGAAGACCTTGCGGGCGGTACGGCCGTTGCCGAAGCCCGCGTCGCGGGGAATCCGCTCGAAGCGGGTGAGCAGTGCCGCCCGCGCCACCGGATCCAGCTCGTAGTGGTGGCCGGTGCACATCCGCTCCACAATCGTGACCAGCTCGTCCGAGGTGTAGTCGCTGAACTCGACGCTGCGGGTGAAACGCGAGGCGAGACCCGGGTTGGACGCCAGGAAGTCCGTCATCTCCTTCGGATAGCCGGCCGCCACCACCACCACGTCCTCGCGGTGGTCCTCCATCAGCTTCACCAGGGTGTCGATCGCCTCGCGCCCGAAGTCGGCGCCGCTGCCGCCGCCGTCGGAGAGCAGGGTGTACGCCTCGTCGACGAACAGCACCCCGCCCAGCGCCTTGTTGAAGGTCTCGGTGGTCTTGATGGCCGTCCCGCCGATGATCTGCGCCACCAGGTCCGCACGCGACACCTCCACCAGGTGCCCGGAGCGCAGCACGCCGAGCGAGGCGAGGATGGAGCCGTACAGCCGGGCGACGGTGGTCTTGCCGGTGCCGGGCGGGCCCGCGAAGACCAGGTGGCGGCTCATCGGCGGAGCGGGCATGCCGATGCTCGCCCTGCGCTGCGCCATCCGGTTGAGGTTGATCAGCCTCAGCACCTGCTGTTTGACCTCGTCGAGGCCGATCAGCGACTCCAGCTCGGCCACCGGGCCCGTACCGGACCGGGTTTCGGCCGCCGCCGGGGCCGCTCCGCCGGGCAGCCGCCCGTCGCCCGCCGCCTCCGCGTCCTCCGCAGTGCCCCAGGCGTCCGGGGCACCGTTCTCCGCACTGGCCAGCCCCTCGATGGCGAGCCGGTCGCCGGGCACCGTCTGGCGCACTCCGCTGCCCCGGTTGGCGCGGACGGTGCAGCCGGTCAGCGACACGGCGTCGGTGCCCTCCACCCGTATGCCGTCGGCGCCCGAACCGGTCACCTCGCAGCCGTTGAGGGAGGCGCGGGCACCCGCGGACACCAGTACGCCGTACTCAGCGGCCCCCGTCAGCACGGCACGCACGGCCGCCAGTTCGCCCTCGGCCGCGATGTGGATGCCCGCGCCGCCGGACCCCTCCACCTCGGTGTCCCGCAGCGTGAGCGTGCCGAGCGCCCCGATGTGGATTCCGGCCCCGGCGGAGGAGCGCAGCCGGCCCTTGCCCACGAACAGGTTGCCGTGGCCCGAGACATGGACCGCCGAGTCGCCCGACCGCTCGACGACGCCCTCCTCCAGCCGCCCCCTGCCGTCCTTGACGACCTCCACGCCGTGCGTGCCGGCGCCGGTGACGGTGGCCCGCAGCAGCAGCGGGTTGGCGCCGCCGCGGATCACGATTCCGGGCCCGCCGCTGTCCCGTACCTCAAGGCGGTTGAACTCGGCGGCCGAGTCCTCGTCGAGCAGCACACCGGTGCCCTTGGCGTCATGGACGACGGTGTCCGTCAGCACCGGTGAGGAGAAGCCGGTGACGCGTACGCCGGGTTCCTCGGCTGTGGCGAACACGCACTCCTCGAACGTGCCACGGCTGCGCTCGGTCACCAACAGGCCGTGCCCGCCGGTCCGTTCGGTACTGCACCGGGCCAGCGTCGGTGAGCTGCCGCCGCCCAGGACGAATCCGTGCCCGGTGACGTCGCTGACGGCTACGTCTTCCAGGACGACCGGCCCGGCGCTGTTCACGAACACGCCGACGACGGCCTTGCGGACGGTGCCGCGCACCATCCTGACCGAACTCTCCTCCTCGACGGCGACGCCCGGCTTGCCGGTCGCCGATATCGCGCATTCCTCCAGGAGGACGTGCGCCTGCCCGTTGGTGAGGACACCGTTGCCCTTGGTGTCCCTGAGCCGGCTGAAGCGCGCGGTGATCCTGCCCTGCTCACCGGCCACCACGGCGGATGTACCGAGGTGTTCGACGACGCAGTTCTCGAGGAAGCTCTCGGCCGAGGAGGTGGACACCACACCGGCGCCCACCGGGTTGCTGATCCGGCACTGACGCAGCGCCAGCGACCCGCCGTCCCGCGCGAAGAGCGCCGACCAGGCCGAACCGTGGATGTCGCACCGGTCCATCGCGAGCTGCCCCCGCGGCGCGTCGACCACGGGCAGTTCGTCGTCGTGCCCGCGCAGCACGAGATCCCTGACCATCACCGCGTCCCCGGTGAGTGTCAGCGCCGTACCGCGCCGGGGCGCCAGCTCCACCGTCCCCTCGCCCTCGGCGGCGGTCAGGGTGATCGCGGCCGAGACCGTCAGGCTCTCCTCGTACCGCCCCGGAGCGATCCTGACGACCGCTCCGGCACGGGCCCGTGCAACGGCCTCCCCGACGGTGCGGTGGTCGCCCGTCCCGTCTGCGGCGACGGTGAGCATCTGGCGTGACACTTATCTGACCTCCCGGACCCCTGCGCCGTAGGTACGGGGCGGAGACGCGCGGCATGTAGGGCGTGGGAAACTGCTGTGCCCATCATGCCTGTTGCCGCAGGTCGCCCGCCATGGTGGTCGGCGTTCCGGGGCCGCCGGAGCACCGGTTCGGGGGGTGTTTCGGGGCAGGTGCCGGTGGTGCGGGGAGCGTCGTTACCATCGGCGCATGCGATCTTCGAGGTCCTCGGTGTCCCACGCACTCGGACCGGCAGCACTGGCCGCCCTGCTCCTGATACCCGGCACCGCGGCTCCCGCCGGTGCGGCGGGGGACGCGGACAGCCCCTCGTTGCCGGGAATGCCCGCCACTGTCGCCGACGGCCGCCCGTGCACTCCGAGATCCGCCAAGAAATCTTCCCAAGTCCCCTGGGCGCAGAGCTTCCTGGGGATCGACAGGGCCTGGGAACTCAGCCGTGGCGCGGGGGTCAAGGTCGCCGTCATCAGCACCGGAGCGGACCTGCGGCGGGTTCCGGCGCTGGACGGCCGGGTCACCGGCGGCCCGGATGTGGTGGCGGGCGGCACCGTGCGGGACGACTGCGTCGGATACGGCACGTTCCTCGCCGGGATCGTGGCGGGCGGGCAGCAGCAGGGTGTCAAGGCGGCCGGCGTCGCCCCGGAGGCCGAGGTGATCGCGGTGCGGGCCACCGACAAATACGGTGCGACCACACCCGAGGCGCTGGCCAAGGGCATCAGGGCGGCCACCGACTCCGGGGCGCGGATCGTCCACGTGGCGCTGAGCGTCCCTTCCGCACCGAAGCAGCTCAAGGACGCCGTCCTCGCCGCGCAGAAGGCCGGTGCGCTGGTGGTGGCGCCCGCCTCGGCACGGGAGTGGGAGCGCGGCGCGGCGGCATCGCAGACGGTGAACGGACCCGCGTACCCGGCGGCGCTGCCCGGGGTGCTCGCCGTTTCCTCGGTGGGGCCGGGCGGCGAACCGGAAGCACCGGGCACGGAGAAGGGGCGGCGTACGCAGCCCAGGCTGAGCGCCCCCGGCGTCTCGGTGATGGGGCCGGGGCCGGGCGGCCGCGGCCAGTTCACCGGCCGCGGCGAGGCAGTGGCCGGCGCCTTCGTGGCCGGCACGGCGGCCCTGGTCCTCTCCTACCACCCCCGGCTGACCGCCGAGCAGGTCGCGCACCGGCTGGAGTCCACCGCCTACGGGGCCGTGGGTGACACGCCGGACCCCGGCATCGGGCTGGGGATAGTCGATCCGGTGCGGGCGCTCTCCGCCGTACTCCCCGAGGAACACACGCAGTCCCCGGCCGTAACGGAGAACGCCTCCGCACCGGCCGTCCCGCCGCTCGACCCGCCGGAGGCGCGCAACCGGGCGCTGGCCGTGGCCGGCGGGGCGACAGGGGTGACGCTGCTGGTCGCCTTCCTCGCGTTCGTGCTGCCCAGAGGGCGCCGCCGGGGATGGCGGGCGGGCCGGGCGGCAGGTCGTCCTGCCGCGGAAGCGGACTGAGCCCCGGCCATCACCGCTGGGCGGCAGCTGCGTCAACGTCCGGCGATCCTTTCGGCCGGTCTCGACATCCGGTGACCCGCTCGGCCGGCCTCAACGTCCGACGATCCGCCGCAGCCACCGGGAACGGGCATCGCGGGCATCCTGGCTGAGGACCGCCCGCGGCGCGAGGGTGTCGAACCCGTGGAAGGCGCCGGGCCACACATGCAGTTCGGCCTCACCACCGGCCCGCCAGATCGCGTCGGCGTAGGCCACGGCCTCGTCCCTGAAGGTCTCGGCCGACCCGGCCTCGATGTAGGCCGGGGGCAGCCCGGACAGATCCGTGGCGCGGGCGGGTGCGGCGTAGGGCGACAGGCCGGCAGCGCCGTACCGGTCGCCGAGCACCGCCTGCCACGCAGTCGCGTTGGAGGTCCGGTCCCAGGTGTCGAGGCCGGCCATCTGGTGGCTGGAGAACGTGGTGCCGCGGTCGTCGAGCATCGGGCTCAGGAGCAGCTGACCGATCGGGACCGGTCCGCCGCGGTCGCGGGTCAGCAGGGCGAGTGCCGCGGCAAGGCCACCGCCCGCGCTCTTGCCCCCGAGAATCACGCGGTCCGCGTCGAGGCCCAGTGCGGCCGCGTCGTCGGCCGCCCGGACGAGTCCGGCGTAGCAGTCCTCCACGGGACCGAGGTACGGCGCCCACGGCGCCAGCCGGTACTCGACGGAGATGACGGCGAGCCCCAGCGGCAGAGCCCATTCCCGGAGCAGCCGGGGAAGTACGGACCAGGCGTTGCCCATGATCATGCCGCCGCCGTGCATGTAGTACAGCAGCGGCAGGGGCCCGGCGGCACCGGCGGGCCTTGCGCTGACGAGCCTGACCTCCCGCCCGTCCCGGTCCGCGGGCGTCCGCAGCTCCTCCACCTCGAACCGGCCGTCGGCCCGGAGTTCGCCGAGGTCCGGTCTGGGGCGGGCGGCGGCATCCCGCTCCTGCCTGGCCGCGAGACCTTCCGGCGTCAGCGGCTCACGTGCCTCCGCCCCCATGGCCGCCAGTGCGGCACGCAACTCCGGGTCGAACGGAGGCGCGTGCCGCGCCGGCGAGTCGACGCGGTGCTCCGACGGCCTTCCACCGGTATCCACGACAGGACCTCCCCGGACCGCAGGATGCCCGGCGGCATCCCGACCGGGACAGCCTGCCAGCACGACCGCGCCGGCAGCACCCGGGGGCAGTGCGCCGGACGAATCCCGTCCGGCCGTGCACGCGAAGTCCCGTCGTACGCCCGGTAGATGAAGTGGGCGGGACGGGACATCGCGTACATGCCTAGGCCTCGCCCTCCGGGTCCGGCAGCAGCGGGGTCTGCACCTGCACCACACCCCTGCGCGTGATCAGCTGTGCCCGGCCGGGCGGCAGCTGCCTCGGCTTGGTGTCGTTGAACAGATATCCCTCCGAGGGCGGGCAGGAGAGCAGCGCGGCAGGTGTGTTGACCTCCAGCAGACGGCGCAGCAGCGGGTCGTTCATCGCCCGCGCCGCGCCGTTGGCGCTGCGTGCCACGATCAGGTGCAGACCGAGCTCCGCGCCCTGGGCGAGGTAGTCGAGCAGCGGCCCGAAGTGGTTGCTCATGTTGCCGCCGGACACCATGTCGTAGTCGTCCACGACCAGGAAGACCCGCGGGCCGTTCCACCAGTCCCGCCGCTTCAGCTGGGCGGGCGAGATGTCCGCGCCGGGCAGGCGCTCCTTCATGGCCCGTGCGACGCCGTCCACCGCCTGCTTGAGTACGTCGACGGAGACGGCGTAGCCCAGCCGGTGCGACTCGGGGACGCTCTCCAGCAGCCCGCGCCGGTAGTCGATCAGCAGTACCCGCGCCTCGGCGGGGGTGTAGCGGTCGGTGACCGCCTGGCAGACCGAGCGCAGCAGGTTGGTCTTGCCGGTCTCCGCATCGCCCACCACCACCAGGTGCGCCGTCTGTGCGAAGTCGTGCCACATGACGTCGAGCTGGTTGCCCTCCAGGCCCAGCGGCAGGCGCAGATCGCCGTCCGCGCCGACCTCGGCGTCGGGCAGCTCGGAGGGTTCCAGGACCGCCGGCAGGGTGCGGACCGCGGGTGCGGGCGGGCCCTGCCAGTGCTCGGCCACCTGGGCCACCGCGTCGGCGACGCCCGCCCCGAGGTCCGAGGAACTGTCGCCGCCGTCCAGCCGGGGCAGAGCCGTGAGGAAGTGGTGCTTGGAATCGGTCATGCCGCGGCCGGGCGACTTGGGGATGGTCGCGGCGGCCCGCATGTTGATCATGGAGTCCATGCTGTCGCCGAGCCGCAGCTCGAAGCGGGTGCCGAGCTGGTCCCGCAGCGCGGTGGGGATCTCCGACCAGCGGCCCGCCGCCACGATGAGGTGCACACCGTAGTTGAGCCCCCGCGCCGCCAGCGCCGTGAAGGTGTCCATGATGTCCATGAAGTCCTGGCGGATCGTGCCCCAGCCGTCGACGACGAGGAACACATCGCCGTACGGCTCGTCGGGCATCTCACCGGCGGCCCGGCGGGCGCGCAGCGTCGCCATGGAGTCGATGCCCAGCTCGGCGAACTGCTTCTCGCGCCGGGCCACCAGCCCGTGCACCTCGGCCAGTGTGCGCTGCACCCTCTCCAGGTCCAGCCGGCCCGTCACACCGCCCACATGCGGCAGATCGCGGAGCGAACCGAGTGAACCCCCGCCGAAGTCCAGGCAGTAGAACTGGACTTCGCGCGGAGTGTGCGTGAGCGCGAGCGACATGATCAGGTCGCGTACGAGGGTGGACTTGCCGCTCTGCGGACCGCCCGCGATACCGACGTGCCCGCCCGCGCCGGACAGCTCGGCCACCAGGGGTTCGCGGCTCTGGTCGAAGGGCCGGTCGATGATGCCCACCGGCACCGTCAGCCGGCCGTGCAGCTCGGGATCGATGGTGGTGAGACCCCGCTCGGTGTGCGGCTCCACGCCCATCAGCAGGACGTCCAGCGACAGCGGGCTGTCCAGCGGCGGCAGCCAGACCCGGTGCGCGGGCCTGCCGCCCTCCCGCATCCGGGACACGGCCAGCGCGAGCAGGGACTCCTCGCTCGCCTCCTCCTCCGCCACCGGCTGCGGCTCCGGGCCGGGCGCGGGGAGCCGGGGCGCGGTCCACTCCGTGCGGTACGGGACCACCTGACCCGCGACAGCCGACGCGCCGACCCTGCGGACCCCTTGATAGGGCCCGGAGACGTACGCGGCCTTGAACCGGACCAGGGTCCCGGTGTCCTTCTTGAGAATGGCGCTGCCGGGTACGGAGGGCAGCTGGTAGGCGTCCGGCACACCCAGGACGCCACGGCTCTCCATCGAGGAGAACGTCCGCAGCGCGATCCGGTACGACAGATGCGACTCCAGCTGGGTCATCCGGCCCTCGTCCAGCCGCTGCGAGGCGAGCAGCAGATGCACGCCCAGGCTGCGGCCCAGCCGCCCCACCATCACGAACAGGTCCATGAAGTCGCGGTGCGCGGAGAGGAGTTCGCTGAACTCGTCGACCACCACGAAGAGCGTCGGCAGCGGCTCCAGGTCGGTCCCCGCCGCCCGCGCCGTCTCGTACTCGAACGCCGACGTGTAGTTCCCGGCGCTGCGCAGCAGCTCCTGGCGGCGCATCAGCTCACCGTGCAGGGCATCCTGCATGCGGTCCACCAGGGAGGACTCGTCGGCGAGGTTGGTGATCACGGCCGAGGTGTGCGGCAGACCGTCCAGACCCAGGAACGTGGCGCCGCCCTTGAAGTCGACCAGGACGAAGTTCAGCTTCTCCGAGGAGTGGGTGAGCGCCAGCGCCAGCACCAGGGTCCGCAGCAGCTCCGACTTGCCGGAACCCGTCGCGCCGATCAGCACGCCGTGCGGGCCCATCCCGCCCTGCGCCGCCTCCTTGATGTCCAGTTCCACCGGGGTGCCGTCACCGGCGAGCCCCAGTGGCACCCGCAGCCTGGCACGCTCGCTGCGGTCGTCGCGCACGGCGTCCAGATCGACGGTGTGCAGGTCGGGGAGGCCGAGCAGGGTCGTCAGCTGCACGTCCGAGGTGAGCGCCTCACCGTTGTCCGTGGTGATGCCCATCCGATAGGGGGACAGCAGCGTGGCCAGTGCCCTGGCCCGCCGGGGACCCAGCACATCGGGCCTGCCGAGCGCGGACGTGGTCTCCTTCCCCGACCGGTCGGTGCTGACCAGTTCGAGCCGCTGCCCGGCGATCCGCAGCCGCAGCGTGTGGCGGGACTGACGCCAGGGCAGGGAACCGGACACCTCCAGCGTCACCGTGTTGCGGTAGCCGTCGGTGGCCAGCCGGGAGTCGGCGGGCGTCCGGGCGCTGTCCAGGACGACGACGCAGTAGGGCTCCTCGGCGCTCGGGACGGCGTCCGTCTCGAAGGCGGGCCGGCCGGTCAGTTCCTCGCCGAGCAGTGATTCGAGACCCAGGACGGAATCGGTGACCAGCCGCACGGGGCCCCCGCCGTCGACGTCCGTCGGATGCTGGGCGTGCGGCAGCCACTTCACCCACTCCCAGGCGTCCCGGCGGTCGTGGTCCGCCAGCACCACGATCCGCAGGTCCTGCGGCGCGTGGAACACACTCAGCTGCGCCAGCAGAGCCCGCACCATCGCGTGCGCGGCCTCCTTCTGCGCCTCCTCGGACTGGAGCAGGACGCGTGCGTAGGTACGCAGATAGACCGCGACCGGCTGGTCGGGCACCGTGCCGTACGCCTTGATGAAGCGCCGCAGGGCGTGCGCGGACAGCGGCTCCAGGTCCTCGACCGGCTTGGTGCTCAGCGGTGTCAGCTTCGTCGCCAACTGCTGTTCGCCCACCGCGATCCGCACCTCGGCGAAGTCCGCGTGCGCCGCCCGCCGCTCCCACAGCCTGGCCGTCGGCACCAGACTCCACAGGGACGCCGGGTCCGGATGCGACCACGCCTGCGCCTCCCGCTGCTGGGTGATCACCTTGCGTATGCGCCTGCGGCTGATCGACAGGTACCGCATGTAGTCGCGCCGCTCACCGAGCAGCGCCCGCTTGCGGTCCCCGGAAGCCCGGACGATCTGCGAGACCAGCATGCCGACGGCCGACAGCGCCATCAGACCGATGGCGACGTACATCATGGGGCCGCCGCCGCTGCCGGGACGCAGGAAGATGAGCACCATGCCGAGCGAGCTGAGCGCCATCGGCATGTACGTGATCATGTTGCCCATCGCGCTCTGCGTCTCCGGCACCGTGGGCGGCTCCTGGAGGCTCAGTTCGCCATGGGGCATCTCGGGGCCAAGACGCCGGGGAGGCCTCTTGAAGAGGACCACGCTCAAAGGGAATCGCCTTCCTGAGGGGTGCCGGCGGTTGCCGTGACGCGTCTTCGGGATGACGGAACGTCAAACACCTGCGGTACGGCCGACGGTGCGGGAACGCAGGCCGGGTGGTGGGTGGGGGCGCGGCCGCCGATCTCGGCGGCACCCCACAACGTACAGACTGCACGCACAAGTTAATGTGATCAATCTGACCGCGTCGACCACTGTCCTGGAAGGCGATGAAACGCGCTTGACCGACATATCCGCGGCACCCCTGTGCCGCCTCACGGTGCTGACGCCCGACCGCTCCGTCGAACTCGCCGTACCGTCCGACATCGTGCTCGCCGATCTGATGCCGACCATCGTCGACCACGGGGGCACCGACCTCTACGAACGTGGCGCGCAGGCAGGCGGCTGGGTGCTCCAGCGCCTCGGCCAGGAACCCCTCGACGACGAGAACACCCTTGGCGACCTGGGCCTGCACGACGGCGAAACGGTACATCTGCGCCTGCGCGGGGACGCCCTCCCGGAGATCCACTACGACGACCTCGTCGACGGGCTCTCCAGCCGGCTGCGCGAACGCCCCGACTCCTGGCGGCCGGTGTGGTCGCACCACCTCATGACCGCGCTCGCCCTGAGCACCCTCGCCACCGGCCTGCTGCTCCTGCTGCTGCCCGGTTCCACGGTACTCAGGGCAGTCTGCGCGGCGGCGACCGCGATCCTCCTGCTGGCCGGTGCGGCGGCAGCCTCACGGGCGGTCGGCGACGTCGGCGCGGGCGGTTCGCTCGGCGCGGCGGCCGTCCCCTTCCTCGCCCTGGCCGGAGCCCTGGTGCCCCAAGGGGCCGCGTCCGACGCGGAACTGGGCGCCCGGCTGCTCGCGGGCTGCTCCGCGGCGGCAGGCGCCGCCGTGCTCGCGCTGGCCGCCGTGGGCGCGTGCGCCCCGTTGTTCCTGGCCGCCACCCTGGCCGCGGTCCTCGGGGCGGTCGGCGGAGCCGTGATGCTCTTCGGCGTCCCGGCCACCGGCACGGCCGCCCCGCTGATCCTGGCGGTCGTCCTGCTGGGGCACTTCCTGCCGTCCCTGGCGTTCCGCCTGTCCGGACTGAAGGTGCCGCTGCTGCCCACCAACGCGGACCAGCTCCAGGAGGGCATCGAGCCCACCCCGGACGAGCGGATCGCCGCCCGCGGCGCCGTCGCCGACAGCTACCTCACGGGCCTCTACGGTGCCACCGGGCTGGTGGCCGCGGGCTGCCTCACGGTGCTGACGTTCGAGACGTCCTGGGCGCCGCTCACCCTGGCCGCGGTCCTGTGCGCGCTGATGTTCACGCACGCACGGGCGATCGGCGGCGCCTGGCAGCGGCTCGCCGTCGTCCTGCCTGCCGCCTACGGTTCCGTACTGCTGACGGTGCAGCTGGTCCTGCGGACCGACGACGGTTCCCGGCCGCTGCTGCTCGCCGGTCTGCTGGCCGTCGCGGCCGTGCTCGCCATCACGGGCTGGACGCTCCCCGGCCGGCGCCTGGTGCCTTACTGGGGGCGCGCGGTCGACCTGCTCCATCTGCTCTTCGCCATCGTCCTCGTCCCGCTGGCCCTGCTCGTCGCCGGTCTCTACCAGTACCTGCGGGGCCTCAACAGCTGAGCCCGCTCTCCGGCGTCCGCCGCCGGACAGCGGGCGGATCCCGGGGTCCGGCGGCCGAAGGCCCCGGTATCCCGGGCCCTCTCGCGCCGGGCCGATGCCCGGTCGGAAAGGCAAGGAATGCAGTCCAGGCGGGACCAGGTCCACGCGCACATGTTCGTCATGAGCCGGCTGTCACTGGGAATGCTCCGGGACGACCCGGACGCCCCCGAGTCCGCACACCGGCGGACCACGAAGGGTTTCGTCATCGGCCTCGTGGTCGCGGTCCTGGCCGCGCTCATCGTCGCGGTGTACGGGCTGGTGGTGCCCGGCGGCTCGAACGCGTGGAAGGCCACCGGAACGCTGGTGCTCGACGAACGTTCGGGCGCCCGCTACCTCACGCTCGACGGAGTCCTTCACCCGGTCCTCAACGAGACCTCGGCCAGACTGCTGGCGGGTGACCGGATGAAGGTGGTGAGCGTCAATCCCGCCTCCATCGAGGACGCCCCGCGCGGCGCGACCCTGGGCATCGTCGGCGCGCCGGATCCGCTGCCGCGGGCGGGCGCGCTCAGCCGCGAGGCCTGGTCGGTGTGCGCCACCCGGCCCGACGCCGCCTCGGAGCCGCTCCTCACCCTGGCCGTCGGCCTGACCGCCAAGGGCAGGCCCGTCACCTCGGACGGGGCCACCCTGGTCCGTACCGTCCCGGGCGGCACCACGTACCTCCTCTGGCACGGCACCCGGCTGCGGCTGAACACCGCGAACTACGCGGTCCAGACGCTGGGTTACGACCCGGACGGGGCGCATCCGGTCCCCGACGCGTTCCTCAACGCCCTGCCGGCGGGCCCGGATCTGGCAGTGCCGGAAGTGGCCGGACGCGGCAAGGCGGGCCCGTCGCTGGCCGGCCGCCCGACACGGATCGGGCAGCTCTTCGACGGCTCCGGCGGCCACTACCTGCTGACGGAGCGCGGGCTGATCAAGGTCACCGCGCTGGAGGAGGCACTGCTGATGGGCGATCCGCGTACCCAGCGGACCGCCTACGCCGGAGGAGCCGTCGTCCTGCAGAAGATCGGCCCGGACGACCTGGCGCGCCACCAGGACCCGAAGGCGACCCGGCTCGTGGGAGCCGCGGGCGGTACGGTCCCGACCGGTCTGCCCAGGCCCAGCCCGGTCGGCGCGGGCGAGGGCGTATGTGCCGTCGTCGGCACCGCGGACGGCAGGCCGACGGTATCGGTCGTCCTGCCCCGCGCGGACGCGGTGGGCGGCCGCGCGGTGTCCAACCAGCCGGGAATCACAGCGGGTTCCGGAGCCGCCGACCTGTTCGCCGTACGTCCGGAGGGCGGTGCCCTCGTCACGGCACTCTCCTCGGCGGGCACCGGCACGGCCTACTACCTGGTCACCGAGTCGGGTGCCAAGTACCCGGTCCCCGGGGGCGAGAAGGGACTCCAGCGGCTCGGGTACGGAGTCGAACAGTCCGTTCCCGTCCCGTCCGGCGTCCTCGGGATGCTCGCGTCGGGGCCCGCGCTGGACGACACGGCCCTGCTGACGCAGGGACTCGTGGAAGCGCCGAAGAACGCGATGCCTCGATAGCCGATTCCCCTTCGCCTTAAGGGAATTGAGGTTTCTTTGAGGATAGGAGGGCCGGGAGGCATGCGCTTTCCCCCGTATTTCCGCAGCTCACGCACGTACCGCAGATGAACACTCAGATTGTCGGGGAGCATTCGTACCAAGATCCCGTACGGCGTATTAACCTGATGATCCGTCGACTACCGGAGGGCGTGATTCCCGGTGTGGTCGGCCTGCCGTGCACCCGTGGTGCCGCCGTGTTCCCGCAGTGTCCAGGAGGACCCCCATGTCTGATGTCTCCGGCTTCAACGTCAACTCGGCCGACGGCCTGTCCAACGATGAAACAGCGATGCTCGAGACGCTGAAGACGCTGGACCAGCATCTTCGCGACATGGATGAGGCAGGCCGCAAGGTCAGGACCATCCAGGGCCAGGTGCGGAGTGCCTACCAGGCTGTTTCCTCGGAGACCCACGCGGCGGGCATCGACGAGTGGCTCAGGGCGCACGGTCGGGTCATGGAGCGCACCCAGTTCTTCCGGGAGGGCACCGCGATGGCCAACCGGCTCCTCACCGACGCCGAGCACGAGGCGAACAGCTACGCCGCCGGTATCGCCGGCACGATCAACCCCGGGTGACCTTCCCCGGCTCTCTCCCAGCCTTTTCTTCCCCCGCTCTCTTAACTGCCTCACGAGGAGTTCCTTCATGTCCGTCAAGATCAGCCACCAAGGGGTCCTGGACGCCATCAAGAACATGGACGCGGCCCAGCAGGAGATGAAGGAGGCCCTCGCCTGGATGGAGAAGAACTTCGGCGCGCTGCGCGACACCCTGAGCGGCCAGACCCGTACCTCCTGGGAGGAATTCCAGGCGGAGCTGGGCCGGATCAAGCTGCAGCTCGACGAGCAGTACGGGGTCGCCCGGACGACTCTCCAGCGGATGCACGCCCGGCAGATCGACGGGGACCTCGACGGCGGCCGCGGCCTGAACAACCTCCAGGGCAGCTGACCCGACCGACCGAATCGACTTGTGAGGTGTGAGCATGGCTGGTGACGAGAAACCGGGCGACATGTTCCAGTCGACCGACGGCGTCTATCTCAGGTACGCGAACCAGGAGATCCCCACGTTCCGTCGTGACCTCACGGTCAAGCCGGACTATGTGAGCCTGGGATCGAAGATCCCTCTCGCTGTCGGAAACCCCGAGAAGTGCCCGAAGGCGAAGGCACTCGAGAGCCAGATGGAGACGTACCGCGCCAGTATGCGTACCCGGTACGAAACGGCGATCACGCTCATGAACAACTTCTCGGCCAGTCTGCGGGACGTGGAGGCCAAGCACAGGGATGCCGAGGACGACTCCACGGGCATGGGTGGTGCCCTCGCCGACGAGTTCTCCGAGATCCTGACCCCGAAGGGAAAGTGAAACCATGACCGAGGTGCCCCCCGAGACGCCGCCCGAGCGGGTCGAGGTGCCCGCCGGGATGCCGGCCAAGTGGGAGGAGATCCTCGCCATGTTTCACGACGGCACCACCAAGCTTCCGGACCGGAACCTGGTGGCGGGTGAGGGTTCCAAGAAGTGGATCACCAAAGAGGTCAACGGCCAATGGTTCGACGGCACTCCGAAGCTCAAGGCGGAGGAGTGGGGGCTTTCCGGGTGGTACGCGTTCGCCTTTCCCACCCGAGAGAACGAGCAATGGCTCATGTTCGGGTTCGGCTACAACTGGGCGGACTTCGGAAATGATTCGGGGGCGCTGGCCGAGTTCACCGGAGCGCCCGATCCCATTCTTGGTTCGGTGACGTCCGGGACGAACAAGGACGCCAATCCCCTGTCGTCGAGCAAAGCGTCCGAGATCCTCAACAACATGGATCTCTGGACGGGCGGATGGGCGGCCAAGTTCAACGAATGGGCCGAGAAGGTGGGCGACGGCTCGGAGGAACTGCAAGGAGAGTCCGCCGCCCTCTTCGAAGCCGTTCTTCTGGCGGTGAAGCGTTCACTTCAAGAGACGCAGTCCTTTTACATGGGCGGTGCGATCAAGGACGATCTCCAAGCGGTGAGCGTTCAACTGAAGGCCACCATTAAAGTGCTGAGGAAGAACTTCTGGGACTGGTTCGAAAAGCGGGAAACCGTGGGCACGGGCATCGAGTTTCGAGAAGCCGGCGCCATCTCCATGGCGTTCACCCATCTGAATGCAGAGTTCCTGAAGGCGATGAGTGCCCAAAATCCCACGTCGGACCACGATCCGACGGTCAGCGGGCCTGACTGGGGCGGCATTGAATATCGCGCGAAACTGAGCTGGCTCGAAGGCGTCAAGACCGAGCTCGACGACAAGTCCTCCCAGACGATGCTCGACCTGGCGACGGCCTACGACAAGGCGAGCGGGAAGCTCTCCGACGCGAACTCCGTCGTGAAGCCGACATTCACCATCTCGCTGACGCCCGAGGAACAGAAAGACTTCTACGGCGACACGGGTACGGGCGGTGACGGTGGCACGGGCGGCTCCGACGACATCCTCAACAAGTTCAAGGAGATGTTCGGCAACGGCGCCGGCGGTGACGGCGGTGGCGGTGGCGGCGGCGGCGCGGACGGTGACGGGGGCGGCCTCGGCAGTAAGGGCGGCGGCGATCTCGACCTCGGCGCCCCGCCTCCGGTCACCGGGCCGAACGGCAGCACTTCCGGCGCCAATCTCCCGAAGAACAAAAACCTCGGCCTCGGCCCGAATCCGGTCACCGGCCCCAGTGGCGGCACCTCCGGTACGGGCGGCGGCGGATCCCTGACGGTTCCGGCCGGATCGCGCATCGACCCCAAGACCGGCGCCGTCACCGACTCCAAGGGCAAACCGGTCCTCGGCGCGAACGGCAAGCCCCTGTTCGTGCCGCCCGGTTCCACGATCGGCCCCGGGGGTAAGATCATTTCGCCCACGACCGGTGGCCCGAAGCCGCCGACGCTTCCAAGCGGCTCCACCTCCGGGAACCTGACGCGGGGCTTCGGGATCGACGCCGAGGGCAACGTCATCGTCCCCAAAGGCACCAGGGTGGATGCTCAGGGAAACCTGATCGGCGCGGACGGCAAGCCCCTGACCAATATGTACGGCGGGAAGCTCACCGTTCCGCCCGGCTCCCGGATCAACGCCGACGGAACCATCAGCGACCCGCAGGGCAAGCACATCACCGAGAGCAGCAACAACCTGAAGATCCGCAACCCCAAGACGCTCGACGAGCTGCTGAACGGTCAGCGCCGTCCGTATACGTCGAGCGGTGATCTCTTCGGCGGCTCGAAGGGAGCCTCCGAGAATCTCCGCAGGATGGTCGACAGCAACGGCAACACGATCCACCAGCCGGCCTCCGTGGTGTCCGGGCTCAGCAACCGCGCCCGTGCCGCCATGGGGCTGCCCGCGAACCCGGCTGCCCCGCCGACCCAGGGCAATGTGTCCACCCAGTCGCTCGGCGCCCTCGGGCGGGGTGGGGCGGGGGGCGGGACGGGGACCGGCACGCCCTTCATGCCGCCGATGGGCATGGGCGGCGGCGGTGCCCCGGGTGGCGGAGGCAACGGCGGTGACCGGCAGCGCAACGTATGGCTCTCGGAGGACGAAGAGGTGTGGGGCACCGAGCCCGACGCCGGAACGGGCGTGATCGGACGATGAGTTCCGCAGGTGCAGAAGCGGGCGGGATAGCCACCGGGAGCGAGAATCCCGCCATGCCGCCGGTGCCCGACGACATCCGCGCGGCTGCGCGCACCGCACCCGAGCACTGGTTCGGCACGGTGGACCCCGCGTGGAGCGGAGAAGGCGAACCGCCGCTGTGGGCAGTGATCGGGCAGTGGCGCTCCGACGCCGACGGCGAGATCGTCGAATGGCAGCGGAACGACGAGTACCGGCCGTCTCCCGGCATGCTCGGCTGGCCCGAACCGACCGACGACGTGGATGCCGCCATGCAGCTCGCGGCAACCGGCTACGGCCCGGTCGAGGGCGTCGCCATGGCCGTGGTCACGGCCGAACTGGCCGTGCTGACCGCTCCCGGTGGTGGCGCGGTCAGCGCCTGTACCCCGGACGGCGACCCGGTGGTGCCGGTGTTCACCGCGCCCGCCCATCTGGAGCGGGCGGGCGCGCTCGCCCATCGGGTGCTGCCCGTCTCCGAGGCGTTCGCACTCGTACCCGAAGGCCAGGACCTGTACCTCAACCCGACGGGCCCCGTCGCTCTGCGGCTGTCCGCGGACGACTTGTCCCGCGCGGTCGACGTGCTGGAAGCGGCGGCGGAAGGCAAGAAGGAGCAGTACTGATGGTGTCGTTCCAGGAACAGCTCGCGGAGGCCATGGCCGGCCTCGCGGAACAGACGAAGAAGATCCAGCAGGTCCAGGAGGAACTGGCCAGGGCATCCGCCTCGGCGACCTCCAAGGACCGGATGGTGACCGCCTCGGTCAACGCCCACGGCGAGATCCTCTCCTTCAAATTCCACACCGAGGGCTACCGCACGATGCCGGGGGCCCAGCTCGCCGAGGTACTGAAGACCACCGTCAACGCGGCACGTACGGAGATGAACTCCAAGGTCAGCGGCTCGGTCCGGCCATTGATGGGCAGTCAGGAGGAGCTGGCGAGCGGACTCTTCGGCGGTGGCGAGCTGGACGATCTGCTCGCTCCGCTGCGCGCGATGCAGCCGGAGGGGCTGACGGAGACGGTGCTGGGCGGCGGGCGCAAGCCGTCCGCGAACCGTGGCGAGGAGGACGAGTTCTATGGCTGACGGAACCCTGAGCGTTCCGGGGGATCTCCCGCGACGGTTCACCCAGTTCGGCGCCATCTCAAGGATCGTCGGTGAACTGGGCGTCCTCAACGACCACATCAACCTGGAGAACAGGACGGCGGGCGGCCGGGACGATGTGTACGCGAAGGAGTACCACAAGTTCGTCGACTCGACGGGCAAGGGGCTCACCTACGGCCTCGAAGGCCTCTCCGACCTGCTCGAAATGGTCGGCATCAGCGGCAACAACGCCTCGGTCATCCTGAACGACGCCGAGGACGACGCCAACCACATTGCCGCCGGCTGAGCCGGCCGAACTGCGAAGACGCGGCACCACACAATGGCGATTGAGGTTTCCGAGGGGTGGGCGACCCTCCTCAAGACTCTGACCGGCATGCCCTTCCCGCAGGCGAACGAGGACACCCTGCGGGTGGTCAGTGACGAGTATCGCCAGATGGCCGAGAAGTTCCGTGAGGTGGAGGAGCTTCTGCGGCAGGTCGTCGGCCGCGTCGACGAGGACTTCGAGGGCGAGACCGCGACGCGGTTCGTGACGTACGCCCGGCAGTTCGTCGAGAGGACGAACGGCAACGAGAGCATCCTCGAACGGGCCTACGAGGATGCCATCAAGCTGTCGAAGAACGCCCACACGACCGCTGCCGACATCGAGTACACCAAGTGGATGATCTTCGGCCAACTGGCCCTGCTCGTCGTGCAGATAGCCCTGGCCCAGGCCCTGATGCCGGTGACCGCCGGGCTGTCCGAGATCTGGGCGGCCGCCGCGATCGCCGCGTTCCGTTCCATGGCGGTGCTGATCCTCAAGTTCCTGCTGGCCCAGATCATCATGCAGACCATCACCGGCCTCGTCGGCGGCCTGCTGCTCGACTCCATCCTCCAGCTCACCCAGATGGGCCGCGGCGACCGTACGGAGTGGAACAAGAACTTCACCGCGGACGCCGCGAAGTTCGCCGCCATCGGCGGTGCGCTCGGCGGGCCGTTCGCACTGCTGGGCGGCGGGCTCGGCAAGCTGCTCGGCAACATGACCGGCAAGGGGCTGGGCAAGATCCTCGGCAATGACGCGGGGAACGTGCTGGGCAAAGGGCTGGCGGGGGGCGGCAAGGGAGCGGGCGGTGCCGCAGCCGGTGCGGGCAAGGCCGCGGGCGGTCTCGGCAAGGGTGCGGGCGGTGCGGGTGCGGGCGGTCTCGGCAAGGGCGCGGGTGGTGCGGGAGCCGGCGGCCTCGGCAAGGGCGCGGGCGGCGCGGGTGCGGGCGGCCTCGGCAAGGGCGCGGGCGGCGCGGGTGCGGGCGGCCTCGGCAAGGGCGCGGGCGGTGCGGGAGCCGGTGCCGCGGGCAAGGGCGCGGGTGCTGCGGGGGCGGGCGCCGGAAAAGGCGCCGGCAGCGCGGGTGCGGGTGCGGGCAAGGGCGCGGGTGCCGCAGGAGCGGGCCTGGGCAAGGGGGCGGGCGCCGCGGGTGACGGCGCGGCCGGAGCGAGCGGAAGGGCCGGAGCGGGCGCCGCAGGCCAGACGATCTCCGAGGAGTCCGCCCGCAAGCTCGGCGAGCGCCTGGGCAACATCATGGGCCGGACCAACGAATCCCTGAATCATGTGGGAGCGGACGGGGCGAGGGGGGCGGCCGCCGGAGCGGTCGGTCGGGAAGTCGTCAAGGACTTCGCGAACGCCTTCGAGAAGAACCTCGGGGACTCCCTCGGCAATGAGACCGCCAGGAACCTGGGCCGCGACTACGGCGAGGCGCTGGTCAAGAACTGGGGCGGCAAGGCCGACTGGCAGGGTCTGACCCATTCGCTGGACGACGCGCTCAAGCCGTACGTGAAGGACCTTGGGGAGAACGGAGTGCGTGCGCTCTCGCACGACCTGCCCGGCTCCTTCGTACAGACCATCAGCAAGAACATCGAAGGAAACCTCGGCTTCCGGATCGGTGACTTCGTCGGCGAGATAGCCGGCGAATCGGGCCACGCCGTGGTCACCGAGGGCATGTACAACCTGATCTTCGGGCCCGAGCACAAGTTCACGGTCAGCGGCTGGACGGCGGCCGCGGGCGCGGCGGGCGGCGTGATGGGCCGGGGAGTGGCCCACGGCTTCCAGGCCATGCACCACGCGGTCTCGGGCCCCCCTGCCGCGCCGCCGCCGCGCCCCCCGGTCTTCTCGTCCGACTCGCCCACGCCACCGTCCACCGCGCCCCGGCCGAACACCGAGTCGAGCACGACGGTGCGCGACGGCTCCGGCCCGAGGAACGACGCCGACAACCGCACGCTCACCGACTCGGCCTCGGACTCCGGTTCGGACAACGTGTCGCTGCGGAGCGGCGACGACAACGCCTCGGACGGCGACAGCCTGTACTACCTGGACGCGGACGACTTCTCGGACAGCCGGACGCTGTACTCGAGCGACGACGACGGGAACACCGCACCGTACGACGTGTCCGGGGCGTCCGCCCCTTCCTTCGCCACCAGTTCGAACGACACGAACTTCACGAACGACGGCAACTTCACGAACAACACGAACGAGACCAACAACTCGAACAACAGCGACACGACGAACAACTCCGGCCACTCGACCACCAACTCCCTCACACCCGATCCCCCCGTCCCGCCGGACTCCGTGTCGGAGCTGGACCTCCTGCTGAACAGCCTCCCTGACGTACCCGAGACGCTGCCCTCCCCGGACCAGGTACACGAGAACGTGACACAGGAGCTCACGGACGTGAACACGCTTCTGGACGGCCTCCCGGACGTACCCGATACCCCGCTGGGCACGGTGCTGTCGCCGGAGGCGGAGCGGCTCCTGGCGGACCTGCCCGACGTTCCGCGGAACGATCTTCCGCGGATGTCCGACGACGGCGCGGGCGTGGGGTCGTCCGGTCGGTCCGACGACTCCGGGCCGGTAAACCGGACCGCGAACGACCTCGATCGCCTCCAGGAGCGCCTGGACCGGCTGAAGGACCGGCAGAATTCCGACGACTCGGACTCCGACCTTGCGGCACGGATGGCGAAGCTGCGGGAGGGCGACCCCGACGGCCTCGGCCGCCCCGCACGGGTCGACGAGCTCCGTGAGCAGTACCGCGCGGCCCTGGAGGAGGAGGGCGCCGACGGGCTGGAGCCCGACGGCACAACGACGGGTATCGAAGGCGACGGAGTCCTCCCGTACAACGGCGCGGGCGGCATCGCACCGCCGCCGCGCCCCGTACCGACCGTGCCAACGGCGCCGGGTGCCGGCACCGCCCCCGGCGGACCACGGCAGCAGACACCCACAGTTCCGTCCCCGGACGGGCTCGATGTGGTGCTCCCGGACGTCCCGCAGAACGAACCCGGTGCCCAGCCCTTGACGGGGGACGAGCCGGACCTCGTGTTCCCCGACGTTCCCAAGGCCCCGCCCGGCACCGAGCCCCCGGCCGGGAACCGGCCGGATACGGAGCGGACCGAGAGCGACGGGAAGGGACCGGCCACCGAGGACTCGCCGAATCCTCTCCGTACTGAGTCGCAGGACGAACTGCCCTTCCGCGACGACTTCGACGTGCACAACGACGGCGATGTCGATGCGCTGATCGCGCGCCTCGACGAACTGGGCAGCCTCACCGACGACCCGGTGAACCGGCTGGAGCAGCTGCCCGACGTGCCCGAGGGCCTGACCCCCACCGAGCAACGCAGGCTGACCAAGGACGTGGAGCGGGAGACCGACGCCCTGCTGACGGATGCCCGGCGGGTGGGCGTCGACAAGGAGACACGGCAGCGGCTGAGCGAGCGCATCCGGGACGACGTCGGGGCGGGCAGGCACGCCGACGCCGCCGACGGCCTGCGGGAACTCGGCGACCTCGTCGCCGAGCACGGCCTCGGTGAACGCCTCCAGCAGTTCCGCCGTCACATGGACGGCGGATACGAGGCGCGGGCCGCGCAGCTGGGAATGCGCCGCACGGAGTGGCTGCGCCATGCCCTCGACATCGAGCAGTCGGCTCTCGCCAACGATCCCCGTCGGACGACCCATTTGCTGGACGACTTCGAGAACCGTCTCGGCACCCTCGGGTCCGAGCTGAGCGCCCGCGCCGACAGCACCCCCGAGGCGCTCCGGAAGCAGTTGGCCGACAACCGGCGGGCCGATGCGGCAGAAGCGGGCATGGACCGCGAGCGGTTCCTCGAATGGGAGGACCGCAGGGAGCAGGCGGCGACCCCCGAGGATCTCCGCAGAGTGCAGGCTGACTACGACGCCGAGCTGGAGACGTCGCGACGGCTCGCGACCTTGCGGGATCTCGGTGCATCCGAGAGGGAGCTGGCCACTTGGAAGAACCGGTTCGAAGGACCGGGGCGGGGAAGCGACCTCGACGCGCAGTACGAACGTCGTACGGTCACCCTCGGCAGGGAGGCCGAACTGGCGTCCTTCCGGGCGAGGCTGGACGCCCTGCGCGAGGGCGGCCACCAGCAGGAGCCCTCGGAGCCGCTGCCCCCGCCGCAGGACGGTGACGGCGGTCCCGGCCGGGACCGGACCGAGGACTCCCGGGCGGAGAATGACCGGATCCTGGAGGAGCGGCTCGACCGGCTGCGCGAGGGTGGGGACGACGCTGGGATGTCGCGCGAGGAGCGGCAGCAGTGGGAAGACCGGCGCGCGAACGCCGAGGGCGACACGGCGAGGCGGGCCATCGAGCGGGAACAGCTCGACCGGATGGCACAGCTGGAACGCGACCGGCGACTGAAGGCCATCTCGGACGGCGACCCCGAGGGGGCGGAGCGCGGCACCGAACGCCGCGCCGCATGGCAGAACAGGCTGGACGAGGCGGCGGGCGACCCTCAGGCCATCGACCGGGTCCTCGACAGCTACGACGCCGAGACGGCGGAGCTGAGGCGTGAGGGGCAGGAGCGCCTGGAACAGGAACTGCGTGCTCCGGACCGCTTGCGGGACCTCGACCGCCGTATCGACCGCTCGCTCGACAAGCTGCCCGAGGAGGTACGCGAACAGGCTGCCCACGACGCCCGCACGCTGGTGGAACGCCTGCGGAACCTGGTCACGACCGGCAATGAGCCCGGTACCCCCAAGGTGGACGACGCCGTGTCGGAGAAGCGCACGGACGTCCAGGACACAGATCTGACGGACACGTCGGGCCCGTCGGATACCGGACCGTCGGCAACCGTACGCAATCCGGTCTCCCGGACGAACGTCGACGAGGGTGCCGGCAACTCGGCGAAGATCCCGCGGCCGGCCGACTCCGAACGGGACAGGCGTGCTCCGGTGCAGCCGGGCGAGCAGCTGATGGAGGCTCCGCGGCATCTGGACGATGCGTCGGAGTCCGGGGGGAAGGACGGGGACAGCCTTCACTCGCGGGAGCGGGACGACCTGCCGTCGCCGAACGCCCGTCGTGTACGTACACAGACCGAGGACGACACGCAGTCCCTCACCGACACGCGGACCACGTCGGAATCCGAACCGAACAACGACGTCGATCTCAAGTCCGACGACGCGTCCGACCTCAAGTCCGATGACGCGTCCGACCTCAAGTCCGATGACGCGTCCGACCTCAAGTCCGACGACGACGCCGACTCCGTGGCTTCCGCGCCCAAGGACTCCGACATCCCCGTGAAGGAGAACGAGGAGCCGCCGGGCGGCCCCGGCGGTGACGGCTCCTCACCGGCAGGCTCGTCGGGCGCGCAGCAGCACACGGCCCGCGACAAGGCCCTGAACGCGCTATCGGCGGACGAGTACGAGCAGCGGATGTACCGGGTACGCCGCGACCGTCCGGACCTGACGACAGAGGAGGCACGCCGCGACGAGGTGTTCCGCCGGATCGAGAACCCGGGCGTGAAGGTGGAGAAGGCGGCCTTCGCCCCTCCGCTGCTGAGCGACAACGTGGGTCCGCTCCCGCAGGAGCAGTCCAGTGAATTCGTCACGTTCGACGACAACGCGATGCTGCCGAAGTCGATGAAGGGCCACGGGCACGGCCGGATCACCATCAGAGGTGCCGACGTGCTGGCCGAATCCGTCGCGAGGCGATGGAGTCTGCGCCCCGACGGGCTCGACGAGTTGAAGCGCGTGCTCGTCCAGAGTCCGCATACGCTGCTCAGCCCCCGGACCTTCATCCTGCCGACCATGGACGGCGGCCACCGGGAGATCTCCATCTCGATGGAGAGCTACGGAAACTGGCGCCGCCATGCCGAGCCGTCGGCGTTGGCCGCCGTGGACGATGGGACCGAGTCCGTACTGCACAAGGACGGAAACGGGAACGAGGGCAGTTCGACCACCTCGAAGACGGAGGGGCCGAAGGCTGAAGGGTCCAAGACCGACGAGTCGAAGACGGAGGGGTCCAGGACCGGCGCGTCCAAGACCGACGAGTCGAAGACGGACGCCTCCAAGACGGACAAGTCCGAGACCGACGAGTCGAAGAAGGACGCGTCGAAGACCGCCGAGGCCAAGGCCACCGACGCCCCCGTCAAGATCGAGACCGAACTCCGCACCCGCCCCGGTGCGACGGAGACCAAGACCCTCGGCACCTCCCGCGCCTTCGGAGTGGCGGTCCCGCTGGGGCCCTCCGCGGGGACCGTCGGTGCGTTCGGGTCGGTGTCCCTCAGCGCACGGCGTATGGAGGCCTCCTACACGTACACCCAGGAGAGCCGCGCCCAGAGCAGTGTGACCGCGGTCGGCAAGGACGGCAGTCATCTGCATGTGAGCGACCTGCACATCGTCGTCGAGTCCTCGCGCGTCTGGGACAAGAAGGGCCGTGAGCTGTCACCGGACCAGCAGCAGCCCGGCACCGCCGCGCAGCGGCGCTACCGCATCCAGGACGGGGTCACCTGGCGGGTCCCGGACAGCGTCACCGACCCGGCGATCCCGGACCGGCTGCCCACCGCCTTCGAGTTCGCGCCGGGCGCCCGGCCGCACCTGCTCGCACCGCTGAGCGTCACCACGCAGACCCGGCTGCTGGACTGGGCGCTCGCGAACTTTCCCGAGGCGACCCCCGGCAGCTTCCTCCGCCACCAACTGGCCGATCTGTTCGGCGAGGAGAGCCTGCGCACGATGATCGCGCAGAGCTCCGGCGAAACGGTGGTCAGCGCCCCGCTCTTCGCCGGTCTCGGCAACCGGTCACTGGGCTCCGTCGGGCTCCGGCTGATCCCGGTCGACGCCACACTGCTCCAGGCGTCCGACAAGACCGAGGTCAAGAAGGCCGACGCACAGCGCTCCACCGCCACCACGGAGAAGAAGAACACCCAGGGCGCCGGGGTCGGGATCTCCGCCGGTCCGCAGTTCGCGCTGCTCCAGCCCGCGGGCACCCTGAGCCTCCAGATCGGGGGATCGGCCGCCCTGACGACCCAGCGCGCGGAGAGCAGCTACAGCGGCAACACCGCCGAGTCCGTGCGGACGCTCAACAGCCGCGGCCACTCGGGGCTCTACGACGTCCGCTTCCGGATCGAGCTGCGCAGGCAGGGCGGCGCATGGGAGTCACCCGAGCCGGCCGCGCGGACCGCCCAGGCCAACCGGAACGGCCCGAACGAGGAAGGCGCCTTCCTCACCGCCACCGTGCAGTTGCCACGGGCCGACGCACGCAGACTGGCCGGCTGGGACGACGGCACCGCACCTGTCCCGGACGCAGAGGTGCCCCCCGCCCCCGCGTATCTGTCGCCGTCGAATCCGGCGACGTTCGGCCTGCACGCGGTCCTGGACCTCGCCGCGACCCGTGAGTCGGAAACGGTTCCGCCCCAGGTCTCCCTGACGGACGAACTGGTCGACCGCATCCAGGCCGGGCTGCACCGCGCCTACCCCGACCTGGTGCTTCGGCCCCGGCCGGACACCGTGGTCGACGGCGACCGGAACGGCGGCGGCGGCGACCGGAAGTACAACACCGCGGTGCGCAACACCCATCTGCTGCGCCAGGCACTCTCCCGTACGGTGCTCGAAGGCTCCCTCGACCGCCTGACGAGCACCGGACTGCGGATCCAGCTGGAGCAGCTCGACTCCGTCAGCAAGCGGTACGTCGTTCTCACCGTGCGAGCGGAGGCGACGAACCGTCAGTTCGCGGGTGTCCACCACGATCTGGGTCTGGCGAACAACGTCCTGTCGACCCGGCGCGCGGACAGTGCGACCACCCGTACCCACGGCTGGTCGGTCGGCGTCGACGTGGGACTGACCGGGATCGAGCGCTTCGGCGGCACCGGGAGCATCGGCTACCGGTACGGCAGGCAGACCGCCTACGGCATGACGTACGGCCCGACGCTCACCCCGGACGGCGGCATCACCAGCTCCGGGTCGCAGCACCTGTGGTCGTACGACCTGGCCTTCACCGCCGAAGCCACCAGTTTCACCCGGCCGCGTCAGATCGCGCGGACCATGACCGGCGAGCTGCTCAGCACCCGGTGGTTCGTGAAGCAGGCCGCCGGGAGCGTCGACGTCCTGGCCACCGGACAGGGCGACGGACAGACCGCCCCGGCCCCCGTCACCGGCCGCGTCACCCTTGCCGTACCCGCGTCGCTGTCCGTCCCCTCCACTCTGCCTCTCAACCGGCCGGAGACGGTTACGGCCCCCGTGTCCGTGCCGATGGACCCGGCTCTGGCCGAACTGCTCTCCTCCGGGAAACCCGTCTCCACGGATGACTGGACGCCCCACGCCCTCTTCGGCGGCCTGCACTCCGTGCAGAGCGTCACCTCGCCCGAGGTCGTGGTGCACCACCTCAAGGAACTGCTCGCCTCCGTCTCCGGCAACTCCTGGATCTACGGGACCGACGGGACCCCCGCCTCCGGCGCGCTGGCCGAGGCGTTCACCACCGGTCGCAACGAGGCGGACTTCAGCGACGCGGCGCAGACGGGCAAGCATGTCAGCGACCTGTTCGGGAGGACGGCCGTCACCGACATCACCGCGTCGGTCAGCGCCTGGCCCCAGGTGCGCGGGACGCGCGTGCTCGCCGTCGTCGACTCCAGCGACCTCGCCCTCTCCAACATCGGCTCGGGCACCAGCGGGGCGGGACACTCGGTCGCCCATGTCCGCAGTCACGCCATCTCGTCCCTGCTGGCCTTCCGGGCCAAGCACACCGACGCGTTCCAGACCTCCGGCACCTACGGTCTCACCGCGTCGCCGTACCAGCGCACCAGCACCGCGACCTCGGCCGAGACCTTCTCGGCGAACCCGGCCCACACCGTCCAGTACACCGGACCGATGGTCCTGGTCGGCGCCGATGTGGCCTGGCACCTCGCGGCCCGCTCCCAGCCGTCCGGTCTGCTCCAGGCGCCCATGGAACTGATGCGCGGACGGCCGCCCCAGGGTCGGGTCGTGGAGATCCCCGACGGCCTGCTCGTGTGGATGCCGCTCGCCGAGGCGAGGAAGGCCGGTCTCTTCGACGACGGTCTCACCGCTCCGCCGCCCCAGCAGCTCTTCACCGCAGTCGCTGCGGCCGCGCACGCCACGCTCACGGTCGGCCGCATCGACATGTCCGAGGCGGTCAGCCGGTTCATGGGCACCCTGATGGAAGACCTGCCGCAGCACAAGAGTTGGCTCGGGCCCAAGAGCCTGCTGGCCGATCAGCTCGGCGGCCTGGCACGGCAGATGACCACCCTGTCGCCGTCCGGTATCCGCGCTCTCCAGACGGGCATGGAGAACGGCGGCACCTCCCTGCGTCTGGCCCGGAACAAGATCGGGCCGGCCAGGGACGCCAGTCTCACGGTGACCCTGGAACGGTCCGGATTCACCCCCGGTGCGCTGCGCCACGACGTGAAGCCCACGATCACCCGGCCCACGTCCACGGCGGAGACTGTCACGGAGAAGCTGGCGCGCGGGTACGAGGCCGGCTACCGGCTCGGCGAGGTGCCCACCATCTGGGACCGTCCGGGTCTCCGGAGCGGTGGCTTCACCCTCGACGACCGGGTCGGGTCCACCCGCTCGTCGTCCCTGGCACACGCGGTCACCGACGCCGTCAGCGCCCAAGTGGCCTTCGAGGGACCGGTGGTGACCGGTCGGACGACGTTCAGCGTCACCTTCACCCTGGAGCTGCCCGACGGGACAGTGGTCCCTCGCACGTATACCGTCGGCGAAACCGAGGTGGTGCTGCCGCTGAGCCTCGCCCGGCCGCAGACGACCGAACAGCAGACAACCGAAGCCCCGACGACCGAACCGCAGAAGACGGAAACGCAGAAGACCGAACCGAAGAAGACCGAACCACTGGCGGCCCGCACACCCCGGGATGCCGCACGCCCGATGCTGCTTCCCCCGGATCAGCAGCAGGCCGTTGCGCTCCGGGAGCGCAACGCGGCGGGCAGGAAGCTGTTCGCCACCGGCCCGGAGAGTGTCGTCGTCACCACCGTCGGCGGCATCACCGCACTCCGGGACGCCGCAGCGTACGCCGTCGACCTCGCTGTCAAGGGACGCGGCGCCACGACCGACGCCGCGACGGAGATGCCCACGAACAGCAATGGCCGTTATGTGCGGAAGACGGTACTGACGCGGCCCGGCACCGCCGCCGGTGAAGTCCTCAAGGGGGGCATCAGCACCGACGTGCTGAGCGCCTACCTTCCGCAGATGATCCGCGACAGCCTGACCGTCACGCTGCACGACACCACGTCGGCGATCGGCGGGACGGACGCAACCCTGAAGATCTCCGCCGACGTCGATCTGTCGCGGGCCCGGCTGCTGGCCGTGGACCCGGGCGCGGGACTCGGCGGCAGCCGGCGGACCATGGACAACGACACCTACACGGGTGACACCACCGAATCGCACATGCCGTCGATGACCGCGGGACCGGCCTTCCAGACCCAGCCCCTGGTGCAGGCCACGGCCACCGTGCCGGGCTGGACGGACTCCGACGCGGCGGGCGGTGCCGCCGACCGCCGTACCTCCGCGCTGACCACGCTCAAGCCCTTCGCCGGCGGCGCCGTGCTCATCCAGGCACCCCTGCACGTACTCCAGACGGCGAAGGCATCGCACCGCATCGCGGACCTGCCGGTCGTCCCGTCGTTGCTCAGGCCCGGGACCCGGCCGCCGGTCACCGTCGAGCACACGGTGCAGGACGGGGTGACGATGTGGGTGTCGTTCGACGTCGCCCGGGAGCACAAACTGCTGCCGCCCGAGGTCGAGGCCGCTGCGGACACCGTCAAGGAGCAGACCAAGAAGTACACCAAGGCCGCCACGAAGGCGGAGACGGCCGAGCGGCGACTGCGCGCACTCGACAGCGAGGTCACCTCCCTCCACACGGAGCTCCGGCGCCTCCTGGAGACGCCGGCTCCCACCGGCACGGACGTGACCGCGGCGCGGGAGAGGCTCGCCACGGCCCGCTCCCGGTACGCCGAAGCCCAGCAGGACCTGGCCAACCATCGCCGCGGCCTCGCGACCGCCGAGCAGCACCTCGCCGCTGCATCCGAGGCCGCCTGGAACGCGGTCGACCACTACACGATCACCGGTACCCGCCCCTCCGGCACGCCGCCGGTCGCCTGGAGCGAGCCGGCCGCCGCCGCGGCCACCGAACAGGCTCCGGCCACCGTCGCCGGATACCCGCCGCTCACCGAAGCCCTCGAAGGGCCGGTGTCCCTCGAAAGCGCGGTGTCCCACGAGGGCCCGGCCGCCGACCTCACCGGGCCGCCGCGCCTCGTCACGCGGGAGGATGTCCTCGCGCGTACGGAGGTCTGGCTCGACGACGCGGGGCCGCTGTCGGACACGGACGCCGTACGCCGGGAACAGATCAAGGCGGCGGGCTGGGCGCAGCGCCTGCGGACGGCGGACGCCGCCTACCGGTCGTCGCTGGAGGCCGTACTGGCCGCGCGGTCACCCCTGAGGGCTGCCGAGCTCCGGGAGGCCCGAGCCCGAAAGGCAACGGAGCGGGCGGAGACCGAGGGACGGCTCGACGCGGTCGATGCCGAGCTGAAGAACGCACGGTCGGTGTATGACCGGGCGGTCGCACAGCTGACGGCCGACTACCGCGAACTCGCCCTGGTGCAGACGAACTTCGAAGCGGTGGACATATCCACCCGAGGGGTCCTGGAGCCGCACGCCGAAGGCGGGGCCCCCCGCGTCGTCACCCCTTGGCACCCCGCGCCCGAACCCGAGGGCTACGTCCGTCCGGCCGACGCGACGTCCGCCCCCGACCCGTACATCGCCCAGGGCGAGGACACCGAGGGCCGGCCGGTCGCCCTGAAGGCGCCGGACGGCCGCGTCCTCCACCTCGTGGAGCCGCCCTCCACCGGACCCGCACACCTCGACCTCGGTACGAGCTTCCACCGGTCCCTCCTCGACGCGGTCGGGCAGGCCCATCCGGGGCTCCTGGCCGAGCTGGGGCTCCACGCGTCCGGCAGAAGTCTTTCCGCCGCCGATGTCGAGCACTTGAGGCAACGCCTCGCCGACCGGCTGATGGCGGACCGCGACGAACTCGCGGAGTACCTCGCGATCGATCCCCAGGAGCGGTTCACCGCACAGGAGCTGGCCGACGCGGGTATCGCGCTCAGCGCGGCGCAAGCCGCCGAACACGTCGACTCGCGCGGACGTCTCCCGGACACCGTGGCCGCCGGGCTGACCCCCGACCAGCGCCTCGAGCTGGCCCGTACGACACTGCTGCGGTCCGGCGACGTGCAGATAGGCGACCGCAAGGACGTCGGCTGGAACCACTCCGCGGGTGACCTGGCGGGGCTGCTCGCGGCCCGTGTGCTCGGGGTCCCGGTGACCGTGGTCCTGTCGGACCTGAACCATCTGACGTTCGCCGCTCCTGGAACGGACACGGCAGGGAACACGCGGTCGGGCGTGGTGCTGCACCTCGCGGACGACCGGTACCGGCCCGCCGTGCCTCTCGTGACGGACGACCTGCTGCTCAACGCCGACTCGGAGATCACGCAGCAGCCGGCCGACACGGTTCTGTCCGAGAGCACCGCGACCGCGTCGGCCGGCGATGCACCTCCTGCCGGCCCGATCCACTACCTGGGCGCCGGTCCCGGTCCGCTGGCCGTGGTCCCCAAGGAACTCAATTTCATCTGGCTGGGCGGCGAACTGACGGACGGTGCCCTCGCCAACCTCCGGACATGGGCGGCCAAGGCAGAAGAAGCACAGTGGAAGCTGACGATCTGGACGGACGAGGGCGGCCGGCGCAACAACAAGGAGTTCCTCAAGGGCCTGGTGGATTCCGGCACCGTCCATCAAGGCCGGGTCGAGGACCTGTTCAAAAAGGACAAGAGCTCCGGCGGGGAGAAGCTGCCCTCCAAGGTGTCCAAGCTGTACGACGCCGCGCGTAAGGAGAACAGCTTCGCGATGGCCTCCGACATCGCCAGATACGCCCTCCTCCACAAGCACGGCGGGGTGTATCTCGATGTGGACCTGGGGCCGGGAGAGGTGGTGCTGCGTCCCGAGGGCGTGACAATGTCCAAGAGCGACGACACCCTGCCGATGTTCGGTCCCATGCTTCGCGACCCCAACAGCGTACGGAGACTGCTCGGACTCGAAGAGAACGCACCCGTGACTGCGGACCGGATCCACCAGGCCGCCGAAGTCGCTTACCGGGAGGGACGCTTCGGGAACCAGTTCATCGTCACACACCCCCGGAGCCGCTTCATGAAGCAGGTTCTGGACAATCTGCCGGACATCAACAACAAGGACGCCTACGCCAAGGGTGTCCTCGAGCTGGCCATAAAGTCGAAGAACGTGGGCGCCAGTACCGGTCCGATATTCCTCCTGCGGCAGTTCAACGAGCACATCAAGTCCCTCGACACCACGCAGGCCCCGAACATCAGGTTCGGGCCGCCCGCCGAGTTCCGTGTCCGAGCAGCCGAGTGGGCGGACTGGACGCGTCTGGACTGGCTGACCGACGAGAGCGAGAACCAAGAAGCCCCCCAGAGCACGTCCGCGCCCGCCCGGCGGAGAACACTGGCCAATCGCCTCGGCGACACCGTCAGGACAGTCAAGGGCTCAATACGGTGGGGCAGCGGCAGGTCCAATTCGAGCACAGCACTGCTACCGAACAACGGAACACTGCTGAGCGGCCTCGCCCCCGCACCGCAACGGCTTGAACAAGGCAGCGGGACACCGAAGGACGAACTCGTCGGCAACGACGGCCGGAAGGTCTCCTTCGAGCAGGCACGCCAGAGCCTTCGGACGATCCGGGACGCCACCGGCGAAGTCATCGGATACGCCTCGCACAGCGACCGGGACTGGGCTCCACGCAACGACTTCTACACGAAGTACCGCGCCGACGAGACATCCTTCAAGGTCTACCGGACGACGGACGACGGCAAGTTCGTCCCCGTGGCCGAGGAAAATGCATCGCCCAACACGGTTCCCTGGCACACCGGCACGAACACCCCGGCCGGGCAGCGGACACCCAACCCGGTCTTCTTCGACGCACACGGCTCGCAGGACGGCGTCAAGCTCCACATCGGCGGCGACCTTCCCCTCGAGGTCGACGGTGCCCAGTTCGCGCGTTTCATGGAAACCCTCACCGACCCCGACCAGCCTCCGGCTCCCGTCGTGCTCGTGGCCTGTGACACCGCGAGCGTCCGCTCCACCGATGGTGGAAGCGTCCTGAGCGACGCGGCACGGGCGGTGCCCGGACGCCGCTGGTACGCCCCCGATGTCGCGGTCGGCCACGTGGGACCGCCGGCCGGAGCAGCCGCGGGCGGGGCAACCGGAGTACTGGCCCTCCTCCAGGACCGAGCCACCGGACGCCAGGGCCAATGGGTCACCGCAAACCAGCCCACCGAACTCGAAACCCTCCTCACGCGGCAGAAACGACAGACCCACCAGGACACCGACGACGGAACGAAACTCCCGGACAGTCAAGGTCCGGGCCTGCTGCTCAACGCCGACTCGGAGATCACGCAGCAGCCGGCCGACACGGTTCTGTCCGAGAGCACCGCGACCGCGTCGGCCGGCGATGCACCTCCTGCCGGCCCGATCCACTACCTGGGCGCCGGTCCCGGTCCGCTGGCCGTGGTCCCCAAGGAACTCAATTTCATCTGGCTGGGCGGCGAACTGACGGACGGTGCCCTCGCCAACCTCCGGACATGGGCGGCCAAGGCAGAAGAAGCACAGTGGAAGCTGACGATCTGGACGGACGAGGGCGGCCGGCGCAACAACAAGGAGTTCCTCAAGGGCCTGGTGGATTCCGGCACCGTCCATCAAGGCCGGGTCGAGGACCTGTTCAAAAAGGACAAGAGCTCCGGCGGGGAGAAGCTGCCCTCCAAGGTGTCCAAGCTGTACGACGCCGCGCGTAAGGAGAACAGCTTCGCGATGGCCTCCGACATCGCCAGATACGCCCTCCTCCACAAGCACGGCGGGGTGTATCTCGATGTGGACCTGGGGCCGGGAGAGGTGGTGCTGCGTCCCGAGGGCGTGACAATGTCCAAGAGCGACGACACCCTGCCGATGTTCGGTCCCATGCTTCGCGACCCCAACAGCGTACGGAGACTGCTCGGACTCGAAGAGAACGCACCCGTGACTGCGGACCGGATCCACCAGGCCGCCGAAGTCGCTTACCGGGAGGGACGCTTCGGGAACCAGTTCATCGTCACACACCCCCGGAGCCGCTTCATGAAGCAGGTTCTGGACAATCTGCCGGACATCAACAACAAGGACGCCTACGCCAAGGGTGTCCTCGAGCTGGCCATAAAGTCGAAGAACGTGGGCGCCAGTACCGGTCCGATATTCCTCCTGCGGCAGTTCAACGAGCACATCAAGTCCCTCGACACCACGCAGGCCCCGAACATCAGGTTCGGGCCGCCCGCCGAGTTCCGTGTCCGAGCAGCCGAGTGGGCGGACTGGACGCGTCTGGACTGGCTGACCGACGAGAGCGAGAACCAAGAAGCCCCCCAGAGCACGTCCGCGCCCGCCCGGCGGAGAACACTGGCCAATCGCCTCGGCGACACCGTCAGGACAGTCAAGGGCTCAATACGGTGGGGCAGCGGCAGGTCCAATTCGAGCACAGCACTGCTACCGAACAACGGAACACTGCTGAGCGGCCTCGCCCCCGCACCGCAACGGCTTGAACAAGGCAGCGGGACACCGAAGGACGAACTCGTCGGCAACGACGGCCGGAAGGTCTCCTTCGAGCAGGCACGCCAGAGCCTTCGGACGATCCGGGACGCCACCGGCGAAGTCATCGGATACGCCTCGCACAGCGACCGGGACTGGGCTCCACGCAACGACTTCTACACGAAGTACCGCGCCGACGAGGTCCTGTTCGCGCATTACCGGGCCACGGAGGAAGGGGGTGTCGTACTCGACACAGACAGCGACACGGACTCCCCGGCCGGCGAGGTCCCGTGGCAGGCCGCACCGGCGCGGGATGCGAAGGAGGCGGTCAGGCCGCTGTTCTTCGACGCGCACGGCACCGAGAACGGCATCGAACTCCATGTGGTGGGCGAAAAGCCGCTGGTCGTCGACGGCGCCCGGTTCGCACGTTTCATGGAGACGCTCAGGGACCCGGCGCAGCCCCCGGCTCCGGTCGTACTGGTCGCGTGCGAGACGGCGAAGATCCGCAGTGGCGACGGCGGGAGCGTGGTGACGGACGCGGCACGTGCCATACCCGGACGTCTCTGGTACGCGCCCGATACCGAGGTCGGCCATGCCAGACCGTCGAACGGCTCCGACGGCGTCACGGGCGTGCTGGGTCTGCTCGCGGACCCCGTCGCACAGCACCGCGGTGCGTGGATCGTGGCGGGAGAGTCACTCGAAACCGGCCCGGCCTTCGTCCCCGACCCGCGGGGGGAACCGGTGCCGCACACCGCCACGCTCTCGGACGTGATCTTCGAAACCCTCAACTTCGCCTCGCAGAAAAGTGCGGAGCAGGTGATGCCCGACGACCTGGCGGCGGTCGGCGGCGACGGCCGGCCATCGCCCTCCGGTCGCCCGCCCACGGGGGGCGGCTCAACGTCGGGCGCGCTCCCGACCGATAGCCGCGGGGTCGGGGACAGCGAGATCATCGACAGTTGGCGGGCTCTGTCGACGCTGCCGCGGGCGCGGCGCTCCAACGCTCTGCGACGCATCGATACGACTGTCCACGAGTGGGCGAACGGCGGCCGGAAGCTGCCTGGTGCCCATGACGCCAACCAGCGCCAGTTGGACGCCATCCTCGATGCCGTGGAAGCGTGGAAGTCAGGCAAGAACGGCCCCAGCGACCGTTCCGGGGCGGTCGACCGCCTCACCGCACACGTCCGGTCCGAGCGGGACGATCTGCACCAGCGCATCGCCGAGCGGGCGCACCAGGCACAGCTTCTCGACCGGTACGCCCGTATCCATCCTGATGTGAGCGACTTCGCGGGCCGACGGTTGCCGGATCGGGTCGATCCGGCGAACAACACCACGCACAACATCTTCACTGGCGACCGCACCCACCACGGCGCTTTGTCGGACGATGCGCTCGATGCTGCCGATGAGCTCTCGCGCCAGCAGTTGGCGGCCAAGCGGGATCAGGCGGCGGCTGGTGGGGTGACCGTCGACGCGGGTGTGTCCGCCGATCGTGTACGAGAGTTGATGGACAGCGCCCGCAACGACCTGACCCGCTCCACGCTCTACCCGGAACTCAACTCCTATCTCGACCGTGCCAACCAGGCCGAGGCACTCGACACCGGCTCCCACCTCGGGAACCTGACGCCGGTGGTCGAGGACGTCCACGGCACGCAGGTCACCGTCCACGGGGACCCCACGGACAGCCTCCGCGACGCTCGGATCGACAACTTCCGCAAGGCCGTCATCACAGTGCAGGAGGCCGGCTTCCACGTTCCCGACGTCGAGCTGCACCTGCCCAAGTACGGCCGGTTTCTGGAGGTCCACAACGACCTGATCGCCGAGCGGAGCGGGGGCCGGCTACAGCGCGCCGAGTACCTCGCACCCAACGCGGTGATCGCCTCGCCCGACGTCGTCGGCAATCCGTTGACCAACAAGCTCGCCGACAAGCGGTACCGCTACCTCTCGACCGAGCTCGACCCTTCCGGCGTCGGCACGATGGTGCATGAGCTGGGCCACTTCCTGCACTACGCCAACGCCCGTGCCCAGTACCACGATCTGGCCTTCACACAGTTCGCCGGCCGCAGCGGGCAGGACGGCGACGCCGTACCGCATCAGGCTCTCGCCCTTGGGGTGAGCGTCTACGCCGCCGGCAACCCCCGCGAGTTCGTAGCGGAGGTCTTCACCGGGCTGGTGTACGGGAAGCCGTTCTCGCCCGAGGTCATGCGGATGTACCACGGGCTCGGGGGCCCCACCCCAACTCCACGGACGGACGTCAGGTCTCCTTCGGCCAGGTCTACGAAGCCTCCAGGTGATTCGTGACACCGACGGCCGGACGCTGGGCTACGCGTCACACACCCCGCAGGACTGGGCGCCCCGGGAGGCCTTCTACGCCGCGTACCGCTCGGACGAGGTCCTGTTCGCGCATTACCGGGCCACGGAGGAAGGGGGTGTCGTACTCGACACCGACAGCGACACGGACTCCCCGGCCGGCGAGCTCTCCTGGCAGGCCGCACCGGCGCGGGATGCGAAGGAGCCGGTCAGGCCGCTGTTCTTCGACGCGCACGGCACCGAGAACGGCATCGAACTCCATGTGGTGGGCGAAAAGGCCGCTGGTCGTCGACGGCGCCCGGTTCGCACGTTTCATGGAGACGCTCAGGGACCCGGCGCAGCCCCCGGCTCCGGTCGTACTGGTCGCGTGCGAGACGGCGAAGATCCGCAGTGGCGACGGGAGCGTGGTGACGGACGCGGCACGTGCCATACCCGGACGTCTCTGGTACGCGCCCGATACCGAGGTCGGCCACGCCGGACCGTCGAACGGCTCCGACGGCGTCACGGGCGTGCTGGGTCTGCTCGCGGACCCCGTCGCACAGCACCGCGGTGCGTGGATCGTGGCGGGGGAGCCACTCGAAGGTCACCGACAACATCGAAATGCTCGATACCCCGGAGGCCATGAAGTTGTCGGGCCCGGCGTCCTCGGGGCCGTTCCCCCTGCTCCAGGTGCTCAATGTCCACCTACGTGAGGAGTTCGGGGTGATGAACCTCGTACGCGGCGAGTTCTCCCGGTTCCAGCGCCAGGGAAGGCACTTCCACGACGCCATGGACTGGCTGACGGCCGAGAGCGAGAACCAGAGTTACGAGCAGACGTGACGTGACGTCACATTCCAGGGGCGGGAACCGAGCCCTCCCAGCAGCAATCGAAGAGGATGAAGAGAATCAATGGCAGGGAAAGAGGGGCGACCTGTGAAGCGAGAGCGGTCCAGCGAGGAGAGTGAGTCCGGCAACGGCCGGGGTGAGGCCTCGGGCGGAACGGTTCCGGACAGTTCGCAGGGCGCGGTTCCGGGGAGCATAGGCGCCCCGTCCGCGCCTTCGTCCCGCACGGTGACGGAGGGCGGGGACACTTCGGTCACCGGCGGCAAGGACGGCAGCGGCGCGCGGACACCGACCTCGTCGAAGTCCGGCCCGGAGGAGGCCGGGGAACCTGTGGCCCAGGCCCCGGCGGTGGTGCACGCGGCCGGGGTCTCCATCGGCAGGACCACGTCCGAGCCCGAGGGACAACCGGGCGGTGAGGACTCGGCGGTTGCCCAGGAAGAGGCGGCACCGACGGCCGGAGAGGCCACGGTGGTGGCCACCACCGCCACCACCACTGCTGCGGGCACTTCCTCCGCGGCCTCGTCGGGTGTCGCGGAGAGCACCGCCGGGAAGACGGCCGAGGCGAGCACGTCGTCCTCCGCCACGGCCGCCGCGGAATCGACGCCCGCGGGTGGGCCCTCCGCATCCAAGGAGACAGCTTCCACGGAGACCGCTTCGACCGCGACGGAGCCGGCTGTCGCTGCCTCGACGGCCGGTTCCACGGCGGCGGCCGTCGCGGCCGGTCGGGCCACCGCCACGGCCGCCGTCTGCGCCGCGGCTTCGTCCAGCCCTCCCGGCGGTGCCGCGGCGGCGGAGGGCGGTGCCCCGGAGCGCCCCGGCCGGGTGTCGCGCCCGATGGTGGTCGCGGCCGCCTTCGCCGGTGCGCTGCTCCTCGCGACCCCGTTCGTCGTGGCGGGCGCCCAGAAGGACGAAGCCAAGCCCGAGAGCCCCGAAGCGGCGGCGGCATGGAAGGAGGACGGCCGGGCCGGTGGTTACGTACCGGGCACCGACCCGGACAGCCCCGAGAGCCAACGGGCCGCCGGTGGCGACAAGTCGGGTGTTACCCCGGCCCGGGGTGACAAGGGCCCCGTCGGTGACGTACGCGCGGACACGGGGGACGGGCGGAAGCCCGCCAACGGGTCTGCCGAGGCGGAGACCAAGGGCGCCAAGGGCAGCAAGGGCAGCACCACGGGCACGGCCGACAAGACGGAGAAGAGCGGTTCCGGCGACAAGGCCCCTGCCGGCACGGGCTCGGACACTCCCACCAAGGCCCCCTCAGGCGGTTCGGCGCCCAAGTCGGCACCCACCGTGGTGTACAGCGGCGTGTCCGGACCGGAGTGCCCCACCCAGCGCTTCCAGAAGTCGGGTTACTACAGCGACGGCAAGGAGGGCTGGGCCACCCACAGCGGCGGCTTCGGCGGCTACGGCTGCGCGGGGAAGTACCTTTCCATGCCCATGTCCGGCAGTTCCTCCAAGGACTCGGGCGGATCGGCGACCTGGCTGTTCGACCTGCCCGCCACCGCCAGGCAGTGCAGCATCTCCGTCCACGTGCCCGGGAGTTCCGACATCGTGCGGGTCGGTGGCAACCCGAGCTACTACACCGTGTACGACCGGTTCCTGCCCAGGACCAGCAACCTGGTCGGCTCCTACTACGTCCGCCAGCAGGAGCGTCGCGGCACCTGGTACAACGTGCCGGGCACCTTCTCCGTCGACGCCAAGAAGCTCTCCGTGCAACTGCACGACCGGGGCGAGGACAACAACTACGAGCACCACGCGATATCCGCGCTGAAGGTGACCTGCACCGGCTGAGAAACCGGCTCGGACACCACTGAGAAACCGGCTGCGTAACCGGCCGGCGGACCGGTCCGCCCGCGCCCCACGCAACGTACGAACGCGGCAGGCGCCCAGATCTCCAGGAGGCCTTCACCTCCGGGGATCAGGGCACCTGCCGCACCCGTGCCGCTGTGGTGCCACGGGCTCGCCCGGCCGTGTTCAGCTCCCGCCGCGTTCCGCCGCGCTCTTGGCCGGCACGGTGTCCGGTCCGGCCACGTTGCGGTCGCCCGCCCTCAGCACTCCGGCCCCCAGGATCAGACCGAACGCCACCACCGTCACCAGGCCGTACGACACGACGAGTGACGTGGCCTCGGCGAGCGAGCCGATCGCCGACGGCGCGCGCCCCGAGGTGTACGTGATGGTGGCCACGCCCGCGATGGCCTGGCTCGGGTTCGGCCCGCTGCACCCGGCCGCGGCGAAGGCCAGCGGCACCACGGTGCGTATCCTCCCGCCGCCTGCGGCAGGAGTACCCCGAGCTGGTCCGCCACTACTGGTGCTCTCAACGGCTCTGGTCCGGCTCGTACTTCGCAGGATCAGCAGGAGAAGCCCCGCTTTCGATCGTCCGCCAGTACATCGAGCAGCAGAACCGTCCGCTCTGACCTGCGGATCAGAACAGCCTTGAAATTCGCTTCACCTCCGCCCCGAGGAACGGAGCACTGCGAATGATCCCGGTAGCGGCCTGCGTCTCGCGATCGGAAGACGCAGCGTGGGCGCGGCCGCAGGGCGTACCCGCGTCATCCCATCCGCAACCGCTGCACCCAGCCACAGCCGGGCACAGCGGTTGAGATGGTCAGACCCCCGGGGTCTGCGCACCAGGTGCGTGTGCTGCCGGTTCGACCCTCTGCGCCCGGAGTTCCCTGACCTCAGCCTGAAGGTCGGTAAGTTGCCGGTGAAGTGCCTGAATCGCCACGATCGCGACGCCGTTGGCATCGGTGCAGCAGATCGTCTTGTCGTCGGCTCCCAGACCGAGATGGGCCCGCCAGTCCTGTGCCATCGGCCCCAGGTGGCGCACTTCGCCGCCCTCCCACCGGTACCGCCACGTGCTCACCGGCAGACGGACCACTCGGGCAAGGACGTCGAACCCGTTCACGCCGTCACCCGCCTCGGTGACAGTTTCCCCGGAGGCTGTGGACGTCATTCCGGCGGGATTGGGTGTGTCGGGGTGCAGGCGCGCCCGGTAGGCCCGAATGCCGGCGGTCCGGGCGCGGCGAAAGCGTTCGGTCAGCGATCCCATCGCACCGGGCTCACGTTGGTCTTTACGGCCCGGTCGGAGAACAGCAGACTGCCCAGCGGGACGAATTGAGCGGAGACCTTGGGGTCGTCGTCGGCCGGGCCGGTGCTCTGCTCCACCGCCCGCACCTGCGCGGGCTCGGCCACGGCCGCCGAGGCTGCGCCCAGGCACACCGACACGGCGGCGACCGCAGCGCAGGACACTGCGGCAAGTCGGGTAGCTGCGGTAAGAGACATGAAACACGCTCCGGATTAGTCAGAGAACAGATCAATCAAGCAACGACACCGCCCCCCATCGGTCACGAACAGCACGACTAGACGTTGACCGGACCCAGCGGTCCGAATCAGAGCGCTTCGCGAAGAGCCCGAGCAAGGAAGTTGTTCGCAGTCGTTCCGGAATGGTGAACAACGGCTGCGTACACGGTCCAGCACGCGACGAACGCCAAGTGGCTCGACGAGGTGCTCACCGCCGCCCGCGAGCAGGCATGCGGACTGTCCGCCTCCTACCTGCACAGCCTGATTCAGGTCTGCCCGTGGCCCCGGCACGCGTCCGCGTACGCAACGGATAGTCGAGGCAGAGCATTCCCGGCGCCGTCTGTGCGCCGCCGCCCAGCGACTCACGCAAGCCTCTCGCGACACCTCGGCTCCTCAGCGCGTGGTCACCACCCTCGCCGAAGCCGATGCCCTCACCGCCGTGGTGGACGACATCGCCGCCCGATTCCCGCCGCACTCCGGCTCCCTGCCCCGCACCCCCCAACCACGCCGGCCACAACCCACGACGAGGAGGCGGTCGACGAGGAGCGACTGCTGCTCGCGACAGCGACCGCGTACCCAAGCAGCGTCGAGCACATGCGATGGCTGACCCCCGCCGACTTCACACACCCTCTGCACGCCGGGCTGTGGCAGTGCCTGACCACCCTGACCCGGCGCAGCGTCCCCGTCGATCCCGTGACGGTCCTGTGGGAGGCACAGCGCCGCGGCCTTCTTGACACCGGCGCCAGGCCGAGAGAGCTGCTTGACCTCCTCGACGGAACGGCCGGCTCCCCGGAGTACTGGGGCGAGCGCATCCTCCAGCGCTCGGTTCTCTGGACCGCCCATCACATCGGCCTGCGCATCGAAGCATTCACCGAGGACCCGGCCACCACTGCGTACCAGCTCGTCGTCGGCAGCCGCCGCGCGCTCGCCGACCTGTCCGCCATACGTACCCGCTGGCAGCAAGCCACCTCACCCGCACCGACGAGCAAGGCCGCGCGCACCAGGGCTACGGCCGCTCCCCGGGCCGGTCCGCCGCGGACCACGGCTGCACCCACCGCGCGCATCTCCCGCTGACCCCGAACCCGTGGTCAACCGACGCAATTCGTCGACCTGCGGACACGCCCGGTCGTCAGGGTGATCGTTCCCAATGCTGTGGAGATCATTTCCCATGCTCGCGCGCAGGGTGGTCTGGCGTGGGGTGCGGCCATCCCCCTCTTGGCCCGTAATCCGGTGATCCGACGGCGAGTCCACCGGTGAGCCTTTTCCAACCTCACGCTGGCGCATGATGAAGGACGAGGACGGCGTGGACGATCGCGGTGATGCGGTTGGTGCTGCAGCGCAGCTTCCGCAGGAGGCGGCGCGGCCCCGCGATCTGAGAACGCTCAGCAGATCACTGCAGGTCAGCGCAGGTGATTTCGCCAGCTCGCCACACGCCACGAATGTTGCACAAGGGACCGGGTCACACGGAGAGAGCGAAAGTGCTGTTGAGCTTCCGTCGAGTCCCGAGCAATCGCGGTGCCGCGTGACAGTACCCTTCCGCGAACCCTCGGTTGAAACTTATCCACTAAGGAGTTTAGTCTCAGCTCGGTCCTTCGAACTGTCGATCGCCCGTTGGGGGTGGCGGCGAAGGATTCGCCGCATCCGTGCCGTGCGGACGGAGCTGGGATACCGGAGTGGTCCTGGCGGGCGGCCGAGGAAGAAGGAGTTCGCCTCAGTGGCGTCCCATCGTCGCCCTAAGCAGCCCGGCCAGACCTATGTGACCGTGCTCACCGCGACCGCTGCGGCGGCCGTTGCGTTGTCGGCGCAGTCGGCTTCGGCTGACCCGCTTCCGGATCCGAGTAAAAAGGGTGTGCAGGCCCAAGTCGACCGTCTCTATGAGGAAGCAACGCAGGCCACCGAGAAGTACAACGGGGCCAAGGAGACCGCCGGCAAGTTGGAGAAGGAGGTCAAGGACCTTCAGGAAACTGCTGCTCGTAAGCAGAGTGGTCTGAACGGCCTCCGGAACCAGATAGGTTCCATAGCGGCGGCTCAGTATCGCAGCGGGGGGCTTGCCCCCTCGGTTCAGTTGTTGCTTTCTTCGGACCCCGACGGTTTCCTCGACAAGGCGTCCGCGATGGATCGCCTGAGTGTGCAGCAGGTCGCCGCGCTTCAGCAGTACGAGTCGCAGCAGCGCGGTCTCCAGCAGCAGCGGAGCGAGGCTACGGAGAAGCTCCAGGACCTGCAAAGTGTCCGCAAGGGGCTGGGTGACAGGAAGAAGGAGATCCAGGGCAAGCTGGCGCAGGCCCAGAAGCTCCTCAATACTCTGACGGCGGAGGAACGGGCCAGGATTGCAGAGAAGGAGGAGCGGGCGAACCGGTCCAGTGAGCGGGTGCAACTCGGCAACGAGGCCAGTGCGTCACAGCGTGCCGCAGCGGCGTTCAGCGCCGCCAAGAGCCGGGTCGGCCTTCCCTATGTATGGGGTGCTTCAGGACCCAGCTCTTTCGACTGCAGCGGTCTGACGTCCTGGGCGTTCAACCAGGCAGGGGTGTCCATCCCCCGTACCTCGCAGGCTCAGGCCAACGTCGGTACGCGCATCAATTCACTGAGCGCACTCAAGCCGGGTGACCTCATCATCATGCGGACAGACCTCAGCCACGTGGGGTTCTACGCCGGCAACGGACAGATCTTGCACGCTCCGAAGCCGGGCGCCCAGGTGCGCTACGAGTCGATCGCACGGAGTGGAATGCCGTTCATGTGGGGCGTACGGATCTGACCGCCAGCACACGCGAGCAATGGGGCAGTTCAGCTCCACACCGCGCGGCACCCCTCGCCTGGTAAATCTCCGGGGCGAGGTGAGCGGTGGCGAACTGGTTGGCTTCGTTTATCGCTAAGAACAGCGATTGTCGGTGGATTTCGGAGGCAGTTGGTGATCAAACGTCTCCTGAATCTCGACGAGAGATGACGGCACTTCGCGGTCACGAATGCGGCACGGCCAGCCGTGTGTGTTGCCGTTGACCGCCTTGGGCTGAGCCTGAGCCTCCACCCTGGGGTGTACTTGCTTGTCCACCCCAGGGCGGTTCCGTCCTGGGGTGCCGATCTGTTGAGATGTGCCCATGCCTGTTTCGTTGCCCCGAATTTGGCCAAGCGCGGATGGTAAGCCGCTCCCGCCAGCGGGGACGGCTGACGTCTTCCGGACCTTTGCGCGTGACTTGGTTGCTGGTCACCGCTCCTGGGACGGTGAGACGGCCCGATTCATCGCCGCCCAGTTCGATCAGCTGGCCGCCGAGTGGGACGCTCATGCCACCGGCCGAGACGAGCCACTGCACGATGCCCTTGACCGCGGCGGCCCTTTCCCTCATGGCGCTTGCCTGGAGCTCGGATCCGGAACGGGCCTGTTCACCCAACTGCTCCTCAGCGTGTTCCCTCGTGTGATCAGCGTCGACCTTTCCGAGCAGATGTTGCACGAAGCTGTCGGGCGCTCACCGGCCCGTGTGCGTGCCGACGCCACCGCCCTCCCGCTGGCAGATGCCCAAGTCTCAGCCGTGGCCGCGATTGACATGCTGCTGTTTCCCGCCGAGACCGTCCGTGTACTCGCTCCCGATGGCGTGTTGCTGTGGATCAACCAACTTGGCGAGGACGGTCCGCTGCACCTGCCCGCAGCAGACGTCGCCGCCGCCCTGCCTGGAAATTGGCAGGCCGTTGAGGCCGACGCCGGCTGGGGCAGTTGGGCCGTCCTGCGCCGCACTCGCTGAACCTGCTCGGCTGGTGAGCTTGCAGTCAGAGGTCAGCTGGCTTTCGCGGGCTCTTCGGCTCGTGCTCGGGTGCTGGCGAGGCGGTAGGCGGTAGACACCTCACGAGGCTGAGCGGTCAAGCCGGGGTCGTGAGAGGCCGATGTAGCCTTCTGGCTGTTCAATTTCAGGCAGGGGGTGGGCGCGGGTCATGGAGTCGTTGGCAGAGCAGGGTGTGACGGTGTTGTTCAAGGTCGATGCCGAGCGCATGCGCGATGCGACGAAGCCCTGGACCTTCGTCGCGAGCGGGGCTCCGTTTCGGGATGATCTCCTGGTTCGCACGGACGCCGTCTCTCTGGAGGCGTGCCTGGAGGTCTGCCTTCCGTGACTCAGGCAGCCCTCAGCTTCAACCCGGCTGCTGCGAAAGCGGGTTGGTGCAGGTCTTCCACCTCCACTCGAACCAACAGCGCCTCACGGCGCAAACGGAATGTGTGCAAGAACCCACAACTGCTCGATAAAGCCAACTGGGTTCACTGGTCGTGGCGCCGCCCCTGGTGTGGGGTACGCCGGGCGAGCAGTCGGCGCACCGGCCGGGGCGGCCCCGTCAGGACCAGCCAGATCCGTGCGGCTTGGATACTGGAGGCGGCCAGGAGCGGGGCGCTGGCGCCGACGAGCAGGCCGGTAGCGGGGCTGGCGGCAGCGCGGCGTGCCCATTGCCAGGACGGCCATCCGGTCAGCGTCCAGAACCAGCGCCGGGCGCGCCGGACTTCGACCCGGTCGGCCCCGTGCATCAGTGCCCTTTCGGGTTGTTGATCCACACCTTGATGGTGATCGCGAGCAGGAGAAGCGGCGCGGCGCCCATGGCGAGTTTGCGCTCCTGCCAGCGGCGGCGCCGCGACTGCGGGACCCAGCGCCGCGGGCCTGTCCCTCTCATCAGTCTCTTTGTGGGCGCTCAAGGCCGCCTCCCGGCCTGGGCCGCCTCCCACGTGCGAGGCGGCACGTCACGGAGGGTGTCGCCGACGGCGTAGACCAGGGCGGCGGCGATGGTGGTGGCGCCCCACAGACCCCAGGCCGCGGCGGGCGCGTCGTTGGCCAGGAGGGCGGGAACGGGGAGCAGGCCGGCGGCCAGCAGGACGGGGGCAGTGCGGTGGAGGGAACGGATCAGTCCTGCGGGGCTGCGGTGGTGGCACCGGGCCGGATGTACGGCGCATGCGGCGGTGGCCAGGTCCAGGGCGCTGGCGTATTCACGGCATGGCGCGCCCGTACCGTGGCGCATATGCAGCACGACGTGAACGCCCAGACCGAGCACGTGAATCGGGCCGCAGCAGCCGGACACCCCGCGAGAAGGAGGGGCCTCGGTGGGCACGTTGCTGAGCACGGACCGAATCACGGAGAGGCCGTAGGGCGAAGGCCGTTCGCTCGCCACAGCCGGCAACGGTGTCAACGCCGCCGCACTCGCCCAGGCCGGCCTCGGCCTTGCCATGGGCGCCGGCACCGACGCCGCCATCGAGGCCGGCGACCTCACCCGTCCGCGGCGACGTGCACGCCGCCGCCGACCCATCCGCCTGGCCCGCAAGACGCTGGGCACCATCAAGTCCAACCTGTTCCGCGGGCATCGCGACCGTCGGGGCGAGGCCGAGCCGCTTGCCCCTGTTCGGCTTGAACCGGCCGTGGCGTGGATCCAGAACACTGCAGCCGGGCGGCCCGCCGGACGCTAATTCCCAGGTCCGGCGGGCCACCCAGTGCCCGCTACCACCAGAAAATCCGGCCAGTGACCCACGAGGAGGTCCTCCATGGTCACACTGTCATGGACCAGCACGGTATACCGGATAGCCGGCCATCCCCTCTCAGGATGACAGCCACCGCCGCACTGCAGGCTCTGGCGTCCCACCTCGCACAGCAGAACAGTCCTCGCCCGTCCTGCACGGACGCGTGTGCCCTCGTGCGCGCAGGTGGCGCCAGTTCCCCTGCCGCACGTCGGCAGATGCACTGACCCGTTCACGCCGTCCGGCCGCGGCAGCCACCGCCGGGGCAGCCATGCCGACACACCGGCGCCACGGTGCCAGCAGGCGGGTGACTCCACCCGGTGGATCCACTTCGGTAAGCCCTCTCGCAAGATTTCAACCTCGAGGCTCCCGGAATACCCCCCGGGGGTATATGGTTATGATCGTTGTCCTGAACGGACGACGCCAGAAGGCGCATCACACCAATGGAGACGCCATGAGGAATCACTCCGGCCACGACCAGGCCAACCACGGCCACCACGGTGGCCACGGCGGAGCCTGGCCCGGTGGGCTGTCGGTCTCCGAGAACGGGTACACCCTCGAACTCGACTCGACGATCCTCACCGGCGGCGTGCAGCCGATCAGCTTCCGGGTGATCGGCCCCGACGGGCAGCCGGTGACCGAGTTCATACCGGAACACGAGAAGGAACTGCACTTCATCGCCGTCCGGCGCGACACGGCCGGGTTCCAGCACGTGCACCCCGTGATGGACGGGAAGGGCGCCTGGAGCGTCGAACTGGCCCTGGAACCGGGAGACTGGAGGTTTTTCACGGACATCCACCCGGCCGGCCACGACGGGACCATGACGCTGGGGATCGACCTCGCGGTCGCCGGACCGTACGACCCGCGGCCGCTTCCCGAGGCCACAGGGATCGCGCAGATCGGCGAGTACACCGTCGTGCTCGACGGCGAACTCCTGCCCGGCGAGGCGAGCGAACTGACCCTCACCGTCAGCCGGAACAACCGCCCCGTCACCGACCTGCAGCCCTACCTGGCCGCGTACGGACACCTGGTGGCCCTGCGGGTCGGCGACCTGGGCTACCTCCACGTCCACCCGGAGGGCGAACCCGGTGACGGCACCACCGCACCGGGACCCGAGATCGCCTTCATGGCCGTCGCGCCTTCGGCCGGCACCTACCGCCTGTACCTGGACTTTCAGCACAACGATGTCGTCCGGACAGCCGAGTTCACCGTACGGACCACCGCGGCCACCCCCCGTCCGGACGCGGCACCCCTGGCCGCCCCCGAGCACGCGAGCCACCACCACGGCCCCCACGGCCACCACGGCCACCACTGACCGGATGAACGCCACCGATCAGCTGCCGCGGCACACGACGCGGCCAAGGGGCGCTCGACCCGTCGCGCCCCACCGTCCCGTCACATCCCCGACATCGGAAGGAGCGTCATGCCACGCCTGACCCGACTCACGCCCGACACGGCGGTCGGCGCCTCGCGTGACCTCCTCGCCGACCTGGTCTCACGCCATGGCCGGATCGGTGACATGGTCTCCACGATGGCGCACTCGCCGGCCGTACTGGGCGGCTACCTCCAGCTCAGCCGGGCCATGGGGCGAGCCAAGCTCGACCGCAGGATCAGCGAACGGATCTCGATCGCCATCCAGGTCCTGCAGGGCTGCAGGCTGTGCCTCGACGCGCACGTCAGTGGCGCCCGCGCCTCGGGAGTGGACGAGGAAGAGATCGAGCGAGCCCACGCAGGCACCTCGGTCGATCCCGCGATCGCGGCGATCATCGCTCTCGCCCTCCAGATCCATCGCGAGCCGACGTCGATCACCGACGAACAGGTCACCGCGCTGCGCGAGCACGGCTACAGCGACCGCGCGATAGCCGATGTCGTCGGCGTCGTCGCACTCAACATCCTCACCGGCGCCTTCAACCTCCTCGCCGGCCTCACACCGGGGAGCGACACCGGTGAGTAAAGACAACCCCGCCTGTACACGCGGGACATGGCCTCCACCCCGGGGCCGCGCCCCGCCGCATGGACACGGAAGGAACCCGCCATGCGCCTGTTCGCCATCCGCGACTACCGCCACTTGTTCGGTGCCCAGGTCATCGCCCTGTTCGGTACCGGGCTGACCACAGTGGCCCTCGGGCTGCTCGCCTACGACCTCGCCGGACCGCGCGCCGGCATGTCCTCGGCACCGCCCTGACCATCAAAATGGTCATGTACGTGGTCATAGCCCCGCTGGCTGCCGCATACGTCGACCGGGTCCCCAGGAGAACTCTCCTGGTCCTCCTCGACGTGGTCCGCGGTGCGGTGGTTCTGGCACTGCCGCTGGTCACCGAGGTCTGGCACATCTACGTCCTGATCGGCCTGCTCCAGACCGCCTCCGCGGCATTCACCCCGACGTTCCAGGCCGTCATCCCCGACATCGTCACCGACGAGTCCGACTACACGCGTGCGCTGTCCGCCTCCCAGGTCGCCTCCACCATGGAGAGTCTGCTCAGCCCCGTGCTGGCCGCCGTCGCCCTGACGTTCATGACCTTCGACCGACTGTTCCTGGGAACGTCCGCCGGATTCCTCGTCTCCGCGCTGCTCGTCCTGTCGACGCGCATCCCCGACGCCCGCCCCAGCACCCACACCAAGGCGTGGGACAAGGCGGCAGCAGGCATCAGAACCTTCCTCCGATCGCCGCGACTGCGCGGCATCATGGCGCTCAACCTCACGGTCGCGGCCGCCGGCTCGATCGTCGTCGTCAACACCGTCAATTACATCCGTGACGTGCTCGGCGGCTCGCAGTCGGACGTCGCCTGGATGCTCGCCGCCTCCGGCACCGGAACCCTCCTGGCCGCCCTCGTCCTGCCCCGCGTTCTCGACCGGATCGCCGCCCGCACCGTCATGATGACCGGCGCCGGAGTCCTGGTCGGCGGCACGACCGCCGCGGTGACGCTCATCGCGGCCGGCCTCACCGCATGGACCGGTACGGCGATCATCTGGACCGTGATCGGCATCGGCATGGCGCTGATCATCACCCCGACAGGCAAGATCCTGCGCGCCTCCGTCGGCCGGAACGCGATCCCCGAGGTGTTCGCGGCCCAGTTCTCCCTGTCGCACCTGGCCTGGCTGATCGCCTATCCCATCGCGGGATGGCTCGGCACGAGCGCCGGCTTCACCCTCGCCTGGTCCGTCCTCGCGGTCCTCGCCGGAGCGGGAGCGACAGGTGCTCTCCTCCTGTGGCCGCGCCACGACGGACGAGAAGTGACGACCGCACCCGCGACACTCGCCCGGCACGCACCCAGCAAGGACCGGTCCACCTTGTCCAAGGCCGCGTGAAGCGCCGCGTACAGCGCTCTGACCGTCTGCGTCGCGCACACACGCTGCTGGCCGGACACACCGATACCCGAGAAGGCCGTGACCTCTGTCCCGCTCCGCGCGGGCGGCGGCCACGGCCTTCTCGGGTATCGGCGCCGCCATCGCCGTCCTCAGCGTCGTGGCTACGCTCGCCCGGCTCCTGGGCGACGTCCCCGCTCTCGTCCTGGTCGCGCGACGTACCTCGCCGACCATTCGGTGCTGGAGTTCCGTCGCCGTCGTTTCGGGGCCGGCCGCTGACCGCATCAGCTGACTACCGACGGCAGGCGTGACCGGTGCGATCTCGAATGAGGTACCGGACAGCGAAATCCTGGCAGGCCAGCTCGACGAGGTCGTGGTCACCGCGCGCGGCGGACCTGATGCGTGATGGCTTGCGGAGAGCGTGGCCGTGGACACGGACGCGCTGGTGGCCGCGGTGAGCCGGGCCAGTATGTACGAGGCTCAGCCAGTCGGCTGAGACAGAGTGAGGAACGGCCTGGCCAGGAGCCCCGGCCAGGCTGTTCTCCGTAGGTGTCCCGGTCTACTTGAGGTAGCCGAGGACTGTCATCATCCCTGACTCGGCGTGGTAGACGTTGTGGCAGTGGATCATCCACAGCCCGGGGTTGTCGGCGTCGAAGTCGACGTCGAGCCGCTTCCCCGGCAGCACGATCGAGGTGTCCTTCCGTGCGCCGCCGTCGGCGAGCGCGTACGTGTGGCCATGCAGGTGCATGGGGTGCCACATCGTCGTGTTGTTCACGAACGACAGTCGTACGCGCTCGCCGGAGCGAGCCGTGTAGCGCTGGGCGGGGTCGTACTTCTTGCCGTTGATGGCCCAGTCGTACTTCATCATCGAGCCGGTGAGTTTGAACTCGATCGTCCGGTCCGGGCGCCCGGGCTCAAGCCGTACGGGCTCGGCTGCCTTCAGCTGACCGCCGTGGACAACCTTCCCGTCGAGCTCCTTCGGGCGTACGGAGGCGGTAGGCGCAGCGCCGCCGCCGGTGCGCAGGACGGCGAGGGCAGAGCGGCTTTTGCCCTCGGCGAGCGCGGTGAGCGGGAAGGCGCCGTCGCCTACGGTCACAACGGCGTCGATGCGTTCGCCCATGCCGAGCAGGAGTGCGTCGGCCTGCGTCTGCTCGACGGGATAGCCGTCGGTGTGCGTGACGGTGAGTTTGTGGCCGCCGAGGGCAATACGGAAAGCGGTGTCGCCGCCGGCGTTGATGATCCGGAGCCTGATCCGGTCGCCGGGCCGGGCCGTGAAGGTCTGCGGCTTGTCCGGCGTCCGGCCGTTGATCAGGTAGTGCGGGTACCCGACGTCTCCGGCGTCGCCGCCGAGCAGGTCGCTCGTTGCGCCCATGAGCATCCGGGAGGGACCAGAGGGCTTCGGCGAGGGGGACTTCCGGGTGGTCATCGACATATTCGACATGTCGTGGCCCTCCACGCCGCCTGATCCCCCGTGGTCCATGCCTCCCATGCCCCTGCTCAGCTCGGCAAGCACGGCGTCCGGAGTGGAACCGTCGACGCCATCGACCCAGTCGTCGAGGACGATCACCCACTCCTTGTCGTACTTGAGCGGTTCCCTGGGATCTTCGACGATCAGTGGGGCGTACAGGCCGCGGTCCTGCTGAACGCCGGAGTGCGGATGGAACCAGTAGGTGCCGGGGTGGGAGACCGCGAAGCGGTAGTCGAAGGAACCGCCCGGCTTGATGTCGCGCTGAGTGAGACCGGGGACACCGTCCATGTCGTTGCGCAGGGCGAGTCCGTGCCAGTGGACGGAGGTGGCCTCGGGAAGGTTGTTCGCGAGGGTGAGCGTCAAGGTGTCGCCGGCGGTGACCCTGACTTCCTTGCCGGGGAGGTCGTCCCCGTACGCCCACGACCGGACGATCCGTCCTCCGCCGAGGTCGAGCGGGGTCTCGACAGCGGTCAGCTTGAACCGCCGTTCCGGGCCGGGCTTGCGGAGTGCTTCGGTCGCGGCGACCTCCTTGCTGTCCGGGCTGAGGAAGTCGGCGCTCGACGACATGCCACCCCCGACGGGGGGGGTGGTCCATGTCGCTCATGGAACCGGAGCAGGCGGTCAGCAGACCGGTGCCGGCGGCGGCGAGGCCGGCACCGAGGACGGTACGACGAGTGAGTCGGGACATGACTGTGAAACCTCTTGAGGTGGTCGTTGCATGAACAAGGCTTTTCGCTCACGATGTGGAGCGGCCGGTCTGCCTATACGCGCAACAACGAGAGGCGGGTCAGCAGGGACCTGGGCGACTCAGGCGGCGGGATCACCCAGAGGGCATAGGCAAGCCGCACGGCAGTCGGCAGCTCGCCGGCCGCACAGCGTCGGCCTCGTCGTACGAGCGCGTCACGGACCGCCAGCACGATCCCGACCCCGGCGCCAAGCACCGCCAGGCACACGCCCGCGAAGCCGACCCCGTGCGCGGGGGCGGGGTCAGGGTGCGTGGCGTGGCCGGCGTCGGCCACCACATGCTCCATTGCGGCGGCCACATGCCCGTCTGATACGTGTGTGGCATCCGTGTGCTCGCCAAGGTGGCCGAGGCCGTGCATCAGCACGATGCCGACGAGCAGCGCGGCGGCGAGCACAAACCGGCCCCACCACGTCGCAGCCCTCGGGCGCCTCGTCACCTCGGATTCCACCCACTCATCATGCGGTGAGGGGGTATGCGGTGTGTTAGTGGGAGCGGTGACGGTGGTGCCTGTGGCGACCATGGGCCGGGTCACGCTGCACCTCGGACCCGCCCACCCCCACACGGGACGCCCGTCTGCAGCTCGACGGCCGCTGTGTCTCGACCTCGTGAACCGGCGGGCGCCCGGCAGCTGCCCGGTGAGCGGGCACGTACGGATAGGGGTCGACCGCATTGCGGCCGTGGTTGATGAGCAACCAGTCGCGCCGGGCACGGCAGGCCGAGCACATCACCGGGCTGCCGCGAAGCGACAGCTCGCGCGGGTGGCTGAGGCAGCGTGTCGCGCCGGGGCCGCTGGGCGGCTGCGACTCGTACCCAAGTTGCAACAGGGGATCGTTTCCGACAGGAAGGGCAGGCAGCACGGGTGTCGGCTCTACAGGGTGGTCGGTGGTTCTAAACACGAGTTTCAACCCCCGTTCAAGGGCCTTCTGTTTCCGGCCATAACAGCTGGCGGCAGAGGCTGTCTAGGGGTTCCGCAGAGTCCGGCAGGTCGATGGCGGCCCTGCTGGACTGCTCGTCAGCGGCTCGGTGGACGCTTGTGCGCTTCGAAAGCGGCACAACGCATTGCAGCCAGGGTGCCGTGCGGCCGCAGGCTTGAGCGTCGCTTCGCCCGGGTGAGCAGGGATCTCTGCCAGACGGCGCAGTCGCCAGACAAGGAGCTCATCCCCTGGAATGGGCGCGTTCGGACGGGCTGGCCGGGACGTGAGCCGAGGGCGATTCCTCAGCCTTCCGGCCTTCGGGCGACGCCGATGACGCGAGCTGCGCGTTGTGCGACCGTTGACGAGGAAGTCGAAGTGCCGTGCCTGCTCAATCGTGAATTCGGCGTCCTTGATGGCCCGTTCGCTGTCCCGGTCGAGGTTGCAGCCTCCGCCGAGCAGCGGCCAAACGATGTTGATCCTGCGTTGCTTCCTCGCGAACCGGGGGTCGGCAGAGCGGATGTGCTCGTAGAAGTACAGCCGGCCGCCGGGCCGCAGTACGCGAGCAGCCTCGGCCAGTGCCCCTTCGACATCGGCGATGCTGCACAGGACGAGCGAGACGACCACCCCGTCGACGGACCCATCCGCCACTGGCAGATTCTCCGCCCGGCCTTCGTGGACCTCCACGAGAATGGATGAGTCGGCCGCCGCCCGCGTGGCGAGTGCCCGCAGTCGTGGCTCAGGTTCCACCGCGATGACCTTGCCCACGTGCGCTGGGTAATGCGGGAAGTTGGCTCCCGTGCCGGCGCCGACCTCGACGACACAACCCTTGGTGTCGGCGAGCAGTTCTTTGCGGTGCTCCACAGCGCCATGGGCTTCTGCGTAGGCGTTGATCTTCGGATAGATCCGCGCGAAGAGCGGGTGCCGCAGTCGTGACTGTCTGGCGGTAGCAGTGGGCATGACGGCAGCTTCCCTCGGTAGGCGACAACCTCAAGCTACTGTCCGCAGATTAAGGTGCCGGAGCTGCTTGAGTCAGTCCTTCGCCGACTTTGTGAGCGCCCATTTCTCCTCGACGCGGCCGTAGCGCCAGATGAGCAGTGCGGACGCCCAGGTCTCACGGCGTCACTGCAGTGGCTGGTCTTGGCGTTCAGGAAGCGAGCGGTGCGAGTTCGGCAAAGGTCTTTCCGCCGTCCCGTGACTCGTACACACCGCTCTGTGTCGCGGCGAGGATGTGGTCGCCGTCCGCGGCGGTGAGCGCCTGCGGTGTTCCGCCGGGCACGGTCGTGAGCTGCTTCCACGTTGTGCCACCGTCGTCGCTGCGACTCAACTTGCCCGACGTGTCAATGCCGAACAGCGACTTCTCCTCGGGCCAGGACAGAAAAGCCTGGACCGGTCCTGCAGCCTTGCCGAAGGTGCGTCCGCCGTCGGTGCTGGTGAGGATGCCCTCGGCCGTCGTGGCCAGCAACGTTTCGGCCCTGGTCGGGTCCACCGCGAGATCAAGGGCGTTCAGCACTGCCCGGTCGTCCCAGTTCTTGAGGTCGCTGCTGACCCTGATCCGTCCGTTCTCGTACCCGAAGACCGCGCCCTGGGCCGAGTCCAGGGAGTGGAAGTCGGCCTCGCCTGACAGCGACCGGGGTGCCCAGGTGTGGCCGGCGTCCTCGGTCTTGATCACGCCGAGGTTGGCCGGACGGCCACTGCCCGGCGCTCCGTGTCCACTGGCGATGAAGGCGTTCTTGCCCGTCACCGTGAAGCCCATGAAGTCATCCTTGCGATCGCCTACGAGCTTTGGCTTCTGGTCTTCGGCGACTGTGTAGAGGCCGTCGTGGGTTGCGACATACATGCGACCATCAGCCGGGTCGACGCCGAGACCGTGCACATGCGAGAGCGTCGGCGTCGAAGCCGACGTCTCGCCCGTCTCGGACAACCCGCCCCCGCAAGCGGTGAGGACGAGAAGAGCGAGCGCGGTGCCGGCGGCAGCAAGCAGGGTGCGGGTTGCCGGTAGTGCTGTCACAGAAGCTCCTAGGGTGATACGAGTTGGTGCTCAGGTGCCAGGGCGCCACGCAGAGCGAACGCTGTGGAGACGGGTGATCCCGAGGTCTTGGCTGCGGTGTGGAGCGTGGATGGCCCGTGGGGTTGCCCGCTTTACATCAACAGCCGGTCTTTGGCGGCGCCGGTACCCGTACGGAAGTGGTCGGCCACGCACCGTTGGCAGTATCGGCTGATGGTTCGTTCCCAATCCGGACCCCTCCGGGTGACTGTGGTCAGCCGAGACCGGGCGGGCAGGCCACCAGCAGCGGAAGCACAGGAACCGTCGCAGCCATGACAGCGACGGACCACCACAGCGCGGGGTGCGGCGCTGTGCGCGGTCCCAGGACCCGCTTCGCGCGGATCAGGACGGTTTGGCCACCCGCTGAGAACGCTCCATGCGGGGTCTGCGCCGCAGCCATCTCGTACATCGCGGTGACGAGCACCTCGTGGGAGTGACTGCGCAGTGCGCGATCGTCCGCGACCATCTCCAGCAAGAGCGCTGTCTGCTCCCGGACATGGCGAGCCAGCGGCAGCCGACGGAACACGGAGTGGAACGCCTCAGCAGCGGCCAGCGCGAGGTGGTGATGGCCCGCGATGTGCGCCTGCTCGTGCTTGAGTACGGCATCGAGCTGCTCGGGCGTCAATCGGTGTACCGCCGCGTCGCTGATCACGATCCGTGCGCGGCGGCCGGGCAAGCAGTACGCGGCGGGAACGTTGTACGGCAGGACTGTGGCACGCAGCCGGGCCGAGTGGCGGCCCACCAGGTCCACGGCTTCCCGATGCCGTGCTCGGGCTCTGCACGCTCGTGCGACGTGCCAGGAGAAGCTCGCGACCAGGGCGAGCGCGAGGGCGGCCGGTAGGGCGATGGCAAGCTGGCCCACCGTGTCGGGATCGGGCCGACCCGCACTCGCCTCCAGTCCGCAGAAGTGCAGCAGGCCCGTAAGGCCGGCGTGCAGATGCTCTGTCGGCAAGGCGAGGCCGTAAGCGGTGAGCGTGGCAGCGACCGAGAACGAGACCGCCAGGGCTGGCCACGCCGCTGCCGCCAGGGCGGGAGCGCGATGAGGCCAGCTGCTGCGCAGCAGCACTCTCGGGGCGATGAATCCGACGGCTGCCGTGTAGCCGATCAGAGCAGGTGCCGAGATCACGGCTTGGCCTGTCGCCCTACGCTGCGAAGCGCCCTGCGGAGGGCGGCTACCTCGTCCTCCGACATGCCCTCGACGAAATGCACCAGCGCCGCCGAGCGGTCCTTGCTGGCCCCGAGGCCGTCCTCCATCAGCGCGGCAGCGTACGCCTCGCGGCTGCGGACCGGTGTGTACAGCCAGGCACGTCCCTCCTTTCCGCGCGACAGCCAGCCCTTGGAGTACAGGATGTTGGTGACGGTCATCACGGTGGTGTAGGCGAGAGGGCGGGTCTCGTTGATGTCGTTGACGACCTCGCGCACAGTCGCAGGACGATTCCACGTCCAGAGTCGATCCATGATCTCCGCCTCAAGGTCCCCCAGCCGCCGCATTGCTCTGACTTCCTTCTGCCGCCCAGTACGCAGATCCATAGTAGACGGGCATCCGTTCAGGCCTCGCGTACAGATACCGAGAAGGAGACACGCGCCACAGACGGCGACCTCGACAAGCCGGTCAGGCCGAAGAACCCCGGGGAGCCCGCGATGGGGACTGTAAATCGTTCGGCTCTGTTCCGTAGTCGGTGGTGACGGCAGGTAACTGGCGTCGTCGACGTTGTATGCGAGATGCCAACTCCCTTGTGGCAACGGTGTTTTCAGGGCTATCGGCACTGGTCATCGATGATGTGGTGGACGACGGCGAGGTGATCCGGGTCTTGGCCCGGACCAGGGATGTTCCCTTTCCCTGCCCGATGTGCGGGGCGCCGACGGGGAAGGTGCACGGATACCACGTCCGGACGGTTGCGGATGTGCCAGTCGATGGCCGCCGGGTCGTGGTCAACGTCCGGGTACGACGTTCGGTCTGCCCGGTCCTGGGCTGCCGGCGGCAGACCGAAGCGCATCCGCTGGGAAGCCGCCGTGGAGGAAGCCCGCGTCCGCCACGCGAAGACGTACCGCGTCAAGCACTTCGAAGCGCAGAAAGCGGCATGGCGACACGCCACCCGACTGACCCAGTACGTGAGCGCTGCAGGCACCCGAATCGAGACCATGCCGCCGGGGCAACCCAGAACCGAAGCCGAAGCATGGATCAGCTGGGCAGCGGCCACCGTGAACCGCCTCGGCCCACTGACCACGCCGCCCCGACTGCCCGAAATCCCCGAACCACAAGCCGACGACCTGAAGCCCTTCCTCGGGCACTGGAGCCCCTACGGCCCCTGACACGCGCTCTTGGTCGTCAGCTCTCCGATCAGATCGGTGAGTGCCTTGTCGTGGGGCGCCCGGCCCGTCTCGGTGCGTAGGAAGGCGACCGCGTCGTTGGCTCCTTTTTCCCAGTCGATCCAGAATTCCTGGCTGGCCGGGTCGAGGAACATGAAGCGGGCGCTGTTGACCGGGCCGCGCCGGGCGAACAGCGGTGACTCGAAGACGGGCGCGTACAGCGCCCTCCCCAGGGTGTTGGCGGCCAGGATGTCGAAGCGCGCGTTGCGCACGTAGGCCGGCACGTCGGTCATCGAGTCGAGCAGCCGCAGGATCGTGGGCCGTACGCGGGACGCGGTCACCGTGGGGCGTCGGCCCGACGGCGTCGCCGCGCGGGCGAGGTCGTAGAGATAGCGCAATCGCCTGTGCACGGGCGCGCATCCACTCCTGAAATGCCTTCACCGTGTCCGGGTCCAAAAGCCCTACGGGCACGCAATGCAGCAGCCGTGGCCGGTAGGGCCATGTGCTCCCGAGCGCCTGCGCTGCCCGCGAACGGTCGCGAGGACACAGGATATCCACTGCGGGCGACGGCGGGGCCGTGTCTGCCCAAAAGGACGGTAGCCGCCACAACCGGGTTTGAGCTGGGCACGCGGACAGCGCCATGATGGGGCCGTTCAAGTGGCCCCGGAGCGGTGGGAGCAGCAGATGTGGCGAGACGGGAAGACAGCCCCGTCCGATCTCCAGTTGAAGATCGTGCTGCACAGTACGAGACCGCCCCTGTGGCGGCGCCTTGTGCTGCCGTCCGACACGTCACTCGGGACGCTGCACGACGCCATCCAGGTCGCCTTCGGATGGCACGGTGGCCATCTGCACCTCTTCACCGACGAGTTCGGCCGGGGGTACGGCGACACGGCACGACTCACCGACATCGATCTCGGCTTCGGCCGCGGGGTCGGCGACGAGGACGCCACCGCGCTCGGCGACGTGCTGGCCGAGGAGGGAGCACGGCTGCGCTACGTCTACGACTTCGGCGACGACTGGGAGCACGGGATCACGCTGGAGAAGACGCTGCCCCGCCCGGACGGCGCGGAGCGGGCGGTGCGCTGCGTCGGCGGGCGTCGTGCCGATGTACCGGCCGAGGACATCGGCGGCGTGTGGGGGCTGGCCGGGGTTCTGGAGTTCCTCGACACCCCGGATGGGGCCGGGGATGGCCCGTACGGTGAGCTCGTCGCCGAACTGCGGGCGGCCGGTTACGATCCGGCGGCCTTCGACCGGGACGGGATCACCGCGCGGCTGGCCCGGTTGACGCCGGACACGGTGTCCGGCAGAGCGAAGCCGTCGGCCGGTGATCGGGCCGGGCGCGGCGGTGTCCGTCGGCTGACCGCCGAGGACGTGGCGTTGTGTACCTGCGGGCAGTGCGGGGTGGGCGATCCGGTCGATGCCGGAGTCGACGGACCGGCCGAGGATGTGCCTGTGCTGCGCCCGGTGACCCTGGCACCGCAGGAGGACCTTGCCGCTGCCGTGCGGGGTGTTCCGCTCTTCGACGCGGCGCTGCGGCTCGCCGCCTGGTGCCGCGAGGGACGGCAGGTCACCGCCGGCCGGGTGCTGCGGCCCGCGCTCGCCCGTGAGGCTGTCGAGGAGCTCCAGCTGTGGAAGCTGGCCGGCGACGACTCGCCGTATGCCGATGCCGTCGCGCGGGCTCGTGCGTTGAAATCGCTGCGCAGCGCCAAGGACGTTTCCGTTCTCGATGATCCGTGGTGGCTCGCCGTGGATGGCGGGTTGATCACGATCAGCGGGGGCCGCGCATGGGGTGGCGGGGCAACCGACTTCACCGGTGAGGACCTTCCGGAGTTCTGGGCCGCCGCTATGGGCGATCTGCTGGAGGAGATCGGTGAGACGGGGGTGCTGGACGGGTGGCACGGTGAGCTGACGGCCGAGATCGCCGACTCACTGGTCGGCCTGCTGTACGACGCCCCGGACGACGCCTGGGTGGATGTCGACGACCTGCGTGCGAAGGCCCGCGAGGTGGGCGAGAACGGGCCGGAGTTCGATCTCTTCCAGGCACTGTTCGCAGCGTCCTTCCACGAGCTCGGGGAAGGGCTCGCCCTGCTGGGTGCGGTGGAGTACGAGCCCGGTGACGGCGGCGATTCGGCCGAGGAGACTCTGCGCACACTCCTGAACTCCATGGTCGGACAGGAGCTGGGCGGCGGTTCAGGAACCTCGACGGCGGCGTCGGATCGGTCGTGGGACGACAAGCGCGGGCACCGCATGCGGATCACCCCGCTCGGCCGCTACGGGCTCCGCGCCTATCTGATGGAGTGCGGTGTGCCCGCGCCCCTGCTCGGTGAGTACGCCGAAGCCGACGCCGGCGCTCTGCTCCAGGGGCTCCTGGGCTACTCCCCCGAGGAGATGCGCCGGGAGGTCGAAGGGTGGCTGGCACACCGTACGGCGGCGGATGCCGCGGTAGGGCTGCTCGACGCATGCGCGGGAGACGGTTCCGAGGCAGCGGCGAAGCGTGCCGTGGCCCAACTGGTGCTGGCCGACCTCGACGGCCCCCGGGCACGGCGCGTGCTGCGCAAGGCGGCGGACTCCGACGTCGAGGGGTGCCGCCAGGTGGCCACCGCGACCCTGGGCGCACGCCCTGGGGCAGACGCACACATGGACCCGGCGCGGACGGAGGAGGCCGGATTGTGGCTGCTCATCGACGGACTGTCGATCCTCGCCGGTGCTCAGGAGAACGAGGAGCTGACCCAGGGCTTCCTGGAGAACTGGAACACGGCGCCGGATGCGCTCGAACAGCGGGTGGACGAGCTGTGGCGAGTGGAGCACCCAGCCACCCCCCTGGTGCTCGCCGAACTGGGTGAGGGCCTGCGCGGCGTCGACAAGCGGCTGGCCAAACGCATGCGTACCGCGGCGATCAAGGCCCACTCCCGCAGGTGACAACAGGGTCGGAACCTGCTGGTGGACGAAGGCGCGGTGAAGACCGCCTGGACGACGGTGAGGCGAAAGAGAGTGGCACGAGTCCTCGTACGGGAACAGGGCACAGGAACGAGGGGCGTGCCGCGATGGGCCACACCGGAGTCGGCTGCCTGGGCGCGGAGTCGGCTCGACGACGGCTGGGCGGCGGTGTTCCTGCCCGGCGAGCCCGCCCGCCTCGGCCGATTGCTGCTCTGGCAGCCCGCAGGGGCAGCCACTGCCGAGAGCATGGCACCTGCGGTCGTCGAGCCTGAGGCGGCGGAGCTCGTGCTGCCGCACGGCCGCTCGGTCAGACGGCGCAAGGTGGAGGGCTACGCACTGCCCGTCGCCCTCGCTGTCGCCGCGCTGTCCGGGGCACAGCCGCCGCACCCGTCCGCCGCCGCCTGGCAATCCGCCGCCCGCTTGGCGCTGCGACTGCTCGCCGACGGCCGCCTCCACCCGGCCCTCACCGACGCCGGCCACGACACCTGGAAGGCGGGCCCCTTCACCGCCGCCCAGCGGCAGACACTGGACGCCCTCGCCGCCGCGTTCCCGCCACACGCCCACTGCCTACCCGAGCCCGGGCCCGCGCCGCTGCGGATCGCCGAACCGGCCGCGCTGGTACGCCAGTTCTGCGACGCGGTCGCCGACGAACTGGTCCGTGCTCCCGCCGCTCCGCTCGCCATGGGAGCCCTGCCGTACGCCTGGCGAGAGACGCGTGCGGTGCCCGCGCTGCGCGAGTGGGCCGAGGAGACGGCCGCCGCGTTCACCGCCGACGTCAGGGTCTCGTTGCGGGTCGACGTACCCGAGGGGCGGCGTCGGCAGTTCCGGGCCGTCCTGCAGTTGCACACCGCGGCGGATCCGGCGCTCGTCGTGGAGGCCGCACGACTGTGGAGCGAGCCGACCGAGACCGAGCGCCTGCTCGGCCCGCGCTCCGAGACCGAGACGCTGCTCGCACTGCGCCGTGGCGCCCGCGTCTGGCCACCGCTCGACCGGCTGCTGAAAGACGCCGCTCCGGACCAGCTGCGGCTGACCGACGACGAAGCCTTCGACCTGCTGGGCGACGCGACCGACACGTTGCGCGCCGCCGGTATCGACGTGCACTGGCCGCGCAAGCTGGTCAAGGCACTCACCGCGACCGCGGAGATCGGGCAGCGCACCGCGCCCGGCTCCAGCGCGGGCGGCATGCTCGACGCCGACGCCCTCCTCGACTTCCGCTGGCAGCTCTCGCTCGGCGGGGAACCGCTCACCGAGGCCGAGATGGACGCCCTCGCCGAGGCACGCCGCCCCCTCGTCCGGCTGCGCGACCAGTGGGTGGTCGCGGACCCGAAGCTGGTGGCCCGCGCCAGGCGCCGCCGGATGGAACCTCTCACCCCCATGGAGGCGCTCGGCGCCGCGCTGACCGGCGAGGTGGAACGGGACGGGGAAACTTTTCGCTGTGCGGCGGTCGGGGCGCTCGGCGACCTCGTCGCCCGCATCCGCGACCCCGAATCCCGCACCCCCGCCGCCCAGCCCGCCGCTCTGAAGGCCACGCTGCGCGACTACCAGAAGCGGGGCTTGGCCTGGCTGGCCGAAATGTGCGAGCTCGGTCTCGGCGGCTGTCTCGCCGACGACATGGGCCTGGGCAAGACCGTCACCCTGCTCGCTCTGCACCTGCACCGCCAGACCGACCCCGCGACCGCGGGGCCCACGCTCGTCGTCTGCCCCGCCTCGCTGCTGGGCAACTGGCAGCGCGAGGCGGCCCGGTTCGCGCCGGCCACGCCAGTGCGCCGGTACCACGGGGGCGACCGCCACCTCGCGGACCTCGCCGACGACGAGATCGTCCTGGTCACTTACGGCGTCCTGCGCCGCGACCGGGAGACCCTCGCCGAGAACGCCTGGTCGCTGATCGCCGCCGACGAGGCCCAGCACGTCAAGAACCCCTACGCCGTCACTGCCCGCGAGCTGCGTGCCCTGCCCGCCCGCGCCCGCGTCGCGCTCACCGGCACCCCCGTGGAGAACAACCTCTCCGAACTCTGGGCACTCCTCGACTGGACCACCCCCGGGCTCCTCGGCCCACTCAACGCCTTCCGCGAGCGCCACGCCCGTACGATCGAGTCGGGCGAGGACCCGCAGGCCGCCGAACGGCTGTCCCGTCTCGTCCGCCCGTTCCTGCTGCGCCGAAGGAAGTCCGATCCGGGCATCGCGCCCGAACTGCCCGCCAAGACCGAGACCGACCGCGTCGTCCCGCTTACCGCCGAGCAGGCAAGCCTGTACGAGGCGGTGGTCCGCGAAACCATGGCGAAAATCGCCGAATCCGAGGGCATCGCCCGCCGCGGCCTGATCCTGAAGCTCCTCACCGCGCTGAAGCAGATCTGCAACCACCCCGCCCAGTACCTGCGCCAGTCCACACCGCTGCACAGCCGCTCCGGCAAACTCGACCTCCTCGACGAACTGGTCGACACCATCACCGCCGAAGGCGAGTCGGCGCTGGTCTTCACCCAGTACAAGCAGATGGCGACCCTGCTGGAGAGGCACCTCGCGGAACGAGGCGTCCCCACCCTCTTCCTGCACGGCGGCACCCCCGTCGCCGCGCGCGAGGAGATGGTGGACCGCTTCCAGCGCGGCGAGGTGCCGGTGTTCCTGCTCTCCCTGAAAGCCGCGGGCACCGGCCTCAACCTCACCCGCGCCACCCATGTCGTGCACTACGACCGCTGGTGGAACCCGGCGGTCGAGGACCAGGCCACCGACCGCGCCTACCGCATCGGGCAGGACAGACCCGTACAGGTCCACAAACTCCTCGCGGAGGGGACCGTGGAGGACAAGGTGGCGAAGCTGCTCGAATCCAAGCGTGCGCTCGCCGACGCCGTGGTCGGATCCGGTGAGGGCGCTCTGACCGAACTGTCCGACGACGATCTCGCCGAACTGGTCGCCCTGGGGAGGCAGTCATGAGCCCCTCGGTCCCCGGCCCGCGCCGCGCGCCCACCCGCGGCAGGCGTGCCTTCGCCGCGACCTGGTGGGGCCAGGCATGGGTAACGGCCCTTGAGGACTCCACCCTGGACTCGGGGCGCCTGTCCCGCGGACGCACCTACGCCCGCCAGGGCATGGTCGGGCCCGTCACCATCGCCCCCGGCCAGGTCAAAGCCGCCGTCCAGGGCAGCAGGCCCCGTCCCTACCGCTCCGCCGTCCACCTGCCTGTCCTCACCGACGCCCAGTGGGACACCCTCCTCGACACCATCGCGGCCCGGGCCGGGCATCTCGCCGCACTCCTCGACGGCGAGATGCCCGCCGAACTCGTCGACGACGCCCGCCACGCCGGCGTACCCCTGCTCCCGCAGCCCACCGAACTCGACCCCGAATGTTCCTGCCCCGACTGGGGCTACCCCTGCAAACACGCCGCCGCGCTCTGCTACGCCATCGCCGCGACCATCGACGCCGACCCCTTCGTGGTGTTCGCCCTGCGCGGCCGCGGACGAGAGGAGGCCCTCGCCCAGCTGCGCGCCCGCCGTACGGCCGCCCAGGCGACCTCCACCCCACCGTCCCCAGCCGGCGTGCCGGCCGCGGGCACCTACGCAGCCTGGGCCGCACTGGCCGAACACTCTCCGCCCCTTCCCGAACTCCCCGAACCGGCGCCCCACACCGCCGCGCTGCCCGCCGCCCCGCCACCCGGCACCGGTCTGTCCACCGCGGACCTCGAACGCCTCATGGCGGACACCGCCACACGCGCCGCACAGGTGCTCAAGGGTGACACCACCAGCCTGCATCTGTCCCAGCACGAGGACGCGACACGGATCGCCGCGAGCAACTGCGGCCCCGAGTGGTTCCACCACCTCATCCAGAACACCGGTGCCAAACCGACCGCGTTCGTCCGCCTCACCCGCGCCTGGCGGTATGGCGGCCCAACCGGCATCACCGTCGCCGAACAGCCCCACACCCCCGACCCGACGGCGATGACAGCCGCCCGCTCCGCCCTGACCGAGGCCCTCGCCGAAATGGCCACCACCCCGGTCGCCCTCAGGACCTGGCGCAACCGCCTCACGCTCACCGACCACCGCATCCAGCTGCGCCTGGGCCCTGACACTCGCTGGCACCCTTACCTCCAGGACGGCGACGGCGAGTGGTGGCCATCAGCGCCGGCCGGTCCGGACCCCGTCACGGCGCTCACCTCCGTCTGGCAGCAGACGGAGAGGTGACACGTAGGAGAGACCCGTGAACCAACCGCCTCAGCCCACAGGTTCACGACTCCCGATTTCCGTCACCCGGTACCGTCCGCCAAGGGGCTGTGTCCGCTTCGCCTGTAGTGGCTGATGCGGGCCCGGGCCTGCGGGGCGTGATGATACGGACGGTGTCCATGGCGAGGTGCGGACGGCCGTGCATGTCGTACGCGTAGCGCACCCAGGCGGTACGCCGACCGGTGAAGTCCAGCCGGAACTCGAACCAGCAGTCGTGCGGCTCCCCTGCCCGAACTCGAAGCGCACGACGTCGTCGATGCCGGTGGGCGTCTCGTTGTAGATCCACACCGAGAAGGAGTCGACGGCTCCCTGCCATGCCCGGTCGTCGAGCGGCTTCGGCTCGTACGGGTCGTGGGCCCAGGCGAGCTCGGCGTCGACGGTGATCACGGAGCGCGGGGCGTGGTCCCACCGGCGCAGCGCGTGCGTGCCGTTCACGGAACGCACGTCGCTGATGCCGAGCCGGGCATCCGGGCTCGCGGTGATCTGCATGAACCCATCAGGAGGAAGCCGGCCTTGCCCGTCGCCCACTTCTGCTGGATCGCCGGGAACCTACTGGCGTCGTAGCCGTCGGCGAAGTACCCGCCCTCGGCCAGGGCGTCGACGCGCTCGGCGGCCTTGACGTAGCCCGGCTGCTTCCACAGCTTGCCCGTACGGTCGAGCAGCGGCCTCGTGGAAGGAGCCGGGGCCCATCGCGCCCACCACGAAGTTGCTGTACCAGTAGGCGCTGTAGTCGGGGATGTCCGCGTCGAGGGCGAGCGGTGCCCGGCGGGATTCGGACGGCCTGGCGTTCCCGCATGTCCTGATCAGAGCGAAAGTCGAGGCATGGATCGCGTGGGCCGAGAGCCATCGTGCAACGCCTGAACCCCCTCACCGGTTCACCGTTGCTAGCGGAAATCCCCGAGCCCCGCGCCGAGGACCTCAAGTCCGAACAGCGGAGCGCGTGGAGGGCGGGCAGCCTGGCTGCCCGCCCTCCACGCGCCGGTGGCGCGGCCCCGTGTCAGTTCTGCCGTACCTGTGCCATTTCGGCGCGGGTGTAGATGCGGCCCTGGCGCTTGGCGGTTATGAGGAACAGCACGGTGGGCACGGCGCACACCAGGACGGCGAAGATGCTGGCCTCGGGGCCGAAGTCGCCGCCGGTCAGGGCCTGGGGACCGCTGACGGAGGCGTGCAGCAGGCCGCCGGTGCCGGTCCCGGAACCGGAGACGGCGGTGCCGTAAATGCCCTGCTCGGCCATGTTCCAGCCCAGGTGCAGGCCGATCGGCAGCCACAGCGAGCGGGTGGCGGCGTAGAGCGCGCCGAACATCAGCCCGGCCTCGACGGCGATGGCCAGCGCGCCCCAGAGCGTCGCGTCGGGGTTGACCAAGTGCAGGCCGCCGAAAGCGAGCCCGGAGACGGCCAGCGCCCCCCACGTCCCGGTCTTCTCCTCCAGCACCCGAAACAGCGCACCGCGGAAGGCCAGTTCCTCAGTGACCGCCACGCAGCTCATCAACCCCAGCGTGGTCAGTGCGCCACCGATCGATCCCCAGCCGTGGATGTGGTATCCGCCGGTCATCGCGACCAGCGCGATCGTGACGGTGAACAGACCCAGCCCGAGCAGGGCGCCCCGGCACAGTTCCGGCCGGGCCTGCGCCGGAGCCAGCTCCTGCGGCCTGCTGCGGTCCTCCAGGTGCCGCACGAGCCTGGCATAGGCGGCCAGGGCGAGGCCGCCGGTGGCCACCCCGCTGATCAGAGCGGTCAGCGGAGTGGCGGCGGCGGCGCTGTTGATCGCGCTGGTGATCCCGCCCACGGCCAGCATCAGCACGAACAGCACCGGCAGACGCACCCACGTCGACGTCGCCCACCGCGCGGGGTGCCCGGTGTTCTTCCCGGTCGATCCGGTCCTTTCGGCTCCGCGACCGGCGAGTCGTTTCGGTGACTGGTGGTGGTTGGACGACATGGCTTCCTCCTCAGGGGCCCGCTCCCAGCAGGCGGTCTCCGCTTTCGATGCCGGAAAACTACGGGCCGCGGCTCCTGCGAATCGTCACCACCGGGTGGGCACTTGCCGCATCCTCCGGTCCCCCGAGCGAGCTACCCGGCTGTTCTCTTGCGGGGGACACAACTCCCGCCACAGGACGCTAGATTCACCGAGCAGGACCGTCCGGTCCGCGCTGCCGTGTGGTGCGGATGCCGGACGGGTCGTACCGAATGGACCAGGCCGCGGACCACGGCCCGGTCCTCATGCCGCTCAGTGCCGGACTTACGAGATCATGGATGATGACGGAAGACCAAGCAGCTTGTGAACCATCAGGCTCGGCATGCCCCGCGCCGACGGACCCCGCTCCCCGCCCGGGCCGGCCAAGGACCGGCCGGCCCCCGGCGCCCCCTTCCGGGGCCGGGGCCGAACCGCGGGCGCGGGACAGGGGCCCCTCCGCACGCGGGAACCCGGTGGCCGCCGCAACCAGTCGGCTCCGCTGGCTGTCGCGGTGGTGGGGAGCACGCCCCACCGCTACCAGGGACCGCGAGTTCGCGCTCGTCTTCACCGTGCTGTCGTTCGCGGAGCCGCTGTCACGGGTCGGGGCTCGGTTCGGCGACCTTCCCACTCACGGCGCCTCCATGGCGAGCGTGCTGCTGACGTTGGGTCAGACTCTGCCGCTCGCGGTGCGCACCCGATGGCCGGCCGTCTGCCTCGCGGTAGCGGGGACCTCGTTCGCGGTCCACGAGTGCCTCGGCTACCCGGCGGCCTTCGGCAGCCTGGGGCTGTACATCGCGCTGTACTCCGTGGGTGCCCACCAGGAACGCCTCCGGCGGGCCGTACCGCTGGCGGCGACGGGCGGGTACCTGGTGTTCGATGTCGTCCTGTACGCGCTGGGCTCGCCCGACGGCCTGACCGACTTCCTGGTCTACTACCTGGTCCTGGTGGCGATGTGGGGCCTGGGCGTCCTGGTGCGCGGGCGGCGGGCGCACGAGGCCGAGCGTCGGCGCCTGTCCGCACAGGCGGCCATCGATGCGGAACGCGGGCGACTGGCCCGGGAGCTGCACGACGTGGTGACCCACCATGTGACCGCGATGGTCGTGCAGGCCGGCGCGGCACAGTACCTCACCGGGTCACCGGACCGGATCGGCGAGGCCCTCGACGCCATCAACGGCACCGGCCGCCGCGCGCTGGCCGAACTACGGTTCCTGCTCGGCGTGCTGGAGGCGACCGGCGAGTCGGCGCCCAAGGAACGGACGCCGTTGCCGGGCCGGGTGCCTGACCTGGTGGAGCAGACACGAGCGGGCGGCCAGCCGATCGAACTGGTCGAGGACGGAGAGCAGCCGGACATGGACATAGGCGCCCGACTCACGGCGTATCGCGTCGTGCAGGAATCCCTGACGAACGCCGTGAAATACGCCGCGGGCAGACCGACACTGGTACGGCTCACGCACGCCCCCGACTGGACGGACATCGAGGTCACCACCGCCCAAGCGGCCAACGGCGCGCCCGTATCCGCCGCCCTCTGCGACGGCGGGCCGCACGTCTCGGGCGGCCGGGGCCTGACCGGGCTACGGGAACGGGTGGAGATGCTGGGCGGCGAGTTCGCCGCCGGGCCCCGCCCGGAGGGCGGGTTCCGCGTGCACGCACGCATCCCCACAGAAGGTGCCGCATGAGTGTTCCGCCCGCTGCGATCAGGGTGCTGGTCTGCGAGGACCAAGCCCTCGTGCGCGCCGGCTTCGTCACGATCCTCTCCGCCCAGCCCGACATGGAGGTCGTGGGCGAGGCCGAGGACGGCCGAGCGGCGATCCGGAGCGCGCAGGAGCTGAAGCCGGACGTCGTCGTCATGGACATCCGCATGCCCCTGCTCGACGGAATCGAGGCCACCCGCCGCCTGGCAGGACCCGACTCCCCCAACCCCGCGAAGATCCTCATCGTCACGACCTTCAACGTCGACGAATACGTGTACGAGGCCCTCCGCGCCGGCGCCAGCGGCTTCCTACTCAAGGACGCCCCACCGCCCGAACTGATCAACGCGGTACGCACCGTCGCCCGTGGCGAGTCCCTCCTCGCCCCCGCCGTCACCCGCACCCTGATCGGTCGCTTCGCCGAACGCCTGCGCCCCACCACCGTCCCCACGTCCCCCGAGCGCGACCGCCTCAAGATGCTCACCCCCCGCGAGCACGAGGTCCTCCTCCTCATCAGCAAGGGCCTGTCGAACGCCGAAATAGCCGCCCAGTTGGTCATCAGCGCAGAGACCGTGAAGACCTACGTCTCCCGCATCCTCACCAAACTGGACCTCCGCGACCGCGTCCAGGCGGTGGTCCTGGCGTACCGGGCGGGCGTGGCGGGAGGCGGCGACCGAGCCTGACGGCCGTGTGACACCGGCCGGGGCCGTCGGCCCGCCCAGGCGTCGGCGACATGCGGTCCCACCCATGGCTGACGTGCGGTTGACGACCTCCTCCTACCTCGTGCTCGGGAGCATCGGCAAGCTGGGCGAGTCGGGTGTCTACGACGGGGACTGTAAAACGTTCGGTGTAACTCCCGATCATGGAAGATGCATCGATGACCAGCAACAACGTGACCGAGGTCGAAACCGTCGAGCCGTCTGACGCGGTGCCGTCGAAGTCTGTGGACGACCGGCTGATTGATGAGCTGGTGGGCCGGGCTCAGGCCGAGGGCCTTCAGCTGACCGGCGAGGGTGGGCTGCTCCAGCAGCTGACCAAGCGGCTCCTGGAGTCCGCCCTCGAGGGCGAGATCACCGACCACCTCGGCTATGACAAGCACGATCCCGCCGGGAAGAACGGTGGGAACAGCCGCAACGGAACCCGTGCCAAGACCGTGCTGACCGACGTCGGCCCGGTCGAGATAACCGTGCCCCGTGACCGCGAGGGCTCCTTCGAGCCGAAGATCGTCAAGAAGCGGCAGAAGCGTCTGTCCGGCGTCGACGAGATGGTCATCTCGCTCGCCGCGAAGGGCTTGACGACCGGTGAGGTCCAGGCCCACCTGTCTGAGGTCCACGGCGCCGAGGTGTCCCGGCAGACGATCTCCACGATCACCGACAAGGTCCTCGAGGGCATGGCCGAGTGGCAGAACCGGCCCCTGGACGCCGTCTATCCGGTGGTCTTCATCGACGCGATCCACGTGAAGATCCGCGACGGCGCCGTGGCGAACCGGCCCATCTACGTGGCCCTGGCCGTCACGGCCGAGGGCCGGCGGGACATTCTCGGCCTGTGGGCAGGTGATGGTGGCGAGGGCGCCAAGCACTGGATGCACATCCTCACCGAGATCAAGAACCGCGGCGTGAACGATGTCCTCATGCTCGTCTGCGACGGGCTCAAGGGCCTGCCCGACGCGGTCGAGACGGTCTGGCCCCGCACCACTGTCCAGACTTGCGTGGTCCACCTGCTGCGGAATTCCTTCCGCTATGCCGCCCGCCAGGACTGGGACAAGATCGCCAAGCTCCTCAAGCCCGTCTACACCGCGGCGACCGAGGAAGCCGCACTCGAGCGGTTCGCGGAGTTCGCCGACGCGTGGGGCAAGAAGTATCCGGCAATCGTCCGGCTCTGGGAGAACGCCTGGGAGGAGTTCACTCCCTTCCTCCGCTTCGACACCGAGATCCGCCGCATCGTCTGTACGACGAACGCGATCGAGTCCGTGAACGCGCGGATCCGACGGGCAGTGAAAGCCCGCGGTCACTTCCCGAACGAGCAGGCCGCCCTGAAGTGCGTCTACATGGCGATCATGTCGCTGGACCCGACCGGCAAGGGCCAGGCCCGCTGGACCATGCGCTGGAAGACCGCACTCAACGCCTTCGACATCACCTTCGACGGCCGGGTCTCTGCGGCCCGTCAGTAACTCCAACAACCCGAGTTGCACCGCTCGTTGGGGTGCTGCGGGACACGGGAGCGGACGGAGCGTGGACGGAAGCGATCGTTTACGCGCTGCGCAGGCTCGCGGAGATCGAGTTCTCCGGGCCGCCCTCCCTCGCCCAACTGGACCGTGTCTGTGTCCCGTTCGAGGACTCCGATCTGGTCGACGAGGTGATGCTCTGCCGTTTCCTGGTGCCGCGTACTGGCTCCGCGCTGCTGAGTGCGCGGCCGTCGCGCCCGGCCCGCACTTGGACGGAGTGGCTGGGACACGCAGGGCTCCTCACGGACGGGGTCCGCACCTCGATGGGTACGGCGACCACGGCCACGGACGGGCATCTGTGCCGCTCCCTGTTCGAGCGGCACGTGGACGACTTCCTCCACCACTGGGGCGTGGCCCATGAGCCGGAGCCCGCCTACCCCCGCCACCAGGAACTCAACACGACCGGCCTGCGGGCGGACTGGCGTCTGGCGGACGGCACGTTCGTCGAAGCCCTGGGCCTCATGGCGAAGGAAGCGTACGCGGCGAAGGTCGCGCGCAAGCGGGAACTGGCCCGCAACCACGGTCTGCGTCTCGTCACCGTCACGGCCGAGGACCTGGGCCGCCTCCCGGAGGTCTTCGCGGACTGGCTCCCCGAGGACTCGGCCGGCTGAGACCGGGGAAAGCCGGTTCCGCCGACTTGGAAGAGCCCGATGCAGCAGCGCTGGCCCATGGACTTGACCATGGTAAGGAGCATCATCGATCACTGCATGTCGCCCTCACCAGGGCACGGCACATTGCTCTGGCCGTCTGACAGCCGGGTATGGCTACCTGATTTCGTTGCCGAGCGGGAGCCCGCCTGCCAGTGGTGCGGAACCAAGGAGGACGCGTCATGGTTCACCGATCACGCCCCCGCGTGCACCTGCTGACCGGCAGGCCCGACTGGGAACAGCGGCGAGCCACCGTGAAGTCGGTGCCGTTCACCAAACGGCAGAAGGAGGCCCGCAAGCCGCTGCTGGCGCTGATGGAAGAGCTACGCGAAGCCGTCGAGAGAGGTGACTGGGCCTCCGCCCGCACGGCCCGGTCGGCGGCCTGAGGCGAGGTGAACCGCCTCGCGGACAACCTCACGACGGAGGAACGCAAGCAGCTGTGGCGGTACAAGCGACGCATCGTCGCCGGCCCCTCTGATGGCCGCAGCGGAGGCACTGAGACCGGGCGGGGGTCCTACTTCGACGGGCGCGTCCAGGCACGGACGGCCAGCTTGCCGGTGGTGCCGAGATCGAGGTGGGGCGTCACGGTCACCGGATCGGCGCGCTGCTCGGCCCGCACCCTGACGTACGGGACGTTGACGGCGGCGCCGGACTCGGTGGTGTTGCGCCACATGAGGCCCGAAAGGGCGCTCTCGCCCGGCTTCAGGACCAGCGGGCGGGCCGGCTCGTCAAATCCGGTACCGGTGCTGATGCCGCCGCTTCCATGTACGATCCGGACGCCTTGGACGGGTGACAGATCCTTGTCCAGCAGTTCCAGAAGCGGGTAACCGTCAAGTGAGTAGTCGCGCTTCCCGCAGTTCTCCAGGTGCAAGCCCACCACGCGCAGCCCCATCGCGGCGTCGCCGTCATCGGTGGTGAGGCGGATGCCGGAGGGTGGACACTCGCCGGACGCGAGCGGCGCCTCGGCGGCGGGCACCTTGGTCACCCGGGAGACCTTGACGCGGGTCACCCGGGACGCTCCGGGGGCCAGCACCCCCACCCGGATCGTGCCGCGCTCGGTCGCGCCGGGGCCGACCGAGCGCACGGTCTCGTGGCTGTTGCCCATGACTTCGCCGGTGTCCGTGGTGAAGTCGAACAGGATCGTGTACGTCAGCGCCTCGGTTCCGTTGTTGGTGACTTCGTAGGCGGCCGAGATCCCGGAGTCACCGGTGGGAAAGGGGTCGGCGTGGACGGAGAACCCGTCAGATTTGGGGGTGGGCGTGGCGGAGGGGATGGTCACCGAAGTGATCCGGACGCCGTCCACGGGCGGGTCGGTGACGGCGGTCCCTGACGCGGGGGCGACTGCGCCGGGGGTGCCTGCCTGTTCGGATCCGCACGCCGTGAGCAGCAGGAGTGCGGCGAGGGCCGGAAGAAGGGAAGTGACTTTGCGCATCAGGTCACTCCATCAGGGGCGCGAGCGCCGAGCCATGGTGTAAGCCAAAATTCCGGTCACAGGCGTGTCACGGGCCGCCTGCCGAGTGGGCTACTGCGACCTGCGGATACGCGGCTCCGGGCAAGATCAGGGGCACGGTGTTTACTACGGTTGCCTGTTCCGGCCGTGTTTGGCCCCCTCTGAAGGCGCATCGCCGTTCCCGGCCCGGGACGGTAGAGGCTCGACTTCGGTGAGATCGGGATCGCTCCAGGAGCGCGGCGGCATAGGCCTCGTTTTGCTTGGTTGGAGGAACGTCAGCCCCGTCCGCGTCGATGTACTTGTCGTACAGATCCGTGAAGCACTGGGCCGCAGCAGCGTCGCCTGCAGGACGCTCGCCTTCCCAGACAGCAAGGCCATAACTCATGGGCGAAGCCCGCCATCCCGCACCGACAGCGGCATCGACGGACCAGACCGCCTGAGACGGAGAGCGAATCGGACCAGATCAACTGAGATCGGAGCCAGATCGCAGAAGACGGGACAACTGGCGAGGAGCCGTGAGCTGGCGGTTCCCGGACGACGGGACACGGTTGTTGGAACCAGGTGGTCACACTTCTTGCAACCAACGGTCAAGGACATGGCGCTCGACGACATCCTCGCGGCGATCCGTGTGGTCGCCGCCGGCGACGCGCTGATCGCCCCGGGTGTCACGCGTCGTCTGATCGCGGAGTTCGCCGGGCGCCCCGAAGCCGCCCCGGCACGCTCCCCACGGCTGGTCGAGGGCATCACCGAGCGGGAACGGGAAGTCCTGACCCTGGTCGGGCGCGGCCGGTCGAACGCCGAGATCGCGGAGGACCTCTTCATCACGGTGGCCACCGCCAAGTCGCACGTGTCGCGCCTGCTCACCAAACTGGGCGCCCGGGACCGCGTCCAGCTCGTCATCACCGCCTACGAGACGGGGCTCGTCACGCTGCCTCGCTGATGGCGTCCCCGGCCCCCAGGGTCTGGTCTCGGAGATGCCCTGTCGCTCGTCTCGTGTACGAGCCGCCGACGGAGCAGCCGCTACCACGCCACCCAGTGCGGCTGTAAACAGGACTGGCCGGTCCCGGCCTGGCTCAGTCCTCTCCGTCGTCATCGTCGAGGTTGACGGCGTCCGGGTCGCGTAGCGGCCGCAGCCCGTCGACCGGCTGGGAGGCGGTGAAGTTGTAGCGGCCCAGGCAGTTCAGATTCTTGTGCTTGAGCGGGGACAAGCGCGCGGCGTCCTCGTCCCGGATCTCGTGGCCTTCGGCACGGAGTTGGGCGACCGCAGCATCGATATAGCGGGTCGTCCAGAGGACTACCGCGTTCAGCACGAGGCCGAGTGAGCCAAGCTGGTCCTCCGTCCCGTCCCGGTATGCCTGGTGGATGGTGCCCTTCTTGCCGTGGCAGATGTCGCGGGCGAGCTTGTGGCGGGACTCCTGGACGGTGAGCTGCTTGTGCATCTGGCGCCGGTAGGTGTCGTCGACCGGGTCGACGACGGCGAGCAGGTGCAGGGTCTTGGCGATGCGCCCGTATTCGGCGAACGCCTGCCCCAGCGGTGTGGGATGCCCCTCGCGGCCGAACATCCGCTGGGGCTGGCCGCTTAGATGATCTCCACAGTTCGGTGGGATTGACACAGGTAGTCCCTCTCGATCCAGTCGAGGACAGAAGGGTGGGCCGGACGCCAGCCCAGTCGGGCACCCCTGCTTCGTACGCGGCTGTTGGAGGCGAGCACGTACAAGGCGAGTTCGTGCCCCCAGTAGGCGACGGCGGTGTCCGCGTCCCAGGACTCGGCGGGGCCCAGGCCGAGTGCCGAGGCGAGCGAGGCGGAGATGTCGGCGAACGACGCCTCACCGTTCTCGACGAAGTAGAAGGATCCGGCCGAGGCGTCGGTGAGGGCGCGCAGGTAGAGGTCGGCCATGTCGTCTATGTGCACGGTCGACCAGATGTTGCGGCCCGCTTCCACGTACCGCACGACACCGCTGGCGCGAGCTTGCCGGGCGAGCACGGGGATCTGCACGCTGTCGTGGGCCATGCCCCGGCCGTGTCCGTAGACGAGGGAGTTGCACAGTACGACCGACCGCACGCCGCTGCCCGCCGCGTCCAGGACGAAACGGTCGAGGGCGACACGGTCGGCCTTCTCTTCGACGGGGCGCCAGCTCGACCCGGGGGCGACGATTTCCTCGGTGAACACCTCATCCGCGGCAGCACCGCGCGAGTCGGTGCTGACGATGCTGGAACCGCTGGTGTGCACCAGTGCGCGGCCGGTGCCCGCCAGTCCTTCGACGAGTGCCTCAACGGCGCCCCGGTGGTCGCTGCTGGCGGCGTTGACGACGGCGTCGGCCTCGCGGGCACGCGCGGTGAGCAGCGCGCCGTCGTCAAGCGTACCGAGGACGGGGGTGATGCCTCGCCGCTTCAGCTCACGGGCTTTGTCCTCGGTACGGACGAGCCCCTCGACCCGGTGTCCGGAGCGCAGCAGCAGATCAGCGACCAAACCTCCGATGTAGCCGGTGGCCCCGGTGACGAAGACGCGCATGTGAGGACTCCAATTCAAGGACGGGGAAGGGGGGACAGGGAGGGAACTGTGCGTCTCTTGCACGTGCACGGTCATGTGGCGGCAGACCCCGGCCACCTTCCGGACGACACGGACCGGAGAGCTTTCGACCGGGGCCCGGCCGTTGATGGCCAAGGGGCCCGTGGACCGCGCGGCTTGTGCCGACCGCTCATTGGCCCGGTCGTGACCTCGGTCAGTCGAGCGGCCAGGGCCGGGCGGTGGCGCCGAGCCGGTTCCAGGCGTTGATCACGGTGATGGTCCAGATCAGCTCGGCGAGTTCGACCTCGGTGAACTCGGCAGCCGCCCGGCCGTAGACCTCGTCGGTGACAGGGCCTTCGGTGAGACGGGTGGCCGCCTCGGCCAGCTCCAAGGCAGCCCGTTCGCGGTCGGTGAAGAACGGGGTCTCGCGCCACACGGGCAGGGCGTAGAGGCGCTGCTCGGTCTCGCCTGCCGTACGTGCGTCCCGGGTGTGCAGATCGACGCAGTAGGCGCAGCCGTTGAGTTGAGAGACGCGTGACCGCACCAGTTCCAGCAGCGCGGGCTCCAGGCTGACCTTCCGGGAGGCCGCGTCGAGCGCATTGAGTGCGCGGTTGATGTGCGGGGCAAGCTTGTCTACCTGAAGTCGTACAGACGTCACGGAATTCTCCTTCGAGTGGGGTTGTCGGCCTGCAGCGGTCGACGGTCAGTCGACGATGGTGACCTCGCCGTCGCGGAAGGCGCGGTAGGGCACTCCTTCGCGGTCGTAGCGCTCCACGACGTGCTCGATCGGCTCGCTCTCGGGGACCGGTGAGCGGTAGTGGGGAACGAAGACGTAGTCCAGGAGGCCGAGGCCGTCCCAGAGCGTCGGCAGGCCGTAGGCGGTGACGGCGTCGGCGGGGTCGTCGACGAGTTCGAGACCGCGCAGGCTGGGCGACAGGACGCAGGCGCCCGCGCTCCAACCGGCGTAGACGAGGGCGTCGCGGCGCAGCATGCCGGTCAGGGTCTTGTCGGCACCGCTGAGGGCCATGGCCAGCCGCAGGACGAACGGGTTGCCGCCATGGACCCAGACGACGCCGAAGCCGGACAGACGCTCGGCGAGTGTGCCCGCATCATCGAAGTGGTCCCGCAGGTCCACCTCGGTTGCCTGGTAGCCACGGTCACGCAGCATCGCGACCTCGCGGCCGGTGGCCTGCTGTCTCTGCGGGGCGGGAAGGGCGTCCAGCGCGTTGCCGACGACGGCTGCAGTCCGGGCACCTTTGACGAGGTCGTCCAGCAGCTCGGGGGCGTCCCCGAGTTTCCAGGAGGAAAGGAACAAACGCATGGTCCTGCTCTCGTGACAAGGAGGGGCACAGGGGAAGATCAGGCGGAGACGGTGAGGACGATCTTTCCGGTGGTACGGCCGGTCTCGCCGATCTCATGGGCCTTGGCCGCCTGTTCGAGCGGCAGGACCGTGTCGATGCGCACCCGCAGCAGGCCGGAGCCGGCGAGGGAGGCGATCTCCTTCATCCCCGCCTGGTCGGCTTCGGTGATCATGAAGGTGGAGCGGAGTCCGAGAGCTCGGGCCTCGGCCGCCAGGTGCGCCTCGGCGGGGAAGGCGAGCGAGACGATGATGCCGCCCGGGCGCAGGGTCCGGAGGGAGCGCGGCCCGTAGTCACCACCGATGGTGTCGATCACGACGTCGATGGCGCGGGCGGCGGTGGTGAAGTCGGTGCGGGTGTAGTCGATGACCTCGTCAGCGCCCAGTCCTCGTACGAAGTCGTGGTTGGCGGCGCGAGCGGTGCCGACGACATGTGCGCCACGCGCCTTGGCGATCTGGACGGCCAGGTGTCCGACGCCACCCGCCGCGGCATGGATCAGCACGCGTTGCCCGGGACGGACGTCGGCAGTGTCGACCAGGGCCTGCCACGCGGTGAGCGCGGCCAGGGGGAGCGCGGCGGCCTCCACGTGGGAGAGCCTCGGCGGCTTGATGGTCAGGTGCCGGGCCGGGGAGACCACGTACTCGGCGTAGGTCCCGGCAGGAGCCGGCTGGCGCGGCATGCCGAACACTTCGTCGCCGGGCTGGAACAGGGCGACACCCGGTCCGGTGGCTTCGACCACGCCGGACACGTCCCAGCCCAGGCGGATCGGAGCATCGCCCGCCAGCCCGCCGGTGGCCCGGTGCCACCAGTCGGTCGGGTTCACCCCTGCGGCACGCACCCGGACGAGCACTTCGGCGGGGCCGGGCACCGGGCGCGGCGTCTCAATGATCTTCAGGACGTCCGGTCCGCCGAGGGAGTCCTGACCGATGGCACGCACAGTGAAGTTCCTTTGTGTCTGGCACGCCGTCCGTCGTGGTCCGGCTGTGCGGGTGGAAAGTGCAGAGGCTTCGGGCTCGGGAGGGAGGGCCCGGAGGGAGGGGCAGGCTTCGCCGACGGTCCCGCGGAAGGGGGCGGTTCGGTTCGGTTTGCCCTCACCGCTTCCAGCGGCAGCCGGAAGGCAGTTCACCCGGGGAAGGCCCCGGGTGAGGGTCGGAAATGCCAGGTGATGGTGGCCTGTTCAGACTCCTACGGGTCTGATGCGCCAACAAGCTGACATAGTGCAACGGTCGTTTAGGTGGATTTAACGTCCGGAGGATCGAGTGCTGGAGCGGCTTGAGCTGGAGGCGTTCCTGACGCTGTCCGAGGAGTTGCACTTCGGCCGCACGGCCAACCGTCTGCACGTGACCACCGCCCGGATCAGCCAGACCATCAAGAGGCTGGAACGCCACATCGGTACGCCGCTGTTCGAACGCAGCAGCCGTCATGTCTGCCTCACCGAGGCCGGCCGGCTGCTGCACGACGATTTGCGCCCGGCCTACGACCAGATCGAGGCCGGGCTGGAGAAGGCGACCAACGCCGCGCGCGGTGTCGGAGGCGTGCTCCAGGTCGGGTTCCTCGGCGCCGCCGCCGGACAGCTCATGGTCCAGGCCGCCCAGCTGTTCGACCGACGTCACCCCGGCTGGCGGGCCCGGCCCAGGGAAATGCAGATCGTCGACGGCCTCCGGCGGTTGCGCGCAGGCGATGTCGACCTTCTGGTCGTGAGCCTGCCGCACCACGAACCCGACATGGTCACCGGGCCGGTCCTGTTCTCCGAACCACGGGTGCTGGGAGTGTCGTCCCGGCACCCGCTCGCCCGCCGTGACAGCGTTTCGCTGGAAGACCTGGCCGCAGTCAAGATGCTGCAGGTGGCCGGCGCGTTCCCCGACTACTGGCGCGCGGACCGCACACCCCACCTGACGCCCGCAGGCCGCCCCGGCGAACCGGGCCCGCAGTTCGAAACACTCCAGGAAGCCCTGGCTCTGATCGACGCCGGCGAAGGCGCTTTCGTGATGGGCGCCCAGGTGTCGCGCTTCTACGCGCGCCCCGGCGTCGCCTATCTCCCGCTGAGCGATGCACCGCCCCTGGAATGGGCACCTACCTGGCTCGTCACCAACACCGCACCTCAGATACACGCCTTCAACCAGGCTGCCCAGAACGTCGCCGTCCGGGCCTCTCCCGCCGTTCGCAACTGACGCCGATCCGTGCACCGGTTCTGGAAGGGCCTACCTCTTGAGTGTGTTCGGTGGCACGCCGACGAGGCACGGCGGTCACCGGAGAACGCGGGCGCCGTGGTCGGGCACCGGAGCCGCAGCCTTCGGGCCGCGAGCCGGAGCAAGTTCCTTGAGGCGTCTGCCGAGAAGGACGAACAGCAGGACGAGCCCGGCCGTGAGAAGGATGTGGCCGAGGCCGGCGGCCAGCGAGACCTCCACCGGCACGGGACGACCGAGAACCGTCTGGCTGCCGTGGACGAACAACGGATCGCAGGCCAGGCATTGTTTCCGTTCCAACATGGTAATGGATCACGTCAGTCACCTTCTAGACCCGGACTTCGCACATGGGGTTTCAGGTTTCCAGCCAGCGGGGGCGGGTTTCGTCGATGCCGAGTAACTCGAGGAGGTGGGCTTGAACACCGCGGGTGATCAGAATGGTTGGCGGGTCGCTGGTTGTTCCGGCTCGTATCCGCAGGCCGGCGAGGTGGTAGAGGATCATGCGCCCGGTCGGGCGGACGGCCCGGTTGTCGGGGTAGAGACCGCGCATCGTCTGATTGCCGCCGAGGGCCTGACGGACTTGGCGTTCGATGAGGCAGAACACCAGCAGGGCCAGGCGGCGCATCGCCTCCTGCCTGGTTGCCGTCATCGGCGCCGACATAGCCGGCATCCTGCATCGAGGTCATGCCGCATCGCTCACTCTGGAGAACGCGGAGCGCGAGGAATCAGCCGCGCTCAAGGAGGTCGGAACCCGCATACAGAAGATCCGTCTCGACCTGAGCCGGCTGAGCCGGGACATCAGTATCGAAGACATCCCCGACACAAGCTGGCGCCGCGTCGTGGTGACCGAGCGAAGCCAGGTGGCGTGCGGCCCGTCCAGCGAAGTGGCCAGCACCAAACCGCTGCGGACCGCACTCGATGATCTGGGACGCTCCATCGCAACGCTCGAATCGGACTTCGACGAGCAGGTCCGAACCGAAGTAAAGGGCGCAATCCTCACCGATCTGCGCAAACACATCCAGGTGCGTATTCAGCTCGCCCGCGAGATCGTTGCAGGCATCACTGCGACGCTCGCCAACGTACGCACCGGCGTAGCCCGAGTCGGCGTCAAACTCAACTGGGTGGAGAACGCGAACGATCCCGTCGCACGAGAGGCTCTGTCCCTCATCCAAGACTTGGACACGGAGGGCGAGTTCGACCGCATGTATAACTTCTTCGTGCAGCAGCTCCTGCACGAAGAAGGCACCGCGGTCCCCTGGCCCGAGCGGGTTCACAACGTGTTCAACTACCGAAACTGGTTCACGTGGGAAATCTCCCTCACCCACGCCGACTTCGCGGAGCCCGGCAGCACTACGGAAGTGTTCCGGTCGGTGAGCCCGCGCAGGAATCCCCTCGACAAGCTGTCCGCCGGCGAGAAGCGCCTCGCGACCATGCTGCCCCTCCTGGCCGCAGCCCGCGCCTTCTACCAGGCCGACGGCTACGTGGGCCCTCGCGTGATCTTCATCGACGAGTTGAACTCCGCACTCGATGAATCGAACCTGCGGAAGCTCCTCGCGCTGCTGCGCTCCTGGGATTTCGACGTCCTGGTCACCCTTCCCTCCATGCAGCCACTCCTGGTGAAGGAGACGGGCACGGTCGGAATCCACAAGATCTTCCACGAGGGGAGTGCACTGCGCTACGCCATCCCCAGCATTTGGAGCGGCCACGGCGCGCCGGCCACGACACGCATCGCGGTAGGCGTTCAGCAGCTTCCCCGCCAGCGGTCGCATCCCGCCTCGCCCCCTGGCAACGGGCAGGATTCGCTCTTCGCGCCGAGGGCGGAGGACGCGTCGTGATGCGGAACCGAGGCGATCTCGCCGACCCCGATCTGCGCCCACTGTGGCAGGCCATCAGTGTGCGGCTGTCCCAGGGCGACGATCCGGGCGGCATCCGGACGGTGCGGGTAGAACTGACCCGTGCCGGCCGATCCATGATTATTGGCTGGCTCTCGCGGGCCCCCAGGCTTCACGGCGCGCCGTCGCACTGCGTGTGGAGCAGGGCGTCGCGGTGATCCCCGTGCAACGCGTGCTGCAGGCGCTCACGATGACACCGCACGAGCTGCGCGAGATCGTCGAGCAGAACGTCGGGGCCATTCAGCCGCTGGCTGAGACCCGGCGGCGGGCCACGCAACTGCGAGAGGACATCTGGGCGTACACGGCCACCGTGCTGCCCGACACGCCGCGGCTCACCGCCCGACTGCGAGCTGGGGGTGTCGTCGACGACAGGGCCGACGAGCTGCGCAGACTCATCGACGCGCTGGCCCGCGTCAGAGCCGTGCTGCCCCTTTCGCGGCCAGCCACGCTGGCACGGCTCTCTCACAACTGCGCTGGAAATCCGCACTACTTCGACCTCAACGACGCGGGCCAGGGATCCCGCCTCGTCCTGCTCGCAGCGGACCTGCTGGATGCCCCGCTCCCAGACACACCCGCGGCCGAGCGTGCGCTGTTGGCCCGCGTCGGGATCGTCGCCGACAGCCTGTCCCAGACCGTACTGCTGCTGAACGTGGACGCGAGGGGGGACGGCCCGACGGACCGGGCCCTGCGTCTGGCGCGTGAGGACCAGCGCCCCGTCCACCTCACGCTTCACGACCTCACCGCGCATCCGCCCACGCTCGCACGAACACAACCGTGGCTAGTCGTAGAGAACCCCTCCGTCATTCACGAGGCCCTGCTGCGCGGGATCACGACGCCCATCGTCTGTACCTCGGGCACTCTCACCGCCATCGACCATGCACTTCTCGCCTTGGCCCACACCTGCGGTGTCCCAATGGAGTACTCCGGCGACATCGACACAGGCGGCCGACACATCGCCGCAGCAATACTACGCCGCTATGAGGTCCCGAGCCGAGACATGGACGAGGAGACACGTCGCGCCGTAGTCGGCGCAGGGGCGCTCTGCGAGGGGCCGTTTACTGTCCCCGCTCTGCCCGCCCCGGAATCCGCGGCGACTACTACCGGCGCCGCAGGTGGCGCCGGGACCGACGAATCAGGATCAGCCATCTTCCAGGAGCACCCCGTAGTCCTCGACCGGCTTCTGGGCCCGGACCCCGCGGACCCTCTGCCCCTTCCCGGCTCCCCGCCCAACGCCCGCGCATCCGGTGACAGACACCTGTGACTCTTCGCGTGACCTGACGCCGGCGTCGCGGGCTGACCTGGGCCACAGAGCTTGATCTTTCCACAACGCCACGCCCTATAACCAGGCGAATGAGGAGCTCCCCGGCGGCTTGATCGCCCCACTCCTCTGACGTTCTCGTTCAACCTGCCGCAGCGGTCTGTCGGCCATCCAAGCTGGTCGACGCGCGGATCGTCACCGGTCGACGTGAGAGTCCGGAGGAAGAAGTAGCGCCAGGTGGGATCTCCCTCGAAATGCAACTTCAACTTGGTACGTTCGGTCGTATGACGCTACGTTCGGTGGATCTACGCAAGGAGCCCGTGGAAGCCGTACTCAACCGTGTGGAGCTGTCCCTGGGGGTGAGCCTGGACCAGGAGACGGTGGTGCGTAAGCGCCGGTCTCTTGGCGCGCGTACGGATCGCGCTACATGGGTCCGTATCGAGCGGCGCGGGCTCGACCGGATCGGGGTTCAGGGTGGGGACGGCACCGCGTCCGCTGAGGCCCTATTCGGGATCGCAAAACCAGCCTGGCTCGCCGGCGTCGCATGGCGGGACGAGACAGAGCCAGTGATGTGGCGGGCGGACGAGACGGAGCTGCTGCCGGGGGCACCGGTGGGCAGCGCCGTAGTGGCAGAGGACCCACAGCTGTCGGAGGAGTGGTGGGCCGCACTGAATGCCTCCCTGGATGCCCTCGCCGCGCAGCACACCAACCGGATCGCGACACCCGATACCGAGACCCTCACACAGGAACTCGTCACGGGAACAATCCACAGCGTCTTCCCCGGCTTCGATACGCCCGTGGTCGAATGGCGCCCGGCCCACGCGGATTTCAACTGGGCGAATATGACAGCGCCGGTGTTCTGCGTGTTCGACTGGGAGGACTGGGGCATGGCCCCGTGCGGCCTCGACGCGGCAAGTCTGTGGGGCGCCTCCCTCGCCGTCCCCGCTCTGGCCGACCGCATTCGCAGCGAGCGGCGTGACGATCTGGAGAGCCGGGACGGCAAGCTGATGACGCTGTTCGTCGCAGCGAAAATCCTCGGCCCTCACGCAGACCCGGACGACCCCCGACTGGGGGCCGCCCGGGAGACGGCGGAGCGAGTGATGAAGGAACTTCAGACGAGCTGACGGCGGGCCTGGAGGAGCTCCCGGTACTCCCGGACCACCTGGTCGTCGACCTCATACGCCAGGGCGCCGACCAGTTCCCGCAGGTGGTCGACGTTGTCCGTACCGACCACGACCGCGTCGACCCGGGGCAGGCCGTAGGCGGAGCGGAACGCCGCCTGGACCCTCGTGGCCGATGGGGACTTTCGCAGGAAGATCCGCGGATCGAAGCGTTCCCACACCGTCTCGGCCGTACTTCCGCCGAAGGGGCTCATGCCCCACACCTGCGACGGACACCACCGCGTCACAAAGGCCTCGGCCGCCTCAAGGACGTCGGCACTCACGAGTAACCCTGATCGGACCATGAGGACGTCAGGGCGGGGTGCGTCCAGGTCCACGAGCGGGCGTGGATCCCAGCTTGATACCCCCCACCCCCCGCACAGCCCCGTCTGCGCGGCGTCGGCCAAGGCCGCGCACGCCTGGGCCAGCGTCTCTGCGTCGGGGTGGGAGTGCTCGGGGTTATGGAGGAGCACCGTGTCCGGCTCCCGTCCCAGGTCCTTCGCGGCCTGCTCGACTCCGGCGCGCAGGCGGGCGGGGGCGAGGGAGTGTTCCCCTGGGAAGTACCCGACCTTGGTGGAGACCGAGAAGTTCGGCAGGAGATCGCCGGCCTGCGTCTTCAGTGCCTCGTGTGAACGATGTCGGAGGTAGTTCGAGGCGGTGTCGAGGCGCGCTACGCCGAGGTCGGCGGCTGCTTCGAGTACGTCACGGGCGTGACCAGACCGGTATAGCCCGAGGACGACATTTCCGTCAGTGGTTCGCACAGCCCCTCCGTGACGAGCAGGTCGGCCAGGATGGTGGTGTCCTCGTCGGCGCCGTCGAGGTAGACCGGGTGACCCGAAAGGAGCGCACGGAGGCCCGGTTCCGCGCGCTCGTGGAGGGTCAGCCGCTTGCCCCCGCCACAGACTTGGATCGTGTCGCCAGTACGGATGATGGAGGGGGCGAACTCGGTGACGGCCGCGACCGCCTCCGGTCGGCCGAAGGCGGTCACATCGGGCATGTGACGTGCGGGCGGGGTGCTAGTAGCGTGTCGCTGCTTAGTTATGGCGTGCCTGGTTGGGAGGTTGGTGTCTGGCAGATGCCTTCCCCTTTGCCAGACAGGACTGTTGTTGTGGGTTCGCAGAAGAAGCGGCCGGTCAGGTTGACCGCGCAGGATCGCGAGGAGTTGGTCCGGGTGACCACGACAGGTGTTCGTGGGGCCTCGATGATCATGCGTGCGCGGGTGCTGCTTGCGCTGGATACCTCGGCGGGTGAGGCGGATCCCAAGGAGGTGATCGCGGCCCGGCTCGGCGTCTCCGGTGAGACGTTGCGGCTGGTCGCCAAGCGTTTCGCCGAGACCGGTGGCGATGTTCACGCCACGATCGCGCGGAAGAAGCGCGACCTCCCACCGGTGCCCTCGCCGGTGACTGGTGAGGTCGAAGCCCGGCTGATTGCGATGGCGTGCTCACAGCCACCCCAAGGCCATGCCCGGTGGTCACTGCGGCTGCTGGAGAAGCACGTCGCGCTGGTCGAGGACATCCCCGATCTGGACCACTCCACCATCGGGCGGGTCTTAAAAAAACGGAACTGCGTCCTCACCTGAAGAAGTGCTGGACCATCCCACCACGAGCGAACGCGGAGTTCGCGGCCCGGATGGAAGACGTGCTGGCCGTCTACGCCCGGCCCTATGACCCGGCACGTCCGGTGGTGTGCATGGACGAGAAGCCCTACCAGCTCCTCGACCATGCCCGCGACCCGCTCCCGGCCCGCCCTGGTCACGACGCCTGCCAGGACAGCGAGTACATCCGCTGCGGCACGTGCTCGATCTTCGTGTGGGTCGAACCCCTGCGCGGGTGGCGTCGAGTTCAGGCACTGTCCCAGCGGACCCGGATCGACTGGGCCGGCCAGGTCAAGCAGCTGCTGAGCGTGGATCACCCCGACGCCGAGGCCGTGGTGCTGGTGATGGACAACCTCAACACCCACGGCATCGCCTCACTGTACGAGGCATTCGAACCAGAAGAGGCCTTCGCCCTGGCCCAACGCCTCGAGATCCACCACACGCCCAAACACGGGTCATGGCTCAACATCGCCGAGATCGAACTCTCCGCGCTGACCCGGCAATGTCTCGACCGCCGGATCGGCGACCTCGACATCCTCAACACCGAACTCTCGGCCTGGCAGAACGCCACCAACACCGAACAACGCCACGTGGACTGGCAGTTCACCACCCACGACGCACGCATCAAACTGCGCCACCTCTATCCCAAAAATTAGCTGCGACGGTCTACTAGATCGCAATTCGTCCAGGTACCGCTCGGGGCTGTGGGTGGCGGCCAGAGCGCTGAGCTTGTCCGTCAGCATCTTGTGCGCGGTTTCTTCGGCGCCCTCCAGGTCGCGGCGGAACGCTTCGTCGGCGCGGGCGGCGTCGGAGAGGAAGTTGGCCCATGTGACGCCGGTCCGTTTGGTGAACCCGAACGTCACATGCAGCGAGTGTCCGCCGCTACGGGAGCCGAGGCGGGTGGCGGTGTGCCAGAAGCCGCGCGGGATGTGCATGACGTCGCCGGCCCGCATGGTTCCCTTCCACAGCACATCTTCGGAGGGCGTGCGGTTGCGTTCGGCGTCGCGGTACATCGGCGCCTGCCGGGACGGTCCGCGCACTTCCCACGTTTTCTCGCCCGAAAGCTGCACGGCGATGACCTCGTGATCGTCCCAGTGCAGATGGAATCCGTCGGTGTCACCGACCGCGAGGTATGCGTTGGCAGAGGTCAGTTCGCCACACCACCAGCCCAGGGCCCGGCAGGCGACTTCCAGCGTCGGGTCGAAGAAGTCCACATGGTCCAGGACCACGGTGCCGCCGTCGTTGAGAATCCGTCCAAGGGCCGCCATGTCTGCCTGACTCACGGCCTGCCTGCGCCGGTTGACGTTGGTGGACAGGAACGTGGACGGATGAATTTCGTCGCCCTCGGCGTAGCAGCGCAGCTGCGGGTTGGCCAGGTGGCGGCGCTTGATCAGGTCCAGCAGTTTGTGCGGGGTCAGCAGGCGGGCGGGCAGCTCCGGGTCCGTGAGTCGGCCGCGTACGAACGCGGTCCCCACGGAACCCGGCCCGTCCCAGCCGAGAGCCTTCTCGATGTGGGTGACGAGCCGGTGCTCCATGGGTTCCCCTTACTCCTTCGGGAGGTTCAGGTCGCGGTTGTCGCCGTCATCGCCCGCGCTGTTCTGCGAGCTGGTGACGTCGGACCGCTCGGACTCGCTGCGGTCGTGCGCGGTCGCCAGCTCCTCCACGGCGATCAGAAGCTCGGGGCTGGTCCCCGCCTGCGTGGATGCCCGATCTGCCATCTTGTGCCCTTCCCTTCGGTTGTCCCACCCGGCTCCGGGCGAACTTCTGAGTTAACCCGTGTCCACCGCATGGCAGTAGGACGGGATTCGGACAGTGGTGCAGGGTGCCCCCGCGCCTCCTCGAGGGAAGAGGAACGAGGGCGGGTTCCGCCCGTGCCGACTGGCTGGTCTCGGGCACCGAGTTGTCCAACTGGGGCCCCAGCGCGGCCGACCAGCTCAACGCCCTCCACGAGGAACGCGCCCGGCTCGGCCTGCCCCGTTCCCCTCGCCGACCGATCACCGAACTCCCCATATATCGGAGGTCTGCTGTGTCCGGCGGGTAGTCGAGAAGCGTCGCGGCGCCGCATCCGGGCGACGTCGCGTGGGGGCGCACGGGCGCATACGCGGGAGCGCACCCCCTGTCTTTCTCGCCAACTTCGGCCTACCCGGCGGATCCGCTCTGACCAGCGGTTGCATCGCCCGCCGTGCGGTGCCTGGTCGGGGCGCACTCAGCGGTCGCGGCGCTCGGTTCTCCATGGTCACCTGGTCATTCACCTCACGTTCGGCTGCGGATGGAAGGCCGTGCACGGTGGTGGCCGGTTTGAAGTGATCGCGGTGCGGTTCTGCCGAGTTGGTGTCGGTGGTCGCTGCTACATCCATGTCAGAAGGGCCGCGCTGGTGCGGCCGTCAGTTCCGGGAGGGGAAAGTTCATGACGCCTGAGGGCTATCACCGGGTGCGCGGCCACATCCGCCGGAATCCGACCCGGCGGTCCGCGAAGAAGATGAGCCCGTGGCTGATCGCCGGGATCGCCGCCGTGGTGGTGCTGTGGGGGCAGTTCTTCGGGTTCGAGGCGGACGCGCCGGCACAGCCTGCCACGCCCGGGGTGACGGCGACGCCGTCGGCCGGCCGCTGATGGGCCGGCGACGCTTTACGATCCGTCGGCCGCGTGGCGTGGCTGAGTACGGGGCGGCGGCCCTGGTCGCCGCCGCAGCGGTCTCCTTGGTGGTGCGGTTGCTCGTGTGGGTGGGCGAGGTGCTCGTACGGTGGTGGCCCGTCGTGGCCGTGCTCGCCCTGCTTGGTATCGCGGTCGGCGCCTGGCGCGCTGCGGCAGCCGCGCGCGAGCACACGGCACGAGCACAGCGTCTGTCCGTGCTGCGGTTCACCCTGGCGGAGATCGACGCGATGGACGACCGGCAGTTCGAGTTCGCGCTGCGGGACCTGCTGATACGGGACGGCTGGTCGGCCCGGCAGGTCGGGCAGCAGGGCGACCAGGCCGCCGACGTCATCGCCGGCCACCCCGCCTACGGGCGGATCGTCGTCCAGGCCAAGCACACCAAGGTCGCCGCGAAGGTCGGCTCCCAGGTCATGTACCAGGTGAAGGGGACAGCCGGCCCCGTCCACCGGGCGAACTCGGCAGTGGTCGTGACGAACGGCAGCTTCACCCGCAACGCCAGGGAGTGGGGAGACCAGCATACGATCGGCTGGGCCGACCGCGAGCGACTGCGTTCGTGGGCAGAGCTGGGCGTCCCACTCCATCAGATCCTGCAACTGCCCACCCTCGCGCGCCGACGGCTCCCCGGCACTCGACAACCGTCCCCCGCTCCGTACCGACGGACGACCCCAGAGGGGAGGACGAACGGTGTTCGATGAAGACGGCTCCCTCGACCCTTTCCTGAAGGTCCTGCTGTATGCCCTGCTGGCCCTGGCCGCCGGGAAGATGCTCTGGGAGTGGCTGACCGGCACCGTCACCGACTGGATCACCGTGGACCTGTGGGGCGCGGTCACCGAACACCCCTGGTGGACCACGCTCATCGTGCTCGGCTCCCTCACCGCACTGCTGCTCCTCGCCCGGCTCGCCAGCGCCGTCCTCGACCTTCTCACCACACGCGCCATCGCGGTCAGCGTGGATGCGACACCCGTCGAGCCAGAGCCGACCCTGCTCACCTACCGGATGAAGCAACTCGAAGCCATGAGCCCGACCGGGTTCGAGCACGCCTGCGCCGAACTCCTCGCCCGGGACGGCTTCCTCCATACCCGGCGAGTGGGCGGCTCAGGCGACCTCGGCGCCGACGTCATCGCCAGCGACCCTGACGGCCTCACCGTCGTGGTCCAGTGCAAGCAGCTCAGCCGGCCCGTCAACTCACCGGCGATGCAGCAGTTCAACGGCACAGCCCGTCCGGAGCACGGCGCCGACCACGCCGTCATTATCGGGCTCAACGGATTCACCCAGCCCGCGCTCGACTTCGCCGCCCGCCACCGTCTCATCACCATCGGCCGCGAAGACCTCAAGAGATGGGCACACGGCACCCACCTCTACGACATCATCCACGCCCTCACCGCCCCGTAGCCCCGGCGCCAGGCCGCAAACTGCTCGGCCCACCACCCCGTCGTCAACCCGATTCGTGATGCAGGAGGAGCACCTCGGATGTCCGCCGTGCCGACCGCCATGACGCAGCCCAGCTCACCAGGCTGCGCCGCATCATGCTCGACACCACGCGGCCCGCACCGGACCACGAATGGCTCACCCCGTGTGAGGCGGCCTTCGCCGACCTCCTCCGAGCACCCCGCTTCGTCGTCAACGCGCCCAACGGTGCCGGTCTCGCCTCCTGCGCGGTCGGCACCTACGTCCCCCGCTTCCCCAGCCCCCACCAGCAACGCTCCGTGTTCCACGGCGAGATCCACTCCGTCGCCACCGATCCTGCCTGGCGCCGACGCGGCTACGGCCTCGCCGTCGCGACCGCCACCATGCAGTGGCTCGCCTCCCAGGACTGCTCCTCCGCCCGCCGCAACGCCTCCCCCGAAAGACTCCCCCTCTACGCCCAACTCGGCTTCCGCCCCATTCCCGCGCCGGCCATGACCTGGACCTGCCGGTAGGGACGGCCTTGGCAACCTCCAAACCAACGCAGGCGGCAAGGAGCGCGTACCGGCCACTTTCGACCAAGTCAAACGCCCGGACGGGCGGGAAGGACCTCCAATGCAGCCCCGACATCTCCCTGTCGAGTTCCTCGACGCGCACCAGATCAACCTCGTCGAGCACCCTCCCCCCGCCCTGTCACCGCAGGAACGGGGAAAAGTCGACCGTCTCTGGGAGGAGACGAAGGCCCACAACCCCTCTATCTTCGACGGCCCCCTCGTCGCGAGCCTGGGCATCGACCCGCCCGGGCCCGGCCCGTTGGTGGTGCGATGGGCCAGAATGACGTACCGGCACCGGGCCCTGCGGCAGCTCCGGCCGCCCGAAGAAGTCCCCGGGGCCGTCTTCGTCACCGTCCTGTTGCCCACCGAGGACGGACTCGCGGTCGGACGCAGCTCCCCCACCACCGCGACGCCCGGCCGCTGGGCCCTCCCCGGCGGCACAGCGGAACCGCCTGCGGCCGGCCGCCCCCTGGACATGGCGTCACTCGGTCGGCATGCCGCCCGCGAGCTGGCCGAGGAACTCGGCATCCACGCCGCCGACAAGAAGCTGCGGCTGTGGGGCCTCACCCGAGGAGCACGGTTCGGCAGCCTTGGCTTCCACTTCCTCGCCCCGTCCGTGCCCAGCGCACTCGTGCGTCGCCGGCACGCGGATCTCACCGTGTCGGAGACGGAGCGTGGAAACGTACCCGAGCTCGACGAGATCGCCTTCGTGTCGTCGGCCGAGCAGGCTGCCTGCCTCGGCTCAGGCGCGGACTACCTGCACCAGGTCCTCTGCCGGTACTTCTCGACCTGAACACGCGAGCTGGTCCGACGCTCCTGTCGACGTCGCCACGTGCTCCCACGCTCGTCTCAGAAATCGAGCCAGCTCCCGGCACCTCCTCGTCACGGACGGGGCAACTCACTGCAGCACACTCACCCCGAAGGGACAGAATCCGTGGACCTCGACGAATTGAAGCGGCAGGCGATCCGCATCCACGACCGCTATGACGAGCTGAACCGTCGTGAGCGCGGCCGAGTCTGGACACGCAGCGAATTCATGCTCGGCTTCATGGGAGACGTCGGCGACCTGGCCAAGCTCGTCATGGCGGAGGATGGCGCGCGAGAGAACCTGGGCGGCCGGGCTGCCCTGGAGCACGAGCTCGCCGACTGCCTCTGGTCGGTACTCATCCTGGCTCACCGCTACAACGTGGACCTCGAACGCGTCTTCCACCGCACCATGGCGGAACTCGACGAGAGGATCAGCGCTCGGCTTTCTCAGGGAGGCGACCCTGTCACGTGAGCCTCGGCGTCTTCCGGCACCGCCATCGTTCGGCGTGCCCGATTCTGCTCCCACTGGGCTCCACCCGTAGGGCCGGTGAGAGTAGGGCGGGGTAGTTTGGAGACGTTCCGGACGCGAGTCTTGCCCCGCTGACGTACGTGACCGCGTCGCCATGCTGAGGGAACTCCGCCGTGTTCTTCAGCCGCGTGGCCGGCTCATCGTGTCCACGGGCCACCCCCGCCGACTGGCTCGCCAACGGCAACAGCTACTTCGACGGCCGCCACGTGGCCGAGACCTGGTCGGAGGGAATGACCCACCGTTACTGGCCGCCAGTCCCTCCAAGCGTGGATCGACGACTTCACCACCGCCGGTCTCAACCTCTGACAGATTGTCGAGCACCGCCCAGCCGCCTCGATGGCCCAACAACACCCGACTACGTACGACAAACTGACCCGAGGCGCTTCATCGCCTCGCCTTTCGGGCAGCCCGCCGAGGCTGTGGGCCAGCCCCTACCGCTCATGAGGGCGCTGGCAAGTTGTTGAGTATGTCGGTGCCTGACGGCGCGTTGGGGCATGGTGGGCTTGCGGTCCGGGCCTGTGGTCAGGCCGTGGTGGGCCGGCTGGCAGCTTGGGTGATCTGGTCCCGGATCGCGAAGCGGACGGTCATCTCGGCTCGGTGACGTTCGGGCTGGCTGCCTTCTCTGCAACGCGGGGCGACCAGGAGGCCAGCCGGTCCAGTGCAGGTACCAAGCCTTCTCGGTCGTTACTGAGCAGGGCTGCCACGAGCGACACGGCGTCGGCGCGGGGGCTGCCTGCTGGAGCCGGGAGAGCGGCCAGCCCTGAGAGTGCGCGCCGGTCACGAGTGCCACAGAGCGCTGTGAGGGCGGCGAGAGCGAATCGGACGGCATCGCTCTCGTCTTCCCAGCGGGACAGCAGTCTCGGCAGCTCGCTGCCGATGGCCCACCGCGTCAGATATTCAGCTGCAGTCTCCTCCCAGGCGCCCCCGAGTGCGGTGATGCGATCGGCCAGGGAGACTGCGGCTGCCGGCCCCGAAGCAGCGAGCCGCAACAGGTCGCCGAGCAGAACCAGCCGGCTGCCGGGCGCGATATTGTCATCGCAGACCAGCTCCATGAGGAATGGGACAGCCTCGACGGTCGTGTCGGTGCAGGTGCCTTGGTGGGCCGCAGAATCCGCGAGATCGCCGAGGAACTCGCCCGTTGACCCGTAGGGCTCGCCGAACGCGAACTCCTCATCGAGCAGCCACCCCACGGCATCCGGAACGTCCTCCGCGCTGCCGTACATGCGCTCTGCGACCGCCACCACGGCCTGGACTAGCACTGCGGGCTCACCGACCTCACTGCCCTTCCACGGCGGTCCGGCTGGAGGTCGCGCGGGATCCTTGGGCAGAGGACTCGGCAGGGCGACGTTGGCGCCGGCCTGCTCATGGACCAGGCCGTTCCGTGTGAAGACTCCTTCGAGAGTCGCAGCATGCCCCTCGCTGTACCCCTGCTGAAAACCGCCGTGGGCACGGGCTACATGGGCCACCCGAATCCGCTCACTCCGAAAGAACGGTTCGAGAGCCATGCGCTCGTACCCGCTGTAGATGGCCAGCGAGAAGACCTGCCATCACCCCTCCAGCTCCGGGTCCATCGACGGCTGGCCGTACCAGAAGCTCGACGGAACGAACCGGAAGTGATCGTGGACGCGCACTGCCGTCAGACGGTGCCCCATCCCGGACAACTCGGCCGCGGCGGCGCGGGCAGCGTCCTTACTCGGCAGGCTTAGCGTGTACTGGACTCCCCAAGTGGGAGGTGCGGCGGTCATCAGCTGCACTGCCAGGTGAACATCGCCCGCTCGAAGCGCCGCTCGGCGAGATCCTCCGGGCGGATCAGCCAGTACAGGGCTCCGGCATCGCCCCACATCATGTCTGAGGCGTCCTCGCTGTCGAACTGGGCCAGCAGCACCCAGCTGCCCGCCTCCTTGGACAGCCGCGGGTCGTCCCAGGGCACCTCGCCGTCCAGGACCGCCTCCGCGATCTCGATCTCGACCGGGTTCTGCACCGAGTGAGCGTGGCCGCCGATCTGGTGCCCGACCTCGTCGTCGAACTCCCACAGGGCGTCGAGGAACTCCTGAGAGCAGACCGGGTGGTCGTAACGGTTCCCGAGCGGGGCACCTGCAGCGAAGGCGTTCCGAATCCGGGGATGCCAGGGCTCGGCCGCCGTCATCTCCAGCCTCGCGGTCAGCGGCACCACCGGGTACGACTCGACTCCGTCAGGCGTCCCACGTTCCACGACCTCCTCACCAGCTGCCACATAGAGCACACGGGCGCCCGCCCAGCTCTCCCGGTCCTCAGCAAGAACGAGAGCTTCGCCGTCGTCCAGCTGGCCGTCGAAGTAGAAGAACAGCAGCGTTCCAGCCTCGGGTAGATCGATGTCCACTGCGGCCGTCGGTACGCCCGCACAATCGATCGAGGCGACGAAGGAGAGCGGACCATGCCCCTCCCACACCGGCCACTCCGAGGCGGCCGGCAAGGCTGGAAGGCCACCGAGTCGACCCGCCACGTCGTCAGAGCCAGTCGCTACCTCAAGACGCACGCCAGGGCGAAGCAGACCAATCCACTTCTCGGCATCCCCGGGCGTCAGATGCTGCAAGGCAAGGGAGCGAAGGGCATCCCGGGAACCATGTGTCATGCGCCCGATCATGCACGGCGCCACTGACAGAGACCTCGGCGGCCCTCCAGTAGCACGCGCAGCCGCTCAGTCCGTGGCCGTTGACCTCCAAGCAGCGGTGACGCACCCTTCCTCCCAGTGCCACCAGCCTTCCGCTGCACCGTGTTCCAGGAGCTTGCGGATTCGCGGCAGGTCCGCCTCCGGCGGGACATCCAGCGCCACCATCCGGTACCGCTCGATGCCCTCGCCCGTCGTGCCGAGCTTGTGGAAGATCTCCAGAACGCTCTGCCGGGCAGCAGCCGAGCCGCCGTCCTTCAACACGATCAGCCGGATCGTGCAGTTCTCTGAGGATCGGACCGTCTCTCCAGCCCAGCGGACGCCCTCATCGTCGATCTCCACCCGGACGATGTCGTCGCTGGCGACTCCGCGTACGAACCAGGGAGTGTTGTCCAAACGCACCGTGCCGTCACCGAGGTCCACCGCCCACAGGCTCTCGACGCTCGCTGGCGGCCAGCCGCCCTCGTCCACATCCATCCGGAAGTGGACCTTCACATGGTCGCCACTGATGCTCGTCACAACACCATCATCCACAGGGGACGATCATCGTTCAGATGAGGCCCATGAAGTCGAGGAGGAACCACTTCTCGTACTCATACCGCTCGCGAAGTGCGAATGTTCCGTCTGCCACGAGATCCTTGCCGTCCCACCACCATCGTGGCTTCGCATCGAGAGCCTCTGGATAGTTGAAGAGCTCGTGAGGAAGGGGTTGCTCATCGAAGTTACTCGGAGGCATCCAACCCTGCTCGCCGACGATGACGCCCGCGACGGCATCGGCCGTGAGTACGAAGTCGGGAGTTTCGTCGTCGTTGAACGTAAGCCGCCATTCGCGCTCGTGCAGCCAATCCGCGGAGCCAGGTTCGTAGCGCACTCGCCGACCGCGGAATCGGGCTGGCATTCCATCAGTCGCGAGCAACTCCTCGTCCGAGAGATAGAGCACTGGCCGGGCGCCAGCGGCTATGAGAGCCTCGCGGTCGAGTAGAAGCGCCCAAGGCTCGTACGGCCCGCGCGGGCCAATGCCGTCGCGAAGCAGGACCCGACGAGCGGCATCGGAGGGCTCGCCCAGGCAGACCACAGCCTGGCTCTGGCGGTACGGCACACTCCCGCGAATCTTCCCTTCACGGAGGATGCCCACCAGTCGATCCTCGGCAGTCCCAATCGCATGAGCCGGGGGACGGTCGTCGATGCTTCGAGGGCGTCCCGTGAAGTGAACGAGAGTGCCGGGAAGGTCAGGGTGAATGCCTACGCCGGGTGAGGGCCTCATACGTCTCCTCCGCGGTTCGACAGCAGCAGAGTATGGCCAGGGGCTCGTCGAGGTGAGGCGTGAGCACCGCAAGCCGCCCCCACCCAGTCCTACGGAAATCCTCCGCAGCTAGCATCCACCCGTGCACGTCGAGCCCCGATTCGTCATCGACTCCCCACTTCCGCCTGGGCGGATGATCACGTCCGATGAGGGAGATGGGGAAGCGCAGCCTCTATGGCTCAGTGACGGTTCGGCCACGGGCGAGCTGTGGACGCGGGTGTACGCCGAACACACACGCGCTGGTCTGTGGCCGCTGCTGCTTCACTCGCTGGATCCGAGCGATGGCCAATTCCGCCCGTGGGGATCTGGGGAAATCTTCCCCGAGCAGATGTCCTCCCCGGCAAGCCACGACCCTGCCCGCCTCCTCGCACAGTGGTGGGCGACCTACACGGCCGTCGACGAAGACGACGACATGCTCGACACCGACAGGCGCCTCGCTGTCACGGCTCCGTTCGGACAGACCTGGCCTGGCCTCGCGCCCAGCCGGGAGACCGCGATCAACCCCGACCATCTGGCCTCCGAGTACGCGCAGGCGTTCCTCGCCGACCGCCCACAGACACGTCTGGGGCTGGTCGCCGCAGCGTCGGGTGCGGAGGCGCTGGCGGTCGTGGGCTGGGACGGACCCTGCAACTACGACAACGACACCGCGAAGTTCTCCGCCGTCCTCCGTGACTGGGAACACCGCTTCGGCGCCCGTGTCGTCGCGGTCGGGTTCTCCACGTTGCACCTCAGCATCGCCGCGCCACCGGTGGACGAGCATGAGGCTCTCCTGGTCGCGGCCGAGCACTTCGCCTTCTGCCCGGACAACATCTGGCAAGGCAGCCGGCCGTACACGCTGGCCGCATACGCCGAGCGGATCACCGGGGCCCATTACTGGGACTTCTGGTGGGACTGATCCGCTCCCCAGAAGCGCTTAACCGGGAAGTGGTCTTCAGAGGTACGGCGCTGGGTTGTCAGACGACGGACAGTCTGTGCCACCAGTGACTGCAGCCGTTGGGGCAGAAGCGCTCGCGGCGCCGCGCGTCGGCGATCGAGAGCACTGCGACCAGCAGCCTGAACGCCTTGCGGCGTTCGTCGAGGGGTGTGAGGCTGGCGATCTTTCCCAGTTGCTCGTCGATCCGTCCTCGTGAGATCAGCACTGCGGGCGTATGCGTCGGGCGCAGCCCGGCACGGCAGATGCTCTCCGGTGCGTCCTCAGCGACGGCGCGAGCCTGGACGCAGTGATGGCGCAGGAACAGCAGCACCTCGGACTGCTCTTCCTGGCCAAGGCCGTCGAACCATTCGATGCCCTCTGACATAGGGCGCAGCCCCTGCGCGAGCTCGTTGAGCAGGACGTCGCGTTCGTTCATGACTGCCTCCCGTGGGACGGACGCCGCTCCGCCGCGGTGATCAGGATTCCGAGCAGCACCGCCAGATCGGCCGCGCCTTCGGCATCGTCGGCCCAGCGCGTGGTCTGCAATGGGTGAACCTGGTCGAGGAGGACGCCTTCGCGTGCCAGGACGAAGGCCAACGCCAGCATGGCCGCGCGGGCGTTGCCGTCCTCGAACGGATGGAAGAAGAGGATGTCGAGGTAGGTGCGGGCGGCGCGTGGGGGGAGGGGCAGACCAGGTTGAGAGCTCTCGGACAGACATCGCTCGAATCGCGCCCGCGTATCGGGTGCGAGGCCGTAGCGCTCCCGTCCGCCCTTCGCGAAGGCCGGCATAGTGCGGAAACCAACGAGGTCGTGGCCCAGCACGGTCCGCTGCCACTTCGCCATGAGGGCGAAGGTCAGCGGCCTGCCCTGCTCCGCGTCGGCGAAGGCCAAGTCGAGGGCGGTCAGTACTCGCGCGGTTCCCTCGCTGTCCTGCCCGCCTCGCGTTGCCATGAAGAAATTCCGGAAGCCGTCGCGGGCCGGTGCTCCAGAGACGGGGCATGCGTCGCGCCAGGATGGCCAGGAGATCTCCGTCCGGATGAGCAGCCAGTCGGCAAGGCTGTCCTTCGGTTGGCCGGGCCCGGAAGTCATCTGATTCCGCCCACGCCTCTGGCGAACCGCGAGCTCACCGCGTCGATCACCGGAACGTCAGGTGCGATCCAACTGCCGAACCGGCCGCCGACCGCGCCCTCCACGATCTCCTTGGCTCGTTCCTCATCGATGCCGTTGTACGCGAGGAACCATCCGAGCACCTGCTCGCAGTGCCCGTACCAGCCGCTCTCGGCCTGCGTGCGGTCGGCCACCGCGGTGACCAGCCGCGTGCAGGCCCGCTCCCAATGCCAGGGATCCACCGAGGCCGAGGACACGGCCGAACTCGAAGGCAGCGCCAGGGCGGCAAAACGCTCTGTCAGATCCTCTAGCCAATCACGCCACTCAAGCAGGGCCGCGACGACCAACGGAGCGGTCGCGTCCGCCGTCGACACCGAATGCGACGTGCAGCACCACACGCCGACGATCCCGCCGTCGGTGTCGCCTTCACCCACCGACCAGTTCCACCCGCAGGCCCACCGGCCGTACCGGTCCACCAGGAACTCGGTGACGCGGGCCAGCGAGCGTCCGCGGTATTCGTCGGCCGCCTCGGGGCTGGGCAGCAAGGGTGCGACAAGACCGGCCAACTCCCGCGCCGCACCCTCGTCCAGCTCGAATGGGTGTCGCGACGGATCTACTTCCGCCCAGGTCAGGGTGTGTGCCCTCAGCTCAGTCACCATGCCACTCTGCCGTGTGTAGCTGCCCTGCCTCCACTCAGTATCGAGAGACCCCCGACACAGAACCAAAGAGTGCTCCGACGCCCCTCGCCACTGAATAGGCGACGCCCTTGTCAGTGCACCTGATTAGGGTGCCTGCCATGGACATGAGACTGCTGACCGAATCCCTCTCGGGTTGCAGTCAGGGCTGCGTCGAGGTATTCCTGCACCGGCTCGAACACCCCGTACGGCACGTACTGCGGGATCTCGCCATGGGCGACCCAAGCGAGCTCGGCCAGCTCCTCGGTGTCCGCGACATGGGCGGTGCCGCCCATCACCTCGCAGGCCGTGTACGACATCAGCCGACCCGTCTTCGGGTGGATCCGCTCGCCCAGCAGCTTCACGGCGGCCACCTCCAGCCCGGTCTCCTCCTGGGTCTCTCGTACGGCGGCGTCTTCGCGGGCCTCGCCCGGCTCGACTTCACCGGCCGGGAACTGCCACGAGAGCTGGCCTTCGCTGACCTGGCGCCGAACCATGAGTACGCGCCTCTCGTGGACAACGATGGCCGCGGCGATGCCCGGACGCTCGTCCGTGTTCTGCTGCGTCACGTCTGCTCCTCCAGGACGGCCAGGATGGGTGGGAAGATCGTATCGACGGGGATGAAGCGGGGCACCGAGTTTCTGGGGACCCACATGACGTCGATGTTCTCGTCCGCGTCGGTGTTGCTTGCTTCGCCCGCCAGGTACTCGCAAGGGAAGTACTCGCACAGCACTCCGGTCACGGGGTGAAGCCGGTTCCCGAGGTGCTGCCGGACCGCGCAGGGGACACCCGTCTCGTCCAAGGTCTCCTGCACGGTAGTGGTCTCCGCCTTGCCTCCCGGCTTGATGACACCGGCCGTAGTGCAGCCCGATCTCCCGCATCCCTGCCCCTCGGTCATCCCCCAGCCCCAATACCTGCTGGGACGTCCTCTCTCAGCAGCCCTGGGGACGGAACCGGCTGGCCGTTCGAGATCGCGGTCTTCTCGGCACACGTACGAGCCGCTCCCCGGCATTCACAGCCCATTTGCGGTGGCCTTCGAGACTCGACAAGTCGGCCCGCGTTGCCACAAGAAGCCCCGGAACCATGCGCCGCACAGGCGGTTCCGACAGCAGCCATCGACTACTCTCTGCTATGATTCAGTGGCATTTGGTGATCATTGAGGGGTTCTCTTGGCCGCCCACGCAACGCTGCCGGGGGATCCGGCACGGCTGTCACGTTTGAAGCAGGTGTCTCCTGACCTGGCCGACGACTACATGACGCTCGAACTGCTGGCAGCGGGTCTGGCGGGGATTCAGGCCAACCAGCAGAAAGCGCTGTGGAGCTCAGCTCAGCCGTCCGGCGACCCCACGGGCTTTCCCTCGGCATGGAAGGCCGGTGTAACGCGCCTGCTCTGGAGGGCGTTGGAGGACGGCTGCCGCGAGGTGGGCTCGCATGCGGATGCTTTCCGCTTGTGCCGCGTGCCTCTCGGGCAATGACCCCTGTCTCTGTGTATCGCTCAGAGCGATTCCGAGCTCCTTCTGATCGAGAACGGTCGGCCGTCGGCCTTTGCCGAACAAGCCGCGCGGCTCCTGCTGTCCAAGGACCCCGAAGCGGAACTGGTCGAGAATCGGTGCTACGAGCTGATGATCGCCGTGGCCGACCGAAACGGGGAGACCGAACGGGAGGTCCAGGACAACTACGTTCAGCTCCGGGGCTTTCTGACGAAGCACGCGGTCGCCTCCGACATCGATCTTCTGGGTCTGCTACGGGCCTTCCCCGCCAAGGACGCCAACGGGCAGCCGTGGTTGAAGCACTGGTTCAGTCAGTGCTACCGGGCTCAGCCGGCCAGCAGCGCCGTCGTACTCAGCTTCTGCGATGGCTGCGAGAACCCGGTCTCCGGTCAGCGTGACTGCGGCACGCCGGGCTGCACGGGCGGTCCGGTTGCCCGAACTGTGGAGACCATGTCCGAATACTTTGTGCAGAACAGGGCTGTTCGGCGCTTCTTCCACGATCCCGGGCTGGCCGAGCAACGGACGTTTGCTGCCCTGGAGCCGGAATTCGGACAGCGCCTGCGCCCCTGGTAGGGCATGGACGCGGTGGACGTGGCCATCGACTTCGAAGGTACCGGGAAGATGGGAGTCGGTGAGTGGTGGGCCGCCGACGTGAAGGATCACGCCAGCGCCACACTTCTCGGGCGCTCGTTTCGTTGGAACCCACGTGCTGCGTCGCAGCGGCGGATCCTCGTCATCGCACAGCACCGCTTTGAACAGCCCGACTACGTGGATGACCTCGCCACTTCGCTGCAAGGGCGCGTACAGGGCATCGAGATCATGAGTGAGAATGCGTTCGTCGCCGCCGCACTGGCGCATGACGGGCGGCGACGCCGATGAGCCGGGATATTGAAGGCTGGCTCGAAGCGCTGGAAAGCAAGGCGTCGTCGTCAGGCGTGGCCGAGGCCATCAAGCCCTTCTTGTCGGTCCGTGAGTTCTTCCGGGTCGAGCTCGGGCTGTTCTTCCTGTCCGAGTACGCGCCCGGCCAGCCGGCCACCCTGATGCGCAAGTTGCTCGACGGGTACACCCTGCCGGGTGCCGGCACCGAGACGGTCGTGCGGAACGTGCGTCGCCGCATGGGGCCTACGGCGCGGGGCGGACAGTGGAGGCTGCGTCTCAATGACTACTGCAAGGTGCCTGCCCACTTGCGGTTGTTCCAGCTTGACGAGGGTGCCGGGACGCGCGTGGTCCACGGCAGCGTGCTTCGTCGTCGGGGAAGTTCTACGCTGCCGGAGCGGGAGCAGGCGTACCGGGATGCGATGTCGGTGCCCGTGGCCTACAAGGTGGAGGCGGGTCATGAACCCGCGTCACCGGGGATGCGGGTGCGGCTCAAGCGAGCGGACGGCAGCATCGTCCGGTTCCGGATTCCTGACTGGCTGGAGGAGACCGTACCCGAGCGTCGTCTGGAACCGAAGACGCACAGAACCAGGCGTCCCTTCCCGCAACTTACGGAGGACGACTTCCGCCAAGCGGCCAAGGAGATGGATCAGCGGCTCAGTACAAGCGAGCGATACCGTACGGAGAACTTCACTGGCCGTGTGGAGAGGATGGTCTTTTCTCGCACGGACAGTGAAGCCGGATGCCTGACAGACGGCCTCGGTGTCTTCACAATCGACGGACTGGCTCAGGTCGTGGGCCTGATGAACTCGGGGAAGACCACCTTCAACGACGTTCTGGTCAAGATCTGTACCGCCCGCGGGCTCAGGGTCGGGTACCTGGTCTCCTCCGTCGGGAACGCGCTGGAGAAGGTCCGCTTCTTCCGGACTCTGGGCATCGACGCCGTCCCGTTGATCGGCCACAGGAACCGCCCCGCGCACGTGGCACGCTACTGGGACGACCTTCTCTACGTACCGGACAACGGCCAGGCGACGCCCCTCCCGGACGGCAACGACGAGGTAGCTGCCTTCACGACCGACATCTGTCTGCTGGACAGTCTTCTGGAACCTTCCGGTCCCGTTGCCACGCCGCTCTCGATGGATGAGCGCCCCTGCCGAGACAGGCTCCGCGTCGACACCTCGGGCAAGCGAGCACCGATTGTCGACTGTCCGCTTCTCGCGGTGTGCCCGGCACAGGCAGCTGTACGCCGAATCCCGACGGCGCAGGTCTGGGTGGCGACGCCAGCCGCCCTCCTCGCCAGCAGCCGTTGGGTGAGGTGTTCGAAGTCTCAACCTGCCGGCCAGGAGCCCTGTTGGTTCCCTATCCTGCCGCACTCGACCTGCCTCATGCGCTGGTCGAGTGGGTCACGATGCTCATCGTCACCCGTGAGGGTGACCGTCGCTGCAACCTCCCGCCACACCAGCGTGCTCTCGTCGCTCTCGCCTGCCTGCGCAGGCACGACAGCCTCGCCGAGATCGCGGCCGGCTTCGGCATATCCGTGGGCACCGCCCACGTCTACACCGCCGCGGTCGTCCACCTCCTGGCCGGCCGGGCGCCGGGCATGCTCAAGACCCTGCGCGAGCACAACCCCGACTACGTGCTCCTGGACGGCACCCTCAGCGAGTGCGATCGCCTGGGCGACGGTTGTCGAGCGGCCAGCGGAGCGAATTGATCGACCTGCTCGGGACGATGGCCGAAGCGGAGTCCGACCCCGTGCGGCGGGAGTTCTTGGAACTGTTCCCGGAGGGCTTCGGGCTCCTTGACCGTGTGGTCTGACCTGTGCTTCACGAGTAGAGCAGGACGCGTTGACGGAGTAGGGCGAAGCCGGCTGGGCCGAACATCTGGCGTTTGAGTATCGTGATTCGGTTGACGTGGCCCTTGACGACGCCTAACTCCAGGGCAGGGTCAGGCCGGCGACGACAACGTCGCGATCGTGGCCCGCAGCGAGGGTGCGGAGGCCGGGCGGGTCGTCTTGGCGGACGGCGTCGAGCCACTCGGGGAGCTGTTCGCCTTGGCGAACTCGGGCCGGGCCGCGAGCAGTTCGTCGTGGAGCTGGCGGGCGGTGCCGGTCCTGCGCCAGGGGGCGCGGACCATCAGTTCGCTGAGCACGGACGCAGCGCGCACCGGCCCCGATCCTTGGACCGGGGCCGGTGCGCCGTACGGCGGCTATTTGCACTTTTCGTCGATCTTGTACTGGAGGGCCCGCGGGTAGTCGTGCCGGTTGAGCCGGACCCGGACCAGGATCGGGGCGTGGTTGATGTCACTGCCCGGATCGGCGATGTCGAGCAGCAGTGACTCCAGCTCGGTGTGGGTGGTGAGCTCCCGCCCGTGCATCCGGTCCTTCTCCGAGCCGAAGACCTCCGCCAGCTTCTCGTACTGCCACGGGTGCAGCACGTTGTAGAAGTCGGCCCCGTCGGACGGCTTCTCCTTGTAGTAGCAGGGGCTGACCAGCATCTGCTCGATGCCGTAGAAGCCCTCGTTGTCCAGGACGAAGACCACCGGCCGGAGGTGGTGGCGCACGTGCGTGGACAGCTCCTGGCAGATCTCCTGGAACGAGCCGTCCCCGACGAACACCAGCGGCCGCTTGAGCGGCTGCTGGCGGGCCAGCGCCACCCCGGTGGCCGCGCCGACCGAGTAGCCGATGGACAGCCAGCTGTTCTGTGCCACGAAGCTCGCCCGCTCCGCCATCTGTAGATTCATCGAGCCCAGCAGTGCGAACGCTGCGTCCGAGACCACCGTGAACGGCGAGGTGGCCTCCGGGCCGTCGCCTTGCGCCTGGCTCAGCAGGAAGGCGTTCATGTGCTGGAAGAACCCGTCGTACGTGAGTTCCTCGGGGTAGTCCGTGCTGCTCAGGCTGGTCAGGAAGGCGATCGTGCTCGCTGGGACCTGCCGGTCCTTGGCGTGTGCCAGCGCGAAGAGGTCGGTTTCGAACGCCCGCTTGCCGAAAGTGACACCCAGCGCGTCCCGCAGTGCCGGGACGAACCGCGCCAGCTGGACGTCCGGGAAGTACTGCGCGCCGACGCTGACGCCCTCGTGGGCGGCCACGATCCAGTCGTCGCCGATCGACTTCTCGCCGCCGAGGTTCTTCGACGTCGACCAGGTGCCCAGGCCGATCCGGCACCCGGCGGCCGTGAAGGCCTTGCGTACCTCCGGCAGGCTCGCCTTGCCGTTGTAGACGCCTGTGAAGCCCGGGGTGTTCTCGGAGACCACGGACTTCGCGCCGACGGTGGTGCAGAACGGGATGCCGGTCAGCTGCACCAGCGAGACCAGCTCCCGCTCCAGCCGGTTGCGCTCGATCTCCTCGCCCGCCCACAGCACCGGCGTGCCGAGCCGTTCGACCAGCTTCACCGAGGCCTCCACCGCCTTGGCGAGCATTTCCTCGTTCTTCTTTGTGAACGGTCGTTCCTGGCGGCGGAGTTCGCCCTGCGGTGCGGCGCACGGGGCATTCCAGAGGTCGTCCATCACCTCCAGGTAGACCGGCCTGCGCTCGGTCAGGCCGGCGGTGATCGCGCTGTCAATCTGCGAGGGCGCGAGCCCGGGGTTGGAGATCACCTGCGCGTCCACCGTGACCTGCCGGTAGACCTCCAGATTGCTCTCCCGGCGCTGGCTCATGTGCGAGGTGAGCAGACCGACCGCTTGGTAGTTGATCCATTGCTCGTACGACGGCGCCGCGTTGATCGCGATTACCGGCACGTACTCGACGTAGGCGCCGCCGATCGGGTTGAGCAGGCTGAACGCGCCCACGCCGTAGGTGACCGCGACTGCGGCGACGCCCTGCTCGCCCTTGGCGAGGTCGGCGTCGGCGGCCCGCACCCGGGCGTAGGCGTCGGCGGCGTAGCCGCCACCGATCTCGGTCGGGGTGCCGACCCAGCGCACCCCGGTGGTGGCGTGCATGATCGTCAGGAACGGGCCGAGATGGTCGCCCGGCACCCCGAACAGGTGTCGGATGCCCAACTGCTCAAGTCTCGTGGCCAGGTAACGGCCCACCGTCCATTCGCTGTTGCCGCTCATCAGCTCAGTACCTCCGCTCTGCGTGCGCGGCCGGTCCGCGCCTCGGGTCGGATCTCCGGTTTGGCGCGGGGTGGTGGTGTGGGTGCCTCGTGTACGGCGATTGCCGCGCGGACGGCGGTCTCCACCGCGCCCTCGATCCAGGCGTGCTTGAGCGAGACGTGCTCGCCGGCGAAGTGCACCGGGCCCTCCCGCTTGACCACGTCGAGGTGGAAGCTGGTCATCTGGTGCGGGGTGTACACCGCCGCCTCGCCGAAGGCGTACGGGTCGCGCAGCCAGCTCTGGGTCTGGCCGTAGCCGGTGTAGAACACCTCGATCCGCCGGCCGTGCACCGACTGGAGGTTGCGCAGCGCGTACACGTACCGCTCGGCGTCGGCCATCGAGTCCCAGCGCACCGCGTCGTCCGACCAGCTGTAGCTGGCCAGCACCACGCCGCCGCCGTCGCTGTCGGGCACCGGGTGCGAGGGGTAGTACATGAAGCGGTTCGGGTTGTCGGTGGTCGAACCGCCGCCGAAGCAGTTGGTGGCGGGGCGCACGATCGCCCGGCGCAGCGGAGTGTGCTGGAAGACCTCCAACTGCTCCTGGCTGATCCGGCTGGAGTCCACGCTCCGGTGGGCGCCGAGCAGTACCCTCGGTAGATTGGGCGGTGGCCGGTGCCCGTTGTGGGCGGCCAGCGCGGCCGCTTCGGCGTCCTCCTCGCCGGTCCGCTGGTAGTACTCGTACAGGCCGGGCTCGATGGAGTCGAGTTCGTCCTTCCAGTCTGCCTCGGTGAACTCCCACCACCGGCGGGAGAACTCCAGCAGCACTTTGGTGGCCTGGTCGTAGTGTGTCTCGATGATCGCCCGGCGCTTCTTGTACGAGTACGGGGGCGAGACCTGGACGAACCGCAGCGCGGAGAACGGGACGGTGACGATCGCGAAGTCGCCCTTCCATACCGTGGGTTCGGCCTCTGGGTCGCCCTCGGGAACGGTGTGGACGGCGACCTGGGGCCCGTTCGGCCCGACGTCTTGGCCGGCCCCGCCGTCGCGGCGCGGGTCCCAGTACTCCATCCGGATCATCCGCTCGCCCATTTCGAGCTCGTCCTGGAGCTCATCGGCGAGGGCGTAGGGCAGCTGCCAGCTGCCGCCCTCGATCTCCCAGTAGGTGGCGTCCGGGTTGATGTCGCTGCGGCCCAGGAAGGTGTGGAAGAAGGACAGGTGCAGCCGCGACGTCATGTTCTCGATCGTGCCGATCGCCTCGATGGCCTCGTCACTGAAACCCGCGTACTCGCGCAGGAAGCGGCCCATCGAGTAGTCGTCGAAGTCGCGGATCACCCGGGCCCAGCCGTCCAGCCACTCGGCGAACGGCTTGCGCACCCGCTTGCCGTTCTCGATGTACGAGTAGTAGTCGCGGACCGGCTCCAGCGCCTGGTTGACCATCTCGCCGGCTGTGATCCGCACCTCGTCGCCGGTGAGGTGGAAGCCCTCGTTGACGCTGCTCGGGTCGGCGGCGTACTCGCTGCGGCGGGCCTGGATCCGGTTGGTGCGGATCCAGCTGTTGAAGCGCTTGACCGGCTCGCGGAAGTCCGGGCTGTCCTCGCCGTACTTCCAGACCTTGCCGTCCTCAAAGGACTCGTAGACCACCGGCGGGACGGGCGTGTTCTGGTTGCCGGTGTCGGGATCGACGTCGACGTTGCAGAACAGCTGCCGTTTCAGGCCGAGTGTGTCGACCAGGGCCAGGGTGAGCGGGTGGAAGCTGGGCAGCCGCATCGCTCCGGCCTCCCCGTACTGCACCGGGTCGTAGAACGGGCCGTCCTGCTCGTCATCGGTGGAGCGGAAGGTCTTGATCCGCCCGCCGACCCGGTTGGCGTTGGCCTCCAGGATGGTGACGTTGTGCCCGGCGTCCTTGAGCAGCTTCCCGGCAACCAGACCAGCGATCCCGGCGCCGACGATCAGCACGTCCTTGGGCTCGTCGGTCTCCGGGATGCCCTCCTTGATCAGGACGTCGAGGTAGCGAAGCTTCAGGTCCTTGTCGTCCGGACCGACCAGCAGCAGCTCGCGGGCCAGCTGCCAGCAAGTCTGCTGGCGGGCGCGGTCGTTGAGCGTGCCCTCGACGGTGGGTCTCTCGTTCATGGCTTCTCCTCGCCGCTCAGGAGCCGATTGACTTGTTGGGAAGGTCCTCGCCCTCGGCGAGCAGCCGCAGCGTGCTGATCGAGGGGGTGAAGGCGTAGAGCGCGCCCGCGGTGCGGACGAAGCGCTTCATGTCGACCGTGCCGAAGGTGCCGTCCGCGAGCTCGATCGAGGCCTTGCCGGCGAGGCCGGTGACCTTGTCGAAGCCGTTGGCGACCACCTCGTCTGACTGGCTTTCCCCGGGGGTGAACGCGTCGTCGTTGGACCAGTGCCGCTGGACCAGTTCGAACTGCTCTTCCAGCGAGGTGCCGTAGCAGACGAACATCAACCCGCGGTCCTTGCCGTCGTCCGGGCCGCCTTTGAACTCAGGGCCGTACGGAATGCCGCGGCGCATCAGACGGTGGCTCTTCGGCTTCTTGTCGACGATTCCGTCGAAGGCACGCGGATGGGTGCGGCGGATGTGCGCGGCCCAGGGGGTGTGCCGGCCGATGGGGTCGTTCGCGTAGTCGAAACCGTTCCGGTCCGAGCCGAGGCCGGTCACGGCGCTGCACGGCGGGGCGAGCGGTGTGCCGTCCTTGGCCCGGCCGACCAGACAGGCACCGAGCCGGCTGGCGTCCATGTTGCCGGTGAAGTTCTTGGCGCCGTCCACCACGGCCTTGTTCCAGCCGGCGACATCCTGGCGAAGGCGGCGCACCACTTGGAGGGAGCCGTTCTTCATCCACGCCGGCGCCTTCCGGTCGCCCTGTTCGCTCTTGTAGCCGAAGACGAACTCGCCGGGTTCGATCAGCTCGGTCCCGGCGTGGTTGTCGCGGAAGCCCTCGCGACTGGCGTCCTCGCGGTGGAAGTCCTTGACGCCGGGCTGGGAGATGCCGTCCTTGTAGCCGAAGTGCTCGTGACCCTTCAGATCGCCCTTCAGGGTGCGGCCCTCGTCCGCATGGACGCGCGTGATCTGGTGGGTCTGCTCGACCGTGTCGAGGTTCTTCAGCTTCTCCTTCAGCAGCGCCTCGGTGTCCGCAGCGACGATGAGGACCGCGTGCACGGCCTTGTCGCCGGTGCCGGCCCCGAACAACCAGGCCTTGGGGGCGCTCTCGCCGGTGTCCCCGAGGTCCTTGGCCCGTGCGGCCGCGCCCGCGCAGAACGACGTGAAGGTGCTGAGGTCCTTCTTGATCTGATCGGGTTTGTTGGCGATCGTCACGAGGCCCTCGAAGGTGAGGGAGACCCCGCAGCGGACGGTGGTGATCGACGGGTCGCGACCGAAGGCCCGGCGGGCCAGCGAGAACTGCTCGTTGAAGTCTTCCGTCTCGTTGGTTGTGGCGACGGTGTTGAGGATCGCGGAGAGCCAGCCGCGGCCCTTGGCGGCGTCCGGGAAGCGCAGGTAGCGGAAGTCCATGAAGTCCTTGTTGAACGCGGCCAGGATGTTGCCCTGGATGTCGGTGGACCCGCGCAGCTCCGGCTGGGGCAGCTGCTCGATGGACGGGACGGCGGTGGGACGGGTGGGGGTCGTGGTCACGGTGGGGCTCCTCGCGTGGGGTGGAGGGCAGCGGCAGATTCGTAGGGGGACGGCACGATCACCATCGATCACACAAAGTAACTAATTTGGCACTTTAAGTAACTATGTCGCCCTGAGCTCTGTCAAACGGAGGCCATCCCTAGGCGGGTCACACGGCGTCGCCGGGCGGAGCGTCCCCGCGCAGGCGCGGACGGGGACCGGCACCCGGCCGAGGCCGCGGCCTGCGGGGCCGTCGCGAGCCGCCGCTGCCGGCCGCCTGGGTACCAGTTGCGGGGTTCGAGGTGCGAGTCCTTCCACGCGAGGACGGCGGTGACGAGCGCTTCGTACGGGGCGCGGTCAAGGGGGCTGTTGTGAGGTGTCAGGCCGCGTCGCGGAGACAGATGCGGCGGCCGGCGCTCGCCCTCACTTTGGGGTACCGCACACGGCTGACCGAGCTGCAGGTTACGCAAACGGCTGTCCACGGTGCCGCCCGTTCGGGGAAGGGATCGAGTGGCTTGAGTCCCGGGCTCCGGCACGGCCGGCCAAAGCGAGACCCTGTGGGGCTCGTAAAGTCATCGCTGCTGGTCAGCACCCGCCTCCAGGGTCGTCGGTGGGGACTTGTAATGCTGCCCTGATGATCGTGTCCCTGCTCTACCGCACCGCCCGCGCGCTGTTGTCCGTCCCCGCGGTCCTACTGCGTCGAGACTCCGCCAAGGATGCCGAACTGCTGGTGCTGCGGCACGAGAATGCCATCCTGCGCAGGCATGCGGAGGGCAGGGTGCGCTATGAGCCGGCCGACCGATTCTGGCTCGCCGCCCTCAGCTCGCTGATACCGCGTGGCCGCTGGGCCGCCGTCTTCCCCGTCACCCCCGGCACTTTGCTGGCCTGGCACCGCAAACTGATCGCCAGGAAGTGGGACTACTCCGCCGACGGCTCCCGCACCGGACGGCCGCCGACGGCGGCCGCACTCAAGAGTCTCGTGCTGCGCCTGGCCGATGAAAATCCCCGCTGGGGCCACCGCCGCATCCAGGGCGAACCGGCCCGACTCGGGCACCCCATCGCGGCCTCCACGGTCTGGGAGATCCTGCACGCAGCAGGCATCGACCCGGCCCCGCGCCGCTCCGGCCCCACCTGGCGCGACGGATCACGGCGCAGGCTCAGGGGATCCTTGCCGCGGACTTCTTCCCTATCGACACGGCCTGGGGCAAGCGCCTGTACGCGATGGCGTTCATCGAGCACGGCACCCGGAGACTGCACCTCACCGGGGTGACCGCGCACCCCACCGCGCAGTGGGCGGCACAACAGGCCCGGAACATCGCCGCCGACCTCGGCAAGCGGGGCGCCGGGCCCCGGTTCCTGCTACGCGACCGCGACAGCAAGTACACCACCGCCTTCGATGCCGTCTTCACCGCCGAGGACACTCAGGTGCTGCTCAGCGCGCCCCGGGCACCGCGCATGAACGCGCATTGCGAACGCGTGATCGGCACCATCCGCCGCGAGGCCCTCGACCACGTCCTGATCCTGGGCGAGAAACACGCCAGGAAGGTCCTGACTGACTACCAGGACCACTACAACGGACACCGGCCGCACCGATCCCGGCAACAGCTACCGCCCAGCACGACCGAGCAGCCCGCAACCGTGCACGACCTCGACGACCGAAGCCTGCTCCGCACCAGGGTCCTCGGCGGCATCATCAACGAGTATCGATACGCCGCGTGACCTGCAACGACGACTTTTCGAGCCCCACAGGCGCCAGCAGGTCTGGCCCGAGCCGAACCCCAGCTCTGCGGGCAGGAGTTGCCAGGCTATGTCGTTATAGAGGACGAACAGGACACCCTGGAGGCAGAGCCGGTCCGCCACCGGTCGTGGCCCCGGGGACCGCTCCGGCCACGGAGGCAGTAACGGCTCGATCAGCGCCCACAACTCATCGTCCACGATCCACGGTCGAGTACCCACACCCCACCGAACGGCCGAATCGTCACACCGGTTACGCCCCACCAGCACACTTCAACAAGATCGTGTTACGAGCTCTTAGCAAACTGGACCAGTGGTTCCACATCGAGGAACAGGTGCCAGGACGCTGCTGGACCGGCGAAGAGACACGGATAGACGCGGTGTTGCGGCCCCGTGAACCGGACGGTTGGCACGACGCGGAACCCGCCTTCGGCGTGGAGTTTAAGAATCTCGCCCTGTCAATCCCCTGGAAAGGGAGTGTCTAATCAACGGCGGATCTGCTGATCAAGGAGAGACGCCAAGTGAGCGAGACGACGATCGAGCACGAGTCCGTCGAGGAGCCGGCCGGTGTTGCGATGCCGTCGGCCGCGTCGGACGAACAGGCAATGCCGCGGTCTGCGAGTTCACTGCCAAGCGCCGCCGCGACCAGGTGCGGCAGCTGGCGGACGAGGATGGCGATCTCGCTTGGGGCCGTACCCTCGCGGAGCCAGCCATCGATGAGCGCCGCGAGGTCCCGCGCCTCGTCGTGCTCGGTGTTGAAGCCGAGCACCTCGATGACGCCGCCGTCTCCGATCAACTCGTCGTCGGGGCTGACCGCCGCGGGGTCCATCCGAGCGATCATCCGGTTCTGCATCCGCCGCAGCCGGGGTGCGGAGCGGAAGTTCTGGTATAGAGGAAGCGGGTGGGCCGAGAAGTCGTCGGCGAAGGTGTGCATGACCCCGTCCAGGGCGCCAGCCCAGGCCATGATGCGCTGCTTAGTGTCGCCGACCGCGGTCAGGACAGCCGTCGTACCGCCGAATGCCGCCTTGATCAGCTGGTACTGCTGCCCGGTGCAGTCTTGGACCTCGTCGAGGAAGACATGGCTGTATGTCTGGCGGATGCCTCCTCGGGCGTAGGCGTTGGTCTCAACGATCTCCAACGCCAGGGGCACGAGGTCTTTGAACGTGATCTGCTCGCCGCGGATCCGGTCGTTGGGATCGATCCGGTAGTCAGGTCTGAGGGCGTTGATTCCGGTCAGTGCGGGGCGGTAATTGTCGATCACGCGCTTGGCGAAAGCGTGGAAGGTGAAGCTGTCGAACCGGGACGCGAACCGCGGACCGGAGCGTCGGCGGACTCGCTCCCGCAGATTGCGGGCTGCGTCGACCTTGAACGAGACCGCCAAGATCCTGCGCGGGTAACGGCACTGTCCTGGAGCGCCCCCGGCCGGTGCGGGCGGACCGCTGTCAGGCGTGGCCGCAGGAGCGCTGTCAGGCGTGGCTCAGCGGCACAGGGCCCTGTTCACGACATGGTCGACACGCTTCCTGGCCGCCTCGTCGGACAGCTGCATGGTGACTGCGACGTTGGCGGCGCGGCCGTCGTCGGTGGCGCCTCCCCTGGTCTCGTAACCCGGGAAGCTGCCGCTATGGCCCCAGTAGAGGCCGCCGCACGGCAGTGGTTTGCTCACGAGCCCCAGTCCGTAGCGTGCGCCGGGGCCGAAAGTGGCGTCGGCGGGTTCGGTGCCGGTGCGCATCTGGGTGAGCTGGGCTTCCTGGAGGAGGTCGCCGGACAGGAGCGCGGTGAAGAACCGGTTGAGATCGGAGTCGGTGGAGACCAACTGACCTGCGGCCCACCCCCAGGAAGGGTCGATCTCCGTGACATCGACCAACGGCGCGTCGGCCGAAACCCGGTAGTAGCCCTTGGGGTGGGCCTCACGGATGGTGGCGTCGCCCGGGGCCGGGAAGTAGGTGTGGTGCAGACCGATACGCTTGATGATGCGCCGGTCCATCTCACTGGCGAGAGTGTGGCGGGTGACCTTCTCGACGATCAGCCCGGCCAGCACGTAGTTCGTGTTGCTGTACTTCCAGCCCTCCCCGGGGTCGAAGTCGGCCTTGTGCTGGAGAGCGATGCCGAGAAGCTCGCGGGGGGCGAAATACCGGACGTCGTCGCCGAGGTAGTTGCTGTAATTGGGGAGTCCGCTGGTGTGCTGGAGGAGCTGACGGACAGTAATGCGGCGTCCGTCGATGCCCTCCCCGTGTACCAGCCCCGGCAGATAGGCGTCGACCGGTGCGTCGAGGCGGATCTTCCCTTCGCCGACCAGTTGCAGCACGACCACCGCGGTGAACGTCTTGGTGTTGCTGCCGATCCGCACCTGCCCGTCCCTGGGCACCTTCGAGCCGGTGGCCAGATCGCCGACTCCTGCGGTGTAGGTACCGGTATGCCCCGCACGGTCCGTGACGCTCGCCAGCGCGGCGGGCAGGCCATCGGAGTGCAGCAGTGCGTTCAGGCCCTGCTGGACGGTGTCCGGCCCGGGGGCGGCGGACGCCGCGGGCGATGCCAGTACACCCACCGTCAAGACGCCCACGACCATTGCGGCCGCGGCTCCGCGCCGGCGGCCCCGCCGCTGCCCGGAAGAACGAACCCTCTGCCATGCCTGCTCGCGCACGAGCCAACTCCTCTACAAACAATGGGAAACAGCGGTATGTGCCGGAACCAGTATTTCCGGATGCGACCGCCCCGGACGATCCCGCTACCCGGCGGGCTCCAGGTAGGGCTACCCCCCGGGACCGGGCGCCGCCGCCGAGTACGCCGCCGAGCACGCGGCGCTCTGACCCCGCTGGTCGGAGCCCGGGTCCTGCGCGCCACTCTTCACCCGGGCCGTTCATCTGCCGCGCGTCGCTTCCCGGTACACAGCCGTCAGCGCGTCGTCGATGGGCTGGTGCTGCGGCTTCCCTGAGGAATCCGCATCGGCGATCCCGGACGCGCCGCGTCATATCCGGCCGGCCTCGCGCACCTCGGCCCGTACACCCGGCACACCCACGCGGTGGACGGCATCCAGATGGACTCAAGAGGTCCCGGACCGGGGCCGGCCGACGGGCTCGCGTCGCCGGTCGGCGCGGTCGCTGCGCCTTGGAAGCGGGCGCTGCCGTCACCGCGTCCGCACAATCACTCGGCGCGGCACGGGATCGGCGGCCCCTGCTCGTCACGCGCCCGCAGCGTCATCGCCGCGGATTCCCGCGTCGGCGCCGCGCACTCCGAGGGCGATCGGGCGCCAGACGGCAGCCCACGAGACCTCCACCGCGCCGGAGTTGTCGGCCGTCCGCCGGGGCAGGCCCGGCTATGGGAACTTGGGGAGTTACCCGCCCTCGCGGCGGGAGAAATCGGCCGCGTAGGAGTTTCGGGAGGCCCTGCCGATGGCCCGGCCCTCCTCGACACCACCCTGTGCAGGCAGTGAGCGCACCGGTCGGCCCGGCTATGCGGTGTTTCCGTCGCCGCGCGGGTTGCCGGTTGCCGCGCGGGCGGTGACCAGCCCCGATTCGTAGGCTGCGATGACCGCCTGGGCGCGGTCACGGACGTCGAGCTTGCCGAAGATGCTGGTGATGTAGTTCTTGACCGTGGAGACGCTGATGTGCAGGTCGTGGGCGATCTCGGCGTTGTCGAGACCGGTGGCCATCAGACGCCACACCTCGACCTCCCGGGGTGTGAGTTCGCCCAGGTCGGTGGGGAGTGGCTGCGACGCGCTGTGAGGGGCACGTACGTAGGTGGAGATCAGCCGGGTGAGCAGACGCGGCGCGACGACGGCCTCGCCTGCGTGGACGGTGCGGATCGCCGCGCTCAGGTCCTCCGGCGAGCTGTCCTTGGGCAGGAACCCGCAGGCTCCGGCGCGCAGGGCGCCCACGACGTACTCGTCCATGTCGAAGGTGCTGAGGGCCAGGACCCGGCAGCCGGGCACGGTGGCGGCGAGTTCCCCGGTCGCGCCGACACCGTCGAGGACGGGCATCCGGATGTCCATCACCACGACGTCGGGGCGCAGCCGGCGGGCGAGGGCGACAGCCTGTGCGCCGTCCTCGGCCTCTCCCACGACCTCGAAGGACGGGTCGGGGGAGAGGATCAGCGACAGGCCGCGCCGGACCAGCGGCTGGTCGTCCGCGATCAGCACTCTGATCCTCGGTGTGTTCGGCCGGGTCCCGGTCATCGGTGTGCCCCCTCGTGCTGGACGGCTGCTTCGGCCGCCTCGTCCGTGGTCAGCGGCAGGTCGGCCACCACCGCGAACCCACCGTCGGCCTGCGGGCCGACGGCGAGGGTGCCGCCGTGCAGGGCGACGCGCTCGCGCATGCCGATCAGGCCGTAACCGCCTGATCCCACCGACGACGCCCCCTCCTGCGGCGGTGTGCTCCCACCGTCGTCCCGCACTTCGACGGTGACCCGATCCTGGCGATACGTCAGCCGTACGGACGCGCGGGCGGGCCCCGCGTGTCTGTTCTCCCTGTGTCCGGCCTTACGGCCTCCGGTACAGAGTTGCACAGCAGCTGCAGCGGCAGCACCGTCGGCGGCAGCTCGCGGCCCGCGACCAGGATGGGGACCAGGACCTGGGTCCTGGTCCCCGGCCGGGGCAGGACCCAGGGCCCCGGCCCGGATCATCCGCTGCCAGGACGCTTCCCGGCCCCTCGGGGTGATGGTCTGGATACCGGCCGGGAGCCCCCGGCAGACGTCCGCATGCAAGTCCGTCCGCCGGAGGACATCGTGATCCGCGCCCTGACCGGATACTCCACCAGACACCCGTGGAAAGTCATCGCCCTCTGGGCGGTGCTGGGTGTCGTGCTGAGCGCCCTGGCCCCGACACTGATCGGCCGCGTCACCCAGAACCAGACCGGGGATTTCCTGCCCAAGAGCTACGACTCGGCCGCGGCCCTGGAGATCGCCGAGGAACAGTTCGGGGTGAACCCCGACGCCACCACCGTGACGATGCTGGTCGCCCGGTCCGACGGCAAGGCTCTCGGCGCCGCCGACCAGAAGCGGGTCGAGGCCGAGGCGGCGAAGCTGGCGCAGCGCCGGGTGATCATGCCCAGGGAGGACGACAGACCGAAATTCCTGGTCCCGGACCGCTCCCAGACGCCCCGGATCGCCCCGGCGATGGTGGCACCCGACCGGAGTTTCGAACTGCTCTCCGTCGAGCTGATCGGGAACCGTACGGACAAGGGGGTCCAGGGCGTCTACCGGGCCTTCCGGGACGCCGCCCGGACGCAGTTCTCCGAGGCGGGGATGCGCACCGGCTTCACCGGAAGTCTCGCCGACACCGTCGACACCACCGATTCCCACGAGATCGCCGCGAAGGTCGGGGGCGCCCTCCTCATGGGGCTCATCCTGCTGATCAACGTGCTGGTGTTCCGCAGCGTGCTGGCGGCCCTGCTGCCGCTGGTCGCGGTCGCCATGATCATTGGCGTGGCGGGGGGAGCCGTCGCGGGTGCCGCGATACTCACCGGGCGCAAGCTCGACGCGGGCACCCCTGATCTGATCAGCGTGGTCCTGCTCGGCATCGGCATCGACTACCTGCTGTTCCTGCTGTTCCGCTTCCGCGAGCAACTGCGCGCCCGGCCGGAGCAGTCCGCCCGCGAGGCGGCCGGGCAGGTCTCGGGACGGGTGGGCACCGCGATCACCTCGGCGGCGCTGACCATCGTGGCCGGGTTCGCCACGCTGGGCGTGGCGACCTTCGGCCAGTTCCGCTCGCTGGGCCCCGCCATCGCCGTCGCGGTCCTGGTGATGCTGCTCGGCAGCCTCACCCTGCTGCCGGCGCTGCTCGCGGCCGCCGGGCGCAAGATGTTCTGGCCCTCCAAGGCCCTTGGCCACGAGCCCGACGAGGGCCGTGCCGCCCGCTTCGGGGCGCGGGTCGCACGACGACCGATGACGATGACGTTCGCCTCCGTCGCCCTGCTTGCCGCGCTGGCCGCCGGGCTGATCGGGATCCGCATGGACTACGGCCAGGGCAACGCCGCTGCCAAGACCCCTGCGGCGGCCACCGCGACCGAGATATCCCGTGCGCTGCCGGCCGGAGTGTCGGACCCGACGAGCGTCTTCGTCACCGCTACTGACGGCGGCACCCTCACCGCAGGCCGGCTCGACGGCCTCTCCCGTGCTCTCACCCAGGTCAAGGGCGTGGGCCAGGCCGCACGGACCGTCCTGAACAAGGACCACCGCGCCGCCCGGATCGACCTCTACCCGACCGCGGACCCGCAGAGCCAGCAGGCCCGCGACCTGGCCTCCGGACCCGTGCGGGCAGCGGTCGCCCAGCACACACCCGCCGGAACGACGGCACACGTGGGCGGAACGGCGGCGATCTACGCCGACATCTCCACCGCCGTCGACCACGACCTGAAGATCGTTTTCCCGGTCGCGGCCGCACTGATCGCTCTGATCCTCCTGCTGCTCCTGCGCAGCCTACTCGCACCGGTGATCCTGATGCTCTCCGTCGGGCTCGGCTTCGCCGCCACCCTCGGCGCCGACACCCTGCTCTTCCAGCACGTCCTCGGCAAGCCGGGCGTCAACTTCTCCCTCCCGCTCGTGCTGTTTCTGTTCGTCGTGGCACTGGGCACCGACTACAACATCCTGATCAGCGACCGGATCCGGGAGGAAATGCAGCGACCGGGCCCGGCCCGCGCCGCCGTGGCCCGCGCGGTGCAGCACACGACACCGGCCATCGCGACCGCAGGCCTGGTCCTTGCCGGCTCCTTCGCCACCCTCGCCACGACCCCGGGCAACGAGCAGATCGCCTTCGCAATGACGCTCGGAATCCTGCTCTCCGCGCTCGTCCTCTCGCTGGTGCTGGTCCCCGCCCTTACCGCACTCCTCGGACGGAGCGTCTGGTGGCCGGTCCGCCCACGGCCCACCAAGGGCGGCCACCCGCAGCACCGTGCGAACGCACCTGCCCCGGAACCCGACCGGGTCATGATGGCGGACTGACCGAACGGCTCAGGTGACCCGTGAGCACCTCATCTGTCCGGCGTGGCCTCGCATGGTTGAGCGTGCGCACCCGTGACAGACACCAGATGTTTCAAGAGCCGTCAGAAACACCCTAGAAGCCCACTGGAAATCTTGAAATCGCGCCCGGCCCAGGCAGGTTTGCCCCGATCGATATTTAGCGGCGAAGCGGTTGAATCAGGCAGTCAAAACAAGATCTTCATCGGACTTCTAGGTCCACAGCAACGAGGTGCCTGGCACCGAGCCGAAGCCGGCTTCCGCGCCGCCCTGGACACCGCGTTCCGCGCCACCGACCCACCAACCCACCCACCCAAGGAAACCCGTGACCATCCTCAGCCCCACCGCGCGGCGCGCCTCCGTCGCGAGCCTCACCCTCGCCGCCTGCTTCATCACTTCCCCCGCCCTGGCCTCAGCTTCAGAGGCCCCCGCCAAGAACGGCACCGGAGCCGGGCTCGACCAGTACTACCGGCAACACCTCGCCTGGGGCAGCTGCGTCACGGGCCCCATCGACACGACGGGCCGCGATCTGGACAAGGCCGGAGTGCAGTGCGCGGACGTCACCGTGCCGCTCGACTACGCCCACCCCGCAGGGCGCACGATCACCCTCGCGATATCCCGGCTCAAGGCCACTGACACCCACCACCGCATCGGATCGATCCTGCTGAACAACGGCGGGCCAGGCGGACCTTCAGTCCAGTCGCCGCCGGACGCCCGCAAGGCGATGAAGGACGTCGGCGCGCGCTACGACATCGTCGGCTTCGACCCACGCTTCGTCGGCCGCAGCACCCCACTGGACTGCGGCTGGCCCGTCGGCACGTCCTGGTTCTCGGCCGGCACCAGCCGGGCAGGCTTCGACCGACAGGTCGCCCTGCAGAAGAGCCTTGCCAAGAAGTGCCGCACCCACGACGCCTCAGTGCTGCCGTACATCAGTACCCGCAACACGGCCCGTGACATGGATGTCGTCCGCGGCGCGCTCGGCGAGCGGAAGATCTCCTACCTCGGCTACTCGTACGGCACCTACCTGGGCACGGTTTACACCCAGATGTTCCCCGGCCGCTACGACCGCGTCGTGCTCGACGGCGCGGTCGCCCCCGCCGACTACGGCCCCCGCCTGACGAAGGGCACCGAGCGCGCGAGCGAGAAGGCGCTGTCCGCCTGGGCCGCGTGGGCGGCGGACCGCGACGCCCAATACGGCCTCGGCCGCACCCGCGCCCAAGTGCTCACCACCGTCGACCGCGTCCTCAAGGCGTCCGCCAGCGGCCCGCTGACCGTCGGCACCGGCTCGGACACCTTCCGGATCGACGACACCCAGGTGCCGGTCCTCCTCTACTCCAGCATCGGGGACGACACCGACCCGACCCGGACGTTCCTCGCCGAGCAGCTGGCCGTGCTGAGCAGGGCCGCACGGGGCACGGCGCCGACGCCGCTCTCGCCGGAGTTCGCCGCGACACTCCGGTACCTACTGCACGGCGCGGCCGAACCGTCCGGAGTCCAGGCCGCGGTCCTCTGCGGGGACGTGGCCGCCCCGCGCGACCCCGAGGTCTACTGGCGCGACATCGAACGCAGCCGGGCCGCGCACCCGGTGTTCGGACCAATGACCAACAACATCGGCCCCTGCGCCTTCTGGGACCGCCCCCGCGAGGAACCCACCCAGGTCCGCCGCGACGCCCCGGTACTGATCGTGGCAGCCACCGGCGACCCCCGCACCACCTACAAGAGCAGCGTGACCCTGCACGAGCAACTGCCCGGCTCCAAGCTGCTCACCCTCAAGGGCGCCAACCGGCACGCCCTCTTCGGCCGCTACGGCAACGCCTGCGTGGACGACGAGGTCAACAGGTACCTGGCTACCGGAAAACTGCCGACGAAGAATCAGACTTGCGTCAAGCGCGCCGGTGAGGCGTCTTCGTCGGATTTGACGACGACGAAGACGTTGTCCGCGCCGATGGGGGCGTCGATCAGCATCAACACCGCGGCGATCACTGGTGCAGCCGCCGCGCTGATCGTCGCTGGTGGCGGCACCGCCGTCGCAGTACGCCGCCGCAAGACCCGCCGCGCCGCCTGAGCGGAACCGGCGCAACCCAAGGGCGGCATCCCCTCGGCGGGGTGCCGCCCTTCGCCAGCGTCTGGCCCGCCGTCATCCGTCCCCACCCCCGAACCGCTCACGCAGCATCCGGACCTCGGTATCGGCCAGCACTCCCGAACCAGCCGGGGAGCACCGCGACCACTGAACCGTCCGGGTTTGATCAAGACTCGGTGTCCTGCGACGCGCCGGCGGCGACTGGACGACGTCGGCATCACGCACCCAGGTCCGCAGCGTCTCGGGGTCGGCGTTCAGATCAGCCGCGACGACCTTGAGCGTCCGCCTGCCAGCCGAAGCCCGCCACGACGCAATCGCGTCGGACCGGAACTCCGCACTGGACTGCCGCGGGGCCCCCGAACCCGGACACTGGGTCAGAACGTCACTCGCGGGCCCGCCCCGCGCGAAACAGCCGGTGTGCGGGGCGGGCCGTTCCTGCCGAACCTCCCCCCTCAAGATGGGTGGCTCCTCCTGAGGGAAGTTCTTGATCAAGGAATGTGCGCTCACCTGGGCTGAAGCCCGGCTTGCTTGGAGCAGGTCCGGTCGTTGGCGGGTAGCCGGCCGGTGGCCAGGTACTGGTTGACCTTGTTGTCGACGCAGGCGTTCTCGTACAGCCCGTAGATCGCGTGCCGGTTCGCACCCTTGAGGGTGATCAGCTTGGAGCTCGGCAGCAGGCCGTGCAGGGCAACGGCACCCTTGTGGGTGGTGCGCGTGTCGCCGGTGGCGGACACGATCAGTGCCTTGGCGTCGTGCTTCACCTGGGTGGGCTTCTCGCGGGGCCGGTCCCAAAAGGCGCACGGGCCGATGTTGTTGGCCAGCGCGCCGAAGCGCGGGTACGCGGCGCGGCTGCGCTCGATGGCCCGCCAGTAGACCTCGGGGTCGCGCGGGGCGGCCACGTCCCCGCAGATGACCGCGGACTGCACACTGCCGTGGTGTGACTGCTCGCCGGTCAGCGCGAACCGCAGCAGCCCGGCGAACTGCGGTGACAGCCGGGTCGGCTGCCCGGCCGCGGCCTCGTTCAGCACGGACACCTGCTCGCCGAGTGCCGCGCGGGACGCGTCGGTGTCGCTGTCGAGGCCGGCGAGCAGGAGGAACGGGGTCTTGGTGTCGTCAAGTTGGAAGGCATCCGGGGCGCTGCCGACGGTCAGCGGTGCGCGCGCGGATGCCCTGATGACGCGGTCGATGGTGGCGAGAACCTGGGCGCGGGTGCGGCCGAGGCCGTAAGTGTCATTGCGGGCGGCAGCCCAGGAGGCCCAGTCGGCGAGCGCCTGCTCGTTCTCACCGACGGCCTCCCGGAGCAGCCGGGGGCCGAACTTGCGTGGGTCGATGGCGCCGTCCAGGACCATGCGGTCGGTGCGGCCGGGGAACATCTGGGTGTAGACGGTGCCCAGGTAGGTGCCGTACGAGTAGCCGAAGTAGGAGATCTTCTTCTCGTCGAGCGCGCCGCGGATGACGTCCATGTCGCGGGCCGTGTTGCGGGTGGTGACGTGCGGCAGTACGGAGGCGTTGGTGGCCCGGCACTTGTCGGCCAGGTCCTTCTGGAGGGTGACCTGGCGCTCGAAGCTCGCCCGGCTGTGACCGGCCGAGAAGAGATTGGTGCCGACGGGCAAACCGCAGTCCAGCGGGGTGCTGCGGCCGACGAAGCGCGGGTCGAAGCCGACGATGTCGTAACGCGGGCCAACCTTCTTCATCCACGCGTGGAATTCCGGCGGGGATTCGAGGGCGGTGCCGCCGGGGCCGCCGTTGTTGAGCAGGATCGAGCCGATGCGGTGGCGGGTGTCAGTGGCCTTGAGCCGGGATATCGCGACGGTGATCGTACGGCCCCGGAGGTCGGCGTAGTCGAGCGGCACGGTGACGTCCGCGCACTGCACGCCGGCCTTGTCCAGATCACGGCCCATGGTGTCGCCCGAGCTCTTGGCGCAGTTGCCCCAGCCCAGGCGCTGATCGTAATAACGGTCGAGCCGGGCTTCGGACTTCGACATGGTGGGGGCCGGCGCGGCCGTGGCGGTGGGGGCCGCGCCGAGGCAGGCGGCGAGGGCGAGGCCCACCGCAGAGGGGCGGCGCACGGCGGGGCTGGAGGTGATCACGAAGTTTCCTTGGGTGCTGGGTGTTGTCATCGGAAGTGCCGGTCGTACGTGCCGCGTCCGTCGTGGGCACGGCAACCGCCACCACGCCCGGCGGGACAGCCGACACCGCTGCACACCGGGCCGGTCGGTGCCTGTCGAAGGGGATCTCTTCGCCCCGTTCCGTATATGTCTCACCCCGTAGACGCTATGTGCAGCAGTAGCCCCCACTCACTACGGCTTTCCCCCCAATCCCGGTGCGGCCATCCCCAGCAACGGATCGTCCACGGCCTTGCATCGAGACCACGACAACAGCTCAACACCCCGGACGGGGCTGTCACGTTGACCGAGCGGCCTGGCTGATCTTCTGGTTGGTCGCGCCGGGAGGGGCGTCCGTGGACAGCGCACCGCCGTCGCACAAGGGGGCACCGGTATGGAGTTCACCGCGCACGCGGCGCTCGAAATGCCACGCGGTCAGGACCGGCTCGATCATCTCCCAGCGGGCATCGGCCGCCTGCGATTCGAACGACGGGGCAGGGCCCAGGGCTTCGGCCGGCCACCCGAGCTCGACCTGCGAAAGAGACTACGAGCGGCTGGTCCAGCACTCGGAGTCGTTGATCACTTGGGCAGCGATCACGCTCATGACCAGGAGAATCACCCGCCGGTCTTCCCGCAGGAGCGGCCAACCGGCCTCCCGCGAAGCTCAACGGGACTGATCAATATGGCGTCTGTCCGGACCACCGCCACCCAGAATTTTCCGAATCGGCGGCGCTGACCACATTCTCCCAGCACCGCCGAGGTCCCGTCAGCGAATCCTCGGACCAGCCCGAAATCGCGGCCCTGAGCACCACTCTCCCAGCGCCGCCGAAGTCTGTCAGCGACTTCACCCGCCAGGCGCCTGCGGCAAGCACTGAGGTTCCCCCGCCGCCGAGTCGTGCGCGGCGGCACTCGGCGGTCGGCCGCCCCTGGGTTCGTAGACTGGCCCGTCCAAGAAAGGCCGCGTGGAGGAATACCGTCAAGCCGCCTTCCAAAGCCGCTCCACCCCGCACAACACCCACAAAACCGGCCGATGGAACGGGCCGATCTCCTTTCACGACGACGGCACCGTCATGGCCCTAAGTGTCCTCCCCATCCGCAGACGGCAACCTCAGTGAACGCACCCGAAGCGTCGTCAACGCCCGCCCCCAGCAGAAGGGACGTAGATGCCCCGACCCGACAGGCCACATCGATCGCCCCGCAGAGAGACCCGCCGCGACACGCAGAACCCCCGTCGGCACCTGCCGACGGGGGTACGCATCTCTCACATGGCTATCACCAACGCCGTAGACGCTCATGGACCACAGGGGCCTGACCTGCACTTACGCGCGTCACCTGGACCACCCTGTACCGCACAAGACACGATCTACAACCTGTGCCAGGTGGGACCGTGCGGCCCAGGGCGGACAGCCGTCTCGCTATCAGTGGCCGGGCGCAGCGCCTTCGAAGGGATGGGTACGCACAGGCGGAGATCTTGGAACCGAGATCAACCCAGGGATGCCGGCTGAGCGCCCGCTACAGTCACTCAGCGTGCCTGCGACGGCGCCAAGTTTCATCTCCCGCCGTCCGTCACGGCGGCCCTCCCTGGGGAGAATCTGGGGAGGATCAGCGCTGCTGGGGAGCGTCTGGGGAGAATCGACTACATAAGACTGCACGCCCCTGAAAGACCCTGAAAGATTCATCTGCGCTGGTCAGAGGCGAATAAAGCTGCATCGCTCCAGGCCAGCGCGACATGGTAGACAACTTCATGACGAAGGTGCCCTGGAGACTGAGACAAGCAGTGAGCATGCCCTGAATCCTTGTCACTTGAACACGTGCAGACGCGCAGATGGCGCGCTCACGGACGAGCCGGGGGAAAATCTGCGGAGTTTGGAACCATGCCTCCATTGGCCTGACCATCGAGCAGACTGTCGATCGGGCAACGCGCCTCCGGCACGAAGTGGGCATAGTGGTCCAGCGTGATGGTTGCAGACGAGTGCCCCAGCCACCTGGCCAGTGTCACCACGGACTCCCCACCCTCAAGGACGATCGAGGTGTACGTGTGCCTCAGCACATGGAAGCCATCCCTGCGCTCCGCCTGCCACTGCCGCGGCTTCGCACACTCGTCTACCTCAAAGCCGCCCCGAAAGAGGTCGACCTCGTCCCCGGCTTCACGGGGGACATGACGGGCATCGGCCACCACGGAACCTGCGACCGGGAGCTGCAACTGCAACTGCAACTGCGCAGGCACCGGCGTCCGCGATGGGGGTGGGTCCTGCGGTGAGTTCGAGGATGCGGCGGCGGATGCCGGGCTGGCGCACGAGTTCCGCGAGGACGGGGGCGATGTCGTCGCGGGGGACGTCGGCGTAGTCGATGACCCACGGCACCCGGAGACTGCACCTCACCGGGGTGACCGCGCACCCCACCGCGCAGTGGGCGGCACAACAGGCCCGGAACATCGCTGCCGACCTCGGCGAGCGGGGCGCCGGGCCACGGTTCCTGCTACGCGACCGCGACAGCAAGTACACCGACGCCTTCGATGCCGTCTTCACCGCCGAGGACACTCAGGTGCTGCTCAGCGCGCCCCGGGCACCGCGCATGAACGCGCATTGCGAACGCGTGATCGGCACCATCCGCCGCGAGGCCCTCGACCACGTCCTGATCCTGGGCGAGAAACACGCCAGGAAGGTCCTGACTGACTACCAGGACCACTACAACGGACACCGGCCGCACCGATCCCGGCAACAGCTACCGCCCAGCACGACCGAGCAGCCCGCAACCGTGCACGACCTCGACGACCGAAGCCTGCTCCGCACCAGGGTCCTCGGCGGCATCATCAACGAGTATCGATACGCCGCGTGACCTGCAGCGACGACTTTTCGAGCCCCACACGTCCTGACGCCTTCTATCTCACGGCCACCACTGTCCACACAGCCCGCTCTTGCCGCAGCAGCGTGTGAGTGGATGCCTGTTGCGGGCTGACAGCGCGTTGAGATGGCCGCTGCCAGGCCCTCGCGGCCCTCGGCATACACCCCGGGAGCCGTCCACACCAGGCTCCGCTCCTGCGTCAGTGGAGCGACGTCGTCGTCTTCCTCCCGCACACCCTGGACCTGACCGCGCTGGACCGGGAACAGCTGAAGGTAGGCGGGCATGCGGGATGCGGTCCGCACCTGCTTGACAACCTGTTCCTGAACCTCACGCACGATGCAGGGCCGGGATTTCATGCAAAGGCTGTTCGTGCTGTCTGTCGGGCTTACCTCCCCTCGGGGCGGTGTGCCCCGCTCCGGGGCTGGCAGGGTCGCAGCGAACGCGCGTGTACGACACTGATGTAATGGATCAGCTTGAGCGGACCGTCGAACTCGTCCGCGACGCAGTGGGGCCGGAGCTTGTCGGCATGTACCTCCACGGGTCCGCCGTGCTCGGGGGTCTCGCCCCGGCCAGTGACCTGGACGTCCTGGCCGTCACACGCAGGAGTCTGGGAAACCGTCAGCGGCGGTCGCTGTTGGAGGGTCTGCTGGAGATCTCCGGCCTGACGTCCACGGTCCGGCCGGTCGAACTCACCGTCGTTGTCCAGTCCGAGGTCCGCCCCTGGAGGTTCCCGCCGGCCGGGGACTTCCTCTATGGCGAGTGGCTGCGCGAAGAATATGAGGCGGGAGGCATTCCACAGCCCGGCCCGATGCCGGACCTGGCCCTGGTGCTCACAATGGCCTTGTCGGGTGATCGCCCCTTGACCGGCCCGCGTCCGGCCGAGGTGCTCGCCCCTGTGCCGCACGCCGATCTTGTCCGGGCTAGCGTCGCGGGCATCCCCGAACTCCTGACCGAGCTGGATGAGGACACCCGCAACGTCCTGCTGACCCTTGCACGCATCTGGGCCACCCTCGCCACGGGCGAGATCAAACCGAAGGACGCCGCCGCCGACTGGGCTCTCGCCCGTCTGTCCCCGGAACACCGCACCGTCCTGGAGCACGCACGGAACCTCTACCGCACCTGCCACTACCAGGACGAGACTTGGAGCGATGAGCTGAAGACCCGGGTTCGCCCGCATGTCGAGGACGTACTCACCCGGATCAACGACCTGCGCCGCAGGCAGGAGTGAACGGGAAGGACGGCTCCACCCCGCACCTTCCATACACGCCGCGCGGAACGATGCGAGACCGGACCAGCCGTGGGAGAGCCGGGGAATCCTGACGGTGAGGTCGGCGTTCCCCGTAAGGACCGCGGTCGGTCCCAAGTGTGTTCGCGAGAGGCCGGCTTGCCGGCGCGGTGGGACTGCCGGTGGGTGATGCGCCTGGTCATGAGGGTGATTCTCTGCACCACCGCTCGATGGTGCAGAGCTGATGCTGAAGGTCCTATCGCTGCTGACGCAGGGTGGGCAGGCCGAGATTGACGCGGCAGGTGAAACGCTGGGTGTGGGAACGTTTCTCTCGTAGGAAGGACAGGGTGAGATCGATTCCTTCGGTCTCACCTCGCCACCCTTCTACTTCTGCTCTTTGGCGACGGGTGATCAGGTCATCTTCTATCTCGTCGAGCCGGGCCAACATTTTGGGGTCCACTTGTAGGACTGGGCATCGAATGCAAGCGTGTTCATGTGACGTGCTTTTCATAGCCGAGGTGGTCGGTGATCTCGCCCTCGAGGGCGGACTCCAGGAGCCGCTTGGTCAGCTGCTGGAGCAGCCCACCCTCGCCGGTCAGCTGAAGGCCCTCGGCCTGAGCCCGGCCCACCAGCTCATCAATCAGCCGGTCGTCCACAGACTTCGACGGCGCCGCGTCAGACGGCTCGACGGTTTCGACCTCGGTCACGTTGTTGCTGGTCATCGATGCATCTTCCATGATCGGGAGTTACACCGAACGTTTTACAGTCCCGAGATCAACGGCTGCTCGGCGATGACGAGCGGGGCGGGTGGGGGCGACGGAGTCGAGTAGTCCCTATGCTTGGGTTGCTTGGGTTGCTTGGGTTCCGAGGGCGCTGGCGCCGCGGCAGCCCCGCAGTTCTATCGGGGGTCCTTGCGCATGCACCACGTGCGGGGGCCGTTGTCGGGGAGAACGACCTCGGCTGTGACCTCAAAGCCGAGGCGCTCGTAGAATTTCACGTTCCGCTCGCTGGAGGTCTCCAGGAATACCGGGTACCCGGCGAGTGCGGCCGCCTCGATGCCGGGGACCAGCACCGCACTGCCAAGGCCCTGCCCCTGGGCTTCAGGGGTGACTCCCACCGTGTTGAGGAACCATCCAGGCTCCTGTGGCCGGTACGGAGCGACGGCCTGCTCCGCAGACTCAAAAGCAGCCGCCCGGTCACCGGCAAGGCTGCCCAGCAACGGGCCGATCTCGGCAAAGGCGGGTGAGGGGTCCTGATCAGGAATGGCCCACACGGCGACGGCGCGGCCGGCGTCGGCAACCCACACACGGCCGCACACCATCCCAACGCGGGTCAAGCAGAGTTCCTGGAAGCGTCGGATCCGGCCCTCGTGGTCGTCTGCGGCGACCACGTGCCGGGTGTAGGGGTAGTCGGCGAAGGCCCGAGCGAGGGTCTCGACAGCGGTCGGAATGTCGGCGTCGATGATGGGACGTACGGTAGGGGCGCCCTGGTGATGCAGCATGTCAATTAAACGATCTGGCCAGACGGCAAGTTCCCAGGAGCATCACGCTGAGGTTTTTGTCGGTTCACGGCAGCTTCGGGGAACAGGCCCCATCGCCGGTAAAACGGGGCTCGGTTCGGAGCGCCTCCCGTACTCGTGAACATCGCCCTCGCCGCCGGACGGCTCAGCCGACGCGCGACCAAGCGCTACCGATGGGACGGCCGACCCACCACCCGCAGACTCAAGTGATCCATATTTGGCCGGTCGTCCTTGGCCAGCGCCTGGGCCTGGTCACCGAGCCGTCCCAGCGCTGAACCCGCTATATGCGGGGCATTTAGAACTCGAAGCTCAGGCACTTTCTTCGTCGTGAAGCGAGGGGGCGTAGGAGATGCCGACGATCAAGCCATCGCCCGTGAGAAGCCGGGTCACCGTCTGTCCCCACGGCTCGGTCGGGCCGGGTGCAGCAGGTCGAAGCCCGCGCGCTCGAGCTCGCCGCCAGCCGCTGCGACGGCGTCTGCGTCCTCGAACTCGAACTCGATCGATGCCTGGGGGACCATCCGGTCGGCGGGCCACGCCGGCGTGCCAAAGCACGCCTCGGCTGCCTGCGAGAGCGGCCACATGCCGAAGTGCTTGCTGCCCGGGATGCTCCCGCTGAAGTAGTAGCCGTCGTCTTCGCCCTCCAGCGGGAGGCCAAGGGTGTCAATGAAGAGTCTGCGGCTCTGCGGCGGGTCAGCGACGACGACCGCCGTACTCGCGATGAAGAGAACGTTCATGTGACGCAGCCTATGGGCCGCAGTTCCCAGGAGGCGGAAACACCAGCAGCTCGGACGTGTCCTGGTCCTACAGCAGTTTGACTGCCGTTCTGGCCTACACCGGTCACCTATTGCCGGTCGGTCTAAAGCCAGAGGCGCAAATCTCATGATTCAAATACGATCGTGACATGGTTGATACTTTTCCTCGGCTTCGCTGACCCGCTTCGACGCAACCTCGATCCGAGTGTGATCAACACCTCTCGACCACCTCGAGCAGAAAGCACCGGCATGTTCTCCACCGTATTCACCGACCTTTGGCTCTCCCCCTTCGCCCACGGAGAAGCCCTCCACCATGACGACGCGTTCGTCGTCACCGTCAACCCCGACCTGAGCGAAAACAGTCGTCTAATGGTGCTGGAGACTCCCGACGGGAAGGTCTCTGTCGCACTGACGCCCGCGATGGCTACTGCGGGCGGTCTCAAGCCGACGGAGAATCTGAGCGAAACGATGTTCCGTCGGAAACTCGCGCAAGCCGGGATCACGCTGCACGGGGCCGACTACCTCTTCGCCTACCTGGACAAAGACAAGAGCGAACTGCTGCGGGAAGCGACAGGAAACGGCATCCGGCAGTTGGCCGCGCAGGATGAGGAAGCCTTCGCCGCTTTCCGGGCCTCGTCATCGGAACAGGACATGGACGATGCGTACGTGGAATTGGACCACTGGGCCGTGTTCGGAGCCTTCGTCGACGGGCGTCTCGTCTGCGCCGCGAGTATGTACCCCTGGAACGACTCGACCGTCGCGGACCTCGGCGTGCTGACCCTGCCGTCTCACCGGGGGCAAGGTCACGCCCGCCGCGTTGTTCGGGCCATCTGCCGCCACGCCGCCGGGCTAGGGTACGAGCCCCAGTACCGGTGCCAACTTGACAACGCCGCTTCTTCGGTGCTGGCCAAGTCGGCCGGACTGACCTTGTTCGGTAAGTGGGACGTCGTGTCCCTGGACTCCGCAGCCTGAGCCAGACGGCAACTCGCGCATTCATCGTTCTTTGATACCCGGCCCCGGCCCCATCGCCCGGGGCCGGGGAAGGATCATGAGGGGCTGTCAAACGAATGTTACGTCGAGTGCGGTTGGGGACACTGGCGTGCTGCAGAGAGTCGACAGCCGAAGGCCTTCGGTACGGTCTTCCTGCGACTCCCTGAGCCGGGGTGTCGCAATGACCGCAAGAGCGGATGGATCTCCGTGGCGGGCCTTTCGTGCGACATGGTCAGAGCCGGAAGGTCCGTACGACGAAGGTCTGCCCGGCGACCGACGGCCAGCTCGCCCAGCTCTGGTCCGCGACCAGAGTGGGCGCACCGGCTCCGCCCGGCAGGCCGACCGCGGTGGACACCACGCGGATCGGCAGGGGGCCCTTGCCGCGGATGCGGACGACGACGTCGAGGCCTTCGGCGGGCGGGGCGGCGTAGTCGAAACTCCAGCCCCAGCCGCCCCCCTGTCGCTTCGGTCCGCCGGTGAGCTTCGCACCCTCGACGGTGGCGTCGAGGATCTGGTGGGCGCGGGTGTCGGCGTGTACGGCGATGGTGTGGGCGTCGGCAGGCCCCTGGATACGGACCCGGACCGTACGTACGCCGTCGGCCTCGGTGCTTGAGACGTTCGCGGTACGCGGTGTGTCCAGGGGGACAGCCTTGGCCGGTCCATTCGCGAGCACGACATCGCCCAGCGAAGGGATGCGGTCGTCATAGCGAGCCGGCTCACCGGTGAGGAGCTTGCCGACGGCGGGCTGGGAGGTGTCGCCGAGGCTGACCCAGGTGGCCTTGCCCGTGTCGGACTCCAGGGCGTACCCGAGGCTGACCGGCCGAGGTTCGTCGGCGCTGTAGCCGTCGAGTGCGGTACCCACGCCCAGCGTGCCCACACCTGCCACCGCCGTCGCGAGGATGCCGACGGTGAACGTCCGACGTGAGGGAAGCGGCTCCAGGAGGCTCAGCAGCACAGCTCCGAGCAGCGCCGCGAGGACCAGCGGGGCGGCTATGAGCGACAGCCCCAGGGCGGGCAGCAGCAGGAGCACGACCGGCAGGACGAGTGCCACAGCGGGTACTGCGGCCACCGCTCCGGCCACCGCACGCCACGGGGATTCCGCAGGCGTGAACCGCAGCGTCACCGCGACGACTGCCAGTCCGATCAGCGCCGGCCAGGTGAAGAGGTAGGCGCCCCCGGGCAGGAACACCGCGCAGACCACGGCGAGCATCGCGAAACAGCCGAGCACACCCATCACCATGTCCAGCGGCGACGCCTTGCGACGGGCCCAGCGGTACCAGGCGACGAGCAGCACTAGGAGCAGCAACGCTCCGCCCAACGCGTATCGGCCGAGGTGGTAGACACTGCCCTCGCTGAGCGCGAAGTCCGGTCGGGCCAGGCTCAGTGCCCACCACCCGGCCAGGCCGATGACCGCCGCACCGATGAGCGTGAGCGGGAAGGTCATGGCGGCCCGTCCGGCGCCGCCGAGGGACAGCCCACGATGTCGGCCGAGCCACAGCAGTAGGGGCACGCCCAGAACGGCGGCCATGGCGAGCGGCAGGTTCAGCCATGCCGGGTACGACATGACCGTGCCGAACAGGGAGAAGTATGTGGCGTCCGAACCGGTCTGCGAGAGGTCCGCCCAGCCGAGCTGACGGACGGCTCCGAGCGCCGCGTCTCCCATATCCTGCACGCTCGCGGCATCGAGCCGGGCGATGCTGTCGTGGCCGGTGTGGTAGTGCGCGGAGCCGTCCATGAAGGCGAAATTGAGACCCCGCATGCCTGCCTCGTCGAAGACTGTCAGGTCGGTGTCGTTGGGCAGCAGTTCGTAGATCGCGGCGGAGAACGACGTGGTGACCGCACCGGAAGCCCGCACGGCGGAGGTGAGACCGGTGCCCGCCTTCTGGAACATCATGACGGGCCCGGAGGTGCCCCGGCCCTCCATGTTCAGCACGACGGTCTGCTGGGGAGCGGCGGCCCGGGGCGTTCTGGCCTCCGCGTCGACGAAAGCTCGCGCGCCGAGCAGCCCGTGCTCCTCGCCGTCGGTGAAGAGGAGCTCGATGTCGTTGGGGGGCTGCGCTCCGGCCTTGAGAGCGCGGGCGATTTCGAGGATCGCGGCGACGTTGGAGCCGTCGTCGCCGGCGCCCGGGGCGATCGGCACGGAGTCGTAGTGGGCGACGAGGAGGACCCGGCCGGTGGACTTCTTGCCGGGGATCGTGGTGTGGACGTTGGAGACGGACCCGACGATGGCTGGGCTGTCGTCGGCGTTGGAAGGGGCGACCCGGGTCTGGATCTCGGGCCTCAGCCCCAGCCTTCGCAGCTCACCGACGAGATACTCCCGTACGTCCGACTGTGCGGCCGAACCCGTCGGGTGCGGGACCTTCGCGATTGCGTCGAGCCGTGCGACCGCACGGGCCGCCGAGAAGTCGCCAGTTGAGGCGGCGGCCGGCCGGGGCTCGGATATACGCAGCGGCAGCATGGCCGCGATACCGGTGAGGAGCAGCAGCAGGAAGGCGGCCAGGGCCGGCACTCGTCTGCGCATCGTGGTCAGGACCTGCACGGATTTACCTCATAGCGGAGTGGGGTGAGACAGTGGCCGGTGCGTGCCGGGCCGCCGCATCGATGGCGGCGATCCGCAGCTCGGTGGTGGCCCTCGGCAGCGCGGTCGCGCAGCCTGAGCGGGTTGGTGTCCGGGAACTTCTCGGAGTCGGTGAAGTTGTCCGAACCGGTCTCGGTGGTCCTGCGGATCGACTTGGCCGCAACCGTCCAGGTCATCGAGTCGCTGCATGCCCGCGGAAGCCGAGGACCTGCAACCGGGAAGCAGACCGGGGTGCCTCGGGGAACGGGAGCCGGCCCTGCGCGGGGCCGGCTCACGGCCGACGCATGGACTTCGCATCGGTGACCGTGGCCTCGGCCGTAATGCGACAGCACTCACCAGCGGTGTGCGGGAACGCGGCGCCAAGGAGTGTGGACAGCGGGTGCGGGGCGGCATGTTGCCACGGCGGTGCTCCGGAACTCAGTGCGCTGACCGTCTCGTGATCCCGGAGTATGCCGTGGTTCGACGGACGGTCACATACGCAGGCGGCAGTGTTCGGTTGTTCTCGTCCTGGCGAAGCGCGCCACGTCCGGTGGAGCGCCGACGAAGGTGGCCGACCGGGCGCCGGCCGGAGCTGCGCATAGCCTCTCCGGTGCGGACACGCTGCGCGACAGCCGACAGTGCGGGGGCATGGAAGAGTTCACGCTCCGGCCGAAGGAGCTGCTGTTCTCCTCGATCGCGGACCATCACTTTGCTGTCGGTGGACCGGCCCGGACTTGTGGCATTCCGAGTGCGGTCGCGACGCCCAGGTCTGAGCGCAGCCCATGGGAGGAGGGCGACGCATTCGCACGGGGCCGCCCGTGGCTACGGACTGCTTGTCCGCCTTCTCAACATGGTCGCGACATTCAGTGGTCCGACGGACAAGTGCCTCAGGGTGACGAACCCGAAGTGCTGATAGAGCGCCACATTTCCGGGGTCTGCGGTGGTGAGGAAGACCCCGGCCGTGGCTGGTGTGTCGGCCAGCAGACGGTCGAGGAGACGCCGCCCCGCCCCGCGGCCCGCGGCGCCGGGAACAACCCCGATGAACTCCAGCGTCCAGGCACTCTCGGGCGCACCGGCTTCGGTCAGGTGCAGATAGCGCAGGGTCCGCTGCACGGACCGGGGACCGCAACGCGCGAGCGTACGGGCCGCCCACTGCGCCTGCGCGGCAGGTGAGATTGGCGCCCTGGGCGGGGTGAGGACGGCGGCCGCGATGGGGCGGCCGCCGTGCCCGGCCAGGGTGTAGCGGCGGGATCCCGGAAGGGTTGCCTGGGCGCGCAGGTTGGCGTCGAACCAGTTCTCCCTTACGGCGGATGAATTGCCGCAGATCCAGGAGGTCGCCGACTCGCGGGCAAAAGCGTCGGCCAGCACACGTGCGCAGGCATCCACGGGCGGGCAGTCGTCGATCTCCGGCCCGTGCGGAGCTGTGTCCGGGAACTGTGGGTCGGTCATGATTCCTCCTTCATCAACACTTGCTCGATTCAAAACCGATCGTATAGTTTTCGATCGTAACGGACTAGAGAGGATGAACGAATGAGGATCCTGGCACTAGGCGGACCCGGTGCGATGGGGGCGGTGGCGGTGCGGGTGGCGGCCGGGCTGCCTGAGGTAACCGAGATCGTCGTGGCCGACAAACGCCTTGAAGCGGCCCAGAGGCTGGTACGCCGCCTCGCCGTTACCGGTGGTGCATCCATGCGGGCCCTACAGGTGGACGTGACCGACGACTCCGCCCTTCGGGCCGCACTGGCCGACGCCGACGTCGTGCTCAACACCGTCGGCCCGTACTACCGCTTCGGCCTTATCGTGCTGCGTGCCGCGATCGCGACCGGTACGCACTACCTGGACATCTGCGACGACTGGGAGCCGACCCTGCGGATGCTCGGCCTGGACAAGGAAGCACGGGCCGCCGGCGTCTGTGCGGTGGTGGGCATGGGCGCCAGCCCCGGGGTCAGCAACCTGCTGGCCGCACGTGCCGTCCAGCAGCTGGACCACGTCCAGGACCTGTACACCGCGTGGCCCGTCGACGTGTCCGGCGGTGACCAGGACGACGAGCAGCTGCTCGACCCCGACGGGCAGCCCAGTGCTGCCGCCGTGCACTGGATGGAGCAGATCAGCGGAAAGGTGGCCGTCGTCAGCGACGGACAGCTCGTACACCGACGGCCGCTCCTTCCGGTCACTCTGGCCCTCTCCCCCGAGCACTCCGGAACGGCGTACACCGTCGGCCATCCCGAGCCGGTCACCCTCCACCGCAGCTTCCGCCCGACCGGCGAGGCCGCCAACCTCATGGTCATCACTCCCGGCACACTGGCCTACCTGGACGTCCTGCGCCGCGATATCGACGCCGGCAAACTCACCAACGAAACCGCCGCCGCCGACCTGGCCAAACCCTCAATTTCTCGCGGCCTGCGGGCCGCGGCAGGCGCCATGGGCCTCAAGGGCCCCCGGTCGCTGCCGCCGTTCTTCGCCGCAGCCACGGGTACCCGCGACGGCCTGCCGGTCACCGTCCTGTCCCGCCTTGCCGAGACGACCGGTATGAACGCGCTGATCGACGACATGGCAGAGGCGACCGGAATCCCCCTGGCCCTGGGGCTCGCCCAACTTCTCAACGGCACCGGCGGCCGACCCGGTGTCCACCCGCCCGAGACCGTCATCGAACCCGAACGATTCTTCCTCGACCTGTCCCGCCACCTACCCCACACCCCCGACGACCACCACCCCAGCAACTGCGTGATCACCGACGTCACCCCGACCCGCTGAAACGAGGAGATGCCCGGTGCAATCACTGGAACCAGGAGTCGGCGTGCAGACAGCGGAATTCGTCGAGGTCGGGGGGTTTCGCGTCCGTTACGCCGCGACGGGCACCGGCCCGCCCGTGATCCTGCTGCACGGACTGGGCCGCAGCCTGGAGGACTGGGAGCCGCTGCGGGCCGCTCTGAGCGCGTACCAGCTGATCGCCATCGACCTCGCGGGCTTCGGGCAGTCCCAAGCCCTGCCGGACTGCCGCCTCGCATCACTGGCCCAGCACGTCGAAGGGACCCTGGACGCGCTCGGGGTTCCCCTGGGCGCGCATGTGGTGGGCAATTCGCTGGGTGGCGCCGTCGCGATGCGGCTCGCCGCCGGTGCCCCCGCACGGGTGGCGTCATTGGCACTGCTCAACAGCGCAGGGTTCGGCCGCGACGTCACCTGGACCCTGCGCATCCTCGACCTTCCGCTGCTCTGGCGGCTACTTCTGCGTCCCCATACGGACAGCGCGCTGCTGTCTGAGCGCTCCATCTTCTACGACCCGGCCTTCGCCACGCCCGAACGGGTCGCCCTGGCACTCGCTCTCTCCCGTCGCGAGGGGGCGGCACGGACGTTCCGGCGCCAGTCCCATGCCCTCGGTTCGTGGCGTGGCGTACACCGCGGCTGGCGCAAGGAGCTGCTCACAGAGGTCTCGGCACTCGACATCCCCACGCTCGTTGTCTGGGGCACCCACGACAGGATCCTGCCTGCCACCCATCTCGTGAACGCCGCGTCCGCTCTCCCCCGGGCACGCACCCACCTGTTCTCCCGAACCGGCCACATGCCGCAGATCGAGCGCGTCGACGAGCTCGCCGTCATGCTCGGCTCGTTCTGGGACAGCCCATAGGTCCCGAACCACGCCCGGTTCGAGCGAGAGGGGAGCTCCCTCGGCACCGCGGGGCGTGAGCCGCCCACCTCGGTACCCCGGGTGCTTGTACCCCGCCTCCGACAGGCGCGACGGGCGTGGCGGGGTGCCGCTCCCCGCCGCGCTCGGCTCGCCCTCGTGAGGGAGCGCTGCTGCCGGGATATCGGGCTGGACGTCGGCGTGAACCCCCGCGCCAGGACAATGTACGAGCGGCACGGATACCGTCCCGTGTACACCGAGCGCACATCCCGGCCGCGCGACCTGCTGGGGTGCGGTTCGGTCACCACGATACGCCGCGCCCTTGGACGTACCAGAAAGGCCCGCCACTTCATGACTGACTCGCTCCACAAGCCAACAGCACCTGTCCAGGTCCCCACCCGAATGCTCGTCGAGGCGCTGATCCGTACCGACCACACGGTCGACGCCGGCGAGCTCTACGCCGCTGCCGATCTGCTCGGCATGACCGACCAGCAGGTACGTCTGTGCATCAAGCGGCTGGTAGCAGAGGGGCGCTTCGTCCAGGAAGGCAGAGGGCGCAAAGCACTGCTACGGACGACCGGCGCCACCGCGCAGGCCCTGGGGCCGGACGTCGAGTTCGTCGCGCACGCTTTCCGGCAGGACACAGGCCTCGCCCCTTGGGACGGCATCTGGCACCTGGTCGCATTCGCTGTACCCGAAGACACTCGTACGGCGCGCGACACCCTGCGCACCGTTCTCACCCGGCTCGGTGGCGCCCCCGTCCAAGGCGGCCTCTACGTCAGCGCCAACGCATGGGAACCCTACGTCGAGGACGAGGCTCGCCAGCTTGGCATCCACGACCGCCTCACCCTTCTTACCACCGACGACCTGCGCCAGGGCGATGTGCGCGATCCGGCCGCGCTTGCCCGCACCCTGTGGCCGCAGGAAGAGATCGCCGATCGCTACCGGCAACTCGCCTCCGTGGCCGAGCCGCGCCTGCGCCAACTCCAGGACGAGGCCGGTCTCTCCTCGCCCCAGCAGCTGACCATCGCGGTCGAACTGGCCGCCGAATTCACCCGTGCCATGGAGCCCGATCCTCTTCTGCCGCCCGAACTGCTCCCCCAGCCCTGGCCGGGAACCGAGGCACGCCGGCTCGTCGCACAGTGCTGGCAGCTCCTTGACCGGCTGGGGAAGACCGGCACACCGGCGGAGCAGCACGTCCGCCTCTTTCGCCTCTACGACGAGGCTGTCAGGGATACCGAGTCCGCAGGGCAACGCCGCGACGGGTGAGCACGGAGCCGGGTACCGAAGGCGTGACAGGATGGCGGGACGGTGACGGCCCCACCCCGGTCCCCCGCAAGTGCCGGGAGAGTTCGGGCGCGCCGGACCCGAACACGTGAAGATTCACGCGTGGATGTGCGAGCCGAAGCATGCGGTGCTCGTGCACCACGGCTCGCACAGGTGAGTGTCGTAGCCGAGTGCGGTGAGTTGCGGAACATACGTCTCCTCCCAGCCGGGGTCCGCGACGGTGAGGCCGATGTCGATGACGTCTTTGGCCATGAGATCCGGCACCGCAGTGAAGGCGGTATAAGAGATTTCGAGGGCCCTGTCCCCCCAGTGCCTCCCTGATACGGGACTTGAGAGCCGTGTACCGAACGGGCCGATGCTCGTCGTAGGGAACTACCGCAAGCTGCTCGACCGTGCATCGATCCACGGGTACGCGGGTTCACGGGCATTGCCTGCTCGAAGCTGCGGCAGAAGCGGGCTGTGTGGACAGTGGTGGCCGTGAGATAGAAGGCGTCAGGACGGCCGAGGATGCCGGTGCATGTGTCGCTGTCCGCCAGACGCTCCAGGGTTGCGCGGTCCTCCGGCTCCAGTCGGTCACCTATCTGATCGCGCAGCCAGGTCAGGTACATCTGCAGATGCTCGCGCGCGGACATTCCGAGGGGTGACGGGAGGTCGGTGAAGAAGCTACGTGTCCCGCTGGGGATGAGTCCGGCCCGGGCGAGCATGGCCGGCCAGTCCTCCACCGTCCTGACCGATCGGGGCAGTTGGTCGCGCATGTCGCCGAAGGCGTCCTCGGAGGCGGCGTCCAGGCGGGCTTGCAGGCCTGGACGCCCCATGCCGATGTCACGGGGCAGAAATCGCGGGGACAGCCCGCTTCCCGCGACGGCAACGAGCCCGCCAGGCCGCAAGCAGCCGGCCAGGGAGCGCAAGGCCGCTTCCTGGTCCCCGATGCGGTGGAAGCCGTTTCGGATCCAGATCAGATCCGCGGAATTCGGCCATCCGAACTCACCTGGGGATTCCCTCAGTTGAGTGACGACGCGGCTTCCTATTCCTTGCGCCACCGCGCGCGAGCGGACCCTCTCCAGGATGCCGGGCGACTGGTCGACAGCGACAACCTCGGCGTCCGGAAAAGTGCGCACCAACAGGCACGTGACCACCCCCGGCCCGCTGCCGATGTCCAGCACCCGGTGGACAGGAGTGTGTCCGCCACCGCTGGTCCGCAACAGATCCCGCAACCAGTCCATCGTCTGTGCGAGGGCGGGAGCGTGCAGGCCTGCCTCGCGTTCCCGGTGCACGCCCAGGGCGTCCCACTCGATGTCCTGATCGTGATGTGCGTTCATGAGTCCTCCAGTTCCAGCGGCACGGACGGTGGGCACCGCCTGCTCGGCCCGACCGCCGCCGCGCCGAGCAGGTGGTGCCCACCGGGGCTCAGCGAAGGAAGGGGCCGAGGTTTCGTTCCAGGAGGGGCTTCGGGGCGGCGCCCGTCCATGCCTTCGCAAGGGTGCCGTCGGCGTAGACGACGAAAGCGGGGATCGAGGAGATGCCGTGCCGGTCCGCCAGTCCGGGCTCCTCATCGACGTTGACCTTGACGACGTCCAGGACGCCCGCATGCTCGGCGGCCAACTGCTCGACGATGGGAGTGACCCTGGTGCACGGCCCGCACCACGCGGCCCAGAACTGGACCAGGACGGGGCGCTTCGCCTGCAGCACGCGGGCGGGAAATATCTCCTCGGTGACGCTGTCCACGAACCTGCGGGCTTTGCCGCCATGGTGAAACTCTCCTTGTTGGTGTGTTCGTGCATGCGTACGACTGGGCGGGCCGGGACGGCATCCACCAGGAGCCGACCGGCGAAACGACCCGGGAGGGTCAGTCGGACAAGGCGTTCGTGGCGCCGGCCGCGGAAAGCGCTGGGGCTCCCGAGACGACGAGCTGCCGTTCTTGACGGCACGCTCGACGTCCTCCGCGACCAGGTCATGGTTGAGGGCGAACGCGGCCGCCGCTCCCTGCCCCGCAGCGGTGATCACGAGCGCCTTCGGGTCGGATACGTTGCCGACCGCCCACACCCCGAACGCGCTGGTCCGGCCCGCATCGTCGGTGGTCACCCAGCCGTTGTGATCCCGCTCGCACCCCCGGCCGGTGAGCAGGGTGTCGTGGAGCACCATGTGCGGAAAGACGAAGACCGCGGAGCGGGGGACGACATGGCCCTCAACCAGCTCGACGCCACGCAATCGGTCGCCTTCCGTCACCAGACGCTTGACGGTCCCGTCGGCGACGACGCTGCCGCGGGCGGCCAGCTGTTCGCGCTCCTCCGCGCCGAGATCCAGGGTGTGCGCGAAGAAGACGACGTCGTGCGACCACTGCCGCAACAGCAGCGCGTGCCGCACCGCGCCGGGGTGGGTGCCCAGCACCCCAAGGGGCTGGTCGCGTACCTCATACGCATGGCAGTAGGGGCATAACAGCAGGTCCTTGCCCCACCGTTCCCGTACACCGGGGATCGCGGGAAGCTCGTCCCGCAGTCCGGTGGCCACGACGATCCGGCGGGCGCCGAGTACCGCACCGCCGTCCAGACGGACGAGGAAGCCGGGGTCGATCTGATCCACACGGCCCTCGAACAGGTCCACCCCGTAAGCGGCGACCTCGGCCCGGCCCACCGCCAGCAGGTCGGCCGGGGACATCCCGTCCCGGGACAGGAAGCCGTGCATATGCGCGGCGGGAGCGTTGCGCGGCTCGCCCGCATCCACCACCGCGACCCGGCGACGGGCCCTGGCCAGGACCAGGGCTGTACTCAGTTCTGCCGCGCCCGCGCCCACAACCACCACGTCGTACACGCCATCGTCAGCAGTGGCGTTCTTCGCATTGGTTCGTCGTACCTCATGGCGATCACCTCCACCCCGAGCGTGCACCACCGGTCAGGAGGCCGACAAAAAGCTTTGCCATTTTCGCAAATACCTGCCGCCCGGCGCGTACACCGCTGGCGTGTCGGGCGCTGCCGTCGGAGTCGATCATGTGCGCCCGCGACGGCCGGGCGTGCGCAGCAGCAGGCCGAGAGAGATCAGTCCGGCTACGGCGGCCAGCAGCGTGGACCAGAACCAGAAGGTCACCCAGGTATCGGGGACCGGCAGCAGAAGCAGCAGCACTGCTGGATAGAGGATCAGCAGCCGGCGCAACCGTCGCTCCGCTCCGAGCTGTTCACGCAGACGCCCGCAGGCTCCCCCGGCCGCCGGGCCCGTTCGCCCGGCAGGTATCAGCTCGTCGGCGATGGTCCGCCGCCACGTGTGCACGGTGGCGCCGATCATCGTGAGCAGGAGGCCGAGCCCCAGTAACTGGACCCAGTCGGGCACTCTGGGGTGACTGGGCGTGGTGACCAGCAGCATGGGCACCGAGAACAGGAATGCGCTCAGCGCTTCGGCAGCGAAGAGGCGGGTGGCCGGAGTACGGCTCAGCGCGGTGGGCACGATCAACTCCCTGAGCGGGACCCTCCGGCTGCTGCGGGCACGAGGACGCGTCACGATCCTGGACTCACCCTTCAGAATTCCGTGCGGCCCGGCCTGACGGCTGCGGACGCGGCGGGACGGCGCCCTCCGCTGTCAGCACGTGCTGCCGCGGGTCGAAGGCTCGGGTGCGACGGCGGAATCGCCATGTCGGTTCGGGCCAGATGGACGTGATGCGACCGGTGCGGTCCTGGTACCAGCCGACGCAGCCGCCGGCGGCCCAGACCGTCGGGGCCATCCGGTTCTGCAGCTCCGCGTTGAAGGCGTGCTGGGCCTCGGCACGCACCTCCACGGCGGCCAGGCCCCGGCTGCGCATCAACCGCAGGCAGCTGAGCAGGTAGTCGATCTGCGACTCGATCATGTAGATGAGGCTCGTGTGCCCCACGCCGGTGTTGGGACCTGCCATCAGGAAGAGATTGGGGAATCCTGCGACCGTCGTGCCGAGGTGGGCCTGCGGGCTGCCTTCCCAGACCTCACTCAGGGACCGCCCGTCGGCGCCGATGACCTGCTGCGCGTACGTGGCGTCAGTGACGCGGAATCCGGTTCCGTAGATCAGCACGTCCACCGGGTGCTCGGCGATGGCATCTCCGTCCCGGGCTGCGGCGGTGGGCGCGGTGAGCACCGCATCTGGCCCGATGCTCGTGATCGGATCAGTGACCACGTCGACGTTGGGCTGACCCAAGGCCGGGTAGTAGTCGTCGGACAGCAGGACCCGCTTGCAGCCCAGTTCGTAGTCCGGGGTCAGCTTGGCCCTCATTCCCGGGTCCGCGACCTGACGGTGCAGATGGCCAAGCGCCTCGCGTTGGCCGAGTGCGGACATGGTGCGGTTGCCGAGCAGAGCGGGCAGCGTCGCCTCCCGGGCCAGATACTCCCAGCCGCGAGCCAGTCGCTGCACCGGCGGTGCCAGCCGGAACAGACGTTGCCGCCACTGCGGGATGACCCGGTCGCGCCTCGGCGCGATCCAGGGCGGAGTGCGCTGAAAGACCGTCACCTGCCGTGCTGTGCGCTGCAGGTGAGGTACGAACTGGATTGCGCTCGCGCCGGTCCCGATCACTCCCACCCGCTTGGTTCGCAGATCCAGGCCGTGTCTCCACCTGGCGGAGTGGAACGCCTCGCCGATGAAGCTGTCGAGCCCTGGCAACGAAGGAACGGCCGGTTCCGACAGCGGGCCTTGGGCCAGTACCAGCAGCCCGGCGGTGAGCGGACCCGTACTGGTCCGCAGGCCCCAGCGTTGCCGCTCGGAATCCCAAGTAGCGCGTTGCAGTTCGCAGCCGAGTCGCAGATTCGGCGTCAGGTCGTACTCGTCGACGCAGCGCCTGAGGTACTGCCCGATCTCCTCGCGCGGAGCGAAGCGCCGACTCCACGCAGGATTGGGCGCGAAGGAGAACGAGTACAGGCGCGAGGGAACGTCGCAGGCGCACCCGGGATAGGTGTTGTCCCGCCATGCGCCGCCGACCTCGTCGGCCCGCTCCAGTATCAGCACATCCCGGTGGCCCTCCTGCAGCAGCCGAATGGCCGTACCGAGCCCTGAGAATCCCGCGCCGACGATGACCACGGATACGTGGCGTTCGCTCATGGCATCCCCCTGCACGGGGCCGTGAGCCTGCGGCACGGCCCCCGGTCCGCCCGGAGCCGTGTCCGGGCGCTGTGGGTTGGTCATGATCTCCTCCATCAACATTCTGCTCGATCTCAAACCGATCGTATAACATTCGATCGTATCCGATCAGAGAGGGCAAGTGAATGAGGAACCCGCCATCCGCCAGACCCGGCGGGATCGGGGGTGGGGGCGCAAGTGGCGGCCGGGCTGCCCGAAGCGACCGAGACCGTGGTGGGCATGGGCGGGCAGCTCCGGTGCGGGACCCGGGCAGAACACGCGACATCGGCCCAGGCCAAAGCGGTCCAATGAGCTTTCCGGTTGGCCGGGAAGCTACTCCTCGACGTACTCGACGATCGTGGTCGTCCATGGGGCCGTCACAATGCAGTTGCGCCGCACACCGTCGACTCGATCCGCGCGTAGGCCACAGCCGAGCGGGCGAAGACCGAAGTCCCTACCTCTGTGCCGGACCGGCCGGGACGAACCCCTTCACCAGCCGCTCGTCAGCCATCGGCCGTCACTGATCCGCCGCTATCGCAGGCCCGTTCGCAAGGGCCGCTCCAGGGTCGGCCGTTCAAGAAACCAACTGCTCTCGCACGGCCCTCAGGTGACCGAAACGAAGGGAACCGCCTCGTGCCCAACCACGACGAGCCTGCCCACAACAGCTTCGCCCGCTGGCTGTTGCATCGCTGCCGACGGGCCGGACACGACACCGAGTCCGCCGACACCCGGAGCTCGATCCACATCATCGCCGCTTTCGCCGTGTCCGACGGCCTAGACGCCGCGCTTACGGCCAACCTCGCCCAGGCTCTCGCGGTGACTCCCGAGGAGCTCACGGCCGCCATTCCCGTACGGGGCGCGGGACCGGTCCTGGCGGATGACGTTCACGATGCGGGCCCCACCCTGAACGGACGGAACGAGGGTTGCACGGGCTGATGTACTGGCCGGTTTCCGGCACTCAGGGGAGGCCGGCCCCGTTCCGCACGCGTACGCGCAGCAGGTTCCAACGGAGTCAGCCTGCTGTTGCCCCGGGGACTGCTGCCCATGGATCGGGCGGGATCACCTCGACGCACCGGCCGCTCTCGTCCACCAGGCGGCCGTAGACCTTCACCTGCCGCAGCAACAGCCGTCGTTCGGTGACAGCGACGCCCGGGCACTTCGTGGCGATCCGTATCAGCACTTCCTCAAGGTGCTCGAAAGAGCGCAGATTGACGATGAGAGCGAGGTTGGTCGGACTGGCCACGGCCGCGCACATGCGGGTTTCCGGCCAGCTCGCCACCGGATGTCCCACGGCCCGCAGGTCCATGTCCGGGACAGTCAGCCACAGCAGTGCCATCGTGTGCCATCCGGCGAGTTCCCGGGCGACATCGCAGCGGAACGCGATGTCGCCGTTCTGGCGGAGCCGGTGGCAGAAGCCGCGCGTCGCACCCTGCGACTGCTGGCCCGCCGCATCCAGCACCTGACCGAAGAGATCAACGACCTCACCAAGCGGATAGCCGAAGCAATCAATACGACTACTCCTGATCTGCTCGACGTCCACGGCGCCGGCCCGGACAGCGCCGCTGTCCTGCTCATCTCGGCCGGTGACAACCCCGGACGCCTCGACAACGAGGCGTCCTTCGCTGCCCTGTGCGGCGCCAGCCCTGTCGAGGCGTCCTCCGGCAAGACCCAGCGCCGCAGACTCAACCGAGGCGGTGACCGACAGGCCAACGCCGCCCTCTACCGGATCGCCCTCAGCCGCCTGCGATGGGAGGGGCGTTCCCAGGACTACCTGCGGCGACGCCTCGCGGAGGGCAAGACCAAACGTGAGATCATCCGCTGCCTCAAGCGGTACGTCGCACGAGAGATCTACCGGCTCATCGTCCCCACAAACACCGCGGCCAACGACACGGAACCAGCTCGGGGTGCCGCTTGACATCCATAGGGGCATCAATGTCCTGGCCGAGAGCCTGTGGCAGGACTGGAGCGAGAAACGATGCACAGGATGCTGTTCTTGACGATGAGTCAGGCGAGACTGGAGAAATTCCGGTGGCTCACCTACTACAACGCCCGCCGCCGCCACAACGCGCTGTCCTACCTATCGCCGATGGAGTTCGAACAGCAACACCACAGGATAGCTAAACTTTTACTCGTCGCATGAACTCCTGTGTTCCACACTCCGGGGGTCACCTCACACCGATGAAGGGTGCTTTGCAGCAACGACGAAACAGTCGTCATCGTGATCACGTGACGACCGTTTCGCAGTTGTCTGCTCAGGTCGCGGGCTCCGCGGCCCCCCGTTCGTCAAGGGGCGGTGACAGGCAGGCGGGCGCAGTGGCGGCACGCGCGTGCGGAGGCGGCGATGCGCGCGTGGAAGACGATGGTGATCAGGCAGGCGGCCGCGGTCAGTGGCCAGTTGGTGACGAGTACCGCGGCGGTGATGAGGGTCAGCGCGCTCAGTCCGAGGGCGACTGCCGCGGTGGTTCCCGTCCAGGCGACCACGAGCGGCAGTTGTTGTGGGAGGGGCAGTCGGCGGGCCAGGGTGCCGGTGACGGAGAGGGACACGGCCGCCAGCAGCGCGGTGAGCGCTGCGAGGCCGCCGAGGTGGGCGACGACCACCTGGAGCGGGTCTGGCAGCCGGTGGCCCGCCGCGTGGGTGGAGAGCTCGACCAGGTACCAACACACCAGCAGGCACGGGATGATCAGCATGACGGTGCGCGCGGTGTGACGGGCCTGGGTGATGGTCAGTTCGTGCTGGAAGGTGGGCGCGAGTTCGGCCACGGGGCCGAACTGACGGATGGCCTGACGGACGGCGTCGCGGTCGGGTTCGGCATCCGGAGACAGTTCCCGCGCGGTGTCCAGGAGGCCTTCGCGCAGTTCGTCCACCATCTGGATCTTGAGTCGGGCCGGGCCGTGCAGGGTGGCCGTCAGGTCCGCGAGGTGGGCTTCGATGGGGTCGTCGGCAGGGATCTCGGGCGCTTTCACGTGGCGTGTCCGGTGGCCGGCGCGGGTTCCAGCACCGAGCCGATCGCTGCGGTGAACGCCCGCCAGTGGGTTCGTTCGGTAGCCAGGCTGCGCCGTCCGGCGTCGGTGAGTTCGTAGCAGCGCCGACGGCGTTCGCCCACCGACTCCCAGGCGCTGCTCAGCAGTCCGATCCGCTCGAGCCGGTTGAGGGCGGGGTAGATGGTGCCCTTGCGCAGCTCGAGCACGCCGCCGCTGCGCTCCTGGACCGCGGCGATGATCGCGTAGCCGTGCAGGGGGCCGGATTCCAGCACGGACAGCAGCAGTCCGTCCAGGTGGCCGCGTACCGCATCCGTCTTCATAGTCAGGCAGCCTACCCAAGAGGCGTCACCCCGTGCTACTTATAGATCGGGCGCCAATCTATTGGCAGGTTATCCATGAAGGGACCCCTGTGACCAAGCTGCTGCTCTCGCTGCACGTCCTGGCCGCGATCCTGGCGATCGGGCCGATCGCCGTCGCGGCCTCGGTGTTCCCCCGATATGCCAGACTGTCGGCCAGCGGCGACGCGCAGGTGCCCAACGGCCAGACCGCAGCGTTCCTGCACAAGATCTGCCGTGGCTACACGGTCGTCGGCATCGCCGTCCCGGTCCTCGGTGTCGCCACCGGCGCCCGGATGGGCGTCCTGACCGACGCCTGGCTGCTGACGTCGATCGTGCTGACGGCTGCCGCCGCGGCCCTGCTGCTCACGGCGGTCCTGCCCGGACAGGCCCGGCTGCTCGCCCAACCCGCGGACGCGTCCGGCCCAGGGGGGACAGCCACCGACGTGGCCACGGACGCCCTTGCGCAGCTGCGGTCGGCGACGGCACGCCTCTCCGTGACCACGGGGATGTTCAACCTGCTGTGGGCAGCCGTTGTCGTCCTGATGATCGTCCGCCCCGGTTCCACGACGGGAGCCTGATCAGTATGCGAACTCTCCGCATCGCGGCCGCGGTTGAAGCTGCATCCCTCACGCTCTTGCTACTCAACCTGTTTACGGTGCATACCGGGGTGATCTCGTCGCTGGGCGGCCTGGTCCACGGCACGGCCTACCTGACCGTCATCGTCGCCGTCTTCCTCACTCCTGCCCTCGCGCGGCCGGGGACCAAGGGGCGTGTCTTCATTCCCGGCATCGGAGGGCTGCTCGCGCTGCGCGTGCTGGGGCAGCAGACACCCGCCTCCTCAGCCGACAGACTGACGGGCGCCGACAGATGACTGGGAAACGATCACACGACAGCGCGGGAAACCATCTCCCAGCGCGCTGCTCAGACGCAGGCTGACGACTTCCGTCGGTGCCCCGCTGCCCTTGGGAGCAGTCAGATCTGCGTGCGGGACGCGATTGACCTGTCTCAGCGAAGGCTGAGCGATTCTCACCGAAGGTTGGGTGACTCCTCTGGTCCGATTCGCTCGTCGGCTCGCGTTCACAGCGAGTGGTGGAAAAGCGGTGGACAAAGATCGCGTGAGCGGCAGACTCACCCGTGTGAAACGACTGCTGGTGGATGTGGAGAGCGTCACTACGCGGTTGGTACGTCGATTCGGTCCCCAGGTTGCCGAATGGTGCGCTGACACGCCGGATCTCATCGCGCGGCTGACGTCCCAGTGGGGACTTTCGCTCGGTGAATCCCTCCCGGACGGCTTCGTCGGTCGTGTTGCGGTGCCGTTGGCCCGACGGCACGCCCGCGGTGCTGAAAATCAGTCCGGAGCGGTCTCTTCTGGCCGAGCAGGTCGGAATGCTGGGGTGGTTCGCTGCCTCGGGCCGGGTGCCCTCTGTGCACCCGCTGAGGGCTGACAACGAGACGGTCATCGATCTAAAGATACTCACCGGTCGCCGCATGGATCTGGTCGCCGACCGCACCCGGACAGTCAACCGGCTCCGCGCCCAACTCACCGGTATTTTCCCCGGCCTGGAGCGCGCGCTCGACCTCACCTACACCGGCCCGCTTGTCTTGATGACCGGCTACCAGACGTCGGCTGCCCTCCGCCGGATCGGCCGCAAGAGGCTGGAAACGTGGCCGCGCAACCGCCGTGTCCTTCGCGCTGGCCAGCTGGCCGAGACAGCCTTGGAGGCCGCCGAGCGCCAGCACACCAGCCTGCCGGGCGAGAAGATGACCGCCCGGACGGTGCACACGCTGGCGACGGAGGTGATAGCCCTCAACCAGCAGGTCGCCGAGCTGGACAAGCTCATCGAGGCCCGGTTTCGCGAGCACCACCACTTCGAAGTGATCACCAGCATGCCCGGCCTCGGAGTCATCCTCGGTGCCGAGTTCCTGGCCGCAACCAGCGGCGACATCGCCGCCTTCGGCACTCCCGACCGGCTTGCGAGCTTCGGTGGTGTTGCGCTGGCATCGCGGGACTCCGGGAAGATCAGCGGCAACCTGCGGCGCCCCCAGCGATACAACCGCCGGCTCCAGCGTGTCTTCTACACCTCTGCACTGTTCAGCATCCGCCACAGCGACGAATCCCGTCGCTTCTACGATCGCAAACGGGCCAAGGGCAAGCGCCGCACCCAGGGCCGTACTTGCCCTGGCCCGTCGTCGAGTCAGTGTTCTTTGGGCTCTCCTGCGCGACGGGCGGTGCTACGAACCTGCTCCATCCATCGGCCTCGCAGCTTGAGAAACGGCATTAGGAATCGCTGCGGCAGTTCAGCGATGTAGTTGAACCAGTCGCGTCTGGCGTCTCCGGTACATCGGGTGGCGTTGCTGATACTGGTCCCGGTGAACTCGGCGAGGACCGATGTCGGCAGGTCGGCGGCCAAGGCGAGGCGGGCGCTGTTGCGGCCGGCACGGGGTGTGATTCCGTTCTGCCGGAGTTTCAGGCTGAGGTAGCTGGCGCCGAGGCGAGAACCTGCGCGTCGGCGACCCGTCCGACGCGTCAAACGCGCTCGGCCCGCTCATCGACACTCGGCAGCGCGACCGCGTCCACAGCGTCGTGACCGGGGCCGTGGCCAAGGGCGCAATCCTCGCGGCCGGTGGCGCCTACGACGGCCTCTACTACCAGCCGACGGTGCTCACTGACGTCACATCCGACAACCTTGCCTGGTCGGAGGAGATATTCGGCCCGGTCGCCCCGATCCAGATTATCCCTCACTGCATATGAACGGCCAGAGCGCGGTCTGGACCAGTACGAGGTCCGTCGCCATCCGGGCTGGTGCCGGCACATCACCCTGGTCAGCTCGTTCGCGCCTTCCTGGCCGCCCTCGCAGCCCGGACCGCCGAGAGGGGGAGTGGTGGCAGATAGCGTCACCAGCACTGTCCCTCTCACCGTGGCCCCTTCGGCGGTTGGAAGGGGTCCGGGGTCGGCGGACGGTTCGGTGGGCCGAACGCCAACATCGAGACCTTCACCGAGACGCAGTGGGTCACGCTCCAGAGCGACATCGAGCGCTATCCGTATCTGTGGCGCCAGTACTCCGGTCAGGAATCGTTGCCTGAACTGGTCCTTCGTGGGGCTTGGGTCGAGGAAGCAGAACATCCAGGAGTCGCCGGTGTACGACGACGTCGACGAGGCGATCGAGATCATCAACGCCTCCGAGTACGGCCTGTCGGTGTCGATCTCGACGTCGAACACGTACGCCGCGTTCGAGCTGTCCGACCGCATCGACTCGGGCGCGGTCCACTGAAGAACAAACCGTCGTACTCGATCACTTCCGTGGATCACGCTCTCGTCCGCAAGCGCGGCTTCGCCATCAACGACCAGCGCACCGAGACCGGCCTGACCGCCGTGGGCATGCTGATCCGAAACCCGGTCGGCGAGCCCGAGGCGGGCCTGTCGCTCGCCATGCCGACAGCCCGGTTCGACCGAGAGATGCTGACCACCTTGGTAGTGGCCATGTCCACCACCACGACGAGGATCGAAAACGACCTCGCGGCCGGGTCGTCTTCTTCATCGTCAAGCCCGACCGCGCCCGGCTCGCCGACCTGCCCCAGCGACTCAGGGACGGACGACACCCAGACGCCATCTGCAACACCAGCACAACTCTCAACCAACCAGGAACAGCCCCAGGCCAACCCTCAACTGGCGCTACAAAAGCTGTTCTCACACGACCTGCAACACCCCAGCTCACAAAGCCCCCGACACCGCTACCACTCACCCCTCAGCAACACGTGCGGTTGTGTCACACGGATTCCTCTCGGGCGTGGCGCCCCGCCGTCCCGGGGAATCCGTGTCGATGCGCCGCGATGGAAACGACCAGTGCGGGGATCAGGATGGTGAGTGCTGCCCAGGGCAGAGCATGGGATCCTGCGGTGCTGAGGAGGATTCCGCCGACGATGCCGCCGCCCGCGATAGCGAGGTTCCAGGCAGTGACGAATAGGGACTGCACCACGTCGACAGCTGTTCCCGCCGCCTCCGCAGCTGCGGTCTGGAGGAGCGTTGCGACACCGCCGGACGCGAGTCCCCAGATCGCCGCACTCACGAATACGAGCATGGGAAGTGCCGCGAACAGTGCGAGCGCCAGCGTGGCGACAGCGAACAAGACGCAACTCGCGACGACCAGTGGGCGCAGGTGGCGATCGATCAACGCCCCGATGATCCAGATGCTGAGCAATGAGATCGCTCCGAAGGTCAGGAGCAGAGCATCGACGCGATCTCCGAGGCCGATCGGCCCGAGGAAGGGCGCGATGTAGTTGTACATGACGCTGTGAGCTAGCACGTACGCCGTCGTCGTGGCCAGGATCGGGAGCACACCGGGCAGCCGGAGCGTAGCCAGCAGCTGCTGCCGTTCACCACGCGCTTGGCCTGCGAACTCAGAGATCGCCAGTCGGATCCAGACGGCGAGGACGGCGGTGAGAACGCTGATGAGGCCGAACGAGATGCGCCAGTCCAGCACTTGCGCGAGGAACGTACCCGCTGGAACACCCAGCGCGAGGGCGACCGGCGTACCCGCCGAGGCGATCGCCAGTGCGCGACCGCGCCGATGCGGTGCGACCATACGCCTCGTGTATCCGGCGAGCAACGCCCATATGAGCGCAGAGACCATCCCGGCGAGAAACCGCGATCCCAGGGTGAGTACGAAGGTGCTCGACAGCGCCGTCACCGTGTTCGAGATGATGAACCCCGCGATGGCGGCCAACAGCAATCGACGTCGCGGCCAGCCCGCAGTCGCCTTCATGAGCGGGAACGCTGCGATCACCGAGCCGATCGCATACGCGGTGACGTTCTGCCCTGCCGCCGAGATGGTTACATCCAGGTCCCGCGCCATGGCGGGAAGCACCCCGGCGGGCAGTGTCTCGGTGAGCAAGGTGATGAATCCGGCCATGGCGAGCGCCAGGAGCCCGGAGAGCGGGAATCGCTCTGACGAGCTCGCCTCGGCCCTGCCGGAACGGCGTTGAGTGCGGGTCTGAGTATCCATAGACTCAACCCTGAAGGCTCACACCTATGTGAGGGTCAAATCGGGCACGCCACACGAGAGGGGACCGATGAAGATCGGAGAGATCGCCCGGCGCACGGACACCCCGATTCGCCTTCTGAGGTATTACGAGGAGCAGGGCCTGATCGAGCCGGACCGCATGCGGAACGGCTACCGCGAGTACGACGAGCACCTCGTCGACCGGGTGCACCAGATTCGCGGCCTGCTCGATGTCGGTCTCCCCACACGCGTGATCCGACACATTTTGCCGTGCCTGAACGAGCCCCAGACGATCCACATGCCCTACGTCACGCCCGACATGGTCGAAACGCTTGAGCACGAACGCGATCGGATGGCCGAGAAGATCCGCTACCTCACCCGTAATCACGACGCCATCAGCGCGTATCTCGACGCGGCCGAGCGGCGCGTCCCAGAGGAATGACTGTGACCGCGCGAGGTTGGAGTGCTGACCGGAGGCCTACCTCATCGGCTGGCACTGTTTGAGGACGGCGAGCGGCTCGTCCTGTTCCGCTCCGGCCCCTCGCAGTCCGTGCGCTGCGCCGAAATGCGCGATGGGTGCCAGTGCTGTCACTGAGCGCGGGCGCAGAGACGCAGAGGGCACCGCGGCAGCCACATTGCGGCTCATGGCACTGACAGTTCCCGACTGCCCGAGCACGCAGGCTTGGCGTCAGGCTTTCGCGGGCGTCCTTCAGCCACCAGCCACGAGTGCTGCGGCAGAGACGTAATCGAGGGCCGTGTACTGGCCATCAGATGCGGCCTGTCGACCGCTTGCGTCACAAAGGGCCCGCAGCCAGCTCCTACGGCTGCGGGCCCGTCGATGGTCTGTGCTGGACGAGTGGCGCTCACAGGTCTCAGGTCGTCGTCACCACTGCCAAGCGCTCGATGCCCTGGCGCGCAAGTGGGTCCATGACCCCTACCGGCATCGTGACGCCGATGATCGGCGCACCGCACGGCCGGGCCCGCTCGTGCGTGCGGTATTCGCAGCACATCCCCGGCCCGGCCACAGTGATCGAAGAGAACATGCCAGGGTTGGGCGGGGTCGGTTTGCCTCCGCCGCCGGTATCTGTCTCTCCGTTGGTGGATTGCTGCCATGGTGCGGAGCCACGCCTCAACGGCGGGCGCGCCGCGCCGTCATCACAGCGGCCAACGGTGCGAGCATGAACAGGCCGAACATCCAGCGTGCTGTGCTCTGCAGGTCGGTGACATCCGCGCCGTCGGAGAATCCGATCACGTTGGCGACCATCCCGGCCAACGCCGAGCCGAAGGCGGTCGCGGTGAGCTGAATCGTCGTGACCGAGGAACCGGCGAGGTCCTGGTCCTCCTTCGGCGTCAACTGCATGACCCGGGTGAGCAGATGGGGCCATGCGATCCCGATGCCCCAGCCCAGCAGGAGCAGCCCGGCGCCCGCTGCCACGACGGTCGTGACCGCGCCCGAGTGCACCGGGCCGGTGAAGAAGAGTACGACGAGCCCGATCAGGGAGAAGACCGGGCCGGTGCCGATGATCAGTCCTCTGCGGTGCTGCATGCCGCTGCACGCGATCGAGCCGAGCGTCCAGCCCGCCGCCAGGACGGCGCCCAAGTACCCGGCCGCCAGAGGTCCGAGTCCTTGAAGTCGCTGCCCGAAGTAGGGCACGTAGACCTCGACGGTACTGGAGAGCACCAGCAGGGCCATGGTGACGTAGACGAGCCGCAGCCGCGCGTCCCGGCCGAATGCGGTGGCCGGGATGAGCCGGAGCGTCGTACGCCGCTCACGTCGCAGCCAGGCAACCAGGAGCAGCGTGGCCGCCAGGAGACCAGCGGCATTGATGGCGAACCGGGACGAGATGCTGGCTGCGGAGATGAGCAGCACGGCCAGGCCGAGCAGGCTCACGCTCGCCCAGGGAATGCGCGGGGTCGACTCCCCCGCCGTCCCCTTGGGCAGTCGCACCGCGCCCCAGAAGGCGAAGAAGAGCAGGAACGGCAGAAGCCCCCAGAACGCGCCGCGCCAGACATCGAGTTGGGCGAAGAAGCCGCCGAGGGCGGGGCCGACGAGCGTCGCGACGCCCCACATGGCGGAGACGAGCGCCATGGCGCGTGGCCACAGTGCCTCGTTCAGCGTGATGCGGACCATGGCGTAGGAGAGAGCGAAGAGCAGTCCGCCTCCGATGCCCTGGACAAGGCGTCCGGCCAGCAGGACAGGCATCGTCGGGGCGAGCGCGCAGATCACCGTTCCGGCCGCGAGCAGCAGTGCCGCGAAGCGGTAGCTGGAGCGCGGGCCGCGGGCTCCGAGGACGGCGGACGCGGCCGTCGACCCGAGCACGGACGCGAACACGAAGAGCGTGGTGGCCCAGGCGTACAGATTCGATCCGCCGATGTCGGCGGTGACCGACGGCAGGATGGTGGTCGCCAGGTAGACGTTCACGGCATGCAGCGCGACTCCGGCCGCGAGCGTCGCCGCGACCTCCCCGTGTTCGCGGCCGAGCAACGCTCCCCATCCGGCTGGTGACGGTGCCGCAGTCGGCTCCTCGCTTCTGGTGGTCACGCGCTTCCCCTCCGAGAGATTCATTACGTACCGACACGTAATCTAACACTAGACTGGGGGGATGGTTGAAGCGAAACATGCACCCAGCAGCCGGGCCCCGGGCGGCCGCCCTCGCGACGCATCCATCGACCAGGCGATCCTCGATGCGGTGCTCGATCTCCTCGACGAGGTCGGGTACGCCCGGCTCACGGTGGAGGCCGTAGCACGGCACGCCGGCACGACGAAGCCGGCCGTCTACCGGCGCTGGAGCACCCTGCCCAGCTTGGTGCTCGACGCCCTGACCGCTCGCCTGGGCCATCTCAAACCCCCCGCAACCGACTGCACGATCTGCGACCTCAGTGACGCGATCAAGCTGTACGTCGCCGCATTCCAGCGCATGCCACCGGACGTACTCGCCTCACTGCTCGCCGAATACGGCGACGATCCGCAACGCCGCGAGACGTTCATGGCCGCCCTCTTCGACCCGCCCCGGACCGCCGTCGGCCAGGCCCTCGACGCCGCCATCGCGCGCGGCGACCTGCGCGACGACGTCGACCGGGACCTGCTGCTCGACCTGCTCGCCTCGCTGGTCCACTACCGCGCCTTGTTCGGCCACGCCGTCACCAGTGACGACGAGGCGGAGCAGGCTGTGCACACCTTGCTGCGGGGAGTCGCGGTCGACTATCCGAAGCTGGTGGAGATCAGCCGCAAGAAGGACGGAGATCCGCAGATCCACCACCGCCACACGGGGTGACGCGGGCCACCCGGAGCTCCGCCGCGTCCCAGTCGGCGGGCAGCAGTCGAAGATCAGGCCGCCCACCTCCTCCCCCTTGATCCACGTCTGATCCACGCCGCCTCACGGTGAACGCCCCTCGAGTGCAAAGCCGAGACGTCACAGCAGCACGGCCGAGCCGTCCTTGCGTGCCCCGACGAGTCATCGCCGACGCGGTCAGTGAGCGAGGCGGATCGGGCCCGAGTGCTTCCAGCACACCCCTCCCGCGGCATTCTCTGGCCGCTTGACCTATGTTTCGTCTTTGACGCCGACGGACCTGTGCTCCTGGTCGGGGGATACGGCACGGTCGGCGCGGAGCTCGCACGGATGGCGGCCCCGTCGTGGCCACTGGTACTGACGGGACGGACCGTGCGGCGCGGACAGCCGCTGGCGGACGAGACAGGCGCGGAACTGCGCACCTGGGATCTTGCGGACCCGGCACCGTTCCGGGCGGGGATCAGCGCAGTCGTCACCGTGGTCAACGATCCGGACGACCGGGTGCTGCGCGCCGCGGTCACCGGCGGCGTGCCGTTCGTGGACATCACACGCTGGACCACGCGGCTGCAGCGGGCGGCCACCGTCGCGGCACTGACGGGCCCGACCGCACCGGTACTGCTGTCCTCCGCGTGGATGGGCGGTGTGACCAGCCTCGTCGCTACCTGTCTCGGCGACCGGCTGGGCGGCGTGGACACGGTCGACGTGGCCATTCGCTGGGACCTCGCCGACCGGGCGGGCGCGGACTCGGTGGAGTTCATGGACTGCCTCGGACTGAACTACGAGGTGATGCGGGACGGGCAGCGGCACACGGTCATGCCGCTGAGCGACGCCCGCCGCGTCCGTTTCGGGGAGGCGCTCACCCGGGTCGCGAGGATCGACACCCCCGAGCAATTCACTCTCCCCCTCACCCTCTCCGCACAGACCGCAACCACTCGGATCGGCTTCAGCTCGCCCTCATCCACGACGGCCCTGCTGGCCGCCAAGCGGCTCGGGTTCTTCCGCTGGGGCCGCGGCGAGCGCTTCACCGGTGCACGCCGCGGATTGCTGTACGCCCCCGGCGAAGGAGGCACGGCCCAGCTCCGCGTCGACGTCACCCGCGGGGGCAACACCCTCTCCGCGACCGTGACCGATCCGGCTGGCCAGGCCCATCTGACCGCTCTGGGCGCCCTGATGGGGCTGCGCCGGGTACGCGGCGAAGACGGCGCCCCCGCACCGAGCGGCGTGGTCTTCCCCGTGGCGCCAGCCACGGAACTGGCGGCCGACGCCGGCCTCGAGGTGGGGGACGGCATCCGCGTCGACGCCTTCCTCACCACCTCCGACCCGGATGTCTCCGCCCTCTGTGACTGCGCCGACTTCCCCAGCGTCCATGCCGGTGCGGTGATCCGGCTCGAATCGGTCCAGAACGCGGTCGACCAGGCGCGGTGCGTCGCCGCCCGCCTCACCGGCACCCCCGCGCCCTACGAGGCCCTCCCTTGGTTCTGGACCGAGCAGTTCTCGGCGAAGCTCCAGATAGCCGGCCTCGGCCGGGACCACGACCGCACCACGGTACTCGGCGACCCGGCGACCGACGCGTTCTCCGTCCTGCGGTTCAAGAACGGCCGGCTCACGTGCGTGGAGTCCGTGAACGCACCGGGGGACCACATCGCCGCCCGTCGCGTCCTCGCATCCGGCAACACACCTGGCCCCGCCGAGGCGGCGGAGGACGGATTCTCGCTGCGCGACTGGGCCGCACACACCACCTGACAGTGCCCGCCAACTGCGGTCGTCAGTTTCCGTCCGAGCGCCCGTCCGGTGAATCCTCGCTTTGTTCCCGAACGCACTGTCTCGTCGTGCGCTCGCGGTGTTTGCCGACGCAATAGAGCCCCGAGACAGGCGGCACAGAAATGAAACCCGGATCACCCTGTTGCGATCGAGGGCCGCGGACGTGCCGACGCTCACCGTCGATCGTGAGGTTCGCGTGACTCTGCACGACCGGGAATTTCGGCCAGACCCGCGAAGAGGCTTCACGGCCGCCGTGAGCTTTCCATCCCGAACACGGCGTCTACCCGGTCGGAACGAACCCCCACGGCCGCACCCCGACCTTCCTGACCATGACCGGTGTGAGCAGGCGTGCTCCTTCCTCCCGCCCCGGCACGAGACGACCACCCGACCGCAAGACCACCCGGCCCGCCCCATGCCACGACGTGCACGCAGTCTGCATGCCAGACGACACGACAACGGCCCTGCCAGCGGCGGGTGTTCACGCCCGTCTTCCGTCCCTGCCCACTCGGGGATGCGGGGAGCTTGGACGCCCTCTCGAAACTGCGGCCTGAACAACCCGGCGAACCTATGCAGTCACAGCGCTATCCGGCCTGCTTGGAGCAGGTCTGGTCACTGGCGGGCAGCTTGCCGGTGGCCAGGTACCGGTTGACCTTGTTGTCGACGCAGAGGTTCTCGTAGACGCCGTAAATCGCGTGCCGGTTGGCGCCCTTGAGGGTGACCAGCTTGGAGCTCGGCAGCAGGCCGTGCAGGGCAACGGCACCCTTGTGCGGGGTGCGCGGGTCGCCGGTGGCGGACACGATCAGCATTTTGGCGTCGTGCTTCACCTCGGTGGGCTCCTCGCGGGGCCGGTCCCAGAAGGCACACGGGCTGATGTTGTTGGTCAGCGCGCCGAAGCGCGGGTACGCGGTCCGGCTGTGCTCGATGTCCCGCCAGTAGACCTCGGGGTCGCGCGGGGCCGCCCTGTCCCCGCAGATGATCGCGGACTGCACGCTGCCGTGGTGCGACTGTTCGGCGGTCATCGTGAACCGCAGGGTCGCGGCGAACTGCGGCGACAGCCGGGTCGGCTGCCCGGCCGCGGCCTTGTTCAGCACGGACACCTGATCAGCAAGGGATGCCCGGGACGTGCCGGTGTCGCTGTCGCCCCCAACGAGCAGGACCAACGGGATCTGGGTGTCGTCGAGTTGGAAGCTCTCCGGGGCGGTGCCGACGGTCAGCGGGCCGCGCGCGGATGCCTTGATGACACGGTCGATGGTGGCGAGGACCTGGACGCGGGTGCGGCCGAGGCCGTAGGTGTCGTTGCGGACGGCAGCCCATGTGGCCCAGTCGGCCAGCACCTGCTCGTTCTCGCCGACGGCGTCCTTGAGCAACCGGGGGCCGTACTGGCGTGGGTCGAGGGCACCGTCCAGGATCACGCGATCGGTGCGGCCGGGGAACATCTGGGTGTATACGGTTCCCAGGTAGGTGCCGTACGAGTAGCCGAAGTAGGAGATCTCCTTCTCGCCGAGCGCGCCGCGGATGACGTCCATGTCGCGAGCCGTGTTGCGAGTGCTGACGTGCGACAGCACGGAGGAGTTGGTGGCGCGGCACTTGGCGGCCAGGTCCTTCTGGAGGGCGACCTGGCGCTCGAAGCTCGCCCGGCTGAGACCGGCCGAGAAGAGATTGGTGCCGACGGACCAGCCACAGTCCAGCGGGGTGCTGCGGCCGACGAAGCGCGGGTCGAAGCCGACGATGTCGTAACGCGGGCCCGTCTCCTTCATCCGCGCGTGGAATTCCGGCGGGGACTCAAGGGCGGTGCCACCGGGACCGCCGTTGTTGAGCAGGATCGAGCCGATGCGGTGCCGGGTGTCGGTGGCCTTGAGCCGGGATATCGCGACCGTAATCGTACGGCCCCGGGGGTCGGCGTAGTCGAGCGGCACGGTGACGTCCGCGCACTGCACGTCTACCTTGTCCAGATCGCGGCCCTTGGTGTCGCCCGGACCCTTGGCACAGCTGCCCCAGCCCAGGCGCTGATCGTAGTAACGGTCGAGCCCGGCTCCGTACTTCGGCGCCGTGGGGGCCGCCGTTGCCGTGGCGGTGGGGACGGCGCCGAGGCAGGCGGCGAGGGCGAGGCCCACGGCCGAGGTGCGGCGCATGGCGGGACCGGGGGTGATCACGAAGTCTCCTTGAGATGCTGGGTGTTGGGGTCGGGAGTGCCTACGCATGCGCCGCTTTCCCCGTGGGTACGGCAACCGCTGCACCGGCCGCCGCGGTGGCCAAAAGTATTGGGGACCGGTCCGGTTGACACCTGCCAAAGGGGGATCTCTTCGGCCTGTTCCGTATAAGACCGACCGGCAAATGGAGGGCGGGAGAAGGAGCGGGGTCTGGTGCGTGCAGCTGCAAGGCGGAGGAGGGAGGCAACGCGAAGGGGGTCCCCCCTGGCCCTAAAGGCCTTGGGGGAGTACGTGCCGGACCCCGCGACGCCGCCCTCCATTTGCCGGTCGGTCTAAGTCTCACACCGTCTAAATCACACGTTCCCTTCCAGTTGGGCTTTCAGAGCAGGAGTTGGTCGAGGACGGCTGAGGCGAGTGCCGCGTCGAGTGCTCCGACGCCGGTGAGGTCGGCGACCGTGATCGCGGTGTCAGAACGGTCGACGGGTGTTTTGAGCAGCAGGCCGGCGGCGATGTCGCCGTCCTGGGTGGTGGCACCGGCGCGGACGGCGTGGCCGAAGTCGCCGTGGTCGAGGCACTGGGCGTGGTCGTCGGTGGCGATGAGCTCAGCGCGGTGGAAGAGCGCTGGCGGGAGCTCGTTCTTGTGCGGCATGTCCGTACCGATGCCGGTCACGTGTGCTCCCTCGCGTACCTGGGCGGCATCCAGGACGGGGACTGCCGCCGGAGTCGTGGTGATGACCATGTCGGCGGTGACCGCCTGTTGTGCCGAAGCCGGCCGGGCAGGCAGGCCGCGCGCTTTGAGATCGTTGCACAGGGCGGCGGCTTTGTGCGGGTTGCGGCCGTGGACGAGCACCGCGCCGACCGGGCGGAGTTTGGCCAGCCAGATCGCCTGGAGGCGGGCCTGTTCGCCGGTGCCGAAGACGGCCAGGGTGACGGCGCCGGGCCGGGCCATGGCATGGGTGATGAGCGCGCCCGCGGCGGCAGTACGCCAGGCAGTCAGCAGACCGCGGTCGTCCAGGAGCGCGCGTACCTGTCCGGTGCGGGCGCTGACGACGCAGACCAGTCCGTGGTTGGTCGGAAGGCCGAGAGCGGGGTTGCGGTAGAAGCCGGTGGCGATCTTGACGGTGAAGTCGGTGGCGCCGGTGATCCAGCCGGCTTTGACGTGACAGTCCCCGTCGGTTTCGGGGAGGTCCATGTGCAGCGGCGTCGGCACGCTGGTGCGGCCCTCGGCGTGCGCGACCAGCGCGTCGCGGACGGTGTCGAGGACCAGTTGTAAGGTGGCCGTCTTCTTGATGGCGGCCGTGTCGATGACGGGGAGGGTCATCGGCGCGCTCGCATCCACGCGGCGAAGGCGGCCAGGCCTTCTTCCGGGTTGCGGCGGCCGATGCCGATGCGGAACCGGTCGGCGGGGGTGGCGGTGAGTTCGGAGCGGTAGATACTCGCGGGCAGCAGCAGGACACCGGCTTCCTCCACCAGGCGGGTGCAGAACTCCGCTACCCCGTCGGCGCCGAGGTAGCGGGGGTAGGCGACGCATCCGCCGTCCGGCGCCTGCCACTCGAAGTCGTCCACGAACTCGGCGAAGAACGCCTCGAAGGCCGGCAGGTTGGCCGCGATCAGGGCCCAGTTGCGGGCCAGGATCGTCTCGCGGGCCTTCAGTGCGATGCGAGCCAGGACCTCGCTGGGCGCGGAGTTGCAGATGGTGGTGTAGTGCTTGGCCCGCTCCAGGCGCGAGCGCAGGGTGCGGTCGCGGCAGGTAATCCAGCCGATGCGCAACCCGGGCAGCCCCAACGACTTCGAGGTCACGTTCAATGACAGTGCGCGCTCGGACAGGTCTGCGGCCTGCGGCAGGGTGCGGGCGGGGTCGCGTTCGAGTCCGCGGTAGACCTCGTCGCTGAACAGGTGGATGCCGCGCTCGTCGCACAGGCCCGCGAGGGCGGTGAAGTCGGCGGTGTCGATAACCTTGCCGGTGGGGTTGTTGGGGAAGTTCACTGACACGATCCGGGTGTTGGGCCGGATGGCCGCCGCCACCATGTCGAGATCCAGGGCCCAGTCCCGGTCCGGATCGAGGGCTACGCCGGTGACCTCGCACAGCGCCAGAGGCACGGTCTCGGCGGCCTGGTAGTTCGGGGTCACCACCACCGCGTGGTCGCCCGCGTCAAGCAGGACGTTCATCGCCAGGTAGAGGGCTTCCTCTGCACCCGCGAAGCAGATGACGTCGTCCGCGTCGGCGTGCTCGTAGCCCTGGGCGATCACCTCGCGCAGGGCCGGGTCGCCGAAGGTCTCGGTGTAGCCCAGGGACAGGTTCTCGAAGGCCTCGCGATCCTTGTCCTCGGCCAGGGCGAGCAGTTCGCTGAGTGTCATGGTCTGGACGTCGGAGGCGGTCAGGTGGTGGCGGGCGGTGAATTCCCAGCGGGAGAAGTACGTTTCCAGGCGGAAGTCGGGCAGCCGGGTCATGGTTGTCGGTCCTTTGCGCTGGGTGCTCTGAGTTCGGCCAGCAGGCCGTAGACGGTGGACCGGGACACCCGCAGCGCCCCGGCGACGGCAGGGGTGGCGCGGCGCACCGCGAACACCCGGGCCTCGTCGAGGCGGCCGAGGACGGCCAGGCGGTCCTGGCGGGTCATGCGTTCGACGGGGCGGCCCATTTCGCGGACGTAGGTGCCGATCACGTGCTGGATGCGCTCGGACCAGTCCTCCTCGAACAGCGGCTCGGGGCTCTTTACGGTCGGCGCACCGAAGGCGGACAGGACCGCCGCGGCCTGTTCCAGCGGAGTGCGGTCGAGATTGATGCACAGCACCGCAGACGGCTCATCCCGCGCATCCCGCAGGACCGCGCTGACCGATGACAGACGGCGACCGTCCGCGAGCAGCTTCTCGTACGGCCCGTACACGTCCTGCGCCGACGGGTCGAGCTCGTCCAGTTCGCCGAGCAGCGAAGGATCCCCCGGGCGGCGGGAAGTCATCGGGTTCCAGATCTCCAGGACTCGGTCGGTCTCAGGGTCATGCAGAACGACCTCGGCGTACGGGCCGAGCAACAGCGCGACGGCCCGGCACACAGGCGCCCACATCCGCACACGAGGGTCCCGGCCCTCTTCCACGTTTCCCATATTTGGACAGTACATCCAGGCCAGACAAAAAGTCCACACCAGTCCACCGGGATCCTCTCGCGGTAAATCCGGCATCTAACTCGACTGAAGAGCGCCACCGAAGAAGCCACGCAGCGGACGACGACGCCGTCGCGGCGGTACACCGGTTCGTCCACGCGGCGGCGGACCTGCGAATGGGCGCGGTCATCCAGCACGACCACCGGGCCAACCAACCCCGCCTTGGAGCTGGCCGCTTGGAAGATCTCCACGGTTCGAGGAGATTGACACTTGAGCAGCGATCGAACCTGCTCCGCGGAAAGCAACCCAACAGGCTCCCTTCGATACTCGTCCAGCCCTGGAAACCGCCGAGATACTCACAACGCCAGCCATCTCAGCGGTTGTTGCGGCACACCGCCTCGAGCCAAGAAGGCTTGCAGGGTTCTTGATCACGGCGCGAGGGCCGGTCTGCCGCCGCAGCGGATGCCCATCTCTCTGCGGACAATGGCGCCCCCGTCGGCGGGGCCCCAGCTCGCTCGCCGCCGACGGGTACGGTGAGCCTCTTGCGCACCGTTCAAGTAGTGGCGCGTCACGGGCGGTTCAGGTGAGCGCGAAGGTGTTTTGGGCCGCAGCCGGCAAGGCACTGCCCTGCTTCAACTGGGGTCAGCCAAGCGGGAGCGTCTGGCTCCGGCCGGGCCGCAGCCAGAGGTTCCGGACGAATACTGGGAAGCAAGCCAAATAGGGGGTGCATCTTCGGATGACGGTATCGGTGCTCAGGCAAATCCTCGAAGCGCTGGGACCGGCGCCGCTGCACCTTCTGACTGCGCAGGACGGAGCCGATGTACCGGTGTCCGGCGCGCTGATCCACGAACCGCGTGCGCCGCTGCCACCGATGCGAAACGCCATGCTCTTCGCTGTGGGCGTGCGGCCGACGAGCGTCGAGGCCGGCGAGTTGCTCGGGCAAGCGGCGCTGGCAGGTTACACATGTTTGGTCATCAAGCGCTACGGCGAGTCAGCCGGCCAGCTGGTGGCCACCGCATCGGAGACAGGGATCTCGCTTCTGGCAGCGGACGAGGACATGGCCTGGCATCATCTTGATGCCCTGGTCTCCTCCGTTCTGGCGGAAACCGGGCGCACCGTTCATGGGGCTGGTGCGCCAGCCGTCGGGGACCTGTTCGCCCTGGCCAACGCGATCGCGGCCATGGTTGGCGGCGCGACGACCATAGAAGACCCGCGCCAGCGAATCCTGGCGTACTCCACTCTGCCCGACCAGCCGATCGATGAAGACCGACGACAGGGCATTCTCGGCCTGCAGGTACCCGAACTCCCGGCGAACGGTGCACTATACCGCGAGGTGCACGGCACCACGTTGGTTCAGAGGTTCACCGACCCGAGCGGCCTGCCTCGCCTGGCCGTCAGTGTGCACGCCGGGAGCGAACTGCTCGGGTCGATCTGGGTGGTCGACGCCGGCACTCTCGACCACGATGCCGTGCAAGCCCTCTCGCAGGCCGCGGCGACCGCCGCGTTGCACCTGCTGGCGGCGCGTACAGCCGCTGATGTCGCCCGCCGCCAGCGCGCCGATGTGCTCCGACGGCTGCTGGCCGACCCGGCTGCCGTCAACATCGTGGCGCCGCAGCTCAGCCTGAACCCGGACGTCTCCGTGGCCGTGGCCGCCTTCGTCGTTGTGCCCCGCGACGGCGATGGCATCGCCACCGCGCAGGCGGCCACGCGGCTGGCGGACCTCGTCAGCGTGTACGTCGAGGCGCATTACGGGCGGCACGGGTGCGCGCTGATCGAAGGCACCGTCTACGCTCTGTTGCCAACGGGGCCTGCCGGGCAGTCGTACCACGACTTCGTGGCCAACATCGCCCGGCGGGCGATGTTGGCCCTTCGGATTCCCATCCATGCCGCACTCGGTTCCCACGTCGCCGGGCTGCACCTGGCGGCCCGCTCACGCCAGGATGCCGATGTGGTACTAAAGGTCCTCGCTGAGCGGCCGGCCGAGCCTGACATGCCCTCCGTCGCCACCATCGACGAGGTCCGGGCGAGCGCGACCCTTCTGGAGCTGACCGAGGACCTCGCCGGCAATCCCCGGATGATGCAAGGGCTGGGACCTGCCATTCGGGTCTACGACCGCGAGCACGCTACGGCCTACGCCAGAACGCTGCTCACCTACCTGGACGCCAACAGCGACATCGCCGCCGCCTCCCGCCGGCTCAACGTGCATCCGAACACGTGCCGATACCGGATCACGCGCGCCGAGGAAATCTTCCGATTCAGCCTTGCCGACCAGGATGAGCGCCTCCTGCTCTGGATCCAGCTCCGGGTCAGCGACCGGTTCACCACACAATGACGCTGTCAAGCCGCACCTGTGGCCGGGAGTTCACGTTGGAAGCACCGTCCGACGCGGATCAGGTCCCACAGGACGATCACCCGTCGCCGAGCCAGCGCGAGAACAGCCTGGGTGCGCCGCGTACCTTGGCGCGCTTGCGCTCGTAGAAGCGCCGCAGTTGCGGATGCTGATGACCGCGGAGCGTAGAGACGCGTTGCAGGCCGCGGTGGTAGTGCTGGCGGCGGTCGGCGGTGCCGTATCGGCACATGACGCCGGCGGTGGCGGCGAGGAACTCCGCGCCCAGCAGCGGGCCGATGCCGGGCATGCTGGAGATCACTTCGGCGAGTTCCTGCTCGCGAAACCGGACCGCACTGAGCTTGTCGAGCTCTGCGATGTACTCGTTGAGGACCATCACCTCCTTCGCCAGGGCACGGATCACCTGCGCGGTGATCTTCTCCCTGGTAACGGCGGTGTGCTGGCGCCCGGTCCAGGCGTACACCGACTGCCGAGGCGCCCCAGCCTCCCGGGCCACCTGAACAACAGGAACGCCATCAAGGACTCCACTCGCGGCCTGACCACCACACCAACGGTGTCCTTCAAAGCGGAACAGGCTCAGTGGTCCCTGCGGGTGGCTCGGACCACAAGCGTCAACGGTCGGATCAGGTGCTCGGTCACGTTGCCGAGCGCGAGCGTCAGCACCCGCCCGTCTCTTTCCAGGGACGAAGCCCGGATCAACAGAGGGCGTTGTGCTGACGTCGACGCTCGACAACCTGGCCGCGACGGCGGGAGGAGCGGCGGCCGGCCTCAGCGTTCAAGGGGTCCGGACCCCGGGAACCCACGACGAGTACGCCCAAGCCCCTCCCGGCATCTTGGAACCGCTGAGCCGGTCTACATTTCAGAGTTCACATCTCGGACGATCCGTGGGCTTCAGCGGCTCCAACTACTGCCCAACGAACGGCCAGATCGCGTCCAGCGACCTACAGAGGCAGCCACTGGGTACTGGTGGTGACTGCCTTCAGCTCGTCGGCGAGGGGCATGACGCCGATGCCGGGGCCTGTCGGCACCGGAAGGTGGCCGTCGCTCAGGACGAACGGGTTCGTGATGTCCGTTCGGTAGTAGCGGTCCGAGGCGGATGTGTCGCCGGGCAGTGTGAAGCCGGGCAGTGCCGCCAGTGCGATGTTCGCCGCCCGGCCCAGACCGGTCTCCAGCATCCCGCCGCACCACACCGGCACGCTATGAGCGACGCAGACGTCGTGGATGCGGCGAGCCTCGAGGTACCCACCGACGCGTCCGGGCTTGACATTGACGATCGAACACGCGCCGAGCCCGATCGCGTCAGCAGCTGCGCGGGCCGATGTGATGGACTCGTCCAGGCAGATGGGCGTGCGGACAGCTTTGGCCAGCTCGGCGTGGCCGAGGATGTCTTCTTCGTCGAGCGGCTGCTCGATCAGCAGCAGGTCGAAGGGGTCGAGCCTTGCGAGATGGCGTGCATCGGCGCGTGTGTACGCCGTGTTCGCGTCGACCTGCAGCAGCACGTCGTCGCCGAACCGCTCGCGTACCGCGCGTACCGGTTCGATGTCCCATCCGGGTTCGATCTTCAGCTTGATGCGGACGTATCCCTCATCGAGGTAGCCTCCGACGGCGTCGAGGAGCTCGCCGATGGAGGACATGATGCCGACCGAGACCCCGCAGGGGACACGGTCATGTGCGGCGCCCAGCTCCTGCGCCAGCGGCCGGCCCAGGGCGCGCAGTTCGGCGTCGAGTACGCCCATCTCGAGCGCCGCCTTGGCCATCCGGTGTCCCTTAAACCGGGCCAGTGCGGGTGCGACGGCGTTGGCACTCAGCCGATCGTGCGCCGCGAGGGCGGGAATGAGGAAGCGGCTCAGTACATCCACCGCGGCGTCGGCGTACTCGGAGGAGTACAGCGGATCGACCGTGGCGACGCATTCTCCCCAGCCCTCCGCCTCGTCGGCAACCACACGCAGGAGCAGGGCTTCGCGCTCCGTCTCGGTGCCGAATGAGGTACGGAACGGTGCCACGAGTGGCAGGCGGATCCGGCGGAGTTCCACTCCGGTCAGTTTCATGCGTGCTGCCCTTCTGTTGTGTCGCGCTTGAGGACGTACCAACCGGATTTGTCGAATCCGGCGATGTGGAGGTCATCCGCCATCGCTGCCGTGAGCACCTCACGTACCGCGGTGCGCCACGCCCGGCCGCGTTCGGGCTCTGCCCCGCGCAGCGACGCGATGTCGGGCGGCACGGCCACCAGCAGCGTGTCGCCATCCGGCACACCGGGCACCGGCGACCCGTCGTCGGAGCAGGCGAGCGCCACCACGGCTCCGCGTCGCTGCTCGGACTCCGCGTCGCACGGCCGGACTGTTCCGGCGCAGGCGGCCACCACTTCGGGCGTGCGCAAGGACCACCGGACGAACAGCCGGTCGGTGTCATCGTCTCCGTTGATGCCGTCGTGCACGCCGCCGTAGAAGTTGGTCAGGTACTCCGGGGCCCCGGCAGCGAGTTTGGCCAGATTGAAGTACGCATTACGGCTGACGAGTGGGTCGAAGGTCCACGCGATCTCCGAGACGCCACGCGTCATCGCCCAGGCGCGCTGGTGCAGCTTGAGGGCGAAGCCGACGCTCCGGCCGTATGCCGCCGCGGACACCCCGGCGATGTGGCTGTGCATCGCCTCCTCCGCAGGTGGGCGGAAGAAGCCGACACACGCGCCCACCAGCTGGGGGCCATCGAACGCGCCGGTGACGTAGTTTCCGGCCTTGGCCAGGGCTCGCAGGAGTTCGGACGTCACCGGCGGGCTCGACGGGTCGGGGCGCCAGATCGTGTCGTAAAGCCTGTGCACCGCTTCGAGTTCACCGAGCTCGACGACCTCCCGGACGTGAACGCCCGCTGCGCGCGCGGCCAGGTCTGCGGCGTTCACCGCGGCATCAGCGCCCGGATCCGCACCGGCGCGGAGACTGTACGAATCCACCACCCGCTCCATTCTCATTCTCGTGACCTCGTCCGGGAACGTCGTGATCGGCTCGCTGGGGAGGGACCGGCCGACGCCTCGTCGAGCAACCCCGCGACGAGCGCAGCAACCAGGGCGGCACATGCGGGTAACTCGGCAACCAGCACATGCTCGTCGTCGGCGTGGGCGCCGCCGCCCACCGCGCCGAGCCCGTCCAGCGTGGGTGTGCCGACGCCGGCGGTGAAGTTGCCGTCCGAGCCGCCACCCACCGCGGCACGGATTGGTGGAGGCAGTCCGAGGTCGGCGGCCACGGCCACGGCGCGCGCGTACAGGGCTGCTGACGCCTCCGCGGCCAGCGGCGGACAGTTCGGGCCGCCCGTGATCTCCACGCGCGCACCGTCCAGCGTCGGCTGCAGGGCGCGCATCGCGGCGTCGATCCGGTGCTGCTCGGCGACGTCGCGGACCCTCACGTCGACCGTGAACTCCCCGGCGGCCGGCACGGTGTTCGACGTGAGACCCGCCGACATCAGCGTCGGTGTGACCGTCGTGCCCCGGTCCGGGTCGGCGAGCGCGGTCACTGCCAGCACCTGATGAGCTGTCTCGACGGTGGCGTTGACACCGCGCTCGGGTTCCAGACCGGCGTGGGCGGCCCGGCCCGAGACGGCCACCTCGTACTGCGAGACGCCCTTGCGCTCGGTCTTGAGCGCGCCGCCGTCGGCTGCCGCTTCAAGCACCAGAGCCGCGGCCAGGCCGGTGGCCTCGGTCTCGATGAGCGTCCGCGAGCTGGGCGAGCCGATCTCTTCATCGGCGTTGATCAGAATCGTCACGCCCGAGGGGTCGGGAAGGCGAGCCGCGGCGTGCATCGCCAACACCAGACCTGCCTTCATGTCGAAGCAGCCCGGGCCGCGCAGCACGCCGTCGGCGACCGCGAACGGATGGGTCGTCAGCGTCCCGATCGGCCATACGGTGTCGTGGTGCCCGAGCAGCAGCACGCGGGGCGGCCCGTCACCGAGGCGCCAGCGCAGGTGCGTACGCCCGTCCAGGACGATGCGTTCCGGGGCCACTCCGAGCCGCTGTGCGCCGATCCGTGCCACCGTGTCCGCGCTTCTGGCGAGCGCGGCCAGGTCGCTGGACGGCGACTCGCATGTCACGAGCGCCTCGATGTCGGCGAGCATCTCCGGCAGCGCGGCGGTCATGTCGGCGCCAAGAGTTGTGAGGTCCATGTCAGTCCGCCTTCGGTGTAGCACGCGAGGCGACGTGCAGATACCGCTCGCCGGTCGGCAGGGCGTAGAAGGTCACCGGAACCCAGGACTGCTCCTCGGGCTCGTGGACGACGAACAGGTTCTCCTTGACCGGCACCATCGCCTGCTCGGTCTCCGGACCGGGCGTCAGCTCGGCCGGCGGGCCGGTGACCGTCGTCCGCAGGATCGGACCGTCGTCCCCGTCGAGCACCTCCATCCGGACGCCCGCCCGCTCGTACGTGCCCAGATGGGGTCGTACGTCCTGCGGCACGGGCAGGGCCGGTGGGCCGAGCGGTGGCGGCATCGCGACGTCGGCAAGCTCGGCAAAGATCTCGCCAAACAGGTCCTCGTACAGCCCCGTCGTGTTGCCGCCGTTGGTGAGCAGAGCGACTGCGAGACGCTCGTCGGGCAGCAGGCGCAGGTAAGCGTCCTGTCCGATCGTCGAGCCGTCGTGCCCGAGGAGCCGGCGACCGTCCCAGCCGATACGGGACCAGCCGAGGCCCCATGAGTCGGCGAGGTCGAAGTGGTCCGGCAGTTCCACCTGGAAATCGGCCATTGCCGCGGCGCTCGACTCGGTGAGCAGCCGGGTGCCATCGTGCGCCGGCCCGCCGGCGAGGTGCATTCGCGCGAACGTGAGCACGTCGGCGACAGTCGAGCTGATCAGGCCGGCGGGCGCCACCGCTCGTGGCAGTCCCCACACCGGTGCACGCACTGGCTCGGTCGCACCGTCGGTCACGTGCCCAACGGCGGTGCGGTGCAGCAGCGCATCTTCGGGCAGCGTCATCGTGCGCTCAAGGCCCAGTGGGGTGAAGAGCCGCTTCCGTATGGCCTCGTCCCACGTGTCGCCGGTCAGCTTCTCGATCACCCGGCCGGCCAACGAGAAACCGGCGTTGCAGTAGGACCAGGTCGCGTCCAGCGGATGGTTCTGCGCCACGTCGGCCAGCAGTGCCACGTACTTCTCCAGGCAGTCGTCCCCTCGTCCCGTGTCGGTGAAGACGTCGCCGTCGATGCCGCTCGTGTGCGTGAGCAGATGCCGCATGGTCACGCGCTTGGCGACGTCCGGCTCGGAAAGCCGCAGTTCGGGCAGGACTTCGGCGATCGGGGTGTCGAGGTGCAGCAGACCCTCGTCGACGAGCTGCATGACGACCGTCGCCGTCCAGACCTTGGTGATCGAGCCGATCTGGAATACGGAGTCGGTCGTCGTCTCGACACCGGTGTCCTTGTTGAGCACGCCGTACGCGGCTTCGACGAGCTCGTCCTCCCTGCCGGAACCCATCCGCAGGATGCCGAGCGTGGCTCCGGGTACGTGGTGGTGCTCGGCCAGCGTGGTCAGCCGGCGCTGCCAGTGCGCGGCGTCGAGGCGGGGCCGTGCAGGTCCGGAGCTACTGCCGGCGTACTGCTCGACCCAGTCCACGATGCGACGGTTGAAGTCGATCCGCTGCGACGGCGGCCCGTCGAGGACGAACAGGTGCGATGCCTCCGGGTAGAGCACGAGCCGGGTGGGTACGCCGCGCCCTCGCAGCGCCGTGTGCCACTGCTGGGCCTGGCCGACCGGGCAGCCCAGGTCTGCCGCGCCGTGCAGGATCAGGGTCGGCGTCCTGACCTGGTCGACCCGGGTCAGCGGTGACATCGCCGCGTAGCGGTCCGGGGCGGTCCACGGAAGGGCGCCGAGTTCGGACAGGCCGAACAGGTGGGCGTCATCGGCGGTGCCGGCCAGGCTGACGAGGTCGCTGATCACTCCGCCCGTCACCGCGGCCGCGAACCGGTCGTCCCGGCTGGTGAGGTAGCAGGTCAGATATCCCCCGTAGCTGTAGCCGGAGACAGCCAGCCTGGCAGGGTCGGCGATCCCCGCTGCCACGAGATCGTCGATGGGTTCCAGGAGGTCCTTCGCATCGGCCTCGCCCCAGGCACCGAGCGCGGCATTCCAGTACTGCTCGCCGTACCCGTCGCTGCCACGCGGGTTCAGCAGCAGAACGGCCCAGCCACGTGCCACGAGTTCCTGGTGGTAGAGCTCCACCTCGTTGGCGGCACCGTTCCATGCGTTGTGCGGTCCGCCATGGATGTCCAGGAGCAGGGGGCGTGGTCCTTCCGCGGCAGGATCGTGGATGAGCCAGCCATGGACGACCGTGCCGTCGGAGACGGTGAACTCCCGTTCCTCTCGCGGGAACAGCTCGACGTCGGCCAGGCCAGCTCCGTGTTCGGTCCGGACTGTTTCCGCGCCCGTCGCGAGGTCCACGGTGACGATCTCGCCGAACGAGGCCGGCGTGCCGAGCACGATGACGGCCGTGTCACCCGCCACCGACAGGCCGTGGACGTTCCGCCCGGTGCCCGCGACGAGTGGGCGGGGTGTGCCACCGTCGGCGGACACCGCGTACAGGTGGGTACAGCCACGATCGCGGACGCAGAACAGGATCGTGCGACCGCCGTCGCCGAACTGCGGCAGGGCCCCGGGGTAGCTCGGGGCACCTGGCATCACGTTGCGGTCCAGTGCGGCGGCCGGCTCGACCGGTGTGCCGCCGTCCAGCGGAACGCGCAGGAGGCGGGCGTGGCCGGCCGGTTCGCCGGCAGTCCCCACGACGAGGAGTGCCCTTGCGTCCGGCGTCCACAGGATCGGACCGGCGAACCCGTCGGGCAGGCCGGCCGGCTCCGGCCTCGCCGGCTCGCCGGTCACGTCGAGGACGTACACGGGCATGCGGGCCCGCAGATCCGCGTCCGGAGCCATCGCCGCGGCGAACGCCAGCCGTGTCGAGTCCGGTGACCAGGCAGGATAGTTGGCATGCCAGTCCCCCTCGGTCACCTGGCGGCATCGCCCGGTGGCCAGGTCGAGGACGTGCAGGTGGCGGCGTACGACGCCCAGCAGACCCGCGCCGTCCTCCTGATAGGTGAGCCGGTCTGCGACGAGCGGCGCGCTCGCACGGGCCGCGGGCGACATGCCGTCCGAGTCGGCCGCGAGCGGATCCACCGCTGCCACGAAGGCGATCTTCGTGCCGTCCGGGCTCCACACGGGCGCACCGGCCCCGAGCGGCAGTGTGGTCAGTTGCTCGGCCTCCCCGCCGTCGGCGGGGAGCAGCCATATCTGCGGTGCCTCGTCCCGCGTGCGCAGGAAGGCGATGCGTCCGCCGTCCGGTGACCACGCGGGTGAGGTGTCGGCCGTGCCGTGGGTCAGTTGCCGCGGCCGGCCGGTGCGGGTGCCGACGCGCCAGATGGCGCGCACGTTCCGGTCGGCTTCCGCGTCGCAGGTGCGCAGCACGTAGAGGCACTCGTTGCCGTCCGGCGACAGTGCCGGCTGCTCCGGAACGGCGAACGTGGTCAGGTCGTCGATGCGCTGGCGGCGTGGCGCGCGCGAGGGCTTGGTCAGTGTCATGGGCTTCTTCTCGGTCGGAGGGTGTGCCGGGGATCTTCGAGGTCAGCAGGTGTTCCTACGGCGTGAGGGCCTAGGCGAGATGGCAGGCGACCTCGTGGGCCGGGTCTGTCGCGTCCGACGGGAATCGCAGATGTGGATCGGCCGTCGTGCACTGCGCTTCGGCGACGGGACAGCGGGTGCGAAACCGGCAGCCGGACGGCACGTTGGCCGGGTCGGGGGCCTCGCCGGTCAGAATCTGTGGCGTCCCGGCCTTACGGGGGTCCCGGTCGGGAACCACCGACAGCAGGGCCCGGGTGTAAGGGTGGCGCGGGGCGCGGACCACCGTCTGCGCCGGCCCCTGCTCGACGATGCGGCCCAGGTACATGACGGCGATGCGGTCCGCGAAGTGGGCCGCGGTGGAGAGGTCGTGAGTGATCATCAGGATTCCCATCCCGGGGTCGCGGCGCAGCGCGTCGAGGAGGGCGAGCACTCCGGCACGGACCGAGACGTCGAGCATGGACACTGGTTCGTCGGCGAGCAGCAGATCAGGGCCGAGGACCAGCGCCGCGGCGATCGCCACCCGCTGACGCTGCCCGCCGGACAGCTCGTGCGGGTAGCGGTCGAGGAAGGCCCCCGCCGGCGCGAGGCCAGCCCGTTCCAGGGCCTCGGCGGCGAGCCTGGCCCGGTCGCTCCGCGAACCGCCGATACCGTGGATGAGCATCGGTTCCACCAGCGTCTGACTGACCCGGAACCGTGGATCCAGCGATTCGTAGGGATCCTGGTAGATCATCTGCATCCGTCTGCGCAGGGGGCGCAGCCTCCGTTCGGACAGGCCGACGATCTCGGCTCCGTCCAGCTGGATCGAGCCGGAGGACGGCGTAACCATGCCGCTGATCGTCTGGACAGTCGTGGTCTTCCCGCAGCCGGACTCGCCGACCAGGGCGACCATCTCGCCGCGGGCCAGGCTGAGGCTGACTCCGTCGACTGCATGCACCCAGCGCCTTGTTTGGCGTGCCAGTACTTGGGTCAGTCCGCGACGCACCGGGTAGCGTGCCGCCAGTCCCTCCACTTCCAGCAGTGATTCCGCCGCTGGTGCCGCCGCGTGCGGCGTGCTCATTTCGCCCCCTGGAGTTCGTTGCGGTGACAAGCGGCACGGTGGTCCGGGCCGGTGATACTCAGCGTTGGGTGCTCGCCGTCGCACCGCTCCATTGGCACGTCGCACCGTGGCCGGAACGGGCAGCCGGCGATGACGGAGTCCAGCCGAGGTGGCCCCCCGGGGATCGTGGTGATCCGCTCCTCCCCGTAGAGGTCGGGTGTGGCGGCGAACAGCAGCCGGGTGTAGGGATGGCTGGCGGCATGGTAGAGATCGGCGACCGGCCCGTCCTCCACGATCTCGCCGCCATACATGACGGCGGCCCGCTCACAGGTCTGAGCGACCACCGGCAAATCGTGCGTCACCAGAATCAGCGCGAGGCCCAGCTCGTCGGAAAGACGGGTCAGCAGTTCCAGGACCTGCGCCTGGACCATCACGTCCAGCGCGGTGGTCGGCTCGTCGGCGAGCAGGATCTTCGGCTCGCAGGCGAGGGCCATCGCGATCGCCGCACGTTGGCGCATGCCGCCGGAGAACTCGTGCGGATAGCGTTTCCCGGCCGCGGCGGGGATTCCGACCAGCTCCAGTAGTTCACTGGCGCGGCTGCGGGCCTCTGCCCGGTCCGCGACGCCGTGGTAGACCATCGGTTCGGCGATTTGCCAGGCGACGGTCTTCATCGGGTTGAAGGCGTTCATCGCGCCCTGGAACACCATGGCGATGTCCCGCCAGCGGAACGGGCGGACCGATTCCTCGCCGCCGCACAGAATGTCGGTGCCGTTGATACGGACCTCGCCCGCCACCGAGGCGGTCGGCGGCAACAGCCCCATCAGCGCCAGGATCGTCGTGGTCTTGCCGCACCCGGACTCACCCACGAGGCCGAACCGTTGCCCCGCATCCAGGTCGAAGCTCGCCCCGTTGACCGCGTGCACCTGGCCGCCGTGCGTCTGGTCGAACCAGACATGCAGGTCCCTGCACTCCAGAAGGCTCATATCGCGTCCTCGCCTCTTCCGATCAGCGGGCGCAACCGCCAGCGGCGTACTGAGAGATGGGCAACCTTCAACCGGGGGTTGAGGGTGTCTTCGATGGCCTGACCGAGCAGGAAGCAGCCGACGATCACCGCGGCGATCACGAATCCGTCCGGGACGATCGCCCACCAGGCGCCGGAGCTGATCGCGGTGCGCTGGAACGCGTTGTTCAGGATGGTCCCCCAGGTCGTTACGCCGGGGTCCTCCAGGCCCAGGAACGCCAGTGCTGTCTCCAGGTAGATCGCCACGGCCACGGTCAGCACGGTGTTGGCGACCAGGAGCGGTCCGACCTGCGGCAGGATGTGCCGTCCGATGATGCGGGCGTTGCCGGCGCCCAGTCCGCGCGTGCGTTTGATGTAGACACGCTCGCGAATCGACATGACCTCGGCTCGGATGATCCGAGCCGTGGAGGTCCACTCGAGGATGCCGATCACCATGATCACGTGGAGCAGACTCGCCCCCCACACTTCGGCGATCACCATGGCGAGCACCAGGTCGGGAATGACCAGCAGGTAGTCCGTGATCCGCATCAGCGAGGTATCGACCCAGCCGCCGAAGTACCCGGACAGGATCCCGAATCCGCCACCGATCACCATGGAGATCAGGGTGGCGGCGAAGCCGACCAGCAGCGAGACACGCCCGCCCTGTATGAGTTCCGACAACATGTCGATGCCACCGTCGTCACAACCGAGCCAGTGCTGCGCCGACGGCGGGGCGTAGACCGCGCAGGTCTGTGCTGTCGCGCTGTACGGCGATATGTAGGGCCCGATCACGGACAGAACGACAAAGAACACGATGACGGCAAGGCCCGCGACCGCGGCCTTGTGCTCACGCAACGCGGTGCGAAGGAAACCGCTCCGGTGTGGACCGACGACCTCCGCGCTGGGTGACGCTTTGCTGATCTGCACACTCATCGCTGGATCCTTGGGTCGAGTCGGGCGTAGACCAGGTCGGCGAGGAAGTTCAGGAGGATCACCGAGACGGTCAGGATCAGGAATCCGCCTTGCAGCATGGGGTAGTCCCGCTGGCTGACTGCGGTGTACATGGCCAGGCCGATACCGGGCCAGCTGAAGAGCACCTCGATCAGCACGGCGCCGCCGACTATGTATCCGAGGTCCAGAGCGATCAGCGTGACCATCGGCAGCATCGCGTTGCGCACCGCATGCCTCCAGACGATGCGCCGGGCCGGCAGACCCTTGGCCCGCGCGGTCAGGACGTAGTCCTCTCCGAGAATCTCCAGCATCGACGAGCGCACGACCAGCGTGTAGCCGCCGTAGGCGGTCAGCATCAGTGTGCCGACCGGCAGGATCGCGTGTGTACCGATGTCACCCAGGTGTTGCCAGAACGGCGCGGGCTCGAAGAGGAACTCGTTCATCATCCCGCCCGACGGGAGGACCCCGGCGAACAGGATCAGGAGCACCAGACCGAGCCACTGGCTGGGCAGCGCGTACGCGAAGATCGCCAGGTTCGTGCTCAGGTGATCGGCTACTGACGCGCGCCGCCAGGCAGAAATGACTCCCGAGAAGACGCCCGCAACGATCGCGGCAACGGTACCGGCCAGCACCATCGGCACGGTGTTCATCAGGTCCGCGATCAGCAACTCGCGCACCGGCTGCCGATGGGCGAACGAAATACCCATGTCCCCGTGGCAGAGGTTGCGCAAATAGATCAGGTACTGCTCCCATTTCGACTTGTCCAGCCCGAACTCCGCGGTCAGCGCGTGCTTGAGCTGGGGGCTGGCGTGCGGCACCCGGGCCATGTTCGTCACCGCGTCACCCGGCAGCACGCGAAAGAGGAAGAAGTTGGTCGTAACCGCTACAAAGATCGTGGTCAGCGCGAACGCCGCTCGCTTCAACAGATGTTCCGTGCGGTTCACGGGCCTCCCCCTTCAGCCGGGGAGTGGGCGGGCCGACTCCGCGTTTCGTGGCTCATCGCTCACCCGACCCGGTGGACGGTCTGGAACGGGATCTTCGAGGTTGCCGAGAACGAACCGCCCTCGATCATTGGCAGGTCGGTCCAGGATGGGGAGTGCGCCTCGATCGAATCCGGATAGTCCAGCACCAGGTACAAATGCTCCCGGGCGGCGGCCTGTTGCATCTGATGGACGATCCGCTGCCGGACTGCCGGGTTCATCGCCGTGGCCTGCTTCGCGTACAACCCGTCCCAGGACTTGGTGCAGTACCCGGTGTCGTTGAGGCTGTACCGGGACCGGCAGGTCAGATAGGAGAGCATCCCGTCCGGGTCGGTCGTGAGCGAGAAGCCCCACATCGCGGCCTCGAAACTCTGGTACTTCTTGGCGAAGAGAGCCTCGTTGGCAGCCGAGACGTCCATGTGCTTCGGGACGAGCTGGACGCCGATCTTCTTGAAGCCGGCCTGAATGATCTGGAACGAGCGGGCCCCGTACCCGTTAGTGATGCTGGCGGGCGCGATCACGGTGTACGACATCGGGTGGCCGTTCGCGATCCGGATCTTGTTGGGCCCCATGCGGTAACCGGCTTCGTCCAGGAAACGGTTCGCCGCGGCCGGGTCGTACGGGGTCGGCTTGATCGTCGGGTCACTCCAGTGCCCGGTCGACGGCGGGATGATCGACGCCCCGGGCCGGCCGAAGCCGAGCAGTGCCGTCTTGACGATCGCGTTCCTGTCGATCGCTCGGTCGAATGCCTCCCTGACCAGCGGGTTGACCAGCTCACGATGGTCGGCCGCCTGCTTCGGGTTCGCGTTGACGATGAGGTCGTCGAACGCCGCTCCGGCAGCTGACGCCACGGTGAGGCCCGCCGCTTTCAGCGTGGCCACCGAAGTCGGCGCCACCGACTGCACCCCGTCGAGCCGGCCGCTTTTCAGGGCGGTGATCATCGCGTCGTCGGTGTCGAAGAATTGCAGGCCGAGTCCGTCGATGTGCGGCGCGGGGCCGTAGTACCGCGGGTTGCGCTTCAGCAGTGCGATGCGGCCCTGGGCGTACTTGACCAGGGTGAACGGGCCGCCGGAAACGACCGGTGCCGGATTGGTGAAGGTGAGCAGGCCCTTGCCGTTGCCGACCGCGTATCGCGCCCATATGTGCTCGGGCAGGATTTGTATGCCCGACATCTGGGCGAGGACGTTGGCGACCGGCCGGGAGTACTTCAGCACCAGGGTGTTGGGATCGGGCGCGGTGGCGCTCTCCATATAGGCGACGTAGCCGGCCAGGCTGCCCGTGGGCCCTTCCTGGTGCTTGATGACCGTTTCGAAGGTCCAGGCCGCGTCCGCGGCTGTCAGTGGTTCGCCGTCGGACCATTTCGCGCCGGGCTTGGTGTGGAACGTCCAGGTCTTTCCGTCCGGCGACATCTGCCAGCTGCCGGCGAAGTCCGGCACGGTCTTCAGCGCGGGGTCGACCTGTACCAGGGACGGATAGATGTTCTCGAAGACCGAGTACGACGACGAGTTCACGGCCACGAACGGGTTCATCGAGTCGATCGGCTCGGTGCCGCCGAGCCGGAAGACGTTCCGGGTGGCGGCACTGTCGCAGGCGGCACTGAAGCACAGAGCCATCACGGCGGCGACGGCAACGCCACTTCGCCGCAAGCGGCTCGGTCCACGTGACCGGGCAGGGCAAGGAGCGAAGGTGCGTCTGAGTCTCATGGGGACATCACCTCGGGTACGGGTGGGAGTGGAGATCCTGTGGCCCTGCGGGGAGGGGGAACGCGACCGCTGCGGTGATCGGTGCTCGGCGATCCGGTGACGCTCGTCGCGCCGGAGGGGTCGTCCGGTTCCGTCCTCAGGGGGTGAACGACCGGTAGAGAGCGCACCCGGAGTGTGTAGCGCGGGTCGCGGTGCCGCCGATCACGGTGTCGAACCGCAGACGCTCTGGTGACCGTTCGTCCGCGCCGATCCGGAAGCTGCCGTCCGGCAGTTGGGTGAGCACCTGCTCGTCACCGTCGCCCAGCCAGGCCCACAGCCTGCCGTCGCGCGCGATGACGCGCAGGCCGGGCAGCCAGGGGTTGTGACAGCGGTAGTGGCCGACGAACGGCGCCCACGCCGGAGGCGGGGGGTCGGCGCGGGGAGGCTCCTCGTCGTGCGGCAGAACGGTGAGTTCGGGGACCGGCGCTCCCGCAGCTTCGGCGCGTGCGGCGGCGAGAGCGTGCAGGGCTGCTTCCTGCCAGGGCCCGGGCCCGTTGGCAAGGACGACGGCTCCGATCCCCGAGTCGAGGTCGCAGGCGACTGCCGAGTAGTAGCCGATCATGCCGCCGGAATGCCAGACATGATGGCGCCCGTCGATCTCGCCCGTCCTGATGCCCAGGCCGTAGGAGGAGCCGGAGTGGTCGTCGTCGATGGCGATTGCGGGGAGGAACATCTCATCTCGGCCGTGGTCCGACAGCAGGCGGCCGGTGCCCGTCCCGAGCAGCAGTCTCAGCCAAGCCGTCATGTCCAGCGCGGTGGCGGCGATGCTGCCGTCCGCGGTGGCGGTTTCGAGCCAGGTCGCGGGTATCAGACCGTCGGTTGCGATCTGGGCACTGCCGCCGGAGCGCGGTTCGTACCCCACCGCCAGCCGGGGCCGCACCCCGTCGGTGATCGCGGGTACCGCAGACGTCATGCCCAGCGGAGCCAGCAGGCGCTCTCGCAGAATCTGGTGGTAGGGCCGCTCGTGGACGGCTTCCAGGACAAGGCCCAGCGCCTTGTAGCCGACGTTGGAGTAGTGAAACCAGGTCCCCGGTGGAGATGTCGCCTCAGTTTCACGCAGCGACCAGACCTCGAACGCCGCTTCCCCCGAGAAGTCCGAGCCCTCGATGATCCCCGCGGTGTGCGTCATCAGGTGCCGTACAGTGACGGGTGCGAAGCGCGAGCGCACCCGGAACCACGGCAGGTACCGGGCCACCGGCTGATCGAGGTCGATCAGCCCCGCGTCCTGGGCTTGCAGCAGCAGCGCGCAGGTGAATCCTTTCGAGACCGAGCCGATCTCGAAGAGCGTGTCGGCGGTGACCGGCCGCCCGGCGGCGACATCGGCGAGCCCGTGCACGCTCGACGACATGACGCCGGTGCGGTTGGTCACGGCCATCGACAGCCCGGCGGCAAACGGCGCTTCGCGCAATGCACGCTCGGCGCTCTCGACGGCCTTGAGGGGCGATAGTGCCGCTGGATGGGACATGGAGTTCATAGCGAGATCACCCTGTTCAGCGAGTACGGATCGGGTCCGATGGCCTTGCAGCTGTGTGTTGCGGTGTATGCGGCGCTGACGTCTGGAAGCAGCACCGGCCGCGGGGCGCGGCAGGTGCAGTCGCTGCCACGGGGAAAGTCTGGACCGGTGGGTATGCGTCTTCGTTGGACGCGATTTCAGAAGTTCCTTCGAAGCCTTGTGGAATCGGCCAAACGGCGCGCTGTCCGTGTCAGATGGAGGTGCTCGCCGACGGCGGTGTAGGCAGCAGGTAGCCGGATCCCCCAGCGGCCCGGCCCGGCAATTTTCGGGGCCGGACGCAGTTGGCCAAGTAGGCCCCCGTTAGGTCTGGACGCGCCTCCGAGAATCCTGTTACACGGCAGGTTCAGCCGAGCACGTCGTACCTGATGGCCTTCCATGCGGTGAACAGCGTCATCGCCTCTCAGCTACGGTACGTGTGGGGCCTGTCCGGCGGCTGTTGTCCAGAGGCGCCTTGAGTTGTGGGGTCAGTGACCGTTCCTGAGGGCTCCGCGCCTTGGGCCGCTGCCCGCCGGGTGCGGTGCGCGCGGACCCGTCCGCGGCTGGCGCACGACAGCGCTCGCGAGCGCGGCAGCCGGCCACTCGGCCTACGTGCCGAGCCCAACCACAGTTGACGGCCCGCCGCGACAGCTCATGCCCCGATGTGATGCCCTGCGATGTCGGCGGCGATGCTGTCCAGGACGCCAGGCAAAGAGGGCGTCGAGGTCCCAGGGATTGGCGCCCGCCTGAGGCGACCCCCGTGGTGTGGACACCTGACCATGGATCTTCTTGGTCCTGGAAGGTGTAGCTCAACGTGGTACGGCCCTCGAAGTACAGTCCGGAGTTCCGGTCCGACGTGATCGCATTGTGGCGGGCTTCGGCGGGCAGACGGACGTTCAAGGACGTCGCGGCCGATCTGAACGTCAACCCCGAGACGCTGCGCACGTGGGTGCGCGACGCGGACGGTCGTCCGGCAGACGGCGGCGCGTCGCAGGGCCCGGAGGACGAGTTGGCCCGGCTGCGTGCGGAAAACGCACGTCTGGTCAAGGCGGAGAAGGAATGGCATCTGGAGCGGGAGATCCTGCGCCGGGCAGCGGCGAATTTCGCCCGGGAGATGAAGTGAAGACCGCCGCTTGGGACTTCGTCTCCGCCCACGCCGAGAGCTTCGGCATCAAGCGGATATGCCGGTACTGGAAGTGTCCCGCTCCGGCTACTACCGGTGGATCGCCGGCGCCGATGCGCGGGCCGCCCGTCAGGCCGACGAGGGTGCCCTGGTGGAAGAGATCCGCGAGATCCACACCGAACACCGCGGGAACTACAGCGCTTTGCGGGTGCATGCCGCACTGCGCAGCTTCGGACGCACGGTCAACCGCAAGCGAGTAACACGGCTGATGCGCAAACACCACATCGTCGGCCGCCACCTGCGAAGGAAGAAGCGGACCACGATCCCGGACCGTCTCGCGCCGCCGGCACCGGACCTGGTCCAGCGGGAGCTCACCGCCGGTGCTCTGGACGAGAAGTGGTGCGGTGACATCACATACGTGCAGGTCGGACCCTCATGGCTCTACCTCGCCTGCGTCATGGACATGTACTCACGCCGGGTACTCGGCTGAACGGGGCCGCAATGAGCTTGTCCATCTCCGTGATCTGCTCGTTGAGGCCCATCACCTCCTTCGCCAGGGTGTGGATCACCTGAGCGGTGATCTTCTCCCCCGGGACGGCGGTGTGCTGGCGCTCGACCGCTTGCAAGGCTGCTGTGGCGAGGGCCTCGGCGCTGCGGACTTTGCGTTTCCTGAGCCACGTCTCCAGTCGGCTGCGGCCGGTGCGACGCAGGGCGGCCGGGGTCTGGTAGCCGGTCAGCAGGATCAGCGGGCCGATATTGCCGAGATTCAGTGCGCGCTCCAACGCAGGGAAAACGCTGGCGAGTTGACTGCACAGGCGATTGATGCGAACCGCCTACCGGCTTCCAGCCGCACCTGTTCATGAGACGCCCGCCGCTCAGCAGTCAGGCCCCCACCCTCCGCATACCGCATCTCTCCGGCATACCGCAGGGATCACCAATAGTCGCCACTCGACGACAATGCGAAAACCTCAGTATCCGCAGGCCATACACGGGAAAGGGCGTCCGAAGCGGCCTTCTGCCGCCTCGGACGCTCCTCACTCCGAGCCAGGGACCTACCGCCGCAGGCCTAGGCCGCAGCGCGTCAGCCTCGGACTTCGCCTGGATCGATCACGGCCGGTCAGGAGCCCTCTGGGACGAGCGGGGCGTTGCCCGCGGCGTCGCACCGGCTTCAGGGGGTGACCGGATAGTGGCTGCTGATGGCGACCCGATTCCAGGCGTTCATGACGATTGCGAGCCAGCTGACTGCGGAGACCTGCTCGTCGGTGAGGGAACCGTCGTCCCAAGTGCGCCGCTCCGGGACGGTCAGTTCGGTGACCTGCTCGGCCAGGGCGAGGGCCGCGCGTTCCTGGGCGGTGAAGTACTGCGACTCCCACCAGGCAGCCAGGACAGCGAGGCGGTCGGTGCTCTCGCCCTTGGCGAGGGCGTCGCGGGTGTGCATGCGCAAGCAGAAGGCGCAGCCGTTGAGCTGCGAGACCCGGACTCTCACCAGCTCGGCAAGCAGTGGATCGAGCCCCGCCTCCCGCGCGGCGGTGTCGGCCTGAGCGTCGAGCGCCCCCAGGTTCTTGTAGGTGGCAGGGTGCTGCTTGCCGAGGTTCACAGTGCTCATGGTCTTCCTTTGCGGAGGTGCGTTCGTTCAAGCGGCGGTGGGCCCGGTCGTCATCCGGCCGGTGGGCCCGCCACCAGGTCTGACGAGACAGCCGGGCAGAATGTGAGGTGTCGGGATCGCGCGGGCGCCCGGAATCCTTTTTCCTCGGAGAATCGGCGGGCCGTGCTCAAATGGAGGCGTGATGGGAACAGAGCCGACCGGTCCGCGCGGTGACGAGGCGCACACCGAGCGGCGCCGCCTCGTGGGGCTGGCCTACCGCATGCTCGGCACGGTCGGCGAGGCCGAGGATGCGGTGCAGGAATCGTATCTGCGCTGGTATCGCCTCAGTAACGTGGAGCGGGCCGCCGTCATCAACCCCGCGGGGTGGCTGACCCGCGTAACCAGTCGTGTCTGCCTCGATGTCCTGGGCAGTGCGCGCGTGCGCCGTGAGCAGTACGTCGGCCCCTGGCTGCCCGAACCCGTGCCGGAGGGAACCTTCCCCGGCATCGCAGGCTCGACTCTGGGACAGCATGCCCCCGGGGACCCGCTCGATCGGGTAGTGGTGGACGAGTCGGTCAGTACGGCGCTGCTGGTCGTCCTGGAATCGATGACCCCCGCCGAACGGGTGGCACTCGTCCTCCACGACGTCTTCGCGATGCCGTACGCCGAGATCGCCGAGGTCGTGGGACGCTCCACCGATGCGACCCGGCAACTGGCGAGCTCGGCTCGTAGGCGGGTACGCGCACAGCGCAGGCGCCCCGTCGACGAGGCCGCCCACACGCGGGTCGTCACCGCTTTCACGTTGGCGTGCCGAATGGGAAACCTTGAAGCACTGGTGGCGTCGCTCGATCCCTCCGTGACGCTGCGCTCCGACGGCGGCGGCGTGGTGCGGGCCGCGCTTAACCCCATCACCGGCGCCTCGAAGGTGGCGCGCTTCCTGCTGGGTGTGCTGGCCAAGCAGCCCGACGTACGCCCCGTCCCCCGGCTGACCGAGGAAGGTCCCGGAATCGCCTTGGTGCGGGACGGAGCGGTCACTGGGGTGGTCAACCTGCTGGTAGACGGCGAACGGATCACACGCGTGTGGATCCAGTGGAATCCCGCGAAACTGACACGCTGGCCAGGCCTGCGCACCTCCCAACCCTGAAGCTGCCACGGTCCGGGGCCCACCCGGTTCGGCGGCTTTGGGGGCGGGTTCCCGCCGGCCGGGAGAGCAGGGAGTCCGTGCACCCTGCGGCCGGCTATCCGCCGTCCGTGACCCGGATGGTGGTCTTGCCGGGGGCCGGCCGGGAGTGAACGCGGCGGGTGCTTCGGACAGCGGCCTCACCTCGCCGACGATCGGTTTGAGTCGTCCGTCCCTGAGTCGCTGGGGCAGGTCGGCGAGCCGGGCGCGGTCGGGCTTGACGACGAAGAAGACGATTGCGGGAGCGCCCGGCAGAGTACGTCCAGCGCGCCCGCCCAGGCGCTGTCGGTCGGCGTCCCGTAGCCGATGACCAGGGCGTCACGGCCCGGTGCCGCGTCCGGATGACGGAATCGCGAGAACCCCTCCAGCGCCAGTCCCTGCCACGCCGCCGCGCGCAGCGCCGCCGCTTCGCCACCCTCAGGGAGTTCGAGCACGGCGTGCAGGCCGGCGGCTATGCCGATGACCCGGACCTTGGGGGCCCGTTCCGCGAGGTCCGCGACAAGTTGGCCGCGTCGGCGCCGGTAGCGTAGCCGCATCGAGCGCACATGGCGGTCGTACGCACCCGACTTTATGAACTCCGCAAGCGTCAGCTGCTCCAGTGCACTCGACGAGCAGTCGCTGATGCCCTTCGTCTCGACCACCTCCGTCACCAGGTTCTCCGGCAGTACCATCCACCCCAGCCGCAGCCCGGGTGCCAGGGACTTGCTCGTCGTGCCCAGGTGTACGACGTGTTCCGGGTCGAGCCCTTGCAGGGCGCCGACCGGTTGCCTGTCGTAACGGAAGTCGCCGTCGTAGTCGTCCTCCAGGATCAGCCCGCCCGTGCGACGCGCCCAGTCGACCGCCGCGGCCCGCCGGTCGGGGTGGAGCGGTACACCCGTCGGGAACTGGTGGGCCGGTGTCAGCAGCACGGCCCCGGTCCCAGGCATCCCGCCCAAGTCATCGGTCCTGGCCCCAAATTCGTCCATCGGGAGGTGCGGGACGCGCAGACCCGCTTCCGTGAGCAGCCGCCAGTGCACGTCCAGTCCGTACGACTCGACGGCCACCTCGCGCACCCGCCGCTTGCGCAACACCGCCCCCATCAGTTTCAGGGCGTGCACGAAGCCCGCGGATATCACGATCCGTTCCGGGTCCGCGTACACGCCGCGGGCGCGGGCCAGATAGCCGGCGAGCTCGGTGCGCAGTTCCACGCGCCCGCGCGGATCCCCGTAGCCGAAGGCGTCGTTGGGGGCGGCGGTCAGGGCGCGCCGGGACGCCTTGAGCCACTCGGCGCGCGGGAAGGTGGAGAGGTCCGGCGAGCCGGGCATCAGGTTATGCGCGGGTCGCGGGCGCACCGTAGGGAGCGGCGCCCGGCCCGCCGCCCCGCCCGTCGCCCGGGGCGACTCGGCCCGCGGCGGCTCGGCCCGCTGCGCCACCCGGGTGCCCGATCCCTGCCGGGCGGTGAGCCAGCCCTCGGCCACCAGCTCCGCATACGCGTCGGCGACGGTGTTCCGGGCGATGCCGAGATCGGCAGCGAGGCTCCGGGAGGACGGCAGCCGGGTGCCGGGGGACAGCCTCCCCGTGCGCACGGCCTCGCGCAAGGCATCCATGAGCCCGGCCCGCAATCCCGCCGTCCCCTTCGTCTCCAGGACGGGTCGCTCCGCTTGGAGGACGCGTGCGGTGAACGTCTGCTCGGTGACGCTGTCCACCGGACGTGGGGCATGTGCGGTCATGCGCGGGCTCCCTGTCTCGTACGGGTAGGAGTGTGAGGTCTGGCGTTGCCGTGCTGTGGGCTACCGGACGGCGGCAGCTGCGTGGCTGTGCTGTTCGACGGCGCGGTCGACGTCCTCGTCCAGGAGGTCGGTGTTGATGGCGAAGGCGGCGGTGGATCCCATGCCGGCTGCGGCCACGACCTGCGCGCGTGGGTCGATGACGTTGCCGGCGGCCCAGACGCCCGTGACGCTCGTGCGGCCGGTGCGGTCGGTGACGACCCAGCCGATGTCGTCCTTGTCGCATCCCAGCCGGGTCAGCAGTTCGTCGTGCGGGACGAAACGCGGGAAGAGAAAGGCGGCAGTGCGGGGCACGACGCGGCCGTCGGCGAGTTCGATTCCGCGCAGCCGGTCGTCGTCGACGACGAGGTGCTTGATCTCTCCCTCGATCAGGTGAAGACCGCGTGCCTCCAGTTGTTCCCGGTCCTGCGCGGTCAGGTCCAGGGTGTGCGGGAGGAAGACGATGTCGTCGCTCCACTGGCGCAGGAGCAGAGCCTGGTGGACCGCTCCCGGGTGTGTGCCGAGGACGGCGAGGGGCTGGTCGCGGACTTCGTAGGCGTGGCAGTACGGGCAGTGCAGCAGGTCTCTCCCCCACCGTTCGCGGACGCCGGGAATGTCGGGCAGCTCGTCACGCAGCCCTGTCGCGATCAGGACGCGGCGTGCCTTGAGCACCACCCCGCCCGCCATGCGGACGTAGTAGCCGTGGTCGATCTGTTCCACCCGGCCCCGGAGGACCGGGATGCCGTAGCGGGCGATCTCGGCCCGCCCGAGGTCGAGCAGGGTCGCGGGAGGCAGGCCGTCGCGGGACAGGAAGCCGTGCATGTGCGAGGCCGGCGCGTTGCGCGGCTCGCCGGCATCGATCACCACCACCTTGCGGCGAGCGCGGCCCAGGAGCAGGGCGGCGTTGAGTCCGGCCGCTCCGGCGCCGACCACCACCACGTCGTGGACCTCGTCGACGCCGCCGTGCCACACCCTGCTGTTCTTGTCGTTCGTCGTATTGATCATGGGAACAACCTCCTGTCGCGATCGTGCGCGCCAGGCCATCGGGCGACAACATCTGTTGCTATTTCTGGGACGCGGGAGGTGGAATGGGGGTATGGACGAGCAATCACCGATCGCCGCCACGCTGGCCCAGGTCGGCACCCGCCTCAGGCGCGTCCGCACCCAGCGCGGCGTGACCCTGTCGGCGCTGGCCGAGGCCACCGGCATCTCCAAGAGCACACTGTCAAGGCTGGAGTCGGGGCAGCGCCGCCCGAGCCTGGAGTTGCTGCTGCCCATCGCACAGGCCCACCAGGTACCCCTGGATGAACTCGTCGGGGCGCCGGAAGTCGGCGACCCGCGGGTTCGTTGCAAGCCTCGCGTCCACCGCGGTCGTACGGTGATTCCGCTGTCGACTCAGCCGGGGCGCCTGCAGGCCTGGAAGTCGATCATCCCCGCGGAACACAACCGGCCTGACCCCGTCACGCACGAGGGGTACGAGTGGCTGTATGTCCTGTCCGGACGCCTGCGGCTCATCCTGGCCGACCACGACCTGATCATGGAACCGGGCGAGGCAGCCGAGTTCGACACCCGCCTGCCGCACTGGTTCGGCCCCGCGGGCGAGTCCCCGGTGGAGATCCTCAACCTGTTCGGCCCCCAGGGAGAACGCATGCATGTCCGGGCCAAACCCCACTCCCGGGCGGAGCCGCCGGCCTGACCGGAAACATCCGTTGCTAGGGACACCCTTCGGGAGGCACCGCAAGTGGCCGGGTGGGTACTGGATCAGGGCGCGAGTTGCTGCTTGTTGCGAGACATAACGCTGGTGGCGCAGGCGGACAACTGTGAGAACCGTTCCTTGCCGGTGTCACCGTCACCGGGCGGCTGTCCGACCGGCGCCCCGGCCTAGGCATGGCAGTCTGCGGGCCGCTGTTGCTCGTCGGCTGGCCGGCCCTGGCCATGCCGGCCGACAAGCCGATCGCTCTGCTTGCCCTCATATTCGCGCAGGGCGCGCTGTCGCTCGCGCTGGGCAGCACGCTGATCACGCGAGTGCTGTGCGAGGCAGCAGGAGCCCCCACCATGGCTGGCTCCTATGCGACTGCCGCGCTCAACGTCGGCGCCGCCGTGGGCCCCCTCACCGCCGCGACCACCCTTGGCAGCGAAGTCGGAAACCTCGGGCCTCGTCGCAACCTCGCTACTGGCCGCGTTCCCCGCACACGGTGTGCTCACGCCTGGCCGGAACAGCGAGGTGCTCCAGTGACGCACGCGGACGTCCTTCGGTACGGGGGCAGACGAAGACTCCCCAGCACCGCTGTCCAGGAGCACCACCACTGGCTGCCTGTGCCAAGCGCGCCCCGGCAAAGGTCCTTCGGTGCCGAGGCGGGGTGAGTGGTCGGCGGTTTCAGGGACGGGCGGTAGTGCAGGCGTCGGCGATCTCGCATAGCCGGGTTCTGTCGAAGGAGGACCCGTGCCCGGGGTGGACGACGGTGACGGGTAGGTCGCGCAGCCGGGCGATGGTGGCGACGTAGTCTTTCTGATCGCCTCCGTGGATGTCGTCGAGCAGCCGGTCGTCGTAGACGATGTCGCCTGAGAAGAGCCCCGAGGGGGGCGTACAGCGCGACGCTGCCGAGGGTGCGACCGAGCAGGTGCAGGACAGTGAGCTGCCGGTTACCAAGGCCGATGGCCGTCGGTCAGGTACTGGCTGACGCCGACCGGATGCAGCCGGTAGGGGGTCGGGGCGTAGTGCTCGTGCGGGACGGCGGAGATCAGTTCCCGGCAGGTCACCCGGACACCGCCCCCGACCGGCCCCTCGTCCCATTTCCTCTGGGCACACAGCAGTTTGGCCTCGCGCCGGACCGGACGAGGCCAAACCCTGAAACGTTTTCCGTGATCTTCTAGGCAGTGCAGGCGCGGGCGGTGTGGACGGTGGTGGCGGTGAGGTAGAAGGCGTCGGGGCGCCAGAGGATGCTGGTAGGGGCGTCGGCGTGCAGGAGGGCCTCCACGGTCGCGCGGTCCTCGTCGTTCAGGTGCTCGCCGAACTGGTCGCGCTGCCGGGCGAGACGGGTGTGCAGGTACTCGCGAGCCGGTAGTCCGAGCGGGGCCGGCGAGTCGGTGAGAAAGGTGCGCGTGCCGGTGGGAACGAGACCGGCCCGGGCCAGCATGGCGGGCCAGTCCTCAACCTCATCCACGCCCGGGAGTTCGGTGCGCATGGCGGTGAAGCCGTCCTCATTGCCGGCGTCCAGGCGGGCCTGGAGTCCTGGGCGGCCCAGGCCGATGTCACGAGGAAGGAAGCGCACGGGCAGGCCGCGTTCGGCCACGGCGAGCAGCCCGCCGGGGCGCAGGGAAGCGGCGAGGGCGGTCAACGCTGCCTGCTGGTCGCCGAGATGGTGGATGGCGTTGGCGGACCAGATCAGATCGGCCGTGCCGAGCCTGCCGAACTCGTCCGGGAGGTCGGCCTGTTGGGTGGCAATACGGCCGGACGAACGTGTACGGGCCCGCTCCAGCAAGGCAGGCGACTGGTCGACGGCGACCACCTCTGCGCCCGGGAAGGCGTCGGCGAGCAGGTCGGCGACCACGCCCGGCCCACTGCCGACATCGAGTACACGCCCCACGCTGACGCCACCCAGCAGATCGCGCAGCCAGGTTGCGGCCTGGGTGAGCGCGGGCGTATGCAGTTCGGCCTCGCGTTCCAGATGGGAGCAGAGGGCGCCCCAGTCGATGTCGTGGACGTGCTCATGGGTGTGGCGGTGAGCGTGGTGGTGCATGAGGTGCTCCGATCCAGAGAGGATGGTTTGTCTGAGCAGCGGGAGCGAGGCGCAGCAAACCGGCGGCCGACTGTCAGCCCAGGTGAGCGAGGTCTGGCACGCCCGTCTGCGGCGTTGTCGTCGGTTGCCGACGACAACACCTACGTCATGGCCTGCCGGGCAGGGACTAGCCCAGGTAGGGGGTGAGGGTTTCGAGTGTGGGCATGGGAGCGACAGCAGGCCTGGATGCACCAGGGCGATGTCCAGTACCCGGTGGAATCATGTGTGTTCGCCGACGCTGATCCGCAACAGATCCCGCAACCAGTCCATGGTCCGATTGAGGGTGGGGGCGCTCAGTTCGGCCTCGCGGTTCCAGATGCGTCCCCAGGGCGCCCCTGGCGACGTCCTGATCGTGATACGAGTCCGTGATTCCTCGATTTCAGAAGTGCGGACCGCAGGCACCACGCACTCTGCCCAGCCCCCGCCGCGCCGGAATGCGTGATGCCCGCCGGAGCTCAGCGAAGGAAGGGGCCGAGGCTTCGTTCCAGGAGGGGCTTCGGGGCGGCGCCCGTCCATGCCTTCGCGGGGGCGCCGTCGGCGTAGACCACGAAAGCGGGGATCGAGGACACTCCGTGCCGGTCCGCCAGTCCGGGCTCCTCATCTACGTTGATCTTGACAACGTCCAGGACACCCGCACGCTCGGCGGCCACCTCCTCAACGATGGGAGTGATCTTGATGCACGGACCGCACCAGGGGGCCCAGAACTGGACCAGGACGGGTCGCTTTGCCTGCAGTACACGGACGGGAAACGTCTGCTCGGTGACACTGTCCACGGGACCACTGCGCTTTGCTGCCATGGTGAAACTCTCCTTGTCGATGTGTTCGTGAACGAGTACCGCGACACCGAGGGACGATTTGGCCGCGGAGATCAACGCACGGCACCTGGACCGGGCCTGCTCGGCCGCCCCGTCGCCCTGGTCCCTCGCGGAGTAATACGGGCGGCCACGACTACATCGCCCGTGGCCTGCCGAGCGGTCATGTCAGGGCAGCCGTGGCGCGGTGTGCGCGGTGTCGTGCAATGGCGAGCTCCACGTCCTCGTGGAGCAGGTCGGCGTTGATGGCGAACGCAGCGGTGGAGCCCATACCTGCTGCGGCGATGACCTGGGCGCGTGGGTCGACGACGTTGCCGGCGGCCCACACCCCCGGCACGCTGGTACGGCCGGTCCGGTCCGTCACGACCCAGCCCTGGTCGTCCTCGGCGCAGCCGAGCAGAGTCAAGAGGTCGTCGCGCGGGGCCGGCCGAGGGAAGAGGAAGGCAGCGGTCCGGGGGATCACCCGGCCGTCGGTGAGCTCGACGCCGCGCAGGCGGTCGTCATCGACGACGAGCCGCACGGCCCTGCCTTCCACGATGTCCACACCGAACGCATCCAGCTGTTCCCGCTCCTGCGGGGAGAGTTCGAGCATGTGCGTGAGGAGGACGACGTCCTCGCTCCACTGACGCAGAAGCAGCGCCTGATGCACGGCCCCCGGGTGTGTCCCGAGAACAGCAAGGGGCTGGTCACGGACCTCGTAGGCGTGGCAATACGGGCAGTGCAGCAGATCCTTGCCCCAACGTTCCCGGACGCCGGGAAGGTCGGGCAGTTCGTCGCGCAGCCCGGTGGCGACCAGGAGACGGCGGGCCCTGAGCACCGGGCCGCCCTCCAGGCGCACCTCGTAGCCGGGCTCGACGTGCTCGACCCGGCCCCGGACGATATCGACTCCGTAGCGGTCGATCTCCGCCCGCCCCAGGTCGAGCAGGGTTGCCGGGGGCAAGCCGTCACGAGACAGGAAGCCGTGCATGTGCGCGGCGGGGGCATTGCGGGGCTCGCCCGCATCGATCACCACCACCCTGCGACGGGCACGCCCCAGCAGAAGCGCGGCATTCAGGCCTGCTGCTCCGGCACCGATCACCGCCACATCGTGGACCTCGTCACCACGCAGAGCCGCGCCGCCGTCGCGTGTATTCACCGTCGTCTTGATCACTACGATCACCTCCGGTCCCCAAAGTGCTCCAGCACCGCACCACGAGCAACTTTTGTTGCCATTTCCGGGATGCCCCTGATTGAAAGGGGCTCACGGACGAGCAATCCCCCCATCGCCGCCGCGCTCGTCCAGGTCGACGCACGGCTCCGTGAGTTCCGCACGCAGCGTGGTGTGACCCTGTCCGCGCTCGCCGAGACCACATGGAGGAGGAGTTCGTGCCACGCAGTTGCGACACCACCCGCCTGCGCCAGCGCCCAGCAATTCGCACAGATCACGCCACGCGAAGCCGTCGAGAGAGGTGACTGGGCCTCCGCCCGCGCGGCCCGGTCGGCGGCCTGGGGCGAGGTGAACCGCCTCGCGGACAACCTCACGACGGAGGAACGCAAGCAGCTGTGGCGGTACAAGCGACGCATCGTCGCCGGTGAGGCCCGCGACCGTGCTCGACGCGCCGGCCAAGGATGAGACCGGCGCACCGTCACGAGGTCAGCTCAAGGCGAGCAGGTGTCGTAGTGTCAGCTCCTGGGCGTCACGCGCGGACCCGTTGAACGCCCGGCGCACAATGGCCCTACTCTCATTACGGCATAGCGCGGCCAGCACGTCCCAGGTGGCCAAGCAGTCACCAAGAGCACTGTGCGAGGCGGTGTTCCCAGGAGAGTACAGAAGCGCCAGATCGGCCAGCCTGCTGTTTCCCCCACGACGCTGAACGCTCTGGTGGATCCGCATGGGGTCCACGACCTTCAACGGCCGCCCCACTCGGTCCTCCAGAGTAGGCAGGCCGTGGCGTCGGCACTCCGCGGCAAGGAACGGCAGGTCGAAGGTCCGATTGAACACGACCAGAGTGGCGCCGTCGACGATGTGCTTGGCAACCGCCCCAGTCACCTCGTCGATGGTCTCCCGAGGATTACGGACGTGGTGGAGGGCTGTCACGTCGTCTATGCCGTGGATCCGATAGGAGTCCTTCACTGGTACGCCGGGATTGATGAGAACGCTGTCCCAGGCCAGCGCCCGTCGGTTCGCCAGCAGCCAGGCCGCCTCCACGATCCGGTCCTGGTGTTCGTTCAGGCCGGTCGTTTCCAAATCGAGGACGATGATCCATTCTTCAGGGAACCATCCGATCGGGTAGCGCGTGTCAGCGGCAGCCTCGTGAAGGATGTCGTCGACCACACGCCGGTCGGCGGCGCGGCTCAACTGGCACAGGGCGTGCGCGACTCCCGCTGGTGTGGTGTTGGCGGGCAGCCGGTGAAACTCCTGCTGCTTGTCGACGGGGCTGCCGGGCGATGACAGGAACAGCGACGAAGCGGCACCAGGCCCCTGCAACAATCCGATCGTGAGGCCGTACCGGGTGGACATGTCCTCGGCTGGCGTTGTCACGTTGTCGAGGGTGTTGGCGCTTGGCGGGGCGCCGGGACGTGCTGGGGTCGGTTCCGTCTCCGCGCTCAGGTCGTGGCGGGCAGGCCGGCGGTGCCAGTGATCTGTTCCCAGATCGCGAAGCGGACGGTCATTTCGGCGCGGTGGTTGGTGGCGGTCATCAGGTGGCGTCGGGGTCGGAAGTGGGGTGAGATGTCGCTGAACGCGGACAGGAACTGTTGGGCTCCGCCGACGCTGCGGAAGCCCTTCATGGCGCGTTCTCGTTGCCGGGTCGGCTGGTGGGAGTTCTCGGCCCGGTTGTTGAGGCCCTTGTGGGAGCGGTGCTCGACGGAAGGCATCACCTCGCGGTGGGCGGCCCCGTAACTGCGGAGCTTGTCCGTGACCACCACCCGTGGCACCGAGCGGGTCTTCTTGAGGAGTTTGCGGAAGAAACGCCTGGCCGCGGCCTTGTCGCGTCTGTTCTGCACGAGGATGTCAAGCACGTTGCCGTCCTGGTCCACCGCGCGCCACAGGTACTTCAGCTCACCGTTGATCTTGATGAAGACCTCGTCCAGGTGCCATTTGTCGCCGGGACGCGGACGCCGGCGACGCAGCGCGTTGGCATAGGCCTGACCGAACTTCAGGCACCACCGCCGGACGGTTTCGTAGGAGACGACCACGCCGCGCTCGAGCATCAGTTCCTCGACCTCCCGGAACGACAGCGGGAACCGGTGGTACAGCCACACGCAGTGGGAGATGATCTCGACGGGGTACCGGTGCCCCCGGTACGACGGCGACACGGACGACACGAGCAGTCCCCTTCCCGATACGACCTCCACGAAGATCATCCCACGCCAGTCAGCCAACGTGACAACGCCCCCGCACACGCTCCACAACGACGCATTGGCCGCCAGCCGAAGCTGACGACCAATCACGAAAGATCGAGGCTAACCTCGGGCTTTCACGTGGCTGGGTGTCCGATGCGTGATCGGAAACGCGAAGAGTGCTCCTGACCTGCAACGATGGGACTTGTCTAGGGTCCAGGTCGGCGCATGAAAGAAGCACTCCTCAGGTGAAGAAGCGTATCGGGTCCTATCCGCGTGTCCGCATCGAGGGCGGCGGGAGCGGGGTGGTCTCGCAGGCTGGCGGAGTACTGCTGGTCGAGACTGCCCGTAAGACCGGCCTGGATACCGAGATATCGGCGGCGCTGAGGCCGTGGCGGCGGCCTCGGGCGGTGCACGATCCGGGCAAGATCCTGCTGGATGTGGCTCTCGCGGTCGCGCTGGGCGGGGACTGCCTGGCCGATGCGGGACTGCTGCGGGCCGAGCCGGCCGTGTTCGGGCCGGTGGCCTCCGACCCAACGGTCTCCCGGCTGATCGACACCCTCGCCGCGGCCGGGGACAAGGCCCTGACCGCGATCCGCTCGGCGCGCGCCGAAGTGCGCGAGTACGTCTGGACGTTGGCCAAAGATGCGGCGCCGGATAGGGGCGGCCAGGTGATTGTGAACCTGGACGGAGTGCTGGTCCTGGCCCACTCCGACAAGCAGGACGCGGCCGCGACCTGGAAGAAGTCGTTTGGACATCACCCCCTGATGGGCTTCGTCGACCACGGAAGCGGTGGCACCGGGGAGCCGGTGGCAGCACTGTTGCGGCCGGGGAACGCGGGATCCAACACCGCCGCCGACCACATCACCGCCACTCAACTCGCTTTGGCCCAGCTCCCCAAGCGTCACCGGCGCGGCCGGTCCACACTGATCCGTACCGACTCCGCGGGCGGCACCCATGAGTTCCTCGCCTGGCTCACGAAACGGGGCCGGTGGCTGTCGTACTCGGTCGGGATGACCATCACTGAGCAGATTCATCAGGCCGTGTTGAAGGTCCCGGCCTCCGCCTGGACCCCAGCGGTCGAGCCGGGCGGCGAGATCCGCGACGGCGCCTGGACCGCCGAACTCGACGGCGACACACTCAAGGGCTGGCCGAAGGGAATGCGGCTGATCGTCCGCAAGGAACGGCCCCACCCCGGCGCCCAGTTGCGCTTCACCGACGCCGACGGCCTGCGGCTCACCTGCTTCGCCACCAACACGACGGGCGGGAAGATCACGGACCTGGAACTGAGGCACCGCCGACGGGCGAGGGCAGAGGACCGCATTCGGAACGCACGGGCCACCGGCCTGCGGAACCTGCCCCTGCACGAGACCGCACAGAACCGGATCTGGCTGGAGATCGTCCAGCTCGCCCTCGACCTGCTCGCCTGGATGCCGATGCTCGCTCTGACCGGCAAACCCCGCCTCTGGGAGCCCCGCCGCCTGCGGTTGCGGCTGTTCTCCGCCGCTGCCCAACTCATCACCACCGCCCGCCAACGGCACCTGCGATTCGCCCACCACTGGCCATGGACCGACGTGATCACAGACGCGATCAGACGGCTCGACACCCTCCCGAACCCACGCTGACCAGCAACAACCCGTCCCGACGAGCAGAAGAGCCACCGACCGGAACCGTGGAATCCGGCGCCCACCCGATGCGACGATCGGGCCACCCGTATGCCCGCACACGCTCCACAACGACGCATTGGCCGCCAGCCGAAGCTGACGACCAATCACGAAAGATCGAGGCTAAGGGCCGGATGGGTTGTTCCTCCGGGACTCCGCCGGTAGGGGCACGTGCTCCGTACCTGGACAGGCCCATCGCACCGTCTCATCCGAATACAGCAAGCCCAGCCCTGAACTGCGGCTTCCTCGCTCTCCCGGCCCCATACGCATCCCTTGCCGTCCAGCGCCTCGATTGTGCGACATCCCGCGAGTTCCCCTGGCCACGGCATAGGGACGCAGCGGGGCTCAGGGGAACTCGCGAGATGTCGCACAGTCCCGCCGGTCTTCGCCCGGGTCTGGGAGCCCCGAGACCGGGTGGTGTCATCCAAGCGTCCCCAAGACCGGCGGCGGGGTCATCCGGGGAGGGGGCGGTCTTCGACGACGTGCTTCATGACGAGGGTGGAGGTCAGGCGCTGGACGCCGGGAAGGCGTGCGAGCTGCTGGTCGTAGAGCTGCTGGAAGGCGGCCATCCTGCAGCCCCTTCGGTCACATCGACATCCGCACCACCCTCACGGCCGCACAGACGATCACGCGCACCCTCCATCACCCCTGCACGGAATTACGCAGCTGACTCCGCTACGAAAGTCACCAAGCCCCGCCAGCCCAAAACTGTCGAGCTGGCCGCATGAACCCCGCACGGACGAAGCACCTCAAAAACGGCCGCGCAGGGTTGACGAAGAACATAAAGGCACCCCGCCTGACCTGCACTGACGCGCCACCCCGCCGGCATTGAGGCTAGGATCAGAGCTTCAAACAGAAATTAGCATGAGGTGAAAGCATGGACATGACACCAGAAAGACTTGCACTTGAGCAGGATGACCTCGAAGGGCTAAGGAACCTTCTCGACTCCGGGGCCGATGTCCACCAAGAATGGAATGGGTTCACGCTCCTCCACTCCGCTGTGGATGGTGAGATCGATGGACATATTCAGACTGGTGAGCCGCTACACGTAGACGCAACGGCCCTCCTTCTGTCCAAGGGCGCCGATCCAATGCGACCCTCACATGGAGGGAAAGGGCTATCCGCCCACCACCTAGCCTTCGTATCAGGGCATTGGCTTGCGTTCGACCTGTTCGAAGCATGGATAAAAAGAGAATAATTAGTCACAGGTGCGATTTGCGCGCTCGAGTGGAGTACGAAATACCCGACAACGAGAGAGGATCGCGTGTCACCGCACCTATAACCATGAATAATCACGATGGCCCGCAGAAAATACTGCGGGCCACGCAATATCATCCCTCAGTCATCACAATCCGAATGCCTGGATAGTCTGCCTGAAATGATTTCATGACACCATTACATGAATCACACATATCCCGCTGCGTGTGCAAGCGAATGGTTCCGCCAACAGACTCACTCGGTGGGCCCAACTCATTGGCCAGATAATTGAATATCTTCTGTTCAGAATCGGAAGCCCTGCCAGTCGGAACATACCGCTGCGGGTATCCATTATGAACATCTCCGGGCGCGGGCACCATGCCTGCCCTTCTTTCGTTACCACTCATCGCGGCTAGAATCATCGGGTTTACACCGTCAACGTCAACGGTGGCGGCTGCCAGGTTGGCCGACTTCTTAAAGCGCCCAGTAGCCGCTAGGGAATCGACGACCTTTTTAGGGTCAATCCCTCTTATGTGACGGGCCAGATTCCAGGCATCCTGCAGTCGTTCGAACTGCTTCCCGAGCTTTCCGAAATCACCAAACGGAAGAAGCCCAACAATCCCCAACCCAGCACCGAGTTCATCTCCCGCATCGACGGATCGGCCAATGTCGTAAGCGTCGCACCCAAGACCGAGGGCGGGGATCCAACCACAGGCAGCGAGTGCAGCCTCCTGCAGAAGCTGCCCCGACTCCGCCTCCATGTAGACACCGCCATAGGGTCCCGGCTCGGGTGCTACCCCAGGTCTGGGCGCTGGCGTCGGACTCGATCCACTAGTGCTCGCGGTCCCCTTTGATTTGCCACCGCCACCGCCGCCGCCTCCGCCTCCACCGCTATGAGTGCCTCCCGACTTCCCCGGAGTGGGGCTTGGCGGCGCCGCCGGACCGTCGGGCCGGGGCTCGCTGTGGCCTGTGCCGTCGTCGATCCACATGCCAGTGGGGTCTGCGGACGTTACAGGGTTGTTGTTGCCATACGCGTAGCCGTTCAGGGATTGGTGCTGGGCGGGGTCCAGTACCGGGTCGACGCTGATGAATTGACCAATGGCCGGGTCGTATTCGCGGGCGCCGATGTGGGTAAGCCCAGTGGTGCTGTCGGCGGGCTTGCCCAGGAAGGCCTTGTCGTCGGGCCAGGTCGTGGACTTCGTCCCGCGGGGTGCGCCGAAGGGGGTGGTGTAGCGCTTGGTGACGTCCTGGGTGGTGGCGTCGGTGGCGATGCTGCTGGTGCCGTGGTGGTCGGCGGCGAGGAAGCTGAGCTTGCTGCCCGCGGTGCCGGCCGTTGCGGTGCGGACCGCGATGGTCTGGCCTGCGGCGCTGTAGTAGCGGGTGCCGGAGACCGTCTTGGTCGCGCCCTTGGTGGTGAGGCGTACTTCGGTGGCACCGAGGTAGAGGATGGTGTCGCCGTCTCCGGTCGCGCGGCGGATGAGGAGTTCGCCGTCGGCGTCGTAGAGATAGGTGGTGCCCAGAGCGGGTTTGGTGCCGGCTGCTGGTTCGGTGGTGGAGGCGAGTTCGCCCTCGGTGTTCCAGTCCAGGGTCTGGGTGGCCTGGGTGCCGGGGCGTCCTGTGGTGTTGCCCGCCTTGTCGTACGCGTACGTGGCGGCCTTGGCGCCCGTGGTCTTGACGAGCGGGTGGGGCTGGCCGGTCGGTGTCTTGTATCCGTACGTGGTGGTGGCGTCGCCCGTGGCCGCGTGGGTTGTCTCGGTGTCGCGCTGGCCGGCGTTGTTGTAGGTGTAGCTGGTCCAGTACGGGGCGGCGCCGTCGAGGTTGGCGGTGGTGCGGCCATCGGTTGCGCAGTCGGCGGTTTTGGGGGTCCAGGCTTCGGTCAGACGCCGGTTGAGGTCGTACTCGAAGCACTGGTTGTCGGCCTTGGTGGTGCCGCCGAGGGTGGTGGGGTCGAAGATGGACTGGACGTTGCCTGCGTCGTCCTGGGTGAAGTTGAGGTCCTGCAGCATGTACGGGTGGGTCTGGTCCGTGACGTGGCTGCGGGTGAGTCGGCCGGTGCCTGCCTCGTACTTGTTGGTGATGTAGGTGTTCTTGGCGCCGGCGCCGAGGGTGAGCTGTTCGGCTTGGCCGAGGGCGGAGTAGGTGACGCCGAGGAGGTAGGTGTTGGTTCCGGAGAGTTCGGTGGTCAGGCCGACGGAGTTGTATTTCGGCTGGACGATCTCCGTGGGGAGTCCGGCGATGCCGGGTTCTTTGGTGTTGTTGACGGCGCCGTCGAGTCGGTAGTCAGTACCGAAGGTGATCTTGTCCTTTACGGCGCCGGAGATGACCAGCGAGTCGTCGGCCGGCAACAGAACGTCGGTGCTCGTGGCGCGGCCGAGGGTGTCATAGGCCGTGATCTGCTTGGTGTATGCCTTGCCGGTGGTACCGCCGACGTAGCGGGTGGAAGCGTCGGGCTTGCCCTTGAGGAGAGTGTCGTAGCTCCAGTGGGCGAGCTTGTCGGCGTCCGCCTTCGTGGTCTGCCACAGGTCAGTCTTGCGGCCGATCTCGTCGTAGCCGTACAGCAGCTTCGCGCCACGCGAGTCGGTCGTGAAGTCGATCTGGTCGAGCTCCGTGTAATCGGTTCTGGAGGCGCCCTTGTCCGGGTCAGTCGTGTCGGTTTGGCGGCCGAACAGGTCGTAGGTGTAGGTCCACTTGGCGTCGTCGATGCCGGTGATCTGCGACTGCTTGCCGTCGCGGGTGTAGTCGTACTTCACCCGGGTGTAGGCGGTGCCGGTGGTGGCGCCGTACGCGGTGTCGTTCGGCTCGGTGCCTGCGTAGGTGCGGGTCTCGGTGGTGCGGCCCAGGGCGTCGGTGATGGTGCGGGTGGCGTTGCCGCCCTTGACCGCCGTGGTGGCGGTCGAGTCACCGGTGTAACTGGTGGTGGTCGACCACCGGTCGTCACCGAAGACGGTGAACGTGCTGGTCGTGGGGCGTGCTGCCTCGTCGTACGTGGTCCGGGTCAGGGCCGGGGTGTGGGCGTAGGAGGCACGGGCGTACTTGCCGTCCGGGGCGTTGAGGTTGTCGTAGATGTCGGCGTACGTCTCGTAGGCGAGGCCGCGTGAGTCGTAGCGGGTGTCGGTCAGGATCCGGCCGCCGAGGGGCGATGCGGTCTGGGTCTGGAGTGGGCGCAGGAGTGCGTCGGTGATGGCGTAGCTGGTCTGGTAGCTCTGGCCGTCGGCCTTGATGGTGGCGACCGAGGTCCAAGGCTGGCTGCCGCGGGCGAAGTTGTAGTCGTACTTCACCGTCGGGGTGTCGGTGCCCTTGCTGCGGTTGGGTGCCCAGGTGTCGGTGATGCGGCCGAGTGCGTCGTAGGTGTTCTCGGTCTTCTTGACGTTGGCGTCGAGGATGCTGGTGACCGAACCGCGTGCCGGGTCGACGTAGGTGTACGTCTTGTGGGACTGGCCGTTGGAGGCGAGCTTGGGCGCAGCGACAACGGTGGAGGTGAGCGGGCCCGCCGCTGCGGGGTAGTACGTCGTGGTGGTGGCGTTGCCCTTGGCGTCCGTGACGCTGAGCGGGCGTCCGAGGGTGTCGTACGTGGTCTTGGTGACCGTCTGCCAGCCGCCGTCGAGGGCGGGGGTGCGGTCGTTCGTACCGATCGCGGCCGGGTACGCCTTGGCCCTGCCGGTCCAGGTGGCGAGACCTCGGGTCGGGGACTGGGAGGCCGACCAGCCGGTGGCCGTGGCGTTGTCGTACACGGCGGCGGTGTCGGAAAGCACGTCACCGCGCGTCTTGGAGTTCGCGGGGAGGTTCAGTTTGTCGTCGGTGATGACGGCCCCTGAGCTCAGGCAGGCGGATCCGACGACTCGGGTGCGGGAGACGAGACTGGTGAGTCCCTTGTCGGGGTTGCGCGCGTACCAGACCCGGGTGCAGGTCTCGTCCCCGGTCTTGTCCTGGTCGCCGATGGCTTCGGACTGGGTGACCATGCCGTACGTGTCGTCGTAGGTGTGCGAGGTGTAGCTGCGGCGCCACGTGTTGCTGAGGGGCAGGTAGGTGTAGGCGTAGGTGCGACCGGTGCGCACGAAGTACGCCTTGGCGTTGGCGTAGGACCGCTGCTGGCTGGCGGTCAGCTGGTTCCAGAAGTTGTTGACCGTGACGGTGACCGGTTGGGCACCGTTGTAAGTGAGCTCCTCACGCAGGGATCCCGCGTACTGGTCGTAGTCGGTGGCGTCCGATACGTCCAGGCCTGCCACGTCGATGCCGGCAACGGTGGCGCTCCGGGGTGTGGTGGTGTTCAGGCGTTTGTCGCCGTGCATGCCCTGCATGTAGAGGCGGACGGTCTTGGACTGCGGGTGCCTGGTGTCGCCGGTGTAGGTGGTGACTTTCTGGTATCCGCGCCAGCTGGACCAGGTGCGCTCGTCCTCGGGCGTGAATGGGTCGTCGTTGTAGTGCCAGCCGGGGTTCTCGTAGGTATAGGAATTCTCCACGGCCTCGTTTTGGCCGGCCGGATCCGAGGTGGACACGGAGGTGACGTTGTACTTGTGGAACCAGTCCAGTTGCGGGTCGCCGCCGTTGGCGGGCCAGTACACGGGGTAGCAGGACAGGCTGTTGTCGTCCTCGGCCTTGGGCATCTTGCTGCCGCGGACGCACTCCGGCTCGGAGAGGGCGACCGTGGTGATGGCGCCGGTCTCGGTGGTGATGGTGTTGATGCGGGGGCGGGTCAGCGGAACGATTTTGTCGCCGTCGGACTCCACGCGGTTGGGCAGCATGTGGTAGCCGAACTCCACCGGCGGCACGGTGATGCCTCCGCCGTTCTTCCCGGTGCGCTGGAGCGTCTTGAGGGTCAGCGTCTTGTCGGACGGGTTGCCGATGTCCGCGCCGTCCAGGAACTGGTAGGTCAGGCTGTAGCTGTCGACCGGCTTGTACGCGTCGGGCTCGGCGGCCGTGGACCAGACGCTCGTGTTGATGCCGGTGAGCATTTTGCGAGTGAAGAAAGCGGGCCCGGTGGGCAGGCAGTCGGTCTCATCGGCTGCACAGATGGCGTCGAAGGGGACATCGGGCCAGTTTTTCGCGGTGTCCTCGGTCAGTGAGGAGCAGTCCGTTGCGGTGCAGCGTTCCTTGTAGGTGAATTCCACGGTCCCGGAGGGCTTGCCGGTGAACAGCGTGTTGGAGCGCTGTCCGTACTTGATCTCTTCGAGGTAGCCGCCACGGGTGTAGGCGGCGAGCTTCGTCTTGTCGCCGTTCTTGGCGTAGTGGTTCGTATCCGCCTTGTACCAGTAGGTGGAGGCGTTGCCGTGGATGTCGGTGACAAGGTCGAGGTTCCAGCGCCATGCCTGTGTCTTGGCACGGCCGGACAAGCCGGTGTCGGAGGAGTACCCGGGTTCTCCGGCGTCGTCGCCGAAGACGGGAGCGGTCCAGACGGAGTTGGTGCGCTCGGTGCCGGCGCCGTCAAGTTTGTTCAGGCCGAAGGTGTAGGTGGTGCCGTCACCGGTGACGACCTTCCAGTACTCGCCCTTGCCGTCGCCCTTGCCGTCGACGATGTTGTCGCCGTCGTCGCCGTTGTCGGCGCCGGTCTCGTGGGTGACCTGGGAGGCGTCGTCGTTCTTCAGGTGCCAGATGCCCTTGGCGTCGTCCTTGACGAGTTCGGTGGCCTTGCCGTTGAGGACGAGGGAGGCGTTCTCGTACTTCCAGCACTGGTCGGACTTGTCGTCCTGGCCGTCGTCCTCGCACGAGCCGTACTTGCGCTCGATGTAGGAAGAGGTGAGATCGAACCCTTCACCGAGCATGGAGCCCTGGTTGTTGGTGTTCGCGGTCCGCCCGTCGATGCTGCCGGAGTCGTAGGACAGTGAGAGCGAGGGGGCGGGGCCGGCTGCTGCGGGCGGCACGCTGATCGGGTAGGACCAGGTGAAAGCCCCGGACGAACCGCCTGCTTCCCAGCTGGAGGAGGCGGTCAGCGGGGTCGCCTTGTAGTCACCGGACCCGGATGCCGGAGCAGCGGCAACCGCCGTCACGGCGAAGACACCCGCTGCTGACGGTCCGCCCTTGGCCGCGGTCGCCTGCGGCACGGCGACCTGTGCGGAGACGGTCTGCTTCGTGGCGTCGTTTCGGGATGGGACGGGCGTCTGCGTACGGCACTTGGCCTTCTGCGGGCTGGTGAGCGCGCAGGCGGGCAGGGATACCAGGCCGAGGCGGGATCCCCAGTGGCCGCCGATCGCATCGGCAAAGGTGGAGTAGTCGACGGTGATTCCGGCAGTACCAGGGGATTCAGCTGCGGCGGTGAACACGACGCCGGTGATACCCGCGCCGCGTGCTGCCTTCTGGTCGAGCACATTCACCGTGGCGGCGCCTGCGGCAGCAGCGGCCGGCTTCCCCTTGCGTGCTGCGGCCTTCACTGGACGAGGTGCGGTGACGGAGACGGTGGCCGTCGCCGACTTGCCGGATATCTTCTGTGTGCTGTGTGAAGCCTTCGGCCAGTGGGCGGCCCGCTCACTGCGTGCCTGAGCGGCCTGCTTGTTGTTGGTTGCCCGGTTCTTCGCCACTCGCTCTCGGGCCTCTTTCGCCCCGAGCGCGGAGACCGTCTTGACCTTGCTCACCCTGGGCGCTGGAACGTCCGGACGTCCCAGCGGATCCGCCGCGACGGCAAGGGGAGTGAGACTTGCTGGAATGGACAGTGCGAGAACCAGTGCTCCGACCAAGGGGATGCGGGTCTTCCTGGTCCCGGTGCCGGGCTGGCGTCTTGCGCCGCGCTTCAGGAACGTGGGGAAGGGTCTGGAAACGAACACGTCTTCTCTCCGGGAAAGGGGCCGGTCACCGATAGGCGAAAGGCGGCGCTGGGGCGGAGCGGGATGATGGGACCGCGGGGGCCGGCCGTGACGGCCGACCCCGCGGCGAGCTGACAGAGCAGCGGGGCGATGTCAGGTTCCGACGACGTCGTAGACCTGTGTGCCGTCGCTCATTGCTCCCGCCCAGAGACGAATGTCGCCGATCCGTCCGGGCAGGTAGTTACCCCAAGCTCCGAGATATCCCTTGCCAACGGAGAGCTCGCCACCGCCGACCTGTGCGGTGTAGGCCATGGCGTCGTCTCCCTGAGGATCCGAGGTGAGATAGAGCTGGATAGTCCTGTCCTGGGCGTTGTAGACACCCGTGAGGCGGACCTCGGAGTCCAGGACGGCTTCTTCCCTACTGACGACCGACGCCCCTGTGCCGTCCGCGGTCAGACGGCCGAAGTTCCACCGGCCGACCGGAACCGTCTTGTTCACCGGGTTGCCGTTCTCGTCGAGGACCGGTTCGTCGTTCTCGTCGAGCACGGGCTCCTGCCGGGTACCGGTCTTCTCGAACCACAGGCTCCAAGAAGATCCGGTGGCCGTACGCTGACCGAGGATCTGGGCCTTGTACTTGTCCGGCTTCGTCACCATCCTGGCGGCGTCGACGACTGCCTGTGTCGTCACCGTGAACGACCCCGAGTCGTCAACCACCGGGCCCGGCGTGGTCCCGGCACCCGAGGTGCCGTCCAGTACCAGTTCGTCGTCGACCAGCGAGGCGCCCGAGGAGAGAGACAGGGTGCCGTCATAACCCGGTGCGCTGTTGGCCATCGACGTGCCAGTGGCTTGAGCGGGGTTCCATGAGGCGACGAGTTCCGCGGAAGGCTTTCCGTACGCGTCGAGCAGCGTGCTCTCCTGCTTCACCTGTACCTCGGTCAGTGCCTCCTGCCACGCCGCTGCTTCATCGATGACGCCTGGGAAGTAGTCCGTGTATGTGCCCGACCCTTGAACGCGGCCGATCTGCAGACGTCCGGTCGCCGCCCATGGCGTCGTGAACGGTGTGGTGCCCTGCGGCTCACCGTTGACGTAGAGAGTGATCGTGTTGTCGGTGGCGTTGAAGACACCGGCCAGGTGGGTCCATACCTTGGGAACGGCCGGGCGCGGCCTTCGGACCGACCGAACCGTCGGATTTTTTCACCAACGTCGCATCGGGATCCACCCAGCCACCGCCCTGGGCCGCGACCCGTACCGGCGCGATCGACTTCTCCAGCGTGAACGTCGTCCCGTCAGGATTCGCGAACACCGTCTCCCGCTCGGTGCGCTCCTCCACAACCTCTACACGTTCACCCGACTCTGCCGCAGCAGCCGAAGCTCTCGACTCCGGCGATGCTGACTCCCCCGCAGCTTCACCAGAGGATGCGGGTACGGCCACAGCCTGCCAGGTCAGAGCGGGAATCGAACCCGCCACTGTGGCCGCAACAACCAGCGCGCACACACCGTGACGCACTCGACGCCACACCCCGCCATTCACATGCCCCGCCCCATTACCTACATAGCCTTCACAAAAGTCAGCCAAATATCTGGTCAAGATCGGGATTGGTCAAGAGTGACCTGGGTCACCATCTGGGCAGATTGCGGCAGCGAAGGACTCGAGTTCGGTCGAGGTGCTCCGCTCGCATCGCATGCACCAAAACGGACCGTACGGTCTCATGCCTGTCAGAACTCTTGGCGCAGCGCGCCAAGTTGCACCGCCCAGCACGCTCACCCGCGAGCAACGGCGTTCTTCCGTCCGCACCATAGTTTCTTAATGCGAACCATGCTGACTGCGCGTCAAACTCAGCCGGTGGCACACCAAGCACCGCCCGAACAGCGACAACCAAGCCAGACGCAGATGGTCGGCGACCGCTTAACTCACCATGGGAGGGCCGACCGTGCAACGCTGCGTGATCCTCTCGGGCCGGTCAACGCGTCCCGCGTACGTCAGCAGAGTCCGCAACGACGGTGGCCTCAAGGGCGCATGCCCGCGGCGTGCCCGAGGGATGCTCAGCGTCGTGTGAAGCCCTCAAGGTGTGAGGCCGGCTTCTCTCACATGGGGCTGCCGACCATTGTGCTCGTGACGGCACGACGACAGGGACCTCGTGATCGGAATCTTGCCCCGAAGGGAATCGGCGCGGGGTTCACGCCGCGGAACTGCCATTGGCGTAGGAGCACGGGAGCGCGGGGGTGTGGGGCTCGTAAAGTCATCGCTGCTGGTCAGCACCCTCCTCCAGGGTCGTCGGTGGGGACTTGTAATGCTGCCTTGATGATCGTGTCCCTGCTCTACCGCACCGCCCGCGCGCTGTTGTCCGTCCCCGCGGTCCTACTGCGTCGAGACTCCGCCAAGGATGCCGAACTGCTGGTGCTGCGGCACGAGAATGCCATCCTGCGCAGGCATGCGGAGGGCAGGGTGCGCTATGAGCCGGCCGACCGATTCTGGCTCGCCGCCCTCAGCTCGCTGATACCGCGTGGCCGCTGGGCCGCCGTCTTCCCCGTCACCCCCGGCACTTTGCTGGCCTGGCACCGCAAACTGATCGCCAGGAAGTGGGACTACTCCGCCGACGGCTCCCGCACCGGACGGCCGCCGACGGCGGCCGCACTCAAGAGTCTCGTGCTGCGCCTGGCCGATGAAAATCCCCGCTGGGGCCACCGCCGCATCCAGGGCGAACTGGCCCGACTCGGGCACCCCATCGCGGCCTCCACGGTCTGGGAGATCCTGCACGCAGCAGGCATCGACCCGGCCCCGCGCCGCTCCGGCCCCACCTGGCGCGACGGATCACGGCGCAGGCTCAGGGGATCCTTGCCGTGGACTTCTTCCATATCGACACGGCCTGGGGCAAGCGCCTGTACGCGATGGCGTTCATCGAGCACGGCACCCGGAGACTGCACCTCACCGGGGTGACCGCGCACCCCACCGCGCAGTGGGCGGTACAACAGGCCCGGAACATCGCTGCCGACCTCGGCGAGCGGGGCGCCGGGCCACGTCCCTACGACCTCGAACCCGAGTCGGAGAAGATCGCGGACCACGCCAACGGTGAAGCGCTCCGCCCCGACGGCAACGGAACGCACTACGTGCGAGGAGTCGACCCCAAGGCCCTGAAGTTCTACGTCGACGGAGTGATCAACGAGCGCATACCCAACATCGAACCGAAATACGGACTGCGAAATGGTCGAGAGGCCTTCTGGGACCCGGACAAGGAGGCCGTGGTCATCGTGGACGGTGACGGGGGCACCGTGTTCACCCCCAAGGGGGGATACTCCTACTTCGAGGACCTGGAATAAGAGGAGCGGTATGTCCGAGCAAACCAGCCGCAGCGTCAGTCTCTCCCACTCGGAGTTCACAAGGCTTTACTTCCTGACACGCGAACTCAATGAGTTCCCCGCCGAGAGACTGCAGGGTTTCGGATGCGATGCCGAAGAACTGGAAGATCTGTTGTCACGGCTCAGGAGCGCTCGTCGGCAGTCCAAAGAGCATGGGGAAGCTCACCGTTTGACACTTGTCTTCTCGACGACGTTCCCCGAATCGGACGCCGCACCAACTCTTGCCCGCGACGGAGACAACCACACTCGGGCGGCGCCCGCCCACATGACCGTCACCGTTCCCGCGAGCGTCGCGCAGTGGTGGGCCCCCGCTGCGCGCTGGGTCCTCCATGCTCACAGTCCCCGGGAGATTTCCCTACGCACTGGGTACTCAACCGATGAGCTGCGCGAAGCACTGGCAACCTTGCCGGACTGACAAGCTGTTGTCTTTCCGATCGTGCGGTCGTTCTTGATCGAACAGGGAGCTGGATCGGGTAAGTTTGCCGCTGTGCGGGCATGAAGAAAGGGCCTCCTGGTAGCTCGCGGTTATCGAAGCCAGAGCGACAGGGAGGCCCTTGTTGTTGCAGTCTTGCGTGGTCCCGTTCGTTCAGTCCAGCCCGCCCACCCCCGAGTGTGACTGCCTCGCCCACAGGTTCGGGAACGCGGCCGATCACCCCGGCCGGGCTCAGACAGGTCGCCACCAACAGCGGCAACTTGCGTATGCAGGGCGACTACGCTCCGAGAGCGTCGCAGCCTTGCGTTATTTCGCGCTGAACGGCACCGACCACCGCAGCCACAGCGAGCAGAACGCCGCCATCGGCGCCTACATCCGCTGGCACAACACCCGCGCCGAACCGAAAACCAACTTCGCCCCCGACTCGCCGATCCGCACCTGGACCAATTACCCGGCCAAGGCTGCGTGACGAGCCGCTAGCGAGCCGTGCTCCCGCGCCCGCTCTGATGTGCGTTCGGAAATCACGTAACTCCTTGTTCAGAGGCGATCCGGCGGCGTCGACCGGGCGATGGTTCTGGCGGGCACACGAGGGGACGGGCGACCCGCCGCGGGTGTAGACGACACAACGGCTCATGACGCTCCTCCTGTGTGCGCTGGACATGCGCGCGCCCGATGTGACCGAGGTCTGGGTCGTCAGCCGGCATCCTGAAGCAGGAAGTGCGGTGCGCTGAGCGGGCCGTCGAGCTGCATCAGCCGCCCGCCCTCTCGCAGACCACCGAGGTCCAGTGCGGCGAACCCGAACTGGTTCAGCAAAGCGGCCACGGCCGCCTTCGCGTCGGCGTCGTCGCCCGCGTAGAAGACCGCCTGGTGGCCTTCCTCGTGCTGGGGGTCCGCGGCGATGAACGCGGCAAACAGGGTGTTGAACGCCTTCACGATCCGCGCTCCGGGAAGGCGCTCGGCCACCCATTCGCTGCCCGTGAGGTCACCGACGTCGTACCGGCCCCGCCAGGGGTTGGCCGCGACTTCCAGACCGAATACAGCATCCTGCCCCCGGAAGCCGCCTCTGGGGCGACTGGACCCGGCGTCGGCATCACCCTCGGTCCGATCGCCATCCACTGCGCCATCCTGCGGCCCGGCAAGAACGCCCACCTGGCGTCCGGCCCGGCCGAGGTCAGCGGGTTCGCCTTCGCCGGGGACGACCGAACCGTGGCGCGCGTGGATGTCTCTACCGACGGTGGCGGCACCTGGACCCACGCGGATCTCGACCCACCGGAGAACCCCTGGACGTGGCAGCACTGGCGCGCCACGCTCACCCTGCCCCGGGCGAGGCCGAGATCATCGCACGCGCCTGGGACTCCACCGCGGCCGTGCAGGCCGAATCCCCGGCGACCGTCTGGAATCCCAGGGGATACGCCAACAATGCCGCAGCTCACCTGCACATCACATGCCATCCCTGACCAGATGCTTCGGCAGAACGACAGGGCCCCGTTGCCGCCCGGCCACAGGTCAGGGCGAGCCACCCCGATCACCGAGCAACGCGACAACGGGCCGCCGACCGGGTCCCGTTCGCCCCCATGGAGAGCCGGTGAGCAGCTGCTCTGCAGAGCAGGATTGCCCGGGGTCGCCCCAACACCTTTTCGTGCACGGGCAGGTTGCACAGTCCCGTTGCGCAGTCCCGTTGCGCGGGCGGCCCGGATCCGGCCTTCGGCTCGGGTGACGCAGCTCGAGTCCCGCGATCGGTACCGGGACCGGTTGATCAGCCGCGGGCGCGGAGGCTGGCTTCTTCGAGGTCGAGTTCCCGCTGGATCCGGCGCCGGGTGGCGTTGCTGATCTTGTTCGCTTCGTAGAGGTGCTGGAGCTCGGCCGCCTCAATGGCAATGAGTGTCCGACGTATCTCGCGGTAGGCGTCGGCAGGACGGGCGTCCGGGTCGCTGTAGTGGGCATCTTCAGCCTGGTGGATACGCGCCTCCAAATGGCGGCGGGCCTGATTCAGAGCGGCCTCGGCGGCGGCACCCAGTTCCGCGAGCTGGTCCGGGTCGCCCAGCTGTTTGAGCTCTTCGAGAGCGGCCTTGGCAATGTGCCGGCGGGTCCGGGACTCCTCGCGCGCGGAGTGCTCCGGCTCCAGTGCGATGCCGGTGAGGCGGACGACAGGGGCGAGGGTGAACCCCTGGAAGACGAGAGTGAGCGCGACGGTCCCGGTAGTGAGCATGAGGATGAGGGCCCGATGCGGCAGCGGCGCCCCCGTGTGGGTGACCAGGGGGATGGAGAGTGCGGCAGCCAGCGGCATGACGCCTCGGGTGCCTGCCCAGGACAAGACGGCCGGAACACGCCAGGAGAGGCGACTGTCTCCCTCCGTGTGCCGGTATTGGATCAGGGCGGACAGCGGGAAGATCCACAGCAGGCGGATCGCAAGCAGGGTGAAAACGATCACCGGGACCCATAGCGGCCAGCCGTGCTCGTCGTGCGCAAGCTGACGGACCGTGGAGGGGAGCTCGAGGCCGATGAGAGCGAAGACGACGCTCTCGAGGAGGAAGGTCACGGTGTCGTAGACGGCGTGGACCTGGAGGCGGACGGGGGCGATGCTGAGCTTGTGGCCGGCGCTGCCGAGGACGACCCCGGACACAATGACGGCAGTCACGCCGGAGGTGTGCAAGTCCTCTGCAACAACGTACGAGGCGTACGGGGTGACCAATGCAATGACGGTCTCCAGCATGGGGTCCTCGGTCCGTCTGCGGATGAGGGTCACCACTCCGGCGACAACCGCGCCGATGAGGGCTCCTCCGCCGGCAAGGATCAGGAACTGCTCGACAGTGCCGGACACGGTGAGGGCGCTGCCGGAAACCGCGGTGGCCACGGCGGCCTTGTACAGGACCAGGGACGTGGCATCGTTGAACAGGCTTTCCGCCTGCACCATCACCTGCACGCGCGGTGGGAGAGACAGGCGCCGCCCGAGCGCGGAAACGGCCACGGGGTCGGTACTGGCCAGGACGGAGCCCAGGATGAACGCGGCCGCGGCAGTGAGCGGCGTGATCGCTCGGGCGACGTACCCGACAGCGATGGCCGAGGCGAGGACCAGACCGAAGACCAGGCCGGTCACGGGCCGCCACACGGTACGCAGGTCGCGGACAGAGATTTCCCCGGCCGAGGCGAAGAGCAGTGGCGGCAGCACCAGCACGTTGATCACATGAGGCGGCAGGCGAACTTCGGGCACCCAGGGCATCAACCCGACGATCAGACCGGCAACGACGAGAAGCGAAGGGGCGGGCATGCTCCAGCGCCGAGCACCGGTCGTCACGGCTGTGGCCAGGACCACGAGCAGCAGGATGACGGTCAGGCCGGTCATGGAACGTCCCCAGTGGGTTACGGCTTGCTACCCCCTCTGACCAGGTGCTTTACCAACGTAACCGACCTCGGGCGGTGATGCAGCCGACAGGGAGCCCCGACCGTCCAGGGTGTGGCAGTCGATACGGCGGCGCACCCGCCCGTGGATCGGTCCCCGCTGTGAGCGCCCGGACATGTGACCCGTCTGCGGCGCGGTCGTCCAAGTCCAGGACGGTCGATCCCTACAGGGCTCAATCGTGAGCGCCGAGACGAGCGCGGATCGCCGCGGTCGTCTCGCGGGGCGGCAGGCCCGACCTGGCGGGGCCACGACTGCCGGCGGTGACGGCGCCCACGCTGCTGATCGTCGGGGGCCATGACCAGCTGGTGCTCGACCTCAACCGCGAGGCACAACTCGATCTCTTCCTCCTTGGTGAGCAGGTCGAACAGCAGGGTGCCCAGCCCGGCCCGATTCAGTCCGGCGGCCACGAACCGGTTGCGCGGGCTGTGCCGACTACTGCCACTGCCATGCGCGAACACCACGATTTCGCTCGCGCCCTCGGGCACCGTCCATTGCCCGCGCAGCACCACCGCACCAGCCTGCACGGCGCTGGGAGCGGCGGTCGCGCCAACCGACGCAAGATCCGGACCATACCCGGACCAAGGTCCGCCCATGCCCCTCCGCATGGCACATTTGCGCTGGTCAGAGCCAAGCGGGCGGTGTACCACCAGCAGACGAAGAACCTGCTAGTGAACTACTCCCCGAAGAAGCTCGGCTTCTTCTAACGGCACGAAAGAAGGCGCTTGACCTGGGGCTTTACCCAGATCAAGCGCCTTCTGGGAGCGCCCGGCGCTCCAATCAGGGCGGCGTCGAAATGCGCCCCTTCTCCCAGTTCTTCCAGTTCCGGGCCATACACGGGCCAGATTGCGGAGGACTGCCGTCCTCACTGCGCCCACTCCACTCCTGCATCGACTCCTCGATGAGCCGGCTGGAATGCTCCTGCAGACCATCCAGGAACTTGGCGTAGTACTGGAAGAGCACTTGGATGCTCTGGCCTGCCCGGCGCGCACATTCGGCAGGATCCACGCCGGAGTGCAGCCAGCACGAAATCCCGGCGTGCCGGAGGTCATAGGGCCTCTTGGCGAGCACTGTCGACTGCTCATTGGGAGCCAGGGCCTTCTTACGGGCCCGCTCCCACGTCTTGCCGCAGGCCGCTGCATCGACGTATCCGTCAGCCGCATTGCGGAACACTCGCCCATTGGGCGCCACGCCGAAGCGATCGACGTGATCTCGACAGCGTGCGCACGAACGACGGCGGTATCGGCACGGGACGCGTCGCCTTGACGGCCTGCCGCTTCAAGGAGTGCACTTCGTGGACCGCGCCATCGTTCGTCCACTCCTTGCCTGCCGTGACGACAGCTCCATTCAGGTTGAGCATGCCCCAGCCGGTCTTCGGCAGATGGCACTGTGAGATCTGCAGGTGGATGACCTCCGCCGGCCGCATGGCCGCGTAGTACATGCAGCCGAAAAACGCCTCAAGGTGCGGGCCGCGTCCCTGTAGTTTCCCTACAGCGGTCAGCAGGCGAGCAACCTGGTTGGGGTTCGGCACGCAGGCCGGATCCACTTCCTCGCTCACCCCAGGAGCCTGCCACTTGACCCTGGCGAGCGGGTTCTCCGCGAAGTACCCCTTGTCGACGGCGGTTCCGAGGACCTCGCTGAAGACCGATCGTTTCCGCAGGGCGGTCTTCGCCGCGGCGGACTTGCCGTCGATCTTACGGCCAAGCGCGTCCAACGCCCTTCGCACGACGTCTGGTTCCATCAACTCACTGACGGGCAGGGAGTGCCGCTGCATCCAGTCGAGGGCACGCTGCCATTCGGCGGACGGCTCGCTCTGCCAGGCTCGTTTGTTGAACGCCCATGAATACAGGGCGCGCCTGAGAACCCTAGGCTCCGAGTAGCGCGCTTCGGGCCGCACCAGCGCGGGCGTGACGGTGGCGAGTGCATCAGCGAGAGTACGGCGGGTGTTGCCCGGCGTTCGGTCCCATCGCTCGTTAATGTAGGCATGGGCCAGGTCGTACCAGGTGGTGCGCTGCCTGATGGCGCGGATTTCGGAAGCCGGCAGACCGGTCTGCTCGTCGAACGCCTCACCTTCACGGGCAGCCGTCATGAGCTTCGCGCGCCGGCTCTCGGCCAGCCCCTTGGTAATGAAGGACTCCGACCGCTCACGGCCGTTGACCGTCCAACGGACCTCGAACGGCTTGCGACGCTGAGGCCGCTCGCGGATGTCCCAGAAGCGGACCTTGTAACTCATCGCCATTCAGGCGTATCCCTTTCGCACGCCTGCCACCAGGCATCCAGGTCGGACCGACGGCAACGGAGCTCACCGTTCGGAAGTTTGATCACGCGGGTGCCTGGTTCCGGGCACGTAGCCGATAGTAGGGCGTGCTCACGGGACGGCTCCCACACTCTGGATCCGCTCCGACTGCTCTCCTGTAGTGGAGCGATGACGCCTGCTCCGGCCAGGGCCGACTTCCAGACATAGGGGTTGAAGAAGTTCCGGTTGACCGCCTTCCGCTCGCGTCCCGTCACCAAGGGGCTGTACGTCCTCGGCCCGCCGGTGCTTGGCTTCCACAGGCGTCTCAGGGGGACGAGGATCGTCCCAGGGAAGCGTGACCGGCACTGGCGCGAAGACCTCCATGTGCCGCTGGACGGCCAGGGCCACACTCTTAGGCAGAGGCACGTCTCGCACCTTGCGGCCCTTGGGAAGCGCGAAGCACAACTTCGTCCGCACCACCTTCACCTGGCGCCGGACATGGACGACTTCCTTGGCAAAGTCGAAGTCATCGGCACTCAGTCCCAGCGCCTCTCCTTGCCGGAGGCCCAGGCCCGCTCCGACCTCGACGAGGACTCGGTACCGGTCCGGCATTGCCGCACATACGGCCAGCACACGCTCGGGAGCCCACGCCTCAACTCTGCCGGGTGCCGCGGCCGGCGGACCGACCGTGCTTGAGCGGCACGGATTGCGTGCGAGTCGGCGGTCCTCGACGGCGGCCTGTAGGACGCTGGACAGCGTCGCCCAGACGAGGCGGATCGAGGTCGGGCCGAGGTCCTTCTCAAGTCGCTTCTTCCAGCTGCGCAGCGTTTCCGTGCCGACGCCGTTCAGCGGCTGGGATCCGAGATGCGGATACCCAGGCTAGCATCTCCGGCGAAATCACCCCATACTCCGGGTCGTTGTTGCGCTTGGACAGCCGCCGCAACAACTCATCGTGATCGGCTCGGCGTCGCAACGGCCGCCAGACACACGCCTGTCAGGATCAGCCCGAGCCAGCCGCGTTCGACCCGCAGGCCGAGACCCCTTCTCGGTGGTGTTGAACACGGCAACCTGCCTCGACATTGAGGCGAGCAAACCCGAAACCGATGCCCTCGTTCCTCATTGGAACACCGACCCGTCAACACCCGCTCTCCTGGCGGACGTCATCCGGCAACGGTTCCGCAGGGACCCGCCGGGCCTGACGGCAGTCGCGCGGAGGTGAGGAGCACTGCACTACCCGTCCAATCCGCCCCGAATGCCGAAGTTCAACGCTGCGTAGTCAGCACCAAGTCAGCACGGGACAGGTGATCAGGGGTGCTGACATGCGGATTCAGGTCAGCACCAAACCAGCACGGGAGTCAGCACCAGGGCACTGAACCGCACCGAACGACGCAACTCGGACAGGCGCCCGCCGGCCTTCAGTACGGCCCTCGAAGCAATCTCGACGTGCCCGTCATGGTGGCCCCGCGCACACCCGGCCCGAGAACTATGGTGTCCCGCCACATGTGCCTCTGACCTGCCCATTCCTACGGTGTGGCGACACGAAACCGTCCCCGCCAACCGCCCGGAAGTGGTGTTCATGGCTGCCTCGGCATCCGCCCCGCCGACCACCCGCTCGCTCAAGCGCATCGTCGCCGCAAGTCTCATCGGGACCACGATCGAGTGGTACGACTTCTTCCTGTACGGGTCAGCTGCCGCGCTGGTCTTCAACAAGCTGTTCTTCCCCGAGTCCGAGCCGCTCGTCGGCACGCTCCTCTCCTTCCTCACCTACGCGGTCGGCTTCGCCGCCCGGCCGCTCGGTGCCCTGGTGTTCGGGCACTACGGCGACCGGCTCGGCCGCAAGAAGCTGCTGGTGCTCAGTCTGTTGATGATGGGCGGAGCGACGTTCGCCATCGGCCTGTTGCCGACGCATGCCACGGTCGGGGCCGCCGCCCCTGTGCTGCTCACCATCCTGCGGCTGGTGCAGGGCTTCGCCCTCGGTGGCGAGTGGGGCGGGGCCGTGCTGCTCGTGTCGGAGCACGGGGACGCCAAGCGGCGCGGGTTCTGGGCCTCCTGGCCGCAGACGGGTGCGCCGGCCGGGCAGTTGCTCGCCACCGGAGTGCTCTCCGCGCTCACCGCGCTCATGTCGGACTCGGCCTTCGGGGCGTGGGGCTGGCGCATCCCGTTCCTGCTCTCCGGTGTGCTGGTGGTCGTCGGCTTGTGGATTCGTCTCTCTGTCGATGAATCACCGGTGTTCAAGGCGGCTCTGGCACAGGCCGAGGAGCGCAAGGCGGTCGCCGCGGCGGCCGAGAAGATGCCGCTCGTCGCCGTGCTGCGACACCACTGGCGCGATGTGCTGATCGCCATGGGAGCCCGGATGGCGGAGAACATCAGCTACTACGTCATCACGGCGTTCATCCTCGTCTACGCGACCACGGCAGCGGACCTGAGCAAGCAGACGGCGCTCAACGCCGTGCTCATCGCCTCGGCCGTCCACTTCGCGGTCATCCCGATGTGGGGCGCGCTGTCGGACCGGGTCGGGCGCAAGCCCGTCTACCTCGTCGGTGCGATCGGCGTGGCGCTGTGGATGTTCCCGTTCTTCGCGCTGATCGACAGCCGCAGCTTCGGGAATCTGCTGCTCGCCGTCACGGTCGGGCTCATCTTCCACGGGGCGATGTACGCGCCGCAGGCGGCGTTCTTCTCGGAGATGTTCGCGACCCGGATGCGGTACTCGGGTGCGTCGATCGGTGCTCAGTTCTCGTCGGTCGCGGCCGGCGCCCCGGCGCCGCTCATCGCCACCGCTCTGCTCGCGGACTTCAACAGCTCGACCCCCATCTCGCTGTATGTCATCGCCGCAGCACTCCTCACCGTGCTGGCAGTTGTTTGTGCCAAGGAGACCAGGAACCGGGATCTCGCGGACATCGAGGGGGCTGCCGCAGAGCCGGACGCACCCGCAGCGCTGCCGGCCGACGCCCGAACCGTCTGAGCCCTGCTCGCCGGGCGGGCCCGAGAACCGGGCCCGCCCGGCGAGCGCCGGATGTCACTGCTGGGCAGTGGGTTCGAACCAGGTGGGTTCGTCGGTCAGGGACTGCTTGATCCTGAAGAGCCCGAACTCGTTCAAGGGCGGCAGCGCGTCCACCGGGAACCAGCCCACCTCCAGCGACTCGTCGTCGTTGACGCGTGCCTCGCCACCGGTCGCCCGGCAGCGGAAGGTGACGTCCAGGTACTGGCAGCGGTCGCCGTTGGCGTACTGCACCGGTTCCAGGGCCTGTGTGAGCACCACCCGCTCCGCCACACAGCGCACAGCGGTCTCTTCGTACACCTCACGCTCCGCCGTCGCCGCCGGCTGCTCACCCGGCTCGCAGATACCGCCGATGACCGACCACTTGCCGGTGTCGGAACGGCGTCCGAGCAGCACTCGGCCCTCGTCGTCGAAGACCACGGCGGTGACGCCCGGCAGCAGGAGCAGCTGTTGGCCCGCGGTGGCGCGGATCTGGCGGATGAAATCAGGAGTAGCCATGGGCCCGACCATACGTGGCGCGCGAGTGGATCAGCGGCTCCGCCGGAGCCGTACCGAACGGATGGTGACCCAGCCGAGCCCCGCCACGGCGATCAGTGCGAGGACTCCTTCGGGGAGCGTGCCCATCCGGGTCGCGGGCGTGAGCGAGGACCTCAACGGCACCTTGTCCACCAGCGCGTCCGCGGTGAACAGCTTGGTCTGCTGGACGATCGTCCCGTCAGGACGGATGACCGCGCTGACCCCACTGGTGACGGGGACGACGACGGACCTGCTGTGCTCGACCGCCCGCACCCTGGACATGGCCAGCTGCTGATAGGTCATCTCGCTGCGCCCGAAGGTGGCGTTGTTGCTGGGTACGGCGATCAGTTGGCTGCCGTGCTCGACCGTGTCCCGTACGGCGTCGTCGAACGCCGCCTCGTAACAGGTCACGAGCCCCACGTTCGTACCCGCCAGATCGAAGACGCCGACCTGCTTTCCGGGGCCGAAGTCCCGCTGTACACGGTCCACGTCGGAGCTGAAGAGGCGTACGAAGGAGCGCATCGGGATGTATTCGCCGAACGGCTGGATGTGCCGCTTGTCGTATGTGCTGACAGGCCCCTTCTTCGGATCCCACTGGATGAGGGTGTTGCGCAGCTTGCCGGTGTCGGGCTCGACCACCGCCCCGATCACGGTGGGTACGCCGATCGCCTTCACCGCGTCGTCGATCACGATCCGGGCGTCGGCGTTGCGGTAGGGGTCGAGGTCGGAGGAGTTCTCCGGCCACAGGACGAAGTCGGGCTGGGGAATCTTGCCCGCCTTCACCTCCTGGGCGAGCTGTTCCGTGCGGCGCACATGGTTGTCGAGGACTGCGCGGCGCTGGGCGTTGAAGTCGAGTCCGAGCTGCGGCACATTGCCCTGGATCGCGGCGACGGTCGCGGTGCCGTCCTCGGCCGAGTCGTCCACGAGCGGCAGGGCGGCGAATGCGGCGGCGACGGGTACGAGGACGGTCGCGGCGGCTGCGGCGACGGCGGCCCGGGGCACCTCACGCGTGCTGCGGCAGGTACGGAACTGGCGCAGCGCCTCATAGAGACCGAATCCGCACAGCACCACCGCGAAGGAGAGCAGCGGCGTGCCGCCCACGGCCGCGAGCGGCAGGAACACGCTGTCCGCCTGCCCGAAGGCGATCTTCCCCCAGGGAAAGCCGCCGAACGGCACTCTGGCCCGGATCCCCTCGTCGAGGATCCAGACAGCGGCGGCCCAGACCGGCCAGCAGGCGAGGCGGGAGACGGCGGCGATCCCGATGCAGCCGACCGCGATGAACAGCGCCTCGGCCGCTGCGAGTGCCAGCCACGGCACCGGGCCGACCTCTTCGCCCGTCCAGTGCAGCAGCGGCAGCATGAAGCCCAGACCGGCGAGCAGGCCGAGGCCGAACGCGGTGCGCAGTCTGCGTTCGTGCAGCACCCAGCCGAGCAGGGCGAAGCCGGGCAGAACCAGCCACCACAGGGGCCGGGGCGGGAAGCTCAGGTAAAGCAGCACTCCCGAAATCACGGCGGCTGCAGGCCGTACGAGCCGCGGCATCACCCGTCTCCCCCGGGACGTGGGGGTGGGTGCGGGCTGCTGCGGGTCGTCGACTGAGGTGATGGTGGCGCTCACCGGGCGGAGTCTACGGTGGTCGGCTGTGTGTCCGGCAGCCCCGCTCGCGTGATGGAACCCCTCGCGCCGGATCGTTTCGCCACTTTCCCGTACAGATCCGGGCCGCTGGCATTACCGTGTCCGCCAGCCCCCCACCGATCGGCCGGATCCGGCCGATCGCCAACGGGACGATCACAGGTCGGGGGCGAACGTGACGATTGCACCAGCGGGGCGGGGCCGGACGCGAGAACGCGGCAACGCTTCCGACGGAGCCGGGGCCGTGATCCTCGCCGCCTGCGCGGTCTGGTCGTTGATCAGCGCCGCCGGACGGGAGACCGGTCCGGAAGGTGTCCTGCTGGCTCTGCTCGCCGTCGCCGCAGGGTTCGCCTGTGGACGGATCTGCGGAACGCTGCTGCCGGTGGCGACGGCCACGGTTGCCGCCGTGGGGGCGCTCCTCATGGGGCTCCTCTCGCGTCATGGCATGCCTGGCGCCACGGCCACGGTGGACACGGCGCCCGGTCACGCCGGGGCTGCCGCCGCACTGCTGGTGCTTGCCGCGGGCGCCGCCTGCTGCGCGGCTGCGGCGTCCCGGCAGGCACCACTGCGTTTCTCCCTGCGGCTGCTGGCGCTCGGCACAGCCTGCGCCGCGCTGGCGCTGCGCTCGATGGCCGGGTTCGCCGCGGCACTCGGGGTGCTGCTGTGTTCGCTGGCCGCCGCCAGAATGCGACAACGGCTGCTCGGCCTCGCCGGGCTCGCCCTGGCCACTGGTCTCGTCGTCGCTATGTCATGGGCGATCGCCGCGGACGCGCTGCCCCAGGGCCTCATGGTGTCCCTGGAGGGTCCGCTCACCGCGCACCGGGTGCTGCTGTGGCAGGACGCGTCGGAGCTGGCCGGCAAACATCCGGTGCTGGGCATCGGCCCCGGACGGTTCGCCGAGCTGAGCCCCACCGTGGAGCAGACCGTCCACTCCGACGGCAAGCCGCACTCGGCGCCTCTGCAGCAGGCGGCCGAGCAGGGGTTGGTGGGGGTGGGGCTGCTGGGATCGGCCTTCGGCTGGCTGCTGTACGTGCTGTGGCGGTCGCCCCGCACCACAGCCGTCGTCCTGACGGCGGGCGCCGCGCTCACCGCACTCGCGGTGCTGGCGAGCGTCGGCAATGCGCTGAGCTTCACTCCGGTGACCGCGGGCGCCGGGCTGCTCGCGGGGCTGGCGTCGGCCCGGCGGCCCATCGGCGACGGTACGACAGGGGCGCACGGTACGGACGGGGCACGCGGACCGGATGGTGCGGATCAGGTACGTGGTCCGGAGGGCGCAGATGGGGTGGCCAACCGTTCCGGCGACGCAGCCCGCCGCACACCACGAACGGACCGCTCCACCCCGCTCTGAGACGGTCGCGAATCCCGAAGGCAACGCATCGGGCCGCGATCAGGCCCCCGCCGGTGCGCCGGTCGCCGACAGGTGCAGGCGTTCGCGGATGAACTGCACGCCCGCTTCGGCGTCGTCGACCGTGATGGTGAACGTCCTGCCGTCACCGAGCCGGAGCACCAGGCCCTCGCCCCTGCGGACCACCACGGCCGTACCCTGGTCGGGGCGCCAGCGGTAGCCCCAGCCGCCCCACTGGCGCGGGGTGACCTGGGGTGCGAACTCCGCGCCCACCACATGGGTGAGCAGAATCCGGCGGCGCGGCAGGCCCATGTGGCCGCAGCGCACTTCGAGAGCGTCCCCGTCGACCCTGACGGCCACGTTCACAAAGGCGAGTGTGCCGAACAGCATGAGCAGTCCGGCGGCGACGCAGCCGATCACCGACATCAGCAACGGGGCGATTCCGGAGGCCCAGTCGGAGGTGACGGCCAGCTGGATGCCGAGCGCCAGACAGGCCGCGCCTGCGGCAGCGAGTACCCACTGGGCCCGGTTGGTGGCCCGGCCGATCCAGACGTCGGAGTGGGGGTCGGCTCCGGTGTGCCTCGGTTTTCGGGGGTGGTCCCTCATGCCAAGCAGCGTACTTAAGATTCCGCACGCCGGGGATGGGTCCAATGGCCTCCGCCGGGTCAGCCGGCCGGGCTGACGGCCCCCAGCAGCTGCCCCTCGGCGTAGGCCAGAGCGGTTTCCGGCAGCTCGGCGATGCGCCCGCTGAGGAGGACGGTGAGGCCGCCCGCCGATTCGGCCGACGGAGCGGGTCCGACCCCGACTCGGCGCAGTGCCTGGGCAGCGACGGCACTGGCGGAACCGTGCAGCGCGACCGTAGGCAGACCGGGCTTCCGCACGGCGGCACGGATGCGCTCGCCGACCAGTTCGTAATGGGTGCAGCCCAGGACCACGGCCCGCACATCGCGCGGGGTGAGTGCGGCGGCTGCGGCAATGGCCCGGTCGATCGCCGGTTCGTCCGCGTGCTCCACAGCGTCGGCGAGACCTGGGCACGGGACCTCGGTGACGGCGACGGAGCCGGCGAATTCCCGGATGAGTCCGCGCTGGTAGGGGCTGCCCGTGGTGGCGGGCGTGGCCCAGATCGCGACGGGGCCGCCACCGGCGACGGACGGCTTGATGGCCGGCACGGTGCCGATGACCGGCAGTGCGGGTTCCAGCTCGGCGCGGAGCGCCGGCAGGGCGTGTACGGAGGCCGTGTTGCAGGCGACGATCAGTGCGTCGGGCCGGTGGGCGGCGGCCGCGCGGGCCACGTCCAGCGCGCGGGCGGTCACGTCCTCGGGGGTACGCGGCCCCCAGGGCATGCTGCCGGGGTCCGAGGAGAGCACCAGATCGGCGTCGGGCCTGAGTCGGCGTACCGCGGCGGCGGCCGCGAGCAGGCCGATTCCGGAATCCATGAGCGCGATCTTCACCCGGTCACCTTAGTCGACCGCCCTTGCGGTTCCGTCACAGTGGGGCAGACTGCGGCAAATGACTGCCGTTGCCTGGATCGCCGTGGGTTCGCTGGCCGCATGGGTGTGGCTGCTGCTGGGACAAGGGTTCTTCTGGCGGACCGATCAGCGGCTGCCGCGCCGGGAGGCCCCGGAGCGCTGGCCGTCCGTGGCGATCGTCGTGCCCGCACGTGATGAGGCCGACATGCTGCCGGTGAGTCTGCCGTCGCTGATGGCGCAGGACTATCCGGGGGCCGCGGAGATCTTCCTCGTCGACGACTGCAGCAAGGACGGCACCGGGGACGTCGCCCGTGCGCTGTCCGTGCGGTACGGGGGCCTGCCGGTGACGGTGGTGTCGCCCGGTGAGCCGGAGTCCGGCTGGACGGGCAAGCTCTGGGCCGTGCGGCACGGGATCTCGCTGGCCCGGGCCCGGGAGCCGGAGTTTCTGCTGCTGACGGACGCGGACATCGCGCATGAGCCGGACAGCCTGCGGGGGCTGGTCGCCGCTGCCCTCTCGGGCGGGTTCGATCTGGTCTCGCAGATGGCCCGCCTGCGGGTGTCGAGTGTCTGGGAGCGGCTGGTCGTCCCGGCCTTCGTGTACTTCTTCTCGCAGCTCTACCCGTTCCGGTGGGTGAACCGGGCGGGGGCGCGAACGGCTGCGGCGGCAGGTGGATGCGTGCTGCTGCGGACCGGGGCGGCGGACCGGGCGCGGGTGCCGGAGTCGATCCGGCAGGCGGTGATCGACGATGTGTCGCTGGCGCGGGCGGTGCAGCGCAGCGGCGGCCGGATCTGGCTGGGGCTCGCGGAGCGGGTGGACAGCGTCCGGCCGTATCCGTGGCTGGCGGATCTGTGGCGGATGGTGTCACGGAGCGCGTACGCCCAGTTGCGGCACAGTCCGCCGCTGCTCCTCGGGACGGTGCTGGGGCTCGCACTGGTCTATCTCGCGCCGCCGGTCACGCTCGTCGCCGGGCTGCTGGGCGGTGCTCCGGTGGCGGCGTGGGCGGGCGGGGTGGCGTGGGCGGTGATGGCCGGGACGTACATGCCGATGCTGGGCTACTACCGACAGTCGCTGTGGCTGGCGCCGCTCCTGCCGTTCACCGCTGTGCTCTACCTGCTGATGACCGTCGATTCAGCGGTTCAGCACCACCGGGGGCGGGGCGCGGCCTGGAAGGGGCGTACGTACGCCCGTCCCGAGGCCGCGCCGGACCGTTGAGCGGAGCCGTCCGTGGGCCGATGGCCGCAGTGCCGGCCGGACCCCCGGGGGGTCATTTACGGCCGGGTGTCCAGTTCATGCCCCACCCATAGGCGTAGTCGATGGTGCGCTGCGGGCTCACTCCGCGCTCGGGTACGAGATAGCGGGCCTCGCGCTGCACCGTGAGGTCTCCCCCGTTGTTGGTGAGGAGCGCGAGCGCGCAGACGGTGGACGGGACGGTGCATTCGTCGAGGGAGAAGTCGATCGGGGCGCCGTGCTGGGGCCGGAGGGTGACGGTCGCGTGGAGATCGGCGAAACTCCGGGCGCCTTCATAGATGGTGACGAAGATCAGGACGCGGCGGAGCTTGTCCTTCTGGTCGAGGTTGACGGTGAGGTTCTCGCCGGTGGAGACGGCGCCGGTGCGGTCGTCTCCGTCGAGATGGATATAAGGGGGCTGCCGGAGTGCGCCGAACGCGTTTCCGAGCGCCTGTACGACTCCCTTGCGGCCGTCGGTGAGTTCGTAGAGGGCGCAGAGATCGAGGTCGAGGTCCGCGTGGTTGGCGACCGCTCTGCCGAGTTTGCTTCCCCAGCCCTTGAACTGTTTGCGCACTTCCCAGTTGAGATTGACCCGGAGGGCTCCCGAAGTGCCGCCCTGTTTGGCGAGGGAGACCGATGGCGCCTCCTTGGTGAGAGTCACCTTCGACAGGCGGACCGGCGGGGTGGCCGGGGGTACGGGAGGTGCCGGTGGCGCCGTCGGCGGTGCGGGCGGAAGGACCGGCGGGGGTGGCGACAGATGGTCAACCCGCGCTCCCCGCTGGGGCTGTTGAGGCGATTGGGGTTGTTGATACGGCTGGGTCTGCTGTGGTTCATCGACGGAAATACCGAAGTCCGTCGCGAGACCTTCGAGGCCGGTGCCGTACCCCTGACCGACGGCACGGAATTTCCAGGCGCCCTGGCGTCGGTAGAGTTCGCCGAGAATGAATGCGGTCTCGACCGTCGCATCCGCACTGTCGAAGCGCGCGATCTCCGAGCCGTCCGCCGCGTCCGTGATCCGTACGTACAGTCCCGTCACCTGCCCGAAGGTGCCGCCGTCCGCAGAAGCTGCCAGGACCACGCGCTCGATGGCCGGCTCGATGCGCGCCAGGTCGACCGCGAGGCTGTCCGTCACCCCGTCACCGGCGGTCCGCTTGCCCTCGTGGCGCACCGCGCCGGATGCGTGGGAGGGCTGGTTGTAAAAGACGAAGTCGGCGTCGTTGCGCACCTTTCCCGACACGACAAGGAGCGCCGAGCCATCGACGTCCGGTGTCCCCGGGGAGGTGCGCCACCCCAATTCGACCCGCACGGCGTGAGCCGCCACCGGAACATTGGCTCCTTTTAGCATGGTCATGCCCGCCCCCATCGCGAGTCCGGCTGCCCGAAGACCTTTCTCCGCCAACCTAATCCCCCGCCCCTCACGGAGCCTACAGCGGCGCAGTCACCGTCCGGCGATCCCGCCGGTACCCCCCAGACCTGGACGCTGCACCGCTACCTGCGCCGGCGCAACCAAAACGCCCGCCACCCGGACGTCCTCGCCGCTCAGCGCCGCGAACGCGCATGGGGAGCGGACGGCATCCTCTACACGGCACCGAACCTGTTGATCCACTACATCACGGAGCACCAGTACTGCCCGCCCGAGGAGTTCTGCCGCGCGGCGGCCAGGACGGTGGGGATCGAAACGGCCGGACAGCTGACCCTGGCCGATTGAGCGACGTCGGACCGTAGCCTCCGACACATGCGCGGCGGCTACGGTCCGACGGCCACGGGCCGGCAGAACCTCTCATCGCCCCGGACGCCCGCTTCAGACGAAGGCCCCCGGTTCCGGAGCCTTTCGCGGCTGGTCCGAGGATCGCCACGCGTTCCACGCCCTGCCGAGCCTTCTGGCCTTCGCCGACCCCGGCCGCGTCACCTACGGCAACGACTGGCTCCACACCCCCAGCGCGAAGTCAGCCCACTTCGCCCGCATGCTCGACACCTTCGCGCTGACAGAGGAGCACGCCACGCCATGGACCGTAGCAACGCGGAGACGCTGTCGAACCCGAGCTGCACTGACAGTGGCGTATCTGATGAACCCCGCGCTGGACGCCAGTCGGTAACCGCAGGGCGCTGTACACGAGGGCAGAACCTGGTACTGCGACCCTGGTCGTCCCGAACGTCGCGCGGCTTCCGGTCCGGGTCGGCGCCGCGCGATCATCGATGGTGTGAGGGCGGAACGGAACCGCTGTGCGGACCTGCTGCGCGTGTGCGCGATCGGCGCGGTGGTGGCCGGTCACTGGCTGCTGGTCGACGTCACCTACCGGGGCGGTCGGCTGTCCGGACTCAACGCGCTCGACCACGTCGGCTGGGTCCGCTGGCCCACCCTGTTGCTGCAGGTCATGCCGGTCTTCTTCCTTGTCGGTGGGTACGCCAACGCGGTGTCCTGGCAGGCCCGTCGGCAACAGGGCGAGGACTGGCGGTCCTGGGTACAGGGGCGGGCGGTGCGTTTGCTGTGGCCGACGACGGTGTACGCGGCGGTGTGCGCGCTCGCCGCAGTCGCGGCCCGCATCGCGGGCGCGGAACCCGCCGTGCTGGCCCGGGCGGGCTGGCTGGTGGCGCTGCACCTGTGGTTCCTGCCGGTCTACCTGCTGCTGATCGCCTTGACCCCACTCCTGCACGCGGCGCACCGCCGTTGGGGGCTGGCCGTGCCAACGGTGATGGCCCTGGGAGCCGCCGGGGTGGACGTGCTGGTACTGGGTCCCCGGCTGCCGGTGATCGGCTTCGCGAACTACCTTTTGGTGTGGGGGGCGATGCATCAGTGGGGATTCGCCTGGCAGGACGGAACGCTGACCACCCCGCGATGGCGATGCCGCGCCTTGGCGGCGGGGGGCGTCGCGCTCCTGGCTGCACTGCTGGGCTGGGGCCCGTTTCCCGTCGACATGATCGGTGCCGGCACGCGGGTGGGCAACACGAACCCACCGTCGATCGCCTTGCTGGCGTTCGCCGCTGCCCAGACCGGCCTTCTGCTGATGGCCGAACCCGCGCTGCAACGCCTGCTCACCCGCCCCCGCCTGTGGCAACGGGTCTCCCGCCTCAACCAGGCGGTCATGACCGTCTACCTGTGGCACATGATCCCGGTGATCCTGGTGGCCGTCGCCTTCTACCCCACGGGCCTGGCACCCCAGCCCGCCATCGGCTCCATCGCGTGGCTGGCACTGCGCATCCCCTGGCTCGCTCTCCTGACCGCTGCCCTGGTCCCGTTCACCCTGGCCCTCCTGCGGGCCCAGCGCCCGCTCCGCCGCCTTCCCGCAGGCGTGGGTCCGACGGCCTGGTGGTCGCCCTTGCTCCTGGTGTGCGGCCTGGCCGCTTGCTTCCTGCCCCTGACCGCCCTCGCCATCAGCGGCTTCGCTCCCGCCGGTCGGCTCGCGGCCCTCCCGCTGGCGCTCTACGCCGTGGGCCTCACGGGCATCGTGTGCTCCGGCGGCCCGCCACCTCGACGCCCCGGAGGTGGGGATCCCGAGGATGCCGGGGACCCGGGGAGCCGGCAGGAGCCCGTGCTTCGGGCATGCCGACGCCCGAAGCCCCTCGACAGACGCCGTCGCAGCCCTGCCGGTCGGTGGCAGGTCCCAGCTCCCGGCTGGATTCGGGCCGGGGCCGACAGCGGACGCAGTTCCTCGAGTTCTGCCGCTACCTGCGCACTCTGGGTGGTCCCAGCCGCAAAGCCCGTGTCCAGGATTCCGGGTCAAGCCCCGGCGGCGTTCACGTATGACCGGCTGAGACAGAACGATTTGGCTGCCTCTGGTCCGGCAGTGCTGCGGCTTTTCCTACGATGCTGTGCGGCTGGATACGGCGCGTTGTGTGAGCCGGTTCTACCAGTTCATCGGCCGTGGTGTGCGGGTGCCGAGTTCGGTTGGCGCTCCCCCGTCCTCGGCTTCGGTGCCTCTCACGCGCTCGAGCTCGGCTTCGCCTTCGACACGCTCGACCTGCCGGAGACGCGGGCCATGACAGGCCCGGACGCACCGCGCGAGCTCGCGACGGCGAGGTACGCGGCCTGGGTGGCCTTCGCCGCGACAGGCGACCCGGGCCGGCGCCCCTTCGGTCCGGGCCTCCCGACCCTGCTCGAGGCACCGCGGGAGGCCGAACGGCGTGCTCGGGAGGTCTGAGGCTCCCACCTGAGCGATGGCGGGAGCCCCCTCGGGCCAGGCCAGGGCCGCGTACAGGGCGGCGGCCGTCCTCCCTGCCTCGCTACGTCGCGCCGCCGCTCCGTCTGCGCAGTACCGGGCGTGCGGTGGGGGGATGGGTGAGGTGCTTGGTGATGCCCTGGACTGTCGGGTGCTCGAAGAGATCGCGGATGCTGAGCTCGCGTCCGAGTTCCGTACGGATACGGCTGATCAACCGGGTCGCAAGGAGGGAGTGCCCGCCGAGTTCGAAGAAGTCGTCCTCCGTACCGGCCTGCGGTACCCCGAGGATCTCGGAGATCAGCCGGCACAGGGTTCTCTCCTGCTCATTCCGCGGCTCGGTCCCCCGCAGTGAGGCGGTGTACTCCGGTGCCGGCAGCGCGGCGCGGTCGACCTTTCCGTTGGGAGTCAGCGGGATGGCGTCCACCACCACGATGGCGGACGGCACCATGTGCACGGGCAGCCTCTCGCCCGCCACCCTGCGCAGCCGCGCAGGGTCGGGTCTGGTTCCGGGCTGGGCCACGACGTACGCCACCAGTCGTTTGTCCCCGGGCCGGTCCTCCCGCGCCACCGCCACGACACGCGCCACCTCGGGCGCACAGGCCACAGCTGCCTCGACCTCGCCCAACTCCACCCGGAAACCACGGATTTTGACCTGGAAGTCCGTGCGCCCCAGGAACTCCAGATGTCCATCGGTCCGCCACCGCACCAGGTCGCCCGTGCGGTACATACGCGACCCGGCCGGTCCGAAGGGATCAGCGACGAACCGCTCGGCCGTCAGCCCCGGACGATTCAGATATCCCCGGGCAACCTGCGCCCCGGCGAGATACAGCTCGCCGGGAACCCCGACGGCCACCGGTTGCAGGCCCTGCCCCAGGACATAGGTCCGGGTGTTCCAGATGGGCGGGCCGATGGGGGGCGACACCGTGTCGTCCATCGACTCGTCGGTCACGGTGAAACTGGTGACGAGATGAGTCTCGGTGGGTCCGTAGAAGTTGTGCACGCGTCTGCCCGAGCCGCGAGCGCAGAAGTCACGGATGGCCGGGTGGAGCACCAGGGCTTCACCCCCCTGGGCGATGTCCACCAAGTCGGGCAGCGGAAGGCCGAGTTCCTTCGCGGCTTCGCCGACCCCTTCGATGACAGGTGTGGGAGCGAACAGCTCATTGACCTGATACCGGTCGAGCCAACGCACCAGTTCCGCCATGTCTTTACGCACATCGTCCCTGGGCACCGCAAGCGTCTTGCCGGACGTCAGGGCGGAGAAGATCTCCTGAGCGGCCGCGTCGAAACTCAGGGATGCGAACTGCGCCGTCGTGGTCCCGGTGCCACCGGTCATGAGCTCGGCGTGCCAGGCAAGGAGGTTGACCAGCGCCTGTGACGGCATGGCCACTCCCTTGGGGCGACCGGTCGATCCCGACGTGTAGATCACATAGGCAGGATGTGCCGGCAGCAGCGGTGTGGTGCGTTCGTCATCCGTGACCTCGGCCCCGGAACGCGCGGCAAGTGTCTGCGCGACGCTTTCGCTGTCGATGCTTGCCGAGTGCATCCCCTTCGGTACATGCCGGGCCATCCCGCTCGTGGTGAGCACACAGGCGGGCCTGGCGTCCTGAAGCATGTAGGCGATGCGGTCGGGCGGATAGTCGGGATCCACCGGCAGGTACGCCGCCCCCGCCTTCACCACGCCGAGCAGGGCCACGATCTGCCCCACGGAACGCGGCGCAAGCAGCGCGACCGTTTCCTCGGGTCCCACTCCCAGACCGATCAGGAACCGGGCCATTTGATTGGCCCGGGCATTGAGCTCCGCGTACGTGACGGATTCGTTCTCGAACACCACGGCTGTGGCCTCGGGCGTCCTGGCCGCCTGCGCCGCGAGCATGTCGGGCAGGGTCCGGGAAGAGACTTCGCGCGCCGTGTCATTGAGCTGCACCAACACATGACGGCGCTGGCCGTCGGACAGCATCTCCAGTCGGCTAAGAGGCAGTTCGGGTTCGTCGAGGGCGCTGCGCAAGAGCCTGACCAGGTAGCCGGTCATCCGCTCCACCGTCGATCGTTCGAACAGGTCCGTGGCGTATTCGACCGTCACGTCGATGCCGGCCGGAGCGCCTTCCACCGTGAAGCGCTCAGTCATGCTGAACGCCAGATCGAACTTGGCGACGCCGATGCCGCTTTCGTCGACTACGACTTCGAGTCCAGGCAGGTCGAAGGAGGCGCGCTCGACGTTCTGGGCGGCCAGGAGAACCTGAAAGAGCGGGTGCCTCGACAGCGAGCGGGTGGGGTTGATCGCCTCGACCAGCGTCTCGAAGGGGAGATCCTGATGCGCGAAGGCGTCCAGGTCCGTCTCTCGTACCCTCGTCAGCAGATCGCGGAAGCTGGGGTCGCCGGAGGTGTCGGTACGCAGCACCAGCGTGTTGACGAAGAATCCGACCATGTCGTCCAGTGCCTCGTCGCTGCGTCCGGCGACGGGGCTGCCGATCGGAATGTCCGTACCAGCTCCGAGCTTGGAGAGCATCGTGGCGAGAGTGGCCTGGACCGCCATGAAGACGCTGGCGCCCGAACTCCGCGCCAGGTTCGCCATTCCCCGCTGGAGCTCCGCGTCGATGCGAAAGCTCAGGATGTCCCCACGGTAAGAGGCGCGAGCCGGGCGACGGTGGTCGAAGGGGAGCTGCAACTCCACGGGCAGATTGCGCAGCTCCTTCCTCCAGAAGGTCAGCTGGCGAGCACAAGCGCTCCCGGGATCGCTCTCGTTCCCGAGCAGCTCGTGCTGCCACAGTGTGAAGTCGGCGTACTGGACCGGTAGTTCGCCGTACATGGGCCACAGGCCGGCACTTCGGGCAGCGTAGGCCTCCACGAGGTCCCTGGCGAGCGGAGCCATCGACCATCCGTCACATGCGATGTGGTGCACCACGAGCAGCAGCTGGTACTGGTCGGGACCGTGCGCGACCAGGAGTGCCCTCAGCGGTGCCTCGACGGTGACGTCGAAGCCGTCCTCGGCGAACGAGGTCAGGACAGAGCGGTTGTCACCACGCTCTGCGGATTCGACAACGGGCAGCTGGGGGAAGGCGTCTTCGGCCTCGAGCACCAACTGCCGAGGCTCGCCGTCCACCTCTGGGAACACCGTACGCAGACTCTCGTGCCGTTCCACCACATCCCCAAGTGCCGCCTCCAGGGCAGCACGGTTCACGGGCCCCCGCAGGTGGAGGCTGAGTGGCACGTTGTAGGTCGCACTGCGGCCCTCCAGGCGATTGAGGAACCACAACCGCCGCTGGGCGAAGGAAAGCGGGATCCGCTCGGGGCGTTCCGCGCGGGCGAGTGCGGGGCGCGGCATGTCGGGGCGCGTCAGGTGTTGGATGATGCCATGGACGGTGGGGTTCTCGAAAAGGTCCCGGATGTTGAGTTCGCGTGCGAGTTCCGTGCGAACGCGGCTGATCAGACGGACGGCGAGGAGGGAGTGGCCGCCGAGTTCGAAGAAGTCGTCCTCCGTGCCGGCCTGAGGTACGCCGAGAATCTCGCAGAAGAGCTGGCAGAGGGTCTCTTCCTCGGGGGTGCGTGGTTCGGCTCCGCGCGGTGCGGCTGTGTGCGCGGGGGCGGGGAGTGCGTTGCGGTCGATCTTTCCATTGGGGGTCAGGGGCATGGCGTCCAGCAGCACGACGGTGGAGGGCGCCATGTAGGCGGGCAGTATTCTGGCTGCCGCCTTGCGCAGGTGCACGGGGTCCGGATGCGTTCCGGGCCGGGGCACCGCGTAGGCCACGAGCCGTTTGTCCCCGGGGCGGTCTTCCTGTGCGACGGCCACGACACGGGCTACCTCGGGGGCATGGGCGACGGCGGCTTCGACTTCGCCCAACTCAACGCGGAACCCCCGGAACTTGATCTGGAAGTCCGTACGCCCCAGGAACATCAGGTTTCCGTCGGGCCGCCACCGCACGAGGCCTCCCGTGCGGTACATACGTGACCCGGGCGGTCCGAAGGGATCAGCGACGAAGCGCTCGGCCGTCAGCCCCGGACGGTTCAAGTAGCCGCGGGCAACTCCTGCTCCGGATATGTACAGCTCACCGGATTCCCCCATCGTGACGGGCTTCAGAGTCTGATCCAGTACATAGACGGATGTATTGCGGATGGGAGTTCCGATCGGAACCGCTGCCGGCGCTTCGCTCTCCAAACGCATGGACGTCGAATAGATGGTCGTTTCCGTCGGGCCGTAGACGTTGGTCACTTCACGCGCCGACGCAAGCAGAGTCGCCGCGAGTCGCTCCGGCACCGCCTCACCGCCCACCAGGACGCGTAGGTTCGCCAGACTTGCCCCGCTGTCGATGAGGGACTGCCATAGTGCGGGGGTCGCCTGCATGACGGTGATGGCCTGCTGCCTGATGGCCTCTGCCAATCGGGCCGGGTCTCCGTGCTCGACAGGCGAAGCCAGGACCAGCCGCGCGCCGCTGAGCAGCGGCAGGAAGATTTCCAGTAGCGCGATGTCGAATCCCACTGTGGTGACAGACAGGAGCCTGTCCCGTGAGGAGAGTTCAAGGTCGTCCTGGAAGTGTTCCAGCAAGTTCACCAGGTTCGCGAAGGAGACGACCACGCCCTTAGGCAGGCCGGTGGAGCCCGACGTGTAGAGCACATAGGCAGGATGTCCCGGCCGAACGACATCCGTGCCCTCCGCGTCCTCCATGTTTCCGGCGGGCTGTTCGGCCAGCATGCGCACGGTGTCGGGGTCGTCCAGCATGACGTGCCGCGGGCCTGACCCGTATCCGCCTTCCGGCCTGGACGAGGCATGGGTGAGCAGCAGTTCAGGACTGGCGTCCCGCATGATCCGGCTGTTGCGCTCTTCAGGATGGGCCGGGTCGATCGACAGGAAGGCAGCGCCGGCCTTGGTCACTGCCAGCAGGGCCGCGACCAGGTCCGTCGAGCGCGGGAGCCTCAGAGCCACCAGGGATCCGGGCCCCGCACCGTGGCCGGTCAATAGCCGTGCCAACCGGTTCGCACGTGCATTCAACTCGCCGTAGGTGAGGGTCTCGCCACCGCAGACCACTGCGATCGCCTCGGGTTCTCGTGCGGCCTGTTCCTCGAACAGATCCACGTACGTCTGTGCAAAAGGCATCGGCTCGGGCCGCATGTGCCCTCCTTGATTCATGAGTGGTCAGGGCTTGCAGGACTCTCACGACAGCGCTCTCAGGCGGTGTCGGGTCCTCCTCTGAGACGCCCGAGAGACAGCGTCACCGCGGCGTCCACCGCCGAGTGCACCGCATCCCCCAGGCCCCGCTCCGCCAACACATGCAACGCCGCTTCGGTCATTCCGCCGGGCGAGGCGACCAGACCCACGACCTCGTCGGGAGCAAGTCCTCCCTTGAGCATGAGTGACCCCGTGCTGTGCACCGCGTACGCGGCCAGTTCGCTCGCCATTTCCGCAGAGAATCCCTGGACTTCGGCCGAGCTCCTCAAGGCCTCCGCGAACCGTGCCACGAGTGCGGGGCCTGCCCCGGAGACCGCACTCATGGACTCCATCAGGGATTCGTCCACTGTAAGAACGCGTCCCAGAGGCTCGAAGACCGCACACGCGGTGCGGAGTTGTTCCGGCCCGGCCGTCGGCCCCTGACAGACAGCCGTCAGCCCGCTGTTCACCGCCACTGCCACATTCGGCACCGCGCGTACACAGGGAACATCCAGCAGCGCGCCGGCGACGGCCCCGGTCTGCCAGGAAGCGACCAGCGAAACAAGGACCTGCTCCCCCGTCATGAGGGGAGCGATGTCGGCAAGCACCTCCGCCGTGTTGTGCGGATGCACGGCGAGCAGCACCACGTCCGCATCCCCGACGGCGTCCTGGAGCGAAGAACAGGCGGTGATGCCGTACTCCCGCGCGAGCTCTTCGGCACCCGCACCCGTCTGCGAGACGCCCCGGATCGCGGTCGGGGGCCAGCCGGCCGCGATCAGCCCACATACCATAGCGCGGGCGATTCTTCCACAGCCCACGAAGGCCAGACGGAGGGGCTCGTGGCTCACCTTGTGGCCGCGATCATCGAGGCGATGGCGTCGATTCCGCGCAGGAGACGCTCTTCAGGCTCTGCGCCCACCGCGATACGGATGAACCGGTCGCAGGTCCCGCCATAGCCGATGCCGGGAACGACGGCCACCTTGTGACGGCTGAGCAACTCGGTAGCGAAGTCCTCCGAGTTCAGCCGCGATTCCCCCAGTGACGCGAACAGGTAAAAGGTGCTGTCACCGGGGAGGCAACGAATGTCCCGCGCGGCCAGCTCTTCCGCCATTCGGTTGCGCACGTCCACGACCCGACTGATTTGCGGACGGGTAGTTTCCCGCAGCATGTCGTAGTTCTCCGCGAGATAGCAGCTGAGGATCGTCGGGGCACAGGTGATGATGTGCTGCTGCAGCTTATTGATCTGTTCTATCATGAACCGATTCGCTATCAGATAGCCGATACGCCAGCCGGATATCCCATAGTTCTTCGACATGGATTTGCAGACGATGGCGTGATCACGCTCGGGATCGAATTGATCCGCGGAGATGAATCGCTCACCCTTGGGCAAGAACTCGCTGTACGCCTCGTCGGCGATGATGAACAGAGAATGCTTCACCGCGAGGTCGTGCAGGCTCTGCAGTTCCACCGTACCGAGTCGCCGGCCCGTCGGGTTGTGCGGGTTGTTGACGACGATCGCCCGAGTTCGCGGCGTGATGTACGAGGCCGGAGCTTCGTATCCCTCATGCCACGGCACCATGACGGGCACTCCTCGGCACATCCGCACCTGATCGGGATAGCTCACCCAGGCCGGCTCCGGAATGATCACCTCGTCGCCCTGTTCCAACACAGCGGTCAACGCCATGTAGATCGCCAACTTCGATCCTGCGGTGACCAGGATCTCGCTGTCAGGGTCGACGGGCAGGCCCGAATCGACCGATGCATGCTTCGCCAGCTTCTGTCGCAGGAGCGGTACGCCGCGCGAATGCGAGTAGTGGTGTATGTCAGCGGAAGGCATGCCGTCGAAGGACGGCATCGAAATATCGAAGAACGCCTCACCGAGGGACATCGTGATGACGTCGGCACCAGTATCCTTCATTTCGTAGATGCGGTTGTTGAACCTCACCGAAGGCGCTTCCGACAAACCGTCAAGCAGGCTTGCATGAGAGGGTCGCGACATCACTTCTCCTCGACTTCCGGGCTGAACGCACGACAGACTTCGGGTGGGTCAGAGAATTCGGATCTGGCCACGGCCCCACACGACGTTCTTGACGCAGGTAAGCGATTCCAGGCCCATGGGTCCACGGGCGTGCAGCTTCTGCGTGGAAACGCCGATCTCGACCCCGTATCCGAACTCTCCACCGTCCGAGAACCTCGTCGAGGTGTTGACGAAGACACTGCCGGAGTCGATAGCGCGGGCGAACCGCCGCACGACGTCGACATCGCGCGCCACGATGGCCTCCGCGTTGCGCGTTCCCCAACGGTTGATATGAGCAAGGGCCTCGTCGAAATCGCTCACGACCTTGACTGCCAGAACAAGGTCGAGGTACTCGGTGCCCCAGTCGCTGTCCTGCACCGGTTCGGCCTTCGGCCAGAACTCGCGGGTACGCGCATCACCCCGGATTTCGACGCCGAGCCGGTCGAGCTCGTCAAGAACCTTCGGCAGCCAGACCTCCGCCAGGTCTGCATGTACGAGCAGAGTCTCGGCCGCGTTGCACACGCTGGGTCGAGAGGTCTTGGCGTTGACGACGATGTCGGTGGCCATGCCGAGATCCGCGGTCGCGTCCACATACACATGGCAGTTGCCGTCGCCGTCGATCACGGTCGGGACGGTGGCGTGGTCCTCGACGGTCTTGATCAGACCGGGGCCGCCGCGCGGGACCAGGAGGTCGACGTCGCCCTTGGCGCGCAGAAGCTCCAGTACCGCCTCGCGGGAGGTGTCACGAATGAGCTGCACGGCGTGCTGCGGCACCTCGTCCTGGCCCCGCAGCGCCCCGGCGATGACGTCCGCGATCGCCGCGTTTGTGTGGGCGGCGATCGAAGAGCCGCGCAGGACGGCTGCGTTCCCGGACTTCAGACACAGTGCGGCCACGTCAGCGGTCACGTTCGGGCGAGCCTCATAGACCACCGCCACGACACCGAGCGGCTCCCGGACCTGTTCCACCAGCAGCCCGTTGGGACGGACGTTCCCCCCGGCCACCTGACCGACCGGGTCGGGCAGGTCCGCGATGGTATTGATCGCCTTCACCATGCCGGCGATGCGCGAATCGGTGAGGCGCAAGCGGTCCAGAAGGGTCGCCGACACCCCTGATGCGGCAGCCGCATCGAGATCCAGTGCGTTCGCCGCCTTCAGTTCCTCACCGGCAGCGTCCACAGCAGCTGCTATCTGGCGCAGAACCCGGTCTTTCACCGAGGTGTCGAGCTCGCGGAGTACCACCGAGGCCTCGCGTGCCTGACGGCATACTTCAGAGACTGTCGCAGACATTTCAATCCTCCAGAAAACTTACGTAGTCACACTTTTGAAGAACACTTGTGTCGGTAGAGATCGCCGATCGCGAGGAAGAGAATCCAAGACGGCTTCGCCCCCGTGCCACCAGCCGGCCGTCGGGAAGGAGCACATTCGCGATGTCGCCGGGCCTGATCTCCCCTTCGACGTTCACCACATGCCGACCGAGCAGCGATCCCTCCTGCCTCACGACCTGCTCGGCTCCGCTGTCGCACATCAATTGGCCGGCAGGCGGGGTGGAGAATGCGCGCCAGAGCCTCCCGATGTCCTGCTGCTTGTTGCGCTCACGTGGGCGGACGAGCGTTCCCACGCTGTCCCCGTTCACCGCCCGCACGACCGCGTTCGGTTCGGAGGCGCTGGCGATGACGACCTCGACGCCGGACAGACTGCTGATCCATGCGGCGCACAGTTTGCTGAGCATGCCGCCGGTTCCCGCGGCGCTCACAGAGACTCCGGCAAGCCGCTCGATCTCGGCACTCATCTCACTGATGACAGGGATGAGACGCGCGTCGTCGTTGCTGTGCGGATTCGAGTCGTGAAGACCGGGCACATCGGTGAGGATCACCACTCGCTGCGCGTTGAGAACCGTTCCGAGCAGTGCCGCGAGAACATCGTTGTTCCGAACCATCACGGCGTCGTTCTCGTTCACCAGGGGTATCACCCCTTCGTCCAGCGCGAGCTGGAGTGCACCACGCACGCTGTCGCGGTGTGCATCGTCAGTGAGGTCGACCGGCGTGAGCAGAAACTGTGCTGCCGTGAGTGCAGCACTCTCCAGGGTGCGCCGAAGCGCATCGAAGAGAGCGTTCTGCCCGAGAGCCGCGGCCAGTTGCCGGCGTACCGGGTCCGACTCCGCCCCGGACCGCAACCGCGCGTTCCCGAGTGCGATGGCCCCGGATGCCACCAGCACGATCCTGTGCCCTGCGGCGTGCAATGCGGCAAGGGTGTCCGACAGTTCGACCATCCTCGACTGATCGATTCGGCCGGCCGAGATCAGCGATGACGTACCGATCTTGATGACGATGGGCGCCCTCTGATCCATCAGAGACATACGGTCCCTCCTGTCCTGACGTAAGTGAAGAGGCGGTGCGAATCAGCGTGAGACATCAGGCCGAACAGGTGCGGCCGGGGCCGACGGGAAGTCGCGGAGGCGCCGTATCGGACTCGCCACCAGAATCAGGCAAGCCAGCACGAAAGCCAGCGTCATGATCCACATCGTGTTGCGGATACCAAGTGCCGCCCCGAGGAATCCTCCGAGTACGGCACCGATCGGAATCGCTCCGTAATTGATCATCGCCATGCTCGCAGTGACCCGCCCGAGGAACTCCGAGGGGATGTAACTCTGTCGAAAACTGACGGATATGACACCGGACCCGACGACACCGACGCCGATGCAGTAGCCGCCGACGCCCATGAACAGCAGCTCATACCCGGGACCGGTCATCGGGATCAGCAAGGCGAACGGTGCAGCGCAGAGCTGACACAGGAGCATGCCACGAGCCGTCCCGACGCGGGCAGCGAATCGGCGCGCCATCAACGCACCGCAGACCCCGCCGACGCCAAGGATGCCGAACAGGACACCCACGGCATCGGAATCGACACCGACAGTGCGGACCAGGAATACGACGTAGAGCGACTGGAATCCATTGAGTGCGATGTTTGACACCGCGCCGAACGTCATCAGGGTTCGCAGATACGGGTCTCGCAATACGAAGCGGACGCCGGCAGCGATCTCCTGCCGAAGGTTGCTTCGAGAATTCTTGCTCGGGCGGCGCTCGGTCGGCTGAATGCCACGTATGCACAGCGCCGAGAACAGGAAGGTCAGGGAGTCGATCAGTATGCCGGACACAGCTCCGAAGGCCTGAGCCACCACGCCGCCGAGGCCAGGACCGGCCACCTGCGCCGCTGCTTCGCTTCCCTGGAGTTTGGCGTTCGCTTCCAGGAGATCCTGCTTGCGAACGAGTGACGGGAGGTAGGTCCGGTACGCGGTGGTGAAACACACGGAAGCCGTGCCGCCCAGGAAGGCGACCACGAGAAGCTGGCCGACCGTCAGGATGTCGATCCAGGCGGCAACGGGCACGCTCAGAAACAGCAGCATCGACGCGCCATTGGACAGAATCATGACAGCGCGGGCGTCCACGCGATCGATCCAGGCCCCGGCGAGGAGCCCGAACAGGAGCCAGGGCAACCAGGCCATCGCTGTGAGCAGACCGACGGTGAACGTGTCGACGTGAAGGGTGACGACCGCCACAAGAGGCAGTGCCATTTCGCCCACGGCGCTGCCGAGCTTGCTGGTGGTCTCCCCCATCCAGAGCAGCCGGAAATCGCGCTGCCGCAGCAAACCACCCAGTCGCGTCTCTTCCTTGTCTGCAGGAGATCGGGGAGGCATCGATTCAGTGCGGGTCAATGGTCTGCACCGTCCTGTGCGCTCGCGTTGCCCAACCACTCCGAAAGCAGCGGCCCGATGGTGGCCAATGCGGCTTGTCCGGTCATCGCCCCGTGCGTCGCGTCGATCTCGTGGACGTTGATGCGCCCGGACACGAACGGCTTCCACAGATCAGGCGTGCTGAACTCTTCACGTCCGGTCGCCGACGCGACGAACAAGAGCATGTCGCCGCTGAAGACCCGTGTGGGAAGGGTGTGTTGGGTATTGACGTTGTCCGCGAACGTTCGGGCGATCGCCCGGATGCCCACGTCCCCGAAGTCGGAGACCAGGCCGGCGGTCCCGGAATCCCCCAGCGAGGCCACCACCATGGTCAGCAACTCCGGGTCGTCGTATTTCAAGGCCGGTACCTCGCCGCTGTCGTCCGGGTAGGCGTCGAGCAGCGTCAGGCTTGCGACCTCCTGCCCGTCGGCCTGCAGCCTCGCGGCGATGTCGTGTGCGACCAGTCCGCCGAAGGACCAACCGAGCAGATGGTAAGGACCCGTTGGCTGAACCGAACGTATTTCGTCGATGTACTCGCGCACCATTTCCACGGCACTCGTCGGCAAAGCCTCGTCGAAGGTTCTCAACGTCCGGGCCTGCAGACCGTAGACCGGCTGGTGGGGGACCAGATGCTGCAACAGCCCCGAGTAGACCCAGCTGATACCCGCTGCCGGGTGAACACAGAAGAGGGGTGGGGCCGAGCCCACGGACCGCAGAGGCAGCAGTGTCGGGAACACCTCACCCTGAGAGCTGGAGTTCAAGCGCTCGGAGAGCTCGGCGACCGTCGGCGCCTGGAACAGCAGCCGCATGCCGACGTCGGGTCGAAGCGTCGTACGAAGCCGGCTCACCAGACGTGCCGCAAGCAGCGAATGGCCGCCGAGGTTGAAGAAGTCGTCGTCAATACCGACACTTTCGAGGCCCAGAACCTCTGCGAACAGGCTGCACAGAAATCTCTCCCGCGCCGTCCGCGGGCCGCGCCCGTCCCGGTCCACCGCGAACTGCGGTGCCGGCAGGGCACTGCGGTTCAGCTTTCCACTGGGTGTCATGGGCAGAGCTCCTGTCGCCAGGAAGGCGGCGGGCACCATGTACTGCGGCAGGGCGTCCGAGACCAGTCCCCTCAACTGCCCGGCGTCGAACTCCTGTGGTGCCGCGTAGTGCCTGGTCCGGCACGGGTGGAGCCGTTCCGAGGGAGTTCGGTGAACCGCTCGGGGCCGCAGTGTCCGGGAACCAGCACTGGGGCGTACTGCAGGACCGCGCGGCGCAGGCCCGCCGCGCCCGCTCCTGCCCAGGGCGGCACTCCGTTGTCGTGCCGGTCACAGATCCGGGCGAACCCGTCCGCGCCGGGCACAATCTGCCGGCGAGCGTCCCGCAGAGTGAACGTGCCGTGGGTCGCGAAGCTCAGGACCACTGTGTCGATGATGCCCTGGTCGGGATGGATGAGGCGCAGGCGCAGTCCGTCGTACTCACCGCGCCGGATGGTGGGTGCGAAATCGACACACAGCCGCAGCGGGGAACTGGGGGAAGGGGTTCCATAGTAGGAATCCCCGATGACGGCCGCGCTGTTGAACGGCAGTGCGAGATGCCCGGTAAAGAACTGTTCGGCGTGCAAGGGCAGTTGGTCTCCATAGTGCAGGTGGTGCGTGTGTGACTGGGGTCAGCGCCGCGGTGCGGGTCTGAAGACGGGTGCGGTCGCCGCCGGAGTGGCCGGTTGAGTGCTGTTGCTCCAGTGCGGCACGCTGACCGTGCCGAGGCTGGGCGGCACTGAGGCGCGTAGGTGTAGGCCGGCGAGGTAGCTGTCCGGGGCTTGTCGTGTCGGGTGGCGATGCCTCGCTAGGCCTGACAGACGGTCAGAACACTTATTTTTGATCCTTGGTATGGCTTGGCCGGCCTGCCCCGGGCCAGGCTGGGTGCTCACTCGGTTGCCCGTTCGTGTCAGCGGGACGACGGCATGCGGGCGTGGTGAGGTGGTGCAGGCGGCGGGGACAGGGGCCGCTGGTGTGACGTCTTCCGATCCATGTCGAGATGGGGAGCATCCATGCACGGCGTGCTCAAATCTGTTGCGGTGGCGGCCAGTGCGGTCTGCGCGCTACTGGGTCCGGCGATGCCCCCGGCCGGCTCCGCTGCTGTGCCTCATCCCGTGCGGGCTGCCACGGACGCGCGCGGCGGGGGAGACGGCAGCCTGATCACACGCCTGCACACACCCCCCACCGGCACGTCGATCGCATCCCCCGCCCGCAACACCCTCTACGCCTGCCAAGGGGGGACCCTCACCCGGCCCGACCGCCCGTGGATCGACGCATACGGCGTGATCGATGTACTCAAGCGCCCTTTCGTGTCGGGAACCATGCACTGGCGCAGCAATCTGCGGGTGACGACGACCGCTACCAAGAGGCGCTTCAAGGGCAACGGGCTCCCGGACCATCCCACCGGGCACTTCCCCGTCCAGAAGGGCACCCCCGCCTACAAGTACTACGCGGAGATCCCCGCGCACGGGTACCCCAACGCCGCCGCGATCCCCATCAAGCCGTGGAACCTCGACGTCACCGTTCCGCGCAATCCGACCGTCGAGGCGACGCCCACCTGTATCGACCAGCTGACGACCGGGATGGCTCTGGCCGGCGGCACCTTTCACCTGGAGGTGGCCACCGACGCCGAGGACCGCCCGGTCGACCCCAACGCGGCCCTGCCTCTCGACCGCTGCTGGGGCCATCCGTACGCGACGCAGTACCACTACCACGGCCCCTCGCAGACCTGCTTCGGCAAGGCTTCAAGAAGGCCTGCGAACGCCCGTACCCGGCACTCACCGCTCGTGGGATACGCCATCGACGGCTTCGGGATCTACGGGCCGCGCGGCGAGGACGGAGAGATCGTCAGGAACAGGGATCTGGACGTCTGCCACGGTCACACACACGCGATCATGTGGGACGGCAAGAAGGTCGTCATGTACCACTACCACCTCAACGGAGAGTATCCGTACTCCATCGGATGCTTCCGGGGGAAGCCGGTGACGGTCCCCGGGTCCGGGCACGGCTGGTGCCACCAGTGGAAACCGACTCCGGCCGCGACCGGGTCCGGCGTGGAAAGCCCCGGCAGACGGAGAGGTTACTGACCCACGAAGCTTTCGTCGTCGAGGGCACGGAATCCCAGACTTGGCGAGGGCTGGTAGTCAAGCAGCCATGGCCTGGGGGCTGGCGTGTTCCGTGGGTATCGGGCTGCACGGTGATCGTGATGTGGTCCTCCGCGCTGCGCAGCCGCTTGGCGGCCCGGTCGGCGTCGTGGGCGGTGACGACGAGGAGTCCGATGCATGCGACGTCAACGTCGCCGGCGAGCGGAAGGGTCACGTGGTCACCGGTCTCGGTGATCCAGCTGATCTGCTCCAGCCACCGACATGCCCATCAGGACCATCCGGCGCTACGCCGAGCTCGTCACCGCAGGACCCGGCAACGAGCAGGAACGGCTCGCGCTCCTGGAGTCGCACCACGCCGACGTGGCCGCCTGGATCGCCGAGCTGCAGGACAACCTCGAGATCGTCGACCACAAGATCGACGTCTACCGGGGCAGACTCGCCGCCGACGACGCCGGCCAGCTGTGGGCCCCAACCGCCTGGCCCGCCGATGACAGCGCGGAACCCCGGTGGCGAGCCGCTGCGCCCCGGGGTCCCGCACCACAGTCCGCCTCAGCGCTCGCTGTCCAGGTAGGCCATCTGCCACTCCGCGTAGCGCGTCCCGGAGACGGCCTCAGGAAGACGCGACGCGCTCCAGGGCCGCCACGGCGGTGTCCTTCGCCGTGGGGCGCGACCACATGGAGGTTCCGGACCCGGTCGCGGAAGAAGGAGCCGTCGGTCTGGTGGACGTCCATCTGCTGCCGCTCGGCGAGCGTCCCGCCGAAGCAGCGGACGGGGGCGTTCCTCTCGCCCCGCTCGTTCCGTCCGATGGCGAACACCGAGGCGGACAGATCCGGTCCATCCGACGGCGGCTCCAGCAACTCCCTGAGCACCGACCGCAGTCCGTCCATGCCCGCACCGGTGATGGAGGAGCCGAACACGACCGGCTGAAGCAGCCCGGCATTCGTCTGGGCCCGTAGTTCCGCGCGACCGGGGCACCTGTCGGCCACCAGTTGCTCCAACAGCTTCTCGTCGTTCTCCGCGAGGCGTTCGGCCCACTGCCGCCGGATGTCGGCACCGGACAGCTCCGCCGGGGCGAAGCCCGCCTCCGGCGTTCGCGGATAGACCGGAACTCTCGTCGCCAGCGGCAGCAGACCAGGCTTGCCGGAGAGCTCGTCCAGCACTTCCGGACCCGCCGCGCCGACGCAGTCGAGCTTGTTGACGAACACGACCGCCGGGAGCCGGAGCCGTTCGATGACGCGGTACAGCGCCCCGATCTGCGGCTGCACTCCTTCGGGAGCCGAAGGCACCAGGATCACCGTGTCCACAGCCATCGGACCTCGCTCGACCTCGGCGACGAAGTCGGCGTGTCCGGGAGTGTCGACGAGGTTGAACTGAAGGTCCTTGTCCCGGAAGCACGCCACGGCCGCCCGGACGGTGATCCCCCGAGCGCGCTCGATCGCGTTCGAGTCGGTCTGTGTCGTGTCTTCATCCACACTGCCGATGTGCCGACTGGCGCCGCACTCGAACAGCAGCCGCTCCGTCAGGCTCGTCTCTCCCGCGTCGACGTGCGCGAGTACGCCCAGGTTGAGCATACTTCCGGCGTCGCATCGCGTGCCGTCCCGCTCATCGTCGGCTGGACGCGCACCAGCTCCTCGGCCGACCCCATGCCGGCCATCAGGCCGTTCTGCCCCGGGGTCGCGGCCCTCCGCCCTGGCGAGTGCCGCGCGGGTGTCGCCCTTGCGGCACATCCGACACTTGTCGTCAGCCATGGGGCCCTCCACCGGGAAAGCCCCCGCTGCCAATGGAAGCCTTGACGATGTTTTAGCAGGTCAGGCGGACAGAACCAGCGTAAAACGGATGACCCCAAGATTGGGACTCCCCAACCAGCACATCGTGGGCTTAACTTAGGTGTTATGACCTCCCCCCGCTCCACCTACGGCGGCGGCTACTACGCCGCACCGTCGTTCCCCGAAACTCCGATCTACGACTCCCTGGTCGCGGAGCGGGGCACCCCTCAGATCGCTCCGATCCGAGTGCCTGCCGTCTATGACACCGGCAACAGCTATCTGCCGGCTCTCCCGGCAGCGCTGCCGGCTCTTCCCGCGGCGCCTTCCCAGCCCAATCCGTCGTACGGCTACCAGCAGCCGGCCCAGCAGGGCTACGCGCCGATGCAGCCCGCACAGCTGCAGCACGCCCCGGCGCCGTACATCCCGCAGCAGCCGACCGCGGCCCGCGGCGGGTACCAGGCGCCCTATCCGCCGCAACCGCAGCAGCAGCGGCCCGCGCCCGGCACCGGTTACGAGGCGATGCGTCCGGCGTCACCGCGCCCCGCCCCGGCACCCTCGCCCTACGAGGACCCGTACAACCGCCCGTACCAGGGCCGGGGGTACTGAGCCGGGAATCGCACACGGTCGCACGAGGTCGCCGTCGAGCCATGGGGACTCGATGGCGACCTCGGTGTTCCCGCACCGGCAGCACTGCCCCTCGGTCGCGCACGCCCCGGACGGGCCGTCAGCCCGGATCTGTGGGGAAGGGGAACTCGGCGGGGCAGTCCGTGCGTTGGCCAGGGTGAGGTTGCTCTCTCTTCGCTGCTCCGGCGAGCGAAGCGTGCCGTATCAGGTTAAGACGGATACGGAAGGGGGTGCAGGACTGTGCGAGCGGTTATGGGAGTGTGGCGTTGGCGGCGCAATCCCCTGCGCCGCGCCACTGACCGGCGCGAGGCGTGGGTGGCTCTTGTCGCACTGCTTCTCATGGTGCTGGCGGCACCGGCAGTGGGTTGGGTGTGCGGTTCGCTCACGGACGACGCCCTGCAGAAATCGGTGCGGGCCCAGCAGGCACAGCGTCGTACCACTGCCGCGATCGTGGTGCGCCGGGCCCCGGCAGCATCACGTCTCGTCACCGATCCCGAAGTGTCCTCGGAGCGCACCACCCAGACCTCGGTGGTGGCGCGCTGGAAGGCCCCGGACGGCACGGACCGCCGCGGTACGGTGACCACCTCCTCCCGCAAGACGGATCCCGGGGCCGTGGTGAAGATCTGGACAGACCTCGATGGCCGCCCCGCGCTACGGCCCATGGACGCTCCGACGGCTCATACGCATGCGGCGCTGGCCGGGCTCGGGGCGATGCTGCTCGCCGTCGGACTGGTCGAGGGCGGCCGACGCCTGATCGTCCGGCGCATGGTGCGGGGGCGGTACACCCTGATCGACAGAGCCTGGGCGAAGGCCGGTCCGGACTGGGGCAGGACGGGGACCGGCAGCTGATCAGCTGCCGATCGGGTCAACTCCCGCCCGCCGCGCGCGCTACGGTGGACCGGCCCGCCCGCTTCCTCGGTGGGCGGGCCCGGGGTTCGTCGCTGCCGCAAGGCCGGTGACACGGGCATCACACACGCACGAGGTGGGGGCACAACAGCGCCATGGCACAGGGCACGGTCCAGGTGACGCACACCGGCACATCGCGGTGGCGGCGCCGCACAGGCGAATACGCCTCCCTCACCGCAGCCCTGGAGGCCGCGGCCGACGGTGATGTCCTCACCGTCGCGCCGGGCACCTACCGGGAGAATCTGGTCCTGCATCGCGCGGTGACGCTGCGCGGCCCCGAGGGCTCGGTCGGTTCCGTTCGGATCGCACCGGTCGACGGCGTGCCGCTGACCGTCCGTGCCTCCGCCGTCGTCTCGGACCTGCATGTGGAGGGTCAGGACTCGACGGCCCCGGCGCTGCTCGTCGAGGACGGCGCGCCGGAGCTCTCGGATCTGCGGATCGTCACGCGTTCGGCCGCCGGGATCGAGGTGCGCGGTGCGGCCCGGCCGACCGTACGCCGCTGCACGGTCGACAACCCGGCCGGGGTCGGCATCGCTGTACTCGACGGTGCAGGCGGGGTGTTCGAACAGTGCGAGGTCGTCTCGGCCGGCCAGTCCGGTGTCTCGGTACGTGACGGTGCGCATCCGCGGCTGGAGCGCTGCCGGATCCACCACGCATCGGGTGCGGGGCTGAGTGTCACCGGTGAGGGCAGCGGTCTGGAGGCCGTCGGCTGCGAGGTGTACGAGATCAAGGGCAGTGGGATACAGGTGACCGCTCGCGCGGCCGCCCACCTCACCGACTGCACGGTGCACCGCACTTCGGCGGACGGGGTCACGCTCGACACCGACGCCGTGCTGACGCTCGCCGACTGCGACATCCACGACATCCCGGAGAACGCCGTGGATCTGCGTTCCCGTTCGGTCCTCACCCTGACCCGCTCCACGGTGCGCCGGTTCGGCCGCAACGGCCTGTCTGTCTGGGACCCCGGCACCCGTGTCGACGCCAACCAGTGCGAAATCCATGACAGTACGGGCGATTACCCGGCGGTCTGGGTGAGCGACGGGGCGACCGTGATACTGGACTCCTGCCGGGTCCACGACGTACCGGACGCCATCTTCGTGCTCGACCGGGGATCGCGCGCCGATGTGGTCGACAGCGATCTGTCCCAGGTCCGCAATACCGCGGTGTCGGTGAGCGACGGGGCGACCGCCCAGCTCGACGACTGCCGCATCCGTGAGGCGTCCACCGGCGCCTGGTTCCGCGATCACGGCAGCGGCGGCACGCTGAACAACTGCACCATCGACGCCGCGCAGACCGGAGTGATCGTCACCAAGGGCGCCGACCCGACGATCGAGCGCTGCACGGTCACCTCCCCCGCCGAGGCCGGTTTCTACGTCTCCGCCGAGGGCCGCGGCACCTTCCACAGCTGCCGGGTCACCGGAAGCGAGGGCTATGGCTTCCATGTGATGGATGGCTGTCGTACGACTCTGACCCGTTGCCGTACCGAGCGGTGTTCCCGCGGTGGATACGAGTTCGCCGAAGGCGGGGCCGCCCACGGCGACGGCACGGGAGCGGGACCCGTCGTGGAGGACTGCACCAGCGACGAGAGCGCGCTGCGCTCCCCCGCTCCCCCGGCCCCGACCGTGCTGACGGCGACCCAGTCGGCCCCCGGGCTGCTCGGCACGGTCCCCGGGCCGCGTGCCGTGGAGCCCGCACCGGCCGAGGTGCCCGCCGCCGAGCCGGTACGCGCGTCGGACGCCGTCCTCGGGGAACTGGACACGCTGGTGGGCCTGGACAGCGTGAAGCGGGAGGTGCGCGCCCTCACCGACATGATCGAGGTCGGCCGTCGGCGTCAGGAGGCCGGGCTCAAGGCCGCGTCGGTCCGGCGCCATCTCGTCTTCACCGGCTCCCCCGGCACCGGCAAGACCACCGTGGCCCGGCTGTACGGCGAGATCCTCGCCTCGCTCGGGGTACTGGAGCGCGGCCATCTGATCGAGGTGTCCCGCGTCGATCTGGTCGGTGAGCACATCGGCTCCACTGCCATCCGCACCCAGGAGGCATTCGACCGGGCGCGCGGCGGGGTGTTGTTCGTCGACGAGGCCTACGCCCTGTCACCCGAGGACTCCGGCCGGGACTTCGGCCGGGAAGCGATAGACACACTCGTGAAGCTGATGGAGGACCACCGGGACGCAGTGGTCGTCATCGTCGCCGGGTACACCCGTGAGATGGAGCGGTTCCTCACCGTCAACCCCGGTGTGGCATCCCGTTTCTCGCGGACCATCACCTTCAGCGACTACGAGCCCGCCGAGCTGCTGCGGATCGTCGAGCAGCAGGCCGACGAGCACGAGTACAACCTGGCGTCCGGGGCCGGGGAAGCGCTGCTGAAGTACTTCACGGAGCTTCCCAAGGGCCCGGCCTTCGGCAATGGGCGGACGGCTCGGCAGACCTTCGAGTCGATGGTGGAGCGGCATGCGGGCCGGGTCGCCCAGCTCGCCGAGCCGAGCACGGACGACCTCACGCTGCTCTACCCGGAGGATCTGCCGGAGCTTCCCTGAGCCGACGGGGTGTCCTGGGCCCCCTCCCCGTCGGCCTGGCGCGGCAGGACCGGTGCCAGCCGGTCCAGCAGTGCGGTCCGCTCCTGGGCGAAGACCGGGTCGGCCTGGTAGTCCGAGTGCCCCAGAACGGGTTCGGGCAGCGGATGTTCGGGGGTGCGCCCGTAGACCAGGGGGTCCTTCAGCGGCCCCCGGTCCACCTCGGGCCCCGGTCCCTCGTCGAGTCGCACCCGGCCACCGATCGGGTCGGTGGCCCGCCAGAGGTTGCGCCAGCAGTGCACGGACCGGTGCAGTCCGTGCAGCGGTGCGGGGCCGAAGTAGGCCGGGAACCAGCGCGCGTACAGTCGCTCGATCGGCGAGCCGTAGGTGAGCAGGGCGACCCGGCTCCTGGTCTCGGCGGACAGCTGCCAGACCGCGGACGCTGCGAGGACGCTGCCCTGGGAGTGGCCGGAGATGACGAGCCTGCCGCGGGTCTGTCCGGTCCAGCCGGACATCCGTGACGCCAGATCGGGGACGGCGCGCTCGGCGTAGCAGGGAGGTGCGAAGGGGTGGGCGGCGCGGGGCCAGAACGTACCGACGTCCCAGAGGATGCCGATGGTGCGCCGGGCGGAGGCGTCGCGGTAGGCACGCCGTCCCCAGGTGACGAAGAGTATGAAGCCGAGTCCGACCATCCAGGAGCCGGTCGACTGGGCCGCTTCGGCCACGGACTCGACGAACGGGCCGCTTCCCTCCATCGCGAGCCCGGGCACCTCACCGCTCGCCCAGGCCCCGCCGACCGCCGCCGCACCGAGCAGCAGCGCGGCGCCGGAGACCGGTCCGAGGATCCAGGGCGCGGAATCGGTGAGGGCTGCCGTGGCCCGGATCCGGGCGATCTGCCGGGTCCGGGCGGCATCCGGCCGCTCCTGCCCGTACTCCCGGTCGACCTCGGGTTCCAGGGCGCGGGCGGCGAGCCAGGTGCGTACGAGCAGCAGAAGGCCGGGTACCGCCAGCAGCACCAGGAGCACGGGGATGACCGAGGCCTGCCAGCTGAGCAGCACCGGCGGTCCTTCGATGGCGGAGTTCCTGCCCATGCCCGGGGTGCCGGAGCCGTCGAGCCAGTCGGCGACGCGCTGGGCGACCCCGCCGGTCATGACGCCGCCGAGAGCGCACGCGAGCATGGCGACGGCCGGTCCGCCGAGTCCGTACATGACGGTGCGGGGTTCGGGGGTCCGGCGGTACAGGCCCAGCGACACCACCGCGAGGACGACGACGAGCGCCCCCTGGCCGAGCGTGACGACGCTGAAGGCGACATCGCCTGGCAGGGCCCCCACAGAGACCCAGGCGGGGCGCGACCAGGCCGCGTACACCGCGGCGAGGACGAGCAGGGCCAGGGCGGCACCGGGCAGATAGGTGATGAGGGCATGGTCGAGCCCGTTGTCGAGACGTCGTTCGCTGCGGCCGCGGCGGCAGACGACCCAGAGCACGACGAGCGCGCCCAGGACCAGCGCCGCCTCGATCAGCCTGCCGAGGATCTCGGGCACGGGGCCGGTGACTGCGCGGTCGTGGCGGGCCGCGGCGCCCGCGACCGATGCGGCGACGGTGAGGAATCCGGCGGCGGTGTGGGCGGCGCGCAGCCGGGCGACCAGCCGGCGGCCGTACCAGAATCCGGGCCGGCCGAGAGCCGGGCGACCGCCGACCTCGGTGCCGGAGGTGTTCACGTCGTGAGCGGTCTCGGTGTCGACGTCATCCGGTTCGGATCCGGTGAGCGGGCGCTGCGATTCGTACGCGCTCCATGTCCGGTTGGACAGGAACCAGAGCAGCCCCACCAGGGCGGTGGGCACCAGAGAGGCAAGGGCGAGCCTTCGGCCCGGCTGGGACCACCAGCCGCCCTGTGCCGTCGACAGGAAGCCCAGCCAGGACCGCCGGTTCGAGCAGTCCGGCACGCCCGCGCACTGCCAGGCCGTCAGATCGAGTGCGACCTCGCACGCCGCCGCGGTCAGCAGGACCGTGAGGCTGAGGGCGACGAGCCGGACGAGGACGCCGTACAGGCGCACCGCGCGGGTACGGCCCCGGGCGGTGGGGCGCATCCAGTGGGCGAGGTTGACCACCATGAACGGGAGCAACAACAGCCACAGGGCGCGGGAGCCGTTGCCGGATGTCAGGTTGGACCAGCAGTAGGCCTCGGCGATGGGCCGGTCGCGGTACCGCTCCGGGTGCTGTTCGGCGTCCATGTCCCCGGCGCGGCGGTAGATGGCAGCGGTCGCGTCGCCGGTGACCCGCACCGGACGCGGATCGTCGAGCATCTCCTGCGGGGTGGCTCCGCCCACGCCATGGACCAGTAGTTCCAGCGCGGGCCCCGGACTCTGCGGGGCCTGGGTGACAGGTGGCACTGGAGTGACTCGCTCTCTCGGTGTGGGGGGTGCTGATGCACGGTCACCAGAATCACGGAAGAGGGCCGGTGTACGCGCCGCTCTCACGGAATCTCCCCAGTGCGACGGCCTACGACACCGCGTGGCAGGATGACCCCGTCCGAAGAGACTGTTGTACGGCCAGTGGGAAGGACCGGACCGGCGTTGAGCGAGAATCAGAACCTGCTCGCGGAGCAGCGGCGCGCCCTGATCCTCGACGAGGTACGCAGGCGTGGCGGGGTCCGGGTCAATGAGCTGACCCGCAAGCTGAGCGTCTCCGACATGACTGTCCGCCGGGATCTGGACGCGCTGGCTCGCCAGGGTGTGATCGAGAAGGTGCACGGCGGGGCCGTTCCGGTGGTCGAGGCCAGCACGCACGAGCCCGGTTTCGAGGCCAAGTCGGCTCTGGAGCTGACTGCCAAGGAGGACATCGCGCAGGCGGCCGCGGCCATGGCGGTGCCCGGCAGCGCCATCGCGCTCTCCGGCGGTACGACGACATATGCGCTCGCCCAACAGCTGCTGGACGTACCGGATCTGACGGTGGTGACCAACTCGGTGCGGGTCGCCGATGTGTTCCACTCCGCGCAGCGGTCGGGGGCTGCGGGCGGGGCGCGTACCGGGGCGGCCACGGTGGTGCTCACCGGTGGGGTGCGGACCCCGTCGGACTCGCTGGTCGGCCCGGTCGCCGATCAGGCGATCGCCTCGCTCCACTTCGATGTGCTGTTCCTCGGGGTGCACGGAATCTCGGTGGAGGCCGGTCTTTCGACGCCGAATCTGGCGGAGGCCGAGACCAACCGCCGTTTCGTCCAGTCGGCGCGGCGTGTGGTGGTGGTCGCCGACCACACCAAGTGGGGCAAGGTGGGCCTGAGTTCGTTCGCGACTCTGGAGCAGGTGGACACGTTCGTGACGGACGCGGGTCTGTCGGCCGCCGCCCGTGAGGAGATCGAGGAGCACCTTCCGGGCTTGCTGGTGACGGGCCGCATCGCGGACGCCGACTCCTGAACCGTGGGCCGGTACGTGGATTCCGCTCAGCTCGCGATGGGCGGTGCACGGCCTAGGATCGTGCTGTGGCCGTCTTCCGGATCGAGCGCTTCACTTCTCTGCCCGCAGCCGAGTCCTGGCGCCGGGTGACGGACTGGGAACGGCACGCGGAGCATGTACCGCTGACCACGATCACCGTTCCCACAGGGCTGACGACCCGGATCGGAACCGTTTTGGTGGCGCGCACGGGTGTGGGGCCGCTGGGGTTCGACGATCCGATGGAAGTGGTGCGGTGGACACCGCCCGCAGCCGGGCGCGCGGGGCTGTGCCGACTGGAGAAGCGCGGTTCGCTGGTACTGGGCCGGGCCTCGATCGATGTGTATCCGACAGATTCCGGATCGCATGTGGTGTGGGTGGAGGAGCTGACTGTCCGGCTGCTGCCGCGATGGGCCGATCCGTTGCTCGCCGGAGCAGGCCGCCGGGTCTTCGGCCGGGTGCTGGACGGCATACTTGACCGTCCGGCGCGGCCGCATCCGTAGGTGGCCGCGGTTGCGCGGGGCCGGTGGCGGTGCGGTGCACCCGGGTAGCCGGGTGCCGCCGTTCGGAGTGCTCCACCGGGCCCCGTACGGCGGTCCGGTGGAAGACTCGGGCGGGTGAGCGAATCCTCCGGTGGTACACAGCTGCGTTCTCTGGTGACCGGTGCTTCCGGGTACATCGGCGGCAGGCTGGTGCCCGCACTCCTCGACGCCGGCCACCAGGTGCGCGCGCTGGCCAGGACGCCGCGGAAACTGCGTGACCACCCGTGGGCGGAACGGGTCGAGGTGGTCGAGGGGGATGTCTCCGACGCTGCCTCCGTGCGGGCGGCGATGCGGGACATGGATGTGGCGTACTACCTGGTGCACGCGCTCGGCTCCGGACCCGGATTCGAGGAGACGGACCGCGAGGCTGCCCGGATCTTCGGTGAGCAGGCACGGGCTGCGGGAGTCGGCCGGATCGTCTACCTCGGCGGGCTCACTCCGGCCGGGGTGCCTGAACGGGAACTGTCACCGCATCTGCGGTCGCGGGCCGAGGTGGGACGCATTCTGCTGGATTCCGGGGTACCGACGGCCGTCCTGCGGGCTGCGGTCATCATCGGATCGGGCTCGGCATCGTTCGAGATCCTGCGTCATCTCACCGAACGGTTGCCGGTGATGATCACCCCGAGCTGGGTACGCACATCGATCCAGCCGGTCGCGGTACGGGACGTGGTGCGGTATCTCGTCCGATGCGCCCAGCTGCCGGCCGACGTGAACCGTACGTTCGACATCGGCGGCCCGGACGTCATGACGTACCGGGACATGATGCAGCGGTACGCCGCGGTCGCCGGACTGCCGCACCGAGTGATCCTCCCCGTACCGGTGCTCACCCCGGGACTCTCCAGTCTCTGGATCGGCCTGGTGACACCGGTGCCGCCTTCCATCGCCCGGCCGCTGGCGCAGTCGCTGCGCCACGAGGTGGTCTGTCACGAGCGCGACATCGCCCGGTACGTACCCGATCCGGCCGGCGGCACCATCGGCTTCGATCAGGCGCTGCGGCTGGCGCTCCAGCGGATCAAGGATGCCCGGGTCGATACCCGCTGGTCGTCCGCGGCGGTGCCCGGTGCTCCCAGTGACCCGTTGCCCACCGACCCCGACTGGTCCGGCGGCAGTCTCTACAGCGACGAACGGGAACTCACGGTGCCGGTGGCGCCGGACGCGCTCTGGCGGGTGATCGAGGGCATCGGCGGCGAGAACGGCTGGTACTCCTTCCCGCTGGCCTGGGCCGTGAGGGGCTGGCTCGACCGGATCGTCGGTGGCGTCGGGCTGCGGCGCGGGCGGCGGGACGCGCAGCGGCTGCGGGTGGGCGACTCATTGGACTTCTGGCGCGTGGAGGAGATCGTTCCGGGTGAGCTGCTGCGGCTGCGCGCGGAGATGCGGCTGCCCGGTCCGGCCTGGCTCGAACTGTCTGTGGACCGCAACGAGCAGGGGCGGACGGTCTATCGACAACGGGCGCTGTTCCATCCGCACGGACTGCTCGGCCACGCCTACTGGTGGAGCGTGTGGCCGTTCCACTCGGTGGTGTTCGGCGGTATGGCCCGCAACATCATCGCAGCCGCACGGGCGGCCCCGTAGCACTCTGCCGCGTAATGCCCTTGTGGACAGGGACATCTGACGATGTGCCAGCTATGGTGTGCGCTACCCCGCCCGCCGCCGACCGCACGGGAGGTGCGATCCGTGCCACGCCGACTCCGTTCCGTGGAACTCGACTTCGTCGAGTCCGCTCCACTGCGACTGGTCTTCGCCGCCGAGGTGTCAGCGCCTCCCGAGGTGGTCTACCGTGCGCTCGCCGATGATGTGGCGGGCTGGCCCAGCTGGTTCACCTCGGTGACTGCGGCCCGGCCCACCGAGGACGGCGCAGGTCGCGAGGTCCGGCTCAAAGGCGGCGCGGTGTTGCGCGAGACGATCATCGCGGCGGCACCCGGCGAGCGGTACGTCTACCGAGTCGACGAGTCGAACGCCCCTGGTCTGCTGGCCCTGTTGGAGGAGTGGCGGCTCACCCCGGCCGGGACCGGGACGCAGGTGCAGTGGACGTTCGCCGCGGACGGTTCCGCGCCCTTCCGGTTCGCCCTGCGGCTGGGCCGGTCGGGGGTGGGCCGGGCTTTCCGGGACGCGGTACGCAATCTCGACAGGCGGCTGACCGGGCCCACGGCCTGAGAGCGGCCGCGGACCGGGTGCGCCGCGTCCCGTCCGGGCTATCCGGGCCAGTTGCCGTCGGCCAGGAAGGAATCGATGGTTTCCGTGTACGGGGCGATGTCCAGGCCCTGTTCGGCGAGCCAGCTGTCGGAGTAGTACTTGTCGAGGTAACGGTCGCCCGGGTCGCAGATCAGGGTGACGATGCTGCCGGTGCTGCCCCGCTCGACCATTTCGGCGACCAGTTTGAACGCGCTCCACAGCCCGGTGCCGGTGGAACCGCCCGCCTTCCGGCCGATGGCCTTCTCCAGGGTGCGCACGGCCGCGACACTGGCCGCGTCAGGCACCTTCATCATCCGGTCGATGGCCCCGGGCACAAAGCTCGGCTCCATCCGGGGCCTGCCGATGCCCTCGATCCGGGAGCCGCAGTCACTGGTGGCCAGGGGGTTGTGGTGGGTCCAGCCGTCGAAGAAACAGGAGTTCTCCGGGTCGGGCACGCAGATCCGGGTGTCGAACTGCATGTAGTGCACGTAGCGGGCAATGGTGGCCGAGGTGCCGCCGGTACCGGCCGTGGCGACGATCCACGTCGGCTCCGGGTAGCGCTCCAGTCCCAGCTGCTGGTAGATCGACTCGGCGATGTTGTTGTTCCCGCGCCAGTCGGTGGCCCGTTCGGCGTAGGTGAACTGGTCCATGTAGTGGCCGCCGGTGTCGGCGGCGAGCCTGGCGGACTCCTCGTACAACTTCCGTGAATCGTCGACGAAGTGGCAGCGGCCGCCGTGGAATTCGATCAGGCGGCACTTCTCGGGGCTGGTGGTGCGGGGCATCACGGCGATGAACGGCACACCGATCAGCTTGGCGAAGTACGCCTCCGAGACGGCCGTCGAACCGCTGGACGCCTCGATCACCGGCTTGCCCGGCCGGATCCAGCCGTTGCAGAGCCCGTAGAGGAAGAGCGAGCGGGCCAGCCGGTGCTTGAGGCTACCGGTGGGGTGCGTCGACTCGTCCTTGAGATAGAGGTCGATGCCCCATGCCTCGGGCAGCGGGAAGCGCAGCAGATGGGTGTCGGCGGAGCGATTGGCGTCGGCCTGGACCTTCCGTACGGCTTCCTTGAGCCAGGCCCGGTACTCGGGGTCGGAGCGGTCGATGTCGATGGTCGCCGTGGCCCGGCCGTCGTCTCTGTGCATTGCGGTGCCCATCAGCGCGTTCCTCCTCGTGTCGCCGTCACTCTCCACCGTCAACGATATTCCGTCTACCTGCACAAACGTTCGCTTTGGTGGTCCATAGCCCTGCCTTGGCGTTGGCGGGTGGGGCAGCTGTGACATCGACTCGCGACGCGCCCTGGCGCGTCGGCCCCGGCTTGTGCAGACTGCCCATCAGAAGTGTTACGAAGGGGGCGAAGCAGTCATGCCGGAAACGGAGTTCAGTGCGACGGGGGTAAGGATCGAACGGTGGGCCCGTTCGCTCACGAGGGCGGGGCAGGTGATCGTCAAGGACGGCAGGCTGGCTCTGCTGACCAGTTACGGCCGGGAGATCGACAGCGCCCCGGTGGGGGCGGTGAGCGCGGGCAGGCCGTGGTTCGCCGGAGCCGGTGCGGCCGTGGCACGCCTCAACGGGACGCGGTACCGACTGACGATGGGGCAGCGCAATCACGGTCCGGACAAGGCCGGGCCGGCCCACAGATTTCTCGAGACGCTGCGCAGTGCGGGCGGCCGGATGATCTGACCGGGCGCCGCCGGTACACCGCGAGTTGCGCAGCCGTGCCCCCTGAGCGACATTGGTCACACATCACTCATGGTTTACCGACGGTGACATTGTGATCCGCACCGCCGGAGCCGAATCAGCAGCCAGTCATCTGCTGGATCGTTCCTTCGTCTTCTTCCGGACCTAATTTCGGGGAGTCGCAGCCGTGATCAGCGAGCCGAGCAGGCACTGCACAGTGGAGCTCCAGGCCCTGCCGTCGCGGATCGGTCAGGTCCGCAGAATCGTTTCGGCGCAGCTGCGCTACTGGCATCTCGATCCTCTGATCGACCATGCGGCGCTCGGCGTCACAGAACTGCTGACCAATGTCCACCGGCATGCCCAGCCGGACAAGTCATGCACCGTCGAGATCGAGTTGCTGCTCGAACGCCTGACGGTGTCCGTCCACGACCACGATCCACGGCTGCCGACCGTGCGCGAGGCCTCTGCGTCCAGTACGTCGGGGCGCGGGCTCGCGCTGATCGCCGCGGTCAGCGAGAGCTGGGGGGTCTGCCCCAGGGGCGGGGCCGGGAAGGTTGTCTGGTTCACTCTTCCGGCGCCTTCCCTGTTCGCCGCACAACCGCTGCACGCGGTGTACGGGGCAACCACTGACGGACCTTTCGAGCCGGACGCCGTCACGTACCTGGAGAGCAGGACGCCCTCCGTCGCTCGGTCGTCGGTGGTCGGCTAGCAGCGCCGGCGGAAAGTGGAGCGGGGCGCCGGACGGCGCCCCGCTCCACTTTCCGCTGTCACGCTATTCGGCGGCGATCGCGCGGAGCACGTCCAGCCGTGCCGCCCGACGGGCAGGCCGCCAGCCCGCCAGCGCCCCGGCGGTGATCCCCACGAGGGCCACCACCAGGAGCCGCAGTGGCGGCAGCGCGAAGGCGAGGGCGGTGTCGCCCGTGCCTACGGACGCCTTGACCAGCACCCAGCCCAGGACGCCGCCGAGCAACAGGCCGCCGGCCGTGCCGAACGCTGCGACCAGAACGGATTCCCAGCGGACCATGGACCGCAGCTGGCCCCTGGTCTGTCCGACGGCCCGCAACAGGCCCAGTTCCCTGGTGCGCTCGTAAAGCGCCAGGGTCAGCGTGTTGGCGATGCCCAGCAGCGCGATCAGTACGGCGAGTGCGAGCAGGGCGTAGACCAGTGTGAGCATCATGTCGATGCCTCCGGCCGAGGACTGCGCGTACTCGCTGCGGGTCTGTACATCCGGGTTGCCGTACGCCGCCGCGGTCTTCGCGACCGCCGCTTTGCCGTCGGCGGTGGTGACACCGGGCTTGAAGGAGACGGCGATCAGCGAGTCGGAGTCCTGCGCACGGTGCGGGGCCCAGGCCAGGCGGGTGATGACGTAGTCGCCCGCCAGTTCCGACCGGCCATAGACGGCACGGACCGTGAAGTTCTGCTGCGTGCCGTCGGTGAAGGCGAGCCGTGCGGTGGAGCCGGTGTGCAGACCGCGCTTGCCGGCCTCCGTGTCGGACACGGCGATCCCGTTCGCGCCCAGCCCCTTCAGCGATCCGTCGACCCGGCCGAGGTCGAAGACCCTGCCGAGCGCGGCCGGGTCGGTGACGGTCAGCGCGCGTCCCGCACCGTCGACCTCCGCGACCCCCTTGCCGAGACCGACGGCGGTCGCGACCTCCGGCAGCCGGTCGACGGCCGGGGCCAGCCGGGGGCTGAGGCCGCTGCCGCCCGCTCCGAAGGCGGGAGCGCTGATGGCGACATCGCCCGCGAAGGAGCGGTCGACCGTCCGGTTCATGGTGGCCTTCAGGGAGGCGCCGAAGACGGTGAAGAGGGAGACCACGGCGACGCCGATCATCAGTGCGGTCGCGGTGGACGCGGTCCGCCGGGGGCTGCGCAGGGCGTTGCGCCGGGCCAGTCGGCCCGTGACACCGTGCAGTCGGTCGAGCGGGGCGCCGAGGAACCGAACGGCGTACGAGGAGGCGACCGGTCCGAGCACCACGAACGCGGCGAGTGCCGACACCGCACCGGCGGCCGACAGCCAGACGGACACACCGGCCAGGGCGCCGGTCAGGATGGTGCCGAGGGAGGCCACCAACACCACGAGCCCGGCGAGGGCACGGGCCCGGGACGCCGCGGAGTCGTCGACAGCGCTCTCGCGCAGGGCGGCGAGCGGAGCGGTGCGTCCGGCCCGGACGGCGGGCAGGAGGGCGGAGCCGAGGCAGACGAGGAGGCCCACGGCGAGCGGCAGCAGCAGGGAGACGGCGCTGATCACCAGCGCTCCCTCGGGGAACGGGAATCCGACGGCGGGGAAGAGCGCCTGCAGTCCGGCGGCGATGCCGATGCCACCGGCCAGACCGGCGGCGGAAGCGATCACACCGACCGCGGCCGCCTCGACGAGGGTGGAGCCGACGACCTGCCTGCGGGAGGCGCCAAGGGCGCGCAACAGGGCGTTCTCGCGGGTCCGCTGGGCGACGACGATCGCGAAAGTGTTGTGGATGGAGAAGGTGGCGACCAGCAGCACGATCCCGGAGAAGACCAGTAGCAGCGTGGTGAACACGCTGAGGAAGGCACCGGAGATCATGTCCCGGTTCTCGGCGGCCGATGCCTGTCCGGTGATGGCCTCGACGTCCTTGGGCAGTACAGGGCGCAGTGCGTCGACGAGTTCCTGCTGGCTGGTGCCGGGGCCTGCGCGCACCTGGATGGTCGATGCCTCGCCGGGCTTCGGTGTGAGGTACTTCTCGGCATCGGCCTGCGTCATAGCGGTGTAGGTGACCTGACCCATGCCGTCCTGGCCGCCGAAGGTGGCCAGTCCGACGATCGTGACGTGCACGGGGTCGGGGGTGCGCAGCACGGTCGTGTCGCCGATCCCGAGCCCGCCCCGGTCGGCGGTGCCGCGGTTGATGACGACCTCACCGGGCGCGGACGGGGCGCGTCCGGCGGCGAGCCGGTACGGATTGAGCTTCGGGTCGTCGATCCAGTTGCCGGCGAGGGTGGGCGGCCCCTGACCGCCGATGGGTTTGCCGTCGGAGCCGATGAGCTGGCCGGCGCCCTGGATGTCGGGGGCCGCCGCGGCGACGCCGGGGGTCTGCTCGATCCTCTTCACGAGTGCGGTGCTCACCGGCTGCCGGCTGCCCTGGGACTCACCGGCGACCGTGACCACATTGGAGCTGCGCACGACGGCGTCGGTACCGGCGGTGGCGTTGCCGAACAGGGTGTCGAAGCTCGCGCGGAGGGTGTCGCCCATGACGAGCGTCCCGGTGAGGAACGCGACGCCGAGCAGGACGGCGACGAACGTACCGGCGAAGCGGCGCTTGTGGGCGCGGAGCGAGGAGATGCTCAGGCGTACGGAGGCCCGGGTGCTGGTCATGTCGTCACCGCCTGCGTGACGGGTGGGGGGCGAAGGACTTGAAGCGGTCGAGCACGCGCTCCGCCGTGGGATCGGGCATCCGGTCGACGAGCCTGCCGTCGGCGAGGAAGACGACCTCGTCGGCGTGGGCGGCGGCGACCGGGTCATGGGTGACCATCACGACCGTGCGGGCTGTCTGCCGGACGGTTCGGCCGAGCAGCCAGAGCACCTCCTGGCCGGCACGGGAGTCGAGGTTGCCGGTCGGTTCGTCGGCGAAGACGACATCGGGACTGCCCACGAAGGCACGCGCCACCGCCACCCGCTGCTGCTGCCCGCCGGACAGTTCGCCGGGCCGGTGGTGCAGCCGGTCCCGCAGTCCGACGGTGTCGACGAGTGCGTCGAGCCACTCCGGGTCGGGTCGCTCCCCGGCGAGATCCAGAGGGAGGGTGATGTTCTCGGCGACGGTGAGCGTCGGCAGGAGGTTGAAGGACTGGAAGACGAAGCCGATGCGCCGTCGGCGCAGCAGGGTGAGCCTGCGGTCGTCGAGGGCGCTGATGTCGGTGTCGCCGATGAACGCGGAGCCGGAGGTGAGGGTGTCGAGTCCCGCCGCGCAGTGCATCAGGGTGGATTTGCCGGAGCCGGAGGGCCCCATGATCGCGGTGAAGCGGCCGGCCGGGAAGTCGACGCTCACCCCGTCGAGGGCCCTGACCCGGGTGTCGCCGGTGCCGTAGAGCTTCACGGCGTCGACGACCCGGGCAGCGGAGGCGGCAGAGGTGGACGTGGTGGTGGGCTCGGAGGTGGGGACTGTGGTGGTCATGCCACTCCTCCCTTGCTGCCGCGGCCGAACTGTTCGTCGAGGACGGAGAGCCGGCGCCAGTACTCGTCCTCGTCGACCTCTCCGGCCGCGAAGCGGCGGCCGAGCAGGGTGATCGGTGACGCTTCGGCGGGTGCTTCCTGAGTGGTACGGGCCTGCCAGGGGCCTCGTCCGCCGCGCCGAACGGTACGGCGCAGCAGGGTGACGCCGCCGATCACGACGGCCGCCCAGAAGAGCGGGAAGAGGAGGATCCAGGGTCCGGGTCCACCGCTGTACGCCAGGGTGTTCATCTCGGTCAACTCCCTCGGTTCAGGGTTCGCGTGCAGGTTTTCCTGACGATTCCGAGCCTGGCCCCGGGAGGGGGTCCGAGTCGTCGTACGGCCAGCGGCCGTGCGTGTACCCCCTCGGGAGTACGTGGCGGATCTGCGGCTGCTTCCGCCGGCGGGCCGAGTTCATTGGATTCTGTACCTACTAGTATGTACAGTCGAGTCATGACCACTCCGGACCGTCTGATCGAAGCCACCCAGGAGCTCCTGTGGGAGCGCGGCTATGTGGGCACCAGCCCCAAGGCCATCCAGCAGCGGGCGGGCGCGGGCCAGGGCAGCATGTACCACCACTTCGCGGGCAAACCCGATCTGGCGCTCGCGGCGATCCGTCGCACGGCCTCGCAGATGCGCGAGACGGCCGGACAGTTGTTCGATGGTCCGGGAACGGCGTACGCGCGGATCTCGGCATACCTCCTGCGCGAGCGCGATGTGCTGCGCGGCTGCCCGGTCGGCCGGCTGACGATGGATCCGGATGTCATCGCCAGTGACGAGTTGCGTGCACCGGTCGACGAGACGATCGGCTGGTTGCGCGGCCGACTCGCCGAGATCATCCAGGAGGGCCTGGACCAGGGCGAGTTCACCCGTCCGCTGATTCCCGAGGACGTGGCGGCGACGATCGTCGCGACGGTGCAGGGCGGCTATGTGCTGGCCCGCGCCTCCGGTTCGACGGACGCCTTCGACGCGGGCGCGCGTGGACTGCTCTCGCTGCTCGCCGCCGGTGACACCGCCGCCTGACACTCGAGGAGCACAACGCACATGCACATCACGAGAAACCGTCCCGATACCTCCGCCGGGCCGGCCGAGCATTTCAACGGCACCGTCCGGCTCGACGAGATCGCGGCACCCCGGGCTCCCTCCAGGCTACGGATGTTCAGCGTCCACTTCACCCCCGGCAGCCACACCTCCTGGCACCGGCACCCACGCGGTCAAGTCCTCCATGTCACTGAGGGCGAGGGCCTCGTGCAGCGCCGCGGCGGTCCGGTGGAGGCGATCCGGGCAGGCGACACCGTCTGGATCGAGCCGGACGAATGGCACTGGCACGGCGCCGCACCGCACACGTTCATGACGCATCTCGCCGTCGTCGAGGCTGCCGAGGACGGCACCACCACCGACTGGCACGAGCGGGTCGAAGTCGCCGCATACCCGGTCTGAGGAGCACCCGATGCATGCCATGCAGTACGAGATCACCCTTCCCGCCCACTACGACATGGGGATCATCCGCAACCGCGTCGCGACGAAGGGCCACCTCCTGGACAATTTTCCGGGCCTCGGCATCAAGGCATACCTGATCCGCGAACGGGGCGAGTACTCGCCCGTGAACCAGTACGCGCCCTTCTATCTGTGGGCGACGCCGGAGGGCATGAACTCCTTCCTCTGGGGCCCCGGATTCCAGGGCATCGTCCAGGACTTCGGGCGCCCCGAGGTACAGCACTGGACCGGACTGGCGTACGAGGAAGGGCCCGCGTCGGCCGCACTCCCCCGCACGGCCACCCTCCATCGGGCAGCCGTCGCGGCCTCCGTCGCGCCCGCGGACGCGGTAGAGGCCGCTCTTGAGGAGAGCCAAGGACTGGCGAAGACACCCGGAGCGGTCGCCACGGCACTGGCGGTCGACCCCCGCCACTGGGAACTGCTCCACTTCACGCTCTGGGCACAGGAAGCCCCCGAGGCGCCCGGTGAACGGTACGAGGTGCTGCACCTGAGCGCTCCGGAGCGGGAGCGATTCGGGGAGGGACGACAGTGGTAGCGACCGTCCGCACGGTCCTCGGCGACATCCCCGCAACGGAGTTGGGAGTCTGCGACGCACATGACCACCTCTTCCTGCGCAGCCCCCTCCTCCCGGGCCAGGAACTGAACGACGCAGAGCGGGCGGCCGACCGGCTGTGCGCCTTCCGCGAACTGGGCGGCCGGGCAGTGGTGCAGTGGACTCCGTACGGGATGGGGCGTGAGCCCGAGGCCCTGGCGGGGCTGGCCCGTTCGACGGGCTCGCATGTGGTGGCGGCGACCGGGCTGCATCAAGCGGCTCACTACCCGGCGGAGTTGCTCGGCCGCCTACGGGACCATCTCGCCGAACTCTTCGTCTCGGAACTGACCGAGGGCATCGGCTCCACGGGCGTACGCGCGGGTCTGATCAAGGTCGCCGGCGCCTTTCACGGCATCGACACCCATGCCCGGTTCACGATGACGGCGGCAGCACTGGCTCACCATCGCACCGGTGCGCCGATCGCCGTCCACCTGGAGCTGGGCACGGCGGCTCTCGACGTACTGGACCTGCTCTGCGGGGAGTTGGAGGTCGCGCCGCAGCGGGTGATCCTCGGCCATCCGGGCCGTTCACCGGACGGGGTCGTACAGCGTGAGGCGGCACGGGCGGGCGCGTTTCTCGCGTTCGACGGTCCGTCGCGGGCCAATCATGCGACGGACTGGCAACTGCCCGAGCAACTGGCCGCCCTCACCGAGGACGGCTTCGGCGGGCAGTTGCTACTGGGCGGCGACACGACAGTGCCCGAGACCCCGGGCATGCCGTATCTGCTGCGGAGGTTGCGCCCTCGCCTCGAACAGGCCCTGGGGAGGCAGGCGTTGGACGGAATCCTGGTGGGTAACGCAGCACGGGCGTTCGCGTGGAGGACGTCTTCGGTCCTGTCCGACGGTTGAGGACAGTGCGGGCCCGAGGCCCCCGTCACGCAAGCGCGGCCAGCGGATCGTCCAGCACCGGCTGCCAGGCCAGTTCCGCCGCCCCCACCAGGCTGTTGTGGTCGAGCGTGCACGGCAGGATGGGCACACTGCCGCTGCGCCCCCACAGGCTGCGGTCGGCCACCACCGCACGCAGCCGCTCCGGATCCGCGTCGAGAAGTGCACGGTGCAGTCCGCCGAGGATGATGCGATCAGGGTTGAGGATGTTGACCAGCCCGGCGAGCCCGAGGCCGAGCCGGTCGATCAGCTCCTCGGCCGCGCCCCGTACCGCCGCGTCCTCGTACTCCGTACGCAGCAGATCGCCGGCCTGCTTGAGCAGCGACTCCTCCGGACCGGGTTCGCGACGGGCGGCGATGAGGAAGGCCAGCGGGTCGGTCTCGACGTCCAGGCAGCCGCGGCCGCCGCAGTGGCACGGGCGGCCCTCGGGGTTCACCGTGAGATGGCCGACCTCCAGCGCGAGTCCCGAACTCCCGGTGTGCAGACGGCCGTCGAGGACCAGGGCACCGCCCACGCCTCGGTGACCGGTGGCCACACAGAGCAGATGCTGGGCACCGCGCCCGGCACCGTGCCGGTGTTCGGCGAGCGCGGCAAGGTTGACGTCGTTCCCGGTGAACGCGGGTCCGGGGATGCCCGCTTCCCGTACACAGGCGGCGAAGATCTCTCGCACCGGGGCGCCCGCCGGCCAGGCGATGTGCAGCGGATTGAGCGCGGTGCCCTCCGGTTCGGCGACCGCGGACGGCACCGCTAGGCCCGCACCGACACAGCGCAGTCCGCTGTCCCGCAGCAACCGGGCACAGTCGTCGACCACTTCACCGATGACCTGCGCCGGGTCCGCCGTGACGGTGACACAGCCGGGCGCGGTGGCGACGAGCCGTCCACCGAGCCCGACGAGCGCGGCCCGGAACCCGTCGGCGTGCACCTGCGCGGCGATGGCGACGGGCCCGGACTCCCGGATGGCCAGCCGGTGCGAGGGGCGGCCCTGCGACCCGGCGGCGGAGCCCGGCCGGGAGTCGACCCGGATCAGGCCGAGTGCCTCCAGTTCCGCGGCGACCGCACCGGCCGTCGCCCGGGTGACCCCGAGCTCGGAGGTGAGGACGGCACGGGTGGGCGCGCGTCCGGTGTGGACCAGTTCCAGCGCGGGTCCGAGCGCGCTGCGGCCCCTCTCCAACTTTGTCCGAGTGGTGGTCACCTTGCCGTTCATGGGGGCGAGTCTCCCACGATCCGGGGGTGCTGCCGACGCCCCGGTGGCGCACTTGTGCCCCTTGCGTCCGCGGCGGGCTGTCATCTTGCGCCCGTTACCCGGACGCCCCTATGCTGAGTTTGTGCCGCAACTAAACAAAATACGGACGGCTCTACCGGGGGGACCGGGCGGCAACACCGCCCCACCTTCGTTGGCCCGCCTCCGTACCGCGCTGACCGTGTTCTTCGCCCTCGACGGCTTCCTCTTCGCCGGCTGGGTGGTCCGCATCCCGGCCATCAAGCACCAGACCGGCGCCTCGGCCTCCACCCTGGGCCTCGCTCTGCTCGGCGTATCCGCCGGGGCCGTGGTGACCATGATGCTTACCGGCCGGCTGTGCCGGCGCTTCGGCAGCCATCCGGTGACCGTGGTCTGCGGCGTTCTGCTACCCCTCAGCATCGCCCTGCCCGCGCAGACGCATTCGGCGCTCGCACTCGGCCTGGTGCTCCTGGTCTTCGGCGCCGCGTACGGCGGGATGAACGTGGCGATGAACAGCGCGGCGGTCGACCTGGTCGCCGCCCTGCGGCGTCCCGTGATGCCCGGCTTCCACGGCGCGTTCAGCCTCGGCGGAATGGTCGGTGCCGGGCTCGGCGGACTGGTCGCGGGCGGCCTCTCCCCCGCCACACATCTATTCGTCCTCACCGGGATCGGGCTCCTGGTCACCGCGGCGGCGGGACCGGTACTGCTGCGCCAACCGGCGCCGAAGCCCGCATCAACGGCCGACGACGCCGAGAAGCCGCAGCGCCCGGACGGGCGGTCCCGCCGCATGGTGCTCCTGTTCGGCGTGATCGCGCTCTGCACCGCGTACGGCGAAGGCGCGCTGGCCGACTGGGGCGCCCTCCATCTGGAACAGGACCTGCACGCCCACCCGGGCATCGCCGCCGCCGGATACTCCCTGTTCGCACTGGCCATGACGGCCGGCCGACTCAGCGGCACGGCACTGCTCGAACGGCTGGGCCAGACCAGGACCCTGGTCGCGGGCGGTGCGACGGCCGCCGCCGGGATGCTGCTCGGCTCGCTCGCCCCGACCACCTGGCTGGCGCTCCTCGGTTTCGCCGTCACCGGTCTCGGTCTGGCCAATATCTTCCCCGTCGCGGTCGGCCGGGCCGGTGAGCTGGCCGGGCCCGGTGGAGTGGCCGCCGCGTCGACGCTCGGCTACGGCGGGATGCTGCTCGGACCGCCCGCGATCGGCTTCCTGACCGACTGGTTCTCACTCCCGGCAGCCCTCACCACGGTGGCACTGCTGGCCACCGCGGCCGCGGCACTGGGGTACGGAGCACGCAACGCGGCGCACACATGAGCGATTAAGCAGCCGTACTCAGGCAGGAACAGCTCCCCGGAGACACGATGGAAGCGTCATCCATCCATGGGGAGCGGGCCATGAACAAGCCGGTCATCGACAGGCAGCACGTCCGCGCGCTCGCGCGCCTGACCTTCGGCAACGCCGCCTCGCTGATCTACCTCGGCCTCGTCCTGGCGGCCGCGGTGTTCGTCACCATGGACACCCTGTTCGTCGCCCACGAGGACGCCTCGTTCGCCGGGGTCTGGCTGTTCCTCCTCGCGGCGCCCACCGTGTTCGTCTTTTTCATCGGCAGCGCACTGTGGGGGGCGGAGGCGGCCGGACCCGCCTGGTTCGTCTACCTCGCCCTGGTCGTGTCCGTACTGCTGCAGTCGCTCGCCCTCGGCTGGTTCGTACGGCTGGTGCGCGGTGGCAGCCGGACTCGCACCGCCCACCCCCAGGGAGCCTGAACCGCTGGCACAATCGAGGCCATGGAGATCACGGACCACATCAAGTCCCTGACCGTCGAGGGGCAGCTGCTGGCGACCGCGGCACAGGAGACGGGAACCGGGGCACCGGTGCCGACCTGCCCGGGCTGGCAGGTACGCGATCTTCTCCGGCACACCGGGATGGTGCACCGCTGGGCGACCGCGTTCGTCGTCGAAGGCCACACGTCGTACCACCCGGACGGCGGGGAGCCGGATCTGGACGGACCCGAGCTGCTCGACTGGTTCCGCGAGGGCCACAGCCTCCTGGTCGACGCGCTGGCGACCGCGCCGGCCGGACTGGAGTGCTGGACCTTCCTGCCCGCGCCGTCGCCACTGGCCTTCTGGGCCCGGCGGCAGGCGCACGAGACCACGATTCACCGGGTGGACGCGGAGTCGGCACGCGGTGGACGGCTGTCACCGTTGGCGGCCGATCACGCGGTGGACGGAATCGACGAGCTGCTGCGCGGGTTCCACGCCCGCCCGAAGAGCAAAGTGCGTACGGAAACGCCGCGTTCCCTGCGGGTACGGGCCACGGATACGGACGCCACCTGGACCGTCCGGCTCTCGCCGGAACCGCCGCAGGCCGTACGGGATGAAACGGTACCCGAAGAGATCCCTGCGGACTGCGAGTTGAGCGCGACGGCCGGGCAGCTCTATCTGACGCTCTGGAACCGGCTGCCGCTCACGGCGATCACCCTGAAAGGCGACCCGGAGCCGGCCCGGCTCTGGTGCGAGAACTCCGGAGTCACCTGGTCCTGACAGCAGGCAGGGGCGCAGCGCCCGACGGGGCGCTCAGTGCCTCGGTTCGTTCAGCATGCGAGCCAGCACCGACCTCTGCAACGGCTTCACCTCGGCGTGACGCGCTCGGCCCTTCGCCGTCAGCTCGACCCGGACGCCTCGCCGGTCCTCGCTGCACATCCCGCGGCACACGAGGTCGTCCTTCTCCGGGCGAGCGACCAGACGGGGCTGCTGCCCGCCCCCATCGCACTGATCGCCCTGGTCGCGGGTCTGAAGCTGATCCCGCGCAGCGAGCGCGAGGACACCCGCGGCGGCTACCTGACCGGGCTGCGGCGCAGCCGGCCCGTGCAGCACACCGTGCTGGTCGCCTCGTCCGAAATGGACCGGGCCGCCGCAGCCGAGGCATCCGCCGCGCAGAAGGTGTCCGTGCGGGACTGACCACCCGGCGAGGGGGAATGTGCGGTGGCCGACGGGGAGTTCTCGCCCGTCGGCCGCCGCACCTGTGCGGGCGGCTGCGCACCCTCCGTCGTGGCCGGGTCAACCGAGCCAGCCGGGGCGTACGAGCCCCGACTCATAGGCGAGCACAACGAGTTGAGCCCGGTCGCGGGCACCGAGCTTCACCATGGTGCGGCTGACGTGGGTCTTGGCGGTGAGCGGGCTGACGACCAGCCGGCGGGCGATCTCCTCATTGGAGAGCCCTATGCCGACGAGTGCCATCACCTCCCTTTCCCGTTCGGTGAGTTCGCTCAGCCCCGTTGCCGCCGCGGGCTCCTTGGACCGGGCCGCGAACTCGGCGATCAGCCGGCGGGTGACCCCCGGTGAGAGCAGTGCGTCGCCGCCCACCACAGCACGTACCGCCCGCAGCAGTTCCTCCGGTTCGGTGTCCTTGACGAGAAAGCCGGAGGCACCGGAGCGGATCGCCTCGAAGACATACTCGTCGAGCTCGAAGGTGGTGAGCATGACCACCTTGACGTCACTCAGCTCAGGGTCCCCGGTGATGGCACGGGTCGCGGCCAGGCCATCGAGATGCGGCATCCGGATGTCCATCAGCACGGTGTCCGGCCGCAGTTCGCGCACCATGCGTACGGCCTCCTCACCGTCGGCGGCCTCCCCCGCCACCTCGATGTCGGGCTGAGCGTCCAGCAGGGCCCGGAAACCGGCCCGGACCAGCAGCTGGTCGTCGGCGAGCAGTACGCGGATCACGTTGTCTCCTCCTTGTGCGCTGCCGCGCCGGGCGAATCGGACGGCAGCGGAAGCTCGGCCCGCACCCGGAAGCCGCCGTTGGCCCGGGGCCCGGCCTCGATCGTGCCACCCAGTGCGGCGGCCCGCTCCCGCATTCCTGCCAGCCCGTTGCCGCTGCCGCCTGCGTCATTGCCGGTGGCCGGTCCTTCGTCATCGATACGGAGCCGGATGTGGCCGGGCTCGTAGCCGATACGGACCTCCGCGGTGCGCGATCCGGAGTGCCGGACCACGTTCGTCAGCGCCTCCTGCACGATCCGGAAGGCGGCGAGATCCGTGCCGGGCGGGACGGCGCCGCGTACGCCATCGGTCTCGACGGTGACGGTCAGCCCGGCGCCCGCCGCCTGTTCGACGAGCTCGGGAAGCCTGTCGAGTCCGGGAGCCGGGGCCCTGGGGGCGTCTCCAGGGGTACGCAGGGTGTCGAGGACCTGGCGGACCTCGCCCAGCGCCTCCTTGCTGGCGGCCTTGATGGTGGTGAGGGCGGTACGGGCCTGCTCGGGGTCGGAGTCCAGCAACGCGAGACCGACACTCGACTGGACGTTGATGACGGAGATGCTGTGGGCCAGGACGTCATGGAGCTCGCGCGCCATCCGCAGCCGCTCCTCGTCGGCCCGGCGCTGCTCCGCGGCCTCCCGCTCCGCGCGCTGATCTGCCCACTGCTCACGGCGCACGCGTACGAACTCGGCGGCGGCGATGATGGCCACCACCCAAGCGGCAACGCCCAGTTCCTGCCCCCAGGCGGCGGGGTGGTCGCCGGAGGGCGGCAGCCACCGGTAGAGCCAGTGAGCCACCAGGACGTGCCCCAGCCACACCATCCCGACTGCCGTCCAAGCGGCCCGCCGGTGCCCGGAGACAACGGCGCTGAAGCAGCCCACGGCAACGGCAAGGAAGACCGGTCCGTACGGATAGCCGGCCGCCAGGTAGATCATCGCCGCAGCCGAACTGCCGAAGACGGCCACCACGGGGTGGCGGTGGCGCAGCAGAAGCACGGAGACGGCCAGGAAGAGCAGCAGCCGCGCAAAGATGTCCAGCGGCGCCCGCTCGTCCATCTGGCCCCGGGCCGCGATCGTCGAACCGACCATGACGACGGCACCGAGCAGGATCGTCGACGGCCAGGGCAGCCGGGACGCGTACTGCCCCGGCGCCCCCGTCAGCCAGCGCGGCGGCCCGCCGTGAGCCCAGTGTGAGCGTTGCTCTTCCATGTCGGCCACGCTAGACCGCGAGCCGCGGCGGAAGCGTCAGCCGGGCGTGGTGATCACCCGTACTCCCTGTGGAGTACGTCGGACGGGGTCGGCGGGGACGGGCCTCATCCTCTCCGGCTGCTTCGGGGGCCGAGCAGGCCGAGCGTACGGGCCAGTTCGGTGACGGCTTCCCGGAAGAAGATCTCCCGGGCCTCCACCACCCGGTTGAACTGGCCGAAGATCTCGAAGGAGATCAGCCCGAACAGCTGCGACCAGGCAGCGATCAGCGGGGCGGCGACCTCCGGAGGAAGGTCGGGGGCGAACTCGGCGACCATCCGCTCGGCCTCGGCGCGCAGCTCCCCGACGAGCGGCGGCAGGGCGAGACCGTCCGTGCGGTAGGCCTCGCCGACGACGGCAATCAGGACGAGGCCGACACGGGAGGCGGGACCGATCGTCGTCTGCGGTGCGCTGTAACCGGGCACGGGCGAGCCGTAGATCAGAGCGTATTCATGGGGGTGGGCGAGGGCCCAGTCGCGTACGGCGTGCGCGACGGCGGTCCAGCGGGTGACGTGGGGGGCGGCGGCGGCACGGGCGGCCCGGTGTGCGGCCTCGGCACTCTCGCCCACGGAGTCGTACGCATCGACGATCAGGGCCGTGAGCAGTTCGTCCCGGCTGGGGAAGTAGCGGTAGAGCGCGGAGGACGCCATTCCGAGTTCCCGTGCCACGGCGCGCAGCGAGAGCTTTGCAGCGCCTTCGGCCGCGAGCTGTTTCCTCGCCTCGTTCTTGATGGCGGCGGTGACCTCGATACGGGCCCGTTCCCTGGCTCCTCGGATAGCGCTCATGGTCTTCAGTCTGCCACGACCGAAGAGCACCGACCAACAACGAGAGCACTGCTCTTGCCATTGAGCACCACCTCCATGCACACTGATCTCAAGCGAGAGCACTGCTCTCAAAACAGTGGGGGAGTCACGATGTCTCAGCCGTACTACCTTCGGGGCAACGCGTTCAACGTCCGGATGAACAGCATCATCGGCTGGCTCGCCCGGCACGGCATCAGCCTTCTCGGCTCGGTCGAGATGTCGGTGCGCGGCCGCAAGAGCGGGCAGATGCAGCGCATCCCGGTGAACTCCCACACTTACGAGGGCACGCAGTATCTGGTCTCCGCGCGGGGCCACTCCCAGTGGGTGCGCAACATGCGGGTCGCCGGTGGGGGCGAGCTGCGGGTGGGCCGGAAGATCCGCACCTTCACGGCCGTGGAGATCGCGGACGACGAGCAGAAGGTGCTGATCGTCCGCGCCTACCTGGAGCGGTGGGGCTGGGAGGTCAACCAGTACTTCCAGGGCATCACCGCAAAGTCCACGGACGCAGAACTCCTGGCCGCCTGCCCCGACCACCCCGTCTTCCGGATCACCGTGGAGGGCTGACCGTGCGGCCCGGCCCGTCCTCGGTGTCAGGTGTCAGGTGTCAGGTGTCAGGTGTCAACGGTCCATCGCCGACAGGGCCCGCTGCGCGAGCGGATGCGTACGGACCAGCTCGGCCAGCGAAGTCGTTCCCCGGGTGATCCCGGCGAACGCGTTCCAGGCCGGGCGGAATCCCGTCAGCACCGCGTGCAACACCCCCGGCCGGCGCTCGAACAGCTTCAGCATGCGCCGTCCGACACCCATCTCGACACCCAGGCCGGCCTTGATGGCGAAGGCGTAGTTGAGCGCCTGGCGTCGGGCGTCCACGGCATCGTGCGACTCCGCGATCCGAACCGCCCACTCACCGGCGAGCCTCCCCGACCGCAGCGCGAAGGAGATGCCTTCGCGGGTCCACGGCTCCAGCAGCCCCGCCGCATCGCCACACACCAGCACCCGTCCACGCGACAGCGGCGAGTCGTCGCTGCGACAGCGCGTCAGGTGCCCGGAGGAGATCTTCGGCTCGAAGCCGGCGAGACCGAGCCGGGCGATGAAGTCCTCCAGATACCGCTTGGTCCCCGCCCCGTCACCCCGCGCCGAGATCACGCCGACAGTGAGGGTGTCGCCCTTGGGAAACACCCAGCCGTAACTGCCGGGCATGGGGCCCCAGTCGATCAGCACCCGCCCCGCCCAGTCCTCCGCGACCGTCTGCGGAACCGGGATCTCGGCCTCCAGACCGAGATCCACCTGGTCGAGTTTCACCCCGACATGGGCTCCTATCCGCCCAGCGCTGCCATCCGCACCGACGACCGCGCGGGCAAGGACCGTCTCGCCGCCGGACAGCACCACGGCGACCGTGCGCCGGTCCGGCACCGCGGCGCCGTGCTGCTCGACCCTCGTCACGGTCGCTCCGGTACGGAGCTCGGCGCCCGCCTTCTGCGCCTCCTCAACCAGCCCCGCGTCGAACTCGGGGCGGTTGATGAGCCCGAAGAGCATCCGCTTGGAGCGGCGGGTCCGCGCCAGCCTGCCATTGAGCGAGAACGTGACCGCGTGAATCCGGTCCCGTAGCGGCAGTTCGAATCCGGGCGGCAGCGAATCACGCGAAAACCCGATGATCCCGCCGCCACACGTCTTGTAGCGGGGCAGTTCCGCCTTCTCGAGGAGCAGTACCCGTCGGCCGGCAACCGCCGCCGCGTATGCCGCGGAGGCTCCGGCCGGTCCGCCACCGACTACGACGACGTCCCACACGGTCGACTCTTCGTGCTCATGTACGGCGTCTGCGTTCTCGCTGCTCACGATGTGCTTCTGCTCCCGATCCCACCAGTGGCCCATGCTGCTCACGGCATCCTACGGCGCGCCCGGCCCGGCCCCCGCTGTGGGAGGATCGACCGTGCGTTCGTCCTACATGCAACGCCGCACACGCGGTGTACATGTGCCCGGATTCGTATACATAACGTCGCACCCACGAGGAGCGTGCCCATGACCGCCCGTCCGATCTCCGAGACCATTGCCTCGCTGATGCCTCGTGCCAAGGCGGAGCTGACCGAGCTCGTAGCCTTCCAGTCGGTGGCGGATCCCGCGCAGTTCCCGAAGAGCGAGTGCGAGGCGGCTGCCAACTGGGTCGCCGACGCGCTGCGCGCCGAGGACTTCCAGGACGTCGCCCTGCTCGACACCCCCGACGGCACCCAGTCGGTGTACGGCTTCCTGCCCGGCCCGGCCGACGCCCCGACCGTACTGCTCTACGCGCACTACGACGTGCAGCCGCCGCTCGACGAGTCCGCCTGGCTCTCCCCGCCGTTCGAGCTGACGGAGCGCGACGGCCGCTGGTTCGGCCGCGGCGCGGCCGACTGCAAGGGTGGCTTCATCATGCATCTCCTCGCCCTGCGCGCCCTCAAGGCGAACGGCGGCGTCCCGGTCTCCGTCAAGGTGATCGCCGAGGGTTCCGAGGAGCAGGGCACAGGCGGCCTGGAGCGGTACGCCGAGGCGCACCCCGAACTGCTGACCGCCGACACGATCGTCATCGGCGACACCGGCAACTTCCGGGTCGGTCTGCCGACGGTGACCGCGACGCTGCGCGGTATGACGATGCTGCGGGTCACGCTCGACACCCTCGAAGGAAACCTGCATTCCGGACAGTTCGGCGGCGCCGCCCCGGATGCGCTGGCAGCGATGATCCAGCTGCTGTCGTCGCTGCGCGACGAGGACGGCACCACGACCGTCGACGGGCTCGCCACGGACGCCGAATGGGACGGACTGCAGTACGCGGAGGCCGAGTTCCGCAAGGACGCGAAGGTCCTCGACGGCGTCGGACTGATCGGCACGGGTACGGTCGCCGACCGGATCTGGGCGCGGCCCGCCGTCACCGTCATCGGTATCGACTGCCCGCCGGTGGTCGGCGCGACACCGTCGCTGCAGGCGAGCGCGCGGGCGCAGGTCAGCCTGCGGGTGCCGCCGGGCCAGGACGCCGCGAAGGCGACCGAGTTGCTGACCGCTCACCTCAAGGCGCACGCCCCGTGGGGGGCCAGGGTGTCGGTTGAACAGGTCGGCCAGGGCCAGCCGTTCCGCGCGGACACCTCCAGCCCGGCGTACACGTCCATGGCGCAGGCGATGGAGGCCGCGTACCCCGGCGAGAAGATGCAGACGTCCGGGATGGGCGGCTCGATCCCGCTCTGCAACACTCTCGCCGCCCTCTACCCGCAGGCCGAGATCCTCCTGATCGGCCTGAGCGAGCCGGAGGCACAGATCCACGCGGTGAACGAGAGCGTGTCACCCGAGGAGCTGGAGCGGCTTTCGCTCGCCGAGGCCCTGTTCCTGCGGAACTACGCAGAGTCCAAGCGGGACTGACTCTGCGTCACCGATCCCGCCGCGTTCCTGCGGATCTCTGGTTCGCAGGGCTCGGCCGGTCCGCCGCTCCGTCCGCGGCGGACCGGGTCCGGACGTGCTCCTCGGGTCGGCCCGGACCACCCGTCATGGGTCGGTCCGGGCCCGGTTTCATAGGATCGGCCCGTGACAACGGGGACAGGGATCGACTGGGCGCCGCCGACGGAGGCCGAACGATTGCTGCAGGAGTCCGGGGCGAGCGGAAGCACGTACGCGGTGCTCGACGCGCTCTCCCACTGTCGGCTCCATGTGATGGTCGCCCGACTGCACGCCGACACCCCCGGTTTCACCGCCCCGCTCCCCTCGCAGTACGGCCCCGTGACCGGCCGGACGTGCGTCCCCCGCTGACGTCCGGCATGTTGCCGCCCTGGCATCCGGACTGGGTGTTCTGCCGGACGACGCTCACGGAACTCGCCGGCCGCTGGCCGGAGAACAAGTGGCGGCTCGGTGTGAACCTCGCGACGCCGTGCGCGATCGCCGTCGAGGCCCGCCCGAAGAACCGCCGGGCGTGGCTGTCCGCCGACGCGCGGTCCGGGGGCCCGCCGGCGCAATCTACGCGCTGAGCGAAGCTCGCCCAGAGCGTAGATCCGGGCGGCGGGCGGATACATCCGCATACGTTCGCCGTATGGATCTCGTCGAGGTACTTCCCCAGCTGCACATGTTCCGCTTCCCCATAGGCCAGGCTTATCTGTGGCGCGACGGCGCGGACCTGACTCTGATCGACGCGGGCGACATCGATGCGGCACCCGCGATCGAGGCCGCGGTGCGCGGCCTCGGCCTGGACCCCGGCGGCATCAGCCGGATCGTCGTCACTCATGGGCATCGCGACCACTATGGTTCCGCCCAGCTGCTCGCCGACCGGCACGGCGCCGAGATCCTGGCCCATCGGCTGGACGCCCCGGTGATCCGTGGCGAGGAGGAGATTGCCGACCCCGCCCTGCTGGACTGGGAACGCCCGTTGTACGAGCATGCGCTGACCGTGCCCCCGGCCCCGCCGACCCGTGTCGACCACGAGCTGGCCGACGGCGACGAGATCCGCTTCGGATCAGGGGCCCGTGTGGTCCACGCGCCGGGCCACACCCCCGGCTCCATCGGTATCCATCTGCCGCACCACGGAGTGCTGTTCACCGGCGACTGCGTGGCCGGGGTCGGTCAGGTGATGCTGGGCGTCTTCAACATCGACCGGGCGCAGGCCGTGGCCTCGTTCCGACGGCTGGCCGCGCTGGAACCGGCCACGGTCTGCTTCGGGCACGGCGATCCCCTCACCGTCGACGCCGCCGCGGTGCTGCGTGCCTCAGCCGACCGGGACTCCGGCCTCCAGGTTGAGCACGGTTGACCGCTCCCGGGCGCGCAGTGCCCAGCGCAGCCGCTCGTACCGGGTCGGAGGAAGCATGGTGGCCGCCTCCTCCTCGGTGACGAACCGCCAGCCGCGCAGTTCAGAGTCGGGCAGCAGCAGCCGTTCGGCGTCCGCACCGGGCAGCAGGCCGCCGTCGAAGAGCATCCGCAGCCCTCCGTAGCCGGGTGGTTCGGGCGCCTCCCAGTCGATGAGGAGCAGTTTCGGCACCCGTTCGAGATGGATGCCTATCTCCTCGGCCACTTCACGGATCCCGGCCTGTGCGGGTGCCTCGCCGGCCTCGACCACTCCGCCCGGGAACTCCCAGCCGGGCTTGTACGTCGGGTCGACGAGCAGCACCCGGTCGTGTTCGTCGAAGAGCAGCACGCCGGCCGCGACGGTCTCGGCAGTCGGCTCGGGCGTCTGCACGATCTCGCATGCGGTGGCCGCCCCCGTGCGGACCGCCTCGGCGATCCGCTCGGCCGTCTCGTGCGGAGTGAGCGCGCTGGTGTCGATGGTGTGGGCGTCCCGGGTGAGCCAGCCGAGCGCCGTCCGGTAGGGCTCGATGTGCTCGTAGGCCCACTGCCGGATCCGCTCGCTGTGCTCCGGGTCGTCGGCGAACTCCACCCGGTCGGCGATCCGTTTGCGCAGGATCGTTTCCTCAGGTGAGAGCAGGACATGACGCACCGGTATGCGCCGGGAGGCGAGCCCTCCGAAGATCTCGTCGCGGTACTCCTGTCGCAGCAGTGTCATCGGCACCACCAGCACCCCGGACACCTCGGCGAGCAGGGCCGCGGCTGTGTCCACCACCAGACGCCGCCAGATCGGCAGGTCCTGGAAGTCCGTCACCTCGGCAAGTCTCTTCTGGGGCAGCAGATACCGCAGCCCTGCGCCGATCAGCTCAGGGTCGTAGAACGTGCTGTTCGGGATCAGATCGACCAGCTCGCGCGCGGCGCTCGTCTTGCCCGCGCTGAACGCACCGTTGATCCAGACGATCACGGTTCCCCCTCTTCCGTAGCCCCCTGTGGCTTGCCCGCAACACCCTGCCGCGAAAACCCGGCTGTGGCGATGCTGTTACCCGAAAGGAATCATCGGATGCCCGTGGACGGCGTACCACGGTGCGATTCCGGCCGTCCGCGCAGCCGTAACGGGGGCGGCGGAGGGTCGTTGGAGCGGACAGGCCGGACCGACGACCAGGGGGTACACCGTGCGTCGCACAGTACTTGAGCGGTTTCCCGCAGGAGGACCGCGAGGCAGCTGGCCCGCGGAGGAATTCGCGGCCGCCCGCCGCTGCGAGGGCATGGCGGCCGAGGTGGTGATGGATCTGGAGCAGGACGCGTTCCTGGTGGTCGTACCGCAGCAGTCGACGGACCGGGGCCACTGAGACACGTCCCGCGGGCACCAGCTGCCGAGCGGGCGCACCCTGGGGGCATGAGCGCCCCGATAGTCGTCCGCGGCCTGTCCCGCACTGGCGGCCCAGGGTCACCATCAACGGGCAGATCGTCGGGCTCGCCCACGACGACCGCGGCTTCGGATCTCCAGCAGAACTCTCGCAACCGGTCATTTATGGGATCACTCAGCGTCCCAACGATCACCCGAGGTCGCGGACAGACGCGCGGAGAACCCCAAGATCCCGAGGCTCGATCCCCGCAACCCCTACCGTTCGGACCGTGGCGCCTCCCACCCTGTTCCACGTCCGGCCCCCCGTCTCTCGCCGCCGCTCCCCGTCGGCTACCAGCCGTGCGCCAACGGCCATCCCGCCCCGGCTGATCGCCGATCCCCGGCGCCGGCCCGCCGGGACGAGACGCGAACCCCTGTGATGCCGATGACGCCGCGGGTGAAGGGTGGTTCATCGCCGCGGACCCCGGCATGCCGAAGGATGGCAAGTGACCTTCTATGCGGGCGACGACGCGGCACGAAGGCAGCCGTGGCCGGCCTGCTGGACCAATTCGGATTCGCCGCCCTGGACCATGGCGGTCTGCGTGAGGGCGGGCAGCTGATGCAGCTGGACGGTGCGCCAGCGGCAAGCACCTGCTGCTGCAGGTCCCCGGCTGACGCCCCGGCCAAGCTCCGCACACACCAACGCGCAGGAGGAGAACCATGAACCGTCGTGTCGTCTACACCCGTGGCGGGTTGCCCGCCGACGTCCTGACCATCATCGAGGAGCCGGAGCCCACAGCGCCCGAGCGCGGCCAGGTCCTCATCCGCACCACGGCCTTCACGGTGCACCCTGGTGATCTCCAGGCCATCGAGGCCTACCCAGGGAAGGCTGCACAGCCGGTTCCGACCGGCCTGGAGGCCACCGGCGTGGTGGAGGCCATCGGCCCGGGAACGCGCGTGGCGCCGGATGTCAAGGTCGGCGGCCGCGTAACGGTCTTCCCCCAACCGGGGGCGTGGTCCCAGTGGATCGTGGCGGACGCCGAGGTGGTCGCCGCCGTACCGGACGAGCTGTCGGACGAGGTCGCCGCGCAGATGCTGGCGAATCCGCTCACCACGGTGATGCTGCGCCGTGAGGCGGAGGAGCACCTGGCCTTCGGTTACGACGGTTGCCTGGTGCAGACCGCCGCGGGCTCGTCGGTCGGGCGGCTGGTGACGGGCGTGTCGCAGTTCCACAACCTGGCGCTCGTCAACGTCGTCCGCAGCGACCGCGGTGCCGCCGAGCTGCGCAAGCGGTTCCCGGACGTGCCGGTCGTGTCGACAGAGCATCCGGGTTGGGCCGACGAGGTCCGCAAGGCAGCCGGTGGCCGTCCGGTAAGTGTGGCCTTCGACCCGATCGGCGGGAAGCTGGCGGACAGCCTTCTGGCCCTGTTGACGCCGGGCGGGAAGCTGGTCAGTTACGGGCAGATCGCCGAGGAGCCGATCTCGGTGCATGCGTCGGCGCTGCTGGACAAGTCGCTGACGCTGCGGGGCAAGAACATCGGCCGGTGGTTGTCCGAGGCATCCGCCGAGAGGCGGGCATCCGACGTCGCGACCGCGAAGCAGATCGCGCTGGGGCTCAAGGACCAGTTCGAGGTGGCCGCTACATACGGCCTCGGCGAGCTGGCCAACGCCGTGGAGCTCGCGGTACGGCCCGGCAAGGTCGGCCTCGTCCTCGTCCGCCCGTGGTAGCCGCCGCCACCTCTTTGAGGCGGCGGCGTCGAGCTGCTGCAGGGGCCTCACCAGTCCCAAGGCCGTCGACACCGCGTCGCGTGCCGAACCCGCCACCGAGGCAGCACGGTTCGGCCCCGCCGACGTACCCGAGATCCTTTCTCCCCGGCCGCCCAGTGGTGGCGGGGTAAGCAACCAGCCGGACGTGCCGACCGCCTCGGAACAGGCCGAGCCTGCCGCCCCGTCAGAGCATCAAAAGGATCTCGTCAAAGTTGGCTCGCAAGGCTGTTTTTGCAGGTCGGTTGCTACCCCTTGCTGGAGCCCAGGGTGAGGCCCGCGATGAAGTGGCGCTGGAGCAGCAGGAAGACCACGAGCGTCGGCAGAGCGACGATCACCGAGCCTGCGGCGAGCAGGTTGTAGTCCGTGAAGAACTGGCCCCTGAGATTGTTCAGCGCCGAGGTGATGGGGAGCTTGTCGCCGTCGGAGATGAAGACCAGTGCCCACAGAAAATCGTTGTACATCCAGGTGAACTGGAGCGTGCCGAGCGCGGCCAGGGCCGGACGGCACAGGGGCAGGGTGATCCGCCAGTACCGGGTCCAGACGCCCGCGCCGTCGACGATCGCGGCCTCCAGGATCTCCTGGGGCAGGGTGCGCATGAAGTTGGCCAGGACAAAGACGCAGAAGCCCAGCTGGAAGCCGATCTGCACGGTGATGACGGCCCAGTACGAGTCGAACATCGTCATCGAGTCGGACATCCAGTAGGGCAGTGGGATGCGGTTGAAGACGACGTACAGGGGCGTGACGATCACCTGCTGCGGCAACAGGTTCCCGGCGGTGAAGAGCATGAGCAGGACGAGCCCGCCGCGCATCTTCAGCCGGGCCAGCGCGAAGGCCACGAAGGAGGCGAGGAAGAGGGTGACGAATACCCCCGGGACCGCGATGATCATGGTGTTGACGAAGTACTTCGTCATGCCGGAGTCGGAGAACGCCTGGCGGTAGTAGTCCAGGGAGAGGTGGCGCGGCAGCGAGAAGTAGCCGTGTGCCGAGGTCTCGTCGTACGGCCGCAGCGAGGCGTACACCGCGAGCAGCAGCGGGGCGAGGAAGGCGAGGGAGACCGCCATCAGGAAGGCGTGGACGCCGATCCTGCCGGGGCGGATCCGGCGCCGGACGGCGGGTGCCGGTGACGCAGGTGGTGCGGTGGGGCGGGCGGGGGCGATGTGGACGGTCAACGGTTCTTCTCCCCTCGGAGCTCCTGGACCAGGTACGTCACGACGAATCCCAGGGAGACGGCCAGCAGGACGACAGCGATGGCGGAGCCGAATCCGATGCGGCTGGCCTCACCGATGATGTTGTCGGTGACGAGCACCGAGAGGAGTTCGAGTCCGTTGCGGCCGTGGTTGACGGCGTACACGATGTCGAAGGCGCGCAGGGACTCGATGACGGTGATGACGCCGACGATGACATTGACCGGCCGCAGCGTGGGGAAGACGATGCGGAAGAAGGTCTGGGCCTCGCCCGCACCGTCGATTGCCGCGGCCTCCTTCAGCGAGGGGTCGACGGCCTTGAGCCCAGCGAGGTAGAGGATCATCACGTAGCCGGTGTGCCGCCAGGCCGCGGCCAGCAGGACCATCCAGATGTTGAGGTTCGGATCGCCGAGCCAGTCGGTCGGCGACTTCGTGTCCCCGATGACCGCGTTGAGGGCTCCCTGGTCACGGGAGAAAATCAGCTGGGCTATGAAACCGACCACGGCGAGCGACAGCACGACGGGCATGTACAGCGTCGACTGGTAGAAGCGGCTGAAACGCACGCCCCTGTCGATGAGTACGGCGAGCAGCAGCCCGAACGGTGCGGCGACCAGGCCCAGGAAGGCGAGCCAGAGCAGATTGTGCCGAGCGGCGGGCCAGAACTGCGGGTAGTTGGTGAAGAGATTCTCGTAGTTCTGCGTACCGACCCACTTGATGTCACCGATGCCGTCCCAGCTCGTGAAGGAGAGCACGACGGAGGCGAGGGTCGGTCCCCACACGATGGCGATGTCGAGCAGGACGGGTATGCCGAGCAGCACACCGAGTACGGCGAGGTCGCGGCCGGTGAACCGCCGCGAGACCCGTCGTCCGGTGCGCCGCGCCGAGATGAACGACACGGTCGGTACTCCAGGTTCAGTCGGATTCCATCGGGGTCGTCCGGGGTCAGTCGGCGGCGAAGATGGTCTTCTTCTGCCGTTCGATGTCGTTGACCAGGCCGTCCACGTCGTTCGGGTTGCTGATGAACTTCTGGATCGCCGGGATCATGACCGTGGAGGAGAAGTCCGGCCGGGTGTCGCGGTCCAGGAACTGTGAGATCTGCTTCGCCCCGGAGACCAGTTCCACGGCCTTCTTCTGGAGCGGTGAGTACGCGGAGATGTCCGCCTGGTCGCTGACCGCGATGTTGTTCGGATCGCTCTTCAGGTAGATGTCCTCGGCCTTGCCGGTGGCCAGCCACTTGAGCAGGTCCTTGGCGCTCTCCAGGGTCTTCTTGTTCTTGAGGTTCTTCGACTTCTTCGCCAGCAGGAACCCGTCGATGGGTGCCTCGACCGCGTCCTGCCCGTGCTCCGGATTGATGACGGGGAAGGGGAAGAAGTCGATGTCGCCCTGTTCACCCTTGGGGAACTGTGCGCCCGGGTGCGGCAGGCCGAACACGGCCATGCCGGCCTCCTTCTTCTGGAGGCTGGTGGCGGCCTCCTGCCAGGTACGGCCGTTGGCGCCCTGCTGGCAGTACGGGAGGAGCCGGCGCCAGGTGTCGAAGACTTCCTTGACCCGCTTGTCGGTCCAGGCGACTTCACCCGCCATCAGGCTCTTGTGGAACTCATAGCCGTTGGTCCGCATGTTGATGTAGTCGAAGGTGCCCATGGCGGGCCAGCCGTCCTTGTCGCAGAAGGCGATGGGGTCCAGCTTGTCCTTCTGCATCTGCTTGGCGAGCGCCACGTACTCGTCGAGTGTCTTCGGTGCCTGATAGCCGCGCTCGTCGAACAGGCTCTTACGGTGGAAGACGGCCCACGGATAGTAGTAGTAGGGCGTGAGGTACTGCTTGCCGTCCGCGCCGGTGGACTGGGCTTTCAGCGCGGCCGAGAAGCCCTTGTAGTCCTGCCAGTTGTCACTGATGTCGTGCAGCAGGCCTTTCTCGGCGAAGAACTGCATCCGGTAGCCGGCGAACCACATGAAGACATCGTCCGGCTTGCCCTGCAGATACCGGTTGATGTTCTCCTGAAAGGTGTTGTGGTCGACCGTGTTGACCTTCACCTTCCGCCCGCCCGACTGCGCCTCGTACGCCGCGAAAGCTTCGGCGAAGGCCTTCTTCGGAATGGGGTCGGACGAATTCGAGCCCAGGGTGATCGTCTTGCCGTCACCGCCGGGGCCGCTCCCGCAGGCGGTGAGCAAGGAGGGGAGCGTCACGGCTCCCGCACCAACTGCCGCACCACGCAACAGACTCCGCCGGGACATCCGATGTCCTGCGACGCTGCCCGGCACACCTGACCTGTCGTAATCAGACTGCGTCATGCCCAACTCCTCTGGGATGCAACCCAACACAACCGAACGTGCGATTGGATCTCACCCCCAAGCGATGGTGCCGTCAAGGGTTTTGACGAGATGCCGAACAACCGATGTCGCTCCCCTTCCAACAGACTTCAACACGCTCTAACGTAATCGCACGCCTTGGCGTGCACATGCTGTGACCGATCCGGCACGAGTATGGAGGAACGTAACGATGCGTCATCTTCCAACCCGTACAACCCGAACCAGCCACCGCGGAGTCATCGGAGCGCTGCTGGCCGGACTGCTCTGCGCCGCGGGAGCGACCGTTCCCGCCGTCGCGGACTCACCCGCGCCCGCGCCCGCTCCGCAGGCCGGCAACGGCCTTGCGCTCACCCCTCCGATGGGGTTCAACAATTGGAACTCGACCCACTGTCGTGCCGAGTTCAACGAGGCGATGGTCAAGGGCATCGCCGACATCTTTGTCGAGAAGGGCCTCAAGGACGCGGGCTATCAGTACGTCAATCTCGACGACTGCTGGGCAAAGCCGCAGCGCAATGCGGACGGAAAGCTGGAGGCCGATCCGCAGCGCTTCCCGAACGGCATCAAGTCCGTCGCGGACTACGTCCACTCCAAGGGCCTGAAAATCGGCATCTACACCAGCGCCGGCACCAAGACCTGCGACAGCGTAGGACTTCCGGGCGCGCTCGGCCATGAGTACAGCGATGCGCAGCAGTTCGCGGACTGGGGTATCGACTACCTCAAGTACGACAACTGCAACAACCAGGGCGTCGATGCGAAACAGCGCTATACGACAATGCGGGACGCGCTGGCGGCAACCGGCCGCCCCATCGTCTACAGCATCTGTGAATGGGGCGAGAACAAGCCCTGGGAGTGGGCCGGCGAAATCGGCAACCTCTGGCGCACGACCGGCGACATCAACGACAGCTGGGGCAGCATGCTGTCGATCATGAAGCAGAATCTGCCCCTCGCCGCCGCAGCGGGCCCGGGGCACTGGAACGACCCCGACATGCTGGAGGTCGGCAACGGCGGCATGACGGACACGGAGTACCGCACCCACTTCTCCATGTGGTCCGTGATGGCGGCGCCACTGCTCATCGGCTCCGATCTGCGCAAGGCCGGCCCGGAGACCTTCGAGATCCTCTCCAACCACGAGGTCATCGCGGTCGATCAGGACCCGCTGGGCAAGCAGGGCACCGTGCTCTCCTTCACCGGCGGGCGCTGGGTCGTCACCAAGGAGATGCAGGACGGCAGCCGTGTCGTGGCCCTGTTCAACGAGACCGGCAGCGCACAGCACATCTCGACGACGGCCGAGGCGGCGGGGCTGCCGAAGGCCACCGCGTACACGATGCGTGACCTGTGGGAGCACACGACGTACAACACGGCGGGCAGCGTTTCGGCGACCGTCCCGGCGCACGGGACCGTACTGCTGCGCATCGCCGCCGACCCCAAGTGGGCCGCGCATCCGCCTGCCGTGGAACTCGGCCTGAACGGAAGCCCGTTGGTCGAAGCCGGGCGCACGGCCGCACTGACGACGACGGTGACCGACCTCGGCCGTACCCCTGCCACGAAGGTCTCCGCGGCGCTCACCGGCCCCTCGGGCTGGCAGGTGAAGGCGGCATCGCCGACCGGATCACCGGCTCTGCCGACCGGTCGGGCCCTCACCACCCGCTGGCAGGTGACTGCGCCTGCGGGCACAGCCACCGGTACGTACGATCTGACGCTCACCGCCCAGTACCGCTCACCGGCCGGGACACGGGTGAGGTCCACGGTCCCGTTCCAGGCCCATGTGGTGGTCGCGCCGCCTGCGGGCGCCGGCTACCTGAGCGATCTGCCCCAGCTCTCCGCCGCCAACGGCTGGGGCCCGGTCGAGAAGGACACCAGCAACGGCGAGAGCAAGGCGGGTGACGGGAATCCGCTCACCATCGGCGGCACGGTCTTCGCCAAGGGCCTCGGTGTGCATGCCGACAGCGCAGTCGAGTTCTACACCGGCAAGGCATGCAGCGCCGTGACGGCGCAGGTCGGGGTCGACGACGAGAAGGGCACCAAGGGAACGGTCGCCTTCGAGGTCTGGGCCGACGGTACGAAGGTGGCGTCGACCGGCGTACTGACCAATGCGATGCCCGCGCAGCCGCTCTTCGCGGATGTGAGCGGTGCGCAGGTGGTACGTCTGGTCGTCACCGACGGCGGGGACGGTGTCGATTCCGACCACGCGGACTGGGCGGACCTGCGGATCACCTGCTGACGCGAGAGCCGACGGGGCAGTCGCGGTCACGGCCATGTCGCGCCTTCGATCGCCGGACGGGGCCCCAGGACACCGGTCCTGCCCGTCCGGCGCTTCTCGCTCCGCCGGACAGCAGGCCCTAAACGGCCACCACCCCGTCCGAGTCCACCCGCACCGCCGCCGCCGCGCCCACCAACCCTGCGTCGGTGCCCATCACCGCCGGGGCCACCGTGAGCTGCTGCACGAAGGAGAGCGTGGCGTACTGCCGCAGGGCGCGGCGCAGCGGAGCGAAGAGGACGTCACCCGCTCCGGCCACTCCCCCGCCGATCACCGCGATGTCGATCTCGACGAGCGTGGCGGTGGCGGCGATTCCGGCGGCCAGCGCCTGAGCGGCGCGCTCGAACGAGGCGATGGCGACCTGGTCCCCGGCGCGCGCGGCGGCGGCCACGGCGGCGGCCGAGGCATCGCCGTCCGGTCCGGGCCGCCAGCCGGCCTCCAGCGCCCGGCGGGCGATGTTCGGTCCGCTGGCGATGCGCTCGACGCAGCCTCGCGAACCGCACGGGCACAGGTCACCGTCCAGGTCGACGCTGACGTGGCCGATGTGCCCGGCGTTGCCCGTGGGGCCGGGGTGCAGTTTTCCGCCAAGGACGAGTCCGCCGCCCACACCGGTCGACACGACCATGCACAGCGCGTTGTCGTAGCCGCGGGCCGCGCCCAGCCAGTGCTCGGCCGCCGTCATCGCGACGCCGTCGCCGACCAGTTCGACGGACAGTCCGCCGACCGCCTTACCGACCCGTTCCACCAGCGGGAAGTCGCGCCAGCCGGGGACATTGACGGGGCTGACCGTACCGGCCGAGGCGTCCACCGGGCCCGCACTGCCGATACCGACGGCCGTCGCCCGCTCCCACAGCGGCGATGCTGACAGCTCGGCCAGGACCTCCGTCACGGCCCCCATCACCGTCTCGGCGCTCTCCCGGGCGGGCGTCGGCCGCTGCGCCCGCACAAGGAGCGCGCCACTGCCGTCCACCAGCGCGCCGGCGATCTTGGTACCGCCGATGTCCAGCGCGGTGACGAGGTCGGTATGCATCGGTGTGGCTCCGTGAGTAGGTGGCGAGGACCTGCGGATTCGGTAAACAGTCTGCCCAGTCTCCATTCAGCTGACAACGTTGTCCAGGGCCTATGCTCGACGGCACAGCCTCCGGCCCCTCCGCGGCACCGCTCGCGGGCCCGCCGGACCGTCCGCACCCGACGACAGGACAGCGCACCGTGGCCGAGACCGCCCGTCACTCCGAGACCCGTTACGGCAACCGGCCGACCATGAAGGATGTGGCCGCCCGCGCCGGAGTGGGGCTCAAGACGGTCTCCCGTGTGGTCAACAGCGAGCCGGGTGTCACGCCCGACACCGAACGCCGGGTCCAGGAGGCCATCGAGGCGCTCGGCTTCCGCCGCAACGACAGCGCGCGCGTCCTGCGCAAGGGCCGCACCGCTTCCATCGGCCTGGTCCTGGAGGATCTCGCCGACCCGTTCTACGGACCTCTGAGCCGCGCGGTGGAGGAGGTCGCCCGGGCACACGGTGCCCTGCTCATCAACGGGTCGAGCGCCGAGGACCCGGAGCGCGAGCAGGAGCTCGTACTCGCCCTGTGTGCGCGCCGGGTGGACGGGCTCATCGTGATTCCGGCCGGCGACGACCACCGCTATCTGGAGCCGGAGATAAAGGCCGGCATCGCCACCGTCTTCGTGGACCGCCCGGCAGGCCGTATCGACGCCGACATGGTCCTGTCCGACAGCTTCGGCGGAGCCCGCGAGGGCGTCGCGCATCTGATCGCGCACGGCCACCGCCGGATCGGCTTCATCGGCGACCAGCCGCGCATCCACACCGCCACCGAGCGACTGCGCGGCTACCACGCGGCCATGGCGGACGCCGGGACAACGGTCGAGGACTCGTGGGTCTCCCTCGGCTCGACCGACCCCGACCGGGTCCGGGCCGCCGCCGAGCAGATGCTCTCCGGCCCCGAGCCCGTCACTGCGCTGTTCGCGGGCAACAACCGGGTGACGGTGACGGCGGTACGTGTCCTCGCGGAGCAGGAACGCCAGGTCGCCCTGGTCGGCTTCGACGACATCGAACTGGCCGACCTGCTCGGCATCACCGTCATCTCCCAGGACGCCGCCGCCGTCGGCCGCACCGCCGCCGAGCACCTCTTCCGCCGTCTGGACGGCGCGGACCACGCTCCGGCCCGCGTGGAGCTCCCCACGACGCTCATCCAGCGCGGCTCGGGCGAACTGCCGCCCGCCTGAGCCGCCGCACCGCCACGGTCACCGGGAGACGGCGGCCGGCGCGAGCACCCGTTACGGCGCGGTCACCGTGAGCCCGCCCCGCCGCGGCGAGGCGAATGCGTCCAGGTCGGCGCGCGTCAGCCCGGTCAGCCGGGCGACCTCGGCGGTGTCCAGGGCGCCGCAGTCGATGCCGCGCAGGAGGTACCCGCTGAGCGCCTTGGCGGTGGCGGGTTCGTCCATGACGTCGCCGCCGGCCCTGGCCACATACGCGGCGAGGCGGGCGGCGGCCTGCTCCAGGCCCTCGCGGTAGAAGGTGTAGACGGCTGCGTAACGGGTCGGCAGGTGGCCCGGATGCATGTCCCAGCCCTGGTAGTAGGCGCGGGCCAGGGCACGGCGGGTGAGGCCGTAGTGGAGCCGCCAGGCCTCGTGGACCTGGTGGGTGGGGCCGACCGGGAGGACGTTGGTGGAGCCGTCGCAGACCCGTACGCCGGTGCCTGCGGCGGCGACCTGCATGACGGCCTTGGCGTGGTCGGCGGCCGGGTGGTCGCCGGCCTGGTAGGCGGGGCTGACGCCGACGCAGGCGCTGTAGTCGAAAGTGCCGTAGTGCAGACCGGTGGCGCGGCCCTGCGCGGCGTCGATCATGCGAGCCACGGCGGCGGTGCCGTCGGCGGCGAGGATGGACTGGCTGGTCTCGATCTGGATCTCGAAGCCGAGGCGGCCCGTCGGCAGCCCGTGCGCCTGCTCGAACGCATCGAGGAGCCGGACGAAGGCGGTGACCTGCTCGGGGTACGTCACCTTGGGGAGGGTGAGGACAAGCCCGTCGGGGAGGCCGCCCGCCTGCATCAGACCGGTGAGGAAGATGTCCGTGGTGCGGATACCGCGGTCGCGTACGGCTGCCTCCATGCACTTCATCCGGATGCCCATGTACGGGGCCGCCGTGCCGTTCCCGTACGCCTCCGAGACCAGCCGGGCGGCGCGGGCGGCGGCCTCGTCCTCCTCGGCATCGGGGCGGGGGCCGTAGCCGTCCTCGAAGTCGATGCGCAGGTCTTCGACGGGCTCGCGCTCCAGCTTGGCGCGCACCCGGTCGTGGACGGGTACGGCGAGCTCGTCAGGAATGCCGAGGACGGCGGCGAACGAGGCCGCGTCGGGGGCATGCTCGTCCAGGGCCTTCAGCGCCTGGTCGCCCCAGGAGCGGATGGTGCCGGAGGTGAACGTGTCGCCGGGGACGTAGACCGTGTGGACCGGCTGGCGCGTCCCCGGGTCGCCCGGGTAGCGGCGGGCGAGCTCGGCGTCGACCGCGGTGAGGGAGGCGCTGATCTCCTCGCTGACCGCACCGGCGAGGCTCGTCGCCACCTTCTCCTGCTGACCCATTTCCACACCCTCCACAGTCACGCTGTTTCCGCTTCCCGGAATCAACAATCCGTATAGTGAAGTTATAAGGCCGCCGGATCTGCGTCAATGGTGATCGGAAACGCTCCGGGGCCGCGCGGTGAGTTCACACCACGCGGCCCCGGACCGTCGGAAAAGAAGGGGGGTGCGGCTGGGCGGCGGGTCAGCCCTTGCGGGACTTGACCTCGTCGGTGAGCTGGGGGACGACCTGGAAGAGGTCGCCGACGACGCCGTAGTCGACGAGGTCGAAGATGGGGGCCTCGGCGTCCTTGTTGATCGCGACGATCGTCTTGGACGTCTGCATGCCGGCGCGGTGCTGGATCGCGCCGGAGATGCCGGAGGCGATGTACAGCTGCGGGGAGACGGACTTGCCGGTCTGGCCGACCTGGCTGGAGTGCGGGTACCAGCCGGCGTCGACCGCGGCACGCGAGGCGCCGACGGCCGCGCCGAGCGAGTCGGCCAGCGCCTCGATGACCGCGAAGTTCTCCGCACCGTTGACGCCACGGCCGCCGGAGACGACGATCGCGGCCTCGGTCAGCTCCGGACGGCCCGTCGACTCGCGCGGCGTGCGGGACAGCACCTTCGTGCCGGTGGCCTGCGCGGAGAACGACACCGCCAGGGTCTCGACCGCGCCCGCCGCCGGAGCGGCCTCGACCGGAGCCGAGTTCGGCTTGACCGTGATGACCGGGGTCCCCCTGGAGACACGGGACTTGGTGGTGAACGACGCGGCGAACGCGGACTGCGTGGCGACAGGACCCTGCTCACCGGCCTCCAGGTCGACGGCGTCGGTGATGACGCCCGACCCGATCCGGACCGCGAGACGGGCCGCGATCTCCTTGCCCTCCGCGGAGGACGGGACCAGCACCGCCACCGGAGACAGGGCGGCATGGGCGGCCTGCAGCGCGTCGACCTTCGGCACGACCAGATAGTCGGCGAACTCCGGCGCATCAGCGGTCAGAACCCTCACCGCACCGTGCTCCGCCAGCACCCCCGCGGTACCGGCGGCACCCTTGCCGAGCGCCACCGCGACCGGCTCACCGACACGACGCGCCAGCGTCAAAAGCTCCAGGGTCGGCTTGCGGACGGCACCGTCCACGTGATCGACATAAACGAGAACTTCAGCCATGGGACTTCAATCTCCTGCGAGTAGCGAAGAAACTACGGGGGACAAACAGGGGGGTCAGATGAACTTCTGGCCGGCCAGGAACTCGGCCAGCTGCCTGCCGCCCTCACCCTCGTCCTTGACGATCGTGCCCGCCGTACGGGCCGGACGCTGCGCCACGGAATCCACCACGGTCCAGGCACCCGCCAGACCGACCTCGCCCGCCTCGATCTCCAGGTCCTCCAGGTCCAGCGACTGAACCGGCTTCTTCTTCGCCGCCATGATCCCCTTGAACGACGGGTAACGCGCCTCACCCGACTGGTCCGTCACCGACACCACCGCCGGCAACGACGCCTCCAGCCGCTCCGAGGCCGTGTCGCCGTCCCGGCGGCCCGTCACCGTGCCACCCTCGACCGACACCTCCGACAACAGCGTCACCTGCGGGACACCCAGACGCTCCGCCAGCACCGCCGGCAGCACACCCATCGTGCCGTCCGTCGACGCCATGCCACAGATCACCAGGTCGTAACCCGTCTTCTCGATCGCCTTCGCCAGCACCAGCGACGTGCCCATCACATCACTGCCGTGCAGATCGTCGTCCTCGACGTGAACAGCCTTGTCCGCACCCATCGACAGCGCCTTGCGCAACGCATCCTTGGCATCCTCCGGACCCACCGTCAGCACAGTGATCTCCGCACCGTCCGCACCGTCCGCGATCTGCAGCGCCTGCTCCACCGCGTACTCGTCGAGCTCCGACAGCAGACCGTCGACATCCTCACGGTCCAGCGTCAGGTCATCGGCGAAGTGCCGGTCGCCGGTGGCGTCGGGCACGTACTTCACACAGACAACGATCCTCAAGCTCACGCCGGCTCTCCTACTGCATCGTCATTTCTGGGCTGCCTTGTTGCACGCAGCATAGGCGCCCGATGGGGCGGTTTCCGGTCGGGGCGACCGACGCTCCGAAGGAAATATTACTAGCCAGTACACCCAGCGTTTTACCCATGAGCAAGCGCTTGGAACTGTGATCTGGCCAACGTGCGGCGCCCTTGTGCCGCTTGGGAGTTCTCAGTCCCGCAGAGCGGTGAAACGGCCCTGGTGATACAGAAGCGGGCGACCGCCTCCGGCCGGGTCGCCGACCACGGCCTCCGCGATCACGATCCGGTGGTCCCCCGCCGGAACCCGGGCCACCACGCGGCAGACCAGCCACGCCAGCACACCGTCGAGCACCGGCACACCTTCGGGCCCACTGCGCCAATAGGTGGACGGGCCGAACCGGTCGGCGCCGCTGCGGGCAAAGGTGGCGGCCAGCTCCTGCTGGTGCTCACCGAGTATGTGGACGCCGATGTGTTCGGCCTCGGCCACGACCGGCCAACTGGAGGACGAGGTTCCCACACCGAAGGAGATCAGCGGCGGCTCGGCGGCGACGGAGTTGAGAGAGGTCGCGGTGAAGCCGACCGGCCGGTCACCTGCGGCGGTGATCACTGCCACACCGGCGGCGTGCTGCCGGAAGACCGAGCGGAGGAGTTCGGGGGATGCCGTGCGGGAGGTGCCGAGCTCGGGCGAAGCCGTCATGGAGGTGTCCTTCTGCGGAGGAGGCGTACGGGGCCGTGGTTGCTCAGGCACCCGGACAGCGCGCACTCGCGTTTCGGGCGAGATCCACATGGACCCGCCCGTAGAGAAGGAGTTCTGGCGGCATAGCGTCAGACTGACGATGCGTGGTGGGGGCAGTCAAGAGCGTTCCGCAATGTGGGAGATGCATCACGGTCCGTCACATCGCCCGTCCCAGTGCAGCGACGACGTCGACGGTGCGCGGCTGCCCGACGGCCCGGCGGACGATCCGGCCGGTGGCGTCGAGGATCAGCACGGTCGGTGTCCGGCTGATCTCCAGCTCGCGCACGAGAGTGAGATGCGCCTCGGCGTCGATCTCGACATGGACGACGCCGTCCACCATTCGCGCCACCTCGACGAGGGTGCGGCGGGTGGCCCGGCAGGGCTGACAGAACGCACTGGAGAACTGCACAAGGGTTGCCCGCTCCCCCAATTCCGCGCCGAGTTGGGCCGCGTCCAGCGTTCCCGCCCGTGTCTGCCCATCCACCTTCGGCCTCCTGTCAGAGCTCTTCGCAAGGGGTCAGCGCCACCGGGTACCAAGACATTCCCGGCGGTCCCACGTGACGAGAATCTCGCGGCCCACGCCCTCGGAGACTGGCCACCGCGTCGCGCATGGGGCACGATCGGCGCAATGCCGCAAACCTACGGCTGCGTAACTTCCGCCGGGAGAACCCTCCTCAGGCGCTGAAGAAGGGTCTTCTCCAGATGGCAGAACTCGTCTATCGGCCGGTCATCGGCGCCGCTCGCACGTTTTTCAAGGCGCTTGACCTGAAGATCGACACTCAGGGTTCCGAGCACATCCCGAAGACCGGTGGCGCGGTACTGGTCAGCAACCACATCAGCTATCTGGACTTCATCTTCACCGGGCTCGCGGCGCTGCCGCAGAAGCGTCTCGTCCGCTTCATGGCGAAGGAATCGGTCTTCCGGCACACGGTCTCGGGCCCGTTGATGCGCGGCATGAAGCACATCCCCGTCGACCGCAAGCAGGGCGAGGACGCATATGCGCACGCCCTTGCCTCGCTGCGTTCCGGCGAGATCGTCGGCGTGTTCCCCGAGGCCACGATCTCGGAGTCGTTCACGCTGAAGAGCTTCAAGTCCGGCGCCGCCCGGCTGGCCCAGGAGGCCGGCGTGCCGCTGATCCCGATGGCGCTGTGGGGGACGCAGCGATTGTGGACCAAGGGCCGGCCGCGCAATTTCAAGCGCAACCACATTCCGGTGACGATCCGGGTCGGCGAGCCGGTGGAGGCACCCACCGACCAGTACGCGGGCGCGATCACCCGGCGGCTGCGGGAGCGGGCCCAAGAGCTCCTCGAAGCGGCTCAGCGCGCCTATCCCGTGCGCCCGAAGGACGCGAGCGACACCTGGTGGGTGCCCTCGCACCTCGGCGGTACCGCTCCGACGCCCGCCGAGGTGCGCGAGAAGAGCTGACGCGGCCGGCTCACGGTCACGACCGAAAGATCACTCCGCAGTGCCGACGGTGATCCGCACCCCGGGGCTCAGCCTCTCCAGCCCTTCGGAGAGTTCGGCGCCTGCGGCTTCGAGTTTCGGGCTCGGGATGCTCCACGGCCTCCTCGCCGCCCGCGACGGTGGCGAAAGGTTTCCTGGCCGGTGGAACGTACGAGCTGCATGGTGCCGTTGATGCGGTCGGTGTCCTCGCCGCCGACCGGAATCAAATGGGCGACGCTGATGGCGTTGTAGAGGTCGACCAGGAGATTGATGCGCGGCAGCCCGGCGGCAGTGAGCGCGCGCCGGGCCAGAGCTTCGGCGGAGTTGCGGGTACGGGACGGCTTGGCGCCGAAGGCGGTGTAGGCGTCGCGCCAGGCGGCAAGGTGGGGGTCCTCGTGCGGGGCCCGGCCGTCGAGCCGCTCGGCCGGGCGGCGGTCGCCTCGGTCCAGCAGGGCCGAGCTGTCGTCGTTGCTGGGGCCGTTGACCGGGCCGCGCGCTTCGACGGCGAGGTGACTGAAGCCGGGGGCGAGGGTACGTACGTCGTCGGAGACGGCGAAAGCCAGGGCCGTCGGCTGCCTCGCCTCGGGACGGGATCTCAGAGCGCAGTGGGGAGAGTGCGCCACAGCTGGGGGCGGTCCTCGGCGGACCGGAGGCCGCGCAGTACCGCCGGATGTGGTGCCGCATAGAGTACTGGATAGTCCACTTCATTGAACTCCGGGCGGATGGGCCATGCCAGCCGCTCCTCGTCGAGCGAGAAGTGGGCGTCGACGCCCGGCTTGTTGCCCCGGGGGTCCTGACGGTCCCAGCGGTCGCGACCGGGCAGCCGAACCGCGATCAGCCCGTGCACGGGGCCCGGATCCCCGTTCTGCTCGCCGAGCCCCTGGTAGCAGAGGGCGGTCGGGATGCCCGCCGCACGGAGGAGGGCGGCCAGAGCGTGGGACTTGGCGTGGCAGATACCGTTGCGCGTCGCGAGGACGTCGGAGGCGCGCCAGGCGACCCGCATGTCGCCCGAATCGGCGGAGTGCGGAATGGTGTCACGCACGAAGGCGTAGGCGGCGGCCGCATATGTGTATGCGTCGGTGGTATTACTGCGGAGACCGGCGACCGTATCCTGTACCAGCGAATGCTCGTGATCGATGGCCTCATCGGCGGCGAGGTAGGCGGAAAGTTCCGGTACTTGCTGGATCAGCTCCATGGCCGCCGAACATAGGTAAGCGGTCGACCGGATGTCAATACTTTTCCGATCGACCGCATACCTATTCAGTTATGGCTACTTCGCCATCTCTTCCTTCAGAGCAAGGACGAATGCGTCGACATCATCCTCCGTGGTGTCGAAGGAGCACATCCAGCGCACATCACCGGCGGCCTCGTCCCAGAAGTAGAAGCGGAAGCGCTTCTGGAGCCGCTCGCTGACCTCGTGCGGCAGCCGGGCGAAGACGGCATTGGCCTGGACGGGGTGGAGGATCTCCACGCCGTCCACCGCACGCACGCCCTCCGCGAGCCGCTGGGCCATGGCGTTGGCGTGCCGGGCGTTGCGCAGCCAGAGGTCTCCGGCGAGCAGTGCCTCCAGCTGTACGGAGACGAAGCGCATCTTCGAGGCGAGCTGCATCGACAGCTTGCGCAGGTGCTTCATGGCACGGACGGCGTCCGGGTTCAGGACGACCACGGCCTCGCCGAAGATCGCCCCGTTCTTCGTGCCGCCGAAGGAGAGGACGTCGACGCCGACGGTATTGGTGAACGTACGCATCGGTACGTCCAGCGAAGCCGCGGCGTTGGCTATCCGGGCCCCGTCCAGGTGGACCTTCATGCCGTGGCCGTGCGCGTGATCGCAGATCGCGCGGATCTCGTCGGGTGTGTAGACCGTGCCCAGTTCGGTGTTCTGGGTGATCGACACGACCTGCGGCATGGCGCGGTGCTCGTCGTCCCAGCCGTACGCCTGCCGGTCGATGAGCTCCGGCGTGAGCTTGCCGTTCGGCGTGGGCACGGTGAGCAGCTTGAGGCCGCCCACCCGCTCCGGGGCGCCGCCCTCGTCGACGTTGATGTGAGCGGACTCGGCGCAGATCACCGCGCCCCAGCGGTCGGTCATCGCCTGGAGGGAGACGACGTTGGCGCCGGTTCCGTTGAAGACCGGAAAGGCTTCGGCGGTCGGGCCGAAGTGACTGTGCATGACGCGCTGGAGATGCTCGGTGTAGTCGTCCTCGCCGTAGGCGATCTGGTGACCGCCGTTGGCAAGGGCGATGGCCGCGAGGATCTCCGGGTGCGTGCCGGCGTAGTTGTCACTGGCGAAGCCGCGTACCTGCGGGTCGTGGTGGCGTCGCGCGTCGGTCCTTACGGTTGTGGGGTCAGCCACAGGCGCTTTCCGTTCACTTCCGGGGCGGGCCGGTCCCAGACGCCGGCGATGGCATCGGCCAGCTCCTTGACGTCGGTGAAGCCCGCGAATTTCGCATTGGGGCGCTCGGCGCGCATCGCGTCGTGCACCAGTGCCTTGACGATCAGGATCGCAGCCGCGGTCCTGGGCCCTTCGTCGCCCCCCGCTTTACGGAAGGAGTCCGCGAGCGCGAGCGTCCAGGCCTCGGCCGCCGCCTTCGACGCGGCATAGGCCGCGTTTCCCGCGGTGGGCTTGCTCGCCCCGGCCGCGCTGATCAGCACATAGCGACCCCGGTCGCTGCGCTGCAGGCCCTCCTGGAAGGCCAGCGAGGTGTGCTGGACCGTGCGGATCAGCAGCTTCTCGAGCAGGTTCCAGTCGGCGAGGTCGGTCTCGGCGAAGGTGGCGCTGCCGCGCCAGCCGCCGACGAGGTGGACCAGGCCGTCGATCCGGCCGAATTCCTTCTCCGTCTTGTCCGCCCATTCGCGGGCGGCAGCGAGGTCCAGCAGGTCGACGGTGTCACCGGTGACCGTGGCTCCGCCGTGGGCGTAGCGGGCGGCGTCGACCGCCTCGGCCAGGCGGGTGGCATCGGCGTCGGAGGCGACGACGGTCGCACCGGCCTCGGCGAGCCTCAGCAGGGTGGCCCGGCCGGCCGGGCCCGCGGCCCCGGCGACCGCGACCACGGCGCCTTCGAGAGCACCACTCCCGTTGCCCTTGCCGTTTCCGTTCATGGCCACCGCCTCCTTATGCCCGGCGCTCACGCGGCTGCCCGCTCGGCATCCGCGGCGGTGATCCCCTTGGTCGAGGCAATCACGTTCTTCAGCTTCTTGGAGAGTGCCTCATAGAACATGCTCAGGGGAAACTCGTCCGGAAGCACGTCGTCGACGAGCTTCCGCGGCGGCTGGGAAAGATCCAGCGCGTCCGGGCCCTTGGCCCAGCGGGAGCCCGGGTGCGGGGCGAGGTAGGTCGAGACCAGGTCGTACGCGGCGAACCAGTGGACAAGCTTGGGGCGGTCGATGCCGTCGCGGTAGAGCTTCTCGATCTCGGTGCAGAGCTGATTGGTGACCTGCGGGGCACGGTCCCAGTCGATCCTCAGCTTGTTGTCGGTCCAGCGGATCACGTCGTGCTTGTGGAGGTACGCGAAGAGCAGCTGGCCGCCGAGGCCGTCGTAGTTGCGGACGCGCTCGCCGGTGACGGGAAAGCGGAACATCCGGTCGAACAGCACGGCGTACTGCACATCGCGGCCCTGCGGGAAGCCGTCGGCCTCCAGCTTCACGGCCTCCTTGAAGGCGGTGAGGTCGCAGCGCAGCTCTTCGAGCCCGTACATCCAGAACGGCTGGCGCTGCTTGATCATGAAGGGGTCGAACGGCAGGTCGCCGTGGCTGTGCGTCCGGTCGTGGACCATGTCCCAGAGCACGAAGGCCTGCTCGCAGCGCTGCTGGTCACCGATCATCTCGTGGATGTCGTCGGGCAGCTCGACGCCGAGCAGATCGACCGACGCCTCGGTGACACGGCGGAAGCGGGCGGCCTCGCGGTCACAGAAGATTCCGCCCCAGCTGAAGCGCTCGGGGGCCTCGCGCACGGCGACGGTCTCCGGGAAGAGCACGGCGGAGTTGGTGTCGTATCCCGAGGTGAAGCCCTCGAAGGTGATGCCGCAGAACAACGGGTTGTCGTAGCGGGTGGCTTCGAGCTCGGCCAGCCACTCGGGCCAGACCATCCGCAGCACGACCGCTTCGAGGTTGCGGTCCGGGTTGCCGTTCTGTGTGTACATCGCGAAGACGACCAGGTGCTGGAGCCCGTCGGTGCGGCCCTTGGCCGGCTGGAAGGCGAGCAGCGAGTCGAGGAAGTCCGGCACGCCGAAGCCGTCCGTGGCCCAGCGACGCAGGTCCACGAGAAGGGCACGGTGGTAGGCGTCGTCATGCGGAAGCAGCGGGGAGAGCTCCTCGATCGCGACGATCACGCGATCCAGCGTCGCCCGGGCAGCCGCCCGGGACGGCGCGCCCTCGGCGTCGAAGTCGATGGAACCGTCCTTCGACTGCCAGGGGCGGATCTCCTCCACGGCATTCTTGAGCGCGGGCCAGGCGGGGTGATCGACCACCCGCCGGTCCGTAGGTATGTCACCTGCGGCAACGTCGTGCACAAGAATTTCCGTCATAACTCTTCCTCCACAGGAGAACCTCGCGTCAAGCAACCGTATCCATCCGCGGTTCCTTCGGACAAGTGGGGCTCAGAAAATTATCCTGCCGACCCCCCATGGTCACCGCGATTCTTCCTGCATTGAACCTTCCCTGCGAACGCTTCCGTCGGCCGGACCCCTCGCGGAGACTGCCGCTCCGCCCGGCCTCGCACACATGAGCGGTCAGACCATGCAGGGCGCGCCCACGCATGAGTGACACAGCTCGCCCGGCACGGCCGTCTGCCGGTAGGACGGACGGCATCCGCCCTTCGCGCCACCTCTGGAGATCCGCCGCGTGAGTATCCGTGCCGTTCTTGTCGCAGCCGTCATCACCGGGTTTCTGCTCGGTGCCGCCGACGTCCAGGGACACGGCGCCACTCCCCCTCGTCCGAGCGGTTCTCTCTCGGGGGTGGGCCATTAGGCTGCCGAATTGCCGTAATGCCGTAGCGCCTCGTGGGTAGGAGCCGCACGCGGGAAGACGCCGTCGACGGAAGCGAGTTGCCTTGTCTTTTCTCACCATCGGTCATCGCGGAGTGATGGGTGTCGAGCCGGAGAACACCCTGCGGTCGTTCGTCCATGCGGAGCAGGCCGGGATGGACGCCATCGAACTGGACCTTCATCTGAGCAAGGACGGCGCGCTGGCCGTCATGCACGACGCCGACGTGGACCGTACGACGGACGGCAGCGGTCCGATCGCTGAGAAGACCCTGTCGGAGCTGCGCGAACTCGATGCCGGGCAGGGCGAGCGCGTGCCGGTCTTCGAGGAGGTGCTCGACGCCGTACGGTCCCCCGTTCAGGCGGAGATCAAAGATGTGGCCGCGGCCCGCGCCCTGGCAGAAGTGATGCTGCGACGCGGTCTCGTCGACCGGGTCGAGGTGTCGTCGTTCCACGACGAGGCGGTCGCCGAGATCGCCCAACTGGTGCCGGGGGTTCGGACCGTACTCATCGCGAGCCGCTGGCGCAGCGATGTGGTGGACCGGGCGAAGGCGGTGGGCGCGGCGACGCTGGCACTGAACATCCGCCGCCTCACCCTGGAGGTGGTCGAGCAGGCGCACGCCGATGGGCTGAAGGTCATCGGCTGGGTGGTGAACACCCAGGACCATCTGCGGCTGGTACGCGCCCTGCGACTGGACGGCGCGACCACCGACTACCCGGAGATCCGCCGCGCCGGCCGCTTCACCGCCTGATCGCCTGCCCGGTCAGACCAGGTCCTTGATCAGCAGCTCGAACGCGAGATCGTCGCGCTGCGGAAGGCCGAAGCGATCGTCGCCGTACGGGAACGGGCTGAGCTTTCCCGTACGGCGGTAGCCGCGGCGCTCGTACCAGGCGATCAGCTCCTCGCGCACCGAGATCACGGTCATGTGCATCTCGGTCACCCCCCAGCTCTCCCGGACGGTGCGCTCGGCCTCGGCGATGATCACCTTGCCGAGGCCGGCTCCCTGCAGCTCGGGACGGACCGCGAACATCCCGAAGTAGGCGGCGTCACCGCGGTGTTCGAGCTGGCAGCAGGCGATGAGCGCACCGTCGCGCTCCACCACGAGCAGTCGGCTGCCGGGCGCTTCGACGACCTCGCGGACACCGTCCGGGTCGGTCCGCTGCCCCTGCAGGATGTCCGCCTCGGTGGTCCATCCGGCCCGGCTGGAGTCCCCGCGGTACGCCGACTCGATCAGCGTCACGAGTGCGGGCACATCGGCGTCAGCCGCGTCGCGGAAGGTCAGCTGTCCCGAGTCCTGGGCAGGGGCTATGTCCATGGTGATTGCTCTCCGTTTCTCTGCTGTGGCCGTGCCGAAGCAGCGTATCCCGCGCGTTCCGGACCTAGAGTTTGACGCATGGTTCACGTGCTGAGCAGCCGGATCCTGTTGCGTCCGGCCGATCCCGAGCGGTCACGGATCTTCTACGGCCAGTCCCTCGGGCTGCCCGTCTACCGGGAGTTCGGCACGGGCCCCGAGCGGGGCACGGTCTATTTCCTCGGCGGCGGCTTCCTGGAGGTCTCCGGGCGCGCCACCGCACCTCCGGTGCCCGGCCTCGAACTGTGGCTGCAGGTCGCGGACGTCCGGGCGGCGCACGAGGAGGTGTCGGCCCGTGGCGTCGAGGTGCTGCGGCCGCCGGTGCGCGAGCCATGGGGGCTCGTCGAGATGTGGATCCGCGATCCGGACGGGCACAGGATCGTCGTGGTGGAAGTACCGGAGGACCATCCACTGCGCTACCGCCCGTAGAAGTGCCGGTGCGCCGTCAGTGCGCGGCGCGGCTTCCCTGGGCGCAGTCGACGAGCACGGGCAGGGCTTTGTCCAGACTGCCGTCGTGGTCCGCGAACGCGAGGCGCGGGTGGTGGCGGAAGCCGTCCACTGCAAAGAACCCGGGGCCGGAAACGATCAGTAAGCCGCGCGGCGGGTCGGCTGGGCGGTGGCGGTGGCGGTGGCGGTGGCGTCGGGATCTCCGCCCAGAGAGCGGAGCCTCCGGCGGGCTGTTCCCATCGCCGGGCGGGAGCACACGGCACGACAGGGAACACCCCCTCCGCGCGCTCCCCGTGTACCTCAGTGCGCCGCGTACGACGGCCTGGGCCCGGGCATCGACTAAGAGGGACCGACGTCGTACGTCCAGGGGGGTGCGCTGTGCATGGACCGGCGATGTCCGGCTGGCTGCTGATGGTGTTGTGCGGGGTGACGGGCGCGTACTGCCTGCTGCGCACGCGCAGAGAGACCGGGGAGGGGCGCAGGACGGCGCGTGCGGAGGCTTTGATGGGCTTCGGCATGGCCGCCATGGCCGTGCCGGCCGCCGTCGTGACACCACCTGTGTGGGGGTGGATGGTGTACGCGGTGCTGTTCGGTGCGGCCTCGTTGCGCGCGCTGTGGTTCTCCCGGCGCAGCACGCACCATCTGCACCATCTGGTCGGGTCGTCGGCGATGGTCTACATGGCGGTGGCGATGGCACCGGGCGGTGGAGGGGCGCACGGCGAGCACGGCGGACACACGGGCCATGATGTCGCGGTGACGGCCGGGGGCATACCTCTGCTGACCGGACTGCTGCTGGCCTACTACGCGGTGTATGTGCTGCGTTCGGGAGCCCGGTTGATACCGGTGGCCACCCCGGCGGGGAGCGGTGGCGGGCCGGTCGGGGGCGGCTGGGGTGCCTGGCCCGAGCTGGCTCTCGCCTGTCGGCTGACCATGGGGATAGCCATGTTCGCAATGCTGCTCACTCTGTGAGACAGGGGGCAGGCCAAACCGTGGCGTGCATCACTTGCCGTGCGCAGCCATACCCGCGGCTGCCGCACCGCTCATAGGCTGACGCCATGTTGGTCTCCCTCGCGCTGCTGCTGCTCGGTGCACTGGCCGCCGTCGTGACCCCACGTCTGATGGCGCGGGCGGATTGGCCGGAGCGCGAGCCCGTCGTTGCGCTGTGGGTCTGGCAGTGCGTGGTGGCCGGGGTGCTCCTCTCCTTCGCGCTCTCCATGACGTTCAGTGCGGCCGCGGCCTGGCAGGCGGTGCGCGGACATGTGTTCGCACCGGCGCCGCGTGCCGTGGTGGAGGCGTATGCACTGGGCGGGCACGGGCGGTGGTCTGCGGCCATGGCCGTGCTGCTGGCGCTCGGAGGGGTGTGGACCGCGGCGATGCTGACCCGGGAAATCCACCGGGCCCAGGTGCGTCGCAGGCGACGGCGTACCGAATTGCTGGTGCGTTCCCCGCTGATGCCCGGCGAGGAGCCTGGCAGCGGTCGGCTCGTCGTGCTGGAGGGAGAGCGTCCGGATGCCTGGTGGCTACCGGGATCCGCTCCTCAACTGGTCATCACCACGGCGGCACTTGGCCGCCTGAAAGGCCGTCAGCTGGATGCGGTGCTGGCCCACGAGCAGGGACACGCGAGGGCCCGGCACGACTGGCTGCTGCACTGTTCCGGCGCACTCGCGATCGGGTTCCCGCAGGTGCCGGTGTTCGCGGCCTTCCGCGACGAGATGCACCGGCTGGTCGAACTGGCCGCGGACGATGTGGCGTCCAGGCGCTTCGGACGGCTGACGATCGCTCTGGCCCTGGTGGAACTCAACGAGGACCGTGGCGTGTTCGGCCCGTGCCCGGCGCCGGACGCTCAGCTGCCGCTGCGGGTGAACCGGCTGCTGACCCCGGTGGAGCGGCTCACCGCGGGTCGTCGGCTCCGGCTGACCGCGGCGGCCGCCCTGGTACCGGTGGTTCCGCTTCTGGTGGCATTCATTCCGGGACTCAGCGCACTGGGATAGCCGGGTGTGCGGATCGTCCGCGAAGATCACCCCATGCCATCCCCGCCACTCGCCCCACAGGCCCGCACCCGTTCCGGCGTCACGCCTTTCGGCACAGCCGTGGTCTGCGCCTCTGCAGCCCTGGTCCTGCTGATCCTGGTCGCCGTACGCTGGTCGCCGCTCATGACGCTGGACCGTACGGTCGCGGACGCCCTGCACCGAAGGGCGGTCACCGAACCCGGGCTCGTCCACGCGAACCGGATCCTGACCGACTGGGTGTGGGATCCATGGACCATGCGCGCCCTGATCGCGGTGGCCGTGGTGGTGCTGTGGTGGCGCGGGGCGCGGGCGCTCGCGGTGTGGGTGGCAGTGACGAGCGGGCTGTCGACTCTCCTGCAACAAGGCCTGAAGGCCGCGGTCGGCCGGGAGCGGCCGCACTGGCCGGACCCGGTGGATTCCGCCCACTACGCGGCGTTTCCCTCCGGTCACGCGATGACGGCGACGGTGACCTGCGGTCTGCTGCTCTGGCTGCTGCGACGGCACGGTACGGAACCCCGGATGTGGCGGACGGCGCTGGTGGCGGCATGGGTCTCGGTGGTCGGGGTGGGCGTCACCCGGCTCTACCTGGGGGTGCACTGGATGAGCGATGTCCTGGGCGGCTGGCTGCTGGGGGCGGCCCTGGTCGGGTTCTCCGTCGCCGGGTTCGCCAGGTACGAGGGGCGCAGCAGCCCGGCCTTGCCGCGGCGCCCCTGAACCGGGAAGGATCGCGTCCATGCAGATCAAGGGTGTGCTCTTCGACTTCTCCGGGACCCTCTTCCGTGTCGAATCGGTCCGGTCCTGGTTGCGTGCGGTCCTCGCCGAGCGGGAGGTGACGGTGGGAGCGGCCGACTTCGAACGGTACGCGCGGGCGCTCGAGGCCGCCGGGGCGTTGCCGGGCGGCCCGCCTCCCCAGCACGTTCCTGCCCGCCTCGCCTCCGTGTGGGCCACCCGCGACGAGAGCGCGGAACTCCACCGGGAGGCGTACACGGGACTGGCCCGGCAGGTGGCCCTGCCGGATCCGGGGCTGTACGACGCGCTGTACGAGCGGCACAGATCACCTGCCGCTTGGCAGCCCTACCCGGACGCGGCGGAGGTGCTCGGTGCACTGCGCGACAGCGGCACCCGTATCGGTGTAGTCAGCAACATCGGCTGGGACCTGCGGCCGGTCTTCCGGGCACACGGCCTGGACGCCCTGATAGACGCCTACGTCCTGTCGTACGAGCACGGCGTCCAGAAGCCGGACACACAGCTCTTCCACACGGCCTGCACACTTATCGGGCAGGACCCGACGGATGTGGTGATGGTCGGCGACGACCGGCTCGCGGACGGCGGGGCGGCGGCGCTGGGCTGTGACGTGCGCTTTGTGCAGCATCTCCCGGTGGAGGAGCGGCCGGATGGGCTGCGGATGCTGGGACTGACGCCGGGCGTTGCCTGAGAGACATGTGAGAGATGTCCCTGACGCCCAATGGGTCGGATTGTCACATCGGGGCCTTAGCCTGTATGCATGTCCCGTTCTCCGTGCTCCTCCGATTCCGTGCGTACTGCCGCCGTGGTGAACAAAGAGATCCGTGACCTGTGGCAGCGCTCCGGCGGCTGCCTGTCCCCGGAGGACGAGGAGCAGTATCAGAGGCTGCTCGTGGAATGGGCCGCGGCGACCGGCGGGAGCGCCAGGACGGCCGCCTGACGCAGGCGTCGGTTGCGGCGTCCCGCCGGGCGAGGGATCCGCCCGGCGGGACGCGCTCGGTGCGCGGTGGAGCCGGATGGCGTCGGCCGATCGGATGAACCGGCCGGATCAGCGGTCGAAGTAGTCCGGCTGCGTCTGAACATTGAGCTCGTCCAGCCGCACCCGCTTCGCCGGGTCGGTCCGCCGGTCGTCGAGCTTCAGGACGTCGAAGCCCTTGGCGATGTCGTTGGAGTAGATGTAGCCGTTGTAGTAGTACGCCGACCAGGGGCCGGCCGTGGTGACCGCGTCCGTGCTGACGGGGCCGCGCTCGAAGTAGCCGATCTCCTTCGGCTTCGAGGAGTCGGTGAAGTCCCACACCGAGACCCCGCCCTGGTACCAGGCCTGGACCATCAGGTCGCGGCCCTTGACCGGGATGATCGAACCGTTGTGGGCGACGCAGACCTCCGTGTCGGCCTGCGGACGGTCGATCTTGAAGTAGCTGCGGAAGACCAGCTTGCGGTGGTCTCCCTTGCCGACGATGTCGTAGATGCCGTCGGCGCCGCGCTTGGGGCCGATCTCCTCGTTGCAGGTGGCTGCGCCACCGCCGCCGAGTTCATCGGTGAAGACGACCTTGTCGGCCTTCTGGTTGAACGTCGCGGAGTGCCAGAACGCGAAGTTCACGTTGTCCTGCACCCGGTCGATGATCCTCGGGTTCTCCGGGTCCTTGATGGAGAACAGCAGACCGTCGCCCATGCAGGCACCGGCAGCCAGGTCCTTCGAGGGCAGCACCGTGATGTCGTGGCAGCCGGTCGTCTTGGAGACGCCCGGGTTGGTGGGGGCGCCCGGGTTGCCACCGTCCGGGAAGAGCACCGGGAAGTTCACGACCGCGGCCTTCTCGGGTGCGTTGCGCGGCACCTTGATGACGGAGATCCCGTCGTGCGGCGGCTGGCAGTCCGGGAACGTCTCGCTCGGCGAGTACGAGGAGACGTAGACGTAGACGTTCTTGCGTTCGGGGACCAGCGTGTGGGTGTGCGATCCACAGGCGGTCTCGACAGCGGCGACGTACTTCGGGTTGCGCTTGTCGCTGATGTCGAAGACCTTCATGCCCTCCCAGGAGGACTTCTCCGTGGCGGGCTGGGTGGTGCTGGTGCAGGAGTTGTCGCTGCGCGAGGAGTCGGTGGACAGGAAGAGCAGGTTTCCCGAGACCGAGACGTCGTTCTGCGATCCGGGGCACAGAACCTGGGCGACCGTCTTCGGGGACTTCGGATTGCTGATGTCGTAGATCCGGAAGCCGTCGTAGTTTCCTGCGAAGGCGTACTTCCCCTGGAAGGCCAGGTCCGTGTTCAGTCCCTTGAGCGCGTCCTTCGGGACATTGGCCAGATGGGTGATGTTGCTGCTGTGGACGATCTCGTCCACGCCGGGTATCTCGCCGCTGCTGATGGCGGCCGCGGCTTCGGCCTCCTGGGCGGCGGAGACATCGGTACGGGCGGTGGCCGTATCGCCGGGGTCGGGCGTTGCGGCCGCGGGGCCGGCCGTCAGCAGCGTGGCCAGCAGCCCGGCGGCTGCCACGGCCACACCCAGACGTCTGCGCCGCGCCGGGCTCGTGTGCAACGAAATCACTGCGTCCTCCCATGCATCCGTACGTAGTTGAACGGTTCACGGACACCGGCAGTATCGTCCTCCTCACGGGTATCCCAACAGATGGCAACAGAGACGTAATGAAAGTTTCTGATCGCTGTCGTGCGGAAGCGTGTTAGGACGGTTCGCAACCGCCCCATATGGCAATGGAGGTCCACTTGTTGATCCGCCGTCGGACCATGTGTGTACGCAGATCTGTTCTCGCCGTGGCCGTCATGTCCGCCGTTCTCGCCCTGGGTGCATGTGATGAGGGAGGCGGTGACAACCGTACGAAGGCGCAGGCAGGCGGGGGGTCTTCGGTTGTGGCGCCCGGGAAACCGGGAGAGCCCGCGCGGACCTTGTCCGCCGAGGAGGCCGCGAAGGCCGCCGGGGACGACACCCCCAACTCGGCCGACTTCCGATATGTGCAGATGATGATCCAACACCACGCCCAGGCGCTGGAGTTGACCGGCCTCGTCCCCACCCGCTCCGACTCCACCGCGGTCAAGCGGCTCGCCGAGCGCATCACCGCAGGCCAGAAGCCGGAGATCGGTGCCATGGAGGGGTGGCTCACACACAATGGCGGAGAGAAGCGCAGGAGCGGCCACGATCACTCGGCGATGCCCGGAATGGCGACCCCGGCGCAGCTGGATCAGCTGCGGACGGCGGACGGCGCGGCCTTCGACAAGCTCTTCCTGAAGTTGATGACCACACACCATCAGGGAGCGATCACGATGGCGACGGACGTGCTCTCGCAGGGGAACAATGTGCAGGTCGAGGAGATGGCCGGGGACGTCGTCGCCCAGCAGACGGTGGAGATCGACAGAATGCGCGCGATGTCGTCCTGACGGCTCCCGGGCGCGCCTCTCCCCTGCCCCGGCCACCGGTGCCATGCTGGAGTCATCCTGCGGGAAAGAGGTGCGCCGTGCTCCGTGTCGCCGTCGTCGGCTCCGGTCCCAGCGGGGTCTACACCGCCCAGGCCCTGGTCGAGCAGGACCGGGTGCCCGATGTCCGGGTCCATGTGCTGGACCGGCTCCCCTGCCCGTACGGCTTGGTGCGCTACGGCGTCGCCCCCGACCACGAGAAGATCAAATCGCTGCAGAACAGTCTGCGGACCGTCCTGGAGCACGAGCGGATCACCTTCCTCGGCAATGTCGAGGTGGGCGGTGACGGGATCCCGTCCGAGCGGATCGGCGAGCTCTACCAGGCGGTCGTGTACTGCGTCGGGGCGGCGACCGACCGCGGCCTCGCCGTCCCCGGCGAGGATCTGCCCGGCAGTTGCTCCGCGACCGAGTTCGTCTCCTGGTACAGCGCACACCCCGACGCCGCCGCCAACAGCTTTGCGCTGCAGGCCCGTTCGGTCGTGGTGATCGGGGTCGGCAATGTGGCGGTGGACGTGGCGCGGATTCTCGCCCGGAGCGCGGAGGAGCTGCGCCCCACCGACGTACCGCACGGGGCGCTCGGCGCGCTGGCCGGAAGCCGGGTGCACGAGGTCCACATGGCGGGCAGGCGCGGCCCCTCCCAGGCCCGGTTCACCACCAAGGAGCTGCGGGAACTGAGCGCGTTGCCGCGGGCGCGGGTGGTGGTGGACGAGGCGGAGCTGGCTCTCGACCCGGCGTACGTCGATCCGTCCCCCCGGTCGGCGCCGGCCCTGTCCTCACCACCGAACGCACCACTCCTGACGGCGGCGGCTCGACGCAATGTCGAGGTGCTGCGCGGATGGGCCGCGGCCGGCCCCACAGGTGCAGGCGCGGAGGGAGACCCGCTGCGCACGATCCACCTGCGGTTCTTTCTGCGCCCCGTCGAACTGCTGGAGCGGGACGGGCGGGTGGCCGGGGTGCGATTCGCCCGTACCGTTCCGGACGGCAGCGGGGGCGTGCGCGACGCCGGTACGTACGAGGACATCGACGCCCAGCTCGTGCTGCGGGCAGTCGGCTACCGCGGGCTGCCGCTGCCCGGCCTGCCGTTCGACCCGGCGCGCGGGACCGTGCCGCATCTGGCGGGGCGGGTACTGCGGGACGGGGTGCCGTCACCCGGGGAGTACGTCGCCGGGTGGATCAAGCGGGGGCCGACCGGAGTGATCGGTTCGAACCGGTCGTGCGCGAAGGAGACGGTGGCATCGTTGCTCGATGACGCCACGCTGCTCGCCGGGCGCCCGTCGGCGCCCGATCCCGTGGCCGCGCTGCGGGCGTGGGGACTGCGCCCGGTGGAGTGGGACGGCTGGCTGTCCATCGAGCGGGCGGAGGCGGCGCTCGGCCGGTCGCTCGGCCGGGGGCCGGTGAAGATCCCGGACTGGGCGGGGCTGCTCAGCGCCGCGGAGGGTGGCGACCGGGGCGGATCGTGAGGCTATCGGTCCTCGCCGATGCGCTGCACCTGCCGGTTCGCGGCATCGAGGATGCTGTCCAGAAGACCGGGAAACACCGCCTCCAGATCGTCGCGGCGCAGCCCGTTCATCTTGGCGGTGCCGCGGTAGATCTGCTGAACGATCCCGCTCTCGCGCAGCACCCGGAAGTGGTGCGTGGTCGTCGACTTGGAGACCGGCAGGTCGAAGCGGGAGCAGGTGAGCTCGGCATCGGCGGCGGCCAGCTCGCGAACCACGCGCAGCCTCATCGGGTCGGAGAGTGCGTGGAGCACTGCCTCGATGCGGATCTCGTCCCGCGCAGGGTGGTCGAGCGAGCGGCCGCCGACCGCAGCGGCGCTTGTGGCAGGGGCGCTGGCTGGGGTCACGATGGCTCCGCTTCCTGGCTTGGTCCGGTCTCCCATAATACGAGACTCATCGTAATTTGAGATTCACCGACGACGGGTCCGGCCGTGCATCACCCGGTGCGATCGGCGCGCGATGCCGCCTCACGGGCGTCGATGACCTCTTCCATGTGGAGCTCCGCCCAGGCGCGCACCGTGTCCAGCAGCTCAAGGAGATTCCGGCCGAGCGAGGTCAGTTCGTACCGGACGTGCCGCGCCGGTGCGGCCTGGGCCGTGCGGACGACGAAACCGTCACGCTCCAGCGACCGGAGTGACTGGGTGAGGACCTTGGGCGTGATCGTACGCAGTGGGATCCGTAGCTCGGAGAAGCGTCGCGGGCCGCCCTCAAGGCACTGGACGATCATTCCGGCCCATTTGTCCCCCACGCGGATCGGCATCAGTCCGGACGGACAGACCGGGTCGAACATCTCCGGGTCCAGCGGCTTGGTCACGGAGCCACATTAGCGAGGTATCCAGGAGGTAACCACGGATCCGGCTACCTTGCCCGAGCACGTCGACACAGGGATTCCAGGACGCGAGGCGAGGTAGCCACATGAGCAGGATCATCATCTTCGGCGCAGGCGGCAGCACGGGACGGGCAGCCGTCGCCGAGGCCCTTCGCCGCGGGCACCATGTCACCGCGGTCGTGAGGGAACCGGCCAAGTACCGAAAGCTCGAAGGTCCGGGCGTCCGGCTCGTGGCCGGCGATGTCACTGAGGTCGGGGCTGTTGCCGGCCTGGCGACCGGGCACGATGCCGCGATCTCGGCCGTCCACGACGGTGGCGCCCTGCCCGACGTCTTCTTCACGGCTGCCGCCCGCGCTCTCACCGACGGGCTGACGCGGGCCGGTGTGCCACGGCTGATCTCCATCGGCCTGTCGGCAACCATGGAAACCGCCGACGGAACCCCGCTGATGGATACCCCCGGTTTCCCTCAGGAGTACCGCCCCTTCAGCCACGGCCACGCAGCCGGCACGGCGGTGCTGCGTGCCTCGGCCACCGCACTGGACTGGCTGGTCGTCAGTCCGGCCGGGGACTTCGACCACGAGGGTGCGCGCTCCGGCCGTTACACCACGGCCACGGTCGACGCTGCCGCCCGTATTTCCTACAGCGACTTCGCCATCGCCCTGCTCGATGAGATCGACGCCCCCGGTCACCACCGCATGCACATCGGCGTCAAGGAGGCATGACCGAACCGGCCGGCCGCAGCAGGCCGGTCGGCCGAGGTCAGCCCGCCAGCCGGGCGACGGCCAGTTCGTGGGCGCGGTCGAGGGCACCGGCGGCGGGGCAAAGGACGTCCGGCTGCACGCCGGTGCCCTCTCAGTTGGTGCCGGAGACGGGGTTGACGGGGCGGCCGACCGGGATGGTGGCCTCCAGGTGCGGATGGACCGTCCAGCCCTCCCGCGGGTGTGCCCCACCGCCGGCCGGCTCGCCGACAACTACGGTGCGGCCGAGCTGTTGCAGGTCGTACGTCAGCTCCTCGGCGCCCGAAAACATACGGGCACCGGCCGGCACGTACAACGGTTTGTCGCCGCCGAAGCGCGCGCCGGGAAGGTGCGGCAGGTTCCAGGACTGCTCGCGGCGCTCACCGTCGCGCCAATGCATGGTGTTGAGATGGGTGCGTTCGTCCAGCAGGTAACTGCAGACGAAGGCGACCTCCGGGGATCAGCCCGTGCACAGCGTGCTGGTGACGCTGTATCAGCAGGCAGGTCCGACCACCGGCACCGCATAGCCGCGGGGCGGCCGGTCAGCCGCTGAGCAGGTCCGGGTTCTCGGCCAGCGAGGCGAGATGTCCGGCGGGATCTGCGATCAGCTTGCGGGCCGTCAGGTCGAGCATCCCCGCCACGCCCGTGATCTGCGCCGCAACCGTGCCGTCCTCCTTGAGGATCTTCTGCGCGACCTTGAACGTCTTCCCCTCGCCATATACGAACTGGCAGGTCACCCGCACCCGGTCGCCGCCGCGGAGCTCCCGCAGGAACTTCACCGTCGTCTCAAGGGCCACCGGCCCGACGCCGCTGGCCAGCAGCTTCTCCTGCGACAGGCCGGCAGCGCGCAGCAGTTCCCAGCGCGCGTGCTCGGCGTACTGCAAATAGACGGCCTGGTTCAGATGTCCCTGCGTGTCGAGTTCGTAGCCCCGGACGGTCACGTCCACAGAAAAGGTCATGGACGTCCCAACATCACGGCGCGTTCCGCCATTCCCCCACACCCGCACAACTGTCCGCGCCTCAGCTCTTTGCGCACCTGTCATGCCCAGATGACTTCCTCACCGCAATGGAGTGCAGCAAAACTCTGACAGCTCTTGCTATCGGAATGCGCTGCTCGCCCGAAGGCGCCTTCAGGTCGAAGGTGGGGGCGGCATCGCTGGGCGAGGCGGCCCTTGTCGATGTCGGGCGTGGTCGTCAGCGTGTCACGGAGGCGGCGGCGACCGGCTCCATCCACACGGTCTGCCAGATGCCGGAGGACGCGGTGTGGACGACGCCGCCGGGGTTGCTCGACTGCTTGCCCATCGGCTGGTTCGGGCCGGTGGTGTCGGTGACGGCGACGACGATCTCCTGCGGGCCGCTGCCCTTGATGGCGTCGGTGATGTCGGCGCCGAAGGAGGTGTAGCCGCCGGTGTGCTCGGCGACCTGCTTGCCGCTGCCCCGGACCCGGGCCCGGTGGTCGACTGCGCCGAAGTTGAGCTTCAGCCGCTTGCCGTTGCCGCCCTTGTGGCCGGCGGCCCAGCTCTTCGGCACGTCGGCCAACTTGCGGTAGAGCATGTGGTCTTCATGGCGTTCGAGGCCGGACAGCTGAGACTCGACAGGGAACGGCACGGTGATGCGCTCGTCGAGCGGCTTACCGAAGACCGGCTGTTCGCCCGCCGCGGCGCCTGCGAGTGCCCGGCTGCGGCCGCCCAGCTGTCAGACCGCGTAGAGGTACTGCTCCGGCGTGCGGAGTTCGCCGCCGAGTTCGCGGGCTGCGTGCTGGGCCCACGACGGGCTCCGCAGCAGCTCGCGCCCGAGGAGAACCGCGTCCGCCCGGCCCTCTGTGATGATCTTCTCGGCCTGCTGCGGCTCGGTGATCAGGCCCACGGCCGCCACGGGGAGCGAGGTCTCCGCCTTGACCCGCTGGGTGAAGGGAACCTGGTAGCCCGGCCCGGCCTCGATGCGGGCGCGCGGGGCGTTCCCGCCGCTGGAGACGTCCAGCAGATCGACGCCGTGGGCCTGGAGCTCCTTGGCCAGTCGTACGGTCTCGTCGACGGTCCAGCCCTCGCGCTCGTCCTCGTCGTTCTCCGTGAGCCAGTCCGTCGCGGAGATCCGGAAGAGGACGGGCAGTTCCTCCGGCCAGACCTCCCGCACCGCGTCGACGACCTGCAGTGCGAAGCGGATGCGGTTCTCGAAGCTGCCGCCGTACTCGTCGTCACGCCGGTTGCTGTGCGGGGAGAGGAACTGTCCGACGAGGTATCCGTGGGCTCCGTGCACCTCGGCAACCTGGAAGCCCGCGTCGAGCGCGCGGCGGGCGGCCTCGCGAAACCGGCCGACGATGCCATGGATCTCGTCCACGGTCAGCTCGTGCGGCACGGGGTGACCGTCGTCGAACGGCAGCGGGCTGGGGGCGACGGGCGTCCAGCCGTGCGCATCCGGCCCGACGGGACCGCCGCCCAGCCAGGGGGCAGCCGTCGACGCCTTGCGACCGGCATGGGCGAGCTGGATGCCGGGAACCGATCCCTGCCCCTTGATGAAGTCCGTGATCCGGCGGAAGGCGGCCACCTGGGTGTCGTTCCAGATGCCGAGGTCTGCCGGGCTGATCCGGCCCTCGGGGCTGACGGCCGTCGCCTCGGTGAGGATGAGTCCGGTGCCGCCGGCGGCGCGCGCCGCGAGGTGGGCGAAGTGCCAGTCGGTCGCGACGCCCGCGCTCGGCCCCACAGGTTCGGCGCTGTACTGGCACATGGGCGCCATCCAGACGCGGTTGGGAATGACGAGCGACCGCAGGGTGTAGGGCTCGAAGAGGGCACTCACGTCGGACTCCGTTTCGACGGTACGGAAGAATCGTTAGTACGATACATCCCGTACTACGATACTCGTCAAATTACGACGTCCTTCGTACAAGGGCGTGGACATGCGCGAGGCCCGTTCCCGGTCCGTTTCCGGCCGGGAACGGGCCTCACGCGCCGCTGAGCGGCCGTATGCGGGCTATCCGCGACGCCTCAGTGTGATGTCGGCGTCCGCGTCGTAACCCTGGGTCCAGCTGCGTCCAGCGCCCGACTTCCAGGTGACATGGGCGGTGGTGCCGTCGATCCCGACGCCCTCCACCGTCATGACCCGGTCGCCGTCCCGTACATCCCCTCGACGCAGTTCGCGCGCCTTGACGGTGACGGGCTGCGCCGACTGCGCGCTCTCGGCCTCGTCCGCCGCGAGTGCGAGAGCCGCCGCCAGTTCCCGGGCGCGGGCGGGGGTGCAGATCACAGTGAACTCTCCCGACGGTGCCACGCCCCGGACCTGGACCCCCGCCCCAACAGGGGTCACCTCCAGGGTCGCAACATGTCCGTCTCGGTCCTCGATCCCACTCGTCATCGCTCTGCTCTCCCCTTACCCGGTGCGCCCTTCGGCTCAGTGCAGCCGGAGGCTCTCCGGCGGGCCCGGATAGCTGGGCTTGAGGCCGCCGGTGTCGACCACCAGGTTCTGCAGCACCACCGTCGGGTCGACCATCCAGAATTTCAGCACATGGGCTCCGGGCCGGCCGCTCCGGTGCACCGTACCGGTGACATTGACGTTGTCCGAGGTGTTACGGGCCCACTGGACGTTCATCGCGCCGTCGTCGGAACCCGTCACCGCCGTGACGTTCACCTTCTGCGGTGCGTCGTCGTCGAAAGAGACGGCGTACGTGAGCCCGTCGGAGGCCAGGGCGTTGTTACGGGGTGACAGGTAGGCGCGGACGGTGACCGGGCCGGTCGCGAACAGGGAGACCCGGTACTCCAGCCGCTGGCCGTTGCCGCCCGGGGTCTGCCGGGCCGCGGTGACCGGGAAGGGTTCCATGCCGGCGCCGGTCCGGCCGATGCCGGGGATGCGCAGCCCGGTAGGGGGGCGTCGGTGGCCAGCGCGGACATGTCGACGGCCGTCCCGATTCGCAGATCGGCCCGCTTGCCGAGCCCGGCGAGGGTGGTGGCGGTGTCGTCCTTCGGCTTGCCGTGCCGGCCCGCCTGCTCGGGGCCGGCAGCGGCGGTGAGGGTGAGCGTGGAGACGAGCAGGGCTGCGGCGGCGGCGCCGACCACGAGTGCCTGATTTGCCTTGCGCATGACAGGTTCTATCAACGGACGTGGATTCCAGAAGGGCCGGCAGCTCCCTGACGGAGAGGGCCGGCCCCTGACCGGGGTCGATGCGTGCGACCTACGAGGAGGCGAAGTGGAGATTTCGAAAGTTTCGAGGACCTCCTCGCACAGCCGACAAGAAGGCCGAGATTCCGCGGGCGGAGACTCTCGGAACGAAGGGAGGACGGTGCGTCAGACCCCGGCCGCGGCCGGGGTCTGCACCGCCTCTTCGACAGCGGTTTCGCAGACCAGCCGGCGACGGTGGTCGACTGTGCGCTCGGGGCCGGTGAGCCTCAGTCGTACCGTCTGCCGGATGTCACAGACGGCACTCGATGTGGCGAGCCGCAGTTCCAGATCGCCTGGTTCGACGATCCGTCGGCCGCCGATGCCGGTGAAGGACACCAGATCGGCATGGAATTGGAAGCGAACCTTCCGGGCCTGCCCGGCGGCGAGCTCCACCCGGGCGTAGCCGATCAGCCGTGCCTGCGGGCGGGTGGTCTGGGCGACCGGATCGTGGACATAGAGCTGCACCACCTCGGCGCCTTGCCGGTCACCGGTGTTGCGGACGGTGACCTCGATGTCGGTGGAGCCGTCGGTGGGGATCTCAGCCGGAACGGGCTCGCCGGGCTCCCAGAAGAAGGTGGTGTACGAGAGTCCGTGGCCGAACGGGTAGAGGGGCGTCGGGTCCAGGTTGCTGACCCCGTTCGCCAGGCCCAGCGGCGGCTGGAGGTAGGTCCACGGCTGGCCGCCCGGACCGTGCGGGACCCCGAGGGGCAGCCGTCCGGAGGGGTTGACCCTCCCGGAGAGCACACCGGCCAGCGCCGGACCGCCCTCCTCGCCGGGGAAGAAAGCCTGCACGGTGGCGGCCGTCCGGTCGGCCCAGTGGCCCAGCGCGTACGGACGTCCCGTCAGCAGGATCAGGATCACCGGGGTCCCGGTGGCCAGCAACGCGTCGAGCAGCTCGCCCTGGACACCGGGCAGGGAAAGGTCGGCGACGTCGCATCCCTCACCGGTGGTGCCGCGGCCGAAGAGGCCGGCCCGGTCGCCGAGCACGGCGACGCAGACATCGGCGTCCCGGGCGAGCTCCGCTGCGGCGGCGATGCCGGAGGTGTCCGTACCGTCCACCTCGCAGCCCTGGGCCGAAGACAGCTTCGCCTCGGGGAACTCCGCGCGCAGCGACTGGAGAACGGTCGGGATGTCTATGCCCATCGGCATCTCTGGGTGCGAGACGCCGACATGACTGGGAAAGGAGTAGCAGCCGAGCATGGCCAGGGCGTCGTCGGCGCGCGGCCCGACGACCGCGATCCGGCCGTCGCCGCGCAACGGCAGCGCGTCGCCGGGGTTGGCGAGCAGCACGACGGCCTGCTCGGCCAGGTTCCGGGCGAGCGCCCTGTTCTCCGGCGGGTCGAGGTCCACGGTGTCGCGTGCCTGCTCGGGGTCCGCCCCGGCCAGCACGGCCGGCAGCGGCGACCATTCCGGGTCGAGCAGTCCGAGCTCGCACTTCTGCAGCAGGACCCGGTTCAGCGCCCGGTCGACCAGTTCCTCGGCCACGAGGCCGTCCTGTACGGCGGTGACGAGCGCATCGCCGTAACTGCGGACAGTAGGCAGCTCGACGTCCACCCCTGCCGCCAGCGCGAGGCGGGCGGCGTCCGCTCGGTCCGCGGCGACCTTGTGCAGGGTCTCCAGGAAGCCGATGCCGAAGTAGTCGGCGACGACGGTGCCGTTGAACCCCCAGGTGTCCCTGAGCAGTTCGGTGAGCAGCACCGGGTCGGCCGCCGTGGGGACGCCGTCGATCTCGGTGTACGAGGACATCACCGAACGGGCGCCTCCCTCGCGCAGCGCCATCTCGAAGGGCGGGAGGACGACGTCGGCCATCTCCCGCGCTCCGGCCCGGACCGGCGAGAGGTTGCGGGCGCCCGCCGACGCGGCGTATCCCGCGAAGTGCTTGAGCGTGGCGACGATGCCGGCGGACTCCAGGCCGCGGACGTACGCAGTGCCGATGGTGGCGACCAGGTACGGGTCCTCGCCGATGGTCTCCTCCACGCGGCCCCAGCGCAGGTCGCGCACCACGTCGAGGACAGGTGCGAGTCCCTGGTGGACACCCACCGACCGCATATCGCGGCCGATGCGGTGGGCCATCTCGGTGATGAGATCCGGGTTCCAGGCGGCTCCCCAGGACAGCGGTACGGGGTAGGCGGTGGCCCCCCAGGCGGTGAAGCCTGCGAGGCACTCCTCGTGGGCGATCGCCGGGATGCCGAACCGTCCGGCCTCCACGATCCGTTCCTGGGCCCGGGCGAGTGAGACGGCGCCGACGCCGGGGTCCACCGGGGCGGTACCGAACGGCCTGGTCAGCTGCCCGAGGCCGCGGGTGGTGAGCTCGTCCCAGTCGACCGGGTCGACCATGTCGTTCTGGTGCGGTGCGACCCCGTCACCGTCCGCGTCGGCGCCCACCCAGACTCCGTACAGCTGCGCGGCCTTCTCCTCCAGCGTCATCCGGGCAACGAGGTCCGCCACCCGTGTCTCGGGGGTGAGTGAAGGGTCGCGCCACGGGCCGTCGACGGCGGTGGGCCGGGAGGCCTGGTGGACATGCGGGGCAGGGGGGATTGCCATGGCGGCAGGGGTTCCTCTCATGAGTGCGGTGGTGCGGGGCGGCGTGGGTGTGCTACTTGCCGCCCACCCCCATCAGTCCGTTGATCAGCGCCTTCCGTGCCACGAGGTAGACGGCGAAGATGGGTACGACGGAGAGGACGATCGCGGCCAGAACGGCGGGGATGTTGACGCCGAACTGGGTCATGAAGTTGAAGAGACCGAGGGTCAGTACCCGGTTCTCCTCCGACTGCGTCAGGATCAGCGGGAAGAGGAAGCCGTTCCACGCCTGGAGCGCCGTGTAGATGGCCACGGTGCTGATGCCGGCCTTGGACATGGGGACCGCCAGCTGCCACAGCATCCGCAGGGGCGAGGCGCCGTCGAGCGCCATCGCCTCGTACATCTCCTCGGAGACGTCGCGCATGGTGCCGCTGAGCACCAGCACCGCCACCGGCATCGCGAAAGCGGCGGTCGGCAGGATGATCGCGGGCAGGGTGTCGTACAGCCCCATCTTGCCGATGAGCAGATACAGCGGCACGATCACCGCCTGCGCCGGGATCGCCACGCCGAGCAGGAAGGTCCGGAAGGCGAGCGAGGAGAGCCGGCTGCGGGTGCGCACCGCCACGTAGGCGACGGGCACCGAGAGCAGCAGCACGATGGCCACGGTGGACGCGGCGACAATCGCCGTGTTGGCGAGCATCGTGGAGAAGCCGCTGTGCAGCACGGTGTTGTAGTTGTCGAGCGTCGGATGCGTGGGGAAGGCCAGCGGGTCGCCGTTGAGCGACTCGTCCTGGTGCATCAGCGACGAGGAAATCAGGGTGTAGAGCGGTACGACCACGATGATGAGCCAGACCAGCGAGCCCAGACCGGCCAGTGGGTTGCCCCAGCGCTTGCGGCGGCCTGCGGCTGCCCCATGGTGTCGGACCGCGGGCGACATGGCCGGCGCCTCGGGGCGGGTGTCGATTGACATCTCGTCACATACCTTCCCGGGTGGACCGCATGTTCCCGAAACCGCTGAAGCGGACCAGGATCAGCGACAGGGCGGTGGCGACCACGACCAGGGCCGTGGCGATCGCCGCGGCATAGCCGAGGTCGTAGGTCTGGAAGCCGGTCCGGTACATCAGATACGGCAGAACCGTGGTGTCCGTGCCGGGACCGCCCTTGGTCATGATCAGCACGGTGTCGAAGTACGTCAGCGAGCCGACGATCATCAGAACCGACGAGGTCGTGATGGTGTGGCGCAGCTGCGGCAGCGTGATGTGGAAGAACTGCCGGAACATCCCGGCGCCGTCCATTTCGGCCGCCTGGTAGAGCACCTCGGGGATCTGCCGCGCACCGCCCTGGTAGATCAAGGTGTGGAACGGCATGAACTGCCAGCCGCCGACGAACGCCACGGTGAGCAGGGCGCCGGTGGAGGATCCCATGATGTTCGGGTCGATCCCGAACCAGGGCCCTATCTCCTTGATCACGCCGAAGTTGGGGTCCAGCAGGGCGTGGAAGAGCATGGCGATGGCGGTGGTGGAGAGCAGCAGCGGGACGAAGAAGACCGCGGAGAGCACGGCCCTGCTGCGCTGCCGGCCCGCCGCCCAGACACCGAGGAGCAGTGCCACGGGGGTCTGGAAGGCCCAGCTGACGGTGGTCAGCAGAAGGCTCAGCCAGGCGGCCTGGCGGAATTCCGGATCCTTGAACAGCCGAGTCCAGTTGTCCAGGCCTGCCGGGGTCGGGGAGTTCAGCCCGTCCCAGCGGCAGAAGGAGAGATAGACGGCGATCGCCAGCGGGACGATCGCGAAGACGGCGAAGAAGAGGATGCCGGGCAGAGCCCAGCTGACCGGAGGACGGCCGACGTTGCTGACGGCCGTCTTCCCGCCCCCACGCGTCTTCAGGTGCGGAGTGTGGTGGGACATGCCTACTTGACGGCCTTCATCGCTGCGACGAACTGCTCGGGTGTGGACTTGCCGGCGAACAGCTTGCTGATCTCGGTGAGCAGCGGGGTGGCGTACTGGGACTCCAGTGCCTGGTCCCACGAGAGCGTGAAGCTGGGCGCCTTCTGGACCAGGCTGTACTGGTCGTTGGCGAACTGCGGGTTGGGCGACGTGCTGAACATCGAGGCCGCGTTGGAGGTGGTGGGGATTTCGCCGTTGTCGACCAGGGCCTTGGCGTACTTCTCGGACGCCATCACCTTCAGGAAGGCGATCGCGGCGTCCTTGTGCTCCGTACGGGCGTTGATGGACCAGTAGTTGGTGGGGTTGCCCACCACGTCCGCGGCGTCGCCGACGCCGTCGGCCACGGTCGGGAAAGCGGTCCAGCCGAGGTCCTTCTTGGCGAACTCGGGCGCCTTGCCCAGCTGGGTCGAGTACTCCCAGGAGCCCATGAGGTGCATGGCGGCCTTGCCCTTGTTGAGGAGCGTGGGCGCGCCACCGTTGCCGTAGTCGACGGAGTTGAAGTTCTTGCCGAAGGCACCCTGGTCGACGAGCTGCTTGACGGTCTGGGCCGCCTTGAGCACGGCCGCGTCGCCCCAGGCGGCGCTGTCGCCGTTCTGGATCTTCTTGAAGACCTCGGGACCACCGATCCGGTCGAGCAGGTACTCCATCCACATCAGCTCGGGCCACTTGTCGGAGCCGCCGAGTGCGAACGGCGTGATGCCCTTGGCCTTGAAGGTGGTGATGGCGTTCTGCAGGTCCTCCCAGGTCTTGGGAGCCGCCACCTTGTTCTCGGCGAAGAGGGTCTTGTTGTAGAAGAGCATCACAGGCTGCATGCCGCGCATCGGCACCCCGTAGATCTTCCCGTCGAGGCCGCCCGCCATCATGATCGACGGAAGGAATCCGTCCTTGAGCTCAGGGGTGCTGTTGACCGTCGACGTGAGGTCGACCAGCTGCTTCGCATCGACGTACGGCTTGATCGAGCCGCCGCCCCAGTTGAAGAAGACATCCGGAGCGCTGGGCGAGCCCATGGAGCTGCGGAGCTTGTTCACGTAGTCGGTGCCGGGGACCGACACCAGCTTGACCTTGACCTTGGAGGTCTTGTTGAAGTCGTTCACCGCGGCCTGCTGGACCTTGACCGCGTCGTCTCCGTACACGTAGGCGGTGATCGTTCCGCCGTCGCTGCCGCCGTTCCCGCCGGAACCGCAACCGGTCAGCAGCCCAGCCATGACCATGGCTGCACCTGCCGCGGTCCATCTCGCTGTTTGCGTACCGTGAGTGAAAATGCCCGACCGCATGACCGCACCTCTGTCGAATGTTTCGGAGATTCGCTCGAATGTTGCCGGAACCGTACGGTCGCGTTTCGGGCACGTCAAGAGGTGCGGCGAGGTATTCACCGAGCAGGACCGACGCACCCGATTGAGGCGGCGGGAGGCTACGATTCCTGCATGAGCCCCGCAAAGGTCCATCCCCAACAGGAGAAGACGCCGATCGGCGAGTCGCCGGAAGGCAACGCCACGCTGGCGGAAATCGCCCGGGCCGCCGGAGTCTCGGCTCCGACAGTTTCGAAGGTGCTGAACGGACGCGCCGACGTCGCCCCGGCTACCCGTACCAGGGTTGAGGAGCTGCTTCTGCTGCACGGCTACCGCCGCAGGCGTGGCTCCACGGCGCAGTCCCAGCTGATCGACCTCGTCTTTCACGAGCTGGACAGTTCCTGGGCCATGGAGGTCGTCAGAGGCGTCGAGAACGTCGCCCGGGAGGAAGGGCTGAGCCTCGTGCTCTCCGAGAGCGCCGGCCGACTGACCCCCGGCCAGACCTGGGTGGACGGTGTACTGGCCCGTCGGCCGGTCGGGGTGATCCTGGTGCTCTCCGACCTGACGGCCACCCAGCGTGCCCAGCTGACCAGTCGCAACATCCCGTACGCCGTGGTCGACCCGGCGGGCGACCCGGGTGACGACGTGCCGTCGGTCGGGACCACCAACTGGCAAGGCGGGCTGGCAGCCACCCGCCATCTGACCGGTCTCGGACACCGCCGGATCGGCGTCGTGAGCGGCCCGTCCCGCATGATGTGCAGCCGCGCCCGCGTCGACGGCTACCGGGCCGCACTGGAGACCGCGGGCCTGCCCTTCGATCCGGAACTGATCCGGGAGGGCGAGTTCCACCACGAGGCCGGCTACGCGGCGAGCCTCGAACTCCTGCAACTGCCCGACCCGCCCACCGCCTTGTTCGCGGGCAATGATCTCCAGGCCCTCGGTATCTACGAGGCCGCCCGCGAACTGGGGCTGCGCATCCCGGAGGACCTGAGCGTCGTCGGGTTCGACGATCTGCCCCTCACCCGGTGGATCGGACCACCGCTCACCACGGTGCGTCAGCCGCTCATAGAGATGGCCGAGACCGCCGCCCGCCTGGTCCTCGACCTCCGCCGGGGCGCCCGGCCCGCGACCACCCGGGTCGATCTGGCCACCAAGCTGGTGGTGCGCAGCAGCACCGCGGAGCCCAGCCGCTGATCCCTCCTGCCCGCACCCCGCTCACCGGTCCGACCTGCGCTCCTATTCCGTTGCGGGCCGGACGGGAGCCGCGTACCGTCCCCCGTCATGACGACCCCCACCCTGCACACCGGGCGGCTGCTCCTGGAGCCGTACACACCCGCGGACGAGGACGGCTTCGTGGCGCTCTTCCAGGATGCCCGGGTGTCCCGGTGGATGGGTGACGGACCCTGTACCGAGGCCGAGGGCCGCGACCTGTTCGGGCGGATCTTCAGCAAGGTGTACGCACAGCAGCTCTTCGACGTATGGGCCGTGCGACAAGGCGGCCGTCTGGTCGGCCATGCTGAGATCAAGCCGTCCCCGTCCCCGGATGTGGACGGCCACGAGATCGTCTACGCCCTGGCTCCGGCCGCATGGGGACAGGGGTTCGGCACCGAGATCGCGCAGACACTGACTTCGTACGGGTTGGACGTCCTCGGGCTCACCGAGGTGCATGCGACGGTGGCCGCCGAGAACGCGGCGTCGCTGGCGCTGCTGGGCCGGATCGGCTTCCGGCACGTCCGGGACACGGTGGAGGACGACGGCAGCACGACCCGGGTCCTGACGCGCTCCGCCGGGGCCGGCATCGCCGGGGCCGATCAGCCGCGGTAGACGTCCAGACGGCCGCACATGCCGAACTTTCCGTACCCGGAGGGCTGTTCGGCGTGCACACAGGCGTCGGCGAGGTATCCGCTGTCACCGCGCGCCAGAGCGTCGAGCTGTCCGCCGGTCACCTCGGACGCGGCGGCGGCCCCCTTCTGCCAGCGCCCCCGCCAGTCCTCGGCCCTCGGGCGTACGAGTGCGGCGGCGGCCCGGTGGAAGTCGGCGAGCGGTTCGGGGTCACCCGCCTCGGTCGCCCGGCGCAGCGCGAGAAAACCCTCGACGGCGAGATCACGGCGGGCGCGGGCGGCCCGCTCCTGTTCCTCTTCGGAGCCGTCGACGGGAAGGACGACCGCCGCCCGGTAGGCGTCGGGGTCCGCGAGGCGGCGGGGCGGCAGAGTGAGTACGGCGTCACCGGCCTCGGGCAGCCCGCTGTTCTCCATGAGGACGACGATGCGCAACCCGTCCTCGTTGACCAGGCGGTGGATCGTGCCCGGCGTGAACCAGACCAGGGCACCCGGAGCCAGCGGCGTCTGCCGGAACCCCGACGCGGTGAGGGTCTGCACCGAGCCCGTGCCCCCGACCACCACATACCCCTCGGAGCAGGTGAGGTGGAGATGGGGCGTCCCGCCGCGCAGGCCGTCCGCGGTGGGCCAGTCGTAGACCCGCAGGTGGGAAACGGCGACGGCACCGGGCAGCCCCTCGAAGGTCGGCACGGCTACTCCTCGGTCTCTCTGCGTCGGCGGCTGCGGCAAGCGCTTTCCATACGTGCTGCACCGTACCTTCGCCGGCCGTGGAAGCAACAGGGCCCGGGTGACCGGAGCTGCCCTGCGGGTCACTGTCAGTGGTGGGGTGCAGACTGGCCCGTATCCGACACAACGGCGTTTCGGGAGGTTCGGCCATGACCGACGTACTACTCACCGTGGGCACCCGCAAGGGACTCTTCATCGGCCGCAGGCGCGGTCGCACGTGGGAGTTCGACGGCCCGCATTTCAATGCCCAGGCGATCTATTCGATCGCCATCGACACCCGCAGGCAGGTCCCCCGACTGCTGGTCGGCGGGGACAGCGCGCACTGGGGCCCCTCGGTCTTCCGCTCCGACGACCTGGGCAGCACCTGGGTCGAACCACAGCAACCGGCCGTGAAGTTCCCTCAGTTCACCGAGGCATCGCTGGAGCGGGTCTGGCAGCTCCACCCGGCGGGCCCCGAGGCGCCCGATGTCGTGTACGCGGGGACCGAGCCGGCGGCGCTGTTCCGGTCTCAGGACGGCGGGGTGTCCTTCGAGCTGGTCCGCCCGCTGTGGGAGCATCCGACGCGTTCGAAGTGGGTGCCGGGCGGGGGCGGTGAGGGTCTGCACACGATCCTCACGGACCCCAGGGATGCCCGGGCCGTGACGGTCGCGGTCTCCACGGCCGGGGTGTTCCGCACCAAGGACGGCGGTGCGAGCTGGGCTCCGTCGAACAAGGGAGTGTCGGCGGTCTTCCTCCCCGACCCGGATCCGGAGTTCGGTCAGTGCGTCCACAAGGTGGCCCGGGACGCGGTCGATCCCGACCGGCTCTACCTCCAGAACCACTGGGGAGTGTTCCGGAGCGACGACTCCGGGGACAACTGGACGGACATCGGCCGGGGCCTGCCCTCCGATTTCGGATTCGCCGCAGCGGCGCACCCGCACCGCGCGGACACGGCGTACCTCTTCCCGATCAACGCCGACGCCGACCGCGTGCCGGCCGAGCACCGCTGCCGGGTCTTCCGCACGGGCGACGCGGGCAGCACCTGGGAGCCTCTTTCGGCGGGCCTGCCCGAGGAGACGCATTACGGCACGGTGCTGCGCGATGCGCTGTGTACGGACGACGCCGACCCCGCGGGCGTCTACTTCGGCAATCGCAACGGCGAGGTGTATGCGAGCGCGGACGACGGGGACAGCTGGCAGCAGCTCGCCTCACACCTGCCGGACGTCCTGTGCGTCCGGGCGGCGGTCATCAGCACTTGACCGGTGTGGTCGTCAGCGGGAGCTTCGCCGCCGGTCCCGCACCGGCGGCGGCTTCGGCTCACGGCAGCTGCCAGTCCACCGGCTGAGCCCCCTGGCGGAGCAGGAGTTCATTGGTGCGGCTGAACGGGCGCGAGCCGAAGAAGCCGCGGTCCGCCGACATCGGCGAGGGGTGCGCGGACTCGATCGCCGGGAAGCCGTCGAGGAACGGCCGCAGATTACGGGCGTCGCGCCCCCACAGCACTGACACCAGGGGCTTGCCACGCGCCGCCAGGGCCCGGATGGCCTGCTCGGTCACTTCTTCCCAGCCCTTGCCGCGATGCGCGCCCGGTTTGCGGGGCGCCGTGGTCAGCGCCCTGTTCAGCAGCAGCACGCCTTGGCGCGTCCAGGGCGTCAGATCGCCGTTGGACGGTCGCGGGAGCCCCAGGTCCGTGTGCAGCTCCCGGAAGATGTTCTCCAGACTGCCGGGCAGCTGACGCACCTCGGGGGCCACGGAGAAACTCAGCCCCATGGCCATCCCGGGTGTCGGGTAGGGGTCCTGACCGACGATCAGGACACGTACCTCGTCAAAGGGTTGCTGGAATGCGCGCAGAACGTTCGCGCCGGCCGGCAGATAAGTGCGGCCGGCCGCGACCTCCGCACGGAGGAAATCGCCCATCGCGGCGATGCGTCCGGCCACAGGGGCCAGCGCCTCGGCCCAGCCGGGCTCGACTACTTCATTCAACGGTCGTGGTGCCACGAAGCATCACTCTACCGGCGTACTGGACCCGCTCCTCGCCGCTATGGCGGCTTCCGCAGCCGGTCTCCTGCGCCCCGAAGTCCCGCATCCGGGACTCGGGATAGGCTGCCGCCGTCATTCCTCTTCTCACCTCTTCTCTGTCTGGAGCCGGTCCATGAGGTCACACAGGCGTTCGCCGGAAAGCGGCGGTGCTCGTTGCGCCCGGTGGAGGCTGTCGTGACGGCGCGGACGGAGACGGACGCATCGGCCGGCGCGACGGGTACGCCGGGGCCGTTCGTGCTCGGCGTGGACTCGGGCGGTTCCGGATTGCGGGTGGCGCTGAGCAACGTCGGCATGTCCGCCCCGGTGGGCACGACCGTCTGCGCCGAGCCGGTACGCACCGGGCCTGCGGGGATCGATGCGGGCCATCTTCTGGAGCAACTGCTGCCCGCCGCCCGCCGGCTGCTGGAGCAGCACGGCAGCGGTGACGACGCCGGGATCGCCGCCGTGGCGATCGGCGCCGCCGGTATGGCGACGCTCGGCGGACAGTTGCGCGCCGAGCTGCCTTCGGCCCTGGAGAGCGCGCTCGGGATGCGTCGGCTGGCTCTCGCCGCCGACGCGGTGACCGCTTACGCGGGTGCGGTCGGTCAGCGCCCGGGGGCGGTCGTCGCGGGCGGCACGGGCATGATCGCGCTGGGCACGGATCTGACGAGCTGGCGCCGGGCCGACGGCTGGGGTCATCTGCTGGGTGACAGTGGGGGCGGCGCGTGGATCGGGCGGGCCGGGCTCGATGCGGCCATGCGCGCCCATGACGGGCGGCGCGGTGGATCCGCCGCACTGCTGGCCCGGCTGGAGGCGGTGTTCGGGCCGGCGCCGGAGCTGCCGGGACTGCTGTATCCGCGCACCGACCGGCCTGCCGTGCTGGCCTCGTTCGCGCCCGAGGTCGCCGCGTGCGCCGGGCATGATCCGGTCGCCGCGGGCATTCTGCGCGAGGCCGCCGGACATATCGCGGAGGCGGCCGCGGCGGTGTGTCCGAAGGCCGGGGCCGACAACGAACCGTGCGAAGTGGCCCTGACGGGCGGCTTGTTCCGGATGGGTGATCCACTGCTCGTACCGCTGCGAGAGGAACTGTCCCGGCAGCTCCCGCAGGCACGGACGGTCCCCGGTTCGGGTGATCCGCTGACCGGTGCACTGTCCATCGCTCAGGCGTTGGCCGCCGGGGATCTGCGACTGCCCCGCCATCCGACGTTGCTCTGCGTACCCGGTCATGGGCCTGAGCAGGAGCCCGGATAGGCACCGACAGAGCGGGACAGTCAGCCGGTAAGCCTCTCATCGGATAAAAGCGGACAGATAACACCCGGCCGGGCCCTCCCCGAACAGAGGGGCACCCAAAACCAGTAGCATGCGGCGCCATGAGCACCCCCACTGGGCCCGCTTCCGGCCTGCCTGTACGAATGCCGCGACCTCGCCAGTCCGGACGGCACCGCCGCCCGGAGCCCGTGGTCGCACCTGAGGGCGCTGCCGCGCTCGTTCTCGCCGTTCCCGGTACCCCCTCTTCGGCCACGCGCAGCCTGGCCGAAGAGGTGATCAGCATCGCCCGTTCCGAGCTGCCCGGCCTCAATGCCCGGATCGGCTATCTCGACGGCGACGATGCCGAGTACCCGAAGCTCTCGTCCGTACTCACCCACAGCGCCGCCGAGCGCATCGCGCGCTTCGAGCAGGCGCAGGCCGCGGGCCGCGAGGTCGCCGAGCCCGAGGGTCCGTCCGCCGTCGTGGTGCCGCTGCTCGCGGGGCCGGACAGCGCCCTGATCCGGCGGATACGGCAGGCCGTGATGGACAGCGGTACGCAGGTCGAGCTGACCGATGTACTCGGCCCGCACCCGCTGCTCGCCGAGGCGCTGCACGTACGCCTCTCCGAGGCCGGTCTGGCCCGCGCCGACCGTGCCAGGCTCTTCACGGTGGCCACGGCCGCCGACGGCATCGTGCTGGCCACGGTGGGTGGCGAGGAGGCCGTGCAGGCCGCCGGGATCACCGGCATGCTGCTGGCTGCCCGGCTCGCGGTACCGGTGATGGCCGCCGCACTCGATGTGGAGGGTTCCGTCGCGTCGATCGCAGAGCAGCTCACGAGCTCCGGCTCGGTGCAGCTCGCGCTGGCTCCGTACCTCGTCGGCCCCGAGGTGGCCGAAGGGCTGCTGGACGCCGCCGCGAAGGAGGCGGGCTGCGCGACGGCCGAGCCGCTCGGCGCATATCCGGCGATCGGCAAGCTCGTGCTGTCGATGTACACGACGGCGCTCGGTATCACGCCGGCGACGCCGCAGGGTGCTCAGACGCACTGAACCGATGCCGGGCACGCCCGGCATCGGTCTGTCATCGATCGCCGGGCGGGCTTGATCTTTCTGTCCGCCCGGCGATTCGGCTGTGCGTGGCGTGATGTCAGGCGAAGATCACGCAGGACGCGGCAGGGGCCTTCAGCGAGCCCGCGCGGCGCGGGATGCCGGTCGCCGGGTCGACGGCGAACCAGCTGACGTTCCCGGACCGCTCATTGGCCGCGTACAGCCATCGGCCGGTGGGATCGAGCGCGAGATCGCGCGGCCAGTGCCCGCCGCAGCCCACGGTCGTGACCAGCGTCGCCTTCTCGCCCGTTCCGTCGAGCGCGAGAACGGAGATGCTGTCGTGCCCCCGGTTGGCCGTCCAGAGGAACCGTCCGTCGTGCGAGACGACCACCTCGGACGGGTAGGTCGCCGTGTCCCCGCCACGCGCCGATTCCTCGGGCAGCACGGACGTCTCAGCGACCGGTTCCAGGACTCCCGCGGCCGCGTCCCACCTGCATATGGTGACGGTCGGTTCGAGTTCGTTCAGGACGTAGGTGTGACTGCCCGCAGGGTGGAAGGCCAGGTGGCGCGGGCCCGTGCCCGGCCGCAGGGCCGTCTCGCCGTGCAGCCGCAACACCCCGGTGATCGTGTCGAGCGAGCAGATCCGTATGGAGTCGGTCCCGAGGTCAACACTGAGCACCCAGTTCCCCGACGGGTCCGGCAGCACCTGGTGTGCGTGCGGGCCCCGCTGACGGTCGGCGTCCGGACCGCTGCCCTCGTGCCTGAGCACGGCGGTGACGGCGCCGAGGGAACCATCCTCCCGCACCGACAGAGCGGTGACGCTGCCGGAGCCGTAATTGGCGGTGAGCAGATGACCGCCCGCGAGCGCGAGATGGGTCGGACCAGCGCCTTCCACCGGTCGGATCTCGCCGACCGGCCGCGGCACATCGCCGGTGATGTCGAGTGCGGCGGCCGCACCGTGCTCGGTCTCACTGACCGTGTAGAGCGCCCTGCCACCCGGACCCGGCCCGCGCCCCAGGACGAGATACGAGGGATCGGGAACGGTGTCCGTCGAGCCTAGGACGGTCAGGGCCCCGGTCTCCTGATCCACGGCGGCGGCGGTGATACCCCGCCCGCCCGCCGAGGTGAACGACCCGATGAATGCCCGTCCCGCGCCGTTGCCGCTGCCCACCGCACTGCTTGTCACCGCACTGCCCCTCTCCGCCGACTGAGCACGACCGTTCGTGGCGTCGTGATCTTCCGGGGCGACGGTAGCAGTCGACCCATCGAGGTCTAGACCAAGGTCTCGGGTTGCCGGCCGGCTCCGCGGGGGCGCTTCACACACCGATCAACGGGGCGCGCGGATCGCTGTGCAGCGGGGCGGCCAGCTCGGCGAGTGCCCGCTCCAGACCGTGCAGGTGGGCGAGCGCGGGCTCTGCGCCGGTCTGGTGCGGCGGGATGCCCGGCACGCCCGCCCGCTGCGGCCGATCCGGGGCCGTCAACGCCTCCACGGAGGCTTCGACGCGCCAGCAGGCAGCAGCGAGGCGGGCGTCGTGGGACGCTTCCGGGTCCGCAGCGACGGAGGCCAGTCCGCGCACCTCGCGTGCGCATGTGTCCAGCAGAGCGAGCACCTGTCCTGCGCGGGCCTTTCGGGCGCGCAGTGGGCTCAGCGGATGCACCAGCGGGGCCAGGGACAGCCGCACCCGCCCGAGGAGCGCCTCCAGCTCGGCGATGCGGGTCGCCGGGCCGGCGGTTGTCGAGCCGGAGAGTCGCGCTGCGGCTTCCGCGGTGCAGGCGTGCACGCAGCGCAGGGCCCGCTGGATCCATGCGTCGGTCGTGGCGTGTGTGGTGACCGGCAGCACGAGGAGCACCGCGAGCATCGCACCGAGCGCTCCGGCACCGGTCTCGGTGAGCCGCAGCATGAGCAGGGCCGGGTCCAGCACGCCGAGGAGTCCGTAGAGCGTCCCCGCCATCACCGTCACGGAGAACACCATCCAGGTGTACGAGACGGCAGCGGTGTAGAAGATCCCGAAGACGCCGATCGCGACGACGACCGCGCTGGGCACGGCAGCACCGTGCAGCGGAACGACGACGGCCAGGCCGATGGGGATGCCGATCAGTGTTCCCAGGACCCTGCGGAAGCCCCGTACCAGCGTCTCGCCGCGCGAGGCGGTGTTCACGAAGACCCACCATGTGGCGCCCACGGCCCAGTACCAGCGCTGCTCGGAGAGGAGCAGCCCCGCCGTGAGCGCGAGGGCTCCGCCGACGGTCGCCTGAATCGCCTGGCGCGTGGTCACGCGGGCCAGCCCCCTGCCGGTCGCCGGGGTGGGTACGGCGGCAGCGGGCAGCCGGCGCTCGTAGCACCACAGCCCGAAGCGGACGGTCGACGAGGCGAGCAAGGAGAGGGCGACCGCGGAGTACAGCTCTGGCAACTGCCCGGGCAGCGTGTGGAGGAACTGCGTGGTGAAGAAGGCCATGAAGGCGAACATGCCCAGTGAGTGGCCGCGCGGCCCCCATCGTCGGGCGTACACGCCCAGACCCATGACCGCGAGAAAGGCCGCGTCCCGTGCCAATGGATGATCGTGAAGCCCGGCAGCAAGGGCGAGCACGGGGAAACCGGCGGCGGGCAGCAGGGCGGTGGTGATCGCCTGATCGCGCACCGTGGCGTCCAGCACCGTGAACAGGGCCAGCAGCGCGGCAAGCCCGCCGGTGACGGCCGCGACAAGCGAGTGACCGGCCAGAGCGCACACCACGACGGCCAGCCCGATGCCGAGGACGGCCCGGAGACCGCTGCGCAGCCGCAGTCGGCCCGGGTCCGGGGAAACGAACATCCTCTTCAGCACGGCATGCTCCCGCTCCTGCACACCGGCCCTGCACACCGGCATGAAAAAGGCGCCGCGGGGATCCGCAGCGCCATCGACGGGTACATCACAACATCTTTGCAGCCCATGGCTCAAACGAGAGGAAAATCATTGGGCCAATGGCCTAGCAATTGACCGCCCAAGCACACCATAGGTAGGCCAACGGATCGAAATGGGACCGAACGCCACCCGCGGCACCCCGGCGCTGTGTGGCCATCGCGTGGACGCATGACTTCCCGCGCCGACGGGGCGGGAAGTCATGCGTGAGGGGCAGGGGGCTGAGTGGGCAGCGTCGCAGTCACTTCGTAGCCGCCGTCAGGGGTGGCTCCGGTGGCGAGTTCACCTCCCAGCATCGCGGTGCGCTCGCGCATGCCGAGCAGACCGTGGCCCGCGCCGAGCGAGGGCGGGGCGGGCCGCTCCGGCGGGGTGTTGGTGACCCGGACCGTGACAGCCGACGGGTGGTGGCCGATCTCCACCCGCACCTTTGCGCCCGGTGCGTAACGCATCGCGTTGCTGAGCGCCTCCTGCACGATGCGGAACGCCGACAGCTCGACGCCCGGCGACAGCGGATGCGGCTCCCCGGTGGTCTCGGCGGTGACCGAGAGCCCGGCGCCGCGCGCGTTGTCGATCAGATCGTCCAGCCGGTCGAGGGTGGGCTGCGGGGCGTGCCTCGTCGCCTGCGGCAGGGGGTCCTCGGAGCGCAGTACGCCGAGGACCCTGCGCAGTTCGGTGAGCGCGCCGACCGCATTCTCGCGGATGCCCGCGAGGTTCTCCTTGAGCTCGTCGGACGGGTTCTCGACCAGGTGCGGGGCGACCTGCGCCTGGATGGAGATGACCGACATGTGGTGGGCGACCACGTCGTGCAGCTCGCGGGCGATCCGGTTGCGCTCCTCCAGAAGAGTGCGCCGGGAGCGCTCCTCGGCGGTGAGTTCCTCCTGCGCGACCAGCTGGGTACGCGCCACCCCGATGCCACGCAGCGCGGCGCCGACCACCACGGCGACGACGAGAACTGCGACGGCGAGGTGGACGTCGTTGCTCCGGCCCCAGGGAGCGGCCGCACCGCAGGCAATTCCCACCACGACACTGATCGTCAGCGTCTCGGCGGCGATCCGGGGCCGGACCCGCAGCGCGAGCAGGAACAGCATCCCGGCCTGCAGCGCGATCCCGGCTCCGCTCCACGCGATCCCGGCTCTGCTCCAGGGGAACATCATGCCGCCGGGACCGGCGGCCTTGGCGAAGGGGGTGATCACGACCGTGACGAACATCGACACCCACCAGGCCGGGATGGGACGGAACAGTGCGACGACGATCGCGGCCGACTGGATGCCGGCGAACAGAATGGCGAGCTGTATGCCCATCCCGTACCCGAAGGCGTACTGGTTCGTGTTGGAGATGAGAATGCCCAACGCGAACATCGCCAACGGCACCACGAGAGCCGGGCGCCACTCCAGCCAGCGCGGCCGCCGCCCATACGGGGCCGGGTCGGCCGCCGACGTCACCAGATCTTCGCGCAGGGTACGGGGCAACGCCCGCAGGGCCTCCGCCCACCGCCTCACCGTGTTCCCCCGCTTCACGGAACTCACCCTAAGCGCGCCGCGCCTCCGCCGACCGGGCGGGACGCCCCTTGCGGACGACCATGCTCTGGTTTCGCGGCCGCCGCTGCTCGTAACCGCGGAACGCCACCCAGCAGATGAGCAGCGCCACGGCGAACACGGGCAGCCAGGACAGCCGGGCGAGAACCCAACCGGGGGTCTCGGGGACGGTGTGCAGGCCCGGCAGGGTCCCGCCCGCCAACAGGCCGGTCGCGGTGACCGCGATCATCGCGGTCTGGTGCCACAGGAAAATCGTCATCGCGGAGAGGTTCACCGTCGCCACCACTGCCCAGACGGCCGGGCGTTGCAGCACCCGACGCAGCGGGCCGAGCAGCAGCAGCGCCGCTCCGCACTGCGCGAGGCCGAAGGTGACCACGGCGAGGGTCGGCGGGTCGAGGTTGGAGATCGCCAGGCCGGGCACCCCGACCATGGCTGCCGGGTAGCCGGCGCAGAGGACGAGTCCGGCGGTGGCGGCGGCTCCGCCGAGCAGCAGCGTCCAGCCGGTCCTGCGACTGTGCAGGTCGCCCCGGGCCCAGGCCGCGCCCAGGCAGTACGGAACCAGCCAGCCGGCAACCACGTTGACCGAGGTGAACCCGCCGGGCGCGTCCAGGCCGAACCGGTAGAGGTCGGTGATCAGCACGACGGCGAACGGCCACAGCGGATGCAGCTTCGCCACCAGCGGGGTCGCTGCCGTCAGCGCCGCGAAGACCACCAGGAACCAGAGCGGGGACCACACGAGCTTGCACAGCGCGCGCACGGTGTCCTGGTCCGCCCCGGAGGCGAGCATCGTGCACGCCGCCACGGTCCATACGACCAGCACGACGAGCACCGGCCGCAGCAGCCGGGTCATCCGCGTACGGAGCCACCGGCCGTAGTTCTCACCACGGGCACGGGCGGAGGCGTAACTCTTTGCGCCGACCTGTCCGCCGACCAGGAAGAAGACGGCAAGGGTCTGGAACACCCAGGAGACCGGGGTGAATTGGGGCATGTACTGGAGCGGGCTGGAGCCGTGCATGGTGCCGCTGTCGACAACCAGTGCCGTCACCAGCCAGTGGCCGAGAACCACGCCGAGGATGGCGATGGCGCGCAGGGCGTCGATCGCGCGGTCACGCTCGGCAGGCGTGGCGGAGTCGATCCGCCGGACGAAGTCACGCATGACGCTCTCCCGAGGGCTCTGCGGGCATGGCCGTTCCGGCCACGATCCGGGCGATGTTCTTCAGCGGTGAGGAACCGGGCTTGAGGTAGTCGTCTCTGTGACCGCCGTCGCCCGCCGCGAAGATCTCGGCGCCGGACTCGGGCGAGACCGGGTCTGTTGCGGACCCGATTTCCACAAAGGGCAGTTGGAGCTTCATGTGCGGCACATCGGCGATCCAGTCGTCGCTGCCGCGGCCCGCCCGGACGGTGGCCGGGGTGTGCAGGTCGGCGGCGTTTCCGTAGCCGGTGCCGGGGCTCCCGCACAGGACGATGTCTGCCTCCCGTAGTCCGTGCGCGGCGCGGGCGCGGACGACAGAACCGTAGGAGTGACAGACGAGGAAGGTCCGGGCCGCAGGTTTCAGCCCTATCAACTCCCCTATTAAGTCGGGCAGTTCGGGGGCCGCCTCGTCGGCCTGCCCCAAGGTCACCGACGTCGGGTTCACCGTCGTCGGCGTTTCGTATCCGAGCCAGGCGACGATGGCCGACCGCTCGCCCAACTCGCCGTGGAGTGCGAACGCGCCGTTCCGCAGCCGCCAGTAGCGATCGACGCCGATGCCCGCGCCGGGGACCGGCACCGCGATCCGTTCGGCGTGGGACAGGTCGCCGAAGATCTCGACGCCGCGGCCCCCGTCACGGCCGTCGAAGGAGAGGAAGCGGCGTACGGGATCGGCCATGACGTGCGGCGCGGCAAGCAGGCCGCGACGCAGGCGGTTTCTGCGCGGATGGGACGACATGGCAGGTTGTTCCTTCCGTACCGGATTGCTGCACTGCATCGGGTACAGAAGCTATGGAGGGGGCCTCGTAATCCGCGTCCCACCGGGGTGTGAACCTTTTTTGTAGCTCCATAGGACTACGGGTATGAGATGCGAGTGAGGGTGCGTCGGATCACTCCGACGGGACCGCTGCCGGGCCATTGGTACAGTCGCAGCCCGGATCGGCCTACCAGGAAGAGACCAACGGACCATGGCGGTGGACGCCCTCGACACCCGCATCCTGCGACTGCTCATCGAGCAGCCGCGTACCAGCGTCCGCGAGTACGCACGCATCCTCTCCGTCGCCCGGGGCACCCTCCAGGCCCGTATCGACCGGCTGGAGCGGGACGGTGTGATCACCGGTACCGGCCCGGTCCTGTCCCCCGCCGCGCTGGGTCACCCGGTGCTGGCCTTCGTTCATCTGGAAGTCACCCAGGGGCATCTGGACGAGGTCGGTGAGGCGCTCGCCCCGGTGCCGGAGATCGTCGAGGCCTTCTCGACCACGGGCGGCGGCGATCTGCTGGCCCGGGTGGTGGCCCGCGACAACGGACATCTGGAGGATGTGATCCAGCAGCTGATCCAACTGCCCGGTGTGGTCAGAACGCGTACCGAGGTGGCGCTGCGCGAGCGGGTGCCGCACCGGCTGCTGCCGCTGGTCGAATCGGTGGGCCGCACGGCCGCCGGCAGCCCGAAGTGATCACCGTCTTGGCATGCTGGATGGCATGAGCTCCCGGCGCATCCCCGACCCCACCCTCGTCTTCGATCTCGACGCCACACTGGTGGACAGCGAGCCGAACTATTACGAGGCGGCGCGCCGCCTTCTGGAACGGTACGGCGCGCCCGGCTTCACCTGGGAGCACCACACCCGCTTCATCGGGATCGGTGTCCGCGAGACGCTCGCGGCCCTGCGCGCCGAGTACGGGATCGAGGCGCCCGTCGACGAACTGGTGGCGGGTCAGGACGCCCTGTATCTGGAGCTGGCGCGATCGTCGACCGAGGTCTTTCCCGAGATGCGGAAGTTCGTGGAGCGGCTGTATCAGGAAGGCGTAGGGATGGCGGTGGCGTCGGGTTCGTCCCGGGCGGCGATCGAGGCCGTGCTCGCGGGCACGGGACTCGACGCGTATCTGAGCACGTATGTCTCGGCCGACGAGGTGGCGCACGGCAAGCCCGAACCGGATGTGTTCCTGGAGGCCGCCCGCCGCCTCGGCGCGGCGCCCGCCGACTGTGTCGTCGTGGAGGACGCGGCGCCCGGCGCGGCCGCAGCGCGTGCGGCGGGCATGCGCTGCATCGCGATTCCCTATGTGGCCGCGACGGCCTCCGATCCGGCGTTCACGGCGGCCGGTCTGCTCTTCGCGCGGGGGCAGGGCGAGTTCACTGCGCAGGCCGCGTACGACTGGCTGTTCCCGGGGGCAGGTCCCCGGCCCGCGCCCGTTCGGCCAGTTCCGTCTTCCTGATCTTGCCGGTGGCGGTCATCGGGAAGGCTTCGACCAGCTCGATGCCGGGGACCTTGTACGGGGCCATCGCCTCCACCGCCCATTCGTGCAGGAAAGCGGCGGTCAGCGTCGATGCGGGGACGGTGCGGACGTACGCGTGGGGCCGCTGCCCGCGTGTTCAGCTGCCGTGCTCGTCGCCAACCGTGGAGAGATCGCCGTACGGATTCTGCGTGCGGCCGCCGAGGCCGGTCTGCGTACCGTCGCGGTGTACGCCGAGGACGACGCGGGGGCGCTCCACGTCCGCCTGGCCTACGAGGCGCACCCCTTGCCCCGCACCGGGGGCACTGCCTATCCGGACGCCGATGCGGTGCTCGCGGTCGCCGGCCGGGCGCAGTGCGGGCTGCTGCATCCCGGCTACGGCCGGCGCCGCCGTGGACACCGTCTCGGCTGCTCGGCGTGTTGTCGAGGTCCGGCGGCCGGATATCCTGATCATGCCGCGCGCCCCACCCCGCCCCGATCCCGGTCGGGTCGCCGCCGTGGCAGTCGAAGCGGCCCACAATTCGAGATTGGTGCACAGGTGCTGGTAGCTGGTCGGTACCGCTTGTTGTCCCCCATAGGCCGCGGCGGCATGGGTGAGGTGTGGCGCGCCGCCGACGAAGTGCTCGGCAGGGCGGTGGCCGTGAAGCTGCTGCTCGGCGGCCACGCGGACGAATCGGCCACCGCCCGGTTCCGCCTGGAGGCGCAGACCGCGGCCCGCCTGAGCCACCCTCATCTGGTGGCCGTGTTCGACTTCGGGGCCTGGGAGGACCGCTTCTACCTCGTGATGGAGCTCGTCGAGGGCAGAAGCCTGGGCGATCTGCTCGCGGCCGAGGAGCGGCTCGGCGCCGAGCAGGTCGCCCGGATCGCGGGCCAGGCGGCCGCGGGGCTCGCCGCCGCCCATCGGCAGGGCATCGTGCACCGTGACATCAAGCCCGGAAACCTGATGCTGGACGCGGAAGGGGCCGTCAAAATCGGCGACTTCGGCATCGCCCAGTTCGTCGACGACCCTTCCGCCGCGCTGACCACCACGGGGCAGATCGTCGGCACCAGTCTCTATCTCGCCCCGGAGCGCGCCCTGGGCCGTACGGCCGGTGCGGCGTCCGACATGTACTCCCTCGGCTGTGTGATCTACCAACTCCTTCTGGGCGAGCCACCGTTCCGCTCCGACACTGCGACCGCCACGCTCTATCAGCATGTCGACACGGCCCCCGTGCCGCTCAGACAGCGGGGAGTCGACCTGTCTCCCGCCTTCGACTCCTATCTGCTGGGGCTGCTCGCGAAGCAGCCCGAGGACCGGCCCAGCGCCCAGCAGGTCGCCGACTGGTTCCAGAACGATGCGTGGCGGGGACAGCCGGAGCCCATGCCCATGTACGCCCCCGCGCCCCCTCAGGCAGCGCCCAGTGCTCCTTATGCCCCGGCACCTGCCCCCGCGTTCGGCACAGCCCCGGCATCTGCCTCCGCTCAGCAGGCCGAGGGCGTGACGACATATCGCCTGCCGCAGGCCGGCGGCCACAGACGGCGTCCGGCGGACCGGTCCGTGCCGGTCCGACGGCGCACCGGCGCCCGCGAGGCGATCAGGCGTCGGCCCAGAGTGGCCAGCGCCATTGCCGGTACGGTCGCCTTCCTCGCAGCCGTGTACCTGGGGATGAGCCTGTTCTCCCCGGATTCCGGCTCGGCCGGCACCCCGGGCACCGGTCCCACCGCATCCACCGGACCCGAAGCACCGGCCCCCGACCAGCCGGCACAGGACAGCAAGGGCGACGGGGACGACGAGCAGGACTGAGCCGCTCTCCCCTGACCGCCCCGGCCCCATGACCATACCGCCCTGCCGCGGCACCGCCCGTCAAGCAGCCGTCAGGACCGGCGGTTACGGCGTCAGCGGTTCATCAACGGACGCCGACGGGCCGGCCGGCTTCCATAACGTCGCTGCCATGCGACGACGTGACATCCGAGCCGTGCCCGGCCCGCACACCGGCCGAGCACATCCTCCGCCCGATACGACCGCCCACGACCACGGCTGGGCCGGGGACCTGCGGTTCGCGGTCCACTGCGCCGTGACGCTCCTCGGGCTGCTCCTGGCCGTCGATGCGACGGCCGGTCACCTCACCTGGCTGCGCGCTCTGCTGTGGACGGGCCTGGCCGCCCTGCTGCTCGTGGTCCTGGTGCCGCCACGTGTCCGTGCGGGTGCCGGGTGGCTGTCCTGCCGCGGCCTGGTGCGCGAACGGTTCGTGCGCACCGACCGGCTGGTATCGGTTCGCTGGTCGGACGGAGTCTCCCAGCGTCTGGTGCTCCGTGACGCGGATGGCGGCCGGGTCGAGGTCGACCCCCAGGTGTTCCTCGCCAATCCGGCGCTGTGGCACCGGCTGGACGACGACGCCCGCGGCTGTGTGAAACGCGGGACACTGCGGTGCGGGGTGACGGCGCTGCGTCAGCTGGCCGACCGTATCGACCGCCGGACCGCTCGTACGGTGTTCACGATCTCCGGCCTGGAGTAACCGCCCCGCACGCCCGGGTTGTTGTGCGATCCCACCATCGCGGCTTGACCAGACTTGCCAAGTCCCCCGGCAGCCCTCCCTGTTCATTGACGAGGCCATGACGACATGTGAGTGTTCGGTCGCTCGATCAGGGACGACGGCGACACGCGCGACGGGGCCGGCCTTCGACGGCCGCAGCAAGTGCGTCATCGTACGCCGCTGCCCGTGATCGAGGCCCCCCCGACTCAAGGAGCCTCGATGAAACGCAGACCGATGACGGCCGGGACAACCCTGGCCGTCCTCGCCGGAATGCTGGTCGTCACCAGCGGCCAGCCAGCATCTGCCGAACCGTCTCCGCCCGCCCCGACCGCGCTCTCGGCCGCGGTGTCGGCAGCCGACCGGGCCGCCGCCAGTGGTCTCGACACCCTGGCGAAGGGGCCCGACGAGCAGTACGAGCGGCAGATGGTGACCCCTTGGGTCAAGGGCATGTACTCCGTCGCATACCAGCGCACCTACCGTGGTCTGCCGGTCGTCGGCGGGGACGCCGTCGTGGTGGCCGACTCCGAGGGCCGAGTACGCGGCACCCAGTCGGCGATGTCCCGGCGGATCAACGTGCCGACCACACCGACCGTCTCCGCCAAGGCGGCCGAGACCATCTCCCGCAAGAAACTCACCACCGTGACACGGGTGGACTCGCACCGTCTGATCGTGCGCGCCACGGGCAGGACATCCCGGCTGGCCTGGGAGACGGTGCTCACCGGGCGCGGCGCCAAGTCCCCCAGCCATCTGCATGTCTTCGTCGACGCGGGCAGCGGCAAGGTGCTCGACAGCTACGACGACGTCAGGGCGGGCACCGGCAACAGCCAGTGGAACGGTCCGTCGCCGCTGTCCATCGACACCACCGCGTCGGGCGGGAGCTACTCGCTGCGCGACCCGAACCGGCCCGGCCTGAGCTGCGCCGACTACAGCACGGGCAGTGTCTTCAGCAAGTCGAGCGACTCCTGGGGCACCGGCAGCGCCTCCAGCAAGGAGACCGGTTGCGTCGATGTCATGTGGGCGGCGCAGCACGAGTGGAACATGCTGCGGGACTGGCTGGGCCGCAACGGGCACGACGGCAACGGCCGCAGTTGGCCGGTCAAGGTCGGACTGAACGACGTCAACGCCTACTGGGACGGCTCCTCGGTCTCCATCGGCCACAACAACGCCAACCAGTGGATCGGCGCGATGGACGTGGTGGGCCATGAGTTCGGCCATGGCATCGACCAGTACACGCCCGGCGGCGCCGACAACGAGTCCGGTCTCGGCGAGGCCACCGGCGACATCATGGGCGCCCTGACCGAGGCGTACACCAATGAGCCCGCCCCGTACGACGACCCGGACTACACCGTCGGCGAGAAGATCAACCTGGTCGGCAACGGGCCGATCCGGATCATGTACAACCCGTCGCAGACCGGCGACCCGAACTGCTACAGCTCCTCCATACCCAACACCGAGGAGCACGCGGCCGCCGGTCCGCTGAACCACTGGTTCTATCTGCTGGCCGAGGGCTCGAACCCGGGCGGCGGCAAGCCGTCCAGCCCGACGTGCAACAGCTCCTCGGTCACCGGTGTCGGCATCCAGAGCGCCGGCAAGGTCTTCTACGGCGGCATGCTGCTCAAGACGAGCGGAATGACCTACAAGCGCTACCGCACGACCACCCTCACCGCCGCCAAGAACCTCGATTCCAGTTGTGTTCTCTTCGGCCGGACCAAGGCCGCCTGGGATGCCATCGGCGTCCCCGCCCAGAGCGCCGACCCAACCTGTACTCCCAGCGGCAACAACGACTTCACCATGTCCCTGGACCCGGCGTCCGGCTCGGTGAAGCCCGGCAATTCGGTGACGGCCACGGTGCGGACATCGGTCAGCTCCGGGAGTGCGCAGACGGTGAACCTGACGGCGAGCGGCCTACCGAGCGGTGTCACCGCGTCGTTCAGCCCGTCGTCGGTGCAGTCCGGAGCGTCCTCGACGATGACCGTGTCCGCGTCGTCGAACACCGCGCCCGGCGCGTACACCTTCACGGTGAAGGGTGACGGCACCCAGAGCCACACCGCGCAGTACACGCTGACCGTCGGCAACGGCGGCAATCCGGGCGGCAGCGCGCCCGATATCAGTGTCGCCAATGTGCAGTCCCATCTGGCGCAGCTGAACACCATCGCCTCGCAGAACGGCGGCAACCGCCGCGCCGGCAGCGCCGGTTACACGGCCTCGGTCGCCTACGTGAAGGGCAAGCTGCAGGCGGCCGGTTACACGGTCAGCGAGCAGACCTGCACCAGCTGCACGTACCGCGGCAACAACCTGATCGCCGACTGGCCGGGCGGCCCGTCCGACCAGACCGTCATGTTCGGCGCCCACCTGGACGGCGTCGCGGCCGGCCCCGGGATCAATGACAACGGCTCGGGTTCCGCCACCCTGCTGGAGAACGCGCTCGCCCTGGCGCAGCAGAACCCGACGATGACCAAGCATGTCCGCTTCGCCTGGTGGAACGGCGAGGAACAGGGCCTGCAGGGTTCCGAATACTACGTCGGCCAGCTCACCGCCGCCCAGCGCAGCGCCATCAAGGCGTACTACAACTTCGACATGGTCGCCTCGACCAACGCGGGCTACTTCATCAACAACATCAACTCGGCCGCCTCGGCCCCGATGAAGGAGTACTGGGATTCGCTGAACCTCGCTCCGGAGGAGAACGTCGAGGGCCAGGGACGCTCCGACGACTACTCCTTCCAGCAGGGCGGCATTCCCACTTCCGGTTACGCCACGGGCGCGAGCGACACCAAGTCCTCGGCGCAGGCCGCCAAGTGGGGCGGCACGGCGGGCAGGTCCTACGACTCCTGCTACCACCAGTCCTGCGACACCACGAGCAACATCAACGCGACCGCGCTCGACCGCAGCGCCGACGGTGTCGCCCATACGGTGTGGAAGACGTCCGTCGGCACCACCGCGCCGGCCGATGACTTCTCCGTCGCGGTGCAGCCGGTCTCCGGCAACGTCCAGCCGGGCGGCTCCGTCAGCGCGAGTGTGTCGACGGCGACCACCGGTGGCTCCGCGCAGACCGTGAAGCTGACGGCCTCCGGGGCGCCGAGCGGTGTCACGGTCGCGTTCGACCCGGCCTCCGTACAGTCGGGTTCGTCGTCGGCCATGACCGTCTCCGCCGGGGCCCAGGCCGCGCCGGGTACGTACACCATCACCGTGACCGGGACCGGTTCGGCCACGCACGCCACCACGTACTCGCTCGTCGTCGGTGGGGGCGGCACCTGCCAGGCACGACAGGTCGTCGCCAACGGCGGCTTCGAGGAGGGAGTCGCGCCGTGGACCCAGACCGACGGCGTGATCAGCAACCGGACGTCGGAGAAGCCCGCGCACAGTGGCGCGTACATGGCCTGGCTCGGCGGCTGGGGATCCACTCACACCGACACCGCCTCGCAGTCACTGACCATTCCCCCGGGCTGCTCGGCGTACAAGCTTTCGTTCCATCTGCGCACCGACACAGACGAGTCGGCGGGCGACCCGACCGCGTACGACACATTCACCGTGAAGCTGGGCACCAAGACGCTCGCGACGTACTCCAACACGGACGCCGCGGGCTCCTACGTCCAGGAGACCTTCGACGTCGGCGCCTTCGCCGGTCAGACGGTCACGCTCGGGTTCACCAGCAGTGAGGACGCCTATCTGCAGACCAGCTTCGTCGTGGACGACGTGACGCTGAACGCGAGCTGATTGATCATCAGACGATCCACCGAAGGCGGGGCGTGTCCACACACGCCCCGCCCCCGGTGTCTCAGCGGACGACGGCCGCCAGCCGGCGGGTGAAGTCGTCGATCTCCGGCCGATTGCCGTGTCGGGTCGCCAACCGGCTGTGCAGACCGCGGAGTTCCTGGCCGAGCAGCGTGGATGCGGTCACCTCGGTGGTGTCCAGTACGGGTTCGGCGATGGCGATCGCGGCGAGCGGGTCCTGGGCGCAGGCATGGGCGTCGGCCATCCGAACCAGGAACAGCATCCGTGTCGAGTGCATCCCCGCAGGAAGCAGACCCAGCGCAGTGCGGGTAGCCGCGACCGCGCGCAGCGCCAGTCGACGGTCCCCGGTCGCCGCGGCGAGGTCACGCAGGGCCCCGGCGGCGCCCGACTCCACCCGCAGACGCACGGAGGCGACGGACAGCCAGGGTGCCTCCGTCTCGTCCTGCTCGCCGGCCCGGTCCATCTGTGCCCAGGCACGGTCGATATGGCCCAGGGTCTGCCGCACGTCGCCCCGCACCGCGTGCCCGCGCGCCTCGTACAGATCGCTCATGGCGCCCGCCCAGTGCCGGCCCGCGGCCGCCTGCCGGATCGCGCCGCCGTAGGCGAGGGCGGAAGGGCCGTCGCCCTCCAGCCGCGCCAGGGTGCTCATGTCGCTGAGCGCGGCCACCTCCGTTCCGACGTGACCGGCCAGGCCGGCCCAGACCAGCGACCGGTCGAGCCAGGCCATCGCTGTCGCGTACCGGCCCGACAGCAGCCGCAGACAGCCGGCCGACTGTGCGTACTCGGCTGCAAGTGGGGCGAGTTGGCGTTGGTACGGCGCTGCGGGCAGGGCCATCCAGCGGAGCATCGCGTGCAGGGTGCGCTCGACCACGACGGTCGCTCCCGGCCAGGCACGCTCCTCGTCGGCCCGCTGACAGACGGCGAGCAGCGCCGTCAGGGCGTGCACGGTGTCGATGTCCAGCGGCGGACACGAGGCAGTGGCCGGGCCCAGGGCGCAGAAGGCCGAATGCAGGGCGATGACGTCGGCGAGTACGGGAACGGTGCAGCCGTCGCGGCCGTGCACCGGACACACCAGCCCGTAGGTGGGCAGGCTCATGGGCAGGACGGTGTCCGGCGGCAGCATCGAGAGCAGGGCGCCACCTGCGGGCTCGCCGGGCAGGGGGCCCGTCCGTGCGGTGGTCGCGGCCGGACGTCCGCCCCCGCTCCCCTCGCCCGTACCCCCCGGCCTTTCGGCCTCCGCCGCCTCGCAGGCGTCGAGCAGGTCACCGCCGGCCGTCAGCAGATCGTCCAGCCTGCGGGCGAGCGGCAGCGGCGTCTTCCGGGTGCCGTGCTCCAACTTGCTGATGGCGGTGTGGTCATAGCCGACGCGGGCACCCACCTGGACCTGGGTGAGCCCGGCGCGCCTGCGCCACTGACGTAACCGGCTCCCGAAGGCTCTCCACGCCTCTGCGGTACGGACATCCGGCGAAGGGCGCACGCCCTCGGTCACCCGGAACCCCGCGGAGCCCCGCCGGATCTCCCACCCGTGCCACGCTCATGGCTCATAGCCGGGAGGATAGCGAGCGCGTGTGCGTGGTGTCCCCGGTGCCGCGGGAAGATGGCGCCTTCCCGCGCCTTCCCGCGCCTTCCCGGCGTCGGCCCCGGCCCCGGTATCGCTGGCGGTGTCATCTCTGTGGTTCCGGGGTGGGGGCCGATGGCGGCAGGAAGCTGCGGCATTCGTCGTCGGTCAGCCGTCTGAAGACCCGGGAGCGAGCCCGTCCGAGCAGGACGTCGAGATCGATGGCCGGATCCCGCAGCCCCCCGGATCCGCGCCGTGCGGCGTGGGAGGCCGTGGCCAGGTACGAGCCGCCCGGGCGTCGGTCCGGCGCGTTGACGTGATCTCGGCCGCCACGCGAAGCGCCCCTGCCGGCACCCTGCTGGGTTACGTAACACTCTTTCTCAGTCGGCCAGTTGGGACGGACAGAGCTGCATAAAGGGGCAACCCGCCGGGCATATGACCCGTGACTGACAGGAGGTGGTGGCAATGGGCCGCATCAAGATCGTCCGACGTCCGCAGCTGCCGTCGCGGCCGCCGCCACTCGATCTGCGAACCCCGTCCGGCCGCCCGCTGCCGTACTGAGCACGCCCCCGCCGCAACCGACGCCCCGGCCGCCCTGCCCATGGGAACCCCTGGGGCGACCATCTGCGTGATGATGGACAGGGAGCCGTCGCAGCAAGCGGCAGGAGCCGGGACCCGGTGCGTCGGCCGACTCGGAAGGGGCGGCGGCCATGCGCGCATCCGGGACGAAGAAGTCGGCTGCGGCGTCGGCGGCCATGCTGGCTCTGCTCATCGCGGCAGCGGCGGGCTGCCAGGGCGGCGGGGAAGCAGCTCCCTCTGCGAGCAGCACTGTTCCGTCCACGTCGTCCCCCGGACCGCGCGCCCACGTCCTCGCAGTGAAGATCGACAACGTCGGTCCTGCCCGGCCGCAGACCGGGCTCGACAAGGCCGACATCATCTACGTGGAGCAGGTGGAAGCCGGTCTCAGCCGCATCCTTGCCGCCTATTCGTCCGAACTGCCTCCCGTCGTCGGTCCGGTACGCAGTGCCCGGGAGACGGACCTGGAGCTGCTGCGTCAGTTCGACCGGCCGACACTCGCCTTCTCCGGGGCCCAGGCCAAGCTCCTGCCGGCCATTGAGGCGGCACCGCTGAACCCGCTGCCTCCCACGAAGGATCCGAACGCGTACTTCCGCGGCAGCGACCGAGCGGCACCGCACAATCTCTACCTGCGGCCCGGGAAGACACCGCACGCCATCACCGGGGTGAACGCGGCCGAGGACATCGGGCTGCGCTTCGCGGCCCCGCCGCCGGGCGGCAGGCCCCTCGCCGGACACACGGTCCGGTATCAGGCGGCACGCTTCACCTTCACCTGGTCCGCCGACCGGCACCGGTGGCTGGTGGACATGGACGGCGCACCGGCCCGTACGGCCGACGGCGCCCGGCTCGGCGCGGCCGATGTGGTGGTGCAGTACGTGGCCGTGCGCCCCTCGCTCTATCGGGACCGGTGGGGCAGCACATCTCCGTACACCGAGACCGTTGGCTCCGGCTCCGCCCTCGTTCTGCGCGACGGCAAACGGTTCGACGTCGGATGGTCTCGGCGCACGGCCGAGTCCGGGACCTCCTTCACCACCCGGGACGGCAGGCAGATGACCTTCGCTCCGGGCCAGGTCTGGATCGTCTTCGCGCCGAAGTGACGCGAGCGGCGTCGGCGTGATCGCCGCGGGCTGAGGAAGTTGAGGAAAACCGCAGGGTGGCGGGTACGGAGAACATCACCCGGTTCGACGGCAATCCCCGTACCGGCGCCGGTCGGCACTTCCTAGCGTTGCCGGTGAGGCGCGACGGACTTCTCGCGCCTCTCCACCACCGGCCAGGAGTCAGTTCATGGATCTCGTCACTCTGGGACTCCCCCAGGAACCCGCGGGCGGTGTCGCAGGCTGGGCAGCCGATCTCGTCGACACCATGGGGGGTCCGGGAGCCGGTCTCGCCATCGCCCTGGAGAATCTCTTTCCGCCGCTGCCCAGCGAAGTCATTCTCCCGCTGACCGGGTTCGCGGCGGGACAGGGCGTCATCGGCCTGGCCTCCGCGCTCTTCTGGACCACGCTCGGTTCGGTGGTGGGCGCGGTGGTTCTGTACTGGATCGGAATGCTCTTCGGCCGCGACCGGATGCATGCGATCTGGGCGAGGCTTCCGCTGGTCAGGAGTTCCGATCTGGAGCGTACGGAGCGGTGGTTCGCCAAGCACGGCACCAAGGCCGTCCTCCTCGGGCGCATGGTGCCGATCTTCCGGAGTCTCATCTCCGTGCCGGCCGGCGTGGAGCGCATGTCGCTGCCGCTGTTCGTGACCCTGACCGCTGTGGGCAGCCTGCTGTGGAACTCGGTGCTGGTGATGGCCGGGTACTGGCTCGGCGACCGGTGGGATCTGGTGGAGACCTATGTCGGGGTCCTCTCCAAGGCCGTTCTCGTCCTGGTCCTGGCGGCCGTCATCGTGTACGTGAGCCTGCGAGTGCGCTCTCGTCCCCGTCCCCGTGAGCGGGCGCAGCACCGTCGTTCGTCGTGAGCTTCGAGCCGCTGTCCCGCGCTCTCCCGGTCTCCCCCGCCCGCCAAGGACGATCTTGCCGTGACGGTGCCGCGCGACTAGCCTCGGCATCCGTGCAGGGGGACTCCACAGACAGTGCGACCAGTCATCTTCCGGGGCCACTCGGCCCGAGGCGCGATGAAGGGGGCACCTCGGTGGCGCACACCTCCCCCTGGCCCCGCAGAGTCACGGGCGCCCTGATCGGCTGCTGCACCGCCCTGCTGGGCCTGCTGTACTTCGCCGTGCCGGGCGCTGTGTTGGGCCCGTTCATTCTGTGGCCCCGTACGCGTCGGCGCGCCCTGGCCGTGCTGAGTGCCGGGGCCCGTCGGCTCACGGAGCTGGAGCGGATCCGTCGCAGCGTCTTCTTCGGCGACGTGTTCCCCACGCACCGCGCGTCCGACCGGAAAGTCCTTCGCTACCTTGCCACCCGCACCTATGCGGGGGTGCTGTCCGGATTCGTGGTTGCACTGCTGGGGTTCGGGGTCGTCCTGGCCGGGCTGCTGGCGGCCGGGGTGGCACGCGCCACCACGAGCTGGCAGCAACTGCTGACCCAAGGGGTCCTCGGCGGTGTCCTCCTCTTCCTCGACCTCCAGGGGCTCTTCTCGCTGGACGCCCTCGACGCACGGCTGGCACGAGAACACTTCGGCCTGTCCGAACGGGAGTTGCTGGAGCGGCGCATCGCGGAACTGGCCGCCAGCCGTGCCGGGGTGCTCCGGGCGGTCGACGTGGAGCGCAAGCGCATCGAACGCGATCTGCACGACGGCGTGCAGCAGCGGCTCGTCGCACTCGCCATGCTGCTGGGCCGGGCCCGCCGCAACCGGACACCCGAGCAGGCCGATCTGCTGCTCCAGCAGGCGCACAAGGAGTCCCAGGAGGTCCTCACCGAGCTGCGGGAGGTGGCCTGGCGCGTCTATCCGTCGGCGCTCGACAACCTCGGGCTGGAGGAGGCACTCGGCGGGGTGGCCCAGCGCTGCAGCATTCCCCTGCACATGGAGTTCGACCTGGCGCTGCCGTTGCCCCGGCCCGTGGAGACGGCCGCCTACTTCGTGGTGTCGGAGGCCGTGACCAACGCGGCCAAGCACTCCCGCGCGACCCACATCTCCGTCAGCGTCAAGGGCGACGGGAGCAAAGTGTCCGTATGCGTCCGGGACAACGGCACCGGCGGAGCCGATCCCATGGGCAGCGGACTGACCGGACTGCGCAGCCGGGTGGACGCACTCGACGGCCTGCTGTACATCGACAGCCCTCCCGGGGGCCCCACCACCATCATCGCGGAGCTGCTGTGCGCGTAATGCTTGCCGAGGACTCGACCCTGCTGAGGGAGGGCCTGGTCCGCCTGCTCGCCGAGGAGGGACATGAAGTCCTCGCCGCGGTGAGTGACGGGACGGCCCTCGTCCGGGCGGTCGAGGCGGACCCGCCGGACCTCGTCGTCGTCGACATCCGGATGCCTCCCACCCACACCGATGAAGGGCTGCGGGCCGCGCTGGAGATCCGCGAGCGCTGGCCCCTGGTCGGTGTGCTGGTGCTCTCCCAGCATGTGGAGCGCAATTACGCGGTGCGGCTGCTGTCCGCAAACGCCGAGCGGGTCGGCTATCTACTCAAGGACCGGGTCGCGCAGGTCGACGAGTTCCTGGACTCGCTGGAGCGGATTCACGCGGGCGGCGCGTCCATCGACGCGGAAGTCGTACGGCAGTTGGTGGTCCGGACCACGCACAGCGACCCGTTGGCCAGGCTGACGCCCCGCGAGCGCAGCGTCCTGCAGGAGCTGGCGCAGGGCCGCACCAACGCGGCCATCGCCCAACACCTGCACATCTCGCTCAGTTCGGTCGAGAAGAACCTCAACTCCGTCTTCGACAAGCTCGATCTGGCGCGGACCACGGGATACAGCAGACGAGTGCTGGCGGTCCTGCGCTACTTGGAGTCGTAGACACCGGCGCGCCTGTCTCTTCAGGCTCAGGTGGCATCACGCGGCCGTCGCCCGCCCGGACGACGACAGCTTCCATGATCGAAGTTCCTCAACAGTGGTTGGCGCTGCATCAGGCGGATGCCGGACATCCGGGCCGGGTTCCGCACCGGCCCTCCTTGATCGATGATGATGCACAGGGCTGCCGTCCACGGTGCGGCACCGCCTGTCCCAGGAACAGGAAGGGGTTCCCCATGCGGGAAACGACGCCGGACCATTCCCCGTCGGACGATCGGTCCGTCCACGGCTCGGACGAGGAAGCTCAGGTGATCGTGGTGGGGGCGGGGCCGGCGGGCTCGGCCGCGGCCTTCCACCTCGCCAGGGCGGGCGTCGATGTCCTGCTCCTGGAGAAGTCCCACTTTCCCCGGGAGAAGGTGTGCGGGGACGGTTTGACGCCACGAGCGGTGCACCAGCTCATCAGGATGGGCGTCGACATCAAGGCTCCGGGGTGGACGCGTTCACGCGGGATGCGATGGGTGGCCGGGGACCATCAGGTGCACATCGACTGGCCCGCGCTCGGGCGCTACCCGGATTTCGGGCTCTCGCGCAGCCGGCACGACTTCGATGACATCCTGGCCCGGCACGCCGTCGCCGCCGGAGCCCGGCTGCGCAGCGGCGTGAAGGTGACCCAGCCCCTGACCGACCGCGCCGGCCGTATCACCGGTGTCACCGCCACGGCCTCGGCCTCGGCGAAGGAGCCATTGGCCTTCCACGCACCGATCGTCATCGCCGCCGACGGCGCCTCCGCCCGCCTCGCTCTCGCCATGGGCCTGGAGCGGGACAGGAGCAGGCAGATCGCGACGGCCGCCCGCCGCTACTACCGAAGTCCGGAGCGTTCCCAGGAGGAGTACCTGGAGCTGTGGGCCGACCTCCGCTTCCCGGGAAGCGATCACTACCTGCCCGGATACGGCTGGATCTTCCCCATGGGCGACGGCCGCGTCAATGTCGGTCTCGGTGCGCTGCCCCACCGACGGCACGGAAAGGCGGACCTGCGCGCCACGTTGGACGAGTGGCTGGCGCGGACCCCGCACGCTTGGGGACTGCGCGAGGAGAACGCGCAGGGCCCTGTCCGGAGCGCGGCCCTTCCGCTGGGCTTCAACCGTCACCCCCTCTACACCCGCGGGCTCCTCCTCGTCGGCGACTCCGGAGGCATGATCAGCCCCTGGAACGGCGAAGGCATCGGCCAGGCCATGGAAGCCGGCGAAGTCGCGGCCGAGACCGCCGCGCTCGCCCTCGCACTCCCTCGGGGGCCCCGGCGGGAGCAGGTACTGCGGGGCTACCCCGTGGAGATGAACCGCCGCTGGGGGTGCTACTACCGTCTCGGGAACACGGCCGCCGACCTCGTCTTCAGCCGTTCGGGTTTCCAGCCGGTCCTCAACCGTTACGTCATGGGGTCGCCGTTTCTGCTCAACACCCTGGCCCGGCTGCTGACCAACCTCACGGACAAGCCCTCGCACGACCTGATCGACCATCTGCTCAACGGCGTCGTGCGTCTCGTCCCGCAACCGAAGGTGCGACGCAGGCGCTGAACCGCGAGTCCCGGCCCGGGGCACGAACAGCACACCGGGGAAAAGTCTGCCGGCTGACCCCGGAGCGCTGCGTCCCGTACTACTTCGTCGATCGTGGCCCCGTACGCCGCGTCCGGTGACGGAGCCCTGAGCGAGCCCCCGTCGTATCGTCCACGGGCCGGTGGCCGTGCCCCCGCCCGAGCCGGCCGAGCGCGGGCGGCGCGGGGGCTCGGCCAGGTCCTGTCACGCGGCGGACGGCGGTTCGACGACAGGATCCAGTACATCTAGGACCGGCGGCGAGGCTTTCCTCGTTTGCCGCCCTTGGCGCCGCCGGAACCGCTCCGCACGCTCTTCCCGGCCGCCTTGCCGGCTGCGGGCTTCCGCCGTGCACCGCCAGTTTCGGGGCGCTTGCCCTTCGGCTGCGCCGGGGTCTTGGGGCGGCCCCGTGAACTGTTGACGGTCCGCCCTCGGACGATCCCGATGAAGTCCTCCACCAGGTCTGTCGTCTCGTCCTCCAGCCACGACAGTGCGACGCGCGACTCGGGGGCGTCCGACACCGGCCGGTACGTGAGGTCCTTGCGGTGGTGCAGGCGGGCGAGCGACTGCGGGACGACCAGAAGGCCCACGCCGGCCGCCACGAGCTCGATCGCGTCCGCCGTAGTGGCGGGCCGCTCGATCGCGGGCCGTCCGGGCCGGTGCTCCCATTCGAGGGTGTCGTCGAGTGGATGCAGCACGATGTCGTCGGCGAGATCCTCGGCGGAGACCTCGTCGACCGCTGCCACGGCGTGGTCCTTCGGGATCACGACCACCGTCGTCTCGGTGTAGAGGGGGATCGCGCTGAGGCCCGTCCGGTCGATGGGCAGCCGCACGAGACCCGCGTCGGCATCGCCGCCCCGCAGCACGTCGGATGCCTCGGCGGCCGACACCCCGATGAGGGTCAGCGGGACGTCGGGCAGCCGCTCGTTCCAGATCCGCACCCACTTGGTGGGCGTCACCCCCGGGACGTACGCGAGCCGGAACGAAGGGGTTTCTTCCGAGCTTGTCACTCAGCCAGGTTACCGGCCCTGGTCAGAGGTAGCGCACATGCTCGATACCCTTGGCACCATGACGTCGCACAAGACCACCCAGACAATGAAGCCCGCAACCGCGGCAAAGAAGCTGGGTGTGTACCTCGAGGCCACCCCCGCCGAGTTCCAGGACGGTGTCGTCTCGCGCACCGAGCTGAACGCACTGCAGTCCGATCCGCCCGAGTGGCTGCAGGAGCTGCGACGCAACGGCCCGCACCCCCGGCCGGTGGTCGCGGCCAAGCTGGGCATCTCCATCTCGGGTCTCGCCCGTGGCGGAATCACGGACGCCCTCACCACGGAGCAGATCGAGGCGCTGAAGAAGGACAGCCCCGACTGGCTCCAGCAGGAACGCGCCACCCAGGCCGAGGTCCGGAAGGAAGCGGTTCGCGTCAAGGAGAAGAACGCAGCGCGCGCCGATCAGTCCCACGGTCCGCGTTCCTGACCTTTGTCCCTCGACCCTCCCCCCGGCGTGACGGCCCGGCGTCGGCTCGCGCCTCGTTCGACGGTGTTGCGCCGGCGACGGACGTGGGATCGATCCCGCTCTGAACGGAGCGCGATCGCTTCACTCGTTCGGAAGCGGGTTTGGGAGAATGATCGGTATGACAGGGTCTGAAGCTTTCGAGCCGGAGTCGGAGCGCGTCACTCGGCAGCTGCGGGACGACATTCTTGATGGTGTTCGACAGCCGGGCAGCAAGCTCGTCGAACGCGAACTCGCCGCAGAGCTCGGGGTGAGCAGACTGCCCATCCGCGATGCGCTCAAGGTGCTCGTGACCGAGGGCCTGGTCGCTCCCCGGCCGCGGACGTGGGCGGTCGTCCGGGAGTTCACGTCCACGGACATCGCGGATCTCAACGAGATTCGTACGCCCCTTGAGCTGCTCACCTTCCGGCTCGCTGCTCAGCGGCGTACGCGACCGGGCCTCGAAAAGCTTCGTTCGGACCTCGACGCCGAGCTGGAGGCCGCTCGTACGGGAGATGCCGTGCGGGCTCGACGGGCCGCCGCCGACTTCCACCAGACTGTGACCTCGTTGGCCGGCAATGAGCTGCTCAGTGAGCTGGAGCGGACGCTTCGAAGCAGGATGCGATGGCTGCTGGCGCAGCATGACGACCTCATGGCAGTCGCGAACGAGCACGAGGCCCTGTACGCCGCGATCGCGGAGCGGGACGTTCACCGAGTCGAAGAACTGGTCGTGAGGCCCCTGGCGAGCAGCCGTAGCGCCGCCGCTGCACGTCGGAGGCGGTCTCAGAGTTCCTGACGGAATGCGGCCTCGGCGCGACCCATGATCGGCGTAGCCGGTCTTGAGCCGCATCACAGCTCGAAGTCATTCGGGATACCATTTTCTTCATGACCCGAGTGACACTGGCGAACGTCCGCCCTTGGGGTGCGGCACCCGTGGACGTCGTGATGTCCGGCGCCGAGATCCTCGCCGTCGTGCCCGCCGGGACCGCGAGCGATGACGGTGAACACCACGATGGCGGCGGCCTCCTCGCCCTTCCCGGCTTCATCAATGCGCACGCCCACGTCGACAAGAGCTGGTGGGGCCAGCCGTGGGTTTCCTATGGCGGAGAGGCCACGACTCAGGGGCGCATCGCCCACGAGCGCGCCATGCGTGACGGACTCGGTATCCCGAATGCGGCCTCGACCACCGCGGTGCTGGGCGAGTTTCTCCGGCACGGCACGACAGCGGTGCGCAGCCATGTGGATGTCGACCTCGGCGTCGGGCTGCGAGGGATCGAGGCCGTCCGCGAGGCGGTGGACGCTCTCGACGGCGCGATCGAGGTGGAGATCGTCGCATTCCCGCAGGACGGTGTGATGCGCCGTCCCGGTGTGCTGGAACTGCTCGATCAGGCAGCCGGCGCGGGGGCGACCAGTATCGGCGGTATCGACCCGGCTTCGATCGACCGTGATCCCGTGGCGCAGCTGGACGGTCTGTTCGACATCGCGCAGCGCCGTGGCGTCGGTCTTGATATCCATCTGCACGACGGCGGGGAGCTCGGCGCGTTCCAGTTCGAGCTCATCATCGACCGCACCCGGCGTACGGGCTTGCGCGACAGGGTGACGATTTCGCACGGCTTCGCCCTCGGGGAGCTCTCGGTGAGCCGACAGCAGGACCTGCTCGACGGCTGCGAGGAGGCCGGCATCGCGTGGGCAACCGTGGCCCCGCCCCGTACCGCGCCGCTTCCCTGGCGCGGGATGCGTGACCGCGGCATCCCGGTCGGTCTCGGCACCGACGGAATCCGCGACCTGTGGTCCCCGTACGGTGACGGCGACATGCTGCGCATCGCGCTCGGCTTCGCGCGGCTGCACGGACTGCGCACCGATGAGGAGCTCGCGTACGCGGTGGAGCTGTCCTCCACCCGCGCGGCCGGCTTTGTCCACCGCCGCGTCCACGACATCGTCGCGGGAGCACGCGCGGACATCGTTCTGGTGGACGCAGAGAACGTCCAGGACGCCCTCGTCCGCTCTCCGCGGCGCCAACTCGTGGTCGCGGGTGGGCGCGTGGTTGTCCGGGACGGTGAGCTTCAGGTCTGATGCCGGCCGGCGAGTGCGCCACGGCCGGAAACTCAAGGCCGTCGGCTTCACCCCGGCCCAGGTCGTGCGGGCCTACGTGGGCCAGGCACTGATCCCGGCCGCCGTCGGCACGGCCCTCGGTGTCCTCGCCGGCCACCTGCTCGCCGTCCCCGTACTGGCCGAGACCGAGGAGGTCTACGGCACCTCGTCCCTGACCATCGCCCCCTGGGTCGACCTGGCGGTGATCGCCGGGGTGCTCTGCCTGGTGGCGGCGACCGCGTGGGCTAGCGCCTGGCGGGCCGGCCGGCTGCGTACGGCTTACTCGGCCGGCGAAGCAGCCGTCCTGGGCACGGGTGCCCGCAGTGTTCGCCTCGGCCTTCCGTGCCCGAGTACTGACCGCAGCCCGCCGCCCGCTGACGGGCGAGGGGAGTTACGAGGCGCCGGGCGCCGTGATGACGCGTTCGGCGGCGGCGCGGGCCGCGCGCACCGACGCGGTGATGGTGTGGATCAGGGCAGCACGGTGGTCGTGCAGATAGAAGTGGCCGCCGGGGTAGAGGTGGACGCCCTGGAGATACGGGGAGTGGTCGGCCCAGCCCTTGAGCCTCCTGGGCTCCACGACAAGATCCTGGTCACCGCCGAAGACGGTGAAAGGCAGCGGCGGCGAGCCGGTGGCGGGGTCGCGCGCCCACGTGTCGACAACTTTGAAATCGCTGCGGAACACGGGCTCGAACAACTGCCACAGCTCGTCGTTGTCGAGCAGCTCGGCAGGGGTACCGCCGATCGACCGCAGCCAGTCCCGCAGTTCGGCGTCGGAGCTCTCGTGCCGCCCTGGGCGGCGCCGGTACTCCGCGCCCCTGGGCGGACCGAAGGCTGAGAGCCCGAGCCAGACCGGCATCGGCCCGCCCTGCGCGGCGAGCCTCAGGGTCAGTTCGTACGCGGCCAGGCCGCCCATGCTGTGCCCGAAGAAGGCGAACGGCCGGTCGAACAGCGGCAGCAACTCCTGATGGAAGTGGTCGACCAGATCTTCGACGCGGTCGACGGCGGGCTGATCGCGCCGGTGCGCACGCCCGGGGGCGTTGAGCAGACACAGCTCCCAGTCCGGCGGGAACTCCGGTACCCAGTCCCGGTAAAGCAGATGCGAGCCACCGGCGTGGTGGAAGAGGAAGAGGCGCAGGGACGGGTCGGCAACCGGGCTCGGGCAGACGGCGGATCCACGGAACACGGCGGTATGTGTCATGTCTCGCCCCTTCCCGTGGCGGCACGGGGGCCGGGGCCGGTCAGGACCTGCTGTGCCCGGCACGGCTCGACTGATTCCAGCAACTGCACTCCCATCGTGGCAATCCTTGTCGCACAGCGCGCCGCATGACGTCGCGGGGCGATTGTCGCATCGTCCTCGGACATCGCAGCCGACTTCCGTGGCGACATCGGCTGGGGTCTTCCGTTTGGACCAGGCCGGATCAGGGATCGGGGTCCGGTGCTGTGGATCGCAAGGCGGAGGAGCAAGGCAGAAGGGGCCTCCCCCGCTCGAGCGCAACCGAGAGCTTGGGGGAAGGAGCCCTGCCGACCGACGACAGCGCGGTGAGTCGCAGTGCCGGACCCCGCGAGCCCGGCGTGATCCAAACGAAACGCCCTATGTGACGGCGGGATGGTGGCCGGCCCACGGACCGACGGCCGGGGAGGACGCCCTCGACCTCGAACGCCACTGACACGCATGGGCCCGCGCCGTGCGCATGAGGAGCAGCCCAGGCGGCGCAGGGCCCGGATTTCCCACCTGGGGTGGGAAATCCGGGCCCTGCGCGTCGTATGTCTCGGCTCCCCTACTCCTGCCCCGGCACGACCGCCGGGATGCCCTCGGGGTTCAGCAGCTGCGTCAGATGGCGGGCCGACGCGTCCCAGGACCAGGATTCCTGGGCCCACTTACGGCCGGCGGCGCCCATCGCGGCGGCCTGGTCCGCGTCGAGCAGTATCCGGGTCAGCGCGCCCGCTATCGCCGCTGTGTCGGTGCCGTCCACGACCCGGCCGGTCCTGCCGTCGAGCACCGTGTCCGGGGCTCCGCCCGAGTCGCCGACGACCACCGGCAGTCCGCTCGCCGCCGCCTCCAGGAACACGATCCCAAGCCCTTCCGCCTCCAGACCGGCCTTCCTGGTACGGCACGGCATGGCGAAGACATCCGCCGCCGCGTAGTACTGCGGAGTCTCGGTGTGCGACTTTCCGCCCACGAAACGGACCGAGCCCTCGGCGTGCCGGTGCGCCAGCTTGCGCAGCCGTGCCTCGTCCGACCCCCTGCCGACCACGACGAGCACCGCGTCGGGCACCTCCCGCCGGATCAGCGGCAGGGCCCGGATCAGCATGTCCTGGCCCTTGCGCGGGACCAGGCGGGCCACACACAGGATCACGCGCTTGCCGTGCAGGCCGAGCTCCGTACGCAGGTCGAATCCGGCACCGGCGTCGGGCCGGTACACCTCCGCGTCGACCCCCGGCACCAACCGGCTCATGCGCGCACGCGGGCCCAGGGACGGCCCGATCCGGGCACGCGTGTACTGACCGAGATACGTGACGACATCCACGCCGTCGCCGATACGGCGCATCATCTGACGCGGACCCGGGGTCCTGGCCCACCAGATCTCATGGCCATGGGTGGTCGCCACCATGCGCTGGATCCCACTGCGGCGCAGGGCCGGCGCCATGAGGGCCAGCGGCGCAGCAGCCCCGAACCAGACCCGGTCGCAGTCATGGGCCCTGGCTATCTCGACGGCCCTCCGGGTGACCCGCCCGGTCGGCAGCAGCATGCCGCTGGAGTCCCGTACGACAGGGAACGGAAGGGTCGCGTCGTACGCGGTGTCTCCCGGCTCGCGCGAGGTGTACACGACCACGTCGTCGTCCGGTATGCGCGTGGTCATGGCGTGCACGAAGGTCTCTATGCCTCCCTGGCGCGGCGGGAAGTCATTGGTGATGACAAGGGTGGAGCCCATGAAAGTGTTGGATCCTTCAGCTGGATGCGGTCGAGCGAGCCGAGAAGAGGTAGTTGCGGCAGTCGTCGGTCACGTCGGCAATACGCTCCCAACCCCGGTTCCGCCAGCGGTACATGTCGTAGCCGAGTTCGCCGAGCCGGCTGACGAGGTCGCCCGACTTCGTGTCGTACTTTTCGAGGTGACGGTCCTCGATCTCGAGCAGGAGCGCGGGCCGGTGGCGCAGCAGCGTGCGCCGGGCCCCCGACAGCACGGCTGCCTCCGCCCCTTCGACATCGGCCTTGATGAAGTCGACGCGATCGAGGCCCATGTGGTTGCACAGACCGTCCACCGTCCGCACCGGTGTGGTCACGGGGCGGGAGGCGGGGAATTCGACGTTGGGTCCGGGTCCCGAGGCGCCCTCGGTGAGATAGGCACGTCCGTGGACGGGCAGCAGATGGCGCCGGGGCAGGCTCATCGTTCCTTCGTGTGCCCGCGCGCCGAGAGCCATGCGGTGCACGGTGACGTTGTCGCAGCCGAGGGCGGCCGCCGTGGCCCTCAGCCATTTCGCGGGTCCGTGCAGCGGTTCGACGCTGTGCACCTTCCCCGACGGTCCGGCCAGCGCGGACAGGCTCCAGGTGTAGAGGCCGTACTCGGCCCCGATGTCGAGGCAGACAGCGCCCGGCCGCACCAGCGGCCGCAGGCCGGCCACTTCTTCTTCCACGAAGGGCCACCGCGAGGATGCCCAGCGAAGCGCGAGCGCGACGGATGACACACGCAGCCCCGGGTGCGGGCGACCGCCGGACCGGAGAACCGAGGGATCCGGCCGACGCGTCAACCTGCCGTTCATCAAACGCCTTTCAGCCTGCTTGGGCGTACGGTTCCTGCTGCCGGAGCGACGCCACACTCGATCGGCGTTCCATCGCATCATCAGATGCGGGGTGATCCCATCCTTCTCCAGAAGCAGATTGGCCGGCACGTCAGACCTGAGATGTACATCTCAGGGTTGGGCCCACAACCGATGAAACCATCATGAAAGAGCGCAGATCATGGCTTCGCACCCCGCCCACGGCAGAGGGCGGGGTGCGAAGCCATAGGGGCCACCGCTACTTCTGTGCCATCGCATCAATCAGGCTATTGGGCCGCATGACGGTCCAGTTCTCCTCGATGCAGTCGAGGCATTCCTGACGCACTGCCTCGGGCTGCCGCGGCGTCCGAGACGGACCGCCCCGTCCCCCGTGCTCGATGTGGCGGTGTCTCCTCAGTACCCGCCCGGGCGCACCAGGCCCGTCTCGTACGCGTGGATCGCGGCCTGGGTCCGGTCGCGCAGGCCGAGCTTGACCAGGATCCGGCTCACATGCGTCTTGACGGTCTGTTCGGCCACCACCAAATGCTGGGCGATCTCCGCGTTCGACAGGCCCTGCGCGATCAGGGACAGAACCTCCGTCTCGCGCTCCGTGAGGTTGCCGCTGCGGCCCTTGACCGGGCCGCGGGGGACGTCGGACATCCGGGAGAACTCGACGATGAGACGCTTGGTGATGTTCGGCGCCAGCAGGGCCTCGCCGGCCGCCACCACCCGTACCGCATGGGCGAGTTCCTTGGCCGACGCGTCCTTCAGCAGAAACCCGGACGCGCCGGCGCGCAGCGCCTCGTACACATACTCGTCGAGGTCGAAAGTGGTCAGGACGAGGACCTTGGTGGTGGCGGCGGGCGATGCCATGATGCGGCGCGTCGCCTCGATGCCGCCGACCCCGGGCATCCTTATGTCCATCAGTACGACGTCGGGGGTCAGTTCGGCGACCCCGGCGACGGCGTCGATGCCGTCCACGGCCTGGCCGACGACCTCGATACCGGGTTCGGCATTGAGCAGGACCGTGAATCCCTGACGGACCATCATCTGATCGTCGGCGATCAGCACGCGGGTGGTCGTCACGGGTTGTCCTCCACAAGGTCGGCAGGTACGGCGGGAAGCTGCGTGGGCAGCATCGCGATCACTTCGTATCCTCCGTCGGAGGTGGCGCCGGAAGCCAGCCTGCCACACAGCATCGCAGCGCGCTTCCGTATGACGAGCAGCCCCTGGCCGACGCCCGGCGAGAACTGGGCGGGCCGGGGCGGCGCGGTGTCGGCGCCCCGGATGGTGACCGCGGACGGACGGTGGTCGATCTCCACCCGTACCTCCGCTCCGGGCGCGTGCCGCATCGCGCTGCTGAGCGCCTCCTGGATGATACGGAACGCCAACAGCTCGGCGGTGAGTTCCTCCAGCTCGACCAGTTGCGTACGGGCCTCGTTTCGGCCGCGCAACGCGGCGCCGACCAGCGTGGCGATCGCGAGGACCGCCAAGGTGAGCACCACGCACGAAGCGGCGGCCACCTGCGAGCGGAGTGGCCCCACCGTGCTGGGCCGCACATCGGCGGCCCCCGCCCAGGGGTCCTCGCGCAGGGTTCGCGGCACTGCCCGCGGGCCCCCGGTGAGCCGCTCTCTCCATGTCCGACTTCTTCATGAGCACCACCCTGGACACGCCGCGGCAGCTCGCCGGAACGAACGTTCCGTGCCAACAACCGGTCACCTCTTCGGCTGCCGTCCCACACCGGGCGGAGCAACGGCTGCGGTCCTCCGCACCGGATCACGTGTGAGGGGCGTCCGGGGTCCGTCCGTCCACGATCCGGGCGATGTTCGTCAGGGGTACGGAACCGGGCTTCAGGTAGTCGCTGTGGCCGCCGGAGCCCGCGTCGAAGGTGTGGGCGCCGAAGCCCTCGGACACCGGATCCGCACCGAATCCGACGTCCACGGTGGGGAGTTCCAGCCGTACGTGCGGAACGTCGGCAATCCAGTCGTTGCCGCCCCGGCCCGCCCAGACCGAGGCCCGGGTGTGCATCGCGGCCACGTCGTCGACTCCCACACCGGGGCTGCCGTACAGGACGATGTCTGCGACCTCCACTCCGGCCGCGGCGCGTGCGCAGACGACGGAACCGTAGGAGTGGCAGACCAGAGAGGTCCGGGCGGCAGGCTTGGCACCTGTCAACTCCCCGAGGAAATCGCGCAGTTCGTGAGCTGCATTGTCGGCCCTCCCCGAAGTGGCCGCCGACAGGCTCACAGTGGCCGGCGTCTCGTACCCGAGCCAGGCGACGACGGCAGACCGGTCGCCCAGCTCCCTCCGCAGCGCCTGGGCGCCGCCCTTCAGCCGCCAGTAGTTGTCGACACTTATGCCCGCACCCGGGACCAGCACAGCGATCCGGTCGGCCCGGGCGAGGTCGCCGAAGACCTCGACGGTGCGGCCGCCGTTCCGGCCGTCGAAGGAGATGAAGTGGCGCGCAGGGTCTGCCAGGATGCGCAGCGCGTCGGCCCGCTTCCCGTCGCCGTGGCCGTCGGCCATTCGCGCGGCCGCCGTGATGTCCGCGCGGATTGCCACCCACCGCTCGGCGAGAGCGCTCGGGGTGGCGGCGGGCAACGGGCCCGGGGCTGTCGGAGCGGGCGCCGGTACGTCGGCGGGCCTGACCGCACCCGACACCGGTACGGCCACCGAGGCGACGACGAATGCGGCGAGCAGGGCGCGGCACAGGCGGCTTCTGCGTGGGCGGGAGTCCATGGCAGACGGTTCCTTCCGTACCGGGTGTCTCGCGTGCTTCCAGTACTGAAGCTATGAATCACACCTCGTAGTCCGCGTCCCGCCCAGGAGTGAACCTTCCGCGTAGTTCTGAAGTACGGGGGGTAGGAGGCGAAGCCGATCAGCCGCTGACGCGCATATCTGTTCGGCCGGCAGAGCCTGCGGCCGGCCCGCGAACACCTCGCCGCGTACCAAGGGCGGTTGTGCGCCGGTTGCGGTCCGCCGGTCCGAGAAGTGAGCGGATATGGCACAGTCGTGCCGGTGGAAGAGCTGCGACCTCAGGACCCCGCGCACATAGGCGCGTACCGGATTCTCGCCCGGCTCGGCGCGGGCGGCATGGGGCAGGTGTATCTCGGCCGGTCGCCCGGCGGACGACTGGTGGCCGTGAAGGTGATCCGCGACGAGATCAGCGATCACCCCGAGGCACTGGCCCGGTTCCGGCGGGAGGCCGCAACCGTGGAGGCCGTACGCAGTGCCTACACCGCCCAGTTGATCGAGGCGTCGCTCGACTCGTCCCCGTACTGGCTGGCCACCGAGTACGTGCCGGGGCCCACGCTGCGCGGCGCCGTGGGCACGAGCGGCCCGTTCCCGCCGGACAGTGCCATGCGACTTTTCGCCGCGCTCGCCGAGGGGCTGGCCGCGGTCCATGTCCACGAGGTCACGCACCGGGACCTGAAGCCGCAGAACGTCATCCTCGCGCCGCAGGGACCGCAACTGATCGACTTCGGCATTGCCCGGGGACTTGAGCAGACGATCCTCACCCGGGACGGAATGGCACCGGGAACGCCCGGGTACGCGGCGCCCGAGGTCGTCCTGCGCAACGAGGTCGGCCCGGCGGCGGACGTCTTCGCGCTGGGGGCGACGATCGCCTACACGGCGACCGGCCGGCCCCCTTACGGCACGGGCGACGCGGCTGCGGTGAGCTACCGGACCGTGCACGAGGACATCGACCTGGCGGGGGTGCAGCCCGCGCTGGCCGCGCTGATCCGGCAGTGTGTCGCCAAGGACCCGGCGCAGCGGCCCGAGCTGGCCGCCGTGATCGCCGACTGCGCTGTGGACTCGGCACTGGCTACGGACGCCCACTACCGCTCGGTGGCCCGCGACGCCGAACCCACGCCCGTGCCCGCGCATTTGAGCACGCCACTTTCGGAGGCGGAACCGGAGACCGGGACCCTGACGCGGCCGGTGGATCGCGAGCCGGAGGATCAGGTGCCTGAGCGAGCGGCCGAGACCGTACCGCCGGGGACACCCGACACCACGCCGTACGACGCGCCGGATCATCAACGGCGGCATCCCGCCCGCACCACACGTCGCAGGGGCTGGCTCGCCGCAGGTGCGGTGGCGCTCGTCGTACCGGCGACGGTCTGGCTGCTCCCCGGACAGGACAGCCAAACCCCCAAAGCCGCACCCACGACCGACGTCTCCGCGTCCCGGTCGGCCACCAAAAGTCCGGCGGGCCGGCCACCGGACCACATCGTGAACGACCGTGTCTCGCAGGATCGCTGGACCCTGTCGGACGACCCGAAGCAGGCCGCCCAGCGCATGGGCTCCTGCGACCTGGCCAGTTTCGCCGGGTCCTCACCGCCGATGGATCTGCTGTCCTCCGTCTCGCACACCACCGGCTCGGACACCGCCTCGGTGGAGCTGCGTCCCAAGACTGCCGGCCAGGGAAAGCGGCCCGCGCCGTACTACATCTCTGTGGGGGTGCGGCCCCCGCACGAGACCGACCGCGCCACCGGCCGGCCCCTTCGGTCCGTCGGCAAGGGCATCGGCTTCACCAGCAAGCCCGTCGACATCTACTCGCAGTGGTCCTCGGGCGAAACCATCAAACTCAAGTACCCCGAAGACTTCCGGGCCCACTTCGGCAATCGGACCGTCGAGGCGATCCCGGTCGGCGACGACAGGGGCGACTGGACAGTGGTGCTGTACCACGTCGAAGGCGGGCCCACGAAGTACACATCCGTCGTGTGCAACGGCTTCCATGCCTAGGACACCGTCCACGGGTGCCGACGTGTTCCTCCCCACCCCCGCAGAACGGGACCGGGTCCGCGACCGGCACAGCCACCGGCCCTCCAGTCACCCACTCGTCCGCCAGGACGCCGCTGTGTCGGCACCAGTACGTTCGCGACTCGAGCACAGCCGGCCTACGAGTTCCGCGGACCGGGTCCTGTACCGAGTCACGGATGCCATCTTGATCTCCTCGTAGCCACGCACGATGTCGGGCAGTGAGGCGATCTCGACGGCCAGGCCGTGGGCGTCCATGTCGAGATTCCGGCAGACCTCGGTGATCGTGGCCTCGTACTCGACGACCAGGGCCCGTTCTGTGCGCCGCACGCGCGCCGCTCCGAAGGGGTCCAGGCGCGTGCCACGGAGCCTGCGCATCGCGGCGAGGCCTTGGAAGGCCGGTTTGAACCAGGGGCCGAGTTCGATCTTGCGGTTCATGCCGAGTGCCCGCAGGACGGGCGGGTGGAGGCGGTAGGACATTCGTGCGCCGTCCCCGAAGCGGGCCTTCACCTCCCGCTCGACCTCGGGGTCGAGGGAGAGCCGGGCCACCTCGTACTCGTCCTTGTACGCCATCAGCTTGTGCAGGTACCTGGCCACTGCCTCGGTGAGTGCGGTCGAGCCGGGGGCGCGCTCACACTCCGTCCGGCGGACCTGTTCGACGAAACGTGCGTACCTCGTCGCGTAGGCGGCGTTCTGGTACGCGATGAGATCCGGTACACGGACCTCCAGGAGCCGGGCGAGTTCCGACCCGGGGGCGGCCCCGACCAGTTCGAGGGTGTGCCGGGCCTCGGCGGACAGGCCGCTCCCCGACTTCGCCGGGGTGACACGCCCCTCCAGGAGGTCGGCGAAGGCTTCGGGGTCGGCGACGGCCTGGCGGCCGAGGCGGAATGCCTTGATGTTGGCCTCGGCCTTCACGCCGTTGAGGGTGATCGCCTCCTCGATGGCGTGGGCCGGCAGCGGCAGCCCACCGGTCTGGTAGGCCGCGCCGGTGAGCAGGAGATTGGCGAACTGGTCCTCGCCCAAAAGGTCGTTCGCGAGTCGGCGCGCGTCGAGGAAGACCGTGTCCTTGGCCTCTGCCCTGATCCGTTCCTTGAGAGGTTCGGCAGGCGGGAACGACACCTCCGGGTCGATCACCATCTGTCCGGTCGGGACCTCTGCCGTGGAGACGACCGCCATCGTTCGCGCTGGAGCGGCCGCGGTCAGATGTCCGGGTTCCGCGGCGACGAGCAGGTCACAGCCGAGGTAGAGATCGCACTCGTCCAGGGCCGCCTTGCCGGCCTGTTCCGTCGCCTCCTTCGTGATTTTGATGTCGGAGACGACCGCGCCGCCCTTCTGGGCCATGCCGGTCTGGTCGAGGGCCCGGACGTGCAGGCCCGCGAGCGAGGCCGCGGTGCTGAGGATCTGCGCGAGGGTGATCACCCCGGATCCTCCGACGCCTGTGATCCGGGTGGTGTGGGAAGCCGGTACGACGAGGTCCGGATCGGGCAGCGCCGCACCGTCCGGCATCGGGACGGGAGTGAAGTCGGCCTTTCCCCTGGCGGGGACGACGGTGAGGAAGGAGGGGCAGTCCCCCGCCAGACAGGCGTAGTCCTTGTTGCAGGAGGACTGATCGATCCGGGTCTTGCGGCCGTACTCGGTGTCGACCGGCTGCACGGAGAGGCAGTTGGACTGCTGTCCGCAGTCGCCGCAGCCCTCGCACACCCGCTCGTTGATCATCACGCGCTCGGTGGGTTCGGGCACAAGGCCACGCTTGCGCTTGCGCCGGAGTTCCGTCGCGCATTCCTGGTCGTGAATGAGGAGGGTGACGCCGGGGGTCCGGGCAAGCACCTCCTGGGCCTCGGCCAGCCGGTCGCGGTGCCAGACGACCACGCCCTTGGGAAGCGTGACCTTCCGGTAGCGCTTGACGTCCTCGGTCGTGACGATGATGCGCTCGACGCCTTCCGCCAACAGCCCTTGGGCGATCGCGGGCACGGGCATGACGCCGACGGGCTGCTGTCCGCCGGTCATCGCCACCGCCGAGTTGTGGAGCAGCTTGTACGTGACGTTCACCCCGGCCGAGACCGCCGCCCGGATAGCGAGACTTCCGGAGTGGTGGAAGGTGCCGTCGCCGAGATTCTGGATCAGGTGGTCGCGTTCGAGGAACGGCTGCATGCCGATCCACTGGGCGCCCTCGCCTCCCATCTGGGTCATGCCGATCACGTCCCCGGCCTGGGAAGGGTCCATGAGTGTGACCATGGCGTGGCAGCCGATCCCCGCCCCGACGGCGGCGCCCTCGGGTGCCTTGGTCGAGAGGTTGTGGGGGCAGCCGGAACAGAAGTAGGGGGTGCGGCTCAGCACAGGCAGGAGTGGCAGCGTCTTGCGCCGGGCCGCTGTCCGAGTGGTGTCCAACCAGCTCTGCACGGTGGGGAGTTCGCCCAGTGCGTTCAGACGGGGCGCAAGCCGGGCGGCGACGGTGTCGGGATCGAGTTCTCCGTCGAGGGGGAAGAGGACCGAACCGTCGGGTGCGCGCTTGCCGGAGACGGACGGCTGGTCGCCGCGCCCGTAGAGCAGGTCCTTGAGGGCGGTCTCGATGAGTGGCCGCTTCTCCTCCACGACAACAATGTGACGCAGCCCCCTCGCGAACCGTTCGACGATCGTGGGTTCCAGCGGATGGATCATGCCGAGGTGCAGCAGGCGCACACCGCGGCGCTCCAGTTCGGTGTCATCGAGTCCGAGGATGCGCAGGGCCTGGCGGAGGTCGAGGAACGTCTTGCCTGCCGCGACGATGCCTATGCGGTCGCCGGGGTCCATCCTGGTGATCCGGTTGAGGTTGTTGGCGAAGGCGTAGCGGCGGGCAATCTCGAGGCGGGCGCCGTCCCGGCTGCGTTCCAGGTCCCCGAGGGCCGGTTGCAGCATCCGGGTACCGACGGTGTGGCGGTACGGCACTCCGTCGGCCGTGAGGTCCGGGACGACCGGTGCGATCCGTCCGGCGCTCACGTCGACGGTGCCGGAACCGTCCGCGACCGCCGTCACGATTTTCAGCGCCACCCACAGCCCGGCCGCCCGGGACATCGCCACACCGTGCAGTCCGAAGTCGAGCGCTTCCTGCGGGTCGGACGGGTAGAGCGTGGGCAGGCCCAAGTCGGCGAGGAGCAGTTCGGAGGCGCCGGGCACGGTCGACGACTTGGCGGCGGGGTCGTCGCCGACCAGGGCGAGCGCACCGCCGTCGGGGTGGGTGCCCATCAGGTTGTTGTGCCGGATGGCGTCCGAGGCGCGGTCGAGGCCCGGGGACTTGCCATACCAGATCGCAGCGATGCCGTCGACGCGCTTGTCCGGCTGCGCCGCGGCGAGTTGGGTGCCCTGGACGGCCGTCGCCGCGAGTTCCTCGTTGACGCCGGGCCGGAAGACGATGTCGTACTCGTCGAGGAGGGAGCGGCAGCGGGCGAGCTCCATGTCGTATCCGGCGAGCGGCGAACCCTCGTATCCGGAGATGAATCCCGCGGTGCTGCGGCCCTCGCGACGGTCGGCGCGACGGATGTCGAGCGGCAGGCGGGCGAGTGCCTGGATGCCGGTGAGGTGGAGGGTGCCCTCCTCGCGCACGTATCGGTCCTGAAGCGTGGGACGGGGGCCGGTTGCTTTCTGAGGGGTCACCACTGTGTTCCTCCGGGTGGGGCATGTGTGGTCGTCGGGGCGGGCGAGGAGTCGGTCCCGTACGACAGGAGCGGGGACCGGGACGGCCGTGTCGGCGGGGCGCAGCCGCGGTGCGCGGGTCGGGGCGGTGGGCGTCGGCCGGCACCGGTCGGCGCAGGTCGATACCAGTCGGCGTCGGCCGGAGCTGCGGCATTCGTGGGGCAGGCGTGGCGCGACCGGGGCGACCGAACTCGGCCTTCCAGGCTGGAAGGCCGCGGTGAAAAGACTCCGGGCGAGGGCCGGGAGCGCCGGGCTCGCGGCCCGGCGCTCCGCTCGCGGTCCGCGCCGGAACAGGGCCTGTCGTTCGGATCGGGCCGAACCGGCCCTAGGCTGACTGCCCGACCGCGTCGAGCAGGGCGGCGAGCGCGGACGCAGGGGATGATCCCTCGGCGCTGTGCCACGCGATGTGGCCGTCCGGTCGGACGAGGAGGGCTCCGTCCTCACCGATCCTGAGCAGCTCCGGACAGTAGCCGTCCGGGCTGGTGACATCCCGGCCGATCACGACAGTCTGTTTCGCCACGCCTTCCCCGGTCTCCGCGAAGGCATCGGCCCAGGTGGCTCCCGCGGGCCCTGTGATGAGGGTGAAGCCTGGCATGAGGAGGTCGTGCGTCGACACCCGTTCCCCGTCACGTTCGACCCAGGCGTGCGGAAGTCTCGCTCCGGGGACGGCAGTCGGTGTGTAGTCGGTGGCCGAGAGCGGGGCTCCGCCGACGCCGCCGGCGTGCCGGCTCGCCCCGTAGATGTATCCGATCTCCTGGTTGAGCGCGTCGAAGTGCGGGCGCTGCAGAGGGACGGCTTCCGCGATCCGCCGGCGTTCCGCCGCGGCAACTGACGGGTCCGGGCTTTCGAGGCGTGCGGCGATCCTGGCCGTCTCGGGCCCTATGCCGACCTCGGCCATTTTGATGGCGTTGAGCACGCTGTGGCGAGCGTTGTCGACGGCGACCGGGCGACGTTCACGCTCGTAACTGTCGAGCAGGGCCTCGGAAGCGCAGCCCGCCAGCACGGCGGCGAGCTTCCAGCCGAGGTTGTCCGCGTCGGCGAGACCGCTGTTCATGCCCAGGCCGCCTGTCGGCGGGAACTGGTGCGCCGCGTCGCCGACGAGGAGGACACGGCCGCTGCGGTAGGTCTCCGCGGTCCGGGCCGTCATGGTCCATGGCCCCACGGAGCGGATGTCCACGTCGAGTTCGGTGGTTCCGACGGCGTCCCGGATGATCTGGGCGCACCGTTCGGGCGGGTAGTCCCGCGGCGATTCGACAGCCGGGTCGAAGCTCCGCTGGAAGGTCCACCGGCGAACGCCGTCCATCCCGATGAGGAGTCCCGGGGATGCGCTGTTGATCAGCCAGATCAGCAGGGCGGGATCTTGCCCCGTCCAGGGGGACAGGTCGGCGTGGAAGTAGATGTTCAGCTGGTGGCCAAGGACCGGAGAGCCGTCCATCGCGATGCCGAGCTTGTCGCGCATGCCGCCGGTCGCCCCGTCCGCCGCCACGACGTAGCAGGTGCGCAGGATCTGGCGCTTGCCCACGCCTTCCACGGTGACGTCGACCGAATCGCCATGGTCCGTCACCTCCACAACGGTGGTGCTGTAGTGGACGGTGGCCATGCCCTGGGCGAGGACGGCGTCGAGGAGGTGCTGCTGCACACGGTCCTGGGCGCAGGAGGTGAGCTGCGCGGCGGAGGCGTGGACCCTGCGCAGGAGTTGATCCTCCGGCCCTTCGACGAGGTCGATCCGGCCCAGGGCTTCCCCGGCGAGGGTGTGTTTCCACAGGATCGTGCCGGCCCACGCCGGGTCGACCGCGTCCGCGTGGACGGCATCCGCGATGCCCCAGGTGCGGAACAGTTCCATGGACCGGGTGTTGACGACATGGGCCCGGGGGTGCGGATTGACCCCGTCGTACTGTTCGAAGACCGTGCTGCGGACGCCGTGCCGGCCCAGGACCAGCGCGGTGGCCAGCCCCACGGGGCCGGCTCCGATGATGACGACCGGGGTGTCGATGGCGGTCATGAGCGCCTGACCAGTTCGGCGAAGGACTCACCCGAATCGAAACGGCGCACCAGGTCGTCGGGGTCGAACTCGACGCCGATCGGATTGGCTTCGAAGGCTCCGGACCGGAACCACTCGTCGAGGGCTTCCTCGGTAGCGAAGTTGTCGATCTGGAGCTCGATGTGATTGCCGTCGGGATCCTCGAAGTACATCGAGGTGGTCGGACCGTGGTTGATGCACCAGAAGGGGAGGATGCCGTCCCCCTTCAGCCGCTGGTATGTGCCGAGCAGATCGCCGATCGTGGCGTAGGTGAATGCCGCGTGGTGCAGACCGGTGTGCGCGTCCGTCGGACGCTCGGACGCTCCGGTGGCGACCAGCGCGACACGGTGGTGTTCGTCGTCGTAGGTCAGGAAGGCGAGGGCGTCATTGGCGAAGGTGACGCGAGCTTCGAGAACGCGCATGTACCACTCGGTCATGACCGGCAGACGGCCGGTGCGCAGGACGATGTGGGCAAGTTTGTCTGGAGAAGCCATGAGACAGCGACCTCCTCATCGAGGGCACGACAGCCCTCTTGGCTGCCATACAAGAGAACCCTAGACAGGCTCTTGTATGGCAGTCAAGAGATCGCGCTCAGCGTGCCGCCGCGACGGCCACCAGCGCCTCCATGAGGAGGTCGATGAACCCTTCGGTCGACCGGTCCAGCTCCCGGGCACTGACCAGCAGCCCCTCGAACAGCACATGAGCCATGTCCGCCACGGGTGCGACATCGGCCCCCTCGGACAGCCGTCCGGCGACGGCCGCCAGAAGACGGCCCTCCAGCCACTCCCGCATGCGGGAGTAGACGTCGGCGAGGGCCGGCGACTCGTCCATGCGGTCGTACGCCTCCCGGTGCAGCCCGCGATACGACTCCAGGTCGGCAAGGAACGTCACCAGCTGCCGCCGCGGATCACCTCCGATCGCGGGGTCCGCCTCGACGCGGTCCCGCTCACACAGGAAGAGGCGGTCCAGGGTGGCGGCGAACAGGTCGTCCTTGGTCGGGAAGTACCAGCGCACGGCATTGGCCGCGACACCGGCCGCCTTGCCGACCTCGGCCAGGCTGGTCCCCTTGTACCCCTTGATGGCGAAGAGCTCCCAGGCACTGTCGACCAGGACGGCCTCGCGCTCGGCTTTCGGGATCTGCTGACGGTTCCGTGGCATAGCAACCCAGCCTAGGCGGCACACCCTCACCCCCCATCCGCGGCACCGGAGAACAGCAACCCGGCAGCCGATGAACTCTTGACTCCGAAACAAGAAAGCTCTTGACTCAGAAACAAGAGAATGTGTCCCCAACACGCGGGAGTCCGTGATGCGCCTGTACAGCACAGCCCTGGGCATCGCCAGGGAGGAAAGCCCCGGCGAGCTCTCCGTACTCGATCTCCCCTTCGCCGACCTGGGCGCCCTCCTGCACGGACCGGGTATCGACGCCGCACGCGCGGCGGCGGTCGTCCGGCGGATCGCTCTCGACGAGGTCCGGGTGCACGCCCCCATTGCCCGGCCCGGGAAGATCCTGATCGTCGGCCTCAACTACCGCAGCCACGCGGAGGAGGCCCTGGAGATGTTCGCCGCGATGGGACGGCCCGGCATCACCCTGCCGACGGAGCCGAACTTCCAGGTGGTCGCCGGATCCGCGGTCACCGCACCGGGCGGGGACATCCGCCTGCCGGCCGTCGCGGCCGGCCAGGTCGACTACGAGGGCGAGGTGGCCGCCGTGATCGGCAGGCCCGCGAGCGCCGTCTGCGCCGACGACGCGGAGAGCCACCTCGCCGGCCTGACCATCGCCAACGACGTCTCCGCGCGCGATATCCAGCAGCGCGCCATGTCGGGCGATCCGACCGCGTCCATCGGCGTGGCCAAGAGCTTCGACACCTTCAAGCCGCTCGGCCCCTGCCTGGTCACCCCGGACGAGTTCACCGAGCCACTCGACCTGAGGCTGCGCACCCTGGTCAACGGTGACGTACGCCAGGACGACCGCACCAGCAGCTTCATCCACGGCGTGGCCGGGCTGGTCTCCTACCTCTCCCGCTACCAGACTCTCGAACCCGGAGACGTGATCCTCACCGGAACACCGCGCGGCGCCGGCGTTTTCTCCGGTCGCCACCTGCGCCCCGGCGATGTCGTCGAGGTCGAGGTCGAAAACATCGGCACGCTCCGCAACCGCGTCACGGCCGCCCCCGAGAACGGGAGCGCGGGCGCATGACCGGCAGAACGCACCGTACGAGCCACTCCGCCCCGACGGCGGCATCACCTGGCTGATACCGCTCAGTACGGGCCGCACCGAGCCGGGCGGTCGGCGGGGGTGAACCGCGTACCGCCCGGCCCCGGAAATGACGCCGGTGGATCAGGAGTAGAAGTTGCGCTGCCACCGGTGCTTGGCCAGCACGGAGAGCTGGTCGGCGCTGAGCGCACGCCCGTCGCTCAAGGCCGTGTTGCGCTCGACATTGCGTACGGTGCGCATGCCGGGGATGACGGTGGAAACCGCCGTCGAACTCAGTACGAACCGCAACGCGTTCTCAGCGATCTCATCGGGTGCGATGCCGAGGTCGGCGACGATCGCGGCCACCCGCTGTTCGACCTGTGCCGGGCGGTCGTCGCGGAAGTAACGGTTGCGCCAGTCGCCCTCGGGGAACGTCGTACCGGCGGTGATCCGGCCGGTGAGGCCACCCTCGTCCAGCGCCACCCGCACGATGACACCGACACCGTGCTCCTCGCAGGCCGGCAGCAGCGCGTCGGCGGGCGCCTGGTCGAAGAGGTTGTAGATGACCTGCACGCTGTCCACGGCACCGCTGCGTACGAGTGCGAGTGCGTTGTCGGGCTGGTGGTCGTTGATAGAGACGCCGAACAGGCGGATCTTCCCCTCCTGCTTCAGTTCGGCGATCGTCTCCAGCCAGTCGCCACGGCCGACCCAGTCGTCGCTCCAGACATGGAACTGCACTACGTCGAAGTGGTCCAGGCCGCTGATGCGCAGACTGGTCTCCAGACTTGCGCGGATGTGCTCGCCCGGAAACGTCTCGGTCGGATCCAGACCGTCGGGCGCCGGCCACATTCCGTTCCTCGGCGGCACCTTGGTGGCGACGAGCACCTCGTCCCCGGCCCGCTCGCGGACGACCCGGCCGACGATCCGCTCGCTCTCACCGTAGCCGCGGGCGGTGTCGACGAAGTTCACCCCGAGGTCGATGGCCCGGTGCAGGGCGCGTACGGATTCGTCCTCCGTGGCACCCACCCAGGCGGACTCACCGATGCCCCAGGCGCCGTAACCGATCTCGGACACGGACACTCCACTACGTCCCAGCTCGCGGTAGCGCACAATCATCCTCCACGTCATGGTCCTCGCCCTGGACGGTCCGAGGCCTCCGCCAGGAATCACGTCGACGATAGGCGACCGGGGCTGCGGAGTCAGGCAGGTTTCCGCGACGCCCCGGCCCCGAGTGGACCGACGCGGACCGCAAGTCCTACGCGGCGTGGCAGCACAAGCTGGGGTACCGGGGCAAGGACGCGGACGGCGTGCCGGGCAAGGCCAGTTGGGACAGACTGAAGGTGCCGGCGTCGCGGTAGGGCGCGCGGGGTCTGCCCGCCGAAGTGCGGGCAGACCGGCTGCCTGACCGCGGCGGCCGGGGCGCGGCGCTGTCCGACGGCACGGTCGGCGTCCTCGTCCCGCAGACCGACGTCGGCGGCAAAGGCGGCGGCAGACCCCATGCCTGCCGCGACGACCCACTGGCGCAGGAGCAGGGCCCTGCGTTCCCCACTCTCATCGCCGCCCACGGCGGCAGCTCTCAGCGGGCGGCGAGGTCTTGGGCTGTTCGGACGATGTGGGTGCGTGAGATGCCTGCGATGTCGAGGAGTTCGGAGGGGGTTCCGGAGCCCGGCAGGTTGCGCACGGCGAGGTGGACGACTGCGGGGGCCAGTCGCCGTGCGGCGAGTGCGGACAGTACGGCCTCGCCCATACCGCCTTCGGGGTGGTGATCCTCGACGACGACCAGTGCGCCGGTCTCCTGGGCGGCGCGGGCGAGCGTGTCGAGGTCCAGCGGCTTGACGGAGTACAGGTCGACAACCCGCACGGGGATGTTCTCGGCGGCGAGCTGGTCAGCGGCGGCGAGGCATTCGTGGAGGGTGACGCCGGCGCCGATGAGAGTGACCTTGTCGCCGTCGCTCGCGCGCAGGGTCTTGGACCCGCCAACGGGGAAGGTCTCGTCGGGGGCGTAGAGGACGGGGTAGGCGCCCCGGGTGGCGCGCAGGTAGGAGATGCCGTCCAGGTAGGCCATTGCGACGGTCAGAGCGGCAGCGGATGTGGCGTCGCTGGGGTAGAGCACGGTGGAGCCATGGACGGCGCGCATCATGGCGATGTCTTCCAAGCCCATCTGGGAGGGGCCGTCCGCGCCGATCTCGACACCGCAGTGGGTCCCGCACAGGCTCATGGAGATCTGGGAGACGGCCGCCATACGGATGAAGTCATGGGCTCGGGTGAGGAAGGCGGCGAAGGTGGTGGCGTAGGGGCGGTAGCCGCGTGCGGCCATACCGACCGCTCCGGCGATCATCTGCTGTTCGGCGATGTACATCTGGAAGTACCGCTCGGGGTGTGCCTTGCCGAAATCCTCCGCGTGGGTGGAGTTGCCCACCTCGGCGTCCAGGGCCACGATGTCGGGCCGGGCGCCGATCGCGGCGAGCGCCTTGCCGAAGGCGACGCGGGTGGCGACGGTTTCGCCGACCTCGAAGTGCGGCAGCGTCACCTCCACGGGAGCGGCCGTCGCACCGGGGGTGACGGCGGGCGGCTGGGGGCCGCGGACGGTGAGGTGGCGGACGCCGCCCAGTTCGGTGATGGCGCGTGCGGCGAGATCGTCGGGCAGCGCCTTGCCGTGCCAGCCCTCGGCGTCCGCGACCTCGAAGACGCCCTGACCCTTGACGGTCTTGGCGACGATGACGGTGGGGGCCTGCCCGTCGTCCGCGGCGGCCAGGGCTTGTTCGACGGCCACGAGGTCATGGCCGTCGACGACCAGGGCGCGGCAGCCGAAGGCCTCGGCACGGCGGGCGTAGGCGCCGGTGTCCCAGCCCAGCTCCGTGGGGCCTCTCTGGCCGAGGCGGTTGACGTCGATGATCGCGATGAAGTTGGCCAACCGGTGGCGGCCCGCCTTGTCCAGGGCTTCCCACACCGACCCCTCGGCCATTTCGCTGTCGCCGCACAGCACCCAAACACGGTACGGCCGGTGTTCCAGGTCCCGTCCGGCGAGCGCGATGCCGACACCGTAGGCGATGCCCTGGCCCAGGGAGCCGGTGGCCGCATCCACCCACGGCAGGACCGGAGTGGGGTGGCCCTGCAGTCGGGCGCCGTTGCGGCGGTAGGTGGTCATCAGTTCCTCTTCGTCGATCGCACCGGCGGCGAGGAACATCGCGTACAGCAGGGGGGAGGCGTGCCCCTTGGAGAAGATCAGGTGGTCGTTGGCCGGGTTCTTCGGGTTCTGCCAGTCGTAGCGCAGTTGGCGTGTCATGAGGACGGCCATCAGATCCGCGGCGGACAGGCTGGAGGTGGGGTGGCCGGAGCCGACGGCGGTGCTGGCGCGAACGGAGTCCACGCGCAGCTGCTGAGCCAGCTCGAAGACCTGATCCAGGCCGCTGTCGGGCCCGAGGGAGACAGTGGGGGTGTTCTCGACCGACATCGCGGCTTCCTCTCGTGTCCTGCGTTCTGATCCGGTCGTCGACGGCTGCCGGCTCGCGGGCCGCGCGCAGAGGCTGCGTGGGGCGCCTGTGCCCTTGCCGACCGTATGTCCGTGGTGCGGTGGCCGCGATCTGAACGCGTGCCGGTCAGAGGGTGCGGTCCAGGAGCGCCGTCAGTGCTTTCCAGTGGCGTTCGTCCGCTGTGCTGTCGTAGGCGGCGGTGTCCGCCTGGGTGAAACCGTGGTGTGCACCGGTGTAGACCTCGCTGCGGTGGCGCACGCCCGCTGCGGTGAGGGCCTCGTCGAGGCGGTTGATCTGCTCGGGGGGCAGCGAGGCGTCCTGGTCGGCGTGTCCGAAGTACAGCTCCGCGGTGATCCGGTCGGCGACAAGGTGCGGGCTGTCGGCAGCGTCGGTGGCCAGGCGCCCGCCGTGGAAGCCGGCCACGGCCGCGACCCGCTCCGGGTAGGTACCGGCGGTCCGCAGGGCAAGGCCGGCGCCCATGCAGTAACCCGTGATACCGACCGGCCCGTCAGTGGCCAGGGGGCAGTCTGTCAGCCAGGTCAGGTAGGCGTCGGCGTCGCGCATCGCCAGATCGGGTGTCAGTGACTGCATGATCGGACCGAGACGCTCGAAGATCTCCGGGCGTCGGGCCGGGTCGATGAAGGCGGGCAGCTCGACCACCGGCGCTCGCCCATGGCGGTAGAAGACGTTGGGGGCCAGGACGGTGTAGCCGGCTTCGGCGAGACGATCGGCCATCTTCTTCAGGTGAGGACGGAGTCCGAAGGCGTCCGTGTAGAGAAGGACTCCGGGGTGGGGACTTCCGTCGTCGGGATGGGTCAGATAGGCGTCGGCGGTGCCGTCCTGTGTGGGGATGTCCACGGATGTTCCGCGCACTGCGGTCATGGGCGGTTCCCTTCTCTTCTCCGGTGTGCCTCCACTCTCTGGGCGAGAGGAACGAAGGCCTGCGGTTGCAGTCAGTGATCGTAAGCGGTCAGTGACCGCTCGGCCGGTTGCCCGGTCGGGTCGACGGGGAAACCCCGCAGAAGGCTTCATCGCAGCCGCCGAGCGACCGCCCGTGGCGATGTCTCGAAGCCGTTCTCGGCTCAGGACCGATGCAGCATGGGGCGCCACCGCTCGGGCACCGCGTCGCCGTACTCGATGCCGGTGGCGCCGATGAGGGCGGCCAGGTCGTCGAGTTGCCCGGTGACCGCCCGGCACAGCACCGCCGTCGGCTTGATGCCGGGTTCCAGGTACAGGCCCTCGATCAGCAGGACTCCTCGACTCCGGTCGAAACGAGGAGCGGCCCGGCCGACCAGGCGGTCGCCGTGCAGGATCGGCAACAGGTAGTAGCCGTACTGCCGTTTGGCCTTCGGTATGTACATCTCGTTGCGGAAGACGAAGCCCCACAGCCGTTCGGTGAGGCGCCGGTCGTTGATCAGGTTGTCGAACGGCGACAGCAACGCAGTGCGCCCCTGCCAGTGGCCCGCGCGGATCGCCTCCAGTTCACCCAGTGCATCGGCATGCACGTACCACGTCTCGGACGGGGGACCTCCACCGTCGACCCGCACCGGCATGACGCGGCCCTGTTCCGTCAAGGTGCGGAGCACGCCTGCCAGACCGGTGTACTTCCCGCGAAGGAAATACTGTTTGATGTCCAGCGGACGGGCGACCCCGAGGGCGCGCAGGGTGTGCTCCGTGGCTATGGACACCATCTCGGTCGGCGACACCGCCGGCCGGTCGACGTCGGCCGGCAGGCAGGCGTCGGGAAGCCCCCAGAGCCGCTGCCCCGCAGCGCGGCCGGCCACCATGATCTCGCCCTGGCGCCAGAGGAACGTCAGCATCCGCTCGACATTGCGGCCGGCTGTCCATCCGGTCGAGGCCCAGTCGACCACCGCGCAGTCCTCGAACGCATCAGTGGGCAGGGGAGCGCCTTCGCCGAGTCGATGCAGCACGTGCTTGCGAAGCCGGTCGTTGGCGTCCATCCACGTAGCGGTGTACGACAGGTTCGGCGGTGGATACGCGTCCATCGAAACCCGGTGTATCGGGTAGTCCTCGGTGAGTACCACGGCTGCGGCATGCGCCCAGTACTCGAACAGCCATCGGTCCTGCCACCACAGGCCGGAGAAGAGGGAGCCGGCCCGTGGTCCGAGGCGGCTCCACAGGACCAGCTCGTGGCTGGGCGCCACGACGCTGACGGGGTCCAGTTGCACATAGCGCAGTGCCCGGAGAACGGTGCGCAGACTCGTCGCGTCCGCCGGCAGTCGGGGGCCGGCCAGGTGCTGCCGCGAGAGGGCCAGACGGCGTGCGTCCACCTGGCTGAGCGTCAGGTACCGCTGGGACGTGGGCATCGCGTGCTCCTTGCTCCGTCACCTGAGCCCGTGGGCGATCCGTCGGACGGCCCACCCTATGGTGTCCGGCCAGTCGGTGTACCCGTGGGGCGACGACGGTCTCGATCATCTCGGCATCGAGATGGGCGCACTACAGGTGGTGTCCCCGGGGTGGCGGACTTTCGACTCGGTATCGTCGTCCGACATCCTCGGTGAACCGACAGAACCGGCACAGACGGCAGGTGCAGTTTCCGGTAGGGAGCCATGACGGTGAAGGATTCGAAAGGCCGATGACGGACAACTCCGACATGATCGACTTCGTTCGGGCGCGTCTTGCTGAGGAAGAACAGATTGCGCAAGCGGCAGGCGGCGACAGCTGGCGGTGCCCGGCCGACGTACCCGGCGAAGTGCACGACCGGTCCGGCGCCATCGCGTTCAGCGTGCGGCATCTCGGCTTCGACCAGCACATCGCCTTCCAGGACCCTGCGCATACACGCCGCCGCATCGAGACAAGCAGAGTTCTTCTCAATGAGTACGAGGAGGTCGCCGACAAGGACACCGACCGCCCCGACCACGACTTCCCGTCCGGCCGCGCCGTCGGACTCGGTTTCGCCGTCCGGCAAATGGCCGCAGAGCATGCCGCCCACCCCGACTACCGGGCCAAGTGGCTGCCGCGTTTCATCCAGTAGTGCCGGGCCGCCGCAAGGACGGCTTCTACCGGTCGGGCTGTTCAGCGGGGGCCGAGGCTCAGGAGGCCACCCTGCGCGCTGTGAACGGATTCGGGACCGGACGGCGCAGACGAGCGTGGACGGCGGGTCGGAGCGGAGCAGTTTGCTGCTCGTCAACTCGCGTTCCATTGCGGGCAGCTGGAGCAGCGGCCGGGGATCCGAGGTGTCGCGGACGTCGCTGCTCAACCGGGGGTCCGCCAAGGTCGCGAGACCGTCTTCGTACCGCGTGACCAGCCATGCCTTCAGACCGCCGGCGATCACGGCACGGCGCACCGGGCCCTCCTCGCGCAACTGCCGAAGAGCGGGCAGGGGGCCGCGGCGAAGGCCAGGTCGGCGCAAGGCCGGCTCATGATGCCTCCGTGGATACATTTCACCCCTTTAGTGCGAACTTATTAAGAATTAAGGGTATATGTCACCACGTCGCTGATCCGAGGATTCACCGAAGGGAGCAGTTGCCATGGAGCGGACCACGTGCTGTGTGGTGGGCGGTGGTCCCGCCGGAATGGTGCTCGGGCTGTTGCTGGCCCGGGCGGGGGTGGCGGTCACGGTCCTGGAGAAGCACGGCGACTTCCTGCGCGACTTCCGCGGTGACACTGTGCATCCGTCCACCCTGGCGCTGCTGGAGGACCTCGGGCTGGCCGGGCGGTTCGGCCGATTGCCGCAGCGGCGGGTGACGTCGGTACAGCTGCCGCTCGGCCCGGACCGTTCGCTGGTCACCGTCGGAGACATCGGCGCGCTACGGGGCAAGTACAACTACATTGCGATGGTGCCCCAGTGGGATCTGCTCAACCTCCTCGTGGACGAGGCCGGGCGGGAGCCGTCCTTCTCCGTGCGAATGAGCACCGAGGCGACCTCCTTCCTGATGGAGCGCATGGAGGTCCCCCCTGGCCGGGCGAAGCCGAGAGCTCGGGGGAGGGTCGCAGGGGTCCGGTACCGCACGTCGGACGGCCGTACCGGTGAGCTGCGGGCCACCCTCACCGTGGCCTGCGACGGCCGGGGTTCTCTGGCCAGGTCGTTGCCCGAACTGGGACTGCGGACGTTCGCCTGCCCGATGGACGCCTGGTGGTTCCGGCTGCCGCGACGGGAGGGCGACCCGCACGGGCTCGTGGGAGGCGCCGGCGACCGGTTCCTCACCGCCATGATCGACCGCGGGGACTACTGGCAGTGCGCCGCACTGATCCCCAAGGGAACCAACGCCCAGCGCCGCGCCGCCGGCCTCGACCGGTTCATGGGCGAATTCACAGCCGCCGTCCCCTGGCTCGCAGACCGGGTGCGCGCGCTCGGGTCGTGGGACGACGTGAAGCTGCTCGATGTACGGCTCGACCGCCTGCGGCGCTGGCACCGCCCGGGACTGCTGTGCATCGGCGACGCGGCACACGCGATGTCACCGGTCTTCGGCATCGGCATCAACCTCGCCGTCGAGGACGCGGTGGCCGCCGCCCGGTATCTCGTCGAACCGCTGCGCGGGGGCACGGTCGGCCTGCGGACCGTACGCCGCGTCCAGCGCCGCCGCTGGCCCACTACCGCCGCGACGCAGGCCCTTCAGCGCTTCGCCCACACGAACGTCATCGAGCCGGTCCTGTCGGGCCACCCGGCATTCGGCGACCCGAAGCGCGCCCAGCGGCTGAGCGAGCTCATCACGACCTCACGGTGGCTGAACCGCCTGCCGGCGTACTTCCTCGGCTACGGCGCCCTGCGCGAGCGCCCGCCGGCCGCATCGGTGCGCTGAGCCCGCCCGCCGTCCTCCACCTGGGGGGCCGGTCGCTTCGCCCACGACCGCGGGGCCACCTGCAATGGCCCGTTGCCGGCTGGTGAGCCGAAGGACCGGCATGGGCAGGGATGTTGCTGCCGATGCCGGTCCTGTCTCACGAAGTGAGTGTTGAGCTCGTCGCTCAGTAGGCGGAGTTGACGTTGTCGATCGACCCGTAGCGGTGGGCGGCGTAGTTGGCGGCCGCGGTGATGTTGGCGACGGGGTTGGTGAGGTCGTGGGCGGTGCCGGCGACGTGGTAGGCGTTGAAGGTCGGCTGGATGACCTGGAGCAGACCCTTGGAGGGTATGCCGTTGCGCGCGTTGACGTCCCAGTTGTTCTGGGCGTTGGGGTTGCCGCTCGACTCACGCATGATGTTGCGGTGCAGGCCCTCGTAGGTGCCGGGGATGCCCTTGGCCTTCATGATGGCCAGCGATTCCTTGATCCAGCCGTCGAGGTTGTTGGCGTAGCCCCTGCCGCCCTGGGCGCCGTCCACGGAAGCCCTGACCACGGAGGCGCTCGCCGGTGCCTTCTCGGCTGCCTGCGCGGATGTCGACGTCAGCGTGAGGGCGGCGGCCGCGGCACCGAGGGTGGCGATGCCGGCGACGGACATGGTGCGGAAGCGGGCGATGCGGCTGGTACGGGTCTGCGTGTTCGTGGTCATACGGAAGGAACTCTCCAATGGGGACGTCACGGTGCTGCCTACCGGTCATGGTTGCGGTGGCTTGCGGGGCGGTGCCCCGCGCTGCGGGCCAGAACGAACGGATCCGAAGGAATCCACCCGGCCCTGTCGCGGCTTCCCGCAACGACAGCCATGGTTAGCGACGTGCGGGGCGGGGCGCAATGATGTGACGTACTACCCAACATCGGAGAAATGTCCAAAATGACATATTCTGTGGCGCTTGTGTACTGTTCGGGCGACCCGCCGCCCTACTACCCGTCTTAGGATGTGACACAGCTCCTATGGGTGGCATCACATCCACGGCGCCACATCGGCGGTCTCGACGAGGCATCGGCGACGCGCGAGCCGAGGGGCAGGCGAAGCGGGGCAGCCCGCGGCCCACGCGACGGTGCGGTCGTTGATCGCTCCTTCGAGGTGGCCCGCGCGGACCTGGCGCGAACACCTCCCCAGCGAACTCCTCCAACCGGCCACGACACGCCGGCTGCAGAGCGGCCTGCTGTCCCGGCCCACGGCTTGGCGGTGCTGGACGGCCTGGTCGCCGCCACCACGCTCACGATGGGCCGGCTGCTGCCTGCCGGCGCCTGACCGCCCCGCGTTCCACACCGCTTTGCGCTCGTCGAGCTCCATCGCCCCCGCCGGGGCGCGCATCATCAAAGGAGGGGACACCATCGACGAGGAGTGGCGATGAGGTTGTCGTTCCTTGAACCCCTCTACGCGGAGCCGGGCCCGTTCGCCTCCGTGTACCTGGACACCTCCCGAGACGTCGAGCATCCCGAGCGGGCGATCGCGCTGCGCTGGCGGCGGCTGCGCGAGAGTCTGTCCCGTCAGGGCTCGGACCGGGCGCTGCTGAACGTACTGGAGGAGGTGATCGGCGCCGACACAGCGGTGCCGGGGGTGCACGGTCAGGCCATCTTCGCCGCCCACGGCACGCTCGTCCTGGACGGGGAGCTGCCCAGGCCGCCCGAGCACGACTCCGCGCGCTACAGCACCCTGCCGGACGCGATGCCCCTGGTCACCCAGCACGTTCCGGAGATCCCCTACATGGCCGTAGTCGTCCACTACGGCGGCCTTCCGACCGCCGAGACCCACGGCTGGGTAACTCTGGAGGCGGAGACCGGCATCTGGCCCGCGTCCACCGTCACCCCGGGTGAGCGGCTGCACCGCAGGGTCGCGGTGGCGACCTGGCACCGCACCTCCCTCCGGCTCGGCCACCGGCTGGACGAACGGGCGCGGCGCGCCCATGCCGACGCCGTCGTCGTGGGCGGGGACGAGTGGGCGTGCAACGTACTGATCCGCCGCCTGCCGCACGCCCTGCGGGACAAGGTCGTACGCGTGGGCGGCCGGACCCCCACCGACACCGGACGCGCCCTGTTGGAGCCGCAGCTCGACGGCGTCTTCCGCGGCCGCATGGCCGCGCACGACCGGGAACTCGTGGACATCTTCATCGGCCGGCGTGCCCTGGACGGACCCATGACGGAGGGGTTGGCCGCCACCGTCGCCGCCCTCCAGCGCGGCCAGGTCGCGGCACTGCTGCTGAACCGGCCGCCAGCGTCTTCGCTGCGGCTCTGGACGGGCTCCCAACCCACTCAGCTCGCCCTGACCGAGGCGGAGCTGATGTCCTTCGGCGTGCGGGCCCCGCGCGAGGAACGCGCCGACGAGGCCCTCGTCCGGGCCCTCGTCGGCACCGGTGCCGAGCTGGTCGTCGTAACGGAGAGCGAGCTGAGGCTGTGCGAGGGCGTGGGCGCCCTGCTGCGGTACACCGACCCGGGGACCCCGTCCTGATGCCGGCGCGCTACGCCCGCCCGGATCACGGGTCGCCCCTTGCGCCCGACCGCCCCGGATCGCGCCGCGCGCGGAACGTGCCGACACTGGGCTGGAGCGGCAGCGCGGCGTATGAGCGGCGGATGGGGCACATGGACAGGAGCAGGAGCAGCGCGAAGGAGACGGACGTCTCGATCGCCCCGCCCAGGACCTGTGCGGCAGGCGTGCCGGCAGTGGCCGTCTTCACCCGCAACTCCTACGCCATCCTGCGGGCGCCCCAAGGGCATCCGCTGTTGCAGACCTTGCGCTCCCACGACCAGTGGAACACCGTTCCGTACACGGACAACGACCTCTGTCGCGGCGTGCAAGGCACCCGGCACGTCGTACTCGTGAGCCCGGCGGACGTCACCGTGCTCGGGCCCTCCGACGGCGAACGGGTGGACCTCGTGAGTGTCCGGACGGACGGCACCGAGCGCCGCGCGGAGGACCTCCGGCTGGTCACCTACCCGACCGCACCCGGCTGCGCCGCCGCCTACTACCCGCAGACCAATGTCCTGGTGCCGCTGGACAGCACGGCCGAGATCAGCAACACGCCGACATCGAAGGGGATCGTGGTCGGACTGCAACGCACCACGACCCCGGCCGCCGGCGCCACCGCCACGGCCCCGCGGTCCGATGGCCCGTGAAGGGACCCCCGAGGACCTGGTCCGCGCGGCCCACGCCGTGGGCGTGACCGACGACCGTCTCCTGGAGGCCGTACGGAGCATCCCCCGGGCAGAATTCGTCCCCGCGGACGAGGTGGCGTCCGCGTACCGGAACACGCCCGTTCCGCTCCCCCACGGGCAGGTGACCACCCAGCCCTCGCTGATCGCCATGATGGTCTCCGCTCTCGGCCTCACCGGGGACGAACAGGTCCTGGAGGTCGGGACCGGATACGGCTGGCAGACCGCGCTGCTGGCCCGCTTGGCCGCGTACGTCGTCAGCGTCGAGCGTTGGCCCGACCTGGTCGACGAGGCCCGCCTGCGGCTGGCCGGGCAGGGCGTCGGCAATGCCGAGGTCGTACTCGGCGACGGGACCCTCGGGATGCCGACCCGTGCCCCGTACGACGCCGTCATCGTCTGCGCGGCCTTCCCGCGAGTGCCTGAGCCGCTCGTGGATCAGCTCCGCGCCGGTGGCCGGCTCGTCCAGCCGATCGGGCAGGGCGGGCAGGAGCGCGTCGAGCTGTACGAGCGGCAGGCCCGCGGCCTGGCGCACCGCAGGACGGTCACCGCGGCCCGGTTCGTCCGGCTGTACGGCGCCCATGGCTACGACCAGCGGTGACGCGCTCAGCGCTGATAGGTCCCGACCAGGGTGCCGGAGGCCAGCTCCCTGCCCTTCAGGGCACGGTGCACGTCCTCGGCGCCCGGGTGGTCATGCAGCTGCAGCGGCGCGGACAGGGCGTACAGGCGGAAGAAGTATCGGTGCGCCCCGTGCCCCGGTGGAGGCATCGGCCCTCCCCAGCCCACGCGGCCGAAGCCGTTCGGCCACGGCAGGCCCCCGTGAGGCTTCTGGCCCTCGGCCGCCCCGGTGGTCCCCGGATCGATGCCGGTCACCAGCCAGTGCAGGAAGGTCGTCCCCGGCGCGTCCGGGTCCTCGCACAGGAGCACCAGCTCCGTGGCCTCGTGGGGCACCCCCGACCAGGTCAGGGGCGGTGAGATGTTCTCACCCTCCCCGCTGTACCGACGGGGGATCACCGTATTGTCGTCGAACGCGGTGCTGCTGATTTCAATTCCGCTCATGCGCGCCGCCATACCCGCAACGGCGGCACCGGCACCGGTCCGCACCCCGAAACCCCCGTTCGGCCGAGCCCACCCGGGCCGCCTCCGGAAGCGGGGGTCAGGATGGCAGTGTGCCGACAAGGATCCTGCTCGAGGGCCGCCCTGGCGTGGGCAAGACGACCGCCCTCCGTCGGCTGGCCGCGCTACTGCCCACCCACGCGGCCACCGGCTTCACCACGGAGGAGATCCGGCAATCCGGCGCCCGCGTCGGTTTCGCCCTGGAGACCCTGGCAGGCCGGCGGGAGGTGCTCGCCCATGTCGACCTGCCCGGTCCGCCACGGGTAGGGAAATACGGCGTCGACCTGGGCGCCATCGAACGACTGGCGCTGCCGTCGCTTCGGCCGGCAGCAACCGAGGAGGCAACAGGGCGGCTGGTGCTCATCGACGAGCTGGGGCGGATGGAACTGGCGTGCACGGCGTTCCGGCACGCGGTCGACGCGCTGTTCGTCGCAGAGGTCGACGTCGTCGCCACGGTCCACACGCACCGCGATCCGTTCACCGATGCCCTCAAGCGGCGTGCCGACATCGAGGTCGTCCAGCTCACTCCGGCAAACCGGGACGTCCTGCCGGGGGAGCTCGCGGCCCGGCTGCAGCAGCCCCGGCCGCACGGCAAGCCTCCCTCTCACGGATGAGAGACCGGCCTCCGGCCTGCTGAAAGCAGAGTCGGGGCGACAGGATGTGAAGTCGCCCGGTCGGTGCGACCGGCGGCGCTCACTACCAAGGGCCACTGCCTGCCCACCGAGTACGCGGCCGGCATCGCCTTCACCACCCGGTTGCCTGCCCCTCCCCGGCCGCCCTGCTGTGCCGCCCGACACCCCCGAAGGCATAAGGGCGTCGCAAGGCCGGCACGATGCCCTGCGCCAGGTATGGGATCCGGTGCGCGGAGACACCCGCGATGTCTATGCGCCCCGAGGCGGTGCCCTAGAGGCCGAACTGCCCGCGCAGCCGGCGCATCTGGTCCGTCGTGAGCGGCAGCATCGAGAACATGCCCTTCTCCGTACGAGCGACGTCGCCTGCTCCTCGTGGCCGAGCGCGCGGAGATGGGCAACGAGGTCCGCGCGTGTGCGCGGTCCTCACCGTGGTCGACAACGCGGTCCGCACCGGCCGCCTGGGCCGGTGCCCGGACCTCGCGGGGTCCCGGACCAGTTGTGGGAACTGTTCGAGCGGGTGGTGCCGTCGGCTCCGGTACGGCCTCAGGGCGGTGGTCGGCGGCGATACGGCGCCGGTTCCGCCGGGGTCAGCCCGACTTCGGCGGCTTCTGCGCGTCGAAGGCGAAGAGAGTGTTCTTGGCCGCGGCCACGATCACTGCACGCCCCGCGACGGTCACGCGCGGGCTTGCGCCCTGCTCGCCCGTCAAACCATCGGCCTGCGGATCTGTTGTCCACAGCGGTTTGCCATCGTACGGCGACAGCGCGACCACCCGGCCGGTGGCCGAGCTGAAATACAGCGCGTCGGCTCCCGCCACGGGTCCCGACGCGCCCTCCACGCCCGTCTGCCGGGACCACTTCTTCCGGCCGGTCGCGGGGTCGAGCGCCGTGACGAGACCGGTCTGCCTGCTTACGTAGAGGGTGCCGTCCGCCATGCCGGGCGTCCCCGCGTATGTCTTGGCCAGCCGGGAGTACGTGACCTTCCGCGATGCCAGGTGGACCCGCGCCACCCCGTCGTAACCGGCCAGCGCCGGTCCCTCCATGTGTACCTGAAGGAGTACGAGCCTGCCGTTGGCGACGCCCATCGGCACGGCGGGGCCGTTGACCGCGATGGGCCTGCCCAGTGTCCCCGAGGCGCGGTCGACCGCGTACAGGGCGGGGTGGCGCACCTCCAGGGCATCCACCTCCGCATCCGTCGCGCACATCGCGAAGAGCTGTGGGCCCACCGGGACGGGAGCGCACTGTGTGCCCGCGGGGAACGGCGTCTTCCAGGCCACCGTCCCGCTGTGCGCGTCCCGGGCCTCGAAGCGGGAGTTGGAAGAGTCGACCGTCACGACGGCGGAGCCGACCACAATGGCGTCCTGAGTCCGACCCGTGACGGCCTTCGACTGGGCGCCGGACGGCACGGACCACAGCTCCCGGCCATTGTTCGCGTCGATGGCCACCACCTCACTGGGAGGGTCCTGCGGGGCGTCCTGGGCGGCGAAGCGGTAACCGAGCACCGTGTCGTCGGTGGCGCCCACCAGGTGCATGCCCTGGACGGGGACGCCCGGGCTCTTCGCCGTCCACACCCGCGAGCCGTCCGAGGCCTTGATACGGGTCGCGACAACACTGCCGCCCCCGCAGAACAGCGCGTCGCCGCGCGCGACGCAGCGCAGTTCGTCGGGGATGTCCTCGCGACCGCCCAGCACAGTCTTGCGCCACGGCCCGAAGCCGTCCGGAAGTGCGGCACCCGGCGCCGCGACGCTGTTGCCCTTGTCACCGCCGCTGTTCCCCCCGAAGCCGCCCGCCGTCAGCGCGGCGACTCCCCCACCGATCGCCGCCACCGCGACCGCGGCCGCGAGCACGGGCCGCCATCGACGACGCAGACGGCGGCCGATGGGGGTGCCAGTGCTCCCTGTATCGGGACCGGCCGGGGCGGTGGTCGGGGCAGTCGGCGCCGGGGTGGCCCGCGTCGCGAAGTGATGCTGGGTGATCATGTCGCGGGTGCGGCCCGCGCCAGCCCCGTTCGCGTCGGTCCCGCCGAGGTCGGCCGACAGGTCCCGCAGCAGCACGAGGAGTTCGTCCGCCGAGGGGCGCCCCTCGGGCTCCTTGTCCAGGCACGACTCGACGACCGCGCGCAAGGCCGCCGGCACGGCACCCAGCGACGGCTCCTCGTGCACCACCTGATACGCCGTCATGTAGGGGCTGTCCGCGTCGAAGGGCCCGTGGCCTGTCGCTGCGTACACCAGCAGCGTCCCCAGCGAGAAGACATCGGACCGCGGCCCCACACCACGCGGCGCCTGCAACTGCTCCGGCGACATGAAGGGCGGCGTACCGATGACCCGCCCTGTCATCGTCAGTGTCTGCTGGTCCACGGCGCGCGAAATGCCGAAGTCGATGACGCGCGGACCCTCGGGCGAGAGCACGACGTTCGAGGGCTTCAGGTCACGGTGGACGACCCCCACCCGGTGGATGTCGCGCAGCGCCTCCGCCAACCCGATGGCGAGCCTCCTCAGCTCCGCTCCGTTCAGCGGGCCTTTCGTCGCGATGCGCTGGGCGAGCGTGTGCCCCTCGATATAGGTCGTCGCCATCCACGGCTGCTCGGCCTCAGGGGCGGCGTCGACCACGGCGGCGGTGAACGCGCCGCTCACCCGCCTCGCCGCCGCCACCTCCTGCCGGAAACGGATGCGGAACTCGTCGTCCGCCGCGAACTGCTGGTGGATCAGTTTGATCGCGACAGGTCGCCCCGAACTCGTACGGGCCAGAAAGACCGTGCCCATGCCACCCGAGCCGAGCCGCGCCTCAAGCGGATAACCGCCGATCTCGGCAGGATCACCTCCGCGCAGCGACACTCTTCCCGACCTCCCGTCCCCCGTGCACCTCTGCGACCACGGGCCTGCGTACTTGTCCTGCACACAAACTAGCCGCAGACCAGTACGGCAGAGCAAAGCGGGTGACGGACAGGGAGCCCAGGGCTGCTCATTTGGTGCGGCAGGACTTCCCCTCTGCAGTCCCACCGAGGCGACCGACTAACCAATGAAACTCAGCCGCACCTGACGGTCTGTATTGCTGATGTTCGTATCGACCAGACACACCGACTGCCACGTCCCCAGTTCCAGCCGCCCCCCGATCACCGGCAGCGTTGCGTGCGGCGGGACGAGGGCGGGGAGTACGTGGTCGCGGCCGTGGCCGGGGCTGCCGTGGCGGTGTTGCCAGCGGTCGTCGGCGGGAAGCAGGGTGTGGAGGGTGGCCAGGAGGTCGTCTTCGCTGCCCGATCCGGTTTCGAGGATGGCAATGCCGGCGGTTGCGTGCGGTACGAAGATGTTGAGCAGACCGTCCCTGGCGGCGGTCCGGGTGAGGAACTGTTCGCATTCTTGCGTCAGGTCGGTCACGGTCTCCGCCGATCCGGTGGTGATGTGCAGGATGCTGGTGGTGAAGGCGTTTGGCATGCCTCCATCCTCTCGCTCATGCGGCGAGATCACGCGTCCACGTGTCGAGATGCCATTGACCGTTTCAGCCATGGATCGCTACGTTCAGCGCCATGTTCCGTTCAGCTCTGCTCACTTCGCGCGGTCACATCGACCTGCTGCGGGTGGCTTCCGCCGCTTGTCCTCGCGGCTGCTGACGTCCTTTCAACGCACCTCGCCCGCCGGTGACCGGGCGCTCCGGCCACCCGTTCCCGCTGACGTACGTGCCTGTTCGCATGTGCCCCGGCGTATTCCGCCTCGTCGACCGCGTGCCGTAGCCCCTGCGCCATAGCGGCAGCAGTGGTTCGACCACGCGTGTGGCCGAGGTGCGCCTCCCCCTGTCCGTGGACTGCTCGTGGAGCCCTCATGCCCATCGGCCATACTCTCGCCCAACCGGCTATATCACCAGAATCCGGTAAAACATCCGTGTCATCCTCTCGTCGGCGTCGATCGCCGTGGCGCAGGGCAGCTCGGCCCGCTACCAGCTGGTGGCCTCGCTGAAGAAGGCGGGGCTCGGCATCTCGGACGTGAAGCTGAAATACCTTCAGCCGACCGATGCACTGGCCGCGTTCAGCCGGGGCGAGGTCGATGCCTGGCCATCTGGGACCCGTACACCTCGCAGGTGCTCCGCAGCACGAAGGCCCGGGTGCTGACCACGGGTGAGGGCGTTGTGAACGGTCTCAGCTTCCAGGTGGCCTCGCCCTCCGCGCTGAAGGACGCCAAGAAGTCCAAGGCCATCGGGGACCTGCTGCTCCGTCTGCAGCGTGCCCAGGCCCGGGTGTTCAAGCACCCCAGGCGTGGGCGAAGGTCTGGGCGAGGGAGACCGGGCTGCCGTACGAGGTGGCCTCGAACGCGGTCAAGCGCAGCTACGGGACCCGGGCGCCTGTTGCCGTCGATCCTGCCGCGATCGCCTCCGACCAGGCGATCGCCGACACCTTCGCCGGTCTGAAGCTCATTCCGCGGAACTTCACCTTCAAGGACTACGCCGACACCCGCTTCAACCGCGATCTGCCCCCGTCCTCCACAGCTGCCCGTTCGTACGGAAAGGCCTCGTCATGAATGTTCATCTGCACTGGTTCCTGCCCACCGGCGGTGACGGACGTACGCTCGTCGACCGGCACGCGTACACCGACGGCGGGATCAGGCGGGACCGGATCGCTCCGGCGAGCGGGGTGCGCGCGCCCGACATCGAGTATCTGGCGCAGATCGCCAAGGCCGCCGAGCAGCTGGGCTTCGAGGCGGTGCTGACGCCCACCGGCACCTGGCGCGAGGACGCCTGGCTGACGACCACGGCACTGACTCAGCACACCGAGCGACTGAAGTTCCTGGTGGCGTTCCGACCAGGTGTCATCTCGCCGGTGCTTGCGGCGCAGATGGCCGCGACGTATCAGCGGATCACCCGGGGACGGCTGCTGCTCAATGTGGTGACGGGTGGCGACTCGACGGAGCAGCGACGGTTCGGCGACCATCTGGACCACGACCGGCGCTATGCGCGGACCGCCGAATTCCTCTCGGTGGTGCGCGGTGTGTGGAGCGGGCGGCCTTACGACTTCGACGGTGAGCACTATCAGGTGGAGGGCGGACTGACCGCGCTGCCGCCGGACCCGTTGCCGGACATCTTCTTCGGCGGGTCGTCGGCAGCGGCCGGGCCGGTGGCCGCCGCACATGCCGATGTCTATCTGACCTGGGGCGAGCCACCGGCCGCAGTGAAGGAGAAGATCGACTGGATCCGCGGGCTGGCGGAGGAACAGGGCCGTACGGTCCGCTTCGGTATCCGGCTGCACACCATTTCCCGCGACTCGTCGCGGGAGGCGTGGGCGACGGCCGACCGGCTGCTGGGCGATCTCGACCCCGAGACGATCGCCGCCGCTCAGCAGGCGCTGGGGCGGAGCGAGTCGGTCGGGCAGCAGCGGATGCTGGCGCTGCACGGCGGCTCACGCGACAAGCTGGAGATCTCGCCGAATCTGTGGGCGGGCGTCGGTCTGGTGCGGGGCGGTGCGGGCACCGCGCTGGTCGGGAGTCATACGGAGGTCGCCGACCGGATCGAGGAGTACCACGCACTGGGTGTGGAGCACTTCGTGCTGTCCGGTTACCCGCATCTGGAGGAGGCGTACTGGTTCGGCGAGGGCGTGACGCCCGAGCTGGCGGTGCGTGGTCTGCTGTCGACCGTACCGGCGTCGCCGTGGCTGGGTGTGCCCGCGGCAAACGGCCGGCCGGCGTCCGCGCCGGGCGGGGCTCCGCTGCTGATCGCCGGTGGACGCTGAGCCAGGTGGTGCGGTGAGCCGGAAGGCCGGGCCGGCGGGCCGGTGTGTCGCCGTACCGGTGCGTCGGCCGGCGTGAGGGAACCGCTACAGATCGCGGGAAGATCCTCACCCCCGAAGAAGTTGGTAGAAGCGTGAACAACTTTGGGGTGGCCGCAACGCACACGGTCGATGTCGTCGTGGTAGGCGCCGGACAGGCGGGACTGTCCGGCGCCTACCATCTGCGACGCGCAGGGATGGAGCCCGATCGTGATTTCGTCGTGCTCGACCACGCCCCGCGCCCCGGCGGCGCCTGGCAGTTCCGGTGGCCCTCGCTGACGTACGGCAAGGTCCACGGCATGCACGCGCTGCCCGGCATGGAACTCACCGGAGCCGACGACAGCCGGCCCTCCTCCGAAGTGATCGGTGAGTACTTCGACACGTACGAGCGCGCCTTCGACCTGCGGGTTCATCGGCCGGTCGAGGTAAGCGCCGTGCGCGAGGGCGACGGCGGGCGGCTACTCGTCGAGACGTCCGAGGGTACGTACGCCACCCGAGCCCTGATCAACGCCACGGGCACCTGGGACAGGCCGTTCTGGCCGCGCTACCCGGGCCAGGAGAGCTTCCGGGGGCGGCAGCTGCACACCGCGAACTACCCGGGGCCCGCCGAGTTCGCCGGGCAGCGCGTGGTCGTGGTGGGCGGCGGCGCCTCCGGTACGCAGCATCTGATGGAGGTCGCCGAGGTGGCGGCCGGGACGTACTGGGTGACGCGTCGGCCGCCGGTCTTCCGGGAAGGACCGTTCGGTGCGGACCAGGGGCGGGCCGCCGTGGCGATGGTGGAGGAGCGGGTGCGGCGCGGGCTGCCGCCGCAGAGTGTGGTGAGCGTGACCGGGCTGCCGCTCACCGACTCGATCCGGCGCGCCCGCGAGGAGGGGGTGCTCGACCGGTTGCCGATGTTCGACCGGATCACGCCGACGGGAGTCGCGTGGGACGACGGCCGGACCGTCGAGGCCGATGTCATCCTCTGGGCGACCGGGTTCCGGGCCGCCATCGATCATCTCGCGCCGCTGAAACTGCGCGAGCCGGGCGGCGGCATCCGGGTCGAGGGCACACAGGCGGTACGGGACGAGCGCATCCATCTCGTCGGGTACGGGCCGTCCGCCAGCACGATCGGCGCCAACCGGGCGGGGCGGGCCGCGGTGCGTGCGATCACACGACTGCTGCACAGAGCCGGGGCGGAGACCGAAACGGAGACGGAAACAGGGACGGACCAGGAGCTCATGCCGGCCGTGGTGTGACGGCGCAGCTGCTCAGCCGCCGGACGCGCTGCGACGGTTGCGGTTGAACTCCTCCACGTTTCTCTGCTGTTCCGCATAGCTGCTGGTGAAGCGGGTGTCTCCCGGCGCGACCGTGACGAAGTACAGCCACGGTCCGGGGGTGGGAGTGATCGCCGCCATCATCGCCTGCTCGCCCGGGTTGCCGATGGGTGTGGGCGGCAGTCCCTTGCGCTCATAGCTGTTGTACGGACTGTCGATCTTCGTGTCGCCGGTGGTGGTGTCCAGGGTGCTGCGGTTCAGCGCGTAATTGAGTGTGGAGTCCATCTGGAGCGGCATGCCCCGGTCGACCCGGTTGTAGATCACCCTGGCGACCTTGCCCATGTCGCCCTCGGTGTCCGCCTCGGCCTGCACGATGCTTGCGATCGTCACCGTCTGGTACACCGAGACGCCGTTGCGCCGCGCGCCTGCGGTGATGTGGTCCGCGCCGAAGCGTTTGACCGCCGTGTCGACCATGTATCTGAGCAGGCCCTGCGGGGTGGATTCGGAGGTGACGGGGTACGTCGCCGGGAAGAGGTAACCCTCGGGATTGCCCTTCGCCTCGACCGGAAGCGGCAGATCTGCCGTACCGGCGGCCTTCTCGGTGGTGCCGGACGCCGCGGCCAGGGTCTGGTCGACTGCGGCGTACACCTGGGACGCCCGCCATCCCTCGGGGATCACGAGCGGGCGAGCCCGCTCGACCTTCGGCCCCCGTGTCAGCAGCGGTACGAGGACAGCCGCTGCCACAGCGAGGACGAGGACGATACCGATGAGCAGCACCAGACGACCGTGCCGGGTCGGGCGGAGAGTGCGACGGGGCGGGGTGTCCGGGGACTCGTTCACCATGCGGGCACGCTATCCCGCCGTCCGGAACCCCCACCCGGACGACACGGGCGCACACTCCATGAACAGAACACACGAACTGGGGATCGGGTGTTCGCTGAAACGCGTGATCGTTCCTCAGTTCGTTGCTCAACTCCCCTGCGGCAGATGATGATTACGGGGCGCAAGCGACGGGCTGCAGACCGCGACTGCGCAGTCCCACATATGCACCATGTACAAGGAGAAACACCGGATGAACCTCATCACCAACCTGCTCGCCGGCATCGTCCACTTCGTGGGTTGGCTCGTCTGACCATTGCTCCGCCCGGCGCCGTCGCTCCCCGTCCCACGGGAGTGGCGGCGTCGCCGCGTGTACGGCCTCGGCGGGGGCACGTCCGACCTCGCCGATCAGCTTGGTGCAGGGGCCAGTTCGGTGTCCCGCCGGACCAGGGCGGCGTAGCGGCCGTCCTGTTGGAGGAGTTCGTCATGACTGCCGCGCTCGGCGGTTCGGCCGCCGTCCAGGACGACGATCTGGTCGGCGTCGCGGACGGTGGAGAGCCGGTGGGCGATGGTGATGGTGGTGCGCCCCGCGGAGAGTGCGTCGATCGCTGCCTGCACGGCGAATTCCGTACGGGTGTCGAGGGCGCTCGTCGCCTCGTCGAGTACCAGGACGGGCGGGTCGCGCAGGATCGTACGGGCGATGGCAAGGCGCTGCTTCTCGCCGCCCGAGAAGCGGTAGCCGCGTTCACCGACCAGGGTGTCGTAGCCGTCGGGCAGTGAGGCGATGTGGTCGTGGATCTGCGCCGCACGGGCGGCTGCCTCGATTTCGGCGTCGGTCGCATCCGGCTTGGCGAAGCGCAGGTTGTCGGCGACCGAGGCATGGAAGAGATACGTCTCCTGAGAGACCACACCCACGGCCCGCGCCAGGGTGTCGAAGTCCAGATCGCGTACGTCGACACCGTCGAGCGTGACCCGGCCGCCGGTGACGTCGTAGAGCCTGGGCACCAGATAGCTGAGCGTGGACTTGCCGGACCCGGTCGGTCCGACGACCGCCAGGCTGCCGCCGGCCGGCACGGTCACATCGACGCCGCTGAGGGTCGGGCCGCTCTTCTCGTCGTAACTGAAGTCGACGTCCTCGAAGCGGATCTCGCCTCGGATCTTCTCCAGCCGGACGGGGTTCTCGGGCTCGGTGATGTCCACCTCGAGATCGAGGTACTCGAAGATCCGCTGGAAGAGCGCGAGTGACGTCTGCATCTGCACCCCGGTGGAGAGCAGGCTCACGGCGGGCCGGAAGAGACCCTGCTGAAGCGAGACGAAGGCGACGAGCGTGCCGATGGAGACGGCGGGGCCGCCGGACTGCAGTGCCATGCCCGCCGCCCAGTAGATGACGGCGGGCATGGCGGCCATGACGATACCGATCGTCGACATCCGCCACCGCCCGGCCATGCTGGAGCGCACTTCGAGGTCGACCAGCTTCTCGGACTCCTCGGCGAAGCCCTTGGTGAGGGAGTCCGCCCGGCCCATCGTCCGGCCGAGCAGGATGCCGCTGACGGAGAGCGACTCGGTGACCGTGGCCGCCATGGCGGCCATCTGCTTCTGGCGCTGGGTGGTGATCTTCTTGCGCTCACGGCCGACCCTGCGGCTGATCCAGACGAAGACCGGGAGCAGGAGGAGCGAGACGAGGGTAAGCCGCCAGTCGAGCGCGAGCATGGCGACGACCGTGGCGACGACCGCGGTGAGATTGGAGACCAGTGACGTCGCGGTGGAGGTGACGGTCGCCTGCATGCCGCCGATGTCGTTGGCGATGCGGGACTGCACCTCGCCGGTGCGGGTCCGGGTGAAGAAGGCGAGCGGCATCCGCTGCAGCTGCGCATAGACCGCAGTGCGCAGGTCGTGCATGACACGCTGGCCGACCGTGGTGGAGATCAGGGTCTGCAGGACGCCGAAGACGCTGTTCATCACGGCGGTGAGGATCATGCCGAGGGCGAGCAGCGACAGCAGTCCCGTACGCCCCTGCGGGATGGCGGTGTCCAGGATTTCGCGCAGCAGGAACGGCGAGGCGACCGACACCAGCGACGAGGCGCCGACGAGCAACCCGACCAGGGCGAGCCGGCTGCGGTAGGGACGGAAGAGGCGCAGGATGCGGCGCAGCTCGGCGGGCGGGCGGCTCCCGTCCCGGAGCGGGGGTGTCCAGGTGATTTCGTCGGGTTTCATGGGCTCCTTCGTCGGGCGCGCGACAGCGAGGAATCAGACTGAAGACTCAGACCGAGGACTACCGGGGACTCGGGCCGGGGACTCGGACTTGGCGACTCGAATTTTTGAGAGCATAGCTCATTGTTACCTATACTCACAATGCACAAGGTCCTGATACTGTTCCCCTCATGGACTCCTCCGACGCCGATGGCGTGCTCGCCGAGCAGTTGCTGCGGGTGACCCGCAGGCTCCAGCGGATTCAGAGCCGCCAGCTGGAGCCGATCGGTATTACTCCCGCACAGTTCCGGCTGCTCCGCACCGTCGCGCATTACGACGGGCCGCCCCGGATGGCGGACCTCGCGCAGCGCCTGGATGTCGTCCCGCGTGCCGTGACCAGTCTGGTCGACGGCCTGGAGGCGAGCGGCCGGGTGCGACGCGCCCCCGATCCGGACAGCCGCCGGGTGGTCCGGATCGAAATCACCGAGGAGGGCCTCGCCACCCTCCGGTCGCTGCGCGACGCGCGCCGGGCCGCCGCAGAGGAGATCCTGGCCCCATTGACCGCCGATCAGCGCGAGGTGCTCGGCGGGCTGTTGTCCGCCCTGGTCAACGGAATGCCGGAGCGTCGCTGCTGAACCCGTGCGGACACGCGTACACCGGATGAGTGCTGTGTGTGCCGTCGCCGTACCGAGTACCGAACCGAACCGCCGAGGAGAGCTCGACATGCCACTGCTGGAGCCGAAGCCGGAAACACTCCGCCCTGGTGCGGTGCGTACTCCGTCCCTGGACCGGGTCCCCGACCGGCGGGCTCCGGGCACGCCCGAACCGCTGCGCGGCGAGCTGATCGACCTGCTGGGGCCGGAGAAGGTGCTGTGGAAGGTCTCCGACCTGGTGAAGTACGCATCCGATGCCAGTCCCTACCGGTTCATCCCCCAGGTCGTCGTGGTCCCGGAGGACATCGACGACATCTCGGCAATCCTGTCGTACGCGCACGGCAAGGGCCGCGAAGTCGTCTTCCGGGCGGCCGGCACCAGTCTGAACGGCCAGGCCCAGGGTGAGGACATCCTTGTCGACGTGCGCCGGCACTGGGCGGGCATCGAGGTCCTGGAGGACGGCGCGCAGGCCCGCATCCGGCCGGGTACGACGGTCCTGCGGGCCAACGCCACCCTCGCCCGGTACGGCCGGCTGCTGGGGCCCGATCCGGCCAGCGCCATCGCCTGTACGATCGGCGGAGTCGTCGCCAACAACGCCTCCGGAATGACCGCGGGAACGACCCGCAATTCATACCGCACCGTTTCCTCCCTCACCTTCGTACTGCCGAGCGGCACGGTCGTCGACACTGCGGATCCGGCAGCGGACGAGGATCTGGCCCATGCCGAGCCGCGGCTGTGCGAGGGGCTGCTGGCCCTCAAGGCGGAGATCGAGGCGGACGCCGGGCTCACCGCCCGGATCCGTGCCAAGTACGAGATCAAGAACACCAACGGCTACCGGCTCGACGCCTTCCTCGACGGCTCGACGCCCGCACAGATCCTGCGCGGTCTGATGGTCGGCTCCGAGGGCACCTTCGGCTTCATCTCCGAGGTCGTGTTCGACACACTGCCGCTGGACCGCCGCATCTCCACGGCCCTGCTGTTCTTCCCCTCCCTGACTGCGGCGGCGGCCGCCGTGCCCCGCTTCAACGAGGCGGGGGCGATCGCCGTCGAGTTGATGGACGGCAACACGCTGCGTGCGTCCGTGAGCGTCCAGGGCGTGCCCGCGGACTGGGCCGAGCTGCCCAAGGAGACCACGGCACTGCTGGTGGAGTTCCGGGCTCCGGACGAGGCGGGCCAGGAGGCGTACGAGCGGGCGGCGGCCACCGTGGTCGCGGGGCTCGACCTGGTCGCCCCCGTTGCCTCGGTGACCAATGAATTCACGCGCGAAGCCAAGGTCATCTCCGGCTACTGGAAGGCCCGCAAGGCGTTCGTCACCGCGGTCGGCGGCTCCCGGCCTTCGGGTACGACGCTGATCACGGAGGACTTCGCGGTGCCGCCCTCCCGGCTGGCCGATGCCTGCGAGGCCCTGCTCGGACTTCAGGCGGAGCACGGCTTCGACGCCGCCGTCGCCGGCCATGCGGCGCACGGCAATCTGCACTTCCTGCTCGCCTTCGACGCGGCGAAGGCGTCCGATGTCGACCGCTACGCCGCGTTCATGGACGACTTCTGCCGGCTGACGGTGGAGCGCTTCGACGGCTCCTTGAAGGCGGAGCACGCCACCGGCCGTAATATCGCCCCCTTCCTGGAGCTGGAGTGGGGCCCGAAGGCGACCGAGCTGATGTGGCGCACGAAGCAGATCATCGACCCCGACGGGGTGCTGGCGCCCCGGATCGTCCTCGACCGCGACCCGAAGGCCCATCTGCGCGGGCTGAAGACCATCCCCAGGGTCGAGCCGATCGCCGACCCGTGCATCGAGTGCGGCTTCTGCGAACCGACGTGTCCCAGCGAGGACTTGACCACCACTCCGCGCCAGCGGATTGTGCTGCGCCGGGAGATGATGCGACAGCCGGACAGTTCACCGGTGGAGGCGCATCTGCTCGACGCGTACGGCTATGACGCCGTCGACACCTGCGCGGGCGACTCGACCTGCAAGCTCGCCTGCCCGGTCGGCATCGACACCGGCGCCATGATGAAGGACTTCCGCCACCAACGACACTCGCCACGCGAGGAGCGGATCGCGGCGCTCACCGCGAAGAACTTCAAGGCGGTGGAGGCGGCGGCACGGCTCGCGGTCGCCGCGGCCGACCGGATCGGCGACCGGATCGGTGACGGGCCGCTGGAGACACTCACCGGGCTCGCCCGCAAGGCCGTGCGCCCCGATCTGGTGCCCGAGTGGCTGCCCGAGATCCCCGGCGCCGCCGCACGGAAGCTGCCCCGCACCTCCCGTGTCGGGGCGAGCGCGGTCTATTACCCGGCGTGTGTGAACCGTATCTTCGGAGGTCCCGAAGGCCATCGCGGGCCGTCGCTGCCTCAGGCCGTCGTCGCCGTCTCCGCCCGCGCCGGAAAGCCGGTGTGGATCCCGGACGATGTCGCGGGGACCTGCTGCGCGACGATCTGGCACTCCAAGGGCTATGACGCGGGCAATGCCGTGATGGCCAACCGCATCGTGGAAGCGGCCTGGGGCTGGACGGCGGGCGGAAAGCTGCCGCTGGTCGTCGACGCCTCGTCGTGCACGCTGGGCATCGCCCATGAGGTGGTGCCCTATCTCACCGACGACAACCGGGAGTTGCACCGGGAGCTGACCATTGTCGACTCCCTGGTCTGGGCGGCCGACGAACTGCTTCCCAAGCTGACAGTCCTCCGCAAAATCGACTCGGCGGTCCTGCATCCGACGTGTTCCATGCAGCATCTGGACGACGTGGAGCAGCTCCGCATGGTCGCGGAGGCCTGCGCGGAGGAGGTCGTGATCCCGGACGACGCCGGGTGCTGCGCCTTCGCGGGCGACCGCGGCATGCTGCACAAGGAGTTGACCGCTTCCGCGACGGCGAAGGAGGCCGCCGAGGTGAATGCGCGGGAGTACGACGCGTATCTCTCGGCCAACCGGATGTGCGAGATCGGTATGGACCGGGCCACGGGGCAGTCGTACTACTCGGTGCTGATGGAGCTGGAGCGGGCCACTCGGCCGGGTGCTGTGGTGCGGTGATCACCGGGGTCGTCCGGCGGCCGATTCGTCCTCGGCCGCCCGACGGGCCCGACGATGCGTCAAATAGCCGGGCGGGCTCAATTTCCGAGCCCGCCCGGCTTTTGCGTGGGCACAAAAGTCCATGGTTTCGAAGCAGGAGTCCAATCACTCCCCTTGCGCATCAGCAGCCCCAACTACCAAGGTCCTTACCGAGGTTCATTCACCAGCCGCGCACGTCAGACCCCCCTTCTGGAGGATCGATGAACGACGCAGCACAGCAGGACGACGGTACGCAGGACGGCGACGAAGGCTCCATGAGCCGCCGCTCGGTCCTGTGGACGACCGCCTCGGTGGCCGGTGCCGGGCTCGGACTCGGCGGTCTCAGCGGCACCGCGGCCGCTGCCACCCCCGCCCGGAGCCCGGAGGCCACTCCCGCAGGACAGGCAGCCGCTCCGAAGCGCCAAGGGCGCACCATGGTAGGAGTGCCGTTCGACCGGCGCTCCACCGTCCGGGTCGGCATCGTCGGCCTCGGCAACCGCGGTGGCAGCATGATCGATCTCTTCCTCGCCGTCACCGGCGTACAGGTCGTCGCCGTGTGCGACCCGGTCAAGGCCAAGGCCGAACGGGCGGCGGCGAAGGTGACGGCCGCCGGTCAGCCGGCGCCCGCCGTCTACACCAACGGCGAGGACGACTACGAGAATCTCTGCAAGCGCGGGGACATCGACTTCGTCTATGTGGCGACGCCCTGGGATTTCCACTTCGAGATGGCGAAGACCGCCATGCTGAACGGCAAGCATGTCGGCGTGGAGTGTCCGATCGCTCTCCAGCTCGACCAGCTCTGGGAGTTGGTCGACCTCTCCGAGCGCACCAGACGCCACTGCATGCAGCTGGAGAACTGCTGTTACGGGCAGAACGAGATGCGGGTGCTGCGCATGGCGCATGCCGGTCTCTTCGGTGATCTGCTGCACGGCGCCGGCGCGTACAACCACGATCTGCGCGGCCTGATGTTCGACCCGGGGTACTACGAAGGTCCCTGGCGCAGGCTGTGGCACACCAGGTTGCGGGGCGATCTCTACCCCAACCACGGGTTCGGTCCGGTCGCCAACTACATGGACATCAACCGCGGCGACCGTGCGGTGAGCATCACCAGTGTCGGATCCCCGTCCCTGGGGCTCGCCGAGTACCGCGAGAAGAACATGCCGGCCGGTGATCCGAGCTGGAAGGAGACCTATATCGAGAGCGACCGGACGATCAGTCTCGTCCAGACCGCCAAGGGACGGGTCATCCGGCTGGAGCACGATGTGTCCACTCCGCATCCGTACTCGCGGATCAACAGTCTCGGCGGTACGAAGGGTGTCTTCGAGGACTACCCGGCCCGTATCTACATCGAGCCCGACCACACGAACGACAACTGGGGTGACTTCGCCAAGTACACCCAGTGGGACCACTGGCTGTGGAAGGAACACGCCAACCCGCCCGGCGGTCACGGCGGTATGGACTACATGCTGGTGTTCCGGCTGATGCAGTGCATGCGGCTCGGCCTCGTCCCCGACTTCGATGTGTACGACGCGGCGACCTGGACGTCACCCGTTCCGCTCAGCCACCTGTCCATCAGGGCGAAGGGCGCGCCGCAGCAGATTCCGGACTTCACCCGCGGCGAGTGGAAGAAGGCCCGCTCCGGCATGGACTCGGAGAATCCGGAAAAGGCCTGACGGGCCGATACGACGCTGCGGGGCCTGCTCCGGTCGAGCCGGCCCCGCGGCAGTTCCCCCGCCCGCATCGTGACCATGGCGCGATAAGTGCCGTTCCTGGAGAAAACCAATTGCCCCGACGGACGTCCCGGGGCGAACCTTGCACGGTTTGAGTCATTCACCGAACAAACCGACGCACACCGAACCATGGGACGTCATGCAGATTCGCGATCTTCCGTACCCGGATCCAGGCGATCCCGATGTCCGGTCAGGCCCACACTTCCTGTTCTGGCTCGGCCGCAATCAGCTGCGCGGCCAGCTCAAGTCCATGTCCTGGGGCCTTTTGCACCAGTGCTCCCTTGCCGGGCTGCCGCCTGCCGTCGGCTTCGCCGTGCAGGCGGTCGTCGACCGTTCCGGCAGCCGGCTCGCATGGGCGGGCGGCCTGATCGCTGTCCTGGGTGTGCTGATCGCGCTGGGCGACACCATGCTCCACCGGACCGCCGTCACCAACTGGATCACTGCCGCCGCTCGCGTTCAGCAGCTGCTGGCCCGTAAGACCGCGGAGCTCGGCGCGGCGCTCACCCGCCGGGTCGCCGCGGGCGAGGTCGTCGCGGTGTCCACCGGCGACGTCGAGAAGATCGGCTGGTTCGTCGAGGCGCTCTCCCGCTTCGCGGCGGCCGCCGCCGCCCTCGTACTGATCTGCGTGGGGCTCATCCTCTATCTGCCGTCGCTGGGCGTCCTGGTGGCACTCGCCATGCCGTTGCTGGCACTGGCCGTGCTGCCGCTGCTCCCCCGGGCCACCCGGCGCGCCGACCTCCAGCGCGAAAAGGCGGGCAAGGCCACCGAACTGGCCTCGGACACCGTTGCCGGGCTGCGGGTACTGCGCGGGATCGGTGGCGAGGAGCTGTTCCTGGGCCGCTACCGGAGCGCCTCGCAGGAGGTCCGCAAGGCCGCGGTGCGCAGCGCGCGGATGTGGTCGCTGATCTCGGCGATCCAGGTGCTGCTGCCGGGCGTGCTGCTCATCTCGCTGGTCGTGTACGGGGCAACGCTGGCCCGCGACGGCCGGATCGAGGTCGGTCAGCTGGTCACGGTGTACAGCGCGGCGTCACTGCTGCTGTTCCCGCTGCGGCACTTCGAGGAGATCGCGATGGCGTACTCCTTCTCGCGACCCTCCGCCCAGCGCGCGGTCCGGGTGCTGTCGCTGCACCGCACCGACCGGCCGTCGACCGTCGACGCAACACCCACCGGCGATCTGTACGACCCGGTCACCGGGCTGATGGCCCCGGCCGGCCTGTTCACCGCGGTGGTCTGCGGCGATCCGGACGAGGCGGGCCGGCTGGCGGAGCGTCTCGGCGGACACGCGCATGCAAACGCGGACTCGGACGAGGCCGGGAACGGGAACGGGAACGGGGCGGAGGATCCAACGGAGAACGGGGCGGAGGATCCGACGGAGAACGCAGCGCGCGACTCCACGGACGACGCCACGTCCGAGCAGAAGACCCCGTCCGTCCTGCTCGGTGGCGTACCTCTGGACGAACTCCCGCTGGACTCGGCGCGGACCGCCGTACTGGTCCAGGACAAGGACCCGGTACTGCTCTCCGGCACGCTGCGCGAGCTGCTCGATGTACCGTCGTCCGGCCGGGTGACCGCAAAGGACGCGCTGTCCGCCGCCCAGTGCGGCGATGTGCTGGACTCATTGGCGCAGGCGTCCGTCGCCACGGACGGCGACCCGATGACGACACGCATCACCGAACGCGGCCGGTCGCTCTCGGGCGGCCAGCGCCAGCGGCTCGCACTGGCCCGCTCGTTGGTGACCGACCCGGAGGCGCTGGTTCTCGACGAGCCGACCTCCGCCGTCGACTCGCACACGGAGGCCCGGGTCGCCGCCGGCATCAAGGCACTGCGCCAGGGCCGCACGACCGTGGCGTTCGCCTCGTCACCGCTGCTGCTCGACCTCGCGGACCGGGTGGTGCTGGTGCACCGGGGCACAGTCGTCGCGGTCGGCGCACACCGTGAACTCCTGCACACGGACCCCCGCTACCGGGCAGTCGTGACGCGCGAGACGAACGACGAAGTCGCGGTCCTGACCTCTCAGGACGCGATCAAGAGGATCAGGACGATCGAGGAAATCGAGGAACGGGCATGACCGGCGTCGCAGAACCGACGTACGACCCGGCCGCACCGGAGTCGGCGACGACCCTGCCGGTCGGCACTCCCACCACCGTACGGAGCTATGTACGGGAGCTGCTGCGGCGCCACCGCAGGCCGTTCACCGTGCTCATCTCGTTCAACGCCATCGCGGTGATCGCCTCGATCGTCGGCCCGTATCTGCTGGGCGGGCTGGTCGAGGACCTCTCCGGCGGCGTCACCGACCTGCATCTGGAGCGCACCGCCGGGGTGTTCGCGCTCGCGCTGATCGTGCAGACCGTGTTCACCCGGATGATGCGCCTGCGCAGCGCGATGCTCGGTGAGGAGATGCTGGCCGATCTGCGCGAGGACTTCCTCGTACGGTCGGTCGGGCTGCCACCGGGCGTGCTGGAGCGGGCCGGGACCGGTGATCTGCTCTCCAGGATCACCACGGACATCGACCGGTTGGCCAATGCGATGCGCGAGGCCGTGCCGCAGCTGGCGATCGGTGTGGTGTGGGCGGGGCTGCTCCTGACCGCACTCGCCGTGACGGCTCCGCCGCTGGCGCTCTCGGTTCTGGTCGCCCTGCCCGTCCTGATCCTCGGCTGCCGCTGGTACTTCAGGCGGGCGCCGTCCGCGTACCGTTCGGAGGCCGCCGGATATGCGGCGGTCGCGGCGATGCTCGCGGAGACCGTGGATGCCGGACGGACCGTGGAGGCCCACCGTCTGGGTGCGCGTCGGGTGGCGCTGTCGGACCGGCGGATCAAGGAGTGGACGGCGTGGGAGCGGTACACGCTCTTCCTGCGTTCCGTGCTCTTCCCCGTCATCAATGTCACCTACGTGACGATTCTCGGCGCGGTACTGATGCTCGGCGGCTGGTTCGTCATCGAGGGCTGGCTGACCGTGGGGCAGCTGACGACGGGTGCGCTGCTGGCGCAGATGATGGTCGACCCGATCGGCCTGATCCTGCGCTGGTACGACGAGTTGCAGGTCGCGCAGGTGTCGCTGGCCCGGCTGGTCGGCGTACGGGACATCGAGCCGGACGCGGGCGATGCGGAGGTCGTCCCGGACGGCCGTGATGTCCGGGCGGACGAGGTGCACTTCGGCTACCGCGCCGGGCTCGACGTCCTGCACAAGGTGTCATTGGACGTCGCACCGGGTACGCGCCTCGCGCTGGTCGGCCCGTCCGGTGCCGGCAAGTCCACGCTGGGTCGGCTGCTGGCCGGGATCTACGCCCCGCGTACGGGTGAAGTCACGCTCGGTGGAGCGGAGTTGTCACGGATGAAGGCGGAACGCGTACGTACGCATGTGGCGCTGGTCAACCAGGAGCACCATGTGTTCGTCGGTTCGCTGCGGGACAACCTCCTGCTGGCCCGTACCGACGCCGGAGACACCGAGTTGTGGGCGTCGCTCGCGGCGGTCGACGCGGACGGCTGGGTGAGGGCCCTGGAAGAGGGGCTGGACTCCGAGGTCGGTTCCGGCGGCCTGGCGCTGACGCCGGCTCAGGCCCAGCAGATCGCGCTGGCCCGGCTGGTCCTGGCCGATCCGCACACGCTGGTGCTGGACGAGGCGACGTCGTTGCTGGACCCGCGGGCCGCGCGGCACCTGGAGCGTTCACTGGCCCGGGTGCTGGACGGTCGCACGGTCGTGGCGATCGCCCACCGGCTGCACACGGCGCATGACGCGGATGTGATCGCGGTGGTGGAAAGCGGCCGGATCAGCGAGCTGGGCAGTCATGACGAGCTGGTGGCGGCGGACGGCGCCTATGCGGCGCTGTGGCGGTCCTGGCACGGCTGAGAAAGCCTGCACGCCCCCTGTGCAGGTTCCGCGTCTCGATGGACAGTGCGCGTGAAAGGACGACAGCTGGGCAATTTTGGGGCGGGGCTTTCGCAACGGCACGTACGTCAACGGGAGGCCGCTGCAGGGGAGCTCGGCCGCCTGGGAGCTGACCGATGGAGACGAGATCCGCCTCGGAAATGCGCTCCTGCTGGTCACTGTCACCGACGCGAAGCCCGCGACCGTGCCCGATGCCCGCCCGGAACCCGCCGACGCCCCGCACACGCTGCTGGCCGCCGCGGAGGCGGGCGAAACCGACCTCACCGAGATCCGCGGCTACCAGCTGCTCCAGGAGCTCGGCCGTGGCGGGCAGGGCGTCGTCCACCTCGCCCGCCGAGAGGAGACCGGTGAACTCCTCGCCTTGAAGACGCTGTTGGCCCATGGATCCGTCAGCCGGGCGGCCCGCGAGGGGTTCCTGCGCGAGTTCGCCTGCACGCGGGCGCTGCGGCACCGCAGTTGGTCGCCTTCCACGGTGGCCGCGTGCACGGCAGCACGTTCTACTTCACCTGCGAGTTCTGCCGTTGGGGCAGTGTCGCCGACCGGGTCGTCCGGGCCGGCGGCAGACTGAGCGTCGAACAGGCGCTGGCGATCACCCTGCAGACGCTGCGCGGCCTTGACTACGCGCACGCCGCGGAGGTACCCGTACGGCTCCCCGACGGGACCGTCACCGTGCGTCGCGGGCTGGTGCATCGCGACATCAAACCGCAGAATCTGCTGCTCACCGGTGACCACGAGCGGATGACACTCAAGATCGCTGACTTCGGCCTGGCCAAGGCGTTCGACAGCGCCGGGCTGTCCGGGCAGACCCTGACCGGCGCCATGGGCGGAAGCCTGGCCTTCATGCCGCGCGGCCAGGTGATCGACTTCAAGTACGCTCGCCCGGAGGCAGATCTGTGGGCCGTGACAGCCTGCCTGTACTGGATGCTCACCGGCTCGGCCCCACGTGACTTCCCGCCCGGCGCCGACCCGGTCGCCGTCGTCCTGCGCGAGCCGCCGGTGCCGGTACGTGACCGACTGCCCTCCCTCCCCCGGCGGCTCGCCGAGCTGATCGACGCCGGCCTCGTCGACCAGCCCCGGATCACTCCGACCACCGCCTGCGACCTTCGGAGCGCCATCCGTCAGGCCATGTGAGGCGCACCTTCCACCGCAACCGAGGAGGCCTGAGGTCAGAGGCCCCTGCGTGGGCATCTGCAATTGCACACGGACTGTCTCCGCGGCGATCGAATGACGGCTCTTCAGCCGCGCTTCGAGGCCCGGACGATCCGGGCCACGATCTCTTCCGCGACGGCCTCCACGTCGGCGTCCACGACCAGGTCCACATTGCCGTCCGGATCGGCCGTGAAGACGGTCAGCCCTTCGTCGGTGACCTCGACCGTGCCGCGTTCGGTGGTGTAGAGGTCGGGGCGCAGCAGGGAAAGTGCGGTGATCGGGTCGTGCGGGACACTCCACGGTTCGCCGGTGAAGCCGGTCCAGGCGTCGATCTCGCGGGCGAGCGCCGCGCCGTACGCGCCGGCCTCGCGGATCGCTTCGATGCCGGGCTGTTCGATGCGCAGCCGCGTGGTGATGTCCAGGCCGGTCACGACGGTGCGGATGCCGGAGCCGAAGACCGCGCGGGCGGCCGTGATGTCGCTGACGATGTTGTGCTCCGCCTTGGCTCCGGGCCCGAAGCTGCCGCCCATCATGTACAGGGTGCGTACGCCCGCGGCGAAGCGGTCGTCGAGCCTGATCGCGCGGGCGATGTTGGCGAGCGGGGCGATGGCGATGACATCGGTCGCGCCGGGCCGGGCGAGGACGGAGTCGACGAGGAAGCGGTCGGCGGCGACGGTGTCGCGTACCGGCTCGGTCTCCAGGTCGGTGAAGGCCCTGCCCTCGTGTCCGGCCCACCAGACCTCCTTGCCGGAGAGGGTCTCGGTGGCTCCGGGGACGACGGTGAGGTCGTGTCCGGCGAGGGCGCCGAGCCGGTGCGCGAGGCGGGCCCGGAGCAGGGTGTCGCCGTAGACGGTGGTGATGCCGGTGATCCGGGCCTCGGGTGAGCCGAGCAGCACACCCAGGGCGAGCGCGTCGTCGACATCGCTGCCGATGTCGGTGTCGAGAAGGATGTCGGCGAGGGGGTGGGTCACGGTGTTCCTCGGGTCGGTGGGGATGGGTTTTGGTGTTCCGGCGGTCGGTTCAGCGGCCGTCACTTCAGACCGCTGCCCGCGATCGACTGTGTGAAATACCGCTGCAGGCGCAGCAGGACGGCGAGCGGGATGACGGTCAGGACGACGGCGGCGGCGAACACCTGGCCGTAGTCGACGACCATCTGGCCCTGAAGGGTGCCGAGGGCGATCGGGCCGAGTTGTTTGTCAGGTTCGGTGCCGACGAGCAGCGGCCACATGTAGGACTGCCACTGGAAGGTGAACAGGGTGAGTCCGGCGCCGATCAGGGCGGGCCACGACAGAGGTACGTAGACCTTCCGGAAGATGCCCCACCAGCCGAGCCCGTCCATCCGGGCAGCCTCTACGAGTTCGCGCGGGATGGCCAGGAAGAACTGGCGCAACAGGAAGATCGCCAGGCCGTTGCCGATGCCGGGCAGGATCAGTCCGGTGTAGGTGTTCTGCAGCCCCCAGTCGCGGAAGATGTCCGAGAGCGGGATCGCTATGGCGTCGAACGGGATCATGAAACTGAGCAGGATCACGGCGAAAACGAGGCCGCGGCCACGGAATCGGAACACCGAGAGTGCGAACGCGGCCATCGCGGAGAGCAGCAGCCCGAGCAGGACGGTGGCGGCTGCCACGCCGATGGAGTTGAGCACGGCGCGGCCGAAGTCGCCCTGGAAGAGCGTCACATAGTTGTGCAGCGTGGCGTCGGTCGGGATCAGGCTGCTCCAGGAGAGCCGGTCGAGTCCGGCCAGGACCTTGTCGCCGGGGCGGAGCGATCCGGTGAGCACCCACAGGAGCGGGAGGGCGAAGAGCACGCCGATGACGACGGCGGTGGCAAGCGGCATGTGCCTCAGAGCGGAGGGGCGGCGTCCCGTCGGCTGCTGGGGGGCGGTCGTTGTCTTCATCGATTCACTCCTCGCCCTTGCCCTGCATCATCCGGAACTGGACGGCGACGACCGCGAGGGTGATCGCGACGAGCACCACCACTTCGGCCTGGGCGAAGTTGATGTCGCCGACGCTGTATGCGCGGCGGAACACGTCGTACATCATGAGATTGGTCGAGCCGTCGGGACCGCCGCGGGTCAGCAGTTGCACGGGGGCGAACACCAGGAAGTTGGAGACGGTGTCGGCGACCAGTACGAAGGCGAGCGGGCGGCGCAGCAGCGGCAGTGTGACATGGACGAACCGCTGCCAGGCGGAGGCGCCGTCGACGGCGGCCGCGTCGTAGCACTCCTGAGGGATGTCCTGCAGCCCGGCGATGAGGAACATCATCCAGTAGCCGACGCCGACCCAGGACATCAGCACGATGAGCGCGAAGAGTGCCTGTTGCGCGCTGGTGAGGAAGGGCTGCGGCGGAATGCCCATCGTGCCGAGGATCGCGTTGAGCGGCCCTTCGGGGCGGTAGAGGATGCCCCAGATGACCGCGGAGACGGCCGGCGGCACGGCGATGGGAGCGAAGACCAGCGACCGCCAGAAGCGGACGCCGGCGAAACGGCGGTTGAGCAGGACGGCGAGGCCGAGGGCGATCAGCACCTGGAGCGGGTTGATGACCAGGCTGAACAGCATTGTCACGCGGACGCTCTGCCAGAACTGGCTGTCGCCGAAGAGGTCCGCATAGTTGTCGAAGCCGACGAAGGTGGTGACGCCGTCGACCAGGCTGTGGTGGCGCAGACTGCTGACGAGTGCCATCGCGGCGGGCAGCAGTCGCAGGACCACGAGGGCGAGCAGCGCGGGCGCCAGGAAGTACAGGGCGGTCCTGCCCTGCGAGGTGGAGCGGCGGCGCGGCCGGCGCTTCGGGGAGCGGGTTGCTGTGGTGGTCATCGCAGTCGCTCCCAGGTGCGCACCAGTTCTCCGGAGGCTTTCGCCAGCCGGGGTTCCACTGCGAGGCCGTTGCGGATGTCGGAGAAGGCGGAGCCCATGACGGTCTCGAACTGGGTGTAGCCGATGCTGCGCGGCCGGCTGACGGCGGTGTGCGCGAGTTCGTACCGCATGATCGTGGCCACGTCGGCGGTGCTCTTCGTGGCCTTGTGCTCCAGGTCCGCCGCATAGCGGTCGAAGGCCTTGCGGTTCGACGGGATGAGCGGGGATGCCTCGACGGTCGCGAGGCTGCCGTCGGTGGTCAGGGCGGCGTACTCCATGAACCGCAGTGCCGCGTCGGGGTGTTCGGCGTACGGGTTCACGCCCCAGGACCAGGAGTCGGTGGGGGTGACGGCGCGGCCGTGGGCGAACTTCGGCTGCGGCGCGGTGCCCCAGGCGAAGTCCTTCAGCCCCGCGAAGGCACCGAGGTTCCACGGGCCGCCGACGAAGAACGGCACCCGGCCCGAGGTGAAGAGCGAGGAGAGCTGGTACGAGGGGACACCGCGCGGCGACGAGCCGTCGGCGAAGAGCGCGCGGTACCAGTCGAGGGCGTCGATCCAGCCCTGGGTGGTGACGGCGGGGGTGAGCATGTCCTTGCCGGTGATGCCGGAGCCGCCGTGCAGGGACTCGATGAGCGGCTGGAGCCCGTAGTAGAGGTCGGTCTGTTCCAGCAGCAGGGCGTAGTCGGCGCCTGCCCTGTCCATCGTCCGGCGGCCGACGCTCTTGGTCTGCTCCCAGCTCCAGCGGTCCGCCGGGGCCCCCCCGGGGAGCGGTGCGCCGGCCTTGGTGAGCAGGTCCGCGTTGTAGAAGAGGTACTGGGTGGAGGTCCAGATCGGCAGGGAGCGGAGCCTGCCCTGCCAGGAGCTGACGCCGTACTGCTCGGGGGTGACGGCGGCCCTGGTGCGGTCCGCGACCGGGTCGAGGTCGGTGAGGAAGCCACGGGCGGTGAGCGCCGGCACCCGGGGCTGGTCGACGGTGTACACGTCGATCGCGCTGTCCTTCGCGGAGAGCCGCAGCTGGAGGACGTCGCCGAGTTGGTCGGGCGGCACGGGGGTGTAGTCGATCCGCAGGTCGGGGTTGGCGCGCTCGAAGCCTCGGATGACCGCCCGGAACGTCTCGGGGGTCTCCGGGCCGAGGAACCGTACTGCTGTTCTGCCGTCCGCCGGGCGGCCGCCCGAGCAGCCGGCCAGGGCCGCCGCGGACGCCACGCCGAGTGCGGCGCCGAGCACGGTTCTGCGGCTGGGAGAGCTCGTCATACGGCTCTCCGGCCTGCGATGGACATTGGTTCTCCAAATCGTTTTGCATAACCTGACTCGGCCTCTGTCAGGCGCGATAGCGAGCACCATACAAAACGTTTTGCACAATGGGTAGAGTGACTTCGAACACCAGGACAACAATCCTGGACGACAATGGGAGGTCGATGGTGCAGGGCGGGAGCCGGATCAAGATCGTGGATGTGGCGTCCGAAGCGGGCGTCAGCGTCACCACGGTCTCCCATGTGCTGAGCGGCCGCCGCCCGGTCTCGGCCACCACACGCGCCCGGGTCGAGGACGTCATACAGCGACTCGGCTACCAGGCCGACCCCTCGGCGCGCGGTCTGCGCACCCAGCGCACCCGCACCCTGGGCCTGGTCGTCCCGGACATCACCAACCCGTTCAACACCTCGATCGCCGCGGGCATGCAGGAGATCGCCCTGGCCCACGAGTATCTGACGGTGGTCTGCGAGGCCCCGATGGACGGCCCGCACCTGCCCGCGGTGATCCGGCAGTTGGTTGCGCGCCGTATCGACGGCATCGTGATCGGCCGGTACGGCGCCACCCGGCGCGATCTGGACCGGATCGTGGCCTCGGGATCGAAACTGGTACGGCTCGGCGGACGGCTGGAGCCGGCGCTCGGCGATGTGGTCAGGGCCGCCGAGACCGAGGGGATGTACGACCTGGTCAGCCATCTGGTGGGCCGCGGCTACCGGCGTATCGCCTTCATCGGCGGTGCGCCGGGGGTGGAGCCGGGCGAGGAACGCTTCGCGGGCTACCGCAAGGCCCTGGAGGCGGCCGGGCTGCCGGTGCCCGGTGAGCTGGTCGCCTGGACCGGCTTCACCCGCGAGGGCGGGCGGGCCGGGGCCACCACCGTGCTGAACGCCTCGCAGCGGCCCGACGCCGTGGTGTGCGCCAACGACCTGATCGCGATCGGCGCGCTGGACACGGCACGGGCCGCCGGGCTACGGGTGCCGCACGACGTGGCGATCACCGGGTACGACGACATCGAGGCGGCCTCGCTGGTCTCCCCCGCGCTCACCACGGTCCTCAACCCGGCCCGGGAGATCGGCCGTTCGGCCGCGCAGCTGCTGGTCGACCGGCTCGACGGGGACGGTCCGGGAACGGCCAGGGAGATCGTCCTGGCCCACCGCCTGGTACCCCGCGAGTCGGCCTGAGCGCTCCGACGCCTGAATCCGGGCAGCCGGAACCCAACGGTCGGACTACAGCCATCGGACCCCGGCGGTCAGATGAAGTTCAGCGCGGCCGCCCCGCCCACTCCCCCGAGCACCATGAAGACCGGCATCAGCACCTTCAGCTCCACCCAGCTGCCGGCCCGGAACCGCATGCCCTTCGGCGGCCCGATCGGGTACCAGCGCTTGCGGCCCAGCGGGATGGGCCACAGTATCGGGCAGCCGGAGACGGTCAGCGCGTCACCGATGTCATGGACGAGGGCACCGAGCACGATCGGCAGCCCGAGCCACAGATACTCCTGGCCGGGGGCGCTGAACAGCCAGTCCGAACCGTTCCCCGGCTTGTCCAGGACGCCGGCCAGTATCCAGGCGCTGGTCGCGCCGAGCAGCCACACCAGGACGTCGCTGGACATCCGGGCGGCCCGCCACAGCAGTCCCTCGACGGCGAGCACCAGGTGGACGAAGAGGATCGCCAGGACCGCCCACCGGCCGCCGGTGATCGCCGCGGCAGAGGCCCCGGCACCGATCAGGACCGCCCACAGCCAGGTGTGCGTCAGGGTCCGGTGGCCGCCGTTGCGGTGCGAGTCGCCGCGCATCTTGGTCGCCTTGTAGACGGCATGCGAGAGCTTGTCGACGATCTCGCAGAGTCCCCGGGAGACCGGCCCGAAAGCGCGCGAGATCGTCGCGGACTTGTGGTCGAGGTCCGGGGCGAGCGCGGCTCCGGCGGTGATCAGCGCACCGACGGCGAGGACGGGCCACGGCATCGCGTGGCCGGCGGCGGCCGCCGCCGCGCCCACCCCCAGCCAGGCCGCCGCCCCTGACAGTGAGTGTGCCGGTCCCATCATTGTTCTGCCCGCCCCCAAAATTGTCCTGCTGCCATTGCCGCCCAGGCACGGCCGAGTTGAGTGGGCAGCGTATCGTCCGTGATCTTCATACGGTCGTCCGGTTCCCTCATCCGGGCGGAAGGCAGGCAAGATGGGGGCGTGACCCTTATCGATCAGCTGCCCCCGACCGACGACCCCGACGCCCTCTTCGAGGCTTTCTCGTCATGGACGAAGACGCAGGGCATCACCCTCTACCCCGCTCAGGAGGAGGCGCTGATCGAGGTGGTCTCCGGCGCGAATGTGATCCTTTCGACCCCGACCGGCTCCGGAAAGAGCCTGGTCGCGGCGGCTGCACACTTCACCGCCCTGGCCCAGGACAAGGTCACCTTCTACACCGCACCGATCAAGGCGCTGGTCTCGGAGAAGTTCTTCGACCTGTGCAAGCTCTTCGGTACGGAGAACGTCGGCATGCTCACCGGCGACGCCTCCGTCAACGCCGACGCCCCGGTGATCTGCTGCACGGCCGAGGTACTGGCCTCCATCGCGCTGCGCGACGGGAAGTACGCCGACATCGGCCAGGTCGTGATGGACGAGTTCCACTTCTACGCCGAACCGGACCGCGGCTGGGCCTGGCAGATCCCGCTCCTGGAGCTGCCGCAGGCCCAGTTCGTCCTGATGTCGGCCACGCTCGGTGACGTCAGGATGTTCGAGGAGGACCTGACCCGCCGCACCGACCGCCCCACTTCCGTGGTGCGCTCCGCGACCCGGCCGGTGCCGCTCAGTTACGAGTACCGGCTGACCCCGATCACCGAGACCCTCACCGAACTCCTGGAGACCAGGCAGTCGCCGGTCTACATCGTGCACTTCACCCAGGCCGCGGCCGTCGAGCGGGCGCAGTCACTGATGAGCATCAATATGTGCACCAAGGAGGAGAAGGAGAAGATCGCCGATCTCATCGGCAACTTCCGCTTCACCACCAAGTTCGGCCAGAACCTCTCCCGCTATGTGCGCCACGGCATCGGCGTGCACCACGCCGGCATGCTGCCGAAGTACCGGCGCCTGGTGGAGAAGCTCGCCCAGGCCGGTCTGCTGAAGGTGATCTGCGGTACCGACACCCTCGGCGTCGGCGTCAACGTGCCCATCCGCACAGTGCTGTTCACGGCGCTCACCAAGTACGACGGCACCCGCGTCCGTACGCTGCGCGCACGTGAGTTCCACCAGATCGCGGGCCGCGCGGGCCGGGCCGGATTCGATACGGCGGGCTTCGTCGTGGCGCAGGCGCCCGAGCACGTCATCGAGAACGAGAAGGCCGTCAAGAAGGCGGGCGACGACCCGAAGAAGAAGCGCAAGGTGGTCCGCAAGAAGGCCCCCGAGGGCTTCGTCGCCTGGTCGGAGACCACCTTCGACAAGCTGATCCAGTCCGATCCGGAGCCACTGACCTCCCGTTTCCGGGTCACGCACACGATGCTCCTGTCCGTGATCGCGCGCCCCGGCAATGCCTTCGATGCGATGCGGCATCTGCTGGAGGACAACCACGAGCCGCGCAGGGCGCAGCTGCGTCACATCCGCCGGGCCATCGCGATCTACCGCTCGCTGCTGGACGGCGGTGTCGTGGAGCAGCTCGACAAGCCGGACGCGGAGGGCCGGATCGTCCGGCTCACCGTCGATCTCCAGCAGGACTTCGCGCTCAACCAGCCGCTGTCCACCTTCGCGTTGGCCGCGTTCGACCTGCTTGACCCGGACTCCCCCTCGTACGCGCTGGACATGGTCTCCGTCGTCGAGTCGACGCTCGACGACCCGCGGCAGATCCTCGCCGCCCAGCAGAACAAGGCGCGCGGCGAAGCGGTCGGGCAGATGAAGGCGGACGGAGTCGAGTACGAGGAGCGCATGGAGCTGCTCCAGGACGTCACGTACCCGAAGCCGCTGAGCGAGCTGTTGTGGCATGCCTACGACGTGTACCGCAGGAGCCACCCGTGGGTGGGCGACCACCCGGTGTCGCCGAAGTCCGTGATCCGTGACACGTACGAACGCGCCATGACGTTCACGGAGTTCACCTCCAACTACGAGCTGGCCCGCACCGAGGGCATCGTGCTGCGCTATCTCGCGAGCGCGTACAAGGCTCTTGAGCACACCATCCCGGACGACATCAAGTCCGAGGACCTTCAGGACCTGATCGCCTGGCTCGGCGAGATGGTCCGTCAGGTGGACTCCAGCCTCCTCGACGAGTGGGAGCAGCTCGCCAACCCGGAGGTGGAGACCGCCGAGGAGGCGCAGGAGCGGGCCGACGAGGTGAAGCCGGTCACGGCCAACGCCCGCGCCTTCCGCGTGCTGGTGCGCAACGCGATGTTCCGCCGGGTGGAGCTGGCCGCGCTGGACAAGGTCGCCGCGCTCGGCGAGCTGGACACAGACGCGGGCTGGGACGAGGACGCGTGGGGCGAGGCGATGGACGCCTACTGGGACGAGTACGAGGATCTGGGCACCGGTCCGGACGCCCGCGGGCCGAAGCTGCTGAAGATCGACGAGGACGCCGCGCACGGCCTGTGGCGGGTCCGGCAGACCTTCGCCGACCCGAACGGCGACCACGACTGGGGCATCAGCGCGGAGATCGACCTGGCGGCTTCCGACGAAGAGGGCCGGGCGGTCGTCAGGGTCACCTCCGTCGGCCAGCTGTGACCGCGCCGACCATGCGTCCGGCGCCCCTGCGAGAGTGGAGACGAACCGCATGACGAACCCCGCCGAGCGCCTGGTCGACCTCCTCGACCTGGAGCGGATCGAGGTCAACATCTTCCGCGGGCGCAGCCCCGAGGAGTCTCTTCAGCGGGTCTTCGGCGGCCAGGTCGCCGGGCAGGCGCTGGTGGCGGCCGGCCGTACCACCGACGGGGACCGGCCTGTCCATTCCCTGCACGCCTACTTCCTGCGTCCGGGGCGTCCGGGGGTGCCGATCGTCTACGACGTCGAGCGCGTCCGGGACGGCCGGTCGTTCACCACCCGCCGGGTCACGGCCGTCCAGCAGGGCCGCTGGCACGACAAAGCCCCGCCCTCCCCGGAGATCGGGAAGAGCGGGGCTCACATGGACGTGCAGGGACCGGCTGTCGACATCACCCGGAAGGACCCGCCTCGGTCGCTCGTCCCGCGTGGGAACGCTGTACCTCAAGGATCGGCGCGTTCCCACGGGGGCAACTATCAGCGCTGAGTAAAGTCGTCTGCTTCATACCTGTCGATGGCGAGGAAGTCCGGTACGAAGGAGGGTCGATCCGGTGCGGAGTTGGGGTTGGCTTCGTACTTGGCGAACCTCTGTCCGGTCTGGTTGAGGATGGGGAGCGCCGCCGGAATTACCCGCCCACCGCTGACAACGACCACGGGCTGACCGTCCCGGTACTCGATGGACAGTTTCCCGATGTCTTCGGGCTTGACCTGGTCGGCCGGGATGAGCACGGGCTCGGTCGTCTCGGGCTTGAGCTGAACCTTGGCCGGGCCCTTGGCGTTGGGCGTGTACTCGGGCATGTCGCCTCCTCACTGGTCCGGCACGCTGCCGACCTGCGTAGATCTTCCCATGACGTTTCGCATCCCCACCATCACTGTCGGTAGTTCGGGCGTGATTCCCCGCACCCCCGTAAACCCCGCCCCCTTCGCTCAGTACCTGACTGCCCGGAGCCGGCGTAGCCGCCAGCCCGGCCCACGGCAGCGGGGGATGGATGACTCTCCGTAGGGCTCCACCCATCACCGGCGTCGGAAGTCGCGTGCGCAAGATGAACCAACTATCAAGTGACGATTGACGCTCCGATCAGCGGAAACACATGGAACCGCGGACCGGCCCCGATCGCTCGTCCTGCGTCCGGGGTGGACGTGCATCATGTCCGCCCGCTGTCTCTCAGCGGTGAACGCTTGAACGTTCAGGTGCAGCAGTGGGCTACCGCATGGACCACCACGCGGTCAGGATTTCCGGCCCCTGCCGCCTACCGCGGGCCAGGGGTGACGCCCTCAACACGCGGGCTTATGTGGAGAAGCAGAGCCGCCGGGTGGGACGGCCCTGCTCCTCCGCCGCGCCCGTCGGTAGGCGCGGACCATACCTAGCCCCCGGCGGGGTGCGGGGGCACAGAAGGGGCCGGTACGGAGCCTGTGGGGTGGTTCATGAAGTCCATTCGCTGACCGCGATCAATGCACTGCAACCCGTTACCAGCAGGCTGGTAGTCATGTGGAGGACACATCGTCTTCACCTTCCCTGACGACGAACGCGCGGCCAGCAGAAAACCGCTGGAACTGCCGATGGTTGCTGTCGCCGGCATGGGCCATGCACGCCGTGTCGACGGCTTCCTGATCGGGCCTGGCTGCCACCGACCACCCGCAGGACCGGCACGCGGCGGAGTACACCGTCGGGATGTCCGGGTGTGACCGGATGGTGTGCGGGACGAACCGGATGACGGAGAAGGGACTCACCGGGCTGCCTTTCGCGTCGCGTGCGGGTGACGCCGGATCTCGATCGCCAGATCAGCAGCGTGCGACATGTCGTAGGCCGGACTGCCTTTGTTCGTCGCCTGACGCCACTGCGATGCCAGCGCGCGGCAGACGGCACAACCGGGAGCCGCTTTGGGCTCGTTCGGTAAGACGTCGTCGCTCAGGAACACCGGTCCTGACTGTGCGCCTCTTACTGTCATCCCCGCACCTTCGCCGTGGGCTCGATGACCAGAGCATTTCGCCGTGCGGAGGCTTGAGACAGGGACGTCACGTCCTAGTGTCCTGCACCGGAGATCCATCGTTAGTTCCTGTATGAGTGTTTCTGCGGGTGTGCCCGCACCGCGTCGTGGTCCGAAGCTGGAACCGTTGTTGTTGTCCGTTGACGAGCGTGCGGTGCTGGAGCGTTGGGCCCGGCGGGCGACGTCTGCGCAGGCGGTGGCGTTACGGGCGCGGATCGTGCTGGCGTGTGCAGGCCCTGACGTTCCGCCGATTGTTGTGGTGGCGCGGGATCTTCGGGTAGCGGCGGATACGGTCCGCAAGTGGCGTCGGCGGTTCCTGGCCGCCCGGCTGGACGGGTTGATGGACGAGCCCCGGCCGGGTCGACCGCCCACCATCAGCGTCGACCAGGTGGAGGCCGTCGTGGTCAGCACGTTGGAGGAGATGCCGAAGAACGCCACGCACTGGTCGCGCAAGTCGATGGCCGACCGCAGCGGGCTGTCGAAGTCGACCGTGGGCCGAATCTGGCGCAAGTTCCATCTCAAGCCTCATCTGACGGACACCTTCAAACTGTCGGCGGACCCCTTGTTCGTGGAGAAGGTCTACGACGTGGTCGGGCTGTACTTCAATCCGCCCGAAGGGGCGGTGGTGCTGTCGGTGGACGAGAAGTCGCAGATCCAGGCGCTGGACCGGTCTCAGCCGGTGCTGCCGATGATGCCGGGCATGCCCGAGCGTCGCACCCACGACTACGTCCGCAACGGTCTGACCACCCTCTTCGCGGCCTTCGACGTCGCGACCGGCGAAGTCATCACCTCGCTGCACCGTCGGCACCGGGCAGCGGAGTTCAAGAAGTTCCTCATCAAGATCGAAAAGGAGGTTCCCGGGCACCTCCAGGTCCACCTGATCTGCGATAACTACGGCACCCACAAGACGCCCGCCATCAAGGCATGGCTGGCCAAACACCCCCGATTCCACCTGCACTTCACCCCTACCAGTTCGTCCTGGATCAACCAGGTGGAGAGGTGGTTCGGCTTCCTCGCCGACCAGAAGATCCGCCGCGGCTCCCACAAAAGCGTGCGTTCCCTGGAAGCCGACATCCGTGCGTGGGTAAAGGAGTGGAACGAAAACCCAACACCGTTCATCTGGACCAAGACGGCCGAGGAGATCCTCGACTCCCTCGCCCGCTTCTGCCGACGGATCTCCGGCGCAGGACACTAGTTTCGCGACGCTATTTCGCGATCCCGAGGAAGTCCGCCAACTTCCGCAGCCCCGGCGGGTGATGTGGGAGCACGAGGAGATCGCGGACGATGGCCACGGCAAGCGTGTGATGGCGCATCCATGTCGGGGCAACTCGCCGAAGGCTCTCAAGGGCCTTTACAGCGCCGTCCGCATTGCCGACGTCGGTGTGCGCGAGCGACGTCCAGGAGCAGCCAGGTTCGCCAAGAGGGCGGTGTGTCCTTGCTCAGCCTCATACCCTTGGCCAGACGTAGCGCCTCCTCCGGTCGGTCGTGCTGCACGGCCAGGCGTACACGCTCGATGCGGACAGACGACTTGCTGAAGACGGACAAGAGACGCCCGTCCCCCTCCGTGGGCAGCATCTTCGCCAGACGGCCAGCGGCCTTCTCCGCGGCGCGCATCATCCTGTCCGCATCGTCATACTCGTCCAGCCGGGCGTACGAGGTAGCAGCACTCATCGTCAGGCCACCCCACACGCGCAGGCCCGACGCGTCGGCAGTGAGCCCGTCCCGCTCCAGGCCATCGGCCGCGTACAGGGCAATGCTCTTCGCGTCGTCCAGCCGGTTGGACCTCTGGTAAGCCCACGCCAGGGAGTTGCAGATCATCGGGACAAGGAGAGGATCCTCGGAGGCTTCCGCGGCAGCTATGGCACGCTCCAGGGCGGCAAGGGCAAGATCGAGCTTGCCCAGACGGATGCTCAGGTGCCCGGCCAGCTGGAACGCCTTGCCGAGTGCCGCTTGCCCCCCGTCAGACCCCTGCGACGCCGTGAGACGGGCATCAGCAAGGATTCCAGGCAGCAGGTTCAGAAGCTGTGGGAACTCTGCCGAGTGATACATGGACCACGCATCAGCGATCTCGGCCCGCAGCAGTGAAGGCGTGAGGACCTCCGCCCCGTCAGACTCCTGCGGAGGGGCAAACATGAGCGGGTGAACGGCTCGACGAACGGCCACCAACTGTGGCGGGTCGGACTCTCCCGTTGACGGGACGCCGGGAGGGTCACCCAGCAGCGTCGTCAGCTCAACGCCGAGCCCGCCGGCCAGCGCATGCAGTGTCGGCAGGCGTGCGGACCCCTTGCGCTTCTGCTCCAGCTTGCGGATGACGTCGACGGACACGCCCGACTTCTCCGCCAGCTCTTCCTGTGTCAGGTCCGACAGCCGGCGGAGCCGGGACAGCTTGTCTCCGAGATGCTCACTCACAGCTCAGACGGTACGCCGCCGACAGTCAAACGGGCCAGGAACTCAGACGTCGAAGCCCAACGCGCGCATGCGACGTCGGTACAGGCGCCCGTGTGCCTGCGTGCAGAACCGACGTGCCCGGCCCGGCCCTTCCTTCTGCGGTACAGGGGCGTTGCAGTGGCCGCAGGTAACATTCTCGTTGTTCTTCATGGTGTGCCCTCTCGAAGTCATAGGAGGCCCTGGATGCGCCGTGTCGGCGCTCTCCGACGGCAGTTGGGGTAATGCGTCGGCCCGTTCCTCCGTGGCGGTGGAGCGGGCCTGTCTGCGTCAGGTGTGCGTCAGACGATGCGACCAGCGGTGAGCGCGCGGCCGGTGTCGGCGTCGCGTACCTCAATGCGGTGGTCGACGATGTCTGTGATCTCTCGATTCCCAACCCATACGTGGTTCCCCACGACGATGTTCGGGGGCTGGGAGCCGCCGCTCTTCGCGGCCCGGATGTCGTCCCATTGGCCGGAGGTGAGGACCGGTTCGGACTTCCCGGTCCCGTTGGCGACGAGGGACAGCCCCTCCGGGAGGTAGCCGCCGTTGTCGTACCAATGAGGCGAGCGGGACGGCCACTTCGAGTAGGCGGCTGCTGGGCTTCCGTAGTCGGGGCGGCCCTTGATGTACTTCATGCCCCACTTGATCTGGGTGGCGGGGTTCGTCAGCCAGTCGGAGCCGGCAGATGCCATCTTTGACGCGGGAAGCGCCTGCGGGATGCCGTATGCGCCGGAGCTGGGGTTTTTCGCGTTCCAGCGCCAGCCGCTCTCGCCCTGCCACAGCTTCTTCAGCGGGCTCCACTGGGAGTCGCCCCAGCCGAACTCACCCAGCATCTGCCGGGCTGCGGTCTGAGCTGCGCCCGTGGTACCGCCGCTCCCGCCACCTATCGACGGCTTGAAGCCGTAGACGTCGGTGAAGAGCGCCCTATGAGCGCCACGTGCACGGGACCCGACGAGTACGCCGTCCCCGCCCCTGCTCTCCACGTTGACGCCCGCGAGCGTGCCGGCCGTGTGGCCGACGCCTGCGTTGGTGACGCCGATTTGGAAGGGCGCATTGAGGTTGCGGACCCAGCCCGCGGGGGCACGGATACCGCTGAACGCACCGGCTACCCAACGTCTGTGGGGCTTCTCACCGCGGATGACGGACTCGATGGCGCTCATGAAGCCGCTGCAGTCCCACGAGGGGCTGCCGTTGCCGCCCCACTGATAGGGCTTGCCCGCCTGCGTCTTGGCCCAACTGAGTCCAGCGGCAGCGTTTCCGCCTCCGCCACCGGAGCTGAAGAAGCTAGTTACCGCGTCCTTCATATCCGTGAGCATCTGTATGGGCATCTTCGCCACCGACTTCGCCCACGGGTTCATCAGGATCGGCGACATGGTGTTGGTGATGACGCCCTTGGCCGACTGGAAAATCTTGCCAGGGTTGAGGTAGTCGAACGCGCCGGAAAGGAGCTTCCCTGCGTCGCTCGCCTTGTCCTACATCCAGCCGACGATGCCGCCGTCCTTGAACGCTGGCATTCCATCGGCGATGGCACGCTGAACACCGCCAACACCGCCTGAACGGGCAGCAGCATTCCATGCGTTGATGCGGTCCGCGCCGACTGCGCGCGTCTACTCCGGCCGCATGACGGCTTCACCACCGCCAACGGCGATAACGCGATCATCACGACCAGGAGAGTAGCCGGACATGATGCCGCCGGTATGGAATCCCTTGGGGCCCAGCTTCTTGAGCTTGTCAGCTCCGGTGATGGATGCAACCTTGTTCCACAGTGGGACGATTCCGTCGTTGTAGACGTGCTCGATAAAACTTCACCGGGCGTTTGGCAATACTCTGAAGCTGATCCCACTGCTTCTTGATACTGTCCTTTGCCAGCTTGAAAGCTTCTGCGACGAGGCTTACACCTTGCTTGATCTTGGAACGGCGGCTTGATTGTCTTATCCCAGAGCCACTTCGCCTTGTCGCCAATCCAGCCGAATACCGGCTTGATCGCCTTATAGGCGAGGTTCATAGCGGGCGAACCGGCCCGCGATGCGCCCCATGGCCACCTCAAATGCCTCCCGCTCCAGCGTGCGGGATCTACGCTGTGGAGTGGCCACCGTCTCGTCGTCAGTCCACACACCCACGATAATCAACGGCAGCCGCGCCCGTTCCCGCACAGGACCCCACCAGCAAGATCACGATCTACAGCTGGAGTATTGGTTTGGCTTTCTGGCCAGACTCCAACTCAACTGGCTACACAGGGATTTACTCTGAGCGTAAATCAGCACTCACTGTAGTTATCCACAGCCACCCGCGGGCGGCGGAGGCCCCAGGTGACGTCGACGAGGAAAACGGGGCGGGCGGCGGAAGCCTGCGAACGTGCCACCTACCTCCCCAAGTAAGGCCAACACCGTCACCTGTTCGTTACCTAGAGGGTGCGTCAGATGTCCACGCGGAGTGCCTCATCCGGACCGACGACGGCGCGCACGGACTCAATCCGTCGCCTCCTCCGCTGCGATTGCCTCCAGGGCAGCGGCTTCAGGGTCCTCTTCCGGCTGGTACGTGAACACCAGTCGCTTCGGGTCGAACGACCTGCTGCCCTTGACCGCCGCGCGCTTCACCTCGATGCGCACGCGGAACAACTGGTACAGGTTGTTGTGCCCCTGCTCGCCACGTTCGCGCAGCGCCTTACGTTCCTCCGGGTCGTCGACGATGAACTCTCCCTTCTCGTTGACCGCGGACGACCGGAGGATGAGTTCGTTGTGGCGGTGCCATTCCGTGGCGACCGTGCGACCGGTGTCCTTGAGCACGGTGGTCACCTCTCGCGTCGGCAGGCCGCGTAGACGTTCGAGGCGTTCTGTGAGGCTCTTGTGCTGAGTGCGGAACCGTTCGACAGCGCCACCCTTGTAGACGCCCGCCCGACGGTCGGCCTCAAGTTCGTCCAGTGCGGATTCAGCGGCCTTGATGTCATTGGTGTAGCTGACCTCAGGCACGTGCTCCTCCAGGATGTACGCCATGCTTCCGTGCCGCTGGAGGAATTCCTCCCCCACCCACTTCTCGACTGGATCGGCGACGATGTTCACGCCAGGGCAGTCGAGCCCCTTGGACCGCGACGGGCACCGGTACCGAAGTCCGCGCCGGTAGCCGTCGTTCCGCACTTCGGTCGATCCGTCCCGGTACGTGCGCCCGCCGCACTCGTAGCAGTGCTGCACGTACGTCAGGGGGCTTACGTTCTTCCGGCGGGGCTTCTCCGTGCGGGCCCGCTGCGTCTCGCTCTGCGGCGTCGACTCGGTTAGCTCCCGCAGCTGGTCTTGCTCGTCCAGGGTGAGGATGGGACGGGCAATCATCACCGGGAGCCCATCGTCCCCGCGCACGATGCGCCCCTCGTGGTCCGTGATGACCCCGGCGGTTGTCGGGTTCAGCAGGATGCGTACCAACGTCTCGCGGAGCCACTTGGTCCCCTTCGGCTCCTTGCCCGCGTCGACGAGGCGACAATCTGATTCGGTCAGCTCCCCTTCTTTGTTGAGCCGCTGAACTTCCGCGTGCGGGGTCGTCCGGGGGCGTCCAGTCAGCCCGAGGATGTTGTCCGCCGCTTTCCGGATTACGCCGCATCGGTGGTCGTGGTCACCAAGTCGCCACCCGAGCGACTTACCCGTTTCGGGGTGGTGCCCCAAATGGACCTTGACGCGTCCGTATGGCACTCGCCCGCCAGGCCAACGGCCCATCTGCCGGAGGGTGTCGCGAGTTTCCTGCGCGCGCTCCTTGATGACCTCCAATTCGTTCTCTGCGAACATCGCCGCGATGCCGGCGAACATCCGGCCCTCTCGGGTGCTCGGGTCGATGTTCATTCGCACGGTGTTGATGCGCTTGCCGTTGTCCCTGCACCAGTCCAGAAGGCTGGAGAACCAGACGACACGACGGGCCCACCTGTCGACGCGCAATGCCACCATGCCGTCAAACGGCTTCGGCGGGACAGGCTCCAACCACTCCGCCAAATGCTTGCGCTTCCACGGAGATACCTCTCCGGAGACGTCGGTGTCGACGACGACTGCGACGACGACCCCGTGCGCCACATCCTCAACCCAGCGACACCCCTCCTCGGTCTGTCGCTCGACGGATGTGCTCTCGTCGGTGTCGCGACTCAGGCGCACGTAGACCACCCATCGGTCACCCGACGTGGTGGCGGCCATCGTCGGCCGGCGCGAGTGCTTGACGCCCCGTCGGCGAGGCTCCCCTGCGTGGGTTCCTACCATGAGCCGTACCCCTCCCCTATTGCCAAGTAGTGTGAACATTACTCGCTGGACCACGCGATGTGGTTCCACCGGCCGTTCCGGGCGGACGAGTGGTTCCTCTACGACCAGGAGTCGCCGATCGCAACAGGCGGACGGGGGCTGGCGCGCGGCCGGATCTACGACCGCGGAGGCAATCTGCTCGTGTCCGTGGTGCAGGAGGGGCTGTTCCGCCGCCTGGGCGAGTAGCCGTGCCCGGGCTCAGGTGCCGGGGAGCGGGTCCTGCTCGACCTCGTGGCGGCGGCTGCGGATGTCCGGGGGCGCCGGGTGCAGTTTGGCGTCGCAGGCCGGGCCGAGGCCGGTGCGGCGTGACTCCGTACCGGTGAGCGGGCGCCCGCACATGCGGCAGCGCACCACCCGTCGCCGGGCGGTCCGGTCGGCCGGACCGTCGGGCAACGGCTCGACGCCGGATTCGGGGAAGGGTTCAGCGGACTCCACGAATCGATCTTCTCAAGACGCCCGTCCACTCCGCGACTTCCGAACGGCACACAACGGAGGAGTTCACGGGTGAGCAGCGTGCTGACATTGGAGTCGGTCCCCCGGCCGAAGAAGGACAAGGAGGCGAGACAGGACATCGCCTCTGATGCGGTCGCGTCCATCGGCCATGTCGTCAAGTTCGCGGACGAGCCCGGCGGGGAGTCCCGGGTGGTCGCCCATGTGGAGCGTGAGCTGCCGCAGGGCGGGATACCCGCGTACCTCGCGGCCCGCAAGACGGGTGCGCGTTCCTTCGTCCTGTGGGCCGGTCCCGATCGCCGGGCCCGGGTGGCGACCCTGGTCACCACATCCGCGGCCGATGGCGTCGCCACGTACCAGATGCTGGGCGCGCAGGGTGAGCCCATCGGCACAGTCGTCCGCGAGAAGGCCCTCTCCGGGAAGGGGCTGCGGACCCGCTGGACGGTCGCGCAGACCGGTTGCCAGGAGGCGGTCGGCCTCAAGGGCCGGATCTTCTGGTAGTACGTGTGGTGGCTGCTGTTCCCCGTCCAGGTGGCCATCGGCGTGGGCAGCCTCCTGAGCGGCAGCGGCGATGCGGCGCGGGGGCCGCGGCGCATCATCTGGCGGGCCGGCCAGGATGTCCCGCTGGAGTTCCGGTCGGACGACGACGAGATCCATGTCCACGCACCGTGGGTCGACTGGCGGCTCGCAGCCGCGCTGACAGCGCTGATCCGCACCTTCGACAGCTGGATGGGCACTCCCTGGGACGACAAGCGGCAGTGAGCCGCAGCGGGCGCCGGTGGCCGGCCCGGACCCGTCAGGGGGCGAGGATTCTGGCCTTCTGAGCCGCGAACTCGCTGTCGCTCAGCACTCCTTGGCTCTTGAGGTCACCGAGTTCCTTGAGCTGAGCGATCTTGTTGCTCATCTCGTCCTCCGGTGCGAGAGACGTGGGAGCGGGCGACGGAGGCGCTGCGGGGGCGGGCTGGGCCGCCTGTGCCTGCGCGGCGTCCTGCTGCGCCCAGCGGCCCGCCTGCCGCCGGGAGACCCGGTTGGAGACCGAGGTGGCGGTTCCGGCGATCACCGCCGTACGGGCGACGCCGCGAAGAAGGCCTGGCATGGTGCATCTCCTTTGACTGGCTCTGCGCGGACGGTCCGCCCGACCGAGGGTGAGCGGGGACGGTCGGCCCGACGGGACCGTGAACGGCTCAGACCCTGGACTCGGCCGCGTCGAGCGAGGCCAGGACCTCCTGGATCGGGATACGCCCGTTGGCGACGAGGCGGCCTCCGGAGCGGCGCAGCGCGGCCGCGAGGGGTCCCGCCCACACGTTCTCGTAGATGAGGATTCCGGCAGCGCTGCCGGGTTCGAGGACCGTGCTCGCCTCGTCGATGTCGTCCTGGCCGAGCAGGCCCGAGGATGCCCCTTCGAACACGGCGAGGTCTTCACCGCCGTCCCCGGTCGCTTCGGAGAGTTCCACGCCCTCGACCGTTCCGTCCTGGTTCTTCCTGACGAAGATCAGATCCAGGATCCGGATGATGCCCCGGTCGACCAGGTCGACCAGCAGGGGCAGTCCTTCTCCCGTCATCCGGCTTCCCGTCGGGAACTCGATCACCAGGTAGTCGATCGGTCCCGTCTCGTCGCTCTCGCCGCTCACGCCAGCTCCTCAGAATCTCGACTGCCCCGGTTCCGCCGGAGACCACGGCCTTGGCCATTGCAACAGCGGGTGGACCGCAGCGCATCTCGGCCGTGCACGTGGGTGATCCTGGGCCCCGTTGACCCATGGGACGGACAGCTGGTCCCTCCCATGGCCGAGTGGCCCACCGGGTCGTCGAAGCCGTCCCGGCCGGGCACGACGTGCTGTTCGTCGTCCGCCCGGCCGGGCGACTCGCCCCGGTCACCAACAACCGCATCCCGGCTGCACATCCGGGAGACGTCGCCGTCCTGCGGAGTCCCCCGTCCAGGCGGCTGTCGGCCTGATGGCCGTCGCCTGATGGCCATCGTCAGCGGCACTCCCGGTCGCGCGCCCGGTCCAGCGCCTCGTCGAGGTTTCGTCCCGGTGCATCATCCGCGTGCTCACATCGGAAACCCGTCTTTGCCGTTGTGACCCCGTGGGCGGCAGTCCGCCCACGGCGCTGGTCCAAGCGAATGGCCGTACGGAAATCACCGCCCGCACACAGCGGGGGCATCGCGGCCACGTGACCGCATTGTGCTAACTCCTTGTGGACGCTTGCGGAACAGTGTGTTCCAGATGGGTTCCGACACCGAGGGGACAACGATCATGCCGGCCACCACCACGGCGCCGCCGGACCCCTTCACACTGATCCGCACCCGCGCTTACGCCATGCTCCTCGTAGTGGCGGCGCTTCTCGGAATCCCGATCTCGGCAGTGGCGTTCGGCTTCCTCGCCCTCGTCCACGAACTCCAGTCGCTCACCTACGACGACCTGCCCAGGGCGCTGGGCTTCGCCGGCACGCCCTCGTGGTGGCCGGTGCCGCTGCTCGCCGTGGCCGGCCTGCTGGTCGGGCTGACCGTCCGCCACCTACCCGGAAAGGGAGGCCACCGGCCCGCCGACGGTCTCATGCACACAGGGGCGCCCTCGGCGGTGGAGCTGCCCGGCATCGCATTCGCGGCGCTCGCCTCGCTGGGTGTCGGGGCCGTGCTCGGTCCCGAGGCGCCGCTCATCGCGCTCGGCGGCGGTCTGGCCGTGTACGCGGTGCGTCTGGTCAAGCCGGGCATCAGTCCCAAGGCGAGTGCCGTGGTGGGAGCCGCGGGGAGCTTCGCCGCCATCAGCGCACTGCTGGGCTCTCCGCTCCTGGGTGCCTTTCTCCTGATGGAGGCCTCGGGGCTGGCCGGGATGTTGCTCGGGATGGTCCTGGTGCCGGGACTGCTCGCCGCCGGCATCGGGGCGCTCATCTTCACCGGTCTCGGCTCATGGACCGGCCTGGGGACGTACTCCCTGGCGCTCCACCATGTGCCCCACGCCGAGGAGCCCGACATCGCACAGTTCGGCTGGGCAGTCGTGCTGGGCCTCGCGGCAGCCTTCGCCGGCGCGGGCATTCAGCGGCTCGCCCTGCTCCTTCAGGCTCGGGTCGAGCGGCGGACGGTGGTGGCCACCGTGGTCATGGGCCTGGTCGTCGGTCTGGTGGCGTTCGTGTACGCGCAGGGCACGGGAAGGGACGCATCCGGGGTGCTGTTCTCCGGGGAGAGCGCGCTCGACCCGCTGCTCTCCCGGAGCGCGGGCTACTCGGTTGCCGCGCTCCTGGTGCTCGCCCTGTGCAAGGCGCTGGCGTACTGCGCGTCCTTGAGCAGCTTCCGGGGAGGCCCCGTCTTTCCGGCGATGTTCGTAGGAGCGGCGGGCGGACTCGCGCTGTCCCATCTCCCCGGGCTGAATCCGACGTCGGGCTTCGCGATGGGCATCGGTGCCATGTGCGTGGCGATGCTGAAGCTGCCGATGACCTCGGTACTGCTGGCCACCTTGCTGCTGGAGTCCGAGGGCCTGACCGTCATGCCGCTGGTGATCGTCTCGGTCGTGGTCTCCTACGTCGTCACACTCAGGCTCACTCCGTCATCGGCCGCCCTGCCTCCGGCACCCGACGCTCCGGCGAGTGCCGGCTCCCGACCGGATCGAGGATGACGGGCAGGCCGTGGCCTCAGGTCCCTTCCTCCTCCTGCGGACCCGCGCAGAGCGCCCAGAGGATGAAGACGTTGATGGCGATGAGCACGATGGACCAGAACGGGTAGAAGGGCAGCCACAGGAAGTTGGCGAGTGCACCCAGGCCTGCGAGCACGATGCCCACGACGCGTGCCCATGCGGCCCCGGTGAACAGCGCACAGCCGGCGAGGACTATGACGATGCCCAGAATGAGGTGGATCCAGCCCCAGCCGGTGAGGCTGAGCTGGAACGCATAGTTGTGTGTGGCAACGAAGATGTTGTCCTTGGCGATGGCGGCGATCCCTTCGAAGACCGCCATCGCTCCGCCGAGGATCATCAGAACCGCCGCGAAGGCGGTCCAGCCGTACCGGAAGGGATGATGCGAACTCGGCGTGGCGTCACGCGCCACACTCGGCCCGGTGCTGGCACTTGCCATTTCGGCCTCCTCGGCTGGCAGAGCGCCCCGGCAGACCGGAGCGGGCCCGCCGGGACCTCCTCGAACAAGCGTGGCACGACAGCGCTCGGTCAGCCGAACGACCACATCCAGCTGTCGGCCGATGACACAACCATTCTCCAATCTGGGATACTGTCTCCATTGTGAGAGAATTCGCAAGGGCGGAACCCGGCTCCGCCGACGCCCGGCTCGCCGCGCGACTGGGCGAACTACGTACCGAACGCGGCTGGTCGCTGGACGAACTGTCCCGGCGAAGCGAGGTGAGCCGCTCCACGCTGTCCCGACTGGAGCGCGGCGAGTTGAGCCCGACCGCCTCCCTTCTCGGCAAGTTGTGCACGGTCTACGAGCGGACGATGTCCCGGCTGCTGATGGAGGTGGAGGCGGAACCACCGCAACTGGTTCCCGCCGCGCGGCAACCGGTGTGGCGGGACGAGGCATCGGGCTTCGTACGCCGCTCGGTCTCGCCGCCGCACACCGGCCTGCGCGCGGAGGTCATCGAGGGCACTCTCGACGCCGGAGCCGCCGTCGCATACGAGAACGCGCCGGTGTCCGGTGTGGAGCAGCATGTCTGGGTGCTGGAGGGGACAGTGGAGATCACCGTCGACAACACCGTGCACACCGTGCGCAGAGGCGACTGCCTGCGCTTCCGGCTGCGCGGCCCTTCGCGCTTCCACTGTCCGGGACCGGAACAGGTCCGCTACGCACTGATGATCGTCCTGCCGTGAATGCTGTGAAGCCGTGAAAGGACCCGTCTCATGACCGAGATCGTCCCGGTCTCCGGACCCGAACTGGTCACCTACGCCGATGAGTTGGCCGGCCTCCTGGTGGAGACCGTGAACGGCGGATCATCGGTGGGATTTCTCGCGCCGCTGGACCGTGACGTGGCCGCTGCCTGGTGGCGGGAGAGGGCCGGGGCCGTCGATGCGGGACACCTTCAGATCTGGATCGCCCGGGACGCGGAACGGCCGGCCGGGACCATCGGCCTGGTCCGGGCTCCGCTGCCGAACGCCCGTCACCGTGCGGAGGTTGCCAAGCTGATGGTCCGTCCGTCGGCCCGCGGCCAGGGTCTCGGCAGGTCGCTGCTCGCCGCCGCCGAGCGGTCGGCCGCCGATGCGGGAGTCACACTCCTGGTGCTGGACACCGAGAGCGGCAGTCCTGCCGAACGGCTCTACCGTTCGGCAGGCTGGGCGGAGTGCGGATCGATTCCGGACTACGCCTGCGACCCGACAGGCGTCCTGAAACCGACGACCCTCTACTACAAGGCGGTCGGCTCCGCGCAGGGAGCATCGGATCGGGCGGCGAGTCCATCGACGTCCCTGTAGGCAACCCCCTCGGCTGAATCCGGGCGATCGGGTTCGTGCCGATCAATTTGTGGGCGTGACAATGACTGTGGAAGTCACCCTCACAAGGAGAGCCTCATGACGCTGTACGACATCCCCCTGCGCACGCTCACCGGCGAGCCCACCTCCCTGGCCGATTACCGTGGCCGGGCGGTCCTGTTGGTGAACGTCGCGTCGAAGTGCGGACTCACCCCGCAGTACGCGGGCCTGGAACGACTCCAGAAGGAGTACGCGGACCGCGGCTTCACCGTGCTCGGCGTGCCGTGCAACCAGTTCGCCGGCCAGGAACCGGGGAACGCGGAGGAGATCCAGACCTTCTGCTCGACCACGTACGGTGTCAGCTTCCCGCTGCTGGAGAAGACCGACGTGAACGGAGAAGGGCGCCACCCTCTCTATGCCGAGCTGACCGGACTCGCGGACGACGACGGCGAGGCCGGTGACGTCCAGTGGAACTTCGAGAAGTTCCTCATCTCGCCTGCGGGCGAGCCGGTCGCGCGCCTGCGCCCTCGCACGGAGCCGGAGGCCCCGGAGCTCATCGCAGCCATCGAGTCCCAGCTGCCCGCCTGACCGGTTCCGTCCTCGATACCGGACGGCCGCTTTGCGCTCGATCGCCGGACGGGCTGGAATTTCAGCCTGCCCGGCGATCGAGGACAGCCGGCGCCGGGGTGCGGGCCGCACGAGCATGAACCGTGCACACCACCGCCCCGCCCCGCGCTAGCGGATCGGCATGCCCGAGAGGGTGCGGGCGATCACCAGGCGCTGGATCTCGCTCGTGCCCTCGAAGATCGTGTAGATCGCCGCGTCCCGGTGCATCCGCTCCACCGGGTATTCACGGGTGAAGCCGTTGCCGCCGAGGATCTGCACGGCCTGCGCGGTGACCTTCTTCGCCGTCTCGCTCGCGTACAGCTTGGACATGGAACCCTCGGCCGAGGTGAACGGCTTGCCGGTGGTCGCCATCCAGGAGGCGCGCCAGACCAGCAGCCGGGCCGCGTCGATCTGCGTACGCATGTCGGCGAGCTGGAAGGCGATGCCCTGGTTGTCGATGATCGGCCGGCCGAACTGAGTGCGGGTCTTCGCGTAGTCCAGCGCGACCTCGTACGCGGCACGGGCGGTGCCGACCGCCATGGCGCCGACCGCGGGGCGGGAAGCCTCGAAGGTGGCCATCGCCGCGTTCTTCACCCGCTCGCCACCGGACGCGGCGCGCTCGCGGGCCCGGGCCAGGCGCTGATCGAGCTTCTCCTTGCCGCCGAGCAGGCAGTGGCCGGGGACACGGACGTCCTCGAGGACGACCTCGGCGGTGTGCGAGGCGCGGATGCCGTGCTTCTTGAACTTCTGCCCCTGGGAGAGGCCGGGGGTGTTCGGCGGCACGATGAACGAGGCGTGTCCCTTGGAGCCGAGCTCCGCGTCGACCACGGCGACGACGACATGGACGCCCGCGATGCCGCCGTTGGTCGCCCAGGTCTTGGTGCCGTTCAGCACCCACTCGTCCTTGGCCTGGTCGTACACCGCGCGGGTGCGCATCGAGGCGACGTCGGAACCCGCGTCCGGCTCGGAGGAGCAGAAGGCGGCGACCTTTACATCGTCGGCGTCGCCGTACATCTGCGGGATCCAGGTGCCGATCTGCTCGTCGGTGCCGTTGGCCAGGACGCCCACGGCCGCCAAGCCTGTACCGACGATCGACAGGGCGATGCCCGCGTCCCCCCAGAAGAGCTCCTCCATCGCCATCGGGATGCCGAGGCCTGTCGGGTCGAAGAACTGCTGGGCGTAGAAGTCGAGGGAGTAGATGCCGACCTTGGCCGCCTCCTGGATGACAGGCCAGGGCGTTTCCTCACGCTCGTCCCACTCCGAAGCCGCCGGTCGGATCACATCCGCGGCAAAGCCGTGAAGCCAGTCACGGACCTGCTTCTGGTCATCGTTGAGTTCGAGCGTGAACTCGGCCATGTTCCCCTCCACGTACTGCCCTGAAAATCCACTCGTTACTTGCGGTAACCGCAGTCTGTTACCGACAAGTAGCCTCTGTCAACCGCCCGGGTGCCGATCCGCACCCCGCAGGGCAGGGTGTTACGTTGCGCAGGCAGGACGCAATTGCATGGCCAGGGGTGGGGAGAGGCGACATGGAGACCACACGACAGGCCGAGCGCCAGCGAACAGCGGCCGAGAGCCGCCGCCGCGAGCTGCTCGAGGCCGCCGACCGCGTGGTGCTCAGGGACGGGCCGGGGGCCTCGATGAACGCCATCGCGGCGGAGGCCGGAATCACCAAGCCCATCCTCTACCGGCACTTCGGCGACAAGGGCGGCCTCTACCGCGCCCTCGCCAAGCGCCACACCGATGCCCTGCTCATCGCTCTGCGGGCCGCGCTCGACGCACCCGCCGAGCGCCGCCGGCGCGTGGAGTCGACGCTCGACACCTATCTCGCGGCGATCGAGGCCCGCCCGCAGGTCTACCGCTTCCTGATGCACCCGTCCGACGACTCGGCACCCTCGACCGAGCAGGGCTTCGATGTCGGAAGGCACTCCGCACCACTGCTGCGACGGCTCGGCGAGGAGCTCGCCCTGGTGATCGCCGAGCGGGTGGACCTGGGCCCGGACAGCGAGGCCATGGCCCGCATCTGGGGCCACGGCATCGTCGGCATGATGCACGCGGCGGGCGACTGGTGGCTGGGTGAACGCCCTTGCTCCCGCGAGCAGTTGGTGCGCAGCCTGGCGGATCTGCTGTGGGGCAGGCTGGCCGACGCGGGCGACCGGCCCGGCGGCCCGGGATTCTGAGGGTCTGTGCGGTCAGCCGCCCGCCGCCCAGGGCGCCCGGCGGGCCGCGCGCAGCGCCCTCGCCCGGCGCAGCCCGGTCAGCCGGTCCGTGTACACCGTGCCTTCGAGATGGTCGCACTCGTGCTGCAGGCAACGGGCGAAGAAGCCGGTGCCGGTGACCCGTACCGGCTCGCCCTCGACCGTCACGCCCTCGACGACGGCACGGTCGAAGCGCGGGGTGCCGGCCTCGATGCCGGGCAGCGAAAGACAGCCCTCCGGGCCGCGTAGGGTGATCCCGTCCGCCTCGACCAGCTTCGGGTTGACGAGATGCCCGAGGTGACGGACGTCGTCGTCGTCCGGGCAGTCGTACACGAACACCCGCAGCGGAACGCCGACCTGATTGGCCGCGAGTCCGACTCCCTGGGCCGCGTACATGGTGGCGTACATGTCCTCGACGAGGCGGGCGAGCGAGGGACCGAAGTCCGTGACGGGTTCGCAGGCATCGTGCAGCACGGGATCTCCGAGCAGACTCATGGCACGAATCAGTCCGGAACTGCCGGGGATCGGGCGGTTTCGCATGGCGGCAATCGTACGTTCCACGTCACCTCTGCCTTCCCGGCGGTGCCGCGGTGCGGTCGCCGCGCCGGACATCGATAGGCTGGGCGTGGACCGATGCAAGGAGGATCTAGGACGATGGCAGGCAACACGGAGCCGCTGTCGCCGCGGGCGAAGCTGGCCGTGACGGCGGGTAAGGCCGCGGCAGCGGTGTCGCGCGCTGCGGGGCGCGGCAGCGGATCGGTGATCGGCGGCCGGGTGGCACTCAAGCTCGACCCCGACCTGCTGGGGCGGCTGGCGCAGCACCTGGACGTGATCCTCGTGTCGGCGACGAACGGCAAGACGACGACGACCCGGCTCATCGCCGAGGCGCTGCGGGCTGCGGGCCCGGTCGTGTCGAACGCGCTCGGAGCGAACATGCCGGCGGGCATCACCTCGGCGCTGGCAGGCGGCTCGGACGCGAAGTACGGCGTGATAGAGGTCGACGAGAAGTACCTCGCCGGGGTCGCTCGCGACACGACGCCCAAGGTGATCGCGCTGCTCAACCTCTCCCGCGACCAGCTGGACCGCGCCGCGGAGACCCGGATGCTCGCGGAGAAGTGGCGTGAGGGGCTGTCCGGTTCGAAGGCCGTGATCGTCGCCAACGCCGATGACCCGCTGATCGTCTGGGCGGCGTCCTCCTCCCCCAATGTGGTGTGGGTCGCGGCCGGCCAGGCGTGGAAGGACGACGCCTGGTCCTGCCCGTCCTGCGGCGGTGTCATGCAGCGTCCCGGCGACGACTGGTTCTGCGGCGAGTGCGGATTCCGCCGCCCCGCCCCCAGCTGGGTGCTGCACGGCGACTACGTCCTGGACCCGCATGGTTCGGCGTGGCCGATCCACCTCCAGCTGCCCGGCCGCGCCAACAAGGCCAACGCCACCAGCTCCGCAGCCGTGGCCGCCGTCTTCGGTGTACCGCCGCAGGTCGCGCTGGAGCGCATGTACCAGGTGCAGGCCGTCGCGGGCCGCTACGACGTGGTCAGTTTCCTCGGCCGTGAGCTGCGACTGCTGCTGGCGAAGAACCCGGCGGGCTGGCTCGAAACGTTTTCCCTGATCGACCCGCCGCCCACCCCGGTGATCCTCTCGGTCAACGCCCGTGGCGCGGACGGCACGGACACCTCCTGGCTGTGGGACGTGGACTACACCCAGCTCGCCGGTCACCCGATCTTCGTGCTCGGCGACCGCAAGCTGGACCTCGCGGTCCGTCTCGAAGTCGCCGGTCTCGACTTCCGGGTCTGCGAGAACCTCGACGAGGCCGTGCAGCAGGCCCCGCCCGGCCGTATCGAGGTCATTGCCAACTACACCGCCTTCCAGGACCTGCGCCGTCGTGTCGGCAACTGACCCCGGCCCCGGCCACCTCCGGAGAGGACGAAGCATGAGCAACAACGGTCTGCGTCTGGTCTGGGTCTACCCCGACCTCCTCAGCACCTACGGCGACCAGGGCAATGCGCTCGTGGTGGAGCGCCGGGCCCGCCAGCGCGGTCTCGACGTGCAGCGCGTCGATGTCCGCAGCGACCAGCCGGTCCCGACGTCCGGCGACATCTACCTGATCGGCGGCGGTGAGGACCGGCCGCAGCGCCTCGCCGCGGAGCGGTTGCGCCGCGACGGCGGGCTCAGCCGGGCCGCGTCCAACGGCGCGATCATCTTCTCGGTCTGCGCCGGGTACCAGATCCTCGGCCATGAGTTCATCAACGACCTGGGTGAGCGCGAGCCCGGTCTCGGGCTGCTCGACGTGGTCTCCACCCGCGGCGAGGGGGCCCGGTGCGTCGGTGACGTACTGGCCGACATCGACCCGCGCCTCGGCCTGCCGCCGCTGACCGGTTTCGAGAACCACCAGGGCATCACCCATCTCGGTCCGACGGCACGGCCGTTCGCCCGGGTGCAGTTCGGCGGGGGCAACGGCACCGGCGACGGCACCGAGGGTGCGTACAACGACACCGTCTTCGGTACGTACATGCACGGGCCCGTGATGGCGCGCAACCCGCTGATCGCGGATCTGCTGCTGAAGTTGGCGCTGGATGTCAACGCCCTGCCGCCGACGGACGACCGCTGGTACGAGGCGCTGCGCGCCGAGCGCATCGCCTCGGCGACCCAGCCCGCCTGATGAGGCACATTTCGCTCAGCTGAGCGGCGTCCAGCAGGCGGACGCCCGGTTCGGTCCCGCCACCCTGCGCCGGTAGGGTGGCGGGGATCCAACCGGACGACGTGGTCCGGTCGTCGGCCCACGTTGCAAAGGTTTCCCGGGCAATGCGAATTGGTGTGCTCACCTCCGGCGGCGACTGCCCCGGCCTCAACGCCGTCATCCGTTCCGTCGTGCATCGCGCGGTGGTCGACCACGGCGACGAGGTCATCGGCTTCCACGACGGGTGGAAGGGTCTCCTCGAGTGTGACTACCGCAAGCTCGACCTCGACGCGGTCGGCGGCATTCTCGCCCGCGGCGGTACGATCCTCGGCTCCTCCCGGGTCCAGCCCGCCCATCTGCGGGGCGGCGTCGAACAGGCCAGGGGCCATGTCGCCGATCTGGGTCTCGACGCGATCATCCCGATCGGCGGCGAGGGCACTCTCAAGGCGGCCAATCTGCTCTCCGAGGCGGGCCTGCCGATCGTCGGCGTACCGAAGACGATCGACAACGACATCGCCTCCACCGATGTGACCTTCGGCTTCGACACCGCCGTCGGTGTCGCCACCGAGGCCCTCGACCGGCTGAAGACCACTGCCGAATCTCACCAGCGGGTGCTGATCGTCGAGGTCATGGGCCGCCACACCGGCTGGATCGCCCTGCACTCGGGCATGGCGGCCGGTGCGCACGCCATCGTCGTGCCGGAGCGCCCCTTCGACATCGACGAGCTGACCGAGCTGGTCGGCAAGCGCTTCTCGGCCGGCAAGAAGTTCGCGATCGTCGTCGTCGCCGAGGGCGCCAAGCCGCGCCAGGGCGGCTCCATGGAATTCGAGCAGGGCACCAAGGACATCTACGGGCACGAGCGGTTCGCCGGCGTGGCCACGCAGCTCTCCATCGAGCTGGAGCAGCGCCTGGGCAAGGAGGCCCGCCCGGTGATCCTCGGCCATGTGCAGCGCGGTGGCACCCCGACCGCGTACGACCGTGTTCTCGCCACCCGTTTCGGCTGGCACGCGGTGGAGGCCGCGCACCGCGGCGAATTCGGCATGATGACGGCGCTGCGTGGCACGGACATCGCGATGGTGCCGCTGGCTGAGGCCGTGGAGACCCTCAAGACGGTTCCGGCCGAGCGTTACGCCGAGGCGGAGTGCGTGCTCTGAGCGACACCCCTGTCCGACGAACTGCCCCCGGCCGCAGCTGCGGCCGGGGGCAGTTCTACTCTGGTCGGGACAACCGGCGCGAAACGGGGACGTCCCCAGCGGGAGTGAACAGATGGATCACAGCGGGCACGGCATGAACATGGATCTGCCGCCGTTCACGCTGGGACGTGGGCTTCAATTCTCCGCGGACCCGTTCTTTCTCATCGGCTGCGTGCTCGCCATCGGCCTGTACGGCTACGCCGTGCTGCGGCTGCGCAGGCGCGGGGACAGCTGGCCGGCCGGCCGGATCGTCTTCTTCGTCGTCGGTGTGCTGTCCATCGCCCTGGTGATGTGCACCAAGCTCAACGACTACGGCATGGTCATGTTCAGCGTGCACATGGTGCAGCACATGGTGATCAGCATGCTGTCGCCGATCCTGCTGCTGCTGGGCGCTCCGGTGACTCTGGCCCTGCGTGCACTCCCGGTCGCGGGGCGTGACCGCACCGGCCCGCGTGAGCTGCTGCTCATGTTGCTGCACAGCCGGTACATGAAGATCATCACGCATCCGGTCTTCACGATTCCACTCTTCATCGCCAGCTTGTACGCGCTGTACTTCACCCCGCTCTTCGACTTCCTGATGGGTTCGAAGACCGGGCACATCGCGATGATGGTGCACTTCCTCGCGGTCGGTCTGGTGTTCTTCTGGCCGATCATGGGCGTCGACCCGGGGCCGCACCGGCCCGGCTATGTGATGCGGATGCTGGAGCTGTTCGCGGGGATGCCGTTCCACGCGTTCTTCGGTATCGCGCTGATGATGGCGACGACGCCGATGGTGGAGACATACAAGAACCCACCGGCCTCGCTCGGCGTCGACGCGTTGAGCGATCAGAACTGGGCGGGCGGCATCGCCTGGGCATTCAGCGAGATCCCGTCGGTGCTGGTGCTGATCGCGCTGGTCTTCCAGTGGTACCGCTCCGAGCAGCGCACGGCGAAGCGCTCCGACCGGGCGGCCGACCGGGACGGGGACCAGGAGCTGCAGGCGTACAACGCCTATCTCGCCTCGTTGCAGGCGCGCGGGCAGTAGCGGTGGGCATACCTCCGGGGTGACGATGGCATCCACGGCCGCGCGGCCGATGAGGAGGGTGCGGGCATGTCCGGATCCACGAAAGCCATGGGAGTGATCACCGTGGCGTCCCTGGTGGCGGTCACCGCCTACACGGTGGCGCTGGGGAGCAGCGGCTGGCTCTGGTTCGGATGGGTGGTGCTCGGTCTGATCACCCTGGGGATGGCTGCGACGCGCGAGTCCTGAGCCGGGTGGGTCACCCGGCTCAGGCCGGCCGGGCTCAGAAGCGGAAGACCGGTCCGGTGACTGCCTCCATCACGCAGGCATTGGGGAACGTCCGCTGCCAGCGGACGGGGCGCCCGTCCCAGTTGCCGGTGGCGGTGGCCGTCACCGGGTCGTACCCCTCGATGCACAGACGCGGGCTGCCGGGCAGGGCGTCCAGATCGCCTTCCGCCCGGCCGATCGCCGCGCAGGCGGCGGCCGCATGGGGGTGATGGGCGTCCAAAGCGGGCGGGCAGAACAGTGCGACGCCACGGATCCAGGTGTTCTCGCTGCCCGAGACGGTGAGGAGGAGCCCGCGGTCCGGCACCGGGTCCTTGGACTCGGCGGCCGCGGCAGGCACCGCGACGGTGAGAGTGAGCAGGGCAGCGGCGGCGAGAGCGGCGCGCAGGCGCATCGGAGAACTCCTGTGGCTCGGGGGGATCCGGGCGTCCCGGGGAAGGACCGGGTGCGTCTCAGGCGTCCTGGACGGCCCACATTCAGGAACCCGGCAAGATGATCTTTTAAGTTCGCACCGGGCAAGGAACCGCGCCGCGGCCCCACCCTCCGGAGTCAGTCGGCGGGTCCGGCTGGAGTACCGCCCGGCGGGTGCCCTGCACCCCTCTCTCCCCTCGGCCTCCCCGTCGGAACCGGTCTCCGCCTCGGTGAAACGTGGCCTCCGCGTCCAGCCCGCTCGGGATGATCCTGGTCGACGGGAAGGGCCGGACCCTCTACCTGCGGGAGGCCGACACCACGTCCCGGTCGACCTGCTCGGGCGAATGCGCCAAGGAGTGGCCACCCGTGATCGTCAGCGGCGAGCCGGCCGCCGGCAAAGGTGTGAAAGCCGGCCTGCCGGGTACGACGGAGCGCAGCGACGGCAGCAGGGAAGTCACGTACAACGGGCACCCCCTTTACTACTTCGCGGATGACAAGAAGGCCGGTGACACCAACGGCCAGAAGGTGAATGATTCCGGCGCCGAGTGGTACGTACTCGACACATCCGGCAACAAGGTCACGGGCGGGGCGAAGTCCGGCATGCCGCAGCCGAGTCCGGCTCAGCCGACCAGCGGTGGCGGTCACTGACATCATGCGCGCTCTGCTTCTGCCCGGCCGGGCAGGTATCACCGTGGCCGCCGCGATCGTCTGCACGACCGCACTCGTCGACTGTTCGAACAGTGGTGGCGGCAGGTCCTCGTCCTCCAGCGCCACACCACCCGCTCCCGCCCCGCCCGCCCCGCCCCGCTCATCGTCCTCTGTCGGCAAGGCACTGATCACAATCAAGGACTTCGCGTTCAAGCCGACCCGTCTGACGGTCGCCCCGGGCACGCTGATCACCGTGGTCAACGAGGACGCGGCACCCCACACCGTGACGGCGACCGGCGGCAAGGCGTTCGACACCGGCGATGTCGCGGCAGGGCAAACGGTCACCTTCACCGCGCCGGCCGAGGCCGGCACGTACGCGTACATCTGCACCATTCACCCTTACATGAAGGGTTCGCTCACTGTCCGATGACGCGCGGAATCCTGTGCGGGCGCAACACACGGCTGCGACCCCGGGCGCACCTCGCGTCACCAGCAACTGCGTGCCATGGGCCGGCCATTCGACAGGGCGTCAAGTTAACGAACCCGTAAAGCAGTGGTGATTTGACTCTTGACAGGTGCGCGTCATCACGCCACCTTGGGAGCGCTCCCACAATCAAGACTTGCACACAAAGGCCGCCGCTCACCCCGGCAGTGAACCCGCCCGGGACATCGGACCCTGCCCGCCGCCCTGAACCGTTGGGTCGACGTGTATGTCGACGGGGACCTGGTGTGGGGCACCGCGCCCTGACCAGGCCGCTGCCTCTTGAGCAACACCCCCACGAACCCGTCTGCGGGGAACCCTCGCAGGCGTACGAGAGGAGCACGGAGCCGCGATGAGAACCAGAGGTACCACCCTGCATGGAGTACGCCGAAAACTGGCCGCGCTCTCCGCCCTGGCGCTGGGCGCGGCGCTGGCGGTGGCCATACCCTCGCCGGCATCGGCCGCAGCCCGGGTCGACAACCCGTACGCGGGCGCCACCGCGTACGTGAACCCCGACTGGTCCGCCAAGGCGGCAGCCGAACCGGGCGGCAGCGCGATCGCCGACGAGCCCTCCTTCGTCTGGATGGACCGCATAGCCGCCATCGAGGGCGCGGGCGACGCGATGAGCCTGCGCGAGCACCTCGACACCGCCCTGGACCAGGGCGCGAACCTCTTCCAGGTGGTCATCTACGACCTGCCGGGACGGGACTGCGCCGCGCTGGCGTCCAACGGTGAGCTCGGCCCCACCGAGCTCGACCGGTACAAGACCGATTACATCGACCCCATCGCCGACATCCTTGCCGACCCGGCTTACGCGAGTCTGCGCATCGTCACCGTCATCGAGCCGGACTCGCTGCCGAACCTGGTCACCAACGCCGGCGGCTCGGCCGGATCCACCGAGGCATGCGCGACGATGAAGGCGAACGGCAACTACGAGAAGGGTGTCGGCTACGCCCTGCACACCCTCGGTGCGATTCCCAACGTCTACAACTACATCGATGCGGCCCACCACGGCTGGCTGGGCTGGGACTCCAACTTCGTCCCGGCGGCCCAGGAGTTCAAGAAGGCCGCGACGACGGAGGGCGCCACGGTCGCCGATGTCCAGGGCTTCATCGTGAACACGGCCAACTACTCGGCCCTGAAGGAGCCGAACTTCAAGGTCACCGACACCGTGAACGGCACCACGGTGCGTCAGTCCAAGTGGGTGGACTGGAACTTCTATGTCGATGAGCTCTCCTTCGCACAGGCACTGCGCACGGAGCTGGTCAACCAGGGCTTCGCATCGAACATCGGCATGCTCATCGACACGGCCCGCAACGGCTGGGGCGGCTCTGCCCGGCCCACCGGTGCAGGACCGCTGACCAACGTGGACGACTATGTCAACGGGGGCCGCGTCGACCGGCGCATCCACGCGGGCAACTGGTGCAACCAGAGCGGTGCGGGCATCGGTGAGCGGCCCACCAGCGCCCCCGAACCCGGCATCGACGCCTACGTCTGGGCGAAGCCCCCGGGCGAGTCGGACGGCAACAGCCGGCCCATCGACAACGACGAGGGCAAGGGCTTCGACCGGATGTGCGACCCGACGTACACCGGAAACGGCCGCAACGGCAACAACCTGACCGGCGCCCTGCCGAACTCCCCGCTCGCGGGCCACTGGTTCTCCGCGCAGTTCCAGGAGCTGGTACGCAACGCCTACCCGCCGCTGGACGGCAGCGGCGGTGGTGACAATGACACCCAGGCGCCCACCGTGCCCACGGGTCTGAAGGTCACGGGGAAGACCAGTGGCAGCGTCTCGCTGTCATGGACGGCGTCGACCGACGACACCGCTGTGAGCGCGTACGACGTGTACCGCTCGGGGGTTCAGGTGGGTTCCACCGCGTCGACCTCCTACACGGACACGGGCCTGACGGCCTCGACCGCGTACAGCTACACGGTCAAGGCGCGGGACGCTGCAGGTAATGTCTCGGCGGCCTCCGCGGCGGTCTCGGCCACGACCGACCAGGGCGGCGGCACCGGGAACGGCACCCTCAAGGTCCAGTACAAGAACACCGATTCCTCCGCCACCGACAACCAGATCCGGATGGGTCTGCAACTCGTCAACACCGGCTCCACCGCGGTGGATCTGTCCACGGTGAAGGTGCGGTACTGGTTCACGCCCGAGGCCGGTGCGAGCACCTTCGGCACTGCGTGCGACTACGCGGTCATCGGCTGCTCCCATGTGAACAGCGGAGTGTCCTCCTCGGGCGGTTCGGCTGCGGGGGCCAGCCACTACCTGGAGGTCGGCTTCAGCAGCGGCAGCCTGGCCGCGGGAGCCTCCACCGGGGAGATTCAGCTGCGGCTGAACAAGACCGACTGGTCCAACTTCAATGAGGCCGACGACTACAGCCGTGGAACCAACACGGCCTACGCCGACGCTTCGAAGATCGGCGTCTATGCGGGCGGCACCCTCTCCTGGGGCACCGCTCCCTGACCGGGTTTCCCCGTCGCCGTCCATATGCGGCGACGGGGCCGAGGGCCGGGCGAGGGACGCGCCCGGCACGATCCGCCCCCTGTCGCTCTCCCGGCAGGGGGCGGCCGGTGTTTCTCAGGCGGACTGAATCCCGGGACGGCCCGCCTCGGTCACGAGCGAGGTGCGGGTCGAGACAGGGGCGCCGGGGGTGGTGACGTACGGGAGGACCCGGAAGTCGGCGCGGCAGCTCTCCTTGGTCAGCGAGCAACGTACGTATCCACGCTGGAAGTTGGTGAACTTGATGTGCTCGTTTGCCGCGAGAAGCTTGGCCCCGGAGGGGTCCAGGTCCATCCCGTCCTTCGTGGTGGAGATGGACGAACCGACGAACTCGACGCCGAGCGTGGGCGATTCGGGGTCGTCGAAGTCCTGCTTGAGATCGGCGGCGAGGTGGCGGTGCATGTCACCGGTCAGTACGACGGGGTTGCTCACGCTGCGGTCGGTGATCTCCTTGAACAGCCGCCTGCGTGCGTCCACATAGCCGTCCCAGAAGTCCATCACGAATGCCTGGCCGGGGCCGGGGTCGGTGTCGACCTGGGTCACGGGGATCTGCTGGGAGATCATGTTCCACGTCGTGTCCGACCGCCCGAGGCCGCGGTAGAGCCACTGCTCCTGTTCCGGGCCGAGGATGGTGCGGCCGGGTGTAAGCCGTTCGTCGCAGCCGCTCTTGGTGCCGTCGCCGCAGGGCTGGTCGTCGCGGAAGAGCCTGGTGTCGAGGATATGGAACGTGGCCATCCGCCCGTAGCGCAGGCTGCGGTACATCCGGGCCTCGAAGCCGTTCGGCTTGTTCGGCAGCCTCAGCGGCAGATGTTCGTAGTACGCCTGGAAGGCCGCCGCCGCGCGTTGCCGGAAGACCGCCGGGTCCTGGTCGGGTTCGGTGTCGGCCTTGGACCTGTCGCGTGCCCAGTTGTCCTCGACCTCGTGGTCGTCCCAGACGACGGCGAACGGGTGGACCCGGTGGGCGGCGATGAGGTCGGGGTCGAAGCGGTGGAGGGCGTGGCGGTTGCGGTACTGGACGAGGTCCATCGGCTCGGGGCGCAGTTCGGCGGCGACGGGGACGTTGCGTACGCCGCCCATCGCGTCGATGGCGTTCTCGTAGATGTAGTCGCCGAGGTGCAGGACCAGGTCGACGTCCTCCTCGGCGAGGTGCCGGTAGGCGGTGTAGAAGCCTTCGAACCACGCCTGGCAGGAGACGAACGCGAAGTCGAGTTCCTTGGGACGGCTGTGCGGCGGGGGTGCGGTGCGGGTGCGGCCGACGGGGCTGTGCACACCACCGGCGCGGAAGCGGTAGTAGTAGTGCCTGCCCGGCTGCAGCCCGGAGACCTCGACATGGACGGAGTGGGCGAGTTCGGGCACTGCGCGGGTCCGTCCCCGGCGTACGACGGATCGGAAGCGCTCGTCGCGGGCGACCTCCCACTGGACGTCGACGGAGTACGGCGGCATGCCTCCGGCCCCGTCCGGGGCGAGGGGCTGGGGCGCGAGGCGGGTCCACAGCACGAATCCGTCCGGCCATGGATCGCCGGAGGCGACCCCCAGAGTGAACGGGTCGTCATGGAAGGGGGCGTCACCCCAGGCGTTGCCCGCCGACAGGCCGGCCGCGGCGAGGGCCATCCCGACCGTCCCGCCGAGCATCGCCCGTCTGCCGAACCCTCCGGTGCCGCCTGACCCACTGTTCATCTGCATGGAGCTCGTCCCTTCGTCGGGCGGGATCCCGTGCGGTACGGGGTGGGATCGGCGCGTGATTTCACGTCCGCCCATGTGGTAATCACAGGCTGGATATCACAGGGGAATCACACGCCACAAGACCACGCTTCGGTGGTCGCAATGCCGTTCACAGGCGGCCAGTTGGGGAGACATCGGCCATTTTCCGAGGTGACCGAGGACGGGTCGGCAACACCCTTGACACCCCTCAGGGGTGCTCATAGTCTCCACGCCACAGAATTAACGTTAGATTTCACATGGGAAAATCGGTGCGACGGAAGGACGTGCTCGTGTCCGGTCCCTCGGCAGCGGATGTGCCCGCCCACCGCCCCGTCGAAGGAGCAGCGGCCGGACGTCCCGAAGACCGGACGCTGCGGCCGTACGGTCTGCGATGCGAGCACCGCACCACTCCGCTGGGGATCGACGAACCCGCGCCCCGGCTCTCCTGGCGACTGGCGTCCGACCGCCGCGGTGACGACCCCGTGGCCTACCGGGTCCGTGTCGCCGAACGCCCCGAGGAGCTGGACGGGGGCGGTCAGCTCCTGTGGGACACGGGCCGGGTGGCTGATCCCCAGGCGGTCGCCGTGGAGTACACCGGACCCGCTCTCCTGGGCCGTACGCGCTATCACTGGCGGGTCTCCGTCTGGCCGGCCGGAACGACGGTGCCCGCCGAGGCCACATCCTGGTTCGAGACGGCCTTCACCGACGCCGGTTCGTGGCGGGCATCGTGGATCACCCACGACCCGCATCCGGTCGATGTCATGGACGCACCCACCGAGGGCGAGTTCGCCCTCGACGACCACGGGCTCGCCCCGTGCCCCGTCCTGCGACGCGCCTTTACCAGCTCGCCCGGTACGCACGCCCGGCTCCTTGTCAGCGCGCGTGGCCTGTACGAGGTCCGGCTCAATGGCCTACGGGTCGGCGACGCCGAACTCGCCCCCGGCTGGACCGATTACCACAGCCGCGTCCAGTACCAGACGTATGACGTGACCGCATTGCTGCGTGAGGGTGAGAACGTTCTCGCAGCGACCGTCGCGGACGGCTGGTGGAGCGGATTCGTCGGCTTCGAGCCGCGCAGGGCCGGAGCACACTACGGCTCGTTCCCCCAGTTCCTGGCCGAGCTTCACCTCACAGGCCCGGACGGACGCAGCACTGCGATCGTCACCGACGAGACGTGGCGCACCAGCACGGGGGTCATCCGTCACGCGGATCTGCTGATGGGCGAGTGCCATGACCTGCGGCACGCGGCCGACGGCTGGGAACTGCCCGGCTTCGACGACACCGGCTGGTCCCCGGCCCTGGTCGCGGGGGCAGACCACCATCTGCTTGTGGCGTCCGTCGACGAGCCCGTGCGGGCGATGGCCGAACTGCGCCCGTGCTCGGTCAGGCGTGTCTCCCCGGATACCCACATCGTCGACTTCGGCCAGAACCTCGCCGGTCGCGTACGGCTCCGGATCGGTGAACTCGCCGCCGGGGCAAGAGTGGTGATCCGTCACGCCGAGGTACTGGACGAGTCGAACCAGCTGTACACGGCTAATCTGCGGACCGCCGCCGCGACCGATGTGCTCGTCGGGGACGGGCGCCAGGACATCGTGTTCGAGCCGCGTTTCACCTATCACGGGTTCCGTTACGCGCAGATCAGTGGAGTCCCGGAGCTGACCGAGTCCGATGCCGTTGCTGTGGCGCTGCACAGCGACACCCCGTGGGCCGGGGAGTTCGACTGCTCGGACGCCGAGCTCCGCCGGCTCCACGAGTGTGTGGCGTGGGGGCAGCGCTCAAACTTCGTCAGTGTGCCCACGGACTGCCCGCAGCGTGACGAGCGGCTAGGCTGGCTGGCCGACGCGCAGGTCTTCCTGCCGACGGCCGCGCTCAACGCGGACGTCGCGGCGTTCTTCACCAAGTGGCTGCGCGACATCGATGACGCCCGCACACCCGACGGCGGCTTCACCAATGTCGCCCCGCGCCTCGTGGGGGTCTGTGACGAAGGCGCGCCCGGCTGGGGCGACGCGGGTGTGATCATCCCGTGGCACCTCTACCGCACCTACGACGACCCTCGGTTCCTCGCCCGGGCGCTGGAGGGAATGCGGGCCTGGGTCGATCTGATTCACCGTCATAACGCGGATCTGGTCTGGCGCAGGCGAGTGGGTCCGCACTTCTCCGACTGGCTCGCCCCCGGCACCCCCACCCCGCGCGAGGTCATCGCCACGGCCTGCTTCGCGCACAGTGCCCGCCTCACGGCGAAGGCTGCCGATGCCCTGGGACAGAAGGACGTCGCGGATCATTACCACCAGCTGGCCGACGACATTCGTCGCACGTTCGCGGAGCACTTCGTCACCGTCGATGGTGCCGCTGCCGCACCTCCCGCCGTACGTGTCACAGGGGACACCCAGACCGGCTATCTCGTCGCCCTCGCCTTCGAGTTGCTGCCCGCAGGCCTCGTCGAAGCCGCCGCACACCGTCTCGGCGAAATCGTCGAGTCGGCCGGACCCGCCCTCCTGACCGGTTTCCTCGGGGTCGCGCTCGCCGCGCCCGTCCTCGACGCCCATGGGCGGGCCGACCTCGCCCATGCGCTCCTGGACCGTGACGAAGTGCCGTCGTGGCGGTTTCCGCTGCGGCACGGCGCCACCACGATCTGGGAACGCTGGGACGGGTGGACCCCCGATACCGGGTTCCGCGCACCGTCGATGAACTCCTTCAACCACTACGCGCTCGGCTCGATCGGCGAATGGCTCTACCGCGGTGTCGCCGGCCTCGACCAGGCTCCGGACTCCACCGGATACCGGCATCTGCGGATACGGCCCCGCCCGGGTGCCCTGCGCCACGCGAGCGCCCGCCACGAATCGGTCCGCGGCACCGTCGAGGTGACATGGGAGAGACACGGCGGCCGGCTCGCCCTGCGGGTCCTGGTGCCGCCCGGCTCCACCGCCGATGTGTACGTGCCCACCACGGACCCACGCTCGATCCGCGAATCGGGCGTGGCCCCGAGGGCCGACGACCGCCACATCACGCTGCTCGCGATCGCCTCCGACCACGTTCGCTACCGAGTGTCCTCCGGCGCCTACCGCTTCACCGCGACTCATCCACCGGCAGACGGCCACGCCGGGACGTCTCCGGCGGACCGGCCCGAGCCGGCGCTCACCCAGAGCCGACGCACATCAGGACCGGCGGCGAAACCATCGTCCGCCCGTTCGCACGAGGAGGACACACCATGACGACGGGTTCTCGCAGCCGGCCGGGCCGGAGCACGGTCGGCCGCCGGGGTTTTCTCCGTATCAGCGGCGGGGTCGCGGCGCTCGCCGCCCTTCCCCCCGCACTGACCGCCTGCTCCGATTCGAGCAGCGGGTCCGGCAAGCTGCGCATCGTCGGCGTCGCCGACCAGCAGAAGCCGATCGAGGAACTCGTCGCGCTGTACCGCAAGTCCCACCCCGACGACGAGTTCTCCACCTCCTTCGCGCCCACGGACCAGGTACAGACAGTGGTGCGCACTCAGCTCGCGGGTGGCAACGCCCCCGATGTGCATGTGCTCTATCCCGGCAGCGGCAGCGCCATGTCCATGGTCGAGGTGGCCAGGGCCGGGCTGCTCGCCGACCTCAGCGACCAGGCGTGGACCAAGGAAGTCCCGGCGAACTTCCACCCCGCGTACCGGTACAAGGGCAAGACGTATCTTTATTCGGCGGGAAGCAGCACCATCGGCGCCATCCACAACAAGAAGGCCTTCGCCGAGGCCGGCGTCGAGCCACCGAAGACGTGGAGTGAACTACTCGACGTCTGCGCGAAGTTGAAGGCCAAGGGCGTGATACCGATCGCGCTCGGCGCGCAGACTCCCTGGGTCACCCAACTGATCACCTACGCGCTGGTCCCCAACGCCGTCTATGCGAAGAACCTCGGTTTCGACGCCGAGATGGCCGCCGGGCGGGCGCACTTCCGCGGCTCCGGGTGGGCCGACGCGATGGGCAAATACCAGGAGTTGCAGCGTCGGGGGTTCTTCAACGACAACCCCAACGGAACGACGTACGAGCAGCAGACATCCATGGTCGCGAGTGGTAAGGCTGCGATGGCCGTCCAGGTCTCCGCCGTACTCGCCAACTTCCGTCAGGCCACCCGGACACCGGACGACCTCGGCATGTTCCCGTTCCCCGGCGGTGATGATGCCGCGAACCTGTGGATCCCGGCGGGCATCGTCGTCGGCATCGGTGTCTCCGCGCGGTCCAAGAAGGCAGCAGGGGCAAAGGCGTTCATCGAGTTCCTCGGGAAGCAGGAGAACGTCAACCGGTGGGCGCAGTCCGTCGCCGCGATCCCGTTCAAGCGCGATGCGTCCACCGAGATCGACCCCGTCCTCAATGACTTCCTGCCCATCATCGACGACAACCGGGCCGTCCCCTTCATGGACCAGAGCTGGCCCAACGCCGAGGTCCAGCCCGCCCATTTCGCCGCCGTACAGAACCTGCTTGCGGGAAAGACGGACGTCGACGGCGCCCTGGGGCAGATGGACAAGGCGTACGGGAAGAAATCGTGACGACCACGTCCGAGAAGGCCGCCTCCGGTACGGTCGGCAAGGCCGCGGGCGGGCCGCGGGCCGGCTGCGGCCGCCCGGTCCGGCGCCGCGATCACACCGTCCCACCCTGGTTCTTCGTAGTTCCGGCCCTCGTCGTCTACGGCGTCGTCGTCCTGTACCCCAGCCTCGCCGGGGTGATGTACGCCTTCACCGACTGGTCCGGCATCGGCGGCTTCTCCTTCACCGGCCTGGACAACTTCCGGGCCCTGCTCGACGACAGCCGGGCACTGGAGTCCGTCAGCAACACACTGCTGCTCACCGTCGCCGTGGTCGTCGTCCAGAACGGCGTCGGCCTGCTGCTCGCGCTCGGCGTCCACGCCGACATCAAGTCCCGCGCTCTGCTGCGCCTGATCTTCTTCGCGCCGGCCGTCGTCAGCCCCGTCATGGTTGCAATCCTGTGGAAGTACGTCTACAACCCCGAGAACGGCGCCGGCCTCAACGGTGTCCTCGGCGCGGTCGGACTCGGCGGTCTGCGTCAGGACTGGCTCGGCGATCCCTCGCTCGCCCTGTGGTCCGTCGCGGCGATGGTCGTATGGCAGTACGCCGGATACTCGATGGTCGTCTTCCTCGCCGGCCTGCAGGGCATACCCGACGAACTCCACGAGGCCGCGAGAATCGACGGCGCCGGCTCCTGGCAGCGCTTCCGCCATGTCACCTGGCCGCTGCTGGCCCCGGCCCTGACGATCAACCTCATGCTGTCGACCATCGGCGGTCTCAAACTCTTCGACCAGGTCTACGCCGCCACCAACGGCGGACCCGGCACCTCCAGCGAGACCCTGTCGACCGTGCTGTACAAGGAAGCGTTCGTCTACGGGAAGTTCGGCTACAGCACCGCCGTCGCCCTCGTCCTCGCGCTGTTCGTCGCCGCGGTCTCCCTGGTCCAGCTTCGCTGTCTGCGCGCGAGGGAGGTCACCGCGTGATCACCGGCACATCCCGCGGACCCGCCGAACAGGAACCCGAACGCAGAGGCCGCAGGCCACGGTTCGGGCAGTACGCCCTCGAACTTTTCGTGATCGCGGTCGCCGTCGTGTTCCTGTTCCCGGTGTACGCCCTGATCACCCTGGCGATGAAGGACCCCCAGCAGATCTCCGACTCGCCCCTCTCCCTGCCCTCCCCGCCCACCTTCGCCAACTTCGGCAACGCCTGGTCCTCCGCGTCTCTGGGGCCCGCCCTGCTCAACAGCACGGTCATCACCGCTGTCAGTCTGCTGATCCTCGTCGTCCTGGGTTCCACGGGTGCCTACTACCTCGCGCGCCGCGCCCGCGGCCTCGGCTACGGCCTGTACATCCTGTTCCTGCTGGGCATCGTGCTGCCCTTCCAGCTCGGCATGATCCCGCTCTACAAACTCGTCGACGACCTGGGCTGGCTCGGCACTTACCAAGGGATGGTGCTCTTCTACACTGGCATCCAACTGCCGTTCACCGTCTTCCTCTACACCGGATTCATCCGGGCCCTGCCGCAGGACTACGCACAGGCCGCACTCATCGACGGCTGCACCCACCGGCAGGCGTTCACCCGGATCGTCTTCCCTCTGCTGCGCCCCATCACCGGCACCGTGATCATCCTGAACGCCGTGTTCATCTGGAACGACTTCTTCACCCCGCTGCTGTATCTGGGCGGTTCCGACAAGGAGACCGTGCCCGTCGGTGTGTTCGCGTTCGTCGGCCAGTACGTCTCCGACTACGGACTCGTCTTCGCCGGACTGGTGCTGGCCGCCCTGCCGATCCTGGTGGTGTTCGTGGTCCTCCAGCGATATGTGATCAAGGGCTTCGCGGGCGGTCTCAAGGGCTGAGGGCATCACATGACACACCCGGCGCACCCACCACTCCCCCCGAGCATCGTGGCGGTGCTCGCCGAGCCCCCGCGTGCCTTCTCGCCCACCGCCATCTGGTGGTGGAGCGGAGAACGGCTCGACCACGCGCGGCTGCGGGCGCAGCTGGAGCGGTTCGCGGAGGGCGGGGTGCACAACCTCGTGCTCCTGAACCTGGCACCGTCGGGCCCCCTGTTCGGCTCCGACGCCGACGACCCGCCTTTCATGTCCGACGCGTGGTGGACCCTGCTCGACAGTGTGTGCGACGACGCCCGCGAACTCGGCGTCAGCCTGTGGTTCTACGATCAGCTCGGCTTCTCCGGTGCCGACCTCCAGGCGCGCCTCGTCGACGAACAGCCCGCCCACGCGGGACGTCGGCTCGACCGCCTGCGTGCCGTCGTCGACTCCACAGCGATACGGACCGGAGAGCTGCGGTGTCCCCCAGCCGGCCGGCCGCTAGCGGGCCGCGCCGAACCGGTCGACTCCGGCGGCCGGACAGTGGGCCCGGCGGTCCCGGTCGCGGTGGCCGACGGAGTCGTACGGGCGCCGAGCCCTGGACGCTGGCGCCTGACGCTCCATCACCATATTCCGTACGGCTTCGACTACCTCGGTACTCAGGCGTGTGCAGCACTGCTGGACCGGGTGCACGGGGAGTTCGAGCGCCGGCTCGGCGACCGGCTCGGGACCGTCGTCGTCGGCTCCTTCCAGGACGAGCTGCCTTCCCTGCCCACCTGGTCCACCGGTTTCGCCGACGCCTTCGTGCGCCTTCGCGGGTACGACATCACTGCACAGCTCGACGCCCTGTACGACGACAGCACGGATCCGGACGCCCACCGGGTCCGGCGCGACTTTCAGGTGACCCGTGCCGAGCTGGCCGAGGAGGCGTTCTTCCGGCCGCTGGCCGCCTGGCACGACCGCCACGGCCTGCTCATCGGCTGCGACCAGCAGGACCCGGCCCGTGCCGGACACCCCGTCGCGGGCGTGGAGTTGTACGCCGACTACGCCCGCACCCACCGCTGGTTCTCGGCCCCCGGCTCCGACCACCACGGGGACGCCCGCATCCATTCCTCGCTCGCCCACCTCTACGGCCGCCCTCGCACCTGGATCGAGGCCTTCCACTCCACCGGCTGGGGCGGCACGCCGGAGGAGACCTTCGACTGGCTGCTGCCGTGGCTCCGCGCGGGCGCGACCCTCTACAACCCGCATGCCGTCTACTACACGACCAAGGGCGGCTGGTGGGAGTGGGCGCCACCCGCAACCGACTGGCGTCAGCCGTACTGGCGCCATCACCGCGTCTTCGCCGACGCCGTGACCCGGCTGTGCGCGATCCTGAGCCTCGGTCACCACCTGTGCGACATCGCGATCCTGCTGCCCACCACCACCGCCCAGGCCGGTACCGCTTTGGACGGGGTCACGGCCGCTGCGGCGCGGGCCCAGTCGACGTATCTCCAACTCACCGGTGACATGGCCTGGTTCCGTACCCGGCCGGGCATCATGGACCGTCTCGGTCTCGACGCCGACGTCATCGACGACGCGTCCCTGGCACGCGCCCGGATCGCTCCGTCCGACGGCGGTGTACGGCTGAGGGTCGCGGACGAGGCGTACGCCACGGTCATGCTGCCCTCGTGCACCGTCCTGGAACGGGACACAGCACGCCGGCTCATCGAATTCGCCTCCTCCGGCGGGAAGTTGATCGCGATCGGCGCCCTTCCCGAACATGTCGTCGGTCCCGGATCGGCGACCGTGCTTGCCGAGCTGCGCGCGTGCTTCGCGGACGGCCGGGCCACTGCCGTCCCCATGACCGACGATCCGGGCGACTCGCTCGCCGCGGCGCTCGCCGGGGCGCACCCGGTGGTCCGGGCCCCGGTCCCCGCACTCGCGCGCCGTGTGGACGGCGCCACGGTGGTGTTCCTGACCGCCGCCGCCCCACGGGCAACCCGAGCGGCCGTGGCGGCCCCCGACGAGCGGGGCGCCGCACTGGGCTGGCTGGATGCCCGATACGACTTCGATCCGGACCGCTATGCGCGCGGCGCACGGGTGCGGGTGCGGGACGTGGCGGGCCCGGCGGTCCTGCTGGATCCGTTCGGCGGCGCTCCCCGGACGCTGCCGGTGCGGCCCGCCGATGACGACGTCCGGGCCGTGGAGGTCGATGTCCCCTTCGATACGGGCCCCGCAGCGGTGCTGGTCTTTCCGGCGGGGACCCAAGAGACGGCCATGCCCATAGCAGCCGACGCACCCGGCACACCCGTACCGGACGTCACCACCATCGAGATGCCTCCGGACGCGGACTGGGACATGACGCTCGTGCCGACCCTCGACAACACCTGGGGCGACTTCGCCCGCCCCTCGACCGGGCCGCCCGCCGGCCCCGCCGTCACCGAATGCCGGACCTTCCGCCACCGCGTGGAAGAGGCCGGGGAGGATGGCGTACACGACGGATGGGCCGTTGCGGACCGCGCCGATGAGCCGGTCGCGGCCACGGTCCACGCGACGTTCGGCCCGCACGCGGTCGTGCTCGGCGACGGCTCCGGCCACGACGTCCCCTCGGCCATCGAGTGGTCCGACACCCTGGGCGTGTACAAGGACCCGATCCACCGTGCCGTTCTTGGACCCAAGGGGCATGTGCCGGAGGAGTTCGTACACATCGGCCCGACCGCCGCCGAAGAGCTGGTGCGGCTGCGCATGGAACTGCTCCTCGACGAAGCCTTCGACGGACACCTCGCGATCGGAGCCGCGGCGGCGAAGCGGGCCCGGCTCGACGGGGCCCCCGTCTCCCTGGACGACGGGGGCCACCTGGCGATGGGCCCGGTGGCAGTGGCAGCTGGCCGCCGTCTGCTCGAACTGGATCTGACCGCTGATCAGGATTGTGACCTGCGGGCGCATGTGGCGCTCGTACGCGATCCGGAGCGCTACCGGCGTCCGGAATGGATTCATGCCTCCGAGACGATGGGCACGACGCTGCATCTCTCGGACCTCCCCGTCCGGGCCGTCGTCCAGGTGGCCGCGCGCGTGCCCTGCGTGCTGCGCGTCAACGGACAAGTGGTGGGCAGGCAAGGCGGATTCGACCCGTACGCCGAACACGCGGTCCCGCGCGTGCGACGGCATGACGTGGCGGCGGCCCTGCGCATCGGTGACAACGACATCACGGTGGAGACGTCCGGGGACGGCGATCGCGCGGTCCTGGTGGATGCGGTTTTCGACGACGGGAACGGCAACCGTGTCGCGACCCTGCACAGCGACGCCCGCTGGTGGGCCGAGAGCGCGGACGGACGTGTGCCCGTCGCGGTACGTCGCGCGCCGATGGGTGACCCGGCCGCGCTGTATCTGCGCCGCCGCCCTCATCCGCTGCCGGGCGCCGCCTGGCTGGATCCGACCGCGGACGACGGCACGGTGATGCCGGTCCGGTTCGCGGTCCCGGGGCGCCGGGGAGCGGTGGAGTGGCTGTGGTGCGATCTGCCGCCGGGTGCCACCCGGTTGACCGCGCCGGTGCGCGGCGAGACGACTGTCTTCGTGGACGGCTCCGAGTGCACTGGGCCCGTCACCGCCGTCGACTCGCGGGACGTGCTGACCGTGACCGTCGGCCTTTCGGCCGGTGGCCCCTCCGGGCCCCGGACCGCGGCCCTGCGCGTCCGGACGCGTCCCGGGTACGAGGGTGGCGCCGCGCTGGCCGGGCCCGTGCGCTGTGAAGTGGGGCCCGGGCGGATTCGCGTCGGCGGCTGGGAGACGCACGGCCTCGCCGAGTACAGCGGCGGTGTGCGGTACCGCCGCGTGGTGACCGTGCCCGCCGAGATCGCCCCGGGGCAGGTGTCGCTCGACCTCGGACGGGTCCGCGGGACCGCGGAGGTGCGGGTCGGTGGCGTCGCTGCGGGGGTGCGCGTGTGCTCCCCGTACGTCTTCGATCTGACAGGCCTGGTCGGGCCCGGCGCCAATACCCTCGACATCACCGTGTTCGGGACGCTGGCACCGCGCCTGGACGCGACGAGCCCGACCCACTTCGTCTTCCCGGGCCAGCGTGTCAGCGGTCTGCTGGGTCCCGTACGGCTGCGGGTCGGTGGTTCCGACGGGGGTCAGGGGCAGCTTTGACACCGTCCTGACCTCCCCGTGTCGATGTCGTCGCGACCACCCCGCTTTCGTCGCCCCGGCCACCCCGTCAAGGACGCGTGAAGAGATCACCGTTTCGCGCCAAGAACGCGCCATTGGCTGCCGTCACCGACCGGAAGCGGGAACACCCTGAGCGGACCCGATCAAAGGACCGCGAAGCACATGTCTCTTCTCACCTCAGACCCCGGTACGGCACCAAGTGCCGAGGAACCCCCCGATACCGGGGCCCGCCACAAGCTCACCACCCTCACCGGCCTCGCCGCGCTCTCTCTCGACGCGATGGCCTCGGTGGCGTACGGGCCCGAGGCGATCGTTCTGGTCCTGGCAGCGGCCGGCGGCCACGGGCTCGGCTTCACGCTCCCCGTCACGCTGGCGATCGCCGTCCTCCTGGCCGTCCTCGTGGCCTCGTACCGCCAGGTCATCGCCGCCTTCCCGGACGGTGGCGGAAGCTACGCGGTCGCCAAAACGCATCTGGGCCGCCGCACCAGCCTGGTCGCCGCCGCGTCCCTGGTTCTGGACTACGTCCTGAACGTGGCCGTCGCGGTGACCGCGGGCGTGGCAGCGCTGACCTCCGCTTTCCCGGAGCTGTACGGCGATCGCTTGTGGCTGTGCCTCGCTGTTCTGATCCTGATCACCGCCGTGAATCTGCGCGGGATCGTGGACTCGGCGCGCGCGTTCATCGTGCCGACCGCGGTGTTCGTCGGAGCGATCTTCGTCCTCATCCTGGTCGGACTGTTCCGCGACGCCCCGGTGAGCACGGAAGCGGCCGCCGACCATGCCTCCGTACTCGGCACCAACGCCACCACAGTCGGTGCGTTGCTTCTCCTCAAAGCCTTCGCCTCAGGCTGCTCGGCGCTCACCGGTGTCGAGGCCATCGCCAACGCCATTCCGTCCTTCCGTGCCCCAGCCGTCCGCCGCGCCCAGCGCGCGGAGGTCGCACTCGGCGCACTGCTGGGTGTGATGCTGATCGGTCTGTCCGTGCTGATCTCCCGGTTCGGGCTGCAGCCGGTCGAGGGCGTCACCGTACTGGCGCAGCTCGCCGACGCGTCCTTCGGGCACAATCTCGCCTTCTATGTCGTCCAGTTCGCCACCATGGTGCTGCTGGCGCTGTCCGCGAACACGTCGTTCGGCGGTCTGCCGGTGCTGCTCAAGCTGCTGGCTCGCGACAACTACCTGCCGCATGTCTTCGGGCTCAAGGCCGACCGGCAGGTCCACCGCCACGGTGTCCTCACGCTCGCGGCCGTCTCCGCCGCGCTCCTGGTCTTCTCCGGGGGCGACACCAACACCCTCGTCCCGCTCTTCGCGATCGGCGTCTTCGTCGGCTTCACCGTCGCCCAGAGCGGGATGGTCATCCACTGGCGCGGTGCGCGCGGGCCCAAGTGGGTCGGCAAGGCGTTGCTGAACGGTCTGGGCGCGTTCCTGACGGGGGTCAGCGCGGTCGTGGTCACCGCCACCAAGTTCCACGACGGTGCCTGGCTGATCGTGGTCGCCCTGCCGTTGCTGGTCGCGGGCTTCGAGTGTGTCCATCGTGCCTACGCCAGGATCGGCGAGCGGCTGGGCGTCGGCCGCATCCCGGAGCCTCCGCACCGCGACCGCTCGCTGGTCGTGGTTCCGGTCTCCTCCCTCACCCGGCTCACCAGCGAGGCTCTCACCGCCGCTGCATCCCTCGGCGACGAGGTCCGCGCGGTGACGGTCTGCCACCCCGATGCCGAGGACCGCATCCGGACCGAAGCGCTGGAGCGGGACTGGGCACTGTGGAATCCGGGCGTCCCTCTGGTGCGTGTGACCTCGCAGCGCCGTTCGGTCGGCCGCCCGGTCGCCACGTATGTACGCGAGGTGGCGGCCACTGATCCGGGCGTACGGATCACCGTGCTCATCCCCGAGGTCGAACCGGCCCACATGTGGCAGCGACTGCTGCAGAACCAGCGAGGCGCGGTCGTCGCGCACGCCGTCCGCCACGAGACGGACGCGGTGATCTGCCGACTGCGGTTCCGGCTGTTGGATCCGCCCCTGTGGATCCAACCGGCTGCACAACCGTCAAGGACGACGTGACGCGGCGGTTGTTGCGGTCACGTACTGAGCAGGCGGTTGAAGAACGAGCGGTAGCGCTGAAGTGCTATCCGCAGGTCCTCGGTGAGGACCTCTTCGTGTTCTCCGAAGGAGCGGCCATGGCCCGCCTCGCATTGGCCTCCGCCTCGCGTTCGAAACGGTCGGACGGGTCCGAGACCCTGAGGCCGTCACCGTTGTCCGTGCCCGCAACTCGTCCCTTGCGCTGTTGGATGACATGGGTGAGTTCATGGGCCAAGGTATGCGGGTCGGCCCCGCCCGCACCGATCACGACATGATGGCCCGAGGTGTAGGCACGGGCACCCACTTCCGCCGCGGAGGTACGGGCCGCGCTGTCGTCGTGCACGCGGACGTCGGAGAAGTCGGAGCCGAGACGGGCCTCCATCTCGGTACGGACCGGTTCGTCCAGCGGCCGCCCCGGCGAGCGGAGCACCGCGTGCACCGTGGCGCGCTGGACGGGCTGCGGGTTCTCCGGCCCGAATGCGCTGCGCTCGCCCTCTTCCTCGACCATGCGCGCCACGGCGGCGTTGCCGATGGTGCGCTGCAGGCTCATCGCCCGCGCAGGCGTCAGACGGCCGGGACCGGGCCGGAACACCGACTCCGCACGTCCGGCCGCTCGCGCCGATGGTCCCGGGCGCACCGCCTTTGCCGACCGTTCGTATGCGTGCACAGCTGCTGGCCCCTTCCACCGCGACCGGGGGCGACGACGTCGGATCGGACACCGCTCACCCTGTGGGCTTCACCCGTACGAGCCTATCGGCGCACTCGACAGGAAGAAGGGCCTCGCAGGGCAGGGGCCTTGTTCCGGAGGGCAGCGTCCCCCGGCCTACGGGACGCACACCCTCATCCCCGGCGCACACCGTCGGCCGGGAGAGGTACGACCGAGATTTTCCGGAGGCGCTAACCTCCGTCACGTCCCCGCGCACGGTCCAGCCAAGGGCCGAACTCGCTTTCCCGGACCAGTCGGCCGAGTTTGCGGTACTCCTGGAAAACGGCCGAGACGAGCTGCTCCATACCGAGCGGTCTCCCGGATTCCGCCGCCAGATAGGCGGCGGTCACCGCGCAGGCCCGGATCGACCCTCCCGCCAACTCGAAGCGTCCCGCGCAGAATTCCAGGTCGAGTTCCGCGTCACGTGGGATCGCCGTCCCGAGACAGCGGTCCCACAGGGCCAGTCGCTGCTGGGCGTCCGGCATGGGGAACTCCGCGATCACGTCGAGGCGACGGGTGAAGGCCTCGTCGAGATTGGCCCGCAGATTGGTGGTGAGTACCGCGATCCCGTCGAAGGACTCCATCCGTTGCAGCAGATAGGCCGACTCCACGTTGGCGTGGCGATCGTGCGCGTCCTTGACCTGTGAGCGCTTCCCGAAGATGGCGTCCGCCTCGTCGAACAGCAGGATGCCGTTGACATCGGACGCCTCAACGAAGATCCTTTCGAGATTCTTCTCGGTCTCACCGATGTACTTGTCCACCACGGTCGACAGATCGACGACGTAGAGCTCCATGCCGAGCTCCGACGCCACCACCTCGGCGGACATGGTCTTGCCGGTGCCGGACTCACCGGCGAACAACGCGATGACCCCCCGCCCCCGGCCGCCGCCCGGCCGCATCCGCCACTGCCCGAGCACCTGCTCGCGATGGCGTGCGCGCAGCGCGAGTTCGGACAGCTGGCGGCGGGTCACGGAAGGCAGTACGAGGTCGTCCCAGCCGACCGCAGGCTCGATGCGGCGGGCGAGCCGTTCGAGCCCCGCGCCGTTCTGTCCCCGGACCGCTGTGCGCAGGTCCTGCGCGTCCACCGGACGCTCCGCCAGGACGGCCAGCCGGGAGGCGACGGCGGCGGCCTTGCGTACCTGCTCGGAGTCGAGCCGGTAGGACGCGGTCGCCTCGATGAGTCCCTCGTCGGCCGGCACGTTCTCGGTGGGCAACCCGACAGCCGTGCCGGCCTCGGCGAGCGCCCGACGCCACTGCCGCGCCACACCCGCGGGGCCTGGGGGCAGGACGCGGACCGGAACCGGGCTCTCCCTCGTCCACAGGGGGTCCCAGTTCTTCTTCCCGTACGCGATCAGGGGGGTACCGCTGACCGCCGCGCAGAGGCCCCCGAGCAGCCCGGCTCTCTCGGGCCGCTCGGGGGCGAGCGCTTCGAGCGGCCCGAGGACGACCCCGCCACTGCTCAGCCGGGCCTCGGCCGCCAGGGTCCGTACGAGCTCCGCCGGTTCGGGAGCAGCGGCGAGTGCAGCGATGTCGACCACCAGCGCACGACACCCTGCGGCGAGGAGCGCCTCGACCGCCAGTCTGCCGGGGTCGCCTCCCCGGTCGAGCAGGTGTACCAAGCCGCTGCCCGTGCCCAACGCCGCCGCGACCCGCAGGACTTCCGGTCCCGTGTCCGGCTCCTCCTCGGGCCCGACCACCCGGACGAGGCCGCGCAGCCTCCCATCGGTCTCGTCGTCGCCGAGCAGATGTGCGGTGATCCGGTCCGGCACTCGCAGCACCCGCGAGAGCAGTGGGCGGTCGGCTTCCCGGACCTCCAGCAGCCCGCCCGCGACCAGCGGGGCGGACGGCGAGAACCGGAAGCGGCCGGAGCTCGCGGCGGACAGCCCGCAGAGTTCAAGTGCCAGGCCGATGGTCGGCCTTCGCTGGGTGAGGTCGTCGTTGAGGTAGCCGTAGAGCCGCTCGAACCGGATGTCGATGTCCGGGGCCATCGCGACCAGCAGGAGGTCGACGTCCAGCGGTATCAGGCCGAAGTTCTCGGCGAGCTGCCGGATCCGGCTCCCGGGCGGGGAGTGCGGCGAAGGCTCGGAGCCGTACGCCGGTACGGGCGCGAACGCGTCGCGGGACGCCACGATCCGCTCGGCTGCCTCGGGGGTGAGGTACTGCCCCCGGTACGGATCGTCCGGTTCCGGGTCGACGGCCCGCCGGGCCGCCACGGCGTGCCTGACCCGCTGCTCGACGTGGATCAACCGCTCCCAGAGGTCCTCGATGGCCGCCGTCGGCGTGCCCGGCAGCTCGCGGACGGCTTGGGTGCCCTGTGTCGTGGTCATCGAGCCGCGCCCCCGCGCCTGCGCCGACCGGGCGGCAGCTGCCGTTCACGTGCCGCGGCGAAGCCCTGCCCCTCGGGGTCGGACGCCCCCTCGTAGCGCAGCCGGCGCCCCGGTGCCGCCGCGTCGCCGTCCCGTGCGGGCGCGGCCTTCACCACCAGCCCTTCGGTGACCGGCGGGCCGGCGGAAGTCCGTTCACCGGCCAGCGGTGCCCACACACGCAGGTCGATCGCGGCCTTCAGCTCACCGCCGAGCGCGGACCACACGTCCGAGGCGGACGGCCCGTCGGTGCCCGGACCCGCCGCCTCGATCTCCACGGTCAGCCCGAGCTCTGCGAGGCTGCCCGTGTGCATACGGGCGGGCAGGACGTCCGATCGTACGAGGCAGCGCAACACCTCGGAGAGCAGGCGGTGTTCGTCCTGCGGGCGGTTGGTCCAGGCGGTCACCAGATAGGTCAGCTCGAACCAGCGCGGCGGGGTCCGCCAGCCGATGACCATTCCTTGGTCGTCGTGCTCCTCGGCCGTGCCGGTACGGCGGCGGGTCGCATCCTCACGGATGCCGTGGAGGAAGACGCTGATCGTGGGGGCGTTGCGCCGGGCGGACCAGTCCTTCGTCGGCGCGTCGAAGACCAGGTCGACACCGCTCTCCTGGAGGCCGGCGTCGACCAGCAACAGCCGCAGCCCCTCGTCCACTTCGTGGATCATCGGCGCCCCACCTCGTCCGGCGGGACGATGGTGCCGCTGACCACCAGGAAGGGTGTGGTGACCGGGCTGAACCCCGGTCCCTCGGCGGTGATCGTGCGCTGCCCGGTCTGATCCTTCGCCAGGATCAGCAGCTGCGCGATGAACGTACGGTCCCCTCGCGGGACCGCGGGCGGTGCGGTTGCCGTGATCCCGGGCTTCCAGGTGAGCGTCACCGGTGCTCCGGGCGGAAAGTCCTTGCCTCGTACGGAGGTGACGAACCCGGGTTTGCCGACGGCGGGCACCGCGACGATACGGGGTTGGAGGATGCGCAGCGGGATCCTGGAGACGTTGTCGCCGGTGTCGGCGTCGGTACCGGTCGTGGTCAGCGTTCCGGTGATGGTCGTCCTCAGCGCCCGGTCCGGCTTGAGCACGACGCGGACGACCGTTGAGGCTCCCGGTGCCAGGTCGGGCAGCGTGCACACCCCGGCTGCGCAGCCCGCCGGAGGCGGACCCGCCGGGATCCGCTCGGGCAGTCCGAGCCTCAGCCGCAGGCCGGTGGCGAGCGCGTTCTTGCCGTTGCGCACGGTGTACGTCACCACGACCCGGCCTCCGACGAAACCGGGGCTGGGCTGGGCCCGCACCGTGACGCCGGGCCCCGCCTCGGGTTCGGGCGGCTGGGGCGCCGGAGGCCGGGGCGGCGAGGTCGTAGGAGACGGGGTGGGCGTCGGTGTCTCAGGCACGTCCTGGACCGGGATGGTCGTCCCGGTGGCGTTGTCCGTGGGGTTCGGGTCGACCACGGCTCCGGTGACCGACCAGCCGATCCGCTGGTCTCCCGTCGTCACGCCGGTGAGCCGAGCGGTGACCTCCACACTGGTCCCGGGCCGGAGCACGCCCAGGTCGCACTGGGGCGACCCGGCGGCGCAGGGCCCGGCCGGGGTGGTGAGCTCCTCCAGGCGCACGCCGGGCGGGGCGTCGACGGTGAGCATGGTGCCGGGCGAGGGTGCGGGACCCCGATTGGTGACGGTGACCGTCACCGATACGGAGGAACCGACCTCCACCGCGGGTCCGGTGGGCGGTGCGGTCAGGGACAGGTCGACCGACTGCTGGAAGGCGGGCTCCTTCTGCCGCCCGGTGAGTCTGTCGCCGAACGGCGTCAGCGTGCCGGAAGAGAGGTCGAGCACGGACAGCTGCTCAGGGGAGTTCGGCGCGAGCGCTCTGCGTGAACTCAGCACCAGCCGTCCCGCGTCCGGCGACCAGGCCACGTCGCGGGGCTGGAAGGGCCCGGTCCGCGAGGTGTCGGGGATGTCCTGATGGCATGCGTCGGGGTTGTTCCGCTGGACGGACGGAAGCACGACCCGGCACTCGCCGCCGGTCAGGGAGGTCACGACGATTCCGGCGCGCTCGTTGACCTGGCCGCCGCCGTCCTTCCGGTTGAAAGCGAGCGAGCTGCCGTCGGGGGAGAAGGCGGGGCTGTCGTCGATCTTCTTGCATTCACCGGGGCAGATGGTGACGCTGAGGTCCCGCTGCTGGTCGAGCGCCGCCACCGGGACGGTCCAGACGTGCTTGATGCCGCCCAGGCCCCGGATCACGTGGTTGCGGGTGAACGCGAGGGTGGTTCCGTCCGACGACCAGGTCGGCTGCGCGTCACCTCCTGCCAACTGACCTTCCGGCGGAACTATCCTGCCTTCGATCGCCCCTGTTACGGCATCCGCGATGAGAATGCTGCTCGGCCCCGGCTGCCCGTCGACCCTGCCGGGAGAGGTCCTGGTGAACGCCAGCTTGGTGCCGTCGGGCGAGAACGTGGGGTCGGTGTCCCAGTCACGGGGACCGCGCCCGGCGAGCGGCATCGCTGCCTCGTGGGTCCCGTCGGCGTCGGCCAGCCAGATCCGCTCGACGCGCTCCTTCTCCGGACCCTCGAAGCGGGTCAGGACGATGCGCCTGCCGTCCGGTGTGTAGTTCTGCCGCTCGGTCCAAGGGTCGTAGGCGTCCGCCGGATTGAACAGCGGGTCCTTGGCGGGGTCGGTGTTCGTATTGGCCGCCGGGTCCTCCTTCAGGATGGAGCGCCCGAGGTCCCGCGGGTCCGAACCGTCCTGCCTGACGTCCTGGAGCGTCACGTCGTTCGCCTCGCGGGAGGTCCGCCGTGCCACCACGACGGTCCCGGAGTCCGCGGGCCCGAGCCAGGTGGGCGATTCGACCGCACGGTCCTCGCCGAGCGCCAGGCTCGGCTCGGTCCCGTCGAAGGCGGTCGTCCGGTAGACGTGGTCGTAGTCCTTGCACCCGCAGGTCGTGTCGGGGCTGAGGAAGATCAGGCCGTTTCCGTCCGGCAGCCAGGCGGCCGAGCGGGTGCGCCAGCCGGCCTGGACACCGGCCAGCAGGGGACGGTCGGTTCCGACACCCTCGGTCACCCGGAGCCGGGGTCCCGTCGTCTCGTCCGTGGTGAGGGTGTACGCGACAAGAGCGCGGTGGGAGTCGCCGTCCACCGGGTTCCACTCCGGCTCGGTCGCGTCGCCGGGCGGACCGTCACTGATCACCCTCGCCGCGCCGCCGGCCACGGCCCGTTCGTATATCAGCCCGCTCCGCCCGGGACCGGAGTCACAGGAGTACGCGATCCGCGAGCCGTCCGGGGAGAACGTCGGGGAGGTCTCGTTGTTGGAGGTGTCCGTCAGCCGCCGCAGGCCGGAGCCGTCGATCCCGACGCTCCACAGGTCACGCTGGACCACATCACCCGGCCCCCGCTCCGCGGAGTCGAACACCACGGTCCGTCCGTCCGGGGAGAGTTCGGGGTGTGCGGCGTCCCGGCCGATGGTGAGCTTGCGCACCGCTCCGCCCGCATCGCGCACGTACACCTGCGGTCGCACGCTGTCGCGCAGGCTGGTGAAGACCAGCACCTCACCGCGTGCGGAGGGGTCCTGGTCGTAGTGGGCCGGTCCGGGACCGAACAGCGGGGCACTGGTGGCCTGATCGGAGACCCGGCCGAGGCTGCGGTGTTCGGTGCCGGCGTAGGCGATGCGCCCGGCATCCGCCGGCCCTTCGTCCGCCGCCGCGGCGAGTCTCGGCGCACTCCGAGGGGCGGACGCGGATCCCACCACCAGCAGGGGCGCCAACAGCACCACGGCGCTTGTCAGTCGGCCCAGCCGGGTATGTCTCGCCGGGCCAGCAGTGCCGGTCACGGCCCACCTCACAGTCTGGTTGACGACTCTCCACCACAAGCATCGCGCTCGCGCGGGGCCGAAGACAGGCCCCGGAGTACCCGAAGCGGGGGAAGGAGCGGCTGCCCTTTGCGGCGGCCCCTCCCCGGCGTCTCTTCCCGGAGCGCCCGCACGCTCCCGCGCGGCGACGTCCCTATGTCGTCCGCACGGGAGCCCGTGGCGGGACTCAGATGAGTCCGTGCCTCATTGCGTAGCCGACGGCATGGGCCCGGTTTCGCAGTTCGAGCCGTGTCGCCACCTCGTGCAGAACATTCTTGACGGTGCGTTCGGAGTACGAGGTCTTCTGCGCGATCTCCGCGGTGCCGAAGCCCTCCGACACCAGCCTGATCATCTCCGCCTCCCGCGTCGTGAGGGTGGAGAGCGAGAGTCCCCGGGGGTCGAGAACGGTGCGCTGGAGGCCGCTGACATGGTCGAGGAGCTTTCCGAGCAGGTCGCCCGGCAGCACGCCTTCACCCTTCGCCATCGCCGTCACCATGTGGACGAGACTGTTCTGGTCGGCCTCCCCGCGCCTCAGCACGGCGGCCACGCCGCACTCGATCATGGTCTGCAGCGCGCCCGATTCGAAGAAACCGACGACGAGCCCGGTGCGGGTCGCGGTGTTGCGCTGCAGACGGTGCAGGAGCTGGACGGTGGGCTCGTCCACCATGTCCACTACCACTAAGGAGACTTGGGCCCGGTCGGCCTCGGCCTCCGCCATCAGTTCTATCTCGGGCCGCAGGCGCAACTGGTGAACCACGCCGGTCTGCAGGATCAGGTCCTCCGCGTACACCGCCACGGAGATCCTGCCTCCGGGGGCGTTCTTTGCGCTGCCCTCGGCGGAGCGCCCCGATGTAGCGGGCCTGCGGTACTGGCCGCGTTCCGCTGCTCTGTTCTTCATGTCCGTCGTCGTCATCGTTCCGTGCCTGTCTTCCTCGGATACTTCCGTCAGATATGCCTGTTGCCGTTCTCGACCGCACCGGCCCCCGGCAGGGGGATCGGGCCCGGGGAGGGGTCGCGAGGGCACGGTGCCGTTGTGCCGTCGGGGCACCACCCCTGCCCGCTTGTTGCCCTCGCGTCTCTGCTGCGGAACCGCACGGGCGGCTTAACGTCGCATCGTGACCACATCTGCCGAACTCGAAATGCCCACGGTGACGGTGTCGCCCGGCGCTGAAGCGACGACGACCCTGACCGTGCGCAACGACGGCGACATCGTCGAGGCCTACACGCTCGAAGTGGTCGGCGATTGCGCCGCGTGGAGCACCGTCGAACCGGCGCGCGTGTCCCTCTATCCGGGCACCTCCGAGGTGGTGACCGTCCGGCTCGCGCCGCCCCGGTCCCACGAGGTCCGGGCCGGAGAGATACCTCTGGGTGTCCGCGTTCTGCCCGCGGAGCACCCCGAGTCGGTGGTGGTCCCCGAGGCCACGGTGGTCGTCGAGCCCTTTCACGAGCTCCGGGCGGAGCTGGACCCGCGCCGACGCCGCGGCTGGCTGGGCTCCCGGTTCAGGACCGCGGTGCAGAACAAGGGAAACACCGCGGTCGATGTCGCCCTCACCGGTAAGCAGGCCGGGGAGGAACTCCGCCTGGCCTTCACTCCGGGCCAACGGCGCCTGGAACCGGGCGAGTCCGCCGAGGTACGCCTGCGGGTACGGGCCCGGAAACTCATCTGGTTCGGCGAGCCGGTCGCCTGGCCGTTCGAGGTCGAGGCCGCCGAAAGCGCCGAACGGGACACCGACGGCGAGCAGCCAGGCCGGCCCGAGACGCTGACGGGTGAGTTCGCGCAACTGCCGGTGCTGCCCAAGTGGCTGCTGATCGTCCTGGCCGCGCTGCTCGCGCTGCTGCTCGCGTGGTTCGCGCTGGTCAGGCCCGCGGTGCGGAGCACCGCGAAGCAGGCGGCGAACGAAGCCGCACAGGAGAAGACGCCCCGCCACGAGCAACAGGGTGCGACAACGGCGGGCGGCACGGGCGATCAGGGGAAGAACCAGGGGCAGGGGGACGGTACGGGCAAGCCGAACGCGTCCGGAGGCTCCGGATCGGGCGGTTCCAGCTCGGGAACGGGCGGGGGATCGGGGGGTACCCAGCAGAGCTCGGCGACGATCGATGTGCAGACCGGGTCCGGGGCCAAGAAGAAGGGGACGTACCAGGTTCCGAAGGGGAAGGTATTCGGTATCACGGACATCGTGGTGGCGAACTTCCAGGGCGACGAGGGAGTACTGACCTTCTCCTTCGGGGAACGGAAGATCACCACCATCGCTCTGGAGACCTTCCGCAACCAGGACTACCACTGGGTCACCCCCATCGAGATTCAGGAGAACGACACGGTCACCGCGTCCGTGACCTGTGCCAAACCTGGCACGCCGGCGACCGGAACTCAGGCTTCCGAATGTCACCAGGTGCTCAATGTCAGCGGTGTGCTGAGCGATCTCGCACCGTAGAAACAAAGCGCCTGGCCTCCCGCTTCCCCCACAGGGGATGAGAACAGCAGAAATCCCGGCCGAGTGAAACCCGGCTTGCCGATCTCTGGCAGTTTCCTTCTCCTGCACACATTAGAGGTCTAGACCTGCCGGGTTCTGCGTGGCACCGGCAGCGGGCGAGGACTTTCCGGTCGCGGACCCTTCGGGGAACGCGGAAAGGGCCGGGCGGGGCAGTCAAGGACCGGATCCGGTCACCGGTGCCCGACCGGATGGTCAGGGTCTGTCCGCCCACGGTGAATTCTGGCCGATTTCCGTCGATCAGACATCAATTCCCCGGCCGCCGCGGACGTCGGCGAGCAACTCCGGGAATGCCGGACGCGGGACCGCACGCGCCGGCATTCATCGAAGCCGGGCATCCGCATTTCCGTCGAGTCCCCTGCCGGCGGAACGGCGGATCCTTCCGTAAAGCCGGAGTACACCTTCTCGTCACGCGAGCGAACGGGGAAATGCGGCGACCGCCGCCACCGGTCCGCAGGGGGAAGCATTTCCCGTCCCACGGGTGCCTGGGAAGGCAGCACCCTTGCCCCATGTCCAGGACTTTGAGACCTACTGTCCGCCACAGCCGCCGAGGAAGACTCGACGGCGAACGAACGACCACGCGAAGGAGCGAGCATGCCGTCGTACCTCACCCCCGGTGTATACGTGGAGGAGGTGCAGTCCGGAGCGCGGCCCATCGAGGGAGTCGGCACCGCGGTCGCAGCCTTCGTCGGTTTCGCGGAAACCGGCCCCTTCCACCAGCCGACGCTGGTGACGAACTGGGACCAGTACGTCCAGACCTTCGGTACCTTCACCGCCGACACATACCTGACGCCCGCGGTCTACGGCTACTTCGCCAACGGCGGCGGCGCGGCCTACATCGTGCGCATCGGTGGCCCCGCACAGGACTCGGGGCAGGGATCCGCCGCCGAAGCGGCCCCGCCCACCGCCATCGGGGGTTTCCTGGTCTCCGCACGGCCCGGTACGAGTGGAGACCTCTCCGTGGAGGTCGCCGACGCCGAGGGCGAGAACCCCCCGGAGGACCGGTTCCGGCTGCTGGTGCGGCAGGCCGGCAAGGTGGTGGAGACCTACGACGTCTCCACCCGCAAGAACGTCAAGGGCTATCTGGTCGCCCAGACCCGCCAGTCCAAGCTCATCCAGGTCACCGAGCAGCCTGGCGCGACCCCGACCCGCCCCGAGAACCAGACCCTCTCCCTCGCGCCCACCGCCACCGCCGCCACCCCCGGAGCCGGTGTCGCACGGCTCGACCCGGCCGAGTACGTCGGCGACGCCGCCGCCCGTACGGGGTTCGCGGGTCTCGAAGCGATCGACGAGATCACCATGGTCGCCGTCCCGGACCTGATGAGCGCCTACCAGCGCGGGGACATCGACGCCGAGGGCGTCAAGGCCGTCCAGCTGGCGGTGATTTCGCACTGTGAGCAGATGGGCGACCGGGTCGCCGTCCTGGACACCCCGCCGGGCATGAACGCCCAGCGCGTCCGTACCTGGCGCAACGACGACGCCGGTTACGACTCGCGCTACGCGACCGTGTACTACCCGTGGCTCAAGGTCTTCGACCCGGCGACCGGCCAGAACTCCCTGGTGCCGCCGAGCGGCCACGTCGCCGGTGTCTGGGCGCGCAGCGACGGTGAGCGCGGTGTGCACAAGGCCCCCGCCAACGAGGTCATCCGCGGTGCGCTGGACCTGGAGATCCGCCTCAGCAAGGGCGAGCAGGACCTGCTCAACCCGATCGGTGTCAATTGCGTGCGCGCCTTCCCCGGGCGCGGCATCCGGATCTGGGGCGCGCGTACCCTCTCGTCCGACCCGGCCTGGCGCTACCTCAACGTACGCCGCCTCTTCAACTACCTGGAGGAGTCGATCCTCCTGGGCACCCAGTGGGTGGTGTTCGAGCCGAACGACGACCGCCTGTGGTCGAGCATCCGGCGCAACGTCACCGCCTTCCTCACCGAGGAGTGGCGCCGGGGCGCCCTCTTCGGCCGCACGGCCGAAGAGGCGTTCTACGTCAAGTGCGACCGCGACAACAATCCGCAGGAGTCGATCGACCTCGGCCAGGTCGTGTGCGAGATCGGCGTGGCCCCGGTGAAGCCCGCGGAGTTCGTGGTCTTCCGTCTCGCGCAGTTCTCCGACAGCACCAGCCTCGTCAACGAGTGACCCAGCAGGGTCCCCAAACGGAACAGGTGACACAGAGTCATGGCAGAGGGCGACGCTCTTTCCACCCACGTCTTCGGCGTGCAGCTCGGCGGCTATCTCGTCGAGTCGATCCAAGAGATCAGCGGCCTGACCGTCGAGGAGGAAGTCGTCGAGGTCCGTCAAGTGACGGCCGAGGGCAAGCAGATCATCCGCAAGCAGCCCGGCGCGCGTCAGGCGGGCGAGGTGACGATCACCCGCGGACTCGACAAGAGCAGTGAGTTCACCAAATGGATCAAGGAGACGCTCAACAACGGGGCCGTCGACACCGCGCGCCAGAACCTGACCATCGAGATCAAGGACTCGAAGGGTGAGACAGTCCGGCGCATCCAGCTGATGCAGGGCTGGGCCAGTAAGTGGGAGGGGCCCTCGCTGAAGGCCGGCGAATCCAGTGCCGCCACCGAGACGGTGACCATCACCTTCGAGGAGATCGTGGTCGAATGAGGCGCAGGACCGTTACGTCGGGCGGGCTCGACGAAGTCCTCGACAGCCTCGCAGCCACCCCGCCCGCTGCACAGGAGGCTGCCCCCGCGCCGCCTTCGGCCCGGGACCGTGACCAGCTGGAGCTGCGTACGGAGTTCGAGTTCGAGCTCCCGCGCGGTTACGTCGACGACGGGGGCCAGGTCCACCGGCGCGGCTCGATGCGGCTCGCGACGGCACGGGACGAGCTGCGCCCACAGATCGACCTGCGGGTGAAGGAGAACCCGGCGTACCTGAGCGTGGTGCTGCTGAGCCAGGTGATCACCCAGCTCGGCACCATCACCGATGTGCACGCCGGGGTCGTCGAGCGGATGTACGCCACGGATGTGGCGTTCCTCCAGGACTTCTACCGCCGGATCAACAGCGAGGGCCACACGCATGCCGCGGTGACCTGTCCGCTGTGCCACGGATCGTTCGAGGTGGACCTCTCGGGTGGGCGCCTGGGGGAATCGTGACGTACGCACTTCCCCGATTGCGGGAGGAGATCGCGTACGTCGCCTACCACTTCCATTGGCAGCGCGAGGACATTCTCGACCTCACCCACGGCGAGCGTCAGCAGTGGGTGCGGGAGATAGCGCGGATCAACACCCGCGTCAACGAAGGCGGGTGATCCTGTGGGGTTCGGAGACTGGTTCCACCGAAGGGACCGGCAGCAGCCCGGAACGCCGTCCCGGGACAGGGCCGGAGCCGACACCGGGCACGCTCCGGAACCGGAGGCCGATCGGAGCGACGGCGGAGCCGATCGGCGGGACGGTGGCCGGGACGGCGACTGGGACGGTGGCTGGCGGCAGGTCGCGCCCCCGGCGGTGACCGTCGCCCGCTCCTCGATCGGGGTGAGTGACGGACTGCGGTTCAGGGACGATCTCGCCTCGTGGCAGAACCTCGCGTTCGGGAGCGAACTCGGCCATGCCGTACTGCCGTCCGCGCCGGTGGGTCTCATCCATGGCGTCGCCCGTCCGGGCGGCGCGCGTTCCGAGTCTCCCGGCGGACCGCTGCTGCTGCGTGCCGCCCGGACCGGAACGGAGGCGGAGGCGGAGGCGGAACCTGCGGCGGGCCCGACAACTGCCATGGCGGGCAACGCGACCGGCAGGGGCCGGGCCGGCGGAAAGCCGGGCCCCGCAACCGTCCAACGGTCGAGCGGTACGACGTCCGCCCGCTCCTCGTCCGCCCGTTCCTCCGGGGGCACGGCGCCGGCCACGGCTCCGGGTCCCGCTTCGGGCCCGGCCGCCGCGTCGGCACCGCAGCATCCGGCGGACACCGCACCGGCACCGGTCTCGCTCCAGCGGGCCCGGCCCGCGGCCGTACGTCCGCGGCGGACTGCCCCGCCCCTGGTCATCGCCCGGCGTCCGGCGATGGCGCTGCGGCACATCGACGGGATCCTGCCGGCCACGGCCTCCGCACCGGCCGCTCCCATCACTGCCACCACCACGGTGCAACGGGGCGCGTCGCAGCAGACCGTGACCGTGCGGCCGGACGGCTCCGGCGAGGCCGCACCCGCCGCCCCGCCGGGCGCCGCACCACCACCGGACCGCACCACCGACCGTCCCACCACCCCAACGGTGCGACCCGCACTTGGCGAGCCCTTGCGGGAACTGCCCACCGGAGCCGTAACTTCCGGCCCGGCAACGCGGAGCGAGGTCGTCCCGTCCGCGCCGGAAGGGCAACAGGCAGCGGGCATGCCCGTGATTCAACGCCAAGTTTCCGACGCGGCAACCCCTGTGGCGACGACCACGCCTTCGCAGGAGGCGACGCAGCCAGCGGGGCGTCAGCCGTCGGTGCGCCAGCCATCGGTGCGCCAGCCATCGGTGCGCCAGCCTTCGGCCCCGGAGGCCCGGTCCCCGGAAGCCCGCTCCCCGCAGGCTCGGTCCTCGCAGCCGCCACAGCCCGATGGATTCGGATCGCAGGCTCGTGCCCGCGGCGGGATCGGCACACCCCTGCCCTCGCTTCCCTCGACAGCCCGGCTCCAGAACGACGCGCCGCTGCTCGGTGACCGCCGTCGGGCACAGGCGGGAACCACGGGCCCGCAGCAGGTCAAGACGTCGGCGGGCGAGCCTGTGGCACCCCCGCCCTCCGCACCGGCCGAGCCGATGCCGAAGCCCGTGAACGCGCCCGCCGAGATGCCGGTGCGCTCGTCCCACACTCCTGCTCGGACCGGTGGCTCCGCACCTGAACCTGCGGCCGTCCAGCGCGTAGTGGACGCCACGCGCGCGAGCACGCCCATCACCACCCCTTCCGCTCCCGCTACGCCGGTACGTGTCCGGAGGATCACCCCGGAGCGGGAGCAGGGGCAGGCATCCGGGCCTGCCGCCCGCGCCGGGGAGCCGGCGCCCGCCGCCCAACGGTCGCGGGCCCTGCTCGCGGGCAGGGCCCTGAAGGTGAGCACCGGCTCCAGCGAGGGCTTTTCGGCGCCGGCGGCAGGGAACGCATCCCGGCCGGTCGTGGCAGTCACCTGGCGTCGTGATGTCCAGCAGCCGGGGCCCGATGAGCCGTCGTCGGGGCCCGGGAGCACGCGGACCGGGGAGCACCGGACGCCAACGGGTGCCGCACCCGGGCCAGTACTTCGTCACCCGCGCACCCGCCCCGCCGAAGCCGCTTCGCCGCACCGGCCCCGGGCGACCGGCCCCGGGCCGGCGCCCGAGGGGCCGGCGCCCGGTGGCACCGTCCAACGCCTCGTATCCGGGAGCCCGTCCCCCGGCACCACGCGTAGCGGGATGCCCTCGGGCCGGACGCCCGCCGGTGACCCCGCTCGCGTTCCGGGAGCCGGAGCTGGGACCGGCGCCGACCGGACGGGTCGCGGACCGGGGGTCGGCGGCTCCCTCCTTCGACTCGTGCAGCGTTCGGTACGCGGCGGCGCGACAACGCCCCCGTCCCGCCCCAAGGCCCGCCCGCCGGAGCAGCGGCCCGCGGAGCCACACACCGCCCGCCGCCCCGGCCCGATGCCCCTGGCACCACGACCCGCACACTCGACCCCGTCGGCGGCCCCCTCCACGGCACCCCCCGTGCCGTCTGTGCCGTCCGCCGCTCAGCCGGTTCCGGTCGTGCGCCCGCATCCGCCCGCACCGGACCGGCCGGGAGCAGCCGCCGTGCCCGTACAGCGGATGGCGCTGCCGGTGGTGCCCGAGTCCGGCGCTCCCATGGCCACCGGGCCGGAGGCCGGAGTCGGTTCTCCCCTTCCCGGACCTCCGAGCCTTTCGGTACGGGTTCCGCAACGCGCGCCCGCTCCGGCCGCCGGAGCCGGCGTCTCCGGGTCCGCGGCCGAGGTGCTTCAACGCGCGGCGGCGAACGCCGGAATCACCGGTGTTCCGGTGCGGGCGGCCCCGGTGAAGCGCGCCACGCCGTCGGGAGGGACCGGGCCGGCCGGATCGGCCGGATCGGCCGACTCGGCCACCGCGGACGCTCCGGCCGCGAACCGGGTCACCGGTTCGGACATCGAGGAATTGGCCCGTCGTCTGCTCGATCCGGTGAGCCGGCTGATCCGCGCGGACATGCGCAGAGGGCGGGAGCGTACCGGACGGCTGTACGACGGCCGCCGCTGATACGGCCCGAACGACTGGGTACGGCACGGCACTTGGAAACAGCAGAGAAGAAGAGAAGCACATGACGGACAACATCTTCGCGACGAGCGTGTTCTTCAAGCTCGTCATCGGGGGCAGTGACCTGGGGGCCTTCCACACCTGCTCGGGTCTGGGCGCCGAGGTGGAGATGGAGCAGTACGCCGAGGGCGGCAACAACGGTTTCACCTGGCAGCTGCCGGGGCGGATCACCTGGACCAACATCACGCTGACCCGCCCCGTCACGACCGACACGCTCAAGATCGCGCGGTGGCTGAACGAGACGATCCAGCGGGTCGAGCCCAAGGACGGCGAGATCGTCGCGCTCCGTCCGGACCTCAGCCGCATCATCAGCTGGCAGGTGCACGGCATCGTGCCGGTCCGCTGGCAGGGGCCGTCCTTCGACCCCGCCAGCTCCCAGGCGGCGATCGAGACGCTGGAGATCGCACACGAGGGCCTGGAGCCGTCTTGATGAACCGTCACATCCCTTAATAGGTGCAGGTATCGGAGTAGATCGGGAAGGAGGAGCGCAATGTCACCCGCTGTCCGCACGAGCCGTGCTCGCGCCCAGCTGACCATCATGGAACCGCCGGCGACCGTCGGCGCCAAACCGGGCGGGAGCCTCGCCCGGCTCACGTTGCAGTTCAACCCCGCGAAGCTGTCGCTGAGCAAGAGCACCGAGTGGCGGCGTACGCCGTCCCGGATGGCCGGGCAGTCCGCGCTGCCCGAATTCGTGGGCAGCGGGCCCCGGGCGTTGTCCCTGGAGGTCTTCCTGGACGCCACCGCCACCCATGACAACTCGGTGGAGAAGGCGGTGGAGCAGCTGATGACGGCGTGTGTGCCCACCCCGAGCAGCCTGGCCCGCAAGACACCCGCCAGCCCCTGGGTCCGCTTCGACTGGGGCACGTCGAAGACGACCTCGTTCGACGGCGTACTCTCCAACCTCTCCGTCTCGTACACCCTGTTCGACGTCGACGGGAAACCGCTGCGCGCCACCTGCTCCCTGTCGATCGAGGAGGCGAGCGTCGATCCGGCCGGCCAGAACCCCACGTCCGGCTCGCGGGAGGCACGTCGTACCCACCGGGTCGTCGCCGGTGACAGCCTGCCGCTGCTGGCCTGGAGGGAGTACGGCGACGCCACCGCGTGGCGCACGATCGCGGAGGCCAACGACGTGGACGACCCGATGCAGTTGATCCCCGGCAGGGAGCTGGTCGTGCCCGGACTGGAAGATCACGCCCCGGAGGGCAGCCGATGACCGCCCCCGGCCGCTCCTTCGCCGCAGATCCGATCGTCGAGGCCCCTGGTGAGCTGCCACCGGCCTGGGCGGCCCAGCTGGTGAGCTGCGTGGTGGACGAGAACGTCGGTCTGCCGGACACCGCCGTACTGACGTACCGGGACCCCGATCACAAGCTGCTCACCGCCACCGGGCTCACCATCGGCACCCCGCTGAAGATATCCGTGGTCACCGTGCAGGAGCGGGTGCGCGAGCGGCTGTTCACCGGTGAGGTCACGGCGGTCGAGCTGGACAGCGACACCACCGGTTCTTTCACGGTGGTCCGCGCCTTCTCCAAGGCGCACCGGCTCCAGCGCGGCCGGAAGGTGGTGGCCTACCGCAACATGAAAACCGCGGACATCGTCCGCAAGGTCGCCGCGGGCGCCGGGCTGGCCTGCGGACGGATCGAGGCCGCGCCCATCACGTACAAGCAGCTGACCCAGCCCAATGTCTCGGACTGGGAGTTCCTCCAGTACCTCGCGGGCGAGAGCGGCGCGCACGTGCGGGTGGACGACAAGGGCCTGCTGCAGTTCGTGAAGCCGAAGCCCGCCGCGTCGGCCCCCTCGCCCGCCACTTCCGCCACCCGCCACCCGATGGTCCTGGAGTACGGGCGCAATCTGCTGGCTCTGCGGGCCGTGCTGACCGGTGCGGACGGGGCGGACAGCGTGGAGGTGCGCGGCTGGAACGTCGACACCAAGACACGGCTGGTGGCCCGCGAGCAGTCCATCCGCAGCGACACGGTGTCCCCCGGGATGAGTCCGTCGCTGGTGGCCGGGGCGTTCGGCGCGAACGCCCGGATGACGGTCACCGACACCCCGTACCGGACCCAGGCCGAGGCCAGGGCCGTGGCCGGTTCGGTGGCCGCTTCGGTGAGCTCCGGATTCGGCGAGATCGAAGCGGTCGCCGAGGGCAATCCCCACTTGCGGGCGGGCGAGCCGGTGGCCCTCGGCAACGTCGGGCCCGCGTTCGCCGGGCGCTACACGGCGACCGCCGCGCACCACGTACTCGAACCGAACGGCGGCTACCGCACGACCGTGCTGGTGAGCGCGGCGCCCGACCGCTCGCTGGCGGGACTGACCAGTGGTTCGAACGCACCCTCGCGCGGCCCGCGCATGCCTGGTCTGGCCATTGGCGTGGTCACCGACATCCGCGAGGGCAAGGCCGAACGCGGCTGGGTCCGGCTGAAGTTCCCCTGGCTCGACGACACCTATGTGACCGACTGGGTCCGTACGGTGCAATGGGGCGGCCAGGGCGGCGGCGGGGTGTTCAGCCCCGAGGTCAACGACGAGGTGCTGGTCGGGTTCGAGCAGGGCCTGCTGGACAGCCCCTATGTGCTGGGCGGCCTCTACAACGGGGTCGACAAGCCCTCGCCCCACGACGTTCCGCTGGTCGACCCGACCAGTGGCAAGGTCAACCGCCGCTCGCTGGTCTCCCGATCCGGGAACCGGCTCGAACTGCTGGACGCCCCGCGCGGACCGTCCGGTGTCCGGCTGGCCACCGGCAACAAACGGCTCGAAGTCACGCTGGACGAGCGGCGGGGCGAGATCGCTCTGACGGTGTACGCCCCCGGCGGCACCCGGGCTCTGAGCTCCGTGACGCTCTCCGCGTCGGGTATCACCCTCGACGCGGCTGCGGGCGACGTGAACATCAAGGGCAGCTCGGTGACCGTCAACGGCAAGACGGGGGTCACCATCGACGGCGGGTTGCTCGCCGTGCTCAAGGCCAAGCTCATCAAGATCAACTGACGACCCTGCCATCCATCCGACGCTCTCAGAAGTCCCTTTCCCAGCAAGGAGAACCCCGGCCATGCCCCCCGCAGCCCGCACGGGCGACAGCACCGCCCACGGCGGCCTCATCGGCACCCCGCCCCCGGGTGCGGTGGCCGTCGCCACCGTGCTGATCGGCGGCCGGCCCGCGGCCGTCGCCGGGAGCCTGCACGTGTGCGTCGTCCCCCCGCACGCCGCGCTCGGGCCGGGGAATGTGATCATGCCCAACCCGGCCGCCGTGGTCACCGGTCAGGTCCTGATCGGCGGGCTGCCCGCCGCCCGGATGCGGGACACCACCACCTGCGGCGCGCCCATCATCAGCGGTGCGCCGAACGTACTGATCGGGGGCCCGATGTGAGCGGCGGCGGGTTCATCGGACGCGGCTGGGGCTTCCCGCTGCGGGTCGGCGCCACGGGCGGCATCGGCATGGTCGAGCGGGACCGGGAGATCGAGGAAGCGATCGGGCTGGTGCTCGGCACGGCGCCGGGCGAGCGGCCGATGCGCCCGGAGTTCGGCTGCGGCATTCACGACTACGTCTTCGCACCCGGTGACGGCGCCACCGCCGGGCGCATCGCGCACGAGGTCCGCACGTCGCTGGAGCGGTGGGAACCGCGCATCGAGGTGACCGACGTGGTGATCGCGTTCGACGCCATCGAGGAGGGCACCCTGTACATCGACGTGCACTACACCGTGCGGGCCACGAATGACCTGCGCAACCTCGTCTTCCCCTTCTACACCATCCCGTCCTCCGAGGGATCCGAAGAATCGGGAGTGCGCTGATGGCCCTGCCCTCACCCAACCTGGACGACCGGCGCTTCCAGCAACTCGTCGACGAGGCCAAGCGGTACGTCCAGCAGCGCTCTCCGGAGTGGACCGACCACAACGTGTCGGACCCCGGGGTCACGCTCATCGAGACATTCGCGTACATGGTCGACCAACTGCTGTACCGGCTGAACCGGGTACCGGACAAGAACTACTCCGCCTTCCTCGACCTGCTGGGCGTCACCTTGTTCCCGCCGTCGGTGGCGCGGGCGGAGGTCGACTTCTGGCTGTCCGCGCCGCAGCCGGAGACCGTGCTGCTCCCGGCGGGTACGGAGGTCGCCACCTCACGCGGCGAGGCCGAGGAAGCAGTGGTGTTCTCGACCTCCGACGACCTGCCGATCGTGCCGAGTTCACTGGTCCGGCTGGTCACAGCGCCGGTATCGGGCGATCAGACCGACCGCACCGCACCGCTCGGCGCGGGCAAGGACATCCCGTGCTTCCAGCCCCGGCCGGAGCCCGGTGACGCCCTGCTGTTCGGGCTGCCCACCGCCGTCCCCCGGTGCATCGTCGCCGTACGCCTGGACAGCCGCGTGGAGGGCGTGGGCGTCGACCCGCGGCAGCCGCCACTGGTGTGGGAGGCGTGGGACGGTGCCCGTTGGGTCACGTGCCAGACCGGCACCGACAGCACCGGCGGGCTCAACAGGCCCGGCGAGGTGATCGTGTTCGTCCCCGCCGGACACACGGCGTCGGTGACGGCGGGGACCCGGGCGGGGTGGCTGCGCTGCCGGGTCACCGCGCCGGAACCGGGCCAGCCGTTCTACTCCGAGTCACCGACGATCCGGGAGGCCGAGGTGTTCACCGTCGGCGGCACGACGGGCGTCGAACACGCGGAGACCGTCCTCGACGTCCCGCTCGGCATCTCCGAAGGCGTCGCCGGGCAGAGATTCTCCGTGAGCAGGGCGCCGCTGCTGTTGGACGGGGAGCCGCCGGTCGTCCAGGTGTCCTCCGCGGAGGGCTGGCAGGTCTGGACCGCCGTGGAGCACTTCGGCGCCTCCTCCCCGGACGACCGGCATGTGCGGATCGACGCCGTCTCCGGCGAGTTCACGTTCCCGCCGGAGGTACGCGAGCCGGACGGGACGATGCGCGCCTACGGCGCGGTGCCCGAGAAGGGCGCACAGCTGCGGGTCCCCCGCTACCTGACGGGCGGCGGGGCGGCCGGGAACGTCGCCCGGGGCGCCATCTGCGTGCTGCGCAGCTCGGTGCCGTACGTGGCGGGCGTGGAGAATCGCGAGGCGGCCCGGGGCGGGGTCGACGGCGAGACCGTGGAGAACGCGAAGGTCCGGGCGCCCAACATCCTTCGGGTGCAGGAGCGGGCGGTCACGGCCGAGGACTACGAGGTCATCGCCCGCGAGGCCGCGCCTTCCCTGCGCAGGGTCCGATGCCTGCCCGCCGTTGCGGGCGAGGGCGGCGCGGTGCGGGTCCTGGTGGTGCCCGACGCGGTCGCCGACGAGGACGGCCAGCTGCGGTTCGAGCAGCTGGTCCCGTCGGACTCCGTGCTCTCGACGGTCGCGGCGCGGCTCGACGAACGGCGGCTGGTCGGCACCCGACTGGTGGTGGAACCGCCCGCGTACCAGGGCGTCACCGTGGTCGCGAGGCTGGTGGCGGCCGGTGGTGACGTGGACCGGGTCCGCGCGGAGGCGCTCACGGCACTGTTCCGCCACATCGACCCGCTGCGGGGCGGAGCGGAGGGGACCGGATGGCCCTTCGGCAGGCCGGTGCAGTACGGCGAGGTCTTCGCCGTGCTCCAGGGCGTGCGGGGGGTGGGCCTGGTGGAGGAAGTACGGCTGTTCCCCGCGGACCCGATCACCGGCCGGCGCGGAGCTGCGGTGGATCGGATCGACGTCGCCCGGGGCGCCCTGGTCTTCTCGCATCAGCACCAGGTCGTGGTCACCGCGAGCGGGGCCGGTGACGGCTCATGACGAGGGCTGCGGTACCGGGGCTCGCCAGCCGCTATCCGATCGGCGGGCTGCTGCCCGCTCTGTACGCGGACGACGACCTGGCCCAGCGGTTCACGGCGGGCCTCGACACCGTCCTGGCGCCTGTCCTGTCCACCCTGGACAACCTCCCGGCCTACTTCGACCCGTCGCTGGCCCCGGCCGACTTCCTGCCCTGGCTGTCGACCTGGGTGGGCGCCGACATCGATCCGGCGTGGCCCGAGGGGCTGCGGCGGGCCGTCGTCGCCCGCGCCGTCGAGCTGCACCGGTGGCGCGGCACCCGTCGCGGCCTGGTCGAACACCTGCGGCTCTGCTTCGGCGTGCATGCCGATATCCAGGACGGCGGCGGCGTCGCATGGTCGGCCGAGCCGGGCGCGGAACTGCCCCCGGCTCCGACCGGAGAACTGCTGGTGCGGGTCTGGGCGGTGCGCGGGGGGCCGGTGGACGCGAGCCGCGTCCTGGACGTCGTCGCCGCCTCGTGCCCCGTACACCTCACATGCCGGGTGGAGATCCTGCCGGGCCCGCCAGACGAGACAGGAGGCTGACGCGATGCGCTCGTGTCCGGCGTGCGGTACGGCCAACGGCGAGGACGACGACTTCTGCGGGAACTGCGGTTCCTATCTGGGCTGGTCCTCCCGGGCGTCGCGGAATCCTCCCGCCGCTGCGGAACCTGAAGGCCCGGCAGAACCGGCAGGCCCGGCAGGCCCGGCAGCCGCGCCCACGACCGGTGCTCCAGCCGTTCCCGCGACCGGTACCGCGCCAGAGACCGCGGGTCCCCCGACCGAGGCCCCGCCCTCCCTGCGCCCCGAGCCGCCGGTGGAACCGACGCGGTCGCGCACACCGGAACCTGCCGGGCCGCCCCCCGCGGAGCCCGCGCCGACCCCGGAGCCGTCCCCGCGACCGGCGCAGCCCGCCCCCGTACGGCCAGAACCACCGGCCCCGGACACGCCCGTGGTCGCGGTGCAGCCGGCCAAGCCGATCGCCCGGAGGCCCGTCGTGAGGCCCGTGGCGGCGGACGAGGAGCCGGACGGGCCACCGTGCCCGGCGTGCGGCACCCCGAACCTGCCGGGACGCCGGTTCTGCCGGCGCTGCGCCGCACCGCTGTACACCCGGGAGCAGCCGGCGCCGCTGCCGTGGTGGCGCACGGTGTGGCCGTTCCGCCGCCGGGTGCGGGGCGGATCGGGCCGGGCATTGCGGCGGACCGTGATGGTGCTGGCGGTCGTCGGGCTGTTGTTCGCGGGCTTCCTGTTCCTGCCGGCCGGGCGCTATCTCTTCGAGGACGTTCGGGACAAGCTCGGCGGAACGGCGGAGATCAGCCCGACCGAGGTCACCGCGAGCGCCCAGGCTCCCGGCCATCCGGCGACCGCGGCCGTCGACGGACTGACGAACAAGTACTGGGGGGCGCCTACGCTCGGCTCCTCACTGACGTGCGTCTTCGACAAGCCGTTCCGGCTGGTCGGTGTCGTGGTGCACACCGGTGTCTCGAAGGAGCCCCAGGAGTTCCGGCAGGGGGCCAGGCCCACCCGGGCCGATCTGATCGTCACCACGGCGGACGGCGAGGTCCACGAGAAGGCGGTGACCTTCACCGACAAGCCGGGCCCGCAGACGGTACAAACCGGCATCAGCGATGTCGTCTCCGTCCGGCTCGTACTGAGGGCCGCGTCCGGCCAGGGCGAGGGGCGGCCCATCGCGGTCGGGGAGGTCGAGTTCTTCAAGCGCACCTGAGGCCGGGCGCCGCCGAGCGGCGCCCTCTGCGGACGGCGGCCGCCTGCCTCCTACCGCTCTCTTGTCAGCATCGGCAGCAGCAGCGCCGCGGACCAGCTGAAGTTGGGCGCGTTGAGCGGCGCCCCTGTGGTCGGGTCGTAGTTCTCCATGATCGGTCCGTTGCCCGCGAGGCCCGACGCGTGGGTGAGGAGCTGGTCCGTCAGGGCGTCCGCGTCCTTGGCGTAGCCGTAGCGGCGCAGGCCGCCGAGGGCGAAGTACGCCTGGTCGAGCCAGACGGGGCCGCGCCAGTACGCGGTCGGCGAGAAGTAGGGGGAGCTCTTCGCCACGGTCGGGAACGGGACGGTGGTGGCGAACTCCCCCGGGTCCGTCAGCTTGTCGCGCACGGCACGGGCCTGTGCCTCGGACGCTGTGCCGGTCCACAGCGGGACGGCGCCCTCGATGCCGCGTCCACGGGCCGTGAGCGGTGCGCCGGTGCCGAGCGCGGTGTCGTGGAACCAGCCGCCCACGGGGTCGTACATCCTCGTGCGGACGGCGGCGGACGTGGAGGCGGACCGCTGCTTCCACCGCTTGGCGTCGGCGCCGCGGCCCAGCGTGCCCGCGATGCGCGCCAAGTAGCCCTGGTCAGCGGCGAGATAGGAGTTCAGGTCGACGGACTCCTGGTCGAGGGAGTAGCCGAGGAGTGTTCCGTCAGCCGCTCGGTTGGCGACGATGGCGGTGCCGAGGGCGGCGTCGAAGCGGGGCGCGTTGTCCATGCCGCTCTCCCAGGCCGCGGCGAGGCGCCGCTCCTCGGGCGAGTTGTTGGCGGGGTCGACGGTGGCGCCGTACTCGGCGAGGCCGTCGTGGTCGTGGTCGCGGTTGCGGTACCACCAGGCTTGGTAGGCGGAGAGTTTCGGGTACATCTCACGCAGGAAGGCCTTGTCCCCGCTCTTCACGTACACCTCCCAGACTGCCCAGGCGGCCAGCGGGGGCTTGGAGTTGCGCTCGTTCCAGTTGCCGCCGCCGCGCGAGGGGTCGTTGTAGAAGATGACGTCGGGGATCATCCCGGCGTCCTGCGGGCGGGTAGTGGAGTCCGGGCATATCTGCCAGTCGAACATGGCGCGGATCTGCGACTCGGCCAGGTCGGGCGCGAAGCGTGCCGTGCCCACAGCCTGCTTCCAGGTGTCCCAGGCCCAGATGCCACCGGTGAACCACTTGTAGGAGATCGACGGCGTGATGCCGTCGTGTTTGATCTGCCCTGCCGAACTCCGCCAGTTGGTGACGAGGGTCTCCAGCGACTTCACGGCCGTGCGCCGCCGATCCGCCGGCACGCCCTGGGTCACCCCGGCGACATAGCCCTGCCAGCGCGCGTCCGAGGCGGAGACGACGGCATCGGGGTGTGCGAGTACGTCACGGACCTTCGTCTTCTCCTTCGCGCGCTCGGCGGCGGTGAAGGTGTAGGACTCGGTCCAGTCGAAGCTGTGCGAGCGCCCCGGCGCGAGGGTCACCGGTTCCACGGCCTCGGTGCGGTACGTGTCGCCGTCCACCGTCGTGCGGACGGCGTCCTTGTGCTTGACCTCGAAGTGTTCCGTGCCGTCGGTCAGGTAGTCCCAGGTCTCACGGACCTTCGCGAAGCCGACGTCGACACCGGAGCCGGTGGCGGTCAGCGAGGGCGCGTCGCGCATCGGTCGGTCGGCGGGCCGCAACAGGCTGCCCGTCCAGTCGGCACCCAGCGTGCGGGGCGCCGGGCCGGTGTTGCGGACCTCGGCCCGCACCAGGGCGCTGCGGTCGGTGGCGAAGCGGAGTTCGAGGGTGAGGCGCAGGCCGCGGCCGAGGTCGTACGACTGGAGGAGCCGGCCTGGGAGCGAGGTGAAGCGTGGCGCGCCTCCCCCGGCCAGGTCCAGGGTGCGGCCGTGTTCGGTGAGGCGGACGCGGCTGAAGGACTTGCTGAGCCACCAGGGGTATTCCTGTGCGACGTAGAGGGGCCCGGAGAAGCCGCCGTAGGCGCCCTTGTCGCCGGCCTTCGGCAGGGCGTAGGCGTGCCAGGCTCCCCGGTCGGCGAAGACGGTGACGGGGTTGTTGTCCTCGTCGTCGCCCGGCTCGGCGGCAGTGGGGGTGCCGTGCAGGTCGAGGACGTCGGCGTACGAGGAGGGCGGCTTCGGGTGCGGATGGGCAAAGGCCGTCTGCGGTACGGCGAGGGCACCGCCGGCGAGAAGGAGTGCGGTCAGGGCGCACAGGGGCCGGTGTCTGGTCACTGGTCGGTCTCTCCAAGGGGATCGGTGGTGATGCGCAGGACTGCGGCTCCGAGCGGGCCGAGTCCGACGTGGTCGCGGATGGTTGCTCCGGTGAGCAGATCGGTGCCACCGGCCGCGTAGGGGCCGGTCAGTTGCGTCCGAGTGTCGTGGTCACTGTGGTTGAGGACGAAGAGGTACGTGCCCTGCATGCCGGAACGCACGGTCGCCTCGACTCCCTCGGGGACGTCGAGCACGGGGCGTACGCCGGCTGCCCGCAGCACGTCGTCGAGCACGGCTGCGATGCCGTCGCCGAGGTGGGCGCTCACGTACCACGCGGTGCCGGCGCCGTGGGGATGGCGGGTGACGGCGGGGCGGCCGGTCAGTTCTCCGGACGCGTACGAGTCGACGACCTCGGTGTCCGGGGCGTCGGGTTCGATCCACTCGCTCCACCGGGTGGCCTCGGCACCGGAGTCGAGGCGCACCGCCTCACCGTCGGGGATCGGCCAGAACTCGTCGACGGACACGCCGAGTACGTCCCGCAGCGGTCCCGGTGCGCCGCCGTCGTGAATGTGGTCGTGGCCGTCGACGACGCCGCTGAAGGGGCCGCACACGAGGTGGCCGCCGCCGCGTACGTACGCGGCGACGCGTGCAGCGTTCTCGGGCCGCAGAAGGTGGAGGTTGGGCGCGAGCACCGCCCGATAGCCGTCGAGGTCCGCGTGCGGGGGCACAAAGTCGGCGGTGACGGCGCGGGCGTGAAGCGCCGCGTACCAGGGGCGCAGGAGGTCGGGCCAGCGCATGCGGGCGGAGGGGTGGTCGTCGGCTTCGAGGGCCCACCAGGAGTCCCAGTCCAGGACGATCGCCACGTCGGCCCAGGTGGTGGCGCCGGTGACTTCGCCGAGCCGGGCGAGTTCGGCGCCGAAGCGCACGGTCTCGCGCCAGCCGCGGGAGGCGGTGCCGCGGTGCGGGAGCAGCGCGCTGTGGTACTTCTCGGCGCCGGCGCGGGAGGCGCGCCACTGGAAGTACATGATGCCGTCGGCGCCGCGGGCCAGGGCCTGGAGGGACCAGAGCCGTTGCAGGCCGGGCTTCTTGGGGACGTTGACCGGCCGCCAGCTGACGGCGGACGGCGCCTGTTCGAGGAGCAGCCAGGGCCGGCCGCCCTTGAGGGAGCGCATCAGGTCGTAGTTGAGGGAGGCGTTGACGTGGGCGCGCGGGTCGGCGGGGTCGGGGTAGGCGTCGTCGGAGACGAGGTCCTCGTGCTCGGCCCACTTCCAGTAGTCGAGTGCCTTGAACATCGACATGAAGTTGGTGGTGGCCGGGATGTCCGGGCTGAGTTCCCTGAGTGCCTCGCGCTCGGCGCGGTGGCATTCGAGGAGGGCGTCGGAGCAGAAGCGCCGCCAGTCCAGGAGTTGCGTCGGGTTGACGGGTCCCGGAGCGGTGCGTGGCGGTTCGATCTCGTCGTACGTGCCGTAGCGCTGCGACCAGAAGGCCGTGCCCCAGGCGTGGTTGAGGCCGTCGATCGTGCCGTATCGGTCGGTGAGCCAGGCGCGGAAGTGGTCGGCGGAGCACACGCAGAAGCACTCGGTGACGTGGTCGCCGTATTCGTTGTGGATGTGCCACAGAGCGAGGGCCGGATGGTGTGCGTAGCGTTCGGCGAGGGCTCGGGTGAGGCGGAGGGCAGCGGCACGGTACTCGTGCGAGGACGGACAGTAGTGCTGGCGCGAGCCGAATTCGAGTCGTACGCCATCGGCTGTGACCGGCAGGATCCCGGGGTGGGCACGGACCAGCCACGCGGGTGGTGACGCGGTCGCGGTGGCCAGGTCGACGGCGATGCCGTGGACGTGCAGCAGGTCGAGGAGCCGGTCGAACCAGGCGAAGTCCCATGTGTCCGGGCCGGGTTGCAGGCGTGCCCAGGAGAAGACGCCGACGGTCACCATCGTGACGCCGGCCTCGCGCATCAGCTCGGCGTCCTCGGCCCAGACGTCCTCGGGCCACTGTTCGGGGTTGTAGTCACCGCCGTAGAGGACGCCCGGGACTCGGGTCAGGCGGCTCATCCCTTCACCGCCCCGCCGAGGAGTCCGGCCACGAACTGCCGCTGGAAGAGAAGGAAGAGGGCCATCAGCGGAAGGGTGGCGAGGAGCGAGCCGAGCATCAGTCCTGAGTAGTCGACATGGGAGAGCCCCGTGAGGGTGTTGAGCGCGACGGGCACGGTGTATTTGTCCTCGGAGTTGAGCATGAGCAGCGGCCAGATGAAGCTGTTCCACTGCGCCATGAACGTGAAGATGACCAGGGCGCCGAGCTGCGGGCGCACGCACGGCAGCACGACTTGGTAGAAGGTGCGCAGCTCGCCGGAGCCGTCGATACGGGCCGATTCGAGGAGCTCGTCGGGGAAGTCGACGAAGCCCTGCCGCATCAGGAGGATGCCGAAGGAGTTCGCCAGGAACGGCAGGACGACCGCTTGGTAGGAGTCGATCCAGCCGACGCTCGCCATCATCTGGAACAGCGGCACGAGCAGCACCTGGAACGGGATCATCATCGTGGCGAGCACGGCGCCGAGCAGCAGACCCCGGCCGCGGAAGCGGTACTTGGCGAGCCCGTAGCCGCACATGGCGGAGATCAGCGAGCTGAGCACGGTGTGCACGACGGCGATGCCGACGCTGTTGAGGAGGACCCTCCCGAAGCCGATGGTGTCCTGGAGCCGCGCGAGGTTGTCGAGCAGACGGCCACCGGGAAGGAACGGCGGCGGCGAGCGGAACAGGTCCGAGGTGGAGTGCGTCGCGGCGATCGCCATCCAGAGGAACGGCACCAGGCTGACGACGGCGCCGGCCGTGAGGAACAGGCGCACGGCGTAGCGGCCGGCGCGCCGGGCCGGGTGGACACGTACGGGGGCCTGCTGGAGGGCGGTCACCGGCGGCGCTCCCTTCCGAAGGCGACGTACTGGAGGGCGGAGATCGCGGCGATGAGGGCCACGACGACCCAGGCGATGGCGGCGGCGTAGCCGAAGTCGAGCTGCTGGAAGCCGACTTTGTAGAGGTAGACGACCGGGGTGAGGGTCGCGTCGTCCGGGCCGCCGCGGGTGAGGACGTAGTTCTCGTCGAAGAGCTGGAGTGTCCCGATGGTGGAGGTGATCACGCAGAACAGGACGACCGGGCGCAGCTGCGGCAGGATCACTCGGGTGTACGTGGAGAGGGTGGTGGCGCCGTCGATGGCGGCGGCCTCGTACTGCTCCTTGCCGATGGACTGGAGTCCGGCGAGCAGGATGACGGCGTTGTAGCCGGTCCAGCGCCAGGTCAGGGACGCGATCAGCGAGACGCGGGCCCAGGTCGGGCTGTTGAGCCAGTCGACCTGGCCGATGCCGATGGCGCCGAGTATCTGGTTGACGAGGCCGCCGTCGGTCTTGAGGAGGACCTGGAAGACGACGGCGTACGCGACGAGTGTGGTGACGGCGGGCAGGAAGTAGACCGCTCGCCAGGTGCCTCGGAAGCGCAGCCAGGACTGGTTGAGCAGGACGGCGAGGACGAGTGCCAGGCCGATCATCACGGGGACCTGCACGGCGAGGATGATCCCGGTGTTGAACAGCGACTCCAGGAACGCGGGGTCGTGGATCATACGCCGGTACTGGTCGAGTCCGACCCAGTGGGTGGCGCCGGCGTCCTCGGTGGTGAAGCTCTGCAGGAGGCTCGCGCCCAGCGGATAGGCGAAGAAGAGCGCGAAAAGGGCGGCTGCGGGTCCGGCGAAGATCCAGGCGGTGGGGCGTCGGCGCCTGCGGCGTGCCCCGGCCGGGGCCCGGGCGGGGGCGACCGGCCGGTCGTAGGTGGTGTGGGCGGCCATCGGGTTACTTCACCCTCTCGCGGCCGGTGGCCGTGGCGAGCTGCCGCGCGGCCGAGTTCAGGGCGGAGCGCGGGTCCTTGCCCCGGAGCATCACGCCGGTGACGGCGGAGATCATGATGTCGGTGGCCTTCGCGTCGTCCTTGTTGTTCTCGACCGGCGGGATGTTGCGTGCGAGCCGGGCGAACACGTCGAGGGCCGCCTGTCCGCCGAAGTACTCCTGCTCCGCGCTCAGATACGGGTCGTCGAGCGCGGGCAGATAGGCGGGGAACAGGCCCTCGCGCTTGAGCATGGAGACCTGGTTCGCCTTGCCGGTGAGCAGGAACTGGATGAACGCCCACGCCAGACGGGGGTTCTTGCTCTGCCCCGGGACGCAGAGCGTGGAGCCGCCGATGTTCGAGGTGCGGATGCCGTCGGCGGTGAATCCGGGCAGTGGCACCACCCCGAACCTTCCCCTCAGCTCGGGCATCTCGTCGCTGAGCGTGCCCGTCCACCAGGCGGCGGTGGGCGTGGTGGTGGCCTTGCCCTCCTTGGTGCCGGTGACGAGCCCGTCCCAGCCCTTCTCGTAGTCGACGAGACCCTTGTCGTGCAGGGTCTTCATCAGCGTCAGGGCCTTGACGGCCTCGGGGGTGTCGACCGCGACCCGGCCGCCCTTGAAGTAGGACTGGCCCTGCTGCTGGAGCAGCATCGGCAGGATCCCGGCGTCCGTGGAGTCCATGATGAGCAGTTTGCGGCCGGTGGCCTTCTTGATACGGACGCCCACATCTACGTAGTCGTCCCAGGTCAGCAGCGACTTGGGGTCGACCCCGGCGGCGCGGAAGTGGTCCGTGCGGTAGTAGAGCGCGCAAGGGCCGATGTCCCAAGGCAGGGCGAAGACCGCGCCGTCCTTGCCGGTGACGGTACGCCACGCGGCGCGGTCGAAGTCGCCTCCGTAGCGGCCGCCGAGGCTCGTCAGGTCGTAGAAGCCGCTCGGGAAGTTGCCTATGTAGCGCGGCATATGGCTGCCCTCGACCGTGAGGACGTCGGCAAGGCCCGAGCCGCCGCGCAGGCCCACGGTGATCTTGTCGTAGGCATTGTCGTAGCCGATGTCGACGACGTCGACGGTGGTGCCGGGGTGACGCTTCTCGAAGGTACGGGCGAAGCGCTTCATGGCCTTGGCGGCCACGTCCCACGACCAGACGGTGATCTTCCCGCTGACCTTGCCCCCTTCGTCATCCTTCCTGCCGCCGATGTCACGGGCGTCTTTGCCGCCCGCGCCGCCCATGGCACATCCGCTGACCAGTGACGATGCCGCGGTCGCGAGACCTGTGGCCAGAACAACCCGTCGGGTGGGCCTTGTTGACACTCTTGCCTCCTGGAGCCTGAATGCCTAATGCTGTATTCAGAACACTGAATGACGGAGCTCGCCGTCAAGAGGTGTACACCCAAAGACTTTTGTTGCTGTGGTTCATGACTGACCTGACTGAGTCGGCTCACGCGAAAGGCGCGGCATGACGTCATCCCAGGACTCCGTCCACCCCTACGCCCACCCCTACATCCCGAATGCGGTCCCGGCCGTGCGGCAGGCGATGCTCGAGGAGATCGGCGCGGCGAGCGTCGAGGACTTCTACGCCGACATCCCGGACGGAATCCGGCTGCACCGCCCCCTCGACCTGCCGGCCCCACTGCGTTCGGAAGCCGAACTCGCCCGCCACATGGAGGAGTTGCTCAACCGCAACACCTCGACCCGGCAGGCGCTCAGCTTTCTCGGCTCCGGCTGCTATCAGCACCACGTACCGGCGGTCGTCGACGAGGTGGTCAACCGCAGCGAGTTCCTCACGGCGTACGCGGGCGAGCCCTACGAGGACCACGGCCGCTTCCAGGCGCTGTGGGAGTACCAGTCGATGATGGCCGAGCTGCTCGACGTCGAAATCGTCAACGTCCCGGTGTACGACGGCTTCCAGGCCGCGGGAACCGCCCTGCGCATGGCCGGCCGGATCACGGGCCGCCGCCGCATGCTCGTCGCCACCGCGATCGACGCCGACAAGCTCTCCCGCATACGTGACTATGTACGCCCCGACCACGACGTGACGGTGGTCCCGGTCGACCCGTACACCGGCTGCGTCGACCTCGACGCGGTGCGTGAAGCGCTCGCCGCCGGCGATACGGCGGCGGTGTACGCGGACACGCCCTCCGCGCTGGGCATCGTCGACGAGGCGCTGCCCCACCTCGCCGAACTCGCCCATGATGCGGGGGCGTTGTTCGTCGTGGGCTGCAATCCGCTCACGCTCGGCGTGCTCGCACCGCCCTCCGCGTACGGCGCCGACATCGCGTGCGGCGACATCCAGCCGCTCGGCCTCCACCAGAGCTTCGGCGGCGGCAACGCGGGGTTCATCGCCACGCGCGACGAGGAGACGCTGGTCGCCGAGTACCCGTCACGCCTGTTCGGCCTCGTGCCGACGACCGTCGAGGGCGAGTACGGCTTCGGCGACGTCGCTTACGAGCGGACCTCGTTCGCGCTGCGCGAAGAGGGCAAGGAGTGGGTCGGCACGGCCGCCGCACTGCACGGTATCGGTGCCGGGGTCTATCTCGCACTGATGGGACCGCAGGGCATGCGGGAGATCGGCGACACGATCCTCGCGCTCACCGCGTACGCCCGCAGGCGCCTCGCCGAGGTACCCGGCATCGAGGTCCCGTACGCCGACGCCCTGCACTTCGCCGACTTCACCATCCGCTACACGGGCGGCAAGACGGCCGCCGAGATCCGCGCCGACCTGAAGGATCGGGGCATCTTCGGCGGCGTTCCGACCGGCGGGCACGAGGCCGCGTACTGCGTCACCGAAGTCCACACCAAGGCCGACATCGACCGGCTGGTCGCAACCCTGGAGGAGATCGTCAAGTGACCGCCCCGCACGCGCCCGTGTCCGTCTCCCCCGAGGAGGCGCGCATCGCCGACAAGCCGCGCCTCCGCCGTTTCCAGCAGGCCTCCTGGGACGAGAAGCTGATCTTCGAGCTCGGTTCGCCGGGCGAGCGAGGCGTCCTCGTACCGGCCACGGACCCGTCCATCGGGAAGGCCGAGATACCCGCCGCCCTGCGTCGCGCCGAACCGCCCGCGCTGCCGGAGATGTCCCAACAACAGGTCCTGCGCCACTACTTGCGCCTGTCACAGGAGAATCTGGGCGCCGATCTCAACATCGACGTCGGCCAGGGCACCTGCACCATGAAGTACAGCCCCAAGATCAACGACCAGTTCGTCCGTGACCCGCGGATCGCAGCGCTGCACCCCCTCCAGGACGAGGACACGGTCCAGGGCGTCCTCGGGATCATCCACAGCCTGGAGCAGCTCCTGAAGGAGATCTCCGGCATGGACCGGGTCTCGCTCCAGCCGGGCGCCGGCTCCGCCGCGATCTACACGAACGTCGCCATGATCCGCGCCTACTTCGCCGCGCGCGGCGAGCTGGAGCAGCGCGACGAGGTCATCACGACGATCTTCTCCCACCCGTCGAACGCGGCTTGCGCGAAGACGGCGGGCTTCAAGGTCATCACGCTCCACCCGGACGCGGACGGCTACCCGGACATCGAGGCCCTCAAGGCGGCGGTCGGCCCGCGCACGGCGGCGCTCCTCATCACGAACCCCGAGGACACGGGCATCTACAACCCGCGCATCGAGGAGTTCGTACGGATCGTGCACGAAGCGGGCGGCCTGTGCTCGTACGACCAGGCCAACGCGAACGGCATCCTCGGCATCACGCGCGCCCGGGACGCGGGCTTCGACCTGTGCCACTTCAATCTGCACAAGACGTTCTCGACGCCGCATGCGTGCGGCGGCCCGGCGGCCGGTGCGTGCGCGGTCTCCGAGGACCTCGCCCCGTATCTGCCTCGCCCCACCGTCGAGTTCGACGGTTCGACGTACCGGCTGGACGACGACCGGCCCGAGTCGGTCGGCAAGATGCGGCCGTTCTACGGCGTCGTGCCGAACCTGGTCCGTGCCTACGCCTGGATCATGTCGCTCGGCGCACAGGGCCTGCGGGCCGCCGCCGAGACGGCCGTCCTCAACAACAACTACCTGCTCCACAAGGTCCGGCAGATCCCGGGCGTCTCCATCCCCTACGCGGCGGGGCGCCCGCGCGTCGAGCAGGTCCGCTACAGCTGGGAGAAGCTCCACGAGGACACCGGCCTGCACTCCGAGGACATCGGCCTGCGTGCCGCGGACTTCGGTACGCACTACTGGACCAGCCACCACCCGTACGTCGTGCCGGAACCCATGACGCTGGAGCCGACCGAGTCCTACACGCGCGCCGACCTCGACGAGTACGCGGCGATCCTCGCGGAGATCGCCCGAGAGGCGTACGAGGACCCGGAGACCGTACACACGGCGCCGCACCGCTCGACCATCCACCGGGTCCGCCCGGAAGCCCTGGACTCCCCGGCGACCTGGGCGGTCTCCTGGCGCGCCTACCGCCGCAAGGTGCTCGGTGAGGCCGGCCGGTGACGAGGATCGGCCTGGTGGTCAACCCGGTCGCCGGCCTCGGCGGCCGGGTGGGCCTGGGCGGTACCGACGGCCCGGACCGGACCCGCGTGGCACTCTCGCTGGGCGCACGCCCCTTGGCGGGGGCGCGTGCCGCTGCGGCCTTGGGTGAACTGGCGGCGCGTTCGGGCCGGTTGACAGAGGCCGGCCGTCCTGCGTGGGACGGGCGAGGCAGCGATTCGACAGCGGCGGCGCGCCCGGCGCCCAGCCGGCGCACACGGGCGAGCGCCGATCTGACGGCCTGCGCGCCGGGTGGGCAACCCGATGCGTCGGAGGGCACGGCGCAGGCCTCCGCAACCACGCGGGAGCGCACGCCACGCCCCGTGCCCGGCCACCGGGCCGACGCCACCGAGGATCCCGCGCCGAAGGAACTCAGCGACACGCAGGCCGGGGCGCCGGCCATCGCTCCGGTCGGTGACCCGCCGGGCTCCGGACTCCTCGTCGTGACCGCCGCCGGTCCCCTGGGAGCTGACTCCGTCGCCGCCGCAGGGCTTGCGGGGCGGGTCGTGTACGCCGCCGGGGCCGGGCGGGACACCTCGGCCGCAGACACGGCCGCCGCGGTGCGGGCCGTCGTCGCCGAGGGCGTCGACCTCCTGCTCTTCGCCGGCGGCGACGGCACCGCGCGGGACGTGCTCGGCGCCCTACGCGACGTGCCCTGCCCGGTCCTCGGCGTACCGACCGGTGTGAAGATGCACTCGGCCGTCTTCGCCATCAGCCCGCGCGCCGCGGGTGAGGTCGCGGCGGCGTGGCTCGCCCGCAGGAGCACTGTTCGGCTGCGGGACGCCGAGGTGATGGACCGCGACGAGGACGCCCTGAGCGAGGGCCGCGTCGCCTCACAGCTCTTCGGGTGGCTGCGCGTTCCCGACATACCGGCCCGCGTACAACAGCGCAAGACCGGCAGCACCGCTACCGCGCCCGATGCGGTCGGCGGCATCGCGACCGACGTCGCCGAGCGCGTCGGGGACGGGCTGCTCGTGCTCGGCCCCGGCAGCACCACCCGGGCGATCGCGGCGACGCTCGGCGCGGACGTCTCCCTCACGGGAGTCGACGTGCTCCGCCTGCGGCCCGGCCACCGGCCGCGAATCGTGGCCCGCGACGCGGGCGAGGACACTCTCCTCTCCATCGGCCCGGCCTGGATCGCCCTCTCCCCCATCGGCGGCCAGGGCTTCCTTCTCGGCCGCGGCAACCAGCAGATCTCGCCGCGCGTCCTGCGCGCGGCGGGCGGCCGCGAGCGCCTGCTCGTGCTGTGCACGGAACAGAAACTGGCCGCGCTCGGCGGCCGCCCTCTTCTCCTCGACACCGGCGACGACGCGCTCAACGCGGAGCTGTCCGGCCATCTGCCCGTCATCACCGGCAGGCGGCGCACATCGCTGTACCGCCTGGCCGGATGACCCCTCATGCCTCCCATCACACTCAGAAGGAGCCAAAGATGATCTCCCTTGACGGCAAGCGTGCCATCGTGACCGGCGGCGGAGCCGGAATCGGCCGCGCCACCGCCCAGGTCCTTGCGGAGCTCGGCGCCCGCGTGGTGATCGCCGACATCGACACGGACGGCGGCGAACGCACCGCGAAGGACACGGGAGGGATCTTCGTACGCTGCGACGTGTCACGGCGCGAGGACTGCGAGGCCGTCGTGCACACGGCGCAGGAGCAGTTCGGCGGCGTGGACGTCCTCTTCAACAACGCCGGCATCATCCGCCGCTCCACGGTCTGCGAGATCACCGAGGACGACTGGGACCTGGTGATGGCCGTGAACATCCGCTCGGTGATGCTGATGAGCCGCCTCGTGATCCCGGGGATGGCGGCCCGGGGCGGCGGCTCCGTCATCAACACCGGCTCCGGATGGGGCATCCGCGGCGGCGGCCGGGCTGTCTCGTACTGCGCGTCGAAGGGCGCCGTCGTCAACATGACCCGCGCCATGGCCATCGACCACGGCCCCGACAACATCCGCGTCAACTGTGTCTGCCCCGGTGACACGGCGACCGGGATGCTCGCCGAGGAGGCACGCCAGCTCGGCGAGAGCTCCGACGCGTTCTATGCCGACGCCGCCGACCGGCCGCTGGGCCGGATCGGGCAGCCCCGCGACATCGCCCAGACCGTGGCGTTCCTCGCCTCCGACGCCTCGGCGTTCCTGAGCGGGGCGATCATCCCGGTCGACGGCGCCGGTACCGCGTGACCCGCCGGTAGCGGATAATCGACCGGACCGAAGGGGAGGGCAGCCTCACATGCCAATCGAAAATCGCCCGCTGCGCGAACAGGTCAAGGAGGAACTGATCAAGCGCCTCGGCCGCGGCACGATCGCAACCAGCGAGCCGATCAACGAGGGGCAGCTGGCCACCGAACTCGGCGTCAGCCGCACTCCGCTGCGCGAGGCACTGATCACGCTGGAGCGCGAGGGCGTCATCACCAGCGAGCGCGGCAAGGGCTTCCGCTTCACGCCGCTCAGCGCGCAGGAGTTCCGTGACCTGTCCGCGATCGTCGCGACGCTCGAGGCGCTCGCCCTGGAGTCCAGCGATCCCGAGCACCTGGCGGCGACAGCCCCCCGCCTCCTTGAGGAGGCGCGTGCGTTCTCGGCCCCGCAGGCGCCGCACGACGTCATAGAGCGTTATGACGACGCGTGGCACGACCTGCTCCTGTCCGGCTGCACGAACAACCGCCTGATGAAGCTGATCACCTCTCTGAAGGTGACGATGCACCGCTACGAGCGGGTGGCCCTGGGCGACCAGGACATCCTGGAGCGTTCGGCGGTGGAGCACGAGCGGATCGCCGAGTGCCTGCAGCGCGGCGACCTCGACGCGGCCGTCGCGGCGCTCAAGGAGAACTGGAACAGCGGGATGCACCGGATCCTGGAGCATCTGAAGGACTGACCGCGGGCGGCGGGACCCTGACGGGGACTGCGGAGACACAGTGGTGCGGGTCGAGACGTCGAGGCTTGACCCGCACGGCTCCTCCGGGTTCCCCTCACCGTGAAACGGAACCCATTCGTTGACCCGACGCGCTGCCCAGGGACTGTGACCGCAAGATTCCGCAGATCAGCGCCACCAACCCCGAACACCCGGCCCTCCTGCTCGAACTGCCCCCGGAGAAGGTGGAGCGCCCCATCCACCGCCGTCTCGCGGCGTGGGAAGCGGGCTAGAGGATCTCGGTCACGGCGGTTGCGATCCAGAAGAGACCGATCAGTACGGTTCCTCCGCCGATGACGCGCAACGTCCCGGCCGTAGCGCTTCCCATCGTGACCCCGGTGGAGGAGTAGTAGTCGAAGAGCCGATCTGCAAGGTTTCTGAAGTTCGTCAGGAGGCAGGTTCCGAAGCCCGTGATAGCTGCTCCAAATATGAGTGCAAACATCAGCCATCTTCCCCCGTGATCCCGTGTCCAGCGATCGTGAGGCGGGCCACGCAGAGGTGTCAACGGCCGGGGAGGAACAACTTGCCGAAGGGACCCACGAAGCGCCGCCCGCAGACGAGCGCGGCTGCTGGAGGCAGCTCAGGAGACATTCGCCGAACGCGGCATCTACGGCTCCTCCATCGAGGTGATCAGTGAGCGCGCGGGGCTGACGTGCGGGGCGTTCTGCTCCAACTTCCGCGCCAAGGAAGAGTTGTTCTTCGCACTGTTCGACCTGCATGCGCACTTTGGCCGCCACATCGAGACGTCGACGGACCGACCCCGGCTTGCACGCGCTCCGACGCCGAGAACCCCGGCCTGACGCCTTGTCAGTAAAGTCGGCATCGGGTCCGCATCGACCTGCCCGAAGACGGTTACGCGGGACGACTGCTGCACATAGGCTGTCCTCCCCTCAGGTCTCCGCTGACCTGGCAGAATGCAGCCCTGGAGCCGATCCGGCAGAGCTAGGAGCCGCCCCGTGTTCTACTACGTGCTCAAATACGTCATCCTCGGGCCGCTTCTCCGGCTGTTCTTCCGCCCCAGGATCGAGGGCCTGGAACACATCCCGGAGGACGGCGCGGCCATCGTCGCCGGTAACCATCTGTCGTTCTCCGACCATTTCCTGATGCCTGCGATCCTCAAACGGCGCATCACGTTTCTCGCCAAGGCGGAGTACTTCACCGGACCAGGGGTGAAGGGGCGGCTGACCGCCGCCTTCTTCCACAGCATCGGGCAGATTCCGGTGGACCGGTCCGGCAAGGACGCGGGGCAGGCGGCGATCCGCGAAGGGCTCGGGGTGCTGAGCAGGGGCGAACTGCTGGGGATCTACCCGGAGGGCACCCGTTCGCACGACGGCCGGCTGTACAAGGGCAAGGTCGGCGTGGCCGTGATGGCGATCAGGGCGCAGGTGCCGGTGGTGCCGTGCGCGATGGTCGGTACGTTCGAGATCCAGCCGCCGGGACAGGTCGTCCCGCGCGTCAAGCGGGTCACCATCCGCTTCGGTGAGCCACTGGACTTCTCCCGCTACGCAGGTCTGGACAACCAGAAGGCTGCGATCCGGGCGGTCACCGACGAGATCATGTACGCGATTCTCGGCCTCTCCGGACAGGAGTACGTCGACGAGTACGCGGCCAAGATGAAGGCCGCACAGGCCGAGCAGGTAGGGCAGTCGAAGAAGTTCCCGAAGCTGCGACGCTGACGGCGAATCCGCGCTGGGTGAACTCCACTGGCCCGGGCGACGGCCTGGTCCTAGCGTGCCCCTCATGAGCAGGGGAAACGCATGGGTTCTGGGAGCGACGGGACAGATCGGGCGAGTGGCCGTGCAGGCGCTCGTCGAGGACGGCTGGGAGGTGACGGCCGCTTCACGCGGCGGCGGCCGGGACGCGCGGTGGGACGGCGCGGTGCGCACGACGGCTCTCGACCGGGACGAGGACGGGGCGCTGGCGGCGGCGCTGGGTGACGGATGTGACGTACTGGTCGACATGGTCGCGTACGGCGCGGATCACGCCCGGCAGCTGACCGGCCTCGCCGACCTGATCGGTTCGGCGGTGGTCATCTCCAGCGGTGCGGTGTACGAGGACGATCAGGGTCGCAGCTTCGACACACAGGGCGAGCCCGACGGAGCTCCGCGATACCCCGTGCCGATCCCGGAGACACAGCGCACCGTGCCGGCCGGCGATGCCACGTACGGGACGCGGAAGATACAGCTGGAGCAGGATCTGCTCTCGGCGGGGGACACGCTGCCGGTGACGCTGTTGCGTGCGGGGGCGATTCACGGGGCGTACTGCCGCTCGCCCCGAGAGCTGTACTTCGTGAAGCGGCACCTGGACGGCCGGGTGCGGCGGGTGCTCTCGTACGGCGGGACGTCCCGTTTCCACCCGGTCCATGTATCCAACCTGGCCGAGCTGATCCGGCTCGCCGCCGGACGGCCCGGTTCGCGGGTGCTCAATGCCGGGGATCCGCAGGCACCGACGGTCGCGGAGATCGGCGAGGCCGTCGACGCGGTGCTCGGCCGGAGGACCGAGACCGTGCTGATGGCCGGCGCACCCGGGGACGACGGCGTCGGCTCGACGCCCTGGAGCGCCGCCCATCCCATCGTGTACGACATGACGGCCGCCGAGCGGGAACTCGGGTACCAACCGGTGACGGGCTACGTGGAGTCGCTTCCGGAAACGGTCGAGTGGATCGCCGCGCAACTGGAGGGCAAGGACTGGACGGACGCGTTTCCCCTCATGGTGCGGGCATACGGGAGGAAGCTCTTCGACTACGCGGCGGAGGACGCCTTGCTGGAGACGTACGACCGCAAGGCCTGAGGCGGAGCCCATGCGCGAGAACGGGCGGCCGGTGGCTCAAGGCCACCGGCCGCCCGTGCCCGTGAGGTGTGACCGTTACGGCTTGGGTGTGGCGTGCGGGGCGCACGTCACGTCGCTGCGGTCGGTCCTGCCGGTGAGCAGGTAGGTGTCCACCCGCTCGTTGATGCAGGGGTTGACCAGGCCGGTGACACCGTGCGAACCGGCGTCCCGCTCCGTGATGAGGCGCGAGCCCTTGAAGCGCTTGTGCAGTTCGACAGCGCCCTCGTACGGGGTTGCGGCGTCACGCGTGGACTGCACGATCAGCACCGGCGGCAGGCCCTTGCCGGTCTTCACGTTCAGCGGGGTCTGCTGCTTGGCCGACCAGGTCGCACAGGGCAGGTTCATCCAGGCGTTGGCCCAGGTCATGAACGGGTAGTCCTTGTGCAGCCGGGTGTTGTCGCGGTCCCACTTCTGCCAGTTGGTGGGCCACTTGGCATCCGCGCACTCGACTGCCGTGTACACGGCGTTGCCGTTCTCCGAGGAGATGTTCCCCGCGGTGTCCGACATGTCCGGGCCCGCCGCGTCGACCAGAGCCTGGGTGTCGCCACCCAGGTAGTCGCTCCAGATCCGGGCGACGGGCGCCCAGGAGGAGTCGTAGTACGGCGCGCTCTGGAAGAAACCAATGAGCTCGGCGGGGCCGACGACACCACCGATCGGGTTCTTCTTCGCGGCGGCGCGCAGCTCCAGCCACGCCTGCTCGACCTTCGCGGGGGTGTTGCCGATGTGGAAGACGGAGTCGTTCTTGGCGACCCATGCCTTCCAGTCGTCCCAGCGTCCCTGGAAGGCGATGTCCTGGTTCAGGTTGGCCTGGTACCAGATGTTGTCCTTGGCCGGGTTGACGACACTGTCGACCACCATGCGGCGGACGTGGGTCGGGAAGAGCGTGCCGTAGACCGCGCCCAGGTAGGTGCCGTAGGAGACGCCCAGGAAGTTGAGCTTCTCCTCACCGAGGGCGGCGCGGATGACATCCAGGTCGCGGGCGGTGTTCGGCGTGGTCATGTGCGGCAGCATGTCGCCGCTGCGTTCGGCGCAGCCGTCCGCGTACTCGGCGGCGAGCTTGCGCTGGGCGCGCTTGTCGGCCTCGGAGTCGGGTACGGGGTCGGCCTTCGGGGCTTTGACGTACTCCTGGGGGTCGATGCAGGAGATCGGCGCGGAGTGGCCGACGCCCCGTGGGTCGAAGCCGACGAAGTCGTACGCCTTCGCCGTGTTCGCCCAGAGCGGGTTCTTGTTGGTGATCCGGGTGGGGAACCGCATCCCCGAACCGCCGGGGCCGCCCGGGTTGTAGAGCAGGGCGCCCTGTCGTTCGTCCTTCGTGCCGGTGCTGACGTGCCGGTCGACGGCGATCTTGATCTGCTTGCCGTCGGGCCTGGCGTAGTCGAGCGGCACCGTCACCCAGCCGCACTGGATCGGCTTGGCTATGGCCCAGTCGGCCGGACAGTCCTTCCAGTCGATGCCGGACCTGGCCGCCCGTGTCGCGGCGACCTGAACGCCGCGCGCCTCGGAACCGTGCTGGTGACGGCCTTCGGCAGTGGCCGCCGGTGCGGTCACCGCGCCCGCTATGAGCGTGCCCGCGATCAGAGCGCCGGCCGAGCCGAGCACTGCTGTGCGTCTCAAGTGGAACCTCCCCCATATCTGAAGCGCCGCCGGTGGCGACGCAGTTCATTCAGGACCTCCTGCGGATCCTGTCGTCTGTGAGGTTCCTGAGAACAGGCCACACACTCACTTCTTTACCGAATCGATAACCGGATACCTGCGTCCCGCTGAGCGGTATTCACCTCGCCGGGGTGTCGAGTACGTCGCTCAGTGCGTCGCCCAGGACCCTGCGCAGCACGCGTGCATCGGGGGCGACGGCTGTCACCAGCACAGCCGGACCGACGAGTGGTGTGAGGACGGCGGTCGACCCCAGCAGGCGTGCTTCGGGGCATTTTTCGCCGAACAACGGGTCCACGACGAGGAGTTGCCCGAGGGCCCGGTGGCCGCCGAGAACGGCCGCGCCGTCCCAGCCGGGTGCTCCGGGCCCGTACGCCACCTGCTGGTCGATCAGCGGACGGCCGGCGCGGTGCACTGTGAGGCGGCTGGTGAGGGCGCCGGTGCTCTCGCCGTGGCGTCCGAGAATCTGCTCCTCGCGCAGCACCAGCCGTGCGGTGGGGGCGAGTTCGACCCGTGTGGTCATGTGCAGGACGCTGCCGTGCGCCGAGACGAGTTGCTCCGGAAGCCAGCAGAGCCCGGCCCGCTCCCCCACCTTCAACCTGATGTCGTACGTGGCGGGTTCGGCGGCCGCTCCCGGTCCGGGCAGGGCGACGGTGGCTGCGGCCGAGTCGACGGTGAGCCGGGCGTCTTCCTCGACCTGTGCCTCGATGGCGAGCCGGTCGCCGCCGAGCGGCGCGCTCATGGCGCCGACGACGGTGACACGGGCGTACGAGCCGTTCGCGGCCCGGGTCCGGCGCAGGGCGAGCGGCCCGTCGCTCTCCAGCACGGGGAGCGAAGTGACGCCCCGGCTGTCGAGGACCGCGGTGATCCGGGCGGTGGCCTGGACGCTCATGCGGTCCAGGCGGCGAGCTGCCCCCGCACCCAGTCCGCGACCGGCCCCGCACCTTCCTGCGAGGTGAGTGAGGTGAAGACCACGGGGAGCGGCCCGCGTTGCTGTGCGGCGTCCTGAGCCATTCGGTCAAGATCGGAGCCGACGTACGGGGCAAGGTCGGTCTTGTTGATGACGAGCAGGTCGGAAGTGGTGACGCCGGGGCCGCCCTTGCGCGGGATGTCGTCGCCGCCCGCCACATCGATGACGAAGATCTGGGCGTCGACCAGGCCTTTGGAGAAGGTGGCGGTGAGGTTGTCGCCGCCGGATTCGACCAGGATCAGATCGAGCGGCCCTACGGCGTCCTCCAGGTCCTCGACGGCTTCGAGGTTGGCGGAGATGTCGTCCCGGATCGCGGTGTGCGGGCAGGCGCCGGTCTCCACGGCCTGGATGCGCTCGGGCGGCAGGACGGCATGGCGCAGCAGGAAGGCGGCGTCCTCGCGGGTGTAGATGTCGTTGGTGACCACAGCGATGGAGAGCTGGTCGCGCAGGGACCTGCAGAGGGCGGCGACGGTCGCGGTCTTGCCGGAGCCGACCGGCCCGCCGAGTCCGATGCGCAGAGCGCGGCGGGTGCCGTCGGGGCGGGCTGTATCGGCGCTGATGGCGGCCGGGCCGTCATGGGCGTGGTCGAGGTGCATGGCGTTCGGCTCCTGGTTCTTGCAGGCTTACGAGGCGAACAGGCGGACAGGCCAGGCCGCGTGCGCCTCGGCGGTGATGTCGAGGAGAGGGGCGGAGGCGGCGGGCAGCGCATCGATGGTTCCGTGCGCCGCAGCGGCGGCCTGTTCCGCGATCCGGTCGAGTTCGGGTGCGAGGCGGGCGAGGACGGCGGTGGCTTCGAAGGGGTCGAGGGAGAGCAGCCGGACGGCAGCGGTGGCCGGTCCGCTGACGGTCTCATAGGCGACGCAGTGCGCAGCATCCTCGGGCCCGAGTCCCGCCGATCGTGCGGTGAGGCCGAGCACGACGGGCTGGTGGGCGCCGCGCGGCCGGTCCCGGGCGAGCGCGGCGAGTTCGGGGCTGGGCCAGACGGCGCGGGCCGTCCGCATCAGCTGCCGGCCGAGTTTGCGCGCGACGGTCCGCAGCGCGGGTGACGGGGTGCGGGCATCGGCGGCCTCGTCGAGTGCGAGCGGGTCATGGCCGTGGGCGGCCGCCGCGGCGAGTGCGGCGGCCGTGAGTCCGGTGGTGTGGAGGCGGCCCCGGCAGAACTCGGCGAGGTCTTCGGCGTTACGGATACGTCCTTCCTTCACGGCCGGTTCGGCGCCACCGGAGTGGGCGTGGCCACCGGCGGGGAACCGGCCGTCGGCGAGAACGAGCAGAGCTGCGCGACTCATCACATGGTCCGCGTCAGAAGAGGAAGTAGCGCTGGGCCATGGGCAGTTCGGCGGCGGGTGCCGGTTCGACCGGTTCGCCGTCGATCGTCACGGCGAAGCTGTCGGGGTCGACGTGGACCTGCGGCAGTGCGTCGTTCTCCCGCATGTCGGCCTTGGAGACGCCGCGCGTGCTGGTGATCGCAACGAACCGTTTGCCGAGACCGAGGCGTTCGGGCAGCCCGTCCTCGATGGCTGCGTTCGCCACGAAGTTGAACGAGTTGGCGGCGGGCGCCCGGCCGAGTGCGCCGAACATCGGCCTCGGCATCACCGGCTGCGGCGTAGGGATGGACGCGTTGGCGTCGCCCATCTGCGCGTACGCGATCTGCCCGCCCTTGATGACGGTCTGCGGCTTGACGCCGAAGAACGCCGGGTCCCACAGCACCAGATCGGCGAGCTTGCCGGTCTCGACCGAACCGATCTCCCGGTCGAGGCCCTGGGCGACAGCGGGATTGATGGTGTATTTGGCGACATAACGACGAACCCGGTGGTTGTCGGCCCGGCCGTCGCCGGGAAGGACGCCGCGGCGCTTCTTCATCACATGGGCGGTCTGCCAGGTGCGCAGGACGACCTCGCCGACGCGGCCCATCGCCTGGGCGTCGGAGGAGATGATCGAGATCGCCCCGAGGTCGTGGAGGATGTCCTCGGCCGCGATGGTGGAGGGACGGATCCGGGATTCGGCGAAGGCCAGGTCCTCCGGCACAGCGGGGTTGAGGTGGTGACAGACCATCAGCATGTCGAGGTGTTCCTCGATGGTGTTGACGGTGTGAGGCCGGGTCGGATTGGTGGAACTGGGCAGGACGTACGGCTCCGAGACCACGGTGATGATGTCCGGGGCATGCCCGCCGCCGGCACCTTCGGTGTGGTACGCGTGGATGGAGCGTCCGGCGATGGCCGCGAGCGTATCCGCGACGAAGCCGGCCTCGTTGAGGGTGTCCGTGTGAATGGCGAGCTGCGCACCGCTCTCCTCGCACACGTTCAGACAGGCGTCGATGACGGCGGGAGTGGCACCCCAGTCCTCGTGGATCTTGAATCCGAGGGCACCGCCGCGCAGTTGGGCGCGCATGGCGTCGCCCGACATCGTGTTGCCCTTGCCGAGCAGCCCGATGTTGACGGGGCAGGCCTCCAGAGCCTCGAACATCCGGGCGAGGTGCCAGGCGCCCGGAGTGACCGTGGTCGCCTTCGTGCCCTCGGCCGGTCCGGTGCCACCTCCGACGAGCGTGGTGACACCGGCGGAGAGCGCCTGGTCGACGATGGTCGGGGAGATGAAGTGGACATGGGCGTCGATGGCGCCCGCGGTGAGGAACTTGCCGTTGCCCGCGACGATTTCGGTCTCGGGGCCGATGACCAGATCGGGGTGGACGCCGTCCATGGTGTCCGGGTTGCCGGCTTTGCCGATCCCGGTGATCCGGCCGTCGCGGATGCCGATGTCCGCCTTGACGATGCCCCAGTGGTCGATGATCACGGCGCCGGTGATGACGGTGTCCGGGGCGCCTTCGGCGCGGGTGGTGCGCGCCTGGCCCATCGACTCGCGAATCACCTTGCCGCCGCCGAAAACCGCCTCGTCTCCCGCGAGTCCGGGGCCGCCCGAGCGGTCCTCCTCGATCTCGACGAGCAGATCGGTGTCGGCGAGCCGGATGCGGTCACCGGTCGTGGGGCCGAACAGGTCGGCGTAGACCGCGCGGTCGAGTTCAGCCATCGAGGGCACCTCCGGTTTCGCCGCGCAGGCCGGGGACGATGCGCCGTCCGGCGAGGGGGACGAGCTCGATGTCGACGGGTACGCCGGGTTCGAAGCGCACAGCGGTCCCGGCGGCGATGTTCAGCCTCAGTCCGCGGGCGGCCGAACGGTCGAAGTCCAGGCCCGGGTTGGCCTCGGCGAAGTGATAGTGCGAACCGACCTGGACGGGCCGGTCGGCGGCGTTGAGAACGGTGAGGCGGGTGACGGACCGGCCTTCGTTGAACGGTACGGGCCCGTCTCCGTACAGGATCTCTCCGGGAATCATCGGTGACACCTGCCGTCAGACGATCGGCTCGTGCACGGTCACGAGCTTGGTGCCGTCCGGGAAGGTGGCCTCGACCTGGACGTCATGGATCATCTCGGGCACCCCGTCCATGACATCCTCGCGGGAGAGCACCTTGCGGCCCGATGCCATCAGTTCGGAGACCGTACGACCGTCGCGGGCACCCTCCAGCAGATGGATGGTGATCAGCGCGACCGCCTCGGGGTGGTTGAGCCGCAGTCCGCGCGCCCGACGCTTCTGAGCCACGTCGGCAGCAACATGGATGAGCAGGCGTTCCTGCTCATGCGGGGTCAGTTGCATGCTTCCACCTCACAGTCCTGTGCCCAGTACCGGCCCTGGGCGCAGCGAGACACTAGCCGCCGTCAACAGACTGTTGAACATCGAACCGGTCTCTCGCAGCGAGGTATTGCACGTTAGAGCCGAAGTTTTTCCGGCGCGTTAACTGATCTTTTGCAGATCCATGGACATCAGGCCGCGCAGGCCGTTTTCCAGCACTTCGGGTTCGGCGTCACCGAACATCGCCGGCTGGGCGATGAACCCCCGGGCGGTGGCGATCAGCGTGCGGACCACATGATCCGCGGACACATCGGAGCCGAGCAAGCCGATGTCGCGGTGCACGTCGACCAGCTCCGTCCACGCCGCCCGCAACCCCCCGAAGACCTCGGCGAGCGTGGCAGCCGGTTCCGCACCGGCCGCCGATCGGCTCCAGCAGCGGTTCGAGCAACGCGAGGGCGCCTTCGAGGTACATCGTTACGCCTCCGCGGCCGATGCCCGCCGCGCGATGGAGGACCGGTCTGTATACGGCGCGGTCGTGGTCACCCCGCAGGGCCCGCAGCTGCTGACCGCACCCAACTGCTGCGCGAAGCGGTCACGGCCCAGGCGCCATCGGCGGGACGGTGGCGGGGCTCGCCGCGCTGATCGGTCCGCCCGGCGTCGACCTCGGCGCCCTGCTGATGGTGCTGCTCGGAAACCCCTTCTCCGGCGTGACCAGCGCGCCCGAGCTGCTGCCCCGGCCGATCGGGACGATCGGCCGGCTGATGCCGCCGGGTGCGGGCGGCTCACTGCTGCGGTCGGTGGCCTTCTTCGACGGCAGCGGTGCGGGCAATGCGCTGCTCACGCTCACACTCTGGGCGGCGCTCGGGCTGACGGCGGTGCTCATCGGCGGCCGACGCCGGGCCCAGCCTCCGGCCGCGCCCGCTCCCAGCACCCCGGAGCCGGCCCTGGTGGGCCGACCCCGTTCGAGCATGCCGTGCACCCCCGCCGCAACGGGCGGGGGTGCACGGCATCTCAGCGTTACGGGACGTCAGTGGGGCGCTCAGCTGCCCGGCTCGCGGTGCCCCCTGTGTTCCGCCGCGATGCCGAAGCGCCGCCGTTCGCCGGGAGCGGACGCAAGGGAGCTGATCGAGGAGACCGAGCTGATCACCTGCTCCTCGGCAGCCGCCTCGTCATTTTCGAGTCGCTCCAGGTCAGCAGCCGAAACGAGCGCCACGAGCGGCTTGCCGTGCCGCGTCACGACCACTCGCTCGCCGCCGTAGACAACGCGGTTGATCAGTTCGGCGAGCTCAGCTCGGGCTTGCGTCACCGGAATCTCGTAGGCCATGCTCCCATCATAACCTTCTGTACGTCCTGTACATTTTTTACAGATGCTCACGCAGATCCCCGTACAGCTCCGGAGGAAAGGCAACGCCATGCTGTTCCGCCCCACCGCCCGTTACGTGCTGCCCGAGTTCACCGAGCGCACGACCAACGGGACGCGCACCCTGGATCCGTACTCCAAGCTGCTCGCCGAACGGATCGTCTTCCTCGGCACCCCGGTCGACGACACCGCCGCCACCGACCTGATCGCCCAGTTCATGTATCTGGAACACGACGCCCCCGACCGGCCCATCTCGCTCTACATCAACTCCCCCGGCGGCTCGTTCGGAGCCATGTCCGCGATCTACGACACGATGCAGTACCTCACCTGCGAGGTGGAGACCTACTGCCTCGGACAGGCCGGTTCCTGCGCGTCCACACTGCTCGCCGCGGGCGCTCCCGGCCGACGGCACGCACTGCCCGGCGCCAGGGTCGTCGTGCAGCAGCCCGAGCTCACCGAGCCGGTTCAAGGTCAGCCGTCCGATCTGGAGATCGAGGCACAGGAATTGGAACGGGTCCGCGAGATGATCACCACACTGTTGGCCCGTCACACGGGCCGCAGCGCAGCGCAGATCGCCACCGACATCGAGCGCGACCTCATCCTCGACGCTGCGGGCGCCAAGGCGTACGGCCTGGTGGACCACGTCATGGAGAACCGGAAGTCGTCACTCCCGCCGCACAGCGCGAGGTGAACGCCCGATGCAGCCACCGGAGTTGCCGCCACTCCCCGCACTGACGCGCGCCGAGGGGGAGTTCATCGACTGCTACCTCGAAGTCCTGGACCAACTGGGCCGGATCAACCCGGCCCGCGGCAGCGACACCTACGGCGCACTGCGCGCCGCACAGGCACTGGCCTCACGGGCGGGCGCGCTACGGGACGCCCTCGCGTTGATGCATGAGCGCGGCGAGGCGCAGATCCACGCCGCCACCTTGGCGCGGGCGCTGCGCCTGCTGGACGGGGAACGGCGGGCCGGACGCGTCACCGTACCCCCCGCTCGGGCGAGTTGAGCAGCCCACTTCGTCTCCGGCCCCGGCCGGGTCCGGCCAACTCCCCCTGCCCTCACCTCCGACGGGGTTTGCTCAACTCACTCCACCCGCGACTCCGACGGACGTCGCTCAACTCCCCCGCGCGACACGCCCGGCAGGCACATCGAAATTCCTAGCTCGTTCGGCGTAGGGATTCCCCCTCGCGAGCGACATCTCAACTTGCGTTTTTCGCGAGGGCAGTGATCGGAATCCATCCTTCCACCCCTGGTACGAGACCGGTCCGAGCGACCTGCACGGTCTTCGGAATCATCGGCCCCACCCAAACGGATCATTAATGAGGAGACTCACATATCGTCGTTTTCTCTCGGAAATCCGGCAGTCGGTGCGCCAAGATCCCTGGGACGACAAGCCCCCGCCACCGCGGCGGGGCGGTCCGGGCGGACGCCGAGTCCTGCCGCCGTCCGGATGCCTGGTCGACAGAAGTGGATCGGCAGGAGTGGAGGACCCGAGCACAACGGGTCGACCGGAACACCGGTCGACCCTCGGGGTGAAGCCGCCGAGCGCGGCCGGGCAACTTCGCCAGCCCGAACCCGACAGGTCATCCTTCACAGGCGGCTGACGAAGGGTTGCGCATGGCTGCGCAGGTTCATGTCCCGTCTCTGCTCGCCCGGGCCGGCACGGCCTCGGTTCTGACACTGGCCGCCGTCGGCGGCACCCTGCTTGCCCCGGGCGCCACGCCTCAAGCCCAGGCAGCGACCCTCTCGATGAAGGCACTCAACATCGCCGCGTCGAAGAAGGGATCACCATACGGTTGGGGGGCCACCGGCCCCAACCGCTTCGACTGCTCGGGTCTGACGGTCTATTCGTTCAAAAAGGCGGGCAAGAAGCTCCCGCGCACCGCCCAGCAGCAGTACAACAAGACCCGCCATATCTCGGCCTCGCACAGGCAACGCGGCGACCTGGTCTTCTTCCATTACGGCCGCAGCATCTACCACGTGGGGATCTACGCGGGTAAGGGCAGGATCTGGCACTCGCCGAGGACCGGCGCGGTGGTCCGGCTGGAGAAGATCTGGACGAAGAGCGTCTACTACGGGCGGGTCCGCTGATGCCTGTCCGGTGGATCAGGCCCGTGCCCCCGGTCCTGATCCACCGGACAGGCCCTGGTCTCCGCCGCTGACCCGCTCGTTACTCAGTGCAGCAGGGGGCCGGACACCAGCACCAACCCCAGACCGGTGAGCGCCGCGCCGCTGCCGCCCTCGATGGCGCGGGCGGTACGTGGCCGGCGCAGCCGCCGCCCCAGTCGGTCCACCATGAGGGCCACTGCGGGGAACCAGATCAGCGCAAGCAGCACCACGATCATTGCGAGCAGCAAGGTCCTCGGGAGCGGCGGCTGCCCGTCGGGAACGAACTGCGGCAGCAGACTCAGGAAGAGCACCGGCGCCTTGGGATTCAGGGCGTTGGTGAGGAAGCCCTGGCGCAGTGCTCGTACGGTTCCCTGCCCTGCTGGTTCCCCCTCGGCCTCACCCGCCCTGCCCGTGGTGCGGCGCCGAGCCGCGTACAGGGCGCTGATGCCGAGGTAGAGGACGTAGGCCCCGCCGAGCAGCTGAACGGTGCGGAACAGTACGGGCAGCGTCACCAGCACAGCGGCAAGCCCGGCGACGGCCAGCGCGGTGTGCACGAGGAGTCCACCGGCAACACCCAGCGCGGTCGCCACCCCCGCTGACCGGGAGGCGAGCGCGTTGCGTACGACGACGGTGAAGTCCGCGCCCGGCAGCGCGACCATTCCAGCGGCGACCCCGATGAAGGCGATCAATTGTGCGTCCATGGGTCCACCCTGGCCCGGCAGAGCCTTTAGCGTGTACTTGCAATCTTCTGGGTCTGCCAAAAGGAACACTTAATGTACGACCCGACACGGCTCGCGGCGCTGGTGGCAGTCGCGGAGGCCGGATCGATCACCCGGGCCGCCGCCCGACTCGGCTACACCGCGCCCGCGCTCTCCCAGCAGATCGCCAAGCTGGAGCGGGAGGCGGGCGCCGCACTGCTGGTGCGCCACCACCGAGGGGCCCGCCTCACGGCCGCCGGTGAGCTGCTGGTCGGACGCGCACGGCGGATCCTCGACGAGATGGACCTGGCCCGCCACGAACTGGCCCGTCTCTCCGGACTCTCCGGCGGACGCCTCCGGGTCGGCACGTTCACCACCGCGGGCATCCATCTGTTGCCGCCGGTGTTGAGCGCCTTCCGTCGCGCCCACCCGGATGTGGAGCTGGCGGTCACCGAGTATGAGCCGCCGGACGGAGTCGCAGCTGTGGCCGCCGGCGACGTCGATCTTGCGCTGACCCATGTGTACGAGCCGGCTGCCGCAGCGGCCTGGCCCTCCGGGGTATTCGCCGAACCGCTGCTGGTCGAGGAACTGGTCCTGATCACGGCGGTCGGGCAGATGCTGTCCGAAGCCACCGGGAGACTGCCGGTGACGGAACTGGCGGGGCGGCCGCTGATCAGCAGCGCGCCGACGCATCCACCGCGCCGCGGGGTGGAGCAGGCGTTGGCCGAAGCAGGGGCAACACCCGCCGTGGTCTGCGAGTCGCCCGGCTATGCGCTGGTGTGTGCGCTGGTCAGCGCGGGCATCGGAATGGCGGTCGTACCGGAGATGGTTGCCGCGATGTCGTCGACACCGTTGTCCGTGCGGCGGCTGGAACCCGCCTCGTTCCGGCGGACGATCTCGATGGTGCACCGCGGTGACCGGGCGAGCGCCGCGGCGGCAACTCTCCAGGCGCTGTTGCGCAGTGGGTTCGGGCGGGCGGCCTCGGCGCAGCGGCCGGGCGGCGAGGGCGGGTGATCATGCGATCGGGAGACAGGGAGGCGGCGGATCGAAGGGTCGGTCAGCTCTGCACGGGGATGCTCCACGGGAGCGCGATCCAGACCGTCTTGCCGCCGTCGGCGGTGGGGGTGACGGTGAGCCGGCCACCGCACTCCTTGGCCAGACAGCGAATGATCACCATGCCGCGTCCGTTGTCCTGCTGAACGGCGGCGGGCAGCCGCCGGGGCCGACGCGGGTGACTGTCCGTCACACCCAGATGCAGCTGTTCCTCCCGCTCCAGCCTCAGGTCCACGGTGAAGGTGGGCGACTGTCCGAAGGTGTGCTGGACGGCGTTGGTCGCGAGTTCCGAGACGATGAGTCGGATACTGTCGGCGAACTCCGTGTCGATGGCCAGACCCCATTCGGTCAGCACCCTTGCCACGTATCTCCGGGCCGACGAGACCGAGACCGGATCGCTCGGCAGAGTGACGCTTGCTTCCTGATGGTCTGCCATGGCGAGCCGTCCCTTTCCCACTTGGACCGACCCGCGACCGGTCCCGGTTGTGCTTCGCGCCAGATTGCCACTGATGCTGCCCTCTGTGACGGCGATCCACCAAGATATGCATATATCTGTCGCTCAATGCGGTGAACCCTGCCACGCAAGACCGTATGCGGGCGTCACACTGTCCGCTCGGCAGAAGAGGGAGGGAGGCCGAAGATGCAGAACGGCCCTGCGGTGAGGCGCCGCAAGCTCGGGGAGGAGCTCCGGAGCCTGCGCCATGCGTCCGGACTGACGAGCCGGGACGCCGCACGGATCCTCGGCTGGCACCAGTCGAAGGTGAGCCGGATCGAGACCGGTGTCAGTGGGGTGCGGCCGGCCGATGTGACCCGGCTGCTGGACGCGTACGGCGTGGACGACACGCAGCTGCGGACGCTCCTGGCGGCGCTGGCGGGTTCGGCCGGCGGTGGCGGCACCGGGTGGTGGCATGCCTATCGCGGTCTGATCCCGCCGCAGTACCGCGACTTCATCAGTCTGGAGTCCCAGGCGCGGACCGCGCGGACCCTGGAGACCTCGGTGGTGCCGGGGCTCCTGCAGACGGCCGACTACGCACGTGCGGTGACCCGGGCCTCGCTGGACGGGTTGCCCGCCGGCCAGCTGGACTCGCTGGTGGAGGTGCGGCTCGCCCGGCAGGGGGTGCTGCGGACCGATCCGCCGCTGCGACTGAGCGCGGTGCTCGACGAGGCGGTGCTCCGGCGCGAGGTCGGCGGGTGCCGGGTGATGAGAAACCAGCTGCGCCATCTGACTCGCGTGGCTCAACTTCCCCATGTGGAACTTCAGTTGCTGCCGTTCTCGGTCGGTGGCTATGTCGGCCTCACCGGCCCTTTCGTTATCTTCTCATTTCCGAACACTTCTGATCTGGACGTGGTAGTTCTCGACCATTTGACGAGTAGCCTCTATCTGGAGCGGAAAGAAGACCTTGAGGCGTACAGCTCGGCCTTCCGCACGATGCAGGCGCACGCGCTGTCGCCGGAGCACTCGTTGGACCTCATCGCCGCGATCGACCGCGACGGTCGGTGACCCTGGACTGCCCGAGGGGGGCTCATGTCGGATTGCCTTGCACAACACGAGTTACGGTGGCGGCGCAGCAGCCGCAGCACGGGTATGAACAACTGCGTGGAGGCCGTGCCGTTCGGAGACGGGCGGCTGGCCGTGCGGGACTCCAAGGATGTGTCCAGGCCACCACTGCGGTTCTCCGCGGTGGCCTGGACATCTTTCGTCTCCGGCCTGCACCGGGGTTCGGTCAGCTGACGGGAGCGGTCCGCCGTACGATCGCCACGGCGGTGGCGATCTGCTCCTGGGTCAGATCGGCTCGCGCTGTCAGCCGCAGCCGGGAGACACCGTCCGGTACCGATGGCGGCCGGAAGCATCCCACCGCGATTCCCGCGGCGCGGCAGTCGGCTGCCCAGCGCACCGCCGCGTCCGCCGAGGGTGCCCGCACCGAGACCACGGCCGCGTCGGGGCGAACGGCGGTCAGACCGGCCCCGGTCAGCCGCTCGTACAGAGCGGTGGCGACCGCACGGGCCCTGCCGGCGCGTTCCGGCTCGCGACGGATCAGCCGCAGGCTCCCGAGAGCGGCGCCCGCCGCGGCCGGTGCGAGGCCTGTGTCGAAGATGAACGTACGGGCCGTATTGACCAGGTGTTCGATGGCTCGGGCCGGACCGAGGACCGCCCCGCCCTGGCTGCCCAGGGACTTGGAGAGGGTGAGCGTGGTGACGATTCCCTCGCCGCCCGCGAGACCGGCGGCGGCGAGCGCACCCCGGCCGCCTTCGCCCAGCACTCCGAGGCCGTGCGCGTCGTCGACGAGCAGCGCGGCACCCTCCGCCCGGCAGGCGTCGGCCAGTTCGGGCAGCGGCGCGGCGTCGCCGTCGACCGAGAAGACCGAGTCGGTGACCGTCAGCGCGCGTCCCCCGTGTGCCTGCAGGGCCTTGCGCACGGCATCGGGATCGGCATGCGGTACGACGGCGGTCTCGGCCCGGGAGAGCCGGCAACCGTCCACGATCGAAGCGTGGTTGCCCGCGTCGGAGACGATCAGCGAGCCGCGGCCGGTGAGCGCGGTGAGGGCGGCGAGATTGGCCACGTAGCCCGATGACAGCACCAGGGCCGCCTCGAAACCGCAGAAATCGGCCAGCTCGCGTTCGAGTTCGGCGTGCAATGCGGTGGAGCCGGTGACGAGCCGCGATCCGGTCGCCCCCGCTCCCCACCTGCGCGCGGCCTCGGCCGCGGCGGCGGTGACCTCGGGATGCCGGGTCAGTCCCAGATAGTCGTTGCTCGCGAGGTCCAGCAGTTCCGGTTCGGCGGGCCGAGGGCGGAGCGTACGGACGAGTCCGGCGTCCGCGCGGCGGCGCGCCTCGTCGTCGATCCAGTCGAACGGGGCGAAGGGCATGAGCGGTCCCTTTTGTAGGCAGCTCACAGACCCTAACCGGGAGCGCAGCAGGTCATGGTGTGGCAATACACACACCCCAGACGGGCTCTGTTGTCCGGTTCCTCCTTGGCTGCGGGCGGTGCCGTAGGCCAGGATCAACGCCATGGACCTCCTGAACACGCTAGTGGACAAGGGACTGCGGCGCGAACTGCCGACCCGCGAAGAAGCCCTCGCCGTACTGGCGACCTCCGACGACGACCTGCTCGAAGTGGTGGCCGCGGCCGGAAAGGTGCGCCGCCAGTGGTTCGGGCGGCGCGTGAAGCTGAACTATCTGGTCAATCTCAAGTCCGGGCTCTGCCCCGAGGACTGCTCGTACTGCTCGCAGCGACTCGGCTCGAAGGCCGAGATCCTCAAGTACACCTGGCTGAAACCGGACGAGGCGTCGAAGGCCGCCGCCGCCGGGGTGGCGGGTGGCGCCAAGCGGGTGTGTCTGGTGGCCAGCGGTCGCGGTCCGACGGACCGGGATGTCGACCGGGTGTCGGAGACCATCGAGGCGATCAAGGAGCGACACGAGGCCGTCGAGGTGTGCGCCTGCCTCGGTCTGCTCTCCGACGGACAGGCCGACCGGCTGCGGTCGGCGGGCGCCGACGCGTACAACCACAACCTCAACACGTCCGAGGGGACGTACGGGGACATCACCACCACCCACACCTATGCGGACCGGGTGGAGACCGTGCAGCAGGCGCAGGCCGCCGGGCTCTCGGCGTGCTCCGGGCTGATCGCCGGGATGGGTGAGAGCGACGCCGATCTGGTCGATGTCGTCTTCTCGCTGCGCGAGCTCGACCCGGACTCGGTGCCGGTGAACTTCCTGATCCCGTTCGAGGGCACTCCGCTGGCCAAGGAGTGGAACCTCACCCCGCAGCGGTGTCTGCGCATTCTGGCGATGGTCAGGTTCCTCTGCCCGGACGTGGAGGTGCGGCTCGCGGGCGGGCGCGAGGTGCATCTGCGCTCGATGCAGCCGCTCGCGCTGCACCTGGTCAACTCGATCTTCCTGGGCGACTACCTCACCAGTGAGGGACAGGCGGGGCAGGCGGATCTGGACATGATCGCGGACGCCGGTTTCGAGGTGGAGGGAGCGGGAACGACGACGTTGCCTGCGCACCGCGCCCAGGCGGGTGGCGGCTGCGGTTCGCATGACGGGGGATGCTCACCCTGCGGCGACGCGCCCACAGAAGCCGCGTCCGAGCCCAGCGAGATTCCGGCTGCACGCACGGATCTGGTGGCAGTCCGCCGTCGCGGCGCGGGTACGGATCTCGCCCCCAATGCCTGAGGCCCTCTCCCCGGCCGAACTGCGGTCCCTGGACCGGGCCCACGTCTGGCATCCGTACGGCCCGATGCCGGGGCGTCAGGAGCCGCTGGTCGTGGAGTCCGCGTCCGGGGTACGGATCCGGCTCGCCGAACCGGCCCACGGGCAGCACGAATTGGTCGACGGCATGTCGTCCTGGTGGTCGGCGGTGCACGGCTACAACCATCCGGTGCTCAATGAAGCGGCACGCGGTCAGCTCGACCGGATGAGTCATGTGATGTTCGGCGGACTCACCCATGAGCCCGCCGTGCGGCTGGCCACGCGGCTGGTCGAGATCACCCCGGAGCCGCTGCAGCATGTCTTCCTCGCCGACTCCGGGTCGGTGTCGGTCGAGGTCGCGGTGAAGATGTGTCTGCAGTACTGGCGCTCGGTCGGGCGGCCGGCCAAGCAGCGGCTGCTGACCTGGCGCGGCGGCTATCACGGGGACACCTGGCAGCCGATGTCGGTGTGCGACCCCGAAGGTGGCATGCACGAACTGTGGTCGGGCGTACTGCCCCGGCAGATCTTCGCGGACGAACCGCCGGCCGGCTTCGACGCGGAGCCGGATGTCGCGTACGTACAGCACTTGTGGGAACTGATCGCGGAGCACGCCGACCGGCTGGCCGCGGTGATCGTGGAGCCGGTGGTGCAGGGCGCGGGCGGGATGCGGTTTCACTCCCCCGCCTATCTGCGGGTGCTGCGCGAGGCGTGCGATGCGCATGACGTGCTGCTGGTGTTCGACGAGATCGCCACCGGTTTCGGCCGTACGGGGAAGCTGTTCGCCGCGGAGCATACGGGGATCTCGCCCGACGTCATGTGCGTGGGCAAGGCGCTGACCGGCGGCTATCTGACGATGGCGGCGACGCTGTGCACCTCGCGGGTGGCGGAGGGCATCTCGCGCGGCGAGGTGCCGGTGCTGGCGCACGGGCCCACGTTCATGGGCAATCCGCTCGCTTCCGCCGTGGCGTGCGCCTCCATCGACCTGCTGCTCGGCCAGGACTGGGAGAAAGAGGTCGAGCGGATCGGCGGCGGACTGCGGGACGGTCTCGCCCCGGCGGCGGAGCTGCCCGGGGTACGGGATGTGCGGGTGCTGGGCGCTGTCGGCGTCGTACAGCTCGATCACGAGGTGGACATGGAGACCGCGACCCGGGCGGCGGTACGGGAGGGCGTGTGGCTGCGGCCGTTCCGCGATCTCGTCTATACGATGCCGCCGTATGTGACCGGTGACGAGGATGTGGCGCGGATCTCCCGCGCCGTGTGCGCGGCTGCGCGGGAGGGCTGAGATGACGGTTCTGGTGGTGACAGGTACGGGCACGGAGATCGGCAAGACGGTCGTGACCGCGGCCGTGGCGGCGGCGTGCCGCGATCGCAGTGTGGCGGTGCTCAAGCCCGCGCAGACGGGCCTGGCCCCCGGCGAGCCCGGGGACGCCGCAGAGGTGGCACGGCTGGCGGGCGGCCATGTGACCACGGTCGAACTGGCCCGGTTCCCCGAGCCGTTGGCACCTGCGACGGCCGCCCGCAGGGCAGGTCTCCCGCCGGTACGGCCGTACGAGATCGCCGAGGCGGCCGAGAAGCTGGCGACCGAACACGATCTGGTGCTGGTCGAGGGTGCGGGGGGACTGCTCGTACGGTTCGACGACGACGGCGCGACCCTGGCCGACGCGGCACGGCTTCTGGGTGCACCGGTCCTGGTCGTGGCGGCGGCCGGACTGGGCACGCTCAATACGACCGCGCTGACCTCGGAGGCTCTGCGGGCCCGGGGGCTGGAGTGCCTCGGTGTGGTGGTGGGCAGCATGCCCGCCGAGCCGGACCTCGCGGCGCGCTGCAATCTGGCGGACCTTCCGGTAGCTGCGGGCGCCCCGCTGCTGGGTGCCGTACCGGCCGGTGCGGGGGCGCTGGATCCTGCCGACTTCCGTGTCCTGGCCGGGAGTTGGCTGGCGGCGGAACTGGGCGGTAATCGGCCGGCCGATTGAGCGGCTGGGCCGCGCGGGACGGGGGAGAATCGAAGTAGCCGTACCTTTCCGGTCGAGCGCCGTGTCGAGGAGGTCCGTCATGCGTCTGCGCAGCACGAAAACCCCGGAGGACGCGGTGCACCACCCCGTCTTCGCCCGGTTCTACGCCCGGATGAGCGTGGCCGCGGAGACCGGGGCGGGTCTGGGCGCGGTGCGCTCGGAGCTGCTGGCCGGTATGTCCGGCCGGGTCATCGAGATAGGTGCGGGCAATGGCCTGAACTTCGCGCACTACCCGCCCGCGGTGTCGGAGGTGGTGGCCATCGAACCCGAGCGCAGCCTGCGACAGTTGGCGGTGCGGTCGGCGCTGCGTGCCGGAATTCCAGTGGATGTGGTGCCGGGCGCGGCGGAGGCCCTGCCGGTGAAGAGCGAGGCGTTCGACGGGGCTGTCACTTCGCTGGTGCTGTGCACAGTACGGAATGTGGAACGTTCGCTCGCGGAACTCGTACGGGTGCTGCGACCGGGCGGCGAGCTGCGCTTCTTCGAGCATGTGCGGGCCGATGACCGGGCCATGGCAGCGACCCAGCGGGCGCTGGACCGTACGGTCTGGCCGCTGGTGATGGGCGGGTGCCACACGGCGCGCGACACCCTGGCCGCCATCGAAAGGGCCGGGTTCACGGTGGAGGCCTACCGCAGGGTCAGGATGCCCGACTGGGGAATCCGGCTGCCCACGTCCGCATGTGTGCTGGGCGTGGCGCGGCGGCCGGCCGTGGTCGACTGACGCATCGGCCACCACCGCGTACCAGCGGCGTCACAGGCTCCACTGGCGCAGTTCGTCGGCGATGGCCCGGACGTCCGCCTTGCCCTCCTTCACCAGTCGAGCCAGGTCGCGCACCTGCTCGGGCGAGGTGATGACCTTCAGCCCGGAGGCGACGAGATAGCCGTATGCGACGGCCGAGGAGAACATCGCGTTCGAGTGTTCGAGCGCTGGAACATGGAGCAGCAACTGCAGCAGGGCAGCGGCCCTGGAGTGCGGGTCGCTGTAGACGGGGCTGCCGAAGATCTCGGCCTCATGACGGGCCACGGCAGCCACGAGCGCACCCCAGTCGACGACCTGCGGATCGCCGGGAGTCTTGTGCTCGGCCACCATGAGCAGCCAGGAAAGGTCGATCTGGAGGTTCAACGCGTGCCTTTGCACTCCGGGCCGAACTCCTCGGCGAACACCGACTCGTACTGCTTCATGAAGTCGGCCGCGGCTTCGACAAAGGTGTGTCCGACCTCGCCCGCATCCTGCTTCACGAGCTCCTCTATGTAGCGGTTCACGCTCATTCCCCTCTGCAGCGCGCGCTGTCGCGCGGCCTCTGCCGTGGCCTCGTCCACTCTCACGTTCAGCTGAGTCTTGGGCACAGAAACACGCTAGCGCGGGTGCGCTAGCACCGGCAAGAGGAGCCCTCCGGTGCCCCGTACACCGGTCGCCCGTGACCACATGGCGGAATTCGTCCTCCGAATGCTCTGTCGGCTCTGCGAGGGCGCCGCCCAGCGCAAGGAGAACGGTACCGCCGGGATGCGGTGGCCCCTCGGAAGCGGGTTGCGACGGCCGTGTACGCCCGCCCGAAAGGCCCTCCCCGGCCTGCTTCGCCTCACGCGCCGTCGACCTTGCGGTGTTACAAAGGGCAATGTGGCCAGACGTTTCGGCCGATTCCGGAACGCACCGGTTCGGTCACTCACGGAGAAACACCCTTGGAGCCTTGCCGGGCAGGTCTTCGCCCTGCAGGTGGCTCTGGTGGTGTTCCTCGTTGCGGCCGCGGTGCTGGCACTCCTGCTGCAGTCACGGCACGACACCAACGCGGAGGCGAGACAGCGTTCGGTTGCCGTCGCGGAGACGTTCGCGCACTCACCGGGCGTCCTGGCCGCGCTGAAGTCACCCGATCCCTCCAAAGTGCTCCAGCCGCTCACCGAGGCGGCCCGGAAAGCGGCCGGCGTCGACTTCATCGTGGTGACGGACACGAAAGGGATCCGCTACACGCATCCCCAGCCGAGCCAGATCGGGAAGAGGTTTGTCGGCACCATCGGGCCATCGCTGGCCGGCCATGTGTACACCGAGACCGTCAAAGGCCCGCTCGGCCACGAGGTGCAGGCGACCGTCCCCATCTACAACCTCGGTCACAAAGTCGTGGGCCTGGTGTCGGCCGGCATGAAGGTCGAGAACGTGACCAGTGTGGTGTCCCGACAGATTCCGATCATCCTCGGCACCGGAGCCGCCGCGCTCGTCGTGGCCACGGCCGGGACGGCGCTGGTGGCCAGACGGCTGCGGCGGCAGACCCACCGTCTGGGCCCCGCCGAGATGACTCGCATGTACGAGCATCACGACGCGGTGCTGCACGCCGTACGCGAAGGCGTGCTCATCGTCGGCAACGACGGTCGGCTGCTGCTGGCGAACGACGAGGCCAGACGGCTGCTGGATCTGCCGCACGATGCCGAGGGGCGGCACATCTCGGACTTGCCCGGCCTTGATCCCGGCACGGTGGAACTGCTGACCTCGGGCCGTGCGGCCACGGACGAAGTGCTCCTCGCCGGGGACCGCTTGCTCGCGGTGAACCAGCGCCCCACGGATCGTCACGGCGGCCCCGAGGGAACGGTCGCGACGTTGCGTGACTCCACAGAGCTGCGGGCACTGTCCGGAAAGGCGGAGGTAGCCCGCCAGCGGCTGAGACTGCTGTACGACGCCGGGCTCGGCATCGGCACCACCCTCGACGTGGTGAGTACGGCCGAGGAACTGGCGAAGGTCGCGGTCCCCCGGCTGGCCGACTTCGTCACCGTCGATCTGGCCGACTCGGTCCTGCACGGGGACGAGCCGACCAGTACGGGCGCGGACATGCGCCGCACCGCCATCCAGGGCATCCGGGACGACCATCCCCTCTATGAGCGCGGCCGCCTGATCGACTTCCTCCCCTCCACGCCGCAGGCACGGGCCTTCGGCAGCGGCCGGCCGGAGCTGGTGCCCGACCTGTCCACCGCACCCGGCTGGCTTGCCCAGGAACCGGAGCGGACACGCAGGATCGTCGAGTACGGCATCCATTCGCTCATAACGGTGCCCCTCCAGGCGCGGGGCGTCATCCTGGGCATGGCCAATTTCTGGCGCTCGGAGAAGCCCCAGCCGTTCGAGGAGGACGACCTGTCCCTGGCCGAAGAACTGGTCGCCCGGGCGGCGGTCAGCATCGACAACGCCCGCCGCTACACCCGTGAGCACGCCATGGCCGTGACTCTGCAGCGCAGCCTGCTCCCGCGTGCCCTGCCCCAGCAGAGCGCCCTTGAGGTCGCCCATCGCTATCTGCCCGCACTCTCCGGGGTGAGTGGCGACTGGTTCGATGTGATCCCGCTACCGGGCGGCCGGGTGGCGCTGGTCGTCGGGGATGTCGTCGGCCACGGCCTGCACGCAGCCGCCACGATGGGACGGCTGCGCACTGCCGTGCACAACTTCTCCACACTCGACCTGCCGCCCGACGAGATCCTCGGCCACCTCGACGACCTGGTCGGGCGTATCGACCAGGAGGATGTGGAGACGACCGCCGGTGCGGTGATCACAGGCGCCACCTGCCTGTACGCGATCTACGATCCCGTCTCCCGCCACTGCGTCATGGCGCGGGCCGGGCATCCCTTGCCCGCGCTGGTCCAGCCCGACGGCAGTGTGTCGTTCCCCGACCTGCCAGCCGGGCCGCCCCTGGGCCTGGGCGGTATGCCGTTCGAGACCGCGGAACTGGAGCTGACTGAGGGCACGCAGCTCGTCCTCTACACCGACGGGCTCATCGAGGACCGCACCCGGGACATCGACGTGGGGATGGAGCTGCTGCGTCAGGCGCTGGCGTCCCATCCCGATCGGCCACCGGAGGAGAGCTGCCAGGCGGTGCTCGGCGAGCTCCTGCCCAGCCGGCCGAAGGACGATGTGGCTCTGCTCATCGCTCGCACACGGGCGATCCCGCCCGACCACGTCGCCGACTGGGACGTGCCGTTCGATCCCGCCGCTGTGGCGGGGATGCGCGCCGCCGTGGCCGAGAAGCTCGACGACTGGGGTCTGTCCGAGCTCGCGTTCGCCATGGAGCTGGTGCTCAGTGAGCTGATCACCAACGCCATCCGCCACGGTTCCGCACCGGTCACGATGCGGCTGCTGCGTGACCACACCCTGACCTGCGAGGTGGCCGACAGCAGCAGTACCTCGCCCCATCTGCGGTATGCCGCTGCACTGGATGAAGGAGGCCGCGGCCTGTTCCTCGTCGCGCAACTGGCCGAACGCTGGGGCACCCGCTACACCCCCCAGGGAAAGGTCATCTGGGCGGAGCTGGCACTGCCCCGACCCGACGGGAGTGTGGACGGCACGGCGTTCTTGAACATCCTTGAAGCGGAACTCTGACGGCCGGATCTCCGCGCGGAAATCGTTCGTCGAGCGGGCCGTACCTCTGCTTGGCTCGCCCCATGAGTGATCTCCACATCCGCTGCGCCGACCTCATCGATATCGACCCCGTGTTGCGGTTCTGGCACGAAGCCGCGGAAGGAACGAGCATCAGCGACGACCACGACGGGGTGGCGCGACTCATCTCAAGGGACCCCGGGGCCCTGCTTCTCGCAGAGCACGACGGCCTTCTCACGGGAACCGTCATAGCCGGTTTCGATGGTTGGCGATGCTCCGCCTACCGGCTGGCCGTACACCCGGACTGCCGTCGGCAAGGCATCGCCACCGCCTTGATGGAAGCAGCGGAACAGCGGTTCGTCTCCCTGGGCGGGCGACGGGTGGACGCCATGGTCCTGGAAGCCAACGAACGGGCACATCACACGTGGGCTGCGGGTGGCTACCACCGCGAGGATCGCTGGCGGCGGTGGGTGAAGCCCCTCACGGACTGACACGATCACCCGAAAGGGCGGACAACTTTGCCGATCCTTTACGATGGGTGGTCTCCTGACCGATCCTTCCGAAAGGTGTGAGCGTCCGCCCATGGGCGAGCCTCCCAGTAGTCGACATCGCCGACATCGAGCGATCCTCCTGCCCCTGCCGGATCATGGGACGGAGGTGAACCGATGACCGAAGTGCTTCTGCTGCTGGTGGCGGTACTGCTCTCGCTCGCCTGCGGCGCCTTCGTCGCGGCTGAGTTCTCTCTGACGACCGTCGAGCGCGGTCAGCTCGAACGGGCCGTGGAGCAGGGTGAGCGCGGCGCGGCGAGCGCCATGAAGGCCGTACGCAGCCTGACCTTCCAGCTCTCCGGCGCACAGCTCGGCATCACCGTCACCAATCTGGTGGTCGGCATGCTCTCCGAACCGTCGATCGCGAAGCTGATCCGCGGTCCGGTGGAGGCCGTGGGCCTGTCCCCCGGCGTGGCATCCTCCCTGGCCCTCGTCCTGGGAACCGCGCTGTCCACCGTGTTCCTGATGGTCGTCGGCGAACTCGTCCCGAAGAACTGGGCGATCTCCTCCCCGCTCGCCGTGGCGAAGGCCGTTGCGACCCCGCAGCGGGCCTTCACCGCCATCTTCCGGCCGTTCATCAGCCACCTCAACAACACCGCGAACCGAATCGTGCGCCGCATCGGCCTGGAACCGGCCGAGGAGCTGGCCTCCGCCCGCAGCCCGCAGGAGCTGGTGGCACTGGCCCGGCACTCGGCGAGGGCGGGCGCACTGGAGGCCGACACCGCGGAACTGTTCGTCCGCACCCTCAATCTGGCGGAGCTCACGGCGGAGAACGTCATGACCCCGCGGGTGCAGGTCACCGCACTTGAGGTGCAGGCGACCGCCGAGGACGTCGCGAACGCCACCCGCGCGACCGGGCTGTCCCGCTTCCCCGTCTACCGGGGCAACCTGGATACCGTCGTCGGCGTGGCACACATCAAGGACGTGCTGGCCCTCCCGGCCGAGCAGCGGCCCCGTACACGCGTCTCGCAGATGCTGCGCGAGCCCCTGCTCGTACCGGAGACCCTCACCGTGGACCGGCTTCTGGACCGGCTGTCCGGCAAGCTCGCCATGGCCGTCGTCATCGACGAGTACGGCGGTACGGCCGGCGTCGTGACTCTGGAGGACATCGTCGAGGAGGTGGTCGGCGAGGTGCGCGACGAGCACGACCCGCACGAGACGCCGGACCTGGCACCGGCGGGTGAGGACGCCGACGGACGGACCCTGTGGTCGGCCGACGGCGCCGCTCGCCTCGATCAGCTGAAGAGGATCGGACTGCGGGTGCCGGACGGACCGTACGAGACACTCGCCGGACTTGTCGCCACCGAGGTCGGCCGCATCCCTGCCGTCGGTGATTCGATCGAGTTGGCCGGCTGGCGGCTCGATGTGGTGGACGCCTCCGGGCGCCGTGCGGCGCGAGCCCTGCTGCATGCGCCGCTGCCCGGCGACGACGAGCAGACGGAGGACGCACGATGACCGCCGTCCAGCTCTTCATCGGACTGATGACACTGGTCGTCAACGCCTTCTTCGTCGGCGCGGAGTTCGCGCTGATCTCCGTACGCCGCAGCCAGATAGAGCCGGAGGCCGAAAACGGGAACCGGCGGGCGCGAAGCGTCATCTGGGGCCTCGAACACGTATCGGCGCTGCTCGCGGCGGCACAGCTGGGCATCACCCTCTGCACGCTGGTCCTCGGCATCGTCGCCGAACCGGCCATCGCGCATCTGCTGGAACCCGTCTTCACCGCGGTGGGTGTGCCGCTCGGACTGATCCATCCGATCTCGTTCGTGATCGCGCTGTCCGCGGCGACCTATCTGCACATGCTGCTCGGCGAGATGGTGCCGAAGAACATCGCTCTGGCCGAGCCCGTGCGGACCGCGCTGCTGCTCGGACCGCCGCTGGTGGCCCTCGCCAGGGCGCTTCGTCCGGTGATCTTCGCCGTCAACGCCTTCGCCAACACGCTGCTGAAGCTCCTGCGGGTCGAGACGAAGGACGAGGTGTCCGCCACGTTCTCCGACGACGAACTGGCCCGGCTGGTCAAGGACGCCGGGGACGCCGGGCTGGTCGACGACCGCGCGGCCGAGCGGCTGCACCACGCCCTTGAACTGGGCCGTCGCCCGGTGCGGGATGTGGTGATGCCGGTGGAGCGGGTGGTGTACGCCAGGATCGGGACGACGCCGGAACAGTTGGAACAGCTCTCGTACGAGACCGGTTTCTCGCGTTTCCCGGTGATGGACAGCGAGGAGCGGATCCTGGGCTACCTCCATGTGAAGGACGCCCTGGACGCCACACCGCGCGATGTGCCGTTCCCCGTGTCGGCAATGCGGCCGATCGCCCGGGTGCGGGCCGCCACACCGCTCGACGACGTACTGACCGCGCTGCGGCGCAGCCGCACACATCTGGCGGCGGTTCTGGACGAGGACGATCGACTCGCCGGAATGGTCACGATGGAGGATGTGCTGCGCGAACTGGTGGGCCGACCGCAGGCGCGCTGACCGGTGGGCGAGGGCCGCTGGGGGCCAGGTGCGGGTTCGATCGCAGGCAGGCTACCGGTGGCCGGCGGGGGCGCGGTGCGGGTTCGGCCGCGCCCTCCCGCAGAAGGGGTCGCCACCCGGCTCGGTTAAGCTGACAGTCCATGGCAATAAGCACCGCACTATGGTCATTCGCCCTCGTCGTAGGGCTCCTCACCCTCACTCCGGGCCTCGACACGGCCCTCATCCTTCGCACCTCGGCGCTCGGTCGCCGCAAGCGTGCACTCGGTGTCGTCCTCGGCATCCAGAGCGGAACCCTGGTCTGGGGCGCGCTCACCTCGCTCGGTGTCACGGCACTGCTCACCGCCTCGCACATCGCATACGAAGCGCTGCGTTACGCCGGAGCCGCATATCTGCTCTGGATGGGCGGACGCATGATCATCAACACCTTGCGCGGCCGGGGCGCCGAGGAGGTGGAGGTGCCTGAGGCCGAGGCCCGTGCCCTGACTTCTCAAGGAACCGACAGGCTCGCTGCCGGGTGGCGGCAGGGCGCCCTGACCAATCTGCTCAATCCGAAGATGGGCGTGTTCTACGTGGCCGTGCTGCCCCAGTTCATCCCGGCAGGCGCCCCTCACTTCGCCACAGGCCTCCTGCTGACCGGGGTGCACATCGCGCTCGGCCTGCTCTGGTCGGCCCTGCTGGTCGCCTTCGCCCAGGTGCTGCGGAGCTGGCTGCAGCGCCCGCAGGCCCGTCAACTGCTCGACCGGATCACCGGGACCGTCATCGCCGGGTTCGGGCTGCGGCTGGCCCTGAGCGACTGAGGACGCGACCGCCGACAGCGCGCTGCGACGCCCGGTACCTGGCCGTCGCCTTCTGGAAGGGGCGGGACCCCACCGCGATACGATCGCATCGCCATGGAAATGAATGCCTGCTACACCAGTCTTGTCGCGGTCGGCGACTCGTTCACCGAGGGCATGTCGGACCTGCTGCCCGACGGCTCATACCGGGGCTGGGCAGACGTCCTCGCCGGACGGCTCGCGGTCCGCACTCCGGCATTCCGGTACGCGAATCTCGCCGTACGGGGCAAGTTGATCGCCCAGATCGTCGACGAGCAGGTCGATGCGGCCGCCGCCATGCAGGCGGATGTCATCACGCTCGTCGGCGGTCTCAACGACACGCTGCGGCCCAAGTGCGACATGGGCATGGTCCGCGGAAGGCTCGAAGAGGCCGTGGAGCGTCTCGCGCCCTCGTGCAGGAAGCTTGTGCTCATGCGCAGTCCCGGTCGCAACGGACCGGTGATGGAACGTTTCCGTCCTCGGATGGAGGAGTTGTTCTCCCTGGTCGACGAGTTGGCTGCCCGCCACGGAGCGTCGGTCGTCGATCTTTACGGAGCACCGGCCCTGGGCGATCCCCGGCTGTGGGACGTCGACCGGCTGCATCTGACGGCCGACGGCCACCGCCGCGTGGCGGAGGCCGTCTGGCAGACGCTGGGGCTGCCGCCGGAGAACGACTGGCGGATGCCGCTCCCGGCCGCCGTCCCTCCGAAATGGGCGATACGACGCGTCGACGACCTCCGCTTCGCCCGCCGGCACCTCATGCCGTGGATCGGCCGCCGTCTGACCGGCCGTTCGTCCGGAGACGGGCGGACGGGCGCCCAGTACAGCGCCGAACTGGGGAGAGCGTTCTGGGTCACCCCCGAGGACGCCCATGCCCCCGGCCCGGTGGCGACGTGGCGCCAGGTGGATGTGACTCCGCTCTCGTAGCAACCCACACACCGGGCCACGGCGCTGGCCTGCACAAACCGCCAGAGATTCTCACTGCCGGCCGGCTCGGCCCCGTGGAAAGCGTCCCACGCGGCCGCGGCCATCCGCAGGTCTTCGACTTCCACGTGGACGTACTTGGCCTTTGTGAAGGCCGCGTTCGTGTGCCCCGCCCAGGCGGCGAGGACGACGTCCGGCACACCATTCACAGCGAGGTAGCTGAGGCACGAGTGCCGCGCGTCGCAAAGCCGCACCCGTCGCGTCTCCAGCTCACACATGAGCCGGTGGGCGTGCTCGCGGACTGCCCTCGACGGTGGACACGGCCAGCCCCGTACCGGGCTCACCTCCCTTCCGTCGGCCGTTGATGGTGGTCGGCTCGACGTCGCGGGCTTTCCGCTTCAGTCACTCATCGAGCATCGAGCCATTCCCCCACCGTGATCTTGTTCGGGGTTACGGGAGTGCTGGCGCTTCCGCTCGCGATGGATGATGCACGCCAGTTCGGCACGGGCCTCCTTCAGGGTGTCCTTGGTGACGGTCGGGTGCGTTCCACGTGGTCGGGGCCGCCGAACACGAACTCGCCACCGTGTGAAGGGGCGGGCGGCCCCGGGCGCCCGTCATACGGGGCGGGACTGTTCGGCACAGGACGCGGTCCGAACGCATCCGGCCCAGCACCTGCACCGGCAGATCCTTCAACAGGAGGACCAGGCGGGGCACGTCGTATCCGGCGTCCACGCGTCCACCACGATCAGAACGTCCGGATCGCCGTCTTTCCACTGCCCGGCCGTCATCAGCCGCTCGACGAGTTCACGCATCTGCCCGGCCGTGAGGGGGAGAACTCACCCCGTAAGCGTGACAGTTCCGCACACGGATCCTGCCGGACAGCATGATGCAACAGACTCATCCCCACGGCCTCGTGCTGAGCTTGTGTGTTCCTTGGTCGGATCACACGCTCAGCCGAAGACCGCCTGCACGCAGGGCAGTTACCAGGCCAGGTGATCAAGCACGAGAAGCCGTTCGACACCCGAGGTTAAAGATCAAGCTAGTCGCCCCACTGCCAGTACTGTTCGGGCCGAGCTGGCGTGCCGCAGCCGGAGAGTGTCAGCCGGGGGCTCTGCCGGTTCCGGTCATCCCATCGAGCAGGGAGTTCGCGGTCGTCCTGGTACAGGCAGCGGTTGCCGTCCCCCTCGATCCGCCATGCTGTGCGCTTCCATGTTGTGCTCTTCCACGGCGCACGTGCCCACTTCTGGCTCCCACTGTCCTTGCGGCACGGTTCGAGCCCGACTCCCGGGCCGATGGCCGTGAGGCAGAGGACCGGCTCGTGCCGGAGCCTGATGGTGCCGTCGCGCCTCATCTCCCATTGCTGCGCGGATGACCCGTCGCACGCGTGGATGCGAACCGCCCGGGCTCCGCTCGGACCGCCGGCCGCGTCGAGGCACTGTGCCGGATCCGCGCCGGTGAAGAACGTGGTGCGGCCGATGTCACCGAGGATCTCACCGGCTCGTGGAGCCCGGTGGACCTGTTCGTACTGCCGGTGAGTCCACAGGTCCCAATCTCTTTGCAGAGGGCCGCGGTAGGGCTGGACATTCGTGCACCAGCCAGTGACACGGCACTTTCGGCTGGCGATGTACCAGCGAGCCACCTCATCCTTCTCGGTGGCCTGTCCGGGGGTGAGATCCGCCGGCTTCGCCGACATCCTGTACCCGAGGTACGACGTGACGGGAACTCCGAGGGCGTAGCCCACCCTCCGGAAGTACCGGGCCGTGATGCCGTGGTCGCTGTGGTCGACGCCGCCTCCGAGCCCGAAAGCGAAGGACGCATTGTCGTGGTCCATGGTGAGGATGCGTTCCGCTCGGCTGCGCCTGACCAATCCGGAAAGTGTTGTGAGCAGTCGTTCTTCGCTGAAGCTCACGCCGCCCAGGAACCCGTAGACGCTCTGTCTGTTTGCGTCGTAGAGCCTGAGCACGCTGTTCGCCTCCTGCCCCTGGGGAAGCCCGTCGTGGAGATCCAGGAAGGTCAGCCGTACGTCGGCGCTTCGGGCTCGGTCGGCGAGCCGAAACGACCGGACCCGGAAACCGCCCGACTGCACGTCGGACTGGTCCCAGCGATTGGCCGCCTCCGCCATCGCGGCATAGGCCGACCGCACCCCGTACTCCCTGCGATCCACGTACTCCAGCGCCTTCACACGGTTCTTGATGGCATCGTCGCCCGCGGTCAAATAGATCGTGTCGACCGGGCACCCCGCCCGGATGGTCCGCATGATCTCGGGATTCAGGAAGAACAGGTCGTCGTCGGGGTGCGCCACACCCACCAGGGTGCGAAGGCACCGCGAAGTCTCCTTCTGCGAGGCAGCCATCGTGCCGGGGTCGGGGGACAGGACCGGCTCGGGGGAGCAGCCGGAGACCAGCACGGCGCACATGGCCACCGCAACCGACAGTGCGCGGGACACGTGTCGTGGACGACGACGGCTTCCGCTCACCCGCGACCTCCTCACCGTGTGCCTCTCCAGCGGATGATCACCGCACGGACCGGACAGAGCCAACCGACTCGCCGCACGGACACCCGGCCGGCGGCCGGACGCAGTGCACCTGTTGTCTTTCGGAGCATCCGCCTTCGGATCGACCTGCCCCGCCATCGCTGTTCGGGTTACCGTCATCCGATCGACACTGTTCAAGCAGCCCGCACACTGGCCCGTGCCGGACCCCGACGCGGACCGAACGGCGGATCATCAAGGTCCGGCTCCCGCGGCGGTGGGGCCCGGTCGGCATCGCCCATCTGCTGGGCCTGGTCCCCCTCGACCGTGCAGCGCGTGCTGACCCGCTTCGGCCTGGTCCGTCCGACCCGCCTCGACCGGGCGACCGGCCGTCTCGTACGCCGCTACAAAAGCGACCGGCCAGGCGAACCGGTGGACGTGGACATCACGAAGTCGGCAATATCCCCGAGGGCGGCGGCCACAGAGCGCTGGGCCGCCGGGCGGCCTGCAAGACCCGCTCCGGGGGCCGGCTGTGCTGCATCACACCGCCCGTCGACGACCGCTCCCGCCTCGCCCACAGCGAGATCCTGGCCGATGAGAAGAAGGAAACCACCACCGCCTTCCGGCAGCGGGCCCAGACCTTCTTCACCCCGTGCGGGATCACCGTCGAACGAGTACTCACCGACAGCGGAGCCTGTTACGTACCTACGATCACTGCCGCGGACACACCGCGCTCACGGGCCAACCACCCGCCAGCCTCGTCCCCGACCTGACAGTGCAGTAGAAATTGCGCGTCGGCGGAGGCGAGGTCACTCGCTGTTTCGCCGGGGCCCGCCGACCGGATGATTTCTACGTGGTGGCCGGGGCGGGTGGGCGGATGTGCGACAGAGGGCGATGAGGGCGGCGTCGTCGTCGAGGTGGCCACCGACGTGGGCCAGGAGATCGCGCCGGATGTGGTGAAGCAGGACCTCGGGAGGGCTGCCGGTCCACTGGGCGGCGCGTCGGGCGAAGGGGTAGAAGCCGCCGTACCGGTCGCGGGCCTCGATTACGCCGTCGGTGTAGAGGAGAAGGGTGTCGCCGGGTCCGAAGGGCACCTCGTCGACGGTGTAGTCGCCGGGCGTCGCCTCTCCCGAGCAGACGCCGAGCGGGGGCGCGGGGTGCAGGTCCGGGACGGTGACGGCATGGTCCGGTCTGAGCAGCAGGGGTGCGGGGTGCCCGCAGCTGATCATTCGGGTGATGCGTTCCTGGTCGGGTATCTCCAGTAGCAGGGTGGTGACGAAGCTTTCTCCGGCTTCGTCCTTGGGAGTGAAGTCAGCCTGGTAGCGGCAGACACTGCGGTTCAGGGCGGCTGACAGGGCCGGCAGGGTGGTGTGCTGGTGGACGGCCTCGCGGAAGGCGCCGAGCAGCAGGGCGGCCTCGCCGAGGGCGTCCAGGCCCTTGCCTCGCACGTCGCCGATCATCACGCGCGCCCGGCCGTCGGTGTGGATCGCTGCGTACAGGTCGCCGCCGATCTGGGCCTCCTCCTCAGCGGCCAGGTATAGGCACGCTGTACGCAACGGACCGATCCGGTCAGGGAGCGGCCACAGCAGCACCTGCTGGGCGGCCGCGGAAACCGACCGCACCTTCTCCAGCTCTCTGCCTTTCCGCTCGCGCACGGAGCAGAAGAACATGATCAGGCATGTGAGCAGGGCGAGGGCGGCGACCTGCACCACTACGTTCCGGGAGTCCAGCGTGCCTTCCTGCACGCCGATGTATACCTCGGCGGCGACGGCCAGGAGCCCGGTCAGTCCGGTCGGCCCGGGGCCGGCGAAAGAGGCGGTGATCGCGGGCGCGATGACGAGGATCGGTCCGAGGTGGATGTCCTGGGGGGCCAGAAGGTCCACAAGTGTGATCACCACGACGAGCACGACCGGTATCGCGAGCAGTGCGTGCCGCCGTTGCCATGGCTGTTTCAAATCGGTAAGGCGTTGTCCGGGGTCCACATCTTCCACAGTGCACCCTCCGGCAGCAGTCGACGACTGCGGACCATATGCCCGTTGGCCGATGGGCCGTCCACCAGAACGTAAGGCGCGCGTTTGCCGGCTGGAGCTGCTCTGGCCAGCAGGCGGCAAGCCCGGCTGGTAGGCCCAGGAAGTGGCCTCGTCGGCAACTGCTCGATGGGAACCGGTGGCGGACGCGGACGAGATATCCCTGACGTGATGTGCCAGAGAGCTATGGCCCCTGGGAGCGGGTCTCAAGCGGCACGCGGTGGAGTGCGGCATCAACCGCCTGAGTCTGTGGGGGCCGGACGGCTTGTAGGAGATCACCAGACCGTTGATTCCGGAGTACCGGGTGCGGCCGCAGGGTTCTGTTCGAGGGGCCGACCGAGGCGGAGTCGGGTATGAGCGGTGATGACCAGCCACGTTCAGCGGGCGGAGTGTTCGTGATCGACGACTCCGGCGACCTCAAGGACGGGACCGCGGCTATTTCTTTGCGGAGTTGTGTGAGTTCGGTCCGCTCGGCGGTGGTCAGCGGGTCGGGCCGGCTGCCCTGGTCGACCTCGGCCTGGCGGACCTGGCCTCGCATTGCCTCCTTGTGGATGCCGAGGTCGCGGCCACGTGGGCGACCGGTCGGCCGGAGGTCCGCGTCGAAACCATCCGGTCCGGCTTCCAGGCGCCCGCCGGCGGCAAGCTACGCGTCGAGGCGCGGCTGCAGATGCCGAACGTGACGGGCGCGGCCGCCAAGGGCTACTGGCCTGCCTTCTGGTGACGGCGATCCGCCAGCACCTCCTGTAGATGCCCTCCCGTTCACGGACGCCCGGCTCTGCGCGGGCATTGTCGGCCGGCTCACCTTCAACGGCACCATCATCGAGACCGGAACCGACTCCTGACGGGCAGTGAAGCGAGTCATCGCCAACCGGCTCCAGAGCTACGAGCTCTACGACGAATCGAAGGCATTCCCACACCAGCCCCCGACGGAAGAACTCGCTGCTGCCGCTTGACGCTTTAGCAACGTGGGATGTCTACCGCCTGGCCAGCACCCGAGCACGAGCCGCAGAACCTGCCAAAGCCGGCTGACCGCAGTGACTGTTCGACCTCTGGTTCTGCACGGCCGCCAGAGCAGAAACAGAGGCATGTCAGACACCACTGCTACGGTCCGGGCATGACAAAGCGCGTCCCGTTGAACGGCAGCGAGAAAGAGTCCTTGCGAGCCAGCCTCGACCGGCACCGCGATGTAGTTCGCTGGAAGATCTACGGTCTTGATGACGAAGCACTGCGGCAACCGATGACGCCGTCAGGGACGAACCTGTTGGGACTGTTGAAGCACCTGGCCACCGTCGAGTATGGCTACTTCTGCACAACATTCGGACGAGAGACCGAACCGCTCTGGTTCGACCCTTACACCGAAGACATGCAGATAGCTGCACACGAATCCACCGAAGACATCGTGGAGTTCTACGACCGAGCCTGCACCGCTGCTGACAAGACAATCAGCGAGCTCAGCCTTTCAACCCTTGGCACATCCTGGAACGGAAACACCGTCTCCATGCGCTGGGCCCTCATCCACATGATCGAGGACACCGTGCGACACGCCGGCCACATGGACATCCTGCGAGAACTCATCGACGGGGCAACCGGTGACCACCCACCGGCCTGATGACGCATTCGGCCGACATGCGCGCTGCGGCCACTGAGGTCTTTTCTCGCGAACATCAGCCGGACCTCTGAGCAACAACTGCTGTCGAACCGCGTCGGCAAACGCTGCCGCTGGAAGTGAACGAAGGAAGGCAGTGAACGTCCCAGGGTCGGCTCCAGCTACGGCTGTGAGGATGGGGTCACCATCGCCGGGGCGGCCTGACTGGTGTTACGACTGACCTCACGGGTGTCCTTGCTGTTGATCTGTCGGTCACTCCGGCGGCGGGCTCGATGCGGGCCGCCGGCCGCACGGGCAGTGAGTCCTTTCCAACCTGATGGTGCTGGTGGGCAGTTGGCGGGCTGTACGAACTGGTGAAGCTCCTGGTGGACAAGTTCTCGACCAAGATCACCCGTGTCTGCCAGGAGCTTCGTCTACTTGCCTGCGCTTCCCCAAGCTCTCAACTCCGTTCGAGCAGGGGAAACCCCATTCGGTCGATCGGTCCACCGCGGGCCTGCGGCACCTCTCGCGCGAGCTGTCCGCACACCGGCACGGGATCGGCACGCGTTGGCGCGGCTCACGCCGGGCCGGCAGGCCCTGCTGGTCCTGGCCCACCTGCGCTGCGGGGACACCTACGCTCAGCTCGCCGCCGGGTTCGGCGTCGGGATCGCGACGGTCTACCGCTACGTGCGCGAGGCGACAGAGCCCTGGCCGCGTCGCACCGAGCTTGGCAGAGGCGATGCAGCCCGCAAGCCGGCTGGCCTTCGTGATCGTCGACGGAACCCTGCTGCCCATCGACCGGATCGCCGCCGACACTCCGTACCACTGCGGCAAACACAAGCGCCACGGCATGAATATCCAAGTCCTCACCGACCCGTTCGGGCGGCTGCTGCGGGCCTCGCCCGCACTCCCCGGGGCGACCCACGACCTGACCGCCCCCGCACCCACGGCATGATCGACGCGCTCGTCGGTATGGAACTCAAGTGCTGGGCCGACAAGGCGTACCAGGGTGCCGGCCGCTCGATCCGAGTACCCTTCCGAGGCCGCCGGCTCAAGCGGTGGAAGCGCCGGCACAGTAGCACCCACGCCAAGATCCGCTGCCTCGGCGAACAGGCCATGGCTACCCTCAAGGGCCGGCGAGTCCTGCGAAAGCTCCGCTGCAGCACCAACCGCATCACCGACCTCGTCAAGGCCGTCCTCGTCCTTGACCGCGCATCAACGTGAGGTTGGAAAGGGCTCAGTACAGCCCTTCGCCCATCCGCGCCACCTGGGGCGGAGCCGGGAGCGTGGAGGAGACTTCCAGGGCGTTGGGGTTCTCGCGGGCGAAGGGCTACGACCTGGTTCGTCGCGGGGCGTTCCCGTGCCGCGTGCTGCGCAGCGGCCGCACGACACGTGTCGTCACCGCTTCGTTGCTCCACGTGCTCGAAAGCGGAGAGCCGGAGTACAACGGTGCCCGCGCCGAACGCCGCACGCCGTCGTAACCCGCCGCGCCACGAAGCCCCGCCGGATATCCGGCGGGGCTTCGTCATCCCACGCGCTCTGCCAGAACCCGGCACCGACGAGGACGACACTCACGGCCGCGGCCATGAGCGCGGTGACCACGTCGATCCGCTTCACTGGTTACCTCGGCAGCACGGAGGGCGCCGAGATGGCGAGCGAGGGCCCGCAGTGCGCGGCGTGGTCGACGAGCGCCGCGGCCAGCGCGTCCAGCTCGGCCGACGCCAGTGTCCGGGCGAACCCGACCGGCTCGACGTAGACACCCACGTGCCGGCGGGCGCACCGACCGTACGGGTACTGCACCAGCTCCGCGAAGTGGAGCGGTTCGCCGTCGTGGGTCACGACGCCCTCGGCGCCGGCGTGGACGGGGGCGACCCGGCACTCGACCGGGTGCTCGGTGTGGCCGGTGCACCAGACCGGGCAGGTGAGGTGACCGGGCCGTGGTCAAGGGCCGGCACCATGACGGTGCGCGGCGCGCTCATCGGCCTGCCTGCCCCCTTCCCCGCAGCACCCCAGTGGCAGTACCCGGAGGAGGGGTGCTCGGCACGACGGGCCCGCAGGTAGTCCGCAGACCAACCAACATCGTCGCCCTGTTGGACCCCCTCCAGGGCGACCCGGGCGTGCCCGACGCGGTCGGACGTCTTCTTGTGGCCGGCGCGGACATGGCAAGTGCTTCGAGGACAGCCGCAAGGAGGCCGCCCAGCTCGGCGCTCCGGCCACGGTCTTGCATGGGTTCGGTTTCCTTGATCGGAAGGGTTTCGTCTCAAGGCCCCGGCGGTGCTGGAATCACCGCCCCGGGGCCGTTTCGTCTCACGCGTGTCTCACACGCTGTGTGTGAGACGGTGGTCCAGGAGCCTCGGACCTGGACCTTATGGACTTTGTGGACGCTCACGAACCGCTGAAGACGACAGGTAAGCTCTGGACACGTGACTGCTGTGTCTGCGAAGCCTCGCATCCCCAATGTCCTGGCCGGCCGCTACGCCTCCACGGAGCTGGCCGTCCTCTGGTCCCCCGAGCAGAAGGTGAAGCTGGAACGCCAGCTGTGGCTGGCGGTGCTGCGCGCTCAGAAGGACCTCGGGATCGAGGTGCCGGACGCCGCCCTCACCGATTACGAACGTGTCGTCGACCAGGTCGACCTGGCCTCGATCGCCGAGCGCGAGAAGGTCACCCGTCACGACGTCAAGGCCCGCATCGAGGAGTTCAACGCCCTCGCCGGCCATGAGCAGGTCCACAAGGGCATGACCTCCCGTGACCTCACCGAGAACGTGGAACAGCTTCAGATCCGGCTCTCCCTGGAGCTGATGCGCGACCGCACGGTGGCGGTCCTGGCCCGGCTCGGCAAGCTGGCGGGCGAGTACCGCGAGCTGGTCATGGCCGGCCGCTCGCACAATGTCGCCGCGCAAGCGACCACGCTCGGCAAGCGCTTCGCGACCGCGGCGGACGAGCTGCTGGTGGCCTACGGGCGGCTTGAGGACCTGCTGGGCCGCTACCCGCTGCGGGGCATCAAGGGCCCCGTGGGCACGGCCCAGGACATGCTCGACCTGCTGGGCGGCGACGCCGGAAAGCTCGCCGAGCTGGAGCAGCGCATCGCCGGCCACCTCGGTTTCGCTCAGGCCTTCACATCGGTCGGTCAGGTCTACCCGCGTTCGCTCGACTACGACGTGGTGACGGCACTGGTGCAGCTGGCCGCGGCGCCCTCGTCGGTCGCGAAGACGATCCGTCTGATGGCCGGGCACGAGCTGGTGACCGAGGGCTTCAAGCCGGGTCAGGTCGGCTCCTCCGCGATGCCGCACAAGATGAACACCCGCTCCTGCGAGCGCGTCAACGGCCTGATGGTCATCCTGCGCGGCTACGCGTCGATGACCGGCGAGCTGGCCGGCGACCAGTGGAACGAGGGCGATGTGTCCTGCTCCGTGGTCCGCCGCGTGGCACTCCCCGACGCGTTCTTCGCATTCGACGGTCTCCTGGAGACCTTCCTGACGGTGCTCGACGAATTCGGGGCGTTCCCGGCCGTCGTCGCCCGCGAGCTGGACCGCTACCTCCCGTTCCTCGCCACGACCAAGGTCCTGATGGGTGCGGTGCGCGCGGGTGTCGGCCGTGAGGTCGCCCACGAGGCGATCAAGGAGAACGCGGTCGCCTCTGCCCTGGCCATGCGCGAGCAGGGCGCCGAGCGCAACGAGCTGCTCGACAAGCTGGCCGCCGACGAGCGCATCCCGCTGGACCGCGCACAGCTGGACGCGCTGATGGCCGACAAGCTCTCCTTCACGGGAGCGGCGGGCGACCAGGTCAGCGCGCTGATCTCCCGCATCGAGGAGATCACCAAGCAGCACCCCGAGGCCGCCGCATACACACCGGGCTCCATTCTCTGACGGCCGCCACCACAGCCGGATGACACCCGAAGAGCTCCAGACCGCCCGCGACAGCACCGTTCCCGATGTGGTCGCGGGCGGCCTGCGTGTGCTGTTCTGCGGGATCAACCCGAGCCTGATGACAGGGGCAACGGGCCACCACTTCGCCCACCCCGGCAACCGCTTCTGGCCGGTACTCCACCGGTCCGGCTTCACCCCTCGGCAGCTGAAGCCTGCAGAACAGACCGAATTGCTGCGATATGGCCTGGGCATCACCAATGTGGTCGCCCGGGCCACCGCACGGGCGGACGAGCTGTCCACCGAGGAGTTCCGCGAGGGCGGACAGATCCTGGCAGCCAAGGTCGAGCAGCTGCGACCGCGGTGGCTGGCAGTCGTGGGGATCACTGCGTACCGCACCGCCTTCGGCGAACGAACCGCCCGAATCGGTCCGCAGGACCACACGGTCGGCGGCGCCCGCGTCTGGGCCCTGCCCAACCCCAGCGGCCTGAACGCCCACTGGACCGCTCAGACGATGGCGGAGGAGTACGGACGCCTCCGCGCCTCTGTCGAATGCGACGGCGTCAGCCCCACCGAAGGAGCCTGACACCCCGGCGCCTGCACGGCGGCTTGACGCCGATGGCCGTCCGGTCGTGGTTGTGTCCGTGGCAGAGGGCTGGTGCCTGGCCCATCACGGTGAGCGGCGGCAGGGCCGTCGCGGAGGGTTGCCCGTCGCGGAGGGTTGGTGACAGGGCCCGACCGCAGAAGGCGGATACCCGGGCCGACACAGCGGACGGCTGCCGCGTTCCGTCTCAGCGGGCAGCAGCCTGCTCTTGTCACGGCGGATCTATCTCCGTCACCACAATGCTCAGCTCGCAACCGGGGCCTTCCTCCTCCAGGTAGAGCCCCATGGCAACCCATCGGTCCTCGATCCGCCAGAGCTGGAGGTACTCGCAGCCCGCAACCGTCTCGGCCCACGCCTCCGGAATCTCCTCACCGGCCATCATCCGCTCCTGCGTACTCCACAGACTGATCGTCTGCGGCTCGCCCCAACGGCCGACGAGCAGCGTCAGTACCGCGTCATGCTCTGCGAGGCACTGGGCCCGGTGCTCCAGTCGCCCTACCTCGTCGTCGTCCCAGTGATCGATGTCCGCGTGCAAGGACGCTGTGTGATAGCCGGGCCCGCTGACTCCCGAGCCTGACCGGATGCGCTCCGCGGGGAACTCCCGGGTGCGCATCCCGTCGATGAGGCGGAGGTGATGTGCGGTGGTCATGCCGCTAGTAAACCGCCCGGCACTGACAAGCCGTTCCGCGTCATGAGCTTTGAGGGGCTTTCAGCCGTCTTGCTCCATCTTTGAGGACGTGGCAGCGGGCTATGCGTCCCTTCGCCGGATCGCGCACCAGCCTGCCAGCAGTGCAGCCGCTGCCCACGCCGCTGCCACCGCGAGACCGCTCCACGGTCCGAGACTGCCTTCGGGGTTCTGGTGGAGCACCAACTGTCCTGCCCGGTCGGGCAGATACTGTGCCGCGCCACCTGCGACGTCTCCGATCACGAAGGAGACGATGAGGATGAACGGAATGAGCAGGCTGAGCACGGCCACGGCGCTACGGAGCAGTACCGTCAATCCGGCTGCGAACAGAGCCATCAGGGCCAGATATATCCCTCCGCCGAAGGCTGCCCGCAGGGCACCCGGCTCCCCCAGGCCGATCGCGTACTTCCCCATGAACATCTGTCCCACCAGGAAGGCGCTGAAGCTGGCGACAAGGCCGACGACGAGAGCCGGCGCGCCGACGAGAGCCATCTTGGCCGCGTAGAAGAGATTGCGGCTCGGCACGGCGGCAAGCGATATCCGCAGGGCGCCGTTGAGGTACTCGGAAGAGATCGCGGTTGCCCCGAAGCTGACGGCCGCGATCTGGCCGAAGTTCAATGCGTAGAAGGCGTTGAAGAGCGGCTCGGCGTCCGCGTTGTCCGCCTCGGCCTGGCCGACGGTGGCGAATGCGAGCACTGTGATGGCAAGCGTCACGAGCAGGACCGCTATCAAGGATCCGGTGACGGACCGCACCGATCTGATCTTGATCCACTCGGAGCGCAGCACTGCGGTGGCCGACATGGTCAGGCCTCCTGACGGTTGGTGGATGAGGTCGCTGCGGAAGCGAATTCCGTGGCGTCGGAGGTGAGGTCGAGGTAGGCCTGTTCCAACGTGGCCTGCTCGTCGATGAGTTCAAGGACGGGAATGCCTTCGGCGGCGGCTATCGCACCGATCTCCCCGGCCTTCGCGCCCTCGACGGTCCAACGACCGTCGTCACCCTGCGCAGGCTCATATCCCTTACGGATCAGGACATCATGCAGCCGGGTGGATTCGGTCGTGCGCACCCGCACCCGGGGCCGGCTGCGGGAGTCAAGGAAATCCTGCATCGGCAGGTCGGCGAGGAGCCGGCCCCTGCCAAGGATCACCAGGTGGTCGGCGAACGACGATGTCTCGTTCATCAGATGGCTGGAGACCAGGACCGTGCGGCCCTCTCGGGCGAGCCGCTTCATCAGCTCGCGGATCCAGATGATGCCTTCTGGATCCAGCCCGTTCGACGGTTCGTCCAGCATCACGACCTCCGGTTCACCGAGCAGGGCAGCCGCTATGCCCAGCCGCTGCCGCATGCCGAGTGAGAACCTCTGGATACGCATTCCACCGACCACACCGAGGCCTGCCTCCTCAAGGACTTCGTCCACTCTGCGCGCACCCATGCCGTTGCTGACTGCGAGGGCCAGCAAGTGGTTCCGTGCGGTACGCGAGCCATGGGCGGCCTGGGCATCGAGCAGGGCGCCCACCCGGCGCAGCGGATCGTCGAGCGTGGCGTAGGGCTGCCCGCCGATCGTGGCCGTGCCCCTGGTGGGCCGGTCCAGGCCGAGAATGAGTCGCATGGTGGTGGACTTCCCGGCACCGTTGGGGCCGAGAAAGCCGGTGACGCGGCCGGGTCGCACGCTGAACGTGAGGCTGTCCACGGCGCGGGTCGTGCCGTATTCCTTTGTGAGCTCATGGACGTCGATGCTGGTCATGTCCTCAGCCTCGCGGTCGTGCCCGGTGCCTGGCCTCCCCCGGAGGTGGGGATCGTCTCCCCCGCTCAGGGGAGACGCCGGGCCCGTGAGGGCTGACACGATGGCAGCATGTTCCGCCTTCTCCGCCCGCTCGCCGCATCTGTCACCTACACCCGGTGGCTGCATCTCCTCATCCCGGGTGCGGTCTACAGCGTGTGGCTGTTCATCTCTCCGGCCACTCCGTGGGTGCCCATGGTCTTTGCTGTGCCAGTGGGGCTGTTGCCCGCCATGCGGCTGGCCGAGGGTGTCCAGGCACAGCTCCTGCTCACGCCTGCCGAGCGGGGCAGCCCCCATGCGGCGATCTCCACAAGCGCTGCGGTCACTTGGGCGGATCGCCGGCGAACCGTGTTGTGGCTGGAGATACGGCTGCTGCTCTGCATCGCCGTGGGGTTCGCGACAGTGTGGCTGCCGGCGACCACGGTTGATCTCGTCCTCGCCACGGCAGGCGACGGCCCGAGCGGCGAATGGCTGGTCCGCGGAGTGGTGCCGCGCTGGTGGTACGCCCTGCTGGCACCTTTGCCCATCCTTGTACTGCTTGCCGTGGTTGCGGCGAGCGGGGAGCTGATCACTGCGACCGCCCGTCGGCTCCTCGGTCCCTCACCGGTGCAGCGGTTGACCGCTCTGGAGGAGCGCACCGAGCAGTTGCTGGAGCGCAATCGCATCGCACGGGAGCTGCATGACTCGATCGGGCACGCGTTGACGGTCGCGGTCGTGCAGGCGGGTGCGGCCCGGGCGGCTGGCGACCCGGAGTTCACCGAGCGGGCACTGGCCGCGATCGAGGAGACCGGCAGGGACGCACTCGACGATCTGGAGCGGGTTCTGCGGGTGCTGCGGGAATCGGGAACACCGGTGGGGCAGCGGCCGACCCTCGCGGAAGCGGACCGGCTCCTGGACTCCGCGCGTGGTTCGGGGGCGAAGATCGATGCGGACGTTTCCGGTCCGCTGGAGCAGGTTCCGGGGGCGGTCTCCCGCGAGGGGTACCGCATCCTTCAGGAATCTCTCACCAATGTGCTCCGTCACTCCGGGGCGGTTCCCGTCCGGGTGCGGATCAGCGTCACGAACGGCCGGCTGGAGATGGAGGTGACTAATCCGCTCACTGATTCGATGGGTAAGCCGGGCGGTGGGAGCGGGCTGCGGGGCATCCGCGAGCGGGCCGCGCTGCTGGGCGGAAAGGCCAAGACAGGTCCGTATGACGGCGAATGGAGGGTGCACGCAAGTCTTCCGCTGAACGGCCTAGGCTGACCTGATGCCGGTTACCGTTCTTCTGGTCGACGACGAACCCCTCGTCCGCGCGGGGCTGCGCGCGGTTCTTGAGTCTCAGCCCGATATCGAGGTGGTGGGCGAGGCGGGTGATGGCGCCGCAGTGATCCCGTTGCTGCATCAGCTGCGCCCCGATGTGGTGGCCATGGACGTCAGGATGCCGCTGATGGATGGCATCGAGGCGACGCGGGTGGTGCTGCGGACCGTGCCGGAACCACCGAAGATCCTGGTGGTCACCACATTCGAGAACGACGAGTACGTGTACGAGGCGCTGCGCGCCGGAGCGGACGGTTTTCTCCTCAAGCGTGCCCGGCCCGCCGAGATCGTGCATGCGGTGCGCCTGATCGCAGAGGGCGAGTCGTTGCTGTTCCCGGCGGCGGTCCGGCAACTCGCCGCCGACTACGGCACGAGCAAGGCGCGGGCGGCCATGGACCGGGCGTCGCTGACCGAGCGTGAGGCTGCGGTCCTCCGGCTGATGGCCCGTGGCCTGTCGAACGCGGAGATCGCTGCCAAGCTCGTGGTCGGTGTCGAGACGGTGAAGACCCATGTCAGCGCCGTACTCGCCAAGTTGGGTGCGAGGGACCGTACCCAAGCGGTGATCGCAGCGTACGAGTCCGGGTTCGTCGCTCCGAGCTGAGGGCCTCCGGCCCTGGATACCCGTTCCGGCCCGCAGTCGCCCTGCACCCGGGCAGCGAGTAGCATCCGCCTGACATGCGCACGAGCTGGGAGGACACACCGTGAGCCGGCTGACCGGTGGGGATCCGTCACTGCTGCGACGGATCAATTCCGCGGTGGTGCTGCATGCCCTCCGGGGCGCCGGCTCCCCCACCCTCACGGACCTGACCCGGATCACAGGTCTGTCCCGGCCGACGGTCGAGGGCGTCATGGAAGGGCTCTTCGAGGCCGGACTGGTCGTGGAGTCCTTGCCCGACGGGGGTGAGACCCGACGTCAGGGGCGACCGGCCCGCCGGTTCCGGTTCCGCGCCGAGGCCGGGCATCTGCTCGGCATCGAGATCGGCCCGCATCGGATCTCCGCACTGCTGTCGGGGCTGGACGGCCGGATCATCGGGGCAGGCTCACGCGAGGTGTCGGAAACGGCCTGCGCCGACGACCGGCTCGACAAGGTCAGGGCAGTGGTCGCCGATGTCCTGCGGCGGACGGGTGTGGCCCGCAGCAGTCTGCGTGCGGTCGGGGTCGGCAGCCCGGGCATCGTGGAGGCCGACGGGACCGTACGGCTGGGCACCGCACTGCCGGACTGGACTGGTCTGGCGCTGGGTGAGCGGCTGAGGCGCTCCTTCCGCTGCCCCGTTCTCGTGGAGAACGATGCCAATGCCGCGGCGGTCGCGGAGCACTGGAAGGGGGCGGCCACCGAGTCCGACGACATCGTGTTCGTCCTGGCAGGGCTCAGCCCCGGCGCCGGTTCGCTGATCGGCGGACGGCTGCACCGCGGTTTCGGAGGTGCGGCGGGGGAGATCGGCGCGCTGCATCTCCTCGGCCGCGAGGCGACACCGGAGAAGCTTCTGTCGACGACGGACACGCCATTGGACCCGTTGGACGAACCTGCGGTCGCCGCCGTGTTCGCGAAGGCACGGCATGGCGATGTCCGGGCGCAGGCGGCGGTCGAGCGGTTCATTCAGCGCCTGGTGCATGACGTCGCGGCGCTGGTGCTGGCGCTGGACCCAGAGCTTGTGGTGATCGGCGGCTGGGCCGCGGGGCTGGACGGTGTGCTGGATCCGCTCCGCCGTGAGCTGTCCCGATACTGCCTTCGGCCGCCGCGGGTCACGCTGTCGCTGCTCGGCGAGGCGGCGGTGGCCACGGGCGCTCTGCGGCTGGCTCTCGACCATGTCGAGGAGCAGCTCTTCGCGGTGGAGGCAACGGTGACGGCCCGCCGCTGAGTGCGACGGGCCGTACACAGACATGGCAGACCGGCGGAGCCGGTCGTGCTCAGGAGGCCTGGCGCTCCTGACCGTGATGGCTGATCTCCAGGTCGCCCGAGTCACCGAAGGTGAGCCGGCAGGTGTCGGCCCGGTAGGTGGCGACGGAGAGCGCCGCGGTACCGCCCGCCACGAGATAACGGGTGGTGACGACGAGAACAGGGGCGCCGGGAAGCCGGTCGAGCTCCTTGGCGTCGTCCACGCGCGCCGAACCGAGCTCCACCGAACGGTCCTGGCCGTCGAGGCCGAGACGATGCAGTTCGCGCAGCACACTGCGGGCCCGGGCGGGACCGGACGGGGCGTCGATCGCGGAGAGTTCGGGCACGGACGACGACGGAACGTACAGCAGTTCCGCCGCGACCGCCTGACCGTGGGTGACCCGAATCCGGCGGACGATGTGCACCGGCTCGTCGCCGTCCACGTCGAGCACGGCCACCACAGGTGCCGGTGCGACCGCCGTCGTGCAGTCCACGGGCTGCCATGCCTCGCCGACACCGCCGTCGGACCAGTCCCGCTGTGCCGTGGAGACGGCGACACCGACGCGCGGCGGGGCGACGGTGGTCCCGACGCCGCGGCGGCGCTGCAGCCTGCCTTCGAGTTCGAGCTGTTCCAGAGCCTGCCGGAGCGTGGCTCGGGCGACTCCGAACCGGGCGGCGAGCTCGCGCTCGTTGGGCAGGATCTCGCCCACCGCAAAGTCCGAGTCGAGTGCCTCACTGAGCACGGTCTTGAGGTGCCAGTACTTCGGCTCCTGCACCGTTTCCAGCTGCGTGGTCCCCACCCTGTCCTCCGCAATCGCCCAGCGGCTTTTCCGCGACGTTATTTATTAAAGGTTCCTGTCTTAACGTTGAGACCATAGGACGGGACACACCCTTGGTCAAGACCAATCCTCCTTCGGTCACGCAGCGGAACGGTCCTCTGTCGCAGAGCGTTCACAAGACGTTCGTGGCGCTGTGAGCCGCCCGCAGCACAAGGCCCCACGGCCGGGGCCTTCCGTTCTGGTGGTCGTTGCAACACCCCAGTTCAGGGGATGCAATGGACTTCAAGATCCGGGAGAACCGGGGCAGGGACAGCAGAGGGATCCTCGGGGCAAACCGGAGGCCCTTGCGACGGTTGGGAGCGCGGCCAGCGGCCGGGAGGTCCGGCTACACTCCGGCGAGGTTGGCGAGCTTGTCGGGATTGCGCACGATATATACGCACTGAATGAGCCCGTCCCTGACGTCCACCTGGATGACGGAATCGGGCTTTCCGCCCGAGAGCGCCAGCAGGCCCGGCGCACCATTGAGCTCCAGGAACCGCATGTCGAGGTCTTGGGTCTGGCCGTGGGCCACGGCGATGAGGAAGCGGCCGACCTTGCCTGCGCTCTCGATGACCCGCAGCGGCGCCTTGGACTTTCCGCCACTGTCGCCGACGAGGCGCACATCGGGCGCGAGCAGGGCCAGAAGCTCCTCGATGTCACCGCCCGCCGCCGCGGCGAGGAACCGCTCCGTGAGGTCACGGCGCTGGGCCGGGTCGACGTCGTAGCGCGGTTTGCGCTCCTCGACATGGCGCCGCGCACGCCCCGCGAGTTGCCGTACCGCGGCCTCGGTCCGGTCCAGGGTGGCGGCGATCTCGGCGTACGGGAAGCCGAACGCTTCACGCAGGACGAAGACAGCCCGCTCCAGCGGCGACAGCGATTCGAGGACGACAAGCACGGCGACCGATACGGAGTCGGCGAGAACTGCCTGTTCAGCGGTATCGGGCACGGCAGGCCCGAAGTCGGTGACGAGGGGCTCCGGCAACCACGGCCCGACGTACGCCTCGCGCCGCGACTGCACCTGCCGCAACCGGTCGACGGCGAGACGGGTGATGATCCTTACGAGAAAGGCGCGCGGCTCCCGTACATCCTCACGCGATGCGGACGACCAGCGCAGCCACGCCTCCTGCACCACATCCTCGGCATCGGCGATCCTGCCCAGCATGCGGTAGGCAACCCCGGTGAGCACGGGGCGGTGGTCCTCGAAGACGTCGGTCGCGGTGTCGGCTGTCACCCCTCCATCCCAGCCGAGACTCCGCAGACTGTCCAGCACGAACCGCCCAGCCTCTCGAACTGCAAGCTACCGAGCGGTAATCATTGTTGACGAGACGTCTAAGTTGCCTTCAGGCACGGCCCGTTCATGCCGGATCACCCCGGGAGCACCAGCATGGCCACCACGGTCTCGTTCAGCGTCGACTCACCTCACGGGCCTCGCCCCGTGTCCATCGCGTATGAACGGACCGGTCCCGATGAGCCGTTGCTCCTGCTCCACGGCATCGGCCACCACCGTCAGGCCTGGGATCCGGTGCTGCCCGTCCTGGCCGTGGGAACGGGATGTGATAGCCGTGGACCTTCCCGGTTTCGGCTCCTCCTCGGCGCTGCCCGACGGTGTTCCGTAGGACCTGCCGAGCGTGGTCCCGGTGCTCGGAGCGTTCTGCGAGGAGCTCGGTCTGGACCGGCCACATGTGGCGGGCAATGCGCTGGGCGGTCTGATGGCGCTGGAGCTGGGCCGCGAGAAGCTCGTGCGATCGGTGGCGGCGCTGTCGCCCGCCGGTTTCTGGACGGAGAGCGAGCGGCGCTATGCGTTCGGGACGCTGCGGGCAATGCGACGGGGCGCGCTGTCGATGCCCGTGCCGCTGATCGAACGGCTCTCGCGCAGCGCGGCCGGACGTGCGGCGCTGACCAGCACCATCTACGCCCGGCCCGGCCGCCGTTCACCCAGCGCCGTTGTCGCGGAGACCATCGCCCTGCGCGAGGCGACCGGTTTCCGCCAGACGCTTGCCGTCGGGCGGAGTGTCACGTTCACCGATGACGTGCCGGGGCTGCCCGTGGCCGTCGCCTGGGGCAGCCACGACCGGCTGCTGCTGCGTCGCCAGGGAATCAGGGCCGAGCACACCATTCCGGGTGCCCGGCTGGTACGGCTGCCCGGTTGCGGACATGTTCCGATGAACGACGATCCGGCGCTCGTGGCGCGCGTCATTCTCGATACCAGCCGCCGAGTCGACACCCCGCGCCGCGCCACTCCGAGGCAGGACGCCCGAGCCGAGCACCACACCCAGCCCGGCCAGAAGGCTGCCGCCGGCCTGCGGGATCCCGTACGAACCGGTGCCGACGAGCGCGGCGGAGACCGGGATCGGGCCGGAGAAGAGTGTGGCGCGTTCGGCGTCGATGCGCTGCGTGCCCATGTACCAGCAGACGAAGCCGACGGCAGTGACCACGGCTGCCTGCCAGAGCAGCGCCGTGGCTTCGCCGGGTGTGGGCATCCACAGAACGGTCCCGCCGTCGAGCAGCACACCGAGCAGCACGGACTCCGCGGCGGTGATGCCGCAATCCGTGGCGGACAGCACTTTCGGTCCCAGCGGGCGCAGCACCGGTACGGCGAGGGCGGCGAAGCCGACCTCGCCGTACAGCGCGCCGACCGAGCAGAGGATTTCCACGGGATCCGTACGGCCCACCCCTGAACGGTGAAGGCTCCGGCGGCGACGAGCGCGGCCGCGTACAGGACCGCGCGCATCGGGCGACGGCCGTCCAGCAACGGTACGAGGACGGCGACGAGGATCGGGGCGCAGCCCACGAGCGCCTCTGCAACGGCGGGTTCGGCGGATCGTTCCGCTCCGAGTACGGCCAGGCCGAAGCCGACCGACGGCTGCCAGCGCTTCTACCGTGAGCGGCGCGACACGCTGACCGCGACGCTGGCTGAGCACTTCCCCGGCACCGAGGTGAGCGGTATCGCCGCCGGTCTGCACATCATTGCCCACCTGCCTGAACGGTACGGTCCCGAGCCGGTGTTCATGGCGCGCGCGACCGGTGCCGGAGTGGCCCTGCGGCCACTGGGCGACTTCGGCACCGTGTCCTCCACGGACCGAACCGTGAGCCTGGTTCTCGGCTACGCACATCTGGCTCCCCAGGACATCGCGCAGAGTGTGCGGTTGCTGGCGGCGGGACGCGAGACCGGACATCGGTGAGGGCCGAGGCCGGGTGTTCATCCGAGGTTGGTGTGCGCGCCGCCGACGGGCACAAGGGTGGGGTCGGTCGACCAGCCACCCGTTCGTCCGCTGTCCACCGCCCCGGAGGCACCTCGATGTCGTACCGTCCGCGTATTCCGTCCCTCGACCGCCGCGGCCTGCTGCGCGGTTCACTCGTCGCGTCGGCGGCGCTCGCGCTCCCCGTGGTGGGCGCCGCGGCCCCCGCCTTCGCACTGTCCGGCAGGCCGCGCGCGGCCTGGGGCGTGCAGGTGGGCGATGTCACCGCGTCGTCCGCGCTGGTCTGGGTCCGGTCGGACCGTCCGGCCAGGATGGTCGTGGAGACATCGGCGACGGAGTCCTTCCGGCGGGCCCGCACATGGCACGGTCCGCTGGTCGGTTCCGCCACGGACTTCACCGGAACGACACCGCTGTACGGGCTGCCGCCGGGTGAGCAGGTGCACTACCGGGTGACGCTCGCCGACCCTGAAGACCCCCGCCGCACCGGCGAACCGGTGTACGGAACCTTCCGGACCGCGCCCGCCCGGCGCCGGGACGGGGTGCGCTTCCTGTGGTCCGGCGACATCGCGGGCCAGGGCTGGGGCATCAACCCGGACATCGGCGGCTACGTGGTGTACGACGAAATGCGCCGCCTCGACCCGGACTTCTTCCTCTGCAGCGGCGACAACATCTATGCGGACGGGGTGATCGAGCCGAGCGTGCCCCTGCCCGACGGGCGTGTCTGGCGCAATGTCACCACGGAGGAGAAGGCGAAGGTCGCCGAGACCCTTGCCGAGTACCGCGGGAACTTCCGCTACAACCTGCTCGATCGCAATCTCCGCGAGTTCAACGCGCAGGTGCCTTCGATTGTTCAGTGGGACGACCACGAGGTACGCAACAACTGGTATCCCGGGCAGATCCTCGACGACTCCCGCTACACCGAGAAGAACGTCAATGTGCTGGCGGATCGTTCGATGCGGGCGTTCCGCGAGTACTTCCCGGTGTCCACTCTGCATGCCTCGTCGGGCGAGGGCCGGATGCACCGCGTGGTGCGGCACGGTCCGCTGCTCGATGTGTTCGTCCTCGACATGCGGTCCTTCCGCAACGCCAACTCCCCCGGCCGGCAGCCCGACGACACCACCGGCATCCTCGGCGCCGAGCAGCTCAGCTGGCTCAAGCACGAGCTGTCGCAGTCCCGCGCGGTGTGGAAGGTGATTGCCGCGGACATGCCGCTGGGACTGGTGGTCACCGACGGTGCGACGGACTTCGAAGCGGTCGCACAGGGCGATCCCGGAGCCCCGCTCGGCCGTGAGCTCCAGATCGCGGAACTGCTCCGGTACATCAAGCACCGGCGGATCACCGGCACGGTCTGGCTGACGGCCGATGTGCACTACACGTCGGCGCAGCACTACGAGCCCGAGCGCGCGGCGTTCAAGGACTTCGCACCGTTCTGGGAGTTCGTGTCCGGACCGCTGGCGGCCGGTCAGTTCCCGGCCAACGCGCTCGACGCGACGTTCGGTCCCGACCGGGTCTTCGTGCGAGCGCCCGACCGCGCGAACGTGTCGCCGATGGAGTCTCCGCAGTTCTTCGGCGAGGTCGACATCGACGGCGGCAGCGGCGAGTTGACCGTGCGGCTGCGGGCGCAGGGCGGTTCCGTGCTGTTCAGCAAGGTGTTGCAGCCGGGGCGCATCGGACAGTAACCGGCACGCTGACAGTCGGCCCCGGGAAGTGGTCGAGGGCCGACTGTCAGTGGTGGGTTCTACGGTTCTTGTATGACCCGATCCGTTCAGGCATTGGCCTACGCACGCCCGTCCGCTCTGGAGTCCTCGCAGGCCGGACAGCTCCTGGGCCTGGAGACCGCCGGTGGTCACACGCCGCGGGGCGCCGAGCCCCACCCGCGGTTCTTCTCCGGTTTTCTCACATCGCCGAGGATCGCTGCCCGCGGCCTGCTGGCCGTGGCGGACGTGGCATCCGCGCGCTACTACCGGCGCACCCTGTCCTCGTCGCTCGACCCGGTGGTGACGGGCAACGGCGACCGGTTGCGCTTCGAATCGTTCTCCGGCTGTTGCGGGGTGTATGCGCGCCTCGATGTGCTGCGGGACGGTCTGGACGGTGCGCAGACGGGTCACGGTACGACAAATGTGGATGTGAACAATCCGCTGCGGGAGGCGCTTTCGCGGATAGCGGGCGACGATCCTCTGCACATGCGGGTGGGCCCGGACGAGTTGGCCGTCACCACCATGGACGGTCCGGTCGTGGAAAAGAAGGTGCCCCTGCCCGACCGGTGGTTGCGCGGCTTCGCCGAAGCGCAGGTGGTGTCCGCCGGTTTCGATCTGCGGGCCGAGCTGTCGGCTGCGGAGGCTGTGCGGTTCCTGCGTTCGCTGCCTCGTTCGTCGGGGAATGCCTCGCGGGGCGCGCAGTGGGTGGTTCCCGCCGGGAAGACGTTGCGGCCGACGACACGACCGGTGGCGGGGGCGGTGTGTCTGCCGGGCCCCGAGCGGCTGGGGGCACTGCAGCGGGTGTTGCGTCATGCGACATCACTGCGGGTGTACGGACCGGTGACCGACGGGGCGGCGGCCGCGAGCGCCTGGGAGGTGGTGCTGCCGGGCATGCGGCTCACCCTGACGCTGTCGCCCGACGCCTCGCGCGGGTTCTCCGGCGAGGGCGGGGTGCTCGATGCGCTGGCCACCGACGATGCCGCGGCCGACGCCGAGCTGGTCTCCGTGCTCCTGGCCTGGGAGCCGCGGATCGAACCCGCCGACCTCGCGGAGCAGTCGGGTCTGACGATGGAGCGGGTACGGGCCGCGCTCACCCGGCTGGGGACAGCGGGCCGGGTCGGCTACGACCTCGCCGACGCGGCCTACTTCCACCGCGAGCTGCCGTACGACGCCGACCGGGCCGAGCGGCACAATCCGCGGCTGGTGGCGGCCCGGCAGCTGGCCGGCTCTGGCGCCGTCGTACTCGACGGGGACATGGCGGCCGTGGCCTCGGGAGAGCGCCGCTACCAGGTGAGGGAGAAGGACGGGATGCTGAGCTGTACGTGCCAGTGGTGGGCGGATTACAGGGGACGGCGGGGCCCGTGCAAGCACGCGCTGGCCGTCCGGATGGTCCGTCGCGGTGCACCGGTCGCCGGAGGCATGCGATGAAGGAGCTGCTCACCGCGGTACGGGAAGGTCGCAAGCAAGACGTGCCGCCGCTGCTGGCCCGGCTGGACAATGCCGAACGCAGGTCCGCCCTGGCGGACTTGAAGGCGCTCCGCAAGGAGGCGCGGAACTGGCACTGGCGCGAACAGGACAAGATCCGCAAGGCCCTGCTGGTGGCCGGGGCGGGCTGTCACACCGGCGCTGCGGCCTGCGCCACCTGGATCGGTGGCCGGGATCTGCTGGGCTGGGCGCGGTCCCCGTACCCGCTGGTTCTCGAAGTCCTGGCGGACCGTGACCCCGCCTGGCTCGGCGACGTCGCGCATCGGCTGGCGGGGCGGGCCGCGACGGCGGAGACCGCATACGAGCTCATCTCCGGGCTGGTGAAGATCGCTCAATGCCCGGTGCCCACCGCTGATGGCTTCGTGCAGGGCTGGGCCGAGACCGTATCGACCGCACCGTGGCGGCGGCAGAGGACGCAACCGCTGCGCGACATCCTCCGTGCCGACCCGCATCTGACCGTTATGGTGCCGCGGCTCTTCGAAGTGGCGGAACTGCCGCCACAGGTCACCTGGATCGACGAACCCGACAACCCTTGCCACTGGCCCGAGGCGCTGGCCTTCCTCGCGGACGAGGGCCTGCTGGAGCGCCCGGTGCTCGTCAACAGTTGTGTGACCCGGCTGCTGCGCGGCGGAAAGCCCGGCGATCTCCGCTTCTTCCTGGCCGTGTTGCGCCGGCTCGCGCTGACCGAGCAGGAGGAGGCCGAGCGGGTCGCCGACTGGATCGGAATGGCCGCGGACGGGATCTCCACCGTGGCCGGCCACGCCCAGGATGTGCTCGGCCGTCTGGAAGAGCGCGGAGATCTGCCCGTGCAGGCCCTGGTGGATGTGTCGGGTTCGATGCTGTTCCGCACCGAGAAGAAGCTGGTCCGGGCCCAGCTCATGGTGATCGGCAAGGCACTGCGCCGCGATCCGTCGACGGCCGACGAACTACTGCCCGTCGTCGCGGAAGCCTTCGGGCACGAGGACATCGCCATCCAGGAGCGGGCGCTCAAACTGGTGGCGCGGTACTTGCCCGCCGTCGGTGACCCAGTTCGGGAAGGACTTGCCCTGTCCGCCTCGCTGTTGGGGCCGGCGCACCGCACGGCTGCGGCCGAGGTGTTCGGCGACCTGCTGGACGACCGGTCGGCGGCGAAGCCGTACGAGGAGTTGCTGTCACCCGCGCCGGCCCTGCAACGTCTCGCACCGGCACCGGCGACGCTGCCCGAGCTCGTCGAGGAGGTGGTGGTCCTGGCGAGATCCGCATCGCGGGATGTCACCGCCTTCGAGCGGGCGCTGGACGGGCTCGTCCGCCATGCCCACACCGATCGGTCGGCGCTGGCCGACGCGCTGCGTGAAGCGCTGGCGGGTCAGTGGTGGCTCGACGACGAACCGTTGCCGGAGGTCGAGCGGCGGCTCCGCTCGGAGGCGGGCATCGAGCTCGTCGTGGCCGTACTGCTCGGACGGCTACCAGTACAGGCCGTGCATGACGGACGCGCCGCCTGGACCGGCACGGGGACCTGCGTCCATGCCGCGCTCAAGGGGGTGATGAAGGCCCGGCTGTGGGAGGCCGCCGACGCCGTGCTGAGCGGCAGTGCACCGTTTCTGCTGGCCTTTCCTACGTGGCACACCGGCTCGCTCGATCCCGCTGTGCTGGTCGAGCGGCTGCGTACATATCAGCAGCTCGGGATCCGGCCCGGAGACGCGGATTTCGCCCAGGCCCTGCTGCGTGTGCGGCGCAACGGTCAGCACGAGGCCGCGGCGGCGGCCGCCCTCCTCGGCACCCCGGAGGGTGACCGGCTGGCCGCATGGCTGCGGGCCGACGAGCCGCTCGCGCCTGTGTTCCGGTTCGATCTGGAGAAGCAGAAGTCCTTGGCCCATGGTTGGGAGATGCGGCAGCCGACCGACTGGACCCTGCGCGTCCTGATGGCCAGCGGTGAACGCCCGTTCATCCAGCGGGAGTTCCCTCGTTCCTTCCACTGGCTGGGCCATCCGCATACCCCGCGCCATCGCATCTGCTACCACTGGGGCGACCACCCTGGGTCCTGGCTCGCCACGCTGCCCGAGGACGGCGAGACACTGGCCGCATGGCTGTTGCCGACCATCGCAACTTGTGCGACCGACGAGCTGAGGGGCGCGGCTCAGCCGCTCACCGCACTCGTCGAACTCGGCGGGCCCGCCTCCGAGGCCATACATCTGGCCGTGGCGTACGGGCTGGGATCCCGGCATCCGGAGGACCGGCTGTCGGCGGTGGACGCCCTGCTGATACTCGCGGCCCAGCACCGACTGGACGCGGCGCTGCTGGGCAAGGAGCTGGCAATCCTCCTCGACCACAGCCTGGTGAAGCCCAGTCGTCTCGCAGATTCCGCCAGTACCGCGGCCGCCACCGGGGCATACCGGACAGTGCTCTCCGTGCTGACCGTCGTTCTGCCGGGGCTGCTGGCGCACAAGAAGGGACCTCGCGGGCTGAGCAACCTGCTCTCCGTGGCAGCCGAATGCGTGGAGCACTGTGGTGCGACAGGTACCGAGCCGATACCCGGGCTCGCCGAAACAGCCGCGCGCGGCGGATCCTCCCAGCTGGTGCGTCAAGGAGCGCGCCTGAAGGCGGCCTGGGAACGAGGTCCGGTACTGACATGACCGCCCAGGACATCCTGGCGTAACCCGCAGCGACCCGTCCGGGCCGATGGGTTCTGCCCGGGCCGAGCAGGTCCCGCCCGTCGCGACGGCCCCCGTTCGGGCCGACGCCCGGGGGTCCGGGCCCGGACGGGAGCTGCCGCGCCGCCCCGGCTCATGCCCCGGGCCGGGGCCTCCAGTACCGCTGCTCACCACAATCGATCAAGACATTAATCCGCCAAAACGGATGATAGGGGACCAGATCCACACTTAACCCATCAGTCACAGAGCGTTCGTGATCAGGCAACACCGCTCAGTCACAGTGAAGGCATGACTGATGTGACATCCGCCAAGACTGCCCGCCGCTACCACCACTGGCGGCGGGACGTGACCGAACTGGCCGCACTGTTCACCGCGGTCGCGGTGGCCGACGCGATCGCCAACCTGATCGGACACCAGCCGGACGGACCGTATCTCCTGATCGCGTCGGCCGTGGCCCTGGCCGTCACAGCCGCGTTCCACACCTGGTGGGCACGAGGCCACAGCCACGCCCCGCCGCCGACCCGCACCGAACTCATCTCCGACAGCGACAGCGTGTCGCACCGCATCGACGCCGCCGCGACCGCGCTCGTGACCACGCCCACCGGCGCAGGCCCGGCCCTGCCCCCCGAGGACACGGTGCTGTGGCGGATGCGTACCACCGTTCAGGACATCCCGGGCAGTCTGGCCGCGCTGTGCATCGTGCTCGCCCGGCACCGGGTCGACATCCTCACCCTGCAGACGCACCCGCTGGCAGAGGGCACGGTCGACGAGTTCCTGCTGCGCGCCCCCGCCCCGCTCCAGGCCCAGCAGCTGAGCCGGGAGATCTCCGCCGCGGGGGGCGGCTGCACCTGGATCGAGCGGGCCGACGCGCACGACCTGGTGGACGCCCCGACGCGCATCCTGGGCCTTGCCACACGCACGGCCCTGGACGCCGCCGAACTCCCCCTCGCCCTGCGTCAACTGCTCGGCCGCTGCACGATCCATTCGCTGCCCGCCATCTCGCTCACCGGTCGAGCAACCGGTGAGACCGCGCCCGTCGAGGGCGTGCTGGAGGAGACGCTGATGCGGCTGCGCGACCCGTCCAGAGGTGCCATCACCATCGAACGGCCCTGCCTTCCGTTCACCCCGACCGAGTTCGCCCGGGCCCGCGCCCTGGTAGAGCTCGACGCCCGGCTCGGCCCCCGTGTGCCGCGCAGCAAGCAGGTACTCACCCTTCCCGAGGGCAACGAGATCACCGTGCGCCGCGCGGACCGCAGCGACCTCGAAGAGGCCCGCGCCATGCACAACCGCTGCTCCGAGCAGACGCTGCGGCTGCGGTATCACGGCCCGGTCCGTGACGCCGACCGCTACCTGGACCATCTGCTGGGCCCTCGCTTCGGCCGCACCCTGGCCGTGCAAACGGCCTCGGGCCGGCTGGTCGCCCTCGGCCACCTCCTCTGGGACGGCGACGAGACCGAGGTCGCCCTCCTCGTCGAGGACGAATGGCAGCGCCGCGGGATCGGATCCGAGCTCCTCGGCCGACTCGTAACGCTCGCCATCGAAGCAGGCTGCGAGAGCGTCTACGCCGTCACCCAGGCGTCCAACACCGGCATGGTCGCGGCCATGCGTGCGCTGTCCCTGCCGCTGGACTATCAGATCGAGGAGGGCACGCTGGTCATCACCGCACGGCTGGACGCGACTCCGATTCGTTCGCTGCCGCCGTACGAGCAGGCCGGCCGCTGACCTCCTGCCGGAGGGCTTCCGGACGGAGGGCCTCATGCCGGAGGGCTTCCGGGCGGAGGGGCTCGGGCCGGGGGACTTCCTGACGACCGACCTCCTGTGAGCTCAGCGCCTGGCACAGATCGGCCCACAGGTCCTCGACATCCTCCAGACCGACCGACATCCGCAGCAGCCGGTCCCCGACACCGGACGCCTGCCGGTCCCCCTCATCCACAATGCGGTGGCTGATGGAGGCCGGATGCTGGATCAGGGTGTCCACACTGCCGAGACTGACCGCGGGCGTGATGAGCCGTACGGCCGAAATCACCCGGTGCGGATCCCCGTACACCTCGAACGAGACCATCGCCCCGCCGAGCTTCGGGTAGTGGACCCGGGCGATACGCGGATCGGCCGTCAGCCTGCGGGACAGTTCGGCGGCGCTCGCGGAGGCCGCCCGCACCCGGACCGGGAGCGTAGCGAGGCCGCGGAGCAGCAGATACCCGGCCATCGGGTGCAGCACCCCGCCGGTGGCGAAGCGCACCTGCCGCAGGCGGGCCGCGAACTCCTCGTCGCAGGCGACGACCCCGCCCATCACATCGCCGTGCCCGCCGAGGTACTTGGTGGCGCTGTGCAGCACGAACCGCGCGCCGTGCTCGACGGGTCGCTGGAGTACGGGCGTGGCGAAGGTGTTGTCGACGAGCAGCGGCACGGAACCGCAGGAGTGCGCGATCGCACGGATGTCGACCTCGGCGAGCGTCGGGTTGGCGGGCGTCTCCACCATCACCAGGCCGGTGTCCGGACGGATGGCCTCCGCAATGCCCGCAGGGTCGGTCCAGGTCACTTCGGTGCCCAGCAGACCGGCGCCGAGAAGGTGATCGCTGCAGCCGTAGAGCGGTCGGACGGCGACCACATGGCGCAGTCCCATGCTCGCCCGGACCAGCAGGACGGCGGTGAGCGCCGCCATTCCGCTGGCGAACGACACGGCACTCTCCGTTCCTTCGAGCCGGGCGAGGGCGGTCTCGAAGCGGGCCGTCGTCGGGTTGTCCAGCCGTGCGTAGACGGGCGGTCCTTCGAGCCTGGCTCCGGTGGCGGCGAAGGTGTCGATCCGCTCGGCCTCGCCCCTGGAGTCGTACGAGGGATAGGTGGTGGACAGATCGATCGGCGGGGCGTGCAGGCCCAGGGCCGCGAGATCGTCGCGGCCTGCGTGCACGGCTTCGGTGGCCAGCGCCCTGGAGCGGGTTGTCGTCGAGGGCGCCATCGAGGATTCGGTGTCCATGACATTATCCTGAACAAACACCGGGTCTGCATGCGAAAGCTCCGTGCTACGTTCGGCAGATGGCCGATTCAGTCGTTCTGGACCCGGTGGACCTGCACATTCTGCGACTGCTGCAGAACGATGCCCGGACCACCTACCGCGAGCTGGCCGCCGAAGTCGGGGTCGCACCGTCGACCTGTCTGGACCGGGTGACCAGGCTGCGCCGCTCCGGCGTCATTCTCGGCCATCAGCTGCGTCTTGACCCGGCGAAGCTGGGCCGCGGCCTGGAGGCGCTGCTCTCCGTGCAGGTCCGTCCGCACCGCAGAGAGCTCATCGGCCCGTTCGTCGAACGCATCAGGACACTGCCCGAGTCCCGCGCGCTCTTCCATCTGACCGGGCCCGACGACTACCTGGTACATGTCGCGGTCACCGACACCGCGGATCTGCAACGCCTCGTGCTGGACGAATTCACCTCACGCCGCGAAGTGGCCAGGGTCGAGACCCGGCTGATATTCCAGCAGTGGGAGTGCGGACCTCTGCTGCCACCGTCCGCAGGATCGTCCGGGACAGGCCACTGAGGCCGAATGATGATGACGCGAAGGCCCCCGCCGTACGAGGATGTCCGCATGTCAGATATTCCCAGCAACGCGCTGCCCCGCCAGGTCGCCGACGCCTACGTCGACGCATTCATCGAGCTCGACCCGATCGCCGGCACCTACCTGGGTGTCGCGGAGAGCTCGCGCCACCTTCCCGACTTCTCACCCGCGGGGCAGGAAGCCCTAGCCGAACTCGCCCGTACCACCCTGGCGAAGCTCGACGCCGCCGAGCAACTGCCCGGCGCGGACAGCGATGCCGAGCGCCGCTGCGGCCGCCTTCTGCGCGAGCGTCTCACGGCGGAACTCGCCGTCCATGAGGCCGACGAGGGACTGCGCGCCGTCTCCAACCTCTCCTCCCCGCCGCACAGCATCCGTGAGGTGTTCACGGTGACACCGACCGAGACCGACGAGGACTGGGCGGCGGTCGTGGACCGGCTGCGCGCGGTTCCCGCCGCGCTGGAGGGCTACCGCGAGTCGCTCGCGCTCGGCCTGGAGCGCAAGCTGTACGGCGGCCCGCGCGCCACCGCCACCTTCATCGGCCAGCTCGACGAGTGGGCCGGTGACGGCGGGACGGGTTTCTTCCAAGACTTCGCGGCCGCCGGCCCGGCGTCCTTGCGTACTGATCTGGACGACGGCGCCCGCCGGGCCACGGAGTCGGTCGTGGCGCTGCGCGACTGGATGCGCGATGTGTACGCCCCCGCGGTCGAGGGCGCGCCGGACACGGTGGGCCGTGAGCGGTACGCGCGCTGGTCGCGCTACTTCAACGGCACCGATCTCGACCTCGACGAGGCGTACGCGTACGGCTGGTCCGAGTACCACCGGCTGCTCGCCGAGATGCGGACCGAGGCCGAGAAGATCCTGCCCGGCGCCGGCCCCTGGGAAGCGCTGGCCCATCTCGATGTGCACGGCAAGCACATCGAAGGGGTCGATGAGGTCCAGGCCTGGCTGCAGAGTCTGATGGACGAAGCGATCGAGGCCCTCGACGGTACGCACTTCGAACTCGCCGAACGGGTACGGAAGGTGGAGTCCCGCATCGCGCCGCCCGGCGGCGCTGCGGCCCCCTACTACACGGGCCCGTCCGAGGACTTCTCGCGCCCCGGCCGCACCTGGCTGCCCACCATGGGCGAGACCCGCTTCCCGGTGTACGACCTGGTCTCCACCTGGTACCACGAGGGTGTGCCGGGCCACCATCTGCAGATCGCCCAGTGGACGCATGTCGCCGACAGCCTCTCCCGCTACCAGGCGTCGATCGGCGGCGTCAGCGCCAATGCCGAGGGCTGGGCGCTGTACGCGGAGCGGCTCATGGACGAGCTGGGCTTCCTACCGGACGCCGAGCGCCGCCTCGGCTATCTGGACGCGCAGATGATGCGGGCGTGCCGGGTGATCGTGGACATCGGCATGCACGCGGAGATGGAGATTCCGGCGGACTCCCCGTTCCACCCCGGCGAGCGGTGGACCCCTGAGCTGGCCCAGGAGTTCTTCGGCAACCACAGCGGCCGTCCGGCCGACTTCGTGGAGAGCGAGCTCACGCGCTACCTCTCGATGCCGGGGCAGGCGATCGGCTACAAGCTGGGCGAACGCGCCTGGCTGCTCGGCCGGGAGAACGCCCGCAAGGCACACGGTGACGCGTTCGACGCCAAGGCCTGGCACATGGCCGCCCTGTCGCAGGGGCCGCTCGGACTCGACGATCTCGTGGATGAGCTGTCCAAGCTCTGACCCGCCTCTCGCCCCCTCCCCTTCCTGCTTTCGGCACTCCTGGTGGAACGTCCCGGCGGGAGTGACCGGGAGGGGGCACTCATCCGGCCAGGCCGGTCAGCAGCCGCAGTCGTCGGAGTCGACCGGCGCGGTGAGCGGGTCGGCGTCGCGCCGCTCGCGCCCCTCCCAGGTCTCGAACTCGAAACCCTCGCGCACCCAGTACTCGAAACCGCCAAGCATCTCCTTGACCTGGTAGCCGAGTTCCGCGAGTGCCAGCGCGGCGCGTGTTCCGCCGTTGCAGCCGGGGCCCCAGCAGTACGTGACCACGGGGACGGCCGGGTCGAGAAGGTTCCGGGCCTGCTCGGGAATGAGGGCGGTCGGCAGGTGGACAGCGCCGGGGACATGGCCCTGGTCCCAGGATTCGGTGGAGCGCGAATCGAGGAGTACGAAGCCGGGGTCGCCGTCTGCCGCGAGCGCGGCGGCGACATCGGAGACGTCGGCGTGGAAGGCGAGCAAGGCGCCGAAGTAGGCGGCTGCCGCGGCCGGGGAGGCCGTCGGGACGCGCAGGACGGGGTTGGGCACGGTCGCGGTGAGCTGCGATGTCATGTCCAAAAATCTACGACCGGTGATCCTTCCCGGAAGACGAGATCCCCGGCACAACTCTTGATCTGCCGAGGATTTCCCTGTTGTCTCCTGAACATGACCGACTATTCCCCGGATGCCACCGACTGGCGCATCCTTGATGTCCTGCAACGTGAAGGGCGCGCGACGTTCGCCGAGTTGGCGCGGGCCGTGGCGATGTCCCCGAGCGCCGTGACCGAGCGGGTGCGCAGGCTGGAGGAGGCCGGGGTGATCAGCGGTTACGCCGCGGTGGTCGACCCGGAGCGGCTCGGACTGCCGATTCTCGCTCTCGTACGGCTGCGCTATCCGAACGGCAATTACAAGCCGTTCCACGATCTGCTCGACACGACACCCGAGATCGTGGAGGCCCACCATGTCACCGGCGACGATTGTTTCGTGCTGAAGGTCACCGCACGCTCGATGAGTCACCTGGAGGAGGTCTCGGGGAAAATCGGTGCCCTCGGCTCCGTGACCACGAGCGTCGTCTACTCCTCGCCGCTCCCCCGGCGCGCCATCAGCCGCTGACCTCGCCCGTGGTGCGGTGCCGTACCGCCGATCCGTGTCTCTCCTTCACCACTTCGAGCTGTGCGGGGATACGGCGGCGCAGATCGGCGACATGACTGACGATGCCGACGCTGCGGTCCCGCTCGCGCAGCGAGTCCAGTACGTCGAGCACCTCGTCGAGGGTCTGGTCGTCCAGGCTGCCGAAGCCCTCGTCGATGAAGAGGGTGTCCAGCCGTACGCCGCCCGCCTCGTCGGTGACGACATCGGCGAGGCCGAGCGCGAGGGCGAGCGAGGCGAAGAACGTCTCGCCGCCCGAGAGTGTCGCCGTATCGCGCTCGCGGCCGGTCCACGCATCGACGACATGCAGGCCGAGGCCCGACCTGCGGCCTCCGGTGCGGGCATCGGAGTGGACCAGTGTGTAGCGGCCGGACGACATACGCTGCAGCCGTGCGGTGGCGGCTGCAGCGACCTGTTCGAGCCGGGCCGCGAGCACGTACGACTCCAGCCGCATCTTGCGTTCGTTGTCCGCGGAAGTACCAGCGGTGAGCCCGGCCAGCCGTGCCACCCGGTCGTACTCCTCGCGCAGCGGACCGAGCCTGCGCACCTCGTCCGCTGCGCCGCGCGACAACCGGTCGAGCTCGGCACAGCGCTCGCGTGCGGCGGCCAGCGCCGCGGAAGTGTCCCGCAGCTGCCGCTCGGCCATGTCGTATGCGGCCCGCGCAACATCAACCTCGGCTCGCGGGCCGTCGGCTGCTGCTCGGGTCGCGGTCTCGGCGAGGCGGTCGGCGACGGCGGCCGCCTCGCACTGCCAGGCGTCGATGAGACGCTGGAGTTCCCGCTGTTCGGTATCGGTGAGGAGGGTCGCGGCCGCGGCCTGCGGGGTGTCGAACCCGGCCCGGAACGCGGCGTCCGCGAGCCGACCGTCGGCCTCCTTGCGGCGCTGTGCGGCCGTCTCCTCCTCCCGCACCGCCTCGGCGGCCGCGGCGAGCAGACCGACCCGGCGCTCCAGCAGGTCCGTGTGCTCGGCAACACTCAGGGACTCTCCGCGGGCGGTCGTCAACTCGGCCTCCAGCACGACCTGTTCACGGTCCAGACCTTCCCGCAGCGAAGTGCGGGCCGCGGCCCGGCGCTCGGCCAGCTGCCGGCTCTCAAGCCGCTCGGCCTGCTCCCGCTCGGCGGCTGCCAGGGCCTCGCGCGCCGCGTGCATACCGGCGGCGGTCCGGTGCGCCTCTGCATGCATGCGCGTCAACCGGTCAAGGAGTGCGCCGAGTTCGGCGACGGTGGGGTCGGCGAGGGGCTCGGTGGCGGCACCGGGAAGGGGTTGCCCGGAGTCGGCCACATCGGTGGCAACCACCTCAGCCCCGGCCACCGGCTGCCGCGCAGCCGACTCAGCGGCAACAACCCCGGCCATCCGCCCGGACACAGCCGGCTCAGCGGCATCGGTGCCGTCCCTCGGCTGCGGCACGGCCGACTGTGCGGCGGCCCGTGCCGCCATGTGCTTCTCGCGTACTACCCCGAGCTCCCGGTCCGCCTCCGTGCGCGCCTCCTCGGCCCGCCGGTACGCCTCGAGAGCCCTCTCCTCGGTGGCCCGGTCGACATGCCCGTCAGCCGCGCGGGCGGGCTCGGGGTGCTCGGCCGAGCCGCACACCTTGCAGTCCTCGCCGTCCACCAGCTCCGCAGCCAGCTCCGCGGCGATGTCGCGCAGTCGGCGTTCGCGAAGCTCCAGCCACGACTCGTGGGCGCCCGAGGCCTGCTCACGGGCTGCGGCCAGCCGCTCGGCGACGGCCGACGCCTCAATGGCCAGAGCGTCGCGGCGGCGGGCCGCTTCCAGCCGTGCGCGGGCCGGCTCCAGCCGGCCGGCGAGCTGTTCGGCGCGAGTGGCGGCCTCCTGGGCCTCCTCGATGCGTGCCCGCAGGTCGTGGCGTGTCGATTCCCAGCCGGCCAGCCAGCCTCTCGCCTCGTGGATCAGCTCGTCGTCGGCCCGGGCCTGGCGCTCCAGTCCGGCCCGCTCGGCGTCGATCTCCGCGCTGCGCCGCTCGGCGCGCTTCGCGGCATCGAGCCCGCCGAGCTCCTGCCGCAGCCTTCGTTCCAGTTCCGCCAGTTGTTCGGCACCGGCGTCGGCCAGGGTGCCGGGCAGCAGTGCACGGGCGCGATCACGGGCCTCACGGGCCGTGCGGTACGCGCGCTCGGCATCGTCGCGCAGCTCCAGTGCGGGGGCGACGAGGTCCGCCTTGCGGGCCCGAGCGAGCCGTTCGTGGTGTCGGTCGTGGTCGGGGCGGCCGGCTTCGATCGCGGTGGCGCGGCGCTGCGTCTCCTCGTAACGCTGCTGGAACGCAGCGAGTTCGCGCTCGCTGTCGAGGGCCAGGCGTGCGGCCGACTGCCGGCGTTCGGCCATGGCCAGTACGGATACGGCGATGTCGAGTCGCTCCCGGGCGCTGCTGCGGGCCGTCGCTGCCCACTCCAGCACACCGTCGGCGAGCCCCGGTTCGCCGGGCTGGATGTCGGGCAACGGCGATTCACGCGCCGCCGGACCGGCGGCCTGGACAATCCGCTGGGCGACGGCGATGATGCGTTCGTCCCCGGCCCTGACCTGTGTTTCGGCGGTACGGCGCAGCTCGGCCAGACGCTCCTCGACTGCGGCGAACCGGCGGGTGTCGAAGAGCCTGCCGAGCAGTTTGCCGCGCGCCTCGGCATCGGCCCGCAGGAAGCGTGCGAAGTCGCCCTGGGGCAGGAGCACCACCTGGCAGAACTGGTCCCGGCTCATCCCGATGAGCTGGGTGATCTCCTCGCCGATCTCCTGGTGCGAGCGGCTCAGCGGCTGCCAGCCGTCGTCGGGGTCGTACTCCCGCAGCCAGCTCTGGGCCTTCTCCGTCGTGAAGCCGTGGCCCTTCTTCTTGGGGCGGGGCTGTGCGGGGCGCCGGGTGACTTCGAGGCGCCGGCCGCCGACGGTCAGTTCCAGCTTGACCTCGGTGGGGAGGTCTGCCGGTGCGTGGTCGCTGCGCAGCGAGGTGCCAGGGCTCTGGCGTGCGCCGGGCACCGCGCCGTAGAGGCCGTAGCAGACGGCGTCGAGGACCGAGGTCTTCCCGGCGCCGGTCGGCCCGTGCAGCAGAAAGAGCCCGGCCGAGGAGAGTGCGTCGAAGTCGATTTCCTGTGTGGCGCCGAACGGCCCGAAGGCGGTGAGGCCGAGCCTGTGGAGTCTCAACGGTTCACCTCGCGCACGCTGTCGTCCACCCGCACGTGGTCGAAGGCGCCGCGCAGCACCGTTCGCTCCCGCTCGTCCGCTGCGGACCCGCCCCGCACATGTGCCACGAAGTCCTCCGCGATCTGCTGGTCGTCGCGCCCCTTGAGGCGCTGTGCGTACGAGGCGAGCGGGTCGTCGGGGGCCCGGTCGGGTTCGAATACGAGACTGAGTGTGTGCGGGAACCGCTCGACGAGGCGGGCCATGGGCTCGACCGGGCGCACCGGGTCGGTGAGCGTGGCCTCCACCCAGGATTGCTGGTGCTGCTCCAGCGCGGGGTCATCGATGAGGGTGTCGAGGCGGCCGCGGAGTCTGGCGAGCGGACGGGGCACCGGGCAGTCGATGCGCTCGGCGGCGATCGTTCCCGAGGCGTCGAGATCGATCAGCCACATCGTCTTGCGGTGGGCGGCCTCGGAGAAGGAGTACGCGAGCGGCGAGCCCGAGTAACGGACCCGATCGGTGACGGTCTGGCAGCCGTGCAGATGCCCGAGCGCCACGTAGTCGACGCCGTCGAAGACTCCGGCGGGTACGGCGGCCACCCCGCCGACGGTGATGTCGCGCTCGCTGTCGCTGGGCTCGCCGCCCGCGACGAAGGCGTGGGCGAGCACCACGGACCGGGTGGTGCCCGGGCGGCTCGCGAGGTCGGCGCGTACCCGGTCCATGGCTGCGGTCAGCACCGCCTCGTGCCCGGCGCGCTCCGCCTTGAAGACATCCTTCACCAGGGCCGGTTCCAGGTAGGGCAGTCCGTAGAACGCCACGTCGCCGTACGCGTCGCGCAGGACGACGGGGGTGGCGCAGCGGGCGGGGTCGGTACGCAGATGGATTCCGGCCCGCCCGATCAGGCCTGCGCCGACGCCCAGCCTGCGTGCGGAGTCATGGTTCCCGGAGATCATCACGGTGGGCACACCGGCGGCGGCGAGCCGGTGCAATGCATCGTCGAAGAGCTCGACCGCGGACAGCGGCGGGACGGCCCTGTCGTACACATCACCCGCGACGAGGACCACGTCGACCTCGTGCTCGCGCACCGTCGCGACCAAGTGGTCCAGGTACGCGGCCTGGGCTTCGAGCAGGGAGACCCGGTGGAACGACCGCCCCAGGTGCCAGTCCGACGTGTGCAGAATCCTCAAGAGCCGGCTCCGACCTGCATTGTTCTCTTCCTCCGCCCCTGGGGCCCGGGTCTGCCGCGCACCGTGATCACACCGGGCCGGCACGGCCCTTCGTTCTCTGCACCGACCACGTCGACACCGGTGAGCCCCTGTTTCCTCACCGACCACAGTCTCCCACCACCGCCGACCGCCGCCGGGGCCTTCAGCCGAGAAGATCGATCCGGGTTCCGACCGAGAGCCGTTCCGCCTGCCGGTACGCGTCCCAGGCGACGGCCAGGTCCTGCCAGGGGAGCCCGACGGGTGCGTAGACGGAACGGGACGTGCCGCAGGTGCGGCCGGGATGCGCGCCGCCGAGCAGTTCACCGAGGGTGGCGTCCGCGGCGGTGGCCGGCAGCCCCGCTGCGGCAAGGGCGCCCATCGCCGCGGCCTGCTCACGGTCGTCGACGACGAGGAGGGCAGCGGCGAGCAGGTCGGCGGAGAGTTCCTGCTTGCCGGGTTCATCGGCGCCGAGCGTGGTGAAGTGCTGTCCGGGGTGGCTGTCGGCAAGGCTCAGCACGGGTGTGGATGACCAGGTGGAGAGCAGGACGACATCCGTGGCCGCAGCGATTTCGGTCGCGGAGCCGAGGACCCGGCCGTGGTGCCGGGCAGCGAATTCCGCTGCGCGTTCCGGGTCGGTGTCGTGCACCACGAGATCGCGGAAGGTCCGCAGGCTCCGCAGTCCCCGGACCATGATCTCGGCCTGCGCGCCCGCGCCGACGACGCCCAGCACCGCTTCGCCCGCAGGGTCGGGAGCGGCGATGACATGAGTGCCGAGGGCGGCGGCCAGTCCGGTCCGCCATGCCGTGACGGTGGCGGAGTCGAGGAGGGCGAGGAGTTCGCCGTCCCGGCCGCTGTGCAGACAGATCACACCGCGCAGCGCCGGCCGGGCGCCGGGGAATTTGGCATTGACCTTGACGGTGTACGCATCAACGCCTGGCAGCAGCCCGGGTATCAGGGCCGTCGCCGTGCCCGGGAAGGGCAGATCCGTGCGCACGCGCTGCCCGGTGACCGTCGAGGAATCGGCTTGGCAGAAGCCCTCTCGCAGGGCCTTCAGCGAGGCCTCCGGATCGAGGACGGCCAAGAGATCACTGCTGGTCAGGAGTAGGGTCATGCGCCCATTGTCCCGTGCGGCGGATCAGTCGCCGGCGGCACCCGGGGCCCCGGGGACATCTGTGGGGACGTGGGGACCCGGTCAGGCGTCCCCGTACGCCTCGCCGCCCAGTTCCAGCTCGGCCTCGCCGGCTGTCGCGTCCGCCAGCCAGCCGCGGAATCCCTCGACATCGGCGTCCGGCAACCCGATCTCGATGACGACGGCCTCCGCGTAGCGGACCTCCCGGACACTCCGCCCGGTGGCTCGCAAGTCGTTCTCCAGCTTGCCCGCGCGCTCATGGCCGACGGTGATCGTGGCAAGGCGGAACCGCTGCCGGGTGATGGTGCCGAGTTCATCGAGGGCCTCCCCGACCACTCCCCCGTACGCCCGGATCAGTCCGCCCGCACCGAGCTTCACGCCGCCGTAGTAGCGGGTGACGACGGCGACGACGTACCGCATCTCACGGCGTGTCAGCATCTGCAGCATGGGTACGCCCGCGGTGCCACCGGGCTCTCCGTCGTCGCTCGCCTTCTGCACGGAGGCGTCGGCGCCGATCACGTAGGCGAAGCAGTTGTGGGTGGCGGTCGGATGCTCCCTGCGGATGCGTGCGACGAAGTCCTGCGCCTCCTGCTCGGTGGCGGCGGGGGCGAGCGCGCAGATGAAGCGCGACCTGTTGATCTCGGTCTCGTGCACGCCCGCTCGGGCGACTGTCCGGTACTGCTCCTGCATCCGGCCACCCTATGCCCCGGCCGGGAATGGTCCGGGGCCGCTGTCCGTTGTCCCGGTCATGTACGCAGACGCAGAGACGATCCGCAGGATTCTCCGGGACACGGGCGAGACCTGGGCGGTGGTGGGCCTGTCCAACAACCCGTCGCGCGCGGCCTACGGCGTCGCCGAGGTGCTTCAGCGCTTCGGCAAGCGAGTGGTCCCGGTGCACCCGAAGGCGGAGCGGGTCCATGGCGAGGACGGCTACGCCTCGCTGGCCGACATACCGTTCCCGGTCGATGTGGTGGACGTCTTCGTCAACAGTGAGCTTGCGGGCGGCGTGGCCGACGATGCGGTGGCGGCGGGCGCGAAGGCGGTCTGGTTCCAGCTCGGCGTGGTCGACACCGAGGCGTACGACCGCACGCGGGCGGCCGGGGTCGACATGGTCATGGACCGCTGCCCGGCCATCGAGATTCCCGCGCTGAGCCGGTAGCCGCAGCACCCTCCGCCTCTCGTCCGAATGTGCGTGGTGTCACACTCGGCGCCCGGCTGGGAGAATGACCCGCTGTGAGTACTACGACTGCGCCGACCGTCCGCCACAGCCCAACCGCGCTTGCGGGGCAACTGTCCGAGCTGGGAGTGGAGCGGAACGGCATCCTACTGGTGCATGCGTCGATGCGTGCGGTGGGATCGGTGAGCGGCGGGGTCCGGGCGGTGGTCACCGCGTTACGGGACGCCCTCGGCGGGCACGGCACCCTTGTCGTCCCGGCCTTCACCCCGGAGAACTCCGACACCTCCCCGCACTACCTCGACCGGGTGCGCGGTCTCACCGACCGGGCCCGGGATGCCGTACGGGCGAGCATGCCGCCCTTCGACCCGGCGACGTCGGCCGCACCGTCGATGGGCCGCCTCGCGGAGGCCGTGCGGCTCACCGAGGGGGCGGCGCGCAGCGTCCACCCCCAGACATCCTTCGCCGCGCTCGGCCCCTCGGCCCGGAAACTGGTGGCGCACCACCGCCCCGACTGCCATCTCGGCGAGGACTCCCCGTTGGCCCGGCTCTACGACCTGCGGGCCCAAGTGCTCCTGCTGGGCACCGGGTTCGACACCTGCACCGCGTTCCATCTCGGCGAGTACCGGGTGCCCGCCCCGCCCCGACGCACCTATCGCTGCGTGGTGACGGCCGGGGGCCGGCGCCAGTGGTGGGAGTACGAGGACGTCGCGCTGGACGACAGCGACTTCGCGGCCCTGGGAGCGGACTTCGCCCGCTCGGGCAACGGTGCGGCTGTCCGCATCGGCCCGGTGGGGTCGTCGACGAGTCGGCTCTTCCGCTTCACCGACGCCGTCGACTTCGCGTCCCGCTGGCTGTCGTCACATCGGGGCGGAGTGCCTGTTCAGGCCCTCTGCCGAGCGCACGGCTGAGAACCTCAGCCCCTCACGCCCAGACCCTCGACGACCACCGCGCCCGGCAGCGCCGCCAGCGCCTTGCCCTGGACGATCAGCTTGCCCCGCCGGCTGCCGCTGCCGATCAGTACCCATTCCTCGTCGACGACGGCGGGATCGATCAGCAGCGGCCAAGCGGCCGGGAGTCCGATCGGCGTGATTCCGCCGTACTCCATGCCGGTCTCACCCACTGCCGTGTCCATCGGGGCGAAGGACGCCTTGCGTGCGCCCAGGTGCTTGCGGACCGCGCCGTTCACGTCGACACGGGAGTGGGAGAGGACCAGGCAGGCCGCCAGCGTCACTTCGCCGCCGCGCTTGCCCGCTACCACGACGCAGTTGGCCGACCGGTCGAGCAGTTCCGCGCCGTGGTGCTCGACGAAGACCGCCGTGTCGGCGATGGCCGGATCCGTGTCGACGTGGATGATCTGCGCGGCGGGGACCCCGCCCCAGCCTTCGCTCACGGCTGCGGCGACGGGCTCGGTGAGCAGGTCGAGGCGGTCGACCGCCGGGCAGGCATTCTCGAAGGATCCGATGGGTGCGCGCATGCACGCAACGCTAACAGCGTCTCGAAGGCGGCCGGTTGACCGTCTCACCGTACGGGCGGGATGGAGACCGCCATGGTGACCTCGGTCGGCTCGGAGCCGTCGTTGCGGTAGGCGTGCGGATGATGTGCCTCGAACGTGGCGGACCCGCCGGCGGGTACGGAGTACGAGGTTCCGTCGACGATCAGGGTGAGCTCGCCCGCGGTGACGTGGAGCAGCTCGACCGTGCCCTCGGGGTGCGGGTCGGAGGCACTGCTGTCACCCGGCATCAGGCGCCATGACCAGAGTTCGAGCGGCCCTCTGGCCTCCGTACCGACGAGCAGCATGGTGGAACTGCCCGCCTCCGTGGACCACATGCGCACCGCCTGACTCTCGGGCACCAGCCGGACCGGTGAGCCCTGCTCGTAGTCGAGCAGTGTCGTGATGCTGACGCCCAGCGCGTCGGCGAGCTTGACCGTGGTGCCGACGCTCGGGTTGGTGCGGGCCTGCTCGATCTGGATGATCATTCCGCGGCTGACCCCGGCACGGGCGGCGAGTGCGTCCAGAGTGAAGCCGCGTTCCCCCCGCCAGCGCTTGAGATTGCGCGCGAGCGACTGGGTGAGCTGATCGAGGTCAGACACATTCCGTCCAATATTCTGGATGACAGGGTCGAAAATACTGCACTACGGTGTGGTGCACCCAACCGTTCATCGCACTGTACTGCGAGGCATGCAATGACAGCACTGTTCGCCCTGGCCACCAGCCTGCTCTGGGGACTGGCCGACTTCGGCGGCGGGCTGCTCACGCGACGTACGCCCGCGCTCACCGTGGTCGTCGTCTCGCAGACCGCCGCGGCCGTGGTGCTCGGCGTCATCGTGATCGCGACCGGCGGCTGGAGCGAGGCGGGCCCGCAGCTATGGTTCGCCGTCGCGGCGGGCGCCGTCGGACCGGTTGCGATGCTGAGCTTCTACAAGGCCCTGGCTCTCGGCCCGATGGGCGTCGTCTCTCCGCTCGGATCGCTGGGTGTCGCCGTACCGGTGAGCGTCGGGATTGTCGTCGGGGAGCGACCTGGACTGCTGCAGTTCGCGGGGGTCGGCGTCGCCGTGGTGGGCATCGTGCTCGCCGGTGGTCCGCAGTTGCGCGGGGCGCCGGTACAGCGCCGGGCGGTGCTGCTGACCCTGGTCGCCGCGTTCGGCTTCGGGTCGGTGATGTCCCTGATCGCGGAGGCGTCCACGACGGTGACCGGGCTGTTCCTGGCCCTCTTCGTCCAGCGCCTCACCAATATCGCGGTGGGCGGCAGCGCCCTGTACATATCGGTGCGCCGCGGGGCACGCCCGCTGCCGGAGGAGGGCGGGGCCGCCGTGGTGCTGGCCGCGCTGCCCGCCCTGGCGTTCGTCGGGCTCGCGGATGTCGCGGCCAACGGCACGTACTCGATAGCCGCACAGCACGGCCCGGTCACCGTGGCCGCCGTACTCGCCTCGCTCTATCCGGTGGTCACGGCCCTGGCCGCACGCGGAGTACTCAAGGAACGGCTGCGCGCCGTGCAGGCGGCCGGGGCCGGTCTCGCCCTGGTCGGCACGGTGCTGCTGGCAACCGGCTGAGCATCCGGCGCCCTACCGCCCATCAGTCGCCGGACGGGCCCGATGCCTCGCCCGGTTCCGCCAGGGCCAGCAGCTGCTCGGGCGTGACGCCCGACGGGATCGGCACCGGAGCAGGGGTGCGCAGCGGCGGCTGCCAGCCCTTCTCCGGATCCCAACTGCGTACGACACGGGCGGGAGCACCGGCCACCACCGCATGGTCGGGCACCTCACCCCGTACCACCGCGCCCGCGGCGACCACCACGTTGCGCCCGAGCGTGGCCCCGGGCAGGATCACCGCTCCGGTGCCGATCCAGCAGCCCGGCCCGATGGCGACCGGCTCCATTCGGGGCCACTGTCTGCCGACCGGCTCGTGCGGATCGTCGTAACTGTGGTTCGTGGACGTGATGTAGACATACGGCCCGCAGTACGTGTCCGAGCCGATGGTCACCTTGGTGTCGGCGACGACATGGCTGCCGCGGCCGAGCACCACTCCGTCCCCCAGGGTCAGGATCGGCTCGGATCCGAGGTCCAGGTCGGGCATGAGTCCGGCCGTCAGAGTGACCTGTTCACCGATCACGCAGTGGGCGCCGAGCTCGATCCACGACTCCCCGAAGACCGTGCCCTGCGGGAAGGCCAGACGGGTGCCTGCGCCGATCCGGCCGAACCGCAGCCGGCCGGGGTGTTCAGCAGTGACCGCGCCCGACTCCTGCACCCAGCGCCAGCCGCGATGGACGGCCCGGGACAGGGCGCGCCGCCGCCAGGCGGCGAGGGAAGAGAACGTGTTCCTGTTCTTGGGCACTCGCACACGGTAGTCGGCGGCGCCCGGCGTGATCACCGCGGCGGCCTGTGATGTTCACCCCACTCGGCGGCGCTCCACCGCCCGTCGCATACCGTTCCTCTGACGCGATCGAACAGCGGCGAGCGAGCTGCTGCGATCGGACGACCGCGACCGCACAGCACCGGGGCACGGAGGAACGGGCGATGGCAGAGCAGGCGTTGATCACGGGAATGGGCGGCAAGGAGCCGGACATCGATGCGGAGGCCTTCACCGCACCGACATCGGTCGTGATCGGTGAGATCACAATGGCCGCGGGTTCCAGCGTCTGGTATCACGCAGTACTGCGTGCCGACTGCGGTCCCATCGTCATCGGCGCCGACAGCAATATCCAGGACAACTGCAGCGTCCATGTCGACCCCGGGTTCCCCGTCACGGTCGGCGAACGCGTCTCGGTCGGGCACAACGCCGTACTCCACGGCTGCACCGTCGAGGACGACGTTCTGGTCGGCATGGGGTCCACCGTTCTCAACGGTGCCCGCATCGGTGCCGGTTCACTGATCGCGGCGCAGGCGCTGGTCCCACAGGGGATGCAGGTGCCCCCGGGCTCGCTCGTCGCCGGCGTACCCGCCAAGGTCAAGCGGCAGCTGACCGAGGAGGAGCTGGAAGGGATCAAGTTCAACGCGGTGGGCTATGTGGAGCTGGCCAAGGCACACCGCCAGGCACACGAGAGCTGAGCGGAACGCGACGGAACCAAAGTGGGGGCGGTCGGACGAACGGAAGCGTCGGCCGTTTCCGCGCGCCCGCACCGTCCCCGGTCAGTCGGTCGCGGCGGTACGCCCGGTCAGTCCGCCACCGGTACGGTCCCCGTGTCGGGCGCGGAGACGACCGGCCCCTGTGCCGCCGCCTTCTTGGCCCGGTTCTTCAGCACCAGCATCGAGGTCACACCGATCAGTACCGCGACGACCAGGCCGAGGTAGGAGAACCGCTTGAGCCAGGCCTCGGCGACCACTCCCACCGAGTAGACGACGGCCGTGGTACCACCGGCCCAGACGATGCCGCCGAGCAGGTTGGCGATCAGGAATTTCCAGTACGGCATATGCAGGACGCCGGCCAGCGGACCCGCGAAGATCCGCAGCAGTGCGACGAAGCGGCCGAAGAACACCGCCCACATGCCCCACTTCTGGAACGACCGCTCCGCCATACCGATCTGACTCTCGCCGAAGTGCTTGGGAAACTTCCCGCCGAGCCGGGCGAGCAGCGGCCGTCCGCCCTTGCGGCCGATGGCGTATCCGACCGAGTCGCCGATGACCGCGCCCGCCGAGGCGCAGGCCCCGAGGATCCAGGGGTTGATTCCATCGTGCCCGGCGGCCAACAGCGCCGCGCTGACCAGGACGATCTCGCCAGGCAGCGGAATTCCAAGGCTCTCCAGCCCGATGACGACGCCCACCAGGACGTAAACGCTGACCGCGGGGACGGTCTCCAGCCATTCCTGGATGTGCAACGCCGGTTCCTCCCGTACTGATGTCCCGTTGCCCGCCGGCCAACTCCTCGGCGCACGGCGGGAATGCTACCTGTCCCGCCAACTGCCCGAACAGCGCGAAAAGCCGCCACGCCCCCCCCATGGGGTGCGTGGCGGCCCTTCACGGAACCGTCCTGTATCAGGCGTTCGGACGCAGCGTCCAGATGACCGTCATCTCACCGGTCACCGCACCGTCCGCACGCTGGATCTCGATGATCACGGGGAACTCGGGCCGCTCGCCCTCGTCGAGCTCGGCGACGACATCGGCCACCGGGCGACCGAGGGTCGCCGTCGCGGTGACAACACCCATGGCCAGCTTCTTGTAACCGATCTCCGCCTTCACCGCCAGCGGCACGGCACGCGACAGCTGGTCGCCGAAGGCGGCGATGACGATCGCGCCGCTCGCCGATTCCGCGAGCGTGAACATCGCGCCGGCGTGGGGTCCGCCGATGTGGTTGTGGTAGTCGGCCTGGTCCGGCAGACGGACCACCGCACGCTCGGCTGTCGTCTCCAGGAACTCGAGTTTGAGGGTCCGGGCCATCGGAACCGTCGCGGCGAGCATCTCGCCGACGGTCATCTGTTCAGCGCTCATGACGAAATGTTACTCACGAGTAGATCGGTTTGGCCATCCCCGGATCCCCATGCTTCGTCCACTGGCCGCTTCCTTCACCGTCCGCTCACGGGGGCGGGCGTAGCAGACCGGCCACCGCCCCTCTATCGTTACTCGCCATGTGGCCAGGACAGCAGCCGCCCGGGGGCGAGCAAAACCCGCAGGACCAGAATCAGAACCCGTATCAGCAGCCGGGGTACCAACAGCCGAATCCCTATCAGCAGCCGGGATATCAGCAGCAGGGACAGCCCGGACAGCAGCCGGGGTATCAGCAGCAGGGCCAGCAGCCCGGCTACCCGCAGCCGAACCCGTACCAACAGCCGACCGTGTCGCAGTACGCGGTCCCCGGCCCGTCCGGAGGTCCGCAGCCCGACGGCAGCAAGACGAAGACCACCGCCATCGCGATCGTCGCGGCCACCGCCGTCGTCGTGGCTGCCGTGGTCACCGGTGTCGTCGTGATGAACAAGGACGGCAACAAGGGCAAGGACGTCGCCGACGACAAGAACTCGTCGGCGCCCGCCAAGCCGTCCGGTTCCGCGTCCTCACCCGAGGAGAACACGCGCGGCACCGACGGGGACGCCAAACCCCTGATCGCGGGCTGGAAGGTCGTCACCAATCCCAAGTGGGGCACACAGTTCGACGTGCCCGGCGACTGGGAGGTCGGCAGCCCGGGCCATGCCTCGTTCTTCAAGGACGAAAAGAAGGGTGACGGCTCGCCCCTCATCGGCTTCTCCGCGCCGTCGTTCTACCAGAAGAAGTGGTGCGTGAAAGAGCCCGACAAAAACGGCATCGCGGAAGACATAAGCCTCGCCAGTGCCGGTACCAGGGGCGCCCAGGGCGCCACCGACGCCGCCAAGAACGCCCACAGCGAGGCAGGCACCTGGGCGTGGGCCGCGTACGCGCAGCACATGCCGCAGAGCACCATCAAGTTCACGCCGGCCAAGCAGTACACCACCAAGTCGGGCCTGACCGGCCAAGTCGTCACGGCCACCGCTCCCAATGTCACGAAGCGGAAGAAGTGTGACAGCGACGGCAAGACGATCGCCTTCACCTTCAAGAACAAGAAGGGCGACTTCGCGTCCTGGGTCCTGTACGGAGCCGATTCCGTCAAGGACGAGCTGCCGGACACGACGATCCAGCAGATCCTGAGCACCGTGCGGCTGGTGGACGTCGCCCCGTCACCCTGACCGTCCTCACCGCCTCCGGGAAAGCATTTGGCAGGGCGGGGTCGCAGCGGCGATAGTCCCTTGGTGACTGCCGCTTCCGCCCCCGCACCCCTGATGAGCCGCCCCGGCCGCAATTACCGTCTGCTGACCGCCGCCGCGATCATCACGGGCCTGGGCACCCATGGCGCGCTGATCGCGGCGGCGTTCGCGGTTCTGGAGTCGGGCGGTGACGGCGGCGACGTCGGTCTGGTGGCCGCCGCCAGGACCGCACCACTGGTGCTCTTCCTGCTGATCGGCGGGGCGATCGCGGACCGGCTGCCGCGCCACCGGGTGATGGTCGCGGCGAACGCCCTCAACTGCGTCTCGCAGGCCGCCTTCGCCTGGCTGGTCCTGGCCGGCGATCCGAAGCTGTGGCAGATGATGCTGCTCACCGCGTTGTGCGGCACCGGGCAGGCGTTCTTCAACCCGGCGGCCGAGGGCATGCTGATGTCGAGCGTCAGCCGTGAGCAGGCGAGCCGCGCCTTCGCCCTCTTCCGAATGTCCATGCAGGGCGCGGCGATCGGCGGTGCGGCGCTCGGCGGCGCCATGATCGCGGCGATGGACCCGGGCTGGGTGCTGGCCATCGATGCCGCGTCCTTCGCGGTGGCGGGTGCGCTGCGCGCCTTCCTGGACGTCAGCCACATTCCGTCGCGCGCACCGGGCGGCGGCCTGTTCGCCGATCTGCGGGACGGCTGGCAGGAGTTCATCGGCCGCCCCTGGCTGTGGAGCATCGTGGCGCAGTTCTCGGTGGTGGTCGCCGCGGTGGGGGCCGCCGAGTCGGTGTACGGGCCGCTGGTCGCGCGGGACGAGCTCGGTGGCGCCCGCCCCTGGGGCTTCGCGCTCGCCGCGTTCGGGGTCGGCACGCTGGGCGGGGCGCTCTTGATGATGCGCTGGAGGCCCCGCCGGCTGCTGCTGGCCGGAACCCTCTGTGTCTTCCCGCTGGCCCTGCCGTCGGCGGGACTCGCGGTGCCGCTGCCGGTGGCCGGGCTCTGCGTGGTGATGTTCGTCAGCGGGGCCGCCATCGAGGTGTTCGGGGTCTCGTGGATGACGGCCATGCATCAGGAGATCCCGGAGGAGAAGCTGTCGCGCGTCTCGGCGTACGACTGGTTCGGCTCGGTGGCGATGATGCCGCTCGCCACCGCGCTCGCCGGTCCGGTGGAGGCCCTGGTCGGGCGCAGTGAGGCCCTGTGGGGCTGCGCGGGGCTGATCGTACTGGTCACCGGCGCCGTGCTGTTCGTACCCGAGGTACGCAATCTGACCCGTGCCACCGTCACCACCGAGGTGGTGACGGCCAAGGCGCAGGAACCGGCCTCAGCCGATGCTGAAGGCTCCGTCGGGCGGCTCGGGTGAGGCGACCGCCTCGCCGTCCCTGACCGGCCGGGCGGCTTTGACGAGCCGGTCCAGCGCGGGCCCGTGCTCGACCCTGGCGGGGAAGGCGTCGGCGGCACAGCGGCGGGTCAGCGTCGCCGTGTCGATAGGGCTTCGGGACGCGACAAGGACGACGTTGCCGAAGCGCCGGCCGCGCAGCACCGCCGGTTCGGCGATCAGTGCGAGCTCCTCGAAGACGGCCGCGAAGGTGGCCAGTTGGGAGCGGAGGAAGCCGAAGGGTGCGCCGTCCGCGAGGTTGGCGGCGTAGACTCCGCCGTCGCGCAGCGCCCGGCGGGCAGCCTGTGCGTACTCGACTGTGGTGAGGTGGGCGGGCACTCGCGAGCCGCCGAAGACATCCGCGATCAGGACATCGACGGAGCCGGGCGGGGTCTGTTCCAGCCGGCTGCGCGCGTCCGCGCCGTGCACGGTGATCCCGCTGCCGTCGGGGACCGGCAGATGCTCGGCGACCAGGGCGAGGAGCCCGAGGTCGGCCTCGGCGACGTCCTGGCGGGAGCCCGGCCTGGCCGCGGCGACATAGCGGGGCAGGGTGAGCGCACCACCGCCGAGATGGAGTACGTCCAGCGGTACGCCCGGTGCCGCGGCGCAGTCCACGACATGGGCGAGTCGTCGCGCGTACTCGAATTCGAGGTGGTCCGGCGCGTCGAGGTCGACGTACGACTGGGGTGCACCGTCGACGGTGAGCAGCCAGGCCCTGTCCCGGTCCACGTCGGGCAGGAGTCTGGCGGTGCCCTGGTCCACGTCCCGGATGACAGGTATTGACTCGTTCACTCCCCCATTGTGGGGTGCCCGATCAGCTGCTCACGACCGCGGCGACGGCTTCGGTGTGCGCCGCCGACTGGGCGAGCCCGGCACGGGCCGCCGCGGCTCGTCGGCCGGGGTCGAGGGGGTTGCGTCCGAATGCCTTCTTCGCCGCCGCGTCCGGGGTGATGACCTCCACGCGGGCGCCCTTCGCGGCCAGCTCGGCCGCCTGCGAGCGCGGCGAGACGATGACCTTGTTGCCACTGGCCGTCGGAGCGATGACGACGACGCGCCCGTAGCCTGCGGCGAGATGGGCGTTGGCCGGGGAGTGCACCCCGCCGTCGATCCAGGACCGTTCCTGGAAGGTGGCGACGGCCCATACGGCCGGGACGGCGGAGCTCGCGGTGATGGCGTCCACGAGGGGTACTCCGCTGTCCTTGTCGAACGTGTGGAGTTCACCGGTGGCCGCGTCGACCGCGGTGATGCGCAGGGAACACCCGGGCCAGTCGGGCGACAGGAGACGGCCGGCGATCTCCGCACGCCGTTCCTCCGCCGTGATGCCGAGGTGTGCATCCTTCGCGATCCGGGCCAGCTTCCGCCCGTATGCCTCGGGGGTACGTGCGGACAGCACGGCCCCCGCATAGCGCAGGAACGTCAGCGCGCCGAGCTTGCCGCCGGTCATGCCCTGCGGATCGGCGAGCTGGAGTTCGTACAGTTCCGGAAGGCCGAGCAGTCCGGAGGCCAGCTGCGCGCCGACCACCGCACCCGCCGAACTGCCGATGATCAGATCGGCGGTGGACAGGTCCACGTCCGCCTTCGCGAGCCCGTACAGAATTCCGGTCGTCCAGGCGCCGCCCGTGACGCCGCCGGCACCGAGCACCAGTGCTGTGTCTGTCATACCGTCAGTCTTGCTTACGGTACCGGGCCCGCCTCCCGTGGGGTACGGGAAGCGGGCCCCTGGTGCGACACGGCTCAGAGCAGTCCGGTGACGGTGCCCGCGCCGACGGTGCGGCCGCCCTCGCGGATCGCGAAGCCGAGTCCGGTCTCCAGCGGGACGTCGCGGCCCAGCTCGACGGTCAGGTCGACCGTGTCCCCGGGGCGCGCCACCGCCACCGCACCGAGGTCGACGTCGCCCACGACGTCCGCGGTGCGGATGTAGAACTGTGGCCGGTAGCCGGTGGTCACCGGGGTGGTCCGGCCGCCCTCCCGCGCCGACAGGACATACACCTGCGCGGTGAAACGGCGGCTCGGCGTCACACTGCCGGGCGCCGCGACCACATGGCCGCGACGCACTCGGTCACGCTCCACCCCGCGCAGCAGCAGGGCCACGTTGTCGCCGGCCTCCGCGGACTCCATCGGCTTCCCGAAGGTCTCCAGACCGATGACAACCGTCTCGATGTCCGGGCCCAGCACCGACACCCGGTCACCGACCCGCACGGTGCCGCGCTCGACGGCTCCGGTGACGACGGTGCCCCGGCCGGTGATGGTCAGGACGTTCTCCACCGACAGCAGGAACGGCGCGTCGGTGTAGCGGACCGGCATCGGCACATACGTGTCGACGGCGTCCAGCAGCGCCTCGACGGCCGCGGTCCACCGCGGGTCGCCCTCCAGGGCCTTCAGGCCCGACACCCGTACGACAGGGACACCGTCGCCACCGTAGCCGTGCGCGGAGAGCAGCTCGCGGACCTCCAGCTCGACCAGGTCGGTCAGCTCGGGGTCACCCGCGTCCGCCTTGTTGAGGGCGACGACGATGTGGTCGACACCCACCTGACGGGCGAGCAGGACGTGCTCGGCGGTCTGCGGCATGATCCCGTCGAGCGCGGAGACGACGAGGATCGCCCCGTCGAGCTGGGCGGCGCCGGTGACCATGTTCTTGATGTAGTCGGCGTGTCCCGGCATGTCGACATGCGCGTAGTGACGGGTGTCGGTCTCGTACTCGACGTGCGCGATGTTGATGGTGATGCCTCGCCGGGTCTCCTCCGGCGCACGGTCGATCCGGTCGAACGGGACGAACGTGCCGGTTCCGCGGTCACTGAGGACCTTGGTGATGGCGGCGGTCAGGGTGGTCTTGCCGTGGTCGACGTGGCCCATGGTGCCGATGTTGAGGTGCGGCTTGGTGCGCACGTATGCCGTCTTGGGCATGGCTCATTCCTTGGAATTCGAAGCTGAGAGAGAAGACCCCAGGGCCTCGCCGACCCTCCCCTTGCGGGGTCCGCCGGACTGTCGGGGGAGGGTCAGCTTCGTGCGCCGCCGATGGGCGCTGCGGCAGCGGAGAACGCTGCCGCTGCGACAAGTGCCGCTGCGGCGACGGGGTTCACGGCAGCCTTCGGCGCGTCCGCGACTGCGGACTGCGCTGCGAGGAAGGCGTACCGGAACATGGGTCCGATCATGGCCGACCGGCACGGCCACGTCGAATGGTTTTCCGGCGGACACCTCAAGCCGGACACGGGAGTTCGGGTTCCTCCCAGCCGTCGCAGATGCCTGGTCCGCGGGACACCGGCAGCACGCGGGAGCGATATCGGCCGCCTGGCTCGTACCGTGCGCATTACGGCGATCACACCCGGGCGTCGGTTAGTCTCCCCGCATGCTCGACCCCGTCCCCGCCGCCCGGCCCACAGGCGGCCTCGCCGTGCGCTGTACGAGGGCACTGCTCTCGCCCTGGTCCCGGTTCTCGCTGCTCGTCGCCGTGCTGCTGGCCGCCGCGGCGACGATGCTGTTCCTCGAACCCCAACGGTTGCTCGCCACCGGCTGGCCTGCCCAGCTGAGCGGTGGCGCCGCCGCGGTCGTGCTGTTCGGTGTCGCCTACGGCGTGTGCACCGTGGCCTTCGTACCGCGGCCACTGCTCAATCTCGCCGCCGGTGCGCTCTTCGGTTCGCAGGCGGGGCTGGCCGCTGCGCTGGCGGGTACCGTGCTCGGCGCGGGCATCTCGTTCGGGCTGGGCAGGGTGCTCGGGCAGGACGCGCTCCGTACGCTGCTGCGCGGGCGCTGGCTCAAGGCGGCGGACGGTCAGTTGAGCCGGCACGGTTTCCGCTCGATGCTGGCGCTGCGGCTGTTCCCCGGTGTGCCGTTCGCGGCGGCCAACTACTGCGCGGCCGTCTCGCGCATGGGGTATCCGCCGTTCCTGATGGCCACCGGGCTCGGCTCGGTCCCGAACACCGCCGCGTATGTCATCGCGGGCAGCGAGGCCTCGTCACCGACGTCGCCCGCGTTCCTGGCCGCGATGGGCTTCATCGTGCTGACGGGGCTCGGCGCGGCCGTCGTCGCCTGGCGCAAGCGCCACCGCCTCACCGCCGAGTGATCCGGTACGCGTGGGAGCGGACATCGGGGCGGTGGGTGGGGGCGGGGGTACGCGTATCGCTGTTCATCTGAGGGCGATACCCTGCCCGCGACCGACCGAAGATCTCCGGGCCCGGCACGGCCCTGCCCTCATTTGACCGCAATGCGCACGTTGCCGACGGCCTTACTGCCGTCGGTCGATGCACGATCACCTCCGGGATGGCCAAAGCCCCATGAGCTGGTTCGAATCGTTCGTCCTGGGCCTCGTTCAGGGACTGACCGAGTTCCTGCCGATCTCCTCCAGCGCACACCTGCGGCTCACCGCAGCGTTCGCCGGCTGGCACGACCCGGGTGCGGCGTTCACCGCCATCACCCAGATCGGCACGGAGGCGGCAGTCCTCATCTACTTCCGCAAGGACATCGTCCGGATCGTCTCGGCCTGGTTCCGCTCGCTGATGAACCGGTCGATGCGCGGCGACCACGACGCGCAGATGGGCTGGCTGGTCATCGTCGGCTCCATCCCCATCGGTGTGCTCGGCGTGACGTTCAAGGACCAGATCGAGGGGCCCTTCCGCGATCTGCGACTGATCGCCACCACCCTGATCGTCATGGGCATCGTCCTCGGCATCGCCGACCGTCTCGCCGCTCGCGACGAGGCAGGCGGCAGGCACCGGGCCGCCAAGGAACGCAAGACGCTGAAGGAGCTCGGCGTCAAGGACGGCCTGATCTTCGGCTTCTGCCAGGCGATGGCCCTGATCCCGGGTGTCTCCCGCTCCGGCGCCACCATCAGTGGCGGTCTGCTGATGGGGTACACCCGCGAGGCGGCGGCCCGTTACTCCTTCCTGCTCGCGATCCCGGCGGTGCTCGCCTCGGGTGTCTTCGAGCTCAAGGACGCGGGCGAGGGGCATGTGTCGTGGGGTCCGACGATCTTCGCGACGTTCATCGCATTCGGCGTGGGCTATGCCGTTATCGCCTGGTTCATGAAGTTCATCACGACCAAGAGCTTCATGCCGTTCGTCATCTACCGCGTGCTGCTCGGGCTGCTCCTGTTCGCGCTGGTGGCGGCAGGCGTGCTGAGCCCGCACGCGGGCGAGTCGGCGGGCTAGCCGGGGGGCCTGGGTCCTCTTTCGGCGCCCGAGCCACCGACGGAAGCGAGCAGCGCAAGGCCCTCGCCGAGCCGTACACGGAGGAGGGGTGGGTGCCGCGGGCATCCCGCCCGCCCCGACCGGTGCCGACCGGTGCCGACCGGTGCCGACCGCGCCGCATACCTCGCCGCGATCAAGAAGGTGGACCCGCGAATCGTCGAGGACGAAGAGAAGGCCATCGATGCCCGCCGCAACCAGCGCTCCTCGCTCGCGGGTGGAGACGACAAGGTGGATTGGCTTGCGGCGCAGCGATTCGGCAACGACGCCCGGCCGCTCACGGACGCACAGGGCAAGCAGTTGAATGCCGCGCTGCGGGGAACGCTGTGCCCTGCGTGACGTTGCTCCAAGCAAGCCAGGTGGCCCCGCCGACGGGGGACGCAGCGGGGCCACGGCCAGTGTGGCAGGGGTAAGCGAAGCTCGCGGCAGACTCCACAGGAACTAGAATCGAACTCACGTCCGATAATCCGTCGCGCCTGGTCATGCTGCGCTTCGCCCGCCGCATCGCCGTGCAGCAGGTCGAGCAGATCGACCGCTGAATCGCCGACGAGGAACGCCGCGAAGCCGAGTAGCAGCAGGGCGAAGCGCGCCAGCCGCCGCAGCCGGACTGGGTGATGGAACTCGGCATCGGCCTCCGCGCCCGCCCCATCGAGGTCCACGTTGGGCACTGCTACGCCATTGGGAAGCGGCACCGGGCCGTCAGCCGGGAGCAGGCCCTCGCCGCGCTCGCCGAGGGGATCCGGGCCTGCGCTCACCGCCGACCGGACACCGAGCTCGGGGTGCTGTGAGCAGCAGCCCGTCGCACCCTGGAGGGATGAGCGTTCCGATAGTCGTCCACGGCCTATCCCGCTCCGGCAGACGGAGGGTCACCGTCAACGGGCAGATCGTCGGGCTCGCCCACGATGACCGCTCTACCGATCACTTCCCAGTTGACCGGTTCACTCGTCAATAGTGAGATCCGGGTCGATGTGTTCGCTTTTACCGAACATGGAAAGCTCCAACGCCACCGAGGTGTGTGAGGAAGGGCGGCTCGGTAGCGCCGATCAGGACACGGCGACCTATCTCTACGGCAGGAGGACATTGATGTCGCAGGCCATTGCGGGTATCGACCCGACGGTACCGCCCAGCGGAACCGTCTGTGTGGAATGTGAAGCGGCGCAGGGCTGGTGGCTGCATCTGCGCCGCTGCGCCCAGTGCGGACACGTCGGTTGCTGTGACAGCTCCCCGGAGCAGCACGCCTCCCGACACTTCGCCGACACCGGGCATCCGATCATCCAGAGCTTCGAGCCGGGCGAGGACTGGTTCTGGAACTTCCGCACCAAGGAGATGTTCAGCGAGGGCCCGAACCTGGCACCGCCGCACCAGCACCCGCAGACGCAAACGGTGCCCGGCCCACACGAACGGGTGCCTCCCGACTGGCAGAGTCGCACCCACTGAGGCCGGGCCCCACCGGTACGAAGCGGGATGACGGGCGCCTGATCGCCGGACGTCAGCCCAGTTCCACGGGGGCGACCTGGGTGCCGACACCAGGCTCCCCCGCCTCGCGAGCGTAGGCCATGGCGTGGCCGGTGAGCTTGAGTTGCCGGGCCAGAGTGCGGACGCCGGCCACCATGGCACGGTCGTCAGCAGCCACGGTCGCGAGATCGAGGTCTTGCAGGGCTTGGTCGACGACCTGGATGGCCCCGGAGAAGGGGCCGTCGTCGAGGTACATGCGCTGGCTCTGCTGTAAACGTCCGGCGGCTCTGAGCGCCTGCCCGAACACGTCACGGATGCCCTGGTCACCGAGGAGGTCGGCGGTGCGGTCCGGGATGTTGAACATGACTGTTTCCAATCGGCCGGCCCCGCGCCGCCTACAGAGTCTCGCGGCTGCTCGAACGCGGCCACGTCGACATGGTGGAGCTGCAGGCCGGACGCGGGGAGTGGTTCTGCGCGCTGGCGTGGGCGCGGTTGCTGGGTGAGCAGGGCCGGCAGGCCGACGCGTTGGAGGTGCTCGCCCCGTACCTGGCAACCGGCTGGTGGACGGCCGTTGTAGCCGCGGCCGAGCTGCTGGAGGGCTGGGGCCGGGTCGACGAGGCGATCGAGATCACCCGGGTCCGCATGGAGGCCGGGCACCCGATGGCGCTGGAGTCCTACACGCGCCTACTCGCCCGGCACGGTCGCGGCGAGGAGGCGTTCACCTTGCTGCGACCGCACCTCGGCGAGCTATCCCTCTCCGTGGCGCTGGTCGACGTCGCGGCCGCCGCCGGACGCGACGAGGAAGCCGCCGCGCTGCTCGCCGCCCGGACCGAGCACCGGTGTTCCGACTTCCCGTGGTGCTGCCGAGGCCTCGATCGCGACACGGCGATCGGGCTGCTCGCCACGATCCACGAGCGCCAAGGCCGCATTGACGAGGCGATTGACCTGCTGCGCACCCGGGACGCCACCTCGGTCAACGGCCAAGACCAGCTGGCCGATCTGCTGGCCCGGCACGGCCGGACCGGGGAAATGCGCGCCTATGCGGCGACCGAGGAGCTGGGGTACGCCGGGCAGCGCCTCGCGGAACTGCTGGAGGAACGCGGTGACGTGGAGGGCGCGATCGCCGTGTACCGGCAGACCGGCGACTCATCCCTTCGCCGGGGCAACATGACGGTGCAGCTCGCGCGGCTCCTGGCCCGGCACGGCCGGGGGAACGAAGCGATCGACGTGATGCGCGTCCAGACCGACGCCCGCAACGGGGACGACTGGATCCTCCATACTCTGTCCGACCTGTGCCTCGACCAGAGCCGCCCCGAGGACGGCCTGGAGCACCTCGACGCGCTCGCCGCCGCCCGCAGGGGCGAGGAGGAGTGGGACCTGTACCGGATACGGCTGCCGCTGCTCGCCGCCCGCGACGGCGTCGACGAAGCGATCGCACAGGCCCGCTCCCATCCCGAGGGCGCCACCTCGTACGCGGCGCCGCACATCGCCGAGTTGCTCGCCGACGCCGGACGCACCGAGGAGGCCGTCGCCGTCCTCGAACAGCACGCCTCCACAAACAGCCATGACCTGGCCGGCTACCTCATCGACCTCGGCCTCGTCGAGAACGCCCTGGCCGTCCTCCAGCGGCGTACCCCCCGGCCGCCCGAGCTGTCGGACGGCCCCTGGCACGACGATCCCCCGTTCTGAGGCCCTGCCCGGTTTGGGCCTGCTGGGTGGCGGCCCGTCACCGCGCCTCGACCTGGGGCCGGCCGCCGCCGTGCCGCGCCCCCCGTACCTCGGCGGACACCGCCGACCGATCAAGCACGGAGATGCGACGGTCGACGTCTCTTCGAATCAGTCGGCAGCGTCGCATAGCCTGTGGTCGTAGCCGTCGCGATGGGTGAGGACCTCCTCCATGTGGCCCTCCGCCCATTCCTTGATTCCCCGCATGACTTCCTGGAGCGAGCGACCGAGATGGGTCAGCTCATAAGTGACGGTGACGGGCACCGTGGGGGTCACGGTCCTGGTCACCATCCCGTCGCGCTCGAGTGAGCGCAACGTCTGCGTCAGCATCTTCTGGCTCACGCCCGAGATCCGGCGTGACAGCTCGGAGAAGCGCATGGGCCGCGGTTCGTCGCCGGAGGCAGCCCCAGGACGCGGGCCGTCCCCGCCCAGGGCGGCGAGCACAAGGGCGACCCACTTGTCGGAGATTCGCTCCAGGAGTTGGCGGCTGGGACATGCCGCGAGGAATGCGTCGTACTCCGCTTTGGCTACGGCCCGCCGCTGGGACGCGGTGCTGGTCGGCATAACTCATCTCTTCCGTTCGGTGACTTACGCACCTCAAGGTGCCTACTTCCCATTGGGAAGCAGGCACCTTCATGGTGGTGCTGCACCACAGCGATGGCAAGACCACCTCACAAGGCCTCCACGAAGGAGCAGATGGCGATGAATCAGATGACGTCCCGGCGGGCCGTGGTCCGTGTGCCGTCCGGGCCCCAGTCGATCGAGACCGTCGACGTCCCGGTGGCTGAGCCGGGGCCGGCGGAGATCCGGGTCAAGATTGCCGCCGCAGCGATCAACCCGGTCGACCTGGGGGTGGCCGGGGGCGTCTTTCACCAGCTCGGATTGGTCCACCAGCCGGACTACACCGGTCTCGGCTGGGACTTCGCCGGCACTGTCGATGCGGCCGGACCCGGCGTCGAGTTGCAGGTCGGCACCCGTGTTGCCGGGTTCATCGACGGTTTCGACCGCGACCACGGATCCCATGCCGAGCACCTCCTCGTCTCCGCCGCGAATGTCGCCGTCGTTCCGGACGGCATGGACCTGGTCGAGGCGGCGGCGGTGCCGCTCAACGCCACCGCCGCAGCCCAGCTCGTCGACCTCCTCGGTGAGGCGTCGAGCGAGGCTCGGCGCTTGCTGGTGACCGGCGCGGCCGGTGCGGTGGGCGCGCACGTCGCCGTACTCGCCCAGGACCGCGGCTGGCAGGTGACCGGGATGGCTCGAGCGGCCGACGAGCCGTTCGTCCGGGGCCTCGGCGTCGACTTCGCCACCGATCTCGGGCGGGGCTGGGATGCCGTCGCCGACGCCGGAGCCCTGCAGGAGCACGCCCTACGGGCGGTGCGCGACGGTGGCCGTTTCGTCGGCGTGCAGCCGGCCTCGCGGCTTCCCGAGGAGCGCGGCATCGCCGTCGAGGTCGTGTTCGCCCATCCCGACGGTGCGCTTCTCGCCCGATTGCTCGCACGGGTGACGACGGGGGAACTGCCGGCTCGCGTCCACGCCGTCGCGCCGCTCGACGAAGCAGCCGGTGCCTACCAGGCGATGGCCAAGGGCGGCGTCCGCGGCCGGATCGTTCTCGTCCCGTGACAGCGCGGCGTCGTCTCGCGACTCGGGCCGTGACAGCGGGGGCCCCCGGAACCCGATCGATGTCCTTTGGGTCCGGCGGATCGACGATCGATGTGCTCGCCGGCCCTCGAGAGGAGTCCTTCGCCCGGATCGCCGCCGCGGACGAGCGGGACGCCGAGCACCTGCACGAGATCCACGACAACCACTTCGTCAAAAAAGATTCCCTCAACGGACAGGACAGCTGATGCTCACCACCAGTGCCACTGTTCTCGCCGGCCTGCTCGGCGCGGCCCTCATCTTCATGGGCGGGCGCGCCTTCACGACGCCGCAGGCCGCCGTCGGATTCGGCATTCCCGATACACCGGCCGACGACCCCGCCTTCCGGCCCTGGCTGCGCGTGAAGGGTTTGCGCGAGATCGCGTGCGGGGTCTTCGTCTTCGTTCTGATGCTCGTCGCGACGACGTCGCTGCTGGGTTGGTACGTGATGGCGCTCGCTGCGATACCCGCCGGAGATGCGGTGGTCGTGCTGCGCAGCGGTGGGCCGAAGGGCGCCGCCTACGGCATCCACGGCGCAACGGCGGTGGTGATGCTGGCGACCAGCATCGGCCTCCTGGTCTGACTCGCCATCGAGATCCGATCCTGACTACGAGGCTCCGTAGGGCATGTTCCGCCGAGGTTTCCCGCGGAAGGCTCGCCGATATTCTTTCCACCTCGACAACGACCCCGGTTGCGAACGCAACCTGGGTCGTTGAGTATTTCGGATCTACGCTCTGGCGAGAGAAGATCCCTTCTGGTGGATGGCGATCAAGGCGTGGAGCAGTGCAGGGCGGAGGTGGTCGCGAATTCGGGTGCGTGCGGCCGGAGTCATGCCGGCGACGATTCGGGCCGCGTCCTCTTCGGGCAGCTCCGGGAGGCGCGCGGTGAGGCGGACTGCCAGCTCCGCCCACTCCGGCGGCGGGGCTTTGCGGCGGGTCACAGGCCCTCCGGACGCCGAACGCGGACCCGCCTGGCCGGCGGGGCCACGCCCGGCCCGTCGACCTCTCCAGACGCCGTCGGCTTCGCGACCTGCCGACGAACCTCCCGCACCGTGATCAGGTCCGTCGGCGAGCAGTCCAGGATCCCGCACAACGCGGCCAGCGTGTCCATCGAAAGCCGCTGCGGAGGCTGCGTGACCAGCCGGAACACCTGCTCACGTGACAGGTACACCCCGTACTCGGCCAGGTGCGGCACCAGGTCCGTCGTCTGGTACATGTCCCGCTCGGCCATCAGCCGGCGCAGATTCCACTCGAACCCCATCCTCCTCATCACCGCACGCCCACCTCCCTTGCGCCCGTACGTTCCGTTCGGCGCCGCAACGACGCCTCCATCAGCCGGTTGCGGTACTCGTCCGACACCCACGTGTACAACGCCGTTGTCGACGCGTAAGCATGGCCGACCTGCTCCTGGACGAACCTCTCGGGATACCCGAACTCGATCAGGTGCGTGATGTAGGTGTGCCGCAGGCAGTGCAGCTCCAGCTCTTCCGGCAGCCCGGCGTGCGCACGAACGGCTGCGAACACCTCGTCCAAGCGCCGCACTCCGAGTCGTCCGCACCGCTCGGTCATCCACAGCGCCGGATGGCCGCCCGGCGAGAAGCCGGCCCGTACCTCGTCCACCCACGCTTCGGGAACGGGGACGATCCAGTCGACCTCCGGCGCTGTGAGTACCGTGCGTCGCTTGGGCGGGCTGCCGCGCGAGGCCTTGCCAAACCGCACCTCCGGCGCGCCGAACCGCCCGTAGTCCTTCGCCCGACGGTTGTGCCGCAGGTCCTGCAGGTCCAGCATCGATGTCTCACGCCGCCGGGTGCCGTACGCATAGACCTGCTTGAGCATCACCTCGTCCCGCCACGCGGCCAGGACACCCTTGCGGCGGCGCTTGCGCTTCTGCTCGACCAGGTCGTCGGCAGCGTCGAAGAGCGCCTGCAACTCGTCGTAGGTCAGCGCGCGCCGCCCCGGACGGCCCTCGAACTCGTCACGTGGTCGGCGGTGTTCCAGTCGTGGCAGACCTGTGCCGGGACCTGCCCGAACGCCTCCTCGCAGGCGGTGGCCCACCCGTACCGGCCATCGACGATGAAAGCGCAGAACATCTGGAGGTCGCCTTGCTGACCACGCACCGTTGAGTGCGCCAGCGGAGAGTCGCCCGACAACTGGCGTGAGAAGTACGCCTCGACGTCCTCCGGCGTCCACTCCCACGGATACGTCGCCGTGAACACCGCGAACCGGCGCACCAGGCTCAGCCGATCGTCTTCCTCGCCAACAGTCTGCTCTGCTACTGCTGCTTCTCCCACCCCCGCAACATCGCCTCGAACATCGTCGGCGCAGGGTCCAACGCCCGCACATTTCCCGGCACGACCAGCCGAAACGCCCCCGGCACATCCACAGTCCGCACGACCACCCCACGATTGCATCCGATGCAACATCGTGGCGTTGACTTGCCATCAGCCGAGGCCAGACCCCCGACGTCACACGAACGAGTGGCTACCTACGGCACTTCAGCCAGGTCACAACCGTGCCTAACCAGTGCGATATTGATTCAGGCAAGACAACTCCGCCTACTTGCTGTCACACGCCTCAGCTAGCGGGACCATGCGGTCAATATCCAGGCCACTCGGTGCGGTGACGGTGATGCCGTCGTAGTACGAGTACCACTCCCCCGCGGGCACCTTGCAGCCGGCCTCGACGGTCGCAGGGATGCGAGATTCCGAAATGAGCACGTCGGCCCTGGTGTTGCACGAGTCGTGATCGGCGTCCACCCAGTCTGCACGACTCACCGGTCACGGCCTAGCCGTCCCGCACCCACGGCCGCAGCTTCTCCGGATTGCGGACCGCCCAGATCCGGGTGACGCGGCCGTCGGCGACATCGAACGAGGCTACGGTCATGACGGCGCCGGCACGCTGGGCCACCAGGCCCGGCACACCGTTGACCGACCGCTCCAGGAGTTCGAGCCCGGGAGCCTTGTCGGCGATGGCGACCATGTACTGGGCAATGCGCGCACCGCCTTCGATCGGGCGTAGGACGGTACCGACCATGCCGCCACCGTCGGCGGTCATCACGGCGGCCGGGTCGAGGAGGTCGACGAGGGCCGCGATGTCCCTGGTCTCCCATGCCTCTTTGACATGCCGCACCACGTCGGCCTGCCCGGCCGCCGTCACCGGAGCCCGCGCGACGCGCACCCGCCGCCGGGCGGAGGCCGCGAGCTGCTTGCAGGCCGCAGGGGTCCGGCCGAGGATGTCGGCGATCTCGGCGAAGGGGTACCGGAAGACGTCGTGCAGGACGAACGCCACCCGCTCGGCGGGTGTCATCGACTCCAGGACGACGAGGAAGGCCATGGTCACCGATTCGTCCAGGACCATCTGGTCGGCGGGGTCGGTGCCATGACCGTGGTCCCACTCGGCGTGGTCGGGCAGCGGATCGGGCAACCACGCGCCGACATAGCGTTCACGCCGGGCCCGCGCCGAGCCGAGCACGTCCAGGCAGATGCGGCCGGTCACCGTCGTCAGCCAGGCGCCGGGGGATACGATCTCGTCCTGCCGGCCTCGCGGCAGCGCGTACCAACGCGCGTAGGCCTCCTGTACGGCATCCTCGGACTCGGCCAGTGAACCGAGCAACCGGTAGGCGACATTGATCAGTTGGCGCCGCTCACCGGCTATCTCATCGGCGCTCGTCCCAGCCGTCCCCATGCTCCCGACCGCCTCCTCGCCTTACCTTTCGCAGGCCCGCGTCGTCGGGCTGGTGAGACCTTATCGATCTACTGCCCCCGGGCGGAAAAGGGGACCGTGGCATGGCAACCCAGGCGACGACACAGCGCCGCTTCTCGTTTCTGCAGATCGCGATCACCCTGCAGACCCTGACCATCTTCCTTCAAGCGGTCTCCGCCGGACTGCTGCTGACCTCGTCCTACGGAGAGACGCTGCACAGTGCCGGAGCCCGCGTGATGTACGGGGCGTCGATGCTGTATGTGCTCGCGGCGGTGCTGGCGTGGAAGCCGGGCGGGGGCTCGCCCCGGCCCGTCTGGCACGCATCCGGCTTCCTTGTCCTCGCCTCGGTCCAGGTCGTGCTCGGCATCGCGCACATACCGTCGGTCCATCTCCCCCTGGGCGTCCTGATGTTCGGACTGAGCGTGCTGGCGCTGGCGCGGCGCTGAAATCCGATGCGGGCGCATACCGGGATCAGCTGGGGCCCGTCTGGCGGATCGGGCCGCGTCAGGGGACCCGCTCGCCTTTTGTGCTGGTGAGCGGGGGCCGGCGCGACGAGATGCATGCCGAGGAGGGCGACAACGCGGAGCGTAGGCAACCGACGACAACGCCGCAGAAAATGGGGGCTCCCCTGCTCGGGCTGACCCCGGAGTTGCTCAGCCTGGATCCCCAGGCGGACGCGCGCTGACCTCGGTCGGACACCACAAGGGTGGGGCTGCCCGATAGCCGGCCGTCGCGCCCCGAACACTGAACGAGCGGCGGCCCCGGCTCACCCCTGGCCCGCCGCTCGCCGAACTTGGTTCTGTCAGCAATCTCGTCAAGGGCACGGGCCACGCCACCGACTGGCGACCGTCAAGTCTCCCGGTGCCCGGGCGTGTCGACACCCCCGGTCGCTCTCGCAGGCTCGTCGCAGCGCACGCACAGACGGCTGCCGTCGCCCAACGCCTCTTGACAAACCCGCAGACCGGAGACAACGTCTCAGGCGCGGCGGACCCGCCAGAGCCATGCTGCCGTACCGGCCAGCAGGGCGAGCATCACCAGGTTGGCCAGGAGGGCCGGGGCGCCGCCCGCCGGGCCGCCGCTGGACAGGTTCCAGGTGGCGATGATGACACTCGGCAGGACGGCGGCAAGCAGTACGCCGGTGGTCTTCTGGACGGCGGCCCAGTGCACCGAGGTGCAGAGAAGTACCGCGCCAGTGACGCGGAACAGGACGCCGAACAGCGGCCCGGGGAGGTCGGGGAAGACCATCATGAAGGGCAGCGAGAGGGTGAGCATCAGGAGCGGGACCAGGGGGTGCACCTTGCCACGCCGGGCGGGTGCACCGACACCGCCCCGGGCCGGGGCCCCGGCGGCCCCGTTCCCCGCCTCGGCCAGCGCCGTCGCCGCGATCGTGCGGGGGTCCCCCAGCTCCGCCAGGACCTCGCCGATCGCGGCATCGGGGCGTTCGGCGCGCGTCACCTCGATGTGTTCGGCGAGGTCGGCGAGGAGTTCCCGGCGACGGTCGGCGGGGAGCGCGGAGGCCTCGCGCTCGACGGCGGAGAGGTAGTCGCGTACAAGGTCGGTGGCGGTCTTCATGCGAGGTCTCCGGTGGAGGGGCGCGGGGTGGTCAGGAAGGTGTCGACGGCGTTGCGGAAGCCGGGCCAGACGCGGGCGAACTCGTCGAGTGCGGCCCGGCCGCTGTCGGTGAGCGCGTAGTAGCGACGGGGTGGTCCGGAGGCGGACTCCTGCCAGGTGGTGGTGACCAGGTCGTCGCGGCGGAGCCGGGAGAGCAGCGGGTAGACCGTGCCCTGGCTGGTGGCCAGGGCGCCGGAGTCCTCCAAGGCGTGGAGGAGTTCCACGCCGTAGCGGGGCGGTCCCGCATCAGGGCGAGTACGCAGTACTCCAGGACCCCCTTGCGCAGCTGGGCGGCCGCCCGGGCCTGCCTGGCCGAATCACCTGGTTCCCTGCGATGCAAGATACCTGGTGGGGCAAGCAAGCGGGAAGGGGGGCGCGGATTGACCCATCTGTCTGGTGGCGCTGGTGCTTACGGCCTTCTGGGTCGTCACCAGGCTTTGATCAGGCGGGTGACTCCGACAAACCCGCAGATCGGAAACAACTTCTCACTCTGGCGGGACCGACTCGACGAAGGCCGATTGCCGCGGCCGCCGGGATTGGAATGCCCGTTTGATCTCGTTGCGGAGCAACGGCGAGTATCTGCGGGTCAGCAGGTTCCAGATCGCTCCCCAGCCCGGGTCCAGGTTGGACGGCGCGTGTGCGGCAAGGTCCTGGTACTGCCCTCGCAGTTCGGACAAGGGCAGCTTCAGCAGTCGTGTGGTCATGCTCAGCACCGCGGTTGTCGCTGGGGGCGAGTACCAGCCGGTCGTGAATGTCGCCCTCGCAGTACGCAGTGATCAACTGCTCAAGTCCGCAAGAGTTCCGAGCTGATCCTCGGCTTCGTCACTCCGCCCATGGACCAAGAGGAGCACTCACACATCCCCTGCATGGCCGGATAGCCACAGATGTTCGTAACTCAACGTCGAATGAGCACTTGCGCGGAGTACTCGCCAATTCCGGTGAACAACCACCAACAAGGATGAACAGTCACATACGCCCACCGATGGCACTCAAGCGCCCGACATGGACTCGAACACATGTACGACTCACCGTCCGACCTGCCCCGCCTCCGCACCCTGCGGACTTATCGCGACCGCGAGCGCCTCTCCCGCATTACCTGAGCCGTCGCGTCAACCACCCGGATGCGGTACGAAGTCCGGTGTGAACGAACAGAATCAGCCCGCGACCGTTCGCGTGTTCATCGCCCTCGCCCCGCCCGACCACGCGAAAGAAGAACTGGCCCGGGAGCTGCGCCCCGCCTATGACGCACACCCTCGCATGCGGTGGAACCGCATCGAGGACTGGCACATCACCCTGGCGTTCCTCGGGGAGCTACCGGCCGAGACCGTCCCGCTCCTGCGCCCGCCTCTCGCCAAGCTCGCAGCGGACCACCAACCACTCTGTTTGGCACTGCGCGGCAGCGGAAACTTCGACGACCGGGTGGTGTGGAGCGGAATCGACGGAGATCTCGATGACCTGCACATGCTCGCCGCCGATGTGCGTACCGCGGTCAAGAGCTGCGGTGTCGCCTTCGAGGATCGCCCCCTGCGCCCACATCTGACATTGGCCCGTTCCCGCCGAGGAGATCGATCCTCGGCAGCAGAAATCGCCGAAGGGTTCGCCGGATTCACCGGCCGCCGATGGCCTGCCGACCGTCTGCACCTGGTCGGCAGCAACGTCGGCCGTAGCCGCGGACCGATCCACTACCGCGACATCGAGGCTTGGGCACTCGGCAACGAGAACTCCACTGGATCTTGAACGAACCAACGGGCGACCCGGGGAAGCGTGATCACCCCGGGGGTCTCCCGCAGAACTCGCGCCTCAGGCGCTGGGCGATCACAGCACCGTGTTCAGCGGTTCTGCCGGTCGGCGGGGCCGTGGCTGCCCGTGGGCGAAGTGTTCTCGGTGGCGGCCCAGCTGGCGAGAAGCTGCAGGGCGTCGTGGTCGGGGGTGCCAGGCGCGGCGGTGTATGCGGTGAGGGTCATGCCGGGCTGCGCGGGCAGTTCCATGGCGTTGAAGTCCAGGGTGAGGACGCCGACGGCGGGGTGACGGAAGGACTTGCGGCCGGTGTGGTGGAGGCGCACGTTGTGCTTGGCCCAGGCGGTGCGGAATTCCTCGCTGCGGGTGACGAGTTCGCCGATCAGGCCGGTCAGGTCGCTGTCGTGAGGAGCGCGGCCGGCTTCGGTGCGCAGCAGGGAGACGGTGGTGTTCAGGGACTCGTCCCAGTCGGGGAAGAAGTCGCGGCCGTGCGGGTCGAGGAACTGGAAGCGGGCGATGTTGACGGGGTGGGGCGTGTTCTCGGTGAACAGGGGGGAGTAGAGGGCGCGGCCGAGGTAGTTGGTGGCGATGATGTCCAGGCGGCCGTTGCGGATGAAGGCCGGTGAGTCGGTCATGGACTCCAGGACGCGCAGGACGCTGTCAGGTAGTGGGCCGCGGGCGCGTTTGGTGCGACGGGTGGGGCGTTTGGCCGCGGCGCGGGCCAGGTCGTAGAGGTGGGCGCGTTCGGCGTCGTCCAGTTGGAGGGCGTCCGCGACGGCGTCGAGGACTTCCTCGGAGGCGCCGGCGAGGTGGCCGCGCTCCAGGCGGACGTAGTAGTCGATGCTGACGCCGGCCAGCAGGGCGACTTCTTCGCGGCGCAGTCCGGGCACGCGCCGGTTGCCGCCGTAGGCGGGCAGCCCGGCCTGCTGCGGGGTGATGTTGGCGCGGCGGGAGGCCAGGAAGGCGCGGATGTCGCTCTCGGTACTCACGCATTCCAGGCTAAGCCGGACGGTGCACGGGTGGGGGGTCCTGTCAGTACCTGTAACGGCAGACCCTTCTCCACCTCTTTGAACTGCGGTTTCCTCGATGTCAGCAGCGGCGGGAGCCCCTGGAACCGACTGGGGCCAGGGCTCCGGAGACTGCCGCAAGCCCGCTTCCGCCACACAGTGGTCCTGGCCGGCTCGCCCCGTTTTGATCAAGGAGTCATCGCATGCCGAAGCAGTCCGCCCCCCAGGAGCTCGCCGCAATCGCGCCCAAGCTCGTCGAGGTCACCAATGAGGTCCTGTTCGCCGACGTATGGGAGCGCCCCGGCTTGTCCCCGCGGGACCGCAGCCTGGTCACCGTGAGCGTGCTGGCCGCCCTCTACCGCAGCGAGCAGCTCGGCTACCACCTGGGCATTGCCCTGGACAACGGCCTGAGCGTGGAGGAGCTGTCCGAGGCCATCACCCACCTGGCCTTCTACGCGGGCTGGCCCAACGCCATGACCGCGATCAACCAGCTCAAGAAGATCGCCGACGACCGCAGCGCCGACTGACCCCTGCTTCGTTCTTCTGCCGTCATCCAAAGGAGCATCCCCTGATGAGCAAGGTCTTCTTCATCACCGGTGCCGGGCGCGGTCTCGGTGCGGACATCGCACGCCAGGCCCTCTCGGCGGGTCACCGGGTTGTGGCCACCGGCCGACGGCCCGAACGCGTCTTCGAAACGCTCGGTGGCAAGCAGGAAAACCTGCTGGCCACGGCCCTGGACATTAACGACCCGGCCGCGGTGCGAAGCGCGGCTCGGGCCGCCGTCGACCGATTCGGCCGCATCGACGTGCTGGTCAACAATGCCGCCAACTTCTACGCGGGCTATTTCGAGGAGATCTCCGACGCGCAGATGCGCCAGCAGATCGAGACGAACCTGTTCGGCCCGATGAATGTCACCCGCGCCGTGCTGCCCGTCATGCGCGCCCAGCGCGACGGCCACATCATCACCATCTCTTCCCTTGCCGGCGCCGTCGGCCTGGAGTTCTGCGTCGCCTACGCCGCCGCGAAATTCGGCGTCGAGGGCTTCATGGAGTCTCTGCGCTACGACGTTGAGCCGTTCAACATCCGCATGACGATCGTCGAGCCGGGCTTCTTCCGCACCGAGCTGCTGGTGGATGCCTCCACCACGTGGGCGGAGCTGTCCATCGACGACTACGCCGAGCGCACTGCGGCCACCAAAAAGGTGTGGGAGTCCATGAACGGGCAGCAGGCCGGCGACCCCGCCAAGCTCGCCGCCGCCCTGTTGACGATCGCTGGCCAGGAGCAGCCCCCGGCCCGCTTCGTCGCGGGCGCCGACGCCATCGAAGCCGTCACCGCCAAGGCCAAGGAACTGCTCGCCCAGGCCGAAGCCTCGCGTGAGCTGGGCGCCTGCCTCGCCCACGACGACGCTGCCTGAGCGCCGGCCCCACCTGCAGAGCGGCAGCCTCACCAGCATCTGCCCTCTCCCATCACGTAGTGACGATCGAGGAAAAGAGTCATGGAACACATCACCGACACCCCCACCCTCAAGGCCCCGGCCGAGCGCTTCACCGGCGACGTCTACCTCAACATGATCGAGGCCCCCACCGAGCCGGCCCGCCTGGCCGCCGCTCTGGTGCGCTTCACCCCCGGCGCCCGCACCAACTGGCACTCCCACGCCCTGGGCCAGGTCCTGTACATCGCTGACGGTGTCGGCCTGGTCGGCACCCGTGACGGCAATATCGTGCGGGTCAGCGCCGGCGAGACCGTCACGTGCCCGGTCGGCGAGGAACACTGGCACGGCGCCACCGACACCAACCTCATGGCGCACATCGCCCTCGTGGTCGGTGACGGAAACGGCGACGGCACCACCTGGCTGGAGCCCGTGACCGACGAGCAGTACGCGGATGCCCTCGCCGGCAGCCACTGACCAGCCGGCCCGCCCGCCCCTCTGCCACGCCTCCGGCTCTCCGACTCCTCGTCATCTTCGTCCCGGCCGGAAGCAGCCGGATCGCGCCGGGGTCGCAGGGCCCCGGCCGGCTCGGGGGCACGGAAGGCGTAGCGGCCCAGGACTTTGAGGCCGACGTGCCAGAGCAGACAGAGCTCGGCGACATCCTCGTCGAGCACTTCGTGGCCCTCCGGCGGGCTCTCCCGCAGGCGGGCCACAGCCGAGTCGTAGCGGGCCGGGGTGGTAGCCGTTGGCGATCCTGCCACCGCCTGGTTGCCCGAATACCGTGTCTGTCGAATACGAACGCTCCACCAGTGTTCCCGGCACAGCACCGAAGCCGTCACCGGCGCGGTCACCGGCACACTGTCCGCCCCGACCACGGCCCTGCTCGGACGCTTCGACACGAGCGGCCAATTGCGGTACGCCGACCGCACCACCGTTTTTTGACCGGGCCGCCCGCCAAGCCCTGGCAGTCGAAATCCCGCCCGGCCACGCCGGTCATCCGTGGACCGGATGGGCCTTCTCCGCCGGGTGGGGGTCGCGACAGCAGCTCCAACTCCGGCTGGTCGAACCGGTCATCGTCGCCGAGGTCGCTGTGGACGTGTCCTTGGATCCATCGGGACGGTGGAGGCACCCGGTCCGCCTCATCCGGGTACGCACCGACCGTGGCGCCCTCCGAGACCCCCTGGTTCGGCGAGGGCATCTAGCTGCGGCGCCGGTCCGCTACAGCCCGGCCGACGTCTCCTCGGCGACAGCGGCAGGAGTGTCGCGGATTCCCAGGCGCAGGTGTTCTACGTGGTAGAGGGCCTGGTCGAGGAGTTCGGCGACGTGGTTGTCGTAGAGGGCGTAGATGATCGAGCGGCCGTGGCGTTCGCCGGAGACCAGGCCGAGGTTGCGCAGCAGGCGGAGCTGGTGGGAGCAGGCGGAGGGTTCCATGTCGACGGCGGCGGCGAGGTCGCCGACCGAGCAGGGGCCTTCCTGGAGGCGGGCCAGGATGTGGAGCCGGGAGGGTGTGGCGAGGGCCTGGAGGGTGGCGGCGACGTCGGCGGTACCGACGGCATCAAGGCGCTCGCGGGTGGTGGCGGTGTTGGCGGTGTCGGTTCCGTGGCCCATGGAGCCATCATAGCGGCGACACATGAAGATCTGTTCAGATGTTCCTGTATGGTGAATGCGTTGCCCCGTCCGCCCGTGAAGGGTTGTTTTGTCATGTCTTCAGTCCTGGACCAGCGGCCCGCACCGGCCGCTGCCGGGCCGCGTCCGGCGGCGCCGAAGCGGCGTACGCGCATCCTGGCGCTACCGGAGTCCCGGTGGGCGCTGGTCGCGCTGGTGCTGTTCCTGATCGCCCTTCCGCTGAATCTCGTCGGCGCCCCGGCCTGGCTGTGGATCCCCCTGTATGCGGCCGTCTACGTCACCGGCGGCTGGGAGCCGGGCCGGGAGGGCCTGAAGGCCCTCAAGGACAAGACCTTGGACGTGGATCTGCTCATGGTCGTCGCGGCGCTCGGCGCCGCCGCCATCGGCCAGGTCCTCGACGGCGCACTGCTGATCGTCATCTTCGCCACCTCCGGAGCCCTGGAGGCCGTCGCGACCGCCCGCACCGCCGACTCGGTGCGCGGCCTGCTCGACCTCGCGCCGACCACCGCGGCCCGGCTCCTGCCCGGCGGCGGGGAGGAGAGCATCCCGGCCGACTCCCTCACGGTGGGCGACACCATCCTGGTGCGGCCTGGCGAGCGGGTCGGCGCCGACGGCCAGGTCCTCGACGGGACCAGCGACGTCGACCAGGCCACCATCACCGGCGAACCGCTCCCGGTGGCCAAGCAGGTGGGGGACGAGGTGTTCGCCGGCACCGTCAATGGCACCGGCGCCCTGCGGGTCCGCGTCGAGCGTGACCCGGCGGACTCGGTGATCGCCCGGATCGTGAAGATGGTCGAGGAAGCCTCCGAGACCAAGGCCCCCACACAGCTGTTCATCGAGAAGATCGAGCAGCGGTACTCGATCGGCATGGTCATCGCCACGCTGGCCGTCTTCGCGATCCCGCTCGCGTTCGGCTCCGCTCTTCAGCCCGCCCTTCTGCGCGCGATGACGTTCATGATCGTCGCTTCACCGTGCGCGGTGGTGCTGTCCACGATGCCGCCGCTGTTGTCCGCGATCGCGAACGGGGGCCGCCACGGCGTGCTGGCGAAGTCGGCGGTCGTGATGGAACGCCTGGGCCAGGTCGACGCGGTGGCGCTGGACAAGACCGGCACCCTGACCGAGGGCACCCCCCGTGTCACCAACATCCGTCCCCAGCCCGGTTCGGGCCTGGACGAGGAAGGGCTGCTGGCGCTGGCGGCGGCGGCCGAGCACCCCAGCGAGCACCCCCTGGCGCGCGCCGTCGTCCAGGCCGCCCGCGAGCGGAGCCTCCCCCTCGCCGAGGTAAGCGATTTCACCTCTGCCCCCGGCGCAGGCATCACCGCCACCATCGACGGACGCACCATCCAGGTCGGCTCCCCGACCCGCCTCGCCCCTGCAGGCGGCCTGGACATCAGCGCCGCGGTGCAGGCGCTCGAAGACGAGGGCCGCACCGCGGTCCTGGTCCTGCGCGACAGCAACCCGGTCGGGGTGCTGGGCATCGCCGACCGGCTCCGCCCGGACGCGAAGGCGACGGTGGTCACGCTTACCGAACTGACCGGCCGGGCCCCGGTCTTGCTGACCGGCGACAACGAACGCGCCGCACGTCATCTCGCCGCCGAGGTCGGCATCACCGATGTCCGCGCCGGGCTGCTCCCGCAAGACAAGGTGAGCGCTGTCCAAGCATGGGAAGCGGAGGGCCGACGGGTACTGATGATCGGCGACGGCGTCAACGACGCACCCGCGCTGGCCGCCGCACACACCGGCATCGCGATGGGCAAGGCAGGCTCCGACCTTGCGCTGGAGACCGCCGACGCCGTCGTGGTCCGCGACGAACTCGCCACCATCCCCGCGATCGTGTCCCTCTCGCGCAAGGCCCGCCGCCTCGTCGTGCAGAATCTGGTCATCGCCGGGATCTTCATCACCGCACTGGTGGCCTGGGACCTGATCGCCACCCTCCCGCTGCCGCTCGGCGTCGCCGGCCACGAAGGCTCCACCGTCATCGTCGGCCTCAACGGTCTGCGCCTCCTGCGCGAGCACGCTTGGACCGGCACCCTCCACAAGGACGTCCCTTGAGCAAACGCACCCGCCGCACCGCCGCCGCAACCAGGGCGACCGGTGCTCGCTGCACCGTCACCGTCTGCCGCGGATGCTGCTGCGGCACCCCGGCCAAGGTCCCCCACCTCGACCACGAAGCCCAACTCACCGACCTGCGAACCGCGCTGGCCACAGTGGCCATCGTCCGCCGCACCGACTGCCTCGACGCGTGCGAGCGCGCCAACGTCATCGTCATCCAGCCCTCCGCCGAAGGACGAAAGGCCGGAGGCCGCCCGGTCTGGCTCGGCCAGGTCAACGACCCCGGCGCCGCCACAGACATCACCACCTGGGTCAGCAACGGCGGCCCCGGCTTGGCCGAACCGCCAGACATCCTCGACCTCTACAGCTTCCAACCCTCACGCCGCGTTCGAGCCGAACTCCACGACGAATAGCAGCAACCCCGCAATGTCGAATGCCGGGGCCACCCGCATTTCAGGGTGTGTGGCAGGCTCGCCTCCAGGGCGCCCCGCGATGTAGCGGCGCTCCCTGGACTGCGGTCCCTGCCCCAGAACTCGGCCGATGCTCTCGCGCTGGGACTGCTGGTCTGTCAGGAGACGGTGCGGCCAAGGTAGGCGGCCAGACGGTCGAGAGCGCTCGCATCTTCGGGCACTGACTGTGGCGGAGCGAAGGATCCGGCGGTGGTTCGGGGCAGGTCACCGTAGATCTCCCGTACGACCGGAAGGGCCGACTCGGCAAGATCCGGGACGAAGTCGTGGGGGCCTCCGCAGGCGTTGAGCTCCCTGGGAATGCCCGACCTGCCTCACGCACGAGATGGCGGATGAGCGGCGGCAGGACACCGATAAGGGGCGAGTCCAGATGCCCCGCGACCTACGATGCGGCCATGACGATCACGTATGAGTGGCGCGGTGACTTCGACAACACAGACCTCAACGTACTTCATGCGGAGGCGTTCGGGCACGGCCAAACGCTCACCGACCGGCACGCACAAGTGCATCGTCACAGCCTCGGCTGGGTCTGCGCACGAAAGGCCGACAGGCTGGTGGGCTTTGTCAACGTCGCCTGGGATGGCGGCGCCCATGCCTTCATCCTCGACACGATGGTCGCTCAGGACCTGCGCAAGACCGGCGGCGGAACCGAACTCGTGGCCGCAGCAGCCCGAGGAGCCCGTTCGGCGAACTGCGAGTGGCTTCACGTTGATTTCGAAGAGCACTTGCGCCCCTTCTACTTCGACGCCTGCGGCTTCAGACCGACGGACGCAGGACTCATTGCTCTGCGCTGAACCACCTTCGTCCCCTACCACGGGCGCGGTCGGTGCGGAGAAGGGTGAAGGTCCGACATGCCGCAACCGAGGATGCCTTCGTCGTCGGCTTCACGGGACCACGCCGCAGACCCCAGCGCCTGGTTCCGGCGATCGAATCTGGCAGGCAAGTCCGTGAACGCGGCCCGCGGCGCCCTCGACTCGGGTACCTCGATCACAGTGGTACGCGACCGGAGACCGCATGGTGCTGATGGAGAGCAACTGGCAGGTCTGCACCCAGTCCCCGAGCCCAGGGTCGCGCTGCGCGGACAGCCGGTCGAATTCACCGCGGTCAAATTTGAGGAGACCTGTCCGTAATCAGCAATCAGCGCTGCTGCAGCCGCTGGTCTCAGACACGACGATGCCCCCGCCACCCAGAATGGGCAGCGGGGGCATCCGTGCTCAAGCGGCGTCCTCTGCGGCCGGCGGGATGTCGGGCTCGAGGAACAGCCCGGCGTACTGCGGCTTCGGCTGCTCCTCGACGATTCCGAGGTCGACGAGCGTCCCCATGTCGGCGGCGCTGTCGTCGAGGCGCCGCTGTGTCTGCCGCGGCGGAATTTCAGCCATCAAGTCTCCTGTACATGGCGTTAGCTGTGAGAGCCCCCAGGCCGAGCAGGTTGCGTGACTGGTCCGGGGACGGCGTCTCGGCACCAGTCCGGCGGCACACCAGGGCATCCGGATCATCCGGTGGGACCTGGAGAGAGTAACCGTCCGGACAGGTCTGCCCGTCGGCGCCGTCCTTACCGTTCTTGCCGCCCGCGCCTGGCGGGCCGGCAGGACCGCTGTCTCCCTTCGGGCCGATGACGGACCGGCCGTCCGCGCCTGGGGCACCCGTGGGGCCTGGAGAGCCGACGCCGGCAGCGCCGTCTTCACCGTCGGCACCAGGGCTGCCGCTCGGGTCCACGGATCCGTTCGGGCCGATCGAACCTGGCTCGCCCTGATCGCCCTGCGGCCCTGATGGGCCGACGACGGATGCCGTTCGTCATCTACCGCGTGCTTCTCGGGCTGCTCCTGTTCCCGCTGGTGACGGCAGGGGTGCTTAGCCCGCACGCGGGCGAGTCGGCGGGCCAGCGCTGTGTACGCGTTCCCACGAGGCCCGGGAGCCGGCTCCTCGTCCGCCGGCTCAGCGCTTCGCCCTGCGGTGGGCCAGCAGTCCGCCTGTCACCAGCCCGACCAGCAGCGTCACGGTCAGTACCGCCCAGAGCGGCAGGGTGACGGTGGGTACCCACAGCCGGATGCCGACCGATTCGGTGTTCGCGGCGATGAACCAGATCGCGAGACCGATCAGTACCACGATCCCGACGGTGCGTATCCGTACGTCCCGGCCCTTGACGGAGAGGGTCGGCGGGGCGTGCGGTCGAGACGTCTTCTGTGCCATGGTTCCAGTATCGAGCGATTCAGCCGATTAGTCCTGGCAGGTCTCATTCATCGCGCGCTGCGCAGCGGGCTCGGTGCCGGCCACCGCCACACCACCTCGACGAAGTGGCGTGGCGGTGAGGGTCAGGGTATGTCGCCCTGCCAGTCCCACCGGTCGAAGTCGCCGTCCCTGGGTCCGTACTCCGCTCGGCCGCCCGGGCCGAACCGCCCGATCTCCGTGTTCAGCGCCGCCCCCTCGCGCAGTGCCGTCTCCGTCCAGCCGGTCACATCGAGGAGCAGCCCGTCGAGCGGGCCGCCCACCAACTCCCGGTAGGAGTGACCTGGCTGGGGCCCCGGATCGGGATCGTCATGGTCGGCGCCGTACACGCGCCGCTGCCGCATCAGCTCGTCCATGGGGGCAGGATCGCATCCGGCACTGACAATCGCAGCGGGCCGGAAGCCTCACGGCCCGCACCGGTGCGTCGCCTCGAACGAGTCCTTCGGCGGCTGGACCAAGACCTTCACCGACCCCCGACTCTGCGCGGCCATCGTCGACCGCCTCACCTTCAACGGCACCATCATCGAAACCGGCACCGACTCCTACCGCCTCGCCAGCACCCGAGCCCGAACGGAAGAAGCAGCCAAGGCCGGTTGACTTGTCGTGAGCGTTGGGGTCGGCTGAGTCGTGTCACCGCTGCTCTCCGGCAGGCTTCTGCCCACCCATTCTGCCGGTCACGGCTCTTCTGGATCTTGCCTACCCGTGCCAGCCTGGGGCGGCCGGGGGGACTTGGTCGGCTCGCGGATGGGGGCAGCGTGGGGGACATTGCGGTGCAGGTGAACAGCGACTTCGACGGCCGGTTGAAGTGGCGCTGTCGCTATCTGATCCACAGAGCCCGCCGCCGAGGCCGGACCGGGCTGCTGTTCCAGGTTGACCTGCGCGACCCTCCCCGCAGCATGTCACCCAAGTGGTGCCTGGTGTCCGTCACCGAAAGTGGGCGTTACCTCTGCAGCGTGGGTCGAACCAGCATCAGGAAGGTTCGATTCATCCCTTTGCCCCCAGGTCCGCACTCGCTGCACCTTGAGGTCATGCGGTCCCGCAGACGCCGCTCCACACAAGTCCAGCGGAAGGTTGTGCTCGACCAGGGAGACATTCTGCTGGTGACGTGCGACCCGGTGCAGCCGAACGTCTTCTACCGCCGCAGTCCCGCGGTGGACACCTGGAGCGCGCAGATACTTCAGCAGCACCGAGCGGATTCGCATGCCTGCTGAGCTGGAGCTCGCCGTGGCGGCCCAAGAGGCGACGTCATTAGTCTGACAATCCGGCGCTGAATTTCACTTCTGCTGCTCGACGGCCAGCCGCCCGGACGGGCGGCTGGCCGTCCCACGCCCGCGGCCACTAGTGCCGTCATTTCTCCTCGACCTTCACGAGCCCGTTGATCGCCAACTGACTCCGAAACCCGTCGACAAACGCTGTCCTCAGAGATCAACGAAGCCACCGCGGGCGATCACGGCCACGCCCGACAGCAGCCCGACAAGGAGGATCGCCCAGCCCGACCGCAGAGCGAGAGCCATCCCGGCGGGCCCCTGTGGACGCCGCGCGAACGAGGCGACCGCCCCAGGTGACCGCGACGAGTGTCAGGCCGAAGGAGAGCCCGAAGGTGACCGGCTTGCGCCAGGACACCGGACCGCCTCAGGGACCGCCGTCGACTGCGAGGACGACCAGGTGAAGCAGCCCCGCGACGACGAGCTCCGCTCCTGTCGCGTAACAAAGCGCTTCGATCGGACGCAGGTTCCGCCACCTTGTGATGAGGAGCAGCGGGCCGGCGCCCACCGGCTCCGTCACGATCGTCGAGACTGCGGACCGGTTCTCCACGGCCCGATGCATCCCTCGGTCTGCGCCCGGCGGGCGTCGTACCCGCGGAGGCGGTCGCCCTACGCCCCCGGAGTACAGAATTCTCACCCTCTCCCGTACGCCGCCGCCGTCGGTGCCTCACACGTTCTCGCCGAGAAGTGACAACTGGGTCTCTCACACTTCCTTCAGCAGCGTCGCCGTCGGGCCGTACGCGGTCAGCCGGCCGCCCTCCAGCAGGTGCACCGCCTCGGTGTAGGAGGCGATCAGGTGGAGTTGGTGGCTGACCACTGCGATGGCCATATTGCGGGCGGTACGCAGGTGTTGCAGGAGCTCCATGATGCTGACGGCCGTCTCCGGGTCCAGGGCCGAGGTGATCTCGTCGCAGAGCAGGAAGTCGGGTTCGGTGGCCAACGCCCGGGCGATGGCGACACGCTGGCGCTGTCCGCCGGACAGTTCGGCGGGATAGCGGTCCGCGAAGTCGGCGGGAAGTCCGACCTGCGCCAGGAGGTCCGCCACCCGGGCCGGCACGTGGCCCTTGGCCACGGTGCGGTGGAGCCGTAGCGGGCGGGCGAGTGCGGCACCCACGGTGCGCGAGGGGTTGAGTGTGCCCAGGGGGTTCTGAGGCACGAGCTGGATGCGCCGGTGGTGTTCGCGCCGGCGACTGCGGGCCGTGACTCCGAGGGCTTGGCCGTGAAGGGCGAGGGCGCCGGCGTCGGGCCTGTGCAGGCCTGCCAGAACGCGCAGCAGGGTCGTCTTGCCGGACCCGGACGGCCCGACGATGCCGGTGGCGGACCCGGGCGGTGCGGTGAAGTCCACGGCCTCAAGCGCATGTCGGATACCGCCTCGGTGGCGGAAGGCGACGCTTACACCTCGCGCGGTGATCCCCTCCCCGGCGGGTCTCCGGTCGGACCGGGCCGGCCGCGGCGCGGGGACGCGGGCCTGCGCAGGGGTTTGCCCGGGTGCGCAGAGGTGGACGACATGGTCGGCGCAGGCTTCGACGAGTCCGGGATCGTGGCAGGCCATGACGATGGCCAGGTCTCGGCTGGTGGCGACGGAGCGCAACAGGGTGGCGATCTCGTCGCGCAGCGTCTTGTCGAGTCCGGCGGTGGGCTCGTCGAGAAGGAGGATCTCGGGGGACCGGGCCAGCGCGCGGGCGAGGGCGACGCGGCGTTGCTGACCGCCCGAGATGTCGGTAGGCCGGCGGTCGGGCAGTCCGCCGTCGATGGGCAGCAGGCATTCGCGCAACAGGGCGAGGACGGCCTGCTCACTGCTGTCGATGGCGGTCTCGGCAACGACGCGACGGATCCTCATGCGGGGGTTGAGTGCGGATCCGGGATCCTGTCCCACGTAAGCGATCCGGGTGCGTCGCAACTCGCGCAGGTCTGCCGCTGACAGGCTGGGTACGTGGTGACCGAGGACGTTCAGGGTTCCGGCGGTGATGGCGGCACCGGCCGGAACGTGGCCGAGGAGCGCACGTAGCAGCGTCGTCTTGCCCGACCCCGAGGCCCCTGTCAGGGCTGTGATCTGCCCGGCGCGGATGTTCAGGCCGGCGGACCGGAGCAGGACGGGGCCGTCGGGGACGCGTATTTCGAGGTCGGTGACGCTTGCCAGGGGCACGTCGGCTCCGGGCTGTGCCCGGTTCGGCTGCCCACCCGGAGCGTCCCGGGGGGCGGCCGCGTGAGGGGCTTGGCTCATGAGCTGGTGACCTCCTTGGGTACGGAGCGGGGGATGAGGAAAGCCGAGGCGAGGTTGGCGCTGATGGCGAGAGCGGCGATGGCCAGGCTGGGGGCGATCACTCCCCATGGGTTCAGGAGGATGCCCGGTGCGTTCTCGCGGATCATCAGGGCCCAGTCCGCGGCCGGGGGTTGCGGACCGATCTGGAGGAAGCCGGCCATGGAGATGACATAGACGGCTTCGACGAAGCGCAGGCCGAACAGGGCGAGGACGGTGGCGCGGAGGTTGGGCAGCAGCTCCCGTGCCGCGACGTACCAGAGCTTCTCTCCGCGGGCTGTTGCCGCTTCGATATACCCGGAGCCGGCGAGGGGCGCGGCAGCGCTGGCGACGATGCGTACGGCGTAGGGGGTGCCGAGGACGACGGCGGCGCTGATGACGGCCCATCGTCCGCCGCCGGGCCAGGCCAGGGCGATCAGCATGATGCCCAGCACGGGCGGGAGCAGGATGAATACGTCGGCCGTTCGCTCGACGGCGCGGCCCAGGGCGGGGCGAAGCGCGGCACAGCAGCCCAGCAGGGCGGCCAGCACGGTGACGACGACGGCGACCAGAAGGGCGCTGCCGATGAGGGCGCTACCGCCGTGGAGGAGACGGCTCAGGACATCACGCCCGAGTTGGTCCCCACCCAGGACCGCGTCGGCACCGGCCCGGGCGTAGGGGGCCGTTACGGGCTTGTCGATGGGGTGGGCGGCCAGGAAAGGTCCGGCCAGGGCCAGGATGACGAGCAGCAAGCCGGGTACGACGCGTGGCAGGGCGCGCCGACGGGTGCGGCCCGGACGCGAGGTCGCGGTGGTGACGGCGCTCATGGGCGTGCTCCGAGGATACGAGCGCGGATCAGGTCGGCGGCAAGCAGGACGAGAGTGATGGCGGTACCGGCGCAGACCACGACGCCGGCAATCAGCGGGGTGTCGCGGGCGGCCACGGCGTTGGCCAGCACGGTGCCGATCCCCGGGTAGTTGAAGAGCGTTTCCACGACAACGGTGCCGCCCAGGAGCATGCCGGTGGAGGTGGCGATGCCCGTGGCGATGACCGGTATCGCGCCGGGCAGCGCGTGGCGCAGCACGACCTGGCGTATCGGAAGGCCGTCGAAGTGGGCGGCCTCCACGTGCGGGGTGGCAGCCTGGTCGGCGAGCGCGCCGCGCACGATGCGGGTGTTCCAACCCGTTTGTGGGATGACGAGGGCCAGGACCGGCATGATCAGCATGGTCCAGGTGGCGGGGTCGCCATCGGCGCCGGTGAGCGTGACGGCGGGCAGCCACCCCGTCCACAGGGACAGGACGAGCAGCAGGCCCACGGAGATCACGAACTCGGGCACCGCGAACGCGGAGGTGGCCGCGTGTCCGATGATCCGGTCGACCGGGCGGCCCGGCCGGGCCGCCGCCCAGCAGCCCAGGGCGAGAGACGCCGCTACGGTGAGGAAGAACGCGCTCGCCGCCAGCAGCAGGGTGTTGGGAAACGGGTCGGCGAGCAGGCTGGTGACCTTCTCGCCGCGGGCGGAGGTTCCCAGGTCCCCGGTCGGCAGTGCCGTCATCCAGTCCCAGAAGCGTTCCCATACCGGCCGGTCCAAGCCCAGCAGATGGCGTCGCGACGCAACGTCGGCTGCGCTGTCGCCGCGTTCGGAGGTCGCGGTGGCGGCGTCGCCGGGCAGCAGCTCCACGGCGGCGAACACCGCGGCGAGGAGCACGGCGAGCATGAGCATCCGCCGCCCCACGACCGCTGCGATGCGGCCGAGGAGCAGGAGGGCGCGGCGTGGCATGGAGGCCGGCCCCGTGCCGGGGGTGCCGACCACCACGCTGTGTTCGGCCGTCCGGCTCAACTCAGCCACACGTTCTCGAGCTGGACGCGTCCGTAACCGGCGAGTTCGGGCAGGTCTCGGACCTTTGAAGCGGCGAGGTCGATGCCGTCGGCCATGCCCCACAGCAGGTAGCCGGACCGGTCGAACTCGATCTGCTGAAGCTCGCGCAGAACGGCTGCCCGCGCCTTCTCGTCCGCAGTGGCGATGACCTTGCGGTAGGAGGCGTCGAACTCCTTGTCGGCCCAGGCCGCTTCGTTCTGTCCGGCCTCGCTGACCAGCGTCTTGGAGGCGAAGAACACCACGGAGTCGTTGGTGCCCCAGTACGTGGTGTACAGGTCGCCCTTGAGCCAGGTCTTCTCGTAGAAGGCCCCGGACTCCTGCTTGACGACCTTGATCTTGATGCCCGCCTCCCTGGCCTGGGAGGCGAACAGTGTCGCGGATTCGGCGAGGCCGGAGATGTCCTCGGTGGTCACCAGGTCGTACGTCTTCGAGAAGTCGAACTCCGCCTCGGCCAGCAGCTGCTTGGCCTTGGCCAGGTCCCGCTTGCGCTGCGGAATGTCCTTGGCGTAGTTCGGGTCGCCGGTACCCATGATGTCGTTGGCGACGGTGCCGTAACCGGAGAGGACCTGCTTGACCATGGCCTCGCGGTCGACGACCAGCCGCAGCGCTTCGCGGACGCGTACGTCGGAGAACGGCCCGCTTCCGGCACGCATCACGATGGGCATCGACATGTCGTCGGGGCGGCGAACGACTTGGATGTCCTTGCGGGACTCCGCGGTCCGGGCGGCGACGGCGCCCACGTTGGAGGCCACGTCGATCTGCCCGGCGAGAAGGGCGTTGGCCATCGCCTGAGGCGTCTCGAACATCGTGACCTCGATGGCGTCGAGGTACACCGTGCCGCCGTACCACTTTTCGTTGCGCACGAGACGCGCATTGCCACCGCGGTACCAGTCGAGCTTGAACGGGCCGGTGCCCGGCGCCTTGTCCACCGCCTTGTCGGAGGTGTCCTTCTTCATGACGAATGTCGCAAGACGCGTCAGGAGCGGCAGTTCGGCGTTGGCGTAGTCGGAGACGAGTACGACGGTGTCGGTACCGTCGGCCGTGATGTTCTCCGCCTTGATGCCGGGCAGGCGAGCCGCACCGGACGGGGTGTTGCGCAGACGGCGCAATGACCAGACGACGTCATCGGCGGTGACCGGGGTGCCGTCGTGGAACGTGGCGCCCTCGGCCAGCTTGAAGCGCCAGGTCTTCAGGTCCTTCGACGGCTCCCACGAGGCGGCGAGCCGCGGCACGGTGTTGGTCTTGGCGCCCGGCATGGCCAGTGTGTCGTAGACCAGAGCGATGACCAGGTAGTCGCTTTCATTGCCCTGGGTACCGTGAGGGTCGCGGGTGATCGCACCGGCCCGGCCGAGGGCGCCGATACGAAGCGTGCCGCCCTTCTTGGGCTTGCCCCCGGCTGCCGCCGGCTTGGACGTGGTGGAGTCGCCGCCCCCCGAACACGCGGCCAACAGCGCCGCGGCGCCTATCGCCCCGCCGGCCCAGAGCACTTGGCGCCTGTTGAAGTTCACGTACGTCCTCGATCCATGTGAAGCAACGAAAGATTGGCTTAGGGTTGCCTACCCTAATAGCATTCTTTTCCGTGTCACGACCACCCCCCGCACAGGAGCACCGACCCGCATGACCGTCTCCGGCCCGGGTGCGGCTAGGGTCGCCCTCGTCGACGACGGAGGTACGCACCCGGCGGAGGCACTCGATGTCGAGCCGACTCAAGCCCGCGACCTCCGCTCCCCCGGAGCGGAACGGGACATCGACGAGACCTTCACCGAACTCCGCAGGAACCGATGACCTCCATGCCGACCACACTCCTCCGCGACAGCCGGGCCCTGGCCACCCTCGCCGTCCCGCTGATCCTCACTCAGCTCGCACAGGTCGCCCTGACCACCACCGACACGGTGATGATGGGCCTGCTCGGCACACGGGAACTGGCGGCCGGCGGTCTGGCCATCGTCATCTTCAATCAACTGCGCACCATGGGCGTCGGCCTGGTCACCTCCGTCGGCAACCGGGTTGCCGCCGCTGCAGCCCGCACCGAGAAGGCGGCAGCCACCGCGGGCAATGACCGTGAACTCGCGTCTCGGGAAGCGCGAGAGGAGGTCCGCGGAATCGTCCGCGCGAGCATGGCGGTGGCCACGCTCGCGGGCCTGGTCGGGGCCGTGCTGATGGTCCTCATCGGTCAGGCCCTGACCTGGCTCGGGCAGGACGCCGCGGTCGTCGACCGGGCCCGGACGATGTTGATGGCGCTCGCCCCCGGACTGCTGCCCTGCTTGTGGTTCCAGGCCATTCGGCAATTCACCGTCGGCATGCGGCGGCCGCAGGCGCTGCTGCAAATCACCGTAGCCTCCATCGCCGTCAACGCAGGCCTGAACTGGGTTCTGATCCACGGGAACTTCGGGCTGCCCCGCCTCGGCCTGACCGGCATCGGCGTCGCCACCTCCAGCATCTACTTCCTGTCCTTTCTCGCCCTGTACGCAGCGGCAAGGAGGGACAGCGAGCTGGGGCCGCTGCTCACCCTGAACTTCACCAAGTCCGATCCTGCCACCGTCAAGCGGCTCATCGGGCTCGGGATTCCGATCGCGGCCACCTACGGCTCAGAAGCCGGTTTCTTCTCCATCACCGCGCTGATGGCCGGGTCGTTCGGACCTGCCGCGCTCGCCGCGCACACCGCGGTCAACCAGCTCGTCTACATCGTCTTCCAGGTCGCCGTCGGCCTCTCCCACGCAGCCTCGATCAACGTCAGCCGCGAACTCGCCCTGGGCCGCCACGAGGACGCCCGCCGGATCAAGAACACCGCGCTCGCGTGCGCCGCAGCCGTGATGTCCGTCGTCGGCGTCGTCTACCTCACTCTGCCGCAGCTGGTCCTGGAGCCGTTCCTGGACTCCGGCTCCGCCGACTCCGACCGGGCGCTCACCATCGCCACGCAGCTGCTCACAGTCACTGCTTTCCTGCAGTTCTTCGACTGCGCGCAGAACATCGGCGTCGGACTCCTGCGGGGTCTCGACGACACCAGGAGCGGTTTCCGCATCACACTCATCGGCTACTGGGCCGTCGGCCTCCCCGCTTCCTGGCTCCTCGCCTACCCGCTCGGCCTCGAAACCCCGGGCATCTGGCTCGGCCTGCTCACCGGCCTGGCGACCACAGCCGTACTTCTGCTCCGCCGTTACTCGGGCGCCCTCTCCACCCACGCCGGACATCACGGGGCCGTGGCGGAGGTCTGAGTCCGTCCGCGTGGCCGCGGGCGGCCGTCCGAGCGATCGACGCCTGCGTTGAAGTACGTCAGGGCGCGCCATGTTACGCGTGGTGGCATCTGCCCGGATCTTCCCGGGCAGATGAGGCCGAAAGGCCCTGCCATAAGACGTGTGCGCGTACCAGCCTGGGACATGTACAGCCGGAACCCGGAGGGAAATCATGACCATCACCCAGCTTCCCGTGATCGCAGCCGTCGACGGCTCGTCACACAGCCGTGAGGCACTCGACTGGGCCGCCCGCGAGGCCGTCCACCGGGGGCTCCCGCTGGTGATCGTGCACGCCCGGACGCCGAACCGGCGCACCGGTCAGGAGACACAGCAGCGCGAGGCTGAGGAACTGCTCACGCAGTCCGTACGAAGGGTGTCCGAGATCGCTCCGGATCTGCACCCGTCGACGCTCGCACCGCTGGACTTCCCCTCGGCGGCACTCACCTCACTGAGCCGTGATGCGTCGCTGGTGGTCGTCGGCTCGCGCGGTCTGGGCGGTTTCCGGTCCCTGATGCTCGGCTCCAACAGTCTGGCGACCGCCTCAATGGCCCAGTGCCCCGTCGTCGTCATCCACAACGGGCCGTCGGACGAGGACGAAAGGGAGGCCGCCGAAGCGTTTCCCGACATTGTCGCGGGCGTGGCCGCCGACGAGAGCAGTGAAGCGGTGCTGGAATTCGGCTTCGCGACGGCCGCTTCCCGGCCCGGTGCGCGACTGCGGATCGTGCATGGCTGGACGATGTTCTCCTCAATGCTGTCAGGCGGCCCGGTCTTCGACCAGGACGCAGCGGCAGGTGCGGCCGAGCGGACCCTCGCCGAAATCACCGCCGGCTGGCGGGAGAAGTACCCGCAGGTCGAGGTCGTCAGGGAACCGGTCGGCGGCTCCGCCGCACGCACTCTGGTCACGGCCTCGGCGACCGCGGCGCTGACCGTGATCGGGCGGCGCAAGGGCGGTGAGTCCCTCGGGCTCGGGCTCTCCCCCGTCGCACAGACCACGCTCACGCATGCGCTCGGCCCGGTGGCCGTGGTGCCCTGCTGACGGTTGTGCCGGCCCGTCGTGCGTGCACACCCCTTGGCCTCGGACGCCGACGGGCAGAGACTGACCCGATGACGCAGCGCGTGGATCTCTCGACCGTGATGGACCAGCTTTCCATCGATGCAGTGATCACCGGCTATGCGATGGCGGTGGACGACGGCGAATGGGTGGACTACCGGGCTCTGTTCACCGCGGACGGCCGCGCCGACTACCGCAGCGCGGGCGGTATCGAAGGGCCTGCCGCCGAGGTCGCCCAGTGGCTCGCGGAGACCATGCGGCTCTTCCCCGTACGCCAGCATCTGATCGTCAACCGCCGGCTCGACATCCAGGACCTGGGCGGCTACCCGGGCGACCGGGCCGAAGTGCGGGCCGACTACCTCAACCCGATGCGGCTGGACAGCACGGCGGGCGGCCAAGGCAGCTCCGGGGCAGGGGCGACCGCGCCGAACTTCGTCTCAGGCGGGCGGTACGCCTTCACGCTGTCGCGTACGGGGAACGGCTGGCGGATCCGGACCGTGACCGTGCACGAGAAGTGGCGCGGCACAGCTGACTCGCTCACCCCCTCCTGAGCCCGCCCGCCGATGCTTCCGCCCTCCCGCACCGGGAAAGAACTGCGGAACGGGTGTCCAGGGAGGACACTGCTGATCAGCAGGACGAGGAGGCGCGGCATGCGGATTCCGGCCAGTCGGCGCGAGCAGTGGGAGCGGGTGCTGCGGTCCGGCCGGTGGCGCGGCTGCGTCGCACTGCTCGCCGGTGCGCTGCCCGCGCTCGCGTTCCCGGCACCTTCCCTGTGGTGGCTCGCCTATGTCGGTCTGGTGCCGTGGCTGCTGCTGATCCGGTCCGCCGGTACGGGGCGCCGGGCGGCGCTCGACGGCTGGCTCGGCGGGGTCGGCTACCTGCTGGCCGTGCATCACTGGCTGATGCCGAGTCTCCATGTTTTCATCGTGATCCTGGCGGCCCTGCTCGGTACGCTGTGGGCGCCGTGGGGTCTGCTGGTCTTCCGGGTACTGCGCGCGCCGGTTTCCGTCGCAGCAGCCATGGCCGCGGTCGTCGTCGTGCCGTGCGGCTGGCTGATGATCGAGCTGGTCCGCTCCTGGGAGGGCCTCGGCGGCCCCTGGGGGCTGCTCGGCGCGAGCCAGTGGGAGGTGGCTCCGGCACTCCGCGTGGCATCCGTCGGCGGGGTGTGGCTGGTGAGCCTTCTGATAGTCGCGGTGAACACCGCCGTCGCCCTGCTGTTCGTGGCCGCCGCCCGTACGGTCGCCGTCGCCGGCATCGTGGTGTGCGCCCTGGCCGTGGGGACGATGGCGCAGTGGGCACCGCAGCCCGAGCGGTCGGGCGTGGCCAGGATCGCCGTCGTGCAGCCGGGTGTGATCGCGGGTCCCCACAGCGTGGAGCGTCGGCTCGCCGTCAGTGAGCGGCTGACCGGCGAGCTGGTGGGACGCGATCTCGATCTGGTGGTGTGGGGCGAGAGCAGTGTCGGTGTGGATCTCTCCCGGCACCCGGACATCACCGCCCGGATCGCGGCCCTCTCGCGTCGGGTGGGCGCGGATGTGCTGGTCAACATGGACGCCCGGCAGACCGGCGGATCGGGTCGGACGGGGATCTTCAAATCCGCGGTGCTGGTGGGTCCGGACGGACTGACCGGGGATCGGTACGACAAGATGCGACTGGTGCCGTTCGGCGAGTACGTCCCGGCCCGTTCGGTGCTCGGGTGGGCCACGTCGCTCGGCAAGGCGGCGGGCGAGGACCGGCTGCGGGGCAGCCACCCGGTGACGATGTGGCTTCCCGGAGCCGTCGGAGGGAAGGGTCTGCGCATCGGGCCGCTGATCTGCTTCGAGTCCGCGTTCCCCGACATGAGCCGGCACCTGACTCGGGACGGTGCGCAGCTGCTGATCGACCAGTCGTCGACCTCGACGTTCCAGCACAGCTGGGCGCCCGAACAGCACGCCTCGCTCGGGGCGCTGCGGGCCGCCGAGAACGGCCGCCCGATGGTGCATGCGACTCTCACCGGCGTCAGTGCGGTGTACGGCCCGCAGGGCGAGCGCATCGGGGCCCCGCTCGGTACGGATACGAGCGGGGCTGCCGTGTTCGACGTACCGGTGGCATCCGGTACGACGCTCTACGTACGGCTGGGCGACTGGCCGGTGCACGGGGCATCGGCGGTGCTGGCCGTGTTCTGCGCCTTCGCAGGGGTGCGATCGCTCCGGAGGCGCCACCGGGACGGGCCGGCCGCCGCGAGGGGTACGGCGGCCCCGGTGGTTGCCTCACCCGCCGAATCCAACGAATCCACCGGTCGCTCCAGGCCCTGAGCCCGGAGACCGGCCGGACTATCCGGGACCGTTCACGGAGACGATGTGGCCCTGGGCGTCGACGGTGAGCGAGACCCTCTCGACCTTGTTGGTCACGGCCAGCACCAGCCACACGCCGCCCCAGAGAAAGCAGGTGAACACCATCAGGATGGCGTGCAGCACATGGTTCAGCGGTCGGCCCCGGACCATGACGACCTGCGTCTCGGAGCGTGATTCCACTCGCCAGCCGCTCGCGATCCGCTGATTGACCGCCCAGTCGAGGATCAGCCCGCGCTGCATCGCGTCGGGCGGCCGCCCGTCGGCCGAGTAGTAGCCGGGCGGCGGCTGGAGTGCCCCCCAGCCCTTTGGCTCGTCGTGGGGCCTCACGAGGTCACCTCCACGGGCCGGTGGTCCATCTCCCCAGCCTGCATCGGAGCGGGGCCCGACGCATCCCGAAGCCGAGCGACGCGGAGCCGAACAGAACACCTGGTACTCCAGTCTGACAGGACTTCCACGCTGGGCCGGCCGGGCGGCCAGGCTCGATGCCTCCCGGTCAGGCAGCACGTCGATGGGGCGGCGGGTTTCGACGTCCACGAGGACAGTGCCGTAGCGGCGGCCCTTACGGGTGGCGCACTCATCCACGCCGACCACCCACGGAGCAGACACCGCCGGCTCGGGAAGAGCGTCGACCAGACGCAGGACCGTGCTGCGACTGACGGGCAGCCCGAAGACGGGCGCCGGACGGGCGCCGGCCCGGCCCGGCCAAGCAAGACCGACTGCGGCCGACGTGGAGCCCAGCCGCTCCGTCCACTGACCACGCCTGCGGGCCAGGCCGGGTATCTGCTCGACGAAGGTACGTCGAGCGCACGCGGTGTTCTGGCGAATGAACCGACAGCCCCTCAGCCGGAGTGCCACGCTTCGTCCGCCACTGGGCACATCAGCAGGAAACCCCAGGTAGGAGCCATGAGTACGGCTGGACCATGCCCCGCATCCCGGGCATGCGTTCCCTACGCTTCCACCGGCCCCAAGGGGTCGGCGTAGTCGTTCGACGTCCGGTTTCGTGATGATCTGCCGGCTCGGCGGGGTTCCGTGAGACAGGCACGGGCTTCCAAGATCTTGGAGTTCTCGACGCCCCGTGATCCGAGTGGAGAGCGCGCCCGCCGAAGCATCATCACTGATCCCGCCCGCCGCTCAGCGGCGAACTTTCCACGCCACTTGCGGCCCGTCTTCACGCCGGCGTCAACAGCCTGCGCTGCACCCGCATTCAACATGCCATCAGCACACGCCAGGGCCCGCTCAGCCGTGCGCTGGTCCGGCGGCCCCGCCCGGCGCGCAAGTTCGACATGCTCGTCCTCGGAAAGAACGATCTCCACAGCAGCGGGGCCTCAATGCGCCATGAAAGAGTTAGCAACCAACCCTCAGGATTTTTGGCGCATCACACTAGGCACAGTCCAGGTCGCGCAGGATGCGCTCGCACAGCTCATGCGTCTGCAGGGCGTCCCCGGCGCTCAGCAGCCTTCCGGCCCGCACGGCGTCCAGGAAGGACAGCACGCTCTGCTCGATGCCGCGCTGGCGGGCCACCGGCACCCAGTCGCCGCGCCGTCGCACGCTCGGCTGCCCCTTGTGATCGATCACCTCGGCGAGGTTGACGACCTCGCGCTTGGAGTCCTGGCCGGAGACCTCCAGCCGTTCCTCGTTCGAGCCGCTGAGTCGGTTCATCGCGCCGATGGCGGTGAATCCGTCACCGGCCAGCTGCAGCACGACATGGTGCATCAGACCGTCGCGGATCCTGGCCTGTACGACGGTGTGCTCGATCGGCCCCGGCGCCAGGAAGCGCAGCGTGTCGACGACATGGATGAAGTCGTCGAGCACCATGGTGCGTGGATCCTCGGGCAGTCCCACCCGGTTCTTCTGCATGAGGATCAGCTCGCGCGGGTGCTCGGCACACTGCGCGTAGCCGGGCGCGACCCTGCGGTTGAAACCGACGGCAAGGCTCACCCCGCGCTCCTCGGCAAGGCTCACCAGCCTCTCGGAATCGGTGAGTTCATAGGCCAGTGGCTTGTCCACGTACGTGGCGACGCCCGCGTCCAGCAGCCGGCCCACGATCTGCGGGTGCACGGCCGTCGGCGCGTGGACGAACGCGGCTTCCAGGCCCTCGGCGAGCAGCGATTCGAGGTCGGTGTGGCGCTGCCCGAGCGGGATCCGGTGGCTCTCGGCGACCGCGGCCAGGGTGGCGGGGGTACGGGTCTGCAGATGCAGTTCGACCCCGGGCAGCGTCGTCAGAACCGGCAGATAGGCCTTCTGCGCGATGTCGCCGAGCCCGATGCAGCCGACCTTCACAGGGGTCTCCCTCTCACTGTTCAGCGCCGACCGGCGCGGTGTTCACCGGTCGAGGGTGCCCCGTCGAGCGCTTCGAGCCGATGTCTGCCGCAGTGACCTGTGCGCTTCCTTCGTCGGGGCAGCATACGTGTGCTGCGGCGGCTGCCAGTCCGCGGTGCCGTCGAAGATGCGTCGTCGGCAGCACGTTCTCCGGCGGGGGCGACGGCGGCCCCGTGGGCGTAGGGCCACACGCACCACCGGCACCTCCCGGGCCGATCTCATTTCCGATGCCGCCCTCGCGCTCCTCGCCGAACGCGGGATGCGCAGCCTGACCCACCGCGCGGTGGACGAGCGCGCCGGACTCCCCCAGGGTTCGAGCCCGAGCGGCACACCGTGTCCCTGGTGGCCTGGTGCGAGGGGCTGATGTTCTCGTGCGCCGCGGGGTCGTACCACCGCTCCGTACCGACCGAGAAGGAGCTGCTACCGGCTTCACCGAACTGCTGCGCGGGATGCTCGGATCGCAGGCGGCATTGCGCTGACCGGCGTCACTCGTGCGGGCCAATCTTGGCTTTCCGGCTCACTCAAAACCGGGTCCGCACAGCAGAGTTGATCAGGTGCAACGAACCCGAATCACCGTGAAGCTCCTGGTCGGCGTGGCGGTTACGACACTGTCCGGCTGTGTGTCCGTGGCGCCGCAGCCGGACGTTCCGTCCCGGCCCGGGACCAGCCGGCCCGCCCAGGACCTGGCGCCACAGATCGTGCGGCCGCCGGTCCACGACAGCCTGGGAGCCGTACCGGCCCCCGAGCCGTCCGCCTCCGCATCCGCCCCGGCGCCCGGCGCACCGCCGGACACCCGCCGCGCCGCGCCCGGCGCACCACAGCAACGGAAGTACCCCGGGGCGGCGCGGCCTCGGCCGCGTCAGGCCCCGCCCGCCGTGACCGCGCCCGTCCCGGCCATGCCGGACCCCGTCACCGGGAAGGACGCCTGCGCACTGGGACGGGGATACGGGCACTGGCCCGCGGGCAGCCCGCAGTCCCGGATCTGCGAGCACACCTACGGCCGCTGAACCCGGCCTGCGAGAGCCGAGCGGGTGGCCCGTCCGCCATGGCCGGGCCACCTCTCACAGCTCCCGCAGCCTCAGCTCCAGCCGCGCGATCGCCGCGCGGACCCCTCCCCCGTACCCGTCATCAGCCCCGTCGTCCGCGAGCACACCGGAGGCGGCGCGCGCCCGGTCCAGATGGATCCGGGCCGCCTCGGGACGGTGGAGCTTCACATAGTCCGCCGCGAGATTGAGATGGAGCGAGGGATAGAACGCCCGCACCGCGAGCGCATCGGAGTGCTGTGCCGCGCGCTCGTCGGTCAGGCCACCGGCCGCGGTCAACGCCCTCAGGTCCCAGGCCAGCTCATCCCCGGGGTCGTCCTGCGTGTCGGCCATGTAGTGGGCGAGGGTGCACCGGTGCAGGGCGTCCCCGTCCTCGCCGATCTCCGCCCAGAGCTCGCCGAAGCGATTGCGGGCCTCCTCCCGGTCGCCACCGTGCAGCAGCATGATCGCCTGGCCGATCCTGGTCATGACGGCATCCTTCGACGCCTCCCGCTGCTCCGTCACTGCGGCCTCCCTGTCCACGTCCACCCGTTTCCATTCGACGCTAGCCGCAGCTGCGGTCAATCCCGCTGAGGCTCGGGCGGGCGTCCCGGACCTGTCCACCGGGCGCCCACCCCCGGCCCGGACCTGTCCACCGGGCCCCCGCCGCCGGCCCGGGCCGAAACCGCAGCGTCAGCCCAGGTCGGGGATGCGCCAGTCGATGGCCTCGTGCCCCTGCGCCGCCACCGCCTCGTTGATCTGCGTGAACGGACGGGAGCCGAAGAACTTCTTGGCGGACAGTGGTGACGGGTGCGCACCCTTCACCACCACATGGCGCTCCTCGTCGATCAGCGGAAGCTTCTTCTGCGCGTAGTTGCCCCAGAGCACGAAGACCGCCGGATCGGGCCGCGAGGCGACGGCGCGGATCACCGCGTCGGTGAACTTCTCCCAGCCCTTGCCCTTGTGCGAGTTCGCCTCGCCCGCGCGCACCGTCAGCACGGCGTTGAGCAGGAGCACGCCCTGCTCGGCCCACGGCATCAGATACCCGTTGTCCGGGACCGGCAGGCCGAGCTCCTCCTTCATCTCCTTGTAGATGTTGCGCAGGGAGGGCGGCGTCTTCACGCCCGGCCGCACGGAGAAGCACAGCCCGTGTCCCTGCCCCTCCCCGTGATACGGGTCCTGACCAAGGACGAGGACCTTCACCTTGTCGTAGGGCGTGGCGTCCAGGGCTGCGAACACCTGGTCGCGCGGCGGATATACCGGCCCCTTGGCCCGCTCCTCCTCGACGAACTCGGTGAGCTCCTTGAAATAGGGCTTCTGCAGCTCTTCGCCGAGGACGCCGCGCCAGGATTCGGGCAGCAGGTCGGTGTCGGTCACGTCAACAACCTCCGTCAAGTAATCAGTTCTTCAACCGAGAACCTACCGGGGGCCACTGACAACGGACCCTGCGAGCCCTGCCGGGGCCTACCAGCTGGCCTTGCGGTACAGCTCCCACATCTGCATGACCGTCTGCGGGTCCAGGGCACGCTCGCCGCCCCCGATGTCCTCGCCCGCCGCGACGTACAGCTTGCCCTGCCACAGCGGCAGCAGCCGCACGTCGTCGACCAGGATCTGCTGCGCCCGTTCGAACTGCTTGCTGACCGCGCCCCGGTCGCTCTCCTTGCGGGTCTGCGGCAGCAGCTGCTCGCTGATCTCGCTCTTCATGTACGGCATCCCGGTGACGCTGTCCTTGCCCACGAAGGGGGCGATGAAGTTGTCCGGGTCCGGGAAGTCCGGGAACCAGCCGCGGCCGAAAACGGGGTACTGGCCCTTGGTGAAGCCTTCCTGGAACTCCTTCCAGGGCTTGCTCTTCAGTGTGATCCGGAACAGCCCGGAGGCTTCCAGCTGTCGCTTCAGCTCGTCGAACTCGGGGGCCGTGGAAGAGCCGTACCGGTCGGTCGTGAACCAGAACGTCATCGAGACGGGCTTGGTGATGCCCGCCTTGGCGAGGATCTGCTTCGCCTTGCCCTTGTCCGGATCACCGTATGCGTCGAAGAAGCTGGTGGTGTGTCCGGCGATGCCCTTGGGGACCATGGAGTACAGCGGCTCGGCCGTCCCCTGGTAGACCTTGGCCACCAGGGCGTCACGGTCGACGAGCTGGGCGATGGCCCGCCGTACGGCCGCATTCCCGGCGGCCGGATCCTTGGGGTTGAAGACCAGGAAGCGGATGTCCGCGCCGACCGTCTCGACAATCTGCAGATTGCTGTTCTTGTCCTTGTTGTCTTCCAGGCTGACGACCTCCTCGGCGGTGAGGCCGCGGTAGATCGCGTCGATCTCGTTCTTCTTCAGCGCCGCGACCACGGGGGCGGAATCCTTGAAGTACCGGATGGTCACAGCATCGTTCTTACGGTTGGCGAAACCCTTGTAGTCCGGATTCTTCACCAGTTCGGCCCGGTTCCCCGGCTTGTACGAATCCAGGAGATAGGGACCGGATCCGGTGACCTTTCCGTCGCTGCGGACCTTGTGCTTCGAATAGTCGCTGGGCGCCACCAGCGACATCGCGGGCGTGGCGAGGATGAACGGGAATGTGGCGTCCGGCTTGGAGAGATGGAAGACGACGATGTCGTCCCCCTTGGTCTCGACCCGGTCGAGCGAGCCGAGCATGCCGACAGGGCCGCCCTTGACCTTGATGGCCGTGATCCGGTCCATGGAGTACTTCACGGCCTCGGCGTCGAGTTTGTCGCCATTGGAGAATTTCAGGCCCTTGCGGAGTTTGCACCGGTAGGCCGTACTGGTCATGTCGGTGAACTTGCACCATTCCGCCGCATCGGGCTCGGGGCTCGTGCTTCCTGTGGGGAAACTCACCAGAGTCTGGAAGACATTTCGCATCATTTCCCAGGAGTTGTCCCACGCCGCCGCCGGATCGAGGGTGGAGGGCTCGCTGGTCGTACCGACGACTATCTTCTGCTCCGTTTTCGAGCCGCTGTCGGAGAGAAGTCCGCAGCCTGCCAGCAGAGAGAGGGAAGCAAGGACTGCAGCGGCCTGCAGACTGGCCCGGTAGAACACGTGAACGCTCCTCGATCAGCCATGGGTCGGCAGACCATACCGCAGCGCCCCGTCGGGTCAATCCGCAGGCCCGACGGGGCACTTGAGTCAATCAGGGCCAAAACCGCTCAGGCCGCTCTCAGCTCACGCCCGCATTCAGGAAGATCCCGCCGTCGACCACCAGGGTCTGTCCCGTGATCCAGTCGCTCTGGCTCGACGTGAGGAACGCGGCGGCGCCGCCGATGTCCTCGGGGACTCCCAGCCGGCCGAGTGGATAGGCCGCGGCAACCTCGGCCTCACGACCCTCGTACAGCGCCCGGGCGAACTTCGTCTTCACCACCGCGGGGGCGATCGCGTTGACCCGGACGACCGGCGCGAACTCGTGCGCCAGCTGGAGGGTCAAATTGACCATGGCGGCCTTGCTCATGCCGTACGCGCCGACGAACGGCGAGGCGGAGATTCCGGCGACCGAGGCGATGTTGACGATCGCCCCGCCGTTCTCCTTCTGCCAGGCCTTCCAGGTCTGCTGGGCGAAGCCGAGCGCCGAGATCACATTCGTCTCGAAAACCTTGCGGGCGACGTTGAGGTCGAGCTCCGCGATCGGGCCGAAGACCGGATTCGTACCGGCGTTGTTGATCAGGAAGTCGACACGGCCGAACACCTCCATGGTGCGCTCGACCGCCGCCACCTGGTGCGCCTCGTCGTGCGCCTTGCCCGCCACGCCGATGGCACGGTCGGAGCCGAGCTGCTCGACGGCCTCCTTGAGAGCGTCCTCGCCTCGTCCGGTGATGCACACCCGGTCGCCGCGCGCCACGAGCGCCTCGGCGATGCCGTAGCCGATGCCCCGGCTCGCGCCCGTGATGAGCGCGACCTTCCCACTGTCCTGCACAGTCATGATGTCCGAAACCCTTCGGGTCAGTTGAGCGGTCCGCCGGCGACGTACATGACCTGACCGGAGACGAAGCCGGCCTCGTCGCCCGTAAAGAAGGCGATGGCGTTGGCGATGTCCTCGGGGCGGCCGACGCGCTGCACCGGGATCTGGGTGGCGGCAGCGGCCTGGAACTCCTCGAAGCCCATGCCGACCCGGGCCGCGGTCTGCGCGGTCATCTCGGTGACGATGAAGCCGGGTGCGACGGCGTTGGCGGTGATGCCGAACTTGCCGAGCTCCTTGGCGAGGGTCTTGGTGAAGCCCTGCAGACCGGCCTTGACAGCTGAGTAGTTGGCCTGGCCGCGGTTGCCGAGCGCCGAGGAGGAGGAGAGCGAGACGATACGGCCGAACTTGGCGTCCACCATGTGCTTCTGGACGGCCTTCGCCATCAGGAACGCGCCCTTGAGGTGCACGTTCATCACGGTGTCCCAGTCGGACTCGCTCATCTTGAAGAGCAGGTTGTCGCGGAGCACGCCCGCGTTGTTGACGAGAATCGTCGGGGCGCCGAGCTCGGCGGCGACCCGCACAACCGCGGCTTCCACCTGGGCGCTGTCCGACACATCGCAGCCGACGGCAAGGGCGGCGCCCCCGGCGGCGGTGATCTTCTCGACGGTGTCCTTGCAGGCCGCCTCGTCGAGGTCGAGTACGGCGACGGCGCGGCCCTCGGCCGCCAGACGTACCGCGGTGGCGGCGCCAATGCCCCGCGCCGCTCCGGTCACGATGGCGACGCGCTGCTCGGTGGTGGACATGCTTGGTTCTCCTCGCCCTTGGATCGCGGCTCAGCGGACGTCGGGGCACCCCCGGCACGGAACCTTCGCGTGCGCGGAGCCTTCCCGATAACTGAGCAACCGCTTAGTACCTTCAGCAGACGAGACGCTAGAAGCCCTGGCACTCGGTGTCAACGGCCCACGGCCGCAGGGGTGCATGTCACACCCGGCGGCACCGCTGCCGCCGTGGCTGCGGACGGCGCCGCAGGGCGGCGGATCAGCGCACCAGCAGGTCGAGCAGCCGTTCGACCTCGGCCTCCGGGTCGGTCGTGAGACCGCTGTGCACGGGGCTCGGCTGGACAACGGTGGAACGCGGGGCGATCAGCCAGCGGAAGCGACGGCCTGCGTCGTCGCGGGCCGCCTGGCCCGCGTCCGCACCGCCGCGGCACACGCCCTCTACGGCATGCAGGGCGGCCCGTACACCGACCACATCGGCGGTCGGGTCCAGTGCCTGCAGCTTGGTCTCGTCGAGATGGATACGGGCTGCGACGAAACCCTGCGCGTGGCAGTAGACGACCACCCCCGCGTTGAAGAACTCGCCGCGCTGCACTCGCGGCACCACGCGCAACAGCGCGTACTCGAAAACATCGCGCTTGGTCACCGCTGGCCGTCCTTGTCGTTCTTCTTCTTGGTGGGGTGCGGCCAGGGGGTGAGGTGCTCGGTGAGCCAGCCCGGGGCCTGTGACGGCTTGGGCTCGGTGGGGCCCTCCATCGTGATCCGCTCATGAATGGTGGCGGCGCGTGGCAGCAGCGCTTCCACATAGGCACGGCGCAGCTCGTCGGTGGAGTCGAAGCCGGGCTCGTCCACCAGCCACTCGTCGGGGACATCGGCCGCGACCTCGGTGAGCAGTTCCTCGGTGACCAACGGGGCGAGCTCGGCGGCGGCCACCGCGATATCGGGGGCGAACGGGGCCAGCGCATGGTCCGAGGCGTTGTACGGCTTGGCGGCGGAGACCTGGGCACCGGGCCAGTTGTGGTGCCAGATCATGGTGGCGCCGTGGTCGATGAGCCACAGGTCGCCGTGCCAGATCAGCATGTTCGGGTTGCGCCAGGACCGGTCGACGTTGTTGATCAGCGCATCGAACCAGACGACACGTCCGGCTTCCCGGGAGTCCACCTGGTAGGCGAGCGAGTCGAAGCCGATCGAGCCGGGCAGAAAGTCCATCCCGAGATTGAGCCCGCCGCTGGCCTTCAGGAGTTCCTGCACCTCCTGGTCGGGCTCGGCGAGCCCGATGACCGGGTCGAGCTGGATCTGTACAAGGTCGGGGACACGAAGGCCGAGTCTGCGGCCGAGCTGTCCGCAGATGACCTCCGCGACCAGAGTCTTGCGGCCCTGTCCGGCGCCGGTGAATTTCATGACATAGGTGCCGAGGTCGTCGGCTTCGACGATTCCGGGCAGCGATCCGCCCTCCCGCAAGGGCGTGACGTAGCGGGTCGCGGTGACTTCGGTGAGCATTTTCCCAGGCTATACGGCTCAGATCCCTGGAGATCCACGGACCGAGGTCAGGGCCGTACAGCCTGGGGAATCACCCCGATCAGCCCTGGGGAGAATCTGGGGAGTTTTGGCAAGCGACCCGCTTTCCGAGGAAACCGTCGATCACAGCCCGGCCCCGGTTCCCGGCCTGCGGCATGAAGTGCGCGTAGTAACCGAGCGTAATCGTCGGCGATGAGCGCCCCAACCGCTGGGCCAGGGTGACGACAGACTCGCCTGCCTCCAACATGATCGAGGCGTAGGTATGTCGCAGCATGTGGAAACCGTCCTTTGGAGCCGCAGCCCACTGCCAGGGCTTGGCTCCCTCGGGCCGCTGGGGGATGACCTCAGCCTTGGCCAAAGCAGGCTTCCACGTATAGGTGTTCCATGTATTGACCGCGATGGCGTTGCCAAATCGCGTGGTGAGCAGCAGCGAGAACTTTTCCGTCGGCCTGTCCTCCCCTGGCCGCCCCCAGGGAAGCTCAACCGCTACGGGCGGGAAATCCCTCACATGCCTTTCAGCTCTTCAGCCACGGACGGCGGCATGTCGACGGCACGGGCCTTCCGAGACTTCGGGAGCGCGTAGTACAACTTCCCGTCGATCGTCTGAGTCTGCCGACGAACGTGGAGGACACCACGTGCGTAGTCAATATCATCAGGACTCAGCCCGAAGACCTCCCCTTGCCGGAGACCACACCCCAGGCCAAGGACAACGGCGATCCTGTTCCGCTCATTGATGACATCACGTACTCGGAGCACAGTCTCCAACGACCACGCCTCCCTGCGCCCCTTCGATGCCTTCGGCCACTGCACCGACTTCGCGCGCATCGGATTTCGAGCGATCCGCTTGTCATCAACAGCTGTCTCCAGGATCCCTGACAGCTCACCCAAGGTGCCACGCACATAGTCGACCGACCTCACGGAGCTGCCAAGCTTCGCTATATATACACGCAGTTCCGCCGGCGTTACCTGCTTCAGCTGGAGCTGTCCCAGATGCGGAACGATGTGGAGACGCACCCGACGCTCGTGCCCCTGCTGAGTTTTCGGGGCGCCCGCCTTCCCAGGTGCCCAGTATTTCGCGATGTAATCGGCTAGCGTGATGGTTCCGTCACGAGGGTCCACGAACTCGCCGCGCTCTTCATCCGTCGCCGACCGGCAGAGCCACGCCTTGGCGTCCTCGACTGTAGCGAATGATCTGTCACGGATCCCTGGGATGCCAGCGACCTTGTATCGCGCCCCTTTCCCATACCGGGCAGTACGCTCTCTCTTGCCCGTTACTGGGTCCTTCTTCTTCTTGATCCAACGGTCTTCTATGTAGCCGGCCAAGCCGCACTCTCCAATGTGGGTCGATTACAGATCAGCGGCGAACCATCAAGCGCTAGTTGCAGAGCGGACGCGTCGCTGCGCACCTACTTCGATTGGGCGCAATTCCAGGTTGGAGCGGGAATCCGATTGCTCCTGCATGCGCACCCAGGCGTCAAGCGTCACCAGCCTGTACATGACCCGGCCACGGACTCCCATCCGAAAGCTTGGCGGCCCCTGGCGACGGTGCCGCCAGACGTACAGGGTGTGAGGGGACATCCCGAGGTAGTCGGCCGCTTCCCGCACATTTAGGAAAGCTCTGATACTCGCTCCGGATGCGGCTGCCACTGGATCGGGCCCCATGCAGGGAGGATGGCATCTTGGTACCTCGGGATCGCGAAGACGGTCGAAGGACACATTGATTCCGCGCATTGCGGGATAGGTGAGAACTCGCCCACCTGGCTCCGCTACCAAGCGCAGCCCAATGCGAACTCAATGGTCGCGACGATCGCCGGTTTGGCTAACCGGCGATCATGGCCTATGTTGCGCGCCGCATCAGATGAATCCGGCAGCTTCTCGGGCTGGCCGCGTTCAGGCAGCCAGCCGGTATGAGCGCAGGGCTGGGGTCGCGCCGTCCGTAACGAGCACCAGCAGACCGTCCTCAGTGCGGCGGTCAAGATTCCGCACCACGACACGCTCGGGGGCCTCAATGGCAGCGGCCACCTGCCGAGTTGAAGCTCCGGGGTGCGCCGCAATGTGCGCGAGGACGGCCCTGTCACGGCGGTAGCCGCGTTGCAGCAGGTCCTCGCCGAACAGGCCGGCCGGCAGACGCACAGCCTGGTGGACACGGCGCCGTAGTCCCCCCGCCGCCTGGCCGGACCAAGCGTTCAGTGCGCCGAGCCCAAAGAGGGCGGGTGAAGCGAAGCGGGCGGATCCAATAGCGGAATCCGACAGACGAGCCTCCTAAATTGGGACCTTGCCAGCAAGGCTGCCTGGTGTGGTGCGGGGTTGCGAATCAGTCGCAGCCCTGACCACACCGGAGTAACTGCGTCGTCTGGCCTGGTGTTTTCCTGGACGTTGTACGTTGACATGGTCCCGGCGGAGGTTTCCAGTCTTTTGGAGTTCTTTTCTGTCTGCCGTGGGCGAATGCCCTCCGACGGCCCTGCGTCGCGGACCTATTGAGACGAAAGGAATGCGCCGGCGCCTACACCGCGAAGTCGTTGCACAATCTCGTCGGCAAGGCCCTGGTCATTCCCGACAGGATGAACACACTCGGCCGTAACCGCCCTGCCACCTGCCGGGTCGAATACGGCAGCGGCGATGTGTACCTGCGGGTGGCGGTGTGGGCGGCGTGGCCCGAGCAGACGGTGCGGCATCCGGTGTGCCCTGGCCGACTGGGTAGGGTCACGGTACCCGAGCTGGAGAGGTAGTTGCATGGCCAACGATATTGTGATTGCGCAGACGACCAGCGACAACGAGGATCAGGCGAAGGCACTGGCCCGGGGCGCGGTCGAGAGCAAGCTGGCAGCGGGCGTTCACATCGATGCGCCGATCACTGCCTTCTACTGGTGGAAGGGGAATGTCGAGAGGCGCAGGAGTGGCGGATCTCGTACATGACTTCGACGGACCGTCTCCCGGCGCTGGAGGCGTGGCTGCACGAGAAGCACCCGTACGACGTCTCCCAGTGGATCACGCTGCCCGTGACCGGCGGGTCGGAGGCGTGCCTGTCCTGGGTTGTCGAGGAGACGGCATAAGACTGAGGAGCGACGGGCCGGCCGTACGACGGCGTTCGCGTCCGGAGCGTGTCCGACGACCGGTTCACCTCCCACCTCCCGGGGCACACCGGTCGGGTTCTCATTGCCGCGTTCCTCGATGACCCAGACCACCTGGCGTTGGCCGCGGCTGACGGCACCGTACGCCTCTGGTCGCTGACCGAACAGCGACAGCTCGCCAAAGTACGCGTCGCCGCCTCGCTGCGCAGCGCGGCCTACGACCAAACCACCGGACACGGGGTCGTCGGCACCGCGGCCGGCACCATCGCCTTCTCCATCCGCCCCCACTGAACCACCGCGAAGGAAGCCCGCACACCATGACGCAGCCCCCTCCCGCCCCCGTCGTCGTCAGCAACGTCGCAGGCTCCTTCGCCTGGGGTGTCCTGCACGACCGACACCCCACCCTGATCGAGCGCGTCCGCCAGACCACCCCCTACCCCCTCGAACAGCAGCGTGCCCTGGACACCCTCCTACAGGAGATCGCCGAGGACGGCGTGATTCTCCCCCTGCCTGACACCGAGCCCGGAGCGGACCAGTGGCAACAGTGGGGCAAGGAGCACATCGGCAGCCGCTGGGGGGACGCCCCGTTCCTCTGGGCGGAGAGCTACTTCTACCGCAAACTCCTGGCCGCCCTCGGCTACTTCGCCCCCGGCCCGTGGCAGGGGATCGACCCCTTCGCCCCGTTCAAGAACGCCGAACTCGCGGGCCCAACGGTGGAGGCCGAACTGGCCGCCCTCGACCAACTCCCCCAGATCCCGGCAGTCGAACAGGATCGCACCCTCCTCCACGCCTCCCTCTGGGGCAACCGCGCCGACCTCGGCTTCGCCGTCTCAGCGGGCGACGCCGGCCTTGGCGACCGTGTCACTAACCTCGTCGCCGACAACTCCGCCGTCTTCTGGGAAACCCTGTCCGCCAGCCCGCCCGGCAAGGTCTGCCTCGTGGCCGACAACGCCGGCCCCGAGCTCCTCCCGGACCTGGTCCTCGCCGACCACCTGCTCCACACCGACCGCGCCGCGTGCGTCGTTCTGCACCTCAAGCCGTACCCGTACTACGTCTCCGACGCCACGGCCACCGACACTCTGGCCTGCCTCCACCGCCTGACCACGGCCCCCGGCTACGCCTCCGAGATCGGCAAGCGCCTGCGGCAGGCCCTCACCACCGGCCGCCTCACCCTGCGCGCCCACCCTTTCTCCTGCGCCCCGTTCCCCTACGCGGACATGCCCGCCGACCTCCACGAGGACTTCGCCACCGCCACCCTGACGATTATGAAGGGCGACCTGAACTACCGCCGCCTCGTCGGTGACCAACACTGGTCGGCCACCACCCCGTTCACCGACGTCACGTCATACTTCCCCGGTCCGGTCGCAGCTCTGCGCACACTGAAGTCGGACGTCATCGTCGGCCTGGCGCCGCAAACCGTGCACGAGCTGGAAGTTACCGGGCCCCAGTGGCGTACGAGCGGCACGCACGCGCTGGTCCAGGTCACTTCATGACGCCCGGGTTTCGTCCTTACAACCGGGTTACGTCCCTCGTCAGCACGTGGCTTCCACGCTGATGCCAAGGCACCTGAAGACGCGGGAAACGTAAGCTCGCCCCGGCCGTCGGCGCGCTCCTCGGCTGGAACAGCTGCTACCTGCACAAACGCAACATCAAAGCGGTCATCCCGGTGAAGAAGGACCAGGCTGCCAACCGGAAGAAGAAGGGCAGCCGGGGCGGCCGCCCCGTCAACCACGACGCCGATCTCTACAAAGAACGCAACACCGTCGAGCGCCTGATCAACAAGCTCAAAGCCTGGCGGGGCATCGCAACCAGGTACGACAAGACACCCGAAAGCTACCTCGCCGGCCTCCACCTCCGCGCCTCGATGATCTGGATCAACGACCTCCTGCAGACACCCGATTGATCACAACCTCACACACGCCCTAACAGCGTCCTCGCGAATGCCCTCCTGCGCACCATCGACATGATCCGACCCCGCGTGCAGGCGATGCGGCCCCAGCGCATTGAGTTCGTCGTCGGCACACAGATCAATGGGGCCCCGCACCTCGGCACGAACCTCGTCCAGGCATCTGCGTTCCTCCTCGCCCAGCAGGCCCGGCGCACATTCCGTACGGACACCGCGGTGAACTTCGGGGCGCTCGACAACGCCCCTCACGACATCGTCCTCGACCCCGAAACCCACCACGCCTACCAGCAGACGTATTTCCACGCGCTCGGCAAGGACGGAGTCGCCAATCTGATAGATGGCTACTACCGGCCCTTCTTCGACTCGTTGTCGGACGCCACCGACGTCGAGTACGGCACCGAGACGTACAACGACCAGCAGGCCAGCCCCGCCTTCAGGGCCGAGTTCCTGCGAACCCTGGAGGTTCTGGACGACCTCCGGTGGTGGCTGAACCCGTCCACGGGCGTCGTCCACACGCGGCTGCCCTGCCCGACGTGCGGGTGGGCTGAGAAGCGGGCCGAGCGGACACGCCTGGTCCGGCTCGACGGCGACGGCGCTGTGTTCTCGGCGATCTGCCATGATCACGGCCCGTACGAGCTGTGTATCGACCCCATGGACGGCGGTTACCTGGACCTGGCCACCCTGTACCGCAACGTCGTCAAGGAGCGTTCCTTCACCCGGAACACGAGCACCCTGCACGTCATGCTCAAGGGTGGTGACTGGGCATTCGGCTGCCAGTTGGTCGACGGAGCGCTCGCCGAGCTCGGTACGCCGGCCCGTGCCATGCCGGTCCGGATCTTCACCCCGCAGGTGCTCTCCGACACTGGCGGCAAACTCTCCAAGTCCCTCATCCGGGCAGCGGGGAAGATCACAGATTTCCCCGGCGTCGAGCCGTGGATGCTCTCCACCACCGAGTGGCCGGGTACCACTGACCAGTACGTGGATGCCCTCCTCTGGATGGTCAGTCACCTGCTCACCGACCCCAAGCACTTCTTCCGCAGTTTCACCTCACAGGAGTTAGGACGTCTCATGGCCTCGCGCCCCTCCCGCCTCGCCACAACCCCTCGCGCCCGGGACATGCCGATCTACAAGCAGTACTACGACCTCATCGCCGCTGGCACGAAGACCATCGAGGTCCGCGTCGCCTACACGTCGATGCAGCGCATCAAGGAGGGTGACCAGATCCGCTTCACGTGCCGCAACGAGGCGACGCTCACCCGGGTGAAGCGCGTTACCCGGTACACGTCCTTCACAGAAATGTTCGACCACGAGAGCGCGGCCGCGATCAACCCGACGACCACCCCCGAGGAGCAGCTGCGCGCGATCCGGGACATCTACCCGGTCGAGAAGGAAGCGCTCGGGGTCCTGGCCATCGAGGTTGAGAAGGTCGAGTCCCGGTGACCGCTGACCGGCCCCGGCGGATTCTGACGGTGTGCATGGGCTGCCACTGCCGGGCACCGCTGGCGGCCGCCGTGCTCGCCGCGCGGGGCGGTGACGCTGTCGAAGTACGGTCTGCCGGCATCCGCGATTGGCACGTAGGCCGCGGTGCCCACCCCGTCATGATCGAGGTTGCGGCCGAGCACGGTTACGACTTGAGCGGCCATCGTGGGGTCCAGGTCAGCGAGGGCCTCCTCGCTTGGGCGGACGTGGTGCTTGCCATGGACGCCAGGATCCTGGAGGCCCTGCGGGACTTGGCCGGTCGGAAGTCTGGTCCGGAACTGAAGCTCTACCTGGGCGACAATGACGTCCCCGACCCGTGGGAGAAGCCACGCGAGGCGTTCACCGAGTGTGTGACTGCGGTCGAGGCCGGCGCGCACCAGCACCTGGCACGGACGTAGATGGCCGTGGGCGGCTCCTGCCGCCGGGCAGTTCGCTCAGATATGGCCGCCGACCGACTGGGTCGGTGGCCATATCGCTGCCCGATGTGGTCCGGGGTGGGGCGCGGAGCGCTGCCGAGGCGCGGCCCGTTGCGGCAGGAGGAGGAGGTTCCCCGTCGCTCGCTGTTGATGCGGCTCTGTGTTCACTACTGCGCACTGCCCATCGCCGACCGCCGGCCGTCGGGTTACTACACACGGCAGCATCCTCGTCCTCGCCCACAACCACGACCGGGTTGAGTCCCTTCGCCGGGCCAGGTCTTCCGGGGCGCGATTGCTGAGGGCCAACCTGATCGGGCCCGCACCGCCCCGCAGCAGTTTCGGGCAAGGCCGTTTGCCGGACGTGCCCCAAGCTCTCGTGGTTCAGCTAGCGGCTGTCAGCACCGTTACGCGCTGCCCCGTCGGGACGACGAGGGTTGCTGAGCCGTCCTCGTCCACGGTCAGGACGAAGCCGTCAGAGCTGTGCTCGTTGCTCGACCACCTGTGTGTGGCCAGGTTACGGCGCTGCAATGGCTATGCGGGTGGGTTCTCCTCCTGGACTACGACGGTCAGGAAGGCTGTCAGCGCCGCAGCAGGGAATGACAGCACCGCACCACCGGGAATTTTGCTGTCCCGGACCAAGATCTGGCCAGGTCGGGCCAAGGCAAACTCGACACAGTTTCCGGACCCGCCGCTGTATGAGGACTTGCGCCACCGGACGCCGTCGCTGCTGCAAGGGGTACCTGTGGTGACGGTCTTGCTGGGGTTCACTGTTGAAGCTCCTCCATCGCTGTTCTGAGACGATTCTGGGTCTCGGTGGGGGTGAGCGCCCGCTGCCACAGCCAGTCGAATGCGTTGTGGTAGCGGGAGACTTCGTCCTCGTCCTGCGGGTAGACGGAGCGGCTCATGAGTTCTGCGCACGCAACGTCCCGGACCGCGTGCGAGGGGAACTTCATGATCACAAAGCCGCCCGTGAGTCCTGGGTGGAGGCCGACGGACTTGAGGCTCATCCGAAGCGTAATTCGAGGGTGGTCGGCCGCGTCGATGAGGTGTTGAAACTGACGGTTCATGACAGCCGGCCCGGCTGCGGGAGGCTCGACCGCCCGCTCGTCCACGAGAATTGTCAGCCGAGGTCCGTCGCCCTGGTCCGAGGGGGCGGCCAGGATGCGCCGCTGGCGTGCGGCCCGGATCTCAGCGAACCGCCGGACCTGGGCTTCGGTCAGATCCGGACGCAGTGCAGGTACGACGGCGCTGGCGTACTCGGGAGTCTGAAGAATGCCCGGAATCACCAGCGGTTCGTAGTTCCTGATCTCACTGGCCACCGCTTCCAGGCCAAGGTAGTTGTCGAAGGCGGTCGGGCTGAGTACGTCGTTGTGCCTCTTCCACCACTGCGGCTTCCGCCTCAGTGACGCGTCAAGACGGATGAGCTCAAGAATCTCGTTCCGTACTCCTTCGCCGGTGACGTTGTAGCAGTCCAGGAGGCGCTCGGCGGTGGGCTGAGTGATTCCTCGGGTACCGCCCTCGACTCTGCTCAGCCCGCCCTTGTCCAGGACGCCGGCCTTGGTCACGGCCTCGCTCTGGCGCAGCCCGGCTTCAACCCGTAGTTGGGCCAGCAGGGCGCCCAGTTGGGACCGGACCATGGAGGTCGGGGGCGCTTTAGTCGACATGCCGACAGTGTGCCGTCGCTCGCCTCGTATCACAACCAAAAGTGCGAGCAATTTTGCTCAGCTAGTTGTCAAGCACAGTTGATTAGGAGCATCCTAGCCAGGTCACAGTGCGTGCAGAAGCTGTCGCCTGTCGTGGCTGTCGCTGTCTCGGTTGGCTTGTCCCAGGAGGACTGTCGTCTTGACCCGGAAGATTTCAAGTCCAGTGAGACGGTCGTGATGCTATGAGGTTTGTGGTGCGGGTTCCCTGCGCTTGGCCGGGTCGTTGATCCACACTTTCTGAGGTATCTGGGGTGGTCGGGGGCGCCGGCCGAAGCGTTCGGGGTGGCGGGTGTATGCCTCGGCGAGGGTGACGGCTCGCTGGTCGCGGACTTCCTCGGCGGTGCCGAAGTGCACGCTGGCGGGCGTGTGCCAGCCGATGCCCGAATGCCGGTGCTCGTGGTTGTAGTACGCGATGAACGCGTCGAACCACTCGCGGGCATGGGTCAGCGAATCGAACCGCTCGGGATAGTCGGGCATGTACTTCGTGGTCTTGAAGTGGGCTTCGCTGTAAGGGTTGTCGTTGGAGACCTTCGGCCGCGAGTGCGACCTTGTCACCCCCAGGTCGATCAGCAACTGGGAGACTTTCTTGGAGGTCATTGACGTGCCGCGGTCGGCGTGCACGGTCTCGGGCACGATGCCGTTGCGCGTGATGGTCTCGCGGATCAGCTCCTCGGCCCGCGCAGCTGATTCGGCCGCTTCGACGGTGTGGCCGACGATGTAGCGGCTGAAGATGTCGATCACGACGTAGGCGTGGTACCAGACACCCTTGACCGGTCCGGCAGCCTTGGTGATGTCCCAGGTTCCCGGGCGGCCCGCCATTCCTTGACGTGCGAGTGGTAGAGCCGTTCCCGGCGCAGGACCGCACCCTTCTCGTTTCTGGGCGCGGCGTCGTACTCGGCGATGATCCGAAGCTTGTATTCCGAGGTGAAGGTACGACGCTTCGGCCTCGGCGCCGGGTCGGACCCGACGGGCTCAGTGCTGGGCATAAGGGGCGATTCTCCTGTCGTGCCCTCTCAGGCTAACCCGACGAAGCGGGACGTCTCACCCAAGGCTGACCGAGAGGGGATCGCTGACCCGGAGCCCTGTGATGCGCACCTCTACCGTGCAGGCATGCTCACCATGCGCCGGATGCGGCGTTTGCTTGTGTCCAGGCTGGCGGCAGCCCTCGCGGTCGGGGGCGGAGCGAGTCCGGCCCTCGCGAGGCCTCCACACCCCGACACCACCACGCATACCGAGATCATCCCGCACCAATGATCACGAACCGCAGGAAGGTTGCCGGTTACTGAGACACGCTCCTAGGTAACCACCCGACTCTCCGCACTATCGATGGCCCCTACACACCAATCCCGAGCGGAGGCCCACAGGCAGCAGCAGCCGGGGCACCCCGCACCGTTACTCCCCCCGCTTCTCCTGTCCGCACCCATCGCCCCGGCAGCTCTTCGCCCGCTGGCGGGAGCAAGCACCGGGCACGTCCGTGGCCGCCGCCGGGTTTCCGGAGCCGCAGCAGGCCCTCGAGTTGTCGCCATCGGTGCAGGCGGAGGCGGCGTGCTCGGCGAACTGCCAGGCCCCCCTTTGTCAGTACCGTGGGACAGAATCCCACCACATCAGTGGCCACGATGCGGTGCTCAAGGGGAAGGGGAAGTTGATGGGGGACGACATCACCTACCGAGGACCGCTGGGGAGCTTAGCGCTGGCTGAAGCCGGGGCAGCGGGTGTCGATCCGGCAGATCTGTACCTCGCAGCAGTCAGCTGGTGGTCGGCAGCTGTCGCTCCTGCAGTGTCGCTCTCGGCCTGGCCGGGCCTCACAACAGTCTGGACCGCACTCGTTCATCGCAACACTCCCGAGGCTGACCCGCTCCTTCCCCTCCTGCAACGTCTCCTCGACGGCATCAGCCCACTCGCGGTGCACGCAGACGTGACAACCGAGAGGCAGTTCGACGCTGCCACTCACGCGACCCAACGAGCAGTCAATGCCGGCAAAGGCACCTCCAGCATGCTCCTGACGGGGTCCCCCTTCACCACAAACCGCGGCAGACCAAACCTCAGCTGGACTCTGCAAGGCCCCCTCCGCCTCGCATGGGAACGCGAACACATGCCGCCCACACGTGGGAAGGCTCGATTTCGGGGACCATCCGAAAGGCTCGCGCCTCCGGATGTCGCTTCACTCTGGACTCCGTCCATCGCCGAGTGGGAGGGATTCCAGGCCACAGACGCCGCCACATACTCCCGCGTCCTGCATTTCTCCACCCGCCCGGTGGACATCCCGCCTATCTCACCGGAATCGGATACCTGGCAGGATGAACTGGCCTTGGCATACGCATGGGCCTTCAACACCCGCCCTTTCCTGCGTTTCAGCAAGCAAGCCTTACGTCTTCGCAAGGTGATCCGCAGAGTTGATGGCCGATGGGACGAACTGGCGGACCCGCACGCCGATTTCTTTGTCCGCATCGACGATCATGTCGTCCGCATAGCCGGAACTCTCGCAGCATCCGAACGCACCACGGTAGCCAGCGCGCACGTAGAGGCAGCCTGGAACCTGGCACGTCGCGCTGTCCGAGACACGTCGCACCTCATAGGCATGGACACCGATATGGTGAATGAGATTGTCGACGACCTAGACCGGAAGCTGCTCGACGGGGCTGAACCAGAGGGAGAGCTCGAGCGAGTTAAGTCGAACATGCCCAACCCTTACAGCTACACACGCTGGAAGGAACCTTCCGGTGATAATGCCGTACGGAAACTTAAGCTGTGGTACCGGGGGCGCTGCCAGATGTGCGGAACGGTCCTAGCTCTGCCCTCACCGCGCGACAGGTACAGCGAAGCTGCCCACATTCAGGCACGAGAAGACAACGGCCCGGACGTCATCGAGAACCTCTTGTGCCTCTGCCCGAACTGCCACGTGCTATTCGATGCCGGCGGGCGGGTCCTAACCGACGACCTCGCCGTCATTGACACCGTGTCAGGTGACGCGGGCAGGAGACTACATCTTCACAGGTGGCACTTCATCGACCTCCAGTACGTGCGCCACCATCGTGAGCGTTGGCGAAGCTGGCAAGAACCCGCCACCGAAAGCATTTCGTCTTAGAAGCCGCGCGAATTGGTGAGGCAAGGGCGGACTGTGGGTCTGGGGCGGGTCTTGTCCGTTCGGCTGCTGGGGGGCTTCGTCAGTGACGTTGCGTAGTTGGCTACGCGATCGTGTGGTGGGTGTCGGGTGGGGGGTGGCGTGTCGGCGAGGGCTGGCCCCAGGCGGCCACATGCTCCTGGCGTTCAAGGTCGGGGACCAGCATCGGTACCTTGACCAGGCATACGGTCACGAGCTGTCGCTCGATGTCTACTGGATGTCTCCTGATCACGTCGCCAACCTGGTCAGCAAGACCGGCCTGGTCATGGACGCCCGGATGATTCGCGAACCGGACGAGAGCGAGAAACCCCGACAAGGCCAGCAAGCGTTCTTCCTCGCCCACAAGCCCAGGAGTCGTGACAGATATCTCTGGTGAGTGAGCAGACGAACACCCGGAGTTTCACTCACCTGAGGCCCCCACGCCAGAGCGCTGCCCTGCCGACACTGCCAAGTTCGGCGAGAAAGGCGCGCGGCCAGTATCAGCGAGACTGACGAATCCGCAGATCGGAGAGAGCTGCCCCTCGCCAGGATCGATGACACGGCACTGCCCCACTGATCCGCGCTGTGCCGCACCCTGCCGTGGAGTGTGGCTCAGCGAAAGACCGGTTGTCCACCGAGGAGACGTTCACGCAGCCTGTCACCCAAGACCAGCCCCGGGCGTACATTCCAGTCGCTGTGGAACCGGCTGATTGCCGTGATGACCTCGTCGGGGGAGACCTGATTCTTCTTGTAGCTACGCACGTTGGCAATCATGGCCAGGACACTATCCTCGTGTGATTGGTGTCGAGTTCTGTCGAAGTGCATCTGTCAGATGGTGAGCCGCTGAGCCGACCTCTTCGAAGCCACACCGGCATGGTAAACGCCCTCGCCGACACGCCCGCTCCGGCCCGACACTCCATGGCGAAATGCCGTAGCGCAATAGGTACTTCTACCGATACCGCCGATCTGGAGGCACCACCGTACCTGTAGCAACAATCACAGTCCGTAGCAGCGGCCCCGCCTCAGCATGACCTGGCCAAAACGCCCAACCGCCCCTATCCGCGCGGGTTGTTAAACAAGGTCCTGGAACCCGCCAGGCTGACCTCCTTTCCTCGCGTCCGGCACAAGGGGCAGAAGGAGCTGCCCAAGTTGATCAGCAGGTTCGCGCCGGCCGCCCGGCGGGCGGCGGCGACACGCACATCCTGATGGGGATCGTCGTCGGGGGCAGCGCCTTCCTCGAAACCTTCATCCTCTTCGGCGTCGACCCTGGACACTATGACGACGCCTTCGGCCCGAGAAACTCGACTTGCTACTCGCTGTCTGGGGGAACGAAAACGTCACCTGGTCCGGCCGCCATCACCGCGCACTCGACGACGTGCCCGTGCCGCCCCGCCCCCAGGAGGACTTGCTGCCGCTGTGGCTTGCCCTTGTGCTCTCCGCGCGAGCAAGCGTGGTCGATCGGCGACGAAGGGTTCGGGCGGGACGCCGGGCCCCGCTTCGGCGTCCCGCCCGCTCTCACACGCCTCTCACCAACTGTGCCGACTCCTCAAGACTCGAATGCCCTGAGCTGGCATTACGCGCCCGCCCTGGACTGAATGGACGCGACAGGACGGTCTCTACGACCTGTGCCAGGTTGGACCGTCACGGCCCAGGGCGGGCAGCCATCTCGATATCAGTGGCCGGACGCAGTTCCTTCGGAGGGACGGGTACGCACAGGGCGGAGATCTTGGAGCCGAGATCGCCCCTGGGATGCCGGCTGAGCGCCCGCTACAGTCACTCAGCGTGCCTGCGACAGCGCCAAGTTTCGTCTCCCCCGTCCGTCACGGCGGCCCTCCCTGGGGAGAATCTGGGGAGAATCAGCGCTGCTGGGGAGCGTCTAGGGAGAATCGACTACATAAAACGGCACGCCCCTGAAAGGCCCTGAAAGATTCATCGGCGCTGGTCAGAGGCGAATGAAGCTGCATCGCTCCAGGTCAGCCCGACGTGGTAGACAACTTCACAATGAAGTGGTCGAGATGGCGCCGCCGACACCAGGCCCGGGCCCACCGCCGTCACTACACACGGCGCAGTCACTCCTGCGCGGGACAGGCCGGGCGAACCCGCCCCGCACTCGATACCACCTCGCTACAATTCCCGCACCCAAGCCGTTGACCAGGGCATACACCCCGGCTGGAGTACTAGCCCTGAAGCACTTCAGGGCCCCCTGGCCAGAGCGGGCAGGGAACCTGCAGGGCTCAGGTAAAAGAGCCGCACTCGAAGCCTCGTCAGGTTGCACCTGTCGCGGCGTCATTGACGAGGTCGAGCAGTCTCTCCAGGCGGGCCAGCTGGTGGATGTCCAGCGAGCCAAAGAGTTGCTGCAATATCTGCTCACCGGCCTGTTCCGCCGTTGCCAGCGCTGCCTGTCCGGTGGCGGTCAGGGAGACGGTCTTGCGGCGGCGGTCCTCGGTATCGCTGGCCCGGGTGATAAAACCGTCGCGTTCGAGGGCTTCAACGGTCTGCGTGACGGAGCGTGGCGCCTGGCCGAGAGCCTCGGCGAGCTCGGCCTGGTGCAGTGCGCCGCGCCGGGCGAGCAATTGCAGGACTTTGGTGCGGGACAGGGACAGACCGGCGGCGGTCATGCGCTGGTCGACCTTCTCCCGTACCTGGTAGGCGACGGACAGGAAGTGCAGCCCCACCCGTTCGCGGCCGTCGACGGCGGCCTTTGCCTCGTGCTCACTCATGGTGTCGGGTATCGTCCCACACAGAGTTAATGAGGTACCTCACGAATGGAGTCGAGTGATGGACCGTCCCATCGCCGTGATCACCGGCGCCACCTCCGGACTGGGCAGAATCACGGCCCTGGAACTGGCGCGCCGCGGCTACCGCATCGGCGCGGTGGCGCGCTCCAGGCCCAAGGCCGAAGCGCTGCTCAGTGAACTGCGGTCAGCCTCCCCCGATGTTCAAGCGGACTTCTTCTTCGCGGACCTGGGGCTCGTGTCCCAGGCGCGCCGGGTGGGTGAGGAGATCGCCGCGCACTATCCCCGGCTGGACGCGCTGGTCAACAACGCGGGCCTGCACGCGTTCTCCCAGCGCACCACAGCCGAGGGTCTCGCGGAGATGACCGCGGTCAATTACCTCGGCCCGTTCGTGCTGACCGAGACGCTGACGAACACGCTCCTTGCATCCGGCCCGGCACGCATCGTCAACGTCGCTTCCGAGGCCGCGCAGCAGGCCAAGACGATCTCGCCGGGGCCAGACCTGCGCCGCACCGACCCCTATACGCGGCGGGAGTCGATGGCTCTGTACGGCCGGACGAAGCTGATGACCATCATGTGGACCCAAGAGCTGGCCCGGCGTCTGCATGCCGCGAAGGTCACGGTCAACTGCTGCGATCCAGGCTTCAACGCCACTGGGCTCGGCCGGGACCTGCCCGGGTCCGGGCTGCTGCAGCGCGTGCTCAACCTCCTGAGGGTGGGCGATCCCCGCAGGGGCGCCCGGATCATCGTGCGCCTGGCCACCGATCCGGCTTTCGCCGACACCAGCGGAGGCTACTTCTCCGTGCGCGACGCCAAGGCGCTGCAGTGCCCCGAACCCGGCCGCAGCGAGCGCGTACAGCGGGAGCTGCGGGTGCAGACGGTGGCGCTGCTCGCCGGCCTCGGCGCTCCGTAACGGCAGTCGGGGCCGAGGCCGGACAATGAGACCCTGACCAGGCAATATGCCCCCGCCCCTGGATAGGGTGGCACGCCCTGCACACAATCACATCTCACCATTTCTCACGCGCTTGGGCCAAAACCCCGTGCAGGCCCTCCCACGTCGTGGCGGCTCTGCGGAAATCCTCTACGTCGGCGGGGCCGGAGCACGAGCATCGGCCCATGGCGCGGGAGGCGGGGGTTCCTCCTGGACGAGGGCCTCTACCCACTATGAATCCGCATTCTTGACGCCCGCCGGGAGGAGCTCCGTCAACATCCGATCGAGTGCGGTGTCGATCTCCTCGCCGCAGTACACCTCGGCTGACCGCGTCCTGACCACGAAGTCACGCACATCGGCCGATGCCATCCTGACGACACACCAGGCCCATCCCGAGATGAGTTCGACGTCCGTCTCGTCCTCACCGTGCGGACGCACTCGCACATCACCCTCGCCCGACGGAAGGATGAGCCCAGTGGCAAGCAGATCCCGACCGAACACCCAGGTGGCGACCGGCGGCTCGTTCTCGGTCACGTGGAAATCCATCCGAATCGCCAGCGGATCGTCCGGAAAGTTCCGCATAAGCAGGGGCACTTCATGCCATTCACCCACTACCGACTGTACTGTCACGTTGATTCTCTTCTCAACGGGGAGTCTCATGCCAATTCCTTTCGCCACACTCGAAACTACGGGTTCTCCGGATGGCGGCGAGCCTCCCCAAGCACGCGATCTTGACCTCGTGCGCACACCTTGAAGATCAGGGCCAGCCCGGTCGGCTCGTCGCCCGTACCGCGTCCCGGATCAGGTCGGCAACCTGCTTGGGTTCGGACAGGGCGACGGCGTGGGAGGCGTCCGGGAGCTCGACGACGACGGCCCCGGCGCGCTCAGCGCCGAAGCGCTGAACATTGGGGTTGATCGCGCGGTCAGCCCCGGCCACCAGGGCCCAGGACGGCTTCGTCCGCCACGCGGCCGCAGAGGCCGTCTCGGTGAAGGCGACGGCGGCGAGCGGGCGTTGGGCAGCTGCCAGGACCCTGGTGACGTCCTCGGCCACATCCGCGGCGAAGACGGAGGGGAAGGCCGCCTCGTCGATGGTGACCTCAACGGCTGATTCGCCGTCGAGGTGGGGGTACGTCCACTCCTTCAAGTTGCTCGCCAGCAGGGAATCGGGGAAACGCCCCTGCAGCTCGCCGAGGCTCTCGCCCTCATACGGTATGTACGCGGCGACATACACGAGCCCGACGACGTTCTCCGCGGCGCCGGCCACGGTGATCAGCGCGCCGCCGTAGGAGTGACCGACGAGTATGACGGGGCCGTCGATCTGGGAGACGACGTAGGCGACGTAGGCGGCGTCGGAGGCGAGGCCGCGCAGTGGGTTCGGCGGCGCGATCACCGGGATGCCGCGGCTCCGCAGTTCCGAGATGACGCCTATCCATGCTGCCGCGTCGGCGAAGGCGCCGTGCACGAGGACGACAGTGGGGGTGGGGGTGGTCATGGGGAGGTTCTCTTCTCGGTGTCAGGTCGCGTGTGGGGCGTCGCGCAGTATGCCGAAGGTGCCCACGGTAGAGCCGAGGGGACGACACCCCTTGCGCACCGGCGCACCACCGCTGTCACGACAGCGCACCCCCCAGGCGATGCGGGGCCATGGAGAGTCGGTGCGGGGGCTCCTGCGGTGACTCAGGCAGGAGTCGGGCCGAGGACTCCTGCAGCGGTGTGCGAGACCGGCGACGGTGAACGGGGAACGCGGGCGCCGGTGACCGTCGCGGCGAAGACCGAGCTCGCCGGCGATTGCCATTCGCTGGGGGGGGGGTGCCTCTATGTCGTTCGTCAATCCCGCGCTGTCGGTTTTGTGGGTGTCGGTCCTGTTCACGCGGCGAGGGCGATGGTGGGGGTTCGGGACTCGTAGAAGGTTCCGTCGCGGAGCATCGCGAACAGGACGCTGATGCGTTGGCGGGCGAGGCGGAGGAGGGCTTGAGTGTGGGTTTTGCCGCGGGCGCGTTGCTTGTTGTAGTAGGTCCGGGAGGCGGGATCGGCGTTCATGCAGGCGAAGGCGGAGAGGAACATGGCCCGTTTGAGCTGCCGGTTGCCGCCTCGGGGTGCGTGCTCGCCGTGGATCGATGTTCCCGAGGACTTCGTTGTGGGGGCCAGGCCCGCGTAGGAGGCGAGGTGGGCGGCGGTGGGGAAGCTGGTGCCGTCGCCGACGGTGGTCAGCAGGACTGCGGCGGTCCTGACGCCGACGCCGGGCATCGAGGTCAGGACCTGGGAAAGAGGGTGTGTCTCCAGCAGGGTGTTGATCTGGGCTTCCAGGGCTCGGCGCTGTTCGTGGACAGCTCCCAGCGAGCGGGCCAGGGAGGGCACGACGGTGTCGAGGGTGCCGGTCCCGGGGACGGTTACGGTCTGCTCGTCCAGTGCGTCGAAGACCTCGTCGATCAGCCGGGCGGCCATGCGTGGGGCTTTGGGGCGGATGAGCTCGACGAGTCTGTGGCGGCCGGCCTTTCGCAAGGCGGCTGGGGATCCGTGGCGTTCAAGGAGCCAGGTGACGGCCTGGTGGTCCAGACGCGGACCCAGGACGCGCTCCAGGCTGGGGTGGAATTGGGTGAGCAGGCCGCGTATCCGGTTGCTGGTCCGGGTGGCCTCTGCGGCGAGGTCCTGGTCGAAGCCGACCAGGACGGTCAGCTCGGCGGTGATCTCGTCGGTCAGTTCCAGCGAGCGCAGGGTGTGGGGCAGAGTGCGGGCGGCATCCGCGATCACCGCGGCGTCCTTCGCGTCGGTCTTCGCCTCGCCCGGGTAGAGATCGGCGATCCGGCGCATCGCCAGTCCGGGCAGGTAGGCGACCCTGCAGCCCGCGTCCCGGGCGACGGCCAGGGGCAGGGCGCCGATGGAGGCGGGCTGGTCCACGATCACCAGGACGGTGCCGAACTTCGCGGCCAGCTTGTCGAAGACGGCCCGCAGTTTCGGCTCGCTGTTGGGCAGCTGCTTGTCGAAGACCTTCTTCCCGGCCGGGGTCAGCGCGTGCCCGTGATGGGCGCTCTTACCGACGTCCAGGCCGAGGAACACGCCGACGTCTTCGGTGTCGAACATCGCACCCTTCCCAAGGGGTTGGCGGTGCTGGCCTCGGCAGAGGTGTCGTGCGCGCGCATCCACGTTATGCAGACCTGCCGCCCGCGAGCTGTCCGGCATTGCGCCGGACCGGACGGTGGCCGGACCTCTCATCAGCGTCTCCGACGGCACCCCCAGGCCCGGTGACACCACCCCCCAGGTCATCGAGTTCGACAGGGGGACACAGTCATGCCGGGCCCGGAGGCCAGCGGCCCCGTTGCAGGACCGCGAAAAAGATAACGGGGGGACATGCCGTACGCGCCCCTGAAGGTGCGGCTGAAGTGCGAGGGGCTGCTGAAGCCCCAGCGGTGTGCCACCGCGTCCACGGTGAATCTCCGGTTTGACCGGCTCAACTCGACCTGCAGGACTCGAGCCTGCGTCGCCGTACCCTTTGGCTCACCGTGATGCCGTCGTTCTGGAAGAGCTTGTGCAGGTACCGGACGGAGATGTGGTGGGCACGTGCAATCTCCGGTGAGAGGTTCGGGTCCTTCAGATGCTCTTCGATAAAGGCCTGGATCCGGGACAGCATCTCGTTGCCGCCACGCGACCCGTCGGCCGCCTCGTCCGCCGTGCTCGTCTCCAGGAGTTCCATGACCAGTACGGAGAGGAGGTGAACGGCCGTCCGGGAGAGCCGGTCCCTGATCGTGGACCGGCGGAACTCCGCCTTGGCGGCGAGCGAGGACAGGAAGTCCGACACCAGCGTGCCCGGCCCCTCTCCGCCGCGCACGGGCACACCCACCACCTGGTCCACTTCCGACTCCGTGACTCCCAGATAGCAGAGGGGTACCGGGAAGAAGGTCATCCGGCTGTCGTCGCGGACCTCACCAGGTGACGCCGGGCCGGGTCACAGAGGACCAGGTCGTTCGGCTCCAGGACACGCTTGGCGCCATCGCGGACAATCGTGACCGGCCCGCGGACATGCATGCCGAGGTGAAGGAATTTCCTGTCCCCTCGCCCGGCATTCCGGAAAGAATCTGGACAAGGGGTCGGGTCACCGGAACTCCACACCGTATGGTTCCTCGGCCAGGAACTTCTCGACCACTGCGTTGAACGCGGCCGGGTTTTCGAGGAAGGGGAAGTGCGAGCTCGCCACGTCGAAGGGGAAGACGTGCAGTCGCGCATCGGGAATCTGCTCGGCGATGAAGCGCTGCGAATCGGGGTGCACATGGCTTCCCTCACAGCCGATCACCAGGGTCGGCACATCGACCCGGGGAAGCACGTCGCGCCAGTCCTGAGCGCAGTGGTCGAACAGCAGAGGTACACCGGCGTAGGCGGGTGTCGCGGTGATCTGCTCGGCGACAAAGGCGAGCATCTCCGGGTCGGGCTCGCCGGAGAACATGCCGCGTACGAAATCGGCACGCACTTTGTCGCCGCCCGGCGCCGCGAGTGCGGCGCCCAGAGCGAGAAGTGCCGACACGTCGAAGATGGCGCCGGAGTCCTGCTGCTCCCGCTTGGTCATCCAAGGAACGGCGGCGACGGCTGCCGGCTGGTCCACGGCGACGAAGCGCCGGATCCGTCCGGTGCCGTACTGGTCGATGAAGCTCCACCACACCGAGACGCCCATGGACCAGCCCAGCGCGTCGAACCGCTCCAGCCGGAGATGGTCGACGAGTTCGAGCACGTCGCGCGAGAGGCGAGCGATGCGATAGCCGTGATGCGGCTTGTCGGACAGCCCGTGGCCGCGCAGGTCGATGGTGACGACGCGACGGCCGGGGGACAGATCCGCGACCTGGTGGCGGAACATCTCCTGCGTCTGGCCCCAGCCGTGCAGCATGACCAGGGGCACGCCCTCGCCACCACTGTCTCGGTACGCGAGCCGTGTCCCGTCCGTCGTGATCAGTTCTCTCATGGCATCTCTCCTGGCCGCGGTCTGGCTGTCGAGCCCGCCTCGTCCCCACAGTGTCGGATGCGGCGCGGCGCCGTTGCCACCGCGTGCTGTAGGAATCGGGCGGGAGGTCATTCGCACTTCGTCGAAGCGGTGCCGGCCATGAGACCGGGCGGGGATCACGCGCCCACGTCGTCGCCCGTGGGGAGGAGTTCCTCGATCTTGAGCCCCAGGTGCAGAGTGAGCCGGTGTGTACCGTCGTCCAGGTCGAGTCCGGTGATCTTCTCGATCTGGCGCAGGCGGTAGTAGAGCGACGTGCGGTGAAGTCTCAGCGCGTCCGCGGTCTTGGGGATCGAGCCGGCGTGTTCGAGGAAGCACCGCAGAGTGTCCCGCAGCCGGTCGCCACCGTTGGCCTCGTTCAGGGTGCGGAGCGGCTTCGGGACGAGGGACTCGTTCAGTGCGTGCTCCGGGAGTTGGAGGAGCACGGCGAACTCCCCGAGCAGGTCCCAGTCGCCCAGGCTCTTCAGGGAAGGCCGCCGGCGCGCGGCGCGAGCCGCCACGAGCGCCTGCTCGTACGACCGCCACGCGTCGTGCAGGCCCAGGTGCCGCCCGCCGACGCCAATCACGGGGGCCGCCGAGGGGTCCAGGAACGTGGTGAGTTCCTCAAGGATGCGGGCGGACTGGGCGGCAACCTCGGCCGGACCGGAAGCCCGGTCGCTCAGCTGGACCAGGATCGCCCGCTCCTGGTCGATCGCGATGAAGCCCTGCGCCGATCGTGTCTGCCGGAAGCCTTCCAACGTCCCCCACAGGGCTGCCTCGGCCTGCCGCACGGGCTCCGTGCCGCGGCACAGCTGGACGACGGTGACCAGGACGTGCTCGGCGTCCCCGAGCAGCCCGGACTCCATCGCCCGCCGGCGTGCGGCGGTAGACGTGGCGACGTTGGTGTCGATCAGCTCCGACACCAGGGTCCGCTCGTCGGACTTCCGGGTGTCGGCGGCGAGGTGTTCCGCGTACATCTGGGCGGCCATGGCCTCGGCCGCCCGCGCGATGGCTTCGGTCTCCTGCTCCGCGAGCGCCTTTTCCGGCGCGACCACCATCAGAAGCCCGAGGAGGTACCCGCGCTCTCGCAGCGGCACGACGTAGCGGGGAAGCAGTCCGAGATCGTCCCGGCCCTCGATGAATCCGGGCTTCGGCCACTGGGCCACGCCCTGGGCCAGGACGTATCGGACGGTCGCGTTGTCGGCGCGGCCCTGCAGCAGTGTGCCGATGCGCACCGGGTCCTCGTCACCGAAGTGGCGGCTCGTGCAGATCACGCGAACCAGCGGGTCGTCGACCGCGACGGACCGGCCCAGCTTCTCGGCGAGTTCGTCGACAAGCGCCTGAAGCCCGGGGCTGCCAGGACGGGCCCGCTGAGGCCTTCCGGTCATGCACTGTTCCTCTCTTGACCACCTGTGAACTGCGGATCTTTTCTCCTTTCCGCAGCTCTAGATCATTCTGAGGAAGCGACGACGTCAGCACATCGCACGAATCGTCCATGGGGCACGACATCAACAGGGGATACGAAGCGATTACTCTCCGCTGTCGCGAGTCCCTACCAGCCGTGCCAACTCCGTTCGCGAGGCGATGTCGAGCTTGGTGAAGGCGCGGCGCAGGTGCGAGCTCACCGTGTGCGGCGAGAGGGAGAGCCGCTCGGCCACCTGAAGGTTCGTCAGTCCTTGGGCGACGAGCCGTGCCACCCGGACCTCGGACGCCGTCAGCTCGGGCCATTCCTTGATGTGTCCGGCCGACGAGGGCGGCCGGCGGACGCCCGCGGCCCGCAGACGTCGACGGACGCGTGCGACATCCCGCTCGGCGCCTGCCTGCGTGTAAAGGGCGAGGGCTTTGTCCAGGTACGGCACCGCTTCGGAGATACGGGTGGCGGCGAGCTTGCGGCCGGCGTCCTCCAGTGCCGACGCCCGGGCGATCGGCCGAGGGCAGTCCTCGTGCAACCGGACCGCGCGCAGGAGGTGACCGAAGTCGTTGTCGTGCAGCCCGCGGGCGTGCGCGGCCGTGGCGGCGAGGATCGTGACGCCGGGGTTGCGGGCGGCCCGTCGCTCGGCCACCGCGACCGCGAGCGCGGCCCGCTCGTGGGCGCCGGCCCGCAGCGCCATGCGGACGAGGACGGGGGCGTCTGCGGGGTCGACCGGGCCGACGAGGGAAGGCCGGTCCTCGGCGAGCGCCGCGATCACGTCGTCGAGTGCGGCCATGGCGTGGCCGGGCCGGCCTTCGCAGTCCGCCAGCAGGGCCAGCATCCACGAGCCCATGTTGCGGACGAGCGGTGCGCTGTCGCTTCGCATCCGCCGCGCATCGGCCGCGTACCCTCGTACGGCCTCCTGGTCGCCGGTGTGGAGTGCGACGCGCATCAGTGTGTACGAGAGCGTGAGGTCGGCGAGGTTGCCCATGCCGAGCTCGTCCGCCATCGCGGACGCGGCTTCCGCCTCGGCCCGGGCGTCCGTCAGCCGTCCGGCGTCGAGGAGGACTCGGGTGCGGATCATGAGCCACATGCGTGTGGCGGCCGCGTGGCCCGCCTTCCGGGTGTTCCAGAGGCCGGCCTGCGCGACGGCCAGCGCCTCCGCGGAGCGGCCGGCCGCGTTCAGCAGGAAGCCCTGCCACAGGGCCTCCGGAACCCACCCGGAAGGCACGATCCCCAGCTCGGCGACCTGGTCCACCTGACGGAACGCCTCGTTCCAGTCCATCCGGTGGAAGCTGACGATCGAGTCGACCACCCGGAAGGTGGCCTCGGCGGCCCGGTCCCCGGCCGCTTCGACGGTCCCCAGCGCTTCGGCCGCGGTCTGCTCGGCCGCCTCGTTGTCGCCCGACATCGACAGACTGAGACAGAGCAGCGCGAGCAGTCGGGCCCGCAGGGCCGCCGGGATCCCGGGCAGTGCCGCCCCGGCACGGGCCTGCCGGACCGCCTCGGAGAAGTCCAGCTCGCACGACAGGCGTGCCAGGCCGAGGCGTATCCGTGCCTCGTCCTCGGGCCCGAGGCCACCGGCCGACAGGGCCGAGTCCCCCAGGTGACGGGCCCGGGCCCGCTGACCCGTCTGCCAGAGCAGCGGGATCGTCTCGGCGACGACCGCCGGCCGTTCCGGAGCGTCCGCCGCGGTCAGTTCCAGCGCTCTGATGCTGAGGTCCGCGGCCGATCCGGGAGCGGTGGCCGCGAGTTCCGCCGCAGCGGAGCGCAGCCGGTCGACGGCCGCCCGCTCATCGTCCGCGCCACCGACCGGTGGCGCAGGGGGGCCGACCGGGAGTGTCGCGCTCTCCAGCAGCGCCTCGGCCTGACGGCGCAGCGGCCGGCGCACGGAGAGCGGAAGACCGGCTTCCAGCGCCTCGCGGATCAGCTCGTGGCGGAATTCCAGATGATCGCCTCTTTCGGTCAGCAGATCGGAATCGAGGGATTCCCGCACTGCGGTGATCAGTGCCGCCGACGACCTGCCGAGCAGTTCGGCAAGGAGGCCCACGGTGACCGGGTGGCCCGCGACAGCCGCCGTTTCCACGAGTTCGCGAGCCGCGTCGGACAGCATGTCGAGGCGGCGTCCGACGGAGGGCAGGGAGCGGATGGGGAACGCGCGGGCGGGGAGGATTCCGGCCGACAGCCGGGCCGTGCCGCTGTCGACCGTCACCACCCCCTCGTCCCGCAGCCCGCCGAGCAGCTCGGTCAGCAACTGCGGAACGCCGTCGGCACGGCGGGCGACGCGGAGGACGTCCGGGTCGGGAACCGCGCCCAGGACGTCCCGCGCGATCTGCGCGACCGCCGGGTCCGCGAGCGGGCCCAGAGCCACTTCGTGCGCGCCCGCCTGCTGGATCCTGTCCAGTGTCGTACGCACGCCCGGCGGTACGACGCTTCCGCTGCGCACGGCCACCAGCCACAGGATCGCGTGCGGCGAGAGTCGGGCCGCGAGGGTGTGGAAGGTGAGGAGGGTGAGGTCATCACACCACTGGAGGTCGTCGAGGATGATGAGCAGGGGCTCGCTCCGCGCCGCCTCCCGCAAGCGGTCCATCAGCTCCTGGAGCAGCCAGAACCGCTGGCTGGACACCGTGGCGAGCTCCCGGAGCCGGGCGGCGTCCGGCAGCGGCTTCTCCCCGGAGATCAGCCCGTCCAGCAGCGGGGCGAGCGGCACGAACTGGTCATCGGGGTCCGCTCCCCCGTGGAACACCCGCATCCCACGCCCCTTCGCGGATGCCGAAGCCTCCGCGAGGATCGTGGTCTTGCCACTGCCCGCGGGGCCTTCGACACGGACGATCCCGCCTTCGCGGCGGGCCAGCGAGTCGAGCCGCTCCTCGATGAAGGCCAGTTCCGCGTCCCTGCCGCGGACCGGCACGCCCACGCCGCCGGGGTGCTCGGGAAATGGCCATGTTGTCAATCGGGTCACTCTCATTCCGCCGCCCGGGGCCGCACCGGATGGGACTCGGTTCCGGGTGCGGTATCGGCGGATCAGTATGGAGCATGGGGCTGGCCCGATCTCCCCGAGGGTGTCCCCCGGCCTCAGTCGAAGCGCAGGTCGGCGAGTTGCCGTTCGAGCGCGGTGACGTCGTCCTCGGGCTCGGCACGGGCCGGGCGGGCGGCCATGAGCGCGGCCAGTTCGCCGCCCGCCCGCCGGATGCGCGCGGGAAGACCGTCGGTGTACTCGTCTCCCCCTGATCCCCAGTCCTCGGACGCCGCGTACACCGCCGTGGGGACGACGGCGGCGCGCAGATAGGCGAAGAGCGGGCGCAGGGCGTGCTCCAGGACCAGGGAGTGACGGGCGGTACCACCCGTCGCCGCGATCACGACCGGTTTCCCGGTGAGAGCGTCCGGGTCGATCAGGTCGAAGAAGGACTTGAACAGCCCGCTGTAGGAAGCCGTGAACACGGGAGTCACGACGATCAGGCCATCGGCCCCCGTCACCGCGTCGATCGCCGCGGCCAGTCGGGACGGTGGGAAGCCGGTGACAAGGTGGTTGGCGACGTCGCGGGCCAGTTCGCGCAACTCGATGACCTCGGTCGGCACGGTGTGTCCCTGGGCCGCGAGTCCGCCGCGGGCGGACTCGATGAGCCGGTCCGCGAGCAGGCGTGTGGAGGAGGGGGTGCTCAGCCCCGCGGAGACGGCGATCAGCTTCACGCGGCGCTCACTTCCCGCGCCGTCGCGGCGGCGGTGCCCCGTGCCGGGTGCGTCGGTGCGTTCGGCACGTCGGCCGGGCGTCCGTTCGCGAACTCCTTGCGCAGCACAGGCACGACCTCTTCGCCGAGGATGTCGAGCTGTTCCAGGACAGTCTTCAGGGGCAGGCCCGCGTGGTCCATCAGGAAGAGCTGGCGCTGGTAGTCACCGACGCTCTCCCGGAAGGCCAGGGTCCGCTCGATGACCTGCTGGGGAGAGCCCACGGTCAGCGGGGTCTGCTCGGTGAACTCCTCCAGCGACGGGCCGTGGCCGTACACGGGAGCGTTGTCGAAGTACGGGCGGAACTCCCGTACGGCGTCCTGGGAGTTCTTCCGCATGAAGACCTGTCCGCCGAGACCCACGATGGCGTCCTCCGGACGGCCGTGGCCGTGGTGGGCGTACCGGCGCCGGTACAGCTGGACCATGCGCCTGGTGTGGTCCGCCGGCCAGAAGATGTTGTTGTGGAAGAAGCCGTCGCCGTAGAACGCGGCCTGCTCCGCGATCTCCGGTGACCTGATGGATCCGTGCCAGACGAACGGCGCGACGCCGTCCAGCGGCCGGGGTGTCGAGGTGAATGCCTGCAGGGGCGTACGGAACGTACCCTCCCAGTCCACGATGTCCTCGCGCCACAGTCGGCGCAGCAGTGCGTAGTTCTCCTTGGCGAGGTTGATGCCCTGGCGGATGTCCTGCCCGAACCACGGGTAGACGGGCCCGGTGTTGCCACGCCCCAGCATGAGGTCGACCCGGCCGTCGGCCAGGTGCTGGAGCGTCGCGTAGTCCTCCGCGATCTTCACCGGGTCGTTGGTGGTGATCAGCGTCGTGGCGGTGGACAGGATCAGCTTCTCGGTGCGGGCGGCGATGTAGCCGAGCATGGTGGTCGGGGACGACGGGACGAACGGCGGGTTGTGGTGCTCGCCGGTCGCGAAGACGTCCAGGCCGACCTCCTCGGCCTTGAGCGCGATGGCGATCATCGCCTTGATGCGCTCGTGCTCCGACGGCGTGCGGCCGGTGGTGGGGTCGGGTGTCACGTCCCCGACGGTGAAGATGCCGAACTGCATGGGGTCTCTGCCCTCCTGTATCTGCCTGGGTCCTGTGGATGCGGGCCGTGGAAGCGGCGGGTGGGGCGTCACTTCGACAGGAAGGCGAGGAGGGCCGTGTTGACCTCCTCAGCGTGGGTCCACAGGAGGCCGTGCGGGGCGCCATCGATCTCCACGTAGTCGGCGGACGGGAGCATCCGGTGGAACGGACGCGCCGTTCCCTCGGCCGGGAGGATCCGGTCGGCCGTTCCGTGCAGGATGAGCGCCGGGACGTCGATGGCGGGGATGTCGGCGCGGAAGTCCGTGTACCAGGTGGAGGGCGCGGCCGCGGCCGCGAAGGAACCGCCGCCGGCCGCGACGTTCCAGCTGTTGCTCACCGCTTCGGCGCTGATCCTGGTGCCGAGGTTCTCGTCGAGGTTGTAGAAGTCGTTGAAGAAGGCCGTGTAGTAGGCGTACCGGTCGGCCTTGACGGCGGCGACGACTCCGTCGAAGAACTCCTGGGGGGCGACACCGCCGGGGTTGTCGTCGTTCTTGAGCAGGAACGGCTCCAGCGAGGCCAGGAAGGCGACCTTGGCGACCCGGCCGGAGCCGTACGCGGACACATAGCGGGCGACCTCACCGGTGCCCATGGAGAATCCGACCAGGACGGCGTCGCGAAGGTCGAGGGCCTCCATCACGGTGTTCAGGTCGGCGGCGAAGGTGTCGTAGTCGTACCCGGTCGTCGGCTGGCCGGACTGACCGAATCCTCGGCGGTCGTAGGTGATCACGCGGTAGCCGGCGTCGAGCAGGGCGGCACTCTGCCGCTCCCAGGAGTGGCCGTCGAGCGGGAAGCCGTGGATGAGGACGACCGGCTGACCGGCGCCGTGGTCCTCGTAGTACAGATCGATCGCGGTGGAGTTCTCCTGGCCCACGGTGATGTACGGCATGGGGTGCTTCCTCGTTCCAGTCGGCTGGTCCGCGCATCGGTGCGGCGCGGACTGCCGTCACGCTACGGTCGGCCCGGCGTCGCCTGTTGTCGCGTGACGCACCACGCCTTGCCCAGGTGCGCAGAGTTCGGCCCCGGATCAACCGGCGTCGGCCGGCTCGGCGTCGGCTCCCGCCAGCACGAGCCGGGTCAACTGGACCCTGGAGCTGACCGAGAGCTTGCGGAAGACCGACGCCAGATGGGTGTTCACCGTGTGCGGGGAGACGAACAGAGCGGCGGCGGCCGACCGGTTGGTGTGCCCCGCGGCGACCAGCCGGGCGACCTTGCGTTCCGAGGCGGTGAGCGCGGCCCAGCCCTGGGTGGGACGCGGCCGGGCCGCGGTGCGCCGGCCGGAACGGGTCGTGGCCCGGTCCAGGACCGCCCGGACCCGGTCGGCCTCGAAGCCTGCCCCCGCCTGCATGTACGCCTCGTACGCGCTGGTCAGCTCGGGTGTCGCGGCGCCGTCGCCGGTGGTCAGCAGGGCGCGCCCGAGGTCGGCGGAGGCGGCTGCGAGGTGCAGGGGGCGGGGTCCGGTCCGCAGGATCCGGACGGCCCGCTCCAGGAGCGCGTCGTCGGAGTTCACCAGGGCGGCCGCGTGGGCGGCGATTCCGTTCGGGGTCGGCACGGAGGGGTTGCGGGAGGCGTGCTCGGCCGCCTGGGCCGCGAGGTCCTCGGCCAGGGACCGGTCTCCGGCACGCAGGGCGATCCGCACGGCTTCGACGAACCGTGTGCGCAGGAGCCGCCATCGGACGAACGGGCTGTCCCGCTGGGCGGACCGGAGCAGCGCGGCCGCCGCCGCGTGGTCGCCGTCGGCGTCCGCGAGCACGGCCTCGAGGTACTGATGAGCGGCGTGGTTGCCCGCGTTCGGCCGGTCGGCCATGGCCGCCCTGACCACGCCGACGTGTTCCTCGGCGGCTTCGCGGTCGCCGCGCAGCATCGCGATCCGGCCCCGGTTGACACGCAGGTTGACGAGGTTGCCGGGCACACGGATGTCCGCTTCCAGCCGTTCAGCGGTGATGAAGTCGGCTTCCGCGTCGTCGAGCCGCCCGAGTCCCAGGTTCAGGCTTCCCTGGGCCCACATCAGCATCGCGGGGCGCAGGGGTTCGCCGTCCGCCTTCCTCAGCAGTTTCCGGGCGCAGTCGAATTCGTCCAGGTGGAGCCGGGCGACGACCTCCTCGGGCAGGAAGGCCGCGTCGAACGCGCTCAACGCCGTGTGATGGCCGGCGGCGGCGGCGCATTCGCCCGTGTTGAGGGAGATCTCGCCGAGGCCCCACAGCGCGATGACGCGGGCCTCTCGGTCGCCCGCACGCTCCGCCGCGGCGAGCGCCCGCTCCCCGGTCCTCCGCGCGACCGCGAGATCGTGTCCGCGCGACTGCGCCAGTGCCTGCAGCGCGGTCAGACGAGCGGATACGGCCGGGTCGGTGACGACGGCCAGTGCCGCCGTCGACCGGCGGGCCAGCTCGGGGATTTGGTCAAGGTGCCACAGCACGTCGCCGAGTGCGGACTGCAGGCCGGCGTAGACGTCCAGGGGCGGCAGTCGGGCGAGCAGCATGTCGCCGGTCTCCCGCGCCTGCGAGTAGCGGCCCGCGCGGGTCAGTGCGGTGATGGCCTGTTCTCCCATTCCGAAGGCCACGGGATCGTTGGGCGGCACGAGTTCCAGGGCACGCAGCGCCAGGTCGGCGGCGAGCTCGGGCATGACGGCGAGCACGTCCGCGGCGGCTCTGCCGAGCAGCCGGGCCGCCTCGTGATCACCGGGTTCGGCGCTCTTCAGCAAGTGCGGAACCGCGTCGGCGGCGGTCCGCCCCGCCGCGACGAGCCGGGTCGCCGCCTCCCGGTGCAGGGCTCTTCGTGCCGAGGGAACGAGGTCGGTGTACACGGCCTGGCGGAGCAGATCGTGGCGGAACACGAGGCGCTCGCCGTCGTCGTCGAGGAGCCCGGCGGCGAACGCTTCCCGCAGCTCGCCGAGGAGACCGGTCGCGGTTCTGCCGCTCAGGGCCGCGGCGTCGGCGAGCCGGAACGAGCGCCCCAGGACCGAGCCGATCCTCAGGAAATCGAGCGTGCCCGGCCGGAGCCCGGCCAACCTGCCGCGTACACCGAGTACCACCCGCTCCAGCGGCTCCGTCCCGTCCGCACCCGACGCCGCGATGCCCATGAGCATCTCGCCGGCGAGGAAAGGGTTGCCGCCCGACCCGTCGAGGAGATCCGTGACCTTCTCCGGTAGGTCCTCGCCGAGCACGTCGCACGCCAGCTCGGCGAGGGCCTCGCCGGACAGCGGACGCAGGGGAAGCGTCGTGGTCCGCTGACCGTTCCCGCGCAGGTCCGGGTCCTTCCTGCCGGCGAGCAGCCACAGGACCGGGGAGGCGAGCAGTCGTGCCGGCATGACGTTCAGCGCGAACCGGCTCAGCGGATCGGCCCAGTGCACATCGTCGATCGCGATCAGTACGGGCGTGCCCGCCGAGCGCTCCTCGATCAGCTGGGCCAGCCGTTCGACGAGCCAGACGCGCTGATCGTGGTGGCCCGCGAGCTGCGCGAAGTCCTCGGCCGACACCAGGGGCGGGTCGCCGTGAAGGAGGCCCGATGCAAGCGAGGCGAGCGGTGCCAGCTCATGGAGCTCCTCGGCGTGTCCCTGGCTGACGACGAACCCGTGGGCCCGTGCGATCGAGACCGTCTCCTCCAGCAGTACGGTCTTCCCGATCCCCGGCTCCCCCACGAGCAGAGCGATCGCGCCGCCCTCACCGTCACGCACGGCCCCGATCAGGGCACGCAGCCGCTCCAGCTCGGCTTCCCGGCCCCGCAGCCCCGGCCGGCTCAGCCTCCCGCGCATGGCCTCGTCGTTTTCTCCTGACCCGAACGCCTCCACCGCGGTCATCCCTTGACGGAGCCCGCGAGCAGGCCCCGGGCGAAGTGCCGCTGGAGGGAGAAGAAGACCAGCACCGGGACGGAGGCCGCCACGAACGCTCCTGCCGTGAGCCGCTGCCACTCGTTGCCGCGCGTCCCGGCCAGTGCCGCCAGTCTGACCGTGACCGGCGCGGTCTCGGCCGTCCCGCCCGACATCGCCAACGCCACCAGCAGGTCGTTCCACACCCAGATGAACTGGATGACCGCGAATGTGACCAGGGCCGGGCGGGCCAGCGGCAGGACGATCCGGAGCAGCAGCGTCCCGTGCGACGCGCCGTCGACCCGGGCGGATTCGATCAGGTCTCTCGGCAGTCCGGCAAGGAAGTTGTGCAGAAGGAAGATCGCGAACGGCAGGGCGAAGACGGTGTGGGCGAACCAGATGTGGCTGAACCGAGCCGGTCCGGTGGGGTTCCAGGCGGGCAGGAACAGCCATCCCCGGGAGAAGAGCTTCAGCAGGGGAACGAGCGCCATCTGAAGGGGCACGATCTGGAGCGCGAAGATGCCGACGACGAGTGCGTCGCGTCCCTTGAAGTCGATCCATGCCAGGGCGTAGGCGGCGAAGAAGGCCAGGACCAGGGGAAACAGCACCGACGGGAGGGTGATGACGATCGAGTTGACCAGGTGGTCGGCGAGCTGCCCCGACGCGTTCCTGCCTCCGAACAGCACCTCGCCGTAGTTGTCGAGCGTGACGTGCGGCGAGCCGAACATGGTCCACCAGCCCGTCGTCTTGATCTCGTCCTCGGGACGGAACGAGGAGAGGAAGAGACCGAGGGTCGGCGTCGTCCAGAGGAGCGCGATCACCACGGCGGCCAGCGAGAAGGCGCGGGAGCCCAGACGCTCCCGGGCACGGCTCATCGCGCGCTCCGCTGCGCTCGGACCTTGTAGGCGACGACCGGGGTGACCAGGGCGAAGAGGAGGACGGCGAGAGCCGCGCCGCGGCCTGTCTGGCCGTAGCGGAATGCCTGGTCGTACATGTCCTGGGCAATGACACCCGTGTCGAACTGACCGGCGGTCATGGTTTTGACGATGTCGAATGCCTTGAAGGTGCCGATCACCTCGGCGAGGACCACGACGAGCAGCGTGGGTCTGATCAACGGCAGAGTGATGTGCCAGAAGATCCGCCGGGGCGACGCGCCGTCCAGTCGGGCCGCCTCGGTGATCTCGCCGGGAACCGCCGTGATCGCTCCCGCCAGCAGGACGGCCGCGAAGCCCGCCTGCGTCCACACCATGGCCACGATGAGGAACAGGACGTTCCAGGAAGGGTCCACGAGCCACTGTCCCGGCGTGCCGCCGAAGGCCACGACGAGCTGGTTCAGCAGCCCGATCTGTTCCGCCCCGGCGGGCCGGTAGGCGTAGACGAACTTCCACACCAGGCCGGCGCCGACGAACGAGATCGCCATCGGCAGCAGGACGAGGGACAGGGCGAGTGCGCGGAACCGCGACCGTACGACGGCCGCCGCGTAGAGAAGGCCGACCGCCGTCACCAGCAGGGGCACCAGCACCACCCAGAGCAGGGTGTTGCGCAGCGCGACCAGCGCGTCGGGATCGGTGAACATCCACGCGTAGTTGTCGAGTCCGACCCATGCGTCCCCCTCCCCGTCCATGAACGACAGCAGCAGGGTGCGCAGACCGGGAAGGAGAAGACCGACCGTCAACAGCAGCAGCGCGGGAGCCAGCAGCAGGAAGGCCGGGCCCCGCCGCCGCATCGGCCCCCGGTGCACGGCGAGGAGGATCAGGCAGACGACCGCCGTGAACACGCCTGTTCCCTGGAGAAGGTGCAGCAGCTTGGGCTGCTGTGCCACAACATCGAACGACATCAGGGGCGCGGCCAGGACCGTTCGACAAAGTCGGCCATCGCCTCGGTGCTCTCTCCGCCGATCCAGTCGACGACAGCCTTCCAGAACGTCCCGGCACCCACCGCCGCGGGCATCAGGTCCGAACCGTCGAACCGGAACTGTGTCCGGGGATCCTGGAGCAGCTGGATCGACAGCTTGTCGACCGGGCCGGCGGCGTCGGCCGGATCCACGCCCTTGTTCGCCGAGACGAACGGACCCTTCTTCATGCGCGCGTTGGCGAAGTCCGCGGTCGCCAGGTACTCCTGGAAGGCGCGGACCTCGGGGCGGTCGGAGAACGCGGCGGTGAACACGCCACCGCCGAGCACCGGACGGCTGGTCCTGTCCATTCCCGGCAGGAGGAAGGCGAACACGTCCTTGTCCGGCCCGATCCCGGTACCGTCGGGCCAGTGCTCGGCGTAGAACGAAGCCTGGCGGTGCATCGCGCAGTCGCCGGACAGGATGGGCGTGCCGCCCTCCTGGTAGGCGATCGAGGCCATCGACCGCGCCGGACCGTACCCGCCGTTGGCGTACCGGTCGTTCTTGAGGACGGATCCCACCGTGTCGATGGCTCGGATCACTCGCGGGTCGTTGAAGGGAATCTCGTGAGCGACCCACTGGTCGTAGACGTCCGGCCCGAGCCGGCGCAGCAGGACGTCCTCGATCCAGTCCGTCAGGGGCCAGCCGGTCGCCTCACCGGATTCGATGCCCGCGCACCACGGCTTGACCCCCGATGCCGCGACCTTCTCCGTCACGTCCATCAGCTCGGACCATGTGCGGGGAACGCTCAGTCCCCTGTCCCGGAAGAACTTCGGCGAGTACCAGACGAACGACTTCACGTTCGCGACCAGTGGAGTGCCGTAGAGGGTGCCGTCCACGGTGGCGTAGCTGTTCCAGTCCGCCGACCAGCCCTGCTTCGCCAGTGACGCGAGCCGCGCGCCCGCGGGCTTGAGCTTCCCCGCGCGCGCGAAGCGTTCCAACAGCCCCGGCTGCGGGAAGAACGCCACATCCGGCGCGTTGCCGCCCTCGACCCGGATCTGGATCTGGGCCTCGAACTCCCCGTCGCCCTCGTACGCGACGTCGATGCCCGTGCACTGCGCGAAGTCCGCCCAGGTCTCTTCGAACAGATCGGCTTCCCTGTCCCGGTTCTCCGCGTAAACGGTGACCTGCGTGCCGGGGTGCTTGCCGTACCGTGCGTAGGGTCCGCAGTCCTTGCCCTCATGGGGCTGAGAACTGCTCTTCGGCGCACCGCAGGCGCTGACCGTGACGGCGAGGGTTGTGACGGCGAGCGCGAGTCTCGCGCCGAACCTCATGGGTGTGCTTCCTCCGATCGCTCACCAGGTGTTTCTTGGTGAGCGACCGGAGGCTATCAGCGCTCGAACACCATCGCCCAATCGTTCGAGCCCACCCCGGAGGGTGGGCTCGAACGGGGCCTCGGGCCGGGCGGGCACGACCCGGTGCAGGGCCAAGCGTCGCGTGCTTCAGGGACCGACGTGCTTCAGAGACCGAAATGTGCGCGGCGCGCCTCGGGCACCAGGTCGGCGTACTCGGGGTGCTTGCCGATCCACCCCCGGATGAAGGGGCAGTACGGCAGGACGCGCAGCCCGCGTGCCCGGGCGTCGTCGAGAGCGCCCCGGGCGAGCATCCCGCCCAGCCCCCGGCCCGCGAACCGGGGATCGGTCTCGGTGTGGATGAAGGCGATCTCGGTCTCGGAGAGGTGGTACTCGGCGAAGCCCGCGGTCTCGGCGCCGTCGTCGCCGGCGAGGATCTCGTACCGGGACTTCTCGGGGCGGTCCACTACCTGCGGTTCCATGGGTGCTCCTGTGCGGTTGCGGTGTTCGTGCTGCGGCTGTGCGTTCAGAGCGTGCGGCGCACGCCCGCCTGGCGTTCCAGGTTGCGGAGCTGGACCGCGAGGTCGCCCTCGACGGCGGCGTGGGCGGGGCCGCTGCGGCCGATCGGCAGCACCTCCTCGCTGCGCATGTCCTCCAGCATCAGGGCGAACGCCGCGTACATCGCGACGAGCGCCACCACGAGGCCGAGAGCCCCGGACGTGCGCGTGAGCCATTCCGCGCCGGTCAGCCCCGACAGACCGGTGGCCGCCCAGCGGGGCATCGAAACCACCAGGACGAACCACAGGGCCCGCTTCGGCCGCGTCACGGCGGCCATCAGCGCCCCGAAGCAGAGGAAGGCCAGATTGAAGACGCCCAGCACGCGGAGGCCATCCGGCGCGCCGGTGAGCATGACGAGCGCGTAGGCCAGCCAGCTGCCGGCGAACGTTCCCATGAGCGTCGCGGCGATCACGTCCCGGGCCCCGAAGGCCAGGATGCTCACCAGGAACTGCAGGGCGAAGGCGGGCAGCACGCACAGGGCGACGGCCTTCCGGGCCTCGGTGTCGAAGAGCCCGAGCTGCAGGCACCCCGTCATCACGGAGGCGATCGCCACCGTGAAGAAGCCCAGCGGCATGGGCGAGGCGATGGGGCGCAGGTTGATCCGGGTCATCGACCGGAGGTCCGGTTCGAAGCGGCGTCCCGGTGAGGTGTCCGGCTGGTCGCCCGGCGCGTCCTCGGCGCCGGCAGCGGGGACGGAAGCGGTACTCATCTGGTGGTTCCCTCGTTCAGTGCGCGAAGCAGGGGTCGTGGAACGGCGGAGGCGTATCGGGGGTGGAGCCACGTGCGACGCGCCACTGGCGGTGCTGCTCGGACTCGGCGACGGCCTCGGCCACGAGCGACGCCTGGCGAGCACCGCCCTGGTAGCCGCCGAAGTGGGCCACCGGGCTCCACGCCGGAGCGACCGGTGGGAGCGCCTCGTCGAGCCCCTCGTACTCCGCGCTCGCGTAGACGATGCGGCCGCCGACGACGGTGAGCACGGACTCGATGTCGGGGATGGCCGCGTCGGGCACGGTGAGGTAGTCGTCGGACAGGATCGCGAGGTCGCCGTAGCAGCCTTCCCGCAGGACTCCCTTGACGTCCTGTTCGCCGGTGAGCCGCGCCCCTCCCCGGGTGTAGAGGCCGAGTGCGGTCTCCCTGCTGATCAGGTTCCCGGCCGGGTAGAGCGCGGTGCCGCCGACGGTGCGCCCGGTCACCAGCCAGTGGAGCGCGACCCACGGGTTGTAGGAGGAGACACGGGTGGCGTCGGTTCCGGCGGCCACGGTCAGGCCCCGGTCGAGCATCGCCCGGACCGGCGGGGTGTGGGCGGCGGCCTCGGCGCCGTAGCGGTCGCGGAAGGCGGTGCCCTGGAAGGACATGCGGTTCTGGATGGACAGGGCGCCGCCGAGGGCCGCGATCCGGTCCAGGCTGTCGGCCGAGACGGTCTCCGCGTGATCGAAGAGCCAGCGGTTGCCACCGGGGAAGAGCCCTTCCGCCGCGAGCTTCTCGAAGACGGCCAGATCGCGCCGGATCGTTTCGTCGTAGGTCGCGTGGAGCCTGAAGCCCCAGCCGTTCTCCATCAGGAGCCGGACGGCCTGCTCGAACTCGGTCTCGTACCCGGCGGCGAGTTCGGGCCGGGGCTCGGAGAAGTTCTCGAAGTCGGCGGCGGCCCAGGTCAGGTTCTCGCCCGCGCCGTTCAGCCGGAGCCACTCGTCCCCGTCCTCGGGCTTCACCATCTCGGTCCAGCGCTTCAGGTCGGCGAGCTCCTGGCCGGCCGTCTGCGGGAACAGGTGATAGGCGATGCGCAGGGAGAGTTCCCCCGACCGGGCGAGGTCGACGACCGTGGCGTAGTTGTCGGGGAAGTTCTGGAACCCGCCGGCGGCGTCGACCGCGGAGGTCAGTCCGAAGCGGTTGAGCTCGCGCAGGAAGTGTCGCGTCGACGTCCGCTTGTCGGCCTCGTCGAGCGTCGGTGCCTTGGCCAGGGTCGAGTACAGGATGAGGGCGCCCGGCGCGGCGAGGAGGACCCCGTTGGGTTCGCCGTCCCGGCCCCGTACGATCTGTCCCCCGCGCGGGTCCGGGGTCTCCTGGGTGAATCCGGCGGCCCGCACCGCGGCCCGGTTCATCAGGGCCGACTGGTACAGGTGCAGGACGAATACCGGGGTGTCGGGGGCGGCGGCGTTCAGCTCGGCGATGGTGGGCATCCTGCGCTCGGCGAACTGTTCGGCGGTCCAGCCGCCGACGACCCGGATCCACTGCCCCTTGGGGGTGCGGCCTGCCTGCTCGCGCAGCATGGCGAGGGCCTGCCGGAGGCTGCGCACCCCGTCCCAGCGCAGCTCCAGGACGTAGTTCAGGCCGCCCCGGATGACGTGCAGGTGCGAGTCGTTCAGGCCGGGGATCACCCGGCGCCCGAGTGCGTCGACGACCCTGGTTCCCGGGCCGACGAGGTGGGCGAGGTCGTGGTCGTCGCCGAGGGCCGCGACCCGGCCGTCGCGGATCGCGACGGCGCGGGCCTCGGGGCGGTCGGGGTCACCGGTGAACACCTTCGCGTTGCGGACGAGGAGGTCGGCCTGCGGGTGTTCCTGTCGCGGGCCGGGCACGAGGCCCGCCACAGGCATGCTCATCGACGGCCCCATCACGCCAGGGCCTTGCGCAGGGTGTCGATCGCGACGCCGATGGCGAGTTCCGCGCCTTGCGTCTCGCGCAGCGCGTTCAGCATGACGAAGTCGTGGATGACCCCCTGGACGCGCAGGGCGGTGACGGGGACTCCGGCGGCGCGCAGCTTCGCCGCGTACGCCTCGCCCTCGTCGCGCAGGACGTCGGCCTCGGCGGTGATGACCAGGGCCGGGGGCAGGCCGGTCAGCTGCTCGGTGGTGGCGCGCAGCGGAGAGGCGGTGATCCGGGCGCGTTCGGCCTCGTCGGTCGTGTACTGGTCCCAGAACCACTGCATGCCGTCGCGGCGCAGGAAGTAGCCCTCGGCGAACTGCTGGTACGAGTCGGTGTCGAAGCTCGCGTCGGTGACCGGGTAGAAGAGGACCTGCTGGGCGAGGCGGACGTCGCCGCGCTCCTTGGCGATGAGGGTGAGGGCAGCGGTCATGTTGCCGCCGACCGAGTCGCCGGCGACGGCGATCCGGGTGCCGTCGAGCTCCTTGTGGTGTCCCTCTCGGGCGATCCACTGGGCGACGCTGTAGTTCTGCTCGATGGCGACGGGGTAGCGGGCCTCGGGCGAGAGGTCGTACTCGGGGAAGACGACGGCCGCCCCGGTACCGACGGCGAGTTCGCGGACGAGCCGGTCGTGGGTGTGGGCGTTGCCGAAGACCCAGCCCGCGCCGTGGATGTAGAGGATGACGGGCAGGGGGCCGGTGACACCGCTCGGGCGCACGATCCGCGCGCGGATGTCGCCGGTCGGACCGCCGTGGACGGTGATCCATTCCTCGTCGACGGCGGGCAGCAGGACGCCGTCACCGCTCTGGACGTCGTCCACGGCCTTGCGGCCCTCCGCCACGGGAATCTGGAAGAGGAACGGCGGCTGGGCGGTGGCCTCGGCGAACGCCTGGGCGGCGGGTTCGAGGATCGGCCGGTTCGGCATGAGGGGTTCTCCTTCGGAGGGTGTGCGAAAGGGGTTCAGCGGGTGGTGCCACGCGCGGCGGCGCCGGGAAGGGCCGCCCGCGCATGAGTCAGTGGTGTTCTCGTGGGGGGGATGCGGTGATCGCGGTTCGGTTCAGGTGTTCCTGGTCGGATGGGCGGGAGGGCCCGGCCGCCCGCGCGGGGGACGCTGAGCGGCCGGACCCGGTCTGCGCGGCCCGCGCTCAGCGCCGGCCGTGGGCGGCGGCCCGCGGCGCCGGGGCCGGGGCCGGCCGGTGCAGTACGAGCCGGGTGAGCAGCCCGCTGCCGAGACCCGCCACGAGAGCGAGGGCCGCCCACCACAGCGGGTACGGCGTGAGGCCGAGGGCCGCGTCGAGCGACCAGGCGCCCGGTCCGGTGGCGGCGAGAGCGGTGGCGGAGCCGATGAGGACGAGCGGGTATTCGTACCCGTCGTTCTGCACCCAGAGGCCGTTGTGCCACTTCACGGTGAGGGCGACCGTCATGACCCCGATGGCCCCGGTCGCCGCCAGCGGGGTCAGGAGGCCGGCGGCGAGCAGCAGACCCGATCCGATCTGGCCTCCGCCCGCCGCCAGGGCGGTAACGGCGCCGCCGCGGAAACCATCGGCACGGAACTCCTCCGTACCGCCCTTGAGTCCCCTGCCGCCCAGGTGCGAGCTGATCTTCTGCACCCCATGGCCGGCGACGAGCAGCCCCACCAGCAGACGCAGGATCAGAATGCCGGTGTCCAAGGTGATCAGCCGGCCGCGTGCGCGCCGATGACGCTCTGCGCGTACACAACACCCAGGCCGTACGCGCCCGCGTGGGCCTTGACGATCTCCATGACCGCGCCGTACGTCTCCTGACGCGCCCAGTCACGCTGCAGCTCCAGCAGCACCTGCACCCAGGTCACCGGCACCGCGCCGGCGGCGATCATCCGCTGCAGCGCGTGCTCGTGGGCGGCCGGGCTGACGCCGCCGGAGGCCTCGGAGACCACGTAGACCTCGTAACCCTGCTCCAGCGCGGACAGCGCGGGCAGCACCAGGCAGACCTCGGTCCACAGGCCCGCGAGGATGATCTTCTTGCGCCCGGTCGCCTTGACCGCCGCCACGAGCGCCTCGTCCTCCCAGGCGTTCATGCTCGTGCGGTCGATGACCTCCTGCCCGGGAAACACCTCGGCGAGCTGCGGCAGCAGGGGGCCGGAGAACGACTCGGCGGCGACCGTGGTCAGGACGGCCGGCACATCGAACGCCCGAGCCGCCTTGGCGAGACCCACGGTGCTGTTGATGATCGCGGCGCGGTCACCGCTCCCGGTACCGAAGAACATCTGCGGCTGGTGGTCCACGAAAAGCATGACCGCGTTGTCGGGCGTGAGCAGGTCGGCGCTGGGGGCGGCCTGCACCTTGTTGATGTCAAACATGAGAAGTCCTTTCGGAACGGTCGGTAGGGCACCCGCCGCGTCTCCGCGGCCCGGCACGTCCTCAAGCTATGACCGGCCCGACCGGCCGACTTTTCTCCCTGCGCCCAGGAGTTGGCACGACAGCGCACTACCCGCTCCGCGATCACGCCACGTCGTCATCGCCGGTACGCACGGCCGTCCACACCAGCCCCTGGCCGTCCACGGCCTCAAATGGGACACCGAGGGACGAGTCATCGTGCCGCACCTCACACTGTCGAAAATTTGGAGTCCCGGATTCACGCCTTGTAGAAAGGGGGTCAAGGGAAGGAACGCCATGGCTGAACGGCTTCAACGGGCTCGGGCGAGCAGCGACGCGCTGCAGGAACTCGTGGAGGAGCTGGCCGAGAGGCTGCAGCGTTCCGTGGTCCTCGACGACCCTCTCGTCAGGTTCATCTGCTCCAGCAGGCACTTCGATGACGCGGATCCGGTACGCGTCCGCAGCCTGCTGCAGGGCCTCGCGGACAGCGAGATCATCCGGTACGTACTCGACCAGGGCGTTGCCCAGTGGTCGAAGCCGGGATACATCGAGGGCCGGGACGACCTGGGACTTCTCGCGCGCTACTGCGTGCCGCTGCGAGAGCGCGGGCACCTTGTCGGCCTGCTCATGGTCATCTCCGCCGACAAGAGCCTGACGGCGGACGAGACGGCCGCCATCTCCAAGTCGGCCCGGATCATCGCGGCCCAGATGTACGCGGAACATGTGGCCGACCATGCCGAGGAGAGCGGCGCGCGGGAACTGCCCTGGGCCCTGCTCAACCCGAGCCCCGCCGCACGCGGGGCCGCCCAGCAGCAGATCCTGGACACCGGCGTGCTCCCGAACGCCCCGCACGCCGTGGTCAGCGTCGTTCAGGTGACTCGCTCCCACGAGCCGCCCGGGCAGGTCGAGAACGCGCTGCGGGGTGCGCTGGAGAGCTTCTGCCGCACGCGGTGGGCGCACGGCGCCATCGCGGTCACCACCGACCGCGCGGTCCTGCTCCAACTGAGCGAGCAGTCGCCGGATCCGCGGGAACTGAAGGAGCAGTCCCGTCGGATCATCGAAGCCCTCGACACCTTCCTGGACCCCACCGCCACTCCTGTGCTCGGCATCGGAGGGCGTCAGACCGGCCTGGCCGACGCGTGGGTCTCCTACGAGCAGGCACTCGTGGCAGCTCGCGCGGCCCGACGGATGCCCCATTTCGAGCGCCTCGGAGACTGGGAGGAACTGCGGGAGTTCACCGTCCTCCTGCAGCTTCCGGACCATGCCCTGAACGCCTCCCTGCTGCCCAAGCCGCTGCGCACCCTCCTCGCGGCCGCCGGGGGACATCGTCTTGAGGAGACCCTGCGGTCCTTCCTGGAGCACGCCGGCTCGGTTCCGAGGACCGCGGAAGCGCTGCGGATCCACCGCACCTCGCTGTACTACCGGCTGCGGCAGATCCAGGAGATAACCGGGCTGGACCTGGACAGCGGCCCGGACCGGCTGGTTCTGCACCTCGGCCTGCGTATCCGGGAACTGCTGCAACCGGACGGGCACGCCACCACCGTCTGAACCGACCGACCGCCACCACCGGCCACGCCTGTGGGTTCCTCTGCTACGAAGTGACGTGGTTTTCGTCGGCCAATCCCTACGGAGCGCGGTGGTGGTGGCGGACCTGCCCGAACGACAATGGGTCCAGGCGCGAGCCGACTACGACGTCGGCCGGCCATCGCGTGGGTTGCCGACACGGCGGAGCAAGGTACGCCGTGAAGGCTTGGCAGGGAGAGCGAGGCAGGAACCATGGGCGAGCTGACGACGAACGACCGCGTGCGGCTGACCTATCGGGACAGCGGGGGCGGGGGCGTTCCCCTGGTCATGCTGCACGGCTGGGGACAGACCCAGGCGATGTTCCGACACCAGATGGACGGTCTCGCTCCGGCCCGCCGCGTCATCACACTGGACCTCAGGGGCCACGGGCTCTCGGAGAAACCGCGGCACGGCTACCGCATCGCCCGGTTGGCCCGGGACGTCCTCGACCTCGTCGATCACCTGGACCTCGATCGTTTCGACGCGCTCGGCTGGTCGATGGGTGCCTCGGTGTGGTGGAGCTTCATCGACCAGTACGGCACCGGCCGGATCCGCCGGTTCGTCGCCGTGGACCAGCCCGCGGCCGTGGCGGCCGTTCCCTGGCTCACCCCCGAGGAGCAGCGGGACTCCGGTGCCATCTTCGATGTGGCCGGGCTGCTGGAACTCGGCGCCGCGCTGGCGGGCCCGGACGGCGAGCGGGTGCGTGACGACTTCGTGCGCGGCATGTTCTCCGGTGACCCCGACCCCGGCCTCCTCGCGTTCGTCGCCGAACAGATCAAGTCGACCCCGTCCTACGCCGGGGTGCCCCTGCTCTACGACCACTGCGCCCAGGACTGGCGCGACGTCCTTCCCCGAGTGGACGTGCCGACCCTGGTGATCGGCTGCGAGGGAAGCCATGTGAGCCCGGCCTCACAGCAGTTCATCGCGGGCCGGATTCCCGGCGCACGGCTCCATGTCTTCCCGGCCGGTGTCGCGAACTCCCACTTCCCCTTCCTCGAAAACCCGCCCGCTTTCAACGCGGTGGTCGACACCTTCCTTTCCGAAGTGGCGGACGCGGCCCCTTACGCCGCGGTCCCGTAAATCCCGCGCGGTACGCGGCACTTCACTTCACATTGACGAACGACGGCACGACTGGAGCTCATAGTGACCAGGTCGGTCATTTCAACCATGCCGAAAAACGCGGAAAAGCACACGGCCCACACACCTCAAGGTGCGGATTCCGGACACTGCAGAACACTTCCCTGGGCATCGCAGAAGGGAGACGACGCATGCCTGTACCTAGGACTCGAACGCCGCTCACCGGAGATGTTTCCTCATGGGGGACCCCAGACGTCCCCGGCGGCCGGTGACCTTGTCCTGCTCGACGCCCTGCGCCCCGAGCACCTGGCACCCGGCCATGAGTTCGCTTTCTTCCGCATACCCTGCTCCTACCTGGGGATCGCACGGGACGACGTGCGGCACCTGGCGGGCCTCCGGGTCAGCGGAGCCGACGGCGTCGCGGCGCTGGTGTCGAAGTTCCTGGCCGCGCTGATCGGCGAGGACGGCCTGTGGAACTCGATGAACGGCAAGCGGCTCGCCCTCAACGCCGTGGACGTCATCGCCCTGCTCGTTGCCGAACTCCTCACGCCTTACCGGTCCGAGTCCACCGACAACGGCAGCGAGATGCTGGCCCGCATACGGTCGTACATCGAAGAGAGGCTGATGGACCCGGACCTGTCGCCGGAGTCGATTGCGCGCGCCCACCACATATCCGTCCGATACCTGCACAAACTGTTCCAGAGCGACGGCACGACGGTGAGTACCCATATCCGGCAGCGCAGGCTCGCCGCCTGCCGCCTCGACCTCGGCCGGCTGCCGAACCGCAGGCGCTCCGTGGCCGCGGTCGCGCAGAGCTGGGGCTTCGCCAGCCCCTCCCACTTCAGCCGCCTCTTCCGACAGGCATATGGCGAATCGCCCAGCGAATGGCAGGTCTCGGCTTCCGTCCAGGGACGGAATCCCTGACCCCTGGGTCCGGCGCCGCCGACGTGGCCAGTCGGGCGCGGGAGCTCTCCGGCCCGCGCCCGGCGCTGGTCGTCTCCGGCGAGGCCGATGCCCTGCCCGACGAGGGAGACGCCTGCGCCGACAAGCCGCGGGAAGCCGGCTCCCGTCACCGCCGTCCGTCTCCAGGGTGTCATCCACGACTTCGTCATGATCAACGCCCGCCGCCAACCCCACGCCGCCCGGACCGCCATCGCGCCGGCCGCCGACACCCCGCGCACCGCACTGAACGCGGTGCGAGAAGAAAGAGTCCACACATGTCTCCTGCTCCTCCCACGGTCGTCCTCGTGCACGGTGCCTTCGCCGACGCCGCGGGCTGGCTCGGCGTCATCGACGAACTCCAACGCGACGGCATCGCGGTCCTCGCGGTGGCCAACCCACTGCGCGGCCTGACCTGCGACGCCGCCTACCTGTCCTCCGTGGTCTCCCAGATCGACGGTCCGGTGGTGCTCGTCGGCCACTCCTACGGCGGTGCTCTGATCACCGTGGCGGGCACCGCGGACAACGTCGTCGGACTCGTCTACATCGCCGCCTTCGCCCTCGAAGAAGGCGAGAGCCTCAGTGAGTTGCAGGACCGCTTCGCCCCTCCGCCGCTCGTAGGCAGCCTGAGGCAGTGGACCTACCCGACCGACGGGGGGAAGACCTCCACCGAGGTCAGCATCGCCCCGGAGGCGTTCCCCTCAGTCTTCGCCGCCGACGTCTCCCCGTCCGTCGTCAGGGTGCTGGCGACTTCCCAACGCCCGCTGGCCTCCTCCGCGTTCACCGAGGCGGCCTCTGCGGCGGCCTGGCGGACGAAACCCTGCTGGGCCCTCGTGGCCGACGCGGACCAGGCGATCAACCCCGAGGTGGAGCGCTTCGGCGCCAGGCGGGCCGGTGCGACCACCGTCGAGCTGGAAGGCGCTTCCCACGCGGTCACCATCTCCCGGCCGTCGGCGGTGGCGGACCTGATCCGCGACGCCGTTCGCGCGACGAGCTGACGCGCACAGTCAGCTGACATGATGTCGAGTCAATTACCTTACGCATTACGGGAGTTCACAGCATGCGCCGCCCGGTGGGCGGCGTGTCCCCGTTCGTCCGGCACGGCTCCCTCCACACACCGGAGACCGCCGAGCAGGCCGCCTGCTTCAGCGACGGCACCTTCCACGACTGCTCCGCGACCGGGGACAACGTGGGCACGCGCAGGCCACAGTCAGGGCGCGGACAGGCAATCACGCCGCCCGGCACTTCCTAGAGTTGCTCACGCTTCGACGGCTTTCCGCTCGACAGGGCACCTGGCGCGGGGGCCCGGCGGAGCCTCCGGCAGAGTCCACGGCCGCCCGGTCAGTGCCCACCGCACAGCACACGCTCCCGAGGCCGGCCCGCCACATCTCACGGCAGCGGGGCCGCCACGGCAGCCCCGACCCGGCCGACAGGCCACACGACACCCGACCACCCCATTGATGAGGGAGTTTCCCATGCCCAGTTCCGACAAGCCGACCGTCGTCCTCGTCCACGGCGCCTTCGCCGACGCCTCCAGCTACGCCCAGGTCATCCCCCGGCTGATCGCCCGCGGCCTGGACGTGGTCGCCCCGGCCGTACCCAACCGCAGCCTGATAGGGGACGCCGCCTACATCGCCTCCATCGTCCGGCAGGTACCCGGTCCGGTCGTCCTGGTGGGCCACTCCTACGGTGGCGCCGTCATCACGGTCGCCGGCACCGAGGACAACGTCAAGGCACTGGTCTACCTGGCCGGTTACGCCTTGGAGAAGGGCGAGAGCCTCGGTGATCTGCAGGGCCGCTTCCCGGACAGCGACCTCGCCGCCGCACTCGTCTACACCCCCTTCCCGGTAGAGGGCTCGGCCACGCCGGGCACCGACGTGTCGGTGCGGACCGACAAGTTCCCGGCCATCTTCGCCGCCGATGTCGACCCCCGGCTCGCCGCCGTCCTCGCCGTGTCCCAGCGCCCGCTGGCCGCCCAGGCGTTCGCCGACGCGGCCCCGGCCGCGGCCTGGAAGACCAAGCCGTCCTGGGGCCTGGTCGCCTCGTCCGACCACACCATCAACCCCGACGTGGAGCGCTACGGCTACCAGCGGGCCGGCATGACCACCGTCGAGGTCGACTCCTCCCACCTGGTGATGCTCGCCCACCCCGAGCGCGTCGTCGACCTGATCGAGGAAGCCGTACGGGCCACCTGCGACTGATCCCCCGCGCACCCGCTCGCGCCCGGACGACCGACCGGCCGTCACACCACGGCCACCTCCACCCCTTCGCAGAGAGCGAACGATGAACCCACCGATCTCCCGCCGCACCATGGCCGTGTCCCTCCTGGCCGGCGCGGCCGCCCTGGGTACCGCCGGCGTCGCGCATGCCGCGCAGTCGGCGACGGCCGGCCGTCCGGCCGAACCGCGCGGTCACACGGCCGCGCCCACCATCGTCCTGATCCACGGCGCGTTCGCCGACGCCTCCAGCTGGAGCGCGGTCGTCGAACGCCTGCAACGACAGGGCCACCGTGTACTGGCACCGGCCCTGCCACTGCGCGGACTGGCAAGCGACTCCGCCTACATTCGCAGCGTTCTGGACAGCGTGACCGGACCGATCGTGCTGGTGGGGCACTCCTACGGCGGAGCGGTCATCAGCCAGGCCGCGGCCGACGCCCCGCAGGTCAAGGCACTCGTTTACATAGCCGCCTTCGTTCCCGACATCGGGGAGAGCGCGCTCCAGCTCACCGACAAGTTCCCCGGCAGCACACTGGGACAGGCCACCGCCACCCAGTACTACCCGTTGCCCGACGGCGGACAGGGGGAGGAACTGGTCATCAAGAAGGACCTGTTCCGCAAGCAGTTCGCGGCCGGTGTCACCCGAGCGACCGCCCAGGTCATGGCCGCGGGACAGCGTCCGATCACCCTGGCAGCTCTCCAGGAGCCGGCCACCGCAGCCGCGTGGAAGAGGATCCCCAGCTGGTACCTCGTGGCCACCGAGGACCGCAACATCCCGCCGGCCGCCGAGCGCTGGATGGCCGAGCGCGCCCGCGCCCGCACGGTCACTGTCCGCGCCCCGCACGCGGCCTCCGTGAGCGATCCCGGCCCTGTCACCGGCCTGATCCTGCGGGCGGTCCGTTCCGTCCGCTCCGGCCACTGACCGGACGCATTCCTCCCTCCCCCCTGTCCTGCCGTCCGGCACGGTGGTCGACACCGCGGCCCCGGACGCCGACGAGATGCTCCGGACCACCGAGCCCAAGCGCCGGCCCGCCCCAGGAGACCGCCGCTCTGCTGGTGGAGTTCCGCGCCCCGGACGAATCGGCGCCTGCGCCGTCAACGGTGAGGAGATGCAGCGTGGCCGCACCCGGCAGCTCATCTTCTCCGTGCCGGCCCTCGTCGCCAAGCTGTCCGGGGTGCTCCCGCTGCTGCCGGGAGACGTCATCCTGACCGGCACCCCAGCCGGTGTCGGCCTCGGCCGCACACCTCAGCGCTGGCTGGCCATCGGCGACGCTCGTCAGCTCCGTCCAGGCCATCGGCGAACTGCGACAAGGGTTCGTCGGTTGACCCTCTACAAGGTCCGCGACGCGCGGCAACTGACGTCTCAAGCGCCCGCGCACCAGCGGCCCAGCGGCGAAATCCCACAGCCCCCTGCAATCAGAGAGAAAGAGAAGAGAGCCCACATGCCCAGATTCCTGACAGGGACGCGCACCGGCCTCCTGGCCTCGGCCGTGGCGGCGGCCCTCGCCATGACCGCGGCCGGCCCGACGACCGCGGCCACCGCCGCCCCGAAGCCGGACGTGCGCTTCGTGGCACACCTGGACATCGCCGACGGACAGCGACCGGAGAACATCACCCTGGAGCCTGGCGGCAGCGCCGTCGTCACCTTCGCCTACAGCCGCCAGGTGGCCCGCATCCACCCCGACGGCCGGGTGCACGTCCTCGCCACTCTGCCCCAGCCTCCGGCCGGCGCCGACACCCCTGCCCTCTCCTCGCCCTTCCTCGGCGGAATCGTCCGTGCCCATGACGGGACGCTGTACTTCTTGTACGCCACCGGCAGCAGCGACCTGACCGGCCTGTGGCGCCTGCGCCCCGGCGGCGCCCCGCAGCGCATCGCCGCGCTCCCGGCCGACGGCCTGCCCAACGGCCTGGCCCTCGACCGGCACGAAGGCCAGCTGTACGTGGCCGACTCGGTCCTCGGCACGGTTTGGCGAGTGCCCGTGACCGGGGGCACGCCCACCCGGTGGGCCACCGCGCCCGAACTGGCAGCCGCCGGATTCCTCGGAGCCAACGGCATCAACATCCACAACGGGGCGGTCTGGGTGTCCAACCTGGACAAGGGCACCGTGCTGCGTATCCCGGTCACCCGGTACGGCATCGCCGGCCCCGTCGAGACCCGGGCCACCGACCTGATCAACATCGACGACTTCGCGTTCACCGGCCGCGGCGACACCCTCCTGGCCGCGATCAACGCGGACAACGAGGTGGCCCTGGTCAGGCCGGGCGGCAGCCACACCGTCGTGCTGACCGGCGCCGACGGGCTGGAGAACCCGACCTCGCTCGCCGTACGCGGCAACACGGCTTACATCGCCAGCGGCGCCTACTTCACCAACAACGACCCCAACCTCCTGGCCGCCCGGATCAACCCCGCCCAATAAGCCGACCCCGCGCCCGTGCCGCCGCACCTGCCCGGTGCGGCGGTACGCGGCCCGTAGGCCATCAGATCCGCCGTACGACGAGCGGGTGGACCGGCGGTCGCACGCGGCAGCACCCAACACCGAAGAAGAGGACAGAGTTGATGGACCAGCAGGACACGCAGCAGGCGGCAGCCGCCACACCGCCCGCGTTCGACCCCGACGCATTCCTGGTCGTCCCGTCCAGAACCTTCGAGGACCTACGCATCGGTGAAGTCTTCCGAGCCCCCAGCCGCACCCTGACAGACGCCCACGCCGCGGCCTTCCAGACAGTCTCCGCAGACAACCACCCGGTGCACTACGACGCCGAATGGGCACGCAGGCACGGCCACTCAGCACCGGTGGTGCACGGCCTGCAGGTGCTCGCCTTCACCGCGCCGGGCGCCACCCTGTTCCCCCACTTCATCGGAGAGGTGTTCATCAGCTTCCTCGAACTGTCCTGCACCTTCCTGGCCGAAGTGCACTCCGGAGACACCCTGTACCCGGCGCTCACCATCACCGGCCTGGAGCCGCAGGGCGACAACGGTGTCGTAGTCACCGCGGCCACCATCCACAACCAACGCGGCGAACTGGTGCTGTCCGGCCAGCACAAGTACCTCCTGCGGCGTCAGTGAATCCTGAGGAAAAAACGTGACACACCGTAGAACCCTCCTTGCCGCGCTCGCCTGTTGTGCCGCGCTGACCGGGTGCACGAGCCACACACCGGACGACGGCCCGCCTGAGGTTGGCTCCACGTCCCCGACGTCGTCCGTAATCAGCCCAGGATCCGTCGACAGCGGCACCTCCGGTCCCTCCAGCGAGCCGATGCCGACGCCGACGCCGCCCGCGTCCGGCGGCACGGGGGCGACGGCGCCATCGCCGACCGAACCGACGGTGAGACGCTGTCATACTTCCGAATTGAGGGCGTCCGTCGGCCCCAACCGTCCCGGAGCCGGGCAGTCAAGCTTCGCTATCGTTTTGACCAACGGATCCCGCCGCACCTGCACCCTGTACGGCTTCCCGGGCGTGGCGTTCGTCAATGGCGCCGGTGAGGCCGTCACCCCGGACCCCGAGCGAGCCACCGGTCAGCAGGGACAGGCTGTGACGCTCAGCCCGGGAGACAGCGCTTGGTCGACGCTGGCATACACCAATCCAGCGATTACTGGCGCCACCACTGTCACCCCGGCGGCCCTGCTCGTCACCCCGCCCGACGAGACTGCTCCGATCTCAATCCGCTGGACCGGGGGCAAGGTCTCCAACACAGGGAAGGCGTCGGTGCCCCGGGTGAGTCCCCTCATGCCAGGCAATGGCGCCTGACTGCGCCGAGCGCGGGAGCGGCTCCCGCAATCGGTGGTGACGAAGCGTGGACCAGGGCGTCCATGCGAGACGTCAACTCCCTCGTGGAGACCGTACTTTCGGCAGCATAGACTGCGCATCCGCGCCGAACCGAACCGCGGCACCGAACGTAGTCCGGTCACCGGACGTGGCTTGAGCACATGAAACGGTCCCGTCCCCGGCAGAGCGTCCGGCGGGGACGGGACCGGAACTGCCGGTGCCGGCGGTCCATGCTCATGCGGTGCTCCCGCCTTGATGTCACCGATCCCGCTCCGCCTCCGAGCCGCCGGTCCGGACGTACCGGGGCTCGGAGAAGGTGGCGGCACGGGGCATCAGTGCTGCAGCACGGTGTCCAGCCACTTCAGGACCTCGGGGGTCACCGGTCGGTGATGCCGGCGAACTCGTCATGCTTCTTGAGCAACTTCGCCACGTAGGGGCAGACCGGCACAATGCGCTTCCCCGAGGTGCGTACGTCGTTCAGGGGCCTGCCTGCTGTACGAGTATCGAGACCAGGCCCTGTCCGGCGAAGGCGTCGTCGATTTCGGTGTGGCAGAAAACGCGCTGGTCGTCGCGGTCCCGGTTACGCGGTGAGGACTGCGGTTTTGCCGTCGACCAGGATTTCGTAACGGTGTTTGGGGTCCACTGGCTGGACAGCCGGAGCGGCGGCAGGCTGCGTCATCGTATGCCTTCGTTGGCGCGTCAGGTTCTTGCGCGGTGCGATGGTGGCGTTGGGAAGGACGGGCGCGGGGAGACGGTCGCCGTCGTAACCATCGACCTTGCCGAAGCGGTCGGATGCGCTCTGCCACGCTTCCCTGGCCTCGACGATGTCATCGTCGCTCCGGCCGATGAAATTCCACCACATGACGATCTGTTCCTCGAACGGCGTCCCGCCGAGCAGGACCACCCTCGCAGCGGTATCCGTCTCGTTCGCCAGCGTCAGTGTGTCGCTTCCCGTACCGAGGCAGCCCAACTCCGCCGGGCGCAGGATTGTTCCAGCGATACGGACATCCCCGTGGTCGACGAGTAGACCGTGCTCGAAGCCGGTGTCGATGGCGAGCGTGGTCGTCGAGCCCGGCTCAAGGATGAGTTCGGCACCGACCAGCGGCGTGAAGGTCCGCACCGGAGAGATGCCACCTGCCAGCGTCCCTAGTAGGGCTTTGTTAGGTCCTGTGGTGGGGTTCGGGGGTTGGTGCGGGTTGGCCGCATATCGAGCAGGCGCCGGTCCAGGTGGCCAGGAGGGCCTGGAGTTCGCGGAGGACCGCGTAGAGGGTCAGGCCGGCGCAGGGGCTTTTGGGTCGAGTCTGAGCAGGGTGCAGAAGGCCTGGGCGAGGGAGGCGAGGGTGACGTGGCGGTGCCAGCCGAGGTAGTTGCGGCCCTCGAAGTGGTCCAGGCCGAGGCCGTCCTTGAGCTCGCGGTAGTCGTGTTCAACTCTCCAGCGGATCTTGGCGATTCGCACCAGCTCGCGCAGTGGGATGTCGGCGGGCAGCGTCGAGAGCCAGTAGTCGGTGGGCTCGGCAGAGTCGGGAGGCCACTCGACGAGCAGCCAGCATTCGGGCAGGGAGCCGTCGGCGGCGCGGCGGATGGACCGGTTGGCCGGGCGGACCCGTAGGGCCAGGAATTGCGAGCGCATCTCGGCCCGTGGGTTGTGCTTGGTGGCCTTGCTGCCCTGACGCCAGGTAACGGTGCGGGTGGCCGCTTGCCCGGCGGCCAGGGCCAGCACGCGCAGGGTGGTGTGCGGCTGGGGGTAGGCGGACACGGGAGGGCGGCCCTGCCCGGAGTACGGCGGACGCTCGGGCGTGGCGTCGCCCGGGTGCGCGGTCGTGGTGGCCTTGACCGCGACCGCGTAGGTCAGGCCTCGTTCGGTCAGACCCTCTCGAAAGCCCGTGGCGTCGCCGTATCCGGCATCGGCGACGACCGGCAGGCCCGGCAACTCCCAGTCCCCGCGAACCTCGTCGAGCATGTCCAGGGCCAGGCGCCACTTCTCCCGGTGGCGAGCAGTCTCGGGGATGCCGGCCTTGGCGCGGCGCCGGCGGATCGCCGAAGCCAGCAGCGCGTCCTCGGTATGTTTGGTGTCGTCCCAGCCCTCGGGCAGGAACAGACGCCAGTCGACGGCCGAGGAGGCGCGGTCGCTGACCAGGTTCACACTGACCCCGATCTGGCAGTTGCCCCGCTTGCCCAGCGCGCCGCAGTACATCCGCGCCACCCCTGGCGAGTCGTAGCCGTCCTTGGGGAAGCCGACATCGTCAATCGCGTACGCCTCGGGCGAGATGTGCGCCGCGGCCCAACGGGCCAGCCGCTCACGGACCTTGGCGTAGTCCCAGGTGGAGGAGGACACGAACTGCTGGAGCTGCTGGTGGTCCACGCCCAGGCGCTCGGCCATCGGCTGCATCGACTTGCGCTTGCCGTCCAGCATCAGCCCGCGCAGGTACAACTCACCCTTGGCCCGCTGGTCCCGACGCGCCAACGAGCCCAGCATCTCGGCCGCGAACGCCTCCAGACGCGGACGGACCTCTTCCATCTCCTCAGGAGTCACAACTGAAAGAAGATCACAATCTATCCAACGAGGATCACTTGGGGTACCTAACAAAGCCCTACTAGGAACACTCTGACTTCGGCTCCGTCCACCCGGACCGGGCTCGGGACGTAGTGCTGGAAGTCACGGCCGGTGTGCCGGTGTTCTTCGGGAAGCGCAACCCCACAGCTGGACGCCGTGGAGGATCGTGGTGCGGGTGGTGGAGACTTCCGAGTGGCTGATGCCGTATCCGCCCGTCATGAGGTTCAGCTCGCCGGGCCTCACGAGGGCGTGGCTGCCCATGCTGTCCCGGTGCTCGATCTCCCCGCTGAACAGCCAGCTCACCGTCTGCAGACCGGTGTGAGGATGGGGCGCGACGTCCATGCCGCCCGTGTCGGTGACGTCGTCGGGGCCGTAGTGGTCGACGAAGCACCAGGCCCCGATCAATGTCCGGGCCCGCTGCGGCAGCGTGCGCCGTACCGTCATAGCCCTCGGACCGCCCAACGGGACGTCCCGCGCGGAGAGGACGTCGACCTTCGGCGCATGCTGATCACGGTCCGAGGCCCCGCAGTGAAGTTCGGCGGGCTCCCTCTCGACGTCGCTCATCGCACACCCCCAGGGATGATTTCATGTTCAATGATCACGTCTGATGGTAAACCGACGCTCCATCAAGCACACGACAAGACGAGCGGGCCCGAGCGTCCCATGAAGGAGTCCAGGTTGAGTGGCACTGTGGCAGACCCCGTGAGCAGGCGGGTCTTCGTGGACAAGCAGAGTCCGAGTGCCTACCACGCACTGGTCGAGACCTCCGATGCGGTCCGCGCGGTCGCCTCCGACGCGGGACTGGACCGCACGATCGTGGAGCTGATCAACCTCCGCGTGTCACAGATCAACAACTGCGCCTACTGCCTCAGCGTGCACACCCGGGCCGCGCTGCGTGCGGGCGAGACCACCCAGCGCCTGGGCGTGCTGGCCGCCTGGCGCGACACTGAACTGTTCACGACACAGGAACGTGCGGCGCTCGCCCTGGCGGAGGCGACCACCGAGCCCGCGAACGCTGTCGCGCAGGAGAGCGCCTACGACGCAGCCCGCCAAGCCCTCACCGACGACGAGATCTCCGCAGTGATCTGGGTGGCGATCACCATCAACGCGTTCAACCGGGTCTCCATCATGAGCAAGCACCCCGTGCGCGGGACCCCCCAGCAGTGATCCGGTCTCTCCCCGGCCGTGCGCCGAGTCATCGGCCGTACGCTACGGCTTCCGTCAACCACGGAGGGTGACCAGGGCGGCCGGGAAGTCGAGGTGATGGCCTCGCGGTTGAACGACAAGCGCGTCGACGAGGCGACCGGTGAGCGCAAGTGGTTCTCCTCGTGGCAGGCCGACCACACGGCATGGCACGCGACCTGTCCACCACCGGCTCCGTCTACGTCCGGACCACCGGCGGGCCGCGCACCTGGCCGTCGGAGACGGCGCACTCGACGCCGAGGAGACGGCCGTGGTACCGGCCCGGCAGGGGCACTCACACGCTGAGTCAGTCCGGCCGCGGAACGTGGCCGAGGGCATCGCGCAGTTGGACGCGGCCCGTGATGCCGAGCTTGGGGAAGATCTTGTGCAGGTGGAAGCCGATGGTGCGGGGAGACAGGTAGAGCCGGGCACCGATGTCCCGGTTGGTCAGTCCCTCTGCAGCGAGTTGGGCGATCTGCAGTTCTTGCGGCGTCAGGTCGGCCACGCCCGCCGAGCGGAGTTCGGCACTCGCCTCCGAGACGGCGTTCCAGCAGCCGCACATCGGCGACCGGCTCGGATCGCACCGAAGCCTCAGGCGTCGGTGCGCAGACGCTTTCACAATCCGGACCTTCATCGAACTGCATCTGGCTGATCCGGATCTGTCGCCGGAGTCGATCGCACTCGCCCACCACATCTCCGTCCGCTATCTGCACAAGCTCTTCCGTAGCGAGGGCACAACAGTGAATCAGTTGATACAGCTGCGCCGGCTCGCAGCCTGCCGGTACGAACTCGGCCGGGCACCGGATCGCAGGCTCGCCGTGGCCGCCGCGGCGCACCGTTGGGGTTTCGCCAGCGCGTCACACTTCAGCCGGGGCTTCCGGGCCGCCTACGGCATGTCGCCCAGTGAGTGGCAGGCTTTGGCGTCGGCCGACTCGGAAGTGTCCGTTCCTGGCCGTTCTCCCGGTGGGCATCGACGCCCCGGGGTTGTCATCGCGTCGCCCGTCTCGGGCACCACGGCTCCCGCGGCGGCGTCGAAGGCATGAGTCACCTCCGGTGCGGTGCCCTCGACGAGCAGTCGGCGGGCCCTCTCCTCGTGACGGCGGTCGGTGGCCGTGAGCCGGCTGTGGTGCTGGGCGAGATGCTCCGACCAGGACGCGACCAGGTAGTTCTCGACGAATCGGCCCGGATCGCTGCCGTCCTGGTAGAGGCCCCAGGTGAGGGCTCCGGTGCGTCGGCGTGAACGGGCCACATGGTCCATGCAGTCGATGAAGGCGGCCCTGTTCGCGGCCGCAATCCGGTACACGACGGAGACCAGCACGGGGCCGTCGGCCGGTCCGGGCTCGAACACCAGGGGCGGAACGGGCCAGTGGTCGGACGGGGACGGGTCGATGCCGTCCGCGCCGTGCAGCGGCCAGCGGCGCACACTCACCGCGCCGAGCAGCAGCAGACCGCTGCCGGCCAGAAGGGAGACGGTCAGCCCCGGCCCGTCGGCCAGCGCACCCCACAGGGGTGCCGCCAGCGCCTGCCCGCCCTGGAAGACCAGAAGATAGACGGCGAGTCCCCGGGCCCTGACCCAGCCGGGCAGCCGTGCCTGGACAGCCGCGTTGAGGGTGGACAGCACGCCGATCCAGGCCAGACCGGCGGGCAGCAGCACGACCGCCGCGAGCCACGGGACCCGGACCGTGGCCAGTACCGCCAAGACTCCGGCGAAGACGAGGGCCCCTGCGGCCAGAGTGCCGTTGACGCCCAGAGCGCGGCGGATCGCGGGCAGCGCGAAGGCCCCGCCCACAGCACCAGCTCCGACCGCACCGAGCAGCACCCCGTACCCGCCCGAGCCCAGGCCGAGGGAGCGGCTCGCGACCAGTGGAAGCAGCGACCACAGCGCGGCCCCTCCGGGGATGAACAGCACCGTGCGAAGCAGGACTCGGCGGACACCGGGCGCGTTCCACACGTAGCGGCGGCCGGCGTGCAGAGCCGTCAGGAGCTTCTCGCCCTGCGCAGTCGGCGGTTCCGCCCCGGGCCGTCTCCACAGTGCGAGAACGGCCGCGGTGCCGAGGTAGGAAGCGGCGTTGAAGGCGAAGACCCAGCCCGCGCCCGCTGCCGCGACCACCACTCCCCCGAGTGCCGGGCCGAGGGCGCGAGCGAGGTTCATGTTCACGGCGCCGAGAGCGGCCGCCTGTCCCAGCTGACGGCGTTCCACGAGTTCCGGCTGGATGGCCTGCCAGGCCGGGCCCATCAGAGCGGTACCGCATCCCAGCAGGAAGGTGAGACCGAGCAGCAAAGCCGGAGTGAGCGCGTCCGCGAACGCCAGAACCGACAGCGCGGTGGAGGCGGCGAGCATGGCGAACTGAGCGGCCAGCAGCACCGTACGACGGTCGAAACGGTCGGCCAGCACGCCAGAAGGCAGAGCCAGCAGCACAACGGGGAGACTGGACGCGGTCTGCACGAGCGTCACCAGGGCGGCGTCGTGGCCGATCAGCAGCCACTGGGCGCCCACGGTCTGCATCCAACTACCGATGTTGGAAACCAGTTGTGCGATCCACAGCGCCCGGAAGACACTCGCCGCGAGCGGGGCCCAGGCTGAATCGGACTCCGGGAAGTCTTTCGGTGGCAGTGCGGTGTTCACATCGGTCCCTAGCGGTATGGGGCACGGACACCTTTCTTCCGGCGGTGTCCCGGGTGCCGTGCGGGCGCGGCCGAGGCTGGCTGCGAGGACGGTCGCGGGTGCCCGTCGGCTGGGAGTGCAGCGTCTGTGGTCCCACGGCTCACTGACGAGGGCGTCGGCCCCTCCTGCGGGGTCGGCGCCGAGTTCACGCCTGCGGCTTGACCCGGGGGCCGTCGGAGGCCGAGAGGCGACGGGCAGCCGCGGACGTCACCACGAGCAGCACCATCGTCAGGACCAGGACCAGGACGAGTCCGGTGTGTGCCAGAAGCGCGGCGCCGGCGAGGGCTCCGAGGAATATGGCCACAGGATCCGCGGGCCGGACCGGGGTACGGCCCCGCCGGCAAGCGCGCCGACGAGGAACGCGGCCATCGACACGACAGAGGCGAGCACGGACAGGCCGTCGGCACCTGCCAGGGCGAACCCAAGGAACACCACGTTGCCGATCATGCTGGCTCCGCGGGGTTGTCGGTGGCGCTGGGCACCAGCCCACCGACCGGCATCGTGGACACCCTTTCGACAACCTCCTGCGGTATGAACAGCGTCGATTTCCATCTGCATCGGCTTCCAACTGCAGCGACAACGGCGAGCAGAGAGAATCGGGAGAACACGCAATCAATGCGTCTACGCTCAACCGAAGAGAATTCCGGGTGGGCCTTCTGTGCGATGCACAGCACCAACTCCGGCAACCTGCAACTGCTTCGCCACCAGGCTATTTCGAGCCGAAGCATCCATGTGTCCTGGCAGTGCACAGCATTGGTTCCGACAGTGCACTGCGTCTCCTTTCCATGCACTGTAGGGCCAACTCCGGTGCACCGACGGTCAATCTCCACCGCCTTCAGGGTTTTAGCTTGGCGTTTATGCAGCTCTCCTGTTTGTGATGGCTGCCGCGAGGTTTGGTTTGTCCTGTTTCCCGACGGGGTGCTCCCGTGCGCGGTGCTTGTTCTTCACCCCAATTGGCCGGCCGGGGCCTGCGGTGCTGGGTTTCGGTGCGCTGGCCGGCTGAGGCGTTTTCCCGTGGAGGCGGCGAAATCCTCGACGGACGCGCGCGGGTGTGAGGCGCCCTTGGCGGGCGGGCCGCTCCCAGGGATTGCGGAGGTCTTCTGCGAGGGGCCGGGCAAGGCGGAGTTGGGTGTGGGCTGCAATGACGAGCCAGGTCCAGCGGTCGGCGGCGGCCGGCTCGCGGAGTTTGGGAGCGGTCCACCCCAACGTCTGCTTGAACATCCTGAAGGTGTGCTCAAGGTCGAATCTGCGCAGGAATGCCTGCCAGAGCCGGTCCACATCCCCAGCAGTCGCGGCGGTGGCCGACCACCACAGCCAGACCGGCCTGGGGCTGCGGTCTCCACGGAGGTGGTCGACCTGAAGACGGATGACGGTGCCTTCGATGACCGGCAGGTCTCCTTCGGGGTGGTTGGCCCAGGCCGAGCGCCGGACCAGTAGTGGGTGCAGTCGATCCCAGGCAGTGGCGACGGCCTTCCCGTAGTGGGTGGTGTCGGTCACCGTGGTGACCGACGGGATCGGCTGAGTGGCCGCAACCTCGAACGCGAACTCCGCCCCGCGCTTGGGCTTGCGCCCGCGTTTGCCCGCCGGCTGTGGCGGGGGCGGGAAGTACAGGACGCGGTCCGAACGCATCCGGCCCAGCAGTTCCACGGGCAGGTCCGCGAGCAGGAAAGCCAGACGGGTCACGTCATAGTCGGCATCGACGACGACCAGGACGGGCGGGTCACCGATCTGCCACTGCCCTGTCACGTACAGCCGCTGGAACACGTCCCGGACCTGGGCTGCGGTGACGGCGATCGCGTCGTCCCACGGACACAGCCGGACCACGTCCAGCATGGCAGTCCACGACGTCCGCCCCGGTTCCAGAGCGGCAATGAAGGAGTAGGGCCACCCGGGGATCATCTGGGCCGAGCCCCTGCCCCGACCGTATGTATGGCAAAACAGCCGATCCGGGCTGGTATTCGCATCAGGCCGCAACCAGTTGCTGACATCGACCGCCAGGACCAACCGCCCCTCCGCCGTCCGGGGAAGCGGCAGACCCGCCAGCGCCCGGCGCAGCCGTGCCACATCCAGATGCCCGAGGTTCAGCCCGCCGTACAACGCACCATGTCCACGCTGATGCTCAGGCGCCAGGGACAGCTCGACCAACGTCCTCACTGGGCCGTCCGCACACAGCAAGGCGTCACTCAGCTCGAACAAGGCGTCGGGCCTCTTGGTCAGGCAGGCATAGAACTCCGTCCGGAAGCCCGACAGTTCGGCAAACGCATCCCGCTGCAGCAGACTCATTGTTCCGGCCTTCGTGCTGGTCAAGTGCCTCTGTGACGGAGCACAGGATCAGGCGAAGGCCGCTCTCGCGTCAGGCACTCAGCCGAAAGCGACACCAAGTTCGACGCTACGTTCGACCGCGGACGATAAACGCCAAGCTTAGTGGCGATCGAACGGCCTCGCAGATCTCCATATCTGGCGGGGAGTCGCCCCGCCGGAGGGACCAGCACATCGCATGAAACTCAGGAGACTCACAGGCTTCGGCCGCCGCGTGGAGGACCAGGCGATCAACCCGAGGTCGAGCGCTTCGGAGCCAAGCGGGCCGGGGTGACGATCGTCGAGATCGAGGGCGCCTCGCACGCCGTGGCCGTGTCCCGGCCCAAGGATGTCGCCGAGCTGATCCGCGATGCGGTACGCGCGACGAGGCTGCGGGCGGTATGGCGGCCGCGCGGCGGCACTCACCACACTGAGCGCCGCCGCGCGGCCTTCGGTCCCGGCACAGGGTGAGTCCCGCCGCGGGCCTCTTCACCGGCGCTCCACCGTGACCACCACGACCAGGACCGCCAGCAGCGCACCGGCGGCGAGGGCAGGTGCCGGGAGGAAAGCGGCCAGCAGGACGCCGACCGCGGCGACGGGGTACGGAATCCACTCGGCCACGGTTCTTTGATGGGGCTGGAGGTGTACGGCCCAGACGGTGATCAGGAAGACGGCCGCGGGGACGGTGACCGCCGCGCCCGCGGCCAACGGCGAGGCGTCCGTGCGACGCGTGACGTGATCGGCGTACGCGGCCAGGCCGGCTCCCTCGGCGGTCGCCGAAGCGAAGATCAAGTAGTGGCCGTAGGCCCAGGTGAATCTCCTGCGGTGGGCCTGGTGCGTCGTGGCAAGCAGGGTGTGCGCGGATCTGGCGAAGTACAGCCACCACATGGCGTAGGCCATGAACAGGCCACCGGCCGCCACCGCGTACAGCGAGCCGGTGACGTGGTGCCGGTCGAAGGCACTCCGGACGGCGACGGTGGCGGCCGCGACGGACTCTCCGAGGACGATGAGGGTGAAGAGTTCGTAGCGCTCGGCGATGTGGCGCGGATGCCATGGGGTCATCCCGGCGGACTGTGCCCACACCGGGACGGAGACCTCGGCGATGATCAGCACCACAATGCCCGGCAGCCGGGCCGATGCCGGGAGACCGAGCAACCCGACCCACCCGATCTGGCATACCGTCACCCCAACGGCGAAGCGCAGGGTGGTCGGCCGCCGAGCGGGGTCGGACCACGCGGCGCGCAGCCACAGGGCGGCCAGCGCCGTACGCAGCACGACGTATCCGATGGTGATGACCCGCAGGTCACCCTCCTCGAACGCGCGGGGAACGCCTGCGGCGAGCACGAGCGACCCCGTGATCTGGACCAACACCGTCAACCGGTACGGGACGTCGTCCGGGTCGTAGGCGGAAGCGAACCAGGTGAAGTTCATCCACGCCCACCAGATGGTGAAGAAGACCAGCGCGAAGCGCAGGACACCGGTGGCGTACTCCCCGTCGGTCAGCGCCTCGTGCAGACTCCCGGACGCCTGCGCCACCGCGATCACGAAACACAGGTCGAAGAGAAGCTCCAGCGAGGTGGCGGCCCTGTGCGGCTCTCCGGGGTCGCGGCCCGGCATGGTGCGCCATCGCCTGGGCGCCGGGGCCGCGTGGGCGATCGGGGGGCGGCTCAGCGGAGGGCTCCGAGCGCGGCCTCGACCGTCCGGTGGAAGGTGGGATACGTGTAAATCATGTGCTGGAGCCGGTCGACGGGTATCTCGGCGTGGACGGCCACGTTCAGTCCGTAGAGCACCTCGCCTCCCGCCGGCCCCGCCGACGTCGCGCCGATCAACACGCCCCGGTCCGCGTCCTCGACAAGCTTGATGAGCCCCTCGTTGCCCGGCCCGTGGATCCAGCCTCGCGTGGAGAAGGCGATGGGCAGCACACTGGTGCGTACCCGCAGCCCCCGCTCACGCGCCTGCCGCTCCGTCAACCCGACGGCTCCGATCTCCGGATCGGTGAAGGTGACGCGAGGCAGCGCCCGGTAGTCGGCGTCGAGACCGGGCTGTCCGAGGATGTCCCGGACGGCGATCTGCGCCTGGTACATAGACACATGGGTGAAGGCGCCTCGGCCTGTGATGTCGCCGACCGCCCACAGCCCCTCCCCCGCCCGCATCTGCCCGTCCGTGTTCACGGCTCCCGCCGATGGATCCAGCCCCACCGTGTCGACCGCCAGTGCGGCCAGGTCGGCGTAGCGCCCGGTGGCGACCAGAAGCCGTTCGGCACGAAGCGGCTCCCCGTCACCCTCAAGGCGGATGGTGAACTCGATGCCGTCATGGCTGACCTGCCGTGCCCGAGCACCCGTGAGTACGGTGACTCCGTCCGCCCGCAGCACCTCCGCGGCCAGCTCCCCGGCTTCCGGTTCCTCCTGCGACAGCAGCCGGTCCTGCCCCTCGATCACCGTGACCGCACACTTGAAGCGGGCGAAGACCTGGGCGAGTTCGACACCGATGGCGCCCCCGCCGAGCACGACCATCGACTCCGGCAGCTCCTTGGCCGCCATGGCATCCCTGTTCGTCCAGTACGGCGTTCCCTCGAGGCCCGGCACCGGGGGGATCCGGGGCCGCGTGCCGGTGGCCAGCACGACACCGCGCCGGGCTTCGAACGTGCGGTCGCCGACCGCCACCCGGCGCGGCCCGGAGAGACGGCCCGTCCCCCGGACGAGCCGGCCGCCCTTGGCCGCGAGACGGCCGGCGGCGGCCTGGTCGTTCCAGTCGTCAGTGGCCTCGCCGCGGATACGCCCGGCGACCCTGCCCCAGTCCGGAGTCACGACCGCTTCGCCGGCGAGGGCGGGCACCCGGCCCGCCTCGGCGAGCAGATTCCCGGCCCGGATCATCATCTTGCTGGGCACGCACCCCCAGTACGGACACTCGCCCCCGACGAGTTCCGCCTCGACCCCCACCACGTCCAGCCCAGCTTCGGCCAGCGTGCCCGCGACGTACTCACCACCCGGCCCCAGCCCGACGACCACCACATCCGCCTGCTCGTTCGCGCTCATGCCTGCCTCTCCTCGTTCCTCGGGCTCCACGGACGTGGGCCGTTCTGCCGAGGCTAGATCGGCCGGTCGAAGGCCCGTGCCCGACAGCGCACGGGGGCTTGCCCGAAAGCGAACGCTCGGCACGGGACGCCGCGCACTGTGCACTGGCGGACACCACCGCATGCGTTCCCGGTCAATGCGCCCTGCGTCGGGCACCTAGCGTCACTCGGGTACGCACAGCAAGGCACCACAGGAGGCGAACCATGACCACCAGTACCAAGCCCGTGAGCAGCAGCCAGCCGTGGCTGCACCAGAGGGGCGAGGTGATCCAGGAGTTCGGCACCGTCAAGCAGTTCCCGATCGGCCTGTCCTACGAGGCGCGGATGTACTCCTGCCAGCGCCTGAACAAGGTCCTGGCGGACACTCAGATCCTCTACGGCCTCTACAAAAAGCACCACTGGCTGATGCGCGGCGCGACCTTCTACCAACTGCACCTGGTCCTGGACAAGCACGCGGGGGAACAGCTCGAACTCGTCGATACCATCGCCGAACGCGTCCAGTCCCTGGGCGGCGTCGCGGTGGGCGACCCCAGGCACGTCGCGGAGATCACATCGATACCGCGGCCTCCGGACGGAGTGGAGGAAGTACCGGCGATGCTGTCACGGCTGCTGGAAGCCCACGAGACCATCCTCGTCGAGGCCCACGACGCCGCCGCCCGGACCGGGGAGCTGGGTGACGACGGCACCAACGATCTCCTGGTCTCACAGGTGATCAGGACCGGGGAACGGCAGACCTGGTTCCTGGCCGAGCATCTGGTCGACACCCCGCTCGTCCGCGCCTGAAGGATCCCGCCGGCCCGCGTCCGAAGGTGCCGGAGCACGTGTCTGAAGGAACATGAGTCGGCCCGGACGACGACATCGTCCGCATACGACGCAGCAAGGATCGTACATCGTCGTCTCTGTATTGGAGGGAGTGCTGTTCGACCGGGAGCGGATGATGGATCTGCGGCAGATGAAGGTCGTCGTCGCGGTGGCGGATGCGGGCGGGTTCACGGCGGCGGCAAGGCGGCCGCACGTGGTCCGGTCCGCCTGTCCAGCATGGTCCGGGCCCTCGAACGTGAGCTTGACACTCCCTTGTTCGACCGCACGACGCACCGCGTCGCCCTGACACCGGCCGGCGAGGCGTTCGTCCCCGCCGGCCGCACGACGCTCCACGCCGCCGAACTGGCACGTGCGGCGGTCAACACCATACGGGGGAGTCTGCGTGGGCGGGTGACGGTCGGCACGATGCAGGGGCTGGGCAAATCTCCACCACGCCCTGGCCGAGCTGTGGGCGGAGCACCCGGGCGCCTCGCCCTAGACCACATGGACGCCTTAGCTTGGCGTTTATCGTCCGCGGTCGAACGTAGCGTCGAACTTGGTGTCGCTTTCGGCTGAGTGCCTGACGCGAGAGCGGCCTTCGCCTGATCCTGTGCTCCGTCACAGAGGCACTTGACCAGCACGAAGGCCGGAACAATGAGTCTGCTGCAGCGGGATGCGTTTGCCGAACTGTCGGGCTTCCGGACGGAGTTCTATGCCTGCCTGACCAAGAGGCCCGACGCCTTGTTCGAGCTGAGTGACGCCTTGCTGTGTGCGGACGGCCCAGTGAGGACGTTGGTCGAGCTGTCCCTGGCGCCTGAGCATCAGCGTGGACATGGTGCGTTGTACGGCGGGCTGAACCTCGGGCATCTGGATGTGGCACGGCTGCGCCGGGCGCTGGCGGGTCTGCCGCTTCCCCGGACGGCGGAGGGGCGGTTGGTCCTGGCGGTCGATGTCAGCAACTGGTTGCGGCCTGATGCGAATACCAGCCCGGATCGGCTGTTTTGCCATACATACGGTCGGGGCAGGGGCTCGGCCCAGATGATCCCCGGGTGGCCCTACTCCTTCATTGCCGCTCTGGAACCGGGGCGGACGTCGTGGACTGCCATGCTGGACGTGGTCCGGCTGTGTCCGTGGGACGACGCGATCGCCGTCACCGCAGCCCAGGTCCGGGACGTGTTCCAGCGGCTGTACGTGACAGGGCAGTGGCAGATCGGTGACCCGCCCGTCCTGGTCGTCGTCGATGCCGACTATGACGTGACCCGTCTGGCTTTCCTGCTCGCGGACCTGCCCGTGGAACTGCTGGGCCGGATGCGTTCGGACCGCGTCCTGTACTTCCCGCCCCCGCCACAGCCGGCGGGCAAACGCGGGCGCAAGCCCAAGCGCGGGGCGGAGTTCGCGTTCGAGGTTGCGGCCACTCAGCCGATCCCGTCGGTCACCACGGTGACCGACACCACCCACTACGGGAAGGCCGTCGCCACTGCCTGGGATCGACTGCACCCACTACTGGTCCGGCGCTCGGCCTGGGCCAACCACCCCGAAGGAGACCTGCCGGTCATCGAAGGCACCGTCATCCGTCTTCAGGTCGACCACCTCCGTGGAGACCGCAGCCCCAGGCCGGTCTGGCTGTGGTGGTCGGCCACCGCCGCGACTGCTGGGGATGTGGACCGGCTCTGGCAGGCATTCCTGCGCAGATTCGACCTTGAGCACACCTTCAGGATGTTCAAGCAGACGTTGGGGTGGACCGCTCCCAAACTCCGCGAGCCGGCCGCCGCCGACCGCTGGACCTGGCTCGTCATTGCAGCCCACACCCAACTCCGCCTTGCCCGGCCCCTCGCAGAAGACCTCCGCAATCCCTGGGAGCGGCCCGCCCGCCAAGGGCGCCTCACACCCGCGCGCGTCCGTCGAGGATTTCGCCGCCTCCACGGGAAAACGCCTCAGCCGGCCAGCGCACCGAAACCCAGCACCGCAGGCCCCGGCCGGCCAATTGGGGTGAAGAACAAGCACCGCGCACGGGAGCACCCCGTCGGGAAACAGGACAAACCAAACCTCGCGGCAGCCATCACAAACAGGAGAGCTGCATAAACGCCAAGCTAAAACCCCTTCGGGCAACCTGTGCCAGGTGGGACCGGTCACGGCCCAGGGCGGACAGCCGTCTCGCTATCAGTGGCCGGACGCAGCACCTTCGAAGGGACGGGTACACACAGGGCGGAGATCTTGGAGCCGAGATCACCCCTGGGATGCCGGCTGAGCGCCCACTACAGTCACTCAGCGTGCCTGCGACAGCGCCAAGTTTCGTCTTCCGCCGTCCGTCACGGCGGCCCTCCTTGGGGAGAATCTGGGGAGGATCAGCGCTGATGGGGACCGTCTGGGGAGAATCGACTACATGAGACGGCACGCCCCTGAAAGACCCTGAAAGATTCATCTGCGCTGGTCAGAGGCGGCTGAAGCTGCATCGCTCCAGGTCAGCGCGACGTGGTAGACACCTTCATGACGTAGGTGCCCAGGTCGTCGGCTTCGGCGATTCCGGGCAGCGATCCGCCCTCCCGCAAGGGCGTGACGTAGCGGGTCGCGGTGACTTCGGTGAGCATTTTCCCAGGCTATCCGGCGCTCGGACCGCACGATCAGCGGTCCGGCCGAAGCCTCAGCCCTCCCGTGAGACCCGGTACCGACCCCGGGGAGCCCCGACTCCGTCTTCGCCGTCGGCGGTGACGTGACAGCCCGCGCGGTGCACACCGACGGCGAGATGTCCGTCTGCGGCGACATCGAGGCCGAGGTCGTCTACGGCTACTACAACGACCAGACTCTCCAGACGGGCACCATCCGCGCCCGGCTGGTCATCGAGGACGGGCACTGCACGATCGCCGCGGTGGAGGCGGACACCCACTTCGATCTGAACGACTACCAGCAGGGTTACGGCGACGGCGTACGGGAGCAGCCGCGCGAACTTTTGGTGGACGAGGTGTTCAGCAACGAGGAGGAAGAGGAGCAACTGGACCGGGCCCTCCTCTTCGCCCGGTGCGCGAGGGAGAACCGGTCTTCCGCGCGAACGACGCGACAGCTCGCTGACCCCGCATCGTCACCGCGCGGGAAACCCCGGAGACGTATCGCCTACGAGCACAGCTCCGCCACTACTCGGCTGCGGAGAAGCTCATACTCCTCACGGAGCCGCACGATCTCCGCAGGCCGTTCGATCACAACTCCGCCGACGACTGTCTCATCAGGGCCGAACTGCTCACGGGTGAGATCGACTTCGATCCCCATGCCCAGACGGTTCCACCAGTGGTAGTCCACTCGCTCGCCACTGACATGAACCTCACCGCGGACCAGCTCACCACCCAACAGGTCGTGCACCACCAGGGCGGTGACACCGCACTGGTCGCGCGCCGGATTGTCCGGGGTCCAGTTCGGACGGTGATCCGGCGTCGTCGTGTCCGCGCCCCAACCGCCGCGAATGGCCCGCTCAAGGTCGTTGAAGTTCCTCAGTGTCATACCGCTCAGCCTTGCAGACGCCTCTGACAATCACGCGCGATGCGTGGCTTCCCCGCAGCCGGCCCCGCCCCTGCCGGGGAAGCGCCGGTCGGTCCGGATTCCGCCTGTCGTAGTCTCCATTGCTCCCCCATTCGACTCCACGGCTGACGACGCGCTCGACAACACCCGGCGATTCCCCCGGCTGCTCGCCCGCACCTTCCGCTTCTCGCTCGGAGTGCCGCGACAGCTCACCGTCTCACCGGACGGCGCCCGGGTGCCCCTCGTACGAGCCATGTCCGGTACGGGACAAATCAGCCGGCTCCTGTGGTACGAGGACGGTGACGTGAGCTGCGCAGCAGGCCCTGTCTGCCGTCGTGGCACCGGCCGGGGGACGCGGAGGTCTTCCACGCGGCGGTCGCCGGTGGTGCGCCGACCGACCGACGGCTCTACGACACCCATTGGGAGGAACGGTTTCTCGGCCACCCGGATGTACTTCCGGAGAACTACGACCGCAGTTCACTGCACTCGGAGGCAGCCGGGCCGACACGCCCGCTCATGCTGATGCACGGACTTGCCGATGACCATGTGGCCGTCGTCCACATGCTGCGGTTCTCCGTCGCGCTGCCGGTCACGGGCCGGTCGCGCGCGGTTCTGCCGTGGTCCCGGTCCGGCCATCCGGTCACCCGGGAGGAGACGGTCAGCAGTCTGTTGCTGCTGGAGCGGGGCTTCCTCAAGAAGTCCCTGGGGCGTTGAACGCGGGCGTTCCGCTGCGCGTACCCCTGGTCGGACACCGAAGTCATGAACATTGCGGAAGGGAAAGTCAGCATGAGCGCATCGCAGGACCACGAGGTCCGTCCCGGGCGTCGGACCATTGTCGCAGCGGTCGGGGCCGTCTCGGCGGCTGCCGTACTCACCGCGTGCGGCAACCAGAAGGACTCGGGCGGTTCGGATCCGGTCGAGCCGGTCCATGGCGGATCAGTCGAGCCGGTCCATGGCGGATCAGAGGGCGGCGGAGTCGCTCTGGCAAAGACCGCCGACATTCCGAAGGGCGGCGGAAAGATCTTCGCCGACCGGGGCGTCGTGGTGACACAGCCCAAGGCCGGCGAGTTCAAGGCGTTCTCGTCGAAGTGCACCCACCAGGGATGCGCGGTGTCGAGCGTGTCGGGCGGCACCATCAACTGTCCTTGTCACGGCAGCAAGTTCGATGTGGCGACGGGCAGTGTGGAGGCAGGTCCGGCCACCCGGCCGCTGCCCGCCCGGCCGATCAAGGTCAAGGGCGACTCGATCACGCTCGTGTCCTAGGGCCGGTCCGGCCCGATTCGCCGGTCAGGCCCTGGCCCGCCCTCGGCTCCGCCAGCAACCGAGTACGTCATCGGTGGTCGTGATGGTGGCGATGAGGGCGAGTGTGTTGCGGATCATCGCGGGGGTGTAGTCGGCCGGCACCCCCGCGATGGCGTCGGACGGCACCACCGACGTATATCCGAGATTCACCGCGTCGAACACGGCGTTGGGGATGGCGACATTGGCTGAGACCCCGGTGACGACGAGCGTCCGGCAGCCGAGGTTGCGGAGCAGTGCGTCCACATCCGTGCCGGCGATGGGCGAAAGGCCATGCAGTCTGCGCACGACGAGGTCCTCGTCCGCCACCTCGATGGGCGCGGCGATCCGTACCGCCGTGGTGCCCGAGTGCTGTTGTACGGGCAACCGGCCGGCGGCCCGGAAGAGGCGGGCGTTGTTGTTGGCACCCCGCCCGTCGGGACGGCGTTCGGCCACCGCGTGCAGTACCTGGACCCCGGCCTCGTGGGCGGCCGCGACCAGTCGGGCGACGCGGTGAAGGGCGCCGGAGGACCTGACCTCCTCGGCCAGTTCGGGCAGCGCGCTGCCCGGGCCCACTACGCCTTGCTGGCATTCGACCGTCAGAAGCACGGTGGTGGCCGGATCGAGCTGCTCGGCGAGCTGTTCCTTCGACGGCACGGCTGCCCCTTTCGGCGGCGGATCGGGCGCGCGAGGTTAACCGCCATTGCGTGATGAGGGAAGAGGCCCCATGATCTCTGACACAGAGTCAGCTATCGGGAGGGAGCGTCCCATGTCCGCCATTCAGCGACGGGGCCGCCGGATCATGATGACGGACGCGGAACGGGACACCTATCTCGCCGAGCAGCGCACCTGCCGGGTCGCCACCGTGTCCGCGGACGGCCGCCCGCATGCCGGCGCCCTCTGGTTCGCCTGGGACGGCACCTCGATCTGGCTGTACTCGATCACCCGCAGCCTGCGCTGGTCCCAGCTGCGCAACGACCCCAGGATCGCGGTGGTCGTGGACGACGGGGTGGAGTACGCGGATCTGCGCGGCATCGAACTTTCCGGCGCGGCCGTCCCTGTGGGCGAGGCACCCCGTACCGGCGAACCGTGCCCCGAACTCGACGTGCCGGAACGGCTGTTCGCGGCGAAGTACTTCGGGATGGACACCATGCCGCACGACGGCCGGCACGCCTGGCTGCGGCTCACTCCTGATTCCATCACCTCCTGGGACTTCCGGAAGCTCGCAGGACCGTCCGCGACCTGAGGACACCTTTCCCGTCCTACGAGGACGGCGCATCCAGCTCCCGACCGGCCATCCGCAGCGCCGCCACCGCCGCCCTGATCGACGGACGCCGGTCCGCGTCGGTACGCCACACCGCATGGACGTGCCGTCGCATCTTCTGCCGTACGGGCACGAGCCGCACCCCGTCGGGCACCGGCCCTCGGCCCAGCCTCGGCGCCACACAGACCCCCATCCCTGCGGCGATCAGGGCGAGTTGGGTGTGGTGCTCGCCTGCCAGATGCGCGATGCGCGGTTCAATACCCTTCGAGCGCAGAGTGAACATCAGCCAGTCGTAGCAGAATTCGCCCTCCGGCCATGACACCCAATCGTCGTCGGCGAACTCCTCCAGATCCACCTCCACCCGGTCCGCGAGCCGATGACCGGCCGGCATCGCGATGTCCGGTGCGTCGTCGAGGAGTTCGGCCTTGGCCAGGCCGCCGGGCACCGGCAGCCGCTTGTTGCTCCAGTCCAGCACCACCGCGAGGTCGACGTCACCCCTGATCACCGCACGGATTCCGTCCTCGGGCTCCAATTCCCGCGTTCGCACGCGCAGTTCGGGGTGATCGGCGCGCAGCGCGAGCAGCGCCGCGGGGAAGAGTCCGCGCGCCGCGGTCGGAAAGGCGGAGAGCCGGATCTCGCCCACCACCTCACCGCGCTGCGCCTCGATGTCGGACTGGGCCAGCTCGACCTGGGACAGGATCCGGGCCGCATGGTCGGCGAGCAGCTGACCGGCGTCGGTGAGCCGGACCCCGCGGCCGTTCTTGGCGAGGAGCTGCTGCCCCACCTCCCGCTCCAGCTTCGACATCTGCTGGGAGACCGCCGATGTGGTGACATGCAGCCCCTCGGCGGCACCGCTGACCGAACCGTGCCGGGCGAGGGCATCCAGGGTACGCAGGCGCTCCAAGTTCAACATGTAAGCAATGCTACGCGAATTCTCGCACAAAATCTCACTTGTCCTACGCGATTGTTTTCGTCATGGTTGACCCCATGAGCGCCCCTGCCACACAGAGAACCACTCCTCCCGCCAAGCCCTCCGCCCCTGCCCCACCGGCCGGGGCGACTGCTCCGGCTCCGGCCCCAGCGCCTGCCGCGCGCCGGGCGCTGGACTGGCGGATCCGGTTCGGGGCGCTCTCGCTCATCTGGGGTTTCAGCTTCCTTCTGATCAAGGTCGGTACCGAGGGATACGCCCCGTTCCAGGTCACTCTCGGCCGCCTCCTGTCGGGCACGGCGGTGCTTGCCGTCGCGATGGCGGTACGGCGTGAGCGGCTGCCGCGCGGCGCCCGCACGTGGGGGCACCTGGCCGTCGCCGCGTTCTTCCTGAACGCACTGCCGTTCTCGCTCTTCGCGTATGCCGAGCTGAGCATCCCGTCGACGCTGGCCGGAATCTGCAATGCGACCTCGCCCCTGTGGGGCATGGCGCTTTCGCTCGTCGCACTCTCCGAGGACCGGCCGACCCGTCGCCGCGTCGCCGGACTCGGGCTCGGATTCCTCGGTGTACTTACCGTGCTGGGCGCCTGGCAGGGCTTCTCCGGGCTGGACTTCAGCGGTACGGTCATGGCCCTGCTCGCATCCCTCAGCTATCCGGTCGGCTGGATCTACGTCCGCAGGACGCTGGCGGGCGGCAGTTCGTCCACGCTCGCCCTGACCGGCAGCCAGCTCTTTCTCGGCACGGTGCAGATCGCCCTGGTGACCCCGCTGTTCACATCGGCCCCCGATGGATTCCCGCTCCTCCCGACACTTGCCGTGGTCGCCCTGGGGGCGCTCGGCACGGGCCTCGCGGTGCTGATGCAGTACGGCCTGGTGGCGGAGGTCGGACCGACGACCGCGCAGATGGTGACCTACTTCATTCCGGTGATCGCCACCGCGGCCGGAGTCGTCGTGCTCGGCGAGCAGCTGAGCTGGAACACTCCGGTCGGCGCGCTCGTGGTCCTGGCAGGTGCCGCTCTCACCCAGAGCAGGGCCCGCAGCGGCAGGGCCAGGACCGAGACTCAGCCGTAGTTCAGCGGTTTCGCCGGTCCCGCCGCTGCCGCCACCGCATCGGCCAACGGCCCGATGTCGGCCCCGGTCAGCGGTGAGACGGTGAGACGGATCCCCTGGGGCGCAGTCATCCGGAACCGCGCCCCGGGCGCCACCGCCCAGCCTGCGTGCAACAGCCGCGCCACCGCACCGGTCTCGTCGCTGACCGGTACCCACACGTTCATGCCGCTGCGTCCGTGCGCCTCCACGCCCCGCTCCTTCAGCGCCTTCACGAGCGCGTCCCGCCGCTCTGCGTACGCCCCTGCCACCTCGCCCGAATCGACCGCGCCCGAGGACCACAGGTGCACCACGGCCCGTTGCAGCAGTCTGCTGACCCAGCCGGGGCCCAACCGCTGCCGGCCCGACACCCGGTCGACGGTGACCGGGTCGCCGGTCAGCACGGCGACCCGCAGATCCGGTCCGTACGCCTTGGCCACGGACCGCACGAATGCCCACCGGTCCGTGGCACCCGCCAGCGGGTACAGCGGCAGATCGACGATGGCGTGCCCGTGGTCGTCCTCGATCAGGAGAACGCCGCGGTATCCGGCAAGAACGCCCCGCAGCTCGAAGGCGCGCCCGGCGCTGATCGCGGCCCCGGTCGGATTCTGCGCACGGTCGGTGAGCACGAGGGCGCGGGCACCGGCGTTCAGCGCGTGCTCGACGGCATCGGGCAACGGTCCCTCGTCGTCGAGCGCGACGGGCACTGGGCGCAACCCCAGCGCCGGTACGAGATCCAGCAAGCTGCCCCACCCCGGGTCCTCGATGGCCACCGCGTCACCGGGCTTGAGATGCGCGACCAGCACACGCTCGATCGCATCCAGCGATCCGGAGGTCGCGACGACGGATCCGGCAGGCACCGTGTCGGCATCCAGCGCGGCGCGGGCGAGTGCGGCGAACTCCGGGTCCACCGGTGGCTGTCCGTACATTCCGGGCCGCCGCGCATACTCACCCGCGGCCGCCGCGAATGCCTCCCCCAGCGCGGGCAGCAACGCCGGATCGGGGTTCCCCTCCCCCAGGTCCCGCACCCCGGGCGGCGCCTCGACCCGGAGCGAACCGCGCGCCGTACTCGCGGGTCGCGGCCGCACCCTGCTGCCCCGGCGCCCGGCCGTCTCGATCACCCCGCGCTCGCGGAGCGTGCGGTAGGCGGCCGCCACCGTATTGGGATTCACCCCCAGCAGGTCCGCCAACTCCCGCATGGGCGGCAGTACTTGTCCGGGCGCGAGCTCCCCCGAACCGACCCCGCGCTCCACACTGGCGGCAATTTCCGCTGCACGCCGCCCGACGATCCGATACTCTCCTAGCACAAACAAGATTATGCACTAGTGCAATGGAGTACGCAATGCCGGACACCGCATCGCCGCAGACCACGGGCCCGGACGCCGCGGCCGGATACCAGCCGACCGAGCGCACCGTCCCGACCCGTTCCCGCGATCGCGCGGCGTACGACCGGGAACTGGTCCACTCGATACTCGACGAGGCGTACGTCTGCCATCTCGGCTTCGTCCGTGACGGCTCACCGGTGGTCCTGCCGACGCTCTTCGGCCGGATCGGCGAGCGGCTCTACGTACACGGCTCGACCGGCTCCCGGCCATTGCGGGAGGCCGGCCGGACCGATCCCGGCCTGCCCGTCTGCCTGACGGTGACGCATGTCGACGGACTGGTGCTCGCCCGTTCCGCCTTCCACCACTCGATCAACTACCGCTCCGTGGTGGTCCACGGCATCGCGCGGACGGTCACCGACCCGCAGGAGCGGCGGACCGCCCTCGACGCGATCGTCGACCATGTGGTGCCGGGCCGGTCCGCGGACTCGCGGCCCGCCGACGAGAAGGAGCTGGCCGCGACAGCGGTCATCCGGCTGGACCTCCAGGAGGTCTCCGCCAAGATCCGCACCGGCGACCCCAACGACGAACCCCGCGACCTCGAGCTGCCCCACTGGGCGGGCGTCGTCCCGCTCGCCCACGGCTATGCGACGCCGCTCCCCTCGCACGACCTCGATCCCGCCGTCGGGGTACCGGACTACATCGCCGCGCTCTGACCCCGCCCTGGGTGGCCGAGCCCGCCGCCGGGTACGGCCCGGCCACCCCGGCGGTCAGGCCGGTACGGCCGCCCGGCGGCGGGCGTGCGCGGCGCTGCGCGCCTCGGCGAACGCCAGCCCCGCCACGGCCATGAGGAGCAGCAGTGTCCCGGCGACGGTGGCCGCGGTGAGCTGTTCACGGAGCACCACCACGGCGATGACCGCCGCGCTGACCGGTTCGAGCAGCATGATCACGGACACCGTCGCGGCACGTACCGCCGCGGCGCCCGCGAAGTACAGCGCATAGGCGAGCGCGGTCGGCACCGCCGCCACATACCCCAGCAGCGTCACGACCTGCGCGGCCTGAGCGGTATGCGGTACGAGCCCCTCGGTCGCAGCCATCGGCAGCAGTCCGACGGCTCCGATCCCGAATGCCCATGCGCTGGTGGCGAGCGAGTCGGTGGCGCCGCCGTCGCGACCGAGCCACCGGGTCAGCAGGGTGATCGTCGCGTAGCCGGCCGCGGAGAGCAGTGCCAGGGCAACCCCGGCGGGCCGCACAGCGGCCCCGTCGCCGCCGAGCACCAGTACGGCGAGCCCTGCCAGCGCACCCACCACCGCAGTGAGTCCGCCGCGTCCCAGCCGCTCCCCCATGGTCAGCCGTGCACCGACCGCGATGAACACGGGGCCCGCTCCAAGGGTGACGACGGTCCCGACCGCGAGGCCGGTCGCCTCGACGGCCGCGAAGTACGCGCTCTGGAAGACGGTGAGACCGACGCCGGTCCCCAGGACGCGCAGCAGCCGACGGCGGCGCGGTTCGGCGGGGACGGCCACGCGTCGGGGCCGTAGCGCCAGCGCGGCAAGCAGTAGCACGAGGCCGCCCAGGCAACGCCAGAACGACAGGGCGAGCGGGCCCAGATCGCTGACCTCGAAGATCAGCGAAGCGGCGGCCCCGGCAGTGCCCCAGGCGATACCGGCGACGATCAGATAGAAGAGGCTCCGCCCGACGGGCAGGCCGGTAGCAGGGTTCGACACGTGACTTCTCCAGATGAAGACAGGACGGTGGTCGCTCGGCTCCGTACACGGGCAGCGACGTACCGCTCGGAACTGCCCGAGCCCGGTCTTCGTCAGGAGTGGCCGCCCGCGCTAGGCGGCAGGCGGCGGAAGTACGGTCGAATGCATGATCGTCACATTACGTCGCAGTACGACCCGCGGACAACTCCCCCTCGGCAGCGGCAGGGCCTCCGTCCGGTCGCGCAGTGCGCCCCTCGCCCCGTCCGGATGCGACGGGACCGGAGGGCGTCTTCGGTGTCGCCGACTGAGCGATGAAGGCACCGATCAGCACCATGGAACCGCCGATGAGCTGCGGCGCCGACAGGTGCTCGCCGAGCATCACCCAGGCGAGCACGGTCGCGATGACCGCCTCGAGGCAGGCGACGACGCCCGCCACCGCGGGTGAGAGCAGCCGCACCGAGATCACCCCGGTGACGTAGGCGATCACCGTCGATATCAGCACGATCCAGACGAGCAGCAGCCAGGCGGGTACATCCGTGCCGTCCATGCCCGCGCTGTCTCCCAGAACCGACCAGTCCATGCCCCAGGGCCGTGCGACTACGGTGAGGACGACCGTGCCGATCAGCAGCCCGTACGCGATGACGCCGACCGGATGCGGAGGTTCGACTCCTTCCGAGCTGCCCGCGCTGCCCTGGTCCGACAGGACGAAGTAGCCGACCTGGCAGCAGGCGGCGCCGAGCGCGAGCAGCAGCCCGACCACGTCGAAGCTCAGCCCCGACCAGATCTCGACCACGCAGGTGAGTCCCCCGACGGCGAGCACCACACCGACCGCGGCACCCCGGGCGACCGGCCGGCGCTGGACGAAGCGGACCCACCCGAGGACGAGCGCGGGCGCCAGATACTCGACGAGAAGAGCGACACCGACCGGGACACGGGAGATCGCAGCGAAGTAGAAGGCCTGCACACCCGCCACGGCGAGCAGCCCGAACCCCAGCAGCAGGATTGGCCGGCTGCGCACGAGAACCCGGTGGCGCCAGGCGATGGGCAACATGACAAGGGCGGCGCCCGCCACCCGTAGCCACACCACATGGAGCGGATCAAGTCCTGCCTCGATCAGCGGCTTGGCCGCCACCCCTGAACCACCGAATGCGAACGCCGAGGCCAGGGCAAGTCCCAGGCCGGCGCTTCTCCCCTGAGACGCGTGCATCGGCACATCATGACAGCTGTGGTCAGTAGCGTCACCCCTGTAACCCCTGACGCACGCTCTCGGTCAGAAGCTCGGCTCCACCGCCGCTTTCGCCATCAGCTCCCCAGCCCGGCGACAGCCAGTCCGTCCATGTAGTCACGGACCCGCGTGATCAGTCCGTCATGGACGCGGACGATCAGCACACCGGGCACGATGAAGGTCCCGGTCGGCAGTGCGCCGACCACGACGTGCTCGCCAATGATCACTTCCGGATCGGCGGTCTCGTGGATCTCCATGTCCTTGACGGCCTCCACCCGGACGGGGCTCGCGCCCCAGGCTGCCCGGTATCCGGCGCGCACCTCCTCGCGCCCCTCATAGCGGGAGGGAAACCCGGGGGAGGAGAACGGGAACTCATGCACCGCGTCCGCGGCGTACAGGTCCGCGAGGTCGTCCGCGGACTTGTCGAGCATGGACTGGTGATAGCGGCCCAGCACCTCGCGGGGCGTACGGGCCGAGGGTATCTGCCGACCTGACACGGAACTCACTCCGTTCACTCAACGAATGTTGACGCAATTACCGTACGAGCCCGCAAAGGCTTCGGTCAACGGCTGTAGAGTTAAATCGTGACCGTCCCTCCCGTCTCCCGCGCCGACCGCCGCCGAGCCACCGAGGCGCGCATCCTCGACAGCGCCCGCGAGCTGTTCGCCGAGCGGGGCTTCGATCGCACCACCATCCGTGCCGTGGCAGCCGCGGCAGGCGTCGATCCGGCTCTGGTCATGCAGTACTTCGGGTCGAAACGCGAGTTGTTCACCCAGGCCGTACAGGCGCCCCCCGCGCTGCCGACCGACGCCGACGGCGACGCGCTGCTGGATCAGCTGATCACCACGCTCGGCCTCAAGCTCGGCGGCCTCCCCGACGGCACGCTGGCGATGATGCGCTCCATGCTCACCGATCCGGCCGCGGCCGATCACGCCCGCGCGAGCCTCAACCGGCAGATCGGCAGCATCGGCGCGGCACTACCGGAAGTCGCGGACGCCGAGCTGCGCGCCGCACTGGTCATCACCACCATGGTCGGCGTCACCATCGGCCACCAGCTACTCGGCCTCGACGCCCTTCGCGACGCTCCCGCCGACCGCATCGCCGCCCTGCTCCGCCCGGCTTTCAAGGCCCTGACCGAACCGCCACGCTGAATCGACGCCCGCACGTCAGGTGCCGTCAGCCCCCGGCTCCCCGCCACCCCTGGCCGGACGCCCCCACGATCCGGGCCGTGAGCTGCTCCGCATCGACGCCGGCCCGCTGCAGCACCTCGACGGCCCGGCACTCGTGGTCCGAGGCCAGCGCCGCCAGCAGATCGAGCCCTCCGGCCCGTGCGTCGCCGCGCAGCTCCGCCCGCTCGCGGGCTTCGGCCATCGCCGAAGCCGCCGAGGGCGACCAACCCTCCACCCCCGTGTCCCGCACCGCGGAATCCAGGTCCTCGACGACCGGGACAGCGCCGGTGTCCTCCACCGCACCCTGCCAGCGGAGCCCGTATCCGATACTGCGCTGGACAAGATATCCGAGCACCTTGGCCAATTGCGGTCCGCCCTCGAAGGCCGCCCGCACCTCGGGGTCCGATTCGATGAGGGAGTGCAGCAGATGCGCGGTGTCGATCTGCCGGTCGCCGTCGCGCAGTGCGCGCCTTCGGGCACCCGTCACCACGGCGGCCAGCTCCACAGTGAGTCTGGCGTCGAACTCAGCACGGTTCGGTGCGGGCTGCTGAGGGATCCGCGGCGTCCGGTTTTGCACACCTCTTACCCCATCAGCCCCACCGCGCCGAAGCATCGCCGGAAGGACCCATTTAGGCATCCCACGCAAGTTGGGCACACCCGAGCGGTTCCTCCTCCTTACGGATGAGATCTCGCCATTCCCGGATCCGATCCGGGAAAACGGCGCGCGCCGCCTTGCACCGCGCCCCCGGAGCAACCGGGGCCTCCCTCGTAACGTCCCACACGCCACACCACCCAACCACCCATACGGCAGCCGGAAGGGAGTCCGCGGACGTGTCCTGGCTGGTCGCCCTACCGGCGCTCGACGGACGGGAGTACGTATACCGGATCCACGCACCGGCGGACGCCCTGCGTGCCGATCTCTTCTGGGCCGCGTTCCACTGCCATGACGACGGCCCGCACCCGCGCGCCTCCGACCGGTTCGACGCCGCACTGATCTGGCGGGCGGGAGCGAAGGGAACGGACCACACGGATCTGACAGTTCATCAGTATTGAATGTTCGCGTCACCGCGACTACGTTCCGCGACACCGTAACCCGCCGAGAAGGGGTGGTCGCATGGCCGAAGTCAGTGCAGAAGCACGCATCGAAGCACCAGCCGAGAAGGTCTGGGCCCAGCTGACGGACTTCACCGCGTACGGCCAGTGGAACGCCACCCACACCAGCTTCCCCAAGGGCGGCCCGACAACACTCGAACTCGCGGCCACCTACGAGGAGAACATGAAGCTCATGGGCTTCCCCGCCGAGGTGACCTGGACGGTGGCGGAGCTGGAGACCGCGCGCCTGCTGACCACCAAGGGCAAGGGTCCGATGGGCGTCAACCTGGCCATGCGCTACTCACTGACCCCCGACGGGGACGCGACCACGGTACGCATCGACGGAGAGTTCACCGGCGCCGCGGTCTCACTGATGGCGGGCAAGCTCAAGGACTCGGCAACCGCCGCGCTCGTCGAGTCGCTGCGCAAACTGGGCGGGCTCGTCGCCGCCTGACCGCCATCGGAGCGACGGGAAGGGCCTCGCGGCTCGGCCGCGAGGCCCTCGGCACCCCGCCCACGGGCTCAGTGCTCGTCGGCGAGGATCAGGTAGAGCTTCTTACGGGCTTCATTGATGACCGTGAGCGCCTTCTGGCGCTGATCGGCCGAGCCGGTCTTCCATACCTGACCGAACGCCTCCATCAGACCGAAACCGGCCTGCCGGATTTCATTGACGCTCTCCCAGTCGACTCCGCGCCCGACTTCCTCCCAGGGCGCGTCGGGGCCCGACTCCGCCTCGGTACGGCCGGTGTCGGTGAGCGTGAACAGCTTCTTGCCGCCCTCGCTCGCGCTGACGATCAGGCCCTCGTCCTCCAGCAGCTGGAGGGTCGGATAGACCGAGCCCGGACTGGGCCGCCAGGCCCCGCCGCTGCGCTCGCCGATCTCCTGGATCATCTCGTACCCGTGCATCGGCCGGTCCTTCAGCAGCGCCAGGATCGACGCACGTACGTCACCGCGGCGCGCCCTTCCCCGGCCACCGCCCCGGCCGCGTCCGCCACCGAAGGGGCCACCCCCGAAGGGACCGCCACCGAAAGGCGGACCGAACTGCCCGAAGGCCGCCCGCCGCCCCTCGAAGTCGCCCCGACCTTGATGACCGGGCCCGCAGTGCCCATGTCCGTGCCCGTGCTCATGCTCGTGTCCATGTGAACGCATCGCTACGCTCCTTCCATCGTTGATCTGTCGCGATGCGTCAACGATATATCGAGACCAGTCGCTTGGCAAACACTCTGGTCGGCCTTTGGTGTCCTCTGACAGCGAATCTCGTTCGATTTCCACTGAACTTTGACCACCGGTACGTTCCTGACACCGAACTTTGACCGGGGCGGTTGGGGGCAAGGGTGGGGGTACCGGCTCGTCTCTATGGCGACTCCGCGTTATCAACCTTTGAGCTGGAGTTTCACGGTCCTGCAGGTCGCCGTCGGCTGCCGTTGGGAGAGGCCTGGAGCGTGCGGTTCGAGGCGGCCGAGCCGGTTCGCCAGTTCCGCTGGGCGAAGGGCGGCGAGAGCTTCCCGGGCTGGTACTACGCCGCGACGACGGCTGATCATGTGGGATACGAGTCGTGGCTGGAGCGGGACCGGCTGGTCCTGCTGGATCACGATCCGAAGGTGGTCGGAATCGCCTCGCAGCCGTTCTGGCTGCACTGGCACGACGGGCGGGAGGTGCGTCGTCACGCCCCTGATTACTTCGTACGGCTCGCCGACGGTCGGGCTCGGGTGGTCGATGTACGGTCCGCCGATCGTCTGGACGAGCGGACGGAGGAGGCCTTCGAGGCCACGCGCGAGGCCTGCGGGGCGGTGGGCTGGGAGTTCGAGTGGGCGGATGCGCCGGAGCCGGTGTTCATGGCGAACGCCCGCTGGCTGGCCCGATACCGGCGCCGCCGCTCGGGGCGGCCCGCAGCGGTGGTGTCCTCGCTGATCGATGTATTCGCTGAGCCGTTGCCGCTGTGGACCGGGGCCGCGCGAGTCGGCGACCGACTGCAGGTTCTTCCGGTGCTGTTCCATCTGCTGTGGTCCGGGCGACTCAACGCAGACCTGGAGTCCGCCCTCCTGGGGACGGACAGCCTGGTCTGGACTGGGAAGCGGTCGTCGTGAGCGGGCTGAAGCGGCCAGCTCGGGATCGAAGATCGGGTCCGATTCAACGGGCAGCTTCGCGGGGTTCTCGCGGTGTCCGCCCTGGCTGTGACGTTGAGCGATGACGAACAGCCTTACCTGGTGGTGCCGTTGCTGGAGTTGTTCGAGGCCGAGGACTTCGGGGTCGTGGACACCCCGATGCGGATGCCCCTGCCTCCGGCTTCACTACTGGAGACCTTCCCGGAGGCGGTGGTGGAGAGGGCCCTGTGGTGGGAGGGGCACATCCTGGAAGTCCTGCACGGCCTGCCGCCCGGTGCCGAACCGGGCACAGCGCCACGGCCCGAGTACGGGCCGGGCCGGTCACTGACCGCCCGTCAGCGGACCAAGGCAGCCGAGCTGTCCGCTGCCGGGCACCGGGTGAGTCCCAGCACGGTCGCCCACCACCGACGCCGCCACCAGGAACACGGCGTGGTCGGCCTCGCTGACCACCGGCCTGTCCGCAAGAAGCCACAGTTCGGCGAGGTGGACGATGCGGCGGTCGAGGCGATGCGGCGGGCGATCGACGAGGCCGTGGACGCCTCAACTCGCACGGGCACGTTCCTGCTCTGGCGGACCAGCGAGATCCTCAAGGCATCGCCGGAGGGGCAGCAGGTCAAGCTGCCCTCGCAGCGGACGCTCTACCGGCTGCGGGCGAAGCTGACCGCGGGCACTCACACCACCGGCTCCGCCACGACCCGCCGGTCCCGGGCCCACGGAGCCCAAGGACCCCATGCCGAACTACCGGTGTTCGCCCCCGGCGAGGTCATGCAGATCGACTCCACCCCGCTGGACGTGCTGGTCCGGCTGGACAACGGCGTCGCCGGCAAGGTCGAACTCACAGCGATGGTCGACATCGCGACCAGGACGGTGACCGCGGCGGTGCTGCGGCCGACCACGAAGTCGGTCGACGCCAGCGTGCTACTGGCCCGCACCGTCACTCCCGAACTCATGCGGCCGGGCTGGGTGGACGCGCTGAAGATGTCCCGCTCGGTGCTACCGCACCGCAGGCTTCTGGCCCTGGACGAACGGCTGGAGCACGCCGCCGCACGGCCGGTGATCGTCCCGGAGGTGATCGTCTGCGACCACGGCAAGGCGTTCGTCTCCCGCAACTTCCGCTCGGCCTGCGGGTTTCTGGAGATCGAGTTCCAGCCGACGCACAAGGGCTCGCCTTTCGAGAAGGGGCACATCGAGAAGATGCTGGGCTCGGTGGCGACGCTGTTCGCCCAGTTCCTGCCTGGCTACACCGGCCGCAACAGTGACCACCGCGGACGTCACCTGGAGAGCGAACGTCTTTGGTCGCTGCTGGAGTTGCAGGATCTGCTGGGCGAGTGGATCGCCGCGCACTGGCAGAATCGCCCCCATGACGGCCTGCGCGACCCCGCTCATCCGGGCGGGCTGTTCACTCCGAACGAGAAGTACGCCGCCCTGGTCGAGGCCTGCGGCTACGTCCCAGTCGCGCTCAGCGGCGACGACTACGTCGAACTCCTGCCCGGCGAGTGGCGGGTGGTCAACGACTACGGTATCCGGATCAAGAACCGCACCTACGACAGCCTCGAGTTGGGGCGGATGCGCCGCCGGGACTCCGGCATCAGGGCGAAACGGGGCCTTTGAGAGGTCCACCGCGACCCCTACGACGTCTCCCGCATCTGGGTACGCGACCACCGCCGCGACAACACCTGGGTCCCAGGCCACCTGGAAATACCTCAACCGGGTCCCGGTTCCCTTCGGTGACCTGGCCTGGGACCACGTCAGCCACCAACTGCCCCGCGCCACCGAGGCGGAGATCGCCGACACAGTCGCCGCCCTGCTCACCCGGGCCTACACCGGCCCGCAGACCGAGACCGGCCCCCAATCCAGCAAACGCGACCGCCGCGTCGCCGCCCGCACGAAGGCCGCCAGCCCCGTCACACCGGCCTCCGCCGGCTCCGGCACCTCCTGCGAGGACACTCCCGAAGAGTCCGAGGACACGCTGGCCGAGGTGATCCCGCTCGGCTTGTTCGACCCGCTCGAAGACCCATGGAAGCGCCCATGACGACACCCCAGCCCCAGGAGACCGAGCGGCACCTGACCAACCTGGACGGCTGGCGCCGCTTCATCGAGGAGCCACCGCCTCCGCCGCCCCGGCTCACGGACGACGAATACGACGCCGTCGGTGAGGCCGGGCAGGCCGCGTTCGACGAGGCCCGCCTGGACCATCACGCGAGACTGCTGGTGGTCCGCACCTCCGTCGTCCGGCACACCGTGACCTGCGGCCGCGCCTGGTCCTGCTGAACCGGCACGCGATCAGCGCCCGCCGAGGGCTGATCGTCTCCGGCGCCGCCGGCACCGGCACCGGCACCGGCAAGACCATCGCGATCACCCAGCTCGGCAGGTCCCACGAACTGCTGGACCAGGCCCGCCACCCCACCGCTGCGGACCGCATCCCGGTCCTCTACATCACCGTCCCGCCCGCCGCGACACCCCGCATGATCGCAGCCGAGTTCGCCCGGTTCCTCGGCCTGCCAGTGATGGCCCGGATGAACATCACCGGCCTCATCGAGGCCGTCGTCGGGGTCTGCACCGACTCCCGCACCGGCATGGTGCTGGTCGACGACGTCACACGTCGCCGAAGAACCCAGGATCAGACGGCCCCATCTGCCGGGCGAAATCCGCAGCAACTCCGACAACCTCGCGCATCGGCACAGGCCGCCGACTCGTGGCCGCCAGATCAGCCTGAGCCTCCTCGGACCACAGGAACGGATACACAGAAATGCCCTGCGAGGGGGCGAGGGCTGCAGCTTCCTCACGCCAGCCGGGCCACCGCAGCCCGTCATAGAAGGTCTCCAACTGCCCCGAGAGCAGCCAGGAGACCCACACGGAGTGGCCCACTTCCATCGCTTCCCACTCAAGAGTGTCGGGAGCGAAGTACGTCATCTGTCCAGGTGCCCCAGGCCGGCCCATGGCCGCAGGATTGCCACCGTTCAGCGCGAAGACTCCGCCGACGACGTCGTGGCCGACGATGAGACCTGTCGCGGGATGCCAGACCGGATCGAAGTCCGCTGGGAAACGGTTGACCTGCGCCAGACTCGGGAGCCCCCCACCCGTGATTGACCCCCCGCCGAAAACTCGCACCCACCCGTTGTCCACGAGCAGTCCGCCGGTATTCAACGCCAGAGCACCCAGCACCGATCGCGCCGTGACCTGCATCTGCAGAAGGCATCGGCGACCCTCGTCAACGTCGGCAGGCAGCACCTGAACGGGCACGGAGCCCGCCGAAAGCATCTCGCGAAGCTCCGGCCACGCCGGATCATCCACATTGACCAACTCGTCGATCTCTCGCATCCGAGGATGGTCGCACCCTCCCTCATCGCCTCATCAAGCGGGCTGGACCACGCTGACCTGGAGGCCGGGGCGATGGATTGGGCAGCAGCGACCTCGTGGTCAAACTTCGCTGACAATGGTCAAGGTTCACTGTCACAGGACATTTGGGTGAGAGGTTCCGGCCGCGAAGCCGGCTTATGCACTCGGCGGAGTAGTACGCGTTGTCTGCCCGGATCTTCACCGGCCGCTGCCGACGGGACCGCGCCGGGAACGGGGCAGTCGCACAGCGCTGCGCTGCCGACGGTCTCCGTCCTCCTGGCGGGCCTGCTCGACGAACTGTCGGCCGACGCCCGGGACCTGGTGCTGGAACTCCTGCAGCAGATCGTCATGGGCGAGTCCGACGACGAGGGCGCCCTGGGGCAGACCGACCTGGGCGACCGCTGCCGGGAAGCCGCACGCACCGGTCTGTGGCTCGTCTACCGCGAACCGGTTACCCGACGCCGAGAGACAGCAAAGGCCATCCCGGAGCGCATCGAGAACGAGGGCAGCCGGTCCACGGCGAGCTGCACGAGGAGCGACCAGCCCTCGTCAGGGTCTTCTTCCTCCTCCTGCAGCCAGCGCGGCGGGATGCCGGGACCGCCGAAGAACTGCAGGCGAGTCTCAGCGCGCTCACGTCTCAGCGATGCCACCGCGTCCACCGCCGCGGTGATGTCCGGGATCCGGCCTCCCCCGGGCTCCCAGGCAGACACCACCCGCACGTTTCCCTCACCGTCCGGAACCCGCCCGACGAACGACGGCAGCGCGGCAGGCCCCTCCCGCCGCTCCACAGGAATCACAGCCCCCGGCCAACCCGCGCCGGGCGGGTCCGGAACATGGTCCGGACCCTCCGTCGGCCCCTGGGCCTGCCTGCGCACGGTCACGAAGTCGGGCACGCGCCCGCCGGGCTGGACCAGCAACGCGTTCTCCCCGGCGTCCGGCTCCCAGCTCCCGGCGACGAATCCCTCCTCGCAGTCCGCCGTGAACAGGTAAGCCAGGCGGCCGCCGGAAAGTGCGAACCACCCAAGTAACTGCATGGGCTCACCGCTCGACCGTGAAAGCGGCCAGGCCGGCTGCTCCGGCCAGACAGGCTGCCCACCGATCTTGGTCACGGCAGTGGGGCGGACCGACCTGCTGTCCCCGGGATCGGTCTCGGCCCGCTTCCGTCGTCTTGACCGGCTCGCCTATTCGCCGCTGTGCGTCGCACTCGCGGCCTCGACCGCGATCGCCTCCCGGCGCAGCCGGTAGGCGACTCACCCCGGAGGCGAAGTGGCGGCGACAGCGGCCAAGAGCAGGGGCCGGTGCGCAAGATCTGCGGCCGGAACCACTGCGGTGCCTTCCGCGACACCACCGCAAGCTCCGACGGGGCTTCTGCACCCAGCGTGCATCCGCAACGGAGCGAAGGCCGCTGTCAGACCAGGCAGAACTCGTTGCCTTCCGGGTCGGCCATCACCACATGATCGGGCCTGCCCTGCAGTTCGTCCACGTGGATCACGGTTGCACCCGCAGCAGTCAGCTGCTCCACCGCCTTGACCACACGCGGCCATCGCTCCTCCCAGGGCCTGTCACGACCGCCACCGACCTGCACGTCCAGATGCAGTCGGTTCTTCACCACCTTCGACTCCGGCACTTGCAGGAAGGACAGACCGGGGCCCACCCCGTCCGGATCGCAGAGGTAGGCGCCCTGATCCCACTCGTCCTGCGGGATCTCATGACGCGCAAACCATTCCTTCCAGCTCCCGAACCCTGCCGGCGCAGGCTTTGCCGTATAGCCCAGTGCCAGCGCCCAGAACTCGGCCAACTTCGCCGGGTGCGCGCAGTCGATCGTCAAGCTCCACCTGGTCGCCATGGGGCCTCCTCGGTCCAATGTGTGAAACGTACCGCCCGCCTCTGACACCCACGGTCGGCCGCATCGAGCCCGGCGCTCACGGCCTGACGAACAGAGCAGCACCCGGAATCGGTGGCAGCCAATCGAAGTCCTTGTCACCGTCCGGGCTTTTTCGGTCCAGCGACACAAAATTGGCCTTGGTCTGCGGCTTTCCGCCGCACGTACGGTCACGTCATGAGGATCCGAATCGTCGATACGTTCACCGACCGCCCCTTCACCGGCAACCCTGCGGGAGTCCTGCTGCTGGACTCCGACGCCTTTGCCGACGACGAACAGCTCCAGCGGATCGCCATGGAGCTGAACCTCTCCGAAACCGCCTTCGCCCACCCGCTGCCGCCGGGCGGCGACGCGGACTGGGCACTGCGCTGGTTCACCCCGACCACCGAGGTCGACATGTGCGGGCATGCCACCCTCGCGACCGCACACGTCCTGCACACCACCCAGGCGGCGAGCGGCACGGTGCGTTTCGCGGCGCGGTGCGGCATCCTCACCGCGACCGCCCACCCCGACGGCGCGGTCACGCTCGACTTCCCCACAGCCCCACTGACACCGGAGATCGCCCCGGTCGGGCTGGCCGTCGCCCTGGGCGCAGAGCCGCTCTCCGTACACGACACCGGCCCTCACATCGGCGACCTGGTCGTCGAACTGGCCGACGAGGCGACCGTACGAGGACTGACCCCGGATCTCGCCGCACTGACCCGACTCTCCCGACGGGGCATCATCGCCACGGCCGCCGCCGAGGACCCCGCCCGCGGCTACGACTTCGTCTCCCGCGGCTTCTTCCCACGCGTCGGGATCGACGAGGACCCGGTGACCGGCAGCGCCCACACCGCGCTGGCCCCCTTCTGGTCGGCCCGCTTCGGCCGTGACGAACTGACCGGACTACAGGCCTCCGCCCGCTCCGGTCTGGTCCGCACAGCGCTGCGCGGCGACCGCACCCTGCTGACCGGCAATGCCGTGACGGTCATCGACGGCGAACTGCTCACGGCGCTCTGACGCCTTCCGACGGCACCGCAGAGGGCATACACGGGCCATTCCCGTACGCCCTCTGCCCTGAACACCACCCACCGACCACCGCCGTACGCCCCCGTCGGTGAACACCGCCCAGCGACGTCCCACCACACTCACGGTGTGGGCAGCCACCCCACCTGCCCCGCAAGTAGGGCATATCCGACAAATGCCCCGATGTCGAGTAGTGCATGCGCCGCGACCAGCGGACCGACCCGGCCCCAGCGCCGGTACAGCAGCACGAAGACAACACCCATCACCATGTTGCCGATGAAGCCACCGATGCCCTGATACAGGTGGTACGAGCCACGCAGCACCGAACTCGCCACCAGGGCTGCCATCGGCGTCCACCCCAACTGTCCGAGTCTGCGCAGCAGATACCCGACGACGATCACTTCCTCCACCACGGAGTTCTGGAGCGCGGAAAGGATCAGAACCGGGAATTTCCACCACACATCGGGCAGTGATTCCGGGACCACGGTCAGATTGAAACCGGTTGCCCGCGCCACCAGGTAGAAGGCGAGCCCGGCGCTTCCGATACCCGCCGCGACCACCGCGCCGCGCCCCAGGTCCGGCCATGGCCTGGTCCGGTCGAAACCGATGGCACGCAGGCCGGTCCCCTCCCTCATCAACAGATGCGCGACGAGGGCGACGGGCACCAGAGCCGTCGCGATTCCAAAGAGCTGCCAGGCAAGATCCAGCCATGGACGCCCTGGTGCGTACGAGCTGTTGAGCGTCGCGGCCTGATGCTTCAAACCCCCTGGTTTCGTCAGTGATCCGACAAAACTGATCAGGGCAGACACCCCGCTGGCGCCCAACGAGAGAGCCAGCACCAGCACCGTTTCGGACCGCAAGATCCGTCGCGACACAGCCTCTTGGGAGAAAGATTCAGCCATGTGCCCCGCCTCCACCTGTACACCTGCCTTGAGTTGTGCATTCACGCCCCATCCCGCTCCCCGTCCCGCTAAGGTCTCGAATACAGGTACGAAGATCATGCGCGACAGGCCGGGGGACAACCACCATTGGCGATGGGTGTGGTCCCCCTTTTCCTTGTTCATCCTCAAGGAGGGGCACCACCGTCATGGGACGTCACAGCTTGCCCGACGACTACGCGGCCGATGGAAGCGGGGACGGTCCGCCGCTGCGCCGTCGGCGGACCGTAGCGATCGCGACCATGCTCGTCCTCGCGGTGGCGGCGGGAACGGCAGTCGCGGTGCAGGGCGATCTGCTGTCGTTCTCGAAGTCCTGCGAGGACTCCGCCGTACGTCTTTCCATGGCGGCCTCACCGGACATCGCCCCCGCCGTGCGTGCCGTCGCCGACAAGGCGCGCAAGGACGACCTGAGATCCGACGGCCGCTGTCTGTATGTGCGGGTGGTGGCCCGCGATTCCTACAAGGTCGCCGACGCTCTCTCCTCCGGCACCCGTACCCCGGACTACCAGATCTGGCTGCCGGACTCCGACCTCTGGCTCGACCGGGCCAAGGGCTCCGGTGACGGCATCCCGATCACACCCGGCGATTCCGTCGCCTCCTCCCCCGTCACCCTGGCCATGGTGCCGTCGGCGGCCAAGAGCCTCGGCTGGCCGAAGAAGAAGTACTCCTGGGCCGAGTTGACGGCCGCGACCACGGACTCGGACAAGGTGCGTCTCGGCGCGGCCGACCCAGCACGCAGTGCAACCGGTCTGCTCGCGCTCTCCAGCATCGGCGCTTCCTCCGAGAAGCAGGGCGGCGACAGCGACACCAGGGTCGCGGCGACCGCCAAGCTGCTGGCACAGCGCATGTCGGACGGTGACACCCAGGTGCTCGAAACTCTGGCGCAGGGCGATTCGGGCGCCGAGCAGGGGAACCCGGAGCGCAACCAGGCGGTGCTCCTCTCCGAGCAGGCCGCGTTCGCCCACAACGCGGAGTCGACCGACGGTGGAAGGCTCGATCTGTTCTACCCCAAGGACGGCACCCCGCTGCTCGACTATCCGTACACGCTGGTGGACGAGACCAGGATGAGTACCTTCGAGGGCCGGGCGGCCCTGCGGTTCATGACACTGCTGAATGGACCGGGCGCGCAAACCATCCTGAAGGAGCACGGCTTCAGAAACGTCGACGGGGCGGCCGGGGAGTCGGTGGTCGCATCGGCGGGCGGCAGGAAGCCCCAGCCGTATGCCACCGCGGCCGCCGCCGCGCCGTCCGCCGAGGCGCTCCAGCAAACGCTCGGCATGTGGACGATCACGGTGCAGAGCGCCCGGCTGACGACGGTCGTCGATGCCTCGGGTTCGATGGCCACGATCGTGCCGGGGCGCAACCAGTCCCGGATGGACGTCACGAAGGCGTCCCTGATCCAGGCCCTCAACCAGTTCACCCCGAACGACGAGATCGGTCTCTGGGAGTTCGCCACCACGCTCGACGGCGACAAGGACTACCGCAGGCTGGTGCCGACGGGTCGACTCGGGGACCCTGCGAAGGGCGGCGGCACCCACCGCGAGAGGCTCGCCGCGGCCTTCTCCGCGCTGCAGCCGGTACCAGGCGGCGCGACCGGTCTGTACGACACCACTCTGGCCGCGTACAAAGATGCCCAGGCAACGTATGTGAAGGGCAAATTCAACGCTGTGGTGATCCTCACCGACGGCTCGAACCAGGACAACCGCTCCATCTCCCGCAGTGCCCTGGTCGCGGAACTGAAGCGGATCGCCGACCCGGAACGTCCAGTGCCGCTCCTCGCCATCGCGGTCGGCCCCGAGGCCGACCGCGAAGAGGTGAACGAGATAGCGAAGGTCACCGGCGGCGGGGGCTACCAGGTCACCGACCCGGCGGAGATCCAAGCCGTGATTCTGCAGGCCGTCATGACGGCCGGGCAGAGCAACCACGCCGCCCAGGAGTAGCGCTCGGCGCGGTCGGGAACGGCAGCGGTTGTCGGCGCCCGCCACGACGGGTCACAGTGCGGGGACACCCATCGGCCAGCTGTGCACGGGTTCGCCGCTGTGCATCAGCTCGGCGTACCGACGGGTGGTCGCGGCCAGTGCCGCATTCCGGTCGAGTCCGGCCTCCCGTGCCCGGTGGTAAGTGTCCACCTGCCAGGACGCCCCATTCACCCGCCGCTTGCAGCGCTCCTCGATGACCCCGAGGTAGCGGTCGCGGTCCGCGGGCTCGATGTTCCAGGCATCGAGCCCCGCAGCGGCCAGCGGCAGCAGTTCGTCCCGTACGAGCTTGACCGCCGGCACCCGGGTCAGCCCGCCCGAACGGCCGGGACGGGGCCAGTTCAGCTCCGCGTCGATGCCATGGCGGCAGGCGGTGTCGAAGTTCTCGGCCGCTGCTGCGAACGGGAGCCTGGTCCACACCGGACGGGATTCCTCGGCGAGCGCCCGCACGAGCCCGTAGTAGAGGGCGGCGTTGGCGATCACATCGGTGACCGTGGGGCCGGCGGGCAGGACCCGGTTCTCCACCCGCAGATGGGGTACACCGTCGGCCAGTCCGTACACGGGCCGGTTCCAGCGGTAGACCGTACCGTTGTGGAGCACGAGCTCCTGCAGCCGCGGCACCCCGCCCTCGTCGAGCACCCGCAGCGGGTCCTCCTTGTCACAGATCGGCAGCAGCGGGGGGAAGTAGCGCAGATTCTCCCCGAAGAGCTCGTACGCCGAACCGACCCATCGCTCGCCGAACCAGGTCCTGGGCCGCACCCCCTGGTTCTGGAGTTCGGGCGGTCTTGTGTCCGTGGCCTGCTGGAAGAGCGGCGGCCGCGATTCCCGCCACAGCTCCCTGCCGAACAGGAAGGGCGAGTTGGCACCGAGGGCGATCTGAACCCCGGCGACAGCCTGGGCCGCGTTCCATACGGCCGCGAAACGCGCCGGTGTCACCTGCAGATGCAGCTGGACCGATGTGCAGGCGGCCTCGGGAGTGATCGAGGAGGAGGTAGAGACCAATCGTTCCACGCCTTGGATATCGAGGGAGAAATCCTCGCCCCGCGCAGCCACCATTTGATCATTCAGCAGTGTGTAGCGGTCCACGTCCGAGAGGTTCGCCGCAACGAGGTCCTCACGGCCCAGGGTGGGCAGAATTCCGATCATCATGATCCCGGCATCGACCTCGCCCGCCTTCCGATGGGCATATCCGAGGCCGGTCCTGAGCTCTTCCGCCAGCTGATCGAAAACGCGTCCGTCCAGGTGGTGCGGGACTATGTTCACCTCCAAATTGAACATCCCTAGTTCGGTCTGGAAATCACGGCTCGCGATGCGCGGGAGCACCTCCCCATTCATCATCTTCGGCATGCCGTCGGAGCCTGCCAGATTCAACTCGATCTCCATGCCCATGAGGTTGCGGGGGCGGTCGAACCTCCGCTCTGCCAGGAGCCTCTCCAGCCCCTCCAGGCACTGGTGGAGCTTCCTCCGGTACCTCTGCCGATCGGACAGATCAAAGGCGCCCGCCACGACCTTCTCCCCCATCGAAGCGTCCCTCCCTCGAGTGGGCGGCCCGCGGCCCAGGCCGCTCGCATCACGATCGATAATGCCCAGGCCGGGTGATCCATAACGCCCCCGTGAACGCCGCGCACCCAGTAATCTGAGGGCAGCCGACCGGGGCACATTCCCTCGGCATGGTGCAGTGCGCAGTTTCCGCCGCTCGAAGCGTGGTGAAAACGCCGACGCGTTTCGGCCGACCGCGTCCAGGGAAAAATCCCTGGCGGTGGCTGCGCCGCTGACGACGAATCAGCAGAATCTCCGCATAATAAAGTCCTGATACCGCCTTGTCGGCAATACCTGCGACGGCTAGTGGAATCACTGCGTGAACACGTGTCGTATAAACTTCGCGGACGAGGCAGAGAGTTGACGCACCGGCCCAGTCACCGGCCTCCTCTGGCCCCGCACGCCGACAGCGCCGTCTGCACCCGCCCACGCATCACCGTGTCTCCGAAGTGAGAGGCGACCCACTATGCCGCTGCATGTTCCCCCGGCTCCCGCGCCCGCTCTGCGCAGCGTTCTCGCGGCACTCGGTTCACCCACCGCAGTCCGCGAGGCCCGCACACCTGCCCTCCGAGCCGCCCAGGGACCACTGAGCCCCGAACTCCCGCTCCCCGTCCATGTACTGGACCGGATCGGCCCGAGCGGGCTCGCACCCGTCACCCGGCTTGCCGCGTGGCGGTTCCTGATCCGCAGCTCGGAGCAGGCCGTCGCCGCGGCAGACACCATGCTCACTCCGGACGGCTGGACCTTCTCGCACTTCTTCGAGGGCCCCTACATCGCCTCGACCGAACTCGCCGTGCGCCAGGCCGAGACGGTGACACCGCACTACCAGCCACGGCTGCTGTCCATCCCGGAGCTCTACATGCTGGCGCTGTGGCTGCACGCCGACGCCGAGGCCGACGCCTCCGGCGGGGCACTCGCCCCCGCCGATCTCCTGGTACCGCTGGCACCCGCACCGCCGGGTATCGCGGCGCATCGACCACACCGGGTCGCCGATCTGCTCCGCGTGATGACGCTGCGCATCACCCCGGGCACCGGCCCCCTGCTCGGATCACCGGCCTGACGACGGCCGCACCCCACATCACCGCGCTGTGCCCCGCCACCCTCCCCTTGAGTTCTGGTGGTGGGGCACAGTGCTGCGGGGCGCACACCCTGCCCATCTGGACTAGCCCGGTCCGGCCACCCCGAACCACCCGAAGTGACAGTGCAGTTGCGGTGAACCGTCCGGCCGGGTGACACGTCCTTGGAGTAAGGAGAAGTGCTGCTGCGAAATCCCTGCGGATTGACGCCCGTGGGGCAACACTGGGACCGGACCGATCGATACGGGGGGGCGGCCATGAACACCTCATCAAGCCGCAGGACATTCACCACAACGCAGCGAAAGAACCCATCCATGTGCCAGCATCAGCCACCATGCCCGACCGCCGACTCAGCCGACCGGGAAGCCGCCCGCCTGACGGCACACCATCCGGAACAGGGCTGGAGCCTGCTGTGCAACGGCGTCCTGCTCTTCGAGGACACCGGTGAGCTGCTCCCGGACGGGCAGATCATCGCCCCGCACCGGCCCCTGCAGACCGGCCGGGTGATGAAGGCCGCCTGACCGCGGCCGGTACGAACTGGGGCCGGCCCGGAGAACTCTCCGCACCGGCCCCGACGCATGTCCGCGTCACGCCCTACCGCTCATGCCTCAGTTGTCGTACTCGTCCAGCGGCGGGCAGGAGCAGACGAGGTTGCGGTCACCAAAGGCACCGTCGATCCGGCGCACCGGCGGCCAGTACTTGTCGGAGGCCGAGACTCCGGCCGGGAAGACCGCCACCTCACGGCTGTAACCGTGGTCCCACTCCCCGCCCAGCATCGCCGCGGTGTGCGGAGCGTTGCTCAGCGGGTTGTCGTCCGCGCTCCACTCGCCGGAGGCCACCTTCTCGACCTCGCCACGAATGGCGATCATCGTGTCGCAGAATCGGTCGAGCTCCGCGAGGTTCTCGCTCTCGGTCGGCTCGATCATCAGCGTCCCGGCGACCGGGAACGACATGGTGGGCGAGTGGAAGCCGTAGTCGATCAGACGCTTGGCAATGTCGTCGACGCTGACGCCGGTGGCCTTGGAGATCGGCCGCAGGTCCACGATGCACTCGTGCGCGACGAGCCCGGCCGGGCCGTTGTACAGGATCGGGTAGTGCGGTTCGAGACGCTTGGCAATGTAGTTGGCAGCGAGTACGGCAACCTGCGTCGCACGCTTCAGGCCCTCCCCGCCCATCAGGCGTACGTACGCCCAGGAGATGGGGAGAATACCGGCCGAGCCCCACGGAGCGGCCGAGATCGGTCCGACACCGGTCTCGGGGCCCGCCGCGGGCTGCAGCGGGTGGTTCGGCAGGTACGGCGCGAGGTGCGCGCGGACACCGACCGGGCCGACGCCGGGACCGCCGCCGCCATGCGGGATGCAGAAGGTCTTGTGCAGGTTCAGGTGCGAGACGTCGCCGCCGAACCGTCCCGGCTTGGCGAGGCCGACCAGCGCGTTGAGGTTGGCACCGTCGACGTAGACCTGACCGCCGGCGTCGTGCACCTCGGCGCAGATGTCGGCGACGTGCTCCTCGAACACACCGTGCGTCGACGGGTACGTGATCATGAGCACGGCAAGCTCGTCGCGGTGCTTCTCGATCTTGGCGCGGAGGTCCTCGATGTCGACCTCGCCGTCGTCGGCGGTCTTCACCACGACGACCTTCATGCCGGCCATCACGGCGCTGGCGGCGTTGGTGCCGTGCGCGGAGGACGGGATGAGGCAGATGGTCCGCTGGTCGTCGCCGTTGGCCCGGTGGTACGCACGCACGGCCAGGAGGCCGGCGAACTCGCCCTGCGATCCGGCGTTCGGCTGGATCGAGACCGCGTCGTACCCGGTGACCTCGGCGAGGCGCTCCTCAAGCTCACGGATGAGGGTGAGGAAGCCCTGCGCCTGCTCGGCCGGCGCGAAGGGGTGCATGGCGCCGAACTCGGGCCAGGTGATCGACTCCATCTCGGTGGTCGCGTTCAGCTTCATGGTGCAGGAGCCGAGCGGGATCATTCCACGGTCCAGGGCGTAGTCCCGGTCGGCGAGCTTGCGCAGGTAGCGCAGCATCGCGGTCTCGGAACGGTGCTGGTGGAAGACCGGGTGGGCGAGGATCTCGCCGGTGCGCAGCAGGCCCTCGGGCAGTGCGTCGGCGGTCGCGGCGTCCAGTGCCTCGATATCCCCGTCGGCGCCGAACGCGGCCCAGACGGCGGCGATCTGCGCACGCGTAGTGGTCTCGTCGCAGGCGAGGGAGACCAGGTCTGCGTCGACGAGCCGCAGATTGACACCGCGCTCGCGGGCGCCGGCCACGACATCGGCGGCCTTCCCCGGGACACGCACGGTGAGGGTGTCGAAGTAGGCGCCGGTCACGACGTCGATACCGGAGGCGCGCAGGCCCTCGGCCAGGATCGTCGCATAGCGGTGGGTGCGCTGAGCGATCATCCGCAGCCCGTCCGGGCCGTGGTAGACGGCGTACATCCCGGCCATGACGGCGAGCAGCACCTGAGCGGTACAGATGTTGCTGGTGGCCTTCTCGCGGCGGATGTGCTGCTCGCGGGTCTGCAGGGCCAGCCGGTATGCCTTGCTGCCGTCCGCGTCGACGGAAACGCCGACGAGGCGGCCCGGCAGGCTGCGGGCGAACTTCTCGCGTACGGCCATGAAGCCTGCGTGCGGTCCCCCGAAACCCATCGGTACACCGAAGCGCTGCGTGGTGCCGACCGCGATGTCCGCACCCAGGTCGCCCGGTGAGGTGAGCAGGGTCAGGGCCAGCAGGTCGGCGGCGACCGTGACGATCGCGCCGAGCTCGTGAGCCTGCTCGATGACGGGCTTGATGTTCCGTACCGCCCCGGAGGCGCCCGGGTACTGCACCAGGACACCGAAGACGCCGCGCTCGGCGATCTCCGCCGGGATGCCGTCGGAGAGGTCGGCGACAACGACCTCGACACCGGTCGGCTCGGCGCGGGTCTCGATGACGGCGATCGTCTGCGGCAGCGCGTCGGCGTCGACCAGGAAGACACCGTTCTTGACCTTGCCGACACGCCGCGCGAGCGCCATGGCCTCGGCGGCCGCGGTGCCCTCGTCGAGCAGCGAGGCGCCGGAGGTGGGCAGCCCGGTCAGCTCGGCGACCATCGTCTGGAAATTGAGGAGCGCCTCCAGGCGGCCCTGCGAGATCTCCGGCTGGTAGGGCGTGTAGGCCGTGTACCAGGCGGGGTTCTCCATGACGTTGCGGAGAATCACCGGCGGGGTGAAGGTGCCGTAGTAGCCGAGCCCGATCATCGGGGCCAGCACCTGGTTGCGGTCGGCGAGGGAGCGCAGCTCCGCCAGGACCTCGGCCTCGGTGCGGGCGGTCGGCAGCTGCAGCGCCTCCGCGCTCTTGATGACATCGGGCACCGCTGCCGCGGTCAGCTCGTCCAGCGAGCCGTAACCGATCTGAGCGAGCATCTTCGACTGCGCCTCGGCATCGGGACCGATGTGGCGCTGTTCGAACGGAATGCCCTGCTCCAGCTGCGAGAGCGGAGTGCGACGGGGGGTCATGGTGGAGGCCTCCTGGTCTGTCACGACCTGCGAGGGGCACCACGGCGCGGGTGCCCGAACGGCCTCCCCCTCTGTCATCTCAACCTGAGAGCTTCACCGGCGCGCCCTGCGGCGTACCAGCTTTCACCGTCGGTGAGGAAGGGAACCGTACCGGCACTCGGCCGCACGAAACCCGCCCTGCTTTCCAGAGTGACCTCGTCCGTGCGGTACGGGGGCCTGAGAGATTCCGGGGAGGATTTGCTCCTTCGGCGCCTTCGGATTCGCTCCGGAGGACTCTCCCGCACGGGGTCAGCAGCCATCACCAGCCTACCAGCGGGGTCGCGGCGGAATTCTCGAGTGGCCAACCCCCCGGATCTGCACTTCTGTAGTGCTTGTGGAGTAGCCGCGACCAGTGGGAGGGACAGTGCAGACCGACATCGATCCGCGCAGCCTGATCGGCCGCAAAGCGTTCGACCGCAAGGGCACCAAGATCGGAACCGTGGACGAGGTGTACCTCGACGACGCGACCGGTGTGCCCGAGTGGGCGGCCGTACGTACCGGACTGTTCAGCCGGGACGCGTTCGTCCCGCTGGAGCCCAGCGAATTCGTGGAGGATTCGCTCCGCGTCCCCTTCGACCGTGCGCTGATCAAGGACGCGCCAGACTTCGGCGTAGGCCGCCATCTCTCGCCGGAACAGGAGCTCCAGCTCTACCGGCACTACGGTCTGGACTCCCCGCCCGAGGAGACCGGCCCGGACAGGGACTTCGGCAGACTGGCCGGCCAGGACGAGTAGTCCACCGGGTTCCGCACCAGCGGCAGCGGGTCGGCCGGCTGCAGTTCCGGATCGTCGATACGGAACGTACGCACCCGGCCGGGCGCCGATTCGGGTTCCTCGAACCGCACCGTCACCCGGCCGACACCGCTGCCCTGCACCCAGCCATGGCCGTAGGTGTCATGACGTACGTCGTGTCCGGCGGGCCAGCGCCGTGCGGCGAGCTGCTCGGCGGTCTCCTCGGCCTCCTCCCGCGCACCGTCCACCGGCTCGTCCCCGTCGCCCCCCGCCGCTGTCTCCTCCTCGGCGGCTTCCCCGGTTGCGGCCTGCTCACCGGCGGCCTGGGCGAAGAGGTCTTCCTGCGTGTAGTCGGCAAGCCCCGTGACGCCCACCCCCAGGAGCCGTACCCCTCCGGTGGTGTCCACGGCCTCCAGGAGCCGTGCGGCGGCCTCCCGGACCACCGTCGGGTCGTCCGTGGGCCCACGCAGCGTCTCGGACCTCGTGAGCGTGGAGAAGTCGTACCGCCGTACCTTCAGCACCACCGTCCGCCCGGACCGCCCCGCGCCCCGCAGTCGCTGGACACATCGGTCGGCCAGCCGTTCCACTTCCGTCCTGACCCGCACCCGGTCGTGCAGATCCGCGTCGAAGGTGTCCTCGACCGACACCGATTTCGCGTCCCGCTCCGCGACCACGGGCCGGTCGTCGTACCCGAACGCCATGCGGTGCAGCGAGCCGCCGTGCGCCTTCCCCAGCAGCCGTACGAGCTCCGCCTCACCCGCCTCGACCAGGTCATTGACCGTCGTCATCCCGGCGCGGCGCAAATGGTCCGCCGTCGCGGGCCCGACGCCGGGGAGGATCCGTACCGACATGGGCGCGAGCAGTTTCCGCTCCGTCCCCGGCTCTATGAGCAGCAGCCCGTTCGGTTTCGCCTCCTCCGAAGCGATCTTGGCCAGCATCTTGGAGCCGGCGAGCCCAACCGAGCCGGTGAGCCCTGTGACCGCCTTGATGGCCGTACGCAGCTGCTCACCGATCTCCAGCGCGGAAGCGGCGTCATCGGCCGTGCCACCCGCTTCGAGGTCCACAAAAGCCTCGTCCAGGCTGAGCGGCTCCACCAGCGGGGAGAGTCGCGCCAGCAGCCCCATCACCTGGTCACTGACCGTCCGGTACAGCAGGAAGCGGGGCACCAGATAGGCCGCGTTGGGAGCCAGCCGCCGCGCCTGCGCCGTGGGCATCGCCGAGTGCACTCCGAAGCGCCGTGCCTCGTACGACGCGGTGGCGACGACTCCGCGCGGTCCCAGCCCGCCCACCACGACCGGTTTGCCGCGCAGGCTGGGCTTCGCCGCCTGCTCGGCAGAGGCGTAGAAGGCATCCATGTCCAGATGCAGGATGGTGGGCGCGGCTCTCACATCAATCGATGCTGTCCTACGGCACTGACAATCGCCGCGCCCGATTCCCCGGCCGGGTCAGCCGGCGCGGTTGCGTCGGCGCGCGAGCTCATCGGTGGGGTTGTTCCCGACCAGCGTCTCGCCGGTGTCCACCCGCTCACCGTGCAGCTGTGACAGGGCGGCGTCGACGTCCTGCCACACCACACCCACGGCGATACCGAAGACCCCCTGGCCGCCCTGGAGCAGATCGACGACCTCGTCGGGCGAGGAGCACTCGTAGACCGTCGCCCCGTCGCTCATCAGCGTCATCCGCTCAAGATCCTGGAAACCGCGGGCCCGCAGATGCTGAACCGTGGTGCGGATGTTCTGCAGGGCGACGCCCGTGTCCAGGAAACGCTTCACGATCTTCAGCAGGACAACGTCCCGGAAGCTGTAGAGCCGCTGTGTCCCCGAGCCGTATGCCGGACGCACGCTCGGCTCGACCAGCCCCGTGCGCGCCCAGTAGTCGAGCTGCCGATAGGTGATCCCCGCGGCCGCGCAAGCTGTCGGCCCGCGATAGCCGATGTCGTTGGCCGATGCCACGCCGCTCCCCGCCACCGCCGCCGGTTCAACCGGTTGCCTGATGGTGTGGCCGGCTGTACTCCCCTGCTGCGGATACGGCCCACCTGCTGCCGTACCGTCGCCGCTGCTTCTCACGCCGACCTCCGTCCTTGACCTGCCATCTCGAAGGTAGGCAGTCACCCGGGGTGCGTCAACGATCGCCACACTCGGCACGCCGAGTGATAATCACCCTGAGAGTGGTTTCCCGTGTGTCGCGAGCGGGAAGGGCTTGTCGGATGCGCTGACTGCGACCCCGTAGAACGGTTACTGACTGTTGGTACCGAAGTCCTCCGGTGAGATCTGGTCGAGGAACTCGCGGAACTTCTCCACCTCGTCCTCCTGCTCGTCCGGGATGGCGATACCTGCATCGTCGAGCACCCCGTCACTGCCGTAGATCGGCGTTCCGGTGCGCAGTGCGAGTGCTATGGCGTCGGACGGCCGCGCGCTCACCTCGACCCCACTGGCGAAGACCAGCTCCGCGTAGAAGACCCCTTCCCGCAGGTCCGTGATACGGACCTCGGTGAGCTCCTGGCCGACGGCCTCGAGCACATCCTTGAAGAGATCATGGGTCAGCGGCCTGGCCGGAGCCATGCCCTGCTGGGCGAAGGCGATCGCGGTCGCCTCACCAGGACCGATCCAAATGGGGAGGTACCGGTCGCCTCCCACTTCACGCAGGAGCACGATCGGTTGGTTGGAGGGCATTTCCACCCGGACACCCACAACGTCGAGCTCGTTCACACAGCAACCCTAGGACGTGCTCGGCAGGTTTGGGTAGTCGGGCACCGACGTGATCAGTGGAGCCGGACCCGCAGAGCGGTCTGCACAAGCGCCGAATGAAGCCGTACGGACAGCTCTGCGAGCTCCCTCGCGGTGGCTTCGGCATGCGCTCTGGTCTGCGGATTCCGGTGCCGGCGCAGGGGCGCGACCACCTGCTCGATGAGTCCCGCCTCACGGTCCGCGGCCGCCCGAATGGCACGCAGGTGGCGCGGTTCCAGACCGAATCGACCCAGATCCGCCACAAGCTTGGCCACCGTGACCATTTCTGCGTCGTAACCGCCCTCGGCGGTCGGAGCGACCAGGCCGTACGACTCCCACTCATCCAGGTCACTCTCGGTGACCTCGGCGGCCGCCAGCAGCTCGGCACGACCGATACGGGCCGCGGTCGCCCGTCCGGAGCCGGCGTCCCAGCCGCCGTCGGTCAGATCCCGCGGGTCGCCCCCGGACGGCAGCGTGGACTGTTCGCCGCGGGCGAGGGCATCCAGATGCTCTCGGATGACTTTCAGCGGGAGGTAGTGGTCCCGCTGCATACGTAGCACCTGAGCCAGCCGCTCCACGTCGGCCCCTCGGAACTTGCGATAGCCGGAGGGGCTCCGCTGCGGCTCGACGAGACCTTCGGCCTCCAGGAAGCGAATCTTGGAGATCGTGACTTCGGGAAACTCGTCCCGCAGTTGCAGGAGCACCGTGCCGATGCTCATCGGGCGGTCGTCGGCGGTGGCGGTGCCGTGACCGGCACCGCCCGTCGGTGTTCTCAGCATGGACCTTCCCTGACGGGTCAGATGCCCCGCTGGCTCGCATAGAAGACCAGCCGGTACTTGCCGATCTGCACTTCGTCACCGTTGGACAGGGCGACGGAGTCGATGCGCTCGCGGTTGACGTAGGTGCCGTTCAGGCTGCCCACGTCCCCGACCGTGAAGCTGCCGTCGGGGCTCCTGCGGAACTCCACGTGCCGCCGCGACACCGTCACGTCGTCGAGGAAGATGTCGCTCTGTGGATGGCGGCCGGCCGTGGTCAGCTCGCCGTCCAGCAGGAAGCGGCTGCCGGAGTTCGGACCACGTCGCACCACGAGGAGTGCCGAGCCGAGCGGAAGAGCATCGACTGCGGCCTGCGCCTCGGGCGAGAGGGACGGTACGGGCGTCTGCCCGGTGGCCTCCGCCTCGTATGCCTCAAGACCGGAGATGGAGATGGTCGAGGTCGTCTCCGAGGCACGCTCGGGAATTCCACCCCTCAGCGGCGCACCGCAGTTGGAGCAGAAGCGACTGGCCTCGGCGTTGCGATGCCCGCACCTCGTACAGACCGGCATGGACGAACCCTCCTGCCTCGGGGTGAACCCTCCACCCGTACTTGAGGTTGACGGTTCCGAGAAACCTATGCGGCCGACACCGGCAGGGTCAACAGACGACGCGCCGGAAGCGCCCGAATTGTCACTGCCCGAACCGGACATCTGATCGCGGAAGAGCGGGCGCTCCGAGCCCTGCTCCTCCGCCTGGCCATGGCGCGGTGCGCGATGGCGGGCAGCTTCATCGCGAGCGCTCTTGCCGAACAACTTCCCAAACAACTTCACGGGCGATTCCCCTTGACCGAAATAGACCCGCCCGTGGGGCAGGACGAACCCTGAACGAACACACCTGCCGACCCGGACATCTTCACAACGTCCGTATCCACTCGACAGTTTCCACCACGCACCACCATTACGATGCGGCGACCCCCCGCAACCACCTGCCCGTGTCCTTCGACCCCTCCATGGCGCGGCCTCACGAGGATGACGACCGAGCGTAGTCAGGCCGCTTCGCCGGTCGCAAGACGTCCACGACGATGTCGTCGGCCTGCTCCACATGCACGGTGGCCTGCTCCTTCTCCAGTGTCTGCACCACACCGCCAGGGATGTTCAGCGCCGGCTCCAGATCCTGGGGCTTGCCGATCACCTTGAACACGTACGGCGCGGTGATCTTACGGCCGTCAACCTTGACGTTGCCGCCGTCACCGGAGAAGAACGTATTGGCCACGACTCTCACTCCGTTGACCTCGATCGCCTCGGCACCCGCCGCACGCAACTCCTGCAGCGCGTCGAGCAGCATGTCCGCCTTGATCCCGTTTCCCGGGTCATTGACGGTGAGCGTGATCCCGGGCCCGTGTGCCGCCACGGTGCCGGCGAGAATACCGAGTTGCCGCTCCTTCTCCACCGTCTGCCTACGCGCCTCCTCAGCCTGGTCGGAGCTGTTCTCCAGCTCCGTACGCTGAGCGTCGAGGCGCTGCTTCTCGTCCTCCAGACGCTGTGTTCGGTCGTCCAGCTCATCGAGAATGCGGACCAGGTCCTCCTGGCGGGCACCCCGCAGTGCGCTGTTGTCACTGTTCGAGCGCACCTGAATGGCCAGCCCGAGACCGAGGACGAACAGCAGCACCGCCACGATGAGTTGGGCTCGCGTCACCCGCGGCGGCCAGAGTCCGGCGATCAGCCGCTGACGTCCGGTGAGCTCCTTGGCGGCGTCGGCCGGCTGCTCGCCGATGCGTCCCATGTCGCTGGGAAGTTCTTCGTTGCTCATCGGCCTCAGGCCCGGAAGACGTGCCGGCGGATGGCCGCGGCGTTGGAGAAGATCCGGATCCCGAGCACGACCACCACACCGGTGGAGAGTTGCGCTCCCACGCCCAGCTTGTCGCCCAGGAACACGATCAGTGCGGCCACCACGACGTTCGACAGGAACGACACGACGAACACCTTGTCGACAAAGATTCCGTCGAGCATGGCCCGCAGACCCCCGAAGACTGCGTCGAGGGCAGCCACGACGGCGATCGGAAGATAGGGCTCGACCACCGCCGGCACCTCGGGTCGGACCAACAGTCCGACCACGACTCCCACGACGAGGCCCAGTACGGCGATCACGATGTGCCCTTCCCTTTGTCTGCCGCGCCACTGCCGGTGTCTGCGGCCTTATAAGGCTCTGCTGTTCGTACGATCAGGCTCGGCGCAACCGGAAGGTTCACCTTCTCCTGGACGGACATGCTCGTCCGGATGTCGAAGGTGTCCTTGAGCGCCTGCAGATACTGGCCGTCAGCACTGTCCTGGAATGCGGTGCTGAGCTGCTTCCCGTTCCCCACCGCCAGCAGCGTGTACGGCGGCACGAGCGGTCTGTTGTCGACCAGTATGGCGTCGCCGGCCGCACGGATCGCAGACAGGGCTGTCAGACGCTGCCCGTTGATCGCGATCGCTTCCGCACCGGACTGCCAGAGTCCGTTGACGACCCGTTGCAGGTCCCGGTCGCGAACCCGCCCGGTGTCGGCGAATCCGCTGGTCTCCCTCGGCCCGCCACCGCCCTGGTCAGTGTCCTTGGCGTCGTCGACGACGAGTCTCACACCAGGCCCCTCCGCCGCTGTCGCCCCGGCGAGCAGTGCCACCAGCTCCCCTTGGTCCCCGCCGTGCTTCTCCAACGCCTTGCGCTGGCGCCTACTCACGTCGTCCCGGAGCTTGTCGACCTGTGACTCAAGGGTGTCGGCCGCCGCCGTCTCCCCGTCGATACGATCGATCAACTCCTGACGCTCCTTGGCGATGACCGGCGCGGAGACACGTGCCTGCGCAGCCCCGAGCGTGACCACAAGTGCAGCAAGCACCAGACATGCGGCGAGGCCGAGTCTCGACTTGAGCGTGCGGGGCATGCCCGCGCTCCCGTCGGCCTTCCGACGCGCCGATGCCTCGGCGTATCCGTCGTCCAGGCTGTGGTCCATCACATTGGTCAGCAGCGACATGGACGCGTCGGGGCGCGCAGAAGGCGAGGCGGTACTCCGATCGGGGGGCTGCTGCGACATGCCGCACATCGTCGCACGTCGCCACTGCTACCGCCGAATGGCCCCACCGGTGTGCCCAATGGCGTCGCTGGACGCCGCCGGGAACACCGGTGGAACCCTCAGTGACCTGCGCTCTCCACGATCGCCGCCCATTCGTCCAGCAGTGCCTGCGCGGAGGCGTCGTCCGGGCCCTCAGCCCACAAATGGGTGACCGCTTCGGCCGGGTCCGGCAGCACCATCACCCATCGCCCGTCGGCCTCCACGACCCGTACACCGTCCGTCGTGTCGACACTGCGGTCGCCGGCGGCCTCCACGACCCGCCGCATGACCAGGCCCTTGACGGCCCAGGGTGTGGCCAGATCACGGCGCAGGACATGGGCACGGGGAATACGGGCATCGATCTGACTGAGAGTGAGCTGGGTCCTGGCGACGAGCCCGATGAGTCTTACGAAAGCAGCCGATCCGTCGAAGACGCTGCTGAATTCGGGAACGATGAATCCACCGCGGCCGTCTCCACCGAAGATGGTGCCTTCCTCGCGCCCCACACGCGTCAGATCGTCGGGCGATGTCGTCGTCCATTCGACCTGCGTGCCGTGGTACGCCGCGACCTGCTCGGCGACCCGCGTCGTGGTCACCGGCAGGGCTACCCGCCCGCTGCGCCGCTCGGCCGCCACAAGGTCGAGCATCACCAGGAGCGCCCGGTCGTCCTCCACGATCCTGCCCCGTTCGTCAACCAGGGAGAGCCGCTCGCCCACCGGGTCGAACCGCACGCCGAACGCGGCCCGTGCCGAGGAGACGATCTCGCCCAATCGCACCAGTCCTGAGCGCCGGGTCTCGGCGGATTCGGTGGGCCGTGATTCGTCGAGGCCGGGGTTGATGGTCAATGCATCCACGCCGAGCCTGCCCAGCAGGCTGGGCAGGACAAGCCCGGCACTGCCGTTGGAGGCATCGACGACAACCTTGAGACCCGCGTCGGCAATCCCCGCGGTGTCCACGTTGCGCAACAGCGATCCGGTGTACGAGTCGAAGACGCTGGACGGGAAGTGCAGATCCCCGATCTCCCCCGGGAAGGCACGGCGGTATTCCTGACGTGCGTAGACCCGGTCCAGCTTCCGCTGCCGCGCCTGGGAGAGGTCCGCGCCCCGCTCGTCGAAGAACATGATGTCGACCGAGTCGGACACGCCGGGGGACGTACGAATCATGATCCCGCCGGCGCTGCCCCGCGCGGTCTGCTGGCGTGCGACGGGCAGCGGTACGTTCTCCAGGTCCCGGACATCGATGGCACTGGCCTGGAGCGCCGAGATCACCGCTCTCTTCAGCGCACGGGCGCCGCGGGAGTGGTCACGGGCGGTGGTGACCGTCGAGCCCTTCTTGAGGGTCGTGGCATAGGCTCCGGCGAGCCGGACCGCCAGCTCCGGCGTGATCTCGACGTTCAGAATCCCGGACACACCGCGGGCCCCGAAGAGGTGGGCCTGTCCGCGAGATTCCCAGATCACCGAGGTATTGACGAAGGCGCCGGCCTCGATGGTCTTGAACGGGTAGACGCGGACATTGCCCTGAATGATCGATTCTTCACCGATCAGGCACTCGTCTCCGATGACCGCGCCGTCCTCGATGCGGGCGGCCCGCATGACGTCGGTGTTCTTACCGATCACGCATCCGCGCAGATTGCTGTGCTGGCCGATGTAGACGTTGTCGTGAACCACTGCCCTGTGCAGGAAAGCGCCGCTCTTCACGACGACATTCGACCCGATGACCGTGTGCTCGCGAATCTCCGCTCCGGCTTCGACCTTTGCATAGTCCCCGATGTAGAGAGGTCCCCGCAGTACCGCGTCGGGATGTACATCCGCGCCTTCCGCGACCCATACACCCGGCGAGATCTCGAAGCCGTCGATCTCGACGTCAACCTTGCGCTCAAGAACGTCTGCCTGGGCCTTCACATAGCTCTCGTGGGTACCGACATCCTCCCAGTAGCCCTCGGCGACATAGCCGTAGATGGGCTTTCCTTCCTTCATGAGCTGCGGGAAGACATCACCGGACCAGTCCACGGAGACGTCGGCCTCGACATAGTCGAACACCTCGGGTTCCATGACGTAGATGCCCGTATTCACGGTGTCCGAGAAGACCTGGCCCCAAGTCGGCTTCTCCAGGAAACGCTCGACCTGGCCCGCCTCGTCCACGATGGTGATGCCGAATTCCAGAGGATTCGGCACTCGGGTCAGGCATACCGTCACCAGCCCGCCCTTTTCCTTGTGGAAGGCGATGAGGTCGGTGAGATCGAAGTCGGTGAGCGCGTCACCGGAAATAACGAGGAAGGTGTCGTCCTTCAGTGCTTCCTCGGCATTCTTCACGCTCCCCGCGGTGCCGAGCGGTTTCTCCTCATTGGCATAACTGAGCTCCATCCCGAGCTCTTCGCCGTCCCCGAAGTAGTTCTTGACCAACGAGGCAAGAAACTGGACCGTTACGACGGTCTCGTTGAGCCCGTGCCGCTTGAGCAGCCGAAGCACATGCTCCATGATCGGCCGATTGGCGACGGGCAGAAGCGGCTTGGGCATGCTTGAGGTCATGGGACGAAGACGAGTGCCTTCGCCGCCAGCCATCACGACGGCCTTCATGTCGGAAACGTCCTCCTTGCAGAGACGACGGTTTAGCCGACTTCACCCGTCAGGGCACCACCCGGGTCATCAGCGGCGGGCCGGCCACACTGCGCGGCACCCGCATCAACGAGCTCAATCGGCTGCTACATCCGCCTTGACGAGCCGGCGGACCTGAACCACGTAGAGGATCCCTGCCCACCAATAGAGCGTTGTACCCCAACCTGCGAACGCCCATCCGAAAATGGCGGCCAGCGATGCAAGCCAACCACTTCCGTCGCTGAGCAGCAACAAGGGGAACGCATACATCAAGTTGAACGTGGCAGCCTTCCCCAGAAAGTTCACCTGGGGCGGCGGATAGCCGTGGCGGCGAAGGATTCCCACCATCACGAGAAGCATCAGCTCGCGGGCCAGAAGTGCTGCGGTGAGCCAGAGCGGCAGGATCTCCCGCCAGGTCAGACCGACGAGGGTCGAAAGGATGTAGAGGCGGTCTGCAGCAGGGTCCAGGAGCCGACCGAGGCTGCTGATCTGGTTCCACCGGCGGGCGAGCTTGCCGTCGAGGTAGTCGCTGATGCCACTGAACATCAGCACCAGCAAAGCCCAGCCATCGCTTTGGGGGCCGCCGAACACAGGGCGAAGAATCAGCCACAGGAAGAGCGGAACCCCGACAAGGCGAGCCATGCTGAGGATGTTGGGGATGGTGAGTACCCGGTCCGTCTGAACCCGAGTCTCCTGGACCTCCACCCGGGGGCCTCCTGTGCGAAGAACGTGCCAATGATGCCCCCTGACCTTACCCTCAGCCACCGCTGGCAGGTGCACAGGGGTATCGCAAGGCCTCGTGAACGCAGAAAAGCCCCGCACCAGAGGTGCGGGGCTTTCCCGTAAAAGAAGTTCGGCGGCGTCCTACTCTCCCACAGGGTCCCCCCTGCAGTACCATCGGCGCTGAAAGGCTTAGCTTCCGGGTTCGGAATGTAACCGGGCGTTTCCCTAACGCAATGACCACCGAAACACTATGAAATTAACCAACACCGGAACACAACACGGCCGTTCGTTATTTCAGAACTAACACAGTGGACGCGAGCAACTGAGGACAAGCCCTCGGCCTATTAGTACCAGTCAGCTCCACCCGTTACCGGGCTTCCACATCTGGCCTATCAACCCAGTCGTCTACTGGGAGCCTTAACCAATCAAGTTGGTGGGAATACTCATCTCGAAGCAGGCTTCCCGCTTAGATGCTTTCAGCGGTTATCCTTTCCGAACGTAGCCAACCAGCCATGCCCTTGGCAGGACAACTGGCACACCAGAGGTTCGTCCGTCCCGGTCCTCTCGTACTAGGGACAGCCCTTCTCAATATTCCTACGCGCACAGCGGATAGGGACCGAACTGTCTCACGACGTTCTAAACCCAGCTCGCGTACCGCTTTAATGGGCGAACAGCCCAACCCTTGGGACCGACTCCAGCCCCAGGATGCGACGAGCCGACATCGAGGTGCCAAACCATCCCGTCGATATGGACTCTTGGGGAAGATCAGCCTGTTATCCCCGGGGTACCTTTTATCCGTTGAGCGACAGCGCTTCCACAAGCCACTGCCGGATCACTAGTCCCGACTTTCGTCCCTGCTCGACCCGTCGGTCTCACAGTCAAGCTCCCTTGTGCACTTACACTCAACACCTGATTGCCAACCAGGCTGAGGGAACCTTTGGGCGCCTCCGTTACTCTTTAGGAGGCAACCGCCCCAGTTAAACTACCCATCAGACACTGTCCCTGATCCGGATCACGGACCCAGGTTAGACATCCAGCACGACCAGAGTGGTATTTCAACGGCGACTCCACAACCACTGGCGTGGCTGCTTCAAAGTCTCCCACCTATCCTACACAAGCCGAACCGAACACCAATATCAAACTGTAGTAAAGGTCCCGGGGTCTTTCCGTCCTGCTGCGCGAAACGAGCATCTTTACTCGTAGTGCAATTTCACCGGGCCTATGGTTGAGACAGTCGAGAAGTCGTTACGCCATTCGTGCAGGTCGGAACTTACCCGACAAGGAATTTCGCTACCTTAGGATGGTTATAGTTACCACCGCCGTTTACTGGCGCTTAAGTTCTCAGCTTCGCCGACCCGAAAGTCAGCTAACCGGTCCCCTTAACGTTCCAGCACCGGGCAGGCGTCAGTCCGTATACATCGCCTTACGGCTTCGCACGGACCTGTGTTTTTAGTAAACAGTCGCTTCTCGCTGGTCTCTGCGGCCACCCCCAGCTCACCGAGCAAATCGGATCACCAGTGATGGCCCCCCTTCTCCCGAAGTTACGGGGGCATTTTGCCGAGTTCCTTAACCATAGTTCACCCGAACGCCTCGGTATTCTCTACCTGACCACCTGAGTCGGTTTAGGGTACGGGCCGCCATGAAACTCGCTAGAGGCTTTTCTCGACAGCATAGGATCATCCACTTCACCACAATCGGCTCGGCATCAGGTCTCAGCCTTAACGTGTGACGGATTTACCTACCACACGGCCTACACCCTTACCCCGGGACTACCACCGCCCGGGCTGGACTACCTTCCTGCGTCACCCCATCGCTTACCTAGTACAAGTCTGGTTCGTCGGCTCCACCACTACCCTCAACTCCGAAGAGATCGGGCCGGCTTCACGGACTTAGCATCGCCTGATTCAGTATTGGGCGTTTCAAAGCGGGTACCGGAATATCAACCGGTTGTCCATCGACTACGCCTGTCGGCCTCGCCTTAGGTCCCGACTTACCCTGGGCAGATCAGCTTGACCCAGGAACCCTTAGTCAATCGGCGCACACGTTTCTCACGTGTGTATCGCTACTCATGCCTGCATTCTCACTCGTGAACCGTCCACAACTCGCTTCCGCGGCTGCTTCACCCGGCACACGACGCTCCCCTACCCATCCACACAGGCGTTAGCCCTTAATGTATGAATGACACGACTTCGGCGGTACGCTTGAGCCCCGCTACATTGTCGGCGCGGAATCACTTGACCAGTGAGCTATTACGCACTCTTTCAAGGGTGGCTGCTTCTAAGCCAACCTCCTGGTTGTCTCTGCGACTCCACATCCTTTCCCACTTAGCGTACGCTTAGGGGCCTTAGTCGATGCTCTGGGCTGTTTCCCTCTCGACCATGGAGCTTATCCCCCACAGTCTCACTGCCGTGCTCTCACTTACCGGCATTCGGAGTTTGGCTAAGGTCAGTAACCCGGTAGGGCCCATCGCCTATCCAGTGCTCTACCTCCGGCAAGAAACACACGACGCTGCACCTAAATGCATTTCGGGGAGAACCAGCTATCACGGAGTTTGATTGGCCTTTCACCCCTAACCACAGGTCATCCCCCAGGTTTTCAACCCTGGTGGGTTCGGTCCTCCACGAAGTCTTACCTCCGCTTCAACCTGCCCATGGCTAGATCACTCCGCTTCGGGTCTTGAGCGTGCTACTGAAACGCCCTATTCGGACTCGCTTTCGCTACGGCTTCCCCACACGGGTTAACCTCGCAACACACCGCAAACTCGCAGGCTCATTCTTCAAAAGGCACGCAGTCACGACTGCATGTGCAAGCACATACAGCGACGCTCCCACGGCTTGTAGGCACACGGTTTCAGGTACTATTTCACTCCGCTCCCGCGGTACTTTTCACCATTCCCTCACGGTACTATCCGCTATCGGTCACCAGGGAATATTTAGGCTTAGCGGGTGGTCCCGCCAGATTCACACGGGATTTCTCGGGCCCCGTGCTACTTGGGTGTCTCTCAAACGAGCCGTTAATGTTTCAGCTACGGGGGTCTTACCCTCTACGCCGGACCTTTCGCATGTCCTTCGCCTACATCAACGGTTTCTGACTCGTCTCACAGCCGGCAGACCGTGAAAGAGAGATCCCACAACCCCGCATGCGCAACCCCTGCCGGGTATCACACGCATACGGTTTGGCCTCATCCAGTTTCGCTCGCCACTACTCCCGGAATCACGGTTGTTTTCTCTTCCTGAGGGTACTGAGATGTTTCACTTCCCCTCGTTCCCTCCACACTGCCTATGTGTTCAGCAGCGGGTGACAGCCCATGACGACTGCCGGGTTTCCCCATTCGGACACCCCCGGATCAAAGCTCGGTTGACAGCTCCCCGGGGCCTATCGTGGCCTCCCACGTCCTTCATCGGTTCCTGGTGCCAAGGCATCCACCGTGCGCCCTTAAAAACTTGGCCACAGATGCTCGCGTCCACTGTGCAGTTCTCAAACAACGACCAGCCACCCATCACCCCACCCCGAAAGGCGAGTTCACTGGGACCGGCAACTGAAGGCAACCTTGCGGCCGTACCCTCAGATACCCAACAACGTGCCCGACACAACCGATCCCTTCCCACGTTCCACGCCGAAGCAGTACTAGTGAAAAACAACCTGTCGTGCCGAATAGTCAACGTTCCACCCATGAGCAACCACCGCCGAACATTTGCCGACGTAGTGGCCTCTGACCGAGCAAGCCCGGTAAGAAGTGCTCCTTAGAAAGGAGGTGATCCAGCCGCACCTTCCGGTACGGCTACCTTGTTACGACTTCGTCCCAATCGCCAGTCCCACCTTCGACAGCTCCCTCCCACAAGGGGTTGGGCCACCGGCTTCGGGTGTTACCGACTTTCGTGACGTGACGGGCGGTGTGTACAAGGCCCGGGAACGTATTCACCGCAGCAATGCTGATCTGCGATTACTAGCAACTCCGACTTCATGGGGTCGAGTTGCAGACCCCAATCCGAACTGAGACCGGCTTTTTGAGATTCGCTCCGCCTCGCGGCATCGCAGCTCATTGTACCGGCCATTGTAGCACGTGTGCAGCCCAAGACATAAGGGGCATGATGACTTGACGTCGTCCCCACCTTCCTCCGAGTTGACCCCGGCAGTCTCCTGTGAGTCCCCATCACCCCGAAGGGCATGCTGGCAACACAGAACAAGGGTTGCGCTCGTTGCGGGACTTAACCCAACATCTCACGACACGAGCTGACGACAGCCATGCACCACCTGTACACCGACCACAAGGGGGGCACCATCTCTGATGCTTTCCGGTGTATGTCAAGCCTTGGTAAGGTTCTTCGCGTTGCGTCGAATTAAGCCACATGCTCCGCTGCTTGTGCGGGCCCCCGTCAATTCCTTTGAGTTTTAGCCTTGCGGCCGTACTCCCCAGGCGGGGAACTTAATGCGTTAGCTGCGGCACCGACGACGTGGAATGTCGCCAACACCTAGTTCCCAACGTTTACGGCGTGGACTACCAGGGTATCTAATCCTGTTCGCTCCCCACGCTTTCGCTCCTCAGCGTCAGTAATGGCCCAGAGATCCGCCTTCGCCACCGGTGTTCCTCCTGATATCTGCGCATTTCACCGCTACACCAGGAATTCCGATCTCCCCTACCACACTCTAGCCTGCCCGTATCGACTGCAGACCCGGGGTTAAGCCCCGGGCTTTCACAACCGACGCAACAAGCCGCCTACGAGCTCTTTACGCCCAATAATTCCGGACAACGCTTGCGCCCTACGTATTACCGCGGCTGCTGGCACGTAGTTAGCCGGCGCTTCTTCTGCAGGTACCGTCACTTTCGCTTCTTCCCTGCTGAAAGAGGTTTACAACCCGAAGGCCGTCATCCCTCACGCGGCGTCGCTGCATCAGGCTTTCGCCCATTGTGCAATATTCCCCACTGCTGCCTCCCGTAGGAGTCTGGGCCGTGTCTCAGTCCCAGTGTGGCCGGTCGCCCTCTCAGGCCGGCTACCCGTCGTCGCCTTGGTAGGCCATCACCCCACCAACAAGCTGATAGGCCGCGGGCTCATCCTTCACCGCCGGAGCTTTCAACCCCGTCCCATGCGGGACAGAGTGTTATCCGGTATTAGACCCCGTTTCCAGGGCTTGTCCCAGAGTGAAGGGCAGATTGCCCACGTGTTACTCACCCGTTCGCCACTAATCCACCCCGAAGGGCTTCATCGTTCGACTTGCATGTGTTAAGCACGCCGCCAGCGTTCGTCCTGAGCCAGGATCAAACTCTCCGTGAATGTTTTCCCGTAATCGGGACACACATCACGAGAGCGGAACGATCAGCCGGAATAAGACCGATCGTTCACAGCGTCCTCGCTGTGTAAATTGCCTACCGGAACCGTGAGGCCCGGCAGGACTTTCAAAGGAACCACCAACCTGCCGAAACAGGCCGGGGTATCAACATATCTGGCGTTGACTTTTGGCACGCTGTTGAGTTCTCAAGGAACGGACGCTTCCTTTGTACTCACCCTCTCGGGCTTTCCTCCGGGCTTTCCCTTCGGTCTTGCGTCTCCGACTCTATCAGACTCTTTCGTGTCCGATTCCCGGTCGAAACGGGGCCGCTTTCCAGTTCTTCGCTTTCGCGTTTCCCTTTCCGGCGAGTCCGACTCTATCAGGCCTTTTCATTTCCCTTGACCAACCTCCTGCAGGCATGCAGGTGCCGATCCGGGTTAGAGTCAGGGCTTAAAAGTCGCCGCCGACCCCCGACTTAAAGTCGCGCTGGGGCCAGGCAGGAGTACGACAGTACAGGGCGCCGGGAGTTGAGGCAAATCGTTTCCGGTGCCCCTCTAAGGCCGCGAACCATCAGGACTCAGACGGAACCGGAACTTCTTATGACTTACCCTGCTGAACAGTACGCCGACGCCCACAAGCTGTGACGGCGCCATTCAAGCTCCACCCCTGGGAGGTTCCCCATGACCACTGTGACGTCCCCTCTTGCCGGACGTGCCATCGGGCTCGCTGCGGTACCGGACCCGGTCTTCTCCGGTGCGATGGTGGGTCCTGGAACCGCCATTGATCCCGTGCGCGAGCCGTCCGAGGCCGTATCGCCGGTCGACGGCATCGTTGTCTCCCTGCACCCGCACGCGTTCGTCGTCGTGGATGAGCACGGGCGCGGCGTTCTCGTGCACCTCGGCATCGACACCGTTCAGCTCAATGGTGAAGGCTTCGAGCTGCTCGTGAACAAGGGGGACACAGTCACGCGGGGTCAGGGCATCGTGCGTTGGGATCCTGCGGGCGTCGAGGCGGCGGGCAAGTCCCCTGTGTGCCCGATCGTCGCGCTGGAGGCCACCGCTGATTCCCTCTCCGACGTCCGCGAGGACGGGGACGTGAAGATCGGCGACACGTTGTTCGGTTGGCAGTGACGGACTCGGCGCAGTGAAGGCCGACTGGATATCCACCGCGGAGGCACGGGCCGCCGCACAACCGGGGACGGGTGAAATGGAGACAACGCTGCGAGGCGTCGGTGTGAGCCATGGAGTGGCGATCGGCGAGGTGCGTCATATGGGCACGGCGGTACTCGAGCCGCCGGCCAAGCAGATTCCGGCCGAGGAGGCGGAGCGCGAACAGGGGCGGGCTCGCCAGGCTGTGGAGGCTGTGGCGGCCGACCTGATTGCGCGCGGCAATCTGGCCGGTGGCGAGGCCCAGCATGTGCTCGAAGCCCAGGCCATGATGGCGCAGGACCCCGAGCTGATGGCTGATGTGGAGCGGCGCATTGCCGTCGGCAGCACCGCCGAGCGCGCCGTCTACGACGCGTTCGCCGCCTACCGGGCGCTGCTTGCGAACGCCGGGGAGTACCTGGCGGGTCGGGTTGCCGACCTCGACGACGTGCGCAACCGGATCGTGGCTCGCCTGCTCGGTGTGCCGATGCCAGGTGTGCCGGACAGCGACGAGCCCTATGTGCTGATCGCACGGGATCTCGCGCCCGCCGACACGGCGCTGCTCGACCCGGCTCTGGTGCTCGGCTTTGTGACCGAGGAGGGCGGGCCGACCAGTCACAGCGCGATTCTGGCGCGGGCGCTCGGTGTGCCTGCCGTGGTGGCGCTCCCCGGTGCCGGCGAGCTGGCCGAGGGCACGGTCGTCGCGGTGGACGGCAGCACCGGTGAGATCTTCGTCGAGCCCAGCGCCGAGAAGCGTGCGGAGATGGAGAGCGCCGCTGCGACGCGCAAGGCCGCACTGTCCGCTTCGACCGGTCCCGGCGCTACCTCCGACGGCCACAGGGTCCCGCTGCTCGCCAATGTCGGTGGGCCGGGCGATGTGCCGGCAGCGGTCGAGGCCGGCGCCGAGGGCGTGGGGTTGTTCCGTACCGAGTTCCTGTTCCTGGACGACAGCAAGCAGGCACCGTCCGAGGAGAAGCAGGTTGCGGCCTACCGGGCAGTGCTTGAGGCATTCCCCGAGGGGCGTGTCGTGGTGCGGGTGCTGGATGCCGGCGCCGACAAGCCGCTGGACTTCCTGACGCCGGCGGACGAGCCGAACCCGGCACTGGGTGTGCGCGGGCTGCGGAGCCTGCTGGACCACCCCGAGGTACTGCGGACCCAGCTGACCGCGCTGGCGAAGGCGGCCGAGGGTCTGCCTGTCCACCTTGAGGTCATGGCTCCGATGGTGGCGGACCGCAAGGATGCGAAGGCCTTTGCCGATGCCTGCCGTGAGGCCGGGCTGCGGGCGAAGTTCGGCGCGATGGTGGAGATTCCGTCCGCGGCGCTGCGGGCACGCTCGATCCTGCAGGAGGTGGAGTTCCTCTCGCTGGGCACCAATGACCTCGCGCAGTACACCTTTGCCGCCGACCGTCAGGTGGGTGCGGTGTCCCGGCTGCAGGATCCGTGGCAGCCCGCGCTGCTCGACCTCGTGGCGCTGTCGGCGGATGCGGCCAGGGCCGAGGGCAAGAGCTGTGGTGTCTGTGGTGAAGCCGCCTCCGATCCACTGCTCGCCTGTGTCCTGACGGGGCTGGGTGTGACGTCGTTGTCGATGGGGGCCGCGTCCATTCCTTATGTCCGCGCCACGCTGGCTAAGTACACGCTTGCGCAGTGCGAGCGTGCCGCTTCCGCCGCGCGTGCGGCGGACTCCGCCGAAGAGGCACGGGTGGCGGCTCAGGCGGTGCTGTCGGGCGAGTAGCCCTGCGGTGTCCGTGGTGAAGGGGCTCCCTGCTGATGGTGGCGGGGAGCCCCTTCGGCTTGTCAGTGGTGTGATTCCGGTTCATCCGCGCCCAGGTCGAAGCCCGCGCAGTACTCCACATGTGACTCCGGGGCGACCGGTTCGCCGGTGTCGGCGTCGGTGCAGTAAGCGCTGAAGACCTCACCGGCGGTGAGCGGGACCAGGCTGCCGCGGGCCAGCCGCCAGCCGTGGACCCGGTCCTGGGTGCCGGGGCTGCTCGTACGGAGTACGACTCCCCCGGGCTTTTCGAGGGCGATACCGACGGCGAGCACCGTGACGAACTCGGCTCCTTCCGCTGTTTCGAGGCGGGCGGGTCCCGCGGTGTCGCGCTCGGTGTGCAGGACGGCGAGCAGATGCTCGTTCTCGGTGGGGGCGCTGCACACGAGGTGGTGGGTGCCTGGGCCTGCCGTCTCCAGCATGCGCAGCAGCAGGTGGGAAGCCCGGTCGAAGGCGGCGCGGCCGATGTCCTGGCCGCAGTCCGCGCAGTCTCCGAGGCCGGCCAGGGTCATCGTGGCGTACTCCCAGGTGGCCTGGCGGACGGCTCGGCTGATCAGGAGCGGGATCAGGGTGTCGATGGGCTGCCCGGCGTACGCGACAGTGGCCCCGGCTGAGGCGATCTCGGCGGTGAAGCGGCTGCGGCTGGCGGGAGCGTCGGGGGCGATTCCCGACTCGGTGCAGAACTCCGCGTACTCCTCCGGGTCGAAGAGAGCGACCGTGGCGTGCATGCCCTGTGCGGCGAGGGCTTTGAGCAGGCCCTCGACCTGCTGCAGATAGACAGTGTGGTCGTCGAACGTGAAGGTGCGGTAGCGCTGCATCGCCGCGAAGTCCTGCTCATCGGCCAGGAGGCCGATGGTGCTGGGTGCTTCGCGGCGCAGCGTACGTCGCATGGATGTGCCGGAGCGGCTGTACCCGGCGGTCGCGCTGTGCTTGGCGTGCTTGGTGTTCCTGGTGTGCGCCATGACTCCCCCAGTGCGCTGTCGATCATTGCTCACTCAGAGTAATCAGGGGCACTGACAGTGCGGACGGTCAGGCACGTTTGCGGGCGAGTTCCTCGTAGAAGCGGAGGAGTTCGAGGTTGTCGATCGAGCCGGGATTGACCGCCTTGGCCAGGGCCGTGCCTTGCAGGAGGCGTTTGACCGGAACCTCGATGCGCTTGCCGGTCAGAGTGTGCGGAATGCCTGGGACCTCGATGACCTCGTCCGGGACATGGCGCGGGGACAGGTTCTCGCGGATGGTCTGCTTGATGCTGTTGCGCAGGTCGTCGTCGAGCGCGGCCCCGTCGGCGAGGTGGACGAAGAGCGGCATCCAGTACCCGCCGTCGGGCTCCTCGATGCCGATGACGAGGGATTCGCGGATCTCGGGGAGCCGCTCGACGGCTTCGTAGATGTCGGCGGATCCCATGCGCACACCCTGGCGGTTGAGGGTGGAGTCGGAGCGGCCGTGGATGACGACCGAGCCGCGTTCGGTGATCGTGATCCAGTCGCCGTGACGCCACACACCGGGGTACATGTCGAAGTAGCTGTCGTGGTAGCGGCTGCCGTCGGGGTCGTTCCAGAAGTGGATCGGCATGGAGGGCAGGGGTGCGGTGACGACGAGTTCGCCGACTTCGCCGATGTGCGGCTTGCCTGCGGGATCCCAGGACTGCAGGTCCGTGCCGAGGCACGGGGCCTGGAGTTCGCCGATGTGCACGGGGAGGGTGGGGACCGCGCCGGCGAAGCAGCTGCAGACGTCCGTGCCGCCGCTGACGGAGGCGATCCAGAGATTGTCGTCGACTTCGTCGTGGAGCCAGCGGAAACCGTCGGGCGGGAGCGGGGAGCCGGTGGTGGCGACGCACTGAATACGGGAGAGGTCGAAGTCGCGGCCCGGGTGGATGCCGGCCTTGCGGCAGGCCATGACATAGGCGGCGGAGGTACCGAAGAGGGTCGCTCCGGTCTGTTCGGCGACGCGCCACTGGGCGCTGACGTCCGGATAGCCCGGGCTTCCGTCGTACAGCACGAGCGTGGTCCCGGTGAGCAGGCCGGAGACGAGGAAGTTCCACATCATCCAGCCGGTGGAGGTGTACCAGAAGAACCGGTCGTCGGGGCCGAGGTCGCAGTGCAGGCCGATCTGCTTGAAGTGTTCCAGCAGGATCCCGCCCTGGGACTGGACGATCGCCTTGGGGAGTCCGGTCGTGCCGGAGGAGTAGAGCACCCACAGCGGATGGTCGAAGGGGACCTGTTCGAAGACGGGCTCGGTGTCCGCGGATGTGAGGGCGGACCATTCGAGAGCGCCTTCCGGGGCCTCGGTGCCCAGCAGCGGGATGTGGACGACGGCGCGCAGGGTGGGGAGTTCGCGGCGAAGCTCCGCGACGGTGTCGGCGCGGTCGTGTTCCTTCCCGCCGTAGCGGTAGCCGTCGACGGCGAAGAGGACGACGGGTTCGACCTGCTGGAAGCGGTCGAGGACGCTGCGGGCTCCGAAGTCGGGGGCGCAGGAGGTCCAGACACCACCGACGGCCGCGGTGGCGAGGAAGGCGACGACGGCCTGGGGGACGTTGGGGAGGTAGGCGCTGACACGATCGCCCGGTTCGACACCGAGAGCACGGAGCTCGGCGGCGAGCGATCCGACCCGGCGGCGGAGTTCGGACCACGAGATGGGGACCTGGGTATGGGTCTCGTCGACGTGGAGCAGGGCGGGGGCGTCTGCGCGCAGGGGGTCCTCCGCAGTGCGCAGGGCGTGTTCGGCGTAGTTGAGGGTGGCGCCGGGGAACCACTGGGCGCCGGGCATGGTGCGGTCGCCGATGACGGACTCGTACGGGGTGGAGAACCGTACGTCGAACCAGTCGGCGACGGCCTGCCAGAACGTGTCGAGTTCATCGACCGACCAGCGGTGCAGGGCCGGATAGCCGCCGTCGGCCGGTGCTCCGTACCGCTCGGCCGCCCAGTTCTGGAAGCGGGTGACGGCCGCGGCCGCGATGCGGTCGGGGCCGGGCTGCCAGAGGGGGGCTTCGTTGGCTGCTGCGGTCATGGGGCGGCTCCCTGGCTGTACGGGTACGCGGGATGGGCGTGGGTCGCGCGCACACGTGCTGGGGTGTGCGCGTGAGGCGGCTTTTACGGACGATGCCATGTGATCGTCTTTCGCACCAGGGTTCGCCACCCATGGTCGCGTGTCCGGATATGTGGTCCGGCCACGGGTGAACGGAAGTTGAACGGAGCCCGCTCCCGCCCTGTCGGGTGGCAGGGTGAACTGCATGAACGGTAGTGACCTGGTGCGCTCGGTGAAGATGGTCGGTTCGGCGCAGGGGCTGCGCGCGGTGCGCTCCTCCTTGCGGCGTCGCAATGCGGATGCGCGGGCGCTGCCGCGGCGCGGTGCGGAGCGGGCGAGAGTGCCGGGACTTGTGGTCGGGGCGGATCCGGGACCGGGCGGGGGTGTGGTGCGGTTCGCGCGTTCGGAGCTGCGGGTCCGGGTGGCGGTGGGCGGTGCGGTGTTCTGGGGCTGGGACGGCGCGGAGCCGTTGCCGTCGTACGCATTGGCCGGTGCGGCGCCCGAGGCGGATCCGCGGGCCGAGCTGGAACCGGACAAGGACGGCGGCTGGCAGGTGGTCTCGGAGCGGCTGACCGTTGCGGTGTCGCGGCACGGGGCCGTGGAACTGCGTACTCCTGGCGGGGTGGTGCTCCGGCGCGAGTTGCCGCCGCGCTGGTGGGAGCCGGTGGCGGGTGGTGCGGCTCGGTGGGTGCAGCGTTCCGAGGTGCCGGCGGACGCCCGGTTCTTCGGGCTCGGCGGACGGGCGTCGGGGCCGCGGCTGCGGGACGGTGTGTACGAGCTGTGGAACACCGATCCGGGTGGGCGCTTCGGGCCGGATGACGATCCGCTGTATCTGACGATGCCGGTGCAGATGGTGGTCTCCGATGCGGGGACGCATCTGGTGTTCCACGACAACACCTGGTCGGGGCGGGTGACGTTGCGCGAGGGCGAGGAGGGTGCGGGGTCCGGCCATGACCGTCCGGGGATGTGTGAGGTGCGGATGGACGGGGGGCCGCTGCGCTGCTGGGTGATGGCCGGTACGCCGGCCCGGGTGCTGAAGGGCTGGACGGCGCTCACGGGTGCGCCAGCGCTGCCGCCGTCCTGGGCGTTGGGTCCGCAGCATGCCCGTTGGGGGTTCGGGAGCGAACGGGAGGTGCGGCGGATCGTTGCCGGGTACCGGGAGCGGGGACTGCCCTTGTCGGTACTGCATCTGGACATCGACCACCTCGACGCGCATCGGGTGTTCACCGTCGACCGTGAGCGGTTTCCCGATCTTCCGGGGCTGGCTGAGGAGTTGCGGGAGGACGGGGTGCGGCTGGTGTCGATCGTCGATCCCGCGGTGAAGGCTGAGCCGGGGGATGCGGTGTTCGACTCGGGTAGGGCGGTCGGGAGCGGAGGGGCGTTCGTCCGGGATGCGCGGGGGCGGGCGGTGCGCGGGGAGGTGTGGCCGGGTGAGTGCGTGTATCCGGACTTCACCGATCCGCAGGTGCGGGAGTGGTGGGGCGGCCTGTACGGGGAGCGGCTCGCGCAGGGGTTCTCCGGTGTGTGGCACGACATGAACGAGCCGGTGTCGTTCGCGGCGTTCGGGGATCCGACGCTGCCGCGGTCGGCGCGGCACTCTCTGGAGGGCCGCGGGGGTGATCACCGCGAGGCTCACAATGTGTACGGGCTCGCGATGGCGCGTGCCGGGTACGAAGGGCTTCGCCGGCTGCGGCCGGAGACGCGCCCTTTTCTGTTCTCGCGTTCCGGTTGGGCGGGGATGCAGCGTTACGGGGGCACCTGGTCCGGTGATGTGGAGACCGGCTGGCCGGGACTGCGGGCCTCGCTGGCGCTGGTGCTGGGGCTGGGGCTGTGCGGGGTTCCGTATTCGGGGCCGGATGTGGGCGGGTTCGACGGCTCACCGTCGCCGGAGTTGTATCTGCGGTGGTTCCAGCTGGGTGCGTATCTGCCGTTGTTCCGTACCCATGCGGCGATCGACGCGGGACGACGGGAGCCGTGGGAGTTCGGACCGCAGGTGCTCGATCATGCGCGGGCCGCGCTGGAGGAGCGGGAGCGGCTTCACCCGTACTTCGTGACGCTGGCGCAGCTGGCCCGGCTGACCGGTGCGCCGTATGTGCGACCGGTCTGGTGGGGTGCGCCCGGGGAGCGGGCATTGCGGGAGTGCGAGGACGCGTTCTTGCTGGGTGATGCCTTGCTGGTGGCGCCGGTGCTGGAACGTGGCGCCGATCGCCGGGCCGTGCGGTTGCCGCGGGGGCGTTGGTACGACACGGCGACGGGTGAGGTGTACGAGGGGCCGGGGCAGGTGTTGCTCGATGCGCCGTTGTCGCGGGTGCCTGTGTTGGCGCGGGCGGGTTCGGTGCTGCCGGTGCGGGGAGCGGACGGCGGTGTGGAACTGGAGGTGTGGGCTCCGGCCGCGGGGCGCAGTGGGGGCGGTCTGGTGGTCCGGGATGTGGGTGACGGCTGGGAGCGGGCGGAGGTCGAGCGGTATACGTCGCGGCTGGTGGACGGGGAGGTTCGGGTGGCGCGGGAGGGCGGGGAGGGGCCGGTGGACCACCCCGTGCGTGTGCGGGGGTTGTAGGCCGGGTCGTGGTGTGCGGAGGGGCCGTCGGGCCGGTCAGTGGTAGCCGCCTTCGAACCACGTGCGGGCGGCCCGGGTATGCAGGGGGAAGGCGAGCTCGGTGGGTGTGCGGAGCAGCTGGAAGCCGGAGGTCTCGTCGGTCGGCCCGGAGAGCGGGAGGCCGGCCGCGGGGCGTTCCGGAAGCAGGCCGAAGAGGAGTAGGTGGCCGTCCGCGGCGCTGAGGGCATCGGCGAGGCGGACGTCCCGTTCGTCGGCCTCGATGCCGGTCTCCTCGTGGAGTTCACGTACGACGGCGTGTTTCCAGTCCTCGTCGTGGTCGATGAAGCCGCCGGGGAGGGCGAGACCACCGCGGTGGGGCGGGATGGTGCGGGTGATGACGACGAGTCCGGCGCCGTCCCGGTCGGTGACGGGGAGCAGAGCCACTGCGACCGGCAGCGGGTTGCGGTAGGTGGTATCGCCGCAGACGGTGCAGGTGCGGGGCCAGGCTGTGGGGGACACCGAGGCGACGTACGGCGCTCCGCAGGTGCCGCAGTGGGAGTCCTTGACCGGCTTGTCGGGGTTGCTCATGGGCGCAGACACGCGCGGACTGTATCCGATCGCCTGCCGGCCTCCCCCACATTGTTGAATTATGTGCTCATGACAAGTCTCGCTTCCGCTCTCCGTGTCCTGGCAGCCGCTGCCGCCACCCTGCTCGCCGTCACCGCCGCCGCCCCCGTGGCGCAGGCGAAGCCCGAGCCGAAGGCCCCCGAGGAGTTCGTCGCCCTGCGTTCGGTGGACCCGACGATCATCCAGGAGATGCGCTACCCCACCGCACACAACTTCATGGGCGTTCCGGTGGACGGCTACCGCCAGCCGCTCTGCATCCTGACCCGGCCGGCGGCCCGTGCCCTGCACCACGCACAGACCCGGCTGCTGAAGCAGGGCTATTCGCTGAAGGTGTACGACTGCTACCGGCCACAGCGGGCGGTCGACCACTTCGTACGGTGGGCGAAGGATCTCGACGACGAGACCATGAAGGGCGAGTTCTACCCCCGGGTCGACAAGACGCGGCTGTTCGCCGACGGTTACATCGCGGAGAAGTCCGGGCACAGCCGCGGCAGCACAGTGGACCTGACGCTGGTGAAACTGCCCGCCGCACCGACCGGACCGTACCTGCCGGGCCAGAAGCCGGTGCCCTGTTATGCACCCGAGGCCGACCGCTTCCCGGACAATTCCGTGGACATGGGCACGGGATTCGACTGCTTCGACACGCTCTCGCACACCGATGACCCGCGCATCCAGGGAACTCAGCGCGCCAATCGGCAGTTCCTGAAGAAGACACTCACCGACGCCGGGTTTGTGAATCTGGCCGAGGAATGGTGGCACTACACCTTCAAGCCCGAGCTGTTCCCGGACACCTACTTCGACTTCCCGGTGGCCAGGAGGTCCGTCGCGGGGCACTGACGGGAGCGCGGAGAACGGGCGGCCGGGACCACCCCCGTGGGTTCCGGCCGCCCGTTCTTCTTCTCGGACGTGGATCGGCCGTTTCCGGTTGCCGCTCAAGCCATTACGGTGCCCGTATGTCACAACAGACGTTCGATTCATACGAAGAGTTCTGGCCGTACTACGTCGCGATGCACTCCAGGGCCGCCACCCGCTGGGTCCATCTGACGGGCACCCTCACCGGTCTCGCGGTCACCGCGTACGGCCTGGCACGGGGGCGCAAGAGGTACGCGGCCGCACTGCCGCTGATCGGGTACGGGACCGCCTGGCCCGCGCACTTCCTGATCGAGAAGAACAATCCGGCCACCTTTGGGCATCCCGCCTGGTCACTGCGTGGCGATGTACAGATGATCCGGATGATGCTGGCGGGCCGCGATCGGGAGCTGGCAGAGACCGCCGCCAAGTGGCTCGCCGACAACCGCTGACCGTGGCACACTTCTGACGCTCCGTCAGATTTTGTTGCCGGGGAGGGGTTTTGCCACAGACGCGCACACCAATGGTGGCCGGATGGTTCACCGGGGACGGCACCGACCACGAATTCCGGCTGCTGGGCACCCGCTGTTCTGCCTGCTCGTCGGTCTTCTTCCCGCGTCAGGACGTCTTCTGCCGCAATCCGCGGTGCGCGGGCGGTGAGCTGGCCGAAGTGCCGCCCTCCCGGCGCGGCACGGTCTGGTCGTACACGGACGGCCGCTACCGGCCACCTGCCCCCTACCTCTCCGACCCCGACGTGCCCTGGAAGCCGTACACGCTGGTGGCCGTCGAGCTGGCGGCCGAGCGCATGGTGATCCTTGGCCAGACCGCACCGGGGGTGGGCGTCGCGGATCTGGCGGTCGGCATGACCGTCGAGGTGGCGCCGGGCGTGCTGAGCGGGGGCGCCGCCGCCGGAACCGATTCGGCCCCGGTGTGGACGACCTGGCACTGGCGACCGGTGCCGTCCCAGGGCCCCGGCGGGGCCCTGGGCGGTGCGGCATGACCGGAGAGGTGGCCGTCCTCGGCGCCGGGATGCATCCGTGGGGCAAGTGGGGGCGCAGCTTCGTGGAGTACGGCACGGTGGCGGCCCGGACGGCACTCGGTGACGCGGGGATCGGCTGGCAGGACGTGCAGTCGGTGGTCGGCGCGGACACCGTGCGCGGCGGCTACCCGGGCTATGTGGCCGGTGCGACATTCGCGCAGGCACTCGGCTGGCAGGGGGCTAGGGTCGCCAGCGTGTACGCGGCATGTGCGTCGGGTGCCCAGGCGATCAACACCGCCAGGGCGCAGATCCTCGCCGGTCTGGCGGAGGTGGTGCTCGTGGTGGGCGCGGACGCCGCGCCCAAGGGGTTCTTCGCCCCGGCGGGCGGCGACCGGCCGGACGACCCCGACTGGCTGCGCTTCCGGGTGCTCGGCGCGACGAACCCCGCGTACTTCGCGTTGTACGCCCGCCGACGCATGGCCGTTATCCCGGTCAATCCGAGCGGCGGACTCGCCTCCTTCGGGGAGGCCGTGCCCGCGCAGGCCATCGCCCAGGTCTGCGAGCTGACCTGGCAGCTGCCCGGCACTGCGGACCGACGGCAGGTTCCGGGCGCGCGGGTCGGGATCACGGCGAATCAAGGGCTGTTCGGCCATGGTTCCGCAGTCGTCGCGGTCCGCTGAGCGCTTTCCCGGCCGTTTTGCAGTGCGTGACGGTCCGTACCACACCTGTCGTGAACAGCGCTTGCTGTCGACAGCCTTGACGACCCATCACACAGGGTGAAAAATCCTTGCCCAGTCAGACAACAACGCGCGGCCCGTACCCCGGTCGGCGGGGGTGCGGGCCGCGTTCCCGGCGCTGTGTCGGCCGATGGGCCTACGTCGTTGCGCGCTCGCGGGGACGCTCCGCACGGGCCACTGCGTGCTCGACGACCGCCACCAGTACGTCCCGTGCGGAGGAGCGGTCGCGTGCGTCGCAGATGAGCACCGGCACCTCCGGGTCGAGGTCCAGCGCCGCCTGCACCGTCTCGGTGGGGAACTTGTCGGCTCCCTCGAAGCAGTTGACGGCGACAGCGAACGGAATCGCGCGGCGCTCGAAGTAGTCGACCGCCGCGAAGCAGCCCTCCAGCCGCCGGGTGTCCGCGAGCACGACCGCTCCCAGCGCGCCCTGGGCGAGTTCGTCCCACAGGAACCAGAAACGGTCCTGCCCCGGGGTGCCGAAGAGGTACAGCACCAGGTCCTCGCGGAGTGTGATCCGGCCGAAGTCCATGGCCACGGTCGTGGTGGTCTTCGCCTCCACGCCCGCCAGGTCGTCGACCGGGCGGCCCGCCTCGCTGAGTCTCTCCTCCGTACGCAGCGGCCTGATCTCGCTGACCGCGCCGACCAGAGTCGTCTTGCCCACTCCGAAGCCGCCCGCCACCAGGATTTTCAGGGTAACGGGCTCAACGGGCCGCCTGTTGCGGCTAGAGCGCCCGAAGGCCATTGATCACCTCGCGAAGAATGTTCACGTCCGGCAGCTCGGCCGGCGGAACGGGACGGGTTACGTGCACCAGCTCGTCCTCGACGAGATCACCGACCAGCACCCGGACCACCCCGACGGGGAGATCGAGGCCGGCCGCGAGTTCGGCGATCGACTGGGGCATGCCACTGCAGAGTTCGACGATCTCCACATGTTCCGGGGAGAGCGTCTGGTCCCGGCCGGGATCGTCGGCCGCGGGTTCCGGGACGACGATCGCGATCAGGTCGAGCCGATGACGGGAGGCGCTGCTGGTACGGCCCCGGGTCATCGCGTACGGACGGACCACAGGGCCCGCTTCGGCGTCGTACCAGCGCGATGCCTGCGGGTCCGTGGGCGTTGCCGGAGATCTGGAGGAGTCAGCACTCATGCCGTCCACTCACCCCCCGGCGGTCAGACCGGTCGTCCGGGGTGCGTTGGCCAGGTGGGCGCCGACGCGCTTGACCATCAGCGTCATCTCGTACGCCACCTGGCCGACGTCGGAGTCGGCGTCGGCCAGCACGGCGAGACAGCTGCCGTCACCGGCCGCGGTGACGAAGAGGAACGCCTCGTCGAGTTCGACGACGGTCTGGCGGACCCGGCCCGCGTCGAAGTGGCGTCCCACGCCCTTGGCGAGGCTGTGGAATCCGGAGGCGACGGCCGCCAGATGTTCGCTGTCCTCGCGGGTCAGGTCCTTGGACGTGCCGGTGGCGAGGCCGTCGCTGGAGAGCACCAGCGCCTTGTGGATGCTGGCGACGCGGTCGACGAGTTCGTCGAGCAGCCAGTTGAGCTGGCCTGAGCCCTGGCGTGCGGCATTGGGTGCTGCGGCGTTCGGTGCGGTCATCGACCGTCCCCTCCCGGAGTGGTTCCTTGTGCTGTTTCACCGGGACCGGTCACGTCCTCGGCGTTCTGCCGACGGCCGCGCTGCCAGCCGCGTTGGAGCGAAGCCATGCGGCTGCGTACCTCGTCCGCATCGCGCTCGAAGTCCTGAGACGGTTCCGCTGCTGCCGGCTCCGCATCGCGGCCGCCGGAGACTTCGCGAAGCTGCGGGGCGAGGCTGGCCTGCCGGATGCGTCGGGGCAGACCACCCACGGTCTCCCGGGCCGCGCTCGGCGCTGTCGGAGGCGCGGGCTCAGGAGGTGTGGCCGGCTCGGCGGGTTTCCGGAAGCCGGTGGGCTGCCGGGGTTCGGTGGGGTGCCGCGGCTCGGTGGGTCTGCCGGTGTCGACGGCGGAGGGCCACGGGACGACGCCCGGCGGCCTGATCCCGGCGTCGCTGGAGGCACTGCCGGTTTCGGCCGGACCGGGTGAGGAGCCGTGCTCGGCGGTTGCGGGGTGGGTGCGGCCCGCCTCGTCGACCCGGCGTCCGTTGTCGGCGACCAGGGTCGGCGGTTTGCGGCGGGGCAGCGGAACCGGGCCGCCGGGGCGCATCGCCCGTACAACGGCCGCGGACTCCCCTGCCTGGTCGGACGCCTGCTCGTGCTGTTCGCGGTCGCCGTCGCGCCGGGGGTCGCGTGCACGGAAGATGCCGCCGCGTTCACTCTCGGTGTCGTCGATGTCGGAAGCGTCGCCCAGCAGAGGGTCGATCAGGGGATCGAGTACGGGGTCGTTCTCGAAGCCCAGCGCTCCGACGGGTCCCTCCAGCTCGACGGGCCCGTCCAGGAGGGCCGGGTCCACGAGACCGGTGGGGACGGGGGCGAGGCCGGAGGGCCTCCCGGCGGCGCGGCGGTCCGGCACGCCGTCCCTACGACCCTTGTCGCTGCCCGGCCTTTGGCCGGCTGCCCTTCCGCCGCTGCCGATCGCCTTCTCGGACCGGCGGTCGAGGCGGAAGCCGGTGCCGTGCGTCTCCGGGGCGTCGGTGAGCAGCGCCCCCGGGATGAAGACGACGGCGGTCGTGCCACCGTACGGAGAGGTCTGCAGTGAGACACGGACGTTCTGCCGCTGCGCGAGGCGGCTGACCACGAAGAGACCGAGCCGGTCGGTGTCGGAGAGTTCGAACTCAGGGGTCTCGGCGAGTCTCAGGTTGGCGTCGAGGAGGACGTCGGGAGCCATGCCGAGACCGCGGTCGTGGATTTCGAGCGTGAAGCCGTTGGAGACGCGTTCGCCGTGCACCTGGACCCCGGTGTGCGGCGGCGAGAACACGGTGGCGTTCTCCAGGAGTTCGGCGATCAGATGGGTGAGGTCGGCGACGGCGGGCCCGCCGACACCGATGCGGGGCAGTCGGCGGACCTCGATCCGCTCGTAATCCTCGACCTCGGCGACCGCTGCCCGTACCACGTCCATCAGCTGGATCGGCTTGCGCCACTGACGGGACGGTGCGGCACCGGAGAGGATCACCAGGCCCTCGGCATGGCGCCGCATGCGGGTGGTCAGGTGGTCGAGGCGGAAGAGGTCCGCGAGTTCATCGGTGTTCTCGGTGCGGCGCTCCATGGTGTCAAGGAGCGTCAACTGCCGGTGCAACAGGACCTGGTTGCGGCGGGCGAGATTGACGAAGACCTCGGAGACCCCGCGGCGCATGTCCGCCTGCTTGACCGCGGCTTCGACGGCGGCCCGTTGCAGGGTGTTGAGGGCCTGGCCGACCTGGCCGATCTCGTCCCGTTCGTACTGGAGGTGCGGTGCCTCGGTCTCGACATCGACCTGTTCACCCGCGGCGAGCCGGCGCATCACGCTCGGCAGCCGTACGCCGGAGACCTCATGGGCGTCCTTGCGGAGCCGGGAGAGGTCACGGATCAGCTCGCGGCCGATGCGTACGGAGACGAACACCGAGGCGAGCAGGGCGATGAATCCGAGGACGCCCGCGACCCCGGCCTTGATCAGGACGCTGTAGCCGGCGGGCTTGCCGCGGTCCTGGAAACGGTTGTTCATCTCGGTGGAGTCGTTGGCCAGCCGGTCCAGGACCGGCGGGGCCACCTCCTGCCAGCGCTCGGCGTCGACCGCTCGCGGGTCCTGGGTGGGACCGCCGCTGATGAGGGTGTTCTCCGCGGTCCTCAGCGCTTCGCTGTCCGGGCTCGACCAGTACTGCTCCACGCGTTGGCGCTCCGACGAGGGCAGCATCTCGCCATTTATCTCGTAGAGCAGCTTGCGATTGGCGACGAGGTCGGAGACCTGGCGCAGTTCGGAAGCGGTCAGCCGTCCGGCGATGAGTGACGAGGCGACCAGAGCGTCTTCGCGGGAGAGCATTTCGCGGGCTCGCGAGATGCCCACGAGTGCGCGGACCTGCTTGTCCATCGACACGTTCTCCATCGTGCGGAGGCCGGTCAGAAAGCGGTAGCAGGGGTCTATGAGACGGTCGTAGAACTCCATCGCCTTGAGGCGGTCGATGGTGCGTTTCTCGACCGAATCGCGGAGTGCGCCCAAGCCCTCGACCGTGCCGAGGACCGCGTTCAGCTGGGATTCGTCCTCGGGCCGCAATGCATCGCGGATGTCCTTCTGCCGTGCGCTGTCCCTGACATCCGCCACGACACGGTCGGTGGCTGCTCGTTGGCGCTCCAGCAGGGGCAGAGCATCGGAGGCCCTGGGGTCGGCAAGGAAGACAAGGGTCTGACGACGCTCGTCCTGAATGGCACGGACTGTGCCCTCCAGAGGATGACCGACCTTCTCCACGATGGTGCTCGCACTCATCAGGTGGCCGGCCTCGCGCCCCGTCAGGAAAGTGGCGAAACCCCAGAGTCCCGTGAGGGAGACGAGCGGCACCAGCAGCAACGCCACGATCTTCCTGCGGATGGACTTCCCGCGAAAGCGCATGGCCTCCTCCAGCCCGGCCCCACGGGGCGGTGGTCGTGTTCCGTCAATAAACGGCGCGAGCCTACTACCGACAGAGAGACAACTCGAAGGGATGTCCGGACGATTTTCAGCCGCACTCCCCGGCGTTGATCATGGGTTGTCCCGGTATTCCGGGCAATGAAATTCGCGAAAGCGGCAGAAGAGACCTGTCAGAGCATCACACTGTTCGGCAGGGCAGTTGGCTGGAATTCTTCGTTCGGTGACGGGTCGAGGGAATCCTCACAGCTGGTCACTCGTCTCTCTGTACGGGTCAGGGGAACATGGGAAGCGCTCAGGGCAGGACGGTCCGGTCCGCTCGCGTAGAAGCGGCGCATGCCGGGCAGCAACCCTGAGGTCGGACAGCGGTGGGGAGTTGAGAGTCCTTGGATACGGAAGAGCGTCGGAGTCCGGTGTCGTCGGCACCGGCGGCGACGGCGGTCTCGGCGGCGACCGGCGGGGCGAAGATCCCGCGCCAGCAGCACCGGCAGCTCTGGGTGGAAGAGCCTGCGATACGACGGCGGATGCCGGACCCGGTCCGTAAGGCTGCCGTGCGTGCCGTGCTCATCATGTCGCTGACGATCATCCAGGCCATGGTGGCGTTCCTGTGCACGCTGGCAGGGTCCTGGCTTGCCTTTCCGATGGTGCTGAGCAGTGTGGGCAGCACAGTGGTTACGACCTGGTCGGTGCTGGATGTCTGGGTCACCCGGCAGGTCTGGAATCAGCGCAACGGCGTGGTGTCCGTACCGAGCAGTTCGGCGCGGCAGTTGCGCCGTGAGCGGCGCAGAGCCCGGCGGGCGGCGCGGACCGCGCAGCGGGACGATGCGCGGATACGCCGCCGGGGCGCGGGCCGCCTCTCGCGGGCCTGAGCGCCGCCCGGCCTCCCATGGATCGAGCCGGGCTCTCGCGGCCTGCGGCCGCGTCGGCTCCCTACTCGTCGTTCTGCTCGTCGTCCCTACTCGTCGGACGGGCCCTGAGCAGGAACCCGGGCGGTGTCGGGCGGTGTCATGGCACGCTTGAACATGCGGGTGGCGGTGATCTCGCCGTGCACCGTCTCGCCGTTCGGGTCCTGCTGCGGCAGCCCGGGGCGAAGGTGCTCCTCCACGCTGATGTACTTCAGCCCGGCCCGCAGGTCCGCGTCATTGCGCAACCGGATGACCAACGGGAATTCAGCGAGCGCCGTGGTGTCGAAGAGTCCGGTCGTGTAGAGCAGTTGTACGCCGAGGGCGTCCGACACCGCTCGCTGGAGCTCCAGCAGATAGGTGGCGTTGGCCCGACCGATGGGGTTGTCCAGGAACAGCGTGCCCGCGTGCCGGTGCTGATGGCGGTCGCGGCCCCGGTCGTTGCTGCGCAGTGCGGCCATCGTGCAGTACAGGGCGATGGCGGCGGTGAGCAGCTGACCGCCGGAGAAGACGTCACCCATCTGTCCGACCGGGACGCGTTCGGCACGGAGCACCGCGTCCGGCTTGAGGATCTCCACGGCAATGCCCTTGGGCTCCAGCGCCGCCTGCACACCGCGCAGCAGGAGGGACATGCCGTCCCTGCGCAGATCGGAGTTCTTCTTCAGGGCGGCGCGGGTGGCCTCGTCGATGACCTCGCCGAGGCGCTCGGTGAGCGTCGCCTGATCGGGTTCCTCGAAGCGGATCCGGAGGAACTCCTGGCCTGACCACTCCCCCAGTCCTTCGGGGAGCTGGGAGAGCCGCTGGGCGGAGCGGAGGGTGGTGAGCGCGGACTCCACGAGGCCGCGCAGCCGGTCGACGATGGAGTCGCGGTTGCGCTCCAACTGGGCCAGCTCGTCGGTGAGGACACGGAGCCGGGGTGCGAAGGCGGCGGCCCACTTCTCGGCGTGCTCGGGCAGTGCCGCAGCCGGCAGTTCGCGGATCTGCTGGCGGGCGGGGGTGCGGACCTGTTCGTAGCGGGTGGAGTTGGCGTGCCGTACGAGGACGTCGCTCGCTTCCCGTACGGCGCTCTCCGAGGCGGACAGGTCAGCGGCGCAGCCGCGCAGTGAACGGCGAGCCTCTGCGGCGGACTGCCGGGCCTCATCGAGGCTGCCCGGGTACGGCTCGGGGGTCTCGGTGTCGTCGTCCGCGCCGTGATCTCTGAGGAGGTCGCGCAGAAGTGCCGCGGTCTCATCGAAGCCGCCTGCGGAGTCCTCGGCGGTGCGGTGGGCGTACAGCAGCTCGGCGTGGGCGGCGCGGGCGGTGTCCAGGGTTGCGGTGGCGGATGCCAGTTCGGCCGTGGCGGTACGCAGGAGGGCCTGGGCCTGCTCGGCGTCGGCGGGGACCAGCTCGTCGGGGAGTTCGGTGTGATGGGTCTCGCCGTCGACCGGGGCCAGGCGCTCGGCCTCTCCCCGCAGCCGGCCCAGCTGCTCGCTCGCGGTGGAGGCCCTGGTTTCCAGGAGCTGGACCAGGGATTCGGCGCGGGCGGCGGCTGCCTGCCTGGAGGGGCCGTCGGCGCCGTCGGTGCCTTCGAGAAGCTGGGCGGCCCGGGTGCGGACCTTGTTGGTGAGCCGGTCCAGCTCGGCAAGGGCGGCACTCTCGTCGCTCTCCGCGCGGGCCTGTTCGGCGCGCAGGTCGGCGCCGACGCCTACCTTCTCGTACAGCTGGGATGCGGCTCGGTAGGCCTCCCGCAGCGCGGGAAGCGCGGGGCGTGGGGTGTCGCCCTCGGGCTCCGGGAGGTGCTCGGGGGCACCTGCGATCTCGGCACGTTCGGCACGCAGGGCGCGGGCGGTGCGGCGGGCGTCGTCGGCGGCGCGCTGAGCGGCCCTGCGGTCTTCGTCGGCGGCGCGGGCCCGCTCCAGGCAGACGGTGGCGCGGGCCTCGGACTCGGCTGCTTCGTCGATCAGATCACGCAGTTTCGCCTGCCAGCCCGCGCGTTCGCGGAGTCGGTGGGCGAGGCCCGCGAGGGCGTCGGCGGCGCGACGGGCGCGCTGGGCGGCCTCCTGGCGTTCATCGCGGACGCGGGCGGTGTCCGCGGCGGCCTCGTCGGCCTCGGCACGCACGGTCCGGGCTTCGGCGAGTGCGGCCTCTGCCGCCTCGGCGGCCGAACGGGCGGTGCGGGCTGCTTCGGCGAGCTCGGCGAGCATGCCGGGCGGGCAGTCGGCGCGCCAGGAGCCGATGCGGGCAGCGAGGGAGCGGTCGGCGGTGAGGCGGGCCGCGAGGGTGCGGATGTCCTCGTCGCGGGCGGCGGCCCTGCTCCTGAGAGCCTGCCGCTCCTCGTCGGCCGCGTGTTCGTCGTGCATCGCCGGGTTCGGCGGAACGAGGAACACCCCTTCCGTGCTCTCGGCCGAGCCCGTGCCGGTGGCCGGGACGGGGGCGAGGAGCGCGGCGGCGGTGCCTACAGCGACGGCGGAGCGCGGCAGAAGGGCGGCGCCGCTCAGGACGTCGCGGGCGCGGGCATGCGAGTCGGGGTCGGTGATGACCACGCCGTCGACAAGTTCGGGACGAGCGGCGAGTACAGCCGCGTGGTCGGCGGGGTCGACGGCCTGGGCGAGGTATCGCCAGCCGGGAAGGGCGGGGATACCGTGCTCGCCGAGGTATTCGACGGTGGCCAGGACATCTGGGCCGGGCGGCAGCAGTCCGCCGTCGCCGAGTGCGCCGAGGATGCGGGAGTCGTCGGCGGCCGCGGTGCGCAGTTCGAAGAGGCGGCGCTCGGCGGAGGCGATGCCCTGGTCGAGCAGCTCCCGCAGTTCGTCGGCGCTGCGGTCCAGCTCCTGGGCGGTGAGCGGCTGTTCGTGGGCGGCGGGCTGTTCGGCAGTGACGGTGTGCGTGGCGTGGGCGGTCCGGTCCGGCCGGCCTGTCTGGCCTTCTTGACCCGCCTGGCCTGCCTGTTCCTGGTGCCGGTCCTGGGGGTCCTGACTGTGCGGGGCGTCCGGGTCCGTCTCCGTTGCGGCCGCTCCGCGGCGGGGCCGGGGCACGCCTGTGCCGTGCGTGGCGGGCAGGCCCAGCAGGTCGGCCAGACGGTGGTCGGCGGCGATCGACTCGGCGGCCCTGAGCTCGGCCTCGTGCGACTGATCCGCGGCCTGTGCGGCATCTGCGGCGCGCGCCGCGGTGAGTTCGGCACGGCTCTCGGCGGCTGCGGCTTCCCTGGCCAGGTCGGCCGCCGAGCGGGCGGCCTCCCTGGCGGTGTCCCATGCGGCGACGGCGGACTGCTCGGCGTCGCTCGCGGCGAGTGCGGCGCGCGCCGGATCGGCGTCCGGCGCGGTGTTGTCGAGCCAGCCGGCCCGTACCGCCTCTGCCGTCTCCTGCTCGACCTCGGCAAGGCGCTGGCGCAGATGTCCGGCCTCGCTGCGGGCGCGCTGGGCCTCGGTGGCTGCGGTGGTGGCATCGCGATGGGCGGTCTCGCCCGCCGTCTGGAGGGTGTCGGAGCGCTCCTCCTCCTCGTTGGCCAGGGTCTCGCCGGCCTCCGCCGCGGTGTGCAGGGCCCGTACGAGATCGGCGGCGGCCTCGGCGCGGGCGGCGAGCGCAGGCGCGGCGTCGCGCTCCGCCTCGCGGATGGCCACGGCTACACGTGCGGAGCGGTCGGCGGCGGCGCGGTGTCGCAGTACGGCCTCGGCAGCCTGCCAGGCGGAGTGCAGGGTGCGGGCGTCGACCAGTTCGCGGCGCTGGGCGGCAGCGCGCTTCTCCGCCGCGGTCAGGGCCAGGGAGGCGTGCCGGTAGGCCAGTTCGGCCGCAATCAGGGCGCTGCGGCTGCGGGCCTCCTCGGCGGTGGTGACGGTGTGCGCGGCGCCCGTCACCTGCTGGGCGAGCTCGGCGGTCCGGCCGCGCTCCTGGCCGGCGCGGGCGGAGAGCCTGCGGGCGAGCATACGGGTGCGGCGCTCGGCGCCCGCGTGGATGTCCCGGGTGCGGGACCGGGTGCCCGCGGCCTCGACGATCCGGCCGAGCAGATCGACCGAGCCCGCGGTGAAGTCGCGCTCCGCGGTCAGCTCGGCTCGGCGGCCAAGCTTGTTGCCGAAGCCGCTCACCAGGTCGGCGAGCCCGTCCGTGTCACGAGTGTCCGTGACGGCGCGGAGTAGGAGATCGGTGAAGTCGGAGTCCTTCTTGACCGCGAAGAGGCCGGCCGCCTCGCCCTCGTCAGCGTTCATCTCGCGCTGGTAGCGGAAGAGTTCGGGGTCGAGACCGAGGTCACCGAGGTGCTCGTTCCAGCGGTCGTGGATCTCTTCCCAGTGCACATCGAGGTGTTGGTAGAACTTGCCCGCCTCGGTCAGGGCGTCGCGGAAGCCCTTCATCGTGCGCCGGCGGCCCTGCGCGCCGGAGACGCCTTCGACGGGGCGGTGCACGGAGGTGGCCTCGGCGACCGGCAGGGAGTCCAGGCTGAGACCGGGCCCGGGGCGGAAGGAGTACCAGGCCTCCGCGAACTTCCGCGGGTCGTTGGAGACCTGCCGTCCACGCCACTCGCTGACCTTGCCGACGACGACGCACTCGCCGGTGAGGGTGTGCTGCCACTCCAGGGCGACATGACCGCAGTCGTCGGCGAGCAGGAACTTGCGCAGTACGCCGGAGCTGGCGCCGCCGAGGGTGTTGCGGTGGCCGGGCAGCATCACCGAGAAGATCAGCTTCAGCAGCACCGACTTGCCGCCGCCGTTCTCCAGGAAGAGCACACCGGCAGGGGCGGGGCGGCGCGGCGGGCCGACCGGCTCCTCCTCGAAGAACTCCGCCTGTGCCGGGGCGGGGTTGGGCACGGGATCGCCCACTCCACGCAGGTCAAGCACGGTGTCGGCATAGCGCGCACCGGCAGGCCCGATGGAGTAGAGGCGGACCCGGGACAGCTCGTACATGGCGGCGGACTCTCGTCGTTCAGGCAGCGGGGGGAGACGGCGGTGATGGGGCGGGCCGGTCAGGCGTGGAAGGGCAGACCGGCGTCGGCGACCAGCTCCAGGTCGTCGGGGTCGGGCGGCGGCAGCAGTGTCGCCGTTCCGTCGGTCACCGGTACGACTCCGAGTTCCAGCAGTTCGGCCATGGCGGCGCTACCGGCCATGTCGCGGACCTGGAGTTGGTAGCGGGCGGTGGTACGGAAGGCGCCTCCGGCGTCGTCCCCGGTGCGCTGGAGGAAGCCGGAGTCGGTGAGGAAGGCGACGGCCTTGCCGACGATGCCGGTGGTGGAGCCGGCCAGCCTTCGGGCGTCCTTCGTGGCTCCGGTGGAGCTGCGGCGGGCGTAGATCCGCCAGGCCGCCTCCAGTCCGGGGGCGTCGGTGGCCGGGTCGGTGTTGTCGCCGTGCTCCTCGGCGCGCTCCTCCAGGCGGTGGCACGCCTGGCGTACGAACGAGTCGACGCCGTTGACGGTGATCCGGCCGATGTACGCGTCGTCGGCGAGGTCCTCGGGGCGGGGGAAGGCCATCGCGGCGACGGCGAGGTGCGCGAGCCCGTGCAGGAAGCGGTCGGCGGAGTCGGACGAGGCGCGGCGGGCGTAGTCGCCCATGCGGACGGCGAAGACCGAGTCCTCACCGGCGGTCACGGCCATGCCGGCGCGGGTGGACACTTCCAGGACGACCAGGCCGAGTCCGGTCGCCACTGCGTCGGCGAGCCGGGCGAAAGTGGGCTCCTCCCGGTAGCGGCGGAGCAGTTCGGCGTATTCGGCGTCGCGTGCGGGCAGCAGTTTGGGCTGCAGCCCGAAGGCGACGAGCCGGGCGGCGTCGGCTGCGTCGGCCGGGGTGACGGGTGCGGTGGCGGCTGTGGGCCCTGCCGGGTCGGCGGGCGTCTGGCTCTCGGTCGCGTACGCGGCGGTCGGCTCGCTCCACGCGTCGGCATGCTGTGCGCGGTGGTCGCTCACGACTGTCGCTCCTCGATGCGGAATCTCTTCGGTACGGGGTGGACTGCGCCGGTTCTCGCGGCATCCGTCCTGGGCGGCGCGGTCCTGCCCGCGCACACCGCGTGGGCGGGGGCAGGCCGGCGACGTCCATGGCCGACGTGCGCCGACCGGGCCGGCGCGGCATGTGCCTCACGGGGCGCGCCGCTCATGACGCCTCGGAGCGGTCCGCGGCCATTCCGGCCGCGTCCAGCAGGGCCGTACCCACTATCAGGTCCGCACCGCCGAACTCCGGGTCGTCGAGCTGTGTCCCGTCGTCGACGGAGAACAACAGGCGCTGCTCGCCCTGCCGGTAGGCGGTGCCGACCGGCGGACTCGCGGCGTGCACCGCGAGCAGAGCGACCAGATAGGGCAGTTCGGGATCGCGGCGCCGGGCCTCCGCGAGGAGCCCGGAGAGCCGGCGCGGGGCGTCGTGCTCCAGGTCGAGGAGTTCCATGGCGCTCGCGAGCTGCTCCTCGCTGAACCTGCTGTCGTCCGGGGTGGCGATCAGATCGGGTTCGGGCATTTCGGCGCCCAGGTGTTCCCGCTCCAGGGGCGGGGTGAGCAGCATGTCGACGAGGTCGCCCACCCGTACCGAGGTAGGCGTGCGCAGCCCGGTGCCGTGGGCGAAGAACGCGTCCGTGACGCGGATCGCCTGTTCGACGGGGAGCGGCAGCAGCGGGGCGACCAGCTGACCGTAGAGATCGAGGCCTGTGCGGGCCGTGGGGGTGGCGAACGCCTGCCGGTCCTGTTCGGCGCGGAAGAGCGGTCCGGCTTCCAGCAGGCGGGACTGCAACTGGGTGTGGCGGCGGATGCAGTCCTTGACGATGTCGACGAGCTCGGCGGCGCGCCGCTTGTGCTCGGGCTCCTCGGCCTCGTCACGCGCCTTGCGGATATTGGTGAGGATCGCGTTCTCGTGGCGGTAGCGGTCGGCGACGTGATCAAGCGCTTCGGCGATCATGTCGGGTACCGCGTTGAGCCAGTCGACGGCCCGGACGTTGCGCCGGGTGGCCTCCAGCGTCTTGCGGAGGGTCTCCGCGTACTGCACGGTGCGGTAGCGGGCCTGCTCGGCGGCGAGCTGTGCGTCCGCCAGGCGGCCCCGGCTGATGAGGACCTCCAGCTTCACCTCGGCGGCGATCTGAGCGCTGGTGACGTCCGTGTCGAGGGCGCCGACCAGAACGTTGACCGCCTCGTCGGTGGCCCGGAGATAGACGGTGCCGCCGTATCCCGGGACCTCTTCGATCAGCTTGAAGTCATAATCTCGGCGGACATACACCCCATCGGAGCCGAAAGTGCCGTACACCGCACGGAATCCGCGGTCGACGCTGCCGACATTGATCAGGTTCTCCAGCACCCATCGGGCGACCCGCTCGTGCTCGGCGGCCGGGCGGCGCGGGGCCTGCGCGGCGACGCGGGGAAGCAGTCTGGTCACTATCTGGTCGTGATCGGCACCCGTATCGAAGTCCATGTTGAGGGTGACGTGGTCGATTGCGGCGAGTGCGACCTCGGCCATCGCGTAGACGGTGTACTCGCCGGCCAGATTCGCCTTGCGCACATCGAGGTCGTGCAGTGGCGCCGTGCAGGCGAGCGCGCGCAGCCGCCGCGAGAGCCCCTCGTCGGCGGCCGGGCCCGGGGCAGGCCGCGGCCCCGCGCTGAGCTGGGGCGCAGCGTTGTCCGTGTAGGCAGGCGAAGTCACGCTGCACAGATTAGGTCCTCACACTGACAACGGTCGAAACGGCGCAGAAGCGACCCCTTGCCCGGAGCCGGCCGGCGCCGACTTCACAGCCGTTCCCCGGCGCGTTCCGGGCGGTCGTTGCGGCCCGGCTCCGGGGCTCCGTAGCCCCCGCCGCCCGGTGTGCGGAGCACGAGTACGTCCCCCCGCTCCAGCTCGGCCGTGTCACAGCCGCGCAGTGGTGTGACCGCCCCGCCGTCGGAGCGCTCGATGTGCTGCTCACCCAGCGCGCCGGGTTCACCGCCCGCCATGCCGTACGGCCGGACCCGGCGGTGGCCGGAGAGCAGCGCCAGGGTCACGGGTTCGAGGAAGCGGATTCTCCGCTCCACACCGCAGCCGCCGTGCCAACGCCCCGCACCCCCGCTGCCGTCCCGTACCCGGAAGCTCTCCAGCAGCACGGGGTAGCGCCATTCGAGGACTTCGGGGTCGGTGAGGCGGGAGTTGGTCATATGGGTCTGTACGGCGTCGACGCCGTCGAAGCCGTCGCCCGCGCCCGAGCCGCTCGCCACGGTCTCGTAGTACTGGACCCGTTCGTTGCCGAAAGTGAGGTTGTTCATGGTGCCCGACCCTTCGGCCTGGATACCGAGCGCCGCGTACAGAGCACCGGTGACGGCCTGGGACGTCTCCACGTTTCCCGCCACGGTGGCCGCCGGATGGACGGGGGACAGCATGGAGCCCTCCGGAATTCTGACCTCCAGGGGCTTGAGGCAGCCACTGTTGAGCGGGATGTCGTCCGCGACCAGGGTCCGGAAGACGTACAGGACCGCCGCCATCACCACGGATTTCGGTGCGTTGAAGTTACCCGGCTGCTGCGGTGAGGTGCCGGTGAAGTCGACGACTGCGCTGCGGGTGGCCTTGTCCACGGTGAGGGTGACCTCGATGACCGCGCCGTTGTCGGTCTCGTAGCGGTAGGCGCCGTCGTGCAGTTCGGCGATGATCCGGCGGACGGACTCCTCTGCGTTGTCCTGTACGTGTCCCATGTACGCGGCTACGGCCTCGGACCCGAACTGTTCGACCATGCGCCGGAGTTCGGCGATCCCCTTCTCATTGGCGGCGATCTGGGCGCGCAGATCGGCGATGTTGGTGTCCGGGTCGCGGGAGGGGTACGCGGCGGTGGTGAGCAGCTCGCGCGTCTCGGCCTCGCGGAGTCTGCCGTCCCGTACCAGCAGCCAGTTGTCGAACAGCACTCCTTCCTCGTGGATGGTGCGGCTGAAGGCGGGCATGGAGCCGGGGGTGATGCCGCCGATCTCGGCGTGGTGTCCACGTGAGGCCACAAGGAAGCGCAGCTGCGGCTTCTCACCACTGGTCTCGTCGAACACGGGTGTCACAACGGTCACATCGGGCAGATGCGTGCCCCCGTGGTACGGATCGTTGATGGCGTATACATCGCCCGGCCGCATCACGCCACTGTTGCGCCTCAGCACCTCTTTGATCGACTCCCCCATCGAACCGAGGTGCACGGGAATGTGCGGGGCATTGGCGATCAGATTGCCGTCCGCGTCGAAGAGGGCGCAGGAGAAGTCGAGCCGCTCCTTGATGTTGACGGAGTGGGCCGTGTTCTCCAGGCGCACGCCCATCTGTTCGGCGATCGACATGAAGAGGTTGTTGAAGACCTCCAGCATGACGGGGTCGACCCGGGTACCGACGGCCGTGCGGTCCGGGCGCGGGCTGACCCTGGTGAGCAGCAGATGGCCGGTGCCGGCGAGAGCGGCCTGCCAGCCCGGGGCGACGACAGTGGTGGCATCCGCCTCTGCGATCACGGCAGGGCCGGTCACGGTGTCCGCAGGGTGTAGTTCCTCGCGCCGGTGGAGCGGGGTGTCCTGCCATCGGCCGCCGGCGAACATCCTTACGGTGTCGTGCGGTTGAGGTTCTGCGCTCTCATGGGGTGTGCGGTCGGCCGGGCGCGGTTCGTGCTGTCCCGCCGTTCCGATCGCCTCGACCGACACCGCCTCGACGACCAGGGGTTTGTCCATGGTGAACGCGTAGCGTGCGCGGTGCTCCTCGGTGAACGCCTCGGCCATGGCGGGTGCGCTGTCCAGGCCGACGGGCAGGCTCGAGTCCGTACCGGCGTAGCGCAGGAGCACGCGGGCGTGCGTGCTGATCGCGCTGTCGGGGATGGCGTCGGCGCGCAGTTCGGCGCGAGTGCGGGCGGCGAGTTCGTCGCAGAGTTCGCCCAGCGCGGTACGGGTCGCCTCGTTCAGTTCCGCCTCGACGGACTGTTCACGCATCGCGGTGGCGTCGGCGAGACCGATGCCGTACGCGGAGAGCACGCCGGCCAGGGGCGGTACGAGGACCGTGTCGATGCCCAGGGCGTCGGCAACGGCGCAGACGTGCTGGCCTCCGGCGCCGCCGAAGCCGGTCAGGGCGTAGCGGGTGATGTCGTGTCCGCGCTGCACGGAGATCTTCTTGACCGCGTTCGCCATGTTGAGCACGGCGATCTCCAGGAACCCGGCGGCGACCTCGGCCGCCGTGCGCCGCATTCCGGTGGCGCGCGCCACGTCCTCGGCAAGCGCGTCGAAGCGCTCACGGACGAGATCCGCGTCAAGTGGAAGGTTGCCGTCCGGTCCGAAGACGGCCGGGAAGTGCGCGGACTGGACCCGGCCGAGCATCACATTGGCGTCGGTGACGGTCAGCGGCCCGCCGCGGCGGTAGCAGGCCGGGCCGGGGATCGCGCCCGCCGAGTCCGGGCCGACGCGGTAGCGCTGGCCGTCGAAGTGCAGGACGGAGCCGCCGCCGGCGGCGACGGTGTGGATGTTCATCATGGGGGCGCGCATCCGCACACCGGCCACCTGAGTGCCCAGTTCGCGCTCGAACTCGCCCGCGTAGTGCGACACATCGGTGGAGGTGCCGCCCATGTCGAAGCCGATGACCCGGTCGAATCCGGCCTGTCCGGACGTACGGGCCATGCCGACCACGCCACCGGCGGGGCCGGAGAGCACCGCGTCCTTGCCCCGGAAGTGGGAGGCTTCGCGCAGCCCGCCGTTGGACTGCATGAACATCAGCCGGATGCCGTCGAGTTCGCGGGCGACCTCGTCGACGTACCGGCGCAGGATCGGCGAGAGATAGGCGTCGACGACGGTGGTGTCGCCGCGTGGTACGAGCTTTATCAGCGCGCTCACCTCGTGCGAGCAGCTCACCTGGGTGAAGCCGGCCTCGCGGGCTGCGGCGGCCACGGCGCTCTCGTGTCCGGGGTGGCGGTAGCCGTGCATCAGGACGACCGCCGCGCTGCGCAGTCCGTCGGCCCGGGCCGCCATCAGTCGCTCGGCCACCGCATCCCGGTCGAGCGGTGTGACGACCCGGCCCTGGGCATCGATCCGCTCGGGGACCTCGATCACCCGCTCGTACACGGCCTCGGGCAGCAGGATGCGGCGGTCGAAGAGTCTCGGCCGGTTCTGGTACGCGATGCGCAGCGCGTCGCGGAAGCCTTCCGTGATGACCAGGACGGTCCGCTCACCGCGCCGCTCCAGCAGGGCGTTGGTGGCGACCGTCGTGCCGATCTTCACCGTGCCGACCCGGTCGGCGGGGACCGGGCCGGTGGGGCCGAGGCCCAGCAGCGACCGGATTCCGGCCACGGCGGCGTCGCGATAGCGGTCCGGGTCGTGGGAGAGCAGCTTGCGGGTGACCAGGTGCCCATCGGGATCCCGGCCCACGACGTCGGTAAATGTCCCGCCACGGTCGATCCAGAAATCCCAGCGTCCGGTCATCCCTCCATACTGACTCGCGGCACGGACAACGTCCCGGACGGCACGGCCTGTTCCCCGCCGGCCGGCGCACCGGCCGGCTGTACGGCGGCCAGCGCGCTCCGCAGCGCCGCCTCGGTCGACGCAGTGGAAGCGTGCGGCCCCGGGATGCCTGACAGCACCGACGCCCCCTTCATGTCCGTACCCCCGCAACCCCTCCCCGGTCCGGCACATCGTGCGCGGCCAGGAACGCGGCCACCGAGCGGTCCCAGCCGAAGAGCTCGGCCCGCTGCCTCGCCTCGGCGCGACGCCCGTCCTGCGGGCGCCCGAGCAGCTCCCGTACCGCGGCGGCGAACGCCTCACCCGTGTCCGCGGCGGCCACTCCGGCACCGCCGATCACCTCCGGCAGCGCGGAACTCGCGCTCGCCACCACCGGGGTGCCGCAGGCCAGTGCCTCCAGGGCCGACAGGCCGAACGTCTCGGCGGGTCCGGGCGCCAGGCAGATGTCGGCCGCCGCCTGCAGATCCGCCAGAGTCTCCCGGTCCCGCACATGGCCCAGGAATTCGACCGGCAGCCGCTGCGCCCGAGCTCTGCCCTCCAGGCCCGCACGCAGTGGCCCGTCGCCCGCGACGACCAGCGCCGCGCGCACCCCCCGACGCCGCAGCTCGGCAATCGTCTCCAGGGCCCGGCCGGGGCGTTTCTCGACCGAGAGCCGCGAGCACAGCAGAAGCAGCACGTCCCGGCCGTGCAGGTGCCGGGCGCGCAGCACCGTACTGCGCCGGTGGGGGCGGCAGCGCCGCAGGTCCACGCCGAGCGGGGCGCGCACCACATTGCGGGCGCCGATGCGCAGGAACTCGCGCTCCGCCCATTGCGTGGTGCACACGATCCGCGTGTACGCGTGGGCGCTGCGCGCGTTGAGGCGGTCGGCCGTACGTCCGGCCGCGCCGGCCGGGACGCCCCAGGTGCGCAGCACCCCGTCGGCCGTCTCGTGGGAGACCATCACGGCGGGCACCCTGGCACGGCGCGCCCACTCCCCCGTCCATCGCAGCGTGGTCCGGTCGGAGACCTCAAGACGGTCGGGCCGCAGCGTTTCCAGGAGGTGGCGGAGGCTGCGCCGGCCTGCCAGTACGCGGTAGCCTCCGCTGCCCGGCAGGACCGGCCCGGGGAGCGTGATCACCCTCCCCTGCTCCGTACGCTCGTCGCTCCGTGTGTCGCCGGGAACGATGAGCACCGGCTCGTGCCCGGCCGCGAGATAGCCGCGGCCGAGTTCGTCAAGGGCGGTACGCAGTCCGCCCGACGACGGGGTGATGAAGTTCGCCAGCCGGACGATGACCGTCCGCTGTTCGCAGTCGGTCATGCCGCCACCGCCGTCCGGTCGCGCAGCACCTCGTCGTAGTGGTCCAGGAGTTGATCACCCACGGCCTGCCACGTCCGGCCCTCGACCGTGGCCCGGCCGGTGGCGCCGTAGGCCGCCGCGAGCGCGGGGTCCGCGGCGAGTGCGCCGACTGCCGCCGCCACGGCACCGGTGTCGAGCGGCGGGACCAGCAGCCCGGTCCGCCCGTGGTCGACGAGGTCGAGCGGTCCGCCCGCCGCCGGGGCGATCACGGGTACTCCGGAGGCCATGGCCTCCTGCACCGTCTGGCAGAACGTCTCGTACGGCCCTGTGTGCACGAACATGTCGAGCGAGGCGCAGAACCGGGCGAGGTCGTCCCCTGTCCTGCGGCCGAGGAAGACCGCGCCGGGCAGGGCGGTCCGCAGCGATGCATCACTGGGGCCGTCCCCGACGACCACGACCCGGACCCCGGGTATCGCGCAGGCCCCGGCGAGGAGTTCGACGTGTTTCTCCGGGGCGAGCCGTCCGACGTACCCGACGATCCGCTCCCTGCCGGGGGCGAGACGGCGGCGCAGTGCCTCGTCCCGCAGTCCGGGCCGAAATCGTGCGGTGTCGACGCCGCGTGGCCACAGCCGTACCCGGGGCACGCCGTGTTCGATGAGGTCGCGGACGGCGGCGGTGGACGGGGCGAGCGTGCGGTCGGCGGCGCTGTGCACGGCGCGCATCCGGCGCCAGGCGGTGTTCTCGCCGGTGCCGAGATACGTGCGTGCGTAGCCGGCCAGGTCGGTCTGGTAGACGGCCACGGTCGGCAGCCCGAGCCTGGTCGCGGCTGCCATGCCCCGTGCGCCGAGCACGAAGGGTCCTGCCAGATGGACGAGTTCGGCGCGGTGCGCGGTGAGGGCGGCCGTCAGCCGCCGGCTCGGAAGTGCCACCCGGACCTGGGGATAGCCGGGCAGGGGAAGTGAGGGGACCCGCACCACGGGGCACGGTGCGTCGGCTTCGAAGGCGTCGGAGTGGTCCGAACGGGATGTGGTCGTCGCGCCGGCCGTGGCCGGGGCGACGACGAGCGGGTCGTGGCCGCGGCCGGCGAGATGCCGGGCCGTCTGCAGGGTGCAGTGGGCCACGCCGTTGATATCGGGCGGGAAGGACTCGGTGACGATGACGACACGCATACCTGTGTTGTCGCCACGCCGGACGTGTCCGGGCCGACTTGGATCTTTCCGCCCGGGGAACGTCCCATGAGCGTTTGAGCCGAGCGCGCCCCCGACGCGCTGCTCGCCCGTTCGCACCGCGCGCCCCCGACGCGCGCCGCTGTGCGTACTCCGGTCAGACCGCTGGGGTGTCGGGCCCGATCCTGCTGCGTACCGCTGTCTGCACCTCGGCCTCCTCGGCCGGGTCCGCGGCGAGTCGGCGCAGTCGCTCGGCGACCCTGATGTCGCCGGTCTCGGCGTGGAGTGCGGCGACTTCGCGGGTGGTCTCCTCGCAGTCCCACAGGCATTCGACGGCGAATCCGGTGGCGAAGGAGGGGTCGGTCACGGCCAGTGCGCGGGCCGCTCGGCCGCGCAGGTGCGAGGAGGACGTCTCCCGGTAGACGTGGCGCAGTACGGGGGCCGCACAGGCGATGCCCAGCCTGCCCGTGCCGTCGACGAGGGTCCACAGGCGTGGTGCGTCCGGGCCTTCGCCCCGCACGGCCTCGCGGAGTGCTCCGAGGACCAGTGAGGCGTCCTGGGCACCGCCCCGGCAGGCGAGCACACCGGCCGCGGAGGCGCCGAGCGCGTCGGGCCGTCGGGCCCAGCGCCTGGCGCGCTCCACCGCCGCGTCGCCGCACATCCGCTCGAAGGCGGCGACAGCCGCGTCGGCGACGGTGCGCGAGGCGCCGACCGCCGCGATCTCGATCAGGTCGAGCACGGCAGGATCCCTGGCCTCGGCCAGAAAGTGCAGGGCGGCGCAGCGTGCGCCTTCCGGGCCGCTGCGGGCGGCCTCGGTGATCGTGGACCGGTCCTCGGGTCCGGCGACGGCGGTGAGGCAGCGGGCGGCCGGGACATGGAGGATGCTGCCGCGTTCGAGTCCCTGCTGGGCCCAGTCGAGGACGGCCTGGACGCTCCAGCCGGGGCGGGGGCCGCCGGGCCGCATCTGCCGCTGCCAGCGGTCGAAGGAGCCCTGTTCGGAGGCGGCCCTGACCCTGGCGCCGACCTCTTCGCGCGGGTCGTCCGCCCAGAGCCGCCAGGGGCGGGGTTCAAAGGCGTCCCGTACGGCGGCGGCCAGCTCGGCGGCGCCCTCCTCGGTGGCCGGGAACCGGCCGAGCACGGGTACGGCGAGGGCTCGGAGCCCTGCGTCGTCGTCACGCAGGGCGAGCTCGTCGAGGGCCCAGGCCCAGTTGGCCCCGGTCGCGGCGTACCGCCGCAGCAGGGCCAGGGCGTCGTCCCGTCCGTACGAGGCGAGGTGGCCGAGCACGGCGAGAGCCAGCCCGGTGCGTGAGTCGTCGGTGTCGAGGTGGTCGTCGGGATCGCACAGATGGCGCTCGATCTCTTCGATACCGCCGTCGAGGTCGAGATACAGGCGTGCGTAGTAGAGCGAGCGGTTCTCCACCTGCCAGTCGTGACGCGGATCGCTCAGGACGCAGTGGTTGAGAGCCGCCAGGGCCTCGGGGCGTGGTGCGGCGAGCGCGTGGAGCGTGCCGTCGCCACGGCCCCTCTGCAGCAGGCCGAGCAGGGTGCCGCTCGGCGCTATGAACGGATCAAACATGGAAAAAGCCTCACATCAAGCTGTCGACGCAACCGGGACTGTGCAGTTCCAAGTGCCGGGTGGGGCACTACGCCGCGCAGCAACATGATCGGCCGACCGCCGTCTTCTGCTTGGTGTAGACCATCTTCCTCTGCCTCTCGTCGGTGGCCCGAACCGGGCCCGCGACGTCATGATGACCCAGCCATTTCGCCACCGCGACCACATTTACGGCGTACCCGGTCAGCGGGAGCCGAAGAGTTCCAGCAGGTCGGCCTTACCGAACATGCGTGCAGTGTCCAGTGCGGAGGGTGTTCCGGCCGCCGGGTCGGCCCCTGCTGCGAGCAGCGCCTCGATCACCGCGTCCTCGCCCTTGAAAACGGCTCCGGCGAGCGGTGTCTGTCCGCGGTCGTTGGCCCGGTCCGGGTCGGCGCCACGGCCGACGAGGGCGGTGACCGTGGCGGTGTGCCCGTGATAGGCGGCAAGCATCAGCAGCGAATCGCCCCGGTCATTGGTGAGGTTCGCGGGAACACCCGCGTCGACGTAGGCCACGAGCGCTTCGGTCCCACCGCGGCGGGCCAGATCGAAGACCTTCGTCGCCAGCTCGACCACCTCGGGATCGGGGGTTTCGCTCATCGGACGGACCGCCTTCCATCAACCGTTTTCACACTGTCGACCTGCTGGGGCGTACGGCGTCGGGGCCGTACGAGTGAATCGACAGAGTACTGCTCAACCGCGCACATGACCCGGTCCACCCATGTCCAGAGATCACGTCCGGTGACGGCCGGAACAGCGCGTGACATCAAGGTTTCCGTCCTGTCGGCACTCCCACATGGGCCAATCAGGTGAAAATACAGACTTTTCACCCACATGCAGCTTTTATCGTATAGATACTTCCGGTGAACCTGGAAGGACTCATGGTGACTGTCCCCTAACCAGGAGAACCTCTCATGATCCTGTCCATGTCAGGCGTAGTCATCCTCGGCATCATCGTCTTTCTGTTCTTCAGGAAGGACGGCCTCAAGGCATCGCACGCCGTCGTCACTGCCATGTTCGGCTTCTATCTGGCAGGCACCGCCATCGCACCGAGCATCACCGCGGGCGGCGCGAGTCTCGCCGGCCTCTTGGGCGGGATCAAGTTCTGACCCTCCGCCACCACTCCCACCCCGTCAGGAGACCGACGTGGCCCGGCGACCACTCCCCCGCATTCTGAGCAGCGGCAGCGCCTCGATCACTCGCAGTCGCGAGTTCGCGCGCACGGCCGCCGACAACGCCACCGACGTCCTCCATCCGCTGATCATGATCACTCGTGGTCTGCGACTGCTGGCCGGAGCCGGACGGCAGAAGTGGGCCGCGACGCCCAAGGACAAGCGTGGTCCGACGCTGTTCTCCGTCGCGGCCTGCGTATTCGTGGTCGCGCTCATCCCGTACGGGTCCGTGCTCGCCCTGGTCACGGTGATGGGCGCAGCCGCATGGAAGGGCCGGGAGCGGACTCCCGCGAAGACCGGCCCCGACGAGGCGCAGACCGGGCGGTTGCGGTCCCTGTACGAGGCACTCGTGCCGTACTTCTCCGTGGCCGACGACCCAAGTCCGCTGTTCGCCCACGGCGGCGACTGGGACAAGGTCTTCAGCGGTTACGAGTTCGACGGCAACGGGCGCCTGACACGTCTCCAGGTGACGTATCCCGCTTACTTCACCGACGGCGAAGCCGCCTCCCGCATCCGGATCGAGCAGCTGCTCCACGCAAAGTCGGGCCGTGGCCGCGAGTACCACTTCGCCTGGGACGAGGAGGGCAATCGGCTCGTCATGACCGTGCTCGACGCCCTGCCCACCTCGATCGGGGCCCAGCGCTTCGTCACCGCCCCCGGCGAGACCGTGCTGGGTTTCACCGACGGCGACGCGGTGCAGCGCACCGTTCCGGTGAACGACGGCGACCAGACCCGTGACGCACCCCCGGTCGTCTGGCGGACCGGCGCCCGCTCCACCGAGCCGCATCTGCTGGTCGTCGGACAGCCCGGCAGCGGTACCACCACGCTGATGCGCTCCATCGCCCTGCAGGCGCTCCAGCACGGCGACATCCTGATCATCGAAGGCAGCGGAACCGGTGAGTACGCCTGCATGACCGGGCGCGACGGCGTACTGGCGGTGGAGTGCGGCCTGGCCGGCGCGCTGGCGGCCCTGGAGTGGGCAGCCCACGAGACGGAGCGACGGCTGATCGCGGCGAACCGGGCCCGGCAGTCCGGCCACCCCGCCCCCGACGACATCAAGCGCCCGCTCTGGATCCTGCTGGACCGGCCCAGCGTCCTCGGCCACCTGGCGGCCGCCGACGGCAAGCCCGACCCCCAGGAGCTGCTCCAGGTGCCGCTGCGGCACGGCAGGGCGGCCAACGTCACCGTCGTCATGGCAGATCAGTTCGACAGCCTGGACACCCTCGGCGAGACCGTACGGACCCACACCAGAGCCCGGGCCGTGCTCGGCCACTGTTCCCGCGACCAGGTCGAGTCGGTGCTCGGCACGGAGCCGCACACAACGCCGACACCGGACGTCCCGCCCGGCCGGGGGTACGCGCGGCTCGGCACCGGTCCCGTACTGCGGCTTCAGGTCCCGGCCACACCTGATCCGTACGACGAGGCGACCAGCGAGGCGCAGCGGCAGGCGGTCCTCGGTCTGCTCCCCGGGCTGCAGGCGCCGGCCGAGGAGACCGCACCGGTCGGGGCGAGCGTCCCTGACCCGGCGACGCCGCGCACCGTGACAGCGGCCGTGGCCGTGGCCGTGGAGAGCATGGTGGTCGGCGACTGAACGGACGGCACAGGGCTGCTCAGGCGACGAACGTCCGCGGCGCCTCCACTCCCGCGACCGCCCCCGAACCCACCAGCTGCGCCGCCGCCGCGAGCCGTACCGCCGCTTCGTCCGCGACCGGCCCGGCGACCGTGAACGGCAGCCGTACGTACCCCTCGAAGGCGCCGTCGACACCGAACCGGGGGCCGGAGGGAACGCGTACGCCGACCCGCTCCCCCGCCACAGCGAGCCGGGAGCCGGAGAGACCGCCGGTACGCACCCAGAGGGTCAGACCACCGCGCGGAACCGAGAACTCCCAGTCCGGCAGCTCCCGGCGGACCGCGGCGACGAGCGAGTCCCGGTTCTCCCGCGCCTGTTCGCGCCTGACCTGCACGGCCTGCTCCCAGCCGCCGGTACGCATCAGCCAGTTGACGGCGATCTGCTCAAGGACGGGCGTCCCCATGTCGGCGTAGGCGCGGGCGGCCACCAGGCTGCGGATCACATCCGGGGCGGCGCGCACCCAGCCGATCCGCATGCCGGCCCAGAAGGCCTTGCTCGCCGATCCGACGGTGAGCACGGTGGAGCCCGCCGGATCGAAGGCGCAGACCCGGCGCGGCATCTGCACATCGGCGTCGAGATACAGCTCGTTCATGGTCTCGTCGACGACCAGGACCGTACCGGCGGAGCGGGCGGCTTCCACCAGGTCACGGCGCCGGTCCTCGTCGGCCAGCGCACCGGTGGGGTTGTGGAAGTCGGCGACGACGTAGGCGAGCCGCGGCGCCGCGTCCCGCAGTACCTGCCGCCACCGGTTCATGTCCCAGCCGCCGAGCCCCTCCTCCATCGCCACCGGCACCAGCCGGGCGCCCGCCTCCCGCATCAGCTGCAGGATGTTGGCGTAGCTCGGGGACTCCACCGCGATCCGTTCGCCGCGGCCCGCGAAGAGGTGGCAGATCGCGTCGATCGCGCCCATCGCCCCGGTGGTGACCATGATCTGTTCGGGCATGGTCGGGATGCCGCGCTCGGTGTAGCGGTCGGCGATCATCTGCCGCAGCGCGGGCAGACCGGCCGGGTAGTCGCCGTGGGTGTGGGCGTACGGTGCCAGCTCCTCCAGGGCGCCCTGGACCGCCCGGGTCAGCCACGGTTCAGGAGCGGGCAGCGAGGCGCAGCCCAGGTCGATCATCGAACCGAGCGACTCCGGGGGAAGCGGTTCCAGACCGCGTGCGGGCAGCGGATTGCCCGCGGGCACGGCGGTCCAGCTGCCGGCACCCCGGCGGGACTCCAGGAACCCCTCGGTCCGCAGGGCCTCGTACGCGGCGGCGACGGTGGTACGGCTGACGGACAGGGCGAGCGCCAGTTCACGCTCGGAGGGGAGCCGGGCGGCCACCGGCACCCGGCCTTCGAGGACAAGCAGACGGACTCCGTCGGCCAGCGCACGATAGGCGGGCGGCCTGCGGGCACCCGGGCCGGCGGGCCGGGGCTGTTGGGCCTGGAGCTGCCGGGCGAGCTGTGCCGCACCGACTGCCGAAGTCCACTGCGCCATGAAAATCAGTCCACCTTCCTCGGATTGGCCATAGTTGGCAGCCAATCCCCTGCCACAGAGTGACATGCGGCAGTCCACTACCACCACTCCAGGGGGCACTTCTTGTCCATCACCCCTGTCCCTCGCGGGACGCACCTCACTCGAAGGCTGATTCAGCTGTACGTCGGCCTTGCGCTGTACGGGGCGAGCTCGGCGCTCCTGGTCCGCGCCGGTCTCGGCCTCGAACCCTGGGGGGTGCTGCACCAGGGACTCGCCGAGCGCACCGGACTGTCCATCGGGGTCGTCTCGATCATCGTCGGCGCCGCCGTTCTCCTGCTGTGGATACCGATCAGACAGCGTCCCGGCCTCGGCACCGTCTCCAATGTCTTCGCCATCGGCGTCGCCATGGACGGCACGCTGGCCCTCGTGCCCGATGTGCACGGCCTCGCCGCGCAGATCGCCGTGATGGTCGCCGGCATCGTGGTCAACGGTGTCGCGACGGGGCTGTACATCGCGGCGCAGTTCGGCCCGGGACCGCGCGACGGGCTCATGACCGGCCTGCATCTGCGTACCGGCCGCTCCATCCGGCTCGTGCGCACTCTGATCGAGGTGGCAGTCGTGGTGACCGGCTTCGTGCTCGGCGGCTCGCTCGGCGCGGGCACGGTGCTCTACGCCCTGGCCATCGGCCCGCTCGCCCAGTTCTTCCTGCGCTTCTTCGCGATCGGCGCGAAGCCGGCAACAGCGGCCGCCGCCGGGTCCGATGACGAGGCCGCCGTCGCATCCGAGTCGGACGGCGTCGACACCACCGTCACCGCCCGGATAACGGAGCAGGCCATACTGCCGCAGTGACCTCCGCACGCCACCCCTATCTGGACCATCCCGCGACGATCCCCTTCGCCCATCGAGGCGGTGCCGCGGACGGGATCGAGAACACCACGGCCGCGTTCCGCCGGGCCGCCGATGCCGGGTACCGCTACTTCGAGACCGATGTGCACACCACGGCGGACGGCCGTCTGGTGGCCTTCCACGACGCCACTCTGGACCGGGTGACGGACGCCCGGGGCCGGATAGCCGAGCTGGCATGGAGCGAGGTGCGGCAGGCCAGAGTGGCGGGCAGGGAGCCGCTGCCGCTGTTCGAGGAGCTGCTGGAGACGTTCCCCGAAGCCCGCTGGAACGTCGACATCAAGGCCGAGTCCGCCCTGGTCCCACTGGTCGAGCTGATCCGCCGGGCGGATGCCTGGGACCGGGTGTGCGTCGGCTCGTTCTCGGAGACCCGGGTCGCCAGGGCCCACCGTCTCGCCGGGCCCCGGCTCGCCACCTCCTACGGCGTCCGCGGCGTGCTGGGCCTGCGGCTGCGCTCGTACGGAATTCCGGCGGCGCTGCGGGCCGGCGCGGTGTGCGCGCAGGTACCGGAGAGCCAGAACGGCGTCCGGGTGGTCGACCGGCGCTTCGTACGCGAGGCACACGCACGCGGACTCCAGGTGCACGTCTGGACGGTGAACGAACCCGAGCGGATGGCAGCGCTCCTCGATCTCGGTGTGGATGGCATCATGACCGATCACATCGAGACGCTGCGTACGGTGCTGAGCGAGCGGGGGGCCTGGGCCTGACGCCGGCCGTGCGAGGTCTCCACGGGGAGAGACGAGGGGGTGCGGGTTGAGCGCCGAGACCGCGGACACCGCTGAGCCGACTGGACTCACGACGGGTTCCGCCGATGCCGCGAGCCGCAGACGTGAACAACACGGCTGGTATTTCTACGACTTCGCCTGCTCCGTCTATTCGACGAGCGTCCTGACGGTATTCCTCGGCCCCTATCTGACGTCGGTCGCCAAGGCGGCCGCCGACGCCGACGGTTTCGTGCATCCGCTCGGCATACCGGTGCGCGCAGGTTCGCTGTTCGCCTACGCGGTCTCCGTGTCCGTCGTGGTCGCGGTGATCGTCATGCCGGTCGTGGGCGCCGCCGCGGACCGTACGGGGCGGAAGAAGCCGCTGCTGGCGGCCGCCGCCTATGTGGGGGCCGCCGCGACCACCGGCATGTTCTTCCTGGACGGCCACCGCTATCTGCTGGGCGCGTTCCTGCTGATCGTGGCGAACGCCTCGATCTCGGTGTCGATGGTGCTCTACAACGCCTACCTGCCTCAGATCGCCGGACCGGACGAACGGGACGCGGTCTCGTCGCGCGGCTGGGCGTTCGGATACACCTCGGGTGCACTCGTCCTCATCCTGAATCTGGTCCTGTACACGGGCCACGACTCCTTCGGCCTCTCCGAGTCCGACGCGGTGCGGATCTGTCTCGCATCGGCGGGCGTCTGGTGGGGCGCCTTCACCGTCGTACCACTGCGACGGCTGCGCGACCGGCGGGTGACGCCGGGCGGCGAGGGGGCGGTCGGCTCGGGGTGGCGGCAGCTGATGGCCACCCTGCGCGACATGCGCCGCCATCCTCTGACGCTCTCCTTCCTGCTGGCGTACCTCGTCTACAACGACGGCGTGCAGACGGTGATCTCCCAGGCCTCGGTATACGGCTCCGAGGAGCTGGGCCTCGACCAGACGACGCTGATCACGGCCGTGCTGCTGGTGCAGGTGCTCGCGGTGGCCGGAGCGCTGGGGATGGGCCGACTGGCGCGGGTGTACGGCGCGAAGCGCACGATCCTGGGCTCACTCGTCGTCTGGACGCTGATTCTCGTCGCCGGCTATTTCCTGCCCGCCGACACGCCGGTCTTCTTCTATCTGCTGGCCTCGGCGATCGGTCTGGTGCTCGGCGGCAGCCAGGCGCTGTCGCGCTCGCTGTTCTCCCATCTGGTGCCGCACGGCAAGGAGGCCGAGTACTTCTCCGCGTACGAGATGAGCGACCGCGGACTGAGCTGGCTTGGGCCACTGGTGTTCGGTCTCGCGTATCAGCTGACCGGGAGCTATCGGGATGCGATCATCTCGTTGGTGATCTTCTTCGTGGTCGGTTCCGTACTGCTCGCGAGGGTGCCGATCCGACAGGCCGTGGCGGCTGCGGGGAATCCCGTTCCGGAACGGATTTAGACGTTGAAGTGAAAGGCCGGTAGTGTACGCCTTTGGCCTGCCCGGAGGACCGTTACTGCGAGCGGAAGAAGCCAAACCGTTGGGTGACAACTTCCGCCAGATGTGACAAACCGGGCATTGGCGGGTACTTGGACCCTGGGAAACCTGATAAAGCAGCGGCACGACGGGCGACGCATGACCGGCAACGGGAATCTTTACCGCCGACCGAACGTTGACCGGATGACGACGACAGCGACACCTGTCCTGTGGGCGACAAGCCCGGGAGGCACGATTCATGAGTGAGCGAGCTCTCCGCGGCACGCGACTCGTGGTTACCAGCTACGAGACGGACCGCGGCATCGATCTGGCCCCGCGCCAGGCGGTGGAGTACGCATGCGAGAACGGACATCGATTTGAGATGCCGTTCTCGGTAGAGGCGGAAATTCCGCCGGAGTGGGAGTGCAAGGCGTGCGGCGCCATGGCACTCCTGGTGGACGGGGATGGCCCCGAGGAGAAGAAGGGCAAGCCTGCGCGTACGCACTGGGACATGCTCATGGAGCGGCGCACACGCGAGGAGCTGGAGGAGGTGCTGGCCGAGAGGCTGGCGGTTCTGCGCTCCGGAGCCATGAACATCGCCGTGCATCCGCGGGACAGCAGGAAGTCTGCCTGACCGCGTAACACCGCAATACGACAGAGCCGCGGGCTGTGACACACCGAGCGTGTGTCACAGCCCGCGGCTCTGTCGCGTCACGGTCCGGTATCAGGGGGTCAGCGGCGGCCGGGGGCCCTCGTCGGGGCGGGAACCCGGCTGTGTGCCTTCCTGGCGGATGACCTCACCCTGCACGATCTTTCCGTCCGGCCGGTGAATACGGGCCTGCTGGAAGGCGTCGGAGAGGCCGCCGGAGTTCGCGGCGCGCATGCGGCGCTCCAGCGACCGCTCCGCGTACCGGCCCGTCATCGAACGGACCGGCGGCACGAGCAGCAGAAGCCCCGCCACGTCCGAGATGATCCCCGGAATCATCAGCAGCAGCCCGGCCAGCATCAGGAAGCCGTTGCCCTTGCCGCCCGAGGGTGCGGCCTGCGGAGCGGCGGCCCCGGGCTGCCCCGGCATCTGCTGGAGCGTCTCGGTGAGATTGCGGAAGGCCCGGCGGCCGGCCCGCTTCATCACCGCGGCCCCGAGCACGATCCCCGCCACCAGGAGCAGCAGCACGGTGAACCCGCCCGCTGTATCGGCCACGACGGTGAGCAGCCAGATCTCCAGCACCGCCCAGGCGGCGATGGCGAGGGGGACGAAGGTACGGGCGCGTGAGCGCCTGGGGGCGGTCTGGGGCGGTGTGCCGGTCGTCATGGTCCCCAGTGTGCCCGTACAGGCGTCCGATCGGCGTATGGGGGTGATCACGAGCGGCGGACCGACGCCCGCCGCCTTCGGTGGCTCAGGTCGCCTTGCGGCCGAGGACCCGGTTCGTACGGGAGGTGACACCCCAGGAGGTGACCCGCCAGAGCGCCTCGACCAGGATGTCGCGGCTCATCTTCGAGTCGCCGATCTCGCGGTCCACGAAGGTGATGGGGACCTCGACGACGTGATACCCGGCGTCGATGGCGCGACGGGCCAGGTCGACCTGGAAGCAGTAGCCCTGCGAGGCGACCTGGTCGAGGCCGATGCCCTCCAGGGTCTCGGCGCGGAAAGCCCGGTAGCCACCCGTGACGTCCCTGGTCCGCAGCCCGAGGAGGAGCCGGGAGTACGTACTGCCGCCGCGGGAGATCATTTCCCTGGACTTGGGCCAGTTGACCACCCGCCCGCCCGGCACCCAGCGGGAACCGAGCACCAGGTCGGCACCCTTGAGCGCGGTGAGCAGACGGGGCAGCTCCTCGGGCTGGTGGGAGCCGTCGGCGTCCATCTCCACGAGCACGCCGTAACCGTGCTCGATGCCCCAGCGGAAGCCCGCGAGATAGGCCGCGCCCAGCCCTTCCTTGCCCTTGCGGTGCAGCACCTGGACCTGGTCATCGGCCGAGGCGAGCTCGTCGGCGATCTTGCCGGTGCCGTCAGGGCTGTTGTCGTCGGCGACAAGGATGTCGGCTTCCGGCACAGCGGCGCGCACCCGGCTCACGATCGGCTTGATGTTCTCGGCCTCGTTGTAGGTCGGAATGATCACCAAGGTTCTGCCGAGCGGGCCGTATCGCCTCTGACCGCCGTCGTTCACTTACTGCCCCTTAAGTCCGTACGCAGGTGCACACCATATCCAGCGGGCGGGGGCCCGATACCGACGCGGTCGGGCGGGAGCGGACACCGCCACGGACAGAAGGAGGGAAGTACGGACAGACCCCCTGACGGGAACCCGACGGGAACTACGGATGGGGGCCCAGCGCCCTTCGGGCCGACCTGGGACCCGCTGGCTGCGGGTCGACCTAGAGCCGTTGTCTACTGAACGTCCGGGCCCCACCCGGGTCGCACCTACCGTCCGGCTGAAACCTCCCCTCGCCCCCGAGGCGCGGGCGCTGAACCTGGCTGTCAGTGGTGGTGCGCCGGTGCGGCACAGCACCCCATGACCCAGCGGCGTTCGACGACTGCGTGGAGGTTTAACCGGTCGGACGTCCTGTGGTGGACTCGGCCGAACCTACCGGCCGATGGGCGCGTTCTGTCAATAGGTGCCTGACCTGCAATGTTTACGGAACTTGCCTGGTCAGTAGCGAAGATCCGCAGGTCGCGGCGGAGCGGGGACGTCTTCGATCGGCGGTACGAAATGTCCGGACGTCACTCGTTCGGCCGTACGTAGACATTTTGTCCGAAGACCGCGGTGCTCAGGCAGACCGGGAGCTCGGCACCCGGGGTGAGGTCCGGCAGGCCGGGCGTTCCCGACCTCGGGTCGGTCGACCAGCGGGCGACCCGGTCGTCCGGGGCCTGGACCACCAGGTCAGCGGTGCGCCAGATCGCATAGTCGGCCGGGGCGCCGGGTACCAGGATCCCCGCGTCGTCGCGGCCGACGGCCCGCCAGCCGCCCCTGGTGTGGGCGGTGAAGCCGGCCCGTACGGAGATCCGGTGCTCGGGCGTGCGATGGAATGCGGCGGCCCGTACGGTCCCCCACGGGTCCAACGGGGTCACGGGGCTGTCCGAGCCGAAGGCCAGGGGCACACCGGCCCGCAGGAGCGCCGCGTACGGGTTGAGGGTCCTGGCCCGCTCGGCGCCGAGCCGATGCGCGTACATGCCCTCCTCGCCGCCCCAGGCCGCGTCGAAGGCAGGCTGTACGGAAGCGGTCAGACCCAGCTCCGCGAAGGCGGCGACGGTCTCGGGGGTGAGCATCTCGGCATGCTCGATACGGTGCCGGGCGGCCCGGATCCGGGCCAGGCCGAGCGTCTCGGAGGCGGCCCGGACGCCCTCCACCACGGCGGAGACCGCCGCGTCGCCGATGGCGTGGAAGCCGGCCTGCAGCCCGGCCTCGGTGCAGGCGGTGACATGGGCGGCGATCCGCGCCGCGTCCAGGTGGGCGGTGCCCGTGTGTCCGGGCGGACCGTCGGCGTACGGCTCGTGCAGGCAGGCGGTGTGCGAGCCGAGCGAGCCGTCGACGAAGAGGTCCCCGGCGGCGCCGATCGCACCGAGTTCCCGGATGCGGCGGGCGTCCTTCTCGTCGCCGACCTGCTCGGCCCAGTAGCCGAAGACCCGTGGACCGCTCTCCGTCGCGGCGAGCTTGAGCAGCGCGACGAAGTCCTCCTCGTCGGAGATGTCCGGGCCGCCGCACTCGTGGACGGTACCGATGCCGAGCGACGCGGCGCGGCGCAGAGCGGCGCGCTGGGCGTCGGCGCGCTGCTGCGGCGAGACGGCGCCGTGGGCCGCGGAGCGCACCGCGTGGTGGGCGGCGCCGGTCAGCGGGGCGTCGGGGTGGTACCCGGTCAGTCGGGTGACGCCCGGGACCAGATCGAGCAGGGCGGTGGTGACGACCGCGGAGTGCACATCGATACGGGGCAGGTACACCGGCCGTCCGCCGGCGGCCGCGTCGAGCTCGCCGCGCGACGGCGGGCGTTGATCCGGCCAGCGTGTGGCGTCCCAGCCGTGGCCGAGGACGACCCGGTCCGCGGGGTGCGCCGCCCCGTACGCGCGCAGGAGACCGAGCGCCTCGTCGAGGGTCCGGGCACCGGAGAGGTCGAGGCCGGTGAGGGCCAGGCCGGTCGATGTGGTGTGGACGTGGGCATCGGTGAACGCGGGGGTGACCAGCGCACCTTCGAGGTCGATCACTTCGTCGACGCCGCTCGCGAAGGCGTCGGCGGCCCCTTCCGAGCCCACCCAGGCGACATGGCCGCGTTCGACCACCATGGCGGTGGCGAAGGGGTCGGCGGGGCTGTGGACGTCTCCACCGCGCAGCAGCACGGTGCGGTGTTCGCTCTGGGGGGCGGTGCTCTCGGTCATGGGACCAGTCTCGCGCCTGCCCGGACCCGTGCGTTCCGCGGCCCCCTCAGATCTGCGGGGGCCGGGCCTCGTACGGCGTGGAGAGTACGACGGTGGTCCGGGTGGAGACACCGGCCAGCGAGCGGATCCGGGTGAGCAGGTGTTCCAGCTCCAGCGGGGTCGCGACACGCACCTTGAGGATGTAGTTCTCGTCACCCGCGACGCTGTGACACGCCTCCAGCTCAGGGACGCCCGCGAGCCGCTCCGCGATGTCGTCCGGCGCGCTCGGGTCGAAGGGTTTCACCGAGATGAACGCGGTGAGCGGCAGGCCGACGGCCTCCGGGTCGACGACCGCGGCATAGCCCCGGATCACTCCGCGCTGCTCCAGCCTGCGGACGCGCTGATGAACCGCCGAGGTGGACAGGCCCGTGGCCTTGCCCAGGTCGGTGTAGCTCATCCGCCCGTCCTTGACGAGCAACTCCACGATCTGTCGGTCCAACTCCTCCATACGGATCAACCTATTGCCCCAGGTCCCTCCAGGCACAGCGGTGAGGGCCCCGGAAGGGCACCTGCGGCGACCATGTGACGAATGCCACAGGTTTACGGGTGGGTAGTCGACCCCCTCGTGGTTACGGCCGATGCGCGACGGGAAGTGCTTGCTGTGGTCGAGGCCGTGGCGCCTTGTCGGCCCACCTGAGGGGGGAATTTCCCATGCAGAGCCTGAAGCTCACCGGACGTACCGAACCGGAGCCCGTTGATCCGGTCGAGGACACCGCTCCCGACGCGTACGACATGTTCGAGATGTACCGGGTGATCTGCCCGGACTGCGCGCAGCCGATCGCGCTGCTGGCGGACGAGGACGTACTGCCGGAGCACGCGCTGTGCCCGACTCCGTGGAATCCATTCGTTCTGACGGTCTGTGCCGGCACCGGCCGCGCGGCGTCCCAGGCGCGGCCCGCCGACGAGTCGCTCGACCTGCAGGAGCAGGAGACGGCCCTGCTGTTGACGCTCCCCCAGGGACTCGACTGGCGCATGCAGCCGTTCTCGCATGCCGGCGGCCCCGGCTCGCGCCCGCTGCGGGTTCCGCAGATGCGCCGCGACGCCGCCTGAGGGCCCTTCCCGCACCCGCGCGGGACCGCCCGGACGCATCAGGGCTCATCCGGCACATCTGCGCTGCACCACGACGGCCCGGCCGACGTGGTGCCCGCTGTCGATGAAACTCCGCCGCCCGGGGACCCGGCGAACGGGCTCTCGAATCGGCCGGGCAGTGACCCGGGCCCGCCCCGCACCGTTGGCCAGGCATGACCCTGCTGCACTCAACGGCCGGCCCCGGTCGCCGCCGTCTCGCCGCTCCGACCGCCGAAGAATCGGTTCCGCAGCCCGGTTCACAGCCGGTGCCGCAGCCCATGGCTCCCCGGTCCACGCCGCGACCGGCGTCGCACTCCACCGACCCGCCCATCTACCGGTCCCTGTTGCGTCATTGGGAGGGCACGGGACGGACCCTGCCGGGCCGCCATGACCAGGAGTGGAACCGGATCATGACGACGCCCGTGTGGTCGGAGCGACCGCTGCGGGTCAGCGCGTCTCAGGACCCGCGAGGTGGCGCGCGATGACCATCCGCTGGATCTGATTGGTGCCTTCGACGATCTGCAGCACCTTGGCCTCGCGCATCAGCCGCTCGACGGGGAAGTCGAGGGTGTAGCCGTATCCGCCGAGCACCTGGACCGCGTCGATGGTCACCCGCATGGCCGCGTCCGTGCAGAACAGCTTGGCCATGGCCGCCTGGCGCGAGAAGGGCCTGCCCTCGTCGCGCAGCCGGGCCGCCTCCAGGTAGAGCGCCCGGCCCGCCTCGATCTGGGTGGCCATGTCGGCGAGCATGAAGCGCAGGCCCTGGAAGTCCGCGATGGGGCGGCCGAACTGCTGTCGCCCGGTGGCGTAGGCGACGGCCTCGCTCAGGGCGGCCTGGGCGACGCCGATCGCACAGGCGGCGATGCCCAGGCGTCCGGAGTCGAGTGCGGACAGGGCGATCGCGAAGCCCTGGCCCTCCTCGCCGATCCGGCGGGCGTCGGCGACCCGTACGCCGTCGAAGTTCAGCTGGGCGGTGGGCGAGCCCTTCATGCCCATCTTCTTCTCGGGGGCGGCCGCGTTCAGCCCCTCGGCGTCGCCGGGGACCAGGAAGGCCGTGATGCCGCGGGCGCCCTCGGCTCCGGTACGGGCCAGGACCGTGTAGAAGTCGGCGATGCCGCCGTGGGTGATCCATGCCTTGGTGCCGGTGATGACCCAGTCGTCGCCGTCCCGTACGGCCTTCGTACGGAGCGAGGCGGCATCCGAGCCCGAAGCGGGCTCGGAGAGGCAGTAGGCGCCCAGCAGGCCCCCTCCCAGCATCGCCGGGAGGTGTTCGGCCTGCTGCTCCTTGGTGCCGTATCCGGCGAGTGCGTGGCAGGCGAGGGAGTGGACGCTGACACCGAGACCGACGGTGAGCCGGGCGGCCGCGAGCTCTTCGAGGACCTGGAGGTAGACCTCATACGGCTGGTCACCACCGCCGTGGGCGGAGTCGTAGGGCAGTCCTAGCAGTCCGGACTCGGAGAGCAGCGTGAAGACTTCGCGCGGGAACCGGCCCGCGTCCTCCTCCTCGGCCGCCCGCGGCGCGATCTCTCGCTGGGCGATGTCGCGGACGAGCGCGACGAGCTGCCTGGACTCCTCGGTGGGCAGACGACGTTCCACCAATTGCGGGGCACGGTCGGTCATGACGGCGCTCTCCTCCCTGTCGGGCGTTGCGACGGTCGCGCGCGCGGGGTGTGGGCGGCGCCGCCGGGGGGCTTCCGGGCACGGCCCGGAGAAGCACTGCTGCCCAGCCGACGCCGGCCTCCCGGATTACGAGAGTCGCTGGCCAGCGGCTGTGGCGGCTTGAGTATGCCCGATCGGACGATATCCGTCACGGGGTGACGGAGCGACTCGGCGCCGAGCGCGACGGTCACCGGAATTGGTCCGAACCATTGACCCAACTGGTCTAGTCCATCTACCGGTTCCACCGAACCGGCCCTTCCGCGTTCATGCGAAGTCCATGAGATGGCCGGAAGCGCGCCCCCCACTACCGAGTTCCCTCCCCCACGAGGAGACAAGATGTTCGGACCGCATAACCCCCGCACCCGCCTCCGGGCGCTCACCGCAGCCGCCTGTACCGCCGCCCTCGGCGCCACCCTGCTGGGTACCGCGGGCACCGCATCGGCCGGCGCGGCCCCCACCACCGCGCAGGCCGCGGCCCCTGCAGCCGCCGACGCCACCCCCACAGCGGCCGGCGACAAGGTGGTCGGATACTTCACCAACTGGGGTGTCTACCAGCGCAATTACCACGTCAAGAACATCGAGATGTCGGGCTCGGCCGACAAGCTCACGCACATCAACTACGCCTTCGGCAATGTCACCGGCGGCAAGTGCGCGATCGGCGACTCGTACGCCGACTACGACAAGGCGTACACGGCCGACCAGTCGGTCGACGGCGTGGCGGACACCTGGGACAAGAACCAGCAGGGACTGGGGGGGCACCTTCTTCTGGGAGCTCAGCGGCGATACCACCGACGGCGAGCTGATCAAGGCGATCAACTAACCAAAGGACCCAGGAGCGGGGCGGGGAGCCGGATCGGCTCCCCGCCCCGCTCCGTCCCTCATGGGATGATCCGGGACGGCCCAACAGGCCGTGGTTCATGCGGCGTTCCCACTCCGCCCGAAGCTGCCGCGACTCGCTCCGGCATTACGGATCCGCACCCGCTCCGCTCCTGCGGCTCACGGAGGACGGCACAGCCGGCGCGGTACGGCCCGGGGGCGGACCACTGTGGCGGGCCACCCACCGACAACGCCTCGTACAGCGACATTGTGTTCAGCATCTTCCGCATCCTGGGCCACAACTTCAGCCCCCGGTTCAAGGACCTGGACGACCAAGATGAATGCGGGCCGCTGGGCACAGCGGAGCGACAGCAGGCCGGCGAGGCGATATTCGGGCTTGAGGGCGTCGTCGTGAAGCAGGCAGCGGGCCTCGGCGTCCATCGGCCGTGAGGGGCCGTTCCATCTCACGGTCCTGGGACGCGGCACGTTCTCGATCTCACGGACGTGCTGGCGCAGCTTCAGGTCGAAACCGACGAGGCTTCGGGGGCTGGCCGGCCACTGGGTCCGCGCAGACAGAACAAATGCTCAGGGGACGAGGGGATCGTGGCGCCAGGATCTCGGTCATCGGCCCCGTCCCTGCTCGTGGACTGTAGTCCATACCTCGTCGAGGAGGCTTGGATAGTCCTCGCCGTAGGCAGCGATGGCGGCGTAGACGGCATCGAGAGCGGCCTGGAGCGGATCAGCCTCCGCGGCGCCGAACAGAGCGGGGACAGCCATGTGCGGCTGGGAGACCTTGACGGGCTCCCGCAACGGGGACCTTCCTGCTGTCACGACCACCTGAGCCGAAACCTGAGGTTCACCACCCGCCTGACACGTGGCGATCAGCCGCCCCAGCCTGCGCGAGCCTCCCTCCTGAGGAGCTGACGTCGGGCAGCTTCCTTCAAGGAGCGTCGGCGGCGGCTCAGCTGTTCCTGACGGTGCAAAGTTGACGCGCCTGCGCTGTGGTGCGTCTTCTTCCGTCGAAGGTGAGGGGGCATGCTGACGCGCAGGGGGAATCGCTCGTCCGACCGTCCCTTGCGGAGCCCGGGGGTCGCTCTCAAGGAGTTCCCATACGCGTTCCTGGTCGTCGAAGGGTGGGGGAAGCGGCTTTCCCCCCTCCAGGGCCGCGAGTGCAGGGGCAACCCAGTTGAGGTGCGCGAGACCGGCCACGGTGTACGCGCGGTGGGCCGCCAGCCGTGCGACGGCGCGCTGAGAGACAGTACCTGCGGCGTCGATCGCGTGCACCAGTGCGGCGTCGAACTCCACGAGGCCAAAGACGTTGCCCTGGATACGGCGAAGGGTGTCACTCGGCAGCCGACCGCCCCATTCCGCCTTTTCCGCGGCCAGGCGCTGCCGCTCGGCCTCTCGCTCATGCTCGAGTCGGGCAACGCGCTCCACCTCAGCTTTCTCCTCCGGTGTCGGGGGAGGAGGTAGCGTCCGGGCGTGCTCGTGCCAGTAGGCGGCGATCTCGGCGGTCTGCTTCACCACCCGGGCGGGCTGCGGCGGACTCGGCCAGAACTGGAGGAGGTAACGGTCCAACTGAGGCTCCTCCTCCAGCCGGGTGTCCGCGTCCCGCCCTTCCTGCATGCCGTTGGCGCAGTACCGGACCCGATAGTCGATCTCTTCGAGATCGAGGTCCCAGGCACCCTCCCCCGCCCACTCCACCAGCACACTGTTCATCGAGAGTGGCCTGAAGGGAACTTCGACGATCTCCTCCCACGAGGTGTCCAGTGTCGGCCGTTCCTCGTGCAGCTCGATGGTGAATCCGACGCTGCCTGTGTGCAGGCCCGTCGTCAGCCAGAGCGCACCCGCGACAGCGGCACCGCACAACCCGGCCTTCTGGCCCCCGAACGCCTCGTCGAGGTCGAGACCACATACCTCGGGATCGCTCTCCACGTAGATCTGTCCGTAATGAACATGCACCTCGCCGTTCACGAGTGTCCTCACAGCGCACTCCCCCTTGTCCGAAGCAGCAACTGACCCCGGCTTCCCCGCGGGCCCGAATCCGGGGGAATCATCTCGGCTCCCACTGACAACGCCGACACGTCCCCAACACGCTCGCCTCAAGCTGTGGGCCGACCGGCCGGCTTTTGCGCTGTTCCTGCTGTCAGCGACGCGTGTGCCCACCCGGCCGTCCCGTACGGCGTATCGGGAGGAGGAGCATTGAACCGACCGTTCCGCGGCCTCGGAGCATTGGTGTTCAACGGCTCAATCGGCTCGTCACAGTCCCGGCCGACCCGTAGCATCCGCCTATGAGGGACAACATGACAGGTGATCAGGTCGCAGAGACGGACAGAGAGCCGTGCTGGCGAGGAAGGAAAATCGGTCTCGCGCCCGTCGACGTCGACGACGCCGAGTTGATACACAGCTGGCGCTCCGACCCCGTCGCCGCTCATGAGATCGGCTTCTGGCCTCGTTCCCTCTCCGCCCTCCGAGAGCGTGTGGAGCGCGACAGAGATGATCAGGACCGTGACGACTTCCTCGTCCTGCTTTCCGACGGCACACCGATCGGCCACATCGCCCTCGTCGACCAGGACATTGCCGACGGTACGGCGGAAGTCCATCTGCTGCTGGACTCGCACTACCGAGGGCAGGGATACGGCACGGACGCGCTCGACGCGCTGGTCGATCTCGCCTTCGGCGAACTGCCCATGCACCGCGCCCAGGCAGTCACCCACACCGCCAACACCGCCGCGCTCACCGTCCTGGCCAAAGCGGGATTCGTCCAGGAGGGAGTGCGTCGCTCAGCATGTCTGCACCGGGGACGCCGCTATGACCTCGCGGTCCTGTCCTTGCTCCGCGACGAGTGGGAGGCGCTCGCACGCCCGAAGTCCTGGGACATCTGAGCAAGGCGGAGAGTTGAGAGGTGCCCTGCCCCGATCCCGGTCTGTTGGAGACCGATTGAGCCGTTGATGCCGCTTCTTCGAGCTGTGCGGCGAGCAGGGCGGCGCCTTGCCGCGGCCGCGCGGCGGCTCCTCGGTGGGGCATCGGACCGTCCAGGCACGACCGGGTGCTCTCGGGCGCGAGGGAACCCGCCCCCGCATCCCCGGACCACGCACACGATGCGTGCCGCCCGGACACGGAGCCGACGCGGGAGCCGGCGTGCCCCAAACCGTTCGAAGCACGCGGCTGCGCATGAGTCCGGAACGGTAGCGGTTGAACTGTGCCGGCCGGCCCGACTCGCTGGATCAGTCGGAGCGCCGGGCGGACCAGAGCAACGCCCCGAGCCCCGGCAAGGGGTGCCCGGGGCGTGTGATGCCGCAGCCGCGGGGGGCACCGGCGGTCCCTGCCAGGCGCTCCTGGTTATGCGAACTGGCCGGGCCGGTAGTCGCCGGCGGGCTGTCGGACGATGACGTTCAGGCGGTTGAAGGCGTTGATGAGGGCGATGGAGCACGCCAGAGCGGCGAGCTGCTCCTCGTCATAGTGCTTGGCGGCATTCGCCCAGGCCTCGTCCGTGACGCCGCCGGCCGCGTCGGCGATGCGGGTGCCCTGCTCCGTCAGCTCCAGGGCAGCGCGCTCGGCATCGGTGAACACCGTGGCCTCCCGCCAGGCCGCGACCAGGTTGAGGCGCGTCGAGGTCTCCCCGGCGTGCGCGGCGTCCTTGGTGTGCATGTCGGTGCAAAAACCGCAGCCATTGATCTGACTGGCGCGGAGCTTCACCAGTTCCTGCGTCGTGGCCGGCAGCGTCGAGTCCGCAAGCACCTTGCCCGCAGAGACGATGTGCTTCCCGAACTTGGCTGCGACCGGGCTGGCGAAGAGATTCAACCGAGCTTCCATGGTGCGCTCCTGTGTCGTGGTTGATGGTTACACCCTCTTGGACGGAACAGCTCCCGCAAGTTGTGACACGAACGAATGTGACCTGCGTCTCCCCTCTCGCGCCGCAGCAGGGATCACCTACGACGACGTTCAGGTCTACTGCCGAGACGTGACCCCTGGCCCCGAACATCCCCAGTCATCCTTCAGACCCGAACCACGAAGGCGTTTCTGGCCCACACCCGCCCGACACCGCCCCGGCCCAGCACGGCCGAGCACCTGGTTTCCCTGCCCGGCATCACCGTCCTTGATCTGGATCTCGCTGCCGCCCTCGCCTTGACCACGTCTCTCGCCAATGCTTTGACCAGGAAGGCTCGCCGGGTCCGGACAGGCGATACTCCGTGCGGACGCCTCTGCCGGCGGATACCGTCATGTTCACGATGAAGGGGAGCGTGATCATGACAGACCGTGCGATTCCGCCTCGCGTGGTGGCGGCAGAGCGTGTCGCCTCCGAAGCGGGATTCAAGAAGAGTTGCATCCCTGAAGTGGGCAGGTTGCTCAGGCTGGCCGCTGCTGCGAAACCCCACGGAATCATTGCGGAGAGCGGCACCGGCTCGGGAGTGGGCACCGCCTGGCTGCACAGTGGCCTTGGCGCCGGTGCACGCCTGGTCACCGTGGAGCGTGACGAGGAGCTGGCCCGTCGAGCGGCCAGTGTCTTCGCGGACGACAAGCGCGTCAGCGTTCTCACTGGGGACTGGCGACTGCTTGAACAGCATGCCCCCTTCGATGTCTTCTTCTGCGACGGCGGGGGCAAGCGTGACGACCCCCAGGGGGTCGTCGAGCAGCTTGCTCCCGGTGGCCTGCTCATCCTGGACGACTTCACCCCCTCGCCCCATTGGCCGCCTCGTTTCGGCGGCGAAGTGGATGAGCTCCGCCTCTTCTACCTCACTCATCCAGCCCTGGACGCCACTGAGATACTCACAACACCAGCCAGTTCAGTGGTTGTTGCGGCACGCCGCCTCTAGGGCGTGTCTTCAATTGATCTTGAGTAGTGGATCATGGTCGGGTGATTGTTCGCCATGAACTGTCCGATGCGGAGTGGGAGTTCCTCCGTCCGTTGCTGCCCCAGTCCTTGCGCGGACGGAAGCGGCTGGACGACCGAACCGTGCTCAACGGGATCGTGTGGAAGTTGCGGACGGGCACGGCCTGGCGGGACGTGCCGGAGCGGTACGGCTCCTGGCACACGCTGCACACCCGCTTTCGCCGGTGGGCCCTGGACGGCACCTTCGAGCGGATGCTCCGGGCTGCCCAGGCCCGGGCGGACGCGGCGGGCGAGATCGACTGGGTGGTGTCGGTCGACTCCACCGTCGTACGCGCCCACCAGCATGCCGCCGGAGCCCGAAAAGGGGGCTCCGCATCCCTGCACTCGGATGCTCCCGGGGCGGCCTGACCAGCAAGATCCACCTGGCCTGCGATGCCCTGGGGCGCCCGCTCGGCTTCGTACTGACGGGCGGCAACACGAACGACTGCACGCAGTTCACCGCCGTGATGGAGGCGATCCGGGTGCCCCGCCTCGGGCCGGGACGGCCCCGGCTGCGGCCCGCTCATGTACTGGGCGACAAGGGCTGCAGCTCCCGCGCGATACGCACCTGGCTGCGGCGGCGCGGCATCGCCCACACCAATTCCCGAGCGGGCCGACCAGAAACGCAACCGGGCCCGCCGCGGCAGCCGAGGCGGACGCCCGCCCCGCTTCGACAAGCAGCTCTACAAGCAGCGCAACGTCGTGGAACGGTGCTTCAACCGCCTCAAGCAGTGGCGTGGCATCGCGACCCGCTACGACAAGACCGCCGAGTCCTACCAAGCGGCCGTCACCCTCGCCTCGCTCCTGATGTGGGCGTGACATTTGAAGACAACTCCTGCCGGGATCAGCGGCGCACTTCGCCGCGCCCGCTTGGCGCCGTAACCCGAAAAAGCAGTGGCCGCGCGGGCTCGGGGCCACATACGTTCGCCTCCATGGTTGACGCAACTTTCGGGCATCCGCGCCTCGCCGCCATCTACGACCCACTCGATCCGGACCGCAGCGATCTCGACGCGTATCTCGCGATGGCGGAGGAGTTCGGCGCGCGGTCTGTGCTGGACATCGGGTGCGGTACGGGCGTGTTCGCGCTGCTGCTCGCAGAGCGCGGGATGACGGTCACCGGGATCGATCCCGCGCGGGCGTCCGTCGACGTCGCGCGTGGCAAGCCGGGCGCGGAGCGGGTGCGCTGGCTCGACGGCGACGCGGGGGACCTGCCGCCCATGCAGATCGACCTGGTGACGATGACCGGGAACGTCGCCCAGGCGATCGCCGAGCCGCAGGCGTGGCGTACGACGCTGCGCGGCGCGTACGAGGCGCTGCGGCCCGGCGGGCGGCTTGTCTTCGAGACGCGCGATCCGGCGCAGCGCGTGTGGGAGGAGTGGGCGGAGTGGACGCGCGAGACCACGTACCGTATGACGGACATCGCGGGCGTCGGCCACGTCGAGACCTGGGCCGAGCTGACGGACGTGAGCCTGCCGCTGGTGAGCTTCCGGGGTACGCACGTGTTCGCTGCGGACGGGGACGAACTGACCTCGGAATCGACACTTCGCTTCCGCGAACGTACGGAGATCGAGCGGGACTTGCACGAGCACGGCTTCGTCGTCGAGGACGTACGCGACGCACCCGACCGGCCGGGCAGGGAGTTCGTGTTCGTGGCGCGGCGCGGTACCGCGGAGCCCGTCCCTCCCGGAATGCCCTAGGGAGCGTGCGCACCACACAGCGCCGGGCAGACGGGACTTTGAAGACACTCCCTAGCCAAGAAGGCCTGCAGGGTTCTTGATCACGCCGCGAGGGGCGGTATCGTGCCCGTCCTCCGGGCGCAGCCCCGGGGCCTCGTCGGTCACGGGGTAGCCGTACGGGCCCTTCTCCCAGTCCGCGGCACCCCACTTCTCCCCGATCTTGCCCCACACCGGGTGCGCGCCGGTGGAGCGGCTCGGGTGCCAGTAGATCGTGCCACCCTCGTACTCTTGGCGCTTGCCGACACCGTCCGAGTTGGTGAATTCGTCGCTCTTCGGGAATCCGAGCGCGCCACCTTCCCAGCCCAGCCGGCCCCGCTTCTCCCTGATCTCGCCCCACACCGGATGAGCCCCCGTGTCAGAGGTCCAGTAGATCGAACCGCCGTCGAAGGTCGTGAACTTGCCACGCCCGTTCGGGGTGGTCTGCTCAACCGACGTCGGGCATCCGAGCGGACTGTCGGGGCCGCCCATCTCGTCGTACTTGGTCTGGATCGCGCCGAGAACCCAGTACGGGCGACCGCAGTAAGTGTTCCGGGCGGTTGGAACCGCCCGGAACACTCACGACACCAGAGCGCAGCGGCCTTACCTGGCGAGTTCGGCCAGTTCGTCGAGCCGCGTCAGCTTCCGCGGGTTTCGCACCACGTAGATCCGGGTGACCCGCCCGTTCTCCACCACGAGGCTCACCGCAGCCGGCTCGCCGTCCATCTCGATCCGGCCCGCGGGCGCGCCGTTGAGCCACACGGCCGTCGTCTCGAACGCGGCCACCACCCGGCTCGCGCGCGCGAGCAACGGCGCCACCAGTTCGGCCCCGTGGATCGGTTCCAGAGCGGCGGCCACAACCCCGCCGCCATCGGCGATCATGACCACGTCCGGCGCCATGACCTCCATCAGCTCCTGCAACTGCCCGGTTCGCAGGGCGAGCAGGAACCGCTCCACCACGGCCTGCTGCTCCGACCGGCTCACCTGCGCCCGCGGCCGCAGTGCCGCCACGTGCTCGCGTGCCCGCCGCGCGATCTGCCGCACCGCGGCCGCGGACTTCCCGATGGCCTCGGCGAGCTCGCCGTACGGCATATCGAAGACCTCGCGGAGCACGAACACCGCGCGCTCGGTCGGCCCGAGCGTTTCCAGGACGGTCAGCATCGCGATCGAGACGCTCTCCGCGAGTTCGACGTCCTCGGCGACATCAGGGCTGGTCAGCAGCGGTTCCGGCAGCCACTCGCCAACGTATTCCTCGCGGCTGCGCGAGAGCGTACGCAGGCGGTTGAGCGCTTGCCGCGTAACGACCCGGATGAGGTACGCCCGCGGGTCACGCACCTGCGAGTGGTCGACGTCGGCCCACCGCAGCCAGGACTCCTGCAGCACGTCCTCCGCATCGGCCGCCGACCCGAGCATCTCGTAGGCGACCGTGAACAGCAGGCTGCGATGGGCGACGAACGGGTCCTCGGTCATGCCGTCGACGCCACGCCGGAACTCTCAGGGCGCCCGGCCAGCGGAATCTCGCAGGCGTCGGAGTAGCCCTGCGACGTGATCCCGTGCGCCGTATTGCACCTGGCCGCCATGTTGGCGAAGCCGATGAACACGGTGAGCTCGACCAGCGCCGCGGGGCCGAGCCGGTCGAGCAGACGCTTCGACAGCTCGTCGGTGACGGTCGGTGGCGTGGTCGTCATGGCCTCGGCGTACTCGAGCACGTCGCGCTCCAGCGGCGTGAACACCTCCGACTGCCGCCAGCGCGGCACCTGGCTCGCCTTGGCCAGGTCCAGGTTCTGGTTCAGCGCGTGGAAGTAGTTGATGTCGAGGCACCAGCTGCAGCCGACCTGTGCCGCGACGGCCATGTGCGCGAACGTCTTGAGGCTGGCGTCGGCCGCGTCCCACGCGCCCACCTTGGCCGAGAACTCCTGGTTGGCCTCGGCGAGTTTGGGGTTGTTCCACAGCACCTCGACAGGCTCGGGCACGACCCCGAGCTGCTTGATCATGCTTTCGCGGAGCTCGGCGGCGAGCTCGGCCTTCGGGACGCGTAGCGCCATGGTGTTCTCCTTGTACGTTTGCCTGTTTGGCCGTTCGGCATGAAGACACCGCCGGACCCGCGCATGTGACAACCGCCGCCACCCCGCATGGATCGTCGGCGCAGGGGGCCGCCGGCAACGCCCTGACCGCGGTCGAACTGCTCACACCGTGCCGTGCTGCGGCCCTCACCGGTGCGTCCGAGTCGGGGGCCGTACTCTTCGCCGCACTCGCCTGCGCTGGATTCATCTGCTCCGGTATCGGCAGCCACCTCGCACCGCCGGCCACCCGGCTTGCGGGCAGTGGCGGGCGTGCGGTCGTGGTGAGCCCGGGCACCAGCGCGAGCGGCCTTCTGCTGCTCGGCGCCACCACAGCGTCCACAGGACTGGGCTCCATAGTCCTCGCCGCCAAGTCCTCCGTGCCCGCCGACGTCAGAAGCCGCCCGGCGGAGCACCCGGAGCCGTCGGTCCGGTGCGGGGTCGCCGCGAGCGTCCCGGACGAACCGCCGGGGTTACCGGCCCCGGTCGGTGGACGATCCGGATCCCTCCGTGAGGCCGTTTCCCGCGATGAACGACCAGCTGCCGCCCGGAGTTGCTGACCCGCCTGGCCGCAGACCCGGAGCCCAGTGCGCGGTCGTCGATCATCCATCACCGGCGCGATGCCCCGGACTGGAGCGAAAGAAGGCGAGTGGCGCGATGTACCCGCGCCCGCTTTCCTTCAGCCCTTCGTCGATGGGCTTCGGGTCCGCAACGCGAGTGGCGGGCTGCCGTACCCCGGTCTCCTGCGTGAGTCGTGGGATCGGGCCGTCAAGCGGCTCGCGCTGCCTGAGTACAACCCGCACGACTTGCGGCACAAATGGACCACCGTGACCTTGACGAGCGGCGTGTCCATCCACGAAGTGTCTCGCCGGCTCGGGCATCGCTCGATCAAGGTCACGGTGGACAAGTACGGCCACCTCGCCCAGGACGGCCAGGAACGCTGCCGTCAGGTGGCCGAGGCGGCCATAGCGCCACACATGCTCACAACAGGCCGAGCGACTTCAGAACCCGGTGCTGCCTCGGTGCCGGGTCAGCGGGCCAGTAGATGTAGCAGACACCGCCCGTACCGCTTCTGACCTTGCCGTTCGCGTCGTAGCGCTTGGTGCGGAGCCAGATGTTCTCCCACTCCTGGCGCTTGTAGACCCGCCGCACGGCCTCGTTGCTCGGCGAGGCCGGGTCGTTCGCGATCACATCGCCGTCCGCGGTGAACCCGATCACGGTCATCAGGTGGCCGGAGGTCCCGTACCCGGCGCCGGTCAGCTCCTCCTTGAGGAACGACTGCGACGTTATGACCGGGATGCCCGCCCGGATCAGCTTCTCCACGTCCGTCAGCGAGCCGAGCCGGGTCACCGCCGCGCTCATGTCGTCGTACGTCGCGGCGTACGCGGCGTTGAACGGCCAGTTGCCGCAGCCCTCGTACTGGTAGTCGTACGTGAACCGGGCGGCATGGCAGACCTGCGGGTCGGCCAGACCCGGCTTGACCCAGGCAAGCTCCTCGGCGGTGGGCCTGCGCCCCCAGTACTCGATGATCATCTGCGAGGAGGTGGGGCTGCACCAGGCCTCGCCGCCGTTGTCGTACTCCGGGTACTGGCCCGCGTGCACATTCTGCGAGTAGCGCGGCACCGACAGCTCCCGGGCGAGGCCGGGGGTGCTGGCGGGCACGGTGAAGCGGTCCGGGACGTCGGAAGCCATCGCGCCGAGGCGCCGGACGGTGGGCGTGAGGCGGCTGCCCGGGGGGCGGTAAAGCGTGAGCCGCAGCCGGTAGGACACCAGCCGCAACCCGCTCGCCGCGTCGTCCACCGAGAAGGTGTCGGTCCAGATGGAGCTCTTGCCGTCGGTCTGGTCGTCGACGGACGTCCTGCGGATGTCGGCGTCGCCCGCGGCCCAGCGGCCCATCACGTACCAGGGTGTCGAGGTGGCGTCCGAGTAGCGGCCCTGCAGCTCGATCTGGATCCAGGTGCCCGCCGGGGTGTCGGCGTTCCAGGAGGCGATCACCTCGGTCGCCGGGACGGCGGACCGGTGGACCGGCGAGGTCCAGGTCGCGTACTCCCAGTCGGCGGTCTGACCGGTGTGCGGATCGGTGTAGTGGGTGACCCCCATTGCGTGGCCGATCACCAGACCGTGCCGACGCCCCGCGACGGCACGCGTCCCGGCGCCGCAACCGCTGCGCCAGTCGGTGTACGTGTGCCAGGAACGGTTGTCCACGAGAGAAGCGGCCGGCGAGGGGGCGGGGAGCGGGGCGGCGGGAACGGCGGCGGTTGCTGAGCCGGCGGACGACACCGTGCCGGCGGCGGCCGCCACCGCGAGCGCGGCGGTCAGCATGGTTCTGCGCGAGGTCGGTCTGTTCATGGGCGAGACCCCCGGTCGTAAGCGGAATGGGGCTGCAAGTGCACGACAGTGGGCCAACTATTGCGGGTAGTGGCCGGATTCGGCCAGGGATTCGGCGTGCGTCAATAAACCAATATTGGTCTGGTCCACTGGCGTGACCTGCGATTGCTTCGGATCGGCTCGTAGGCTGGGGCGCATGAACGACCTCTCGCTCCTCGCCGCGCGGCTGCGCACCCTGGCGCCGTCCTGCGGACCGGTGCGGCTGATCGCCGTCGACGGCCATGCGGGATCGGGGAAGAGCACCTTCGCGTCCCGCCTCGCGGCCCTGCTCGACGACGCCCCCGTACTGCATCTGGACGACCTGGCCACCCACGAGTCCTTCTTCACCTGGGTGGACCGGCTGAGCGAGCAGGTGATCGGGCCTCTGTCACGCGGTGAGTGCGCGCGCTATGCGCCGTACGACTGGACCACGCGGACGTTCGCGGCACCGCGCACCCTGGAGTCCGCACCGGTCGTCCTGATCGAGGGGGTCGGGGCGGGCCGCCGGGCGCTGCGGCCCCATCTGGCGCGGCTGTTGTGGATGGATCTCGCTGCCGCGGAGTCCTGGGAGCGGGGCCGCCGCCGGGACGGACCGGCTCTTGCGGCCTTCTGGGACGGGTGGACGGCGGCCGAGGCGGAACATTTCTCGGCCGATCCCTCGCGCTCCCACGCCGATGCTCTGGTACGGCAGTTGCCTATGGGGTACGAGTGGCTGGAGGGGCCTGACGCAGCAGCAGGAGCGAACCGTTCCGTCACAGAACGTGATCACATCGCACCGCCGTACTGAGTGGTGAGAAATCGGCCTGGAAGTACCTCAACTCTGCTTGACCCGAGGGCGGTACAGGTCTTACGTTCTCAATGTGCGGCTTTTCGGAGCCCTCGCGGACACGAAGCCCCCGGTTGTTCCCCCGTGATCGGGGGCTTCGTTCTGCCCTCGCACCCTCTTTCCCACACCGGTTCGGCGGATTCCGCTCACCCTCGGTCACGGTCTCCCTTCCGCCTGCGTTGCTCTTAGTCGCACACTCCCTGCGCAGGTACGATGCCTCTCGGTGCGGTCAATTCCCGTCCGTGGCACAGTGATTCAGCGCGCCTCGGCGGGCAGGTCGTGCGGCGGGACATCCTGGGGCACGTTTTGTGGGGGACCAGATGGACATCGGCACGCAGGGCGCACAGGCCCCGGCCGACCTCGCCTGGCTGCGCGGCGTGGACGCCTACACCATGGGCGCCTACCCGCAGGCCGAAGAGGAGTTCAGGGCTGCGGTACGGATCGATCCCGGCATGGCGGACGGCTGGCTCGGCCTCCATGCGCTGAGGGCAGACACCACGACGGCGCTGCTGCGCATGTACCGCCATCGCGAACGCTTCGGCGAACAGCGCACCCGCCATCGGCGCACGCTCAACTCCTGGTACTGGTTGGGCTGGTGGGTTCAACCGGTGCTGGAGAGCTCACGCGATCTGCTCCTCGCGCACGCCTCGCACTGGCTGGACGGGCGCCATGTCCCCGAGCTGGACCGTGCGCTGGCCGGCCTGCCGCCGGTGGACGCGGACCCCCAGGTGCGCTTCCTGCACGCCTGCCGCTCCTATCTGGTCAAGGACTGGGAGCAGCTCGTACGCAACACCGAGCAGCTGATCGACGACCCGATGCTCGGTATCGAGGCGGGGCTGTTCGGCGGGATGGCGCGAGTGCGGCTGGAGATGTACGGGCAGGCCGAGCCGCTGCTCTCCGCCGCGCTGATGCGCTGCCGCAGCGAACAGCCGCAGCGCAAGGAACTGCGCTACTGGCTGGCCCGCGCACACGAGGGCACCGGCCGCAGCGCGGCCGCCCTGCCGCTCTACCGGGCGGTGCACCGGATCGACCCGGCGTTCATGGACACCTCGGCGCGGCTCGCGGCGATCGCGGACTACGACGGCCTCGAAGGCACCGACGAGGCCGCCGGTCTCACCGCCGTGTCGCTGGCCGGATTCGGCACGGACGCCGTGGCGGAGGCGCAGCCGGACGGGGATTCGCTGCTCGGCACCGATCTGGTGGACGGCCGGGAGCTGCGGCCGGGCGGCGAGACCCCGGGACTCGTGGGCATCGGGGTGCCGCCGTCCGACGGGGCACGGCGCAAGACCGCGGTGCCCGGCCAGCCGACAGCCCCCTTCCCGGCCGGGCCCAGCGATCCGGTGCTGCTTGCCGAGGCGCTGGCGGAGCTGGAGCGGATGGTCGGCCTGGAGCCCGTCAAACGCCAGGTCAAGGCGTTGTCCGCGCAGCTGAACATGGCCCGGCTGCGGGCCGGCCAGGGGCTTCCCGTGCAGCCGCCGAAACGCCATTTCGTCTTCTCGGGCCCCTCCGGCACCGGCAAGACCACGGTGGCCCGCATCCTCGGCCGGGTCTTCTACGCTCTCGGTCTGCTCGGCGGTGACCATCTCGTCGAGGCCCAGCGGGCGGATCTTGTGGGCGAGTTCCTCGGCCAGACCGCCGTCAAAGCCAATGAACTGATCGACTCGGCGCTCGGCGGGGTGCTCTTCGTCGACGAGGCCTACAGCCTCTCCAACACCGGCTACAGCAAGGGTGACGCGTACGGCGACGAGGCCCTCCAGGTCCTCCTCAAGCGCGCGGAGGACAACCGGGACCATCTCGTCGTCATCCTCGCGGGCTATCCGGAAGGGATGGACCGGCTGCTGGCCACCAATCCGGGGCTCTCCTCACGCTTCACCACCCGGGTGGACTTCCCGAGCTACCGGCCGCTGGAGCTCACCTCCATCGGTGAGGTGCTGGCCGCGGAGAACGGTGATGCGTGGGACGAGGAGTCCCTGGAGGAGCTGCGCTCCATCAGCGGCCATGTCGTCGACCAGGGCTGGCTCGACGAGCTGGGCAACGGGCGGTTCCTGCGCACCCTGTACGAGAAGAGCTGCGCCTACCGCGATCTGCGGCTCTCCGGCTATGCGGCCGTGCCGAGCCGGGACGATCTGGCCACGCTGCGGCTGCCGGATCTGATGCAGGCGTACGGCGAGGTGCTGTCCGGCCGGGGGCCGGTGGGCCGGGGGCCGCAGGAGCCGCCGCCGTTGTGAGGACGGGCTGCCTCAGTCGCCCGGTGGCCGTTGTCCTCGACCGCCGGGCGGGCCGAAGATCAGCCCGCCCGGCGGTCGATACCCTAATGGACCGACGCGGTGAGTTCGCTGGTGCCTGCGGCCATCGTGTCCGTCGTCCGGCGCGGCACCGAGACCCGGTGGGCCGGGTCGCGTACCTCACCGACCAGCATCTCCAGGACGTCCTCCATGGCGACCAGGCCGAGGACCCGGCCCGATGCGTCGGCGACCTGCGCCAGATGCGTCGCCGCGCGGCGCATCACGGTCAGGGCGTCGTCCAGGGGCAGCTCGGCCCGCACGGTCGCCATCGGGCGCCACACGTGCTGGGGGACGGCCCGCTCGCCGTCCTCCAGGTCCAGGACATCCTTGACGTGCAGATAGCCCATGAACGGGCCGCCGCCCTCCGCGCACACGGGAAAGCGCGAGTAGCCGGTCCGTACGGTCAGCTCCTCGATCCGGTGCGGGGTGACGGAGGGGTCCACCGTCACCAGGGAGGCCCGGCTGAGCAGCACATCGGTGACGGGCCTGCTGCCCAGCTCCAGTGCGTCCTCCAGCCGCTCCTGCGCCTCCGGCTCCAGCAGTCCGGCCTGGCCGGAGTCCTCGACGAGCCGGTTGAGCTGCTCGCTGGTGAAGACGGCCTCCACCTCGTCCTTCGGATCGACGCCGAAGAGCCGGAGCACCAGCCGGGCGCAGTTGCCCAGTGCGGAGGTGACCGGACGGCAGACACGAGCGAAGCCGACGAGGCCGGGGCTGAGCCAGAGCGCGGTCTTCTCCGGCGCCGCCATCGCCAGGTTCTTCGGGACCATTTCGCCGATGACGAGATGGAGGAAGACCACGAAGACGAGCGCCAGCACATAGCCGAGCGGATGGATCAGGTCCTCGGGCAGGTGAACCGCCTGGAAGACCGGCTCCAGCAGATGGGCGACGGTCGGTTCGGCGACGGCGCCGAGGGTCAGCGAGCAGACGGTGATGCCGAACTGGGCGGCAGCCATCATCTGCGGCAGGTTCTCCAGGCCGTACAGCACCTGGCGGGCCCGGCCCGACCCTGCTGCCGCGAGGGGTTCGACCTGGCTGCGCCGTACGGAGACGAGGGCGAACTCGGCACCGACGAAGAAGCCGTTCGCCAGCACGAGGAGCGCCGCGAACAGCAGCTGGACAAGGCTCATCGCACGGCCTCCAGGACGCCGTGGGCCACCGGTGCCTCGGTGACGGGGTCGGTCACCTCGGCCGTGCGTACGAAGCGGACCTTCTCGGCGCGGTAGTGGCCGACCTGGCGGACGGAGATCCGCCATCCGGGCAGTTCGGCCCGGTCGCCAGGGGCAGGGATGCGGCCCAGCAGATCCGCGACGAGCCCGGCCACGGTCTCGTACGGTCCGTCGGGGACGTCGAGCCCTATCCGGCGCAGGGTCAGGACCCGGCAGCTGCCTTCGGCGTCCCAGGCCGGGCGGCCGTCCTCGGGAGCGGCGGAGGCCAGTTCGGGCCGGTCGGCGCCTTCGGCGTCGTGCTCGTCCCTGACCTCGCCGACGAGTTCCTCGATGATGTCCTCGAGGGTGACGACCCCGGCGGTGCCGCCGTACTCGTCGACGACCACGGCGATCGGCTGCTCGTTGCGCAGCCGCTGGAGCAGCTGTTCGACGGGCAGTGTCTCCGGCACCAGCAACGGCGGTACGGCGATCCGGCCCGCCGGCGTGCGCAACCGGTCCTGGGCGGGCACGGCGAGCGCGTCCTTGAGGTGGATCATGCCGACGACCTCGTCGATGCGCTCCCGGTAGACGGGGAAGCGGGAGAGGCCGGTGGCGCGGGTGAGGTTGAGGACGTCCTGCGCGGTCGCCGAGGACTGCAGGGCGCTGACCTTCACCCGTGGGGTCATGACGTGCTGTGCGGTGAGTCCGGCGAGCGACAGGGTCCGTACGAAGAGATCCGCGGTGTCCTGTTCGAGGGTGCCGGCCTCGGCCGAGTGCCGGGCCAGGGAAACCAGTTCCCCGGGGGTGCGGGCGGAGGCCAGCTCGTCGGTGGGCTCGACACCCAGCAGTCGTACCAGCCGGTTGGCGACGGTGTTCAGCAGGCTGATCACCGGCCGGAGCGCGGCGGAGAAACGGTGCTGGGGGCCGGCGACGAACCGGGCGACCTGGAGCGGCCGGGAGACCGCCCAGTTCTTGGGCACGAGTTCGCCGATCACCATCTGGACGGCGGAAGCCACCATCATCCCGATCACCACGCTGATGCCGGATACGGCGCCGTCGGGCAGACCGGTCGCGGTGAGGGGGCCGTCCAGCAGCTGGGCGAGTGCTGGTTCGGCGAGCATGCCGACGACCAGCGAGGTGATGGTGATGCCGAGCTGGGTGCCGGAGAGCTGGAAGGAGAGTTCACGCAGGGCTTCGACGACGGTGCGGGCCCGCCGGTCGCCCTCGGCGGCGGCGCGCTCGGCGTCCGGCCGCTCCACCGTGACGAGCCCGAACTCGGCTGCCACGAAGAATCCGTTGGCGAGGATGAGAAGGAATGCTGCGCTCAGAAGCAGCAGGGGGGTGGTCATGCCGCCGCCTCCTGGGAAGGGGCGGCGCAGGTACTACCGGACGATCCGTCCATTGCTGGAAGGAGTCACTCCTTGGGTCGCAGGAAAGCCCCGCAGGCCTCATGGACCCTCTTGTGCGGGGCGGGGCGCACGGGGCGCCGCCGTCCTCCAGAGTAATCAAGAAGAGGCCGTACGGGGCAGGGGGCTCAGCCGTTGTCCGTGCCGGTGCCGTGGTTCTCGGCGAGGGCGCGGAGCGTATGGGCGTCGCGGATGGCCTGCTGCTTGGCGATTCCCGGCTGGATACCGAGGGCGGGCATGCTGGTCCCGTCGCTCAGGTCGAGAAAGACCCAGGGGTCGCCGACGCGCAGGTTGACACGGAGAATCTCCGCCCAGGACAGTCGGCGCGTTCGAGTGAGATTGACCACCGTCACCCCGTCCTCGTTCGCGACGATCTTCGGGCGGCTGAGCAGCGCGAGCACGCCGAAGAACAGCAGCGCGGTGAAGATGAAGCTGGACCGCTCCCCCGCGCTCAGCTGCTCCAGGGTCAGGGCGATGACGGTGATGACGACGAACATCGCCGCCCCCACGGTCAGCAGGACCACCCGGGTTCGGGTCGGCCGGAACGTGACCGGGAGCGTGGGGAGTTCGGACCGGGGCGCGGGGGCGGACATGGTGTTCTTCTGTCTTCCGGGTGGTCGCCCGGCCGTCAGAGGCGGCAGGCGTGGATGGCGGTGGTGAGGATGGCGCGGGCGCCGAGGTCGTACAGATCGTCCATGATCCGCTGGGCCTCCCGGGCGGCGACCATGGAACGGACGGCGACCCAGCCCTCGTGGTGCAGCGGGGAGATGGTCGGCGACTCCAGGCCCGGGGTGAGGGCGACCGCGCGCTCCAGGTGCTCGACGCGGCAGTCGTAGTCCATCATCACGTAGCTGCGGGCGACCAGGACGCCCTGGAGGCGGCGGAGGAACTGCTGCACCTTCGGGTCGTCGTCCGGTGCGCCGGTGCGGCGGATGACGACGGCCTCCGACTTCATGATCGGCTCGCCGATGACTTCGAGTCCGGCGTTGCGCAGGCTGGTGCCGGTCTCCACGACATCGGCGATGACCTGGGCGACACCGAGTTCGATGGCGGTCTCGACCGCGCCGTCGAGGTGGACGACGGAGGCGTTGACGCCGACATCGGCGAGGTGCTTGGCGACAATGCCCTCGTAGGAAGTGGCGATCGTCTTGCCGTCGAAGTCCTGCGGCCCCTGGGCCGTGCCCGGCTTGGTGGCGTAGCGGAAGGTGGAACGGGCGAAGCCGAGCTGGAGGATCTCCTCGGAGTCGGCGCCGGAGTCCAGCAGCAGGTCGCGGCCGGTGATGCCGATGTCGAGGCGGCCGGAGCTGACGTAGATCGCGATGTCGCGCGGCCGCAGGTAGAAGAACTCGACCTCGTTCTCGGGGTCGACGAGGACGAGCTCCTTGGACTCCTTGCGCTGCTGGTAGCCGGCCTCATGGAGCATCGCCATCGCAGGCCCGGAGAGTGAACCCTTGTTGGGGACGGCGATGCGCAGCATGAGGCCAGGTTTCCTTTGCGAGGAGGGAGTCTTGTGCGGATATGCGGATGTACGGAGTGCTACGTGGTGCTCAGAGGTGAGCGTAGACGTCGTCGAGGGAGATCCCGCGGGCGACCATCATCACCTGGACGTGGTACAGCAGCTGGGAAATCTCCTCGGCGGCGGCGTCCTTGCTCTCGTGCTCGGCGGCCATCCAGACTTCGGCGGCCTCCTCGACGACCTTCTTGCCGATGGCATGGACACCCTTGTCCACCAGCTCGGCGGTACGGGAGGTGGAGGGGTCGCCGTTGGCGGCCTTGAGCTGCAGCTCGGCGAAGAGCTCTTCGAAGGTTTTGTTCGCCATGATGGTCCTTAGAGTACGGGGTCCACGCCCCCCACTCAGCGCCAGGGCTCGCTGACCGTGCGCAGCGTGGCGGCGGTGGCGACGGCCGCGGTGACCGCTTCGTGCCCCTTGTCCTCGTTGGAGCCTTCCAGTCCGGCCCGGTCGAGCGCCTGCTCCTCGGTGTCGCAGGTGAGTACGCCGAAGCCGACCGGGACTCCGGTGTCGACGGCGACCTGGGTCAGGCCGTTGGTGACGCCGTGGGACACGTACTCGAAGTGCGGGGTACCGCCGCGGATGATCACGCCGAGGGCGACGACCGCGTCGTAACCGCGACCGGCGAGGACCTTGGCGACCACCGGGAGCTCGAAGCTGCCGGGCACCCGGAGCAGGGTCGGCTCGTCGATGCCCAGCTCGTGCAGGGCGCGCAGCGCGCCGTCGACGAGTCCGTCCATGACCTTCTCGTGCCACTGGGCGGCGACGACCGCCACACGCAGGTCACCGCAGTTGCGTACGGACAGTTCGGGTGCACCCTTGCCGCTCATGTCTCTCCTACCGCTCGTTTCCGTGATCGTTACTGGTTGCCGCAGGTCGACGCCGTGGCGGCGTCGAGCCAGGGCAGGTCGTGCCCCATGCGGTCGCGCTTGGTGCGCAGGTAGCGCAGATTGTGTTCGCCGGCCTGGACGGGCATCGGCTCGCGGCCGGTGACGGCCAGACCGTGCCGCAGGACCGCGGCCGTCTTGTCGGGGTTGTTGGTCATCAGCCTGAGGCTGTGGACGCCGAGGTCCTTGAGGATCTGGGCGCCGGCCGCGTAGTCCCGGGCGTCGGCGGGCAGGCCGAGCTCAAGGTTGGCGTCGAGCGTGTCGCTGCCGCGCTCCTGGAGTTCGTAGGCGCGCAGCTTGGACAGCAGGCCGATGCCCCGGCCCTCGTGGCCGCGCAGATAGATGACGACGCCGCGGCCCTCTTCGGTGATCCGGCGCATGGAGGCGTGCAGTTGGGGCCCGCAGTCGCAGCGCTGCGACTGGAAGATGTCGCCGGTCAGGCACTCGGAGTGGATCCGCACCAGGACGTCGCCGCCGTCCCCGATGCCGCCGTGGACGAGCGCGACGTGCTCGACGCCGTCGGTCGTGGAGCGGTAGCCGTAGGCGGTGAATGCGCCGAAGCTCGTCGGCAGCCGCACCTCGGCCTCGCGGCGGACGGTCGGCTCCGAGCTGCGGCGGTAGGCGATCAGGTCCTCGATGGAGATGATCGTGAGGCCGTGCTTGCGGGCGAACGGGACCAGCTGGGGCAGTCGCAGCATCACGCCGTCCTCGCCGGCGATCTCGACGATCGCGCCGGCGGGCCGCAGTCCGGCGAGCCGGGCGAGGTCGACGGCGGCCTCGGTGTGGCCGTTGCGGACCAGCACGCCGCCGGAGCGGGCACGGAGCGGGAAGATGTGGCCGGGCCGTACGAAGTCGCCGGGGCCGGCCTCGCCGCCCGCCAGCATCCGGAGCGTGGTGGCCCGGTCGGCGCCGGAGATGCCGGTGGTCACTCCGTGCGCCGCCGATGCGTCGACGGAGACGGTGAACGCCGTGCGCATCGATTCGGTGTTGTGGGCGACCATCTGCGGCAGTTCGAGCCGTTCCAGCTCGTCGTTCTCCATGGGCGCGCAGATCAGACCGCGGCATTCGCTCATCATGAACGCGACGATCTCGGAGGTGGCCTTCTCGGCCGCGATGACCAGGTCGCCCTCGTTCTCCCGGTCCTCGTCGTCGACGACCACGACGGGCCGTCCGGCGGCGATGTCGCGGATCGCCTGCTCGACGGGGTCGAGGGTGAGGTCCTCGACCACGCTTTCGTGTTCCCGGTGCAACCAGGTGGGCTGGGCAGTCATGCCGTGGCTCCTTCCAGAGCGGGTGTCCGCGAACGCAGCCACCAGTCGCGCATGCCCCACAGGACGAGGGCGCCGTACACGACGTAGATGAGACCGGAGAAGGCGAGACCGCTGTGGAAGTTCAGCGGTACGCCGACCAGGTCGACGAGGAGCCAGGCGAACCAGAACTCGACCATGCCGCGGGCCTGGGCGAGCATCGCGACGAGCGTGCCGGCGAATATGTACGCGTCCGCCCACGGGCTCCAGGAGAGTGAGGGGAACGCGGTGAAGAGGCCGCCGACCGCGAGGGTGCCGAGTGCGGCGCCGCCCAGCAGATAGCCGCGCTCGCGCCAGGTGGCGAACCGTACGGCGAGGGAGCCGTCCTGGGCCTGTCGCTTGCCCCGGGTCCACTGCTGCCAGCCCCAGACGGCCACGGCGATGACCACGAGCTGCTTGCCGACGCTGCCCGCCTGGTGCACGGAGACATTGGCGGCGACCAGGACGACGCCGGACAGGAGTTGGGCGGGCCAGGTCCAGATCGAGCGGAGCCAGCCCAGGGTCAACGCGATCAGACCGACCGTGTTGCCGATCATGTCGGACCAGATGATGTGCTGCCCGAAGACGGTGAACGCCTCCGAGTTCAGCCAGTTCAGTGAGGTCACTTCGCCGGCTCCTCGGGTTCCTGCGCGGTGTTGCCGAGCAGCCGCTCGACGTACTTCGCGATGACGTCCACCTCGAGGTTGACCGGGTCGCCGGGCTTCTTGATGCCGAGCGTGGTCAGGGCGAGGGTGGTGGGGATGAGGCTGATCGTGAAGTAGTCGGGTCCGGCGTCCACGACGGTCAGGCTGACGCCGTCGACGGTGATCGACCCCTTCTCCACCACGTAGCGGGTCAGGTCCGCGGGGAGGGAGATCTTCACGATCTCCCAGTTCTCGGAGATCTTGCGCTCGACGATGCGGCCTGTGCCGTCGACATGGCCCTGGACGATGTGGCCGCCGAGCCTGCCGCCGACCGCCATGGGACGCTCCAGGTTGACCCGGGAGCCGACCTCCAGGGCGCCGAGGCTGGACCGGTTCAGGGTCTCGGCCATCACATCGGCGGTGAACTCGTGCTCGCCGAAGTCGACGACGGTGAGGCAGACGCCGTTGACGGCGATGGAGTCGCCGTGCTTGGCGTCTTCGGTGACGACGGGACCGCGCAGGCGGAAGCGGGAGGCGTCGCCGAGCTTCTCGACAGCGGTGACTTCGCCCAGTTCTTCGACAATTCCGGTGAACACTCAGTTTTCCTTCCGGGCAGGGCCGGGGACGGCGCTGATGCGCAGATCGGGGCCGATACGGACGGTCTCGGTCACATCGAGGCGCAACGCATCGGCGATGGTGGAGATTCCGGCGTCGGCGAGGGCCGCGGGGCCGGCGCCGAGGAGCATGGGGGCCAGATAGCCGACGACCTTGTCGATCGTTCCCGCCGCGACGAAGGCCCCGGCCAGGGTCGGGCCGCCTTCGAGGAGTACGGAGCGGATGCCTCGCCCGTGCAGGGCGGTGAGGAGGGCGGGGACGTCCAGGCCGGGGCCGGTGGCGGCGCGCGGCAACCGCAGAACGGCCCCTTCGGGGAGATGGCGGGCGTCGGCGTCGTCGGCGACGGCGATCAGAGTGGGCGCGGTGTCGTCGAGGACGCGGGCGCCGGGGCGTACGGCGGTGGCACCGGTGTCGACCACCACCCTCAGGGGCTGTATGGCGCCTTCGACGCCCCGTACACCGAGTTGCGGGTCGTCGGCACGGGCGGTGCCGGAGCCGACCACGACGGCGTCGGCCTCGGCGCGAAGCCGGTGGACGTCGGCGCGGGACTCGGGGGAGGTGATCCAGCGGCTCGTGGCATCGGCGGCCGCGATCCTGCCGTCGAGGGTCGCCGCGTACTTCCACAGGACGTACGGGCGGCCCAGGCGCACCGAGGTCAGCCAGGCCGCGTTGCCCGCCTCGGCCTCGTCCTCGAGGAGCCCCTGCTCAGCTTTGACCCCGGCCGCACGCAGGGTGTCCGCACCGCCGGTGGCCTGCGGGTTCGGGTCGCCGACGGCGTAGACGACGCGGGCGACACCGGCCTCTATGAGCGCCTGGGCGCAGGGGCCGGTGCGGCCGGTGTGGTTACAGGGTTCGAGGGTGACGTAGGCGGTGCCGCCCCGGGCCCTGTCGCCTGCGGCGCGCAGGGCGTGGATCTCGGCGTGCGGCCCACCGGCGCGCTGATGGAATCCTTCACCGGCCTGCCGGCCCGCGGCGTCGAGAATGACGCAGCCGACGATCGGGTTGGGGCTGGTGGAGCCGAGACCGCGCGCTGCGAGTGTGATCGCTCGGCGCATGGCGGTGATGTCGGCTGCGGTGTCCACCGGGTCCTCCTGCCTCTTCGGGCACGGACTCCGGGGCCTGTCGACGACGACAGATGAAACGGGAACGCAACAGGGGAACGCCGAATGCCGAATACACGGATGGATCGGTTGCCCGAAGACCATCCGCCGACGGCGGCGTACCCGTGAAACGGCCCGCCGCGCACTGCCTCCCATCCGGACTTTAACCGTCGGTCCAGGAATCTCACCTGGTCAACCGGCCGCTGGATGCGGACGGGTCGCGGACTATAACCGCCGGTTCGGAATTACACCGACCCCGGAGTGCGCTGCTGCTGGTACACGATCAGTGTGCCACGCCTGCTCATGGGCCATACGGACGAGCGCCTGTGGAGTGGCTCACAAGAATCTCCGGACGGGGCGCACAACGGGACAGTCGAGCCTTGAAGCTCGACCGCGCGTCCGCCGCCGACGGCAAGTACTACCTGCTGAGCGTGGCCGCACGAGTACGGCGCCGGTACGACGGTCAGCCACGGCTCGCACCAGTGGAAGGCCAAGTGGTGGACGAAGGGTGAGAGGCCCGGCTCCACCGGTGACCGGGGTGTCCGGCAGGACCTCGGGGCCTGCTGACCCTCCCCCGACCGCCCGGCGGTGACCGGTCCGCCCCCGGTCACCGCCGGGCTCGCCCGCACTCTGAGAGGGTGGACGCATGACGACGATTCTGGTGACCGGCGGAACCGGAACACTCGGCCGGCAGGTCGCGGACCGGCTGCGCGCGGGCGGGCAGGACGTACGGGTGCTGAGCCGCCGCTCCCGGCCGTACGCGGTCGATCTGCGCGACGGCAGGGGAGTGGACGCGGCGGTCGAGGGCGTGGACGCGATCGTGCACTGCGCCTCCACGCCGCGCGGCGGCGACGACACGGCGGCCGGACATCTGATCGAGGCCGCGCATCGGGCGGGCGTCCCCCATCTGGTCTATATCTCCATCGTCGGTGTGGACCAGCTGCCCCTCGGCTACTACCGGATCAAGCGCCGGGTCGAGCGGATGATGGAGCAGTCGGAGGTCGGCTGGACGATCCTGCGGACCACCCAGTTCCACGACCTGGTCCTGCGCGTCCTGGCCGCAGCGGCCAGGATGCCGGTGATGCCGCTGCCCGCCGGGGTACGGATGCAGCCGGTCGGCTCCGGTGAAGTCGCGGACCGACTGGCCGGGTTGGCTCTTTCCCGACCGGCGGGCCGGGTGCCGGACGTGGGCGGACCCGAGATCAGGGCATTCCCCGAACTGGCCCGCGCCTATCTCCGGGCGACCGGAAAGAAGCGGCCCCTGATGCCCGTACGACTGGCGGGCAAGGCGTACGCCGGATACCGGAACGGAGACCATCTGAACGCCGAACGGGCCGTGGGGAAGGTGACGTTCGAGGAATTTCTCGCCGAGCGGTTCAGCCGGCCGGAATGAACACCTCGCCCGAGCCGCCTCCCGAAGGGTTCAGCCGGCCGGAGTGAACAGCTCGTCCTGAGCCGCCTCCCGGGCGGCGAGCAGCGCGCCGCGGAGCACCGCGGCGCCGCCGAGCCGGCCGGCCCTGACCTCGGTGCGAAGCGGGGACATCATGGCCAGCCGCTCCTCGACCCGTGCCGCGAGCGCGTCACCGCCCGCGTGGCCGACCTCGCCCGCGAGCAGCACACAGCCCGGGTCGAGGACGGAGGCGACGGCGGCGGCGCCGAGCGCGAGACGTTCGGCGAGGGCGCCCAGGAAGGCCTCGCTCTCCCCCTCCCCCGCCAGCGCGGCCCGTACGACGAATGCGGCGCCCGGCTCCTTGTCCCCTTCGGTCGCGCCCGGGGGCACGTATATGCCGTGGGCGGCGGCCAGTTCGCATACCGCGGCGGAGCCCACCAGCGAGTGGAACCCACCGTCGCAGTTGACCGCCGACGGGGTGCCGATCGTGCCGGGCACCGGCAGGAAGCCGATCTCGCCCGCGCCTCCCGAGGCGCCGCGGCGGAGCTTCCCGTCCAGCATGACGGCGGCGCCGACGCCGTGGCCGAGCCAGAAGAGTACGAAGGTGTCACGGTCGCGGGCCGCGCCGATGCGCTGCTCGGCGACGGCGGCGAGATTGGTCTCGTTCTCGACCAGCACGGTGGCGGGCAGCCGCTGCTGCAGCACCCGTACCAGTCGTCGGTGCCAGGCGGGCAGCCCGGTGGTGTCGCGCAGTTCGCCGGTGACCGGGTCGATCAGGCCGGGCGCGCCGATGCCGACGCTGTGCAGCCGGGCTGCGCCCGCCCCCCTCGCGGTGCGTTCCAGCAGCGCGGCGGCCTGTTCGGCGGCGGCCTCGGTATCGGTGTCGCTGCCGATGGGCAGGGTGGCCTCAGCGAGCGTGGCGCCGAGGAGATCGGCGACGACCACGGCGACGCTGCCGGTGCGTATGTCGAGCGCGGCAAGGTGGGCGCGGTCGGCGGCAATCCCGTACAGCCGGGCGTTGGGGCCGCGGCGCTCGGAGCCGGCCTCACCGACCACTCGGATCAGACCGGCCCCCTGCAGCCGTTCGACGAGGTCGGCGACGGTGGGGCGGGAGAGTCCGGTCAGAGTCTTGAGCTGTGTGGCCGTCAGCGGGCCGTCCTGCTGGAGCAGTCGGAGGGCGAGCCGGTCATTCATGGCCCGGGCGGTGCTCGGTGATGCGGGCATGCCGGGATCCTTCCAGATCACTGCCACACGGAGACGAAATCTTGATGGTCTATTTATCAGGCAGGGTTCCTGATAGTTTACGGCCCGCACCGTGGAGACGGGCGCCGGGGTCGCCGGTGACAGAGGATTCCCAGGGGAGGGCACGGCGGTATGACAACGGATTCCACAGAGACGGCCTTCGGCATGGAGCAGGTGAGGCGGGCCAGGTTCGCCGTCGCCGCGGTCTTCGCCGTGCACGGCGCGGTGACCGGCAGCTTCGCCACCCGGGTGCCCTGGATCCAGGACCACGCGGGGGTCAGCGCAGGGCAGCTCGGCCTCGCCCTGGCCTTCCCGGCGATCGGCGCCTCCCTCGCCATGCCGCTGGCCGGTGCGATCAGTCATCGCTTCGGCGCCAGGACCGCGCTGCGCGGACTGCTCGCCCTGTGGACGCTGGCGCTGATCCTGCCCGCGCTGGCACCCAACCTGCTGACGCTGTGCGCCGCGCTCTTCGTGTACGGGGCATCGGCCGGCATGTCGGATGTGGCGATGAACGCCCTCGGTGTCGAGGTGGAGAACCGCCTCGACAAGTCAATCATGTCCGGGCTGCACGGAATGTGGAGCGTGGGCGCCCTGGTCGGTTCGGCTGCGGGCACGGTGGCCGCGCATCTGGGCTCCGACGGCCGGCTGCACCACACGATCGCCGCTCTGGTGCTCACGGCACTCGGGCTGATCGCCTGTCAGGGCGTACTGGATCTGCGCAGCGAGCCGGACGAGGAGCCGCCGCCACGCTTCACGCTGCCGCCGAAGTCGGCGCTGATCATCGGCGCGGTGGGCTTCTGCGCGGTGTTCGCGGAGGGCGCCAGTCTGGACTGGTCGGCGGTCTACCTCCGGGACATCATGGACACTTCCGCCGGGCTCGCCGCGGCGTCCACGACGGCGTTCGCGCTGACGATGGCGGTCGCCCGGATCGCCGGTGACAAGGTCGTCGACCGCTTCGGGTCGGTCCGGACCGTACGGGTCGGCGGCGTCCTCGCGACGGTCGGCGGACTGCTCGTGGTCGCGTCGCCGAACGCGGTACTGGCGATGTGCGGTTTCGGGCTCCTCGGCCTCGGTGTCGCCGTGGTCGTCCCGCTCGCCTTCGCGGCGGCCGGACGCAGTGGCCCGAACCCGAGTCAGGCGATCGCGGGCGTCGCCACCATCACGTACACCTCCGGGCTCATCGCCCCGTCCGCGATCGGTTCGCTGGCCGAGGCGACCTCGCTGGTCGTGTCGTTCGGCCTGGTGACGGTGCTGGCGTTCGGCCTGGTGCTGGGGGCCGGGGTGCTGCGGGCGGGCGACCGCAGGGCCGTGCCCTCCTCGGCCGCCGCCGCTCCGAGCGCGGCGGCGGCCGAGCCGCGCCCCTGAGCCGGCGGCTGTTGCGGGGCGCGGCTGACGGTTCAGCCGTCGATCGAGTCGAGCTGTTCCGCGGCGGGCCGCGGCGCCCACCGGTCGCCGCCGGGCGGAGTCTCCAGCTGCCCGACGGCCGCCTCGGCCTTCGCGTCACCGGCGTCGGCGGCCGCGTGCACGATCTCACTGGCCGCGACCGGTAGAACTCCAGCTCCGAGTGGGGCCAGGGGGCGGCCCCGGTCGCGGCGGGCAGCGGATGGTCGACCGCGTTGAACAGGCTCTGCCCCTGCGGCTCTTCGTACGACCAGAGGTCCACGCCGACCTGCCTGCCGATGGCGGCGAGCCCGCTGTAGGCGACCAGGTCGATGGTCGAGTAGTGCCGGCTGCGGGTGCGTGCCAGCTCCTGCGGCTGGGTGCCGTCGCCCGCGATCTGCTGGTCGATCCGCAGCACACGGGCGTCCAGGACGACCTTGCGGGCGAGGGCGAGGCCGGCCCGCGGTCAGGGCGACCGCGGCGGTGAGGAGAGCGCCCGGACGCCGCGTGGTCTTCCACTCAGCGCAACACACCCACCAATCATGCACATGAACTATGTTCACACCCAAGACCGTGCAAGCGTAGGGCCGCCTGTTCGAAGTGACAATGCTTCGCGCACGATTCATGCATGGGATCGGGATGGAGTGCTTGCGCCCACAGCCCGGCCACGAGCGCGGCGCGATCCGGCATTACCATGACGCTGATCATTTCTGCGGTTTGCGCCATGCCGGGCAAGGCACTGGACTCCGCACCTACACACAGGGAGCGACCATGGGCCTCGGCGTGCGCTGGACCTTGCACGGCGACGGGAAGACCCCCGCGCCGGGGGCAGTGGTCCGGCCGGACGAACGGCTCTCCTGGCCCCGTACGTTCGGACTCGGCGCCCAGCACGTGGTCGCGATGTTCGGTGCGTCGTTCGTCGCCCCGGTGCTCATGGGCCTGGACCCGAACCTGGCGATCATGATGTCGGGTGTCGCGACGGCCATCTTCCTGCTGGCCACGCGCGGCCAGGTGCCCAGCTACCTCGGCTGTTCGCTCTCCTTCGTCGGAGTCGCCGCGACGATCCGGGCGAGCGGCGGCAGCAGCGCGGTGGTCACCGGTGCGGTCTTCGTCGTCGGCGTGGTGCTCTTCCTCGCCGGTCTCGCGGTGCAGCGGTTCGGCGCGCGGATCATCCATGCGGCGATGCCGCCGGTGGTCACCGGCGCCGTCGTCATGCTGATCGGCTTCAACCTGGCTCCCGTGACCGCGTCGACATACTGGCCGCAGGACCAGTGGACGGCACTGCTGGTGATGCTGTTCACCGGATTGGCCGTCGTGTGCCTGCGCGGATTCTTCTCGCGTATCGCGATCTTCCTGGGCCTGGTCTTCGGATACGCGCTGTCCTGGGTCCTCGACCGGATCTTCGGCAAGATCCACTCCCCGGCGGGCGGCGCCGAGGCCGTCGACCACTGGCGGCTCGATCTGTCGGGTGTCGGCAAGGCCGACTGGATCGGTCTCCCGTCCTTCCACGCGCCGAGCTTCGAGTGGTCGGCGATCCTGGTCGCCCTGCCGGTGGTCATCGCGCTGATCGCCGAGAACGCCGGCCATGTGAAGGCCGTCGGCGAGATGACCGGCGCCTCGCTGGACGACAAGCTGGGCACCGCGATCGCCGCCGACGGCGCCGCGTCGATGCTGTCGACCGCGGTGGGCGGCCCGCCGAACACCACGTACTCGGAGAACATCGGCGTCATGGCCGCGACCCGCGTCTACTCCACCGCCGCGTACTGGGCCGCCGCCTGCTTCGCTCTGCTCTTCGGCCTCTGCCCCAAGTTCGGTGCGGTCGTCGCCGCCATTCCCGGCGGTGTGCTCGGCGGTATCACCGTCATCCTGTACGGCATGATCGGCCTCCTCGGTGCCCAGATCTGGCTGCACGGCAAGGTCGATCTGCGCAATCCGCTGAACCTGGTCCCGGCCGCCGCGGGCATCATCATCGGTGTCGGCGGGGTCAGCCTGAAGATCACCGACAACTTCGAGCTGAGCGGCATCGCCCTGGGCACGATCGTGGTGATCACCGGCTATCACGTACTCCGTGCCTTCGCCCCGGCGCACCTCAAGACCCAGGAACCCCTGCTGGACTCCGGGACGTCGGCGTACGACGAAACGACACCGACGGACAAGGCGTAGTACCGAAGCGGGGGCTTCCGGCTGCTCGCACGCCAGGCACGGTGCGGTGCGCCTCGCAGCCGTTCCCCCGTTCCGATGAACCCTCGGCAGGTCTGCACCGTGGCGCACTCATGGCTGGGACGCTGCCCCCATGGCGCAGTCCGAACAGTTGCAGAGCAGGACTGGTGGGGCGCTGTCTGCTCACTCCCTGTCGCTGACGGCGTCCCGGACTCGTAGAAGCAGTCGCCGTACCGGTCAGAAGCAGTCGCCGTACCAGTGGACCGCACCGGGCGCCGTCACAGTGGCCCGGACCGAGTCGGCGGTGGCGTGCAGCGGGCGCGCCATGCCCACGTATTCGTCAACCGTCCGGGGGTCCGCCAGCAGGGCCGGCAGTGCTGCCCGGACCCCGGGGCCGTCGGGAATCCGGACCCGGGCCCGGTTCAGCCCCGCGGCCCGGCCCCGTTCGCCGACGGCGGCGAACAGCTCGCCCAGGCACTCGGGGGCGCCCGCGAATTCGCGTACCTCCACGCACTCCCTCTCGTGCTGGGCCACCATCCAGCCGACGAGCGCCCCCGACCCGGGGTCCTCCGCCACGAGCGACCGGTCGACAGGGCCGTACCAGGCGGGCACGCGCACCGCCCAGTCCTCCGGTGCCCGCAACGAGCTGAGTGGTCTGTTCACGTTGTACGCATGGTGCAGGGCAGCCACCTCCACGGCGTCCTGTGCGGTGGCCTCGCGGACCCGGAACGCCCCGGGGTCAGCCGGGGACGCGAGCGCCCCCTCGGTGTACGCACTGCAGAATTCCTGCCATCCCGAGCCCCGGTAGACCCCGGGTGTCCCGGTGAACAGCAGTGACCAGGCGCACTGTTCGGCCATCATGGTGCGCTCCGCCTCCACCAGCAGCCGACGCACCAGCCCCTGCCCCCGGGCCTCGGGACGGGTGGCGACGCTGCCGATGCCGCCGACCCGCTGCGGGGTGCCGAGTGCGTCACGGATCAGCCTCGGTACATAGACGACGACCGCGTCGATCCCGCCCCCCGGACCGTTCTGCGCGACGAACGTATGGCGGTGGCGGTCCGGGTCGAGGGCATGGAGGGCGGCGATCTGCGGGGCGTCGAAGCACCGCTGCCACAGGGCGGCCAGGGCCGGTTCATCGGCCGCCGTCGCGGTCCTGATGACGGTGGTCACAGCGTCAGGTTCCCGTCCGTGCGCACCGAGTCGCTGTTCGCGGGCATCGCGCCACGCTTCGTACCGTCCTCCACGCACGCGGTGTGCAGGGCCGAATCGAGTGCGTCCGGGGCGAGGTGGAGCGTGCCGCCGGTGAAGCGGCTGCCGGTCGCCGCGTAGTGGTTCGTGCCGTCGGCGATGCGCACATGGGCGGTGTCCGGTCCCGAGGCGGCGCTGCTGAGCGCGTTGATGTCCCAGGTCACCTTCCCGGGGCCGGCTGCGCGGCCGAGAAGCACCTTGGCCTTGTTGCTGCCGGTGAGGCGGGTGCCGCCGGTGACGGTGATCCGCTGGTCGCGCACGGCGCTGAGTTCGATGCCGGTGTTGTCGTAACTACCGCCGTCGATCCGCAGATCCGCCGATCCGACCGAGAGCGGGGCCGCGTTCTCGGCGCCGGTGACGGTGCAGTCGGTGAAGTGGACGGGCCCGGCACCGCGCAGGATCGCGCCGTCGACGCCCTTGAAGGTGCAGCGTACGAAGTGGACGGGAGCGGTGACCGGGGTCTGAACGAGAACGGCGCCCGCGGGCGGCTCGAACGAGCAGTCGCTGATGGTGGTCGGCCGGGTGGAACGGGCGGAGCGCTGGGCGACGGCGAAGGTCCTGGCGGTGCAGCCGCGCACCTGGGCTCCGTCGGCGTTGACGGTGAGGGTGCCGGCCTGGTCGAAGGTGGGGCGCGCGATCACCGTGATGTCTTCGAGGGTCAGATCGGTGATCCTGGTGTTGGCGGTGAACCAGGAGCAGACATGTCTGCGTACGGTGATCCGCTTCGCTGAAATCCCCCACTGCGCCCCGGAGTTGGCTATGTCCATCAGTCCGGAGTTGCCGTCGAAGAGGAGATCGTGCTCGTACTGCCCGTGTGTCGTGAAGGGGTTGCCGCCCGCGTCGTCGCCGTCGCCGTGGCAGTTCACGACGGTGCAGTAGGCAGAGGCGGTGAGGTCGTTGAGATGACGGACATTGCTGGTCGTGCAGTCCGCGACCCGCCCGTACAGACAGTAGATCTGCTGGGTGAGGTATCCGGCGCCGCCGTACTCGACGGTGGGCGGGTTCTTCAGGGAGCACTCCTCGGTACGGAACCGGGTGCACCAGCGGCGCATGATGACCGGCCAGAAGGAGCCGGTGGCATGGATCCCGGAGACGTCGCAGCCGACGGCGTACTCGAAGCTGACGGGGTGGGAGCCGGTGTACTCGTCGGGGCCGGCGCCCTCGAAGACCAGATTGCGGATGTGGGTGCCCTGGACCGGCTCGATGCGGGTCCAGGTGAGGGTGCGGCCCGCGGCGAGTTCCCAGCCGTTGAGGTAGCCGATCCGGATGTGGTCCGCGTCGATGATCTCGGTGATCTCGACCAGCTTCTGCAGCTCGCGTTCGTCACGGCCGCCGCCCGCGACCGGATCGACCTGCACGGCCCACCACTGGCCGACCCCGAACGCCTTGGCGTCGGGGACCGGGAAGGTGTCGGTGAGCTCGATGACCTTGCCGGAGAGCGCGTGCTGGACGGTGGTGTCGGTGACGGTGCCGCGGAAGGAGAGGACGGCGCCGAAGGGGTTGTCGTGGGTGTTCTTCTCGATGCCTTCGGTGCGCATGTGGTGGCCGCCGAAGTCGAGTTCGATGTGGGAGCGGTTCCAGAGGTGGCGTCTGGTGAAGAGGAGGTCGGTGTGGGCCTCGATGCGGTGGACGCTGTTGTCGGCGATCATCGCGTCGAGGGCGGCGTCGGCGGGTTCTTCGGCGTCGAAGTGGCCGAAGGTGCGGAAGTCGAGGGTTCCGGTGTGGAGCTGGAGCCAGCGGCCGGTCCTGTTGGCGGTGGGTGCGATGACCGTTCCGCCGTTGTGCGCGGCGTCGGACTTGTGGTCCCAGCGCACGGCCATCGCGCCGCCGTCGCCGGGGGCGTGGTAGCCGGCGACCAGGACCTGGGTGCCGTCGTCGAGCGGCTTGGTGTTCAGCGCGCGCAGCTCGGCGACCGTGTCGACACGCAGCACATCGCCTGCGTGCGACGGTGCGGCCTGCGCCGAGCCGGAAGCCACGGCCGAACCGGCCATGACCAGACCGGCCAGCCCCGAAGCCCGCAACAGACTACGACGGGACGAAACAGAGGACTTGGCTGGGGACGATGCATTGACGGACATGGCGGAGGTACTCCTCGCGTTGTCGATGCGTGCTCAATGAAGACCGGTCGGTCGCGGTCAGATCGTGTTGCGGTACGGCGGCATGAATCGCATGCGCGGCATCTGGTCGGCGAGGACTCCCCCGTCGACGACGATGCGCGCCCCGGTGAGGTACGCCCCGGCGTCCGAGGCGAGCAGCAGCAGTGCGCCCACGCATTCGTCGGGCTGCGCGTACCTGCCGAGCGGGATGCGCTCGCGGTACGCGGATTCGAAGGCCTCCCGGTCGAAGGGGAATTCGCCGTCGATGGGGGTCTCGACCATGCCGGGGGCAAGGGTGTTGGCGGTGATGCCGTGCGGGGCGAGTTCGACCGCCAGGGTCTCGGTGAGCAGTTGGGCGGCGGCCTTGGAGGCGTTGTAATGGGCCAGGCCCGCCTCCGCCACCAGGGCGTTCTTCGACGTGATGGTGATGATGCGGCCGGCGACGGAGTCCGCCGTCATGTGTTCGGCGATGCGCTGGCTGAGGAAGAAGACGGCGTCGACGTTGACCCGCATGATGTGCGACCAGCTTGCGGGGGTGATCTCGTTGAAGCGTTCCAGTGCCGCCGTTCCCGCGTTGTTGACCAGGATGTGCAGCGGTCCTGCCTCGGCGCGTACGGCATCGACGAAGCCGGGCAGCGCGTCGATGTCCGCGAGGTCCTGGCCGAAGGTGCGGACCTGTCGGCCGAGCGCCCGGGCGGCCGCCGCGGTCTCGGCGACGCCGTCGGCACCGGGCAGGTCGACGAGGACCAGATCGGCGCCCGCCTCGGCGAGCCCGACGGCGAAGGACCGGCCGAGGCCCCGCGCGGCTCCGGTCACGACCGCGGTGCGGCCGGTCAGGTCGAAGCGGTCACTGCCGCGGGGCGGGACGGCTGCGGTCATGGCGGGTGTTCCTCCAGGCGGAGAGGTACGGAGAAGGGTGTGGGCCGCCGCGCAGGGACACAGAGTGGGAGCGCGGCGGCCCGGCTGCCGGTACGGCGCCCGGGTAGCAGGCGGGCGACCCGTGCGCCGTACCGGCAGGTCCGTGGGGAAGGCCCGGTCAGCCGTTCAGGCCGAGCAGGTCCAGTGACGGCCGGTGGATGATCTCCTCCACCGCGTCCACATCCAGCGGCGGCAGTCCGGGGATGCCGGGGATGCGGGCGATCTCCCGCAGCCCCTTCACCGAGTCGTCGACCGTCGTGAACGGGTAGTCGCTGCCGAACATCAGCTTGTCGAAGACCCCGTAGTCCTGGACGAGCCGGAGGCTGTGCCACAGCTGGAAGGGCCGGTAGTGCAGGGCGCTGATGTCCGCGTACACATGCGGGTGCTTGCGGATGACCGCGATGCACTCGCCCTCGAAGGGGTGGCCGAGGTGGGCGAGGACCATCCGCAGTTCGGGGTGGCGGATGGCGACTGCGTCCAGGTGGCGGGGCATCGCCCATTCCAGCGGCGCGTTCGACACAAAGGTCGTGCCGGTGTGGACGAGGAGCGGAAGGCCGTGCCGTTCGGCGTAGCCGTACAGCTCGTCGTACTCCTCGGCGGCCGGGTCGAAGCCCGCGTACATCGGCATCAGCTTGATGCCGCGCAGTCCCAGTTCCTGGTGGCCGTAGCGGAGTTCTTCCTGCCAGCCGGGCTGGGTGGGGTCCAGGGAGAGGTAGCCGATCAGCCGGTCCGGGTGCTGTCCGGCGTACGAGGCGACGGCGTCGTCGTCGACCCAGAGGCCGCTGCGGCGCGCCTTGCCCCCGACGACGATCGTGCGGGTGCCCTCGGGTGCCGTTGCCGCGTACTCCTCCCACTTCACCGTGAGGTCGACCTCGCCCGCGTGGGCGCGGGCGGAGTCGGACTTGAACGGGTCGGTGAAGTCGTGGCTGTGCCGGAAGAGATGTGAGTGGACGTCGACGATCATGTCCGGTTCCGCTTCTCCCAGCCGTCCGCGAACATGTTCCAGAAGCGGTGGCTGGGCGGGTGTTCCTCGAAGACCTCGTCGACGAGCTCGACACCGAGGCCCGGTGCGGTCGGCAGACCGATGCGGCCGTCGACGATCGGGAGGGTGCCCTTGAGCGCGTCGAAGACGTAGTCCTCAAGGAGTCCGTCGAAGGTTTCGAGGATCTTGAAGTTGGGGATTCCGAGCGTCGCGTGCACCGAGACGGTGGTGCAGAGCGGCGAGTTGGAGTTGTGCGGGGCCACGAGCATGCCGTGGGTATCGGCGGTCGCGGCGAGCTTCCTGACCTCGGTGAAGCCGCCGGCCATGGAGAGGTCGGGCTGGATGATGTCGACCGCGTTGGTGGCGAAGAGCTGCTTGTACTCGTAGCGGTTGTGGAAGTGCTCGCCGCCGGAGATCGGGAACGCGGCGCGCTGGCGGAGTTCCGCGTAGCGCTCGATGTGGGTCCACGGCATCGGCTCCTCGAACCAGCCGATGTCGAAGGGTTCCAGCTCCCGCACCAGTCGGGCAGCGGTCGGCATGGCGAACCGGGCGTGACCCTCGATGAACAGGTCGACGTCCGGCCCGATGGCTTCGCGGACGGCGGCCACGAGAGCGATGGAGCGGCGCAGTTCGGCGCGCTCCAGCTCGTGCAGCCCGGGGCCGAAGGGGTCGAACTTGAGGGCGGTGAAGCCCTTCGCCACGGTCTCCTTCGCCTTGGCCGCGAAGGTCTCGGGCTCGCGTTCGCCGGTGTACCAGCCGTTGGCGTACACGCGTACCTCGTCCCGGCAGGCGCCGCCGGTCAGCCGGTATGCGGGGACGCCGAGCGACTTGCCCATCAGGTCGTACATCGCCTGGTCGAGGCCGGACAGGGCGATGCCGCCCATGTCGCCGCCGCGCAGGAAGTCGCCCTGGTAGACGCGGAGCCAGAGCTCCTCGATGTCGAAGGGGTCGGCGCCGATGAGATGGCGCTGTGCGAGGGCCTCGGTCAGGGCGCAGACCTCGCTGACCCGGTAGGGGTGGGTGATCTCGCCGATGCCGGACAGGCCCTCGTCGGTGTGGACCCGGACATAGCCGAAGTCGCGCCAGGAGGTGCCGAGCATCAGGGTCTCGACCCGGGTGATCCGTCCGGCGGGGCCCGCGGGGCGGGTGCGGTTGACAGTGAGCATCAGCGGGTCGCTCCGCCCATGGTGGAGGTGTTCTCCAGGTCGCGTGCGCCACCGTCGGCGAGAACGGCCTTGACCGCGGCCTCGGTGCCCTCGATCAGACGGTCCACGTCGGCGTCGGTGTGGGCGTAGCTGATGTGGCTGCGCTTGAGGTTGAGCGGCAGCTCGAACAGGCCGTGGTCGAGGAGCTTGCGACGGTAGCCGACGAACAGCGAGGCGTCGTTGTTCAGCAGGTCCGCGTAGGTACGGGGGGTCTCGCCCGGCATGAAGTAGCTGACGAAGACGGAGCCGTAACCGGTGACGACGGCGGGGACGCCGAGGCGCTCGTACAGTCCGGTCAGTTCGGAACGGACACGGTCGCCGAGCCGGAAGACGTGCTCGTGGACCGGCTCCTCGCGCAGCTTGCGCAGAGTGGCGAGGGCGGCGGCGACGACGGACGGGTGGCCGTTGTACGTACCGGCGAAGAAGGCGGGGGCGCCGGGGCGGGTGGAGAAGAGGTCCATCAGGTCGGCTCGGCCGCCGATCGCGCCGACGGGGGCGCCGTTGGCGATGGCCTTGCCGAGGGTGGTGAGGTCTGGGGTGACGCCGGAGATCTTCTGCCAGCCGCCGATGTCGTGGCGGAAGCCGGTGATGACCTCGTCGAAGATCAGGACGCTGCCGGCCCTGGTGGTCTCCTCGCGCAGCGTGGTGAGGAACTCCTGGTACGGCAGGAGCGCGCCGACGTTGTGCGGGACGGGTTCGACGATGACGGCGGCGATGTCGGAGCCGTGCTCGGCGAAGGTGCGGCGGACGGCCTCGCTGTCGTTGAAGGGCAGGACGAGGGTGGCTTCGAGGACCTCGGGCAGGATGCCGGTCGAGATCGGGTCGTGGCCGCCGACCATCGAAGGGGCGGAGATGACGTTGAGGCTGACCGCGTCGTGCCAGCCGTGGTAGCAGCCCTGGAACTTGACGACCAGGCGGCGGCCGGTGGCAGCGCGGGAGACGCGCAGCGCGTGGAACGTGGCCTCGCTGCCGGTGCTGGTGAGCAGCACCTTCTCGATCGACGGGATCAACTCGGTGAGCTGTTCGGCGAGGAGGACCTCGCCCTCGGTGACGCCGACGCCCATGTGGCCGAGGGTGGCGCCGGCCTCGGCGGTGGCACGGGCCACGTCGGGGTCGTTGTGACCGAGCAGGGGCGGGCCGAACGCTGAGTGGAAGTCGGTGTACTCGCGTCCGTCGGCGGTACGGAACCGTGCGCCGTCGGTTCCGGTGACGACCAGATCGGTCAGTCCGGGAACGCTGCGCTGACCGCTGTTCACGCCGCCGGGTACGACCTGGCGGGCGCGCTCGGCGAGTCGGGCTCCGGATTCGTTGCCTACCGGGCCTGAACTCATATCGCTTGCTCCTTGCGTCGAGAGTCGTCGGTTTTCGCAGGCCCTGCCCGGCCTGTGAGTCCCTGGCGCCATCCGCCCGGCAGTCGCCGCAGGAAGAGGGTGATCCATGGTGCTTGGGTGGTGCGTTTTCGCTTTTTCTGAACACTGTTCTGTAGAGCAGAACAGTGCCTGGATATTACGTGCGGCACCAGGGCCGGTCAACCCCTTTTCGGACACCAGGAGGCCCATTCCCAGGCTTTCTTCACAGAAAAGCGCAACCTGGCCCCCTGGAGGCACTAGGCTGTTCTGCTATGACGAACAGTGCTGCCCCAGAAGAACCGAAGTACTGGGTCAAGAGCGTGGCCAGGGCAGCGGACATCCTCGAAGCGCTCGCCGCCCCCGCGCAGGGGAACGGCCTGAGCGTCACGGAGGTCGGCCAGGCCTGCTCCATCTCCAAGAGCGCCGCCTTCGGCATGCTCCAGACCCTGCGTGCCTACGGCCTCGTCTCGGACGACGGCGAAGGCATGAACCGCCGCTACCGGCTCGGCATGAGCCTGGCCCGGCTCGGCGACCGGGCCCGCTCCCAGGTGTCCCTGCGCGGAGTCGCCCACCCCGTCCTGCGCGAGCTCACCCGGACCACCGGCATGGCGTCCAGGCTCGCCGTGCCCGAGGACGGCCATGCGGTCGTCGTGGACCAGGTCGAGCTCGACCAGCGCGTCCGGCTCGATCTGCGGATGGGGCAGCGCGAACTGCCGCACTGCACGGGCCTGGGCAAGGCGCTGCTCTCCGCCGTGCCGCAGAGCGAGGCCGCCGCGGTCGTCGAGCGGTTCGGGCTGCCCCGTCGTACGTCCCGCACGATCACCGACCCGGCCACCTTCCTGTCGCATCTGCGCGACATCGCCCGGGTCGGCTACGCCCTGGACGACGAGGAGGACGCCGAGGGCATCATCTGCATCGGCGCGCCGGTCTTCGACGACCGCTCGGTGTGCGCCGGAGCCATCTCCATCACCGGCCTCAAGCTCGGCCTGCCGGCCTGGCGCTACCAAGAACTGGGCGGCCAGGTACGGGATGCGGCGCGGCGAATCAGCGTCTCGCTGGGCTGGGTCGACGACGCGGAGGACGACACATCCGACACCGGCACATCACATTCCGACGGATTCGGGTCTTGACCAATCGGCGTAACCCGCCGTAGGTTCCCTGCCAACCGCAGTGACGCCCGTTCGTCACCGGCGATTTACCCCTTCCGGTCCGCTTCCGACGCCTGCCCACCGCGTCGTGAACATCCGACGGCCGGACCTTTTTCAGCCATCCGCCTCATGGCAGTCCACCGCAGGAACGCTCCCTCATTTTCGGCACTTCTCGGAAGGCGAAGTCCGCATGAGCGTTCCGCACCCACACACCTCCGTTTCGTCCCGTCGTAGTCTGTTGCGGGCTTCGGGGCTGGCCGGTCTGGTCATGGCCGGTTCGGCCGTGGCTTCCGGCTCGGCGCAGGCCGCACCGTCGCACGCAGGCGATGTGCTGCGTGTCCACACGGTCGCCGAGCTGCGCGCGCTGAACACCAAGCCGCTCGACGACGGCACCCAGATCCTGGTCGCCGGCTACCACGCCCCCGGCGACGGCGGTGCGATGGCCGTGCGCTGGGACCACAAGTCCGACGCCGCGCACAACGGCGGAACGGTCATCGCACCCACCGCCAACAGGACCGGCCGCTGGCTCCAGCTCCACACCGGAACCCTCGACTTCCGCACCTTCGGCCACTTCGACGCCGAAGAACCCGCCGACGCCGCCCTCGACGCGATGATCGCCGACAACAGCGTCCACCGCATCGAGGCCCACACCGACCTCCTCTTCACCAAACGCCACCTCTGGAACCGCTCCCACATCGAACTCGACTTCGGCGGCCACCACATGCGCACCGAAGGCATCGAGAAGAACACCCACGACAACCCCTTCGGCGCCGTCCTCTCCTTCCGCGGCACCGTCACCGACACCACCGTCCAGCACACCCTGAGCGCGGCGATGCCGGATCTCTCGGATCTCTTCGAGGTCGGCGACTCGGCGAAGTTCTCAGTCGGCCAGTGGTGGGCCGTGGAGATCAACGCCCTGTCGGGGAAGTACGAGAAGGAGATCCAGCGTCTCGTCCAGGTCACCGATGTCGTCGACCCGACGCACATCCGGGTCAACTACCAGATCGGCTGGGACCTGGCCGCCGGCCGCACCCTCACCTGGACCCGGATCGAGCCCGTCGACCGCGCACACGTCCGCAACCTCGTCTTCGAGGGCTGGGGCGAGGACGAAATGACCGGCTCGCACCCGGTCGCATACGAGTACGCGGTGCGCTGCGACGTCTCCGGAATCGAGGCCATCGGCACCTTCTGGCCGGTGGTGATGCGCCGCTGGTGCACGTACTACCGCACCGAGCAGTGCTCGCTGACCAACCCCAAGTCCGTCACATACGGCGGCGCCGGATACCTCACCCAGCAGATCTACTGCCTGTACGGGCACGTCGAGGACTGCCACACCTCCAACGCCCGTCATCTCAACGACTTCACGGCCTCCGCCTACTGCTATGTCACCAACTGCCACGGCGACGGTGACGACGAAGGCCCGTTCGTGACGCACGGGCAGTTCGAGCACGACCTCGTCTACACCGGCAACTCCGGCCTGATGACCTTCGCCAACTCCGGTGCAGCGTGGGGCGGCAGGGCCAAGCGGATCACGGTACGCAGGCACGCCTGCTCCTGGTTCGTGGCCCGCGTCAAGATCACCGATCTGACGCTGGAAGACGTACTGGTCATCGGCAAGAAGTCCCTGGCCGGCTCGGGAATGCTCTGGGTCAACGCCGACGGGGTGCAGATGCGCGGCTGTACGGCCACCGGTCCGCTGATCGTCTCCCGGGCCTCGGACCTGTCCGCCCGCCCCAATGTGATCGCCGACTCCTCGTTCGCCTTCGCGGCGGGCGCGGAGATAACCCAGGCCAATGTCACCGTCCCGCTGACCCTTCAGCGCAGCACGCTGAAGGGCGTCGACGGCGCGGTCTTCAACGGCACCGGTCCGCTCGTCCTGGACCAGTGCGCCCTGACCGGCTCCAAAGACACCGCCCCGGTCTCGCTCGCACACACCGACATCACCGTCCTCGGCGGCGAACTCCGTGACACCGGCCTCAAGTTGACCTCGGCGAAGAACCAGCGGCTGCGCATCGACGGAACGCGCCTGACCGGCACCAACAAGGACGGCGCCCTGCTGGCCCGTACCGGCTCCGGACGGACCGTCGACTGGCAGCTCACCGGCCTCGACTCGACCGCCCCCGAGGGCACCGCCCATGTGCTGGTCACCGAGGGCCCCAACCGCTACCGGGCCACCGGCTCCACCTTCACCGGCGGCCGGCTCGAACTGCGGCCGGCGGCGTTCAGCGGCAACTCCAGCCATCTGCTGCACACCGGCTGCGTCGAGGACGGCACCGAGCGCACCGCGCTGCCGGACGAGGGCGGCCGCGTCGCCCACACCGCCGCCACGCTGCGCTTCTGACCACCTTGGGACCGCTCGCTTGGATCATGCCGGGCTCGCGGGGTCCGGCCTGATCCAAACGAAAGACCCCAACCCATCGAGCACCAGGGATTCCCCGTGTCCACGCATACCCCGATCACCGGCCGGCCCATACGGGTCGCGCTCGTCGGCGCCGGCAACCGCGGTCTGACGTACGCCGAGTGGATCAAGGCGCACCCCGAGCGCGCCGAACTCGTCGCCGTCGCCGATCCGCGCCCCGCGGCGCGGGCCGCCGCCGGTGCACCCGTCGAGTTCGACGACTGGCGGCCGCTGGCCGAGAACCGCATCGCCGACGCCGTCATCGTCGCCACCCAGGACCGTTTCCATGTGGAGCCGGTGCTGGCCCTGGCCGAGGCCGGATACGCGATCCTCGCCGAGAAGCCCCTCGCCCCGACCGAGGACGAGACCCGGCGGATCGTCGAGGGTGTGGAGCGGGCCGGGGTCCTCTTCGCGGTGTGCCATGTCATGCGATACACCCCCTACACCGACCTGGTGAAGGAGGTCGTGGACTCCGGCGTGCTCGGTCAGCTGGTCTCCCTCGACCATCTGGAGCCGGTCGGCTGGTGGCACTACGCCCACAGTTATGTGCGCGGGCCGTGGCGCAGCGAGAAGGACTCCTCCCCGATGCTGCTCGCCAAGTCCTGCCACGACCTGGACTGGATCACGTATGTCATGGGCGGACGGATCGAACAGGTCACCGGTTTCGGCGGGCTGAAGCACTTCCGGCCCGAGAACGCTCCGGCCGGGTCCGCCGACCGCTGTCTCGACTGTGCGGTCGAGTCCGGCTGCCCGTACAGCGCACTGAAGTTGTACATGCCGACGCTGCGCGAGAAGGGCGCGGTCTGGCCGGTCACCCATGTCACCGAGGCGTCCGACGAGGCCGGGCTCGTGCAGGCGCTGCGCGAGGGACCGTACGGCGTCTGCGCATACCGCAGCGACAACGACGTGGTCGACCACCAGGTGCTGGCGATGCAGCTGACGGACGGGGTGACCGCGACCTTCCAGATGGTGGCGTTCACCGAGCAGACGCATCGGCAGACCCGGATCTTCGGCTCGCACGGCTGGCTGATCGGTGACGGTGAGCGGGTCACCGTGCAGGACTTCCGGACCGGCGGGAGCACCGTCCATGAAATCGGCGCCTCCGGTTCGAACGCGGCCGACGGGCACGGCGGCGGGGACGCCGCGCTCGTCGAGGCGTTCGTCACCGCCGTCGCCACCGGTGACGCCGGGGCTGTCCGCTCCGGTCCCGCCACCTCGCTCGGCAGCCATCTCGCGGCGTTCGCCGCCGAACGCGCCCGGCACACCGGCACCGTCCAGACGGTGCCGGCCAAGTGACACCCCCTCTCCCCCGCCCCACCCTCACGTCCTCGGAGGACCACCTCATGTCCCGTCTCCTCACCCGCCGTTCCAGAGTGCGTGCCGTCGCCGCCCCCGTCCTCGCCACCGCGCTCGCCGCCGGTGTGCTGGCCGGCTGTTCCGGCAGCGGCAGCGACGACAACACCGTCACCATGTGGACCTACCCGGTCATCTTCGACGAGGCCAAGAACAAGGCGTACTGGGACGGCCTGGTCAAGGCGTTCGAGAAGGAGCACTCGGGCGTCAAGGTGAAGGTGGAGACCTTCCCGTGGGCCAACCGCGACACCGCGCTGGCCACCGCGATCGCCTCCGGCAAGGGCCCGGACGCGGTCTACCTGATCCCGGACCAGCTGCCGAAGTACGCCAAGAGCATCGTCCCGGCCGACGACTACATGCCGGCCGACGCCAAGTCGGACTACACGGACTTCGCGCTGAAGTCCGTCACGGTCGACGGCAAGGTGCTCGCCACGCCGATCCTGACCAGCGCCAACCCGCTGATCTGCGACAAGCGGGTGTTCGCCGCGATCGGCGAGAAGAACTACCCGACGAGCTGGGCGGACCTTCAGGCGCTGGCCCCGAAGCTGAAGAAGAAGGGTTACTACGCCACCACTTACTACGGCGACACCCAGCAGACCCTCAACATGACCTTCTACCCGCTGCTGTGGCAGGCCGGCGGGGACGTCTTCTCCGAGGACGGCAAGACCGTCACCTTCAACGACGCGGCGGGCGTCAAGGCCCTGACGTACCTGAAGGAGCTCGTCGACGGCGGCTACACCGACAAGGACCTGGTCACCACCACGCCCAAGCTGGAACAGACCCCGACCGCCAAGGGCAAGATCGCCTGTACCTGGCAGAACACCCCGGCGGACGTCGAGCCGTTCTGGGGCAAGGAGAACGTCGTCGTCCAGCCGCCGCTGAAGGACGCCGAATCGGTCGGCTACGGCACCGTGGGCGCCCTGTCAATGCTGAAGGGCGCCGACAAGAAGAACACCGGCGACTGGCTGAACTTCGTCGCCGAGTCGAAGAACGCGGCCGGTCTGGAGAAGGAAGCAGGCTACTTCCCGGCCCGCAAGTCCGGCGGCGACCTGTACCCCGGCGACGCGTTGCAGACGGCGGTCGGCGCGACGCTGCCGAGCATGACCGTGGGCCCGCTCCAGGACAAGGCCCGTGAGGTCCAGGGCGTGCTGGCGCCGGAGATCCAGGCGGCGCTGCTGGGCAAGAAGAGCCCGCAGGAGGCGCTGAACGCCGCGCAGAAGGCCGCGCAGGCGATGCTCGGCCGCTGATCACATGCGGGGCCGGGGTCCGGCCGCACCCGGACCCCGGCCCCGAGCCCTCCGGGGGAGCACGCTCCCCCGGTCCCCCGCAATTCCCCCGTACCGCAAGGAGATCCCCGTGGCAGTCGTCGCGGAACCCACCCGCCGGGGCCGTCGCAGCGGGCCGCAGGCGCGCCGCGAGGCCCGGATCGGCCTGCTCTTCGTCCTGCCGTGCTTCCTGCTCTTCCTGGCCTTCCGGTTCGGTCCCGGCATCGCCGGTGTACTGATGAGCTTCACCGACTACTCCCTGACCGGCGGCGGCAGGTTCGTCGGGCTGGACAACTTCACTCGCCTGTGGGACGACCCGCTGTTCTGGCAGGCGCTGAAGGTCACCGTCCTCTACACCGTGCTCGCCGTGCCGGGCACGCTGATCGCGTCGGTGTCCCTGGCCCTGATCACCCGCCGCGCGTTCCGCGGCGCCAAGTTCTTCCGTTCGGTGTTCTTCCTGCCGGTCGTCACCTCACTGGTGCTGGCCGCCACCGTGTTCGTCTGGATCTTCTCGACCGGCGGCCCGTGGTCCACCCTGATGGGCTGGTTCGGGATGTCCGAGGGCTCCTGGCTCTCCGACGACGTGCTGGTGCTGCCCGCGCTCGCGATCGTCGGCGTCTGGTCCCGGTTCGGGTACGGGATGCTCATCCTGCTGGCCCGGATGCAGGACATCCCGCGGGAGCTGGAGGAGGCGGCCCTCACCGACGGCGCGGGCCCCTGGCAGCGCTTCCGGTACATCGTGCTGCCGCAGCTCAAGCCCGCCCTGTTCTTCCTCGCCGTGATCGAGACGACGGCCTCGTTCCAGGTCTTCGACGCGGTCTACACCATGACCGGCGGCGGCCCCGCCAACGCCAGCTACACGCTCGTCTTCCAGCTCTACGACGCGGGCTTCAAGTACTTCGACCTGGGTTACGCCTCCGCCATCGGCGTCGCGCTCTTCGCGCTGACCGTGGTGGTCGCGGTGATCCAGCGGCTCGTGATCGGGAAGGACCAGTGACCATGACCGCAGCACCCGTAGAGACCAGGACCCCGCCCGCGGACACGGCTCCCGCGACGCCCGACCGGGCCGCGCGCCGGGCCGAGCGCAAGCTGCGCAAGCTCTCGGAGCAGGACACCGTCCCGCACGGCATGCGGCCCACCCGGGCCGGCCGGATCAGCCGCGCCGTCCTGCTGACCGTGGCCGCGATCGTCACGATCTTCCCGTTCTACGCGATGGTCGTGCTCTCGCTGAAGCCCGCCGCGGCAGTCGAGTTCCCCGGCAGTCTGCTGCCCTGGCCGCTGACCGGCGAGGCGTACGACACCGTCATGAACTCCCAGGACGTGCCGCGCTGGCTGGTCAACACCCTGCTCTACTCGGTCGTCTCGGTCGTCGGCGTGCTGCTGCTCGCCTCGCTCGCCGGGTACGCCTTCGCCAAGAAGCGCTTCCCTGGCCGGGAGACGATGTTCTGGTCGTTCCTGTCGATGGTGATGGTCCCGTACCACGTCACGATGATCCCCACCTTCGCGATGATCGCGAAGCTGGGCGGCGTGGACACCTACTGGGGTCTGATCGTGCCGACCCTCGCCAATGCCCAGGCGGTCTTCCTGATGCGCCAGTTCATCCAGGGACTGCCGGACGAACTCTTCGAGGCCGCCCGGCTGGACGGCTGCAACGAGTGGCAGATCTTCTCCCGCATCGTGCTGCCGCTGCTCAAGCCGATCCTCGCCACGCTCGGTGTCTTCGTCTTCCTGTGGCACTGGAACGACTTCCTGTGGCCGCTGGTCATCGGCCAGTCCACCGACATGCGCACCCTGACCGTCGGCATCGCCTCGCTCCAGCAGCAGAACGTGCCGCTCAATGTGGTGCTCTCCGGCTCCGTCATCGCGTTCGTGCCCATCTTCGCCGCGTACATGGTGGGCCAGCGCTACTTCACCGAGGGCGTCGCCGCGTCCGGAATCAAGGGATAGCTGAGAATGTTCACCGATGAGGCCGCTCTCGAAGAGCGGCTCGCCACCCCCTCCCCCGCGCTCGTCGCCGACCTCGGCCGCCTCGAAGGCGATCTGCTGGTGCTCGGCGCCGGCGGCAAGATGGGCCCCAGCCTGTGCCGGCTGGCCCGCCGGACGCTGGACGCCGCGGGCCGTACGGATGTGACCGTGTACGCGGTCTCCCGCTGGTCGGACAAGTCCGCAGCCGACGAGCTGGAGGCCGCCGGGGTCTCCACCGTCGCCTTCGACCTGATGGACCCGGCCGCCGACCCGGCCGAGCTGCCGGACGCCGGGAATGTCGTCTTCATGGTCGGCGCCAAGTTCGGCTCCGCCGGGGCGCCTTCGCACGCCTGGGCGGTGAACGCCGCGATGCCGGACCGGGTGGCGCGCCGCTGGTCGGGATCGCGGATCGCCGCGTTCTCCACCGGCAATGTGTATCCGCTGGTGCCGGTCTCCTCGGGCGGCTGCACCGAGTCCGACCCGGTCGGCCCGGTCGGCGAGTACGCCATGTCGTGCCTCGGCCGTGAGCGGATCTTCGGCCATGCGGCGCTGACCCGTGGCACCAGGGTCGCCAACATCCGCCTCAACTACGCGGTCGATCTGCGCTACGGCGTCCTCGCCGACATCGCGTACCGCGTACAGGCGGGTGAGCCCGTCGATGTGACGACCGGTCACGCCAATGTGGTGTGGCAGGGGTACGCCAATGAGGTCGCCCTGCGTGCCCTGCTGCACGCCACCGACGGCGAGGCGTTCACCCTCAACCTCACGGGTCCGGAGACCGCTTCGGTGCGCCGCATCGCCCAGTGGTTCGGCGAGGAGTTCGACCGGGAGCCGGTCTTCGCGGGCGAGGAGGCGCCCACCGCGCTGCTCTCCGACGCGAGCCGCTGCCATGCTCTCTTCGGGTACCCGGATGTCGCTCTGCGCACCCTCGTCGAGTGGCAGGCCGACTGGCTGCGCCGCGGGCTGCCGCTGTCCGGCAAGCCCACCAAGTTCCAGGTCCGTGACGGAAGGTTCTGATCCACTCCATGTCCACTCCCTCCCTCCTGTCCACCCCGGCCCTGGACGCACTCGCCCGCGGCGCCGTGATCCCCGCTCATCCGCTCGCCCTGCACGCCGACGGCTCCTTCGACGAGCGCCGACAGCGTGCGCTGACCCGCTACTACCTCGCCTCGGGCGCGGGCGGGGTCGCCGTCGCCGTACACACCACCCAGTTCGAGATCCGCGAGCCGGAGGTCGGTCTGTTCCGGCCGGTTCTGGAGCTCGCCGCCGAGACGATCGACGCCGAGGCCGGCCGGCCGTTCATCAAGGTCGCCGGTGCCTGCGGATACACGGCGCAGGCCGTCGCCGAGGCCGAGGCCGCCGCCGAGCTCGGCTATGACGCGGTGCTGCTCAGCCCGGCCGTGCCCGGTGCGGACGAGAAGGGTCTGCTGGAGCGGGCGCGGGCGGTCGGCGAGGTGCTGCCGGTGATCGGCTTCTATCTCCAGGAGGCCGTCGGCGGACGGTACCTGTCGCCGGGCTTCTGGTCCGCGTTCACCGATCTGCCGAACACGGTCGCGGTGAAGATCGCCCCGTTCGACCGGTACCGCACCGCCGATGTCGTACGGGCGGTGGCCGCTGCGGACCGCGCCGACGAGGTGGCGCTGTACACGGGCAACGACGACGACATCATCGGTGATCTGCTCACCCCGTACGAGACGGCGGGCGGCACACCGCGCTGGTTCGCGGGTGGCCTCCTCGGCCAGTGGGCCGTGTGGACGAGCTCCGCCGTGACGCTCCTGGACGACATCCGTAAGGCGCGCGGCGGGGACCATGAGGCGATGGTGCGCTGCCTGGCGCGTCGCTCCGAGCTGACCGATGCCAACAGCGCGGTCTTCGATGTGCGCGGTGCTTTCCGCGGCTGCATCGCCGGGGTGCACGAGGTGCTGCACCGCCAGGGCCTGTTGGCCAACATCAGGTGCCTGGACCCGGCCGAGACGCTCTCCCCCGGGCAGACGGAGGAGATCAGCCGGGTGGCCGCGGCCTACCCTTGGCTGACCGATGACGCCTTCGTTGCGGAGCACCTCGATGCCTGGCTCTCCTGATCCTGCCGACCTCCCGCGGGTGGTCGTCGCCGTTCCGCCGGGCCTGCGGGCCCAGTTCTTCACCGCCGAGGTGTGGCGGGAGCTGGAGCGCGCGGCGGAGCTGACGGTCCTGGACGACCACTCCGACCGGGCGGCGGTGGCCGCGGCGCTGCCCGGCGCCCGCGCGCTGATCACCTCATGGCGGGCGCCCAAGGTGGACGCCGGACTCCTCGCATCGGCCGACCGGTTGGAGCTGGTGGCGCACACCGGTTCGGCGGTCGCGCCCTATGTCACCGAGGAGGTGTTCCGGCGGGGCATTCTGGTCACCCAGGCGGGCGACGAGATGGCCCGCCCGGTCGCCGAGGTGGCTCTCGCGTTCACGCTTTCGCTGCTCCACCGCATCCAGCGCTTCGACCACGCCCTGCGCGGCGGGCAGGAGTGGGCGGCGGCGAGCGAGGCCCCGCCCCGCCACGAGATCCGTGGCAGCGACATCGGCGTGATCGGCGCCTCCCGCACCGGACGTGCCTACATCGCCCTGGTGCGGGCGATGGGGGCGCGGGTCAGCGTCACCGACCCGTACCTCTCCGATGCGGACGCCGAGGCGCTCGGCGTCAAGTCCGTACCGCTTCGGACTCTGCTGTCGCGCAGCAGGATCGTGGCCGTGCACGCGCCGGTCACCGAGGAGACCCACAGGATGATCGGCGCCGAACAGCTGGCGCTGATGCCGGACGGGGCGGGCCTGGTGAACACCGCCAGGTCGTGGCTGGTCGACGAGGACGCGCTCCTCGCCGAGCTGACATCGGGCCGGCTGGACGCGGCGATCGATGTCTTCGACGCCGAGCCGCTGCCCGCCGGCCACCCCTTCCGCTCGCTGCCGAATGTGCTGCTCACCCCGCACCAGGCAGCGGGCAGCGTCGAGTGCCGGCAGCGGCTCGGAATGAGCGCCGTCAACGAGGTGCTGCGACTGCTCGCCGGACGCCCCCCGGTCCACGCGGTCACCGCCGACGCCCTCACCCGTCTGCACTAGCACTGCGCGGCGGATCAGGACCGGAGGGAGGCCCTGATCCCTACCCAACCCCCATACTTGTCAGGAGAGTTCACCCGTCATGCGACTGATGCGCATCGGCGAGCCGGGCCACGAGCGCCCGGTCCTCGTCTGCCCCGAGGGCCGTCACTACGACCTGTCCGGCATCACCGACGACATCGACGGCGCGTTCCTCGCCGCGCTCGCAGACAATCCGCATCTGGTGCCCGCCGAGCCGGTGCTCCCGGAGATCGACATCACCGGTCAGCGGATCGGTGCGCCCGTGGCCCGGCCCTCCGCGCTGCTCTGCATCGGCCAGAACTACGCGGCGCACGCGGCGGAGTCGGGTGCCGAGCCGCCCGAGCAGCCGATCCTCTTCTACAAGTCGCCGAACACCGTCGTCGGCCCGTACGACGACGTGCTGATCCCGCGCGGTTCGAAGAAGACCGACTGGGAGGTGGAGCTGGCCGTCGTCATCGGCCGTCGCGCCTCCTACCTGGACTCTCCCGCCGACGCCGCCGCACACATCGCGGGCTACGCCGTCAGCAACGACGTCTCCGAGCGCGCCTTCCAGCTGGAGCAGTCGGGCGGCCAGTGGTCCAAGGGCAAGAGCTGCGCCACGTTCAACCCGCTGGGGCCGGTGCTGGTGACGGCCGACGAGGTCGGTGACCCGCAGCAGCTGCGGCTGCGCAGCTATGTCAACGGGGAGCCGAGGCAGGACTCCAGCACCGCGGACATGATCTTCAGCGTGGCGCATCTGGTGCACCATCTGTCGCAGTATCTGGTGCTGGAGCCCGGCGACATCATCAACACCGGTACTCCGCAGGGTGTGGCGCTGTCCGGCCGCTTCCCCTACCTGGGCCCGGACGACGTGATGGAGGTCGAGATCTCGGGCCTCGGCCGGCAGCGCAGCGTCTGCCGGCCCGCGTAACGAGGCCGCAAGGCGTCTCAGTCCTCCGGGAGTTCGACCGGGGCGATGTCGTCGAAGACGTCGCCGGGGCCGGGGTTCGTCGCATCGGTCGCGCCGCCGAACCGGGTCATCACACCCCACACGGCGTTGAGCGCGGTCTGTACGGCGCCCTCAGCCCATCCGGCCGTCCAGGAGATGTCGTCGCCCGCGAGGAACAGACCCCGGCGGTCGGCGGGCAGCCGGTCCTGCATGAAGTGGGTGAACAGCCGCCGCTGGTAGCGGTAGTGGCCCGGCAGATTGGCCTTGAACGCCCCCATGAACCACGGCTCGTTCTCCCAGGAGACGGTCACCGGGTTGCCGATGATGTGCTTCCTGATGTCGACGTCCGGATAGATCTCGCCGAGCGACTTGAGCATGACGTCCATACGCTCGTTCGGGGAGAGCGGCAGCCACTTCAGACTGTCGTCGCACCAGGTGTACGAGAGACAGATGACGGCGGGCCGGTCGGGGCCGTCGTCCAGCAGGTACGTCCCCCGGGTCATCCGGTCGGTGAGCGTCATCGACATGGTGTCCCGCCCCGTCGGCACCCCCCTGTCGTCGACGGCCTTGTCCAGCCAGAACGGCCGGTCGACGGGCACGAAGAGCTTGGACGACTCCATGTAGTGGGTGCGCTCCATCGCCGTCCAGTGGTCGATCGGGAAGAGCGCGTCGTCGCAGTCGATCTTCGAGAGCAGCAGCCAGGACTGCCCGGTGAAGATCGCGGCGGGGTAGGTGCGTATGTCACCGGTGACGTCGGTGACGGTGATCCGGTTTCCAGCGGTGCGGTTCAGCCTGGTCACGGCGGGGCGCGGCTCGCCATTGTGCAGCGAGGACAGTGACGTGCCGAGCGGCCAGTGGACGATCTTCTGCGGTTCGCGGTCCCAGAGCCGCAGCGGGAGCTGCTGGCTGCCGCCGACGATGCCCCGGTGGTGGTCGTCCGCCTCGGTGTAGACGACGCGCAGGATCTCCAGGATGGAGTTGGGGAAGTCGGTGTCCCAGCCGCCGGTACCGAAGCCGACCTGGCCGAAGATCTCACGGTGCCGGAACGACTTGAAGGCGTCCGAGTCGCAGAGGAATCCGTAGAAGGTCTGGTTGTCGAGCTTCTGAACGAGCTTCGCCCAGATCTCCCGGATGCGGGGCACATCGCGTTCGCGCATCGCGCGATTCATGTCGGAGAAGTCCGCGCCCTCGTCCAGACACCGGTTCCAGGCGTCCATCACGTCGCGGTAGACCTGCGGCAGATCGGCGATGGTCCGCGCGTAGTGCGACTCGCCCTTGAGGTCGACAACGGTCGACGGGGTGGCCGGGGAGAGCGGGTTGGGGAACGGCTTCGTCTCCAGGCCGACCAGATCGATGTAGTGCTGGAGAGCGGTGGAGGACGGCGGGAAGCGCATCGCGCCCATCTCCGCGGTGAGTTCCGGATCGCAGCCGTCGAATCCGACAGTGCGCAGCCGGCCGCCGATCTCGTCCGCTTCGTAGACGACGGGCTTGAGCCCCATCTTCATCAGCTCGTACGCGGCCACGATGCCGGAGAGCCCGCCACCGATGACGGCGACCTCGGTGCCGTGCTCGGTCGCCGGTATCTGCCCGATCCCCGCGGGGTGCGCCAGGAAGTCGTCGTACGCATAGGGGAAGTCCGGCCCGAACATGGTGATCGGCTCAGCCGCGTCGGTGTGCTGGACGGCGTTGGGCACCGTGGACGTCATGGGGTACGGACTCCTTGCACGGAAAAGGTGGAACGAGGGGTGGCGGGCTCAGACGAGGGAGCCGTACAGACCGGGGCGGCGGTCGTTCAGATACGGGTTGGCGGCGCGCGACGCGCTCAGGAACTCGGGGTCGACCTCACCGATGACCAGTTCCTCGCCGCGTCCGGCGCGGGTGCGGACGGTGCCGTCGGGACCGGCCAGGCAGCTCAGCCCGACGAACTCGAACTCGCCTTCCGGGCCAGTCCTGTTGACGTACGCCACGTACATCTGGCTCTCGAATGCGCGGACCGGTACGACGGACTCGGCGACGAACTGGAAGGGGTGCATCTGCGCGGTGGGCACCAGCAGCAGATCGGTGCCCGCGAGTGCGTGCGAGCGGACGTTCTCCGGGAACTCGACGTCGTAGCAGATCATGATCCCGATGCGTACGCCGTCCAGCTCGGCCTGGACGACGGACTGCTCGCCCGGGGTGAACCACTCCTGCTCGAAGCAGCCGAACAAATGGGTCTTGCGGTAGTTCGCGAGCGCCGACCCGTCCGGCCCGATGAGCTGCGCGGCGTTGAAGATCTGCTCGCCCGCGCGCTCCGGGTAGCCGTAGAGGACCGCGAGCCCGTGCCGTGCGGCGATCTCGGCGACGGCCCGGGCACAAGGCCCGTCCGCCGGCTCGGCCAGCCGGGGCACGTCGGCCCCGATCGCGTACCCGGTCAGGAACAGCTCGGGACAGACGAGAAGCCGAACCCCGGCGTCCGCCGCCCGCCGTGCGGCTGCGTCGAGCACCTTGATGTTCTCGTCCACATGCCCGGGTCGTCCGGAGCTCTGGAGCAGGGCGGTACGCAACGGCGGCATGGCTGACCTCGGGCGGTGCGAGCGGGGCGGGGACGTATAGACGGTACGGTCCGCCACTCGGACCGGACAAGGCGCGACCGTTGCGCGTACACCGTCGATCCATTGCGCGCCGACGGCCTGGGGCGGCGATTCATTGCGCTCGACGTCTTTGCAGGTCAAGCAGGTGACACAGGTCTCAGTTGGACGCCTCGTCGAAGATCCGCAGCCCGGGCATCACCGGCCGCCCGGTAGCCGTCCGGCCCGTCCGGCGATTGAGGACAGGTCGGCCGCCGGACGAGCCCGGCGCCCTACTCCGGCGACCCTGACGAGTACCGCCGCAGCAACGGCGACAGCACGAGCACGGACTTCGTCCGCTCCACATACGGCTCGCCCGCAATCCGCTCGAGCACCTGCTCGAAGTGGCGCATGTCCGCGGCGAAGACCTGCACAATCGCGTCGGCCTCCCCCGTCACCGTGGAGGCCGACGCGATCTCCGGATACCGCGCAAGCCCCTGCTTGATCGCCTCCGGCGACGTATTGCGGCTGCAGTAGATCTCGATGAACCCCTCGGTCTCCCACCCCAGCGCCGCCGGGTCCACCCGCACCGTGAAGCCGGTGATCGCGCCCTCGGCGCGCAGCCGGTCCACGCGGCGTTTCACGGCGGGGGCGGACAGGCCGATGAGCGCGCCGATGTCCGCGTAGGAGCGCCGGGCGTCTTCGGCGAGGGCGTGGACGATGCGTTCGTCGAGGTCGTTCAGGCGCACTTCGGGCGGTTCACTTCTCTGCGATGGCCGGCGTCGGGGGCGGCAGGGTGCCGCCCCCGAAGTAGACCATGGCCCCGCCCCGCCGGGCGCGCTCACCGCATCCGGTGACCGGTCAGAACGGGAACTGCGAACGGCCGTGCTGCACCGAGATCCACTTCTGGGTGGTGAAGGCCTCGATCATCGACTCGCCGTTCAGCCGGCCGAGGCCGGAGCTCTTCTCGCCGCCGAACGGGACGATGGGCTCGTCGTGGACCGTGCCGTCGTTGATGTGGATCATGCCGGTGTGGATCCGCTGCCCGATCCGTACGCCGCGCTCGATGTTGCCGGTGTGCACCGCGCCGCTCAGACCGTACGGGGTGTCGTTGGCGATCCGAACCGCCTCGTCCTCACCGTCGAACGGTACGAGGAGCGCGACCGGCCCGAAGATCTCCTGGGACAGGACGGGGGAATCCGCGGCCAGACCGGTCAGCACGGACGGGCTCACCAGATTACCGTCGGCGCTGCCGTGCAGCAGGGCCGTCGCGCCGGCCTCGACGGTCTGGTCGACGAGCGATGAAATGGCCTCGGCCTGCGAGGAGTTGATCAGCGGGCCGATCTGGGTCTCCGGGTCGGCCGGGTCCCCCACCCGCAGCGAAGCGACCTTGGCGACGAACTTCTCGGTGAATTCCTTCTCCACCGAGCGGTCGACCAGGATCCGGTTCGCGGCCATGCAGACCTGACCCTGGTGCACGTACCGGCTGAAGACAGCCGCGTCCACGGCGTAGTCCAGATCGGCGTCATCAAGGACGATGAGCGCACTGTTGCCGCCGAGTTCGAGCACGGCGCGCTTGAGGTTCGCCGCGCAGACCGTGGCGACGTGCCGTCCCACCTTGTCCGAACCGGTGAAGGAGATGACCTGCGGAATGGGGTGCTCCAGCAGTGCGTCACCGATCTCCGCGATGTCGGTGATCACGACGTTCAGGAGCCCGGCCGGCAGCCCCGCCTCCTCGAACACCTTCGCCACCAGCGTGCCGCCGCAGACCGGGGTGTTCTGGTGCGGCTTGAGCACCACGGCATTGCCGAGCGCCAGGGCGGGGGCGACCGACTTCAGCGACAGCAGGAACGGGAAGTTGAAGGGGCTGATGACACCCACGACACCGACGGGCACCCGGTAGACGCGGTTCTCCTTGCCCTCGGTCGGCGAGGGCAGTATCTGCCCGGAGGGCCGCAGCGCGAGCTGGATCGACTCCCGCAGGAACTCCTTGGCGAGATGCAGCTCGAAGGCCGCCTTCAGCCGGGTACCGCCCAGTTCCGCGACGATCGCGTCGCTGATCTCCGGCTCGCGCTCCTCGACGACGCGCAGCGCCCGCTCCAGCACCAGCCGGCGGGCGTACGGATTGGTGTCGCCCCACGCCCGCTGGGCGGCCTCGGCGGACCGGTACGCCTGGTCCACCTCGTCAGCTGTGGCGACCGTGATCGAGGCGAGCTTCTCCCCGTTGTACGGATTGAAGTCGATGATGTCCCAGGACCCCTTGCCCGGCCTCCACTCTCCGTCGATGTACTGATGGGCCAGGTCGGTGAAGAAGGACATGAGATCCCTTACCGCAGAGAGGCGGGCAGCTGATTGCGCTTCATATTACTTACATCTCAATGGGGTTGGAGCGGTTCACCATGGTATCCGTGGGCCGGAATCGGACATCCCCGAGCCATGCGAGGACGCCCGGAAGCACCGTTGCCCCTCACAGCACGAACGGCCGTGAGGGGCAACGGTGTTGCGGTACTTCGGAATCAACTCCAGCTGGCGTGCAGCGGCTTGCCCTCGGCGTAACCGGCGGCACTCTGCACCCCGACGACCGCCTTCTCGGCGAACTCCTCCAGGGAGGCCGCGCCGGCATAGGTGCAGGAGGAGCGGACGCCCGCGATGATCGAGTCGATCAGGTCCTCGACGCCGGGCCGGGCCGGGTCGAGGAACATCCGCGAGGTGGAGATGCCCTCCTCGAAGAGCGCCTTGCGGGCCCGGTCGTACGCCGACTCGTCCGACGTACGGTTCTTCACGGCGCGCGCGGACGCCATGCCGAAGGATTCCTTGTAGAAGCGGCCGTCGGCGGACTGCTGGAGGTCGCCCGGCGACTCGTACGTACCGGCGAACCATGAGCCGATCATCACGTTGGACGCGCCCGCGGCGAGCGCCATGGCGACATCGCGCGGGTGACGGACGCCGCCGTCCGCCCAGACGTGCTTGCCGTATTTCTTCGCCTCGGCGGCACACTCCAGGACGGCGGAGAACTGCGGCCGGCCCACACCGGTCATCATCCGGGTGGTGCACATGGCGCCGGGGCCGACACCGACCTTGATGATGTCCGCGCCGGCCTCGATGAGGTCGCGCACACCCTCGGCGGCGACGATGTTGCCCGCGACGATCGGCACCTGCGGGTCGAGCGCCCGGACGGCCCTGACCGCGCTGATCATGGACTCCTGGTGGCCGTGGGCAGTATCCACGACAAGCGTGTCGACGCCCGCGTCGAGGAGCTGCTTGGCCTTGCCGGCCACATCGCCGTTGATCCCGACGGCGGCGGCGATCCGCAGCTTGCCGGCCGCGTCGGTGGCGGGGGTGTACAGAGTGGCGCGCAGTGCGGCCTTACGGGTGAGGATGCCGACGAGCCGGCCGTCCGCGTCGACCGCGGGGGCGAGCTTGCGGTGGGCGCCGTCGAGCTTGTTGAACGCGTCGCGCGGGTCGATGTCCGCGTCGAGCAGCACCAGATCCCTGGACATGACCTCGGAGAGCTGGGTGAAGCGGTCGACACCGGTGAGGTCGTGGTCGGTGACGACACCGAGGGGCCGCTGCTCCTCGTCGACGACGACACCCGCGCCGTGCGCGCGTTTCGGCAGCAGGGACAGTGCGTCGGCGACCGTCTGGCCCGGGGCCAGCACGATCGGCGTGTCGAGCACGAGGTGGCGCGTTTTCACCCAGGAGACGACATCGGTGACGACGTCGATCGGGATGTCCTGAGGGATGACGACGAGCCCGCCGCGGCGGGCGATCGTTTCAGCCATCCGGCGGCCCGCGATGGCCGTCATGTTCGCGACGACGAGCGGGATGGTGGTACCGCTGCCGTCCGGCGAGGAGAGGTCGACACCCTGGCGGGAACCGACCGCCGAACGGCCCGGAACCATGAAGACATCGTCGTACGTGAGGTCGTACGGGACCGAGGGGGAGTCTGTGTAGCGACCAGTGCCGGGCTCAAGAAAACGCATAACGCTCATTTTTTCATACGAAACGGAGCAGGTCGCTTCCAGGAAGACACAGCAAACGGCCCCCGCGTTCGTACGTTCCCCCAAAGGAACGGAGCGGGAGTCCGGGCAAGTAGAACCTGCCTGTCCTGCGGACCCTACCCGTACGGCATCCGAATCATTCGCGATCATCTTCCCTGGACCCGATGACAAGGGGTCGGGTAGCTTCAAACCCGCAGGTCCCGTGGGTCGCGACTACGCCCCGGAGGAACTGGCGGACGGTCACAACTTCCGTCACACGTACGACCGGAGAGGATCACGACCCACCCGTGGAGAGCGAACTGCCGGACATCTACTGCCCGTTCCCCCAGCGGACGAATCCGCACGTCGGGCACACCCGGGTCCACCTCGACAGCTGGATCCGCAACACCGGTCTGGTACACCGGGATTCAGCCAGGGAGCGCTTCGAGCAAGCGGACTTCGGAGCGTTCGTCGGCATGGTGTATCCGACTGCCGACGGCAAGAATCTCGACCTCGTCGCCGACTGGTTCGTATGGCTGTTTCTCGTCGACGACCAGCTCGACGACGGTCACCTGGGCCGCAGCCCCGAGCGGGTGCGGGACGTGGTCGCGGTGATGCGGTCCGTGATCGAGGGCACCGGTACCGGCACCCTGCCGGACGAGGACCTTCCCGCCGCCGTGGTCGCCCTGGTCGATCTGTGGGAGCGGACGACGCCGACCGCGGCCGCGCACTGGCGCACCCGGTTCGGCTGGCACCTCACCACGTATCTCACGACGGCCACCACCTGGGAGGCCGGGAACCGGGCCGCAGGGGTGGTGCCGTCCGAGGCGACGTACATCGCCAAGCGTCGCCACACCGGCGCGATACATGTCTGCATGGACCTGATAGAGATCGTGGCCGGGATCGAGGCTCCCGAGTCGATCCACAACGACTCCCGGTTCATCGCCGCACTGGAAGCGTCGTGCAATGTCGTGTGCTGGGCCAACGACGTGTACTCCTACGAGAAGGAGCAGGTGCTCGGCGAGATCCACAATCTCGTCCATCTGGTCCGGCACCACCGTGGTTACGGCAAGCAGCAGGCGCTCGAACACGTCTGCGCGGAGATCGCCACGGAGACGGAGCGGTTCCTCACCGCCGAGGCCGAGCTGCTGGCCGCGTACCCCCAGCTGTCCTGGATGCTCGCACCGTACCTGGACGGGATGCGGAGCTGGATGCGCGGCAACCTGGACTGGTCACGGCAGACCCCCCGCTACAACCCGGCCGATGTGAGCCAGTACGAGGAGCCGGAAGAGTACCTGGAGGCAACGGTCCTGGGCGTGGCCCGGAACTGAACCACCGGACTCGTCGGTCAAGGCCCACTCAATCGCCGGGCGGCAGAATCAACCCCGTCCGGCGGTTGAGGACACAGCGGCCACCGGGCGGCGACGGCAACGGTCACCGCGACCACCGCTGCCCGCCCCCGGCACCCGCTCAGGCCCCGTCCGGATCCGCCCGTTCCAGCGCCGGCCGCCGCGGCGCCGGCGACTCGGTCAGCAGATAGTCGGCCGCCGCCGTGTCCGTCACCAGGCTGGTGACGAGCCCGGACCGCAGCACCGCCCCGATCGCCGCAGCCTTCCGCTGGCCGCCCGCGATCGCCACCACCTCGGGGATCCGGCGCAGCCGGTCGGCCTCGACCGTGATGCACCGCTCCCCCAGGTCCCGGCCGACCCGCCGCCCCTCCGTGTCGAAGAGGTGCGCGGACATCTCGGCGGCGACGCCGAGCGACGCGTAGTGCGCCCGCTCCTCGTCCGTGAGCATGTCGTGGACGGTGGAGATGCCCGGCTCCCAGGAGCCGATGGACACCGCGGCGACCGTCACCTTGTCGAAGTACTCGAAGGCGCGGGCGATACCGGTCTGGTGGCGCAGCGCGGCGGCCGTGGCCGGGTCGGGCAGCAGCATCGGCGCGTAGATCGGGTGGGCCTCACCGCCGGCCACCTGGGCGGCCCGCCGGACCGCCTCGACCGAGCCGCGCTCGGCCGTCCCCGCGTCGTACACCCCGGTGAGCTGCACGACCGTGCACGGCGGCAGCCGGTCGAGCGCCGCCGCCATGTGGATGGTGGACCGGCCCCAGGCCAGGCCGAGCACATCGCCCTCGTTCACCAGTTCTCCGAGGAGATCCGCCGCGACCTCACCCAGGTTCTCCGGGTCCGGTGCGTCGTCCTGCTCCTCCGCCGGAGATTCGACGACGACCGCGTGACGCAGACCGTAGCGGGCCCTGAGCGCGTCGGAGCGCTCGGCGTCCAGCTCCGCGGGGACGCGGATCTCGATCCGTACGAGGTCGCGCTCAAGAGCCGTCTCCAGGACCCGGGCCACCTTGAAGCGGCTGACGCCGAACTCCTCGGCGATCTGGATCTTCGACTTTCCTTCGAGGTAGAAGCGGCGGGCCATGGCCGCCGCCTGCACCAGCTCCGCGGGCCCCATCCGCAGGGCGGACCGTCCCGCCGACATTGCAGACACCGCGATCTCCTCACTGCTGTTCACACTCTCGATACGCCGTTCATCCTGTCAGATCCGGCGATCCTTGATCGGTCCCGTCGGACCGCGTTCATCTGCCCTTGGCCGGGCCGACCTGCAATCGGGGGCAGGAGCGGGTTCCGGCGCCGGTTGCGGCCTCAGTGGCGGCACGCCCAGGCCGCCGAGGCGGTGGCCGCTTCCGCCTTGGCGCGCAGGGCGCGCACCGCTTCGGCCGGGTCCTCGGTCCCGTACACCGCCGAACCCGCGACGAAGACATCCGCACCGGCCTCGGCGCACCGCTCGATGGTGGACTCCGAGACGCCGCCGTCGATCTGGAGCCACAGCTCGAGGCCGTGCTTGGAGATCAGCTCACGGGTGCGGCGGATCTTCGGCAGCATGATGTCCAGGAAAGCCTGGCCGCCGAAGCCCGGCTCCACCGTCATGATCAGCAGCATGTCGAGTTCGGGGAGCAGGTCCTCGTACGGCTCGATGGGCGTCGCGGGCTTGAGCGCCATGGAGGCACGGGCGCCCTTGGCCCGGATCTCCCGCGCCAGCCGTACGGGGGCTGCCGCGGCCTCCACATGGAAGGTGACGGAACCGGCGCCCGCCTCGATGTACTGCGGCGCCCAGCGGTCCGGGTCCTCGATCATCAGATGGCAGTCCAGCGGAGTGTCCGTGGCCCGGCTCAGCGATTCCACGATCGGCACGCCGAGGGTCAGATTGGGCACAAAGTGGTTGTCCATCACATCGACATGGAGCCAGTCGGCACCTTCGACTGCCTTCGCCTCCTCGGCGAGACGGGCGAAGTCGGCGGACAGGATGCTGGGGTTGATCTGAGCCATGTGCCAAGCCTGCCATGTTCCGCGCCACTTCCCCGCCCTGGTGCGGGCCAAAGCCTCACGGGATCATTACAGTTCGCGGAATGCAGGCCTCCCGGCCGTGCGATACGGGCGTTTCAGCCCGCGTCGGGCCCTTCGGGGGCGGTACGGGGCCCTGAGGCGGTGGGCTACTGCCGGCAAGTGACGGAGAGCCCTCTGCCGACGGGCCGGCACCGAATCCGACGGGCGGCCGGTACCCGTGCCCGGTCGCACCTGCCGTCGGACCCTGGCCGCCCTGCCGGCCTGCGCGGCCCCGGCCTGCCTCAGGCGGTCCGGCGCAGCAGTGCCAGGTACATCGCGTCGGTGCCGTGCAGATGCGGCCACAGCTGGACGTCGGGACCGTCGCCCAGCGCGGGCACTCCCGGCATCAGCGGGCGGGCATCGACCCACTCCGCATCGACCGGAGGGCCGCCACGCCCCTTGAGCACGTCCTCGACGACGACCCGGGTCTCCGCGAGATGCGGTGAGCAGGTCGCGTAACCGACGATGCCGCCGACCCGCACCGCCTTCAATGCCTCACGCAGCAGACCGCGTTGCAGCGGTGCGAAGCTCTCCAGGTCCTCCGGGCGACGCCGCCAGCGCGCCTCCGGGCGGCGGCGCAGCGCGCCGAGGCCCGAGCACGGGACGTCCATCAGGATCCGGTCGAAGGTGCCGGGCTGCCACGGCGGGCGGGTTCCGTCGGCGGTGATCACCTGGTAGGGGCCGGGGTTGCCGGCCAGCGCGCGCTCCACGAGGCGGGCCCGGTGCGGCTGCTTCTCGGCGGCGAGCAGGGCGGCACCGCGTCCGGCGGCGAGTGCGCCGAGCAGGGCGGCCTTGCCGCCCGGCCCCGCACAGCCGTCGAGCCACCGGGTGTCGCTGCCCTCCAGCGGTGCGTTGGCGAGGGCGGCGGCCACCAGCTGGCTGCCCTCGTCCTGGACCCCGGCCCGGCCCTCCTGCACGGCGGTCAGCGCGCCGGGCTCGCCGCCCTCCGCCATCCGTACGGCATAGGGCGACCAGCGGCCGGGCAGGCCGTTCTCGTCACCGAGGGCGGTGAGCAGTTCGTCGGTGGTGGAGCGGCCGGGGCGGGCGACCAGGGTGACCTCGGGCCGTTCGTTGTCCGCTTCGAGGAGGTCCTCGATCCCGGCACGGCCGCCGCCCAGTGCGTCCCAGAGCGCGGACACGACCCAACGCGGATGCGAGTGCACGACCGCGAGGTGGTCCTCGGCGTCCTCGTCGTACGACGGGGCGACGCGCGCCACCCAGCCGTCGAGGTCGTCCGCGGAGACCTTCCGAAGCACGGCGTTGACGAACTTGGCCCGCCCTTCGCCGAGCACCACACGGGCCAGCTCCACGCTGGCGGAGACCGCCGCATGGGTGGGGATACGGGTGCCGAGCAGCTGGTGCACGCCCATGTTGAGCACGTCGAGGACCGGCGGGTCGACTTCGCGCAGCGGCCGGTCGATGCAGGCCGCGACGATCGCGTCGTACGTCCCCTGGCGGCGCAGCGTCCCGTAGACCAGTTCGGTCGCCAGCGCCGCGTCCCTGTTGTCGAAGTCTCCCTTGGCGCGGGCCTTCTTCAGCAGCGGAGGAAGGACGAGGTTGGCGTACGCATCGCGTTCGTCGACGGCCCTGAGCGCTTCGAAGGCGAGGAACCGGACGGGGTCCTTCTTGGGGCGGCGATGCGGCTTGGCGGGACGGCGACGCTGCTGGTCGTTCACGTGAAAGGTGCTCCGCTGATGGTGAGAGGGCGAACCCTCCCAGCGTACGTCGCCGCCCCGGCCCATGATTCCGCTAGATCCCCATCAGCTCGCCGTGGACGATGCGCACCCCGCGGGCCCAGTCCGCGGCCCGCATCGGCTTCTTGCCCTGCGGCTGGACCCAGAGCAGCTCGACGGCGTGCGAGCCGGTGCCCACGTACACATTGTTCTTGGCCGCCGACAGCTCGGCGGGCGCCAGATCGGCACGGTCCAGCACGGGCACCGCCTGGATCACCTTCAGCCGCTCCCCGCGGAACAGCGTCCACGCCCCGGGAGCGGGAGTGCATCCGCGCACCACCCGGTCGACCCGCAGGGCAGGGGCGGACCACTGCACCTGGGCGTCCTCGACGGTGATCTTCGGCGCCAGGGTGACGCCCTCGGCGGGCTGGGGTACGGCGTGCAGCGTGCCGTCCTCGATGCCGTCCATGGTCGCGACGAGCAGCCCCGCACCCGCGAACGCCAGCCGGGTGAGCAGGTCACCGCTGGTGTCGGTGGGCCGTACCTCTTCGGTGAGGACGCCGTACACCGGGCCGGAGTCGAGCCCCTCCTCGATCAGGAAGGTCGACGCACCGGTCACCTCGTCCCCGGCCATGATCGCGTGCTGTACGGGGGCCGCGCCGCGCCAGGCGGGCAGCAGCGAGAAGTGGAGGTTGACCCAGCCGCGGGCGGGCACGTCGAGCGTGGTCCTGGGCAGCAGCGCTCCGTAGGCGACGACCGGACAGCAATCCGGGCCGATCTCCCGCAGCCGCGCCAGGAAGTCCTCGTCGCGCGGCCGGGCGGGCTTGAGCACCTCGATCCCGGCCTCCTCTGCGCGCTCGGCGACGGGGCTGGCGACCAGGCGACGGCCTCGCCCGGCGGGGGCGTCGGGCCGGGTGACGACGGCGGCCACCTCGTGCCGGTCGGAGGCGATCAGGGCGTCCAGGGCGGGTACGGCTACCTCGGGGGTGCCTGCGAAGACGAGCTTCATGGGTGGCTGACTGCCTCTCGGGCCGAAACGTACGGTGACGAGCAACGCACAAGTCTATGGGCCGGGCGGCCAGGGGGCGTACGCATGACTGCGCGCCCCTTGGATATGCACACGCGCCCCTGCACCGTGACCAGATCCCCGGCTGACGCGTTGGTCAAGAGAGATTGACCGAAGCGAGCCGCCATGGTGCGGCCCGATCCCTTTTTCCATGCCGGTTCGAGAGGCTTCTTCATGGCCGACCACGCAACCCACGACGCCCAAGCGCGGGCCAGCCTGCATCTGTTGGTGCGGGACATCGAGCGGGTCCGGCGGCAGGTGGACGCGCTGCGCACGCTCACCGCCCAACTGGGCAACGTCTACCGTCCGCGCCGCTCCGGCCCGTCCACGGGCTTCGTCGTCTACGGCAGGGCCCCGGCCCCCACCGTCAGGCTGGCCCAGGAGCTGCGGGACAGTGTCGAGACCCTGGTCACCGCGGCAGTGGACTTCGACCGCTCGCTGGGCTTCTCCTGGGACGCGGTGGGCTCCGCGCTCGGGGTCACCAAGCAGGCGGTGCACCGCCGCTACGGCGCCCGCCGCAACGCCCGGCAGCCGGGAACGGCCGAGGCCGTCGCGGAGACCGCGGTGCCGCGCCCCCTGCCCATTGCGCCCGGCTCCGCCGGTGCGCCCGCGCTGCCCGCCGTACCCGCCGCACGCTCCATGCCCCCGCAGCCGTCGGCGGACCGCCCGTCCCTGCGCGAGGACGTGCGCCCGGGCATCTTCCCCGGCCCACGCAACGGCTGACCACGCCACCCCACTGCCCCCGCCGCGCCCGATGCACGGCGGGGCAGCCGCATTTCCTCTCGTCCGGCCTCACCCACCGAGCCGTCACCCGATGTCCGGCGGATCCACCCTGATCCGGACCTGCGCACCGCCTCCCCTGGACATCCGCGCCGCCTGTGCCGCCTTCAGCGCGGCCGCAAGCGCCGCCCCGCTCCCCGGCGGCACCCTGAGCAGCGCCCGCTCCCAGGACTCCCCCGGCGGTGCGTCCCAGGGCCTGCGGGGCCTGCCCGGCTCGGCGCCCGGCACCGGGACCGGGCCGAGCACCTCGGCCTCCGGCGGCAGTTCGGCGGCCGTGAAAAACGCGGCGAGCGCCTCCGGCGAGCCGGTCACCGAGGCCATCCGGGACACCGGGGGGAAGCCGAGCTCGGCCCGCTCCGCCAGCTCACGGCGGGCGTGTCCGACCGGGTCCCAGCGGACCAGGGCCTGCACGGGCCGCAGCGTCGGCTCGGCGACGATCACCACCGTGCCACCCTCCGGCTGCCCCCTCACCAGCGAGGCCGCGGCCGTCCAGCGGCGCAGCGCCTCCTCGCCGGCCCGCAGGTCGGGGCGCCCGACCATCGCCCAGCCGTCCAGCAACAGCGCCGCCGCATAGCCGCCCTCGGCGACGGGTTCGGCGCCGGGGGTGCAGACGACCAGTGCCGGCGCGTCCGGCACCGAGTCCAGGATGTGGTCGCGGCCCGACGTCCGTACCGGTACCGCGGGAAACGCCCGGCCGAGCTCCTCGGCGGTGCGGCGGGCGCCGACGATCTGGGCCCGCAGCCGACTGGAGCCGCAGGCGACGCAGTGCCAGGCACTCTCGGCCCGCCCGCACCAAGCGCAGTCGAGATCGCGCTGGTCAGGTGCCTGAAGCGGTCCCGCACAGTGCCGGCACCGGGCGGGTTCACGGCAGCGCTCGCAAGCCAGCCGGGGTGCGTATCCGCGGCGCGGCACCTGGACCAGGACGGGACCGCTGCGCAGCCCGTCCCGTACTGTCTGCCAGGCCAGGCTGGGCAGCCGGGCCGCCCTCGCGGCCCCGTCCCGCGCCAGCTCCCCGTCGCCGACCGTACGCACCAGGGGCGCCGCGATGCGCAGCTGCTCCCGGTCCGCGCGCAGCGGCAGCGCCCAGCCGCTCTCCACCAGCTGGGCGGCCTCCACGGTGCAGTTCGTACCACCGAGCAGGAATGCGCACCGGCCGTGCGCGGCCCGCAGTTCGAGCACCTCGCGGACGTGCGGGAAGGGGGCATTGTCGTCGCTGTGGCTGGAGTCCCCGTCGTCCCAGACGGCGACCAGGCCCAGATCGGTGACGGGTGCGAACATCGCGGCCCTCGTCCCGACGACCGCCCGCACCGAGCCGCGCCGAACGGCGAGCCACTCCCGGTACCGCTTCTCCGGTCCGGAGTCGGCGGTCAGCAGCGCGTGGCGGCCCTCGCCGAGCAGCTCGGTGAGCGCGGCATCCACCCGCCCCGCGGTCCGGCCGTCCGGCACGACGACGAGCGCGCCGCGCCCGGAGGCGAGCGTCGCGGCCATGGCCCTGGCGATCTCCTGGGGCCAGTGCGGTCCGGGCAGGGCGGTCCATACGGCCCGGGGCGCACCGCCCTCGGCCAGCGCCCGCAGGAACGCGGGCCCCTGGGCGTACCGCTCCCAGCTCCCCGCCGATGGCGCGGGCGGCGGTGGCAGGGGCTCGGGCGAGGGCTTGGACTCGGCCCGTCCGTTCCGGGGCGGCACGGCGAGCTGCAGCACATCGGCGAGGCTGCCCGCGTAACGGTCGGCGACGGCCCGCGAGAGGGCCAGCAGCTCCGGTCCCAGCACCGGTTCGGGCGATACGACATAGGCGAGCGCGGCCAGGGCTCCCGTGTAGTCCGATTCGGCGAGCCGCTCGATGAGGAACCCGTCGATCAGGCCGCCCCCTTCGCGCCGCCCGCCGCGGACATTGCGCCCTCCGGCCCCGAATCGCACCCGCACCCGCACTCCGGGCTGTGCGTCGGCGTCGAGCTCGTCGGGCACGGCGTAGTCGAAGTACTGGTCGAGATGGAGCACGCCCTTGTTGACCAGCACCCGGGCGACGGGCAGCTCCTTGGCGAGCGCGGCGCCGCGCCAGGTCCGCGGCTTGGCCCGCGGCACGTTGGCCTTCCGTACCGTCTCCCGAATGAGCGCAAGCTGCTCCGGGACCCCGCCCGCGGGGTCCTCGGATCGCTCGTTGTCGCTGCTCACAGCCAAATTCCTACCAGATACCACTGACATCGGCCCCGGCGAGAGCAAACCGGCGGCCGCACGCACCGGGGCCCGGACACCGCGTGCGGCGTCCGGGCCCCGGTGTACAGACTGGGAGCGGCAGGCTTACAGCCCGGCCGCCGTGCGCAGCGCGTCCACGCGGTCCGTGCGCTCCCAGGTGAAGTCGGGAAGCTCACGGCCGAAGTGGCCGTACGCCGCGGTCTGGGCGTAGATCGGGCGGAGCAGGTCGAGGTCGCGGATGATCGCGGCCGGGCGGAGGTCGAAGACCTCGCCGATGGCGTGCTCGATCTTCTCGGTCTCGACCGCGGCGGTGCCGAACGTCTCGACGAACAGACCGACGGGCTCGGCCTTGCCGATCGCGTATGCGACCTGCACCTCGCAACGGGCGGCAAGGCCCGCGGCGACGACGTTCTTGGCGACCCAGCGCATGGCGTACGCGGCCGAGCGGTCGACCTTCGACGGGTCCTTGCCCGAGAAGGCGCCACCGCCGTGGCGGGCCATGCCACCGTAGGTGTCGATGATGATCTTGCGACCGGTCAGGCCGGCGTCACCCATCGGGCCGCCGATCTCGAAGCGCCCGGTCGGGTTGACCAGCAGCCGGTAGCCGTCGGTGTCCAGCTTGATGCCGTCCTCGATCAGCTGCGCGAGCACGTGCTCGACGACGAACTCGCGGATGTCGGGCGCGAGCAGCGAGTCGAGGTCGATGTCGCTGGCGTGCTGCGAGGAGACGACGACCGTGTCGAGACGGACGGCCTTGTCGCCGTCGTACTCGATGGTGACCTGGGTCTTGCCGTCCGGGCGCAGGTACGGGATGGTCCCGTTCTTGCGGACCTCGGAGAGCCGGCGCGAGAGCCGGTGCGCGAGGTAGATCGGGAGCGGCATGAGTTCGGGCGTCTCGTCGCAGGCGTACCCGAACATCAGGCCCTGGTCGCCGGCGCCCTGCTTGTCGAGGTCGTCCCCTTCTTCACCTGCGGCGGAACCTTCGACCCGCTTCTCGTACGCGGTGTCGACGCCCTGCGCGATGTCGGGCGACTGCGCGCCGATGGACACCGAGACGCCACAGGAGGCGCCGTCGAAGCCCTTCTTGGAGGAGTCGTAGCCGATCTCGAGAATCTTGTTCCGCACGAGGGTCGGAATGTCGGCGTAGGCCTTGGTCGTGACCTCACCCGCAACATGCACCAGACCGGTGGTGATCAAGGTCTCGACGGCGACGCGGGACCGGGGGTCCTCACGGAGCAGCGCGTCGAGAATGGTGTCGCTGATCTGGTCAGCGATCTTGTCGGGGTGACCCTCGGTGACAGACTCCGAGGTGAAGAGACGGCGGGACACATCGCTCCCTGGGGTTGCAGCGGCTGCTGGCTGATCATTTGGCGGACGGCCGGGAGCTGCGCCCGGCACGGTCCGGGGGTCAGTTTATCGGTCGCTGCCGCTCGGCGGACAACGTGTCTCGCCCTTTGGGAGTTCTGTGACCCGCGGCACGGTCCGTCTCTGTACGAAAATCGCCTTCCGAAAAAGCCATTTGCGCCCATATTTCGGGGGTTTTGGCTTGCGCGATGGTGTGAAACGAGAATTTCATCCGAGTCGCGACGACACGAGATCCCAGACCGTGTCCGCGAGCGCCTCCTTGGGACCGAACGGCACCGGGGTCTCGCCGCCGTCGGCTGCGAGGACCACCGCTTCGTTCTCCTCGGAGCCGAATGTCCTGCGCTCCCCCACCTCATTGACGACGAGGAGATCGCAGCCCTTGCGGCGGAGCTTCTCGCGGCCGTTGGCGAGCACATCGTCGGTCTCGGCAGCGAAACCGACGACGATCAGGTCCGGCCGGGCGCGTTCACCGGCGACCTCGGCGAGGATGTCGGGATTGCGGACGAGCTTGATGGGCGCGGGCTCCTGACCGTCCTTCTTCTTGATCTTCCCAGTCGCGTACTCGGCGGGACGGAAGTCGGCGACCGCCGCCGCCATCACGACCACATCGGCGTCCGCGGCGGCCTTCAGCACGGCCTCGCGCAGCTGTATGGCGGTCCCTGCGTGCAGGACGTCGGCGCCGGCCGGGTCCGGCAGACCGGTGTTGGCCTCGATGAGCGTGACCCGGGCGCCGCGGGCGACCGCGGTGCGGGCCAGCGCGAAACCCTGCTTGCCAGAGGAACGGTTGCCGAGGTAGCGCACCGGGTCGAGCGGCTCTCGCGTACCGCCTGCGCTGATCACGACGTGACGGCCGGCCAGGTCGGCTTCGACGGGCCCGCGGGCCAGCACCCGGCGGCAGACCTCGAAGATCTCCCCGGGGTCGGGCAGCCGACCCTTGCCGGTGTCGACGCCGGTCAGCCGGCCGACGGCGGGCTCGATGACGACGGCGCCGCGGCGGCGCAGCGTGGCGACGTTCTCCTGGGTGGCGGGGTGCTCCCACATCTCGGTGTGCATGGCGGGCGCGAAGACGACAGGACAGCGGGCGGTCAGGAGCGTATTGGTGAGCAGGTCGTCGGCGAGACCGTGGGCGGCCTTGGCGAGCATGTCGGCCGTGGCCGGGGCGACGACGACCAGGTCGGCTCCCTGCCCGATCCTGACGTGCGGCACCTCGTGGACGTCGTTCCAGACCTCCGTCGACACCGGGTGGCCCGAGAGCGCCGACCAGGTGGCCGCCCCCACGAAGTGCAGCGCCGACTCGGTCGGGACGACCCTCACGTCATGACCGGACTCGGTCAGCCGGCGCAGCAGCTCGCACGCCTTGTACGCGGCGATGCCCCCGCTGACCCCAAGAACGACCTTCGGCTTGTCCACTGCGTCTCCCCGCACTCGGATACGAACACCCCCATGCTGCCTCACCGCACCCGGTCCGATGCTGTCGCCCCGGACACACCACAGGCCCGGCAGCCGTGGCCGCCGGGCCTGTGGTGAAGGTGCAATACCTGCTTACTGCGCGGGGCCCTCGATGGCCTCGGAGGTGAGCAGGCCCGCGTTGATCTCGCGGAGCGCGATCGAGAGCGGCTTCTCGTGCACGTGGGTGTCGACGAGCGGACCGACGTACTCCAGGAGACCCTCGCCGAGCTGCGAGTAGTACGCGTTGATCTGGCGCGCGCGCTTGGCGGCGTAGATCACGAGGCTGTACTTCGAGTCGGTGGCCTCAAGGAGCTCATCAATCGGCGGGTTGATGATGCCCTCGGGCGTGGTGATGGAAGAGGACACTCTCTGCCTTCCGAAGGGGGTAAAGGTCAAAGAAATCTTTGACAGTGCGGAGTTCCGTACTGCCGCGCGTGTCGGCTGCGTCAGTCGCTGCCGGGACGGTGGCCGGAAACCTCCAGCATCAAGGCTAGCAGCTCACGTGCCACGTCCTCGACGGAGGTGTTGACCAGCGTCGTATCGAACTCGGACTCGGCAGCCAGTTCGATCCTGGCGGCGGCGAGCCGGCGCTCGATCACCTCGGCGGATTCGGTCCCGCGGCCGGTAAGCCGACGCACCAGCTCCTCCCAGCTCGGCGGGGCCAGGAAGACGAGCCGGGCGTCCGACATCGACTGCCGGACCAGCCGGGCGCCCTGGAGATCGATCTCCAGCAGCACCGGCTCGCCCGCCTCCAGGCGGTCGAGCACGGCACGGCGCGGCGTGCCGTACCGGTTGCCGGCGAACTCGGCCCACTCCAGCAGCTCGCCATTGGCGATCAGCTTGTCGAACTCGTCGTTGTCCACGAAAAAGTAGTGGACACCGTTGCGCTCGCCGGGGCGCGGCTTGCGGGTTGTCGCCGACACCGAGAGCCATACCTCGGGGTGGGCCTTGCGCATATGGGCGACGACCGTGCTCTTGCCGACGCCCGAGGGGCCGGAGAGCACGGTCAGCCGCGGACGTACGTCCGGGGGTACGGGGGACGTCCCCCGGGATGTTGCAGCCATGAAGCGATTATCCAGGTTCTCAGGGGTGCCTGAGAACGTCAGGCGGCGCTGCCGCCGAACTCTCGCTCCAGGGATGCGATCTGGTTGGAGCCGAGACCCCGGACCCGGCGGCTCTCGGAGATGCCGAGCCGCTCCATGATCTGCTTGGCGCGGACCTTGCCCACGCCCGGCAGGGACTCCAGGAGGGCAGAGACCTTCATCTTGCCGATGACGTCGTTCTCCTGGCCCTGCTTGATGACCTCGTGGAGGGAGGCGCCGGAGTGCTTGAGTCGATTCTTGACCTCGGCCCGCTCCCGGCGAGCCGCGGCGGCCTTTTCGAGCGCGGCTGCGCGCTGTTCAGGGGTAAGGGGCGGAAGAGCCACGCCTACGTCACCTCGGATGTCGATCTGTCGGATACGGACCGGTGAGGAAGCTGGACGCTCCACACCAGGTGAGCGACGGACAACTTGCGTACGTCGGCTCTCGACGGAGACTAGCGGCCAAGACCGCTCGAGTCAGCGAGAACCAACGAAAAGTCCTGGTCAGCCTCAGCCGACCAGGACATTTCAGGCATAACAACCGAGTTTTTTGGTCAGGATTCAGTCAACCCGCTGTTACGTGGCATGTTCACCTACCTGCGACGGCTGCCCGGACCTCGTCCGTGAGCCGTTCGGCGGCTGCGCGCAGCCCTGCCACGTCCGGTCCCTGGCTCAGTACGCCGCGGCTCACACTGGGCACCACATTGCCCACCGCGTCGCCGAAGACACCGGGCAGATCCGCGGGCGTCGCACCCTGGGCCCCGATCCCGGGGGCGAGCAGGGGGCCGTTGATGGCGAGATTGACGCCCGCGTCCCCGAGCGTGGCACCGACCACCGCGCCGACGGAGCCGAGCGGGGTGGCTCCCTCGTTCTCGGCGGCCATGTGGTCGAGCATCAGCTGGGCCAGCGAACGACCGTCGGCGGCGGTGGCGCGCTGAACCTCCGCTCCCTCCGGGTTGGAGGTCAGGGCGAGCACGAAGACGCCCGCGCCGGAGAGGACGGCCGCGTCGAGCGCCGGGCGCAGCGAACCGAAGCCGAGGTACGGCGACACGGTGACCGCGTCCGAGAACAGCGGCGACTCCTTGTCCAGATAGGTCGCAGCGTAGGCACCCATGGTGGAGCCGATGTCTCCGCGCTTGGCATCCATCAGGACGAGTGCACCGGCCGCCCGCGCCTCCTCGACGGCCTTCTCCAGGACCGCGATGCCACGCGAGCCGAAGCGCTCGAAGAACGCGGACTGCGGCTTGAGGACGGCGACCCGGTCCGCCAGTGCCTCGACGACCGTACGCGTGAAGTGCTCCAGACCTGCGACGTCGTCGTTCAGGCCCCAGGCGGTGAGGAGCGAGGCGTGCGGGTCGATGCCGACACAGAGCGGCCCGCGGGTGTCCATGGCGCGGCGCAGGCGTGCGCCGAACGGTTCCGGGATCATGCGGTGGCCTTCCTGGTTTCTGCGCCGACGGCTTCGGCGAGGGTGGCGTACGGGGAGGCGGCCAGGCGCGCGGCCAGGCCCTTGTGAATCGCCCGGGCGTAGAACGGGCCCTCGTAGATGAAGGCGCTGTATCCCTGGACGAGCGTGGCGCCGGCGAGAATGCGCTGCCAGGCGTCCTCGGCGTTCTCGATGCCCCCGACACCGACCAGGGTGATCCGGTCGCCCACGCGCGCGTACAGGCGGCTCAGGACCTCCAGGGAGCGTGCCTTGAGAGGCGCACCGGACAGCCCGCCGGTCTCCTTGACCAGGGACGGCGAGGACTTCAGGCCGAGGCCGTCCCGGGCGATGGTGGTGTTGGTGGCGATGATGCCGTCCAGCCCCAGCTCGACCGCGAGATCGGCGACCGCGTCGACGTCCTCGTCCGCGAGGTCCGGAGCGATCTTTACGAGCAGCGGGACCCGCCGGTCGGTGACGGTCCGGTCGGCTGCCTCACGCACGGCGCTGAGCAGGGGCCGGAGCGCCTCGGTGGCCTGGAGGTTGCGCAGGCCGGGGGTGTTGGGCGAGGAGACGTTCACGACGAGGTAGTCGGCGTGGCGGGCGAGCCGCTCGGTGGACTTCACATAGTCGCCGACCGCTTCGGCCTCCGGCACGACCTTGGTCTTGCCGATGTTGACGCCGACCGTGGTCCGGAAGACCGGCTTGCGGGTGGCCAGGCGCTCGGCCACGGCCGCGGAGCCCTCGTTGTTGAAGCCCATGCGGTTGATCAGCGCGCGGTCCGCCACGAGGCGGAAGAGACGCTTCTTGGGGTTGCCGGGCTGCGGCTCGCCGGTGACCGTACCGATCTCGATGTGGTCGAAGCCGAGCATCGACATGCCGTCGATCGCGACCGCGTTCTTGTCGAAGCCCGCGGCGAGGCCGAAGGGGCCGTGCATGCGCAGGCCGAGGGCCTCGGTTCGCAGCTCCTTGTAGCGGGGGGCGAGCGCGGCGGCGACGTAGGTGCGCAGCACGGGGATGCGGGCGGCGAGGCGGATCCACCGGAAGGCCAGGTGGTGCGCCTGCTCCGGGTCCATCCGCTTGAAGACCAGCTGGAAGAAGAATTTGTACATCGGGGTGTCCTCGGTGTCCTCACAGAGAGGGGGACACCGTTTCCGGTGTCCCCCTGCTGGGCCTGCTAGTCGCGCGCCGCGGTCAGATGTTCCGCGTGTTCCTGGAGGGAACGTACGCCGACGTCTCCGTGGTTGAGTGCGTCGATGCCCTGGACGGCGGCGGCGAGGGCCTGGACCGTCGTGAGGCACGGCACGGACCGGGCGACGGCCGCGGTACGGATCTCGTAGCCGTCGAGGCGGCCGCCCGTTCCGTACGGCGTGTTGACGATCAGGTCGACCTCGCCGTCGTGGATGAGCTGGACGATGGTCTTCTCGCCCTGCGGTCCGACGCCCTCGGACTGCTTGCGCACGACCGTGGCGTGGATGCCGTTGCGCTTGAGCACCTCGGCGGTGCCGGAGGTGGCCAGCAGCTCGAAGCCGTGGGCGACCAGCTCGCGCGCCGGAAAGATCATCGAGCGCTTGTCGCGGTTGGCCACGGAGATGAACGCGCGGCCCTTGGTGGGCAGCGGGCCGTACGCACCGGCCTGCGACTTGGCGTACGCCGTGCCGAAGACCGAGTCGATGCCCATGACCTCGCCGGTGGAGCGCATCTCCGGGCCGAGGACGGTGTCGACACCGCGGCCGTGGATGTCGCGGAACCGCGACCACGGCATGACGGCCTCCTTGACGGAGATCGGCGCGTCGAGCGGCAGGGTGCCGCCGTCGCCGTTCTTCGGCAGCAGACCCTCCTCGCGCAGCTCGGCGACGGTCGCGCCCAGCGAGATGCGGGCGGCAGCCTTGGCGAGCGGCACCGCGGTCGCCTTCGAGGTGAAGGGGACGGTGCGCGAGGCGCGCGGGTTGGCCTCCAGGACGTACAGGATGTCGCCGGAGAGCGCGAACTGGATGTTGATCAGTCCGCGTACGCCGACGCCCTTGGCGATGCCCTCGGTGGAGGTGCGCAGCCGCTTGATGTCGTAGCCGCCGAGGGTGATCGGGGGCAGTGCGCAGGCGGAGTCGCCGGAGTGGATGCCGGCCTCCTCGATGTGCTCCATGACGCCGCCGAGATAGAGCTCGGTGCCGTCGTAGAGCGCGTCGACGTCGATCTCGATGGCGTCGTCGAGGAAGCGGTCGACCAGGACCGGCCGGGTGGGGCTGATCTCGGTGGACTCGGCGATGTACGAGGAGAGCCGCGTCTCGTCGTACACGATCTCCATGCCGCGGCCGCCGAGCACGTACGACGGGCGCACGAGGACGGGGTAGCCGATCTCGTCGGCGATGGCCTTGGCCTCGGCGAAGGTGGTGGCGGTGCCGTGCTTCGGGGCCGGGAGTCCGGCCTCGTCCAGGACGCGGCCGAAGGCGCCGCGGTCCTCGGCGGCGTGGATCGCCTCCGGCGAGGTGCCGACGACCGGCACGCCGTTGTCCTTGAGCGCCTGCGACAGGCCCAGCGGGGTCTGGCCGCCGAGCTGGACGATGACACCGGCGATCGGGCCCGCGAGGGACTCGGCGTGCACGATCTCCAGCACGTCCTCGAGCGTCAGCGGCTCGAAGTACAGGCGGTCGGAGGTGTCGTAGTCGGTGGAGACCGTCTCCGGGTTGCAGTTGACCATCACGGTCTCGTAGCCGGCGTCGCTCAGCGCGAAGGAGGCGTGGACGCAGGAGTAGTCGAACTCGATGCCCTGGCCGATGCGGTTGGGGCCCGAGCCGAGGATGATCACCGCGGGCTTGGTGCGGGTCGCGACCTCGCTCTCCTCGTCGTACGAGGAGTAGAAGTACGGCGTCTTCGCGGCGAACTCGGCGGCGCAGGTGTCGACCGTCTTGTAGACCGGGCGGATGCCGAGCGCGTGCCGCACCTCGCGGACGACGTCCTCGCGCAGATCGCGGATCTCGGCGATCTGGGCATCGGAGAAGCCGTGCCGCTTCGCCTCGGCGAGCAGCTCGGGGTCGAGCTTGTCGGCGGCGGCCAGCTCGTCGGCGATCTCCTTGATCAGGAACAGCTGGTCGACGAACCAGGGGTCGATCTTCGTGGCGTCGAAGACCTCTTCCTGGGTGGCGCCGGCCCGGATCGCCTGCATGACGGTGTTGATACGGCCGTCGGTCGGCCGGACCGCCTCGGCGAGCAGCTCGGCCTTGTCGCCGGTCTCGCCGACGAAGGTGAACTGCGAGCCCTTCTTCTCCAGGGAGCGCAGCGCCTTCTGCAGCGCCTCGGTGAAGTTGCGGCCGATCGCCATGGCCTCGCCCACCGACTTCATGGTGGTGGTGAGGGTGGAGTCGGCGGACGGGAACTTCTCGAAGGCGAACCGCGGGGCCTTGACCACGACGTAGTCGAGCGTCGGCTCGAAGGAGGCCGGGGTCTTCTCGGTGATGTCGTTGGGGATCTCGTCGAGTGTGTAGCCGACGGCCAGCTTGGCGGCGATCTTGGCGATCGGGAAGCCGGTGGCCTTCGACGCCAGCGCCGAGGAGCGGGAGACGCGCGGGTTCATCTCGATCACGATGACGCGGCCGTCGGTCGGGTCGATGGCGAACTGGATGTTGCAGCCGCCGGTGTCGACGCCGACCTCGCGGATGATCGCGATGCCGATGTCGCGCAGCCGCTGGTACTCGCGGTCGGTGAGCGTCATCGCCGGGGCCACGGTGATCGAGTCACCCGTGTGGACGCCCATCGGGTCGAAGTTCTCGATGGAGCAGACGACCACGACGTTGTCGTTCTTGTCGCGCATCAGCTCCAGCTCGTACTCCTTCCAGCCGAGGATGGACTCCTCCAGGAGCACCTCGGTGGTCGGGGAGAGCGTGAGGCCCTGGCCGGCGATCCGGCGCAGCTCCTCCTCGTCGTGCGCGAAGCCGGAGCCGGCGCCGCCCATCGTGAAGGAGGGGCGGACGACGACGGGGTAGCCGCCGAGCGTCTCGACGCCCGCCAGGACGTCGTCCATCGAGTGGCAGATGACGGAGCGGGCGGACTCGCCGTGGCCGATCTTGGCGTTGACCGCTTCGACGACACCCTTGAAGAGGTCGCGGTCCTCACCCTTGTTGATGGCCTCGACATTGGCGCCGATGAGCTCGACGCCGTACTTCTCCAGGACACCGTTCTCGTGCATGGAGATCGCGGTGTTGAGCGCGGTCTGGCCGCCCAGCGTCGGGAGCAGCGCGTCGGGGCGCTCCTTGGCGATGATCTTCTCGACGAACTCGGGGGTGATCGGCTCGACGTACGTGGCGTCGGCGATCTCCGGGTCGGTCATGATCGTCGCCGGGTTGGAGTTGACCAGGATGACGCGCAGGCCCTCGGCCTTGAGCACGCGGCAGGCCTGGGTGCCGGAGTAGTCGAACTCGGCGGCCTGCCCGATGACGATCGGACCGGAGCCGATGACCAGGACGGACTGGATATCGGAGCGCTTAGGCACGCTGGCCCTCCATCAGGGAAACGAAGCGGTCGAAGAGGTACGCGGCGTCGTGCGGGCCGGCGGCCGCTTCGGGGTGGTACTGGACGCTGAAGGCCGGCTGGTCGAGGAGCTGCAGTCCCTCGACGACCTGGTCGTTCAGGCAGACGTGGGAGACCTCGGCGCGGCCGAACTTCGTGTCGGACACCTTGTCCAGCGGGGCGTCGACGGCGAAGCCGTGGTTGTGCGCGGTGACCTCGACCTTTCCGGTCGTACGGTCCTGCACCGGCTGGTTGATGCCGCGGTGGCCGTACTTCAGCTTGTAAGTGCCGAAGCCGAGGGCGCGGCCCAGGATCTGGTTGCCGAAGCAGATGCCGAAGAGCGGCGTCCTCCGCTCCAGGACGCCCTGCATGACGGAGACCGGGTGGTCGGCGGTGGCCGGGTCGCCGGGGCCGTTGGAGAAGAAGACGCCGTCGGGCTCGACCGCGTACACCTCGTCGAGGGTGGCGGTGGCGGGCAGGACGTGTACCTCGATGCCACGCTCGGCCATCCGGTGCGGGGTCATGCCCTTGATGCCGAGGTCGATCGCGGCGACGGTGAACTTCTTGGTGCCGATCGCGGGGACGACGTACGTCTCCTTGGTCGCGACCTCGGTTGAGAGGTCGGCGCCCACCATCTCGGGGGCTTCCTTGACGCGGGCCAGCAGCGTGGCCTCGTCGGCGATGGCGTCACCGGAGAAGATGCCGACGCGCATGGCGCCGCGCTCGCGCAGGTGGCGGGTGAGGGCGCGGGTGTCGATGCCGCTGATGCCGACGACGCCCTGGTGTTCCAGCTCCTCGTCGAGCGAGCGCTGCGAGCGCCAGTTGGAGGGCACCCGGGCGGGGTCGCGGACGACGTATCCGGCGACCCAGATCCGCTTCGACTCGGGGTCCTCGTCGTTCACACCGGTGTTGCCGACGTGCGGGGCGGTCATCACGACGACCTGACGGTGGTACGAGGGGTCGGTCAGCGTCTCCTGGTAGCCGGTCATGCCGGTGGAGAACACCGCCTCGCCGAAGGTCTCCCCCACGGCCCCGTAGGCGCGGCCGCGGAAGGCGCGGCCGTCCTCCAGGACGAGTACGGCGGGAGCTTTGGCGGCTCCCCGGGTGGAGATCGTCATCGTGCGGTGCCTTCCGTAGTGCTGGTGAGTTGTTCGATGGCCTCGACCCAGGCCGGGTGCTCGGCCGAGTGGTCGGAGCGGAAACCGGAGTCGATCAGCTTGTCGCCGTGCGCCCAGGTGATGATCAGCAGGCCGCCCTCGGGGAGGACCTTGCCCGCGATGCCCTTGTCGAGCCGGGCCTCACGCAGTGCGGCGGCCGGGACGAAGAAGTCGGCTGCCCCGGGTCGTACGACGTCGAGGCCCTGGTCGGTCAGGGTGAGCTCGACGCGGCTGCGGGTACCGAGCCCGTGGGCGACGATCCGGTCGAGCCACTGCCCGGCGCTCGTCGAGGCGTGGTACCTGCCGGTCAGCGTCAGCAGCTTCTCGCCGTCCGCGAACCCCTCCGGGGTGGAGCTGAGTTCCGGCAGATCGGACTGGAGACTCCCCCGCCACTTCCATCCCTGGCGCATCAGCCAGTAGACGAAGGCGATGAGGACGACCAGTCCGATGACCCAGCTGATGCGAGCGGACCAGTCGGTCACTTCGGCCGACTTCTGCTCGGCGGCGAGCTGGAGGTACAGGGGGGTGAGTGATGTCACGCGAGCTTCCCGTCGACGACCGTGGCACGGCCCCGCAGGAAGGTGTGGGTGACTCGGCCCGGCAGCTCGCGACCCTCGTAGGGAGTGTTGCGGCTGCGGGAGGCGAAGCCCGCGGGGTCCACCACACCACGGTATGCCGGATCGACCAGCGTGAGGTTGGCGGGCTCACCGGCCGAGACGGGCCGGCCGTGTCCGTCGAGACGGCCGATGGCGGCGGGACGGAACGACATCCGGTCGGCGACGCCCGCCCAGTCGATGAGGCCGGTGTCGACCATTGTCTGCTGGACGACGGAGAGCGCGGTCTCCAGGCCCACCATGCCCATGGCGGCGGCGGCCCACTCGCAGTCCTTGTCCTCGTGCGGGTGCGGGGCGTGGTCGGTGGCGACGCAGTCGATGGTGCCGTCGGCGAGCGCCTCGCGCAGGGCCATGACGTCGGCCTCGGTGCGCAGCGGCGGGTTCACCTTGTAGACCGGGTTGTAGGACCGCACGAGCTCGTCGGTGAGGAGCAGGTGGTGCGGGGTGACCTCGGCGGTGACGTTCCAGCCCTTGGACTTGGCCCAGCGGACGATCTCGACGGAGCCGGCGGTCGACAGGTGGCAGATGTGCACCCGGGAGCCGACGTGGGCGGCGAGCAGTACGTCGCGGGCGATGATCGACTCCTCGGCGACGGCGGGCCAGCCGCCGAGACCGAGTTCCGCGGAGACGATGCCCTCGTTCATCTGGGCGCCCTCGGTGAGGCGGGGCTCCTGGGCGTGCTGGGCGACGACACCGTCGAAGGCCTTCACGTACTCCAGCGCACGGCGCATGATCACCGCGTCGTCGACGCACTTGCCGTCGTCGGAGAAGACTTTCACTCCGGCGGCCGAATCGTGCATGGCGCCGAGTTCGGCGAGCTTCTTGCCCTCCAGGCCGACAGTGACGGCGCCGATCGGCTGCACGTCGCAGTAGCCGGACTCCTTGCCGAGCCGCCAGACCTGCTCGACGACACCGGCGGTGTCAGCGACCGGGAACGTGTTGGCCATGGCATGCACGGCGGTGAAGCCACCGACGGCCGCCGCCTTCGTTCCGGTGAGGACGGTCTCGGAGTCCTCGCGGCCGGGCTCGCGCAGGTGGGTGTGGAGGTCGACCAGGCCGGGCAACAGGATCTGGCCCTCGGCCTCGACGACGGTCGCGTCACCGGCCTCGATGCCGGTACCACTCCAGTCGATTTCGCCCTGCCGGGCGGTGGCGGCGATGGTCTCGCCGTCGATCAGGACGTCCTGGGATTCGCCGCCGAGGACCTTCGCGCCGCGGATAAGGATCTTGCTCATGGTTACTTGTTCTCCTCGGTACGGGCGGGGGTGGCGGGTTCGGAGCCGCCCAGCAGCAGGTACAGGACAGCCATGCGGATCGAGACGCCGTTGGCGACCTGCTCGACGGCCGTGCACCGGTCGGAGTCGGCGACCTCGGCGGTGATCTCCATGCCGCGGACCATCGGACCGGGGTGCATGACGATGGCGTCCTGGGGCATCTTCGCCATGCGGTCGCCGTCCAGGCCGTAGCGGCGGGAGTACTCGCGCTCGGTCGGGAAGTACGCGGCGTTCATCCGTTCGCGCTGTACACGCAACATCATCACCGCGTCGGACTTCGGCAGCACCTCGTCGAGGCTGTAGCTGACGTCGCACGGCCATTGCTCGACGCCGACCGGGACGAGAGTCGGCGGGGCGACCAGGGTGACGTGCGCGCCGAGCGTGGTCAGCAGGTGGACGTTGGAGCGAGCCACCCGGCTGTGCAGGATGTCGCCGACGATGGTGACCCGGCGGCCTTCGAGGTCCCGGCCGATACCGGCGTCGGCCCCGACGAGGCGGCGGCGCAGGGTGAAGGCGTCCAGGAGGGCCTGGGTGGGGTGCTCGTGGGTGCCGTCACCGGCGTTGACAACGGCGCCGTCGATCCAGCCGGAGGTGGCGAGACGGTACGGGGCACCGGAGGCACCGTGCCGGATGACGACGGCGTCGGCGCCCATCGCCTCCAGGGTCAGCGCGGTGTCCTTGAGCGACTCGCCCTTGGAGACGGACGAGCCCTTCGCGGAGAAGTTGATGACATCGGCGGAGAGGCGCTTGGCGGCGGCCTCGAAGGAGATGCGGGTACGCGTCGAGTCCTCGAAGAAGAGGTTGACGACGGTACGGCCGCGCAGGGTGGGGAGCTTCTTGATCGGCCGGTCCGCGACCCGTGCCATTTCCTCGGCGGTGTCGAGGATCAGGACGGCGTCGTCGCGGGTGAGGTCGGCGGCCGAGATGAGGTGACGCTTCATCTGGGTGTTCTCCGGGGGCTGGAGGGTTCAGGCATGCGGGCGTGCGGAAGCTGCCGTACGGGGTTCGAGGTACTCCGTACGGGTGAAGTTCAGCTACTGCTCGCCCGCCGGGGCGGTCTGCAGGACACCGAGCAGCACGGCGTCGCGGCCGTCCTCCTCGGCGAGCTGGACCTTGACCGTCTCCCGCAGCGACGTGGGGAGGTTCTTGCCGACGTAGTCGGCACGGATCGGGAGTTCGCGGTGACCGCGGTCGACGAGGACCGCGAGCTGCACCGCGCGGGGCCGGCCGATGTCGCCCAGCGCGTCGAGCGCTGCGCGGATCGTGCGGCCCGAGAAGAGGACATCGTCGACGAGGACGACCAGGCGGCCCTCGATGCCCTCGCCGGGGATCTCGGTACGGGCCAGGGCGCGCGCAGGGCGCAGCCGCAAGTCGTCGCGGTACATCGTGATGTCGAGTGACCCGACCGGCATCTTCCGGCCGGTGATCTCTTGGAGTTTTTCGGCGAGCCGGCCGGCGAGGAAGACGCCCCGCGTCGGGATACCGAGGAGCACCACGTCGTCGGCGCCCTTGGCGCGTTCGACGATCTCGTGGGCGATTCGGGTCAGTACTCGGGCGATGTCGGGAGCCTCGAGAACGGGGCGTGCCGCATTGCCGGTGGCTTCGTGCTGTGCGTCCATAAGAAACGGACCTCCTTCTCCGCCTCACGGGACGGACCTTAAAGGACGTCGAAATTGCGTCATCAACGTTACCAGGGCTTGCACAGCGCCCTGGTCACACCCCCGGGAGGTGCCGGTCCGGACCATTCGGCTTGACGCATCCAAGTAACGCTGCGTAACCTCACAGTGAGTTACCAGCCACGCGGCGGAGCCGCAAAAATGTTCCAGCGTCCGGGGAGCCTTATGTCCAGCGAATACGCAAAGCAGCTCGGGGCCAAGCTCCGTGCCATCCGCACCCAGCAGGGCCTCTCCCTCCATGGCGTGGAGGAGAAGTCCCAGGGCCGCTGGAAGGCCGTCGTGGTCGGTTCGTACGAGCGCGGCGACCGTGCCGTGACCGTCCAGCGTCTTGCCGAACTCGCTGATTTCTACGGAGTCCCGGTGCAGGAACTCCTGCCCGGTACGACGCCTGGCGGGGCCGCTGAGCCGCCGCCGAAGCTTGTCCTGGACCTGGAGCGCCTCGCCCACGTCCCGCCGGAGAAGGCCGGGCCGTTGCAACGCTACGCCGCGACGATCCAGAGCCAGCGCGGTGACTACAACGGCAAGGTGCTCTCGATCCGCCAGGACGACCTGCGCACGCTGGCCGTGATCTACGACCAGTCGCCGTCCGTGCTCACGGAACAGCTGATCAGCTGGGGCGTGCTGGACGCGGACGCGCGTCGCGCCGTCGCCCACGAAGAGGGCTGACACCCCTCGCAGAAACGTACCGCCGTGTCGGCGCGGGTTCACCCATTCGGGTGCCCGCGCCGACACGGTTTTTTTGGTTGCCGGCAACCGGCCTCCCGCACGCCGAAGGGCCCGCGGTCACAACTTGACCACGGGCCCTTCGTGGCTGAACGCCGCCGGAGGCTACTGCTCCCGGCGGAGGTTCGGCTTGAGGTCCTTGAACCGGGCCAGCAGCCCGTTCACGAAGGACGGGGAGTCATCGGTGGAGAACTCCTTGGCGAGCTGGACCGCCTCGTCGATCACCACCGCGTCCGGCGTCCCGTCCACCCAGATCAGCTCGTACGCACCGAGCCGCAGGATGTTCCGGTCGACGACCGGCATGCGGTCGATCTCCCAGTCCACGGCGTAGGTGATGATGAGGTCGTCGATCCGGTCGGCGTACTGCGCGTACCCCTCGACGAGTTCCATCGTGTACTCGGTGACCGGGGGCTGACGGGTGTCGGACCGCGAGAGCCGCACCCAGTCCGCGAGGACCGTCTGCACGGACTCACCGCGCTGGTCGGCCTCGAAGAGGATCTGGAAGGCTCGCTTGCGGGCCGTGTTCCGAGCAGCCACGGTTAGCTGTTCACCCGGCCGAGGTAGTCGCCCGTGCGGGTGTCGACCTTGATCTTCTCACCCGTGGTGATGAAGAGCGGGACGCCGATCTCGTAGTCGGTCTCCAGCGTGGCGGGCTTGGTGCCACCGGTGGAGCGGTCGCCCTGGACGCCCGGGTCGGTGTGCTTGACGGTCAGCTCGACGGCGGCGGGCAGCTCGACGTAGAGCACCTCGCCCTCGTGCTGGGCGACGGAGGCGGTGAAGCCCTCGATCAGGAAGTTGGCAGCGTTGCCGACGGCCTTGCGGTCGACCATGAGCTGGTCGTAGGTGTCCATGTCCATGAAGACGAAGTACTCGCCGTCCATGTACGAGAACTGCATGTCGCGACGGTCGATGGTGGCCGTTTCGACCTTCACGCCGGCGTTGAACGTCTTGTCGACGACCTTGCCGGACAGCACGTTCTTGAGCTTGGTGCGCACGAAGGCCGGGCCCTTGCCGGGCTTGACGTGCTGGAACTCGACGACGGACCAGAGCTGGCCTCCGTCGAGCTTGAGCACCAGGCCGTTCTTGAGGTCGTTCGTGGAAGCCACGGTTGCGGAATCTCCTGGACTGAAGCTGGTGGAACGACCGAGGATGCGCGCTAGAGCGCGAGCAGCTCCTTGGTCGTAATGGTGAGTAGCTCGGGTCCGCCGTCCGCCTCGGGGCGCACGACGAGCGTGTCATCGATCCGGACCCCGCCCCGGCCCGGGAGGTGGACCCCCGGTTCGACGGTGACCGGCACACAAGCGTCCAGTTTACCCATGGCTGCAGGTGCCAGCTGCGGGTCCTCGTCGATTTCGAGCCCCACCCCGTGCCCGGTCCATGGTGCGAGGCCCCCGCCGTGGCCCGCGGAGTCCAGGAGATAGCGGGCCGCACGGTCCACATCGCGGTAGGCGGCCCCCGGCACGAGAGCCTCGCGCCCGGCCCGCTGAGCGGCGAAAACCAGGTCGTAGAGCTCGATCTGCCAGTCGGCGGGCGCGGTCCCGATGACGAACGTACGGCCGATCTCACAGCGGTAGCCGCGATAGTTCGCACCCAGACAGACGGAGAGAAAATCCCCCTCCTCCACCCGCCGGTCCGAGGGGCGGTGGCGGCCCTGGCCGGAGTTCGGCCCGGTGGCCACGGAAGTGGCGAAGGCGGGGCCGTCGGCACCGTGGTCCACCAGGCGGCGCTCCAGCTCCAGGGCGAGATGCCGTTCGGTGCGTCCCACCAGGATGGATTCGAGGAGTTCGCCCAGGGCCTGGTCGGTGATCTCGGCGGCGATCCGCAGACAGGCGATCTCCTCCTCATCCTTGACGACCCGCAGCTGCTCGACGGTGGCGCCGAGATCGGCGAGCCGCAGCCGCGGGGCGATGGAGCTCATGGCCCGGTGGCGGGAGACCGTCAGATGGTGTTCCTCGACGGCCAGGGACTCCGCACCGACGGAGGTGGCCAGACCGGCGGCCGCGACCACCGGATCGCCGTCTGTGGCCGGCATCAGTGACACCCGCAGCTGCTCGTCGGTGCGCCCGTCGGCGGGATCGCCGGTCGGGGCCTGGGGGCAGAGCAGGACGTCCTCACCGGGGCCGAGCAGCAACACGGCGCCCGGGGGCGCTCCGCCCGCGAGATAGCGGACATTGGCGGGGCGGGAGACCAGAGCGGCCGCGGATCCGACGGCGGCGCACCGGTCGCGGAGCAGCCCGCGGCGGACGGCGTACACGTCTGACATGTCACGAGCCTACGAGTGGTGGCTCGGGCCTGCTCGGTCAGCGCAGCCGACCGGGGGCCGCGGCCGGTCCCGTCACAGGACCGGGAACCCCGCCCGATGGCGGTTCACCAGGCCGGGGGGCTTGCTATGGAGCGGGCGAGTATGTCGTCCAGGACGCGGGCGGTGGTCTCCACGTCGTACGTCGAGTTGTCGATGATCGGCAGTCCGGAGCCGTACCATCCGGCCATCCGGCCGTGGATGCGGGCGACCTCCTCGTCCGAGAGGCGGCGGTTCCCGCTGCGGGCGGCGTTGCGCTCCAGCACGATCTCCAGGCCGGGCAGCAGAACGACCGGCAGCAGTCCGGGGCCGACATGGCGTTTCCAGCCGCCGAGGCCGACGACCGGCCGGTCCGGGAAGACGGCGTCGTCCAGGATGCAGGAGATCCCGTTGGCGAGGAAGTTACGGGCGGCGAAGCCGCAGGTGCGACGGGCGAGACGGTACTGGGCCTCGGAGTGGTCGTTCCACCCGGCCTGGGGGTCGGCAAAGCCGGAGCAGACCCATTCGCGGACGTCGTCGAGGCTGACGTGAGCCGTGGGAACCCGGCGGCGGCTGGCCCAGAGCTTGGCCACGGTGGTCTTGCCCGCGCCCGCGGGACCGATCAGGAGAACGGCGAGGGTCGCGCTGCCGGTGCCGGGCTCGGCGGGCGGCGCGGGCAGCGGGACGGGCCCGCCGGGCGGCAACTGGATGTGCCCGGTGGTCTCCCTGGAGACAGGCACCGGGGCGTGCTGCGGGGCGGGTCCGTGCCAGCCCTGGGGCGTGGGAGGGGTGGTGGGCGGCGGCCCAGGCGGTCCGAGGTGCTGGGCCTGGTGCGTCCAGCCGACAGGTCCGCTTCCGGGGCCTTGGGGCGGCGGCAGCGGGGCCCCCACTGCGTGCTGCATCCGGTGCCACTCCGTCTCGTACAGGCAACTGGCGCTGGTGGAACGGCAACCGTACCGTCCCCGGCCGCCCCTGAGGGAACGGTCGGGAACGGTCCACAGTGCCCGGTCGGCCGGTCGGCCGTCCGGGGCACCGGTTGGTCAGTCGGTCAACTCGTCCGCGAGCGCGCGCAGAGCGAGGCGGTAGGAGCCGATGCCGAATCCGGCCACGGTCCCCGTGGCGACCGGCGCGACCACGGAGTTGTGGCGGAATTCCTCCCGTGCGTACGGGTTCGAGATGTGCACCTCGATCAGCGGGGCGGTGCGCTGGGCCGCCGCATCCCGCATTCCGTACGAGTAGTGGGTGAAGGCCCCCGGGTTGAGAACGACCGGAATTGAACCGTCCGCGGCCTCGTGGAGCCAGCGGATCAGCTCGCCCTCGTCGTTGGTCTCCCGGACGTCGACATCGAAGCCGAGCTCCTTGCCGAGGGCCTGACAGGTCTCGACGAGTCCGGCGTACGACGTGGCGCCGTACACATCGGGCTCGCGGGAGCCGAGGCGCCCGAGGTTCGGCCCGTTGAGGACGAGGACCCGGCGGGTCACGCCGACACCTCCCCGTAGGCGGCCAGCAGCACTGCCGGGTCGGGGCCCTCCAGCACGGTGGGCTTGCCGAGGCCGTCGAGGACGATGAAGCGCAGCAGGTCGCCGCGGGACTTCTTGTCGACCTTCATGTTCTCCAGCAGCTTGGGCCACTGGTCGCCGCGGTAGGTGAGCGGCAGTCCGACGGACTCCAGGACGGCACGGTGCCGGTCGGCGGTGGCGTCGTCGAGGCGTCCGGCCAGCCGGCCCAGCTCGGCGGCGAAGACCATGCCGACCGAGACGGCCGCGCCATGCCGCCACTTGTAGCGCTCGTTCTTCTCGATGGCGTGGGCCAGGGTGTGACCGTAGTTGAGGATCTCGCGCAGTCCGGACTCCTTGAGGTCGCTGGAGACGACCTCGGCCTTGACCCGGATGGCGCGTTCGATCAGCTCCGCGGTGTGCGCTCCGGTGGGCGTACGGGCGCCTTCCGGGTCCGCCTCGATGAGGTCGAGGATCGCGGGGTCGGCGATGAAGCCGGCCTTGATGATCTCGGCCATGCCGCTGACGTAGTCGTGAACGGGCAGCGAGTCCAGGGCGGCGAGGTCGCAGAGGACCCCGGCGGGCGGGTGGAAGGCGCCGACGAGGTTCTTGCCCTCGGCGGTGTTGATGCCCGTCTTGCCGCCGACGGCCGCGTCGACCATGCCGAGCACGGTCGTGGGTACGGCGATCCAGCGCACGCCGCGCAGCCAGGTCGCGGCGACGAATCCGGCGACATCGGTGGTGGCGCCGCCGCCGACGCCGACGATGACATCGGTACGGGTGAAGCCGGTCTGCCCGAGCGCCTTCCAGCAGTACGCCGCGACTTCGACGGTCTTGGCCTCCTCGGCGTTCGGCAGCTGGATCGCGATGGCCTCGTAGCCCTGCTCGGCGAGGTCCTGACGGACCGCCTCACCGGTCTCGGCGAGCGCCTCGGGGTGCAGTACGGCAACCCGATTGGCACGGTCGCCGATGAGCGTGGGCAGCTCGCCGAGGAGCTGCCGGCCGACCAGCACCTCGTACGGGTCGCTGCCCGCGCCGCCGGCGATCTGGATACGGGTGGGGCCCTGCTCGGTCATACGTGTGTTCTCCACGCCGGGGGCGACGGGGTCGCCCGTGCGCTCCGGCAGTTCCAGTGCGTCGAGGACCGCCTGGGCGACCTCTTCGGGGGTGCGCTCGTCGGTGGCGACGGTCGCCCGGGCCACCTCGGTGTACAGATGGCGGCGGGCGTCCATCAGCTCGCGCCACTGCCGGCGCGGGTTGACGGCGAGCAACGGGCGGGCGGTGTTCAGGCCGACCCGTTTGACGGCCTCCTCCACGTCCATCGAGAGATACACGACGGGGTGGTCGGCGAGCAGTGCACGGGTCGTCTCGTCGAGCACGGCGCCGCCGCCGAGGGAGAGAACACCAGTGTGCTCGGCGACGGCGGTCTGCACCGCCCGTCGCTCCAGCTCGCGGAAGTGTTCCTCGCCCTCGTCGTAGAAGATCTCCGAGATCGGCTTGCCGGCCGTGGCGACGACGTCCGCGTCGGTGTCCCGGTAGGTGGTGCCGAGCCGGTCGGCGAGCAGTTCACCGACCGTGGACTTGCCGACGCCCATCGGGCCGACGAGGACGATCAGCGGGCCGCTCATCGGATCTGGAGGTGGTCGAGGTACGACTGGACGTTGCGGTGGGTCTCGGGGACGCTGTCGCCGCCGAACTTCTCCGCGACGGCGTCGGCGAGGACCAGGGCGACCATCGCCTCGGCGACGATGCCGGCGGCCGGCACGGCACAGACATCGGAGCGCTGATGGTGGGCCTTGGCGGGTTCGCCGGTGACGACGTCGACGGTGGCGAGCGCGCGCGGAACCGTCGCGATGGGCTTCATGGCCGCGCGGACCCGCAGCAGCTCGCCGGTGGTCAGACCGCCCTCGGTGCCGCCGGAGCGGCCGGAGGCCCGCTTGATGCCGTCCTCGGTGACCAGGATCTCGTCGTGCGCCTTGGAGCCGGGGACCCGGGCCAGGTCGAAGCCGTCGCCGACCTCGACCCCCTTGATGGCCTGGATGCCCATCAGGGCTGCGGCGAGCCGGGCGTCGAGACGGCGGTCCCAGTGCACGTGCGAGCCGAGGCCGACCGGCACTCCGTACGCCAGCACCTCGACCACACCGCCGAGGGTGTCGCCGTCCTTGTGGGCCTGGTCGATCTCGGCGACCATTTCCTTGCTCGCGTCGGCGTCCAGGCAGCGCACCGGGTCGGCGTCCAGCCTCTCGACGTCCGCGGGTGTGGGGTAGACGCCGTAGGGCGCCTTGGCCGCGGCCAGCTCGACGACGTGGCTGACGATCTCGATGCCGGCGGTCTCCTTGAGGTACGACCGCGCGACGGCACCGAGCGCGACGCGGGCCGCGGTCTCCCGGGCACTGGCGCGCTCCAGGATCGGCCGCGCCTCGTCGAAGCCGTACTTCTGCATGCCGGCGAGGTCGGCGTGGCCGGGGCGGGGGCGGGTCAGCGGTGCGTTACGGGCCAGCGCGGCCAGTTCGTCGGGGTCGACCGGGTCGGCCGACATGACCTGCTCCCACTTGGGCCATTCGGTGTTGCCCACCATGACGGCGACCGGGGAGCCCATGGTCAGCCCGTGGCGTACCCCGCCGAGGAAGGTGACCTCGTCCTTCTCGAACTTCATGCGAGCGCCGCGGCCATAGCCGAGCCGCCGCCGGGCCAGTGCGTCCGCCACCATCTCCGTGGTGATCGGGACACCGGCGGGAAGACCCTCCAGCGTCGCCACCAGTGCGGGGCCGTGCGACTCCCCTGCGGTCAGCCAGCGCAACCTGCTCAACGGTGCTCCTCATGCTCGCGCCTGAAACTGCGACGGCGCGACCGGGTGCGCGGCCCTGGCCCGCCGCCTTCGATCCTCCCACGCTTGGGCACCCGAACCGGCCGCCGGTCCAGCAGACGGACGGATCGGGACCCTCACATGCGCGTGGTCAGCGTGCAGCCAGTGCCTCTGCGCCGGCCTGCCGCATCGCCGCGAGCGGGGCGGGTGAGTGTCCCGTCATCTGCTCGACCTGGAGGACGGCCTGGTGCACCAGAAGGTCGAGACCTCCGACGACTGCGCCGTTACGGGCCGCCCAAGCTGCCGCGAGTCCGGTCGGCCAGGGCTGGTACAGCACGTCGAAGAGCGTGCCGGGCCGCTCCGGTACGGCATCGGTCAGCGCGTCCGTCGCACCTGCCGGAGTGGTGGCGATGACCAGCGGGGCGTGCAGCGCCTGCTCGGCCTCAGCCCAGTCGGAGATCCGGACGTCGACGCCGAGGCGTTCGCCCCAGCCGCGCATCTCCTGGCCCCGTTCCCGGCTGCGGACGTATGCGGTGACCGGGCCCGTACAGATCTCGGACAGCGAGGCGAGCGCCGAGGAAGCGGTCGCTCCGGCGCCGAGCACGGCGGCGGAGTCGGTCTTCTCCACGCCGCGTTCGCGCAGCGCGGCGATCATGCCGGGGATATCGGTGTTGTCGCCGGTCCTTCGGCCGTCATCCGTGAAGACGACCGTGTTGACCGCCTCCACCGAGGACGCGGTCTCGCTGATGGAGTCCAGCAGCGGGATGATCGCGCGCTTGAGCGGCATGGTCAGCGACAGTCCGGCCCACGAGGCGTCGAGCTCCTCGATGAAGCCGGGCAGCCCCGCCTCGTCCACTTCGAAGCGGTCGTACGACCAGTGGGAGAGGCCGAGTTCGGCGTACGCGGCCCGGTGCAGGACCGGGGAGAGCGAGTGGGCGATGGGCGAGCCGAGGACGGCTGCCCGGCGGCGCCCGTCAGTCGAGGCCATGCTGTTTCCTGAACTTCTTGTTGAGCTTCTCGTGCTCGACGGCCGTCTTGGTGAACTCGGTCTTCTTGCCGTCGAGCGAGATGAAGAACATCCACCCGTCACCAGTGGGATTGAGCGTGGCTCGCAGGGCTTCGTCACCCGGATTACTGATCGGACCCGGCGGAAGACCCTCGTGGTAATAGGTGTTATAAGGGTCCGGGTTACTCAGGATCTCACTCGACCCGATCTTGATCTTACTCTGGTTCTTGAGGTAATTGAATGCGGAGTCGAATTGAAGCTTACGGTTCGTGACCGTGTTGGTCGGCTTCAAGCGGTTGTACGCGACTTCAGCCATCTTGCGGAAGTCGTCGTGCGTGAGGCCCTCCGCCTGGACCAGGCTGGCGACAGTGAGAACCTGCCATGGGCCGTCCAGCTTGTACTTCTTGGCCGTTCCCTCGAGGTCGAGCTTGTCGTACTCCTCGTTGGCACGGGAGACCATCTTCTTCAGAATCGTCTCCGGCTTGGTTTCCTTGGTGACCGGATAGGCGGCCGGGTAAAGGAATCCTTCCAGCGGGTCCTTGATGTCCTTGTTGGTGCTCGCCCAGTCGGGCAAACCCAGGCCGGACGCCTTGGACGTGGCAATTCCCTTGGTCGTTCCCTTCTTGAGGCCAAGTTTCTTGTCGACCATCCCGTAGATGGTGACATTGCGGTAACCCTCGGGAATCACCAAAAGATTCTGGCTCTTCGGGTCGACCATCATCTTCACGGCCTCGGCCGCGGACATCTTCTCGTGGAGGAGATAGACGCCTGCCTGGATCGACTTGCCCTTGGGGTTCTCGTTCTGCGCGGCGACAAACGCGTCGACGCTCTTGACGACGCCCTTCTGCTTCAGGATGTTGCCGATGTCGGAGCCGAAGGCGCCCTTTTCGATCTCGACCTCGACCTCGCCGGTGCCCGTTCCGGTGTAGTCGGGCGCCGCGCCGAATTTGTCCTGCCAGTACGAGTAACCGACGTAGCCCAATCCGCCGAGGCCGCCGACCAGGACCACCGAGACGACCAGGCAGGCGACGCCGCTGCGGCTCTTCTTCTTGCCCTTGCCCCGGCGCTCATTGCCGCCACGACCGCCACGGCGTGACTCGCGCGGGTCGTCGTCGTACTCGCCGTCGTTGTCGTCGCGGTCGTCGGCGCCCGTGAAGAAGGGGTGGGTCTCCTCCGGCTGGACCTCCGGGTCCCAGTCGGGACTCTTCGTGGGGGCCTGCTCGGCAACGGCCTCGCGGCGGCCCGGGGGCTGCGGCGGCGGGTAGGCCTCCGGAGTGCTGTAGTAGTCCTGCGTCTCGCCGTAGCCGGCCTGCCGACCGCCGTACGGGTCCGCCTGCTGGGCGCCGTAGGGCGCCGCGGCGGGCTGCTGCCCGGTGTCCCAGCCACCGTTGTCGTACTGGGGCTGCTGGGGCTGGGGTTGCTGCTGCTGCGTATACGGGTCCTGCGGGGCTCCGTACGCGGGCTGCTGATAATGCTGCGGCGCGTACGGGTCCTGCGACTGCTGCTGTGCGTACGGGTCCTGCGACTGCTGCTGTACGTACGGGTCCTGCGAGTGCTGCTGTGCGTACGGGTCCTGCGACTGCTGCTGTGCGTACGGGTCCTGCGACTGCTGCTGTACGTACGGGCCCTGGGGCTGCTGCTGTGCGTACGGGTCCTGGGGGTAGGGCTGCTCCTGGCCGCCGTACTGGTTCTGGCCGTGGGCAGGCTGCTGTCCTCCCCATCCCTGGTCCCCGTACAAGGGGTCCTCGGGATGCCACGGTTCGGAGCCGGGGCCCCGGCCATACTCAGTCATCGATCCCCTAGAGCCGCGAGACGACATTCCGTCTCTGTGCTGTGCAGTGTTTGTTCGAACACCGCCACATCGCGCGGAACGTTACCGTATCGCGATCAGCCAACCGTTTCGACGCCTTCACCCGGGGCTTTACCTGACGCCCGTTCGGACTCCAGAGCGTTCTGAAGGATCACCACAGCGGCTGCCTGATCGATGACGGAACGGCCTTTCTTGGACTTCACGCCCGAGGCGCGCAGTCCTTGACTGGCCGTCACTGTGGTCATCCTCTCGTCCACCAGTCGCACCGGAATGGGCGCGACCGAGCGGGCGACCTCCTGGGCGAAGACCCGGATCTTGGCGGCGGCGGGGCCTTCACCGCCGCCGAGGGACCGTGGCAGGCCGATGATGATCTCGATCGGCTCGTACTCCTCGACGATCTGCCCGAGCCGCCGGTGGGCCGCCGGGACATCGCGTCCCGGAACGGTCTCCACCGGCGTGGCGAGGATCCCGTCGGGGTCGCACGAGGCGACCCCGATCCGGGCGTCCCCGACGTCGATCGCGAGCCGACGGCCGCGGCGCATCTGCGTCATCCCCGCCGTCACGCCGTCTCGGTGACGAGGCGTTCGACAGCGGCCACGGCGGCGCCGATGGCCTCGGGGTTCTGGCCGCCGCCCTGGGCGACGTCCGGCTTGCCGCCGCCACCGCCGCCGAGGGTCTTGGCGGCCGTACGGACCAGGTCACCGGCCTTCAGCCCGCGCTCACGGGCGGCCTCGTTGGTGGCGATCACTGTCAGCGGGCGACCGCCCGCAGTGGAGAACAGGGCCACGACAACCGGGCGGCCGCCCTGGATACGTCCGCGGACGTCGAGGACGAGCTTGCGCAGATCATCGGCCGAGGTGCCGTCGGGGACCTGACCGGTGACCAGGGCGACGCCCCGTACGTCCTTGGCGGAATCGGCCAGTCCGGCGGCGGCCTGGAGGACCTTCTCCGCGCGAAACTTCTCGATCTCCTTCTCGGCGTCCTTCAGCTTGCCGAGCATTCCGGCGATCTTCTCCGGGAGCTCCTCGGGACGGCCCTTGACCAGCTCCTGGAGCTGGGCGACGACCGTGTGCTCCCTGGCGAGGAAGTTGTACGCGTCGACACCGACGAGGGCCTCGATACGGCGCACACCGGAACCGATGGACGATTCGCCGAGCAGCTTCACCAGACCCAGCTGGGCGGTGTTGTGGACGTGCGTACCGCCACAGAGCTCCTTGGAGAAGTCGCCGATGGTGACGACCCGGACCCGCTCGCCGTACTTCTCACCGAACTCGGCGATGGCGCCCTGCTTCTTGGCCTCGTCGATCGACATGACCTCGGCCTGGACGTCGAGTTCGCGGGAAAGGACCTCGTTGATCTTCTGCTCGACGTCGGTGAGGACCGTGCCGGGTACGGCTGCGGGCGAGCCGAAGTCGAAACGGAAGCGGCCCGGCGAGTTCTCCGAACCGGCCTGGGCGGCTGTCGGGCCCAGTGCGTCGCGCAGCGCCTGGTGCGTGAGGTGCGTGGCGCTGTGGGCACGGGCGATGGCGCGGCGGCGGGTGTTGTCGATGGCTGCGTAGGCACAGGCGCCGACGGTCACCTCGCCGACCTGCACCGAGCCCTTGTGGACGGAGACGCCGGGGACGGGCTGCTGGACGTCGCGCACCTGGATGACGGCGCCGCTGTCGAGCCGGATCCGGCCCTGGTCGGCGAGCTGGCCGCCGCCCTCGGCGTAGAACGGGGTGCGGTCCAGGACGACTTCGACCTCGTCGCCCTCCGTGGCGGCGGGCGAGGGCACACCGTCGACGAGCAGGCCGACGATGGTCGACTCGCCCTCGGTGGCGGTGTAGCCGGTGAACTCGGTGATGCCGGAGTTGTCGGCGACCGCACGGTAGGCGGACAGGTCGGCGTGGCCGGTCTTCTTGGCCTTGGCGTCGGCCTTGGCGCGCTCCCGCTGCTCCCTCATCAGGCGGCGGAAGCCGTCCTCGTCCACCGAGAGGCCCTGTTCGGCGGCCATCTCCAGGGTGAGGTCGATCGGGAAGCCCCAGGTGTCGTGGAGCAGGAACGCCTTGTCGCCGGCGAGGACCCTGCCGCCGGCGGCCTTGGTCTCGGTGACGGCGGTGTCGAGGATGTTGGTGCCGCCCTTGAGGGCCTTGAGGAAGGCGGCCTCTTCGGCGAGGGCGACGGTCTCGATGCGCCTGCGGTCCGTGATCAGCTCCGGGTACTGCTGCCCCATCGTGTCGATCACGACATCGACCAGGTCCTTGACGACGGGTCCGGTGGCACCCATCAGGCGCATGTTGCGGATGGCGCGGCGCATGATGCGGCGCAGCACATAGCCGCGGCCCTCGTTGCCGGGAGTGACGCCGTCGCCGATGAGCATCACCGAGGTACGGATGTGGTCGGCGACCACGCGGAGCGACACGTCCGAACCGTGGTCGGCGCCGTACTGGACACCGGTCAGCTCGGTGGCCTTGTCCATGACGACGCGCAGAGTGTCGGTCTCGTACATGTTCTGTACGCCCTGCAGGATCATGGCGAGGCGTTCCAGGCCCAGACCCGTGTCGATGTTCTTCGACGGCAGGTCACCGAGGATCGGGAAGTCCTCCTTGCCGTCACCGGCGCCCCGCTCGTACTGCATGAAGACCAGGTTCCAGATCTCCACGTAGCGCTCGTCGTTGACGGCCGGGCCGCCCTCGACGCCGAACTCGGGGCCGCGGTCGTAATTGATCTCGGAGCAGGGGCCGCAGGGTCCGGGGACACCCATGGACCAGAAGTTGTCCTTCTTGCCCAGGCGCTGGATGCGCTCGGCCGGTACGCCGATCTTGTCGCGCCAGATCTGCTCGGCCTCATCATCGTCCAGGTAGACCGTGATCCACAGCCGCTCGGGGTCGAGACCGAAGCCGCCGTCCGCCACGGAGCTCGTCAGAGCCTCCCAGGCGTAGCTGATGGCGCCTTCCTTGAAGTAGTCACCGAAGGAGAAGTTGCCGCACATCTGGAAGAACGTGCCGTGCCGGGTGGTCTTGCCGACCTCTTCGATGTCCGGCGTACGGACACACTTCTGCACGCTGGTGACGCGCGGGGCGGGCGGCTTCACCTCGCCGAGGAAGTACGGCTTGAAGGGGACCATGCCCGCGGGGACCAGGAGCAGAGTCGGGTCGTCCGCGATGAGCGACGCCGAAGGGACGACGGTGTGACCGCGCTCCTCGAAGAAGCTCAACCAGCGGCGACGAATTTCAGCCGACTCCATCAGTGGTCCTCATTCCGGTTGTACGAGTTGTAGGGGAGCTTGCGGTAGTTGGTTGCTTCGAGGGACCCGTCCGGTCCGACGGGCTCGGCCGCCTCGACGGCGAAATGACGCCGTACGGGGAGGTCGGGGTCGACCGGTGCCTGAAGGCCCAGCGCCTCGCCCAGTTCGGCCTCGCGTCGAGCCATGGACTCACGGACGTCCAGAGCGAAGTCCTTGAGCTTGTGGCCGGTCTCGATCGCCTTGTCCGCGGCCTGCGCCGCGAGACTCTCGGGGGTCAGCTGCTTGAGCTTCCGGTTGACCTTGGCAGTGGCCCAGACACCGGCGGCGGCACCGGCGGTGAACCAGAACGTACGGCGGAACATCGCTGCGTCAGTCCTTCGATCCGCGGGAGTTTCTGCCGCTGCGCTTCCTGCCGCGCGCGGCAGGCACGGTGCGGCCGACGATCACCGTACGACGGGCAGGTTCCGGTTCCGGATCGGTCTTGCGGCCGATGGCCTGCCGTACCCCGTATCCGAACGCGGCGACCTTGACGAGCGGGCCGCCGAAGGCCGAGGCGACAGTGGTGGAGAGCGCCGAGGCGTTCGAGGTGACTTCCTGGACGTCCGTGGCGATCGCGTCGACCTTGTCGAGCTGGGTCTGCGCGGAGCGCACGGTGGCGGAGGCGTCGGCAAGCAGTGGGACCGCCTGCTCGGTCACATCCGCCACGAGCTTGGTGGTCGCCCTGAGCGTCTGGGCCAGCCTCACCAGCACGACGGCGAGGAACGAAACCAGGATCGCCCAGAAGACGGCCACCAGAATCCCGGCCACCTCTCCACCGGACACAGTGCACCGCTCTCTAGCTTGTTGCTGTCTCTGTCTGTCTCTGCCAGGTCCGGCGACCGCTGTCGCAACAGCCGATCGTCGTCTCCCGAGCCTATCGCGCCGGTGGTCGCGCCCTGTACCGCATTACCGGCGGCAAGGACCGCAGTTGCCATAAGGAGATTGCACGGAGAGCTTCCTTACCAGCACTCTGCGTGTTTCATGCAACGCCCCCAGCGCCCCTTTCCGTCCCCCCGCGATCCGGGTGCCCCCGCCACCCCCCTCGGCAATCTCCCGGCGGAACTGAACAGATTCGTGGGACGGGAGGACGAACTGGCCGATCTCGGTCAGCTGCTGGACGAGTCGAGGCTCGTCACCGTGGTCGGAGTGGGCAAGACCCGTTGCGCCACCAAGATCGCAACGCTCATGGAGAAACGGTACTGCGACGGGGTCTGGATGGTGGAGTTGTCCGCCATCCACGATCCCGGGCTGCTGGAGCATGCGCTGATCGACGCCCTGGGACTCACCGATCACACCAGCAGACCGCCCCGCACGACACTCCTCGAACATCTTGCCGGGCGCCAACTCCTCCTGGTGATCGACGGCTTCGAGCATCTCGTGGACGCCTGCGCCCAGCTGGTACGGGAACTGCTGCGCCGGCCCCCCGCTGCTGCGGGTGCTCGCCGCCGGGCGGCTGCCCCTGGAACTGGACGGCGAGCTCGCGTTCCCGCTCGCACCGATGACGGACGAGGACGCGATGCTGCTCTTCGCGGAGCGGGCCGCCGCAGTGCGGCCGGAGTTCCGGCTGACCGACCATGATCGCGCAACCGCGGGAGCTGTGCCGCCGACTGGACGGGATCCCGCTCGCGCTGGAACTGGCCGCCGGACGGTTGCGCGCCCTGTCCACCGAGCAGGTGCTGCAGCGCCTGGACGACCGCTTCCGGCTGCTGACCGGCGCCAGTCGGAGCGCGCCGGCGCGCCAGGAGACACCGTACGACTCCTCGCGACCGAAGGCGCTGTGGGTGCTCGGACACGTGGCCGTACTGCAGGGCGACCCGGTCGGTGCGGTCTCCGCGCTGCAGGAGTGCCGGGATGAGGCCGACCGGGCCGACGACTCCACGGCGCTCGCGTACGCGGTGCACCGGATGGGGTGTCTGGCGCTCGTCATGGACGACATGGCCAGGGCGCGGGAACTGCTGGACGACGCGCTCGGCCGTTACCGGGAGCTCGGCGAGCTGAACAGCAATGTGCTGATGGCCCGGATCGAGCTGGCGATGGCGGTCGGGTTCCACGGGGATCTGGACCGCGCGGCCGCGATCTGCGAAGAGGTCAGGGAGATCTGCGAGGACCACGGGGAGCGGTGGGCCCTCTCGTACGCGCTGTACGTACTGGCCTTCGCTGCGCTGCAACGGGACCTGCCGGGCCGGGCCCGGGAGCTGCTCGAGGAGTCCCTGGCGATCGGCCATGCCTTCCACGACCTGCTCGGCTCGGTGCTCACCCTGGAACTGCTGGCACTGGTCACGGCGGTCGAGGGGGATGCGGCGGAGGCGGCGGTGCTGCAGGGGGCCGCCGACCGGATCTGGCCGTCGGTCGGGCTGCCGCTGTTCGGTTCGGCGTACTACGGGCAGCCGCGTGCCCGGTGCGAGGAGCTGGCCCGCCGGGAGCTGGGCAACGGCCCCTATGAATCGGGCCTGCGTGCGGGGGGCCGGCTGGATCTGGACGCGGCGGTGGCCAGGGCGCTGGCGAGCGGGCCTGCGGACCGGCCGGGGAGGCCTGGGCGGCCGTCCGGGCCCCTGCCGGGCCCCGGGAAAATGCGGAGACCCGCCGCCTCCCGTACATCGGGAAGGGGCGGGCCTGAGCGCTGGTGAGAGCGGCTACGCCTGGATCAGCGGGCGTAGTACTCGACGACGAGCTGCTCGTCGCAGATCACGGGGATTTCCTTGCGGTTCGGGTCCCGGTCAAAGCGGAAGGCCAGGGCCTTCAGGTTCACCTGCAGGTAGCGCGGGGTCTCGCCGTCGGGGGCGTAACCACCCTCGCGGGCAACCTGGAAGGGGTGCTTGTCGCGGCTGCGCTCGCGAACCATCACGATGTTGTCGGGACGGACGCGGAAGGACGGCTTGTCGACCTTGCGGCCGTCGACCTCGATGTGACCGTGCACGACCATCTGGCGGGCCTGGTAGATGGTGCGGGCGATGCCCGAACGCAGGACCAGGGCGTCGAGGCGACGCTCGAGCTCGACGACGAGCGCCTCGCCCGTCTTGCCCTCGGCCTTCTTGGCGCGGTCGTAGGCACGCGCCATCTGGCGCTCGCTGATGTCGTACTGGGCACGCAGACGCTGCTTCTCCAGCAGACGGACCTTGTAGTCCGAGTTCTGCTTGCGGCCACGGCCGTGCTCGCCCGGCGGGTAGGGGCGGGCCTCGAAGTACTTGACGGCCTTCGGCGTCAGCGCAATGCCGAGCGCGCGGCTCTTCTTGACCTTGGGACGCGACTGGTTAGGCACGTTCTCCAGACCTCCGTTGTAGGTTAGGTTAGGCTCACCTTACTTGAGGAGATCGCATGTCTCGCCCGGGGAACACCACACACGTCACGGACAGCACTGACAGCGTCGACACCCCTCAGGGTGCCGATACGACGGAGGACCGATCAGATCGTGGTCAGCCGCGTCCCGGCGGGCTAGATAACACTCGGATGCCGTCAGCAGCCGAGCGCACACGAACTCTCGTACAGAGTACCTGTTCGGCAGTACTGCTCGTCGCCGGGCTGAACGCACCCGGCTCCGATCAGCTGATGCCGCTGACCAGGAATGTGGGTCCCGACGGGGATCTGTTCCTCGAACTCCCCGCTGATTCCCCGGCCGTGCGGGCCGCGACGCACGCCGAGGACGACGAGCTGACCGCTGTGCTGGAGATCACGGACGTCGCCCCGGTCTCCGTACCGCACCGCATCCGCGGCCGCGCCTGGGTCTCGGGATGGCTCACCACCGTACCCGGCATGTCGGGGCCCGGCCGGATGACGCTCCGACTGGAGACGGGCGAGGCGTACGTCGACGATCTGTGGGGCGCCGAGGAGGTCGAACCCGACGGATTCCGGGACGCGTCCCCCGATCCGCTCGTCGGACACGAGGCGGAGCTGCTGCAGCATCTGCACGCGGCGCACGGCGAACAGCTGGACACGCTGTGCGGGCTGCTCGGCGAGCGTGCGGCCCGTCGCTGCGCGGCTCACCGGCCCTCCGTCGTACCGCTCGCGCTGGACCGGTACGGGCTGCGTGTGCGCTTCTGCGAGGACGGGCAGTGCTTCGACGCACGCTTCGAATTCCCCGAGCCGGTGCGGGACGTCGGCGAGCTGCGCCACGCCATGCACACGCTCTTCGAGGCGGCGGCGCACTGAACGGGGGAACGGCCCCTGCGCGTCCTCCTCAGTCGGCGGACGGGCCGGAGAGCCGCTCGCGGACCCGCTCCACCACATCCGCGTAACGCGCTTCCGCGCCGTAGCGCGTGGGCTGGTAGTAGTGCTTGTCGCGCACGGCGTCCGGGGCGTACTGCTGAGCTGCGATACCGCCGGGGACATCGTGCGGATACACATAGCCCTGGGCGTGGCCCAGCTTGGCGGCGCCCTTGTAGTGGCCGTCGCGCAGATGGGCCGGAACTGGGCCCGCGAGACCCTTCCGTACGTCCTCCTGGGCGGCGAAGATCGCCAGTGTCGCCGCATTGGACTTGGGAGCGAGGGCCAGGGCGATCGTGGCGTGGCTCAGGGTGAGCGCCGCCTCGGGGAAACCGATCATGGCGACCGCCTGGGCGGCCGCGACAGCGGTGGGCAGTGCCGTGGGGTCGGCGAGACCGATGTCCTCGCTGGCCGAGATCATCAGCCGCCGGGCGATGAACCGCGGGTCCTCCCCCGCCTCGATCATCCGGGCCAGATAGTGCAGCGCGGCATCCACGTCGGAGCCGCGGATCGACTTGATGAGCGCACTCGCCACGTCGTAGTGCTGGTCGCCGTCCCGGTCGTACTTGACGGCGGCACGGTCGACGGTCTCCTCCAGGGTCAGGAGGGTGATCTCCTTCTCCTGTTTGGCCAGCGCCGCACCGGCCGCGGCCTCCAGCGCCGTGAGCGCCCGGCGGGCGTCGCCGCCCGCGATGCGCAACAGATGCGCCTCGGCGTCGCTCTCCAGCGCCACCGCGCCGCCGAGTCCGCGCTCGTCGGTCAGGGCACGCTGCAGCAGGCCGCGCAGATCGTCGTCGGTGAGTGATTCCAGGGTGAGCAGCAGCGAGCGCGACAGCAGGGGCGAGATGATCGAGAAGTACGGATTCTCGGTGGTCGCCGCGATCAGCGTCACCCAGCGGTTCTCCACCGCCGGAAGCAGCGAGTCCTGCTGCGCCTTGGAGAAGCGGTGGATCTCGTCGAGGAAGAGGACGGTCTCCTTGCCGTAGCCTCCGGTGGCGCGGCGGGCGCCCTCGATGACGGCCCGCACTTCCTTGACGCCCGCGGTGATCGCGGAGAGCTCGACGAAGCGCTTGTTGGTGGCCTTGCTGACCACGTACGCCAGAGTCGTCTTCCCGATGCCGGGCGGGCCCCAGAGGATCACCGACGACGGGCCTGCGGGCCCGCCGTTCCCCTCGCCGACGAGGCGGCGCAGCGGCGAGCCCGGCTTGAGCAGATGCTGCTGGCCGACGACCTCGTCGAGGGTGCGGGGACGCATCCGGACAGCCAGTGGGCTGCTGGACGGGTCCTTCTCCTGGCGGTCTTCGGCGGCTGCGGTAAAGAGGTCGGGCTCCACGTTTTGAAGCCTATGTCACGGCACTGACATCCCTGCCGGGCCGGTCGCCCGGCAGGAGCGACGGGCCGGTCAGCTGGTCCAGAAGTCCCACCAGCGAGTCAGGATCAGCATGCCGATGATGCCGATCCACAGGACCGGCGGCACCCAGTGGAACTCCGTCAGTCCGTTGCGCAGCCAGTTCGGCGCGGGCAGGATCCGGTTCTTGATGTTGTGCGTGGTGACGTAGCAGAACATGACGATCGTGGCGACCCAGGCCAGGCAGCACCACAGGCAGAGGGAGTTGATGTTGTAGAGCGACTGGTACTGGAGCCAGGTGCAGAAACCGACGCCGAACAGCGTGCCGGCGTTCATCCCGAGCCAGTACCAGCTGCGGAAGCGGGCGCCCGCGAGGAGCGCCAGGCCGATACCGATGATCACGGAGTAGGTGACCAGACCGAGCATCGGGTTCGGGAAGCCGAAGGCGGCCGCCTGCTCGCTCTTCATGATGTTGCCGCATGCGACGACCGGGTTGAGGCTGCAGCCCGGTGTGAAGTTGGGATCCTCCAGCAACTTGAACTTGTCGATGGTGATGACCCAGGCGGCGAGGAGTCCGGCGGCGCCCGTGATCACCAGCAGCAGTGCGAACGCCCGACTGCCGCCGATGGCCCTCTTCCCGCTGTCCTCGTCCTGGTCGGAGGAGGGATGGTCAACCGCTGCAGTCGTCATATCGCCGTTCCGTCAGTGAGTGGCCTGCTGGGCACGGCCATTGTGCCGCACCGCACCACTGGTCTTCCGTTCGATGGACATAAAGGTGTGCGCAAGGCTCCGAGCACGGCCGGTACGGAACGCTCGGGTCCGCGAAACGCTCCGGACCACGACCGAACGTGTGGTGGAGGTGCGCGGCCTGCGCAAGCGCTATGGCGAAGTGACCGCGGTCGACGGCCTGGACCTGGACATCCGGCAGGGCGAGGCGTTCGGAATCCTCGGACCGAGCGGGGCCGGGAAGAGCACGACCGCGGAAATCCTGCAGGGCCATCGCAGCCGCGGCGGAGGGACCGTGTCGGTGCTCGGCGTGGACCCGGCTTCCGCCGACCGCCGTCGGCGTTCCCGGGTCGGAACCGTCTGGCAGGATGAATCCCCGCCCGCCGAGTTGACGCTGTGCGAGACGGTGACGCACTTCGCCCGCTACCACCCGAGGCCGCGCGACTGCGAGCACGTCATCGCGCTGGTGGGCCCGGCGAGGTCGTGCTGATGCCGGGTGCCTGGTGCATCGTCGGCCTGGTGCTGTGCCTGCTGACCTTCCGCTGGAAGGACCGGCGCGACGGCTGACCGGGGTGGGCCGGTGAGCCCTGCGCTCCCGGTCGCCGGACGGACCGGAACACCGGCCCGTCCGGCGACCGGGAGGCTCTACGCCAGGCGCCCGCGGATCGCCTCGGCCACGTCCGGCAGCGGTAGCGCCGTCTGCTCGCCGGACTCCATGTCCTTGAGCTGGACGACGCCCTCGGCCAGGTCCCGCTCACCCGCGACGATCGTGAACCGCGCCCCCGACCGGTTCGCACTCTTCATCGCACCCTTGAGGCCGCGGTTTCCGTACGCGAAGTCCGCCGCCACACCCTCGCGGCGCAGCTGCGTGACGATCCCGAAGAGCACCCGCCGGGCCTCTTCGCCGAGCGGTACCGCGAAGACGCTGGTGGCCGCGGGCAGTTCGAGCTCGATGCCCTCCGCCTCCAGCGCAAGCACCGTACGGTCCACGCCGAGCGCCCAGCCGACCGACGGGAGCGCCGGGCCGCCGATCATCTCGGAGAGGCCGTCGTAGCGGCCGCCGCCGCCCACCGCGGACTGCGAGCCGAGTCCGTCGTGGACGAACTCGAAGGTGGTGCGGGTGTAGTAGTCGAGACCGCGGACGAGTTTCTCGTCGTCCTCGTACACGACGCCGGCGGCGGTCAGCAGTTCGCGGACCTCCTCGTGGTACGCCTTGCACGCGTCGCACAGGTAGTCGCGCAGCACCGGAGCGCCGACCAGCTGCTTCTGCACCTCGGGGCGTTTGTCGTCGAGGACCCGCAGCGGGTTGAGTTCGATGCGGCGGCGGGTGTCGTCGTCGAGGTCGAGGTCGCGCAGGAACTCCTGGAGCGCGTCCCGGTAGACGGGGCGGCACTCCTTGTCACCCAGCGAGTTGAGCAGGATGCGGAAGTTCTGCAGACCCAGCGCGCGGTACGCCTGGTCGGCCAGGATGATCAGCTCGGCGTCCAGCGCCGGGTCCTCGGCGCCGATCGCCTCGGCACCGACCTGCGAGAAGTGCCGGTAGCGGCCCTTCTGCGGGCGCTCGTAGCGGTAGTACGAGCCGGAGTACCAGAGCTTCACGGGCAGATTGCCGAGCTTGTGAAGGTTGGCCTCCAGGGCGGCGCGCAGGACGGACGCGGTGCCCTCGGGGCGCAGCGCCAGCTGTGAGCCGCCCTTGGTGGTGAGGGTGTACATCTCCTTGGTCACGATGTCGGTGGACTCACCGACACCGCGCGAGAAGAGGGCGACGTCCTCGAAGCCGGGCGTCTCGATGTAGCCGTAGCCGGAGTTCTTCAGGGGTGCGGCGATCGCCTCGCGCACCGCGAGGTACTTCGCGGAATCGGGCGGGGTCAGGTCGTACGTGCCCTTGGGGGCCTTGAAGGTGCTCACGGAATTTCTCTCGTCACATTCCTCGTCGGGGCGCGTCCATACCGTGCAGATACGGATTCGAGGCGCGCTCGCGGCCGATGGTCGTCTGGGGGCCGTGGCCGGACAGCACCACGGTCGAGTCGTCGAGCGGCAGGCACACACGGGCCAGCGACTCGAGCAGCTCGGCGTGGTCGCCGCCGGGCAGGTCGGTGCGTCCGACGGAGCCGGCGAAGAGCAGGTCGCCCGAGAAGAGGACCTGCGGAACATCCGCGGCCTCGGGCAACCTGAACGTCACCGACCCCTTGGTATGGCCGGGCGCATGCGCGACACCGAACTCCAGACCGGCCAGCTTCAGCTGGGCGCCGTCACTCAGTTCCTTGACGTCGTCCGGCTCCCCCACCGTCAGCTCGCCCATGAGCGGCATCCCGATGGAACGGCCGAGGGCCTTCTCCGGGTCGCTCATCATGTACCGGTCCTCCGGGTGGATCCAGGCAGGGACGTCGTGCGCACCGCACACCGGGACGACCGAGGCGACATGGTCGATGTGGCCGTGGGTCAGTACGACGGCGACGGGCTTCAGCCGATGCTTCTTCAGCGCTTCCTCGACTCCGGATGCGGCCTGATGGCCCGGGTCGATGATCACGCACTCCTCGCCTGCGGCCGGGGCGACCAGGTAACAGTTGGTCCCCCAGGCCCCGGCGGGGAACCCGGCAATGAGCACGATCGTCCTTAATGGTCGTCCAACGATGGATTGCGACTGAGAAGGTCGCGGCAGTTCAGAGCCTACCGGCGCTCCTCATTCCACAGCTAACCCATATACGGTACGGGGCAGCCCAGGCCTCATCACACGACCTACAAGGAGATCACCCGGTGGTCAGCAGCGATCAGCGGCGGCGGCAGCTCGCCAGGGAGAAGTTCGAGCGGCAGCAGCAGCGCCGGGAGGAGGCCCGCCGCAGGACAAGGCGTCTGACGGTCGTCATCGCGTCCGTGGTGGCCGTGGCGGCAATCGTCGGGGTGGGCTCGTATCTCGCCCTCGACGGCGACGGCAAGAAGGACAAGAGCGACGCGGCCGCGAGCGCGAGCCCGTCGGCCTCGCCGTCGGCGAGCGAGAGCAGCGCGCCCGAGCCCGCGCTGAAGATCGACAAAAAAGCGAAGTACACGATGTCGCTCAAGACGAGCCAGGGCGACATCGCGTTCACGATGGACGCGGCGAAGACGCCGCACACCACGAACTCCTTCAAGTCGCTGGCCGACAAGGGCTTCTTCGACGGTACGAAGTGCCACCGGCTGACCACGCAGGGCATTTTCGTCCTGCAGTGCGGTGACCCCAAGGGCGACGGCACGGGCGGCCCCGGCTACACGATCCCGGACGAGAACCTGACCGCGCTGGGCAAGGCGGGCAAGGACGGCACGGTGACCTATCCGGCGGGCACGGTGGCGATGGCGAACACCGGCCAGGCGCACACCGGTGGCAGCCAGTTCTTCCTCGTGTACAAGGACAGCAAACTGCCGCCCACCTACACCCCGTTCGGCACGATGGACGATGCCTCGCTGAAGGCGGTCAAGGACATCGGTGCGGCGGGCGTGGCCGGCGGTGCGGCCGACGGTGCGCCGAAGAAGGCCGTGGACATCTCGAAGGCCGCTGTCGACAAGTCGTGACGCGGCCGGACCGGGCCGGCCGGTGGTGACGACGAAGGGCGGGCCGGATTATTTTCGGCCGCGCTGAGTGCGGACAGCCGGGCAGCCGGTCGCCTAGATTGGCGTTGTGCAGGGCGGGCGCTGCCCGCCCCAGGAAACTGTGGACGATGCCAGGGGGGCGAACCCTCTCGCAGGCATCAGGTGGAGGAGGCGCTGTGAGCAGCGACCCGTGGGGCCGCGTCGATGAGACGGGCACCGTGTACGTGCGTACAGCCGATGGCGAGCAGGTCGTCGGATCGTGGCAGGCGGGTTCCCCCGAGGAGGCTCTGGCCTACTTCGAGCGCAAGTACGAGGGCATTGTGGTCGAGATCGGCCTCCTCGAACGGCGGGTGAAGACCACCGACCTGTCGACCAAGGACGCCACGACCGCCATCGAGCATCTGCGCCTACAGGTGGACGAGCATCACGCCGTCGGTGACCTCGACGCGCTGCGCAAGCGACTCGACGCGCTGGTCGCGACAGTCGACTCGCGGCGCGAGGAGCGCAAGGCCCAGAAGGCGAAGCAGACCGACGACGCGAAGCACGCCAAGGAGGCGCTGGTCGCCGAGGCCGAGGAGCTGGCGCAGAGCGAGCAGTGGCGCTCCGCGGGCGAGCGCCTCCGTGCGCTCGTCGATACGTGGAAGGGCCTGCCGCGGCTCGACCGCAAGTCCGACGACGAGCTGTGGCACCGCTTCTCGCACGCCCGCTCGGCGTTCTCCAAGCGCCGCAAGGCACACTTCGCCTCGCTGGACGCCCAGCGCGAGGAGGCCCGCAAGGTCAAGGAGAAGCTGGTCGTCGAGGCCGAGTCGCTCTCCGGCTCCACGGACTGGGGAACGACGGCCGCCCGCTATCGCGACCTGATGACGGAGTGGAAGGCGGCGGGCCGCGCCCAGCGCGAGGCCGAGGACGATCTGTGGAACCGCTTCCGCGGTGCTCAGGACGTCTTCTTCGCCGCCCGCGGCGAGGTCTTCGCCGAGCGGGACGCGGAGCAGGGCGAGAACCTCAAGCTCAAGGAGGAGCTCGCGGTCGAGGCCGAGACGCTGGTGCCGGTGCAGGACCTGAAGGCGGCCAGGGCCGCGTTCCGGGCCATCAACGAGCGCTGGGAGGCCATCGGCCATGTGCCGCGTGACGCCCGTCCGAAGGTCGAGGGGCGGATGCACGCAGTGGAGCGGGCGCTCCAGGAGGCTGAGGAGTCGGAGTGGCGCCGGACGAACCCGGAGGCGCGTGCGCGCGCCGCGGGTCTGACCGGTCAGCTGCAGGCGGCCGTGGACAAGCTGCGTACGCAGATCGACACGGCTCGCGCCTCGGGCAACAACGCCCGGGCCGACAAGCTGGCCAAGGAGCTCGAAGGCCGGCAGGCACTGCTGGACCAGGCGCTGAAGGGCCTGGAGGAGTTCGGCGGCTGAAGCAGCACCTGCTGCTGACCGGCTTGTGACAAGGCCCCCTGTGTCCGTCCCGAGGGACGGACACAGGGGGCCTCTCGTATGCGCGGGGTCGTCGGTCAGGGCCTGCGGGCCGAAGTGACGCGGTAGACGTCGTAGACGCCCTCCACGCCCCGTACCGCCTTCAGCACGTGTCCGAGGTGCTTCGGGTCGCCCATCTCGAAGGTGAAGCGGGAGGTGGCCACCCGGTCCCGGGAGGTCTGGACGGCCGCCGACAGGATGTTGACGTGCTGGTCGGACAGGACGCGGGTGACGTCCGAGAGCAGCCGCGACCGGTCCAGGGCCTCGACCTGGATGGCGACCAGGAAGACCGAGGACTGGGTGGGCGCCCACTCGACCTCCAGGATCCGCTCCGGCTGCTGCGACAACGAGTCGACGTTGACGCAGTCGGCGCGGTGCACGGAGACGCCGCTGCCGCGGGTGACGAAGCCGATGATCGGGTCACCGGGGACCGGCGTACAGCAGCGGGCCAGTTTGACCCAGACGTCCTCGACGCCCTTGACGACCACACCCGGATCGGCGTTGGAACGGCGCTTGTGGCGGCCGCGCGAGGGCGGCGCGCTCTCTGCGAGGTCCTCGTTGGCGGCGTCCTCGCCGCCGAGCGCCTGCACCAGCTTCTGCACGACGCCGGCTGCCGCGACATGGCCCTCGCCGATCGCCGCATACAGCGACGAGATGTCGGGATAGCGCATCTCGTGGGCGAGCGTGACCAGCGAGTCGCCGGTCAGAATCCGCTGGATCGGCAGATTCTGCTTGCGCATGGCGCGCGCGATGGCGTCCTTGCCCTGCTCGATCGCCTCGTCGCGGCGCTCCTTGGAGAACCAGGCGCGGATCTTGTTGCGGGCCCGGGGCGACTTGACGAAGCCCAGCCAGTCCCGAGAGGGTCCGGCGCCGGCCGCCTTGGAGGTGAAGACCTCCACCAGATCGCCGTTGTCAAGGGTCGATTCGAGCGGTACGAGCCGCCCGTTGACCCGTGCTCCTATGGTCCGGTGGCCGACCTCCGTGTGCACGGCGTACGCGAAGTCCACCGGCGTCGCGCCCGCGGGGAGCGCTATGACGTCGCCCTTGGGCGTGAAGACGAAGACCTCGTTGCGGGAGAGGTCGAAACGCAGCGACTCCAGGAATTCGCTGGGGTCCTCGGTCTCCTTCTGCCAGTCCAGGAGCTGGCGGAGCCACGCCATGTCGTTGACGGTGTCCTGGCTCCGGCCGCCGCCCGTGCTCTTGGGGACGTCGGTGCGGACCTTGGAGGCGCCTGCGACGGCCTCCTGCTTGTACTTCCAGTGCGCGGCGATGCCGTACTCGGCGCGACGGTGCATGTCGAAGGTACGGATCTGCAGCTCGACGGGCTTGCCGCTGGGGCCGATCACCGTGGTGTGCAGCGACTGATACATGTTGAACTTGGGCATCGCGATGTAGTCCTTGAACCGGCCGGGGACCGGATTCCATCGCGCGTGGACGGTGCCGAGAGCCGCGTAACAGTCGCGGACGGTGTCGACGAGGACCCGAATGCCCACCAGGTCGTAGATCTCGGCGAAGTCCCGGCCCCGCACGATCATCTTCTGGTAGACGCTGTAGTAGTGCTTCGGCCGGCCTGTGACGGTGGCTTTGATCCGGGCGGCGCGCAGGTCGGCCTGGACCTCGTCGGTCACTATGGCGAGGTATTCGTCGCGCTTGGGGGCCCGCTCGGCGACGAGGCGGACGATCTCGTCGTACATCTTGGGGTAGAGGATCGCGAAGGCGAGGTCCTCCAGCTCCCACTTGATGGTGTTCATGCCCAGGCGGTGTGCCAGTGGGGCATAGATCTCAAGCGTCTCGCGGGCCTTCTTCTCCTGCTTCTCCCGCTTGAGGTAGCGCATGGTGCGCATGTTGTGCAGCCGGTCGGCGAGCTTGATGACGAGGACCCTGGGGTCCTTGGCCATGGCGACGACCATCTTGCGTACCGTCTCGGCCTGTGCGGCCTCGCCGAACTTGACCTTGTCCAGCTTGGTGACACCGTCGACGAGCAGGGCGACCTGGTCGCCGAAGTCGCGGCGCAGCGTGTCGAGGCCGTACTCGGTGTCCTCGACCGTGTCGTGCAGCAGTCCGGCCATCAGCGTCGCCGGGTCCATGCCCAGCTCGGCGAGGATCGTCGTGACGGCGAGCGGGTGCGTGATGTACGGGTCGCCGCTCTTGCGCTTCTGGCCGCGGTGCCAGCGCTCGGCGACCTCGTAGGCGCGCTCGATCTGACGCAGCGTGGACGTCTCGATCTTGGGGTCGTTGCTGCGGACGGCGCGCAGCAGCGGTTCGAGGACCGGGTTGTACGGGCTGGAGCGCTGCACACCGAGGCGGGCGAGCCTGGCCCGTACCCGGTTGGAGGAGCCGCCGGAGCGGGTCGTGGGAGCAGGCGGGGTGACTGGCTTCGCAGCGGGCTTCGCCGGGGGCTTCGGCGCGGAGGCGGCCGGGGAGGCCGGCTGAGCAGGCGAGGCGGTCGCGGGCCGCAGCGCCGGGCCACTGGCCCGCTCCGGGCCCGTGCCGGGCTCGGGGGCCGGGGGCTTCGGCTTCTCCGCGGCCTGCTTCTTCCCGGGCACGACTGGGGCCGCCACCGGCTTGTCGGGCTGCGGGGCGGCGACTGGCTGGGCCTCGTCTGGCAAGAGCGCTCCTCATGCGGATCCGGATACCCGGAAAGGCCATCGTATCGACCCTGTGGCCGGTCCTCCCCCGGGGACCGTGAGAGCCCTCACAACGCGGGACGGGCACCCGGTTGTTCCCGGGTGCCCGTCCCGCGCCTGCGAGTGTGACAATGGCCCTCGTGTGCCGTTGGGCCGGAGGTCAGCCCGTCCCAACCCTGCAGTGCCGAGCCAGTACTCACATCAGGGCGTAGTTCAGATGGTGAGGGCGGAGAGGCCCCGCCCCCTCCCACCCTGCCCCGTCAGTACCACGGGTCGCTGCACGTGGGCCCGATCGGAGTCGGGCGACGCCTCAGTTCCACCTCAAGAGGGCTGCCCCCTTGGCCTTCATCTCCTTGTTCGCGGCAACGTTGCCCCACGGCACCGTTATCTGGCCGCTCTTCCCGCAGCCGGCGTTGTACCAGGTCTTCCCCTTGGCATTGAAGCCCTTGACCTGCACACAGATGCTGCTGCCCTTGAAGACCTTCCAGCCGTAGACCATCTTCATGCCCTTGAAACCGAAGTGGGCACAGCCATCGTTGAGCGTGCTCCACTTCCCCGGGATTGACCCTGCATTCTTCCAACCCATGCAGACACCCTTCGCGCCCTGGGTGGTCGGCGCGGGCGCAACTGTCTGGCTCGCACTCGCAGGAGCGGCGCCCGCAGCGATTGCTGCAAAGGAAAGAAGGGAAACCGCCCCCGTGGCGATCCTGGGCGACATCCTCATGTGGTTCCTCCCGTTTAGATGCCGATCAGCGGCATCAGGTGGTCCCATAACCTGGCACTTATTTTTGAGCCATTCTTGATCTCCATGGTGATGCTGATACGCAAACGCGAATCGGGTGCCCAGAAGAATCCTGGACACCCGATTCGTGCATGCGGTACTCACACGTGGATGAGTGCCTCCAGCGGAGCACCCGCCAGACCCTGTTCCAGCCGGGCACGTCCGTCCAGGAAGCCGAGCTCCATGAGGACCGCGACGCCCGCGATCTCGGCACCGGCCCGCCGGATCAGCTCCAGCGAGGCCTCGGCGGTGCCACCGGTCGCAAGGATGTCGTCGATGACCATGATCCGGTCGCCGGCGGACAGGTCCTCCGCGTGGATCTCGATCTCGGCGGTGCCGTACTCCAGCTCGTACGCCTGGCTGAGGGTGGCCCCGGGCAGCTTCCCCACCTTGCGGACGGGTACGAAGCCGAGCCCGGCCCGGACCGCGACCGGGGCAGCCAGGATGAAGCCGCGCGCCTCAAGGCCCACGATTTTCGTGGCACCGTGCCGGACGCACAGCTCCGCGAGGGTCTCGGTGAGGGCCGCGAACGCGAGCGGGTCCGCGAGGAGTGGGGTGATGTCCTTGAACATCACACCCGGCTTCGGATAGTCCGGCACGTCGCGGATCCGGCTGAGCAGGAGTTCCCTCGTGCTCTCGGTCGTGCTGGTCATCGACGCTTCCCCGAGGTCCGGCCGTGGCCCCTGGGGGGCTGCTGGCGCTGACCGACGACCGCGGCGGCGGGTGCGGCGTCCTCCGGGAAGTCGTCGTCCGAGGGCTCGTCCTCGGCTGTCTCGCCCTTGGCGGCGGCTGCCGCACGCTTGGCGAGGACCCGCTTCTTCAGAGCCTTCATCTGCGGGTCGCGTTCCTTGAGGTCGGCGACGAGCGGGGTGGCGATGAAGATCGAGGAGTACGCACCGGCCGCGAGGCCGACGAACAGCGACAGCGAGATGTCGTTCAGCATGCCGGCGCCAAGGACACCGCCACCGATGAACAGCAGGCCGGCGACGGGGAGCAGGGCCACGACGGTGGTGTTGATGGAACGGACCAGCGTGCCGTTGATCGAGCGGTTGGCGATCTCGCTGTACGTCCAACGGGTCTGCTTGGTGATGTCCCCCGTACTCTCCCTGAGGCTGTCGAAGACGACGACCGTGTCGTAGAGGGAGTAGCCGAGGATGGTCAGCAGACCGATCACGGTGCCCGGGGTGACTTCGAAGCCGACCAGGGCGTAGATGCCGACCGTGATGGTGATGTCGTGGATCAGCGCGACCAGGGCCGCGATGGCCATGCGCCACTCGAAGGCGATGGCCAGGTAGATCACCACGAGGACCATGAAGATGCCGAGGCCCGTCCAGGCCTTGTTGGCGATCTGCTCACCCCAGCTGGGGCCGACCAGGTCGGCGGCGATCTTCTCCGTCGGGACGTTGAGGTCCTCGGAGAGCTGGTGCTTGATCTGGTCGGACTTCGCGGTGTCGACCTCGGAGATCTGAATACGCAGACCACCCTTGCCGAGCTTCTGGACGATCGCCTGGTGGCCGGAGGCCTTCGTTGCGAAGTCCTCCGCCTGGGAGACGCTGACGCTCGTCTTCGGCGTCGTGAAGACCGCGCCGCCCTTGAACTCGATGCCCATGTTCAGGCCGCTGACCGCCAGGCCGACAATGGCCGTGATGGTGATCAGGATCGAGATCCCGTACCAGATCTTGCGCTTGCCGATGAAGTCGTAACCGACCTCGCCGCGGTAGAGACGGGCGCCGAGACTGCCGAGTCGCGACATCTCACGCCTCCTTCGGGTCAGTGGGGGCGTTGACACGGCGCGAGCGGCGCAGCGGCGGCTTGGCGCCGAGCCGCTTCGGGTCCAGACCGGACCACGGGTGACCGCTGGAGAAGAACTTCGTACGGGCCATCAGCGTCATGACGGGCTTGGTGAAGAGGAACACCACGACCACGTCGAGCAGGGTGGTGAGACCCAGTGTGAAGGCGAATCCCTGGACCTTGCCGACGGTGACCACGAAGAGCACCGCCGCGGCGAGGAACGACACGAAGTCGGAGACCAGGATGGTGCGCCGGGCGCGCGGCCAGGCGCGCTCGACGGCCGGGCGGAGCGTACGGCCCTCGCGGATCTCGTCGCGGATTCTTTCGAAGTACACGATGAAGGAGTCAGCGGTGATACCGATGGCCACGATGGCTCCGCAGACCGCCGGGAGGTTCAGCGCGAAGCCGATGGCGGGGCCGAGAAGCGACATGATCGTGTAGGTCAGGATGCCGGAGGCCGTGAGGCTCAGGAGCGCGATGAGCGCCAGTCCGCGGTAGTAGGCCACCAGGTAGATGACCACCAGGGCCAGACCGATGGCGCCGGCGATCAGACCCGCCTGGAGCTGCTCGCCGCCGAGTGCGGCGGTGACGGTGGTGACGCTCTGCTCCTTGAACGAGAGCGGGAGCGCACCGTAGGAGAGCACGTTGGCCAGATCCTCGGCGGACTGCTGGGTGAAGCTGCCGGAGATCTCGGCGTTGGCGCTCAGTGCCGTGCGCACGAAGGGCGCCGAGACGACTTCACCGTCGAGTGCGATGGCGAACTGGTTCTGCGGCGACTGCTGCTGGGCGAGCTGGCCCGTGATCTTCTGGAACTTCTTGGCGCCGCCCTTGGTGAACTCCATCTGAACGATCCACTGACCGTTTGTCTGGTCGATCGCCGCCTTGGCGCTGTCCACGTCCGTGCCGGACACCTGGGCCGGGCCGAGGACGTACTTGGCGTCGCCCTCGGAGCTGCACGCGACGACCGTGTCGGTGGGCTTGGCGCCCCGTGCGGCCTCGGCGCGGGAAGCCTTGCTGGAGCAGTCGAGCTCCGCGAACTGCTTCTGCAGCTTGGCGGCGGCCGCCTGGTCCGCAGCGGATGCCGACGGCGTGGCGTCGGCCTTCGGCGTGGTGCTCGCCTTGGGGGTGGGCGAGGAATCGGCCTTGAGGGCGCCGGTGACCGCGCGGCCCTGGGTGGTGGCGCTCGCGCTCGGCGTCGCCGACGCCTTCCCGTTGTCCGACGACGAGGCGCTCGGGCTCGTGGACGGGCTGGGCTTGCCGGACGACGAGGCGCTGGGCGTCGGCGTGGGCGTGCCCTGGGCGACGGTCAGCACCGGCCGGAAGTAGAGCTTGGCGGTGGTGCCGACCTGCTCGCGGGCCTGGGCGGAATTCGTGCCCTTGGGGATGTTGACGATGATGTTGCGATCGCCCTGTGTCTGGACCTCGGCCTCGGAGACACCCAGACCGTTGACACGGCGTTCCATGATCTGGACCGCGGTGTCCATGTTGGTCTTGTTGATCGCCGATTCCTGGCCCGGCTCGCTCTTCGCCTCAAGCGTGATGGACGTGCCGCCCGCCAGGTCGATGCCCAGTCGTGGGGTCGGCTGATCGGCCAGGAACATCCCGCCGGTGAGCGCGACCATGGCGATCAGGATCAGAGCCAGGGAACGCCCCGGCCTGCCCTGACCGCCGGCCGGCCCTCGGCTCTTCTTCGGTGCTGCCACCTTCTCGTTTCTCCCTGTCCAACCGCCCCGCGCCGGGTACGCGCCCGAGCGGCCACGAAGTGTAGTGAGGACCCGCCCCCGCAGAAGATCGCACGGTCCGGGGAGTGCCGGATGCCGGTGGGCTCGCGGCATCCCCGGGTCGTGGGTTACTTCGCGTCGGCCTCGCCGTCGGTCTTGCCCTCGGACTTCTTGTCGGACTCGGCGTTCTTCGGCTCGGCGTCTTCGGCCTCGGCCTTCTTGCCCAGGTCGATCTTGGCGTCGTCCGAGGTGTCCTCGTCGGCGTCGGCCTCGGCCTCGGTCAGCGAGGAGGCGTCGTCCGGCACGACCGCGCCGTCGATGTCGAGGGCGTCATCGCCGTCGCCGTGGACGATGCGGTTGTACTCCGCGTCGTCCAGGACGGCGCCGATGGCGTTCTTGGCGTAGATGGCGTGGACGCCGGGTGCGATCTCAAGGAGAACGGTGTCGTCGTGAAGCTCCTTGACGGTGGCGTACATGCCCCCGATCGTCCGGACGCCGGTGCCGGGCTGCATCTCATTGCGCATCTGGGCAGCGGCCGCCTGCTTCTTCTTGGCGGACCGCGTCATCAGGAACATGGCCCCGATGAGCACGATGAAGGGGAGGAGAGTCACGGGATTCACGGGACGAGTTTCCTTCGCACGACCGCGCTGGAAGGCGGCCTGATCTACGGGGGTGGGTACACCGACCTGTACGGGCGGCATCGGCGGAGTCTAAGCGAGTCCGCATCGATGGAACAACGCCCGGCGCCGCTCGGTGGTTCCTGTCCGGGTGAACCTGTGATGCATCACGCCCCGAACAGGCCCTGTTGTCCCTTTCCGCCATGCTGGGGAGGTACGAGGCCGAGGTGGGCCCAGGCCGCGGGTGTAGCGACACGCCCCCTCGGCGTCCTGGCCAGCAGTCCTTCCCGTACCAGGAAGGGCTCCGCGACCTCCTCGACCGTCTCACGCTCCTCGCCCACGGCCACCGCGAGGGTGGACAGCCCGACGGGTCCGCCGCCGAAGAGCTTCAGCAGGGCGCCGAGTACCGCCCGGTCCAGCCGGTCGAGGCCGCGCGCGTCGACCTCGTACACGCCGAGAGCGACGGAGGCGACGGCGCGGTCGATCCGTCCGTCGCCCTTGACCTGGGCGTAGTCCCGGACACGGCGCAGCAGCCGGTTGGCGATGCGCGGGGTGCCGCGGGAACGTCCGGCGATCTCGGCGGCGCCGTCCGCGTCTATCGCCACGTCGAGGAGGCGGGCGGAGCGGTGAATGACGCGTTCCAGCTCGGTGGGGGCGTAGAACTCCATATGGCCGGTGAAGCCGAAACGGTCGCGCAGCGGGGGCGGCAGCAGTCCGGCCCTGGTGGTGGCGCCGACCAGGGTGAAGGGCGGCAGTTCCAGCGGGATGGCGGTGGCTCCGGGGCCCTTGCCGACGATGACGTCGACGCGGAAGTCCTCCATCGCCATGTAGAGCATCTCCTCGGCAGGCCGCGACATGCGGTGGATCTCGTCCAGGAAGAGAACTTCGCCCTCCTGGAGTGAGGAGAGAATCGCGGCAAGATCACCCGCATGCTGGATGGCGGGGCCCGAGGTGATCCGGATCGGGGCGCCCATCTCGGCCGCGATGATCATGGAGAGGGTGGTCTTGCCGAGACCGGGGGCGCCGGAGAGCAGGACATGGTCGGCGGTGGCGCCGCGGGCCCTGGCTGCCTTGAGGACCAGGTCGAGCTGTTCGCGCACCTTTTCCTGGCCGACGAATTCGTCGAGGTCCTTCGGCCGCAGCGCCGCTTCGACCGCGGTGTCCTCGCCGTCCGCGTCGGCGTCGACGAGGCGCTCGTCGGTGTCGGGTCCGGTCTCGTCCCAGTTCATTCAGTCTGTCCCGCCTCGGGTGTTTCGGTGCCGTGCGGTGCCCGGCCCGGCGTAGGGGTCTCCCCCGGTGTGACGCGCTCCGGTCAGCGCGCGCGGTTGAGGGTCTGCAGCGCGGCGCGCAGCAGCTGCGGCACGGGGGCCTGTCCGCCCTCGGCCAGGGCCGCCTCGGCCTGTGGGGCGACAGCGGTGACCGCTTCGTCGGCCTCACGGGTGGCGTAGCCGAGACCGATCAGGGCGGCCTGCAGCTGATCGCGCCAGGAGGAGGTGACGGCGGTGCCGATGCCCTGTCGGCCGATGTGGGCGCCGACGGGCTCGCCGAGTCTGTCCTTCAGTTCGAGGAGCAGTTTCTGCGCGCCCTTCTTGCCGATGCCGGAGACGGCGGTGAGCGCCTTCTCGTCGTCGGTGGCGACCGCGATCCGCAGGGCGTCCGGACTGTGGGTGGCGAGCATGGCCTGGGCGAGCCGCGGTCCGACTCCGCTGGCGGTCTGGAGCAGCTCGAAGACCTGGCGCTCGTCGTCGTCGGCGAAGCCGTAGAGGGTGAGCGAGTCCTCCCGCACGACGAGGGAGGTGGCCAGCCTGGCCTCCTTGCCGATCCGAAGGCCGGCGAGGGTGTTCGGCGTGCACTGGACGGCCATGCCGATGCCGCCGACCTCGATCACGGCCGTGGTCAGGGCGAGTGCGGCCACGGGGCCGCTGACGAAGGCGATCATCGGGGGACCTTCCGGACGGGAGCTGCGGGTGTACGGGGAACGCGTGAGGTGCGAACCGCTGCGGCGGCTGCCGCGTGTGCCTGCTGGAGGCGGTTGACGGCGGGGGCGCGCCAGATGTGGCAGATGGCGAGCGCGAGGGCGTCGGCCGCGTCGGCGGGTTTCGGTGGGGCGTCGAGCCGCAGCAGCCGGGTGACCATGGCTCCGACCTGTGCCTTGTCGGCACGGCCGCTGCCGGTGACGGCCGCCTTGACCTCGCTGGGGGTGTGCAGGGCGACCGGTATGCCGCGCCGGGATGCGCAGAGCATGGCGACCGCACTGGCTTGGGCGGTGCCCATCACCGTACGGACGTTGTGCTGGCTGAACACCCGCTCCACGGCGACGAATTCGGGCCGGTGCTCGTCGAGCCATTCCTCGATGCCGCGCTCGATGGCCACCAGCCGGTGGCCGAGCTCCGCATCGGCCGCGGTGCGGACGACTCCGACGCCGAGCATCGTCAGGGGCCGACCGGCGACGCCTTCGACGACGCCGACACCGCACCGGGTCAGCCCCGGGTCGACGCCGAGTACCCGCATGGGAGGCCCCCTCCGTACCGATCGGTCAACTGTTCCCGCAGGCTATCGGCTCGCACTGACAATGCGACGGGCCGACGGGGTGTGTCCCCGTCGGCCCGTCCGTGAAGGCTGTGCTGAGCGTGGCTCAGGCGTCGACCTTCTCCATGACCTCGTCCGAGACATCGAAGTTGGCGAAGACGTTCTGCACGTCGTCGCTGTCCTCCAGCGCGTCGATCAGCTTGAAGATCTTGCGCGCGCCCTCCTCGTCCAGCTCGACCTGCATGGTGGGCAGGAAGTTGGCCTCGGCGGAGTCGTAGTCGATGCCGGCCTGCTGGAGCGCGGTACGGACCGCGACCATGTCGGTGGCCTCGCTGACGACCTCGTAGGTGTCACCGAGGTCGTTGACCTCCTCGGCGCCCGCGTCGAGCACGGCACCCAGGACGTCGTCCTCGGTCAGCTCGCCCTTGGGGACGATGACGACACCCTTGCGGTTGAAGAGGTAGGAGACCGAGCCGGGGTCGGCCATCGAACCGCCGTTGCGGGTCATCGCGACACGTACGTCGGATGCGGCACGGTTGCGGTTGTCGGTGAGGCACTCGATGAGCACCGCGACACCGTTCGGGCCGTAACCCTCGTACATGATCGTCTGATAGTCGACGCCGCCCGCTTCGAGACCGCCACCGCGCTTGACCGCGGAGTCGATGTTCTTGTTCGGTACGGAGCTCTTCTTCGCCTTCTGGATCGCGTCCACGAGGGTCGGGTTTCCCTCGGGGTCCACACCGCCGGTGCGGGCCGCGACCTCGATGTTCTTGATCAGCTTCGCGAAGAGCTTGCCGCGCTTGGCATCAATCACGGCCTTCTTGTGCTTCGTCGTAGCCCATTTAGAGTGGCCGGACATCTGCCTTCTCCTTCGCGTCACCAATTCGATCCGAACCCGAGAGATCCTACCGGGATCGAGTCAGCCGACTGCGCGCACCATGTCCACGAACAACGCGTGAACCCTGTGGTCCCCGGTCAGTTCCGGGTGGAATGACGTCGCCAGGGCGTTTCCCTGACGCACGGCGACGATGCGGCCACCGTGCTCCGCCACCACCTTGGCCTGCGCGCCGACCGATTCCACCCACGGGGCGCGGATGAACACACCCTCGACGGGGCCGCCCTCGATACCGGCGACCTCGACGGCCGCCTCGAAGGACTCGTTCTGCCGCCCGAAGGCGTTACGGCGCACGATCATGTCGATCCCGCCGACCGTCTCCTGGCCCGAGCGCGGGTCGAGGATCTTGTCGGCGAGCAGGATCATTCCGGCGCAGGTGCCGTAGACCGGCATCCCGTCCCGTACCCGCTCGCGCAGCGGTTCCAGCATGCCGAACAGGGAAGCCAGCTTGGACATCGTGGTGGACTCGCCACCGGGAATGACCAGGCCGTCGACCTCGGCGAGTTCCTCGGGACGCCGGACCGGCCTGGCCAGGGCATCCGCCGAGGCCAGGGCGATCAGGTGTTCCCGTACGTCGCCCTGGAGAGCCAGGACTCCGATCACAGGGGTGTCGCTCATCAGTGATTACCAGCCACGGTTGGCGTAGCGCTCGGCCTCGGGCAGGGTGTCGCAGTTGATGCCGACCATGGCCTCGCCCAGGTTCCGGGAGGCGTCCGCGATGATCTTCGGGTCGTCGTAGAAGGTGGTGGCCTTCACGATGGCGGCGGCGCGCTTGGCCGGGTCGCCGGACTTGAAGATGCCGGAGCCCACGAAGACGCCCTCGGCGCCGAGCTGGCGCATCAGCGCGGCGTCGGCGGGGGTGGCGACGCCGCCCGCGGAGAACAGCACGACGGGCAGCTTGCCGAGCTCGGCGACCTCCTTGACCAGCTCGTACGGGGCGCGGAGCTCCTTCGCGGCGGCGTACAGCTCGTTGTTGTCGTAGCCGCGCAGCCGGGCGATCTCGTTCTTGATCTGGCGCAGGTGACGGACCGCCTCGACGACGTTTCCGGTGCCGGCCTCGCCCTTTGAACGGATCATGGCCGCGCCCTCGGCGATGCGGCGCAGGGCCTCACCGAGGTTGGTGGCGCCACAGACGAACGGGGTGGTGAAGGCGAACTTGTCGCTGTGGTTGACCTCGTCGGCCGGGGTGAGGACCTCGGACTCGTCGATGTAGTCGACACCGAGGGACTGCAGGACCTGGGCCTCGACGAAGTGTCCGATGCGGGACTTCGCCATCACCGGGATGGAGACGGCCTCGATGATCTCCTCGATCATGTTCGGGTCCGACATCCGGGCCACGCCGCCATCCTTGCGGATGTCGGCAGGCACCCGCTCCAGGGCCATGACGGCCACGGCGCCCGCATCCTCGGCGATCTTCGCCTGCTCGGCATTGACGACGTCCATGATCACGCCGCCCTTGAGCTGCTCGGCCATGCCGCGCTTGACGCGAGCGGTGCCGGTGGCCGGGGAGTCGGCGGACTGCGGGGTGGTGGGAAGCGTGGACACGGATCGACCTCACTCGGAGAAAAAGTTACTGAAAGTGCTGGATGGTGCAGTGCTGAGCAAACTCTCCGGGACCAGTCCACAGCAAGGGCCAATGGAAGGCCGGTGGATCGTTTTGCACGCGCATGAAATGGGTCGTGATCCCGGTCACGCATGAGCCCGGCCGCCGGGTCAGTGTCAGCTGACGGGTCGGTCCGCCAGGGCGACAGGCGGTTCGTCGTCCATCTCGAAGGCGAGCGGGAACGGGGCGTGCCCGGCCAGCCGGAACCACCGCACCGTACGATGCCGGCGCAGCGCACGCGCCGCGCGCACCGCATCGTTGTGGAACCGCCGGGCCATCGGGACACGACGTACGGCCGCGGCTAGTTCGAATGCCGCCTCCTCACCGCCGGGGATCTCCTTCACGGACTCCACCTGCGCAGTCTCTCCGAACACCGCCCGCAGCGCGGTGCTCAGCTCGCTCTCCGCAACCTCACGGTTCTCCTCCTCCGCCTGGCGGGCGGCGTGCGCGGCCTCGTACAGCACGATGGACGCGGCCGGGTCGAGGACACCCGATGTCGCCAGTTCCTGGGTGACCGAGGCGCGGCGCAGGAGCTGCGCGTCGAGGGCGGCGCGGGCGGCGTCGATGCGCGTGTGCAGCCGGTCCAGCCGCCCGGCGGTCCAGCTGAGGTACATACCGGTCGCGACGATCGCGACGGCGATCCAGATGAGGGTTTCGATCACGGGCGGCAAGGCTACCGTCGGGGCGCAGGCGGTGCGGCCGCCCCGTCCTGGGCGCGGAAGCGGGGCAGGACGGGTGCGGGCAGGCTCGATTGCCGCCGGGGTGCTGCCCCGGACCCCCGCCCTCGATCGCCGGACGGGCTTGAACTGCTGCGCGCATCACTCTGCGGACTCGACGCGGAACACGGATCGCCCGGCGTGCTTGAACCGGCGCCCCTAGTCCCGTGCCAGTCCGAAGCGTGCGCGCAGGCCCGTGCGTTCGTCGGCCGCCACCGACGCCGCGCCGTCCGTCACCGTCTCGTACACCGCGAGGATGTCCGCCCCGACCGTCGACCAGTCGAAGCGCCGCACGTGCGCGGTTCCCCGTTCGCGCAGCTCCGTACGCCGCTCCGGGTCTCCGAGCAGCCGGAGCGCCGCCGCCGCCAGCGCGTCCGCGTCCTCGTTGGCGAAGAGTTCGCCTGCCGCACCCAGGTCCAGGACCTGCGCGAACGCGTCCAGATCGCTGGCCAGGACCGGCGCACCGGCCGACATCGCCTCGACCAGGATGATCCCGAAGCTCTCGCCGCCCGTATTGGGCGCGACGTACACATCGACGCTGCGCAGCAGCCGCGCCTTGTCCTCGTCGCTCACCATGCCGAGGAATTCGACGCGCTCGCGCATCTCCTCGGGCAGCGAGGCGACGGCCTCCTCCTCGTCGCCGCGGCCCGCCACCAGCAGCCTGGTGTCCGGACGCGCGGCAAGGATCGAGGGCAGCGCCCTCATCAGGACGGGCAGGCCCTTGCGTGGCTCGTCGATACGCCCGATGAAGCCGATCGTGCCGCCCTCCCGGCTCCCCCCACCGCCCTCGACCGAGCTTCGTGCCCTCTCCGATTGCCACTCGGCCTTGGGCTCGGCCCCGGCGAAGAAGCCGACATCGACCCCATTGGGGATGACGACCGCGTCGCCGCCCAGGTGCTCGACCAGGGTCCGGCGTGCGTACTCGCTCACCGCGATGCGCGCGCTGATCTTCTCCAGCGCGGGCTGCAGGATCGGGTACGCGGCGATCATGGCCCGGGAGCGCGGGTTGGAGGTGTGGAACGTGGCGACGATCGGCCCCTGCGCCGCCCAGCAGGCGAGCAGCCCCAGCGACGGCGAGGTCGGCTCATGGATGTGGATCACGTCGAAGGTGCCGTCGTGCAGCCAGCGGCGCACCCGGGCGGCCGAGAGGAAGCCGAAGTTCAGCCGGGCCACGGAGCCGTTGTACGGGACGGGCACGGCCCGGCCCGCCGAGACCACGTACGGCGGCAGCGGTGTCTCGTCGTCGGCCGGTGCCAGCACCGACACCTGATGTCCCAGACGGATCAGGTGTTCGGCCAGGTCCCGGATGTGGAACTGCACACCTCCCGGTACGTCCCAGGAGTACGGGCAGACGATGCCGATCTTCACGGCCGGTCCTCCCGGTTCTCCAGGTCGGCCAGCCAGAGCCGTTGCAGCATGTGCCAGTCCTCCGGATGCTCGGCGATTCCGACGGCGAAGGCATCGGCCAGCGCCTGTGTCATCGAGGACGTCTTCTCCGTACGACTGCCTGACTCCGGCACCTCGACCGGCGGATGGATACGCGCCTTCATCACGGGCGTGTCGTCGTACGAGAGGGTCACCGGCAGCAGCAGCGCCCCGGTCTGCTGGGCCAGCAGCGCCGGCCCAGCGGGCATGCGTGCGGTGTCGCCGAAGAATTTCACCTCGACGCCGGACGCCGACAGATCACGGTCGGCGACCAGACAGACCAGGCCGCCCGCGCGCAGCCGCCGCGCCAAGGTACCGAAGGCGGCGCCGCCGCTGTGCGGCAGCACCTCCATGCCGAGTCCCTCGCGGTAGGCCACGAACCGGTCGTACAGCGTCTCGGGCTTGAGCCGCTCGGCGACCGTGGTGAAGGGCACCTTGAGATCGGTGGTGACCCAGGCTCCGGCCAGGTCCCAGTTCCCCAGGTGCGGCAGGGCGAGGATGACACCGCGGCCGGTGTCCAGCCCGCCGGTCAGCCGGTGCGCGTCCGTCACGTCTATGGACGCCTTGATCCGCGCCGGACTCCAGGTGGGCAGCCGGAACGACTCCATCCAGTAGCGCATGTACGAGCGCATCCCGGCCTTGGAGAGCGCGGCGAGCCGGGCCGGGGAAGCCCCGGGCACGACCCGTGCCAGATTCGACTCCAGCCGTAGCACGCCCTTGCCGCGCCGCTTCCACACCTGGTCGGCGATGGTACGGAAGAGGGCCCGGGCGACTGGTTCGGGGAGCTTCTTGACGGCGGTCCAGCCGAGCCCGTACAGCCCGTCGGTCAGCCGGTCCCGCAGGCCGGGCCGCGTGTCACCCGGTGCGCCGCTCACTGTGCGGCCCCGCTCCCCCGGTCCGCAGCAGCGGCCTCGGCCGCGTCGGCCTCCGCGGACTCGCGGCGCACCGTCACGACCCGCTGCACGAGCGTCACCAGGCTGCCCACGGCGACGATCCACAGCGCGATCGGCAGCAGGATCTGAATCCCGGGGACACCGAACTTGTGAAGACCCGCGAGTCCGGCCGCGACCAGCGAGATGACCAGCCGCTCGGCGCGTTCCACAAGACCGTTGACCGCGACCGGCAGCCCGATCGACTCACCGCGCGCCTTCGTGTACGAGACCACCTGGCCGCTCGCCAGGCAGAAGATCGCGACCGCGCACATCACGTTGTCGTCGCCGTTGCCCGCGTACCAGAGCGCGAACCCTCCGAAGATCGCCCCGTCGGCGACCCGGTCCAGGGTCGAGTCCAGGAACGCGCCCCAGCGGCTGGAGATACCGGCCTGCCGGGCCATATTGCCGTCGACGAGGTCGGAGAAGACGAAGATCGTGATGACGATCGTGCCCCAGAAGAACTCCCCCATCGGGAAAAAGACCAGCGCACCTGCCATCACCCCGGCCGTACCGATCAGAGTGACCGCGTCAGGACTCACGCCGAGACGGAGCAACAGTGCGGCGAACGGTGTGAGGACACGCGTAAAAAATGCACGCGCGTACTTGTTCAGCATGGCCTTCCCGAGGGTCGGTGGGCCGAGCGGCCCCTACGGCCACCGGCTGGCCCATCGTAGTCACGCCCGCCGGACTCCACCGTCCGGGCACCCGGCATCGCGCCGCGGTGCACGACGTATGGACGCAACCTGACCTGAGTGGAAAGCTCGAATTACCACGGGCGTCGCCGTAGCCGCCGCGGCGGCTCCCCGTGCCCGTGCACCCTTCTCCCCACACCGCGCCGGCTTTTCTTCCCGCTCCGCGCCACTATCTGGGAGGCACGCATCATGGGCGACAAGGCACACGCACACACCGGGGCCGCCGGCAGGGCAGCGACGGCCGACCAGCCCTCATCCGTACGGAATGTGGTGCTGGTCGGCCACAGCGGCTCCGGCAAGACCACCCTCGTCGAGGCCCTCGCACTGGCCGCGGGGGCGGTCAACCGGGCCGGGCGGGTCGAGGACGGCGCCACGGTCTCCGACTACGACGAGATCGAACACCGCCAGCAACGCTCCGTACAGCTCTCGCTCGTACCCGTCGAATGGGGCGGGTACAAGATCAACCTGCTGGACACTCCCGGATACGCCGATTTCGTCGGGGAACTCAGGGCCGGTCTGCGGGCAGCGGACGCGGCCCTGTTCATTGTGTCCGCTGCCCAGGAGGCCGACGCCGTGGCGGGCGCCACCCGCGCCGTGTGGGAGGAGTGCGCCGCCGTCGGCATGCCGCGCGCCATAGTCGTCACGCACCTCGACACGGCGCGCACCTCGTTCGACGAGATGACCCGGATCTGCGGCGAGATCTTCGTCGGCGACGACCCCGACGCCGTACTCCCGCTCTACCTGCCCGTGCACGGACCCGTGGGCCCGGACGGGCACGCTCCGCTCACCGGGCTCACCGGACTCCTCACCCAGCGGATCTTCGACTACTCCTCGGGCGAGCGGCAGGAGAACCCGCCAGCCGACGCCCAGCAGGCCACGCTCCAGGAGGCCCGGAACCGGCTCATCGAGGGGATCATCGCCGAGAGCGAGGACGAGACCCTGATGGACCGCTACCTCGGCGGCGGCGAGATCGACATCAAGACACTCATCGACGACCTGGAGCGCGCTGTGGCCCGGGGCGCCTTCCACCCCGTCCTCGCTGCGGCCCCCGCCGCCGAAGGCGCCCGCCAGGGCATCGGCACCGTCGAGCTCCTGGACCTGATCACCGGCGGCTTCCCCACCCCGCTGGAGCGCCCCCTCCCCGAGGTCACCCCCCTCCATGGGGCCCCGCGGCCGGTCCTGACCTGCGACCCGCAGGGCCCACTCGTCGCCGAGGTCGTCAAGACGGCCTCCGACCCGTACGTCGGCCGGGTCTCGCTCGTACGCGTCTTCTCCGGCACCCTCCGCCCCGACGAAACCATCCACGTCTTCGGCCACGGCCTCAACGACCCCTGCCACGAGACACGCCCCTTCCATGAGGCGGAGGTACGCGTCGGCGCCCTCTCCTCCCCCTTCGGCAAACAACAGCGCCCCCTCACCGCATGCATCGCCGGAGATCTGGCCTGCGTCGCCAAACTGGGCAGCGCCGAGACCGGGGACACTCTCTCCGCCCAGGACCAGCCGCTGCTGATGGACCCCTGGACCACACCGGACCCGCTGCTGCCGCTCGCCATCGAGGCGCACAGCAAGGCGGACGAGGACAAGCTCTCCCAGGGGCTCTCCCGGCTCGTCGCCGAGGACCCGACCATGCGCCTCGAACAGAACCAGGACACCCACCAGGTGGTCCTGTGGTGCCTCGGCGAGGCCCATCAGGATGTGGCGCTGGACCGGCTGCGCAGCCGCTACGGCGTCCAGGTCGACGCCGTACCGCACAAGGTGTCGCTGCGCGAGACCTTCGCCGGCCCGTCGACCGGGCGCGGCAGGCATGTGAAACAGTCCGGCGGCCACGGCCAGTACGCAATCTGCGAGATCGACGTGGAGCCGCTGCCACCGGGGTCGGGCATCGAATTCGTCGACAAGGTGGTCGGCGGAGCGGTGCCGCGCCAGTTCATCCCGTCCGTCGAGAAGGGTGTGCGCGCCCAGGCCGCCCGAGGAGTCGCGGCCGGACATCCGCTCGTGGACGTACGTGTCACCCTGCGGGACGGGAAGTCCCACTCGGTGGACTCCTCCGACGCCGCGTTCCAGACCGCGGGCGCACTGGCCCTGCGCGAAGCCGCCGCGGACACCCGTATCCAGCTCCTCGAACCCGTCGCTGAGATCCAGGTCCTGGTCCCCGACGACTACGTCGGCCCGGTGATGAGCGATCTGTCCGGGCGGCGCGGCAGGGTGATCGGTACCGAGCAGTCCGGCCCCGGACGCACCCTCGTGCGAGCCGAGGTCCCGGAGCTGGAGATCGGCCGGTACGCGATCGACCTGCGCTCCCTGTCCCATGGCGCCGGTCGCTTCGACCGGGCGTACGCCCGGCACGAAGCCATGCCCCCACAGCTCGCGGAACGTATCCGCGAGCAGCAGGAGAACAACCCGAATGACGCGTAATCGACTGTGCCGCCCGCCCTTGTCCACAGAGGCGGGCGGCGTATTGATCCGGACGATACGCTGTGGTCCCAGCTCAGAAGGTGTGCCGGGCACGGCAGTTGGGAAACAGCCGCAGGAGCAGTTCCTTGGCGGCGAGTGGGGGCGACAGTGGCCAACGACGGATTCGATTTCTCTCCCGGAGCGCAGATCCCGCTCCAGGGCGCAGGCTCACAGGCGGTGGCGACGAACGCCCTCGCCTCCGCCGCGTACCGCGACAGCCCGGTGGAGAAGATCCTTGAAGCCAACAGCGAGTGGCACAAGTCCGAAGTGAAGGCGGGCGGTTCCAAGCTCTTCAAGTCCGACTACTTCAAGCCCAACCTCGGCGAGGCGTTCTCCCGCGCCGTCCAGGAACGCATGCTGGGCGGCGCCCGGAAGGCCCTCATCCAGTCCTTCGGAACCGACCCGCAGACCGTCGTCGAGCACTGCCTGTCCGCGACCCGTCTGCGCAGGGCGCGCGACACCAGACTGACCGCCGTCACCACCTTGTTCGGCTTTCTCTTCCTGCCCGGAATGCTCCTGTGGGTCATCGCCTTCCGACTGCGCGACTCGCTCGGCAAGACCAAGGACAAGGCCCTCGCCGCCGTGGGCAACGCCCTGCTCCCGATCATCGGCATCGTGGCCCTGTTCTTCCTGATCAAGCTGCCGCTCACCGGATTCCCCGCACTCTACGTACGGGCAATGATCGTCGCTCCCGTCATCGGCTGGCTCATCGCCAAACGGATCGCAGAGTCCTCCGCCAAGGACATGCGCGCCCGCTGGGAAGGACTGCTCTCCGGCGGCGGCGTCATCGCCAAGATCCCCGAGGCCGTACCCAAGAACCCGAACGAGACCTCCCGCGAGGCGCTCCGCCAGGGCCTGGAGAAACTCTCCGCCGAGCAGCAGTCCAACTCGGTCTTCTACGCGGGCCCCAAGGGAATCCTCGGCATGGGAACCCGCTGGGGCAGCTGGCAGCTCGCCGAACAACTCGTCTCCAAGGAACCCGGCAAGGAATTCCACCAGTTCCGCAGTTGGGACCTGATACGGGTCATCCACGACCAGCTCAAGGTGCTGGAGCGCGGCCCGCTGAACACCGGTGGATTCCCCACCCCGTCGGTCACCCACTGGATCGTGTCACCCGTCGGCGAGAACGCCGACGCGGTCTCCAGGCCCGACGGTGAGGACGTCGCCACCTTCCAGGTCAAGCCGCACGAAATACAGCGGATCTGCAACCACCAGCAGTTCGGCGGCGGCGACCGGCACTATCTGGGCGTCCAGTTCACGCTCTGGGACGGCCAGTTGGTCATCACGATGATGATCACGGTCACGGTGCTCTACGAAACCCTGCGCATCGAAGTCACCGGACACGCGCTCGGCCCGGTCCACTCGCTCTTCACCAGCAAGCCGGCGGCCAAGACCAAGACGGTCAACAAGACCGTCCGCTTCTGGGAGACCCGCGACATCACCCTCGCACTGGTCGAACCCCGCGAAGTCGTCCGCCTCGCCCTGCGCGCCCCCTTCACCTGGTACCCGCCGCTCCTCGACTACCTGGGCGGCAAGATCGCCCTGCCCGAGCCGTTCGGCCTGCGCCACGCCTGGGCCGAGAAGCCATGGCGCCACCGCTTCATGGCCGACGACGCGATGCGCGCCGCCACCCCCGTCCTGCGCGCCGTGCACAGTGCCGCCCTGCGCGTCCTGGAGGAGAACGGCGTCGACACCGAACGCTTCGACAACCGCTCGATGATACTGAGCGGACTGGTACAGGACCCGACCCCGCGCAAGGCCGACCTGTACGACGCATAGACATGCGCAGGGCGCCCCGGCAGAAGCAGAGACCGGGGCGCCCGCGCAGAGGCAACAGCTCGGATCAGGCGACCGGCCAGGCGTCGGCAAGCATCTTGCGCGTATCGGCGAGCAACTGCGGCAGCACCTTCGTATGCCCGACCACCGGCATGAAGTTGGTGTCACCACCCCAGCGCGGCACCAGATGCTGATGCAGATGGGCCGCGATACCGGCCCCCGCCACCGAGCCCTGGTTCATACCGATATTGAACCCGTGGGCCCCCGACGCCACCCGCAGAGCCGCCATCGCCCGCTTGGTGAAATCGGCCAGCTCCATGGTCTCCGGACCGTCCAGCTCCGTGTAGTCGGCGACATGCCGGTACGGCACCACCATCAGATGCCCGCCGTTGTACGGATACAGATTCAGCACGGCGTACACGTTCTCGCCGCGCGCGACGACGAGTCCGTCCTCATCCGATTTCGCCGGGATCGCACAGAACGGACAGCCGTCGCCGGCCTCCGGACCGGTCGGCTTGTTCTCGCCCTGGATGTACGCCATCCGGTGGGGCGTCCACAGGCGCTGGAACGCGTCGGGCGTCCCCACTCCGATCTGCTGCTCCGGCTCACTCGTCATGCCGATCAGCATATTGCTTCGCTCCCGGGCAGCGTGTCGCCGGGGCCGCACCCGTCGGCCCACGGCGATGCTGAGGCGATGAGCGACCAGCCCGCGGACTCCACCCCTCTTCGTTTCAGGCGCTGGGAGCAGCGCACAGAAGTGCCGCTCTTCGGCGCCTCGCTGCTCTTCCTGCTCGGCTACGCGGTCCGCGTCCTCGCCCCCCACGACGCCGAGCCCTGGCGCCGCCTCGCTCTCGCCCTGGTCGGCGCCACCTGGCTGGTCTTCGCCGCGGACTACGTCGTACGGCTCCGTCTCAGCGGCCTCGGCCACCGCTTCATCCGTGTGCACTGGCTGGACACGGTCGTCCTGCTGCTTCCCCTGCTGCGGCCGCTGCGCCTGATCCGGGTCTACACCGCGGTCCAGCAGCGCAGGGAGAAGCCACGGCTGAGCCTGTACGCCCGCGTGATCGCGTATGCCGGCGCGACCGCTCTGCTGCTCGGCTTCTCCGCCGCGCTCGCCGTCTACCACCAGGAACACACTGCGAAGGGGGCTTCGATCCGTACCTTCGGCGACGCGGTGTGGTGGGCGTGCGAGACGCTCACGACGGTGGGGTACGGGGATACGGTGCCGGTCACGACAGGCGGCCGAGTCGTGGCGTCGGGCCTGATGGCCTGCGGGCTGGCGCTGCTGGGGGCGGTGACGGGTTCGTTCTCGTCGTGGCTGTTGCAGGTGTTCACACGGGAGGACGAGAAGAGGCCCCCGGGGGGCAGGTAGCTCTCCGGGGGCCTCTCGCTCCGTGCCTGTCAGACCTGGACGCGGTCCTCGACGGCCTTCTGGATCTTGGCGATGGCGTCCTCGACGGGGATGCCGTTCTCCTGCGATCCGTCGCGGTAGCGGAAGGAGACGGCGCTGTTGGCCATGTCCTCATCACCCGCGATGATCATGAAGGGCACCTTGGCCTTCTGCTGGTTCCGGATCTTCTTCTGCATCCGGTCGGACGAGGCGTCCACCTCGACCCGCAGGCCCTTCTTCCGGGCCTTGGCCGCGAACTCCTGGAGGTACGGAATGTGCGCGTCGCCGATCGGGATGCCGACCGCCTGGACCGGGGCCAGCCACACCGGGAACGCACCCGCGTAGTGCTCGAGAAGCACCGCGAAGAAGCGCTCGATGGAACCGAACAGGGCGCGGTGGATCATGACCGGGCGCTGCTTGGTGCCGTCGGGGCCGGTGTACTCCAGGTCGAAGCGCTCCGGCAGGTTGAAGTCGAGCTGCACGGTCGACATCTGCCAGGTGCGGCCGATGGCGTCCTTGCACTGCACCGAGATCTTCGGGCCGTAGAACGCGGCGCCGCCCGGGTCCGGGACCAGGGGCAGCCCCTGCTTCTCGGCGACCTGTCGCAGCGTCTCGGTGGCCTCTTCCCAGACCTCGTCCGAGCCGACGAACTTCTCCGGGTCCTTGGTGGAGAGCTCCAGGTAGAAGTCGGTCAGACCGTAGTCGCGGAGCAGGTTGAGAACGAAGGTGAGCGTCCGGTCGAGCTCCTCCGCCATCTGCTCCTTGGTGCAGTAGATGTGCGCGTCGTCCTGCGTGAAGCCGCGCGAGCGGGTCAGGCCGTGCACGACGCCGGACTTCTCGTACCGGTACACCGTGCCGAACTCGAAGAGGCGCAGCGGCAGTTCACGGTAGGAACGCCCACGCGCATCGAAGATCAGGTTGTGCATCGGGCAGTTCATCGGCTTGAGGTAGTAGTCCACCCCGTCGTCGAGCTGCATGGGCGGGTACATGCCTTCGGCGTACCAGTCCAGGTGGCCGGACTTCTCGAAGAGCTTGCCCTTGGTGGCGTGCGGCGAGTAGACGAACTCGTAGCCCTCCTCCTCGTGGCGCCGGCGCGAGTAGTCCTCCATGGCGCGGCGGATGATGCCGCCCTTGGGGTGGAAGACCGCGAGACCGGGGCCGATCTCGTCCGGGAAGGAGAAGAGGTCCAGCTCGTTGCCGAGCTTGCGGTGGTCGCGCTTGGCGGCCTCCTCCAGGAACTCCAGGTGCGCCTTGAGCTCGTCCTTGGTGGGCCACGCCGTGCCGTAGATGCGCTGCAGCATGGGGTTCTTCTCGCTGCCCCGCCAGTACGCCGCGGCGTTCCGCATCAGCTTGAACGCCGGGATGTTCCGGGTGGTGGGCAGGTGCGGACCACGGCAGAGGTCCTTCCAGCACAGGTCGCCGGTCTTCGGGTCGAGGTTGTCGTAGATGGTCAGCTCGCCGCCGCCCACCTCGACATCCGCGCCGTCGCCGGCGTTCTCGACGGAGTCGGAGCCCTTGATGCCGATGAGCTCCAGCTTGTACGGCTCGCCGGCCAGCTCCTCGCGGGCTGCCTCGTCCGTCACGACCCGGCGGGAGAACTTCTGCCCCCGCTTCTGGATCTCCTGCATCTTCTTCTCGACGGCCTTGAGGTCCTCGGGAGTGAACGGCTTCTCGACGTCGAAGTCGTAGTAGAAGCCGTCCTTGACCGGCGGACCGATGCCCAGCTTGGCCTCGGGGAAGAGCTCCTGCACGGCCTGCGCCATGACGTGCGCGGTGGAGTGCCGGAGGATGTTGAGGCCGTCCTCGGAGGAGATCTCGACGGGCTCGACGACCTCGCCGTCGGCGACGACGTACGCGAGGTCCTTCAGCTCACCGGCGACCCGGGCAGCGACAACGGTGCGTTCGCCGGGGAAGAGCTCGGCTGCCGTAGTGCCCGTCGTCACCACGCGCTCTTCCCGCTCGGAATCGCGTTGGATGATCACACGGACGTCTGACACCGGTCTCTCCTGACTCAGGGGGTACGCACGCATTCGTGGTGCACGTGCGATACGAATCGTACCGAGCCGTGGGCCCCCTCTGCGAAACGGTTGAGCGCGAAGGGCCGCCTCTTGCCCGCAGCCTGCCCCCTGCGCCCCTTATTCGCCGGTGCACGCCTCCTCGAAATAGTCGACGTTCTCCTGGAGCGACTTCATCAGCCGGTCCCGTTCCGCCTCGTCCACCTGCACGGGCACGACCTGCGAGGTCCGGGTCAGCCGCCGGAAGCCGCCGCGGCTCTCCAGCCTGCCCTCCACCCGGATCGGCAGTCCCACCAGGTGGGCGTGGCCGGCGATCCGGTACGCCTCCTCGTCCAGCTCCAGCCGTACGTGCGGCACCTCGGCGCCGGCCAGCACCCGCAGCCGTACGATCCCGGCGCCACGCGGTCCCGAGCGGCGCAGCCGGACGACGGCGCCGGTGATCCGTACCGTCACGGCGGGTTCGTCCTGGAGGTAGCGGGCGCCCGCCCGGCGCAGGGCGGGCAGGTCGCCCGGGGAGAATTCCACCGGCTCGGGGCGGGCCGGGCAACCCTCGGGCGTCCCGGCGGCGGGCGCCCATTCCAGGGCGATCCCGGCCCCTTCCGAGCCCCGGACCAGCGCGATGACGGCCTCGGTGAGTTCCCGGCTGACGCCTGCCTCGACCGCGGCGCCGAAGGCTTCATCGCCACCGGTGGCCCGCTGGTAGTCCACTGCCTCACGGGTGGCGTGCAGGGCGTGGTAGAGCCGTACGGCGACGGCACGGCCCGGTTCGACGGGGATGAAGGCGGTGAGATCGCGGCCTCCGGGCGCGGGCCCGACGAGGATGTCTTCGAGGGCTGCCAGGGCCCTGCGGCGGTGGCGTGCGCCGTGGTAGCCGGTGCGCCCTCGCACGGCGAGCGCCCCGGCGAGCAGGATCTGCCGAGCAGCGGTGTGCAGCTGCTCCGCCCCCGTCCAGCTGGCGGCCCCGGCCGCTCCCGCGACCGGTTCGGGGACCTCGCGCCACCAGCGGATCTCGTCGCTGGGTACGGCGAGGGAGACCAGAACTTCGCGGGCGGAGGGGGCGGCGCTGCGGGCGAGCGCGGTCAGCGCCTCGCCGAGGAGGTCCTCGCTGTCGGGGAAGGCGGTGGTGTCGGGGACGAGGAGGCTCGTACCGCCGCCGGGCGGGGCCGGTGGTCCGGGCGGGGTCCAGCGGCTGTAGCGTCCCGCCGCCCCGCCGCGGCGGTGCCAGCCGTGCCGGTCGAGCAGGGCGCCGAGGACCGCGGGGTCGATACGGGCGGGGTCGGGGATGTTTCCGAACGGCTCGGGAGCGATGGGCCACGGTCCCGCGGATTCACTGGGGTGCGGGCGTGTCGCTGACGGGATCGCTTCGTTGACGGACTCGTCCATCGGCCGATGCATCAGGGTCTCCCTCCCGCCCCTACGCGGGTCATGATCTCGCAGAGCGCCCGGTCGTCGAATATGCGCGAGGTCGGGATCCGCACGGTGGTCCGGTGCCGGCCTGTCACCGCGTGGCCGGCCAGGTTGGTCCAGTAGCAGCAGTGCCGCAGGTCGAGCCGGTCGTGTCCGGCGCGCAGCCAGTCGTCCTGGCTGCGCGGCACGATCATCACGACCAGGATCTTGTGCACCGACACGGGGGTCCGGGCGAGCTTCACGAGGTGTGCGTTGTCGAGCGTGAAGGAGAACGTCGGTCCGGGCGGGTGCGGCGGGATCTGGTAGGTGCATTTGAGCTGCACCTTTATGGTCACTTCGTCGTCCACGGTGTGACCCGGGGCGCCGTGGCTGACGTGCCAGTCGATGCCGTTGTCGGGGAAGGGCTGTGACAGGGAGCACCCCGCCGCGGCCGCGACGGCGTGCAAGTAGCCCACCTGGAGGGTCTCCATGCAGGCGGTGGTGGCGAGTGTGCCGCGCAGCGGTGCGATCCGCTGGGGCAGCAGCCCGCTCGGTTCGGGCTGCGCGAGCGCCATGGCTGCGTGTGCCTTCCGGGCTGTGCCGATCGGTTCTTCGTTGCAGGGGTGACGGGCAACTTCCGTTCCCGTCACCTGTGTTGTCACCGCACAGGGCGGCCCGCAAACGGCGTATCAGGCAAAGGGTGCGGGTATCACCGAACCGGGCAGGGGAATCACGCCATCTGCCGTTCGGGCACGAGGAGTTCGGGGATGACTCACTGGTATGAGGGGCCGCTGGCCGCTTTTGACACCGAGACAACAGGAGTGGACGTCGAGGAGGACCGGATCGTTTCGGCCGCCCTGGTCGTCCAGGACACGACAGGCGGGCGGGTGCGTGTCACTCGCTGGCTGGTGAATCCAGGGGTGCCGGTGCCCGCCGGGGCGACCGAGATCCATGGTCTGACCGACGATCATCTTCAGCGCAACGGCCGCTGGCCGGCGCCCGTGGTGGAGGAGATAGCCCGGGCGCTGGCCGAGCAGTGTGCGGCCGGCCGTCCGCTCGTCGTGATGAACGCGCCGTTCGATCTGACTCTGCTGGACCGGGAGCTGAAGCGTCATCGCGCGTCGTCGCTCGCCGGTTATCTGCAGAACGCACCGCTGTGTGTGCTGGATCCGCGCGTACTCGACAAGCATCTGGACCGCTACCGCAAGGGCCGGCGGACCCTCACCGATCTCTGCGAGCTGTACGGGGTGGTGCTGGACGGTGCGCATGACGCGGCGGCCGATGCGGCGGCCTCGCTGGAGCTGGTACGGGCGGTGGCGCGGCGGTTCTCGTCCCGTCTGGAGCGGCTGACACCTGCGGAGCTGCACACCTTGCAGGCCGTGTGGCATGCGGCACAGGCGCGCGGCCTGCAGGCGTGGTTCGCGAAGAACGGCACGGCGGAGGCGGTGGATCCTGCGTGGCCGCTGCGCCCGGAGCTTCCTGCTGCGGCGTGATCGGTCACGCCCCGGAGCCTCTTCCCGGACACGCAGAGGCCGGTCCGTCGATTCTGCTGACGGACCGGCCTCTTCCGGGTGGGCGATACTGGGTTCGAACCAGTGACCTCTTCGGTGTGAACGAAGCGCTCTCCCACTGAGCTAATCGCCCGGGAACGGGTTGAACCATACAGGGCCCGGCGGGTCTGGTTCAAACTCGTTCCAGCCGGGCCGTGAGGCCCCGCCGTCCGGCACGCATCATCAGGGCATGGTTGGCCCGGAACACTGCGCGTCCGGGCACCGCGAGGAGCCGCATCAGCCGTCTGTGCACCTCGACCTCCTGCTCGTAGGTGGCACGGCTGCCGGTGCCGTGCGCGGTGACCGTCCACCGGGCCCAGCCGTCGAGGTCGCCGCTGAGGGTCGCTTCGAGGACCCTGGCCCCGGGGTCGCGGCGGCGTTCGCGGACGGTCATGACGAGTTCGTACGGGAGGAAGGAGCGGATGCGGGTGGTCACGGTGGCACCGTCGACCGAGGTGACCTCGCGGATCTGTGGCCACCATCGCGGGTAGTCATCCGCGCGTCCGAGGATCTCGTACACGGCATCGGGTGGGCCTGGCAGGTCCCAGATACTCACAAATCGGTAGCGACTCCAGTCCATGGTCCCAGTCTGCGCGTACTCAGCCGGACAACTGAGTACCCGAGCGCATGTCCGAACCTGTGGCTCGCGCCACACTCCCGTTCATGGAACATGTGCCGCCGCCCGCCGAGGAATTGGCGCTCCTCGATCGCGAGCTGGCCCGGCTGGATGCCCGCCGGTCCCAGTTGCTGGTTCGTCGTACCTGGCTGCTGAGTGTGCTGACGCAGCCCGTCGCGCGCCCTGCCGCCCCGCCCGCACCGCCGTTCGCCGCTCCGTTCGGGCCTCCTGCCGCACCTGTCGGGCCGCGCGGTGCGCAGAATGTGCTGCTGACCCTGGGCGGTCTGCTGCTGACGATCGCGGCGATCGCGTTCACTCTGGTCAGCTGGGGGCACATGGGCATCGGTGGCCGCTCGGCGGTTCTCGGGGTGGTGACGGTCGCGGCGCTTTCCGCTCCTGCCGTGCTGCTGCGTCGTGGGCTGCCCGCGACAGCCGAGTCGCTCGCCGCCCTGGCTTCGGTGCTGATGGTGCTGGACGCGTTTGCGCTGCACCGGGTGGCGGTGCCGGAGGCAGACGGACGAGGTTTCGCCGCGATCGCCGCGGCAGTGCTGGCCGTGCTCTGGGGCGCGTACGGGCTGCTGCTCGACCGGCTGCGACTGCCGCTGCCCCTGGCGGTGGTGAGTGCGCAGCTGCCGCTGCTGCTGTGGGCGTGGGCGGCGGGTGCGGGAGCCACGATGTTCGGTTGGGCGTTGCTGGTGACGGCGGCGTTGGGCTGCGCGATCGCGGTGTGGGGCAAGGGTGTTGCCGTACGGCTGACGGCCTGCGTCTGCTGCTGGGCTACGGGCCTGCTGGGGCTGCTGGTGGCCCTGGCGCAGTCGGTGTCCGCCGATGCGGTGTCGGCCGCGCTGGCGCCGGGTGCGCTGTTGCTCGTGGGAGCGCTGATCGCGGTGTCCGGGGCGTGGCGTGCACCGGCGGGGCTTGCGGTGGCCGGTGGCGTGGTGGCCGGGTTGTGCGGGGTGGCCGCCATGGGTGGTGTGTTGCGTGCCGGGGTGGCCTGGGGCTGGTCGGTGCCGATGTATCTGCTGTGCGGTGTGGTGCTGTTGGTGGCGGTGCGCGCTCCGCTGCCGCGTCCGGTCGGGCAGGGGCTGGTGTGGGCTTCGTCGACGGTGACCGTCGGAGCGGTGCTGGCCGCAGCACCGCCGGTCGGCCTGTCGCTGATGGGTGCGGTGTCGCAGCTGGCCCGGGTGTGGTCGGGGGCACCGGACGGTGGTGTCCGGGGCGCGCTGGGCATGGAGAGTCCGGCGTGGTCCCAGATGGCTGCGGCGCCGGTGGTGCTGCTGGTGGTGGCCGGTCTGCTGGGGGCGGCGTCCCGGTCGTGGGCGTGGCTGGTGCGGGTGGCCGGGCCGGTGCTGTCGCCGGGTGCGGCGTGGCGGGGTGCGGCGGGGGCGGGTGCGGTGGCGCTCGGCTGGGCGGGGTTCACCGTGCTGCCCGCAGTGCTGGGGATGTCGTACGCAGCCGCTGTGTCGGTGCAATTGTCTCTGGTCGCCGGGGTGTTCGGGGTGGCGGTGCGAGGTCTGCGCCGCAGGATGGATGGTGTGGGGCTGACTGCGCTGGTGTGCGCTCTGGCCGGCGCACTGAGTGCGGGGATGCTGTCTCTCGCGACGGAGGCTGCCACGTACGCGGTGTTCGCGGTGCTGCTGGTGGTGTTCGGCGGGGCCGCGGTGATGCTCGGCGCCGCGGTGCCGACGGCGCGGACATTGCCGCCGCTGCCGTCCGTTCAAGCGGCGCGATCCGCAAGGGCGTTGCAGATCGTGCAGGCGGTACCGGCGTGCGCTGCGGTGGTGTGCGGGATGGTGCTCGCCCGTGCGGTCGGGGCGTCGCTGGGGCTTTCCGCGCATCAGGCGGCGCCGGTCATGCTGGTCGTTCCTGCGGTGACGGTGTTGCTCGGAGCTCGGCTGCGGGGTCTGCCGTCGGCTCTGCCCGTCGAGCTGACCGGGGCCGCGGCGGGCGTGGTGGCGGTGGGCATGGCAGTGACGGACCGGCCGTTCCTGGCGTTGGTGCTGGCGCTGTGCGGGGTACTGGCGGCGGGTACGGCCGTACGGGCCGAACGGCGGCCGGTGGCCGGGTATCTGGCGATGACGCTGTTCATCCTGGCAGCCTGGCTGCGGCTGTCGGCTTCGGGGGTGTCAACCCCGGAGGCGTACACCCTTCCGGTGACGGTGCCCGCTCTGGCAGTCGGTGCGCTGCGCCGACGCCGTGATCCGGAGGCGTCGTCGTGGACGGCGTACGGTGCGGGCCTCGCGGCGACGCTGGTGCCGAGCCTCTTCACGGCATGGGCCGATCCGCACTGGGTGCGGCCACTGCTGCTCGGTGTGGCGGCACTGGTGATCACCCTGTCGGGCGCGCGGCTGCGGCTGCAGGCGCTGCTGCTGCTCGGTGGTGCGGTGCTGGCTCTGGACGCCCTGCACGAACTCGCGCCGTACGTGGTCCAGGTCGTCGGCGCCCTGCCGCGCTGGCTGCCGCCCGCGCTGGCCGGGGTGCTGCTGCTGGTGGTCGGGGCGACGTACGAGCAGCGGCTGCGCGACGCCCGGCGGCTGAAGGAGGCTCTGGGCCGGATGCGTTGACGGTGTGGCCACATGGCCGGCCCGGGTCTCTCTCATGGGCCTCGGGCCGGCCTGTGGTCATCGGGTCGTCGCCGGAGGCGTACCGGACAAGGAAGTTGTCGCAGCCGAACCGCCCCTCGGAGTCGCGCAGTACACGTTTCTCGTTTTACTTGCACAGAAACACGACGGAGTTCCGGAAGGCATCGGGACATGCATTTACCCACGGGGGCCTGGGCGTTGAACTCTTTCCAGAAATTCTCGCAGTCCTGGAGGGCGACCCTGGCAGCCCGTCCCGACCCTGATATCCGGATGCTTCTTCCCGAAGAACGAATCCCGGCGTCACCCGCTGCCACGATCGATTGAATCGTTCACGGAGACGTCGCAACGAGCGGGCGCGGAAATGCAGAGGGCCCGTGAGACTCTGCGGTCTCACGGGCCCTCTGTCCGGGGTGGGCGATACTGGGTTCGAACCAGTGACCTCTTCGGTGTGAACGAAGCGCTCTCCCACTGAGCTAATCGCCCGGGCGCAGGCCAAACATTACCGCATGTCAGCGGCGCCCCATGACCATCCCCGGGTCACTCGTGGATCTTCCACGGCATGGTGATGCCGAACTTCCAGACGTAGATCCCCACCAGCACCGCGATGATCACCAGACCGATCACGGTGAGGATGATGTTGCGACGCCGGACCTTGGGGTCGAGCGCCCGCTGAGCGGCCTCGGTGACCTTCCGCCGCGTCCAGCGCAGCACCAGCTGCGCCCAGACGAACTCGGTCGCCCAGATCGCCATGCCGCCGAAGATCACCAGCCAGCCGGGGCCGGGCAACGGCAGCATGATGATGCCCGCCACGACCACCGCGAGGCCGACCGCGAAGACGCCGACCTGCCAGCTCATGTGCAGCGCCCTGGACGCCTTGATGAACCCGGGCGCCCTGGAGCCGAGCTCCCGGTCCTCCTTCGTCACACCCTCCGTGACATCTCCTGTCACGCTTTCCGTCACATCCCCCGTGGCGGACACTGGTTTCGCCGGTACGGCGCCCCCGTCCCGCTCGTAACTGTCCGCATTCATGGGAGCCAACCTACCGGAACGGTCTTCGTCACCGGAATGGCCGTATAACCCAAAGTTACACACCGCCGTACGAGCTACCTGAAGGAACACAAAAAGGTCAGAGGGGTTTACAACGCCACCGTAGGTGGCATGTCGATTTCGCCGACGTGCGAATCCCCGAGCGCACACTGAGCGAAAGGCCCTGGCGCTTATGAACACCACGGTCAGCTGCGAGCTGCACCTGCGCCTCGTTGTGTCGAGCGAGTCCTCACTGCCTGTACCTGCGGGCCTGCGGTATGACACGGCCGATCCTTATGCCGTGCACGCCACCTTCCACACCGGAGCGGAGGAAACGGTCGAGTGGGTTTTCGCCCGCGACCTCCTTGCCGAGGGGCTTCATCGGCCCACCGGCACCGGAGACGTCCGCGTCTGGCCATCCCGTAGTCACGGCCAGGGCGTCGTCTGCATCGCACTGAGCTCCCCGGAGGGCGAAGCCCTGCTCGAAGCCCCGGCGAGGGCCCTGGAGTCGTTCCTGAAAAGGACCGACGCCGCGGTTCCGCCAGGCACCGAGCATCGTCACTTCGACCTCGATACGGAGCTCTCACACATCCTGGCCGAGAGCTGAGCCAGGCCGAGAGCTGCACGGCGCCGTCCGACTCGGGGAGGCGGCGCCGCGCGGAAAACCTCATAGGGCTGACATCGACGCCGTCATCACGGAATCCACCGTGGTGACGGCGTCGGCGCGTTCCCCCACAGCCGTGCCCGCACACCCCACGCGCCGACGGGCGCCCCGGGGCGCCGGGGCCCCGGGGCGCCCACCCACGGCCCGGACAGGCAGCCTCCGGCCAACGGATGCCCATAGGTGGCCGGTAAGCCCTCCCCGCGCCCCTCATGGGCTCTCTCGGGCCTCTGCGCGCCGACGCCGAGCCAGTAGAGTCAGCCCGCATCGGCGGGCACCCGCCCGCCGGAGGCCAGGGAGCGAAAGCGTGCTGATCCCCCACGACACCCGGATCGCCCTCGACACGGTGGTCGATCTGCTGAACACCGCACCGGAGAGCGAGCCCCCGGGAAGCGGACAGCCGGAAGGCGAGCCGATCGACGGTCTCGCCGACATCGCAGCGCTGTACGACTTCGCGCAGCGCCATCGCATCAGCGGCGTGGGCGAGCTCCATGAGAAGGACCTGCGTGCCGTACAGGACGTACGGACACGCTTCGCCGCGATCTTCGCGACGGACGACGCGCAGATCGCCGCCCCGCTCGTCAACGCCCTCATCGCCGCCGCCGGCACCACACCGCAGCTCAGCAATCACGACGACTACGACTGGCATGTCCACTACTTCGCACCGGACGCCTCGATCGCCGACCACCTCGCCGCCGACTGCGGCATGGCACTGGCCTTCATCGTGGTGGCGGGCGAGCAGGAGCGGCTGCGGCGGTGCGACGCGCCGGACTGCCGGCACGCCTTCGTCGATCTCTCCCGCAACCGCTCCCGCCGCTACTGTTCCAGCCGCACCTGCGGTAACCGTCTGCATGTGGCCGCGTACCGGGCACGCCGCAAGGAAGCGGCCGGCTGACCGCTCACAGCAGGAAGAGATCATGCAGCGCGGCCATCAGCAGCAGGCTGCCGACCACCGCGAGGAAGATCATCAAAGGGGGCTGGGAAAGCGCGAAGAGGCAGCCGCGCGGCTCTTCGGCAGGGCTTGCGGGGGCATCGCCCCGGGAGGTGTCCACCATCTCGGGACGATCATGACTCAGTCCAGGCCCCCTTGGCGATCAACACGCTTTCTTGTACGGGGAGTTCACCCACCCCATGGCCGGTCACGATTCGCTCCGGCGTCCGATCGTCCATCACATTTTCGGTACGACGGCCGGTGCGCTTCTCCATCGCACGCGACACACCGTGGGCGTCGACGTTGCTCAACACCACGTTGCGCACGCTGAATTCGAGGCCCGGCGGGCAAGCGGCCGACTGGTCGCGGACACGCCGCCAGGAGACATCGAAGCCCTACGGCTCACCGGACTCCGGTCGGCAGTCGCCGAGTTGGACCAGGAACGGCGCGAAAGAAGCCGGGTGGTGGGGCCGCGGCCTCAGCGCGGCTTCGCGCTGGAGGCGCGCACCACGAGTTCCGGCTGGAGCACCACGCTGCGGTGCTCGTGCGAGCCGCCCTCGTCGTCCGCCTCCTCCAGCAGGAGTTCCGCGGCCATCCTTCCCATGACGACCGCGGGTTGACGGACCGAGGTGAGCGGTACGGCAGCGGCGGCGGCGAATTCGATGTCGTCGTAGCCGACGATGGCGATGTCGTGCGGCACCCGCACGCCCGCCGCGTACAGCGCCTGAAGCACACCGAGGGCAAGCAGGTCGTTGGCGCAGAACACCGCGGTCGGCCGCGGCACAAGACCGAGCAGCCGGGCCCCGGCATCGCGGCCCGCCGCCACGTCCAGGCGGTCGGAGGGGATCTCGACGAGTGCCTCGGGCGGCAGTCCGGCGTCGGCGAGAGCCGACAGGGCTCCTTCGCGCCGGTCCTTGATCTGATGCAGGTCGCCGGGGCCGCTGACATACGCCACCGAGCGATGCCCGGCCGATACCAGATGACCGACGGCGAGAGCGCCGCCGCGGACGTCGTCGACGGAGACCGCGCAGGTCCCCGTGCCGGACGCCACCCGGTCCACCAGCACGAAGGGAATCCGGTGACGGCTGAACGCCTCCAGGTTCCGGCCGGTCGTGTCGGCCGGGGTGACCAGGACGCCGCACACCCTCTGCTCGGCGAAGAGCCCGAGGTACTCGGCCTCCTCCGTCGGGCTCTGGCCACTGTTGCAGACCATGACACCGAGGCCGGCCGCACGGGCGGCGCGCTCGGCACCACGGGCCACGTCGACGAAGAACGGATTGCCCATGTCGAGGACGAGCAGTGCCATGATCCGGCTGCGGCCCGCCCTGAGCTGACGGGCCGATTCGCTGCGTACGTACCCGAGCTCCTCGATGGCGGCCAGCACCCTGGCGCGGGTCTCCGGCAGCACCGCCTCGGGCCGGTTGATCACGTTGGACACGGTGCCCACGGAGACTCCCGCCTGCCGGGCCACATCCTTGATCCCTGCCACACGCGCCACTTGCCCTGCCCCACTGATGCCCTCGGCCGCACACGTCCGCGGCGCCACCCCATCGTACGGACGCCGTCATGAGGCATTCCGTCGCCCCGGGCCGGTTTCCCGGGGATCACCCGCAGCGGAATGAATTGTTTCAATCCGATCGGGACGCTAGCTCCATCGCCATGCACCGTCAAGGTGAATCATGAATCGATTCAATCACCCGAGAGTGCGCTCGCCCCCGCCGGAAGAGGGCGGGGGCGCGGGTCAGATTCCGTGCTTCTTCAGGATGGCCTCGATGTCGCTGAAGTCCTCGCCCGACGAGGACTGCTGCTGCGGCTTCGCCTTCGGACGCGCCTGCGTCTGCTTCGCCGGGAGCCGGGACCCCAGGGAGGGCCCCGAAGCCGCGGGAGCGATGGCCTCGCTCTGCGCCGCCCGGGCGGCGGCCTTGCGCTCCTTGCGGCTACCGACGCCGCGGCGCTCGATCGCACGAGTGGTCATGAACAGCAGCCAGGCCACGGCGAGCAGCCCGAAGCCGATCCAGACGCTCGGCTTGAAGGCGATTCCGGCGACCCAGCCCACGACTCCGGTCAGCACCAGGCCGATCGGCACCAGGGAGTAGGCAGCGATCCGGGCCGCGGCGAGGAAGCGCTTCCGGTACGCGGTGACGGCGGCGATGCCCAGGCCCGCCGCGGACGCCGCGGAACAGATGGTCTCGGCAAGCATCGGGGCCTCCAGGCGCAAGGGGAAACGTCCCTTCCATCCTGCACCGGTCACCACCCGGGCGGCCACGATCCGGGACCACATCAGGGACATTTCAGGGCCGGTATCCTCCCCAGGTGCCGATCGGAAGCGATCCGGTCGTACGGAGCCGGAGCGGATCGGCTGCCGATTGGGACGCTCGCGCGGGCCCTGGGACACTGGCCGCATGAGCGATTCCACCCCCGCAGCGCCCGTCGTCCTCGACGTCTGGTGCGAGCTCCAGTGCCCCGACTGTCACCAGGCCCTCACCGATGTGCACGCCCTGCGGGCCAAGTACGGCGACCGCCTCGAGGTGCGGCTGCGGCACTTCCCGCTGGAGAAGCACAAGCACGCCTACGCCGCCGCGCAGGCTGCCGAGGAGGCGGCGGCCCAGGGCAAGGACTGGCCGTACATCGAGGCGGTTCTCGCCCGTACCGACGACCTCGGCCGCACCGGCGAGCCGCTGCTGATCGAGGTGGCGCGGGAACTCGGCCTGGACGCCGAGGAGATGGACACCGCCCTGATCGACGGACGCCACATGCTGATCGTCGACGCCGACCAGGCCGAGGGCAAGGCGATCGGGATCACCGGCACGCCGACGTATGTGATCGGCGACGAACGGCTGGACGGCGGCAGGAGCCAGGACGGGCTGCGCCAACGGATCGAGGAGATCACCGACCGGCTGCTCGCCGAGCAGGGCTGAGCCGACGCGGCCGCTAGAGCGTCTTGGCCAGGTTGTACTGAGTCGTTCGGTAACCGAGCGACTCGTACAGTCGCAGGGCCGGCGTGTTGGAGGCGAGGACATGCAGTCCGATCCGGTCGTCGCCCGCCCCTAGCGCGATACGTTCGGCCTGGAGCATCAGCGCCCGGCCGTACCCCCGCCCCCGGAACTCCTCACGCACCTCGACGTCGAACACGTAGCCCACCAGCATCCCCGGGTGCATTTCGTGCCGCGCCACCCAGACATGTCCCACGACCTCGTCCTCGCGGACGAGGACGTGCAGATGCGCTCCCTCGGTGGCGAGGCCGTGCGGCAGGTTCTGGCCGTGGCTGGTCTCGGCCTTCCTCATGGCCTGTTCCACCGGGACGCCACGGTCGATCCAGGTCTGCGCATAGCCGGTGATCGCGTCGCGCTCCCATTGCGCGAATTCGTCGTCCGTCATCGCGCGGGCAGCAACACCGTCAGGCAGCGCGGGTGGGGTCTGCGGCAGTGTCTTGACCATGTTCCTGCTGCGCTCGGCGTAGCCCAGCGCTGTGGCCAGTCCTTGCCCCGCGGTGTCCTGCGCCGGGACCGCCACCGTCACCTGGGTGCAGCCCCATCCGCGCAGCACCTCTTCGGCGGCCAGCGCCGCGATGGTGCCGCGTCCGCGCCTGCGGCGGGATTCGTCGATGTGCAGGGAGCGGAGCACGCCCGCCCTCTCGCCGAACCCCGGATCCGTGCCGATCTCGACGGCGCCGACGGGCCGCCCGTTGTCGCACACGTCGTATGCACGGCTCTTCGCGCCGTCGGCGCCTTGCTGGATCGGCCCGGTCGGCCGGAGGGTCGTGGTCATCGGAGACGTTCTATACGCTGAGCCCCGGCCCGTCACCCTGTTTTACGGGTTCGAGGTACGGGCTCTACGGGTCGAGGTCGTTCCCGGCCCGCTCGTCGAAGATCCGCATGGCCTTGGCAGTCAACGGCCCCGGCCCGCCGGGCAGCTCCCGGCCGTCCACCCGGTGGACGGCCTGCACATCACGCAGCGTGGAGGTCAGGAAGATCTCCTCGGCCCGTTCCAGGGCATCGAACGGCAGGTCGGTCTCCTCGGCCCCCGTCCACTCCACAGCCAGTGCACGGGTGATCCCGGCGAGGCAGCCCGAGGCGACCGGCGGGGTGTGCAGCTGCCCGTCGAGGACGACGAAGACATTGGACCCGGTGCCTTCGCAGAGCTGTCCGACCGTGTTGGCAAAGAGCGCCTCCGACGCGCCGTGCTCATGGGCGCGGGCGAGGGCGACGACGTTCTCGGCGTACGAGGTGGTCTTGAGCCCGGCGAGCGCACTGCGTTCGTTGCGCGTCCAGGGGACGGTGATCACTGCGGTGGTGTCGGGGCGGCGCCCCGCCTCCCCCAGGGCGACGACGAGGCCGGGGCCGGCGTTGCCGCGGTCGGAGCCGAGCGGGGAGAGCCCTCCGGTGTAAGTGATGCGCAGCCGCCCGAGCGCCATCGGGTTGGCGTCGATGACGGCGGTGCAGGCGCGGCGCACCTCGTCGAGGTCGGGGTCGGGGAGGCCGAGGCCGCGGGCGGAGCGGGTCAGCCGGTCGAGGTGGCGGGTGAGGGCGAAGGGCCTGCCGCCGACGGTCTTGACCGTCTCGAAGATGCCGTCCCCCACGGTGAGTCCGTGGTCGAGCACCGACACCCGGGCGTCGTCGGCGTCCCGCAGTTCGCCGTTGACCCAAATCCTCATTACGCGGTCCTTCCAGTCGCTTCGTAAGCGCCCGACGCTACAGCGAGCAGCCGGGAGGCCTTGAGTTCGGTCTCGTCCCATTCGCGCCCCGGGTCGGAGCCCCAGGTGATGCCTGCCCCGGTGCCGAAGCGGAGTACCGGTGCGGTCCGGGTCCGGTCGATCCAGAAGGTCCGTATGCCGACAGCCAGGGAGGCGGTGTGGCGGTCGGCGTCGACCCAGCCGATGCCGCCGCAGTAGGGCCCGCGCGGTGCGGTTTCCAGCTCCTCGATGATCTGGAGGGCGCTGGACTTGGGTGCCCCGGTGACGGAGCCGGGCGGAAACGCCGCGTCGAGGAGTTCGGGCCAGCCGGCGCCCTCGGCGAGCTCTCCGCGCACGGTGGAGACGAGGTGGACGAGGCCCGGGTGCTTCTCCACCACGCAGAGGTCGGGGACCGTGACCGATCCGGTGGCGCAGACCCGGCCGAGGTCGTTGCGGACCAGGTCGACGATCATCACGTTCTCGGCGTGGTCCTTCTCCAGCAGATCGTCCTCGGTCCGTCCGGTGCCCTTGATCGGTCCCGACTCGACGATCCGGCCGTCACGCCTCAGGAAGAGTTCGGGGGAGGCTGTGGCGATCTCCACGCCGTGCGCGGGCAGCCGAATCGTTCCTGCGTACGGGGCGGGGTTGCCGCGTGCCAGCAGCGCGGTCAGCGCGTCCACGTCCGCGGCGGCCGGGTCGGGCAGTGGCGCGGTCATCACGCGGCAGAGGTTGGCCTGGTAGACCTCGCCCGCCGCGATGTACTCACGGATCCGCCGTACGCCCGCGGTGTACGCGGCACGGTCCAGGGACGAGTTCCAGTCACCGGCCGCGGGGCCACGCCAGGCGCCACGCACCGGGGCGGGCACCGCCTCGGCACGTACAGCGGCGAAGCGCGCGCAGACGAGGCGGCCCTCGAAATCGGCGGATACGGCCCAGAAGCCGGACGAGTCGAGGGCTGCGGGATCACTGGTCACGTCCTGCAGATCGGACGCGACGAGGCCGCCGAAGCGGGCCATTGGAGCGAGGTCGTGCACGCCGTTGAGTCTAGTGACGGCGCGCGATGACCTGCGCCGGGGCGAACGCACCTCAGCACGCTGCACAAACGCGTTTTTGTACTGGCCCGGGAATCCGCTAGAGTTCAACACGTCGCCGGGACGCGCAAGCGGACCGGGAAAGACAAGCGGACGTAGCTCAGTTGGTAGAGCGCAACCTTGCCAAGGTTGAGGTCGCCAGTTCGAACCTGGTCGTCCGCTCGCAGAAAGTGGGGGATCTTCCCGAACCCTCACTCCTGGTGGAGTGGCCGAGAGGCGAGGCAACGGCCTGCAAAGCCGTCTACACGGGTTCAAATCCCGTCTCCACCTCCAAGGACGATTAGCTCAGCGGGAGAGCGCTTCCCTGACACGGAAGAGGTCACTGGTTCAATCCCAGTATCGTCCACTGATCCACAAGGATCCCCGCGCGATTAGCTCAGCGGGAGAGCGCTTCCCTGACACGGAAGAGGTCACTGGTTCAATCCCAGTATCGCGCACGCAGTACACGCGGGTTCACCCTGCGCGATTAGCTCAGCGGGAGAGCGCTTCCCTGACACGGAAGAGGTCACTGGTTCAATCCCAGTATCGCGCACCAGCAAAAGCCCCGGTCGTCTCGGCGACCGGGGCTTTGTCGTTTCCGCGATCAGCAGCGGTGGGTACCGGTGAGCGGCCCGACGGCAGAACGCACCGCGGGCCCGGACGGAAGGCGTCCGGGCCCACGGTCAGGCGCTCACCGGTGTCGCCCCGCTCAGGACGAGAAGAGCATGTGGCCGAAGCTCTTGTGCCGGTAGTGACCGCCGTGGTGGCCGCCGTGGTGCTGCGGGGCGCCCCAGGCGGGCGCCGGGGCGGCCGGGTAGGCCTGCGGGGCGGGCGGGTAGGCCTGCGGGGCGGGCGGCACGGGCGGGGCCTGCTGCGTCCACTGCGCCTCGATGCGGGTCAGGGACTCCAGCTCGCCGTAGTCGAGGAAGATCCCCCGGCAGCCGCTGCACTGCTCGATCTGTATGCCATTGCGGTTGTACGTCTGCATCTGTGCGTGGCACTTGGGACACTGCATGGTTCGGCTCACTCCTCGCCGTCGGGTCGCCGTCGCCGGAATACATGCCCGCCGACGGTCGGTTCAGCCTACGACGAGGGATCGGCGGCCAACTCGGGCGGCAGGGAGGCAATTCGGGCACAGGTGTCGATCATCGTCTGTTCCACCTCATCCGGAGTTCGGCCCTCCGCCGCACACTTGGCGAATGCCAGCGCCGCGGTCTGAACGGTCAGGGCCCGGGCTGGGACGTCCAGTTCGGGCCAGGGGTCGCCCTCGGAGCGTACGGCAGGTCCGCCGGCTGCCCGGTAGGCGTCCAGGAAACGGAGCCAGACCTCGGGCGGCAGCAGCCCGGCCGCGTACCAGGCGGCGGGGCGGGCGAGGTCCCATGCGGGGTCGCCGAGGCCGGCGTCGTCGACATCGATGAGCAGCCAGGGTCCGTGCGGGGCGGGGTGGCGGACGAGTTGCCCGAGGTGCAGATCGCCGTGGCACAGGAAGCGGGAGCGGTGCGGGGGCGCGGCGGCTTCGTCGCGGGCCCAGGCGGGCAGGCGGTGCCACGCTTCGCGTACGGGGGTGGTGGCCGGGTCGCCGGGCCGGGCGGCGCGCATCCGGGCAACGGCGAGCGAGGCCTTGGCGGGGCCCCGCATGGGCGGGAGCGCGAGGGAGGGCGGGGGCGGGGTCAGGTGCAGCCCGGCCAGCAGGACGGCGGCCTCTTCCCAGGGGGCGGCGTCGGGGTCGCCGGGGTCGACGGGCTCGCCGTGGGGCCACAGGGTGACCGGGCGGCCCTGGATGGTGGTGGAGGGTACGGGGGGCCGGGGCTCCAGGGGGGCGAGGAGGATGTCGGCCAGGCGGGAGTCGTTCGCGAGGGTCAGCCGGGTAAGCAGGTCGGCGGTGTCCGTGCCGGGGGCGTGCGCCTTGGCGACGACAGCCCCGCTGCGGACCACCGTGCCGTCCGCACGGTCGGCAAGCACTGCTGGTGGCGGGCAGGCACAGATGTCCTCGGGATGGGCGTGGGCGGCCCGGTGGGCGAGGGCGCCCAGCGCGCGTACGACTGCGGTGGTCACGGACTCCCCGGTGGCGGACAGGTGCGGGCGGCCCGACATGCGCCGGGCCCGCCGATGAGCGTACGTGCGTCGCGAAGAGAGCCCGGACAGCGCGATGTCCGGTCAGCTCCCCAGCTGACCGGACAAACGCTGCCGTCCGCCGCACCCCCGTCCCCACGGGGTTGTTGGCCGGATGTCCCGGTCCGGACCGCTCTTCCGGACCCGGGGCGCCGCTCAGCGCCCCAGCATCACGCCCACGGACGACGCCTGTGTGACCACTGCGTCCCAGCCGCCGAAGACGACTACGAGCAGGGCCGCCAGAGGAAGAACCATCGCCGTTGCCACCAGCGGGTGGCGCGTACCGGACGACGGGCGGCTGCCGAACGAGGCATGAACCCTGCGTCCCCTCGTGCGGATCATGGTCCTCGCTGCCGTGTCCGCCATGGTTCCTCTCCTGACTGAATGTGGAGCGGCGGGCGTGTGACCTCGGGGGACGAGTGCTGCGCCCGCCGCTTGACTTCAACATTAGGGACGCGGAAGGCGTACGACGTCATGCCCGCGTACCGAATTCCGGGCCTCCCGGAGGATGAGCCCCGGGTAGTCGATGTACTCCCCTGGGTGGAGATCGGGCGCCTGATCCCGGGGTCATCCCGGAAGGGTGCCCGGAATGTTGTGGCTCAGGTGGGCGGACGGATGCGGCGGCAGGTGGGACGGCGACCGTGACTTCACTCACTCGCCCGCGCCGCGGCTCCCGGCCGTGGGCCGTGGGTACGTCGTCCCGGTCGCCGCGGTCCCCTCCCCGCGGGGTCCGTGTCGCGCCCCCACTCGTCGGGGCCGCAGCCCTCGCAGCTCCAACCCCTGGACAGCACAACCACTTTGATGGCCCGGCACCGTTCGATGCGGGACCGGCTGCGGCTCCACTCCCCGTCATGGACCTTGCCGCGCACTGACAATCGATCGGCGGGCGAGGGCGCGGCCTCTGAGCGCCCCGGGCGCCGGGTACGTAAGCTGTGCCTCGTCAGGCGTACCAGGCAGCGGGGATGGGCAGACATGGCGATGATGCGGCTCCGGCGCGAGGACCCGCGTGTCGTCGGCTCGTTCAGGCTGCACCGGCGGCTCGGAGCGGGCGGCATGGGTGTCGTCTATCTCGGTTCGGACCGGCGGGGCCAACGGGTGGCGTTGAAGGTGATCCGTCCGGATCTGGCGGAGGACCAGGAGTTCCGCTCGCGCTTCGCGCGCGAGGTGTCCGCCGCGCGCCGGATCCGCGGTGGCTGTACGGCGCGTCTGGTGGCCGCCGATCTGGAGGCGGACCGCCCGTGGTTCGCCACGCAGTACGTCCCGGGGCCCTCGCTGCACGACAAGGTGGCCGAGGAGGGTCCGCTGTCGGCGGCCGAGGTGGCCTCGATCGGGGCGGCGCTCTCCGAGGGCCTGGTGGCGGTGCACGAGGCCGGTGTCGTCCACCGTGACCTGAAGCCGTCGAACATCCTTCTCTCCCCCAAGGGCCCCCGGATCATCGACTTCGGGATCGCCTGGGCGACCGGGGCGAGCACGCTCACCCATGTCGGTACGGCGGTGGGCTCGCCGGGATTCCTGGCACCCGAGCAGGTGCGCGGCGCCGCGGTTACGCCCGCCACGGACGTGTTCTCGCTCGGTGCCACGCTGGCCTACGCGGCGATGGCCGACTCGCCTTTCGGGCACGGCAGTTCCGAGGTGATGCTGTACCGCGTGGTGCACGAGGAACCGCAGTTGTACGACGTACACGATGCGCTCGCGCCGCTGGTGAGCGCCTGTCTGGCGAAAGACCCCGAGGAGCGGCCGAGCACGCTTCAACTCTCCATGCGGCTCAAGGAGATCGCGGCGCGGGAGGCCCAGGGTCTGCACGAGAGCCGTCCGCCCGTTCAGCGTTCGGCACAGGAACTGGACCGGCCGACCGGACGTCTCGACGGCCCGTACACCGAGCAGCAGACCCGGCGTACGGCTCCTCCGGCACCCCGTCAGCAGAAGCAGAAGCAACCTCAGAGCAGCCGGCAGGCCACGTCGTCGAGGGCCGGGTCGCCCCGCACCGGTGGTTCGCGCCCTCAGCGGCATCAGCCGCCGCGCAACACAACGCGGTCCGGCAAGCGCCCTCAAGGCACGAACGGGACGAACGGGACGAACGGCCGGCCGGGAACGCGGCCCGGGGCCCGTAAGACTTCGACGGGGCGGCGTCCCGCCAACCCGCGGCTGCTGCGCCAGCGGCTCGTCGTCTTCGTCGTGGTCACGCTGCTGGTCGCGCTGGGCATCGCGGCGGCGCAGGGCTGCCAGGGTCCGGCCCGCGGGCTGGGCACGAGCGAGAGCCGGACGCAGCCCCAGAACCAGGGCGAGGGCGAGGGCCTGCAGCCTCAGTAGGCGGTCAGTTCTGCGGGCGGCCTGACGCCACCGCGTAGAAGGCGACCGCAGCGGCCGCTCCCACGTTCAGCGAGTCGACGCCGTGCGCCATCGGGATGCGCACCCATTCGTCGGCGGCGACCAGGGCCTGGGTGGACAGTCCGTCCCCCTCGGCGCCGAGCATCAGCGCCACCTTGTCCATCCGGTGCGGTGCCGCCTCGTCGATGCTGCTGGCCTTTTCGTCCGGGGTCAGCGCGAGAAGTTTGAAGCCCGCTTCCCGTACGGTCTCCAGAGCCTTGGGCCAGGTGTCGAGACGGGCGTAGGGAACGGAGAAGACCGCGCCCATCGAGACCTTGACGGAGCGCCGGTAGAGCGGGTCGGCACAGTCCGGGGAGAGCAGTACGGCATCCATGCCGAGGGCGGCGGCGCTGCGGAAGATCGCCCCGATGTTGGTGTGGTCGTTGACGGCCTCCATGACGACCACCCGGCGGGTCGTGGCCAGCAGTTCGTCGGCCGTCGGCAGCGGTTTGCGCTGCATCGAGGCGAGGGCGCCGCGGTGGACGTGGTATCCGGTGACGCGCTCGGCGAGCTCGGGAGTGACCGCGTACACCGGGGCCGGGACCTCGTCGATGACGTCGCGCATCAGATCGATCCACTTCGCCGAGAGCAGCATCGACCGCATCTCGTACCCGGCGTGCCTGGCGCGTCTGATCACCTTCTCGCCCTCGGCGATGAAGAGGCCCTCTGCGGGCTCTCGCCTGCGCCGGAGTTCGACATCGGTCAGTCCGGTGTAGTCGCGCAGGCGGGGGTCGTCGGGATCGTCGACGGTGATGAGATCAGCCACGGGTTTGATACTGCCTTGTCCGGTGTGTGGTGCCAACGGCTTGGGAGAAGATCCGTTACCGCTGGTTACTCGGCGGGGTGCGGGCGACGCTCGCGCCGGCTATTCGGCGGGGAGCGATACGGAGCTCGCGCCGACCGCGACGACGTCGCCGATGACGATGACGGCCGGGGGACGTACGTCTTCGGCGACGGCCCGTTCGGCGACGGTCGCGAGTGTTGCGTCGACCCGGCGCTGGGCTGCCATGGTGCCCTCCTGGATCAGGGCGACCGGGGTCTCGGGGGCCTTGCCGTGGGCGATGAGGGTACGGGCGATAGCGCCGATCTTGTCGACGGCCATCAGGAGCACGAGCGTGCCGCGCAGCTGGGCGAGGGCCGGCCAGTCGACCAGTGAGCGCTCGTCGCCAGGGGCGACATGCCCGCTCACGACGGTGAACTCATGAGCCACACCGCGGTGGGTGACGGGAATTCCGGCCGCGCCGGGCACGGAGATCGAGCTGGAGATGCCGGGGACGACGGTGCAGGCGATGCCTTCGGCGGCGAGCGCCTGGGCCTCCTCCATGCCGCGGCCGAAGACGAACGGGTCGCCGCCCTTGAGCCGCACGACGGCCTTGCCCGCCTTGGCATGCTCGATGAGCGCCTGGTTGATCGCCTCCTGGGCCATGTAGCGGCCGTACGGGATCTTCGCGGCGTCGATCACCTCGACGTGCGGCGGGAGTTCGTCGAGGAGGTCGCGCGGGCCCAGGCGGTCTGCGATGACTACGTCCGCCTCGGCAAGGAGGCGGCGGCCGCGCACCGTGATCAGGTCCGGGTCGCCGGGGCCGCCGCCGACCAGGGCGACCCCGGGGGTCCGGGTGCGGTGGTGGGGTGCGGCGAGAGTGCCGTCGCGCAGGCCCTCGACGATGGCGTCGCGGACGGCGGCGGAGTGGCGCGGGTCGCGGCCGTGGGTGTCGGTGGTGAGGACGGCGACGGTCACGCCCTCGCTGCGGCCGGTGGCCGGGGTCCAGGCGGTGGCGGCGTCGGCGTTGTCGCTACGGACACACCAGGTGCGGGTGCGCTCGGCCTCGGCGGAGGCGGCGTCGTTCGCCGCGGTGTCGTCGGACGCGATGAGTGCGTACCAGGTGTCGGCCAGGTCCCCGTCGGCGTACGGGCGGCGCTCCCAGCGGATCTCGCCCGCGTCGGCCATCGCCTCGACGGACGGGGTCGCGGCCGGCGATACGAGGACGATGTCGGCGCCTGCCGCGATGAGCGCGGGGAGCCGGCGCTGGGCGACCTGGCCGCCGCCGACCACGACGACTCGGCGGCCGCTGAGACGCAGTCCGACGGGGTACGCAGGGTGATCGGCGTGATCGGCCATGGCGGTGCGGCTCCTCGTAAGGTGCGGGGTGCGGGCCGCTGCGTCGGTGGAGCGGCTGTGACGTGCGGGTTTGTGGGGCGGGGTCCACGATACGGGGTGGGGTGCGGGGTACGTGGGGCGCCTGCGGCGGGGTTGTTCCCCTGCCCGCCCCTTCCCGTAACCGGAGCTCCGCCCCCCGGACCCCGCGCCTCAAGCGCCTGCAAGGCTGGAAATCAAGCCCTTCGGTGATTGAGGTGCGGGGGTCCGGTGGAGGGGCTACTTCTCCGTGACGCCCGCCGAGTCGAACGTCGCCACCTCATGCATCGCCCGCGCCGCACTCTGCACGATCGGCAGCGCCAGCAGCGCGCCCGTGCCTTCGCCGAGGCGGAGGTCGAGGTCGACCAGCGGGCGCAGGCCCAGCTTGTTGAGCGCGGCGACATGGCCGGGCTCGGCGCTGCGGTGGCCGGCGATGCAGGCGGCGAGGGCCTCGGGGGCGATCGCCCGGGCGACCAGGGCCGCGGCGCCCGCGCTCACGCCGTCGAGGATGACGGGCGTACGGAGCGAGGCACCACCCAGCAGGAAGCCGGCCATCGCCGCGTGTTCGAGGCCGCCGACCGATGCCAGGACACCGATCGGGTCTGCCGGGTCGGGCTGGTGGAGTTCGAGAGCCCGGCGGACCACGTCGACCTTGCGGGCGTGCATCTCGTCGTTGATGCCCGTACCACGACCGGTCACCTCGGCCGGGTCCATGCCCGTGTACACACAGATCAGTGCGGCCGACGCGGTGGTGTTGGCGATGCCCATCTCACCGGTGAGCAGGCCCTTGTTGCCTGCCGCGACCAGATCACGGGCAGTCTCGATGCCGACCTCGATGGCCGCGAGGACCTCTTCGCGGGTGAGGGCCGGGCCGGTCGTGAAGTCGGCCGTCCCGGCGCGCACCTTACGGGGAAGGAGGCCGGGGGTCGCGGGCAGCTCCATGGCCACGCCGACGTCGACCACGCACACCTCGGCGCCGACCTGGGCCGCGAACGCGTTGCAGACCGCGCCGCCGCCGAGGAAGTTGGCGACCATCTGGCCGGTGACCTCCTGCGGCCAGGCCGTGACGCCCTGGGCGTGCACCCCGTGGTCACCCGCGAAGATCGCGACGGCCGCGGGCTCAGGGATCGGTGGCGGGCACATCCGGGAGAGTCCTGACAACTGCGCGGAGATGATCTCCAGCATCCCGAGCGCACCAGCGGGCTTGGTCATCCGCTTCTGGCGTTCCCAGGCCTCGCCGAGCGCCTTGGCGTCCAGCGGACGGATATTGGAGATGGTCTCCTGCAGCAGGTCGTGCGGCTCCTCGCCGGGCAGTGCGCGGCGGCCGTACGTCTCCTCGTGGACGACCCAGGACAGCGGGCGGCGCTTGGACCAGCCCGCCTGCATCAGCTCTGGCTCCTCGGGGAACTCGTCGACGTAACCGACACAGAGGTACGCGACGACTTCGAGGTGCTCGGGCAGGCCCAGGGCGCGGACCATCTCGCGCTCGTCGAAGAAGCTGACCCAGCCGACGCCCAGGCCTTCGGCGCGGGCGGCGAGCCACAGGTTCTCGACGGCGAGCGCCGAGGAGTACGGGGCCATCTGCGGCTGGGTGTGCCGGCCGAGGGTGTGGCGGCCGCCGCGGGTGGGATCGGCGGTGACGACGATGTTGACCGGTGTGTCGAGGATGGCCTCGATCTTCAGTTCCTTGAACTGCTTGGCCCGGCCCTTGGGAAGCGACTTGGCGTAGGCGTCGCGTTGACGCTGTGCCAGTTCGTGCATGGAACGCCGGGTCTCCGCCGAGCGGATGACGACGAAGTCCCAGGGCTGCGAGTGGCCGACGCTGGGCGCCGTGTGCGCGGCTTCGAGGACGCGGAGCAGGACCTCGTGCGGAATCGGGTCGCTGCGGAAGCCGTTGCGGATGTCGCGGCGCTCGCGCATGACCCGCAGGACGGCCTCGCGCTCGGCATCGTCGTAGCCGGGGGCGGGCGCGGAGGCGGGAGCCCCGGTCGCTTCGGACTCGGATGCCTCGGGCACCTCCGCTTCCTCGGCCTGGGGCTGGGCCTCGGACTGTACGGACTCCGCGGGCGCGGCCTCCGCGACCTCTGCGCTGTCCGTGGGGGCCGTGATGTCCGGGGTCTCGATGACCTCCGGGCCCGGTTCGGGCTCCGGCTCGGCCACCGTCAGGACCTCGGCCTCGGGGACGGGCGCGGGGATCGGCTCAGGAGCTTCGGCGGGCGCGACGTTCTCGACCGTCTCGACCACTTCCGCGGCCTCGACGGCCTCGGGCTGAGCGGGCTGGACCGGCTCCATCGCGAACACCACGCGCTCGGGCTCGGGCTCGCTTTCCTCGGCCTGCTCCACCACGGGGGCCGGGGCCAGGTGCGGGGCCGTCGGCACCGAACCTTCCACGGGCACGAACTGGCCCATGGGAGCGACTTCCGCGGCGTCCTCCGATGCAACGACAGCGACTTCGGCAGGCACCTCGGACACAGCCTCTGCCTGTGCCCCGGCAATAACCTCCGCCACAACCTCGACAGGAGTCTCGGCCGTGGTCGGTACCGCATCGGCCTCGGGAGCGCTCACGGCCTCGGGCACCACTACCGGAGCGATCTGCACCGGCTGTGCCTGCTGTGCCGCCGGTACCGGCTCGGCGACCGGCTCGGGCACGACCGTTTCTGCCGCTACCGGGGGAACGACCGGCTGCGGCGCCTCGGCCGACCAAGGGCTTCCGCCCTGCGGCAGGATCTCGCCGAGCTGCGGGCCCGGCAGTGCCGGCGCCTCGTCAACCGGCATCTCGAAGTACTCGGGCCCGGTGGTCGGCGGTCCGGCGTGCCGTGCGGGAGCCTGGGTCTGGGCCTGCGCCTGGGGCGCGCCCGCCGGTCCGCGGTCGGCGAGCGAGCGGACCACACCGCCGCTCGGCGTTCCGCCGTAGGACGGCCCGCCGTCTGCCGCGACCGGGCCGCGATGCAGCGGCCGGCGCACCGGGGCCTGGGTCTGCGCTGCCGTGGCCGGGGCGGGAGCCGGGGTGGGTGATGGGATGCGTACGCCCCTCAGGTCGACCGAACCGGAGTCGCGGCCACCGGTCTCGTGCGTCCCCTGGCCGGCCTCGGGCAGGGGTTCGGTCACCGGCTGCTGTGCGGCGTATGCGTCCGCGACCTGCGTCTGGACCGGTTCCTGTACCTGCACCTGCACGGGCCCCTGGGGCTGCCCGGGAGCCTCGCCGACCGGCTGGGAGTGGAGCGTGTGTGCCGAGGGCTGGGCCTGGTAGGCGCCCTGCTCGGGCAGCAGCGCCTGCGGGGCGACGCCCTCGGGGTACTGACCGGGGGTCGGCACCGCCTGCGGGTCGCCCCAGGCGCCCTGGGGGCTCGGCATCAGCAGGAGGTCGTCGTCCTCGGACACATGCTCGGAGGGAGCGAGGTAGGTGTAGGCATCCGGGGCGGCGATGCCCGGCTGCTCCACCATGCCTGCGTTCTCCGGCAGTCCCTCACCCGGGATCTGGCCGGTGTCACTCATGCGTACCCCTCGCCCATCGTCAGTGCTCCTTCGGCCCATCGCCCGGGACGCCCGACCACGGCACGCCGGCGCTCGTCAACAAGAACGAGCGGGCGCGCCGCGCGGCACGAAACGGTCGCGGACTTACTGCATTCTCGCGGCCGTTCGCTGCCGCGGCAGCTCATTTCGCCACGGCCCGCTGTGGACTGCGCCACGTCGCGCATCCCCCGGTTCTGCCGTACCACAACGGGGGCCAAAACGATCCCCTTTTCAGGACATTGACGAACGAAGCGACGAACGTCCAGCCGCGGTGCAACGATCGGCCAGCCTACCTCGCGCTGTACGCCGCCCGGGTCAGGGGGCGAGGTCCGAACGCAGCGCCGAGAGCAGGAACACGACCGAGCGTTCGCACTCCGACCATGCGGCCGTGTCGAGTTCGACGGACTGGAGGAGCGAACACCGGACGGTGTACCCGTTCCCGGTGAATGCGGCGCCGAGTGCCTCGGCCTCGTCGCGCGTCGACGCATGGGTCACGATGCGCTCGGGCCGACGCTCGGTGACGGCGGTGACGACGGGGACTCCCCCGCCCCCGATCCGTACGACATCGGGCTCCGGCAGCCGTTCCAGCACGTGGGGCGCCCGGCCCTCGACAACCTGGAGCTGGACTCCGAAGGACCGGGCCGACGCCGCGGTGCGGGCGCAGGCCGCCGGGTCGCTGTCGACCGCCAGGACCGCCGCCCCGAAACGGGCGGCCTCCACCGCCAGGGCCCCGCTGCCGGAGCCGATGTCCCACAGGAGGTCTCCGGTGCGGGGGCCCAGGCGGGCGAGTTGGGCGGCGCGCAGCCCCGGGGACTCGCCCTCGCCGCTCTCGTCCCCGGCCTCCGTGGCGCCGCCCGGGTATGCCTGAGAGGGCAGTGCCCAGCCTCGTACGCCATGGGGGTAGGCGGGGTGACGGCCGGCAATCCAGGCGCCGGTGGCCTGCGGTTCGGGGCCGCCGCCGATGACGATCACCACGTTGGGATCGCGCCAGACGTGGTCGGCGGCCTTTTCGGATGTGACGACGCTGACCTGTTCGCGTGCGGTGCCGAGTTCCTCGCAGATGACGAAGGTGCGGTGGACACCTTCGAGGAGCAGGGCGAGTTCGGCGGGGCCGGCGCCGGGCGAGGTGAGGACGGCGACCTTGTGGTGGGCGCGGCAGACGTTGACGGCGCGCCGCAGGGTGCGGGGGTGGGCGACGACGATCTGGGCGTCCTCCCACGGCATCCCGGCCCGAGCGAACGCGGTGGCGACGGAGGACACGGCCGGCACCACTTCGACTTCGAGGCCGTGCTCGGGTGCGCGGAGATTGCGTACGACCCCGAAGAAGCCGGGGTCTCCGTCGGCGAGGACCACGGCGCTGCCGCGGTGTCCGGCGATCCGGCGGGCGGCCAGGTCGATGGAGCCCAGGCGGATCCGTTCGGCGTTCGCCGGGACTTCGGGGAGTGCGAGGTGGTGGGCGGCTCCGGCGACGAGCGTGGCGGCCGAGAGGGCGGCCGTGGCCGCTCCGGTCAGTGGCGAGCCGTCCCAGCCGATCACGGTGACCCGATCGGCCATCTGTCGTCAGTCTCCTGGAGTTGTCGCAGGTGGGGATGTTCGTGAAGGGCGGGCAGGGTGAGAGTACCCGGTCCGTACCAGTACGGTGCCAGGACCCCTTCGAGGGGTCAGTTCCAGTCGTTGTAGGCGCCGTAGCCGCCCGCGTCGGCGAGCTGCTCGGCGACCCCTTCGAGGTCCTCGGGAAGCAGGCCCCAGACGATCAGGTCGGTCCTGATGTCGGTCCAGCCTCCGTGTGTACCGTTCTCGGTCCGGGTGCGCGCTATGCGGGCGTTGCGCAACACTCCCTCGCTGATGCAGCCGAGCTTCTGGGCGACCTGCTGGGAGGCGGTGTTGTCGGCGGCGGTGCGCAGTTCGATGCGCTCGAAGCCCTGGTCGCGGAAGAGCCACTGGGCCAGCGCCAGCATGGACTCGGTGGCGTATCCCTCGCCGCGTGCCCAGGGGGCGGTGATGTACGCGGCCTCGGTGGCGAGGGTGCGCCAGTCGGTGTTGCGCAGGCGGACCGAGCCGACGAGTCGCTGGGTGAGGAATTCGGTGACGGCGAAGACGATGCCGTCGCCCGTGGTGCGCTGTGCGGGTGCGATCCTGCGGACCCAGCGTTCGGCGTCGACCTGGGTGTAGGGGTGAGGAGCCTCGGTCCAGGCGGTGACGAGTTCATCGTTCATCATCTCGATGTACGCGGGGATGTCCGCCATGTCGAAGGGGCGCAGCACCAACCGATCCGTGCTGATGGAGATGTCCGGAAAGGTGGAAGTCATGCGCAGCTCCATGCCGAAGACCGTGTAAAGGCACAGCATGCAGCATCGGGCCGGCATTGTGCATCGGCGGGTCCGTACGACGGAGCCCCGCGCCCCCCTTGGTGGGGTGCGCGGGGCTCGTCGGACAAATTACGTACGGATGTCAGGACTTGGCGGCGGTGCCGAAGGCCGGGATGACTGAGCCCTGGTAGGTGTCCTCGATGAACTTCTTGACCTCGTCGGAGTGGAGGAGCTTCACGAGCTTCTGGACGCGGGCGTCCTTCTCGTTGCCCTTCTTCACCGCGATGATGTTGGCGTACGGGTTGCCGTCGGCCTTCTCCAGCGCCAGGGAGTCCTTGGCGGGCTTGAGCTTGGCCTCGATGGCGTAGTTGCCGTTGATGACGGCGGCGTCCACATCGTTCAGGGCGCGGGGCACGGTTGCGGCCTCCAGCTCCTTGAACTCCAGGCCCTTCTTGTCGGTGATGTCACTCAGCTTGGCGTCGGTACCGACGCCGGACTTGAGGGTGATCAGACCGTTCTCGGCGAGCAGCTGGAGGGCCCGGCCCTCGTTCGTGGTGTCGTTGGGCACCGCGATGGTCTGGCCGGACTTGATGTCACCGATGGCCTTGACCTTCTTGGAGTAGAGGCCGAGGGGCTCCAGGTGGACGGTGCCGACGGAGACGAGGTGGGTGTTGTTCTTCTTGTTGAAGTCGTCGAGGTACGGCGCGTGCTGGAAGAAGTTCGCGTCGACCTGGCCGGTCTCGGTGGCGGTGTTCGGCAGGACGTAGTCCGTGAACTCCTTGACCTCCAGCTTGAGGCCCGCCTTGGCCGCCAGGTTCTTCTTGACGAAGTTCAGGATGTCGGCGTGCGGCGTCGGGGACGCTGCGACGACGAGCGCCTTGGAGGTGTCGGCCTTGGCACCGGTCTCGCTCTTGGAGGCCGGGTCGGACGACGTGCCGCAGGCGGTGAGGCCGAAGGCCAGGGCGGCGGTGGCAGCGGCAGCTGCGGTGATCTTGATGTTCTTACGCACGAAAAGTGCCTCTTTCTGGTGGTGAAGGTGGTGCGCCCGGACAAGGAGTTCGGGCTTGAGTGGAGAGGAAGTCTCAGGTGGTGGTGCGGCCCCGGCGGGCCAGCAGGCGTACGGCTCCGTCGCCGATCAGCTGGATCACGGTCACGATGACGATCAGCAGCGCGACGGTGATGAGCATGAACTGGTTGTCGAAGCGCTGGAATCCGTAGGTCACGGCCTTGGAGCCGAGCCCCTCGCCGCCGACCGCACCGGCCATCGCGGAGTAGCCGATGAGCACGATGACGGTGGTGGTGACGCCGGAGATGAGCGAGGGCAGTGCCTGCGGCAGCAGCACCTTGCGCACGATCGTCGGGATGGATCCGCCCATCGACTGGACGGCCTCGACGAGCCCGTGGTCGACCTCGCGGACGGCTGTCTCGACGAGCCGTGCGAAGAACGGGATGGCGCCGACGGCGAGCGGCACGATCATCGCGGTCGGGCCGATGAAGGTGCCGACGACCCAGGTGGTGAAGGGGATCAGGGCGATCAGCAGGATGATGAACGGCAGCGAGCGGCCGATGTTCACGATCACGCCGATGACCTTGTTCACCGGGGTGTTCTGGAGCAGTCCGCCCTTGTCGGTGAGGACCAGCAGGACGCCGAGCGGCAGCCCCACGAGAACAGTGACGACCGCGGACCAGAGCACCATGTAAAGGGTGTCGATGGTTCCCTGGGTGAGCAGCGGCTGCATTTCGGACCAGGTCACTTCGCCACCTCCTTGGTGAGCGGGGCGGGAGTCTGTACGGGGATGGAGGCGGCGTCGTGCTCCACGACCTCGGCCTGCAGGCCCTGCTCTCGCAGGAAGCCGATCGGGACGACGTTCTCCTCGAAGCGGCCGGGCAGCTCGATGCGCATCCGGCCGATCTGGTTGCCGCCGACGGTGTCCATCGCGGCGCCCAGGATCGAGATGTCGATGTTGTATGTACGGGAGAGCTGGGAGATCACCGGCTGGGTGGCGGCCTCCCCGTGGAACGTGACGTCGACGACCGTGCGATCGGGGCCGGAGGCCGTACCGCCGACGGGGAACAGCTCGTGGGCCAGTTCGGAGCCGGGGGTGGCGAGCAGTTCACCGACGGTGCCCGACTCGACGATGCGCCCCTGCTGCATCAGCGCGGCCGAGTCGCAGATCGTCTTGACGACGTCCATCTCGTGCGTGATGAGCAGAACGGTCAGGCCGAGCTGCTGGTTGAGGTCGCGCAACAGCTGGAGGACGGAGCGGGTGGTCTCGGGGTCGAGGGCGGAGGTCGCCTCGTCGGAGAGCAGCACCTTGGGGTCTCCGGCGAGCGCGCGGGCGATGCCGACGCGCTGCTTCTGCCCGCCCGAGAGCTGGCCGGGGTAGGCCTTGGCCTTGTCGGCGAGGCCGACCAGGTCGAGGAGTTCGAGGGCCTTGCGGGAGCGGTCCTTGCCGAAGACGCCGAGGATCTCCAGCGGGAGTTCGACGTTGTCCTGGACGTTGCGCGAGGCCAGCAGGTTGAAGTGCTGGAAGACCATACCGATGCGGCTGCGCGCCTCGCGCAGCTCCTTGCCGGCCCGGCGGCCCCGGCCGGCGAGGGCGGTGAGGTCCTGGCCGGCCACGGTCACGGTGCCGGAGGTGGGGCGTTCCAGGAGGTTGATGCAGCGGATGAGGGAGGATTTTCCGGCGCCGCTCTGTCCGATGACGCCGTACACCTCGCCCTCGCGGACGTGCAGGTCGACGCCGTCCAGGGCGGTGACCTCGCGGCCGCGCGACTGGTAGACCTTCGTGAGGCCCGAAGTGGTGATCACAGGGGTTTCCGTCACTGTCGAGTGCGCGGCGCGGTGTCCGCCGGGCACGGGGCATTCGTCTGATGAGACTGTTTGGACGTTTCGATCGGACGTTCCAAGCGGGGGTCTCGGCACGGCCGGCTGCGGCGGTGGCCGGAACAGCGGTGCTCGTGCAGGCTCGTTCCGCCGGGTGCGGACGGCTCGGGCTCGGTCTCGCTTCGGGGCGCGAGGCTCAGGCGGGGGCCCTCAGAAGGCGCGCATTCGACACATACAACGAGCACCGGGCGTCGTGATCGCCTCGGTCGCAAGGATGCGGTTGCTCGTCGTGGTCATGGCCCAAGTAAAACAGACGTAACGTTCCGCCCCGTCCGTCTGTCCGAATAGCGGACAGCCGTGGATGGCGGTGCGATCCGGTTCAGCCGGCCGCCGTGATTTCCACGCCCTGGGCTGTGACCTGCACCGATACGGCGGAGAGGTCATCGATGACAACATCCGCGTCCAGCTCGGATCGGTCGTGCGTTGTGGCCAAGGCCACGGTCTTCATGCCTGCCGCCCGTCCGGCCCGCAGTCCGGCGGGGGCGTCCTCGAAGACCACACAGCGGGCCGGGTCTACCCCGAGGCGCTCGGCGGCCAGGAGATAGGGCTCGGGGTCGGGCTTGCCCCGGGTGACGTCCTCGGCGGCGATCATCACGGGGAAGTCGATCCCCACCTCGCGCAGCCGGGCCTCGCCGAGCGGTCGGGTGGCGGAGGTGACGACGGCCCAGCGGTGCGCGGGCAGCGCACCGAGCAGTTCCTTGGTGCCGGGCAGGATCACGACTCCGCCGGGGGCGTCCTCGACCTCCAGCTGTTCTATACGGGCCAGGGCCCCGTCGACCCGGTCCACGGGGAGCAGCTCGGCGATGATCTCGCCTGCCGTCCGGCCGTGCAGTTCGATGCCCCGGAAGTCCTCCGCCGTGATCCCGTACTCCTGGGCCCACCGGGTCCAGCAGCGGTAGACCGACTCGATCGAGGAGAGCAGTGTTCCGTCGTTGTCGAACAGCAGGGCTTCGGCATGGATCTTCATGTGCATCGACACTAGGGCCTTGTCCTCGGGCCATGTCCTCCGGGTACGGGGGCGCACGCAGGGGGCCTTTTGGTCCGTAATACCCTCACCTCATGCTTGACGCCCTGACGGTCGCGGTCGCCGTGACCGCGCTCGCCCTCGCCGCCTGGTGCGGATTCGCCGCATACCGGGACCAGCCGACCAAGGACTGGCACTTCATCGGGATGGCAGTGGTCTCCCTGCTGGCGCTGGCCCAGCTGGTGGTGGGCATCGTGCAGCTGTCCCGGGGCGAACGGCCCGAGCAGGGCATGACGATCTTCATCGCGTATCTGATCGGTGCCTTCCTCGCCGTGCCCGCGGCCGGTTTCCTGTCGCTCACCGAGCGGACCCGATGGGGTTCGGTGACGGTGGCGGCGGGGGCGGTCGTGCTGGCCGTCCTTGAAGTTCGGCTCTACGACATCTGGGGAAACTGACCGTGACCGACACCGATCGCACCCCCGCGGCGGCCACCGGCGAGAAGCAGCCCTTCGACCTCGGCACCGGTCCCGGCCGCGTGCTGGTCTGGTTCTACGGGGTGTTCACCGTCGCGGCGGCCTCCCGCTCGATCGTCCAGATGATCCTGGACTTCGACAAGGCGCCGCTCGCCTATGCGCTGTCGGCCGTCGCCGCCCTCGTGTACGGATTCATCACGTACTCGCTGGTGCGCGGCGGCGAGAAGGCACGCAGGTCGGCGCTGGTGTGCTGCGCCGCCGAGCTCCTGGGTGTGCTGGTCGTGGGGACCTGGACGATGGTGGAGCCCTCGGCGTTCGCGGACGCCACCGTCTGGTCCGACTTCGGTATGGGCTATCTGTTCATCCCGGTGATCCTGCCGATCACCGGGATGATGTGGCTGCGCCGGGCGAGAAACGCGTAGGCGGAGCGAGAATGCGTAACCGGCCCTACGCGCTGGCCACATAGGCGGGGGCGGTCGCGTCCTTCTCCAGCAGGATCATCCGGACCCCGTCCCGGCCGGTCTCGTTGCCCACGAGGGCGTAACCCGCCCGCTGGTAGAGCCGCAGATTGCCCTCGCTGCGATGGCCGGTGTGCAGCCGGAAGCGAGTGGCCGACCGCTCGTCGACGAGTCCCGACTCCGCGGCCCGCAGCAGCCGGGCGCCGAGCCCGTGCCCCTGGAGCCGCGGGTGGACGCAGAGCCTCGCGATCTGACCGGTGCCGTCCTGATCGGTGGATCCACGGACCGAGCCGACGACTTCGTCCCCCAGCCGCGCCACGAACACCAGATTCGTGGCGATCTCCGCGCGCACCGAATCGAGGGTCTGGACGAGCGGGTCGATCCGGTAGTTCCCGTACAGCTCCGCCTCGCTCTGGAAGCAGAGGTACTGAAGTTTCAAGATCTGCTCGGCGTCCTGTGCCGCCGCTGCCGAGATGATCACGCTCATGCCCATGTGCGCATGCCTCCGCCCACCTGATCCACCGGTTGTCTAACGCTCCTTTCCCCGCAGTTCAGGAGCTACAACCTCCGCCGCGAGCATTCTGCGCAGACATCCAAGGCATCGGGAACGGATCGGACCCAAACTCCCCTGTGACATACCCAACTTCCCTGCGATTTCCCGGTAGGTGGGATCACTGGGCGCGAGCATCGCCGCCAGCAGCCGGGCGCACCGGCCGGGCAGCCGTTCCACCGCGGCACGCAGCGCCCGGCGTTCGTCGGCGCCGACGGCGATCCGCTCCGGGCAGCCGGCCGGATCCGCGGAGGTCTCGTCACGGTAAGGGCGTTCGCGCCGGGCGGTACGGCGGGCCCTGCGGGCCTCCGCCCGTACGGCGTCCCGCACCCAGCGCGCCGTGTCCACCGGCGGCCCGTCCTGCGCGAGCCGCTCCAGCAGCCGTAGCCAGACGGCCTGTTCGAGATCGGCGGTTTCGATCGCCGCGCCCGTTGCCGAGGCTGCCGCCTCGGCCGCGGCCTCGGCACTCACCAGTGGATACAGGGAATGGACGACCGCCGCAGGGCCGACGGCGGTCCCCATGGGGGCAAGATCGATAAGCGTCATGCCCCGGCCGACGCACCTGTGCCGACGGCCGGTTGCCGTAGCCGGCGAGCACCACCCGACCGGGGCACGCCCCGGCCGGGTGCTGACGCCGGTGTCACTTCGCGGTGAAGTCCGCCGCAGCGAGAAGAGCGGTGTCTGGATTGTCGGAGAAGATCCCGTCGATGCCCGTCGCGAAGTAGGCCTGGAACGCGCCGAATGCGTCACCGTACGCGTTGGGGTCCGTGCCGCGTCGGAAGTCGGCAGGGAGGAAGGAGTTCTCGTTGCGCATGGTGTACGGGTGGAGGACCAGGCCCTGGGCGTGCGCATCCTTCACCAGGGTGGTCGGTGCGGTGAGCCGGCCCGAGGCGTCCTTGGGAATGATCAGGTCCAGAGTGGGTCCGATGCCCTGTGCGAAGGACGCCATCCACTTCAGGCCCTCGGGCTTCACCAGGTCGGCGACGGTACGCGGATCTCCGGACGTCACGAAGTCCCAGGGGCGCTCGCCCGCGCCGGAGAGCAGTACGACGCGCGGGGTGGCGACGAGTCCGGCCAGCCGCTGGATGCTGCCGGGCTCGAAGGACTGGAGGACGAGCGGCGACTGCTTGCGGTGGCGGTTGTAGCGGCGCAGCAGCTTGGCGAGTGGCTCCTCGAGTCCGAGGCCGAGGCCGCGGAAGTACGTGGGGTGCTTGGTCTCGACGTACAGCCAGACCGGCTTGCCGCGCTTGCGGCCCTCGCGGTCGGCCCACTGGAGCACCTCTTCGAACGTGGGTACCTCCCAGCGGCCGTCGTAGAGCGTGTTCTTCTGACGGGTGCCGGGGATGCGCTCCTTGGCGCGGAGCGTCTTCAGCTCGGCGAGGGTGAAGTCCTCGGTGAACCAGCCGGTGAGAGAGACCCCGTCGACCTTCTTCGTGGTTCTGCGGCTCGCGAACTCGGGGTGGGCGGAGACATCGGTGGTGGCGGTGATGTCGTTCTCGTGACGGCAGACGAGATGGCCGTCCTTGGTCGGCACCAGGTCCTGCTCGATGATGTGCGCGCCCATGTCGAGGGCCAGCTGGTAGGAGCCGAGGGTGTGCTCGGGCCGGTAGCCGCTGGTGCCGCGGTGTCCTATGACGGTGGGCACCGGCAGGTCGAGGCGGAAGCCGTGGCCCCCGCCGTGGCCTCCGGACCGCTCGGAGGCGTTTCCGGCAGCGTTCCCGGCGGCGTCGGCCGGTCCGCCGGCCAGTCCGAGGGCGGCCGTGCCCAGTACGGCGGCCCCCGCTCCCAGCAGGGTTCTGCGGCCGGGACCTGCCTGTGCGCGCTCTGTCATGAATGCTCCTCGCGTGTGATGTCTCGCACCTGTCGGGCGAGGACCGAGCGTATGGAGTCGTACCGTCGTAGGAGCAGCTCCTGGACGAACTTGGCGGAAACACACGTCAACACTGCGTATCCGCTCGATGAACCCGATGTGCGAGGGGCGAGTACCCGCGAGTATCGTCCTCACCTGCATGGACCGTCACGATCCCGCGCCCCGGCCGGCCCGGCCACTACACCGGAGGAACCGTTGTCCCGACACGCACTCATCAAGGCAGTGCTCGGACCGATCTTGCGTCTGATGTTCCGCCCCCAGGTGGAGGGTGTGGAAAACATTCCCGGGGACGGTCCGGTGATCCTCGCGGGCAATCATCTGACGTTCATCGACTCGATGATCATGCCGATCTGCTGCGACCGGCAGGTTTCCTACATCGGCAAGGACGAGTACGTGACGGGCAAGGGGCTCAAGGGCCGGGCGATGGCCTGGTTCTTCACGGGCTGCGGCATGATCCCGGTGGACCGGGACGGCGGCCGCGGCGGTGTCGCGGCGCTGATGACGGGCCGTCGGGTGCTGGAGGAGGGCAAGGCGTTCGCCATCTACCCGGAGGGCACCCGCTCCCCCGACGGCCGCCTCTACCGGGGCCGTACGGGCATCGCCCGGCTGACGCTGATGACGGGTGCGCCGGTGGTGCCGTTCGCGATGATCGGTACGGACAAGCTGCAGCCCGGTGGCACCGGTGTGCCCCGTCCCGGCAAGGTGACGGTCCGTTTCGGCGCTCCGATGGAGTTCTCCCGCTACGAGGGCATGGACCGCGACCGCTATGTGCTGCGGGCGGTGACCGACTCCGTGATGGCCGAGGTGATGCGGCTGTCGGGTCAGGAGTACGTCGACATGTATGCGACGAAGGCCAAGGCCGCGTGAGCTGACGCGCGGCGCATGACATACGGAAGGGCCCGTACCCCAGAAACCGCCGGTTGGTGGGGTACGGGCCCTTCCGTATGTCATGACAACTCGTACGGCCCAAGGCGCGGGCGGCTACTGGTGGACGATGCCGTCCTCCAGCTTCTGACCGCGCAACAGGAACCAGGCGGCGACGGCCGTCGCCAGCAGGACCGTCGCGCCGGCCCCCGCCGCGAGCCGCAGTCCGTCGACGAACGACTCCTGTGCCGCGGAGACCAGCGCGCCCGCCTGCTGCGCCGGAAGGCCGTGGGCCGCTTCGACGGCGCCGCCCAGCGACTCATGGGCCGCTGCGGCGTTGACGGACGGGACGCCCTTCGGGGTGGCGAAGTCCTGGTAGACGCCGGTGACGATGGAGCCGAGCAGGGCGATGCCGAGGGCCGCACCGAGTTCGTACGCCGTCTCGGAGACCGCGCCCGCGGAGCCTGCCTGCTCCTTCGGGACGCTGGAGAGAATCACATCGGAGGTGACGGTGAAGGCGAAGCCCGCACCGACGCCGACGACCAGCAGCACCGCGCCGATCAGCGGATAGGCGGTCTCCTTGTGAATCAGGGTGACCGCGGCGAGCGCCAGGCCGATCGCCCCGAGACCGCCGGACACCACCGACCGCACCGAGTAGCGCCGGGCCGCCAGGCCGGCGATCAGACCCGCGGTGACCGCACCGACGGCCGCGGGCAGTTCGGCGAGCCCGGCCTCCAGCGGCCCGCGTCCCTGTACCAGTTGCAGGAACTGGGAGAGGAAGAAGACGAGCCCGGACAGGCCGAGGATGGTCAGCAGATCGGCGAGGACCGCACCCGAGAAGCCCCGGTGGTGGAAGAGCCGCATGTCCAGCAGGGGCGCGGGGAGCGTGAGTTGTCTGCGTACGAACCAGCAGAGCGCGGCCATGCCGCCGATGCCCGCGACGGCGACCTCCCAGCCCGCGCCGTGCGCGGCCAGCTCCTTGACGGCGTATACGACTCCGATCATGCCGATGAAGGAGAGCGCCACGCTGACGAGGTCCCACGGGCCCGGTGCCGGATTCTTCGACTCGGGGATCATTTTGATGCCGACGACCACGAGAACGGCCATGACCGGCAGGTTGATCAGGAAGACCGAGCCCCACCAGAAGTGCTCCAGGAGGAAGCCGCCGACGACGGGGCCGACGGCCGCACCCGCGGAGGCCATGGCTCCCCAGATACCGATGGCGAGGCTGCGCTCGCGCGGATCGTGGAAGAGGTTGCGGATCAGGGCGAGCGTGGACGGCATCAGGGTGGCACCGGCGACACCGAGCAGCGCCCGCGCCAGGATCATCATCTCGGGCGTGCTCGCGTAGGCGTTGAGTACGGACACCGCGCCGAAGGCGACGGCACCGGTCAGCAGCAGTTTCTTGCGGCCGATGCGGTCACCGAGGCTGCCCATGGAGACGAGGAGCCCGGCGATGACGAAGGAGTAGACGTCGCCGATCCAGAGCAGCTGGGTACCGGACGGCTTGAGGTCCTCGGTGAGGAAGGGGGTGGCGAGGCCGAGGACTGTGGCGTCCACGGCCACAAGCAGCACAGCGAGGACGAGGACGGCCAGGGCGATCCACCGCCCCGGGCTGCGCAGCTCTTGGGAGGTTTCCGCATGCTGTTCGAGACTGCTCATTGCTCCACGCTCCGGCGTGCACCGCCGAGCAGCAACTCGACGATCATGTATTGGAAGTCCTGCCCGGCGACCCGGCCCACCTGGACGGCCCAGGCGCCGCTGGAGACGAGTCCGTAGAGGGCCTCGGTCAGCCAGGCGGGGGTGAGGTCGATGCGGAACTCGCCGCGCTCCTGGCCGCGCCGGAACAGGGCAGAGACCCGGGCGTCGAGCCGGTTCCAGCCTTCGTTCACCTCGTCGCCCTCGAAGAGCTGGTTCTCGGTGACGAGGAAGGAGAGCAGTCCGGCGCTCGGCTCGACGGCCGCGACGAGTCGGCGCAGCGCCTCCTCGCAGCTCCCCTCGTCGAGCGCGGCGGCGTCCAGGGCGGCTTCGAACTCCTGGATTCCCAGGTTCTCCAACGCTTTGACCAGGGCGTCCCGTCCGGCGAAGTGCCGGTGCAGGGTGGCGCGTCCGATGCCTGCGGCTCTGGCGACCTCGTCCATGGTGGCGGTCGATTTACGGGTCAGCAGGGCGGCAGCGCTGCGCAGCACCTGCTCACGGTCGAGAGTCATGAGACAACGATAAACCATATGAGACAAGAATGTCTCATCGGACGCTCTGGCTCCGCGGACGGGAGAGAGGACGATGTCGGCATGAAGCCGCTGCTGCTGATCGACATCGACGGTCCGCTCAATCCGTACGCGGCACTGATGCGCCGCCGGGTCCCGGTCGGCTATGCGCTGCATCTGATGCGGCCGACGGGGTGGGACTACGGGATGCCGCTGCCCGTCCTGCTCAACCCGGAGCACGGCCAGGCGCTGCTGGCCCTCGCCGGCCGTTACGAACTGGTCTGGGCGACGACCTGGAAGGACGAGGCCAACGAGTGGATCGGGCCGCGGCTCGGGCTGCCCCCGCTGCCGTACATCGACTGGCCGTCGATGCTTGGCGGCGCACCGGACGGTACGTACTGGAAGACGCAGTACATCGTGGAGTACGCGGCCGGCCGGCCGTTCGCCTGGGTCGACGACGAGATCGCCGAGCAGGACCGGGAGTGGATCGCGGGACAGGGGGCGACCGAGACGTTGCTGATGTGGATCGACCCGCGGATCGGACTGCGGCCGGCCGATTTCGAGAGGCTGGCCGAGTGGGCGGACGGCCGCCGGGGCGGCGGAACTTGAGCGCGCAGTACGGCCGCCCGCCCAGGGTCAGTCGTTGAGGACGGTCAGATCCAGGTCGGGGAGGCGGGCCGGATCGTTGATCACGGACATCTCGGCGACCTTCCCCCGCGCGATCGTGAAGATCATGACCGAGAACCGCCGGCCCTCGCGCGTGGAGATGACGGCCAGGTTCCCGTCGACCAGTGCCGGCTGCGACGACTGGGCGAACGGCGCGAACATCATCGCCTGACGGGCCACGACCGGGGCGCCCCGCACCAGGGACGGCGCACCGACACCACCGGCGCCGATGTCGGAGCGCGCCACCACGTCCGGGTCGAGCACGGCGACGAGGGCCTCGAAGTCACCGCCGCGGGCGGCGGCCAGGAAGGCGTCGACAACCGCGCGCTTGCGGGTGAGATCGGGATCCGGATCCGGGTCCACCCCCTGCACCCGGCGACGGGCCCGGCTGGCGAGCTGCCGGGCCGCGGCCGGGGTGCGGTCCACGATGCGGGCGACCTCGTCGAAGGGCACGGCGAACATGTCGTGCAGTACGAAGGCGAGCCGCTCGGCGGGGTCGAGCGTTTCGAGGACGACCAGCATCGCGAGACCGACCGAGTCGGCCAACAGGGCCTGCTGCTCGGGATCGGCATCCGGCTGAGTGCCGAACGCCGGTTCGGAGGCGTGTGCCTCGGGTGCCCGTGTGTCGAGGGGATCCTCGCGGCGGGAGCGGCGTGAGCGGAGCATGTCCAGACACACCCGCCCGACGACCGTCGTCAGCCAGCCGCCCAGGTTCTCGATCGCCCGGCTGTCGGAGCGGCTGAGCCGGATCCAGGCTTCCTGGACCGCATCCTCCGCCTCGCTCGCCGAGCCGAGCATCCGGTAGGCCACGGCCTTCAGCTGAGTCCGGTTCTCCTCGAAGCGTTCTGCCAGGAACTCGATTCCGTCCACAGTCACATTCCTCCGTAGTGTTCCGCCAATGCGATGACGAACCGGATCTCGTAGATGTGACAGGTGGATCAGCGCCGCTTCACCGGCGCCGGGCGCGCCCGCTCAGCTCCACGGCAGCCCGGCGCGATGACGCCAGTACGCCTCCGGCTCCTCCACGAGCGCGTCGAGCCCGGCGCGCCGCTCCTCGTCGAGGTCGACAACAGCCGCGTGCAGGTTTCCGGCGAGCTGGTTGACGGTCGCCGCACCGGAGAGCACCACACCGGCCCACGGCTGGTGCAGTACGAGCGCCAGGGCGATCGCGTCACTGCCCAGGCCGGCCTCGGCGGCGATCTCCTGGACAACGGCGGGGGCTTCCGTTCCGGCGAGCCGGCCGTTGGCCATGGCTTCCTTGACGATCACGGTGAGCCCGGCGTCATGGGCCTCGGCGAGCGCCGCTCCGGCCGAGGTCTCCAGGGCGTTGTAGGTGGCCTGGACCGTACGGAAGAGCGGCTCGCCGTCGACCGTGACGGCAAGAGCGGCCCGGATGGCGTCGGCCTGGGCGGGTCCGCTCGTGGACAGGCCGACACCGACCCCCTCCGCGGCGAGTGCGGCAAGCCGTGCGTGCAGATCCTTGTCGGTGAGGGCCGGGCTGTCGGCGGTCACCGAGTGGATCTGGTAGAGGTCGAGGCGTTCACCGAGCAGTGCGTCGGTCTCTGCGCGCTGGCGTTCGAACGTGGCGAGGCTGTGGTCCTTGACCTCGTGTACGTCGGCTTCGACGCTCCAGTCGGCGGTGTAGGTGTAGCCCCACTTGCTGCCGATGACGACATCGCGCACTTCCGGGTGCGCCGTCAGCCACTCGGCGAGGAACTCCTCCGAACGGCCGTAGGAGCGGGCCGCGTCGAAGTAGCGGACGCCCTGGGCATAGGCGGCATCCAGCAGCTCGTGGGTGCGCTCGCGCAGCGCCTCGACACTGCGGTCACCGGGCAGATCACGGTCGCGGTGGAGGTTGATGTAGCCGGGCCTGCCGACCGCTGCCAGGCCGAGGCCGATGTGGGCGGTCGGGGTAGTCGCTGCGGCCGATGGGGCCTCCCCTGGTCGAGCGAAGCCGAGAGCTCGGGGAAGGGCGAAAGGCATCATGGGCTCCTCGTCGATCGGGTGCGCTCCCCGTCAACGTAACCCAGCTCGGGAAAACCGGAAGGCGGGGAGCGTACGGCCGCTCCCCGCCTCGATTCGCCTTCGGCGCTGCCGGTCCGCGCCGTCAGTTCTTCGCGGTGGCCCACGCCTGCTGAACGGCGAGGTCGGCCTTGACCTCGGTCAGCTGTACGGCCACGGCCGACGGGGCCGTACCGCCGCGGCCGCTGCGGGACGCGAGCGCACCGGCCACATTGAGGACCGTACGGACCTCGGGTGTGAGGTGCTCGGAGATCTTCGCGAACTGCTCGTCGGTCAGCTCGTCGAGCTCGATACCCTGCTGCTCGCACTCCTTGACGCACTCGCCCGCGACCTCGTGCGCGACGCGGAACGGCACGCCCTGCTTGACCAGCCACTCGGCGATGTCGGTGGCGAGCGAGAAGCCGGCCGGGGCCAGCTCCTCCATGCGCTCGCGGTTGACGGTGAGCGTGGCCATCATTCCGGTGAAGGCGGGCAGCAGGACTTCGAGCTGGTCACAGGAGTCGAAGACCGGCTCCTTGTCCTCCTGGAGGTCGCGGTTGTACGCGAGCGGGAGCGCCTTCAGCGTGGCCATCAGGCCCGTCAGGTTCCCGATCAGCCGGCCGGACTTGCCGCGGGCCAGCTCGGCGATGTCCGGGTTCTTCTTCTGCGGCATGATCGAGGAGCCGGTGGAGAAGGCGTCGTGCAGGGTGACGAAGGAGAACTCCTTCGTGTTCCAGATGATGACCTCCTCCGCGATCCGGGAGAGGTTGACACCGATCATCGCGGTGATGAACGCGAACTCGGCGGCGAAGTCGCGGGAGGCCGTGCCGTCGATGGAGTTGGCGACGGAGCCGTGCTCGAAGCCGAGGTCGGCGGCGACCGCCTCCGGGTCCAGCCCGAGGGACGACCCGGCCAGCGCGCCGGAGCCGTACGGGGAGACGGCGGTCCGCTCGTCCCACTGACGCAGCCGCTCGGCGTCCCGGGAGAGGGACTGCGCATGGGCCAGGACGTGATGGGCGAAGAGCACCGGCTGGGCGTGCTGCAGATGCGTACGACCGGGCATCGCGACGTCCGGATGCGCCTCGGCGAGGCCGACCAGGGCGCCCTGCAGCTCGGCGATCAGACCGCCGATGATCCGGGCGTGGTCACGCAGGTACATCCGGAAGAGCGTGGCGATCTGGTCGTTCCGGGACCGGCCGGCCCGCAGCTTGCCACCGAGGTCCGGGCCGAGGCGCTCAAGCAGGCCGCGCTCCAGCGCGGTGTGGACGTCCTCGTCGGCGACGGTGCCGGTGAACGAGCCGTCGGCGACATCGGCTTCGAGTTGGTCGAGCCCGGCGATCATGCGGTTCAGCTCGTCCTCGGTGAGCAGGCCCGCCTTGTTCAGCACTCGCGCGTGGGCGCGGGAGCCGGCGATGTCGTACGGCGCGAGCCGCCAGTCGAAGTGGACGGAGGCGGACAGTTTGGCCAGCGCCTCGGCCGGACCGTCGGCGAAGCGGGCGCCCCAGAGGCGTACGTCGCTGTTGCCGTTGCCGTTGCTCACTGCGTGCTCCTCGGAAGAACAAGGGGGGTGGATGTGCAACCGCCTCCCCGCACGGAGGGTCGGGGAGGCGGTGACGTAACTACTGGGGTTCAGGCGAGGTCACGCTTCGCGGCGATCTTCGACGAGAGGCCGAAGATCTCGATGAAGCCCTGCGCCTTGGACTGGTCGAACGTGTCGCCCGAGTCGTAGGTGGCGAGGTTGAAATCGTAGAGCGACTGCTCGGACTTCCGCCCGGTGACGACGGCGCGGCCCGCGTGCATGGTCATCCGGATGTCACCGGTGACGTGCTGGTTGGCCTCGTTGATGAAGCCGTCCAGGGCGCGCTTGAGCGGCGAGAACCACAGGCCGTCGTAGACCAGCTCACCCCAGCGCTGCTCGACCTGCCGCTTGTAGCGGGCCAGCTCGCGCTCGACGGTGACGTTCTCCAGCTCCTGGTGGGCGGTGATCAGTGCGATCGCGCCCGGGGCCTCGTACACCTCGCGGGACTTGATGCCCACGAGACGGTCCTCGACCATGTCGATCCGGCCGATGCCCTGGGCGCCGGCCCGCTGGTTGAGCTGCTGGATCGCCTGGAGGACCGTGACGGGCTTGCCGTCGATGGCCACGGGCACGCCCTCCTTGAAGGAGATGACGACCTCGTCGGCCTCTCGCGGGGTGGCGGGGTTCTCGGTGTACTCGTAGATGTCCTCGATCGGCGCGTTCCAGATGTCCTCCAGGAAGCCCGTCTCGACGGCACGCCCGAAGACGTTCTGGTCGATGGAGTACGGGGACTTCTTGGTGGTCGCGATCGGGAGATTCTTCTCCTCGCAGAAGGCGATCGCCTTGTCCCGGGTCATCGCGTAGTCACGGACCGGGGCGATGCACTTCAGGTCGGGCCCGAGCGCGGAGATGCCGGCCTCGAAGCGGACCTGGTCGTTGCCCTTGCCGGTGCAGCCGTGGGCGACGATGCCGGCGTTGTGCTTGTTGGCGGCGGCGACGAGGTGCTTGACGATGGTCGGCCGGGAGAGGGCCGAGACCAGCGGGTAGCGGTCCATGTAGAGGGCGTTGGCCTTGATCGCCGGGAGGCAGTACTCCTCGGCGAACTCGTCCTTGGCGTCCGCGACCTCGGCCTCGACGGCACCGCAGGCGAGCGCGCGCTTACGGATGACGTCCAGGTCCTCGCCGCCCTGACCGACATCCACTGCAACGGCGATGACCTCAGCGCCCGTCTCCTCGGCGATCCAGCCGATGGCGACGGAGGTGTCCAGGCCGCCCGAGTAGGCGAGTACGACGCGCTCGGTCACGGGTTTCTCCTTACGGTGCAATCACTGGTAGGCATAACTATGCAGTCCTTCGTATGGTTTGTCAAAGGTGCAGGTGGGCGGCGTGCCGCAGGGCGCGTGCGTTGGGCGGAAAAGAACCCGTGCGCGGAGGCGGCGATCGCCGGGATGCGGGAGGGGGCCCACGGCGAGGTGCTGGGCCCGCTGCTCGCGGCACGCGCGCCACGGGTGCGGTCCGCCGATGCCACCGCGCTGCGCCGGGCCGGGCGGCACGGGGAGGCGCGGGCCTCCCTCGCCGACCCTTCCGGGGGCGTGCGGGCCTGTGCGCGCTACGTGCTCCGGCAGGACGGAGTCGATCCGCTTCCGCTCTGCCGGTCGATGTGCGCGGATCTCCGCCGGTCGATGAATGCCGGCCCCGATCCGACGGTGACTGCCGGTCCGTTCATCGCTCCTGCCGCGCCCGCCGGGCCCGGCGAGTGCGGTTCACGCACGGACGCCGAGACGCTGCGCTCCCTGCCGGCCCACCCGCTGCCCGCCGTCAGGGTCCGCTCCGTCCTCGGCCTGCGGGCCCTCGACGGCGTGGACCGCGAACGGCCGGCGCCCCTCCTCGACGATCCGTCGTCCGCCGTGGTCCGTGCGGCCACCCGGGCGCCACAGCCGGACACGGCCGGATTCCCCGAGGAGTGGCTGCGCATCCGCACGGCACAGGACCAGCCACGCGCGGTGCGTGTGGCGGCTCTGCAACTGCTGCGCGTGGCAGGCCTGCACCGTTGTTCCACCTGCTGAAATGACCTCGCCGCCCCCGGAGTCGGCGACGACAATGGCCGCCATGGGTAAAACGTACGAACGTATCGACGGACGGATCAGGACCTTCATCGAAGAGCAGCACATCTTCTTCACGGCGACTGCGCCGCTGGACGCAGAGGGCACGGTCAACCTCTCCCCCAAGGGGGTCAGCGGCTCCTTCGCCGTCATCGACGAACTGACCGTGGCCTACCTGGACTTCGCGGGCAGCAATGCGGAGACCGTCGCCCACCTCCGCGAGAACGGGCGCATCACGCTGATGTGGTGCGCCTTCCAGGGGCCGCCGAACATCGTGCGGGTGCACGGTCGCGGTGAGCCGGTCTTCCGTGACGATCCGCGGTTCGGCGCGCTGCTCGCCCGTTTTCCCGCTGTGGACCCCGGTCCGCACGGGCTGCGCGCCATCATCGTGGTGAAGGCCGAGCTGATCCGGGACACCTGTGGATTTGCCGTGCCCTTCATGTCGTACGACGAGGACCGGCCACTGCACGCCCAGCGCTTCGCCCGCGAGGACGATGCGTCGCTCAGTGTCTACTTCGAGAAGAAGGAGCACGTCGCGACGAGTATCGACGGACTGCCGGGGCTGCCGCTCCCGCTGCCGGCCATGCCGCGCGTGGAATGAAATTGAGCCGTACGGAGCAGGTCCGGGGGTGACACGCCGCGGGACGGTCTAGCGTCCGGGACATGCGCAGATCTCTGGTGATCGGTTCGGTACTGCTTGCGCTGGCGGGCTCGGTCGCGGCCCGGCCCGCCGTGGCGCCGGCTCTCCCGGGGCGGATGGCCGACACCGGCGGTGGTACCCAGTTGATCACGGCCGAGGCCCCGGCCAAGGGCTCCACGACGGGCACCGTCACCTGGTGGAATCTGCGCCGGGGCATCTGGGTGAAGGGCGGGTCCGCACCGGCCCGGTTCGGTGCGAAGGGCCTGGCCGAGGGGACGTCGCGCAAGCAGGGCACCGACACCACACCCACCGGCCTGTACGACCTGCCGTACGCCTTCGGAATCAAGGCGGCACCGGCCGGCACCGTATACCCGTACCGCCGGGTCAACAGCCGGTCGTGGTGGTGCGAGGACACCGAGGCGCGGGCCTACAACCGCTGGGTGGAACCGCGGCCCGCGGACTGCCGGGCGGGTGAGTCGGAGCACCTGGCCGCGTATCCGACGCAGTACGCCCGCGCGCTCGTCATCGGCTTCAACTACGAGCGGCCGGTACGGGGACGTGGTGCCGGCATCTTCCTCCACGTCAACGGGCGTGGTGCGACCGCCGGTTGCGTCTCCGTACCGGCGGCCGCGATGGACCGGATTCTCGACTGGGTGGACCCGGCCCGCAGTCCGCACATCGCGATCGGGACCCGTTCGGGCCCGACCGCGATCACGCGCTACTGACGGACGCGGTACCCCGGCCGTTCAGCGTTCGTTCTGGGCCAGTCGCAGCAAGTGGTCGGCGAGCGCCTGACCGCCCGCCGGGTCACGGCTGATCAGCATCAGTGTGTCGTCACCCGCGATGGTCCCCAGGATGTCCTGGAGTTCGGCCTGGTCGATGGCCGAGGCGAGGAACTGGGCCGCGCCCGGAGGCGTACGCAGCACCACGAGGTTGGCCGAGGCCTCTGCCGAGATGAGCAGTTCGGCGGAGAGGCGCCGCATCCGCTCCTCCTTCGCGGACTCGCCCAGCGGTGCCTGCGGGGTACGGAAACCGCCCTCGCTCGGCACCGCGTAGATCAGCTCGCCGCCGGTGTTGCGGATCTTCACCGCACCCAGCTCGTCCAGGTCGCGGGAGAGCGTCGCCTGGGTGACGCTCAGCCCGTCGTCGGCGAGGAGTTTGGCCAGCTGACTCTGCGAACGCACCGGCTGCCGGTTCAGGATGTCCACGATCCGGCGGTGGCGTGCGGTGCGGGTCTGCGGCACGGACGGCCCGCCGTGCTCGGTCTCCTGCGCCTCGGTCATCGTCGTCGCCTCATTCTCCGGATCGTCCGTCCCCTTTTGCCGCGTCGAGAGCGCCGGGCAGCGCCTGGAGGAACGCGTCCACCTCCGTGTCACCGATGATCAGCGGCGGCATGAGCCGCAGGACATCGGGGGCGGGTGCGTTCACCAGGATTCCGGCTCCCTGAGCCGCCTGTTGCACCTGTGGTGCGAGGGGCTCGGTGAGCACGATACCCAGCAGCAGCCCCGAGCCGCGGACGTGGGAGACCAGAGGGTGCCCGAGACCCTCCACTCCGTTCCGGATCTTCTCGCCGAGCCGCTTCACCTGGTCCAGGGCGCCGTCGGCCGCCAGGGTGTCCAGGACGGCGAGTCCGGCGGCGCAGGCGATCGGGTTGCCACCGAACGTCGTGCCGTGCTGGCCCGGCTTCAGCAGGTCGGCCGCCGGGCCGAACGCGACGGTCGCGCCGATCGGCAGTCCGCCGCCGAGGCCCTTGGCGAGGGTGACGATGTCGGGCTCGACGCCCTGGTGGGACTGGTGCTCGAACCACTGGCCGCAGCGGCCGATACCGGTCTGCACCTCGTCGAGGACGAGCAGGGTGCCGGTCGCCCGGGTGATCTCCCGGGCGGCCTCCAAGTAGCCCTTGGGCGGCACGACCACACCGTTCTCGCCCTGGATGGGCTCGATGATCACCAGCGCGGTGTCGGTGGTCACGACGGCCCGCAGCGCCTCGGCATCCCCGTACGGGACATGTGTGACATCGCCGGGCAACGGCTCGAAGGGCTCGCGCTTCTTGGGCTGACCGGTCAGCGCGAGTGCGCCCATGGTCCGGCCGTGAAAGCCGCCGTCGGTGGCGACCATGTGGGTCCGCCCGGTCAGCCGGCCGATCTTGAAGGCGGCCTCGTTGGCCTCGGCACCCGAGTTGGCGAAGTAGACCCTGCCGCCCCGGCCGAAGAGCTGCAGCAGCCGTTCGGCCAGGGCGACGGGCGGCGGTGCGATGAAGAGGTTGGAGACATGGCCCAGGGAGGCGATCTGGGTGGAGACGGCCTCGACGACGGCGGGGTGGGCGTGGCCCAGGGCGTTCACGGCGATACCGCCGACGAAGTCGAGGTACTCGGTGCCGTCGGCGTCCCACACATGGGCGCCTTCGCCTCGGACGAGGGACAGCTGGGGGGTGCCGTAGTTGTCCATCAGCGCGTGGCTCCAGCGCTGCGAGAGCTCCTGGTTGCTCATGACTCCCCCTGTGCGTCGGGCTGTGCGTCGGGCACGACCATCGTGCCGATTCCTTCGTCGGTGAAGATCTCCAGCAGGATCGAGTGCTGGACCCGGCCATCGATGACGCGGGCCGTCTCGACGCCGTTGCGTACGGCGTGCAGGCAGCCCTGCATCTTCGGCACCATGCCGCTGGACAGCTCGGGCAGCAGCTTCTCCAGCTCGGTGGCGGTGAGGCGGCTGATCACGTCGTCGCTGTTGGGCCAGTCCTCGTAGAGGCCCTCGACATCGGTGAGGACCATCAGCGTCTCGGCGTTCAGCGCGGCGGCGAGTGCGGCGGCCGCGGTGTCGGCGTTGACGTTGTAGACGTGGTTGTCGTCGGCGGAGCGCGCGATGGAGGAGACGACGGGGATCCGGCCGTCGTCCAGCAGCGCCTGGATCGCCCCGGTGTCGATCGCGGTGATCTCCCCGACCCGGCCGATGTCGACGAGTTCGCCGTCGATGGTGGGGCGGTGCCGGGTGGCGGTGATGGTGTGGGCGTCCTCGCCGGTCATGCCGACGGCGAGCGGGCCGTGCTGGTTGAGCAGGCCGACGAGCTCGCGCTGGACCTGTCCGGCCAGCACCATCCGTACGACGTCCATCGCCGCGGGCGTGGTGACGCGCAAACCGGCCTTGAACTCGCTGACCAGGCCCTGCTTGTCGAGCTGGGCGCTGATCTGCGGGCCGCCGCCGTGCACGACGACGGGCTTGAGACCGGCCTGGCGCAGGAAGACGACGTCCTGGGCGAAGGCCGCCTTCAGCTCCTCGTCGATCATGGCGTTGCCGCCGAACTTGATGACGACGGTCTTGCCGTTGTGCCGGGTCAGCCAGGGCAGCGCCTCGATGAGGATCTGTGCCTTCGGGAGTGCGGTGTGCTTCCGCGCCGTGGTCATGAGCTGTACGCGCTGTTCTCGTGGACGTAGTCGGCAGTGAGGTCGTTGGCCCAGATGACCGCCGACTCGGTGCCGGTGGCCAGGTCGGCGGTGATCTTCACTTCCCGGTAGCGCATGTCGACCAGCTCGCGGTCCTCGCCGACGCCGCCGTTCTTGCAGACCCATACGCCGTTGATGGCGACATTCAGCTGGTCCGGTTCGAAGGCGGCCTTCGTCGTGCCGATCGCGGAGAGGACCCGGCCCCAGTTGGGGTCCTCGCCGTGGATGGCGCACTTGAGAAGGTTGTTACGGGCGATGGACCGGCCCACCTCGACGGCGTCGTCCTCGGTCTCGGCGTTGATGACCTCGATCCGGATGTCCTTGGAGGCGCCCTCGGCGTCACCGATGAGCTGCCTGGCGAGGTCGGCGCAGACGGTCCGTACGGCCTCGGCGAACTCGTCCTGCTCCGGGGTGATCCCACTCGCGCCGGAGGCCAGCAGCAGCACGGTGTCGTTGGTCGACATGCAGCCGTCGGAGTCGACCCGGTCGAAGGTGGTGCGGGTGGCGGCGCGCAGCGCGGTGTCCAGCGCCGGCGCGTCCACGTCGGCGTCGGTGGTGAGGACGACCAGCATGGTGGCGAGACCCGGGGCGAGCATGCCCGCGCCCTTGGCCATACCGCCGACGGTCCATCCCTCGCCGTCCGCCACCGCGGTCTTGTGGACGGTGTCGGTGGTCTTGATCGCGATGGCGGCCTTCTCGCCGCCGTGCTCGCTGAGGGCGGCGGCCGCCTTCTCGATGCCGGGCAGCAGCTTGTCCATCGGAAGCAGCGTGCCGATCAGCCCGGTCGATGCGACCGCGATCTCGCCCGCGCTGTGACCGGCGAGGACCTCGGCAGCCTTCTCTGCGGTGGCGTGGGTGTCCTGGAAGCCCTGCGGGCCGGTACAGGCGTTGGCACCACCGGAGTTGAGAACGACGGCACTGACCTCGCCGCCCTTGAGTACCTGCTCCGACCAGAGGACGGGGGCGGCCTTGACGCGGTTGGAGGTGAAGACGCCCGCGGCGGAGCGACGCGGACCGTTGTTGACCACGAGGGCCAGGTCCGGGTTACCGCTCTCCTTGATTCCCGCGGCGATGCCCGCCGCCGAGAAACCCTGTGCTGCCGTGACACTCACGGTGCGACTCCGATCGTGGAAAGACCTGTGTCCTCGGGAAGTCCGAGGGCGATGTTCATGCTCTGCAGGGCACCGCCGGCGGTGCCCTTGGCGAGGTTGTCGATGGCGCTGATGACGATGATCCGGCCTGCCGCCTCGTCGTGAGCGACCTGGATCTGTACGGCGTTGGAGCCGTAGACGGACGCTGTGGCGGGCCACTGCCCCTCGGGGAGCAGGTCGACGAACGGCTCCTCGGCGAACGCCTTCTCGTACACGTCACGGACGGTCTGGGCGCTCACGCCCGGCTTCGCCTTCGCGCTGCACGTCGCGAGGATGCCGCGGGGCATCGGCGCCAGGGTCGGCGTGAAGGAGACCGTGACCGGTTCACCGGCCGCGGCGCTGAGGTTCTGGATCATCTCGGGGGTGTGCCGGTGGACCCCGCCGACGCCGTACGGGGACATGTTGCCCATCACCTCGGAGCCGAGCAGATGCGGCTTGGCCGCCTTGCCCGCCCCGGATGTACCGGACGCGGCGACGATCACGGCCTCGGGCTCGGCCAGGTGGGCGGCGTACGCCGGGAAGAGCGCGAGAGAGACGGCGGTCGGGTAGCAGCCCGGCACCGCGATGCGCTTGGACCCCGCCAACGCCGGGCGTCCTCCCGGCAGTTCGGGCAGACCGTAGGGCCAGGTCCCGGCGTGCGGCGAGCCGTAGAACTTCTCCCAGTCCACCGCGTCCCTGAGCCGGAAGTCGGCACCCATGTCGACCACGAGCACCTCGTCACCGAGCTGCTCGGCGACGGCGGCGGACTGCCCGTGCGGAAGCGCGAGGAAGACGACATCGTGCCCGGCGAGGACCTCGGGCGTGGTCGGCCGAAGCACACGGTCGGCAAGCGGCCGCAGATGCGGCTGCAGCGCACCGAGCTTCTGCCCCGCGTTGGAATGGGCGGTGAGGGCCCCGATCTCGACCTCGGGGTGGACCAGCAGGAGACGGAGCAGCTCCCCACCGGCGTATCCGCTCGCCCCTGCCACTGCTGCACGTACCACCATCGAAATCCTCCTCGTCGATGGCATGACTATACGCAGCTATGCACTTTTATGCAAAGAACTCACGCCCTACCCGAGCGCGCGGTCGAGACCGAAGGCCGCGCTGATCAGCGCCAGGTGGGTGAAGGCCTGAGGGAAGTTCCCGGTCTGCTCCCCGGTGTGGCCGATCTCCTCCGCATACAGACCGAGGTGGTTGGCGTACGTGAGCATCTTCTCGAACGCGAGTCGGGCCTCGTCCAGGCGGCCGGCGCGGGCCAGTGCCTCGACGTACCAGAACGAGCAGATCGAGAACGTGCCCTCATCGCCCCGCAGTCCGTCCGGACTGGCCTGCGGGTCGTAGCGGTAGACCAGCGAGTCGGACACCAGGTCCTCGCCCAGCGCGTCCAGCGTGGCGAGCCACTTCGGGTCGGTCGGGGATACGAACTTCGCCAGCGGCATCATCAGCAGGGACGCGTCGAGGACGTGGCCGTCCTCGTACTGGACGAAGGCGTGCCGCTCGTCGGACCAGCCATGGCGCATGATCCGGCGATAGATCGCATCCCGCGCCCGCCCCCACCGCACGATGTCGACGGGCAGGCCGCGATGCTGGGCCAACCGCATGGCGCGCTCGATGGCCACCCAGCACATCAACCGCGAGTAGAGGAAGTTCTTGCGCCCGCTGCGCGCCTCCCAGATCCCCTGGTCGGGCTGGTCCCAGTGGTCGCACACCCAGTCGACCACCTCGCTGATGCTGTCCCAGTGCGCACTGGAGATGGGCTGCCCCCACTTGTTGTAGAGGTAGAGGGCGTCGATGAGCGCCCCGTAGATGTCCAGCTGCAACTGGTCGACGGCATCATTGCCGACGCGTACGGGGGCCGAGCCCCGGTACCCCTCGAGATGGGTCAGCTCGCGCTCGGGCAGCTCACGGCGCCCGTCGATGCCGTACATGATCTGCAGCGGACCGGTCGTCTCGGTCACTTCGAGGGGGACATGCTCGGAAAGGAAACCCATGAAGGCCTCGGCCTCCTCGGTGAAGCCGAGCCTGAGCAGCGCATACACACAGAACGCTGCGTCACGGATCCATACGTAGCGGTAGTCCCAGTTGCGCTCGCCCCCAATGCGTTCGGGCAGGCTGGTGGTCGGCGCGGCGATGATGGCACCGGTCGGGGCGTAGGTGAGCAGCTTCAGGGTGAGTGCGGAGCGCTGCACCATCTCCCGCCAACGACCGCGGTACCGCGACCGGGACAGCCACCGCCGCCAGTACCCGACGGTGGCGTTGAACTGCTGCTCCGCCTCGGACAGCGGGCAGAAGCGGGGGGCGACGTCGCCGCCGACCCGGTCGAGGGCGAAGACCGCGGACTCGCCCTCGTGCAGCTTGAAAAGCGACCATACGTCCTGGCCGGCGACCTCGAGCGGCACACTCGACGTCAGCGCGAGTGTGAGTGAGGGCGATTCGAAGACCGCCTGGCCATGCTGTACGTGCACGGTGTGCGGCTGCGCCCCGTACTCGAAACGGGGGGCCACACGGGCGCGGAACGGCAGCGATCCGCGCACGCACACCACGCGGCGGATCAGACGGTGCCGGTCGGCCTCGCGCGAATCGTCGAGTACCGGCATGAAGTCCTGGACCTCGCCGACCCCGTCCTGCGCGAAGAAGCGGGTGATCAGCACATTGGTGTCGGGGAAGTAGAACTGCTTGGTACGCGTCGGGGCATCCGCCGCGAGCTCGAAATACCCGCCACGGTCGGCGTCGAGGATCGAGGCGAAGACACTGGGTGCGTCGAAGCGCGGGCAGCAGTACCAGTCGATGGTGCCGTTGGTGCCCACGAGCGCCGCGCTGCGCAGATCGCCGATCAGTCCGTGCTCGGCAACCGGCAGATAGCGGGGCGCGCCGACACCCGGGGATGCGTCGAAAGCACTGAACGTCCCGGCGCTCGCGTTGGCCTGCACAGTCACAACGGACCTCCCTGAGCCTGCGCACCCCCTCTTCAGGCTAACCAGTCGTCGACGCGCAGGACAGTGGGAGTAGGCACCGCGGTGCCACTCCCACTGGCACGTCGGCGGGCCCGGCACCGTGCCCGCCCGTCGGCGCCGAACGCATCGATGTCAGGATGGTTCCATGACGAGCAAGGTTTACTTCGACATCACCATCAATGACGAGCCCGCTGGGCGGATCACGTTCAAACTGTTCGACGACGTCGTTCCCAAGACCGCGGAGAACTTCCGCGCGCTGGCGACCGGCGAGAAGGGCTTCGGCTACAAGGGATCGTCCTTCCACCGGGTCATCCCCGACTTCATGCTGCAGGGCGGCGACTTCACCCAGGGCAACGGCACGGGTGGCAAGAGCATCTACGGGGCGAAGTTCCCGGACGAGAACTTCAAGCTCGCGCACACCAAGCCGGGCCTGCTCTCCATGGCCAACAGCGGCCCCGACTCCAATGGCTCCCAGTTCTTCATCACGACCATCGTGACGTCGTGGCTGGACGGCAAGCACGTGGTGTTCGGTGAGGTCGACAACCAGGAAAGCATGGACCTGGTCAAGAAGATCGAGGCCCTCGGCTCGCAGAGCGGCCGGCCCCAGGCGAAGATCACCATCGCGGACAGCGGCGTCCTCTGACCCGCATACGGAACCGCTGAACGAGCGCGCCGTCCGACGGACTCCGTCGGACGGCGCGCTCCGTCGTATCCGGCCGGAGCGGGACGGCCACGGCCGACCGGCCGGCCGCGCGATTCCGCTCGGTACGGTGTTCGGATGGGGAACGTCTTTCACGGCGGGGGCCGCAGTCTGTCCATGTCCAACGGGGGCACGGACGTCTTCGTCGATGTGCTCATGCTGGCCGTGTCCGACCTCGCCGACAGCACCTGGGACCACCGCTTCGCCACTCTGCTGACCTTGCAGGACCAGAGCGTCATCGGGCGCGGGGTGGTCGGGTTCGATCTGGAGGACGTCGACTGGGGCCGCTCCCCGCGCGAGCGGGCCGCGGCGAAGGACTTCGTCCTGCGGGTGCTCGATCTCGCGCTGCGCAGGCACCGGTGGGACGAACTGGACTACGAGCCGCCCTTCGCAGAGGGCTGCCTGCGGCAGTACCGGGAGATGGTCGAGGCATTCGATCCGGCGGACGTGGAGCGGCCGAGCGGCGGCTTCTCGTTTCCCGGCCCGGAGGAAGCCGCCATGGCCTCGTGCGTACGGCACCGCGTCCTGTGCGCACCGGCCCATTGGGAGGCGTGCGTCTTCTGTACGGCGCTCTGGTGATCCCGCACCGGTAGCACGGGTGCCGCAGCCTTCACTGTCAACCGATGGTTGACAGTGAAGGCGTGTCAACCTACAGTTGACACATGGTGAAACCTGTACGTCCAACCAATCCCGTACGCCTCGACGACCTGATCGAGGCCATCAAGAAGGTCCACACCGACGCCCTCGACCAGCTCTCCGACGCGGTCATCGCCGCGGACCACCTCGGCGATGTGGCCGACCATCTGATCGGGCACTTCGTGGACCAGGCCCGGCGCTCGGGCGCTTCCTGGACGGAGATCGGGAAGAGCATGGGGGTGACCAGGCAGGCGGCCCAGAAGCGGTTCGTCTCCAAGGACCCCGGCGAGCCCTCGGACCTGGACCCCAGCCAAGGGTTCGGCCGCTTCACCGAGCGGGCCAGGAACGTCGTGATGACCGCACAGAACGAGGCCCGCGCCGCAGGCAACAACGAGGTGCGCACCGAGCACCTGGTGCTGGGACTGCTCGCCGAGCCGGAGGCACTGGGCCCCGCATTCATCAAGTCCCAGGGCGTGGCGCTGGAGGCCGTCCGTCAGGCCGCGACCGAGGCTCTGCCGGCCGCGGTCGACGAGCTGCCGGACCTCATCCCGTTCGACGCCGGCGCCCGCAAGGCACTGGAGCTGACGTTCCGGGAGGCCCTGCGGATGGGCCACAACTACGTCGGCACGGAACACATCCTGCTCGCCCTGCTGGAGCAGGAGGACGGCGCGGGTGTGCTGACAGACCTCGGCGTCGACAAGGCGACCGCCGAAACAGGCATCGCCGAGGCCCTCACGCTCATCGCCAACGCCTCGGACAAGGAGGCCTGACCGACAGCCCGTCCGGGGGATGCGCGGCGGGGGCCGGCGCCGGTCATCCGGTGCCGGCCTTCGCGCGTCGGCCGGTCACAGTGCCCCGTACACCGCCTCGATCAGGGCCGTCTTGCGCGGATCGTCGGAGATCCGGGGGCGCATCCGGTTCATCACGTAGCCCGGGGCGAGATCGGCCTCCGGGTCGGCGAGGCCGCAGGAGCCGCCCGCGCCGTCGTGACCGAAGGCCCGCGGGTGTCCCGCTCCCAGGGGCGGGTGCGGGCGGCGTCGGCCCAGCCGCCCCAGAGGTCGGCCACCGGCTCTCCGCCGATCAGTACGGTCACGGCCGCGCCCAGTTCGTCGCGCTCCCGGAAGTTCGCTTCGAACGCGGTGCGTACCGCGGAGAATCGGTCGTCGCAGTGGCCGTGGATCCGCACCACGGTGGCCTCCCTCGCCTGGGACATGCCTGTGGGACTCGATGGGTACGCAACGTATCGACTGGTCGGACCGGTGGGAAGACGTGATGTGCCCACGAGAGGCGGCCGTTCAGCGGGCTCCCGCTTCGAGCCTGAGGCTCCAGCGGCCCGGCATACCGGTGAGCGTGACCGTGGACAGCGGTCGCACGTCGACGTTCCAGTACGTCGACGGCGGGGCCTTGAGCGCATAGACGAGGGCGGCCCGGACGACTGCCGGTTCGGCGACGGCGACGATGGCGCCGTCGCATGCGGGGCGGGTGTCCAGCCAGCCCCCTACCCGCGAGATGAAGGCGAGCAGCGGTTCACCGCCGTGCGGGGCGGAGCGCGGGTCCGCGAGCCAGGCTTCGACGGCCGCGGGTTCGCATGCCGTGACATCGGCGAGGGTGCAGCCGCGCCAGCGGCCCATGTCGCAGTCGCGCAGGGCGGGCTGGACGAGCGGGGCGTAACCGAGCGCCTCGCCGGTGGCGCGGCTGCGTGGGGTCGGTGAGCAGTAGCGCAGTTCGGCGGCGCCCAGGGGAACCAGGGCGTTGGCGGCGAGCTGCACCTCGTGCCAGCCGGCGTGGTCGAGCGGCCGGTCGTCGTCGAAGCGCTCGGCAAGCAGTGCGGAGCTGCGCGCCGCAGCGACGAGCGAGACTCGAACAGTCATGGCGGTGATCGTGGATCCCAACGCCACGCGGGTCAAGGGCCTTCGCAAGCGTTTCCGGCTCAGCCGAGCAGGACGTACATCCACTTGTGCGGGTCCTTCAGTGGCTTGAAGCCGACCTTCTCGTAGACCTCGTGGGCGTCCTCGGTGGCGAGCGTGAACCTGCGGATACCGGTGGGGGCCAGATGGTCGCGCACGGCGGTGACCATCTGCGTGGCGACGCCATGACCGCGGGCCGAGCGGTCGACGTACACATCGCAGAGCCAGGCGAAGGTGGCGAGGTCGGTCACCACCCGGGCGAAGCCGACCTGATCACCCGAGTTGACGTCGTAATCGCCGAAGTTGAGCGATCCGGCGATGGCGCGGTCCTGGTGCTCGCGGGTACGCCCGAGGGCCCAGTAGGCGTCGATGGAGAGCCAGTGGTGGATATGGGCCACGTCCGGAGGTCATCCCCCAAGCCGGTCAGGACTTCGCCGCAGGCGGTGCGCAGGCGTCGGACCCCTTCGGCGATCTCGGCCGCCCCGGCGACCGCGGCGAAGCTCAACCGGACCTGCGGGAAAGGGGGTTCGGCGCAGAAGTACGGGCGGCCGGGTGCGATGGCCACGCCCGCGCGCAGGGCCGCCGAGACCACCGCGGACTCGTCCGTACCGGCTTCCGCGTCGGGCAGCCGCAGCCACAGGCTGCCGCCGCCCGCGGGGATGTGCGGGAGCCCGAGAGCGGGCAGCTCCTGCCGCAGGGCCGTCGTCATGGCGGTGCGCCGCTTTCTCAGCTCGGTCGATACGGAACGCAGATGGTGACCCCATGCCGGAGAGCCGACCAGTTCGAGCGCGGCCTCCTGGAGCGGTCGGGGTACGAAGAAGCTGTCGACGATCTGGATGGCGCGCAGCCGTCCCAGCACCGGACCGCGGGCGGCGAGCGCGCCCACCCGCAGGCTGGGCGAGGTGACCTTGGTCAGGGAGCAGACGTGGACGACCACACCGTCGGCGTCGACGGCGGCCAGGGGTGCGGGCAGTGGCCCGGCGTCGTCGTGGACCAGGCGGCGGGCGAAGTCGTCCTCGATGACGAAGGCTCCCGCCGCACGGGCGATCCGCACGACCTCGCCACGCCGTTCGGGGGCGAGGACCGCGCCGGTCGGATTCTGGAAGAGCGGCTGGCAGACGAAGACGCGGGCGCCGGTGGCCCGGAACGCGGCGGCGAGCAGCTCCGGTCGCACACCGTCGGCGTCGACGGGTACCGGTACGGGCCGCAGTCCGGTGGCGCGGGCGGCGGCCAGCATTCCCGGGTAGGTGGGCGATTCGACCAGGACCGGGGCGCCGGGCGGGGCGAGGGCGCGCAGTGCGGTGGCCAGGGCGCTCTGGCCACCCGCGGTGATCAGCACGTCGGCGGCGGTGAGTGCGGGCCCGACCTCCCGGGCGAACCAGGCACGCAGTTCGGTCAGACCGTCGGTGGGTGGGCGGTCCCAGGCACCGGGGCGGCGGCCGGCCCTGGCGAGGGCGGCGGCGAGCGCCCGCTCCGGCTGGAGCGAGGAGTGGAGATAGCCGCCGTTGAGCTCGATGACGCCGGGCGGCGGTGCGGTGAGCGTGACGAGGACACCGGAGGCGTCGACGGTACGCGGCACCGCTTCGGGGCCGCCGTCGCCGCTGAGGGAGATCTCCTGCCAGGAGGTGTCGCCCGGCGGGGGCACATCGGTACGGGGCTGTGCCCGGAAGGCGCCGGAGCCGGGGCGGGTGACGACGAGCCCCTCGGCGGCGAGCTGGGCAATGGCCCGGGAGACGGTGACGGGGCTGACCCGGAAGCGCTCCACGAGGGCCCGACTGGACGGCAGCTTTCCACCCGGTGAGTAGCGGTTCAGTTCACCGCGGAGAGAATCAACGAGTTCAGCGACGCTGCTACGCTCTTGCATGAAAGTTAAGGATAGCGCTACTCCCGGAACCACGATAGCGGTTGGCTCATCGACGGCCGGTACGGCGAACCGCGGTGGCGTGACTCTCGCCGGGCTCGGTGTCGTCGCCTTCTCGCTGACCTTCCCGTCCACGGCCTGGGGCCTGGAGAGCTTCGGCCCCTGGTCACTGGTGGCGCTGCGCACCCTGCTCGCCGCCGCGATCGCGGGTGGTGTGCTGCTGGCGGGCCGTGTACCGGTGCCGGACCGCCGGCACCGGGCCGGGCTCGTCGTCGTCGCCGCCGGTGTGGTGGTCGGCTTCCCGCTGCTGACGACGCTGGCGCTGCAGACGTCGACGACCTCGCACGCAGCCGTCGTGGTGGGGCTGCTGCCGCTGACCACCGCGGTGTTCTCCTCACTGCGGACCGGGGCGCGGCCGCCGCGCGCCTTCTGGATCGCGGCGCTCGCCGGGGCGGCCGTGGTGATCGCGTTCACCGTGCAGGAGAGCGGTGGTGCGCTGTCCGGCGGTGATCTGTATCTGTTCGGCGCGCTGCTGGTGTGCGCGGCGGGATACACCGAAGGCGGCAGGCTGGCCGGGGTCATGCCGGGCTGGCAGGTGGTCGGCTGGGCTCTGATTCTCGCCCTGCCGCTCGCGGTGGCGGGGGCGGCCATCGCATTGCCCTTGGAGCCGGTGCGGCTGACCGCGCACGGAGTGATCGGACTGGTCTGGGTGGCGGCCGGGTCCACCTTCATCGGCCTGTACGTCTGGTACCGCGGGATGGCGGAGATCGGGGTTCCGCGGGCCAGCCAGCTGCAGCTCGCACAGCCGCTGCTGACACTGGTGTGGTCGTTCCTCCTGCTCGGCGAAGAGGTCTCGACGGCGGCGCCGGTGGCGGCAATCGCGGTGCTCGTCTGCATCGCGGCCACCCAGCGGACGGGGCGCGCCCGGCGTCCGGGGTGAGAACCACGTACCTCCCACCGGGCGAAGTCACTTTTCGGTCATAGACTTGTCGACAAGGACCGCCACCCGTGAGGAGGTCACTCCAGATGGAGGCACACGCGGGCGACCGGCTGCTGACGCACGGCAGGACCGTGGGACAGCACGACCAGGTCGCAGAGATCCTCGAAGTGCTCGGGGCCGGGGGCACTCCCCCGTACCGCGTCCGCTCCGAGGACGGACACGAACACCTGATTTCGCCCGGTCCCGACAGCGTCGTACAGCACAGAGTCCGTAAGCAGGCGCCGGAGACTCCGTAGCGGCCTTCGGCGGACGGCACTGCTCTTCACCTCCCGGGCCCCGGGCGGGCCGACCAGTTCCTGGCAGCCCGCCCACAACACCCGGTGCGTCCACTCCGCTTCTTCTGTCAGCGGGGTGGACGCACCCTGTTGCGATAGTGGTCGGCCACCACCCGGTCCATGGCTGCGATCCGGTCCGTGACCACGTCCTTGCCGGAGAAGTAGACATGGCCGCGCACCTGGTCGTAGGCGGCGGCGAAGTCGAGGTGGCGCGAGAGTTCGGCCGGGTCCTGCCAGGCGGCGGGCTGGGCCGGGTCACCGGCCTTGTAGAGCGCCTCGCCCACGAACAGATCGACGCCCGTGCCCCGTACGACCGCGTCCCACCAGGGCAGCAGCTTGGCGTAGTCGGCGGCGGCGAAGCCGATGTTCCAGTAGATCTGCGGGCAGATGTAGTCGATCCAGCCCTTCTGGACCCAGCCGCGGGTGTCGGCGTGCAGATCGTCGTAGGTCTGCACGCCCGCCTTCGTGTCGGAGCCGAGCGGGTCGGTCGCGGCGTTGCGCCACACGCCGAACGGGCTGATCCCGAACTGGACGTTCTTCTTGATCTTCTTGATCCGCTCCGCCGTCTCGCGGACCAGTTTGTCGGTGTTGGCGCGCCGCCAGGCGGCCTTGTCCGGGAAGCCCGCACCGTATTTCGCGTACGTGGCGTCGTCGTCGAAGACCTGCCCGGCCACCGGGTACGGGTAGAAGTAGTCGTCCCAGTGCACGGCGTCGATGTCGTAGCGGCGGACCGCGTCGAGCATCGCGTCCTGGACGAAGCGGCGGACCTCGGGGATTCCGGGGTTGTAGTAGAGCTTCCCGCCGTACGGCAGGACCCAGTCGGGGTGCAGCCTGGCGGGGTGGGTGGCGACCAGGCGGGACGGATCGGTGTGGTTGGCGACCCGGTACGGGTTGAACCAGGCATGCAGTTCGAGCCCGCGGCGGTGCGCCTCGCGGACGGCCGTGCCCAGCGGATCCCAGCCGGGGTCCTTGCCCTGCACCCCGGTGAGGTACTGGGCCCACGGTTCGTAGGGCGAGGGCCACAGCGCGTCGGCCGTCGGCCGGACCTGGAGGATCACGGCGTTCAGCCGCCGGTCGACGGCCTCGTCGAGGTACGCGATCAGCTCGGCCTGCTGCGCGGCCGCCGTCAGGCCGGGCGCGGAGGGCCAGTCGATGTTGGCGACGGTGGCGACCCACATGCCGCGCAACTCGCGCCGCGCCGCATGGTGACCCTTGCGCGGCGCTGTGTCCGCCGGCCCGGTGCCGGCCTGCCGGGACGGGAGCGCGACCGCATCACCGGCCGTGGTGATTGTGCTCACCATCGCTGCGACCACCCCGGCCGCACCTGCCACAAAGCCTCTTCTGGCCATTTGCCGCATTTCGTTGCACCTGCCGTCTCTCTGTCCTCGTCCGTCGCCGCGGTATCCGGGCGTAACGCAGAGCATGCCCGCCCCGGCCCGCGATGACCCGTAGGTCGCGGAGTAACGTCGGGGGGTCGGGGCGGGCACCGGAATCAGACGGGAACCTGCGACACGCAGAACAGCGAAAGGCACGAGGTGACGGACTCTATGGCCGACATTGCACGCGTCGGAGTGGTGGGCTGTGGCCAGATGGGCGCGGGTATCGCGGAGGTGTGCGCCCGCAGCGGTCTTGAGGTCAAGGTGGCCGAGACCACCGGCGAGGCGCTGGAGATCGGCCGCACCCGGCTGCACAACTCCCTCTCGAAGGCCGCCGAACGCGGCAAGATCACTCCGGAGGAGCGCGACGAGACACTGGCTCGCCTGAGCTTCACCACCGACCTCGGAGAGTTCGCCGACCGCGATCTCGTCATCGAGGCCGTCGTGGAGAACGAGCAGGTCAAGACCGAGATCTTCCAGGTGCTCGACCAGGTGGTGACCCGGCAGGACGCGATCCTCGCCTCGAACACCTCCTCCATTCCGCTCGTGAAGCTGGCCGTGGCGACCTCTCGCCCGGACCGGGTCATCGGCATCCACTTCTTCAACCCGGCCCCGGTGCAGAAGCTCGTCGAGCTGATTCCCGCGCTGACGACCTCCGACGAGACGGTGCAGCGCGCCGAGGCCCTGGTCCAGGACGTGCTCGGCAAGCACCCGATCCGCGCCCAGGACCGCTCCGGCTTCGTCGTCAACGCGCTGCTGATTCCGTATCTCCTCTCCGCGATCCGGATGTTCGAGTCGGGTATCGCCAGCCGTGAGGACATCGACAACGGCATGGAGCTCGGCTGCGCCCACCCGATGGGCCCGCTCAAGCTCTCCGACCTGATCGGTCTGGACACCGTGGCCTCGGTCGCCGACTCGATGTACGCGGAGTTCAAGGAGCCGCTGTACGCCGCTCCCCCGCTGCTCCAGCGGATGGTGGACGCGGGCCGGCTCGGCCGCAAGACGGGCTCGGGCTTCTACCCGTACTCCTGATCCGTCTCTCGTGCCCGCACGGGGCCGGCCGGGAAACCCCCGGCCGGCCCCGTTCATGGTTCCGGGAGCTTCATCCCGGCCTCGGTTCCGCGGGTTTTCACCCCAGCCGTAAGTGATGGAGCATCATCAGCCCTGCCACCATGCCCGCGGCCGGGACCTCGCCACGGGCGATCATGTCGGGCACCAGCTTGAGCGGTATCCACTCGCGGCGCGAGGACTCGAAGTCGTCGCTGGGGTGGCCGGTCCAGGTGGCCTCCTCGGACCAGTAGAGGTGGTGCCGGGCGTCGGTGAGGCCGTTCGACGGCTCCACGGTCAGCAGCGGACGCAGCGGTCCGGGGCGCCAGCCGGTCTCCTCCTCCATCTCCCGGGCGGCGGCCGCTGTGATGTCCTCGCCGTCCTCGACGACGCCGGCGGCGAGTTCCCAGCCCCAGCTGTCGGTGATGAACCGGTGCCGCCAGAGCAGCAGTACCTCGTTGGCCTCGTTGACGACGGTGGCCGCTGCGACGGGGCGGAGCCGGATGAGGTAGTGGTCGAGATGGCGGCCGTCGGGGATGAGCACATCCGCCAGATTGACCCGGAACCAGCGGTTCTCATACACGGTTTGCTCGTTCAGATTCGTCCACTGCACAGTTTTGCCACCTTCCGACAAGTAGGTGACAACATCGCAGCAGGAGCGGGACCGGAGGGGAACGTACCGGTACCCGCGGGTGCGAACTCACAGCGGTACGCGCAACGCCCCGTCGATCAGTTCGGCGGCCCGCCCCGCGTCGGCGCAGCCGCTCGCGATCAGATCCTCGCGCACCGCACGCAGCCGGTCGCGCAGCCGTTGCGACTCCATACCCCTGGCCCGCTCGGCCATCTCCACAGCCGTGGCCGCCGCACGGTCGGCCTCGCCCTGACGCAGCTCGATATGGGTCAGCATGGCCAGCCGGTGCACCCGGCCCCGGTCGTGCGCCGGGGTCCGCACGGCCGTCACCGCGTGCTCCCTGGCCCCCGGCAGATCGCCGAGGCCGAGCAGGGCCTCGGCCACCTGCACATCGACCAGGCCCGGCTGGACGTACCCCGTCTCGTCCGGTTCATGGGCCGGCCGGATGCGTCCGGCCTCCGACTCGGCGCGCCGGATGCACTCCAGGGCGCTTGTGGCGTCGCCGATGTGGGCGTACGCCTTGGCCTGCATCGCGTACAGATCGGCGGCCAGCGCGGGAGTGATATGCCGGCCGGCGGCCCGTAGCGCCGCCTGCGCGAAGGCCACCGACTGCCGGTAGTCGGCGAGGAACAGCGACTGGTTGACCAGCAGGGCGATCACATAGCCGCCGAGCCCCCGGTCGCCGCTCGCCTTGGCCAGCCGCAGTGCCTGGTGGAAGTAGCGCTGGGCGAGCCCGTGCGCGTCGGAGTCGTAGGCGCAGATGCCCGCGACCGCCACCAGCCCGCCCGTCGCCCGGTGCAGTTGACGCCCCATCGCGTCGCTGTAGCCGCCGCGCAGGAGCGGGGCGGTCTCGGCGTTGAGGAAGCCGACGATGCGGGAACGGGTCGCGATTCCGCCTGCCCTGCGGTACATCAGTTCGTAGTGGGCACGGGCCGCGCGCAGGGTCACTATGTCGGCCATGCAGACCCGCGTCGTGCCGCTGCGGGAGACGTCGACGTCCTCCGGCGGGTTCTCCCACTCCCAGACAGGCATCACCGCAGTGGTGCCCGTGACGGCGGCCGAGGCGAGTATGTGCGGGCGCTGCTGGTCGTCGGAACGCCACAGCGCGGTGGCCCGCTCGACGAATCCGGTGAGCGTGGATCCGGGCACGGCCGTGCCGGCGCCCGGGGTCGCCATGCCGATGTCGTCCAGCGAAAGAGACCTGTTCAGCCGGTTCCCGAGCACTTCACAGATCAGGTCCGGCACCTGGCCGCGCGGGCGCTGCCCCTTCAACCAGCGTGCCACCGCGGTGTGTTCGTACCGCAGGCACAGTCCGCGGGAACGGCCGGCCCGGTTGATGTGCGCGGCGAGGCCCGCCCGGGAGACGCCCGCCTCCCCGATCAGGGCCTCCAGCAGAATGTTGGGCTCCGTTGCCCCCATTTGCCCCTCCGGTGGTTCGGCACGCCGAGGCGTGTCGCACCAGTGGAGCACGATTCACACGGGGTGTGAACGCAATGCCCGAACCGTCCCGCCGCGCACTCTGTTGCGCCGGTGCGCGGATCGGTTGAATCAGTCGTCTCGCAAGAGGCGGCCGGGTCGTCTGCTCCCCCTCGTACAGTCGACGACCCGCACCCGCCCCGTCCGTCTCCGCCGACCTGCCCGGCACTCCGTGGCGGCGCGGACGGTGCGGGCAACGCCCGCGAGCGGTTCTGTGCCGCTCGGCGAGCACAGGAGGGGCGTATCCGGTCAGTGGATACGCCCCTCTTTCATGATGTGTGCCGGATGAGGCGTTACACGCCCCGCAGTACCGCGCCCGTCCGCTCGGCGGCCAGGGCCACCGCCGCGTCGCGGGCAGCCGTGGCCTCGTCCACGGTCAGCGTGCGGTCCGCTGCGCGGAAGCGCAGCGCGTACGCCAGGGACTTGCGGCCCGCCCCGATCTGGTCGCCGGTGAAGACGTCGAACAGCCGCAGCGATTCGAGGAGTTCACCCGCGCCCGCACGCAGCGCCTGCTCCACCTCGGCGGCGGGGACGCTCTCGGCGACGATCAGCGCGACGTCCTGGGTCGCCACCGGGAAGGCGGAGATCCGGGGCGCCCGGAGCGCGCCGTCGACAGCCTGCTCCAGGACATCGAGCTCGACCTCCATGGCGCAGGTGCGCTCCGGCAGGTGGAGCTCCTTGATGACGCGCGGGTGCAGCTCACCGGCGTGCCCGAAGAGGGTCTCCTCGCCGTTCGCCGTGACGTACAGCGCGGCGCAGCGGCCCGGGTGCCACGGCGCGTGCTGGTCGCTCCGGACGGTCACCTCGACGCCCGCCTCACGGGCGATCGTACGAGCGGCCTCGATGGAGTCCGCCCAGTCGGCCGGACGGCCCTTGCCCCACCAGCCGGCCTGCTCGCGGGCGCCCGCCAGGACGACCGCGGCGCGGCGCGGCTGACGCGGCAGCGTGGCGTTGAGCCCCGCGATCTCCTCGTCGGTGGGACGGCGGTCGACGGGCAGCCGTACCGCCTTCGTCTCGCTGCCGGTCGGCCTGAAGACCAGGCCGGTCTCGAAGAGCGCGAGGTCGTGGCTGCCACGGCCGTCGTTGCGCCGCAGCGCGCCGAGCAGGCCCGGCAGCAGCGTGGTGCGCATCGCCGGCTCCTCGTCGGAGAGCGGGTTGACGAGCTCGACCGTACGGCGGCGGGCGTCGTCGGCGTCGATCCCGAGCCGGTCGAGCACGGCGTCGCCGATGAACGGGTAGTTCAGCGCCTCGACGTAGCCGGCTCCGGCGAGCGCCCGGCCGATCCTGCGGTGCAGCCGCTGGCGGTCGGTGAGCCCGCGGCCGGACGGCGGCGTCGGGAGGGTGGACGGGAGGTTCTCGTAGCCCTCGAGACGGATGACCTCTTCGGCGAGGTCGTTCGGCTCGCTCAGGTCGGGTCGCCAGGACGGCACGGTGACGAGGAGCTCGTCCTGCCCGTAGACGTCGCAGCCGACCTGCTGGAGGCGGCGCACGACGGTCTCGCGGCCGTAGGCGACACCGGCCACCCGGTCGGGGTGGTCCGCGGACATCGTGATGGTGCGGGGCGCGGACGGGGCGCTGACCTCGGTGACCCCGGCCTCGGCGGTGCCGCCGGCGAGCAGCACCAGCAGGTCGACGGTGCGTTGTGCGGCGGCGGCCGCGGCCTGCGGGTCGGCGCCGCGCTCGAAGCGCTTGGACGCCTCGGAGGACAGCTTGTGGCGGCGCGCGGTCCGGGCGATCGAGATCGCGTCGAAGTGCGCGGCCTCGATGACGACCTCGGTGGTGCTGTGCGTGTCTTCCTGGACGTCCGCGATCTCGGTGTTGGCTCCGCCCATGACACCCGCGAGGCCGATCGGCCCGCGGTTGTCGGTGATGACCAGGTCCTCGGCGTCCAGGACGCGGACCGTGCCGTCGAGGGTGGTGAGCTTCTCGCCCTGCTGGGCGCGGCGCACGCCGATCGGCCCGTCGATGCGGGTGCGGTCGTAGGCGTGCAGCGGCTGGCCGAGCTCCAGCATCACGTAGTTGGTGATGTCGACCGCGAGCGAGATCGGGCGCATGCCGGCCTTCTGCAGCCTGCGCTGCAGCCAGATCGGGGAGCGTGTCTCGGGCTGCAGGCCGACGACGGTGCGCGCGGTGAATCTGTCGCAGCCGATCGGGTCGGCGATCTTGACCGGGTAGCCGAACGCGTTCGGCGCGGGCACGTCGAGGAGGGCCGGGTCGCGCAGCGGCAGCCCGTACGCGATGGCGGTCTCGCGGGCGACGCCACGCATGGACAGGCAGTAGCCGCGGTCCGGCGTGACGGCGATGTCGAGGACCTCGTCGACGAGCTGGAGCAGCTCGATCGCGTCGGTGCCGACCTCGTGCTCCGGCGGCAGCACGATGATGCCGTGCGTGCCGTCGTCGCCCATGCCGAGCTCGTCGGTGGAGCAGATCATGCCGTGCGAGGTCTTGCCGTACGTCTTGCGTGCGGCGATCGCGAAGTCGCCGGGCAGGATGGCGCCCGGGAGGACCACGACGACCTTGTCGCCGACGGAGAAGTTACGGGCTCCGCAGACGATCTCCTGCGGCTCGCCGGTGCCGTTGGCGTTGCCGACGTCGACCGTGCAGAAGCGGATGGGCTTCTTGAAGCCCTCCAACTCCTCGATGGTCAGTACCTGTCCGACGACCAGCGGGCCCTTGAGGCCGGCACCGATCTGCTCGACGGTCTCGACCTCCAGACCCACGGCGACGAGCTTGGCCTGTACATCACGGCCGGTCTCCGTCGCCGGCAGGTCGACGTACTCCCGCAGCCAGGAAAGCGGGACGCGCATCAGATCTCCATCCCGAACGGCCGGGTGAACCGGACGTCACCCTCGACCATGTCTCGCATGTCTTCGACGTTGTGGCGGAACATCAGCATCCGTTCGATGCCGAACCCGAAGGCGAATCCGCTGTACTTCTTGGGGTCGACACCGCAGGCGATGAGCACCTTGGGGTTGACCATGCCGCAGCCGCCGAGCTCGATCCAGCCCTCGCTGCCGCAGGTGCGGCAGGGGCGGTCCGGGTTGCCGACGGAGGCGCCGCGGCAGACGTAGCAGACCATGTCCATCTCGGCGGACGGCTCGGTGAACGGGAAGAAGTTCGGCCGGAGCCGGGTCTTCATGTCCGGGCCGAAGAGCGCCTGGACCATGTGGTCGAGGGTGCCCTTGAGGTCGGCCATGGTGAGGCCCTCGTCGACGGCGAGCAGCTCGATCTGGTGGAAGACCGGGGTGTGCGTCGCGTCGAGCTCGTCGGTGCGGTAGACGCGGCCGGGGCAGACGACGTAGACGGGGGGCTCACGGTCGAGCAGGGTGCGGGCCTGTACCGGCGAGGTGTGCGTGCGCAGCACGACACCGGACTCGTCGTTCTTGGCACCGTCGGCGCCCTGGACGAAGAAGGTGTCCTGCATCTGCCGGGCCGGGTGGTCGGGCACGAAGTTCAGGGCGTCGAAGTTGAACCACTCCGCCTCGACCTCGGGGCCCTCCGCGACCTCGTAGCCCATGGCCACGAAGACGTCCGCGACGCGCTCCATGAAGGTCGTCAGCGGGTGGCGGGCGCCGGCCGGGGTGCGGTCGTAGGGCAGCGTGACATCCACCGCCTCCTCGACCAGCACGCGGGCGTCCCGCTCGGCCTCCAGCTCCGCCTGACGGGCGGCGAGGGCCTTGCTCACGGCGCCGCGGGCCTGGCCCACGCGCTTGCCCGCCTCGGCCTTGGCCTGCGGCGGCAGTGCGCCGATCTCCCGGTTGGCGAGCGACAGGGGCGAGGTACCACCGGTGTGCGCGGTCTTCGCCTGGGCGAGCGCGTCGAGGTCACCGGCGGCGGCGAAGGCGGCGAACGCCTCGTCCCGCATGCGCTCGATCTCTTCCGGTTTCAGTGCCTCGACCTCGACTGGGTCGTACGACTTGTTCGGTGCCGACATCTCTTCCCGTGCTTCCGATTGGCTGGTACTGCGCTTACCGGGGGATATCCCCGGACCCCCATGGCCCCGCTCGACGGCTGGAGGACGCAAAGGTGCCAAAGGTCGAGTCTAAGGGTCACAGGATGTGTGGGAGGCCCGTGGGCTGCTCAGGCCAGGTAGGCCGGCGTGCTCACGGGCAGGATAAATCGGAATTCCGCGCCGCCGCCGGGGCCGCGGCCGACCGTGATCGTGCCGCCGTGCGCCTCGACGATGCCCTTGACGATGTAGAGGCCCAGGCCCGTACCGCCGCGCTTGCTCCCCCGCCAGAAGCGGGTGAAGACACGGCCCATCGACTCCTCGGGGATGCCGGGGCCTTCGTCGCTCACGGTGACGGACGTTCCCTTCTCGTCGCTCTTCGCGGGTGCGGGTGCGACTTCAATGGTGACGGTTCCCTCGCCGTGGCGCACCGCGTTTTCCAGCAGGTTGCCGAGCACCTGGTCGACCTTGTCCGGGTCGGCCCAGACCGCGGGCAGCGGCTGGCAGGTACGGACGAGGAAGCGGTCGGGGGTCTGGCCGTTCGCGGTGAGGGCCTGGATGTGGCGTTCGACGGCGGCGGAGAGGTCCACGGGCTGCCGTCGCAGCTCCAGCCGGCCGGAGTCGATCCGGGAGATGTCGAGCAGTTCGGCGATGAGCCGGGTGACGCGGCCCGCGTCGGCGTCGACGGTCTCCAGCATCAGGCGCTTCTGGTCGTCGGTGAACCGTTCCCATTTGGCGAGGAGGGTCGCGGTGAAGCCCTTGACGGAGGTCAGCGGGGAGCGCAGCTCGTGGGCGACGATCGCGATCAGCTCGGCGTGGCTGCGTTCGGTGCGGCGGCGGGCCTCGGTGCCGCGCAGCGAGATCACCAGACGGCGTACGGGACCGGTCGGGTGCTCTCGTACGTACCGTGCGGAGACCAGGACCTCGCGGCCGCCGGGCAGCAGCAGATTGCGCTCGGGCTGACCGACTCGGGTGGCGAGGCCGCCGTACGGATCGGTCAGCGCCCACCAGCGGCGGCCCTTGAGGTCCTCCAGCGGCAGCGCGTGCTCCAGGGGGCGGCCGAGAGCGGCGGCCCGGGGCACGGCGGTGATCCGGGCGGCCGCGGAGTTGAAGCAGATGACCCGGCCGGTCTCGTCTGCGATGACCAGGCCGTCGGGGAGGTCGTCGGGATCGACGGTCGCATCGACGGGTCCGAGGTCCGGCCCTTCGGCCGGTTCGCCCGCCGTGCCGGGGCCTTCACCGGCGCGCACGACGGCCGCGTGTGTCTCGCGCGGCCTGCTCATGCCGACAGCCATATCCCGTACCCCACCTCTCGAACCGGTGCAGTGGGCCCCCGAGTTCGTCACCCTACTAGTCGTCGGTGACGGAGCGACACCCTGCGGGGGCGCACTGCTGCGGTCCGCCGTTGGGCGGGGTACGGGGCATGGTGTCGGTCAGACGGCGACCTCGACGCGGTTCCCGGCCGGCCGGGCCGCCCGTTCACGCCTCATGAGCGATCCGGAGGCGAACGATCCGGCGGCCGTGCAGGCCGCGATCACCATCAGGAGCAGGGCCGCACCCCACGAGGCACCGTTCGCCGCGCCGGTCAGCGAGGTGGCGAGCAGCGGTACGAATCCGGCCACGACGCCGGCGAGGTTGTAGGACATCGCGACGGCGCTGTAGCGGAACGCCTCGGGGAACATTCCGGAGACCACGGCGCCGATGGGGGCGTACGGAATGGAGAGTGCGCCGATCCCGAGCCCCACCCCGAGGTAGACCAGTGCGGGCTTGCCGGTGTCGACGAGCCAGAAGGCCGGGAAGGCGACGGCCATCGTGACGAGGCCGCCGATGGCACAGACCGTCCAGGCGCCGATCCGGTCGGCGATCCGCCCCGCCACGACGAGCACGACGATCTCGACGACCGAGCCGATGACGGTGGCGTTCAGCATCACGGACTTGTCGATGCCCAGCTCGTCGGTGCCGTACGAAATGATGAACGTGGTCATCAGGAAGAAGCCGCCGACGCCGAGCAGGGCCGCGCCGATGCCGATGATCATGCGGCCCCAGGTGCGGCGGAACGCCTCGATGAGCGGTGCGGGCTTCGGACCGTTCTTCTCGGCGTCGGCGAGCATCGCGTGGAAGACCGGCGACTCCTCGATCCGCAGCCGCATGTAGAGCGCGAAGCCGAGCAGCGGGAACGCGGCGAGGAACGGCAGGCGCCAGCCCCAGGAGTAGAAGGAGTCGTCGGGCAGCATCCCGACGAGGGCGAACGCGCCGGACGAGATCAGGGTGCCGACGGGCGAGCCGAGCTGCGGGATCGAGGAGTAGCTGCCGTGCTTCTCCTTCGGGGTGTGCTCCAGCGTGAGCAGCATGGCGCCGCTCCACTCACCGCCGACCGAGATGCCCTGCAGGAAGCGGAGGAGTGCGAGGAGGGCGGGGGCCCAGATGCCGATGGTGGCGTAGCTGGGCAGCAGGCCGATGCAGCCGGTGGTGACGCCCATCATCACCACGGTGATGATCAGGGCGACCTTGCGGCCGTACCGGTCGCCGATGTGGCCGAAGACGGCCGCGCCGATGGGTCGGGCGACGAAGCCCACGGCGAAGGTGACGAAGGACGCGATGGTGCCCACGGCCGGGTCCAGCTCGGGGAAGAAGAGCCGGTTGAAGACCAGGGCGGCGGCGGTGCCGTAGAGGAAGTAGTCGTACCACTCCAGGGCGGTGCCGGTGAAGGCGGCTATCAGCAGTCGCCGGATGTCCTTGATGTCGGGCGAGCTCACACGTTCTCCTGGGGACGGAGGGCCTGGTGGCCTTGAGGGGACGGGGGAACGGGCTGTACGGGTGTGCGGGTGGCGGCCTGGGCCGCGAGGCCGTGCGGGTCGTGGACGGGATCGCCGTCGACGACGGTCGCGAGGACCTGGAGCGAGCCGATCCGGTCCGGATCGGTGCGGAGCGGGTCGGCGTCGAGGATCGTGAGGTCGGCGAGCTGCCCGGGGACGAGGCGCCCCTTGCGGCCGCCGCAGCCGGTGGCGCGGGCGGAACCCTCGGTCCAGGCGCGCAGGGCGTCGAGGACCGGGACGCGCTCGTCGGGCCCGTACACGGCGCCCGAGCCGGTGCGCCGCTGCACCATGGCCTGGATGGCGGGCAGCGGGGCGCCGGGGGCGACAGGCCGGTCGGAGCTGCCGGGTACGGGCAGGCCGAGGTCGAGCAGCGAGCGCAGCCGGTAGGACCAGGCGGTGCGCTGCGCGCCGAGCGACTCGGCCATGGCGTCGCCGAACGGCGGCAGGAAGTTGTGCTGCGGTACGGGGATCACGCCGAGTTCGGCGAACCGGCCGAGCTGGTCGGGGCGGACCACTCCGGCATGCTCGATGCGGTGGTGCACGCCGGGGCGCGGGAGCTCGCGCTGAGCGCGGGCGAATGCGTCGAGCGCGAGGTCGACGGCCCGGTCACCGATGGCGTGGGCGGCGACGGTCCAGCCGGAGCGGTGGGCGGCGACGACGGTTTCGGTCATGGCATCGGCGTCGTTCTGGAGGTATCCGGTGGGGTTGGCCGCCTCTGCCTCGTTGTGCGGGCAGCCGCAGAAGGGTTCGGTGACGGCGGCGGTCCGGCCGAGCAGGGAGCCGTCCAGGAAGATCTTGACGGGTCCGAGGGAGAGCCGGTCGTCGCCGAAGCCGGTGCGCATCCCGAGGTCGAGCCCGAGGCCGATGCCGTCGTCGGCGTGCGAGACCAGCGGGTGCAGGACGTCGGAGGCGGCCATCAGCTGAGCGCGGGTGTGGAGTCTGCCGGTGTCGCGGGCGAGCTGGTAGGCGGCGATTTCGACCGGGGTGTGGCCGATCCAGCCGCCGCCGATGCCGGCCTCGGTGAAGCTGGTGATGCCTTCGGTGAGGTAGTGCCGGGTGGCGGCTCCGACAGCGTCGGCGACGGTCTCCACGGGGTACGGGAGTACATGCCGCTGCACGAGGCGCTGGGCGGTCTCCTCCAGGAGTCCGTCGGGCCGGCCGTCCTCGTCGCGGGAGACGACCCCGCCGTCCGGGTCGGTGAAGCCGTCGGCCAGGATGCCCGCGAGGCGCAGCACCGGGGTGTTGACGACGCAGGCGTGTCCGGAGGTGTGCTTCAGCCACACCCGCCGGCCGCCCGCGGCCCGGTCGAGGGCGTCGCGGTGCGGGTAGCGCCCACCGGTGCGGTTGTGGTCGAGTCCGGCGCCGATCACCCAGGCGTCCTCGGGCAGCGTGGCGGCGTACACGGCCACGGCGTCGTACACCTCGTCGACGGCCCGTGCGCCGGAGACGTCGAGCTGGGTGAGGGTGAGGCCGAACCACGCGGTGTGGCAGTGGGCGTCGTTGAAGCCGGGCACGACCGTGGCACCACCCGCGTCGATGACCCGTGCGGCAGGGAGGTGCTCGACCTCCTCGTCGAGCCCGACGATGCGGCCGTGCAGAGCCCCGAGCGTGCGGGCGGTGGGCCGGGCGTCGTCGAGGGTCAGGATGTTCGCGTTGCGGACCAGCAGATCGAGTTTCACGGGCGAAGGTCTTTCGGGCTCAGGCGAGGTGGTGCAGCTGGGCGAGCGGCACGGCGTCGGCGGCGGGGGCTGCGGTGGGGACGCCGTCGACCAGGACGGGTGCCGGTTCGCGGGGCACCAGGACGTGCGGGGTCGCGGTGTTGTGGAGCATGTCGGCGCGGGTGAGACCGCGGGAGCCGCGGATCGGCGCGTAGGTGAGTCCCTTGGGCAGCGCCGCCCGGGCGGCCCGGTCCGCCAGCGCGGCCTCGGCGACGAAGATCCGGGAGAGCCGCGCGGGCGCCTGGCCCAGGGCGCCGAAGTAGGGCTTGTACGTACGGGGCTGGGTCAGCCGGGTCGATCCCGAACCGGACCCCGTGTTGCCCCACGCCACGAACCCGGCCTTGATGACCAGTTCGGGCTTCGAGCCGAAGTAGGCGGGGTGCCAGAGCACCAGGTCGGCGAGGCGTCCCACCTGGGCGCTGCCGACCTCGTGCGCGAGGCCGTGGGCGATCGCCGGGTTGAGGGTGATCTTGGCGAGGTAGCGCAGGGCCCGCTGGTTGGCGCGATGCTCGACGCCGCCCTCCCCGGCCGCCAGTGCCTGGAGGTGGGCGAGCTGCCAGGTGCGGCGGACGGTCTCGGCGATGCGGCCCATGCCCATGGAGTCGGAGTTGACGATGGAGATCGCGCCGAGGTCGTGCAGGGCGTTCTCGGCGGCGATGGCATGGGCGCGGATACGGCCCCTGGAGATCTCCACATCGCTGGCGGAGTGGTGGTTCTGCCGGTGCACGGTCATCGTCATCGGGAAGAGTTCCCCGACCGTGTTCGGGGTGTACGGGATGGTCGGCGTGGTCGACGACGGCAGGATGTTCGGCTCGGAGAGGATCTCCAGCAGATCGGGGTGACCTCCACCGCCCTCCACGTGGTAGGCGTGCACGGTCCGGCCCCGGGTGGAGCCGATGGTGTCGCGCAGATAGCCGGACTCGTTCATGGAGTCGGTGTGCAGGGCGACCGGCAGATCGACGGCCTCGGCGGTGTCGAGGCAGTTGTCGATGATGCGCGGGGTGGCCCCGAAGTCCTCATGGATCTTGAAGCCGCCGGCCCCGGCGAGCACGGACTCGTCGAGCAGCGTGCGGGAGCTGGACGAACCGCGGGCCAGGAACGCGATGTTGAGCGGGGTGCCCTGCCAGGAGCTCATCAGGGTGTGCAGATTGTGGGCCGGATTGCAGCCGATCTCCCAGACCCCGCCGAGCCCCATGCCGACGAGCGTGGTGACTCCGGCCGCGAGCGCTGCGGGCGCCACCTCGGGCGAGGAGAGATGGACGTGGCTGTCCACGATGCCGGGGGTGGCGATCAGCCCTTCGCCGGGGACGACCGAGGTGTGTGAGTCGATGGCGTACTCGACCGGCATCACGTCCGGGTTGCCGACGCCGCCGACGGAGACGATCCGGCCGTCCTTGATGCCGATGTCGGTCTTGCGGACGCCGAGAACCGGGTCCATGAGGACGACCCCGGCGACCACCATGTCGAGGGCGGAGTCCCGGTCGGAGCGGGGCGAGGCCAGCAGCCCGTCGCGTACGGTCTTGCCGCAGCCGCCGAGCAGTTCGTCGCCGGGGGTGCCGTCGTCGGCCTCGACCTCGACCCAGAGGGAGGTGTCGCCGAGCCGGATGCGGTCACCGGTGGTGGGACCGTACAGAGCGTTGTACGTACGGCGGTCGATGCTGGTCATGCGCGCTGCTCCTCGGACTGGGCGTGCTGCGGGTGACGGGAGAGGGGGATCAGCGAGACCACCCGGGACTCCCCCGGTTCGAAGGCCAGCGCGGTGCCGGCCGCGATGTCCAGCCGCAGCCCCCGCGCCGCTTCCCGGTCCAGCTCCAGGGCCGCGTTCACCTCGTGCAGCGGATAGTGCGAGGAGACGAACACCGTACGGTCACCGGTGTTGCGGAGGGTGAGGGTGGTGCGCGGACGTCCCTCGTTGATCCGGACCGGATCGGGGGCGGTCCGTACGGCACCGGGTGCGGTGTCGGGTGTCCCCGGGCCGATCGGCCGGTCGACGGCGACGAGGGCGGTGCCGCTCGGGAAGAGCGCCTCGACCTGCACGGCGGTGACGATGTCGGCCACGCCGTCCATCACGTCGGCCTCGGTGAGCACGGAGCGGCCCACCTCGATCACTTCGTCCAGACCGAGCCCGTCCCAGGCGGCTTCCAGCACCTCGTCGCAGATCAGCGCGATGGCCTCCGGCGTGTTCAGCCGCCGGCCGCGCGCCCTGCGGCGGCGGGCCAGTTCGGCGACGGTGAACAGCTGGAGACGCTCCTGCTCGCGAGGCGTCAGATGCACTGCCAGGACCTCCCTGAATGCGGTGGGCCCGGAGGGGGATTCCGGATTGCCTCAGCTTCAAGGGCAACGAGCACAGATCCAACGTCGAAACATCACCCGTACAGCCCCTTACATTGGTCATATGCACACTCCGGATTCCGGTTTCCCTCCCCCGTCCCGTCGGATCGCCGAGCTCGCGGGCCAGTGCCTGGACAACATCGACGGTCTGATCGGCCAGTGGATGGAGATGATCAATCCGGTCCGGAGCGCCTATGCGGACCGGGTACCGGACGCCGATTTCCGCAGCTCCGCCTGGCAGGCGTTCGAGCTGCTGCTGCGTACGGTGGCGCAGCTCCCGGTGCCCGTGCACATCGCCGGGGTGTCGCAGCGCGTGGGTGAGCAGCGGGCCCGCCAGGGCGTCCCGCTGGACTCGCTGCTGGAAGCGGCCCGGCTGGACTTCCGGGTGGTGTGGGCGGCGCTGGTCCAGCGCGCGGACCAGGAGGACATGGCGGAGCTGGTGACGTCCGCGTACCACGTGTGGGAGGCCGTCGAGTCCCATGTCACGGGCATCATGACGGCGTATCAGCGCACGGTTCTGGAGATGGGCCGGCGCCAGGAGGACGAGCGGCGGATGTGGTTCTCCCGGCTGCTGGAGAGCGAGGGCCACAACCCGACGGTGGTACGGAACGCGGCGCTGGCCCTGGGCTTCGACGGCGCGGGCACGTTTCTGTGCGCGGCGGCCCCGGCGGCGGAGGGTTCGGGGCTGCACCGGGCGGCGACGGCGCTGCGCGCGGCGGGTGCTCCGGTGCAGTACCAGGCGGTCGGCGGGGACGCAGTGCTGGTGGTGGAGCTGGGCCGGCGCACCACGTGGCAGTCGGTGCTGGTCCGGCTCGCGTCCACCCCGTGCGGTGTCTCGCCGCAGGCGAACGGGCTCGCAGCGGTGCCCAGGGCGGCTGTGCTGGCCATCGCGACGGCGCAGATGCTGCCGCCGGACGCCCGTTCACCGAGGCTGCTGGAGGACAGCTGGCTGGATGTGCTGGTGCGGCGGGCCGGGGACTTCGGCACGGATCTGGCCGCCGATGTGCTGGGTGGTCTCGACGGCCCCGGAGTGTCGGCGACGGAGGCGACACGTCTGCTGGAGACCGTCACCGAGCATCTGCGCGGCAGCGGCTCCATCGCGGACACAGCGGCCGCGCTGTACTGCCACCGCAACACGGTCCAGCACCGCTTCGCCCGCTTCCACGAGCTGACCGGCCGCGACGTCCGGCGCCCCGACGACGCGGCACTGGTCGCGGTGGCCCTGCGGGCCAGGACCGCGGCCGTGGACTAGCGGCGCGGGCGCTGGGCCCGTGCGGAGGCGTACAGGCAGACGGCCGCCGCCGTCGCCAGATTGAGGCTCTCCGCCCTGCCGTGGATCGGCACCCTCACGACGGCGTCGGCCAGCGCCCGGGTCTCCTCCGGCAGGCCCCAGGCCTCGTTGCCGAAGACCCACGCGGTCGGCCCGCCCATGGTCCCCGCGTCGAGCTCGTCGTCGAGGTCGTCGTCGCCCGCTCCGTCGGCGGCGAGAATCCGTACGCCCGCGTCCCTCAGCCCCTGCACGGCCTGCTCCACCGGAACACCGACGGCGACCGGCAGATGGAAGAGCGAGCCGACCGAGGCCCTGACGGACTTGGGGTTGTAGAGATCCACCGAGGCATCGGTGAGCACGACGGCGTCGGCACCCGCGGCGTCGGCGCAGCGCAGCACCGTACCGGCGTTCCCCGGGTCGCGTACGTGGGCGAGGACGGCGACCAGCTTCGGCTTCGCGGCGAGGATCGCGTCGAACGGCGAGTCGAGGAAGCGGCAGACACCGATGAGGCCCTGCGGGGTGACGGTCTGCGACACATCGGCGAGCACATCGCCGTCCGCGAGGTGCACCCGGGCACCGGCGGCGTGGGCGGCATCGACGATGTCGGCGTACCGCTCGGCCGCCTCGACGGTGGCGAACAGCTCGATCAGCGTCGCCTCGCCGTCGCTGCCGCGGTGCCCGGCGGCCTCGCGCACGGCCTGTGGCCCCTCGGCGATGAACCTGCGCTCCTTGCCGCGGAAGTTGCGCTTGGCCAGCCGCCGGGCGGCGGTGACGCGCGGCGATCGCGGGGAGATCAGTTCGGGGGTGCCCATGGTCGGCGGCGAGCCTCTCTGCATACGGAGGTGACGGACGTACGGAACATGTCGTGCAACGCACCGGACCCGCAGACGACGAGCGCCTGCGGGTCCGGCTCAGAAGCCAAGAAGTGCGACCTGGATCAGGCGGCCTTCGGGGCGTTGACGTCGCTCGGGAGGGCCTTCTGGGCAACCTCGACGAGGGCGGCGAACGCGTTGGCGTCGTTGACCGCGAGCTCGGCCAGGATCTTGCGGTCCACCTCGATGTTGGCGGCCTTCAGACCCTGGATGAGGCGGTTGTACGTCATGCCGTTCTGGCGGGCAGCGGCGTTGATGCGCTGGATCCACAGCTGACGGAAGTCGCCCTTGCGCTTCTTGCGGTCGTTGTAGTTGTAGACCAGGGAGTGGGTGACCTGCTCCTTGGCCTTGCGGTACAGGCGCGAGCGCTGACCGCGGTAACCGCTGGCGGCCTCGAGGATTGCCCGGCGCTTCTTGTGGGCGTTGACTGCCCGCTTGACGCGTGCCACTTGTTAACTCCTTGTAGCGGGGCCGTGGTTGGACTCACACGGCCCGGAAACGAATTGGTCCCGGTGTGATCGAGGTCGTGCCCCCGGATTCACCGGGGGCCGAACCTCACTTGCCGAGAAGCTTCTTGATCTTCTTGGCGTCGGCCGGAGCCACGACGACCGTGCCGGTCAGCGAGCGGGTCTTCTTGGACGACTTGTGCTCGAGCAGGTGGCGCTTGCCGGCCTTCTCGCGGAGCACCTTGCCGGAGCCGGTGATCTTGAAGCGCTTGCTGGCACCGCTGTGCGTCTTGTTCTTCGGCATCGCGCCGTTCTCTCCTCGTCAGTGGCGCCCCTCGCGGTGCGGGCACCGGACAGCAGGGGCGTCAGATCTTGGTGGGAATTCCGGGGAGACCCGGGGCCGCCTGGGTAGCGGCCCCTGAGGTCACGCCTCGGAAGGTGTCTCGGCCGGAGCCTCGGACTGCGCTTCGGCAGCCTCGCCCGCAGCTTCGGCGTCGGGGGTGGAACCCTGACGCTCCGCCTTGCGGGCGGCCTGGGCCTCGCGGGCCTCGGCCATGGCTTCGGTCTTCTTCTTGTGCGGGCCCAGAACCATGATCATGTTCCGGCCGTCCTGCTTCGGGTTGGACTCGATGAAGCCGAGTTCCTCCACGTCCGAAGCGAGACGCTGAAGCAGTCGGAAGCCCAGCTCGGGGCGGGACTGCTCACGACCACGGAACATGATCGTGATCTTGACCTTGTCGCCCTGCTTGAGGAACCGGACGACGTGACCCTTCTTGGTGTCATAGTCGTGCGGGTCGATCTTCGGCCGGAGCTTCATCTCCTTGATGACCGTGTGCGCCTGGTTCTTGCGCGCCTCACGGGCCTTCATGGCCGACTCGTACTTGAACTTCCCGTAGTCCATGAGCTTGCACACGGGCGGACGGGCGGTCGCCGCCACCTCGACCAGGTCGAGGTCGTACTCCTGTGCGAGTTCCAGGGCCTTGGCAAGCGGAACAATCCCGACCTGCTCGCCGCTGGGACCGACAAGTCGCACCTCGGGAACGCGAATCCGGTCGTTGATGCGGGGCTCGGCGCTGATGGATCCTCCTCGGTAGCACCACGCGGCCGCCTGGCGGACAGCCACGTAACGTCTGTTTCGTGAGACCAACCGCACCAGCGCATCAAAAATGCCCCGGACGGGACACAGGCGGGGCTCCTGGAAAACCGGAACACCGCCGCGGTCAACCGCGGGGCGCATCGGGCGGCTCCATCGTCCGTACGGAACGATGGGCGCCACCTGACCGGTGACCTGCCGTCCCGGAGGATGGTCAGGTGGGAGATCGGAGCCTCCACTTGTGGGCCGAGCACATAGGTACCCAGCCGGTCGTTACACAAGGTTAGCAGCTCCCCCGGGCGTGCGCGAACCGGCGCTCGCCCACCGCTCCCGCAGAAAGGGCGGCACCGGAGTGGGCCTATCGTATGGCGCATGAGTGACGCGACCCCCACCACCGATTCCCCCGGCTTCGACGACATGGCCCGCGACATCGCGGAGGTGCCCGCGGTCGAGGTGATCGTGACGGTCGCGGTCAATCTGATGAGTGCCGCCGCCGTGAAGCTCGGGCTGACCGAGGAAGGCGACGAGCACAAGGACCTCGACGAGGCCCGCAAGCTGGTGCATGCGCTGGCCGGCCTGCTGGACGCCAGCACCACCGAGATCAGCTCCTTCCACGCGGCTCCGCTGCGTGACGGCCTGAAGTCCCTGCAGCTGGCGTTCCGCGAGGCATCGCTCGTACCGGACGAGCCCGGCCAGGGCCCCGGCGAGAAGTACACCGGTCCCGTCTTCGGCTGAGCCCGCCAGCCTTCCCTTTCTTACGACTTACGACTTACGGCGACCGTGAGCCCCCCGCCCTTCCCGGGCAGGGGGCTCACGTCGTCGCGCCGACGTCGGACGGGGCCCAGCAGCTGGGCCACCCGGTACGAGACGGCCGTCCGCACTTCGAGTCGGCGGCCGACTCGGGGATCAGCGCGTGAACAGGGCCTCACCGGGCGTGGTCGCATCGGCCGGGAGCAGCGCCAGGTCCAGGCCGCGCACCAGGCGGGCGCGCAGGACGTCGTCGGCCGCCAGCAGTTCCGCGACCCGGCGGGCCGCGTCGGCGGGGTCGGCATCGGGTGCGAGGACGAGGGCCAGGGTGCCGTCTGCCCGGCCGGGGCCGAGGTGGGCGCGGAGCACCGCGGGCTCGGCGGCGACCGCGTCCCGTACCGCCGCGGTGACCGCGGGGTCGTCCAGCGGATCGGCGCTGGTGCGGCCCTCGGCGAGGGCGAGCAGTGCGGAGCCGGTCAGCTCGAATGCGACCGGGCCGGCGAGATCGAGGACGACCGTGTCCGCCTTCTCGTGCGCGGCGGCCTGAAGCGCCTGATGCAGGGGGACGGCGACGGGGCGGGCCTGCGGATCCCAGCGGGCCAGCGAGGCGGTCGAGGTGAAGGCGGGCAGGGCGCGACGGTCCCCCGCCTGAAGGGTGGGGACGGCCATGTCACTGGTCTTCTCGCGACGCAGCCCCTTCTCGTCCTCCTCCACCTCCCCCAGGACGGCGACGACAGGGACCAGGAGACGGGCACCCTTGAGAGCTTCGAGTACCGGGCCGATGGCCTTCCTGTCCTCGGCCCAGGCGGCGAGTGCCGCGGTCAGGGCCGGGGAGGCCGTGCCGTCGTCGTCGGAGTAACCGGGGTCCGGAATGTTCTTCAGCGCCACAGGGCGAGCGTAGTGCCTGGGGTTTCTCACCCCGGCAACTGGGGGTTTCTTACCCCGGCAACTGGGGGTTTCTTACCCCGGCAACCGGGGGTTTCTTACCCTGGCAACAGGTCGGACCCAGCCTGTCCTCAGGTGCCGTTCCTAGCGTCCGGGGCATGTCCCGAAACAGATTCCGCGGCTCCGCCCTGTCCGCATCCGTGACGGCCGTGCTCCTGCTGGCGGCTTCGGCCGCGGGTGGCATCTATCTGGCCGGCCGGTCGTCGGATCACGCTCCCCGCGCCACGGCGTCCGTATCGTCCGTACCGGCCGCCGGGAGCACTCCGGTCCCGGCAACGACGAGTGAGGAGCCGACGGTGGATCTCGACGCGGCGCTGGCCGCGGCGGTGGAGCCGCTGCTGACCGACGTAGGTGACGCGGAGGTGTCCGTCGCGGTGCTGGACACCGGGATCGGGGCGCGGGCGGTCTACGGGGACGGGGCGTACGACACCGCCAGCATCGTCAAGGTCGACATACTCGCGGCGCTGCTGCTCAGGGCCCAGGACGAGAAGCGCGCGCTCACCGACGGCGAGCACGGCCACGCGAGGGCCATGATCGAGCGGAGCGACAATGCCTCCGCCACCGCGCTGCTGCGGGCGATCGGCGGGGCAAAAGCACTCGACGCGGCCAATGAACGCCTGGGCCTGACCGGGACGACGGCGGCGCACGCGTGGGGGCTGACCCAGACCACGGCGGCAGATCAACTGATTTTGCTGAAAGCGGTGTTCGGTACGGAATCGGAGCTGAGCGAGGGTTCCCGTACTTATCTGCAGCGGCTGATGGGGCAGGTCGAGGCCGACCAGCAGTGGGGGGTGTCGGCGGCGGGCAGCAGTTGGGCGCTGAAGAACGGCTGGATGCCCCGGACGACGACCGGGCTGTGGGACATCAACAGCATCGGGCGGGTGAGTGCGGACGGCCGCACCTATCTGGTGGCGGTGCTCTCGGGCGGGCAGCGGACGAAGGAGACGGGGATCGCGCTCGTGGAGTCGGTGGCGAAGGCGGCGGTGGGCGTGCTCGACGCCGCCCGGTGAGCGCGGCCCGAGCGTTGCTGGAGCCGCGTTCAGCGCCGTACGGTGGCCGGCCTGTTGCCCCTGCCGCGCCACAGCACCACGGCCAGAGCCAGCAGGACCGCTCCGAGGCCGCCCGCGGCGGGGGCGAGCCAGCCTGCGGGGCTGCTGTCATGGTGCTCGGGGCTGGGGCCGGGGCCGAAGTACCGCTTTCGGTATCCGGCCTCGGCGGAATCGGCACGCAGGCCGGCGGGACGGAGCTCGGCTCCGGCCTTGATCGCCGCGGCGGGGTCGACGATGCCGTACCCGTGGGCGTCGTCACGGCCGGACGCCGGGGCGCTGCGGGCCGTGTCCGCGAGCAGTTGCTTGATCTGGGCGGGCGTCAGTCCTGGATGTGCGGCACGGACCAGCGCGACCGCGCCCGAGACGAACGCGCAGGCGGCGGAGGTGCCCCACTCCACGTAGTACTGATGGTCGGGGGCGGCGACGACTATGTCGACTCCGGGGGCGCTGACGGTGGCGTACCAGCGTCGGGTGGAGAACGCGGCATGTGTGCCGTACCGGTCGACGGCGGCGACCGCGATCACGCCGGGGTACGCGGCGGGGTACGAGATGTGGTCGCCCTTCTCGCCTCCGTTGCCCGACGAGGCGACGACGACGGCCCCCTTCTTCAGCGCGTACTGAATGGCGGCGTCCTCGCCCGAATCGGGGTGCGCCGACTCGCTGTCGTCGCCGAGCGAGAGGTTGATGACGTCGGCGCCGTGGTCGGCGGCCCAGCGGATGCCGTCGGCGAGGGCCGTACCGCGCGACTCCCGGGCCTTGGCACGGGCCGGATCGGAGGCTTCGAGGATCACCCGGACCGGGAGGATCCTCGCCTCGGGCGCGATGCCCAGCACTCCGTCGCCGCTTCCTGCACCATGGCCGTGACCTGCGATGATCCCAGCCATCGCGGTGCCGTGCCGGGCCCAGGACCGATCGCCGCGGCCGGCACCGAAGCCGATCATGTCCTTGCCGGGCAGCACCTGGCCAGCCAGGTCGGGGAGGCTGCCGTCGACCCCGGTGTCGACGACGGCGACGGTGATCCCCCTGCCCTTGGTGGTCCGCCACGCCTGATCGGTGTGGAGCGCCTGAAGGCCCCACTGCTGGTCCCGGATGGCATCGGCCCTGGCCGGCGCCGCGGGCAGGAGCACGAACGCGGTGGCGGCGCAGACCGCACCCAGGGCGCGGCGGTGGCGGCGGGTGCGGCGGCTCATTCCGGCTTCTCCGTGAGGTCGGTGACGGTCCGGCGCAGGCCGCGCTCGATCCCGTCGGCGATTCCCTTGGCCTCGTGGCCGAGCCCGGCCTGGGCGGCGGCCGTGGTGGCGTTCGCGGCCATCGCCTTGGCGACGGGTTGCGGATCGGTGACCGTACGCCCGTCGGCGAACCCGGAGACGGCGAACACGACGACGGGCACCTCGGTCAGTACATGGACGGTCCAGCTGGCGCGCTGCCGGTCGCCGAACCCGGCGGCGACCGTGCCCTTGACGGGGTACGTACGGGGCATCAGGTCGGTGCGCCGGTCGAGATGCTGGTCGGTGAAGCGGGTGCTCAGCGCTCTCATGGCCTCGGTGTCGGCCTGGGTGAAGATCACCCCGACCGTGGTGACACTGCTGCTGGTGGCGTCGGTGTAGGTGGCGCGGAGCATGCGCTCGCATCCGACCGGGCCGAGTGTCCTGGCCAGCAGCGGGTCCAGGGCCGGCGTACAGCCGCTGTCCGGGGCGACGCCGACCCGGGTCCAGACCCGGTCGGCACCGCCGGGCCCCGCTCCGTCGCCGTTGAGCGTGCGCGGGAAGAGGGTGTCCACTGGGACGCTGTGCCAGGCCGAGCGGCCCACGGTGTAGGCGCTGTGGGCGGCGGGGTCGGCCGAGGAGTCGCTGGTGAGCCAGGCACCGGTGGCCGCGCCGCCGATCAGTCCGAGCCCGAGGACGACGCAGGCGGCGGCGGTCGCGGTCCTGACGGGGTGGCGGGTACGGATGGGGCGCAGCCGGGTGGTGGTCTCCACGGGTGCCTCGGGGAGCGGATGGCGGTACGGGTGCGGCTGCGGGTACGCGTGCGGGACGTGCACCTGCCCGGGCGGTGGCGGGGTCGCCCCTGGACGCGGGGTGAGGTCCACGGCTCCGATGGGCCGCCTGCGGGTCGCGGCGGGCGGCTGCTCGGGGCGGGGCGGGGTGGTGGCGGGCGCAGGCGCGGCGGGCACGGGAGCCGAGGGCACGGGCCGCAGCCGCGCTGTGGTCTCCACGGGCGGGACTGCTGAGGGGTGCGTCGGCTGAGGGGGCACGACCGGCTTCGGGTCCGGCTCCTGCCGCTGAGGTGCGGGCATCGATACCGGGGCGGCCGGTCCCACCGGCGCCGCTGGGCCGGGCACCGGCGCAGGCACTGCGGGCGGTGGTGTCTTCGGGCGCGGCGGAACGGGCACGCTCGCGGAGGTCGCGGAAGGGGCCTGTGCGGGGTGCGCGGGCGCCGGTGGTGGGGTCGTCGTGGGGCGGGGCGGGACTGGAGCGCGCTGCGCCTCGGTACTCATCCACCCCCCTGGTCCTTTTCCGTACCGCGCGCGGATCGACGTCACAGGCAGGCCCGTTGGTTGCCGCGCGCCCGTCACTCTACGGGGTGGAACGGCCCCGGTGGGAGCGGGACGCCCTGCCCCTGGACGATCTGCGCAGATCATCCCCCTACCCAGCGGTACGGCCGTCTGGCAAGCTGCGGCCATGACTGCCCGCGCTGCTGACCGGACCCGTTACGAACGGGCCACCGCTCATCTGGACGCCCCGATCGCCATCGTCGATCTCGATGCGTTCGATGCCAATGCCGACGACCTCGTCCGCCGGGCCGCAGGGAAGCCGATCCGGGTGGCAAGCAAGTCCGTGCGCTGCCGGGCCCTGCTGGAGCGGGTGCTCGCGCGGCCCGGGTTCGCCGGGATCATGTCGTTCACACTGGCCGAGTCGCTGTGGCTGGCGCGGGCCGGTTTCGACGACGTACTGCTGGCCTATCCGTCGGCCGACCGGTCCGCCTTCGCGGAGCTGGCCGCCGATCCGAAGCTGGCCGCCGCCGTGACGGTGATGGTGGACGATCACGCACAGCTGGAGCTGATCGACGCGGCACGGGCCGGTGGCCGCGAGGAGATCCGGGTCTGTCTGGAGCTGGACACCTCACTGCAGCTGCTCGGGGGACGGATCAGGATCGGCGCCCTGCGTTCACCGCTGCGCTCCCCCGCCCAACTGGCCGAGCTGGCACGCTCGGTGGCGCGCAGGCCCGGCTTCCGGCTGGTGGGTCTGATGGCGTACGAGGGTCATATCGCCGGGGTCGGGGATTCGGTCGCGGGACGGCCGCTGCGCTCCAGGGCGATCCGGCTGATGCAGGCCGCGGGCCGCAAGGAGCTGGCCGCCCGGCGGGCCGAGGTCGTGCGGGCGGTGCGGGCGGTGGCGCCGGACCTGGAGTTCGTGAACGGCGGCGGCACCGGCAGTGTGCAGCACACCGCGGCGGAGCGCGCGGTGACCGAGATCGCGGCGGGATCGGGGCTCTACGTACCGCGGCTGTTCGACAACTACACGTCGTTCACGGCGCGCCCGGCGGCACTGTTCGCCCAGCCGGTGGTGCGTCGGCCGGGTGTGGGTGTGGTGACGGTCCTCGGTGGCGGCTATCCGGCGTCCGGGCCCGCGGGTGCGGACCGGCTGCCCGTCCCGTATCTGCCGGAGGGACTGCGCTACGACCCGCAGGAGGGGCCGGGCGAGGTGCAGACCCCGCTGCTCGGCGCCCCGGCCGACGATCTGCTGATCGGCGACAAGGTGTGGTTCCGGCACGCGAAGGCCGGTGAACTGTGCGAACGCTTCGACGAGTTGCAGCTGATCGAGGGTGACCGGGTGACAGCGGCCGTGCCGACGTACCGCGGCGAGGGCCGTACGTTCCTCTGAGCTCAGGGGGCGACCGAGCTGCCCACGCCGCCGCTCGTCCCGCTGTCGTCGATCGGCCGGATCGCCTCGGCGACGGGGAGTCCTGGTCCGCGGTGGGGAACGGCGCGGAACTGCTCGGCCGGGCCTTCGGCTGCGTACCGCCGTCGCCCCTGCCCAGCAGTACGGCTCCGGTGACGGCTGCGCCGACGACGGCCAGTCCGGCCACGGCGAGCGCGACGATCCGGGTGCCGCCACCGGTCGCCGCACTGCCGCCGCCGTTCCCGTACGCGTTCGCGACTGGCTCGGGCGGCCCGGACTGCTGGGGTACGGAGACGATCGGGCGGGTATGCGCGGCCCATGCCGTACCGTCCCGCCACCGCTCGGTGCCCGGTGTCGCGGCGTCCGGATACCAGCCGGGCGGTGTCGCGTTGCTCATCCCATCACTCCAGGGTTTTGCCTCCGACGGGATCCCGACGAGCCCCTGTTGGCGGTGGAACTCTAGAGCGGTGTGACGTACGCCCCCGAGATACCGCCGTCGACGAGGAAGTCGGTGGCGTTGACGAACGAGGAGTCGTCGCTCGCGAGGAAGGCGACGGCTGCCGCGATCTCCGTGGCTTCGGCGAACCGCCCGACCGGGATGTGCACGAGCCTGCGGGCCGCGCGTTCCGGGTCCTTGGCGAACAGCTCCTGGAGCAGCGGGGTGTTGACCGGTCCCGGGCACAGCGCGTTGACCCGGATGCCTTCGCGGGCGAACTGCACACCGAGTTCGCGGGACATGGCGAGGACGCCGCCCTTGGACGCGGTGTAGGAGATCTGACTGGTGGCCGCTCCGAGGATCGCGACGAAGGACGCGGTGTTGATGATCGAGCCACGGCGCTGGCGGCGCATGTAGGGCAGGGCGGCCTTGCAGCAGAGGTAGACGGAGGTGAGGTTGACGTCCTGGACGCGCTTCCACGCCTCCAGCCCCGTGGTGAGGATGGAGTCGTCGTCGGGCGGGGAGATGCCCGCGTTGTTGAAGGCGATGTCGACGGAGCCGTAGGTGTCGAACGCGGTCTTGAAAAGCGCCTCGACCTGTTCGGGGTCGGTGACGTCGACGCGCACGAACGTGCCGCCGACCTCCTCGGCCGCGGCCTTGCCCGCGTTCTCGTCGATGTCGCCGCAGACGACACGAGCGCCCTCCGACGCCAGGCGGCGTGCGGTGGCCAGGCCGATGCCGCTGGCGGCTCCGGTGATGACGGCGGTGCGGCCGACCAGGCGGCGGCAGATGTTCTCGCTGTCGGTGGTGGTCATGCTGGCTCAGGCCTCCGTGCTGATGAAGACGTTCTTGGTTTCGGTGAATGCGGCAAGCGCGTCAGGGCCGAGTTCGCGGCCGAGTCCGGACTGTTTGTAGCCGCCGAACGGGGTCCAGTAGCGGACGCTGGAGTGGGAGTTGACGGAGAGGTTCCCGGCCCGGACCGACTGCGAGACACGCAGTGCGCGGCCCACGTCGCGGGTCCAGATCGACCCGGCGAGGCCGTACTCCGTCGCATTGGCGAGCCGGACGGCGTCGGCCTCGTCCTCGAAGGGAAGAACGACGGCGACCGGCCCGAATACCTCTTCGGTGGCGACGGGTGAGTCCGGGCGGACGTCGGTGAGGACGGTCGGCGGGAACCAGAAGCCGGGCCCTTCGGGTGCTTTGCCGCTGAGGGCGGTCGCGTCCTCGGGGACGTAACTGCGCACCCGTTCCAGTTGCGCCCGGGAGATCAGCGGGCCCATCCGGGTGTTCTCGTCGGACGGGTCGCCCACCACGACCGATTCGATTGCGGGGGCCAGCAGTTCCAGGAAGCGGTCGTACGCGGATCGCTGGACCAGGATGCGGGTGCGGGCGCAGCAGTCCTGGCCGGCGTTGTCCAGGAACGCCATGGGTGCGGCGGCTGCGGCGGCTTCGATGTCGGCGTCGGCGAAGACGATGTTGGGGCTCTTGCCGCCGAGTTCGAGGGTGAGCCGCTTCACGCGGTCGGCGCACTTGGCCATGATCTGCTTGCCGACCCGGGTGGAGCCGGTGAAGACGATCTTGGCGACGCCGGGGTGCTCGACCAGGGCGTTTCCGGTCACGTCGCCCGCACCCGGCAGCACCTGGAGAAGGTGGTCGGGAAGCCCCGCGTCCAGGGCGAGCCGGGCCAGCCGCAGGGCGGTGAGCGGGGTCGTCTCGGCGGGCTTGAGGAGTACGGCGTTGCCGGCGGCCAGGGCGGGGGCGAGACCCCAGGCGGCGATCGGCATGGGGAAGTTCCACGGTGCGATCACACCGATGACGCCGAGGGGTTCGAGGAGGGTGATGTCGAGTCCGCCGGGGACGGGGATCTGCCGGCCGGCGAGTCGTTCCACTCCCCCGGCGGCGTAGTCGAGCAGATCGCGGACGTTGGCCGCTTCCCAGCGGGCGTTGTTGAGGGTGTGGCCGGCCTCCTGGACCTCCAGTCGGGCCAGCTGTTCGGCTTCGCCGTCGACGGCGGTGGCGAAGCGGCGCAGCAGCCTGGCGCGGTCGGCGGGGGCGAGGGCGGCCCAGGTGCGCTGGGCGGCTGCGGCCCGGACGACTGCCGCGTCGACCTCGGCGGCGGTGGTGGACGGGACGGTGGCGAGGAGTTCCTCCGTCGCCGGGTTGAGTACGTGGTGTTCCACCGGGTGGTCGGGCGTGGTCACGGGGTGCCTCACAGGCGTTCGAAGGAGCGGCGGAGCTCCCAGTCGGTCACTGCGGCGTCGAAGGCTTCGAGCTCGACGCGGGCCATGTTGCGGTAGTGCGCGACGACGTCGTCGCCGAAGGCCGCCCTGGCGATCTCGCTCCTCTCCCAGAGTTCGGCGGCCTCGCGCAGCGTGGTGGGGACGTGGTCGTAGTCGGCGGTGTAGGCGTTGCTCCCGCACGGCTCGGGGAGTTCGAGACCCTTCTCGATGCCGTGGATGCCCGCTGCGATCAGTCCGGCGACGGCGAGGTACGGGTTGACGTCACCGCCGGGCAGCCGGTTCTCGAAGCGCATCGAGCGGCCGTGGCCGACGACGCGGAGCGAGCAGGTGCGGTTGTCGTGGCCCCAGGCGACGGCGGTCGGGGCGAAGGAACCCGGCTGGAAGCGTTTGTAGGAGTTGATGTTCGGTGCGTAGAGGAGGGAGAAATCGCGCAGGGCGGCCAGCTGTCCGGCGAGGAAGTGGCGCATCACCGGTGACATGCCGCCGTCCTCGCCCGCCATCACGCTGTGCCCGGCCTCGTCGGTGGACCGGAGTGAGAGGTGGATGTGGCAGGAGTTGCCCTCGCGCTCGTTGAACTTGGCCATGAAGGTGAGTGCGACGCCCTCCTGGGCGGCGATCTCCTTGGCGCCGGTCTTGTAGACGGCGTGCTGGTCACAGGTGACCAGGGCCTCGTCGTAACGGAACACGATCTCGTGCTGGCCGGGGTTGCACTCGCCCTTCGCGGACTCGACGGTGAGACCCGCGGCGGCCATTTCGTTGCGGATACGGCGCAGCAGCGGCTCTACGCGGCCGGTGCCGAGGACGGAGTAGTCGACGTTGTACTGGTTGGCCGGGGTCAGATCGCGGTAGTTGCGGTCCCAGGCCTGTTCGTAGGTGTCCTTGAAGACGATGAATTCGAGCTCGGTGCCGACATGGGCCGTGTAGCCGTGCTCGGCCAGGCGTTCCAGCTGGCGGCTCAGGATCCGGCGGGGCGCGGCGGCGACGGGCGAGCCGTCCTCCTGGGTGAGATCGGCCATGACCATGGCCGTGCCCTCGTTCCAGGGCACCAGGCGCAGGGTGGAAAGGTCGGCGTGCATGGCGAAGTCGCCGTAGCCGCGCTCCCAGGAGGACATCTCGAATCCGTCGACGGTGTTCATGTCGGTGTCGACGGCGAGCAGGTAGTTGCATCCCTCGGTGCCGTGCTCCACGACCTCGTCGAGGAAGAAGCGGGCAGCGAACCGTTTTCCCTGCAGCCGTCCCTGCATGTCGGGGAAGGCGAGGACGACGGTGTCGATCTCACCGCTTCTGACGAGGACGCGCAGCTCCTCGATCCCCAGCGGTGGTGTTCGGTCTGCCACGGGATACTCCTCCTTCGGTCAGCCGGAAGGCTTAAGGTATGCGAGAAAACCATTAATTGTGAAGGGGGACGGGACGTGGCCGCGGAGAGCGAGTTCACCGACCGCCTGATGCCCGTACTGCGGCCCGTCCGGGCGGGGAACGGCTTCGAGGAGGCGCTGGAGCAGATCCTCCAGGTGGTCAGGCTCGGGCTGGTGCCCGGCGGCGGGCGGCTGCCGGCCGAGCGCGAGCTGGCCGAGCTGCTGGGGATCAGCCGGGTCACGCTGCGCGAGGTACTGAAGGTCCTGCAGGACCAGGGCCTGGTGGAGAGCAGGCGTGGGCGGTACGGCGGCACGTTCGTGCTGCCCCGCACCGGCAGCCCCGGCGAGGACGAGCTGCGCCGGAAGGTGGAGTCGGTCGACATCGAGGACGTGCTGCGCTTCCGCGAGGTGCTGGAGGCCGGGGCGGCCGGACTGTGCGCCGCGCAGGGGCTGACGGACGAGGGTGCGGACCGGCTGCGTACGGCTCTGGCGGCGACTCACGAAGCACCTCTGCCCGACTACCGCAGGCGCGACACCCTGTTCCATCTGACCCTGGCGGAACTCTCCGGCTCCGCGTCCCTGACAGCGCAGTACGCGGCTGTCCGGGCCACCGTGAACGACCTGCTGGACTGCATACCGCTGCTCGTGCGGAACCTGGAGCATTCGCAGCATCAGCACGCGAGTCTCGTCGAGGCGGTTCTCGACGGGGACGCGGAGGCTGCGCGCGCGGTGATGCGCGAGCACTGTGCGGGTACGGCCGCGCTGCTGCGCGGATTCCTGGCCTGAGCGACGTGCCACCGGTTCCGCCTCGGTGACAGCCTCCGGAAACATAAAGGTATTCTCTGCCACCATTGAAACCATGGAACCGAGCCCGCCCGCGCAGGCGGCCGACCGGAGGGACCGCCCCGTGTCCGAACCTCTCATCGGCGTCTCCACCTATCTGGAGCCCGTGGCCCGCTGGGGTGTCTGGGAGCTGCCCGCCACCCTCCTCCCGGCCGCCTACCCGCGGATGGTCCAGCAGTCCGGCGGCCTGGCCGCCCTGCTCCCGCCGGACGCCCCCGCCCGGGCCGGGACCGCGGTAGCGCGGCTGGACGGCCTCGTCGTCGCGGGCGGCGCCGATGTGGAACCGGCGCTGTACGGAGCGGAGCGCGACTTCAGGACCGGTCCCCCCGCACAGGAGCGCGATGCCTGGGAGCTGGCCCTGATCCGGGCCGCGCTGGAGTCCGGTACGCCGCTGCTCGGCATCTGCCGCGGTATGCAGCTGCTCAATGTGGCGCTCGGCGGCACCCTGACCCAGCACCTCGACGGGCACACCGGTCCGCTGGGCGCGACCGGAGTCCTCGGCGCACACCCGGTGAAAACCGTACCGGGGACACTCTGCGCATCGATCGTGCCCGGCGAATCAGCCGTCCCCACCTACCACCACCAGTGCGTACAACGGCTCGCACCGGGACTCGTGGCTTCGGCGCACGCGGCGGACGGCACAATCGAGGCGATCGAACGGCCGGGACCTCAATGGGTGCTCGGGGTGCAGTGGCATCCGGAGATGGGCGACGACCCACGGCTGATGCAGGCCCTGGTGGCGGCATCGACGGCCCGGCTGGTCCCGGCCCGTACGCCGCCCGAGGACTTCGCACCGCCGCGGACCACGGGGGCGGGTGCCCGCGAGCGCTTGCGGCCTTAGCGGGTGCCGGCGACCGCGGAGGCCGCGGCCTCGAAAGAGGCGTCAGCAGGACGAACCGGCGCGCGGGCCGGACACGATATTCCCCGCTACGCGTCCCGCCCCGTCAGCGACAGCAGATCGCGCGCCGGACCCGTCGGACGGTGACCCGAGGGCCATACCGCGCGCAGCTGGCGCCTCAGCCGCACCCCGGCGATCGGAATCTTGACCAGGCGCCTGGAGGACAGCTCCTCGCCCAGCGCCAGTTCGCTCAGCACGCACGGTCCCGCCCCGCTCTCCGCCGCTCCCTTCACCGCGGTCGTCGAGGAGAGTTCGAGCAGCGGCTGGGCGAGGCCGCCGTGCACGGCGAGGGCCGCGTCCAGGACCTGGCGGGTGCCGGAGCCGTGCTCGCGCAGGATCAGCGGGGTCGCGGCCAGTTCCTGCGGGGTCAGGGCCGTACGGCGACGGGCCCACGCATGGGACGGGGCGACCACGACAACCAGGCGGTCATGGGCGATGACCGTGCCGTCGAGCCCTTCCGGCACGGACAGGCCCTCCACGAATCCGAGGTCGGCCTCGCCGACGAGCAGCCGCCCCGCGACCGCCGCCGAGTTTCCGGCGAGCAGCGAGACCGCGGTGTCCGGCCGTTCGGCACGCAGTGCTATCAGCCAGCCCGGCAGCAGGTATTCGGCGATGGTCATGGAAGCGGCCACCCGCAGCCGGGAGTCCCGCCGGTCGCGCAGCGCCTGCGCGCCCGCGTCGAATGCCTCGGCCGCCTCGACGATCCTGCGCGCCCAGTCGGTGACCAGCGCGCCCGCGTCGGTGAGCCGGGAGCCGCGCGGCGAGCGGTCCAGCAGGGCCAGGCCGAGCTGCCGTTCCATCGACCGGATGCGGCTGCTGGCCGCGGGCTGGCTGACGCCGATGTCCCGTGCCGCGCGCCCCAGGCTGCCGTGCCGGGCGACGGCGAGCAGCAGCTCCAGCGCACCGAGGTCGGGAACCCGGTGGGAGAGGGGAACATGTTCTTCACCGGTCATAAAGCCACCTTATGACCTCATAGACATGGAGTCCCTGGTGGGGCCCGGCCCGCGCCACGAAAATCGTGGCATGGCCATCTTTCCGCAGACGCAGCAGTCCCCAGCCCCGTATTCGGCCGCCCTGCGGCTGCCCCATCTGCGATACGTCGGCCCCAACTGGTACGCGACCGTCATGGGCACCGCGATCGTCGCGAGCGCGGGTGTCGCGCTGCCCGTGCACGTCCCGGGACTGCGGGGTGCCTGCACGGTGGTGTGGGCGCTCGCGACGATCATGCTCGCCGCGGTTCTCACGGCCCGTACCGGGCACTGGATCGCCCATCGCGACCAGGCCCGCACCCATCTGCTCGACCCCGCCGTCGCCCCGTTCTACGGCTGCCTCTCGATGGCGCTGCTGGCGGTCGGCGGCTCTTCGATGGTGGTCGGCCGGGACGTCATCGGCCACCGGGCGGCCCTGGCCGTGGACGTGGTGCTGTACACGGCGGGCACGGTGATCGGTCTGGCCGCCGCGGTCGCGATTCCGTATCTGATGGTCGTGCGCCACCGGGTGGAGCCCGGCACCGCGTCGCCGGTGTGGCTGCTGCCGGTGGTGGCCCCGATGGTCTCCGCGGCGCTCGGTCCGCTGCTGGTGCCGGAACTGCCCGCCGGTCAGTGGCAGGAGGCGATGCTGCTGGCCTGCTACGCGATGTTCGGCCTGAGTCTGCTGGCCACGCTGGTGATGCTGCCGCTGATCTTCGCCCGGCTCGTCCACCAGGGCCCGCTGCCGCTCGCGCTGACGCCCACGCTGTTCCTGGTCCTCGGCCCGCTGGGCCAGTCGACGACCGCGGTCAATCAGCTCGCCGATGTGGCGCCCGGGGCGATCCCGGCGCCGTATGCCTCGGGGTTCGAGGCGTTCGCCGTGCTGTACGGGGTGCCGGTGATGGGCTTCGCGCTGATGTGGCTGGCGCTGGCCCTCGCGCTGGTGGTGCGCGCCGTACGGAACGGCATGACCTTCAGCATGACGTGGTGGGGCTTCACCTTCCCGGTCGGAACGTGCGTCACGGGCGCCGCGGGCCTGGCCCGGCACACCGGCCTCACGGCGTACACCTGGCTGGCCGTGGCGCTGTACATGCTGCTGGTGACGGCATGGGCGGTGGCCGGGGTGCGGACGCTGCGCGGGCTGCTCAGCGGAGCGCTGCTCGCAGCGCCGCAGGCGCCTGCGCCAGTGACGGCCCGTACCAGGTGAGGAACCGCCCGTCGACGAGTGCGGCGGGCAGCGCGGGGAACGCTTCGGGGCCGTCGTCCGCGGTGAAGCGGTACGGCTCGTCGGGCAGGACGACCAGATCGGCGCCCGCCGTGTTGAGTTCGTCGAGCGGGATGCGGGGATAGCGCTCGACGTGGTCCGCGTAGACGTTCTCGACGCCCAGCCTGGCCAGCAGATCTCCGGCGAAGGTGTCGCGGCCCAGCACCATCCAGGGCCTGCGCCAGACGGGCACGACCGCACGGCGCGGGGCGCGGGGTGGCGGGAGCGCGGCCCAGGCGGCCTCGGCCTCGTCCAGCCAGCGCGGCCTGGCCCCGCCGCAGGCGGTGACCAGGACCCGTTCCAGTTCCTCGAACGCCTGGTCGAGGGTCCGGACATCAGTGACGAGCACCTCGATCCCGGCGGCCCTGAGGGCCGCGAGGTCGGGTTCGCGGTTCTCCTCCTGGTTGGCGACGACGAGATCGGGCCGGAGCGCGACGACCGCGGCCACGTCGGGATTCTTGGTGCCGCCGATACGGGCGGCGGTCAGACCGGCCGGGTGGGTGCACCAGTCGGTGACGCCGACCAGCAGGCCGGGGGCGGTGACGGCGACGGCCTCGGTGAGCGAGGGGACCAGGGACACGACTCGCACGGTGGGAAACCCCTCTCAGCGACGCGGGTCGAAGGTGGCGTCGATGTGCTCGGCGACCGCGACGACCAGCAGCCGCGTACCGGGCATCGTGGCCCGCCAGCGGTGCCGCACTCCGCCGGACAGAAAAAGTGTGTCGCCCTGCTCCAGCCGGTGCGCCTGCCCCTCGGCCTCCACCTCCGCGGCGCCCCGCACCACGTACATCACTTCGTCGTTGCGGTGCTGGAACTCGCGCCCGAGGTCGAGTTCACCGGTGAACTCCAGGGCGCTGAGCTGATGGCGTCCGCGCACCACCCTGCGTACCCCGTCGCCCTCGCCCGCCCGTACGACATCGACGGCACGCGCCGAGTCCGCGGCGGCACGCAGCCGTGCCGTGGTGGTCTCCAGGGCTTCGGCGACCCGGTCCAGGGACCGGGCACTGGGCCGGGCCCGCTCGTTCTCGATCTGGCTGAGGAACGGCACGGACAGACCACTGCGGTTCGCGACCGCGGCCAGTGTGAGCCCCAGGGATCTGCGCCGTCGGCGGACCGCGGCGCCCACGCGGAGTGCTTCCTTGTCGTCCATGTCCGGCTCCCTCCCGACTCGCCATCCTTCCGGCTGCCGGCACATTACGCATACGGTTACGCAAGGTCGCCCGGTTGATGAACGTCTTCCGGACAGCCGGAAGGGGCGGGCCCACCGACGGCGGCGCCCACCCCTTCCCTTTCACAGGCCCTGCAACAGCCCTACTGCGGAGCCATCTTGTCCGCGATGCCCGGGTTCTTCTCCATCCAGGCCTTCACGGCCTCTTCCTCATGGCCGGTACCGTGCTTCTGGATCTGGTTCTCCAGGCCGGCGAGCTGGTCCTCGCTCAGCTTGAAGTTCTTGAACCACTTCGTCAGCTGCGGGTACTGCTTCGGGAAGTCCTTGCTGGCGATGGTGTGCAGCCGGTCGCCGTTACCGAAGGCCTTCTCCGGGTCCTCCAGCTTGGTCATGCCGTACTCGTTGTACGCCCAGTGCGGCGTCCAGAGCAGCACCGCGATGGGCTCCTTCTTGGCGTACGCGCGCTTCAGCTCGGCGAGCATGCCGGGCGTCGAGGAGTCGACGACCTTGTACTCCTTGTCCAGGCCGTATGTCGGCAGCACGTTCTTCTTCAGGTTCTCCATCGTGGCGGTACCCGGCTCGATGCCGACGATCCGGCCCTTGAACTGCGAGGACTTGCCCTTGAGGTCGGCAAGGGACTTGACGTCCTTCACGTACGAGGGCACCGCGACCTCGATCGAGGTCGGGCCGTACCACGAACCGATGTCGGTCAGCTGCGAGCCGTACTTGGTCCAGTAGTTCTTCTGGGTGTAGGGCAGCCAGCCGTCGAACTGCACATCGATCTGGCCGCGGGACATCGCGGTGTACATCGGACCGACCTCGAACTGCTTGAGGTTGATCTTGTAGCCGCGCTTCTCCAGGACCGCCTTCCACAGGTACGTGGCGGCGATGTCCTCCTCCCAGGGGAACCAGGCCATCTCGACGGCGCGGTCGCGCTCGTCCTTGCCGCCCGCGTCCTTGGACGTTTTGTCCTTGGCGACGGGGGTCCACTTGCCGGCGACGCCCGGGTTGGCCTTCAGCCAGGTGCGGACAGCCTCCTGCTCGTTGCCGGAGCCGGCCTTCTGGATCTCCGCCTCGAGGCTCGTGAGCTGGTCCTCGCTCATCTTGAAGTTCTTGAGCCAGGTGCCGACCTCGGGGTTGTCGGCGGAGAAGCCCTTGCGGGCCAGGGTGTGAATGCCGTCGCCCTTGCCCCAGAGGTTCTTGGGGTCCTTGAGCTTGGTCAGTTCGAACTGGTTGTACGCCCAGTGCGGCGACCAGAGCGGGACGACGATCGGTTCCTTCTTGGCGTACGCGCGCTTCAGCTCGGCCAGCATCGACGGCGTGGAGCCGTCGACGACCTTGTACTCCTTGTCCAGGCCGTAGCCCGGCAGGATCTTGTCCTTGAGCAGGCCCATCTCACCGGCGCTCGGCTCGATGCCGACGATCCGGCCCTTGAACTGCGAGGACTTGCCCTTGAGGTCGTCCAGCGACCGGACGTCCTTCATGTACGACGGGACGGCCAGCTCCAGCGAGGTGGGGCCGTACCAGGAGCCCACGTCCTCCAGGCGGTCCTGGTACTTCTTCCAGTAGCTGGCATGGGTGACCGGAAGCCAGGAGTCGGTCTCGAAGTCAATCTGGCCGTTGGCCATACCGGTGTAGAGCGCACCGGCCTCGTACTGCTTGACGTCGACCTCGAAGCCTTGCCGCTCCAGCAACTCCTTCCACAGGAAGGTGGAGGCGATGCCCTCGTCCCACGGGATGTAGCCCATGTTGATCTTCTTGCCCGCACCGATTTTCGAACCGCCTGCGGCGGTTGCCTTGTCCGAGCCGGACGAGCCGAAGAGGCCCATGCCGCCCGCGACCAGTGCGAGGACGACGATGCCGACGACCGCGACGACGGGCTGCGGGCGGTGGTTCCAGACCTTCAGTCCACCGGCCATCGACTGCGCCCTGGCGAGGGCGCGGCGGGCGAGCGGGGAGACCTCGCGGCCGAGCGCGCCGGTCATCCGGTCCAGGTACATCGCCACGATGACGATGGAGATGCCGGCCTCGAAGCCGAGGCCCACGTCGACGTTGCCGATGGCGCGGTAGACGGCGCCGCCGAGGCCGCCGCCGCCGACCATGCCGGCGATGACCACCATGGACAGGCCCAGCATGATGACCTGGTTGATGCCCGCCATGATCGTGGGCAGGGCGAGCGGCAGCTGCACCCGCAGCAGGGTGTTGCGCCGGGTGGTGCCGAATGCTTCGGCCGCCTCGACGAGTTCGCCGTCGACCTGGCGGATGCCGAGCTCGGTCATCCGGACGCCCGGGGGCAGCGAGAAGATGATGGTGGCGATGATGCCGGGGACGACGCCGACGCCGAAGAAGATGACGCCGGGGATCAGATAGACCATGGCGGGCATGGTCTGCATGAAGTCCAGGACGGGCCGGGTCACCGCGCTGACGGTCTTGGAGCGGGACGCCCAGATGCCCAGCGGTACGGCCAGTACCAGCGCGATGATGGTGGCGACGAGCACCAGGGTGAGGGTGTCCATCGCTTCGTCCCACAGCTCGACGGAGTCGATGACGGCGAAGCCGACGAAGGCGAGCACACCCGCGAGCAGACCGCGCAGCCACCAGGCGATGACGGCGACGATGCCCGCGAAGAGCAGCGGTGCGGGGGCGGAGAGCACGGCGGCTATGCCGTCGAACATGCCGCTGACGATCGAGCTGATCGCGTCGAACAGCCAGGACAGGTGGGTCTGCAGCCAGTCGACCGCGGAGTCGACCCAGTCACCGAGAGGAAGCCTAAACATTGGCCACCTTCTTCACGGTGGTCGTGACGTCCTGCGGGGCCTCGGCGGGGCTCATCGGCTCACCGAGGACGGCGAGCAGCCGGGCGCGCGGTACGACACCGACGAGCTTGCCCTTGGCGTCGGTCACGGCGACCGCGACTCCGCTCTGCGAGCAGGGTGTGAAGAGCTCGATGATCGGCGTGGACTCGGTGACGGTGGCAGGAGCGGCCCTGAGGACGTCGTCGGCGGTACGCAGTTCCTCGCCGTCGTCCGTGCTGGTGCCCATGACGGTGTGCGGTTCGGCCATGATGGCGCCCGCGGTCAGCACCCGGGTGCGGTCGACGTCCTGGGTGAAGGAGGCGACGTAGTCGTTGGCCGGGGTGACGAGGATGTCCTCGGCGGTGCCGAGCTGGACGATCTTCCCGTCGCGCATCACGGCGATACGGTCGCCGAGGCGCATGGCCTCGTTGAGGTCGTGGGTGATGAAGACGATGGTCTTCTTCAGGCGCTTCTGCAGTTCGAGCAGCTGGTCCTGCATGTCGCGGCGGATCAGCGGGTCGAGCGCGCTGAAGGACTCGTCCATCAGCAGCAGGTCGGCGTCGGTGGCCAGGGCGCGGGCCAGGCCGACACGCTGCTGCATACCGCCGGACAGCTCGTCGGGCCAGGACTTCTCCCAGCCGGCGAGGCCGGTCATCTCCAGCGCCTCGGTGGCGCGCTTCTCGCGCTCGGCGCGCGGCACACCCTGCACTTCGAGGCCGTACGCGGCGTTCTCCAGCACGCTCCGGTGAGGGAAGAGCGCGAAATGCTGGAACACCATGCTGATCTTGGAGGACCGGACATGGCGCAGTTCTGCGGGGCTCAGGGCGGTCAGGTCCTGGCCGTCGAACAGCACGCGTCCGGCTGTGGGCTCCAGAAGTCCGTTGAGCATGCGCAGCAACGTGGACTTTCCGGACCCGGACAGACCCATCACGACGAAGATCTGTCCCGGTTCGACGGTGAACGAGGCGTCGATCACCGCTGCGGTCGTTCCGTCGGCGCGCAGCTCGTCGCGGTCGGCGCCGCTTTCGAGCTTCTGCACGGCTTGATCGGGTCGTCTGCCGAACACTTTGTACAAGTGCTCAGCTTGCAGCCTTGACACATACACCTCGCGGGTTGAACCGAAAAACGGTCTGCCACCCCCTCCGGCAGACCGTGGAGCAGCGCGGATTCGGTCCGCATGACACGTGCACTGGTTGAAACTGCTACGTGATCCGCTCCGGCTGCGCGCCTGCCCTCACTTACACGAGCCAAACACAAGAGTGACTCAGGTCACCCGCAGGCGGCCGCCGCCGGGGACTGGCCCCCTCTCGCCCCGGTGTCCGCGACGGCCGGTGTCAGTGGGGTGCGGCATCATCGGGGTGTGACGCGACGCCTGATGCTCCTCGACACCGCTTCCCTCTACTACCGCGCCTACTTCGGGGTTCCCGATTCGGTGCGCGCCCCGGACGGGACCCCGGTCAACGCCGTGCGCGGGCTGCTCGACTTCATCGGGCGCCTGGTGCAGGACCACCGGCCGGACGACCTGGTCGCCTGCATGGACGCGGACTGGCGGCCGCACTGGCGGGTGGAGCTGATCCCTACGTACAAGGCGCACCGCGTCGCGGTGGAGACCGCCGAGGGGCTGCCCGACGAGGAGGAGACCCCCGACACACTGGCACCGCAGGTGCCGGTCATCGAGGACGTCCTCGATGCGCTCGGCATCGCCCGGGTCGGCGTCGCGGACTACGAGGCGGACGATGTGATCGGCACGCTCACCGGTCTGGCCACCGGCCCCGTGGACATCGTCACCGGCGACCGGGATCTCTATCAGCTGGTCGACGACGCCCGCGGGGTGCGGGTGCTCTATCCCCTGAAGGGGGTCGGCTCGCTCCAGCTGACGGACGAGGCGTGGCTGCGGGAGAAGTACGGGGTGGACGGCTCCGGCTATGTCGATCTGGCCCTGCTGCGCGGCGACCCGAGCGACGGGCTGCCCGGCGTTCCCGGCATCGGCGAGAAGACGGCGGCGAAACTGCTGGACGCCTTCGGCGATCTGGCCGGGATCATGGCCGCGGTGGACGATCCCGCCGCCAGGCTGACACCCTCGCAGCGCAAGCGCCTCGACGAGGCCCGGGACTATGTGGCCGTCGCACCGAAGGTGGTCCGCGTCGCCGGTGACGTACCCCTGCCCGAGTTCGACCCCACGCTGCCCACCGAGCCACGCGATCCCGCCGCCCTCGAAGCCCTCGCGAAGCAGTGGGGGCTGGGCGGTGCCCTGCAGCGCCTGCTCTCCACACTGCGCGACTGAGGTGCTAGCTTAGGTAAGCCTAAGCAATCGGAGCAGGGAGAACCTCGTGGCAGAACGACCGGCACGGCAGGCACCCAAGGCGCAGGGGGCCCACGTTCTGCGCACCGAGCGGATCACCCCTCACATGGTGCGCGTGGTGCTCGGCGGTGACGGCCTCGCCGGCTTCGGACTCTCCGGGTTCACCGACCACTACGTCAAGCTCTGCTTCGCTCCCGAGGGTGCGAAGTACGCGCACCCGTTCGACATGCCCCGTATCCGTGAGGAGCAGCCGCGGGAGCTGTGGCCCACCACTCGCACCTACACGGTGCGCTCCTGGGATCCGGTCACCCGGGAGCTGGCCATCGACTTCGTGGTCCACGGCGACGAGGGCCTCGCCGGACCCTGGGCGATGCGGGCGGTCGCGGGTGACCAGGTGACCTTCCTCGGCCCGGGCGGGGGCTACGGCCCGGACGCCTCGGCGGACTGGCACCTCCTGGCCGGCGACGAGAGCGCTCTGCCGGCCATCGCCGCCGCCCTGGAGCAGATGCCGGCGGGTGCGGTGGTGCACGCGTTCGTCGAGGTGGCGGACGCCTCGGAGGAGCAGAAGATCGCGACACCCGACGGGGTCGAGGTGACCTGGCTGCACCGCGGTGAGCGCCCGGTCGGCGAGTCGCTGACAGCCGCGGTCAAGGAGCTGGAGTTCCCGGCGGGCGAGGTCCAGGCATTCATTCACGGCGAGGCGGGCTTCGTGAGGGAGATCCGCCGCCATCTGCGCCTGGACCGCAAGATCCCGCTTACCCAGCTGTCCATCTCCGGCTACTGGCGGCTCGGCCAGAACGACGACGCCTGGCGCTCGGTCAAGCGCGAGTGGAACGCACAGGTGGAGCGCGAGCAGGAGAGCGTGGCGTAACGCCGACTCACTCGCGTATGCCCCGGTCCCCGACCGGGGCATACGCGTTCCCGGGGCGCCGGCTCATCCACCGGCGGCATCCACCGCCGCCCCGTCGTCGCCGCCGCCCGGGCCACCCTCGCCGTCGCCGTCGTACGCTCGCGAGGACGCGTCCACATGCGCGAGCCGTCGCAACGCGCTGAACATCGCCTCCCCCAGCACCGTGCCGACGACCACGCTCTCCACCAGGTCCTCGCGCGCCACCCGCCGCCCCACGTAGTCGAGGTCGGCCCGCGCGACCGGTTCGGCGGCGGCCGCGTAGTCGTCGAGCAGTCCGACGAATCCGCCGTGCCCGGCCCGCCGCAGCGCGACGAGCACCCCGGCCAGACACTCACCGGCCGGGCTGCCCGCCTCGGCCCGCCAGCCGCGCCGTTCCAGCAGCTCCGCCACCTCGTCGCGGGCGTCGTCCAGTTCGGGCCCCGGCTCGCCCCCCTGAAGCGGAGTCAGGCGCTTCGCCGCGACACCCAGCACCTGGTGCACCGGCTGCTCCGGGTCCTCGACCGCCCGGAGCACATCCCCGATGGCCGCGAGCGAGAGCCCGCCGACATCCAGCAGGGCGCGGATCAGCCGCAGCCTGCGCTCATGACCGGAGTCGTAACTCGCCTGGTTCGGGCTGGTCAACTGCCCGGCGGGCAGCAGCCCTTCACGTACATAGAACTTGATCGTCGGTACCGGAACCCCGGACCTGCGACTCAACTCACCGATGCGCACCGCGTGTTCTTCCTTCCGCGCTTGCCAACCCCCAACCCATCATAGATAGTTCCACTATCGGATAGTAGGAAGTACTGCTATCCATAATTTCAAGGGGGATCCTCATGTCTTCATGGGCTTCATGGCGTTCATGGCACCGGCCATTAGTCCTCTTCGCCGCGGCGATGGCCGTCATGACGGTCGTATCGGCGGTGGGGCTGATGGTCGACGACCGGGTCCTGGCAGGCGCGGCGATCTGGTTCAAGCCGTTCAAGTTCGCGGTCTCGTTCGCCGTCTACACACTCGCGCTCGCCTGGATGCTGACGCTGGTCACCCGTGGCCGGCGCGTCGGCTGGTGGGCCGGGACCGTGGTCGCGTTGTCCAGCCTGGGCGAGATGGTGATCATCACCGGCCAGGTGATCCGCGGCAAGCGCAGCCATTTCAACCACGCCACGCCGTTCGACGAGACGCTGTTCAACCTGATGGGCATCACCGTCGCCGTGCTCTGGACCGGCACGCTGGTCATAGCCATCCTGCTGCTGCGCGCCCGGATCGCGGACCGCGCCGCCGCCTGGGCGATCCGCTCGGCTGTCCTGCTCGCCCTGGTGGGTGCCGGATTCGGTTTCCTGATGACGCAGCCCACGCCCGAGCAGCGGGCGGCCGGGAATCTCGACACCGCCGATGTGATCGGCGCGCATTCCGTCGGCGTACCGGACGGCGGCCCGTCGATGCCCTTCACCGGCTGGTCGACGACGGGCGGGGATCTGCGCATACCGCACTTCGTCGGCATGCACGCGCTCCAACTGCTGCCGCTCTTCCTGCTCGCGCTGGTCGCCCTGGCCCCGCGCTTCCCCCGGCTGCGCGACCCGCGGGTCCGGCTGCGGTTGGTGCTGGTCGCCTCCGGCGCGTACGCGGCGGTCGTCGCGCTGGTCACCTGGCAGGCGCTGCGCGGTCAGCCGCTGATCCACCCGGACGGCGCGACGCTCGTCGCCGCGGCCCTGATCACGGCGGCGACCGCTGTCTGCGGCTATGGAGCGCTGAGGCCAACTGCCGCACCACAGAAGGCCGATTCAGATTCCGTCTCCAATTCCGCCGACAAGGAGCTCTTGGCATGACCGGTGCACTCTTCGAGATCTCGTTCTTCCTGGCAGCCCCGTTCTGGCTGCTCGTGATCCTCGCGCCGAACTGGCGTCCCACGGCGCGTATCGCCGCATCCCCGCTCACCGTCCTGCCGGTGCTTGTGCTCTATCTGGTCATGGCCGTGCCGGTCTTCCCCGAGCTCTGGGACGCGGTGCGCAGCCCCGACATCGACACCTTCCGCGACCTGACGGCCCTGGCGAACGGGACAGGGGCGATCTGGGCGCAGGTCATCGCCTGGGATCTGCTGCTCGGCCAGTGGATATTCCTGGAAGGACGCCGGCTGGGGATCTCCCCGCTGGCGATGGGGCCACTGCTGGTGCTGACGATTGTGCTGTCACCCTTCGGGCTGCTGGTCTTTCTCGCGCTACGGGCGGCGCTACGGCCGAAGGCCCGGCCCGGGAACGGAATCCCGGCCCGGGCCGGTCACGCGTCGCTGCGGTGAGGGCGCCCGTCAGACGGACTTCTGGTACGAGCGGAACGTACGGGTCGACAGCCAGACCGCCGCCACCGCAAGGACCAGAAGGGCTCCCCCGCGGCTGAGCACCAGATTCCGGTCGGGGTCGGCGGTCAGCGCCGAACGTCCCGCCACCATCGCCCAGTTGACCGGGTTGAAGTCGGCGATGTGCCGCATCCAGGACGGCATCTGGCTCGGGGCCATGAAGGAGGAGGAGAGGAAGGTCAGCGGCAGCAGCAGAAAGGTGTTGATGCCGATGATCGACTCGCGCTGACGAACCAGCATGCCCAGGGCGTTGGAGAGCGCGCCGAAGACCGTACCGAGCAGGATCGAGGCGACGACCAGGATGAGCAGCCCGCCCGCACCGCCCGGGTAAGTGGCCCCGGCGGCCCAGCCGAGCAGCACGATGATGACGGACTGCACAGCGGTGCTGATGCCGTTCTGTACGACATTGGCGTTCATCAGCGCGTTACGGCTGACCGGCGTGGTCAAAAAGCGGTTGAGCGTGCCCCGCTCGATCTCCTCCAGGGTGCCCATGCCGGCCCACATGCTCGATCCGAGGGCGCTCATCACCACGATGCCCGGGATCAGGTAGTCCAGATAGGACGTGGTACCGAAGCCTCCCAGTTCGACGACCTTCTTGAAGAGGTTGCCGAACAGGAACAGCCAGATCACCGGCTGGATCAAGGAGATCACCAGGAAGACCGGCTGCCGGATGATCGCCATGAGCTGACGCTGGGTCATGTACCAGGTCTGGGCGAGAACTTGGCTGTTCATCGGGTGCCTCCTGCGGGGGTGAAGGCAGGGATCTGCCGGACGTCCGCTGCTTCGGCCTCGGAGAAACGGCGTCCGGCATAGCGCAGATAGACGTCGTCGAGGGAGGGGCGGGCCACGGTGGCGGCGGCGACCGCAGCGCCGGCCCGCTCCAGGGCGGCGAGCAGCACGGGAACGGCCGCGGCGCCGTCCTCGGCGCGGACGCTCACCCGGCGGCCGTCGACCAGCGCCTCGTACACCCCGGGCAGTCCGGTCAGCGCGGCGTCGATCGCCCTTGCATCGCCTTCGGCGCGCAGCTCCATGTGGACGGCGTCGCCCCTGAGTTCGCCCTTGAGTTCGTCGGGACTGCCCTCGACGACGACCCGGCCGCGGTCGACGATCGCGATGCGCTCGGCGAGCCGGTCGGCCTCCTCCAGATAGTGCGTCGTGAGGACGATGGTCAGTCCCTCGTCGCCGGCCAGCCGGGAGATCTCGTCCCACATGGCTGTGCGGGCCTCGGGGTCGAGCCCGGTGGTGGGTTCGTCGAGGAAGAGCACCTCGGGGCGGTGAACCAGGCCGAGCGCCACGTCGAGGCGTCGCTGCATACCGCCGGAGTACCCCTTGACCTGGCGCTTCGCGGCGTCGGCGAGGTCGAAGCGGTCCAGCAGTTCATCGGCGCGGCGTTGGACGGCGGCGCCCCGCATCCCGTACAGCCTCCCCTGGAGCAGGAGGTTCTCGCGGCCGGTGGCGACCGGGTCGGCGCCGGGCTTCTGGGCGACGACGCCGATCGCGCGGCGGACCCGGTCGGGGTGGCGCAGGACGTCGTGTCCGGCGACGGTCGCGGTGCCGGAGTCGGGGCGGGCCAGGGTGGTGAGGATCTTGACGGTGGTGGACTTTCCGGCGCCGTTGGGGCCGAGGAGTCCGAAGACCGTGCCGGCATCGACGTCGAGGTCCATGCCGCCCAGTGCGGTGACATCGCCGGGATAGGTCTTGATCAGATTTCGCGCCGCCACTGCGGGCGCACGGGTGCTCATGACAGAGCTCTCCTGTGGTCAGCGGGGTGCTCGGGTCCACCGAGCACTCGGGCATGCCGAGCCGATCCGCGTGAAGAGCGCCGGGCTATCCTGGGTGTGCCGCACCTCGATCGCCCGGCTCGCCTTCACGGCATGGCCGGTCCGGGGTTCGAGACCCCGGCGGTTGCTGCTCCAACAGCTCCCACCGGGGTCTTTTTCTGCGGTGTCGCTTCTGCTACGCCTTCCGCTCAGGGTCAAGAACGATCTCCTGCTGGTCCAAGTCCTGCCAGTCCTGCGGGACTTCACCGGTTTCATGGAAGGACTTCCACTCCTCGATGCCGCTGATCGAGGCGTCGGTGAGTTCCTTGTGGAAGTTCTTGATCCACTCCAGCTGTGCGTCGATCATGTGGAGCTGATACTCGGTCTCGACGACGAAGACGCGGGGCAGCTTCTCCCCCAGCTGACCGAGGATCCCCCGGAGAGCCGCGGCCTGGACCGCCAGCGCCGCCTCCCGGGTCTCCATCAACTCCGCCACATCCTCCGGCGGCAGCACCGGCAGAAGCGAGAGGGCCGTCTCGAAGACCGGGTATTCGACGGCCGGAACAGCGAGCAGACCGGAGAGCCAGTCGAGCATTTCCGCACGCCCGGCCTCGGTGATGCCGTAGAGCGTGCGCTCGGGGCGGTTGCCCTGCCGCTGGACGCCCGCGACCTCGACGTAACCGTGCTTCTCCAGGTTCTGGACGACGGTGTACAGCGAGCCGAAATTGATCTTGACGCTGTGCTCCTTGCCGCGCCGGCGAAGCGTCTGGGCGATCTCGTACGGATGCATGGAACGCTCGGCGAGCAGCACCATGACCGTCAGCGCCAGTGGATTGCCGAGCTTTCGCCGCTTGGCCACTCGCCCCACCGCCCTTCACTCCGCCTACGAATACTCGTGAACGAACATATCGCGTTCACCCGGACGCGTCAACCACGATGTATCGCGAATTTCGGGATGCGTGGAAGGATCTCGCGCACTGACCAATCCGTGCTGCCGTCGGCTCCGGATCACTCGGAGAACCGATGTGCGATCAGGGAGGAAGCCCGCGTGAAAGAAGCCGTGTACATCAGCGGAGCGCCCTCGGCGGGGCCCGATCTCCAGTCGCTGATGGGGCTGGTCGCCCGGGGCGATCAGGATGCCTTCACCAAGGTGTACGACGCGGTCAGCGGGCCCGTCCTCGGGCTGGTACGGAGCGTGCTGCGCGATCCCGCCCAGTCGGAGGAGGTCGCGCAGGAAGTCCTGGTCGAGGTGTGGCGGACGGCCCCTCGCTTCCGGGCCTCCCGCGGCAGCGCGATGAACTGGGTGCTGACGCTTGCTCACCGCCGGGCCGTGGACCGGGTGCGTTCGGCCGAGGCATCGGCGGCCCGTGAGCACAGGGCGGCACTGCTGGACCGTACGCCCGCCTTCGACGAGGTCACCGAGCAGGTGGAGAGCCGGCTGGAGCGCGAACAGGTCCGCCGCTGCATGCGGACGCTCTCCGAGCTGCAACAGCAGTCCGTGACCCTCGCCTACTACCGGGGGCTGACCTACCGAGAAGTGTCGGAGCTCCTCTCCGTACCGCTCGGGACGATCAAGACACGACTGCGCGACGGGCTGATCCGGCTGCGCGACTGCCTCGGGGTGAGCGTATGAGCAATGCCGAACTGCACACGCTGACCGGGGCATACGCCCTGCACGCCCTGTCGGACACCGAGCGGGTGGACTTCGAACGGCATCTCGGCGACTGCGAGGCCTGCGCCGTCGAGGTGCGCGAGCTGTCCGAGACCGCCACCCGGCTGGGCCTCGCGGTGGCCGAGCCCCCACCGCGCGGGCTGCGGGACTGGGTGCTGCGGGAGATCACGACCGTACGGCAGGAGTCGCCGTCGGGCGCCGGTCGGGACCGCTCGGGCGCGGCCGCCCAGGGCGACAGCACAACGGCGCGAGGTGCCGGCAGTACGGGGCTGGGCGGCCGGTCGCCGAGGTACGCGCTCGCCGCCTGTCTCGCCGCCGCCGTCGGATTCGGCGGGATCGCCGTCTGGCAGTACCGGGCGGCCCAGGACGCCCGGCAGGAGGCGCGGGCGGCGCAGCAGCGGAACGAGCAGCTGGCCCGGGTCCTCGCCGCTCCGGACGCCAGGGCCTCCTCCGGCACGATGAAGGGCGGCGCGAAGGGAACGATCGTGGTCTCGCAGAGTGAGAACCGGGCCGTGTTCATGACCTCGGGAATGCGGCAGCCGCCCGGCGGCAAGGTGTATCAGCTGTGGTTCGACGACCACGGCACCATGCGTTCCGCCGGGCTGATGAACATCCCGGCCGCGAGCGGCACCGTCCTGCTGGACGGCCCGGTCGACGGTGCGTCGGGCATAGGAATCACGGTGGAACCGGCCGGCGGCTCCGCGCAGCCGACGTCCGCGCCGCTGACGCTGATGAACTTTCCGGCAGCATGACCGGGCCGGTCCGCCGGGCGGACTCGTCCGGCGAACTGCGTTCACCGAGCAGAGCCATGACAACCCGTTGCGCGGGGACGACATGACCGACACCGGGAAGGGCACACCTCCATGACCGTCTCCGTGGCACTGTTCACCTCCGACCTGCGGGTGCACGACAACCCGGTGCTGCGGGCCGCGGTGCGGGACGCGGATGCCGTCGTTGCGCTGTTCGTGCGCGACAAGGGCATCCACCGGGCCGGCTTCGACGCGCCGAACCGGCGGGCGTTCCTCGCCGACTGCCTCGCCGACCTCGACGCGGGGCTGCGCCGCCGCGGCGGACGGCTCGTCGTCCGGGACGCCGACGTGGTGGCCGCTGCCCGTGCCGTGGTCGTGGAGACCGGTGCGCGGAGTCTGCACATCGCCGGCGGGGTGAGCGGATACGCGATGCGTCGCGAGGCGCGGCTTCATACGGCTCTGGCAGCTGTCGGCTGCGCCCTGCACGTCCACGACGCGGTTGTCACCGCGCTCGCCCCGGGCCGGATCGTCCCGGCGGGCCGTGATCACTACGCGGTGTTCACCCCGTACTTCCGCCGTTGGGAGGCGGCGGGAGTACGGGGAACACTGACCGCGCCACGCGCGGTGCGGCTGCCGGACGGCGTGGAGTCCGGGCCGTTGCCGGAACGGGCGGAGGTGGCCGGGGTCTCCCCCGGGCTCGCCAGGGGCGGCGAGTCGGCCGGACGCCGGCTGCTGTCGTCCTGGCTGCACGGCCCCCTGGCCGACTACGAGAGCCGTCACGACGATCTGGCCGGTGACGCGACCTCCAGGCTCTCCCCGTACCTCCACTTCGGCTGTCTCTCGGCGGCCGAAGTGATCAACCGGGCGAGGCAGCGGGGCGGACCGGGCGCCGACGCGTTTGTACGGCAGCTGGCGTGGCGGGACTTCCATCACCAGGTGCTCGCCGCACGGCCGGACGCCGCCTGGGAGGACTACCGCACGCGGCACGACCGCTGGCGGTCCGACGAGGACGAGGTCGAGGCCTGGCGCGCGGGGCGCACAGGCTATCCGCTGGTCGACGCGGCGATGCGACAGCTGGCGTACGAGGGCTGGATGCACAACCGGGGCCGGATGCTCGTGGCCTGCTTCCTCACCAAGACGCTGTACGCGGACTGGCGGGTGGGTGCCCGGCACTTCCTGGACCTGCTGGTCGACGGCGACGTGGCGAACAATCAACTCAACTGGCAGTGGATGGCGGGTACCGGAACCGACACCCGCCCCAACCGGGTCCTGAACCCGGTGATCCAGGGCAAGCGGTTCGATCCGCGCGGCGTCTACGTGCGCCGCTGGGTGCCGGAGCTTGCGGAACTGGCGGACGGCGAGATCCATGAGCCATGGAAACTGACCGGTCCGCGCCGGGCCGCGATCGACTACCCGGATCCGCTCGTCGACCTGGCAGAGGCACGGGCCCGGTTCGAACGGGCACGCGGCTTGGACTGAAAACGCGATCCCGCCGATCGGCAGGAAGCTCATCCTCGGCGGTGCCACCGGCGTCGCCGCTGCCGCGACCGGCGCGGTCGCGCGTCGCCGCTGCCCTGTCGTGCCCCTCCCCCGAGTGGCAGGCACCGACCGGACCCCCTCCGCCTCCGGGAGCTTCCGGATGCCTCTCGGCTGTGATGTGTCATAGGTGTCGCCGGGATCGGCCGGAAAGACTCACACCCGATCGGGTGACAGACCAATCCGTCCGGCGCAGGGCGACGAATCCCCGTTGTGAGTGAAGATCGAGATGATTCGCAGCGAACCGGGGCCACTTGGTCCCGGCGACCGGGCCGGGCGCGCGCCGCCCTCGCCGCGCTCAGCGGTCTGATCGCCGGGTTCTGCGCCCTGGCGGTCGCCGAGCTGGTCGCGGCCGTCGTACGTCCCGAGGCAGGCCCGGTCACGGCAGTGGGCAGTGCGGTGATCGACCGCACTCCCCCGGCCGTGAGGGACTTCGCCGTACGGAACTTCGGTACCGCCGACAAGCTGGTGCTCCAGCTCGGGATCCTGATCCTTCTGGCGCTCTTCGCCATGGCGGTCGGGGTGCTGGCACTGCGGCACCGGCGGCTCGGTTCAGCCGCTGTCCTGGTCTTCGGTCTGGTCGGGGCAGTGGCGGCGGCAGAGCGTCCGGAGGGCGCGCCCGCCGACGCGCTGCCTTCGGTGGTGGGTGCCGCGGTGGCCGTAGGAGTGCTGTATCTCCTGGTCGGACGGCTCGCACCGGCTCTGCGTCCCTCTCCCGCGGCCGGGGAGAGGGACGCAGAGGCGAACGGCATCCTCGACCGCCGTGGCTTCGTGGTCGCGGCGACCGCCGCGACGGTGGCCTCCGCCGTCGCGGGACTCCTGGGGCGGCGGCTCACGTCCTCCGTCCAGGCCGGAGCCTCCGCTTCACGTCATGACCTGGTCCTGCCGGTACCCCGTTCCGCCGCACCGGCGGTCCCGGCGGGCGCCGATCTGAGGATCCGGGGGCTGAGCTCGTTCATCACCCCGAACAAGGACTTCTACCGGGTGGACACGGCTCTGGTCGTGCCACGCGTCGACGCCGACACGTGGCAGCTGAAGATCCATGGCAGGGGTGTGGCACGGCCCGTCACCGTCGGCTTCCACGACCTGCTGCGAAGGGAGGTCATCGAGCGCGACATCACGTTGACCTGCGTGTCCAACGAGGTCGGCGGACCTTACGTCGGCAACGCCAGGTGGCTCGGTGTACGACTGGACGATCTGTTGCGCGATGCCGGGGTGCGCCCGCCGTCTAAGGGCGGGCCCGCCGACCAGATCGTGGCGCGTTCCATCGACGGCATGACGATCGGCACACCGGTCGAGAGGGTCATGGACGGGCGCGACGCGATGCTCGCTTTCGGCATGAACGGCGAGCCACTGCCCTTCGAGCACGGCTTCCCGGTCCGGATGGTCGTTCCCGGCCTGTACGGATACGTGTCCGCGTGCAAGTGGATCAAGGACATCGAACTCACCACGTTCGATGCCTACGACGCCTACTGGGTCCAACGGAGCTGGGCCCAGGAGGCACCGGTCAAGACCGAGTCGCGGATCGATACCCCCCGTCCGTTCACCTCCCCGAAGGCCGGCATCGTGCCGGTGGCCGGGGTGGCCTGGGCCCAGCACCGCGGTATCTCCAGGGTTGAGGTCCGGGTGGACGGCGGGGAGTGGCTGACGGCACGGCTGGCTGCCGCGGACACCCAGGACACCTGGCGCCAGTGGGTGTGGGAGTGGCCCGCCGCCTCCGGCCATCACACCCTTGAGGTTCGCGCCACCGACGGAACCGGCGCCACCCAGACCGGCGATCGTGTGGGCACCGTGCCCAACGGTGCGACCGGCTGGCACTCGGTGGTGGTCGACGTGCCCTGAACCGGGGCACACCGAGCCGGGGCACACCCCGACCGCACCACCCGCTCCACGGAGCACGGCTCACAAGCGTGTACGGGAGGAGATCGCCCTCCGTACGCTGACCGGATGAACCGTCTGAACGTCGTGGATCGGCAGGACCGGGTGGCGGGTGCCGTCGTCGGATCGGCGGTCGGTGACGCGCTGGGGGCGCCGTTCGAGTTCGGCCCCGCCGGTGTGTACGCGGCCCGCTTCCCGGACGGCGTCGGCACGATGTGCGGGGGTGGCGGCTGGAATCCGGGCGAGGCCACGGACGACACACAGATGGCCGTTCTGGTCGCGGAGTCCCTGCTGGAACGGGACGGCCTCGACCTCCCCGACATGTTCGGCCGGTTTCGCCGATGGGCGCAGGGTGGGCCGAAGGACATCGGCCTGCAGACCGAGGACGTCCTGACGAGCGGTGACTCCTGGGACCTCGCGGCAGCGCTGCACTTCCAGGTCAACGGGCGTGCGGCGGGCAACGGTTCGCTGATGCGGGCCGCCGCACCGGCGGTGTACTTCGCGCGGGCCGGGCGGGCGGCGACGATGGGCGCCGCACGCAGGATCGCCGCGCTGACGCACGGCGACCGGGCCGCCTGGGAGGGCACCGCCGTGTTCCATGAACTGATCCGGGTGGCACTGGACGGTGACGATCCGCTCGCCGCCGTCCCGGGCGCCCTGGACCGGGTGCACGAGGATCACCGCGAGCGCTGGGCCACCGTCCTCGCGCCCGGCTGGCATCCGGACGCGGCAACGGAGTTCAACGGTGCGGTGTGGCCGTGCCTGGGCACCGCGCTCTGGGCACTGCGCACGACACGTACGTACGAGAACGCCCTGGCCGCAGCGGTCGACGTGGGTGGGGACACGGACACGGTCGCGGCGGTGACCGGCGGCCTGGCGGGGGCGGTGTACGGCTTCGAAGCGATTCCGTCGCGCTGGACGGAGCCCCTGCACGTGCCGCTGCCGGGGCACGGGGACCGTGTGCTGCGGACGCCCGATCTGCTGGCCCTGGCCCGGCGGCTGGACGGTGACCCATCTGGTGCGATTCCCACGGACATCCGCACGCCTTGAATCTACACGTAAGGGTGAGATAAGAGCAGAATGTCCATAACAGGCCATTCTGCACACAAAGGCGCCGTTCAGGTCTGCGACAGCGAAGGAGACGAACCCATGTCAAACGTCTCGCACACCGGCCGTGACATGGCCAGTCACCCCGATATCTCCGAAATGCGCGATCGCTACACCCGAATGCTCGGCGGGCGTGATGTGGCCCTGGTGGACGCACCGGTGTTCCTCATCGGTCTCTACTGCGCCATCTCGCCCTGGGTGCTCCACTTCACGGCGAGTCAGCCCGCACTCATGACGAACAACCTGATCATGGGTATCGCGATCGCCGTTCTGGGCCTCGGGTTCACCGTCATGCCGGAGCGGATGTACGGCCTGAGCTGGGCCATATGCGCCATGGGCGCCTGGTTGATCGCCTCGACGTGGGTCGTCGGCAGCGGCCCCGGCCTGGGCATCATCCTCAACAACGTCATCATCGGCGGACTGACCGTACTGCTGGGGTTGGTCTGCGTAGTGGTGTCGATGAAGAGCGGCAAGCGCTCGGCCTGAGACAGGGAACCTCTCGGCCGGTCCGCGTGAAGCGGACCGGCCGAGGGCTGCCGGGCCGGTGCCGCGTATCAGACCTGCCGGAACGGCAGATAGTCCACGTCGTACCCGAAGTACCGCGGCCCGGCGAGGGCCAGGCCGCCCGGTGTGGTCCACCGCGGGTCGCAAGGGGCCGCGAGGACGCTGACGCGCAGGCCGTAGCGCAGGCCCTCCGTCGTCACCGGGTCACCGGTGTCGGTGTCCAGCACGCAGATGAGGTCGGGCGTGGTGGCGACCGTCTCGCCGTCGCGGGTGGCGAGCAGATGCTCGTTCTGGAAACCGAGTTCCAGGATCCGGCCCGCGTCGTGGCCGATGCCCTCGATACGGGCGCTGCCCCGGGCGAAGCCTCCCTGGGTGCGGCGGCTGACGTCGACGACCTTGCCGGTCAGCAGATGGGTGCCGGACAGCATGGTGCGGGCCGCGTGCACCGGGTCGGCGTGCGCCGCGCGCGCCTCGCGGACGGCGGCGCCGAGCCGTTCGGCGAGCGTCAGCGTGGCGGGGACGAGACCGTCGGCGAGCTGGTCCCCCCGCATCACGGTGTCGGCGCTGGAGATCTGGCAGCCGAGTTCCACGCAGACGGCCCGGGCGATGCGCTCGGCGGCGTGGTTGGAGACGGCGTCGACGATGATGCTGTTGCCCTTGTCGTCGGCGAGCGCCATCGGTGTGTTGGCCACTCCGATCAGACCGGGCAACACCATCTGCGCCTCGGGAAAGGCGCGGCCCATGGCGTCGCCGTCGACCAGCGGCAGCCCCGCCTCGGCGGCGCAGGCGATGGGCAGCATGGAGTTGACGCCGCCGACCTCGATCGGCGCGATGTGGGTGGCGGGCCGGCCGATGTGCTTCTCCAGGGCGCGCAGGGCGGCCACTTCCTCGCCACCGGCCGGGACACGTTCCAGCAGCACCGTCGGCGCGCCCATCCCGGAAACGGGTACGACGGTCGCGTCGGCCGGCACCTCGTCGAAGGCGACGAGCCGGACCGGACCGTGCTTGCGGATGGCCTCGCGGGCCAGCAGCTTGCCGATGTACGGGTCACCGCCCCCGCCGGTGCCCAGGATGCCCGCGCCGCGCGCGATGTCGTCCAGATTGTCGAGGTTGATCTCACGCATGTGACGCTGCTCCATGGGTGTCGCGCGCCCCGGCCGGGGCGTGGGTGCTGCCGATGCCGTTCAGGTCGAGGTCGCCGACGGCCTTGACCCGGATACGGGTTGCGCCGCCCGGCAGATAGGCGAGCGGGACCTCCTCCACGTCCACGATGCGGACCGTGCCGGACCTGGCGCCGGCGCTCTCGGCCCGGCCCACGGCCTCCTCGCGGGCCTCGGCCAGTACGGAGTCCCTGCGCCCCTCGGGGACCTGGAAGACCCGGTCCACCTCCCCGCCGACCTGGGCGATGGCGGCGCCCACGGCGTTGGCGACGTCGAAGTGGCCGGGGCGGCGCACATCGTCGAAACCGGGCAGGGCCGAAGGCACCAGCACACTGCCGCCACCCACCGCGACCACCGGCAGCGGTCCGGCCGAAGTGCGCATCCGGTCGACGGTCTCGGCCAGCCGCTCGGCGATCCGGTCGAGCGCACGGGCGGTGAACTCCGGGTCCAGATGCGCGACACGGGAGCGGTCGCCGATGTCGGCGCGGCCCGCAGCGACCGCGAGATCGGTCGCGGTCAGGGTCGTACCACCGAAGACCAGCGCCTCCTCGGTGAGCCGGAAGCCGACCGAGCGGGGGCCGGTCTCGCCGTCGGCCGACACCAAGGATCCGCCGCCGATACCGAGCGAGAGGACGTCGGGGATACGGAAGTTGGTGCGGATGCCCGCGGCCTCGCTCTCGCCCGCCGCCTCGCGCGGGAAGCCGCCCGCCAGTATGCCGACGTCCGCGGTGGTGCCGCCGACGTCGACGACCGCGCAGTCGCCGAGACCGGACAGGAACGCGGCGCCGCGCATCGAGTTGGTGGGCCCGGAGGCGAAGGTCGCCACCGGGTAGGCGCGGGCGAAGTCCACGTCCATCAGGGTGCCGTCGTTCTGCGACAGGAAGAACGGGGCGGTCAGCGAGACCTCGGCGAGCGACTTGGCGAACGACTCCACGATCGCGGTCGCCAGGTCGCGCAGGGCCGCGTTGATGATCGTGGCGTTCTCGCGGGCGAGCAGTCCGATCCGGCCCAGTTCGTGGGAGAGCGAGAAGTGGACGCCCGGGCCCAGCTCCGCGCCGAGGATCTCGGCGGCCCGGCGCTCGTCCTCCTCGGCGACCGGTGAGAACACGGACGAGATGGCCACCGAGGTCAGCCCGCGCGCGGCGATGTCGGCGGCGGTGCGCTTCAGCTCCTTGGGGTCGAGCGGCGACAGCGGCCGTCCGTCGAACTCCCGCCCGCCGTGGCAGAGATAGCCGTGCCCGCCGACGGCCGCCCGCTGGCGATCCGGCCAGTCGGTCATCGGCGGCAGGGCGGCCGTCGCGGGCAGGCCGAGGCGTACGGCGGCGACGGGTGCGAGCCGGGCGCCCTCGATCAGCGCATTGAGGAAGTGGGTCGTGCCGATCATGACGGCGTCGACGGATTCCATCGGCGGGTCGAGTGCCCGGATCGCCGCGGTGACGCCGGAGGTGATGTCGGAGGTGGTGGGGGTCTTCGCGGTCGCGACGATCCGGTCGTCGTCCCCGAGAAGGGCGGCGTCGGTGTTGGTGCCTCCGACGTCGATTCCGATGCGCATGGGGTGTCTGTCTTTCGTAGGGGGTGGGGATGTCCGGGTGGGCGTACGGGTCAGGCGGTGGCGTTCGACGACCAGGCCGTGCCCGCTTCCGCCTCGATCGCCGCGGCGGGTCGTACGGGCTGTTGGAACGGCAGGTCGCGGGCGCCGCGCACCAGGCCGAGCTTGCCGAGGACGACATAGCCGAGCCCGGCCAGCAGCAGGGAGTCGAGTGCCGGGATCCCCCACCACTGGTAGTGGTCGCCGAGCCAGCCGAACAGGGATGCGGCGGCCCACAGGGCGATCGTGGCCGGCACCCAGCTGGGTTCGGTCTCGGGCAGCCGTCCGACGGAGCGGGACGCGTCGAGCTGCGGCCGCCACTTCTTCACCACGAAGTACTCGGCGACCATGATTCCGGCGACCGGCGGGGTGAGGACGCCGAGCACCGTGAGGAAGTCGGTGAACCGGTCCAGGATCCCGGCGGCGGCGGCGAGGCTGCCGAGCACCCCGATCGTGACGGTCGTGCCGACCCGGTTCAGCCGGACCTTGAAGAGCGCCTCGACCGCGCCTATCAGGCCGAGCGACGACGAGTACAGATTCCAGTTGTTGATCTTCACGGTGGCGGAGACCAGGACGATGACGCCGATGACGCCGGAGGAGGACGTGATGATGGCAATCAGGTCGGAGGACTTCACCGCGTAGGCGAGCAGCACACCGCCGAGGCCCAGGACGTATTCACCGAGGCTGATGCCGACGACGGTCTGCTTGACGACATCGCCGGTGTTGCGGTTGAAGCGGGTCATGTCGGGGGTGGTGACCGCGCCGACGATGTACGAGCCGGCGACGATGGTCGCGCCGGTGGCGATGGACATGTGGGCGCCGAACGGCGCGGAGGCCACCAGGTCGCCGATGTTGTGCCGGGAGAACTCGACCATCATCGCCCAGCCCGCGAGGCCGAGGAAGGCGGGGACGGTGACGAACGCGGTCCAGCCCATGGCGCGGAAACCGCGCAGCACGAGCGCGGTGACGGCGAGCCCGCAGATCAGGCACCAGGCCCAGACGGGCAGCGCGGGCACGATGGAGTGCAGTCCGGCCGCGAACACCGCCGTCTGCACACCGAACCAGCCGAACAGGCTGACCGCGATGACGAGTCCGATGAGGGTGGAGCCGTAACGTCCGAAGCCGGTCCAGCGGACCAGCATCGAGGTGGACAGGCCCTCCCGCATACCGGCGATGCCGACAAAGATGCAGACGATCTCCAGGATCACCGAGCCGAGCGTGAACGCCCAGAACGCGCCCCAGAAGGAGAGCCCGGCGCCGAGCGCGGCGCCCAGCAGGAACTGCGTCAGGTCGGAGAGCTGGCCGAAGCGCTGCACGGCGACGTTGAACCAGGAGTAGCGGGCCGCGCGCGGCACCCGCTCCAGCGGGTAGTCCTCGTCCGTCTGTGCCTGCGACGGCTGCAGCGGCTGCTCCTGCTTGTGTGCGGATGGCTGTGGTTGCACATCGAACTGCTGGGTCATGGGGACGGTCCTCGGGTGGGCGGGGCGGGCAGGAGGGCGCAGCAGCACGACACCGGGCTGCTCCGAAGGGGAGAAATGAGGTGGGGAGCGGGGGTCAGAGCGGGAGAGGCGGTCCCACGGCCCGTGCGCGAAGGAGTACCGCGCCCGGCAGATACGGCACCGGTACGTCCGGCTCGGCATGGGTGCGTACACGCCGGGGATCGGCCCCTGCCCGTACAGCGCCGGCCCGGGCCAGGTCCCGTACCTCGTCGCGTACGGCATCGAGGCGGCGGCCGGGCTCTCGGCGGACGATGCGGTCGTAGTGCCCGCCGACCGGGCTGGCCGCCGCGCCGAACGCCCCGGCGACGCCGCCGTGTTCGGGCCTCACGACGTCGAATCCGGCAAGTACCCGGCCGGGCACACCGCCCGCACCGCCGCCGACCAGGATCAGCGGGAGGAGTCCGGCCGCGGGGCGCATCCGGTCGGCGGCCTCGGCCAGTTCGCGGTGCGCGTCGGCGCTCACGGTGATCAGGTCGGGGAAGCGCAGGGTGACCGGGACGCCGCCGATGCGTTCGCCGGGGCCGGCCTCCTGCGGGTAGCCGCCGGTCAGCGCTCCGACCCGGGCGCGACGTTCGCCGATGTCGGCGACCACGGCGTCGCGGAGTCCGGCCAGGAGTCCGGCGCCGCGGATGGTGCAGGCCGGGCCGCTGCCCAGGCTGAGTCCGGGCTGGCGGCGCAGATACTCCAGGCTCATCAGGGTGCCGTCGCTGCGGGTGACGAGGACGGCGGCACCCGGGGCGAGGCCGAGGCCCGGAAGCATGGCAGTCAGCTCGTCGGCCACCCGCGCCACGAGCACGGACAGGGCCGCATCGAGGACCGTGGCGTTCTCTCGGGCCAGCAGGTCGAGGGTGCCGACGTCGCTGGAGAGCAGGACGGTCGTTTCGGGGCCCGTCTCGGCGCGCAGGATCTCGGCGGCTTCCCGCTCCTGGCTGCCGTCGACGGGCGAGAACACGGCGGTGACCGCGAACGCCTCGGCGCGGCCCGCGAGCGCGGCACCGAACCGGGCGACGGCGTCCCGGTCGAGCGGAGTGGTGTCACGGGGGGCGAGGCCCCCGCCGCCCCTGACATTCGCGGTGCCCGCGCACACGGCGTCGCGCAGTGCCTCGGGCCAGCCGAACAACGGCCGCACGGCGTCGGCGGCGGCGCCCCCGACGCGCAGCACTCCGACCCGGGCCAGCCCGTCCCGCTCCTTCACCGCACGGGCGGCGACCCGCAGCCCCACGGCGAGCTGGGTGGCCCGGCGGCGCAGCTCGGCAGGCAGCGCACCGACGGCAGCGGCGAGCGACCCGACGGCGTCACCGGCGACCGAGGGCACCTTGACGGCCCGTACCGCCCGATCACCGTCGAGGAGGACGGCATCGGTGTTGGTGGGCCCTACATCCACACCGAGGATCACGAGGTGCCTCCCTGGGGCGGGCGACCGCGGGTGATCGGAGAACCGTCGTGGGCGACCCCACCGGGCCCACCGAAGCCTGCGAGTCCTGCGAGTCCGAAGGCGGACGGGCCCGCCAGTCGCAGGCCGCTCGGCGTGTACCAGGCCGGGGCGGAGGGCAGCGTGACGAGGTGGACGCGGAGGCCGTAGCGGACCTCCTCGACCGGGACGGCCCAGCCCGTCGTCACGTCGACCAGGGCGATCACGTCCGGCACTACGGCGAGCGGTGTGCCGTCCTCCAGGGCCGCGACGAACTCGCTGCGGGCCTCGACGAGCACCAGCCGTCCCGCGTCGGGGCCCGCGCCCTCCAGCAGAACGCCCGTCGCGTCGTCGCCGTCGGCGTCCTCGGTGGCGTACCTGCGGACCGAGGAGACCTTGCCGGTGAGCAGCGGTGCCGGGCCTTCGCCACGGCCGAGGGCGAGTGCGCGCGTGACGGATCCGGCGACGGCGTGCCGGGCCGCCTGCCCGGCGGTGAGCGGGTAGTCGGTGGATGCGGCCCGCCCCCCGAAGGCGACGACGGCGGCGCGGGCGAACTGTTCGAGGTGCGCGCCGTCGACATCGTCGATGACGACGGTGTGGCCGTGTTCGTCGGCGAGGACGGCCGGTCCCGGACGCAGTCCGGCCAGTTCGAGAACGTTCTGGTCCATGCGCGGAAAGGCGCGGCCCATCGAGTCGGCATCGAGCAGCGGCAGCCCGAGCCGGGCCGCCCAGGCGACGGCGACACAGCCGTTGAGGCCGCCGATCTCGCTGCTCATCACCGCGGCCACCGGCGCACCGTGCAGGGTCTCGAAGCGGGCGCGCAGCCGTGCGGGTTCGTCCCGGCCGCCGATCCGCTCGGCGGAGACCGCGGGCGACCCCACGAGCCCGACGGGCATGACGAGCGCGTCGGCGGGCAGCGCGGCCGGGTCGACGACGGGCACCGGACCGCACTCCTCGATCGCCTGTCCGGCGACGGGAAGGGTCACATCGGCGGGTCCGCCGCCCCCCGACCCCAGGACGGCACAGCCCCGCGCGAAGTCGGCGAGTGCTCCGGCGTCCACGTGCATGAAACCCAGCGTAGGGAGGCAGAGCACGCCTCGTATGGGCCGACGGCTCACGATTGAACAGCTCGATGTGCTTGCAGCACACTGGATGGATGCCAAACATCTTGGAGCTCCTCTCCTCCCCCGGACTCGACGGGGTCCGACCGCTGGTGGGCCCGCTGGACGCGGTGGAGGTCACGGGGGTGCGCCTGGAACCGCGCCCGGACCGGCTAGCCGCCATGCCCGCCGGGACGGCCGCCGTGCTGCTGTCGCCGGTGCCGGGGCATCTGCTGGATGTGGCGGTACGGGACGCGGCGGCAGCGGGGGCCGCCGCGCTGGTCCTGACGGGTGTGACGGAGGCGCCGCACGGGCTGCCCGCCGAGGTGACGGCGACGGCGCGGGCGCTCGCCGAGCGGGGCCGGGTCGCGGTGCTGTACGCCGACGGCGATCTCGCCGGTCTCGTGGTGGCCGTGGAGCGGGCGGTGGCCGGGTCCGCGGCCGACGCGCTGGCCCGGGTGGCGGCCGCGGCGCGGGAGGTGACGGCCGTCGCGGGTGCCCCGGACCGGGTGGCCGCGGCGGCTGCCCGCGCCCTCGGCGTACCCGTGGAACTGCGGGCAGCGGGTCCGGGTGAGGAGGGCGCGGCCGCCGCGGGCCCGGACGGTGAGATCCGGCTCGCGGCCCCGGCCCGCCCAGGTCACGCGGGGTCGGCGGTGCGCTCCGTCCTCGCGCTGGCGGCCCTCGCGGCGGCGGGCGGCGGACACGGCGACGTCCCCGTTCGGTCCCGCGGCCGGCTGCTCGCCGAACTGCTCGTGGCCCCGCAGGACCAGGCCGCCCGACTGGCCGCCCGCGGCCGGGCGCTCGCGCTGCCCGTCGACGGCTGGCACATCGCGCTGCGTGTGGAGGCCGGCGGCCTCGACGCCACGAACCGGCCGAAGGCACTGGACGCGGTGATGTCCCAGGCGCTGACCCTGCTCCGGACCTGGGACGGACCGGCGGCGCACCCCACCGCCCCCGTGCCACCGCCCACCGACACCGTCCAGTGGAACGCCGCCCTGGTCGACGACGCCCTCGTCCTGCTCAGCACCTGGCCCGCCGACCCGGGGACGGACGGGCGGCGCGCCACCCTGGCCCGTGCCCGGCGTGTGGTGGACCGGCTGGCCGGACTGCGCCCGGAGGCCGGATTGAGATGCGGCTTGGGCTCACCGCACCGGGGCCCGCTGGGCATCCGCACCTCCGCCCGCGAGGCCCGGGCCGCCGTACCGCGCGGTGCGGGTCCGACGGTGGCCGCGCATGACGCGGTGGGCCTCGACCGGATGCTGCTGGAGTGGTACGCCTCCGACACGGCACGCGAAGCGGTCGCCGAACTCCTGGCCCCCGTACTGGCGTTGGGTCCGGAACGCGCCGAGCCGCTGCTGCGCACGCTCCAGGGGTACCTGGACCACAAAAACTCGCCCGCCCGTGCGGCGGAGGCCCTGCATCTGCACCGGAACGCGGTGGGCGCGCGCATTCGCAAGATCGTCCAGCTGACGGGCGCAGATCTGAACGAGCCGGATGTCCGCCTCGCACTCCAACTGGCTTGCCGCGCGGGCCTGTCCACGTCCCCGGGCGAGCCGTCCGCACAGCCGGACCTCAGGCCCTGACGCCCACCACCCCGGACCTCAGGCCCTGACGCCCTCACGCCCACGATCCGCAGCGCCGCAGCTGCCGTGGCCGCCGGACACGATGGAAGTCCGCGAACCGCTCTGCCCGCACCCCGGGCAGTACGTACAGCGCCCCGAGGTTGCAGGGACCGCCGCACAGCAGCGCCGCATCGGAGCGGCACAGCCCCCGCAGCCGGTCCTCCGCGGCCGTATCGCCGGCCGTGAGGAGCCGCCTCGCCGCCGCCGGCGACGGGGTGACCGTGGACTCCAGGAGCTCGGCAAGCAGGTCCTCCTTGCCCGCCACACAGTGGTAGATCGTCGCCCGGCGCATGCCCGGCTGAATGTCACCGTGGGAGACACGGTGACGGCGGGTCAGCCCATGCCGGCGCTGAAGGCGATGAAGATGGAGTCCCGTGTCCACGCTCCCGCCGCCGGAATCGTCACGGAGGTCCTCACCCGGCCGGGTGCCCAGGTGGAGCCGGGTACGGCGTTGCCGGTCCTGGCCCCGCCCCACAAGAACCGAGGAACACACATGCCGACCCCTACCCGCTCCCTCGTCGTCACTCGTGTCCGAGCCGCCTATGCCCGCATCGAAGCGGTCGACCGCCCCGATCTCTGGATCGGTCTGCGCCCCCGGCCGGACGTGGAGGCCGAGGCCCGGAGCCTCGAAGCCCGCCTTGCCGCAGGGGAACACCTCCCCCTCGCGGGCCGTCTGCTGGCGGTCAAGGGCAACATCGATGTGGCCGGCCTCCCCACCACCGCGGGCTGCCCCTCGTACGCGTACGAGCCGAGCTCCGACGCCCCGGTGGTCGCCCGCCTCCGTGGCGCGGGAGCGCTGGTGATCGGGACGACCAACCTGGATCAGTTCGCCACGGGCCTGGTCGGCACCCGTTCCCCGTACGGCGCTGTCCGCAACGCGCTCGATCCGGACCGGGTCAGCGGCGGCTCCAGCTCCGGTTCGGCGGTCGCCGTCGCCCTGGGCATCGCGGATCTCGCGCTGGGCACGGACACCGCGGGCTCCGGCCGGATCCCCGCCGCGTTCAACGGCATCGTCGGCCTGAAGCCGACCCGCGGCCTCGTCCCGACGGACGGTGTGGTCCCCGCCTGCGCCAGCCTGGACTGCGTCACCGTCTTCGCCCGTACGCTCCCCGAGGCCGAACAGGCGATGGCCCTGATGGCCACGCCCACCCCGCAGCCCGACCACTCCCGTGTTCCGGGCCCCTGGCGGATCGCGGTCCCGCCCACCGGACAACTCGGCGATCTCGATCCCGGCTGGGCGGCGGCCTACGAGTCGACGGCCGCCCGCCTCCGCGCGGCGGGCGCGGTGCTCCAGGCCATCGACCTGACCCCGTTCACCGAGGCCACCGCGATGCTGTACGAGGGTGCGTTCGTCGCCGAACGCTACACCGCGGTGGGAGCATTCATCGACGGCGCACCCACCGCGCCCGACCTCGACCCCACGGTCGCCCGGATCATCACCGCGGCCCGTGACATCCCGGCGCACCAACTCTTCGCCGACCAGGCGAGGCTGGCCACCCTCCGCACCGCCGCGACAGCCGCGCTCGGCGACGCGGACGCCCTCCTGCTGCCCACCGCGCCGGGCCACCCCACGCTCTCCGAGGTCGCCGCCGACCCGCTGGGCGCCAATGCCCGCCTCGGCCGGTTCACCGACTCCACCAACCTGTTCGACCTGTGCGCGGTGGCAGCCCCTGCGGGCGACGTGGACGGCCTGCCGTTCGGCGTGATGCTGATCGGCCCGGCGCACACCGATGAACGCCTGGCCCGAATCGCCACGCTGCTGACCCCACCCACCCGGATCGCGGTGGTGGGCGCCCACCTGACCGGCGAACCCCTGAACCCCCAACTCCTTTCCCTGGGCGCCCGTCTGATCCGGACCACGACCACCGCCCCCGTCTACCGCCTGCACGCCCTGCGCACGTACCCGCCCGAGCCCGGACTGGAACGGATCGGGGAGGGCGGGGCCGCGATCGAGGCAGAGCTGTGGGAGCTGCCCGCGGAAGGACTCGGGCGACTCGTCGCCGCTCTCCCGGCGCCCGTGACGCTGGGCCGGGTCGAACTCGCGGACGGAGCCACGGTGACCGGCTTCCTGTGCGAGCCGTACGCGCTGGAAGGCGCCGCGGACATCACATCGCACGGCGGTTGGCGCGCGTACCTCGGCCGTTGATCCCAGAAACAGTTGACTCGTCACCAACACGCCTGTTCCACTGGGCAGATGCGCCCTCAGCTGCGGCTGGTCACCCGTGACCACATCGACTTCGGTCGAGTGTGGTCCGCCTCGTGTTGTTCCTGACTGCTCCGACGTCAGCGCTTCACACGACCGGTTTCCCCGCAGCACGAGATGAGGCTTCGCCATGCCCGTCGAGTTTCTCGGCATCGCAGCAACCAATGAAGGTTCCGAAGTGACACCCCGCTCCGGGGCGTCCTTCGACAAGGCGTACACACTCAAACTGGCCCGCGCACACGAGGACCACGGCTGGGACCGAGTGCTGTTCGCCTACGGCTCCGGCTCCCCCGATCCGTCCCCCGCCGCCGCCTACATCGCGGCCCGTACCGAAACGCTCCAGATCCTGGTCGCGCACCGCCCCAACGTCTCGTACCCGACGTTCGCGGCCAAGACCTTCGCAACCCTGGACCGGATCAGCGACGGCCGCCTCGCCGTGCACTTCATCACCGGCGGCAATGACCACGAGCAGCAGCGCGAGGGCGACTTCCTCACCAAGGACGAGCGGTACGCGCGCACCCGTGAGGCCATCCAGATCATCAAGAAGGCGTGGACGTCGCACGAGCCCTTCGATCACGAGGGCACGCACTACCGCTTCAACGACTTCGTGAGCGACACCTTCCCCGTGCAGCAGCCGCATCCGCGGGTGTCGTTCGGGGGTTCCTCACCGGCGGCGTACGCGGCCGGGGGTGCCGAAGCCGACATCTACTGCCTGTGGGGCGAACCGCTGGCTCAGACCGCGGAACAGATCGCATCGGTGAAGGCCGCGGCGAAGGCCGCCGGCCGTACGGATGTCCCCAGGATCCAGGTCGCCTTCCGGCCGGTCATCGCACCGACCGAGGAACTGGCCTGGGAAAAGGCTCACCGAACGCTGGCACGCATCAAGGCCCGCAAGGCCGGCGCACCGCTGAGCCGCCGTCACCCGCTGAACAGCCCTGAGAACGCCGGCTCCCAACGACTCCTCGCGGTGGCGGCCGAGGGCGAGCGCCACGACCGGGCACTGTGGACACCGACCGCGGCAGAGACGGGCGGCGCCGGCAATTCGACGGCCTTGGTAGGAACACCGGAGACGGTGGCGCAGGCGCTGCTGGACTACTACGACCTGGGCGTGGAAATCCTGTCCGCCCGCGGCTACGACCTGCTGGACGACGCCATCGACTTCGGAAGGCACGTCATCCCGATAGTCCGCGAGGAAGTGGCCAAGCGGGACGCGGCCCGCACAACCCCGTAATGCCAAGAGGTGCCGGGCGGGCCGACAAACCCGACCCGCCCGGCACCCTCCCGGCCCGTCCGGCGTTCGAGGACCGGGGTCGGGGGCAGAGCCCCGGTTTCGGGAAGGGGCGGGGTAGGGGGACAAGCCCGCCGCAGGCGCACCGCCCCGCACCCCGCAGACCTCAGCCCACAGAGCTGTAAGCCACGACCCCCCGCAACACCGCTTCCACCGCCTTACGCGCGCTCCGCGCCACAGAGCTACCGTCCCGCGGAGCCGCAGCCGCGATCTGCCCCAGCACATCGATCACCTGCTTGCACCACCGCACGAAGTCCCCCGCCGGCATCTCCGCCTCGCGCAGCACCTCGTCCAGCGTCCGCCCCGAGGCCCACATGTAGACCGCCCAGGCAAACCCCAGGTCGGGTTCACGCTGCCCGACCCCCTCCGCCTGGTTGATCTTGAATTCCTCCTCCAGGGCATCCAGCCGGCCCCAGATATGAACCATCTCGCCCATCGCGGTCTTCGCGGGCCCCGACGGCAGCTTCGGCGCCACCGCGTCATCGGCCTGCCGCGCCTCGTACACCAACGCCGAGACGCACGCAGCGAGTTCGGCAGGGTTCAGGCCCTCCCACACCCCGGCCCGCAGGCATTCGCTCGCCAGCAGATCCAGCTCGCCGTAGAGCCGCGCAAGCCGCCGCCCGTGTTCGGTGACCTCATTGCCCCGCAGATAGTCGAGCTCGGTGAGCAGTGCGACGATCCGGTCGAAAGTGCGGGCGATCGTGTTCGTCCGCCCCTCGATCCTCCGCTCCAGCTGCCTGGTGTCGCGCTGCAGCCGGTGATACCGCTCGGCCCATCGGGCATGGTCCTCACGCTCGTCGCACCCGTGGCAGGGGTGCGCGCGCAGCTCCGCCCGGTAGCGGGCGATCTCCCGGTCGTCAGCCGCGGCGGACCGCCCCTTGCGGTGCCGCTCCGGCACTATGTGCCCGGCCTTGGTCCGCAGCGCGGAGGCCAGATCGCGGCGCGACTGCGGCGAGCGCGGGTTGAAAGATTTCGGCACCCGCATCCGCTCCACGGCCTCCACCGGAACGGGGAAGTCGATCGAGGCGAGCCTCTTCACCTGCCGCTCGGCGGTCAGCACCAACGGCCGCGGCTCGTCGTGGTATTCGAGCCCGCGGTGCCCGTGCCCATTGGTCCGTCCAGCGGGCAGCCCCGGGTCGAGGACCAGTGCAAGTCCGGCGAACTTGCCGGTGGGGACATGGATGACATCGCCGGGCTTGAGCTTCTCCAGGGACGCCGCGGCCGCAGCCCGCCGCTGCGACGCGCCCTGCTTGGCGAGCTCCGTCTCCCGGTCCTTGAGTTCGCGGCGCAGTCGCGCGTACTCCTCGAAGTCACCGAGGTGGCAGGTCATGCCCTCCCGGTAGCCCTCCAGTCCCTCTTCGTTCCGCTGGACCTGCCGGGAGATCCCGACCACCGACCGGTCTGCCTGGAACTGTGCGAAGGAGGTCTCCAGCAGCTCGCGCGAGCGGTGCCGCCCGAACTGCTGCACCAGGTTCACGGCCATGTTGTACGAGGGCCTGAAGCTGGACCGCAGCGGATACGTACGCGTACCCGCGAGTCCGGCCAGCGCCCCCGGGTCCATGCCGCGCTGCCACAGCACCACCGCATGGCCTTCGACGTCGATCCCACGCCGTCCGGCCCGCCCGGTCAGCTGGGTGTACTCGCCCGGGGTGATGTCGGCGTGCTGTTCGCCGTTCCACTTGACGAGCTTCTCCAACACGACCGAGCGTGCGGGCATGTTGATGCCGAGGGCGAGGGTCTCCGTCGCGAAGACGGCCTTGACCAGCCCTCGTACGAACAGTTCCTCGACGACTTCCTTGAACGTGGGCAGCATGCCGGCGTGGTGCGCGGCAATGCCTCGCTCCAGCCCTTCGAGCCACTCGTAGTAGCCCAGGACATGGAGGTCCTCGCCGGGGATGGACGCGGTCCGCTCCTCGACGATCTCGCGGACCAGGCGGCGCTTGTCCTCGTCGTTGAGCCGCAGTCCGGCGTGCAGGCACTGCTGTACGGCGGCCTCGCAGCCGGCCCGGCTGAAGATGAACGTGATGGCAGGGAGCAGCCCTTCGGCGTCCAGCCGGTCGATGACCTCGGGCCTGGCCGGGGTCCAGATCCGGCTGCGCTGGCGCCGTTCGCGCTCACGGTCCGCCTCGCGGACCATCTTGCCCCGGCGGCGTTCACGCGGGTTGTACGCCCGCTGGTTCTCCATCCGGACGAGCCGGACCAGATCGGGGTTGACCTCGCGGCGTCCGGCGCCGCGGCCGCCGTGATCGGTCTCCTCCTCGAAGAGGTCGTACATCCGGCGGCCTGCCAGCACGTGCTGCCAGAGCGGCACGGAGCGGTGCTCGGAGACGATGACCTGGGTGTCGCCGCGGACGGTGTCCAGCCAGTCGCCGAACTCCTCGGCGTTGGACACGGTCGCCGACAGTGACACCAGGGTCACGGAGTCCGGGAGGTGAATGATCACTTCCTCCCAGACGGCGCCCCGGAAGCGGTCGGAGAGGTAATGCACCTCGTCCATCACCACATAGCCGAGGCCGCGCAGCGCCTGCGAGCCCGCGTACAGCATGTTCCGCAGCACTTCGGTGGTCATGACGACCACCGGGGCATCGCCGTTGACACTGTTGTCACCGGTCAGCAGGCCGACCTTGTCCGGTCCGTAGCGCTTGACCAGATCGGCGAACTTCTGGTTGGACAGGGCCTTGATCGGGGTGGTGTAGAAGCACTTGCGGCCCTGTTCGAGGGCGAGGTGCACGGCGAACTCGCCGACGATGGTCTTGCCCGAGCCGGTCGGGGCGGCGACAAGCACCCCCTTGCCGGCCTCCAGTGCCTCGCAGGCCTCGATCTGGTAGGGGTCCAGATCGAACTCGTACATCTCGCGGAAGGGCGCGAGTGCGGTGGCCAGCTCGGCGGCACGGATCCGAGAAGCCTGGTATCGCTCAGCTGGTGAGAGGTCCTCTGTCATCTTGCTTACGAGCCTACCCGCCGCCTCTGACAGTGACGCGATCTTTAATTCCCCGTGGGAGAACCCGGCGTGAGCACTCTCACCGCACCCGGTACACAAGTCGCGGTGACCGGCAGCGCCCCGAGCTGTTCACCGTCCGCGTACGCGGTGACACCGGCTGCGGCCAGCTCGATCGAGGAAGCCCTGTGCACGGTGACCTTGGGGTGACTGAGGTGCGTTCCCTTGTAGACGCGGGGGAAGACCTTCAGCAGGGTGGTGCGGCTGCAGTCCCCGACGACGGTCACGTCGAAGAGCCCGTCGTCCATGACGGCGTCCGCGCAGATCCGCATGCCTCCGCCGTACGTCGATCCGTTGCCGACTGCGATGAGCGTCGCCTCGATCTCCCGGACCGGTCCGCCGTCCAGCCCGATGCGGTAAGGGATGGGCTTGAACGCGGCAAGTTCGGCGAGGATCGCGAGGTCGTACTTGAACCGACCGCCGACCCAGCGCATCCGGTTGCCGCGGTCGTTGACCCGGGAGTCGAAGCCGGAGGCGAGCACGGACCCGAACCACCGCTCACCGACCCGTCCGAGGTCGATCTCGCGGACGGTACCGCCCTTGAGCGCCTCGGCGGCCAGCCGCCCGGCCGCGGCCGGATCCCGTATCGGCATCCCGAGCGCGCGGGCGAAGTCGTTCCCGGTGCCCACGGCGACGACCCCGAGCGGGGTCATCGTCCCGGCAACGGCCTGCAGGGCGAGGGACATCATGCCGTCCCCGCCCACGGCTATCAGCGCTCCGGTCCCACCGGCGACGGCCTCACGGGCCCGTCGCAGCGCGTCGTCGGCGTCCTCGCCGAGAACCGTGCGTACGGAGAATCCGGCGTCCCGCAACGCGGAAGCGGCCGGCTGCGCGGCGCGCGCGCCCCGGCCGCTTCCTGCGGTGGGATTGACGAAGAGGGTGATCTCACTGGTCACCCGGGGACCCTACAAGGTCAGGTGATGTCGTCGTAACCGTTGACCCGGTCATGGTCCGAGTTCGCCTGGTTGGGCAACGAACGGCCGGACGAGACGGGTTCGATCTCACCGATGTCCTCGGGGGCGAGGTCCAGCTCCGACGCCTCGTCGTCGGCGGGGCCCGCCGCCGCGCGCTCTGCCTTGCGTCGGTCGTTGAGCAGCGAGATCCCCGTGGCCACGAAGTAGAGCAACCAGATCGGTCCGGCGAGCATCAGCATGGTCATCGGGTCGGTGCTGGGGGTGGCCACCGCGGCGAAGACCGTGATGCCCATGATCATGCCCCGCCACCAGCCGAGCATCCGCTTGCCGGTGATGATCCCGCCGAAGTTCAGCATGACGAGCAGCAGCGGCAGCTCGAAGGAGAGCCCGAAGACCACCACCATGCGTGTGATCAGATCGAGCAGTTCATCCAGCGGCAACTGGTTGTCGACGCCGCCCGGCGAGAAGTCCAGGAGCACCCGCGCCATCGTGGGCAGGGTCTTGTACGCGAAGAATCCGCCGGCGAGGAAGAGCGGGAAGCCCGCGCCGACGAAAGCGAGCGAGTACTTCTTCTCGTGCTTGTGCAGTCCCGGGGCGACGAAGGCCCACAGCTGGTAGAGCCAGACCGGCGAGGCAAGGACGATGCCTGCCATCAAGGAGACCTTGAGTGCGAGGGTGAACGGGGTGAGGAGGCCGTTCAGGACGATGCGCGCGCACGTACCGTCGTCTTTTTTGGCGAGTTCGGCGAAGCTGGACTCGCAACCGACCGACTTCAGTACCGGGTCGGTGAAGAACTCGATGATCCCCTTGTAGAAGAACGCGGCCACGATCGTGACGACGACGATCCCGAGCAGGCCTTTCGCCAGCCGGTTACGCAGTTCACGCAGGTGCTCCACCAAGGGCATGCGGCCCTCTGGGTCCGTCTCCTGCTTGCGGGCAGACTTGAGCAACCCACGTCCTCATCTCGTGCAGCAGGCCCCACCGGTCACGGCGCCTGCGTCGGCCCGGTTCTTGTCAGCGCTTGGTCGAGTCGGTCGGCTCGGCGACCGGACGCGAACTGGTCACGTCACCGGGCGCCGCCTTGATGGTGCGCGGGGCAGCCTGGTCCTGGGCGGCGTCGTTCGCCGGCTCGGCCGGGGTGGCCGACGGGCTGCCCTCGGACTTCATGGCCTTGGCCTCGCTCTTGAGGATGCGGGCCGACTTGCCGAGCGAGCGAGCCATGTCAGGAAGCTTCTTCGCGCCGAACAGCAGAACAATGACGACGAGGATCAGGATGATCTCGGGAGCGCCGAGCCTTCCGAACATATGCGTGTACCTTCTCACCGAGGCAGCAGGGGTGGGGCGGATCGAACGTCGGACGGACGTCCGATCGTCGTACTGTCAGCGATCGTATCCCGCAGGAGTAAACGCAGGGCAATACCCATGCATCCTTGCGATTACGGCCCATGCCTCGCTCTCAGGGCCGCTTCAGCAGCGTACCCTCCGAACCCGAGAAACTGGAGGCCACGCCCTCCCCGATCCATCGCCCCTGCTCACAGACTCACACAATCGTGGGGCGATACAGCTAGCGCAACGCGTCACCGGTGGCAGCAAGATCCGTCGCGGCCCGCTCCAGGTCCTCCGCCGCCCGGTTGATGCGCCGGGTCGTTCGCGTCACCTGACGCCCCAGACGCTGGGCCTCGATGAAGACCTTGACGGCCAGCACGCCGAGAACGGCGATCCCGAGAAACCCCAGGGCGATGGCGAGCATGGGCCAGAACATGCGCAGAGCCTCAATGTGTCTAGGTGTCCGAAGTTCTAAAGGCTGGTGTGGAGGCGCAGCGTCCGCACCCCGCCACCGGTGAGGAGCTCAACAATCCGTTCTCCGGCGGGCTTACGGACGGCCGCGCCGCACTCCGGGCAGGTGAAGGAGTAGAACGTCGTCCGGCGGCTGGCGCCCACGGCGAGGCGGATGGCGCCCGCCGCCAGCTCGAACCGCTCGCGGCAGTCCGGGCAGGCGGCCTTGAACCGTACGGATTCGGGCACCACTACGGTCGGAACACCTGACACCACAGACATATTGCTCATATCTCCCTCAGGGATCCGCTCAGGCCGGTCCGTCATAGGCAGCGAGCGCCGCACGGGCCGCCTGCTGTGCGCTCTGCGCCAGTTCCGGCGGAGAGACGATGCGGCCTTCCCGGCCCAGGCGCAGCGCGAGCCTGCGCAGCGAGGCCGGATCGGGGGTGCGCAGGGTGATCCGCAGCCCGCCGTCATGCAGCTCCTGTGCGCTGTCGTGCGGGTAGTACTCGGCGACCCACCGGCCGCCGGGGCCCACCTCGACCACGACCTCCGGGTCCTCGGCCGCCGGCTGGACGAGCCCTTCGGACAGATCCCGCAGTTCGAGCTCGGGCGGCGCGGCCGGCTCGTCGAGCAGCCGGATCTCGGCGACCCGGTCGAGCCGGAACGTCCGCCGGTCCTCGGAGGACCTGCACCAGGCCTCCATGTACGTATGCCCCACGGCGAACAGCCGGATCGGGTCCACCTCGCGCTCGGTGAGTTCATCGCGCGCGGGCGAGTAGTAGCGCAGCCAGAGCCGGCGCCGCTCGGAGATCGCCCGGTCGACATCGGCGAAGACACCGCCCTCGGACTCGAAGGTGACCGAAAGCCGCGAGCTCGCCGCCCCCACCTCACCGGCTGCGGTCTCCAGCTTCGCGGTGGCCCGCAGCAGCGCCTGCCGATCGCTCTCGCGCAGCCCCGGCAGCGTGGCCACGGCGCGGGCGGCGACCAGGAGCGCCGTCGCCTCGTCGGCCGCGAGCCGCAGCGGTTCCGCGACATCGTCCGGGTTGTGCCACCAGATCCGGTCGCCGTCGGTGTCGATGTCCAGCAGATCCCCGCCGCGGAAGCTCGTACCGCACATGGGCAGCACGTCGAGGTCGGAGATCAGCTCGTCCTCGGTGATCCCGAAAGCGCGGGCGACGTCCTGGACGTGGGCGCCGGGGCGCTCACGCAGATACGTCACCAGGGAGAGCATCCGGCGGGTCTGGTCGATCGCGTTCGTGGCCATGTATACGGTCCCCCTCAGTCCTTGGCCACGGCGCGCAGCCGGTCCACCACATCGGCCCGCAGATCGGCGGGTTCCTGTACGACGACGTCCGGACCGAACTCGACGAGCCAGGCGTCCAGGCCGTGTCCGTACGGAATCTCCAACTCGTCCCACCCGTCCCCGAGTTCCCGGACCGATATGGCGCGCGAGCGCAGCGGGTATCCGGCACCGGACCGCAGCCTGATCCGCGCGGTCCGGGTCGCCGTCTCCCCCGCCCAGCTCTCGACGGTCTCGCGGACGGTCACGACGTCGGGCACCTCGACGGTGAAAGCCCCGGCCCGGGAGCGAACCCGGCCGGTGATCCGGGAGAGCCGGAACACCCGCTCGGCGCCGCGGTCCCGGTCCCAGCCGGCCAGATACCAGTGCCCGCGCCAGCACTCCAGCGTCCACGGCTCGACCTGGCGCTGCTCGGGCCGGGCGGCGTTGGCCTTGCGGTAGTCGAAGGTCACCGGGCGGCGGTCCCGGCAGGCCAGCATCAACGGCTCGAACGCGGCCTCATGAACGGGGATACGGGGTTCGAGGGCACTGTGCACCTCGTACGCGTCCTCGGCCTCCGGCATGCCCGCGGCCCGCAGCTTCTGCAGCGCTCCGCTGGCGGCACCGGCCAGCCGCGCCTGCTGCCAGACCTTGGCGGCCAGTCCCAGGGCGGCGGCCTCCTCGGCGTCCAGCGTGATCGGGGGCAGCCGGTTGCTGTCGCGGCGGGCGAGATATCCCGTGTCGCCGTCCAGGTTCTCCACGGTCTCGATGACCAGACCGAGCTCGCGCAGATCGTCCTTGTCGCGCTCGAACATCCGGTTGAAGGCGTCGTCGGAACCGGCCTCCAGGTAGGCCTCGATGGAGCCGCGCAGCTCGCGCTTGCTCAGCGGGCGCCGGGTCCCCAGCAGACACAGAGCCAGGTTCATCAGCCGCTCGGCCTTGGCAATCGCCATCGACGCCCTTTCTGTTTTGCTCTACGACCGTCGACCGTACCGCTACGCGCTGTCCGGACAAAAGCGAGGGCCCGTGCCTCCAGGCACGGGCCCTCGTATCGCACGGATGCGGATCAGACGGCGACCAGATCGCAGACGAAGATCAGGGTCTCGCCGGGGGCGATACGGCCGCCACCGGCGCCGCGGTCGCCGTAGGCGAGGTGCGCGGGGATGGTCAGCTGGCGACGGCCACCGACCTTCATGCCCTGCACGCCCTGGTCCCAGCCGGAGATGACCTGGCCGGCGCCGAGCTGGAACTGCAGCGGGGTGCCGCGGTTCCAGGAGGCGTCGAACTCCTCGCCGGTGGAGAAGGCCACGCCCACGTAGTGGACGGAGACGGTGGCGCCCGCCTCGGCCACCGCGCCGTCGCCTTCCCAGATGTCCTTGATCTCCAGGTCGGCCGGCGGCTCGCCACCCGGGAAGTCGATCTCGGGCTTCTCGATGCTCACTGACTTGCTCCTCTTACTGATGAACTGGGCAACCGGGACAGTCTTACATCTTCGCCAGGATGTCCACGGCGAAGACCAGCGTGGACTTCGCCGGAATCGTCTGCTGCGCCTTGTCGCCGAACCCCTGGTCCGGCGGGATGACGAGAAGCACGCGGCTGCCGATCTTCTTGCCGACCAGACCGTTCTTGAGCCCCTTCAGGGTGACCTGGGCCAGTGGGAAGGTCTGCGTCTTGCCCGCCGTGTAGGTGCTGTCGAACGTCTTGCCGTCCTTCCACAGCAGACCGACATAGTTCACGATGACGCTGTCGGTGTCCTTCACGACGTCGCCCTTGGACTCCAGGATGTAATTGGAGACGAGCTTCTTCGGCGGGTCGGTCTTGGTGGGGATGGTGACCTTGGGGGCCTTGCCGTCGGTATTGGTGCCGACCTTGGGCAGGTCGATATTGTCCTGGGCGACAGCGGTGCCCTTGGCGGACGTCGGAATCTGCGTCGACTTCAGAATGTCGACGACGAAGACGAGCGTGGCGTTCGGCTTGATGTCGCCCTGGCCCTGCGCTCCGTAACCGAGATCCGGCGGAATGACCAGCTCGACCCGGCTGCCGACCTTCTGGCCGACGAGGCCCTTGTCCCAGCCCTGGATCACCATGCCCGCGCCGAGGGTCAGATCGAACGGCTGCTTGCGGTCGAAGCTGTTGTCGAACGGCTTGTCGGAGTCCCAGGCTTGCCCGAGGTAGTTGACCTGGATGGCGTCGCCGTTCTTGAGCGTGGCGCCGTCACCCTCGCTGACGACCCTGGTCTTCAGCTCTTTGGGCGGGTTCCCGGTGCCCTTGGCCAGGGTGGGCTTCTCGCCGAACTTCGCGCCCGCGGTGATCGCGGGGAACCCGTCCTTGGACGCGGCGGAAGCGGAAGCGGAAACGGAAGCGGAGCCCTTTTCGTTACCGCAGGCTGCTGTCACCAGCAACAGGGGGACGACGAGAAGGCCGGCAAGTCGGCGCACTGGTTCCTCAGATCTCAGACGGCACAGTTGGTTTAGTCCTCGACACTCTAGGGCGTACGCAGGGCCCCGTACGAGGAACGTACGGGGCCCGCGTCGCGTCGGGAGCCGAGGTTGTCCTGTTGCCGGCTCACATACCCGCGATCAGCTTCTCCACTCGGTCGTCCACCGAACGGAACGGGTCCTTGCACAACACCGTGCGCTGCGCCTGGTCGTTGAGCTTGAGATGGACCCAGTCGACGGTGAAGTCCCGCCGCTGCTCCTGGGCCCTGCGGATGAAGTCACCTCGCAGCCGCGCCCTGGTCGTCTGCGGGGGCACGGACTTGCCCTCGAAGATCTTCAGGTCGTTGCAGACACGGGCGGCCTGTCCCTTGCGCTCCAGCAGGTAGTACAGGCCGCGGCGGCGGTGGATGTCGTGGTACGCGAGGTCTATCTGGGCGACCCGCGGATGCGACATGGTCATGTTGTGCTTGGCCCGGTACCGCTCGATGAGCTTGTACTTCATCACCCAGTCGATCTCGGTCTCGATCCGGTCGAGGTCCTCGGCCTCGATCGCGTCGAGCGTACGGCCCCACAGCTCCAGGACCTGAGCGACGGTTCCGGTACGGATGCCACGGCGGTCGACGAAGTCGACGGCCTTCTCGTAGTACTCGCGCTGCACCTCGATGGCGGACGCCTCGCGGCCACTGGCCAGGCGCACCTTGCGCTGCCCCGTGGTGTCGTGACTGACCTCGCGGATCGCCCGGATCGGGTTCTCCAGCGTCAGATCCCGCATCACGGTGCCCGCCTCGATCATGCGAAGCACCAGATCGGTCGCGCCCACCTTGAGCAGCATGGTCGTCTCGGACATGTTGGAGTCACCGACGATGACGTGGAGGCGGCGGTACCGCTCCGCGTCCGCATGCGGCTCGTCACGCGTGTTGATGATCGGGCGGGAGCGCGTCGTGGCGGAGCTGACGCCCTCCCAGATGTGCTCGGCACGCTGGCTGACGCAGTAGACGGCGCCCCGTGGTGTCTGCAGCACCTTGCCCGCGCCGCAGATCAGTTGCCTCGTGACGAGGAAGGGAATGAGGATGTCCGCGAGCCGGGAGAATTCTCCGTGCCGCGCCACGAGATAGTTCTCGTGACAGCCGTAGGAGTTTCCCGCCGAGTCGGTGTTGTTCTTGAAGAGATAGACGTCGCCCGCGATTCCCTCCTCGTGCAGGCGGCGTTCGGCGTCGACGAGCAGGCCTTCGAGAATGCGCTCGCCGGCCTTGTCGTGGGTGACCAGCTCGGTCAGGTTGTCGCATTCGGGGGTTGCATATTCCGGATGCGATCCCACGTCGAGGTAGAGGCGGGCGCCGTTCCGCAGAAAGACATTGCTGCTGCGGCCCCATGACACAACACGGCGGAAGAGGTAGCGCGCCACTTCATCAGGAGACAGTCGGCGCTGTCCCCTGAACGTGCACGTGACGCCGTACTCGTTCTCCAGCCCGAAAATGCGGCGGTCCATGACTGAACATTACGCCTGATGGCCTGAGCTGAAACCGGGTTCGACAGCACCGTTTCGATCATTTTCCGATCCTTGTACAGCAACGGCCGTACGCCCGGGAACTGCGAGGACCCTTCCCGTGGCAAGCAGGACCAACAGCGCCGCCACCCCGCCGGCCCCCGCGACGGCAAAGCTCCACGTCGTGCCGCCCAACTCGACGGCCGGACCTGCCACGGCCGTTCCCGCCGCCGCACCCACTCCGAACGTCGTCACCAGCCAGGAGAACGCCTCGGTCACCGTGCCCTGCGGAGCGTGCCGGTCGACCACGATGAACGAGCACGCGATCGCGGGCGCCAGAAAGACTCCGGACACTGCTGCCAGAGCGGTCATGGCGACCACCCCGGGAGTCAGCATCAGCGGCAGATAGCCCAGCGCCAGCAGCGCGACGATGACGCGCAGCCGGCGCTCCGGAGCCCCGGCCCACTGCCGCGCCCCGTACACCGCACCACCGACCAGCGCACCCAGCCCGAGCGCGGCCATCAGCCAGCCGTACACCGACTCCCGGCCGTGATCGTCGGCGTACGCCACCCCGGCCACCGTGATCGAACCGAGCGCGAGCCCCACGAAGAAGAACGAGCCGAGCAGCGCCAGCAGCCCCGGCGAGCGCAGCGCGCCCAGCCAGTGCGCCTCACGAGGCGCGGAACGCCAGGCACGGGAGGGCTCGGAGAGGACCACGGAAAGCGCCCCCAGGACCCCTATCGCGTTGATGACGAGCAGAGCGGCGGCGGGCGACCAGAGGGAGACCAGCAGCGTCACCAGCAGCGGGCCCACGGTGAACATGACCTCCTGGGCGACGGCGTCCATCGCGTACGCCCGGTGCACCCGGTCCTCGCCGCCCAGGACGCTCGGCCACAGGGCCCGTAGACCGCCCTCCAGCGGCGGGGTGAACACACCGGCCACCATCACCGCCCCGTAGGCCAGCGGCAGCGACCCCAGGCCCACCAGTGCCAGCAGGGCCATGCCCAGCGCCGACACCACGGAGGCCGGGAGCTGGACCCGCGGCTGGCCGTACAGGTCCACGGCGCGGCCCAGCAGCGGCTGTCCGACCGCGGTGGACAGCCCGTACACGGCCGCGAGCGCACCGGCGAGGGTGTAGCTGCCGCCCTCGGCCCGGGTGAACAGCACGATTGCGATATGGGCGGTGCCGCTCGGGAGCCGCCCCACCAGGGTCCCTGCCAGCAGCCGGGCGGCGTGCCGCGCCCGGAGGATGTCCAGAAATCCCGCGGCCATGTCCCGCCCCTCTCGCTCGGGCACTCTCCGGCACCCCGAGGTTTTACGTATAACGTCGAGGTTCATACGTACCATGTGCCCAGTCCGCAGGTCCACCTCACGGCGCCTGCCCCCGACCGCCCCGGAGGCCCGAGTGACCAGCGCACCACAGTCACGGCCCACCCCGGCGCGGCCCACCAGCCGCGATGTCGCGCGGGCCGCGGGCGTCTCGCAGGCCACCGTCTCCCTCGTGCTGGGCGACAAATGGCGAGGCAGGGTCTCCGAGGCCACCGCCGAGCGTGTACGGCACGCCGCGCACGAACTCGGCTACCAGCCCAATCTCGCCGCCCGCAACCTCCGCCTGGGCCGCACCAGGACCGCGCTGCTGGTCGTCCCCGCGCTCACCAGCGAATTCTTCGCGCGCGTCTACACCGGCGCCGCCGCGGTCGCCGCCGAACACGGCTTCGGGGTCGTCCTCTACCCGTCCCCCGAAGGCACGGGGCCGGCCAGGGATCCCTTCGCCTCGGCGCGCGCCTCCCTCGACGGGGTGATCGCCTCCTCCATGGCCGCCGGCGCACTCGACGTGCTGCGCGGCGCCGGCTTGCCGCTGGTCATGCTCGACAGCGACCCGGCGGACACCGGCGTCGCGGCACGGGTCAACCTCGACATCGCCGATGGCATGCGGCAGGTCGCGGAGCATCTGCTCTCGCTCGGCCACCGCCGCTTCGTCCACCTCGCGTCGGCGGTCGACACCTGGACGTTCGCGGTCCGTGCCCGGGCGCTCCACGACGCCCTCGGGGCGGTGCCCGGCACCTCCGTACGGACCGTCACTGCGGCGCTCGACGTACAGGCAGGCCGTGAAGGAGCGGAGCACGCACTCGGCGCCTCCGGCCCCCGGCCCACCGCCATCGTCTGCGACGACGACATCCTCGCCGCGGGTGCCTGCAAGGCTGCCCGCAGGCTGGGGCTCCGCGTCCCCGACGACCTCTCCGTCACCGGTTTCGACGATCTGGCCCTGGCCACGGCCGTCGAACCGGAGCTCACCACCGTGCAGCTGCCCGCCGAGCAGGTCGGTGAACGCGGCATGGCCGCCCTGCTGGCGGTCCTGGACGGCCGCCCGGCCGAGTCCGGCAGCCTGCCCGTGCGCCTGGTCGCACGGGGCTCCTCGGCGCCCCCGCCCACGGACGGTCGGCGCTCATGACGGTGCCCCGGCCCGCCGGGAAGGGCGGACCGGGGCACCGGCACAGCGTGGACTACTCCTCGGACTCCACGTCCCCACCGGAATCGGTGGACTTGGTGACATCCGTCGTGCTCGCAGGGGACTCCGTCCCGGAGGACTCAGTCCCCTCGCCGTCCTCGATGTCGGAGGGGGCATCCGTCGGTGCGGAGCCGCCGTCCGCCTCCAGCAGCCGCGCCAGCTGCCGGCCGACGATCCGCTTGAACTTCCGCTGCTGCGGCCTCGTACGGTCCAGGACCGCGACTTCAAGCCGCTCCGCGGGGATCTCCCGCTCGCTGCCGTTGGGATCGCGGGACAGCGCCTGCACCGCCAGCTTGAGCGCCTCGGCGAGCGTCATGCCGTCACGGTGCCGCTGGTCCAGGAAGGTGCTGATCTGCTCGGCGTTCCCGCCGACCGCGACCGATCCGTGCTCGTCGACGATCGAGCCGTCGTGCGGCAGCCGGTAGATCTGGTCACCCTCCGGCTCGGCGCCGACCTCGGCGACCACCAGCTCCACCTCGTACGGCTTCTCGGCCGCGCTGGAGAAGATGGTGCCCAGCGTCTGCGCGTAGACATTGGCCAGCCCACGGGCTGTCACATCGTCACGGTCGTAGGTGTATCCACGCAGATCGGCGTAGCGCACACCGCCGATGCGGAGATTCTCGTACTCGTTGTACTTGCCGGCGGCGGCGAAACCGATCCGGTCATAGATCTCGCTGAACTTGTGCAGCGCACGGGACGGGTTCTCACCGACGAACACAATGCCGTCGGCGTACTGCAGCACAACAAGGCTGCGACCACGGGCGATGCCCTTCCGGGCGTATTCCGCCCGGTCGGCCATGGCCTGCTGAGGTGAGACATAGAACGGCGTCGACACCGGTTATCCGTCCCTTTCTGTCAGTGACGAGAGCATCGAAGAAGCAGCGGAACGGGGATCAGAGCAGCGCGGCGCGCGGGCCGTCGGGCTGTTCCAACCGGCGTTCCAGAATCGAGCGGGCGATCTCGGAGGATTCCGCCTCGGCCAGCTTCCGGAAGCCCTCGTCGGTGATGACGGTGACGATCGGGTAGATCCGCCGGGCCACATCGGGACCGCCGGTCGCCGAGTCGTCGTCCGCGGCGTCGTACAGCGCCTGCACGACCAGGGTGAGGGCCTGCTGCTCCGTCAGATCCTCGCGGTAGAGCTTCTTCATCGAGCCACGGGCGAAGATCGACCCCGAGCCGGTGGCAGCGTATCCGTGTTCCTCGGAGCGGCCGCCGGTGACGTCGTACGAGAAGATCCGGCCCTTCCCGCGGTCGACATCGAAGCCGGCGAAGAGCGGCACGACGGCAAGGCCCTGCATGGCCATCGCCAGATTGCTGCGGATCATCGTGGAGAGCCGGTTCGCCTTGCCCTCCAGGGAGAGCTGGGCGCCCTCGACCTTCTCGAAGTGCTCAAGCTCCAACTGGAAGAGCTTGACCATCTCCACGGCCAGTCCGGCCGTGCCTGCGATGCCCACCGCCGAATACTCGTCGGCCGGGAAGACCTTCTCGATGTCGCGCTGCGCGATCATGTTGCCCATGGTCGCCCGCCGGTCGCCGGCCAGGACCACACCGCCGGGAAACGTCGCCGCGACGATGGTCGTCCCGTGCGGCGCCTCGATGGCCCCCTGCAGGGGCGGCAGGTTCCGGTTCCCCGGGAGCATCTCGGGAGAATGGTCGGACAGGAAATCCATGAACGAAGAGGATCCCGGCGTCAGGAAGGCAGCTGGTAGACGCCCGGTGCTACGAGTGTTGGCTTCCACGCGTTTCCCTCCAGGTATGCGACGGCCCTGCGCAAGGTGTCAGGATCGTCTCCCAACGTACCGATGGCCGAATTGCGGTTGATGCGTTTACGCCACGGACCCTACCCGCCCCGCGGCGGTGATCCACATGACCTGCGGGGACAGCTGTACGGCCTGCGGTGCCGCTTGTGGCCGCGCGGTACGGGCCGGCCCGGCCCGTACCGCGCGTACCTCTCCGCTCCCCCGCGTTCACGTTTGTGAACTACTGTCCACCCTTTTGAACGAAGGAACGCACGAAGTCCTCTGCGTTCTCCTCGAGTACGTCATCGATCTCGTCCAGAACCGAGTCGACATCGTCGCTCAGCTTCTCCTGGCGCTCCTTGAGGTCCTCGGACGCCTGCGCGTCCTGCGCCTGCTCCTCGACCTCCTCGGTGGAGCGCGTCGCCTTCTGCTGTCCGCCGCCGGTGTCCTTGGTCGCCATTTAGCTCACCCCGCTCGGTTCGAAGCACTTGATCAGACCCTACCTACGGGGTCCGACATTGGCCCGGTAGTTGTCTCAACGTCCGGGGGTCATCCCGATGTTTCCCCGATCGCGGCCCTTTCAGCCGCCCGACAGCACCTGGACCAGCTCTTCCGCCGTGCGGCAGCGGTCCAGGAGCTCCTTGACGTGATTACGGGTGCCGCGGAGCGGTTCCAGGGTGGGTACCCGTTGCAGTGAGTCATGACCTGGCAGGTCGAAGATGACCGAGTCCCAGGAGGCCGCGGCCACGTCGTCCGCGTACTGTTCCAGGCAGCGGCCGCGGAAATAGGCCCTGGTGTCCTCCGGAGGCTTCGTACGGGCCTTCTCGACCGCGTCCTCGTCCAGCAGGCGCTTCATCTTCCCGCGGGCCGCCAGACGGTTGTAGAGGCCCTTGTCGGCCCTCACATCGGCGTACTGGAGATCCACCAGGTGCAGGCGCGCCGCGTCCCAGTCCAGGCTGTCCCGGCGGCGGTAGCCCTCCATGAGCTCCCGCTTTGCGATCCAGTCGAGCTCGCCGGACAGGCTCATCGGATCGTTCTCCAGCCGGTTGAGGGTGTCCTCCCAGCGGATCAGGACGTCCTTGGTCTGCTCATCGGCGTCCACCCCGTACCGTTCCTCGACGTACTTGCGGCCCAGCTCGAAGTACTCCATCTGGAGCTGCACCGCGGTGAGCGTACGGCCGCTACGCAGCGTGATCAGATGCTTCAGTGCCGGGTCGTGGGAGACGTGGTGCAGGGTGCGCACCGGCTGGTCTACCGCGAGATCGACGTTGATGAAGCCGTCCTCGATCATGGAGAGGACCAGGGCGGTGGTACCGAGCTTGAGATAGGTGGAGATCTCCGAGAGGTTCGCGTCGCCGATGATCACATGGAGCCGGCGGTACCTCTCGGCATCGGAGTGGGGTTCGTCGCGGGTGTTGATGATGGGGCGCTTGAGGGTGGTCTCCAGCCCGACCTCGACCTCGAAATAGTCGGCGCGCTGACTGATCTGGAAGCCGTGCTCGTGGCCGTCCTGGCCGATTCCCACGCGCCCCGCTCCGGTGACCACCTGGCGCGAGACGAAGAACGGGGTCAGATGGCGCACGATGTCGGAGAACGGGGTTTCCCGCTTCATCAGGTAGTTCTCGTGCGTGCCGTACGAGGCGCCCTTGTTGTCGGTGTTGTTCTTGTAGAGGTGGATCGGCTGGGCGCCGGGAAGCTGGGCCGCGCGTTCGGCCGCTTCGGCCATGATGCGTTCGCCGGCCTTGTCCCAGAGGACCGCGTCCCGCGGATTGGTGACTTCCGGGGAGCTGTATTCGGGGTGCGCATGGTCGACGTAGAGGCGGGCCCCGTTGGTGAGGATGACATTGGCCAGGCCGATGTCCTCGTCGGTGAGCTGGCTGGAGTCCGCGGTCTCGCGGGCGAGGTCGAAACCTCGCGCGTCCCGCAGCGGGTTCTCCTCCTCGAAGTCCCAGCGGGCGCGGCGCGCCCGGTGCATCGCCGCTGCGTAGGCGTTGACGATCTGGGATGAGGTGAGCATGGCATTGGCGTTGGGGTGGCCGGGGACGGAGATCCCGTACTCCGTCTCGATGCCCATTACTCGCCGTACGGTCATGCGGCCCTCCTTGCCCGGCGGCGCTCCCTTGAGGGGGCGGCGCTCAAGTACCGCTGCTTGTCCGGTGCGTGTGCGGTGCCCGTCCCCGCACTGCGCGACCGGGCGGTACGCAAGAGCCTAGAGCGACTCTGTGCTGGTGGGGAGATCAATTACGTCATTGCTGCGGTGTCGCGTGAGCTGTCCGGAAAGCAACCGGCTGCGGATGCCCGGCCGGGCATCCGCAGCCGGTCTGCGTTCTACAGGTACTGCCCGGTATTCGCCACCGTGTCGATGGAGCGACCGGTGTCTGCGCCCTGCTTTCCGGTGACCAGCGTACGGATGAAGACGATCCGCTCGCCCTTCTTGCCGGAGATCCTGGCCCAGTCGTCCGGGTTCGTGGTGTTCGGGAGGTCCTCGTTCTCCTTGAACTCGTCCACGCACGCCTGGAGGAGATGGGAGACACGAAGGCCCTTCTGGCCCTGATCGAGGAAGGCCTTGATGGCCATCTTCTTGGCCCGGTCGACGATGTTCTGGATCATCGCGCCGGAATTGAAGTCCTTGAAGTAGAGGACTTCCTTGTCGCCGTTGGCGTACGTGACCTCGAGGAAGCGGTTCTCCTCGGACTCGGTGTACATCCGCTCGACGACCGACTGGATCATGGCGTGCGCAGCGGCTTCCTTGGAGCCGGTGTGCTCCGCGAGGTCGTCCGCGTGCAGGGGCAGCGAAGGCGTGAGGTACTTCGCGAAGATGTCCTTCGCAGCCTCTGCGTCGGGGCGCTCGATCTTGATCTTCACATCGAGGCGGCCGGGTCGCAGGATCGCGGGGTCGATCATGTCCTCGCGGTTGGAGGCGCCGATGACGATGACGTTCTCCAGGCCCTCGACGCCGTCGATCTCGGCGAGCAGCTGGGGGACGATGGTGTTCTCCACGTCCGAGCTGACGCCGGATCCCCGGGTGCGGAAAAGGGACTCCATCTCGTCGAAGAAGACGATGACGGGGGTGCCCTCGCTCGCCTTCTCACGGGCGCGCTGGAAGACCAGGCGGATGTGCCGCTCGGTCTCGCCGACGTACTTGTTGAGGAGTTCCGGGCCCTTGATGTTGAGGAAGTAGCTCTTGCCCGCGGGCTGGCCGGTGACTTCGGCGACCTTCTTGGCAAGGGAGTTGGCCACTGCCTTGGCGATGAGTGTCTTGCCGCAGCCGGGCGGGCCGTAGAGCAGGATGCCCTTCGGCGGCCGCAGTTCGTGTTCCTTGAAGAGGTCGGGGTGGAGGTAGGGGAGCTCGACCGCGTCCCGGATCAGCTCGATCTGGTCGCCCAGGCCGCCGATCTTGTCGTAGTCGATGTCCGGTACTTCTTCGAGGACGAGCTCTTCGACCTCGCTCTTGGGCACCACTTCGTAGACGTAGCCGGACCTGGGTTCGAGCAGCAGGGCGTCGCCGGGGCGGATGGTGATGTCCAGCAGCGGCTCGGCGAGCCGTACCACCCGTTCCTCGTCGGTGTGCCCGATGACCAGGGCCCGTTCGCCGTCCTCGAGGATTTCCTTGAGTGTGACGATGTCCCCGGCCCGCTCGAATTCCATGGCGTCGACCACGTTGAGCGCTTCATTGAGCATGACTTCCTGGCCGCGCCGGAGGTCGTCGAGCTCAACGCTGGGGCTGACATTCACCCGAAGCTTTCGGCCCCCGGTGAAGATGTCGCACGTGCCGTCCTCATTGCTCTGCAAGAACACACCGAAACCGGCCGGCGGCTGTGCGAGCCGGTCGACTTCTTCCTTGAGGGCCACGATCTGGTCGCGGGCCTCGCGGAGTGTGTTGGCGAGCCGCTCATTCTGCGCGGACACGCCTGCCAGGTTCGTCTGCAACTCGACGATCCGCTCTTCGAGAATCCTCGTATGGCGCGGAGAGTCGGCGAGCTTACGTCGCAGGACGGCGATTTCCTGCTCGAGATAGGCGACCTGGCCGGCTGGGTCTTCGGACCCCCGCCCGGGCCGGATGCCGCGGTTGATGTCGTCGTCGTGGGCTGCCACGGTCCTCACCTCCTCCAAGGGGAGCTGGACGCTTCCTGACCCTACCTGGGTGGGTGATGATTGAAACCCCTAGATCACAAAGACTGCGAGGCGTGTCCCATCTTCACCCTTGCGTTCCCCCTCGTGTCAGGGGAATACCCACCCTTCAACATCGGAAAGCGGCCGGTTGTATCGTCGAACCGTTCAACACCCGTCAGGGCTGGCTACTTTTGCTTCGGATACGCAGGAAACGGCAGGAGAAATGACCGTGCAGCAGGACGCTCCCACCGGCAGCGACACGCAGGACCTGGAGGTCTGGATCGACCAGGACCTCTGCACGGGAGACGGCATCTGCGTGCAGTACGCACCCGAGGTGTTCGAGCTGGACATCGACGGTCTGGCGTATGTGAAGAGCGGCGACGACGAGCTGCTGCAGGACAAGGGCGCGACGACGCCCGTACCGCTGCCACTTCTTCAGGATGTGGTCGATTCGGCCAAGGAATGCCCGGGCGACTGCATCCACGTACGTCGCGTTTCGGACAGAGTCGAGGTGTATGGTCCCGAGGCCGCCTGATCCGGCGGTTCCGGGTGGGCGATCACGCGCAGTGACCGATCAGGCGCGGCTCGGGGCGGCCTGGGTGGCGCGGACGAATGCGCCGCCCTGCCACTGCCAGGTGACCTCTTCCTGCTGGTCGGGACAGCAGCGCGGTACTGCGGCCGAGGAGTAGCCGAGCAGAGTGGCGGAGATGATGCCGTCACGCACCGCGAAATCGCCGACGCTCATCTCCTGGGCGGGGTCCACCAGGGTCGCCACGACCCGGGGTGTGACCCCGCTTCCTTGTGTGAGGACGTAGACGCCGCTGGGCGGAGTGCCGGATCCGGCCGCGCAGCGGACCACGGCGACGGTCTCGGGGCGGCCGTCGCCGTCGAGGTCGCCGGGTGCTTGTTTGGCCACGGTGTTCTCCAGCCCACCGCATTCCAGGGGGAAGGTCGCCCGCTCCGGATCGGGTGCGGCGACGGATTCGGTGCCGTGCTGCGCGGTGGTGCGGTGGGGGGTCGAGGCGGAGGCCGTGGGGTCCGGCTGGAGCATGCCTGCGGCTGCGACGACAGCGGCCATGGCTGTCGCGGTGGCAAGCCAGTGCAGCGGCTTGGTGTCGGTGTGCGCGAGGTCCGGGAGCTCGGAGGGCTGCACGCGGGATGTCTCCTGTGGTTCCTGTGGTTCGAGGATGCCTGGGTGGGCGGTGCCGCCGGAGGGACGTCCGCGGTGGCGTGGGGGTGGCCAGCATCGTGCCACACCTCACAGAGCAGGGGAACGGTGGGGTCGGCACGGATGGGCTTCCGTAGCGGCAACGAAAAGGCGCCGCCGCCGAGTTCCCGTGTCGGTCCGGGAACTCGGCGGCGGCGCCGGTACGTTGTGCGGCTCAGCCGCGGGAGGAGCCGCTCTGGCTGCCGGGACCGTCGTAGTCCTCGCCGTAGGCGCCCTTGGCGGGGCGGCGGCGGCGCAGCGGGGCCTCCACACCGTCGGCCAGACGGCGGGCGGTGACGAGGAAACCGGTGTGACCGATCATGCGGTGGTCCGGGCGGACGGCCAGGCCCTCGACGTGCCAGTTACGGATCATCGATTCCCAGGGCTGCGGTTCGGCGAAGCAGCCGATCTCGCGGATGGACTCGACGGTCCGCGCGAGCTGGGTGGTGGTCGCCACGTACGCGCAGAGGATGCCACCGGGCACGAGCGCCTTGGAGACGGCCTCCAGGCACTCCCAGGGGGCGAGCATGTCGAGGATGACACGATCGACGTCGGTGTCCGAGAGGTTGTCCTGGAGATCCCCGACAGTGAGCTGCCAGGCGGGGTGCGGTTCGCCGAAGTAGCGTTCCACGTTCTGCTGGGCGATCTCGGCGAAGTCCTCGCGGCGCTCGTAGGAGTGCAGCATGCCCTGGTCGCCGATGGCGCGCAGCAGGAAGGTGGAGAGCGAGCCGGAGCCGACGCCGGCTTCCACGACGCGGGCGCCGGGGAAGATGTCGGCGAACGCCAGGATCTGCCCCGCGTCCTTGGGGTAGACCACGGCGGCGCCGCGGGGCATGGACAGGACGTAGTCGGGGAGCAGGGGGCGCAGCGCGAGGTAGGCGACGTTTCCCGTGGTTCGGACAACACTGCCCTCGGGGGCACCGATCAGCTCGTCATGCGGGAAAGAACCCTTGTGGGTGTGGAAATTCTTTCCGGCTTCGAGCGTGAAGGTGTAGTGGCGTCCCTTGGGATCGGTGAGCTGGACCTGGTCCCCGACCTTGAAGGGCCCGCGTCGGCGGGCGGCACCGGTCGGTTCAGACATGTGACCAGCGTACCGGTGATTCGCGGCGCGCCGACCGCGAGCCCGGGCGGTCAGGCGGCGGGCCTCGCCAGGGCGGCGACGAATGCCCGTTCGACGTCGGCGGTGGACAGCACTCCGTAGATCTCGCCGGTTTCCTCGAGGACGAGGTATTCGGTGGCGGGGTTGGCCTTGAGGCTGTCCAGGAGTGCTTCGCCGGTCAGCTCGGCCGAGATCTTCATGCCCTCGGTGAGGTCCTGGGCGAGGCTGCTGACGGCGACCCAGGGGCGGCGGTGTTCGGGGACGGAGACGATGGCCGTCTCGCGGACGACGCCCTGGGGTTCGCCGTGTCCGTCGACGACGACGAGGGCGCGGGCGCCCGCCTCGTTGGCGCGGCGCAGGGCCTCGGAGAGCGGGGTGGCGGCCTCCACCGGAACGGCGCGCCGGGTGAGGGTGCGGGCGCGCAGTTCGGGGAGGTGTTCGCGCAGGCGGGCCATGCGCAGGCTGTTGCCCGCACCGGTCCAGATGATGGCGGCGAGGATGGCGGCGAGCAGCGCGTCGGTGACGGTGTCCAAGCCGCTGAGGTCTCGGGGGTTGTTCCCGAAGGAGCCGGTGTGGGTGAGCAGCGGGAGGCCGATGAGAGTGACGACGGCGAGCGCGCGGCCGGCCCAGGCGGCTGCGACGGTGCCGCTCATAGGCCGCCCGGTGATCTTCCAGACGACGGCACGGAGCATGCGCCCGCCGTCGAGCGGGAGGCCGGGGAGGAGGTTGAAGGCGGCCACCAGGAGGTTGGAGATCATCAGTCCGGCGAGGAGGACACCGGGCACGGTGCCGGGCGCGACGAACGTCATCCCTACGTAGAAGAGCCCGGCGAGCACCAGGGAGAGCAGGGGGCCGACGAAGGCGAGAACGAACTCGCGGCCGGGGGTCTCGGACTCCTTCTCGATCTCGGAGACGCCGCCGAAGAACTGGAGCTGGATGCGGCGCACCGGCAGTTTGTAGCGCAGCGCGACGACCGTGTGGGCGAGTTCGTGGACGAGTACGGACGCGTAGAAGGCAATAGCGAAGAAGAGGGAGACCAGATAGCGAGCCGCGCCGAGCTCGGGCAGCACCCGTTCGAGCTGACCTCCGAAGACCCAGGTGATCAGTGCGGCCACGAGGAACCAGCTGGGCGCGACGTACACGGGCACACCGAAGGGACGGCCCATGAGCAGGCCGCCGCCGGGCTCTTCGGGGCGCCGCGGTTCGCCCTTCTCGGGGCCGGCGCCGGGGTCCGTTCCCCCTGCACCGGGCTGCGGCCGCCCGCTGTCGCCGCTCTCGTCCACGAGGTCCCTTCGGTCGGTGCCGTCCGGCACGATCATGCAGTGTTCGAGGGTGTGTGGTCGATGGTATGCCGCCGGTTGTCAGTGACGGGCCGTAGGGTCTTCGACATGACCTCCCTGCCGCGGCCGCCTCAGCCGCCTTCGTCCCTGTCGCCGTCGCGGGCGAGCGATTTCATGCAGTGTCCTCTGCTGTACCGCTTCCGGGTCATCGACAAACTGCCGGAGAAGCCCAGCGAGGCGGCGACCCGGGGCACGCTGGTGCATGCGGTGCTCGAGCGGCTCTTCGACAACCCGGCGGTGGAGCGCACGGCCGGCCGGGCCACGGCGCTGATCCCCGGCCAGTGGGACCGGCTGCTCGAGTCGAAGCCGGAGCTGTCGGAGCTGTTCGCGAAGGATGCCGGGGGCGAGCGGCTGGCGCGTTGGCTCTCGGAGGCGGAGAGCCTGGTGGAGCGGTGGTTCTCACTGGAGGATCCGACGCGCCTGGAGCCCGCCGAGCGGGAGCTGTTCGTCGAGACGGAGCTGGAGTCGGGGCTGCGGCTGCGCGGGGTGATCGACCGTATCGATGTGGCGCCGACGGGCGAGGTCCGGATCGTCGACTACAAGACGGGGAAGGCGCCGCGCCCGGAGTACGCGGAGGGCGCGCTCTTCCAGATGAAGTTCTACGCCCTGGTGATCTGGCGGCTGAAGGGCGTGGTGCCCCGCCGGCTCCAGCTCGTCTATCTCGGCAGCGGCGACATCATGACGTACGACCCGGTGGTGGCGGATCTGGAGCGCGTCGAGCGGAAGCTGCTGGCGCTCTGGGACGCGATCCGGCAGGCGACGGAGACGGGCGAGTGGCGGCCCCGGCCGACGAAGCTCTGCGGCTGGTGCGACCACCAGTCGGTCTGCCCCGAATTCGGCGGCACTCCCCCGGTATATCCGCTGTCAGTACGCCCGGCGGAGTCGGAGCAGGATGTCCAGGGCAGAATGGATCCGGTCCATGCTGAGGCCGGCCGGCCTGTGGCCCTCGAAGGACCTTAAGGAGACCCTGTGGCTATCCGCGTCCTACTGGTCGATGACCAACCGTTGCTGCGCACCGGCTTCCGGATGATTCTGGAGGCGGAGGGGGATCTCGCGGTGGTGGGCGAGGCCGGTGACGGTCTCCAGGCTCTCGACCAGGTGCGGGCGCTGCAGCCCGATGTGGTGCTGATGGACATCCGCATGCCGCGGATGGACGGCGTCGAGGCGACACGTCAGATCACCGGTCCCGGCCGGGACGGTCCGGCGAAGGTGCTGGTGCTGACCACGTTCGATCTCGACGAGTATGTGGTGGAGGCGCTCCGCGCCGGTGCCAGCGGCTTCCTGTTGAAGGACGCTCCGGCCAATGAGCTGGTGCAGGCCATCCGCGTGGTCGCCGCGGGCGAGGCGATGCTCGCTCCGAGCGTCACTCGCAGACTGCTCGACAAGTACGCGGACCATCTGCCGTCCGGCGAGGAGCCGGTGCCCGACACCCTGCACACGCTGACGGACCGTGAGGTCGAGGTGCTGAAGCTGGTGGCGCGCGGTCTGTCGAATGCGGAGATCGCCGCGGATCTGTTCGTCAGTGAGACCACGGTCAAGACGCATGTCGGCCATGTGCTGACCAAGCTCGGTCTGCGCGACCGAGTGCAGGCGGCCGTGTACGCGTACGAGAGCGGCCTGGTGCGCCCCGGCGCTCAGTGAGCGGAGCGGGAAGAGCGGCGCCTTCCGGCCAGGGGCGGCCGGGGGCGCCGTCCGTGCTCAGACGCGTCCGTCGCCCAACTCCCAGAGCTGGAGATCCGCGGAGGAGTTGACCGCCCACTCGACACCGGTGAGGTCCTCACGGGAGGCGGCGTACTGCTTGCCCTGCCAGATCGGCAGTACCGGGACGTCGTTGGCGACGATGTCCTGGAGCTGCTGGAAGGTCTTGGCCGAGGCGCTGCGGTCGGTCTCGTGGCGGGACTGCGGAATGAGCGTCTTCTGGGCCAGGGTCGACTTGTAGGGCGAGTTGAGGAAGTTGTTCTTGTCGAGGAACGGCGCCGTGAAGTTGTCGGGGTCCGGGAAGTCGGGGAACCAGCCCATGCCGTAGACGGCGTAGTCGCCGCGCAGCTGTGCCGGGCGGTACTTCGCCCAGGGGGTTCCCTGGACGGTGACGTCGAACAGTCCGGTGTCGTTGAACTGCTTCTTCAGGGTTCCGAACTCGGCGGCGGTGCCGGCGCCGACACGGTCGGTCGGGTAGTGGAGCGTGAGCTTCACCGGGGTGTCGACGCCTGCGGCGTTCAGGATCGCCGCAGCCTTCGTGGTGCTGGGTTCGCTGTACTTGTTGTAGAACGAGTTGGTGTGCGCGGTGATGCCGGGCGGGATCAGCGAGTACAGCGGTTCGGCCGTGGCACCGTACACCTTGCTCGCGATTTCACCGCGGTCGACGACCTGGGCCATGGCCTGGCGGACTGCCCTGTTCTTCACGGCCGGGTCGTCGGTGTTGAAGCCCAGGAAATGGATGGCGAGGCCGGGCATCTCGGTGAGCTTGATGCCGTCCCTGGGCTTTTCGAGCATCTGCTGGGACTGCTCGGGCGACATGGTGCGGGTCATCATGTCGATCTTCTCGTTGTCGAGAGCCTTGCCCATGGCCGTCGGGTCAGGGAAGACGTCCAGCTCGACCTTCTCGTTGCGTACCTTCAGATCCCCCTTGTAGTGGGGGTTCCTGGTGAAGAGCACCTTGACGACCTGGTTGTGCTCGACTTCCGGCTTCATGGTGTACGGGCCGGAGCCGTCCACCTGGAATCCGGTACGCGCGGACTTCGCCGCGTACTTGCTCCGCGGCACGATCCCGGCGACCGGGGTGGCGAGCTTGTACGGAAACGTGGCGTCCGGCGCGCGCAGATGAAAGATGACCTCCCGCTCGCCCTGCGTCTCGATCGTGTCGATGTTGTCGAGCAGGGCGACGGGCCCGTTGGGGGCGTCGATGCGGATGACACGGTCGATGGAGTACTTCACGTCATCGGCGGTCATGGCCTTGCCGTCGGCGAACTTCAGACCACTGCGAAGCTTGCACCGGTAGCTCTCGTTCTGCGTGTCCGTGAAGGTGCAGCTCTTCGCGGCTTCGGGCACCGGCTCGCCGCCGCCGCGCGGCACATGCACCAGGGTCTGCACGGTCTGCCGGAGCACATTCCATACGCCGGCTTCGTAGCCGATGGCGGGGTCGAGCGGCGCGGGGTTGTCCTTGGAGGCGACGAACTGGTCCGTGGTGCCGACAACGATGGCGGCCTTGCCATCGCCCCCGTCGCCCGACGCGCCGCAGGCGGCGAGTGCGGGTGCGAGCAGGCCGACGACGGCCGGCAGCACCAGAGTCTTGCGGTTCATCTTGAACGCTCTCCCTCATCCGTGCATTGAGAAAGCGACCTTAGTAGGCGCCGTCGGCAATGCCGGACCGGAGATGTCCCGATGCGTAATCAGACGGTGATGGGAATTAGCGGCGAGCCGTTTTCCTCGGTCGGGAAGGTTCCATACAGGACCTCACCAATCGCGACATTTCGACACACCAAAACGGACACCTCGGTGGATCTTGAGAAGGCTTCAGGGGGCATTCAGGTGATGAAGCTCACGCCCGGGGGCATTCCCGTCTTTGTCGCACACCCGACTGCACACACTTACGCACGACAGAAAATGCACCTTCCGACGCCGAGAATTTTTCGATTCATTCACAGAAACACTCTCGGTGTACGGATCACCGCATTCCTGTGACCAGGCCCCGGAGAAATGCGAGATCGACTTCTTCGAGCGAACGTACGACCACTCGGCCGTAGGCAGGGGCGATCGGCGCGACGGACGGTACGGCGACCACCCGGCAGCCCGCGGCCTCCGCCGCCGCGACGCCGGTCGCGGTGTCCTCGATGACCGCGCAGAGCTCGGGGACCGCCCCGAAGCCGGACGCGGCGGTGAGATAGGGCTCCGGGTGCGGTTTGGTACGGGAGACCTCGTCGCCCGCGACGGTGAGGGCGAAGTGGTGGCGGCCCACCGAGTCCAGCACCCGGTCGATGATCCGCCGGTGCGAGGCGGAGACCAGGGCGGTGGGAATCTCGTGCCTGGCCAGCTCGGCCAGCAGCCGTGCCGCGCCCGGCATCAGCGGCACCCCGCGGTCGATGCGCCGCTCGAAGCGGTCGTTGAGCAGCACGGTGAGTTCGGCGAGGGTGATGTCCGCGCCGGTCACATCCATGAGGTAGCCGGCGCTGCGGGTCATCGGCCCGCCGACCACCACGTCCCGCCAGGCCTCGTCGAGCTGATGCCCGAGATCGGCGAAGACCTCCACCTCGGCGTCCCACCAGAAGCCCTCGGTGTCGACGAGCGTGCCGTCCATGTCGAGCAGGACGGCCTGCAGAGCGGCGCCTTCGGCCGTGCGGGTCATGGACGCGGGAACCGTGCTGGTCATCCGGCACACCTTCCGTAGGGGACGAGAAGGCCGGCCGCCATTTCCCGTGGGAAGGGCGACCGGCCTTCACTGGACCGACCAGTGTACGACTTGTCCGGCTACCGCGCGCTGAACGGCGTCTTACCGCGCGTTGAAGTACTTCGCCTCCGGGTGGTGGATGACGATCGCGTCGGTGGACTGCTCCGGGTGCAGCTGGAACTCCTCCGAGAGATGCACACCGATCCGCTCGGGCTGGAGCAGCTCGGCGATCTTCGCCCGGTCCTCCAGGTCGGGGCAGGCGCCGTAGCCGAGCGAGAAGCGCGCACCGCGGTACTTCAGCGCGAACATGTCCTCGACATCGGCGGGGTCCTCGCCGCCGAAGCCGAGCTCGGAGCGGACCCGGGCGTGCCAGTACTCGGCGAGGGCCTCGGCCAGCTGTACGGACAGGCCGTGCAGCTCCAGGTAGTCGCGGTAGGAGTTGGCCTCGAAGAGCTTCGCGGTCTCACCGCCGATCTTCGAGCCGACGGTGACGACCTGGAGGCCGATCACATCGGTCTCGCCAGACTCCTCGGGGCGGAAGAAGTCCGCGAGGCAGAGGCGGCGGCCGCGGCGCTGGCGCGGGAAGGTGAAGCGGGTGCGCTCGGAGCCGTCCTCGTGGAGCAGGATCAGGTCGTCGCCCTTGGAGACGCAGGGGAAGTAGCCGTAGACGACGGCGGCTTCCAGCAGGTTCTCGGTGTGGAGCTTGTCGAGCCAGCCGCGCAGGTGCGGGCGGCCCTCGGTCTCGACCAGCTCCTCGTACGTGGGTCCGTCACCGGCGCGGGCCTGCTTGAGGCCCCACTGGCCCTTGAAGAGCGCGCCCTCGTCCAGCCAGGACGCGTACTCCTTGAGCTGGATGCCCTTGACGACCCGGGTGCCCCAGAACGGCGGTGCCGGGACCGGGTTGTCGACGGCGACGTCGGAGCGGACGCCCTCCTCGGGCTCGTCGACCTCCAGGACCGCCGTGTCCCGCTTGGGGACGCGGCGCTGCTTGAGTTCGGGGAGGGCGGCGCCGGGGACGCCGCGCTTGACCGCGATGAGGGCGTCCATCAGGCGCAGCCCCTCGAACGCGTCACGGGCGTAGCGGACCTCGCCCTCGTAGATCTCGTGGAGGTCCTGCTCGACATAGGCCCGGGTGAGGGCCGCACCGCCGAGGATCACCGGGAAGTCGGCGGCCAGCTTGCGCTGGTTCAGCTCTTCCAGGTTCTCCTTCATGATCACGGTGGACTTCACCAGCAGGCCAGACATGCCGATGACGTCGGCGCGGTGCTCCTCGGCGGCCTCCAGGATCGCGGAGACGGGCTGCTTGATGCCGAGGTTCACGACGTTGTAGCCGTTGTTGGACAGGATGATGTCGACGAGATTCTTGCCGATGTCATGGACGTCGCCACGGACCGTGGCCAGGACGATGGTGCCCTTGCCCTCGGCGTCGGACTTCTCCATGTGCGGTTCCAGATAGGCGACCGCGGTCTTCATGACCTCGGCGGACTGGAGCACGAACGGCAGCTGCATCTGGCCGGAGCCGAAGAGCTCGCCGACGACCTTCATGCCTTCGAGCAGCGTGTCGTTGACGATGTCGAGGGCCGGGCGGGTCTGCAGGGCCTCGTCGAGGTCGGTCTCCAGGCCGTTCTTCTCACCGTCGATGATGCGGCGCTGGAGGCGCTCGTCGAGCGGCAGGGCGAGGAGTTCCTCGGCCTTGCCCGCCTTCATGGACTTCATGTTGACGCCCTCGAAGAGCTCCATGAGCTTCTGGAGGGGGTCGTAGCCCTCTGCGCGGCGGTCGTGGATGAGGTCGAGCGCCACCTTGACCTGCTCCTCCTCGAGGCGCGCGATCGGCAGGATCTTGGAGGCGTGCACGATCGCCGAGTCGAGGCCGGCCTTGACGCACTCGTCGAGGAAGACGGAGTTCAGCACGACGCGGGCGGCCGGGTTGAGGCCGAAGGAGATGTTGGACAGGCCCAGCGTGGTCTGGACGTCGGGGTGGCGCTTCTTCAGTTCGCGGATGGCCCCGATGGTGGCGATGCCATCGCCCCGGGACTCCTCCTGACCGGTGCAGATGGTGAAGGTCAGGGTGTCGATCAGGATGTCCGACTCCTTGATGCCCCAGTTCCCGGTCAGGTCCTCGATGAGCCGCTCGGCGACGGCGACCTTGTGCTCGACGGTACGGGCCTGGCCCTCCTCGTCGATGGTCAGGGCGATCAGCGCGGCGCCGTGCTCGGCGGCCAGCGCGGTGACCTTGGCGAAGCGGGACTCGGGTCCGTCGCCGTCCTCGTAGTTGACGGAGTTGAGGACGGCACGACCGCCGAGCTTCTCCAGACCGGCCCGCAGGACGGGCAGTTCGGTGGAGTCGAGCACGATCGGGAGGGTGGAGGCGGTGGCGAAGCGGCCGGCCAGCTCCTCCATGTCCGCCACACCGTCGCGGCCCACGTAGTCGACGCAGAGGTCGAGCATGTGGGCGCCCTCGCGGATCTGGTCGCGGGCCATCTCCACGCAGTCGTCCCAGCGGGCCTCCAGCATGGCCTCGCGGAACTTCTTCGACCCGTTGGCGTTCGTACGCTCGCCGATCGCGAGGTACGAGGTGTCCTGGCGGAACGGCACGGTCTGGTACAGGGACGCGGCGCCCGGCTCGGGGCGCGGGGTGCGGGGAGTGACGGCGACGCCGCGGACCCGCTCGACGACCTGGCGCAGGTGCTCCGGGGTCGTACCGCAGCAGCCGCCGACCAGCGAGAGGCCGTACTCGCGCACGAAGGTCTCCTGGGCGTCGGCCAGCTCGGCCGGGGACAGCGGGTAGTGCGCGCCGTCCCTGCCGAGCACGGGGAGGCCGGCGTTGGGCATGCAGGAGAGCGGGATGCTCGAGTGGCGGGCGAGGTAGCGCAGGTGCTCGCTCATCTCGGCGGGGCCGGTGGCGCAGTTCAGGCCGATGAGGTCGATGCCGAGTGGTTCCAGAGCGGTGAGCGCCGCGCCGATCTCGGAGCCGAGCAGCATCGTGCCGGTCGTCTCCACGGTGACGGAGCAGATCACCGGAAGATTGGCACCGGTGGCCTCCAGGGCGCGGCGGGCGCCGATGACGGAGGCCTTGGTCTGCAGGAGGTCCTGGGTGGTCTCGACCAGGAGGGCGTCGGCACCGCCGGCGATCATGCCCTCGGCGTTCTGCTGGTAGGCGTCGCGGAGCTTGGTGTACGGGGCGTGCCCCAGCGTCGGCAGCTTCGTGCCCGGGCCCATGGAGCCGAGCACCCAGCGCTGCCGGCCGGTGGAGGCGGTGAACTCGTCGGCGACCTCGCGGGCGATGCGCGCGCCTGACTCGGAGAGCTCGAAGACCCGCTCGGCGATGTCGTACTCGCCCAGGGCCGCCAGGTTGGCGCCGAAGGTGTTCGTCTCGACGCAGTCCACGCCGACGGCGAAGTACTCCTGGTGCACGGAGCGCACGATGTCGGGGCGCGTGACGTTCAGGATCTCGTTGCAGCCTTCGAGGTCCTGGAAGTCCTCGAGGGTGGGGTCCTGCGCCTGGAGCATGGTGCCCATGGCACCGTCGGCCACCACCACCCGGGTGGCAAGTGCCTCGCGGAGGGCTTCGGCTCGGTTCCGGCTGTCGGCGGAAGGGGTCGGCGACGAGGCCATGGATGTACTCCCTGGGATGCGACGGCTGTCGGCTTTGCGTCTTCGGCGGAAGGCGCACCAGGCCAGCGTAGCCGGGCGGCGCCCGGGGCCGTCACTCCGTCCCACGGAACGGACGGCATGCTGTGCGGGGAGCTGTCCGGATCGAAGTGGTGCCGCACTTTTCCCATGGTATCGAGCACGGGTCGACATCGACCGATAGTGTTCAGCATTGTCGAACCAAGGTGGAGGAGTACGGCGCGATGGCCAAGAACATCCAGTCGCTGGAGCGGGCGGCGGCGATGCTGCGCCTGCTGGCAGGTGGCGAGCGTCGGCTGGGGCTGTCCGACATCGCCTCTTCACTGGGCCTGGCCAAGGGCACCGCGCACGGCATCCTGCGCACGCTCCAGCACGAGGGCTTCGTCGAGCAGGACGCGGTGTCCGGCCGCTATCAGCTGGGCGCCGAGCTGCTGCGTCTGGGCAACAGCTATCTGGACGTCCACGAGCTGCGGGCCCGCGCGCTCGTCTGGACGGACGACCTGGCCCGCTCCAGCGGCGAGAGCGCCCATCTGGGGGTCCTGCACCAGCAGGGCGTCCTCATCGTCCACCACGTCTTCCGGCCCGACGACAGCCGGCAGGTCCTGGAGGTGGGGGCCATGCAGCCACTGCACTCCACGGCCCTGGGCAAGGTGCTCGCGGCGTACGACCCGGTGGCTCACACCGAGGCTCTGGAGGCCGAGCGGAGGCCTTTCACCCCGCGCACCGTCACCGATCCGGAGGAGTTCGAGACGATGCTCGACCTGATCCGGGCCCGCGGCTGGGCGGCCGATGTGGAGGAGACATGGGAGGGCGTCGCCGCGGTTGCCGCCCCGATCCACGACCGGCGGCGGATGCCGGTCGGCGCGGTGGCCGTGACCGGCGCGGTGGAGCGGGTCTGCGCGGACGGGGAGCTGCGCCCCGAGCTGATCGCCGCAGTGCGGGACTGCGCCCGCGCGGTCTCCAGGGATCTGGGCGCCCGGCCCTTCTGACCGCCGCGATCCGTGATCGTTGCCGACAGGCCGTCGGTAACGATCGAGTTATAGGCCACACAACCCTTGACGCCTGATTCACCTAGGGGAAGCATTGCCGTTCACCGGTCGGCATTGTCGAACAGCTAACGGAATTTCGCGTTAAGGTGTGACAGCGCCAAGGGCCGGAAAACGCCCTCACATGAGGGCGCGGACCACCGGAGGGACCCGGGGTTCGGCTTCCCTGGACGAAGGACAAAGGAGTCGCGGGTGTCCAGCTCCGACATCTTCATCGGCGAGACCATAGGTACCGCCGTACTCATCCTGCTCGGCGGCGGTGTCTGTGCCGCCGTCACTCTCAAGCGCTCCAAGGCGCAGAACGCCGGCTGGCTCGCCATCACCTTCGGGTGGGGTTTCGCCGTGCTGACCGGCGCATATCTGGCCGGTGGCGTTTCCGGCGCGCATCTCAATCCGGCGGTCACGATCGGTCTCGCGATCGAGGGCGGCACCAAGTGGAGCGACGTACCGCTGTATCTCGGCTCCCAGCTGCTCGGCGCGATGATCGGCGCGGTGCTGGTCTGGCTGACGTACTACGGGCAGTTCCGGGCACATCTCACCGATCCGGAGATCCTGGGAGCCCAGTCGGGTGAAGAGGCCATGGTCGACAAGGCCTCCGCCCCGAAGGCGGGCCCGGTGCTGGGCATCTTCTCCACCGGCCCCGAGATCCGGCACGCGGTGCAGAACCTCGTCACCGAAATCATCGCCACCGTCGTGCTCGTCCTGGCGATCCTCACCCAGGGCCTCAACAACGAGGGCAACGGCCTGGGCACGCTCGGCGCACTGGTAACCGCTCTGGTCGTCGTCGGTATCGGTCTCTCCCTCGGCGGGCCGACGGGTTACGCAATCAACCCGGTTCGCGACCTCGGTCCGCGTATCGTGCACGCGCTGCTGCCGCTGCCGAACAAGGGCGGCTCCGACTGGGGCTACGCGTGGATCCCGGTCGTCGGACCGCTCATCGGCGGTGCGATCGCGGGCGGGCTCTACAACGTCGCCTTCGCCTGAGCCGCGGCGCACAGAGCCGTAACCCTCAAGACCACACAGACTTCCGGGAGCACACCGTGACCGACGCACACACCACCGGCCCGTTCATCGCGGCCATCGACCAGGGCACCACCTCCAGCCGCTGCATCGTCTTCGACAAGGACGGCCGGATCGTCTCCGTCGACCAGAAGGAGCACGAACAGATCTTCCCGAAGCCGGGCTGGGTCGAGCACAACGCGACCGAGATCTGGGAGAACGTCCAGGAGGTCGTCGCCGGCGCCATCGTCAAGGCGAACATCACCGCCGCCGATGTGAAGGCGATCGGCATCACCAACCAGCGTGAGACCACACTGCTCTGGGACAAGAACACCGGTGAGCCCGTCCACAACGCCCTGGTCTGGCAGGACACCCGCACCGACGCGCTCTGCAAGGAGCTCGGCCGGAACGTGGGCCAGGACCGCTTCCGCCGCGAGACCGGTCTGCCGCTCGCCTCGTACTTCGCGGGCCCCAAGGTCCGCTGGCTGCTCGACAACGTCGAGGGGCTGCGCGAGCGTGCCGAGCGCGGCGACATCCTCTTCGGCACCATGGACTCCTGGGTCATCTGGAACCTGACCGGCGGCACGGACGGCGGCGTCCATGTCACCGACGTCACCAACGCCTCGCGCACCCTCCTGATGAACCTGCACACCCTGGCGTGGGACGACAAGATCCTCGCGTCCATGGAGATCCCGGCAGCCGTGCTGCCCGAGATCCGCTCCTCCGCCGAGGTGTACGGCACCGCCAAGGGCGGCGTCCTGGACGGTGTCCCCGTCGCCTCCGCGCTCGGCGACCAGCAGGCGGCCCTCTTCGGCCAGACCTGCTTCTCCGAGGGCGAGGCCAAGTCCACGTACGGCACCGGCACCTTCATGCTGATGAACACCGGTGAGACGCCCGTCAACTCGTACAACGGACTGCTGACGACGGTCGGTTACCGGATCGGCGACCAGAAGCCGGTGTACGCCCTGGAGGGCTCCATCGCCGTCACGGGCTCGCTGGTGCAGTGGATGCGTGACCAGATGGGCCTGATCAAGTCCGCGGCCGAGATCGAGACCCTGGCCTCCTCGGTCGAGGACAACGGCGGTGCGTACTTCGTGCCCGCCTTCTCGGGTCTGTTCGCCCCGTACTGGCGCTCCGACGCCCGCGGCGTCATCGCCGGTCTGACGAGGTACGTCACCAAGGCGCACATCGCCCGTGCCGTCCTGGAGGCGACCGCCTGGCAGACCCGCGAGATCACCGACGCCATGACGAAGGACTCCGGTGTCGAGCTCGCCGCCCTCAAGGTCGACGGCGGCATGACCTCCAACAACTTGCTGATGCAGACACTCGCCGACTTCCTGGACGCACCCGTGGTGCGGCCCATGGTCGCCGAAACCACCTGCCTCGGCGCCGCCTACGCCGCCGGTCTCGCCGTCGGCTTCTGGCCTGACACCGACGCGCTGCGCGCCAACTGGCGCCGGGCCGCCGAGTGGACACCCCGCATGGCCGCGGACACCCGCGACCGCGAGTACAAGAGCTGGCTCAAGGCCGTGGAACGGACCATGGGCTGGCTCGAAGACAGCACAGTCGAGGAGTAATCACAATGACCACCCTGCAGAGCGTCCCGTCGCTCGGGACGCACCCGGCCTCCGGCTCCCTTCCGAGCCGCGCCGAGACTCGGGAGCAGCTCTCCAAGGCGACCTACGACCTCCTGGTGATCGGTGGCGGCATCCTGGGCATCTCCACCGCCTGGCACGCCGCGCAGTCCGGGCTGCGGGTGGCTCTGGTGGACGCCGGCGACTTCGCCGGCGCCACCTCCTCCGCCTCCTCCAAGCTGCTCCACGGCGGTCTGCGCTACCTGCAGACCGGCGCGGTGAAGCTGGTCGCGGAGAACCACTTCGAGCGGCGCGCGGTGTCCCGTCAGGTCGCCCCGCACCTGGCGAATCCGCTCACCTTCTACCTGCCGGTCTACAAGGGCGGCCCGCACGGCGCGGCCAAGCTCGGTGCGGGTGTGTTCGCGTACTCGGCGCTCTCCGCGTTCGGTGACGGGGTCGGGCATGTGATCAGCCCGGCGAAGGCTCAGCGCGATGTGCCGGAACTGCGTACGGACAATCTGAAGGCCGTCGCGGTCTACGGCGACGACCAGATGAACGACGCGCGGATGGCGCTGATGACGGTCCGTGCGGCCGTCGACGCGGGTGCGGTCGTCCTCAACCATGCCGCGGTCACCGGGCTGCGGTTCACCAAGGGCCGGGTGACGGGCGCCGACCTGGAGGACCGTACGGACGGCACGGAGTTCGGCGTCGATGCCCGCCTCGTGCTGAACGCCACCGGCCCGTGGGTCGATCACCTGCGGAAGATGGAGGACCCGAACGCGGCGCCTTCGATACGTCTGTCCAAGGGCGCGCACCTGGTGCTCAAGCGCACGCGTCCCTGGAAGGCCGCGCTGGCCACCCCGATCGACAAGTACCGCATCACGTTCGCCCTGCCGTGGGAGGACATGCTGCTGCTCGGGACGACGGACGAGGAGTACGAGGGCGATCCGGCGGACGTCGCGGTCAACGAGAAGGACACCGCGCAGATCCTCGACGAGGCGGCGTTCTCCATCAAGGACCAGCAACTGTCACGCGATCTGATCACCTACTCCTTCGCGGGTCTGCGGGTGCTGCCGGGCGGCCCGGGCGACACGTCCAAGGCCAAGCGCGAGACGGTCGTGACGGAGGGCCGCGGCGGGATGCTGTCGGTCGCGGGCGGCAAGTGGACGACGTTCCGCCACATCGGCCGTACGGTGATGAACAAGCTGGCCGCGCTCCCCGGACACCCCCTCGCGGAGGACATGGAGCCGATCTCGCACCTGCCGAAGAAGCTCCCGCTGCCCGGCATCGCCAACCCGAACGCGGTGGCGCACCGGCTGCTGGTCGACGGCGGTACGCCCGGTCCGCGCATGGCGGCCGACACGGCCCGCCACCTCGCCACGCACTACGGCTCGCTCTCCTTCGACATCGCACGGCTGGCGAACGAGAACCCGGCGCTGGCCGAGCGCATCCACCCGGACGCGCCGGAGATCTGGGCGCAGGTCGCCTACGCACGTGATCACGAGTGGGCCGAGACGGCGGACGATGTGCTGCGCCGCCGCACGACGCTGACGATCCGGGGTCTGGCGACGGACGAGATCCGGGCCGGCGTGGAGTCCATGCTCGGCGACCGGAGCTGACGGGGTCGAACGCGTAGGTCGGGGCGGCTTCCAGGCGGGGGCCGCCCCGTCCGTATGTCCGGGAGCTCAGCCCGGTGAACGCGCCACACGGTTGCCATACAGGTGCAATATGACGCAGGGACAGTTGAACCATGAAGCTCTCCGTGCTGTCCCTCATCGGCCACGCCCCGCACCCGCTGAACGGTCGACACCCCTCCCCCGCCGAGCGGTTCGAGGAGGTGATCGAGACCGGAGTCATCGCGGAGCGGCTCGGCTTCGACGCGTACTCGATCGGCGAACGGCATGCCGGGCCGTTCCTCTCGTCGAGCCCGAGTGTGGTGCTCGGAGCCCTCGCGGCCCGCACCTCCACCATCCGGCTCCTGACCGGTGTCACGGTCGTCGCGATCCTGGATCCGGTGCGGGTGGCCGAGGACTTCGCGACGCTCGACCAGATCTCCAGGGGCCGGATCGAGCTGGTCGTCGGCAAAGGCGCGGAGGCCGGTCACTTCGACCTCTTCGGGCTTGACGAGGAACGGCAGTGGGACCTCCAGAAGGAGAAGTACGAGCTGCTGCGGCGGCTGTGGACCGAGGAGGGCGTCGACTGGGAGGGCGAGTTCCGGCCCGCGCTGAAGAACACGACGACCCTGCCGCGCCCGTACGCCGGAGCGCCGCGCGTCTGGCACGGCTCGGCGACCAGCCTCAACTCCCCCGAACTGGCGGCGCTCCACGGCGATCCGCTGTTCACCGCCAATGCCATCCAGCCCCGTGCGGCGTACGCCCGGCTGATCGATCACTACCGGGAGCGCTTCGAGGCGTACGGGCACGATCCGGCCCGCGCGCATGTGGCGGCGGGTTCGGGCGGGCTGCTGATCGCCGACAGTTCGCAGCAGGCGGTGGAACGCTACAAGGAGCTGTACGAGGCCAAGGTGAAGCAGTCTTCCCGGCCGCACCTGGAGGGCCGGGCCGGCTACAACACACCGTTCCGGACGATCGAGGAGGCCATCGCGGACGGACCCCAGCTGATCGGCAGCCCCCAGCAGATCATCGACAAGATCCTCGGCTGGCACGAGGTGTACGGACACGACCTGCAATCGATCACCGTGGACGGCTTCGGGCTCAGCCACCCCGAGCAGATCGAGACGCTGCGGCGGTTCGCCGAGGACATCGCTCCGGTGGTACGGCGTGAGGCCCCGTCCGCGCTCTGGGACTGACCCCACCCCGTCCCGATGACCGTGCGGTAGCCGTGCACCTGGGACGACCTGCGGCAGAACTGGTTCATCCGCCTCTTCCGACCCGCATAATGAAGAGAGACATCGGATGTCTGATTCCAGTCCGGATCCAGGAGGACCGTCATGGCTGTCACCGACGAGGCGATCGAGAAGATCAAGGGAATGATCGTCTCGGGTGCGCTACGCCCCGGCGACCGGCTCCCCAAGGAGAGCGAACTCGCGGCGGAGCTGGGGCTCTCCCGCAACTCTCTGAGGGAGGCGGTGCGCGCGCTGTCTCTGATCCGCATTCTCGATGTGCGGCAGGGCGACGGCACGTATGTGACCAGCCTCGATCCCCAGTTGCTGCTGGAGGCGCTGAGCTTCGTGGTGGACTTCCACCGCGACGACACGGTGCTCGAATTCCTCGCGGTCCGCCGCATTCTGGAACCGGCCGCGACGGCGATGGCCGCGACCCGGATCAGCGAGGCCCAACTGGACGTACTGAGCTCGCAGTTGGATGCCCTGGGTGCGCAGCCCTCGGTGGAGGAGCTGGTCGCCTGCGATCTGGAGTTCCACCGCGGCATCGTGCAGTCGTCCGGGAACTCGGTCCTCTGCTCGCTGCTCGACGGGCTGTCGGGGCCGACGACCCGGGCGCGGGTCTGGCGCGGTCTGACGCAGGAGGACGCGGTCAGCCGCACGCTCCATGAGCACCGGGCGATCGTGTCGGCTCTGCGGGACCGGGATGCGGAGGCTGCGCGGGCCTGGGCGACGGTGCATGTGGCGAGCGTCGAGCAGTGGCTGCGGTCGACGCTGTAGCGCGCGGTGGGTGACCGCGGCTCCGCAGCGGGCCCCGCACGTCAGACGCCGGCGGAGCTGAGGAATCAGCCCCGCCGGCGTCCGCGCGAACGGGTTCAGTCCTGCTTCTCGCCGCTCGCGAAGCGGGAGATGACCAGGGCGACGATGATGATGGCGCCGTTGAGGAACTGGTTCCAGAGCGCCGGGACACCGCCGAGGGTCATCACATTGACCACCAGCTGGAGCGTCAGTACGCCGGTCAGCGCACCGAACAGGGTGCCCCGGCCGCCCTTGAGGCTGATGCCGCCGATGACCGCGGCGGCGAACACCTGGAAGATCCAGCCGTTGCCCTGGGTCGCCGCGACCGATCCGTAGTGGCCGGTGTAGAGGATGCCCGCGAAGGCCGCCAGCAGACCGCCGATGGCGAGCACGATCCAGGTGACCCGGTCCACCCGGATACCCGCGGCTCGCGCCGCTTCCGGGTTGCCGCCGATGGCGTACAGCGAGCGTCCATGGCGCAGCCAGGCCAGTGCGGCACCACCGACGGCGAACAGCGCCAGGCAGATCCAGACGGCGGCCGGTGCGCCGAGCCATTCGCTCTTGCCGAGGTAGCGGAAGGACTCCGGGACGTCGGTGATGGACTTGCCCTCGGTGATGCCGATGTGGAGGCCGCGCAGCATGGTGAGCATGCCGAGCGTGGCGATGAAGCCGTTGACCCTCAGCTTCAGCATCAGGAAGCCGTTGATCGCACCGATCGCGAGGCCCACCAGCAGACAGAGCGGGATCGCCGACCAGGTGGGCAGCAGGCCGAGGCCGGCGAAGCGGCCGCCCTCCGCGGGCAGGACCAGCCACATCGCGACGACCGGCGCGATGCCGATCGTCGACTCCAGTGACAGGTCCATCCGTCCGCAGATCAGGATCAGCGCCTGGCCCAGGACCAGCAGGCTCAGCTCGGAGGACTGCTGGACGACGCTGATCAGGTTCTCGGAGGTCAGGAACACCGGCGAGACGATGAACCCGATCACCATCAGCACCAGAATCACCGGTACCAGGGAGAAGTCGCTCCACCGGATCAGCCTCAGCCGGTCCAGCGGGCTCTCGCCCGTCAGGGAGCCCTTCAGCCCGCTGTCGATGCCGTCGGCCGCCACAGGCCGTACCGTTCCGGTCATTCCCTTTCCCCCACACCTTCCATGGCGGCGACGAGTTCCCCGTCGGTCCACCCGCTTGCGAATGTTGCGACCACGCGCCCGTGGAAAAGGGCGAGCACTCGGTCGCAGACCCGCAGATCGTCCAGCTCGTCCGAGATGATCACTGCCGCGTTCCCCTCGTCGGCGACCCGCCGCACGACTCCGAGCAGCGAATCCTTGGACTTGATGTCCACACCCGCGGTGGGCCGCACGGCCACCAGCACGCTCGGCTTGCGAGCCAGCGCGCGGGCGACGACCACCTTCTGCTGGTTTCCGCCGGAGAGCCCGGAGACGGGCTGCTCGGGTCCCTGTGTCTTGATGTCCAGCGAGGCGATCATCGACCGTGCGAACTCCCTGGTACGGGAGGGCAGTACGGTCCCCCACGGGCCGAGTTGGTCGGTGACCGTGAGGGTGGCGTTCTCGGCGACGCTGCGTTCCAGGACGAGGCCCTGGTCGTGCCGGTCCTCGGGGATGTAGCCGATCCCGGCGTCCAGCGCGTGCGGCACACTGCCGGTGCGCACGGTCCTTCCGTGTACGAAGACCGTGCCGCCGCCCGCCTTTCGCATACCGGCCAGGGCCTCGCCCAGGGCCGTGTTGCCGCTGGCCGCGGAGCCGGCGAGGCCGAGCACCTCTCCGGGGCGGACCTCCAGGTCCAGCGGTTCGAACTGGCCCTCCAGAGTGAGCCCTTCGGTACGCAGGACGGGGGCAGCCGACTGATCCCGAACCGCCGCACCGTCACCGCCCGCGTGCCAGGCGGTGGCGCCGGCGGACTGCTCCCCGGTCATCGCCGCCACCAGTTCGGCCTTGGCGATGTCGGCGACCGGGGCGCTCAGCACATGGCGGGCGTCGCGGTAGACGGTGACCGCCGTGCACAGTTCGTACACCTCCTGCAGATGGTGGGAGATGAAGAGGAACGCCACTCCCTGGCTCTGCAGTTCCCTGAGTTTGTCGAAGAGCCGCCCGATGCCGCGGGCATCGAGCTGGGCGGTCGGCTCGTCCAGGATGATCAGCCTGGCGCCGAAGGACAGCGCCCGGGCTATCTCGACGAACTGCCGCTGCTCGACGGCAAGATCGCGCGCCCGGGTGCTGGGGTCGACCTGGACCCCGTAGTCGGCGAGGAGCCGCTCGGCGCGCCTGCGGAGCTTCCCCCAGCTGATCCAGCGGGCGTTGTCGTCGAAACGGTTGAGGAAGAGGTTCTCGGCGACGGTCAGGTCGGGGACGACCATGGACTTCTGGTACACGCAGGCGACCTTCGACTGCCAGGCCGTGGTGTCCCCGAAGGCGGGCGCGGGCTCCCCGCCGAACGTGACCGTGCCCGCGTCCGCCTTGTGGAGTCCGGTCAGGACGCTGACCAGCGTCGACTTGCCCGCACCGTTGCGACCGACGAGGGCATGGGACTCACCGGGCTGCACGGTGAGCCGGACCCCGTCGAGCGCCACGGTGGGCCCGAAGCGTTTGACGATGCCCGCCGCCTCTACGGCGGGCGGTGCCTTTTCCATCAGACCCCTTCTCAGCGAAGCGCTGCAGCAATGTCGGTACTCTGCCCACGGGCAGCGGTCAGGGCTTGGCCGCGTCTCGGTTCCTCGGAGCCGAGAGGGAAGCCCTCTCGGTGACGAGAGGGAGGAGTCACGGCTAGTTCTTCTTCTCCAGCTGATTGGCCCACAGTTTCGGGTCGTCCACGTTGTCCTTGGTCACCAGCGGCGCGGGGAGTTGGTCCTCGAAGCCGTTCGGGATCCTGATGATGTTCGAGTCGTGGTCGGTGGGGCCTTCCTTGAAGGTCTTGCCGTCCAGGGCCGCCTTGGCGTAGTACAGCGCGTACTTCGCGTACAGGTCGGCGGGCTGGGAGATCGTCGCGTCGATCTTCCCGGCCTTGATGGCGTCGAACTCCTCCGGGATGCCGTCGTTGGAGATGATCGTGATGTGGCCCGGCGTGCCGGCCGGCTTCAGCAGCTTCTTCTGCTCCAGGAGCGCGAGGGTGGGCTGCAGGAAGACACCGCCCGCCTGCATGTAGATGCCGTTGATGTCGGGGTTGGCGGCCAGGGTGGCCTGGAGCTTGGCGGAGGCGACATCGCCCTTCCAGTCGGTGGCCAGCTCGAAGACCTTGATGCCGGGGAAATCCTTGTCCATGCAGGATCTGAACGCCTCGGACCGGTCGCGGCCGTTGATCGAGGCGAGGTCGCCCTGGAACTCGACGACCTTGCCCTTGCCCTTCAGCTGCTCGCCGAGGTACTTGCAGGCGTTGGTCCCGTACGCCTTGTTGTCGGCCCGCACCACCATGTAGATGTTGCCCTTGTCGGGCCGGGTGTCGACGCTGATGACCGGGATCTTCTTCTCGTTCAGTGTGTTGAGCGACTCGGCTATCGCACCGGTGTCCTGGGGTGCCATCACGACGGCCTTGGCGCCCTGGTCGGTGAAGGTCTGGACGTTGGCGACCAGCTTGCCGATGTCGTTCTGCGAGTTGGTCAGCGGCAGCGCCTTGACCTCGCCGGCCTTGACCCCCTTCTCCACGTAGTTCTGGTACGAGTTCCAGAAGTCGCTGTCGCTGCGCGGCAGGTCGATGCCGACCTTCCCGCCGCCCGCACCATCAGCGGCGGACTCGCGGTTGCAGCCCGCGAGGGCAGTGACGGCCAGCAGTACGGCGCAGGCTGCCGCACTCGTCGTACGCACTCTCATTGGTGTCCCGTCCTTTGTGGAGTACCGGCTCGAAGCTCTGTTGGCAAAGCGGCGGTGCATGGCGCACAGGGGTGCGGCCCGTTTGTGCGGCTCGGGCCTGTCCGGCCCTGATCCGCCGGACAGGCCGAGGGCCGCGCACCCCTGATCAGTTCTCGGCGGGGCGCAGGCGCAGGCCCTGCATTCCGCCGTCGACGGCCAGTGCCGTGCCGGTGACCGAGGCGGCGGCGGGGCTGGCCAGATAGACGATCGCGGCGGCCACCTCGTCGGCCGAGACCAGCCGTCCCAGCGGCTGGCGGGCGTTCAGCGCGGCTCGTTCGGCGGCCGGGTCGTCGGCCTGGCCCAGGAGCCGCCCGATCCACGGGGTGTCCGCGGTGCCCGGATTGACGCAGTTGACCCGGATGCCCTCGCGGACATGGTCGGCGGCCATCGCGAGGGTCAGCGAGAGGACCGCGCCCTTGCTCGCGCTGTACAGCGCGCGCTGCGGCAGTCCGGCGGTCGCGGCGATCGAGCAGGTCTGGGTGATCGAGACGGTACCGGGGCGGTCGGCCGCCGCGCGCCGCAGATGGGGCAGGGCGTGCCGGGCGGTGCGGACCATGCCGAGGACGTTGATGTCCAGGACCCGGGTCCACTCGTCGTCGGCGTTGTCCTCGACCGTGCCGATGGAACCGATGCCCGCGTTGGACACGACGGAGTGCAGACCGCCCAGTTCACCGGCGGCCAGGTCGACCGCCTCGCGCACGGCCGCGTCGTCGGTGACGTCCGCCTTGAGGGCGAGCGTGCCGTCGGGGGCGCCCGCGGTCTCGCGGTCGAGTACGGCCACGCGCGCACCGCGCGCCAGCAGCATCGTCGCCACGGCGGCCCCGATGCCGGAGGCGCCTCCCGTCACCAGGGCGTTCATGCCCTCGAAGTCGCTTGTGCCGGTCATCGGTCATCCTCCTCGGGGGTGCGGCGGGCCTGCCATACAGGGCCCTCCGGATAGCGGTGTGCGGCGATCGATTCGGGGAGCATCCGGGCGGAGAAGCCCGGGGAACTCGGGGCGGCGTAACGGCCGGACTCGATCACGGTGGGGTCGGCGAAGTGTTCGTGGAGATGGTCGACGTACTCGATCACACGGTTCTCCCAACTGCCTGAGACCGCCACATAGTCGAACATCGAGAGGTGCTGCACCAGCTCGCACAGTCCGACACCGCCGGCGTGCGGGCAGACCGGTACGCCGTACTTGGCGGCGAGCAGCAGGATCGCCAGGTTCTCGTTGACGCCCGCGACACGGGCCGCGTCGATCTGGACGAAGTCGACGGCTCCGGCCTGCAGCAGCTGTTTGAACACGACCCGGTTGGCGACATGTTCGCCGGTGGCGACCTTGACCGGCTGCCCGGCGCGGACTGCGGCGTGGCCGAGGATGTCGTCGGGGCTGGTCGGCTCCTCGATCCAGTGCGGGTCGTACGGCGCGAGCGCGGTCATCCACTTCACCGCGTCGGCGACGTCCCAGCGCTGGTTGGCGTCGACGGCGATCCGGACGTCCGGCCCGACGGCCTCGCGGGCCAGGGCGAGTCTGCGGACGTCGTCGCCGAGATTGCCGCCGACCTTCAGCTTGATCTGGGTGAAGCCGTCGGCGACGGCCTCCTTCGCCAGCCTGACCAGCTTGTCGTCGGTGTATCCCAGCCAGCCGGGCGAGGTGGTGTATGCCGGGTAGCCCTCGGCACGCAGTCGCTCGGCGCGCTCGGCCCGGCCCGGTTCGGCGGCCCGCAGGATCGCGAGGGCCTCATCGGGAGTGAGGGCGTCGGTGAGATAGCGGAAGTCGACGAGGGAGACGAGCTCCTCGGGCGTCATCTCGGCGAGGAACTGCCAGACAGGCCTGCCGGCCTGCTTCGCCGCCAGGTCCCAGGCGGCGTTGACGACCGCGCCGGCCGCCATGTGCATCACACCCTTTTCGGGGCCGAGCCAGCGCAGTTGGGAGTCGTGGGTGAGCTCACGGTGCAGCGCGGCGAGGTCGGCCGCGGTACGGGGCACCGGGCGCCCCACCACGTACGGGCGCAACGCTTCGATGGCGGCGGCCATCACCTCGTTGCCGCGCCCGATGGTGAAACAGAAGCCATGCCCCTCGATGTCAGTGCCGTCAGTGCCGTCCGTGGGAGCAGTGCTCAGTACGACATAGGCAGCCGAGTAGTCGGGGTCGGGGTTCATGGCGTCCGAGCCGTCCAGTTGTTCCGAGGTCGGAAAACGGATGTCGTGGACCTCGAAATCCGTGACGGTCTGACTCATGTGCGCCCCCAGGGGAATAACATCGGACCTCTGCTCTGGTCATCCGATGTATAGCGTCACGAAGGCCCCAACGTCCAGGGTTGGGACGAAATTGACTGGACACAGCTCGGATGTATTCAGAGACTGATGCCCTGATTCGGCCGGTGATGCACCCTCCCGGGTCAGGTTCACCCGGCTGTGCACAGGGGCTGCGGCGAGAGTGGCCGGAAGCCGTAAGGTTGGTGCGTACGCAAGGGAACTTCGGAAGGAGGCCTGGGTGATCGAGCTCGAGGGGGTACCCGAGCTGATCGACCCGGTCATGGTGGCCGCGTTCGAGGGATGGAACGACGCAGGTGACGCCGCATCCACAGCGGTCGCGCACCTGGACCGGGAGTGGAAGGGTGAGGTGTTCGCGGCGCTGGACGCCGAGGACTACTACGACTTCCAGGTCAACCGGCCGACGGTCTGGCTGGACGGCGGGGTGCGCAAGATCACCTGGCCGACCACCCGGCTCTCCGTGGTCCGCATCGGCGGGGACAAGCCCCGCGATCTCGTCCTGGTCCGCGGTATCGAGCCGTCCATGCGCTGGCGCTCGTTCTGCAACGAGATCCTGGCCTTCGCCCATGAGCTGGGCGTGGAGATGGTGGTGGTCCTGGGCGCACTGCTCGGCGACACCCCGCACACCCGCCCCGTACCGGTCAGCGCAGTCACCTCCGACCCGGATCTGGCGCGGACCATGGACCTGGAGGAGACCAGATACGAGGGTCCGACGGGCATCGTCGGCATCCTTCAGGAGGCCTGTACGCACGCGGGCGTGCCCGCGGTGAGCCTGTGGGCGGCGGTGCCGCACTATGTGTCGCAGCCGCCCAACCCGAAGGCCACCCTCGCGCTGCTCAACCGCCTGGAGGATCTTCTCGGTCTGCGCATTCCGCTGGGCGAGCTGCCCGAGGACGCGCGTGCCTGGCAGCTCGGAGTCGACCAACTGGCCGCCGAGGACAGCGAGGTGGCGGAGTACGTGCAGACGCTGGAGGAGGCCCGGGACACCGCGGAGCTTCCCGAGGCGAGCGGCGAGGCCATCGCCCGGGAGTTCGAGCGCTATCTGCGCCGTCGGGACGTCGGTCCGGGCCAGGCGCCCGGCGGGCATGCGACGGAGAGCGGCGACGCCTCGTATCTGCGCGACACATCCAGCGGCCGCACCCGTCCGCCGAAGCCGGTCCGGCCGGACACCGGGGGCGAGACGGGACCCGGCTCGCCGCCCACGAGCGGACCCGGCCGGCAGCCGTCGGCCGACCAGGAGAACGAGGACAGCGACGGCGACGACGGCCCACAGGATTCGTCGGAGGAATCCTCGGAGGACTGATGAGGCCGGCGGAGCGCCGGGCGGGTACATCCCCGCCCGGCGCTCCTTCGCTGTCCGGGTCGTTCAGGAACAGGTGAACCGCGCAGCGGCCCAGTCCCCGTGGTCACCGGTCTTGGATCCATTGGTGTCCGTGACCTTCAGGTGCACATGGCGCGCACCGTCAAGCTTCACATCGACCGGTACGGTCGCCGACGCCCCCGTCACCTTCGGCGAGGTCCACAGCACCTTGCCGTCCGCCTCGACGGAGAACGCCACTTCGCCGTAGCCGTTGATCTCGTCGTCGATCCCCACGTCCGCGGTGAAGGCGGTGCAGCGCCCGCCGAGATAGACCTCGATGTCGGAGTCGGCATGGGTGCCGATCCCCTTGTCGTACGTCTTGCCCGCGAGGGTCAGCCGGTGTCCGTCGGCCGCGCCCGACTCGCCGTTGCTGCGGTCCCGTTCGGCGGGCCCGTATCCATTGACCGACTTCAGCCACACCAGATCGCTCGCCCATGCCTCACCGGTGGGCGGCGGTGGCATCACACCGGCAGCGAACCGCTGGACGGAGGTCCGGGCTTCGCCGGCCGCCCGGTAGCGGGCGAGCGCGGTGATCCTCGCCTCCCCCGCTGTGGCGTCCTTGGCCGGGGTGACCGACACCTCGACCCGCCGGGTGGTGCCCGCCGGAATCCGGTCCACGGCCCGGGCCTGGGTGACCTGCCATCCCTCGGGAACGTCGAGGGTGACCGCGGCGTCCGTCACATCGGCGTTGCCCGCGGTGACATCGACTGCGACGGTGCCTTCGACCCCGGCGCCGATCTCCTGACCGGTCGGTGCGGAGACGACGGCCGTCGCGGCCGTGTTCCTCCCGCCGACGGCGCTCGTGTTCTCCAGCTTCACGGAGAACTTCTTGCCGGTGGAGAGCGGCGCAGTCTTGATCTTCACGACACCGCCGCGGTCGTCCTGGTCGTACCACCAGCCCTGCTTCGCGGCCTTGTACGCGGCCGCGGAACCCAGCCGGGGCAGCTTGCCGTTGAGCTTGACCGCGCTCGGCGCGGAGCCGGTGTGCACGCTGAACTCGTACGGGCGGGTGCTCTGCTTGCCGGTGAACTCCCCCTTGCTCTCACCGATCCGCACGGTGACGTCGCCCGCGCCCCGTACCGGTGCGTCGATGTCGGCGGTCTGTGTGGCGTACTTGCCGTCGCGGTGCTGCCGGGTGACGCCGTCGTCCTCGTAGAGCGTGAAGGACGACTTGCCCTGCGGGTAGATGTCCCAGGCGAGCGGGGAGTCGGCGGTGCGGTCCTTGTACGAGCGGATGCCCGGCCACATCGGCACGCCGGCACCGCCCTTGACGAACAGCGGCAGGGTGTCGAGCGGGGCGCTGTAGTGGTCGACGGTGGTCGGCCCCTCGTACGTGCGGCCGCTCCAGTAGTCGGTCCAGGTGCCCTTCGGCAGATAGATTCCGTTGCGCTCGGTGCTGTCCTGGTAGACGGGCGCGACGAGGAAGTCCTCACCCGACATGAATTCGTACTTCGCCGCGTCCGTCGCCGCCTTCGGGTCGTCCGGGTATTCGAGGACCAGCGGGCGGACCATGCCGACGCCGGTCTTCGTCGCCTCGTGCGCGTAGGAGTACTGGTAGGGCAGCAGCGACTCCTTGAGCTTGAGGTAGTCGCGGTTGATGGAGGTGTACGGCTCCCCGTACCGGTAGGGCTGCTTGTCGCTGGCCGCCCAGCCGTCCATGGTCATCGTGGTGCCCAGGAACATCTTCCACTGGAGATCACGGGTGTACGTCTTGGCGCTGCCGCCGAAGATGCCGTCGACATCGCCGGTGGTGTAAGCGAGACCGGACATCGTGGCGCCGGCGTAGGTCGGAATCTGCCAGCGGATGTAGTCCCAGGTGCCGTACTGGTCGCCGGACCACTGGACGCCGCAGCGCTGCGCACCCGACCAGCTCTCAGGGGCGTAGGTGAAGCCGCGGGCGTCACTGTTGTCCTCGATGCCCTTGTACGCGTCCTTGCAGCCGTCCAGGGCGAATTTGTAGCCCGAGCCGACCCAGGCGACGTCCAGCTTGGCGACCCGCTGGCCCGCCTTGACCTGGTCGGCGATCTTGTCGATGCCGTCCTCGGTCCACAGGCCGAGCTGCATGTCACGGTCCTGGAGTCCCTTGGCGGTCTCGGCGAGGTCCTCGTAACCGCAGCCGTATCCGTCGTTGACGAGCATCCAGCCGTTCGGCATGTCGTGCTCGACGTAGCCGTCGGCGATCTTCAGGGAGTCCAGGGTGCGGCGCTCGCCGCGGTTGGCGTTGTGGAGGTAGCAGTCGGCGTCACCGATCTCCATTCCGTACACGGGCGGCAGGAAGGGCTTGCCGGTGAGCTTCGTGTACTGCCCGATGACGTCCTTGGCGCTGTCGCCCGCGAAGTAGTAGGCGTCGAAGCGCTTTTCCTTCGCACTGGTGGTCACCGGGTCGGTGAAGGCATAGGTGTTCGGCGCATAGGTGTTACGGAAGACGCCGTACCCCGCCGAGGAGAGGTAGAACGGCACCGAGTTGGGGTGGCCGCCGTCGTCCCAGTTGTAGTCGACGCCGACCTCGACGGTCCGGTCGCGGTGCGAGGTGTTGCCGCGGCCGTTCTGCATTCCGGCGCCGTAGAACTGCTCGTCCGCGCCGCGGGCCAGGGTCTGGGTGGTCTGCTTCCCGTCCCAGCTCAGCCCCTTGGCCTCGGACCAGACCTGGGTGCCGTCCGCCCGGTACAGCGCGAAGCGCAGGGGCGCCTTGTAGGCGCGCAGGGTGACGCTGCCGGTGGAGAGTTCGTAGCGGTCGCTCCGCTCCTTCCACCGGGTGTGCGGCGGGGTGCCCTGCGGCATGACTATGTCGTCGCCGGTCGGGTCGGAGAACCTACCGTCCGGGGCGAGTTCGATACGGAAGGTCTCGGCGGAGACGAAGCTGACACGGGCCTCGGCGGCGCCGGCCCTCAAGTGGTAGACGGATCCGTCGGCGGAGAATCCGGTGAGGTCGCCGACCGTGGTGGTGTCCGGTTCGGCGGCGCCGGCCTGGGCTGCGCCGGGCCCCACGAAGACGGCCATCAGCCCCAGCAAGGCTGCAAGTGCCGCCGTTCTGATGCGCGTTGATGATTGCATAGAGCGCTTTTAGCGCAGCATCGAGCATTTGACCATGGACAAAACGGAACCGGCCCTGAACTTCGTCGAGAAGTCCAAGGCCGGCTCATCGGATGGCGATCAGCGGGTTGTCACCGTGCGCGGCACTACAGTGCGACACCCAGCAGCGCGTCGACAGTGCGCGAGACGAGGCCCGGCGCGCCCTCGTCCGTACCGCCCTCGGCGTTCTGGCGCTCGGCCCAGCGGTCCACGGCCGCCAGGGCGGTCGGTGCGTCCAGGTCGTCGGCGAGGGCCTCGCGGACCTCCTCGACCAGGGCCTCGGCGGGCAGTCCGTCGGGCCGGGAGACTGCGGCACGCCACCGCCCGAGCCGCTCGACGGCATCGGCGAGCACCTGGTCGGTCCACTCCCAGTCGGACCGGTAGTGGTGCGACAGCAGGGCGAGCCGGATCGCCGCCGGGTCCACGCCGTCATGACGAAGCTTCGAGACGAATACCAGGTTGCCCTTGGACTTGGACATCTTCTCGCCGTCCAGGGCGACCATTCCGGCGTGCACATACGCCTGGGCGAACGGGTGATCGCCGGTCAGCACCTGGGCGTGCGAGGCGCCCATCTCGTGGTGCGGGAAGGCGAGGTCGGACCCGCCTCCCTGGACGTCGAAGCCCATGCCGAGGTGGTCCAGGGCGATGGCGACGCACTCGATGTGCCAGCCGGGCCGGCCGGGGCCGAGCGAGGCGCCGTCCCAGCTCGGCTCGCCCTCACGGGCGGCCATCCAGAGCATCGGGTCGAGCGGGTTCTTCTTGCCGGGGCGCTCCGGGTCGCCGCCACGCTCGGCGGAGAGCAGCCGCATCGCATCGGCGTCGAGGTTCGAGACCCCTCCGAAGTGCGGGTCGGTCTCGACGGAGAAGTACACATCCCCGTCGAGTTCGTAGGCGGCGCCGGCGTCCCGGAGCCGCTCGACGAGCGGGACGATGCCCGGTATCGCCTCCACGGCACCGATGTAGTGCTTCGGCGGGAGCATGCGCAGAGCGGTCATGTCCTCGCGGAACAGGGCCGTCTCGCGCTCGGCGAGCTCGGTCCAGTCCTGACCGTCGCGCACGGCCCGCTCCAGCAGCGGGTCGTCCACGTCGGTCACGTTCTGGACATAGTGAACCTGCCGCTGCGTGTCGAGCCACACGCGCTGAACGAGGTCGAACGCGTTGTAGGTCGCCGCATGACCCATGTGGGTCGCGTCGTACGGCGTGATGCCGCAGACGTAGATACGGGCGACGGGACCGGGGTCAAGAGTGATCCGTCCGCCGGTCGCGGTGTCGTGGATCCGAAGGTCGCGGCCCTTGCCAGGCAGGGCGGGGACCTCAGAAGCGGGCCAGGCATGCATGTCACGAGCGTAACCGGATGCATGTTCCGGATACGAACCGGATGCCGGATCTTGACCGAAGAGGCGGTCTTGCGCGGCGTGGGTTCATCTGCTCCGGTACGGGCCCCGCCCGACTGCACCCGCTCCCCGGCCGCCGAAGTGGCTTGATCTCGTCACACCGGCGGCCAGGGGATCGGCGGCCACTCGCCGCTCGGCTCCGGGTGCTTCCCCGACGTCCTCAGCCCCTCCACGCGTCCCCGCAAGGCCTCGATCTCGACCGCGGTGATCAGCTCGGCCAGCCGGGTGACGAGCGAGCCCCCGGGCGCCAGCTCCGCACCGAGCCGGTCCACGACCTCGACGGCCTCGGCCGTCAACGGCTCCCCTGCCCACCCCCAGAGCAGGGTGCGCAGCTTGTCGTCGGTGTTGAAGGTCACTCCGTGGTCGATGCCGTAGAGCCGGCCGTCGGGTGCGGGCAGCAGGTGGCCGCCCTTGCGGTCACCGTTGTTGATCACGGCATCGAGGACCGCCAGCCGCCGCAGCCGCGGGTCGTCCGCGTGGACCAGCAGGGCCGTCTTCCCCTCCCCGACCTCGGCGAGGGCGACGGCCTTCCAGCCCTCCCCCGGCTCCTCTTCCTCGACGAGCGCCAGGAGTGGGGGCTGACCGTCCACGGAGGACTCGTCGCTGTCCGGCGCCGCTTCGATCCACAGCTGGCACATGCCCTCGCCGTACGGCCCGTCCCGCAGCACGGTGGGCGGTATGAGCCCCCATCCGGTCGCCTCGGATACCTCGTACGCGGCCACCTCACGCTGGGCGAGCGTGCCGTCCGGGAAGTCCCACAGGGGCTGTTCCCCGGCCACTGGCTTGTAGACGCATGTCACCTCGTCGCCCTCGTGGGCGACCGTGCAGTACAGCACCGCGTTGGACGCCCCACGGATCTGGCCGCGTACGGTGAGCCGGCCCTCGGCGAGGAGGGTGACCAGCTCGGTGTCGGTCAGGCTCCGCGACGGTATCCGTTCTGGCGCGGGCATACGTGTCCTTCCGGGTCGAGCGGCAGGCTGCACAGCGGGCACGGCGGGCGCCCGGCGTTCACTACATCCAGGGCGCGCTTGGCGAAGGCGCGGGCCTGCGCGCCGCTGAGGCGGACCCGGAGCATCGGCGGACCGTTCTCCTCGTCCTGGAGCAACCGCTCCTCGGCCTCCGCGAGATCCTCGTCGGAGTCCACGTCGAGCTCGACCAGCGCCTGCGCCTCGACGATCATGCGCTGCTCCTCGCCGTCCCAGGCGAGCGCCATCGTGCCGACCCGGAACTCCTCCTCGACAGGCACGTCGAGCGGTGCGGTGTCGGTGACATCCATCGGCGCCACGGCGGGCACCGGAGAATTCCCGCCGGTCCGCCGCACCACTTCGTCGAGCAGTTCGTCGATGCGCTCGGCGAGCGCGGCGACCTGAGTCTTCTCCAGGGCCACGCTGGTGACGCGTCCGCCTGAGGATGCCTGCAGGAAGAACGTACGACGTCCAGGCAACCCGACCGTACCGGCCACGAAGCGGTCCGGGGGGTCGTAGAGGAACACCTGACGGGACACGTCCTGTCTCCCTTGAAATTGACGGCAGATGAGGGGCGGCCGGGGTCCGGGGGATTCCCCCGGGAAGGGCGCCTACGGCGCGTCCACCCTACTGCGCAAAGCGATCACGGCGCCCCAGCGCCGCCCCCGACCGCCGCGTCCGCATCGGCGTCCGCCGCCGGACGCCGGCCCTGGTCCGTTCCGGCTGTGTGCTCACGGGGCGCCAGCGCGGCGAGGTCCCCTGTGTCACCGAGCCGCAGCAGGAAGGGCCGCAGCCTGGTGTAGCGGATCGCGGTGACCGAACAGGGGTCGGCCTGGATCCTCTGGAAGAGGTCGAGATGCATGCCGAGCGCGTCGGCGACGACGGCCTTGATGATGTCGCCGTGCGAGCACATCACGTAGGCGGCGTCGTCACCGTGCTCGGCCTCGATCCGCGCGTTCCAGTCCCGTACGGCGTCGACGGCGCGTGCCTGCATGGCGCGCATGGACTCGCCGCCGGGGAACGCCGCGGCCGACGGATGCTGCTGCACGACGCTCATCAGCGGTTCGTCGGTGAGTTCCGCCAGCTTGCGCCCCGACCAGTCGCCGTAGTCGCACTCGCTGATCCGCTCCTCGGTGTGCAGCACCAGTCCCGGCCGGGCTTCGAGCAGCGGCTGCACGGTTTCCCGGCAACGCTGCAGGGGGCTGCTGACGACGGCGGCGAGGGGCAGCGCGACCAGCCGCCCGGGCAGCGCCGCGGCCTGGGCGGCACCGCGCTCGTCGAGCGCGACACCGGGGGTGCGGCCCGCGAGCACCCCGGCCGTGTTGGCGGTGGAGCGTCCATGACGTACGAGGATCAGGGTGGGCATACGGGCCAGCGTAGGCCGCTGCCGCCGGTGAGGTGCGCCGGGGACCGGAGCAGGGAAGAATGCGCGCCGTGATTGTGGACAGTGCGATCTACCGGGGCGGGCGTCGTACCGAAGGCCCCGCCGACCTCTCCGATGCCCTCGCGGAGGCACGGGCCACCGGGGACGCGTTCCTCTGGATCGGTCTGCACGAGCCGACGGAGAAGGAATTCGAGCTCGTCAGCAGCGAGTTCGGACTCCATCCGCTGGCCGTGGAGGACGCCCTGAGCGCGCACCAACGGCCCAAGCTGGAGGTGTACGACGACTCGCTCTTCGCGGTCATCAAGCCGGTGGTGTACGAGCACCTGAGCGACACGGTCACCACCGACGAGCTGATGGCCTTCATCGGCGATTCGTTCGTCGTGACGGTCCGGCACGGGGAGGGCGCCCCGCTCGCCGCGGTACGCCGCCGTCTGGAGTCCGAGCCGGAGGTTCTCAAGCACGGGCCGACCGCCGTGCTGTACGCGATCAGCGACGCCGTCGTCGACCACTACATCGAGGTGGCGGGCGAACTCCAGGTCGACCTGGAGGAGCTGGAGACCGAGGTATTCGCGCCGACCGGCGCCGTGGACACCAAGAACACCGCGTCCCGCATCTACACCTTCAAGCGGCAGATCATGGAGTTCCGTCGTGCCACAGGTCCCCTGAGTGCCCCCATGGCCCGGCTGGCGAGCGCGGAGGTGCCGTTCGTCCACGAACACTCGCAGCCGTTCTTCCGCGACGTGAGCGACCATCTGACCCGCGCCAACGAGTACGTGGAGGGGCTGGACCGGCTGCTCTCCGACATCCTCTCGGCGCAGCTGGCCCAGGTGGGCGTGCGGCAGAACGACGACATGCGCAAGATCTCGGCCTGGGCGGCGATGGCCGCCGTACCGACCATGGTGGCCGGGATCTACGGCATGAACTTCACGCACATGCCGGAGCTCCGCTGGGTGTGGGCCTATCCGGCGGTGATCGTGCTGATGGGCTCCGTGGTCTTCGGCCTCTACAGGCAGTTCAAGCGCCGCGGCTGGCTCTGACGGGCGGCCGGGCGGGGCCCCCGGATCAGGCGAACTCGGGCGCCTGTGTCGCGGGACCGCCCAGTGCGTCGCGCCGCTCGGGCGGCGTCAGGCTCACCATGCGCCGCCACCCCACGAGCCGTTCGTACGCGTAGACCCCGTGGATCCCCGCGGCCAGCACCGCCGCCTTGGCCCGGGGCCAGTGCAGGATGCGGCCCATGTGATTCATCACGGCGAGGCTGACATCGCGGTACACCCGGATCGCGGTGAGCGCGCACTCGCGCAGAATGCGCTGGATCGTGCGGCCGTGTCCGAAGCGGGCGAAGCGGAGCAATTCCTCATGGCAGTAAGCCAGGTGGTTGTCCTCGTCGTTCGAGATCATCTTCACGGCGCGGCCGAGGTCGGGGTGGTCGGCGAAGTACTTGCGCAGCAGCGTCATCTGCTCGGAGGCTCGCTGTTCGGTGACCCGGCTGTGGGCGAGGTAGGTGATGATGTCCCGCTCGGAGAGCGACTCCTGGCGCCCCAGCCGCTCATGGGCGAGGCCGATGCCATGCTTCTCCAGCAGCATCGTGTAGTCGGTCTCGTGCGGAACCTCGACCGGCTGCAGCCCGCGCTTCTTCAGCAGCGCGTTGAAGATCCGGCCGTGCTTGTCCTCGTCGGCGCCGTGCCGCGCGATCTTGGGCGCCAGCGCCCGCTGGCTCCCGGGCACGAGGGCCGCGATACGCCCGTTCTCCCAGCCACCCTGGGACTCCCCGCTGGCCGCGATGGAACAGAGCAGCCGGAACGACTCGTCTTCGTCGAGAATCTCCTGGAACAGGTTCCTTGCCGAGAGCACCACTGCCACCTCCGTACCGGCATTCGCCCTTCGCCAGTCAAATGCGACACGCCCACCCGGGCAACAGGAACACCCCCCGGCTGCGCCGGACGGCCTGCAACGCTCCAGCCCGTCCGGCGATCGAGGACGGAACCCTCAGCCCGGTCACCCCGCACCGAACCGCACGCCGTTCGGCGTAACCAGACGCCCCCGAACGCGTTGTTCCGCGTAACGGCCGTGGCGGGGAGGACCCCCGAGCCCCCACCACGGCCGTAGCGCTGTCCCGGAGCCCGGGAGCCCCTGGAAGTCCGGAGCCCGCGCTACGCGACCCCGGACCGCTCCAGCGCATCCGTACCGGCCCGCAAAGCCGTGATCCGCTCATCGAGCGTGAACCCGGCCGGAGCCAGCGTCAGCGTCGTGACACCCGCCGCGGCATATGCCTGCATCCGCTCGGCGATCCGCTCGACCGGACCGAGCAGCGTGGTCTGGTCGATCAGCTGGTGCGGCACAGCGGCAGCGGCGCCGTTCTTGTCTCCGGACAGGTACTTGTCCTGAATCTCGGCGGCTTCCTTCTCGTACCCCATGCGCTGCGCGAGCTGGTTGTAGAAGTTCTGCTTGCGGCTGCCCATACCGCCCACGTACAGCGCGGTGTACGGACGGAACATGTCAGCGAGGCCCTTGATGTCGTCACCGACGGCCAGCGGCAGCGTCGGGCAGACGTCGAAGCCCTCCATCGTCTTGCCGGCCTTCTCGCGGCCCGCCCGCAGGTACTTCACCGCGGTGTCCTCAAGGTGCTCCGCGGACGGGAAGATCAGCAGCGCGCCGTCGGCGATCTCGCCGGTCTGTTCCAGGTTCTTCGGGCCGATCGCGGCGATGTAGAGCGGGATGTGCTCGCGCTGCGGGTGGACGGTGAGCTTGATCGGCTTGCCCGGACCGTCCGGCAGCGGAAGCGTCCAGTGCTGCCCCTCGTACGACAGCCGCTCACGGGACATCGCCTTGCGGACGATCTCGACGTACTCCCGGGTGCGGGCCAGCGGCTTGTCGAACTTGACGCCGTACCAGCCCTCGGAGACCTGCGGTCCCGACACGCCGAGGCCGAGCCGGAAACGGCCGCCGGAGAGCGAGTCGAGGGTGGCGGCGGTCATCGCCGTCATCGCGGGCTGGCGGGCCGGGATCTGCATGATCGCGGAGCCGATGTCGATCGATTCGGTCTGGGCGGCGACCCAGGAGAGCACGGTCGGCGCGTCGGAGCCGTACGCCTCGGCCGCCCAGCAGACGTCGTAACCGAGCCGGTCGGCCTCCTGGGCGACGGCGAGGTTGTCGCCGTCCATTCCCGCGCCCCAGTAGCCGAGATTGATGCCGAGCCGCATAGCCGCTCCCCTTACTGATCAGTAACGTCCCTGAGCTTCGGACTCTAGCGCGCGGCAACGGGTTCCGGCAGGGGCGACTTGATGCCGGGTTGTCCACAGGCTTCCGTCCGGTGGGGCTCTGGCCAGTAATCTCAGCGCACATGGAGCAGAGGCATCTCGGCCGCACCGGCCTTCGAGTGTCCCGGATCGGGCTCGGCACCCTGACCTGGGGCCGGGACACCGACGAGCACGACGCTGCGGAACAGCTGAAGGCCTTCTGGGAAGCGGGCGGCACACTGGTCGACACGGCTGATGTGTACGGCGGTGGGGAGGCCGAATATCTGCTCGGGCACCTCACCGAGGGCCTGGTGCCACGGCGCGATCTGGTCATCGCGACGAAGGCGGGCAGCGTGGCCGACCCGTACCGCCGGTTCAACGGATCCCGCGGCCATCTGCTGGCCGCGCTGGACTCCTCCTTGGAACGGCTCGGTACGGATTACGTGGATCTGTGGCAGATCCACGCCTTCGACCCGGTGACTCCGCTGGAGGAGACCCTTCAGGCGGTTGACCTGGCCGTGTCCACCGGCCGCGCCCGGTACGCGGGGGTGTCGAACTTCTGCGGCTGGCAGCTGGCCAAGGCAGCGACCTGGCAGCTCGCGTCGCCCGGGGTGCGCACCCGGCTGGCGAGCACCCAGATGGAGTACTCCCTGTTGCAGCGGGGTGTGGAGCGCGAGGTGCTGCCGGCTGCGCTCGATCTGGGCGTGGGGCTGCTGCCTTCCTCCCCGCTGGGCCGGGGTGTCCTGACCGGCAAGTACCGGACGGGCACCCCGGCGGACTCACGCGGCGCCTCGGAGCTGCTGGCCCCGTTCGTCGAGCCGTATCTCGACGACCCGGCGAGCCGCATCGTGGACGCGGTGGCAACGGCGGCCGACGGCCTGGCCACGACGGCGCTCCAGGTAGCTCTCGCCTGGGTGCGGGACCGGCCGGGAGTGGTGGCCCCGATCGTCGGCGCGCGCAACGCGCAGCAGCTCACGGAGGCATTGTCAGTGGAGGCGCTTAGTCTTCCTGACGAGATCTGCCAGGCGCTCGACGATGTGTCGGCGCCCGTGCACCGCTATCCCGACCAGGACTGGAGCACGCTGTGACTGCGCTTCCCCGGGGGGAAACCCCCGGCTCCCCGGCCGCCGACGACGACAGCGTTGTCGCGGACCCCTCCCCCTCCGGGCCCGCTCCGTCCCCGGAGGACGAGGGTCACGACGGCGGCGAGGGATCGACGACGGCCGACGACGCCGCCGGCGCCGCGGAGACGGAGGATGACGACTCCGGGACCTCCGGGACCGCGGAAGCAGCCGAAGCCGGCGCCGGGGCCGACGGCGTGACCGATGAAGCGGCCGACGAGACCGCCGGCACGACCGAAACCGACGGGACAGCCACAGCCGACGGCGCCGTGGACGGGGCGGCTGCCGCCCCCGCACCGCTCTCCGAGGCCGAGGCCGAGCTCGCCGCCCAGCGTGAGCTGAGGGAGCGGATCGAGAAGCGCAAGGCCGAGAAGGAAGGCCCCATCGCCGCCGGTGCGAAGCTGAGCGGCCAGGCGGCCGATCTGCTGGCGGCCGTGCGTGCCGTGGAGAGCGGTGAGAAGCCCGCCGCCGCGTTCTTCGACTCGCCCGCGCCCGCCGCCCCTCGCCGGGCCGTTCCCCCGCCCGCTCCGGTACGCCCCCGCGCGCCCGAGCAGGCCCCGGCTCCGCAGGGCGCCTCACCGGAAGCTGTCGCCGCGGTGGCCGCCGTACTGGCCGAGGGCGGAGCGCCCGGAGCGCTGGCGGGCCCGGCGGCCGAGGCCCTCGGTGCGCAGGCCGCCGATGCACTGCGCGAGGACCCGTGGCAGTTGCTGACCGTGCCGGGAGTCAGGCCCGAGCAGGCCGACGGTTTCGCACGGGCCATGCTGGGCGCCGAGTGCGGTCCTGACGACGAGCGGCGCACCGCGGCCCTGGTCGGCTGGCTGCTGGAGCGGGCCGCGCTCCAGGGCCACACGGCACTGGATGCGACGGTGGTGCGTGCCGCGCTCGCCGAGCGCTCGGTGACCGACCCCGAAGCAGCCGTACAGTACGCCGTCGCCGAGGGCGTCGCCCTGGTCTTCCAGGACGGGCAGGACGACCAGGAGTCCGAGACACCCGCGGAACCGGGCGAGGACGCCGAAGGAGGCGCGGAGGACCGGGCCGGGCAGGAACCGGTGCAGGTGCTGCTCGGTCTCGACCGGTACGCACTCGCCGAGGAGAGCCTCGCCGACGGTCTGGCCCGCCTGGTCAACGCCTGCGAGAAGGACGCCGACTGGACGGAGCCTGCCTCGGCCGCGGGCTCCCCGTCGGCGGCCGAGCTGATCCGTGCGGTCGCGGCCCACGGTCTCGTGGCGCACACCGGCGGCGAGGCGGCCAGGGCCGAACCCGCCGCGCTGATCACCGCCGCCCGCGGCCTCGGACTGCGCGCCCTGGGGGCCGTGCACAGCGTCGACGGCAGGCGTCGACTGGCCGAGGCGACCGGCGATCCGTCGGCGGCCGTCACACTCGCCGGGCTGCTCTCCGGAGCGGAGGGCCCGGGACGGGACGAGGAGGGGGCGATCGCCATCGACCTGCTCGTTGTGCTGGACGCCCCGCAGCTGGACGTCGAGACCGCCGCGATCCTCGTGGAGTCGCTGGCCGACGGCACCCGGCTGGTGCTCAGCGGTGACCCGGGCGTGCTGGGCTCGGCCGGTGCGGGGCGGGTGTTCGCCGATGTGCTGGATGCCCGTGCCTGCCCGCAGATCGTGTCCCGTACGCCGGATCCGGGACCGATCGGCGAACTGGTCTCCGGCATCGGCATCGGCGAGCTGAACCAGGTCGCGGCGCCCGGCAAGGAGGTGGTGATCGTCCCCGTGCGCGACGCGGGCGAGGCGGTGCACCGCACCGTGCAACTGGTCGCCGACTCGGTGCCGCGCGCCATCGGCGTACCGTCGGCCGACACCCAGGTGATCACCGTCGGCCACGGCGGCTCGGCGGGCACCCGGGCGTTGAACACGGCACTGAAGCAGCGGCTCAACCCCGGCCCGGGGCGGTTCGGCGGCTTCGACCCGGGCGACCGTGTCGTCCATGTCCCGACGCCCGGCAGGACCGTGCCCGGGGTGGTCGTCTCGGCCGACGCCGAGGGCCTGCATCTGGACTGCGCGGGCACGAAGGTCGTCGTATCGAAGGAGCGGGTGGAGTCGTCCGTACGCCACGGCTGGGCCCTCAGTGCCCACCAGGCGGCCGGGATGCGGTGGCCCGCAGTGGTCGTCGTGCTGCCGGGTGACGCCGCCCAGGGACTGAGTCGCTCCTGGGTGTACACCGCCTTCAGCCGCGGGGAGCGGCATCTGTCCGTCGTGCACGGGGTGGATCAGGCGCTCCAGCGCGCGGTCGCCCAGTCCCCGGCCCAGGACCGCACGACGCGACTGCGCACCCTGCTGGAGGCTCCGGCCTGATGACCGGAGCGCGCCCTGTCCCCCATCGCCGGACGGGCTCGGTTTCGAGCCCGTCCGGCGGACGGATCAGGAGCTGTCCACCACCAGGCCGGCCGGCTCCTCGTCCGATTCGTCCTCGTCGAAGACGGCGCTGACGTCGAAGCGGCAGACCACCAGCTGCGGGTCCGCTTCGTCGAACGGTGCGCCGAGCCACTCCCCCGCCTCGGGCAGCTCCTCCGCAGCCGTGACCCAGAGCGTGGAATCGCCCTCCTCCAGACCGAACTCCGTATGCCGGGAAGCGATCTCGTCCGGTTCGTACTCACCGAAGAGCACTCCGAGCGCGGCATGGACGCTGGAGCCCACCACCGCGGCGCTCCCGCCGGCGCGATCGTCCGGATCGAGGTCGGCGACCCGCTGGGCCTGTGCCAGCAGCCGCGGCGGCTCCACCACCGCGTAGTCGCGCCGGATCAGCACACTCAGCGCGTTCGGCTCCTCGGGGCCGGCATACGGCGGCAGGGAGTCCTCCGCACCCGGGATCTCGAAAGGGGTGACCTCGTCGTAGCGGTCGTAGAGAAGTTCGTCGTAGAACTCGGCGGCAGCGGCCAGTGCATTGAACGCATCGTAGACAGCGGGATCATCGTCCCCTGTCCGGCGTTCGACCGCCTCGAGGTGATGGTCGAGCGCGGCTTTGATCGCTTCGGCGGCGGCGCGTACCTCGGCAGCGGTGGGCTGCGCAGCATCAGACATAGTGCAGACGCTATCCGTACACGGGCTCTGCCCGCACAATAGATGCGATGCCGGAATACGAATTTGTCGATGTGTACGTCCCGCGCGGGGTGTCCCGGAAGGAGACGGCCCGCCTGCTGACCGACCATGCCGAGTACGGGCACTGGGAGTTGGACCGACTGACGCTGCGCCGTGACGGCAGCCGCAGGGTGCGGCTGCGCCGACGGATCATCCGCCAGCTCCGGGCCACCTGGTGAGACGGAGCGGGCCCCGCAGTCGCGGGGCCCGCTCCCTTCGCTGTGCTTGCGTCGCCGCCTCGGTCCGCTATGCGGACATCCGGGCGCGGCGGTACAGCACCGTGCCCGCACCCGCCAGCAGCAGGCCCATGCTCGCCGGAACCAGCAGGTCGAGCCCGCCCGCTCCGGTGTGTGCGAGCTGCGCGACGCTCTGTGTCTCGTGCGCGTTCGACACGTTTCGCGATCCGGGTGCCGGGGGCTGGTTCTCGGTGACCGGGGTGACCGGGGTGACCGGAGTGCCGACCGGTGGCGTGACGACGTCCGGAACATTTCCGCAGTCATTGCCGGAGGCGGGATTGAGCAGTCCGCCGATGGTGACACTGTTCCCGCAGGCGTTCACGGGGATGTCGATGGGCACCGCGATGTTGTTGCCCGAAAGCAGACCGGGCGAGCCGCTCGTAACCCCCTCGGCCCTTGCACCGCTCCCGGTGTCGCTCGTGACAGCCCGGTGCTTGCCGGTCCCCGCCCGGTGCGTCCGGGTCCGGTCGCCGGACACCTGACTGCCCGAGGCGTGGCGGCCCGAAGCAGCGCTTTGCGAAGCATTTCCGCAGGTGTTTCCTGCGGCCGGGTTGAGCAGTCCCACGACGCTCACGGAGTTGCCGCATACGTTGACCGGTACGTCGACCGGGATCTGGACCGAATTCCCTGAAAGCACCCCCGGGGAATTCGATGCGCCGCCGGCCGCTCCCGCGTCGGCGTGCGCGTAACCGCCACTCAGCGCGAGCACGCCGCCCGCAGCCGCCATGGTGATCAGGCCTTTACGCGTGACCTGTCGCATAGGTTGTTTCCTGCCTTCTACCTTCCGGAATACCCCCGGACTTGACCGTGCGGGGGCCGATTACCAGCGGCCCCGGAGTGCATGGCGTGCACTCCGGGGCCGACCGGATTCAAACCCTTACGGGTTGACGCACAACGTCAGGCATTGGCGCAGGTGTTGCCGAAGGTGGGGTTCAGCAGCCCGACCACGGAGATCGTGTTGCCACACACGTTCACCGGCACGTGCACGGGCACCTGGATGACGTTGCCCGAGACCACACCGGGGCTGCCGACAGCGGCGCCCTGGGCACCGGAGTCCGCGACGGCCATGCCCGCACCCGCGAGCACCAGACCACCGGTGACAGCCGCAGCAGCGACGACCTTCTTGATCATTATTCCTCCTAGTTGGCAATGCGGTCCCAGCCGCGGACCGCATCACTTGTAACGAGGAAGAGGTAATTGGGCTACGAGCGTATGGTTCCTTTCACTCGTTCCGGTCAAATACGCACACGCTGGCGATTGTTGACGCGGAGAATCAGCGGAAAGACGGCAGAGACTCAGCAGTTGTCGATGAAACGGTCGAGCACCCGCACACCGAACTGCAGACCGTCCACGGGTACACGCTCGTCCACGCCGTGGAACATGCCTGCGAAGTCGAGCTCCGGCGGCAGCTTCAGCGGGGCGAACCCGAAGCAGCGGATACCGAGGTCGTCGAAGGACTTGGCGTCGGTACCACCGGAAAGCATGTAAGGGACGGCGCGCGCGATCGGGTCCTCCGCCTTCAGGGCGATCTGCATCGCGTCCACGAGCGAACCGTCGAAGCTGGTCTCCAGCGCCTTGTCCCCGTGCACGTCCTCGCGCTTCACCCGCGGGCCGAGGATCCGGTCCAGATCGGCCAGGAACTCGTCCTCGAAACCGGGCAGGAAGCGACCGTCGACATGGGCGGTGGCCTGGCCGGGGATCACGTTCACCTTGTAGCCGGCGCCGAGCATGGTGGGAGCGGCGGAGTTACGGAGCGTGGCGCCGATCATCTTGGCGATGCCGCCCAGCTTGGCCAGCGTGGCCTCCATGTCCTCCGGGTCGAGCGGGGTGCCGAGCGCATCGGACAGCTCGTCGAGGAAGGACCGCACGGTCTTGGTCACCCGGACCGGCCACTTGTGCCGCCCCAGCCGTCCGACCGCCTCGCAGAGCTCGGTGATCGCGTTGTCGTTGTTGGTCATCGAGCCGTGGCCGGCGGTGCCGTCCACGGTGAGCCGCATCCAGTGCATGCCCTTCTCGGCCGTCTCGACGAGGTAGAGCCGCAGCTTCTCGTTCACCGTGAAGGAGAAGCCGCCGACCTCGCCGATCGCCTCGGTGACACCCTCGAAGAGGCCGGGGTGCTTGTCCACGAGATACCGCGCGCCGTACGTACCGCCCGCCTCCTCGTCCGCGAGGAAGGCCAGCACGATGTCGCGCGGGGGCTTGCGGCCACTGCGCATCCGGTCGCGGACTACCGCGAGGGTCATCGCGTCCATGTCCTTCATGTCGACCGCGCCGCGGCCCCACACGCAGCCGTCCGCGACCTCGCCCGAGAACGGGTGGTGCGTCCAGTCGTGAGCATTGGCCGGAACCACATCGGTGTGCCCGTGGATCAGCAGCGCGGGCTTGGACGGGTCCTCGCCCTCGATCCGCGCCACGGTCGAGGCCCGGCCCTTGTGGGACTCGAAGATCTGCGGCTCCAGCCCGACCTCGGCGAGCTTCTCCGCGACGTACTCGGCGGCGACCCGCTCCCCCGGACCCGAGTGGTCCCCGTAGTTACTGGTGTCGATCCGGATCAGCTCACGACAGAGGTCCACGACCTCGTCCTCGCCCGAGACGGTCCGGGCCGTGTTGGTCTCGCTCACACTGCTTCCTTCCACTGTCACCGTGGTGCTCCCCCTCATCCTCCCGCGCCCGGCCCGCACGCCCAAGGCCTCCCACCCCCCGTCATGCGCCCTTCATACTCCCCCTGGCGTGATCGAGCACCCCCGAATGTTTGCTATTGTTTTCCACGTCGGAACGGGCCGGGCCCGCGAGACAGACACCTTGTCCGGGTGGCGGAATGGCAGACGCGCTAGCTTGAGGTGCTAGTGCCCTTTATCGGGCGTGGGGGTTCAAGTCCCCCCTCGGACACAGAGAGAATGCCGATCAGGAGCGATCCTGGTCGGCATTCTGCGTTGTGCCCGCACGGTCGTGCATGGGCCGGAGCAGGGTACAAGCCTTGTTGAATCGGTTCATTCCTCGCTGGCATCCAGCAGCACGGAGGCCATCGCTGAGCCGGGAGTCCCATGAGCCGCACACACACGCCCACCCTGCCCTGGCACGAGGTCATGGGTCCCGGATCGGGCGGGCTGGAGCCGCGAGCCTGGTACGCGGGGTCGGATGCCGGGCGGATGTCGCTGAACGGGGAATGGCGCTTCCGGCTCTTGCCGGGCGCCGCCACACAGGACGAGTCGTTCGTGCGGCCCGGTTCTCGATGCTTCGGGGTGGAAAAAGGTCGCGGTTCCCGGGCGCTGGGTGCCGCAAGGGGCCGGTGGGGCTCCTGCGTATACGAATGTGGTGTGCCCCTTCCCCGTCGATCCGCCGCGGGTGCCTGCCGAGAATCCGACCGGGGGATCATCTGCGGACCTTCGATCTGCCCGGCGGGTGGCCCGGTGACGGCGAGGTCGTGCTCCGTTTCGACGGGGTGGAGACGCCGGCGCTGCTCGACCGGGCCGCACGGATGGTGGAGCGCGACAAGAACCATGCGTCGGTGATCATCCGGTCGCTCGGCAACGAGTGCGGGTCCGGGCGCGGGCTGACCGCGATGGCGAAGTGGATCCGGGGGCGGGATCCAGAACGACTGGTGCACTACGAGGGCGATCTGTCCTGCCGGGACGTCGACCTGTACTCGCGGATGTACCCGGACCACGCCGAGGTCGAGTTGATCGGCAAGCGGGCGGAGAAGCCCTGGGGCGACGCGGAGTTGGACGCGCGGCGGCGGGCGATGCCGTTCATCATGTGCGAGTACGGGCACGCGATGGGGAACGGTCCCGGCGAACTCGGTGAGTACCAGCGGACGTTCGGGCGGTACGAGCGCTGTCAGGGCGGCTTCATCCGGGAGTGGATCGATCACCGCATCGCCCACCCCGGGCACGGCTTCGCCTACGGCGGGGACTTCGGCGAGGAGCTGCACGACTCCGACTTCCTCTGCGACGGACTGCTCTTCCCCGACCGCACCCCTCCCCCGGACTGATCGAGTACACGAAGGTCGTCGAACCCGTACGGATCGAGCCCGCGGCCGGGGCGGGCGCGGTCAGGATCTCCAACGGGTACGACTTCGCGGGGCTGGAGCACCTGGACTCCGTGTGGTCGTACGAGGTGGACGGCGCGGCGTGGCAGCCCGACGCGCGATACGGGCTGCGCCGGCGGGGGCTGCGGGCCGGCGAGACCGTCCGGGTCAATCCGGACCACGCGGTGCAGGGGATCGGTTCGCAGTCGTGCGGGCCGGGGGTGCTGCCGGAGTACCGGCTCGATGCGGAGGCTGCGGAGTTCTCGATCGTGTTCTCGGCGACCGGCTGATCTGCGGCGGCAGAGGGGAGGGGCTTCCTCAGGGCGCGGTGCGGTACGGCGCGCTGCATGCCTGCCCCGGGCGACGACGTAGCATCGAGGCTTTGCGCGATCTTCGTACTTCGCAAGGGGGAATGTGATGGACAGCAGTCGCAGGCGGCGGGGCGCACTCCTCGCCGGAACGGTCGCCGGGGCGGTGCTCGTCTCCACCATCGGGCTGTGGGCGACGGACAGTTGGCCGTTCCGGGACAGCTACTGCTGGGGAGCGTGGGAGCAGAACAGCGGTGCGGCCTTCCTCGGTGACGACGGCCTCGACAAGTCCGGCTCCGAGCGGCGCGCCACCGAATCCGCGCCGCCCTCGGCCGGCCGTCACCACGCCAGTTGCACGGTCGCGGTGACCTCGACGGTTCCGGACGACGACTCGGACGAGCCGCTCACATTCAAGGAGCAGGTCACCGTCGAGTACGGTCCGGTTCCCACCGGGGTCGAGGAACACCGTGCCTGGATAGCCCGGTACTTCGACGGGTCGGCCTCCCAACTGCCCGACGGGCTCGACGGGCTGGTCGCCGGCGACCGGGCGATGCTGGTCCTGCCCGACACCTGTGATGTGGACGGCAGGCCGTCCGCGGTGACGATCCGGAGCGAGAGCACCGGCGACGGCCATCTGGGCAAAGTGGCCATGCCGTTCACGATCGGCAGCCGGTCCGACGTCACCCGGCTGCTGCTGGACGCCGCCAACACCGGTATGCGGAAGGTCGGTTGCGCACCGGACAAGCCCCTGCGCATGACGTCGCCCATCGTGACGGTCGCCGAGGACGACGAGAGCGCCCGGAGCCCGCTGTGCCGGATACCCGGTGTGACGCTCGAACTCGGCCGGGGCTCCCGGTACCAGGAACAGGTGGGGGTGGTCGGCGAGCGGCTCCAGACCTGTTCGGTGGTGTGGCGCGAGCCGCGGATGCCCGACGAGCCGGCGGCGCAGTACGTGATGGCGGGTGAGCCGCGCCTGGTCGCGCTGTTCAAGGGGCTTCCCGAGGGTGCCGGCAACGGGCTCGTACGCACCGAGTGCAACGGACGGCAGACGGTGTTCTACGGAAACGTCCAGTCCGGTCTGAAGGGTGCGGGCCGGCCCGACGACCGGCAGGTGTTCACGAACTTCACCAAGTCCGTGAGCAAGCGCATCGGGTGCGGGGCCGGTGGGGTCGCGTGAACGGCGAAGAGACCGAAGAGAACGGGGCAGCGGCGGTGGACGGCGAGAAGACCACAGTTCCTCAGGAGCAGGAGCAGAAGCAGGAACGGGAACAGGAGCAGGAGCAGGAGCAGGCGCACGAGTCACAGCCGGGCCCGTCCCCGGAGCAGGAGCCCGCCCCCGCGCACACCCCTGTTCTGCGCCGCCTGTTCCGCAGCCGTACCGCTCGCGCCGTCACTGCCGCCGGGCTGGTCGGTGCTCTCCTCGGAGCCGGTGCGGTGGCCTGGCGGACGGACGCGCTTCCGCTGCTCGGTCCCGCCCCCTGCTGGGACTCGCTCGGCGACTCGACCATGTCGGACCTCTTCGGTGACCGCAGGACCGAGGTCGAGGAGCAGTCCCTGCAGGCCAATCCGCGCGATCGGGAACCGTCGTACGGACAGTGCCGCATCACCAGTTACAAGGACGACAATCCCCGCCGCCAAGTGACTCTGAGGGTGCACCAGCTGGACGGTCTCCGGGGCACCGACGCGCACAAGTGGCCGCAGGAGTTCCTCGCGGCGGGCATGGTGTCGCTCGGCGACGGACTGCCCGGGATGACCTCGTCGTCGCGCGCCTGGCTGGCGCTGCCGCAGAGCTGCACGGGACGGGACGAGTTCACCGGTCTCACCGTGGTGGACATCGGCATGGGACAGGCCGGACTCGACACCGGGTCGGAGTACGACCGGGAGGACCGTGCCGCCCTGACCCGCGCGGTGGTGGAGGCGACCAATGGGGTCATCCGCGAATTCGGCTGCTCCGGCACCTATCGGATTCCTCGCACCCTGCCCGCCCTCGTGGACCGCCAGGACACGAAGGCCAATGCCTTCTGCGGCGTCAAGGGCCTCACCGTCCCCGCGGCGTACCGCAAGGCCCTGGAGCAGACTCGCGTCAGCGACGACGGCGGGCCCGCCCGGGTCTGCGAGTCCGGTGACAGCTACTCCCCCGTCGTGCGGATGATCACGGTGACGGACCCGGCACTGACCGAGATCTTCTCCGGGGTCACACGCAAGGCCGGTCTGCCTCTCAAAGGCTCCAAGGGGTTCGGTCGGCTGGACGGGTCGCGGGGCGTCTACCGGGCGAGCTGCCAGACCGGGCCCGTGATCTTCATGGTGGAGCAGCTGGATCAGCCGACGGACGAGGGCGTCGACCTCACGCGTGAGCTGCTGCCCGGCTATGTCGCCGCCGAGGCCGAGCGCATCGGGTGCGGACCGGAGAAGGTGACGCTGCCGAACGCCTGAGTGCGGGGGGGGCAGGGCCCCGGTGGGCGGGCGGAACGGGCGATACTGTGCGGACACCCCAGCAGAAGATACAAGGAGCCCGCACCATGCTCACCGCTGTACCGGTCGGCGCACCCCGGTGAGGGGGCGTGCGAAGCCCCCGTCGGCGCCGTTGCCGCAGCGGGACGGGATCGATCCGGTCCGGCTGCGGCTCCCCGAGGATCCGGACGGCCGGTGGGCGACGGTACGCGATCATCTGCTGGCGCGGTTCGCGGGTGCGATCGGGGCAGCTCGGGTGGACGCCATGCTCGCCGAGGGCCGGTTCGTCTCCGTACAGGGCCCGGTCTCCGCCGACGAGCCGTACACCGCCGGCCGGTACATCTGGTTCCACCGGGATTTCGCGCCGGAGGAGCCGGTGCCGTTCCCGGTCGGTGTCGTCCACCGCGACGAGCACATCGTGATCGCGGACAAGCCGCACTTCCTGGCGACGACACCGCGCGGCCGGCACATCACCGAGACCGCGGCGGCCCGGCTGCGCCGCGAGCTGGACCTGCCCGAGCTGCAGCCCGCGCACCGGCTGGACCGGCTGACCGCGGGCCTCGTCCTCTTCGTCGTGCGGCCCGAGGAGCGGGGCGCGTACCAGACGATGTTCCGGGACCGCTCGGTGCTCAAGGAGTACGAAGCGGTGGCGCCGTACGACCCCGGACTCGCCTTCCCGCGGACCGTACGCAGCCGCGTCGTCAAGGAGCGCGGGGTCATCGCCGCCCGCGAGGAGCCGGGCGAGCCGAACAGCGAGAGCCGGATCGAGCTGCTGGAGCACCGGGAGGGTCTCGGCCGGTACCGGCTGCTGCCCGCCACCGGACGCACCCATCAGCTGCGGGTCCATATGAACAGCCTGGGGCTGCCGCTCCTCCACGACCCGGTCTACCCGGTGGTCCGGCCGGAGGGTGCGACCGACGACTGGTCGCACCCTCTCCAACTCCTGGCCCGGGTGCTGGAGTTCACCGATCCGGTCACGGGCGGGCCGCGCCGCTTCGAGAGCGGGCTGCGGCTCTGCGCATGGCCCGGACCGGTGAGCCGCGGTTCTCAGTGACCGCGGGCGATCCACTCGTCCAGATGCGGGGCCTCCGCGCCGATGGTCGTGGAATCACCGTGTCCGGTGCGGACGGTGGTCTCCTGCGGCAGGGCGAGCAGCCGGTCCCTGATCGACGCGACGATCGTCGGGAAGTGGGAGAAGGACCGCCCGGTGGCTCCGGGGCCGCCCTGGAAGAGCGTGTCACCCGTGAAGACGGTGGACAGCTCGGGGGCGTACAGGCAGACGGCGCCCGGGGCATGACCGGGGGTGTGCAGGACCTGGAGCGTCGTTCCGGCGATCTCCAGCTCCTGGCCGTCGGCCAGTTCGCCGTCCGGGGCGCGGTCCGGGTGGGTCTGGTTCCACAGCGGCAGGTCGTCGGGGTGCAGCAGGACCGGTGCGCCGGTGGCGTCGGCGAGGGCCGGGGCCGCGTCGATGTGGTCGTTGTGCGCGTGCGTGCAGACGATGGCGCGCAGCGTACGGCCGTTCAGCGCGGCCTCGATGGCGGCGGCGTCATGGGCGGCGTCGATGACGATCGCCTCGGTGTCGTCGCCGACGATCCAGACGTTGTTGTCGACGTCCCACTCCCCGCCGTCGAGGGCGAAGGTGCCGGAGGTGACGAGGTGGTCGATGCGGGCGGTCATCAGAAGACCACCACCGAGCGCAGCACGTCGCCTTCGTGCATCCGGGCGAAGGCCTGCTCGATGTCGCCGAGCCCGATGGTCTCGGTGACAAACGCGCCGAGGTCGATCCGGCCCTGCTGGTGCAGGTCGATGAGCATCGGGAAGTCGCGCGAGGGCAGGCAGTCGCCGTACCAGGAGGACTTGAGCGAGCCGCCGCGGCCGAAGACGTCGATGAGCGGCAGTTCCAGCTGCATCTCCGGGGTCGGGACGCCCACCAGGACGACCGTGCCTGCGAGGTCGCGGGCGTAGAAGGCCTGCTTGTACGTCTCCGGGCGGCCGACCGCCTCGATGACGACGTCCGCGCCGTTGCCGTCGGTCAGGGAGCGGATCGCCTCGACCGGGTCGGCGGAGCGGGAGTTGACGGTGTGCGTGGCGCCCATCGTCTTCGCCGTCTCCAGCTTGCGGTCGTCGATGTCCACGGCGATGATCTTCGCCGCGCCGGCCAGCCGCGCGCCCGCGATCGCCGCGTCGCCGACACCGCCGCAGCCGATCACGGCGACCGAGTCACCGCGGCCGACCTGCCCGGTGTTGATGGCCGCGCCGATGCCCGCCATCACGCCACAGCCGAGCAGCCCGGCGACGGCCGGGGAGACCTCCGGGTCGACCTTGGTGCACTGACCGGCGGCGACCAGGGTCTTCTCGGCGAACGCGCCGATACCGAGCGCCGGTGACAGCTCCGTGCCGTCGAGCAGCGTCATCTTCTGCTTGGCGTTGTGGGTGTTGAAGCAGTACCAGGGGCGGCCGCGCAGGCACGCACGACACTGCCCGCACACGGCACGCCAGTTGAGGATGACGAAGTCGCCGGGCTCGACGTCCGTGACCCCTTCGCCGACGGACTCCACCACGCCCGAGGCCTCGTGGCCGAGCAGGAAGGGGAAGTCGTCGTTGATGCCGCCCTGCTTGTAGTGGAGATCGGTGTGGCAGACGCCGCACGCCTGGATCTTCACCACGGCCTCGCCGGGGCCCGGGTCCGGGATCACGATCGTCTCGACCCGTACCGGCTCGTTCTTCCCCGGTGCGATGACACCTTGCACCTGCTGCGACATACCGTGGTCTCCCTGTTTCCGTCATTTCGTGAAGATCGAACACGAACAACCGTACGCCCCGTGAGGGTGTCACGACGGCGCGCCGCGTTGGCGGGAAACGACTGCCGTCCATCCGGTGGGATGTACCGCTCACGGCGCCGGGCACGGTGGCCACCACGGGCACGGCGGCCGGCTCGGCTGCGTCGGCGGCCCGCGCGGGAACGTTCCGCGGGGGCCACCGTATTGCCTCAGGCCTCGTGGACCCGCCTGCCGCCCACGTACGTCTGAAGGACGCGGGTGTGACCGATCTCCTCGGGCGGGCCCGCGTACGGATCCCGGTCCAGGACCACCAGGTCGGCGAGGGTTCCGGGACGGATGCTTCCGGTGTCGTCCAGATGGTTCACATACGCCGAGCCCGCCGTGTACGCGGCGATGGCCGCGGTCAAGGAGATGCGCTGCTCCGGGAGGAAGACCGGCCCCTCGCTCTCGGGGGTCACCCGGTTGACCGCGGTGTGGATGCCGTGCAGTGGATCGGCGCTGCTGACCGGCCAGTCACTGCCGGCCGCGACCGTCGCGCCGGAGCGCAGCAGGGCGCCGAACGGGTACTGCAGTGCGGCGCGTTCGGCGCCGAGGAAGGGGATGGTCAGCTCGTCCATCTGCGGTTCGTGCGCGGCCCAGAGCGGCTGGATGTTGGCCGTGGCGCCGAGTTCGCGGAACCGGGGGATGTCGTCGGGGTGGACGATCTGGAGGTGGGCGAGGTGGGGGCGGGTGTCGGTACGGCCGTTGGCGGCGCGGGCCGCTTCGACGGCGTCGAGTGCCTCGCGCACGGCGCGGTCGCCGAGCGCGTGGAAGTGGACCTGGAAGCCGAGGGCGTCCAGTTCGGTGACGTGGCGCCGCAGCTCGACGGGGTCGACGAAGCTGGTGCCGCGGTTGGCAGTGGCGCAGCCGCAGCAGTCGAGGTAGGGGGCGAGCAGGGCGGCGGTGCCGGTTTCGGCGACGCCGTCCTGCATGATCTTCACCGAGCCGGCCCGGAAGCGTCCGACGTTCAGCTCCTTTCGCCTGGCCACGAGCTCGGGAATCTGTTCGGCGCCGCGCTCGCGGTCCCACCAGAGGGCACCGACGACCCGTGCGGTGAGCGAGCCGTCGCGGGCGGCGGTCAGATAGGCGTCGGCCGGGTCGTCCATGGAGCCGAATCCGCCGATGATGGCGTCCTGCCAGGCGGTGATCCCGTAGGAGTGGAGCAGCCGTTGGGCGCGGTGCAGTGCGGCCAGCCGGTCGGCCGGGGTGGAGCGCGGGGTGTGGCGGGCGACCAGGTCCATGGCGCCCTCCTGGAGGAGCCCGGTGGGTTCGCCGCGGTCGTCGCGTTCGATGCGGCCGTCGGCCGGGTCGGGGGTGTCCCGGGTGATGCCGGCGAGTGTCAGGGCGCGGGTGTTGACCCAGGCGCCGTGGTGGTCGCGGTTGACCAGGTAGGCGGGGCGGTCGGGTACTGCGGTGTCGAGCTGCTCCCTGGTGGGGGCGCCGCCGTCGAAGGCGTCCATGGACCAGCCGCCGCCGGTGATCCACTCCTGGCCGGGGTGGGTGTCGGCGTAGGCCCGGACGGCGGCGACGGTCTGCGCCGCCGTGTGGGTATCGGTGAGGTTGCACTGGGCGAGTTCCAGTCCGGCGGTGACCGGGTGGATGTGGGCGTCCTGGAAACCTGGGACGAGGAGCCGGCCGGCGAGGTCGACGACTTCGGTCCTCGGGCCTGCCAGTTCCCGTACCTCGTCGTGGCCGACGGCGGTGATGCGGCCGTCGGTGACGGCGACGGTGGTGGCGCGGCTGCGGGCCGCGTCCATGGTGAGAACCGGGCCGCCTGTGAGGACGAGATCGGCGGGGGTGCGGTGCATGGGTGGTTCCGTTTCCTTGAGGGTGCTGCGTGCGGTCAGGCGGGGCCGGGCGCGGTCTCGCACCCGGGTTCGGGTTCGGCGGTGAGGTCCGGGGCGGTGGACCGGCCGGTGACGAAGTACGGAGACTTCCGTGCCCACTTGGCCCAGGCTGCCGCACCGACTCCGGACAGCAGCATGGCGGCCGGGCAGAAGAGCATGAACCAGCCGTTGTCCGGGCTGATCTCGAAGTGGTCGGCGGAGTTGTAGAAGGACCAGCAGAGGTAGCCGCCGAGGCCGAGCAGCGTGGCGGCACTGAGCACCGGGAGCACCACGGCCCGCAGGGCCTCGGACCGGCTCTCGCGCAGCGCCCCGCGAAAGCGCGCGGCGGCGGCAAGTGCGGTGAGCGCGTAGTACAGCGAGACGACGACACCGATCGCGTTGACGGAGGCCAGGATGAGGTCGCCGACCTTCGGGATGACGAGTGAGGCGACGGCGATGGCGGCGGCTACACAGCCGACCGCGATGGTTCCGGCCGCCGGTGTCCCGTAGCGCGGGCTGACCCTGGTCCAGAACGGGCCGAGCGTGCGGTCGCGGCCCATCGCGAACATGCCGCGCACAGTGGGTATCACGCCGGACTGGAGGGAGGCGACGGCGGAGAAGGTGAGGGCGATCAGCGGGAGCGCGGCAAGCGGCTGATCGGCGAGCCGGTCACCGAGGTAGGTGAGGCCCTGGGCGCCGTGGCCCGTCAACTCGTCGAGTGAGAGGACGCGTTGAAAGGCGAAGGAGCCGAGCAGGAAGAAGCCGAGCATGGTGAACAGGGTGATGAGACCGGCGCGGGAGGCGTCCTGCGGGTCGCGGATCTCCTCGGTGACGCTGAACGTCGACTCGAAGCCCCAGTAACAGAAGACGGAGAGCAGCAGCCCCTGGGCGAGCTGCTGCCCGGACGGGATGGTGAACGGGTTGATCCAGTCGAGGCTGAACGGGTGCGGGCCGACGACCAGTCCGTACCCGCAGAAGCCGAGCAGGACGACGTACTCGAAGACGAGAAGGTATTTCTGCAGGTTGGCGGCGGACCGGATGCCGGTGATCGCGGTGAAGGTGACGGCGATCAGAACAACGATGCCCAGCGCGGTCGACTGGGCGGTGGAGTCCGGGTCGAGGTGGAGCCCGGCGACAGTGTGCAGCCCTCCCTCGCCGGCGAGTTGGAGCAGGGCGGAGCCCGTGACGGTCGTGGTGTAGGACAGGAAGACGACAGTGGAGACGATCCCGATCCAGCCGACGAGGAAGCCGAGCCAGGGGCTGAGGGAGCGGCCGACCCAGACATAGCCGCTGCCCATGTTCGGCTCGACCTTGTTGAGCCGGGAGTACGCGCCGGCGATACCCAGGATGGGCAGGAACGCGAGCAGCATGATGATCGGCAGATGCAGGCCGACGGCGCCCGCGGTCACGCCCAGCCCGATACCGATGCTGGAGGTGGCGGCGGTGGAGGAGGCGGCGATGACGACGCCGTCCACGACACCGAGGCTCCTCTTGAGTGCCGCGGGTGCCGGTGGGTCACTGCCGTAGGGGATGGGTGAGTCCGTCACGGTGGCTCCTTCGCCGAGGGGCGCTCTTCGTCCCCGATGGCGGCACATCGAACTCTCCGACGGGTTCACACGTCAACACTGTTGTCATAAGGTGCCGCCATGAGCGCGAGCGAGCGGGTGGTACCGGAGGGGGCGCGGCGCCGCAGGCGCCCCACCAAACAGGGCACGGTGCTGTCCGAGCAGCTGATCGTGGAGACGGCGTTGCGGCTGATCGGGGAGCACGGGGCGGCGGCGCTCACCGTGCGCCGGCTCGGTGCGGCTCTCGGCTGCGATCCCAGCGCCCTCTACCGGTACTTCCGGGACACGGACGAACTACTGCTCGCGGTGGCCGACGAGTTGATCGGCCGTACGTTGCGCGCCTGGCGGCCGACGGGTGACTGGCGGGCCGATCTGCGCGCTCTCGGCCTGCGGATGCACGCGGACTATCTGGCGCACCCTCAGGCGGCGACGCTGACCTGTGCCCGGGTGACCGGCCGGGCGCATGAGATCCGCTCGGTGGAGGCGATTCTCGGGGTGTTGCGCGGTGCGGGATTCCCGGATGCCGAGGCGGTACGGATCTACCACGTCTTCGTCGACCAGACGCTGTCATTCGCGGCGCTGGACGCGTCCACGCTGGTGCTGTCGGAGCAGGCCCGTGCACAGGAGGTGCGGACCTGGCCGGAGACGTACGCCCGGCTTCCGGCCGATACCCATCCGAATATCGCGGCGACCGCGGGGGTGCTGGTCGCGGAGATGGACCGCAGCGGCTATCCCGCGGCGCTGGAGATGGTGCTGGCCGCGGCCGCGGCCCGGCTGCAGCGCGTGCATGCGTCGGCACCGTAGGGACGGGACCTCGGAGAGCGGGTACGTACGCGCGACGGCGCCGCGGCACGGGCCTCAGGGTGCGAGCACGTCCAGCTCGTGCAGGGCACCCACCGCGATCTCCTTCGTCAGCCGTTCCGCCGCCACCGCGTCGCCCTCGCGCACCGCTTCGGCGAGCCGGACGTGGAGGGTGACCGCGGCCGGGTCGGGGTCCTCGAACATCACCTGGTGGTGGGTGCGGCCCGCCAGGACCTCGGCGACGACATCACCGAGCCGCGCGAACATCTCGTTGCCGGAAGCGTTGAGCACGATCCGGTGGAACGCGATGTCGTGCTCCAGATAGCCCTCCAGCTGCTGGCCGCGCGAGGTGGCGACCATGCCGAGCGCGCACTCGGTGAGGGCCGCGCACTGCTCCGGGGTGGCGTTACGGGCGGCGAGGCCGGCCGCGACCGGTTCGATCGCTGAGCGGAGCACGGTCAGGGAGCGCAGCTGGCGCGGGCGGTCGGCGCCGGCCAGCCGCCACCGGATGACCTGCGGATCGTAGACATTCCATGCCTCGGTCGGCTGTACGGTCACGCCGACCCGGCGCCGTGACTCGACCAGGTGCATGGATTCGAGGACACGGACCACTTCGCGTACGACCGTGCGCGAGACGTCGAAGCGCTGGGCCAGCTCGTCGGTACGCAGCACCTGCCCCGGCCGGTGCTCCCCCGCGGCGATCTCCAGACCCAGGGTGTCCAGCACATGTGTATGCAGCCCAGGGCCCCGTGTGGTCATGAGCACAGCCTACGGGGCACCCTTCAGGAACAAAAAGTACGACGTTTATGTCACAGCATCTTGAATAAGTCGTACGTATGGGTTTCAGTAGCGCGACGGACCGATGTCGAGGAAGACGTCGAAGAAGACAGCGAGGCACCACCAATGAGCACCCCCCACGTCGTCGTGGTGATGGGCGTTGCAGGGACCGGCAAGACCACGATCGGCCCCCTGCTCGCCGCCGAACTCGGCGTTCCGTACGCCGAGGGCGATGACTTCCATCCCGCGGCGAACATCGCCAAGATGTCGGCCGGTACCCCACTGGACGACTCCGACCGGTGGCCCTGGCTCGATGCGATCGGTCAGTGGGCGCACGGCCGGGCGGGGCTCGGCGGGGTGGTGAGCAGCTCGGCGCTCAAGCGGGTCTACCGGGACCGGCTGCGTGCCGAGGCCCCCGGTGCCGTCTTCCTCCATCTGACCGGCGACCGGGCTCTGATCGAGGAGCGCATGGCGGAGCGCAAGGGCCACTTCATGCCCACCGCACTGCTCGACTCGCAGTTCGCCACCCTGCAGCCGCTGCAGGAGGACGAGGCCGGAGTCTCGGTCGATGTGTCCGGCACCCCCGAAGAAATCACCCAGCGAGCCGTCGCCGCGTTGCGCCGGCTCGATAGCTAAGGAACACCACCGTGACCAGTCTCAGCGTCGAGATGCTGGCAGCGGATGCCGTCGAACCGATCACTTCGGCAGGCAACGCGCAGTTGGGCATCGCAGTACTGGCGGGCATCGCCGTCATCGTTCTGCTCATCACCAAGTTCAAGATGCACGCGTTTCTCGCGCTGACCATCGGCTCGCTGGCGCTCGGCTCGTTCGCCGGCGCCGCACCGGCCAAGACGATCGCCAGCTTCACCGCCGGCCTCGGCTCGACCGTCGCGGGTGTCGGTGTCCTCATTGCGCTCGGCGCCATTCTGGGCAAGCTGCTCGCCGACTCCGGCGGCGCGGACCAGATCGTCGACACGATCCTCGCGAAGGCGAGCGGGCGGGCCATGCCGTGGGCGATGGTCCTGATCGCCTCGATCATCGGTCTGCCGCTGTTCTTCGAGGTCGGGATCGTGCTGATGATCCCGGTGGTGCTGCTCGTCGCCAAGCGCGGCAACTACTCCCTGATGCGGATCGGTATCCCGGCGCTGGCCGGACTCTCCGTGATGCACGGGCTGATTCCGCCGCACCCCGGCCCGCTGGTGGCGATCGACGCCCTCGGCGCCAACCTCGGTGTCACGCTCGCGCTCGGTGTGCTGGTCGCAATCCCGACCGTGATCATCGCGGGGCCGGTCTTCTCCCGTTACGCAGCGCGCTGGGTGGACATCAAGGCTCCGGAGAAGATGATTCCGCAGCGTCCTTCGGAGGATCTGGACCGTCGGCCCAGCTTCGGCGCCACCCTGGCGACGATTCTGCTGCCCGTCGTGCTGATGCTGGTCAAGGCCCTGGTCGACATCGTCGTGGACGACCCGCAGCAGGGTGTCCAGCGGGTCACCGATGTGATCGGCTCGCCGCTGATCGCGCTGCTCGCGGCCGTCATAGTCGGCATGTTCACACTGGGCCGGGCGGCCGGTTTCACCAAGGGCCGGCTCTCCACCACCGTCGAGAAGTCCCTCGCCCCGATCGCGGGTGTGCTGCTGATCGTGGGTGCGGGCGGCGGTTTCAAGCAGACCCTCATCGACGCCGGTGTGGGCCAGATGATCCTGGACTTCTCCAAGGACTGGTCGATCCCGGCACTGCTGCTGGGCTGGCTGATCGCCGTCGCGATCCGGCTCGCGACCGGTTCGGCGACCGTGGCCACCATCTCGGCGGCCGGTCTGGTCGCCCCGCTGGCCGCCGACATGTCGACGTCGCACGCCGCTCTGCTGGTCCTCGCCGTCGGCGCGGGCTCGCTCTTCTTCAGCCATGTCAATGACGCCGGGTTCTGGCTGGTGAAGGAGTACTTCGGCATGAACGTCGGCCAGACGGTGAAGACCTGGTCGGTGATGGAGACCATCATCTCCGTGGTCTCGCTGGCCTTCATCCTGCTGCTGTCGCTAGTCCTCTAGGGCCTGTCCGGCGGATCGGGGCCGGTCGGGGCGCGGCGTCTGCCGTGGTGCATCGCAAGGCGCCGGAGCGTCCTGATAGCCGAGCTATTCGGGCGTTTCGGCAACGCCGCGGGGTGCCGCGCCAGGCGTCGTGCCCCCGGCCCTGGTCCGCCGCACAGGCCCCGGCGAGCGGCTGCCCGCACGGTCCTCCCCCCACAGCGCATGCTGTGACCGTGCCCAATGGCGCTCGACCGACCCGGTGCGCATGCCACGGCGTGCCTCCGGGTCGGCGAGCGCCATCGCCACGTGCCCGGCCAGCACGATCCCGATCGCGAGCGCCAGCCAGTCGTGGACGAAGGTCGCGCTCGTGCGCCACATCAGCGGCGCGACGCCGGTGAACCACATCAGCGCGCCGGTGCCGGTCATCACCAGCACCGCGCCCGCGATCCAGGCCGCGTACAGCTTCTGCCCGGCGTTGAACTTTCCGGCCGGACGCGCCTCGGGCCGGTGGTCGCGGCGCCATACGGCCCGTAGCCACTGACGGTCGTGCGGTCCGAAGCGGTTGAGCCGGGACAGGTCGGCCCGGAACGCCCGTGACAGCAGACCGGCCAGGAACGGTACGGGGGTCAGTACCCCGGACCACTCGTGCACGGTGACCACCAGGTGGCGGCGGCCGACGAGCTCGGCGAGCTGGGGTACGTACAGACACGCCGCACTCGCCACGCACAGCAGCATCAGCGTGGCCGTGGTGCGGTGCACCCAGCGCTCCGCACCGCTGAAGCGCCGCACACGCTCCGCGGGGTCAGGTGGTGGGGGCGTCGTCGCGGCCGTTGGACCGGCCGACCCAGGCGTCGACGTCATAGCCGAGCTCCTCCCAGTAGCCGGGCCGTACGGAGTCGGTGAGGGTGATCCCGGAGAGCCATTTCGCCGACTTGTAGAAGTACATCGGGGCCACATAGAGCCGGACCGGGCCCCCGTGGGAGTGGGCCAGCGGCCGGTCCTGCATACGCAGCGCGACCAGCACATCGGCGCGGCGGGCCTGCGCGAGGGTGAGGCTCTCGCTGTAGGTGCCGTCGAAGCAGGTGAAGCGAACGGCCTTCGCCCCGGGCCGTACGCCCGCCTCGTCCAGCAGCGCCGAGAGGCGTACCCCCTCGAAGGGGGTCTCGGGCACCCGCCAGCCGGTGACGCACTGGACATCGCGGACCATGCGGGTCTGCGGCAACGCCTTCAGGGCGTCCAGGGTGTACGTGGCCGGGTGGTCGACCAGCCCGTCGACGGTCAGCCGGTAGTCGTCCGCGCCTTTCTCCGGTACGGACGAGGCGACGGAGTAGTAGCGGAAGCCGCCGCCGTTGGGAAGCAGGCCGGTCAGGCCGGTGGGATCCTTGTCGGCGACCGCGCCCAGTCCGGATTCCAGCGTGCGTTGCAGCACGGGCGCGGCAACGACTCCGGCGGCGCCGAGACCGAGCATGGCCAGGACGACACGGCGGCCCAGGGGCGTGCCTTCGGCGTCGGGAGGGCGACTGTTCACCCGACCATTCGAGCATCTGCGGCCGCAGGTCGCCAGGGGCCGCGGACACCTGCCCGTACCCGATGTCAACTCTGTTCAATCCCTGCACAGTTGACGACCCGCGATCGGGTGGGCGTCCCTGCGCCGCGCCCGGCCGAACATGTCAGACTTGACGCCATGTCGAACCGTGAACCTCTCAAGCCCTTTCTGCTCGCCTTCCCCGGCCCGCTGCGCGACCGGCTGGTGGGGGCGGTGCTCGCCGGTGCGAAGGTGTCGACGACCGGGCTGCTCGCGGAGTACGAGGCGGAGAAGGAGGAGTTGCCTCCGGTGGGTGAGCGGTCCGCGCTGATCGACTCGTACGGCCGGGAGACCGCGGTGCTGGAGGTGACGGAGGTGCGGGTGCTGCGTCTCGGCGACGTCGATCTTCAGCATGCGATCGACGAGGGCGAGGGCGACACCTCGGTGGCCGAGTGGCGCGCGGGTCACGAGAAGTTCTGGCACAGCCAGGAGATGCGGGAGGCGCTCGGCGACCCGGAGTTCACGGTCGACGACGACACCATGGTCGTCGCCGAACGGTTCCGGGTCGTCGAGCTGCTGGATCCCGTCGTGGGCGCGGCGGAACGGTAGGCGGGGCCGGCCGGTTCTCTACGCCTTCGGGGCGGGGATCTCGCGGCAGAATGCCCATGCCGTACGCATGCGCGTCGAAGGAGACACCGCCCGTCCCGGCGGGGCCGAACAATGGGTCCGGGGTCGAGGTTCAGGCAGTCCTCGCCCTGCGGGCGCCGGTCGAGCGGCGATCCCGTCATCGCGTCGGGCCTGGACGGCAGTTGCGGACGAATCCCGCCGCTCGACGGGCGGGCGTGTCGGACGCCGCGGGCCGGGCGGGACTTCGCGCCCTCCTAGGACGTGGCCTGCGCCGCCGCCCGCCCCGCCGCCCGGCCGGAGAAGATGCAGCCGCCGAGGAAGGTCCCTTCGAGGGAGCGGTACCCGTGCACCCCGCCGCCACCGAAACCTGCCGCCTCCCCCGCCGCGTACACACCGGGCAGGGGCGTGCCGTCCTCGGTCAGCACCCGGGAGGACAGGTCCGTCTCCAGTCCACCGAGCGACTTGCGGGTCAGGATGTTGAGCCGTACCGCGATGAGCGGGCCGGCCTTGGGGTCGAGGATGCGGTGCGGTGCCGCCGTACGGATCAGCTTGTCGCCGAGATAGGTGCGGGCCCCGCGGATCGCGGTGATCTGGAGGTCCTTGGTGAAGGGGTTGGCGATCTCGCGGTCGCGTGCGGTGATCTCGCGGCGCAGTTCGGCCTCATCGATCAGCGGCTCGTCGGTGAGCGCGTTCATCCCGCGGACCAGTGCCCCGAGGTCCTTCTCGACCACGAAGTCCACCCCGTGGTCCATGAAAGCCTTCACCGGGGCCGGTACGTCCGCGCGGGCCCGGCCGATCACGTCGCGGATCGACTTTCCGGTCAGGTCCGGGTTCTGCTCGGAGCCGGAGAGCGCGAACTCCTTGCCGATGATCTTCTGGTCGAGGACGAACCAGGTGTAGTCGTGGCCGGACTTCATGATGTGTTCGAGGGTGCCGAGGGTGTCGAAGCCCGGGAAGAGCGGGACCGGCAGCCGCTTGCCGCGGGCGTCCAGCCAGAGGGAGGACGGTCCCGGCAGGATCCGGATGCCGTGCTTGGCCCAGATCGGGTTCCAGTTCTCGATGCCCTCGGTGTAGTGCCACATCCGGTCGCGGTTGATGTGGTGGGCGCCCGCCTCCTCGGTGATGCCGAGCATGAGTCCGTCGACATGGGCGGGGACTCCGGAGAGCATCTTCGCGGGCGGGGTGCCGAGCCGTGGGGGCCACTGCTTGCGTACGAGGTCGTGATTGCCGCCGATGCCGCCGGAGGTGACGATCACCGCCTGGGCCTTCAGCTCGAACGTGCCGGTCGTCACCCGGCTGCTCGCGGTGCCCCGGGCGGCAGCGCTCGGCTCCAGGATCTCGCCGCTCACCGTGTCGACGGCGCCCGCGGTGCGGCCGAGACCGGTGACCCGGTGGCGGAACCCGAACTGTACGAGGCCCTTGGCGACGCCCGCGCGGACCCGGCGCTCGAAGGGGGCGACGACGCCGGGGCCGGTGCCCCAGGTGATGTGGAAGCGCGGTACGGAGTTGCCGTGGCCGGTCGCGTCGTAGCCGCCACGCTCCGCCCAGCCGACGACGGGAAAGAGCCGCAGCCCCTGGGCGTGCAGCCAGGAGCGCTTCTCACCGGCCGCGAAGTCGACGTACGCCTCGGCCCACTTCCGGGGCCAGTGGTCCTCCTTGCGGTCGAAGCCCGCCGTGCCGAGCCAGTCCTGCAGGGCCAGCTCATGGCTGTCCTTGATCCGCATCCGGCGCTGCTCGGGCGAGTCGACGAGGAAGAGACCGCCGAAGGACCAGTGTGCCTGGCCGCCGATCGACTGTTCGGGCTCCTGGTCGAGCAGGATCACCGAGCGGCCCGCGTCGACCAGCTCGGCGGTGGCCACCAGACCCGCGAGCCCCGCCCCGATAACGATCACATCAGCGTCGTACGCCATGGGTTCCATCCTTGTCGGGGCGATCCGGTCACGGCCACGGTGAGGGTCCGGCCAGGGCGCCGGAAGTTACTCGTGCGTCAGATCCTCTGCATCGGCCGCCCCGGCGTCAACCGCCCGGTCGGCGGCGCTCCGGCCGCACCCGCAGGGCGCAGGCGCTATCGTCGAAACAAATCACCCACTTCTGGCCTGACTTGAGGTAGAAGCGTGTCGGTGCTGGTCCTCGTGCTCGCCGTGAGTGCCGCCTGCTGTCTGGGATTCGGTTTCGTCCTGCAGCAGGCCGCTGCTTCGCACGCTCCGAGGAGCGACTATCTCTCCTTCCGGCTGCTGCTGGACCTGATGCGGGTGCCGAGCTGGCTGGCCGGGATCGGGCTGATGGTCTGCGGCATGGTGCTGGGTGCCCTGGCCCTGGGCAAGGGCGAGGTGTCCGTCGTCGAACCCCTGCTGGCGACCAATCTGCTCTTCGCGATGGCCCTGTCGCGCCATCGCACGGGGCAGCGGCTCGGCCGGCAGGGCTGGGCCGGGCTCTGGCTGCTGGCGGGCGGAGTCGCCGCCTTCCTGCTGGCGGGTCAGCCGCAGGGCGGCGAGGCGGTGACCAGTCCGCTGCGGCACTGGCTGGTCATCGGCGTAGTCGTGGGAATCGCCCTGCTGCTCACCACCTTCGCCAAACGCTCGGAGTCCGCAGTCGCCCCGGCGTTGCTCGCGGTGGCGGCGGGGCTGCTGTACGGACTCCAGGACGCCCTCACCCGGGTCACCGGCGAGCGGCTTTCCGACGAGGGCTGGTCGGCGCTGGTGACGGCGTGGCAGCCGTACGCGGTGGCGGTGCTGGGGGTGACGGGTCTGCTCCTGGTGCAGAGCGCGTTCGAGACGGGCCCACTGCGGGTCTCACTGCCTCCGCTGACCGCATCCCAGCCGCTGGCCGGGATCGCCTGCGGGGTCGGCTTCCTCGGCGACCAGTTGCGTACCGACGCCGGCGCACTGGCCTGGCAGGCGGTGGGCCTCGTGGCGATCGTCGTCGGGATCGTGCTGCTGGGACTGCATCCGGCGATGCCGGAGGGGCCCATGAGTGGGCGCCGGGAAAAGAGCCTCCAGCCGAACTGACCGGCGTCTGTCCGATCACAGGGGGCCGCCCGCCCTGGATATTAATAATGGCCAGCATTAGAGTGGTGTCATGGCGAGAACGTCAGGGCAAGAGACCAGGGACAAGCTGATCCGCGCGGCCGAGGAGATCTTCGCCGCGCAGGGTACGGACGGCGCCCAACTGCGGGACATCGTCCGACTGGCCGGGCAGAGCAACCCCTCCGCGGTCCAATACCACTTCGGCTCCCGGGCCGGGCTGCTCGACGCGGTGATGGAAGGCCGCCAGACCCGTACCGAACAGGTGATAGCGCCGCTGCTCGACGAGCTGGCCGGGGACTGTGGCGTACGGGAACTGCTCACCGCGCTGGTGACGGCCGAGGCGAGCCTGCTCGCCGACGACCGGGGCCGCCGCTGTCTGCGGATCTCGGCCCAGCTCAGCCATGAGACCGGGCTGCGGACCGGCCGGTTGCACCCCGCCCTGGACGGCACCGCCTACGGGCGGCTGATCGGCCGCATCGGGGACTGCCTGGGCGCACTGCCCGGGCCCGTGCGCCTGGAACGCCTGGACCTGGCGCTCACCCTGATCGGCGCGGCACTGGCCGACCGCGCCCGCCAGGGTCTCGACGGCACCCGGCCGCTTACCGGCGAGGAGTTCTTCCTCGCCGATCTCGTCGAGACCACCACCGCGTTCCTGCACGCGCCCGTGCCCGGCGGCGCGTGAACCACCCGCACCACATGAAGGACAGTGTCATGACCGACAAGAACAAGCTCAGCGACAAGACCGTCATCATCACCGGCGGCGCCCGGGGCCTGGGTGCCGAGGCCGCCCGCCTCGCCGTTGCGGGCGGCGCCCATGTGGTGATCACCGATGTGCTCGACGACGAGGGCGCCGCCACCGCCGCCGCCCTCGGGGCTCGGGCCCGCTTCATGCACCACGACGTGACCTCCGAGAAGGACTGGCAGCGCGTCGCCGAATTCGCCGTCGCCGAGTTCGGGCGGATCGACGGCCTGGTCAACAACGCCGGCGTATCGACCGGTCAGCCGCTGGAGACCGAGACGGTCGAGCACTTCCGCAAGGTCATCGACATCAATCTGACGGCCGTCTTCATCGGCATGAAGACGGTGATCCCGGTGATGAAGGAGAACGGCGGCGGTTCGATCGTCAACGTCTCCTCGGCCGCCGGTCTGATGGGACTCGCCCTGACCTCCAGCTACGGCGCCTCCAAGTGGGGGGTCCGCGGTCTGACGAAGGTCGGCGCGGTGGAGCTCGGCACGGCGAAGATACGGGTGAACTCCGTGCACCCGGGCATGGTCTACACGCCGATGACCGCGTCCGTCGGCATTCAGCAGGGCGACGGCAACTACCCGAACACCCCGATGGGCCGGGTCGGCGAGGCCCCGGAGATCGCGGAGGCGGTCACCTTCCTGCTCTCGGACGCCGCCTCGTACATCACCGGCGCCGAACTGGCCGTGGACGGCGGCTGGACCACGGGCCCGACCGTCAAGTACGTCATGGGCAAGTGATCACTGTCAGTGGCCTGATGTTGGATGAGAGGCATGACTCCTTCTGACGAGATCCTGGACATCGTCGACGAGAACGACGTGGTCGTGGGGCAGGCCCCGCGCGGTGAGGCGACCGCGCGGGGCCTGCGCCATCGCTGCGTCTTCATCGAGGCCAGGGATGCCGGGGGCCGGCTCTTCGTGCACCGCAGGACTCCGACCAAACTGGTCTTCCCGTCCCACTACGACATGTTCGTCGGCGGGGTGGTCGGGGCGGGCGAGTCGTACGACGAGGCGGCGCTGCGGGAGGCCGAGGAGGAGTTGGGGGTCTTTGGGCTCCCCCGCCCCGAGCCGCTGTTCAAGTTCCTCTACGAGAGCGCGGAGCACTCCTGGTGGAGCCACATCTACCAGGTCCGGTGCGAGCTGCCGGTGAATCCGCAGGTGGAGGAGGTCGCCTGGCACACCTTCCTCACCGATGCGGAGCTGGAGCAGCGGCTCGGCGACTGGGAGTGGGTGCCGGACGGCCTGGAGGCGTACCGCCGGCTGCGCGCCTTCCGGGCGGGCGGGGCAGCCTCCTGAGCCGGGGCTCGATTGCCGGTCGTAAGGTTCACGCGTGATCGAATTCGTACAGAGCCTGCGGCTGTGGTTCGCGCCACAGCGAATCCGCGAAGAGGGCGACACCCCCGACTACCGGTTCTCGCTCGCCAACGAGCGCACCTTCCTCGCCTGGATCCGGACGGCTCTCGCGCTGATCGGCGGTGGTTTCGCGGTCGACCAGTTCCTCCCTGAGCTGGTGTGGGGCATCCGCGCGGGACTGGCGCTCGCGCTGCTCGCGGCCGGTGTGCTGTGTGCGCTTCGAGCGATCAATCACTGGGTGCGGTGCGAGCGGGCGATGCGGCGCGGCGAGGACCTGCCGGTCTCCCGGTTCCCGACGCTGCTCGGTCTCGCGGTCGCCGTCGTCGCCGTGGCGATGGTGGTGGTGGTCCTCTTCGGCTGGGAGGGCCGGTGACGGCCGACGGACGCGACCCCGGACTGCAGCCCGAGCGGACCAGGCTGGCGTGGCGGCGTACGACCCTGTCCTGCACGGTGGTGGCGCTGCTGGCGGTCAAGCAGGCGCTGCACAGCGGGGCGAGCCCGGCCGGGATCGTCGCCGTGGCGCTGAGCGCGCTGGCCTGGCTGGGTTTCCTGCTCGTGGCGCACCGGCGGGTGCTCGGGATGGGGACCGCGCGGCCGCAGCCGCTCTCGGCGCGCGGTGCGCTGACCGCGGGGGCGTGCACGGTCGCGCTCGCGGTGTTCGCCGCGGCCATGCTGTTCTGAGGTCCGGCACCGGGCGTGTCGGACGTCCGGGGTGCCCCAGGGGACGGTGACGACGATCTTCCCGCGGGGGCGTCCCTGCTCGTTCGGACGGTAGGCGTCCGCCGCCCGTTCCAACAGGAAGACCCGGTCCGCATGGACCGTGACGATGCCCTGCCCGGCCAGTTCTGCCAGGTGGGCGAGGTCCTTGGCGTCCGGGCGTACGAAGGCGTAGCGGCCGCCGTACGAGAAGGCCTCGCCGTCCGCGATGGAGGCCGGCCGGCCCTCGGGCTTCAGCACTTCGGCGGCGGCCCGGAGCGCCTCGCCGCCGACGGTGTCGAACGCGGCTCGACCCCGTCCGGGGCCGGCGCCCGCAGCCGGTGGACGAGGCCGTCCCCGTAGGCCACCGGCTCCCCGCCGAGCTGCCGCACATGTTCGTGGTCGGGTTCGCTCGCAGTGCCGATGACGCGGGCGCCCGCGTGGCGGGCGATCTGGACCGCGAGCGAGCCCACGCCGCCCGCCGCCGCGTGGACGAGGACCGTCTCGCCGTCCTGGATCTTCAGTGTGCGGTGAAGCACCCGGTACGCGGTGAGGCCGGCCGGCGGCAGGCCCGCGGCCGCTGCGGGGAACGTTCCGTCACCAGCGCGGGATCGAGGGGGTCTGCCATCCGGGCTCGGCCTTGCGCATCGCTGCCGCGTCGTCGCGCTCGCGCATCGTGCCGTCGTCGTCGAGCCAGCGCCGGTGCAGCACGGCCAGGCGTTCACGGTCGAGTTCGACGCCGAGCCCGGGTGCGTCGGAGACGGTGAGCCGGCCGTCCCGGAAGACATGGCGGGTGGTGATGACGTCCTCGGTCTGCCAGGGGTAGTGGCTGTCGCAGGCGTAGTCGAGGTTGGGGACGGTGGCCGCGACGTGGGTCATCGCGGCGAGGCTGATGCCGAGGTGGGTGTTGGAGTGCATGGAGAGTCCGACGCCGAAGGTACGGCAGATCCCGGCCAGCTCACGGGTGCGGTGCAGGCCGCCCCAGTAGTGGTGGTCGCAGAGCACGACCTGGACGGCGCCGCGGGCGAAGGCCTCCGGGACCTCGGCGAGGGTCGTGACGCACATGTTGGTGGCGAGCGGTACGTCGGTTCCTGCGGCGACGGCGGCCATCAGGTCCGTGCCGCTCGCCGGGTCCTCCAGATATTCGAGTACGTCCTTCAGCTGCTCGGCGACGTACAGCGAGGTCTCGACGGACCAGGCGCCGTTCGGGTCCAGCCGCAGCGGCTGCCCGGGGAACTCCTCGGCCAGGGCACGGATCGCGGCGATCTCCTGGTCGGGTTCGAAGACGCCGCCCTTGAGCTTGAAGGAGGAGAAGCCGTGCTCGCGGGCGAAGCGCCGGGCCTGGGCGACGACTCCGGCCGGGTCGACGGCGGCGCCCCAGTCGTCCTGTTCGCCGCCCTCGGGGTGGGCGGCCCAGCGGTAGAAGAGGTAGGCGCTGTACTCCACGCTGTCGCGGACCTTGCCGCCGAGCAGAGCGTGCACGGGGAGGCCGAGGGAGTTGCCGAGCGCGTCCAGGCAGGCGACCTCGAAGCCGGAGACGACGGAGAGCCGGAGCTTGTCGGCGGTCTGGACGCCGCGCAGCCCACCGGCGTCGACACGCTCGTCGGCCGCGCGTGAATCACCGCACACCTCGTCGGCCAGTGCGAACAGGCCGTTCAGATCGCTGACAGGGCGTCCGACGAGGGCGGTGGCGAGCGGCTGGGCGAGTTCGAGGTACTTGCCGTCCCCGTACGTCTCCCCGATACCGGTCACACCGCCGCGTGTGACGACTTCCACGATGAGCCGCGGGGTGTACGGCTGGTGGACGCCCTGGGTGTTGAGCAGGGGCGGGTCCGCTATCAGGATCGGGGTCAGCCGGACTTCGTCGATCAGCAGCTCAGTATTCATACGTGAACCATATTCAGGGATACGGCCGAACACCAGACTCCGACCCGACTCGGAGCGGAGTCCACCCGCCGGATTCCGGGAGTCCACTGGACGGCATACCGACTGGTCGGCATCATGAACACCGACCGTCTTTCACCCCGGAGGTGCGCACGATGAGCCCAGTCCATCCGCCAGGTCTCGACCTCGACCGGCTGCGCGGACATCTCGACCGCGAGCGGCCGGGTCTGGTGAACGGACCGCTCGAAGCCCGGCTCATCGAGGGCGGCCGCTCCAATCTGACGTACGTCGTCACGGACGGCACCGGCCGCTGGGTCGTGCGCAGGCCCCCGCTGGGGCATGTGCTGGCCACCGCGCACGACATGAAGCGCGAGCACCGGGTGATCAGCGCCCTGCACCCCACGGCTGTTCCGGTGCCCGAACCGGTGCTGCTCTGCGAGGACGACTCGGTGATCGGGTCGCCCTTCTACGTCATGGAGTACGTCGAGGGCACCCCGTACCGCACGGCCGAGCAGCTCGCCCCACTGGGCGCCGAGCGCACCAGGGAGGCCGTCCTCGCTCTCGTCGACACCCTCGTCGAACTGCACGCCGTGGACCCCGAGTCCGTCGGACTCGGCGACTTCGGGCGCCCCGAGGGCTTCCTCGACCGGCAGCTGCGCCGCTGGGGCAAGCAGCTGGACGCCTCCCGCAGCCGCGAACTGCCCGGCATCGACGAGCTGCACGCCGCGCTCGGCCGAGAGCTGCCCCTCTCCCCCGCACCCACCGTCGTACACGGCGACTACCGCCTGGACAACGTCCTGATCGGCTCCGACGACCGGATCAAGGCCGTTCTCGACTGGGAGATGTCGACGCTCGGCGACCCGCTGACCGACCTCGGCCTGCTGGTGATGTACAGCTCCGACCTCGGTCTGGCGAAGTCCCCGGTCTCCACCACCAGCGGCGCGGCCGGCCATCCCACCCCCGCCGAGCTGATCGAGCGCTACGCCGCACGCTCCGGCCGGGACACCTCCGCCGTCTCCTGGTACACGGCGTTCGCCTGGTTCAAGCTCGCCGTGATCCTGGAGGGAATCCACTACCGCTACACCCTGGGCCAGACCGTCGGCGCCGGCTTCGACCGCATCGGCGATCTCGTCCCCGTCTTCATCGAGCACGGCCTCACCACCCTCCAGGAAGGCTGATCACCCCCATGGACTTCGCATTCGACGCCCGTACCGAAGAGCTCCGCAACAAGCTGCTCACCTTCATGGACGAGCATGTCCACCCGGCCGAGAAGACCGCGGACGAACAGCGCGCGCTCCTGTCCTCGCCGTGGGACACCCCGCAGATCGTCGAGGACCTGAAGGCCGAGGCGCGGCGGCAGGGGCTGTGGAACCTCTTCCTTCCCGATGCCGAGCACGGCGCCGGGCTGACCAACCTCCAGTACGCGCCGCTCGCCGAAATCACCGGCCGTTCACCGCAGTTGGCGCCGACCGCACTCAACTGCGCGGCCCCGGACACCGGGAACATGGAGGTGCTCTTCCAGTTCGGCACGGACGAGCAGAAGAAGCAGTGGCTGGAGCCGCTGCTCGCCGGGGAGATCCGCTCGGCGTTCGCGATGACGGAGCCCGAGGTGGCCTCGTCGGACGCGACCAACATCGAGACGCGCATCGTGCGCGATGGCGAGGATTACGTCATCAACGGCCGCAAGTGGTACATCTCCGGGGCGATGAACCCGGACTGCCAGGTCTTCATCGTGATGGGCAGGACAGCGACTGCCGACGGCCCGGACGGCGCCGACATCCGCCGCCAGCAGTCGATGATCCTGGTCCCGCGCGACACCCCCGGTCTCGAAGTGCGGCGCGCCATGCAGGTGTACGGCTACGAGGACCACTATCACGGCGGTCACGCCGAGGTCGTCTTCACGGACGTGCGGGTGCCCGCCGCGAACCTGATCGGCGAGGAGGGCGGCGGCTTCGCCATCGCCCAGGCGCGTCTGGGGCCGGGTCGCATCCACCACTGCATGCGGCTGATCGGCATGGCCGAGCGGGCGATCGAGCTGATGTGCAAGCGGGCGGTGTCCCGTACGGCCTTCGGTAAGCCGCTCGCCCAGCAGGGCGTCGTGCAGAACTGGATCGCGGACGCGCGGGTCACGGTGGAGCAGCTGCGGCTGCTGGTGCTGAAGACGGCGTGGCTGATGGACACGGTGGGCAACCGGGGTGCGCACACGGAGATCCAGGCCATCAAGATCGCCACCCCGCGTGCGGTGGTCGACATCCTCGACCACGCGGTGCAACTGCACGGCGCGGGCGGCGTCAGCCAGGACTTCCCGCTGGCGGAACTGTGGGCGGCGGCGCGGACGTTGCGGCTGGCGGACGGGCCGGACGAGGTCCATCAGCGGTCGCTGGCCCGGCGGGAGATCAAGCGGTACGTGTAGGCGGTGGCCCGGGCGGGGTCGGTGGGTGCGAGGGCCCGCCCGGTTGCCGTTTCGTCCTCAATCGCCGGGCGGGCTCGGAATGTTGCCGGACGGGCTTGAATCTCTGAGCCGGTCGAGGACGTCCGTGTAGAGGGAGCGTCTGTCGGGGCGGGCGTGGGCGGCGGCTTGGCGAAGGGCGGGGATCGCCGCCTCGCTCATCCCGATGAGCCCCTCGGCCGCCGTCCTGCGCACGACGGGATGCGGGTGCGCGAGCAGTCCGGTCACAGCGGGGATCGCGGGCTCCCAGCCGGCGTGGCAGAGCGTGCGGATCGCCGTACGCGCCAATTCCGGCCGGGGGTCGTCCAGCAGGAGCATGGTGTGGCTCAGATAGGTACCCCGGTCCAGCATCGTCCGTGAGGTCCGGTGGGCGCGCAGGCGTACCTTGGCCCGGGGATGGTTCAGCAATTCACCGATCAGGTCGCGCAGTCCGGGGTCCCGGTCCGTGTCCGGGCCCGAGTGGGCCCCGGCCAGTTCTGTGAGTGCCCTGCATATCTGTTCCGGGGTGCCGGTTCGGGCCAGGTCCAGCAGTTCCTGCCTGGACGGGCGGTGCGCAGCTACGCCGGGTGCGGCCGGGGGGCGGTCACGGAGCGCTGCCAGCGCTGCCGCGTCCTGCTGTGCGGCGTCCGGGCCGCGCAGCGGACCCTCGACGAGAAGAAGCCGGTCCGCCATGTCGTCGCGTCCTTCGGCGCGCAGCCGCCGACACGTGCGCGTCAGCGCGGGGGTGCGCAGAAGTCGGCGGTCGAGGAGCAGGTCGAGGAAGCCCCAGGCCCCGGCGTCGAGGCGGTCGCCGAGGGTCCTGGCGAGCGCGTCGGCGGGGTAGTTGCGCAGTACGTCGCCGACTGCCGGTCCGTCGGCGGGCGGGGCGTGCTCCCACCAATCCAGCAACAGCGGCACCAGCGGTCCCAGTGTCCACGGGGAGAGCTTCGAGGCCGCGAGAGCCACCCTGTCGTGCAGGATGTCCTCGCCCCGTAGCTCCGTCTCGTCGAGGGTGCGCAGTGCACGGGCCAGGTCCACGCCGATGGGTATGTCGATGTGTCCGCGGAGGTACGCGCGAAGAACCGGCAGCCGGGCCTCTGGCTCGGGCCACTTCACCAGCGCCAGGGCGGCGGTCTCCCTGCGGCCTGCGTGAGTTGACCCCAGCATGTCGAACAGGCGCTCTCTCAGGGCCGCCGAACGGGGCTGGTCGAGGTCGTCGATGTGTACGTGCCGGGGCAGCGGCGTCGGGGCCTGGGCGGTCTCGGTGATGGTCCAGGGCGGTGCGTCGAGGGGCTGAAGAAGCGTCATCCAGTCGAGCAGGGCGGCTTGGACTTCGGGGTCCGCGCCGTGGTGGACCTCGATCAGTGCGGTCAGCCGGTCCCGCGAGCCCAGCCTGCCGTCGTCCTGTCGGCGGAACTCCTCCAGATCGTCCGGCGCGCGCACCGCGTCGTCCAGCGCCGCCCGCCATGCCCGGGTCTCGGCGGGCATCGGTGCAGCGGTGGTCTCCGGGGCTGCGAACGCCTCCTTCAGCACGGCGGCCTGGGCCTGCCAGGGGTCGGCGCCGAGCCGGGCCGACGCGAGTGCCTGATCGAGGTCGGCGCGGACCAGCACCGCGCCGAGGCGGCGCAGCAGCGTCAGCGTGGACCGGACCGGCGTCGTGGGTGCGGGACGCAGTGCCCGTACCGCAGCGGCAACGGCCGGTCTGCCGGCCGCCGTCAGCATCGGCGCGACCGCTTCGAGTACCGCGATCAGGTCGTGCCGGTCCTCGTCCCGGGCGTCCACGAGCGCGTCGAGCAGGACCCGTGCGGACCGGGCGAATGCCGTCAGCTCCCCGGCCGTCCGGGGTGCTGGGCAGATGCGCAGCGCGAACCGCACCAGTGTGTCCCGGGCCGCGGGCCGGGAGCTGGCCAGCCGGAGCCAGTCCGTGAGCATCGGCCGCAGCTCGTTCAGCCGGTCGGGGTGGAGCGGCGCGTCCCACTCGGCGACGCGCAGCGCGACCGAGGGATTCCAGCCCCCGGCCACCAGCGACCTGATGTCACGGTCCGCCGCAGTGTCCACCGATGACCGCTGTGCGACGGCCGATGGGGTGATGCCATGCCTGGCCAGCGGTATCGCCAGATCCTTCACGTCCCCGGAGGCAAGACCGACCCGGCCGTCCGCCACCAGGGAGAGCAGGGCGGCCGCCACCGGTGACGCCTGGTTGTCCAGCGCGAGGACCGAGCGGGCGCCGAGGGCTCCGTCGAGGCCCGCCAGCAGCAGTTCGCGGGTACGGCCGTTCTCGCTGTGCTCGGCGGCGGCGAGAAGTGTCGCCGCGTAGGCGTCGCCGAGGACGGCGCGCAGGGCCGCGACGAGCGTGCCGCGCAGCCCGGGGTTGTCGTGGTGCCCGAGCCAGAAGAGCAGCTTGGGCAGCGCCGCCGGTGTGCCCGCGCGGACCAGCACCTCGGCGGCGGTCTTCTTGATGTTCATGTTCGGATGGTCGAGACATGCGGCGATCGCGGTGCACGCCCAGTGGGCCTGTGCGTGACCCAGTGCGAGCAGGGCCTGCCGGACGGTCTGGATGTCCTGGGCGGTGGTCAGCGCGATCAGGGTCGCCGACAGCGCCTGTGCGTCCTCGCCCGTGGCGTCGCGGGCGAGCAGGGCGATGACGTGTTTGCGTACGTGCCGGTCGCGGTGGCGCAGCAGCCGGTGCACCCGGGCGCGAGTGCCCGCCCAGGGGGCCCGGAGCAGCAGTTCGAGCAGGATCGCCCGCTCACGGTCGGACAGTCCGGGCCGGTCCAGCAGATCCAGTGCCATGGTCGCGACGAGTGCGTGGCCGGCCTCTTGCGCATCCGCCGTGTCGAGCAGGCAGACCGGCCGGATCGCGCCCCGCTCATGGAGACGGCGGCCCAGGGCGTGCACGGCGTCCAGGACCTCTTGGGGCACCACGGGCTCACCGCCCGGCTGTCCGTGTTCCCACTCCTGCAACGCCGCCTGTTCGGCCACGATGCGCAGCAGCAGGTCTGCGATGGCCGGCAGTGTGCCGGCGTTGCCGTGGTCCGTGAGACGGCACAGCGCCGCCACCGGCTCGTCCGGGTTCAGGTGGGAACTCAGCAGGGCCAGTTCCCGCTCGTCCGGGCCACCCAGGTCCGCCGCGATGCGCGCCGGCAGGTCGACGGGGTCCAGCCGTACGAGGAGGGCGCGCCGGTGCGCCGGATCGCGGGTCAGCTGCCACAGCAGTTCGAGGGCGCGGTCCCGTACGGCGTACAGGTGGGGCGCGATCGCGTCACCGGCCAGGCCCAGCCCTTCCCGCAGGGCCAGTACCGTCCGCTGCCCGCCGATGGCCTCCAGAGCGTCCAGGGCCTCGGCGGGCGCCGAGGGCAGCAGAGCGATCACGGCGTCTTCGGCATCCGCCTGGCGCAGCTCCCGGATCGCGTCGAGGAACGGACCGGGGGCGGGGGCCGAAGGAAGTACGCGTGCGATCGCGCCCCCGATCGGAAGCTCGCCGGTTCCCTGCCCGGCCAGGGCCACCAGCAGAGCGAGCCGTCGCGGGCTGCTCGGATCTTTGGCGGACGTCTCCGTCAGTACCCGGAACGCCTCCTTCCGGCAGGTGAACAGGATCGTCGCGATCTCACGGGGCGGAATCGAGTGATCGGCCAGGGCCAGGCCGATCACGGCCGGAACTTCCGGACCGTCCACGAAGTGCCCGCGCCGGTGGAGACCGCGCAGGCACGTCACCGTCGGCCCGCCGAACAGCAGCGGATCGCGTGCGGCGAGGGCCGTGAGTTCACCGATGTCGTCGCGGTCCGCCAGATCGCCGAGCAGTTCCATTCCCTGTCGGCGTAGGCCCGGCGGACGATCCGGATCGTCGATGATCTGCCGCAGCAGGTCCTTGTGGCCGTGGAGGGCGGCGGCAGCGAGGGCTGCATCGGCCACCGCGGGCCTGTCCCCCGCCGAACCGGCGGCGAGAAATGGAGAGATGCGCCCCTGCGGCAGCGGCTCCATCGCCGCCCACGGCTCGGTGAGTTCGTCCAGCGCGCCGGCGACGACCCGGTCGCTGTCGGCGTCGAGCAGGCCGATCAGGTCTTCGCGGACCAGCGCGGGAGCCAGCAGTCCGGCGTGCAGCCCCTGCCGCGCGAGCCGCAGCGCCTCGGCCTGCAGCACGGGGTCGCCGCTGTCCGCCAGTTCGTCCACGAGTTGGGCCGGCCGATGCGCCGCGGTGATACCCGTCTCCCGTACGGCCTGGTAGAGGAGTTCACCCGGGGCTTCGTCACGGATCACCGCCGGCTCGTCGAGGAGTTCGGAGCGCAGCCACGCGATCCTCACCCGTACCGGCAGCCCGGCCGTGCGCCATGACGGGCGGGGGCGGCCCCGGAGACGGTGGCCGAGTCGCTCGTAGAGCCCCGCCAGGAGGAGATCCGCCTCCGGCGGCCCCGTCAGCGATACGGGCAGGAGCCCGGCGAGTTCGGCCGTCTCGCCGTCGTCGGACGGGCGGCCCGCTGTCACTCGCTCGGTGAGCAGGACCAGCCCCAGATGACGCAGGGCGGGGTCCTCGTGCCGGATCAGACGTCCGAGGACTGCCGGTGGGCAGTCCTGCGCGTCCAGGAGCCTCGACAGCTGCCCGGCGTCGGCCCGGCGTACGGCATCGTGGAACTGTTCGTCGGCCGGTGTCTTCACCGTCGGATGCTAACCGGGGCGCTCCCGGCTCCACCAAAGGATTTCGCCCCCGTCAGTAGCCGCCGAACGGCACATGGTCGGCCAGCGCCAGGTCGTGGGCGAAAGCCCTCACACGCAACAGGCACCGGGCGACGAGGCGGACGGCCGGTGTGTGGCGCGGGCCGTATGCCGCGGCCCAGAGTGCGGGGACGTGCGCGGATGGCTGGATGTGAGTCATATATCCAGCTTCGACCCGTACCGGCGGTCGGTCCAACAGATGGTTCAGCCGGCTGCGATCGATACCGTGGATGGATGGAGATACGCCAACTCCGCCACTTCATGGCGGTGGTCACGCACGGCAGTTTCACCGCCGCCGCCCGTGCCGAGCTGATCGTGCAGTCCGCGCTGAGCACCTCCGTGCGCAACCTCGAACGGGAGCTGGGTGCCGAGCTGTTCGACCGGACCGGCCGGCGCGTGATCCTCACCGAGGCGGGCCGGGCGCTGCTGCCGTCGGCCCGGTGGGTGCTCGCTGCTCCTCGATCTCGTGCGGGCCGGGATCGGTGTGGCGATCGTGCCGCGGCGGATCGGTGAGGAAACGGGGCTGCCGTGTGTGAGCATCCGCCGGCCGGAGCCCGGCCGGACGGTGGTCCTTGCGGGGGCGGGCGCCCCGCCCCCGCATCCCCGCGGCCCAGGCGCTCCTCTCCCCGCTGACCGGCGGCGCTCCCCAGGTCGCTAGGGACGCAGGGCGCGCAGCAGCAGGTCGGCCAGGTGGTCGGCGACCTCCTGCTGGCTGAGCGGGCCGTCGGGCCGGTACCAGGTGGACAGATGGTGGACCGAGCCGAAGTGGTAGTCGACGATCAGGTCCGCCGGGGTGGCCGTGGAGAACACTCCGCTCCGCTGGCCCTCTTCCACCAGGGCCCGGAAGCGCTCGTGGTAGCGGCGCCGCTCCATCCGTACCTGCTTGTTCTTCTCCGGGCTGAGGTGGTGCATCGACCGGAAGAAGATCGAGGCGTCGTCGAGGTTCTCGATGGTCGTGACGACCACGTCCGCGGCGGCGTCGCGCAGCCGCTGTTCGACCGGGGCGTCGGCGTCCGCGAACGCGTCGAGGCGCTCCTGCTGGAGCCGGAGCACCCGGGCGTAGACCTCCTGGAGGAGGTCCTCCTTGGAGCCGAAGTAGTGGTAGAGCGCACCCTTGGTGACGCCTGCCGCCTCGACGATCTCCTGGACCGAGGTGCGGTCGTACCCCTGCTCGGCAAAGAGCCGGGTGGCGGCGGCCAGCAGCCGCTGAGGGACAGGGGCCGTGTCCCCGTCCGTCGCCTTGGCCATTGCCGCCACCTTCCTTCCGTACCGTGCGTGAATCCGTGCTGTGCGTGAAACGGTCTATCGAGGGGAACGCAGTTCCCGCCTGAGGATCTTCCCACTCGCCGTCTTCGGGAGTTCGGTCAGGATCTCGACCTCGCGCGGGTACTTGTATGCGGCAAGCCGTTCCTTGCAGTACGCGCCCAGTTCCTCGCGGTCGACCGTGGCGCCCGGCCGCAGGCTGACGTAGGCACGGACGGTCTCACCGCGGTAGGCGTCGGGGACACCGACGACGGCCGCCTCCCGGACCGCGGGATGGGTGTAGAGGACGTCCTCCACCTCGCGCGGCCAGACCTTGAAGCCGGAGGCGTTGATCATGTCCTTCTTGCGGTCGACGACATAGAGCCAGCCTTCGCTGTCCATGAAGCCGATGTCGCCGGTGCGCAGTTCGCCGTCCGGGAAGGCGGTGGCGGTGGCTTCGGGCAGCCGCCAGTAGCCGGAGACGACCTGCGGTCCGCGGACCGCGATCTCGCCCTGCTCGCCGAAGGGCACCTCGTCGCCGTTCTCGTCGAGGATCCTGACCACTGTGTCGGGGCCGGGAACACCGACGGAGAGGGTTCCGGAGACCGGGTCGACGGGGGCTTCGCGCTCCGGCGGTACGGAGGCGCAGGGGGCCGTGCACTCGGTGAGGCCGTAGCCGTTGCGGATGTACGGGCCGAAGCCCGCCCGGAACTTCTCCACGAGCGCGGGCGGCAGCGGTGCGCCGCCCGAGGAGATCACCTGGAAGGAGGAGAAGTGCTCGGGGGTGACGGCGGGGTGGGCGGCCAGCGCCATGAAGGCGGTCGACGGGCCCACGGTGTAGGCGGGGCGGTGTTCGGCGAAGGCTTCGAGGACGACGCCCGGGTGGAAGCGGTACGCGAGCACGAGGGTGCCCGCGTTGGCGAGGCAGGCGGCCAGCTGGCACACCATGCCGGTGATGTGGAAGAGCGGGGCGAGCGCGAAGTAGGAGGAGCCCTCGGCGATGGCGTGCCCGGTCCGCTGCCGCTCGGCGTTGATCATGATGTTGCCGTGGGAGTTCATGGCGCCCTTGGGGGTGCCGCTGGTCCCGGAGGTGTAGCTGATCAACGCCACGTCGGCGGAGGTGAGTTCGCGCCCTTCGGGAGCCCCCAGGCCCTGCCGGGCGACGGCGACCAGATCGTCGGCGTCCTCGGGCACGGGCAGCCGCTCGAAGCCCAGTACGCGCTCGTCGTTCTGCGTCTGGAGGTCGAGCTCACTGGTGGTGAGCGCGATCGTCACGGTCGGGGCGGCGGCCGCGGTGTCCCGCAGATACGCCTCCCAGGCCCGGTCCGCGCAGATCAGCGCGGTGACCTCGGCGTCCTTCAATACGTGGCCGACCTCGCCGGACTTGTACATCGGGTTGAGCGGGACGACGGTGGCACCGGCCTTCCAGGCGCCGAGGAGTGCGAGCACGAACTGCGGGGTGTTCTGCAGCATGATCGCGACACGGTCGCCGCGCTCCAGGCCCCCGGCGGCGAGGTGGCCGGCCACGGAGTCGGAGAGCGCGTCGGTCTCGCGGTAGCTCAGGCGTCCGTCGAAGTAGGCGAGCGCCGGATGCCCGGGGCTGCGGGCGGCGGAGGAGCGGAAGGCGTGGACCAGGGTCTCGGCCGGGCCGACGGGGGCGCGCTGGGCCTCGCTGAGCAGGGAGATCCAGGGCTTTGCCGCGTAGATGGACTCGGTCATGCGCCGGTCTCCTCCCACTTCTGCTGGAGGTGGTTCATATTGCCGAGCCAGTGGTCGGTGTCCTTGGTGCGGGCCCGGTAGAAACCGGCGACCTCGGGATGCGGCAGGACGAGGAAGCGGTCCTCGGCCATGGCGTCGAAGAGCGCGTCGGCGACCGCCTCGGGCTCGATGGCGCTGGGGGCGAGGACGAGCTCGCCGGCCGATCCGGCGGCCGTGAGCATGTCCGTACGCACGCCCTGCGGGCAGATCGCGTGGACCTTGATGCCGCGGTGGCGGTAGGTCAGCGAGAGCCATTCGGCGAAGGCGACGACTCCGTGCTTGGTGACGCTGTACGGTGCGGCACCGATCATCGTCAGCAGTCCGGCGGCCGAGGCTGTCGAGACGAAGCGGCCGCTGCCGCGCTCCAGCCAGTCCGGCAGCAGCGCCCTCGCCGCACGGACGTGGGCCATCACATTGACGTCCCAGGCGGCGGCCCAGACCTCCTCGTCGGCGAAGACGTCGCCGGGCGAGGCGAGGCCCGCGTTGGCGCAGTAGATGTCGACGGTGCCATCCAGCGCGTCGCGGGCGGCGTCCACGATCTGCGAGGCGTCACCGGCTACGGCGGTGCCGCCGATCTCCTCGGCCAGCGGCTTGATCCTGGCCTCGTCGAGGTCATTGACCACGACCCGCGCACCTTCCGCGGCGAACCGGCGGGCCAGGGCGGCTCCGATGCCACCTCCGGCCCCTGTGACCACTACGCCCGCGCCCTGCACCGTACTCATCGGGTCCCGCCTCTCTCAGCCGACTGCCCCAGCAGACTAACCAGTCGGTATGTGATTGTGGAAGGGGCTGACACCGCTAGGCGGCACTCCTGTCACAACCGACTCGTCCGGCTCATTCCGTATGGCCTGAACGCGCGCTAGCGTGCGTGACCATGACAGACGTCGCGATCATGGAGGTAGCTGAATGAGCCTGTCCAGACGTGGTTTGCTGGCCGCCGGCGGTGCGGTGGGAGCCCTCGCGGCGACGGCCGCCGGTACCGGGGTCGCGACCGCCGCCCCCACCCCCGGCAAGGGGCACGGCCGGGTCCGCACCGGCTTCGACCGGCTGGCGGCGGACGGCTACGCGCTGCTGAAGGGGCAGAAGGTCGGGGTCGTCACCAACCCGACCGGGATCACCTCCGATGTGCGCCACATCGTCGATGTGATGCACCCGGACGAGCGAGTGAACCTGGTCGCGGTCTTCGGGCCCGAGCACGGCTTCCGCGGCACCGCACAGGCCGGTGGCTCCGAGGGGCGGTACGACGACCCGGCGACCGGACTCCCCGTCTACGACACGTACTTGAAGAGCGGGCAGCCGCTCGCCGATGTCTTCACCGCGTCCGGTGTGGACACGATCGTCTTCGACATCCAGGACGCGGGCGCCCGTTTCTACACATACATCTGGACGCTGTACGACTGCATGGAGGCGGCGGCTCTCGCGGGCAAGCGGTTCGTCGTCCTGGACCGGCCGAACCCGGTGACCGGGCGGGCGGCACTCGGACCGGTGCTCGACCCGGCGTTCTCCACGTTCGTGGGCCGCCGGGAGATCTCGCAGGCGCACGGTATGACGGTCACAGAGCTGGCGCTGCTCTTCAACGCGGAGTTCCTGGCCCAGCGGCCGGTGGACCTGCGCATCGTGAAGATGTCGGGATGGAAGCGCTCGGACTTCTTCGACGCGACCGGGCTGCCGTGGGTGCCGCCGAGCCCCAATATGCCGACGCCGGACACGGCGCTGGTCTACTCGGGGACCTGCCTGTTCGAGGGCACGAACCTCTCCGAGGGGCGCGGCACCACCCGGCCGTTCGAGCTGCTCGGCGCGGAGGGCATCGACCACCGGTGGGCGGCGGCCGCGAACGCGCTCGAGCTGCCCGGAGTCGCGTTTCGCGAGGCGTACTTCGCGCCGACGTTCTCCAAGTTCCAGGGGAAGACGGTCGGCGGGGTGCAGCTGCACATCCAGGACCGCGAGGCCTTCGATCCGGTACGCACGGGGATCGCGCTGCTGGTGACGGCGAAGCGGACGTGGAGCGGATTCGCGTGGCGCTCCGACAACTGGATCGACAAGCTCACCGGCAACACGCGGGTCCGCACGATGATCGACGCGGGGGCGGACACCGATGAGGTGGTGGGGGCGTGGGCGGAGGATCTCGCCGCGTTCCGGGCCGTGCGGAAGAGGTATCTCCAGTACCGGTGAGACGGGCCGGGCGGGTCCGAGGGTTCGGTCCCGCCCGGCGCACCGGTTCCGTCCTCGAACGCCGGACGGGCTGGAAAAAACGCCCTACCGGTGGGCGGGGAACTCCACCACCTGCTGGTACGTCGGACGGTTCTGCCAGTGGATGGACTTCTGGGCGATCCCGCCGAGCGGCCGGTGGACGATCGAGTCCGTGCACCACTGCTCACCGGCCTTGCAGCTGTCGTCACCCGGGTAGACCTCCGCGGCCGGCTCCGCCGCAGCCGCCTTCAGGGACGCCAGCAGCGCGTCACGGCAACCGGCCAGATCGCCGTTCCCGCAGTACGCCTTGGCCAGCGGACCCTTGACCGGCTGACCCAGGACCCGGCGCAGGTCCTTGTCCACGAAGCCCCACCAGCCGTACTGGAACGCCGAACCGCTGTGCGCCCCGCTCGGCCCGTGGCTGGCTGCCGGGGACTCGTCGGTGGCGAGGTTCGCGGTCAGCGCCCCGTACAGGTCGTCACCGAGACCCGGCTTGAACTCGGTCTCGACCAGCTTCGGCCACCATGCGTCCATGATCCGTACCGCGTCGGCGTAGGTGTACGCATGCGATCCGGGGCCGCTCTCCTTGCGCTGCGAACCTGCCGCCCGCCAGGACTCCAACTGCTGGACGACGCCGTTCAGTTCCCGATCGGTGACCGGGCGCGAGCGGATCACCTTCAGCAGTTCGGGCAGCAGCTGCTCGCCGCGCAGATCGGTGACGGCGGCCTCGGCCATCGCCCGGGTGAGGGACGCACGGGTCACACCGCCCTCCTCGACCAGCTTCGCCACCCGGTCGTCCAGCAGATCGGCCCGGTGCACGGCGCTGAGGCCGAAGCCCGCGGAGGCGTACCCCTCGGCCTGCTTGTTGTTCCAGGAGACGTAGTAGTCCTGGCCGCTGGAGTGCGGGTGCTCGGCGAACGGGGTGTACGCGGCGGTGTTGGCGGCCGGGTCGTACCCCTTCCACTCGTAGGCCTGCGCGGCCTTCACGGGCAGCGCCGGGTCGACGCCCGCCGCGCGCACCGGGTTCATGCCACTGTTGTAGTACGCGGCGGTGCGGGAGTCGGCGTAGAACCAGTTGAACGCGTAGTCGATATTGCTCGCCGCCCGCTGGAACGAGGCGGCGTCCTTGACGTATGCCGGGTCGTTGAGCATCTGGAAGCCGATGATCGAGTCGGCTTCGTGACGGTAGGTGGTACGCAGCGAGGTGTAGGCGACGGGCTTGCCGCCCACGGTGGCGCGGTGGGTGACGATGCCGTAATCGGTGCGCCGGACCTGCATCCGGTAGGAGCCCTTCGCCGTGGAGTCGGCGACGGTCGGCTTCCAGGAGTTGGTGCGCTCCAGCGTCTCCATGGCGGTGCACGTGCCGCGGTAGAGGTAGTGCGTGGAGTCCTTGGTAGGTGTGGAGCCGTCGGGCTCGCACAGATCGATGGCGTAGGTGTCGGTGATGTCCTGGCCGGCCGAGGTGGCGCTCCAGGCGTAGTCCTGGCCGCGGCCCATCTGGATGTACATGCCGACACCGGCGAAGGAGACGCCTCGGGCGCTGATGCCGGGGCCCTGGAGCTCCTGGAGCATCATCAGCTGCGGGGCGAAGTAGCCGGTCTGGGGTCCGAAGACGGCGATCGGGTTTCCGCTCGCGGTGTTCTTGCCGGAGACCAGCAGGGCGTTGGACATGCCGCGCTTCTGGGCGCCGGAGCCGGAGCCGGGCAGCGAGCCCTCGGGGATGACACCGTCGTCGTAGATGCCCTGGGCCTTCTTGAGCGTGGCCGGGGCCTTGACGGGGGCCTTCCTGTCGGTGCCCGCGGAGCCGGTGCGGTCATAGATCAGGGGTTCGGCCGTGACGGACCCGTTGTCGGGCAGCGCGGTGCCGCGGGCCGTGGCGGGCTTGCCGGCGTACGGGAACGACGTGCCGTCATGGATCGTCAGCACGGCCTCGGGGTCGTTGCGCTGCCGGAACGACTCCCAGACCTTGGTGCCTTCGGCGACGCCGTACTTCTGCTGGGCGGACAGCAGCGAGAGCGCCGCCTGCACCTCGCCGCCGCCACCGCCACCGAACTGACCGCCGACCACGGAGGCGATCGAGATCAGGTCGGTCAGCTTGAACGGCTGGATCTCCCCGATGTTGGTGATGGCGTCGATCTTGCCGGTGAGGACGTACTCGCCGGGGAAGTAGCGGCCCTTCTTGGACTTCTCGCGATACGCGTTGATGCCGTCGACGTACGCCTGGGCGTCCGCCATGGCCTGTTCGCCGCGGGCGCCTTCGTGGGTTCTGATGTACTCGACCTGCGCTTCGAGATCGGCCTCGACGTACGGGGCCTGCGGCCAGAACTGCTGCTCCAGGCCCTGGTTGGCCAGCGCGCCACCGGCGAACGAGGTCAGTTCGCCGCGCCCGATGTGCCGGAAGAGGTCCATCAGCCAGAGCCGGTCCTGCCCGGCCGCGAATCCGGCGCCGAACTCGGTGCCGTAACGAGTGGTGCCCTTGATGTGCGGGACACCGGAGGCCTTGTCACGGGTGATCGTGACATCGTCGCGCGGCGAGGTGACGGACTCGACCTGGTTCTCGGGGACGCCGAACGAGGCGTCGTTGAAGAAGTCGGTCAGCTTCTGGTCGGTGAGACCGGTGTGCCCGGCCACCAGGCCGTTGTAGCGGTCGAGTTGGTCGTCGCTGTGGGTGGGGTGCGTACCGAACGCCTTGTTGCCGAGGATGTCGACGAGCGTGGCGTTGCCGTTCTCGCCGGGCGGCAGAATGTCGTCGCACTGCCCCTGGCAGTAGTCGGTGACGGGTGCGGGTCCCGCTGCCGCGGCGCCGGACTGCGGCGAGGCCGCCAGCAGGGTGGTGCCGAGTGCGAGAACCGCCGCGACGGTGGCGGCTCTGAACTTGACGGTGCGTGGGGGCATGCGTGCTCCTCCGAGAGGCCGATGCGCCGGAGGTTACCGTCGGTATGACCCGCCGGTAAGATGAACAACAGTCACCTTTTCCGAATCATCACATGTCGCCGTATGCGGCCCCCATGACGATGAGTCATCTCACATTTTGGACGCCACCCTATTTCGATGGATCCGAATCGGGCAGCCGTACGTCCATTCCTTGACGCCGAAGTACGAGCGACGGAGGTGGCAGTTGCAGTGGCCGGATTCCGGAGTCTTGCGAGACAGGTCCGCGATCCACGGGGCGACCTGGCGCTGCGGCGGTACTCGCTGCGCAAGTGCCTGGAGAGGTTCGCCCCTTATGGGCATCGGGCGACCTGGGATCATCTGTGCGCCCGGCACGGGATCGAGCCCGAGGACCGGTCCCCCGATCCGGTGCGGCTGATGCGCGCACTGGACGAACTGGAGGCGGCGCGAGCCGTCTGGCTCGGATACGAGGCGGGTTTCGCCGAGCGCCGCAGGCGGGAGAAGCACGACGGGCTGCGCAGGCCCGGCACGTTCGACGACTGGCACCGGCGCACCTGGGGCGGCCACGGCGTCGCCCGCTGCGAGGACCCGACGGTTCACCCCTCGGCGCCGCTCGCCGAGGTTCTCGGCCGGCTGATCGCCGCGCTGGAGTCGGAACCGGGCGCGTCCTGCCCTGTGTGCGCGAGCACCGAGATCGTCTGGCGGCCGGATCTGGAGTGCGAGCCGTGGTCGGGGCCGGTCTGCGCAGGGTGCGGGATCGTGGTGCCACAGCCGGCGCTCACACCGGGGGTGCTGGCGAAGGCCCGGGGCGCACGGCGCCGGGATCTGGCGTCGGCGGCGTGACGGACAGCGAAAGCGCCCGGCGCGCCCGTCAGGCACCTGAGAGCCTGTCGGGTGACCTCTGATCGGGCGGCCACGGCATGGCACGCACGCTCTCCGATCGAAGGTCACCCGACAGGCTCTGAGCCACCGGGCCCCCGCTTCTACGGACAGTCGGCCGACCGGCGCTCCGGCATCAGGCGTGAGCCGCTGATCCGCTGACCGGAGATGTCGTCCGGATTGGAGAGCACACAGTTCTCCAGCGACAGACAGCCGCAGCCGATGCAGTCGGTGAGATGGTCCCGCAGCCGGCCCAACTGCTCGATGCGCTCGTCCAGTTCGGAGCGCCACGCCGCGGAGAGCCGCGCCCAGTCGTCACGGTTCGGGGTGCGCTCCTCCGGGAGTTCGGCGAGGGCGTCCCGGATGGTGGCGAGCGGGATTCCGACCCGCTGCGCCGCGCGGACGAACGCGACCCGGCGCAGCGCGTCCCTGGTGTAGCGACGCTGGTTGCCGCTGGTGCGGCGGCTGCTGATCAGGCCCTTGGCCTCGTAGAAGTGCAGGGCCGAAACAGCGGCGCCGCTGCGTGCGGAGAGCTGGCCGACCGTGAGTTCATGGAGTGTCTGTGGGATCTGGGGCACCCCTCCAACCCTACTTGTCCGCCCCCGGCCGGTCCGTCGTTGACAGGAACGCACCCGCCAACCATGCTGAGCAAGCGCTTAGACAGGGGCGCGACGCCGGATGGCCGAGAGCTGGAAGGGCAGGGACATGGCAGAGCCGAGGATCTTCACGTCCGCGCAGGAGCTGCGCGACGGGGTGGGCGAGCAGCTGGGTCACAGCGAGTGGCTGGAGATCGAGCAGAAGAGGATCGACCTCTTCGCCGAGGCCACCGGTGACCACCAGTGGATCCATGTGGACCCGGAGCGGGCCGCGGCCGGGCCGTTCGGCACAACCATCGCGCACGGCTACCTCACGCTCTCGCTGCTGCCGGCCCTCGTACCCCAGATCATGCGGGTCGAGGGCATGAAGATGGGCATCAATTACGGGACGAACAAGGTCCGCTTCCCGTCCACCGTGCCCGTGGGCTCACGGCTGCGCGCCACGGCCGTCCTGAAGAGCGTCGAGGAGGCCGGGGGCGGCGTGCAGGTCACCGCCCTCGTCACGGTCGAGCGCGAGGGCGGTGACAAGCCGGCGTGCGTGGCCGAGTCGGTGTCGCGCTACTACTTCTGACGGCTCGGCTGCTCCCGACGACGCGGCCCGCCACCGCTACCGCTTGCCGGCGACCATGCGCAGCACGAGGTCGGCGTACAGCTCGCCGACCTCGTCCGGCGTCCGGCTGCCCTGCGCGTTGAACCAGCGCGCCACATCGATGCAGAGCGAGAGCACCGCGAGCGTGGTGCCCGGAATGTCCGGGACGTCGAATTCCCCGGCCCGCACGCCCTCGCTGATGATCCGGCGCACCACCGCGTCGCTCTTGCGGCGCAGCTCGACGATCTCGGTGCGGTGCTCCTCACCGAGGGCGTCCAGTTCGTACTGGACGACGCGGGCCGTGGTGTGCCGTTCGGCGTGCCAGCGGACGAAGGACCGCACAGCCTCGGCCAGCCGCTCGGCGGCCGTGCCCCCGCCGTCGGCGGCGGCCTCCAGGACGAACAGGGCGCGGTCGTGACCGATCCTGCTGATCCGGTGGAGCAGCTCTTCCTTCGTCTTGTAGTGGATGTAGAGCGCGGCGGGGCTCATCCCCGCCCGGCCGGCGATGTCGCGGGTGGTGGTGGCGTGGTACCCGCGCTCGGCGAAGGCTTCGACGGCGGCGACGAGGAGCCGCCTGGCCGCCTCGGGCGTCACCTCGGCCCACGGCGCACTGTCGCCGTCGGTCTCCTCCGCCGTGCTCATCGTCACTCGCCCCTCTCGTCAGCAGGACGAACACCATACCCCGAACCTGAGCAAGCGCTTAGGGTCCGTCCGGGCGGGATCGTCAGAGCTTCTGGAAGGGGTCGTGCTCCGCGAGGATCTTCTCCAGCCGGGCCTGGTCGACCCGGCTGACGATTTGCCCTGCTTCCTGACGGTCACGGATGACCTTGGCCAGGGTGAAGCAGGAGGTGACGAGGTAGAGGACGCCGATCGCGAGGAATCCACGGACCCAGCCGGAGGCGTCGAGGAAGTAGATACCGAGGGTCATCGCGGCCATCGCCACCCCGAAGGACGCGACGGCCTGGCCGTAGAAGGCCGCGGTGCTCTGCTGCTTGACCGATGTTGTCTCACTCATGTCGCCCAGCATCGGCCGACATGGTGTGCGCCACATCCGCCCCCGTACTCAGTCCGCTACTCAGACTCCCGTTCGAGCGGCGACGAAACGGTCAGAAGGCGGAGACCCCCGTCAGCGCGCGGCCGATGATGAGCTTCTGGATCTGGCTGGTGCCCTCGTACAGCGTCATCACACGGGCGTCGCGCAGCAGCTTGCCGACCGGGTACTCGTCGATGTAGCCGTAGCCGCCGAAGACCTGGAGGGCGTTGTTGGCGGCGCGGACGGCGGCCTCGGAAGCGAAGAGCTTCGCCTTGGAAGCGGCGGTGGCGAAGTCCTCGCCGCGGTCGATGAGGTCGGCCACCCGCCAGGTCAGCAGCCGGGCGGCGTCGACGTCGACGGAGATGTCGCTGATGAGTTCCTGGACGAGCTGGTAACTCGCGATGGACTTGCCGAACTGCTCGCGCTCGCCCGCGTAACCCACGGCGGCGTCGAGGGCGGCCTGCGCGATACCGACACAGCCGGCCGCGACCGACATCCGCCCCTTGGCCAGGGCGGACATCGCGATGGAGAAGCCCTTGCCCTCCGGGCCCATGAGCGTCGAGGCGGGCACGCGGACATCCTCCAGGACCACCTCGGCGGTGGCCTGGCCACGCAGGCCGAGCTTGCCGTGGATGGTGCGGCGACCGAGGCCGGGGGTGTCGGTGGGGACCAGGAAGGCGGATATGCCCTTGTGGCCCGGGGTGTCGTCGGTGCGGGCGAAGAGCAGCACCACATCGGCCCAGGTTCCGTTGGTGATGAACATCTTGCTGCCGTTGATGACATACGAGCCGCCGTCCCGGACGGCCTTCGTCGTCAGGTTCCCGGCGTCCGAGCCGGTGCCGGGCTCGGTGAGGCCGAAGCAGCCGATCGCCTCGCCCGCGGTGAGCTTCGGCAGCCAGTGCCGCTTCTGCGCCTCGTCGCCCCAGGCCGCGATCGTCTTGGCGACCAGGCCGAGGGATACGGAGACGATGCCGCGGACCGAGGAGTCGCCGCGGCCGAGCTCCTCGGTGACCAGGCAGTACGCGAGGTGGTCGCCGCCCGAGCCGCCGTACTCCTCGGGGACGGTGAGGCCGAGGAAGCCGACGGAGCCCAGCTTCTTCGCGATCGACTTGTCGACGTTCTCGGCCCGGTCCCACTCCACGACATGGGGTGCGATCTCGCGGGTGACGAAGTCCTTGGCGAGCTGCCGGACGGCTTCCTGCTCCTCGCTGAGCTCCAGGTTCATCCTTCGACTCTCCACTTTTAATTAGCACTGCTAGTTTTTCGCTTGCAGGCCTACTATGTGCCGCATGGCCAGACCGCGCAAGCCCCTCCTCAGCAGAGACCGCATCGTCGAGACGGCGAGCGCACTCGTGGACTCCGAGGGGCTCGACGCCGTCTCCACCCGCCGGCTCGCCGCCGAACTCGGGGTCAGCGGACCCTCGCTCTACAACCACTTCCGCAACAAGGACGAGATCCTGGACGCGGTCGCGGACGCCGTGTCCACCCAGGTCGATCTGTCGATGTTCGACGAGTCGGACACCCGCGACTGGCGCGCCGCCCTGCACGACTGGGCCGTCTCCTATCGTGCGGCGCTCACCGAGCACCCGCACATCGTCCCGGTGCTCGCCCAGGGCCCGGGACGCCGCCCCGCCGGTCTGCGGGTGGCCGACGCGGTCTTCGGCGCCATGGTCAGGGCCGGCTGGCCGCCCGCCCAGGCGACGTACATCGGGGCCTTGATGCGCTACTTCATCACCGGCTCGGCCCTCGGTTCGTTCGCCCGCGGCTTCGTCGACGACGAGACGGCGTACGACCCCGCGGACTATCCGCACCTCGGCCAGGCCCATCTGCTGGCCGACCGCCGCCAGAAGGTCGACGAGGGCGCGTTCGAGACCGGACTGCGAGCGCTGGTCGACGGCCTCTGCCTCCAGTACGAGCAGTTGGCGTCCGCCGGGACTGTTCGGCCGGCACCGAAGCGTTCCTGACCCATCCTGGAACACATGGCACGCATGGCACATCCCGACCCGGCCGCACCCCGCCTCGCCGCCCTGGCCACGCTCCTCGCCGACGAGACCCGCGCGGCCTTCTGCCTGGCCCTGCTCGACGGCCGCGCCTGGACCGCGGGCGAACTGGCCAGATACGCCTCGGTGGCACCGTCCACCGCCAGCGAACACCTCGGCAAGCTCGTCGCGGGCGGGCTGCTGGCCGAGGAGCGGCAGGGTCGCCACCGCTATCTGCGGCTCGCCGACGAACGGACCGCGCATCTCGTCGAGGACCTGGCGGCCCAGGTCGTCCCAGACACCGCGCCCGAGCGGCCGCGCACCCTGAGCGCGGCGAGCGCCGGCAGCGCACTCGCTCGCGGCCGCACCTGTTACGACCATCTCGCGGGCCGGATCGGCATCGCGATCGCCGATGCCATGACCGCACGGGGACTGCTGGAGCAGGACACCGGCTTCGCGCTCACCGACGACGGGCTCGGCTGGTTCGACGCACTGGGTATCGGTCTGGAATCGAAATCGCGGCGTCCGCTCGTACGGAGCTGTCTGGACTGGACGGAGCGCAGGCCGCATCTGGCAGGGGTCGCGGGAGCAGCGCTGTGCCGCCATGCGCTGGATGCCGGGTGGTGCGTACGGATCGGGTCCGGGCGTGCGGTGAGAGCGACCCCGGACGGGGAACGGGCGCTGCACGAGCATCTGGGCATCGAGCCGTCCACCATTCGGTAGGTGCCGAACGGTCACGGCCCTATGGTCGGGTCCATGACGACGACACCCGCCCCGGCGGCGACACCCGCGGCACATCGTGACTGGCGGGCCCCTGCCGCGGCCTGCACCACTGTGCTGCTGTGGGCCTCCGCCTTTGTCTCCATCCGCAGCGCCGGGGATGCCTACTCGCCCGGTGCGCTCGCTCTCGGCCGGCTGCTCACGGGCTCCCTGGCGCTGGGCACGTTGCTGGTGCTGCGGCGCGAGGGGCTGCCGCCGCGGGCCGCCTGGCCGGGGGTCATATGGTCGGGCCTGCTCTGGTTCGGCCTCTACATGGTGGTGCTCAACTGGGGTGAGCAGCAGGTCGACGCGGGCACGGCCGCGATGGTGGTGAACATCGGTCCCCTCCTGATCGCGCTGCTCGGTGCCCGGATGCTCGGCGAGGGGCTGCCCGGCAGGCTGATCGCGGGCATGGCCGTGTCGTTCGCGGGCGCCGCCGTGGTCGGACTCTCGATGTCGGGGCACGGGAACGCGTCGGTGCTCGGCGTGGTGCTCTGTCTGCTGGCCGCGGTGGCGTACGCGGCAGGGGTGGTCAGCCAGAAGCCGGCGCTGCGGCACGGCTCCGCACTGCAGATCACCACGTTCGGCTGCCTGGTCGGCACCGTCGCCTGTCTGCCGTTCTCCGGTGCGCTGATCTCCGACGCCGCCGACGCGCCCCTGTCCGCCACCCTGAACGTGGTCTATCTGGGCCTCTTTCCGACCGCGCTGGCCTTCACCACCTGGGCCTACGCACTCGCCAGGACCACCGCGGGACGGATGGGAGCGACCACCTATGCGGTGCCCGCGCTGGTGGTGCTGATGTCCTGGCTGCTGCTGGACGAGGTGCCCGCGCTGCTCACCGTCGGCGGGGGGCTGCTCTGTCTGGCCGGGGTGGCGGTCTCCCGGATGCGTCCGCAGACTGGCCTGACGCGGAAGAATCCGGCACAGCCGGTGGAGGGACGCCGACATGACGCGGAGCGCCAAGGAACCGAGCGGCCGTAAGAAGAAGACGGAGAGAAAGTCGGCCGGGGCCCGGGAAGCCATGCTGGACGCCCTCACCGAGGCGGCCCGCTACGGCGGCTCCGGGCTCGACGGCTTCACCGTGGCCGACAGCGGTGACGACGATCCGGTCCTGGTGACGCCCGAGGGCCGGGCCCGGGACGCCTGGCGCGAGGATTATCCGTACGACAACAAGCTCGGCCGGAAGGCGTACGAGAAGTCCAAGCGCGCCCTGCAGATCGAGCTGCTCAAGCTCCAGCACTGGGTGAAGGAGCGCGACGAACGCCTCGTCATCCTCTTCGAGGGGCGCGACGCGGCGGGCAAGGGCGGCACGATCAAACGCTTCACCGAGCACCTCAACCCCCGTGGTGCGCGGGTGGTGGCGCTGGAGAAGCCCACCGAACGGGAGCGCACCCAGTGGTACTTCCAGCGGTACACGGCCCATCTGCCGGCCGCCGGGGAGATCGTGCTGTTCGACCGGTCCTGGTACAACCGGGCGGGTGTGGAGCGGGTGATGGGGTTCTGCACCACCCGCGAATACCTTGAATTCATGCACCAGGCGCCGGGCTTCGAGCGGATGCTCGCCCGGGACGGCATCCACCTGGTGAAGTTCTGGTTCTCGGTCTCGCGCAACGAGCAGCGCAACCGATTCATGATCCGGCAGATCGATCCGGTACGGCAGTGGAAGCTGAGCCCGGTCGACCTCGCCTCGCTCGACAAGTGGGACGCGTACACGGAGGCCAAGGAGCTGATGCTCTTCCACACGGACACGGCGGACGCGCCCTGGACCGTGGTGAAGAGCAACGACAAGAAACGGGCCCGGCTGGAGGCGATCCGGACGTGGCAGGCGAGCCGGACCCGCTGATCGTCGGCCCGGCCTCCCAGCTCTTCGAGCGCGGCGAGGTGGAGGCCCGGCTGCTCGCCACGGGGCGGCGGGCGGAGGACGGGCCGACGACGTAACGGACTACTGGAACACCACAAGGGCGCGGCCGCCCTTGCCCGCGATCATGTTGTCGAAGGCCGCCGGGATGCCGTCCAGCTCGATCCGTTCAGTCACCATCATGGAGAGGTCGAACCTGCCCGCCAGGATGTGCTCGGCGAGGACCGGCAGGTCGCGGGCCGGGTCGCTGTTCCCGTACACACAGCCCGTCAGCGAGCGGCCCCAGTGGAAGATCTCCAGGGCGTTGAAGGACACCAGCTGGTCCTTGCCGCCGATGCCGACGACCGTGGTGCGGCCACCGCGGCGGGTGGAGTCCCAGGCGCCCCGGATGGTGGCGGGCCGTCCGACGCACTCGATCGCGACGTCGGCACCCTGGCCGCCCGTGAGCCCCCGAATGGTGCGTGGGGTGGCGTCGGAGGCGATCATGTAGTCGGTGGCGCCCGCCCGTCGTGCCAGTTCCTCTTTCTCGGGGGACACATCGACGGCGATGATCTTCGAGGCGCCCGCGATCCGGGCGGACTGGAGCACGGCGAGGCCGACACCGCCGATGCCGAACACGACGACGGACTCGCCGGGGCGGACCCGGGCACTGTGGTGGACCGCGCCGTATCCGGTGAGGACCGCGCAGCCGAGCAGGGCGGCGTCGGTGAGCGGGATGCCGTCGGGGGCGGGCAGGACGCAGTTCGCGGCGACGACGGTCTCCTGCGCGAACGCCGCCACATTCAGGCCGGGGTGGAGTTCGGTGCCGTCGGCGGTACGGGCATGGATGTCGGCCGCACCGGACAGGGCATGGGCGCAGAGCCAGACCTCGCCGATCCCGCAGTGGTGACAACTGCCGCAGGAAGGAGCCCAGTTGAGCACGGTTCCGTCGCCTGGCGCGACATGGGTGACGCCCTCACCGACCGCGATGACGGTGCCCGCACCCTCATGACCGAGGACGGCGGGGACGGGCACCCGCATGGTGCCGTTGGACAGGGAGAGGTCGGAGTGGCAGACGCCGGCGGCGGCGAGACGGACTCGCACCCGGCCGGGGCCGGGCTCCGGGAGTTCGATGTCGGTGATCTCCAGGGGAGCTCCGACGGCGGGCAGTACGGCGGCGCGGACCACGGACAGGCTCCTTGACGGTCGGCAGCGGGGATCGGGTCAGAGGCGGAAAGGTCAGAACTGCAGGGACTTGGTCTGGAGGTACTCGGCGAGCCCGTGCGAACCGAGTTCGCGGCCGACGCCGGACTGCTTGTATCCGCCGAACGGGGCGAGCGGGTTGAACCGGCCGCCGTTGATGTCGACCTGCCCGGTGTCCATCCGGCGGGCGAAGGCCACCGCTTCGGCGTCGTCGCCCGCCCAGACCGCTCCCGCGAGCCCGTACACGGTGCCGTTGGCGATGCGCAGGGCGTCGTCCTCGTCCTCGTAACGGATGATCGAGACGACCGGGCCGAAGATCTCCTCCTGGGCGACAGTCATCTCCGGGGTGACATCGGCGAACACGGTGGGACTGACGAAATACCCCTGCTCGCGCGGGGCTTCGGGGCCGCCCGCGACGAGGCGCGCACCCTCCGCCACACCCTTCTCGATGTATCCGCGCACCCGTGCGTGCTGCTTGGCGTTGACGAGGGGCCCGATGCGGTCGCCGTACTTGGCGGCGGCCCCCGCGGCGAGCGCGACCGCCTCGTCGTACTGGGAGGTGTGTACGAGCATGCGGGTCCAGGCGCTGCACGTCTGGCCGGAGTTGCCCATGACGTTCGCGATGCCGACGCCGACGGCCTTGGCGAGGTCCGCGCTCGGCAGGATGACATTGGCGGACTTGCCGCCCAGTTCGAGGGCGACGCGCTTGACGGCCGCGCCGGCCGTGGCACCGATCTGCTTACCGACGGCGGTGGAGCCGGTGAAGGAGACCAGGTCGACGCCCCCGTGCTCGGCCAGCGCCTGTCCCGCGACCGGACCGAGGCCGGTGACCAGGTTGAACACGCCTGCGGGGACGCCCGCTTCGTGGACGGCCTCCGCGAAGAGCTGGGCGGTCAGCGGGGTGTCCTCGGCGGGCTTGAGGACGACCGTGCAGCCCGCCGCGAGCGCGGGGGCGACCTTGGCGACGATCTGGTGCAGCGGGTAGTTCCACGGCGTGATCGCGCCGACGACGCCGACCGGTTCGGCGTAGACGGTGGAATTGCCGACCCTCTCCTCGAAGGCGTACGACGCGGCGAGTTCGGCGTACGAACCGGCCACCAGGATCGGTACGCCCGCGTGCACCGTCTGCGAGAACGGCAGCGGTGCGCCGAGTTCGGCGGTGACCGTCTCCGCGATCTCGCCCTTACGGGCGACGAGGACGTCGCGCAGGGCGGCGATCTTCGCGGCGCGCTCGGCGGGCGGGGTCGCGGCCCACGCGGGGAAGGCCTCACGCGCGGCGGACACGGCGGCGTCGACGTCCTCGGCGGTGCCTGCCGGGACATGGGCGATGACCTGCTCGTCCGCCGGATCGACCACCGCGATCAGGTCCGTGCCTGCGGCGGCCCGCCACTCGCCGCCGATGTACATCCCGTCATGGGCCTTCATCGCATTCCTCCCGGGGTGCCGTGGCTACGGCGTAGTCGTCCGCACCCTAAACTAGCGCTGTTAGTTTTTGGGCGCCAGGGGCCATTCCCATGGCTCCCGTCACGGTGTCACGCCATGCGCCGGAAGTCCGCCCGCCCTGGCCGGTAATACGCCAGTAACGGCCTCCTCCTAGCGTCCGGGACCAGCCCGCCCCACCCCGTACTTCCCCTCGTAGGTCCGGGTACGGGGCCGGCTCCCCCGTACCCGTCCAGGAGGAGCACTCCATGCACCTGCCCCGATCCCCCCGGCGCAGATCCGCCGCGTGGGCGGCGGCCGCGATCACGGCGGCGGCCGTGCTGACCGGCCCGGCCCCCGCCTTCGCACAGTCCGGCACCGCCGTGACCGGTACAGCCGCGAAGAGCACCGCCGCAAAAAACACCGCCGAGGTCGACTCCGCCGTTCTCGACACTGTCAGGAAGGGAAAGGAGTCGACCTTTTTCGTCGTCCTGAAGAAGCAGGCGGACCTGTCCGCGGCGAAGGGCAGGCGCGGCCACGCCGCGAAGGCGAAGGCGGCGTTCGCGTCGCTGCGCGCCGAGGCGAGGAGCAGCCAGCAGCCGCTCACGTCCTTCCTGGACAAGGAGAAGGTCGGCTACCAGTCCTTCTGGATAGCCAACGCCGTCAAGGTCACGGGCGACAAGCGGCTCGTCGAGGACCTGGCGAACCGCTCCGACGTGGCGAGCATCGTCAAGGAGCACCACTACGAGCTCGACGCCACCGAGAGCGCGGCATCAAAGGCCGCCACCGACGCCGACCCGGTCACCCCCGAATGGGGCGTCAAGGACATCAAGGCCGACCAGGTCTGGGACCAGTACGACGACCGCGGCGAAGGCATCGTCATCGCCAACGTCGACTCGGGCGTCCAGTACGACCACCCGGCGCTGAAGGCCAACTACCGCGGCAACAACGGCGACGGCTCCTTCACGCACGATTACAACTGGTACGACCCGACGAGCCAGTGCACCACGTCGGCGCCCTGCGACAACAACGGTCACGGCACGCACACCATGGGCACCATGGTCGGCGCGGGCGGCGTCGGTGTCGCGCCCGGCGCCAAGTGGATCGCAGCCAAGGGCTGCGAGTCCAGCTCCTGTTCGGACTCCTCGCTCCTCGCGGCGGGCCAGTGGATCCTCGCGCCGACCGACCACACCGGCCAGAACCCGCGCCCCGATCTCGCCCCCGACATCGTGAACAACTCCTGGGGCGGCGGTGACACGACGTTCTACCAGGACATCGTCGAGGCGTGGAACGCGGCCGGGATCTTCGAGGCGTTCGCCTCCGGCAACGACGGCGACGGCACCACCTGCTCGACCGGCCACGCGCCCGGCTCGCAGGCACCCGCGTACGGTGTCGGCGCATACGACGTCAACGGCAGGATCGCCGACTTCTCCGGCTTCGGACCGTCCAGGCTCGACGGCTCGATGAAGCCGAACATCTCGGCTCCGGGCGTCAATGTCCGCTCCACCTGGCCGGGCAACACGTACAAGGCCATCTCCGGCACGTCGATGGCGACGCCGCACGTCGCCGGCGCCGTCGCCCTGCTGTGGTCGTCCGCCCCCTCCCTCATCGGCAACATCGACGCGACCCGCGCGCTGCTGAACGAGGGCGCCGCTGACGTCGACGACACTCACTGCGGCGGCACCGCCGAAGCGAACAACGTCTGGGGCGAGGGCAAGCTCGACATCTTCGCGTCCGTCGACAAGGCCCCGCACACGGCGGCCGTCCTCACCGGCAAGGTCACCGACAAGGCGACCGGCTCCGCGCTGACCGGCATCACGGTGAAGGCCTCCGGGTCCGCCTCGACCCGCACCGTGACGACCTCGGCGGACGGCTCCTACCGGCTGACCCTTCCGGCGGGCTCGTACGACTTCGCCCTCAGCGGGTACGGCTACGCGGACGGCTACGCGTCCGACCTCACGGTCGCCACCGGTGAGCAGCTCACCAAGGACTTCACACTCGACGCGGTCGCCTCCCACACGGTGTCCGGAACCGTCCTCGACGTCACCGGCAAACCCCTCGCCAAGGCCACCGTCCAGATCGCCGGCACTCCGGTCGCCTCCGTCACCACGGACGCGACCGGACACTTCAACCTGCCGAAGGTCGCCGAAGGTTCGTACACCCTGACCGCCGCGCCCGCAGCGCCCGTGCTGTGCAACGGCACCTACCGCGGCAAGCTGACCGTGGACGGTGACGAGTCGCTGACCGCCCGGGCGCCCGCCCGCAGCGACACCTACGGCAACAGCTGCGCCCCGGCGACGTACTCCTGGATCAGCGGCAGCAGCAAGGTCGCGCTCAGCGGCGACGAGGACACGAAGACGATCGCGCTGCCCTTCCCGGTGAAGCTGTACGGCGTCTCCTACTCCAGCGCGAGCGTCACCACCAACGGCCTGATCAACTTCCTCGAACCGCGACTCGGTGACTACGACAACGTCGCGCTCCCATCGGCCGACAAGCCCAACGGCACGGTCGCCGCCTTCTGGGACGACCTGACCCTGGACAAGAAGTCCAGCGTGCAGACGGCCACCACGGGTACCACCGGCAGCCGCACGTTCGCGGTCGTCTGGAACAACGCCGCCTTCGCCGGCAACACCTCGGCCCGGGTCTCCTTCGAGGCCGTCTTCGACGAGGCCACCGGCTCCGTCACCTTCCAGTACCAGGGCCTGTCCGCCACCTCGCCCGAGAACGGCGCGAGCGCGACCGTCGGCATCGAGAACCAGGCCGGCACCGACGCCCTCCAGTACTCCTTCAACGAGCCGGTCCTGGGGGACCGGTCCGCCATCCGCATCGCGCAGGGGACCAAGTGATGAGAACCGACTCCCGGCGAGCTCTGCGTCTCGCCTCCGCACTGGTCGTTGCCGGTCTGGCGCTGAGCGCCGCGCCGCCCGCACTCGCCGCCGACGACGGCAACAGCCTGCTCACCCTCACGGACAGCCAGGCCGAGCAGCTGGCGGACCACGCCCAGCTGAACGCCTACGCGGATGCCGACCGCGAGACCGTCGACCCGCAGGGCTCGAACACCGGATCCGGGGCCTCCGGAACGGACCGGGGCACGGACTCGGGCTCCCACCTCGACGAAGGCACCGGCACGGAGGCCGGCACCGACGCCGCCGTGACCATCTCCCCCAAGTCCACGGTGGAAGGCGTGCGCGGCCTTGCCGCCACCGTTCCCGCCGGCGGCAAGGGCGGCGACTACTTCACCCTCCACAGTCTCGGCAGCGTCCAGCGCAGCAAGGCCGACGGCACGGCCCTGTGGCGGCGCGACAACGCCTCGCTGTACGCCGACTGGGGGGTCAAGAACTCCCGGCCCTGGCAGACCGAGCCCTACCCGGCGCGCATCGTCATGGGCTACAACGCGGTGAGCCCGTTCACGCCGGCGTCGGACCAGGGGTACGTGACCGGTGACCTGACCGGTGACGGCGTGGACGACGTGGTGTTCTCGGCGAGCGTGGGCGTGTCCCCGTACCGCCCGTTCACCTCCCCCGGTTCCTCGCTGGCCAACGGCACCTTCGTCACGGTCCTCGACGGCAGGACCGGCAAGACGCTGTGGTCGAAGCTGTACGCGTACGCCTACAACGTGAAGCTCGTCGGCAGGACGCTCGTCGTCACGGACGCGCCGTACTACAACCTCAACTCCCCCGCCGCCGCCACCGCCACCGTGTCGGGCATCCGCTTCTCGTACGCCGACGGGACGCTGGCCCCCTCCGCCACCTGGACATACGACACGGGCGTGCGCGCCGGTTCGGCGTGGGGAGCCCTGGAGGACCTCGGCGGCGGACTGGTCGCCGCGTCGTACAACCAGCGCAGGACCCCGACCGCCGCAGGGCGCAGCCGCACCCTGGTACTGGACACCGCGGACGGCTCCGTCAAGTGGCAGACCGACAGCTCCCTCTACTCGCGCCAGTTGCACCTGGACACCACGCGCGGGCGGCTCGTGGCCCTGGAGCAGTCCGACCCCACCGACGGCGTGAAGTACGAACTGGACTCCTACTCCCTCGCCAACGGCAGGCGCACCACGCTCGACACCCGGATCAACGCGCTGCCCATCGACATGACCATGGGTGATCTGCGGGGCGACCGGAAGTCCGAGTACACGGTCAGTGAGTCCACGCTCGACCCGCACCTGTACATCAACGCCAACACCGTGCGGGTCGTGGACGGCACCGACCCCGGCAGCCTGCTGTGGTCCTCCACCGTCAAGCGCGACGCCGACAACGGTCACGACGGGCCGAGCGTCTGGAGCCTCGACGTCGTCGACGGCAATCTGGTGACGTCCGCCCAGGACGACACCGGCATGAACACCGCCGAGAACCCCGGCGGCGGGCAGTACGCCTCGCTCACCGTGTTCTCCGGCAGCGGCAACGTGCGCTGGCAGGAGAAGGGCATCGGCGCCTCGCCGATGTTCAGCCAGGTCTACCGCGACGCAGACGGCCGGCACATCCGCACCGTCGACCAGAACCAGAACATCCGCACCTACGGGTTCGGCAACGGCAAGCAGCAGAGCCTCCTGCCGCTCCAGGGCGACCTGTCGTCCGCGCAGTCGTCCGACATCGACGGCGACAAGAAGAACGACCTGGTCGTCGGCGGCAAGTCCAACGGCGTGTGGGCCTACTCGGGCCCTTCGCTGACTGCGGGCAAGCCCAAGCTGCTGTGGAAGGCCACGGTCCCCGGGCAGGTGCACCGGATCGAGAAGGGCGACGTCAACGGCGACGGCCACGACGACTTCGTGGTGGCCGCCGACACGGCCGTCGCGGTCCTCGACGGGCGCACCGGCAAGGTCATCGAACGCATCGACGGGGACGGGCAATTCGTCCGCTCCGTGACGGTCGCCGACCTCGACGGCGACAAGCGCGCCGACATCGTCGTGCCGACGGACAAGGTGCGGGCCTACCGCGGTGACGGCTCGGCGCTGTGGACGTACGGAGCGCCCGACAGCGCGGGCAGCGTCGTCTTCGGCGACCTCGCAGTGGGCGAGGGGCGGGTGTACGCGCAGTACGCGAACACCGGCTCCCTCCACAAGGAGTCACCCGCGGTCGACGGTGTCGCGCTCGATGCCGGGAAGGGCACTGTGCGCTGGACCGCCGCGCCGAAGTCCCCGGCCGAGAGCGTGGACGGCAAGCTGTACGGAGCCGTCCTGAACCATGGCGTCTTCACCTCGCCGGAGATCCCTTACGCCGATGGGCACGCAGTCGTCTACACCTGGATAGCGGCCACCTCGACGACGGCGGAGGGCACGCCGGACGGTTCCAGCCTGCGCAACGTGGTCGAGATCCGCGACAGCCGCACGGGTGAGGTCCTCCACCACGGCGTGGCCGGGGGCGCCTGGACGAACGGGAACTTCTTCACCGGGCCCGAGGGGCTGATCCTCGCGGGGACGGCGTCGTTCCGGACGTACGCGGCCGGCGGCCAGGACTACTCGATCTTCACCCTGCCGACGGTGGAGACCGGCGGGTTCCTCACCGGGCCCGGCGGTCGGCGCCTCCTCATCGGCGGCGTCCAGGCGGGCGCCTACGTGTACGACCCGGCGGTACTGACCGCGGGCCACAACTACCCCGACCAGGTGGGCAGGATCACCCTCCTGGGCGCCAGGAACTACTTCTCCGGCGACCTCGACGGTGACGGTGTCGACGAGCTCGTGAACCTCGGCTTCGACGAGACGGGCTACGACCGCATGACCGAGCTGCTCGGCGGCAGGTATCTGCAGCAGTTCACCGCCATCTCCCAGATGACGGTGTCCACGCTCTCCTGACGAGCCCCGCGCCCTGCCGCAGGCCCTCCGGACTCCGGTCCGGGGGGCCTGCGGCCTGCCCGGACAAGGGCGTTACAGTGGCGCCCTCATGGACTCGGAGCAAACGGGACACGGCACGGACGCCGGACCGCCGCTGTTGCGTCTGCACCTTTTCGGCGGGTTCCGGGTGACTCGTGACGGCGGGCCCCCGCTCGCCGACAAATGGCCCCGACCCAGCGCCCGCGCCCTCGTGAAACTCCTCGCCGTCTCCCCCGGCCACAGCCTCCACCGCGAGCAGGCCATGGAAATCTGCTGGCCGGACTCCGACGAGCGGGCCGCGCTCGGCAGTCTGCGGGTCGCCCTGCACGCCGCCCGCCGCGCCCTGGAACCGGAGCTGGTCCCCCGCGCCTCCTCGTCCTATCTGACCGGCGAGGGCACCCTGCTGCGGCTCGATCCGCAGACCGTGGTGATCGACGCCGATCACGCCGAGAGCCTCGCCGAGCAGGCCCTGGCCGCGGGTACGGCCGAGGAGCTGGCCACCGCACTCGCCGCGTTCACCGGCGAGCTGCTGCCCGAGGACAGGTACGCGCCCTGGGCCGAGGCCCGGCGCGAGCAGCTCTCCGCACTGTGCGACCGGGTGCGGCTCGCACTCGCCGAGGCCCATCTCACGGACGGCGAGACCGAATTGGCCACCGACGTGGCGCTGCGTGCGGTGGCCGCTGCCCCGGCCGAGGAGCGCGCCCACCGGGTGCTGATCGACACCTATCTGCGCCAGGGCCTTCGCCGGCAGGCCGTGCGCCAGTACCACCTGTGCCGGGATGCGCTCGATGCGGAGCTCGGCGTACGGCCCGGCCCGGCGACCGAGCAGTTGCATCTACTGGCGCTGGACGCGTCCACGGCCGTACTTCCCGCCGTCTCCGTTCCCGTTCTCCCGGCCGCGATACGCACCCCGCCCGGTCCGCCGCTGCGGGGCCGGGCCGACGAACTCGGCGTGCTGCTGGCCACCGACGGGCCTCCGGTGCGGCTCGTGGGCGGCGAGGCCGGGGTGGGCAAGACGCGGCTGACTGCGGAGGCGGCCCGGCGGGCGGCCGAGGCCGGGACGACCGTGCTGTGGGGTGCGGGCCACGACGCCGAGGGGCACACCCCGTACGGCGTCTTCGTCGAGGCGCTGGATGCCTGGCTCGCCGACCGGCCGTCCGCCGAACGGGCCAGGATCGGCGGCGAGTACCCCGAACTCGCGTCGCTTCTCCCCACGCTGGGACAGATCGGCGCAGGTGTGGAGCGCAGCCCCGAGGAGCAGCGTGACCGGTTGTTCCGGGCCACGGCCGGGCTGCTCGGCGATCTGGCGGCGGCCGGGCCCGTCCTGCTGGTGCTGGACGATCTGCATGCCGCCGACACGGGTTCGTACCAGCTGCTGAGCCATCTGGCCCGCCGGGCTTCGTCCACGGGAGCCGCGTGGCGTTTCGTCGTCACGTACCGCGCGGAGGAGTTCGACGGGACGGACCCGCGGCGCACCGCACTGGAGGCGCTCTCCCGCCAGGGGATCGCCCGCTCGCTGGAGTTGGGGCGGCTGGGGCGCGAGGAGTGTCTGGCCGTCGCAAAGGACGCAGGTGCCAGGACCGGTCTCGACCGGGTCTGGGAGCTCTCGCTCGGTAATCCGCTGTTCGCCCTGGAGCTTGCCCGCAGCACCAGGGACGGCGGCGGGGACACCACGGGGCTCAGCGCTCCGGAGGGTGTCCGTCAGCTGGTGACCGCTCGTCTGGCGCGGCTCGGGCCCGCGGCACGCCGGGTCGTCGAGGCGATCTCCGTGGCCGGCGGCGGGGCCGCGCTGAGCGAGATCCTGGATGTGGCGGAGCACGGCCTGCATCCGCCACTCTCGTCCGCCGAGGCGACCGACGCCGTGGACGCGGCGGTCGCCGCCTCGGTGGTGGCGGAACGGCCGGTGGTGGTCGGTGGCCGGCCGCTGCCCGGCCTCGCCTTCCGCCACCCGCTGGTGAGACTGACCTGTTACGACGGGCTGTCCGCCGCGCGCCGCCGGCAGCTGCACTCGGCGTACGCGGAGGCCGTGCTGAGGCGGCGCCCCGACGCCGTCGACACACTGGCCTCGCATCTGACCCGGGCCGACGACCCGCGGGCCACCCAGTACCTGCGGCAGGCCGCAGAACGCGCCGCGGCCCTCTGCGCCAATGACACCGCAGACCTCTACTACGCCGAACTGACCGCCCGCCTCGACGCACTGGCCGCCGATGCGGCACAGGCCCGGATCGACCGGGGAGCCGTCCTGCGCCGGATGGCCCGGTACCAGGAGGCGGCCACCGTACTGCGCGAGGCGCTGGCGGACATGGTCCGGCGCGGTGACGAGGACGGCCAGGTGCTGGCCGCGGCCCGGCTGACCGAGGTGCTGGCGAAGCATCGCGGCACCGACGAGGGCGAGGAGCTGCTGCGTACGTATCCCCCGGGCCCGCACACCCCGCCGCCCACCACTGTGGCGCACCATCTGGCGGCTGCGGTCCTGCGGTTCGTGGGTGGCCGGTACGAGTCCGCGCATGCCTCGGCCCGCAGGGCGCAGGAGGCCGCCGAGGACGTGCGGGGCAGCGAACGCAGGGGGCTGCTGGCCAGGTCCCTGGGGATGCAGGCGACCTCGCTCGGCCTCGCGGGACGGTTCGCGCAGGCCCGTACCGCGGCCGATCTGGCACTGCCGCATGCCGAGGCGTACGGGGATCAGGAACTGCTGGTCACCATCCTCTCCGTGCTGCGGGAGCATGCGCGCCGGTCCGGCCTGCTCGGCGAAGCGGTCTCCATCGGCCGGCAGGCACTGAGCCTGGCCGAGCACACGGGCGATCCGACGGCGGTGGCCTTCGAGCGCGCCAATCTGGCCGAACTGCATCTGATGCTGCGCGAGTTCGCCGAGGCGCAGGAACACGCCGAGGCGGCCGTCCGGGATGGAGAACCGAGCCCCGCCTGGTGCACCCCGTACGCCCTGGCCGCTCTGGCCCGGGTCCGGATCAGAACCGGTGAGCCCGGCGCGGCCGAACTGCTGGCGAGGGCCGGGCGGACCGCCGAGGCTCAGCGCGACCGGCAGGCCGTGCACGAGGTGCACACTGCGGAGGCCGAACGGCTGGTGCGCGAGGGGCGCCCGCGGGAGGCCCTGACTCTGCTGGCCGACGACAGAGACCCGTCAGCCGCCCCGCTGCTGGCCTGGGCGGAACTGCTGTCGGGTCACCCGGAGCGGGCGGCGCGAAGGGCGGCGGCCGAGACGGTACGTGCGCAGCGGGTCGGCGAACGGCTGTCGGAGACCGATGCCCGCACGGTGCATGCGGCCGCGCTCTCGGCGCTGGGCCGGGAGGCGGCGGCACACGAGGAGTTCGGGCGGGCTGCGGCCCTGGCCAGGGAACTCCCCTATCCCGCGGGGGCGTTCGCGGTGGATGAGGCCGGCGGGACGGACTGGACCGCCGCCCGTACCGGATTCCCCGGCTGACCGGTGGTCCGGGCGGCCGTTGTCAGCCGAGCTCCGCGGCCTGCGTGCCGGGGCTCTCGAACTGGGTGCGGTACAGCTCCTCGTACCTGCCGCCGGCCGCGAGGAGTTCTTCGTGGGTGCCCCGCTCCACGATCTGCCCGTCCTCCACGACAAGGATGAGATCGGCCGCCCGTACGGTGGAGAGCCGGTGGGCGATCACGACTGCCGTGCGTCCGGCGAGCGCTTCGGTGAGCGCCTCCTGGACAGCCGCCTCGGAAGTGTTGTCCAGGTGGGCGGTGGCCTCGTCGAGGATGACGACGCGCTGGCGGGCCAGGAGCAGCCGGGCGATGGTCAGCCGCTGGCGCTCGCCGCCGGAGAGGCGGTAGCCGCGTTCCCCCACGACTGTGTCGAGCCCGTCGGGCAGCGAGGCGACCAGACCGTCCAGGCGTGAGCGCCGCAGCGCGTCCCAGAGATCCTCCTCGGTGGATTCCGGACGGGCGAGCAGGAGGTTGGCGCGGACCGACTCGTGGAAGAGGTGGCCGTCCTGGGTGACCATGCCGAGGGTGTCACGCAGGGTGTCGGCGGACAGGTCGCGTACGTCGATGCCGCCGATGCGTACCGAGCCCTCGTCCGTGTCGTACAGGCGCGGCAGCAGTTGCGCGATGGTCGACTTGCCCGCGCCGGACGAGCCGACGAGTGCCACGGTCCGGCCGGGCTCGGCGCGGAAGGAGACCCCGCGCAGCACTTCACTGCCGCCGCGGGTGTCGAGGGCCGCGACGTCCTCGAGCGAGGCGAGGGAGACCTTGTCGGCGGACGGGTAGCCGAAGCGTACGTCGTCGAACTCCACGGACACCGGCCCTTCCGGGACCGTCCGTGCGTCCGGCTTCTCCTCGATGAGCGGCTTGAGGTCGAGGACCTCGAAGACCCGCTCGAAGCTGACGAGGGCGCTCATCACCTCGACGCGCGCCCCGGCAAGGGCGGTGAGCGGCGCGTACAGCCGGGTCAGCAGCAGGGCCAGGGAGACGACCGCGCCCGCGTCCAGCTGCCCGCGCAGGGCGTAGAACCCGCCGAGCCCGTAGACCAGGGCGAGCGCCAGCGCGGACACGAGGGTGAGGGCGGTGATGAACGCGGACTGGGCCATGGCCGTGCGCACCCCGATGTCGCGCACCCTGCCCGCTCTGGCGGCGAATTCGGCGGACTCGTCGGCGGGCCGGCCGAAGAGCTTGATCAGTGTGGCACCGGGTGCGGAGAAGCGCTCGGTCATCCGGGTCCCCATCGCGGCGTTGTGGGCCGCGGCTTCCCGCTGGAGCCTCGCCATCCGTGTACCCATGCGGCGCGCGGGCAGCACGAACACCGGCAGCAGCACCAGTGCGAGCGCGGTGATCTGCCAGGAGATGGAGAGCATGACGCCAAGGGTGAGGAGCAGTGTGACGACATTGCTGACGACGCCGGAGAGTGTGTTGCTGAAGGCGCGCTGGGCGCCGATGACATCGTTGTTGAGGCGGCTGACGAGCGCGCCGGTGCGGGTGCGGGTGAAGAACGCGATCGGCATGCGCTGCACATGGTCGAAGACGGCGGTGCGCAGATCGAGGATCAGCCCTTCGCCGAGGTTCGCCGAGAGCCAGCGGCTGACCAGGCCGAGTGCCGCCTCCGCGACGGCGATCACGGCGATGAGCAGGGACAGCCGTGTGACGGTGCCCCCGTCCTCGCCGGTCACGATCGCGTTCACGACGCGGCCGGCGAGGACGGGGGTGGCGACCGCGAGCAGCGCCGTCGCCACGCTCAGCATCAGGAACAGGGCGACCCGGCGCCGGTGCGGACGGGCGAACGCGGCGATGCGCCGCAGGGTGGCTCGGTCGAAGGGGCGTCGGTCCGCTTGCGCGTTCATGACGTTGTGGAGCTGCGTCCACGCGGTTGCTTCCATGCTCATGGGAGGAACGTACGACCTCCAGTGGGCTTGAGGTCAACCGCCCCGATTCGACCGGTGCTCCTGGACGTCGAGACCAGGGATGTCCTTGGGCAGTGGGCAGATCCGGCGGCCGTGGTGGTCGAGGACGTACAGGTGCGCGAGATCGACCAGGAGCGGGACCTGTCCGCCGGTGCGCGCAACGGTTGCGTCGCACTGGGGTGGGTGCGGCGGAATTGTCAGGTGCGGTTGCGGTGCACGGGGCGCTGTCGGGACCGGGGCGCCGGCACGGCCGGGGTCGCTTCGGCGTCTCTGGCACGCCCGCCGCGTACCCCCAGCCCCGCCGCCGCGAGCAGGAGTGCGCCGAGCATGACGAACGGCGCCGCGGTGCCCGCCACTCCGGCGATGAGACCGGCGGACGCCGGGGCGGCGACCTGGCCCAGGCGGTTTCCGGTCAGCCGGAGAGCGAGTGCGGTGGAGCGGGCCTCCGCCGGGGCGGCCTGGACGACGGTGGTCATCGACAGCGGCTGGCCGGCCCCGAGACAGAAGCCGAGCACGGCGAGCATCACGGCCAACGCTGCTACGGGTACGGGCAGGGCGATGCCCGCGCAGAGCATTCCGGCCAGCAGACAGGTCGTGGTGAGCAGCGCTGTGCGGCCGAGGACGCGGAGCATCGGGGTCATCACCAGGCGGCAGGCGATGGTGGCGGCGGCGCGCAGACTGAGCAGCAGCCCGATGGTGGCGGGGGCGATGCCCCGGTGCTCGCCGACGACGGGCAGATACGCAGTGAGGATATCGGTGGCGGAGAGCACGGCGAGGCTGATGAAGATCCCGGCCGGAACCCCGCGGGCGCGCAGGATGCGTCCGACGGGAACCTTGCTGACCGGATCCACGCGCATGGCCGTGGGCGCGGAGCGGTGCTCGATGCGCCGGAGCGAGACGAAGGAGATGGCGGCGACGGCTGCCGAGACGGTCAGGGCGAGTGCGCTCGTACGGGCCATGGCGCCGTCCCGCTCGGAGATCACATACCCGGCGGCGATCGGACCGATGAGCTGGCCGAGGGAGGCGCCGATGGTGAAGTGGCCGAAGTTGCGGTCCTGTTCGGCCGGCGCCGACTGCCGGGCGACGATCGACTGGGCGCCGATGACGAAGCAGAGATGACCGAGCCCCATCACACCGCTCCAGGCCGCCATCGCCGTCAATGAGCCCGCCCTGCTGCTGAGGGCGCAGCCGCCTGCGATCAGGACGACGCCGATCGGCAGCAGGGGTGCGCACCGGCCGTGGTCGGTCCTGCGCCCGAGCGGGACGGCGGCGAAGAGCGGCAGGAGCGCGTACACCCCTGTGATCACACCGATGGCGCGCTCTTCCGCGCCCAGCGAAAGAGCCCGGTAGGAGACGGCGGGCCGCGCCATCGACACCGCCCCCTGCGCGAAGGCGAAGGCGATGACGAGGCGCAGCAGCCAGCTCCTGCCGGGCTCTTGTGTACGGGGCACGGTCAGATGATTCCGAAGAGGAGTCCGGCGCAGAGCACCACGAGTGAGGTGAGCGCGGCCCACTTGACGGTGAACCTGGTGTGGTCGCCGAACTCGACCTTCGCCATGCCGACGAGGACATAGACGGCCGGGACCAGCGGGGACGACATGTGCAGCGGCTGTCCGACCAGGGAGGCGCGGGCGATCTCCAGCGGGGAGACACCGTGGGCGGCACCGGCCTCGGCGAGCACGGGGACGACGCCGAAGTAGAAGCCGTCGTTGGACATGAAGTACGTCAGCGGGATGCTCAGGATGCCGGTGACGATCGCCATGTGCGGGCCCATGCCGTCGGGGATCGCGCCGACGAGCCAGTCGGCCATGTGGTCGACCATGCCGGTGCCGGAGAGGACGCCGGTGAAGACGGCGGCTGCGAAGACCATGCCGGAGACATTGAGGACGTTGTCGGCGTGGGCGGCGATACGGGCCCGCTGGTCGGGCATGTGGGGGAAGTTGACGGTGAGGGCGAGTGCCGCGCCGAGCAGGAAGAGCACCGGGATCGGCATCAGTTCCATGATCATCGCGGTGAGCAGGGCGACGGTGAGGCCCGCGTTGAACCAGTAGAGCTTGGGGCGCAGGGTGGCGCGGGCCGGGTCCAGGCCCTTGAAGCCCTCGTCCGCATCCGCTTCGGCGTCCGCCGCCTCGTCGCCGACAGCGCCCGTGCCCGTACCGCTTCCGCTTCCGCTTCCGCCGGAGCTCTTGCCGGTACGGTCGCTGCCGCCGCCCGCCCCGACGAGAACCGTCTCCGACTCCGTGACCGTCTCGGTGGTCAGCACCTCGTCGAGGGTGAGCGTGCCGAGCCGCTTGCGCTCGCGCCGGCCCAGCACGACGGCCAGGAGCAGGACGGCGACCAGTCCGACGCCGAGCGCGGGAATCATCGGGACGAAGATGTCGCCCGCGTCCAGCTTGAGCGCGGTGGCGGCGCGGGCGGTGGGGCCGCCCCAGGGAAGGGTGTTCATGACGCCGTTCGCCGTGGCGGCGATACCGGTCATCACGACCAGGCTCATCTTGAGGCGCTTGTAGAGCGGATACATCGCCGAGACGGTGATCATGAAGGTGGTGGAGCCGTCACCGTCGAGCGAGACGATCGCGGCGAGCACCGCCGTACCGACCACGATCCGCATCGGGTCGGCCTTGCAGAAGCGCAGGATGCCCCGCACGATCGGGTCGAAGAGGCCGACGTCGATCATCACGCCGAAGTAGACGATGGCGAACATCAGCATCGCGGCGGTCGGGGCCAGATTGCCGACACCCTCGATGACGTAGTCGCCGAGCTTCGCACCCTTCCCGACGGCGACGCAGAACAGTGCGGGGATCAGGACCAGCGCCGCGATCGGCGACATCTTCTTCATCATGATCAGGACCAGGAAGGTCGCAATCATGGCAAAGCCGAGGATTGTCAGCATATGGGATACCTATCGCTCACCCTTGAACTCCCACCGGAGTCGGCGGTGCGGATGACGTTAGGGCGCGCCTCGCAGCGTTAACAAGATGTTGACATGCGAGCAATACGAGCAAAACACCAGGTCAACGCGGTGATCACGTGATGGGCACAACCGGCGGCACTCCCTGGCTCATGTCGTCGGGTGTCGCGGCGGGCGTCACCGCCACCGGGATGCCGTTGAGCACGGCGGTGCCGGAGAGCGGGTCGAGCCGGCTGCCGTCGCCCGAGGGCAAAGCCCTTGCCGGGTGCGGCCGGACGGGGAGCCCGGGCGGTGCGGGTGCGGCGCGGGTCGACGACGGTGAGGGTGCCGCCGCGGCGGAGCAGCGCCTTGAGCTTGCCGTGGGACGCGGCCCTCGCGGTCAGTCGAGGACTTGTGCGAGGTAGGCCCGGAGCAGGACGCGGGTCTCGCCGACGATGGCCTGGTCGCCCGACGGGACGGTGCGGAAGGCGAGTTGGAGGAGGGCGTCGGCGGCCTCGACACAGACCAGGATCGTCCGGAGCAGCTCCTCGTCGGGGGCCCGGCCGAGGTGCCCGGAGAGCAGTTCGGTGAGCCGGCCGGCGACCCGGTGGTTGGCGTCACCGGCCGGGTCATCATCGGGGGCCGGAGCGCCGAAGTCGACGAGGGCGAAGCCGGCCACGGAGCGTTTCATGGCCAGGTATTCGTCCAGGACGGCATCGATGGCGCTGCGCCAGTCGGCGGCCGGGATGGTGGCGAGGCGGGCGGTGATGCGTTCGGCGTAGCTGTCCAGGTTGCGCCGGGCGAGCGCATCGGTCAGCGCGCGCTTGTTGGAGAAGAACCGGTAGACGGAGCCGATGGGGACCTCGGCGCGGACGGCGACGGCACGGGTGGACAGCTGCTCGTATCCGGTCTCGTCGAGGAGTTCGGCACAGGCGTCGAGTATCCGGGCGAGGCGTTCGGCGCTGCGCTGCTGCACGGGGGCGCGGCGGAGGTTCGTGTTCGCATGGGGCACGGGATCCATGATGCCGTGGGTCTCCTCTGCGGGTGGCAGGTCGGTCGGTGCCGGTGCGGCCGTCACGCGATGAGCAGGGACAGCCCGCCGATGGTGTACGTGATCATCAGGACCAGCAGCGGGAGTTGCCCCGCGACGGCACGGCCGGGCGGGAAGAGGCGCACGGACCTGTCGTGGGCTGCGATGACGCCGAGTACGTGGCCGAGGACGATCGCTGCGACCTGGAGCGTGGCGACGCCGCCCGGACCCAGGGGCGGCTCGGGCGGGACGGGATTGTCGGTGCCGGATGCCACCATGACTGTGCGTGGTCCTTCGGTGACGAAGAGCGTGAAGTAGTGGGCGATGAGATAGCCGAGGGCGATCGGGACGAGTGAGTGCGCGAAGGCGGTGAGGGGGTGGCGGAGTTGACCGGAGATCAGCCGGGTGACGCCGGCGCAGAGGGCATAGAGGGTGGCTACGAGGGCGACGGCGCCGAAGAGTCCGAGCGTGGCCGCGGTGGTGCGGCCCAGGGGTGAGGTCTGGACCGTGGCGATCCAGGAGGGGGCGTCCGAGAAGCCGTCGTAGGCGGTGGAGCCGAGCATGACGCAGACGGTGGCGACGAGTCCGGGGGTCTGCGGGGTGGCATCGAGGCCGTTGAAAGGGGAGCGGAGCACGAGGCGGTGGTCGGCGGGGCGCCGGCCGAGCGGGGAGAGCCGGGCGAGCAGCCCCGAGTAGACCTCGAAGGCGTCCGCGTGGTCGAACCATCCGGCGCCGTGGCGGGCGGCGCCTGCGAGGTGGACGGCGGCGTTGAGGGAGAGGAAGAGGAGGAGGGCGGTGGTCGATGCGGGGTCGGGGGCGACGAGTTCGAGCCAGGTGAAGGCCAGGAGCCCGGCCGCGGCGGGCCGGAGACCGAGGCGTACGGGAAGGGGGCGGCCTGCGGCGGGATCGCGGCCGAGCGCGCGGCAGCCGAGGAGGTGGACGGTACGGAGCGGGTTCAGCAGTCGCCAGACGGGGCCGAGAAGGAGTGAGGCGGGGACGAGCCCGACCCAGAGGAGTACGTAGACGGCGCCGGGGGCCGGGTTGCGGTCCGGGTCGTCCGGACCGAGGAGGAGGTGGAGCGTGACGAACAGGGCGGCGGCCAGTCCGAGTACGCGCACGGCGATACGGGTGGGGCGCGCGTCGGCAAGGCGCTGGACGGCGCCCGGGAGCGGGCTGCCCGCCCGGTCGCCGCGGAATCGGGAGGAGGACCAGAGAAGGCCGAGCGCGAGAAAGGAGACGAAGAGCGCGGCGAAGGCCCCGGCGAAGGCGTAGAAGGGGGACAGCGGAAGGTCGTGCTGGGCGCCGATGCCATGGGCGAGGACGCTCACCGTACGACGAGCTGGGTCAGGAGCAGGTCGGACTCATGCGTCTCGACTTCGAAGAGCCCGGTGCGGTCGGCGGTGAACGTGAGGGTGACGGTCTTTCCCGCGGGCAGCCGGGCCTCCTTGTCGTAGCCGTGGACGTGGAGGGTGTCGGCGTGGTCGCTGCGGACCCGGAGTTCGATGATCCGGCCCTTCTTGATCTCGGTGCGGCCGGGGGCGGGGCTGACCTTGCCGTGGGAGACGACGATCTCAAGGGTCGTGTCGGGCCGGGGCGTTTCCGGTTGGTGCGGCGCGGGGGCGGTGGGCTGTGCGGAGGCAGTGGTGAGGGAGGTGGTGGCCTGGATCGGGGCGGAGTTCACGGCCCAGGCGGTGTGGTCGTCGGCGTAGAGGCGGGCGGTGAGGCGGGCGCCGCCGCCGGCGCTGCGGACGAGGTAGTCGGGGAGGTGGTACCAGGAGCCGTAGACCCGGGCGAGGGGGTGGCCGTCGAGGAAGAGGCGGGCGTGGCCGCGCCCGAGGAGAGCGGCGCCGCCGACGCTGTCCGGGGTGAACCGGAAGTTCCGTACGGAGAGATGGACGTTCCACCCGTCCTCGGAGTCCGGCCGTACGCCGACCGTCACCGCGGGGGCGCCCTTGGCGTCGACCTGGCGCAGCCGGTGGCCGGAGCCGTCGTCGGCGGCAAGGAGCCGGCCGACGCTGCCGCTGGCCTGCTCATGGCTGGTGCCGGGCTTGTGGTGGGTGGTGGCCCGCCCACCACAGGCGCTCGCACCGAACACGAGCGCGCCTGCGGTGAGCACGGTGACGGCTGCGACACCCGGCCGGGCGGGCAGCAGTCGCCTGCGGGAATCCTTCACGATGCGTCTCCTTCAGGGGCGGGGGCCGGAGCGACGGCCGGAGCGGGGGCCGGAGCGGCAGGCGCGTCCACGCCCGCGTCCGGAGCAGGGCCCTCCTCCGACACTTCCTGTTCGCCCGACGCTCCCCGTTCGCCGTGCCTGGCGGCGGCCACGACGGCCCACACCACCCAGATCACACCGAGCAGTCCACGCACCCAGGCCGGGCTGAGCGGAATCCACGGGATCATGAACACGGCCTTGTCGACGGCGTCGAGCAGGGTGAGCGCACCCAGGACCACCGTGGTCCAGCCCAGCCAGGGCCGTCCGCCCCGCAGCACCAGCCCGATCCCGGTCCACCACACCCCGGTCAGCAGCAGTGCCAGCGCGGGCACATAGGTGGAGGCCAGCCCCATCGTCGATCCGGCCACGTCCAGCCCGAGGCCTGTCGCGCCGAGCACCGTGACCGCGGTGGCGAGCCCGCTGCCGCGCAGTCTGCGCCACCACAGCACCCCGCCGACCAGCGCGAGCACCACCGCGATCGCCAGCGTCACCTGTACCTCGATGCGCTCGATGCCACGTGCTCCGTACCAGTCGCAGCCGGCCGGCAGCCGTCGCGCCTGCACGTTGTAGTCGGCGCAGACCAGCAGTTGGGCGAGTTTGACCGGTTCGCCGACGAGCCGGTCGGTGCGTCCGGACACGGCGCCGCGCTCGGAGCCGCAGGTGGGCAGGGTGCGCGGGGAGGACGGCCCGGTGTCCGACTGCCAGCAGTTGCCGTCGCCCTGGCCGTCCCAGAACACGTCGGTTCGGTTGGGCCGGGAGTTGCCCGCCTTGTCCGTGCCGAGGTGGTTGCCCGCATACCGGTTGTGGTGGGAGGTGTCGGCCTGCTTGGACAGCGCGCTCTCGCCGCGGATGAAGGCGGGGACCGCGGTCAGGAAGAAGGCGGCGCGCTGCTGCCCGTAGATCCAGTTGTTCTCGTACAGGTTCCAGTTGCCGCCGGCGGTGATGATGCCGGAGCCCGGCGGCATGGAGATCTGCGGGCAGACGACCCCGTCCTCGTAGCCGCGGTCCACGGGCGGCTTGGCGCAGGTCCCGTCGGCGACATACGGGTAGTAGTCGGCGTTGTTGTCGTGGATCAGGTTGCGTTCGAAGCGGGCGTGATTCTGCGGCAGTCCTGGGTGGCCGGGGAAGGCGCTGTCCATCGAGGCGCCGCCCATGTTGTGGTCGAACTCGTTGTCGTGAACGTAGACGGAGTCGCCCGCGGTGCCGGAGTAGCCGACCATGTTGTGGTGGCTGCGGCAGCCGGTGATCTCGATCGAGTAGCGCGGGACCTTGTAGCCGTACCCGTCGTTGATGTCGGACGCGCTACCGGGGTAGATGCCGGAGTCGCCGTTTCCGTACGACTCGCAGTTCCTGTACAGCCCGTGGTCGCTCGCGAAGGTCAGAAAGCCGTACTCGTCGTTCCACCGGGTGAGGACGGAGTCGATGACGAATCCGTCCTGCGCCAGGACGTACAGGGAGTTGAAAGTGGTGCGCTGGGCGGTGAAGTTCTTGAAGTAGATGCCGTCGGAGCCGTCCGCGCGGATCGCGTTGAGTTTCTGGTACTTGGCGTCGATGACGACATCCGTGCGCTCGGCGCCCGTCCCCTCGATCTGGAGGTTCTTCTTGCCGAGGATCGCCACCAGGTTCTGGTTGTGCGGGCACTGCGCCTGCTGCGCGTAGGACAGGATCTGGTAGCCGAGCTTGGAGTTGGGCGCCTTCAGGCGAGTGCACTCCCCCGCCGGCTTGGGCAGTGAGGGCTCCTCCTCGTACAGGCCGGGCAGGATCGCGATGTTCATGCCGGGCCTGCCGACCGCGTCGACGGCCTGCTGCAGATGGCGGTAGCCGGACTTCTGGCAGCGGTCGAACAGCTGCAGGTTCCGGGCCCGCAGCTCGTCGGGGAAGCCGGATATGCGGCGCTCGAAGTCCGCCCGGTCGCTCTTGCAGACCAGCAGATCCGGTTCGCCGGTGCGGTACACGGGGACGCTGCCGGTTCCGTCGGGCAGGGTGACCGGACGTTCCTCGTGCGCCTGGGCGGCCGGAGCCGCGAGGAGGGCGACGGCGAGCGCCGCCAGGACCACCAGAAGTCTTCGTGTCCACGACATGTGCGCGAGAGTAGAGCATTGTTCAACTTTTGGAACCCCCTGTGCACCACGAATGCCGTTGACGCGCACCGATCCGATTCCTACGGTTGTCCATAGGATTCCTTCGGCACCAGGAGCGCACATGAGCGGCATCGAGCAGGCGAGGAAGACCGCGGAAGGGCTTGAGCATTCCGCCGGTTTCGGCAATCAACACAGCTCGGAGGCAGTGCCAGGAGCGCTGCCGCACGGCCGCAACTCGCCTCAGCGCGCGCCCCTCGGGCTCTACGCGGAGCAGCTGAGCGGCTCGGCCTTCACCGAACCGCGGGCGCACAACCGCCGTTCCTGGCTCTACCGGATCCGCCCGTCGGCCGCTCATCCCCCGTTCGTCCGCATCGACAACGGCGCAGTGCGCACCGCCCCGTTCACCGAATCCGCGCCCGACCCCAACCGGCTGCGCTGGGATCCGCTCCCCGAGCCCGCGGCCGGGACGGACTTCCTGGCCGGTCTGTGGACCCTCGGCGGCAACGGCGACGCGACGCAGCGCAGCGGCATGGCCGTGCACCTCTATCACGCCAACTCGTCCATGACCGACCGGGTGTTCAGCGACTCGGACGGCGAGCTGCTGATCGTCCCGGAGCGGGGCGGCCTGCTGCTCCGTACCGAACTGGGCCTGCTGCGCGCCGAACCGGGGCACATCGCACTGATCCCGCGCGGTGTCCGTTTCCGCGTGGAGCTGCTGGATGCCACCGCCCGCGGCTATGTCTGCGAGAACTACGGCCAGCCGTTCACCCTGCCCGACCTCGGCCCGATCGGCGCCAACGGCCTGGCGAACGCCCGGGACTTCCTCGCCCCCGTCGCCGCGTACGAGGACGACGACCGCCCGGTGGAGGTGGTCAACAAGTTCTGCGGGAACCTCTGGTCCGCAACCTATGACCACTCGCCGCTCGATGTGGTCGCCTGGCACGGCAACCACACCCCGTACGTCTACGACCTGCACCGTTTCAATGTCATCGGCTCGATCAGCTACGACCACCCCGACCCGTCGATCTTCACGGTGCTGACCTCTCCGTCCGACACCCCCGGTCTGGCCGGCGTCGACTTCGTCGTCTTCGCGCCGCGCTGGCTGGTCGGCGAGGACACCTTCCGGCCGCCGTACTTCCACCGCAATGTGATGAGCGAGTACATGGGCCTGATCGAGGGCGCGTACGACGCGAAGACGGCCGGCAAGGGCGGCTTCGTCCCGGGCGGCGGCTCGCTGCACAACATGATGTCGGCGCACGGCCCGGACCGGGAGACCTTCGACCGGGCGAGCGAGGCGGAGCTGAAGCCGCAGAAGATCGACGACGGTCTCGCCTTCATGTTCGAGACCCGCTGGCCGGTGACGGCGACCGGGCAGGCGGCGACCGCCGGCCATCTGCAGCGTGGCTACGACGACGTGTGGCAGGGTCTGAGCCGCAACTTCAGGCCGTAGGCAACGACGCCGCTTCTCGGCCCCCGCGTCGTCGCGTCCGCTGTGTCGCAGTACGGAGAGACCAGGTGACCCAGGTGCCTCAGATGTCCAAGATGCCCCAGGGGCATGCCTTCGCCCCCGATTCGCTGGTCCTGAACCGCAAACTGCCGCTCTGGTACCAGGTCTCGCAGTCGTTGCGCGCCTCGATACTGGGCCGCACCAAGGACGCGTCGGCGCGGCTGCCGACCGAGGAACAGCTCGCCGCGCACTACGGCGTCAGCGTCCTGACGATGCGCCAGGCGCTCAAGGAGCTGGAGGCGGAGGGGCTGATCAGCAGGCACCGGCGGCGCGGCACTTTCATCGAGCCGCGCGCCCGCCGGGTGTCACCGGTCCGGCTGCTGGGCTCGATCGATGCGATCGTGGCCCAGCAGTCGGGTGAGCGGACCGTGGTCCTCGGCCATGGTCCGGTCGCCGTGCCGGGAGACCTCACCGAGTACTTCTCCGACTGCGCGGAAGTCGTCAGCTACCGCCGGCTGCGCCGCGACGGGGAGAGCGACGAGCCCACCAACTGGGCGGAGAACGCGGTGCATCCCGAGGTCGCGGCCCGGCTCGATGTGGCCGATCTCGAACGCTGGCCGATGACCAAGGTGCTGCGTGACCGGGTCGGTGTCCGGATCGCGCGCATCACCGACACGGTCGAGGCGCGCCTCGCCGACCCGGCCACCGCCGGGCTCCTCCAGGTGCCGCTGCTGAGCCCGATCCTGTTCTACACGGGCGTGACGTACGACGAGAGCGGCCGGGTGGTGGATGTGGCGCAGATCCGTTACCGGGGGGACCGGTTCTCCTTCTCGGTGACGGTGGAGGCGCACTGACGGCCCGCCCTCCGGCGCCGTTACGATGCCAGGGCCGGTCCGGTGGAGCACGGACAGGGCGCATCGCGACCCCGGCCGTGCTCCGCCGGACCGGCCCTAAAGGCGGCGTGGCGACGGGGAGGACGACACGGTGGCAGCACGGGCGGCGGCCGGAGCCGGCGGGGACGACGACATCCCGCTGCTCGACGACCTCATGCCATGGTCCGTACGGCCTCTGCGGACCGGGCGCCCCTGGGTGACCGCCCCGGACGCCGGTTCGCTCAAGGCCCGTTGGGAGCGGCTGGTTCGGGCGGAGGCCGCCGAACGCGAGCGGCTGTTCCGGCCCACCCGTTCCCGTACCCCGCAGACCCCGGTGGCGGCGCTCCCCGGACAGGCCACCTCCACCGGCCGGTTCGCCCGGGAGACCGGACCGTGCCCCGAGCCGGTACGGATCCTGCACGGCCCGTTCGACGAACAGTGGCTGCTCCCCGATCACCGGCTGATCGATGCTGCGCGCCCCGAGCTGTGGCGAGTCGCCGACGGGCACCAGCTCTTCGCCGTCGAGCACGGTTACGTACCGCAGGACCCCGGCCCCGCCCTCTCCGTGACGGCGCTGTTGCCGGACGGCCACTCCCCCGCCGGCCGGCCGGGCCGCATCCGGCCGCTGTACCGGCGCCCCGGCGGTCTCGAACCCAATCTGGCCCCTGGGCTGCTCGCGCTGCTGCGGGCCCGCCACGGGGATGCGGTCACCGATCGGTCCGTGCTGGCGTGGACACTCGCGGCGGCCCGCCCTTCCCCGGCCGGGTGCGTGGTGCCGCTGCCCGCCGACACGGAGCGCTGGTCGGCGGGGGTGGAGCTGGGGCAGGAGTTGCTGCGGTTGCAGCTGCGCGGCGCCCGGGGTGGTGAGCGCCCGCGGCTGCCCGGTGGGCGGCGCCCCTATGTGCGGGCCGCGGTTCCGCCCGTACCGACCGCCTTGGAGTACGACCCCGACGACGAGACGCTGACGCTGGACACGGGCCGCATCTCGCCCGTGCCGGCCGGGGCATGGGAGTTCCGGGTGGGCGGAGTCCGGATGCTGGAGCTGTGGTTCGAGCGCCGTACGGCGACGGCCGGAGCGGAGGACCTGGACGGCCTGGAAGCGGTCAGGCCCCGGGCCTGGCCCCAGGAGTGGACCTCGGAGTTGCTGGAACTGATCACCGTGCTCGCCCTGCTCGACGGACTCCGGCCACGGCAGGAGGGCCTGGCCGAAGGCCCGCAGATCACGGCCGACGACCTGCGCGCGGCGGGCGTCCTGCCGGTCCCGGCCGCGACCCGGCGGCCCGCATCGGTGCTCGACCATCAGGAGGAGGGCCCGGACGGGCAGTTCGCGCTCCTGTGACCGGGCACCCTGGCCCCACTCGCTACCGGTCGAAGGAGTCCAGCACCCGGCGCAGCGCCCGGTCGAAGACCCCGTCCAGATCGATCGGCCCGGAGTCCTCGGCGAATGCCGCCGCCATCCGCGGATACTTCCCGGTCGCGATCTGGCTGATCAGATAGCCGGTGCGCACGGCGTGCTCCTGCTCCTCGGACCAGGGCAGCGACCGGCTGCGCTCCGCCGTGTCGATCTCGTTGGCCGCATAGGTGGTGACCACACTGGTGACCATGGCGATGAGTTCCATCTTCTCGCCGAATCGCGCGTCGACCCCGTCCAGGCAGCTGAGCGAGTACTCCAGATACCGCAGGGCATTCGGGCTGAAGCCGTACACGGGTGACATCAGCCGGGGCACCCAGGTGTGGCGGCGCATCATCTCGCGGGCCTGATGGGCCAGTGCGATGAGATCGGCGCGCCAGTCGCCGGACGGCTCCCGGAACTCGTACCCGCCGCTGACCGCGTCGAGCATCAGCTCGTACAGGTCCTCCTTGCGCGGCACGTAGTTGTAGAGCGACATCGTGCCGCAGCCGAGCTCCGCCGCGACCTTCCGCATGGACACCGCGTCGAAACCCTCCGCATCGGCGATGCGGACGGCGGCTGCCGCGATGTCGGCGCGGCTGAAAGCGGGCTTGGGGCCGCGGCCCGCACGCTCGGGGCGCGCCCAGATCACTTCGGGTACTGCGGGTCGCCCCACCATTGATCATCACCTCTCCCACCATCGTAGTTACGTACACCGTACGTAGTGCGGTACGGTGGCCGTATGACAACTACGTACGCTGTACTTAGTGAAGGTCTGGAGAAGCACTACGGCAACGTCCATGCGCTGCGGGGACTCGATCTCGCGGTCGCCGAAGGCACCGTCTGCGGAGTGCTGGGGCCGAACGGCGCAGGCAAGACCACCGCCGTCCGGGTCCTCACCACGTTGACGGCCCCGGACGGCGGAAGCGCCCGGGTGGCGGGCCACGACGTGGTGCGCGAGGCGGGCGCGGTGCGCGCGGCGATCGGCGTCACCGGGCAGAACGCCTCGGTCGACGGCGAGCTGTCCGGCCGGCAGAATCTGCGGCTCTTCGCCAAGCTGCTCCGGTTCCGCGGCGAGGCCGCGCGCACCCGCGCCGACGAACTCCTGGAGCGCTTCGAGCTGACGGAGGCCGCCGACCGCCCGGCCCGTACCTACTCGGGCGGCATGCGCCGCCGCCTCGACCTCGCCGCCAGTCTGCTGACCCGCCCGCGGGTGCTCTTCCTGGACGAGCCGACCACCGGACTCGACCCGCACAGCCGCAACCAGATCTGGGCGGCGGTACGGGAACTGGCCGGCCGGGGCACGACCGTCCTGCTCACCACGCAGTATCTGGAGGAGGCCGATCAGCTGGCCGACGACATCGTGCTGATCGACCATGGCCGAGCCGCCCATCGCGGCACCCCCACCGAGCTGAAGGCCCGCATCGGCAGCTACGCCGAAGTGGTCGTCTCCCATGAATCGGCGCTGGTGCCGGCGGCAGGCGTCCTCGATCAGCTCACCGGCACCGAACCGGTACTCGACCACGAGCGCCGCACCGTGGGCGCCGTCGCGACCGGCACCACGCTCACCCTTCCCCGCATCGTCCGCGAACTCGACGCGGCGGGAGTACCGGTGATCGACGCGAGCCTGCGCCCGCCGACGCTCGACGAGGTCTTCCTCCGCCTGACCGACCGCGGCGACGGCCGCACCTCCCCGCCCCTGAAGGAGACGGCAGCATGAGCAGCACCGCACTGATCCACGAGCATCAGTCTGTCGCGCCCGCCACAAGCACCCCGATCTCCGATGCCCTGGCCATGCTGGGCCGCCATCTGCAGCGGATCAAAGCAGCGCCGGGCGTAATGATCCTGACCCAGACCATGCCGATCACGATGCTGCTGTTCTTCGGGTACGTGTTCGGCAGCGCCCTGGCCGTGCCCGGCCAGGAGTACCGCGCGTTCCTGGTGCCGGGCCTGCTGGCGGCGACGGCGGCCAACGGCATCATGGTCGGGATGTTCCAGGCCTCACAGGACTGCCACCGCGGGGTGATGGACCGGCTCCGTACGCTGCCGATGAGCCGCGCCGCCGTACCGTTCGGCCAGACCGCGGCCGATCTGCTGACCACGGCCCTCGGCATGATTCCGCTGATCCTGGTCGGACTCGCGGTCGGCTGGCGGATCGAGGGCGGCCCGCTCGCCGCCCTGGGCGCCTTCGGGCTGCTGCTGCTCCTCCGGTTCGCCACGTCCTGGCTGGGCTGCTGGCTGGGTCTGCTGATCCGCAACGAGGAGGCTGCCGGTCAGCTGGGCAGCGCCACCTTCATCCTGCCGCTGCTGTCGAATGCGTACATCCCGACCGACAATCTGCCGGGCTGGCTGCGGACGGTCGCGGAGTGGAACCCGATCAGCGCCATGGCCTCGGCCACCCGCGAACTGTTCGGCAACGCGTCCCCGGCCGCCGACGCGGCCTGGCCGGTCGCCCACCCGGTGGCCGGAACGCTCGCCTGGTCGGTGGTGCTCCTCGCGGTGTTCGTGCCGCTGTCCGTGCGGCGTTACGCGCGCGGCGGCGAGTGACCGCCACCGCGCGCCGCGCTCACCGGGGCAGCGTGGCGGGCCGGTCCAGGGTGCCGAGCAGGCTGATGAAGCCGGATTCCAGGAAGGCACCAAGCTCCGTCAGCGCGTCCGGCTCGCCCAGCGGCCAGTTGGTCACGGCCTCCTCGGCGAACGCCATCCACGCCCGCGTGGCGATGGAGAGCCGGGGCGAGCCGGGCATCCCGAGCCGCCGCTGCCCCTCCTCCACCCGCCGGGCGAGGGTGTCCCTGGTCCCCTCCACGATGTCCTCCACCGCGGGGTGACTGCCGGCGGCACCGCGGACCAGGGCGAGACAGACCTTGCGGTGCCCCAGTACGTACGTCACGAAACCGGCGATGAACGACCGCAGCCAGGGGACGGCTCCAGCGAAGAGTCCGGTTCCGTGGCTGCGGCGAAGTTGTCGCACTCCTGCCGCACCACGGCGCGGTAGAGGGCTCGAGATTCTGCTCGCGCAGGAACTCCGACATGGTCGCCATCATCACGGCGTCGTCCAGCGCGCTCTTGTTGCCGAGCGGTGTTCCGCTGTGCCCGGCGAACACACCGAAGCGCTGCTGCGAGCCCTGGGGATGACGGGAGAGCAGACAGCAGCGCAGCGCCGGGACGGTGTGATCGCCTGCGCGGCCCCGAGCGGGGGGCCTGGGCGACGGACCCTGGCCGGGGAGCCCGGGCGGTGGACCGAAGCGCGGTCGTGACGGGCCGTCGAGTCAGTGGCGGCTACCGAAGAGCGAGCGTCGCAGCCGCCGCAGCGGCGCGAAGAGCGAGACCCGCGCACTCTTGCTCCGACGGCTGTGGGCGGCATCGCGTGAGGTGAGCTCACGCATCAGCAGCGTCGCCTCCGCGGCCTCCCGCTGCGGGACGGCAGGTCCGCCGAGCACCGCGAGATGGCGGTCGAGGCGCGAACTCGTCGCACTGCTCCCGCACGTGATGGCAGGCACACGCGGCCTGCTGCGCATCGTTATCTGTTCCATGTCACTCCCCACCCGTACGAGGGCACCCGGCCCGGGCAGGTTAACCCTATCCCCCCGCGACGACACCCGTGTATCCCGGTCGCAGGATTGAGCACACACATACGGAGGCTGACGACCGACCTCTGAATCCGCCCGATTCCAGGGCGAGTTGGACAGAACGGAAGTGGTTCGCCCGCGATGAATCGACGGGGCGCCGGACGGAGACCCCTGCGTACGGGGCCCCCTACCCGTCAGACGGCTGAACGGGCCCGGCGCATGTACTGGGTGGGGGGTCAGACAGCCGAGTTGAGGCCGGGCAGGTAGCCGCCCGACTGTCCGGCTGCGGTGGGGTGGTACGACTCACCGATGTTGAGCCAGTTGAGGCTGTGCAGCCAGGCGCTTCCGGAGCAGATCTCGTGCCCGGTGAAGTTCCCCGCGACATCGGCGAAGGTGAAGCCGTGGTCGGCGGCGCGCTTGGCGGTCGCCGCGTTGAGGTAGTCGGCGGCACCGTTGATCGCGGTGCGCACCTTGTCGCTCAGGCCGACGACACAGCTGCCACCGATCTTGTAGAAGCGCGGGTAGCCGAGGACGACGACATGAGCGGACGGCGCCTTGGTCCGGATCGCCGTGTACACCGAGTCGAGGTTGCCGGGCAGGGTGGTGTCGACATAGCTGCGGGCCGTGGCGATCCGGCTGAGGCAGGTGGCCTCCGACTGGAGGACACAGGTGGTCATGACGTCGGAGAAACCCGCGTCATTGCCGCCGATGGAGATCGAGACGAGGTCGGTCGAGGCACTGAGGGGGCCGAGCTGGTTGGCCTTGACATCACCCGTGCGGGCACCGGAGCAAGCGGTGAAGCCGAAGGACGAGGGCGAGTTGGCGGCGGCCCAGAGTGCGGGGTAGGCCTTGGTGCTGCGCTTGCAGTCACCGCTGGCACTGTCGTAACTGCCGGATCCGACACCCGAGGAGTACGAGTCGCCGAGGGCGACGTAGTCGACGCCCTGAACAGACTGTGCGGCGTTGGCGGTGGCCGCTCCGGTCAGGGCGAGTACGGCACCGAGCAGGAGCGAGGACGAGAACGTCACGAGTCTGGACATTTTCATGGAACCTCCTTGGACCGACCGGCAGGATCTCCGCCTGGTCTGCCGTGTCCGTGGTAGCAGTACCCACACCCCCACCGGAAGTGTCCATGCCAAGTTTGCCCAATGAGTTCTCCTGCGCGCCGCGCTGAGGTCGCGTCATGTCCGCGGTCCGGCCGCCGGAAGCAGGGAGAAAGGTGGCGAAACCTGGGTGCGCCGGGTGCCCCCTTGCCGGATCATGGGCGTCATGTCTGCCAACCCTGAGTCCGCTCTCCCGATCCGGCTCACCGTCGACGACAGCGATTCCCCGTCCGACGTCGTCGACGCGCTGTTTCTCGGCCGCTTCGCGACGGGCGAGCAGCCGTACTCGCACAGCTCCTCCCTCGACCGCGTCAAGGCAGGGGCCACCTTGCTGCCCCCGGCCGCCAAGGTGCTGCGCGCCGCCCGCGACGACGACCGCAGCGCCACGCTCGCCGAGGGCGACGGCTGGACGCTGCTCATCTCGCGGTGGAACCGCGGCGCCGATGTCACGGTCACCGCGACCAGCCCGGAGCTGGCGCAGAGGATCCTCGGCCAGGCGACGGACGGCGCCCAGGACGAACCGGAACCGCAGCCCGAGAATGTGACGATGGGCTTCTGGTACGTGTCCCCGCGCCGCGGCCCGTACCGCACCACCCGGCAGATCGCCGCCGGTACGTGGGACGAGGTCCGCAACAACTACACGTCACCGGTGGCCGATGCCATGGACCGGCTGATGAAGGTCACGCCCGACGACATCGCCGGCCGGCTGCTCCTGCTGCACGGCCCGCCCGGCACCGGCAAGACGTCCGCACTGCGCACGCTGGCGCGCTCGTGGCGGGACTGGTGCCAGGTCGACTGCGTGCTCGATCCGGAGCGGCTCTTCAACGATGTCGGCTATCTGATGGACATCGCGATCGGTGAGGACGACGGCACGGCGAAGGGCCGTTGGCGACTGCTGCTTCTGGAGGACTGCGACGAGTTGATCCGCGGCGAGGCCAAGCACACGGCGGGCCAGGCGCTGTCCCGGCTGCTGAACCTCACCGACGGGCTGCTGGGCCAGGGCCGCAATGTGCTGGTGGGTGTCACCACCAACGAGGACCTGGAGCGGCTCCACCCGGCCGTGGTCAGGCCCGGCCGCTGCCTCGCCAGGATCGAAGTGGGCTCACTGACCCGCAAGGAGGCGGCGGCCTGGCTGGGTACGGAGGAAGGGCTGGGCCGCGAGGGCGCCACGCTCGCCGAGCTGTACGCGCTGCGGCGCGGCAGCGGTCCCGCGTCGGTGCCGAAGCAGGATTCCGGTGCGGACGCGGGCCTGTACCTCTGAGCCCGGCAAGACCAAGCCCGTCCGGCACTTGAGGGCGCCCTTCAAGCCCGTCCGGCGCTTGAGGGCAGACCGGCGGCCGGACGGCGCCGGGCTTTGCCCCGCCCGGGCCCCCGACTCATCGCGCCGCGTACGCCGCCCGTACGGCGTCCTCGGCCAGGGACAGCGCCTGGGACCGGGACAGGCCCAGTCGCCGGGCCTGCTCCGCGTATTCCTGCGCCGCGGCCGCCGCATGCCGGTCCGCCGCATCACCGGCAGCGGCGATGAACGTGCCATTGCGGCCACGGGTCTCGATCACCCCGTCGGCCTCCAGCGCCCGGTACGCCTTGGCGACGGTGTTCGCGGCGAGGCCGAGCTCCTCGGCGAAGCCGCGTACGGTCGGAAGTCTGAATCCGACGGGCAGCGCGCCGGAGCGGGCCAGTTCGGAGATCTGCGTGCGCAGTTGCTCGTACGGGGCGGTACCGGAATCCGGGTCAAGGGCGATCTTCAGGGTCACGCGCCGATTGTCCCCCACCGCCGGAAAATCAGCGGCGCCCCGTGCGGGACCACGCGTAACGTCCGGCCCATGACTGTCCTCGTTCGCCACTTCCTGCCCGCCGACGCAGAGGCCTGGGTGCAGGTCCGGCGTGCCGCACTGCCCTACATGGTGACGACTCCCGAGCAGGTCACCTTCGATCTGGCCTCCGCCCATCCCGACAAGCGCTACCGGCTGCTGGTCGCCGAGGAGGACGGTGAGCTCATCGGGACCGCACAGGTCGGTCTCGTCCACGACAGCCCCGAACCCGGCCAGGCGTTCTGCAATCCGTACACGCATCCGGACCGCACCGGGCACGGGGCAGGTGGGTTGCTGCTGAACACGGCCGAGGAGTACCTGGCGCGGGAGGGAGCGCTCGCGATCTACACCTGGGTGCTCGACACCCCGTCGAACCGCGCGTTCGCCGAGAAGCGCGGCTACGCGCCGAGCCGCTCGGCTCATTTCCTCCACCTCGATCTGGCCAACGGCTCGCTGCCGCCCCGTCAGGAACTCCCCGGGGACGTCGAGCTGCGTACCGCCGCGGACTTCGCGGACGATCCGCGTCCGCTCTTCGAGGCGGACGCCGAGACCACGGCCGACGAGCCGAGCGACACCCCGGCCGAACTGTCCGACTACGAGGACTGGCTGAATCAGATCTGGCGCCACCCCGGGCTCGACCACGAGTTGACTTCGGTCGTGGTGGCCGACGGGAAGGTGGCGGCGTTCAGCGCGGTGCAGACCGACGGTCTGACCCGCTACATGTCGGGGATGACCGGAACCCGCCGGGCCTACCGCAACCGGGGCCTGGCCAGGCTCGCGAAGAACGACTCGCTGCACCGGGCGCGCGCCGCCGGGTACACGGACGCGTACACCGGCAATGACGCGGACAACGGTCCGATGCTGGCGGTCAATCGATGGTTCGGCTACGAGATCTGTGCCACGGAGGTGCGGTATGTCCGCAAGCTCGGCTGAGACCGCGCTGGTGGTCGCCCTGGTGAAGGCCGGACGGACCAAGATCCGCTACCCGGCGGATGTGGTCCGCGACGACGGCAACCGGGTGACGGTGCGTGCGCCCTGGGCGGCGCCGGGGGTCCGTGACTTCGGCTTCGTACGGTTCGAGCCGGGCGACGTGTTCACCGAGCACTACTGGCGCGACCGCTGGTTCGCCGTGAAGGAGGTCCGTACCGGCGCGGGCGAACTCAAGGGCTGGTACTGCGACATCACCCGTCCCGCCGTGCTGCGGAACGCGGAACTTCTGGTCGAGGACCTGGATCTCGATCTGTGGGTGTCGGCGGACGGCTCGTCCGTACTCCGGCTGGACGAGGACGAATTCGAGGAGAGCGGTCTCGCCGAACGCGATCCGGCGGCGGCCGATGCGGCCCGCCGGGCGCTGGACGAGCTGGAAAACCTCGCCCGCGCGGAGGGCCTCGCGACGCTGCTGGACTGACCGGCGGAGGTACTCGTTCCGGGTTCCGGGCGAACCGCTGTACGGTCCGCCCGGAGCCCCATCCACTATTTCCGTCAGCCGTCGGCTCGATGGCCGCGGCAAGACGGAAGGTTCGGCATGGCGGGGCCCACAGGACCCGGATGCTGTATCCGTCAGCACATCCAGGGAGGGCGCGCCCGTTTTGTACTGGATTTCCGCGAGTCCGGTCCGGCCTTTCCGCCGGAACCGCACGACGGACACCCCTGACTGTCGGAACGCAGTTCCCGCGATGCCCAGTTGATCTACAGTGCTCAGGTCAGTTCCCCACCCGGTGACCTGAGAAGGAATCACGGATATGCCCACTGAGACGTTCGAGTTTCAGGTGGAAGCGCGCCAGCTTCTGCAGATGATGATCCACTCGATCTACTCGAACAAGGACGTGTTCCTGCGCGAACTCGTCTCCAACGCCTCCGACGCGCTCGACAAGTTGCGGCTCGAAGCACTCCGCGACGACTCGCTCGGCGCGGACGTGTCCGACCTCCACATCGACATCGAGACCGACAAGCAGGCCCGTACGCTGACCGTGCGGGACAACGGCATCGGGATGTCGCACGACGAAGTGGTCCAGCTCATCGGGACCATCGCGAACTCGGGCACAGCGAAGTTCCTGCGAGAGCTCAAGGAGGCCGAGGACAGCGCCGCGGCCGAAGGGCTGATCGGCCAGTTCGGTGTCGGGTTCTACTCCAGCTTCATGGTGGCCGACGAGGTCACGCTGCTCACCCGGCGCGCGGGCGAGAGCCAGGGCACCCGCTGGGCGTCGACCGGCGAGGGCACGTACACGATCGAGACCGTCGACGGCGCTCCCCAGGGCACCTCGGTCACACTCCGGCTCAAGCCGGAGGACGCCGATGACCGACTCTACGACTACACCTCTCCCTGGAAGATCAGGGAGATCGTCAAGCGGTATTCGGACTTCATCACCTGGCCCGTCAGGATGGCCCCGGAGACCGCTGCCGACGACGCCGCGGACTCCGGGGCAGGGGCCGACGACGCCCCGCGCGAACCCGAGACCCTCAACTCGATGAAGGCCCTCTGGGCGCGCTCGCGCGACGAGGTCACGGACGACGAGTACCACGAGCTGTACAAGCACATCAGCCACGACTGGATCGCCCCGCTCGAAACCATCCGGCTGCAGGCGGAGGGCACCTTCGAGTACCAGGCACTGCTCTTCATCCCGTCGCACGCGCCCCAGGACCTGTTCATGCAGGGGTACAAGCGCGGCATCCAGCTCTATGTGAAGCGCGTCTTCATCATGGACGACTGCGAAGCGCTGATGCCGCCGTACCTGCGCTTCGTCAAGGGCGTCGTCGACGCTCAGGACCTGTCGCTCAACGTGTCGCGCGAGATCCTCCAGCAGGACCGCCAGATCCAGTTGATGCACCGGCGTCTGGCGAAGAAGGTGCTGTCGACGGTCAAGGACATGATGTCCGCCGACCCGGAGCGCTACGCCACGTTCTGGCGGGAGTTCGGCCGCGTCCTCAAGGAGGGGCTGCTGAGCGACTTCGAGAACCGTGACGCCATCCTCGGTGTCGCCTCCTTCGCCACGACCCACGACAAGGACGAGCCGACCACGCTGCGGCAGTACGTGGAGCGGATGAAGGACGGCCAGGAGCACATCTACTACCTCACGGGCGAGTCCCGGCAGGCCATCGAGAACTCCCCGCACATGGAGGCGTTCCGGGCCAAGGGCGTCGAGGTGCTGCTGCTGACCGATCCCGTCGACGAGGTGTGGGTCGAGGCCGAGCCCGAGTTCGACGGCAAGAAGCTGCGGTCCGTCGCCAAGGGCGAGGTCGACCTCGGCACCGAGGAGGAGAAGAAGGAGGCCGCGACCGAGCGCGAGAACCGGCAGCAGGAGTACGCGGATCTGCTCGCCTGGATGACGGACCGGCTGAGCGAGACCGTCAAGGAGGTACGGCTCTCCGCGCGTCTCACCGTCTCGCCCGCCTGCATCGTCTCGGACACGCACGATGTGACGCCGGCCCTGGAGAACATGTACCGCGCCATGGGCCAGCCCGTCCCGCACGTGAAGCGCATCCTCGAACTCAACCCGGAGCACCCGCTGGTCAGCGGTCTCAACCGGGCACACGGCGAACGCGGCGAGGATGCCGGCACCGGCCTGGAGGAGACGGCCGAACTCCTCCACGACCTGGCGCTGCTGGCCGAGGGCGGCGAACTGGGCGACCCGTCGCGCTTCGTCCGGCTGATGGCCGACCGCCTTGAGCGCACCCTGTGAGTGAAAGCCGCAAGCTCTAGTCCCGGCGCCGCGCCCATACATCGGTGTGCGGCGCCGGGTCCTCCGGCGCCGGGCGGGCTTGCTGGATTCCGGCGACCAGCTCCACCTCGTACCCCGCCGCGTCCTCCAGATAGGCGGCGATGTGCCCGTCACCGCCCGCGTGCGGGTAACGGTCCGGGAAGAGCGGCCGCCAGCCGTGCTCCGGGGCCCCGGCCACCAGTGCGTCGAGGGTGGCCCGGTCCCGGACGTGGAACGCCAGGTGGCTGAGCCCGGGGCGGCGGCGGTCGTGCGTCCCCCCGGTCAGATCGGGTGACTGCTCGACCACCACATAGCTGTCGCCGCGCCGCCAGCTCCGCCCGTGTTCCCATCGCTGGTACGGGACATGGCCCAGCTCGCCGAGCAGCCAGCCCCACCCCTGTTCGGCCGCCGGCAGATCGGGCACCCACAGTTCGATGTGGTGCACCCCGCCGGTGCGGGCCCCGCCGGCCGGCAGCGGGACGGCACGGCGGATCGCGTGCGGCTGGTACGCCACGGTGTCGCCGTCCTCGTGCCAGTGGATCAGGAAGTGCTCCCCCGCGCGGTAGCCGTCGAGTCCCGCCCGGCAGTAGGCGACGATGTCGTCCGGAAGGGCGTCCAGCGGGAACCACGCCAGCTCGGAGCACTTGTCCGGTTCGCGGTTGTACGGCGGGCGGCCGGGGTCGTACTCCGCCTCGAAGAACCAGCCGGTCCTGGGACTGCCGCCGGGGCCTCTGTGCTGCATGACCAGGGCGACCCGCAGCTCGTCCGGGTCGAGTTCGACACCGATCTCCTCGGCGGCCTCGCGGATCATCGCCTCGCGGACGTCCTCACCGTCCTCGACGTGTCCGGACGGGCCGTTGAACAGCCCGTCCGCGTAGCCGGTATTGGCCCGGCGGGCGAGCAGGACGTCCGGACCGCGGCGGAGGATCAGATGCACATCGACGACCTCGGTGTGCCGGTGCGGCGGTTCGGCGCGGGCCACCAGGGCGTAGCGCTCGTCGTCGACCTGCTTGCCCCACAGGGCCGGATCGTCGGAGAGCCGCTCGTGATGGATCCGTTCGGTGAGCTCCGAGAGAAGTCCGGTCAGCCGCTCGGCGGAGAGGCCGACGCCGCCCCGGAGGCCTTCGATCAGGATCAGCCGGCCGCCGGGTCGCAGCAGGGTGAACCAGTGACGCAGGACCGCCGCCGGATCAGGCAGCAGAAACACGACATGTCTGGCCATGATCACATCGAACTGCTGCTTTCCGACCGGTGGTTGGGCCGCATCCCCGAGGAACACCCCGGTACCCGTCCCGGCAAGCTTGGCCCGCGCCTGCTCCACCATGTGCGGCGACCGGTCGACGGCGGTGACCCGGTGCCCCTGCCCGGCGACGAGCAGCGCAAGGCTTCCGGTGCCGCATCCCAGGTCGAGCACCTCGGAGCGCTCACCGGGCAGCCAGCTCTCCAGCCGCTGCGCCCAGGCGTGCCGGACCGCCGGGTCGAGCAGTCCGTGGTCGGGCTCCTCGTCGAAGGAGTCGGCTGCGGAATCCCAGTCGATCGTCGTCATGAGCCGATCGTGTCATCCCCCACTGACGGAGTCGATCAGCCGGCCGGCCGCTTGCGGTAGTGGAAGCGGTCGTACGCGCCGTCCACACGGCGCTCCACCAGCTCGCACCCGTAGCGCGGGTAGAGCTTCTGGTTCTCCCGCGTCAGGGCGTTGGTGCAGAGCCGGATCTCGGGGAGGCCGAGACTGCGGGCGCGCGCGTCCACGTATGCGAAGCGCCGTCGATGTGGTGTTCGACGGGTGGCGACGGCAGTACCCGTTACCTGGCCATCGGCGGTGCAGCCGCGCTTGCCGTGGGTTCGGCCGCGTTGTTCGCCTCGGTCCGCCGCCGGGCCGCCGCCGCGACCCGACGCGGAGACTGAGCACCTGGAGCGAGCCCGGGCCCTAGCCGATGACCGAGGCGCAGGTGGTCGGGGTGGCGTGCGCCGGGTCCAGGGCGTTCGCCACCTCGTGGTAGGCGATCCGGTCCACGGTCCCGATCGCCACATGCTCGGACAGGTCGACCGGGCACAGATCCTGGAGCAGCACGTTGTGTACGTTCGGTCCGTCCAGGTACTGCGTGCGGTACGGGGTCACGACCTCGTCGTACCTGGTCGCGATGACCGTGTACCGCACCCCGGGCACGGTGTCGCCGCCCGCGTTGAGCTTGGTGATGAACGGGGATCCGGCCATCTGGTCGGCGAGACCGGGGGTGTTGGCGTTCAGCAGGTCCTCGGCGCCCGGGAAGTACGGCAGCAGTTTCGTCAGGCCGAGAAGGGTGGTGCCGTGGTTGTCGGGCGCGAGCCCGATCAGGACGTTCACCTTGGCGGCGCCGCCGAGGAACTTCAGGTAGTAGTTGGGCATCATGCCGCCCTGGGAGTGGCCGACGATGTCGGCCTTCGGCGCTCCGGTGGAGGCGAGCACCTGGTCGACGAACGTGGCGAGCTGACCGGCCGACCTGTCGATCGGGCCGAGGCCGTTGAAGAACGGCACGCCGGGCAGCTGCCCGTAGTCGAGCGAGTAGACGCAGTAGCCCCGGTTGACGAGGTAGGGGGCGAGGACGAGCCAGTTGTCGATCGAGTTCCCGAAGGTTCCGTGGACCAGGACGACAGGGCGGGGATGGACTGCGGAGGGCTTGCAGGAGTAGTCGTTCCAGCCACGGGAGGTGGCTGTGGCGACGGTGGGGGCGGCTGCAGCGGCAGTGGCCGTGGGGGTGGCGACTGCCGCGACGGCGAGGAGCAGTGCGGCGAGGGTTCTCCGCGCACGTGGGGTGCGCGGCGCACGGGTCCGGGGCAGCATCGTGTGGTCTCCTTGCGGCTCAAGGGAGTTGCGATGTCTGTGCACCCTGCGGCCCGGACCACAAGTTCTGACTGCTGAATTTCCTATGTGCTCATGCCAAATTACGGGCGAGTAAGGTGGCGTGGGAAGTTACGCGTCGGTAAAAACTGATGAGTGATCAACCATGCGACGTCAAGGGACCGGTCAGGCCGCGAGCCGCCCCGGCATCACGGCCCGCGGGCCGAACCTGGCCCGCAGCCGGTCCGCCACCGCCTCGATCCGGCGCGCCCGTTCATCCACCGGGTCGAACGACAGCTGGTGCGCGGCCCGTTCGGCTTCCGTCAGCCCTTCCGCGCGCAGCGCGATCCCCCGCACCCGGGCCCGCTGCAGAGCGAACGAGTCATGGATCCGGTACGCGAGTTCGGTGAGCGCCGCGGAGTGCGCGGTGGGCTCCCGGAGCGTACGACTGCGGGTCAGCGTCGAGTATCCGGTCCGGTCGGCATAGCGCACGGAGACCGAGAGCCCCCGGCACACCTGCCCGTCCCCGCGCATCCTGGCCCCCAGCTCCTCGGTGAGCGACATGAGCGCGCGGCGCTGCCGCTCCCGGTCCAGCTCGTCGCGCGGGAAGGACCGTTCGGCGGCGAGCGACCGGGCGGCGGCGCCCGGTACGACCGTCGTACGGTCGATGCCGCGCGCCCGCTCCCACAGTTCGCGTCCGGTCCGTACGCCGGTGATCCGCTGCAGGGCGCCGAGCGGGGCCGCAGCGATCCGGCCGACGGAGTCGAGCCCGTACCCGCACAGGGTGCGGGCCGTCGCTGCCCCCACACCGTCCAGCGCGGCGGCCGGCTTGGCCGCGAGGAACTCCGCTCCCCCGCCCGCGGGGACCACGAAGGTCGTTCCGGGCGCGGCCTGCCGTGCCGCCATCCGGGCCAGCATCGGGTTCTGCGCGGCTCCGATCGCGCAGTCCACGCCGTGCAGGGCGAGCGCACGGATCCGGATCACCGAGGCCAGCCCCTTCACGTCCCGCCCGAAGTAGCGCAGCGCGCCGCGCACATCGGCCAGCGCCCCGTCGGGCGGGACCGCCTCGACCACCGGGGTGAACGCACCGAGAAGGGCGAGCAGCCCCTCATAACCGGCGCTGTCCGGGAGGCCGCCGCCGACCTTGCGGAACCGCAGATACAGGATTCCCGGCGCATCATGTGCAGTGCTCATCCCGCGCTCCCCGGACTCTGGTGCCACAACTTCCTTCCGGTGGCGACGCCTTCGCCGGGCGGCTGGAGGTCGGACCAGGGGTTCATCTCGTACCCGGTGGACATCTGGATGCGGCGGCCGTTGTCGGTGGGAGCAGGCTCGGGAGCCTCGGGGGCGCTCTCCTCGGACGAGGGTTCCTCCGCCAGCCGGGCCGCGACCGCGTCGAGTCCGCCGGTACGCCGCAGCTCGGCCAGTTCCGCCAGATTCCAGGCGGCCGCACCGACCACGCTCAGGCTCTGCGGTCCGCGCCGCTGCACCACTCCGCGTACCAGCAGCAGCCAGGAGTGGAAGACGGTGTGCGCGCATGCGGCATGGCTGTCGTCGAAGAAGGCCAGGTCGACCAGGCCCGTACCGTCGTCCAGGGTGGTGAAGATGACCCGGCGGCCGGAGCGGACCGGCGGTGTCTGGGTGGCCGCCTTGGCGCCCGCGACCAGCACGGTATCCCCGTGCCGTGCCTCGCGCAGCCGCTTGGCGGAGACCGCGCCGAGCTCCTTCAGGAACGCATGGTGATCGCCCATCAGATGGCGGGAGACATCCATGCTCAGGACGCCGAGCTCGGCACTGAGGCGTTCGGCCTCGTTGAGGTCGGGCAGGCCGATGGATCCGGTCCTGCGCCCCTCGCCGAGCGGGAGCTGCGCGCCACCGGAGCCGGACCGCGCCCCGGTACCCCGCTGGGCACGGTGCAGTTCGGACAGGTGCAGCAGCAGATCACGCCGGTTGGCACCGAACGCGTCCAACGCGCCGACCTGGGCCAGCCGTTCAGCGGCCGGCTTTCCCGGCCTGGCCCGCTGCCAGAAGTCCAGCAGCGAGGCGTAGGGCTGCCCGGCCTCGATCCGGGCGACCTCGGCCTCACTGATGCCATGGACGTCCGACAGCGCGAGCCGCACCCCCCAGACCTCTCTCCCCTTCTCATCACCAGACACCAGTTCGATTCGATGGGTGGCCGCCGACCGGTTCACATCCAGCCCCAGCACCGGCACCCCGCGCCGCCGCGCGTCCGCGAGCAGCAGCCGCTTCGGATACATCCCCGGGTCATGGGTGAGCAGCCCGGCGTAGAAGGCCGCAGGGTGATGTGCCTTGAGCCACGCCGACTGATACGTCGGTACGGCGAAGGCGACCGCGTGCGCCTTGCAGAAGCCGTACGAGCCGAATGCCTCGATGATCTCCCAGGCTCGGGCGATCACTTCGGCGCTGTACTTCTTCGCCGCCGCCTGCTGCGCGAACCACACCTTGATCCGGCCCTGCACCCCGGGGTCGGAGAGCCCGCGCCGCACCCGGTCGGCCTCGTCCCGGCCGCAGCCGGTCATGATGTCGACCATCTCGATGATCTGCTCATGGAAGACGACCACTCCATACGTCTCGCGCAGCGGCCCTTCCAGGTCGGGATGCGGATAGCGCACGGGCGCACGGCCGTGCCTGGCCTCGATGAACGGCCGTACCATGTCGGCGGCGACCGGCCCCGGCCGGAACAGCGAGATGTCGACCACCAGATCGTGGAAGGTGGCGGGCTGGAGCCTGCCGACCAGGTCGCGCTGGCCCGGCGACTCGATCTGGAAGCAGCCCAGCGTCTCGGCACTCCTGATCAGCCGGTACGTCTCCGGGTCGCCCTGCGGAACGGCGTCCAGGTCCACGTCCTGCCCCGAGGCCCTCTTGACCTCCGTGACCGCGTGCGCCATCGCCGACTGCATCCGTACGCCCAGCACATCGAGCTTGAGCAGCCCGAGATCCTCCACGTCCTCCTTGTCGAACTGCGCCATCGGGAAGCCATCGCCGCTGGTGGGCATGACAGGCGTACGGCGCAGCAGCGTGGCATCCGAGAGGAGGACACCGCACGGGTGCATGGCGATACCGCGCGGCAGGCCGTCCAGCGCCTCCACCAGCTCCCAGAGCCGCCCGTACTTCTCCTTCTCCGCCGCGACAGCCCGCAGCTCGGGCAGCTCTTCCATGGCCGCGCGGGCATCGCGGGCCCGGATGTGCGGGAAGGCCTTGGCGAGCCGGTCGGTCTCGGCCGGGTTCATGGACAGTGCCGCGCCGACGTCCCGGATGGCGTGGCGCACCCGGTAGGTCTCGGGCATGGCGACGGTCGCGACCCGCTCGGTGCCGAAGCGGCCGATGATCGCGCGGTAGACGTCGAGGCGGCGGGCCGATTCGACGTCGATGTCGATGTCGGGCAGCACGAAGCGGCGCTTGGAGAGGAAGCGCTCCATCAGCAGCCCGTGCTCGACCGGGTCGGCGTGCGCGATCCCGAGGAGATGGTTGACCAGGGAGCCCGCGCCGGAGCCCCGGGCAGCAACCCGCACCTTCATCGCCCGTACATCATCAACGACTTGAGCAACCGTCAGAAAATAGGAGGCGAAACCGTGGTAGGCGATGATGTCCAGCTCCTGGTGCATCCGCTCCCAGTAGTCGCGCCTGCGGTCGTAGCCGCGCAGCACCATTCCGGCTGCGGCGCGGGAGGCCAGTACCCGCTGGGCGGTCCGCCGCCCCGCACCGACGAGATGTGGTTCGGGGAAGTGGACGGTGCCGAGGCCGAGGTCGCCCTCGGGGTCGACGACGCAGGCGTCGGCGGTGCGCCGGGTCTCTGCGAGCAGCCGGGCTCCGCCGTCCCGGCCGAGCCCGGCGGCGGAGGCGATCCGCTCAGCGGTCTCCGCCATCGCGCGGGCATCCTTCAGCCAGCGCTCATCGCTGTCGAGCGGGGCGCGGCGGGGGTCGACGGGGACCAGCCTGCGGGCCGCGTCGAGCACATCGGCGACCGGGCCCTGCCCGGGGTCGGCGTACCGGACGGCATTGGTCAGCACGGCCCGTACCCCCTGCTCGGCGGCGAAACCGACGGTACGGGCGGCGAGCCGCAGCGATCCGGGTCCGGTGCCTTGGCGTCCGTGGTGGACGGCTTCGAGGCGCAGGTCGTCGCCGTAGATCTCCCGCCAGGGGGCGAGCAGTGCGGCGGCCCGGTCCGGGCGGCCGGCGGCCAGCGCCCTGCCGACGTCGCAGGAGGGGCCGAGCAGCACGGTGAGCCCTTCGGCGGGCAGCTCCGACCGGCCGACCAGGGGCTGTCCGGCACCGGCGGGCGCGGGGGCGTGGGCGGCGGTGACGAGACGGCACAATTCGGCCCAGCCCTGCGCACCGTCCCGGGCGAGGAAGGTGACCCGGGGTGCGGATTCATCGACAAAGGCACCGCCGCGGACCGGGGTCCGCAGCCGATGCGCGCGTCCGCCTTCTCTCGTATGCTCCGCCGCCGCAGGATCCACCGCGAGCTCCACCCCGAAGAGCGGCCGCACCCCGGCCCTCTCGCAGGCCTTGGCGAAGCGGACCGCACCCGCGAGCGTGTCGCGATCGGTCAGCGCGAGAGCGTCCATCCCCCGCTCCGCGGCGCGCTCCGCCAGCCGCTCCGGGTGCGAGGCCCCGTACCGCAGGGAGAACCCGGAAACGGTATGCAGATGCGTGAACCCTGGCATCTGCACCTCCTGGACCGATCCGCACTCACCACCCCTCGCTCTCCACCATAGACCAAGTTTCGAACATTCGTACGATACCCGGAGCCCATGCGCTCCGTGCCCGGGTAGGGGCAGAGGCCGCCGCCAAGCCATTCATCCGCCCCGGGTACTGTCCGCTTGTTCGAAACGAGCCCCGAACCAGGGGCTGCACGCGGGAGGGGCGTCGTGAGCGGTCCGGAATCGGTCGACAGTACGTGGAAGCTGAGCGGCGAAGAGGGCGGGGTGCTCGCAGGCCGGTGGTGGAAGTGGGCCCTGTCCGCCCCTGACGGTCGCAGTCCGGTCGAGGACACAACGGGCGAGCACGCCGCCTGGAACCAGCCGGACGACCTCTGGTTCCTGGCCGGCACCTACGGCGGCCACGTGGTGCGACGCTGCGCGATCCCCTCGGACCGGCCGGTTTTCTTCCCTGTGCTCAACATGCAGCACACCAGGTCGTACTCAAGGATCCCCCAGTCCTTGACGGTGGCAGAGGCCACGGCATCCCTCAACACCATTCCGTTGCCGCTGCGGGAGTTCTCCGCGTCGTTCAGGACGGGGTTGACCCAGCGCTACGCGTGGGGCATCTGGGGTGGCATCGCGTCGCTGACTCCCGGTCAATACGTGCTGGAGATCAAAGCCAGGGCTACGAACGGTTTCTGGGTCGACACGACCTACCACCTGGAGTCGAAGGCTTCCTGATCCGGACCACTGCGCAAGCGGTCCGGCACGGGGCGGGGAGCGGTGGTCGGGCGCTGAGCTCTGGCCGTGGAGGTGATGGCCCTGGAGGTGATGGCCCTGGGACAGGGCTACCGGCGCCCGCCCCCACCCCCGTAGCCCGCCGAGAACATCGCTTCCGCCCGGACCCGTCTCGGTGCAGGCGTCGCGAACTGTGCAGCCCCAGCGGCTCGCACGGGCGTCGATCAGGAGAAGGCCGCTCCACGCCGACGGCCTGGTTCTCGCGCATCGGCTTCACCGACAGCTTGTGATGAAAGCCCCTGCGCGCATCGGCCACCTTCGTATGAGCTTTGACGACCTTGATTCGCTGCTTGTTCCGGTTTCTCGACCCCTTCGCCCTGCGCGACAGCTGGCGCTGAACGTCCCGACCACGACCTCCATCTCCAAACGGGTCAACTCCCCCAAAGGCGTCTTTTCCCGAAGGCTTCGTCAGGAGTTCACTTCTCGGCCGCTCTCAAGCGCCGGACGACAACTCGTCCGGTTATCACCCGCACCACCACCGCCGGTGCACCAAAGTGCCTGCACACAGCACTGTCACTGACATGCCATACGATGCGCACACCTGTTCACAACCCTTCCGTTTGAGGATGCTTACGTCATGTCTCTCGGTGTCACGTCCCGCTCCCTGCGCGGTATATCCGCTGTCGTAGCCCTGATCTCGGTCGGAGCCGTGGGGTGCTCCGAAGCCGTCGACAGCGCAAAGGCCGGTGCCAAGAAAGTGGTTCGCCAGCGATCGGTCTTCTCGCTCGCGACCGGCGACTGCTACAACCCGAACAATGGGGCACCCGAGAGCGAGGAACTCAGCGTCGAGGTCGTGCCGTGCGAGGAACCGCACGAAGGCCAGGTCGTCGGCGAGTTCAAGATCGACGGGCAGTCGGCGTACCCCGGCGCGGACAAAACCGCACAGATCGCCGACGAACGATGCCCGGCCAAGGCGCACAAGTTCGCCCCCGACGCCTGGGCCCTGCCCAAGGGGGTCGACGTCTACTACTACTACCCCACCAAGGAGAGCTGGGCGACGGGCGATCGGGCCGTGACCTGCACGTACACCAAGGAAGCGGGCACGTTCTCCGGTTCGTTGAAGAGCAAGCCCCTGAACGCCGACCAGCTCGCGTACCTGAAGGGTTCGAACGCCGTCTACGAGGCCCTGTGGACGAACCAGCCCGAAGCGGAGCAGGTCGAGGACGACTTCGCCGGCTACAAGAAGCAGGCCAAAGCCGTCACTGCCGCGCTCGGCACCCACCTCACGGCCCTGAAGAGCATTCAGCAGCCGGAGACCGTCAAGCTCCGTGCACGGCTGAAGGAGACCGCCGACGCGTGGGAAAAGGCCGCCTCGGCCGGTGACACGGACGCCTTCTACCTCGCCTACGACCGGGCCTTCGCCGGTATCAACCCGGGCAAGACGGTCGCCGCTCGTAAGGAGCTGAAGCTCGCCACCGCCGTCCCGGCCGACGATGCCAAGGTCTGGGCCGACTGACCCCGTCGGATCACGTCGACCGGCCGGGCCCCTGCCGGACGGCGGGGGCCGAGCCGAGTCCGCGGCCATCGTGCCCGATCAGGCTCTTCGCCGAGCACGGCGAGGAGATCTGCCAGGTGCTGGACCGGGTCGCCCACACAGCGGCGCCGGATCCGGCACGTCGGACTGAGTAGAGCCTTCGGGCGGGCGGCCTTCGGCGGCCGCCCGCCCGAAGGTCCGTGCTCACCGCTGGGCAATGCCATCGGCCCGGACAGGCTCATCTCCGGCCGGCCCGGACCACCGTGCGGCCGCCGCCGTACACGACCCTTCGGCTCTTCCGGCGCGCGGTGGTGCTCGGGGGCGCCTTCGGCCGCGGCGCCCAGGCAGGCATCACCGACCAGTTGTACGCGCTCGTACGCGAGACGGAGGTCGAGTCACAGCTCCCCAGCATGCAGACCACGATCGCCACCACCGGGGCACGGGGTGACGTGCGACGCGCAGCGTTGGGAGTCCTGCCTCAGTGACGCAGCAGCAGCGTGACGCCGGCCACGACGGCACCGAGCACGATCGCGGCGACGCCGTAGGCGACCCGGTGCGAGCGCAGCCAGGGCAGCAGTCGGTCCACGGCGATCCGGCCGGGGCCGGTCAGGGCGAGCGTCACCGCGGTCAGAGCGATGAGGATCTCGTACTCGACACCCTCCGGGGCGAAGAAGCCGCCGCCCCACTTGACGGAGATCGCGTTGACAAGCGTGCCCGCGACGGCCGCGGCGGCGAGCGGAGTGAGCAGGCCGAGCACGAGGCCGAGCCCGCCGAGGGCCTCGCCGAGCCCGGCCACGACGGCGAACGCCCTCGGTGAGGGGTAGCCGGTGGCCGCGAAGAACTGCCCGGTGCCGTCGATGCCGCCCCCACCGAACCAGCCGAACAGCTTCTGGGCGCCGTGCGCAGCCATGATCAGGCCGAGTGCGAGGCGCAGGACGAGCAGGCCGATGTCATAGGCGCGGGCGGGGGCGGCCGGGGCCGCGACGGCCGCGGCGGCGGGGCGGGACAAGGTGGTGGCAGGAGTGGTCAAGGGAGGGACTCCTCGTGGGGCGGGTGGCAGGGGCCGTGCGGCGCTGGGCAGCGCCGCATTAACTTGAATCTTCAAGGTAACCCTCCATCGCGCTTGTTTCAACTTTCAAGCACTTGGGTATCGACGGTGCGGCCGGCCGGACCGCGGCACCACCTCGGCCCCCTGCTTGTGCACAGCGGTCGGGTCCAGCCACCCCTTCCGGGCCGCCGCGAACTCGTCGGGCTACCCCGTCACCCCCTGCCGCCGGCTCGGAGAGCACGATCACGTTGCGAGAGGCGGGCCTGGTCATCACCCTGCGACACGGCAATACCACACACAGTGACACCGCGCCACGCAGGGTGACGCCGCTGGGCGCCGCCCTGTTGAGAGGCAGCGCCCAGCCGGAGGCTGCCTACGCCCGGAAGGGACCGGTCACCCAGAAGTTCTGCAGCGGCACCTCGGCGGCGAGCACGAGTCGTGCGTCGAGGTCGGGGCCATCCCCGGCGCGGCCCCGGTGGCCTCCATCAACGCCACCTCTGCCCAGACCGTTTTGGTGAACGCGTCGCGGACGGTGCAGCCCCAACGGTCCGCGTACACCTCGACGAGCAGCAGACCGCGGCCCGATGCCGCGTCGGCGGACACGGGCCCCGCAGCCGGAATAGGTGGCAGGCGCTCCGGGCGGGTGTCGGTCACCTCGACACGGACGGCGTGGGGCAGAAGGAGGAGCGTCAGCCGGAAGTCGCGCCCGGGGAGGCGCCCATGGGTAATGGCGTTGGCGGCCAGCTCGGCGGTGACGAGGGCGACGGTTCGAGCAGTCTCGGAGTCGTACGGACTGCCGCACCACTCGGTGAGCTGCTGGACCGCGAGGGTACGGGCCAGCCGGGCGCCACGCGGGGTGCTGCTGAGGCAGAGGCTGAACTCGGGGGCTGGGCCGAGTGGTTCATGGGCGCTTTCCTGTTGCTTCACGACGTCATCGTGGGACTCGGCAGAAGTCGCTGACCAGGTGCGATGGCCGTACGGGATATCGGTCGTACGAGCCGAGTGGAGAATCTCCGCCCTGCGTCGTACGGGTCTTGTACGGGTGCTGTACGGGGCGGGGGCCGTGTCCCTGGAAACGGGCCTTCCGTTGAACCTTGCCCAGCCGTAGCCGAGTTGAGGGGCGCTACGGGTGGCTGTGGGCGGGCGTGAACGGTGACGGAAGGGCGTGAGGGCCATGCGGGATACGCGGAACATCCGGGCGACGAAGACGAAGGAGGACAGCGACCTGCCGGGGGTATGGGTGGCCTACGGCAAACTCCTCCAGCACCTGCGCAAGCGGGCCGAGTTGAACCAGCAGGCACTCGGAGATGCCATCGGCTACTCCCTGGAACAGGTCGCCTCGGTCGAGCAGGGACGGCGACCGGCAAAGGAGGCGTTCACCGTCGCGGCGGACCGGGTGCTGGCTGCGGGCGGGTTACTGGAAGTGCTCCAGGCCGATGTGGACCGGGCGAAACTCCCGCAGTTCTTCCGTAACTTCGCCCTCATCGAGGCGGAGGTGTTGAGCCGCTTCTCGTACGACCCGCTGCTGGTACCGGGCCTGTTGCAGACGGAAGCGTACGCACGGGCCGTGTTCGGGGGCCACTGCCCGCCGTTCAGCGAGGACATCATCGACCAGCACACGGAAGCGCGGCTGAGCAGGCAGAAGCTGCTGACACGGGACCCGCTGGCGGAACTGTCGTTCGTCATCGGGGAGGAGGCGTTGCGTAACCCGGTGGGCGGCGCGGAGGTAATGCGGGGACAGTGGCAACGCCTTTTGGAAGTGGGCGCGTTGCGTACGGTGGAGGTTCAGGTGATGCCTGCCGGGCTCGGATTCCATCCGGGTCTGGACGGACCGTTCGTCCTGGTGGAGACGAAGCAGCTCCGCCGCCTCGGGTACATCGAGTCCCAGGAAGTCCCGAGCGTCGTCAGTGATCCGGCAGAGGTCAGCGCCTTCGGGTTGCGATATGGCAAGCTGCGATCGCAGGCCCTGAACGTCGAGGCGTCTGCGCGGCTCATCGAACGGCTGGTGGGAGAGACATGAGCGTGGAGCAGGTATCCGAGAGCGTTGACGAGCTGCACTGGTTCAAGAGCAGCTACAGCGGATCGGGCGGCGGCGACTGCGTGGAGGTGGCTGCCGACGCCAGTGCAGTGTATGTACGGGACTCGAAGGTCACGGGTGGCGGACCGGTGCTGCGGGTCGGCCGGGGCGAGTGGGCGACGTTCGTGACTCTCGCGCGTGGTTAGCACCAACGAGGCTTCCTGAACGGAACAACGGGCTCGTCCACATCAATTGAGGTGATGCGGACGAGCCCGTTGTTATGCGGAAGGCTCAGAACAGGGCACCCACGGCGCATGCCTCCAGCTCGTCCCGCGCCGACGTCAGACGGCTCCGGGTACTCCAACTCCCCCTGGATAAGCAGGCCGCCTACGCCGACACCTTCCGCCGCCTCACGGACTTCGAGAGACTGCTGAAGCGGGCGGACGACCTGGGCAAGGGCTTGGTGAACGATGTCGGCGACCGGATTGCCGCAGGCGGTCTCGCAACCACACGCAACGGCTAGTCGGCTTCGCGCCGATGCCGACTCCGGCGCGAAGAGCCAACGCGCCCCCCGAATACCCCCACGGTTTCCCAACACACAGTCCCGGTAAGTGCTCTGATGAGCCATCATCGAATCGGGCGGGAAAAGTCGGGCACGCGGTGCCCGCACCATACGGAGGAGGCGCCAAGTGCGTAGTCGGGTGCGCGCAACGGACGGGCGGCAGCTGGTGGTGGAGCATCTGGGAGACCCATGCGGCAGACCGGTCTTCCTGCTGCACGGAATGCCCGGCAGCAGGCTCGGTCCGGCTCCGCGCGGCATGGTGCTGTACCAGCGCAAGACCCAGCTGATCGCCTATGACCGGCCGGGCTACGGCGACTCCGACCGCCTGCCGGGCCGCTGTGTCGCCGATGTCGTTCAGGACGTACGGGCCATCGCGGATTACCTCGGGCTGGAGCAGTTCGCCGTGGTGGGCCGATCCGGTGGTGCCCCGCACGCCCTGGCCTGCGCCGCGCTGATGCCCGAGCGGGTCACCCGTACCGCCGCACTGGTCACGCTGGCCCCCTGGGGCGCCGACGGCCTCGACTGGTTCGACGGGATGGCCGCCTCCAATGTGCTGGCGTACTCCACCGCGGCGGCGGATCCGGACGGGCTCGCGAAGTCGTTCATCTCGCGGTCCGCGGTGATCAGGAAGAACCCGGTCAGGCTCATCGACGATCTGCGCCGGGAGCTGACCGACTCCGACCGGATGGTGGTCAACGACGCCGGGGTACGCACCATGCTGCTGCGCAACTACCGTGAGGGGCTTCGCACTTCGGCATGGGGATGGATCGACGACGCGATCGCGTTCAGCCGTCCGTGGGGGTTCGACCCTGCGGACATCCCGGGTCCGGTGATGCTGTGGCACGGCGAGAAGGATGTGTTCTCGCCGGTGGGCCACTCCCGCTGGCTGGCCGAACGCATCCCGAACTCCACCGTCGTGGTGGAACCGGCGGCCGCGCACTTCGACGCGCTGCACGTCCTGCCCACGATCCTCAACTGGCTGCTGGAGCCGGCTGCCTGCTGAGGAACGAACCTACGAGGGGCAGGAAGAGACGGGGAGAGGCAGGGAGAAACAGGGAGCGTCCGGTGGCGGCCGGACGCTCCCGCGGCTCATACCGCCGTCGGTTCCAGTTCGCGCTCGAACCGGAGCTCGTCCCGGGCGATCCGGGTCATCGGGTGGTCTTCACCGAGCTGCCGCGACAGCTCGTCGGCCGTCTCCGTCCTCAGCCGCAGCGCCTCGTCCTTGCGCCCCATCGCATCGAGCGTGACCGCCATGTTCGACATCATGGCCAGGGTCTCCGGGTGGTGCGCCCCGAGGACGTGCCTGAGCTGTCCTGACACCTTCCGTTCGGTCTTCAGCACGATTTCGAGATCGCCCCGTTCGGCTGTCGCATTGGCCAGATTCATCACGCAGAACAGGGTGTTGGGGTGCTCGTGCCCGTACACCTCCCGCATCGACGCGACCACCCGGGTCAGCACCTGCTCCGACTCCTCCACCGCACCGGCCCCCAGCAGGTAGACGCCGAGGTTGTTCAGGGCGGCCAGGGTGTACGGGTGCTTCTCCCCCGGCACCTTCATGTACTGGTCGACGACCTCCTGCGCGGTGTCCCTGGCCTCGGACGCCTCGCCCGCCGCGAACAGGTCAGCCGCCAGATTGAGGTCACAGGCCAGCCACTCCGGGTTGGCGGTGGTGTACTTGGCCCGGTACCGGGCACGGGTGGCCACCGTGAGCCTGCGGGCGTCCTCCAGTCTGCCCGCCCGGCGCAGCGACACCGCCAGGCTCTTCGCCGCGCTCAGCGTGCCGGGGAAGGACCGGCCGAGCGTGGCCTTGTAGCTGTCGTACGTGCGGCTGAGGATGCCGACCGCGTCCTCGTACCGCCCGACGTCACGCAGGTCACGGGCCAGGTTCATGGCCGAGGAGAGGCTGTACGGGTGTTCCGCGCCGAGCACCTCGACCCGCCGGTCGAAGACGTCCTGGTCGATCTCCCTGGCCTTGGCGTACTGCCCGATGGAGCGCAGGGTGAACGCCAGGTTGTTGGCCGCTGCCAGGGTCCTCGGATGCGAATCGTGGAAGATCTGGTTGAACCCGTCGGTGGCCTCGGTCGCCAGCTCGATCGCCATGGTGTACTCGCCGAGCGTGCCGAGGTCCGTCGCCAGGCTGCTGGTACTCATGTACGTGTGCGGATGCTCCGGTCCCAGGACCTCCCGCTGCGTCGCCAGGGTGATCTCGTCGAGCTCCCTCGCCTCCACATAACGGCCGCGCGAGCGGTAGATGTTGGCGAGGTGGAAGCAGAGGTAGAGGTACTGGATGTCCCGCTCCCCCAGCGTCTCCTTCCAGATGGCGCGCAGCTCCTCGCCGAGGGCCGCGGCGGTCCTGAAGTCACCTCGCTTCCAGAGATAGCGGACCCGGTCGATCAACAGCCTGCGGGCCTCGGGCTCCTTGCAGTTGCGGGCGTCGGACGGGACGAGGTGCGGCCAGAGGGTGGCGAACTGCGGCCAGGTCGCGGGGTTGTCGATCGGCTCGTCCTCATCGGGCCGGGCACCCGCCAGAATGCGGTGGACGGCATGCCGGGCGTCGCGCTGCTCCTCCTCGCTGAGCTGTGCCCGGATGACGGCCTGGACGAGACGGTGCACCTGGATGGAGTTGGAGACCTGGTCGACCTTGGCGAGGGCGAACCGGCCGATCTCCCGGATGACCCGGCCCAGCACGAGCTTCTCCTGGAGCGCGGCGTCGTACGGCTTCAGTGCCTCGATCATCTCCTTGCTGTACAGGAGGTTCCCCGAGATCGGCTCGGGGGCGAAGAAGGCACAGAGCTGGAGCAGCCGCACCGCGGCGGGCGAGCGCTCCTTGAGCCGTTCGATGGAGATGTTCCAGGTCGCTGCGACCGGCTGCGGGTAGCCGGCCGGCTGGTTGAGCGCCAGGACCTCGGGGGCCTGCTGCGCCAGCTGTTCCAGATAGGTGTCGATCGGGGTGGCGGTCTCCGCGATCCAGGCCGCCGCCTGTTCGACGGCGAGCGGCAGGTCACCGACTGCGGTGGCCACCTGGGCGGCGTCCTCGTCGCTCAGCCCCGGGGCCCGGCGCTGGAGGTGCTCGATGGACTCCTCGCGCAGGAAGACGTCGACGGGCAGTGCGTCGCCATGCTGGGACCAGGCCTGGTTCCGGGAGGTGACCAGGATGTGTCCGGAGCCGCCCTGCGGGAAGTAGCGCCTGAGCCGTTCGGGGTCGTCGGCGTTGTCGAAGACCAGCAGCCAGCGGTCCGAGGGCACGCCGCGCCGCAGCAGGTCCACGGCTTCCTGGGAGGCGGCCGCCATGTCGTCGCCGCCCTGGGCGCCGAGCCGGACGGCAAGCTCGGCGAGCCCGGCCACCACGTCGTCGGTCTGCTCGGACGATATCCACCAGACCAGGTCGTAGTCGGCCATGAAGCGGTGCACGTACTCCAGGGCGACCTGGGTCTTGCCGACGCCGCCGAGTCCGTACAGGGTCTGCGGCTGCGGCAGCACGACGGCCATGCCACCGCCGAGCTGGTCGCGCATCCGCTCCAGGACCAGGGAGCGGCCGGTGAAGCCGGGGTTGCGCGGCGGCGCGTTCCAGATCCTGGGGACGGTACCGGGGAAGCGGGGTCCGGGCGACACACTGTCGGTGAGTTGTACGGGCCGGTCCAGGGCGCGCAACAGGGCGGCGGTGGCGTGCACCTCGTCGAGCCGGAAGAGATCGACGGGGTTGCGGTCGATGTAGGGCGCGGACAGCCGTACGTCACCGACCCTGAGCGGCAGCAGGTGGCGCCGGCCACCGCCGGGGTCCTCCGCCACGGCACGCTCCCAGAGGTTCACCGCACGCTGCGACTTGAGGTAGGCACTGGAGAGCAGCACCACGGTACGGGCCGCGTTCTCCGCGGCGGCGGCCGCAGGTTCCGGGTTCTCCCGCTCGGCGGACACATCGCGCGGTACGACGCGGAACCCGGCCCGAGTGAGCACGGATTCGATCCAGTCGGCCCACATCCGGTTCTCCGCCACATAGCTGAGGAAGAGATCGGCGGGCAGCGCGGGCCTGCGCCGGGTGAACGCGTCACGGATGCGCAGCCGTACCTCTTCGCCGACCGGCGGCATCGAGGTGATCTGCTGGTCGGTGATGACGGAGGTGAGCCGTTCGAAGGCGGAGAGCAGGGAGTTGGTGAGACCTGCCTCGTCACCGAAGGTCGCGAGGGTCTCCTCGTAGGCGTAGTAGGGGCGGTACGGAATCTCCACCGCGCCCCAGTAGGCGGTGAGTTCGTCCCCGGACAGATCGCGCGGCAGCCGGTCGAACTTCAGCCGGGCCAGCGCCCGTCCGGCATCGGCCTTCTCCTTCTCGCCCTCGTCGATGCGCATCGGGACGGGGAAGATGGAGATGGGGCGGCCGGTGTAGCGCTCGGAGATCTGCCGGGCGACGGAGGCGGCGCCGTCTATGGACTGGTCGCTGAGGGTGAAGCAGTCGACGAGAACGTCGGGCAGGTGGACGGTGCAGATGTCGGCGATGTCGCTGAGGCCGGTCCGGCTGTCGATGAGGACGTAGTCGTAGTTGGCCTTCATGTCGTCGCGCAGGGCGTCGAAGAAGTGGCCGCCGCCGAGCCGGTCGTAGAAGTTGTCCCAGTCGAAGGTGGAGACGGTCGCGGAGTATTCGCGGTTCTGCCGCCCGGCGGAGACGAAGTCGAGGGTGCCGCCGTGCGGGAACTCCCAGCCGAGCGCCTCGGGTGTGAGGGATACGGCGTGCGGCTGGATACGGGCGTAGTCGCGATGCCAGTCGTCGGCACGCTGGACGGGGCTGGTCGCGGCCCACGCGTACTCGGTGATCAGATCGATGACGCCGGTGGTGGCACCGAGTGTCGACGGGTCGAGGAACGGGTGGAAGAACCGGTGGAGCCCCGGTGCCTCCAGGTCCCAGTCGAGGGCCAGCACCCGTCTTCCGTTGGCGGCGAGTATCCAGGCGGTGTTGGCCAGAGCCATGGTGCGCCCGGTGCCGCCCTTGTACGAGTAGAAAGTGACGATGCGCCCGTCACGACTGGCCGTCATCCGTGTCCTCCGCATCCGTCGCAGGGTCGTGTGTCTCGGGGGTGTAGTACGTCTGCGCCATCGGCCCCATCAACCGTGTCCGTTCGGTGTGCCCGCCGCCTGTGGCGGGTGGGTAGACCGCCGCATGTCTCAGGTACTGCTGGGCCGCCACCTCGACCACCTGCGGCAGGATCTGCCCGAAGGCCTCCATGCTGGGTACGCCCTTGGCGGCGGCGCGGCAGTAGGCCCGCCCCTGGCGCATCTTGGTCGGCATGGTCTGTTCGAGCTTCTCGGTCAGTTCGGCCTCGGCCGCCCTGCTCTCGTGGTCCTCGCGGTTCCACGGCACGACCATCGTCACCCAGGGGCGGTTCTCGGCGTCGAAGGCGGCGAGCCGCCGGCGCCGGTCCTCGTCCTGCAGGGCCCAGCGGTCGACGAGCAGGATCTCCGGTCTGCTGGGCGGCTGTTTACCCTCCGGGTGCCCGGACTCCTCGTCGAAGGAGGAGATGGTGGCCTGGTAGTTGAGGGAGCGCACCAGGTCCTCGGCGACATAGGCCAGGGGACGGGCGGCGGCCGGGTGGTAGGGGTTCCAGTCCTGCGGGTTGTCGCCGTAGTAATCGGCGTTGCGTCCCTCGGGCAGGTCGTGCCGGGTGGGAGCGGCGATGGTCACCTGCATGGGACGGGGACCGCCGGCTCCGCTGTTCGGCGGGCCGAAGGCGCTGGGGGCCAGCCGGTAGTCGACGGGGCGGCCGGTGCCGATCCGTATGGTGTCCGCGACGTTGACGATGCGCTTGGCGAGTTCGTACACCGCACGCTCGTACTCCTCGGTGAAGAGCTTGAGTTTGATCAGTCCGTAGAGTCCGTCGCTGACATAACGGTCCCCGAAGTCGCGATGGTTGAACTGTAATCTCTCGGCGGGGCCCGGGAGTTGACTCGGCGGTACCGGCACCCAGAGCGCCGGGACGATCGCCTCGGCCGGCTGGTTGGAGCGGGCCCGGTAGTGAATGGCGCGCTGGGCGAAGGCGTACCACTCCTTGCCGCACATCTCGCTGGCGAAGTAGCGCGGCGAGAACAGCGGAACGAACACCCGGCAGGTGGCGAGCACCTCACCGAGCCGCTCCGACCAGCCCTCGCCGGAGCGTATCTCGCGGTCGATGAACCCGGCGGGCGCGCCCGCGGGCAGATCGGTCATGGCCATCACATGGCCGCAGAGATCCTGGAAGAGCCGCTCGACCCACATGTCGGGGTCCGTTCCACCGCCGTACCCCGGTGTATGTGCATAACTCAAGAAGAAGTACGGCCGATGGTCCGCCGCTCGCTGCTGCGTTGTTGCGTGCACACGACCCCCGTCCTGTGTGAGCACCCGCACCCGAGGATTGAAGTGAATGCGAGCGAATTCATCATTCCGGAGCGGACGTTGCTCCACCCCCATGGCGTTCGGTCATTCAACGCCGGTTTTCAGTCATACGTTCCCAGGTTCAGCCGATCATTCCTTGATCGAATTCGGTCTGCGTCCGTTCCTCCCAGTTGTCCTGTGCGTACCGACGGCCCCGGCTAAACCGGAATGCGAGCCTCAGATCTCTTTTCGCATCTGATCCAGCAGCCGCTTTCCACTGATGGTCAGCTCAGCGGCACCCTCCAGCGTGTCGAGGGCCTGCGGCACGCCCTCCAGATAGCTCGGCTCGAAAGCCCCCAACGCCATCCGCTCATAGGTGTCGGCCAGCAACCGGGAAAACGGAACTGGTTCTTCCTGCCAGGGCATCCGATGTTCCCAGGAGCCGTCTGCCGCGTAAAGATCCGTGACATCGCGAAGCGCCCGCAATTCGGCCCGCCGGAAGCCCCGCAGCAGCGCGAACGCCAACTCCTCCGCGCTGCCGTCCGGGGAGATCCCCAGAGCGCCGTATCCGTGCCGCCCGACGGCGGGCTCCGCCGGGGCCAGACGGGTCAGCGGTGTGAGGGTGGTGAGGCGGCCCGCCATCTCCCCGGTACGCCCGGGCGCCTTCGCCTCGATCAGCGTCCACGCCTCGCCGGTCCTGGCCTCCAGGCCGGCGGCGGCCCGGTCGTCGAGGGCGTCCGCGGCGGGCACGGAGAAGCATGTGCGGTACGGGTCGAGGTCGTCGAGCACGAGGCCGGGCGTCGAACCGGGCGTCGCGAGCCGCCGCAGTGGCCGCCAGCCGGGGCCGGCCGCCTTTGGCCGTACGACCCTCAGTTCGGCCGCGTCACTCCCTTCCCGCCGGACCAGGAAGCCGTCCTCGGTTGCCCGCACCAGTGCCGTGCCGTGCTCCCCCGCATCCGCGATCCGCAACTCGCCGAGACCGGGCAGGAAGATCCTGCCGCCCGAGAAGGTCACCCGTACGGGCAGATCAAGGCCGCCCCGTACGGCGGCGGCCGCGAGATACACCGGCATCCGACGCGCCACCTGCATGGCCCCGGACCGCTCCTGGGCCAGCTCCATCGCGTACAGCAGCCAACTGCGGGTGTAGGGGTGGGCCAGCACCTCGTCCAGACCGCGGGCCCCTTCCTCGGACGCGTCGATGGTGGCGGCCAGCTCCCAGACGGCCGCCCACTGCTCGCCGCCGCGCCGTCCGATGTCGGCGTTCAGCCGAGCGAGCAGGGTGCGGGTGAGGTCCTGCTGGGCGGCGAGCAATTCGACGGGCTCGGCCACCGCGGGTGCGACAAGGGCCGCTGCGCTGCGCGCCTCGATGCCGCGCACCAGGGCCTCCAGATCGGCGCAGTACACGGACGGGTTGTCGAATGCGCCGGACGGCCCCGCGGAGCGGTACCGGTGGGTGTAGAGGCCGCCTCCGCACGAACGTACGACCGGGCATCGGCGGCAGGTCTCGCTGACGCCGGCCAGTCCGAGCTGGCGGGCCCGCACCCCGGGGTGGGCCGCGACCTCGTCGAAGGTGTGGGTGAAGACATCGAATCCGGTGGCCGCCGCGCCTTCGTAGGCGCTCTTGAGCGAGTCGACCTGCTCGAGCTGGCCGTCGGTCTCGACGACGACGAGGTCGGTGGGGGCGAGCCCCAGGGACTCGGTGAGGCTGGGGCCGCCGCTCAGCGTGGACAGCACCGAGGAGAAGAGCCGTACCGGCACCGGGCGCCCCTGCTCCTGCCAGCGGTCGAAGACCGCGAGAAGCCAGTCGGCGTAGGCGGTGGGTGAGCCGTCCGGGCGGGGCGGCGGCTCGTCCCAGGTGGCGTGCGGAAGCAGGAAGTCGATGAGCGGCGGGTCGAGCTCGGTGAGAGCGTCGAGGACCGCGCGCGGGTCGTTCTCGATGTCGACGGTGCACAGGAGCCCGAGGTTGAGATGGCGGTAGCGCTCCTGCTGGAGCAGCTCGACGGCCTTGAGAACCAGGGGGTGGCTGCTGCGTCCGTCGGCATAGCGGCGGTGCCGGTCGTTGGCGGCCCGGTCGCCGTCCAGGGAGATGCCGACCTTGACGTCGAACTCGTCGAAGAGGTCGAGATAGCGCGGGCTGAGCTGGAGTCCGTTGGTGTGGATACGGAGGTCGAGCTCCGCGATGCCTTCGAAGGCGGCGGTGAGCTCTTCGCAGACGCGCCGCAATCGGGCGGGGCCCGCCAGTAGAGGCTCCCCTCCGTGCAGGATCACTGACACGGAGGGCAGTGCATGTGTCTTGGCATGCTCGGCCAAGCGTTGAGCAGTCCGGAAGATGACATCATCAGAGATTGTTTTCGGCCGGGTTCGCCAGCTCTGATCTGCATGTTCATAGACATAGCAATGGTCACAGGCAAGATCGCACCTGCTGTGAACCTTGAGAACGACTTCGCGGAAAGGGACCAGGGGTCCTGTCATTCCGCCAGTCTAGCCAGCCCGAAGGGGTGGTCGGGGCATTGGTTCGGAGTGCCGAGGCGTCGGTTCAGAGTGCCGAGTTGAAGGTCGATGCCTGGGTGGGGCGACCGGCTGACGCGGCATGCACACGACCGAGCTTCCGGGCAGCAGCAGTGCCGCGGACATCGATCTCGGCGAGCGGCACACGGTTCTTCTTCGCAACAGCGAAGGAGAGAGAGGATTCAGAGGTCTTCACGGCCGTCCTTGAGGGGATTTGTTCCGATGGAATGGTTCCAGACAGGAATGCAGCAACGGTATCTGCACCATTGCAGTGTCTGGCGGCACGACTTTACTCTCATGGCCTCGGTTGGCAACTGAGGACGCCCACTTGGAACAAGAGCGTCACGTGGGACCGTCCCGGATCGAACGGAACCACCGATTCCACCATTGAGGTGACGACATAACCGCAGACGGGAGTGAACATGACGGCGATTCCCGGACCGCTGCAGAGCATGGTATTCAGGAACGCCGACCTGCCGGCGCTGTTCCATCACACGGACGCGATCGCCATCGCAAGCCAGCGGGAGGCCGTGAACACCACCCGCGTCCAGCTGATTCTACTGGTCATCGGCGCGATGCCGGCCGCGGTGCCCTGGCACCTGGAGATAGGTGACTCGTTTCAACTCGCCGATGGCATCGGCGTGTTGGCCTATGCGGGTGTCCTGATCACGATGTACCTCACCGCCCAGCGCAAAGCAAAGTCGCAATGGCAACTCAACCGCTCGGCAGCAGAGTTCATCAAGTCGATGTGCTGGCGTTACTCGGTGCACGGCTCGCCTTTCGACACCACCACCCAGCACCCCGAGGCGGTGTTCGCGAATCGTCTCGAAGAAGGTCTTCAGGAGCTCCGGAAGGTGGGATGGGCCGACCCCCGCGACCTGACGGCGGATTCGGGCGGGCTGATAACGGACTCCATGCGCGAGTTGCGGAACAAGGCATTCACCGTGCGCAAGGAGACGTATGTACGGGACCGGCTGATCGAGCAGCGCAGTTGGTACCGCAGACGCCAGGAGGTGTCCCGCAGGGCCACGCTCGTCTGGTCGACCACCATTGCCGTACTGGCGGCGCTGGCCCTGGTGTTCGCGCTGCTGCGGACGTTCTCCGTCACCCAGTCCTTCGCCCTGACGGGGGTGCTGTCGGCCGCCGCGGCGGCCTGTCTGGCGTGGAGCGAGATGCGCCGCCACCACCCGCTGATCTCGGCCCACTCGCTGGTGGAGCAGGATCTGGAGGCGATGCAGGTGGCGATGGAGACCACACTGACCGAGCGTCAGTGGCCGCGGGCGGTTTTCGAGACCGAGCGCATCGTCTCCCCGCAGCACACCGACTGGCTTGCCCGGCATCAGATGTGACCAATAATCAGTCATGGCGGACGCGAGGTCGTACACGAAGACGGCCCCGGGAATTGGTCAGTTGCGCTCCACGCCCTCGCGCCAGATCACTGTGACCGGGCGGCCCAGGCTGCGGGCGTACGTCACGATGTCGCCCGTGCCGCCAAAGCCTCGGGCCGGCCTTCCGTCCCACACGGCGAGCAGCCGGTCGCAGTGGTCTGCGATGTACGCGCCCGCCGCGTAGTACGCCTCATCGGTGGAGTGCGGGTAGTCCAGCCGGACTTCCCGGACCGCCCGGTCCTTGAGGGCCCGGTAGCGGGCGAGTTCGGCTGCGTCGGCGAAGCAGGATTCGTAGTCGCCGCTGGGGATGACCACGGTCAGGTCCGCACCGCGGGCCAGAGCGAGGTCGGCGAAGAGCTGGTCCGCCCCCACCGCCAGGCTGGAGAGGGCCTCCAGGCCGCCTTCGAAGCCGCAGAGCGCCGACCTCAACCCGGCCAGCACATGGGCATGGGCCTCCTGTGGAATGCTGCGATGGCCGGTCACTCCGATGCGTTTCACGGACCTGGAACCCCCTGAGGTGTCTGCCGGGGGTTCCCGGAGGGCATCCCTCCGGAAGGCACAGCGTCCGCCCCCGTTTGCTCCTGCATGACCGACCTGCCCCACATCCTCTCAAAAGCCGCGGGGTGAACGGGAGCCCCCGCCCGGATTCGGGCGGGGGCTCCGTCTCGGCCGACTGCGTGTTCCGCGTCCGGACCGGGGTGTTGGGGCGTCAGTTCAGGGTGACCCCGTACGCGCTGAGTGCCTCGGTGACCGGCTGGAAGTACGTGGTGCCACCGGAGCTGCAGTTGCCGCTGCCGCCCGAGGTGAGACCGATCGCCTTCGAGCCGGAGTAGAGCGGACCGCCGGAGTCGCCGGGCTCCGCACACACGTTGGTCTTGATCATGCCGTAGACGATGTCGCCGTTACCGTAGTTGACCGTGGCGTTGAGGCCCGTGACACTGCCGCCGTGGACGCCGGTGGTGGAGCCGCGGCGGGTGACGGACATGCCGACCGTGGCGTTGGCCGCTCCGGTGATGGTGACGCTGCCGACGGTGCCCGGGTGGGCGAGCGAGGCATTGTCGTACCGCACCAGGCCGTAGTCATTGGTCGGGAAGCTGGATCCGACCGTCGGGCCGATCTTGGTCGTGTTCGAGGAGTTGGTGTACCAGGGCGGGTTGCCGTCAGTGCAGTGACCGGCGGTCAGGAAGTAGTAGGTGCTGCCGCTGTGAACGTTGAAGCCGAGGGAGCAGCGCCAGCCGGGGGCGTAGATCGCGTCGCCGCCGGAGAGCAGTTTGCTGAGCTTTCCGGCGGTGCGCTCGATCCGCACGGCGCCGGCGTTGGCTCCGACGGACTGCTTGATCTGCTTGATCTCGGCCTGCGAGACCCTGCTGTCCGCGGTGACCACGAGGGTGTTGGTCGCCGGGTCGATGCTCCAGGCGGTCCCCGCGACATCGGCGCCGAGCACGGCGTCGCTCGCGGCGGAGAGCTGTTTGGCGCTGAACGTGGTGGCGGTGTCGGCCTGGGCCGTGGGGACGGCGAGCGCGGCGACGGCGACAAGGCCTGCGGCGATGGCGACAGCCCTGTTGCGTCTCGCGGTACCGCTGAGGGGGGTGGTGCGCTTGATCCTCACTTTTCATTCCTCCCGAGGGGAGTCGGGGGTCCGCCTGTGGGGTGGTCGGACCCGTGAGGCGCAGTCGTTCGCACGGCATGCCCGCAGTGCGGAATGCCGTGTTCCTGACAAGCGCTGCTCGGGAGTATTCAAGGCGTCAACTTCTGGCGCAAGAGGGCCTTCTGGCCTGAACTTGTCCGGCTGCATGGGCGTCCCCGGCAGCACATGGACTGCCGGGGACGTCGTCCCGAGAGAATGTGGCGGTGCGTCAGCCGTCGACGCGGTTCCGCTCCCCCGCCTCGACGGCGATGGAAAGGGTGTTGCCGGGCGGCGGGAAGGGGCAGATGAAGTGGTCCGCGAAGGCGCAGGGCGGCAGCAGCGCACGGTTGAGGTCGACCGTCACACTGCCGTCCTCGGACGGGGCCGCGGGCCGCAGGAACCGGAAGCGATAGCTGCTGTTTCCACTGGTGGCATCTGCGAAGACCGCCCAGAGCGAGCCATCGTGCTCGACCGCGACCTGCAGTGTGTGCTCCGTGCCGTCGACCTCGAAGACGATCTCGCCCGCGAGTCCGAGACCGCGCTCGACTCCGTCGGCGTTCTCGACCCGGACCGTACGGGCGCTCTCGTACGGGCGGAAGGTGCCCGGCAGCGCCCAGCGGGCGTCGTACGGGGTGGCCTCGATGTCCCGGAAGGTGCGCCGCGCCACGGAGTCCGGGTCGAAGTCCCGTACCGCCCAGAGCCCTTCGCGACTCAGCACGACAAGCCGCCGCTCGCCGTGCGCGACGCGGGACTCGCCGATCGGGCCGCGGTCCGCGGTGAGGCGGACCCGGCCGGTGAAGGGCTTGCCGTCGACGCTCAGACCGTCCGCGGCGGCGGCGCTGAGCACCAGCTCCTCGCCGTCCTCCCGCCACTGCCCGGGCACCCCTGGAATGTGGCCCTCCGGGTAGTCGGAGAGCCAGTGGGTGCCGGTGAGGGAGAGCGGTCCGTACGGTGCGGCGACCGTGGCGGTGCGCTCCTCGTGCCAGTGCTTCCAGTCCTGTGCCGCCTGCCCGGAATCGTGCGGCTGCTGTGCGTCCGTGGTCATGCGATCAACCTTTCCATACCGGCTCGGCGAGCCCGAGATGCGACCGCAGTGTGGGCCCCGTGTACTCGGAGCGGAATACGCCGCGCTCCTGGAGGAGCGGGACGACCCGGTCGACGAAATCGTCCAGGCCGCCCGGCGTGAGATGCGGAACGAGAATGAATCCGTCGGCGGCATCGGCGGCGACGAACTCCGTCAGCTGCCCCGCGACCGTCTGCGGGCTGCCGATGAAGGACTGCCGCCCGGTCGTCTCGATGACGGTCTGCCGGATGGAAAGTCCCTTCTCCTTCGACAGCGCACGCCAGCGGGCCGCGACCGCGAGCGGGTCTCCGTGCCTGACCCGGCCCTGGACCAGCGAGGACTCGGGGTCCGGGTCGATCTCGGGAAGCGGTCCGTCGGGGTCGTACGAGGAGAGGTCACGGCCCCAGATCTGTTCCAGGGCCAGGAGCGCGTTCTGCGGGGAGACCTGCTGGAGGCGGATCTCGGCCGCCCTCTCCTGGGCCTCGGCATCGCTGTCGCCCAGTACGAAGGTGACCCCGGGCATGATCTTCAGCTCGTCGGCTTCCCGGCCGTACTTGGCCAGTCGCGCCTTGACGTCGGCGTAGAAGGTACGGCCGGCCTCCAGGGTGCCGTGCCGGGTGAAGATGACATCGGCGGCGGACGCGGCGAACTCGCGGCCCTCCGGGGAGTCCCCGGCCTGGATGACGATCGGATGGCCCTGCGGGGAGCGCGGGACGGTGAACTCGCCCTCGATGCCGAAGTGCTGTCCCTGGTGTGTGAAGGGGCGCGGGGTGCCGTCGGGTGTCCAGGTGTCCCACAGTTCACGGGCGGTGGCGACGAACTCGGCGGCCCTCACATAGCGGTCGGCCCGGTCGAGATAGCCACCGCGCCGGAAGTTCTCCCCGGTGAAGGCGTCCGAGGAGGTGACGACGTTCCAGGCGGCCCGGCCGTCGCTGAGGTGGTCGAGAGTGGCGAGGCGACGGGCCAGTTCGTACGGCTCGTTGAAGGTGGCGTTGACGGTGGCAGCGAGGCCCAGCCGGTCCGTGACGGCCGCCAGCGCGGCCAGCACGGTGAGGGATTCGGGGCGGCCCACCACGTCCAGGTCGTGGATCCGCCCGTTGTGCTCGCGCAGCCGCAGCCCTTCGGCGAGGAAGAAGAAGTCGAACTTGCCGCGTTCCGCCGTGCGGGCGAGGTGTTCGAAGGAGGAGAAGTCGATCTGGCTCCTGGAACGGGGGTCCGCCCAGACGGTCGTGTTGTTCACACCCGGAAAGTGGGCAGCGAGATGCATCTGCCTCGGTGCGGTGCTCATGCTCGTCCCCCTTCGAGGGCGTACCGGTTGGCGGGGCGGTCCAGCCCCAGGTGCTCGCGCAGGGTGCCGCCGGGGTAGAAGGTGCGGAACAGGCTGCGGTGCTGGAGCAGGGCCACCGTCCCGTTGACGATCCGTTCGAGGTCACGCCCGGGGGTGATGGGCGTGAGGTGGAAGCCGTCCGCCGCTCCCCCGCGGTGCCACTGGGTGATCAGTTCGGCGAGGTCGACCGGTCCACCCCGGTAGTACGAGCCGCCTGCGGCGAGCGGGGGTCCGCTCTCCAGTCCCGGTTCCGGGGCGGTCTCGGCGTCGCCGAGGTCGACGGTGAGCGAGACCAGGACCCGGAGGGAGTCGGGGTCGCGTCCGTACGCCGCGGCGCGCCGGCGCAGATCGGTGCGGATCGCGGCGGCCCGTTCGGGCGTGGGGGCACGGACGAGGACGACATCGGCGTGGCGGGCCGCGGTCTCGCGGGCCGGGCCGCCCGCTGCGTCGACAACGGTGACCGGGTGTCCCTGCGGGGGCCGGGGCACGATGGCCGGGCCGCGGACCGTGAAGGAGGCACCCTCGAAGTCGACGTGGTGCAGCTTGTCCCGGTCGATGAAGCGTCCGGTGGCGACGTCCCGGATCTCGGCGTCGTCCTCCCAGCTGTCCCAGAGCCGGGCGCTCACGTCGGCGGCTTCACCGGCCTCGCGCCACAGATCGTCGGCGGGTGCTGCCGGACGCCGGCCGAACAGCCGGGCCTCGGCCCCGGTCGTCGACACATCGACATTCCAGCCCGCCCGGCCGCGGCTCACCCAGTCCAGGGTGGCCACGGCGGACGACACATGGAACGGCTCCGTGTGAGTGGTCGTGACGGTCGGCACCAGACCGATCCGGTCGGTGGCGGGCGCGACCCGGGAGAGCACGGCGAGTGCGTCGAGTCCGGGCCTGGCGAACGAGTCGCCGAGGGTGACGAAGTCCAGGGCGCCGCGCTCGGCGAGCCGGGCGAGGCCGATGTAGTGCTCGTGGGCGTAGTGGGGCGGACCGCCGATCTCGGCGGCCAGGTGAAGAGGTGCGGTCGAAGGCATGGGTGTTACCTCTCGGGGCTCAGTTCTTGGGCTTGGGCAGGCCGGGCGGGTTGATCTCGGACTTCGCGACAGCCTCGTTGGAGAGCCCCCAGCGCTTCAGCACCTTGGCGTACGAACCGTCCTGCACGATGTGGTCGATGGCGGCCGCGTATGCCTCGACCAGGCCGCTGCCCTTCTTCGTGGTGGCGGCGATCCTGCCCTGGAGCCCGTCGCCCGCACCCGACAGCGTGCCGACGATCTCGGACTGGCCGGCCGATGCGACGTGGTAGTTGGCGGACGGGCTGGGGCCGAGGTAGGCGTCGATACGGCCGGACTGGAGGGCCAGGTAGTAGTCGGTGTCCTTCTGGAAGTACTTGATGTCCACCGGCTTGCGTCCGGCCTTGACGTTCTGCTCGCTCCAGTCGACGAGGATCTTCTCCTGGTTGGTCCCGGACGAGACGGCGATCGTCTTCCCCGCAACGTCCTTCGGCTCCTGCACCTTCCAGCCGGAGCCCTTCTTGGCCTCGAAGGCGATGTTGTCGAGCCGGTAGGTCGCGAAGTCGTACTTCTCCTTGCGCTCCTCGGTGACCGTGACGTTCGAGAGCACTCCGTCGAACTTGGAACTGTCGAGACCGACGAAGAGGTTCTCCCAGGAGACCTCCTCGAACTGCGGCTTGAGACCGAGCGTGTCTGCGATCAGGGTCGCCATGTCGATCTCCGAGCCGATCCGGGTCTTGTCGTCGGTCGCGTAGAAGCCCAGCGGTGGCGAGGCATCGGCGCTCGCGCCCAGCCGCAGCGTGCCCCGCTTGCGGATGGCCTCGGGCACCTTCGCCGCGATGGCGTCGACCTTCGTGCCTCTGATCCGGTGCTGGTCGGGACCGATATTGATACCGGTGCCCTGCTGCCCCTTCGGCTTCACCTCGCTGGTGGCGGCGTCACCGGCGGCGCAGGCCGTGAGCAGTCCTGCGGCGGTGAGGGTGGCGAGTGCGGCGGAAAGGGTGCGGCGGACGGACACGTGCGTACTCCTTGAAATGAACACTGAAGGGAACATGGGTGGGGTCACAGAACCTTGGAGAGGAAGGCGCGGGTGCGCTCGTGCTCCGGACGGTCGAGTACGTCGCCGGGGGCGCCCTGCTCGACAATGCGTCCCTCGTCCATGAAGACGACGGTGTCGGCGACCTCGCGGGCGAAACCGATCTCGTGCGTGACGACGATCATCGTGGTGCCCTGGAGTGCCAAGTCCTTGATGACGTCGAGGACTTCGCCCACCAGCTCGGGGTCGAGCGCCGAGGTCGGCTCGTCGAAGAGCAGCAGCTTCGGTTCGAGGGAAAGCGCGCGGGCGATGGCGACCCGCTGCTGCTGCCCGCCGGAGAGCTGCCTGGGGTACGCCCCAGCCTTGTCGGCGAGCCCGACCCGGGCGAGGAGCTTCTCCGCGGCGGCGACGGCTTCCCTCTTTGGGCGGCCGAGGGCGGCGACCGGCGCCTCGATGATGTTCTCCACCACGGTGAGGTGCGGGAAGAGATTGAAGTTCTGGAAGACGAAGCCGATCCGGGTGCGCTGTCGCAGGACCTCGCGCTCGCGGAGCTCGTACAGCTTGTTGCCGTCCCTGCGGTAGCCGACCAGGGTGCCGTCGACGCTGATCCAGCCGTTGTCGACCTTCTCCAGGTGGTTGATGGTGCGCAGGAGTGTGGACTTGCCGGAGCCGGAAGGGCCGAGGACGACGGTCACCTCTCCGCTGCGCACGGACAGGTCGATGCCGCGCAGCACTTCGAGGCTGCCGAAGCGCTTGTGGACGGAGCGGATCTCGACCATGGCATCCGTGGATCCGGTGGTGTCGGTGGTGGTGCTGCTCATCGCGCGGCCCCCTTGGCGTAGTGACGTTCGACGTAGTGCTGGAGGACGGAGAGCACGGTGGTCAGGAGGATGTACCAGACCGTCGCGACCATCAGCAGGGGCACGACCCTGCCGTTGCGTCCGTAGACGACCTGGACCTGGTAGAAGAGTTCGCCGATCGCCATCACGGAGACGATCGAGGTGCCCTTGAAGAGCGAGATGATCTCGTTGGCGGCGTTCGGCAGGATGGAGCGCATCGCCTGCGGGAGCACGATCCTGCGCAGCTGCCGGTGCCGGGGAATGCCGAGCGCGGCGGCGGCCTCCAGTTGGCCACCGTCCACCGCCAGTACACCGCCGCGGACGATCTCCGCCGCATAGGCGGCCTGGTGCAGCGCCAGTCCGAGGACGGCCGCGCTCATCGCGCCGACCAGGTTCATCGTGTCGAAGGAGAAGAAACCTGGCCCGAACGGGATGCCGAACTGCAACTCCTTGTAGAGGTAGGCGAGGTTGAACCAGAAGAGCAGCTGGACGATGAGCGGGATGGAGCGGAACGCCCAGATGTACGCGTAGGCGACCGCGCTGAGGAACGGGCTGGCCGACAGCCGCATGAAGGCGAGGACGATGCCCAGCGCGAAGCCGAGGACCGTGCCGTAGAAGGTCAGCTGAAGGGTGACCCAGACGGCCTTGAGGATGGTCTCGGCGGTGAAGAACTGGGCGAAGACGTCCCACTCCCAGCCTGGGTTGGTGACCAGGCCGTGCAGGAACTGGGCGAGTACGACGGCGGTGGCGGCGACGGCGGCCCAGCGCCACGGGTGGCGTACGGGGACGACGGTGAGCGCGTCGTGGTCGGCGGTGGTGGACGCGGCGACATGTGGTCCTGTCGCCTTGCCGATGGGTGGATCGCTGGTGAGGGACATGAGGGGTCCTTGAGCCGCAGGTGTACGAGGGTGGGGCGGGGCTTTGCGCGGAGCCGGGGTCAGGCGCCGAGGGGGCCGTCGCTACAGGCGAGGTCCCGGAGGAAGGTGAGCGCCGTGCGCGCGGTGGCGTCGTTCTGCCGGAAGGCCGGGCCGCCGGTGCGCGGCCGGGTGAACGCTCCGCCGGCGCGTGCGGTGGTGAACGGGCCGAGCGCGAAGCGGCGCTGGTGCGGACGGCCGTCGCGGCCCAGGATCCGGCCGTTGTCGGGGTCGACCGAGAGCAGCCCGGTGTCGGTGGCGGCGGCCCCGTCCTCGTACAGACCCTGGAGCAGTGGGCTGCGGGTGCGTTCCAGCGAGGGGTCCGGAAGCCGGGCCTCGACCAGGGCGCGGGCCTCGATCCGCCGGCCGGGCACGGTGGCGCTGCCGGCCCGGAAGACGCCCTGGCGTTCATCGGCCTCGACGGTCATTCCGGCACCGAGGAAGCGGACGACACCGGCCCGGGAGAGCGCGAGGAGCTGGTGCAGCCGGGGTCCCGGCGGGCCGGAGGCGAGATAGCTGAAGAAGCCGTGCCACCAGCCGCCGATGTCACCGAGCCGGATCAACTGCCCGTAGGCGGAGAGCAGTCCGAGGAAGACGGCGAGGTCCGGGCTGTGGGCGGGGTCGTGGCGGCGTTCCAGGTCGGCGGCGATGTAGCCCCGCAGCCCCTCCTGCAGTGCGTCGTACGAGGGGTAGCGCACCCCGTCCAGGGGGTGGTCGAGCGCTTCCAGGTCGAGCCGGTCGGCGGGGTCGGGGACGGCGGCCGACACGAGGGCGCGCAGCTCGGGGCCGGCCGGGTCCGCGGCGGCGTACTTCGCCTCGAATTCGGGCCAGTCGCCCTTCGTGCGCTCGGGATGGGCGGTGAAGAGCCGGTGGTAGTGGGCGTAGCCGAGCTCCTTGTCGACATGTGGCCACACGTCGCGCTGGAAGTCGACCGGCTCGTCCGTCTTCAGCAGCGCCTCGGTCCGGTCGGGGCCGAGGAAGCGCGGCAGCGACGGCCGTTCGCCTCGCCAGGCGTAGCCGATCTTGGAGTGGTACGGGACACCCCGGCGCGATCCGATGTGAAGCACGGGTTCCCTGCCGGACGGCACGTACTCGCCGTTCTCGTACCGTCCGCCGCGGCCCTCGGTGAGCAGCACCATCAGATCGACGAAGGCGAGTCCGAAGCCCCGGACTATGACCGGTTCGCCTGCGGGAAGGTCGGTCAGATCGGTGTCCGCGGTGAAGTCGGGCGGCAGGTGGACGAGTCCGTGCCGGTTCGCGAAGTCCGCCAACTCGGCTTGTTCGGACTCTGGTTCGGCGTCGAGGTGGCCAATGGTGACGGCGACGAGATCGGCGAGGATCGGCTTGTCGCGCCCCTCCAGCCAGACGCGCTGACGGCCTTCGCGCGGCCCGGTGACGCGCACGGCCCTGCCCCTGTGCCAGTGGACCGTGATGCCCTTCGGGAGTGCGGTCACGGCCTGCTCGTACACCCAGCGCAGATAGACGCTCTGCAGTCGTCTGCTCGGGAAGTCACTTCCCTCCAACGCCTTTATCTCGGCCAGGAGTTCGGGCTCGATGCCGTCCTCGTCCGGGAGCGCGAGACGTCCGTCCCGGATGTTCGCCGCCCAGGTGTGGAGCGCGGGCCCCGGCCGAATCGGCCCTTCCTGCTGGACCGTTTCGTCGGTGAACATCGTGACGTCCTCGGCCATGGAGTTCATCCAGAGCAGCGGCGACTGGTCGTGCCGCCAGATCCGTCCGCCGCCCGGCGGGTACGGGTCGACGAGATGGATGTCCAGCGGGCGGCCCTCGTACAGGCCGGGGGCGTTGGCGGCGATGCGCTCGATGAGGCCGGTGCCGCGCGGCCCGGCGCCGATGACGACGAGCGTCGGTGACCTGCTCATCGGGCACCGGCCGTGCCGCGCGCGTAGTGCCGCTCGATGTAGTGCTGGCCGATGCTGAGCAACGAGGTGACTACGGCGTACCAGATGGTGGCGACCAGCAGCAGCGGGATGACCTGGTAGGTGCGGTGGTACACGAGCTGCACCGAGTACAGCAGGTCCTGCACGGCGATGATGCTGACGATCGAGGTGCCCTTGAGGGTGCCGATCAGCATGTTCCCGGCGGGCGGGACGATGGAGCGCATCGCCTGCGGCAGCACGATCCGGCGGAGCCGGCGCCAGGGTCCGAGGCCGAGCGACTGGGCGGCCTCGATCTGTCCGCGTTCGACGGAGAGGATGCCGCCGCGGACGACTTCGGCGGCGTACGCGGCCTCGTGCAGGGTGAGCCCGATGACGGCGACCGTGACGGGGCCGAGGAGGTTCACCGTACGGACGCCGAGGATCTCCGGGTAGAGCGCGCCGATGTTGAACCAGAACAGCAGCTGGACCAGGATCGGGGTGGACCTGAAGAGCCAGACGTATCCCCAACTGACCGCTTGCAGAACGCGGTTGCCGGAGAGCCTGAGGACGGCGAGCAGCGTGCCGAGGGCGAAGCCGAGCACCATGACCAGCGCCGTGAGCCAGAGGGTGAGGCCGAGGCCGCGCAGGACTGCGGTGGTGGTGAAGTAGTCGGCGACGACATCCCATTGGAAGGCTTCGTTGCGGATGACGGAGTTCAGCGCCAGGACGAGGAGCGCCAGGGCGACAACGGCCGCCGCCCACTGCCCTGTCCGGCGTACCGGGACGATCCGGAGCCGGTCGGCATCATTGCTCTTCGTGAGCGGGGCGGGGGGAGACGGAGGACGGGTATCTGTCTGCGCGGACATGCGAAGGCTCCGTGGATGCAGAGATCGAACACGGGGTGTGCCTTCAGCAGAAACACAACGTGGACCGGGCCCCTCAGCACCGGTCCGCCTCCGAGGTAAGCGCTGTTCGCTGCGTGTTGTCAAGCCTGTCCACACTGTGAGTCGTACGTCTCGGTTCAGTTGACGGACCACTGGATGCCTGTTCCACTTGGGCCATGCATTCGCAGCAGTGGCTGGTCAAGCGCTCCCACATCGACTTCGGTCGCGTGTGGTCCTCCTCCTGTTGAGCTGACCCCCTGCGTCTCCTCGCATCTCTGCCTCGCGCCGCGTGCGGCGCCTGAGCACTGTTCCCTGCGTGCCTTCACGTACACAACACCGCTCCGCCCTCCCCTCGCTCCGCCGTTTCCCCGCTCCCCCGAATTCCTTCGCCACGACCGTGGTGTCGCTGCGCGCTGCCCTGCTACCGCACTTTCGTGCCTGTGCACGGCCGACGAACCTGGAGAACCACGCCTCATGTCCCGAACCCGGCACTCCGCTGCCTTCGCGCTGATCACCGTCGCCACTCTCGCCCTCACCGCGTGCGGGTCCGGCGATCCGGCGGCCGCACCGGCCGGCGCCGCCGGGACCGCGGCCGCCAAGGGAAGGATCCCGACGACGGATGTCGTGTCGTCGGTGCACAAGGACGAGGCCGCGGCGAAGCTGCTGCCCGCCGATGTCCGCGCCTCAGGCACCTTCACCATCGCCTCGAGCATCGGCAATCCGCCCGGCGCCACCTACCTCGAGGACGGCAGGACGGTGGCCGGTACGGACATCGACTTCGCGGACGCGGTGGCCAGGAAGCTCGGGCTGAAGCCGAAGCGCGAAGTGGCCTCCTTCGAGGCGATCCTGCCGGCGCTGGGCAGCGGGAAGTACGACGTGGGCACCGGGAACTTCGGGGTGACCGAGGAGCGCCGCAGGACGATCGACTTCGTCACGTACATCAATGACGGCCAGGGCTTCGCGGTCCGCGACGACAGCAAGCTGAAGAAGGTCACCGATCTCACCCAGCTCTGCGGCCTGACCGTGGGCACCGGCGCGGGCACCACCTTCGAGGTGACGCTGGAGGAGAACAGGCACCTGTGCTCCGACGCGGGCAGGAAGCCGTACGAGGTGAAGACCTACAGCGACCAGGGCGCGATCTGGGGCGCGCTCCAGCAGGGCCGCAGCGATGTGGTGATGTCGACCATCAACGGGCTGCGTTACGCGGTGGAGCAGCAGGAGGGTGTGCGCTTCCTCAATGAGTTCAAACGCCTCGACGTGGGCTTCGCCTTCAAGAAGGGCACCCCGCTGGCGCCCGCCTTCCAGGCCGCGGTGAACGGCCTGAAGGCGGACGGCACCTACGACCGGATCCTGAAGAAGTGGGGCATCGGCGCGTCGGCGATCAAGACCTCTCAGATCTCGCCGCCCGAGATCAAGTGATCCGACCCGGGCCGGGGCAGCCAAGTCCCGCCCGGCCCGCGAGGCCGGACACCTCGCCTCAGCAGCTGCAGTCGCACCCGCAGTCGCAGCAGTCGCAGGATTCGCAGCAGTCCCCGCAGTTGCTGCAGCAGTCACAGGCGTCGCAGCAGTCGCCGCAGTCGCACTGACTGCACAGTCCCTCGCGGCGCTGATGGGTCCACGGGTCGTTGAAGGTGCCGCAGCACATCTGGCAGGTGCAGGCCAGTCCCGCCCACACCAGGCAGCCCGCGATCAGACCGCGCCGGTCGCGCGGGGGCTCGGGCGGGGGCTGCGGCGGGCCGACGGGGCTGCCGGGGCTCGGCGCGTACGGATTGCCGGGCGGCGGCCCGAAGGACCCGGCCTGCCGCATACCTGACGGAGGGACAGCTCCGTCCACGGCCGGGCCGCCTGCCCGGTGCGAGCATGCCGTGGTGCCGAACGCCCGGTCCACCGACTGCCGCAGTTCGTGCACCAGCAGCACATGGGCCAGCTTGTCGTCGGTGAACTCCGCGTCGCGCAACGCCAGCCGCACGCCGCGCAGCGCGTCGTCGCAGAGCCGTCGGGCCTCCTCCCGCGAGGTGCCGGTCGCGGTGAGCGGGTTCCAGGCACCCGACGCGGCGTCAGCTTCCTGGTCCTCCACGGCATCCAGCAGATGCGCCAGGCGTCCGAAGAGGCGGCCCGCCTCGGCCAGCGGCTCCGCGTTCTGCGGCTTGCCCGCGAGTATCGCGGTGTGGGCGAAGGCCGCCGCGGTGGCGGTCTCGGTGGGTTCGGTGACCGTGGGCAGCGGGGTGCCGGGCCCGGCGAGCAGCTCGATGCCGGTCTGCCGGTCGACGGCGTCGACGAGCAGCGCCGTGTCGAAGCCGAGCTGTGCGCCGGTGCGCGCGCCGGCCCGGTCCCAGCCCGCGGCAACCCGGCGTGCTGCGGCGGCGACCGGGCGGCGCTTCAACAGGCCGTCCCGGTCGGCGACGTGGTCCCGCACCTTCGCCGATGCCAGCACCAGGGAGACGGCGGCGGCCAGCCTGGCTCCCTCGCCGCGGGCGACCGGGGCGGTCCGCATGGCGCGCAGCGGGCACGGCCCGGCGGTACGCCGCCATCCGGTGGCGCGCTCGGACTGAGCCTCCGTCAGAACCGAGACGATCAGACCGTCATAGTTCGTGACGATCCGGGCGAACTGCCCATGGTCGGAACGGAGTGCGAGGCAGAGCCCGCAGAGGTGGGCCATCCACTCGGTCCTGAGCCCCTCGGACAACCGATGGGAACAGGGCCTGACGATTCCGAACACGACGATCCCCCGAGAGTCGCTCACCTGTGCGCCGCGCTCGTGCGCATGCGCGACGTGCATCGTATCGAGGGCTCCGTTCACCCATACGTCCCCCATGTCACCCATACGGAGCGGCGCATCATATTTTCTTTCTTTCAGGCCCCTGATGCGGGAGGAACCTTGACGAACCGCCACATCTTCTGCACCAGTACCGTCACGAATCCCCTGCGCGCCGACTATCCACTTGGCGCACGATCCGCATCATGGACGACCATAGGGATACGAAAGAGATGCGGAACACCACGGAACCGCGGTGAGAGGAGGCGTCCATGGGATCGGTGCGCAAGGCGAGTGCCTGGCTGGGCCTCGTAGAGGACAACGACGAGCGGTACTACGACGACGACGAGTACGCCGAGGGTGCACAGACCGGGACCGGCCAGGCCTGGGTGACCGATCCCCGGGTGCAGGTGGTCTCCGAGGCGGCCGAGGAGACGGGCCGCCGGATCGCCACCGTCACCCCGGACAGCTTCCGGGACGCGCGAGCGATCGGAGAGCTCTTCCGGGACGGGGTCCCGGTGATCGTCAACCTCACGACCATGGACCCCACCGACGCCAAGCGCGTCGTGGACTTCGCGGCGGGGCTGACCTTCGGACTGCGCGGCTCGATCGAGCGCGTGGCCACCCGGGTCTTCCTGCTGACCCCGGCCGACACCCAGGTGGTCAACGGCGAAGCCGTCGGCCGGCCGGCCGACGGCTTCTTCAACCAGAGCTGAGCAGGGCGCTCGCCGGAACGGTCTACCGGAACGCGTCGAGGCCGGTGAGCGCCTTGCCCAGCACCAGCTGGTGCATCTCCACGGTTCCTTCGTAGGTGAGCACCGACTCCAGATTCGTCGCATGGCGCATCACCGGGTATTCCAGCGAGATCCCGTTGGCGCCGAGGATCGTGCGCGAGGTACGGCAGATCTCGATCGCCTCCCGCACATTGTTGAGCTTTCCGAAACTGACCTGTTCCGGACGGAGCCTGCCCGCATCCATCCGCCTGCCCAGATGGTGGGCGAGCAGAATGCCCTTGTGCAGTTCCACGGCCATGTCCGCGAACTTGGCCTGGGTGAGCTGGAAGCCACCGATCGGCCGGCCGAACTGCTCCCGGGTCTTCGCATAGTCGAGGGCCGACTCGAAGCTGGCGCGCGCCGCGCCCATGGCTCCCCAGACGATGCCGTAGCGGGCATGGCTGAGGCAGCTGAGCGGGCCGCGGAGACCGGTGACCCCGGGGAGTACGGCATCGGCCGGCAGCCGTACCTCGTCGAGGACCAGCTCGCTGGTGACCGAGGCGCGCAGGGACCACTTGTGCCTGATCTCGGGCGCCGAGAAGCCCGGAGTGTCGGTCGGCACGACGAATCCGCGGATTCCGCCGGCCGCGCCGCCCTCGTCGGTCTGCGCCCAGACGACGGCGACCCCGGCGACCGAGCCGTTGGTGATCCACATCTTGCGGCCGGTGAGCACCCAGTCCTCGCCGTCGCGCTTGGCGTACGTCCGCATCCCGGCCGGGTCGGAGCCGTGGTCCGGCTCGGTGAGGCCGAAGCAGCCGATGATCTCGCCGGCCGCCATGCCCGGCAGCCACTGCTGCCGCTGCTCCTCGGAGCCGAAGCGGTGGATGGCGTACATGGCGAGCGATCCCTGTACGGAGACGAGGGAGCGGATTCCCGAGTCAGCCGCTTCGAGCTCCAGGCAGGCCAGTCCGTACTGGACGGCGGTGGCGCCCGCGCAGCCGTACCCCTGCAGGGACATGCCGAGGGCACCGAGCGAACCGAGCTCGCGGGCCAGCTCACGGATGCCGGGCAGCTCGCCGCTCTCGTACCACTCGGCGATGTGCGGCAGGACGCGGTCGGTGGCCCAGTCGCGGACGGTGTCGCGGATGGCGAGGTCCTCGGGGCTGAGCAGATCGTCGATGCCGATCGGGTCGGCGGGGTCGAAGGGCGGGAGCTTCGAGGACTCAGTGGTGGACATGAGGGTGCCTCCGGCGGCTCGCACGATACTAAAACTAGCAGTGTTAGTTATGGTGTCGCACCGACGTTACGGCTCAGTGTCCCGCCCGTCCAGAGCCGGTCGCCTCGGCGGGTCGGCGCCGGGCGGACACCGGGCGCGGCCGCTGCGTGCGGCCCGCGGCAGGCGCCTCGTGCGTTCCGTGGAATTCCGGCGCCTCGCTCTGCCCCGGCGACTCACGGACATCGTCGGCCTCCTGGGGTTCACGGAGACCCGGCGACGGGCACTCCATCACCCGCGGCAGCCGCAGCGCGGCGAGCGCTCCGACCAGCAGCAGAGCTGCGCTGACCAGCAGCGTGACATGGAGCCCGGTGATGAAGGAGTGGCGGGCCGTGGAGCGCAGCACCTCGCCCAGCGGGCCGCCCAGCCGGTCCGCCACCTGGTATGCCTCGCCCAGCGAGTGGGAGGCGGCCGCACCGTCCCCGGCGGGGACGCCCTCTTCGGGAAGCTTCGCAAGTCCGGGTGTGTAGGCGGCGTTCATGACGCTGCCGAGCAGAGCGATCCCCATGCCCGCGCCCAGTTGGTAGGAGGTCTCGCCGATCGCTGCCGCGCCGCCCGCCCGGTCGGCGGGGGCCTCGCTGAGCATGGATTCGTATGCCCCGAAAAGCGTGGACTGAAGCCCGAAGCCCAGTGCGACGAAGGCCGCGGTCAGCAGGCCGGGCCGGTCGTGCTGCCCCATCGCGGTCAGGACCAGCACTGAGGCGGCCGTGAGCACGAAGCCCCAGCCGACCATCCGGCGCGGCCCGATGCGGCGCAGGGTGTACGAGCCGGTGGCGCCCGCGGCCATGGCCGCGAAGGTGAGCGGCAGCAGCCGCAGACCGGTCTGAAGCGGGCTCAGACCCAGGACGAGCTGGAGGTACTGCACGGCTATCAGTTCCAGCCCGACCAGAGCCAGCATGGCGAGGATGATGCAGCCCACCGCGGTCGAGAAGGCGGGCCTGGCGAACATCCCGATGTCGATCAACGGATACGTACGGCGCTTCTGACGGCGCACGAAGGCTATGAGCAGTACGGCCCCGATCAGCAGCGGGGCCAGTGTGGCCGGGCTCAGCAGCCCCTCACCGGTGCCCGCCCGCTTCACTCCCAGGACCACACCGAGCACTCCGGCCGCGGCCATCAGCGCGCCCAGCACATCCCACGGGCCGTCATTGCTGCCGCGTGACTCGGGGAGCAGCAGGCGGCCGACCGGCAGGATCAGCGCCATCAGCGGGATGTTGATCAGAAAGACCGAGCCCCACCAGAAGTGCTCGACGAGGAAGCCGCCAATGACGGGTCCGGTGGCGGCACCGACGGCGGCGACCGCGGTCCAGACGCCGATCGCCACGGCCCGTTCGCGCCGGTCGGGGAAGACCTGCCGGAGGATCGACAGCGTCGCCGGCATGATCATCGCGCCGCCGACGCCGAGCAGCGCACGCGCCACTATCAGTACGCCGGGGCTGTCGGCCATCGCGGCGATCGCGGAGGCGACGCCGAAGAGGGCATAGCCGAGCAGCAGAACGCGGCGTCGGCCGACGCGATCGCCGAGGGTGCCGAAGAGGATCAGCAACGAGGCGCAGACCAGGGGATAGGCGTCCACGATCCAGAGCAGACCGACGGCACTGGGCCGCAGGTCCTCGGTGACGGCGGGGACGGCGACATGGAGCACGGTCGAATCGAGCGCGACAAGCAGCAGACTGAGACAGAGGACAACGAGGACGACCCATCGATTGGCACCGTCGGCGGCTGAGCGCAGCCGGATTCGGGCTGTGGTCGTCCCGGACATGCATGTACCTCCCAAAAGGTCCCTCGCGCTCGGCAGACCAGCCGGGGATGCAGCGGTTCACTGCCCCTCGGGGCCCGGCATCGACGGGCGAGTGATCCGTCAGCGTACGCGAGTTCGGAGCGCTCACACGTGGTCCACCTCATACCCCGATGGGCCGTGGAGTGTGGCGTACGCCACGCCGAGCCGCCGCTCGGGACCCGCTCGGACCTGCACGAACCCGCGCGGACGGCTTTCGCGCCCGGCACAGAAGGTACTCGGCGCGACTCCCGGAGCATGTGCCGGGCCCGCACCGAAGCGTTCGGTGACCGGACGAACACCATCCGTTTCACCCCTCCGGGAGGCCGGAGAAATTCATACCGGCACCCTTGTGCTTTTCTTTCCGCACCCAAACACCCTTCCGAAATGAGTACGAAATCAATAGTGCAGAGACCCACCGATATCCTTCTTCGGGTCGGGAATTAAGGCCCGACTGAGACATAGTCCACATCACATCGTCATCACAAAGAGACCGGATCGACCTGTTCGCGCGCTAACTCGCTGTAACGTCGATTGGGTGCGTACCGACATCTTTGCCCGCCTGGACCGGGAGCCGGAGCCGCCGAAGATAGAGCCACCGCGGATGAGCCGTCACCGCATCGCTCTCTTCTGCGGGACGTTGGCGTTCTATCTCGCCATCGTCGTTGCCGTGCTGGTCTCTTCCTGGCTGGTGGCTCTGGACTGGAAGGTCATGCTCTTCCGGCCGTATCAACAGTGGCCGGAAATCCATGCCTTCCTCGACTACTACATCGTGCTCGGCCAGCGCGGCCCCACCGCCACCATGGTCGCCTGCTGGCTCGGCTGGCGCTCCTGGCGGCAGCACACGCTGCGGCCCCTGCTGACGCTCGCCGCCGCACTGCTGCTGCTCAATGTGACGGTCGGCGCGGTCAAGATCGGCCTGGGGCGGCTCGGTCCGCACTACGCGACCCAGATCGGCTCCGCGGAGCTCTTCGCCGGCGGCGATATATTTCCGTCGGGCCACACCGCCAACGCGGTCGTCACCTGGGGGATCCTCGCCTATCTGGCGACCACCCCGCGGGCCAGGCGCTACCTGTCGGCCACGTCGGCGATCGTCTCGCTCGGCGTCGGACTCACCACCGTCTACCTCGGCACGCACTGGCTCAGCGATGTGCTGCTGGGCTGGGCGGCGGGACTGCTGATCCTGTTGGGCCTGCCCTGGGTCGAGCCGCTGATCACCCGGGCCGAGGCCTGGATCTTCGTCCAGCGCGAGAACCTGCGGGGACGCGGCCGTCCCGTTCCTTCCGTGCCCGTCGCGGCCGGAGGACCCCGGACCGTACTGCTCCCGCAACTGGACGGCGGCGACGCCGTGGCGGAGAGCCCGGTGCTGGAGCCGGTCGCCGCGGGAGGACACACGGCGACCACAACGGGCACGGTCACGGGCCCCCGCTCGCGTGCACACCCGGCGCCCCCGGCGCATCTGGTGCGCTCGGAGCGGACCCCGGTCACCCCGGCCGGCAGCCGCCGCCCGCCGCACGCGGACCGTACGCCACGCGGCGGCACCACCCCCGCCCGCCCGATGAGCGGCGGCTGAACACCCCAGGAGCAGCGGGGCCGTTACGCACAGCCGCTCCCCCGCACGGCGAAGGCCCCGACTTCGGTCGGGGCCTTCACTCATGCCCGGCCCGGAGCCCGGGGCGCAGGGATCCTCAGCCCACCCAGCAGCGGGTGACGACGGCATGGGCGACCTCGAAGTTGATCCGTCCGCTCCGGAACTCCATGGTGATGATCGCGCCCGGCGGCAGGGATCTGACGGTGCTCCAGCCATGCCTGCGGGCCCGCTGCTCGGCCGCGTCGACGGAGAGACCGACGTACGCATCGGGTGTGTCGTCCGGCTGGGCGGGAGGAGTCGGTATGGGTGCCATGCCTCTCACCGTAGGCGGCCGGGGACCACGACGGAAGCCGGGGCGCCGACCACCGCACGGCATCCTCACGTCCCTCGGCGGTCACGCTTGTGTCACAGGATCACGACACGCGTGCCGTGCGGATCACGCCACCCGAGCATGCGGCCCGCTACCGGACACACAGTAATCACACAGGCCGGAAAACGATCACACGGAAGGCCCGAAAACAAAGCGGAATATTCCGTGTCGAACAGTCGGAATTTCCGGGTCGAATAGCCTGCATAAATGGGCATGCCGCCGAGAATTCACGCTTCCTTATGGCAGCCTTATCTTTTGGTCACAAAATCCGTACCACGGGCCGGGGACAGCCGCCCACCGCCGCCCGTATAGCGGACAACCCGAACCGTCCCTGTATGGCTACGCCGGAGGAAGCGCTCAGCCCAGGGCCCGGGACAGCCGGTCCCTGGCTGCCCTGATCGCGTCATTGAGCTCCGGCGGTTCGACGACCTCGAAGTCGATCCCCAGCAGCATGACGTGGATGACCAGCACATCGAGACTCGCCGCCCCGGCGCGCAGCAGGCAGCTGTCGGCGCCCTCCGCCTCCAGCACCCCTGAGGACGGCGAGATCCGTTCGGCCGCGCGCTCGATCCCCACCTTCAGCCGGATCACCGCGTGCGTCGCGTACACGGTGGTCGAGATTCCCTTCGAAACATAGGCGGCCAAATCCTCGGCCGGTGCGTCGCGGGGGACGAATCTCGGGCCGTGCGGCGGCGTGGGCGTGATCCGGTCCGCGCGGAACGTGCGCCAGTCCGCGCGGTCCAGGTCCCAGGCGACGAGATACCAGCGGCGCTCGGTGCACACCAGCCGGTGCGGTTCGACGGTCCGGCGCGATACGGAGCCGGAGTGGTCCCGGTACTCGAAGCGCAGCCGTTCGCTGTCCCGGCAGGCTCCGGCCAGTTCGGTGAGGACGCCCGGATCGGCGGTGGACGCGCCGGGGCCGCGGAGCAGCGGCACGGTGAAGGTGTTCAGCGCGTTCACCTGGCGCCGGAGCCGGTTCGGCAGCACTTGTTCGAGCTTGGCCAGGGCGCGTACAGAGGTCTCGCCGATGCCCTCGACGCCATTGCCCGCCGCAGTGCGCAGCCCGACGGCGACGGCGACGGCCTCCTCGTCGTCGAGGAGCAGCGGCGGCAGCTGGGCACCGGCGCCGAGCTGGTATCCGCCGCCGGTGCCGGGGCTGGCGTCGACCGGATAGCCCAGTTCGCGCAGCTTGTCGACGTCACGGCGGACGGTCCGCGGGGTGACCCCGAGCCGTTCGGCGAGATCGGCGCCCGACCAGCCCCGGTGCGCCTGGAGCAGAGAAAGCAGGCGCAGCAGTCGTGCCGAGGTCTCCAACATGGGGCGAGTCTGCCAGGGGTTGCGGACAGCCTGCGTCCGCAACCGGCTGCCGACGGTCTACCGCGCTTGCGCCGGATCCGGTACGAGCCGTACGCAGAGATCGTTGTCGGCCGAGTAGCAGGGGATGGCGCGGACGCCCTCGCCTGCGCTGCGGCCCGGGTAGACAAAGCTGTTCTTGCGGTCCCAGACGTCATCGAGGATGCGGGAGATCCGTACGCCGGCCGGCTCCCCGGCGCCCGTCCCGGGGAGCAGCCAGAGCGTCCACAGCTGCTGCTCGGTGACCGGCCCGGCGCCCAGCCGGTCGAGCGGAAGCGTGAAGGAGAACGTGCCTTCCTTCCCGGCCACCGGCACCCGGCAGACCCTGTCGGGGGCGCCGGCCAGCCGCGCCTCGACGCCGGCGTCGTCCCCGAGGCGGGTCCCGTACAGCGTGCCCTCGACGGTCATCCCGCCCCCGTCGAAGGTGACCGGCCCGGCCTCGGCGTGCGGTGAGCGGACCCAGCAGCGCACGGCGAGCCGGCCGTCGGCGGTCGGGTACGGGATACGGACCGCGATCCGCCCGGTCTCCGGTGTGCGGTCCATGAGGAGCCGCACATCCCTGATTCCGGGCTCGACGGCCACCGCTCCGTCGTCGTCCGCGCCCGGTTCACGCACATAGACATCCCAGCGGCCTTCGGCGGGTGCCACGGTGCCCGGCAGCACCGCTCTCAGTCGTCCCCCGCCGAGCGGGCTCAGGGGCAGCCGTACGGTGTCGCCGTCGCCGCCCGTGCCTTTGGCCCCGCGCAGCCGCAGAAGCAGTTCGGGCGTCTCCCCGGCCTCGCGGCGACGGAGGTCGAGGTCGAAGGTGATCCCGCCGTCGGATCCTGCGGTGCAGTCGGCTCGTGGCGTCTGTCGCTCTGCGGAGACGGTCATGCGGGCTTCCCCTTGCGGATGACATCGGCGGCCTTGTAGCGCAGGGCGTACGCCCCGTCCAGCACGGTGCCGCGGGCTCGGTGCAGTGTGGTGCGCAGAGCGCCGTGCGAGCGGTCGCGCGGGGCTCGGGAGGCGAGTTCGGTGAAGAGCCGCTCATGACGTTCGGCGATCCGTGACGGGTCGAACCGCTGCGACGCGGCCAGCGCGGCGCGGCCCGATCGGTGCCGCGCTTCGTCGTCGCCGATCAGACCGAGCAGAGCGTCCGCCACCGCCGCCGTGTCACCGACCGGCACCAGCCGTCCGTCGGTGCCGTCCTCGATGATCTCGCGGGGGCCGTGCGGGCAGTCGGTGGCCACGACCGGCAGGCCGCAGCGCATCGCCTCGACGATGGTCATGCCGAAGGACTCGCGGTCCGAAGTGACTGCGGCGATCGCCCCCTTGGGCCACTCGGCCTCCAGCGGGTTGACCGGACCCATCAGGAACACATGGTTGTACAGGCCGAGTTCACCGATGAGTGCGAGCAGCGTCTGGCGTTCGTTCCCGGTCGCGTCGCCGCCGCCGTAGATGCGCAGCCGCCAGTCCGGACGGACGGCGACCACGTCGGCGAACGCCCTGACGAGCAGGTCGTACCGCTTGACCTTGTGCAACCGGCCTGCGGCGATCACCCACTTGCTGTCGCCGTCGGCAGGCGCGATCCCCGGCTCGGGCACGCTGTTGGGAATGGCCTCGATCCGTACGCCGGGCAGCTTGAGCCCGGTCCGGTAGGAGCGGGCGTCGGCCTCGGTGACTGTGGTGACCGCGTCGAGCAGGGCGTAGCGATGCCCGATCTCGCGGCGCAGCCGGTAGCTGTGGCTGTCGAGGGTGAGGTGCTCCTGCCCGATCCGGACCGGACCGCGCCGGGCCTGCCTGCTGATCTGTACATTGAGCCCCGGCCTGGTTCCGACCACGACATCCGCGTCCAGGGAACGCAGATGGTCCGCCACCCGCGCGTCGGTCAGCCTGCTGTACTGGCGGTACCTGCTGTCGCCACGCGGGAACACGGTCGCGAGACGGGCGTGTTCGGCCGCGTCGCCGTCGTATGACGGGCTTTTCTTCCGCAGGTCGACGAGATGGCTCATGCGCACGCCTTCGGGGGCGCCCAGCGCGGGGATGTCGCGGTGCCGGAAGACCGACACGATCTCGATGTCGTGGTGCCCGGCCAGCGCCCCGGCGAGATTGAACGTCGTACGGATCGTGCCCCCGACTCCGTAGGCATTGTGGAGCAGGAAAGAAATGTGCATGAAACGCCATATCTCCTGGTTCGGCTGATCAACGGGGGACGGCACTTGCCATGACGGTGCAGACCGGCCGGCGGTTCACTCCGGGCACCGGCTGGTTTCAGCCATCCTCATACTCACCTGTTTTCCTGATTTGTCGATGTATCAGTGAACCGCTCCATGGCCGAGTCGACCACATCGCCGTACGACCAATCAGGAGAAATGGGCCGTAATTGGCCCATCGAATCCCGAGATTCACCCTCTGCGCCGGATGGTTCGATTACGTTCTCTTTCTCGCGTGACCCCGGCCGCAGATCGCCCGTTGTCTTCTGCATGAGCCGGGAACCGCCCGGCGCACGCACCGAGTTCGAGGAGCCACCCGTGCCGCGCATGCTCGACGTCAGCGAGGACGTACGCGCCGAGATCGGCGACGCCGAAGCCGACCGGCTGCTCGTCGGCGACAACACCCCAGGCAGTTACGACTGCACCTCCTGCCGCACCCCTGGCGACTCCGAACAGGAACGCACCAGCACGGTGCTCTTCGTCGGTGACGAAACCGCTGTCCTCGCCTTCGCCCACGCGACCTGCATCCCCTCGCAGGTCGTCCAGATCGCCGAGGAGCAGCTGCAGGGCGCCGTACGCAGCATCACCGGCAGCGACGCGGAGCACCCTGAGCACCTTGAGTACCCGGAGGGCCTCAGCCCCGAACAGGCCGTCCTCGGAATCACCAGCGGCCTCGTCCTGATCGACGACGAGCTCCACCCGGCCCTCGTCGTCGAGCCGACCGGCGCGATCGCCCGCCCGGGCACGGACGGCAGCCGGGGCGACGAATTCCTCCAGCTGCTGCTGGAACAGGGCTTCCACCCGGTCCACCGGATGGACCAGATGCCCGCGGTGCTGCACGGCTGGTCGATCCTGCTCGCCATGGGCCAGCTGCACGCCGTGCTCCAGCCCGGCACCGGCGGCGGCGCCCCGGTCGCCTGGTGGCAGGCGCATGCGCCGCTCCAGGTCACCGAGGGCTGGCGGACCGCGGCCAACAAGTCGCAGACCGTGCTCGTCTTCGCCGCGCCGGCGGGGGCGATCGGCCAGCAGCCCCGCGAGGACCTGCTGCGCGACGCTCTGGACAGGGCCGCCGGCAGCGGGCTCCTGGTCGCCGCGGCAATGCCGCTGGCCGGGACCTGATCATGGCCGTCGGCTCTTCGCACCCACGGCGAACAGCTATTTCTCCGCCGGGCCCGCATCCGACGGACAGTGGGGTCGTTGGCACATACGTGCACTCATACGACTCCTCCCACCAGCGCCCGAGCCCGATCCCTGCCATGCGTCCCTCGCAGGAGCCATCGGGCGGTCAGTCCCACACCCCGATCTACGACGCGCTGTACTCCGAGTACCGCCGGTCGTTCCGGGCGCTGCCGGGTGATCGTAGCGGCGAGGAGCATCTCGGCTTCATGGCCTTCGGCGCCGGGTTCTTCGGCAGCCGCGTCCCGCTCAGCAGCCACTCCGGTTTCTCCGGCCTCACCACGGAGCTCTCCAGCGGCCTCTCCGTACCCAGCGGGGCCACCGGACACGGCAGCGGCCCGAGCACGCACACCGGCAGCCTCGGCTCCTGGCAGCGGGTGGGCCGGCACTCCGGGCGGGCCCAGCCTGCGGCGCTGCCCCCGGGGTCGGGATCGCGAGAGGCCTGACCGTACGACGGAGCCCCGGACCGTTTCGTATGTGAAACGGTCCGGGGCTCCGTCACGGGGCCTTGTGTACTACTTGTTGCGGCCGCGCTTCTCGCGGACCCGCACCGAGATGTGGATCGGGGTGCCCTCGAAGCCGAACTCCTCGCGCAGCCGGCGCTCGACGAAGCGCCGGTAGCCATGCTCCAGGAAGCCCGAGGAGAACAGCACGAAGCGCGGCGGCTTGGTGCCCGCCTGGGTGCCGAAGAGGATGCGGGGCTGCTTGCCGCCGCGTACGGGGTGCGGGTGGGAGGCGACGATCTCACCGAGGAAGGCGTTCAACCGGCCGGTGGGGACGCGGGTCTCCCAGCCGGCGAGGGCGGTCTCGATCGCCGGAACCAGCTTCTCCATGTGCCTGCCGGTGACGGCGGAGACGTTGACCCGCGGGGCCCACGCGATCTGCGCGAGCTCCGTCTCGATCTCGCGCTCCAGGTAGTAGCGGCGCTCCTCGTCGAGGGTGTCCCACTTGTTGTACGCGATCACCAGGGCGCGCCCGGCCTCCACCGCCATGGTGATGATGCGCTGGTCCTGGACGCTGATGGACTCGCTGGCGTCGATCAGGACGACGGCGACCTCGGCCTTCTCCACGGCGGCGGCGGTACGCAGCGAGGCGTAGTAGTCCGCGCCCTCCTGGAGGTGGACGCGGCGGCGGATACCGGCCGTGTCGATGAACTTCCACGTGATGCCACCGAGCTCGATCAGCTCGTCGACCGGGTCACGGGTGGTGCCCGCCAGCTCGTTGACGACGACGCGGTCCTCCTTCGCCACCTTGTTCAGCAGCGAGGACTTGCCGACGTTGGGACGGCCGATGAGGGCGATCCGGCGCGGTCCGCCGATCGCGGTGCCGAAGCGCTGCGCGGGGGCCTCGGGAAGTGCTTCGAGTACGGCGTCGAGCAGGTCGCCGGTGCCGCGGCCGTGCAGCGAGGAGACCGGGTGCGGCTCGCCGAGGCCCAGCGACCAGAGTGCGGTGGCGTCCGCCTCGCCGCTCTGTCCGTCGACCTTGTTGGCGCACAGCACGACGGGCTTGCCGGCCCGGCGCAGCAGCTTGACGACGGCTTCGTCGGTGTCGGTCGCGCCGACGGTCGAATCGACCACGAAGACGACCGCGTCGGCGGCCTCGATCGCGTACTCGGCCTGGGCGGCGACGGAGGCGTCGATGCCCAGGACGTCCTGCTCCCAGCCGCCGGTGTCGACGACCTTGAAGCGGCGGCCCGCCCACTCGGCCTCGTAGGTGACGCGGTCGCGGGTGACGCCGGGCTTGTCCTCGACGACCGCCTCACGGCGCCCGATGATCCGGTTCACCAGCGTCGACTTGCCGACATTGGGGCGGCCGACGACGGCGAGCACGGGAAGCGGTCCGTGACCGGCCTCGCCGATCGCGCCCTCGACCTCTTCGGCGTCGAAGCCCTCCTCCGCGGCGAGCTCCATGAACTCCGCGTACTCGGCTTCGCCAAGCGCTCCGTGCTCGTGGTCCGAGCCGTCGGAGTGAATCTGGTCGTTCATGAAGTCCGTTCCTCTTTGCATCATCATCGATGGGCCACGACCACGCGGCCCACTACTCAAGTCTTACCTAGCGCCCGGTGAAACGCCTGGCCTGGTCCAGGTGGGCGGTCAGCCGCCCCTGGATCCGTACCGTCGCCTCGTCCAGCGCCTTGCGCGTCCGCCGCCCACTGCTGCCCGCCCGTCGCCCGCCACCACCCTTGTCCGAGCTGCGCGCCCCCTCTTGCGCGTCGAAGGCATCACCGAAGACGACGTCGACCCGGCTGCGCAACGGCGGCAGTGCCGATATCAACCGTCCGCGGCGCTCGGTGCTTCCCAGTACGGCCACGGGCACGATCGGCGCCCCGCTGCGTACCGCGAAGTATGCGAGCCCGGCACGCAGGGAGGCGAAGTCGCCCTCGCCCCTGGTGCCCTCGGGGAAGATCCCGAGCACCCCGCCGTTCTCCAGCACGCCGACGGCATGGGTGATGGCGGTGCGGTCGACGGTCGTGCGGTCCACCTTCAGCTGACCGATTCCGCGCAGGAACGGGTCGAGGGGGCCTACGAACGCCTCTTTCTTGATCAGGAAGTGGACGGGCCGGGGCGCGGTGCCCATCAGCATCGGACCGTCGATGTTGTGGGAGTGGTTCACCGCGAGTATGACGGGTCCGGAGGCGGGAACCCGCCACGCACCGAGGACGCGGGGCTTCCACAGCCCGTACATCAGCCCGATGCCGATACCGCGCCCGACCGCTGCGCCGCGCAGCGTGGGCGAGCCCGTGGCTTGGGTCACTTCGCGGTCCGCTTCTCCTCGACGAGGGTGACGACACACTCGATGACCTGCGGGAGAGTCAGCTCGGTGGTGTCCACCTCGACGGCGTCGTCCGCCTTGGCCAGCGGGGAGGCCTTGCGGCCGGAGTCGGCCGCGTCCCGCTTGATCAGCGCCTCCTTGGTGGCGGCGAGATCGGAGCCCTTGACCTCTCCGCTGCGGCGGGCGGCGCGCGCCTCCGGCGATGCGGTGAGGAAGATCTTCAGGTCGGCGTCGGGCAGCACCGTGGTGCCGATGTCGCGGCCCTCGACCACTATGCCGCCCTCGGCGGCGGCGGCGATGGAACGCTGCAGCTCGGTGATCCGCGCACGCACCTCGGGGACCGCGCTGACCACGCTGACCCGGGAAGTGACCTCCTGCGTACGGATCGGTCCCGAAGCGTCCTCGCCGTCGACGGTGATCGTCGGGGCGGCCGGGTCCGTGCCGGAGACGATGACCGGCTTGGCGGCGGCGGTCGCCACCTCCATCGCGTCCTGCACGTCGATGCCGTTGTTCAGCATCCACCAGGTGATCGCCCGGTACTGGGCGCCGGTGTCCAGGTAGCTCAGGCCGAGCTGGGCGGCGACGGCCTTGGACGTGCTCGACTTGCCGGTGCCGGAGGGGCCGTCGATGGCGACGATCACTGCGGCCGGGGCCGTCCGGGCGGCGGCGCTTGCGGTTTCCACGGTGGTGGACACCTTCCTGGTACACGGGGTGGGCGGAACGGGGGCGCGCGAACCCGCCCCGCACAAGGTTACCGAGTGTCGGAGTGGTCCTCTGCACCCCTGTGGACAACCGCCTCCCGGGCCCGCAGCCCCGGGCCTACTGACGCAGCGACCAGCCACGGTCGCGCAGTGCCGCGCTCAGTTCGGGGGCCGCGCTCGGCTCGACCATCAGCTGGACCAGGCCCGCCTGCTGCCCGGTGGCGTGCTCGATGCGGACGTCCTCGACGTTGACCCCGGCCCGCCCGGCGTCGGCGAAGATCCCGGCCAGTTCGCCCGGGCGGTCACTGATGAGCACGGACACGATCTCGTAGGAGGCGGGGGCCGTCCCGTGCTTGCCGGGCACCCGGGTCCGGCCCGCGTTGCCGCGGCGCAGTACGTCCTCGATGCCTTCGGTGCCTTCGCGGCGCTTGTCGTCGTCACCGGACTGCAGACCGCGCAGCGCCCGTACCGTCTCGTCCAGATCGGCGGCGACCCCGGCCAGCACGTCGGCGACCGGGCCGGGGTTGGCGGAGAGGATCTCCACCCACATCCGGGGGTCGGAGGCGGCGATCCGGGTGACGTCCCTGATGCCCTGACCGCAGAGGCGTACGGCGGTCTCGTCGGCCTCCTCCAGGCGGGCGGCGACCATCGACGAGATCAGCTGCGGGGTGTGGGAGACCAGGGCGACGGCCCGGTCGTGCGCGTCGGCGTCCATGACGACCGGTACGGCGCGGCAGAGCGCGACCAGTTCCAGGGCGAGGTTGAGGACCTCGGTGTCGGTGTCACGGGTCGGGGTGAGAACCCAGGGGCGGCCCTCGAAGAGGTCCGCGGTGGCGGCGAGGGGGCCCGATCGCTCCTTGCCGGCCATGGGGTGCGTACCGATGTACGGCGTGAGGTCGACGCCGCGGGCCTCCAGCTCGCGGCGCGGGCCGCCCTTGACGCTGGCGACATCGAGGTAGCCGCGGGCCACGCCGTCCCGCATGGCCGTGGCCAGCACCGAGGCCACATGGGCGGGCGGCACGGCGATGATCGCCAGGTCGACGCGCCCCTCGGGCGCCTCGTCCGTACCGGCGCCGAGCGCGGCCGCGGTGCGGGCCGATTCGGGGTCGTGGTCGACGAGGTGGACATGGATGCCGCGCCCGGCCAGGGCGAGGGCTGCGGAAGTACCGACGAGGCCCGTTCCGATGACGAGGGCGGTTCTCACTGGGCGATGTCCTTGCGGAGGGCGGCGGTGGCGCCGAGGTACACGTGCGCGATCTCGGACTTGGGAAGGTACGTCTCGACGTGCGCGAGGATGCGCACCACACGGGGCATGGCCCCCACGATGTCCAGTTCCTGTGCGCAGATCAGCGGTACGTCGACGATACCGATCCCGCGTGCCGCGGCGGCCGGGAAGTCGCTGTGCAGATCGGGGGTGGCCGTGAACCAGATGCTGATCAGATCGTCCGCGACGAGGCTGTTGCGCTCCAGGACTGCGGTGAGCAGGGCGCTGACCCGCTCGTCCATGTGCCCGGCCTCGTCCTGATCCAGCTGGACGGCTCCACGGACCGCTCGTACCGCCACGTCGTGCTCCTCGCTCTTTCGTACGTCTCGCGCCTGCTGTCCGCCTGCGTGATCCTTCTTCACGATCAGCCTAGAGGGGCGGCGCGGCGGGCGGCCGGGGTGCTCTCCCCGTGAGACGGGGCGGTGGCGCGCACGTGGCAGAGCGCGTCGGCCGGAGGGCTCCGCCTGGTGGCGAAGGCCTCCGGCCGCGCGGGGTGTTCCGGAGGAACACTTCCTTCTGCCAGTGAACGGCCCTTGCGGCCGCCCCGGTCTCAGAGCTGTTGTTCCCGGACCAGGTCCTCGATCGAGCGGCCCTCCGGGACCTCTCCCGACGGGGTCAGTCTGTCGACCGCCGTCGGCAGCGACCTGGCGATCTCGTCGGCAGCCTGTTCCGTGGAGACCCCGGTCTCCTGGGCGACCTTCTGCAGGGTCTCGTCCGGCAGCGCCTCGGCGATCTGGGCGCCGCTGACCGCCTGGTTCTCACCGGTGCCGACCCAGGACTGCGCCTGGTCGACGAGGCCGGACCTGGTGAGCATCCCGATCAGGCCTTCGAGCGCGTTGCCACCGCCGCCCGTACCGCTTTGGCCGTTGCCCAGTGCGCCCAGCAGCGCGCCGAGGATGTTCCCGGCGCCGCCGGAGGCGCCGCCCTGGCCGCCACCGCCCAGCAAACTGCCCAACAGGCTGCCGAGGTCGTTGCCCGCCATGGTTCTGCCTTTCCGGAGGGGATGATTTATCGACAATGTCGATCAGAACCCGGGCTTCTGCCACTTGAGCGGGGCGGGTCCGCCGTCACACAGCGGTCGTCGGACCGGCCCGGCGGACATCGGCCAGAAGCGCCGCCTCCGCGACATCCGGATGTTCGCTGTCCCGCAGCGCGGCCAGCTGGTCCGGCCAGGGATCCACCCACCGGGTGTCACCGCCCGCCCGGACCACCAGCTCCACCGCGGCCAGCCCCGCAACGGCCGACCCCCGCGCCCGCAGCGCAGCCACCACCGTGCCGATCGCCGCGATCGGCAGCACCGGCCGCGGCCCCCGCCACTCGTACCGGATGGCATCGAGCGCTCCCGGCCGCTCCCCCGCGAGAGCCAGCCACCGGTCCCACCGCTCGACCATCCCCTCGTCCGCCTGCGTCAGCGACGACAGGGCCGCCGACAGCGCCACCCCGGACGCCGTATGGACAAGCCCCGCCTCCCGGAGCGCCTCGGTGACGGCATCCAGGGCGGCGACCGGGCGCGGCCCGTGCCCCCGCTTCAGCGAGTCGAGGACCAGCAGGGCGTCCCGCCGCTCCCCCTCCTCCACGGAACGGACCTGGCTCACCACCGCATCGAGCGCGCCCTCCAGCGCCGACCGCCCCTCCTGGGTGGTCGCCCACTCGCACAGCAGGCGCGCCGCCTCGTCGCGGACCCCGCGCGGACGGCCGCTGTCGGTCACCGCGGCGGCGATGACTTCTCCGACAGGGGCGGTGACCACCGTGCCGAGGAGCGCGTGGGCGGCGGCCGTCGCGGACACCTTCTCCCCCGTCGCCACCGTGTACGCGAGGAATCTGCTCAGGGCGTCGGCGGCCGACGGCCGGTCGGGCCGCGCCGCCATCACCCGTTCACGTACCGCAGCATGGTGCAGTTGCGCCGTGAACCGCTCCGCGATACCGGCGACATCCATGCGGGTCACGAGCACCCCGACCATCGTGGCGTGGACGTCACGATGCTGACCGGGTGCGTCCCATCCGGCCAGCACGGCCGCGAAGGCCGTCGGCGAGGACAGCGCGGACAGCCCGCGCACGGCCGCCTTCCGGCTGCCGACGGACCCGGTGACATCCATGACGACCCGGCTGAACCGCGCAACGGCCTCGTCGTCCGGCACCGTGCCGAGCATGGCCCGCACACCGGTCATCGCGGCCCGCCCCCGTACCCCGCCGGTCCCGGCGCAACCGAGCAGGAAGTCCAGGGTCTCGGGATGGGCCGGTACTCCGCCGCTGTCGGCGGCGCGCTCCCCCAGAGCGGTGAGAGCAGCTGCCGCGACGGGCTGCGGCGCCGTCCCGGCCAGCATGCGCAGGCTGCCCGTCTCCCCCAGCAGGCTGGTGGCATCGGTCCGTTCCAGCAGCGGCACCTCGTCGGAGGCGGCGATGCGCGACAGCTGCGCATCGAGTGCGGCGCGCTGACGCGGCAGCCAGCGCCCGAGAACACTCCGCCGCATCCGTGGCGCCCAGTGCGGCGGCAGCCCGGAGTCCAGGACCGTGTCGAGCAGATCGGTACGGCGACGGGCGACCGTGCGCCAGACGACCGGCACGACGACCGACAGGGGAACGGCAGCGAGGAGTTCGGCGCAGCGTTGCTCCCGGGTAGCCGGGTCCGCGAGCCACAGGTCGGCCGCCTGCCGGGCGTGTCTTCCGCGCGACAGGTCCCGTGCCGCCCGGCCGATCGCCTCGTCCAGGGCCGGGATGTGCGGGAGATGACGTACGAACAGGGCCGCGAACAGCACGAGCGCTCGCGCGGCCCGTGGACCACCGAGCTCCCACACGCCGACGGCCGCTTCCCTGGCCAGCGGCAGCGGCCGGACGGTTCCGGGGCCGCGCGGGTCGGCGAGCACGTGGACCAGCAGCCCGATGACGGCTTCGGCCCGGGTCAGGTCACCCTTGCGGGCGGCGCTCACCGCCGCTCGCCGCAGCCACTCCTCGGCGGCCACCAGCGACGCCCGGGTCGAGTCGCGGGACTGCACCGTGGTCATCGCGGCGTCCCGCAGAGCCGCGTACGGTGCCGCGTCCAGCAGCGGCTCCGGGACGGAGCCTGCCGCGGCCAGAGTCGCCCGGCGTACCTCCTCCTGGTCGTGCCAGGCCCGTTCGCAGGAGGTGAGGACGCGCGCGTACTCCTCCGGATCGCCGTGCCGTGCCGCGCAGTCCAGCAACGCGGGCCAGGCGGCCGCGCGTTCGAACGGACGGTGCGCGGAGGCGAGTTCCCGCAGGCGCGGCTCGCCCTCGGGCAGCGGGAGCAGGGCCGCGATGAGACTGCGAGGATATGTCCGGCGCCCGGCCCGTCCGTTCAGCCAGCGTGTGGCGATCTCTGCTCTGTCGGCAGGGAGGAGGGAGGCGACGCCGCCGAGTTCGCCCCGCCAGTCGGTGAGCCCGTCGGCCGACCTTGATTCGACCACTCGCCGCCGCTGGGCCGGTGGCAGCAGGGCGAGCAGCGGCTCCGGCGCCAGTTCCTGCCCGAAGGCCCGTCGTCCCCCTGGGGATTCGACGCGCAGGACACTCGCGAGCAGGGCGATGTCCTCCTGTGTGCAGGCCGCGAGGGCGCTCAGCACCCGCCGCGGCAAGGGTTCCGGAGCCAGGGGCAGGCGTTCGGTGCCGGTACGTCGCAGCAGGGCCAGTACAGCGGCGGGGGCGCGGAGCAGTGCGGCCGTCGCTGTGCCGGTGACCAGATGAGGCGCCCGGTCGAGCAGCAGCAGCCCTGCTGCCGGATCGCGGGCACCGATGCGGGTCACGAGGTACCGGCTGCGTCCGCGCAGGCCCCTGGGTTCGGACCGGTCGGCGCGCCCCGCGGGCAACCGGTCGGCGAGATGGGCGGCGAGTGCGGCCGGTGCGGTACGGGCGAGGGCGTGCAGAACCCCGAGCGGCACCTGGACCAGCCTTGGCAGCCACTGCTCGGCCGCGACGGGCGTGCAGGCAGGCAGCAGCCGGGCCGCGTCGTCGTCGCCATGGCGTTCGTGGACCTGTGCGAGCAGCCGGTCGGCGAGCGCGGACCGCCGGGACAGCCGCAGGATCCGGTACGTGTGATGGCGAACGTCCCTCAGATCGCCCAACGCCAGTGCCGTCAGGGCATGTTCGTCAACCGGAAGTCTGATCGCGGCGGCCAGGGCGCGCGGTCTGAGCAGCGGGTCGGTGAGTGCCCGGGCGACGGCGTCGAGGTCTCGGCGGACGACGGCCAGGAACAGCGCCAGCCGGCGTTCATCGGGGTTCCCTGCGTCCAGGGCCGTGTGCGCTGCTCGGTAGGCGACGTCGTCCAGGGCGCGGGTGTGTTCGGCGATGGCCCGCATACGGGCCGGGTACGGCAGGTGTTCGAACCTGGTGTACAGAGCGGTTACTTCTTCTCTGGGGTACGGAGGTGTCGTCATCGCGCTCACCGGAGAGTGGCGCGGTGAGCCTTTCCGATCATCGTCATGGCGGTGATCGTGGCACCGCGGATCTTCCGGTGCAACAGATTTTCGCTCACGTACGCTCGCCGGCATGATCAGCGCTGACGCCGAGGCCCTCGTACGCGACCACACGGTCTACTCCTGCGTGATGGGCTCACGCGCCTTCGGGCTCGCCACGGACGGCAGCGACACCGACCGGCGCGGCGTCTTCCTGGCGCCGACCCCGCTGTTCTGGCGGTTCGACAAGCCACCGACGCATGTCGAGGGCCCGGCGGAGGAGCAGTTCTCCTGGGAGCTGGAACGCTTCTGCGAGCTGGCCCTGCGTGCCAACCCCAATGTGCTGGAGTGCCTGCACTCGCCGCTGGTGGAACACATCGACGCCGTGGGCCGTGAACTCCTCTCCCTGCGCGGGGCGTTCCTGTCCCGGCTGGCCCATCAGACCTTCGTCCGCTACGCATTGGGCCAGCACAGAAAGCTGGAGGCGGACGTACGGCAGTACGGGGCGCCGCGCTGGAAGCACGCCATGCATCTGCTGCGGCTGCTGACCAGCGGCCGGGATCTGCTGCGCACGGGCGAGCTCGTGATCGAGGTGGGCCCGGCCCGGGAGGAACTGCTGGCGGTGAAGCGCGGTGAGGTGCCATGGCCGGAGGTCGAACGCCGCATGAGCCGCCTGGCCGAGGAGAACGACGAGGCGGCCGAGCACTCCCCGCTCCCCCTACGACCGGACCGGGCTCGCGTGGAGGAATTCCTGATCCGCACCCGCCGGGCGTCCGCGCTGTCGCCCGGCCACGGGTGAACAGCCCCGCCTCCCCCACCCCTGGCACAGGGCAGGGATGTCCTCATGAGCCCCTTCCGTACTCATGGATCAAGCGTCCCAGAGTGCCCCCAGCGACAGCAGATCACTCCGGTACTCGATCCGCTCCGACCACTCCTTGGGCCAGGCCCCCGCTCCCAGATGCGCCCCGGCAAGCGCGCCGGTCAGGCAGCCGAGGGAGTCCGAGTCGCCCCGGGTGCAGGCGGCCCGGCGCAGCGCGGTGACGGGCTCTTCGGGGAAGAGCAGGAAGCAGTGCAAGGCAGTGGCGAGGGCCTCCTCGGCGATCCAGCCGTCGCCGGTGGTCTCGCAGGGATCGGTCTCCGGGGACGGTTCGCGCAGGGCGTCCTGGACGCGGGCCAGGGCGGTGAGGCACTCGTCCCAGCCGCGCTGGATGTACAGCTCCGGGGAGGAGTCGCCCGCGTACCGCCAGAGGTCGCCGAGCCAGCGCGTGAGGTAGCGGCTGCTGTTCTCGTACGCGTAACTGCGCAGCTGCCCGATCAGGCCCATCGGCTCCGCACCCTGCGCCAGCAGGTACACCGCGCGGGCCGTCAGGTCGGACGCGGCGAGGGCGGTCGGGTGGCCGTGGGTGAGGGCGGCCTGCAACTGGGCGGCGCCGGAGCGCTGCTCTTCACTCAGCCCCGGCACGAGCCCGACCGGCGCGACCCGCATATTGGCGCCACAGCCCTTTGAGCCGGTCTGGCTCGCCTCCTGCCAGAGCCGGTCGCTGTCGAGCAGGCGGCAGGCGGTCATGCAGGTGCGGCCGGGGGCGCGGTTGTTGTCGGGAGAGTGGTACCAGTCGACGAACTCCTCGCGCACCGGGCGGACCAGCCGCAGCGGGGTGAGCAGCCCGCGGTCCATGGCGGTACGGATGCCCCGCCCCAGGGCCAGCGTCATCTGGGTGTCGTCGGTGACGATCGCCGGCTTCGGCAGTCGCATCCGGCGCCACGGCCCGCACTTGGCAAGGATCGACGGCACGTTGTTGAACTCGGTCGGGAAGCCCAGTGCATCGCCGAGCGCGAGCCCGGTCAGTGCGCCGGTGGCGGCCTGTTTGGTGATGGTCCTGGTCACGATCACGTGGTTCTTCCTTCCGGTCTCAGGAGTGGAGGGTGCAGGGCGGTAGCGGCACCCGCCCGGTAGAGCGCGGCCGGTTTCCCCCGTCCGCCGGTGCGGCGCGGAGATCCCTCCACGGCCTGGACGAAGCCGGGGGTGGTGAGGACCTTGCGCCGGAAGTTGGGCCGGTCCAGCTCGACACCCCAGACCGTCTCGTACACCTGCTGGAGTTCCCCCAGGGTGAATTCGGGCGGGCAGAAGGCGGTGGCCAGACAGCTGTATTCGAGTTTGGCGCCGATCCGGTCGTGTGCGTCGGCGAGGATGCGGTCGTGGTCGAAGGCGAGGGGGCCGGGGGCTTTGGCATCCCACCACTGGGCGCTGGCCGCGTCGCCGCCGCCGTGCGGTTCGGGCAGGTCGGGTACGAGTGCGGCGTAGGCGACGGAGACGACCCGCATCCTCGGGTCGCGGTCCGGATCGCTGTAGGTGCGCAGCTGTTCCAGGTGGAGGGCCGAGACGGTGCCCTCGGTGAGCCCGGTCTCCTCGGCGAGCTCCCGGCGTGCGGCGTCCTCGGCGGACTCGCGGGGCAGGACGAAGCCGCCGGGCAGCGCCCAGTGGCCCTTGTAGGGGTCCTCGCCCCTTTCGACGAGCAGGACATGCAGCCGGGTGCCACGGACCGTGAAGACGGCGAGGTCGACCGTGACCGCGAAGGGTTCGAAGGCGTACGGGTCGTAGCCTGCGGGGACACCGGCGCTCATCGGTGCTCCGGTAGGGGTGCGGCGAAGTTCCAGCCGGCGGCGAGCAGGGTGTCGACGGCGGCGACCGCGGTGGCCAGGCGTTCCTGGTGGGTTCCGGTGAGCTCGATGAACTCCCTTCCGGTGCGGGTCAGTTCGGATCGGAAGCGGTCGGTCATCCAGGGTCGCAGCTCCTCGCCGTCGCGCAGCCCGTCGTCCTCGAAGGCGACGCCCTCGTGGTCGGTGAGCAGCCACAGATGGTGGGCGACCCGGTCGGCGGTCTCCTCGACGAGCGGGTTGCGGCCGCCCATGTACCGCTCGTGCCAGACGGTGGTCGCGAAGGAGTCGGTGTCGCAGAAGAGCACCGGCGACCCGGTGCGCGCGGCCGTCTCCTCCTTGGCGTTCTGCACCTGGGCGATCTGCGGGAAGTCGTCGGTGGTGAAGGCGACGTCCTCCCACTGGGCCCCGGGCCACCGGGTGCGCAGCGCGGCCAGTTTCTGTTCGCTGAACTCCCGCCCGTACTCGGCGACGTAACGGGTCTGTGCCCAGACGCCGCCGCGCCGCCGGTAGTGGTCGGCGAGGGCGCGAGCCATCGTCGTGGTACCGGTGGACTCCGCGCCGAGGACGACGATCCGGCGGGTGAGCGCGGCCCGTACGGGCGGTTCGAGAAAGTCCCAGCAGCCGACCGGGTCCTTGCGGACGGCGGTGCCGGAGACCGGGAAGACCGTGCGGTCGGGGTCGACGCAGACGGACTCGGCACCGAACCGGCGAGCCAGTTCGTCCCCGTACGACTCCGAGGTGAAGACGGCGTCCACCGGCTCGGGCACGGCCCCGGTGAAGACGGCCATGTGCGCGTCCCAGATCACCGGGTCATGGAGATCCATGCGGATGTCGTCGACGGCCCCCACGACCCGTACGTCCGGGTGCACCTCCCGCATCCAGGCCACCCGGTCGGCTAGCGGTACGGACTCGACGGAAGCGGCGCAGACCAGGACGGTCAGCCGCTCGCAGCGGTCCTGCGCGGTACGGACGAGGTGATGGTGGCCGGCGTGCGGCGGGTAGAACTTGCCGAGGACGAGCCCGTGCGCGAAGCGCTTCACGCCACTGCCCCGTGGAAACCGACCACTCACAGCGACCCCCCACGCCCCCGGCCCACGCCGACCTCGTACCCGGGTGCCGCCGCCACCTCCACGGGCTGCCGCTGCTGCACGGCGAGATCACGCTGCCAGTTGCGCAGGCCGATCAGGCACAGCGTCAGGAAGCCTACGTACAGCAGGGAGGTCAGATAGAGCTCCTTGTACGCGTACAGCGGGATGTACACCACGTCGGCGGCGATCCAGAGCCACCACGACTCGACGAGCTTCCTGCACTGCCCGTACGTCGCCGTCAGGGACAGCGCGGTCGTCAGGGCGTCCCAGAAGGGAACGGTCGAGTCGGTGGCGTGGTCGAGCAGAACGGTGAGGGCGAAGGCCCCCACCACCCCTGCCGCGAACAGCCAGGCCCATTCGGTGCGCGTGGTTCGCCGCACCGGCAGGTCCGACGTCCCCGGTCCACCCCCGTGGGTCCAGGTCCACCAGCCGTACGCGGCAAGGGCGATGAAGACGATCTGGAGGCCGGCGTCGGCATACAGACCGGACTGGGCGAACAGCAGGATGAAGAAGAGGTTGTTGGCGATGCCGATCGGCCAGTTGGCAAGGTGCTGGCGGGCCACGAGCCAGACGCACAGCGCTCCGCTGCCGAAGCCGAGCACCTCGGTCCAGCTGACCGGGGTGTCAAGGACGGTCACCAGAGGTTGCTGCAGGGGATCGAGGAATTCCGCGAGACTCACTCCCGCCTCCTTAATAGTCACTCTGACTATAAAGGCGGAACTGCCACAGCAAAAGGCCCGCGGCCGATTCCTGTTCGAAAATCGAAAGCAGGAACCGGCCGCGGGCCTTGGAACGGACGGAGCCGGGTTACAGACCGACCTCGCGCATCAGCATGCCCACCTCGGTGTTGGTGAGGCGGCGCAGCCAGCCGGACTTCTGGTCGCCCAGCGGGATCGGCCCGAAGGACGTCCGTACGAGCCGCTCGACCGGGAAGCCGGCCTCGGCCAGCATCCGGCGGACGATGTGCTTGCGGCCCTCGTGGAGGGTCACCTCGACCAGGTAGTTCTTGCCGGTGTTCTCGACGACCCGGAAGTGGTCGGCGCGGGCGTACCCGTCCTCCAGCTGGATGCCGTCCTTGAGCCGCTTGCCCAGGTCGCGCGGGAGCGGTCCCTGGATGGCGGCCAGGTAGGTCTTCTTCACCCCGTACTTGGGGTGGGTCAGCCGGTGGGCCAGCTCGCCGTGGTTGGTGAGCATGATGATGCCCTCGGTCTCGGTGTCCAGCCGGCCGACGTGGAAGAGCCGCGTCTCACGGTTGGTGACGTAGTCGCCGAGGCACTGGCGGCCGTCCGGGTCCTCCATGGAGGAGACGACACCGGCGGGCTTGTTCAGCGCGAAGAAGAGGTACGACTGGGTGGCGACGGTGAGGCCGTCCACCTTGATCTCGTCCTTGTGCACGTCGACACGCATGCCCTGCTCGACGACGATCTGGCCGTTCACCTCGACGCGGGACTGCTCGATGAGCTCCTCGCACGCGCGGCGCGAGCCCATGCCGGCCCGGGCGAGGACCTTCTGCAGCCGCTCGCCCTCCTGCTCGGCGCCCGGGTGGGTCTTGGGCGTCCTGATGTCGGGCTTGTTCGCATACCTGTCCCGGTTGCGCTGCTCGATCTTGGCGTCGAGCTCACGCGGGCGGGCCGGGGCGCCGTACGGGGCCCGCCGGCCGCCGCCCTTGGAACCGCCCGACGCGGCCTTCGGGCCGCCCTTGGCGCCGCCGCGGGCGGCCGCGCCGCGGCCCTTGCGGGTGCCGCCGTCGCCGCCGGGCTTGTCGTTGCCCACGTCGTAGCGCCGCTCCTCGGGCCGGGGCCGGCGGGGGCGCTGCTCCTGCTTGTCGTCGCGCTCGGAGCCGGGAACCCGGGGGTTCGGGTTGCTGTTCCTGCCGCTGCCGCTGTTGTTCCTGCCGCCGCTGCCGCCGCTCCTGCCGCCGCCGCTCCTGGCTCCGCCGCCGCTGCTTCCGCTGTTCCTGCCACTGCTTCGCATCAAAAATCCGTCTTGTCGTCTGCGTGAGTATCCGGGGTGTCCGGTGCGTCCGGATCGAACGACGGCACACCCTCTAGCGTCTCAGCCTCGATCGCGTCCGCCTCGGGAAGGAAGGGCGCGAGCTCCGGGAGCTCATCCAGGCCACGCAGGCCCATCCGCTCCAGAAAGTAGTTCGTCGTCCTGTACAGGATCGCACCTGTTTCGGGTTCCGCGCCCGCTTCCTCTACCAGCCCCCTCTGCAACAGGGTCCTCATGACCCCGTCACAGTTCACGCCGCGGACCGCGGAGACCCTCGACCGGCTCACCGGCTGGCGGTACGCGACGACCGCGAGCGTCTCCAGCGCCGCCTGGGTGAGCCGGGCGTGCTGCCCGTCCAGGACGAAGCCCTCGACGGCCGCCGCGTACTCCGGGCGGGTGTAGAAGCGCCAGCCGCCCGCGACCAGCCTCAGATCGAAACCGCGGCGCTGCACCGTGTACTCGTCGGCCAGCTCCCGCAGCGCGTCGGCGACGGCTCTGCGGGGCCGCTCCAGCACCTTGGCGAGGTGCTCCTCGGTGGCGGGCTCGTCGACGACCATGAGGACGGCCTCCAGGGCGGGCTTGAGCTCAAGATCCGCGACGCCGGAACCGGTGGTGTCCTGCTGACTCATGCCTTCACATCCTTGGAGACGTCCTGCACCTCGGTGTCGAACTCGTCCGTCACGACGGGCTCGGCCCCCTCTCCCCCGGCCCAGCGCACCAGGAGCTCCCCGAGCGCCTCGTCCTGGTCGAGCGCTACGGCCTTCTCCCGGTACAGCTCCAGCAGCGCGAGGAACCTGGCGACGACGGTGAGGGTGTCCTGGGCGTCCTCGGTGAGCACCCGGAAACTGATCTCCCCCGCCTCCCGCAGCCGCGCCACCACGATCTCGGCCTGTTCCCGCACGCTGACCAGCGGCGCGTGGATGTGGTCGACGTACACCTGCGGCTCGGGCCTCGGCTGCATCGCCTTCACGGCCAGCTCGGCGAACCCCTCGGCCCCTATGCTGATGACGACCTCGGGCAGCAGCTCGGCATGGTGCGGCTCCAGCCCCACGGTCCGCGGAAAGCGCCGCCCCTCCGACTCCAGCCGGTCGCTGAAGATCTCCGCGATGCGTTTGTACGCGCGGTACTGGAGCAGCCGGGCGAAGAGCAGGTCCCGCGCTTCGAGCAGCGCCAGATCCGCCTCGTCCTCCACCTCGGCGGTGGGCAGCAGCCGGGCGGCCTTCAGATCGAGCAGGGTCGCGGCGACGACGAGGAACTCGGTGGTCTGGTCCAGATCCCAGTCCGGCCCCATGGCACGGATGTGTGCCATGAACTCGTCGGTGACCTTGGACAGTGCGACTTCGGTCACATCCAGCTTGTGCTTGGAGATGAGCTGCAGCAGCAGATCGAACGGCCCCTCGAAGTTCGCCAGCCGAACAGTGAACCGCCCGTCGTCGGCGGGGCCGGGGTGCGCGCCGGCGGTTCCTGCCGGTACGACGGACTCGGGGGGTGGGCCGGGTGTTGTCGGTACGGCAGGCTCCGGGGGCGTTACCGGCACCTCGGGGGCGGCGGTGCCTGCGGGCGCTGTCGCATCGGCCACCGACTGGTCCGGGGACGCTTCCGCGGCTTCGGGGAGAGACGGGGTGGCGGATTCACCGTCGATGCCCCCGCCCCCCGCCGGCCCCGGCGCGGGCCGACCGCCCGGGCCGCGGCCCAAGGGGCGGCGAGGGGTACGGGCGGGCTCGTCGGTCGTCGGCATGAAGGTCCAGGGGCAGCGGGATACGGGCGGCGGGCAGTGGCCCGTACGGGGCAGGCCGGACACCCGGCCGGCGGCGGCACTCCGGGCAGGCTACCGGCGCCCCGCCGGTCAGCGGCCGCGCAGCCGCCGTACGAGGATGCTCGCGTCGCCCCGCGACTCCAGGTCCGCGAGAACCACCGCGACCGCCTCGCGGACGATCCGCCCGCGGTCGACCGCGAGCCCGTGCTCCCCGCGGAGCACGAGACGGGCGTGTTCGAGGTCCATCAGTTCCTCGGCCGAGACATAGACGGTGATCTTCTCGTCGTGACGCTCCCGGCCGCTGGGCCGCCGGTTCGCCCCGCGCCCGCCTCCGCGCCTGCGCTGCTGCTGAACGGCAGGGGCGGGAACCGCCTCCTGCGCGGACGACGGCGCGGGCGACTGCGTGGACGGCGAGGACTGCTGAGGCCTGCGCCCCGACTGCCCTGCCACCGCGCCCCGGTCACCATCTGCGCCGCGGCTGCGCGATCCCCCCGCGTCGGCGTCGGCCGCGGAGTGCTCCTCCCGCGAAGGCTCCGCGGTGCCGGCTGCGGCCTCCGCCGCGCCCGCCCCGGATCCGTCGGCCGCGGGATCGCTCTCCCCGGCCGGACCGGGCACCCGGGCCTCGCCGGCCGCCTTGCGCCGCCGGTCCGCGGGGGACGAGGCCTGCAGCCCCATCCCCCCGGTGGTACGGAACAGTTCGTCGGCCCCGGGCAGACTCACTCGGCGTGACACCGGGCGAGCACCTCCCTGGCGAGCTGGCGATAGGCGGCGGCACCGACCGAGTTGGAGGCGTACGTGGTGATGGGCTCACCGGCGACCGTGGTCTCCGGGAAGCGCACCGTGCGCCCGATGACCGTGTGGTAGACGTGATCGTCGAAGGCCTCGACGACGCGCGCGAGGACCTCGCGGCTGTGCACCGTACGGGAGTCGTACATGGTGGCGAGGATGCCGTCGAGCTCCAGATCCGGGTTGAGTCGCTCCTGGACCTTCTCGATGGTCTCGGTGAGCAGTGCCACACCTCGCAACGCGAAAAATTCGCACTCGAGCGGCACTATCACCTTGTGGGCCGCCGTCAGGGCGTTCACGGTGAGCAGCCCCAGCGAGGGCTGACAGTCGATCACGATGTAGTCGTAGTCGGCCATCAGCGGCTTCAGGGCGCGCTGCAGCGTGGACTCCCGGGCCACCTCGCTCACCAGCTGCACCTCGGCAGCCGACAGGTCGATGTTGCTGGGCAGCAGGTCCATGTTCGGGACCGCGGTCTTCAGCAGGACCTCGTCGGCCGACATGCCCCGCTCCATGAGCAGGTTGTAGACCGTGAGGTCGAGCTCCATCGGGTTGACGCCGAGCCCGACCGACAGAGCTCCCTGCGGGTCGAAGTCGACGAGCAGGACGCGGCGCCCGTACTCCGCGAGTGCGGCACCCAGGTTGATGGTCGACGTGGTCTTGCCGACGCCGCCCTTCTGGTTGCACATCGCGATGATCTTCGCGGGACCGTGATCGGTCAGCGGGCCCGGGATCGGAAAGTAGGGCAGGGGCCGACCGGTCGGACCGATCCGCTCGCGGCGCTGGCGGGCAGCGTCGGGCGCGAGGGTGGCCGCGTACTCCGGATCGGGCTCGTACTCGGCGTCGGGGTCGTAGAAGTGCCCCTGGGGCACCTCGTCGAAGTCGGCGAAGTGGGCGGTCTCTCGGCCACTCTCGTTGCCGGCCATGGCGTTCACGTTTAGGCCGTCCATCATCTGGGGGGCTGTCGTCATGTGCTGGTGGGTGGCGAAGGTGCGGACAGCGACGGAGCCGACAGCCTCCAGCCCGATCGGGCTGTGGCCCCGTGCAGGCATCCCTGGTTGAACACCCCCGGGAGTAAATGTCGACTCATTCACAAGTCGTCTTACCTCCTTGGACGTGACCAGGAAACTTATCGATAGGTCAGCGTGGCACCATGCCGACGATTGGCGACTCTATGGCGTGTCACCGCTCCGCAGCAACACAATCCGCCGGACCCGGCCCGATGTGTCGGCAATCGAACACCTCCCTGTCAAGGGCACGCAGCCACCGGGGTGCACTTTCAGCGGGTGCACGAATCGGTTAAAGGGCTACGTTCGAGACGAGTTGAGCGGGGGCCTCACAGGGGCCCGGCATGCGTCCGGCCGGACCTTGCTCAGCAAGGTCCGGCCGGACGCATGAGGTTGACGGGAGATGTTGACTCGTCAGCCGAGAAGCGAGCTCAGCTCGACGTGCTCCAGGCCGTGGGCCTCGGCAACCTCGCGGTAAACGACCTGCCCGTCATGGGTGTTGAGACCCTTGGCGAGTGCGGCGTCACGGCGCAGCGCCTCGACCCAGCCGCGGTTGGCGAGCTCCACGATGTACGGCAGCGTGGCGTTGGTGAGGGCGTACGTGGAGGTGTTCGGCACCGCGCCCGGCATGTTCGCGACGCAGTAGAAGACCGAGTTGTGGACCATGAAGGTCGGCTCGGCGTGAGTCGTCGGACGCGAGTCCTCGAAGCAGCCGCCCTGATCGATTGCAATGTCGACAAGTACACTTCCGGGCTTCATCTTGGCGACGAGCTCGTTGGTGACCAGCTTCGGGGCCTTCGCACCGGGGATCAGCACGGCGCCCACGACGAGGTCGGCCTCGATGACGGCCTTCTCCAGCTCGAAGGCGTTGGAGACGACCGTCTTCACCTTGGTACCGAAGACCTTGTCGGCCTCGCGCAGCTTGTTGATGTCCCGGTCGAGCAGCGTGACGTGGAAGCCGAGACCAACGGCGATCTGTGTGGCGTTCCAGCCGGAGACACCGCCGCCGATGACAACGGCCTCGGCAGGCGCCGTACCCGGGACGCCGCCCGGCAGCACGCCACGGCCGCCGACCGAGCGCATCAGGTGGTAGGCGCCGACCTGCGGGGCCAGCCGGCCCGCGACCTCGGACATCGGGGCGAGCAGCGGCAGCGCGCGGTTCGCGGTCTCCACGGTCTCGTACGCGATCGCGGTGGTGCCGGACTCCAGCAGCGCGTCCGTGCACTCGCGGGAGGCGGCGAGGTGCAGGTAGGTGAAGAGCGTCTGGTCCTTGCGGAGGCGGTGGTACTCCTCGGCGACCGGCTCCTTGACCTTGAGCAGCAGGTCGGCGGTGGCCCAGACCTCGTCGGCGGTGGGAAGGATCTGCGCCCCGGCGGCGACGTACTCCTCGTCCGTGATGGAGGAGCCGGCCCCGGCGTTCTCCTCGACGACGACCTGGTGGCCGTGGCGTACGAGCTCGTTCACACCGGCGGGCGTGATCGCCACGCGGAACTCGTTGTTCTTGACTTCGCGGGGGATGCCGACCTTCACGTCGATCACGGTCCTTGACTCAGGGGGTTACCCGGACATAGCTACACATACCCGGATAGACACAGCGTAAATGGAGACACCGCGAACGCACGCGGCAGAGCCAGTCTAATGAAGGGCTTCGCGCTGTCTAGCCTTACAAAGCATTAATTTTCACTCACAGCACTACGGATTTCGCAGGCTGCACCCTCCTCGCCCAGCAATCTATCGGCCAGGCCCCGGTGCAGCCGGGCCGCAGCCGAGTCGCCCAGCCGGTCGAGCGTGTCGGCCAGCCGCAGCTCCAGCGCCGCCTGCAGCCGTACGTCCCCGGCCCGCCTGGCCCACTCGACGGCCTCCTGACAGGTGTGCAGCGACTCCTGCGGTCGGCCCGCGTACTCCTGCACCCGGGCCGCCTCGCTCAGCGCCCGTGCCTGGGCCGGCACATCGCCGAGCCTGCGGTACCCGGCCGCGGCGGCCCGCCAGTTCCGCAGTGCCTCGCCGTACCGGCCGGCGTAGGTGTGGACGGCGCCGAGCCGCCCGTACAGCCGCGCCTCGTCGGCCCGCTCGCCCTGGGTGAGCCGCTGCGCCAACGCCCGGCCGTACCAGTCGGAGGCCCGCTGGAAGTCCCCCAGCTCGGCGTAGGCACCGCCTACGGATTCCATCGCACGGCCGGTGGCGTACGGATCCTTCGCGGCCCGTCCGGCGTCCAGCGCGGCCCGGTAGCGGGTCAGCGCCTCCTGCGTACGGCCGGTCCTGGCATCGAGATCGGCGAGGTTGAGCAGTGCGGCGGCCCGTTCGCGCGGCAGCCCGCGCCGCTCGGCGACTGCCAGGACCAGACCGTGCAGTCCGTACAGCTCGGGCGCGGCCGCCTCGGTGCCCTGGTGCACGGCCAGCGCCCGCACCAGTGCGGCCACCAATCTCCTTGCCAGAGTGTCCAGTTCACCGTCCTCGACGGCGAGCCTGGCCGAGGCCAGCAGGGCGGGGCGGTGGATCCGCAGCCATTCGGCGGCCGCGTCGGGATTGGGGAAGCGCAACGAGCGTGGCAGCCCGGCGAGCTTGCCGCGGGCCGGGGAACCCTTGGGGTCGGTGACCGCCCGGCAGGACTGCAGCAGCCGTACGGTCCGCTCCAGCATCCGGGCCCTGGCGAGCTGGATCTCCGTCGGCCGGTCCCTGTCCGCCAGCAGCGCCCGCAGCAGCGGAGCGAGGCAGCCGGGCACCTCGTACTGCGGCTGGTCCGCCCCATTGGTACGCAGCAGCCCCAGGGCCACGAAGTCGTCGAGGGTCGTCTGGGCCGCGGAGACGGAGCAGCCGGCCAGCGCGGAGGCCGTGTGGGCGTCGGCGAGTCCGGCGGGGGCGAGGGCCAGCAGTCGCAGTATCCGGGCGGCGGTCGACGGCAGGGAGTCATGGACCAGCCGGAAGGCGCGGGCCAGCGGGCGGGCACCGGTGGACTGCTCCGTGTCGTCCGGCAGCTCGCGCAGCTGTTTGGTGACATCGGCGACCGACGCCATGGGGTGGGCGGCGAGCCAGCCGCCGACCATGACCAGGGCGGCCGGCAGGCCGGCGCACTCCTCGGCGAGGGTCTCGGCTGTCCGCGGGTCGACGGTGATCCTGACCTGGCCGATGATGCGGGCGAGCAGCCGGACGGCGGAGCCCGCGTCCAGGCCGCCGATGGTGCAGGGGCGGACACCGGGGATACCGGTCAGCGGGCCCTCGGAGGTGGCGACGACGAGGCAGTCGGGGTTGTCCGGCAGCAGCGGGTCGACCTGTTCCGCATCCACGGCGTCATCGAGGAGCAGCAGGGCGCGGCGCTCGGTGAGCGCCTCGCGGACCATTTCGGAGAGCTCGTCCCCGTCCGCGCCGGGCGGCCCCGTCACACCCAGCTGGTCGAGCAGCTCGCGGGCGGTGCGCTCGGTGGGGACGGGTGCGCCGCCGGGGTCGGTGAGCCGGGCCCGGAACAGACCGTCAGGGTGGTCGCCGGTGGAGAGCAGCCGGCGGGTGAGCTCGCCGGCGAGTGCGGTGCGTCCGGAGCCGGGGCGTCCGGCGATCAGCAGGACCCGGGCGCGGGCGGCCTTGCGACCGGCCAGAGTGTCCAGTCCGGCCCGCTCGATGTCGGCTCGCAGCTCCTTCAACTCGCGGTCGCGGCCGAAGAATTGGGGTGGGACGGTGCTGGACGGCCCTTCGGTTCCCGCTGCCTTGGCCGGGCCGCTGGTGTCCACCGCCTGATCCGTCACGGGCCACGCTCCACTTCGCTGCACGCGTTGCCCGCCGGGACTCCGGTCAGGGCATCCCGAGCGTAGTTCAGGCGTGTGGACGAATTCCGTGGAGCGTGGCGCAGAGGTCCCCCGATCGGATCAGCATCTTTTCCGATCGGAGGGCGTCGGTGAACCGTTCAGCGGCCCCTACGGGCTGCCGGACCTCGAACGGTCCCTGCGAACGCGGGACCTCGAACCATCCTTACGAACCGTCGGACCGCTGACCGTCAGGCCTCGAACGGGCGCGCCGGCCACGGCGCCTCGGCCGGGCGCAGCGACTCGATCCCGTCACCGGCGAGCACCGTCGCGAGCGAAAGAACGCCCACCACGAGGCAGTTGTTGTGCAGATCCCCGGCAAGCACCCCCCGTACCAGCTCCTGGAGCGGCACCCGGGCCAGCTCCATGTCGGCCTCCTCCTCGGAGACCGCGAAGCGCTCCCCGTCGGCCTCGGAGAGATTCCGGGCCAGGAAGATCCGTACGGCTTCGTCGCAGCCGCCCGGCGTGGTGTAGACGTCGGTCAGCACCCGCCAGTCCTCGGCCTTGACATACGCCTCCTCGTAGAGCTCTCGCTGGGCAGCGTGCAGCGGGTTCTCACCGGGGATGTCGAGCAGTCCCGCCGGGATCTCCCAGAGCTTGTGGCGCACCGGGTGGCGGTACTGCCGCAGCACGACGACCCGGCCCTCTTCGTCGAGCGCAAGCACGGCGACCGATCCCGGATGGACCTGGTAGTCGCGGCGTACGACCGTGCCGTCGGGCATCACCACTTCATCGGTGCGGACGCTGGTCTTGTTGCCCGTGAAGGGCGTCTCGGTCGCGGTGACCTGCCACTCCTCGGGCGTGTCCTGGAAACCCATCTACGTCCTCCCACAAAAAACAGAAACCGGGGCACGCATCCTCAGTGGATCCGTACCCCGGTCAACGTTAATGCCTGCGTACCGCCGGGCTACTTGCCCGACTTGGTGCCCTGCTTGCCACCGGCCCCGGCACCCGTCTTGCGCTCGACGGCCGCCTTCACCAGGCCCGCGAAGAGCGGGTGCGGGCGGGTCGGGCGGGAGCGGAGCTCCGGGTGCGCCTGGGTGGCGACCAGGTAGGGGTGGATCTCGCGCGGGTACTCGACGTACTCGACGAGCTTGTTGTCCGGGGACGTGCCGGAGAAGACCAGACCGGCCTTCTTCTCCAGCTCGGCGCGGTAGGCGTTGTTGACCTCGTAGCGGTGGCGGTGGCGCTCCTCCACGTACGGCTGGTCGTCGTACGCCTCACGGACCAACGAGCCCTCGGCGAGCTTCGCCGGGTACAGGCCGAGCCGCATGGTGCCGCCCAGGTCGCCCGCGCCCTCGACGTACGCCAGCTGCTCCTCCATCGTCGAAATGACGGGGTGCGAGGTGGCGGCGTCGAACTCGGTGGAGTTGGCGTCGGGGATCTCGGCCAGGTTGCGTGCCGCCTCGATCACGATGCACTGCAGGCCGAGGCAGAGGCCGAGCAGTGGCACCTTGTTCTCACGGGCGTACTGGATGGCGCCGATCTTGCCGTTGACACCGCGGTCGCCGAAGCCGCCGGGGACGCAGATCGCGTCGACGTCGGAGAGCTGCTTCGCGGCACCGGCCGAGGTCTTGCAGTCGTCGGAGGCGACCCACTTGACCTTGACCCGGGCCTTGTTCGCGAAGCCGCCGGCCCGGATGGCCTCGGTGACCGAGAGATAGGCGTCGGGCAGGTCGATGTACTTGCCGACGAGCGCGACGGTGATCTCGTGGTCGGGGTTGTGGACGCGGTCCAGCAGATCGTCCCAGGTGGTCCAGTCGACGTCGCGGAACGGCAGGTCGAGCTTGCGCACGACGTAGGCGTCCAGGCCCTCGGTGTGCAGCACCTTGGGGATGTCGTAGATCGACTTGGCGTCCACGCAGGCCACCACGGCGGCCTCGTCGACGTCGCACATCAGCGAGATCTTGCGCTTGATGGCGGTCGGTACGTCACGGTCGGCGCGCAGCACGATGGCGTCGGGCTGGATGCCGATGTTGCGCAGCGCCGCGACGGAGTGCTGGGTCGGCTTGGTCTTGAGCTCGCCGGACGGGCCGATGTAGGGCAGCAGCGAGATGTGCACGACGAAGACGTTGTCCCGGCCGACCTCGTGGCGGACCTGGCGGACGGTCTCCAGGAACGGCAGCGACTCGATGTCACCGACCGTGCCGCCGACCTCGGTGATGACGACGTCGACGTCGTCGGTCGCCATGCGGCGGATGCGGTGCTTGATCTCGTTGGTGATGTGCGGGATGACCTGCACGGTGTCACCGAGGTACTCGCCGCGCCGCTCCTTGGCGATCACCTGCGAGTAGACCTGGCCGGTGGTGACGTTGGCGGACCCGTCGAGGTCGACGTCGAGGAAGCGCTCGTAGTGGCCGATGTCCAGGTCGGTCTCGGCGCCGTCGTTGGTGACGAACACCTCACCGTGCTGGAAGGGGTTCATCGTGCCCGGGTCGACGTTCAGATACGGGTCGAGCTTCTGCATGGTGACCCGAAGGCCGCGCGCCTTGAGCAGGGCACCGAGGCTGGAGGCAGTCAGACCCTTGCCGAGGGAAGAGGCGACACCCCCGGTGACGAAGATGTGCTTGGTCGTCGTGGATGTGGGCTGCATAGCCAAAGGGGGCTCCCGTGGTCGCGATCGTGAGGTGCGTACCGGCGTTGCCATCCGGAGATTCCGGAGGTGCCGTCGCTGCGGTTCGGGGGCCTCGTCTGCTGTCGCGAACGACCACCGGTCCACGGGCTACCAGGGTATCAGCGACAAAGGGAGCCTGCTTCCGGCCACACCCCGCACGCTGACCGCACAAGATCAACGTCGACCCCACCCGCCCCACCCGTTCGGCTCAGACGCTTTGCTGAGACCGTCGCGCAGATCATCCGGGCGCGTCGTATCCTGCTCGGACACTCGCTCCGGGCGAGGTACCGAGCTCGCAGGTTCCCCCACAACGACCCCTTGCGACGACCTCATTACCCGCAGTAATGCCCCACGGGGCGACATGGCCGTTCGACTGGAGATGCACGTGGCCGGGCGCATCGAGGATTACGCACTCATCGGAGACATGCAGACCGCCGCCCTGGTCTGCCGGGACGGCACAGTGGACTGGCTGTGCCTTCCCCGCTTCGATTCGCACGCTATTTTCGCGGGACTGCTGGGTACCGAGGAGCACGGCTTCTGGCGCCTGGGACCGGCGCGGGAGGACGGGGCAAAGCCGCCGTCCGCGGACCGCCGTCGTTACCGCGGGGACTCCCTCATCCTGGAATCGGAATGGGACACCCCGCGCGGAACGGTCAGAGTGACCGATTTCATGCCGCCTCGTGACGGTGCACCGCAGGTGATCCGGATCGTGGAGGGGATCAGCGGCCGGGTGCCGATGCGCTCCGAGCTGCGGATGCGGTTCAGCTACGGGCGCGTCACACCGTGGGTGCACAAGGTCGACGGCCGTACGGTCGCCGTCGCCGGCCCGGACTCCGTCTGGCTGGACACTCCCGCCGACACCTTCGGCGAGAACCTGACGACGTACTCCGATTTCACGGTCGCTCCCGGGGACCGGATCGCATTCACGATCAGCTGGCAGCCTTCGCACCACGAACCGCCCGGTCTTCCGGACCCGGAGAGTTCGCTGGACGCGACCGCGGACTTCTGGCGTGAATGGGTCGAGCAGTGCACGTACCACGGGCCCTACCGCGAGGCCGTGGTCCGCTCCCTGATCACCCTCAAGGCCCTGACGTACGCGCCGACCGGCGGCATCGTCGCCGCGCCGACCACCTCCCTGCCGGAGGACATCGGCGGCTCCCGGAACTGGGACTATCGCTACACCTGGCTGCGTGACGCCGCGATCACCCTCTCCTCCCTGCTGCGCACCGGCTACCGCGAGGAGGCCCGCGCCTGGCGTGAGTGGCTGCTGAGGGCGGTCGCCGGTGACCCGGAGAACCTGCAGATCATGTACGGCATCGCGGGCGAGCGCGAGCTGGGCGAGGCCGAGCTGGACTGGCTGCCCGGTTACGAGAACTCCGGCCCGGTCCGGGTCGGCAACGGCGCGGCGGGCCAGCTCCAGCTGGACGTGTACGGCGAGGTCATCGAGGCACTGCACCTCGCCCATATGACGGGCCTGACCCGCAACGACTACGCGATGGGCCTCCAGCTCAAGCTGATCGAGTACCTGGAGAAGCACTGGGGCGAGCCGGACGAGGGCATCTGGGAGGTGCGCGGCCCGCGCCGCCACTTCGTCCACTCGAAGGTGATGGCCTGGGTCGCCGTCGACCGCACCATCAAGCTGATCGAGTCCGGGGACGCGGAAGGGCCGCTGGAGCGGCTGCGGGAACTGCGCGACGACATCCACCGCGATGTCTGCGACCGTGGCTACGACAAGGAACGCAACACCTTCACCCAGTCCTACGGATCACAGGAGCTGGACGCCTCCCTCCTCCTGATCCCCCAGATGGGCTTCCTGCCGCCGGACGACAAGCGCGTGATCGGCACGATCGAGGCGATCCAGCGCGAGCTGTCCACGGAGGACGGCTTCGTACTGCGCTACCCCACCAAGGGCGAGGACGCGGGCGTCGACGGCCTGGAGGGCGACGAGGGCGCGTTCCTGGCCTGCTCGTTCTGGCTGGCGGACGACCTGGCGATGATCGGCCGGGTCGACGAGGCACGCCAGCTCTTCGAGCGGCTGCTGTCCCTGCGCAACGATCTGGGCCTGCTGGCGGAGGAGTGGGACCCCCGGCTGCAGCGCCAGGTGGGGAACTTCCCCCAGGCGTTCAGCCATGTGCCGCTGATCGACACGGCACTGCGCCTGACGGCGAGCGGGGCGTACGTCGGCTGACCTCGGGGAGGGGGCGGGCGGCGTATGCCGGACCCGCCCCCTGCGGTGAGCGGCATCATCGCAGCGGCCCCCCGCTCTCCGCTCCGGTCACGACGGGAAGCCCCGAAGGCAGCCCCCACTCGCTCCAGGACCCGTCGTACACGGCCAGCTCGCGGTACCCCGCCAGCTCGGCCCCCAGCGTCAGCACGCAGGCGGTGACGCCCGATCCGCAGCTGAAGAACAGCCGCTCCCGCTCCCCGGCGAGGGCGGCGAACGCGGCGCGCAGCTCCGCCGCCGGGCGCATCCGGCCGTCGCGCTGGATCTCGCCGAAGGGCAGATTGACCGCCCCCGGCATATGGCCGGCGCGCAGCCCCGGCCGTGGCTCGGCGACCGCGCCGGAGAACCGCTCCCTGGAGCGGGCGTCGAAGACCGCCGCTCCAGGGTCGGCCAGGGCCGCCACCACCTCGTCGCTGCCGACGACCAGCCCCGCGCGCGGCCGGGCTGTGAAGTCGCCGCGCGCCACGGCAGGCGCGGGCCCGGCGTTCTCCAGCGGCAGTCCGGCGTCGGTCCAGGCGGGCAGGCCACCGTCGAGCACCGCGGCCCGGTCGAAGCCCATCGCTCGCAGCATCCACCAGGCACGCGCGCTGGAGTAGATGCCCGCAGCGTCGTAGACGACGACGGTGTCGGTGTCGTCGACGCCGAGGGAGCGCAGCTCCTCGGTGAATCTGTCGGCGTCGGGCAGCGTGTGGGGCAGTGGTCCGGAGTGGTCGGACAGTGCCCCGTCGATGTCGAAGGGGCGTGCTCCCGGAATCCGCTGCTCGGAGCCCCGGTGCGCGCCCACCGAGGCATCGAGGACCACCGGCCCGTGCTCGCCCAGCCGCGCCGCGAGCCAGTCGGCCCCGACCAGCGGGCCGGGAAGGGGGCCCGCAAGGCCTTCCCGGCCCGAGTACGCCGATATGTCGTCGCCCACGTCTGCTCCAGGTCCAGGTCCGGTTATGAGGGCCACTCGGCCCGAACCGCGCGGCGGTCACAAGATCGCAGCGGCCCTCGGCCCGTGTCAACAGCGGTTCCATGCCCCCGGGCATGGAGAAAGTGGCTGATCAATGCCGCTGTCCCCGGTCGGCACACTCCCCCGACGGCTCCCCGACGACGCCTCCGGCGCTCGGGGCCGGTACCTTCCTGAATCAGGGCGACTGCCCACCCGACCCGAGTGAAAACGCGAGGCCAGAGCCAGTGGAGACCCAAGGCGGAATCACCGTGCAGCGAGCCCTTGAGCTGCCGGGGCTGCGCAGCGGGCTCCCGGAGGTGGTGGCCGGCGCGGACCGGCTGAACCGTACGGTGCGCTGGGTGCACGCGGGCGAGGTCCCGAACATCGCTTCGCTGCTCAAGGGCGGTGAACTGCTGCTCACCACCGGTCTGGGGCTCGGCACCCGCCCCGCCGAGCAGCGCGCCTTCGTCCGCAGGCTCGCCGACCGCCAGATCGCCGCCCTGGTGGTGGAGCTCGGACCGCGCTTCAGCAGGCTGCCCGCATCGATCGTGGACGCCGCCCGCGCGGCCGGTCTGCCGCTGGTGCAGCTGCACCGCGAGGTGCCGTTCGTGACGGTGACCGAGGAGATCCACACCGAGATCGTCAACGGTCACTACGCGCTGCTGCGGCAGGCCGAGGACGTGCACCGGCGGTGTACGGAGGCGCTGCTCGGCGGCGGAGGGGTGCCCCAGGTGCTGGGCATCCTGGCGGACTTCACGGCCAATCCGGTCTTCCTGGAGACGGCGGACGGCCAGCTGCTGTACGCGGCGGGCCCCGGGTCCGGCCCGGTGTCCGCCGATCCGCTCCAGGTGTGGGACGGGATGCGCGGCGACCGGGCGGCCCGTGAGACGCCGCCCACCGGTTCGCTGCTGGTGGATGTGCCGGGCGGCGGCCCTGGAACCGGTTCGGTACGGGCCAGGCTGGTGCTGCTGGCCGTGGCCGGCCCGCTGGTGACGGTGCACCGGATGGCGGCGGAGCGGGCGGCCGGCATCCTCGCCGTCGTGCTGATGCAGGCCCGCCAGGAGGAGGAGCTCGCCGCGCGCGGCCGGGGCGACTTCCTGACGGATCTCGCCGAGGGCCGGATCACTGCGGAGGACGCGCCGGCGCAAGCCCGCGTACTGGGCTTCAAACCGGGTGAGATGCCGCTGCTGCCGGTGGTCATGCGGCTGGCCCCCGAGCTGTCCGTGTCGGGGAACTGGGCACTGCTGGCGCGGGCAGTGCTGGAGGAGCTCTCGTCGGTGGGTGTGCCGGTGCTGCTCGGTGTGCGGCCTGTGGAGGGCCGGGTTCCGGTACTGCTGGGGCTGCGGTCCGAGACGGAGCGTACGGCGGTCGCGGACCGGGTCGCGGCGGCTCTGCGGGCGGGTGTGGAGCGGGCCGGTCTGGAGCGTGCAGGATCGTATCCGCCGGTCGTGGTGGTGGGCGTGGCGGGCGGCTGGGCGGCGGCCGGTGCGGGGCTGCGGCACGCCGCGGAGACGGCGACGGCCGCGCACGGTCTCAGCGACCGGCCCTGGTACGACGCCCGGCGTCTGGACATCGATCTGCTGCTGTGGCGGCTGCGGGACCATCCGGATCTGGCGGCGTTCGTGGACCGGGCGATCGGCCCGCTGCGCGATCACGACCGCACCTCCCGCCCTCCGCTGCTGCCGACGCTGGAGACGTATCTGGCCCACGCGGGCCGCAAGGCGGAGACGGCGCGCGAACTGCATCTGAACCGTCAGACGCTGTACAACCGGCTGGCCCGCATCGGCGAACTGCTCGGCACCGACCTGGACGACCCCCAGGCGGTCCTGGCGCTGAGCCTTGCCCTCCGGGCCCGCCGCCACACTTCGTAGCTCCGGACTCGTTCGACGAGCAGCCGCTCACCGCGTCCGCGCCACCGCCAACGGTTTCGTCAACTCGTCGTAGATGCTGAGAACTTGAGCGATCGTGTCGTCCTCCGTCGGCCAACTCGCGGCCTGTACACGCCCCGCGGCCACCAGCTCCGCGCGCCGCCCCCGATCACCGAGCAGTCTGACCACCGCCCGCGCGAGCGCCTCCGCATTCCCGTACGGTACGAGCTCCGCCCCGTCCCCCACGAGTTCGGGCACCCCTCCGACCGCGGTGGCGACCAGCGGTACGCCGAGCCGCAGCGCCTCCTGGGCAAGTACCGAGCGCGCCTCCCACCGGCTGGACAGCACGGCCAGATCGGCGGCGGCGAGAAGTTCTGCGATGTCGTCGTGGCTGCCGATGAGCCGGACGGGCAGCTCCTCGTTCCTGATCCGGCGCTGCAGAGCGGCCCGCTCCCGCCCCTCCCCCACGATGATCAGCAGCGGTACGGGGTCGAGTTCGCGCCATACCCGTGCGGCATCTAGCAGCATGTCGTACCCGTGATGCGGTACGAGACTCCCGTACGACACGATCAACGGCCGTTCCACCACACCGAGTTCGGCCCGCGCCTTGCCTTCGTGGACATCGGCGGGAACGCGCGGTACGGGGGCGGAGACCGGCGAGAGCCGGGCATCGCGCGCTCCTCGGTGCCGCGCCCGGTCGACCAGGTCCGATGTCGTACCGAGCACAACTGCCGCCGCACGGGCGGCTCTTCGCTCCATCAGATGAAGCAGCCGGCTGCGTGCTCCCTCGGCGTGGGCGCGAGCGTGCCAGGTGACGACCAGCGGGATACGGCGGCCGCCGAGCGCAAGAGCGGCGCGTACGGCGGCGTGCAGACCGTGCGCGTGGACCACGTCCGCCGTCAGGCAGGCGGTACGCAGCGCGGCAACGGCGACGGGATCGCTGCGCCGCGGTACGGGAGCGAACCGGGCACCCGTACCGGAGAAGTCGTAGGCGTGGTCCAGTTCGGCCGGGGCACAGACGGTGACGTGCACGCCTCTCGCCACCAGCCCTGCGGCCAGCGAGCTGACGTGGGCGCTGCTGCCCGCGCTGCCGCCGCCCAGGACTTGGACCGTACGCAGCTGTGACACGTTGAATGGCTCCCGAGTGGCGGTGATGGCACCGTCAAGGATGCCAGTCCGTACGCACGTTCCGGCACAGTCGAGCCGCTGTCCCGCTGCATACAACAGCAACCGGCCGTGACGCACCACTCGCACGGGTGAGAAGGTGGCGCGATGTTGCCGCCTCCTTGGGCCCTGTCAGCGGTCCGACAGCATGTGGGCGAGGCGGCTGATCCGGTCCCCGTACACCGTCGCCGCGACAAGCCCCGCCGCATGGGCGACGAGCCCGGCCCGGCCGCGGCCCACGACGATGGCGACTCCGAGTGCGGCGCCCAGGGCGTGGGCCCCGGTGTCCCCGATCATGGTGCGCTCACCCAGGTCGTCGGCGACGAGGGCTGCCGCGGCCCCCATGGGCGCGGCAGCGAGGGCGCCCGGCAGGCCCGGGGCCCCGAGGGCGAGCACGGTGGCGGCGGCCACTGCGGGCCGTACATCCGCCAGATTGACAAGGTGCGCACCTCCGGCGATCACGACGCCGGCGAGGACCCGGTCGACGGGCCGCTCCTTGAGCAGCGCACCGGCCGCGAGCCCGGCGGCCCCGATCCCGAAGAGCTTCACCGCGCCACTGGTCACCTCGCCGTCCCGCAGCGCACCCAAGTGGGCACGGAACCCGCGGCGCGGATCGTCCGCACCGACGAGGTCGTCGTAGGCACCGCAGCCGCCGGCCGCGAGAACGGCGAGCACGGCGGCGTACCGGGTACGCGCAGGCAGTGGGAGAACGGCGGTTCCGGCTGCGGCGCCGAGGGCGACGGCCGGTCCCGCGTACAGATCGACGGTGCGGCCCGCGTAGTTGGTTCGCTGCCAGCGCCTGCGCGGCCGGGCCCGCAGCGCCCGGTACGCACCCCCCGCGACGGCGGCTGCGACGGCACCGGACACTGCGGCTCTGCTGAACGTTGCTCCCATGCGAGCCAGGCTACGCAGCGGCCCGCCGGACCGTCCGGAGGGCCGCTGCGTCCGCACATCGCCGGGCAGACTCGAATGACAATCCCGCCCGGAGACCGAGCACGAACACGCGCCCGACGGCCGCGAAGCCCCCGCTACCCGTCCGCCCGCGCCGCGGCCAGCAGCTCCTCCGCATGGGCCCGGGCCGTCTGCGAGTCCTCCTGTCCCGCGAGCATCCGGGACAGCTCCCGTACCCGGTCCTCGCCCTCCAGGACCGTGACCCCGCTGCTGGTCACCGACCCGTCGACCGTCTTCTCGACCAGCAACTGCCGGTCCGCGAAGGCCGCCACCTGCGGCAGGTGCGTGACGACGACGACCTGCGCGGACCTGGCGAGCTTCGCCAGCCGCCGCCCGACCTCGACGGCCGCCTTGCCGCCGACGCCCGCGTCGACCTCGTCGAAGAGGTACGTGGGTACGGGATCGGAGCCGGCGAACACCACCTCGACGGCGAGCATCACCCGGGACAGCTCACCGCCCGACGCGCCCTTGGCGATCGGCCGCGGCTGGGCGCCGGGGTGCGGGGCCAGCAGAAGCTCGACCTCGTCGGCGCCGGACGGCCCGTAGACCACACTCCGCCCGCCGATCTCGATGCCGGACGCCTCGTCCGCCGCCTCGGTCTGCCGGATGTCGAAGGAGACCCGGGCGTGCGGCATGGCGAGGGATGCCAGCTCCGCGGTCACCGCCTCGGCGAAGCGCTCCGCCGCCCCTGTACGCGCATCGGTCAACGCCTGCCCGAGGCCCGAGAGTTCGGCGCGCAGCGCATCGCGCTCCGCCGTCAGCTCGCCGATGCGGTCGTCGTCGCCCTCCAGCTCGGTGAGCCGGGTGGCCCCTTCCTCGGCCCAGGCGAGTACGGCGGTGATGTCCTCGCCGTACTTGCGGGTGAGTCCGGTGAGTGCGGCTCGCCGCTCCTCCACCGCGGCGAGCCGCAGCGGATCGGCGTCCAGCTGGTCGGCGTACCCGGCCAGTTCGCCCGCCACATCGGCGAGCAGGATCGAGATCTCGCCGATCCGGTCGGCGAGCGCGGCCAGCGCCGGATCGTGGGCCCGTACGGCGTCCAGGGACCGTCCGGCAGCCGCGACCACAGTCGTCGCGTCGACGCCCTCCGGATCCTCCGGGTTGCCCGCGAGCGCGGTGTGTGCGAGGGCCGCCGCGGAAGCGAGCGCTTCGGCATGGCCGAGCCGCTCGGCCTCGGCGGCCAGGTCGCCGTCCTCACCCGCGAGTGGTTCGACCGCAACGATCTCGCTCAGCCCGAAGCGCAGCAGATCCGCTTCCTGGGCGCGTTCGCGGGCGCGCGTCGTCAGCTCGTCGAGTTCCGTGACGACGGCCCGCAGCCGTCGGTAGGCCGACGCGTACTTGGCGTGCGGCACGGCGACACCGTCGCCCGCGTACCGGTCGAGGGCCTGCCGCTGCCGCGCGGGCTTGAGCAGCCCCTGCTGGTCGGTCTGGCCGTGCACGGCGACGAGTTCGTCGGCGAGTTCGGCAAGCACTCCCACCGGCACGGATCTGCCGCCGAGATGCGCCCGGGAGCGCCCCTCCGCGGAGACGGTACGACTGATCAACAGCGCGCCGTCGTCGAATTCGGCCCCGGCCTCCTCGGCCCGCAGGGCCACGGCGTCGCCGTCGGACACCGTGATCCGCCCCTCGACGATCGCGGCCTTGGCCCCGATCCGCACCAGGGCAGGGTCGGCACGCCCGCCGAGCAACAGCCCGAGGCTGGTGACGACCATGGTCTTGCCCGCGCCGGTCTCACCCGTCACCGCGGTGAAACCGGGTGACAGCTCGACCACCGCGTCGTCGATGACTCCGAGCGACCGTATCCGCATCTCCTCCAACACGGACATGACCTTACGAGGTCCGGGCCCCGATGTGCGACGGGCCCCGCCCCCCGGGGGTCACTCTCCCGTGTGCTCCTGGAGCATTCACACCGCCTCCGGGGGAATGTACGCCGGTCAGTGCGGCGCGCCCCGCCACCCCGAGACGGGCAGTGCGAACTTCGCCACCAGCCGGTCCGTGAAAGAGGCGTGGTGCAGCCGCGCGAGCCGTACGGGCACCGCACCGCGCCGCACCTCGACCCGCGCCCCCGCGGGCAGCTCCACGGTCCTGCGCCCGTCGCACCACAGCACTCCGTGCGGGGTGTGCTGCTGGACCTCGACGGCGAGCACCGAGGTCGGCGAGGTCACCAGTGGCTTGGCGAACAGTGCATGGGCGCTGATCGGCACCATCAGCAGCGCCTCGACCTCGGGCCAGACGACGGGTCCGCCCGCCGAGAAGGCGTATGCGGTCGATCCGGTCGGGGTCGCGCAGACGATCCCGTCGCAGCCGAACCCGGTCACCGGCCGACCGTCGATCTCCAGGACCACCTCCAGCATCCGCTCGGGCGACACCTTCTGCACCGCTGCTTCGTTGAGCGCCCAGTCGGTGTGGACGATGTCGCCGTTGCTGTGCACGACGACGTCGAGCGTCATCCGTTCCTCGACCTGGTACGCCCGGGTGACGACCCGGTCGACGACCTTGTCCAGGTCGTCCCGCTCGGCCTCGGCGAGGAAGCCGACCCGGCCGAGGTTGACGCCGAGCATCGGCACCCCGGAGGCGCGGGAGAGTTCGGCGCCGCGCAGCAGTGTCCCGTCCCCGCCGAGCACGATCAGCAGCTCACAGCCGTCCATGGCCTTGGGCGTGGTGTCCGTGACCGTCTCGACGGACGGCGGCAGCGGGAGATCGGCCGCCTCGGTGGCCAGCACCCGTACGCCGAGGCCGCTGCGCAGCAGTCCCTGTACGACCAGCTCGGCGCTGCGGATCGCGGCCGGGCGGCCGGTGTGTGCCAAAAGAAAGACAGTTCGTGCCGCATTCGTCGTCAACGAGGCCCCTCCGCCACTGCACGGTCGACATCTGCGGGATCCAGCTCAGGTGCTCCGGCCCGCAGCCACAGAAAGTACTCGACATTTCCCGAGGGCCCCGGCAGTGGACTCGCCGTCACCCCCTGCACTCCGAGACCCAGCGCCCAGGCCCGGCGCGCCACCTCCCGTACCGCTTCGGCCCGCAGCTCGGGGCTGCGCACCACTCCACCGCTGCCGAGCCGCTCCTTGCCGACCTCGAACTGTGGCTTGACCATGAGGACCAGGTCCGCGTCCGGGGCGGCGCAGCGCGCCAGAGCGGGCAGGACCAGCCCCAGCGGGATGAACGACAGATCGCCGACGACCAGGTCCACCGGCTTCCCGTCGATGGCTTCCAGCGTCAACTCCCGCACGTTGGTACGGTCCTTGACGGTGACGCGCTCATCGGACTGGAGCGACCAGGCGAGCTGCCCGTAGCCGACGTCGACGGCGACGACATGACCGGCGCCGGCCCGCAGCAGGACGTCGGTGAAGCCACCTGTCGACGCCCCGGCGTCCAGTGCCCGCCGCCCCTCGACCTTCAGCCCGAGGGGCACGAAGGCGGCGAGGGCACCGGCGAGCTTGTGCCCGCCACGCGAGACGTACTCGGGGTCGCTGTCGTCCTTGATCACGACGACGGCGGCGCTGGTCTCGACCTGGGTGGCGGGTTTGGTCGCGGTGTTTCCGCCGACGGTCACCCGCCCTGCGGCGATCAGCTGGCTCGCATGCTCGCGCGAGCGGGCGAGCTTACGACGTACCAGCTCGGCGTCGAGACGGCGACGTGCCACTCCTGCCACGTTCGGTTCAGCTCCTGTTGTTGTACGAGGGCATCGGTGCGGGTACCGGTGCGGGTGCGGGCCTGGCGTCCAGCGCGGTCAGCGCGTCGCGCAGCCCACTGTGTACATCCTCGTACACCTCGATGTGTCCGTCCGCCGGGAGGTGGTCCGCATCGGCGAGACGCTCCAGCCGTGCGTCGACCTCGGCGTTGCCGGTGGGGGTGCGTACGACGCCGAGGGGCGCGGGTGCGGCGGGGTCGACAGGGGTTGCGGCGGCCGGGGCCGGGGCCACGCCCTCGTCGGACGGATCTTCCGCCACGGCCATGGGTGTCACCCCGGGCGCTGTTCCGGCTGCCGGGATCGAGTCGCTCATGCGGGAAACGCTACCGCGAAGGGCTGCGGTACCGTCGGTCACGATGGCGACCATGGCGGAGTGCCGCAGCGCACTCGACAAACTTTCCGACAACCTCGCGAGGGCCGACGGCGACGTGCGCAGCGCGGCTGCCCTCGACCGCTCGCTGAGCTGTCACATCAAGGACCTCGACGTCACCTTCACCGGCCGGCTGGCCAATGGCCGGATCCAGGTCCTGGACACGGTCGACGGCCCGCCCGGGGAGAAGGCCGAGATCCGGCTCGCGATGACCGGCGACGATCTGGTGGCCATGGTGAACGGCGAAATCAACTTCGCCAGGGCATGGGGCGCGGGCCGGGTCCGCCTGGAGGCCGGCTTCCGCGACCTGCTGAGACTCAGGTCACTGCTGTAGCGGCGGGGCGGATCCGCTTTCCCGGCCGGTCCCGCCACTGAGGGCGGGCCCCGTTCGGTCAGCCTCCTGCCGACGCCCCGGCGGCCGCCCTGCCCTGCACGCCCACCGCGCCGCTCCGCTGCTTGCGCGCGGCCGGCACCACCAACGGCGTCCCGGTCTCCGGGTCGTCGATGACCTGGCAGCGCAGCCCGAAGACCCGCTCCACCAGCTCCGCGGTGACGACCTCGCCGGGTGTCCCCTCGGCGATCACCTCGCCTTCCCGCATCGCGATGAGGTGCGTGGCGTACCGCGCGGCATGATTCAGATCGTGCAGGACGGCCACCAGGGTGCGCCCCTGCGTCTCGTGCAGCTCCGCACAGAGATCGAGGACATCGATCTGGTGCTGGATGTCGAGGTACGTCGTCGGCTCGTCGAGCAGCAGCAGCGGCGTCTGCTGGGCGAGCGCCATGGCGATCCAGACACGCTGCCGCTGCCCACCGGACAATTCGTCGACATAGCGACCGGCAAGCGCATCGACTCCGGTAGCGGCCATCGATTCCTCGACAATGCGTTCGTCGTCCGGCGACCACTGGCGCAACAGCCCCTGGTGCGGATACCGACCGCGTCCGACGAGGTCGGCGACGGTGATGCCGTCCGGCGCGATGGAGGACTGCGGCAGCAGCCCAAGCGTCTTGGCGACCTTCTTGGCCGGCATTCCGTGGATCGTCTGCCCGTCCAGGAGTACCCGCCCGCTGTTCGGCTTCAGCATCCGCGAGAGCGCACGCAACAGGGTCGACTTCCCACAGGCGTTGGGGCCGACGATCACCGTGAACGAGTTGTCGGGGATCTCGACCGAGAGATTCTCCGCGATGACCCGCTGGTCGTAGCCGAGGGTCACCGAGTCCGCGGTGAGGCGCTGCATGGTCGTACTCCCGGAGTCGGAGGTGATCGGGTGCGCGGGGTCGCCCCTCGCCACGGGCAGAGGCCGCGGCCGAGGCCCGGTCGCCCGGCGGGTCGGCCATCCGGACGGTGGCACACCGGGCAGAACAAAGTTAGGTTAGCCTACCCTCCTTTTGGCTCGAATCGCCGGGAGTCTCCCTTCACAGCCCCAGCCTGGCGACCGCCTTCCCCGCGTCCAGCCCGCACGAGCCGTCTCCGGCGTACGACCACGCCGCCCCGCAGAGCGCCCGCAGCCCGTCGAGCACGTCCCCGTCCCCTTCGAGCACCAGGTCGCCACCGCGCACCGACGCCGTCCAGCCACCGCAGCCGAACCCGTCGCCCGCCCGCACCACCTCGGGCTGCCCTGTCAGCAGCCCCCGCAGATCCGCGTCCACGTACGTCGGCCGGTGCTTCGGCTCGGCGGCCACCAACTGCGCCGCGTCCGTCACCCCGGTGAGCACCAGCAGCGAGTCCACACCGCCGTTGAACGCCCCCTCGATGTCCGTGTCCAGCCGGTCCCCGACCACCAGCGGGCGCTCGGCCCCGGTCCGCAACACCGTCTCCCGGTGCATCGGAGGCAACGGCTTCCCGGCGACCTGCGGCTCGGCCCCGGTCGCGATCCGTACGACCTCCACCGCCGCACCGTTCCCCGGCGCGATCCCCCGTGCACTGGGAATCGTCAGATCCGTGTTGGACGCGAACCACGGCACCCCCCGCGCAATCGCGTACGCGGCCTCGGCGAACCGACCCCACGTCATGTCGGGGCCGCCGTACCCCTGCGCCACCGCGACCGGCTCGTCGTCAGCCGATTCCACCGGCACCAGACCGCGCTCCCGCAGCGCGACGTGCAGCCCCTCGCCACCCACCACCAGCACCCGCGCCCCGGTCGGCAGCTGATCGGCCATCAGCCTGGCCACCGCCTGCGCCGAGGTGATCACATCGGCGGGCTCGGCAGGAACCCCGAGTTCGGTCAGATGCTCGGCCACCGCGGCCGGGGGCCGCAGGGCATTGTTCGTCACATACGCCAGGTGCATCCCGCCGTCCCGCGCCGCTCCCAGCGACTCGACGGCGTGGACGATCGCATGACCGCCCGCGTACACCACCCCGTCGAGATCGAGCAGCGCCGTGTCGTACGCCTCGTTCAACGCGGTGCTGCTGCCGCTCGGCCTGGTCCTGCTCGCCTGACTCATTCTTTGCGCTCCTCATTCCATGCTTCTGTCCCGATCATCGCGCATCCCCGCCGCGCACATACCATGCAGAAATGAACACATCAGGTCCGGCCGGGCAGGGACTGCGTCTGATTCCGTTCCGTGGACTGCGATACGTCCCCGAGCGGGTCGGCAGTCTTGCCGCGGTGACGTCACCGCCGTACGACGTCGTCGTGCGCCCCGACGGGCTGCACCACCTGGAGTCGGCGGATCCGCACAACATCGTCCGGCTGATCCTGCCGCAGGCCGACTCGGCCGCGGCCCGCCACACACAGGCCGCCGAGACCCTGAACCGCTGGCTGGCCGAGGGCATACTCGCTCCCGATCCCGAGCCCGCACTGTACGTCTACGAGCAGAGCAACACCGAGATCCTGCAACGCGGCATCGTCGGCGCGCTGGCGCTCTCCTCCCCCGCCGACGGCATCGTGCTGCCGCACGAGGACGTGATGGCCCATGTCGTCGAGGACCGGGCCAACCTGATGCGCACCACCGCGGCCCATCTCGAACCGCTACTGCTCACCTACCGCAGCGAAGGCCACCCGACCGGTGCGTCCGCCGTCATCGAACGGACCATCCACCGGCCGCCGCTTCTCTCCACCACCACCGAGGACGGCTACAGCCACCGGCTCTGGGCGGTCACCCGCCCGGCCGACCGGGCCGAGATCGAGACCGATCTCGCCCACCACCAGGCCCTGATCGCCGACGGCCACCACCGCTGGGCCACCTACCTCCGCCTCCAGCAGGAGCACACAGCTCCAGGCCCCTGGGACTTCGGCCTGGTCCTCCTCGTCGACACGGCCCGCTACCCGCTCCGGGTCCGCGCCATCCACCGACTGCTGCACCGCTTCCCGGTCGCCGACGCGCTCGCCGCGCTGAACGGCCTCTTCCGCATCCGCGACATCGAGGGCCCGCTCCCCCGGGCCCTGGACGCACTCGCCGAGGCGGCCGCCGAAGGCAACGCATTCCTGCTCGCGGGCGACGGCGGCTTCCACCTCATCGACCGTCCCGACGCCGGTCTGCTGTCCCGTACGATTCCGGCCGACCGTCCGACCGCCTGGCAGACCCTCGACGCGACGGTCCTGCACGCGGCTCTGCTCGACCACGTCTGGCAGATTCCCGACGCCCCGGAGCACATCGCGTACATACACGACACCGCGGCCGTCGTCGAACAGGCCGAACGTCACAATGCCACGGCGGTCCTGATGCATCCGGTACGTGAGGAAGTCGTCCGGGATCTCGCCCGACAAGGCGTCACCATGCCCCGCAAGTCGACTTCCTTCGGTCCCAAGCCGGCCACCGGCCTGGTCCTGCGAAGCCTCACCCTCGACTGACCCCCACAGCAACAAAAAAGGGCGGCACCCCTTGCGGGGTGCCGCCCTTTCTCATGCCTTACGACTCGGACGTACCGTCCTCGTCCTTGCTGCCCTTGTCCTTGCCGTCGCTCTTGTCGTCATCCGCAGCGTCGGCCGGCGTCTGAGCGGCGTCGTCCTCGTCCTCGTCCTCACCGAGGGCATCGACGAACTCGACACCGTCCAGCTCGGCAAGCCGGTCCGAGGCATCGGTGGCGCCGTCCTTGTCGGCCTCCAGCGCCTTCCCGAACCACTCACGCGCCTCGTCCTCGCGTCCCGCCGCCAGCAGCGCGTCCGCGTACGCATAGCGCAGCCGCGGAGTCCACGGGTGTACCGCGTTCGAGGCGAGCTCGGAGCTCTGCAGCGTGACGATGGCGGCATCGATCTGCCCCATGTCCCTACGGGCCCCGGCAGCCACCAGACGCATCTCGACCTGACCGGCCTTGTCCAGCTTCTGCACCTCGGGCTCGCCGGCCATGGCCATCGCCCGCTCGGGCCGCCCGAGTCCGCGCTCGCAGTCGGCCATGACAGGCCACAGCTCCACGGAACCGGTCATCCGCTTGGCCGCCCGGAACTCCGCCAGCGCCTCCGAGTACTTCTGCGTCGCGTACGCGGCGAACCCGGCCGCCTCACGCACGGCAGCAACCCGCGAGGCCAGCCGCAACGCGATCCGCGAGTACGCGTACGCCTGCTCAGGGTCCTCGTCGATCAGCCGGGCCACCATCACAAGGTTCCTGGCTACATCCTCGGCCAGGGTCTTCGGCAGGCTCATCAGCTCCTGCCGCACGTCCTTGTCGATCTCGTCACCAGTGACGTCGTCAGGAATCGGAAGCCGCTTGATGGGCTCACGGTCCCGGTCGTCACGCCGCTCGAACCCACCACGGTCGTCACGCCCGCGGTAACCACCCCGTCCGCCACGGTCGTCCCGCTGCCCGCGGTCGTCCCGCTGCCCGCGGTAACCCCCGCCTCGGCTGTCGTCGCGGCGGAAACCGCCGCCGGAGCCGCCACCGCGGCTGTCGTCGCGCCGGTAGCCGCCACCACGGCTGTCGTCGTCACGGCGGGGGCCACGCGGCCGGTCGTCACGCCGCTCGAACCCACCCGCAGGACGCCCACCACGGTCGTCATCACGCCGCGGACCACGGTGGCCACCGCGGTCATCCTCCCGACGCGGACCACGGTCACGATCCCGGTCACGGTCGTCACGACGGAACCCACCACCGGAACCACCCCGGCTGTCATCACGACGGAACCCACCCGGACGGTCATCCCGCCGGTCGTCCCGACGGAAACCGCCGCCGGAGCCACCACCGCGATTGTCGTCGCGACGCGGCGCACGATCCCGGTCGCGGTCGTCGCGGCGGAAACCGCCGCCGCTTCCACCGGTGGGCCGGCTGTCGTCACGCCGCTCGAACCCACCCGCAGGACGCCCACCACGGTCGTCATCACGCCGCGGACCACGGTGGCCACCGCGGTCATCCTCCCGACGCGGACCACGGTCACGATCCCGGTCACGGTCGTCACGACGGAACCCACCACCGGAACCACCCCGGCTGTCATCACGACGGAACCCACCCGGACGGTCATCCCGCCGGTCGTCCCGACGGAAACCGCCGCCGGAGCCACCACCGCGGCTGTCGTCCCGACGGTAGCCGCCACCACGGCTGTCGTCGTCACGGCGGGGGCCACGCGGCCGGTCGTCACGCCGCTCGAACCCACCCGCAGGACGCCCACCACGGTCGTCATCACGCCGCGGACCACGGTGGCCACCGCGGTCATCCTCCCGACGCGGACCACGGTCACGATCCCGGTCACGGTCGTCACGACGGAACCCACCACCGGAACCACCCCGGCTGTCATCACGACGGAACCCACCCGGACGGTCATCCCGCCGGTCGTCCCGACGGAAACCGCCGCCGGAGCCACCACCGCGATTGTCGTCGCGACGCGGCGCACGATCCCGGTCGCGGTCGTCGCGGCGGAAACCGCCGCCGCTTCCACCGGTGGGCCGGCTGTCGTCACGCCGGTAGCCGCCACGGTCGTTGTCCCGGCGCGGTCCGCCCGAGCTGAAGCCGCCTCGGTCACCACCGTCCCGGCGACGCGGCTCGCGCTCCGAACGATCGTCGGGAGAGTTGGGGGACATCGGTGTGACTCCTGTCATCGGTACTACAAGACATTCTCGCGCAGCCGGACACCCGACGCGCTTCGGCAAAACAAAAAGACCCTCGGTCCCAGCATGAACGCTGGGACCAAGGGTCCTTGAAAGATTGTTCGGCGGCGTCCTACTCTCCCACAGGGTCCCCCCTGCAGTACCATCGGCGCTGAAAGGCTTAGCTTCCGGGTTCGGAATGTAACCGGGCGTTTCCCTAACGCAATGACCACCGAAACCCTATCGGGTTCTAGCGAACAAGCACACTTTTCAATTAAGTAGTGAAGCTGTTCAACCGGTGCGACTGTTCGCAACCCGGGAACAACACAGTGGACGCGAGCAACTGAGGACAAGCCCTCGGCCTATTAGTACCAGTCAGCTCCACCCGTTACCGGGCTTCCACATCTGGCCTATCAACCCAGTCGTCTACTGGGAGCCTTAACCAATCAAGTTGGTGGGAATACTCATCTCGAAGCAGGCTTCCCGCTTAGATGCTTTCAGCGGTTATCCTTTCCGAACGTAGCCAACCAGCCATGCCCTTGGCAGGACAACTGGCACACCAGAGGTTCGTCCGTCCCGGTCCTCTCGTACTAGGGACAGCCCTTCTCAATATTCCTACGCGCACAGCGGATAGGGACCGAACTGTCTCACGACGTTCTAAACCCAGCTCGCGTACCGCTTTAATGGGCGAACAGCCCAACCCTTGGGACCGACTCCAGCCCCAGGATGCGACGAGCCGACATCGAGGTGCCAAACCATCCCGTCGATATGGACTCTTGGGGAAGATCAGCCTGTTATCCCCGGGGTACCTTTTATCCGTTGAGCGACAGCGCTTCCACAAGCCACTGCCGGATCACTAGTCCCGACTTTCGTCCCTGCTCGACCCGTCGGTCTCACAGTCAAGCTCCCTTGTGCACTTACACTCAACACCTGATTGCCAACCAGGCTGAGGGAACCTTTGGGCGCCTCCGTTACTCTTTAGGAGGCAACCGCCCCAGTTAAACTACCCATCAGACACTGTCCCTGATCCGGATCACGGACCCAGGTTAGACATCCAGCACGACCAGAGTGGTATTTCAACGGCGACTCCACAACCACTGGCGTGGCTGCTTCAAAGTCTCCCACCTATCCTACACAAGCCGAACCGAACACCAATATCAAACTGTAGTAAAGGTCCCGGGGTCTTTCCGTCCTGCTGCGCGAAACGAGCATCTTTACTCGTAGTGCAATTTCACCGGGCCTATGGTTGAGACAGTCGAGAAGTCGTTACGCCATTCGTGCAGGTCGGAACTTACCCGACAAGGAATTTCGCTACCTTAGGATGGTTATAGTTACCACCGCCGTTTACTGGCGCTTAAGTTCTCAGCTTCGCCGACCCGAAAGTCAGCTAACCGGTCCCCTTAACGTTCCAGCACCGGGCAGGCGTCAGTCCGTATACATCGCCTTACGGCTTCGCACGGACCTGTGTTTTTAGTAAACAGTCGCTTCTCGCTGGTCTCTGCGGCCACCCCCAGCTCACCGAGCAAATCGGATCACCAGTGATGGCCCCCCTTCTCCCGAAGTTACGGGGGCATTTTGCCGAGTTCCTTAACCATAGTTCACCCGAACGCCTCGGTATTCTCTACCTGACCACCTGAGTCGGTTTAGGGTACGGGCCGCCATGAAACTCGCTAGAGGCTTTTCTCGACAGCATAGGATCATCCACTTCACCACAATCGGCTCGGCATCAGGTCTCAGCCTTAACGTGTGACGGATTTACCTACCACACGGCCTACACCCTTACCCCGGGACTACCACCGCCCGGGCTGGACTACCTTCCTGCGTCACCCCATCGCTTACCTAGTACAAGTCTGGTTCGTCGGCTCCACCACTACCCTCAACTCCGAAGAGATCGGGCCGGCTTCACGGACTTAGCATCGCCTGATTCAATATTGGGCGTTTCAAAGCGGGTACCGGAATATCAACCGGTTGTCCATCGACTACGCCTGTCGGCCTCGCCTTAGGTCCCGACTTACCCTGGGCAGATCAGCTTGACCCAGGAACCCTTAGTCAATCGGCGCACACGTTTCTCACGTGTGTATCGCTACTCATGCCTGCATTCTCACTCGTGAACCGTCCACAACTCGCTTCCGCGGCTGCTTCACCCGGCACACGACGCTCCCCTACCCATCCACACAGGCGTTAGCCCTTAATGTATGAATGACACGACTTCGGCGGTACGCTTGAGCCCCGCTACATTGTCGGCGCGGAATCACTTGACCAGTGAGCTATTACGCACTCTTTCAAGGGTGGCTGCTTCTAAGCCAACCTCCTGGTTGTCTCTGCGACTCCACATCCTTTCCCACTTAGCGTACGCTTAGGGGCCTTAGTCGATGCTCTGGGCTGTTTCCCTCTCGACCATGGAGCTTATCCCCCACAGTCTCACTGCCGTGCTCTCACTTACCGGCATTCGGAGTTTGGCTAAGGTCAGTAACCCGGTAGGGCCCATCGCCTATCCAGTGCTCTACCTCCGGCAAGAAACACACGACGCTGCACCTAAATGCATTTCGGGGAGAACCAGCTATCACGGAGTTTGATTGGCCTTTCACCCCTAACCACAGGTCATCCCCCAGGTTTTCAACCCTGGTGGGTTCGGTCCTCCACGAAGTCTTACCTCCGCTTCAACCTGCCCATGGCTAGATCACTCCGCTTCGGGTCTTGAGCGTGCTACTGAAACGCCCTATTCGGACTCGCTTTCGCTACGGCTTCCCCACACGGGTTAACCTCGCAACACACCGCAAACTCGCAGGCTCATTCTTCAAAAGGCACGCAGTCACGACTGTTGCTCCGAAGAACAACAGCGACGCTCCCACGGCTTGTAGGCACACGGTTTCAGGTACTATTTCACTCCGCTCCCGCGGTACTTTTCACCATTCCCTCACGGTACTATCCGCTATCGGTCACCAGGGAATATTTAGGCTTAGCGGGTGGTCCCGCCAGATTCACACGGGATTTCTCGGGCCCCGTGCTACTTGGGTGTCTCTCAAACGAGCCGTTAATGTTTCAGCTACGGGGGTCTTACCCTCTACGCCGGACCTTTCGCATGTCCTTCGCCTACATCAACGGTTTCTGACTCGTCTCACAGCCGGCAGACCGTGAAAGAGAGATCCCACAACCCCGCATGCGCAACCCCTGCCGGGTATCACACGCATACGGTTTGGCCTCATCCAGTTTCGCTCGCCACTACTCCCGGAATCACGGTTGTTTTCTCTTCCTGAGGGTACTGAGATGTTTCACTTCCCCTCGTTCCCTCCACACTGCCTATGTGTTCAGCAGCGGGTGACAGCCCATGACGACTGCCGGGTTTCCCCATTCGGACACCCCCGGATCAAAGCTCGGTTGACAGCTCCCCGGGGCCTATCGTGGCCTCCCACGTCCTTCATCGGTTCCTGGTGCCAAGGCATCCACCGTGCGCCCTTAAAAACTTGGCCACAGATGCTCGCGTCCACTGTGCAGTTCTCAAGCAACGACCAGTCACCCGTCACACACCGCACAAGCGATGCTTCACCGGGACCGGCGTTTGAAGGCAACCTTGCGGCCATACCTTCAGACACCCAACAGCGCGCCCAGTACCCGAAATTCATCCGGTTCGTTTTCCACGCTCCGAGGAGCAGTACTTACGACCCGGTTGAACCACCAGGTACTGAATAGTCAACGTTCCACCCATGAGCAACCACCGCCGAACATTTGCCGACGTAGTGGCCTCTGACCGAGCAAGCCCGGTAAGAAGTGCTCCTTAGAAAGGAGGTGATCCAGCCGCACCTTCCGGTACGGCTACCTTGTTACGACTTCGTCCCAATCGCCAGTCCCACCTTCGACAGCTCCCTCTCACAAGGGGTTGGGCCACCGGCTTCGGGTGTTACCGACTTTCGTGACGTGACGGGCGGTGTGTACAAGGCCCGGGAACGTATTCACCGCAGCAATGCTGATCTGCGATTACTAGCAACTCCGACTTCATGGGGTCGAGTTGCAGACCCCAATCCGAACTGAGACCGGCTTTTTGAGATTCGCTCCGCCTCGCGGCATCGCAGCTCATTGTACCGGCCATTGTAGCACGTGTGCAGCCCAAGACATAAGGGGCATGATGACTTGACGTCGTCCCCACCTTCCTCCGAGTTGACCCCGGCAGTCTCCTGTGAGTCCCCATCACCCCGAAGGGCATGCTGGCAACACAGAACAAGGGTTGCGCTCGTTGCGGGACTTAACCCAACATCTCACGACACGAGCTGACGACAGCCATGCACCACCTGTACACCGACCACAAGGGGGGCACCATCTCTGATGCTTTCCGGTGTATGTCAAGCCTTGGTAAGGTTCTTCGCGTTGCGTCGAATTAAGCCACATGCTCCGCTGCTTGTGCGGGCCCCCGTCAATTCCTTTGAGTTTTAGCCTTGCGGCCGTACTCCCCAGGCGGGGAACTTAATGCGTTAGCTGCGGCACCGACGACGTGGAATGTCGCCAACACCTAGTTCCCAACGTTTACGGCGTGGACTACCAGGGTATCTAATCCTGTTCGCTCCCCACGCTTTCGCTCCTCAGCGTCAGTAATGGCCCAGAGATCCGCCTTCGCCACCGGTGTTCCTCCTGATATCTGCGCATTTCACCGCTACACCAGGAATTCCGATCTCCCCTACCACACTCTAGCCTGCCCGTATCGACTGCAGACCCGGGGTTAAGCCCCGGGCTTTCACAACCGACGCAACAAGCCGCCTACGAGCTCTTTACGCCCAATAATTCCGGACAACGCTTGCGCCCTACGTATTACCGCGGCTGCTGGCACGTAGTTAGCCGGCGCTTCTTCTGCAGGTACCGTCACTTTCGCTTCTTCCCTGCTGAAAGAGGTTTACAACCCGAAGGCCGTCATCCCTCACGCGGCGTCGCTGCATCAGGCTTTCGCCCATTGTGCAATATTCCCCACTGCTGCCTCCCGTAGGAGTCTGGGCCGTGTCTCAGTCCCAGTGTGGCCGGTCGCCCTCTCAGGCCGGCTACCCGTCGTCGCCTTGGTAGGCCATCACCCCACCAACAAGCTGATAGGCCGCGGGCTCATCCTTCACCGCCGGAGCTTTCAACCCCGTCCCATGCGGGACAGAGTGTTATCCGGTATTAGACCCCGTTTCCAGGGCTTGTCCCAGAGTGAAGGGCAGATTGCCCACGTGTTACTCACCCGTTCGCCACTAATCCACCCCGAAGGGCTTCATCGTTCGACTTGCATGTGTTAAGCACGCCGCCAGCGTTCGTCCTGAGCCAGGATCAAACTCTCCGTGAATGTTTTCCCGTAATCGGGACACACATCACGAGAGCGGAACGATCAGCCGGAATAAGACCGATCGTTCACAGCGTCCTCGCTGTGTAAATTGCCCACCGGAACCGTGAGGCCCGGCAGGACTTTCAAAGGAACCACCAACCTGCCGAAACAGGCCGGGGTATCAACATATCTGGCGTTGACTTTTGGCACGCTGTTGAGTTCTCAAGGAACGGGCGCTTCCTTTGTACTCACCCTCTCGGGCTTTCCTCCGGGCTTTTCCCTTCGGTCTTGCGTCTCCGACTCTACCAGACTCTTTCGTGTCCGATTCCCGGTCGAAACGGGGCTGCTTTCCAGTTCTTCGCTTTCGCGTTTCCCTTTCCGGCGTTTCCAACCTTACCAGATTCCTTTTCGTTCCGTTTCCGGTCCGAATTTGAATTCCGGTGGCCTTTGGAGTGGCCTTTGCCTTTCGGCACGTCCACTACATTAACCGATTTCCTTGGCGACTCATAATCGAGTCGATGAGGTCGAATTGCGGCATACCGAATTCGCACCCGTCAGGGTGATTCGTAGGTAGTGGTTGGCCGCTTCCGGATGCTCGGGGCGGTCCGATGGACCGTACCGACAGCAGTACCCGTTTCAAGCGGCTCGGGCTACATTAGGCGGCCCCCAAGGGCGAGTCAAGTTGCACGGCGGCGTGGCACATGGGCTCTGTAGGGGCTCACCGTGGGGTCTCCGTCGATCCAGAAGCGCCACGGGTGTGCGGCACCGTCGCCGCCCACTCCGGTGCGCGGACCGTTGCGTACCTGGTCGCGGGGTGGTGGGGTGCCGTGCAGTACGGACAGCGGGGCGCCGGGGTGGGCGATGGCGTCGGTGCCGTTCAGTGCGCGGTCGACATCGAGAGCGGTGGCCAGTCGGGCCGGGCCTTTGGCCAGTTCCTTGTCATTACGGGCCGAGATTCGACGTTTGCGGGTGAGGTCGGCGCCGACCTGGATGTCGCCGGCGCGGAGCAGGACACCGCTGGCCTTACCCTCCGGGCCGCACACCAGGTTGAGGCAGTGCCACATGCCGTACGTGAAGTAGACGTACGCGTGGCCGGGTGGTCCGTACATGACGCTGTTGCGTGGGGTGCGGCCTCTGAACGCATGCGATCCGGGGTCGATCTCGCCGGCGTAGGCCTCCACCTCGGTGAGGCGGAGTTCGATGGGGCCGTAGGGGGTGGTGCGCACCAGAGTCCGGCCCAGGAGATCGGGTGCCACGTCCAGTACGGGGCGGTCGAAGAAGTCGCGTGTCAGTGGCGTACGGTCCAAGCCCTCGATCATGGCGTTCGAGGTTACCGGGAACCGACCACGGTCGTGGCGCGTATGTAGGGGTCAGGACCAAGGAGGAGTAAACATGGGCTTCAAGCGGCTGCTCGCGAGCATGGGTGCCGGTGGTGCTTCGGTGGAGACCGAGCTGACCGAACTCAATGTCGTACCCGGTGGGGTCGTCCAGGGCGAGGTGCGGATCCAGGGCGGATCCGTGGATCAGCAGATCGAGGGGCTCTCCGTCGGTCTGCAGGCCCGGGTCGAGGTCGAGGGCCAGGACACGGAGATGAAGCAGGACATCGAGTTCACCAAGCTTCGGCTCGGTGGCGCGTTCGAGGTGCGGGCCGGTGCCGTGCACGTCGTACCGTTCGGGCTCGAAATTCCATGGGAGACGCCGATCACGATGTTCGCCGGTCAGCATCTGCACGGCATGAACATCGGCGTGACCACGGAGCTGGAGATCGCGCGGGCGCTGGACTCGGGCGACCTGGACCCGATCAATGTGCACCCGCTCCCGGCCCAGCAGGCCATTCTCGACGCCTTCGGGCAGCTCGGCTTCGGCTTCCGCAGTGCGGACATGGAGCGCGGCCACATTCGCGGTACGCGCCAGCGGCTGCCGTTCTACCAGGAGATCGAGTTCTTCCCGCCGCAGCAGTACCGCGGGCTGAACCAGGTGGAGCTGACGTTCGTCGCGGACGACCGCGAGATGGACGTCGTCCTGGAGATGGACAAGAAGCCGGGGCTCTTCAGCGAGGGCAGCGACTCGTACCGCGCGTTCAAGGTCGGACTGAACGACTTCCAGGGGACCGACTGGGCGGCTTACCTCAATCAGTGGCTCGCCCAGGTCGGCGGTCAGCGCAACTGGCTCTAGGGTCGGTGGGAGACCTGCTGACAGCAGGAGAGCGATCAGGAGAGGTGCTGACGTGACCGAGCCGAAGAGGGCGCCGCTGCCGCACGACTTCCATCCCGAGGTGCCGTCGTTCACGGTGGTGAGCGAGGATCTCGCGCCCGGGGCTGTGCTGGCGGATGCCCAGGTGTTCGCGGCCGGGAACACCTCGCCGCAGCTGCGGTGGGAGGGATTCCCGGATCGGACCAAGAGCTTCGCCGTGACCTGCTTCGATCCCGATGCTCCTACGGGCAGCGGATTCTGGCACTGGGTGCTCTTCGACGTCCCGGCATCGGTCACGGAGCTGCCGGCCGGTGCGGGCAGCGGGAAGTTCGAGGGCCTGCCGGCCGGTGCCGTACAGGTCCGTAACGACTACGGGTCGAAGGACTTCGGCGGTGCCGCGCCGCCGGCCGGTGAGAACCACCGCTATGTCTTCACCGTGTACGCGGTGGACAGCGAGAAGCTGGGTGTCGACAGCGATGTGTCGCCCGCGGTCGTCGGATTCAATCTGCGGTTCCACACGCTGGGCCGTGCTCAGCTGATCGGTGAGTACACGGGTCCCGCCTAGTACCCGGTGATCCGAGAGTTCCCCTGCTGTTTGCCCTGCCCTGGTCCTGGAGAGACCAGGGCAGGGCATTTTTTATTGCGTTGTCCATCCCGGCCTGCCCAGCCAGAGTTGATCCGGGCCTGCCAGGGGGCGGGCGGCACACGGGAGGTGGGCGAGATGCGGGACACGCTGGTACTGAACGCGAGCTTCGAGCCGCTGTCGACGGTGACGCTGAACCGCGCGGTGGTGCTGATTCTGCAGGACAAGGCTGTCGTCGAACAGTCGCACCCCGATCTCCGTATGCGTGGCGCCGCCGTGGACATTCCGGTGCCCCGGGTGATCAGGCTCTGCCGGTACGTACGGGTGCCGTTCCGAAGACAGGCTCCATGGTCCAGAAGGGGCGTGCTGATACGGGACCAGCACCGGTGCGCATACTGCGGGCGGCGGGCGAGCACCGTCGACCATGTGGTGCCGCGTGCCCAGGGCGGTCAGGACACCTGGCTGAACACGGTGGCGTCCTGCGCCGAGGACAATCACCGCAAGGCGGCCCGGACGCCGGAGCAGGCTGGGATGCCGTTGCTGCGGCAGCCGTTCGTACCGTCTCCGGCGGAGGCGATGCTGCTGGCTCTGGGGGCCGGTGAGCGGTCGGAGCTGCCGGAGTGGCTGGACCGCACCGCGGCGTAGTCGGCGTGCGTACGCATGTTGTCGTACGGGATGCCCGTCTCTTTGCGGAGGTGGGCATCCGTGTATCAGCGGAGCAGCAGCTGGACGATGGCGACCGTGCCGACCGCGACGACGAGTATGCGCAGGACGGTGGGGCTGAGGCGGCGGCCGATCTTGGCGCCGATCTGGCCGCCGAGTGCGGAGCCGACCGCGATCAGTACGACGGCCGTCCAGTCGAAGTCCGCGACGAAGAGGAAGAAGAGCGCGGCGATGCTGTTGACGACGGCGGCCAGGACGTTCTTGACGGCATTGAGACGCTGCATCGTGTCGTCGAGCAGCATGCCCATCAGGGAGAGGTAGATGATCCCCTGGGCGGCGGTGAAGTAGCCGCCGTAGACGCTGGCGAGCATCAGTCCGACGAAGAGGAGCGGGCCGCCGTCGGGAAGGGCGGGGGTGCCGGTGTGTTCGCGTCGGCGCTGGACCGCTTTGCTGATGCGTGGTTGCAGGATGACCAGGACGAGGGCCAGGGCCACCAGGATCGGCACGATCGTCTCGAAGGCCGTGGAGGGCAGGGCCAGCAGCAGGGTGGCCCCGGTGAGGCCGCCGATCAGGGCGCCGATGGCGAGCTTGAGGACGCGACGGCCCTGTCCTGCGAGTTCCTCGCGGTAGCCGATGGCCCCGCTGATGGAACCGGGGATCAGACCGAGGGCGTTGGAGACGGTGGCCGTGACCGGGGGCAGGCCGGTGGCGAGCAGCACCGGGAAGGTGATCAGCGTTCCCGATCCGACGATCGTGTTGATCGTGCCGGCGCTGATGCCCGCGACGAAGACGGCGAGCATCTCCCAGGTGGTCATGGTGAATCCCCCGTGCATGATCGGTGCTTGGTGCACTGATCATGCACGGGGGCGTGTACGCGTCAGTCGACCGGGGGCTGCTCTCGGCGTTCCTTGCCGGTGTCGAATCCGGGGACGCCGTTGCCGAGGTTGCCGAAGGCCCCGCTGAGGCCCTTGAGGGCGTCCCCGATCTCGCTGGGCACGATCCAGAGCTTGTTGGCGTCGCCCTCGGCGATCTTCGGGAGCATCTGGAGGTACTGGTACGACAGGAGCTTCTGGTCCGGGTCGCCCGCATGGATGGACTCGAAGACCGTACGAATGGCCTGGGCCTCGCCCTCGGCGCGCAGGGCAGAGGCCTTGGCCTCACCTTCGGCGCGCAGGATCGCGGACTGCTTCTCGCCCTCGGCGGTGAGGATCGCGGACTGCCGGGTTCCTTCGGCCTGGAGGATCGCGGCGCGCTTGTCGCGGTCGGCGCGCATCTGCTTCTCCATCGAGTCCTGGATGGAGGTGGGCGGTTCGATCGCCTTGAGCTCGACGCGGTTGACGCGGATGCCCCACTTGCCGGTCGCCTCGTCGAGGACTCCGCGGAGGGCGGCGTTGATCTCCTCACGGGAGGTCAGGGTCCGCTCCAGGTCCATGCCACCGATGATGTTGCGAAGGGTGGTGACGGTGAGCTGTTCGATCGCCTGGATGTAGCTGGCGACTTCGTAGGTCGCGGCCCTTGCGTCGGTCACCTGGTAGTAGATGACGGTGTCGATGTTGACGACCAGGTTGTCCTGGGTGATCACCGGCTGGGGCGGGAACGGCACGACCTGTTCACGGAGGTCGATGCGGTTCCTGATGGAGTCGATGAATGGAACGACGATGTTCAGGCCTGCGTTGAGCGTGCGGGTGTAGCGGCCGAAGCGCTCCACGATGGCGGCGCTGGCCTGCGGGATGACCTGGATCGTCTTGATCAGGGCGATGAAGACGAGCACCACCAGAATGATCAGGACGATGATGATCGGTTGCATCGTGTTCCTCGTTGCCCTTCGGTTGCCGACGGATCGCGCTGATCGAGGTCGAGATCGCGGGAGGGGCCGTATGCCTCGACGGCCCCGATCTCATGATGATCGACATCGAGTCTGACAGAACGCGCTCTGCTGTGTGGGTGGTTCGGTCACATGACGACTGCCGTAGCTCCGTCGATGTCGACGACATCGACCTGTTGGCCCGGATCGAAGCTCTGCCCCTCGTCCAGTGCGCGGGCGGACCAGATCTCTCCGGCCAGCTTGATCCGGCCGCCACTGCCGTCGACCCGTTCCAGGACGAGGGCCTGACGGCCTTTCAGCGCATCGATGCCGGTGGCGAGTTGGGGCCGGTCGGCACGGTGTCTGGCGGCGATCGGGCGGACCACGGCGATGAGGGCCACAGAGACCGTGACGAATACCAGCACTTGGGCCACGATGCCGCCGCCGAGTGCCGCGACAACCGCCGCGACGACCGCTCCGACGGCGAACATGCCGAACTCGGGCATCGCGGTCAGGACGAGCGGGATGCCCAGTCCCACCGCGCCGATCAGCCACCACACCCACGCGTCGATGTCCACGTGGTCATGGTAGGACTGCGGGTGCCCTCGCGGACAGGGCGCGGGCGGGCGACTGCGGTGTTGTGTCCGCAGAGCGTCGTCCAGCTGCGGCTACGAGAGCGGCAGTCCGTGGGCCGTGTAGCGGTCGCCGGTGTGCTCGACGACGAGCGGCAGGCCGAAGCAGAGGGAGAGGTTGCGGGAGCTGAGCTCGGTCTCCATGGGGCCCGCGGCAAGCACCTTGCCCTGGCGGATCATCAGGACGTGGGTGAAGCCGGGGGCGATCTCCTCGACATGGTGGGTGACCATGATCATGGAGGGGGCATACGGGTCGCGCGCCAGTCGGCCGAGGCGGCGGACCAGGTCCTCGCGGCCCCCGAGGTCGAGACCCGCGGCGGGCTCGTCGAGGAGCAGCAGCTCGGGGTCGGTCATCATGGCGCGGGCGATCAGGGTGCGCTTGCGCTCGCCCTCGGACAGGGTGCCGAACTTGCGGTCGAGGTACTCGGTCATACCGAGCCGGTCGAGGAAGGCGCGGGCGCGCTCCTCGTCGACCGCCTCGTAGTTCTCGTGCCAGGTGGCGGTCATGCCGTAGGCGGCGGTGAGCACCGTCTGCAGAACGGTCTGGCGCCTGGGCAGCTTCTCGGCCATGGCGATGCCCGCGATACCGATGCGGGGGCGGAGTTCGAAGACATCGGTGCCGACGCCGCCGAGCTGCTCACCGAGGATCTTGGCGGTGCCGGTGCTCGGGAAGAGGTAGCTGGACGCGATGTTGAGGAGGGTGGTCTTGCCGGCGCCGTTCGGGCCGAGGATGACCCAGCGCTCCCCCTCCTTGACCTGCCAGGAGACGTCGTCCACCAGAGCGCGTCCGTCGCGGACCACGGATACGTCCACCAGCTCCAGTACATCGCTCATGGCGCGTTGTCTCCCCATGCAGTGTCGAGATCGTCGCGTGCCTGTGGGCACAGCTCCCAGGGAAATCTACGCCACCGCAGGAGAGCTCCCGGCGCTGGGCCCGTGTGAGGACAGGCCCCGGGTCCGTTCCCTAGGCTGTTCCCATGCTTTCGGAACCACGCTCAGGGCTGCTGGCCGCTTGGGGCAACGCACTGCTGGCCGGATTTGTGTCGCCGGACGACGCGGCGCTCGCCATTGTCGGGGAGGACGCGGTGCATCGCGTCGAGGGACTGCCGGGTGAGACGGGGCCTGTCGGGCTCACGCTGGCGCTCGGGCGGTTGCGGAGTCTGGGGGTGACCGGTTTCCGGGTCGCGCTGCCGGCGCCCGGGCATCCACTGGGGTTGAGCGGGCCGCCTGACTTCAATGCGCGGGCGTTGGATGCCGAGGAGGCGGTGGTCGCGTTCGGTGCGCCGTACGGGCTGGTTCCCGAGGTGCGTGAGGTGGGCCCGGACGGGGATCTGCACGTCGAGGTGGTGTGGCGTTGTCTGCCGGTACGGGAGGCGCCGCCGGCCGATGTGCCGTCGCTGGGTGAGGCGGAGCGGGAGCTCGCCGAGGCGTTGCGGGATGCGACAGCGGTGCTGTCGCGGTTGGACGTGGCTGGTTCCGGGCCGGTGGCGGAGGCGGCGGTGGATGCGTACCGGGCACGGACGGAGCGAGGGCGCGAGGTGCTGGCTCCGGGGTATCCGCCGCGGGCGGTGCGGGTACTGGAGCTGGCGCAGCGGGTCGGGCTACTGATCTCCGTGGCGTACGAGAACGGGCACGGCGGGGCGGTGAGCGCGTCGGAGATCGCGGCTCGGCAGGAGGCGCTGAGGCCGGTGGAGCGGGTGGCCCGGCGGGCGCAGGTTGCCGCGTACAACGCGTATGTGGAGGAGCGGGAGCGATAGGCCTGGGCGAGGTGCCTTGTTGCCCGGAGCCGTCCGGGAGCCGTTTCGCCCTCGATCGCCGGACGGGCTCGAGTGTGCCGGAGTGGGTTTCGGATGTCGCCGGGCGGGCTCGATGCGCCCGGCCGGCGACACAGGACCGTGAGGTCGGTCAGCCGTTCAGGCCGAAGTTGCCGAAGGCCGGGTTGAGCAGGCCGATCACGTTGACGGTGTTGCCGACCGCGTTCACCGGAATGTGCACCGGGGCCTGGACGACGTTGCCGCTGACCACGCCCGGGGAGTGGGTCGCGGCGCCGTGGGCGCCGGCGCCGTGGCCGGTGGCGGAGGCCGCGCCGGCACCGGCGGCGATCATTCCACCGGCGATCATGGTGACGGCGGCGGCCTTCTTCAGGTTCTTCACTTCAGGATCCTCCTAGCGTGACTGCGGCAAGCCGCCGCAGCACCCTGAAGAACGCCTCGGGGTCGAACAGGTTGCGCCGTCCGGGTGACATACACCCGACAGTATGAATCTCGGTCCGGGGGAAACAGTCTGCTTCGGTGTCGTCAGCCCGCCGCCCCGTGCCGGACGGCCCAGAGGGCCGCCTGGGTCCGGTCCGAGAGATCCAGCTTCATCAGAATGTTCGAGACGTGTGTCTTGACTGTCTTCTCGGAGAGGACCAGTGCCCGCGCGATCTCGCGGTTGGACCGGCCGTCGGCGATCAGGCCCAGCACCTCCCGCTCCCGTTCGGTGAGGGTGCTTCCCCGGCCCGTACCGCCGCCCGCGTCGTCCTGGGCGAGCAGGGCTCCCGCGACCTCCGGCTGGAGCAGGACGTGGCCCGCGTACACCGAGCGGATGGCGCCGGCCAGGGCGTCCGGGTCGACGTCCTTGTATACGTAACCGGAGGCTCCGGCTCGCAGGGCGGGGACCACGGTGCGCTGCTCGGTGAAGCTGGTGACGATGAGGACCTTGGCCGGGTTCTCCAGCTCGCGGAGCTTGCGCAGGGCCTCGATCCCGTCGGTGCCGGGCATCTTGATGTCCATCAGGACGACGTCGGGGCGGAGCTCCTCGGTCCTGGCCACTCCCTCGGCACCGTCGGACGCCTCGCCGACCACTTCTATATCGTCCTGGATCTCCAGAAATGTACGCAGACCGCGGCGGACCACCTGGTGGTCGTCGACCAGCAGCACCCTGATGATCTTGTCAGCCACCGGGCACCTCCATCTCGATCGTGGTGCCCTTGCCGGGCGCCGATTCAACGGTGAGCCTTCCGCCGACACCGCTTGCGCGGTCCCGCATCGACACCAGGCCCAGGTGGCGGCCTGCCTGCCGGGTCGCCGTGGGTTCGAAGCCACTGCCGTCGTCGGTGATCCGCAGCAGCGTGCCGCTGCCGTGCCGGGCCAGGGTGACGTCGACGTGCTCGGCGCCCGAGTGGCGCAGTGCGTTGTGCAGGGCCTCCTGGGAGACCCGGAGCAGCGCTTCTTCCTGGGCGGCGGGCAGGGCCCGTACGCCCAGGCTCTCGAAGGTGACCCGGGCCGCGTGGGCACGGTCCAGGACCTGGATCTGGGTACGGAGTGTCGCAATGAGGCCGTCCTCGTCGAGCGCGGCCGGGCGAAGTTCGACGACGGCGGCGCGCAGCTCTTCCACGGCTTCCGCGGCGAGCGCGGCGACCTGGTGGAGCTCGCCCTTGGCGCGGGCCGGGTCGCGGTCCACCAGGGCGGTGGCGGCCTGGGCCGTAAGCCGCAGCGAGAACAGCTTCTGGCTGACCGCGTCGTGCAGCTCATGGGCGAGCCGGGAGCGCTCCTCGGCGATGGTGAGCTCGCGACTGCGTTCGTACAGCCGGGCGTTGGTGAGGGCGATCGCCGCATGCTGCGCGAGGATCGACAGCAGTTCCTCGTCCTCGGCGGTGAAGCCGCAACTGCCCTCGGGTTTGGGGCAGTGCTTGTTGGCGAGGAAGAGCGCGCCAATGATCTCGTCGCCGTCCCTGATGGGCAGGCCGAGGAAGTCGGACATGTCGGGGTGGGCGGCGGGCCAGCCCTCGAAGCGGGGATCCTTGCGGACGTCGGCAAGTCGCTCGGGCTTCGCCTCGTGGAGCATCGCAGCGAGGATGCCGTGCTGCCGGGGCAGGGGACCGATGGCCTTCCACTGCTCGTCGCTGACGCCGTCGACGACGAACTGGGCGAAGCCGCCGTGGTCGTCGGGGACGCCCAGGGCGGCGTACTCGGCATCCAGCAGCCGGCGGGCCGAGGCGACGATCGTCTTCAGGACATCACGCACTTCGAGATGCCGGCTCATGGCGAGCAGCGCGGCACTCACCGCTGCGAGGCCCGACTGTGGGCGATGACTCATGGCCTCACCGTACCGGCGGGGCGCGGACGCCGTATCGGCCTGTGGACGGTGCCGATCGGGACGCAGGGACTAGGTCCCGTCCAGGTCCTGTCGGCCTGGGCCGAAGTGCCTTGTGGTGGTGCGGCTCTTGGACGAGGCGCGGTGTGGGACGGCGTTTCTGCGTCGGGGGTGCCGAGGTTCATCGGGCTGGGGCGCGCGCTGGGGGCCGAACTCCCGCAGCGGGGCTGGGATCCGGTGCTGGATGCCAGGTCGTCGGCGGTGGTGGCGGCGCGGACCGTGAAGGAGTTGGGTGACCGGTACGGGACGCAGGTGGTCGGCCTTGCCGGGGATGTCATGGACGCCGGGGACCGAGCGGGGCCGGCGGCGGCCGCCCGGGGGCTCGGCAGGCTCCATCTGCTGGTGAGCAATGCGAGCGCGCTGGGCGCCGAGCCTCTCGTGCGGTCGACGGGCTGCCGTTGGACGGGCTGCGGCAGGCACTGGAGACCAATGTGGTGGCGGCGCTCGGTCTGGTGCAGGAGACCCTGCCGGTGCTGTGGGCCTCGGCGGCGGGCACGGTCGTGGTGGTGAGTGCGGACGCGAGCACGTCGCCGACGCCGGTCGCCGCGGCGAACGGGCGGGTGAGTGGTGCCCGGGTGGTGGTGCGCTTCTCCACACGGTGGGCGGTGGACGGCCTGCTGACCGGGCTGCACGAGCCTGAGGCCTCGTATCTGCTGATGCCGGCGGCGGTCGCGGGGCGGGATGCCCTGGCGTACGGATGCGCCCGGCGCTGCGCCATCGGCACCTCCGGCATGAGTCCGGGGACGTCCATCTACTGCCACCAGAGCCGGAGCCTCACACTCCGAATTGCCGAAGCAACGGTTGGTCAGTTTGTTACACGGTCGATGTGAGGCCGGGCATAGGACCCACGTCACTTACGAAGCCGGCTAGTGGATACATAAGCGTCACATCAGCGGGCATGAGCGCGGACCGTCACGTTCGAGCGCGGCCGTGATCCACTATCCGGGGTCGTACGTCACACCTTTGCCACCGGATTTTGCTGGCGCTAAGAATTGCACTCGTCCCCGACGGAGATGCGAAAACACTGCTTCCCGTCTTCGTCCTCCGTGAGGACTCCCGCGATTCGTTAGAGGTCCTGTATGTCCGTGTCCAGCATCCCCGGCCGCCGTCGTCGACTGAACAAGACGCAGAAGCTCTCCGTTGCGGGTATCTCCGCCATCGCTCTCGCATCGCTCTCGTTCTCGCTCGTCCCCGCCAACGCCGAAGGCAAGCCCGAGGCGCAGACCCCCGCGTCCGCCGCCCCCGTGGTCCTGGCATCGGTCGCCGGTACTCCGCAGGTCAAGGCCGTGCAGGCCAGCATCATCGAGCAGCACTCCACCGCCGAGCAGCTGGTGAAGGCCGCCGACCTGGCCAGGGCCAAGAAGGCCGCCGCCGTCAAGGCGAAGGCCGAGGCCGCCGCGAAGGCCAAGGCCGCCGCCGCTGCCGAGGCCAAGGCCCGCGCCGAGGCGAAGGCCGAGGCCGCCGCCCGGGTGAAGGCCAAGGCCGCCGCCGAGCGCACCGGGACGCAGGCCGCCAGCCGCTCCGAGGCCCGTACCCCGGTCTACGCCAACAACCTGGACGGCTGGATCAGCCAGGCCCTGGCCATCATGAGGACCCACGGCATCCCCGGCTCGTACGACGGTCTGCACCGCAACATCATGCGGGAGTCCACCGGCAACCCGAACGCTGTCAACGGCTGGGACATCAACGCCCAGAACGGCACCCCGTCCTGCGGCCTGCTGCAGGTCATCCAGCCGACGTTCAACGCGTACCACGTCCCCGGCACCTCGACGAACATCTACGACCCGGTCGCCAACATCACCGCCGCGGCCAACTACGCCGCCGACCGTTACGGCTCGATCGACAACGTCAACAGCGCGTACTGATCGACTCCGGACGTCCTCGGACGACATACGCATACGCCGAAGGGCGGCACCCCGCGTGGGGTGCCGCCCTTCGGCGTTGCGTACCGGCGCCCGCGCCTACTTGCGCATGACCTCCGGCTCGTGGCGGCGCAGCAGTCGCGCGACCACGATGCCGCAGATGATGCCGAGGAACAGCAGTACCGAGATGTTCATCCCCCACTGACCGGCAGAGTGCTCCCACAGCGGGTCCAGGTCGGTCGGGTTCTTCGGATCCCACGGCGCCATGAGGTGCGAGAGGTCGAGCGTCGTGCCCGCGCCGGCGATGGCCCAGCGGGACGGCATCAGCCAGGCGAACTGCTCCAGGCCGGGCGATCCGTACACCTGGAAGAGGATGCCGGTGAAGACGACCTGGACTATGGCGAACATGACCAGCAGCGGCATGGTCTTCTCGGCGGTCTTCACCAGTGAGGAGATCACCAGGCCGAACATCATCGAGGTGAAGCCGAGCGCGATGATCGTCAGGCAGATCTCGACGGCCGGCGGCATGACCAGGCCCTCGGCCGGCAGCTCACGGGTGGCGAAGCCGATGCCGCAGATGATGACGCCCTGGATGGCGGTGATCACGCCGAGGACGATCACCTTGGACATCAGATAGGCGGAGCGGGACAGACCGGTGGCCCGTTCCCGTTCGTAGATGACGCGTTCCTTGATCAGTTCTCGTACGGAGTTGGCCGCGCCGGAGAAGCACATGCCGACCGCGAGAATCAGCATGATCGTTCCAGCGGCGCTGTTGAACCGGGACGGCGGGTCCGGCGGGGCCAGGCCGAACTTGGCCGGGATGACCACGCTGACGACGCCGAGCACGGCGGGCAGGATCACCATCAGGCCCATGAAGCCCTTGTCGGACGCGATCACCGAGACGTAGCGGCGCATCAGCGTCCACAGCTGGGCCGACCAGCTCTGCGGCTTCGGCGGGCGCATCTGCTGCGGGGGCGGCATGTGTACGGACTGCGCGGCGACGGCGTCGATGTCCGCGGCGTACATCTGATAGTGCTGCGAACCGCGCCAGCGGCCCGCCCAGTCGTAGTCGCGGTAGTTCTCGAACGCGGAGAAGACATCGGCCCAGGTGGTGTAGCCGAAGAAGTTGAGCGCCTCCTCCGGCGGACCGAAGTAGGCGACGGAACCGCCCGGCGCCATGACGAGCAGCTTGTCGCAGATCGCCAGCTCGGCGACGGAGTGCGTGACGACGAGGACCGTACGGCCGTCGTCGGCCAGGCCGCGCAGCAGCTGCATGACATCGCGGTCCATGCCCGGGTCGAGGCCGGAGGTCGGCTCGTCCAGGAAGATCAGCGACGGCTTGGTGAGCAGCTCCAGGGCCACGGAGACACGCTTGCGCTGGCCACCGGAGAGCGAGGTGACCTTCTTGTCCTTGTGGATGTCGAGCTTGAGCTCGGCAAGGACTTCGAGGATCCGGGCCTGGCGCTCGGCCTCGGTGGTGTCCGCGGGGAAGCGGAGCTTGGCCGCGTACTTGAGGGCCTTGGTGACCGTGAGTTCCTTGTGCAGGATGTCGTCCTGCGGGACCAGACCGATACGCTGGCGCAGCTCGGCGAACTGCTTGTACAGGTTCCGGTTGTCGTAGAGGACATCGCCCTGGTTGGCGGGCCGGTAGCCGGTGAGCGCCTTGAGCAAGGTGGACTTGCCGGATCCTGACGGGCCGATGACCGCGATGAGCGACTTCTCCGGGACGCCGAAGGAGACGTCCTTGAGGATCTGCTTCCCGCCGTCGACCGTCACCGTGAGGTGGCGGGCGGAGAAGGAGACCTCACCGGTGTCGACGAACTCTTCCAGCCGGTCGCCGACCAGGCGGAAGGTCGAGTGGCCGACGCCGACGATGTCGTTCGGGCCGATGAGCGCGGAGCCGGACTTGGAGAGCGGCTGGCCGTTGACATAGGTGCCGTTGTGGGATCCGAGGTCACGGATCTCGAAGCGGCCGTCGGGCGTCGCGTGAAACTCGGCGTGGTGGCGCGAGACCTGGAGGTCGGAGACGACCAGTTCGTTCTCGAGCGCACGGCCGATGCGCATGACGCGGCCGAGGGCCAGCTGATGGAACGTGGTCGGGCTGCGGTCGCTGTACACCGGCGGCGCCCCCGCGACACCGCCGGGCACGCCCGCGCCGGGCGTCTTCGCCATGCCCTGCTGCTGCGGGACCTGGGGCTGTTGGGGCTGCGCGGGCTGCTGTTGCGGCTGGACCTGAGGGGCCTGCTGCCAGCCCTGCTGCGGCTGTTGCTGCTGTGGCGGAACGGGGGCCTGCTGGCCGGGCCAGCCGGCGCCGCCCTGCTGGGGCTGCTGGACAGGGGCCTGCTGCGCGCCCGCGCCCTGCCCGCTGTGCACATCGGCGCCCGCCGCGGCGCCGATGGTCAGCCGCGGTCCGTCAGTGGCATTGCCCAGGTGCACGGCGGAGCCGGGCCCGATTTCCAGTTGATGGATCCGCCGGCCCTGCACATAGGTGCCGTTGGTGCTGCCGTGGTCCTCGATGAACCAACTGTGGCCCCCCCAGCTGATCGTGGCATGCCGCCACGACACCCTGGCGTCATCGATCGTCAGGTCGCCCTGCGGATCGCGCCCAAGGGTGTACGACCTGGACGGATCGAGCGTCCAGGTCCTGCCATTCAATTCCAGTACGAGTTCCGGCACTCCGCGCCCCACTAGTTGTCCCCCGAGTTACCCCCATCACAGGGAGTCTAGGGATGCTGAACATCGTGGGGAACTATTCCAGGAGCAGTCCCCGATACGAAAGTCGGGCGGGGTGAAGACCCTGCCGAGACCTGCGTCGTTGTGCCGTCGAACAGGGAGGAACGGGCTCGGAGAGTGGCAAGTCCCATGGGTGCGTATGAGTGCGTGCGGACCGTGAGCGAACAGGCCGGCCCGAGGCACCCCGGTCCGTTCGGATCCGCCTTCGGTCGCCGGGCGTGCCCGAGCGCGTGCCGTCCGTCGCCCTGCCTGTGGTCCGGGCGAGGGTACGGGGACGACGCGCTGTCCGGTCCTCGGGACGGGCCTCCGGTGCGATGAGGCGGACCGATACGGTGGGAGCACCATGAGCGCATCTCAGCCACCTCAGTCTTCCCCGTCTCCTGAGCCCCCTGAGTCCCGTCAGGGCACGGACACACCCACCCTTCTTGTGAAGATCTTCGGGAAGGACCGCCCCGGGATCACCGCCGGGCTCTTCGACACCCTCGCCGCCTACTCGGTCGATGTCGTCGACATCGAGCAGGTCGTCACCCGTGGCCGCATCGTCCTGTGCGCGCTGGTCACCGCCCCGACCGCGGGCGGCACCACCGAGGGCGACCTGCGGGCGACCGTGCACAGCTGGGCCGATTCGCTGAAGCTGCAGGCCGAGATCATCTCCGGTACGGGTGACAACCGGCCGCGCGGCTACGGACGTTCCCATGTGACGGTGCTCGGGCACCCGTTGACCGCGGAGTCGACCGCGGCCATAGCGGCCACGATCACCTCGACCGGCGGGAACATCGACCGGATCTTCCGGCTCGCGAAGTACCCGGTCACGGCAGTCGAGTTCGCGGTGTCCGGCACCGGGACCGAGGAGCTGCGGACGGCGCTGGCGACGGAGTCCGCCGGGATCGGTGTCGATGTGGCGGTGGTGTCGGCCGGGCTGAGCCGCCGGGCGCAGCGGCTGGTCGTCATGGACGTCGACTCGACGCTCATCCAGGACGAGGTCATCGAGCTCTTCGCCGCCCATGCCGGCTGCGAGGACAAGGTCGCCGAGGTCACCGAGCAGGCCATGCGCGGCGAGCTCGACTTCGAGCAGTCGCTGCACGCACGGGTGGCGCTGCTGGCGGGGCTCGATGTGTCGGTGGTGGACAAGGTGCGCGCCGAGGTGCGGCTGACGCCGGGCGCCCGCACCCTGATCCGTACGCTGAAGCGGCTCGGTTACCAAGTGGGCGTGGTTTCGGGCGGGTTCACCCAGGTGACCGACGATCTGAAGGAACGGCTCGGGCTCGACTTCGCCTCTGCCAACACCTTGGAAGTGGTCGACGGAAAGCTCACCGGACGGGTCGTCGGCGACATCGTCGACCGGGCCGGCAAGGCCCGGCTGCTGCGCAGTTTCGCCGCGCAGGCCGGGGTGCCGCTGGCACAGACCGTCGCGATCGGTGACGGTGCGAACGACCTGGACATGCTGAACACCGCCGGGCTCGGGGTGGCCTTCAACGCGAAGCCGGTGGTCCGCGAGGCCGCGCACACCGCGGTGAACGTACCGTTCCTGGACACGGTGCTGTACCTGCTCGGCATCACCCGCGAGGAGGTCGAGGCCGCCGACGGTCTCGTCGACTGACGCGTACCCGCGTACGAGCAGGGCCCCGGTCGTTTCCGTACCGGGGCCCTGCTCGTACGACAGCGGAAAACCGTGCGGCAGCGGGATCCGTACGACAGTGGGATCAGTCGTTGGGCGTCCAGTACTCGACCAGCTTGCCCACTCCGTGCTCCACGCCCTTCCAGGAGCCGGAGAACTCGACGACGGCGAAGGCGGCGGTCGGGAAGCCGCCGCGGTTCATCCGGGCCAGGGCGTCGCCCTCGGCCGATTCCGAGAGGGCGTCGGCGACGGCGTGCATACCGGGGTTGTGGCCGATCACCAGAAGGTCATGCACATCGTCGGGGGTCTCGTTGATCAGGGCGATCAGTTCGCCGGGAGACGCCTCGTACAGTCGCTCCTCGTAGACGGTCCTGGGACGGTGAGGCATCTCGTGAACCGCCAGCTTCCACGTCTCGCGCGTCCTGACAGCGGTCGAGCAGAGGGCCAGATCGAGGACGATCCCGGAGTCGACGAGTTTGCGGCCTGCGACGGGGGCATCCTTGCGGCCGCGTTCCGCGAGCGGCCGCTCATGGTCGGAATCCTGCGACCATTCCGCCTTTGCATGCCTGAGAAGGACGATCCTGCGAGGTGTATCGACGCTCATACACCTCAGCTTCGCACGAAATGTGCCGCCCGGCGCAGGGTGTTGAGGGGCTCCTGCGGTGGGCACGGGCGCCGTCAGCGGGTCATCAGGGTCATGATTCGCTCAAGCAACCGGCCGACCGCGGGGTCGGTCGTCGCCGCGTGCGCCTCGCCGGATCCCACGATCAACAGCAGGAGCGCGGCGAACCCGATCGCGGGCAGCGCGATGGCCCACCACGGCAGCCGGACCTCGACGCTGCCCGTGGCCGGGTGGGTGGACCGGGTGTGCGTACGGGCCGACATGTCCGCCTCCGTGGGTCATCGGTTCTGATACCCAGAACCTACGGATGCGGGGGTGCCGGTCCCATCCGGTGAGCCACCCACTTGACCCTGACCCTGGCCCCCTAGGGGAAGGTGGTGCCAGCCCCACCATCGGCCGTCGGGGCCACGCGGTTCAGGGGGATGCGACCGAGGCGATCACCGCGATGATCACGGTGACCAGCAGCATCGCCCCGAGCACGAGGAGGAGCTTCTTCTGACCGTTCTGGGGATTCGGGTCGAGCACAGGAGACATGGGCTCAGTCTCGCATCTCAGCATTCGTCCTCGATCGTCCGGTCCCGCCCGGCCAGGATCCCGGCCGCCATCTGCGGCACCATGAGGCCCGCCATCAGTGCGATCGGCAGCCCCCAGCCACCGCTGTGCTGATGGAGCACGCCGACGAGCAGCGGGCCGGGGATCGAGATCAGATAGCCGGTGGACTGTGCGAACGCGGACAGCCGGACCACTCCGGCGCCGCTGCGGGACCGCATGCCGATCATGGTCAGGGCGAGCGGGAAGGCGCAGTTCGAGATGCCGAGGAGCAGCGCCCAGGCCCAGGCCCCGGCGGCCGGTGCGAGGTAGAGGCCCGCGTATCCGATGAGCCCGCAGCTGCCGAGGAGGACGACTATCGGGCCCTGAGTCCTCAGCCGGGTGGCGACTCTGGGGATGACGAAGGCGAGCGGCACGCCCATCGCCATGGTCACGGCGAGCAGAACGCCCGCGGTACCGGCCGAAACCCCCGCGTCGCGGAAGATCTGCGGCATCCATCCCATGGTGATGTACGCGGCGGTGGCCTGCAGGCCGAAGAAGCAGGCCAGGCCCCAGGCGGTACGGCTGCGGGTGATCCTGAGAGTCGGGGAGTCCTGGTGGTGCGCGGCGGGCTGCCCGGAGGCTCCGTGCCGGTCCCGTACCAGCGGGATCCAGGGCAGGATCGCGGCGGCGGCGAGCACGGCCCAGATGCCGAGGCCCGCCTTCCAGCTGCCGCCCAGCGCATTGGTCATGGGCACGGTCACTGCGGCGGCGAGCGAGGTGCCGAGGGCCAGGGCCATCGAGTAGAGCCCGGTCATGGAGCCGACGCGGTCCGGGAACCAGCGCTTGACGATCACTGGCATCAGGACGTTGCTGACGGCGATGCCCATGAGGGCCAGCGCGCTCGCGGCGAGGAAACCGGCCGTGCCGCCGACAAGGGGCCGGATCACCAGTCCGGCCGTGATGGCGATCATGCCTGCGCAGACGACCGCCCCCGGGCCGAAGCGGCGGGCGAGGCGGGGCGCCATGATGCCGAAGACCGCGAAGCAGAGCGGCGGTACGGAGGTGAGGACACCGGCGACGCTGCCGCTCATGTGCAGCCCGTCCTGCACCTCTTGGAGGAGGGCGCCGAGGCTGGTGATGGCGGGGCGGAGGTTGAGCGCGGCAAGGACGAGCCCGATGGTGACCAGCCGGAGCAGCCATGGGGAGGGCCCGGCGGCGGCCTGTGTCGTCTGCGGGGCCTGTGAGGCTTGCGGGGCCGGGGTTTTCGTGGGGGCGTCCGCCTTGGTGGCGGGGCTCAGGGTCCGGGTCCGGTACTGGGTCTCGTCGTCGGGCATGAGGCCCATCATAGAATCATGGGATGATTGATTGTCCAATCCTTCGAGCGCTCCTCTGAGACCATTCGCTGCAAGCAGAGCGAGCCCCATCACCCCTCATCACCCCCTCATCACCCCAGCAACCCGAGCAAGGAGCACCATGGCGCTGACGTCTCCGCGGCGTTCGGCACTCGCCGACCAGGTGATTGCCCAGCTGAGGAATCAGATCACCTCCGGCGAGTGGCCCGTGGGTTCACGGATTCCCACCGAGCCCGAACTGGTGGAGCAGCTGGGGGTGGCCCGTAACACCGTCCGCGAGGCCGTGCGCGCGCTCGCACACAACGGCCTGCTCGACATCCGGCAGGGCTCGGGCACCTATGTCGTCGCCATCAGCGAACTGGCCGGGGTGATGCACCGTCGTTTCGCCTCCGCCGATCCTCGCCATGTCGCCGAGCTGCGCTCCACCCTGGAGTCGTCGGCGGCGCGACTGGCCGCTGCCCGGCGCACCGAGCGGGATCTGAAGCAGCTGGACGCGCTCATGGCGCGCCGGGAGGAGACCTGGGCCGCGGGCGACGCCGAGGCGTTCGTCGCGGCGGACGCGACGCTGCATCTGGCCGTGGTCGCGGCCTCGCACAACGACGTGCTGACCGGCCTCTACGCCGACCTGGGCGATCTGCTGCGCGACTATCTCAGGGTCGATGTCGGTCATGAGCTGCGGCCGGAGAATCACATGGACCACGGCCGGCTGGTCGAGGCGATCCGGGCCGGGGACGCGGAGACGGCGGCAGCCGAGGCCGCGAGTCATGCGCTGAGTTGTCTGGTGGACCGGGTCTAGGCCGGTCTAGGCCGGACGGCGCTGGAGCGTGACCTGCACCCGGTGCGTGATCCAGACGGAGCCGACTTCCTTCCAGCAGCGGTCGTCGAGCCGCACGGTCTGTCCCGGTCCCACGTCGACCGGGGTGGCGTCCGCGTCTATGTCCCACCAGCGGCGGCATTCGGTGTGCAGCTGCACGCGGTCGGTGGAGGGGTACGGGTTGTGGCAGTAGGCGACGACCCGGGAGCCCCGGACCGACGTACGGCATTCGGATCCGGCGGGGTCGGGGGTCGGAGCGAGGGGCGCGGACGCCCCGGTTCCTGCCCGCCCCGCCATGGATATGGCTACGTGGGCGAGAAGTGCGGCGACGGCTATGGAGGCCGCCAGCAGCGTCCAGGTTCGGCGACGTGTGGAGCGCACAGCGACCTCCTCCCCGCAGCCTGACCAAAAGTCCGGTTCCACCACATTCTGCGGTGGATCGACCATCTTTTCGACTTGAGCGGGTCGGGGCCGGGCACGGACGCACAACGGCCGCGTACCGCCCGATCGGAGGCGGTACGCGGCCGTGTCACAGCCTGTTGTGCCGGATCAGGCACCCATCATGTGCACGCCACCGTCGACGTGGATGATCTCGCCCGTGGTCTTCGGGAAGAAGTCCGAGAGCAGGGCGACGACACCGCGGCCGGCCGGCTCCGGGTCCGACATGTTCCAGGACAGTGGGGAGCGGGTGTTCCACACGTCCGCGAGCTCGGAGAAGCCCGGGATGGACTTGGCGGCCATGGAGCCGATCGGTCCGGCCGAGATCAGGTTGCAGCGGATGTCGTCCTTGCCCAGGTCACGCGCGAGGTAGCGGGAGGTGGCCTCCAGCGCGGCCTTGGCCGGGCCCATCCAGTCGTACTGCGGCCAGGCGTACTGCGCGTCGAAGGTGAGACCGACGATCGATCCGCCCTCGCTCATCAGCGGCTTGCAGGCCATGGCGAGCGACTTCAGCGAGAACGCCGAGACGTGCATCGCGGTGGAGACGGACTCGAACGGGGTGTTCAGGAAGTTGCCGCCGAGCGCGTCCTGCGGCGCGAAGCCGATGGAGTGCACGACGCCGTCGAGCGAACCGAGCTCGTCACGGACCAGACCGGCGAGACGGTCCAGGTGCTCGGCGTTGGTCACATCCAGCTCGATGACCTTGGCCGGCTTCGGCAGCTTCTTGGCGATGCGCTCCGTCAGCGTGGGCCGGGGGAAGGCGGTCAGGATGACTTCGGCACCCTGCTCCTGGGCCACCTTGGCGGTGTGGAAGGCGATGGACGACTCCATCAGCACACCGGTGATGAGGATGCGCTTGCCGTCGAGAATTCCGCTCATGGTGATCAGTGACCCATGCCCAATCCGCCGTCAACGGGGATGACGGCTCCAGTGATGTACGACGCGTCGTCGGAAGCGAGGAAGCGCACAGCGGCGGCGATCTCCTCGGGCTGCGCATAGCGGCCGAGCGGCACCTGGGACACGATGCCCTTGCGCTGCTCCTCGGTGAGCACCTGGGTCATGTCGGTGTCGACGAAACCGGGTGCGACGACGTTGAAAGTGATGTTCCGCGAGCCGAGTTCACGGGCCAGCGACCGGGCGAAGCCGACCAGACCAGCCTTGGAGGCGGCGTAGTTCGCCTGCCCGGCCGAGCCGAGGAGCCCGACGACGGAGGAGATGAGGACGACGCGGCCCTTCTTGGCACGCAGCATGCCGCGGTTGGCGCGCTTGACGACCCGGAAGGTGCCGGTGAGGTTGGTGTCGAGTACGGACGTGAAGTCGTCCTCGGACATCCGCATCAGCAACTGGTCCTTGGTGATACCGGCGTTGGCGACCAGTACCTCGACGGGGCCGTGCTTGTCCTCGATCTCCTTGTAGGCCTGCTCCACCTGTTCGGCGTCCGTGATGTCGCAGCGGACGGCCAGAACGCCCGCCTCGGTGAGGATCTGGGGGGGCTCGCCCGAGCGGTACGTGATCGCGACCTTGTCGCCGTTGTCGGCGAAAGCGCGGGCGATGGCGAGGCCGATGCCCCGGTTTCCTCCGGTGACGAGAACCGAGCGGCTCAACGGATCACCCTTTCGATAGCGGTCTGGTACCTCGAAAACCTATCGGTACCACCCGCTCCGCGAGCAATCGGCCCCTGACAGCGCCTTCCGCGGGGCTCTGTGGGGTTCCTACAGTTGGCACCCGGCCCGGCCTCATTCCGCCATTCCGGGCGCATGTGCGGAGAGACCTTCTTCCCTCGCTGAGTCGAGCATGCGCTTGTCGTACGTAATCAGGGAGTCAAGAGCTCCGCCGATGACGAGCGCGCTCGCGACGTGAATGGCATCAAGGGATCTCAGAGCCCCCGAGACCCTGGTGGCCAGATCCCGGACCTCTTCCGTCAGCAGGATCTCGGTGACCATCCCGTCCAGATCCGACAGTGCGTCGGGGAATGATCCGGCCTTGTCGAGCTGTCGGACGGTCTCGACGATGCCGATGGTGCTGGTAGCCAAGGGCAGCCCGGGCCGGTCGGACAGGAATGTCCTGAGCTCGGCGGCACCCGGCCTGCCTGTGAGCAGTGTGATGAGCGCCGAGGAATCCATGTAGATCAACGGTCGTCCTCCTCGCGTTCGGCCAGGAGAAGTTCCAGCGGATCGGGGGAGCCTGAGGGGAGGTCGTAGCGCGGGAAGTGGTCGAGGTCCGAGGTGGTCGCGGCCTTGAGCCGGATCTTCCCCTGAGCCACCAGGTCCGCGTACCGGGATGTCGCCCCGGAGCCGGGCAGCAGTATGGCGATCACCTTGCCGTGCCGGGTGACCTGGACCGCCTCCCCCTTCTCCACGCGGGCGAAGACGGCGCTCGGGTTGTACGAGAACTCTCGGACGGAGATTGCGCTCATCGGGGACGGAGCTCCCTTCAGCATGCAGCCAAGAAAGTACCTACACTCCAAGAGTGTACCTACAATGGCCGCCCGTGCTTACGGCAGTGCCCGCGCGAGCGTTTCCGCGAGGGCGTCGACGCGACTGCTCAGCTCCGCCTGCGGCAGGCTCAGGTCCAGGACGTGTCTGTGCAGCCTGATCTCCTTGCCCGGCACCGGCACGCGTACGACGCCCGGCCTGCCGCCGGCATACACGAGATGACCGTCGTCGAGTCCGAGACGTACGCAGTAGGCGAGCATCTGATAGAGGTCCTCGCGGCGGAAGCCTCGCTTGTACTTGGCGTCCACCACGATCGCAGGCCCGGCTACCCCTGAGGCGCCGGGGAGGTAGTGGACCAGGTCCGGTTTCAGGACGTGCCGTCTCCCGACCGCGAGGTGGTGATTGCGGTCCGCGGGTTCCGCCCGGCCGCCCACGAGGTTCACCAACGCTTCACCCAGTGCCCGGCCCAGGAAGTCCTCGTAGACCTGCCACATCCGGAACACCAGGCCGTCGACGGACACGTTGCGTCCATCCTCGAACTCGTAGGAGGCGCCGCCCAGGATCAGTGCCGCCAACGCGAGTACCGGCTGGTAGCGCTGGTTGAGGCGGCTCGGCTGCCAGGCGGGCACGGGTGCCCCGGGAACGAGTGAATTCACCCCGTCCAGTTGTGCGGCAAATCCCTGCAGTTCGGCACGCAGGCGTGGCTCCATGCCGGGAACCCTCAGCAGCCTGCGGGCCGCGCCGAGCAGTAGCCGGTTCTCCGCGATGTCGACGGTGTGCTCGTCGTACGTCACTTCCAGTGGCACCACGAGCCCCGGGCGCCTACTCAGCTGGGCGGAGGCCCGTAGCCGGCCGCGCAGCACCGGCAGGGTGTCCTCGGTCTCCCGGTAGCCGAACAGCGGCCCTGCCCGCAGAGCCCGCCGCGCGGCGCGGTTGAACGCGTGCGCCACGGCCGGCAGGAGGTCGGCGCGGGCCACCGCGTCGACCTGCTGGTCCTGCCACTGGAGCCGACTCGGCGCGTATCCGAGAAGGTACATGAGCCGGTCGACCGGAATCTTGGGCTCGATGGACAGCCGGACCCGGCCGGGGCCACGCCCGAGCCGGACGGCCCCCACCCGGTCCCTGGCACGCAAGCGATACGTTCCCGCACGGCCCGTGGCCCGTACGTCGAGGAGTTCGGACCGGTCCAGCTCCCACACCTGCTCAGGGGTCAACGGCCATTCTGACCACGCATCCCCTTCGCGGAGCCGTACGTGCTCCTCCTCCCTCGTCATGCACCGCCGCCGGACTGCAGCCCGAGGTGTTCCCTGATGCCGGCCAGGCCGTACGTCCCCTCGATGTCGGTTGTGTCGCCCCAGTGGTATTCGGTGAGCAGCGGTATGACCTGGCTGCGCCAGATGAGGTCCATGGCCTCCGGGCTGCTGTGGGCCATGGACTGCATGAGATACGAGTGCCCGACGCGGAAGTCCCGGTCGTTCGCCGGGCCTTCGGCGATACGGCGGTTGAGTTCGTCGAGCAGCAGCGCGGCGTCCTGCGGGTGCTGATTTGCGGTGAGCCAGCGGCTGAGGAGGCCGGTGAGAGGCGGAACGTCCGGGTGCAGCTCCATGAAGGAGAACCGGCGGCGCATCGCCGCGTCCATCAGCGCGACGGTCCTGTCCACCGTGTTCATGGTGCCGATGATGTAGAGGTTGGGCGGCAGCCGGAAGCCGCGGCCCTCGTCGGATCCGTAGAGGAGGTGCACGAACTCCTTGCGGTACTCCAGCAGGAAGTACATCTCACCGAAGACCTTGGCGAGGTTCCCGCGATTGATCTCGTCGATGACGAGGACGAAGACTTCGGCAGGGCGTTCCTCGGCCGCGTCCGCGAGCCTGCGCAGCGGGCCCTGGACGAGATCGAAGACAAGGCCCGTCGAGGTGTCGGCGTCCCGCTCGCGCTTCTCGGCAGGGCTGTCGGACGCCTTCTTCTTCGGCAGCCGGGGGCGGAACCCTTCGAAGAAGTCCTCGTAGGTGTAAGCGGGGTGGAACTGCACCAGTCGTACGTTGTTGGGGCTGCCGCCGGTCAGATGGCGGGCGAGGGCGAGGGCGGTGTAGGTCTTTCCCGTACCCGGAGGGCCGTGGAAGATCAGCTGCGGTTTACCTCGGAGAAGTTCGACGCTTTCCTGCAGCCAGGTGGCGTTGTCCAGGAAGAGGCCGTCAGCCAGCTCCTCGGTGGCATCGGGAATCTCCGCCGTGATGTCCGGCGGGGGTGCGGCGCGCTCCGGTTCGGGCCCGACGAGCGGCTCTAGCCGGGAGGCGAATTCGCTGATGTCGACGATCCGCGCGTCCGCGTCGGCGACCCGGCCGGTCAGCTCGGCAGGAAGGTCGCGCACGAAGTCGAGCGGCGCGTCGAGGTTCCGCCAGGCGACCGACCGGGCGAAGTGGGCCGCGTCCTCGAGCGGGTCCGTATAGACGGCGGGGCCCCGCACCACGCCCAGATACGCCTTGGGGCCGTCGGTGCACACCACGATGTCCCCCTCCTGTATCCGGGAGAGGAAGGTGTGGAGCTCGTCCGCGCGGCGGTCGCGCTGGGCAGCGGTGGCCCCGGAGTCGGCATCGTCGACAGCCTTGCGGACCCGCTGCGGGCCGGCGCCCTGGGCGAGGGCCGGCAGCCGGTCGGCCGACAGGGTCACCACGCCCTCGTCACGCCAGTGGCTGCGGATGAGGCTGGCGCCCCCGGCATCCGTACCTCTGATGATCCACACCCTGCGCGGCCGCTGGGGGATGCTGTCCTGCCCGGGTTCCTCCCCGAGCACGAGCGCGGTGATCTCCTCGGCGGTGAGCCGCTTGCCGGGCAGTGCCCGTACGGTGTCGATGCTGGAGGCGGCTTCGTCGTAGAGCTCGTCGCGCTCCAGCAGGGTGCGCCAGGCCCCGATCTCGGTCGCTAGCAGCGTGGTGCCGAAACCTGCCTCACCATCAGGGGAGAGTGCGAGATGCCAGCCCTCGGGCCTGGTGCCCTGGAGGCAGGCGGCAAGGGCCTCGGGGTCGATCTCGTACTCGGCCGCAAGGTCCTCGATACTCACCCACCGGTCGTCGGGCAGTTCAGAGAGCAGTTTGGCGGCGGCATCGAAGTAAAGGCGCCCGGCCCTCCAGTGGGTGTACCGAGTGCCGGCCTCGGAGAAGAACGTCCCCGGCTCCGGGTAGGCGTGCAGGGCCTCGACGCCGAGACCGGTCAGCCGCCAGGTGCGGTTCGCCCGTGTCAGCCAGCCCGCCTTGGTCAGAGTGGTAGCCGTGAAGCTGAGGTTGCGGTCGATATCGGTGGTCACCGCGGCGCCGAGAGCTTGCCAGTCCTGCGCGAGCGTCGGGTCCGCAGCGTGGATCAGCGGCCGGAGTTCGCGGAACGGCAGGCCGTCCTGGAGGTGGTCGGCGAGGACGGTCGCGGCCTGGCGTACTGCGCGGGCGCTGATCTCGAAGGCGGTGGGCACGGCTTCCTTTCGTGGGCCCCACAAGGGCGTTCTACGGTGTTCAGCCGAGAGCGACGGGAGTGGTCGGCTGTACGGCACCGTTCACGGTGACCAGCAGCAGATCGCCGACGGTGGCGTCGTCGCCCAGGCCCAGTTCCGAAACGGGCCGCGCCCCCGGTACATCTCGCGCGGCAACCGGCATGAGCCGCAGTTCGCTCCGCTTGCCCTGAAAGGCGAGCATCACCCAGCTCTCGTCCTGGCGGATCCGCGCGACCACATCGCTCAGCCGGTCGGGCAGCACGGCGCAGACCACGGTCAGCCGTTGCCGCACGGCCCGGGGAAACGCGGAGATCGATTCCAGCCACCCCGGGGCGGAAAGTGTGCCGTCCAGTAGCCGCGCCACATCGGCACGGTCGTCGGAGCGATCGTCGTCCCGTGCGTGCACGAACCGCACGATCGGCAGGCCCTCGGCCAGCGCCTGTTGCCAGCGGGGCAGCATGAAGTCGATGTGCAGGGCGTCCTCCCGGGTCGCCCCCATATCGCCCACCTGTCCTCCGATGCCCGCCAGCCAGGCATTGATCTCGGCCCAGCGCCAGACGAGCGAGCGCCCGACCGTGCCTTCCGGATCCGGGAACGCGCCTGCTTCCGTGCGCCGCTCGCCGTTGACCCACTGGAGGACGTTCTGCCGGGTGCGGCCCGTGCGTTCGGCGATGTCCGGCACACCGACCAGATCCGGGTCCAGCCGCAGCAGCCTCAGCTGGGGCAGCTCTTTCCTCAGCCGGACGACCAGGCGGTGAGCGGCGTCCACGGCGCTGTCTCCGGACTCGGCAAGATCGAGCAGGTACTTGTCCCGGTGTTGGGTGAGTAGCCCGTCGAACTCGTCGAAGATGACGCCGACCGCAACATCGTCGTCCACGCCGACACCATCCACGACAAAGAGAAACTCGTACTCCATTTCGCCCTCAACCCTCTTTGTCCGTGCCCGTCCAAGCTTTCGCGCCAGGGCGCGCCACCCCTGCGAGGCAGACTTACCCAGCCCCCATGCGTTGTCAAACGACAACAGGGAATCGCTTGTCAAACGACAGCACCCCCTCCGGGGGTACGGCGCGGGTCGCTCTCGGGGAGCGGGCAGCGACTCGCACGCTGCACGATCCAGCGCGCCGCGCGCCCCGGGTTGGCCGCTGTGCCGGGCACGGTAATGGTGGTGCAGCCACGCCCAGCGCAGGGGCAGTACAGGCGGCCCCAGTGGGCCTCCTTGCGCAGCGTCCAGCCTTCAGTGACAAGCCGCTTGAGAGCTACTCGGATCTCTTTCTGCTGGTGATCTGCCGGTGACAATCCTGACCCGACCATCCACCATCTCCCCAACAAACAACGCCGTCGCAGAAGTTGACGGTCAACCCGGCGTGATCGGGAGACTACCCCGTGAGACTGACACGCGGTCAAATCGCACAGCTGTGTGTTAGTTGGAGGCGTGTGCCGTCAAGCGCCACCATGCCGGAGCAGGCAGCAGATCTGCTTGCCGACGGGCGTCAGCGTGACGTCCCAGCCGGGCGCGAAGTAGTCCATGAGCGGCAGCCCTCGGCCGGATTCAGCCTCAGGGTCGTCGAGTTGAACTCCCGAGCGGTGCGGGAGGCACATCCGGTCGGGGTCGTGGAGCCGGACCCAGACGCCGGCGTGCGTCGACTCGACCTCGGCAACCAGGGGGACGAACTCGCCGCAGGCATGAACGGCGTTGCCGTACAGCTCGGAGAGAACGAGTTGGGCGGAGTCGACGAGATCGGGAGCGACGCCCGAACCGAGGAGCGTCGCCTCGGTGAGGCCTCTGACCGCGCGGAGATTGCGCGGGGAGGCGGACATGTGGAGGGAAAATCCGGCGGGGGTGGGGGTGAGGTAGTGGCCGAGGGCGGCGGTGGGGCGGGGCTTGAGTTGCACATGAACCTCCGGACAGGGGCGCTCCTTTGCGCCTTCACGGCGACGCAATGCGTTCAGCATCTCGCCGCGCCGACGATCCCACCGGGATGCACACTTTCCATAGTCAAGTGCAAGCTTTCCACCCGATCGAGTTATGTGCCCCGCGATTGCGGCTGAACACTTCCCAACGGGTACAGACTTCCGCCATGCCCAATGCTCCTCTGGTTCCTACCGTCCGTCGCCGCCGCCTTGGTGCGACCCTTCGCAGGATGCGCAACCAAGCCGGTCTGACTCTCGACGAAGCCGCTGCATCCATGGGCTGGAAGGGACCGAAGCTGTCGAAGATCGAGAACGCGACTTTGGGGATTCGCCCCAACGACCTTCATTCCCTGCTCGACGTCTACAGCATCACCGATCCCGAAGCTCGTGCCGCTCTGGACAGTCTGTCCAGGGATGCCGGGAAGCGCGGCTGGTGGCAGACCTACGCTGGAATCCTCTCGCCCTCGTATGCCGACTTCATCTCTCTCGAATCCGATGCCGAGAAGATCTGCAGCTGGTCACCACTTCTCATCCCGGGGCTACTCCAGACGCCGTCCTACGCACGGGAGACCATCTCGGGAATCACCACAACTCGGAGCCCGGAGGAAGTGGCTGCGCTGGCCGAAGTCCGGATGGCCAGGCAATCGGTACTGACCAGGCCGAGCCCTCCGATGGAGCTGTGGACGATCATCCATGAGGCAGCACTCCATCAGCGTTTCGCCGCCCGGCCTACCACGATGCGGGAGCAGTTGCGCCGACTTCTGGATGCGTCGGAGATGCCCAATGTGACGGTTCAGCTCATGCCGATGGCCCCAACTGCCCATCCGGGGCTGCTGGGTGGCTTCAGTCTGGCAACCTTCGCCCAGCCGTTGCCGGAGGTCGTCGTTCTGGAGAATCTGAGCGGGGCGGCATACGTTGAAGGCGAGGACATAGCCCCTTACGCACTGGCGTTCCAGCACATTCAAGCCACTGCCCTGTCAGTGGAGGACTCGCTCGTGCGCATCGCCGAGATGGAAGAAGGCCTCCGGAAGTGAACCGCCCCAAGGCAGACCTGTACACCCATGACCTCTCTGGCTCCATATGGCGCAAGTCGTCCGCGAGCGGCGCAGAGCACGACTGCGTCGAAATCGCAGAGCTGCCAGGAGGTGCCAGGGCCGTACGCGACTCGAAGAACCCTGATCGCGCGCCCCTGTGCTTCACGGACACGGAGTGGGCCGCCTTCCGGGCGGGCGTGATCGCGAACGAGTTCTGACGGCCGCGGTACGCGAACGGCCGCCCGGCCGGGGTATCCGGGCGGGCGGCCGTTGCTGTGTGCGGGACGGGCCTGGCTACTCCTCGCGTCCGAAGAAGTCGAGCTGTATGTCGACTCCCTCCACTTCCTCCAGGCCGAACAGAGCACCGCCCAACTGGTTGTCGGTGACCGGCTTGCTCCTCTTCTTCGCAGGAACGGGCCGGACCGGCGGGGTGGGCGGGGCCACGCGGGTGAGAGGACTGGCGCCGGGGTTGTGCCGAGGACCCTGGCCCGGGAGCGGGGTGAAGGGCGTGATGTACGGGCCGACCGCCATGGCCTCGTAGATGCGGATGATCTCGTCCTTGGTGCGCTGAAAGAGCTCCGGCTTCTTGTTGCGGAAGGCACGGAAGCTGTCCAGGACGAGGTCGAGTTCCTTGCGCTCGATGCCGTAGAGGTGGAAGTACGCTGCGTCCAACTCGGCGCGCATGAGGAAGCGGCGCTCTTCGTCCCAAACGAAGGGGGCGCGTTCCTCGCCGAGGTAGCTGGCCCAGGGGGCCATCTCGTATGAGGTGTAGGTCAGTTCGAGAACGCGGGCGCGAATCCAGGACTCGGGCGACTGGCCGCCAAGCCAGCTGACAGGCTTCGCGTACTCGTCAGGGGCAAGGACCGGCAGCTGCTCCAAGTACGTGTACGTGAGGTGCGCGCCTTGAATCTTCTGCCGGGCCGCAAAGTCCAGGACGAAGGACGACAGATTCGCAAGGAAGCCGTCAAGCGGCGCAGCCAGATCTGTGGGCATGAAAAGCGGCTCTGTGTGCCCCACCGCAATCCTCGGCAGAGCAGACGCGATGACCGTCCGCTCATCCGAAGCTCGGCACACATCGCGCCAGCCAAGCAGCCAATCGTGCGACCACTCCTTCCGCTGGTTCGCCAGGTCCTCTGCGAGCCGTGCATCGACCTCAGCTTCGTTCACCCAGTGCCGGGGAAGCGGGAGTGCGGCCGGATCCTGGTGCGAATCAGTGTCCAGCCGAGGCAACGTTCCCTTATTGATCTGAGCCTGAGTGGCGTTCGCATAGGTGGCGAATCGCGCGTCGTAGTGGTGGGCGAACTTTCCCTCGTACAGGGGTAGGTACCGTTCGGGTCCCTTAGCAAAGACCGTTCCCACCTGTTTCCACTCAGCATCTACCAATGCCTCTGCACCAAGGAAAAGATCAGAGTCGCCTGACATGTGGAACATAACCTGCAATTTCAGCTTCCAAGGGTTGGCACCGCCAACCCTTCCGGTCCTGTCCCAAAGGACTGGCACCCGGCGATGTACTTCCTCCAGCACTTCCAGGTGCTCCGGGCTCTCGCACACCGGTGCCGTCCGGGTATTCGGGTTGATCCGCCGGAACCCCTCCGCGTCCAGTGTGAACTCCCGCGCATCCAGCTGATCCGGCCGACGCGCCCGGAACGCAAGGCGGACGTGCTCGAATGCGCCGGCCACACCGCCGAAGATGAACAGGCAGAAGCGGTACTGGTTGTGGACGTCCGCGAACAGCTTCTCCTCGTTCTCAAGGTCCAGCACCGTGCCCAGCTGCCGCCGCTCCACCAGGTCCGAGAAGAACGCCGACGTCGTCTTGTCCGTCGCGATCCCGGTCGGCAGGACCAGCCCGACCATCCCCTCCGGCCCCACCAGCATCCGGGACTTCTCCGCGAAGACCGCGTATGTGTTGACGTCGCCCTTGCCCGTCAGCGGGAAGATCCCCGAGTCCCGGAGCATGTTCGTCGTGCCCTTGGACTCGCGCTGAGCAATCAGATAGTCCCGGTGCAGCTTCCGGTCGCCCTCGATCGGGTTGCCGTGCTCGTCCACCGACTTGAGCAGCGCGCCGATGCGGCGCTCCCGCTCGCTCGCTGTCTCGGCGTCCGCGACGTACGGGTTCTGTGCGGCAAACCACTCCTTCTTCTGGATCTTCACCCGCTCCCACGGCGGATTCCCCAACACCGCGTCGAAGCCGCCCTGCCACCCCGTCTCCGCGTTCGCGTCCGCCGCGTCCGTGTCCTCGACCCGGAACACGCGCGGGAACTCCAGGTGCCAGTGGAAGAACCGGTTACGGGCCACCACCTCGCGCAGCTCACGCTCCCCCGCGCCCTCGCGCCACTCGCGGTCCTCGTTCGACTCCGGCACGGGGTCTTCACCCATCGGAGGCAAGGGCTCCGGGAGCCCTTCCAAGGGTTCGCCCTGCTCCAGCCGCTTCAGGGTCGACGTCGTGATGGCGGCCGGTGCGTCCTTCCGCTTGGGCCAGATGAACGCCGCGCACCAGGCGTCGGCCACGCGCTTGAGGCGCTCCAGCTCCGGGTTGGCCTCGAACTCCTTGTGCCGCCGGGCCAGCTCACGGATCGCGGCGAGCCCTCTGCCAGTCGGCTTCGCGGCTGCCTCCTCGGCGGCCACCCGAACCTTTGCCGTGCTCGTACGGACCGCCGGCTCGCCCAGCTGGCTCTGGATCCAGACCTCGATGCCCTTGCGTTCCTTGCGGTTGCGGTCACGGGCCTCGGTCACCGCCTTGGCTTCGTCGCCCTCCAGCTTCTTGAAGGCCTCCTCGGGCACGCCTGCCTCCAGCAGCCGAGGAGTCGTGCCCAGCAGCGCGTTACCGACCTTGATCCGGTCGTCCAGGAAGGCCAGCGGCTCGCCCGGATTCAGGGATTCCAGCCACAGCGACACCTTGGCGATTTCGGCGGCGAGCGGGTTGATGTCGACGCCGTGGACGCAGGACCGTACGACTTTGCCCATCGCCTCGCGCACCTTCTCCGGTGCGGGCTCGCGCTCCTTGTCGTACATCTGGGCATAGCGCAAAGCGATCCGCCGGGCCGCCGCCACCAGCATGTGGCCGGAACCACAGCTGGGGTCCACGAAACGGATCCTCAGCAGGTCGTCGGGGATTCCTGACGCCGCGTGGCGTTCGATGACCGGGTCCAGGGCATTGTCGAGGAGCTTCTCGATGAGCACGGACGGTGTGTAGTACGACCCGGTCGTCTTGCGCTTGTTGCCAGCCACCAGGTCCTGGAGCCAGAACTCCCCTTTCTGGACGTCGTGGCGCGGGATCAGCTCCAGCAGGGATTCGTAGACGCTGCCGAGCTCGTCGGCGCCCAGGTGGCGGTAGTCCACCCGGCTCGGGCGGCCCTGCTTGTCCCGTACGCGGGAGAGGAGCCTGACCGCGTCGAGCAGGTTCTCGTTGGGGAGCTTCGCCTCGCGCAGAGGTTCGGGACTGCCGGGAAGCAGCGCGTCGTGGGCCGCGTCCGTGGCCGCGCGGAAGTACAGGCCGCCGAGTTCGGGCAGGGCGAGGGCTCGCAGACCCTCGTCCTGGCCGAGGGCGTCTAGGACGATGCGCAGGCCCTCCCACAGGTCGCCGTTGTGGTCGCCCTTGCGTCGCGAGGCGATGCGGCGGAGCCGGGCGGTGGAGAAGTAGCGGGCGTAGTGGACGCGGGCTCGCTCCACCGCCTCGACCTCCTTGCGAGAGGCATTCGCCTCGGGCCGCAGCAGCAAGGCGTCGCGGTCCTCGGCGACGAAGAGGAAGATCAGCTGGTAGGCCAGCCTGAGGAGCTCGTGGTGGAAGTCGTCCAGTGCGGCCTTGCCGCCCCGGGTGAGCGCCTTGCCAAACTCCGGGTTCGCCTGGAGGAAGCCGGAGCCCAGGATGCTGAGGGCCTGCTTGACCTGGTTGCGCAGGCGGTCGCGGGCGCGGATGCCGGTCTCGATGGCGTAGGCACGCCACCATTCGATGCGGCAGTCGGCAGGGGTGAAGGCGGCGGCTTCGTCGAGGGGGGCCTCGTCGGTCTCGGTGTCGTCCTCGGCGGCCTCGTCCTCGTCGGCCTCAGCGTCCACGACCGCTGCCGCGCCGCGTCGCTTCTTCTCCGGTTTCGCGACGAGCTCGAAGCGGGACGAGTGGAGCATCGCGTAGAGCAGCAGGAAGTCGGCGAACTGGTCGCCGCCGAAGATCGCTTCAAGGTTGAACTCGACGTACGCGGAGCCGACCAACGCGGTGGAATCGCGCAGGACGCGCAGGACGCTGCCGTTGGAGAGCAGTGCCCACAGGTGCTCGTCGGAGACGTTGAGGAGTTCCTGGACCATCGACTGCGGTGCACGGTCGCTGCCGATACCCCGGTCGAGGGGGGTGTTCCAGCCCAGGAGGTGGATGGGCAGGTGCTGCTGCCACTGGTGGCTCACCCGGTACGGATCGGGCCGCCCCGGCACGCGGATGCCCTGCCGTGCCGGCACGGCGGTGCGACCCCCATAGCCGAGTTCGTCGAGGAGGACGCCGAGCCATTCCTGGTGGGTGACCTTGGCCGGCGCGGTGTGATCGCCGGATTCGGCGAGCTGCTCCAGGAAGGTCGCGTAGGTGGCCTTGAGGTACTCCCACTTGCGGCTGGCAGCGTCCTCGACCCGTACGCCGCGCGGCAGGCCGTAGTCGGCGGGTGCGGCACCGGGAAGCTCCCGGTCGGCGAAGCGGATCTTGTTGATGAGGTCGGCGGAGAGCAGTGCCCCCTCTATGCGGACGGCTGTGCTCGCCGGGAGGTGGTCGGGGGCGAGAGTGGTCACCTGGATCCTCCGGGACGCTTGACGTACACATACACACCGAGCAGGTCGGGTTCGCCCGCGGGGACGGCGGTGATACGGCGGGCCGCTGCCGCGCCGCGCGCCCGGCCCCGCTCGCCGGCCGCCTCACGCACGCGCTGGTGGGCGGCTTCGAGACGGCGGGCGACCTGGTCGCCGTGGGCTCTGAGGTGGTCCTGCACCTCGGCCAGTTCGTCCAGGGCTCGCTCGATCTGCTGTCCGCGCATGGACAGGTTGGTGTTGCGGTCCGGGGCGGCGAGGAGCAGTTGGGCGGTCTTCTCGTCGCTGAGCCAGACGCGCCCGCCCTCGGGGTCGTTGCGCCAGGCCAGGAGCTGGGCGTCCTCGGCCACCAGCTCATTCGGCTTCTCGGTGGTACGGCCGGGGCGGGGAAGAGTCAGGCGGAAGCGGTAGCGGACCAGGAGCAGCACAGTGCGGTGGGCCACGTCCGGGGTGCGGATGACACCGAGCCTGCGGGCAGGGCGGTCGTTGTCGCTCAGTTCCTTGTCGAGGGCCGAGTCAAGGACGTAACGGGCAACGGCCCGGACGGCGGGGTCCGTACGGAAGAGGGCATGCTCGCCGGCGGGCACCGGGAGGTCCTGGTGGAAGACGAGGTTGTCCACTGCCGGCTTGCGGGCCTTGCCCTTGGCCGGGGTGCGGGCCGGGGCCTTGGCGGCGCCGGGGCCGAGGGCCTGGTCGGAATCCTCGTAGATACCGAGAGCATGACGCAGCCCGCGGGGCAGCGCCCCGGCCGGAGCTGTGAACCCGGTCGAGCGTGTGTCGGGGCGTACCGCCGAGCCCAGGGCTTTCAGGGACTCCCGGGTGAAGTCGGCGATGTCGGCGGGGTCACCGAGTGCTTGGCGCAGGGCGTCCAGCTCGGCTTGGACCTCGTCGGGACGCAGACCGCTGTGGGCGAATTTCGTCAGCACCTTGGACTCGCGGTCGGCCGCGCTCTCCCACTCCGTCTCCAGTTGTCGGCGCGCGTGGCCGAAGAGCTCGTTCGTGTCGAAGTCGAGCGTGAGCTGTCCGTCGCGCTCACCCTCACGGCCTCTGAGCAGGAGGGCCTTGGAGAGTGCCTGAAGCACTCCGGCGCCGCCGTCCGGGACAGGGACGACGACGCCCACCTGTTCGGCGATGTCCCGGTGCTTGCGGATGAGCACGTCCAGCACGAGGCCGTCGATGCCGGTGTCGGTGTCGTACAGGGTGATGGCGCGGACGTTCTCACGGGACTGGCCGAAACGGTCGACGCGGCCCTCGCGCTGTTCGTGGCGGGTCGGGTTCCAGGACAGGTCGTAGTGGACGACGGCACCGAAGTGCTCCTGAAGGTTGACGCCTTCGGAGAGGCAGTCGGTGGCGACGAGGACGTGCCGGCCGCGCTTGGCGGTGAGCTCGTCAATGCGGGCCTGGCGGGCGTCAGGGTGGAGTTTGCCGGTGATGGCCTCGACGTGGGCACTGCGGCCCAGCGCTTCGGCCAGGTGCTCGGCGACGTACTCGGCGGTGGGGATGTAGCGGCAGAAGACGATCGGGTCGTAGCCGTCGACGAGGAGGCCCTTCACCGCGTCGATGAGGAAGGCCAGTTTGGTGTCGTGCTCCGGGCCGGCCAGCAGGGCGGCGCGCGCGGCGAACTCGCTCAGCTTGCGGCTGCCCGCACGTGAGCCGGCATCGTCGTCGAGAACGGAACCGGGGACCGCGTCGAGGCCTTCACTCGCTTCGTCGTCGGTGAGTTCCAGGACGGCCCGGCGCCCAATGCTTTCGGCCTCCTCGGGGGTGCGGGCAGCACCTACGGCCGCGCGCACCTTGAGCGTCTCGGCCGCCGCAGCGGGCGAGGAGAGCACACAGCGCAGCAGGGCGAGGACGGACCACCAGGTGAGGCGTTGACGGAGAGCCCCGTCGGGGCGGCGGACCTGCTCGCGGGCGAAGGCGAGGACATCGGTGACGAACTGGGCGTATTCCGTTCCCAGCTGGTACGGGGCGGGGCGCAGCTTGCGGTCGCGCGGGAAGGGGGTGTCCTCGTCGAGGTAGCGCCGGATGTCCCGGCGGCGGCGCTGCACGAAGTGGCGGGCGAGCCGGTCGCGGTGCGCGGGGAGCGTCGGGTCCAGTGCCTGGAGACCGGGGTCGAGCAGGCTGGTGAGCTTGGCGAAGGCGTGGGCGTCGCCGCTGTGCGGGGTGGCGGTGACGAGAACGAGGTGGCGACTCTTGTCCTCGGCAAGTGTGCGCAGCAGCTCGTAGCGTTGCTGGTGTCCCGTGCCCGCTCCGACGCAGGTGTGTGCCTCGTCGACGATCAGGAGGTCCGGGCAGGTGCGGCGGAACGCCTCACGGCGGTCGGGCTGCTTGATGAAGTCGGTGGAAACGATCGTGCAGGGGTAACGATCGAAGAGCGTCTGGCCGGGCTCCACTCCCTTTTGCAGGCGGGCAGCGGTGGAGGGCAGGACGAGCTCCGCCTCCATGCCGAACTTCTCCCGGAGCTCGGACTGCCACTGTTCGGCGAGGGAGGGCGAGCACAGCACGGCCATGCCGCGTGCCGACCCCTGCTCGATGAGTTCCTTGGCGATGAGGGCGGCCTCGATGGTCTTGCCGATGCCGACGTCGTCGCCGATGAGGAGCCGTACGGTGTCCATCCGCAGGGCCATCATCAGCGGGACCAGCTGGTACTGGCGCGGCTGGACGGCGATGGATGCAAGGCTGCGGAACGGCCCGGCACCGTGCGTTGCGGCGACCCTCAGGGCCGTCCGCAGAAGCCCGGCCGAGGCGAAGTCGCCGATCTCGCCGTTCACCGCGCTCGGCCAGCCGAAGCCGGGGTCCTCGATCTCGTGTGGGAAGAGCGCGGTGATGAACTCGCGGTCTCCATCCAAAGGCTGCGCGATGACCAGGTCGTCGGAGGCACCGGGCAGAATCACCCAGTCACGTCCACGGGCCGACACGAGGTCGCCGGGGGCGCGGGGGACGGTCGTCATCGGATGCTCCGTCCGGGGCCGAATACATCCGGATGTGCGCGCACGGTGCTTTCCCACTCCTTGGTGTCGGCGCCGGCCCGGATCACGAGCCAGCCGTCGTCGATCAGCCGGTACTCGGCCGGTTTGTCCAGGTGACGGCCGGCTGCCGTATCCAGGTACACCGCGACATCGGCGCCGGGCAGACGGTAGACGATGTCGGGGTGGACGGGGGCACCGGTCTGCTCCGGGTGCGTCTCGTCGGGCAGCCGGTGACCCGATTCGCCGAGCCACTCCACGAAGTCGGCCACCGGCCCCCGAGCGCTCTGTGTCGCCTTGGCCAGTGCCTGAGCCCGCTGTGCGGCGGGGGTGGTCTGCCGCTCGCCGCTGGCGGTGGCAGCTGCCAGCCGCATCAGCAGCGGGACGGCTGCGTGCCGGTCGATGCGGGTGTGGAAACGCTGGTTGCTGTACGAGAGGAGGCAGTCGTAGCAGCCGAGCTCGCACCGCTCGGGCGCCCCCTCCGCCCGGTCCAGGTCGCGGCCGGTGTCCGGGTCCACGTGAATGATCTTCAGTGCGGCCCTGGCCACCTCGGCGAGGGAGCCCGGATCGTCGTGGAGCAGCCGCAGGACGCCTGCGCCGCCTTCCGCGCCCTCGACGAAGAGCATGCGGCCGCGCGAGTCCTCGTCGGGAAGGTCCTGGCTGTCGAGCTCGGAGTCCTCGAGCTGGTAGCGGGCTTCTATACCGCGCTCGAGGGCATACCTGAGCGTGATGGCAACGGTTTCGTCGCCGACGGGCTCGGCGAGCCGCAGCACAGCGATGTTCTTGCGGTCCTCGACGTACGGGATGACCTGGAGCGCACGGTCCGCGGATGCGAAGGCGCCCAGCGCCTCGTCTTCGGGGGACGCTTCCTGCGTCTCCGCCGCCTTCTTGGCGCTCAGCCATCTGCCCTGCACGGGGTCGAGCCAGAAGCCTCGGTCCCCAGGGTGCTTGCGCTTACGACGGCCGATGTTGAAGACGCGGACACGAGCGGTGTCGCCATAGCTGACGCTGAGGACCGGGCCGTGCGGGTCGGCGGCCACAGCGTCCAGCCGACCGCCCACCTGGGAGAACTGGTAGCCGGTCAGCAATTCGAAGCCGGATTTGAGACGTTCCTCCTCGTCTGAGGAGATACGCCGCACCGGCGAGGCCTGGACCGTGGTCAGCACCATCGTCCGGCTCAGCGTCAAGGTGAGTGGGACATGGCAGTCGTCGCACTGGTCGGCGCCTTCGGAGCGGTCGTACCAGGTGCCGCAGCTTCCGCAGATCCGGACGTCGCTGGTGGCCACCTGCCCAGGGACGGCACCGGTGGGGACCTGGACGCGATCGACGGCGTACCGCTGGCCCTCGTGGTAGATGAGCGCTCCGGGCCCGAACTCGGAGACGGCGATGAAGCGCGGGCGCTGAATGTACGCCCCATTCTTCTGGCCGTACCGGCTCTCGCCCCGCTGGCCTGGGATGTAGGCAGCCAGGGGCAGTCGCGGGAAGGAGTAGCCGGGGAGAAAGCCTTCCGAGGCGAAGTAGCGGTAGGTGTAGAAGTCGCTGAAGGACTCCTCGCTGTCCTCGTTACGCAGCAGCTTCAGCTGGCTCTCGGCTTCGGCACGGCGGGCCTGCGCGCGACGTCGTGACTTCGGGTCGACGGAGAGGTCTCCGGCGATGCGGTGCTGCTCCTCGCGTTCGACAAGGGCGGAACGGTAGAGGCGACGCCAACGCTCGCAGTCGTCGTCGAAGCGGCGCAGGGCCGAGCGTACGACGTCCTCGATCCAGCCGTCGTACCACCAGCCGGCGCGCTTCTCCAGATCGGCCAGCAGGGGTCGCAGAACCTCCTCCGCCCGGGCGACGGCCCGGCGGCGGGCCGCCTCGCTGTCGAGCTGGGCGCGCATCGCTTCGCTGAGCGGCAACGGCACCACGCCGCCTGCGGGGTCGCGCGTCTCCGCGTCCAGGACGTCGGTCATGCGGGACTCCAGCGAGGCGCCGGTCTCAGCCAGCCAGATGGCGTGCACGTGCGAGCGCAGGAGCTCCTCATTGGCGAGGTCAAGGCGCGGCGGCGTAACGCTGCCGGCCACCATCAGTTCAGGGCGACGGAAGTAGTACTGATCGTGGGCACTTCCCGTCGAGCAGTACGTGGTGACCAGTGCGGGCTGCCCGGAGCGTCCGGCCCGGCCGGAGCGCTGGGCGTAGTTGGCAGGGGTGGGCGGTGCGTTGCGCATGGCGACCGCGTTCAGAGTGGCAATGTCGACACCGAGCTCCATGGTCGGCGAGCAGTACAGGAGGCTCAGCTCGCCCTCCCGGAATGCTTCCTCCCGTTTCTCCCGCACGTCCGAGGGGACCTGAGCGGTGTGCTCCCTGGCTTCCAGGCCGACCAGCTCGGCCGCGGTGTCACGGTAGAGATCGCGGAAGTAGGTGTTGACGCGAGGCTCCGCGCCGGAGTCGCTCACCTTGCGCAGAGGGTCCGGCTCAGGGGTGATCCCGTCCCCGGGAAGCCAGCGCAACGCGGCCGACCTGACTTGGTGTCCGCGTGAACCGTCGCGCTCCTCCCGGACGACGGCGACAAGCCCCTGCGTCTCCAGCACCTCCAACAGGCTGCGAATCACCGCGTCGGCGTCCGCGACCGCCATACGTGTGCCTGCCAGGCCCTGAATTGCCGCGAACTGGCCGGGCCGACGTAGAAAGCGCCCGTATGCCCCCAGGCCGCTGAGGTAGATGGCCTCGCCGGACGGGGCGCCCTTGGGACCGCTTCCGGGGAAGGCGACGCGAGAGGGGACACGGGGTTCCTTGGGAGGCAGTGCCCACACGCCCAGGAGGTGCCCCTCGGATTGGCGCTGAAGCTGATCGAAGCCTTCCTGCGTGAGCAGTGGATCGTCCACGGCGAGCGACCGGCGGAGTTCGTCCAGCAGGACGCGCGCAAGGTGGGCGCGGTGCTCCGGCGAGTCTGCGGCCAGGGCAGGATGCGTGTGCTGCCAGCATTCCTCGTCGGCGGCGATCTCCGTCAGGTCGGTGTAGTCGAAGCGCAGCAGCCCGGTCTGGGTGAGGTTGGGCATGGTGATGCGCCAGCCGCGCTCCAGGTCGGCGTTGGCCCGGTAGGCGAGGACCGTACGCAGCGCGGACCGCGCGAACTCTCGCTGGCTGTATTTCGCGCCCGGGTGGCGGGCGAATGCCTCCATGGGGAGGGCGAGTGCTTCCTCGATCGCCTTCGGCAGCACATCGTGGCGGAGCCCTTCTGGCCCTGCGGCCGCCAGGGCCCGGTAGAGCGCGCCACGGATCTGAGTGACCTGGGCAAAGTCGTTGAAGTGCCCTGCCTGGAGGCTGGCGTCCTGCCGGTTGTCGACGAAGGTGAGGAGCTTGCGGGCCCGCTCATCGATCTCCTTCTGACCGCGCAGCGACCGCACCACGCTGGCGCTGATCAGGGAAACAGCCGAGCTCCGGCCCTCTGCAGCGAAAGTTGCCAGCTTGACGAAGTCGCGGGCGCGCAGTTGCTCATGACTGACACGGCAGCGCAGACAGAAACGGAACGGGGCCCCGATCCACCAGGCGCGCAGTCCCTCACCCCCTACCGGGTCGAGCGTGCCGTCTGAAGCGACGCGGACCTCACGCGGCACATCCCCGGTCCGGGCCTGTACGACCGTGCGGACGCCCTCGTCCGAGGTCTCGACCCAACTGTCGGGCAGGCGGACCAGCCGTTGCCCGGCGTCGTCCGGCCAGGGGTGCTCCTCACTGACGTAGAGATAGCCGTCGCCGTCCTCGGCCGGGGCCTCCGGGTCACGGCGTGCGGTGAGGCGGAGCCCGGCAGCGCCCTCCTCACGGGTTACCACCAGGTATTCGTGCCCGCAGTCGCGGCAAAACGCCAGGGGGATCAGTGGCTTGTCCCGGTGTTCGGGCACGCTGACCTGGTACTGGCTGGTCAGGTGGCGCTGCCCCGCCGGTTCGAAACTGGTGTAGACCGTGTCGCCCTTGGACAGGAACTGATGAAGCCGGAAGGCGAACAATGGGCGCCGGTGCTGCGGGTGCCGTGCCTCGGCCCCCGCCCGGAGTACCGCTTCGATGGCATCGCGGCATACGTCCTCCGGCTCCCCGCTCGCCTTCGCCAGGGCCTGACCTGCGAACGGCACGGTCACAGGTGTCCTACGAACCAGCCGGCCCCCGGCCTTCTCGTCCTCGACCAGGCCGAACGAGTCCTCCACCCATACCGCGAGCGGGTTCGTCCGCAAAACCATGTAATCGCGCGACAGCGCGTGGGGTTCCTCCGCAGCGCGGCGTACCGCCGTGCCCAGTGTCCGAAGCCGTGCGTCCCTGGATGCCGTGTGGGAAGGGCCTGGGTCCGTTGCGCGTTCGAGTGTCTCGCCGATCACCCGTTCCGGACGGACAGTGGCCCCAAAGAGGCTGGTGGCGACGTCTGCGACCTTCGACTGGGCATCGGCGAACGTCGCGGCGCTGGCCATCGTGGCGGACGTGCCGATGCACTGGAGGTGGGGAGCGGCGCAGGCGTCCCGCAGCCTGCGTACCAGCAGGGCGACGTCCGCGCCCTGTCTGCCGCGATAGGTGTGCAACTCGTCAAGGGCGAGGAAACGCAGGCCCTGGGCGGCACCGATCAGCGCTTCGCGCTCACGGGGGCGGGTGAGCAAGTACTCCAGCATGACGTAGTTGGTCAGCAGGATGTCCGGCTTCGACCGCAGGACAGCGGTCTTCTTCTCCAGGGACTCCTGCCCGGTGTATCGCGCGAACGTCACCTTTCGGTCCGCTTCCGGGACACCCCACTGCAGATAGCGCGCCAGCTCGTGCTGCTGACTGTTGGCGAGCGCGTTCATGGGATAGACGACGATGGCGGAGATGCCGTCCGGATTGGGGTGGCGCAGCACCGCGTCCACGACAGGAACGATGTAGGCGAGGCTTTTCCCCGACCCGGTTCCTGTGGTCAGGACGTACGAATCGCCAGAAGCGGCCGCTTCGATGGCCTCCCGCTGGTGACGGTGGAGGGTGAGCGTCCGGGAGCCGGGGTCGTTCTCATTCTCCTTCGACCGGAAGTAGTCGCGGCACCCGCGGTGCAGAATGCCTTCGTCCACGAGTTCCGCAACGGTGCCCCCGCTGCGGAAATTCGGATTGAGCGAGATTCGGGGGTCCGGCCAGCGGGCCTTACGTTCCCGCTCCTCGTCGAGGTGCTGCTGGATTTCGCGATCCCTCACACCGACCAACGAGCTGGTGAAGGCGTCGTAGTCACTGATCAGCCTCTGGTGAACCCCGAAAACATCCATTGTCGCGCCCGCTCCCCGCTGCCTGCTGTACTGCGTCGGCCCTGCCCGTACCGCTGCTGGCCCCCCGGCCATCCGCAGCGATCAGCCTACTGCCGTGCAGCACACTCACGGCCCGCAACCCAGTAGCCGCCCGCCGGCGTCTCCTCCATGATTCACTGCCAGGACCGTCAAAGGAGGGGAGCCCTTCGTGGCCCACGAGGTAGATCAGTCGTTCCTGGCCCTGCCCCTGCGGGCGCTCGCCGACGCGGCGCTCGCCCGCGCGCGTGCGCTGGGGGCCGTGCATGCCGACTTCCGGTTCGAGCGGGTGCGCAGCGCGTCCTGGCGGTTGCGGGACGCCCGGCCCGCCGGGACCTCGGACACCACCGATCTCGGGTACGCGGTGCGCGTGGTGCACGGTGGGGCGTGGGGGTTCGCGTCCGGCGTGGATCTGACGATGGACGCCGCGGCGAAGGTGGCCTCGCAGGCCGTCGCCATGGCGAAGCTGTCGGCGAAGGTGATCGCGGCGGCCGGCTCCGATGAGAAGGTCGAGCTGGCGGACGAGCCGGTGCACGGTGAGCGGACCTGGGTCTCGGCGTACGACATCGACCCCTTCGACGTACCGGACGAGGAGAAGGCGGGGCTGCTCGCCGAGTGGAGCAGCCGGCTCCTGGGCGCCGAGGGCGTCGCGCATGTGGACGCCTCGCTGATGACCGTCCACGAGAACAAGTTCTACGCGGACACGGCGGGCACCGTCACCACCCAGCAGCGGGTGCGGCTGCATCCGCAGTTCACCGCGGTCGCCGTGGACGGGACCACCGGTGAGTTCGACTCGATGCGGACGATCGCCCCGCCGGTGGGCCGCGGCTGGGAGTACCTCACCGGGACCGGCTGGGACTGGGACGACGAGCTGGAGCGGATTCCCGGGCTGCTGGCCGAGAAGATGCGGGCGCCGAGCGTCGAGGCGGGGACGTACGACCTGGTCGTCGACCCGTCGAATCTCTGGCTGACCATCCATGAGTCGATCGGCCACGCCACCGAGCTGGACCGGGCGCTGGGGTACGAGGCGGCCTACGCCGGTACCTCGTTCGCCACCTTCGACCAGTTGGGGAAGCTGGCGTACGGCTCCCCCGTGATGAATGTGACGGGCGACCGCACCGCCGAGCACGGGCTCGCGACCATCGGGTACGACGACGAGGGTGTGGAGGCGCAGTCCTGGGACCTGATCAAGGACGGGACGCTGGTCGGGTACCAGCTCGACCGGCGGATCGCGAAGCTGACGGGTCTGGGCCGGTCCAACGGGTGTGCGTACGCCGACTCGCCGGGCCATGTCCCCGTGCAGCGGATGGCGAACGTGTCGCTGCGGCCGGATCCGGGCGGGCTGTCCACGGAGGATCTGATCGGCGGGGTGGAGCGCGGGATCTATGTGGTCGGCGACCGGTCCTGGTCGATCGACATGCAGAGGTACAACTTTCAATTTACCGGGCAGCGGTTCTTCCGGATCGAGAACGGCAGGCTGGCCGGTCAGCTGCGCGATGTCGCATACCAGGCGACGACGACGGACTTCTGGGGCTCGATGGAGAAGGTCGGCGGCCCGCAGACGTACGTCCTGGGCGGCGCCTTCAACTGCGGCAAGGCCCAGCCGGGCCAGGTCGCGGCCGTCTCGCACGGCTGCCCCTCCGCCCTCTTCCGGGGCGTGAACATCCTCAATACGACGCAGGAGGCCGGACGATGAGTCGCGTCAGCAAGCCGCACGAGATCGTCGAGCGGGCGCTCGAACTGTCCACCGCCGACGGCTGTGTCGTCATCGCCGACGAGGAGTCGTCCGCGAATCTGCGCTGGGCCGGCAACGCGCTCACCACGAACGGGGTGACGCGGGGGCGGACCCTGACCGTCATCGCGACGGTCGACGGTGCGCAGGGCACCGCGTCCGGGGTGGTGTCGCGGTCCGCCGTCACCGCCGACGACCTGGAACCGCTGGTGCGGGCCGCCGAGGCCGCCGCGCGCGGGGCCGGTCCGGCGGAGGACGCGCAGCCGCTGGTCGGCGGGGTGCCCTCGTCGCCCGATTTCACGGACGCGCCGGCCGAGACGGGCTCGGACGTCTTCGCGGAGTTCGCCCCGGCGCTCGGCGACGCCTTCGCCCGTGCCCGCTCCGGTGGCCGTGAGCTGTACGGCTTCGCCCACCACCAGCTGACCTCGACGTACCTCGGTACGTCGACGGGGCTGCGGCTGCGCCACGACCAGCCGAACGGGACGCTGGAACTCAACGCCAAGTCCCCCGACCGGACCCGTTCGACCTGGGCGGGCCGCTCCACGCGCGACTTCAAGGATGTCGATCCGGCCGAGCTCGACGCGGAGCTGGCGCAGCGGCTGCGCTGGGCGGAACGCCGTACCGAGCTGCCCGCCGGGCGGTACGAGACGCTGCTGCCGCCGACCGCCGTGGCCGATCTGCTGATCTACCAGCTGTGGTCGTCGACGGCACGGGACGCCGCGGAGGGCCGGACGGTGTTCTCCAAGCCGGGCGGCGGGACGAGGATCGGCGAGACCCTGTCCGAGCTGCCGCTGTCGCTGCGCAGCGACCCGCACGCTCCGGGCCTGGAGTCGGCGCCGTTCGTGATCGCCCATGCCTCCGGGGACGGGGCTTCCGTCTTCGACAACGGTCTGCCGCTGACGTCGACCGACTGGATCCGGGACGGCAGGCTGGAGCACCTGACGACCACCCGGCACACGGCCGGGCTGACCGGGCTGCCGGTCGCGCCGGCGATCGACAACCTGATGCTGGAGGGCGGCGGTGAGCAGTCCCTGGAGGAGATGGTGGCCGCGACGACCGGCCGCGGGCTGCTGCTGACCTGCATGTGGTACATCCGGGAGGTCGATCCGGCGACACTCCTGCTGACCGGGCTGACCCGCGACGGGGTGTATCTCGTCGAGGGCGGCGAGGTCGTCGGCGAGGTGAACAACTTCCGGTTCAACGAGTCGCCGGTGGATCTGCTGTCGCGGGCCACGGAAGCGGGCCGTACGGAGAAGACGCTGCCGCGCGAGTGGGGCGACTGGTTCACCCGGGCCGCCATGCCCGCGCTGCGGATCCCGGACTTCAACATGAGCTCGGTGAGCCTGGGCGTGTGACCCGCCTAGACTGACTGTTGCCTTTCGAGACACGTAGCTGAGGAGACACGGAACCGTGACGGACATCGTCGACGAGCTGAAGTGGCGTGGGCTGTTCGCCCAGTCCACTGATGAGGACGCACTGCGCAAGGCTCTCGCGGACGGTCCCGTCACGTTCTATTGCGGCTACGACCCCACCGCGGCGAGTCTGCACGTCGGCCATCTGGTGCAGGTGCTCACCATGCGCCGGCTCCAGCAGGCCGGTCTGCGGCCGCTCGCCCTGGTGGGCGGGGCCACCGGTCAGATCGGTGACCCGAGGCCGACCGCCGAGCGCACGCTGAACGACCCGGAGACGGTCGCCAACTGGGTGTCGCGGCTGCGGTCCCAGATCGAGCCGTTCCTGTCCTTCGAGGGCGAGAACGCGGCGGTCATGGTCAACAACCTGGACTGGACCGCGGGCATGTCCGCGATCGAGTTCCTGCGGGACATCGGCAAGCACTTCCGCGTCAACAAGATGCTGACCAAGGACTCCATCGCCCGGCGGCTGGAGTCCGACGAGGGCATCAGCTACACGGAATTCAGCTACCAGCTGCTCCAGAGCATGGACTACCTGGAGCTGTACCGGCGCTACGGCTGCACTCTCCAGCAGGGCGGCAGCGACCAGTGGGGCAACCTCACCGCGGGCCTCGACCTGATCCACCGTCTGGAGCCGGGCGCCGAGGTGCACGCGCTGGCGACCCCGCTGATGACGAAGGCGGACGGGACCAAGTTCGGCAAGTCCGAGAGCGGGGCCGTCTGGCTCGACCCGGCGATGACGACGCCGTACGCGTTCTACCAGTTCTGGCTGAACGTGGACGACCGGGACATCTCCCGGTACATGCGCATCCTCAGCTTCTCCAGCCCCGCGGAGCTGGCGGAGCTGGAGAAGGTCACCGAGGAGCGTCCGCAGGCCCGGACGGCGCAGCGCGCGCTGGCCGAGGAGCTGACGACGCTGGTGCACGGCGCCGACCAGTGCGCTGCGGTCATCGCGGCGTCGAAGGCGCTCTTCGGCCAGGGTGAGCTCGGCGAGCTGGACGAGGCGACGCTGAGCGCCGCACTGTCCGAGGTGCCGCACGCGCAGGTCACGGAGCTCGGCCCACTGGTGGACCTCCTGGTGGAGGTCGGCCTGGCGCCGAGCAAGTCGGGCGCCCGCCGCACGGTGAAGGAGGGCGGTGCGTACGTGAACAACGTCAAGGTCACGGACGGCGAGAGCGCACCGGCCCGCGAGGAGCTGCTGCACGGGCGCTGGCTGGTGCTGCGCCGGGGCAAGAAGAACCTCGCCGCCGTCGAGGTCACCGGCTGATCCCGCACACGCAGGCACTGCGGCCGGGTACGCGTGACGCGTACCCGGCCGCAGTGTGTTGTGGCCCAGTGGCCCAGGCCGTCTGTCGGCTCACGCCTCGTGTCGACTCAGGCCTTCTGTCTGGTGCCGCGGAACGAGGCCCACAGCATGTCGCCGACACCTACGATGACCACGGCACCGATCAGCTGGAACAGGTGGCGCGTCCAGTCGATGCCCCTGGTGTCGTTGACACCGATCCAGGTGGCGGCCGCATTGCCGAGGACGCTGCCGATGATGCCGAAGATCGTCGTCAGCCAGAGGGGGATGTTCTGTTTGCCGGGCAGGATCGCCCTCGCGATCAGACCGAGCACCAGACCCACGATGATTGCCCACAACCAGCCCATGTCGCCTCCTCGTGCGACGCGATGTCGCGCATGTGCGCCCAGTCTCGGCCCGTGGGCCGTACACCGCATGTCGGACGCGTCCGTATGTGCGGCACGGCTGCCGATAGGCACGAATGCGGCGCGCCCCGGTCTCGAAGCCGTCGCGCACCGGGCGTACGGTGGATACGGTCCGGTCCGGGGAGCGTCCCGGCGCGGGAATGAGGTCTCCCCCGGCCTGCGAGGTGCTGGGGGAAGGGTGGTGGAGACGTGATGCGGAAGCAGAGCGGTGTCGAGGTCTTCCGGATCACGGGAGCCCGGCAGGGGCTCGCGGACGATGTGCGCGGCAGGCAGCGGCGCTATGTGATCTCGATGTCCGTACGGACGGTTTCGGTGATCCTGGCCGCCGTGTTGTGGAACGTCGAGCGGTATGTCGCGATCGTGGCGCTGGCACTCGGTGTTCTGCTCCCGTACGTGGCGGTGGTCATCGCCAATGCGGGCCGGGAGAACACCCCTTCGCTTCCTTCGACCTTCGTCCCGGCGCCGATGCGTCCGGCGCTCGACGCGGCTCCTGCGGCCGGATCCGAGCAGTCCGGTCCGGAGGCCGACGGGGCCCGGCGCGGCGGGGAATCGGCATGATCGAATCGGCATAAGCACAGTTGGGGCCGTACCGCACCCAAGGCTCGAGAAAACCTCAGCTCAATCATGAAGTTACGGTGCACCGCACCCGGGTCTGCGTGACATACTTCGTAGGCGCTCCGCATCCCCCGTCGGAGCGACAGACCGACGCCGGGCAGCTCCCCCCGTGGCTGCTCGGCGTCGCTTTTTTCGCCGGTATTCTCCGGTAGGGGATGCGTCGGGCGGCCCGGCCCGTGGGGTCGGCACAGGCCCTGACCTAGGGTTGAGTCCGTGAACTCCCCTGAATCCGCGGCCGAGAGAGCTGCCGCCGCACCCATCTGTTCCGCCAAGGGCTGCCGGGCCGACGCCGTATGGGTGCTCGCCTGGAACAACCCGAAGCTGCACACCCCGGAGCGCCGTAAGACCTGGCTGGCCTGCGAGGAACACCGGGAGCATCTCTCCTCGTTCCTGGGCGTCCGGGGCTTCCTCAAGGATGTCGTGACGCTGGCGGAGTGGGAGTCCGACCGCTCGGGGACGGACGGACGCTAGGGCCCGGGGCCGGGCAGACCCCCTGGGGCCGGGCAGACCTTAGAGCCTGTCGGGTGACCTCCGATGGGATAGCGGACGCGGTCTGGTGCGTGCGACTCCAAGGCGGAGGAGGGAGTCGACGCGAAGGGGGTCCCCCCATGCCTTCAGCTATGGGGGAGTTGGTGACTGACGACAACGCGGGAAGCGTGCGTGCCAGGGCGTGGCCGCCCGGTCGGGGTCACCCGACAGGCTCTCAGCCGCCGATCGCCGACATCGGCCGCTCGGGCTGCAGGAAGGACGGGTCGTCCAGTCCGGATCCGGCCTTCTTTCCCCACATCGCGAGCGTCCAGATCCTGGCGATCTCCTCGTCCGGCGCGTCCGAGCGCAGGACGCCGCGCAGATCGGTCTCCTCGCGGGCGAACAGACAGGTGCGCACCTGGCCGTCGGCGGTGAGCCTGGTCCGGTCACAGGCCCGGCAGAAGGGGCGGGTGACGGAGGCGATGACACCGACACGGTGGGGTCCGCCGTCGACGAGCCAGCGCTCGGCGGGGGCGGAGCCGCGCTCGCCGTCGCCCTCCTCGGTGAGGGTGAAGCGGGTGCGTAGCGACTGGAGTATGTCGCCTGCCGTGATCATGCCGTCGCGCTTCCAGCCGTGCTGCGCGTCGAGCGGCATCTGCTCGATGAAACGGAGCTCGTAGTCGTGCTCGACGGCCCAGGCGAGCAGGTCGGGGGCCTCGTCGTCGTTGAGTCCTGGCATCAGGACGCTGTTGACCTTGACCGGGGTGAGACCGGCGTCGCGCGCGGCTTCCAGGCCGGCCAGCACGTCGGGGTGGCGGTCACGGCGGGTGAGCGTCTTGAAGACGTCGGGGCGCAGGGTGTCCAGCGAGACATTGACCCGGTCCAGACCGGCGGCCTTGAGCGCGGCCGCTGTGCGCTTCAGCCCGATGCCATTGGTGGTGATCGACATCTTGGGGCGCGGGCTCAGGGCCGCGCATCGCTCGACGATGGAGACGAGCCCGGGACGCAGCAGCGGCTCACCGCCGGTGAAGCGGACCTCGGTGATGCCGAGCCGGGTGACGGCGATGCGGACCAGCCGGACGATCTCGTCGTCACTGAGCAGGTCGGGCTTGGCCAGCCACTGCAGGCCCTCTTCCGGCATGCAGTACGTGCACCGCAGATTGCACCGGTCGGTCAGCGAGACACGCAGGTCGGTGGCGACCCGATCGTAGGTGTCGATGAGCATGTGGGCCCCCTCCCCCAGTAACTTCCCGGCTGCGGATCCGGCTTCCGGCTGACTCCTCCGAGACTACGCGAGACCTGCGACATCGGAGGGGGCCCGTTTGCCACGAGGAGCGGCGTGGCCGCGTCGTAGGACTCTACGACGCGGCCACGGAACGGGAGTGACGCGTGGAGCGAACTCCTCGGAGAACTTTTCCTCTTTCAGTGCGCCCCGACGCCCGTGAGGGACTTGACCTCCAGCTCGGCGTACTTGCCCTTGTCCGGCTCCTCCTTCGAGAGGAGGGAGCCGATCCAGCCGAGCAGGAAGCCCAGCGGGATGGAGATCAGGCCCGGGTTCTCCAGCGGGAACCAGGCGAAGTCGACGCCCTTGAACATCGACGTCTTCGGATTGCCCGAGACGACCGGCGAGAACAGCACCAGGAACACCGAGCTCGCCAGACCTCCGTAGATCGACCACAGCGCGCCCTGGGTGGTGAACCGCTTCCAGAAGAGGCTGTAGAGGATCGTCGGCAGATTGGCGGAGGCGGCGACGGCGAAGGCGAGTGCCACCAGCCCGGCGACGTTCATGTCGCGGGCGAAGGCGCCCAGGGCGATCGCGACCGCACCGATGAGGACGGTGGCCCAGCGGGCGGCCCGCATCTCCTCCTTCTCGGTGGCCTTCCCCCTGCGGATGACGTTGGCGTAGATGTCGTGTGCGAAGGAGGAGGAGGAGGCGAGGGTGAGCCCCGCGACGACGGCGAGGATGGTGGCGAAGGCGACGGCCGAGATCACGGCCAGCAGCACGGCGCCGCCGGTGGAGCCGACCCCGCCGAGGTATTCGGCGAGCTGCGGGGCGGCCGCGTTGCCGGCCGGGTTCTTCGCCTTGATCTCGTCCGGGCCGATCAGGGCCGCGGCGCCGAAGCCGAGCGCGATCGTCATCAGGTAGAAGGCGCCGATGATGCCGATGGCCCAGTTGACCGACTTACGGGCGGCCTTGGCGGTCGGCACCGTGTAGAAGCGGATCAGGATGTGCGGCAGGCCGGCGGTGCCGAGGACCAGGGCGATACCGAGGGAGAGGAAGTCCAGCTTCGAGGTGCCGGTGGCGCCGTACTTGAGGCCGGGCTCCAGGAACGCCGCTCCGTGGCCGCTCTTCGCGGCGGCCGTGCCCAGCAGGTCGGAGATGTTGAAGTCGAACTTCAGCAGCACCAGGAAGGTCATCAGGAGGGCACCGGCGATCAGCAGCACGGCCTTGACCATCTGGACCCAGGTGGTGCCCTTCATGCCGCCGATGGTGACGTACACGATCATCAGCACGCCGACCAGCGCGACAATGAGGATCTTGCCCGCGTCGCTGGTGATGCCGAGGAGCAGGGAGACCAGGACGCCCGCACCCGCCATCTGCGCCAGCAGGTAGAAGATCGAGACGATGATGGTGGAGACGCCGGCGGCGGTACGGACCGGGCGCTGCCGCATCCGGTAGGCGAGGACGTCGCCCATCGTGTAGCGGCCCGAGTTGCGCAGCGGTTCGGCGACCAGCAGCAGGGCCACCAGCCAGGCGACGAGGAAGCCGATGGAGTACAGGAAGCCGTCGTAGCCGAAGAGGGCGATGGCCCCGGCGATCCCGAGGAACGAGGCCGCCGACATGTAGTCGCCGGAGACGGCGAGTCCGTTCTGGAACGCGGTGAACTGGCGTCCGCCGGCGTAGAAGTCGGAGGCGCTCCTGGTCTGCCGTCCGGCCCAGACGGTGATGCCCAGGGTTGCGGCTACGAACACCGCGAAGAGCGTGATGATCAGCGGCCGGTGCTCGGTGGTCGAGGAGGCGGCCAACTGGAGGGCGGGGTGCGACTGGTACGCGGCGCTCATGCGTCGGCCTCCATACGGGACTTGATGGCCTCGGCCTTCGGGTCGAGCTTCGCGGCTGCGTGGCGCGAGTAGAGCCAGGCGATGAGGAATGTGGTGACGAACTGGGCGAGACCGAACACGAAGGCCACGTTGATGTTGCTGTAGACCTTGGTGCCCATGAAGCCGCCCGCGTAGTTGGACAGCAGCACGTACAGCAGGTACCAGAGGACGAAGGCGATGGTCAGCGGGAAGGCGAACGAGCGGTACGCGTGGCGCAGTTCGCCGAACTCCGCGCTGTCCTGCGTCGCGATGAACGCCTCGGTCGTGGGCTCGGCAGGGCGGGTTTCCGTAATGCCCTCGGGCGGCGGTGCATCGGTAGCCACGGAATCTCCTCGCGACGCGGGTGCGGTGGTGGTGGGGACGGTGGGTTTCACTGGGGATCCTCGTTATCGGGGGTGATGGTGCGTCTCCCCCTGACAACGGCACGGAGAGCGCGGCGAAGCGGTTCACCGCGGGTCCGCACTTCTCGAACTCGGCTCTTCGCGGCCGTCCGGCCGAACCGGGTACGCCAAACTCATTGATCAACAGGGCTGATCAGCGATAACTTCACTCGTCATGTACGCGACTTGGCACACCCCGTGTCCGGTCGACCGCACGGATGATGTGGAGACCCCATGGCTCATCTGGGATCCAGACGGACGCGCGCACTGACGCTGCCCGTCGGATTGGCACTCACGGCCTCGCTCGGCTTCCTGCCGACGGGTGCCGCCTCTGCCGCACCGGTGGACGCGCAGCCCACGGCGGCGGTGTCGACGGACGGCCCGAAGCTCTCGTACGTCGTCAACACGCGGAGCAATCACGGCACCGTCAAGCAGGTGAAGAAGGCGATAGCCGAGGCCGGCGGCACGGTGGTGATCGCCTATGAGCAGATCGGCGTCATCGTCGTCGAGTCGCAGAACCCGGACTTCGCGAAGTCGATCCGCCGGGTCAAGGGTGTCGATTCGGCCGGGGCCACCCGGACCAGCCCCATCGTTCCGCAGGCCACCACGGACATCGGGGTCGCGCAGCCGCTCACCGCCGAGCAGGCCCGGGACGCGGCGGCGGAGGCGACGGCGGACCAGGATCCGATGGAGCCCCTGCAGTGGGATCTGCCCGCCATCAAGGCGGACCAGGCGCACCAGAAGACGCTGGGCAGCAGCAAGGTCACCGTCGCGGTCATCGACACGGGTGTCGACGACACCCACCCGGACCTGGCGCCGAACTTCGACCGCGGGGCCTCCGCGAGCTGCGTGTCCGGGGCGCCGGACACGACGGACGGCGCATGGCGTCCCAAGACCGGTGAGAGCGACCACGGCACGCATGTCGCGGGCACCATCGCCGCCGCGAAGAACGGCATCGGGGTGACCGGTGTCGCGCCGGGCGTGAAGGTCGCCGGCATCAAGGTCGCGAACCCGAACGGCTTCTTCTACACCGAGTCGATCGTCTGCGGCTTCGTCTGGGCCGCCGAGCACGGTGTCGATGTCACCAACAACAGCTACTACACCGACCCGTGGATGTTCAACTGCAAGAACGACCCGGACCAGGGCGCTCTGGTCGAGGCCGTCGCCCGTGCCACGCGGTACGCGGAGCACAAGGGCACGGTCAATGTCGCCTCGGCCGGCAACAGCCGCTTCGACCTGGCCTCCGGCGCGATCGACGACACGACCAGCCCGAACGACACCACGGCGGCCACCCGGACCATCGACCCGCGCGAGTGCCTCGACATCCCGGCGATGCTGCCGGGCGTCGTGACCGTCTCCGCGACCGGCGCCAAGGGGCTGAAGTCCTCGTACTCGAACTACGGGAACGGTGTCATCGATGTGGCGGCCCCGGGCGGCGACTCGACGGTCTACCAGACGCCCGCACCGCCCGCCACGAACGGTGCGATCCTGTCCACGCTGCCGGGCGGCAAGTACGGCTACAAGAACGGTACGTCGATGGCCTCCCCGCATGTCGCGGGTGTCGCGGCCCTGATCAAGTCGACGCACCCGCACGCCTCGGCGGCCCAGGTGAAGGCGCTCCTGGCGTCCGGGGCCGACGCCACCGAGTGCGGTGCTCCGTACGACATCAACGGTGACGGGAAGATCGACGCCGTCTGCGAGGGCGACAAGAACCACAACGGCTTCTACGGCGCCGGTGTGGTGAACGCGCTGAACGCGGTCCGCCGGTAGGTGACGCGACGGAGCGGGAGGGGCCCGGAGTCGTCGGCCGGCCCCTCCCGCTACTTCTTTCCAGGTCGCTTCCCGACTCGTGGCACTCAGTGCCATAGTGCGGGAATGACTCATGCACGAAAGTCCGGTACGGAGCAGGCCTGGGCGGCGCTCGGCGGTGATCCCGCGCTTCTCGCGCACATCGGGACGAGCGGCCCCGACGGGCTGCTGCCCGCCCGGCTGCCCGCCATGGAGCTGGCCCGTTCCGCCGTCGCGGTCTGCTCACTGGCCGCCGCCGAACTGGCCGCCCGCCGCACCGCGCGCCCCGTGCCACAGGTCCTGGTCGACGCCGGTGCGGTGGCCACGGCGTTCACGAGCGAGCGCCATCTGCGGATCGACGGGCGCGCACCGACCAACTTCGCCCCGCTGTCCCGGTTCTGGCGCACGGCGGACGGCTGGGTCCGTACGCACGCCAACTACCCGCACCACCGGGCCCGGTTGCTCGCCACGCTGGGGCTGCCCGCGGACACCTCGGACGACATCGCCGTGGACGCCGTCGCCGCCTCGTTCGCCGGGCGCCGGGGACCGGAGATCGAGCAGACGGTGTACGCCGCGGGCGGGCTGGCCGTGGTCGCCCGTACGCCCGAGGAGTGGGCGGCCGACCCTCGGGGTGCCGCGGTCGCGGGCACACCGCTGGTGGCCAGGGACCGTATCGACAGCGCGCCGGTCCGCCGGACGGCGGCGCTCGCCGGTGAACCGCTGCTGCCCGCCGCCGGGTTGCGTGTGCTGGACCTCACCCGGGTCATCGCGGGGCCCGTCGCCACCCGTACGCTCGCGCTGCTCGGCGCGGACGTCCTGCGGATCGACGCCCCGCAGCTCCCGGAGAGCCAGGACGCGCACAGCGACACCGGTTTCGGGAAGCGTTCGGTCGAGCTGGATCTCGGCAGCCGCTCCGGTGCGGCCGCGTTCGACGAGCTGCTGGCCGGCGCGGATGTGGTCGTCGTCGGTTACCGGCCCGGTGCGGTCGAGCGGTTCGGCCTGACGCCGGAGTCCCTGGTCGCGCGCAGGCCCGGGCTGGTGATCGGGCGCCTGTCCGCCTGGGGACACGGTCCATGGGCGCAGCGGCGCGGTTTCGACAGTCTGGTGCAGGTGGCCACCGGCGTCGCCTCGATCGAGGCCGCGGCAGGGCCCGAGAACCCGCCCGGTGCGCTGCCCGCCCAGGCGCTCGACCACGGCACGGGTTATCTGCTGGCCGCCGCCGTGCTGCGCGCACTGACCGAGCAGCACGACGACGGCGGCTCCCGGCTGGTCACGCTCTCGCTCGCCCGTACCGCCGCCTGGCTGCTGGACGAGCTGCCCGCCCGGCAGGAGCCCGGCGCCGGGGCCGGGGGTTCGTACGACCCGGCGAAGTGGCTCACGGAGACGGACGGCCCGCTGGGCCGGCTGCGTCACGCCCTGCCGCCGGTCGCCTTCGACGGTTCCCCCACCGACTGGTCGCGCCCGCCCGGCCCGCTGGGGGAGGACGCGACCGCCTGGCTCACGGCTTGATGAGCACCTTCAGCGCCGTCCGGTCGTCCATCGCCTTGTAACCGGCGGGGACGTCATCGAGGCCGATGGTCAGGTCGAAGACGGGCGACGGGTCGATCGTGCCGGACAGCACGTCGGGGAGCAGCTCCGGAATGTACGTGCGCACGGGGGCGACGCCGCCGCGCAGGGCGATGTTCCGGTCGAACATGACGCCGAGGTCCAGGCCGGTGCCGCTGCCGTGCGGCACGCCGACGTAGCCGATGGAGCCGCCGTCGCGGGTGATCCCGACGGCGGTGCGCATCGACTGCTCGGTGCCGACGGCCTCGATCACGGCGTGCGCGCCCTCGCCGCCGAGCAGTTCCCGTACGGCTTCGACGGCCGCTTCGCCGCGCTCGGCGACGACGTCCGTGGCGCCGAAGGTGCGGGCGATGTCCGTACGCACCTGGTGGCGGCCGAGCGCGATGATCCGCTCGGCGCCGAGCCGCTTGGCGGCCATGACGCCGCACAGTCCGACCGCTCCGTCACCGACGACCGCGACCGTGGTGCCGGGCTTCACGCCCGCGCCGACAGCGGCGTGGTGTCCGGTGCCGAGCACATCGGACAGGGCCAGCAGCGCGGTGAGCAGGTGGTCGTCAAAGGCCGCGGCGGCGGGGAGCTTGACCAGAGTGCCGTCGGCGAACGGGACCCGCACGGCCTCGCCCTGCCCGCCGTCGGAGCCGACCGAGCCCCAGAAGCCGCCCTGCGGGCACGAGGTCGTCAGGCCCTGCGCGCAGTACGCGCAGCTGCCGTCGGACCAGACGAAGGGCGCGACGACGAGGTCACCGACGGCGAAGCCGGCCACCTCGGAACCGGCCTCCTCGACGATCCCGAGGAACTCGTGCCCGATGCGCTGGCCGGGCTGCCGGGCGGACTCACCGCGGTACGCCCACAGATCGCTGCCGCAGATACAGGCCCGCAGGACCCGCAGCACCACATCGGTGGGCTGCTGGATCGACGGGTCAGGCACCTCCTGCACACGTATGTCGTGGGGGGCGTGGATGACGGTGGCGCGCATGCGTGTGGGTCCTTGCTGATCTCAGATACTGATACTCCGCTCACGGTACGCCCCAGGAGCGACACCAGCCCATTTCGCACCGGGTGCGAGCGCTCCGACGGTCAGCAGGAACTGCGCGGCGATGTAGGTGAGCATGACCCAGAAGTCGGGGGCGGGCAGCTGCGGCCAGTCGGCGATGCCGGTGGCGATGAGCGCGTCGGAGAGCAGGAAGAGCGCCCCGCCGGCAGCCGCGTACCGGCCGAGGGTGCCGGCGCGGTACGCCATCGCCGTGAGCAGCAGGCTGTAGCCGGTCATCGGAATCCGCATGTCCGCCGGCAGCCCGCTCCAGAGCAGCGCGACGAAGGTGGTCAGGACGGCGGCGTAGACGAACCCGACGGGCAGCGAGCTGCGGGCACGTCCGAAGAGCCACAGGTAGCAGACGTGACCTGCGGCGAAGGAGCCCATCCCGATGAGGAAGGCGGCATCGGCATCGGACAGCAGCAGCGTGTCGCCGCCCCAGCCGAACAGGAGCGCCGCGATGAGCAGCCCGGGGCCGCGCCGCGCGGCGGCGTACCCGGCCAGCAGCGGCATCAGCAGGGGCTTGGCGACGAGGTGTGCGGCTCCGACATCTGCGAGCACACCGAAGAGGTCGACGGCCGAGGCCACCAGGAAGGCGATGAGCAGCGGGCGCACGAGACGTTCCCGCCGGTCCGTGACGGCAGCGGCGCTCATCCGGTGCGCTCCTGGGCGGGGAGGGCCGTACGGGCGGCCGTTCCGGCCGGCTGCCAGCCGGGCCCGCGGAAGATCCGCCCGGCCCGCTCGCTCCAGCTGCCCGCCGCCCGCACATCGCGGGCGATGGCGGCGTACTCATGGGTGGCGACACGGAGCGGATTGAAGGTGTCGATGTTCTTGGTGAGGCCGAACACGGGCCGCTCCGTCTCGGCGGTGAAGGACCCGAAGAGCCGGTCCCAGAGGATCAGGATGCCGCCGAAGTTCCGGTCCAGGTAGCCGCCCTGCGAGGCGTGGTGCACCCGGTGGTGGGAGGGCGTGTTCAGTACGTACTCGAAGGGCCCGGGCAGCTTGTCGATGCGCTCCGTGTGCACCCAGAACTGGTAGACGAGGTTCGCCGACGAGCAGAAGGCGAGCGCGGCCGGATGGACACCGCAGGCGATGAGCGGCACATAGAACGGCCAGACGGTCAGCGACGTCCAGGGCTGGCGCAGCGCGGTGGAGAGGTTGAACTTCCGGCTGGAGTGGTGGACCACATGGCAGGCCCAGAGGATCCGGATGACGTGGTGGCCCCGGTGCGACCAGTAGTAGAAGAAGTCCTGCGCGAGCAGCATCAGCAGGACGGTCCACCACAGCACGGGGACGCGGAGCGGGGTCAGCTCGTAGACCGCGGTGTAGATCGCGACGATGGGCACTTTCCACAGCAGGTCGAAGACCAGGCTGCCGAGCCCCATGGTGATGCTGGTGACGGCGTCCTTCGCCTCGTACCCGGCGGCTTCGTCGTCGGGATGGAAGTGGTGGAGGGCCATTTCGAGGACAGTGAGCAGGACGAAGGCCGGTATGGACCAGAGCACGACATCGGGCAGGTTCGGCGGCATGCGAGCACCGTAGAGCCGCAGGTCGGCCGGGGACTAGACGTTGTTACCAACAAGTATGCGAGACGCGGTGTCAGCAGTCTTTGGTGACTTCTGCCAATGCGGGCGTCGTGCGATCCCTCCACCGCGGTTTCCAGGGGCAGGGAACTGCCGTGCAAGGGCTTCGTCGCGCACTCGCTGCTGCCGATGGAGCAGGACGACATCCGTGCGTTCATCAGGCACTGGCACGACGCGGCGCGGGCGGAGTGCCTGTCCGACCACGACCGGGCGCAGCTCGACACGTACGAGGGTTCGCTGCGGCAGGCGGTCGGAATGTGCCGGGACCTGGGCCGGCCGGCGACCAACCCGAGCGTATCGTCCGCCTCCCCTAAACCCCCACCGCCCCCAGCAGCTCCCCCGCCGTATAGGTGACCGCCATCGCCACCGCTCCACCGCCCATGTTCCGCAGCACCGCGGGTCCCGGCGCCGCGTCGCCCAGGCGTGCGCTCCACCAGCCCGTCAGTGCCAGCGCCGCCAGTACCGACAGCACGGTCACAAGGAGCCGCAGCGACGCCGGGGGCAGCACGATCGCCAGCAGCGGCAACAGCGCGCCCGCCGTGAACGCCAGGAAGCTCGCGCCCGCCGCATGCCACGGGTTCGTCAGCTCGTCCGGGTCGATGCCCAGCTCGACCTCCGCGTGGGCGCGCAGCGCATCGCGTTCGGTGAGCTGGAGGGCGGCCTCGCGGGCGACTTCCCGGCTCAGGCCTTTTCCCTCCAACAGGCCGGTGAGTTCCACGAGTTCGGCTTCCGGGGTCTCCGCCAGCTCGCGTTTCTCCGTCGCCAGCGCGGCCCGCTCCGAATCGCGCTGGGTGGAGACCGATACGTACTCGCCCGCCGCCATCGACATGGACCCGGCCAGCAGCCCGGCCAGGCCCGCCGTGAGCAGGGTGCCGCGGTCGCCGGTGGCGCCGGCCACGCCGACGACCAGGCCCGCGGTGGAGACCACACCGTCGTTGGCGCCGAGGACCGCGGCACGCAGCCAGTTCAGCCGCGCGCCGAGCCCGTTGCCGTGCGCTTCGTCATGCGCCTGGGTATCCGTCACCCGGGGATGGTCTCACTCCGCCCGGTCACCAGACGCGTACCGACCCGCCCGGTGCGAAGGCGGGGCTGGTCGCGTCCGGCGGAACCTCCTTCAGCGGCTCGGCGATCTCCTCGACCGTCGGGCCGACCTCCTCCGCGATGCGGTCGAGCGCCGCCAGGTCGAACCCGTAGACGCGCGCGGCGTTGCCGCCGACCATTGCCGCGATCTCCTCGGGCGGCAGGCCCGCGTACGCGATCCGCAGCCCCTCCCGTGAGTACGGGGCAGTGCCCTCGTCATGCGGGTAGTCGCTGCCCCACATGATCTTGTCGAGGCCGATCCGGTCGCGCAGCGGCACCTCGTGCGGCCGCATGAAGCTGGCGCCCACGTAGCAGTTGTCGCGCCAGATTTCACGGGGGCTGTTCCCCATCGAAGCTGCCAGCCCCGCACCGAACTTGGACTCGGCAGTGGATGCCCTGCTCGCCGCCGCGACCAGCCGTCCGTGGTAGTAGTCCAGCATCTCCACGACACCCGGGATCCAGCCGGAGCCCTGTTCGGTGAGGACCAGTTTCAGCCCGGGGTGGCGGCGGAACGCTCCGCCGAAGACCAGGTGCCACAGCGCCCGGTGCGAGAACCAGGTCGTCTCCACCATGAAGACAGCGCGGGCGGCCGGTTCGTCGCCGAGCGGCGGGGAGGCCGAGCCGCCGTGGTGGTTCACCGGTACGTCCAGCTCCTCGCAGACCGCCCACAGCGGGTCGTACACCTGCGAGTACAGCTCAGGAATGCCGGAGCCGGGCGGTGCGCCGGGCAGCAGGATGCCACCGGTCAGGCCCGCAGCCTTGATGCGGCGGACCTCGCGGACCGCTTCCGCCGGGTCGTTGAGGAGGATCTGTGCCACGCCCGCGCGCCGGCCCGGTGCCTGCCCGCAGAAGTCGGCGAGCCAGCGGTTGTGGGCGCGCAGGCCGGCCCAGCGCTGTTCGTACTCCGCCTGCGACGGCGCGGGCGCCATGAGGGAGGCCGAGGGGAAGAACGGCGGGATGGTATTCGGAAACACCACTTCCGCCACAACACCATCCGACTCCAACTCGGCGACGCGACGGTTCGAGTTCCAGTTGCGGTCGGCGGTGTCGGCAAGGAGGTCCTCGTACGGATTGACGTATGTCGCCGCCCACGCGTCGAATTCGTCGTGGTACTTCGCTTCCAGGTAGGGCCTGTAGTCGAGGAGATCCGCTCCGGCATGGCAGTCGGCGGAAATGACTGTGTAGCGGTCCATCACTGAACCCCCAGGACCGGGAAGTCGTGGTCGGTCAGCCAGTGCCGGCCCACTTCGCGCGACCTGGCCCAGGACGCCTCGACCGCTGTCTGGTCGGCGCTCTGGCCCAGATCCTCGGGTGTGGGGCCGATGCGCTCGGCGATCGGGGCGAGCTTCGCCGTGTCGAAGCCGAAGACCTCGGCCGCGGCGAGGCCCAGCATGCGGCGGGTCTCGGCCACCGGGATGTCGTGGAAGGTGTTGCGCAGCCAGTTCGCGGTGTTCGGCCAGGTGCCTTCGGGGTGCGGGAAGTCGCTGCCCCACAGGATGTTGTCGACGCCGATCTCGTACCGCTGGGCGAGTTCGCGGCGTTTGGTGTTGGTGGCGCAGATGAAGACCTGGCGGTCGAGGTACTCGTGCGGGGGGCGCTTCAGTTCGGCGAACGGGGAGAGTTTCTTTCCGCCGTGGGCGCCGAGGTAGAGCCGGTCCATGAACCAGAGGAGGTTCGGCAGCCACCAGCAGCCGGACTCGGCGACGCCGAACCTCAGCCCGGGATGGCGTTCGAAGGCGCCCGACCAGAGCAGGAACCAGAGCGGGCGGGACGGCCACCAGGTGACCTCGGAGACATAGATCCCGAGGTGGTCGCCGTACTCGTGGCGCGGGGCCGCCCCGGAGTGCGTGACGACCGGCATCCCCGTCTCGGCGGCGGCCGCCCACACAGGGTCGTAACGGCGGTCGTGGTACGGGGCCTTGTCCACCCACATGGAGGGAATCATCAGCGCCCCGAGTCCGGACTCCTTGGCCCGGTGGATCTCGGCGACGACCCGTTCGACCTCGCCGGTGACGGGCAACAGGGCGACCCCGCAGTGGCGTTCGGGGTTCTGCGAGACGAGGTCGGCGAGCCAGCGGTTGTGGGCCTGCGCTCCCGCCATGCCCAGTTCCGGATCCTGGTCGCCGGAGAGCCCGAGGCCCACGCCGAACGGGGCGGCGGTCCGGCTGTCGACGGCGTCCGCGTCGGGAAAGACGACCTCGGCCGCCACCCCGTCGCCGTCGAGCTCCTTGAGACGCTGTGCGGTGTCCCAACCGCCCTTCAGGCCCTCCTCGTTGTCGTGGAACCACTTGTCGGCGAAGGCCTCGTTGCGTACGCCGAGGCGGGTCATCTCCGCACGGCGGCGGTCGCGCCCGGCGAGGAATTCGTCGAACTCCCGGTGGAAGCGGGCGTCGAGATAGGGCCGGTACTCCTCGGTGGGCAGCCCGGCGTGGCAGTCGGAGGAGATGATCAGGTACGGGTCGTCGGTCATCGCTCGCTCCTCAGTCGAGTATGAAGCTCTCCAGGTACGACGGGTTGGTCCGGTCGAGCATCGACTGCGACCTGGCGCGGATCTGCCGGTCGCTGTGCTCGCTGTCCGGCAGCATCCAGAAGCGGTCGGCGCGTATCCCGTCCACGACGGTCCCCGCGACGTCCTCCACCGGGGTGAACTCCACCTCGTGGCCCGCCGCCCGCATGGCGGACTCCCACTGGCCGAGGCTGCGGTACGGGGTCCTGCGCGGGCGCTCCTTGGCGTACCGCTCCGGCCGGTTGCGGTGCGACTCCCACAGTCCGGTACGGAGCATGTGCGGGCCGGGGAAGAGCACCGAGGCGCCGACCGCCGCGCCCTCCGCCTTCAGATGTGCGTACAGCGACTCGGTCATCGTGACGACGGCGGACTTGGTGACCGCGTACACGGAGGCGGTCGGCAGCGGGGCGATCCCGCCGTCGCCGGACGAGGTGTTGACGACATGGCCGGGGTCGCCGCCCGCGATCATGCGCGGCACGAACGCCTGGATGCCGTGGAAGACACCCCACACATTGACCGCGAACGCCCACTTCCAGTCGTTCGGCTCGTGCTCCCACATCCGCCCTTCGGCACCGGAGCCGACGCCCGCGTTGTTGCACAGCACATGGACGGCGCCGAAGGTGTCGTACGCGGCGTCGGCGAGAGCCTGGACGGAGTCCCGCTCGCTGACGTCGACCACCCGCGCCAGCACCTGCGCACCGTTCTCGCGCAGCTCGCCCGCCGCCTTGTCGAGCGCGCCTTCCTCCACATCGGCGAGGACGACCCTCAGCCCCTCGGCAGCGAACCTGCGTGCCATCGCCAGGCCGATGCCGCTCGCGGCGCCGGTGACGACGGCGACCTGGCCCTCCTCGAGTCTCATCGGACGCTTCCTTCCGGCGGGCCGTCGTGGATCTGCTGCGGGTCGTCGTAACGCTGGTGGATGTACGGCAGCAGGGCCTGGGCGCTCACCCGCTCCACGGCCCTGCCCCGCTGGTCGCTGGTCTTCTCGCCGATGGTGAGGTCGACCAGCCGTCGTACGGGGAGGTCGGCGACCGGGTCGTACACCGACTCGCGCAGCACCACATCGCCCGAGATGCGTTCCAGTCTGCGGACCTTCTCGTGACGGGTGCAGTGGATCAGGACGGGGTCGGAGTCGAAGCCCTCGCCGTCCACCGCGGGCAGGAATTTGAAGTAGAAGTCGAGCTTGGCCGTCGGCCGCGGCAGCGGGAGCGGCCCGCTGACCGCGCCGCGCACCTCGACGAACGCGATGCCGTGCCGGGCGAGCGCGGCACGGACGACGAGGCCGTCGCGTTCGACGGTCACCTCGCCGAGCTTCTTCGGTTCGCCGAACACCTCACGGCCGCCGATCAGAGCCCGTTCATGGGTCATCGGCATGACGAGCGGATACCAGCCCTCGTGGCCGTCGTGGACGGCGGCGACGGCGACGGAGCCCGCACCGAGTGGGTAGCCGGGGAGTTCGACCGTACTGATGTTGGCCCGGACGAGCGGGCGCTCGGCGGGCTTGAGGGGCGGCGGAAGGACGGCCGCGACCGCGTCGGGGTCGCTCTCCCAGAGGGCCACCACACCGGTGGACCAGATGTCGGGGAGCGTGGAGCGGGCCGCGCGGGCCGCCGCGATCTCGGCCTCGGTGCGCGCGCCGTACCGTACACGTGCCATGCCGTACCACCCTTTCTCGATCGTCCGTGAATCGGTTCCCTGTGTCTCGGTGTCCCGGTTCTCCGTGCCGGTTCTGTAACACAGTTACACCGACGCCGATGAAGGGTAAATAGGCATGCACGTAACGGAGTTCGAGAATCAAGGAGCCCTGTGGCGCGATCGTCACTGACCCGCGAAGAGGTCCTGGACACGGCCGGCGCCCTGGTGAAGCGGAACGGCCCGCAGGCCCTCACCATGCGCGCTCTCGCCGCGGAACTGGGCACCGCGGTCACGTCGATCTACTGGCACGTCGGCAATCGTGAATCGCTGCTGGACGCCCTCGTCGAGCGCACCGTGCAGGAGATGGGCACCCTCCGCCCGGCCGGCCGGACCCCGGCGGCCCGTATCGTCTCCGTCGCCCGCGGCCTGCACCGCGAACTGCGGGCCAGGCCGCATCTGATCGCGATGGTCCACGAACGAGGGCTCACCGAGCGGATGTTCCTCCCCGCGCAACAGGCCCTCGTCCACGAGGTGCACGCCGCGGGGCTGCGCGGGGCGCGGGCGGCGGCAGCGGTGCGCGCGGTGCAGTTCCAGACCGTCGGCTTCCTGCTCGTCGAACGCAACCGGGAGCGGTCCCCCGTCCAGTCACCCGGCGAGGGCGATCTGTGGGCCGCGTCCACCGCGGACGACGACCCGGCGCTGGCCCGCGCACTGGCCCGGCCCGCCGACCCGGACCGGCTGTTCGCGGATTCTGTACGTGCCCTGGTGGAGGGGCTGCTGGCCGGGTCCGTACAACAGCGGTCGCGCCGTGGAACCGGCATGCGGGGGCGGGAGACAGCCGAATAGGAGACTGTCAGTCGCGGCCCGTATTCTCTGTGACCATGCTCGACGACCGCCAGACCGCAGCACCGTGGCCGACCGCCTACCCGCAGGGGTACGCGGTCGTCGACGTGGAGACCACCGGACTCGCACGGGACGACCGGATAGTGTCCGCTGCCGTCTACCGCCTGGACGCGCAGGGCAATGTCGAGGACCACTGGTACACCCTCGTCAACCCTCTGCGTGATCCCGGTCCGGTCTGGATCCACGGGCTGACCAGTGATGTCCTCGAAGGCGCTCCGCTCTTCCCGGAGGTCGCCGCCCAGCTCTCCGAGCGGCTCGCGAACCGCGTACTCGTCGCGCACAACGCGGCTTTCGACTGGTCGATGCTGGCCCGGGAGTACGCACGGGCCTCGGTCATCGCCCCCGTCGAGCAGCGACTGTGCACCATCGCGCTGTCCAAGGAGCTGCGGCTGCCGCTGCCCAACCACAAGCTGGAGTCGCTGGCCGCGCACTTCGGAGTCGTGCAGCAGCGCGCCCACCATGCCCTGGACGACGCCCGGGTGCTGGCCGAGGCGTTCCGGCCGAGTCTGCATGCGGCGGCGCGGGGCGGGGTGCGGCTGCCGTTGCTGGAGTGCCGGCCGTTGACCGAGTGGTCGGACTCCCCGGTCACACCGCGGGTCGGCTACCAGCCTTCGTACGGTCAGAACAGCTGGCGTCCCTCACGTAAGCGTCCGGCGTGCCCGTATCCGAACCCCGGACGGTACGAGAAGGACAAACCTCTCATGCAGGGCATGCGGGTGGCGTTCTCGGGGGACACCTCCGTCGACCGCGAGCTGCTGGAGGACCGGGCCGTGGAGGCCGGGCTGCACGTGGCGACCAGTGTGTCCCGGCTGACCAGCCTGCTCGTCACCAATGACCCGGACTCGGCGACGTCGAAGACGGTGAAGGCGAAGTCGTTCGGCACACCGGTTCTGGACGAGAGCGCGTTCACCCATCTGTTGCGCGATGTGGCGCCGGCGTCGACGCGGGCGGCCGCGCCGTCATCGGAGTGAACCAGGGACGACTCGCCCGCCCGCCGCTCGCCCGCCGCCGCCCTTGCGTCCCACCCTGTGGCGCATGGCACGTTGCGAGGTTTGTGGAAACGACTACGGCATGTCCTTCGAGGTGCACGCGCAGGGCGCGGTGCACGTCTTCGACTGCTTCTCCTGCGCCATTCACCGCATGGCGCCCATCTGTGAACACTGCAGGGTCCAGGTCATCGGCCAGGGAGTCGAGGTCGACGGGCACTGGTTCTGCGGCGGTCACTGCGCCCGCGCCGAGGGGAAGGTGGGCATCGTCGACAAAGTCTGATCACCGGCCGCCACGCGCCCTTCCCCCACCCCTCCGCGATGCACCCCATGACGCAGTTGTACCGTCATGGGGTGTACCGCTTCCTGTTGACCCGGCAGTGGCTGATCCTCGCCCTCCTCTCCCTCGTCCTGATTCCCACGATGGTCGAACTGGGCTTCTGGCAGCTGCACCGGCATGAGCACAAGGTCGCGCAGAACTCTCTGATCTCCCACAACCTCAAGGCGAAACCGGTTCCGGTCGCCTCGCTCACCTCTCCGGGTCACACGGTCCCGCGCTCCGACTACTGGCGAGCGGTGACGGCCACGGGTACGTACGACACCGCGCACGAGGTGGTCGTACGCCGCAGGACCTCCACCGACGGCCGGATCGGCGTCCATGTACTGATCCCGCTCGACCTCAAGGGCGGCGGCACGGTCCTGGTCAACCGCGGCTGGGTACCCTCCGCCGACAGCCAGCGCGCCTTCCCCGACGTACCGGCCGTGCCCAAGGGCGAAGTGACCGTCACCGGGCGACTCAAGGCCGACGAGACGACGAGCGCCAGCGGCATCAAGGACATCTCGGACCTGCCGGACCGCCAGGTGATGCTGATCAACAGCGCCCAGGAGGCCAAGAGGCTCTCCCGGCCCGTGCTCGGCGGCTACATCGAGCAGACCGGACCCGAGCCCTCCGGCGACTCCCCGGAACTGATCGCGGCTCCCGACGACAGCTCGATCGGCCCGCACATGGCGTACGCCGTGCAGTGGTGGCTGTTCGCCGCCGGTGTCCCGGTCGGCTTCGTGGTCCTCGCCCGCAGGGAGAAGCGCGACCGGGTGGAGGCCGCGGCCAAGGCCGCCGCCGGGGAGCAGGATGCCTCCGAGCCGAAGAAGCCGGAGCAGCCGGAACCCGCGACGGCCTGACACCGGCTCCGCCCGGGTGTCGGCGCGCTGTCCGGGGGCCGGCTCCAGCTGTCCGTCGGAGTGACACCCATCTCTCCTGGGACTGCTTAGCGAGGCCCAGGTTCGGGAACACGCCAGAACGTGACCCCATTCATCGAGGACTATGCCCTCATCGGCGATCTGCAGACGGCCGCCCTGGTCGGCAGGAACGGTTCTGTCGACTGGCTCTGCCTGCCTCGCTTCGATTCGGGCGCCTGCTTCGCGGCCCTGCTCGGCGACGAGGACAACGGCCATTGGCGGATCGCCCCGAAGGACGCGGGCACCTGCACCCGGCGCGCCTATGCGGGTGACTCCCTCGTCCTGGAGACGTTCTGGGAGACGCGCACCGGCACGGTCAAGGTCATCGACTTCATGCCGCAGCGCGACCAGGAACCCGATGTCATGCGGATCGTCGAGGGCATCAGCGGCACCGTCGACATGAGTTCCGTGATCCGGCTGCGCTTCGACTTCGGTTCGGTCGTGCCGTGGGTGCGCCGCTCGCAGGGGCACCGGGTGGCGGTCGCGGGACCGGACTCGGCCTGGCTGCGCAGCGAGCCGCCGGTCAGAACGTGGGGCCAGCAGTTCTCCACCTGTTCGTCGTTCACCGTCTCCGAGGGCGAACAGGTGGCGTTCGTCCTGACCTGGCACCCCTCGCACTCGCCCCGCCCCGATCTCGTCGACCCGTTCGAGGCGTTGAAGAGCACCCTGTCCGACTGGGCGGAGTGGTCCGCGCAGTGCAAGTACCGGGGCCCGTACCGGGAGGCGGTGATCCGCTCGCTGATCACGTTGAAGGCGCTCACCTTCGGCCCGACCGGCGGCATCGTGGCGGCTCCCACCACCTCACTGCCCGAGGAGATCGGCGGCGTACGGAACTGGGACTACCGTTTCTGCTGGCTGCGGGACTCCACCCTCACCCTCGGTGCCCTCATCTCGGCCGGTTATCTGGAGGAGGCCGCCGCCTGGCGGGACTGGCTGCTGCGGGCCGTCGCCGGGGACCCGGCCGACCTGCAGATCATGTACGGCCTGGCGGGCGAGCGCAGGCTGCCCGAGTCGGAGCTGCCGTGGCTGACCGGATACGAGAACTCCAGCCCGGTCCGGATCGGTAACGCCGCGGTCCGCCAGCGTCAGCTCGATGTGTACGGAGAGGTCATCGACTCGTTGCGGCTCGCGCGCGAGGCGGGCCTGGACGACAAGCCGCACGCCTGGAGTCTTCAGCTCAGCCTGCTCGGCTTCCTGGAGTCCACCTGGCGCGAGCCGGACGAGGGGCTGTGGGAGATCAGGGGGCAGCGCCGCCACTTCGTGCACTCCAAGGTGATGGCCTGGGTCGCCGCCGACCGTGCCGTACGCACCCTGGAGAAGAACCCCTCGCTGGCCGGCGACGCCGAGCGGTGGCGGGTGATGCGGGACGCCGTGCACCGGGAGGTGTGCGAGAAGGGATTCGACCCGGTACGGAACACCTTCACGCAGTCCTACGGCTCCCGGAACCTGGACGCCGCGACGCTGCTGATCCCCCGGACCGGGTTCCTGCCGCCGGACGATCCCCGGATGATCGGGACGGTCGACGCGGTCCGGGACGAGCTGGGCAGCGGCTGCCTGGTCCGCCGCTACAGCACGGACGGCAGCTCGATCGACGGACTGCCCGGCAGCGAAGGGGCCTTTCTGGCGTGCTCGTTCTGGCTGGCCGACGCCCTGCTCCTGACCGGGCGCGCCGAGGAGGCCGGAGAACTCTTCGAGCAGCTCCTGGCGCTCCGCAACGATGTGGGGCTGCTCGCCGAGGAGTACGACATCGTCGGGCACAGGCAGCTCGGCAACTTCCCGCAGGCGTTCAGCCACATCGGGCTGGTGGGCACCGCCATGGCGCTGGCCGGGGAGAACACGATGGAGGGCGACACGGCAGGATAGGGCCCATGGATCTTGGACTGAAGGACCGTGTGTACATCCTCACCGGAGCGAGCCGGGGGCTGGGCAACGCCACGGCGCGGGCGCTGGCCGAGGACGGCGCGAGGGTGATCATCACCGGCCGGGACGAGAAGCGCGTCGAGGCGGCCGCTGCCGAGCTGGGGCCGGACGCCGTCGGCCTCGCTGCGGACAACGCCGACCCCGCCTGTGCGCAGCGTCTGGTGGACAGCGCGCACGAGCGTTTCGGGCGGCTCGACGGCATTCTCATCAGCGTCGGCGGACCGGCGCCCGGCTTCGTCGCCGACAACACCGACGAGCAGTGGCAGTCGGCCTTCGAGTCGGTGTTCCTGGGCGCGGTGCGCCTTGCCAGGGCCGCGGCGGCCACGCTCGGCGAGGGCGGAGTCATCGGCTTCGTGCTCTCCGGCTCCGTGTACGAGCCGATCGCCGGGCTGACGATCTCCAACGGTCTGCGCCCCGGCCTGGCCGGTTTCGCCAAGTCCCTGGCCGACGAGCTCGGCCCCCGGGGCATCCGCGTGGTAGGGGTGCTGCCGGGCCGGATCGGCACGGACCGGATGCGTGAGCTGGATGCGCTCTCGGGCGATGCGGAAGCCTCTCGTACGGCCAATGAGGCAGGTATTCCGCTGCGACGCTACGGCGCTCCGGAGGAGTTCGGCAGGACAGCGGCGTTCCTGCTCTCGCCCGCGGCGTCGTACCTGACGGGCATCATGATTCCGGTCGACGGCGGCTCCCGGCACGGCTTCTGAACCGGCCCGCTCTCTCCTGGATCGCCGGACGGGTTCGATTTCCTCAAGCCCGTCCGGCGGTCCAGGACGCCACACCGAAGGTCGTCAGCTCACCCTTTCCGCACGGTGCTTGACCGCCCTCAACCGCACCTCGGCCGGGAGCTGCGCCAGCCCCGCCGAATCCCGCGCATGGGCCAGCGCCTCGTCGGTGAGGCGGCCGAGCGCCTCGTCCGGCGCCGCGTGCGGCTCCATCAGCAGGCGGATCCTGGCGTGCGGCGAACTACGCCGGCCGGTCAGCACGACCTGGGCGCGGGCCACCCCGTCCAAGGCCCCCGCCTCATCGGCGAGCACCCCCTCCAGGGCCCGGCCCCGCAGGAGCGCGCCCTCGCCGTCGCCGCTGTCCACAAGCACCTCGGCGAGACGGGCGCGGCGCGGCTGGGCCAGCAGCCACCACAGGGCGAGGACGACCGCGACGGCCAGGACCGCGATCACCGTCGGCCACCACCAGCCCTCGCCGCGCCAACGGTCCCGGTCGGCCACACTGAGGAGCACATCGCCCTTGCCGTACCAGGGCCACCAGGACGGTACGGAGAGGCCGAGCCCGGCCGCGAGCACCGCACCGCCGCCGCAGATCAGCACCAGCCCGGCCAGGCCGAGCAGTACCCGGTTGACGGTCCTGAGCAACGGGCTCACCCCTTCTTCGTGGGACGGCGGACATGTACGGACAGGCTCGGCGGCCTGGCCAGGCCCAGGTCCTTGATGCCGGTCCCGAGCACGGTGTCCAGATCGGCCCTTACGTCGTCGAGTTCACGAAAGTGCGACACCGCACGCACCCCGACCTTGCCCCGGCCCATCCGGACCCGTACCGACTGCACACCCGACACCTCGATGGCCCGGTCCCGCAGGACCAGTGCGGCCGCGGCCCGGTCGAGGCCGGCCCGTACACCGGGGCGGTCGCGGCGCATCGGCAGCAGGTCGCGGAGTCCGGGGGTGACGGCGAGCACGAGCAGCCACAGGCCGATCGCCACGGCGGCCGCCGCGCCGGCCAGCACCCAGACGTTGTCCAGCGGCCGGCCGGCGAGCTCGTCGGCCAGCGTGCGGCGCCACTGCATCGCCGGGTGGTGGGCCCGTACCGCCGCCACGTCGTAGAGCAGCAGACCGGTGCCGCCGAGGATCACCAGGGCGAGGATTGCCGCGGGGATGCGGCGCGCGGACCAGAAACGGCCCGCCCTGCCGCCGCTCTCCTGCTGCGCGGGCACCGGGTCGTAGGCGGCGGACGAGGCGGACTGGTCGAGTTCGAGCACGGTCTCCTGCTCGACGGGCCGGGTGATGGGCAGCCGTTGCGTACGGTGTTCCGGTTCGTGGGGCTCGGTCATCGGATCCTCCCCTGTGCCGCGATGCTCGCTCCCGTCGGATGCAGGCGCTCGACCTGTACGGCGACCTCGGGCACTTCCATCCCCGCCAACGCCTTCACCCGCTCGGTGACATGCCGACGCACCCCGCCGCACTGGCGACCGATGTCGGAGGGGTAACCGAGCTCCAGGCTCACCCGGACCCGGGCGGTGTCGCGGTGCACCGTGACCGTGGCGCGCGGCGAGGCGCCTTCCTTCGGCGGCTCGTCGATCGCCTCCTTCGCCGCCTGTGCGGCGATCTTCGCGACCACCCGGTCGGCGATCCGGGTCTCCCCGCGCTCACCGGCGGCGACCCGGCCGCTCGCCCCCGACAACGCCGTCACCGCCGTCGGTCGCCGCGCTCGCGACTCCGGAAGAAGTCGCCGGGCTCCAGGTCACCCTCCAGGAAGCGACCGACGATGAAGCCGATCGCCCCCAACGCGGCCACCAGCAGAAAGGCCCCGAATCCGCCGAAGTACCCGGCGAATCCGAGCGCCATGCCGGCCACCATGCCGACCACAGCCATGTTCATCCTGCGCTCCTCAACTGCCTCGGTCAGGAGGCCTACTGGAGACGTGGCTCGGGCTCTTCCTCTTCCTCGTCGGGCAGCTTCACATCGCTGACCGCGATATTGACCTCTACGACTTCGAGGCCCGTCATCCTCTCGACCGCCGCGACCACGTTCTCCCGTACGTCCCGGGCGACATCGGCGATCGACACGCCGTAGTCGACGACGATCTCCAGGTCGAGGGCGGTCTGTGATTCGCCGACCTCCGCCTTTACCCCTCGGGTGACGGACTTCCCACCTCCGGGTACCCGTTCGCGCACCGCTCCGAACGTACGCGCGAAGCCGCTGCCCATCGCATGGACACCGACCACGTCGCGTGCCGCCATTCCCGCGATCTTCTCGACCACGCCGTCCGCGATGGTCGTACGGCCACGGGTGGCGGGGTCTCCCCCGCCGCGCTTGGTGATCGGGATCGATTCCTTGTCGGGGCTCTCGGGACGGTTCCGCTGTGGGGTGTCGGTCATCGCCACTCTTCCCTTCGGGGCAGGTTGGACCTCGTTGCCCACATTAAGTGCGCTTGCCCCGTCTCGCGCCATGGATGCGGCAGGCTGGGGAAATGACGATGGCTGACAGCCCGCACAGGGCCGACGGATGGACGGCAGCGGTTCGGCAACGGCTCGGCCTCGGCCGGCTGCTTCCGCTGGGCGGTCCGGCGGACGGGGCCTGGATCTCGGAGCGGGCCGCGGCCCGGGTGCTGCGCGACTCGGTGGGCGGGCCGGGACCTGGACCGGTGCTCGGGGAGCTCAGGATCTTGGTGGCTGATCCGGACCGGGCCCCGGACGCGGAGGTGGAACCGCCGCCGAGCGCACTGCCGCCGGGGCCGCTGCGGATCGAGGCGACCATGTCGGCGATGTCCGGCCAACCGCTGCCCGCCGCGGCCGCGGCGCTGCGCTCGACACTGCTGGCGGCGGCCGGGCACCGGCTGGGCCTGGTGGTCGCCGAGGTGGATCTCCGGGTGACGGAGCTGCTGGACACACCACCCGAACGGCGGACGCCCGCACCGGCCGAGGTGCGCTCGGCGAGGCCGGAGGGGGCGGCGGGGCTCGCTGCCGCGGGTGTTCCGGGTGTCGTGACGCTGACCCGGGTGCTGGGCGACGCTGTGCACGCGGGCCCGGACCATGTACGGGTCGAACTGGCGACGGACTCCGGCCACCGGGCGCTCGATGTGGCACGTGCGGTGCGGGGCGCGGTGTCCGATGCCGTGGAAGGGCGCCCCTCAGTCGCGGTGCTGGTCACGGCGGTGGTGGAGCGGGACTGACCACCGGACGGGGCTGATCGCCGGCGGGGGCTTACGACCTCGCCCACGATTGGCAGGGGGAGAAGGAGCGGCGTCCGGGGCCTTCGAATCCAAGGCGGAGGAGGGAGTCGACGCGGAGCGTCGGCGACTGACGACAACGCCGGAGGCGGAGGTCCCGGACACCGCGACGCCGCTGGCAATCGCGGGCGAGGTCGTCAGGAGCGAGCCCGCCCGGTGATCGAGGGCGCAGCCCTCTCAGTCGGTGATGCCCGCCAGGTCGCGCAGACGGCGGCCCTGCGCGGCGCGTTCGGCGACGCGCTGCTCCTCGTAACCACGGGAGGCGGCACCGCTCAGCAGCGCCTTGGTCTCCACGACCGCGTCGCGCGGGGCAGCCAGCAGTGCGCCGGCCAGATCGCGGGCGGCGGCGTCCAGTTCGTCGGCGGGGACGACGAGGTTGGCCAGGCCGGTGCGCTCGGCCTCCGCGGCGTGCACGAAACGGCCCGTGGCGCAGATTTCGAGCGCGCGGGCGTACCCCACCAGGTTGACCAGGGGGTGTGTGCCGGTGAGGTCGGGGACCAGACCGAGGCTGGTCTCGCGCATGGCGAACTGCACGTCCTCGGCGACGATCCGCAGATCGCAGGCGAGGGCGAGCTGGAAGCCGGCGCCGATCGCATGCCCCTGGACGGCCGCGATCGACACGATGTCGTTGCGGCGCCACCAGGTGAACGCCTCCTGGTACTCGGCGATGGTCGCGTCGAGCTCGGCCTCCGGGCCGCGCGCCATGTCGAGGAAGGACGGCTCACCGTCGAACCCCTCAGGGGTGAACGCCTGCCGGTCGAGGCCCGCGGAGAAGGACTTGCCCTCGCCGCGGAGCACAACGACCCGCACATTGCCGGGCAGTGCCCGTCCGGCCTCTGTCAACGCCCGCCACAGAGCGGGGGACTGAGCGTTGCGCTTGGCCGGATTGGTGAGGGTCACCGTGGCAACCGCGTCATCGACGGTGAGTCGTACGCCGTCCTTGTCGAGCACAGAGTCGAGCGAGGTCATGGGGCGCCTCCGGATCGGGTCAGTCAGCACTTCGAGCTAAGTGACTGAACAGTAACCACCCGGCCGACATCACGATCGACCGGGTGGCCACCGCCGAAACCGGTGAGCCCCGGGACGGGCCGGACGACCTGCCCCGATCCGCCGAAGGCCGTCAGGCCGTGGCGGCCTTCTTGCCTCGTGTCGCTCCGCCGCGTCCACGCAGCGTGACTCCGGACTCACTGAGCATCCGGTGGACGAATCCGTAGGAGCGGCCGGTCTCTTCGGCCAACGCCCGGATGCTCGCACCGGAGTCGTACTTCTTCTTCAGGTCTGCCGCGAGCTTGTCGCGCGCGGCGCCGGTAACCCGGCTGCCCTTCTTCAGAGTCTCGGCCACCCGTGCCTCCTCATGGGAAGTGCGCTCTGGACTCTCATGATCACCCCTCGGAGGCTTCCTGGCCACCCATTCGGCAAGGTCCGTGCAACCGGATTCCTGCTCGGGGAACGGGCCTACACGACTGGAATCCTGCATTCCGCGGGGCTGCGGGGGCGAGTGGGGACAGGCCCGGGACGAACCACCAGGTCAGGGCCACACGGGGATTGCGGCCCCAAATGGGTGCGCCCGGCAGGTACCTGCCGGGCGCCGCGCCGAGGTACGAGACGTACTCACGCAGATGATGGATCACGCATAGGCCGAATGATCCAGAAGAAGTGGATCAGACGGTGACGGGTCCGGGATCAGGCCAGAGCGACGAGGTCCCGGTAGTCCGCGCCCCACAGGTCCTCGACACCGTCCGGCAGCAGGATGATGCGCTCCGGCTGAAGCGCCTCGACCGCTCCCTCGTCGTGCGTGACGAGGACGACGGCGCCCTTGTACGTACGCAGCGCGCCGAGGATCTCCTCGCGGCTGGCCGGGTCGAGGTTGTTCGTCGGCTCGTCCAGGAGCAGCACATTGGCGGAGGAGACCACCAGGGTCGCCAGCGCGAGACGGGTCTTCTCACCGCCGGAGAGGACGCCGGCGGGCTTGTCGACGTCGTCGCCGGAGAAGAGGAACGAACCCAGCGTCTTGCGGACCTCGACGAGGTCGAGGTCCGGGGCGGCGGAGCGCATGTTCTCCAGGACGGAGCGCTCCGGGTCGAGGGTCTCGTGCTCCTGCGCGTAGTAACCGAGCTTGAGCCCGTGACCCTCGATGACCTCGCCGGTGTCCGGCTTCTCGGCGCCGCCGAGGAGCCTGAGCAGGGTGGTCTTGCCTGCACCGTTGAGGCCGAGGATGACGACGCGGGAGCCCTTGTCGATGGCGAGATCCACATCGGTGAAGATTTCGAGCGAGCCGTAGGACTTGGAGAGCCCCTCCGCCATCAAGGGGGTCTTGCCGCACGGCGAGGGCTCGGGGAAGCGCAGCTTGGCGACCTTGTCGGAGACCCGGACGGCCTCCAGGCCGGAGAGCAGCCGCTCGGCGCGCTTGGCCATGTTCTGCGCGGCAACGGTCTTGGTGGCCTTGGCGCGCATCTTGTCGGCCTGCGAGTTGAGGGCCGCGGCCTTCTTCTCGGCGTTCTGCCGCTCGCGCTTGCGGCGCTTCTCGTCGGCCTCGCGCTGCTGCTGGTAAAGCTTCCAGCCCATGTTGTAGATGTCGATCTGCGAGCGGTTGGCGTCGAGGTAGAAGACCTTGTTGACGACCGTCTCGACGAGCTCGACATCGTGGGAGATCACGATGAAGCCGCCGCGGTAGGTCTTGAGGTAGTCGCGCAGCCAGACGATCGAGTCGGCGTCGAGGTGGTTCGTCGGCTCGTCGAGCAGCAGGACGTCGGCGTCCGAGAACAGGATGCGGGCCAGCTCGACGCGGCGGCGCTGACCGCCGGAGAGTGTGTGGAGCGGCTGTCCGAGCACCCGGTCGGGCAGGCTGAGCGCGGCGGCGATGGTGGCGGCCTCGGCCTCGGCGGCGTATCCGCCCTTGGTGAGGAACTCCGTCTCCAGGCGCTCGTACTTCTTCATCGCCTTGTCACGGGTGGCGCCCTTGCCGTTCGCCATCCGCTCCTCGTTCTCGCGCATCTTGCGCAGGATCTCGTCGAGACCGCGGGCGGAGAGGATGCGGTCGCGTGCGAGTACGTCGAGGTCGCCGGTGCGCGGGTCCTGCGGGAGGTAGCCCACCTCGCCGGATCGGGCGATGGTGCCGCCGGCGGGGTTGCCCTCGCCTGCGAGGCACTTGGTGAGGGTGGTCTTGCCCGCTCCGTTGCGGCCGACGAGGCCGATGCGGTCACCCTTGGCGATACGGAAGGAGGCGGACTCGATGAGGATGCGGGCGCCGGCGCGCAGCTCGATGCCGGAAGCGGTGATCACGGTAAAACTCCAGGGCGGTGTGGACGGCGGACGGGACGATGACAGAGTTCGACTCGACGCCGCTACTCATGCACAAGGAGATTTGCCATACGGGTCATTCTACTGGCGGTGTGCAACTGCTTTTCCGCATGCACTCACGGCACTTGCCGAAAACTCGCTCAGTGCTGCCGCTCCACTCCACCGCGCGACCAAAAAAGGGCATTGCGGTGTGAACTACCTAATACTCGGCGGAGGTGGTGAGACCACCGCGGCCGGAGCAGAGGGTGGTGCCCATGCAGTTCGACGACGACGCCGATCTGGACACGTCCGAGGTCCAGGATGTGCGCGGCAGCCGCATCCCCGGCGGCAAGGCCACCGTGGGCGGTGGCATCGCCGGTCTCATCGCACTGATCCTGGGGCTGCTCTTCGGCGTCGGCCCCGATCAGCTCGGCCTGTCGTCCGGCGGCTCCGGCACGACGGCGACCGCGTCCTCGGCAGCGCAGGTGCAGCAGTCCTGCCGGACCGGACAGGACGCGAACACCAGGGAGGACTGCCGGATCGTCGCGGTGGTCAACAGCGTGCAGGACTACTGGAAGCAGGAGTTCCGGCGGCGCGGCGGGACGTATACGGATGCGCCGACGGTCCTGTTCACCGACCGGATCGCCACCGCGTGCGGCACCGCGACCTCGGCGGTCGGGCCGTTCTACTGCCCGGGTGACCGGAAGGTCTATCTGGACCTGGGTTTCTTCGACGAGCTGCGGACGAAGTTCGGCTCCAGCGGCGGCCCGTTCGCCCAGGCGTACGTCGTCGCCCATGAGTACGGGCACCGTGTACAGGACCTCATGGGGACGCTGAGCCGTTCGCAGGACAGGCAGACCGGCGCCAACAGCAATGCGGTCAAGGTGGAACTGCAGGCGGACTGTTACGCCGGGGTCTGGGCGCATCACGCGACGACCACGCCCGACGAATCGACCGGGCGGCCGCTGATCACCTCGTTGACACAGGCGGACATCCGGGACGGACTCGATGCGGCGGCCGCTGTCGGCGACGACCGGATCCAGGAGAGGTTCCAGGGCCGGGTCACGCCCGAGTCCTGGACGCACGGCTCGGCCGTGCAGCGGCAGCAGTGGTTCACCACCGGCTTCCGCAGCGGAGACATGGCCGACTGCAACACCTTCCGCTGAGCCGGGCCCCTTGGGCCGAGCCGAGCCGTTGTCAGCGGCCGGTGGAAGACTGAGATGCAGATCACAGAAGAAGGTCTCGGGAGTACGAGAAGGGGTGAGCGCGATGGCAGGCGCACCGGCCGGCGTTCCGACGATCTATCCGACGATTCTGTACGACGACGCGAAGGCCGCGATCAGGACGCTGACGGAGGGCCTCGGCTTCACCGAGGAAGCGGTGTACGAGGGCGAGAACGGCACGGTGCTTCATGCGGAGCTGTCCTGCGGCAACGGCAGGGTGATGCTGGGCTCCAAGGGCCGCGAGGGTGTCTTCGCCAAGGCGATGCAGGGCGCCGGCCCGGCCGGTGTCTACGTCGTGGTGGACGAGGTCGATGAGCATCACGCCCGGGCCGTGGAACACGGGGTGGAGATCCTGATGCCGCCGACGGACCAGGACTACGGCTCCCGCGACTTCATTGCGCGGGACGCGGAGGGCAATGTGTGGAGCTTCGGGACGTACGCACCGGGGTCGGCGGACTGACGGGCGGTCGGCCGGACGGGCTTGGGGCCAAGCCCGTCCGACGCGGACTCACCCGCGCTACGCGCCGCCCGTGTGCACCTGGAACGCGGCCCGGCGCACCGCTTTGGCCAGCGCGGGGTCCGGGTGCGCGGCGGCCAGGGCCACCAGGACCTGCACGGTGCGCGGATGGCCGACCGCCCGTACCTCGTCCAGCAGCGCCGGCACCGTGCCCTGGACGGCCGAGTCGAGATGGCGGACCAGCAGCCCGGTCTCGCCGTGGTCCGCGACCGCCGCCGCGGTGTCGACCCAGAGCCAGGTGGCTTCCTCGCGGCTGAGGACGTCCTGGGCGTCCTCGGGGTCCGTTCCGCCGTACTCGGCCAGCCACAGCAACGCGTAGGGGCGCAGCGAGGGGTCGCCCACGACGGAGCGCACCTCGGGCTCGGCGGGTGCGCCGACGACCCGGAGCGCCTCGAAGGCGAGCCCGCGCAGCAGCGCGTCCTCCCCGCGGGCAACGCCGAGGAGTTCGGCAACGGCACTGCCGACGGGGCGGGCGGCGAGCCAGGCCCGGTATTCGGCGCGGGCCGGGCCGGGGGTGAGCCGGGCGCAGCCGAGCAGCATGTCTGCGGCGGACTGCTCGATGTTCCCGGCCGGACTCTGGGCCGCGACGCAGATCTGTTCCAGCTTGACCCAGACCGCCCAGTTGCCGAGCGGGGTGAGGGTGGCATGTCCGGCGCCGAGGGTGAGCGCGCCTACCGCGGCCAGTCCCTCAAGGGCCCAGTCGAGAAGGAGGGCGACCAGGGTTGCGGGGTGTGCCGCGGGGGCGGATTCGGCCGGTGCGGGCGGCGCCTGCGGACCGTACGGCACCTCGCAGCGCTCCTCGTGGAGTTCCGCGACACGCTGGCCGAGAAGGTCCAGGAGGGCGGGCACGGTGACCGGGCCCGCCGAGAGCTGGAGAAGGGAGAGCACCTGCGGCACGGCCTCGACGGCCTCTGCGACCGCGGTGGACTCGATGCCCTCGGGGGCGGGGTGGACGAGCGACCAGGCATCGAAGAGCGCCACCCAGCCGCGGAGCACGGCGGAGTCGTCGCGGTCCCAGGCGCGCAGCCGCCAGCCGGGGCGTGCGGTGTCGCCGTGCAGTTCGACCAGACCGGCGAGCCGGGCCCGGTCCCAGCCGGAGCGCACCTGGGCCGGGGACAACTCCAGGGCTGTCGCGGCCCGTTCGAGGGCCTGGGCGGCCAGGGGCGGCGCGCCGGGGATCGCGCCGTCGGCTGCCCAGCGGGCGATCCGTACAGCGTCGGCGAGGGCCGTCCTGGCCTGGCGGGCCAGTTCCGCCCTGGGAGGGGTGCCCTCCGGGGGGCGGGGAGCCGGCCTGGTGCGCCGGGTGGTCACGGCCTTGCGAGCGGTGGCAAGGGGTCGCGGGCGGACAAGTCGCAGCCTGGAGTCGCGCGGGGTACGGGACGTCACGGGGAGCAGTCTTGCCCCTGACGGCCCGAAAGCCCAAACGGAACCCGAATTCGCGGTGGAAGGGGTGGCGGGCGGGTCCGGCACCAATCGGCCGATCCCTCGCATCAGGTCACATCAGAGGCGTGAGGAAGCGGCGCAGGGCCTCTTCGTAGTGGACCGGGTCGGCATTCCACATCGCCGCGTGCGGAGCCTGCGGTACGGCGCGCAGGGCGACCAGGTCCGGACGGCGGGCGGCCAGATCGCGGGACGGCTGCCAGGGGGCCAGGGTGTCGTCCGGGCCGTGGAAGATCAGGGTCGGGACATGCAGCGCCATTGCGAGGGAGCCGTCCAGGAGCCGGGCGCCGCGCAGCCCTGTCTGCCCCTGGGCGGCCCGGACGGCGAGCGGCAGCAGTGCGGTCGGGACACCGCGGGCGACGGCCAGGGCGCGCAGCGTGGTGACCCAGTCCAGGACCGGGGAGTCGAGGACGAGACCGCAGATCCGATTGCGGAGCGCGGAGTTGACGGCCGCGTGCAGTGCCATCGAGGCGCCGGTGGACCAGCCGTGCAGGACGACCTTCTCGGCTCCGTACCGCACGGCGAAGCGGATCGCCGCGTCCAGGTCGCGCCATTCGGACTCGCCGAGGTGGATGAGGCCGTCCGGGGAACGTGGGGCTCCGGCGTCACCGCGGTAGGCCAGGTCGAGCACGGGCAGGCGCAGATCGTGCAGGAACTCCATGACGTTCATGGGGTGTTCCCTGGTGGTACCGAGGCCGTGCACGGTGATGACCCAGGTGTCGCGGGGGCCGGGCAGGAACCAGGCGGGCAGGGGGCCGAGTTCGCCGGGGATCTCGACTTCCCTGTGATCGAGTCCGAGGGCCGATGAGGGGTCGCCGCTGTGCAGTTGCGGGGTGACGCGGACCTTGGCGCCGGTTTCCAGGCTGCCGCGGTTGACCCGTTCCAGTCTGCGGACGACGGTGTCGGGGGCGTGGTGGGCGTGTTCGATCACCGGGCCGACGACGGCGTGGACGTCGTCGCCCACCAGTCCGTACGTACCGGGCCGCAGGGCGGCGAAGGAGCGGGTCAGGGTGACCTGCCCGGCCGCTGTGGCGTGCACGGTGAGTCTGCGGTCGGCGGGGAGCGGTCGTCCGGACGGCACTCTGAGGGCGGCGTCGCTGGCGTACCGGCCGGCCGCGACCGTTGCCGCACCGACGCCGAGGATCGTGGTGACGGCTGCTGCCGTGACTGTTGCCGGGCGCACCGCTTCAGTGTCGTGGGGTGCGCCGCGCCCTGCCAGCGGACGGGGGCCGTCCGGTGCGCCGCCGGGGGCAGGACGGACGGATGGGATGGGACAGCCGGGACGGCGGGGACAGGCAGGGGCCGGGTCAGCCCGGTTGCCCGTATCCCTTCAGTGCCTCCTGTACGTCGCGCAGCTGGGCCGGGGAGAGCAGGGCCGGTGTGTGTCCGGGGACGGAGCTTGCGGTGAGCCACAGCCGGCAGAGCCATTCCAGCTGGGCGGTCCGGTCGTACGCCTCGTCCAGGGTCGCTCCGTAGGTCACGGTTCCGTGGTTCTGGAGCAGGCAGCCCGTACGGCCCCGCAGAGCGGCGAGCATGTTCTCGGCCAGCTCCTCGGTCCCGTAGCGCGCATAGGCCGCGACCCGGACGGGGCCCCCGAGCATGGCTGCGGCGTAGTGGACCGAAGGGACCTCGGGGACCAAGGTGGAGACGGCCGTGGCGTGCACCGCGTGGGTATGCACGACGGCGGCCGCATCACTGTTCCGGTAGACCGCGAGATGGAGCGGGAGTTCGCTGGTCGGGGCCAGTTCGCCGAGGACACGGTTGCCTTCCAGATCGACGCCGACGGCGTCCTCGGGGCGGAGCCGGTCGTACGGCACTCCGCTCGGGGTGACCAGGACCGTCCCGCCGACCCGTGCCGACACATTTCCCGAGGTCCCGACGACGAGGCCGTCCGCCGCCGTCCTGCGGGCGGTGGCGACGACACCGCCCCAGGCACGTTCGATCGCATCCCGTTGCTGATCGCTCATGCGGAGATCCTGTCAGCCCTGGAGGCGAACGGGCATGCGATCGGGGGGATAAGTCACAAACCGGAGAAGTTTACAAAGGGGGTGACAGAGGGCGAATCGGGCCCGAATCGCCCCTTCGCCCGGCCCCCACCGCCCCGCGAAGGACAAACGGAACGGCCCGACTCCGGTTGGAGTCACCACAGCGCCCTGCCCAGTTCATCTTCCGTTCATCCAGGTTGCCTACGGTCCACGTGCCAATGACGTCGAACGATTGCCTGGGTAAATGGAACACATCACGCTGCTACTCGCGATTGTGATCGTGACAGCTCTAGTGTTCGATTTCACGAACGGTTTCCACGACACCGCCAACGCGATGGCGACCACCATCTCGACCGGTGCACTCAGACCGAAGACAGCGGTGGCCATGTCCGCCGTTCTCAACCTCGTCGGCGCGTTCCTGTCGGTCGAGGTCGCCAAGACGATCTCCGGCGGGATCATCAACGAGGACGGGCTGCGGACAGAAGTCATCTTCGCGGCACTCGTCGGCGCCATCCTGTGGAATCTGCTGACCTGGCTGGTCGGACTGCCGTCCAGCTCCTCGCACGCCCTGTTCGGCGGACTGATCGGCGCAGCCGTGATGTCGGCGGGCTGGTCGTCGGTCAACGGCGGCACCGTCGTCACCAAGGTGCTGCTCCCCGCGGTCGCCGCCCCGATCGTCGCCGGTCTGGCCGCACTGCTGGCCACCAGGCTGACGTACCGGATCGGCGGGAAGATCCGCAACGACGCCCAGGAGAAGGCCACTGCCAAGGGCTACCGCGCCGGCCAGATCGCCTCGGCCGGACTGGTCTCCCTCGCCCACGGCACCAACGACGCGCAGAAGACCATGGGCATCATCACCCTGGCCCTGGTCACCAGTGGCGTCCTGCACCCCGGCTCCAACCCGCCGGTCTGGGTCATCGTCTGTGCCGGTACGGCCATCGCACTCGGCACCTACCTGGGCGGCTGGCGCATCATCCGCACCATGGGCAGCGGCCTCACCGACCTCAAGCCGCCACAGGGCTTCGCCGCCCAGACCAGCGCGGCCACGGTCATCCTGGCCTCCTCGCACCTCGGCTTCTCCCTCTCCACCACCCAGTCCTGCTCCGGCGCCGTGATGGGCGCGGGGCTCGGCCGCCAGGGCGGCGTGGTCCGCTGGTCCACCGCCACCCGGATGTTCATCGCCTGGGGTCTGACACTGCCCGCCGCGGGCCTGGTCGGCGCGGGCGCGGAACTCCTCACCAAGCAGGGCACCTGGGGTGTCGTGGTCGTCGCGGCGCTGCTGGTCGTGGGCTCCGGGGCGATCTGGCTGGTATCGCGCCGCAAGCCGGTCGGCCACGGCGATGTCGCGCCGACGGGCGGCGACGCCGAGCCCGCGGGCGTCGTCACCACGGCCATCGCCGCCGTCAGCCCGCCGCTCACCACGGCCCAGGCAGCGGCCCAGGACCTCAAGACCACCATTCCGGCTCCGGCCGGAACCACCCAGGACCCGGCGCGACCCGCCACCGTCTAGGCCAGCCGCCTAGGCAGGCCGTCTAAGGATTCAGCATGAACATCGACTGGGCAGCCCTCGGCTCCGTCTTCGGCGTCTCCCTCGTCGTCACCGTCGCGCTGGTGGGTTTCTTCACCCTGGGCATCGTCGGTCTCTCCAAGCAGCCCGAACCGGCGGCGCAGGGCGGCTCCGGAGGCTCGCTCCTGCTGGCCCGCGTCGGCGCTTACGTCTGCTTCGCGCTGTGCGCTGCGGCGGTCGCGTACGGGATCTATCTGATCGTCGCCTGAGCCCTCCTCCGCGCACTCCCCCGTCGGGCCGGACACACCTCGTGTGTCCGGCCCGTTGTGGTGTGCCCGGTCCGATGTGGGGCTCAGCACACTGCACCGTCGCAGGTCAACGGCAAGTTGACGGGCGTTCGCGGAGCGTGGTGGACTGCCGGAGCCAATTACGGCGACAGCAGAGGAAGCCGGTGCGAATCCGGCGCGGTCCCGCCACTGTCACCGGGGAGCAGTCCCCCACACCGGAAGTCACGGCACGCGCGAGCGGGTTGGAAGGCCGGGGGAACTGCGGATCCGGGAGCCAGGAGACTCTCGTCGCCGGTCACGTCGAACCAGGGCGCGGACCCTGAGTGAGGACATATCGCCATGCCTGGCTGCCGTGCGTCCGTTGCTGTGGCGCTCTCGACGAGAGCCGCCTGTACGAAGGTCCTTCGAGGCGTATCGGCCGGTTGAGCCGTGCGTGCCGACCGCATTTTCGCGTACGGCGCCACGGCCGGTCTGATCGGCGATCTGCTGCTCGGTGACCCCCGCAGGGGACATCCGGTCGCCGCCTTCGGGCGGGCCGCAGCGGGCGTCGAGCGGCGTCTGTGGCGCGACCACCGCGGGTGGGGCGCGCTGCACATGCTCGTGTGCGCCGGAGGCGCCGCGGGTGGTGCGGCGCTGATCACCCGTGCCGTACGCAGCCACCCCGTCGCCTCCGTCGCGCTGACCGCGGCCGCCACCTGGTCCGTCGTCGGCGGTACGTCCCTGGGGCGTGAGGCCCGGGCGATCGGCGGCGCCCTGGCGGCCGGTGACATCGAGTCGGCCCGCGAGCGTCTGCCGCATCTGTGCGGGCGCGACCCGTACTCCCTCGACGGACCGCAGATCGCCCGCGCCGTGGTGGAGTCCGTGGCCGAGAACACCTCGGACGCCGTGGTCGGCGCCCTGGTGTGGGGTGCGCTGGCCGGTGTGCCCGGGCTCGTCGGATTCCGGGCCGCCAACACCCTCGACGCCATGGTCGGCCACAAGTCGCCCCGCCACCGGCGCTACGGCTGGGCCTCGGCCCGCCTCGACGACCTCGCGGGCTGGCCCGGTGCCCGGCTCACAGCCCTGCTCGCCGTGGCCGCCGGGGGGCGGCCGCGTGGAGCCGTACGGGCGTGGCGGGCCGACGCGGCGAAGCACCCGAGCCCCAACGCGGGCCCGGTGGAGGCCTCGTTCGCGGGTGCGCTCGGCGTACGGCTCGGCGGGACTCTCGCGTACGGCGGCCGGGTCGAACACCGCCCCGTCCTCAACGGGGAGGCGGGCCGGGCGGTGGAGACCGAGGACATCGAACGCGCGGTACGGCTGTCGCGCCGGGTGAGTGCGCTGGCCCTCGGCGTGTGTGTGGCGGGACGACTGGGTGCGGGCCTCGCCGCACGACGGATCGCAGGACTTCGGTCCGCAGGACTTCGGTCCGCAGGACTTCGGTCCGCAGGACTTCAGGTCACGGGACTTCAGGTCACGGGACTTCAGGTCACAGGACGTCGGATCGCAGGACGGAGACGGACATGAGCGGCGGGCTGCTGGTCGCCGGAACCACCTCGGACGCGGGCAAGAGCGTCGTCACGGCAGGCATCTGCCGTTGGCTCGTACGCCGGGGCGTGAAGGTGGCGCCCTTCAAGGCGCAGAACATGTCGCTGAACTCGTTCGTCACCCGCGAGGGTGCCGAGATCGGGCGCGCCCAGGCCATGCAGGCCCAGGCGGCCCGGGTGGAGCCGACCGCGCTGATGAACCCGGTCCTGCTCAAACCCGGCAGCGACCGCTCCAGCCAGGTCGTCCTGATGGGCAGACCGGTGGGCGAGATGAGCGCACGCGGCTACCACGGAGGCAGGCAGGAAGCGCTTCTCGGCACGGTCGTGGACTGTCTGGAGCAGCTTCGGGGCACGTATGACGCAGTGATCTGCGAGGGGGCGGGCAGTCCGGCCGAGATCAATCTGCGGCGCACGGACATCGTGAACATGGGCATCGCGCGGGCGGCACGCTTCCCGGTGGTGGTCGTCGGCGACATCGACCGCGGTGGCGTCTTCGCCTCGTTCTTCGGTACGACGGCGCTGCTCGACGCCGAGGACCAGTCGCTGATCGCCGGCTACCTCGTCAACAAGTTCCGTGGCGACGTGTCGCTGCTGGAGCCCGGCCTGGAGATGCTGCGCGGGATCACCGGGCGGCAGACCTACGGGGTGCTGCCCTTCGCCCACGGACTCGGCATCGACGAGGAGGACGGGCTGAGGGTCTCGCTGCGCGGAGCCGTACGCGAATCGGTCGTCGCGCCGCCGCACGGCGACGACGTGCTGCGCGTCGCGGTGTGCGCCGTACCCCTGATGTCGAACTTCACCGATGTGGACGCACTGGCCGCCGAACCGGGCGTCGTCGTCCGGTTCGTGGACCGCGCCGAGGAGCTGGCCGACGCCGACCTCGTCATCGTGCCGGGCACCCGCGGCACCGTGAACGCGCTGGCCTGGCTGCGCGAGCGCGGCCTCGCCGACGCCCTGGTGCGGCGTGGAGCCGAGGACCGGCCGGTCCTCGGCATCTGCGGCGGCTTCCAGCTCCTCGGTGAACACATCGAGGACGACGTCGAGTCGAGGGCCGGGCACATCGACGGCCTCGGCCTGCTGCCCGTACGCATCCGCTTCGACCGCGAGAAAACCCTCGCCCGCCCCGCCGGCGAGGCGCTCGGCGCCCCCGTCGAGGGGTACGAGATCCACCATGGCGTCGCCGATGTAAGCGGCGGCGAACCATTCCTGGACGGCTGCCGGGTCGGCGCCGTGTGGGGCACCCACTGGCACGGCTCGCTGGAGAGCGACGAATTCCGCCGCCGCTTCCTGAGCGAGGTCGCGCGGGCCGCCGGCCGGCGCTTCGTCCCCGCCCCCGACACCGGCTTCGCCGCGCTGCGCGAGGAACAGCTCGACCGCCTCGGCGACCTCATCGAAGAACACGCGGACACCGACGCGCTGCTGCGGCTCATCGAGTCGGGTGCGCCGTCAGGACTTCCCTTCATCGCCCCCGGAGCACCTGGAGCACGCGCATGAACGCCCCTATGAGCACCGTGCTGTTGCTGTCGACCGCCGACACGGACCTCCTCGCCGCCCGCGCCTCCGGCGCGCCGTACCGGATCGGCAACCCCACCCGCGTCGACGTCCACGAGGAACTCCCCGCACTGATCGAGGGTTCCTCCGTCGCCGTCGTCCGCCTTCTCGGCGGCAAGCGCGCCTGGGAGGACGGGCTGGCCGTCCTCAAGGCATCCGGCATCCCCACCGTGCTGCTGGGCGGCGAGGCCGTGCCGGACGCGGAGCTGATGGCCGAGTCGTCCGTACCCGCCGGTGTCGTCGCCGAGGCGCTGCGCTACCTCGTGGAGGGCGGCCCCGGAAACCTCGTAGAACTGGCCCGCTTCCTCTCCGACACCGTCCTGCTGACCGGCCACGGCTTCGCCGAACCGCAGAAGATGCCCGAGTGGGGCCTGCACGGCAGCCGCTCGTTCGTCGAGGGCCGCCCGACCGTCGGCGTGCTCTTCTACCGGGCGCACCAGCTGTCCGGGAACACCTCGTTCGTTGACGTCCTCTGTGACGCGGTCGAGGCCCGTGGCGCCAACGCCCTTCCCGTGTACTGCGGTTCGCTGCGCGGCGCGGACGCCGGTCTCTACGAGCTGCTCGGCAGGGCCGACGCCCTGGTCGCCACGGTGCTCGCGGCAGGCGGCACCCGTGCGTCGGACGCCTCCGCCGGGGGCGACGACGAGGCCTGGGACATCGGCGCGCTCGCCGATCTGAACGTCCCTGTGCTGCAGGGCCTGTGCCTGACCTCCACGCGCGCCGCGTGGGACGCCTCCGACGCCGCGCTCTCCCCCATGGACGCCGCGATGCAGGTCGCGATCCCCGAGTTCGACGGCCGTCTGATCACCGTCCCGTTCTCCTTCAAGGAGGAGGGTCCCGACGACGTACCGGTGTACCGCGCCGACCCGGAACGGGCCGCGCGCGTCGCCGGAATCGCGGTCCGCCACGCCGTCCTGAAGCACAAGGCGAACGCCGAGAAGAAGCTCGCCCTCGTCTTCACCGCCTACCCGACCAAGCACTCGCGCGTCGGCAACGCCGTCGGTCTGGACACGCCCGCATCGGCGGTGCGGGTCCTGGACGCCCTGCGCGACGCCGGTTACGGAGTCGACGGACACCCCGACAACGGCGACGAGCTCATCCACCGACTCATCAACGCCGGTGGCCACGACGTGGAGTGGCTGACCGAGGAGCAGCTCGCGGCAGCGCCCGCGCGTGTGCCGCTCGCCGACTACCGGGCCTGGTTCGACAAGCTGGAACCGGAGCTGCGCGACTCGATGCTGGAGCACTGGGGCGAGCCGCCGGGTTCGCTGTACGTGGACGGGGACGACATCGTCCTCGCCTCGTTGCAGTTCGGGAACGTGGTGGTGCTGATCCAGCCACCACGCGGCTTCGGCGAGAACCCGATCGCGATCTACCACGACCCGGACATGCCGCCGTCGCACCACTACATGGCGACGTACCGCTGGCTGGAAAACTCCTTCGGTGCGGACGCCGTCGTCCACATGGGCAAGCACGGCACGATGGAGTGGTTGCCGGGCAAGGGCCTCGGCCTGTCCTCCGGTTGCGGCCCCGATGCCGTGCTCGGTGAACTGCCGCTGATCTATCCGTTCATCGTCAACGACCCGGGCGAGGGCACCCAGGCCAAGCGCCGTGGGCACGCCACGGTGGTGGACCATCTGGTGCCGCCGATGGCGCGCGCCGACACCTATGGCGACCTGGCCAAGCTGGAGCAGCTGCTCGACGAGTACGCGCTGGTCAGTGATCTCGACCCGACGAAGGCCCCATCGGTGCGGGCACAGATCTGGACGCTGGTGAAGGCCGCCGAGCTGCACCACGACCTCCATGTCGACGAACAGCCCGGCGACGACGACTTCGACTCGTTCGTCATGCACATCGACGGCTACCTCTGCGAGATCAAGGACGTCCAGATCCGGGACGGCCTGCACATCCTGGGCGGCGGCCCCGTCGACGAGGCGCGGGTCAACCTGGTGCTGGCCGTGCTGCGCGCCTCCCAGGTGTGGGGCGGAACGGCGAACGCACTCCCCGGGCTGCGGGCGTCGATCGCCGAGCACTTCGGGCTCAGCGAGAAGGAGTTGCTGGCCGAGCCGGGCGCCGCGGTGAAGGTGCCGGCCGAGCTGACCGAACTGGTCGACGGCCCGGCGCGCACCGGTGCGGACGCGATCGATCTGCTGGAGAAGCTGTGCCGCCGGCTCGCGGAGGGCATGGAGGAGCGCGGCTGGGACCTCGCGGCCGTGGCGGGGCTGGTACGGGACGTCCTCGGCTTCGAACTCCCGGACGCCGTGGCCGTGTTGGGCTTCGCGTGCGAGGAGGTCGTACCGCGGCTGGCCCGGACGACGGACGAGATCGACCACATCCTGCGGGCGCTGGACGGCGGCTTCGTACCGGCCGGCCCGTCCGGATCGCCCACGCGCGGGCTCGTCAATGTCCTGCCGACGGGCCGCAACTTCTACTCCGTGGACCCGAAGGCGATTCCGTCCCGGCTGTCGTGGGAGGTCGGCCAGTCCCTCGCGGACTCCCTGATCGCCCGGTACCTCGCCGACACGGGCGACTACCCGAAGTCGGTCGGCCTGACCGTGTGGGGCACCTCCGCCATGCGTACCCAGGGCGACGACATCGCGGAGATCCTTGCGCTGCTCGGCTGCCGGCCGGTGTGGGACGACGCGTCGCGGCGGGTGACCGGGTTCGAGGTCGTGCCCGTGATCGAGCTGGGGCGCCCGCGCATCGATGTGACCGTGCGGATCTCCGGGTTCTTCCGCGACGCGTTCCCGCATGTGGTGGGGCTGATCGACGATGCGGTACGGACGGTGGCGGAGCTGGACGAGCCGGCGGACGCCAACTACGTACGGGCGCACGCCGACGAGGACACGGCGGTCCACGGCGACCGGCGCCGGGCGACGGCACGCGTCTTCGGGTCGAAGCCGGGGGCGTACGGCGCGGGATTGCTGCCGCTGATCGACGCGCGGAACTGGCGGAGCGACGCGGATCTGGCCGAGGTGTACGCGGTGTGGGGCGGTTACGCCTACGGGCGCGGGCTCGACGGGCGGGCGGCGCGCGGGGACATGGAGACGGCATTCCGGCGGATCGCGGTCGCGGCGAAGAACGTGGACACCAGGGAACACGACCTGGTGGACGCCGACGACTACTTCCAGTACCACGGCGGCATGGTGGCCATGGTGCGCCATCTGACCGGCGAGTCGCCCGAGGCGTACGTCGGCGACAGCGCCACGCCGGACCAGGTGAAGACGCGAACGCTGGGCGAGGAGACGCACCGGGTGTTCCGGGCGCGGGTGGTGAATCCGCGGTGGATGGCTGCCATGCGGCGACACGGGTACAAGGGCGCCTTCGAGATGGCAGCGACCGTGGACTACCTCTTCGGCTACGACGCGACGGCCGGGGTCGTGGACGACTGGATGTACGAGAAGCTGTCGGCGGAGTACGTCTTCGACGAGACCAACCGGGACTTCATGAAGAAGTCCAACCCCTGGGCGCTGCGCGGGATTTCGGAGCGGCTGCTGGAGGCGGCCGAGCGGGGGCTGTGGGCGGAGCCGGACGCGGAGACGCTGGAGCGGCTGCGGGCCACGTATCTGGAGCTCGAGGGCGATCTGGAGGGGGACGAGTGAGCGGGGTGCGCACGCCCGCTGACCGGGGGATCCGCTCCCGGACCCCCGCTCCTCGAACGCCGGAGGGGCTGACATCACACCGTTCACCCAAGGAGGCATCGTGAGTACGCCGTACCCGTTCACCGCCATCGTCGGGCAGGACGATCTCCGGCTCGGGCTGCTGCTCAATGCCGTCTCGCCCGCCGTCGGCGGCGTGCTGGTGCGCGGCGAGAAGGGCACCGCCAAGTCCACCGCCGTGCGTGCGCTCGCCGCGCTCATGCCGGAGGTTCCCGTCGTCGCCGGGTGCCGGTTCTCGTGCGACCCGGCGTCGCCCGATCCGGCGTGTCCCGATGGCCCCCATGAGGCCGGGACCGGCGTGTCGCGGGATGCGCGAATGGTGGAGCTTCCGGTCGGTGCGTCCGAGGACCGGCTCGTCGGGGCGCTCGACATCGAGCGGGCGCTCGCCGAGGGCGTGAAGGCCTTTGAACCGGGGCTGCTCGCCGACGCCCATCGCGGGATTCTGTACGTCGACGAGGTCAATCTGCTCCACGACCACCTCGTGGACCTGCTGCTGGACGCGGCCGCCATGGGTGCTTCGTACGTGGAGCGCGAAGGCGTCTCCGTGCGGCATGCCGCGCGCTTCCTTCTCGTCGGGACGATGAACCCCGAAGAGGGCGAACTGCGGCCGCAGTTGCTCGACCGGTTCGGGCTGACCGTCGAGGTCGCCGCATCCCGCGAGACCGATCAGCGGGTCGAGGTCGTGCGGCGGCGTCTCGCGTACGACGACGATCCTGCGGGCTTCGCCGCCGAGTGGGCCGACGAGGAAGGCGCGTTGCGGGCCCGGATCGTTGCCGCGCGTGCACTGCTTCCCGAAGTGCGGCTCGGGGACGGGGCGTTGCGGCAGATCGCGGCCACCTGCGCGGCCTTCGAGGTCGACGGGATGCGCGCGGACATCGTGATGGCGCGGACGGCCGCCGCGCTGGCCGCGTGGGCGGGGCGTACGGATGTGCTCGCCGAGGATGTGCGACAGGCCGCTCTGCTCGCGCTCCCCCACCGGCGTCGGCGCAATCCCTTCGACGCGCCGGGCCTGGACGAGGACAAACTCGACGACACGCTGGAGCAGAACAGCGGCGAGGACGACGATCCGGACCCGGACGGCCCCGGTGGCGGCGGCCGGCCCCCTCAGGGCGACGGGCCCGACACACCGCCGCAGCCCGAGGGCGAGGCGGGCGACACGCCCGCGCAGACCGTTCCCGAGCAGGGGCAGGGGCAGGGGCAGCAGTCTTCCGGGGGCGGCGAGCAGCAGCCCGTACGCGCCGGCGAGCCGTTCCGTACGAAGATGCTGAGCGTGCCGGGTCTGGGCGAGGGCGCGGCGGGGCGGCGGTCCCGGGCGCGTACCGAGCACGGGCGTACGACGGGTGCGCGGCGCCCGCAGGGCGCCCTGACCAAACTGCACCTGGCCGCGACCGTGCAGGCCGCTGCCCCGCATCAGCGGGCGCGGGGGCGGTCGGGGCGGGGACTGGTGGTCCGGCGGGACGATCTGCGGCAGGCGACCCGGGAGGGACGGGAGGGAAACCTCGTTCTCTTCGTGGTGGATGCGTCCGGATCGATGGCTGCCCGGCAGCGGATGAGTGCTGTGAAGGGTGCGGTCCTCTCGCTGCTGCTGGACGCGTATCAGCGGCGGGACAAGGTCGGGCTGATCACCTTCCGGGGCAAGGACGCCGAGGTGGTGCTGCCGCCGACATCGTCGGTGGACGCCGCGGCGGCACGGCTGGAGATGCTGCCGACCGGTGGGCGTACCCCGGTCGCGGCGGGGCTGTTGAAGGCCCATGACGTGCTGCGGGTGGAGCGGCTGCGTGATCCGTCGCGGCGGCCGTTGCTGGTCGTGGTGACCGACGGGCGGGCGACCGGGGGGCCCGAGCCGGTGGCGCTGGCGTCGCGGGCGGCGCGGCTGCACGAGGTCGAGGGCACCGCGTCCGTCGTCGTGGACTGCGAGTCGGGGCCCGTACGGCTCGGTCTCGCGGGAAGCCTCGCACGCGATCTGGGGGGCACCGCTGTCACGCTCGACGACCTGCGGGCCGACTCGATCGCCGGGCTCGTCAAGGACGTTCAGGGAACCAGCAGGAGGGCCGCGTAATGCCGCAGGGACAGCCGACCACCGTGCCGGACGACGGGCTCACCACCCGTCAGCGCCGCAACCGCCCGCTGCTGGTGGTGCACACCGGCATCGGGAAGGGAAAGTCGACAGCGGCTTTCGGGCTCGCGCTGCGCGCCTGGAATCAGGGGTGGCCCATCGGGGTCTTCCAGTTCGTCAAGTCGGCGAAGTGGAAGGTCGGCGAGGAGAACGCCCTGAAGGTCCTCGGAGCCAGTGGCGAGGGCGGGTCCGTCGCCTGGCACAAGATGGGCGAGGGCTGGTCGTGGGTGCAGCGCGACAAGCAGCTGAACAACGAGGAGGCGGCGCGCGAGGGCTGGGAGCAGGTCAAGCGCGACCTGACCGCCGAGACGTACCGGCTGTACGTCCTCGACGAGTTCGCGTACCCGATGCACTGGGGCTGGGTCGACACCGACGAGGTGATCGAGGTGCTGCGGAGCCGTCCCGGTACGCAGCATGTGGTCATCACCGGGCGCAACGCGCCTCAGAAGCTGGTGGAGGCCGCCGACCTGGTGACCGACATGTCGAAGGTCAAGCACCCGATGGACGCCGGTCAGAAGGGCCAGCGGGGCATCGAATGGTGAGGGGTCCGCGGTGAACGTTCCGCGTCTGGTGATCGCCGCGCCCTCGTCGGGGAGCGGCAAGACGACCGTGGCCACGGGGCTGATGGCGGCCTTCGCGGGGCGGGGACTTGCCGTGTCCGCGCACAAGGCCGGGCCCGACTACATCGATCCCGGCTACCACACGCTGGCCACGGGACGGCCGGGGCGCAATCTCGACGCGTACATGTGCGGTCCCGAGCTGGTCGCTCCGCTGTTCGCGCATGGGGCGCGCGGCTGCGATCTGGCGGTCGTCGAGGGCGTGATGGGGCTGTACGACGGGGCGTCGGGGCGGGGCGAGCTGGCGTCGACCGCTCAGGTCGCGAAGCTGCTGCGGGCACCTGTGGTGCTGGTGGTCGACGCGTCGTCGCAGTCGCGGTCCGTGGCCGCGCTGGTGCACGGCTTCGCTTCGTGGGATCCGCAGGTGCGGATCGGTGGCGTGATTCTGAACAAGGTCGGCTCCCAGCGGCACGAGGTGCTGTTGCGGGAGGCGTTGGACGAGTCGGGTGTGCCGGTGCTGGGGGTGTTGCGGCGGGCCGAGCAGGTGGCTGTGCCGTCGCGGCATCTGGGGTTGGTGCCGGTGGCGGAGCGGCGGGGCGATGCGGTGGGCGCTGTCGCGGCGATGGCTGATCGGGTGCGGGCGGGGTGTGACCTGGACGCGGTCATGGCGCTGGCGCGGTCTGCGCCTGAGGTGCCGGGTGAGGTGTGGGATGCGGTGGGCGCGGTGGGCGCCCCCGGCGGGGCTGTTCCCCTGCCCGCCCCTTCTGGCAACCGGGTAGCCGTTGCATCCGGGGCAGCGTTCACCTTCTCCTACGCCGAGCACACCGAGCTGCTGGCCGCCGCCGGGGCCGAAGTCGTGCCGTTCGATCCGTTGCGGGACGAGGCGTTGCCCGAGGGCACTCGGGGGCTGGTCATCGGCGGCGGATTTCCGGAGGTGTACGCGTCGGAGCTGTCCGCCAACGCGGCACTGCGCAAGGCCGTTGTCGAACTGGTGGAGTCCGGGGCTCCGGTGGCTGCCGAGTGTGCGGGGCTGCTCTATCTGGCGCGTTCGCTCGACGGGCTGCCGATGTGCGGGGTCCTCGGTGCCGAGGGGCGGATGTCCGAGCGGCTGACGCTCGGCTACCGGGAGGCCGTGGCGGTCTCCGACAGTGTGCTGGCGGCGCCCGGGACGCGGGTGCGCGGGCACGAGTTCCACCGGACCGTTCTGGAGCCGGGCGCCGGGGCCGAACCGGCGTGGGGTCTGCATCAGCCGGAGCGCCGCGTGGAGGGGTTCGTACAGCAGGGCGTGCACGCGAGTTATCTGCATACGCATTGGGCTTCGGCGCCCGGTATGGCCCGCCGATTCGTTGAGAGGTGCAAGGGATGAACCACGGTCACGGTACGAGCAGGCTGGTCGGCGTCGGTGTCGGGCCCGGTGACCCGGAGCTGGTGACCGTCAAGGGCGTGAACGCGCTGCGTGGTGCCGCGGTCGTCGTCGTACCGGTGATGGACACCGGTGAGCGGGGGCGGGCCGAGGCGACCGTCCTGCATTACGTGGCGGCCGACAAGGTCGTACGTGTGGTGTTCGCGCTGAATGAGCGGACGGACCGGGCGCGCCGGGAAGCGGCGTGGGACGCGGCGGGTGAGCGGGTCGCGGAGCTGCTGCGTACGCATGGTTCGGTGGCGTTCGCGACGATCGGCGACCCCAATGTGTACTCGACGTTCACGTATCTCGCGCACACGATAGGTGAGCTGCTGCCGGGTACGGCCGTGGAGACCGTTCCGGGGATCACGGCCATGCAGGATCTGGCCGCCCGCAGCGGTGCGGTGCTGACGGAGGGCACGGAGCCGTTGACGCTGGTACCGGTGACCGCCGGGGCCGCGGTGCTCAAGGAGGCTCTGGAAGGTCCCGGGACGGTCGTCGCGTACAAGTTCGGGCGGCTGGCGGCCGAGGTGGCCACGGCGCTGCGGGAGACGGGACGTACCGAGGACGCGGTGTGGGGTTCGGCGCTCGGGCTGCCCGAGGAGTCGATCCGGCCGGCGGCGGAGCTGGCCGAGGGGCCGTTGCCGTATCTGTCGACGCTGATCGCGCCCGCGCCGCGCGACGGCGGGCGGGGCGGGAAATTGTGAGGCGCCCGGGTGCGGCCCGGTGGTCAGTCCGCGATGCCCACCACCAGCCAGATGAAACCCACCCCGGCCACCGTGCACAGCAGCGTGGAGCGGGCCGGGTGTTCGTGGTGTGCCTCGGGCAGGATCTCGGCGGCGGCCAGGTACAGCAGCGCGCCGCCGAAGAAGCCGAGATAGCAGCCGAGCGGTTCCTCCGGAAGGGTGAACAGCAGTGTCGTCGCCGCGCCCACGAGCGGGGCCACGGCGTCCGCGAACAGCATGAGCACGGCCTTGCGGCGGGCGTTCCCGTACAGGCTGGTGATCGTGTAGGTGTTGAAGCCGTCGGCGAAGTCGTGCGTGATGACGGCGAGGGCGACGGCGGCTCCCATGCCGACGCCCACCTGGAAGGCCGCGCCGAGCGCGACACCGTCCATCAGGCTGTGGCCGACCATCGCCGCCGCTGCCGTGAGTCCGACCTGCGGCACCCGCTCCTCGCCCGCGCCGTGTGCCGCCTGGCGTACGGCGAGCAGACGCTCCACCAGGTGGGCGACCAGGAAGCCGCCCACGAACAGCAGCAGGGCCGCCGGGACGCCGAAGACCGGATCGCCCGCGGCGTCGATCGCCTCCGGCAGCAGGTCCAGGCCGACCACGCCGAGCATCAGTCCGCCGGCGAAGCCGAGCACCAGGTGGCGGCGGTCGGTGACGCGTTGGGCGACCCAGCCGCCGGCCAGGGTCATCAGGAACGCGCCGAGCGCCACGAACACCGCCATGCGCTCTTGCTAGCCGATTGACCCCGGTGCGCGCATCTCACCGCGCCCTGCCGTCCGTCCCACCCTTCTGTCCAGTTTTCCCGTTTCCCGAAAGGACCCCGTCCCATGTCCGAAGCAGTCGACGCAGCCGGCACGGTCGCCGCGCCCACCCACGGCAAAGTGACGTTCGTCGGTGCCGGCCCCGGCGCCGCCGATCTGCTGACTTTCCGGGCGGCGCGGGCCATCGCGGATGCCGACATCGTCATCTGGGCAGCGAGCCTGGTGCAGGCGGAGGTTCTCGAGCATGCCCGGGAGGGCGCGGAGATCCTCGACTCGGCGCAGATGTCGCTGGAACAGGTCGTCGCCGTGTACGAACGCGCGGCCGCCGAGGGGCTGAAGGTGGCCCGTATCCACTCCGGCGACCCGGCGCTGTGGGGCGGCACGCAGGAGCAGGTCGACCGGTGTGCCGGGCTGGGGGTCGCGGTCGAGATCGTGCCGGGGGTGTCGTCGTTCTCGGCCGTCGCCGCGATCGCGCAGCGGGAGCTGACGATTCCGGAGGTCGCGCAGTCCGTGATCCTGACCCGTCTCGGTGGCGGCAAGACGCCGATGCCGCCGGGCGAGGAGGTACGGGAATTCGCGCGCCACGGCACGACGATGGCGCTGTTCCTGTCGGCTGCCCGGTCCGGGCAGCTCACCCAGGAGCTGCTGGAGGGCGGCTATCCGACGTCGACGCCGGTCGTGATCGCGTACCAGGCGACCTGGCCGGAGGAGCTGATCCTGCACTGCACGATCGAGACCCTGGAGGAGACGGTCAAGGAGCACAAGCTCTGGAAGCACACCCTCTTCCTGGTCGGCCCGGCGCTTTCGGCTTCGGGGACACGTTCGCACCTCTACCACCCGGGGCACTTCCACGGTTTCCGCAAGGCCGACAAGGCGGCGCGGGCCGAACTGCGCGCCCAGCGGTCCGGCTCATGATCCGAGTCTTCGGCACGGGGACGGGCGAGCCGCTCGGTCCCGAGGCCCAGGAAGCGCTGGCCGTGGCCACGTTGGTGGTCGGCGCCCGGCGTCATCTGGAAGCCGCGGGGCCGCCGGAGCAGGCCGAGCGCATCGTGCTCGGTCCGCTGGCGCCGGCGCTCGACCGGATCGCGGAGCAGGCGCACGGGGGCGGGGCGCGGGTGGTCGTGCTGGCCTCCGGCGACCCCGGATTCTTCGGGATCGTACGGGCGCTGGCCGAGCGTTTCGGGGCGGGTGCGCTCGATGTGCGGCCGGGTTCGCCTTCCGTCGCGGTCGCGTTCGCCCGGCTCGGGCTGGCGTGGGACGACGCGGTCGTGGTCAGTGCGCACGGCCGCGACGCGCGTACCGCGGTGAACGCGTGTCTGGCGCACCCGAAGGTGGCCGTCCTGACCGGGCCCGGCGCCGGGCCCGCGGAGCTGGCGGCCGGGCTGGTGCACGGAGCCGAGGCGCGCACCCTGGTCGTGGCGACGGCGCTCGGCGATCCGGAGCGGGAGCGCATCGAGCGGCTGACCCCTGCCGAGGCGGTGGCCCGCGACTGGCCGGATCCGGTGAGTGTGGTGCTGTGTCTGGACGAGTCCCGGGTGCTCTCCCCGGTGCGGACCGTCGCGGGGCCGTCCGCCGGGCCCGGCCGGTGGGCGCTGGACGAGACGGAGTTCGAGCACCGTGACTCGATGATCACCAAGTTCGAGGTGCGGGCGCTGGCGCTGGCCCGGCTGGGACCCCGCACCGGTGACCTGGTGTGGGACATCGGTGCGGGTTCGGGTTCGGTCGCGGTGGAGTGCGCGCGGCTCGGCGCGGCCGCCGTCGCCGTGGAGAAGACCTCGGACGGGGTCGAGCGGATCAGGGCGAACGCGGCCGCGCACGCGGTGTATGTGCACGCGGTGCACGGCTCCGCGCCCGCCGTGCTCGACGGCCTGGGCGACCCGGACGCGGTCTTCATCGGAGGCGGCGGGCGTGAGCTGCCCGCCATCGTGACGGCGTGCGCCCGGCGGGCGCGGCGCTCGGTGGTGGTGGCGCTGGCGGCGCTGGACCGGGTGCCGGAGGTCCGTGCGGCGCTGGCCGGTGCCGGGCTCGTGCCCGAGGGCGTGCTGCTGCAGTCCTCCCGGCTGGCGCCGCTGCCCGGTGAGGTGACGCGGCTCGCCGCGACCAACCCGGTCTTTCTGCTGTGGGGCACCCGCCCCGCGGTCCGTGCAAGTGAAGGAGCAACCCAGTGATCGGCCTGATCTCCGCCACGGCGGCGGGCACCGTCGCCCGCGACCGGCTGGCCGCGGCCTGGCCCGGCCGCACCGTGGTCTACGAGGGACCGGTGCGCGAGGCCGTGCAGCGGGCGTTCGCCGAGTGCGAGCAGCTGGTGTGTTTCCTGGCGACGGGGGCCGTGGTGCGGCTGCTCGCGCCGCTGCTGTCGGACAAGTCCTCGGACCCGGGTGTCGTCTGTGTCGACGAGGCGGGTCGCCATGCGGTGGCGCTGCTCGGCGGGCACGGTGGCGGGGCGAACGCCCTGGCCGGGGCGGTCGGTGAGGTGCTGGGCGCGGCGCCGGTCGTGACTACGGCGACGGACGCGGTGGGGGTGCCGGGGCTGGACATGCTGGGCCTCCCCGTGGAGGGCGACGTGGCGGGGGTGTCGCGCGCGATGCTCGACGGGGCGGGGGTGGAGCTGCGGGCGGATGCGGTGTGGCCGTTGCCGCCGTTGCCGCCGAACATGGCCGCCGGTGCCGGGGGTGCTGCGGTGCTGCATGTCACCGACCGGATCGTTGAACTCGGTTCGCAGGCCGCCGTGTTGCGGCCCGCGTCGCTCGCTGTCGGGGTCGGCGCGTCCAAGGGCGCGCCGGTCGAGGAGGTCGTCGGGCTGATCCGGGACGCCCTGCACGAGGCCGGGCTGTCGCCGCTGAGCATCGTGGAGTTGGTGACGGTCGACGCGAAGGCGGACGAGCCGGGGATCGTCGCCGCGGCCTCGCAGCTCGGCGTACCGCTGCGGACGTACGCTGCCGAGGAGTTGGCCGGTATCGAGGTGCCCAATCCGTCCGGCGCGCCGCTCGCCGCCGTCGGTACGCCCTCCGTCGCGGAGGCCGCCGCGCTCGCCGCGGGGGGTGAACTCCTCGTACCGAAGCGGAAGTCGAACCCTGTGGGACGGGCCGCGATGGCCACCTGTGCGGTGGTTCGCCGCAGCCCGCGCGGGCGCCTGGCCGTCGTCGGGCTCGGCCCGGGTGCGCGCGATCTGCTGACCCCGCGGGCCCGCGAGGAGCTGCGGCGGGCCTCGGTGCTGGTCGGGCTCGATCAGTACGTCGACCAGATCAGGGACCTGCTGCGGCCCGGCACCACCATCCTGGAGTCGGGGCTCGGCGCCGAGGAGGAGCGGGCGCGTACGGCGGTCGCCGAGGCGCGCAAGGGGCATGCGGTGGCGCTGATCGGCAGCGGTGACGCGGGCGTGTACGCGATGGCCTCGCCCGCGCTCGCCGAGGCCGGCGCCGATATCGATGTGGTGGGCGTGCCGGGGGTGACGGCCGCGCTGGCGGCTGCCGCGATCCTGGGCGCCCCGCTGGGCCACGACCATGTATCGATCAGCCTCTCCGATCTGCACACTCCGTGGGAGGTCATCGAGCGCCGGGTACGGGCCGCGGCCGAGGCCGACATCATCGTGACGTTCTACAACCCGCGCAGTCGGGGCCGCGACTGGCAGCTCCCGAAGGCCCTGTCGATCCTGTCCGAGCACCGGGAACCGGCGACACCGGTCGGTGTCGTGCGCAATGCCTCGCGCCCCGACGAGAGCAGCCGGGTGACATCGCTCGCCGGTCTGGACCCGGCGACGGTGGACATGATGACGGTCGTGACGGTCGGCAACACGGCCACCCGGGAGATCGCGGGCCGCATGGTGACACCGCGCGGCTACCGATGGCAGTCGGCCACCACGGCCCCGGCACAGGAGGGAGCCGAGTGAACCGGCCCTGGGAGAGAACCGTTCACCCCATCGAGCAGGAGTCGTTCCGGCGGCTGCGCGCCCGCCTGGACACCTCGCACTTCGCACCGCTGACCCGGGCCGTCGTGGAGCGGGTCATCCACTCCGCGGCGGATCTGGAGTACGCGACGGACCTGGTCTGCGACGAGGAATCGCTCGTCGTCGCACATGCGGCACTGCACGCCGGTACGCCGGTCGTCACCGATGTCGAGATGGTCGCGGCCGGCATCACCCGCCGCGAGACCGTGTGCCGTCTGAAGGAGGCCAGGTCGGGTCCCGGGCTGACCCGTTCGGCACATGCGATCCGGCTCGCGTACGAGCGGGTCGGACCCGGCGCGATCTGGGTGATCGGCAATGCGCCGACCGCGCTGGAGGAGCTGCTCGTCCTCGATGCCGCGCCCGCGCTCGTCATCGGGCTTCCGGTCGGTTTCGTCGGCGCGACCGAGTCGAAGGCGGCGCTGCGCGAGAGCGGTCTGCCCGCCGTGAGCAATGTGTCCGAGAAGGGTGGCTCGGCGGTCGCGGCCGCCGCTCTCAACGCCCTGCTGTACCACCCCGTACCCCCCACGCACACCGAGGAGAACCTGTGACCACCGCGTCCACCCAGCCCGCACTGCTCATCGCCGGTCACGGCACCAGGGACGAGGGCGGGGCCGCGGCGTTCCGTGACTTCGTGACCGAACTGGGCGAGCGCCACCCCGAACTGCCGGTCGCGGGCGGCTTCATCGAGCTGTCCCCGCCGCCGCTCGGCGACGCCGTGACCGAGCTCGTCGAGCGCGGTGTGCAGCGCTTCGCCGCCGTGCCGCTGATGCTGGTGTCGGCCGGGCACGCCAAGGGGGACATTCCGGCGGCGCTGGCCCGTGAGAAGGAGCGCCACCCAGGCATCTCGTACACCTACGGCCGTCCGCTCGGCCCGCACCCGGCGCTGCTGAAGGTGCTGGAGCGCCGGGTCGACGCGGTGCTGGGCGACACCGACCGGTCCGAGGTGACGGTGCTGCTGGTCGGGCGCGGTTCGACCGACCCGGACGCCAACGCCGAGGTGTACAAGGCGGCGCGGCTGTTCTGGGAGGGCCGTGGTTACGCGGGGGTGGAGACGGCGTTCGTCTCGCTCGCGGCGCCGGACGTGCCGTCCGGTCTCGACCGTTGCGTGAAGCTGGGTGCCGGGCGCATAGTCGTTCTGCCGTACTTCCTCTTCACCGGCATCCTGCCGGACCGGGTGCGTCATCAGACCGAGGAGTGGGCCGCCGCCCACCCGGAGCTCGATGTCCGCTCGGCCGAAGTCATCGGTGCGGCCGAGGAATTGTACGACCTGGTCATGGAGCGCTACCGGGAGGCCGTCAAGGGCGATCTGCGGATGAACTGCGACTCATGCGTGTACCGGATCGCGCTGCCGGGCTTCGAGGACAAGGTGGGGCTGCCGCAGCAGCCGCACTTCCACCCCGACGACGACGGCCATCATCACCACCACCCCCACGGCGGTCATGCACACTCCCACTGAAAGACCCGACGCGACAGGCGCGGGCACGCACGATCTGCGGCACCACGGTGACGCGGAAGTACGGGGCCGGGATCTGACCGATCTCGCCGTCAACGTACGGGCCGATACGCCCCCGGCCTGGCTGAAGGCGCGGATAGCCGCGTCGCTGGGCACGCTCGCCGCGTACCCGGACGGCCGTCCGGCGCGGGCGGCGGTCGCGGCCCGGCACGGGCTGCCGGTGGAGCGCGTGCTGCTGACGGCGGGTGCGGCAGAGGCTTTCGTGCTGATCGCACGGGCGCTGCCGGCCTGCCGCCCGGTCGTGATCCATCCGCAGTTCACCGAGCCCGAGTCGGCGCTGCGTGCGGCCGGGCACGAGGTGCGGCGGGTACTGCTGTCGGCCGAGGACGATTTCCGGCTGGACCCGGCGGCGGTGCCCGAGGACGCGGACCTGGTGGTGGTCGGCAATCCGACCAACCCCACATCGGTCCAGCATCCGGCGGCCGTGCTGGAGAAACTGGCGCGCCCCGGACGGACGTTGGTGGTCGACGAGGCGTTCATGGACGCGGTGCCGGGCGAGCGCGAGGCGCTGTGCGGGCGTACGGACGTCCCGGGGCTCGTGGTGCTGCGCAGCCTCACCAAGACCTGGGGGCTCGCGGGGCTGCGGATCGGTTACGCAGTGGCCGCCCCGGAGACGATCCGCGCGCTGGAGGAGGCTCAGCCGCTGTGGCCGGTGTCGTCCCCGGCGCTGGCGGCGGCCGAGGCGTGCATGGAGCCGCGGGCCCTGGCCGAGGCGGCTGCCGCGGCGGAGCGGATCGCGGTGGACCGGGACCATCTGGTCGCGGGGCTCAGGGAGTTCACCGAAGTGCGGGTGGTGGAACCGGCCGAGGGATCGTTCGTCCTGGTGCGACTGGAGGGTGCCGCCGAGGTACGGGAGCGGTTGCGGGCGCTGGGCTTCGCGGCGCGGCGTGGAGATACGTTTCCGGGGCTCGGTACGCAGTGGCTGCGGCTGGCGGTACGCGACCGTACGACGACCAACCGCTTCCTGCAGGCACTCGACCAGGCGTTGCAGACGCTGACCGCCGTCACACGCTGACGGGACGGCCACGCTCCGTCCCACGCCGATGGGGAGCGGCATTCCTCACGCTCACGGGGAGCGGCGTTCCGTCACGCGAACGCCGCTCCCCGCTCCCCTCCTGACCTACGACTGCCCCCCTCGGGCCTTGGTCGAGGGGTCAGTCCTGGGCGCGGCGCCTGGCCACGACCATCGCCCCGGCGCCCACCGCCAGCAGCACGGCCGCGCCGCCCGCGATGTACGGGGTCGTGGAGCTGCCGCCCGTCTCCGCGAGGTTGGAGTCGACGGCCGGGGCGTGGCCGGTGCCGGTCTGGGGCTTCACATCGCCGCCGTCGCCGCCCGTACCCCCGGACGTGCTGCCACCGCTGCCCGAGGTGCCTGCGCCACTCGTCCCGCCGTTGCCGGAACCGCCGTCGCTGGAACCGCCACCGCTGGAACCGCCGTTGCTGGAGCCCCCGTTGCCGGAACCGCCGTTGCCGCCGCCTCCGGTCGACTTCGGCGTCTCACAGGTCGCCTCGGCGAGCGTGACCTCACCCTGCACATCGGCGACATTCAGCTTGAGCGGGTTGACCGAGACCTTCAGCTGAAGCGCGGCCGCCGCTGCGGTGCGCGAGGTGGTGTGCGTCTTCGACAGGTCGAGGGTCACCTCACCGACGCCCGGCACCTTCAACTGCGTTGTACCGCCCGCGGTGAGGGTGATCCGCTTGCCGAGGACCGACACATGCCCCAGCACGTTCGACTCGGCGACCGGCTTCCTGCCCACCTCGCAGACCGCCTTGGAGGTGACCTTCTCGACCTCGATCAGCGAGAGCAGCGGCAGTCCGGGCACATGGACCCGGGCCTTCGCGAGATTGCTGTAGCCCTCGGCCCTGTGCTTGCCGACGGTCGCCCTGGCGGTGGCCACATCGGCGCTCAGCACACTGAACGGCTGTCCGTGGTCCACCCCGTCGAGCCGCACGCTCAGCGCGGTCTTGTCGGCGCTGGCGGGTGCCTGCACTTCATTGAGCGTGACCTTGAGCGGCACATCGATCGTCTTGTTCAGGAGCGAGACGTCGAGTGCGGTACGGAGCACGACCGCGCTCGCCTTCCCGTCGCCGGTGGTCGTGGTGGTCGCGGTGGCGGCCTGCGCCGGGACGGCGACCAGCAGGGCGACGGGAGCGGCGGCGACCGCCAGGGCGGCCAGGCGGAAGGTGTTGCTGTTCAAGATGGTGGAACCCCCACAAGAGACATGGAGCCACCGGCGCCGTCCAATGGGGGACATCGCGGGCACCGGTGACCTCGACCCCGAAAGCTTTACGCACGGAGGGTGAACTGGCAGACACCTGACGTGAGTTCACTCCAAAGGGGGGTTTTCGCGTCTGTATTCGAATATCTCGGTACGTTCGTTCCTCGGGGTCACCCGATCCACTGAGCGCGGACGGCGCGGAGACCGAGTGCGCCGGGGTGCGCGCAAGAGTGTTTCAACGACACGGCAAGGCCTCGGTAACCGCCTGTCAACATGGCACACCCCGGTCGGGAGGCGGCTCCGTGAGCCGTCCCTCAGCCGATCACCCGCCCGTTCAGCACCACGCGTCGCGGCGCCGCCAACACCCGTACGTCCGCCCGCGGGTCCTCGTCGTACACCACCAGGTCCGCCGGTGCGCCCTCCTCCAGCACCGGCCGCCCGAGCCACCGACGCGCACCCCAGGTCGTCGCGGACAGCGCGTCCAGGGCCGGGATGCCCGCCTTCACCAGCTCGGCGACCTCGTCCGCCACCAGCCCGTGGGCGAGCACCCCGCCCGCGTCGGTGCCGACGAAGACCGGGATCCCGGCGTCGTACGCGGCGCGCACGGTGTCGTAACGCCGCTCGTGCAGCCGTCGCATATGGGCGGACCAGCGGGGGAACTTGGCGTCGCCGCCCGCCGCGAGCGAGGGGAACGTGGCGATGTTGACCAGCGTGGGGACGATCGCGACACCGCGCTCGGCGAAGAGCGGAATGGTGTCCTCGGTCAGCCCGGTGGCGTGCTCGATGCAGTCGATGCCGGCCTCGACGAGATCGCGCAGCGAGTCCTCGGCGAAGCAGTGCGCGGTGACCCGGGCTCCGAGCCGGTGGGCCTCGGCGATGGCCGCCCCGACCGCCTCGCGCGGCCAGAGGGCGGTCAGATCGCCCACCTCCCGGTCGATCCAGTCGCCGACCAGCTTCACCCAGCCGTCGCCGCGGCGCGCCTCCTGGGCGACGTACGCGACCAGCTCGTCCGGCTCGATCTCGTAGGCGTAGTTCCGGGTGTACCTGCGGGGCCTGGCGATATGGCGGCCGGCCCTGATGATCTTCGGCAGGTCCTCGCGGTCGTCGATCCACCGGGTGTCGGACGGCGAACCCGCGTCCCGCAGCAGCAGCGCGCCCGCATCCCGGTCGGCGATGGCCTGCTTCTCGCTGGTCGCCGCGTCGACGGCGCCGTGATGGTCGAGCCCGACATGACAGTGGGCGTCGACCAGCCCCGGCAGCACCCAGCCGGTGACGGTCACCGCCTCGTCCGCACCGGCCGGCCTCCCGTACGAGATCCGTCCGTCGACGACCCAGAGCTCGTCGCGGACGTCCTCCGGTCCGACGAGCACCCGCCCCTTCACGTGCAGCACCTGCGGTGCCCTGTGATCACTCATGAGCAGCACTGTACGAGGCACCGCCCGGCGCCCTGGGTACGCTTCGACGGAAGCACTGTCCGTACGCCGCACCGCGGCGCACCGGCCCGATCCGAAGAGAGCACCACCGTGACGCACCCCTTCCTCGACCTCACCCCGCTCACCGCCGCGCATTTCGCGGCCATCGAGAAGCGGGTGGCCGGCCTCCTCGCTACCGAGCAGGACGTCGTCATCATGCAGGGCGAGGCGCTGCTCCCCCTCGAAGGCTGCATCCGGGGCGGCGCCCGGCCCGGCTCGACCGCGCTGAACGTCGTCACGGGACCGTACGGACAGACCTTCGGGAACTGGCTGCGGGACTGCGGTGCCAATGTCGTCGATCTGGCGGTTCCGTTCCACACGGCGGTCACCGCCGACCAGGTCGCACGGGCGCTGGCCGAGCACCCGGAGATCGACTTCGTCTCCCTGGTCCACGCCGAGGCGGCGACCGGCAACACCAATCCGGTCGCGGAGATCGGTGAGGTGGTCCGTTCGCACGGGGCGCTGTTCATGCTGGACGCCGTCGCCTCGGTGGGCGCCGAGCCGCTGCTGCCGGACGTGTGGGGCGTCGATCTCTGTGTGATCGGCGCGCAGAAGGCGATGGGCGGGCCGGCCGGGGTGTCGGCGGTGTCGGTGAGCGAGCGGGCCTGGGAGCGGATCGCCGCCAACCCCCAGGCCCCGCGCCGCTCGTACCTCTCCCTCCTGGACTGGAAGGAGCGCTGGATCGACGGCGGTCGCAGAGCGCTGCTGCACGCCCCCGCCCAGCTGGAGATGCTGGCCCTGGAGGCCTGCGTGGAACGGATCGAGTCCGAGGGCCTGGACGCGCTGATGGCCCGGCATGCCTCGGCTGCCGCGGCGACGCGTGCGGGTGCGGTGGCGCTCGGCGGCGGTCTGTCGCCGTATGTGCACGAGGCGCAGGACGCGGCGCCGGTCGCGACGACGCTGCGCGCCCCGGCGGGCGTCGACGCCTCCGAGCTGGTCGCGCGGGCACTCGCGGCCGACCCGTCGCTGCCGCTGATCGCGGGCGGCGGTGCACTGTCCAAGGAGATGATCCGGGTCAATCACTACGGTGTGGATGCGACGCGGGGCGCGGTGCAGTCCTCGCTCGCGGCTCTGGGGGCGGCGCTGGCCGATGCGGGCCGGCAGGTCGACTTCGAAACTGCCCGCAAAGCCGTTTCGGAAACCTGGCCGAGCGAGTAGAAGCGCACCGGAACGTCAATATTCCATAAATGCGGGGAGCTGCTTTATTCAGAGCAGCTCCCCGCATTCTTCTGCCCGCTTTCCCGGACCCTAAACGCCCAAGTTTCCAGAAGCCGGATCCACACAATTCCGTTGCGTCACCCGAGAGTTACGACCTTGTGACCGACTCCACATCGCGGCCGTTATGCCGGATAAATAGCACCCAAAACATAAGAAAGTGAGGCCGGATCGCGCCGGTGCACGCGCCCGCGTGATAACATAGAGGATCGCCCCACCCAACCCCTTGCGTCGATGCAATTTCAGAATTTGCTGGGTAAATTCAATTCACATGACCGCCGCACCAGCAGATTTTGCAAGTGCCCGAAGTGAATTCCTCACCATCGACACCCCACGAGTGGAGGACGGAGCCGCGATCTGGCGCATCGCCCGCGACTCCGAGGTCCTGGACCTCAACTCCTCGTATAGCTACCTGCTGTGGTGCCGTGACTTCGCGGCCACCTCCGTGGTCGCCCGCGACGAGACCGGCGGGCCCGTTGCCTTCGTGACGGGATACCTCCGGCCGGACCGCCCCGAGACACTCGTCGTCTGGCAGGTGGCCGTCGATCACGGCCACCGCGGGACCGGACTGGCGGGAAAGCTGCTGGACGCGCTGACCTCGCGGGTCGCAGCCTCGCAGGGCCTGGCCTCGGTCGAGACGACCGTCACCCCGGACAACACCGCGTCGGACCGGCTGTTCACCTCCTACGCGCTGCGCCACGACGTGGCCCTGGAGCGTGAAGTGCTCTTCGACGGTGAGCTGTTCCCCGAGGGAACGCATCTGCCGGAAGTGCTGTACCGCATCGGCCCGTTCCACGCCTGAGCGCATCGGCCTGTTCCACATCCGAGCGCATCGGCCTGTTCCGCACCTGAGCACACCGCTGCCCGTCACACCCCCCTCAAGCAGGAGATTCCCTGTGACCATCACCCCGCCCGCGCTGAGTGTCTTCGAGACCCTGGAGTCGGAGGTACGGAGCTACTGCCGCAGTTGGCCCGCAGTGTTCGACCACGCGCAGGGCGCCCGTCTGACCGACGAGGACGGCCACACCTACCTCGACTTCTTCGCCGGCGCCGGATCTCTCAACTACGGCCACAACAACCCGGTACTGAAACGCGCGCTGATCGACTACATCGAGCGCGACGGCATCACCCACGGCCTCGACATGGCCACCACCGCGAAACGCGCCTTCCTGGAGTCCTTCCGGAACAACGTGCTGCGCCCGCGTGATCTCCCGTACAAGGTGATGTTCCCCGGCCCGACCGGCACCAACGCGGTCGAGGCGGCGCTGAAGCTGGCCCGCAAGGTGAAGGGGCGCGAGTCGATCGTCTCGTTCACCAACGCCTTCCACGGCATGTCGCTGGGCTCGCTCGCCGTCACCGGAAACGCCTTCAAGCGGGCCGGGGCCGGTATCCCGCTGGTGCACGGCACCCCGATGCCGTTCGACAACTACCTCGACGGCCGGGTACCCGACTTCCTCTGGTTCGAGCGGCTCCTTCAGGACCAGGGCTCCGGTCTCAACCACCCCGCCGCCGTGATCGTCGAGACGGTGCAGGGCGAGGGCGGCATCAATGTGGCGCGCCCCGAGTGGCTGCGGGCGCTCTCCGACCTGTGCCACCGCCGCGACATGCTCCTGATCGTCGACGACATCCAGATGGGCTGCGGCCGCACGGGGGCGTTCTTCTCGTTCGAGGAGGCCGGCATCACCCCCGACATCGTCACCCTGTCCAAGTCCATCAGCGGCTACGGACTGCCCATGTCGCTCTGTCTGTTCAAACCGGAGCTGGACATCTGGGGGCCGGGCGAGCACAACGGCACCTTCCGCGGCAACAACCCGGCGTTCGTCACGGCCGCCGCCGCGCTGGACGCCTACTGGGCGGACGGACAGATGGAGAAGCAGACCCTGGCCCGGGGCGAGCAGATCGAGCAGGCGCTCCTTGCGATCTGCGACGAACACGCCCGGCTCGGTGCGCAGTTCCGGGGCCGCGGCCTGGTCTGGGGCATGGAGTTCACCGACAAGTCGCGCGCCGTCGCGGTCTGCGCCCGCGCCTTCGAGCTGGGCCTCCTGGTCGAGACCTCCGGTCCGCAGAGCGAGGTCGTGAAGCTGCTGCCGCCGCTGACCGTCACCCCCGAGGAGTTGGACGAGGGCCTGCGGACCCTGGCCCGCGCAGTCCGCGAAACCGCCTGATCCCGGACCCGCCCCCAACGCGGGTCCGACGAGAAACACCGCCGCAGAGAGAAAGGCACCGACCCACCGTGATCGTCCGATCGTTCAGTGACATCGAGAACACCGACCGACATGTGAAGGCCGCTTCCGGAACCTGGGAGAGCAAGCGCATCGTGCTCGCCCAGGAGAAGGTGGGCTTCTCGCTCCACGAGACCACGATGTACGCGGGTACCGAGACGTCGATGTGGTACGCGAACCACATCGAGGCCGTCCTGTGCGTCGAGGGCGAGGCCGAGCTCACCAATGACGAGACCGGCGAGAAGCACTGGATCACCCCCGGCACGATGTACCTGCTGAACGGCCATGAGCACCACACCATGCGGCCGAAGACCGACTTCCGCTGTGTCTGCGTCTTCAACCCTCCGGTCACCGGACGGGAGGAGCACGACGAGAACGGTGTCTACCCACTGCTGACCGAGGAGGGCTGAACCATGACCACCGATGTACGCGCCGACCTGTACCCCACACGCGGCGCAGCCGAGATGATCACGCCCCGTCAGGACCCGGTCATCTGGTCCCCGCCCGGCGCCCCGGGGCCGGTCGCCGTGAAGGATCTGCAGGGCTTCGAGCGCGACGGCTTCCTCGGTGTGGACCAGCTGATCACACCGGACGAGGTCGCCGCCTACCACGCCGAACTGGACCGGCTGATCACCGATCCGGCGGTGCGGGCCGACGAGCGCTCGGTCATAGAGCCGAAGTCGCAAAAGCTACGGTCGGTCTTCGAGGTCCACCGGATCAGCGAGGTCTTCGCCCGGCTGGTCAGCGACGAGCGCGTGGTGGGCCGGGCCCGTCAGATCCTCGGTTCCGACGTGTACGTCCACCAGTCCCGGATCAACGTCAAGCCGGGCTTCGGCGCTTCGGGGTTCTACTGGCACTCGGACTTCGAGACCTGGCACGCCGAGGACGGCCTGCCGAACATGCGGGCGGTGTCCGTGTCGATCGCGCTGACCGAGAACCACGACACCAACGGCGGGCTGATGATCATGCCCGGTTCGCACAAGTCGTTCCTCGGCTGTGCGGGCGAGACACCGAAGGACAACTACAAGAAGTCCCTGAAGATGCAGGACGCCGGCACCCCGTCCGACGAGGCGCTGACGAAGCTGGCCGACCGGCACGGCATCAAGCTCTTCACGGGCAAGGCGGGTTCGGCGACCTGGTTCGACTGCAACTGCATGCACGGATCGGGGGACAACATCACCCCGTACCCGCGCAGCAATGTCTTCATCGTCTTCAACAGCGTGGAGAACGCGGCCGAGGAGCCGTTCGCGGCACCGGCGCGGCGTCCGGAGTTCATCGGGGCGCGGGACTTCACACCGGTGAAGTGACGTGTCGACGCGCTGAACCGGGCAGGGGGTGGGGCGACATGCGTCGCCCCACCCCCTGCCCAAACCTGTTGGACCGTGACGGGCGTGAGCGGCGACAGTGGGGCCCATGACTTCACTGGTACGTCACATCACGATCGACTGCGCCGACGCCTACAAGCTCGCCGGTTTCTGGTCCGGGGTACTCGGCGCCCCGCTCTCCGACGAGGACGCCCCCGGCGATCCCGAGGCACTCGTCGAGGCCCCCGGTGCCGCGCTGCTGTTCATCTCGGTGCCGGAGCCGAAGAGCACCAAGAACCGTCTGCACCTGGACATTCAGCCGCAGGACCGCACCCGCGACGAGGAGGTGGAGCGGCTGCTCGGCCTGGGCGCCACCCTGGTGGCCGACCACCGCAGGCCGAACGGGCGGGGCTGGGCGACGCTCGCCGATCCAGAGGGCAATGAGTTCTGTGTCGAATGCAGTGCGGCGGAACGGGCTGCGCTGACCGGGACCCGGCTGCCGGTCGCGGCGGACGACGTGACCACCGCGGTCCGCCTCGCGGTCGACACGCTCCGGGAGTCCTCGGTGGACAACTGGCTGGTCCCGGCCGGGTCGTTGGAGTGGGACTGCTGGGGGACCGCCGAGCACCTGAGCGACGATCTCTTCTCCTACGCGGCACAGCTGGGCCCGCGGCAACCGTCGCTGGACACGTACGTCCCCTACCGCTGGAGCGCCGATCACAAGGGCGGTCCGGTGAACGCGATCTTCGCGGACCGGTCGGCCGGACCCGCCGGACTGCTCCAGACGCTGGAGGCGAGCGGCGCGCTGCTCGCGGCGATGGTACGGACGGCCTCGCCCGAGGTCCGCTCGTACCACTCCTACGGGGTGTCCGACCCGGAGGGCTTCGCCGCCATGGGCATCGTGGAGACCCTGGTGCACGTGCATGACCTCGCCGCGAGCCTGGATGTCTCCTGGGCTCCGCCCGCCGATCTCTGCGACCGGGTACTGGCCCGGCTGTTCCCGGACGCCCCCAAGGACACCGACCGGTGGGCCGTCCTGCTCTGGGCCACCGGCCGCGGCGAACTGCCCGGCCATCCCCGGGTCACCTCGTGGAAGTGGCACAGTGCGCCGCTGGAGGAGTCGGGCCGGGATTAGCGGGAGGGCGCGGGCGCTGCAGGAGGATGTGCTGAACCTCTTCGGGGACGCCGGGCCCCGGCCGCAGCCCGGCGACCCGCACGGCCTCAGGACTGGACGGCGTCCAGCGCCGGGTAGTCGACGTATCCTTTCGCGTCCCCGCCGAAGAAGGTCGACGGGTCCGGGGTGTTGAACGGGCCGCCGGCCTTCAGCCTGGCGGGCAGGTCCGGGTTGGCGATGAACAGGGCACCGTAGGAGATGATGTCGGCGATCCCGTCATCGATCAGCGAGTGGTCGTCCGGTCCGGTCGGCCCGTCCGTCAGCGCGTTGAGGACGAAGGTGCCGGAGAACTGCTTGCGCAGCGCGAGGGTCAGTTCGCGGATCTTCGCCGCTTCCAGGACGTGCAGATAGGCGAGGCCGAGCGGCTCGATCTCCTGTACCAGCGCGGTGTAGACGGCGTCCGGCGCGGGCTCGTCGATGTCGTTGTACGGGTTTCCGGGCGAGATGCGCAGCCCGGTCCGCTCCGCGCCGATCTCGGCGGCGACGGCCTTGACCACCTCGACGGCGAACCGGATTCGGGCCTCGTCGGAGCCGCCCCACTCGTCGTTGCGCAGATTGGTGTTGGGCGCGAGGAACTGGTGGATGAGGTAGCCGTTGGCGCCGTGCAGTTCGACCCCGTCGAAGCCGGCGTCGACCGCGTTACGGGCGGCCGCCGCGAAGTCGGCTATGGTCTGCCGGACTTCGTCGCCGGTCAGTTCGCGCGGTGCGGTGAAGTCCTCCAGCCCCGTGCCGGTGTAGAGCTGACCGGCGGGCTTGAGCGGCGAGGCGCTGACCGGGGTGAGCCCGTCCGGCAGCAGGTCCGGGTGGCCGATCCGGCCGGCGTGCATGAGCTGGGCGAAGATCCGGCCGCCCGCCGCGTGCACCGCGTCGGTGACCTTGCGCCAGGACGCGGCCTGCTCCGCACTGTGCAGCCCAGGAGTGGAGGGGTAGCCCTGGCCCACCGCCGACGGCTGGATGCCCTCCGTGATGATGAGGCCCGCCGAGGCGCGCTGGGCGTAGTACTCGGCGACGAGATCCGTGGCAATGCCGCCCTCACCGGCCCGGCTGCGGGTCATCGGGGCCATCGCGATGCGGTTGGCGAGCTGGGTACCGGACAGGTCGATCGGGTCGAATGCGGTGGTCATGGAAGCTCCAGAAAAATTATGTGGTCGGCCAACTATCTGTGCCGTGCGCCACTGTAGCCCATTAATTGGCCGACCAAGGTAAAGTTCGCAGAAAGCGACCGGCTCCGCGCTCCCGACCCACCAGGAGCACCGCCCGGCACCACCCCGAGGAGTCCCGATGAAGGCCGATCCCGCCTGTACCGAGCTGCCGAGCGCCGCCCGCGGCGGCCCCGTCAGCCATGCCGTCTCACGGGTCGCCCGGCTGCACCGGATCGCCGCGGGCAGGCTGCTCAAGGGACTCGGGCTCTACCCCGGCCAGGAGTTCCTGATGATGTACCTGTGGGACGCGGGTGCGGTGCGCCAGTCCGAGCTGATCAAGACCGTCGACCTCGACCCCTCCACCGTCACCAAGATGCTCCAGCGCCTCGAACAGACCGGGCACGTCCGCCGCTGCCCCGACCCGGGCGACCGCAGGGCCGTCCTGGTCGAGGCCACCGACGACAGCTGCGCGCTGCACGCCGACGTCGAGCGGGCCTGGACGAATCTGGAGGAGCACACCCTCGCCGGGCTGGACCCGGCCGAACGCAAGGAGCTGGCCCGACTGCTCGCCAAGGTCGAGGAGAACCTCTGCCACGAGACCGAGGACTGCCCCGAGCGCCGCTGATCCCCCGGCGTCCGGACGGGACCGGCCGGTATCCGGGCGGGTTCAGACGGAGAGCACCTCCAGGGCACGGTCCACATCGGCCTCCGTGTTGTACAGGTGGAAGGCCGCGCGCAGACTCCCCGCCCGGTTCGAGACCATCACCCCGGCCCGCGCCAGCTCCGGCTCCCGCCCGCCGAGTCCGGGCACGGCCACGATCGCCGACTCCCCCGGCACCGCCTCGTGCCCCAGTCCGGCCAGCCCGGCCCGCATGCGGGCGGCGAGCCCGGTGGCGTGGGCGTGGACGGCGTCGATGCCGACCTCGCCCAGCAGCGCGAGGGAGTGCTCGGCGCCGTGGTACGAGAGGAAGGCCGGCGGTTCGTCGTAGCGCCGGGCGGTCGGGGAGAGCCGCCCGGCCGGGCCGTACGTGCTGTTCCCGGGGTCATCGGAGGCGACCCACGCGGCGAAGACGGTCGGCAGGGTGCGCTGTGCCTCCTCGGTGACGGTGAGGAACGACGCACCCCGCGGGCAGAGCAGGAATTTGAAGCCACCGGTGACGGTGTAGTCGTACGCCCCGGCGTCCAGCGGCAGCCAGCCGGCCGACTGGGTGGCGTCGAGCAGCGTCCGGGCGCCGTGGGCAGCGGCCGCCGCACGTACCGCGTCCAGATCGGCGATCCGGCCGTCGGCGGACTGCACGGAGGAGAAGGCGACGAGATCGGTGCCGGTCCGTACCGCGTCGGCCAGCCCGTCCAGCGGGACGTAACGCATCCTGAGATCGCCACGGACCGCGAACGGGCTGACGACGGAGCTGAACTCCCCTTCGGGCACCAGGACTTCGGCCCCCGCCGGCAGCGAGGACGCGATCAGCCCGACGTGTACGGAGACCGAGCTGCCGGTGGCGACCCGGTCGGCGTCGACTCCGACGAGGCGGGCGAAGCCGGCCCGGGCCGCGTCCACCGCCTCGAAGTCGCCGGAGCCGGCCCTGCGGCCCGTGGCGATCGCCTCGGCGAGCGCCCTCACCGCGTCCACGGTGCGCCGGGGCAGCAGCCCACAGGTGGAGGTGTTGAGGTAGGCGGTCTCCGGCGCGAACTCGTCTCCCGCACGGCTGAGCGAAGTAGTCTCCATGATCCCAGCCTGAAGCCCCCTTGACTCATCGTCAATTACAAAGAGTTAAGGGGTGCATCCAAGCAATGCTTATGTATGCAGCTGAGCGAGGTGTCGGGCGACGGCGCCGGCCTGCGCGCTCAGGCGTTGCTGCCGGGCTGCGGGACCTCGCAGGCACCGTCGGCGTCGCACGCCGCGGCGTCCCCGCCGATCGCGGTCAGCGGCCGGTCCTTCCACGCCTGTTCGAGCGCCTGGGCGAAGACCTCTGCGGGCTGGCCGCCGGAGATCCCGTACCGACGGTCGAGCACGAAGAACGGCACCGCGTTGGCCCCGAGCTCGGACGCCTCGCGCTCATCGGCCCGCACCTCGGCGGCATACGCCTCCGGGTCGGCGAGGACGGCACGCGCCTCGTCGGCGTCGAGCCCGGCCTCGACGGCCAGTTCGACCAGCACGTCACCGTCGAAGACGGAACGCTCCTCGGCGAAGTTCGCCCGGTAGGCGAGGCCCAGCAGCTCGTCCTGGCGGCCTCGGGCCTTGGCCAGATGGAGCAGCCGGTGGATGTCGAAGGTGTTGCCGTGGTCGCGGCCCTCGGTGAGGTAGCCGAGCCCCTCGGCCTGCGCGTTGGCCGCGACGTTCGCCTCCATGGCCTTCGCCTCTTCGCGGGTGCGCCCGTACTTCTGCGCCAGCATGTCGATCACCTGCACGGTGTCGCCCTTGGCATGCGTGGGGTCGAGCTCGAAGGACCGGTGCACGACCTCGACCTCGTCGCGGTGGGCAAACCCCGACAGGCCCTTCTCGAAGCGGGCCTTCCCTATGTAGCACCAGGGGCAGGCGATGTCGCTCCAGATCTCGACGCGCATGTCTCTTCTTCTCTCCGTGTTCTCGTACGTACAGCTCAGGCGGCGCGGAGCCACCCTCCGCTCCGTGGACAACACAGGAGCGGACGCCCTCATTCCCTGGTGCGCGGGGGCCGGTCGCCCCGCCGGTCCGGACGGTCACAGCACGGCCCGGTCCATCGGGCACGGCAGCGGCTGCAGCGCACCGGCGTCGCGCAGCCGCAGATGGGCCCGCAGCACGTCCTGCACGTTGCCTCGCGGAGCGATGTCGAGGAGGACGCCTCCGACGCGGAGCTCCTTGTGCCCGGCCGTCATGCCCTCCGGCAGCAGGGCCGCGCGTGCCGGGGAGAGGTAGCCGACCCAGCCGACGCAGGGCTCACCGACAACGAAACCCGCATCGTCCTCCAAGGCGTCGAGCACGTCGTCGTCGGTGACGTCGCCGAAGTCGGGCTCCCACGCCTCGGCGACAACAGCAAGGAGATTCCCGTCGGAGATCTGGGCGTCGTCCGGCGATCTGATACCGATCACCATCGACTGGAGGAGGAACTCCGAGACGCCGCCCCCGTTCCCGCTGACCTCGATCTCCCAGCCCGGCTCGCCCGCGAGGACGAGTCGCAGCCCGAACCCGACGCGGTCCGACCAGCCGTCGGCATCCCGGGCCGCGCGCAGAGCGGCGTGGAGGGAGTCCTCGTCCGGCGCGAGATCAGTGGCGGGCCCGGACGAATGGATCTGCCGCCACGTCCACACAGCTCCGGGGCCACCCGCCGGAAGGATCTCGGCAAGCTGGTCCAGGGTGAGCTTCCATCGCCTGGTCAGCGCCTCGGCCGACTCCTTCCGGGGCCCCCAGAAGCCCCGCACCACACGTCGCATGTCCTGCCTCCGCCGCCCTACGCCCGAACCCGCCCAGGGCCGGATCAGACCGTGGCCGCCGCGACCGGCGCCGCGGTCAGCCTGCTGAAAGAGGCACGGTACGCGCTCGGGGTGAGGCCGAGGCGGCGCTGGATGTGCTGGCGCATCGAGTCGGCGGTACCGAGGCCACTGGCGCGAGCGACCTGATCCATGGGGAGGGTGGTGGTCTCCAGCAGTTCGCGGGCCCGCTCGATGCGCTGGTGGAGCAGCCACTGGAGGGGGCTGACCGCGGCCATGATGGAGGCCGTGCCGACGGACCGGGCCGGTGTCGCCGCGGGCGTCCTGAACGCCGCCCGCCAGGTCTCTGGCGGCCTGGGCGTGGCGGCGTTCGGCGCCTTGGTCGCGACCGGCTTCGAGGACGGCCTCCGGGCAAGCCTGGCGATCAGCGTCGCACTGCTGACGCTGACGGCACTGGCAACGACCCGGCTGGCACGTGGCGGGCCGGCCGCCCCGTCGAAGGACAGCGACTGAGCTGCCGGGAGCTTCGAGAATGCCGGAACGACGCGTGCTGGGCCGGGCCCGACCCAGCACAAGGGAGGGCGGGGATCAGGTGCGGTCGTCGAGGTCGCCCTCGATGCCGTCGGAGCTCTGCTGCCCCTGTTGCCGGGTCTGCTCAGCGCGTCGCCGCAAGCGCTCCCTCTCACTCCGACCGTGCTGGGCCGCCTCGCCCCGCTTGCCCCGAGCGCGGGCACGCAAGAGCCCCGGCGGTCACGGGGACTGCCGGGGCTCAGTGCCTAATACGCGGTGTTGAGTTCCCAGAACCGGAAGACAGTCGATGTGTCCAGGCAGTTCTGCAAACCCCGGACGTTCTCGTGGGCGACTGCGTACTGCTTGCCCTGCCAGAGCGGCAGGAGCGGCAGCTCGCGCGCCACGATGTCCTGCAGCTTGATGAACTTCTGCCGAGTGCTCGCGCGGTCGGTCATGGACGAGGTCTGCGGGATGATCTGATCGGTTATCTCGCTGTTCTCGTAATTGTTCGACAGGACGTTGCCCTTGCCGAAGAACGGCTGGGTGAAATTGTCGGGGTCGGGATAGTCCGGCACCCAGCCCTTGACGTAAACCCCGTACACGCCGTCGGCGATGTCCTTCTCGTACTGGTCGAACGGGACGGTTTCCATCCTGGCGTCGAAGAGTCCGCTCTTGTTCAACTGAGCCGCGATGGTCCGCAGTTCGTCGTCGGTGGCGGGTCCGTAACGGCTCGGGGTGGACCAGAGGGTGAGTTTCACCTTGCGGGTGATACCGGAGTCCCTCAGGGCGTCCTTCGCCTTCTGGGGCTGCGGGCCGTCGCCGTACGTGTCGAAGAAGGAGGTGCCGTGCCCGGTGATACCGACCGGGACGATCGAGTAGAGCGGCGTCGCCGTGGACTCGTAGACCTCGCTCAACAGGGCGTTGCGGTCGAGGAGATAGGCGATGGCCTTGCGCACGCCGATCTTGCCGACCACGGGGTCGGCCATGTTGAACACCATGTGCTGGACCTCGGCGCTGCTGCCCTGGACTACGTCGATGCCGTCCTTCCCCGCGGTGGGCGAGGCATCCAGGGCGGCTATCGCCTTGGCGGTGAGGCCACGGTATGCGACGTCGACCTCGCCCTTCTCCAGGGAGGATTTAAGGGCCTGCTGGTCGCCCTGGAAGAGTCGCAGCGTCACGCCGGAGTTCTTCACCTCGGCGGTTCCGTGGTAGCCGGAGTAGACAGAGAAGACGGCCTTCGACTTGTCGATGGAGTCCAGCATGTAGGGACCGGAGCCAACCGTTTTGCCGCCCTTGAGCAGCCTGTCCTTGGGATAGACGTGACGGTCCACGATGGAACCGGCACCCGATGCGATCTTGCTGGGAAATATCGCATCGGGCACCTTGAGGTGGAAGACGACGGTCTTCTCGCTCGGGGTGCTGATCGACGAGATGGTGGAGAGCAGCGGCGCCGGGCCGGCCGGGTCGTTGATTCCGATCGCCCGGTCGAAGGAGTATTTGACGTCCGCCGAGGTGAGGCTGTTGCCGTTGCTGAACTTCAACCCGCCACGCAGGGTGCACGTGTAGGTCTTGCTGCCGTCCGAGAAATGACACTCCTCGGCGGCCTCCGGCACAGGGGTGGAAGCCCCGGGTGGGAAGCTCATCAAGGACTGGAAGACATTGTTGAACAGCAGCCAGGACCCCGGGTCGTACCCCGCGGCCGGATCCGTCGCGAGGATGCCGTCGGACATCCCGACGACCATCCTCCCCTTGTCCTCGTCGAACGGCCAGATCTCACCCTGGGAGCCGCAACCCGCCAGCAGCACCCCTGCCAATCCCCCGGCAATCAGAGCGCTCGACCGCCTCGTGCGAACCTTCACAGAACGTGCCTCATACTCTCGGCCGGCCCCATGGGGGGTGTCCCCGGACAACCGGATCAGGTCAGGAAATACTGCGAAAGCCGCGACCGTCCAGCCCTGTCAGCCCGGCCGGGCGCGGTGGTGCGGACCGACAGCCTGCCTGGACTCGGCTTTCACCGGGAATTCCAGGCATGGTGACTGACTGTCAGAAAATCAGCAGGTGAACGACAGGGGCATGTCATAGTCGGTCACGTGGTGCCGTTGGGCAATCTAGTAGTACACCGCACTGCGCGGTGGCACATCGTGCGCCAAAAATCGCCCCCGGACAGCCGATGCTGTTGGCCTGGTATGCCTGGTATCAGATCACGGTGTTCGAGCCGGCCGACGCGGTCCTCACCCCCGCCCGGCCGACCGGCGAACAGGCCCCGAAGGGGGCAGCACACGGGTCGTACGGCGCCACCGTGGGCCGCCCTCCTGGAAACCGTGGCGGTCCAAAAACTCCAGACCGCCATCACGTCCACCACTGCACCATCGAGGCCGAAAATCGTCGGATCAGCCACGGAACACGCATGCCTTCGGCGTCCATCGGCAGACCATGGGCACCTTTCCCGGTACGCCGAGGTGCGGGTGTGATCAATCGCCGCCCGGGGCCCGTTGCTTGTCGGGTCGGGGTGCGCAATCACTGGCAGATGTCACCCGATACCCGGCGCCCGTTCGCGTCGCGGAGACCTCTGCCCACACCGTCTTGCCGGACGGCGGGTACGGATGTACGCCCCAGTCCGCCGCGAGGGCATCGACGATGAGCAGCCCCCGGCCTCCATCAACGGCTTCCCGGGACGCGGCGGGGAGGCACTCGCCGCGCGGGTCCGCGACCTCGATCCGCAGCCGTCCGCCCGGGAGGAGGGCGAGCCCGAGCCGGAAGCCCCGCCCGTCCAGCCGCCCGTGCGTGACCGCGTTCGCCGTCAGTTCGGCGACGACGAGCGCGGCCGCGTCGATGCGCTCGCCGTCACGCAGCCATCCCCATGCCACCAATTGCTCCACGGCGAGCAGGCGAGCCAGGCGGGCACCTCGGCGGGTGGCACTGTACAGCTGTGTGAACTGTTGTGCGGAAGTTGACTGTTGGGGAGTTTCGATCTCCACGGATTCACTCGTCACGCCACTCAGCGTGGCCAACTCGCCGTACGCCGACCAGCAACGACAACGGTACGTAGCGTGCGCGTACCGGTACGCACCGCGACCTGTACCGGCTGTCCGCCGTGACGGGACGACGTGCACGACCGGCCCTCAGGAACGGGAGCGGGCAGTCATGGAAATGGACGGTGCGATCGGTGGCGACGACGACTCGGAGGAGGCCGCGGACCTGTTCCGCGTGATCGGCAGCCAGCTCCGGCTACTGCGCGAGCGTGCAGGCCTCACCCAGCGGGAGGTGGGCGACCGGCTCGGGTACAGCGAGGACCTGATTCGGTCGCTGGAACGGGGACGCAGGATGCCACAGCCGGAGTTCCTGGACGCGGCGGACGACCTGCTGGAGGCGGGCGGGCTGCTGCGAGCCACGAAGGAGGAGGTGGCGCGGGCGAAGGCACGGGCGCGGGTGAAGTATCCGGCATGGTTCAACGACTATGCGAAGCTGGAGGCTGATGCTGTCGAACTCTCCTACTACAGCAACCACACGGTGCCCGGCCTCTTCCAGACTGAGACACATGCCCGCGCCCTGTATGCCATGCGCAAGCCGCTACTGGGCGACGAACTCATCGAGCAGCGCGTGGCGGCGCGCCTGACCAGACAAGCGGTTCTGACGAACCGACCAGCCCCGATGGTGAACTGCATCATCGAGGAGGCAGTCCTCCGACGCCCGGTCGGCGAATGGGACGTCCACAAGGAGCAGCTCGAAGAGCTGATCAGGCTCGGCCGGTTGCGCAACGTGGAGCTCCAGGTCATGCCGCTCGACCGTCCTGAACATGCGGGCCTGGCCGGCCCGTTCATCCTTCTCACACCGACGCGCAAACCCCAGGTCGGATACCTTGAGGTGCAGAACATCAGCCGGTTGATCACCGATCCGGAGGAGGTCCGTATCCTGGCCGCACGATATGGATGCATCCGGTCTCAGGCACTCACACCACGTGAGTCCTCGGCTCTGATCGAAAGGTTGCTGAAAGACCAATGAAGCCGGACGTCCACGTTCAGAACCCGGCAGACATCTCGTGGTTCAAGAGCAGCTACAGCTCCAACGAGGGCGGCGAATGCATCGAGGTGGCCTCTACCGAAGAGGCGATCCTCGTCCGCGACTCGAAAGATGCATCCCTCCCTCACCTGACGCTCACCCACACAGGCTGGACGCACTTCGTGCGGTACGCGGCCGGAGCCTGAACGAAGGTCCGCCCGGCGCTACCCGCACGACCCCGGGCGCTCCTCCGCCGGGACGATACGGAGTTTGCTCATCGGCACCTTGAGCCCCTGCTCCTTGCGCGCGTCCCACAGCACGACCGTGCCGCCCGCGTCGCCCACCTTGAGATACGGCCGGGTGGGCACGAACTCACCGCCGTCGACCGGGATCGCCTCCGCCTTACCGATGGGGTGGGCACAGACCCACTCGGGGGCGATGCCGAAGTATGGCACCGGAGTGCGCCCGGATTTCGCCGTGGCGACGGCATCACGGCCCGCCGCGCCGGCTGGTTCCAGCCCGAGGCCCCATGCCCCTTCAAGGAGAAGAACGGCTGAGAGAACGAGCAGAAATGCGTATCCCACCCAGCGTTCTCGCACAAGCCAGTGCAGATGCAGCATGTATCCGAGCCCGGCCAGTGCGACGAGCCACAGGTTCATCACGGCCGTGAACTTGACCGAGGCCACGAACTGCCAGAGATGCGGCACATCGACATCCTCGACATTGAGATCGAAGGCGTCCAAGTAGAAGGCGTGCAGGCCGAATCCAACGGACGGGACAAGACCAAGGACGATCGGCAGGATCGTTGGAATCAGCCAAGGAGCCACGGCCCGCCAGCTCCACTGGCGGACGAGGAGACGGATCCCGTTGAAGACGACGAAGCCTGCCATGAGGTATGTGATGACGTGCGACGCGTCCCCGGCCTCCGGCTGCGTACGCACCATGTTCACTCCGAGGCCGACCCCAACTGCCCCGAGGATGCCTGCTCCGGCCAGCGCCTTGGCCTCTGAGGCTTGGGGGAACCCTCCACGGATCACAGCCACTGCGGCGGGAACCAGAAGGAGTGCGAGCAGCCCGAATCCACACCAGGAGCCGAACCCTCCCCGCCACGTGTCGGCTATCCGCGCGCCTGCCCAGCACCAGATCGCCACGAGGACGAACAACCAGCTGAGCTGTTTCTGTGAGCGGCGCCGCGTGCCGACGCCCACCGGTACCTGCTGCGTCGCACCCCCAGACCTCCGCGCCGCAACCCGCCGCGGCTGGGGCCGGGCTCCGGGCAATGGCCGGGAGGCCAGATTCTGCGCTGCGGACGGCGACGTTGCAGTGATCAGCCGACCGGTGTCACGGAGTCCGAGAGTCTCGGCGCGCCACGTGTTCCACCGCTCCATCCAACGCGCTCTCCGGGGCAACTGGACCGTGTGCGGATGCACCTCCGGCCGGTCGTACGCGTACCACTGCGGCCGGTCGACCGGGTCCCGGACCAAACGGTCGGCCACCTCGACGTTGAGGTCCAACTGCAGCTCGTCGGAGATGACCTCGATCCGCTCGCGGGCACCCCTGACCGCATTGATGCTGCTCCCGGGGAATCGCGCCTCGATCGTGTACCAGAACCGTTGCACGGTGACGACACTCGCCGTGCCGCCGCGCTTCTCCAGCACCGGCCAGCCACGATCCGCCAGCGCGCCCTCAAACATCTCGCACTCGGTCTGCGTTCCCCGCAGCTCGACGAGTGCGACCGCTCGCTGATCGAACCTCTTCACTTTCGGCACAGGTCTCGACCTCCCTTTCCCCGTCGGACACGCAACAGGACCTCGCCGCAAGTGCGCCGCAGCGTCGGGATCCTGCTGCTGAACGAGCAGCGTCTCACCGAGGCCCTGCACATGCTCCTGCCGCTCCACAAGGACATGTGCCTGGTCTACGGGCCGGACGGTGAGGAGACCGCCGAAGTAGCCGACGCGCCGGCCCGCATCCGCCTCGCTCCAGCCGATGCAGGACGGGCACCACGAGAACACCTGGAGCGCTGACGGCTCGGTCGGCGGGCTACGTGCGTGGCCGTCGCGGACGCCCGGGGGCTGCCGGGTCGGGACGTTGTCCCAGTCGCGTCGCGAGACCTGGACCGATGTGTCATCAGGCGTAGCTGAGGATCAGTGATGCCGTCATGAACTGCGCCGCGATGTGCAGGCCCAGCAGCCAGCCACGCGCGGAGGCGAACGGCAGCCACTTTCTCGGCCAGGCGACCGCCGCGATGCCGAGCACGACTGCTGCCACGGGGCACCAGGGGCTCCAGTCCGCGACGGTGGCGCAGTCCTCGCCGTAGGTCACGCAGCCGGACGCCCGGGGCGTACTCAGCACGAAGAGGACGCAGCCGATCAGCACGGGCACGAGCATTCCCAGGGCGAACCAGGAGGCCGTGCGGATGTTGCGGTCCGCGCGTCGGGTGTCTGCTGTGCGCTGCTCGGCGGAGGCGGGCGTGGTTTCCATGCGGCCCATCCAACCCTCCGGCGATGCCGGAGGGTTGGGGGCCGGTACTCGGTTCCGCTGAGTATGCGCGCCCATTCGTTCAATGGCGCGACGGATGTGCGGGACGGGTGTGTGCGGCGGTTCAGCTGCCGTCGCGCAGGTCGTCAAGTCCCGTCGCACGGAACGCGATCCGGTCGAACGTCGCCTCGCAGCCCTCGCCCGTCGGGGACTGGACGAGGAAGCCGACCGACGCCTCGGCTGCCTGCTCGGGCTCGCCGAGGGCGAAGACGCGGACGAAGGTCCACTTCTCGCCGTCGGGCGAGGCGTGGAAGGCGAACGCGCTGCCCGTGCGGCTTAGGCGCAGCCAGCAGCTGTCGCCGTCCACGACGAAGGAGTTGACGTCGTCGGAGTGACCGCGGGTGACGACCGTGCAGACGGTGGGGCGGTCCGGGGAGAGTTCCAGACAGATCTTGGCCCACTCCCGTTCCCCGACGTGGAGGTAGAGCACTCCGGCGTCGAAGGCCGCGGCGAAGCCGACCCTCACCCGGGCGATCAGCTGGAAGTCGCCCCGGGGCGCGGGGCCGAGGAGGCGCGGTGCGTCGCTCACGGTGTCGAGGGCGGCGCCGCCCGGCGGTACGAAGCGGTCCTGGCGGGCGCCTGCCCGGCCGGTCAGTACGCCGTTCTCGTACGTCCAGTCGGCCTCGGGGCCGAACGGGCTCAGGTCGAAGGGGAGTTCGGGGAGTTGCGGGGTCATGCGCGGCGGCCGTTCACTCGGCGGGGCAGGTTCAGGGGGTTGTCGTCGCGGAGCTCCGGCGGGAGCAGGGCCTCGGGGGTCGTCTGGTAGGTGAGGGGGCGCAGCCAGCGTTCGATCGCGGTGGCGCCGACCGAGGTGGAGGTGGAGGTGGTGGCCGGGTAGGGGCCGCCGTGGTGCTGGGCGGGGGCGACGGCTACCCCGGTCGGCCAGCCGTTGACGAGGACCCGGCCGGCCAGCGGAGTGAGGGCCGCGAGGAGTCCGGGGGCGTCGGCGTCGGCTCCGTCCGTGGCCGTCTGGAGGGTGGCGGTGAGGTTGCCGGGGAGCCGGGAGAGGACAGCGGTGATCTCGTCCTCGGAGGCGTACCGGGCGACGACGGTGACGGGGCCGAAGCACTCCTCCAGGAGCGCGTCGTGCGGGCCCTCGGTGGTGAGGAGGTGTGCCGGTACGGTCAGGAAGCCGGCCGCGACGGTGTGGTCGCCGCCCGCGCCGGGGGTGACCGGGGCCTCCACGTCGGGGAGTTCGGCCCGTTCGCGTACGCCTGCGAGGAAGGCGTCGCGCATCCGGTGGTCGAGCAGGACCCCGGCCTCGGTGTCGCTGACCGTGTCGGTCAGGGACTTCAGCAGCCGGTCGCCGGTCTCGCCGGCCGGGGCCAGGACGAAACCGGGCTTGGTGCAGAACTGGCCCGCGCCCATGGTCATCGAGCCCCCGAGCCCGGCGCCGATCTGCTCGCCGCGCTCGGCGGCGGCCGCCTCGGTGACGACGACGGGGTTGAGGGAGCCCAGCTCGCCGTGGAAGGGGATGGGGGCGGGGCGCGCCGCCGCCGCGTCGAACAGGGCGCGACCGCCGCGTACCGAGCCGGTGAAGCCGGCGGCGGCGACGAGCGGGTGCTTGATCAGCTCGATGCCCGCCTCGAAGCCGTGGACCAGGATCAGTACGTCCTCGGGCAGTCCGACCTGCGCCGCGGCCCGGCGCAGTACGGAGGCGCACAGCTCGGAGGTGGCGGGGTGGTCGGGGTGCGCCTTGACGACGACCGGGCAGCCGGCCGCCAGTGCGCTCGCGGTGTCGCCCCCGGGGACGGAGAAGGCGAGCGGGAAGTTGCTGGCCGCGTACACGGCGACGACCCCGAGCGGGATCTTGTAGCGTCGCAGGTCGGGCCAGGGCGGGGTCCTGGTGGCGTCCTCGTGGTCGATGTGGATGTCGAGGAAGGCACCCTCGTCGACGACCTCCGCGAAGGCCCGCAGCTGGGCCGCGGTGCGGGCGAGTTCGCCGGTGAGCCGGGCCGGGCCGAGTGCGGTCTCCGCGTCGGCGGCCTCGATGACGTGTTCCCCGGCCTCGGTGAGCAGATCGGCCGCGGTACGCAGGAACGCGGCGCGCACGGTGCGGTCGGCGAGCGAGTCGCGTACCGCATGAGCGGCCCGGACCGCGCGGTCGACCTCCTCCGCTGTAGCCTCCACCGCAACCTGCTCACGCGGGTTCCCGGTGCGGGGGTCGACGCTCCAGACTGGTGCTGCTGCCACCGTGATTCCTTCCGCTCCACTGCCACACATCAGAAGTTGTTCGGTATTCTGAACAGAGTTCCCGATCGTGAATATGAAGCGACTCTATTTCCGGGCGTTCAGTGTGGCAAGGAGTCGCAGGGTTTCGTAAGTGGGCTGGAAGGGGCGTAGGGCGATGTCGGTTGCCGAGTCTGGTGGGGCACAGGTCAAGTCCGCGGTGCGGACCGTTGAACTCCTCGAATACTTCGCCGGGCGGCCCGGCATGCACTCGCTCGCCGCGGTGCAGGAGGCCGTCGGCTATCCCAAGTCCAGCCTCTACATGCTGCTGCGCACCCTGGTGGAGCTGGGCTGGGTGGAGACCGACGCGACGGGCACGCGGTACGGGATCGGCGTACGGGCCCTGCTGGTCGGCACCTCGTACATCGACGGTGACGAGGTGGTCGCGGCTGCCCGCCCGACCCTGGACCGGCTCTCCGACGACACGACGGAGACCATCCACCTGGCCCGCCTCGACGGGACGAACGTGGTGTACCTCGCCACCCGGCAGTCCCAGCACTATCTGCGCCCCTTCACCCGCGTCGGCCGCCGGCTGCCCGCGCACTCCACCTCGCTCGGCAAGGCGCTGCTCGCCACCCACAGCGACGAGCAGGTCCGCAAGATGCTCCCCGAGACGTTGCCCGCGCTGACCGAGCACACCATCACCGACCGCGAGAAGCTCATCGAGGATCTGCACCTCATCCGCGAGCAGGGGTACGCGGTGGACCGCGAGGAGAACACCCTCGGGCTGCGCTGCTTCGGAGTCGCCATCCCGTACCGCACCCCCGCCCGCGACGCCATCAGCTGCTCGGTGCCGGTCGCCCGGCTCACGCCCGCGCACGAGCAGATGGTGAAGGACGCGCTGTTCGACGCGCGGGACCGGCTGACGCTGGCCACCCGGAGGCTCTGATCATGCGGGTTGCCCTGCGCGAGGTGCGCGACAGCGATCTGTCATTGTTCTTCGCGTTCATGTCCGACCCGGAGTCGGTCAGGACGGCCGCCTTCACCAGCGAGGACCCCACCGACCGGGATGCGTTCGACGCCCACTGGCGACGGATCCTGGCCGACGGCTCCATCGTCATGCGGACGGTGGTCGTGGACGGCGCGGTGGTCGGCAACGCCGGGGCGTACGGGCCGCCGGACGACCGTCAGGTCACCTACTGGATCGACAGGGCGCACTGGGGCCGCGGGCTCGCGACGGCCGCGCTGCGCGCGTTGCTCGACGTCGTACCGGAACGCCCGCTGCACGCACGGGCCGCGGCCGACAACACCGGTTCGCGCCGGGTGCTGGAGAAGTGCGGGTTCACCGTCACCGGCAAGGACCACGGGTTCTCGCACGCCCGCGGTGAGGACACCGACGAGCTGCTGTTCGCCCTGGCGGGGTGACCCGGGGCATCGCCCCCGGCCGCCCCGGCCGATCATGAGGAATCGGTGAGAAGCGGCACAACCGGGAACGCCGCGCGGCGCCCCGCTCGTCCCTCCCGTGGGATGAACAAAACGATCAGGCACACCTCGGTCTTCTGCCTGCTGCTGGTGCTCGCCCTGCTGCTGCGGGCGACCTGGGTGCAGGCGTACCAGGCACAGGCGCTCGCAGACGACGACCACAACCGGCGGAACACCATCGCGCAGTACGCGCAGCCGCTCGGTGACATCATCGTGCCCGGGAACCCGGTCACCGGATCGAAGAGGACGGTGGGCAGCGACCTCGCGTACAAGCGCACCTATACGCAGGGCGAGCTCTACTCGGCCGTCACCGGCTACAGCTCGCAGGCGTACGGTGCCACGCAGCTCGAAGGGATCTACAGCCATGTGCTGGATGGCACCGACGACCGGCTGAAGAACCCGATGGACGTGGTGACGGGCAAGCAGGCCTCCCCCGGCAACGTCCTGACGACGATCGACCCCGATGTGCAGAAGGCGGCGTACGAGGCGCTCGGCAACGACAAGGGTGCGGCGGTCGCGATCGACCCGAAGACCGGGCAGATCCTGGGCATGGTCTCCACCCCTTCGTACGACCCGTCGACGATCAGCGGGACGGCGGACGGCGACGCCTGGAAGAAGCTGCTCGACGACGAGAGCAAGCCGCTGGTCAACCGTGCGCTGCGGCAGCCGCTGGCACCCGGTTCGACGTTCAAGCTGGTGGTGGCGGCCGCGGCGCTGGAGAACGGGCTGTACGGCTCCGTCGACGAGCGCACGGACAGCCCCAATCCGTACACCCTGCCGGGCACCAGCACGGTCCTGAAGAACGAGAGCGCCTCGGCCCCCTGCGAGAACGCCACGCTGCGCACCGCGCTCCAGTACTCCTGCAACAACGTCTTCGCGAAGGTCGCCGCCGACCTCGGCCAGGACAAGGTCAGGGCGATGGCGGAGAAGTTCGGCTTCAACACCGAGAAGCTCGACGTGCCGGTACGGGCCTCCAAGAGCGTCTACCCGTCCGGCATGGACAAGCCGCAGACGGCGCTGACGGGCATCGGCCAGTTCGAGGTCACCGCGACGCCGCTGCAGATCGCCATGGTCTCGGCCACCCTCGCCAACGGTGGCGAACTGGCAGCACCGCACATGGTGTCCGCGGTGACCGACTCCAAGGGCAACACGCTTGAGGACTTCGCGGACGGGGACACGAAGCGGGTCGTCTCGCAGTCCACCGCCGAGCAGCTGCGCAGCGCGATGGTGACCGTCGTCGAAGAGGGCACCGGCACCAACGCCCGGATCGCCGGAGCCGAAGTGGGCGGCAAGACGGGTACCGCGCAGAACGGCGTGGGCAACAGCAAGACCCCGTACGCCTGGTTCACCTCGTACGCGAAGGACAACTCCAGCGGCAAGGAGGTCGCGGTGGCGGTGCTCGTCGAGGACTCGGGCGCGGCCCGCTCGGAGGTCAGCGGCAACGGCCTGGCGGCGCCGATCGCTCAGAAGATGATGAAGGCAGCGCTCAAGGGGTGAGAAAAGGGGTGAGAGGGGCAGGCGCGGAGGCCGGGCTCCGGCTGTCGGAATCCGGCCGATGACCTCCGCCGCCCGACCCCTGCACGCCCGACGGACTCGCCGGGACCGGCCTGCCGCCGCAGCTGCTTCACGCCGAGCAACTGCGGCGGTGAGGATCGCGTGCTTGATCGCCTCCAGCACGTACTGTCCAACGCTTCCGAGAGAAGAACTTCACGGACATCCGGCATGCGCCGTACACCTGGTGCAGTGGCAACGGGTGCGGCCGAGCAGGAGTAGGGCATCCGCCCGATGCCGTCGGACGTCCTTACTCACCAGCCTGACCACGTGACGAGCGTGCGGATCAGGAGGGCTGCGGTGGGTGCGATGGCAAGGTCGGCGACGGTACGGGTGCTGCGGGACCGTACGGCGGGGCTGTTTCTCACGGCGGTCGTCGTCTCCGGTTTCGGGACGTCCGCGATGTGGCTCGCGGCCGGGGTCTGGGTCAAATCGCTCACCGGGTCGGACAGTCTGGCGGCGCTCGCCGTTTTCGCCATGTGGCTGCCGGTGCTGGTCGGGCCCGCCCTCGGGACGATCGCCGACCGGCTCCCCAGAAAGCCGCTCCTCGTCTGGTCGAATCTCGTCATGGCGGGGCTGCTGGCCTCGCTGATCGTGGTCGATTCGGCGGGGCGGATCTGGATCCTCTTCACCGTGCTCGTCCTGTACGGAACGAGTTCCGTACTGATGGACGCGGCCGAGTCGGCGCTGGTCGCCGGCGCCGTCGACGCCCGGCTGCTGGGTGATTTCAACGGGCTGCGGACGATGGCCGGCGAGGGCATGAAGCTGCTGGCGCCGCTGACCGGCGCCGGACTGTACGCCGGCTTCGGGGGCGGTGCGGTGGCACTGCTGGACGCGGTGTCGTTCGCGCTGGCGGCCGGCGTCTACGCGCTGCTGCCGGTACGGGAGCCGGCCACGGCCCCTCCGGCCGGCCGACGGGGCGAACTCGCCGCGGGCATGCGGCAGGTGTGGAAGTCACCGGTGCTGCGGCCGCTCGTGCTGGCGGGCTCGGTGACGATGCTGTGCGCGGGGCTCAACGGGGCAGCGATCTATGCCGTCGTCGATGACGGTCTCGGGCACTCCCCCACGTACGCGGGTGTGCTGTACGCGGTGCAGGGCGCCGGGTCCGTCACTGTCGGGCTGCTGGCCGGGCCGTTGCTTCGGCGGCTGCCGGAGCGGGTGTTCACGGCGGCCGGGATCGCTCTGTTCGCGGTGGCGGTGGGGGTACGGGCACTGCCGTACGACACGGCGGCGCTGGTGGCGAGCGCGGCCATCGGTATGGGGCTGCCGTGTGTACTGATCGCCGCGATGACGGCGGTGCAGCGGGAGACTCCGGACGCCGTGCTGGGCCGTACCGCCGCGACCGCCAATACGCTGATGATGGTGCCGAACGCGGTGGCGCTGGCGCTCGGTGCGGGGCTGGTCGCGCTGGTGGACATCCGGGTGCTGCTGCCGGTGGTCGCTGCCGCCGCACTGCTGACGGCGGCCCTGCTGGTCACGGGCCGGCGGATGGGGTCTCCCTGCTCGAACGAAGTTGAGAGCTTGGGGACCGCTGACGCCCCCACCGGCCCGTTTCCTTCATCGACCGAGGCGTGACAGTGCTCGGGCGACGGTCCTGAGGTCCGGGTCGGAGGCCAACCCGGCGTGGTACAGGCGCAGTTGGTTCGCGCCGCACGATGCCGCATGCGCGGCGTCGCGCTCCAGCGTGGTGGGGCTGCCGCCCATTCCCGTGACCACGGTGAAGTTGGCCGCGAGCACGCCCTCGCGCCCGGCGAATGGGCCGAGTGCGGCCTCGCGCGCCGCGTCGCCGCCGGTGCAGGGCAGCACCACACCGTCCGCCACGGACAGGATGTGCTCCGGGTCGACACCGACGTTGGCACCACAGCGGTACGGCGCGGGGTCGGCGTGCAGCAGCACCTGGAAGCCCGGCTTCGCCGCCTCCCGTACGGCGGCGACCGCGGACTCCTGGAGCGTACGGGCGACCTGGCCGCGCCACTGGAGGGTGGCGGCGGCGAGGTCGGCGCCGAGGAGCTTCTCGATGCCCGCCCACCCGGCCTCCGGGGAGCCGGAACCGGACCAGGCCGGTTTCAGCGCGCGGCGTACGGCAGCGGCCAACTCATCGGCGTCCAGGTCGTGTTCAGCGTATCCGGTCCGGCAGTCGGGGCAGAAGCAGAGCGACATCAGATACTGTGCCGCGTCCCCGAGGCCGACGCCCGCGATCTTGTCGTGGGCGTGCAGATGCGCGAAGCCGTACCAGCCGCAGGACTCCAGCTCGGTACCGCGCGCACCGCCTCGTACCGCCGCCTCCGCCGCCAGAGCGACCAGATACTCGCCCACCGCGGGCCGTGCGATGCACGGCGCCCAGGGGTAACGGTCGCCGTACGCGTTGACCACGGAGGTGTCCGGGTGCTCGGCGCCCAGCCGGGAGTTGTGCGCCAGGACCACCCAGGTGTGCACCTCGAGACCGGCGTCGGTGAGGGCCTGTGCGGCCTCGGCGTACGGATCGTCCGAGGCCACCCAGGACTGCTCGTACGGACGCAGCTCGCGCCCCGCCCACCGGGTGGCGTCCGGCGGGTAGAGCACCGCTCCATGCTCGGCTGTGACGATGCGGCGGCCGGGGTGACGCGGGGTCAACGCCCGGGTGGAGTGATAGGCGGCGGCGAGCGTCACCTGCTGGACTCCCAGGTCGGCGAAGCGGGCGGCCGCGTCCGGGTCGCCGACGACGTCCCACGGGTAGAGGAAGGCGGAGGTCTTCACCCGCGCTGCTCCTGCCCGTACTTCTCCAGCAGGGCTCGGCCGCGCGCGATGATCTCGGCGAGCTCCTCGATGTGAGCGGTGGGCGGCTCGGTGAGCGGGGTGCGGACCTCGCCCACATCCAGGCCGCCGAGCCGGACCGCCGCCTTGACGAGCGAGACGGCATAGCCGCGGCCCTTGGCGCGCAGTTCGACGAGTGGCCGGTAGAAGTGGTCGAGGAGCGCACCCGCCAGGTCGTCGTCGCCGGAGTCCAGCGCCCGGTAGAAGGCGAGCGCGATGTCGGGTGCGAAGGCGAAGACGGCGGAGGAATAGAGGGTGACGCCGATGCCCCGGTAGGCGAGGCCGGTGAGTTCGGCGGTGGGCAGCCCGTTGAAGTAGAGGAAGTCCTGGCCGGGCAGTTCGGTGCGGACGGCGCTGACGATCCGCTGCATCAGGTCGAGGTCGCCGTAGCCGTCCTTGAGGCCGATGATGCCGGGCGCCCCGGCCAGTGCGACGACGGTCTCCGGGGTGAAGACGGCGTTGTCCCGCTGGTAGACGATCGTCTCCAGACCGGTGGCCGCGGCGAGCGCCGTGTAGTGGCTCAGCAGCCCCGCCTGGTCGGCGAGGACGAGATACGGGGGCATGGCGAGGAGCCCGTCCGCGCCCGCGTCCTCGGCGAGCTTCGCGTACTGGATCGCGAGCGCCGTGCCGTATCCGGCTCCCGCGACGACGGGCACCTCTCCGGCGGTCTCCTCGACGGCCGCGGCGACGACGAGGCGGAATTCCTCCGGCGTCAGGGCATGGAACTCGCCGGTGCCGCAGCAGGCGAAGACGGCCGCCGCACCGGCGTCGACGCCGGTCCGCACATGCGTGCGGAAAGCGTCGATGTCGATCGCGCCGTCCGGTCCGTACGCGGTGACGGGGAAGAAGAGCGGCCCGGCGACACGGCTGAGTCGGGCGGCAAGAGGGGCTGAGGTCACGGGCGCTCCCTGAGCAGGTTCAGGCGTGCACAATTCTGATCGGTGTCCATATTCATGAACGCCTTCACGCTAAGGCAGCAGCCCGGCGCAGGTCAAGGCGGGAACGCGCAACCCGTCCGTTCACGAAGACGGAGTTACGGACTCCGCGAGAGAGTCCGCGAGAGAGGCGCCCGGCACTTGACGCAGTGCGTCATGACTTCTTAGCTTGTCCATGCATATGAATGTCGTCCATGGATTTGACGTCCCACGGGTACATGTCGCAGGTACCGCAGGGGCCGTGCACACGCGCGCAGGCCGCGCGCGTGCACCTATCGAGGAGATCCGCGTATGCCCGCTCCCCGCACCGTCCTGCTCACCGGCGCCGCCGGCGGTCTCGGCACCCTGATGCGCGGACTTCTGCCCGCTTACGGCTACGAGCTCCGCCTCTTCGACGTCGCCCCGATCGAGGGCGAGCCGGACGCGATCACGGCCGACCTCGGTGACAAGGGGGCGCTGCGCGAGGCCGTGCGGGGGGTCGACGCGATCATTCACCTCGCGGGCATCTCCCTGGAAGCCTCGTTCGACAAGATTCTGAAGGCGAACATCGAGGGGACGTACAACCTCTACGAGGCCGCGCGCGAAGAGGGCGTCGGACGCATCGTGTTCGCCTCCTCCAACCATGTCGTCGGCTACACCCCCCGCCCGCTCCCCGGCGACCCGCTGATCCCCATCGACGCCCCGCGCCGCCCCGACACCTTCTACGGCCTGTCCAAGTCCTTCGGCGAGGACCTCGCCCAGCTGTACTGGGACCGGCACGGCATGGAAACCGTCTCCGTACGCATCGGCTCCTGCTTCCCGGAACCGACATCCGTACGGATGCTCGCGGTCTGGATGAGCCCCGAGGACGGCGCCCGGCTCTTCCACGCCGCACTCACCGCCGAGGACGTGCGGCACACCGTCGTCCACGGCTCGTCCGGCAACACCCGGCTGTGGTGGGACCTGACGACGGCCCGCTCGCTCGGATACGAGCCGAGGGACGACTCGGAGCCGTACGCGGCCAAGCTCATCGCCGAACAGGGTGAGCTGGACCCGGACAACCCCGACCACGCCCACCTCGGCGGCCACTTCTGCACCAACGCGCCGATCTGGCCGCACTAGCCCGGCCCCGGGGATCAATGGAACCGTGGTCGGCGCTGAGATTGATCTCGGTCGTTCAGCGCAGCGCCGGTTCTGAGCGGCCGAAGACGGCGTACGAGCACGCGTGGCAGATCCGGGACGCCTACGGCTACCACCCGTTCGAGGATCTGGAGTGGGCCGGAAGTTCCGGAAGTTCCGGACGTTCCTGCTTCGGCGGGCGTGGACGGGGGCTGAGGGGCCGGTGGCGCTGTTCAACCAGGCAGTCGGGTGGCTGCGCCGCAACCGGGTGCTGCTGCCGGGTGTCTCGGTGCCGGCCAAGCAGGTCGGCGCGGTGCGCAGGGTGGCGGGAGAAGCGGCGGTACGCCGCCGGCTCGCCGCCGCGCAGGCTCGCGGCCGGGGTCGGCGGGCGCCGACCCCGGCTCACCGAGGACCGGGCCGCGCTCGCTCAGCAGCTCTACGACGCCCGCGAGAGACCGTCCAGCAGGTCGCCGACCTGTTCGGCGTGGACCGGTCGACGGTGTACGGGCACCTCGACAAGACCAAGACCGTCCCGCGCCGGCCCAAGAAGACCGCAGTCACGAGGTCCTGACCACTACCTGCGGCTGGTGTCCGAGCCAGGACTCCGGGTCCTTGCCGAGCGCTCACGGTCGGAGCCGAGCTGGATCTCCCGTCCCTGCCAGCGCTCCCGAAGCCAGCGGTCGTGGCTGGCCAGCACGATCGCGCCGGGGCCGGTGCCCAGCGCCGCCTCCAGCTCGTCGCACAGGCGCGGCGACAGGTGGTTGGTAGGTTCGTCGAGCAGCAGCAACTGCGGCGGCCGCGCCACCAGCAGCGCAAGCGCGAGCCGTCGGCGCTGTCCGACCGAGAGTCGGCCGACCGGCTTGTCCAGGTCCGCCTCGTGCATCAGACCCAGCGAGCCCAGCGGCACCGCCTCGGCCCGCTCGGCACCCAGCGCCAGCTCATAGGTGTCCCGGACGGACCGGTCCGGGACGTGGAAAACGGTGTCCTGGGCGAGCAGTCCCACGGTCAGTCCGCGCTGCCGCCGCACCTGGCCCTCGGGTGTGAGCCGACCGGCGAGTACAGCCAGCAGAGTCGACTTCCCGGTCCCGTTCCCACCGGTGACCAGCAGACGGTCCGTCGCCGACACCTCCGCACTCACCACTGCGAGCCGGCCCGGCACCCGTACGTCATCCAGGGACACCAGCGGACCGTCGCCCTCCGCCGCCGGTGCGGCGAGCGCCGTGCTCCCGAACCGCAGCGGCTTCGGCGGCTCGCCGACCTGGGAGCGCTCCAGCTCCTCCAGGCGGCGGGTGGCGTTGCGCACCCGCCGGGAAATCTGGCTCTGGACCCGGCCGGCGCGGTGGCCGTAGCCCATCTTCTCGTTGTCACTCGGCCCCCGGTCCTGTGCGACGCGGTGCGCGGTGACCCCGGCGCACACCCGTAGCGCCGCCCGTTCCTTCAGTTCCTCGGCCCAGCGCCGTTCCCAGCGTTCCCGCTCAGCACGCTTCTCGGCCAGGTAGCCGCTGTAGTTGCCGCCATAGCGGACCGGGCCGTCCATCGCGGGGTCGAGGTCGATCAGGTCCGTGCACGTGGCGTCCAAAAAGGCCCGGTCGTGGCTGGCCAGCACGACGACCCCGGGCAGGGTGCGCAGCTGCTCCTCGACGAAGGCGGCGGCACCGTCGTCGAGATGGTTGGTCGGTTCGTCCAGCAGCAGCGCGGAAGGCCGCCGGACCAGCAGCGCGGCCAGCGCGAGCCGGCCGCGCTGCCCGCCGGACAGCGACCCGAGCGTCCGATCGTGTCCGAAGGCGCCGAGGCCGAGGCCATCGAGCACGAGCGCGGCACGCCGGTCGGCGTCCCAGACCTCCCGTTCCTGGGCCTGTTCGAGCCGGACACCGTACGCGTCGAGCAGGCCGGTGTACTCAGGCGCGTCCTGCGCGGTCCGCGCGAGCTGCTCGGTGAGACGTTCCAGCTCGGCGAGGTCCTCCCTGGCCTCGCGCAGGGCGTCGTCGAGTACGTCGGCGATCGTCACGGCGGCGTCGTATGGCATTTCCTGCTGAAGAAAGCCCAGATCGGGCGGTATCGAGACGCTGCCGGCGTCAGGCTCGTCCGTCCCGGCCAGCAGGCGCAGCAGGGTCGACTTGCCGACGCCGTTCTCCCCGATCAGCCCGATGCGGTGCCCGGGCGAGGCTGTCAGGGAGACACCGTCGAGCACCCGTCGGTCGCCGAGTGTGCGGACGAGGCCGTGGGCGAGCAGAGCGGGCTCAAGCATGGGATCCGTCCAACGTGATCGGTGCTCGGCCCGCGGGGCGGCATGCCTCGGACACGGGCCAGGTCGACACGCCGGCGGCTCACACCTCGGGGGCCGCCGTCTCCTTCAGCTCACCGTCGGCCAGCCGCAGCCACCGGTTCACGCCGATCGCGCGCAGGAACCGCTCGTCGTGGCTGACCACTACGAAGGCCCCCTGGTAGGAGTTCAGGGCGCTCTCCAACTGGCCCGCGCTGACCAGGTCGAGGTTGTTCGTCGGCTCGTCCAGTAGCAACAGGTGCGGAGCCGGCTCCGCGCACAGCACACAGGCCAGGGTGGCGCGCAGCCGCTCGCCTCCGGAGAGCACCCCGACGGGCAGATGGGCGCGAGGCCCACGGAAGAGGAAGCGGGCGAGCAGGTTCATCCGCTCGGCCTCCGGCCGCTCCGGGGCGTAGTCGGCGAAGTTCTCGGCGACCGTACGGTCCAGGTCCAGCAGGTCGAGGCGCTGCGAGAGGTAGGCGATGCGGCCGTCGGCCCGCTTGATCTCGCCGCTCCGTGGTGTCAGGTCACCGTTGAGCAGACGCAGCAGAGTGCTCTTGCCGACACCGTTGGGACCGGTCAGCGCGATGCGCTCCGGGCCCCGGACGGTCAGGTCGACGCCCTGGTCGCCGAACACGTCCTTGTCGCCGAGACGGACCCGGAGCTGCTCGCCGAGGAACAGGTTGCGTCCGGCGGGCACATCGGTGTCCGGCAGGTCCAGCGTGATGCGCTGCTCCTCGCGCAGCGCACGCCCGGCCTCGTCCAGCCGGGCCTTCGCCTCGCCGATCCGGTTGGCGTGCATCTGGCCCGCCCGGCCTGCGGACTCCTGGGCGCCCCGCTTCATGTTGCCGGCGAAGATACGGGGCAGACCGGCGCTCTTCAGGTTGCGAGCGGCATTACTCTGCCGGCGGTCGGCGCGCTCGCGAGCCTGCTGCATCTCCCGCTTCTCCCGCTTCAGCTCCTGTTCGGCGTTGCGGACGTTCTTCTCGGCGACTTCCTGCTCGGCCCGCACGGCCTCCTCGTACTCGGTGAAGTTGCCGCCGTAGAAGCGCAGTTCGCCGCGGTCGAGTTCGGCGATGCGTTCCATGCGGTCGAGCAGGGCGCGGTCGTGGCTGACCAGGAGCAGGCAGCCGTTGAAGTCCTCCAGCACGTCGTAGAGCTTGTGCCGGGCGTCGAGGTCGAGGTTGTTGGTGGGCTCGTCGAGCAGCAGCACGTCGGGCCGCTTCAGCAACTGGGCGGCGAGACCGAGGGAGATGACCTGGCCGCCGCTGAGGGTGCTCAGGCTGCGGTCCAGGGTGAGGTCGGCCAGGCCGAGGCGGTCGAGCTGGGCGCGGGTGCGTTCCTCGATGTCCCAGTCATCGCCGATGGTGGTGAAGTGCTTCTCGTCGACGTCCGCGGACTCCACGGCGTCGATGGCCTGGATGATCGCGGCGATGCCCAGCACCTCGGCGACCGTGAGGTCGCCGGTCAGGGGGAGGCTCTGAGGGAGGTAGCCGGGGGCGCCGGCCACGGAGACCGACCCGTTGCCGGGCCGCAGTTCACCGGCGATGAGCTTGAGCAGCGTGCTCTTGCCGGTGCCATTGGGCGCGACGAGGCCGGTGCGGCCGGAGCCGACGGTGAAGGACAGGTCCCGGAAGACGGGAGTGTCGTCGGGCCAGGTGAAGGACAGGTCCGAGCAGACGATGGAGGCGTTGGACATGGAGGTGACCTTGTGGGAATGGGGCATGGAAGACACTTCTGCCCCGGTGGCAGACAGGGGGAAAGAGGGGACGACAGAGAGGCCATCCTGCGGCGCTTCCACGCACCGGCCGGTGGCCTGTCGGGTCCGGGTATCACCCGGAGATGTCGTCGTCCACCACCATGCCTGGGCTCCTCAACAAATGATCAAGGTCTTCATCAGGTTAACACAGGGGCGCGGGACCGGGGACGCGACGGGGTCACCCGGTCGGGACCTCGACAGGCCGCCCGCGCAGGTTGCCGTGCCGTAGCCGGGCCGGCCGCACCAGCCGCCCGGCCGCGCCAAGAGTGCGCCAAGGCGGGTGAAGGTAAGGGAACGGCAAAGCCGGGTCGTTCGTTACCCCGTGCATGACCGCTATGACCCCCGGCTCGAACATCCCTCTCTCCGCCGCCCGCGTGGCAGTGGACGTCTCCGCACCGGTGCGGCTCGACGTTTCGGGCCTGCTGCTCACCGCCGACGGCAAGGTGCGCTCCGACGACGACTTCATCTTCTACAACCAGCCCACCGGCCCCGGCGTGACCTACCGCTCCGGCGGCGGCACCGCACCGGACGCGATCGTGGTGGACACCACCGCGGTCCCGTCCGGCATCGAGAAGATCGTCGTCACGGCGAGCCCGGATGCGGCGGGCCAGACCTTCCAGGGCATCGAGCCCACCGCGACCGTGCGCAACGCCGACGACGGCAGTGTGCTCGCCACCTTCACCCCGCCCCAGCTGGGCACCGAGACGGCGCTCGTGGTCATCGAGGTCTATCTCCGCAACGGCGCCTGGAAGGCCCGCGCGGTCGGCCAGGGCTATGCGAACGGACTGGCCGGTATCGCCACGGACTTCGGCGTCTCGGTCGAGGAGGAGCCCGCCGCCGCTCCCGCGCCCGCCCCCGTCGTACCCCCGATGCCCGCCGCCGCCCCGGTGGACCCGCGGATCGCCGCGCCTGTGGCCCCCTCGGCCCCGCCCGCCGCCGCTCCCGCGCCCGCCGCCTCCGGCAAGATCAACCTCGACAAGGGTCGGGTCAGCCTCCAGAAGAACCAGACGGTCTCCCTGGTCAAGGGCGGCCGCCCGCTGCTCTCCCAGGTCAAGATGGGCCTCGGCTGGGAGCCCGCGTTCCGCGGCAAGGACATCGACCTCGACGCCTCGGTGATCGCCTACGGCCCCAACCGGAACCACCTGGACAGCTGCTACTTCGGCAAGCTCTCCATCCTGAACGGCGCGGTCAAGCACTCCGGCGACAACCTCACGGGCGAGGGCGCGGGTGACGACGAGGTGATCGTCGTCGACCTGGGCCGGATCCCGGCCGAGGCGACCGGTCTGGTCTTCACGGTCAACTCGTTCACCGGCCAGAAGTTCACCGAGGTCGCCAAGGCCTACTGCCGGCTGATCGACGCCACCACCGGCGAGGAGCTGGTCCGCTTCGACCTGACCGGCGCCGAGCCGCAGACCGGCGTGATGATGGCCAAGCTGATCAAGCAGTTCTCCGGCGAGTGGGAGATGACGGCCATGGGCGACTTCGTGAAGTCGCGCACCGTCCGGGGCATGGTGAAGCCCGCCGCCCAGGCGCTGTAGCGCCGCAAAGGTCTCCGACACGACTTCAGGGGCACCTGCGGGTGCAGGTGCCCCTGAAAGCCGGAGAGCGTAACGGGGACGCTGCGCGTACTCGCCGCCTCTCTCAGAGCTTGGTCAGCTTTGAGTACGGGCTCAGGATCCTCCCCTGTCGCCCCGAGAAGTCGATGAGCACTGCGTCGTTGTCGCCCTCGACAGCAAGGACTCGACCGAGTCCGAACTGGTCGTGCGACACCCTGTCGCCCACATCGAACAATTCGACCGGTGGGGCCGCCTGGGCCGGGCGGTTGAAGGGACTGGAAGGCAGGTATCGCCGGGCTGACTGTTTCATTACCTTGAGTATGCGCCCTGGGAACGCCCGACGCCATGCCCGTCGACTCCTGGGGGCGCACTGATGCCGGATTCGTAATCAGCGATTCCAGGGCCAGTCCGCGTCCCGGCCCGCTTCCAGCAGCGGCACCATGCGGAACGCCGCGTCCGAAAGCCCCCCGAAGGTGTGGCGGTTCCCACCTCCCGACGGGGCGTGCCCGACCCGGTATCCGGCCAGGTTCCAGGTGTAGACGGGCACACCGGCCGGCACGGCCGCGGTGGCATCCGCGGCGTACGAGAACGACGCCTGCTCGTCGGTGACGATCAGTACCCGGTCATGGGCCCGGTAGTGCCGGCGCACCGCCTCCTCGGTGTTGGTGCCGCCGAGGTCACCGAAGCGCTCCAGGACCTTCAGCACGGACTCGCCCCGGCGATACGTCACCGGTGCACTGCTCGTACCGAACTGCACCAGATCGGCGTCGGCTGCCCGCAGCGCCAGCGCCGTACCGAAGATTGCGGCGGCGTCGGCCCGGTTGAGCTGCGAGCGGTCCGAGAGCGGCGACCACATCGAGCCCGAGCGGTCGACCAGGATCAGCGTCCGCCCCGGCAGCGCGGGCACATTGCCCAGGGAGTGGCCGAGCGCCTTCTCCAAAGCGTGTGCCCAGCGCAGCGAGGGCGCGTGCTGATAGGCGGCGAGGTAGCGGAACGGGAACTGCCGCGATGCGGCGACCACGGCCGGGTCGCAGATCTTCGCAGCCACCTGCGCGGCGACCTCGTCCGAGACGCCGGCCTCGTCGAAGTTGCGCAGATTGCGGACGAGCGCCATCGCGCCCATCGACGGAATCACCGCTTCCCATGCCTTGGCGTCCATCGGCCCCTGCAGCCAGCCCGCCAGTCCCTCCCAGGTCATGCCCGCGGCAGCCAGCCGGTCCGCACCGTCCGCACCGACGACCACTGCCCGCCGCTCCTCGACCGGCAGCTCCATCAGCGCACGGTGCGCGGTGAGGGTGCGGTCGGAGACCGGCACCACGGCCGCCTCCGGGTGGTGGCGGCGGTCGAGGGCGTACCGGAACAGCTCGCCCTGCCATGGCTTCTCCCGGTCGGGCGCGGCGTGCACCAGGTTCAGGATGTCGCCGAAGCGGTAGCCCTTGGACGCGGTGTCGTACTTCAGCAGCGACTTGCCGTTGTAGAGGCGGCGCACGGCATCGGCGATGCCGCGCTTGACGGGCTTGGGCACGGCACGGCCGTAGCGCGAGGTCCAGTACCCGAGGAGTTCACCGGGCTCGTCGGCGCGCAGCAGGACGGAGTCGACGACCTGCCGGTTGGACGGTCCGTCCTCGGCACCCGCGTCGAGCCGTGCCTTCACGTACTCGGCGGCGCCGACGATCGAAGCGGTACGCATCTGGCCGTCGCGGCGCAGCCAGTGGAGCAGACCGGCGGTCCACTCGGGGTCGCCGACGGCGAGGACCCGCACCAGTTCGGCGAATCGGTTGTCGCGCTGCTCGCCGTCCTCGTAAAAGGTCTGCTGCGAAACGAAATTGGCGACGGCGAGCAGAAAGAGCTCGGAGCGATTGTCGCGGAGATATCCACGGCCGCCCTGATGGGTCGGCGCGGTACGCCCGGTCGACTTCACGGGCGAGGTGGCGCGGGGCTTGATGGTACGGGTGTTGAAGCGTGCCATGTGAATTCCCCCGAATTCATTGGGAGAAGGCACAGCGGGAAAAGGGTGCCCGAGATCAGGAGTCGGCGACGGGCTTGCCTGATGCTCTACCGCTTGAGCTACCGGCCGTGGCCGGACGGGACTTGAACCCGCAACCGTCAGATCCGAGAAGTATCCGTCACCTGCGCACCGGGCACCCCCCGATGTCTGTGCCTCCCGAGATCAGAGTCGGCGGCGGCGATTTTCGTTTCAAGAAGTAGCCGCAGCCTGCGCACCGGGAGGTGCATGCAGTACTTGCTTGTGAAGTTTTGATGTCCGGAGATCAGAGTCGGCGGAACCGACGAAGGCGCTCTGCCACTGAGCTACGCCTGTACGAAATACGGGCGGCGGGACTCGAACCCGCGACATCCTCCTTGGAAGTAGGTCCTGCCTGCGCACCTGGACACAGGCAGGACTCTAGAGGGGCAACTCCGCAGCGCGCGAGGGAATTACGCGCGAGCGGTGGACGCGCACGGGATCGCGCCCGAAGGGGATTCCGCGCGGATGGCTTCCGGCGGTACCGGCCGTCAGTGGCGGTTCGGCTGACGCTTCCACGGACCGGTGATGGCGAGCATGATGCCCGGCGTCTGGATGTTGGCGTACAGCGTCTTGCCGTCGGGCGAGAACGTGACACCGGTGAACTCGCTGTACTCCGGCTCCTGTTCGCTGCCGATGTTCAGCTCGTTGCGGGCGATCGGGTACGTGCGGCCGCTTTCGGTCGCCCCGAACAGGTGCTGGATGCCGTTGCCGTCCTCGGCGATGACCAGACCGCCGTACGGCGAGACGGTGATGTTGTCCGGGCCGTCGAAGGCGCCGTCCTTCGACGGGTCGGCGTTCACGCCGAGGAGCACCTTCAGCGTCAGCGTGCGGCGCTTCGGGTCGTAGAACCAGACCTGGCCGTCGTGCTGGACCGGGCTCTCCGCGCGGGCGAACGAGGAGACGATGTACACGCCGCCGTCGCCCCACCACATGCCTTCGAGCTTGCGTGCGCGGGTGACCTCGCTGTCCGTGAACTGCTTGCGCACCGAGACGGTCTTCGCGTCACGGTCGGGTACGTCGACCCAGTCCACGCCGTACACCGTGCCGATCTTCGTGGCGCGGGACAGGTCGTCGACGAACTTGCCGCTCTTGTCGAAGCACTTGGCGGCCTGGAGGACACCGGCGTCGTCGGCGAGCGTGCGCAGCTTGCCGCGGCCGTGCTTGAAGCCGTGCGGCGGAACCCAGCGGTAGAGCAGTCCGTTGGGGCCCGCGGCGTCCTCGGTCAGGTAGGCGTGGCCGAGCTTGGGGTCGATGACGACGGCCTCGTGGGCGTACCGGCCGAGCGCCTTGATCGGGCGCGGGTCACGGTTGGCGCGCTTGTCGTACGGGTCGACCTCGAAGACGTAGCCGTGGTCCTTGAGCAGGCCGTTCTTGCCGGCCTTGTCCTCGGTCTCCTCGCAGGTGAGCCACGTGCCCCACGGGGAGGCGCCACCCGCGCAGTTGGTGGAGGTACCGGCGATGCCGACCCACTCGGCGGTACGGCCGTCGCGGCGGGTCTCCACGACGGTGCAGCCGCCGGCCGCGACCGGGTCGTAGACGAGGCCCTCGGCCAGCGGCACCGGGTACTCCCAGCCGGCGCGGGTGCCGCTCAGCTCGTGGTTGTTGACGAGCAGGGTGACGCCGCGCGGGCCCTCGAAGGTGGCCGTGCCGTCGTGGTTGGAGGGGGTGTACTCACCGGACTCCAGTTTGGTGACACCACTGTGGGTGATGACCTTGTAGGAGAAGCCGGCGGGCAGCGCAAGGAGGCCCTTGGGGTCGGCGATCAGCGCCCCGTAGCCGGGCTCGTGGCTGTGACCGTGGTCGTGGTCGTGACCGTCGCCGTCGTGGCCGTGCTTCGAGTCCTCTGCGGCCAGGGCGCCGGGCGCGGTGGCCAGCGCGGCGACCGTACCGGTCAGGGCGATGCCGGCACCGGTGAGGGCGGACTGTCTGGTGAATTCCCTGCGCGTGAAGGGCATCACGTACTCCTGGAGCAACTGGGCGGGTTGTTGGCGCGCCCACAGTCGCGCCCCTGTGCCAACACCAGTTGAACTACGGACGACGTCGGGGGGCATCCTTCCTGTGCAGTTGGCCGGATGCGGTCGGCCGGAGTGGATCACGCGCCCGGCACGTGCCGTCCGCCGCGAACCGCCACGCTCACGCCGCCCGCGTGAGCGGGCGGCGCAACCTCCTGGGTTTGTCTCAGGCCCCTGTCCGCGACCGCGCCTTGAACGCCGCCTTGCGGGCCTCCTTGGCCTTCTTCTTGTCGCTGTGCAGCCGCCCCATCGCTTCGAGGACGTCCGCCGTCGCCGGGTGCTCCACGCGCCACGCCTCGTCGAAGAAGCCGCTGTGCTGGCCTGCCAGGCCCTCGACCAGGCCCTGGAGCTCTTCCAGATCGCCCTCGGACTCCAGCTGGGCCGCGATCGTGTCGATGGCGAGCCAGAAGATCATCGACTCCGGCGGTGCGGGTACGTCCGCCGCGCCCAGCTCCGCGAGCCAGACCCGTGCGAGACCGCCCAGCTCGGGGTCGTCCAATACCGCGCGCACCGCGGGCTCCGCCTCCGCGCCGACCAGGGCGAGCGCCTGCTGGCAGTGGAGACGGCGCAGCGGTGCCTGCTGGTCCGCGCCGCGTGCCGCACCGAGGAGTTCGGCCGCGGCACCGTCCACGCCGCGCCGGGTGAGCCACAGCTCGACCTCGCTGCGCGCCGCCGTCTCGGGGTAGTACGCGATGCCGCCGAGGAGTGCGTCGGCGCCCTTGTCCGCGAGGTCGCCGATCGCCGGGGCGTCCACTCCGGCCTCCAGCATCCGGGCCCGGATGCCGTACAGGCCGAGCGGGGTCAGCTTCACCATTCCGTACCGGGTGACGTCCTCGTCGTCGGCCGGCGGGGTGGCGTCCTCGCCCTCCTCGGCCAGCAACGCCTCGTCCAGCGGGCGGTATTCGACGATCCCGATGGGTTCGAGGACCCGGAACTGGTCGTCGAGGCGCATCATCGCCTCGGACACCTGCTCAAGGACGTCGTCGGTGGGCTCACCCATGTCTTCGGGCACGATCATCGACGCGGCGAGCGCGGGCAGCGGTACGGGCGCCGCGTCCGCTCCGCCGTCGCCGACGGTGAGCAGATACAGATTACCGAGGACGCCGTCGAGGAATTCCGCCTCGACCTCCGGGTCCCAGTCCAGGGATTCGAAGTCGATCGAGCCGTCCTCGCCGACGAGGTCGGCGAAGTCCTCGAAGACGGGCGCGGTGGCGTCGGCGTGGACGGCCTCCAGACCGTCGAGCCAGATCGAGAGAACGTCCTGCGGTGATCCGCCGGTGATCAGCGCCAGGTTCTCACCGGCGGCGGCGGTCCCCTCCGCGTCCTCTCCCGCGGCCTCCTCCGGGTCCTCGACGTCGACGAGCCCCGCGTCGACCGCGAGCCGCCACGCCTCGCTCGCCTCCGCGGCACCGTCCTCGTCCGCCGTGAGGCCGAGGTGCTCGGCCGCCGCGGGCAGCTGTTCCTCGACGAGCTCGCCACCGGCGCCGACCCGGGTCTCCGGGCCCGCCCAGCGGGCGAGCCGGACAGCGCGGGCGAGCAGCGGCGCGGCGAGCGCGTCCCGTGCCAGCTCGGCCTCGGTGTGCAGCCGTACGGGCGGCAGGGTGGGGCGCTCTGCGGACATCAGGTGGTTCTCCTCGGGACGTACGGGGCGTACGGGTTCAGGCGGCCCAAGCGTAGACGCATTTCGCCCCATGCCACCCGGTTCATGCGACGGACAGCCGCCGTCCACCCCGGGGACCTTGACAACTGCCTTGCCCGCACAAGAGATTGACGCGCGTAGACCTCCACTCCTGACCCTCGATTCCCCCGGAGTCCGTGATGCCCGCCGCATCGTCCAGAACGACCGCTGTCTCCGCCGTAGTCACCGCTGCGCTCGCCGCCGGCCTGCTCACCGGCGCAGCCACCACCTCCGCGTCCGCCTCCCCGTCCGCCTCCCCGTCCGCCGACGGCCAGGTCCGGATCCACGACATCCAGGGCACCACCCGGATATCCCCGCTCACCGGCCGGCAGGTCAGCGGTGTCGCGGGCATCGTCACGGGTGTGCGGACGTACGGCTCGAAGGGCTTCTGGTTCCAGGACCCCGAGCCCGACGCCGACCCCGCCACCAGCGAGGGCATCTTCGTCTACACCGGCTCCGCGCCGACCGTCTCGGTCGGTGACGCGGTCACGGTCTCCGGCACGGTCGCCGAGTACGTCCCGGGCGGCCTCTCCTCCGGCAACCAGTCACTCACCCAGATCAGCAAGCCCACCGTCACGGTGGTGTCCTCCGGCAACGCCCTGCCCGCGCCGGTGACGGTCTCGGAGCGCTCGGTCCCCTCGCGGTACACCCCGGAGGGCGACCCCGCGGCGGGCGGCTCCATCGACGCGCTCCCCCTCGTCCCGTCCCGCTACGCCCTGGACTACTACGAGTCCCTGGAGGGCATGAACATCCGCATCGGCACCTCGCGGGTGGTCGGCGCCACCGACCCGTACGGCGAGCTGTGGGTGACGGTGAAGCCGCACGAGAACGCGAGCCGCCGCGGCGGTACGGTCTACGGCTCGTACACCGCGCAGAACACCGGCCGGCTCCAGATCCAGTCGCTGGCGCCGGCCGCCGAGCAGCCCTTCCCCAGCGCCGATGTCGGTGATGTGCTGTCCGGTACGACCGAGGGTCCGCTCGACTTCAACCAGTACGGCGGCTACACGCTGACCGCCCGCACCCTGGGCACGGTCACCGACAAGGGCCTGGCCCGGGAGACGACCCGCAAGCAGCGCGGCGGCGAGCTCGCGGTGGCGACGTACAACGTCGAGAACCTCGACCCGGGCGACCCGCAGGAGAAGTTCGACGCGCTCGCCGCCGCCGTGGTCGACAACCTCGCCTCCCCCGACATCGTGGCGCTGGAGGAGATCCAGGACAACAACGGCGCGAAGGACGACGGTACGGTCGCCGCCGACCGGACGGTCGAGAAGTTCACCGCCGCGATCGTGGCGGCGGGCGGCCCGGCGTACGAGTGGCGTTCCATCGACCCGGAGGACAAGAAGGACGGCGGCGAGCCCGGCGGCAACATCCGTCAGGTGTTCCTCTTCAACCCGGCGCGGGTGTCGTTCACCGACCGCGCGGGCGGCGACGCGACGACGGCGACCGATGTCGTTCGGGAGCGGGGCCGGGCGGCCCTGACCCTCTCCCCCGGCCGGATCGATCCGGCGAACGCGGCGTGGAAGAACAGCCGCAAGCCCCTCGCCGGGGAGTTCGGATTCCGCGGCCGTACGGTCTTCGTCGTCGCCAACCACTTCGCGTCCAAGGGCGGCGACGAGTCCATCGTCTCCCAGCACCAGCCGCCCACCCGCTCGTCCGAGGTCCAGCGGCATGCGCAGGCCGAGGTGGTCAACACCTTCGTCAAGAAGCTGCTGAACGTCCAGAAGAACGCGGACGTCCTGGTCGTCGGCGACATCAACGACTTCGAGTTCTCCGGCACGACAAAGGCGCTGACGGCCGGTGGCGTGCTGTACCCGGCGGTGAAGTCGCTGCCGCGCCCGGAGCGTTACTCGTACGTCTACCAGGGCAACACCCAGGTGCTCGACCAGATCCTGACCAGCCCGTCGATCGACGGCTTCCACTACGACAGCGTGCACATCAACGCCGAGTTCGCCGACCAGAACAGCGACCACGACCCGCAGGTGCTCCGCTTCCGCCCGTAGCCCCCTCGACGCTACGCGCCCGCCCTCGGCCTCATGCTGAGCGCGGGCGTGTACCGGTGCACGCCGCCGCCGCTCACGCCCGGATACGACCGCACCCGCTCCCACTGCGGTGTCCTCGACCCGACCCCGTCACCGGGCGCGGCCAGCGCGTCGGCATGGGCCCGGGCGCTCTCCCATTCGGCGTAATTGAGTACGCGCGTTCCGTCGGTGCTCACATGGAAGTGTCCGGAGATACCGCCGGGGGCGGGCGCCGGATCGGTCCCCAGCGCCTCGAACACGGTGTCGACCCAGTCCCGCTGCCGCGCCTTGTCCGCGCCGTCGAACTCGACGTCGACGATCACGACGCACCCCGGCTCCCGCTCCTCCCCCAGCCCCGCGGAGCGGTACAGCTCAAGGGTGTGCAGCCCGAGCCGCCGGATGCCCGGCACGGCGGCGTCGATGTCCGCGTTGCGCTCGTCCCGACCGTGCCGGAAGAAGTCCTGATACGCCTGTTCCCCACTCCACTGGGTGTAGTGGAACAACGTCTTCCCGTCCTCACCGACATGGACGGTGTACGAGAGCAGCCCCGGATGCGGCCACTCACGGCTGTCCCACGCCTTGCGAATGGCCTCGACCGTCTGCCGCTGCCGCTCGGGGGTCCCGACATCCCAGGTGCTCGCCTTGACCAGTCCGACGTCATTACGGGCAAGATCGGGACGGGATTCGAATTGCACACTCATGACGGGTCCTCCTGAATGGTGCACCCAAGTGGTGCGCCGCTGCCGACCACACTGGTACGTCAAGTGCGCTTGAGGTCAACAACACTCCCCCGTTGACGCCGTCAGGCCACCGACAGGACAACGAACGGAGTACCGCATGAAGCTGCGCCTCAAGACGATCACCCGGGAGGAACATCTGGCGTTCATCGCGAGCCGGCCCGCCGTGAGCCATATGCAGGTTCCGTCGTGGGGCGATGTGAAGCCCGACTGGCGCGCGGAGAGCATCGGCTGGTTCGACCGGGACGGCACCGGCCCGGAACGGATCGTCGGAGCCGGGCTCGTCCTCTACCGGCCGATCCCCCGGGTGAGACGCTATCTGGCCTATCTGCCGGAAGGCCCCGTCATCGACTGGCACGACGCCGGTCCGAGTCGGTGGCTGGATCCGATGCTGGCGCATCTGAAGGCGCAGCGTGCGTTCTCGGTACGCATGGGCCCACCGGTGGTCGCCCGGCGCTGGGACGCCGGGACCGTCAAGGACGCCATCGCCGACCCGGCCACCGGACGGCTGCGCGATGTGGAGGCGGATGTGAACGAGCCGCAGGCCGCCGCGCTCGTGGAACAGCTGCGCCGACTGGGCTGGCAGCAGGGCGAGGAGGGCGGCGAGGACGGTTTCAGTGCCGGACAGCCCCGGTACGTCTTCCAGGTGCCGTTCGCCGGGCAGCCGCTGGAGGAGATCCGGAGCAATCTGAACCAGCAGTGGCGGCGCAACATCAAGAAGGCGGAGAAGGCGGGCGTCAAGGTCGTCGAGGGAGGCTACGAGGACCTTCCGGCCTTCTACGAGCTGTACCGCGAGACGGCCGAGCGCGACCGCTTCATCCCCCGCCCGCTCGTCTACTTCCAGCGCATGTGGACCGCGCTGCGGACCGAGGACCCCGACCGGATGCGGCTCTATCTCGCCCATCACGACGGCGAAACGCTCGCCGCGGCGACGATGCTGACCGTCGGGAACCACGTCTGGTACTCCTACGGCGCCTCGACCAGCCGCAAGCGCGAGGTCCAGCCGAACAACGCCATCCAGTGGCGCATGATGAGCGACGCGCACGAGAGGGGCGCGGCCGTCTACGACCTGCGCGGCATCACCGACACCCTGGACGAGAGCAACCATCTCCTGGGCCTGCTGCGCTTCAAGGTCGGCACCGGCGGCCGGGCAGCCGAGTACATCGGCGAGTGGGACTACCCGATCAACAAGGTGCTCCACAAGGCCTTCGCCCTCTACATGGCGCGCCGCTGACCTCACCGTTCCAAAGAGCGTCGAGCGCCGCCGTTCGCCCTCGGCGTGATCGCTTGCCGCGTCCGGGCGGCAGCGGGAACGGTGGGGAGATGCTCTCCGTGGCGCACCTCAGCGATCCGCATCTCACCACCGGCGCCCTGGCCGGTGAACCGGCGGCCGGACTGAACCTGGCCCTGCGCCGGGTGCTCGCGCTCGATCCGCGGCCGGACGCGGTGGTGATCACCGGTGATCTGGTCGAGTGGGGACGGCCGGACGAGTACGAGGCGCTGCGGGAGGTGATCGAGCGGTTCCCGCTGCCGTTGCACCTGGTGACGGGCAATCATGACGAACCGGCGGCACTGCTGGACGCGTTCGGCGGGACCCGGTTCCTGGGCGGTGCCCGGCATCCGTACTACGTCGTGGACCACCCCGGGCTGGCTGTGATCGCCCTGGACTCGCAGGTGGCCGGCTCCGGCGGCGGACGGCTCGGGACGGAGCAGCTCGGCTGGCTCGACGGCGTCCTCGCCGACAGACCGGGCGTGCCGGCGTTCGTCTGTCTGCACCATCCGCCGGTCCCGGTCGGCATCCCGTTCCTGGACGGGATGCGGCTGGCGGACGGCGATGCGCTGGCGGAGGTGGTCGCCGCCCACCCGGATGTCGTCCGGGTGCTGGCCGGTCATGTCCACCGCCCTGTGACGGCCGCCTTCGCGGGCAGCACCCTGGCGCTCGCCCCCAGCACCTGTCTCCAGAGCGGGCTCGCCCTGCGCGGCGGGGCACCCGGCTATCTCCGCGAGCCCACATCGTTCCTGCTCCATCTGCGTGGCGATGCGGCGTGGGCCCCCTGGGTCACGCACACGGTGCCGGTCAGTCACGCGGCCGCACCGGTGCCCGGGTACTGAGCGCTCCGGCGCCCGTGCCAGACTCCGGAGCGTGATCCTTCGCACCGCCACCCGCGCCGACCTGCCCGCCGTCCTCGCCCTCCTCGAAGACGAGGAGCGGGTCGTCGACCCGGCCTCGGTCGTGGTCGACGGCGCGTACGAGAAGGCCTTCGCCGCCATCGAGAGCGACCCGCGCAACGAGATGCTCGTGCTGGTCGACGGCGACACCGTCCTGGGCTGTCTGCAGGCGACCTACATACCGGGGCTCGGCAAGCACGGCGAGGAGCGGGCGCTGATCGAGGCAGTACGGATCAGGGCCGACCGGCGGGGCGGCGGACTGGGCCGGGAGCTGATGAAGCAGGCCGTCGACCGGGCCCGGCTGCGCGGGTGCGGGCTGATGCAACTGACCAGCAACAAGCGGCGTACGGACGCACACCGGTTCTACGAGTCGCTGGGCTTCGCCCGCAGCCACGAAGGCTTCAAGCTCGCTCTCTGAGTTCCCTTTTCGCCGGGCTACCGGGACGGTTCGGTCCGCCAGGCGGTCATGTTCACCTCGTCGAGCAGCCGTACGTCGCTTCCCTCCAGCGGGAAGGAACGCGCTTCCAGGCCGGGGGCCGGTGCGATCTCCAGCGCGTCGCCCTCGATGAGGTCGCCGCCGGTCGGGGTGGAGACCCAGGCGAGGAGCGACCGCATCGTCCGTCCCGGCTTCAGCATGACCTCCTTCGGCCCCGGGTCGCTCCCCATGTAGGAGGAGCCCGGATTCACCGGGACCGGCAGCGGGTCACCGGCGTCGTCCAGGGCCCGGACGGACGGATACCCGTCGACGCGGTACGGCTTGCTGCCGCAGTTGGTGAGGGTGAGGCCGACGGCCCGGTGTCCCAGCGCGGCCTGTACCTCGCCCATGTCGACGACCACCCCGGAGGACGGGCAGTCGGACCTGCCGACGCCCGCGGTGGGCGTGGGGGCGGGCCCCTGCGCCGACGGAGGGGCCCGCCGGTCGGGCAGCGCGGCGGAGATGCGGGGAAACGGTGACGGCAGCTTGTCCGCGTGCACCCCGTACGAGGCGCTCGGTGCGGGCTCCGGCTCACCCTCGCGCGCCGGCACGAGAAATCCGGCGCATCCCGAGAGCGACAGGCCCAGCGCCCCGGCCATGAGCACGGCCGCCGTCGGCCTCCGTCTCCCGGCCCTCGCCCGTTTCAGTCCCCGCATGCTCATGGCCCCGCCCCCGTGTCGGTCTGCCGCACAGGCGCTCGATCATGCCAGAGCGCCGAGCCCCCTCCCGGAATTGTTGAGCATTTCTTCCCCTTCACCCCAAGGAGAACTAAGTGGACCTTCACGGTTCGGCCGACCGACACTTCAGGGATGACAGCATCCGTAGCCCCCTTCGGCCGCGCGCTCTGCGCGATGATCACGCCGTTCACCGCTTCCGGCGCGTTGGACCAGGACGCCGCCCAGAAGCATGCCGCCTCTCTGGTCGCCGACGGCTGCGACGGTCTGGTGCTCAGCGGCACCACCGGCGAGTCCCCGACCACGACCGACGCCGAGAAGACCGCACTGCTGCGGGCGGTCAGGGCGGCGGTCGGCGACGGCGTGCCGATCGTCGCCGGGGTCGGCAGCTCGGACACCCGGCACACCGTGACCCTCGCCCAGCAGGCCGAACAGGCGGGCGCGGACGGCCTGTTGGTGGTGACGCCCTACTACAGCCGACCACCGCAGGCCGCCGTCGAGGCGCACTTCCGTCGCGTCGCCGACGCGACCGGCCTTCCGCTGATGCTGTACGACATCCCCGGTCGCACCGGCACGCGCGTCGAGCCGGAGACCCTGCTGAGGCTCGCGGAGCACCCGCGCATCGTGGCCGTGAAGGACTGCGCGTACGACCTGCTCGGCTCCACAAAGGTGATCGGCGCGACCTCGCTGGCGTACTACTCGGGCTGCGAGGAGCTGAATCTGCCGTTGTACGCGGTGGGCGCGGCGGGCTATGTCAGCACGGTCGCCAATGTCGCGCCCCGGCAGCTGAGGGCGGTCCTGGACGCCTTCGACGCCGGGGACACCGCGGGGGCCGCCCGGCTCAACCGGCTGACCGTCCCGCTCACCGAACTGATGATGGCGTCCGGACTGCCCGGCACGGTCACGGCGAAGGCGCTGCTCGACGCCGGACCGGTCCGGGAACCGCTGCAGCCCGCCGGGCTCGAGGCGGCCGACGGGCTGCGGAGGGCATACGAGGAACTCCTCGCCGCTACGGGCTAGTTGTGGCTGTGCAGGATTTCGTTGAGGCCGTCCCAGACTGCGTTGTTCGGGCGGGCCTCGACGGCTCCGGTCACCGAGTTGCGGCGGAAGAGGATGTTCGAGGCGCCGGAGAGCTCGCGGGCCTTGACGATCTGGCCGTCCGGCAGCGTGATGCGGCTGCCGGCCGTGATGTAGAGCCCGGCCTCGACGACGCACTCTTCGCCGAGCGCGATCCCGACACCGGCCTCGGCGCCGATCAGGCAGCGCTCGCCGATGACGATGCGCTCCTTGCCACCGCCGGAGAGGGTGCCCATCGTGGAGGCGCCGCCGCCGATGTCGGAGCCGTCGCCGACGACGACACCGGCGGAGATCCGGCCCTCGACCATCGATGTACCGAGGGTGCCCGCGTTGAAGTTGACGAAGCCCTCGTGCATGACGGTGGTACCGGAGGCGAGGTGCGCGCCGAGCCTGACCCGGTCGGCGTCGGCGATCCGGACGCCCTTCGGCGCGACGTAGTCCGTCATGCGGGGGAACTTGTCGACCGAGGTGACCTGGAGGTGCAGGCCCTCGGCGCGGGCGTTCAGCCGCACCTTCTCCACGTCGTCGACGGCGACCGGACCGAGCGAGGTCCAGGCGACGTTGGTGAGGAGACCGAAGAGGCCGTCCAGGTTCTGACCGTGCGGCTGGACGAGGCGGTGCGAGAGGAGGTGCAGGCGCAGGTACGCGTCGTGCGCGTCGAGCGGCTTGTCGTCGAGCGAGGCGATGACCGTACGTACGGCGACGATCTCGACACCACGACGGGCGTCCACGCCGATGGCCTTGGCGGCGCCCTCGCCGAGGAGGTCGACGGCCTGGTCGGGGGTGAGCCGTTCGGTTCCGGCCGGGCCGGGCTCTGCGGTGAGCTCGGGGGCGGGGAACCAGGTGTCGAGAACGGAACCGTCGCCGGCGATGGTGGCGAGGCCGGCGGCGACGGCGCCGGTGGTGCGAGCAGGAGTCGTGTCGGTCATGAGACGAACCTAACCGGCGAGGCACCGCCGGAGCCAACCGGTCTCGCCGGATGGTCGCGCGCGGCCCCCGGGCGCCCACGACCACCCGGTCAGCCGGGCTGCGCCTGCCGTTCGGGAGCCGGTGCGGGTGCCTCCTCGCGCACCGGCCCGCGCAGCCGCCGCACCGCCAGCACCGCCGCCCCCGCACCGCCCGCCAGCACCGCGCAGGCCGGCCAGAGCAGTCCCGGCGCGGCGGCGTAGAGGGCGCCGCCGATCGGCGGCGCCAGCACCTGGCCGCTGATGGAGGCGCCCGCGTACAGGCTCTGGAAGCGACCCTGCGCATGGGCGGGAGCCTGATCGGCGACGTACGCCGTCGCGGTGGTCTTGTAGAGGATCTCGCCCGCGGTCAGTGACGCCATCATGGTGACGGCGAACAGCGCCCCGGCCCCCGGGATCAGCACCGCGTATCCCACCCCCACGAGCAGCAGCCCGGTCCCCACGATGCTCAGCGGCGCGCGCCGGCGCAGCGCGTGCGCCGCGGGGAGTTCCAGCAGCAGGATGAGGCCGCCGTTGACGGAGAGCAGCCAGCCGTAGAACTGGGCGCCGTGGCCGTGCTCGGACAGGAAGACGGGCAGCGTCGAGTACTGCTGCCGGTAGACGAGGTCGACGCAGAGGATCGCGGCGAGCAGGACCAGCACGGCGGGCCTGGCCCGCAGCTCCCGCCAGAGCCCGGGTGCACCGGGCTCGCGCACCGGCCGGTTGTGCGCGGTGCCGTGCGCCGGAAGCACCGCCGACGCGTATCCGGCGAAGAGCAGCGTCCCGAGGCCGTCGGCGACGAACAGCCAGTCGTACGAGAAGCGGGCGGCGATCAGCGCGCCGAGCGGCGGGCCGACGGCGAACGCCGCGTTGCTACCGGCCCGCACGAGGGCGAAGCTCTGGCGCCGGCTGCCCTCGGGGACGGAGACGGCGACGAGTGCGGCGTTGGCCGCGCGTACAACACCTGCCGCGTATTGCGCGAGCGGCAGCACGCCGTACATCGCCGCGACCGGCAGGGCCGGCAGGGTGGCGAGCGCCGCCCCGCTCACCAGCGAACCGGTCAGGAGCATCCGGCGGTGGCCGTAGTGGTCGCCGAACCAGCCGCCGGTGAAGTTCCCCGCGACCAGGCCGATGCCGCCGACACCCGCGATCACTCCGGCCTGCGGGACGGACAGTCCGCGCGGGCCGGTCAGATAGATGAAGAGATAGACGAAGGTGAAGCTGACGACTCCGTTGAGAAAGGAACCGAAGGCCAGCAGCCGTACCGTGCGCGGTACGTCCCGCATGATCCCGAAAAACCTCATTCGCAGCACCCTCCCCAGTGAGTTTCTCTTGGGAACGGACTATGGCATCATGCTTTCCTGCAGGTCAATCAGGTAAGAGACGTCCGCGGAAGACCGACGGAGGAGGAGCCCATGCCTCAGCGCACCCGCCTGGCCGACGCCGACTGCGCGATCGCCCAGGCGCTCGATGTCGTCGGCGACTGGTGGACCCTGCTGATCGTGCGGGACACGGCGCGCGGGGTGCACCGCTTCGACGCGCTCCAGGAAGAGCTGGGCGTGTCCCGCAAGGTGCTGACCGAGCGGCTGCGGCTGCTGGTCGACGCGGGAGTGCTGTCCCGGGAGCCGTACCAGGACCGGCCCCCCCGGTACGAGTACCGGCTCACCCGGCGTGGACGCGCACTGCTGCCCGTACTGATCGCGCTCCAGGACTGGGGCGACGCCTGGGTGATGGGAGACGGGGAGATGGTGGCAACGGCCACGGAGGCATCGAAGGAGGCGGCCCGCGTGCACGCCCTGGTGGGCACGCGCCTGCCCGAGCTGCAACTGCTGGACTACGACGCCGTGTTGCGTGACCCGGTCGCCAACACCCCGTACACCGTCCTGTACTGCTTCCCCAGCGCCTACGCCCGCCGGGACGCCTATCCGCCGGGCTGGTCCGAGATCCCGGGGGCCAGCGGCTGCACCCTCGAATCCTGTACGTATCGCGACCAGTTGGCCGAGTTCACGGCGGCGGGCGCGACCGTGCACGGGGTTTCCACCCAACGCCCGGACGAGCAGCGGGCGTTCGCGGACGCGGAGCGGCTGCGCTTCCCGCTGCTGTCCGACGCGGAGCTTGAGCTGACGGCGGCGCTGCGGCTGCCGACGTTCCGTGCGGCGGGGACCAGCCGGCTGAAGCGGCTGACGCTGGTGGTGGACCGGGACCGGACGATCCGCGAGGCGCTGTACCCGATCACCGACATCGAGGCGAGCGTGCAGGCGGCGCTGACGGCGATCCGAAGGGCAAGCCCGTCCGGAGACTGAGGGGAACTTGAGGCCGGAGCGGCCCGGAAGCCGGCCTGTCCGGCGCTCCGGAGCGGCCCCGAAACCGAAGCCCTCGGGCTTGAGGGCCGAGCCATCAGCCGGCGACGCGCCCCAGCATCTCCCGCGCGTACGCCTCGTCGTACTCCCCGCCGGTGAGCAGCACCTGCAGACAGATCCCGTCCATGAGCGCGATCAGCGCCCTCGCCGTGGCCGGATCGGTCCGCCGGGACAGCAACTCGGCCGTGCCGTCGGTCCATTCGGCGGCCACGGGCCGCAACGCGGGCCTGCGGAGGGCCGCGAGGTACAGCTCGTACTCCAGCTCGGCCCGCCCGCGCCCACCGGAGAAATACTCCCCCAGCAGCCCGGCCAGTTCCCCGGCGAGGTCGGCGGCCGGGTCTGTCAGGGCCCCGCACTCCCGCATGAGCTCGGCGAAGTTCTCGTTCGACCGGCGCAGGGCCGCGATCAACAGCTCGTCCAGCGAGGCGAAGTGATACGTCGTCGAGCCGAGCGGCACATCGGCCTCGGCCGCGACGGAGCGGTGACTGAGCCCCGCGATGCCCTTGGCGCCGACCACCCGGATCGCGGCATCGATGATGCGGCCGCGCCGCTCGGGGTCGTAACGGCGTGTCATCAGTGGGCCCCTCCCAGATTCAGCACCACCACTCCGGCGATGACCAGCGCTATGCCCGCCAGCTTGACCGTATTGCCGGACTCCCCCATGAAGAGGATGCCGATGGCGGCGACCGCGGCGGTCCCGATTCCGGCCCAGATGGCATAGGCGGTGCCCATCGACAGCGTCTTCAACGTCTGGGCGAGCAGAGTGAAGGCTATGAGATAGCCCGCGACGGTGATGAGTGAGGGCCAGAGCCGGGTGAAGCCCTCGCTGTATTTCATGGCCGTCGTGCCGGCCACTTCCGCCGCGATCGCAGCGGCGAGCAGTCCATATCCCATGTGTACGAGTGTACGCATCGCTGCTCGCACGACGGTACGGCAGCTTTGCGCCATCCGGGACGCTACGGTGTCCCGACCAGCACACAGGACGACAACACAACGGAGCAGCAGTGGCGCAGGACGCAGGGTGGGGCGGCGGTCCGCCGTACGGCGGAGCACCGTACGGAGGGCCACCGGGATGGGGCGGCTGGATGCCGCCGCCGAAGCCCGGAGTGATACCGCTGGTACCCCTGAAGCTCGGGGACATACTCGGCGGCGCCTTCAGCACGATGGGGCGCTACTGGAAGCAGCTGTTCGGCATCGGTGTGGCCGTGTACGGCGGGGCGCTGGTCGTCGCGGGGGCGGCGGCCCTGATCGCGTACTCCGCGGTCAGTGCCCATCTGCACCGGGTCATCTCGCTCAGCGCCGAACAGGAGCCGTCGTCGAAGGACCTCACACCGGTACTGATCGCCCTCGGCGCCTTCTGGCTGGTCGCCATGGTCGCACTCACGATCAGCACAGCCATGATGTACGCGGCCGTTCCCGCGGTCCTGCAGGAGGCCGTACTGGGCAGGCCGACGACCTTCTCCGTCATCTGGCGCCGGGCCTGGGCCCGCATCCCGGCGTTGATCGGAACGGTGATCCTGACGGCCCTGATCGTGGTGATCCCGGTGGTGCTGGCGATGATCGGCTTCCTCGCCCTCATGATCGGCGCGATCGCACTGACGGACGGGCCCGGCGCCGCGGTGTGGGCCTCGCTCGGCTTCCTGGGCGCCCTGGCCACCGCACCTCTGGCAGCCTGGCTCTGGGTGAAATTCAGCCTGGCCCCCTCGGCCGTGGTCTTCGAGGGGCAGCGCCCTGTGGCCGCACTGCGCCGCTCGTCGCAGCTGGTGCGCGGCGACTGGTGGCGGATCTGCGGGATCAGCCTGCTGGCCTTCGCCATGGCGGCGGCGGCGAACTACATCATCCAGATCCCGTTCTCGTTCCTCGGCATGTTCTCCGGGATGATCGGGGGCGCGACCCTGGACGACGACCCGAACCCCGCGTCGATCGTCTTCGCGATGAGCGGCTATGTGGTGATCCTCTTGCTGGGACAGCTGATCGGTCAGCTCGTCTCGGCGACGTTCCCGCAGCTGGTGACCGGACTCCTCTACGTCGACCGGCGCATGCGTACGGAGAACCTGGGCCCGGTCCTCGCCGAGGCGGCAGCCGTACCGCCGCAGTACGGCCCCTAGGGCCCCTCAGTCGATGAGCGAGTTCTTCGGGGTGAGCACACAGAACTCGTTCCCCTCGGGATCCGCCAGCAGCACCCAGCTCACATCCGCGCCCTGCCCGATCTCGACCCGCCGCGCCCCGAGCCCGATGATGCGCTCGACCTCGACGGCCTGGTCATCGGGGGCGAGGTCGATGTGCAGCCGGTTCTTGACCGTCTTCTTCTCCGGCACGGGGACGAAGGTGATACCGGGAACCGCGGACTTGTCGGCGCCGATGACGATTTCGTCGTCGGCCTCGAAGAGCACCTTCCAGTCGAGCACTTGGCACCAGAAGCGGGCGAGCGACGGAAGATCGTGGGTGTCGACGACGATGCTGTAAAAGGAAACGGCCATGTCCGCCAGTCTGCCTGGCGGGCATGGCCGTTCGCCACATCAATGCGCGAAGCCACCCGTTGCGTCAGCCGCCGACGGTGAACCAGACGGCCCGGGACTTCTTCCACTCGGCGTGGTCGAGGTCCTTCGCCTCCGTGCCGTCCCCGTACAGATCGGCCGATCCCGCGTCCGTGATCAGCTGCGCCCGGGCGCCCGGAACCGTCAGGTCCGGAACGTCGACGACGGCCTCCCAGCCGCCCGGGTCGGCGGTCGGCAGATCGGCCCGCTTGACCGGCGCGTGTGCGGCGACACCGTCCCATGTGTAGAGGGCGTACGGGTCGGAGTTGTCGTCGGCCGCCCAGGAACCTGCCACGATCAGATACTGATCGGCGTCGTTCTTGCGGATGTCCCGGATGCTGAGCCCGCCGAGGTCCAGCTCGATCGGCGTACCGATGACCGCCTTCGCCCCGCTGCCGGCCACCTTGTCGAAGTTGGTGACAGGCACGATCAGGGCCTTGCCCCCTTCCTTCGGCGGCACGAGAGGTGCCCGGAAGCCGAGGTACGCGGTGGTCGTCGAGCCGGGCGCGAACTCCAGGCCCTCGATGTTGAACCCGTCGATCTGCTTGGGCGCTTCACCGTCCGCCGTACCCGCGGCGAAGCCGTACCGGTTGCCGTTCGCCCTGTCCCAGGCGACGAGGTCGTTCCGGAGCTTCCTGTACGAGCCGCCGACCGTCAGCCGGGTGGCGGCGCCCGACCCGGTCACCGTCGTGGTGAAGACGGTGTTGCGGTCGGACTTGTACTCGCCGTCCTTGTTGTTGCCGAGCGAACCGGTCCAGTAAATGGTGTTCCCGACCCGGGCCGCGCCCTCGATGTCGATCTCCTTGTCCGTCCCGAGCGCCGAGCCGACGTCCCAGCTCCGCACGGGCGCACCGGATGCCGAACGGCTGTACAGCCGCAGCGTGTTGGACTCGTCGTCGGCCACGACCGCGTACCCGCCGCCGACATCGACGGCGGCCGAGGCGTCCGAGGACCCGGTGAGGTAGCGCGTATCCGCGGAGTTCTGCACGGCGGCGGACGCTGCGTAGTGCAGCGTCTTGGTGGCGGTCTTGCCGCCGAGCCCGGTGACCTTGATCGTGAGGTCCGTGTAGCCGCGCGCGTGCGCGGCGACCGTGAGCTGCCGGGTGGCGCCGGTCCCCGTCACGGTCACATCACCGGTTCCGGCGACGGACGGCTTGGAGCTGGCGGACGCCACCACACCGAGCGCGGTGACATCGGCGCCGCTCTGCGCGACGCTGACGGTGACCACGGGATCACCGGTCGCACCGACCGCTCCGGAGAGGTAGGAGACCGAGAGCCCGATCGTCGGCGTTCCGTAACTCGCAGCGTGAGCGCGGGTGTTGACCCCCAAAGCGGCCAGCACGAGAACACCGCCCGCGGCGGCGGCCGCCCGGCGGTTCTGGAGCGAAAGCTGATGCAGCACAGCGTGCCTCTCGTCGGCGTGATGTCGAGGAGAAGGTTGCGGTTCCCGCGCCAACGGCGGAGACACATCATGCGTACAGCAGACGAACAACGCCGAACGACCCCCGACAGAAGCCGGGGGCCGTTCGGCGGTGCGGATGGCTCAGACGTTGAAGCCGAGCGCGCGCAGCTGCTCGCGCCCGTCGTCCGTGATCTTGTCCGGGCCCCACGGCGGCATCCAGACCCAGTTGATCCGCAGCTCGCTGACGATGCCGTCGGTCGCGGACTTCGCCTGGTCCTCGATGACATCGGTCAGCGGGCAGGCCGCGGACGTCAGGGTCATGTCGAGGGTGGCGATGTTGGCGTCATCGATGTGGATGCCGTAGATCAGGCCCAGGTTGACGACGTCGATGCCCAGCTCGGGGTCGACGACGTCGTAGAGGGCCTCGCGGACCTCCTCCTCGGAGGCCGGCTTGGTCGTCAGGCCCTCGTCGGGTGTCACCGTGTTCTCGCTCATGCCGTCTTCCCTTCGGACAGCGCTTTCGCCGTCGCGTCCTTCCACGCCATCCAGCTCAGTAGCGCGCACTTGACCCGGGCCGGGTACTTCGAGACACCGGCGAACGCGACCGCGTCCTCCAGTACCTCCTCCATCGCGTCGTCCGGCTCCAGCTGGCCCTTCGACTGCATCAGTTCCAGGAAGGTCTCCTGGATCTTCTGCGCCTCGCCCAGCTCCTTGCCGACCAACAGCTCGTTCAGCACGGATGCGCTGGCCTGGCTGATGGAGCAGCCCTGGCCCTCGTACGACACATCGGCGATGGTCTCGCCGTCGTACTTCACCCGGAGAGTGATCTCGTCGCCGCACGTCGGGTTGACGTGGTGCACCTCGGCGTCGCCGTCCCGCAGGCCGCGCCCGTGGGGGTGCTTGTAGTGGTCCAGGATCACTTCCTGGTACATGGAATCAAGCTTCACCAGTCAACCCTCAGCCGCTGTGCCTATTAACCGAAAAAGTTCCGTACGTGTTCCAGACCGTCCACCAGGGCGTCGACCTCGGCGGGCGTGGAGTACAGATAGAACGACGCTCGCGTCGTCGCAGGAATTCCGTACCGCAGGCAGACCGGCCGTGCGCAGTGGTGTCCGACCCGGACCGCGATGCCCTGCTCGTCGAGTACCTGGCCCACGTCGTGGGGGTGGATGTCGCCGAGCGTGAAGGAGATCGTGGCGCCGCGGTCCTCGGCCGTAGCAGGACCGATGATCCTGAGGTCCGGGACCTCCAGGAGCCGCTTCACCGCGTACTCGGTGATCGCGTGCTCGTGCCGGTAGATCTTCTCCATGCCGATCGCCGAGAGGTAGTCCACGGCCGCGCCGAGGCCGACGGCCTGGGCGATCGGGGGCGTACCGGCCTCGAACTTGTGCGGCGCGGGGGCGTACGTCGACGAGTGCATCGACACGGTCTCGATCATCTCGCCGCCACCGAGGAACGGCGGCAGGTCCTCCAGGAGCTCCTGCCGTCCCCAGAGCACGCCGATGCCGGTCGGGCCGACCATCTTGTGACCGGTGAAGGCCACGAAGTCCGCCTGCAGCGCCTGCACGTCGAGCACCATGTGCGGGGCGGCCTGCGAGGCGTCGATGCAGACCAGCGCGCCGACCTGCTGGGCACGGCGGATGATCTTCTCGACCGGGTTGATCGTGCCCATGATGTTCGAGACCAGGGTGAAGGAGACGATCTTCGTCTTCTCCGTGATGATCTCGTCGATGTTGGACAGGTCGAGGCGGCCGTCGTCGGTGATGCCGAACCACTTCAGCTTCGCGCCGGTGCGCTGCGAGAGCAGCTGCCACGGCACGATGTTGGAGTGGTGCTCCATCTCCGTGGTGACGATCTCGGTGTCGTGGTCCACCCGGTAGGGCTCATCGGCCCAGCCGAGCATGTTGGCCACGAGGTTGAGCGACTCGGAGGCGTTCTTGGTGAAGATCACCTCGTTGCGGCTGGGCGCGTTGATGAACGCGGCGACCTTGTCACGGGCGCCTTCGTACAGCGCCGTGGCCTCCTCCGCGATCGTGTACACACCGCGGTGCACATTGGCGTTGTGCCGCTCGTAGTACTCGTTGAGGGCGTCGAGCACCTGGCGCGGCTTCTGCGAGGTCGCCGCACTGTCCAGGTAAACGATCTTCTTCCCGTCGTGGACCGTACGATCCAGCAGGGGGAAGTCCTTGCGGATCGCCTCGGTGTCGAGGAGGCCCGGCAGCTGTGTCACGCGGAAGCGCCACCCTTCACATATGCCTCGTAGCCCTCGTTCTCCAGCTTGTCGGCGAGCTCGGCGCCGCCGGACTCGGCAATGCGGCCGTTGGCGAAGACGTGCACGAAGTCGGGCTTGATGTAGCGGAGGATCCGCGTGTAGTGCGTGATCAGCAGGGTGCCGACCTCGCCGGTCTCGCGGACCCGGTTGACACCCTCGGAGACGATGCGCAGGGCGTCGACGTCCAGACCGGAGTCGGTCTCGTCGAGGATCGCGACCTTCGGCTTGAGGAGCTCCAGCTGAAGGATCTCGTGGCGCTTCTTCTCACCGCCGGAGAAGCCCTCGTTGACGTTGCGCTCGGCGAACGCCGGGTCCATCTGGAGCTGGGACATCGTCTCCTTGACCTCCTTCACCCAGGTACGCAGCTTGGGCGCCTCGCCGCGGACGGCGGTGGCGGAGGTACGCAGGAAGTTGGAGACCGAGACACCGGGGATCTCGACCGGGTACTGCATCGCGAGGAACAGACCGGCGCGGGCGCGCTCGTCGACGGTCATCTCCAGGACGTCCTCGCCGTCCAGGGTCACCGAACCACTGGTGATCGTGTACTTGGGGTGACCTGCGAGGGAGTACGCGAGGGTGGACTTGCCGGACCCGTTGGGGCCCATGATGGCGTGCGTCTCGCCCTGCTTCACGATCAGGTCGACGCCCTTGAGGATCTCCTTCGTGGCGTTGTCGGCCTCGACGGAGACGTGCAGGTCGCGGATTTCAAGCGTTGCCATGGGTGACTCAGGACTCCTGGGTGACGGAGACGAGCACATCGTCCCCTTCGATCTTGACGGGGTATACGGGGACGGGGCGCGTCGCGGGAAGGCCGGACGGCTTGCCGGTGCGGAGGTCGAAGCTGGAGCCGTGCAGCCAGCACTCGATCATGCAGTCCTCGACCTCTCCCTCGGACAGTGAGACGTTCGCGTGCGAGCAGATGTCGTTGATCGCGAACACCTCGCCCTCGGTGCGCACGACGGACACCGGGATGCCGTCGAGCTCCACCCGCTTCGGGGTGTCGTCCTCCAGCTCACTCAGCGCACAGGCTTTGACGAAGGCCATCAGACGGAAGCCTTCAGCTCGGTCTCGATCTTGTCGAGCAGCCGCGCCTCGACGTCCGGCAGACCGATCTGCTGGACGAGCTCGGCGAAGAAGCCGCGCACGACGAGCCGACGGGCCTCCTCGGCCGGGATGCCGCGGGACATCAGGTAGAAGAGCTGCTCGTCGTCGAAACGGCCGGTCGCGGAGGCGTGACCGGCGCCGACGATCTCGCCGGTCTCGATCTCCAGGTTCGGCACCGAGTCGACCCGCGCGCCGTCCGTGAGGACGAGGTTGCGGTTCATCTCGTAGGTGTCGGTGCCCTCGGCCCTGGCCTGGATGAGTACGTCACCGATCCACACCGCGTGTGCGCCGTCGCCCTGGAGCGCGCCCTTGTAGGCGGCGTTGGACTTGCAGTGCGGGGTGTTGTGGTCGACCAGGAGGCGGTGCTCCTGGTGCTGGCCCTTGTCGGTGAAGTACAGACCGAAGAGCTCGGCCTCACCGCCGGTGCCCGCGTAGCTGACGCGCGGGTGGAGACGGACGAGGTCACCGCCGAAGGTGACGACGATCGACTTGAACGAGGCGTCCCGGCCGACCAGCGCATTGTGCTGGCCGACGTGGACAGCGGTCTCGTCCCAGTCCTGCACGGAGACGACGGTGAGCTTCGCGCCGTCACCGAGGACGTAGTCCACGTTGGCGGCGAGCACCGCGTCACCGGTGTGGTCGATGACGACGACGGCCTCGGCGAAGGCACCCAGCTCGATGACCTGGTGGCCGTAGGCCACGCCGCCCTCGCCGTGCACCGCGATGCGGATCGGCTCGGTGAGCACGGCCTCCTTGGCGACCGTGACGACGGACGCCTGCTCGAAGGACGTGTACGCCTGGGCGGCGACACGGTCCACCGGGGTGCCGGCCTTCCCGAGCCGGGAATCGTCGCGGCCGACGGTCTCGATCGTGACGCCCTCGGGAGCCTCGATCGCGACCTTCACACCGCCACCGGTGGCGATGGCCGTGCCGTCGTGCAGCCCGCGCAGCCGCTCCAGCGGCGTGAACCGCCACTCCTCCTCACGGCCGTGCGGCACCGGGAAGTCCGCGACGTCGAAGGACGGGGGCGCGCTCATGCGCGTGGCGACGGTCGACTCGGCGGCCACCGCGATGGACCCGGTGGTGGTGGACCCCGCCGGAATGTTCTGAGCCTCAGCCATGGCTGTCGTAGTGCTCGCTTTCTCTGTCAAAAGTCGGGGGATTCGGTCGTCAGGCTGCGCTAGCCGACCGAACCCTCCATCTGCAGCTCGATCAGCCGGTTGAGCTCGAGGGCGTACTCCATCGGCAGCTCCTTCGCGATCGGCTCGACGAAGCCGCGCACGATCATCGCCATCGCCTCGAACTCCGTCAGACCACGGCTCATCAGGTAGAAGAGCTGGTCCTCGGAGACCTTGGAGACGGTCGCCTCGTGCCCCATCGACACGTCGTCCTCGCGGACGTCGACGTACGGATAGGTGTCGGAGCGCGAGATCGTGTCGACCAGCAGCGCGTCACAGAGGACGTTGGACTTCGCGCCCGGCGCGCCCTCGCCGATCTCGATCAGGCCGCGGTAGGAGGTACGGCCGCCGCCTCGCGCCACCGACTTGGAGACGATGTTGGAGGAGGTGTTCGGCGCCATGTGGACCATCTTGGCGCCGGCGTCCTGGTGCTGGCCCTCGCCCGCGAAGGCAATGGACAGGGTCTCGCCCTTGGCGTGCTCGCCCATCAGGTACACGGCCGGGTACTTCATGGTGACCTTGGAGCCGATGTTGCCGTCGACCCACTCCATGGTCGCGCCCTCGTACGCCACGGCGCGCTTGGTGACCAGGTTGTAGACGTTGTTCGACCAGTTCTGGATCGTCGTGTAGCGGCAGCGGCCGCCCTTCTTCACGATGATCTCGACGACCGCGGAGTGCAGCGAGTCCGAGGAGTAGATCGGCGCGGTGCAGCCCTCGACGTAGTGGACGTAGGCGTCCTCGTCGACGATGATCAGCGTCCGCTCGAACTGGCCCATGTTCTCCGTGTTGATACGGAAGTAGGCCTGCAGCGGGATGTCGACGCGGACACCCTTGGGCACGTAGATGAACGAGCCACCGGACCACACGGCCGAGTTCAGCGAGGCGAACTTGTTGTCGCCGACCGGGATGACGGTGCCGAAGTACTCCTTGAAGAGCTCCGGGTGCTCCTTCAGCGCGGTGTCGGTGTCGAGGAAGATGACGCCCTGCTCCTCCAGGTCCTCACGGATCTGGTGGTAGACGACCTCGGACTCGTACTGCGCGGCGACGCCGGCGACCAGGCGCTGCTTCTCCGCCTCCGGGATGCCGAGCTTGTCGTAGGTGTTCTTGATGTCCTCGGGCAGGTCCTCCCAGGACTCCGCCTGCTTCTCCGTGGACCGCACGAAGTACTTGATGTTGTCGAAGTCGATGCCCGACAGGTCGGAGCCCCAGTTCGGCATCGGCTTCTTGTCGAACAGCCTCAGGCCCTTGAGGCGCAGCTTCAGCATCCACTCGGGCTCGTTCTTCTTCGCCGAGATGTCGCGGACGACATCCTCGGAGAGCCCGCGCTTGGCTGCGGCGCCTGCCGCGTCGGAGTCGGCCCAGCCGAATTCGTACGTACCCAGACCCTCGAGCTCAGGGTGGGCAGTCTCTGTAGGGAGCGTCATGCGGGGTTCCTCCCGGCCGTGCTTGCAGATGCTGAATTGGTGGTCTGTGGTGCTGAGTGGCCGCTGCGCGGAATGTACGTCGTACACACACCGTCACCGTGGGCGATGGTGGCCAGACGCTGCACATGCGTCCCGAGGAGGCTGGAGAAGAACTCCGTCTCCGCCTCGCACAGCTGCGGATACTGCTCGGCGACATGAGCGACCGGGCAGTGGTGCTGGCACAGCTGCTCGCCCCGCTGCGGGCCGGGCGCGCTACGCGCCGTAGCAGCGTACCCGTCGGCGGACAAGGCCTTGGCCAGCGCCTCGGTGCGCGCCTCGGGGTCCGCGGCCTCGACCGCCGTGCGGTACGCCTCGGACTGGGCAGCGATCCTGGCCCGGGCGAAAGCGACGACCGCTTCATCGCCCGAGGTCTCGGCGATCCAGCGCAGCGCGTCCGCGGCAAGCTTGTCGTAGGACTGGTCGAAGGCGTCCCGCCCGCAGTCGGTGAGGGCGAACACCTTGGCCGGGCGGCCACGGGTCCGCGCCCCGTACACCCGCTGTTCGCGGGCTTCGACGACGCCGTCGGAGACGAGGGCGTCGAGATGGCGGCGGACGGCGGCCTGGGTGAGCCCGACGCGCTTCGCCAGCTCGGCGACGGTGGACGGGCCGTGGTCCAGGATGGAGCGCGCGACCCGGTTGCGCGTCGAGCGCTCCCCGGTCGCGAGTTCCTCCTGCGGAGCCTCGCCAACGTATTTCACAACGCCATTGTTGCGTAATTCATCGAGCCCTGACAACCACGGTCCGAAACGATCTACGGTGCCGTTCATCACTTAGGGTTACCTAATTCGGCCCCGGGACACGGCGCACTTCCGCCCCTGCCTAGACTTACCGGCCATGAAGAGCGAGTCCGCCGTGCAGGTCCGTGGCCTGGTAAAGCGGTACGGCACCAAGACCGCGGTGGACGGCCTCGACCTGTGTGTACGCACCGGCGCGGTCACCGCCGTCCTCGGCCCCAACGGCGCCGGCAAGACCACCACCATAGAAACTTGCGAGGGCTACCGCCGCCCGGATGACGGGACGGTACGGGTCCTCGGCCTCGACCCGGTCACCGACGCCGCGAAGCTCCGCCCCCGGATCGGCGTGATGCTCCAGTCGGGCGGCGTCTACTCCGGTGCACGCGCCGACGAGATGCTCCGCCACATGGCGAAACTCCACGCCGATCCGCTGAATGTCGACGCCCTGATCGAGCGCCTCGGCCTCGGCAGCTGCGGCCGCACGACCTACCGCCGGCTCTCCGGCGGCCAGCAGCAGCGGCTCGCCCTCGCAATGGCCGTCGTCGGCCGCCCCGAACTGGTCTTCCTGGACGAGCCGACCGCCGGCCTCGACCCGCAGGCCCGCCGCTCCACCTGGGATCTCGTACGGGAATTGCGGGCCGACGGCGTGTCGGTCGTCCTCACCACGCACTTCATGGACGAGGCCGAGGAGCTCGCCGACGACGTCGCCGTCATCGACGCGGGCCAGGTCATCGCCCAGGGCAGCCCCGAGGCGCTCTGCCGCGGCGGCGCCGAGAACACCCTGCGCTTCACCGGCCGCCCCGGTCTCGACCTCGGCTCCCTCCTGAAGGCACTGCCCGACGGCACGGAAGCGGCCGAGCTCACTTCCGGCACGTACCGCATCACCGGCGACGTCGGCCCGCAGTTGCTGGCCACCGTCACCTCCTGGTGCGCGCAGCACGGAGTGATGCCGTCCGGCATCTCCGTGGAGCGCCGCACGCTGGAGGACGTCTTCCTGGAACTGACCGGCAAGGAGCTGCGCGCATGAGCGCCGGTACGTACACCCCGCAGGCGGGCGCCGCCCCGCTGTCCCGCATGATCACCGCGCAGACCGCGCTGGAGACGCGGATGCTGCTGCGCAACGGCGAGCAGCTGCTGCTGACCGTGATCATCCCGACGCTGCTGCTGGTGCTGTTCAGCGCGGTCGACATCGTGGACACGGGGGCGGGCAAGGCCGTCGACTTCCTGACGCCGGGCATTCTCGCGCTCGCCGTGATGTCCACGGCCTTCACGGGCCAGGCCATCGCCACCGGTTTCGAGCGGCGGTACGGGGTGCTCAAGCGGCTCGGTGCCTCGCCGCTGCCCCGCTGGGCGCTGATGACCGCCAAGACGCTTGCGGTACTGGTCACCGAGGTGCTGCAGGTGGTCCTGCTCACGGTGATCGCGTTCGCGCTCGGCTGGTCGCCGCACGGCAACCCCTTCGCCGTCCTGATGCTCCTCGTACTCGGCACCGCGGCCTTCTCCGGACTCGGGCTGCTGATGGCCGGGACGCTGAAGGCGGAGGCGACGCTCGCCGCGGCCAATCTGGTCTTTCTGCTGCTGTTGGTCGGCGGCGGGGTGATCGTGCCGCTGGACAAGTTCCCGGACGCGGTGCAGTCGGTGCTGGGGCTGCTGCCGATCGCGGCGCTGTCGGACGGACTGCGGGATGTGCTCCAGCACGGCGCGTCGATGCCGTGGAGCGACCTCGGCATCCTCATGGTGTGGGCAGTGCTCGGGCTGGGCGCGGCGGCGAAGTTCTTCCGCTGGGAGTGAGCCGGCGGACGCGCTCCGTCGACGTTTCGGGGTAACTCGTCCCCCTCGTGAAAGTTTGCACAAGCCGCCGCCTACGATGGTGCGCGTGCCCAAGCTGACCCGAGCCGAAGTCGCTCAAGCCGCGCGGAACCCGCTCCTCTACATCGCCGAGCGATGGACTCCGCCCCCCCGCACGGTCCGCCGTGCGGCCATGTCGGCCGTCGTCATGGCCGTGATCATCGTCGTGACCGGCGGCGCCGTACGACTGACGGGCTCCGGCCTCGGCTGCCCGACCTGGCCCAAGTGCACCGACGAGAGCCTCACGGCGACGAGCGCGATGGGCTTCCACGGCGCCATCGAGTTCGGCAACCGGATGCTGACGTACGTCCTGTGCGCGGCCGTCGGGTGGGCGATCATCGCCGCCCGGTCCGCGAAGCCCTGGCGGCACAGCCTCACCCGGCTCGGCTGGGTGCAGTTCTGGGTGGTCATGGGCAACGCGGTGCTCGGCGGCATCGTGGTGCTGGTCGGCCTCAACCCGTACACCGTCGCCGCGCACTTCCTGCTCTCCACGGCGCTGCTCACCGTCGCGATGGTGACCTGGCAGCGGGTCCGTGAGGGCGACACGGCGCCCCGGCCGCTGGTGGGCAAGGCGGTGTCCCAGCTGACCTGGCTGCTCGCGGTCGTGGCGGGGCTGCTGATCGCGGTCGGCACGGTCGTCACGGGCGCCGGACGGCACGCGGGTGACTCCAGCGACGTCCACCGCATTCCGATCGACTGGAAGATGATCACGCAGCTGCACGCCGATCTGGCCTGGGCCGTGGTGGCGCTGACCGTCGCTCTCTGGTTCGTACTGAAGGCCGTGGACGCGCCGATCGGCCCGCTGCACCGCACCCGCGATCTCTTCCTGGTGCTGCTGGGGCAGGGCGTGATCGGTTACGTCCAGTACTTCACGGACACCCCGGAGATCCTCGTCGGCCTGCACATGTTCGGCTCGTGCCTGGTGTGGATCGCGGTCGTGCGGGTGCTGCTGTCGCTGCGTGAGCGGCCGGTGGCCGTCGCCACGGTGCCCGGCCTCGCTGCCGAGCAGCCGGAGCCCGCCGCGGCGGGCTGAGCGCGGGAGAGCCCCGGGCGCCCGATGGCCGCCCTCATACGTCGATCGCCGGACTGGCCCGCATTCACAGGCCAGTCCGGCGATCGACGTATGAGGGTCCGTTCGGTCAGGCCTTGTTGGAGGGGCCGCCCAGCTGAATGCCGGCCATCCGCGTCCACTCGTACGGGCCGGTGTGGACCTTCGCGGCGAACTCCCCGTCGAAGGACTCGTGCATCGTGATCCCGGCCTTCCGAGTGGCGCTCTCGGCGATCGCGTACGACGGGGCGACCAGATCGCCCCAGCCGCCGTCCTCGCCCACGAGAACGATGCGGGCGCCCATCTGCCCGATGTAGGCGAGCTGTCCCTCCGCACCGCCGTGTGCCTTGGAGAAGGCGCCGATCTGCTTGGCGAGCTTCGCCGCCCTGCGCTCCGCGCGGGCCGCCTGCTTGCCGCTCTCCACCTGGGTCTCTGCCGTCTCTGCCATGCTCAAGATGCTACCGACGGGTAGATCAACGTGCGACGGGCGGGGCACGTGGCATGGACCACGTACCCCGCCCGTCGGCAGGAATCGATGAAGCGGGACTACCTCAGGAAGGGGTCGACCGCCACGGCTACGAAGAGCAGCGAGACATAGGTGATCGACCAGTGGAACAGCCGCATCTCCTTGAGCTTGGCCCCGGACACCCCGGCCTTCGCCCGGTTCTGCAGACCGTGCGCCTCCCAGAGCCAGAACCCGCCGGTCAGCAGCGCCACCGCCGTGTAGAACCAGCCGGTGTAGCCGAGCGGGGTGAGCAGCAGCGAGACCGCCACCATCACCCAGCTGTAGATGACGATCTGGCGGGCCACCACCCGGTTGGAGGCGATGACCGGGAGCATCGGGACGCCGACCCGGGCGTAGTCGTCCTTCACCTTCATCGACAGCGGCCAGTAGTGCGGCGGCGTCCAGAAGAAGATGACGGCGAAGAGGATGACCGCGGCCCAGGACATCGAGTCGGTCACGGCGGACCAGCCGATGAGGACCGGCATGCAGCCCGCGATGCCACCCCAGACGATGTTCTGCGAGGTGCGGCGCTTCAGCAGCATCGTGTAGACCACGACGTAGAACAGCAGCGCACCGAGTGCGAGCGCGGCCGACAGCCAGTTGACGAGCAGTCCGAACCAGACCGTGGAGATCACCGCGAGGGCGATACCGAAGGCCAGGCACTCACGCGGGCTCACCATTCCGGTGACCAGCGGACGCTGCGACGTACGGTCCATCAACGCGTCGATGTCGCGGTCGATGTACATGTTCAGTGCATTGGCACCGCCCGCGGAGAGATATCCCCCGATGGTGGTGGTGAGAACGAGCCACAGATCGGGTACACCCTGAGCGGCCAGGAACATCACCGGAACAGTGGTGATCAGCAACAGCTCGATGATCCGGGGCTTGGTCAACGCCACGAATGCCTTGACACGGGCCCCGAACGGGCGATGGCCCCCTGGGCTGGGAGTCAAGGCGACCCCTGCGGGTCGGGACTCGACGGCCGTCACGCACACCCCTGACAGAGAAATCCCAGCAAGCTCCGGGCGTGAAGGCCCAGTAAAGACTTGCGCGAACCAGACCACTGTAGACGTTGGGGACAGGCCGCCCTTCGCGGGGGTGGCTCGTGTTGAAGTGGCGCAGAAGTAAGGGGACACGCTCATCGGAGTGGCCTATAAGGGGTCTCGCTCATCGGGGCGGCTCAGAGGCGGAGAGAAACGCTCATCGGAGGGCCCGGACGCAGCCGAACGCGCTCATCAAAGGGGCCCAGAAGTAGGGGCACGCGCTCATCGGAGTAGCGCATAAGTGAGCCGTTGCGCTCATACGGGAGGCGAACTCCGCGGGCCGCCTGCACCCTGGAAAGCAGCCGGAAAATGCTCGTTCCGACGGGGGTAGGCTCGACAACGCCCGGTGCGGTCACAGTCACCGGTTTACAACAGTGGAGAGGAGCCCTGACTCAGGGTGAGCACCAAGCCGACCACCACAGACCTCCAGTGGACCGAATTGGACCAGCGGGCCGTGGACACTGTCCGCGTCCTTGCCGCCGACGCCGTACAGAAGGTCGGAAACGGCCACCCGGGCACGGCGATGAGCCTGGCTCCCGCCGCGTACACCCTCTTCCAGAAGGTGATGCGGCACGACCCCGCCGACGCGGAGTGGACCGGTCGCGACCGGTTCGTGCTCTCCGCGGGTCACAGCAGCCTGACCCTCTACATCCAGCTCTACCTGGCCGGCTACGGCCTGGAGCTCGATGACCTCAAGGCTTTCCGTACCTGGGGCTCGAAGACCCCCGGTCACCCGGAGTACGGCCACACCACCGGCGTCGAGACGACCACGGGCCCGCTGGGCCAGGGCGTCGCCAACGCGGTGGGCATGGCCATGGCCGCCCGCTACGAGCGCGGCCTGTTCGACCCGGAGGCGGCCCCCGGCACCTCCCCGTTCGACCACATGGTCTGGGTCGTCGCCGGCGACGGCTGCCTCCAGGAGGGCATCTCCGCGGAGGCGTCCTCGCTGGCCGGGCACCAGAAGCTCGGCAACCTGGTCCTGCTGTGGGACGACAACCACATCTCCATCGAGGGCGACACGGAGACCGCGGTCTCCGAGGACACCCTGAAGCGGTACGAGGCGTACGGCTGGCACGTCCAGCGCGTCGACCAGCTGCCCAGCGGCGACCTGGACCCGGCGGGTCTGTACAAGGCGCTGCAGGCCGCCAAGGCCGAGACCGAGCGCCCGTCGTTCATCGCGGCCCGCTCGATCATCGCCTGGCCCGCCCCGAACGCGCAGAACACCGAGGCCTCGCACGGATCTGCGCTCGGTGACGAAGAGGTCGCCGCGACGAAGAAGGTCCTCGGCTTCGACCCGGAGAAGTCCTTCGAGGTCTCCGACGAGGTCATCTCCCACACCCGTGAGGCGCTGGACCGCGGCCGCGAGGCCAAGGCCGAGTGGGAGAAGGCGCTCGCCGCCTGGCGCACCGCCAACCCGGAGCGCGCCGCCGAGTTCGACCGGATCTCCGCGGGCGAGCTGCCCACGGGCTGGGAGGACAGGCTTCCGGTCTTCGAGCCGGGCAAGAGCGTCGCCACCCGCGCCGCCTCCGGCAAGGTGCTCCAGCAGCTCGGCGAGGTCATCCCCGAGCTCTGGGGCGGCTCCGCCGACCTCGCGGGCTCGAACAACACCACGATCGACAAGACGTCGTCGTTCCTCCCGACGGGCAACCCGCTGCCCGGCGCGGACCCGTACGGCCGCACGATCCACTTCGGTATCCGCGAGCACGCCATGGCCGCGGCCATGAACGGCATCGCGCTGCACGGCAACACCCGCATCTACGGCGGCACCTTCCTGGTCTTCTCCGACTACATGCGCAACGCCGTGCGCCTGTCCGCGCTGATGCACCTGCCGGTGACCTACGTGTGGACGCACGACTCGATCGGTCTCGGCGAGGACGGCCCGACCCACCAGCCGGTGGAGCACCTGGCCTCGCTGCGCGCCATCCCGGGCCTGAACATCGTCCGCCCGGCCGACGCCAACGAGACCTCCATCGCCTGGCGCGAGATCCTGCGCCGCTACACCAAGGTGTTCGGCAAGGGAGCCCCGCACGGTCTGGCGCTGACCCGCCAGGGCGTGCCGACGTACGAGGCGAACGAGGACGCGGCCAAGGGCGGCTACGTGCTCTTCGAGGCCGAAGGGCCCGAAGGGCAGAACGCGGCGCCTCAGGTCCTTCTGATCGGTACGGGCTCCGAGGTGCACCTCGCCGTCGAGGCGCGCGAGGAGCTGCAGGCCGCCGGCATCCCGACCCGGGTGGTCTCGATGCCGTCGGTCGAGTGGTTCGAGGAGCAGGACCAGGCTTACAAGGACAGTGTTCTGCCGCCGTCCGTGAAGGCCCGGGTCGCGGTCGAGGCCGGTATCGGTCTGACCTGGCACCGGTACGTCGGAGACGCCGGCCGGATCGTCTCGCTGGAGCACTTCGGCGCCTCGGCCGACGCCAAGGTCCTCTTCCGCGAGTTCGGTTTCACGGGCGAGCACGTCGCCGCCGCCGCGCGGGAATCTCTCGCCGCCGCCGCACGCTGACGCCGTTATACGACTAGTAGGAGATGCAATTCTCATGACAGACGCACTCAAGCGCCTCTCCGACGAGGGCGTGGCGATCTGGCTCGATGACCTGTCGCGCAAGCGGATCACCTCGGGCAACCTTGCCGAGCTGATCGACCAGCAGCACATCGTGGGCGTCACCACCAACCCGTCGATCTTCCAGAAGGCGATCTCGCACGGCGACGGTTACGAGCAGCAGCTCACCGACCTCGCCACCCGCAAGGTCACCGTCGACGAGGCCATCCGCATGATCACGACGGCCGATGTACGGGACGCTGCGGACATCCTGCGTCCTGTCTTCGACGCCACGGACGGCCAGGACGGCCGTGTCTCCATCGAGGTCGACCCGCGCCTGGCCCACCACACCGATGCCACCGTCGCCGAGGCCAAGCAGCTGGCCTGGCTGGTGGACCGGCCCAACACGCTCATCAAGATCCCGGCGACGAAGGCCGGTCTCCCGGCGATCACCGAGGTCATCGGCAAGGGCATCAGCGTCAATGTCACGCTGATCTTCTCGCTGGAGCGCTACCGCGAGGTCATGGACGCCTACCTGGCGGGCCTGGAGAAAGCGAAGGCCGCGGGCCTGGACCTCTCCAAGATCTACTCGGTGGCTTCGTTCTTCGTGTCCCGCGTGGACTCCGAGATCGACAAGCGGCTCGACGCGGTCGGCACCCCGGAGGCCAAGGCGCTCAAGGGCAAGGCAGCTCTCGCCAACGCCCGGCTCGCCTACCAGGCGTTCGAGGAGGTCTTCTCGTCGGACCGCTGGGCGGCCCTGGACAAGGCGCAGGCCAACAAGCAGCGTCCGCTGTGGGCCTCGACCGGTGTCAAGGACCCCGCGTACAAGGACACCCTGTACGTCGACGACCTGGTCGCCCCCGGCACGGTGAACACCATGCCCGAGGCCACCCTGGACGCCACGGCGGACCACGGGCAGATCACGGGCAACACCATCGCCGGCACCTACGAGCAGGCCCGTGCCGAGCTCGACGCCGTCGCGAAGCTCGGGATCTCCTACGACGACGTCGTCCAGCTCCTTGAGGACGAGGGCGTCGAGAAGTTCGAGGCGTCCTGGATCGACCTGCTCAACTCGACCGAGGCGGAGCTCAAGCGCCTCGCCCCTTCGGAGGGCTGACCACCTTGTCTGGTGTTCCCGGAGCCAACCCGCTTCGTGACCCCCAGGACCGACGGCTCCCGCGCATCGCGGGACCGTCGGGCCTGGTGATCTTTGGCGTCACGGGCGATTTGTCCCGTAAAAAGCTGATGCCCGCCGTCTACGACCTGGCCAACCGCGGCCTGTTGCCGCCGGGCTTCTCCCTCATCGGTTTCGCGCGCCGCGAGTGGCACGACGAGGACTTCGCACAAGAGGTCCACGACGCCGTCAAGCAGCACGCCCGTACGCCGTTCCGCGAAGAGGTCTGGCAGCAGCTCATCCAGGGGATGCGCTTCGTCCAGGGCAACTTCGACGACGACGAGGCCTTCGAGACACTGAAGGCCACGATCCAGGAGCTCGACAAGGAACAGGGCACGGGAGGCAACTTCGCCTTCTACCTGTCCGTGCCGCCGAAGTTCTTCCCCAAGGTCGTCCAGCAGCTCAAGAAGCACGGGCTCGCCGACCAGAAGGAGGGCTCCTGGCGGCGTGCCGTCATCGAGAAGCCCTTCGGCCACGACCTGAAGAGCGCGCAGGAGCTCAACCAGATCGTGCACGACGTCTTCCCGCCCAACGAGGTCTTCCGGATCGACCACTACCTGGGTAAGGAGACGGTCCAGAACATCCTGGCGCTGCGGTTCGCCAACACGATGTTCGAGCCGATCTGGAACCGGAGTTACGTCGACCACGTCCAGATCACGATGGCCGAGGACATCGGCATCGGCGGCCGGGCCGGCTACTACGACGGCATCGGCGCCGCTCGTGACGTCATCCAGAACCACCTGCTCCAGCTGCTGGCGCTGACCGCGATGGAGGAGCCCGGCTCCTTCCACCCGAAGGCCCTGGTCGCCGAGAAGCTCAAGGTGCTCACGGCGGTGGAGCTGCCGGAGGACCTCGGCAAGCACACCGTGCGCGGTCAGTACGCACACGCCTGGCAGGGCGGCGAGGAAGTCCCCGGCTACCTCGAAGAGGACGGCATCGACCCCAAGTCGAAGACCGACACCTACGCCGCGATCAAGCTGACGATCAACAACCGCCGCTGGGCGGGCGTGCCGTTCTACCTCCGTACCGGCAAGCGGCTCGGCCGCCGGGTCACGGAGATCGCGGTCGTGTTCAAGCGCGCCCCATATCTCCCCTTCGAGTCCGGCGCCACCAAGGAGCTGGGCGGCAACGCCCTGGTCATCCGGGTCCAGCCGGACGAGGGCGTGACCGTGCGGTTCGGCTCCAAGGTGCCGGGCACCTCGATGGAGGTCCGGGACGTCACGATGGACTTCGCGTACGGCGAGTCCTTCACGGAGTCCAGCCCGGAGGCGTACGAGCGGCTCATCCTCGATGTGCTGCTCGGCGACGCCAACCTCTTCCCGCGGCACCAGGAGGTCGAACTCTCCTGGAACATCCTCGACCCGATCGAGGAGTACTGGGACAAGCACGGCAAGCCCGCGCAGTACCCGGCGGGCACCTGGGGCCCGGCCGAGGCGGACGAGATGCTTGCACGAGACGGACGGAGCTGGCGCCGGCCATGAAGATCGATCTCACGGAAACCACTTCCAGCAAGATCAACCAGGCGCTGGTGTCGGCCCGCCGTGCCATCGGCACCCCGGCCATCGGCATGGTGCTGACCCTGGTCATCGTCACCGACGAGGAGAACGCGTACGACGCCCTCAAGTCGGCCGGCGACGCCTCGCGTGAACACCCCTCGCGGATCATCGCGGTGATCAAGCGGGTCAGCCGCTCGCCGCGCAGCCGCCGGGACGCCCGGCTCGACGCCGAGGTGCGGGTCGGCTCCGACGCGGGAACCGGCGAGACCGTCGTCCTGCGTCTCCACGGCGAGCTGGCCAACCACGCCCAGTCGGTGGTCCTGCCGCTGTTGCTGCCGGATGCCCCGGTCGTGGTCTGGTGGCCCGAGGACGCCCCCGACGATCCGGCGAAGGACCCGCTGGGCGCACTCGCCCAGCGCCGGATCACGGATGCGTACTCGGCGGAGAACCCGGGTGCCGAACTCGCGGTGCGCGCCCGGTCGTACACCCCGGGCGATACCGATCTGTCCTGGACCCGCATCACGCCGTGGCGCTCGATGCTGGCGGCCGCGCTCGACCAGCAGCAGGTCGAAGTCGTCTCGGCGACGGTCGAGGGCGAGTCGGAGAACCCGAGCTGCGAGCTGCTCGCCATGTGGCTCGCGGACCGGCTCAAGGTTCCGGTGGAGCGCACCCTGTCCGACGGCCCCGGTCTGACGGCCGTGCGGATGCAGACCAAGAACGGCGTCATCGTCCTGGACCGGCCGGACGGTTCGCTGGCCACGCTCTCGATGCAGGGCCAGCCGGACCGTGCGGTGGCGCTCAAGCGGCGGGACACCGCCGAGCTCCTCGCCGAGGAGTTGCGGCGCCTGGACCCGGACAACACCTACGAGACGACGGTGAAGTTCGGCGTGGAGAAGCTCGGCGGACCGGCGGAGCCGAAGCCGGCCGAGCCCGCCCCCGCTGCCGCCCCTGCCGCCGCGAAGAAGACAGCGGCCAAGAAGGCGGCGGCGAAGTGAGTGCCCCTCAGCTTGTCGTGCACCGCGACAAGGAGCTGATGGCCCAGGCCGCCGCGGCCCGGCTGATCACGAAGATCGTCGACGCCCAGGCCGCGCGCGGTCACGCCTCGGTGGTGCTCACCGGCGGGCGCAACGGCAACGGCCTGCTGGCCGCACTTGCCGACGCGCCCGCCAGGGACGCGATCGACTGGTCGCGGCTCGACCTGTGGTGGGGCGACGAACGCTTCCTGCCGGAGGGCGATCCGGAGCGCAATATCACGCAGGCCCGCGAGGCCCTGCTGGCCTCGGTGCCGCTGACCCCGTCCCGGGTGCACGCAATGCCCGCTTCGGACGGCCCCTGCGGCAACGACGCCGACGCGGCAGCGGCCGCGTACGCCGGTGAACTGGCCGCGGCGGCCGGTCCGGAGGACCACGGTCCGGTGCCGACGTTCGATGTGCTGATGCTGGGCGTCGGCCCGGACACGCATGTCGCGTCGCTCTTCCCGGAGCTGCCCGCGGTACGGGAGACCGAGCGCACCGTCGTCGGCGTGCACGGCGCTCCCAAGCCGCCGCCCATCCGCATCTCGCTCACGCTGCCCGCGATCCGGGCGGCGCGCGAGGTGTGGCTGCTCGCCGCGGGCGAGGACAAGGCGGAGGCCGCGGAGATCGCGCTCTCGGGTGCCGGGGAGATCCAGGCCCCGGCAGCCGGTGCGTACGGACGCAGCCGCACTCTGTGGCTGCTGGACGCGGCGGCGGCCTCGCGGCTGCCGCGCGCGCTGTATCCGCCGGCCTCTCCCTGAATGGTCGTCAGTACCGTTGCATGCAGGCCCGGTTGGCTCTTCGGAGCGGCCGGGCCTGTGGCGTGAAAGGCTCGGCCCATGGTGCGTATCGGAACCGTGGTGATGGGTGCGTCGGACGTACGGCGCGCGGCGGCCTTCTGGAAGGCGGCGCTCGGCTATGTGGAGCGCGAGCCCTTGCAGGACGACTGGGTGGTGCTGGTCCCGGCCGATGGACACGGTGTCGGGCTGTGCCTGGGGCGGAGCGGTACACCGGTGCAGGAGGTCCCCCGGGTCCATCTCGACCTGTACACCGAGGAGCAGGACGCCGAGGTGGACCGGCTGGTCGCACTCGGCGCGGCGCGGACCGACTGGGAACTGTACCCGGACGACCCGGATTTCGTGGTGCTCGCCGACACCGAGGGCAACAGGTTCTGCGTCATCGACACGACGCACGGCTGACCGTCGCAGTCACCGGGCCGGCGGGGGTGCGCTCCAGGAAGGGCTCCAGCAGGCCGGGGACGGCCTCGGACGCGAAGTCGAGGCCCTCGCTCGCATCCGCGTCGTACGCCGTGTACGCGCCCGCTCCGGCGGCCGTCGTCGCGGTGAGGCTCAGCACCCCGGACCGCCGCTGGAAGTACGTCTGCTTGACCGTCCAGCCGATGACACCGGCCCGTTCCAGCGCGGCGGTCGAGCGCCGGACCGTGCCGGACCGGACCACCAGGTAGTCGCCGCTGATGGCGTGTCCCAGGCCGCGGTACGCGTCCCGGGCAAGGAACACCCCGACGGGCAGTCCCACGACGGCGCAGACGAACGCGATCCAGAGCAGGACGGGTGTCAGCAGCACACCCAGGAGGGCCAGGACGAGTCCGGGGGCGGCGGTGGCCCAGAACGCCCGGCGCAGCCGGCGGCCGCGGGCCGCGAGGGGGTGCTTGGTCAGCGGGGCGCCGGTCGGGGACGTGCTCTCGCGCAGGACGTCGGCGGCGACCGTGTCGGCGACGGGCCGGGGCGCGGCGGGCAGCAGGGTGTTGTGGTCGCCGTGCTGCTCCTCGTCGTCCTTGGCCAGTCCGGTGGTGATCGCGTCGACCCGGGCTGCGCCGAACAGCCGGATGCCGAGCGGTTCGACGAGGTCGACGCCGCGCAGCCGCCGCTCCTCGATGGAGACGGACCGGGAGGTCAGCAGGCCGCGCCGGATGCGCAGCGTGCCGCCGGGTTCGCGCTCCAGCCGGTAGCTCCACCACATCTCGACCCACAGGCCGAGCGCGCCGACGACACCGGCGGCCACCGCGGCGACGGCGAGGATCACGATCATGGCGAGCAATGAGGTGTCCCGGAACCGGTCGCCGATCCAGTCGATCACCTGTCCCTGGGCCCCGAACCAGTCGCTGACCTGCATCACCGCGCCGGCCGCCGCACCGCCGAGCGCGGGGGCGACGAAGGAGGCCGGTGCGTAGCGGATCCAGCGCGGGTCGAGGGCGGCGAGCTCGCCCTCGCGATGGGTGCCCGGGGTGCCGGTGGCTGCACGTTCCAGCAGCTCGAGGCGGAGCCGTTCGCCCTCGGACCTGGGGACCGGGTCGAGCTCCAGGGTGGATTCGTTGCCGGAGTGCTCTCCGGTGCCGATGCGGACGGTGACCAGGCCGAGGACCCGTTGCAGCAGATGGGCGGTGAGGTCGACGCTGCGGATGCGTGTCCGGGCCAGTGAGCGCTTCTTGACCAGCAGCAGCCCGGTGTGGAGCTCGACCCGTTCGGCACCGATGCGGTAGCGGGTGCGGCGCCACCGTACGTAGTCGCCGGCCGCGGCGCAGCCGATCAGCACGATCGCACCGGCCAGCACCCAGGCAACCGCGGGCCCGACCCCGAACCGTCCGGAGAGGCCGAGCGTGGTGGGCACGGCCGCACCTGCCACCACCCCGGTCGTGACGAGTGCGCTGACGAGGACCGTACGCCGGTCCAGCCGCCGCCAGTCGGCACCGGTGGCCGCCTCGGGACCGGTGACGCCGCCCTCGCCCTCGGCGTCCGGGGCGACGGCCGCCTCGGAGCTCATGTGGCGTCCCCGGGGGTTTCCTGGGTGATCCGGGTCAGCCGCTCGGCCAGCTCGGCCGCCAGTTCGTGGCCCAGTCCCTCGATCCGCAGAGCGCCCTTGGACGATGCCGTGGTCACAGTGACCGTGGCGAGCCGGTAGAGCTGTTCGAGCGGGCCGCGCACGGTGTCCACGGTCTGGATCCGGGACATCGGGGCGATCCGCCACTCCTGCCTCAGAACGCCGGTTCTGACGTACACCGCCTCGTCGGTGACCTCCCAGCGATGGGTACGGAACCACCAGAGGGGGAAGAGGACGGCGCAGCCGATGCCGAGGACCGCGAGGATCGCGGCGGGCAGCAGCAGCCAGAACCGGGCTGGCTCGATGAACGCTCCCAGCACGGCCAGCACGACCACCGGCGCCGCGGTCAGCAGCAGCCACTGGGCCCGCCACCAGCCGACGGCCCTCGGGTCCAGTGTGTTGTTCGGCGGCCTCAGCCGCACCGTCCGCTCCCCCGTGGTCATCGGCTCAGCGCCCCCTGCGGGCGCGGTACGCCTGGACGAGCGCGGCGGTCGAGCTGTCCAGCTGCTCGTCCCCCTCCGCCGCGGCGGCGGCCGATGTCGACGTCCCGGTCAGCACCGGCTCGATCTTCTTGGCGAGGACCTTGCCGAGTTCGACGCCCCACTGGTCGAAGGAGTCGATGTTCCAGATGGCCCCCTGGACGAAGACCTTGTGCTCGTACAGCGCGATCAGCTGGCCGAGGACGGACGGCGTCAGCCTGTCGGCCAGGATCGTCGTCGTCGGGTGGTTGCCCCGGAAGGTCTTGTGCGGCACCAACTCCTCGGCGACGCCCTCGGCGCGGACCTCGTCCGGCGTCTTGCCGAAGGCAAGCGCCTGGGTCTGGGCGAAGAAGTTGGCCATCAGCAGATCGTGCTGGGCGACCAGACCGGGCAGCAGGTCGGCGACCGGCTCGGCGAAGCCGATGAAGTCGGCCGGGATGACCTTGGTGCCCTGGTGGATCAGCTGGTAATAGGCGTGCTGCCCATTGGTACCGGGGGTGCCCCAGACGACCGGTCCGGTCTGCCAGTCGACCGGATTGCCGTCCCGGTCCACGGACTTGCCGTTGGACTCCATGTCCAGCTGCTGCAAGTACGCGGTGAACTTGGACAGATAGTGGCTGTAGGGCAGTACGGCATGCGACTGTGCGTCGAAGAAGGCGCCGTACCAGACGCCCAACATGCCCAGCAGCAGCGGGACGTTGTCCTCGGCGGGGGCGGTGCGGAAGTGCTCGTCGACGAGGTGGAAGCCGTCGAGCATCTCACGGAACCGGTCCGGGCCGATGGCGATCATCAGCGAGAGTCCGATGGCGGAGTCGTACGAGTAGCGGCCGCCGACCCAGTCCCAGAACTCGAACATGTTGGCGGTGTCGATGCCGAAGTCCGCGACCTTCTCGGCGTTCGTGGACAGCGCCACGAAGTGCTTGGCGACGGCGTCCTGATCGGCCTTCAGCCCGGTCAGCAGCCAGTTTCGGGCAGAGGTGGCGTTGGTGATGGTCTCGATCGTGGTGAAGGTCTTCGACGCGATGACGAAGAGCGTCTCGGCCGGGTCGAGATCGCGCACGGCCTCGTGGAGGTCGGCGCCGTCGACGTTCGACACGAAGCGCACGGTGAGCGAGCGGTCCGTGAAGGAGCGCAGCACCTCGTACGCCATGGCGGGGCCGAGGTCGGAGCCGCCGATGCCGATGTTGACGATGTTTTTGATGCGCTTGCCGGTGTGACCGGTCCACTCCCCCGACCTGATGCGGTCGGAGAAGGCCGCCATCTTGTCGAGTACGGCGTGCACGGCGGGCACCACGTTCTCGCCGTCGACCTCGATCACCGCATCGCGCGGGGCACGCAGCGCGGTGTGCAGGACGGCGCGGCCCTCGGTGGTGTTGATCTTCTCGCCGCGGAACATCGCGTCCCGCAGCTCAGCCACGCCGGTGGCCACGGCGAGCTCGCGGAGCAGTCGGAGCGTCTCGTCGGTGACCAGGTGCTTGGAGTAGTCGACATACAGATCGCCGACCCGGAGGGTGTATCCGGTGCCGCGCTCCGGGTCGTCCGCAAAGAGCTGCCGCAGATGTGTCGCCCCGAGCTGCTCGCGGTGCTTGCCCAGAGCGGTCCACTCGGGCGTCTGGTTGAGCCTGGTTCGGCTTGGAGTATTCATCCCGGATATCAGCCCACTTCTTCTCGTGCCTGCAGATGCCCCGCTGCCCTTCCAACTTAATTGATCAGAGGGGTTGACGAGGCAATGGCGAGCTGCGGCACGGCGAAAGCAGTCCGGCCGGACACCCCGTGAGGTGTCCGGCCGGTGAACAACAACTAGATCTCACCCCGGAGTTTTGCCAGGGCCTCGGCGAGGATGGCCTCGCCGTCCGCATCGCTGCGCCGCTCACGTACGTACGCGAGGTGCGTCTTGTACGGTTCGGTGCGCGGCGGGTCAGGCGGGCTGTCCCGGTCCTGGCCGGCCGGGAAACCACAGCGCGGGCAGTCCCAAGTCTCCGGTACCTGCGCGTCACTGGCGAAGCTCGGCTGCGTCTCGTGCCCGTTCGAGCACCAGAAGGAGATGCGGAGGCGCGGCGCGGACTCGCCCCGCTCGGCCTCCCCCATCGGCCCCGCTCCGACCCGGCTTCCCCGGATCGCGTTGCCACTTGCCACGGTCGTAACTCCCTGCGTGATGGTGCTCGAAGATGCCCCAGTCTACGTAAGGCCCAACGCGCGTCCAGTGAAAGGAGTTACACCCTCACCGGAATCGCGTACGACGGGTCAGCTGTCCAGCTTGATCAGCAGACCAAGCACGACAATGCACGCGAACCAGGCCAGACCGATGAACACGGTGATCCGGTCGAGGTTCCGCTCGGCGACCGAGGAGCCGCCCACGGACGACTGCATACCGCCACCGAACATGTCGGAGAGGCCGCCGCCCTTGCCCTTGTGCATCAGCACCAGCAGCATCAGCAGCAGGCTGAAGACGATCAGGGCGATCTCGAACGCCAAAATCACGGCTGGTCCCTACTTTCCGGAATTCTCTGGACTGCATGTGCGAACAGCGGGGGCCGGGAGGCTACACCCTCCTCGGCCCCCGCAAGGGTACGACGGATCCGCGCTACCGCATACTCACTGGTCGCGGAAGCGGACGATCTTGACGAACTCGTCGGCGTCCAGTGCGGCCCCGCCGATCAGCGCGCCGTCCACATCGGGCTTCGACATGATCTCGGCGACGTTCCCGGACTTCACCGAGCCTCCGTACTGAATACGGACCGTGTCGGCCAGTTCCTGCGAGTACAGCTCGGCGAGGCGGCTGCGGATCGCCCCGCAGACCTCCTGGGCGTCGCCGGCGCCGCAGACCTTGCCGGTCCCGATCGCCCAGACCGGCTCGTACGCGATCACGATCGACTCGGCCAGCTCGGCGGGGACGTCCTTGAGACCACCGTCGACCTGCGCGAGCGTGTGTGCGACGTGATTGCCCGCCTCACGGACCTCCAGTTCCTCGCCGACGCAGAGGATCGGGGTCAGGCCGTGCTTGAAAGCGGCCTTCACCTTGGTGTTGCAGATCTCGTCGGTCTCGCCGTGGTACTGGCGGCGCTCGCTGTGGCCGACGGTGACATAGGTGCACTTCAGCTTGGCGAGCATCGGGCCGGAGATCTCACCGGTGTACGCGCCGGAGTCGTGCGCCGAGATGTCCTGGGCGCCGTACTTGATCTTCAGCTTGTCGCCGTCCACCAGGGTCTGCACGGAGCGCAGGTCGGTGAAGGGCGGCAGGACGGCGACCTCGACGGCGTCGTAGTCCTTGTCGGCCAGGGCGAAGGCGAGCTTCTGGACGTGTGCGATGGCCTCGAGGTGGTTGAGGTTCATCTTCCAGTTGCCCGCCATCAGCGGGGTACGGGTGTTCATGAAAAGTCAGTCCTCCAGTGCGGCGAGGCCGGGAAGCGTCTTGCCCTCGAGGTATTCGAGGCTGGCACCGCCACCGGTCGAGATGTGTCCGAATGCGTTCTCGTCGAAGCCCAGGATGCGGACGGCCGCGGCGGAGTCGCCACCGCCGACGACACTGAAGCCCTCGGAGTCGACGAGGGCCTGGGCGACGGCCCGGGTGCCCTCGGCGTAATCGGGGTGCTCGAAGACGCCCATCGGGCCGTTCCAGAAGACGGTGACGGCGTCGGCGAGCTTCGAGGCATACAGCTTGTTGGTCTCGGGGCCGTTGTCCAGGCCCATGAAACCGGCCGGGATGGCGTCCGCGGGCACGGTGCGGTGCTCGGTCGGAGCCTTGGTCCTGAGGTCCGGGAACTGCTCGGAGACCACGACGTCGACGGGGAGCACGAACTCCACGCCCTTGTCCTCGGCGCGCTTGAGGTACTCCAGCACCGCCGGGATCTGGTCCTCCTGGAGGAGGGAGCTGCCGACCTCGTGGCCCTGGGCCTTGAGGAAGGTGTACGCCATACCGCCGCCGATGAGGATGCGGTCGGCTCGCTCCAGCAGGTGGTCGATGACGCCGAGCTTGTCGGAGACCTTGGAGCCGCCGAGCACGACGGCGTACGGGCGCTCGACGTTCTCGGTGAGCTTCTTCAGGACGCCGACCTCGGTGGCGATCAGGTCGCCGGCGGCGTGCGGCAGCCGGGCCGGGAGGTCGAAGACCGAGGCGTGCTTGCGGTGGACGGCCCCGAAGCCGTCGCCCACGTACACATCGGCGAGCTCGGCGAGCTGGTCGGCGAACGCGCCGCGCTCGGCGTCGTCCTTCGACGTCTCACCGGGGTTGAAGCGGAGGTTCTCGATGACGGCGACCCGGCCGTCGGTGAGCGCGGCGACCGTGGCGCGGGCGGACTCGCCGACCGTGTCGGTCGCGAAGGCCACATCGGCGCCGAGGAGCTCACCGAGACGGGCCGCGGCGGGCGCCAGGGAGAAGGCGGGGTCCGGGGCGCCCTTGGGGCGGCCCAGATGCGAGGCGACGATGACCCGCGCACCGGCCGCGGCCAGCTTCTCCACGGTCGGCTGGACGGCACGGATACGGCCGTCGTCGGTGATGGTGGTGCCGCTCAACGGCACGTTGAGGTCGGCGCGGACGAATACGCGCTTGCCGGTGACCCCTTCGGCGAGAAGTTCGTCGATCGTCTTCATCTTGCTGGACTCCTTGGGATGACGAGAGAGCATGCAACGGGGCTCGAACGGCGCTGCGTTGCGCTGTTCGAGCCCCGTGCTCACATCGAGGTGCCTGCCGATTCGGCGGTCAGAGCTGGCTGCCGACGAAGACGGTCAGGTCGACGAGGCGGTTGGAGTAGCCCCACTCGTTGTCGTACCAGCCGATGACCTTGACCTGCGTGCCCTCTGCCATGGTCAGCAGGGAGTCGAAGGTGCAGGAGGCCGGGTCCGAGACGATGTCCGAGGACACGATCGGGTCCTGCGTGTAGGCCAGCTTGCCCTTGAGCGGGCCTTCCTCGGCGGCCTTCTGGAACGCGGCGTTGACCTCGTCGCGGGTCACCTCTCGCTCCAGCGTGATGACCAGGTCGGTGACCGAACCGGTCGGGACCGGGACGCGCATCGCCATGCCGTCGAGCTTGCCCTTGAGCTGCGGGAGCACCAGAGCGGTGGCCTTGGCGGCACCGGTCGTGGTCGGGATGATGTTCTCCGCGGCGGCGCGGGCGCGACGCAGGTCGGAGTGCGGGAAGTCCAGGATGCGCTGGTCGTTCGTGTACGCGTGGACCGTCGTCATGAGGCCCTTGACGATGCCGAAGTTCTCGTCCAGAACCTTGGCCATCGGCGCGACACAGTTGGTGGTGCAGGAGGCGTTGGAGATGACGTGGTGGTTGGCCGCGTCGTACTTCTCCTCGTTGACACCCATCACGATGGTGATGTCCTCGTTCTTGGCCGGGGCCGAGATGAGGACCTTCTTGGCGCCACCCGCGATGTGCTTCTCGGCGTCGGCCTTCTTGGTGAAGATGCCGGTCGACTCGATGACGATGTCGACGCCCAGCTCACCCCAGGGGATGTCGGCCGGATTGCGCTCGGAGAGCACCTTGATGGTGTGGCCATCGACGGTGATGCTGTCGGCGGTGTGGCTGACCTCGGCCTTGAGACGGCCCAGGATCGTGTCGTACTTCAGAAGGTGCGCCGTGGTCGCGGTGTCACCCAGGTCGTTGACAGCCACGATCTCGATGTCCGCACCCTGCTCCAGCAGCGCGCGGAAGTAGTTACGACCGATGCGGCCAAAGCCGTTGATGCCTACGCGGATCGTCACGAACCGATCTCCTCGTTAGGTACGCGGGGTTTCCACCCCGGCGAGTTGTATGAGATGTCCCCGACCGCCTCCGACCCTACCTCTCCGACGGCCCCGGGGTGACATCGAGCAGGGCCGTAGGAACCGCCGAGGCCCGTACTCCTCGGGCAGGAGTACGGGCCTTCGGATACTCGGCCGTACCGGCAGCCATGATTACGGAGCGTCAACGTTCCTGGGAATGCCGCGCGTTCTGTATCCGGCCGACTTCATGGCCGTCGCGGGTCAGCCCACCAGGCCGTCGGCGAGCTCCTCGCTGAGGGTGGATTCCGTGCCCGGGATACCCAGATCCTGGGCCCGCTTGTCGGCCATCGCCAGCAGCCGTCGGATCCGGCCGGCGACCGCGTCCTTGGTCAGCGGCGGGTCGGCGAGCGCGCCCAACTCCTCCAAGGAGGCCTGCTTGTGCTCCATGCGCAGCCGTCCGGCCGCCGCGAGGTGCTCGGGCACCTCCTCGCCCAGGATCTCCAGCGCGCGCCCCACCCGGGCGCCCGCGGCGACCGCGGCCCGCGCGGAACGGCGCAGGTTGGCGTCGTCGAAGTTGGCGAGCCGGTTCGCGGTGGCGCGGACCTCGCGGCGCATCCGCCGCTCCTCCCAGGCCAGCACCGACTCATGGGCGCCGAGCCGGGTGAGCAGGGCGCCGATCGCGTCGCCGTCACGGACGACGACCCGGTCCACCCCGCGCACCTCGCGGGCCTTCGCCGCGATGGAGAGCCTGCGGGCCGCGCCGACCAGCGCGAGCGCCGCCTCCGGGCCCGGGCAGGTCACCTCCAGCGAGGAGGAGCGGCCCGGCTCGGTGAGCGAGCCATGTGCCAGGAAGGCCCCGCGCCAGGCGGCCTCGGCATCGCAGGTGGCCCCCGAGACCACCTGCGGGGGCAGGCCGCGGATGGGACGGCCGCGGCCGTCCACCAGGCCGGTCTGGCGGGCCAGCTGATCGCCGCCCGCCACCACCCGTACGACATAGCGGGAGCCACGCCGCAGCCCGCCGGGAGCCATCACGATCAGTTCCGAGCTGTGCCCGAAGATCTCAAGAATGTCCCGCTTCAGCCGGCGCGCCGCCATTGCGGTGTCCAGCTCCGCCTCGATCACAATCCGGCCGCTCACCAGGTGCAGCCCACCTGCGAACCGAAGAATCGCCGAGACTTCTGCCTTCCTGCAGCAGGTCCGGGTCACGGGAAGCCGAGAGATTTCGTCCTTCACCGCCGGCGTCATCGCCATGGGCCGATCCTTCCATGCATCCGAAAAATACGGTCGTACGCGGCGGCCAACAGCTCCGGATCATGAATCGGAACGCCGTCGGGTGAGGCCACCGGCGCCAGCTCGACCGCGGCGCCGAGCCACTTGGCGGCGTCGGCGAGGGACTCGCGATCGGGCACGGCGGCTTCGTCGGCCAGCACCACGTCCATGGCGAGTTTAGGGGCGTGTCGTCCCAAAACCTCCAAATGACGCTGCGGAGAGAAGCCATCAGTTTCGCCGGGTTGCGGTGCGAGGTTGAGCGAGAGGACCTTGCGGGCCTTGGTCTCGATCAGCGCGTCGAGCAGTTCCGGGACGAGCAGATGCGGGATCACGGAGGAGAACCAGGACCCCGGGCCGAGCACCACCCAGTCCGCGTCGAGGACCGCCGCGACAGCCTCGGGAACGGCCGGCGGGTCGTTCGGAACGAGGTGGACGGACTGCACCTCGCCCGGGGTGAGCGCCACGGTGGCCTGGCCCCGCACCGTGTCCACGTCATCCGGGCGGGCCGGGTCGTGTCCCCGTACGAGCGCCTGGAGCTCCAGCGGCACGGCGGACATGGGCAGCACCCGGCCGTGCGCCCCGAGGAGCTTGCCGACCAGGTCCAGGGCCTGGACGTGGTCGCCGAGCTGCTCCCACAGAGCGACGATCAGCAGATTGCCGACCGCGTGCTCGTGCAGATCGCCCTTGGACTGGAAGCGGTGCTGGATGACCTGGGCCCAGGTCTGGCCCCAGTCGTCGTCACCGCACAGGGCCGCGAGCGCCTTGCGCAGGTCGCCGGGGGGCAGGACGCCGAGCTCCTCGCGGAGCCGGCCGCTGGAGCCGCCGTCGTCGGCGACGGTGACCACGGCCGTGAGATCGCCGGTGATCCGGCGGAGCGCCGCGAGCGACGCGGACAGGCCCATGCCCCCGCCGAGGGCGACGACCTTGGGCTGCGCGCTGCGCTTGCGGCCGGAGATCGCAGAGGTGGCTCTGCGCAGCCGGCGCAGGCGCAGATTACGGCTGGTCACTCGCGCCCCATGTCCCGGTGGACGAGGACGGTCTCGATGCCTTCGGTCGCGAGCCTGGCCGCGAGCTTCTCGGACATGGCGACCGAGCGGTGCTTGCCGCCCGTGCAGCCGACGGCGATCGTCACATAGCGCTTGCCCTCGCGGCGGTACCCGGCGGCGATGAGCTGGAGCAGCTCCGTGTACTGGTTGAGGAATTCCTTGGCGCCGGGTTGGTCGAAGACGTAGGCGGAGACCTCTTCGTTGAGTCCGGTGAACGGGCGCAGCTCGGGGACCCAGTGCGGGTTGGGCAGGAAGCGGCAGTCGACCACCAGGTCGGCGTCGACCGGCAGGCCGTACTTGAAGCCGAACGACATCACCGTGGCGCGCAGCTCCGGCTCCTCGTCGCCGGCGAACTGGGCGTCCATCTTGGCGCGCAGTTCGTGCACATTGAGGCTGGAGGTGTCGATCACCAGGTCGGCGTCGCCGCGCAGCTCGCGCAGCAGGTCGCGCTCGGCGGCGATGCCGTCGACGATCCGGCCGTCGCCCTGGAGGGGGTGCGGGCGGCGGACCGACTCGAAGCGCCGGACCAGCGCGTCGTCGGAGGACTCCAGGAAGACGATGCGCCGGGTGACGTGCTTTGCCTCCAGGTCCGCGAGGGACTCGCGGAGGTTGTCGAAGAAGCGGCGGCCCCGCACGTCGACGACGACGGCGATCCGGGCCACGTTGCCCTGAGAGCGGGCGCCGAGCTCGACCATGGTGGGGATCAGGGCGGGCGGCAGGTTGTCGACGACGAACCAGCCGAGGTCCTCCAGACACTTGGCCGCGGTGCTGCGCCCGGCGCCCGACATCCCCGAGATGATCACCAGCTCGGGAATGGCCGCGTTCCCGTCACCCGTCTCGATCGTGGTGCCCGTACTCACGTGTCCTGCTCCGTCTGCTCGGTCGGTGCTGTTGTGCTCGACTTCATGTTCGTGTTCGTGCTCAGTCATGTCGTGCTGCCCCCGTCGTCATCTTCAATGATCTCTCCTGTCGCCGTGTTCACGGCGGGCGTGGCCGGGGCAGCCGAGGCCAGGGCGACAGCCACCGATTCCGCAGTCCTGCGGCCTATCCCCGGAACCTCGCAGATCTCGTCGATTGTCGCCTGCTTCAGCTTCTTCACGGAGCCGAAATGCTTGATCAGCGCCTGTTTCCGGGTCTCGCCGAGGCCGGCGACGGCATCCAGGGGGCTGGAACGGATGCGCTTGGCCCGCTTGGCGCGCTGATACGTGATCGCGAAGCGGTGGGCCTCGTCACGGACACGCTGGAGGAGATAGAGGCCCTCACTGGAGCGGGGCAGGACGACGGGGTCGTCGTCCTCGGGCAGCCAGACCTCTTCGAGGCGCTTGGCAAGGCCGCAGACGGCGATGTCGTCGATCCCGAGCTCGTCGAGGGCGCGCTTGGCGGCGGCGACCTGCGGCTGGCCGCCGTCGACCACGACGAGCTGCGGCGGATAGGCGAACCGCTTGGGACGGCCGTCGTCCTCACGGGGCTCGGCGTCCGGATCGGGGGTGGTGTCCGGGACGGAGGTGGTGCCTGCGCCGGGGACGGTGTCCACGCCGACGACCGGGGCGGCCGGGCCGGTCAGGGCCGCCGGGGCGGTTTGCGGGGCCGGGACGGGGCCGGTCGGCGCGGGGGTCTCCTCCCACTCCCCCGTCCGCTCCTTCTCCTGGAGATACCGCTTGAAGCGGCGGCCGATCACCTCATGCATCGACCGGACGTCGTCCTGGCCCTCGAAGCCCTTGATCTGGAAGCGGCGGTACTCGCTCTTTCGGGCAAGACCGTCCTCGAAGACGACCATGGAGGCGACCACGTCGTCGCCCTGGAGATGCGAGATGTCGAAGCACTCGATGCGCAGCGGAGCCGTGTCGAGGCCGAGCGCCTCGGCGATCTCCTCCAGGGCGCGGGAGCGGGTCGTCAGGTCGGAGGCGCGCTTGGTCTTGTGCAGCCCCAGTGCCTGCTGGGCGTTGCGCTGAACCGTCGCCATCAGGTCCTTCTTGTCGCCGCGCTGCGGGATCCGCAGGCTGACGTGGGATCCCCTGCGGTCGGCGAGCCACTGGGAGACCGCGTCGGGGTCCTCGGGGAGGGCCGGGACGAGGACCTCCTTGGGAACGGAGTCGCCCGTCTCCTCGCCGTACAGCTGCTGCAGGGCGTGCTCGACCAGGCCCGAGGTGTCTACGTTCTCGACCTTGTCGGTGACCCAGCCGCGCTGACCGCGCACCCGGCCGCCGCGCACATGGAAGATCTGGACGGCGGCTTCGAGCTCGTCCTCGGCGACCGCGATCAGGTCGGCGTCGGTGGCGTCGGCGAGGACGACGGCGCTCTTCTCCATGGCCCGTTTGAGGGCCTCCACGTCGTCGCGGAGCCGGGCCGCCCGCTCGTACTCCATCTCTTCGGCCGCCGCCATCATGTCCTTCTCCAGGCGGCGGATGTACGTGCCGGTGCGGCCGGCCATGAAGTCGCAGAAGTCGCCCGCCAGTTCGCGGTGTTCCTCGGGGGTGACCCGGCCGACGCAGGGGGCCGAGCACTTGCCGATGTAGCCGAGGAGGCACGGGCGGCCGGTCCTGGCGGCGTTCTTGAAGACTCCGGCGGAACACGTACGCACCGGAAAGACCCGGAGCATCAGGTCGACCGTCTCGCGGATCGCCCAGGCGTGCCCGTACGGACCGAAGTAGCGCACGCCCTTCTTCTTGGCTCCGCGCATGACCTGGACGCGCGGGAATTCCTCGTTGAGCGTGACCGCGAGATACGGATAGCTCTTGTCGTCGCGGTACTTGACGTTGAACCGGGGGTCGAACTCCTTGATCCAGGAGTACTCCAGCTGGAGCGCCTCGACCTCCGTGGAGACGACGGTCCACTCCACCGAGGCTGCCGTAGTGACCATCGTGCGCGTACGCGGGTGGAGCGCGGCCAGGTCCTGGAAGTAATTGGCCAGGCGCTGGCGCAGGTTCTTGGCCTTTCCGACGTAGATCACCCGGCGGTGTTCGTCGCGGAATTTGTAGACCCCCGGAGAGTCGGGGATCTGTCCCGGCTTGGGGCGGTAGCTGGAGGGGTCTGCCATGTGTCCCACCCTACTTGCGGGCAGTGACAGTGCGGCCTGCTCGGCAGTGGTGCCGTGCCCCGGGGCGCGGGTTGAGGGAGCGCGCCCCGGAGCACGGGGTCAGCGGGTGCCGTTGCCGGTCACGGGGTTTCCCGGTGGCGGCGGCGGTTGCGCAGTGCCGTGATGCCGCCGAGGGCGAGCACGGCGAGGGCACCCGCTCCGGCGGCGGCCGACGTGGCGGTCAGGGCCGTGTCGGAAGCCGTGCTCGCGGCAGCCACCCGGTGGGTTCCGCCGGCGCCTTCCCGGGGGCCGGAAGCAGTTGCGGACGGTGCGTATCCCCCCGCCTTGCCGGAGCGGCCGTAACCGGAGCCGGGGAGCTTGTCGCCGTAGGCCTCCCGTACCCGGGCGCGGTAGGCGGCCAGTGTGGTGCCGCGGGCGCCGACCGCACGGACCGCGTCCTGGTCCAGCGGGAGCACCTCGGCCCCCTTCTGGACGTACCAGGCGTCGATCTGCGGCTCGCGGAAGACCGTCCCGCCGGGGAGCTTGTGGGCGCCCGCGGCGGCGTACCGTGTCTCGTCGTCGCCGGTGGCGATGTTCACCACCTGCCAGCCGCCGTCCTTCCCTTCCTTCCCTTCCTTCGGAAGGGTCCACAGGGACGCCTTCTGGCCGTCCGAGGAGACGGCCGTGGTGGCGAGGTAGTCCAGCCTGGCGACGGGCGCTCCCGGTTTCCCCGCGACGAAGTCCGGGTCGAGGGTGCGTACGGGGACGGCGGCGCCCTCGATACGCGGCGCGGCCGCCGACCTTGTGATCTTGCCTTCGCGGGCGAAGAACCGGGACAGGGTGTCCAGGGTCGCGGGATCGGTGGCTACTCGACGGGCGGCGGTCAGGGCGGCCGGATCGGCTGCGGGGCCGGTGGCGGCGGCCGCCTGCGGGGCCGTGACAGTGAGCAGGGCGGCGCCTGTCAGAACGCCCGTGGCGGCCAGGGCGGCAGCTGCGGACCGTGCGGTGCGTGCGGTCTTGGAGATCACGCCGTCACGCTCCGATCCGGTACAGCGAGTGGGTCCAGGAGAACTCGTTGTTGCTCACGTACCAGGCATGCGAGGCCCAGTTGTAACGGTTGCTGGAGGGCCATGGATCGCCCCAGTAGACCCAGCTGTTCGCGTCGTCGTACCCGTACAGGACATGCATGTGGCCACCGCCGGCCGACCACTGGATGCGGGTCTCGACGGGGCGTCCTGCGACGATCTCGGCCTGGACGGTGGGGTAGCGGAGCCAGCCGGTGACGTACGAACCGGGGTTGATGCCGGCCCAGTCGAGACCGTCCTGGACGTTGCCGAGCGAGGCCTGCGAGTTGGGGCACTCGTAGCCCTGGGAGCGGCCGAAGGCGGCGTTGCAGAACTGGTTCTGCGAGTAGGTGCGGCCGAACCAGGTGGCGATGGTGTTGCCGGCTGCCGCCCAGCACCAGTTGGTCTTCTGCTGGGCCTGCATGGTGATGTTCAGGCGCTGGGTGGCGGCGATGCTGCTGTCGGCGGCAGCGGTGCCTTGTACCGCCGAGGCACTCGTGGTGGGGATCTGCGCTGCTGAGGCGGTCGCCGTCGGTAAGACGAGCAGTACGGCGGCTAGGACGGCCGTGATCGGGAGTCGTCCCGGTCGGATACTTCGGTTGCGCATTGCGTTCCTCCCAATGCAGGGGGTGTGTGATCGCAGGAGCGCGTCCGGACGCTGTTCGAGGAGCATCAACCGTTGTCGGGGACGGGTCAACACGCTTCAATGCGGGGGAACATCGCGGTGTGAACGGCGTGGCGAATACGTGAACGGATCTCCCCCGGCCACCTGCGGCACCGCCCCCGCCGACGCGGTCTCCCCATCCCGCGTCGTGAACGTTCACCTGGAGGACCTCATGCAGCACACCGAGGCCGAGCTGGCGCAGGTGCTGCACACCGGCCCGTTCCATCTGGCGCTGCGCACCGCACTCGCGGTGCGGGGGCTGCCGCTCCAGCGGGTGCAGCACCATCTCGCACACCGCGGGATCAAGGTCGGTGTGACCAGCCTGAGTTACTGGCAGCAGGGGGCCAGGCGCCCGCAGCGCACCGAGTCGTTGCGGGCGGTGAGAGCGCTGGAGGAGGTGCTGCAACTGCCGGGGAACTCGCTGCTCCGCCTTTTGGAGACCGGGAACGGCCGTGTGGACGCCGACCGTCCGGCCGCACGCTCGTACCGTTCCCTGATGGAGGCGTCCGGCGCGGTGGAGCGGTTGCTCGCCACGATGGGGTCACCGATGGACGGCGGGCTGCACACCGTGGGGCATCACGAGCGGATACGGATCGGGCCCGGCCGGGAACTGCGGCAACGGGAATCGCAGCATGTGGTGCGCGCGCACCGGGACGACATCGACCGCTATCTCGCCGTCTACCGGGGCGATCCGGGCTGCGATCCGGCGCGGGTGGAGGTGGCGGCCCGGGAGAACTGCCGGACGGGGCGGGTCCGCTGGGACCGGGAGACGGGAGTGCTCGTCGCGGAGCTGCTCTTCGACACCCGGCTGAGGGCGGGTGACACATACCTCTTCGGCTACGGCTTCGACGATGCCACGGGAGGGCCGTGCGGCGAGTACGTGCGCGGCTTCAGTTTCGGCGGCGGACAGTACGTGCTGCAGGTGGGCTTCGACGAGGCCGCGCTGCCGGTCCGGTGCCGGAGCTTCTCCCAGGTCTCGGCGGGGGCGCCGCGCGGCGCCCGTGCGGATCTCACGCTCGCCGGCCGGCACCGGACCGTTCACCTGGTGGAGCAGGGGGTACGGCCCGGCCTGGTCGGCATCGACTGGGACTGGGAGTGACTCCGTCCCCGGCAGGGCGTCAGGCCTCGGGGCCCGCGACGAGCTTTCCGCCCTCGATCCTGACCGGGACCGAGGGCAGCGGCGCAGTCGCCGGGCCGTGCATGGCCTTGCCGGTCGTCGTATCGAAGCGGCTGCCGTGGCAGGGGCAGTTCCCCACGTTGTCCTCGACCTTGTCCAGCAGGCAGCCCGCGTGGGTGCACTGGGCGCTGAACGCCTTGTACTGGCCCTTGGCCGGGCACGTGACGATGACCCGCTGGTCGCGGTAGAGCTTGGATCCGCCGACCGGAATCTCTTCCGCCGCGCCGAGCTGGACGGGGGCGGTCGGCGTCGGCGTCTCGGCATGGCCGAGCTTCGATTCGGTCGAGCAGGCGGCCACTCCCAGCCCGGCAGCGCCGGCGAGAGCGGCACCCTTCAGCACGGTACGGCGGGCGGCGGGCTGGCCGGGCATGCGGTCTCCACTGGTCAGGGGTCAGGGTGCAGAGGGGGTTACCGGGGGCAGCTGAGGCCCCGGAAACACCAGGGGTACCCGGGGGGCATCAGAGCCATCGGTGACAGAACCGACGATACCGGCGGAGATCGGGGGGTCGGTGGCCGGGCCACCCAAGTCCGGTTGTCCCTGGTCAAGAGGCCAGTGCCGGTTGGACAGGAGGAACGTGGGCGTAGGGGCAGGGGCGCGCGGGCGGACCGGGCCGCTCCAGGGACGAGTGGGCGGACCGGGGTACCTGGGAACGTGCGGGCGCGGGGTGGGGGCGGCGCAGGCCTCAGCGGCTCCGATGGGCGCGCAGCCGTACCGGAGCCTGCGGCGAGGGCGCGCCGTACCGACAGAAGCGGCGGCCTCCGCTTTCCGGGGGCCGCCGCTTCGGCGCTCAGACCTTGCGCGCGCGGGTCGCCTTCTTCGCCGCAGGCTTCTTCGCCTCAGCAGGCTTGGCGGTCTCGGCCGTGGCGGACTTGGCGGCCCGGCCCGCACTCGTCCTGGCCGTGGCCGTCGTCCTGACCGGGGCCGACTTCGCGGCGACCGCCTTCTTCGTGGCCACCTTCCGCACGGGCTTACGTGCCGCGGGCACCGAGGCTTCGCTCACCCGATCCGGGTCCAGGATGCCCTGGAGGAACTTGCCGGTGTGGCTGGCCGGAACCCCGGCGACCTGCTCCGGGGTTCCCTCGGCGATGACCAGACCGCCCCCGTTGCCCCCTTCGGGGCCCATGTCGATGACCCAGTCCGCGGTCTTGACCACATCGAGGTTGTGCTCGATGACGATCACCGAGTTGCCCTTGTCGACCAGCCCGGAGAGCACCTTGATGAGTTTGCTGATGTCCTCGAAGTGCAGACCCGTGGTCGGCTCGTCCAGGACGTAGACCGTGCGGCCGGTGGAGCGCTTCTGCAGCTCGCTCGCGAGCTTCACACGCTGTGCCTCGCCGCCGGAGAGCGTGGGCGCGGACTGGCCGAGCCTGACGTATCCGAGGCCTACCTCATGGAGCGTGCGGAGGTGACGGGCGATCGTCGGGACGGCCTCGAAGAACTCCAGGCCCTCCTCGATCGGCATGTCCAGCACCTCGGCGATGGACTTTCCCTTGTAGTGGACCTCCAGGGTCTCCCGGTTGTAGCGCGCTCCGTGGCAGACCTCGCACGGGACGTACACATCCGGCAGGAAGTTCATCTCGATCTTGATCGTGCCGTCGCCGGAGCAGTTCTCGCAGCGGCCGCCCTTGACGTTGAAGGAGAAGCGGCCCGGCAGATAGCCGCGCACCTTCGCCTCCATCGTCTCCGCGAACAGCTTGCGGACATGGTCGAAGACGCCGGTGTACGTGGCCGGGTTGGACCGGGGCGTACGGCCGATGGGTGACTGGTCGACGTGCACCACCTTGTCGACCTGGTCGTCCCCGTCGACCCGGGTGTGGCGGCCGGGCACCGACTTGGCGCCGTTCAGCTCGCGTGCCAGGTGGGTGTAGAGGATGTCATTGACCAGTGTCGACTTTCCGGAGCCCGAGACACCCGTGACGGCCGTGAGCACACCGAGCGGGAAGGAGACGTCGATGTCCTGGAGGTTGTTCTCCCGGGCACCGTGCACCGTGAGCCTGCGTGACGGGTCGACGGGGCGTCGGATGTCGGGCATCGCGATCGACTTCTTGCCGGTCAGATACTGGCCGGTGATCGACTCACCGTTGCCCAGCAGCTCCTTGAGCGATCCGGAGTGGACCACCTTGCCGCCGTGCTCACCGGCGCCGGGGCCGATGTCGACGACCCAGTCGGCGACCTTGATGGTGTCCTCGTCGTGCTCGACCACGATCAGCGTGTTGCCCATGTCGCGGAGCCGGACCAGGGTCTCGATCAGCCGGTGGTTGTCCCGCTGGTGCAGACCGATGGACGGCTCGTCCAGCACGTACAGCACGCCGACCAGGCCGGAGCCGATCTGTGTGGCGAGCCGGATGCGCTGGGCCTCGCCGCCGGACAGAGTGCCTGCCGCGCGGTTCAGCGAGAGGTAGTCGAGGCCGACGTCGACCAGGAACCTCAGCCGCTCGTTGACCTCCTTCAGTACCCGTTCGGCGATCTTCTTGTCGCGGGCGTTCAGCTTCATCCGGCCGAGGAATTCGGCGCACTCGCTGATCGACATCGCGGAGACCTCGGCAATGGACTTCTCCATCACCGTGACCGCGAGGACGATCGGCTTGAGTCTGGTGCCCTCACAGGTCGGGCAGGGCACCTCTCGCATATAGCCCTCGAAGCGCTCCCGGCTGGAGTCGCTCTCGGCCTCGGAGTGCCGCCGCTTGACGAACTGGACCGCGCCCTCGAAGGCGGGGGTGGTGTAGGCGCGCTCGCGGCCGTAGCGGTTGCGGTAGCGGACCTCGGTCTGGATCTTGTGGCCGTGGAGCAGGGCCTTCTTGGCGCGCTGCGGCAGCCCGGCCCACGGGATGTCCGTACGGAATCCGAGGGCTGCGGCGAGCGCGCCGATCAGCCGCCCGAAGTACTCCTTGGTGTGGCCGTGCGACCAGGGGTGGATCGCGCCCTCGTCGAGCGACCTCTCCTCGTCGGGGACGATCAGCTCGGGGTCGACCTCCATCCGCGTACCGATACCCGTGCAGTCGGGGCAGGCGCCGAAGGGCGAGTTGAAGGAGAAGGAGCGCGGCTCCAGCTCCTCGAAAGAGAGGTCGTCGTACGGGCAGTAGAGGTGCTCGGAGTACATCCGCTCACGCTCGGGGTCGTCCTCGGGGAGGTCGACGAAGTCGAGCACGACCATGCCGCCGGAGAGCCCGAGCGCGGTCTCGACCGAGTCGGTCAGCCTGCGCTTGGCGCTGTCCTTCACCGTGAGGCGGTCGATGACCACCTCGATGGTGTGCTTCTCCTGCTTCTTCAGCTTGGGCGGCTCGGAGAGCTGGATGGTCTCGCCGTCGACCCGGGCCCTGCTGTAGCCCTTGGTCTGCAGATCGGCGAAGAGGTCGACGAACTCGCCCTTGCGCTCACGCACCAGCGGCGAGAGCACCTGGAAACGGCTGCCCTCGGGAAGACCGAGCACCTTGTCGACGATGGCCTGCGGCGACTGGCGCGAGATGGGACGGCCGCACTCGGGGCAGTGCGGCTTGCCGATCCGGGCGAAGAGCAGCCGGAGGTAGTCGTAGACCTCCGTGATGGTGCCGACCGTCGAGCGCGGGTTGCGCGAGGTCGACTTCTGGTCGATGGAGACGGCGGGCGAGAGGCCCTCGATGAAGTCGACGTCCGGCTTGTCCATCTGGCCGAGGAACTGGCGGGCGTACGAGGAGAGCGACTCCACGTAGCGTCGCTGTCCCTCGGCGAAAATCGTGTCGAACGCGAGAGACGACTTGCCCGACCCGGAAAGCCCGGTGAAGACGATGAGGGAGTCGCGGGGGAGGTCGAGCGAGACGTTCTTGAGGTTGTGCTCGCGAGCGCCACGGACGATGAGACGGTCGGCCACGCCGGTCCGCACCTTTCTAGAGAGAAGTGGGGGAACTGAGCCCCTGTCCCAGGGTATGGGGGGGCGCCACAGCGATGTACGAAGCTTTCGACTCCGAGCGTATAGCACGCGCATTCGATTTACGGACGGCCGCAGACTCCTTCACCCGAATGAGTGGCGGGGCTAGGCTCAGCCTCATGATTGATCATGCGCACGACCTGGACGCCGTACGTGAAGCGACCGATCGGCTGCTCAGCGCCACCAGGAAATTGGACGACTCCGCACTCGCCGAGCCGTCGCGATTGCCGGGCTGGAGCCGCGGCCATGTCGTTGCGCACCTCTCTCGTAACGCCGACGCGCTCGTAAATGTTCTCCAGGGCCGGCCGATGTACGCAGACAGCGAAACCCGCGACCGCGACATCGAGCGCGACGCAACCCGGCCAAAGGCCGAGCAGCTGGCCGACCTGGTCGAGAGCGCGGCCCGTTTCGTGGCCGCCGCATCGGCCCCGGCCGACTGGTCCCGCACGGTCACGATGCGCAACGGCGTGACCGACTCGGCCTCCAGGATCCCCTTCCGCCGCCGCATCGAGGTCGAGCTGCACCATGTCGACCTGGGCATCGGCTACGAGCTGGAGGATCTCCCGGACGAGTTCGTCACACGGGAGATCGACTTCCTCGCCGAGCGGTTCGACGGGCACCCCGATGTCATGTCCACGGATGCGGCCGACGACAAGGGCCGGACCTGGACGACGGGCGGCGGCGCGGAAGGCGGTCCTGTCACGGTCCGCGGTACGGCCCCCGAGCTGCTCGGCTGGCTCTGCGGACGCCGTGACGGCTCGGCACTGACCGTCGAAGGCGGCCCCCTTCCCGCGCTGCCCCCGCTATAGGCTGAGACGTATGACGTACAGCGGAACGGTCAAGGTCGGCGGGCGTGCGGATGTACACGAGTTGACGGATCTGATGATCTCCAAGGTCGCCGTCGGCCCGATGAACAACAACGCCTATCTGCTGCGCTGCCGGGCCACCGGCGAGCAGCTCCTGATCGACGCGGCCAACGAGGCCGGGACCCTGCTGCAGCTGATCGGCGACGACGGCATCACCTCCGTCGTCACCACCCATCGGCACGGCGACCACTGGCAGGCGCTCGGCGAGGTGGTGGCGGCCACCGGCGCGCGTACGTACGCCGGGCGGTACGACGCCGAGGGCATCCCGGTCCCGACCGATGTCCTGGTCGACGACAACGGCACGATCCAGGTGGGCCGGGTCGCCCTGACCGCCCGTCACCTCGTCGGTCACACCCCGGGCTCCATCGCGCTGATCTACGACGACCCGCACGGCGCCCCGCACCTGTTCACCGGGGACTGCCTCTTCCCGGGCGGGGTCGGCAATACGCACAAGGATCCCGAGGCCTTCGCGAGCCTGCTCCACGATGTGAAGACCAAGCTCTTCGACCAGTTGCCCGACGAGACCTGGGTCTATCCGGGCCACGGTCACGACACCACCCTCGGCGACGAGCGTCCGCAGCTGCCGCAGTGGCGCGCCCGCGGCTGGTGACGGCAGCCGCAGGGGCGCTCTCCACCCGTACAAACACCGGCCGGGGCGGGCAACGGACAGTTGCTCGCCCCGGCCGGTGCCGGTTCCTGCCCGGCCGGACGGCCGCCGGGCCGTCCGCCGCGGTCAGGCGTCGATGCTGGAACCCTTGTCCGCGGCCTTGTCCGCTTCCGCGGCCGCCTCGGCCCGCTCCTGCTTCTTATTGGCGATGAGACTGGTGATCGTGGTGATCACCAGCACGCCGCAGATGACGCCGAGCGAGACCGGGATGGAGATCTCGGGGACGTGCACTCCGGACTCGTGCAGTGCGTGCAGCACCAGCTTCACGCCGATGAAGCCGAGGATGACCGAGAGGCCGTAGCTGAGGTGGACCAGCTTCTTCAGCAGCCCGCCGATCAGGAAGTACAGCTGCCGCAGCCCCATCAGGGCGAAGGCGTTGGCGGTGAAGACGATGTACGGATCCTGGGTCAGGCCGAAGATCGCGGGGATGGAATCCAGGGCGAACAGCACATCGGTGGTGCCGATGGCGAGCATGACGACCATCAGCGGCGTCAGGACGCGCTTGCCGTTGTTACGGATGAAGAGCTTGGTGCCGTGGTACCGGTCGGCGACCCCGAAGCGGCGCTCGATCGTCTTGAGGAGTCGGTTCTCCTCGAACTCCTCCTCTTCCTCGCCGGCCCGCGCCTCCTGGATGAGCTTCCAGGCGGTGTAGATCAGGAACGCGCCGAAGATGTAGAAGACCCACGAGAAGTTGGCGATGACGGCGGCACCGGCAGCGATGAAGATCGCTCGCAGCACCAGCGCGATCAGCACACCGACGAGCAGCACCCGTTGCTGGAGGTGGGAGGGGACCGAGAACTTCGCCATGATCAGGACGAAGACGAAGAGGTTGTCGACACTGAGCGACTTCTCGGTGATGAAGCCGGCGAAGAACTCGCCCGACGCCTGGCTCTCACCGAAGACCAGCAGGCCGAGTCCGAAGAGCGCGGCCAGCGCGATCCAGATGATCGTCCAGATTCCGGCTTCCTTGGTCGTCACGTCATGGGGTTTGCGCCCGATGAAGAAGTCGACGGCAATAAGGGCTGACAGACCAAGAATGGTCAGCACCCAGAGGGTCCATGAAACGTCCACTGCGCCTCCGGCAGTTCGCTACGGCTACTGATCAGCGTCGTCGCTGCCGGAGGTCTCTTCCACCCGGGCGCACGGGCTGCGCACCACGGGCCGGCGCCCCGGGACCGGTCACAGTCCGTACTGACGGGCACGCCGCGTATGGGAGTACTCCCCTCCGCCCAAAGAACAGTACAGGGAACACCAAGGAAAGGTAAAGAGGAGGGTAAAGATCTTCCAAAAGGGCAGGTCAGGGGCGTTGATACGTAGTCGCCTCCGCTCCAGGGCTCAGGGGCGCCGGGGGTGGCGGGCCGCGGCCACCCTGGCGAGCACCTGCTCAAGGACCCGACTGCCAGGCGGCATCCTCAGCGGCTCGTACGTCCAGGCGTGGCCCACCCAGGGATCGGCCAGGTGGTCGTCGGCGACCGGGGTGATCCTGAGCAGCGAGCGCCACAGCGGGTCGAGCACCGGCCCGTACGCGCCGGCGTCCTCGCGGTCCGCGACCATCAGCAGATGGACGCCGACCGAGGGCCCCTCGTCTGCGAGGTAGCGCAGCTGGGTGACGGCCCGGTCGTCGAAGCCGTGCGGGAAGTCGTTGACGATCAGCAGCTGTTCGCCTGTGTCGAGGTCCGGCGGAAGCGAATCGGCGGCGCCGGCCCGGATCGCCATCTGCACCAGGTCGACACGCCGGGTGAGTTGTGCGAGGACCGAGGCCACTCCCCCGGCTCCGGCGGCGGACGGCCCCGCGAGGGCCCCGGAATCGACCAGAGGGGCGAGCGCTCCGGCCGCCGAGCCCGCGGGGTCGATGACATGGACGGAGAACTCGTCGGCCGGATAGACGGCCAGCAGCCGGGCCGCGTGCGCGACCGCGTTCTCCATGGCCAGGCGGCGCAGTTGGGCGGTGTCCATCAGGGCTGCGGCCTCGGAGGCCGTACGGCCGCTGTCGACCCAGATCCCGCGCTCCAGAGGGAGCCGGACCAGTAGCGGGATTCGCAGGTCGGGGCTCTCGGGCAGATGGAGGTCGCCGATGCGCAGCGCCATCGGGATCTCCATCGGGACGCGGTAGGCGTGCCAGACGGGGTTGTCCCATCCCGCGTACGCGGCGGGGAGCGCGGGTTCCACGACGGCGGACTCGGCGGCGAGCTGGGCGAGGTCGCGATCGAGGACCTCGCGGGCCCGGGCGGTCAGCTCGTCGCGCTTGGTACGGGCCTGTTCGCGGGCCCGGTCGCCGGCGCCGCCGATCCGGTTTCGCGGGTCGGACAGGGTCCGGTCGAGCTCCTGGTCCATGCGGGACTCTGCGAAGTCGACGGCGCTGCGGTACGCGGCGGTGGTGCGGGCCAGGTCCTCGAACATGCCCCATATCTGGTTGTAGAGGCGCTCCTCCATGGACCAGCCGGTCGCGTCCCCGGCGACGGGCCGGGCGGCGTGGCCCGGCTCGGCGGGCGGGGCGGTGGGAGGGGGTGGCGGGGGTGCGGATGCCTGGCGGCGCGGGTGGGCGTAGTTGATGGGGCCGCCCGTCGTGGCCGCGGACGGCGGGGTGGTGGGCTCGGCAAGCGGCTCGGGGGGCTGGGTGGCCGTCGGCGGTGCGACGGGAGGTCGGCGGCCGTCCGAGGGCGGTACGGGGCCCGTGCCGTGACCGACCCGGTCACCGTCCGGGGTGCGCGGCGGGGGCGGTGCGACCGAGCGGGCCATCGCGCGGGCGACGGCGTCCTGGATCGAGTGGGCCAGCTCGGCCGCCTGCGTCAGGCCCTGGTCGGCGAGCATGGCGGCGAGGCCGCCCGCGTAACCCTGACCGACGGCGCGGACCTTCCAGGCACCCTGGCGGCGGTAGAGCTCCAGGGCTGCGACGGCGGACTCGCTGTCCAGGCCGGTGAGGGTGAAGGTGGCGATCTCGCTGCCTTCGAGCCCGGTGACGGCGACGAACGGTGAGGCGACCGCGCCGAACCGGACCGGTCCGCCGACGCCTGTGGGCAGGGCCAGCAGCACGGTGACCCGGTGCACCGAAGCCGGCAGGGCGTCGAGGTCCACGGCGAGCCGGTGTTCGGCGGCGGCCTGTCCGGACACCTCGAGCCCGGGCAGCTGTGGCGATCCCGGGTGGGCGACCCACTCGGTGCCGTGCACGGTGCCGTCCTCGTCGCCGAGCGTGGCACCGGCCACGACGGGTGTGCCGGCCGATACCCGGATCTCCAGACGGGTCTGGGGCAAGGTGTGGTTCTGCCCCCGGACCAGCTCGGCCGTCATTGCCCTGTCCCCTCGATGAGTTGCCGCTGCGTGGTGCGGTGTCGTGCGGTGCGGCGCGATGTGGTGCAGCTCCCGGCGGCCGATGCCTCCGGGAGCTGCGCGTACCGATGTCGACCGGCTGGTCCGGCCGTGCCTACAGGTGCGGCAGGATCGCCGGCATCAGGTCCTGGAAGGTGCGGCCGTTGGCCGGGTTGCCGAGGGCGGTCATCTGCCACCCGTTCCCCGAACGGTGCACCTTCGCCATGATCTGGGCCGTGTACTGCCCGCCGCCGTCCAGCGTGTAGCGGGCGAGCTCCTGGCCGTTGGTCTCGTCGACGATGCGGCAGAAGGCGTTCTGCACCTCCTGGAACGTCTGGCCGGTGAAGGAGTTCACCGTGAAGACGATCTGGTCGATGTGGACCGGCACCCGCTGCAGATCGACGAGGATCGCCTCGTCGTCGCCGCCCGAACCGGCGCCGCCGACCAGGTTGTCCCCAGTGTGCTGGACCGAGCCGTCGTCACTGACGAGGTGACGGAAGAAGACCACGTCGACCGGCTGCTTGTCGGCGAACAGCACCGCCGAAGCATCGAGGTCGATCTCCCTCGTACGTGAACCGAACAGACCGCGGCGCGGCGCCGCCTGCCAGCCGAGCCCCATCCGCACCGCGGTCAGGGTCCCCCCGTCGCTCTTCTGCAGGCTGATGGCCTGACCCTTGGTCATATTGACCGTCACGCGCTGTCCCCTCTCCGCTTGCCCCGCCACCGTCCGTGCGCGGTTTTCCAGCACCCTACGCAGTCACACCGAGCGTGTGGCCGCTTGGGGCGTTTTTGTGTCGGTCCTGCAACACACCAGGCGCGACGGGGTCAGGCGAGGCCCGCCTCCCGCATCTGACGCAACTCCTTCTTCAACTCACCGACCTCGTCACGCAGTCGGGCCGCCACCTCGAACTGCAGGTCAGCGGCGGCTGCCCGCATCCGGTCGGTCATCTCCTCGATGATTCCGGCCAGTTCGGTGGCGGGCCGGTCGGTGACCACCGCGCCGTTGCCCCCGGCCTTCTTGGAGCCTGCCGTCTTGACGCCCAGCGTGGGAACGGGAGCCTTGGCACCCTTCGTCTGGCGGTAGCCGGTGCCGAGCAGCTGCTCGGTGTCGACCTCCTCGCGGGCGATCGTCGCAACGATGTCGTTGATCTTCTTGCGCAGCGGCTGCGGGTCGAGGCCGCGCTCGGTGTTGTAGGCGATCTGCTTCTCGCGACGCCGATTGGTCTCGTCGATGGCCTGCGCCATCGCCGGGGTGATCTTGTCCGCGTACATATGGACCTGCCCCGACACGTTACGGGCGGCGCGCCCGATGGTCTGGATCAGGGACGTCCCCGAGCGCAGAAAGCCCTGCTTGTCCGCGTCGAGGATGGCGACCAGCGACACCTCGGGCAGGTCGAGGCCCTCGCGCAGGAGGTTGATGCCGACCAGTACGTCGTACTCACCGGAGCGCAGCTCACGCAGCAGCTCGATGCGGCGCAGGGTGTCGACGTCGCTGTGCAGATAGCGGACCTGGATGCCGAGCTCCAGGAAGTAGTCGGTGAGGTCCTCGGCCATCTTCTTGGTGAGGGTGGTGACCAGGACCCGCTCGTCCTTCTCGGCGCGCGTGCGGATCTCGTGCACCAGGTCGTCGATCTGGCCCTCGGTGGGCTTGACGACGACCTCCGGGTCGACGAGGCCGGTGGGGCGGATGATCTGCTCCACGAAGCCGTCGCCCCTGGAGAGCTCGTACTTCCCGGGTGTGGCGGAGAGATAGACGGTCTGGTTGATCCGGTTCAGGAACTCCTCCCACTTCAGCGGGCGGTTGTCGAGCGCGGAGGGGAGCCGGAATCCGTGGTCGACGAGGGTTCGCTTGCGGGAGGCGTCGCCCTCGTACATGGCGCCGATCTGCGGCACGGTGACATGCGACTCGTCGAGGACGAGGAGGAAGTCCTCGGGAAAGTAGTCGAGGAGGGTGTTGGGGGCGGTGCCGGGTGAGCGGCCGTCGAAGTGCATCGAGTAGTTCTCGACGCCGGAGCAGGTGCCGATCTGCCGGAGCATCTCGATGTCGTACGTGGTGCGCATCCGCAGCCGCTGGGCCTCCAGCATCTTGCCCTGCTTCTCCAGCTCGGCGAGGCGCTGTTCCAGCTCCTGCTCGATGCCGTTGACCGCCTTCTCCATGCGCTCGGGGCCTGCGACGTAGTGGCTGGCCGGGAAGACGTGGAGGGACTGGTCCTCGCTGATGACCTCGCCGGTGAGCGGGTGAAGGGTGGAGAGCGCCTCGATCTCGTCGCCGAACATCTCGATTCGGACGGCGAGCTCCTCGTAGACCGGGAAGATCTCGATGGTGTCGCCGCGGACGCGGAAGGTGCCGCGGGTGAACGCCAGGTCGTTGCGGCTGTACTGGATCTCGACGAAGCGGCGCAGCAGCTGGTCGCGGTCGATCTCGTCGCCGACCTTGAGCTGGACCATCCGGTCCACGTACTCCTGGGGCGTACCGAGGCCGTAGATGCAGGAGACGGAGGCGACCACGACGACATCGCGCCGGGTGAGCAGCGAATTCGTCGCGGAGTGGCGCAGCCGCTCGACCTCCTCGTTGATCGAGGAGTCCTTCTCGATGTAGGTGTCCGACTGCGGGACGTACGCCTCGGGCTGGTAGTAGTCGTAGTAGGAGACGAAGTACTCGACGGCGTTGTTGGGCAGCAGCTCGCGGAACTCGTTCGCCAGCTGGGCCGCGAGGGTTTTGTTCGGCGCCATCACGAGGGTGGGGCGCTGCAGTTTCTCGATCATCCAGGCGGTGGTCGCCGACTTGCCGGTGCCGGTCGCGCCGAGCAGGACGACATCCTTCTCATCCGCACGGATGCGCCGCTCCAGCTCGGCGATGGCCGCGGGCTGGTCGCCGCTGGGCTGGAAGGGACTGACGACCTCGAAAGGCGCCACCGAACGTTCGATCTTCGAAACGGGCCGCATGCAACCACCGTACGACCCACCACTGACAACCGGGCCGGGTCAGCCGCAGTGCCGGGCCGAGGTCACCATTCTCCCGGCGGCGCGGGATCGTGCGGCCGCGAGTGGAACGACGCCGGGTCGGCATGTGTTCCGAACCGCGGGACCTGCCGCTGGGCCGGGATTCCAAGGGGCCGTCCGGCCCCGTTCATGGCCCTGGGGTCGTCCCAGTCCGGGGTGCCCATCACCATCAGGGGGTCGAACATCACGACCACCGCGGCAAGGAGCAGGAAGCAGCCCGGGCCGATCAGCAGTGGCAGGAGAGGGGCGGTCCGCCCGTCGGCCGAGGCCGGGTCGGCGAGGGCGCCGGGGTGCAGATGGACGTTCAGCGCGGCCATGCCCGTGTAGTGCATGCCGCTCACCGCGACGCCCATCACGACGCTGGCGCCGAGGCTGGGCAGGAAACCATGGATGGAGACGGCCGCCCAGAGTGCGGTCGTGGCGGCCACCACGGCTATGACGACGGAGAGGGCCACGGTGATCGTTTCGTACTCGAACTGTCCCTCAAGACGCATTCCGGCCATGCCCAAGTAGTGCATGGTGGCCACACCCAGCCCGGTGATGGTGCCGCCCGTCACCATTGCCATACGGGTGGCGCCCCGGTACCCGACGATGAAGATGCCGATGGCGACCATGCCGATCGCGACGGCGAGGCTGGCGAAGGTGATCGGCTTGTCGTAGCTGATGGTCACCCCTTCGACGGAGAAGCCGATCATCGCGATGAAGTGCATCGTCCAGATGCCGGAACCTATGGAGGTCGCGCCGAGGGCCAGCCAGCCGGCTTTGAAGGAACGCTCGGTGCGCAGCGAACGGGTCGTGCAGCGCAGCCCGAGGGCCGCACCGAGGCAGGCCATGAGGAAGGCCGCGACTGGCGTCACCGCTCCGTAGCTGAAACCGTCGATCGTGCCCTGCATGCTCGTACGCCCTTCGCGGAAGCCCGGGTTCGGGGGTGACCCTAAGACGCGAGGCCCGGCAGACAAACAGAAGAGCAGCATTTTATCGACATGGAAATCGGCCCGTGACCCGGTCTCAAGAGCGGCGTTCACGTTGTGGCCATCCTTCGCCTGTCCCTCGTTGGGGGGCGGCTGCCACTCTCGGCCCGTCCGTAACTCTGACGCAAGGAGTACACGTGTACGCACGCACCGCAACCGCCGCCGTCGCTGCCGCCGCCCTCGTGGGTGCCGGCGCGTTGCTGATGTCGACCGCCGATACGCAGACCACGGGCAGGGGCACGGCCGCGACCGGGCACACGAGCACAAGCACGAGCATCCGGACCGTGAGCGCCCGGACCGCTGACGCGAAGCCGGGCGCCCCCCTCGTCATCGCCCACCGGGGCGCTTCGGCCTATGCGCCGGAGAACACCCTGGCCGCCGTCGACAAGGCCGACGCACTCGGCTTCGACTGGGTGGAGAACGACGTCCAGTTCACCAAGGACGGTGTGCTGGTGGTCGTGCACGACACCGACCTGAAGCGGACCACCGACGTCGAGGAGGTCTTCCCGGACCGTGCCCCGTGGGCGGTCAAGGACTTCACGGCCGCCGAGATCGCCCGGCTGGACGCGGGCAGCTGGTTCGGTCCGCAGTTCGCCGGAACCCGGGTGCCCACCCTCAAGCAGTACCTGGACCGGATCGAGCGAAACCACCAGAAGCTGCTGCTGGAGATCAAGAGCCCGGAGATCTACCCGGGCATCGAGAAGGAGACCCTGCGGGTACTGAGCCGGAAGGGGTGGCTCGACCGCAACCACGTCAAGAACAGGCTCGTCATCCAGAGCTTCGGCGCGGACAGTGTGAAGAAGGTGCACCAGCAGCGTCCGGACGTCACGACCGGCTTCCTCGGCACCCCCGCAGTGGCCGATCTGCCCTCGTACGCAGCGTTCACCGACCAGATCAACCCCTCGTACACGTCGATCTCCGCCGACTACGTGACGGCGGTGCATGCGCTGAAGGGCGCACACGGCAAGAAGCTCCGGGTCAACACCTGGACGGTCAACGACGCGGCGACCGCGGCGAAGACGGCGGGCTTCGGCGTCGACGGGATCATCACCAACACCCCCGATGTGGTGCGCAAGGCCACAAGCTGACAGCTCGGCCGCCCCCGTATTCGCGGCCCGTTGTCAGTGGCCGGTCGTACGGTGGTTCCCATGAACAGCAACGGGGTTGTCGAGTGGGCCGTCGTCGAGAGCGACATCGGCCCGCTGCTGCTTGCCGCGACCGACGCGGGACTGGTGAGCGTGGTCTTCCACGCCGGTCCCGAGGTGCGGGAGAAGGCGGTCGGGCAGTTGCGGTCGCGACTCGGTGCGGAGCCGGTGGAGAATCCCGGCTCCGCACGGCTCGCCGAGCCGATACGTCAGCTCGCGGCGTATTTCGCGGGCTCGTTGAGGGAGTTCTCGCTCGACCTGGACTGGTCGCTGACCTCCGGCTTCAACCGCCAGGTGCTCCGCGAGCTGGCGGCCGGGGTGCCGTACGGGGCGGTCGTCGGATACGGGGACCTCGCCGAGTGTGTGGGGCAGCCGGGGGCGGCTCAGGCGGTCGGGGCTGCCATGGGGGCCAATCCGCTGCCGGTGGTGGTGCCATGCCATCGGGTGGTGGAGAGCGACGGCGGACTCGGCGGGTTCGGCGGTGGCCTCGAAACCAAGCGGAAGCTGCTGGCTCTGGAGGGCGTGCTGCCCCAGCCGCTGTTCTGAGTCGGTCGCGGAGACCGACTCCCCGCGCCGGGGCACCGGGTCCGTGCGCGGTCCGTGTCCGGACGGAACCCGGTTTCGTACCTGGGAACGGGCTGGCACACTGCGCCAGTGACCAACACCCCCGATGCACCTGACACCCTCACCGGGCCCGGCCACCCCGCCGGCCGGGTGACCGCGGCCGAGCTGCCCGGATTGCGGCGCAGAACGTCCGCGGTGCTCATAGCCAGCCAGATACTCGGCGGCCTCGGCGTCCCCATCGGTATCGCCCTGGCCCCAGTCCTGGCCACGGAGGTGAGCGGCTCCGAGGCGCTGTCCGGTCTGGCCCCGACCGCGTCGGTGACGGGTACCGCGCTGCTCTCGCTGCCGCTGGCCGCGCTGATGACCTCGCGCGGCCGACGCCCCGGTCTCGTCCTGGCGTATCTGATCGGCGCGCTCGGCGCGGGGCTCGTGGTGCTGGCCACCGTCGTGGAGAGCTTCCCGCTGCTGCTGCTCGGCATGGCCGGGTTCGGTGCCGGTTCCTCGGCCAACCTGCAGGCCCGGTTCGCCGCCGCGGACCTGGTCGAGCCCGACCGGCGCGGCCGGGCGATCTCCACTGTCATCTGGGCCACGACGATTGGTTCGGTTCTGGGGCCGAACATCGCGGCCCCGGTGGGGCATGTCTTCCGCGGCACCGCGATATCGGAGAAGGCGGGCCCATTCTTCTTCGCGGCCGGGATCTTCCTGCTGGCCGCCGTGGTGGTCGGGGTGCTGCTGCGACCGGACCCGCTGCTCACCGCGCGGGCGCTGGCGCCGCAGGACAACGAGTCCCCCGCAGGCCGTTCGCTGCGTGCCGGTGTCGCAGCGGTCCGGGCGTCCGCGATGGCCCGACTGGCGCTGGTGACGGTGGCCGTCTCGCACACCGCGATGGTCTCGATCATGGTGATGACCCCGGTCGATCTGGGCCATCACGGCGCCGGACTCCAGCTGATCGGCCTGGTCATCAGCGGGCACATCGCGGGTATGTACGCGTTCTCCCCGGTGATGGGCTGGCTGTCGGACCGGTTCGGCCGACTCGCCGTGATCGGTCTGGCGGTCGGGCTGCTCTCCTGCGCCGCACTACTGGCCGGCACCGCGGGCTCCAGCCACGGTCAGACGGCGGCAGGCCTGTTCATGCTCGGGCTCGGCTGGTCGGCCGGGCTGGTCGCCGGTTCGGCGCTGCTCACCGACTCCGTACCGCAGCCCGCCCGCGCCGCCGTGCAGGGTCTGTCGGACCTGACCATGAACACGGCGGCGGGCATCGGCGGTGCGATCGCCGGAGTGATCGTCGCCCGGGCGAGCTACGGCTGGCTGAACGCGGTCGGAGCATGTCTGCTGCTGCCGATGGCGGCACTGGCACTGCGCCGGGCGCTCGCCCGGCCGGCCGCGCCCGTTGCGCCCGACGCAGCCGGCACACCTGCACCCGCGACACCCACTTCCGACCTCTGAGGTTTCAGAGGCTGATGTGGTAGGCCTTGCGCAATGTCTCGTGCACGGTCCACGTCGTTCGGTCGCCCTCGCGCAGCACGCAGGCGTCACCCGGCCCGACCTCCAGCGTCGCCCCGCCCTCGACCACCACGGTCGCGCGCCCGCTGACGACCACGAACAGTTCGTTGGCCTCCGTGTCGGTGACCACGCCCGGCGTGATCTGCCAGATCCCGCGCAGCTGCTTGCCGTCGGGCGACTCCCAGAGCACCTTGCCGGTCACCGCGGGCTCGCCCGAGACGATCTGTGCGGGGTCGAGCGGTTCCGGTTCGAGCTCGGCGTCCGGAATGTGTACGGCGAACGAGGCAGGAGTTTGATCAAGTGTGGTCATGGCCGGTCACCCTAGCGACCGCTTCGGGGCGACTCGACACCAGGACCGGGAGAACATGCGGAGGGGACGGGTGATTCGGTCGGCGTCCCGGCCGCACGTTTGAGGTCGACGCGCTCGCGACAGGGATGTGGACATGTCACTGAATGCGTCGCACAGCGCACACTCCTACACCCCCGTCTTCTCCACCGAGGTAGAGGCGGCCCTCGCCACGCATCACCCCGTCGTGGCTCTGGAGTCGACGATCATCGCCCACGGTCTGCCACGCCCCCGCAATCTGCAGGTCGCCGAGGAACTCGAAGGGCTCGTACGTTCCGCGGGCGCCGTTCCCGCCACGATCGCCGTACTGGACGGACAGGCCCACATCGGTCTGGACAAGGCCCAGTTGGAGCGGGTCGCCGCGGACCCGGCGATACGGAAGCTGGGGCACCGGGACCTCGCACCGGCCCTGGCGACGGGCGCGAGCGGGGCGACGACCGTGTCCGCGACGGCGTCCCTGGCCGCACACGCGGGCCTGCGCGTCTTCGCGACCGGCGGCCTCGGCGGCGTACACAGGGAGTGGACCCGGACCCAGGACGAGTCCGCGGACCTCCGGCTCCTCGCGCGGACCGGCATCACCGTGGTGTGCGCGGGGGTGAAGTCGATCCTGGACGTCCCCGCCACGCTGCAGCGCCTGGAGACGCTCGGCGTCGGAGTGCTCGGTTACGGCACCGACCGCTTCCCCGGCTTCTACCTGAACAGCTCGGGCGAACCGGTCGACTGGACGGTGCGGACGCCCGAGGAGGTCGCGGAGGTGATGCGGGCCCAGGACGCGCTCGGCGGCCCCGGTTCCGCGCTGATCGTCGCCAACCCCGTATCCGTGGAAGACCAGTTGGATCCCGCACTCCACGACCGCGTGCTGGCCGAGGCCCTTTCCGCATGCCGGGAGCGCGGCATCGTGGGCCAGGCCGTCACTCCGTTCCTGCTGGACCGGCTGGTGCGGAAGACCGGAGGCGCTTCACTGGAGGCCAATCTGGCGGCCGTACGCGGAAACGTATCGCTTGCCGCGCGGATCTCCGGCGCCTGGGCCGCCGCACAGGACACCGGAGCGCACCAGAACACGCAGGACACCGGAGCGCACCGGAGCACACCGGACACAGCAGCGCACCCGAATGCGCAGGACACGACATCGCACCGGAACCCGGCGGCCGGCCGATGACCGACGGCGGCCTTCTCGTCGTCGGTGACGTGGTCACGGATGTCGTGGCCCGGCACGGAACGGCGCTGATCCACGGCACGGACACCTCGGCCCGGATCCGCACCGTCCCCGGCGGCGCGGGGGCCAACGTCGCCTGCTGGGCGACACGTTCGGGCTGTCGCGACGTACGGCTGCTGGCCCGGGTCGGCGCCGACAGTGCGGCCTGGCACCGGGAGGCGCTGCAGCGGGCAGGGGTACGTTGCCTGCTGGCCGTGGACGACGACGTACCGACCGCCACTGTCGTCGCCCTCGTCGATTCCGCCGCCGAGCGCACCTTCCTCACCGACAGCGGTGCCGCGCTCCGTCTCTCCCCCGACGACTGGTCACCATCGATGCTCGACGGCATCGCCCATCTCCATCTCTCCGGGTACCTTCTCTTCGCCGCGACGAGCCGGGCGACGGCCCTGCTCGCTCTGCGGGAGGCCCGGCGACGGCAGATCCCGGTGAGCGTCGACCCGGCTTCGGCCGGCTTTCTCGCCGCGCTGGGCGTCGACCGGTTCCTGACAGCCGTGGAGGGCGCGGATCTGCTGCTGCCCAATGCGGACGAGGCCCGGCTGCTCACTGGACTCCCCGAACCAGCGGACGCCGCAGCCAAGTTGAGCCTTCAGGTACCTCGGGTGGTCGTCACGCTCGGCGAGGGCGGAGCTCTGCTGGCCGTCGCGGGCGCGGTGACCCGGCGCATCCCGGCGGTCCAGGTGCGGGGCGCCGTGGACTCGACCGGCGCAGGCGATGCGTTCACCGGCGGCTTTCTCGCGGCACACCTGTCGGGAGCGGACGACGCCTCGGCCGTGGAAGCAGGCTGCCGGTCGGCGGCGGAAGCGGTCACCGCCGTGGGGGGCCGCCCCGGTCCATGACACACCCGGCCCCGTGAATCAGCCCGGCCTGCTACCCGCCTTGCCCCACCCGGTCCAGGCGGGGTGCAGCGGATCGTCGGCCCGTACGACCGCATCCGCGCGGTCGCCGGGCGCCACCTCGTCCTCGTACCGCGCGAAAGCAGGCAGGGTCCAACGCTCGCTCCCCTCGGTACGTCGCCGCAGTGCGCCCGGCGACAACCGCAGATGGACACTCAGGTCGAACGGGAACCAGTGCCCCAGCAACAACGGGCCGTGCACCACCAGCACACCGCCCTCGGGAAGGAGTTGATACGGACTTCGAGTGGCCCGGTCCGTCTCCGGATCCCAGAGATCGGGCAGCACCCGCCCGCTCCCGCCCGCCTCCAGCGGCCCGAACACCTCGCGCCACAGCGCGCCCGTATCGAACCAGCTGTCGTAGTACGAGTCGGGGTCCTCCTTGCCGTACTCGTACCGAAGACTCGCCGGCCGAAGGAACCCCTGGGTGGACACGATGAGCACCGCACGCCCCCGGACCCGCAGCGCCTGTGCGACTCGCCCGGCCAACTCCCCGGTACGGGCCGCCGGCGCACCGTCGACGGCGACCTTCAGCCAGGGGCCGGCGCCAACCGGCTTCAGACCGTCGGCGTGCACGGCGACGGCCTCGGCCAGCCGCTCCCAGGTGATCGCTTCAAATCGCACGCATCCATCATCGCCCCGGCCTCGCGCGTCGACGTCGGCCGTCCCGCCGGCGAGGTTCTTCCTCGTCGGTCCCCGCCAGGTGGTTCTCGGCCAGGCGCACCACGCGGTCGGCGAGCGGACGCGGCGGTGGGCGGGCGTCGTTCGCTACTTCTTCGCGTCGCAGTCCACCGCGTCGGCGTCGTCGGAGAGCGCACTGCCCTCCGGCAGCAGATAGGTCACCCAGAGCACGACGGGCTCGGTCCCCAGGTTGCGTCCGATGTGGCGGTGAGCGGATCCGGACGGCTCGATGAAGGACGAGCCCGCGGGCGTCACCTCGACCGAGCAGTCGTCCAGAGTGCGCGTCAGCGTCCCGGACTTGACGACGGCGATCAGCTGACCGCCATGGGTGTGCCAGCCGGTGGAGCCGCCCGGCTCGACGGTGATGGTCCGGAAGGTCACATCGGTGCGGCCGTTCGGGGTCTTCACCTTCAGCTTTCCCGCCGATGTGCCCTTCGCGACCACCGTGCCGCTCACACCGCTGCCGGGTGTGGCGACGGCCGCCGACGGCACGAAGCCGAGCGCGGCCACGCAGCCGCATATGACCAGGGCCTTGGCGAGTCGCCCCTGCCGTACCCGCCCCCGGCTCCCCTGCTGTCTACCGACCTTCACGCGTGACTCCTCTGCCTCAGCATCCCGGAAGCGTCCTGGACATCCCGAACCGGACATCCCAAATGCCCCCACGCTACCCGCGAGTTGAGCTGCGGAACCCTCTCGGCCCGGCGGTCACTCGCCGCGAAGTTCGGCGGCGAGCGGCCCGTCGCCCGACACCTCGATACGTCCGTCCTTGACGGCCTCGGCGAACGTCAGCTCACCCTGCCCGAGCGCCAGGCAGACCTCGACGTCGAGCGCGATACGGGCATCGGCCTGGGCCGCAGGACCGTCCCCGTACACAGCCGCACCGGCCATCGCAGCACCGGCGCGCAGATGGAACTCACCCTCTTTCAGATGGACTTCGACGACTCCGGCATGTGTCAGCCCGTCCAGCGAGCGCAACAGCGGAAGTGCGAACCAGTGCGCCCGTACCGCATCGGTGGGCCGCCGCTCGGTGAGCGCGGGCGCACCCCACTCGGCGAGCGCGGCAAGTACGGGCAGCAGCCCGTGGCCTCGCTCCGTCAGTTCGTACACCGAGGCCGCGGCGGGTGGCGGAAGACGGCGGCGGGTGACCAGGCCGCCCTGTTCCATGTCCTTGAGCCGGGAGGCGAGGACATCCGTACTGACGCCCGGCAGGTCGGCGTGGAGGTCGGTGTAGCGGCGGGGGCCCGCAAGCAGTTCACGGACGATCAGCAGGGTCCACCGGTCTCCCACGGAATCGAGGGAGCGTGCGGTGGCGCAGAACTGGTCGTAACTCCGGCGGCGAGCCGAGCGTGTTGCGGACTGTTGCTGACGTGGCATGCGACGCAGTCTAGACATGTTGTTGGACTTTCCAAGCCCAAGCTTGGTAAAACCAAGTATCGCAATCAGGTCGGGGAGGCCACCGCATGGAATTCCGGCAGTCCAGCAAGCTCGACGAGGTCTGTTACGAGATCCGGGGCCCGGTCATCGAGCACGCCAACGCACTGGAGGAGGCGGGTCACAGCGTGCTCCGCCTCAACACCGGCAATCCCGCGCTCTTCGGTTTCGAGGCGCCGGAGGAGATCGTCCAGGACATGATCCGGATGCTTCCGCAGGCCCACGGCTACAGCGATTCGCGCGGCATCCTGTCCGCCCGCCGGGCGGTGGCGCAGCGCTACCAGGCCATGGGTCTGACGGATGTCGGGGTCGACGACATCTTCCTCGGCAACGGCGTCTCCGAGCTGATCTCCATGGCCGTCCAGGCACTGCTGGAGGACGGTGACGAGGTGCTGATCCCGTCCCCCGACTATCCGCTGTGGACCGCGGTGGTGACCCTCGCGGGCGGCAAGGCCGTGCACTACACCTGCGACGAGGCCTCGGACTGGAACCCGGACCTCGCGGACATGGCGTCGAAGATCACCGACCGGACCAAGGCCGTCGTGATCATCAACCCGAACAACCCGACCGGCGCCGTCTATCCGCGCGAGGTCCTCGAAGGCATCCTCGATCTGGCGCGCAGGCACGGCCTGATGGTCCTCGCCGACGAGATCTACGACCAGATCCTCTACGACGACGCCGAGCACCACAGCGTGGCGGTCCTCGCCCCCGATCTGGTCTGCCTCACCTTCAGCGGTCTGTCGAAGACGTACCGGGTGGCGGGGTTCCGCTCCGGCTGGATGGTGGTATCCGGCCCGCAGCAGCACGCCCGCAACTATCTGGATGGGCTGACCACTCTTGCCTCGATGCGCCTGTGCCCCAACGCACCCGCGCAGTACGCCATCCAGGCGGCGCTCGGTGGCCGGCAGTCCATCCGGGAACTGGTCGCGCCCGGCGGCAGACTGTACGAGCAGCGCAACCGGGCCTGGGAGAAGCTGAACGAGATTCCCGGCGTGTCGTGCGTGAAGCCGAAGGGCGCGCTGTACGCGTTCCCCCGCATCGATCCGAAGGTGCATCCGATCGTCGACGACGAGAAGTTCGTTCTGGATCTGCTGCTGCGGGAGAAGATCCAGGTCGTGCAGGGCACCGGCTTCAACTGGCCGCGGCCCGACCACTTCCGGATCCTGACACTCCCGTACGCTGACGATCTCGACGCGGCGATCAGCCGCATCGGCCGCTTCCTGACCGGATACCGCCAGTGATCGGATGCCCCTGGTGACCTGCCCTGCCTGCCGCGTTCCCGTCCTCACCCAGTTCGCCTCGTTCGAGCTTGTCGGCCCGATCGTGGAGAGCGGACTCGATCCGGCCACCGACCCGGCCTGGGCGGAGTCGGGCGCGGCATCACCGGCCGAGTATGCGCGCTGGGCAGGTCATCTGTGCGGTATGACCTGCCTGCGCATGGCGCTCGGCACCGGGGCCCCGTCCCTGTTCGCGCTGCGCGACGGGGCGCTCAAGTACGGCGCGTACACGGAGGATGCGGAGGGCGTGATCCGGGGCCTGATCTACGCCCCGTTCGCAGAGTACGTACGCGAGGTGCACGGCGTGGACGCCACGGTCCACCGCCATCTCTCGCCGCAGGAGATCCTCGGTCTGCTGGACGACGGCCGGACGGTCATGGCCTCGGTGCACTACGGCATCCGCCATCCGCGACGGCCCGCTCCGGGGCGGGGCGGGCATCTGGTGCTGCTGACGTCTCGTACGGCCGACGGCACCGGCGTCCACTTCCACAACCCGTCCGGCACGACGGCCGGCACGCGTGCCGCGGAGCTACCGCTCCCCGACTTCGAGCGCTTCTTCGCGGGACGCGGGGTGTCACTGCCCGCGGGCATGTGACAGGACGTCCCCGGAAGCGGGAGCGGGCCCGGGGGCGTAGCCGGCCCCCGAGCCCTGAAGATGCCACCCATTCGGCACGCCGACACTTTTAAGGACCCGTGTCAGGTTTATGTCGTCGCGTCCTGCCTTTAGACGACCGCAGATCGAAGCTCTGCGGGCCGGAGTCGAACCGGCATCTCGACGCCCATGGGCATGGGCCCGATTGATTCGGCGATCGGTGGCGAATGCTGAGTCTGGAGCAAGAGTCTGAGATTGATCGCGGTCTGCCTCTGCCATTTGGGCTACCCCGGCCCGTCCGTGTGCGCAGAACGCACAGAATGCCGGGAGGAGGACTCGAACCTCCACTGGAACCGCGTCGTCACGACAAGCTTCAGTTTCAGCTTGCGCTCCTCGCGCACCCCGGCCGAAGTGCTCCGGCCGGGGAATCCATGGTCGGTTACCCGAAGAGGTAACCGAATACCGCATCACCCACCCGCTGGTCGGTGACGTCCACGCCGTTGGCCTCCTCGCGGGCGAACTTCACGGCCTGCTGGAGCTTCTCGACCCGGTCCAGCAGTTCGTTGACCCGCCGTGCGGGGAGAGCTCCGGAGAACTTCACCGTCGTCCAGTACCCGATCGGAATGTCCTCGTAGTACACCTCGACCTGCGCCGGGTGCTTATCAGTGGCCTCCGCCTTCACATGGTTGCGGGGCACCTTCTTCGTACGAAGAGTCCTCACCGGCTCGGTCTTCCAGGAGTCCGTCGACGGGTCCTGTGTCCATGCCTCGGAGGCGTCGAGCACCGGAAGCTTGCGAACAAAGGTGTTGATGTCCGTCAGCTGCTTCTCCAGGAAGAGCAGATACGACACCGGCACCTCGCTCACGAGTACCCGTCCGTCGACCTTCACATCCGCGCGGGCCGAACAGTTCGCCCAGTCCTTCGTGGCGGTCACATCGAAGAGCCGGGTCAGGGTCGTCGCGGTCTCCCGCAGCACGTCCTCGGCCTTGATCTGCACCAGGGTCGACTCGGGCGGCAGCTGCTCGCCCTCCTCGTCCTTCGGCTGATACGTCCGCGAGATCCCGGCCAGCAGACCGGTCTTCTGAAGGCCGTGGTGCGCCGCCGTCAGGTCCTGGTGAGCCTTGGACTTGACGCCCTTCTCCACTGCGATGATCTGATTGAGTTTCGCCACGTCGGGGAAGCTAGCAGCGCCGAGCAGCGCGGAGCCAGAGGTTTTCGCGGTGCCGGCCGTCCCAACCGGTCACCGGGGTCCGGGCGCGTGGGTCGCACGCTCAGCCGGCAGTGCCGCGGCGAGGTCGACCTCGATCAACTGTCCGGGGAAGCCGAGCCGCGTGCTCGCGGTGGTGAACGCGGGCCCGATGACCGAGCCGGTGAGCCGGCGCCAGGCGGCTCCCAGTTCCGTGACGTCGTCGCTGACCACGTAGACGACCGACCGGACGACCCGGGAGGGCTCGGCGCCCACGGCCGCCAGGGCGAGTAGGGCATTGGCCGCCATCTGATCGATCTGGGCATCGAAGTCGCCCGGACCCACCAGCACGCCGCGGCGGTCGAGCGGACACTGCCCGGCCAGGAACGCGGTCCGGCCCGCCTCCACCACAGTGATGTGGTGATAGCCGGGCGGGGGGTGCAGCTGGTCCGGATTGATCCGGCTGATCGCCTCAGTCGTGCGGATGAGCCTGACAGCCCGGGCCACGGGGCGCAGCGGGGTTTCGCGGACCCGCGGGCCGACCCGTACGGGTGGTTTCCGGCGGATGCCCATGTCCTGCCGCCGTCCGGCGGGGGCCGCTTGCCACAGTGAGCCGCGCGCATCCGCGCCGCAGGCCCACGCAGACTCCGCCCTCACAGGCTCCGAACGAAGGTCCTCGCCGTGCCTCGCTTCCCCCATCTCACCAGCACGAAGGGTCTTACCGGCCCGAAGCAGCACACCGCACTCACCGCGACCGCCGCCGCCCTGGCCGTACTGGCCGTGGGCACGCCCGTCGCGTACGCCACACTCGGCGACGATGCCCCCTCCGCCTCACAGTCGGCGACATCGGCCGGCGCCGCGCGCGGGAAGGCCTACATCGAGACCCGGTTGTTCTTCGGCACCGAACGTCCCGACGGCAGGCCGGATGTGACCGATCACCAGTTCTTGGCGTTCATCGACGAGGAGGTCACGCCCCGCTTCCCGAACGGGCTGACCATCCAGGACGGCCGGGGGCAGTGGCGGGATTCCCACGGGGTGATCGAGCGGGAGCGCAGTTACGAACTGACCCTGCTCTACCCGGCGTCCGAGGCACGCGTACGCGACGTCCAGATCGAGCGGATCCGGAACGCCTACGAGAAGGCGTACGCCCAGGACTCGGTGGCCCGGATCGAGGAGCGCACGACCGCCGACTTCTGACACCGCCCGTCACCCTGGCGCGCCGCTCCCCCGATCACGTTGCCGTGCGGGCCCCGCGCCCTTGCGGCCGATTGAGCCGGCGCGCCAGCCCGTGCACTCCCGCGATGGCCACCGGGAGGAGCGCCAGCGTCGCTGCCGCTGTGCCGGCGCCGCCGCTCCCGATACCGGCCGCCTTCAGCCGCCGCACGGCCCAGAGCGAGTACGGGATGACAACGGCCGGCGCCGTGGCGACCCCCGGCGTGTAGCCGCGGTACGCCAGCGACTGCGCCATGTGGACGGCGCCGTGCAGCCCGAATCCAACCAGTACGGTCCGGAAGAACGGGCTGCGGCCACCCGTGCGCGCCCCGTCCGCCGACGCTGCCGCCACGACCCCGCCCATAAGGCCGATGGCGACATTGACATCCCGCTGCGAGAGTTCCATCCGCGCCCATACCTGCTCGGGCACCTTCGGGAATCGCTCCTGGAGCCGCGGTCGGGCGGACCGCGCCCAGCCGGCCATGGTGGCCAGCTCCTCCAGATCGTTGGCCACCCAGGCGGCGAGCAGCCCCCAGGTCACCGCCTTGGAAACCGTTGCCTCCGCCACTCCTGGCCCCCATACGTAGCAGTACGATGACCACACGATACAGAACAACGCAACGTTGCGTTGCTTTTCCCTGGAGTGTTCATGCCCGATCCGACCGTGAATCGCCGCCCGGGCAAGGGCCCTCGTGCCGCCGAAGCGATCTTCGACACCACGCTGCGCCATCTCGCGGAACGCGGCTACACCCGTCTCACCATCGAGGCCGTCGCCCAGGACTCCGGGGTCAACAAGACGACGATCTACCGCTGGTGGCCCTCGAAACCGGCGCTGTTGCGGGCGGCCATGCTCCATGCCCAGGTCCTCGACATCGACATCCCCGATACGGGCAGCCTCCGCGGTGATCTGATCGCACTCGCCGAACAGATCACCGGCCTGCTCACCGACGGGCGTACGGAACCGGTCGCACGCGCCATGACCTCTGGTACCGGCCTGCCGGACGACGAACTCGCCGCCCTCACCCGCGACTTCTTCGCCGATCGATTCTCCCGCGAGCAGCCGGTCTTCGCCCGCGCCACCGCCCGTGGTGAACTTCCCGAGAACGCCGACCCGATGCTGCTGCTGGACCTGATCGCGGGGGCGGTCTGGATGCGGGTGCTGCTCCGCCGCGAACCGGTGCCGCCGGACTTCGCCCGCGATGTCGTCGATGCCGTGTTGCCTCGCTGAGGGCGGCCCCGGGGCGGTCGGGTACTGTGCCGCGGCCGGGTACCGAGACCAGCCACATGCGCGGAACAGGGAGCGATCCGCATGGGTGCGCCGATACGCCACTACACAGCCATGACGCCGGATGGCGAGGTGTTCACGGTCAATGTGGAGCGGGATTTCCGGTACGACCCGTACCGTGACTTCCTGGTCTGTGCGCACTGCGGCTGGTCGCCGTCGCTCCTGACCATGGAGAAGATCATCGACATGGCCGGGGAACACCTGGCGTCGGCGCACGGCGCCGACCGGGGACTGTCCCAGCGGGAGAACGAGTCGCTCCGGAAAGCGCGGCTGATCGTGCTGCCGATCGTTGTCGTGCTGCTGATCGGTCTCTTCGTCTATCTGCGGAGTTGAGAGGCTGAGGGCCGGTCCGGGGCCGGCCGGGGGGTCAGCCGCCGCTGAGTTCCATGAGTGTGCCCACCGGGTCGGAGTCCGGGGTGGCGCGGGGCCACCAGTCGTCCTCGCCCGGCTCGGATTCGTAGCCGTACCAACGGCCGTCGTGGCCGAAGCGGAGCTGAAGTGTGCCGCTGGGGTGCGTGAGGTGGTTGCGCCAGGGGTGGAAGCGGGGGAAGTCGGCGGCTGCGAGCGCGGGGCGGGCGCGGTCGAAGGGGCCGGCCGGAGGATCCCAGGGTGTTTCGAGGACGGCCAGTCCTTCGGCGCCGCCCTGGCGCCAGGCCGCGACGGCTCGGGCCAGGTCGGTGGGGGTGCGGCCGGTGGCGTACGCCAGCTCGCGGTAGAGGGCGCGGGTGGTTGCCGTGAGTCCGGCGGTGGGACGGGACGCGGCCAGCCGTACCGCGTCCTGCCAGGAGGTGAGGCCGGCGAGCGGGTCCAGGCCGGTGGTGAGGAGCGTGTGTGCACGGGCCACCGCATCCGTGGCGAGATGGTCGAGGGCGAGCGGGTCGCGGGCGCCGGGCAGGCTCGGGTACGAGGGCGGCTGCCCGGGATGCGGCAGGACCGGGAGCGGGGCAGGGAGGGGCGGGAGGTAGCGGTCGGCGAGGGCTTCGCGGGCCGGTACGGACGGGGTGTCAGGGGCCGTGGGGCGTTCCCGGGCGGAGTGTGCGGCGTTGCGACGGCCCAGCTCTTCGAGGAGTTCGCGCTCGCCCCTGCCGCGCAGCAGCAGAAGGACGAACGGGTCGGCATCCAGGAGACGGGCCATCTGATAGCAGAGGGCGGCCACATGTTTGCAGGGCCAGCCGTGGTCGGGACAGGAGCAGCCGGGGTCGAGATCGCCCGCGGCGGGCAGCAGTCCGACACCGGCCTCGGCCGCCGTGTCGACCAGCGAGTGCGGCATCTCCTTGGCGAGCAGCGCGGCAAGGTGACCGGGGCGGGCGGCGACCGCGTCCAGGAACACGTCCCAGTCGGCGTCGGTGAGCGACCGCAGACGCAGCTCGGCGCGGTAGGGGCGGGGGCGGCTGCCGTGAACGTAGGCGACGACCCGTCCGGGGGTGACGGTGATGGCTGCGACCTTGCCGCTGTCGGCGTACGTACGGCCGCGGGAGAGCCGTCCCTCGTCCATCGACAGGGACTCCAGGGCGGCCACCCAGGCGCGGCCCCACCAACTGTCCGCGAAGGGTTCGTCGCCGTCGGACGGGCGGGGCGGCACGGCCTCGAAGGTACGCCGCAGATCGTCGGGGCCGGGGCGCGAGCGTGCGACGGGACGGGGCTCGGGGCGGGCGTACGAGTGGGGCCGGGGACGGGGGCTCATGACAGCCTCCGGAGCGAGACAAGATCGGCCAGGTCACGATCGCTGAGCTCGGTCAGCGCTGTCTCACCGGCGCCGAGGACCGCGTCGGCCAGGACCCGCTTGGCCCGCAGCAGCTCGTCGATCCGGTCCTCGACCGTGCCTTCCGCGATCAGCCGGTGGACCTGCACGGGTTGCGTCTGGCCGATGCGGTACGCCCGGTCCGTGGCCTGTTCCTCGACGGCCGGGTTCCACCAGCGGTCGTAGTGGATGACGTGGGCGGCCCTGGTGAGATTCAGTCCGGTGCCCGCTGCCTTGAGGGAGAGCAGGAAGACCGGGACCTCGCCGGACTGGAAGCGGTCCACCATCCGTTCCCGCTCGGCCACCGGCGTACCGCCGTGCAGGAGTTGAGAGGGGATGGCGCGCGAGGCGAGGTGGGCGGAGAGGAGCCGGGCCATCGTCACGTACTGGGTGAAGATGAGGACGGAGCCGTCCTCGGCGAGGATCGTGTCGAGGAGCTCGTCGAGCAGGGCGAGCTTTCCCGAACGGCCGACGAGGCGGGTCGGTTCTTCCTTCAGATACTGCGCGGGGTGGTTGCAGATCTGCTTGAGCGAGGCCAGCAGCTTCATGATCAGACCGCGGCGGGCGATGCCTTCCGAGGCTTCGATGAACGCCATCGTCTCGCGGACCGTCGCCTCGTAGAGCGTGGCCTGCTCGCGGGTGAGGAAGACGGGGTGGTCGGTCTCCGTCTTGGGCGGCAGCTCGGGGGCGATGCCCGGGTCCGACTTCTTCCGGCGCAGGAGAAAGGGCCGGACCAGCCGGGAAAGCCGCTCGACCGCTTCGTCGTTGGCGAGCCCGGCAGCCGTCCCGGTGTTCTCGACGATACGGGCGTGCCGGGCCCGGAACGCCTTGAGGGGGCCCAGCAGTCCGGGGGTGGTCCAGTCGAGCAGGGCCCACAGCTCGGAGAGGTTGTTCTCCACGGGGGTGCCGGTGAGGGCGACTCTGGCCGGGGCCGGGATGGTGCGCAGCGCCTTCGCCGTGGAGGAGTGCGGGTTCTTCACGTGCTGGGCCTCGTCGGCGACGATCAGTCCCCAGCTGTGGCCGGCGAGTTGCGCCGCGCTCGAACGCATCGTGCCGTAGGTGGTCAGGACGAAGCCGCCGTCGGGTTCGGCCAGTGTGCGGTCGGTGCCGTGGAAGCGGCGGACGGGCATGCCGGGGGCGAAGCGGTTGATCTCCCGGTGCCAGTTGCCCAGGAGGGAGGCGGGGCAGATCACCAGGGTGGGCGCGGGGTGGGCGCGGTGCAGGTGGAGGGCGATGAGGGTGATCGTCTTGCCCAGGCCCATGTCGTCGGCGAGGCAGCCGCCGAGGCCGAGTGAGGTCATCCGGTCCAGCCAGGCGAGGCCGCGCAGTTGGTAGTCGCGGAGCGTGGCGTCCAGGCCGGGCGGCGGGGCGATAGCGGTGTCGTCGGCGGTGATGCGGGTACGGAGTGCGGCCAGCGCTCCGACGGGCACCGCTTCGACCTGTTCGCCGTCGACCTCGGCGCTACCGGTCAGAGCGACGGCAAGGGCGTCGACCGGATCGAGCAGGCCGAGCTCCCGCTTGCGCGCCTTGCGTACGAGCACCGGGTCGACGACAACCCACTGGTCCCGCAGGCGCACCACCGGCCGGTGCGCTTCCGCGAGAACGTCCATCTCCGCCTCGGTGAGCTGCTCGTCGCCCAGCGACAACTGCCAGTTGAAGGCGAAGAGCTGCTCGGCGTCGAAGAACGAGGTGCCGTCGGTGGCCGAGCCGGGGGCGGGTCGGACGACGGCGGCGGCGGTGAGGGAACGGACGAGCTCCCTGGGCCAGTGGACGCTCACCCCGGCCGCCGCCAGCCGGGCTCCGGCGTCGCTCAGCAGCTCGTACAGCTCGTCCTCTTCGAGTGCGAGCACGTCGGGCACGGGCTGGTCCAGCAACCGCTCCAGCGGTGCCCAGACGCGGGCGGCGCGGCGCAGTGCGAGCACGGCGTCGATCCTGGCCCGCGGGCCGAACGGCTCCCCCACCCCGCCGTGCCACAGTGCGGCGACGTCGACCACATAGGTCGGGTCGGCCAGGCTGTGCACCTGGGTGATGGCCGCGGCGGCGTGCCGCGCGGCGCCGGGGCGGCCATCCGCGGCCGTACCGGAGGTCCCGTTGTCGTCGGAGGCGTCGCTGTCGTCGGGGCTGTCGTACGTATCAGCGATGTCGAAGAGTTCGTATGCCGACAGATCGAGACGCAGCGACACCCGTACACCCGCATCGAGACCGGCCGCGACCTCGACGGCCCAGTCACGGGCTCCTGGCAGATGCTGGGCCTCACGGGCTGCAAAGGCCGCGCCCATCGCGTACGCCGCAGCGGGTGTACGGGGCAATGCATCGGCAACCGCATCGAGGAACGCCCCGAGCAGCCACTCCGGGTCGGGGACTTGAAGTGGTGTGCGGTCCGGGAGCGGCACCGCGTGCCCCTCGACCGGCATGGCGGCTGCGATCGCCCGGAGATGGGCGATGTCCTCGGCGTCGCGAGGTCCGGCCCGCCAGGCGTCGTGGTCGTCGCCCGTCAGGCCGGGGAGCAGCCTGCCTCGCGCCACCAGGTTGAGCGCCTGGAGTGCGGCGGCACCCCAGCAGCGGGTGGCGGGGTGGGCGGACTGCTGGTGCCGGGCGCGGGCCAGCAGCGGCAGGGCATCGGTCACGGGCATCAGGACGGCGGGCACCGTACGCCGACGGACGCCGTCCTGTTGTCCATGCCGACGGACGACGGTGATCTCTGCGGCAATCGGACCGGGTGCCCGATCTTCGGAGTCCGCGGAGCCACCCGGCTCCGGGAGGGGGCCGCCATCAGGATCCCAGAAGGCGACGCGCCCGTCCCTCGGCAACGATGCGGGCAGGAAGACAGCGGCACAGCTCAGGAGGCGGGCAGCGGACGCGTCCAGCTGATGTTGTGCCGTGCTCATCGGTCCCCTCCCGTCCCGCCCTGATCCTCTTGATCGTCTTGATCCTTATGACTCCTGCGAGTCTAGGCGGGGGGTCTGACAACCGGTCGCGCACCTGCATTCCAGCAGGTCAGATGGATGCAGGTCTTGATACGGCCTTACCGGCAGGCCCACCCGACCGGCCCGGGGGCGGGGAACGGTGCGGTTCGGCTCAGTGCCTGGCGAGCGGCTTCGGACGAGGGGGCCGCGCGGGCGCCGTGGCCGCAGAAACAGCGGGAGCGGAAGCCGGAGGAGGCGCGGGCGCCACCGACGGCTGCGGCTGCGCCTGTGCGGGCTGCTGCGGCGGCCTCACGGCCTGCTGCGGCTGCATCATCTGCTGCTGCGCCGGCTGCTGCGCCCGCTCCAGGAAGCGGAGCAGCTCCACCGGGAACGGGAGCACCAGCGTGGAGTTCTTCTCCGCCGCGACCGCAACCACCGTCTGCAGCAGGCGCAGCTGGAGCGCGGCCGGCTGGGAGGACATCTCCTTCGCCGCCTCGGCAAGTTTCTTCGAGGCCTGAAGCTCGGCGTCCGCGTTGATGACGCGGGCTCGCCGCTCACGGTCGGCCTCGGCCTGACGGGCCATGGAGCGTTTCATCGTCTCCGGCAGCGAAACGTCCTTGATCTCCACCCGGTCGATCTGCACACCCCACCCGACCGCTGGGCTGTCGATCATCAGCTCAAGGCCCTGATTCAGCTTCTCGCGGTTGGACAGCAGATCATCCAGATCACTCTTGCCGATGATCGACCGCAGTGAGGTCTGTGCCATCTGCGACACCGCGAACCGGTAGTCCTCCACCTGGATCACGGCACTCGCCGCATCGACCACCTTGAAGTAGATGACCGCGTCCACCCGGACCGTGACGTTGTCCCGGGTGATTCCGTCCTGCGCGGGCACCGGCATCGTCACGATCTGCATATTGACCTTGCGCAGCCGCTCGATGCCGGGAAGCACCATGGTGAATCCGGGCCCACGCACATCGTTACGAAGCCTGCCGAGCCTCAGTACGACGCCCCGCTCGTACTGCTTGACGACCTTGGCCGCCGCCGCCATGTACAGCGCACCCGCCGAGGCCGCCCCGACTATTGCGATTACGAGCTCCTGGACCATGACGGCCCCCTGAACGCCGGAAACATCTGAAACACAGAAATCGATCGATCGCTATTACCACGATATGCCCAATATCAACCGATATGAACATAGATCGAGGCTCACCCCATACCACTGTCGCCCAGCCGGCCGCGCACCGGATGCCGGGCCACCGGGAAGCGGGCAAGGTGACCAGCGTCAGCACGCTCTCCGTGGCGCATGCGGTGCTGTGGCGTACGCCGTGCTGACGGATGAGCCGGACGAGACAGACGAGGACCCGCCCATGCCCGAGATCGATCACCGACGCCGCCGTCTCGGCATCGCAGCCGGGACCGTGCTCCTGACCCTCACCGTCGCAGGCTGCTCCGGCCTCGGCCGGACCGCGGTCGGACCGATCAGCTACACGACCGAGCGGGACGCCGTGATCATGGTGAACAGCCCTTCGGTGAAAGGCTGCCACCCGCTTGCTCCCGCTGGCGCCAAGGAAGTGAGCAATGGCACCCTGATCGACATCATTCTGTACCGCACGCCCAACTGCACCGGTCCGGGTACGACGTACCTCGCGACCACGCTCAGCGACGTCAACGGGGCCGGCGCCCTGCCGTGGCGCAGTTTCAGCACGGTCCACTGACGGGCCGCACACAGGGCGTAAAGCCGCTGAAGGGTGTCCGCCGGCGCTCGGTGCCGAAGTTGATGGGGCCGATCTCGGCGGCCTGGATCACCGGGCCACCGATGCCGGGTATCCCGCTGATCGTGTTGTGCACATCGCCCGCGCGCCCGCCATCGCCCGCGGGTGCCGCTCGGTGCAGGGCTGCCGACGTGGACGAGAACCGCTCCATGGCCGCTATGCACGCCTGCGGACGAGCGCGACCAGATCCGCCGTACGGCCCCGCCGCTCCCGGGCAATCAGGACGAGCAGCACGATGAGCAGCGCCGGCATGATCGCGTTCACCCGGTCGAGCAGCGTCAGTTGGACGATGGAGGCGCCGGCCATCAGTCCGCAGAAGGCCATGGCCGCCACTCCTGCCAGGACCGGGATCAACAGGGCAATGGCCCCCGCCATCTCCAGCCCTCCGATGGCGTACATCGCGGCGTGGTTCCAGCCCATCCGGTCGAAGGACTCGATCGCCGTCTCATGGGCGATCAGCTTGGCGAACGCACTGAACCCGAAGAACAGGGCAAGAACGACGCGTGCGGCGGTCAGTGCAACGGCCCCGCGGCTGCGACCGCCGGCTCGGGTGTCGCAAGAGGTGGCAAGGGCGGCAGCGGGGGTGGTCCGGACCGGCGTGTACTCGGACATCTGGGTCTCCTCGGGAAAGCTTCGCACGGTGTTGCCTACGAAGAGGTAGACCGCTCCGCGGTCCGGAACTCATCGCTTCCCGGACCGCGGATCTCCTTCGCTCCGAGGAGCTACTTCGGCAGGGCTCGCACCCAGATGCCGTCATCCGTGAGATACCGGTCGACGGTCAGACCCGCCGCCTCCAGGTAACCCTCGAACTGCTCCTTCGACAGCTCCCGCGACAAGAACATCTGGGTCCATCTCGCATCGTCGAAGAGGTACTCGGCATGCACCGAGTCCACCCCGTCCCCCACCGGCTCGGCCGAGACGATCCGTACGGTGCAGCCGCCCGGATCGACCCGTTCCCGCGGCAGGTTGGTGTGGTAGTCGGCGCCCTCGCGCTGGATGATTACGACCCCACCGTCCTTGACGTGGCTCCGGCAGGCACGCAGCATCCCGTCACGCACCCGGTGCTCGCTCGTGTGCACCAGGAACGACGCCAGCATCACCACGTCGAACGTCTCGTCACCGAGGTCCAGCGACTCGATGGGGCTCTGTACGGTGCGGGCGCCGCGGATGTGCTCCAGCATCTGTGCCGACTCGTCCACGGCGGTGACGTCGAAGCCCCGCTCGATCAGCGGATGGGTCACCCGGCCCGCCCCGCAGCCCAGTTCCAGAATGCTTGCCCCGGCGGGTACGGCCGCCGCGACCACCTCCGGTTCATCGCCGACGGACAGCCGTCTGTACAGTTCGACCGCACAGCCGTCCGGCGTGATCGCGCCGGGGCCCGTCCCTGAATATCCCTCACGCACCAGTCGTCCGCTCATGTACAGCCGAACGAACCGCCACTGATGGTCGTTCCTGCCACGCAGTCCTCCCGGCACACCGGGCGACAGGCAACCAGGACGGCGGTGACGCGCTGACAGGTCGTCGGCGCGCAATGTACGGGCCGGCCGTCAGTACACCGGGTAGCGGTCGGCCGGCCACACGACCGCGTGCTCGAACTCCACGCACAGATCGTCGGCCACCTCGGTGATCGCCGCTCGCCCTTCGGTCGCCACCAGCCAGGACGGCGGAAGGTGTACGTCCCCGTGGCGCGCGCCGAGCAGATTGCCGCAGACCGCACCGGTGGAGTCGCTGTCGCCCGAGTGGTTGACCGAGAGCAGCAGCGACTGGGCCACCTGATCGGCGCCCGGCAGCACGAGGGCGCAGTACACGGCGATGGCAAGGGCCTCCTCGGCGACCCATCCCGCGCCGAGCTTCTCCACCTTCTCGGCGCTCGGCTCGCCCTCGGCTGCCAGGTCGACGGCCGCGCGCAGCGCCGCCGTCGTCTCCTCGTGCCCCGGGTGGCGGCCCAGCAGTTCCATGGCCTGCAGCACCGCACCGGCCATCGAGTCGCCCTCCAGAAGATGGGCGACGATCGCGGCGAATGCCCCGGCCGCGTACGCACCGGTCGGGTGGCCGTGGGTGATCTGCGCGCACCAGTAGGCAAGCCGGAAGCCCACCTGGGCGTCCTCCCCCACCAGCCCGAAGGGGGCGGACCGCATCACCGTGCCGCACCCCTTGGACCCGGTGTTGACGGGACCGGGCTCACCGAGCCGCCCCGTCGGCTCGGGGACATGGCCGGTCGCGAGCCCCGTCAGACAGGCGTTCCCGGGGGCCCGGCGCGCGTACAGCCAGGGCTGCTGCCTGAGCCAGCCGGTCCGTACCGGGTTGTCGCCGCCGCGGGCCGGCGGAGCGGGGTGGTTCTGGGTGTCCAGCCAGCGCAGATAGGCGTTCCGCACGATCCCGATCTCGGCGCCGCCGATGCCCTTCGACCTCGCCCGGGAATGGGCCCTGATCAGCCCTTCTGCTGTGAACAGGGTCATCTGCGTATCGTCCGTGACACGTCCGACGGCCCCCTCCTCGTCCGCGAGAAGTCCTTGCACACCGTGTTCACCGTGCGCGCGGCGGATACCGGCGAGCGAAAGGAACTCCACCGGATTCCCCAGGGCGTCCCCGATCGCCCCGCCCAGCAGACAGCCCCGGGCCCTCGCCCTGCGACCGGTACGGTCCCCCCACGATGTGCCGTTCACGCACGATCCCCTCAATCCGATCCGACGTCGCCATGTCCCAAAGCACCGTCGCGGGTCCATCCTGGTAGGAGAGGCGATCGCCATGCGTACCGGTAATGAACCGATGACTGCACGCAGTCCTCTGCGACTGCGGCTCTGCCTGAGTCTATGGGGGCTGGCCTGGGCCGTCTTCGGCCTGGCTGCGTTCACGCTGACCGACCGCCCGGGCTGGGCCGCGGCCTGTGGTCTGCTGCTCCTGCTGGTCCTCGTGGACATCGCGGTGATCGTCCACCACATCCACCAGGGCCCGCACTATCAGCCGGGCCGCAATATCCCGCCGTACGAACCCGACCACGGCGGACGCGGCAGGTACGGGCACTGACCGGACGCGCCGGGGCCGGGACGAGCCGCGGCGCACGCCCGGACCCGGCGGTGGGCGTCAGCCCTCCGTACGGAGCGATCAGTCCTCGGTGCGGAGCGGTCAGCCCTCCGTACGGAAGCGGGCCGCCTTCAGATACTCCGGGTTCGGGTCGAGTGCGGCGGCCAGCCGGAAGTGGCGTGTGGCCCGGTCGGAGCGGCCGGAGCGCTCGAAGGTGCGGGCGAGCGCGAAGTGCGCGAAGGCGTTGTCCGGTTCGCGCTCCAGGACGAGTTCGAATTCGAGCTCGGCAGGGCGCAGTTGGGCGGCGGCAAAGAAGGCGCGGGCCCGCAGCAGCCGGGCGGCGGTGCTCTCCGGATGGGACGCGATCACCGAGTCCAGGAGCTTGACCGCGCCCCGGGGGTCGTGCGCCGCCAACAGGTGTTCGGCCGCGCGAAAGTCGATGACGTTGGTTTCCGGAGTCCTCTCGGGCACGATCGCATCCTTCCCTTCGCTACCGCGTTCTCAACGTCCGGCCACTGTCCGGTATTCCGTTACGGAAATCAGCCGGCCACGGCACGCTGGGTCAGCTCCGACCAGACCTTGCGGACCTGCGGTTCCAGTTCCTCCAGCGGTCCGTCGTTGTCGACGATCAGATCGGCCACGGCACGCCGCTGTTCCCGGGTCGCCTGCGCGGCCATGCGGGCGCGGGCCTCGGACTCGGTCATGCCGCGCAGCCGTACGAGCCGGTCGAGCTGGGTCTCGGGACTGGCGTCCACGACGACGACCAGGTCGTAGAGCGGGACGAGGCCGTTCTCCGTGAGGAGGGGGACGTCATGGACGACGACCGAGTCGGGGCCCGCTGCCCGCTCCAGCTCGGCGGAGCGGGCGCCTACCAGCGGGTGGACGATCGCGTTGAGGGTGGCGAGCCGGTCGGCGTCGGAGAAGACGATCGAGCCGAGCTTCGGGCGGTCCAGGGTGCCTTCGGCGGTGAGGATGCCGGCACCGAACGCGTCGACGACGGCCGCGAGACCGGGGGTCCCCGGCTCCACGACCTCCCGGGCGATCCGGTCCGCGTCGATCAGCACGGCTCCGTATCCGACGAGCAGCCGTGACACTTCGCTCTTGCCGGCGCCGATCCCACCGGTCAGGCCCACTTTCAGCATGCCGGGCAGCCTAGTACGAGGGGTGACGTGCGCGGCCGGTCAGGCGTCCCCCTCGCGCTCCGCGAGGAATCGCTCGAATTCGAGACCGATCTCGTCGGCGGACGGCAGGTCGACCGGCTCGGCGACCAGGTTGCCCCGGGTCTCGGAGCCCGCGACCGCGTCGTACTGGTGCTCAAGGCCCTGCACGAGCGAGACGAGTTCCTCGTCGCCCTGGTCGATCTGCCGGTCGATCTCCGTCTGGGTGCGGTGAGCCTCCGTGCGCAGTGCATGGGCGACGGTCGGCAGGACCAGGCCGGTCGCGGCCGTGATCGACTCCAGGGCGGTGAGCGCCGCGTCCGGGTAGGCGGAGCGGGCGACGTAGTGCGGCACATGGGCGGCGACACCGAGGACGTCGTGTCCGGCCTCCATCAACCGGTACTCCACCAGTGCCTCGGCGGAGCCGGGCACCTGCGCCTCGTCGAACGGGCTGCGGTGGCCGGGCATGAGGTCCGTGCGGTTGCCGTGCGGGGTGATGCCGACGGGGCGGGTGTGCGGTACGCCCATCGGGATGCCGTGGAAGTTCACCGCGAGGCGGACACCGAGGCGTTCGACGATCTGCTCGACGGCGGCGGCGAAGCGCTCCCATTCCACGTCCGGCTCGGGCCCGGAAAGCAGCAGGAAGGGTGCTCCGGTGGCGTCCTGGACGACCCGCACGTCAAGCGTCGGGGTCTCGTAGGCCGCCCAGCGGTCTCGCCGGAAGGTCAGCAGCGGGCGCCGTGCGCGGTAGTCGACGAGCCTGTCGTGGTCGAAGCTGGCAACGACCTGGTGCGGCAGCGTTTCGAGCAGACCGTCGACGATCTGCTCACCGGTCTCACCCGCGTCGATGTACCCGTCGAAGTGATAGAGCATGACCAGGCCGGCCGACTCCTGGGCGAGCGCCATGTCGACGACGGCCAGTCCCTTCGGCTCCCATTCGTACAAACTCTGCGGATCAGGCACGGTTACCGCTCCTCCTCGTGTTCTTGGAGAAGAACGCCCGGCGGAGCACGGGCATTCCCGGACCGTGCCCCTTCACCCGGCGTTTCATGCCAGAACTCGGACCGACCGGCAAATGGGGGGTGGGAGAAGGAACGGGGCTGGGTGCGTGCGGCTGCAAGGCGGAGGATGGAGGCGACGCGGAGCGTTGTTGACTGACGACAACGCCGCAGGTGTGCGTGGACAGCCCCGCGGCGCCACCCCCCATTTGCCGGTCGGTCTTATGCGAGAACGCGGGTGTGCGGCGCCGTCACCGCCTTCCGCGCGGACGTGACTCCTCACCGGGGGTGCCGGCGGCCACGGGGTCGATGCGGTAGCCGCGCCGGGGACTGCCGGTGTGAGCGAGGGAGCCACCGATGTCACCGAAGTCCTTGAGGAACTCCAGGAGTCGCTCCTGGTCCTCCGCGGTGATCCGACGGTCGAGCGCCCCCATGTCATGGGCCTTGGAAAGGAGTTCGGCAACAGAGCCGTACACGTCGGCCTTGGCGGTGCGGTAGCGCACCGGGGCCTTCATGCCGGCCTTCTCGTTGAAGGTATGGGCATTGACGTTCACGTTGGTGAACACCTCGATGGGGACGCCGAGTTCGCGACAGTGGTCGAGGGTGACCACCCACTGTGGGATCAGGGCGGGTCCCGCGTTCATGTACTGCCTGTCACTGAAGTGCGCGGTCTGCTGGTTGCCGTAGGTGTCGGTGGTGGAATCGCCGCCGCGCACGGTGAAGTTGCGGCCGCCCGTACGGCTCCGGGCCTCCAGGACCGTACAGTCGTAGCCCGCCTTGCCCAGTTCGTACGCGGTGGTGAGTCCGACGATTCCACCGGTGCGGCAGCTCGCGCCCGCCACCACAGGCGAGTTGCGCGAAGTGCGCGTCATGTCCCGGCTCCCCTTCGGATCTCGAGTTGCCGGGATCCTGGCAAGGGCGCGTTACGGGCCGTCAGTTACTCGTGCATCCCGCACGTTTCTCTCCGTTCACCCCACTCGACACCGCCACGGACAATGGTCCAGACCTTGACATGGCCACACCTCACCCTTACCGTCACTGGGCAGCACGTTCAGGGACTCGCCCCACATTCATGTACGAGAACTCTTGAACTTCTTCGACGGGAAGGCACCCCCATGCGTACCCGCACGCTGCTCCCCGCCCTGCTGGCCACCGCGCTCGCCACCGGCGGCCTCGCCCTCACCTCCACCACCACCGCGCACGCGCACGCGGCGACGGTCATTGATGTGAGCACCGCCGCCCAGCTCAAGTCCGCCCTCACCGCCGCGGTCCCCGGCGACACGATCCACCTTGCCGACGGCACCTACACCGGCAACTTCAAGGCGGCCGTCCCCGGCACCGCCTCCACGCGGATCACCCTCACCGGCTCCGCCAAGGCAGTCCTCACGGCCGGCGGCGGTTACGGACTCCACCTCAACGGCGCCTCCTACTGGACCGTCCAGGGCATCACCGTCACCGGCGGCCAGAAGGGCATCATGGCCGACACCGCCACCGGGGTCGTGATCGATTCGGTGACCGTGCACGATCTGGACATGGAGGGCGTCCACTTCCGCAGGTCCAGCAAGAACGGCGTCATCAAGAACTCACGGATCTACGACACCGGGCACGACGGCCGCGGCATGGGCGAGGGCGTCTACGTCGGCACGGCGGGCGATCTCACCGACAGGAGCGACCAGGTCCGGATCCTGAACAACACGATCGGACCGGGGGTCGGCGGCGAGAACGTCGACATCAAGGAGGGCACCACCGGGGCGCAGATCACCGGCAACACCTTCGACGGCAGCGGGCTGACCGGCGCCAACTACGACGACTCCTGGGTCGACGTGAAGGGCAACGACGTCCTGGTCGAGGGCAACAAGGGCTCTCGTACGACCAACAACGGCTACGAGACCCACACCCAGCAGAGCGGCTGGGGCTGCGGCACCGTTTTCCGCAACAACACCTCGGACCTGACCGGCTCCACGGGCGACAAGCAGATCGCGTTCAACGTGGCCAACTACAGCGCGAGCTGCCCGACCACCGTCTACAGCAGCAACACGGTGACCGGCGGCAAGGGCCTGACCAACATCACTGTCACTCCATAACCGCGCCGCGGATACGAGTGAGGCCCGCTCCCCGAAGGGAGCGGGCCTCACTTTCAGCTACTGCAGCCGATCACCGGCCGGAGGGGCAGAGCGTCAGCTCTGGCCGCCCGCCAGCTTCTCGCGCAGGGCAGCCAGGGCCTCGTCCGACGCCAGGGCGCCGGAGTTGTCCGCGGACTCCGAGGAGTACGAGCCGCCACCGCTGCCGCCGGAGGCAGCCGGGGCGCCACCGGCCGGGGCAGCAGCGCCCTCGGCAGCAGCGGCCTCGTCGGCCTCGCGGGACTTGATGACCTGGGCCTGGTGCTGCTCGAAGCGCGCCTGCGCCTCGGCGTACTGCGTCTCCCACACCTCGCGCTGAGCCTCGAAGCCCTCGAGCCAGTCGTTGGTCTCGGGGTCGAAGCCCTCGGGGTAGATGTAGTTGCCCTGGTCGTCGTAGGACGCGGCCATGCCGTACAGGGTCGGGTCGAACTCGACCGAAGCCGGGTCGGCACCGAAGGCCTCGTTGGCCTGCTTCAGCGAGAGGCTGATGCGACGACGCTCGAGGTCGATGTCGATGACCTTGACGAAGATCTCGTCGTTGACCTGGACGACCTGCTCCGGGATCTCCACGTGGCGCTCGGCCAGCTCGGAGATGTGGACCAGACCCTCGATGCCCTCGTCGACACGCACGAACGCACCGAACGGAACGAGCTTGGTGACCTTACCGGGAACGACCTGCCCGATCTGGTGTGTACGGGCGAACTGCTGCCACGGGTCTTCCTGCGTCGCCTTGAGAGACAGCGAGACGCGCTCGCGGTCCATGTCGACGTCGAGGACCTCGACGGTGACTTCCTGGCCGACCTCGACAACCTCGGAGGGGTGGTCGATGTGCTTCCAGGAGAGCTCGGAGACGTGCACGAGACCGTCGACGCCACCGAGGTCCACGAACGCACCGAAGTTGACGATCGAGGAGACGACGCCGGAGCGGACCTGGCCCTTCTGCAGGGTCGTGAGGAAGGTCTGACGGACCTCGCTCTGGGTCTGCTCCAGCCAGGCACGGCGGGACAGGACCACGTTGTTGCGGTTCTTGTCCAGCTCGATGATCTTCGCCTCGAGCTCCTTGCCCACGTAGGGCTGAAGGTCGCGGACACGACGCATCTCGACGAGCGAGGCCGGCAGGAAGCCGCGGAGGCCGATGTCGAGGATGAGACCACCCTTGACGACCTCGATGACGGTACCGGTGACGATGCCGTCTTCTTCCTTGATCTTCTCGATGGTGCCCCAGGCACGCTCGTACTGAGCGCGCTTCTTCGAGAGGATCAGGCGGCCTTCCTTGTCCTCCTTCTGGAGAACCAGGGCCTCGATCTCGTCACCGACCTTGACGACCTCGTTCGGGTCGACGTCGTGCTTGATCGAGAGCTCGCGGCTCGGGATGACGCCTTCGGTCTTGTAACCGATGTCGAGGAGAACCTCGTCCCGGTCAACCTTGACGATGACACCGTCAACGATGTCGCCGTCGTTGAAGTACTTGATCGTCTCGTCGATCGCCGCGAGGAACGCGTCCGCGTCGCCGATGTCGTTGACCGCAACCTGCGGAGTGGTGGCGGTGGTCTCGGTGCTGCTCGTCATGTGGGAAAGGGCTCCGGTACGGACAGTGAGTCGTAGGTACTGCTACGCCGGGAGCCCGTATCACCTCTGCAGAAGCCGGACAGCTCGGGAAGCACCGGACCCGCCGAACGGGAAGCGCCTCGTGAACCGAGGGGACATGCAACAGATGCGAGCGCGGCCTGCTAGGTCTGAGGCGCGCAGGCTCGCAGCGCAACTTGTAGCATACGGGGGCAGCCGGGCACGGTCAATGCGCGAAGGCGCACACCGGGGGCACAACGCCCCATATCCGGCACAATTCGTGTTCTCCGAGGCCACATCGGCCCCGGGAGATAATCGTGGGTACGGAGCCGTGCTCACGGGTGCCCCTGGGTGCGTACCGCGTGCGGCGGGGGTGAAGGCAAACTACAACGACGGACACGATGAGCCAAGAGATCTACGCGGCCGAACCCGAAGCGACTCGCCGCAGCGCGTCGGAGGCCGAGAGCAGCCGGGCAAGTCGCGGCTGGTGGGACCGGAACGCCGACGAGTACCAGAGCGACCACGGCGCCTTCCTCGGCGACGACCGTTTCGTCTGGGGTCCGGAGGGGCTCGACGAGGCCGAGGCCGGTCTGCTCGGCCCCGCCGAGTCGCTGGAGGGCCTCGACATCCTGGAGATCGGTGCGGGCGCGGCGCAATGCTCGCGCTGGCTGGCCTCCAAGGGCGCCCGCCCGGTGGCCCTGGACCTCTCGCACCGGCAGCTGCAGCACGCGCTGCGGATCGGCGGCAGCGATGTGCCGGCGGTCCGGCTGGTGGAGGCGGATGCCGGGGTGCTGCCGTTCCGGGACGGCTCCTTCGACCTGGCGTGCTCCGCCTACGGCGCGGTGCCGTTCGTCGCCGATCCCGTGCAGGTGTTCCGCGAGGTGCACCGGGTGCTGCGCCCCGGGGGCCGCTGGGTCTTCTCTGTGACGCATCCGGTCCGCTGGGCGTTCCCGGACGAGCCGGGTCCCGAGGGGCTCTCCGTCGCGTCCTCGTACTTCGACCGCACTCCCTATGTCGAGCAGGACGAGCAGGGCAATGCCGTGTACGTCGAGCACCACCGGACGCTGGGCGACCGGGTGCGGGACGTGGTGGCCGGCGGATTCCGGCTGACCGATCTCGTCGAACCGGAGTGGCCCGCCTGGAACAAGCAGGAGTGGGGCGGCTGGTCCCCGTTGCGTGGCAGTCTGATCCCGGGGACGGCGATCTTCGTCTGCGTACGGGACTGACGGGACTGATACGGAGGTCCTGGGACCGGTCTCGGGGTACGGGAGCCCCGGTGTCTCGTACGAGACTGGGAGCGTGATCCGTACCGACGCCCTGGACCAGTTGCCCGTACGCACCGCTGTGCCCGCCCTGGAGCGGGCCCTCGACGACCGCGGTGTCGCGGTGCTGTGCGCACCGCCCGGCACCGGCAAGACGACCCTCGTACCGCTGGTCCTGGCCGGTCTGACCGGGGGTGGCCCGGTGCGCAGGGTGGTGGTCGCCGAGCCGCGGCGCATCGCGGCGCGAGCGGCGGCGCGCCGGATGGCGTGGCTCGTCGGTGAGCAGGCCGGCGGGCGGGTGGGCTTCACGGTCCGCGGGGAGCGGGTGGTGGGGCCCCACACCGTGGTGGAGGTGGTGACCACCGGGGTGCTGCTCCAGCGGCTGCAGCGCGACCAGGAGCTGGCCGGGGTCGATGCGGTGATCATCGACGAGTGTCATGAGCGGCATCTGGACGCGGACACGGTCGCCGCGTTCCTTCTCGATGTGCGGGAGGCGATCCGGCCCGATCTGCGGCTGGTCGCCGCGTCCGCGACGACGGACGCGGAGGGCTGGGCACAGCTGCTGGGCGACGCTCCGGTGGTGGAGGCGCAGGGTGTTTCGCATCCGGTGGAGGTGGTCTGGGCCCCGCCCGCCGGGCCGGTGCGGCCGCCGCACGGGATGCGGGTCGATCCGGCGCTGCTGACGCATGTCGCCTCGACGGTGCGCCGGGCGCTCGCCGAACGGGAGGGCGATGTGCTTTGTTTCCTGCCCGGTGTCGGCGAGATCGGGCGGGTGGCGGGGCAGCTGGCGGGGGTGGCCGCCGAGGTGCTCCAGGTACACGGGCGGGCTCCGGCGGCGGTGCAGGACGCTGTGCTGGCCGGGGCGTCCGACAGTCGGCGGGTGGTGCTGGCGACCTCGGTGGCGGAGTCGTCCCTGACGGTGCCCGGGGTGCGGGTCGTGGTCGACTCGGGGCTGGCCAGGGAGCCGCGTACCGATCACGCGCGGGGGCTGAGCGCGCTGACGACGGTACGGGCGTCGCAGGCGGCGGGGCGGCAGCGGGCGGGCCGGGCCGGGCGTGAGGCGCCGGGAGCGGTGTACCGGTGCTGGGAGCAGGCGGAGGACGGGCGGCTGGCGCGGTTCCCGTCCCCCGAGATCAAGGTCGCGGATCTGGCGGCGTTCGCGTTGCAGGCAGCGTGCTGGGGCGATCCGGACGCGTCGGGGCTGGCGCTGCTCGATCCGCCGCCCGCGGGTGCGATGGGCGCGGCACGCGAGGTGCTGACGGCAGTCGGCGCGGTGGACGCCGACGGGCGGGTGACCGACCGGGGCGTACGGATGTCGCGGCTCGGCCTGCATCCGCGGCTGGCGCGGGCCCTGCTGGACGGCGCTGCCGAGGTGGGCGGCCGCCGGGCGGCCGAGGTGGTGGCGCTGCTGAGCGAGGAGCCGCCGCGCGAATACGGGGATGATCTGGCGGCGGCGCTGCGTACCGCCCGGCGGGGCGGGGACGGCTATGCGGCGCGTTGGCGGCAGGAGGTCCGGCGGCTGTCCTCGTCGGTCAAGGACGTGGGTGGGGGTTCCGGTCCGGACGATGGAACCGTCGGTCTGGTGGCCGCGCTGGCGTTCCCGGAGCGGGTGGCGCGGGCCCGGGGCGAGGGGGCGTTCCTGATGGTGTCGGGTACGGGTGCGGAGCTGCGGGACGGGTCGGGGCTGCGCAGCGCGCCGTGGCTGGCGGTCGCGGTCGCCGACCGGCCCGCGCACTCCGCGTCCGCGCAGGTGCGGATCGCCGCCGTCGTCGACGAGGACACGGCGCGGAGGGCCGCCGGACATCTGCGCTTCGCGGGCGAGGAGGTCCGCTGGGCCGGCGGCGATGTGGTGGCCCGCAGGGTGGAGCGGCTGGGTGCCGTCGAGCTGTCGGTGCGCCCGCTGAAGAATCCGGCGCCCGAGCTGGTGCGCGAGGCGCTGATCGAGGGTCTGCGGCGCGAAGGGCTCGGGCTGCTGCGCTGGACGCGTGAGACCGAGCAGTTGCGGGAGCGGCTCGCCTTTCTGCACCGGACGTTGGGCGCGCCCTGGCCGGACGTGTCGGACGGTGCGCTGCTGGACCGTACCGAGGAGTGGCTGGAGCCCGAGTTGTCACGCGCGCGGCGGCGCTCCGGTCTCGCGCAGGTCGACGCGGGGCAGGCGTTGCGGCGGCTGCTGCCGTGGGCGACCGGTGAGGCGGCCCGGCTGGACGAGCTGGCACCGGAGCGGATCGAGGTGCCGAGCGGCTCCCGTATCAGGGTGGAGTACGGCGGGGCGCAGCCCGTGCTCGCGGTGAAGCTCCAGGAGCTGTTCGGCCTGCAGGAGACCCCGAGGGTGGCCGGGGTGCCGGTGCTCGTCCATCTGCTCTCCCCCGCCGGCCGCCCCGCGGCCGTCACCGCGGATCTGGCGTCGTTCTGGCGGGACGGCTACCGGGCCGTGCGGGCGGAGCTGCGCGGCCGCTATCCGAAGCATCCGTGGCCACAGGACCCCACGACGGTGGAGGCGACCCGGTTCACGAAGGCGCGGCTCAGGCGGGAGTAGGTTCCGGGTCCGGGTCGGGTGCCGGTGCCCCGTCGGGCAGTTCGCCGTCCGGACGCCGGGAGCGCGCCTCCAGCCACAGGGCGAGCGCGAGCAGGCCTGCGCCGAGGACGACGAAGCCCCAGGGCAGGTACGAGGTGAGCAGCAGGACCAGCACGCGCTGGGACTTGACCAGGGCAACGATCGAATCCACGTAGTCCTCGCGCATCTTCACATGCCCGGCGAACGCGGTGACGGTGTCCTGGGACATGCCCATCGCCTTGGCGTTGCGCAGCTCCTCCTTGTGGATCTCCTCGCCGTTGACGGGCGCTCCGGTGACCGGGTCGACCCAGAACATCCGCTTGGTGGTGTACCAGCGGGTCATGCCCGTCTTGGCGACCTGCTCCGCGGTGACGCCCTTGATGGGCATCTTCTTCGGCATCGGGACCTTGGTCCAGGGGATGGTCTGCTCGAAGTAGTAGACGTCCATGCCGTGGAAGGTGCGGGTGCCCCTGTAGTGGATGGGCGAGCTCGTGCGGGTCTGGGCGTCGAAGTACTCGTAGTCGCGCTTCTGGGTGAGGAAGGGCCACTTGAACTCGATGCCCTCGCGCCTGACCGGGTCGCCGTCGACCATTTCGCCGGTGGCGTGGACGGGGGCCTGGCTGTGGGCGTCGAAGATGTAGCGCTCGGGGATCTCGGAGACCATCTTGCCGTTCGGGTCGGCGACGTAGCTGAGGGAGTCCCAGACGACGACGTCGCGGCCTGCGCTGCGCTCGATCTTCTCGGACTCCTCCACATTGCCCTTGAGGGTCTGCACGATGGTGACCTTGGGGACCTGCTTGACCTTCATGTTGTCGTTGTAGTCGAGGAGGGTGGCGGGCTTCGCCTCCAGCACCGTCTCCTGGTACTGGCTGGGCGGGATCTTCGCCAGCCTCGGGAAGGCGTACCAGCGCAGCAGTGGCGACATGGCGGCGAAGAAGACGGCGAAGGCCAGGAGTACGAGGCTGGCTCTGCGGCGCATGGTGGTGCCCTCCCTCAGCTACTTCTTCCGGTGGCTAGTTCTTGGGGCCCGGGACGGTGGTCAGCAGGGGTTTGGGCGAGGTCTCTCCGGGCGGGGCGCCGATCGTGGTGATGGTGAAGACGAGCGCGAGGGCTGCGGCCAGCCCGATGGCGGCGGCGACGAGGGCACGCATGCCGGTCCTCCCGAAGAGTACGGATCTGATGGATCGTCAGGGTTGGGGCACCGTAGCAATGCGGGCGCGAGATGAGAACACTTGAAGTGCTCTCCCGGCTGAGGCCGGGAGATTCCTGCTTACCTTGCGGCAGCGGGCTTGACGCGCTTCGCACGCCTGACGACTGTCCTCCCGGCAGCCGGGATGAGCGCGAGGTCCATCCGGTACAGGTGCAAGACGTTCCGGGCTGCGTTGTGGTCGGCGTTGCCCGACCAGCCGCAGTCGGGGTTCTTGCACACGAACACGGCCTGGCTCTCCCGGTTGCCGGGCGTGGTGTAGCCGCACGCCGAGCAGCGTTGGGAGGTGCCGGGGGCGGGGACCTTGTGCAGGGTGCCGCCGAGCCGGGCGGTCTTGTACGTCAGCATGGTGACCGTGCGACCCCATGCCTCTTTGCTGATGGAGCGGTTCAGCCCGGACTTCTGGGCAACGTTCTTCCCTGGCTCCTCGATGGTTCCCCTGGCCGACTTGACCATGTTCGTGATGGTGAGTGCTTCGACCACGACGGTGCCGTATGTGCGGGCGATGGCGGTGGTCGTCTGGTGCTGCCGGTCCAGGGCCCCGCGCTTGGGTTTCGCGCGGAGTCCTGCGATCTGGTCGTAGGTGCGGTGCAGCCGGCGGCTGGTGCGCTCGCCGGGCTTGCGGTGCTGCTTGCGCTGCGCGGCGCGCCGCTCCAGGTGCAGAAGCCTGGCCTTCTCCTTCTTTGGCAGCCATTCGCCGTGCTCGTACGTCTCGCCGTCCGAGAGGGTGATGGGCACGGTGACGCCCACGTCGATGCCGGCTTCCGGCCCCTGGTGGGGCTCGGGCTTGACCTCAACGCTCTGGACACGGAAGGCGATGTGCCAGCCGAGCGCGCGTCCTTGACCAGCCGTGCCCCGGTGATCCGGTTCTCCGCGCCTGCGTGCTTGCCCACGGGCAGGTCCTTGGTCCACCGGAACCGGAGCCGGCCCACCTTGGGAATGTTGGCCATGCCCCAGCGGCGGTGCACGCGCACGATGTTCTGGTCCCGGCCCTGAGGGACGTCACCCCTGCCCTGGAGGGCGGAGCACTGGCCAAGATCAGAGGCAGAACAGCCCCTCTGCCGGGTGGTGGCGGAGGGGCTGTCGTGAGTGACGTGCGGCCGGGCGGGTCAGGCTGCGGGGGCCTGCGGAGCCTCGACCTTGAGCTCGATGACGACCGTGGCGCCGCCCTCGGTGGTGAGGCGCAGCTTGTACGTGCCCGCGGTGCCGTCGGCGTAGATCTTCGGGAGCTTCAGGATGCCGTCGGCGTCGGTCTTGAGGTCCGTGAGGGTACGGACCGTCTTGCCGTCCGCGTCCTTGAAGTACGGGCCCTTGTCGTTCTCCACCGGCTCCGCGGCTTCGGTGATCATGGTTGCGGTGACGGCGACACCGGCGGCGACCGCGCCCTTGTAGGTGGCCTTGACCTCGACGGCGTCGGCGAACTCGGCGCCGGGCGCGGCGGTCAGTGCCTTCTCGTCGGTCCTGGCGACCGCGTCGGCCTGCCGGGCGGTGACGGTCGCGGTGTAGCTGACGGCGGGCAGCGAGCGGCCGGTGGCGACGGCCCGCACCGTGAACTGCCCCGTCTTCTCGCCCGCCTGCAGCACCGGGGCGGTGACCGTGCCGTCGGCTCCGGTGAGGAGCGTGACCGCTTTCTTCCCGCCGGCGAAGGTGGCGTCCGTGTCACCGGCGATGGTGAACGTCACGGACGCCTTGGCGAGCGAACCGCCGAGCTTGTTCGTGGCCCGCACCTTGATCCGCTCGGCGAACGCGTCGCCCGCAGTCGCGGTGAGCGTGCCGGTGCCGGCGTTCTCCACACGTGCGACGGTCTGGGACGGCGAGGGCGTGGGTGGGGTGGGCTTCGGACTGGTCGGAGTGGAGCCGCCCGGCTTCGGCGGCTTCGGCTTCGAGCTCGGAGGCGGGGTCGGGGACGGCGAGGCGCCGGGGGTGCCGGGGTTCGGGCTCGGGTCAGTTCCGCCGCCGAGGTCGGGCGGGACCGTGCCGGTGCCGTCGGGGATCTCGTGGGTGCCGCGCTTGTAGTAGTCGAACCAGGAGCGGACCGTACGGAGATAGGCGTCCGAGTGGTTGTAGCTCAGCACCGCCCGGTCGAGATCCGCGGCTATGGACAGATCGCGGGAGCCGGCGCAGAGATAGCGTCCGGCGGCGAGCGCCGCGTCGTAGATGTTGTTGGGGTCCTTGCGGCCGTCTCCGTTGCCGTCCTGGCCCCAGGTCGCCCAGGTGGACGGGATGAACTGCATCGGGCCGACGGCACGGTCGTGCGTCGAATCCCCGTCGTACGCCCCGTTGTCGGTGTCCTTGATCATGGCGAAGCCCCGGCCGTCGAGGACCGGGCCGAGGATCGGGGAGAACGTGGTTCCGTTCGCATCGACCCTGCCGCCGCGGGCCTGGCCGGACTCGACCTTGCCGATCGCAGCGAGCAGCTGCCACGGCAGCCGACAGGCGGCGTCGCTGCCGGCGACGGTCTCTTCGGCCTTCTTGTACGCGGCCAGGATCGAAGCCGGTATGCCGGATTCCGCACTGCCGGTGATGGGCAGATCAGTGGCGGTTCCCGGCTTGTTGGGCGTTTTCAGCGGCGGCAGGTCCGTGTAGTACGGCGAGTTGCCGGTGGCCGCGGTGTCGTCGGGCGAAGGTGTCGTTCCGGCGGACTGCTGATCGCCACTCCCTGTGGCCAGCGTTGCGCCAGGGGCCCCTGAGGCGGAGAGCGCCGCCACGGCGACTGCGGCCACAGCGGTCGTGGTCGCCCCCTTGCGAAGTCGGCGACCGAATTGCGCTGCCATACGTCTGGCCCCTCCCCTTCGACGGCTGTCCGCGCTCCCCAGCGCCAGGACTCAGGCGACCCTACGGCAACTTGTGCCGCCGGAACACCGTGCACTGACCGGTTCTTACCTGTTTTTCACGTTCCGGACAGCAAGTTGTACGGCGGTCGTCGGGCAGGTGACGGCGGCTCACGCATACTTGCCGCCATGCCGTTCACACTCAGTCATGCCGCGGCCGTGCTACCGGGGATGCGGCGGGACGGAACGGCGCGCGGGCCGCTCCTCGCCTCTGCCCTCGTCGCGGGTTCGTTCGCCCCCGACATGACGTACTACGCGGACACCGCGATCCCGGGCGCCATGGAATTCGGGCGGATCACCCACTCGGTGTGGGGCGTGTTCACGGTCGATGTGCTGATCACCGCGGCCGTGGTGGCGCTGTGGCTACTGCTGCGCGAACCGTCGGTGGCACTGCTGCCGAGGGCCTGGCAGGGACGGGTGCATGCGTTCGTGCGAGGGCAGCGGCGCGGATCCGGCCCAGGGGCGTGGGGTGTCCGGGACGGTGCGTGGTTCGTGCTGTCGGCGGTCATCGGGTCCGCCACTCATGTCGTCTGGGACGCCTTCACCCATCACGACCGGTGGGGTGTGCGGTTGATGCCGGTGCTCGACGGGAGCGTCGGCGGGTTCCCCGTGTTCCAGATGGTGCAGTACGGCAGTTCGGCGGTGGCACTGGCCGTGCTCGCCTGGTTCACGGCTTCGGGGCTGCGGCGGACCGGGGCGCGCCCGGTCCCGCCGTCCGTGCCGGTGCTGGGCCGTCGGGGGCGGTGGTCGGCGGGGGCGTTGCTGAGCGTCTGCGTCCTGCTCGGCGTCGTGCACCGGTGCGCCCGCTGGTATGCCTACTTCGGGCACATCGACACCCCGCTGGACATCATCCCGACCGCCTGCTTCGGCGCCGGGGCGGGACTGGCGGTGGGTCTGGTGCTGTACGGGGCGTGGATACGGCTGCGGCGCTCGCACGCTTGCGTACCCTCGGTCGCCGGACGGGCCTAATTCCTCCGGGGGGTGTCTGAACAAACCCCCGGGGCCCGTCCGGCGCCGCCACGTCAGTGCGCTGCGGACTCCCAGTCCGTACCGACACCCACCGATACATCCAGCGGGGCGCGCAACTGCACGGCCGTGGACATCTCGTGGCGGAGGATCTCCTCCACCTGTGCCCGCTCGCCCTCGGCGATCTCCAGGACGATTTCGTCGTGGACCTGGAGCAGCATCCGGGACTTCAGCTTCGCCTCGGTCAGCGCCCGGTCGACCTGCAGCATGGCGACCTTGACGATGTCCGCGGCCGTGCCCTGAATCGGTGCGTTGAGCGCCATGCGCTCGGCCATCTCGCGGCGCTGGCGGTTGTCGCTGTTGAGGTCGGGGAGGTAGCGGCGACGACCGAAGACCGTCTCCGTGTAGCCGGTGGCCCTGGCCTCCTCCACCACGCGGTGCAGATAGTCACGCACTCCGCCGAACCGCTCGAAGTAGGTGTCCATCAGGCCGCGCGCCTCGCCCGCCTCGATGTTCAGCTGCTGGGATAGGCCGAACGCGGAGAGCCCGTACGCGAGTCCGTAACTCATGGCCTTGATCTTGCGGCGCATCTCCGGGTCGACGGCCGACTTGCCGACGCCGAAGACCTGCGAGGCGACCGTCGTGTGCAGGTCCTCGCCGGAGGTGAACGCCTCGATCAGACCCGCGTCCTCGGAGAGGTGGGCCATCACGCGCAGTTCGATCTGGCTGTAGTCGGCCGTCATCAGCGTTTCGAAGCCCTCGCCGACGACGAAGCCCCGGCGGATGGCCCGGCCCTCGTCCGTACGGACCGGGATGTTCTGCAGGTTCGGGTCGGTGGAGGAAAGCCGGCCGGTCGCCGCCACCGTCTGGTTGAACGTGGTGTGGATACGGCCGTCCGCCGCGATCGTCTTGATCAGGCCCTCGACGGTGACCCGCAGCTTCGCCTGCTCGCGGTGGCGCAGCATGATGACCGGCAGCTCGTGCTCGGTCTGTGCGGCGAGCCAGGCCAGGGCGTCGGCGTCCGTCGTGTACCCGGTCTTCGTCTTCTTCGTCTTGGGCAGGCCCAGCTCGCCGAAGAGGACTTCCTGGAGCTGCTTGGGCGAACCGAGGTTGAACTCGCGGCCGACCGCGGCGTGCGCCTCCTTCACCGCCTGCTGCACCGCACCGGCGAACTGCTGCTCCATGCCTTCCAGATGGGCCCGGTCGGCGGCGATGCCGTGCCGCTCCAGACGGGCAAGCAGGGCGGACGTCGGCAGCTCCATGCCGTGCAGCAGATCGGTCGCGCCGACCTCTGCCAGCCGGGTGGTGAACGCATCGCCCAGATCCAGGACCGCGCGGGCCTGCGTCATCAGGGCGTCGGCCTCGGCCCGGTCGTCCGCGCCGAAGGCCAGCTGGCCGTCGGACGCCGCCGCGGGGGCCAGCTCCCTGCCCAGATATTCCACCGCCAGCGCGTCCAGCGCGAAGGAGCGGCGGCCGGGCTTGACCAGATAGGCGGCCAGCGCGGTGTCCATCGTGACGCCGTCGACCTGCCAGCCGTGCTCGGGGAAGACCCGCATGGCGCTCTTCGCGTTGTGCATGACCTTCGGCCGCCGCGCGTCGGCGATCCAGGCGGCGAACGCCTGCTCGTCGCCCTCGTCGAGCTCCGCGGGATCGAACCAGGCCGCCGCCCCGTCGGCCGCGGCGAGCGCGATCTCGGTGACCGTGCCGCTGCCCACCGCCCAGGTGTCGACGGTGGCGACGCCGAGCGGCTGCCCACCGTGCTCGGCGAGCCAGGGCGCCAGCTCGCCCGCGCCCAGCACCGCACCGTCCAGCTCGATGCCCGCGGCGGGCGCCGGGGTCTCGTCCTCGGCCGCGCCCGGGTCGACGGCCAGCAGCCGCTCACGCAGGCTCGGGTTACGGATCTCCAGGACGTCCAGCACGCCCGTCACCGCGGTGCGGTCGTACGGTGCGCGCGCCAGGTCCTGCGGGGCCTTCGGCAGCTCCACGTCGCGGACCATCTCGGTCAGTCTGCGATTGAGCCGCACCGCGTCCAGGTGGTCCCGGAAATTCTGCCCGGCCTTGCCCTTGACCTCCTCGGCGCGCTCCACCAGCTCGTCGAACGAACCGAACTGGTTGATCCACTTCGCCGCGGTCTTCTCACCCACACCGGGGATGCCCGGAAGGTTGTCCGACGGGTCACCGCGCAGCGCCGCGAAGTCCGGGTACTGCTGCGGCGTGAGCCCGTACTTCTCCTCGACCTTGGCCGGGGTGAAGCGCGTCAGCTCCGAGACGCCCTTCGTCGGGTACAGCACGGTGACGTTGTCCGTGATCAGCTGGAACGAATCCCGGTCACCCGTGACGATCAGCACCTCGAAGCCGGCCGCCTCGGCCTGCGTGGCCAGTGTGGCGATGACGTCGTCCGCCTCGAAGCCGTCGACCGCGAAACGGTCGGCGTGCATCGCGTCGAGCAGCTCACCGATCAGCTCGACCTGGCCCCTGAACTCGTCCGGGGTCTTCGAGCGGTTCGCCTTGTACTCGGGAAACTCCTCCGAGCGCCAGGTCTTGCGGGAGACGTCGAACGCCACCGCGAAATGCGTCGGCGCCTCGTCACGCAGCGTGTTCGCCAGCATGGACGCGAAGCCGTACACCGCGTTCGTCGGCTGCCCCGACCCTGTCGTGAAATTCTCCGCAGGCAGCGCAAAGAACGCCCGGTACGCCAGGGAGTGCCCGTCCATCAGGAGCAGGCGCGGTCGGTTGTCTGCCGTCTTCTTCGATGCCGTCTCAGCCACGCCCCCGATCCTGCCACGGACCACTGACAATCCCGACCGGGCATGGCTCGCCGGACGCTCTGTCGGTGCCTCGTGACAGGATCGAAGGCGGAACACGTACCGCATCACTGCGTACAGCGCACAGCGCAGGTTCGCAGTTGCTCAAAGGGGAGCACGAAATGGCCACGAAGCCGCCCACCGGTGACCCGGTCCAGGATGCGCCACGGGTCGAGCCGGCGCAGCGCGCCGCCGCCGGACTGCCGGCCGTCGCGCACAGCCTGCTCATCGCCCAGCAGCAGATGGGCGTGCGGCGCACCGCGCAGACCCTCCTCAAGGTCAACCAGAAGAACGGCTTCGACTGCCCCGGCTGCGCCTGGCCCGAGAGCGACAAGCGACACACGGCGGAGTTCTGCGAGAACGGCGCCAAGGCCGTCGCCGAGGAGGCCACGCTGCGCCGTGTCACCCCCGAGTTCTTCGCCGCGCACCCGGTCGCCGATCTCGCCTCGCGCAGCGGGTACTGGCTGGGCCAGCAGGGGCGGATCACCCAGCCGATGTACCTCCCCGAGGGCGCCGAGCGGTACGAGGCGGTGACCTGGGAGCGCGCCTTCGGCATCATCGCCGAGGAGTTGGGCGCGCTCGCCTCCCCCGACGAGGCGCTCTTCTACACCTCGGGGCGTACCAGCAACGAGGCGGCGTTCCTGCTCCAGCTGCTCGCCCGCGAGTTCGGCACGAACAACCTCCCCGACTGCTCCAACATGTGCCACGAGTCCTCCGGCTCGGCGCTGACGGAGACCATCGGCATCGGCAAGGGCAGCGTCTCGCTGGAGGACCTCCACCAGGCGGACCTGATCATCGTCGCCGGGCAGAATCCAGGCACGAACCATCCCCGGATGCTCTCCGCCCTGGAGAAGGCCAAGTCCGCGGGCGCGAAGATCATTTCGGTGAACCCGCTGCCCGAGGCCGGCCTGGCGCGGTTCAAGAACCCGCAGACCCCGCTGGGCATGATCAAGGGCGCCGCGCTCAACGATCTCTTCCTGCAGATCCGTATCGGCGGCGACCAGGCCCTCTTCCGGCTCCTCAACAAGATGATCCTTCAGACCGAGGGCGCCGTCGACGAAGCCTTCGTACGGGACCACACCCATGGTTACGAGGAGTTCGTGGCCGCGGCCCGCCGAGCCGACTGGGAACAGACCCTCGCCGCCACCGGCCTCGACCGCGGCGCCATCGAAGAGGCCCTCGCGATGGTCCTCGCCTCGAAGCGCACCATCGTCTGCTGGGCCATGGGCCTCACCCAGCACAAGCACTCCGTACCGACCATCCGCGAAGTCGTCAACTTCCTTCTGTTGCGCGGCAACATCGGCCGCCCCGGCGCCGGAGTCTGTCCCGTCCGCGGCCACTCCAACGTCCAGGGCGACCGCACCATGGGCATCTTCGAACGGCCGGCACCCGAATTCCTCGACGCGCTCGACAAGGAATTCTCGATCACCTCACCGCGCCACCACGGCTACGACGTCGTCCGCTCCATCCAGGCCCTGCGCGACGGCGATGCCAAGGTCTTCTTCGCCATGGGCGGCAACTTCGTCGCGGCCACTCCCGACACGGAGGTCACCGAGGCGGCGATGCGCCGCGCCCGCCTCACCGTCCACGTCTCCACCAAGCTCAACCGCTCGCACGCCGTGACCGGCACCCGCGCGCTGATCCTGCCGACGCTGGGCCGTACCGACAAGGACGTCCAGGCGAGCGGCAAGCAGTTCGTCACGGTCGAGGACTCCATGAGCATGGTCCACGCCTCGCGCGGCAACCTCACCCCGGCGAGCCCGCATCTGCTCTCCGAGCCCGCCATCGTCGCCCGCCTCGCCCGCGCCGTCCTCGGCCCCGGATCGGCCACCCCCTGGGAGGAGTTCGAGAAGGACTACGCGACGATCCGCGACCGCATCTCCCGCGTCGTCCCCGGCTTCGAGAACTTCAACGCCCGCGTCGCACACCCCGGCGGTTTCACCCTCCCGCACGCCCCACGCGACGAGCGTCGTTTCCCCACCGCGACCGGCAGGGCCAACTTCACCGCCGCACCCGTCGAGTACCCCGAGCTCCCCGAAGGCAGGCTGCTGCTGCAGACCCTGCGCTCGCACGACCAGTACAACACCACGGTCTACGGCCTCGACGACCGCTACCGCGGTATCAAGGGCGGCCGCCGCGTCGTCCTGGTCAACCCCGACGACGCCCGCACCCTCGGCCTGGCCGACGGTGCGTACACCGACCTCGTCAGCGAATGGAAGGACGGGGTGGAGCGCCGCGCCCCCGGCTTCCGCATCGTGCACTACCCGACTGCCCGGGGCTGCGCCGCCGCCTACTACCCGGAGACCAATGTGCTGGTCCCCCTCGGCTCCACCGCCGACACCAGCAACACCCCCGCAAGCAAGTCCGTCGTCGTGCGTTTCGAGAACATCCAGGAGCGGACCGTCCCGAGGTAGCCCGTACCCACAACCCACTAAGCGTTCGCTCAGTCGTCTGATAAGAACGATGCACACAGCAATAAAGCTATGAACCACGCAGACGATCGGAGCCGGACCCCATGGGCGAGCACACCGCACCCAAGTTCCCCCAGGAGATCATCGACGAGTACGCCGCACTCGGCGTCGACCTGCCCGCACTCTTCTCCGCCGGCCACCTCGGCGAGCGGATGGGCGTCACGATCGTCGAAGCCTCCGCGGACCGCGTCGTCGGCACCATGCCCGTCGAGGGCAACACCCAGCCGTACGGACTGCTCCACGGCGGCGCCTCCGCCGTCCTCGCCGAAACCCTCGGCTCGGTCGGCTCCATGCTCCACGGCGGCGTCACCAAGCTCGCTGTCGGTGTCGACCTGAACTGCACCCATCACCGAGGGGTACGGAGCGGACTCGTCACGGGCGTCGCCACCCCCGTACACCGCGGCCGCTCCACCGCCACGTACGAGATCGTCATCACCGATGAGCACGACAAGCGGGTCTGCACCGCCCGCCTCACCTGCATGCTCCGCAACGCACCGCAGAACGACGCCGCCTGACCGACCGAAACGCACCGCACGACACCCCCGACACCACTGCCCGGCCGGACCGCATTCCGGCCGGGCAGCGCCATTCCCACCCACAACCACCCATACTCAAGGCATCATTGAGCAACCGAACCGGCCAACACCCTTGACCGCAAAGCTGGTTGTATGACCAACTCAGCACCCCAGCCACACCCGACACGCACCCCGCGCACACCACACCGCGTCGACCACATCGACCTCGATGTAACACTGCGTAACAAGTACGCAATGCGCAACGTCTCCGCGCAGCACTCGGAACCCGGCCCCACAGACGCCGGGCGACTCGTCATGCCCTCATAACGTCCACTTCACCCCTCGACACGCGACAGCAGCAAGATCAGCTCAAGCCCCTTAGCAGAGCTGCGCGTTCTCACGATGCGGTCATTTCACCGACCGGCAAAAAGCCGTACATGTCCGCACAGCCACCTCAAGCCTTGCTCAAGGGCATAACAAGACAGTCACATCCTGCGGCGGACCCATCCCGGACCCCCACACCTGCGCCTAGAGTCACCGCCAGTCACCGCGCCGCCGGGCGCGTCTGCAGCACGGCCCTGTACCAACCAGTACGGCCCGGCGAACGACACGGCACCTCAAGCAGAGGAGGCCGCGCCAGGGAAAGGACCTTTCGTGCGACACCGTTCTTTGCTCATCCTCACCACAGTGCTCACCACAGGAGCACTGACACTCACCGCCTGCGGGTCGCGCGACGACAGCAAGAAGAGCAGCAGCGGCGACACCCAGACCGTCGTCATCGGCGTCGACGCGCCCATCACCGGCGACCTGTCCGCCCTCGGCCTCGGCATCAAGAACTCCGCGGACCTCGCCGCCAAGACGGCGAACAAGGAAAAGACCGTCCCCGGCATCAAGTTCGAGGTCAAGCCGCTCGACGACCAGGCACAGCCCTCCGTCGGCCAGCAGAACGCCCAGAAGTTCATCGACGACGACACCGTCGTCGGCGTCGTCGGCCCGCTGAACTCCGGCGTCTCCCAGTCGATGCAGAAGCCGCTCAACGACGCCAGCCTCACCCAGGTCTCCCCCGCCAACACGGGCACCGAACTCACCCAGGGCGAGAACTGGAAGACCGGCGACAAGAAGCGCCCCTACAAGACCTACTTCCGCACCGCCACCACGGACCAGATCCAGGGCGCCTTCGCAGCGAAGTACCTCTTCAACGACGCGAAGATCAAGCAGGTCTACCTCATCGACGACCAGAAGCCGTACGGCGCCGGTCTCGCCGCCTCCTTCAAGGCGACCTTCACCACCCTCGGCGGCAAGATCGTCGGCTCCGACCACGTCAACCCCGACGACCGCGACTTCAACGCCGTCGTCACCAAGGTCAAGAAGTCCGGCGCCAAGGCCGTCTACTACGGCGGCGAGTACCCCGCCGGCGCACCCCTGAGCCAGCAGCTCAAGGACAGCGTCCAGATCCCCCTCATGGGCGGCGACGGCATGTACAGCGCCGACTTCATCAAGCTCAACAAGAAGGCCCAGGGCGACATCGCCACCTCCGTCGGCAAGCCCGTCGAGGAACTCGACTCCGCCAAGAAGTTCATCGCGGACTACAAGACGGCCGGATACAAGGACGCCTACGAGGCCTACGGCGGCGGCACCTACGACGCCACCTGGGCAATCATCGAGGCCGTCAAGCTCGCCGTCTCCGAGAACAACGGCAAGCTCCCCGACAACGCCCGCGTCAAGGTCCTCGACGCCATGAGCAAGGTCAAGTTCGACGGCGTCACCGGCCCCGTCTCCTTCGACGAGTACGGCGACACCACCAACACCATGATGACCGCCTACCAGGTCGACGGCGGCAAGTGGACCTCCAAGCTCAGCGAGGCCTACAAGCCCTGACCCCCAGCCGTGCCCTCCCGGACACGCACTGACTGACACCAGACCGCGCGGGAGCGCTACCAGCGCTCCCGCGCGGTGCCATATCCGAACCACTCCACGGAGGCCCTGCGGTGAACGAACTGCCGCAACAGCTGGCCAATGGACTCATCCTCGGCGCGATGTACGGTCTCATCGCGATCGGCTACACGATGGTCTACGGAATCATCCAGCTCATCAACTTCGCCCACGGCGAGATCTTCATGATCGGAGGCTTCGGAGCTCTCACCGTGTACCTCTGGATGCCGGCCGGCGTCTCCCTCCTCGCAATCATCCCACTCATGATCATCGGCGGCGTCATATGCTCCGTCGCCGTCAGCACAGCCGCCGAACGCTTCGCCTACCGGCCCCTGCGGGGCGCCCCCCGACTGGCCCCGCTGATCACCGCGATCGGACTCTCCCTCGCACTCCAGCAGGCCATCTGGAAGTGGTACCCCGACGCCAAGAAAGATCGCTCCTTCCCCCAGTTCAAGGGCGAAGCGATCGACATCTTCGGCGCCCACATCCAACGCGGTGACCTCTTCGTCCTCATCACGGCACCCATCTGCATGCTCGCCCTCGGGCTCTTCGTCTCCAAGACCCGCTCCGGCCGCGGCATGCAGGCCACCAGCCAGGACCCCGACACCGCAAAACTCATGGGCATCAACACCGACCGCATCATCGTCATGGCCTTCGCCATCGGTGCCGCGTTCGCCGCCGTCGCCGCCGTCGCCTACGGGCTCAAAAACGGCCAGATCGGCTTCAAAATGGGCTTCATCATGGGCCTCAAGGCCTTCACCGCAGCCGTACTCGGCGGCATCGGCAACATCTACGGCGCCATGCTCGGCGGCGTCGTACTCGGCATCGCCGAATCCCTCGCCACCGGCTACATGAGCAACGTCCCCGGCATGGAACTCTTCGGCGGCGGCGCCTGGAAGGACGTATGGGCCTTCGTCCTCCTCATCATCGTCCTGCTGCTCCGCCCCCAGGGCCTGCTCGGCGAACGCGTCGCGGATCGGGCGTGATACCGATGACCACCAACCACACCACCGCACCCGGGGCCGCCCCCTTCCTCGCGATCCCCGCAGCCGCGGCCCGCATCGCCACCCTCGCAGGCGCCGCCGTCGCACTCGCCGGCACCTTCCTCGCCTGGACCTGGACCAGCGAATTCCCCGGCGACCTCACCGTCACCGGCTACCCCGGCGGCCTCCAGGTCCTCACCCTCATCAGCGCCGCACTCACCCTGCTCTTCGCGCTGTCCGGATACGGCATCCGAGGCCTCGGCTGGCTCACCCCCGGCGGCACCAACAGCCCCGTCCGCCTCCTGGCGCTCGGCACCTTCGGCACCACCGGCTACACCATCGGCGCCATCGCGTACGACCTCGGCGGCGTCGTCAACCTGGAACCCGGCGCCTGGGTCAGCGGCATCGGCGCACTCATCGCCGCCGTCGCCGCACTCGGACTCCCCGGCGACCAGCAGCTCCCCAGCACCACAGCGGCCGGCGCCTGGCAACGCTTCCGCAACAGCCTCAGCGCCCCGCCGGCCCGCCGCGCCAAGACCCTCCCCGCCTGGGCCGAAATCCTCACCATCGCCGTAGCCTTCGGCATCGGCCTCCAGGTCTTCGCCTACGGCATCGACACCGACTACGCCGAACTCTTCATCGGCTTCCTCATCACCGTCGGCTTCGCCTTCACCGCACTCCACCGCGCCGGACTCGTCTCCCGCCTCACCACACTGACCACGAAGCACCGCAACATCACCCTCGCCGCCGCCCTCGTCGCAGCCGTCTGCTTCCCGTTCACACAGCAGAAGGAGGAATACGCGCTCATCGGCGCCAACATCCTCATCTTCGCGACCGTGGCACTCGGCCTCAACGTCGTCGTCGGCCTCGCCGGCCTCCTCGACCTCGGATACGTCGCCTTCCTCGGCGTCGGCGCCTACGCCGCCGCCCTGGTCTCCGGCTCCACCATGTCGGCCATCGGCGTCGAATTCCCCTTCTGGGCCGCCGTCCTCACCGGCGCCGCCGCCTCGCTCGTCTTCGGCGTCCTCATCGGCGCCCCCACCCTGCGACTACGCGGCGACTACCTGGCCATCGTCACCCTCGGCTTCGGTGAAATCTTCCGCCTCACCGTGAACAACCTCAACGGAAACAGCGGACCCGACCTCACCAACGGCTCCCAGGGCATCCCGAGCATCCCCGACCTCAACTTCTTCGGATTCGACTTCGGGCTCAAGCACGACATCCTCGGCTTCAACCTCGGCAGGTCCGCCAACTACTACCTGCTGATGCTCGTCTTCACCGCCGTCGTCGTCCTCGTCTTCCGCCGCTCCGGAGAATCCCGCATCGGCCGCGCCTGGGTCGCCATCCGCGAGGACGAGACCGCAGCCACCGCCATGGGCATCAACGCCTTCCGGCTCAAACTGCTGGCCTTCGCCCTCGGCGCCACCCTCGCCGGCCTCGCCGGAACCGTCCAGGCACACGTCAACTACACCGTGACACCCGAGCAGTACCAGTTCGCCGGCTCCGTACCGCCCAACTCCGCATTCCTCCTCGCCGCCGTCATCCTCGGCGGCATGGGAACCCTCAGCGGCCCCCTCGTCGGCGCCGCACTGCTCTACCTCATCCCGGCCAAGCTGCAGTTCATGCAGGACTACCAGCTCTTCCTCTTCGGCGTCGCGCTCATCCTCCTGATGCGCCTGCGCCCCGAAGGCCTGGTCGCCGACCGCAGGAAGCAGCTCGAATTCCACGAGACCGACCAGCTCGACGTACCGGAGCCACGGCAGTCCGAAGAGACCGGCGCCGGCATCGCCAAGGCGGGGGCGTGACCACCATGACCACCACCACGAAAACCGCCACCACCGTCCTCGACGCAAGCGGCGTCACCATGCGCTTCGGCGGCCTCACCGCCGTACGCAACGTCGACCTCACCGTCAACGCGGGCGAGATCGTCGGCCTCATCGGCCCCAACGGCGCCGGTAAGACCACCTTCTTCAACTGCCTCACCGGCCTGTACGTCCCCACCGAGGGCAAGGTCAGCTACAAGGGCACCGTCCTGCCGCCCAAGCCCCACCTCGTCACCCAGGCAGGCATCGCCCGCACCTTCCAGAACATCCGGCTCTTCGCCAACATGACCGTCCTGGAAAACGTCCTCGTCGGACGCCACACCAGAACCAAGGAAGGCCTCTGGTCCGCCCTCCTGCGGCTCCCCGGCTTCACCAAGGCCGAACACGCCAGCCGCGAACGAGCAATGCAGCTCCTGGAGTTCATCGGCCTCCAGGACAAGGCCGACCACCTCGCGCGCAACCTCCCCTACGGAGACCAGCGCAAGCTGGAAATCGCCCGCGCACTGGCCAGCGACCCCGGACTCCTGCTCCTCGACGAGCCCACCGCCGGCATGAACCCGCAGGAAACCCGCGTCACCGAAGAACTCATCTTCGCCATCCGCGACCAGGGCATCGCCGTCCTCGTCATCGAGCACGACATGCGGTTCATCTTCAACCTCTGCGACCGCGTCGCCGTCCTCGTCCAGGGCGAGAAACTCGTCGAAGGCACCTCCGACGTCGTCCAGAGCGACGAACGCGTCGTCGCCGCCTACCTCGGCACCCCCTTCGAAGGCGCCCCCGGCGCCGAAGAAGTCGCCGAAGTCGAAGCCGCCGAAGCAGGCGCCACCAAGACGGCCGACAGCACCGCCGACACCACCGGCACCGCTGACGCCACCGACACCACCAGCACCGAGGAGGAGGACACCCGATGACCGCACTGCTAGAGGTCGAGGACCTCCGCGTCGCCTACGGCAAGATCGAAGCCGTCAAGGGCATCTCCTTCACCGTCGAAGCCGGCCAGGTCGTCACCCTCATCGGCACCAACGGTGCGGGCAAGACCACCACCCTGCGCACCCTCTCCGGGCTCCTCAAGCCCGTCGGCGGCAGCATCCTCTTCGACGGCAAACCGCTCAACAACATCCCGGCCCACAAGATCGTCTCCCTCGGCCTCGCCCACTCCCCCGAGGGACGACACATCTTCCCCCGGCTGACGATCACCGAGAACCTCCAGCTCGGCGCCTACCTCCGCAACGACAAGGCAGGCATCGAAAAGGACATCCAGCGCGCCTACGACCTCTTCCCCATCCTCGGGGAACGCCGCAAGCAGGCCGCCGGAACCCTCTCGGGCGGCGAACAGCAGATGCTCGCCATGGGCAGGGCCCTGATGTGCCAGCCCAAGCTCCTGATGCTCGACGAACCCTCCATGGGCCTCTCCCCGATCATGATGCAGAAGATCGTGGAGACCATCGTCGAACTCAAGGCACAGGGCACCACCATCCTGCTCGTCGAGCAGAACGCCCAGGCCGCGCTCTCCCTCGCCGACCACGGCCACGTCATGGAGGTCGGCAAGATCGTCCTCTCCGGCACCGGCGCGGACCTCCTCCACGACGAGTCCGTCCGCAAGGCCTACCTCGGCGAGGACTGAACCCCGCCCGACCGAACGAGTAAGGCCCGCACCCCGATCGATCCGGGGTACGGGCCTCTCTCAAGTACGCGTACCTACTGGTCGCCGTCCTTCGCCGCCCTCTTCTTCTCCTCGGCATCCTCGATCAACGCCTCGGCAAGCTGCTGCATCGACAGCCGCCGGTCCATCGACGTCTTCTGGATCCACCGGAACGCGGCCGGCTCCGACAGACCGTAATCCGTCTGCAGAATGCTCTTCGCCCGATCCACCAACTTCCGCGTCTCCAGCCGCTGCGCGAGGTCGGCGACCTCACCCTCCAACGCCTTCAGCTCCGCGAACCGCGACACCGCCATCTCAATGGCCGGCACCACATCGCTCTTGCTGAACGGCTTCACGAGATACGCCATCGCCCCGGCGTCCCGCGCCCGCTCGACGAGATCGCGCTGCGAGAACGCGGTGAGCATCAGGACCGGCGCGATGGACTCCTCGGCGATCTTCTCCGCGGCGGAGATCCCGTCCAGGATCGGCATCTTCACATCGAGGATGACCAGGTCCGGCCGGTGCTCCCGGGCGAGCTCGACGGCCTTCTGCCCGTCCCCGGCCTCACCGACGACCGCGTAGCCCTCTTCCTCCAGCATCTCTTTGAGGTCGAGACGGATGAGCGCCTCGTCCTCGGCGATGACGACGCGGGTCGTCAGCGGCGGAACGTGCGACTTGTCGTCGTCGGCGACGGGCTGGGGCGACTCGGGGGCGGTCACTGGAGGCTCCTTGTTCAAGACAGGGGTACTGCTGCCAAGAGCCTACCTAGTTACGGTATGTTTGAGGCACGGAGGTCCTTCGGGTTCCTTCGTTTCGAAGGGGCCCCGGTAGCCCAGCGGTAGAGGCCATGGATTCAAAACCCATACAGCGTCGGTTCGAATCCGACTCGGGGCACTCCCCCTTCGATTCCAAGGTTAAGACGCCTGTTTGCGATCTTCATCCTTGTCGGTGAACGCGCCTTCGATTCCGGCGCACGCCAGCGAAGGTCGCACAAGACTCCACTCCATGGAACAGCACAATCCATCGATACGTGACGAAGCGCTCACCCTCTTGCGGAGTGGCTCCACCAATCGAGCGGTTGCAGAACTCCTCAACGTTCCTCGTGGAACAATCGGCTGGTGGCTGCACCAAGACCGCAAGAGCCGCGGCGTGCAATATGAGCAGCCCACCGACTGCCCTGCATGTACGGGTCGGAGCATCGATCGCGCTGCGTACGCGTATCTACTGGGGCTCTACCTCGGCGACGGCCACATCGTCTCCAAGCCCAAGCAGCACCACCTGTCGATCTTCTGCGGCGACACATGGCCCGGCCTGATCGAAGAAGCAGAATCGGCAATGCGCAGGGTGATGCCCATGCCACGCACCGGACGCCGCCAGAGAAACGGCTGCGTCGAGGTCAAGTCCTATACAAAGCACTGGACATGCGTATTCCCACAACACGGCCCCGGCAGGAAGCACGAGCGCCCCATCATCCTCGAACCCTGGCAGCAGGAAATCGTCGACGCCCACCCCTGGGACTTCATCCGCGGACTCATCCACTCCGACGGCTGCCGGAACATGAACTGGACGACTCGGATGGTCGGTGGCGTGCGGAAGCGGTACGAGTATCCGCGGTACTGGTTCACGAACGTCTCGGACGACATCCGGCAGCTCTACACCGACACCCTCGACAAGCTCGGCATCGAGTGGACGCACTGCACCCGTGCAGGCAAGGGGTACAACATCTCCGTCGCCCGACGGGCGTCCGTCGCTCTCATGGACGCCCACGTCGGGCCGAAGTACTGACGACCGATCTACTTCGGACTGTCGTCCTCACCGATGTGGTGCACCCGGACCAGGTTCGTCGAGCCCGGGACTCCCGGCGGGGAGCCGGCCGTGATGACCACGATGTCGCCCTTCTCGCAGCGGCCGATCTTCAGCAGTTCCTCGTCGACCTGGGCCACCATCGCATCCGTCGATTCCACGTGCGGGCCGAGGAAGGTCTCGACGCCCCAGGTCAGGTTCAGCTGGGAGCGGGTGGCCGGGTCCGGGGTGAAGGCCAGGAGCGGGATGGGTGAGCGGTAGCGGGAGAGGCGCCTGACCGTGTCGCCGCTCTGGGTGAAGGCGACCAGGAACTTGGCTCCGAGGAAGTCGCCCATCTCGGCCGCCGCGCGGGCCACCGCGCCGCCCTGGGTGCGGGGCTTGTTGCGGTCGTTCAGGGGCGGGAGGCCCTTGGCGAGGATGTCCTCCTCGGCGGCTTCGACGATGCGGGACATCGTGCGGACCGTCTCGATGGGGTACTTGCCCACGCTGGTCTCGCCGGAGAGCATCACCGCGTCCGTGCCGTCGATGACCGCGTTGGCGACGTCGGAGGCTTCGGCGCGGGTGGGGCGGGAGTTGTCGATCATCGAGTCGAGCATCTGGGTGGCGACGATGACCGGCTTTGCGTTGCGTTTGGCGAGTTTGATCGCGCGCTTCTGGACGATCGGCACCTGTTCCAGCGGCATTTCGACGCCGAGGTCGCCGCGGGCGACCATGATGCCGTCGAAGGCGGCGACGATGCCGTCGATGTTCTCGACGGCCTGGGGCTTCTCCACCTTGGCGATGACGGGGAGGCGGCGGCCCTCCTCGTCCATGATGCGGTGGACGTCCTCGATGTCGCGGCCGCTGCGTACGAAGGAGAGAGCGATGATGTCGGCGCCGGTGCGCAGGGCCCAGCGGAGGTCTTCGATGTCCTTTTCGGAGAGTGCGGGGACGGAGACGGCGACGCCGGGGAGGTTGAGGCCTTTGTGGTCGGAGACCATGCCGCCCTCGATGACGGTGGTGTGTACGCGGGGGCCGTCCACTTCGGTGACTTCGAGGGTGACGCGGCCGTCGTCGACGAGGATGTGTTCGCCGGTGGTGACGTCGGTGGCGAGGCCGTCGTAGGTGGTGCCGCAGGTGTGGCGGTCGCCTTCCATGGGTTCGACGGTGATGGTGAAGCTGTCGCCGCGTTCAAGGAGTACGGGGCCTTCGCGGAAGCGTCCGAGGCGGATCTTCGGGCCTTGAAGGTCGGCGAGGATCCCGACGCTGTGTCCGCTCTCGTCGGAGGCCTTGCGTACACGGTGGTATCGCTCTTCGTGTTCGGTGTAGGTGCCGTGGCTGAGGTTGAGGCGGGCGATGTCCATTCCCGCTTCGACCAGTGCCTTGATCTGGTCGTATGTGTCGGTGGCGGGGCCCAGGGTACAGACGATTTTTGCTCGGCGCATGGTTTGAGCCTAGACCTTACCTACGGGTAGTTAATTGGCCCCGCATGACGACCCAACAACCTTTGGGTGAAGGGTTATTGACAAGTGTTGAATTGTGCGCCGGGGTGCTCGGATGAGCGTTCTCTTTATAGTTTTGGCGGTGACATGGTGAAGCGGGCGTTCACCTGGGCGTAGACCGTCTGGCGTTGTGGTTCCAGGTCGAGGGCCGGGGCGGGTTCGGCGGCTGCCCCGCCGTATGCCGCGCGTCCCCGGATGCCTCCGGGTGCGACGGGCATGGCCATGGCCGGGGCGGCGTTCTCCGCGCCGAGGTCGGCGAGTTCGACCAGGGCGGTGAGGTGGGCGCCGAGGGCGTCGGCGTATTCGCGGGCGCGTTGGACGGCTTCGCGTACGGCCTGGCGGCGGGCGTTCGCGTGGGCGGGTGAGTCGGGGCGCAGGGCCCACCAGGGGCCGTTGACGCGTGTCATGTCGAGGTCGGCGACGCGGGTGGTGAATTCGCCCAGTGCGGTGAAGTCGTTGAGGACGGCGCTGACGTGGACGCGGCCGTGGTAGGCGCGGATTTTTTCGTCGCGGCCGCGTTGGGTGAGTTCGGGGGTGATGGAGAATGCGCCGGTTTCGAGTTTTTCGACTGCTTGTCCGTAGGACCGTGCGAGTTCGAGGACGTGGTTGTTGCGTCGGGTGAGGTCTTCGAGGGCTGCGCGGCGGTCTTTTCCGCGGGCGCTGACGGTGATGCCGATGTGGGCGGTCTCGGGGTCGACTTCGAGGCGGGCTTCGCCTCGGACGGCGACGCGGGGGTGGTCGGGGGTGCCGTAGGGCGGTGGGGTGTCGGTCATGGGTCCACTCTCGCATCCGGGTACGACAGCGGGTGGTCATCAGATCGAAACCCGCAAGGGGTGTTGCCGGGTGTGGCTCGTGGGTCATTATCTACGCGCGTTGTGCACTGCGAGAACTGAGCTGTACGAGAACTGAGCTGTATGAGAACTGAGATGTGGGAGACGAAATGCCGCTGAACCGTAGGACGTTCCTGGGCACATCGGCGGCCGCCGGTGCCGGTGTGGCGATCGCTGGTGGTTCCGCCGTTCCCGCCGCGGCCCACGGTCATGGCGAGGGGCACGGCCACGGGCGTCCGCCGAAGCGGTACTCGTTCACCGTGATGGGCACCACCGATCTGCACGGGAACGTCTTCAACTGGGACTACTTCACCGACAAGGAGTTCGACGACAAGGCCCACAACGACGTCGGTCTGGCGAAGATCTCGACGCTGGTGGACCAGGTGCGCCGGGAGAAGGGCCGCCACAACACCCTGATGATCGATGCGGGTGACACGATCCAGGGCACCCAGTTGTCGTACTACTACGCCAAGATCGATCCGATCACGGCGAAGCGCGGCCCGGTGCACCCGATGGCGCAGGCGATGAACGCGATCGGCTATGACGCCGCGGCGCTCGGCAATCACGAGTTCAACTACGGCATCCCGGTGCTGCGGAAGTTCGAGGAGCAGTGCGACTTCCCGCTGCTGGGTGCGAACGCGCTGGACGCGAAGACGTTGCGGCCGGCGTTCGCCCCGTACGTGATCAAGAAGATGCGTACTCCGCACGGTCCGGATGTGAAGGTCGCGATCCTGGGTCTGACCAACCCGGGTATCGCCATCTGGGACAAGGCGAATGTCGGCGGGAAGATGGTGTTCCCCGGCCTGGAGGAGCAGGCGGCGAAGTTCGTGCCGCGGCTGCGTTCCATGGGTGCGGATGTCGTGATCGTTTCGGCGCACTCGGGCACCAGTGGTACGTCGTCGTACGGTGATCAGGTCCCGTATGTCGAGAATGCGGCGGGTCTGGTGGCCGAGCAGGTTCCGGGTATCGACGCGATCCTGGTCGGGCATGCGCATCTGGAGATTCCCGAGTATTTCGTGGAGAACAAGCAGACCGGCAAGAAGGTGGTGCTCTCGGAGCCGTTGAAGTGGGGGCAGCGGCTGACGCTGTTCGACTTCGATCTGGTGTGGGAGAAGGGCCGCTGGGTGGTGGAGAAGGCGGGTTCGCAGGTGTTGAACTCCAACACCGTGGCCGAGGATCCGGAGATCACGAAGCTGCTCATGGACGAGCACGAGAAGGTTGTGGCGTACGTCAATCAGGTCATCGGTACGTCCACGGCGGCGATGACGACGGCGGAGGCAGCGTGGAAGGACGAGCCGATCATTGATCTGATCAATGTCGTCCAGGCGGAGACGGTGAAGGCGGCGCTGGCGGGTGGTGAGTACGCGGCGCTTCCCGTCCTCTCGCAGGCGTCCTGTTTCTCGCGTACGGCGCAGATCCCGGCGGGGAATGTGACGATCAAGGACGCGGCGGGTCTGTACCCGTTCGAGAACACCCTTGAGGCGCGGCTGCTGACCGGTGCGCAGATCAGGGATTATCTGGAGTTCTCGGCCCGGTACTACGTGCAGACGGCGGCCGGTGCTCCGGTGGACACGGCGAAGCTGACGAACGCGGACAACACTCCGGACTACAACTACGACGCGGTGTCGGGTCTGACGTACGAGATCGATATTGCGAAGCCGAATGGTTCGCGGATCGTGAATCTGTCGTTCGAGGGCAAGCCGATCGATCCGGCGGCTCGGTTCGTGCTGGCGGTGAACAACTATCGGGCGAGCGGTGGTGGCAATTTCCCGCATGTGCCGGGTGCCAAGCAGTTGTGGGCGAACTCGGAGGAGATCCGTAACACGATCATCGCGTGGGTGCAGGCGAAGGGTTCGGTGGATGGTGCGCGGTTCGCTTCGGTGGACTGGCGTCTGACGCGGGACGGTACGCCGGTGTTCTAGGCGGTCGCCCCTGGGGGTGTACTGGTGTGGGTCGGCGGCCGTCTTCTCCTTGTGGAGGGGGCGGCCGCCTTCTGTCTGTGTGTGTGGGGGGGCGGGTGTCAGTTGCCTTGGACGAGGGGGATGAGGTCGGGGTTCTGGGTGGGGACGGGTGGGGTCTGGGGGGTGAGGCCGAAGGTGGTGAAGGCGGTGCGTTCCGGGAGGGGGTAGGCGTTGGTGTCGGTGAGGTTGTTGAGGATGGTGGCGCTGCGCCAGGCGGCGAGTCCGAGGTCGGGGGCGCCGACGCCGTGGGTGTGGCGTTCGGCGTTCTGTACGTAGACGTTGCCGGTGACGGTGGGGTCGAGGACGAGGCGGAACCGGTCGTCGATGCGGGGGCGTGCGGAGGTGTCGCGGCGCATGTAGGGGTCGAGGCCGGTGAGGATGCGGTCGAGGGAGCGTTCGCGGTAGCCGGTGGCGAGGATGACGGCGTCGGTGGTGAGGCGGGATCGGGTGTTCTGCTGGGTGTGTTCGAGGTGGAGTTCGATGCGGGTGTTGGCGACGCGTCCTGCGGTGCGTACGGAGACTCCGGGGGTGAGGGTGGCGTCGGGCCAGCCGCCGTGGAGGGTTCGGCGGTAGAGCTCGTCGTGGATGGCGGCGATGGTGTCGGCGTCGATGCCTTTGTGGAGCTGCCATTGGTGGGGGACGAGTTCGTCGCGTACGGATTCGGGCAGGGCGTGGAAGTAGCGGCTGTAGTCGGGGGTGAAGTGTTCCAGGCCGAGTTTGGAGTACTCCATGGGTGCGAAGGCCTGGGTGCGGGCGAGCCAGTGGAGTTTTTCGTGGCCTGTGGGGCGGGCGCGCAGGAGGTCGAGGAAGATTTCGGCGCCGGACTGTCCGGATCCGATGACGGTGATGTGTTCGGCGTTCAGGAGTGTTTCGCGGTGGTGGAGGTAGTCGGCGGAGTGGATGACGGGGAGGGATTCGGCTTCGGTGAGGGGTTTGAGGGGGTCGGGGATGTAGGGCTCGGTGCCGATTCCGAGGGCGATGTGGCGGGTGTGTGTGCGGCCGAGTGCTTCGGCTTCGCCGTCGGTGTCGAGTTGGGTGAAGTCGACTTCGAAGAGGCTGCGTTCGTTGTTCCAGCGGACGGCGTCGACCTGGTGGCTGAAGTGGAGGCCGAGGAGTTGGTCGCTGACCCAGCGGCAGTAGGCGTCGTATTCGGCGCGTTGGATGTGGAAGCGCTCGGCGAAGTAGAAGGGGAAGAGCCGGTCGCGGTTGCGCAGGTAGTTGAGGAAGGTCCAGGGGCTTGCGGGGTCGGCGAGGGTGACGAGGTCGGCGAGGAAGGGGACTTGGAGGCTGGCTCCGTCGATGAGGAGGCCGGGGTGCCAGTGGAAGGCGGGGCGTTGTTCGTAGAAGGCGGTGGTGAGGGGGTGGGGGTTGCCGGGGATGCCGTGGGCGAGTGCGGCGAGGGAGAGGTTGAAGGGGCCGATGCCGATGCCGACGAGGTCGTGTGGCTGGTCGGTCTCGGGGGTGGGCAGGTCGGTCATCGGGGGGTGTTGCCTTCCGCGAGGTCGTTGGCGAGGTGGTTGACGAGGTCGAGGAGTGTGCGGAGGTCGTCGGGGGTGGTGTGGGGGTTGAGGAGGGTGGCTTTGAGCCAGAGGCGGTTGTCTGTGTGGGCGCGGCCGAGTACGGCGTGGCCTCGGGTGAGGAGGGTGCGGCGGATGGTGGCGACGGTGTTGTCGTCGGCGTCGGTGGGGCGGAAGAGGACGGTGCTGATGGTGGGGCGGTCGTAGAGGTCGAGGGTGGGGGTTTTGGCGATGAGGTCGGCGAGGTGGTGGGCGGCGGCGATGGTGTGGTCGATGAGGTCGGCGAGTCCGGTGCGGCCGAGGGCTTTGAGGGTGACGGCGATCTTGAGGGCGTCGGGGCGGCGTGTGGTGCGCAGGGAGCGGCCGAGGAGGTCGGGGAGGCCGGCTTCGGTGTCGTCGTCGGCGTTGAGGTAGGAGGCGCGGTGGTGGAGTACGTCGAGGTGGGTGCGGTCGGGGGTGGCGAGGATTCCTGCGGGTGCGGGTTGCCAGCCGAGTTTGTGCAGGTCGAGGGTGACGCTGTGGGCGCGGTCGAGGCCGTGGACCTTGCCTCGGTGGGTGGGGCTGAAGAGGAGGGGTCCGCCGTAGGCGGCGTCGATGTGGAGTTCGGCGCCGTGGGTGGTGCAGAGGTCGGCGATGTCGGCGAGTGGGTCGATCTGGCCGGTGTCGGTGGTGCCTGCGGTGGCGGTGACGAGCAGGGGGCGGTGGAGTTCGGTGAGGGCTTCGTCGAGTGCGGCGAGGTCCATGACGCCTGTGGGGGCGGGGATGACGACGGGTGCGGGGAGGCCGAGGAGCCAGGCGGCGCGGGTGATGCTGTGGTGGGCGTTTGTGGCGCAGATGGTCTGTACGGGGCCGTTGCGTTCGCGGGCGAGGAGCAGGGCGAGTTGGTTGGCTTCGGTGCCGCCGGTGGTGATGAGTGCGTCGGGTGAGGGTTGGTGGGGGTAGATCTCGGTGGCGAGTGCGGCGGTGATGTCGGCTTCGAGGGCGGAGGCTGCGGGGGCCTGGTCCCAGGAGTCCATGGAGGGGTTGAGGGCGGAGGCGGCGAGGTCTGCGGCGGCGGCGAGGGCGAGGGGTGGGGTGTGGAGGTGGGCGGCGCAGAGTGGGTCTGCGGGGTCTGCGGCGCCTTCGGCGAGGGCGCTGATGAGGGTGTGCAGTGCGTCGTGGGGGCCGGTGCCGTGGTCGGGGATGACGGGGTGGGTGGCGGTGCGCATCCGGGGGGTGACGGCGTCGGGTCCGCCTGTGGGGAGGGGGCCGTCGCGGCGGTGGGCGCCGTCGTGCAGTGCGGTGAGGACGGTGTCGATGAGGGGGCGCAGGGCGGCGGGGCCGGTGGTCGAGCCGGCGAGGGGTGGGGTGGGCATGGTTGCGGGGCCCTTCGGGTGCGCATGGGTGGACATGCCAGCTTGTCCGGGTTTTCGGGGGCGCGGCCGCTGAGCTCGGTGATCTGAACTCGAAAGGGGGATGTGGGTTGGGTGGAGGGGTGTTGTCGGGGGTTTCGGTGATATGGGTGTGGCGTCGGATATGGGTGTGCCCGGCGCCTCCCTGTGTGGTGGGGGTGGCGCCGGGCACGGGTGGTGCCGACCGTTTGGGTCAGTGGGTGTCGCGTACGGCGAGGGCGCGGCGCAGGTCGTCGATCTGGTCGATGAGCTTGCGGCGCAGGGCCGGGATGAGGTCCTTGTCGTTCAGGGCCTGTTCGCCGAGGTGGAGGCTGTCGGCGTCGACGGCGTAGGCGGGGAAGGCGTAGCGGCCGGCGGCTTCGGCGATGGCGGGGCCGCGGCGGGCGGCGAGCCGGGTCGCCTCGGGGTAGTAGCGGGGCACGTAGTCCCGTACGAGGTCGGCTTGTTCGGGCTGCCAGAAGCCTTGGGCGGTGGCGGTGAAGAGGTAGTTGGAGAGGCTGTCGTCGTTGAACAGGGTGTGCCAGGCGGCGGCCTTGGCCTCGGGGGTGGGGAGGGCTGCCCGGCAGCGGGCGGCGCCTTCCTGTCCGGTGGCGCTGGGGTCCTGTTCGAGTTCGGCGGCGATGGCGGTTTCGTCGGCGGCGCCGAGGACGGCGAGGCGGGTGAGGATGCGCCAGCGCAGTTCGGGGTCGAGTTCGGGTCCGCCGGGGACGGTGCCGTTGGTGAGCCAGTCCTGGATGGTGTCGGGCTGGGTGGCGGCGTCGATGAGGTGGCGTACGGCGACGAGGCGCAGGCCGGGGTTGTGGCCGTCCTCGGTGCGGCGGATGAGGTCGCGGCAGAGGGAGGTGAGGGTGGCGAGGGCGGCGGGGCGGTTCTCGGGGGCGAGGTAGCGGCCGGCGATCTGGGTGTCGGCGAAGGCGAGTACGCCTTGGGCGAGGGCGAGGTCGGTCTCGTGCGGGAGGTGTGCGCGGGCCGCTTCGAGGTAGGTGGTGGGGGCGAGTTCGCCGTCGCGGACCAGGTCGCGGGCGGTGTTCCAGACGACGGCGCGGGTCAGTGCGTCGGGGATGCCGGACAGGTCGCGTACGACGGTGTCCCAGGACTTGGTGTCGAGGCGGACCTTGGCGTAGCTGAGGTCGCTGTCGTTGAGGACGACGAGGGCGGGGCGTCGGCCGGGCAGCGCCTTGACCGTGTCGTTCTGGGGGACGTCCATCTCGAACCGGTCGCGCAGGACGAGGCGGTCGGGGCCGGGGTGGGCGTCCGGGGCGTGGTCGTATGCGCCGACGGCGATGCGGTGGGGGCGGCTGCCGTCGTGGTCGACGGTGAGGGACCACATGCCGTCGGACTCCTCGACCCGGGGGGTGAGGGTGTCGACTCCGGTGGTGCGCAGCCAGGCGTCGGCCCAGGCGTGGACGTCGCGGTCGGTGGCCGATGCGAGGTTGTCGATGAAGTCGGCGAGGGTGGCGTTGGCGAACTTGTGGCGGGCGAAGTGGGTGTTGATGCCGGCCAGGAAGTCCTTCTCGCCGAGCCAGGCGACGAGTTGGCGCAGGGCGGATGCGCCCTTGGCGTAGGAGATGCCGTCGAAGTTGAGCATCGCGGACGCGGTGTCGGGGACGGCTGCGGGGTCGGGGGCGACGGGGTGGGTGGAGGGGCGCTGGTCGGCGTCGTATCCCCAGCCCTTGCGGGCGACGCCGAAGTCGACCCAGGTGTCGGTGAAGCGGGTGGCTTCGGCGAGGGTCTGGTAGCCCATGTACTCGGCGAAGGACTCGTTGAGCCAGATGTCGTCCCACCAGGCGAGGGTGACGAGGTCGCCGAACCACATGTGGGCCATCTCGTGGGCGATGACCATGCCGCGGGTCTGGCGTTCGGTGTCGGTGACGGCGGAGCGGTAGATGAACTCGTCGCGGAAGGTGACGAGTCCGGGGTTCTCCATGGCGCCCGCGTTGAACTCGGGGACGAATGCCTGGTCGTAGGAGTCGAAGGGGTAGGGCTCGTCGAACTTCTCGTGGAAGCGGTCGAAGCAGGCGCGGGTGATGTCGAGGATCTCGTCGGCGTCCGCGTCGAGGTACGGGGCGAGTGAGCGGCGGCAGTGGATACCGAAGGGCAGTCCGGCGTGTTCGGTGGTCACGGAGTGCCAGGGGCCTGCGGCGACGGCGACGAGGTAGGTGGAGATCAGCGGGGTGGCCGCCAGGGTCCACCGGCCGTCGCCGCGGTGCTCTGCGACGCCGTTGCCGAGGACGGTCCAGCCTTCGGGGGCGGTGACGGTGAGCTCGAAGACGGATTTGAGGTCGGGCTGGTCGAACGCGGCGAAGACGCGCTGGACGTCCTCCATGAACAGTTGGGTGTAGAGGTACGTCTCGCCGTCGGTCGGGTCGGTGAAGCGGTGCATGCCTTCGCCGGTGCGGGAGTAGCGCATGGTGGCGTCGATGCGCAGTTCGTGTGCGCCGGCGGTGAGCGCGGTGAGCGGGAAGCGGTTCTCGGTGAGGTCGGCGGGGTCGAGGGGCTGTCCGTCGAGGCTGATCGAGCGCAGCGTGGCGGGCTTGAGTTCGACGAACGTGTCTCCGGCCGCGGCTGCGGTGAACTGGATGACGGTGCGGGAGTCGAAGGTCTCCTCCCCTCCGGTCAGATCGAGGTCGATCGTGTACCGGTGTACGTCGAGGAACTGGGCTCGGGTCTGCGCTTCGTCGCGCGTCAGTACGGACATGCACCCATGCTGCCGTACGGCCCGGGCGGGGCGCAGGCGGGTTCTCCCAGGGCTGATCGAGGGCTCGGCGGGAAGCTGGGCGGGCAGGATCGGTGGGCCTTTCAGGGCTAAGATTCTTACCCGTTGTGTTCCTGTACGGAGGAGTGCCCGGAATGGCGAAGAACGCAGCTTCCGCTTCCGCGACGCGGCAGGACGCGGTGGCGTCGATCGTCGAGGACTGGCGGCGGGAGCGGCCGGATCTGGATACGGCTCCGCTGGAGGTGTTCGGCCGGCTGCACCGGGCGTTCCTGCGGTACAGCGCGGCGATCTCCCGGCCGGTGGAGCGCAAGGGCCTGTCGATGGCCGGGTTCGATGTGCTGACGGCGCTGCGCAGGGCGGGGGCGCCGTTCCGTCGTACGGCGGGTGAGCTGGCCGATTCCGGTTTGATCAGTTCGGCGGGGGTCACGCTGCGGATCGACCGTCTGGAGAAGGACGGGCTGATCCTGCGGGAGCGTGATCCTCAGGACCGTCGGGTGGTGCACTCGCGGCTCACGGACGAAGGTCTGTCGACGATCGACGAGCTGTTCGCGGAGCACTTGGACAATGAGCGGCGGATGCTGGCGGGGCTGACTCCCGCGGAGTGCCGGCAGCTGGCCCGGTTGCTGGAGAAGCTGGAGCGGTCGGTGCTGGCGGCGGAGGAGGACGCGTAGGCGTCCCTGATCGCCGGACGGGCGGGAAATCGGGCCCGTCCGGCGACGGAGGACGTCTGTTCGGCACTGGTGGGCGCGGTGGTGGCGGGCACCTTCGTGGAGGAGACGGCGAACCGCCCGCCGGAGGAGATCTCGCCGTGAGGGGCGCCCACCCTCGTCATTCCCGGTCACCGCGGCACGTCCGGTACTCGCCGTCGGGCGCCACGACATGCGGGTCGGGGAGACACCTCAGGCAGCCAAGCCGTCAATCAGGGACCATGCTCATGGACCGCCTCCAAGCCGCGTGATCGTGACCGCGGCGCCGCCTATTTCGGTGGAGGCACGACGGAAGTGGCTGTCACAGTGCTCGCATGGATCTCCCTCCCGACGCCGTGCTCGTCTTCGACCGGGACGAAGACCTGAACGTCTTCGAGTCCTTCGTGCACGCCACGAACTACCTGGAGGCGATCGATGTGTCGGAGGGCGAGTACACGGCGGCCTACACCCCTGACGGTCGAGTGCTGGCGCTCACCGCCCCTGAAGCGTGGGAGGGACCGGTCGTTCTGACCAGAACCGACGGAGTTGACCTGGCCGATCTGGAGCGGAGAGTGGCCCGCTACTGGCAACTCCACCAGGCAGGTCAGCCGCCGTGTGACCCACTGCAGACAGCGCGTTTCCTGATCGACAGGGACAACCAGCCCCACAGGGGGTGGCTGAAGCTTTTCACCGCCCTGCTGAGTCGCAACTTCGGTAATGGGCCGACGTCACTGCCGCACGATCGCTCCGCCGAGTGACGCGGCGCCGGACGATGAGCGGCGCGGATACGGCGACGGGCGCCAGGAAGTGCTCGGCCTTGCGTGCGTGGTGGCGGTGCAGGCGTCGGCAGGCGCCATGACAGGTTGGGCTGCACCTCACCTCGCTCATTCTCCGACTCCGCGCGTCCGAGCCACGAGGGCACCCCAGCGTCGCCTTCGGGGTGGGAGGGGAGCAAGGGCCGTCGACGAGACACCCAGCGCGTCCAGCCGGGAAAGGAGTGCTGCCTCCTGCTCCTGGGTGACGGCAATGCACAGAGAGGTTCCCGTGTCGTTCGCGCTGAAGATCGAGCAGTTGCCTTGCCAGCCTTCGGCGTTGATCGTGTAGGGAACAAGGTCCTCGAGCACTTCGAACTGTTTGTCGTCGCGCACGTCGATGCCGATGCCCATCCCGAGGTCGTGCCGCTGGGAGCGAGCGCCGCTCGCGACCTCCTCATGGGCGAGGGACAGCGCGCGTTCACAGGAGTTCAGTACGGCGGGCGGCCAGGCTTCGTCGCTGTAGGCGTCGAGGTGGGCTGTGTCGATGTCGGAGCGCAGGACACGGAGCGCCTCGCGGTGCACATGCTCGATGTCTGCGGGAGTCAATCCGTCTGCGAGTACGAACTTGCGGCGTGGGCTGCCCTGTTGGTTGATCACGTGCAAGACCTTTCCATCTCGAGTACGCCTCCGCCTCGGCAAGAACGAGCGGCAACGTGATCATTGTCAGACACGGCCTGGCGTCCTTGGGAAGAGTCGAGGAACGTGCGCTCCCGCGTAGCGCTTGCCGCCTGAAGGCCGGGGCGCGCAGCTGATGCCCTCCGAGCTCGCCCATCGGTGTACAGCGGCGGCGCTCCCGCGCAGAGGTGAGGTCCCGCTCCCTTGGAACGAGGGTTGACACCATCGGCTAATCACATTAGCTTGATGGCTATATTCATTAGCCCCGGAGGGTGGACGTGACCGAGTTCTTGACTATCGACAGCGGACAGCTCGCGTACGAGGTGACGGGCGAGGGCCCGCTGGTCGTGCTGGCCCACGGCATGGGTGACAACAGGGCGGCCTACCGAGATGTGGCCTCCCGGCTCGCGACGGCCGGATTGCGGGTCGCCAGCATGGACCAGCGCGGCCACGGTGAGTCCAGCACCGGCTGGGCGTCCTACACCCGCACCGACGCAGCGGCCGACATCCTCGCCCTGATCAGGCACCTGGGCGGCCCCGCTGTCGTCGTGGGCCACTCCTTCGCCGGCGGCGCCGCCACCATCGCCGCGGCCCAGGAGCCCGAACTGGTCAGCGCCATCGTCGAGATCAGCCCGTTCACCCGCGCACAGAAGATCAGCCCGAGTGCTCTGATGTCCCACACCCGCTACCGCAAGGGCATGGGCCTGCTCATGGGCGCCGGCCTGCTGCGCAGCGTCGGGCTGTGGAAGCGCTACCTCGACCATGCCTACCCGGGAGTCAAGCCCGCCGGTTACGCCGGCCATGTCGCCGCCCTCGACGCCGACCTGCGCCGGCCCGGCCGGATGGCCGTCGTCAGCAAGATGGGCATGTCCGCGCCCACGGACGCCGGTGCCTGTCTCGACGCCATCCAGTGCCCTGCCCTGGTCATCGAGGGCACACTCGACCCCGACTGGGTCGACCCCAGGGCCGAGGGAGCGGGCATCGTGGCCGAGATGCCCGCAGGGCTCGGTAGGCTCGAGATGATCGAGGGAGCCGGTCACTACCCGCACGTCCAGTTCCCGGACGAAGTCGCTACCGCCGTCCTGGCCTTCCTCAAGGTCGGCGCGCGTGGCTAGGGCAGCGCTCACCACGGATGCCGTCGTCGATGTCGCGCTGCTGATCATCGATGAGAGAGGCCCCGCCGCCCTGACCTTGTCGGCGGTGGCCGGCCGGGCAGGCGTCGCTACCCCGTCCCTCTACAAGCACGTGCGCAATCTGGCAGAGCTGCGCGACCTCATGTCGGCGCGGATCATGAACGAGATCGCGGACCAGGTCGGTGAGGCCGTGCTGGGCCGCTCCGCCGACGAGGCGATCCGCGCGCTCATGATGGCCTGGCGGCACTACGTGCTGCGGCACCCCCACCGATACTCGGCGCTGATCCAGACGCCCGAGCCGCGCACGGCCGAGGCGGGGACGCGACTGATCAACATCATGCTCGCCACTTTCCGTGCGTATGGAATGGCAGACTCCGCAGCGATCCACGCAGCCCGCTGCCTGCGCGCGGCCGTCCACGGCTTCGCGGTTCTGGAGGCCGAGGGCGCGTTCGGGCTCCCGGAGAAGCTGGACGAGAGCTACGACCTGCTGATCCACATGATGATCACAGGTCTGCACGCACCTCATTGATCAGGCCATGATGAGAGACCTCTGACCAAACGCATCACAGAGCCGCATCATCAACGACAGCCGAGCTCGGCGGGGACATTGGGGCAGATGGGTCATATGAGGCAAGCAGTGTCCAAAGCGGTGCGTGGGGCTTCGGGGACGGGCGCGGACGTCGCACGGCGGCGGGCCGTGGGGGTCGTGCCATGGGGCGTGGCGGCGGGTGCGGTTGCCTGGTGTCTCGCGGGGAGCCGGCGCGCCGCGCACATGGAGAACTACCCCTGGAATGTCTGGACTCCGATCGGTTACGGCGCGGTCAAGGGCGTGTTCCTGGGGCTGCTGGCCGGCTGGTGTGCCGTGCTGAGCCTCCGAATCGGCCGTGCGGCCTGCCGGAAGGAGGACGGCGGGGTGCCGCGTTTCGCGGGGCTGGTCTTCGGCGGCGGGCTGCTGGGCGGGCTGGTGCCCGGGTCGGTCCGGGACTTCATGGGTGCGCCGCAGCCGCGGACCCTGTACTACTTCGACGGGCCGAGGCCCGAATCGGAGTGGTACTGGCGGCCGTTGCTGTCCGAATGGCTGACCTACACGGTGCTGCCGGCACTGGGCTGCGCGGTGCTTCTGACGGCGGGTGCTCTGGTGTCCGCCCGGTCCTCGCGCCGCGAAAGCGTCGGCTGGGCGGTGCCCGCGCTGGTGGGAGCGGGACTGCTGCTCCTCCCCCACTACGCGGCCGCCGGGCTGCCCACGCCGCAGGGCAACGGGCACCATGTCAACGAGTCGGCCTCGGCCGGGCTCGTGGTCCTGGCCACGGGACTCGGTCTGCTGGTAAGTGCCTGGGTGGCGTGGTCGAGGCGCAGGCGGTCGGCCGGGCGGTCCGGCCCGTATCCATCGCACCGGGCGGGCGAACCGCCCTCGGTTCGAGGCGAGCCGCCCTCAGCTCATTGAGAAGACAAGAAGTGGAGAGCGACTGCCGCCAGTCCCCACACTCCCCCGGCCGCCAAGCCGATCCCGATCAGTCTCTGGTGGGCGAAGGAACGGGAGAACCTTCCATCCTCCCTGCCGCCCATCCACTCGTGCCACTGCCGCGGAATGCCCCGGAAGTCCGCCGCGACGAACACGCCGACACCGATCAGGAGGAGGCAGAGGGAGGCCGTCACCCAGGCGGGCGGCGGTTCCCGTCCGGCCACTGCGGCGACGCCTTGCGCAAGCAGACCCATGCGTACCGTCCCCCCGACCACCGGGAGCGCCCCCGGTGGTCACAGCCTCGGCTGTCGGTCCGCAGGATTCAAGCCCTGCCCCCGTTCACGACCCGGCGCCGGTCTTCCCGTTCGTCGCCGACTCCTCCGCGATCCGTTCATGGTGGCGGATGACCTCCGCCACGATGAAGTTCAGCAGCTTCTCCGCGAAGGCCGGATCCAGATGCGCGCTCTCCGCCAGCTGCCTCAGCCGGGCGATCTGCCGGCTCTCGCGGGCCGGGTCGGCCGGGGGGAGCTGGTGGGCGGCCTTGAGGTGGCCGACCTGCTGGGTGCACTTGAAGCGCTCGGCGAGCATATGGACAACAGCGGCGTCAATGTTGTCGATGCTCTCGCGCAGCCGGTTCAGTTCCGCGCTCACGGACTCGTCGATGTCCCTCGTGGTCATGGTCAGCGAGCTTACGACCTCGCCCGCGATTGCCAGCGGCGTCGCGGTGTCCGGGACCTCCGCCTTGGATTCGAAGGCCCCGGACGCCGCTCCTTCTCCCCCTGCCAATCGTGGGCGAGGTCGTTAGACGGCCGGGCCCAGGGGGGTGATCGTCGGTGGGTGCTCCGGGTCCGGGACCTGGTCGCTCCAGCCGCCCGGGACGCTGCGGCCCTGCTGATCGCGGAACCGGACCGGGGCGGTGCCGACCCGGCGGGCGAAGAGGCGGGAGAAGTACGCCGGGTCGTCGTAGCCGACGCGTCGGGCGACCGCGGCGACCGGCAGGTCGGTGGCGGCGAGGAGCTCCTTGGCGCGGCCGAGCCGGATGCCGAGGAGGTAGTCCTTCGGGCTGCAGCCCGCGCCCCGCCGTACCGCCGTGCGCAGTTCGGCGGGTGTCATGCCGTGCCGGGCCGCGTGCTCTGCGACGGAGAGCGGCTGGAAGGCGTCTCGGGCGAGGGCCTGCAGGACCGGGTCGCCGTCGGGGCTGACATCGGCGCGGGCCCGGCGCAGGGCGACGAGGAGTTCATGCACGGCGGCGCCGGTCTCGACCTCCAGCAGCGGGTTGCCGCGACGTGCCGCGCGCACCATCCGCCCCACCGCTGCGCGGGGGCCCGCCGTGTCGGCGAGCGGGACGAGCGGGCGGTCGGGCTCGATGTAGCCGAGCTCGGTGTACGTGGCGGTGGCGGGGCCGGTGAAGTCGACGAAACTCTCGTCCCAGCCGCTGCCGGGATCGGCGCCGTAGTGGTGCGGGGTGCCGGGGGTCAGCCAGATCAGGCTGGGTGCGACGACGGGCACCCGGCGGCCGTCGGCTCCGATGAACCAGCCGCTGCCGGAGTTGATGACGACGGCCACATGGTGGTCCAGGGTGCGCGGGCCGACCGTCGGCAGGGCGCCGTGCTGCAGCCCCACGCCCAGGCAGACGAGGCCCAGCCGGTGGTGGAGCGGGCTGGGAGTGAAGAAGCGCATCCAGGTGTGGTACATCGGCCTTCCTTCCTCCCCCTTTTCTTTGCATTGGTCCGAACATTTCGCGTCCGAACAATTGTGTCCAAACAGCAGTGATCTTTGTCCATGGACCGGCCGCACGCCAGGGGGCGAAGGTTGGTTGCAACATTCCTCCCGGGTTCGCCCGCTCCGTGGTGCGTGCCGTCGTGCGACCCCTGGGCGGCGCGGCCCCGGGGGACCGCACGCACAGGAGAGTACGAGCACGATGGCTGACTTCACCGTGGGGGACGACCACTTCCGGCTCGACGGGAAGCCCGTACGGCTGCTGTCGGGGGCCCTGCACTATTTCCGGGTCCATGAGGCGCAGTGGGACCACCGGCTGTCGATGCTGCGCGCCATGGGTCTCAACTGTGTCGAGACATATGTGCCGTGGAATCTCCATGAGCCGCAGCCCGGTCGCTTCCGGGACGTGGCGGCGCTGGGCAGGTTCCTGGACGCGGCGCAGCGGGCCGGACTGTGGGCGATCGTCCGCCCGGGACCGTACATCTGTGCCGAGTGGGAGAACGGCGGTCTGCCGGCCTGGGTGACGGGGCGGTTCGGGCGACGGGTGCGGACCCGTGACGAGGAGTATCTGGGTGCCGTGGAGCGGTGGTTCACGGCGCTGCTGCCGCAGGTGGTGCAGCGGCAGATCGGACGCGGCGGCCCGGTGATCATGGTTCAGGCGGAGAACGAGTACGGGAGCTACGGCACCGATCGGGTCTATCTGCAACGGGTGGCCGGGATGCTGCGGGAGCGCGGGGTGACCGTGCCGCTGTTCACCTCCGACGGGCCGGAGGACCACATGCTCACCGGCGGCTCCGTGCCGGGGCTGCTCGCCACGGTGAACTTCGGGTCGGGTGCGCGGGAGGCCTTCGAGGTGCTGCGCCGCCATCAGCCGAAGGGGCCGCTGATGTGCATGGAGTTCTGGTGCGGGTGGTTCGAGCACTGGGGTGCCGCGCCGGCGGTACGGGATCCGGCGGAGGCGGCAAAGGCCCTGCGGGAGATTCTGGAGTGCGGGGCGTCGGTGAATGTCTACATGGCGCACGGGGGGACGAACTTTGCGGGCTGGGCGGGGGCGAACCGCTCGGGTCCGGTGCAGGACCAGGATCTTCAGCCGACGGTGACGTCATACGACTACGATGCGCCGATCGACGAGTACGGGCGGCCGACGGAGAAGTTCTGGCTGTTCCGGAAGGTCCTGGCGGAGTTCGCGGACGGTCCGCTTCCGGAGCTGCCGCCGGAGCCGGTCGGGCCCCCGGCACCGGTGCGGGCGGAGCTGACCGAGTGGGCACCCCTGTCGGTGGTCCTGGAGGTGCTGGGCGACCCGGAACGGGCAGAGTCCGGTGTTCCGCCGACGTTCGAGGAACTGGGCGTGGACCGGGGCCTGGTGCGGTACGAGGTCACCGTTCCGGGATTGCGACGCCCCTATGCGCTGGGTGTCTCCGGGCTCCGGGACCGTGCGGTGGTGTATGTGAACGGCGTCCGGCAAGGTGTGCTGAGCGGCGAGAGCACCACCCTCGACGAGCCGGTGGCCGGGCCCGCGGAGGTCGAGCTGTGGGTGGAGTCACTGGGCCGGGTCAATTACGGGCCGCGGCTGGGCGAGCCGAAAGGCATCACGGGCGGCGTCCGGCACGAACGGCAGTATCTGCACGGGGTACGGGCGCGGGGGCTGCGGCTGGCCGCTTTCGAGGAACCGGGTGCGGTGGACGCGGTGCCTTTCGGCGGGGTCGCCGAGAGGGGCCGTGCCGGGCTGTACCGGGGTTCTTTCGAGTCGGCGGATTCGGGACTCGCGGGCCCTCCGGATCACGCGGGGCTCGAACTGCCGGGCTGGACGCGCGGGTTCGTGTGGGTGAACGGTTTCTGTCTGGGACGGTACTGGTCGGCGGGTCCGCAGCGGACGCTGTATGTGCCGGGTCCCGTGCTGCGGGAGGGCGTCAACGAGGTGTGGGTGCTGGAGGTGGAGGGCGCCGGGGATCCGTGGGTGGAGCTGGGTCCGGGTGTGCCCGTCCGGACGGGCACACCCGGGGGTGCTCAGAGCTGATGCGGTGGGGCCGGTCGGGCCGGTCGGGCCGTCAGAGCGTGGCCGCCGCGGAGGCGATGTTGGCGGCGAACGTCGAGACCTCGCTGTACACACCCGGGTAACCGGGCTCGGCGCAGCCCTGGCCCCAGCTGACGATGCCCACCTGGATCCAGGCTCCGGCGTTGTCCTTGCGGAACATGGGGCCGCCGGAGTCGCCCTGGCAGGTGTCCACGCCGCCCGTGTCGATCAGCCCGGCGCAGATCTCGTCGCCGGGGACGAGGTCGCTGCCGTACGCGCCCTGGCAGTCGGCGTCGGAGACGAACGGCACGGCTGCCTTCAGCAGATACCGCTGCTGGCTTCCACCCTCGGTGGCGGCGCCCCAGCCTGCGATGGTGAAGGTGCCGTTGTTGTACGTGGTGTTGGTGGCGATCTTCAGGGTGGGCAGGTCGATGGGCTTGGCGAGCTTGATCAGTGCCCAGTCCTTGCCCATGCCGTTGTAACCGGGGGCCTGGAGGACCTTGGTGGACTTGACCTTGATCGCACTGGACGACTGGAGGTCGACGACGCCCGCGGTGGCGGTGATGGAGGTGTTGTTGCCCGAACCGCCCACACAGTGCGCGGCGGTGAGGACGATGTCCTTGGCATAGAGAGCGCCGCCGCAGCCCATCGACAGCCGGACCATGAACGGGAATTCACCCTGGGCGGCGCGGGTTCCGCCGACGACCGGGGTGGGGGCCGCGGACGCTCCGGCGGGCTGGAGGCTGACGGCCGCGAGGACCACGGCGGCTATGACGGAGCATCTCTTCACGGCGCGCAGAAGCTGCTTCAACGGACTGCCTTCTTTCGTGGGGGGTTCTTGTGGGGGGTACGTGCCCTCGCCCGGGGTCCTGGCCACGGGCAGCAGAGCCCGTTGGTCATGCCCCCGACAAGGACATGATTCGGATTATCGGGAAATGATCACGGGCCTCACAAGGTTCACTTTTCGGCCAAGATCACTCACGTCGCTGCGGCTACAGTGGAGGCCGGTCGATCGTCGCGGACGGGGGCGGGGGCGTGACGGACAGCAGCCGGGAACACGGCCGGGGCGGCGGAAGTCCGGTCGTCCACGGCTTCCCTCATCTCGACACCGTCCGGTCCGCGATCACGGCGCTGTACCGGAGGCTGTCGTACGACGGTGTCCGCGGTTACGCCACGAGCCTCGCCCCCGCCGACGCCGCTTTCTCCGACCAGGACGATCTGTACCTCGGCGCCCAGCGGGTGGCGCGGGCCATGGTCCAGCATCTGCACCTGCCGGAGGCCCGCATGATCGTCGGCTTCCGGGAGATGGAACACGCCGCCGGTGTCGAACTCGCCGCGGGACCGGAGTACTTCATCGAACTCAACGACCGCTTCCGCACCCATCGCAGGGACATCGGCGCCGCGCTCTCGCACGAGGTCATGCATGTGCTGCTGCACCGCCTCGGCCTGGAGTTCCCCGGTACGCGCGACAACGAGATCCTCACCGACACCGCGACGACGTATCTGGGCGCGGGCTGGCTGCTGCTGGACGCCTTCCGTGAGGACGCCGTCTCCAGCCAGAAGCTCGGCTATCTCACCCCGGAGGAGTTCGGATACGTCCTCGCCAAGCGGGCGTTCGCCTTCGACGAGGATCCCTCCCCGTGGTTCACGAGTCCGCAGGCGTACACGGCGTACACGAAGGGGCGCACCCAGGCCCTCCACGACACCCGGCAGCCGCCCCTCGCGGCGGCCGGCTGGGCGGGCCGGCGCCGCTACGCCAAGGACCGGCGGTACGCCCAGCACCATCCGGGTGCGGGAGCGGCCCCGGGTCCCGACGCCCCGTACACCTTCGACAACGGCCCGCAAGGCCTCCGGGTCTCCTTCGCCTGCCCCACCTGCCACCAGCGCATCCGCGTTCCGGTACGCGGCCGGGTACGGGCCCGGTGCGGGTTGTGCCGGACGGTCCTGGACTGCAGCACCTGAAGCAACCGCGGCTGCGGGAAGGGGCGGGCCGGGAAAGCCCGCCGCAGGCGCCCGCATCCGAACCCCCGCACCTCGAACACCGGAGAGAGTGAATAGTCAGCCTCGCCGACGGCTGGATTTCGCCCCGTACACCGGCTGCGCCGGCTCTGCCTCCGACAGCAGCTTCCGTGCCGCTTCCCCCGCCTCCGCCGGCGCCCACCGCGCCCGCCGGTCCGCGGTGGGACCGGGGCGCCAGCCCTCCATAACCGTGATCCGGCCGGCCTCCGCCTCGAAGACCCGCCCGGTCACCCCGTCACTCGCGGCCGAGCCGAGCCACACCACCAGCGGGGACACGTTCTCGGGGGCCATCGCGTCGAACTCCCCCTCCCCCGGCGCCGCCATCGTCTCCGCGAACGTCTGCTCGGTCATCCGGGTCCGTGCCGCCGGGGCGATCGCGTTGACCTGGACCCCGTACCGTCCCATCTCCGCGGCCGCGACGAGCGTCAGGCCCACGATGCCCGCCTTCGCAGCGGAGTAATTGCCCTGTCCGACGCTCCCGAGCAGCCCCGCACCGGAGCTTGTGTTGACCACCCGGGCCACCGGGGCGCGGCCGGCCTTCGCCTCGGCCCGCCAGTGCGCGGCGGCATGCTTCAGTGGCAGGAAGTGGCCTTTCAGATGGACCCGCATCACCGCGTCCCAGTCGTCCTCGTCCAGATTCACCAGCATCCGGTCGCGCAGAAATCCGGCGTTGTTGACCAGCGTGTCCAGTCGCCCGAAGGTCTCCAGCGCGGCAGTGATCAGCGACGCCGCCCCCTCCGTCGTGGCGATGTCGCCCCCGTGGGCGACCGCTTCGCCGCCTGCCGCCACGATCTCGTCGACCACCTGCCGGGCCGGACCGGCCGAGCCCCCGTCGCCGTCCGGGCCGACACCGAGATCGTTGACCACGACCTTCGCCCCCTCGGCGGCGAAGGCGAGCGCGTGGGCACGGCCGAGCCCGCGCCCGGCACCCGTCACGATCACGACGCGTCCGTCGCACAGTCCACCGACGCTTCCTCCGTCGTTCCCCCCTTCGCTTCCCCTGTCCCGTCCGTCGCTGCTTGCGGTCATCACACATCTCCTTGTTGGCGATGCGGGGGCAGGCTGCTACCTTCCACACCTAACAAATGTTTGGTGGAAAGGTAGCTGATTCGCCCATGGGTGTCTCCACCGCAAGTCCCGGCAAGGGCATCTCCCTCGTCACGGTCGACTACCCGCCCGTCAACGCGCTCCCCGTACAGGGCTGGTACGACCTCGCCGACGCCCTCCGGGCCGCGGGCCGCGATCCCGAGGTCCGCTGTGTCGTGCTGGCCGCCGCCGGGCGTGGATTCAACGCGGGCGTCGACATCAAGGAGATGCAGCGCGACACCGGTCACGCCGCCCTGATCGGCGCCAACCGCGGCTGCTACGAGGCGTTTTCGGCCGTGTACGAGTGCGAGGTCCCGGTCGTCGCCGCGGTGAACGACTTCTGCCTCGGTGGCGGCATCGGCCTCGTCGGCAACGCGGACGCGATCGTGGCGAGCGACGATGCGACATTCGGCCTGCCCGAGCTGGACCGGGGCGCGCTCGGGGCCGCAACCCATCTCGCCCGGCTCGTGCCGCAGCATCTGATGCGCGCGTTGTACTACACCTCGCGCACCGCCACCGCCGCAGAACTGCACGCCCACGGCTCGGTCTGGAAGGTTGTGCCGCGCGATGAACTCCTGGATGCAGCAATGGAGTTGGCGGGCGAGATCGCCCGTAAGGACGGGTATCTGATCCGGCTGGCGAAGGCCGCGATCAACGGCATCGACCCGGTGGACGTACGCCGCAGCTACCGCTTCGAGCAGGGCTTCACCTTCGAGGCCAATCTCAGCGGTGTCGCCGACCGCGTCCGCGACACCTTCGGCAAGGAGGTATGACGCATGACCATGACCGGAATCGGTACCGACAGAACCGACAGAACCGACAGAACCGACAAGACCATGACAGCGCAGGACGTCGTCTCCCGGCTCAGCAGCGGGATGACGATCGGCATCGGCGGCTGGGGCTCCCGCCGAAAGCCGATGGCACTGGTCCGGGCGCTGCTCCGCTCCCCGATCACCGACCTCACCGTGGTCTCGTACGGCGGCCCCGACGTCGGCCTGCTCGCCGCCGCCGGCAAGATCCGCAAACTGGTCGCCGCCTTCGCCACACTCGACTCGATCCCGCTCGAACCCCACTTCAGGGCGGCCCGCCAGCGCGGCGCGTTCGAGCTGATGGAGGTCGACGAGGCCATGTTCATGTGGGGGCTGCACGCCGCCGCGAACCGGCTGCCGTTCCTCCCCGTCCGCGCCGGTATCGGTTCGGACGTGATGCGGGTCAACCCGGGCCTGCGTACGGTCACATCGCCGTACGCGGACGGCGAGGAGTTCGTCGCGATGCCCGCCCTGCGGATGGACGCGGCGCTGGTCCACATGAACCGAGCCGACCGGTTCGGCAACGGCCAGTACCTCGGCCCGGACCCGTACTTCGACGACCTGTTCTGCGAGGCCGCCGACAAAGCGTACGTCTCCTGCGAACGCCTGGTGGAAACTGCCGAGTTGACCGAGAAGGCGGCCCCGCAGACCCTCCTCGTCAAGCGGCACTCCGTCACCGGCGTCGTCGAGACCCCGAACGGCGCGCACTTCACCTCCTGCGCCCCCGACCGCCCGCGCGACGAGGCGTTCCAGAAGGCGTACGCGACCGCGGCCGCCGACCCCGACGCCTGGGCGGCCTTCAGCGACCGCTTCCTGCCCGCACAGGGCGACGAGAAGAGCTATCAGTCGGCCGTCCAGGCCTGGCACGAGGAGCAGAAGTGAGCAACCGGACCGTGACCCGGGCCGAGTACTGCGTGATCGCCTGCGCCGATGCCTGGCGCGACAACGGGGAGGTGCTCGCCAGCCCTATGGGACTCGTCCCGTCCGTCGGCGCCCGGCTCGCCAGACGCACCTTCTCGCCCGATCTGCTGCTCACCGACGGCGAGGCGCTGATCGTCGGCCCGGACGGCACGACGGAGGGCTGGCTGCCGTACCGCCAACACCTCACCATGGTCACGGGCGGCAGGCGTCACGTGATGATGGGAGCGAGCCAGATCGACCGGTTCGGCAACCAGAACATCTCCTGCATCGGCGACTGGGAACAGCCCACCCGCCAGCTCCTCGGCGTACGCGGCGCCCCGGTCAACACCCTGAACCACCCGGTCAGTTACTGGGTGCCCAAGCACTCCCCCCGGGTCTTCGTCGAGCGCGTCGACATGATCTGCGGGGTCGGTCACGACAGTGCCGCGGCAGCCGGTCCGTCGGCGACCCGCTACCACCGCATCCCGCGCGTCGTCACCGATCTCGGCGTCCTCGACTTCGCGACCCCGGACCGCTCGATGCGCCTCGCCTCGCTGCACCCCGGCGTCACCGCCGACGAGGTCCGCGAGGCCACCGGCTTCGCGCTCACGATCGCGGACGACATCCCCTGCACCCGGGAGCCGACCGCCGAGGAGCTGGGCCTGATCCGCGAGGTCATCGACCCGAAGGGCACCCGGAACCGCGAGGTCGGGGTCTGATGCGGACCGCGCTCACGGATCTTGCCGGCGTCCGCCACCCCATAGTCCAGACCGGCATGGGCTGGGTCGCGGGCCCCCGCCTGGTCTCCGCCACGGCCCGCGCGGGCGCGCTCGGCATCCTGGCCTCCGCGACGATGACCGCGGAGCAGCTGCGGGCAGCGGTACGGGAGGTCAAGTCCCGTACGGACGAGCCGTTCGGCGTCAATCTGCGCGCCGACGCCGGTGATGCGCGCGAGCGGGTACGGATCATCGTCGACGAAGGCGTGAAGGTGGCGTCCTTCGCGCTCGCCCCTTCGAAGGAGCTCATCGCCGAGCTGAAGGACGCGGGCGTGGTCGTGATCCCGTCGATAGGTGCCCGGCGCCATGCCGAGAAGGTCGCGGCGTGGGGCGCGGACGCGGTGATCGTGCAGGGCGGCGAGGGCGGCGGCCACACCGGTGATGTGGCAACCACCGTGCTGCTGCCCCAGGTTGTCGATGCGGTGGACATCCCGGTGATCGCGGCGGGTGGCTTCCACGACGGCCGGGGCCTGGTCGCTGCGCTGGCGTACGGGGCGGCGGGCATCGCGATGGGCACGCGGTTCCTGCTGACGTCGGACTCGACCGTGCCGGACGCGGTGAAGGCCCGCTATCTGGCGGCGGGCGTCAAGGACGTAACGGTCACCACGGCGGTGGACGGGCTCCCGCACCGGATGCTGCGTACGGAGATGGTCGCCGCGCTGGAGAACGCGGGCCGGATCCGGGCGTTGGCCCAGGCGGTGCGCCGGGCGGCGGGGTTCAAGCGGATCTCCGGGACCAGCTGGTCCCGGATGGTGCGCGACGGTCTCGCGATGAAGCACGGCAAGGACCTGTCCTGGAGCCAGGTCCTGCTGGCCGCCAACACCCCGATGCTCCTGAAGGCGTCCATGGTCGACGGCCGCACGGATCTGGGTGTGATGGCATCGGGCCAGGTGGCGGGCCTGATCGAGGATCTGCCCAGCTGTGCGGAGCTGGTGGAGCGGGTGATGGAGGAGGCCTGCGCGGCGCTGGGCGCGGTGTCGGGCGCCGTGGGCCCGTCCGGCGACTGAGGACGAAGCGGTGACCGGACAAATCCGGTCACCGCACGTCATCCGTACCGCTACGCGGCCCTGCGGCCACGCCCCGCCGCCGCACCACCGCGTCCGGCCCCGGACCCGGAACGCCCGGCCCCGGCACCGCGTGCCTCGCCACGGCCACCACCGGCACCGGCACCGGCGCCACGAGCCGAGCCGCCCGCACCGCCGCCGCGGGCGGAGGAAGCCCCCGTACCCCGGCCTTCACCACCGCCGCCCTGCCCGGCACCACCGCGCCGGCCCCGGCCGCGGCTGCCCGAGCGGAAGCCCGCGCCACCGGCCGCGGCCCCGCCCGACCGCGTGCGCGGCTTCGGCGGGGTCGGCTGGGGGACCTCGATGACGATCGCGACGCCGGACGGCTCACGGGCCCCGGTGATCCGGGTGAGTTCCTCGTCGCTGGACTTGATCCGGGTGGTCCGCGGAGCGATGCCCGCGTCGGCCATCAGCCGGGTCATCTCCCGCTTCTCCTCGGGCAGCACCAGGGTGACGACGCTGCCGGACTCCCCGGCACGCGCCGTGCGCCCGCCGCGGTGGAGGTAGTCCTTGTGATCGGTCGGCGGGTCCACGTTCACGACCAGGTCGAGGTCGTCGACATGAATGCCGCGCGCCGCCACATTCGTCGCGACGAGCGCGGTGACCTGGCCGTTCTTGAACTGGTCCAGCGTCCGGTTGCGCTGCGGCTGCGAACGCCCGCCGTGCAGGGCGGCAGCCCGTACACCGCTGGCGAGCAGCCGCTTGGCGAAGCGGTCGGCGGCACGCTTGGTGTCCACGAACATGATCACCCGGCCGTCGCGGGCAGCGATCCTGGTGGCGACGGCCTTCTTGTCGGTCTCGTCGGCCACGTGCAGCACATGGTGCTCCATGGTGGTGACCGCGCCCGCGGACGGGTCGACCGAGTGCACGACCGGGTCGGTCAGGAACATCTTGACCAGCCGGTCGATGTTCTTGTCCAGGGTCGCGGAGAAGAGCATCCGCTGACCGTCCGGCTCGACCTGCTTGAGCAGCGCGACGACCTGCGGCATGAAGCCCATGTCCGCCATCTGGTCGGCCTCGTCGAGGACGGTGATGGCGACCTGGTCGAGGCGGCAGTCGCCGCGCTCGATGAGGTCCTTCAGCCGTCCGGGCGTGGCGACGAGCACCTCGGCGCCGCGGCGCAGCGTGCCGGACTGTTTGCTGATCGACATGCCGCCGACGACGGTGGCCAGGCGCAGGTTCACGGACGTCGCGTACGGCGTCAGCGCGTCGGTGACCTGCTGGGCGAGCTCACGGGTCGGGACGAGCACCAGGGCGAGCGGGGCGCGCGGCTCGGCGCGCCGCCCGCCGGTGCGGGCCAGCAACGCGAGGCCGAAGGCGAGGGTCTTGCCGGAGCCGGTGCGGCCGCGGCCGAGGATGTCCCGGCCGGCGAGCGAGTTCGGCAGGGTGGCGCCCTGGATCGGGAACGGATCGGTGACGCCCTGCGCGGCAAGGGTTTTCAGCAGGGCTGCGGGCATGTCCAGCTCGGCGAACGCCTCGACGGCGGGCAGTGCGGGGGTCATGGTTTCGGGCAGGGCGAATTCGCCCTGCGGCGGCGTGGCCCTGCGACGGGGCGACGCCTTGCCGGATCCCTTGCCGGAACCCTTAGCGGTTGCCTTTGCCGGGGCCGTGCCGCGCCCCCTCGACGGGCGGTTGCGGGCGGGGCGGTCCTGGCGTTCGGAGCGGGTCATACGGAATTGCCCTCCTGGGGGATTCCTGAGGATTCCTAGGGATTCCTGGGAACTGCGTGGGACTACTGGGGGAGCGCTGCGGGACGGCGCGCTTCTTCGCCACGTCCCGGGGACAGCACAAGCCGGGACCCGCACCTTCACGGTGCGGGCCCCGGCTGCGAGGTACGCGTCCGGCAATTAGGCCGGGACGATGTTCTCCGCCTGCGGGCCCTTCTGGCCCTGCGTGACGTCGAAGGAGACCTTCTGGCCCTCCTGGAGCTCACGGAAGCCCGAGGTGGCGATGTTGGAGTAGTGGGCGAAGACGTCGGCGCCGCCGCCGTCCTGCTCGATGAAGCCGAAGCCCTTTTCCGAGTTGAACCACTTCACGGTTCCAGTAGCCATGTCATTCTCCTAAAAGAGGTGCAGTGCCGGAAATCCGCACTTTACGAATTCCAAGTCGCCGCATTGAGCCCCATCCGGAGAAAGCCGGAAAACAATAATGCGCCTGAGGAAGCATTCCCGTCAGGCGCACATAAAGTTCATGGGTACCAAAACTGCAACTCGGCAACCGTAGCACGTTCTGCCGACCGGCGGTGGAACACGCCGCGCCGCCGGCCGGCGGATTTTTTGCCCGGGCCCTTGGGGTAACTGGCCCGGAGCGAGCTCGGAACTCTGCCGAAACTTGTTCCCGGAGCCCTGCCGGAAGGGTTCGGTGACCTGGTCAGAGCCGCTCGATGATGGTCACGTTCGCCTGGCCGCCGCCCTCGCACATGGTCTGCAGCCCGTAGCGGCCGCCGGTGCGCTCCAGCTCGTGCAGCAGCGTCGTCATCAATTTTGTACCGGTTGCGCCGAGCGGGTGACCCAGGGCGATCGCGCCGCCGTTGACGTTGACCTTGTCCGGGTCGGCTCCGGTTTCTTTCAGCCAGGCCAGGACGACCGGGGCGAATGCCTCGTTGATCTCGACCAGGTCGATGTCGTCGATGGTCATTCCGCTCTTCTTGAGCGCGTGCGCGGTGGCCGGGATCGGCGCCGAAAGCATGCGGATCGGATCCTCGCCGCGCACCGACAGGTGGTGGATGCGGGCGCGCGGGGTGAGACCGTGCTCGGCCACGGCGCGCTCGGACGCGATGAGCATGGCGGCGGCCCCGTCGGAGACCTGCGAGGAACAGGCGGCGGTGATCGTGCCGCCGTCCAGGACCGGCTTGAGGGCCGCCATCTTCTCCAGGGTGGTGTCGCGGCGCGGCCCCTCGTCGGTGGTGATGTCGCCGTAGGCGACGGTCTCGCGCGCGAAGCGGCCCTCGTCGATGGCGCGGATCGCACGCCGGTGGGAGCGGAGGGCGAACTCCTCCATGTCCTGGCGGCTGATGTCCCACTTCTCGGCGATCAGCTGGGCACCGTGGAACTGGTTGACCGGTGCGTCGCCGTACCGGGCGCGCCAGCCCTCGCTGCCCGCGTACGGGCCGTCCGTCAGGCCGAGGGGCTCGGCGGCCTGACGGGAGGCGAAGGCGATCGGGATCTGCGTCATGTTCTGCGTGCCGCCCGCGACGACGAGGTCCTGGGTGCCGGACAGGACGCCCTGGGCGGCGAAGTGCACGGCCTGCTGGGAGGAGCCGCACTGCCGGTCGACGGTGACGCCGGGGACCTCCTCGGGCAGTCCGGCCGCCAGCCAGCAGGTGCGGGCGATGTCACCGGCCTGCGGTCCGACGGTGTCGAGGCAGCCGAAGACCACGTCCTCGACGGCCGCCGGGTCGATTCCGGTCCGCTCGACGAGGGCCTTGATGACATGGGCGCCGAGGTCGGCGGGGTGGACCGAGCCGAGTCCTCCCCTGCGCCGGCCGACCGGAGTGCGTACCGCTTCGACGATGTATGCCTCGGCCATGACTTCTGCTCCTCGGTGAGCTCGGGTGGGGTCAGGTGTCGAGGGCGATGCCGTCCAGAACCATCGAGAGGTACTGGCGGGCGATCTCCTCGGGGCTGTGCTGTCCGCCCGGCCGGTACCAGGACGCCGCGACCCAGACGGTGTCGCGGACGAAGCGGTAGGTGAGGCGGATGTCGAGGTCGGCGCGGAAGGTCTTGTCGGCGACGCCGCGTTCCAGCGTGCCGAGCCAGGCCTTCTCGAACTTCTGCTGGGAGTCGACGAGGTACTGGAAGCGCGGCTGGGTGGCCAGGTGCCTGGACTCCTTCTGGTAGATGGCGACGGCGGCGCGGTGCCGGTCGATCTCCCGGAAGGACTCGGTGACGAGGGCCTCGATGGTCTCCCGGGGTCCGAGCCCGGCGGCGAGCACCGCGTCGTACCCGTCCCAGAGTTCGGTGAGGAAGGTCGAGAGGATCTCGTCGATCATCGATTCCTTGGAATCGAAGTGGTAGTAGAGGCTGCCCGCGAGCATCCCGGCCGCGTCCGCGATTCTGCGGACGGTGGTGGCGTTGTATCCCTGCGCGGCGAACACCTCGGCGGCGGTGGCGAGCAGTTCGCGGCGACGCTCGGGCGAGGGGGTCACCTGGGGCTTCTTCTTGGTAGGCACCCGCCCATTCTCCGCCCGGCCGTCCTCCCGTCAGGCATGCCGGTTACTGACGGAGACGACCTCGCCCGTCATGTAGGAGGAGTAGCCGCTGGCGAGGAAGACGATGACGTTGGCGATCTCCCACGGCTCGGCGTAGCGGCCGAACGCCTCCTTCTCGGTCAGTTCGTCGAGGAGTTCGGCGGAGGTGACCTTCACCAGATGCGGGTGCATGGCGAGGCTGGGGGCGACGGCGTTGACGCGTACGCCGTACTCGGCGGCCTCGATCGCGGCGCACCGGGTGAGCGCCATGACGCCCGCCTTGGCGGCGGCGTAGTGGGCCTGGCCGCTCTGGGCCCGCCAGCCGACGACAGAGGCGTTGTTGACGACGATGCCGCCGCGGCCCGCCGCCTTGAGCGAGCGCAGGGCGGCCCGGGTACAGCGGAAGGTGCCGTTCAGGGTGACGTCGAGGACCTTGGTCCACTGTTCGTCGGTCATCTCGGTGAGTTCGGCGGTGCCGCCGAGGCCGGCGTTGTTGACGACGATGTCGAGGCCGCCGTGGGTCTGTTCGGCGAGCGCGAAGAGCGCCTGGACCTGGGTCTCGTCGGTGACGTCGCAGGGCAGTGACGCGACATGGTCCGCGCCGAACTCCTCGGCGAGCGCCTGCTCGGTCTCCTGCAGCCGACGGGCGTGCGCGTCGCCGATGACGATGCGGGCGCCCTCCTCAAGGAATTTACGGGCGGTGGCGCCGCCGATTCCGGCGCCCGCGGCTGCGGTGACGACGGCGCTGCGGCCGGCCAGCAGGCCGTGTCCGGGTACGTACTGCGGTGCGCTCACGCCCGCGCCTCCTCGGTCTCGGCCCGCGGATCCTCGACGGTCCTCGCGCTCGTACGTTAACCTACCAAACACTTGTTAGGGAAGGATGAGCCGATGCTCGATGCCCACGACACATCTGCCGGTGACACCGGTGACCTCCAGTCCGATCCCGTGCTGTACGAGCGCCGGGGCCCGGTCGCGTACGTGACGCTGAACCGCCCGCGTTACCGCAACGCCCAGAACTCGGCGATGACCTACGCCCTGGACGCCGCGTTCTACCGGGCCGCCGAGGACTCCGAGGTCAAGGTGGTCGTGCTGGCGGGCGCCGGGGAGCACTTCTCTGCGGGCCATGACATCGGCACGCCCGGGCGCGATGCGCATCTGCCCTTCGAGCGCAGGGCAGGTCTGTGGTGGGACCACTCCGACAAGACCGGCGCGGAGAGCCGCTTCGCCCGCGAGTCGGAGGTCTATCTCGGCATGTGCAGGCGCTGGCGCGAGCTGCCGAAGCCGGTCATCGCCTCCGTCCAGGGCGCGTGTGTGGCCGGCGGGCTGATGCTCGCCTGGATCTGCGATCTGATCGTGGCGAGCGAGGACGCCTTCTTCGCCGATCCGGTGGTGCGGATGGGCATCCCGGGCGTCGAGTACTTCGCACACCCCTGGGTGATGCCGCCCCGGATCGCGAAGGAGTTCCTGTTCACCGGCGACCGGATGAGCGCCCGCCGGGCGCACGAGGTCGGCATGGTGAACAAGGTGGTGGAGCGCGGCGAACTCGCCGGGCGTACCCATGAATTGGCATTGCGGATCGCCGGGATGCCGCGTCTGGGGCTGGCCCTCACCAAGCGTGCGGTCAACCAGGCCGAGGACCTTCAGGGGCTGCACACCGGCATGGACTCGGTCTTCGGGCTGCACCATCTCGCCCATGCGCACAACGCGGAGACGGCGGCGGACCCGCTCGGCGGCATGGACATCGCCTCGATGAAGAAGGCGGGTGCGTGATGGATCTGTCGTACACGGCCGAGGAGGAGGAGTTCCGGGCCGAGGCGCGGCAGTGGCTGCGGGCCAACGTACCCGCCGAGCCGCTGCCGTCCCTGGAGACCGCCGAGGGCTTCACCGCGCACCGGGAGTGGGAGGCGCGGCTGTACGCGGACCGCTGGTCGGTCGTCTCCTGGCCAGCCGAGTACGGCGGCCGGGCCGTCGACATCTTCCGGTGGCTGACATTCGAGGAGGAGTACTACGCGGCGGGCGGCCCCGGCCGGGTCTCGCAGAACGGCATCAGCCTTCTCGCCCCGACGCTCTTCGACCACGCCACGAAGGAGCAGCGGGCCCGGGTCCTGCCGTCGGTGGCGAGCGGGGAGGTGATCTGGGCGCAGGCCTGGTCCGAGCCGGAGTCGGGCTCGGACCTGGCGTCACTGCGCTCACGGGCGGTGCGCACGGACGGCGGCTGGCTGCTCTCGGGGCAGAAGACCTGGTCCTCGCGGGCCGCGTTCGCGGACCGGGCGTTCGGCATCTTCCGCACGGATCCCGAGGCCGCGAAGCCGCACCACGGGCTGACGTATCTGATGTTCGACCTGTCGGCGCCGGGGGTTTCGGTCCGGCCGATCGGGCGGCTCGACGGCAAGCCCGCCTTCGCCGAGCTGTTCCTGGACGAGGTGTTCGTACCGGACGAGGACATCATCGGGGAGCCCGGACAGGGCTGGCGTATCGCCATGTCGACAACGGGCAACGAGCGCGGACTGACGCTCCGCTCCCCCGGCCGCTTCCTGGCCGCCGCGGACCGGCTGGCCGGGCTGTGGCGCACTCACGGCGACCCGTCCGACACGGCGCTGCGGGACCGGGTGGCGGACGCGGTGATCGGGGCGCGCGCGTATCAGCTCTTCACCTGCACCAACGCCTCACGCTTCGCGGCGGGGGCCGACATCGGCGCGGAGTCCAGCCTGAACAAGGTGTTCTGGTCCGAGTACGACATCGCTCTGCACGAGACGGCGCTCGATCTGCTGGGCCCGGACGCGGAACTGGCGGAGTCCGAGTGGGCCGAGGGGTACGTCTTCTCCCTCGCGGGCCCCATCTACGCCGGTACGAACGAGATCCAGCGCGACATCATCGCCGAGCGGCTGCTCGGCCTGCCGAAGGGACGGCGCTGATGCGTTTCCTCCTCGACGACGAGCAGCGGGAGTTCGCCCGCTCGCTGGACGCGATGCTGACCGCCTCGGACACCCCTGCGGTGGTACGCGCCTGGGCCGCAGGGAACCACGGACCGGGCAGGGCCCTGTGGGCGCGGCTGGCACAGACGGGGGTGTTCGCCCTGGCGATACCGGAAACGTACGACGGCGTCGGACCGCTACCGGTCGAACTCGCAGCCGCCTTCACCGAGTTGGGGCGGCACGCGGTGCCGGGACCGGTTGTGGAGACGGTCGCGGCCGGGGTGCTGCTGGGGGGTGTGGGCGGCGCGGCGGCCAAGGAGTGGCTGCCGCGGCTGGCGTCCGGTGCGGCATCGGCGACGCTCCGGATGGACGGGTACGGGCCGTATGCGCTGGACGCGGATGCCGTGGACGCGGTGTTCACTGTGACCGGCGACGAGCTGCGGCTCGCCCCCGGGCCCGGCGCGCTCAGCGTGTCGTCCGACCCGGCCCGGCGGCTGTGGCGCCCCGGTCCGGGCGGGGAGCTGCTCGCATCCGGGCCCCGGGTGGCACAGGCCTCGGGGCGGGCCGCTCGGTGGGCGGCGTTCGCCACGGCCGCGCAGGCGCTCGGCACCGGCGAGGCGCTGCTGCGGGCCACGGTCGCGTATGTGAAGCAGCGCACCCAGTTCGGTACGGCGATCGGTTCCTTCCAGGCGGTCAAGCACCGGCTCGCGGACACGCTGATCGGGCTGGAGTTCGCCCGCCCGCTGCTGTACGGGGCGGCGCTCGCGCTCGCCGGGGAGGCGCCGGACGCCGGTGCCGAGGTGGCGGCGGCCAAGGTGACGGCGGGCGAGGCGGGGTACGCGGCGGCGCGGGCGGCACTGCAGTTGCACGGCGCGGTGGGATACACGCAGGAGCTGGATCTGTCGCTGTGGCTGCGGAAGGCGCGACCGCTGCGGGAGGCGTGGGGGACGCCGGGGGCTTGCCGCGCGCGGGTGCTCGCCGACGGGCCGGCCGCGCCTGCCGCCCGGCCCTCCGTGTCAGAGGATTTCGCCCAGTGAGCCGTCGTCGTTGCCCCTTCGGAAGGTGCGCAGCGGGTGACCGGGGCGCCATACCTGGATGACCAGGGTGTCGCCGCCTTCGAGACCGGTGCGTACCACCTCGGTCAGCTCCACCCGGAAGAGATGGAAGGGTTCCGGCGGCTTCACCTCCTCGATGAAGCGGGCCAGCACGACGGGGTCGGTCACCTCCACCGCGCGGCCGGAGAGCCGGACGTCCCCGTCGGCCATCTCGGCGTCCGGTCCGGGGTTGGCCTGCACCGCGAACCGCGGATCGCGGTGCAGGTCCAGCGCCTTGCGCGAGTTCGGCATCATGCCGAGGAACGGCTCACCCAGCCGGAAATCCACTTCGAGGCCGGTCACGCGCGGCGATCCGTCCTTGCGCAGGGTCGCCAGGACGTGGTGCTTGTACTGCCCGAAACGGGCCTGAACGGCGTCGGCGAAGGCCGGCTGTGCCGACTGGAACTCTTTCCAGGAACTCGATGTCATGGGGCCATGAAAGCCTGGAATCCCGACATCTTCTGTCCGGATTCCCGGCCCGTGTCCGTTGAGAAATTGTTCGGCATCGCGCGCGTAGCGACGCCACTGGCAGAGCCTCCCACCGGGTTGCCGAGCAGCGATTGCCCACGGTCCCTACCGGGCGGGACCGGCCGGCGGCGCGCTGCCGGCCGACAGGGTGACCACCAGCGCCCACCCCAGCGTCCGCAGCACTCCCGGCGATTCACCCTGCGCCAACAACGCGTCGTAGCGGTCGAGTTCGATGTCCTGGCCGTCGACCACCGCACCGTCCTCCAGCGCGACGGCCAGAACCGCCCCGCCCTCGGGCACCGACAGCCGGACGGTGCCGCGTACCACCGCGACCTCCGCGCTCGTACGTTCCCTGCGGTACATCACATTGAAGTTCACGACCGGGCCACCGAGCAGCCGGCCCTCCGTCTCCAGGTCACCGGGGAAGTCATGCGGCCAGTACTGCTCGTCGACGATGTGGTGCTCGCCGCCCACCATGAGGTCCATCCCGGCGCCCTCGACCACGGTCAGTGTGCGGTCGACCCCGGGGAACGAGGAGAACGGCCCGTCCCGGGACACATCGGCGAGGCTGACGCGCCAGTCGAAGGCGTCCAGCGGCGCGCCCTCGGGGGACGCCGCGATCTCGCGGGTGACTCCCCCGCCGTTCTTCCAGGGCGTGGCCGTGCGGTCGGCCGCCCGCAGCACCCGGGCCGTCACTTGACGATCCCCTGTGCCCGGGCCGCAGCCAGCCACTGCGGGAATTCGGCGACCAGCCGGTCGTACAGTTCGGCGTCCGGGACCTTGCGCGGGTCGAGTCCGGCGTGGAAGAAGCCCGCGTTGTCTATGGGGCGCTTGGCGGGTACGGCCAGTTCATCGAGCTTGTGCAGGAAGTCGAACTGCGTACTCTGCTTGTTACCGAAGCCGATGAACTGCCAGAACAGTGGCAGTTTCGCCGCCTTGCACAGATAGCGTTCCGCCGCGTGCTTGCTGATCGGACCGCCGTCCGTCTGGAAGACGACGAGCGCGGGGGCGGTCGAGCCGCTGTCGATGTAGTGGTCGATGACGGCGTCCATGGCCAGGTGGTAGCTGGTCTTCCCCATGTGCCCCAGGCCCGCCACGATCGCGTCGACCCGGCCGCGGTGGTTGTCCAGGGCTATGTCGGTGACGGCGTCGACATCGGTGGAGAAGAAGACGACCGGTACGCGGCCGTCGTCGTCCAGATGTGCCGAGAGACCCAGCACCCGGTCCGCCAGGGCCTGGACGCTGCCGTCCTTGTAGTACTCCTTCATGGAGCCGGAGTAGTCGAGCACCAGATATACCGCTGCGCGCTCCCCGCCCAAGCCGTGCTTCGTCAGCGGGACGGAAGCACTCTTGTAGAGGCTGACCAGCGCGGGTGCGGTCTCCTCGATCTTGCGGAGGCTGATGGCCGGATCTGTTGCGGCGGACGAGCCGGCCATGCGGATTCTCCGATCCTCGACGTGTCAGAACCCTGAGCGTAAGGCACCCGGATATACCCGGGGCGGCGGTGTTCGCTATCTTGATCGCCGCCGTCCCCACCGGCCGCTCGTGTCCGCCCACCCGTGAAGGAGCCTGCCGTGGAGGCCGCGGTCACCACCTGCTATCGCCATCCGTCGTACGAGACGTATGTGAGCTGCACCCGCTGTGAACGATTCATCTGCCCCGACTGCATGCGTGAGGCCGCTGTCGGTCACCACTGCGTGGAGTGCGTGAAGGAGGGGCAGCGTTCTGTCCGGCAGGCGCGCACGGTGTTCGGCGGTGCGGTGTCCAGGACCGCGGTGCCGCTCGTCACGTATGTGCTGATGGGCCTGAACATCCTGGCGTATCTGGGCGAGTTGGTCCGCCCGGGGATCGTCGACCGGTTCGCGATGCTCGGTGCGGGGCTGAACGGCCCGGACGGAGGCCAGTACGTCTACGAGGCCGGGGGCTTCCCCGGCTTCGATGTGATCGGCGTGGTGGACGGCGAGTGGTACCGGCTGCTGACCGGGGCCTTCCTGCATCTCCCGCCGGGCGGGTCGTCCTTCGGCTCGCTGCCGTTCGGAGTACTGCACATCCTCTTCAACATGTACGCGCTGTGGAATCTGGGCCGGGTCGTCGAGGAGCAGCTGGGCCGGGCCCGCTACCTCGCGCTGTATCTGCTGTCCGCGCTGGGCGGTTCGGTCCTCGTGTATCTGATCGCGCCGTTCGACGGCACAGTGGGTGCCTCGGGTGCGATCTTCGGTCTCGGTGCGGCGTTCTACGTCATCAACCGGCGCCTCGGACGCGATATGCAGGCGGTGAACCGGTTCATGGCCGGATTCCTGATCTGGATGCTGATCTCGGCCGGATTCACCTCGTGGCAGGGCCACTTGGGCGGGCTGCTGACGGGCGGCATCGTCACGGTCGCGTACGCGTACGCACCGGCGGAACGGCGTACGACGATCCAGGCCGCCGCGGGTGTGGTGCTGCTCGCCGTGCTGGTGCTGCTGGTGGTGCTCAAGACGTCCGCACTGACGGGGTGAGCCTGCGCCCGTCCCCGGAACGCGCCACGGCGCCTGCCGAGATCGTCCGGTCGGGGACGGGCAGGCGCCGCGTTCAGTTCCGTACGCCTTTGTACGGGACGTCTATGTGTGCCGTGATCAGACCATCAGAGCACGGTCCGTCGGGCGGATCGGGGCCGGCAGTGCGCTGGCTCCGGTCAGGAAGCGGTCCACACCGCGTGCCGCGGAGCGGCCCTCGGCGATGGCCCACACGATGAGGGACTGGCCGCGGCCCGCGTCACCGGCGACGAAGACTCCGTCGACGTTGGTGGCGTAGTCCGCGTCGCGCGCGACATTGCCACGCTCGTCGAGCGTCACACCGAACTGCTGGACGAGGCCGTTGGACTGGTCGGTGCCGGTGAAACCCATGGCGAGCGTGACCAGCTGCGCCGGGATCCGCCGCTCGGTGCCGGGCTTCTGCTCCAGCTTGCCGTCCTTGAACTCCACCTCGACCAGATGCAGGGCCTGGACGTTGCCGTCCTCGTCGCCCTCGAAGTGGGTGGTGGAGACGGAGTAGACCCTCTCGCCGCCCTCCTCGTGCGCGGAGGTGACCTTGTAGAGCATCGGGAAGGTCGGCCAGGGCTGGTTGACGTTCCGGTCCTCGCCCGGCCGCGGCATGATCTCCAGCTGGGTGACGGAGAGCGCGCCCTGGCGGTGGGCGGTGCCGACGCAGTCGGCGCCGGTGTCGCCTCCGCCGATGACGACGACGTGCTTGCCCTCGGCGGTGATCGGGGAGACCGTCAGGTCGCCCTCCTGCACCTTGTTGGCGAGCGGCAGGTACTCCATGGCGAAGTGCACGCCGTTCAGCTCACGGCCCGGGACGGACAGATCGCGGGAGACGGTGGCACCGGCGGCGATGACGACCGCGTCGTACCGGCGGCGGAGCTTGGCGGCTTCGATGTCCTTGCCGATCTCCACCTCCGTACGGAACTTGGTGCCTTCCGCGCGCATCTGCTCGATGCGGCGGTTGATGTGCGACTTCTCCATCTTGAACTCGGGGATGCCGTACCGGAGAAGACCTCCGATGCGGTCCGCGCGCTCGAAGACGGCGACCGTGTGGCCGGCCCGGGTCAGCTGCTGAGCCGCGGCGAGACCCGCCGGGCCCGAGCCGATGACGGCGACGGTCTTGCCGGAGAGCCGCTCGGGCGGCTGCGGGGTTACGTCGCCGCTGTCCCACGCCTTGTCGATGATGGAGACTTCGACGTTCTTGATGGTGACGGCCGGCTGGTTGATGCCGAGCACACACGCCGACTCGCACGGGGCCGGGCAGAGCCGCCCGGTGAACTCCGGGAAGTTGTTCGTGGCGTGCAGGCGCTCGGACGCCGCAGTCCAGTCCTCGCGGTAGGCGTAGTCGTTCCACTCGGGGATGAGGTTTCCGAGCGGGCAGCCGTTGTGGCAGAACGGAATGCCGCAGTCCATGCAGCGGCCGGCCTGCTTGCTGATGATCGGGAGCAGCGAGCCCGGAACGTAGACCTCGTTCCAGTCCTTGACGCGCTCGCCGACGGGGCGGGTCTCGGCGACCTCACGCCCGGTGGTCAGGAAGCCCTTGGGGTCAGCCATTGGTCGCCGCCTCCATCATCTTCTCGGTGGTCTCCTGTTCGGAGAGACCGGCGAGCTCAGCGGCGTCCTTGGCGGCGAGCACTGCCTTGTAGGTGGACGGGATGATCTTGCTGAAGCGGGCCACCGCGGTGTCCCACTCGGCAAGCAGCTTCTCGGCGACCGTGGAACCGGTCTCCTCCTGGTGGCGGCGCACCACATCGTGCAGCCACTGCTTGTCGGTGTCGGAGAGTGCCTCGATCGCGTCGAGGTTGCCGACGTTGACGTTGTCGCGGTCCAGGTCGATGACGTACGCGACACCGCCCGACATACCCGCGGCGAAGTTGCGTCCGGTCTCGCCGAGTACGACGGCGTGACCGCCGGTCATGTACTCGCAGCCGTGGTCGCCCACGCCTTCCGAGACGACCGTCGCGCCGGAGTTGCGTACGCAGAACCGCTCGCCGGTCCGGCCGCGGAGGAACAGCTCGCCGCCGGTGGCGCCGTAGGCGATGGTGTTGCCCGCGATGGTGGAGTACTCGGCGAGGTGGTCTGCGCCACGGTCCGGGCGGACGATGACGCGGCCGCCGGAGAGGCCCTTGCCGACGTAGTCGTTGGCGTCGCCTTCCAGGCGCAGCGTCACACCGCTCGGCAGGAACGCGCCGAACGACTGGCCGGCGGAGCCGGTGAAGGTGACGTCGATGGTGTCCTCGGGCAGGCCCGCACCGCCGAACTTCTTCGTCACCTCGTGGCCGAGCATGGTGCCGACGGTCCGGTTGATGTTCCGGATCGCGATCTGGGCCCGGACCGGCTGGGCGTCCTCGGCGCTCTCCGCGTTCAGGGCGTCGGCGGCGAGCTTGATCAGCTCGTTGTCGAGGGCCTTGGCGAGACCGTGGTCCTGCTCGATCTGCTGGTGGCGGACCGCACCCTCGGGCAGCTCCGGGACGTAGAACAGGGGCTCCAGGTCGAGGCCCTGCGCCTTCCAGTGCGTGATCGCACGGTCGGTGTCGAGCAGCTCGGCGTGGCCGACGGCCTCTTCGATCGTACGGAAGCCCAGCTCGGCGAGGATCTCGCGGACTTCCTGGGCGATGAACTCGAAGAAGTTGACGACGTACTCGGCCTTGCCGGCGAACCGACTCCGCAGGACCGGGTTCTGGGTGGCGATGCCGACCGGGCAGGTGTCCAGGTGACAGACGCGCATCATGACGCAGCCGGAGACGACGAGCGGCGCGGTCGCGAAACCGAACTCCTCGGCGCCCAGCAGCGCGGCGATGACGACGTCGCGGCCGGTCTTCAGCTGGCCGTCGGTCTGCACGACGATGCGGTCGCGCAGGCCGTTGAGCAGCAGGGTCTGCTGGGTCTCGGCGAGGCCGAGCTCCCAGGGGCCGCCCGCGTGCTTCAGCGAGGTGAGCGGGGAGGCGCCCGTTCCGCCGTCGTGGCCGGAGATCAGGACGACATCGGCGTGCGCCTTGGAGACACCCGCGGCGACCGTGCCGACACCGACCTCGGAGACCAGCTTCACGTGGATGCGGGCCGCCGGGTTGGCGTTCTTGAGGTCGTGGATCAGCTGAGCCAGGTCCTCGATGGAGTAGATGTCGTGGTGCGGCGGCGGCGAGATCAGACCGACGCCCGGGGTGGAGTGCCGGGTCTTGGCGACCCACGGGTAGACCTTGTGGCCGGGCAGCTGGCCGCCCTCTCCGGGCTTGGCGCCCTGCGCCATCTTGATCTGGATGTCGTCCGCGTTGACCAGGTACTCGCTGGTCACACCGAAGCGGCCGGAGGCGACCTGCTTGATGGACGAGCGGCGTGCCGGGTCGTAGAGCCGGTCGGCGTCCTCGCCGCCTTCACCTGTGTTGGACTTGCCGCCCAGCTGGTTCATGGCGATGGCGAGGGTCTCGTGCGCCTCGCGGGAGATCGAGCCGTACGACATGGCGCCGGTGGAGAAGCGCTTGACGATGTCGGAGACGGACTCGACCTCGTCGACCGGGATCGCCTCTCGGTCGCTCTTGAAGCCGAACAGACCACGCAGCGTCATCAGCCGCTCGGACTGCTCGTTCACCCGGTCCGTGTACTTCTTGAAGATGTCGTAGCGCTTGTTGCGCGTGGCGTGCTGGAGGCGGAAGACCGTCTCCGGGTCGAACAGGTGCGGCTCGCCCTCGCGGCGCCACTGGTACTCGCCGCCGATCTCCAGCGCGCGGTGCGAGGCGGAGATGCCGGAGGCGGGGTAGCCCTTGGCGTGCCGGGCGGCGACTTCCTTGGCGACGACGTCGAGTCCGGCGCCGCCGATCTTGGTCGCGGTGCCGTTGAAGTACTTCGACACGAAGGCCTCGTCGAGGCCGACGGCCTCGAAGACCTGGGCGCCGCGGTAGGAGGCGACGGTTGAGATGCCCATCTTGGACATGACCTTCAGGACGCCCTTGCCGAGCGCGTAGATCAGGTTCCGGATGGCCTTCTCGGGCTCGATGCCCTCGATGAACGTACCGGCGCGGACCAGGTCCTCGACGGACTCCATCGCCAGGTACGGGTTGACCGCGGCGGCGCCGTAACCGATCAGCAGCGCGACGTGGTGGACCTCGCGGACGTCTCCGGCCTCGACCAGCAGACCCACCTGGGTGCGCTGCTTGGTGCGGATGAGGTGGTGGTGGACGGCCGAGGTGAGCAGCAGCGACGGGATCGGCGCGTGCTCGGCGTCGGAGTGCCGGTCGGACAGGACGACCAGGCGGGCGCCGTCCTCTATGGCGGCGTCGACCTCGGTGCAGATCTGCTCGATCCGCGCCGCGAGGGCATCGCCGCCACCGCCGACCCGGTAGAGACCGGAGAGCGTGGCGGCCTTCATGCCCGGCATGTCGCCGTCGGCATTGATGTGTATCAGCTTGGCCAGCTCGTCGTTGTCGATCACCGGGAACGGCAGCGTGACGCTGCGGCACGACGCGGCGGTCGGCTCCAGCAGGTTGCCCTGCGGGCCGAGCGTGGAGCGCAGCGAGGTGACGAGCTCCTCGCGGATGGCGTCCAGCGGCGGGTTGGTAACCTGCGCGAACAGCTGGGTGAAGTAGTCGAAGAGCAGCCGCGGACGCTCGGAGAGGGCGGCGATCGGCGAGTCCGTACCCATGGAGCCGAGCGGCTCGCCGGCGGTGCGGGCCATCGGCGCGAGGATGACGCGGAGCTCTTCCTCGGTGTAGCCGAAGGTCTGCTGGCGGCGGGTGACGGAGGCGTGCGTGTGCACGATGTGCTCCCGCTCGGGGAGGTCCTCCAGCTCGATCTCGCCGGCCTCCAGCCAGTCCTGGTACGGCTGCTCGGCGGCGAGGGCGGCCTTGATCTCGTCGTCCTCGATGATGCGGCCCTCGGCCGTGTCGACGAGGAACATCCTGCCGGGCTGGAGGCGGCCCTTGCGGACGACCTTCGCGGGGTCGATGTCCAGGACACCGACCTCGGAGGAGAGCACGACGAGGCCGTCGTCGGTGACCCAGTAGCGGCCGGGGCGCAGACCGTTGCGGTCCAGGACCGCGCCGACCTGGGTGCCGTCGGTGAAGGTGACGCAGGCCGGGCCGTCCCAGGGCTCCATCATCGTGGAGTGGTACTGGTAGAAGGCGCGCCGGGCTGTATCCATGGCGTTCATCGACTCGGGGCTCTCCCACGCCTCGGGGACCATCATCAGCACCGAGTGCGGCAGCGAGCGGCCGCCGAGGTGGAGCAGTTCCAGGACCTCGTCGAAGGAGGCGGAGTCGGAGGCGTCCGGGGTGCAGACGGGGAAGATCCGGTCCAGCTGCTCCGTACCGAAGAGGCTCGACGCGAGCTGGGACTCGCGGGCCTTCATCCAGTTGCGGTTGCCCTTGACCGTGTTGATCTCGCCGTTGTGCGCGACGAAGCGGTACGGGTGGGCGAGCGGCCAGCTCGGGAAGGTGTTCGTGGAGAAGCGCGAGTGCACCAGTGCGACGGCGGTGGCGAAGCGGCGGTCGGAGAGGTCCGGGAAGAACGGCTCCAGCTGCCCGGTGGTGAGCATGCCCTTGTAGACGATCGTGCGGGCGGAGAGCGAGGGGAAGTACACCCCGGCCTCCCGCTCGGCGCGCTTGCGCAGTACGAAGGCCTTGCGGTCGAGCGCGATGCCGGTGCTCTCGCCGTCCGCGACGAAGAGCTGGCGGAACTCGGGCATGGTGGCGCGGGCGCCGCTGCCGAGGAGGTCGGGGCTGACCGGGACCTCACGCCAGCCGAGGACCTTCAGGCCCTCCTCGGCGGCGATCTTCTCGAGCTTCTGGACGGCCTCGGTGGAGTCGTCCGCGGGCAGGAAGGCGATTCCGACGGCGTAGGCACCGGCCTCGGGGAGGTCGAAGGCGACCTCGTCGCGGAGGAAGGCGTCCGGGACCTGGAGGAGGATTCCGGCGCCGTCGCCGGAGTCGGGCTCGGATCCGGTGGCACCGCGGTGTTCGAGGTTGCGCAGTACGGTCAGCGCCTGCTCGACCAGCTCATGGCTGGCCACACCGGTCAGAGTGGCCACGAACCCGACGCCGCAGGCGTCGTGCTCGTTACGGGGGTCGTACATCCCCTGCTGGGCGGGGCGACCGTCCATGGGCGACCAGGCGTCGGTACGCATCGGCTCTCCCGTCGTCGTCGTGGCATATGCAGTGCCGAGGGACGACGTTGGCCCTCTGCGAAATTTGGTGCAGATTACATGATGGGGCGCTTCTCAAGAAGCGGATAGCTCGTTCCAACATGCGGACACCGAGTGAGGCGGTGAGGGTGGGTCGCAGTCGGAGAATCGGCGCCCGGGGAGACCGCAGAGAGCAGGCGTCGTTGCCTGCGGTGTCTACGGCTCATGCCCGGCGGTAAAGGAAACGAAACCGCCAGGTAACGGCTAACTATGCACAGCCTTGTATAGGGACTCATTTTACGCCGGGTGAAGCCGTCCGCCCAGGGGTGGACGCCAAGACGTACGTCACACGAATGGCGGACGCGTTACGGAAATAGGACCGACCGGCAAATGGGGGCGGGAGAAGGAGCGGGGCTGGGTGCGTACACCTGAAAGGCGGAGGAGGGAGGCAACGCGGAGCGTTGTCGACTGACGACAACGCCGGAGGGGCCCCTGGCCCTTAAGTCCTTGGGAGAGCGCGTGCCCAGCCCCGCGACGCCGCCCCCATCCGCCGATCGGCCCAAAGCCCGTCCGGCATCTGGAGGACAAAGCCTTCAGCCGGACGGGCCCGATGTCACGCTCTTGCCCAGGAGCCCTAGCTTCCGGCGGCCACACCGAACAGCGTGCCCAGACCGTAGGTGATCGCCGCCGCGGCCCCGCCCAGCACCAGCTGACGCAGCCCGCTGTACAGCCAGCCGCGCGCCGTCACCCTGGCCACCACCGCACCGCAGGCGAACAGCCCGACCAGCGCGAGCAGCACGGCCGGCCACAGCGCACTCGCACCGAGCAGGAACGGCAGTACGGGCAGCAGGGCCCCCAGCGCGAACGCGCCGAACGACGAAACGGCGGCGACGAGCGGCGAGGGCAGATCGCCCGGGTCGATGCCGAGCTCCTCGCGGGCGTGGATCTCCAGGGCCTGCTCCGGGTCGCGCGACAGCTGCCGTGCGACCTCGCGGGCGAGCCCGGGCTCGACGCCACGGGACTCGTAGAGCTCGGCGAGCTCCCGCTCCTCGTCCTTGGGATGCTTGCGCAACTCGCGCCGCTCGACGTCGAGTTCGGCCTCGACGAGCTCGCGCTGCGAGGCGACGGAGGTGTATTCGCCCGCCGCCATGGAGAACGCACCGGCGGCCAGGCCCGCCAGACCGGTGATCACAATCGTCTGCTGGGAGGCGGCACCGCCCGCGACGCCGGTCATCAGCGCGAGGTTGGAGACCAGCCCGTCCATGGCGCCGAACACCGCCGGGCGCAGCCAGCCGCCGTTCACATCGCGGTGACTGTGGTTGTCGCGGTGCGCCTCGTGCAGTACGGCGTCGGTCTCGATGATGGACACAGCTCTCCCCTTCTCCGGCAGCGGGTTTCACGCGCTCCGCCCCCGCTCAACACCATCGAAAGTACGCACGAAAAAGGCCCCCCGCCAGCAAGGCAGGCCGTACTTACCTGCCCCTGTGACCAGGTAAGTACGGCCTGCCTTACTGCCTCTGAGCCGTCATCCGACTGGCCCTTTTGTTGCGATTATCGGCCTCTGTCGGGGCTCCGCGTGGCACAGATCGAGCAGGTACGAGAACTGGCTCGGTGTGAGCGAAGGGTCGACGCGATGGAGTTGATTGCAGGAAATCCGGCAGAGCCGCGGACGGGCGGTACGGAGGCGGCGGTACGGGGCGGCACGGACCGGGGCGAGGTGTCGCGGAAAAACCTGGGCGACCGGGCCCGGGGCTCCCTGCTCGGTCTCGCGGTCGGTGACGCGCTGGGCGCACCGGCGGAGAATCTGCGGCCGTCCGAGATCCGTCGTCGCTGGGGCCGGATCGAGGGCTTCGTGAGCGACGACCCCGCGGGTACGGACGACACGGAGTACGCGATCTTCTCCGGGCTGCTGCTCGCCCGGCACGGTTCGGCGCTGACCGTCACCCATGTGGAGCGGGCCTGGCATCTGTGGATCGCCGACCTGGACGAGGGGCCGTTCCGCGGCGCCGGGTTCAGTGAGCGGGGCACGCTGGAGAATCTGCGCCGGGGCCTCGCCGCCCCGATCTCCGCCCAGCACCGGCATGCCTGGAGCGACGGCCTGGCGATGCGGGCGGCGCCGTTCGGTGTCTTCGCGGCGGGCCGGCCGGACGAGGCGGCGCGGCTGGTCGCGGTGGACGGGCGGGTCAGCCATGACGGGGAGGGCATCTACGGCGGCCAGGCGGTGGCGGCCGGGGTGTCCGCTGCGATGGTGGGTGCGGGGGTCGCGTCGGTGATCGCCGCCGCGCTGTCCGTCGTTCCCATGGACTCCTGGACAGCGCGCTCGCTGCGGCGCGCGGTGGCGGCCGCACAGCGCACGTACCCCGACCGGCTCACCAGGGAACGCGCGGTGCGCTCCGCGGTTGTCGTCGGCGGCTATCCGTGGACGGACCTGGCGCCCGAGGCGGTCGGCCTGGCCTTCGGCGCGTTCGCGGCGGCGCGCGGCGACTTCCGTACGGCGGTGCTGACCGCGGTCAACATGGGCCGCGACGCGGATACGACGGCCGCGGTGGCGGGGGCCCTGGCCGGCGCCCTGCACGGGGCGTCCGCGATTCCGCGGCACTGGGGGGAGGCGATCGGCCCGGTCCGGGGCAGCTGCCTGCCGTCGATGCGGGGCTACCACGTCCTGGACATCGCGGAGTTGCTCACCCCGGACGACGCGGACGAGGTGTACCAGGGCGCGCGGAACGACGCCGGTGCGCCGGAGGGCGACCCGGCGCGGGACACCGGCACCGGGTACGCGCCGCCCGGCGCCCCGTCCACCGCCGCCCCCACCACGGGCGGAACGGTGGTGGAGTGATGACCACCGCGCGCGGCACTCAGGAGGGCCCCCACCGGGACGCCCCGCACGACGCCCCCCGCACCGCCGCCTCCCGTATCCGTGCCCGTCCCGCCCCCGGGCACAGGGCCCGGATCGAGGGGCTGTTGCTCGGGCTCGCCTCCGGGGACGCCGCCGGGTGGCCGGCCGCGCGGCACCGGGCCGCCAGGATGCCCGAGTGGACCCGGCGCCTCACCCGGGAGCTCGACACCTTCGCCGAGCAGAACGCCACGACCACGCTGCCCGTACCCATCGCGCTCAACCAGCCGCCCGAACCCCTGCGCCTCGGGCCCTCCGACGACGCCGAATGGGCAGCGTTCGCCGCCGGGACCGTGCTCACCTCGGCGGCCGGTCCGCTGCACGGGCTGTCCCCCGAACGCCGGATGCGGGCCGCCATCGACGTCGCCTGGAACGCTCTGGCGGCCGAGGTCGCCGCGGCTGCCGCCCGTGCCCCCGAGGTCGAGTCCGCGGTGCTCCCCCTGCGCGCCCGGATCTCGGTGCGGGCCGGGCTCGGCAATCTCGCCGCCGGGTTGCGCCCACCCGCCACCGGGCACGACAATCCGCACTACTTCGACGACGCGGCCTGCGTACGGGCCGCCGTGCTCGCCGTCGCCCATCCCGCAAACCCCGCCGCAGCCGCCGACCTCGCCGAGTTCGACGCCCGCTACACCCAGGACGGCGACGGTGTGCACGGTGCCCGCGCGATGGCGGCCGCGATCGCCGAGGCCCTGGGCGGTGCGGACGTGGACACCGCGGTGAACGCCGCGCTCGCCCAGCTCCCCGACGGCACGGAGATCGCCCGCAACGCCGCCCACGCCGTCCGGATCGCCCGCGACTTCGTCGGCGAGGCGGCCGGCGCGTTCGCCCTCGTACCGGTGCTGGAGCATCAGATCGTGGACCACGTCTACAGCTACGGGATCGCCGCCGCCGAGACCGTCCCGGTCGCCCTCGCCCTGGCCACCGCAGCCCGCGGCCAGATCGCCCAGGCCATTCCCGCGGCGGCATGCCTGTCACGGGTGGCCGACTCGGCGCCCGCGCTGGCCGGCGCTCTGACCGGCGCGCTCGGCGGCATCGGCACCCTCCCGGACGGCTGGCGCGAGGCCTGCCGCACCCTGGCGGGGTGTGCGTTGCCCCGACTCGCGGGGACCGATCTCATCGAACTCGCCGGGCTGCTGGCAGACACGGAACCGAAGCCTGCGGGTGGACAATTCGGACATGACATCCACGACGCCCATGCGGTCCGAGGCGAAGACCACGGCACTCACACTTGATGAACGGATCACGGGAGCGCTCGTCGGCGCCGCGGTCGGCGACGCGCTCGGCGGTCCGGTCGAGGGCCGGTCCCCCGAGCAGATCGTGGCACGCCACGGCGGGCGGATCAGCGGCGTCGTCGGCCCGTGGGACGGCGACGACTGGCGTACCGCCCGCCCCATCGCCCCGTACCACAAGGGCGACGGACACGTCACCGACGACACCTTGATGACCCATGCGCTGGTGCGGGTGTACTGCGCCGTGCGCGACCATCTCGACGCGTACGCGGTCGCCGACCATCTCGTGCCGGAGCTGATCTCCACCCCCCGCTGGATCCCGGAGCTGGAGGCCGACGCGCTGCCGCTCCAGCGGATCTTCCTCGCCGAGAAGTGGATCGTCGCGCGGCTGCACTACGGGCACGTCGATCCGCGCGAGGCGGGCTCCGGAAACATCGTCAACTGCGGTGCGGCGATGTACATGGCGCCGGTCGGGCTGGTCAACGCCGCCCACCCGCAGGCCGCGTACGCCGAGGCGCTGGATGTCGCCGGTGCCCATCAGTCCTCGTACGGCAGGGAGGCGGCCGGAGTCCTCGCGGCGGCCGTCGCCGCCGCCTGCGCCCCGGACGCGACGCCCGCCACCGTCGTCGACACCTGTCTGTCGCTCGCCAAGGACGGGACGCGTGCCGCCATCGAGGCGGTGTGCGAAGTGGCCGTACGGCACCGCGACTTCGAGTCGGCGCTGACCCCACTGCGTACCGCCGTCGCACCCTTCGACACCGTCGGCCCCGACTACCGCGCCCCGTCCCTCGGCGCCCGCCGGCCGTCCCGCCTGCACTCCATCGAGGAGCTCCCGATCGCGCTCGGCATGCTTCTGGTCGCGGACGGCGACTACCGGCACGCGGTCCTCGGCTCGGTCAACTACGGCCGGGACTGCGACTCGATCGCCACGATGAGCGGCGCGATCGCGGGCGCGCTCCACGGTGAGCGGGCGATCCCTGCCACCTGGGTGAAAACGGTCGCCGAGGCCAGCCGGCTCGATCTGCACGCCCCCGCGCGCACCCTGGCCGACGTCTCCCGCGACGTGTTCGTACGGGACACGGCCCGGCGCCGCGCACACGAGTCGGCGTTCGCCGCACTGGTGGGTACGCCATGAAGGTACGGGTGACGTGGGTGCAGCCCGAGGACCTGGTCGGGCATGAGCTGCGCCAGGCGGCCGAGGACGGACGGGACGCGCGGGCCATCGCGCGCCGGTGGTACGAGGCGGGCGGCGCCCCCGCCCCGGAGCGCGCGGGCGCATCGACCCCTGCGGCCCCCGAGCTGCGCGCACTCGCCGAACGGCTGCTCGACGAACTCGCCCTGCTGGAATCACCGTTGGAGGCTGATGAGCCGACGGAGCTGATGGCGATCCGGGCCGCCTGCCCGGACTGGCCGGTCCCCCGCGCGGACCCGCCGCCGGTGAGTCAGGACCGCCTGCACGCCGCCTGGCTGGGCCGGGCCGCCGGCTGTCTGCTCGGCAAACCGGTCGAGAAACTGCCGCTCGCCGGCATCCGCGCACTGGCGCGCGCCACCGACAACTGGCCGCTGGCCACCTGGTTCACCGCCAAGGGGCTGCCCGCCGAACTGGCCGCCACCTACCCCTGGAACCGTCGCTCCGCACCTACCTCCCTGGCCGAGAACATCGACGGCATGCCGGAGGACGACGACCTCAACTACCCCCTGCTGACTGTGTTGTTGCTCCAGCGGTACGGCCCGTCCTTCACCACCTGCGATCTCGCCCGGCTCTGGCTCGACGAACTCCCGGCCGGCCGGACGTTCACCGCCGAGCGGGTCGCGTACCGCAACCTGCTCGACGGGATCGAGCCCCCGCACACCGCCAGGTACCGCAACCCGTTCCGGGAGTGGATCGGTGCGCAGATCCGGGCCGATGTGCACGGCTGGACGCATCCGGGCGACCCGTCGGCCGCGGCGGAGCAGGCGCACCGGGACGCGGTCCTCACCCACACCGCCAACGGGGTGTACGGGGCGATGTTCACCGCCGCGGCGCTCGCCGAGGCGGCCGGAGGCGGGAGTGATGCGCACGGTTGTCTGGCCGCCGGGCTGCGTGTGGTCCCGCCCCGTTCACGATTCGCGCACGCGGTGCGTTTCGGTGTCGGAGCGGCCCGCGGCGAGAGCTGCTTCGACGCGGTGGCCGACCGGCTGCACGCCGAGTACGGCAGCTACCACTGGGTCCATGTGCTGCCCAATGCCGCACTGCTCGCCGCCGCCCTCACGCACGCCGACGGCGACTTCTCCGGCTCCATCTGCCGTGCCGTGTCGGGTGGTTGGGATACCGACTCGAACGGTGCGACTGCCGGTTCACTCGCCGGCCTGCTGGCCGGGAGCCCCGACGCGCTGCCCGACCGCTGGACCACCCCGCTGAAGAACCGCCTCGCCACGTCCGTCCCCGGCTTCGACTCCATCGGCTTCGACGCACTCGCCGGACAGACCCACCGGCTCACCCACAAGGAGGCACTCCACCCATGACCGGCATCGCGGTGCTCGGCAGCACCAATATGGACCTTGTCGCATACGTCGCACGGGCTCCGGAGCGCGGAGAGACCGTCACCGGACGGGAGCTGCGCACCATCCCCGGCGGCAAGGGCGCCAACCAGGCCGTCGCCGCCGCCCGTGCGGGCGGCGAGGTGATGATGATCGGCGCGGTCGGCGACGACGAGTACGGCACCCTGCTGCGGTCCAACCTGGAGCACGCAGGCGTCGACACCGATCTGCTGCACACCGCGGACGGCCCCAGCGGCACCGCGCACATCGTCGTCGACGACATGGGCTCCAACTCCATCGTGGTGATCCCCGGCGCCAACGGCACCGTCACCGCTCTCGGCCCCGGTGAAACGGCCGCCATCGCCGGAGCCGATCTGCTGCTCCTCCAGCTGGAGCTGCCGCTGCCCGCCGTGATGGAGGGCGCGCGGGTGGCCCACGCCCAGGGCGTACGGACCATCCTCACCCCCTCCCCCGTACAGCCCCTGCCTTCCGAACTCCTCGACTGCATCGATCTGCTGATCCCCAACGAGCCCGAGGCGGCCGAGCTCACCGGTTCCGCGGATCCCCATGCCGCAGCGCAGATCCTGCTCAGCCAGGTCCCGGCGGTCGTCGTCACACTCGGCTCGAAGGGCTGCCTCTACGCGGCCCGGGGCAGCGAACCCATCCTCTTCCCCGCCCCCGAGGTCACCGCCGTCGACACCACCGGGGCCGGGGACACCTTCGTCGGCACGCTCGCCGTGGCCCTCGGTGAGGGACGGCCCGTACCGGAGTCACTGGCCTGGTCGTCGTCCGCCGCCGCGCTCTGCGTACAGAGGCCGGGCGCCTCGACCTCCATGCCGTACCGCAGCGAGATCGACGCCGCATGAACGCGACTGCGCAGGCACCTCTGACCGGACTGCGGGTCATCGACCTCGCCACGCTCTTCGCAGGCCCCCTCTCCGCCACCATGCTCGGCGACTTCGGCGCCGAGGTGATCAAGGTCGAGCATCCGCGCAAGCCCGATCCCTCGCGCGGGCACGGCCCCACGAAGGACGGCGTCGGCCTGTGGTGGAAGCTGCTCGGCCGCAACAAGCGCAATCTGACCCTCGATCTGTCCAGCCCCGGCGGGCGCGACATCCTGCTCCGGCTGGCCGCCGGGAGCGATGTGATCATCGAGAACTTCCGGCCCGGAACGCTGGAGCGCTGGGGCCTCGGCTGGGCGGAACTGCACGCCGTCAACCCGCGGCTGGTGCTGGCCAGGGTCACCGGCTTCGGCCAGTTCGGCCCGTACGCGCACCGCCCCGGTTTCGGCACACTGGCCGAGGCGATGAGCGGATTCGCCGCGATCACCGGGGAACCGGACGGGCCGCCCACACTGCCGCCGTTCGGGCTCGCCGACTCGATCGCGGCGCTGGCCACCGCGTACGCCGTGATGGCCGCACTCGCCGGACGCGACAGGACCGGGGAGGGGCAGATCGTCGACATGGCGATCATCGAGCCGATCCTGACAGTGCTCGGCCCGCAGCCGGTCTGGTACGACCAGCTCGGCTACGTACAACCGCGCACCGGCAACCGCTCCCGGAACAACGCCCCGCGCAATACGTACCGCACATCGGACGGCCACTGGGTGGCCGTCTCCACGTCCGCGCAGTCGATCGCCGAACGGGTCATGCATCTGGTCGGCCGGGCCGAGCTGATCGACGAACCCTGGTTCGGCTCCGGCACCACCCGCGCCGAGCACTCCGACGAGCTCGACGAGGCGGTCGGCAACTGGATCGCCCGGCACACCCGTGAGGACGCGCTCTCCGCGTTCGAGAAGGCGGAGGCGGCGATCGCGCCCATCCACGACATCCGGGACGTGATGGAGGATCCGCAGTACCGGGCCCTGGACTCCATCACCGAGGTCGACGACCCGGAGCTGGGGCCGCTGCGGATGCAGAACGTCCTGTTCCGTCTCTCGGGGACACCGGGCGCGATCCGCTGGGCGGGCCGGCCGCACGGTGCGGACACCGACGAGATCCTCACCGGGCTGGGTCTGTCGGGCCCGGAGATCGCCGCGCTGCGGGCGGAGCACGTCCTGTGACGGCGACGGTCCCCCTCACCTTGCTGTACGTCCCCGGGGACCGGCCCGAGGTGGTGCGCAAGGCGCGCGACTCGGGAGCGGATGTGGTGATCGTCGATCTGGAGGACGCGGTCGCGCCGGACCGTAAGGAGTACGCACGGTCCGCCACCGCCGAGCTCCTGTCCGAGGCGATCGAGGAGGCGGCAGTGCCGATCCATGTCCGGGTCCACACCGAGGCGGACATCCTCGCCCTGGCCGGGCTGCCGGGCCTCGCCGAACTCCGGCTGCCGAAGATCACTCATGCGGCGTCCGTCCATCACATCGCGGCTGTGGCACCGGGGGTCGCGCTCTGTCCGCTGCTGGAATCGGCGCTCGGCATCGAGCACGCGTACACGGTCGCCGCCTCCCATCCCCAGGTCCGCTCCATCGCGCTGGGCGAGGCGGACCTCCGGGCCGATCTGGGGGTACGGGAGGACGCCGGACTCGACTGGTCGCGCAGCCGGGTCGTGGTCGCCGCCCGCGCGGCCGGGCTCGCGCCACCCACCCAGTCGGTGTTCCCGGACGTACGGGATCTGGACGGCCTCTGGGCGTCCTGCGCGCATGGCCGCGCGCTGGGTTTCCTGGGCCGGGCGGCGATCCATCCCCGCCAGCTCCCGGTCATCGAGCAGGCGTTCCGCCCGACGGCACAGGAGGTCGAGGCGGCGAAGGAGATCGTGGCGGCGGCCGCGACGGACGAGGGCGCGCTGGCTCTCCCCGACGGCCGGTTCGTCGACGCGGCGGTAGTGGCATCGGCCCGCCGTACGCTGGCGCTGGCACGGAGGTGGATCGACGGGTGAGGTACTGGACGGGGTCCGGCGCGGGCCCCACGCGCCTGACGGTTCCGTCCTCGATCGTCGGACGGGCTCGACTTTGCCCACCCGGCGTTTCGAACACGGGCGCGGGTTTGATCCATCCGCCCGGAGATGGCGAACACCGACGGCACGAGGCCGCAATCAAGCCCGTCGAGGGGCCCCTCCCATGCCCCTTGAGGCCATGGGGAAGATTGAGGACACGCGGTCGGCCGCAGGGCGGCGTAAAGCGTGGGGGCCCCGAACCAGAAGGTTCGGGGCCCCCACCTGCAAGCGCACACGGCTCAGCCGTTCTTCGCCGCCTCCGCGGTGCCGTTCTTCTCCGGCGCCTGCGCGGCACTGTCCTCGGTGTGCCCGGCGCCACCGTCCGCGTCCGCATCAGGCGCAACGGCACCGTCCGCGTCACCCGCGACGTCACCGCCCTCCGCACCCTCGGCGTCCACCGCGTTCGGTTCCACGATCTCCTCGCGCCCCGGCCGCACCTTCGCCGAGATCACCATGTACAGCACCGCCAGCACGAACACGATCCCCGCGGTCCACACATTGAGCCGTACGCCCAGGATGTGGTGGGCCTCGTCGACCCGCATGTACTCGATCCAGCCCCGCCCCGCGCAGTACGCGGCGACGTAAAGCGCGAACGCCCGGCCGTGTCCGAGCCTGAAGCGCCGGTCCGCCCAGATCACCAGCAGGGCGACGCCGATGCACCACAGCGACTCGTACAGGAACGTCGGGTGGTACGTACCGGCGACCCGGTTGGGGCCCTCGCTGATCTTCAGCGCCCACGGCACATCGGTCGGCTTGCCGTAGAGCTCCTGGTTGAACCAGTTGCCCCAGCGGCCGCAGGCCTGGGCCAGGGCGATACCGGGGGCGAGCGCGTCGGCCCAGGCCGGCAGCGGAATCCCGCGGCGGCGGCAGCCGATCCAGGCACCGACGGCGCCGAGCGCGATCGCACCCCAGATGCCGAGGCCGCCCTGCCAGATCTTGAAGGCGTCGACCCAGTCCTCACCGTCGCTGAAGTACAGCTGGTAGTCGGTGATGACGTGGTAGAGCCGGCCGCCGACAAGACCGAAGGGCACGGCCCAGACGGCGATGTCGGCGACGGTGCCGGCTCTGCCGCCCCGGGCGATCCAGCGCTTGTTGCCGAACCAGACGGCGACGAAGACACCGATGATGATGCAGAACGCGTAGCCGCGGAGCGGGATCGGGCCGAGCTCGATCACGCCGGTCGACGGGCTGGGAATGTAAGCAAGGTCCATGGCAGGGTCGACGCTACCTTGCCGGGTGGGGCGTACGGCAACCCACCCGGCAACGTGTGGGTAACGGGCAGGTCATCTGTTCCCCCTGTCGGACACCGCTCAGGAGCCCGACGGTGCCGGGGTGGCCGTGCCCGGCTTCTTGCCCTTGTTGACCTTGTTGGCCTCGGCGACCCACTTCTTCAGGTTGGCCGCGGTGATCGGTTCGTTCCCCTTCTTCGGGAAGATCGACTCACCGTTGAGCAGCGCGGTCGGCGTGCCCTCGAATCCGCCCTTCAGGAACGCCGTGTTGGACTTCTGGACCCAGCTGTCGTGCTTGCCGTCCTCCACGCAACCGCGGAAGGCGGCGGTGTCGAGTCCGGGGACCTTCCCGGAGAGCTCGATCAGCTTGGCGTTGTCGGCGAAGGCGTCGACGGACTCCTGCGGCTGATTGCGGTAGAGGACGTCGTGATACGCGGAGAACTTGCCGGCGTCCTGTGCGCAGGCCGCGGCGTTGGCCGCCCGCAGCGACCCTCTGCCGCCGAGATTGCCGTCGATGATCGTGGCGAGGTGGTACTCGACCTTGATCTGTCCGGTGCTCCCCAACTGGTGGATGGTGTCCCGGAACGCGTTCTCGAACTGGGCGCAGACCGGGCAGCGGAAGTCTTCCCAGATGGTGAGTGTGGACGGGGCGTCGTCCGCGCCGACCTGGATGGCCAGGCTGTCCTTGCCGGTCGCACCGGACGGCGCGACGGCGGGGCCCGCCGTCTTGCTCTTGCTGCTGTTGCCGCCCGTGTTCGCGGCGATCACGCCCACGACGGCGGCCAGCGCCAGCACACCCACCAGGCCGGCGCCGACGATCAGCATGCGCCTGCGGCGCTCGCGCGCCTTCTGGCGTTCCCGCTGCTGGACGAGCCGGTCTCGCGCGGCCCTTTTTCCCTGTTCGTTCTTCTCGCTCACACCCGCAGCAACGACCCGGGGAGGCACGTGCGTGCCTCCCCGGGTCCAGGTCCACCCATTCGGATTACACCCGTTTCAGCGCTTTCGAACGCCTTCGGCGAGTTCGCCCGCCAGGGAGCGGACCGCGGCCAGGCCCGCCTCCTCGTCGGGGGCGTCGAGCATGCCCTTGACGAAGGCCGAGCCGACGATCACCCCGTCGGCGAAGCCCGCGACCTCGGCGGCCTGTCGGGCGTTGGAGACGCCGAGTCCGACGCAGACCGGGAGGGACGTGGTGGCGCGGGTGCGCGCGACCAGGTCCTGGGCCTGCTCGCCGACGGACTCGCGGGTGCCTGTGACACCCATCAGCGAGGCCGCGTACACGAAGCCGGAGCCCACCGCGGTGATGGTGGCGAGACGCTCGTCCTTGCTGCTGGGCGCGACGACGAAGACGGTCGCCAGACCGTGCTTGTCAGCGTGTTCGCGCCACAGTTCGGACTCCTGGACCGGCAGGTCGGGCAGGATGCACCCGGCGCCGCCCGCCTCGGCGAGCTCGGCCGTGAAGCGCTCGACGCCGTACCGGTCGATCGGGTTCCAGTACGTCATGACGAGGATCGGGACACCGGTCGCCTCGTACGCCTCGCGGACCGTGCGCATCACGTCGGCGATCTTCACGCCGCCGCGCAGGGCGATGTCGTCGGCGGTCTGGATGACCGGGCCGTCCAGCACCGGGTCGCTGTGCGGCAGCCCCACCTCGACGATGTCCGCACCACCCGCCACGACCGCCTTCACGGCGGCGATCGCGCCGTCGACGGTCGGGAAGCCGGCCGGGAGGTACGCGATGAGTGCGGCCCTGTTCTCCGCCTTCGCCTGTGCGAGGGACGAACTCAACAACTCCACATTGCCGCTCACTTGGTGACCTCCTCTTCCCCGTCGGCCACGTCGGCCTCGACGACCCCGTCGGTCGCGTCGTACAGCCCGAAGTAGCGGGCTGCCGTGTCCATGTCCTTGTCGCCGCGGCCGGACAGATTGACCACGAGCAGTCCGTCCTTGCCGAGCTCCTTCCCGACCTCCAGGGCTCCGGCCAGCGCATGGGCGCTCTCGATGGCCGGAATGATCCCTTCGGTACGGGAGAGGAGGCGCAGCGACTGCATGGCGGCGTCGTCGGTGACCGCGCGGTACTCGCCGCGGCCGATGTCCTTGAGGTACGCGTGCTCCGGGCCGATGCCCGGGTAGTCGAGGCCGGCCGAGATGGAGTACGGCTCGGTGATCTGGCCCTCGTCGTCCTGGAGGACGTAACTGCGCGAGCCGTGCAGGATGCCGGGCTCGCCCGCGGTCAGGGTCGCCGCGTGCTCGCCGGTCTCCACCCCGTGTCCGGCGGGCTCGCAGCCGATCAGCCGGACGTGCGCGTCCGGGATGAAGGCGTGGAAGAGCCCGATGGCGTTGGAGCCGCCGCCGACACAGGCGATGGCGGCGTCCGGCAGCCGGCCGGTCCGCTCCAGCATCTGGCGGCGGGCCTCGACACCGATGACGCGGTGGAAGTCGCGGACCATGACGGGGAAGGGGTGCGGTCCGGCGACGGTGCCGAAGAGGTAGTGCGTGTGGTCCACATTGGCGACCCAGTCGCGGAACGCCTCGTTGATGGCGTCCTTCAGGGTCCTGGAGCCGGACCTCACGGCGATGACCTCGGCGCCGAGCATCCGCATCCGCGCCACGTTCAGCGCCTGCCGCTCGGTGTCGATCTCACCCATGTAGATGGTGCATTCCAGGCCGAAGAGCGCGCAGGCGGTCGCGGTGGCTACGCCGTGCTGGCCGGCGCCGGTCTCGGCGATGATGCGGGTCTTGCCCATGCGCCTGGTGAGCAGCGCCTGCCCCAGCACATTGTTGATCTTGTGCGAGCCGGTGTGGTTCAGGTCCTCGCGCTTGAGGAAGATCCGGGCGCCACCCGCGTGCTCGGCGAAGCGCGGGACCTCGGTCAGCGCGCTGGGGCGGCCGGTGTAGTTGACCATGAGCTCGTTGAGCTCGGCGGCGAAGGCCGGATCGGCCTTGGCCTTGTCGTACTCGACGGCGACCTCGTCCACGGCGGCGACGAGCGCCTCCGGGATGAACTTGCCGCCGAACGCACCGAAGTACCCCTCGGCGCTGGGGATCAGACCCTCCGGGTCCGGAATGAAGAAGTCAGATGACATCCGACGTGCTCCTCGACATTGCAATGGGTGGGTTCACCGTATGCGCCGTGAGCGGAGCGCCGCCGCGACCGGGAGCGGTCGGGCAGTGCGGTCGTACGTACGGCAGGAGTGGTGCAGGTACGTCGGCCGGGGCTCGCTACAGCGCGGACCCCGTGCGCCATCGCATGCCGTTGACCTGGCCGGGCTCGTCGCCGATCACGTACCGCACGCGCCTGCCGTGCACGCGCCGGGCGGGGGCGCGGCAGCCGCGGGGGCGGCAGCCGCGCGCCAGCGGCGCGTGCGGGAGCCGGGCCGTCATTCCGGCGGGGCGCAGGCCCGGCCGGATACGGGGCGCGGGACGGTCGGCGGACATGGCTGCGGTCAGCTCCGTCCGTGCCGGAGCGCCGGGTGGGCACCGGCGGCGACCAGGTCGGCGACGGCGGCCCGCGGGTCGCGGCCGGTGACCAGGGATTCGCCCACGAGCACCGCGTCGGCGCCCGCGTTGGCGTACGCGATCAGGTCGTGCGGGCCACGGACGCCGGACTCGGCGACCTTGACGATGTGGTTCGGGATCTCGGGGGCGACGCGCTCGAAGGTGGAGCGGTCGACCTTGAGGTCCTTCAGGTTGCGCGCGTTGACACCGATGATCTTCGCTCCGGCGTCCACGGCTCGTTCCGCCTCCTCCTCGTCGTGCGCCTCGACCAGCGGCGTCAGGCCGATGGACTCGGCGCGCTCGATCAGGGAGACCAGGGCCTCCTGGTCGAGGGCGGCGACGATCAGCAGGGCGAGGTCGGCGCCGTAGGCGCGGGCCTCCCAGAGCTGGTACGAGGTGACGATGAAGTCCTTGCGCAGGATCGGGATGTCGACCTTGGCGCGAACGGCCTCCAGGTCGGCGAGGGAACCGCCGAAGCGGCGTTCCTCGGTGAGGACCGAGATGACGGACGCGCCGCCCGCCTCGTAGTCCGCGGCGAGCGCGGCCGGGTCGGCGATCGCGGCAAGTGCCCCCTTGGAGGGGCTTGAGCGCTTGACCTCGCAGATGACGGTCACGCCCTCGCCGCGCAGGGCGGCGACTCCGTCCTTGGCGGCAGGAGCGCGCGCCGCGCGTTCCTTCAGCTCGTCGAGGCTGACACGCGCCTGCCGCTCTGCGAGGTCGGCGCGTACGCCATCGATGATCTCGTCGAGCACACTCACGCGAGCGGCCCCCTTCCGGGACGGTGATGAGGGAACAGGATCAGCCATGTCAATGCTATCCGCAGGAGGCCGAAGGGCCCGAATCCAGTCGTCGAATGTCCCATTACCTGGGCATTCAAGGTGCCAACACCGATCCGAACGGCAGATTCCGGACGATCGAGAAGATCAGCAGCACGGCCCCGATCCCCCACCAGACGACGGGCTTCGCGGCGATGCTCATGGGCCTGCCCCGGGAGGCGCGGGCCATCCAGACCACCCAGAGGACGGCGAAGATCCCATAGCCGACGACGGCGAGCGCATTGGAGCCGAGGGCAGCGGCGATGTCGCCGTTCGCGACGGCGTGGGCACTGCGCAGCCCGCCGCAGCCCGGGCAGTACAGGCCGGTGAACCGGAGCAGTGGGCAGACCGGGTAGTGGCCCGGCTGATTGGGATCGACGGCACCGACGTAGCCGAACGCCCCGATGACGGCGGCCATGACTCCCACCGGGGTGGCGAGCCGCCGGAAACGCGAGACGGGGGCAGGGGCCGGAGGGAAGACCGGCGGGGACGGCTGCGGGTCGGGCATCAGTGGATGTCCGGACATCGGCGGGTGGCATGGGGCGGGCCGGGAGCCCGGCGCCGACGGTGCGGCGGCTGGAGTAGGCGATGCGTCCACTCGGTGATTGTCCCCGCTGATGCGGAAAGGCGCAGCCCGGGCCGGGCTGCGCCTCGCATTCGTACGGGTGCGGCGTGCGTCAGGAGATCTGGGCCTGCCCGGCGCGAGCCCTGGCCTGGGCCATCTCCTCCGACTCCTTCGGCATGCCGAGGCCCGCGGCCTTCATCGCGAGGCCGACGATCCCGCCGAGGAGGATGACGGCGATACCGGCCCAGAAGCCGATCGGGTTGGCCGCGACCATGAAGACGCCTGCGGCGCAGAAGCCGATGAAGGAGATGATGACACCGGTCCAGGCGGCCGGGGTGTGTCCGTGGCTGCTGCCCGCCATGAGTTGCTCCTTGTTGGTGATGCGCTGTTGGTATCGCTGTACGCAAAGCTGGTGCCGCTGTTGGTGCCGCTGTGCAGAAAGCTCGGCTTCATTGTCCCGTACGTGCGTGTACGACGTGAGCTGGGGGGTCATGCCTCGCGCGTCGGGTCCTCGCCGCGGTCCAGGGCCTTCCACAGGTCCTCGGGCCGGTCCGGGTCCGGGGCGGTGCGGGCAGCCTTGCGGGGGCGGGGGGTGCCGTCCCGTTCGTACCGTCCCGACATGGTGGGCCAGAGCTTCCCGTACCGCAGGGCGAGCAGCCCGGCGAGCAGGATCAGCAGGCCGCCGGCTGCGGTGACGTAGGGCCACGCGGTGTGGCTGAGGGCTTCGATGGTCGCCGAGGCGTCGCCGGTGGTCTGCGCGGCCTTCTCGTCGAGCGCCGAGCTGTCGGAGGCACCGAGGTAGGCGCTCAGTCCGGCACCGAGGCCGCTGAGGGCGAGGAGCCCGGCGACGATCAGCCGCGCGCCGCTGCGGACGGCGAAGACGGCGACGAGGGCGGCCAGACCGACTATGGCGAGGGCCGCCGGCAGGCCGGTGACGTCCTGGCCGTCGGCGGTCAGCGGCAGGGAGCCGCCACCGACGGCCGCCCGGCCCTCGGCCCACGTCTGGCCGGAGGCGAGCAGGACGACGGTGGCGCCGGCCGCCCCGAGGAGCAGGCCGGCGGCCAGGCTGCGGCGACTTCCCGCGACGTCGGACGCGGTGACGGCTCGGGCACGGGGCTGGGGTACGGGGACGGCACTCACGTACTCCACTATCCCTTACCGCCTCATGCTCCGTGGAGCCGGTTGGCCGTATGCACCGCGCGGAGCACCGCGGCGGCCTTGTTGCGGCACTCGGTGTCCTCGGCGACCGGGTCGGAGTCGGCGACGACACCTGCTCCGGCCTGGACATATGCCGTGCCGTCGCGGAGCAGGGCGGTCCGGATCGCGATGGCGGTATCGGAGTCCCCGGCGAAGTCGAGGTAGCCGACGCAGCCTCCGTACAGCCCGCGGCGGGTCGGTTCGAGCTCCTCGATGATCTGCATCGCGCGGGGCTTGGGAGCGCCGGAGAGGGTGCCCGCGGGGAAGCACGCGGTGAGGACGTCGAAGGCGGAGCGGCCCTCGGCGACGCGGCCGGTGACGGTGGAGACGATGTGCATCACGTGCGAGTACCGCTCGATCGACATGAAGTCGACGACTTCGACGCTGCCGGGTTCACAGACCCGCCCCAGGTCGTTGCGGCCGAGGTCGACGAGCATCAGATGCTCGGCGCGTTCCTTCGGGTCGGCGAGGAGTTCGTCGGCGAGCGCCTGGTCCTCCTGCGGGGTGGCGCCGCGGTGCCTGGTACCGGCGATCGGGTGGACCATGGCCCGTCCGTCCTCGACCTTGACGAGGGCTTCCGGGCTGGAGCCCGCGACGTCGAAGCCGTCGAAGCGGAAGAGGTACATGTACGGCGACGGGTTGGTGGCGCGCAGCACCCGGTAGACGTCCAACGCGCTTGCCGTGCACGGGGTTTCGAAGCGCTGGGAGGGGACGACCTGGAAGGCCTCACCGGCCCTGATGCGTTCCTTCACGTCCTCGACGGCGTCCTGGTACGCCTTGCCGCCCCACAGCGCGGTGTACGGGGGGAGCTCGGACGGCGGGAGGGCGGCGGGGGCGTTCTCGACGGGGCGCGAGAGATCCTGCTCCATGGCGTCGAGACGGGCGACGGCGTCCGCGTACGCCTCGTCGGCGCCGGTCGCGAGGTCGTTGTGGTTGATCGCGTTGGCGATCAGCAGGACGCTGCCGTCCCAGTGGTCGAGTACGGCCAGGTCCGAGGTGAGCAGCATGGTCAGCTCGGGAACGTGGAGGTCGTCCTCGACGCTGTCGCCGATCTTCTCCAGGCGGCGCACGATGTCGTAACCCAGATAGCCGACCATGCCGCCGGTGAACGGGGGCAGCCGGTCGTGGACGACCAGGTCGTGGGGGGTGTGCAGGGTCTCAATGGTGGCGCGCAGGGCCTGCAGCGGGTCGCCGTCCACGGGGACGCCGACGGGCGGGGTGCCCAGCCAGTGGGCCTGTCCGTCGCGGGCGGTGAGGGTGGCGGCGCTGCGTACCCCGATGAAGGAGTAGCGCGACCAGGTGCGGCCGTTCTCCGCGGATTCGAGGAGGAAGGTGCCGGTGCGCTCGCCCGCGAGTTTGCGGTAGAGCCCGACCGGGGTGTCGCCGTCCGCGAGGAGCCGGCGGCTGACGGGGATGACGCGCCGGTCGACGGCCAGCTTGCGGAAGGTATCGAGATCCATGACGGCTGACCCTACTGAGCGAGCGGGAGGACGTCTGCGTCGAAGCAGGTGCGGTCGCCGGTGTGGCAGGCGGCACCCGTCTGGTCGACCTTGACGAGGACGGTGTCGGCGTCGCAGTCGAGGGCGACGGACTTGACCTGCTGGATGTGGCCCGAGGTGTCGCCCTTGACCCAGTACTCCTGACGGCTGCGGGACCAGTAGGTGCAGCGGCCGGTGGTGAGGGTGCGGTGCAGGGCCTCGTCGTCCATCCAGCCGAGCATCAGCACCTCACCGGTGTCGTACTGCTGGGCGATCGCCGGGACGAGGCCGTCGGCACCGCGCTTGAGGCGGGCGGCGATGGCCGGGTCGAGGTTGCCGGACGGCGGCGGAGTGCTGGGCGTGGGCGCGCTGGTCATGCGCCCATTGTGCCGTGGTCGCGGGAGCGGTTCTGTGCAATGTCCACTGGGCGGACCGCGTGCGGCGGTCGTACGCTGGCGAGCATGTCGACCCATGCGAAGCGTGAACGACTTCTGCTCGCCGACCTGTTGGAGGCGGCGGGACCGGAAGCCCCGACCCTGTGCCACGGCTGGACGACCCGGGACCTGGCCGCCCATGTGGTGGTCCGCGAGCGCCGGCCGGACGCGGCGGGCGGGGTGGTGCTGGGCGTGCTGAAGAACCGCCTCGAACGGGTGCAGGCGGAGTACGCGGCGAAGCCGTACGAGGAGCTGATCCAGCTGATCCGTACCGGACCACCGCGGATGTCCCCGTTCGGCCTGAAGCAGATCGACGAGGCCGCCAACACCGTCGAGTTCTACGTCCACGCCGAGGATGTGCGCCGGGCCCAGCCGGACTGGTCGCGGCGGGGGCTGGACCCGGTCTTCGCCGATGTGCTCTGGTCGCGCGCCGAGAAGACGGCCCGGCTGCTGGGCCGCAGATCCCCGGTGGGGCTGGTGCTGCGCCGCCCGGACGGCCAGACGGCGGTGGCGCACAAGGGCACCCCGGTGGTGACGGTCACCGGCGAGCCGGGCGAGCTGCTGCTCTTCGTGTTCGGCCGGCAGGACGCGGCAACGGTGGACCTCGAGGGCGACAAGGAGGCGGTGGCCCGGCTGCACACGGCGGAGCTGGGGATGTAGGGCGTACAGGGACGGGTCAGCGCGGGAGTTCCGCGCGGCGCAGCCGGGTGAAGGCCAGACCGGCCGCCGCCCCTGCCGCGCACACCGCGGCGCTGGTGACGAAGACCGGGCCCGTCCCCCAGGCGGCAACGGCGGCTCCCGTGACCGGGTAGCTGAGCGGGGCGATCGCGTGGGTGAAGAGCGTCGAGACCGAGGTGACCCGGCCCAGGTAGGCGGGGTCGGTGACGGTCTGGGTCAGGGCGCCGCACAGCGCGCCCCCGAGGCCCCCGAAGAGTCCGACGCAGACGGCGACGGCGGCGGCGAGGCCCACCGAGGGGGCGTAGGCCAAGACCCCGATGGCCACCGCACCCACGAGCACGGTCAGGCACATCACCAGCCCGGCCCGTGGAACCCGGCCGCGCACGGCGAGCAGCAGGGCCGACGCGCCGGCGCCGATGCCGAACGCGGCGACGATCCAGCCCATGCCGGACGCGCCCCAGCCGCGCTCGCGGACGAGCAGGATCAGTCCGAGGTTGAGCGGGCCCGCGAAGCCCAGTTCGCTGAGGGCGACGGCGAGCATCAGCGGTCCGAGCACCGGGTGACGGCGGATGTGGCGCAGCCCGTCGGCCAGGTCGTGCCAGGCGGTGCCGGACGGTTCGGCGGCTTCCCGGGCGGGCAGTGGGCTGATCCGCAGGGACAGGAGCAGCGGCAGTGATACGGCGAAGAGCACCCCGGCCGCGGCGAACGCGAGCCTCGGGCCGCCGACGGCCACCGCGACGCCGCCGAGCGGAGCGCCGACGACATTGGCGGTACGGGCGGCGAGTCCGCGCAGCCCCTGGACTCGGGCCAGCTGTCCTGCGGCGGTGATCCGGGGCGGCAGCGCGCCGACGGCGGGCAGGAAGAGGGCGTCGACCACACCGAAGACGAGCGCGACGGCGATCAGCATCCACACGGCGGGCGAGGTGAGCAGCAGCGCGCCCGCCAGGCCCAGCACGACCAGGCAGCGGGCGGCGTCGCTGCCGATGACGACGCGGCGCGGTCCGATCCGGTCGGCGAGCACTCCCCCGCCGAGCATCAGTAAGGCCCTGGGTATGGAACCGACGGCGAGGACGAGTCCGGTCTGGGTGGCGCTGCCGGTGCGGGCGGCGGCCCAGGCGAGCGCCATGTAGTAGACGCTGTCGCCGATCATCGAAGCGGTGTAGGCGCCGAGCCAGCGCAGGACGTTGCCGTCGCGGTGGGCGGGGCGTTCGGGAGCTTCCGTGGCCGTGGCGGTGACAGTCATGAAGGTCGTCCTCTCGGGGGTGCCGGCTCAGATGCGGAACGGGAATCCGTACAGGTGCATGGCGACGTTCTCGCGCCCCTCCGTGTCGCCCGCCTCGTCGCGGGCACGGCCGAGCTCCTCGTACCGGTCGATCACCTGGTGCACCTCACGGCTGAGCGCGGCGAGCTCCTCGGCAGTGAGCCGGGCCAGGTACTCGGAGCCGGAGGCGGCGCTGCGCCACTCCTGTGGCCAGCTCTGGGCCGAATCGATGTAGCGGCGGTACAGCTCGACGTGCTGGTCGAACGAGAGCCGGCCAACAGCGGCGTGGGTGGCGACCTTCTCGGGTGCGTCGCTGAAGTCCTCCTCGTGGAAGGTCAGCCCCTTCGAGGCGGGCTGCCACCAGCGCTCGCGGCCGTCCTTGCCCTGCTGCTCGGCCTCCTCGATCAGACCGTGGTCGGCGAGCTTGCGCAGGTGGTAACTGACCAGCGAGACCTGCTCGTCGACCCGCTCGGCGAGCTGGGAGGCGGTGGCCTTACGGGTGATGTAGAGCGCCCGGTAGAGCTTCATCCGCAGCGGGTGCCCGAACGCCTTCAGGGTCCCCAGATCCGAGATCCGGCGCGATTCATTGCTTGCCATGCCCTCCACCGTAGACAGGAAGGAAAACTTGCGCAATCTTTATTGCGCAATAAAAGTTGCGGGTTTTGCAGTGCGCTGCCGCGACCGGAGAAGCGACGCGACCGCCCTCGGAACGCCGATCGCCGGGTGGAGCCGAAAAACGGCTCCACCCGGCGATCGATGAGTGCTGCGGTCAGCGGACCGGGTGTCCGGCCTCCCTGAGCGCGCCCTTGACCTCGGAGATCCGCAGATCACCGAAGTGGAAGACGGACGCGGCGAGCACCGCGTCGGCGCCCGCCGCGATGGCCGGCGCGAAGTCCGCGAGCCGGCCCGCGCCTCCGGAGGCGATGACGGGGACGGTCACGTGCTCCCGTACCGCCGCGATCATCTCGGTGTCGTAGCCGTCCTTGGTGCCGTCCGCATCCATCGAGTTGAGCAGGATCTCGCCCGCGCCCAGCTCGGCGGCCCGGTGCGCCCATTCGATGGCGTCCAGGCCGGTGCCCCTGCGGCCGCCGTGCGTGGTGACCTCGAAGGTGCCCGCGGGCGTGCGCCGGGCGTCCACGGAGAGCACCAGGACCTGGCGGCCGAAGCGCTCGGCGATCTCCCGGATGAGGTCCGGGCGGGCGATGGCCGCGGTGTTGACGCCGACCTTGTCCGCACCGGCCCGCAGCAGCTTGTCGACATCGTCGGCGGTACGGACGCCGCCGCCGACCGTGAGCGGGATGAAGACCTGCTCGGCGGTGCGGCGCACCACGTCGTAGGTGGTCTCCCGGTCGCCGCTGGACGCGGTGATGTCCAGGAAGGTCAGCTCGTCGGCGCCCTCGGCGTCGTACAGCTTCGCCATCTCGACGGGGTCGCCCGCGTCGCGCAGGTTCTGGAAGTTGACGCCCTTGACGACCCGGCCGTTGTCGACGTCCAGGCACGGAATGACGCGTACCGCGAGAGTCACCGCGCACCTGCCCGGTAGGCCTCGACCTCGACCTCGACGACCAGGCTCGGGTCCACGAAACCGGACACGATGATCATCGACGCGGCGGGGCGGACGTCGTCGAAGAGCTCCTTGTGGGCGCGGCCGACCTCGTCCACGTCCCGGGCGTGCGTGATGTACATCCGGGTGCGGACGACGTCCTCACGGCCCAGACCGAGCTGCTTCAGCGCGTCGAAGGCGACCTTGAAGGAGGTGACGGTCTGCTCGTACGGGCCGCCCGCGGAGATCTGCCCGTTCTCCACCGACGTGCAGCCGGCGACCAGGACGAGGCCGTTCGGCAGCTCGACCGCGCGGGAGTAGCCGAATTTGTCCTCCCAGGGGGCGCCGGAGGAGATGCGGTTGACGGAGTCGCTCATCCGGAGACCACCTGCAGCGCTTCTTCGAGGGTGAACGCCTTCGCGTACAGCGCCTTGCCGACGATCGCGCCCTCGACGCCGTCCGGGACGAGCGAGGAGATGGCCCGCAGGTCGTCGAGCGAGGAGACGCCGCCCGAGGCGACGACGGGCTTGTCCGTGGCGGCGCAGACGTTCTTCAGGAGTTCCAGGTTGGGGCCCTGGAGCGTGCCGTCCTTGGCGATGTCGGTGACGACGTAGCGGGCGCAGCCCTCGGAGTCGAGGCGGGCGAGCGTCTCGTAGAGGTCGCCGCCGTCGCGGGTCCAGCCGCGGCCGCGCAGTGTCGTGCCGCGGACGTCGAGGCCGACGGCGATCTTGTCACCGTGTTCGGCGATGACCTTGGCGACCCACTGAGGGGTCTCCAGGGCGGCGGTGCCGAGGTTGACCCGGGTGCAGCCGGTGGCGAGGGCCGCGGCGAGCGAGGCGTCGTCGCGGATGCCGCCGGAGAGCTCGACCTTGATGTCCATGGAGCGGGCGACCTCGGCGATCTGCGCCCGGTTGTCACCGGTGCCGAACGCGGCGTCCAGGTCGACCAGATGCAGCCATTCGGCGCCCGCCTGCTGCCAGGCGAGGGCGGCCTGCAGGGGGTCACCGTAGGAGGTCTCGGAGCCGGACTCGCCGTGGACCAGGCGGACGGCCTGGCCGTCGCGGACATCGACGGCGGGGAGGAGTTCAAGCTTCGGCATTACAGCGTCTCAATCCAGTTGGTCAGCAGCTGGGCGCCGGCATCGCCGGACTTCTCGGGGTGGAACTGGGTGGCCCACAGGGCGCCGTTCTCCACGGCCGCGACGAACGGCTCGCCGTGGGTGGCCCAGGTGACCCGGGGTGCGCGGATCTTGGCGTTGGTGACCTCCAGGCTCCAGTCGTGCACGGCGTAGGAATGCACGAAGTAGAACCGGGCCTCGGGGTCGAGACCTGCGAAGAGCTGGGAGTCCTCGGGGGACCGCACGGTGTTCCAGCCCATGTGCGGGACGATCGGGGCCTTCAGCGGGGCGACGGTGCCGGGCCATTCGTCCAGCCCCTCCGTCTCCACACCGTGCTCGATGCCGCGCTCGAAGAGGATCTGCATACCGACGCAGATGCCCATGACGGGGCGGCCGCCGGAGAGCCTGCGGTCGATGATCCATTCACCGCGGGCCTTCTTCAGCCCATCCATGCAGGCGGAGAACGCACCGACGCCGGGCACCAGCAGCCCGTCGGCGTTCATCGCCTTCTCGTAGTCGCGGGTGATCTCGACATCCGCGCCGACATGGGCGAGGGCCCGCTCGGCGGACCGGACATTGCCGAAGCCGTAGTCGAAGACGACGACCTTCTTCTTGTCGCTCTTCTTCTTGTCGCTCACAAGTCGTACCTCAGTCCCAGAGTCCCTGGATCCGCATGACGCCTGCTACCAGGCACATCACGGACGCGAGCCCGAGCAGGACGATGACGCCCTTGGGCATCTTCTGCTTCGAGAAGGAGTAGACCCCGCCGGCCAGGAACAGGCCTACCAGGATCAGGATGGTGTTGAGGCCGGTCACAGCGCGCCCTTCGTGGAAGGAAGAATTCCGGCAGCGCGCGGGTCGTGCTCACTGGCGTAGCGCAGGGCGCGGGCGAGCGCCTTGAACTGGCACTCCACGATGTGGTGGGCATTGCGCCCGTACGGCACGTGGACGTGCAGGGCGATCTGCGCCTGGGCGACGAAGGACTCCAGTATGTGCCGGGTCATCGTCGTGTCGTACTCGCCGATCATGGGCGCCATGTTCTCGGGCTCGGTGTGCACGAGGTACGGGCGTCCGGACAGGTCGACGGTGACCTGGGCCAGCGACTCGTCCAGCGGGACGGTGCAGTTTCCGAAACGGTAGATGCCGACCTTGTCGCCGAGGGCCTGCTTGAACGCGGCGCCCAGGGCGAGGGCGGTGTCCTCGATGGTGTGGTGCGAGTCGATGTGCAGGTCACCGTCGGTCTTGACCGTGAGGTCGAAGAGTCCGTGCCGGCCGAGCTGGTCGAGCATGTGGTCGTAGAAGCCGACCCCGGTCGACACCTCTACCTTGCCGGTGCCGTCGAGGTTGATCTCGACGAGTACCGAGGTTTCCTTGGTGGTGCGTTCGACTCTTCCTACGCGGGCCGCGCGAGTCATGCGTCGTGCTCCTTCTTCAGTTCGCGTACCGCATCGAGGAACGCGTCGTTCTCTGCCGGGGTGCCCGCGGAGACCCGCAGCCATCCCGGTACGCCGTTGTCCCGGACCAGGACGCCCCGGTCGAGGATCTGCTGCCAGGCGGTGTGGCTGTCGGCGAAGCGGCCGAACTGGACGAAGTTGGCGTCCGAGTCGGTGACGTCGTAGCCGAGAGCGCGCAGCCGGGTGACGATCCGGTCGCGCTCGCTCTTGAGCTGCGCGACGTATCCCAGCAGCGTATCCGTGTGCTCCAGGGCGGCGAGCGCGGTGGCCTGGGTGACGGAGGACAGGTGGTATGGCAGGCGCACCAGCTGGACCGCGTCGACGACGGCCGGGTCGGCGGCGAGGTAGCCGAGGCGCAGACCGGCGGCGCCGAACGCCTTCGACATGGTGCGCGAGAGCACCATGTTCGGCCGGCCCTCGATCAGCGGGAGCAGCGAGGCGTGGTGGCTGAACTCGCCGTACGCCTCGTCGACGACGACCATCGACGGCTTGGCCGCCTGGGCGGCCTCGTACAGCGCGAGTACGGTCTCGGCGTCGACGGCGGTGCCGGTGGGGTTGTTGGGCGAGGTGATGAAGACGACGTCGGGCCGGTGCTCGGCGATGGTCTTCCGGGCGGCCTCGACGTCGATGGTGAAGTCCTCGTTGCGCGGTCCGGAGATCCAGCCGGTGCCGGTGGAGCGGGCGATGAGGGCGTGCATGGAGTACGAGGGCTCGAAGCCGATCGCGGTGCGCCCCGGGCCGCCGAAGGTCTGCAGCAATTGCTGGAGCACTTCGTTGGAGCCGTTGGCCGCCCAGACGTTGGCGAGGGCGACCTCGTGCCCGGCGGTGCGGCTGAGGTAGCGGGCCAGCTCCGTACGGAGCTCCACGGCGTCCCGGTCGGGGTAGCGGTTGAGGTCGCGGGCGGCCTCGCGGACGCGCTCGGCGATCCGGTCGACAAGCGCCTCGGGCAGCGGGTACGGGTTCTCGTTGGTGTTCAGCCGCACGGGTACGTCGAGCTGCGGCGCCCCGTACGGGGACTTGCCGCGCAGTTCGTCGCGGATCGGGAGATCGTCGATGCGGGTGGTGTTGCTGTGCGTCACTGCTGTGGAACCTCTCCGCCGAACCTGGCCTTGAGCGCGGCGCCGTGGGCGGGGAGGTCCTCCGCCTCGGCGAGGGTCACGACATGGTGGGTGACCTCGGCGAGCGCATCGCGCGTGTAGTCGACGATGTGGATGCCGCGCAGGAAGGACTGCACGGACAGGCCCGAGGAGTGACAGGCGCAGCCACCGGTCGGCAGGACGTGGTTGGAGCCCGCGCAGTAGTCGCCGAGCGAGACCGGGGCCCATGGGCCGACGAAGATCGCCCCGGCGTTGCGGACCCGGTCGGCGAGCGCGGCGGCGTCGGCGGTCTGGATCTCCAGGTGCTCGGCGGCGTACGCGTCGACGACCTTGAGGCCGTCCTCCAGGTCGTTGACCAGGACGATCGCGGACTGGCGGCCGGCCAGTGCGGGCTCGATCCGGTCGGTGATGTGCTTCGTCGCGGCGACCTGCGGCTTCAGCTCGGCCTCGGTGGCTGCGGCCAGTTCCTCGGAGTCGGTGACGAGGACGGCGGCGGCCATCGGGTCGTGTTCGGCCTGGCTGATCAGGTCGGCGGCGACGTGCACCGGGTCGGCGGTGGAGTCGGCGAGGATCGCGATCTCGGTGGGGCCCGCCTCGGCGTCGATGCCGATCCGGCCCTTGAGGAGGCGCTTGGCGGCGGCGACATAGATGTTGCCGGGGCCGGTGACGAGGTTCACCGGAAGACATTCGGCCGTTCCGTACGCGAACATCGCGACGGCCTGGGCGCCGCCGGCCGCGTACACCTCGTCGACGCCGAGCAGGGCGCAGGCGGCGAGGATCGTCGGGTGCGGCAGACCGTCGAAGTCCTTCTGCGGCGGGGATGCCACGGCGATGCCCTCGACACCCGCCTCCTGGGCCGGTACGACGTTCATGACGACGGAGGACGGGTAGACGGAGCGCCCGCCCGGTACGTACAGCCCGACGCGCTCGACCGGCACCCACTTCTCGGTGACGGTGCCGCCGGGGACGACCTGGGTGGTGTGCGTGGTGCGGCGCTGCTCACGGTGGACGAGGCGGGCACGGCGGATCGATTCCTCGAGGGCGGCCCGTACGGCGGGGTCGAGCCGCTCCAGCGCCTCGGCGATCGCCTCGGCCGGAACGCGGATCGAGTCGATCCGTACGCCGTCGAACTTCTCCCCCCACTCGATCACTGCCGCCGAGCCACGATGACGTACGTCCTCGCAGATGGGCCGCACCGTCTCCAGGGCGGCTTCCACGTCGAACTCGGCACGGGGCAGCAGGTCGCGCAGGGCTCCACCCTCGGGGAGGACATCGCCGCGCAGATCGATTCGAGAGATCACACCGCAATTCTCGCAGACCGCCTCCGGCGTCCGGTCGCCCGTATCACTGGCTGATACATCTCCCGGGTGTCACTGCTGACCAATAGCGTTCACGTCGTCACCCAGAGGGAAGAACAGCTCCGAGCGGAAGGGGCACCCCGTGACCGAACCGCACGACGGCGATTTTCCGGACGGTCTCAGCGCGGCCGAGCTGGGCATGTGGCAGGCCTTCCGGAACGGCAGCACCTACGATCTGCGCGCCCGCGACCCCGCGCGGGACGATCCGTTCGCGCCGCGCGCCTGGGGGCCGGAGCGCAGTGTGAACGGGCGCGTCGTCGCCCGGCTGCTGCTGTCCGGGCCACCACCGCGGCCCGGCCGGGTCGCCGCGCTGAAGCTCCGGGGTGTACGGATCACCGGGACGCTGGATCTCGCGGGCGGGCGCGTCGCGCCGTACGTCGAGCTGACCGGCTGCCGCTTCGAGAGTGAGGTGGTGCTGCCCGAATGCCATTTCACGACGTTGCGGATGGTCGGCTGCGCGATGCCGCGGCTGGAGGCGGCCCGGTTGCGCACCGAGGGCGATCTGCATCTGCCGCGCTGCCGCATCAAGCGCGGGATCAGGCTCACCGACGCACAGATCGGCACCGATCTGCTGATCAACCAGATCGAGATCGGCCCCGACCGCAACGGGCGGGCCCTGGCCGGTGACGGGCTGGCGGTCGCCCAGGACCTGCAGGCGGAAATGGTCGAGGCGCGCGGCGAGCTGAGCCTGCGCGGGGCGAAGGTCGGCGGTTCGCTGAGTCTGCGCGGCAGCCGGCTGCGGGGCAGGGAGGGGCGGCGCGCGCTGAACGCCCCTCAGCTGACCGTGGAGCGGACGCTGTACATGAGCGAGGCGTGGGTGAGCATCGACACCGGGAACCAGGGCACCACTCCCCCGTACGGCATCGTCATGGCGCCGACCCCGGCGCGCGGTACGCGTTCGCAGATCTTCGAGTGCCGCGGCGGGGTGCGCCTGGACGACGGACGGTTCGGCGACGCGGTCGATCTGCACAAGGCACGGTTCGTTCTGGCCAGGCACGAGGAGCTGTCGCTGCGCCGGATCGTCGCCCCGGAGCTGCGTTTCAACGCGGAACGGCCGGAGGAGGGCCGGGTCGTTCTGAACGGCGCGAAGGTCGTCACGCTGATCGATGTGTCGACCAGTTGGCCGGGGCCCGGCGGTCTGGCGATGGGCGGTTTCGTGTACGAGAACCTCGTCCCGTACGGGCACTTCCCGCTCTCCCGGCGCCTGGAGTGGGTGGCGGCGGCAACCCCGGAGTACGTACCGGAGCCGTACGAACGCCTCGCCACGGTGCTGCGCAACTGCGGGGAGGACGCGGACGCCCGCGAGGTGCTGCTGGCCAAGCAGCGGCGGCGCCGCGAGACGCTGCCGCCCGCCGCGAAGCTCTGGGGCTTCCTCCAGGACTGGACGGTGGCGTACGGCTACCGGCCGGGGCGGGCCGCGGTGTGGATGGCGGTGCTGTGGGCGGCGGGTGCGCTGGCCTTCGCCCAGCACGTCCCGGCGGCGATCAAACAGGATGAGCATCCGCAGTGGAATCCGGCGCTGTACGCACTGGATCTGCTGGTACCGGTCATCAATCTCGGCCAGGACGGTTACTGGCGGATGGAGGGCGGCTGGCAGTGGGCGGCGGCCGTGCTCGTCCTGCTGGGTTGGATACTGGCCACGACGGTCGCGGCGGGCGCCTCACGGCTGCTGCGCCGGGGCTGACCGGAATCCGGCCACGGCCGGCCGGACGACCGACCGTCCGACCGGCCGAAGCCCTTCTGCGCAGCGGCCGTCGCGGTGGCCGGAGGCCGTGGTCGAACGATCCGTCGAACCACGGCCGAAGTGTCGGAGACCGATGGCCGGATCGGTGGAAACAAGCCAGATTCCCCGCTTTCCTTTACCTTATATTGACCCAGCTCGATACAACCCATCCACTCGGCACCAAAGCTTCACAGCGCCCCCCTGGCGCCGTCCCGACCAGCGCTTTTCAATGGTCCGCACCATGCCATTCCTTCGCGCTCTGCTCCGTACCGCGCGCACGATCCGGCGCTCCCCCCAGGGGTCCGCCGGACTGCCCGCGGACGATGTGGTGCTGCTCGACGCCCCCGACGAACGGCTCTCCCCGGCGCTTGTCGCCGCCGCCCTCGGGGAGTACGAACCGGCCGCGAAACTCCTCGCCACCACCCGGGACGGCGCCGAGTGGGAGAACCGTGACCGCTACCTCAGCCGGCTCGCCACGTTCGCCCGCAACCGCGACGGATGGCTGACCGACTGGCTCGCCGCCGCACCGCACGACCCGGACGCGCTGCTCGTCAAGGCGGAGCTGGCGGTCCGCCGGGCCTGGGAGTCGCCCGTCCGGGCAGAGCAGCTGCGCGAGGTGGGACCGCTGATCACCGCGGCGGCCGAGAGCGACCCCCGCGACCCGGTGCCGTGGCGGCTCGCGCTCGACCATGCGCGCGGCACCCATGCCACACACACCACGTTCGAAGCGCTGTGGGAGCAGGCGATCCAGCGCTCCTCGCACCACTACGGCTGCCATGTCGCGGCGCTGCGGTACCTCTCCGCCGCGTGGTACGGCTCGCACCGCGAGTGCTTCGACTTCGCCGAGCGGGCCGCCGAGGACTCACTGCCCAGCTCGCTGGTGCAGGCGCTGCCGCTGCGGGCCGCCTTCGCCCTGCTGATCGAGGGGCCGGACCTACGGACCACCTCGGTACAGGAGGAACGGATCGACGCGGCAGCCAATCTGGCGATCACGCTGTCCGCCTCGTTCGCGCCCGGCGATCCCTGGCCCGCCGAGGTCCGCAACCTGCTGGCGTACGTGCTGGTCGCGCGGGGCCGCTGGAGCGAGGCGCTGGAACAGTTCCGGCAGATCGGACTCCATGCGGCGTCGTTCCCGTGGTCGTCGGTCTCCGACGATCCGCTCGGCCGGTTCCTCGACGCGAGGGACGAGGCGCGGCTCCGGGTGGCCTGTGCGATGCCCTTGTCGGGCCGGGCCGATCGTGGTCGGCCCCGCGGCCATTACGCTTGACCGTTGTGACCACCGCTCGCCTGCCTCTGTTCCCGCTGAACGCGGTGCTGTTTCCCGGCCTCGTGCTGCCGCTGAACGTCTTCGAAGAGCGTTATCGCGCCATGATGCGCGAGCTGCTGAAGACCGACGCCGACGAACCCCGCCGCTTCGCCGTGGTCGCGATCCGCGACGGCCGCGAGGTCGCCCCGACGGCCGCCGGAATGCCGGAGGCGGTGAGCACCCCCGCCGAGCGCGGTCCCGCGGACGGCTTCGGCCCCGATCCGATCCAGACTTTCCACCGGGTCGGCTGCATCGCCGACGCGGCGAAGATCCGGGAACGGCCGGACGGCAGCTTCGAGGTCCTCGCGACCGGCACCACCCGGGTCAAGCTGCTCTCCGTCGACGCGAGCGGCCCCTATCTGACGGCCGAACTCGAAGAGCTGGACGAGGAACCCGGCGAGGAGGCCGGCGCACTCGCCGAGGGCGTCCTGCGGGCCTTCCGCAACTACCAGAAGCGACTGGCCGGGGCGAGCGAACGCTCCCTGACGACGGGTGCGGACCTGCCCGACGACCCCTCCGTCGTCTCCTACCTGGTCGCGGCGGCGGCCGTATTCGACATCCCGTGCAAGCAGCGGCTGCTCCAGGCACCCGACACCGCGACCCGACTGCGCGAGGAACTGACACTGCTGCGCTCCGAGACCGCCGTCATCCGACATCTGCCGTCCCTGCCCGCGGTGGACCTGACGCGTGCCCCGACCCACCCCAACTGACTGACGACCGACCCGAGGACCCTCCCCCGTGGCGAAGAAGCCGAAGAAGCAGCAGTCCGGCGGCACCCCGGCAACGGTCGCATTGACCGCGGCCGGCACGGCGTTCACCGTCCACGCCTACGACCACGACCCGGCGTCGGCCTCCTACGGCGAGGAGGCGGCCGAGGCACTGGGCGTCTCCTCCGACCGGGTCTTCAAGACCCTGGTCGCGGACGTCGACGGCACACTCACCGTGGCGGTCGTCCCGGTGGCCGGCTCCCTGGACCTCAAGGCCCTGGCCTCCGCGGTGGGCGGCAAACGAGCCGCGATGGCCGACCCGACAGCCGCAGAACGCACCACCGGCTACGTACGGGGCGGCATCTCCCCCCTGGGCCAGCGGAAGCGGCTGCGTACGGTGCTGGACGCGTCGGCACAGTCCCACGAAACAATCTGCGTCTCGGCGGGCCGCCGCGGCCTGGAGGTCGAACTCTCCCCCACGGATCTGGCGTCCCTGACGGGGGCGGTGTTCGCGGAGATCGGCCGGGGGTAGCCCCCCTGGGCGCCTTTCAGCCCGGCGCTTGAGGGTACTTCCGGCCCGCCCGGCGCTTGAGGACCGGGGTCCGGGCGGAGCCCCGGTTCGGGAAGGGGCGGGCAGAGGACAAGCCCCGCGCAGCGGCCTACCCCGTACCGGCACCCCGCACCCCGTACCCCGCCTAGGACTCAGCCGGCGGCACAGGCGGCACACCCCCGCCCGCGGACGACGGCCCCGCCCCCGGCACAGATCCACCCGCGGCCCACCCCGGGAACACACCCCACTCCGGCTCCGGATCCCGTGGCCCGAACAACGCCGTCAACCCGAGATGAACCGCCATCGCCCCCAGCGGCCACGCCAGCAACGCCCCCTTCGCCCGCAGCTTGAGCGGCGCATCGAAGACCACGCCCTTGCCGACCGCCCGCGCGTGTGCGACCACGTCCTGGTTCGGCCCGAGCCACACTCCCAGCCGCCAGGCCAGCAGCGAACCGAGCAGCCCGCCCAGCGCGAGCCCCACCACCAGGGCGATTCCGCCACGCCGCTGGAACAAGAAGACCAGCGCCGCGGAGAGAGCGCCGAAGGCCAGTGCCAGCAGCACGAACGTACCGTCTGCGCCGATCGCCTCCTCGCCCTCGCTGTCGCTGAGGTAGACGGCCGTGTTGTCGGAGATCAGCGGAACCCGCGGGGCCAGCCACAGCCAGAGGAGTCCGAGCCCGATGCCCGCAGCGGTCACGAGAACGGTGACCACAGCGGCCCGCAGCAGATCCGACCGGAGATCCCGCTCCTCCTGCGCCTCCAGCAGGCTGCCGGAATCGGAGCCACCCGGGCCGCCGGGACGACCGGGCCCACCCTGACCACCCCATTTCGGCGGGGTCTGCCAGGGGTCGTTGGACGAGGGCTGGTTGGGCGGTGTCAGAGGTGCGGTCACCTTGACATCGTGCCAGGCGTCCCTGTGCCGCGCCTCACCGGACCGCTGCCCTGCGGTACGCCCAGGTGGCCGCAGCCAGCGAGAGGACGCCGACGACGGCGCAGACCGCGAGATCCAGTGCGACGACCGCCCAGTCGGGGTGGGTGTCGAAGGACCGGGAGAGCGCCTCGACACCGTACGTGGAGGGCAGCAGATCGCGGGCCCAGCCGATAGGCCCGGGCAGCCGGTCGGCCGGCAGGACGCCGAGCAGCAACGCCGCCGACATGCCCAGCTGCCCGAGCAGCGTGGCCAGCTCCTGCCGGGGCGCGAGCAGCCCCATCGCGGCACCGAGCCCGGAGAGCGCCGCCCCGGAGAGCGGGATGACGGCGACGAGCACCCACAGATGCGTCAGCGGCAGTCCGAACAGCACGCTCCCCGCCACGGCCGTGACGATCGTGCCGGGCACGGTGAACGAGGCGTACGCCCCGGCCGCACCGAGCACCACAGCGGCAGGCGGCACCGGCAGGGTGGCGTAGTGGTCGAGTCCGCCGCCGGCCCGCAGCTGCCCGAAGTACTGGGCGAGCAGGTTGAGCGCGACGAAGGCCACCACGAGGACGCTGGATCCGGCGACAACGGCGCGCGCCTCGGAGCCGCCGTCGACGACCCCGCGCATCAGCACCATGATCCCGACGGACTGGAAGGTCGCGACGAAGAGCAGCGGGATACGGGCGACCCTGGCCCTGGACAGCTGGGCACGGTAGACGGCCGCGAGCGAGGGGAACAGCCGGGCCCGTGGCGCGAGCGGCGCGGGAGCTGCCCCCTCCTGGCCGTCGCGGCCGGCACGGCCGTCATCGGCGGTCCGGACGGGTCCGGTCACCGCCTGCGCGGGAACGATGCTCGTCACCTGGCGCTGCTCCTGTTCGCTCGCTGCCCGGCCACGCATGCGCATCCGGTCCCCCCGCCCGCCGCGGTCATGACTTCACCAGCCCCTTGGTCGCGTCCCCGCCGAGCGCGAGATAGACGTCCTCCAGGCTGGGCGTCGCCAGCGTGAAGTCGTCGAGTGCGGCAAAGGCCGCGCCGCCGGTCACGGCGGCGACCGCCGCCCGTGCCTCGTCGGGACCGAGCCGCAGCACCCAGCGCCGCCCGGACTCCTGGGCCGAGCCGCGCAGCGCGGCCACTTCGGGCACGTCCAGGGGCGCCCGTTCGCGCCACACCAGCTCGACCCGGACTTCGCCGGCGACACGTTCCTTGAGCCCGGTCGGCGTGTCGCAGGCGATGACCTTGCCGCGTTCGATCACGGCGACCCGGTCGAGAACCGTCTCGGCCTCGATGACGTTGTGGGTGACGAGCAGCACCGTCGTGCCGCGTTCGGCCCGGCGCCGGTCGACGGCGGCCCAGACGGCGCGCCTCGCGACGGGGTCCATGCCGGTCGTCGGCTCGTCCAGCACCAGCACCGGCCGCTCGCCGACCAACGCGGCCGCGAAGCAGGCGAGCCGCCGCTGTCCGCCGGAGAGCTTCTTCAGGGGGCGTCCCGCGATCTCGGTGAGGCCGAGTTCGTCGAGTACGTCGTCGCGCTCGGCGCGGGCGTCCCGCACCGCGAGGCCGCGCAGCCGTCCGGTGGTCTCGGCGGCGAGCGAGACGGTCAGCTCGTCGAGGGCGGTGGACTCCTGCCCGAGGTATCCGATCAGCCGGGAGGCCCGCTCGGGATGGCGTACGAGATCGTGGCCCAGCACGGTGACGCTGCCGGAGTCGGGCCTCATCAGCCCGGTGAGCTGCCGCACCAGGGTGGACTTTCCGGCGCCGTTGGGGCCGAGGAGGCCGAAGATCTCGCCGCGCCGCACATCCAGGCTGATCCCGTCGGTGGCGCGCACCTCGGGTGTAGCGGGTGCACCCCGGCGGCCGCGGGCGGCGGGATAGGTCTTGACCAGACCACGCACCGCGCACACGGTCCCGGTCGCCGTCTGCGCCTGTGCTGTGCCCGTACTCACGAGGTACGAGAGTACGGGGTCGGATGCCCCGTATTGCGCCCGGGGCCATGCCGGTCGGACGTCGACGCCGCAATCGCGGGCCGGGTTGACCGCCCGCGTGACCGTTGTGCCGTCAGTCGCCGGACGGGCTCGTCCGCTCCACCGCCGGGGCGTGTTCCGCCGCGGCCCGTACATCGATCTCCCGCCAGAATCCGGCCCGGATCGCGTAGCGGTCGTGCTCGTCGATCTGGTCGTCCTTGTGGGCGAGCAGGCCGAACCGTGCCGCGTACCGCAGCAGTTCGCCGTCGATGCGGTGCGGGATGCGCGGATACATGGTCGACAGCTTCTGCAGATGGGCGGTCTCCGGCAGCCGCTCCATCCAGCGCCGGGCGAAGACCTGGCCCACCTCGAAGGGGTCGCCGCCCACGGTGGTGATGTCCTCCTCCCGGTCCGCCCAGCGCTGCTCGGCACTGGTGAGCTGGGCCAGCGTCGGGAGGGACGCGGTTTCGGCGGGCTCGCCCAGCGGTCCGCCGCGCTCCATCCAGCCCTTGTCGGAGGACCAGCGCAGCGTGGCGTTGGCGGGCGACGGCTGGGTGGGCTGGGGGCCGGGGCCGGGGCCGGGGCCGCGCAGGCTGCCCGCCAGGTCCTTGGGTGTGGGGACTCCCCTTCCACCGTGGCCGGGCCGGTCGGCGGTGGAGCTTTCCTCGGGCGGCGGCACCTCACCGTTGCGGGCGGCCGCAGCCTGGGCCTCCGATGCCCGCTCGGCGGAGGCCGCGAGGGCCGCCTCGGGCAGCGGCGCGGAGAGGATCGCAGCGATCTCCGGTCGGGGGGCGGGCGGCGGGGCGCAGACGCCGCCGGTCTCCTTGGCCTGTACGGCCTGGGTGATCCAGGCCCGGTCGAGCACCCTTCGTTCGTCGGCCTCGGCGACCAGGTCCTCGGACTGGTTGTAGTCGCCGTCGGCGGCCTGGACGGCCCACAGATGGACGGCGACGCCGTGTTCCTTGGCGGACATCAGGCCGGGCAGCAGATCGCCGTCACCGGTCACCAGCACCACGTCGGAGCAGGCCCGGTTCCTGGCCAGTTCGGTGAGCTCGGCGTGCATCGCGGCGTCGACGCCCTTCTGTGCCCAACGCCCGTCACTGCGGGTGAGAGCGCCGAGCCGGACGGTCACCCGTGGCATCACTCGAAGTCTGCGGTGCTCGGGCTGCGGTACGCGGTCGGGGGCGCCGTCGAACCAGTAGATCCGCAGCAGCGGCTGCTGCGTATCCGCCTCTGCCAGCTCGCGCAGGCCCCGGATGAGGGCCGCGTGGTCGACGGTGATGCGGGAACGGGCGGGCTCCCCGGCCAGCAGGCTCGCGGCCGCACCCAGCAAGTAGCCGGCGTCCACCAGGACGACGCAACGGTCCACGCGTTCCACCCTCTTCCAGAAGCTCGGGTGTGGTCTTTGCCAAGGGTTTCCTTCGAGTCTGCCCGACCGTGCAGGGGTTGACGGCCGGAACTCGATCATCGGCGTGGCGGATTCGGAAAACGGCGCATGATACCCCCTCACTACGCACGGTAATGATCCAACATGCATGCTTTAACCCGCTATGTGAATCTGAACGCGGTCCTGGCCCCGAGAGTCCCCGTAGGAGGAACACCATGGCCAAGAACAAGAACCGCAAGCAGAGCAGCCAGCAGAACCGCCAGCAGAACCGCGCGTCGTCCCGCCCGGAGCGCGGTGCGGAAGAGCCCAAGTCGACTGCTTACGAGTCGCAGATACAGCCTCAGTCGCAAGCCCAGGGCAGCCCTGCTGATGTCGCCCGTAAGCACCAGCGGCGCTTCGGTCACAACTGACCGGGCAGATCTCCGGTCCCGGCCGCAGGCCGGGTGGCCGAGAGGGGCGCTCCCGCTTCCGCGGGGCGCCCCTCCCTCTCGTGCGTCGGCCGTGAACCGGCTCAGCCGGCCAGGCAGGACGGCCCGAGCAGCACCTTCAGGTCGCCGAAGAGCGCCGGGTCGGGCTTCACCCGGTGCCGGTCGAGCCGGAGCACCGTGGTCTTACGGGGGCCCTGGAGCTTGATCCGCACCTCGGTGTCGCCCCGGTGGTTGCTGAGGACCTCGCCGAGGCGGCTGACCATCGGCGGGGTGATCTTGACCGTGGGGATGGTCAGGACCACGGGGGCGTTGGTGCCGGCCGACGAGATGTCGGGGACCTGCATCTCCATGGCGACGAGCCGGGGCACGTCCTCCCGCTTGTCGAGACGTCCCTTGACGAAGACGACGGTGTCCTCGACGAGCTGGGTGGAGACCAGTTGGTAGGTGGCGGGGAAGAACATGCACTCGATGGATCCGGCCAGGTCCTCGACGGTGGCGATGGCCCAGGCGTTGCCCTGCTTGGTCATCTTGCGCTGCAGACCGGAGATGATGCCTCCGACGGTGACGATGGCACCGTCGGAGTGCTCCCCGCCGGTCAGCTGGGAGATCGAGGAGTCGGCCTTGTCGGACAGCACGTGCTCCAGGCCGAAGAGCGGGTGGTCGGAGACGTACAGGCCGAGCATCTCGCGCTCCTGGGCCAGCAGGTAGGACTTCTCCCACTCGATGTCGGAGAACTCCACGTCGAGCCCGAAGCCAGGCTCGTCGCTCTCCTCCTCGCCCATGCCGCCGAAGAGGTCGAACTGGCCCTCGGCCTCCTTGCGCTTGACCTGCACCACGTTGTCGATCATCGGCTCGTGGTGGGCGACCAGGCCCTTGCGGGTGTGGCCCATCTCGTCGAAGGCGCCGGCCTTGATCAGCGATTCGACGGTGCGCTTGTTGCAGACGACCGCTTCGACCTTGTCGAGGAAGTCGGGGAAGGAGCTGTACTTCCCCTTCGCCTTGCGGCACCGGATGATCGAGTCGACGACGTTCTGACCCACGTTCCGGACGGCCGTGAGGCCGAAGAGGATCACCTCGTCGCCCTGCGCGGCGAAGTTCGACAGCGACTCGTTCACATTGGGCGGCAGCACCTTGATGCCCATACGACGGCACTCGTTGAGATAGACCGCCGACTTGTCCTTGTCGTCCTTGACCGAGGTCAGCAGCGCCGCCATGTACTCGGCGGGGAAGTTCGCCTTCAGGTACGCGGTCCAGTAGGTGACCAGACCGTACGCGGAGGAGTGCGCCTTGTTGAACGCGTATCCGGCGAACGGGACCAGAACGTCCCACAGCGCCTTGATCGCGGCGTCGGAGAAGCCCTTCTCCTTGGCCCCCGCCTCGAAGAGGACGAAGTTCTTCGCCAGTTCCTCGGGCTTCTTCTTGCCCATCACGCGGCGCAGGATGTCGGCTTCGCCGAGCGAGTACCCGGCGACGATCTGGGCGGCCTTCTGCACCTGCTCCTGGTACACGATCAGGCCGTAGGTGAGGCCGAGGACCTCCTTGAGGGGCTCCTCCAGCTCCGGGTGGATCGGGGTGATCTCCTGCCGGCCGTTCTTGCGCTCGGCGTAGTTCGTGTGCGAGTTCATGCCCATCGGGCCCGGCCGGTACAGGGCCGAGACGGCGGAAATGTCCTCGAAGTTGTCGGGCTGCATCTGGCGCAGCAGGGAACGCATCGGACCGCCGTCGAACTGGAACACGCCGAGCGTGTCGCCGCGGCAGAGCATTTCGTACGTCTTCGGGTCGTCCAGCGGGAGGCCGAGCAGGTCCAGCTTGACGCCCTTGTTGCTCTCCACCATCTTGACGGCGTCGTCCATGATGGTCAGGTTCCTGAGGCCCAGGAAGTCCATCTTCAGCAGGCCGAGCGACTCGCACTGCGGGTAGTCCCACTGCGTGATGGTGACGCCGTCGGTGTGCCGCACCCAGATCGGGGCGTGGTCGACGATGGGCTCGCTGGACATGATGACGCCTGCGGCATGCACGCCCATCTGCCGGACCAGGCCCTCGACGCCCTTCGCGGTGTCGATGACCTTCTTCACGTCCGGCTCGTTCTCGTACATCCCCCGGATCTCACCCGCCTCGCTGTAGCGCGGGTGCTTGGGGTCGGTGATGCCGTTGAGGTCGATGCCCTTGCCGAGGACGTCGGCGGGCATGGCCTTGGTGAGCCGGTCGCCCATCGCGTACGGGTAGCCGAGGACGCGGGCGGAGTCCTTGATGGCGTTCTTCGCCTTGATCTTGCCGTACGTGCCGATCATGGCGACCTTGTCGGCGCCGTACTTCTCCGTCACGTACCTGATCACTTCGACGCGCCGACGCTCGTCGAAGTCGATGTCGACATCGGGCATGGAGACACGCTCGGGGTTGAGGAACCGCTCGAAGATCAGTCCGTGCTCGATCGGGTCGAGGTCGGTGATGCCCATCGCGTACGCCACGATCGAACCGGCCGCGGAACCACGACCGGGGCCGACCGCGATGCCGTTGTTCTTCGCCCACATGATGAAGTCGGCGACCACGAGGAAGTAGCCCGGGAACCCCATCTGGATGATGATGTCCATCTCGTACTCGACCTGCTTCTGCCGGTCGTCGGGGACACCGCCCGGGAAGCGGCGCTCCATCCCGCGCCGCACTTCCTCCTGGAACCAGGTGATCTCCGTGAACCCGTCCGGGATGTCGAACTTCGGCATCAGGTCGCGCTTCTCGAACATGCCGCCGGTGTCGATCTGCTGCGCGACCAGCAGCGTGTTGGCGCACCCCTCCTGCCAGGCGTCGGAGGAGTCGACGGCGTACATCTCGTCGGTCGTCTTGAGGTAGTAGCCGGTGCCGTCGAAGCGGAAGCGGTCCGGGTCGGAGAGGTTCTTGCCGGTCTGGATGCAGAGCAGCGCGTCGTGCGCGGTGGCCTCGTGCGCGTAGGTGTAGTGCGAGTCGTTGGTCACCAGCGGCGGGATGTTCAGCTTCTTGCCGATTTCGAGGAGCCCGTCACGGACCCGGCGCTCGATCTCGATGCCGTGGTCCATCAGCTCCAGGAAGTACTTGCCCTCGCCGAAGATGTCCTTGTAGTCGGAGGCCGCCTGGACCGCCTCGTCGAACTGGCCGAGCCGCAGTCGCGTCTGCACCTCGCCCGAGGGGCAGCCGGTGGAGGCGATCAGGCCCTCGGACCACTGGGCGATGGTCTCCTTGTCCATACGGGGCCACTTCTGCAGCCAGCCCTCGGCGTACGCGTCCGAGGAGAGCCGGAAGAGGTTGTGCAGACCGGTGCTGTTCGACGCCCAGATCGTCTTGTGGGTGTACCCACCCGAACCCGAGACGTCGTCGCGCTTCTGGTGCGGCTGGCCCCACTGGATCTTCCGCTTGTGCTTGCGTGACTCCGGAGCGACGTACGCCTCGATCCCGATGATCGGCGTCACGCCCGCCTTCTGCGCCGAGTGGAAGAAGTCGTAGGCACCGTGCAGGTTGCCGTGGTCCGTCATCGCGATGTGCGACATGCCCATTTCATTGCAGGCAGCGAACATGTCCTTGAGCCGCGCGGCACCGTCCAGCAGCGAGTACTGGGTGTGGACGTGAAGGTGCGTAAAGGGCGGCTTCGACGACACGGTTTGTGGCCTCCGGGCGAGCAGGGCGGGTGAGGGGGACAGCGTGGAAGTCTACGTCGCGACACCGATACTCCGCGGCCTGTCACTCCGACCGCGCACCGTCGAAAACGATGAGGTTGCCGAGATCACAGACGCGGCGGTCAGCGGCCTCCACCCTCGCACGTGGGCGTGGCGGCGAGCTGACCACCGCACGAACCCGGCAGCCGACCAGGTAACTTCCACGCTCCTCGGGGGGCACACATTCCAGGCGTCCCACATCGACTGTGCGGCCGCGCACATTTCCCACTTACCGGGTTTGTGAGGCTGTCGCTCGCAATGCACCTGTTCATAACTATTGCGAAGGTCGGACCATCCGAGATGGAATCACCCGCACGTCACCCGAGTCAGTGACTGTGGCCGCGCTTTCCTGCTCCGGGCACTGATGCGGCGCCTCCGGCGTTCTCAGCAGGAGGGCAGACAGGAAGGCCCTGTCATCAACGAAGGAAGCAGGCCGGCAATGCGCAGCACTTTCGACGTCTCGGACGCTGAGCGCGAGGAGCAGATCCTTGCGGTCTTCGAGACTGCCTTCGGAGAGCTCCTGGCCGCAGACCCGACAGCCTTCCGGGTCAAGTTCCGCAAGATGGCCGCATCACCGTTCGCGTTCTACAGGGGCACGGCCTGCCTGTATTACGCCGATCTCAGCTCGACGAGAAACGCGGACCCCTATCTGGACGAGCGAACCAGCAGGGTGTGGGTGCACGGCGATCTGCACGCTGAGAACTTCGGCACGTACATGGATTCCAATGGCCGCCTGATCTTCAATGTGAACGACTTCGATGAAGCCTTCGTAGCCCCCTTCACCTGGGACCTCAAGCGGTTCGCCGCCTCCGTCGCGCTGATCGGGTACGCGAAGGCGCTGGGCGACGACCAGATCACCGAACTGGTCCGGATCTACGCGGCGGCCTACCGTGAGCGGATCCACGCACTGGCGACGGGCGCGAAGAACGACGAGGTACCGCCCTTCACGCTGGACACGGCACAGGGCCCGCTGCTGGAGGCGCTGCGCGACGCCCGGTCGCTGACCCGGTTCTCGCTGCTGGACTCGATGACGGAGATCCGGGACTTCGAGCGCCGGTTCGCGGCGGGCGGCGGCTCGATCGACCTGGACGCGGCGACGCGCTACAAGGTGCTGGCCGCCTTCGACGGCTATCTGGAGACGCTGCCGGAGTCGAGCCTGACCCGCCCCGACTCCTACCGGGTGAAGGATGTCGTCGGCCGTCGTGGCATCGGCATCGGTTCGGCCGGGCTGCCCTCGTACAACATCCTTCTGGAGGGCAACAGCGACGCCCTGGAGAACGATGTGGTGATCTACCTCAAGCAGGCGCAGACCCCCGCGGTCTCCCGGCACATCACCGACGCGGCCGTGCGCGAGTACTTCCAGCACGAGGGCCACCGCACGGTCATCTCGCAGCGCGCCCTGCAGGCGCACGCCGACCCGTGGCTCGGCTGGACCGAGCTGGACGGGGCCGGACAACTGGTCGCCGAGGTGTCTCCGTACGCGGTCGATCTGGACTGGTCCGACATCGACGAGCCGGAGGAGATCGCCGCGGTCGTCGCCGACCTCGGCCGGGCGACGGCGACGATGCACTCCGCGGCGGACGACGAGAGCGGCCACTCGCTGGTGCCGTTCTCCACCGAGCGGGCGATCGACGCGGCGATCGCGGCGGACGAGGAGGGCTTCGCCGGACTGCTGGTGGACTTCGCGCACGGCTATGGTGCCCGGGCCCGTGCCGACCACCAGATCTTTGTGGATCTTTTCCGCAACGGCCGCATCCCGGGGCTGTAGGGCTCCGCACGCAACCGGGCCCCTTCAGGGGTCGCTTACAGGTTCGCATGCGACACTCCTCGACGATGGACATATCCGGGACGCAGCTCAGAGTCGTTCGCGCGGCGCTTTTCACAGCGCTCGTCGTGACGCTCTCGACTGCGTCCCATGTGCTGCTCTCCCAGGTCTCACTGCCGCTGACCGTCGTCGCCCTGCTGGCCGGCGCGGTCTTCGCCGTGGCGTACGCGCTGGCCGGCCGGGAGCGCGGCTTCGGGGCGATCGCCGGACTGCTGGTCCCGCTGGAACTGGCCGCCGACACCGTCTTCACCACCGGTCAGCACGTCTGCTACGGCGCAGCAGGCGGCCCCATCGCGGGGCCGCTGCGCTCGGTCGGCGTCGATGTGCTGTGCGGCGGCGGTGACATCGGTGCCCGCGCGCCCCAGGTCGGTGACGTCGGCACCCCGCTCACCTCGGTGACCGGCGGCGGACACACGGCCGCCGCGCTGCTGGCCTCCCCTGGCCCGGCGGTGCCGTGGCTGCTGCTCGCCGCCCATGTGACGGTCGGTCTGCTCGCCGCGGCCTGGCTGCGGCGCGGCGAGTCCGCGCTCGTCGGACTGCTGGGCGCGGTCGCCGTCCTGGCGTTCCGGCCGCTGCTGATCGCGGTCGCCGTGGTGGGTACGGCCCGCTGCTCCGTACGCCGCAGGGTGCGCCCCGCCGGACTCGGCCCGCACCTGCTCGCACATGCCCGTCTGCTCGTGCACTCCGTGGGACGGAGGGGACCGCCGCGCTCGGCCTGCGCCATCGCCTGAGCACGCACACCCCTGACGACGCATCACCCACACCATGGAGAAAAGAACATGAGCAACCGCAACAGCCAGGCCAACAAGGCGGCGGCCCGTGAGCGTCTGCGCGCCGAGCGCGAGCGCCAGGCCAAGAAGGACAAGGTCCGCAGGCAGATCGTCGTCGGCGTCTCCGTCGTCGGTGTGCTGGCGATCGTGGGCGCGGGCACCTGGGGCGTCATGCAGCTGAACAAGCCGTCCCACTGGGAGGCGGCTGCGGACGCGAAGAACGTGACCGCGCCCAAGAACACCTCGGGCGACAACGGCACGACCGTCGTCATCGGCAAGTCGACCGCCAAGAAGACCCTGGAGCTGTACGAGGACTCGCGCTGCCCGATCTGCGCCACGTTCGAGCAGTCCGTCGGCGAGACGGTGCACAAGGACGTCGACGCCGGGAAGTACAAGATCAAGTACGTCGGTGCCACGTTCATCGACAACGCCAGCAACGGCGAAGGCTCGAAGAACGCGCTGAGCTCGCTCGGCGCCGCGCTCAATGTCAGCCCGCAGGCGTTCCTCGACTACAAGTTCGCGCTCTACTCCGCGAAGTACCACCCGGAAGAGACCGACGACAAGTTCAAGGACGACGCGTACCTGATCAAGATCGCTGACACCGTCGACGCCCTGAAGGGCAACCAGGCGTTCCAGAAGGACGTCAAGGACGGTACGTACGACAACTGGGCGATGAAGATGTCCGAGGCGTTCGAGAAGAGCGGTGTGCAGGGCACTCCGACGCTGAAGATGGACGGCAAGCCGCTCACGGGCTCGGACGGCAAGAACGCACCGATGACCGCGGCCGAGTTCAACACAGCGATCACCGCCGCCCTGAAGGGCTAGCGGCAAACTCCCGACAGCGGCTCTCCGACGGGCAGGCGAACTTCCCTCGTTCGCCTGCCCGTTCGCTTTACCGGTCAGTAGGGTTCTCCTCCGTGACCAGTCGACACCTTTCTTCGCCGATATCCGCCCCCAGCCGCCGCACGGTCGTCAAGGCCGCTGCCGCCACGGCCGTCGCCGCCCCCGTGCTGGGCGCCGCCACCACCGCGCGTGCCGCGGACGGGCCCGCCTTCCTGCACGGTGTCGCCTCCGGCGACCCCCTCCCCGACGGCATACTCCTGTGGACCCGCGTCACCCCGGCCCCGGACGCCGTGCCCGGCTCAGGCCGTGGCGCCGATACGGCGGTGCGCTGGGAGGTCGCCGAGGACGAGGGGTTCGCCCGGGTCGTCGCCCGGGGCGCGACCGTCGCGAAGGCCGCTTCCGACCACACCGTCAAGGCCGATGTGCGGGGGCTGAGCCCGGCCACCGCCTACTGGTTCCGCTTCTCGGCGGGCGACGGTACGGGAACCTTCTCGCCGACGGGCCGCACCCGTACCGCGCCGACGGCCGGAGCTGCCACGCCCGGTGTGCGCTTCGGGGTGGTGTCGTGCGCCAACTGGGAGTCCGGGTTCTTCTCCCCGTACCGGCATCTGGCCGCCCGCGCCGATCTCGACGCGGTGCTGCATCTCGGCGACTACATCTACGAGTACGCGTCGGGCAGTTACCCGGACGCCAAGTACGTCGTACGGCCGCACGAGCCGAAGCACGAGATCCTGACCCTCGCCGACTACCGCACCCGGCACGGCAACTACAAGACGGACACCGACCTCCAGGCCCTGCACGCCACCCACCCGGTGATCGCGATCTGGGACGACCACGAGTTCGCCAACGACGCCTGGTCGGGCGGGGCCGAAAACCACACGCCGGGCACGGAGGGCTCCTGGGCCGACCGGGCCGCGGGCGCCAAGCAGGCGTACTTCGAGTGGATGCCGGTCCGCGCCTCCACCGAGGGCACCGTCTACCGGCGGCTGCGGTTCGGCAACCTGGCCGATCTGCACCTCCTCGATCTGCGCACCTTCCGCTCCCAGCAGTCGACGATCGGCAACGGCTCGGTCGACGACCCGGATCGCACGATCACCGGCCGGGCGCAGCTGGACTGGCTGAAGTCGGGCCTGGCCGGCTCGGACGCCACCTGGAAGCTGGTCGGTACGTCGGTGATGATCTCGCCGGTCGCGTTCGGTTCCGTACCCGCGCATCTGCTGGAGCCGCTGGCCGAGTTGCTGGGGCTGCCCACGGAGGGTCTTGCCGTCAATGTCGACCAGTGGGACGGCTACACGGACGACCGCAAGGAGCTGATCACACATCTGCGGGACCGGTCGATCACCAACACGGTCTTCCTGACCGGCGACATCCACATGGCATGGGCCAATGACGTACCGGTGAAGGCGGCGACGTATCCGCTCTCGGCGTCGGCCGCCACCGAGTTCGTGGTGACATCGGTGACCTCGGACAATCTCGACGACATCCTGCATGTCGCGCCGCAGACCGTCTCGGCGGTCGCGAGCGCGGCGATCAAGGCCGCCAACCGCCATGTGAAGTGGGTGGACATGGACTCGCACGGCTACGGCGTCCTCGATGTGACCGCCGAGCGCTCACAGATGGACTACTTCGTGGTCTCCGACAAGACGAAACGGGACGCGACCTCCGCCTGGACGCGTTCGTACCGGACGCTCAGTGGGACGCAGAAGGTCGAGCGCGTGGACCGCCCGGTGCACTGAGAGTCCATTTTCAGCCACTGCGATCCATGTTGACAGCGCATTACATCGCTACGGCGGGTGGCGTGTCTCCCAGCCCCAATGGGGACACACCACCCGCCGGGGTAACGCGGGACGTTACGTCCGCGTCTCAAACTCTGGAACGCACAGAATTATTTCTCCCCGTTTCCCTGGTTTGCCCCATGATTGATTGGGCCTGATCGATTCTCCTCAAGATCTGACATGCGCACGTAATCTCCCGGCGGCGGGTGAGGAAATCCCTCCCCCACACATCCGCGAGGAGTCCCTGTGCGCGCTCTTGCCCGTATATCGCCGCGTATACGTAACCGTGCGATCGGCACCGCCGTCCTGGCCGGAACCCTGGCCCTGGCACCGCTCTCCGCGTCCTCCGGCTCCGCCGTCGCGAAGTCGTCCACCTCCTCGGCATCCGCCGCGTCAGCCGTATCCGCCGCATCCGCCGAGAAGTGCGCGAGCGAGGCGAGCACCTCCGCCACCGCACGCGAGGCCCGCCCCTCGGGCACCAAGCACGCCGCGGACCCCAACGAACTCACCGCGGCCCAGGCCAAGGCCATGGACGCCCAGCTGAAGGAGAGACTCGCGGACCGCCGGCTCAGCGGCTCCACGCTCGCCGCGGGCGCCACCATCCCGGTGTACTTCCACGTGGTGCACTCCGGAACGACCGGCAAGCTCAGCGCGTCCGCCATCAGCAGCCAGATCAGCGTCCTGAACGCCGCCTACAGCGGCCAGGGCAGCGGCAACACCAACTCCGGCTTCCAGTTCTCACTGGCCGGCACGGACTACACGGACAACAGCTCCTGGTACAACGGCGTCTCGCCGGGCTCCTCCGCCGAGAAGGCCATGAAGTCGACGCTGCGCAAGGGCGGCGCGAACGCGCTCAACCTCTACACCGCCAACCTCGGCGGCGGCCTGCTGGGCTGGGCCACCTTCCCCAGCTCCTACAAGTCCAACCCGTCGGACGACGGCGTCGTCATGCTCGACGCCTCGCTGCCCGGCGGCTCCGCCACCAACTACAACGAGGGCGACACCGCCACCCACGAGGTCGGCCACTGGATGGGGCTCTACCACACCTTCCAGGGCGGCTGTAACGGCAACGGCGACTACGTGGCCGACACTCCGGCCGAGGCGAGCCCCGCGTACGCCTGCCCGACCGGGCGCGACACCTGCACCAACAAGACAGGGGTCGACCCGATCCACAACTTCATGGACTACACGTACGACTCCTGCATGACCCAGTTCACCCCGGGCCAGGTGCAGCGGATGAGCGACAGCTGGATCGCCTACCGGGGCTGATCCGCCCAGTCCGTCCGAAGGGCCCCGCACGGGGCCCTTCGCGCGGTCACAGCGTGGCGAGGAAGCCGAGTGCGACCTTCCAGGCCAGCTCGGCCGAGGCCGCGTCGTGGTCCGGCAGTTCGGGATCCGTGAAGAGATGACCCGCGCCCGGATAGCGGTAGACCTCGACATCGGCACCGGTCCGCTGCATCTGCAGATACCAGGAGTTCAGCCAGTCGTGCGTCTCGAACGGGTCCGGGTCCGCGACATGCAGCTGTACGGGCAGCTCGTCCACCGAGGCGTTCTCGGCGATGTCCGAGGTGCCGTGGAACATGAGCAGACCGCGCGCCTTCTCGTCGCCGAGCGCCAGGGTCTGCGCGGTGGAGGCGCCGAAGGAGAATCCGGCGTACACCAGACCCCGGTCCGAGTAGGGTGCGGCGGCCAGCACGGCCCGCCTGAGCAGTTCGTCCTTGCCCACCTCCTCCTTGAAGGCCAGGCCCTCCTCGACGGTCTCGAAGGTGTGCCCCTCGAAGAGATCGGGCACCTGCACCTCGTGCCCGGCGGCGCGCAGCCGTGCGGCGGCCGCGTGCACCGCCGGGCGCAGACCGTACGTCGAGTGGAAAAGCATGATGTTCATGAGGCCCATGGTGCCAGTTACGGTCGGAAGCATGGAGAACGACGGGATGGAGAGCGTGCTGCGTCCGCTGGTCGTCGTCGGCGGCTCGGTCGTGATCACGCTGCTGGTCGGCTGGCTGGTCGATCTGCTGCTCAGACGGGCCGACCGCCGGCACCACGAGACACCGCTGTGGGGTCTGCTGCGGCGCTGCCGGATCCCGCTGCAGCTGACGCTGTGCACTGCGCTGCTGTGGGGCACGTACACCCACACCCGGCTCGATCTCGTCAAGGAGCACGGGGCTGGGATCGGCCAGGTCCTGACTCTGGTGCTGATCGGGACGTCGGCCTGGCTGGTGGTGCGGATCGCGGCGGCCGTCGTCGACTCCGTCTACGCCCGGTACGCGGCGAGCACCCGCGATCCGGCGCGGGTGCGGCGGGTCCGTACGCAGGTGACGCTGATCCAGCGGGTGGTCACCGCGATCGTGGCGACCGTCGCCGTCGGCGCGATGCTGCTGACGTTCCCGGCGATGCGGACCTTCGGCACCTCGATGCTGGCCTCGGCCGGTGTCCTCGGCATCGTCGCGGGCATCGCGGCCCAGTCGACGCTCGGCAATCTCTTCGCGGGGCTGCAGATCGCCTTCGGCGACATGGTGCGGATCGGCGACACGGTGGTGGTGGACGGCGAATGGGGCACGATCGAGGAGATCACGCTGACCTTCCTCGCGGTACGGACCTGGGACGAGCGGCGGATCACGATGCCGGTCTCGTACTTCACCAGCAAACCGTTCGAGAACTGGTCGCGCGGCGGCGCCCAGATGACCGGCTCGGTCTTCTTCCACCTCGACCACTCGGCCCCGGTCGCGGCGATGCGCGACCGGCTGCGGGACATCCTGGGCGAGTGCGCCGCCTGGGACGGCCGCAACTGGTCCCTGGCGGTCACGGACACCACACCGTCGACGATCCAGGTCCGCGCGGTGGTCACGGCCAAGGACGCGGACGACATCTGGACGGTGCGCTGCGCCGTGCGGGAGCAGCTCATCGGATGGCTGCGCGACCACCATCCGTACGCACTGCCGAGGATCGCGACGGCGCCCGCGACGCTTGCGCCGGGCGACGAATGGCCCAACTCGCCCCACCCTACGGACGAGAAGCCGACGGGCTGGGACAAGTCCCCCCGCACGGGACGCGGCTGACCGGACGCGGGCGCCGGGTCACCGCAGGCTGCGTACGTCCAGCTGCCGCAGCACCCGGTCGACGACCTCCGGGTCCGTGCCCGCCTCGTTGCGGGCCGAGAGCACCGCGTGGCGAGCGGCCGACATCATTTCGCGCTGGACACGGCTGATCGCCTTGAAGCGTTCGGCGCGCTTCGCGTACGCCTCGCGGCGCTCGTCGTCGACCATGTCGGGGCTGATCCGGGCCCCCACGTCGTACGCCAGCCGCTGCAGCCGCTCCGCGACCTCCTCCGGGAACTCCTCGACCTCCCGGATCTCCTTGAGCCGCTGCTTCGCGGCCTTCGCGGCGCGGATCGCGAGGTCCTTCTCCAGAGCCTCCTCGGCGTCCGTGTCCGCCCGGACCCGTAGCTTGCGGACCAGCCACGGCAGGGTGAGTCCCTGGACGACAAGCGTGGCCATGATCACGGCGAAGGCGATGAAGACGATCTCGTCACGGCCCGGAAACGGCTTCCCGTCGTCCGTCTTCAGCGGAATCGCGAGCGCCAGCGCGACCGAGGCCACTCCGCGCATCCCGGCCCACCACATGACGACGGTCTCCCGCCAGCTGGTCGGGATCTCCTCGCTGACGTCGCGCCGGGTGTGCAGCCGCTTGGCGAGCCAGGTCGCGGGCAGCAGATACAGCAGCCGTACGCCGACGACGACCGCCACGATGGCCAGCCCCCAGCCGAGCATCTGGAGCTCGCGACCGCCGGCCGTGCCGAAGACGTTGTGCAGTTCGAGACCGATCAGCCCGAACGCGACCCCGGTGACGAGAGTGTCGACGATCTCCCAGAAGGAACGGCCGGTGAGCCGGCCGAGGACGTCGTCGGCGTCGGCGGTGTGCTCCGCGAGGAAGAGCGCGGTGGTCAGGACGGCGAGCACACCCGACCCCATCAGCTCCTCCGCGAGCACGTAACTCACGAACGGCACCAGCAGGGTGAGGCCGACCTGGAGCGTGGCATCGCCGAGCAGGCCCATGAGCTTGATGGTGAGCCAGCCGAGCACGAGACCCACCACCACGGCGACGACCGCGGAGAGGATCAGCAGCCCGAACGCCTCCGGCAGCGAGAACGTGCCGCTCACCGCGGCGGCGATCGCCACGTGGTACAGCACGATCGCGGTCACATCGTTGAACAGCCCCTCGCCCTCCAGGATGGAGACGAGTCTGCGCGGCAGCCCGACCGAGCCCGCGACGGCCGTCGCCGCGACCGGGTCGGGCGGGGCGACGAGCGCGCCGAGCGCCACGGCGGCGGCGATGGGCAGTCCGGGGACGATCGCGTTGGCGACCGCGGCGACGGCGGCCGTCGTGATGAAGACCAGCGCCACGGCCAGCAGAAAGATCGGTCGTTTATTGGCGGCGAACTGCCGCCAGGAGGTTCGCTGCACGGAGGCGTAGAGCAGCGGCGGCAGCAGCGCGGGAAGAATGATCTCGGGCGGAATGTTCACATTCGGCACGAAGCTGAGGAACGCCATGCCGACTCCGGCGAGCGTCATCAGCACCGGCGCGGGCAGTCCGAGACGCTCCCCCAGTGGCACCGTGACCACGGCTCCGAGCAACAGCAGGAGGAGCAGAGCCATTTGGTCCACGAGGTGCCTTCCGGAACACGGTGAGCCGGCCTCTCTGACCGGCCGATCTGGACTTCAAGCCTGCCACGCAAGGCCCGAATTCCAGACAACACCCCCTCTGCACCGCCTCCCTGAGCGACCATTCCTCCGATGTTTATGCCGTCAGCCCCCTTCCGCACGCTCCCCCGGGCGGGCAGTATGCGGCGTGCGTCATTCAGGGACGAGAACCCTCACCGCATACATGACTGGCAGGAGAAACCACGTGACCGCGTTCTCCCGAAGGCATTTCGTCGGCGCCGCCGCTGCCGGAACATCCGCGCTCTGGCTCGCCGGCTCCCGTACCGCATGGGCCGCAGCCGCCCCCGCACCGGCGGTCCACCCGGACACCGACATATACGAGAAGACCGTCCGCGACGCCGCCATGACCTGGCGCACGCTCCCCACCGGCTGGCAGCAGGCCCCCTTCCTCGCCAACGGCTGCCTCGGCGCCCAGCTGTACGCGGGAAAGGCCGCCAACACTCTGAAGCTGATGCTCAGCCACAGCCAGGTGCAGGACCAGCGCGGCCAGTGGCGCGGCGGCATCGGCTTCTCCCGCCTTCCCATCGGGTACTTCACCCTGACCCTCGCCGGGGAGATCACCGCCGTCGACTGGACCCTGGATCTGTACGACGCCGAGCTGCGCGGCACCGTCACCACCACGCGCGGCTCCCTGGGGTTCTCCGCCCTCGTGCAGAACGACACCAGCGCCCTGCTGATCTCCACCAGACCCACCCCCGGCGAGGAGACCGCCGCCTGGTCCTTCCAGTGGCTGCCCGCCGCCACCACCCGCAGCAGCGGCAAGCCCGAGGACTACACGGCCAACCCGGACCCACGGGTCGGCGACGGCTTCGTCGAGCAGCCGCTGCTCGCGGGCGGCGGCTGGACCACCGCCTGGCGCGAGCAGCGCGAGGGCACCGGCCGGCTGCTCGCCGCACACCTCGTGTACCGCTTCCCCGGCCAGGTGTCCGAGACCACGACCGCCGCGCTGAGGGCCGTGGACCGCACCCTCGCCGCCGACCCCGACCGGTTGGTGGACCGTCACCGCACCTGGTGGCACGCGTACTACCGGCGCAGCTTCCTCTCCGTACCGGACAAGCGGCTGCAGAGCTTCTATCTCACCCAGCTCTACAAGCTCGCCGCATCGACCAGGGCCGAGGGTCCGACGATCTCCGAATGGGGCCCGTGGTTCCCCGAGGTAGGCAACAACTGGACCGCGGTCTGGTGGAACCTCAACGTCCAGATCGGCATGGCACCCATCCACGGCTCCAACCACCCCGAACTCGACTCGGTGACGGGTGCCTTCCGCCGCTTCGAGCACAACCTCCCGGCCTCCGTCCCCGTCGACTTCCGCGACGGCGAGAGCTACGCGCTGGGCCACCCTTCCGACTGGCAGCTGCGCGCAGGCGATACGTACGACGTCGGCGCCCCGGGCTCGGACCACGTCTCCGACAACTTCGGCAATCTCACCTGGGCCCTGCACAACGTCTGGCAGTCCTACCGGCACTCGATGGACCTGTCCGTCCTGCGCGATGTGGTGTATCCGATCCTCGCGAAGGCCATCAACTTCTACGCGCACTTCCTGCACGAGGGCCCGGACGGCAGGCTGCATCTGCTGGAGACCCGCTCCCCCGAGTACGCCAACGCCGAGGACTGCACCTACGACCTCTCGCTCGTCCGCTGGGGTGTGCGCACCCTGATCGCGTCGGCGAAGCTGCTGCGCAACAACGATCCGCGGCTGAAGCGCTGGCAGGACATCGGCCAAAGGCTCACCCCGTACGCCGAGGACCCGGCGGCCGGCGTCATGATCGGCAAGGACGTCCCGCTCGCCGACTCGCACCGGCATCACTCGCATCTGCTCTGGCTCTACCCGCTGCGCGAACGGAACTGGGACCGGGCCGGGGACCGCGATGTGATGCAGCGCTCCATGGACCACTGGGTCTCCATGCAGCAGCTGTGGCACGGCTACAGCTACGCCCACCGCCTCGTCCATGTACTCGGTGATGGACGAGCCGGAGAAGGCCCTCGACTTCCTGACCTTCTTCACCGATCTGAAGGTGGTCGCGGACGGCCAGATGACCGTCAACACGATGTACCGGGAGGGCAAGAACCTCGCCCTGGAGAGCCCGCTGTCCGCCGCCCAGTCGATGCTCGACATGGTGGTGCAGGGCCACGAGGGGGTGGTGAAGGTCTTCCCGTCCGTCTCGGACCGCTGGGCGGACGCGTCGATCGCTTCACTGCGCACCCAGGGCGCCTTCCTGGTGGACGCGGACCGCTCCGGCGGTGCCACGCGCTGGGTACGGGTACACAGCGAGGCGGGCGCCCCGCTGACCCTGGACCACTCCATCGCGGGCCGGATCGACGTACGGGACGCGCGCGGGCGCCCGCTGTACTGGCGGGAGACCGGACCGGGCCGGATCACGGTCGCCCTGCCACGCGGTGGCACGGCGGTGGTCACTCCGCACGGCGCACGCCACCCGGGGACGGGACCGCGCGATGTGCCGTCGAACGGGGCGTGGACGCGCTGGGGCCTGCCGGGCTGACCCGGACGGATGCGGGGTGCCGCTCGCTCCGTACGGCCGGGGGCGGCACCCGGCACTCGTTCGCTTGCTACAGAGCTCGGCGCATCGCCCGGTGGGCGATGCCGGCGTCCGGGAATTCGGGGCCGTACGCCAGATACCCGAGCCGCTCGTAGAAGCCGAGCGCACGGGTCTGGGCGTGCAGATCGACGGCGGCCAGACCGAGCTCACGGGCCGCGTCCTCGATGGCCCGGACCAGCGCCACGCCGACGCCGAGACCGCGCGCCTCCTTGGTCACCGCCAGCCGGCCGAGCGAGCCCACGGTGAGGTCGCCGCCGGTCTTGGCGAGGGCCGCCGCACCGTGCAGCAGCCGCCCGGTACCGAGCGCGGAACCGTCCGCCGCGACGGCGATCACATGCACCGCGTCGGCGTCGTAGGCGTCGTACTCGATCTCCTCGGGCACGTTCTGCTCGCCGACGAAGACCTCCTTGCGGACCTGGAAACAGGCGGCGCGGTCCCGCTCGTCGACGACGGTACGGGTGGTGTACGGGGCAGCAGGCACGCCGGTCATTCGCTCTCCGCCGCGATCTTGTCCAGGGCCTGCTGGAGGTCGTCCGGGTAGTTGCTGGAGAACTCCACCCACCTGCCGTCGGACGGGTGCTCGAAGCCGAGCCGGACGGCGTGCAGCCACTGCCTCGTCAGACCGAGGCGCTTGGCCATCGTCGGGTCGGCGCCGTAGGTGAGGTCACCGACGCAGGGGTGGCGGTGGGCCGACATGTGCACCCGGATCTGGTGCGTACGGCCCGTCTCCAGCTTGATGTCCAGGAGGCTGGCGGCGCGGTACGCCTCGATGAGGTCGTAGTGCGTCACGGAGGGCTTGCCCTCGGCCGTGACGGCCCACTTGTAGTCGAGGTTGGGGTGGCGCCCGATGGGGGCGTCGATGGTGCCGCTCATCGGGTCCGGGTGGCCCTGCACGAGCGCGTGGTACTTCTTCTCGACGACCCGGTCGCGGAACTGGGCCTTCAGCAGGGTGTAGGCCCGCTCGGACTTGGCCACGACCATCAGGCCGGAGGTGCCGACGTCGAGGCGGTGGACGATGCCCTGGCGCTCGGCGGCGCCGGACGTCGAGATCCGGTACCCGGCCGCGGCGAGACCGCCGATGACGGTCGTACCGGTCCAGCCGGGGCTCGGGTGGGCGGCGACCCCGACCGGCTTCACGATCACGACGATGTCGTCGTCGTCGTGCACGATCTCCATGCCTTCGACGAGCTCGGCGACGATCTGTACCGGAGCGGGTGCCTGCGGCATCTCCACTTCCAGCCAGGCGCCGCCCCGTACCCGCTCGGACTTCCCGACCACCGCGCCGTCCACCTGCACCTTCCCGGCAGCGGCCAGGTCGGCGGCCCTGGTGCGGGAGAAACCGAACATCCGGGAAATGGCGGCGTCGACACGCTCGCCCTCCAGGCCGTCGGGTACGGGCAGGGTGCGGACCTCGGGATACGTACTCACCTGTCGAGTATGCCTTGCGCCCGCTAGTCCTTGTGCACGGTGCCGTCGGGGTCCAGGCCCTTGAAGGAAAGGATCACGATCAGGATGCCGCCGCAGACGATCGCGGAGTCGGCGAGGTTGAAGACGGCGAAGTGTGCGGGGGCGATGAAGTCCACCACCGCGCCCTGGAAGGTGCCGGGAGCGCGGAAGATGCGGTCGGTGAGGTTGCCGAGCGCACCGCCGAGCAGCAGGCCGAGTGCGATGGCCCACGGCAGGCTGTAGAGCTTGCGGGCCAGGCGGGCGATCACGACGATGACGGTCGCCGCGATGAAGGTGAAGATGATCGTGAAGGCCTCACCGATGCCGAACGCGGCGCCCGCGTTACGGATCGCATCGAGCTTCAGCCAGTCGCCGAGGATCTCGACCGGCGGGTGGTGTTCCAGCTTCGCGACCACGATCATCTTGCTGATCAGGTCGAGCAGATAGGCGAAGACGGCCACGGCGAAGAGCACCATGATCTTCCGCTTTCCCCTGCTCGGGACCGTCTCCTCGACCCCGCTCTCGGCCACGTCCCCTTCGGTCCCCTCAGCATCGGGGATGTCCGGCGTACCGATGATGCGCTCCGCCTCTGCCACGTAAGTCCCTCAACCTAGGTTCCTGACTGAGGACGAGGGTACGACACACGGCCACGGATCAACCGCGGCGCTCCTGCTTCTGTTTGTCCTCGACGCAGAGCGTGGCGCGTGGGAACGCCTGCATCCGCGCCTTGCCGATCGGATTGCCGCAGACCTCGCACAGTCCGTACGTCCCGGCGTCGAGCCTGGCCAGGGCCCGCTCGGTCTGGTCCAGCATCTCCTGGGCGTTGGCGGCGAGCGACATCTCGTGCTCGCGAGTGATGTTCTTGGTGCCGGTGTCCGCCTCGTCGTCACCCGCCCCGTCGCCGGAGTCGCGCATCAGCCCGGCGAGTGCGGCACTCGCGGCCTCCAGCTCACTGCGCAGCCGCATGATCTCGCTGCTCAGCACGGCCCGTGCCTCTTCGACCTCTTCCAACGTCCAGGGGTCCTCACCCGGCCGGACCGCCAGCTCGCCGGGGACTGTCGTGGCGACTCCCCGGGCCGGGGGCACGGGCGCCGCACCCTTGCCGGCCGTGCGGGTCCGGGCCGCGCTCTTCTTGGCTACCACCGTGTGGGCTCCCGTCTGCTCGGCGGCCTCGGCCGCCACCGTGGCCGCCGCAGCGGCTTTCTTCGAAGCCTTCTTGGCCGCGCTCTTCTTCGCAGGTGCCTTCTTGGCCTGCGCCGCGTGCTCGACGGGCGCCGCCCGCTTCCGGGCTGCGGTCTTCTTCGCAGCCGCCTTCTTCACGGCCGCCGCCGTCGGGCCGGCCTCGGGGACGGGCTCCGCATCCGCCTGCGAACCGCCCTGCGCACCCGCCTCTCCGCTCGTCCTCCCGGCCGCCGCACCCGTGGATCTCGCTGACGCCGACTTCTTTGCGGCGGTCTTCTTCGCCACCATGGCCGCGGCCCCTTCACATATTGTGATCTTGCACGCGAATCGTGCTGGGACGATAAATCGACCCCAGCCCCGCGGCAACGGGGCACGCCGCCGAATCGCCCCTCCCCGTGTCCGGATACCGACGCGCCTGAATCCGTTGTGCCCAGCTCCCCGCCGGGTAATCCGCCTCCCGGCCCCCCACCCGGACTCCGTACGTCCGCGTCTGCCCATTCGGGTCACGCCCCGCCGCACGGGTTAAACCGGTCGGCCGTCGCCCGTACGGGCCCGTACACTGGCCTCAGCGAGAGGCGTGGATGGGACGAGTAGCGTCGTACGCAGCCAGGAGCGACCCGGGGACGGTGCGAGCCCGGGGGCGAGCGCGTCGTGAAGATCACCCGGAGCCGTCGGAAGAAAGCCGCAAGGCGAGTAGAACCGGCATCGCGACCCCAATGAGGGGGTCACGGGTGCATACCCGGGGCCAAGGAGGGTGGTACCGCGGGAGTCGATGAGGCTCTCGTCCCTCCGACGGAAGTGGAAAACGTCCGCCGGAGGAAGTCCGCCCATGACATCGCCGCAGTACCACCAGGTACCCGCCCAGGTCGACCTGCCCGCGCTGGAGCACGCCGTGCTCGATTTCTGGCGCGAGAGCAAGGTCTTCGCCAAGAGCCTCGAACAGTCCGAGGGCCGCCCCGAGTGGGTCTTCTACGAGGGCCCGCCCACCGCCAACGGTATGCCCGGCGCCCACCACATCGAGGCCCGCGTCTTCAAGGACGTCTTCCCCCGCTTCCGCACCATGCAGGGCTACCACGTCGGCCGCAAGGCCGGCTGGGACTGCCACGGACTGCCGGTCGAGCTCGCGGTCGAGAAGGAGCTGGGCTTCAACGGCAAGAAGGACATCGAGGCGTACGGCATCGCCGAGTTCAACGCCAGGTGCCGCGAGTCCGTGACCCGTCACACCGACGCGTTCACCGAGCTCACGACCCGGATGGGCTACTGGGTCGACCTCGACGACGCCTATCGCACGATGGACCCCGAGTACGTCGAGTCGGTGTGGTGGTCGCTGAAGGAGATCTTCAACAAGGGCCTGCTGGTCCAGGACCACCGCGTCGCCCCCTGGTGCCCCCGCTGCGGCACCGGCCTCTCGGACCACGAGCTGGCGCAGGGTTACGAGACCGTGGTCGACCCGTCGGTCTTCGTACGCTTCCCGCTCACCTCCGGCCCGCTGGCCGGCGATGCCTCGCTCCTCGTCTGGACGACCACCCCCTGGACCCTGGTCTCCAACACCGCCGTCGCCGCGCACCCCGACGTCACCTACGTCGTCGCGACCAACGGCGAGGAGAAGCTCGTCGTCGCGCAGCCGCTCGTCGAGAAGGCGCTGGGCGAGGGCTGGGAGACCACCGGTCAGACCTTCACCGGCCGCGAGATGGAGCGCTGGACGTACGAGCGGCCGTTCACCCTCGTGGACTTCCCGGCCGAGGCGCATTACATCGTCAACGCCGAGTACGTGACGACCGAGGACGGTACGGGTCTGGTCCACCAGTCCCCCGCCTTCGGCGCCGACGACCTCGTCGTCTGCAAGGCGTACGGCCTCCCGGTCGTGAACCCGGTCCGCCCCGACGGCACCTTCGAGGAGGACCTGCCGCTGGTCGGCGGCGTCTTCTTCAAGAAGGCCGACGAGGCGCTCACCGAGGACCTGGCCTCCCGCGGCAAGCTCTTCCGGCACGTCCCGTACGAGCACAGCTACCCGCACTGCTGGCGCTGCCACACCGCGCTGCTCTACTACGCGCAGCCGTCCTGGTACATCCGTACGACCGCCATCAAGGGCCGGCTCCTCGAAGAGAACGAGAAGACGAACTGGTTCCCGGACTCGGTCAAGCACGGCCGCTTCGGTGACTGGCTCAACAACAACGTCGACTGGGCACTGTCCCGCAACCGCTACTGGGGCACCCCGCTGCCGATCTGGCGCTGCGAGGACAGCCACCTCACCTGCGTCGGCTCGCGCGCCGAGCTGAGCGAGCTCACCGGCGCCGATCTCTCCGGTCTCGACCCGCACCGCCCGTTCATCGACGAGATCACGTTCACGTGCTCGCACGAGAACTGCCAGCTGGAGGCGTACCGCGTCCCCGAGGTCATCGACGCCTGGTACGACTCGGGCTCGATGCCGTTCGCGCAGTGGGGCTACCCGTACAGGAACAAGGAGATCTTCGAGAGCCGCTACCCGGCGCAGTTCATCTCGGAGGCCATCGACCAGACCCGTGGCTGGTTCTACACGCTGATGGCGGTCGGCACGCTGGTCTTCGACAAGTCGTCGTACGAGAACGTGGTCTGCCTGGGCCACATCCTCGCCGAGGACGGCCGCAAGATGTCCAAGCACCTCGGGAACATCCTGCAGCCGATCCCCCTCATGGATCAGCACGGCGCGGACGCGGTGCGCTGGTTCATGGCGGCGGGCGGCTCCCCGTGGGCGGCGCGCCGCGTCGGCCACAACACGATCCAGGAGGTCGTCCGCAAGACCCTCCTGACGTACTGGAACACGGTCGCCTTCCAGGCCCTGTACGCCCGTACGTCGAACTGGGCGCCGACCGCGGCCGACCCCGCCCCCGCGGACCGCACGGTCCTGGACCGCTGGCTGCTGAGCGAGCTGAACGCGCTGGTGGACCAGGTCACGCAGGCTCTGGAGGGTTACGACACCCAGCGCGCCGGCAAGCTCCTGTCCGCGTTCGTCGACGATCTGTCCAACTGGTACGTACGCCGCTCGCGCCGCCGCTTCTGGCAGGGCGACAAGGCGGCCCTGCGCACCCTGCACGAGGTCATCGAAACGGTGACCCGGCTGATGGCCCCGCTCACCCCGTTCATCACCGAGCGGGTCTGGCAGGACCTGGTGGCTCCGGTCACCCCGGACGCCCCCGAGTCGGTCCACCTCTCCACCTGGCCCAAGGCGGACCTCGCGGCGATCGACCCGACGCTCTCCACCCAGATGGCGCTGGTGCGCCGCCTGGTCGAGCTGGGCCGGGCCACCCGTGCCGAGTCGGGAGTCAAGACCCGTCAGCCGCTGTCCAGGGCCCTGGTCGCGGCGGCGGGCTTCGAGTCCCTCTCCCCCGAGCTGCACGCCCAGATCACGGAGGAGCTGAACGTCTCCTCGCTGGCCTCCCTCTCCGAAGTCGGCGGTTCGCTGGTCGACACCACCGCGAAGGCGAACTTCCGTGCGCTCGGCAAGCGGTTCGGCAAGGGCGTCCAGGCGGTCGCCAAGGCCGTCGCGAACGCCGACGCGGCAGCCCTCTCGCTGGCCCTGCGCGAGGGCACGGCGTCGGTCGAGGTGGACGGCGAGACGGTCACTCTCTCCCCCGACGAGGTGATCATCACCGAGACGCCGCGCGAGGGCTGGTCGGTGGCGTCCGACTCGGGTGCGACGGTCGCCCTGGACCTGGAGATCACCCCGGAACTGCGACGCGCGGGCCTCGCCCGTGACGCGATCCGCCTCATCCAGGAGGCCCGCAAGAACAGCGGCCTGGACGTCGCGGACCGCATCGCCGTCCGCTGGACATCCACCTCCCCCGCCACGGTGGAAGCCCTGACCGAGCACGCGGCCCTGATCGCGGACGAGGTTCTGGCGCTGGACTACGCCCAGGGCGAGGCGGACGAGGCATACGGCGCCCCGTTCGAGGACGAGGGCCTGTCCCTGACGTTCCGCCTCCGCAAGACGGAGCAGTAGCCCAAGCCCATCGGAGGCCCGCCCGGAACAAGTGCTCCGGGCGGGCCTCCGGCGTTCTCCCCCACCCGCCCCTTCCCGTAACCGGGGGCTCCGCCCCCCAACTCCCGTTCCTCAATTGCCGGAGGGGCTTGATCGTGCCGGGCGCGACGTGAGATTCAGCCTCGTCGGCATTTGAGGCGTGGGGTCTGGGGCGGAGCCCCCGGTTCGGGAAGGGACGGGTCGAGGAACAGGCCCGCCGCACCCCCACCAACAGCAAAAGGGCCGGGCCCCGGGGAGAAAACCCCGGGGCCCGGCCCTCAGCCTGCCGACGGCTACGCGCTCACCGCGCGTACCCGGCTCAGTTGTCGTCCTCGTCGATCAGGAACCCGCGCATCGGCGAAGGAGCCTGCTGCATCGGCTGCGGCGCCTGCGGCCGCACCGGCGCCATCGGCTGGGTCATCGCCGGCGACATCTGCTGCTGGCCACCGTACGAGGGCCCACCGCTCATGGACGGGTTGCCGCCCATCTGCTGGTTGCCGTGACCGCCGTGGTTGCCGCCCATGGTGTGACCCATGGCACCCGCACCGGCCGGAGCCAGCGAGGGCGACGGCGGCAGCGAAGCGGTCGCCGGGGTCCGCGGCGGGGCCAGCGAGTCGTCGGCCTGGGTCTCCAGCTGACGCAGCTGGCTCTCCAGGTAGGACTTCAGCCGGGTCCGGTACTCGCGCTCGAAGCCACGCAGGTCCTCGACCTTGCGCTCCAGCGTCGCGCGGGCCGACTCCAGCGAGCCCATCGCCACGCGGTGCTTCTCCTGCGCGTCCCGCTCCAGCGCATCCGCCTTGGCACGCGCGTCCCGCTCCAGGCCCTCGGCACGGCTGCGCGCCTCACCGACGATCTTGTTGGCCTCGGAACGGGCCTCCGCGATCGCCTGGTCGGCGGTCTGCTGTGCGAGCGAGAGGACACGGGCAGCGCTGTCGCCACCGGGGCCCTGACCGGGCTGCTGCATCTGCGGCGGCTGCTGCATCTGCTGCATCTGCTGCTGCGGGGCGTGACCGCCCATGGGGCCGCCCATCGGGCCACCCATGGGACCGCCCTGCATCGGGCCGGGGCCGTGCGGGCCCTGCGGGCCGGGGCCGTGCTGGCCCTGGGGACCAGGACCGTGACCGCTGGGACCGGCGGGCAGCTGCGGAGCACCACCGGGCAGCTGGGGCGGACCCATCTGCGGGGGCTGCTGCTGGACCGGCGGACCCGATATGGCGGCGGGCACAGGTGCCCCGGGCCGGTCCTGCGGCTCCGGCTTACGCATCCCCTGCTGCTGGTTCTGCGCGGCGGCACGCGTGGCGGCGGCCAGCTTGGCGCGCAGGTCCTCGTTCTCACGGAGCAGGCGGGTCAGCTCGGACTCGACCTCGTCGAGGAAGGCATCGACCTCGTCCTCGTCATAGCCTTCTCGGAGACGGACGGTCGTGAACTGCTTGTTCCGCACGTCCTCGGGGGTCAGCGGCATCTCTTCTTCACCTCTACGTAGTCGTCGGCAGTCGGCAAGACCGTATCGCTCACAGCCTGATCACGATGCTGATCAGGATGTAGACGATGATCATCAGAACGAAGAAGGACAGGTCGAGTGCCACGCCCCCGAGACGCAGCGGCGGGATGAACCGCCGCAGAAGCTTGAGCGGTGGATCCGTGACAGTGTAGGTGGCCTCAAGTATGACCACCATCGGCTTGCCGGGCTGCCATGAACGTGCGAACTGGAAGACGTAGTCCATGACCAGCCGGAAGATCAGCACGATGAGGAAACACATCAACGCGATATAGACAACCTGCAGTGCGACGCCCATTTCGCGCTTCCCTCTCCCCTGACTCTCGTAGCTCCGGCCTTACGGCCGGGTCGTTCCCGGTGTCGTGTTCTCAGCTCTGGTTGAAGAATCCGCCCTCAGCAATGCGGGCCTTGTCCTCCGCCGTGACATCGACGTTAGCAGGCGACAACAGGAACACCTTCTGCGTCACGCGCTCAATGCTGCCATGGAGACCGAAGACGAGTCCTGCGGCAAAGTCGACAAGTCGCTTTGCGTCCGTATCGTCCATCTCCGTGAGATTCATGATCACCGGAGTGCCCTCACGGAAGTGTTCCCCGATGGTACGGGCCTCGTTGTAGGTCCTGGGGTGCAGCGTGGTGATGCGGTAGGGCTCCCGCTCGGACACAACCTTGGGCATGATCACCGGTGCGTTCTTCTCCATGTTCGGGCGTTCAGGTGTGATGGATGCCACGGGGGCGATTCGGGCGGGTCGCTCCCTCTCCGCCGGAATCTGAACCGGCTCCCGCTGCGCGGGAGGCTGCACCACTCGTACCGGTTCGCCCCTTTCCCGGTCCCGCTCCACCTGATGCGCGGGCTGGTGCCGCCGCCGGTCGCGCTCGGGCTCCGGCTCGGGTTCGAATTCGTCGTCGGGGTCGAACCCCGGACCGTCGTACCCATCGTCCTCCACGAGGCCGAGGTAGACCGCCATCTTGCGCATCGCGCCGGCCATGCTCTGAGTCCTCCGCTCTGTGGTGGATCGGCATCTGTCACCAAGTGCCCCGCGATCCACTGAGGCCTGCCCGCCAAAGGCGGGAATGACCATATTTTCTGCTGTGGTCCGACTTGCTTGGCGACGTTACCCGAGCCTCGGTCGGACTCCGAGTACCGCCGTACCGACGCGCACATGTGTCGCTCCGGCCGCAACCGCTTCCTCGAGGTCCGAGCTCATCCCTGCAGAGACCATGTTCGCAGCCGGATGGTTCCCGCGCAGGCGGGATGAGAATTCCATCAGCCGGTCGAAGGCGGCGCGTTGCCGTCCCGCGTACGGTCCGGCGAGCGGCGCGACGGTCATCAGACCACCGAGCCGCAGTCCGGGCGCGGCTTCGACCGCGGCGGCCAACTCCTCGATCCCGTCCGACGCGACGCCGCCCCGGTCGCCCCGCTCGCCGCTCTCCGCGTCGAGTGCGACCTGGATGAGGCAGCCGAGTTCACGCCCCTCACGCACGGCCGCCGACGAGAGAGCCGTGACCAGTTTGATCCGATCTACCGACTGCACGACATCGGCATAACTAGCTACAGAACGAACCTTGTTCGTCTGCAATTGACCGACAAAGTGCCATGTGAGCGACAGATCCGCACATTCGGCTGCCTTGGGTGCCGCGTCCTGGTCACGATTCTCTGCGACATGACGCACACCGAGTTCATGCAGAATCCGCACATCGCTCGCGGGGTAGGTCTTGGTGACCACGATGAGGGTCACTTCTTCCGGTTTGCGGCCGGCGGCGATACAGGCGGAAGCAATGCGTTCCTGCACCCGTGCCAGATTTTCGGCGAGTTGAGTCTTACGGTCCGTCATGCCCTATCAGTCCAACCAGACATATCCGGCGAGCCGCCCGGTGGTGCGGTCGCGGCGGTACGAGAAGTGGTCGCCCGATTCGAGGGTGCAGACCGCAGATGCCTGCCGGTCCCGGACCCCGAGGGCTTCGAGCTGGGCGTGGACCCCGGCGGTGACATCCACAGCCGGGGTGCCCCAGCTGGTCTCGGACCATGAGGCCGGGACACTCTCTGCGACCTCTGCACGCATCCGGGACGGGACTTCGTAGCACCGTCCGCAGACCGCCGGTCCGGTGCGGGCGATGATCCGGGAAGGCTCGGCGCCGAGCCCGATCATGGCCTCGACCGCGGCGGGGACGACTCCGGCGACCAGACCGGGACGGCCCGCGTGCGCTGCCGCCGCGATCCCGGCGACCGGGTCGGCGAGCAGTACGGGGGTGCAGTCGGCGGTGAGCACGGCGAGCGGGAGTCCGCGCCGTGCGGTCACCACCGCGTCCACCGCGGGGATTTCCGAAGCGTCTCCCCACGGGCCGTCGACGACCGCGACATCCCGCCCGTGCACCTGGTTCATCCAGACGACCTGCGCCGGGTCCAGACCGAGGGCCCGCGCGGCGCGCTCCCGATTGGCCAGAACGGCGGCGGGGTCGTCTCCGACCGCGCCGCCGAGGTTGAGCTCCTCGTACGGAGCGGCGCTCACCCCGCCCCACCTGTCGGTGAAGGCGAAGTGCGCGCGACCCCCCGAGGGTACTGAAGACACTGCGGGCACTGCGTGGTGCGGACCTATCACTTCAAGAAGTCCGGAACATCCAGCTCTTCGGCCTGGGAATCCTGGTAGGGACGGGCCGGCGGGATGTGCGGCGGAGCGACCGGCGGCAGATGGCTCTCGCCGACCGCCGAAACGGGCTCGGCCTGGACCGGGGGCTCCTCCCGCGTGGGCACGGAGCCCAGTCCGCCGGTCTGGCGCACGGGCTCGGCACTGCGGACCGGCGGGGCCGGCTCCTCACGCTTGGTGGCGTTCGCGCCCAGGACGTTCTCGCGACGGGCCGGCGGCTGTCCGCCATCGAAGCCCGCTGCGATCACAGTGACGCGTACTTCGTCGCCCAGTGCGTCATCGATGACCGCACCGAAGATGATGTTCGCCTCGGGGTGCGCCGCCTCGCTCACCAGCTGGGCCGCCTCGTTGATCTCGAAGAGACCGAGGTCGCTGCCGCCGGAGATGGAGAGCAGGACACCGCGGGCGCCGTCGATGGACGCCTCCAGGAGCGGCGAGGAGATCGCCATCTCCGCGGCGGCCACCGCGCGGTCGTCGCCGCGGGCGGAACCGATGCCCATGAGTGCCGATCCGGCCTCGGACATGACCGACTTGACGTCGGCGAAGTCGAGGTTGATCAGACCCGGGGTCGTGATGAGGTCGGTGATGCCCTGGACACCCGAGAGCAGTACCTGGTCGGCCGACTTGAACGCGTCGAGCACGCTGACCTGACGGTCCGAGATGGACAGCAGTCGGTCATTGGGAATGACGATGAGGGTGTCGACCTCTTCGCGGAGCTCGGCGATGCCGTCCTCCGCCTGGTTCGCGCGTCGACGGCCCTCGAAGGTGAACGGGCGGGTGACCACGCCGATCGTCAGGGCGCCGAGCGAGCGCGCGATGTTGGCCACGACGGGTGCGCCGCCGGTGCCGGTGCCGCCACCCTCTCCGGCGGTGACGAAGACCATGTCGGCCCCCTTGAGGACCTCCTCGATCTCCTCACGGTGGTCCTCTGCCGCCTTGCGACCGACGGCCGGGTTGGCCCCGGCGCCGAGGCCGCGGGTGAGTTCGCGGCCGACGTCGAGCTTGACGTCGGCGTCGCTCATCAACAGGGCTTGCGCATCAGTGTTGATCGCGATGAACTCGACGCCCTTGAGACCGACCTCGATCATTCGGTTGATGGCATTGACACCACCGCCGCCGACACCGATGACCTTGATGACTGCGAGGTAGTTCTGCGGTGCTGCCACGTCGAAGGCCTCTCGCCTCGAGTTACGTGTCGTCGCTTTGCGGTAGTACCGCCGCGACGACGGATGCCGATTGGGGCGGTCCGAAACGCCGACCCAAACCCTAACGTTGAAGTTTAGGGTTACCAGTGTGTCTGCTTCATGGACTCTTCCGAACAGGACACTAAGTCGACAAGTGGCGCACGTTCAACGAACACGCCGAACCTCCCGTTTTTCTTTTCACCCTATGTGATCACCCGTAGCGCTGACCAACCAGGGTGCTGGCCAGGCCAAATGTGCGTCAACTGCCCGATGCCGCAGGGGCGGTGGGTGCACTCACGTCGAAGTGTCCCGCTTTGGGCGCGACTTTCATGAGAGCGGTGAGGACTCTTGCCTTCACCGGACCTTCTTCACCGCTGCCCCAGACCACCGTGCGACCCCGGGTGAGTTCCAGAGAGATCGAGTCGTACGAGGTGACCCGTACGACCTTGGTGTCCTTGGCGACACCGGCCGGAAGTTCACCCGCGACCCGGACCGCTTCCCGCACCAGCCGGGCGCTGCCGAAGCGGCGCAGACTCGCGGACTGACCAGGCGTCAATTCCAGCAGCGGTACATGTCCGGGCGACTTGTCCACCGTTGCGAAGCGCACGCCTTTCGCGTCCACTTCAATGAACTTTGCACCCTTTTTCACCAGCAGGACCGGCTGTCGTTCGATCACCTTAAGTCCGATTCCGTGCGGCCATGACCGTACGACATCCACCGAGTCGATACGAGGCAACTTCCGGCGCAACCGGTCGGCGACGGCGTCGGTGTCCACGGAGATCAGCGGAGCCCCGATCGGTACCGCCGCCGCGGCTTCCACCTCGGCCGGTGTCAGTACGTCGACACCGGTGGTCCTGACCTGTTCGGCCCGGAGCCAGGAGGAGCCGTAGAGCGCCCAGACTGCGCCGGAGGCGAGCAGCAGCACGAGCACACCGATCACGATCAGCTGTCTGCGGCTGGGCGGTCTGCGCCCTTCGGTGCGCGGACGCGGCGGGCGGGCCGGGGAGTTCTCCTGCTGCGCTGCACCGCGCTGGGCGGTCGTCGGTCCGGCCACGCTCGCTCCTTACGCCGGGTCCGGGGGCCACCGCTCCCGGACCCGTCCGCCTCACGCGCCTCGGCGTGCGGCAATCGCCTCGTACACCATGCCGACGAGCAGGTCGTCGGCGTCCCGGCGGCCGAACTCGGCGGCGGCGCGGGACATCTCGTACAGCCGGTGCGGATCCGCAAGCACCGGAAGGACGTTGCCCTGCACCCACTCGGGGGTCAGCGCCGCGTCGTCCACCAGCAGACCGCCGCCGGCGTTGACCACCGGCTGGGCATTGAGCCGCTGTTCGCCGTTGCCGATGGGCAGCGGTACGTAGGCGGCGGGGAGCCCGACGGCGGAGAGTTCGGCGACGGTCATCGCACCCGCGCGGCAGAGCATCATGTCAGCCGCCGCGTACGCGAGATCCATCCGGTCCACGTACGGTACCGGGATGTAGGGCGGCATCCCGGGCATGTTGTCGACGCGCGGCAATTCGTTCTTCGGGCCGACCACGTGCAGGATCTGGATCCCGGAGCGCTGCAGCAGCGGGGCGACCCGCTGGACCACTTCGTTGAGGTGGCGGGCGCCCTGCGAGCCGCCGGAGACCAGCAGCGTCGGCAGGTTGGGATCGAGACCGAAGGCGGCACGCGCCTCGGGGCGGACCCGGGCCCGGTCCAGGGTGGCGATGGTCCGGCGGAGCGGGATGCCGATGTAGCGGGCACCACGCAGCTTGCTGTCGGGGGTGGAGACGGCCACCCCATGGGCGTACCGCGAGCCGATCTTGTTGGCCAGGCCCGGCCGGGCGTTGGCCTCGTGGACGACGATCGGCACACCGGCCCGCTTGGCGGCGAGATAGCCGGGCAGGGCGACGTAGCCGCCGAAGCCGACCACGCAGTCCGCCTTGGTGCGTTCCAGGACCTGCTCGGCGGCCTTGATGGTGCCGCGCAGCCGTCCCGGGACGGTGATCAGTTCCGGGGTGGGCTTGCGCGGCAGCGGCACGGCCGGGATCAGGGCGAGCTCGTACCCCCGCTCGGGTACGAGCCTGGTCTCGAGTCCGCGCTCCGTGCCGAGGGCAGTGATTCCCACGGTCGGGTCCTGCCTGCGCAGGGCGTCCGCGAGGGCAAGCGCGGGCTCGATGTGGCCGGCGGTCCCCCCACCGGCGAGTACGACATGCACCGAAATTCACCGCTCTCCGGACGGACGCTTCTTGACGCGCCGTCTCATCGTCTTCCATCTCACCCCGGGCCTCCGCATGGCCAGGGCCGCCTTCGCCGCGGGATCCTCTCGCGCGAACGCGATCAGCAGCCCGACGGCGAACATGGTCGGCAGCAGGGCCGATCCTCCGTAGGAGAACAGCGGGAGCGGGACACCGGCGATCGGCAGCAGGCCGAGCACCGCACCAATGTTGATCACGGCCTGCACCGTGATCCAGGTGGTCACACCTCCCGCGGCGTACCTCACGAAGGGGTCCTCCGTGCGTCCGGCCACGCGGATACCCGCATAGCCTAGAGCCGCGAAGAGGGCGAGTACCGACAGCGTCCCCGCCAACCCCAGTTCCTCCCCGGTGATGGCGAAGATGAAGTCGGTGTGCGGTTCGGGCAGTTGGCCCCATTTTTCCACACTTGCACCGAGCCCGGAACCGAACCATCCACCGGACGCCAGAGCATAGATGCCGTGCACGGCCTGCCAGCAGGAGTCCCCCGGGCCGGGTTCGCTGGCGCCGATGCAGGCGAGCCTGGACATCCGGTTCGGGCTGGTCTTGATCAGTACGAAGGCGATCAGTCCGGCGAAGGCGAGCACCCCGGCGAAGAGCCGGGTGGGTGCCCCGGCCAGCCAGAGCAGCCCGAACAGGATCGCCGTGAGAATGATCGCAGTGCCCATGTCGCCACCGAGCATGATCAGCCCGAGGAGCATGAAGGCGACCGGGACGAGCGGAACGAGCATGTGCTTCCACTGCGTGAGCAGCCGTTTGTCCTGTTTACGGGCGAGCAGGTCCGCGCCCCACAGGACCAGGGCGAGCTTCCCGAACTCGCTGGGCTGGAGCTGGAAGGGGCCGCCCAGATAGAGCCAGTTCCGGTTGCCGTTGACCGACATCCCTATCCCCGGCACCTGGACCAGCACCATCAGGAAGACGGTTCCCATGAGCAGCGGATATGCGAACGCCCGGTGCAGTCTGGCGGGCATCCGGGCAGCGAGCGCCATCAGTCCGGCGCCGATGACGGCGGCGAGGAACTGTTTGCGGAAGAAGTAGGTGCCGGGTTTGTCCAGCTCCAGAGCCTTGATCATCGAGGCGGAGTAGACCATCACCAGGCCGAGCACGGTAATCAGCAGGCCGGCGCCCAGGATCAGGTAGTACGCGGTCAGAGGGCGGTCCCAGGCCCGGCGTGCCTGCTCGTACATCCGCCGCACACCGCCGCGGGGGGACCGGGGGCCGCCGGAACGCCCCTTGGAGCGTGGCGCCGAGGGGCGCCGGGAGCCGGCGACCGACCGGACCCGCAGGGCGGGGCCGAGGGGCGCCGGGGAGCCCGCACCCACGAGCAGGGGCGGGGCGAGCGCCCGGCTGATCGCCGCGGTGGCCCGTGAGCGGTCCCCACGGGGCGCGGCGGAGCTCTCTTCGGCCGGCATTGTCGCTGTCCCCTCCACTGCTCGTGCCCGGGGCTGCTGCCGAGGGCCGGGGCCCGTGGCGCGGCCGCCCCATCCGGTCGTCCGGGACAGTACGGCGCGGGGGCCGGGCCCGTCAGTCGCTCTCGGCGGCGAGTGCGCGCACCGCGTCCGCGAACGCCTCGCCCCGCTTGTTGTAATTGACGAACATATCCATCGAGGCGCAGGCCGGGGCCATCAGTACGGTGTCCCCCGGACGGGCGAGCCGTGCCGCCTCGCGGACCGCCTCGGACATCGCCCCAGTGTCGGTCCGGTCGAGGTCGACCACCGGGACCTCGGGGGCGTGTCGCGCGAGGGCTTCGCGGATCAGGGCCCGGTCGCGGCCGATCAGTACGACGCCCCGCAGCCGCCCGGCTGCCCCGGTCACCAGCTCGTCGAAGGTGGCTCCCTTGGCGAGGCCGCCGGCGATCCAGACGATCGGGTCGTAGGCCGCGAGGGAGGCCTCGGCAGCATGGGTGTTGGTGGCCTTGGAATCGTCGATGTACGCGACCCCGGCGACGTCCGCGACATGCTCGATGCGGTGCGGGTCGGGGCGGAAGGCCCGCAGTCCGTCCCGTACGGCCGCGGGCTCGACACCGAAGGCGCGGGCCAGGGCCGCGGCCGCCAGGGCGTTGGCGATGTTGTGCGGGGCCGACGGGTTGACGTCGGTTACCTCGGCGAGCTCCTGGGCCTGCTTCTGCCGGTTGGCCACGAAGGCGCGGTCGACGAGGATGCCGTCGACGACGCCCAGCTGGGACGGGCCCGGTGCGGCCAGAGTGAAGCCGATGGCGCGGCAGCCCTCTTCGACGTCGGCCTCGCGGACGAGGTCCTCGGTCGCCTTCTCGGCCGCGTTGTAGACGCAGGCGATGCGGTTGCCCTCGTAGATCCGGCCCTTGTCCGCGACATACGCCTCCATGGAGCCGTGCCAGTCGAGGTGGTCGGGGGCCAGGTTGAGGACTGCCGCGGAGTGGGCGCGCAGCGAGGGCGCCCAGTGCAGCTGGTAGCTGGACAGTTCGACGGCGAGTACGTCGTACTCCTCGTCGCCGAGGACGGCGTCGAGGAGGGAGACGCCGATGTTGCCGACGGCGGCGGTGCGCAGCCCGGCCGCCTCCAGGATCGAGGCGAGCATCCGTACGGTCGTGGTCTTGCCGTTGGTGCCGGTGACCGCGAGCCAGGGTGCTGGTTCTCTGCCGTCCCGACCGCGCAGCCGCCAGGCGAGTTCGACGTCGCCCCAGACCGGGACGCCCGCCTCGGCGGCTGCGGTGAAGAGCGGCTTGTCGGGCTTCCAGCCGGGGGTGGTGACGATGAGCTCGGTGGACTCGGGCAGGGTCGCCCCGTCGCCGAGGCGCACGGTGATGCCCTGCGCCTCCAGCTCCGCGGCCTGCGCACGGGAATGCTCGTCGTCCCCGTCGTTGACCACCGTGACGACGGCCCCGAGGCCGTGCAGCACCTTGGCCGCAGGGATTCCGGAGACTCCGAGTCCCGCGACGGTGACGCGCTTGCCCTGCCAGTCCTGGTTGCTCACTTCTCGGCTGCCCATCCTGCGTAGAAGAGACCGAGTCCGACGATCACGCACATGCCCTGGATGATCCAGAAGCGGACCACGACAAGGACTTCGGACCACCCCTTGAGTTCGAAGTGGTGCTGGAGCGGCGCCATCCGGAAGACCCGCTTACCGGTCATCTTGAAGGAGCCGACCTGGATGACCACGGACATGGTGATCATCACGAAGAGGCCGCCGAGGATGGCCATCAGGAACTCCGTGCGGGAGCAGATCGCCAGGCCGGCGAGCGCGCCGCCGAGAGCGAGCGAGCCGGTGTCACCCATGAAGATCTTGGCGGGCGAGGTGTTCCACCACAGGAAGCCGAAGCAGGCACCCATCAGGGCGGAGGCGACGACGGCCAGGTCCAGCGGATCTCGTACCTGGAAGCAGGCGTTGGGGTTGGTCAGGGTGTCCGCGTTGGCGCAGGACTCCTGGAACTGCCACAGCCCGATGAAGGTGTACGCGCCGAAGACCATCACCGACGCACCGGTGGCCAGGCCGTCCAGGCCGTCCGTCAGGTTCACGCCGTTGGACATGGCGAGGATCATGAACAGGGCCCAGACGACGAACAGCACCGGGCCGATCGACCAGCCGAAGTCCGCGACGAACGACAGCCGGTCGGAGGCCGGGGTGTTGCCGCGGGAGTCGGCGAACTGGAGCGAGAGCACCGCGAAGGCGATACCGACGATCAGCTGGCCGGCCATCTTCGCCTTGGCCCGCAGGCCGAGCGAACGCTGCTTGACGATCTTGATGTAGTCGTCGAGGAAGCCGACGAGACCCATGCCGGTCATCAGGAAGAGCACCAGCACACCGGAGTAGCGCATCTCCTCGCCGGTGATCACCTTCGCCAGGACGTACGCGATGATCGTCGCCAGGATGAAGGCAATACCGCCCATGGTGGGCGTGCCCTTCTTGGAGCCGTGGGTGCGCGGGCCGTCGTCCCGGATGAACTGCCCGTATCCCTTGCGGGCGAGCAGCTTGATCAGCAGCGGAGTTCCGACCAGGGTCAGGAAGAGCCCGATGGCCCCCGCGAAGAGGATCTGCCTCATCGGCCGGCGACCTCGCCCTCGGTCGAGTTCTCCAGCAGTGCCTGGGCGACCTTCTCCAGGCCGGCCGACCGGGACGCCTTCACCAGCACGACGTCTCCCGAGCGCAGTTCACTGCGCAACAGGTCGACGGCAGCCTGTGCGTCGGACACATGCACCGACTCCTCACCCCACGAACCCTCGTTGTATGCGCCCAGTTGCAGCCAGGAGGCTTCTCTGCCCCCGACCGCGACGAGCTTGCTGACGTTGAGCCGGACGGCGAGCCGCCCGACCGCGTCGTGCTCGGCGAGCGAGGCGTCGCCGAGCTCGGCCATGGGGCCGAGCACCGCCCACGTACGCCGGCCCTTCCCCATGGCGGCCAGCGCGCGCAGCGCTGCTCTCATGGATTCGGGGTTCGCGTTGTAGGCGTCATTGACGAACGTCACGCCGTCCGGACGCTCGGTGACCTCCATGCGCCAGCGGGAGAGGGTGCCCGCCTCGGAGAGCCCTTCGGCGATCTCGTCTGCGGACAGGCCCAACTCATGGGCGACGGCGGCCGCGGCGAGCGCGTTCGACACGTGGTGCTCACCGTACAGGCGCATGGTCACGTCGCTGCACCCGGTGGGTGTGTGGAGCTTGAAAGCGGGGCGCCCGTCGTCGGTGAGACGGACATTCTCTCCCCGTACGTCCGCATCCGCGGCTTCACCGAAGAGCAGCACCCGGGCTTTCGTACGGGAGGTCATGGCGCGCACGAGCGGGTCGTCGGCGTTGAGTACGGCGAGGCCGTCCTCGGGCAGGGCCTCGACCATCTCGCCCTTCGCCTTGGCGATCTGCTCGCGGCCGCCGAACTCGCCGATGTGGGCCGTGCCGACGTTGAGGACGAGGCCGATCCGGGGCGGGACGAGGCCGGCGAGGTAACAGATGTCACCGATGTAACGTGCACCCATTTCGAGGACGAGGTGCTGGGTGTCCTCGGTGGCACGCAGTGCGGTGAGCGGCAGGCCGATCTCGTTGTTGAGGTTGCCCTCCGGGTAGACGGTGGGCCCCTTGCGTTCGAGGAGCTGGGCGATGAGGTCCTTGGTGGAGGTCTTGCCCGCGGAGCCGGTGAGGGCGACGACGGTGGTACCGAGGCGGCCGACAACGGCGCGGGCGAGCGCGCCGAGCGCGGCCACGACGTCGTCGACGACGATCGCCGGAACACCGACGGGGCGGGCGGCCAGCACGGCTGCCGCGCCCGCCTCGACGGCGCCCTGCGCGAAGTCGTGGCCGTCGACCCGCTCGCCGGCGAAGGCGACGAACAGGCTGCCTTGCTTCACCTCTCGGGAGTCCATGACGACAGGCCCGCTGACGGTCGCTGCCGGATCCGGTATGTCGTACGACTGCCCGCCGACGATTTCGACGATCTCGGCGAGGGAAAGGGCGATCACTTGGTCATCCCTGACTGTTGTTCTCGTGGGTGTGGGCGCGGTGGGCGGCGCTCTTGGTGCTGCTCTGCCCCAGGGACCGCTCGATGGCCGCGCGCAGGACCACGCGGTCGTCGAAGGGGCGTACCACGCCATGGATGTCCTGGCCCTGCTCGTGGCCCTTGCCGGCGATCAGCACCGTGTCACCGGGCTCGGCGCGGGCGATCACGGCTGCGATGGCGGCGGCCCGGTCGGCGTCGACCAGGACGTCGCCCCGCTCGTGGACGGGCACCTCGGCGGCGCCCGCGAGCATTGCGGCGAGGATTCCGAGGGGGTCCTCGGATCGGGGGTTGTCGGAGGTCAGTACTGCGGTGTCGGCGAGGCGGGCCGCGGCGGCGCCCATCGGGCCGCGCTTGGTGGTGTCGCGGTCGCCGCCGCAGCCGAGGACGATGTGCAGCCTGCCCTCGGTGACCTTCCGCAGGGAGCGCAGCACGGATTCGACGGCGTCGGTCTTGTGCGCGTAGTCGACGACCGCGAGGTACGGCTGTCCGGCGTCGACGCGTTCCAGGCGGCCGGGGACGCCCGGAACGGCGGCGACACCGTCGGCTGCGGTCTGCGGGTCGAGGCCCGCGACGGCGAGCGTGACGATCGCGGCGAGGGTGTTGGCAACGTTGAACGGGCCGGGCAGCGGGGCCCTGGCGGCGATCCGCTCGTCCTTGGGGCCGACGACGGTGAAGGTGGAGCCCAGCGGCCCGACTTCGACGTCCTCGGCGCGCCAGTCGGCGTCCGGGTGGCCCTCGGCGGAGAAGGTGACGACCGGAACGGACGCCTCGGTGACCAGCCTGCGGCCGTACTCGTCATCGAAGTTGACGACGCCCTGCCGGCTGCGCAGCGGGGTGAAGAGCTGCGCCTTGGCCTGGAAGTAGTCCTCCATTCCGGAGTGGAACTCCATGTGCTCCGGGCTGAGGTTGTTGAAGACCGCGACGTCGAAGACGCAGCCGTCGACCCGGCCGAGCACCAGGGCGTGGCTGGAAACCTCCATGGTCACCGAGTCGACGCCGCGTTCGCGCATGACGGCGAACAGCGCCTGCAGGTCGGTGGCTTCGGGGGTGGTGCGCTCGGACTTGATGCGCTCGTCGCCGATCCGCGTCTCCACGGTGCCGATCAGCCCGGTGGCACGCCCGGCACCCTGGAAGCCGCCCTCGATGAGGTAGGCGGTGGTGGTCTTGCCGGAGGTTCCGGTGATGCCGATCTGGAGGAGCTCGGCGCCGGGCCGTCCGTAGATCTCGGCAGCGAGTTCGCCCATCCGGCCGCGCGGGTCCTCGGTGACCAGCACCGGCAGTCCGGTGGCGGCGGCGCGCTCGGCGCCGGCCGGGTCGGTGAGGATCGCCGCCGCGCCGAGGCCGGCAGCCTGGGCCGCGAAGTCGGCGCCGTGGAAGCGGGCGCCCGGCAGGGCCGCGTACACATCACCGGGGCGGACCGCCCGCGAGTCGTGGGTGATGCCGGTGACCTCGCCGGTTCCCGGCGGTTCGACTCCCAGCCGGGCTGCCAGCTCGCCGAGGGGTGTCGGCCTGAGCCGATCCGGGCGGGGCGCTCCCGGGTAATTCACAGGGGCGTCCTTCTGGGTGGTTTGGAACTGATCAGCGTGGGGCACGGCGGTGAGCGTACCGGGCCCACCCGGCCTCTCGCGAAGTGAGGGGGCGGGGCTCTGGTGGTTCCCGTTCCGGTTCCCGGGATCGGGGGTGATGGTTGTCACTGGCTGGTTTCCCCGTGTTCACTCGCCGGGATTGAAGGACACCGGCAGCCGGGCTGACTTGCTGCCGGACGGTGGGGTCTGGAGGGTCTTGAGTGCGAACTCCATGACCTTCTTGTAGATCGGTCCGCAGATCTGACCGCCGAAGTAGCTGCCCTTGGTCGGGTTCTGAATCGCGCAGTAGACGGTGATCTGCGGGTTGTCGGCGGGTGCGAAGCCCGCGAAGGACGCCGTGTAGCCGTGGTAGCCGCCGCGTACCGGATCGACTCGGTTGGCCGTACCGGTCTTGCCCGCCACCCGGTAGCCCGGGATCTTGGCCTTCGTCCCCGTGCCTTCCTCGTCACCGACCACCGACTCCAGCATGGCGGCGAGCGACTTGGCTGTCTTCTCGCTGACCACCCGGGTCCGTTCGGGAGCGGCGGCGGCCTTGAAGTTGCCGTCGGGACCCTTGGTGCCACGTACCAGCGTGGGCGCGACGCGCATCCCGCCGTTGGCGATCGTCGAGTAGATGGAGGCGGCCTGCATGGCGTTGAGCGAGAGGCCCTGGCCGAACGGGATCGTGTACTGCTGCGAGGTCGACCAGTCCTCGGGCTTGGCGAGGATGCCGGGGGTCTCGCCCGGGTAGTCGAGACCGGTCGGCGAGCCGATCCCGAATTTGCGCAGGTAGGAGTAGAGGACCTTGTTGGCCTCGGCCTGGGTCTTGCCGAGTTCCCCGGTGGCCAGGATCGTGCCGATGTTGCTCGACTTGGCGAGTACGCCGTTGAGCGTCAGGTACCAGGTGGGGTGGTCGATGTCGTCCTTGAAGAGCCGGTCGCCGCGGTGCAGCCGGTTGGGGACGGTGACATGGGTGCCGGGGGTGGCGGCCCCCTCCTCCAGCACTGCGGCCATGGACATGACCTTGCTGGTGGAGCCCGGCTCGTACACGTCCTGAAGCGCCGCGTTGCCCAGCGACGCCGCGTCGGCCTGCGAGAGGTCGTTGGGGTCGAAGCCGGGCGCGTTGGCCATGGCGAGGACCTCGCCGGTCCTGGTGTTCTGCACGATCACATAGCCGCGGTCCGCCTTGGACTTCTTCACCTGGTCGGTGATGGCCTGCTGGGCGGCCCACTGGATGTCGCGGTCGATGGTCAGCTCGATGTCGGCCCCGGCGACGGCCGGGACCTCCTTGGTACCCGCGGTGGGTACCCGCCGACCGCCGGACTGGGCGTACTTGATCTTGCCGTCCTCGCCCGCGAGCTCCTTGTCCAGCTGCGATTCGAGGCCGCCTGCGCCCTTGCCGTCGGTATTGACATAGCCCAGTATCCCGGCGGCGAGCCCTCCGTTCGGGTAGACCCGCTTGGTCGTCGACTCCTGGAAGACCCCGGCCAGCACATTGGCTCCGGCACCGCCGGCCGCCTTGTCCTTCGCGGCCTTCTCGGCGAAGACGGACTTGAGGTCCTTGATCTGATTCCAGACCTGCGGGGTCTGACGGCGGGCCAGGACGGTGTAGCGGCCCTTCTTGGACAGCTTCTCGGTCAGTTCGGAGGCGTCGGCGCCGAGGATCGGGGCGAGGAGCGCCGCTGCCTGCTGGGGCGCGTCGGGGGCCTTGCTGATTTCCGGCGTGAACATCGACGGGTCGGCGGTGATGTCGTACGCGTCGACGCTGGTGGCCAGCGCGATACCGCTGCGGTCGGTGATCTCGCCGCGCTCGGCGGAGATCGTGTAGCTGAGGTAGCGGTTCTCCTTGGCCTTGGCCGCGTATGCGTTGGCATCGACGGCCTGGACCTGGAGGAGCCGGACGACGAACGTCAGCATGACGAGCGTCAGGGCGAGACTGACCAGGCGTAGCCGGGGACGCGGGCTGCCGAGGCGGAGGGGGCGCGCGGGCCGGTTGCGAGGCGCGCGGGCGCGCGGCGCCGGGGACGACGGGCGGCGGGCTGCGGGCCGGGGGCGTCCCTGGCCGCCTGCGACGCCGCGGGGGCGCGCAGGGCCGGGGACCCGGCGGCGCGGTGGTTCCTTGGAAGGCACTGCGTCACCTGCCGGGGCTCGTCGAGGGCTGGTTTGCCGGGGCACGCGGCCCGGCGGGCGGGGCCGCGGAGGTGCTGGGCTTCACGGCGGCGCCCGAAGGGGTGGCCGACATCGAGGGAGAGGGCGAGCCGGCGGCCGGGGTCGAGGCGGCGGACGGTGCGGTCGCGGGGGGCGCCTGGGGGGTTCTGGGCTTCTGCGGGGGCGTTGCGGGGGTCGGCTCGGCGCTGGTCTCGGCGGCTACGCCGCGGACCTTACCGTCCGGATCGAGGAAGGCGGGGCTGCCGCCGGGCACCATGCCCAGCTTGCGGGCGCGCCGCTCCAGGGCGTCCGGCTCGGAGTAGCTGTCGACGTCGCGCTGGAGGGCCTGCTGCTCGTCCGTGAGCTCGGTAGTCCGTTTCTTCAGCTCGCTCAGCCTGAACGATCCTTCGTTGAGGGCCGAGTTGAGGACCAGAAGCGTGATGAGCCCGCCGCCGAGGAGCAGCACGACCAGCAGGACGAAGGGGGTACGGGCCGCTTTGCTGGGCCCGGACGGCATCAGCCGGGCGAGCCGCGCTGCCCGCCCCTTCAACTGCCCGGCCGGTCTGCTCACCACGCTGCCCCGGGCGTCGCCGGTGTCCGGGTTCCCGGACGCCGGACGCTCATCGTTCCTCCTCGCGGATCCGCTGAGCGCCGCGCAGCCTGGCGGGGGCGGCGCGCCGGTTCTCGGCGACCTCCTCCTCCGTGGGCAGCTCCGCGCCGCGGGTCAGCAGTTTCAGCCGGGGCTGATAGCGCTCGGGCACGACCGGCAGTCCGGGCGGCGCCGTGGTGGCGGCGCCCGCCGCGAAGACCTGCTTGACCAGCCGGTCCTCCAGCGAGTGGTACGAGAGGACGGCGATACGGCCGCCGACTGCGAGGCTCTGCACGGCGGCCGGAATGGCCCGCTCCAGGACGGTGAGCTCGCCGTTGACCTCGATGCGCAGTGCCTGGAAGGTGCGCTTGGCAGGGTTGCCGCCGGTGCGCTTGGCGGCCTGCGGCAGCGAGTCACGGATCAGCTCGACGAGCCGGGCGCTGTTGCTGAACGGCTCCTTCTCGCGCTCGCGCACGATCGCGGAGACGATCCGCTTGGCCTGCTTCTCCTCGCCGTACGCCCGCAGGATCCGTACCAGTTCGCCCGGCGGATACGTGTTGAGCACCTCGGCCGCGCCGATGCCGGTCGTCTGGTCCATGCGCATGTCGAGCGGGGCGTCCTGGGCGTACGCGAATCCGCGGTCGGCCTCGTCCAGCTGCATGGAGGAGACACCGAGGTCGAACAGGATGCCCTGGACCTTGGGGATGCCGAGCCTGGCGAGCACCTCGGGCAGTTCGTCGTAGACCGCGTGCACCAGGGTGGCCCGGTCTCCGTACGGGGCGAGCCGCTCGCCGGAGAGCCGCAGCGCCTCCTTGTCACGGTCCAGCGCGATCAACCGTGCGGAGGGGAAGGCGGAGAGCAGCGCCTCGCTGTGTCCGCCGAGGCCGAGGGTGCAGTCGACCACCACGGGCTGCGGCGGGCCGGGCGCTTCCAGAGCCGGGGCCAACAGGTCCAGGCACCGCTGGAGCATCACCGGGACGTGTCGGGTCTGGCTCATGCGCCCTCTCAGGCTCAGGTCCCGTGCGGCTGCACGTACGGCCTGGTCCCCGCCCGCTCGGAAGGGGAGGTCGGCCGGCGCCGGGGAAGGGGCGTCGGTCGACCGGCGAGCGGGAGAGGGCCGGACCGTACGCACGCCGCACACACGGGGGAAATCTACGGAATGTGCAGGGTGATCGGTAACTTCCCGTCACTTTAGTCCACCCTGCCATTCGATCGATTCCCGATCAATCAACCGGGCAGCGCGTCGCCCTGCCCGCCGTTCACTCGGCCGAATGAACAGCTGTGAGGCTTGTGGGTTACCTCACAACAAGCCTCGTTGACGTTCTTTGTCCCTTCCCACAGCACGACGGGGCCAGGAGTGAGAGCTAACGTCATATCCATGTCGACTTCCGCGCACTCCCCCGTCGAGCCTTCCGTGCCCGCTGCCGACCAGGCCCGCACCGGGAGCACAGTCACCGACCGCCTCGTCGAGGCGAACGTCCGGTATGCCGCCGAATTCAACGACCCGGGCATGGACGCCAAGCCGGTGCTGCGCGTCGCCGTGGTCGCCTGCATGGACGCCCGGCTCGACCTGCACGACGCACTCGGTCTGTCGCTCGGCGACTGCCACACCATCCGCAACGCGGGCGGCGTGGTCACCGATGACGTGATCCGTTCGCTGACCATCAGCCAGCGGGCTCTCGGCACCCGCAGCGTCATACTCATTCATCACACGAATTGCGGCCTGGAATCGATCACCGAGGAGTTCCGCCAAGAGCTGGAGGTGGAGGTCGGTCAGCGTCCGGTCTGGGCGGTCGAGGCATACAAGGACGCCGACCAGGACGTACGGCAGTCGATGCAGCGCGTGCGCACCTCGCCGTTCCTGCTGCACACCGACGACGTCCGCGGCTTCGTCTTCGATGTGACCAGCGGCTTGCTGCGCGAGATCCTTCCCGTCTCCTGACCGCACGGACGGGTGTTCGTCGGGAACCGATAACCCCACCGACCCCGACATATCGCCCCCACTTGTCCACAGGCGAGTGACACGAAGCGGTAACGGCAACAAGAATGCGCATGTGGCATCCCGCCGGACGTTTCCGGAGGGGTGTCCGTGTTTCGGGGTGGGCCGGGCCGCTGCATGCGCGTCGGCCCGTGAATGGGGTATCCCCTGCTCCTGGTGAGCGTGGGGCAGGGCCGAGGAGGGCCGGGTGACGACCTATGACGATCGAGCGAGCCTCACAGATCTGACCACGACTGCGGAGCGGGTGCGCAGGTCGGTGGAGAGCGTGATCGAGGGCAAGCCTGAGGTCGTACGGCTTTCGCTGACCGTGCTGCTGGCGGAGGGGCATCTCCTCATCGAGGATGTCCCCGGGGTCGGGAAGACGATGCTGGCCAAGGCACTGGCGCGGTCCATCGACTGCTCGGTGCGGCGCATTCAGTTCACACCGGACCTGCTGCCTTCGGACATCACCGGTGTGTCCATCTTCGACCAGCAGCGGCGCGACTTCGAGTTCAAACCGGGCGCGATCTTCGCCCAGATCGTGATCGGCGACGAGATCAACCGGGCCTCGCCGAAGACCCAGTCGGCACTGCTGGAGTCGATGGAGGAGCGCCAGGTCACCATCGACGGGCACACGTACGAGCTGCCCGACCCGTTCATGGTGGTGGCCACCCAGAACCCGGTGGAGATGGAGGGCACCTATCCGCTGCCCGAAGCCCAGCGCGACCGGTTCATGGCCCGGGTGTCGATCGGCTATCCGAGTGCGGACGCCGAGCTGCAGATGCTCGATGTGCACGGCGGGACCTCGCCGCTCGATGATCTGCAGCCGGTGGCGCACGCACACGACATCGTGAAGCTGATCGACGCGGTACGGACGGTCCATGTGGCCGACGCCGTGCGGCGGTACGCGGTGCAGCTCGTCGGGGCCACCCGCAGCCATCCCGATCTCCGGCTCGGCGCCTCGCCGCGAGCCACGCTGCATCTGCTGCGCGCGGCGAAGGCCTCCGCGGCACTGAGCGGCCGGGACTACTGCCTGCCGGACGATGTGCAGGCGCTGGCGGTCGCGGTGCTCGCGCACCGGCTGCTGCCCACGGCACAGGCCCAGCTGAACCGTCGTACCGCCGAGCAGGTCGTGCTGGAGATCCTGCAGCAGACACCGGTACCCACCGCCGGCGGCGGCGCCGCCCAGGTGCAGCCCCAGCACCAGCCGGGCCGTCCGGTGTACAGCCGGCAGCAGCCCGGCGTACGGCGGGTGTGATGACCTCCGGGGGGCCGGCCGCGATGGACGACGGCGACGGCAAGGGCGGTCTGCGGGCCGCTCTGAGCGGGCTGACCACGCGCGGGCGGTCCTTCCTCGCGGCCGGTATCGCCGCGGCGATCTGCGCGTATGTGCTGGGACAGGCGGATCTGCTGCGGGTCGGGCTGCTGCTCGCCGCGCTGCCACTTGTCTGTGTCGTGGTGCTCGTCCGCACCCGATACCGGGTCGCCGGCACCCGGCGGCTCTCGCCGTCCCGGGTGCCGGCGGGCACGGAGGCGCGGGTCCATCTGAGGATGGAGAACGTGTCGCGGCTGCCGACCGGGCTGCTGATGCTGCAGGACCGGGTGCCCTATGTGCTCGGGCCGCGGCCCCGGTTCGTGCTGGACCGGGTGGAGGCGGGCGGCCGTCGCGAGGTCTCCTACCGGGTGCGGTCGGATCTGCGCGGGCGCTATCCGCTGGGTCCGCTGCAGCTGCGGCTGCGCGATCCGTTCGGGATGTGCGAGCTGACTCGTTCGTTCAGCGCGTACGACACCCTCGTCGTCATTCCGCGGACCGAGCCGCTGCCGCCGGTACGGCTGGCGGGCGAGGCCTCCGGGTACGGCGAGGGACGGCAGCGTTCGCTCGCGCTGGCCGGTGACGACGACGTGATTCCGCGCGGCTACCGGCACGGCGACGATCTGCGCCGGGTCCACTGGCGCTCCACCGCGCGCTACGGCGAGCTGATGGTGCGCCGCGAGGAGCAGCCGCAGCGGGCCAGGTGCACGGTGCTGCTGGATACCCGGCGGATCGCCTATCAGGGGACGGGGCCCGACTCCGCCTTCGAGTGGGCGGTGTCCGGTGCGGCGTCCGCGCTGGTGCACATGCTGGAGCGCGGCTTCGCGGTCCGGCTGCTGACCGACGACGGGAACGCGGTTCCGGGCGAGGGCGAAGGAGGCTTCGCCGGATCGACGCAGAATTCCGCCGACTCCGCGGGGCTGATGATGGACACTCTGGCGGTGGTCGATCACTCCGACGGGGGCGGTCTGTCACGTGCGTACGACGTGCTGCGCGGCGGCAACGAAGGGCTGCTGATCGCGTTCTTCGGTGATCTGGACGAGGATCAGGCGGCGGTGGCGGCCCGGATGCGGCAGCGCAGCGGCGGCGCCGTCGCGTTCGTACTGGACAGCACGGCCTGGGCGCAGGGCGCCGCCGCGCCCGCGGGGGCGGACACGGCGTTCGAACGGCGGCTGCGGCTGCTGCGCGAATCGGGCTGGACGGCGGTGGCGGTGGCGCCGGGGACCGGTCTTGCCCGGTATTGGCAGCAGGCGGGACACCAGGGCCTGGCGACGCAGTCCGCTGCCGTCGGCGGCACCACAGGTGGCACGACAGGTTTCTCCGGGGGATGGTCATGAGCGGTCGTGGTCGGCTGACGCTGTGCGCTTTCGCGGCGACGCTGATGGCGGCGGGCTCGATGCTGCCGCTGGTCGAGCCCGCCGGGTGGATCCTGCAGGCCGCGTTTCTGCTGGCGGTCCAGAGCGGGATGGGCGCGCTCGCCCGCCGGGTGCCCATGCCCCGGATGCTGATCGTCGCGGCGCAGACACTGGTCACGCTGGTTCTGCTGACGGTGGCGTTCGCCAGGACTCAGGCTTTGGCCGGTGTCCTGCCGGGTCCGCAGGCCGTCCAGCGGCTCGCGGATCTGCTGACGTCCGGCGCCGAGGATGTCGGGAGGTACGCCGCTCCGGCGCCCGTGACGGACGGCATCCGGCTGATGCTGATCGGCGGTGTGCTGCTGGTCGGCCTGGCCGTGGACGCCCTCGCTGTGACGTTCCGCAGCGCGGCCCCGGCCGGTCTGCCGCTCCTTGCGCTGTACTCGGTGGCCGCGGGACTTTCCGAGGGCGGAGCGGACTGGCTCTGGTTCCTGCTCGCGGCCGGTGGCTATCTGCTGCTTCTGCTGGCCGAGGGCCGGGACCGGCTCTCCCAGTGGGGGCGGGTCTTCAGCGGCGCGACCAGCCCCCCTGGCGGTCCGGCGGTCGGTACGGCGTTCTCCGACGGCCGCCCGACGGCCCCGGTCCGCACCGGACGCCGCATCGGTGCGCTCGCGCTGGGGATCTCACTGGTCGTACCGGCGGCGCTGCCCGCGCTCGACAGCGGTCTGCTGGCCGGTACGGGCGGCACGAACGGCAAGGGGAGCGGCGGAGGCACCATCTCCGCGGTCAACCCCCTGGTCTCGCTGCAGAACAATCTGAACCAGCCGGAGAACCGGGAGGTGATGTCCTACCGCACCAACTCCGGTGACCCGCAGGGCTTCTATCTGCGGATCCTGGCCCTGGATCAGTTCAACGGAAGCGAGTGGCGGCCCTCCACGCGCCGTCTGAAGGATGTGCCGAAGCGGCTCCCGACCCCGGAGGGCCTCGGCCCGGACGTCTTGGCCACCGAGATCAGGTCGAACATCTCCGCGTCCCGTTCCTACCAGCAGACCTATCTGCCGCTCCCCTACCCCGCGACCGAGGTCAGGATCGGCGGGCGCTGGCGGTACGAGCCGATGGGACGGACGCTCGTCGGTGACCGCGGGGAGACGACCCGCGGTGCGCAGTACCAGGTCTCCAGTCTCATGGTCCAGCCGACCGCCGAGCAGCTCGCCGCGGCAGGCACCGCGCCGGCCGCTCTGCAGCGCGAGTACACCAGCGTTCCCGACTCCCTGCCGAAGGTGGTCAGGCAGACCGCGGACAGGGTGACGAAGGGCGCCGCCAACAACTACGAGCGGGCGGTGAAGCTGCAGGACTTCTTCGCCTCGGACGGCGGCTTCACCTATGACACCTCGGTGAACTCGGGCACCGGGAGCGCGGCGATCGGCCGGTTCCTGAAGGACAAGCGGGGCTTCTGCGTCCACTTCTCGTTCACGATGGCCGCGATGGCGCGGACGCTGGGCATTCCGGCCCGGGTCGCGGTGGGCTTCACTCCCGGCACTGCGCAGCCGAACGGTTCGGTGTCCGTGGGGCTGCGCGATGCTCATGCCTGGCCAGAGCTGTATTTCGAGGGCATCGGGTGGACCCGTTTCGAACCGACCCCGACGCGGGGCACCGCCCCGTCCTACACCCAGTCGGACGCCCCCGCCGGCGGCACGTCCGACCCGGCCCTGCCCGAGAAGGGCGCCTCGGCCGCTCCTACGGTCGCGCCGTCCGTCTCGGACAGCTGCCCGGCCCAGATGCGCAAGCAGGGCGAGTGCGGCAGCTCGATGGCGCCGGGGGTAGCGGCTCCGACGGATTCCGGGACGCCGACAGGCACCGTCCTCGGTCTGGCCCTGGCCGCCGTGGTGATCCTGGCGCTGCCGTTGCTGCCAATGCTCTGGCGGGTTCGGGCGCGCAGGCGCCGGCTGAGTTTCTCCGCCGGGCGTACGCCGGCTGATGCGACGGCCAGAACACTGGCGGCCTGGCGGGAGATCATCGACACGGCGTGGGACCACGGCATCGAGCCGGATGACTCCCGGACCCCGCGCAGGACGGCGGCCCGGGTGGTGCGGCTGGGGCAGCTCGGCCCCGATAAGGCCGCCGCGGTGCACCGGGTGGCGGGGGCGGTGGAGCAGGTGCTCTACGCCCCCGAGCCCCGGTCGGGTACCGGGCTCGCCGAGGACGTGGAGACGGTGCGGGCCGGACTGCGGGCGTCGGCCGGGCGGTTCGCCCGGATCCGCGCGGTCGCGGCACCACACTCAGCCATTCGGGTGATCTGGGCGGCCTCGGATCGCTGGGCGGCGTTCACCGGCAGGTGCGCGGCGCGGTGGGGCCGGGACCGGTGGGCTGGTTGGCTGCGACGGCCTTCCCGCCAGCAGGGGTGACGGGGGCCGGCCTGCGACCCGTCTCTGTCACACCGGCAGGGGCGACGGTGGGCCTGGCCTGCGGCCCCCTGTCCTCAATCGCCGGACGGACCGGTAGGCGCCCCGGGCCGCCCGACAGCCTTTCGCCCCCGGCAGCGGACGGGCTTGAAGCTTCCTGGAGCCCGTCCCTGACAGTCCCTTGCCCTGAATGGCCGGACAGGTTCGGAGCTTCCTCACACTGCACCGGATGAAGTGCGCCCTCAAATGCCGGGCAGGCTCGATTTTCGAGCCTGCCCGGCATTTGAGCGCCGCGGCGGGCGACGCCGACCCCGGCACATGTGAGGGGCGACCGCATAAATGCGGCCGCCCCTCACCCAAGATTGCCCGAGACCCTATTGGCCCTGCTCGTCACGGCGACGCTGCCACCGCTGCTCGATCCGATTCATCACGGTCCGGCGTTGCCTGGGCTGACGGCGCTCGCCGCCGCCTCCGGCTGCCTGTCGCTCGCCCGGCTTGGGCGCTTTGCGCCAACCTGTGACCGCAAGGACCGCGCAGCCGAGCATGACGAGAAACCCCACCACGCTGATCCAGATCTGCTGGGCGACCATTCCGGCCATGAGGAGCGCGATACCCACCAGGAAGCCTGCGACCGCCTGGTAGACCCGTCGCCGGGTGTACGTACGCAGCCCGCTTCCCTCGAGCGCTGTCGCGAACTTGGGATCTTCGGCGTACAGCGCTCGCTCCATTTGCTCGAGCATTCGCTGCTCGTGCTCCGAGAGCGGCACGGAGTCCTCCTCGTCGTCGGCCGCGGGGGGCGGCCGGTATGCGGCCCTTCCAGGATAGGCAGGGATTCGCCCCCGTGAAACCCGCCCTCTTTGCCAATCAGCCAGTCCGGGCCGCCATGACGGCTCAGCTGCTGAGGCGTTGATTCCCCAACCTCCGATCCGTCATGCCGGATGGTGTCCCCCGATCATACGTGGCGAAGCCCCCGATCGGGGGTCCTGGGGCGTACTCCATCTGCGGCTGCGTCCCTGATCAGCCGCGCTACAGCTGAGCTACCACCGGTCGGTGGCCGCGCGCTCAGGCGCGCTTCGTGCCCAGGACGTGCAGCTGCGTCGCGACGGAGTGGAAGGCGGGCAGTTCGGCCGCGGCCGCCTCCAGCTTGAGCAGGGCCTCCATGGCACCGGGCTCGGTGTCCACCAGGACGCCCGGTACGAGGTCGGCGAAGACCCGTACGCCGTGGACCGCGCCGACCTCGACGTCCGCCGCGGAGACCAGCTCGGTGAGTTGTTCCGCGGTGTAGCGCCGGGGCACCGGGTCCCCGTCGCCCCAGCGGCCCGCCGGGTCGCTGAGCGCGTGCCGCGCCTCGGTGAAGTGACCGGCGAGCGCCCGGGCCAGGACCGCACCACCGAGCCCGGCTGCGAGCAGGCTGAGCGCACCGGACGGGCGGAGCGCCTCGACCGCGTTGCGCACACCCTCGGCGGGGTCGTCCACGTACTCCAGGACTCCATGGCACAGCACCGCGTCGTAACCATCGCGCTCCACCACCTCGAACAGGCCGTGGATGTCGCCCTGAACCCCGCGGACCCGGTCGGCGACCCCGGCCTCGGCGGCTCGGCGCTCCAGGGCGAAGAGCGCGTTGGGGCTGGGGTCGACGACGGTGACCCGGTGACCGAGACGGGCGACCGGCACCGCGAAGTTGCCGGTGCCGCCGCCGGTGTCCAGGACATCCAGGGCGTCCCTGCCGGTCGCCTTGACCTGGCGGTCGAGGGCGTCCTTCAGGACCTCCCAGACCACGGCGGTACGGAGGGAGGCGCGGGGGCGCAGCTGGTCCGACACGGCAGATGACTCCTCGGCACGGTGCCGCCGCTGACGGCGGAGCGTGAACAGTGCAGGTGGTACAGGTGCTGTCCACCCTATTGCCTCGCGCCCCCGTCGCCGTCATCCTGCGTCGGGCCGCTCCCTCCGGGCCTGTGGGAGCACCGGTTGAAGCGCCAGCAGTCGCTCGACCAGGCGCAGGAACATCGCCGCGTCACGGAGCAGATCGTCGGCATCGCGCCGGCTGGCCGCGCCCGGTATACCGGCTTCCGCTCGGGCCCTGCGACGGGCGCCGGAGGCGAACAGTGCGCTCCATTCGGTCAGCTCGGGGGCTATTTCCGGGAGAACCTCCCAGGCGCTGCGGATCCGCTCCCGGCGCCTCCGGGAAGTCTCGGGGCGGCCCCGCACGGCGAGCACGGCGGCAGCGGTGCGCAGCGCGGCAAGGTGGGCGGTGGCATACCGCTCGTTCGGAACATCGAGAACGGCGGCCTCGTCGAGGCCGGTGCGGGCCTGGGTGAGCAGATCGAGGGCGGCGGGCGGCGCCGTGGTGCGGCGCACAACGGGATGGACATCGTTTGCCGGACCGGTCAGTGAGGGGGCAGGGCCGTCTGCGCGGCGCCGGGGTGCGGCTGCTGCGGACGAGTGGGCCATGACGAAACCTCCTGTCTCGTGTAACGGCTCCGTGGCCGTATGTATCCATCGTGAGGGGCGCCACTGACAATCGGGCTCGCCTATCCCCTGACCTGCCCCTTTGCTTCGATCGCGAGTTCGGGATACTTTTTAGACTGACCAGTCAGTTCAAAACGGGGAGGGTCTGTGGACAGCCCGCACGGGGCAGCTGTCACCGCCGAGGATTTCGGGCTCAAGGGACCACGTGGCTGGGCCTTCCGGGGTGTAGGCATCAAGGCCGGGCCCGGCTCACTCGTGGCGATCGAGGGCCCGTCCGGCTCCGGCCGCACCTGCCTGCTGCTCGCCCTCGCCGGCCGGATGCGCCCCACCGAGGGCCGGGCGGAGATCGGCGGACTGCGCCTGCCGCGCCAGATGGCCGCCGTACGCCGCATCAGCACACTGGGCCCGGTGCCCGGGGTCAGCGAGCTCGACCCGGCCTTCACCGTCGCCGAGCACCTGCGGGAGCGGGCCCTGCTGCAGCGCCGCTTCGACGGTTCACTGCGCGCTCTGCTGCGTCCGCGCGCCGAGCGCATCGCCGCCGCGCAGGAACGGGTCGACGCGGCGCTGGACGCCGCCGGACTCGACCCCGCCGCCCTGCCCAAGGCCGAGCGGACCTCGGTACGGGATCTGGAACGGCTGGAGGCGCTGCGGCTGTCCATCGCCCTCGCGCTGATCGGCCGGCCCCGGCTGCTCGCGGTGGACGACACCGATCTCAAGCTCTCCGACGCCGAACGGGCCCAGGCCTGGGAGCTGTTGCGGTCCATCGCCGACAGCGGGACGACCGTGCTCGCCGTGTGCAGCCAGGCACCCGAGGGCGCCATCGCCGTACGTACCGACACCACGGCCGCACCTGTGGACGCGCAGGACACCGCAACCGAGGAAACCACGACCGAGGAGGGACCGGCCGATGCGTTCGCCGAGACTGGCCGCGCTTGAGCTGAAGCGTTTCGGCAGGGGAAAGCTGCCGGTCGCCGCACTGATCGCGCTCCTGCTGCTGCCGCTGCTCTACGGCGCCCTGTACCTGTGCTCCTTCTGGGACCCGTACAGCCGCCTCGACAAGATCCCGGTCGCGCTGGTCAACGACGACAAGGGCACCACCGCCGCCGGAAAGCACATCGCGGTCGGCGACGAGATCACCGGCAAGCTCCTCGACTCCAAGACCTTCGAGTGGCACGAGGTGAGTTCCGCCGAGGCGCACAAGGGCGTCGAAGACGGTACGTACTACCTCTCGCTCACCATGCCGTCGGACTTCAGCAAGCGGGTCGCGTCCAGTTCGGGCGACTCCCCCGAGACCGGCGCGCTCCAGGTGCGGACCAACGACGCCAACAACTACATCGTCGGGCAGATATCCCGGACAGTGTTCTCCGAGGTGCGCACCGCCGCGTCGACCAACGCCTCGCGCAGCTTCCTCGACCGGATCTTCATCAGCTTCTCCGACCTCCACGACGCCACGGCGAAGGCCGCCAAGGGTGCCGACGACCTCAAGGGCGGTATCGGCAAGGCGAAGAAGGGATCGCAGGATCTGGCGGACGGGCTGACGGACGCCAAGGCCGGCAGCAGCAGTCTGGCCGGTGGGATCGTCAAGCTGAACAAGGGCGCGGGCGACCTCGAAACCGGCTCCCGGCAAGTCGCCGACGGCACCCAGTTGCTCGCCGACAAGGTCAACGGGGTGGCGGCCGACGTCCGCCCGTTCCTGAAGGACAACGGCAAGTCGATCGGCGACACCGCCCGGCTGGTCGCCGATTCCTCGCAGACCGTACGGGACAACCTCGACCTGCTGGTGAAGTCGGCGCCCACCGCGGCCACCGCCGCCCACACAGCCTCCGACGACCTGGCCGACGTCTACCGCACCCGTTGCACGGAGCAGCCGCTCGCCGACCCCACCGTCTGCCCGCCGCTGAAGCGCGCGAAGACCGCGGCGGCCGATGTCGCGAAGGTCGCCGACGATGTGAATGTGCTGGTCACCAACCAGAACGGCGATCTGAAGAAGCTGCGCGCCCAGCTGACCACACTGCAGCAGCAGGCCACTGACCTGGCCGAGAGCGCGCCGCACCTGGACGAGGACCTCAAGTCCGCCGTGAAGAAGGTCAACGCGCTCAACACCGGCGCCCACAAGGTCGCCAAGGGAGCGGACGAACTGCACACCGGCCTGGCCACGGCCAAGACAGGCTCCGCCGACCTGGACACCGGGGTGAGCAATCTCAAGAAGGGCGCCAACGACCTGGACGGCGGGCTGATCCGGCTGGGTGACGGCTCGGCCACCCTCGCCGAGGGACTCAACGACGGCGTCGGCAAGATCCCCGACTACGACAAGAAGGACCGCGACGCGCGTACGGAGGTCATGGCCGATCCGGTGCAGCTGGCCTCCAAGTCGCTGCACGCGGCCCCCAACTACGGCACCGGCTTCGCCCCTTACTTCATCCCGCTCTCCCTCTGGGTCGGCGCGATGGTGGCGTACATGCTGATCCAGCCGCTCAACCGGCGCGCACTCGCCGCCGGGGCCTCCGCCTGGCGGATCGCCTTCGCGGGCTGGCTGCCGGTGGCCGCGATCGGTCTGCTGCAGGTGGCCGCCCTGATGTCCGTACTGCACTGGGGCCTCGGTCTGCAGATGACCCGTGCCGCCGGAACGATCGGCTTCCTGGCGCTGGTCACCTGCTGCTTCGCAGCGATCGTGCAGTGGCTCAACGCCCGGTTCGGGGCTGCGGGACGCATCCTCGTGCTGGCGGTGCTGATGCTCCAGCTGACCTCGGCCGGGGGTACGTATCCCGTCCAGACCAGCCCCGGATTCTTCAACGCGATCCACCCCTACCTGCCGATGAGTTACGTCGTCGAGGGGCTGCGCCGGCTGATCACGGGCGGCGGCCTCGGTCCCGTCTGGCAGGGCTGCGCGGTGCTGCTGGCCTTCACAGCGGGGGCGCTCGCACTGACGGCGGTCTCCGCACGCCGCAAGCAGGTGTGGACCCTGGACCGCCTTCACCCGGAGCTGAGCCTGTGAGCGCGCCCGGACCTGTGAGAATCAGGGGCATGGAAAGCAGTAGCACCACGCGCCGCCAGGCCACCCGGCAGAAGCTCTACGAGGCGGCGGTGACTCTCATCGCCGAGAAGGGCTTCTCGGCGACCACGGTGGACGAGATCGCCGAGCGCGCCGGGGTCGCCAAGGGCACGGTCTACTACAACTTCAAGAGCAAGACCGAGCTCTTCGAGGAGTTGCTGCGCCACGGCGTCGGGCTGCTCACGGCATCGCTGCGCTCGGCGGCGGAGGAGACCGAGGGGCGCGGCGGCACCCGGGTCCAGGCCCTGGACGCGATGATCAGGGCCGGTCTGGTCTTCATCGACCGCTATCCGGCCTTCACTCAGCTGTACGTCGCGGAGCTGTGGCGCACCAACCGGGCCTGGCAGTCGACCCTTTTGGTGGTGCGTCAGGAGGCCGTCGCCGTGGTCGAGGAGGTTCTGCGCGAGGGCGTGAAGAACGGTGAGCTCAGCGAGGAGATCGACATCCAGCTGACGGCTGCCGCCCTGGTCGGCATGGTGCTGGTGGCGGCCCTGGACTGGCAGGCGTTCCAGCCGGAGCGGTCGATCGACGATGTGCACTCGGCACTGTCGCTGCTGCTCCACGGGCGCGTCAGCGGGCGCTGACCCCCGAGGGGGCCGCCCCTGAGGCGGGGCCGGCCACCGCTGCCGGGGCGGCCCCGCCGCGGCCGCCCGCACCGACGCACAAAGACGCCGGTCCGGCGAGGCTCGATCCCCCCGAGCCTGCGCCGGACCGGCGTCTGCTGTGCAGCCGGAGAACCTTCCCCCGTGACCCCCGTCTTCCCCCCGTGGTCCCCGGGCTCTCCGTCGTGCCCCCCGCTCCGGAAGGAGTGCCGCGCCCGTTCCGCCGCCCCGTGTCGGCGGTGCCGGTGCCGCGCCCCTCTCCGTGGGCTCCAGTCTCCCGTCCCCGCAGGTGGGAGCCCATCCGCGCACCTACTCATCTCGTTGTCTAGGTACGGATACTCAGGGCTGCGTACCGAAGCCCACTCCGGGCCGATCGCCGTCTGGTTACGATCGCGTCCGTGTCCGTACTCCCTCTGGTGTTCACAAGTGGCTGGGCGAGCGGGATCAACGCCTATGCGGTGGTCCTGCTGCTCGGTGTCTTCGGCGCGACCGGGATCACCGACGAGGTGCCCGCATCGCTGCAGCGCACCGATGTCCTCGTCGTGGCCGGTGTGCTCTTCCTGTGCGAGGTGGTGGCGGACAAGATCCCGTACGTGGACTCGGTCTGGGACTCGGCGCACACCGTCATCAGGCCGCTCGCCGGTGCCGTCGTGGCGGCGCTGCTGGCCGGCGAAAGCGGTTCGCTGCCGGAGCTCGCGGCCGGGGCCGTCGGCGGTTCCACCGCGCTGATGAGCCACCTGGTGAAGGCCGGCACCAGGATGGCGGTCAACACCTCGCCCGAGCCGTTCAGCAATATCGCGGTGAGCGCGGCCGAGGACCTGGGCGTCGCAGGAATCGTCACGTTCGCGATATTCCATCCGCTGGCGGCCGCGGTCATCGCCGCGGCACTGCTGCTGCTCGGCATGGTGATACTGGTCTTCCTGACCTCCCGGATCCGTCGGTTCCTGCGCCGCAGGGCCCAGCGCCATGAGGAGAAACGCCTGGCCGGGACCGGTTCGCACTGGCCACTGGACTGAGTGTCACAGGCGGCCGTTAAGGTCACTGACATGGCACGAATTGCGGTGATCGGCGCCGGGATGGGCGCGATGGCGGCGGCCGCCCGGCTCGCCGTGGCAGGCCACCGGGTGACGGTGTACGAGCGGTCGGAGACCTTCGGCGGCTCGGTCGGCCGGTATGCCCATGAGGGCTTCGCCTTCGACACCGGTCCCGCGCTGCTGCATCTGCCCGCTGTCTACCGCGACTTGTTCGTGAAGACGGGCAAGGAGCCGCTGGAACGGTGCGTCAACATGACCCAGGTCGATCCGGCGAGCCGCCACATCTTCGCGGACGGCACCGCGGTCTCGCTGCCGAATGCCTCACGGGCCGGGGTGGTCGCCGCCCTGGACACCGCGCTCGGGGGCGGCGCGGGCGCGGCCTGGGGCGAGTTCCTCGACCGGGCGCGCGATGCCTGGGACCGGTCCCGGCGTCCGCTGCTGGAGGAGCCGTTGCGCTCCGACTGGCAGGTGCTCAGCCGTGATCCGTATCCCGCGCTCCGGCAGCGCCGGCTGCTGCGCTCGGCCCGTCAGGCGGGCACAGTGACGGAGGTCGGCGCGTGGGAGCTCTCGGACCCCCGGCTGGCCGCCCTGTTCGACGGGTACGCCCTGTCGTACGGGCTCGACCCGCTGCGCGCCCCGGCGGCGGCCGCCCTGCTGCCGTACATGGAGGAGACCTTCGGCAGCTGGTACGTCTCCGGCGGGATCCGGGCCCTGGCGCAGGCGGTGTACGAGCGGTGTCTGGCCCGGAAGGTGGAGTTCGTCTTCGGCGGCGAGGTGGCCCGGGTCGTCGAGAAGGACGGCCGGGCGGCGGGCGTCGAGCTCCTGGACGGGACGGTTGCCGAGGCCGGCCATGTGGTGCTGGGGGCCCGTCCGAATCCGGGCCTGGTGCCCGGTCAGGAGCTGTGGCGGGACGGCGATGTCGCGGTGCAGCCGAGGCAGGGAGTGGTGCCGGGCCGGTTCCTGGTCCTGCTGTCGCTGCGCGGCGCCCGGCCCGCGGATGCCGTGCACCGGACCGTGGTGCACCCGGCGGACGGGGGGGCGGAGCGCGAGGCGGTGTTCGGCGGAAGGCTCGCCGACCGTCCCACGGTGACGGTACTGCGCCCGGACGACCCGTCGACCCGCCCCGACGACGCGCACGAGGCAGTGACGCTGATGGCGACGGTCGCCCCGCACGGCGCGGTGGACTGGACGGACGCGGCGCTGCGCGAGCGGTGCGCCGACGCACTGATCGAAGCGGCCGGCGAGGCCGTGCCCGGCATACGGGAGCGGCTGCTCCACGCCGAGGTGCGGACCCCGGCCGAGACGGCGGCCGACACCGGCGCCGAGGGCGGCTCGGTGCCCGCGCCCGCGCTGGCCGGGGCGGGGGGCGCGTATCTGCACCCGGGCAATCGCACCCGGCTGCCGGGGCTCTACGTCGCGGGCGGCTGGTCGCATCCGGGTGGCGGGCTCGCCCATGCGGGGATGTCGGGGGCGCTGGTCGCCGGGCTGATCGTGGAGGGGGACGGGTTCCGGGGCTCCCAATGAGGGAGAGGCCGCCGGTCGGCGGCGCCACCCGGGTGCCGGGCAGGTCCGATCGCCGCCCTGCCCTCGGTCACTTCCGCGGCACCCTGCTCCTGCCGGTCCGTGGTCAGTAGCGGTACTGCTGCTCGTTGTGGCCGGTGTCGTAGCCGTTCGGGTACGGGGCAGGCTGTGCCGGCTGCTCCGGAGGTGCGGACGGGTACTGCTCGCCCTCGCGCTGCTGCGGCACCCAGACACCGCCGGGCGGGGTCTCGGGGGCGTACTGCTGGGCGTACGGATCGGCGGCGTACTGCTGCTGGCCGCCGTAGCTGTCGTTGCCGTAGCTGTCGTACGAGGTGTACTGCGCGGAGCCGCCGGTGGTGCCGGTCCCGATGTACGGGTCGGAGTATGCGGCGTACTGCTGCTGGCCCGTGCCGTAGTCGTACTGCCCGGCGGACGAGTCCTGACCCTCGTACGGCTCCTGGCCCGGCGCCGCGTACGTGGAGTGGTCGGCGAAGGGGTCGTACGCCGCGTACTGGGACTGCTGCTCGGGCTGCCGGCCCTGGTTCTGTCCCTGCTGTGACTGCGGGTGATCGCTGTAGATGCCGTACTGCCCGGTGTCGTCCGGCAGCGGCTCCGGCTCGTAGACCGCAGCCCCCGGTGCCGCGGCGTCCGCCCGCTGCGGGACCTGCTCGTCGTACTCCATCTCCAGGTCCGACACCTCGAGCTTGGGCTCGCGGCTGCCCCGGTCGCCCCCGCCCCGGCGGCGACGGCTCGCGCCGGGGCTGCCCCCTATCGCCCAGCCGGTCGAGAAGCCGCGCCTGAAGGACAGCGTGACGTACGTCTGACCGGTTGCGAACGCGATCGCGCCGACGGCGATGACGAACACGGACGGCATCAGTACGCCGACGACCACACAGCCGAAGCCTCCGAAGGCGAGCAGACGCCAGCGAAGGCGCGCCTTGTACTGCAGGAGCACCTCGCCGAGCAGCCACAGCGCGACGATTCCGAACGCGATGTAGAGGACTGTCCAGCCCATGCCCGCCCCCTCCTACGGCCACCGCCCCGGGTCGTGGCGGGTACGGCCGGTCACGACTGCTTGTGCAGTCCGAGATTCTCGTAGATTTCGAGCGTCGCCGTCGAGTTGTTGAGCGTAATGAAGTGCAGTCCGGGCACACCCTCGGATCGCAGCTTCGCGCAGAACTGCGTTGCGAAGTCGATGCCAATGGAGCGTACAGCGGCGGGATCGTCCTTGGCGGCGAGGATGCGTTCTTTCAGTGCGGAAGGGAAAGACGCGTTGCTGAGCTGCGCAAACCGGTCCAACTGCTTGACGCTGGTCAGCGGCATGACCTCGGGGATGATCGGCGTTTCGCAACCCGCAGCGACCACACGGTCACGCATCCGCAAATAGTCCTCCGGATTGAAGAACATCTGGGTGATCGCATAGTCGGCACCGGCGCGGCACTTGTCCACGAAATGCCGGGTGTCGGTGTCCCAGTCGGTCGAACGCGGATGCATCTCGGGAAATGCCGCGACGCCGACGCAGAAATCGCCGGATTCCTTGATGAGCCGGACGAGATCGGCCGCGTACCGCACACCCTGCGGGTGCTCGACCCACTCGCCCATCGGGTCGCCGGGCGGGTCTCCGCGCACGGCGAGGATGTTCCGGATTCCGGCGTCGGCGTACTGCCCGATCATGTTGCGCAGCTCGGCGACGGAGTGGTTGACCGCCGTGAGGTGCGCGACCGGGGTGAGGGTGGAATCGGCGGCGATCTGCTGGGTGGCCTTGACTGTCCCGGCTCGGGTGGAGCCACCGGCCCCGTAGGTCACGGAGACGAAGCTCGGCCCCACCGCCTCGACGCGGCGCAGCGCATTCCAGAGGTTCCGCTCACCCTTCTCGGTCTTGGGTGCCCAGAACTCGAACGAATACGAAGTCTTGCCGGTCGCGAGGAACTCACGCACCGTGCGTGCGTGATCTGTCCTGGTAGAAGGTGTGCCAAGGGCCATACGGGCAGGTTAACCAGCGCGCGACAGTCACAGGACCAGACCAGCGGTAATTGCCCGAATTGACTGGTTGTTTGTCCACCCTTCGGACATCTGGCCGGATCACACTCCGGTGCGCACCCGGATTCGCTTGGCCAGCTCGGCGGTGGCGGCGCCCGGGTCGGCTGCCTCGGTGATCGCCCGTACGACGACCACCCGGCGCGCTCCGGCGTCCAGCACCTCGTCGAGATTGCCCGCGTCGATCCCGCCGATGGCGAACCACGGACGCCACTGGTCGAGCGAGGCGGCGTACCGCACGAGGTCCAGGCCCGGGGCGTGCCGGCCGGGCTTGGTCGGGGTGGGCCAGCAGGGGCCGGTGCAGAAGTAGTCCACCCCGGGCTCGGCGACGGCCGCGTCGACCTCGGACTCGGCGTGGGTGGAGCGGCCGATCACCACGTCCTCGCCGATGATGGCGCGGGCGGCGGAGACCGGCAGGTCGCCCTGGCCGAGGTGCAGCACGTGGGAGCCGATGGCGTGGGCGACATCGGCCCGGTCGTTCACCGCGAGGAGCTTGCCGTGGCGCCTGCAGGCTTCGGCGAAGACCGCCAGGTGTTCGAGCTCCTCGGCCGCTTCCATGCCCTTGTCGCGCAGCTGGACGATGTCCACACCGCCGGAAAGGACGGCGTCGAGGAACGCGGGGAGGTCACCTTGGCGCCTGCGGGCGTCCGTGCACAGATAGAGCCGGGCGTCGGACAGCAGCGCGCGAGGCGTGGACATGGTGCGCTTCCCCCCTGGAGAGCGTTGCGGAGCGGTTATCGGTACGGCGCGGGGGTGCGGGCCGCGCACTGCTGCGCGGCCCGCCCCTCACATACGGACTGCGGTCAGACGGCGAGCGCCTGGGCGCGGCGCTTCACCTCCGTGCCGCGATTCTCGCTCAGCGCCTGGGCAGGGGTGCCCGGCAGGGTCGGGTCGGGGGTGAAGAGCCATTCCAGCATCTCTTCGTCGGTGTAGCCGTCATCCCTCAGGAGCGTCAGGGTTCCGGAGAGACCCTTGACCACCTTGTTGCCGTCGATGAAGGCGGCAGGCACCTGAAGCGTCCGGTTCTCACCACGTCGTACGGCGATGAGCTGGCCCTCCTTGACCAGCTGCCGCACGCGCGTCACCTCGACATCGAGCATTTCGGCGATGTCGGGAAGGTGGAGCCAGGCGGGGACGAGAGCATCGATCTTTGCGTCAATCTCGGTCACAGGGACAAGCGTGCCATCCCGGACCGACAGTCGGTAGCCAGGCCGACCGTACGGGGGTCTGGGTACGCCGTCAGAGGGTTGCCGACTTCAGCGGTACGGAGGGGTCGGCGGCCCGTGCCGGATCGAGATGTGCCCCCGCCTCGATGAGCTTGCGCCCCTGCGCCAGATCGCGTGGCCGGCCGACGGCGAGGACCGCGACCAGGACGCCGCCTCGCAGCCAGCACACCGACCAGGAGGGACCGGCCGGATCGCCGCGCCACAGCAGGGTGTCGGCGCTCCCGTGGTGGCCCGCGTACTGCACGAACCGGTCGAACTGCTCGGACCAGAAGTACGGCACGGGGTCGTACGTCTGCAGCGCCGGGCCGTTCTCGGCCCCCGCCCCGATGATGTTGGCGGCGGCGGTCCGAGGGCCCTGGAGGGCGTTGTCCCAGTGGTGGATGAGAAGGCGTTCGCCGTACCGCAAGGAGGGGAACGAGGCGCAGTCACCGACCGCGTACACATCGGGGAGCGAGGTGCGCAGCGCCCCGTCGGCGGTCACCGATCCGTCGGGGCCGAGCGCGATGCCGGAGCCGGCCAGCCAGCCGGTGGCGGGCCGTGCGCCGATTCCGACGACGACCGCTCCGGCCGGGATCGTGCGGCCGTCCGCGAGGATCACCCGGCCGGGTTCGATGCGGGCGACCCGGGCTCCGGTGAGGAGTTCGGCGCCGCTCTCGGCGTACCAGGCGGTCATCGGGGCGGCGACCTCGGCGGGCATGGCGCCCGCGAGGGGCCGGTCGGCGGCCTCGACGACGGTGACCTCACAGCCCGAGGCGCGGGCCGCGGTGGCGAACTCGGCGCCGATCCAGCCCGCGCCGACGACCACGACGCCGTGCTGCCCGTCGAGTACGGGCCGCAGCCGTGCCGCGTCGTCGAGGGTGCGCAGCAGATGGACGCCGGGAACGCCCTCGGCACCGGGCAGGACAACCGGTTCGGCGCCGGTCGCGATCACCAGGACGTCGTATGCAACAGGTCCTGACGGGGTGTCCAGCTCATGCGCGCCCGGCCGCACACCGGTGACTTCGCGGCCCAGCTGCAGATCGATGTCCAGCGCCCCGAAGTCGACGTCGAAGGCGGAGTCCTCGGCCTTGCCGAGCAGTACCGCCTTGGACAGCGGGGGCCGGTCGTAGGGCTGGTGCGGTTCGGCGCCGATCAGGGCGACGGAGCCGGTGAAGCCCTGTTCCCGCAGGGCCACCGCCGTCTGCACGCCGGCCATGCCCGCGCCGACGATGACGACGCGGCGCCCTGCCTGCCGGTCCGGCCGCTCTGACTGCTGCTGCTCGCTCACCTGTACACCTTAAACAACTGACGGATCGTCAGGAAAGGGGGAGCTCTTCGGCCAGTGCGCCCAAGACCGTTCGGGGCGTGCCGGTGGGGCAGGACCCGTTCCTGCTCACCGCCCAAAAACGGTTTAGGGTGGCCAACGTAAAACACTCGCGGGAGCCCGGACGCACCGGGCTGAGAGGGAGGCTGGGGCGGCCTTCGACCGTACGAACCTGATCCGGGTCATGCCGGCGAAGGGAAGGGTTGGGGACCCATGCGTTCCTCTCGGAACGGAAACGGATCCGACGTCCTTGTCATCGGGGGCGGGATCATCGGTCTGGTGACCGCCTGGCGGGCCGCGCAACGCGGACTGCGCACCGCGGTCGTCGATCCCGAACCGGGTGGCGGAGCCGCCCGGGTGGCGGCCGGCATGCTGGCCGCCGTCACCGAACTCCACTACGGCGAACAGATGCTGCTGGGCCTCAATGTCGCCTCGGCCGCCCGCTATCCGGCCTTCGCGGCCGAGCTGGAGGCGGCGAGCGGACAGGAGACCGGCTTCCGCGCCTGCGGCACCCTGGCCGTCGCGCTGGACTCCGACGACCGTGCCCATCTGCGGGAACTGCACGCCCTGCAGCAGCGTTCGGGCCTGGAGTCGGAGTGGCTCACCGGCCGCGAATGCCGCCGCCTGGAGCCGATGCTCGCGCCGGGCGTCCGCGGCGGTCTGCGGGTCGACGGCGACCACCAGATCGATCCCCGCCGGCTGGCCGCCGCACTGCTGACCGCCTGCGAGCGGGCCGGGGTGGTCTTCCACCGCGGATGGGCGGAGCGCCTGGCGGTGATACGCGACCGGGCCGCCGGAGCCGTGCTCTGCGGGGGTACGGAGCTCGCCGCCGACCAGGTCGTGCTCGCCGCGGGCAGCCTCAGCGGCCGGCTCCCGGGGCTGCCGGACGGGGTCGTGCCGCCGGTCCGGCCGGTGAAGGGGCAGGTGCTGCGGCTGACCGTGCCCGCCACGTACGCACCGTTCCTCACCCGGACGGTCCGGGCCGTGGTCCGGGGAAGCCACGTCTATCTCGTACCGCGCGAGAACGGCGAACTGGTCGTCGGCGCCACCAGCGAGGAGATGGGCTGGGACACCACCGTCACCGCGGGCGGCGTCTACGAGCTGCTGCGGGACGCCCACGAGCTGGTGCCCGGCATCACCGAGCTCCCGCTCACCGAGACCCGGGCCGGCCTGCGCCCCACCTCCCCCGACAACGCCCCGTTGCTCGGCCCCACCGCCCTGCCGGGCCTTCACCTCGCCACCGGCCACCACCGCAACGGGGTGCTGCTGACTCCCGTCACCGGTCACGTCATGGCAGAGCTCCTCACCACAGGCGAGCTGCCCGAGGTGGCTCGCCCCTTCACTCCGCACCGTTTCTCGTCCGCCGCCGTCTCCGTACGTCAGGAGCAGCCCGCATGACCGATCCCGCGCCCCTCACCGTGTCCGTGAACGGCGAGGTCCGTCTCCTCGCCGCGGGCACCACCCTGGACACCCTTGTGGCCACCCTGACCGCCGCGCACTCCGGCGTCGCGGCCGCCGTCAACGAGACCGTCGTCCCGCGCGGCCAGTGGTCCACCGCCGCACTCGTTGACGGTGACCGCGTCGAGGTCCTGACCGCGGTCCAGGGAGGCTGACCATGTCCGACGACCTCTTCACCCTCGGCGACACCGCCTTCGGCTCCCGGCTGATCATGGGAACCGGCGGGGCGCCCAGCCTCGACGTGCTGGAACGCTCCCTGACCGCCTCCGGTACCGAGCTCACCACCGTCGCGATGCGCCGCCTCGATCCGACCGTGCAGGGCTCGGTGCTCTCCGTGCTCCAGCGGCTCTCCATCCGCGTGCTGCCGAACACGGCGGGCTGCTTCACCGCGGGCGAGGCCGTGCTGACCGCCCGGCTGGCCCGCGAGGCGCTCGGCACGGACTGGATCAAGCTTGAGGTGGTGGCCGACGAGCGGACCCTGCTGCCCGACCCGATCGAGCTGCTGGACGCCGCGGAGACCCTGGTGGACGACGGCTTCACCGTGCTTCCGTACACCAATGACGACCCCGTACTGGCCCGCAGGCTCCAGGACGTGGGGTGCGCGGCGATCATGCCGCTCGGCTCCCCCATCGGCTCCGGCCTCGGCATCCGCAATCCGCACAACTTCCAGCTGATCGTCGAGCAGGCCCGGGTGCCGGTGATTCTCGACGCGGGCGCCGGGACGGCCTCGGACGCGGCGCTCGCGATGGAGCTGGGGTGCGCGGCGGTGATGCTGGCGTCCGCGGTGACCCGGGCCCAGGAGCCCGAGCTGATGGCCGCGGCGATGCGGCATGCGGTGGAGGGCGGGCGGCTGGCGTACCGCGCGGGCCGGATCCCGCGCCGCCACTTCGCCGAGGCCTCGTCGCCGGTGGAGGGGCGCGCGGTGCTGGACCCGGAGCGCCCGGCGTTCTGACCCACCGGACCGCCGCCGGCGGCTGCGGCGCGCATGTCCCTGTCACGGCTCGGCTGCAGTACGGCCCCGGGTCCGCCCCGGCCCGTGGGCCGTGTCCGTGGCGGCTCGTAGACTCGCATGCGTGGATACGACCCTCCAGGACCCTCTCGTCGGGCAGCTGCTCGACGGCCGCTACCGCGTCGATGCCCGCATCGCCGTGGGCGGCATGGCCACGGTCTACCGGGCCGTGGACACCCGGCTCGACCGGGTGCTCGCCCTCAAGGTGATGCACCCGGCGCTCGCCACGGACGCCTCGTTCGTCGAGCGCTTCATCCGCGAGGCCAAGTCCGTGGCCCGGCTCGCGCACCCCAATGTCGTCGCGGTCTTCGACCAGGGCGCCCAGGGGCAGTACGTCTACCTCGCGATGGAGTACGTCGCGGGCTGCACCCTGCGCGACGTACTGCGCGAGCGCGGCGCCCTGCAGCCGAGGGCCGCACTGGACATCCTGGAGCCGGTCCTGGCCGCCCTGGGCGCCGCGCACCGCGCGGGGTTCGTGCACCGCGACATGAAGCCGGAGAACGTCCTGATAGGGGACGACGGCCGGGTCAAGGTCGCCGACTTCGGTCTCGTAAGGGCCGTGGGCGCCGTCACCAACACCACCGGGTCCGTCCTGGGCACCGTCTCCTATCTCGCCCCCGAGCAGATAGAGCACGGCACGGCGGACACCCGCACCGATGTGTACGCCTGCGGTGTCGTCCTGTACGAGATGCTGACCGGCTCCAAGCCGCACGCCGGCGACACCCCCGCCCAGGTCATCTACCAGCACCTCAACGAGGACGTCCCGGCCCCGTCGGCTGCCGTCCCTGGGCTCCCCTTCGAGCTCGACGACCTGGTGGCCGGCGCCACCGCCCGTAACCCCGAGATCCGCCCGTTCGACGCGGTGGCGCTGCTCGCCGAGACCCGAGAGGCCCGCTCCGGTCTCACCGACGCCCAGCTGGACGCCGTACCGCCGCAGGCTCTCGCCGAGGTGCACGACGCCGCCGAGGACCGCACGAGCGTGATCCCGCGGCTGCTCCCGGCCGACCAGGGCGTCGCCCACCACACCAGCCGGCTGGAGATGCCCCCGCCGACGCCGCCGCAGCCCGCGCCGCACGGCCTGCGCCGCCTCGGTCCGCGGCGCTCCGTCATCGCCGTGGTCGTCGCGGTGTTGCTGGCGCTGGGGATCGGCACCGGTGTCTGGTACATCAACTCCGGGCAGTTCACCCGGGTCCCCTCTGTGCTCGGCCAGACCGAGAAGACCGCCCAGGAACGGCTCTCGGGCGCCGGCCTGGAACTCAAGAGCGTCAAGCGGGCCTACAGCGACACCGTCGAGCGCGGCAAGGTCATCAGCAGCGACCCCGAGTCCGGCGCCCGCATCCGGGGGAACGACGCGGTGACGCTCGTCGTCTCGCGCGGCCCCGAGATCGTGAAGGTCCCCGATGTCCAGGACCTCTCGCTCGGGGACGCCAGGCGCGCGCTGAAGAAGGCAGGCCTGGTGCCCGGCATGGTCACCAAGGAGTTCAGCGAGGAGACGGGACGGGGCGAGGTGATCCGTACGGACCCCGAGGCGGGCACCGAGCGCCACCCGGACTCCGCGGTCGCCCTCGTAGTCAGCAAGGGCGCCCCGGTCGACGTCCCCGATGTCACCGGGCTGTCCGTCGAGGACGCCACCGCCGCGCTGGACGAGAAGGGGCTGAAGGCAAAGGTGCTGCCCGACCGGGTCAGTTCCCCCGAGGTCGCGGGCGACATCGCCCATCAGTCGCCGGCCGAGGGCAGCCAGGCCGCCGAGAGCGACACCATCACGCTCACGGTCTCCAAGGGACCGCGGATGATCAACGTCCCGGATGTCATCGGGAAGAACGTCGACGACGCCAGGCGCGAGCTGGAGGCCGCGGGCTTCGAGGTCAAGGTCGACCGCCCGTTCCTCTCCTTCGGCGACACCATCGACAGCCAGTCCGTCGACGGCGGTAAGCAGGCCCCCGAGGGCAGCGCCATCACCATCAAGACCAAGGGACTCTAGATCCGTATGCGCAACCCAGTCGGCGGCCATGTTCCCGTGGCCGGCGGCCTCGCCAAGGTCGGCCTCCCCTACGCCCGCGAGATGGGGGCGGAGGCCGTCCAGGTCTTCGTCGCCAACCCGCGCGGCTGGGCGACGCCCGCAGGCAACCCGGCCCAGGACGAGCAGTTCCGTGCCGAGTGCGCCGCCGATTCCATACCGGCGTACGTCCACGCCCCGTATCTGATCAACTTCGGTTCGCACACCGTGGCCACCGTCGAGAAGTCCGTGGACTCGCTGCGCCACTCACTGCGCCGGGCCCGCGAGATCGGCGCCCTGGGCGTCGTGGTGCACACCGGATCGGCAACGGGCGGCCGACCGCGCGAGCAGGCCCTCGCACAGGTACGCATGCACATGCGGCCGCTCCTGGACGAGCTGACGCACGACGACGACCCGTATCTGCTGCTGGAGTCGACCGCCGGGCAGGGGTTCTCGCTCTGCTCGCGGACCTGGGACTTCGGCCCGTACTTCGAAGCACTCGACGCCCACCCCAAGCTCGGCATCTGCCTCGACACCTGCCACATCTACGCGGCGGGCCACGATCTGACGGGCCCGGCGGGCATGCGGCAGACACTTGACCTGCTGGTGGACACGGTCGGCGAGGGCCGGCTGAAACTGATCCACGCCAATGACTCCAAGGACGTGGTGGGAGCCCACAAGGACCGGCACGAGAACATCGGCGCCGGGCACATCGGCGAGGAGCCGTTCCGAGAGCTTTTCGCTCATCCGGCGACCGCCGGTGTACCGCTGATCGTCGAGACACCGGGCGGCAAGGAGGGGAATGCGGCGGATGTGGCGCGCCTGAAGGGGCTGCGCGACCGGGGCTGAGTGCTGCGCACTGTTTCCCCATTGAGGAATACCCCATGGGGGTATACGGTTCCTGCTGTCGGCAGGAACCGCTACTCGGCATTGGGGGATCGCCATGCAGCACGACACACACCACGAGCAGCACAGCCACCATGAGCGGGGCGAGCAGCACGGGGAGCACACAGATCACAACCTGCGCGTAGACCACGGCGAGCACGCAGCCCACCCAGGCCACGCCGACCACACCAGTCACACCGACCGCCACCTCGGCAAGGCAGGCTGGGCCATGGCCGCACAGGCCACCCTGCACTGCCTCACCGGATGCGCCATCGGCGAGATCCTCGGCATGGTGATCGGCACGGCGCTCGGCTGGGGCAACATGGGGACGATGGTGCTCGCGATCGTCCTGGCCTTCTTCTTCGGCTACACGCTGACGCTGCGCTCCATCCGGAAGGCGGGCGTCGACTTCCGTACGGCCCTGCGGGTCGCCCTCGCCGCCGACACCCTCTCCATCGCGGTGATGGAGCTGATCGACAACGGCGTGATCGCACTGTGGCCGGGCGTCATGGACGCCGCTCTCTCCGACACGTTGTTCTGGGGAGCGCTCGCACTCTCGCTCGGCGTCGCCTTCGTCGTCACCACACCGGTCAACAAGTGGATGATCGGCCGCGGCAAGGGCCACGCAGTGGTGCACCAGTACCACGACTGAGGGTGGACCGGGCCGGGCCGGGAGCTGTCAGGTCAGAGCTCGGGGCCGTCCCCGGGCTCTTCCTGGTAGGAGTAGCGCTGCTCGCGCCACGGGTCGCCGATGTTGTGATAGCCGCGCTCCTCCCAGAAGCCGCGGCGGTCGGCCGTCATGTACTCCACGCCCCGGACCCACTTGGGCCCCTTCCAGGCATAGAGGTGCGGCACAACGAGCCGGAGCGGGAAGCCGTGCTCGGCGGTGAGCAGCTCGCCGCCCTTGTGGGTGGCAAAAAGCGTTCGGTCCGAGGCGAAGTCGGAGAGCCGAAGGTTCGAGCTGAACCCGTACTCGGCCCAGACCATCACGTGGGTGACGTTCGGCGCGGGTGGCGCGAGTTCCAGGACCGTGCGGGCGAGCACCCCGCCCCATTCGGCGCCGAGCATGCTGTATTTGGTGACGCAGTGCAGGTCGGCGACGACCGAGGTGAACGGCAGCACCGAGAACTCCTGGTGGTTCCAGCAGTGCTTCTCGCCGTCCGCCGTGGCGCCGAAGACCCGGAACTCCCAGCGGTCGGGCTTGAACTTGGGCACGGGCCCGTAGTGGGTAACCGGCCAACCACGCTGGAGTCGCTGTCCTGGCGGAAGCTCGGACTGCTCTGACGCGCTGTTTTCCCGGCTTTCCGGCTGACCCATGACTCCATGGTGACAGACAGGCAGGGGTGGTCCTGACCAGGGCATGGCCAATTCAGACATCTCGTACTAAGCATGTACTTACTGGACGATCACCGGGTGCGGTGCGAGGATGCGGCCAACTTGCCCAGTTCACCGGTTGGAAGGAGCCTCTGCGATGCAGGGCGACCCCGAGGTCCTTGAGTTCCTGAACGAGCAGCTGACCGCCGAGTTGACCGCCATCAATCAGTACTTCCTGCATGCAAAGATGCAGGACAACTTCGGCTGGACGAAGCTCGCGAAGTACACCCGCTCCGAGTCGTTCGACGAGATGAAGCACGCCGAGATCCTCACGGACCGCATTCTCTTCCTCGATGGACTGCCCAACTACCAGCGGCTGTTCCACGTACGAGTGGGTCAGACCGTCACCGAGATGTTCCAGGCCGACCGTCAGGTCGAGGTGGAGGCGATCGACCGCCTCAAGCGCGGAATCGAGCTGATGCGCGGCAAGGGCGACATCACGTCCGCAAACATCTTCGAGTCGATCCTGGAGGACGAGGAGCACCACATCGACTACCTCGACACCCAGCTGGAACTGGTCGAGAAGCTCGGCGAGCCGCTCTACATCGCACAGCAGATCGAGCAGCCCGACAGCTAGGGCCTGTGCGGCGGATCAGACCGCTTCGGGAAGCCGGATGCCCGGGGCCATGCCCGGGGCGATGCCGGGAGCCATACCCGGATCGACCTCGGGGACGGCGTCCGTGGCGGCGTCGCCGGCAGTGCCCGGCGTCCGCTTCCGGTCGATCAGCTCGCGGCGCGGGCAGGCTCCGCGGCCGAGCACGGCCTGGATCGCGCGGACGCAGCCGCCGCAGTCCGTTCCCGCCTTGCAGGCGGAGGCTATCTGCCGGGGCGTGCACGCCCCGGCTTCCGCATGTTCCTTGACCTGCTTCTCCGTAATGCCGAAGCACGAGCAGACGTACATGCGGTTCACCTCCCGGCGGGATCGGTCGTCGGCGCCACCCCGTTAATCGGTGAGGCCAACCTAACCTTACCTGGCGCTCCAAGCCCTTGAAAGCCTCCGAACGCCCTGTGGGGCACGGATCACATCGATCCGTGCCCCACAGTCGTACGCGTGCTGCCTGCGGTGATGCCTACTGGTCCCGGTACATCTCGGCGACCAGGAACGCCAGGTCGAGGGACTGGCTGCGGTTGAGCCGCGGGTCGCATGCCGTCTCGTAGCGCTGGTGCAGATCGTCCACGAAGATCTCGTGCCCGCCGCCGACGCACTCGGTGACATCGTCACCGGTGAGCTCGACGTGGATGCCGCCCGGGTGCGTGCCGAGACCCTTGTGCACCTCGAAGAAGCCCTTGACCTCGTCAAGGACGTCGTCGAAGCGACGGGTCTTGTGGCCGGAGGCGGCCTCGAAGGTGTTGCCGTGCATCGGGTCGGTCACCCACGCCACGGTGGCGCCGGAGGCGGTGACCTTCTCGACCAGGTCGGGGAGCTTGTCGCGGACCTTGTCGGCGCCCATGCGGACGATGAAGGTCAGCCGGCCGGGCTCGCGCTCGGGGTCGAGGCGTTCGATGTAGCCGAGCGCCTCGTCGACGGTGGTCGTCGGGCCGAGCTTGATGCCGATGGGGTTACGGATCTTCGAGGCGAACTCGATGTGCGCGCCGTCCATCTGGCGGGTGCGCTCACCGATCCAGACCATGTGGCCGGAGGTGTCGTACAGCTCACCGGTGCGCGAGTCGGTACGGGTCAGCGCCGACTCGTAGTCCAGCAGCAGCCCCTCGTGCGAGGAGTAGAACTCGACCGCCTTGAACTCGGCCGGGTCCGTACCGCACGCCTTCATGAAGTTCAGCGCGTTGTCGATCTCGCGGGCGAGCGCCTCGTAGCGCTGGCCGGACGGCGACGACTTCACGAAGTCCTGGTTCCAGGCGTGCACCTGGCGCAGGTCGGCGTAACCGCCGGTGGTGAAGGCACGGACCAGGTTCAGCGTGGAAGCGGATGCGTGGTACATCTGCTTCAGCCGCTCGGGGTCCGGGACGCGGGCTTCCTCGGTGAAGGCGAAGCCGTTGACGGAGTCGCCGCGGTAGGTCGGCAGGGTGACGCCGTCGCGGGTCTCGGTCGACTTGGAGCGCGGCTTGGAGTACTGCCCGGCGATCCGGCCCACCTTCACGACGGGTACGGAGGCCGCGTAGGTCAGGACGGCGCTCATCTGGAGCAGCGTCTTCAGCTTGGCCCGGATGTGCTCGGCCGACACGGCGTCGAAGGCCTCGGCGCAGTCACCGCCCTGCAGCAGGAACGCCTCGCCCTTGGCGACGGCTCCCATGCGGGCACGCAGCTGGTCGCACTCACCCGCGAAGACGAGCGGGGGATACGACGCGAGGTCCGCGAGTACATCGCGCAGAGCCTCGGCATCGGGGTACTCGGGCTGCTGCGCCGCGGGAAGGTCTCGCCAGGTGTTGCCACCGGCGACGGAGGTATTGGCGTTCACGGTCACACCGACAACATTACGGGGTCCGGCGGCGCGTCCATCCGTAGGCTCAATAGTTGAGACGCGCGCTCGGATGACGTGGTCATCCGTTAGGGTTCGGAACATGTTCGCGCAGACAAACCAGAACTGGTGGTGGACCGCTCATCCGGCGGCCCACTGATCGATCGCGCGCAACAGACCACGCGAAGGCCGCCCGAGGGGCGGCCTTCTCTGCGTTTCGGGAGCCGTTCCTCCATCCGGAAGGAACACCCCCGATGTCTCAGCCTCACCCCACCGAGCTCGTCGTCCAGCGGCTCCTGACGGACGACTGCCCGCCGTTCGCACTGCTGCGCAGGCGCACCCCCGGCCGTGACCACGACACCGTCGAGGTGCTGATCGGCCGGGTGCGGGAGGTGGACCGGCTCGCCGGTCTGCCCGTCGGTCCGCAGCCGTCGCTCGCCCTGGTGCCGTTCCGGCAGATCGCCGAGCGCGGATTCGACGTGCGTGACGACGGGACACCGCTGTCCGTGCTGACCGCGGACGAGACGTACGAGCTGCCGCTGGCCGAGGTGCTGGACCACCTGCCGGTCCATGACGTCCGGGTCGAGGGCGGGGCCTTCGACGTGCCCGACGAGGAGTACGCCGGGATCGTCCGGCGGGTCATCGAGGACGAAATCGGACAGGGCGAGGGCGCGAACTTCGTCATCCGGCGGACCTTCCGGGGCGAGATCCCGGGATTCGGACGGGCCGACGCGCTGGCGCTCTTCCGGCGGCTGCTGGCCGGTGAGCGGGGCGCGTACTGGACGTTCGTCGTACACACCGGCGAGAGGACGCTCGTCGGTGCCAGCCCCGAGGTGCACGTGCGGATGTCCGGCGGGACGGTCGTGATGAACCCGATCAGCGGGACGTACCGCTACCCCGCCGAGGGTCCGACCGTCGAGAATCTGCTGTCCTTCCTCTCCGACCGCAAGGAGAGGGACGAGCTCTCCATGGTGGTCGACGAGGAACTCAAGATGATGTGCACCGTCGGCGACATGGGCGGAGTGGTGGTCGGGCCGCGGCTCAAGGAGATGGCCCATCTCGCACACACGGAGTACGAGCTGCGCGGGCGTTCCTCGCTGGATGTGCGGGAGGTGCTGAAGGAGACCATGTTCGCGGCGACGGTCACCGGCTCCCCCGTGCAGAACGCCTGCCGGGTCATCGAGCGGTACGAGCCCGGCGGCCGCGGCTACTACGCGGGCGCGCTGGCGCTCCTGCGGCAGGAGCCGGGCAGCGCGCAGACCCTGGACTCACCGATCCTGATCCGTACCGCCGACATCTCGGCCGACGGGCATGTGCAGGTACCGGTCGGGGCGACGCTCGTACGCCACTCCGATCCGGACAGCGAGGTCGCCGAGACCCATGCGAAGGCGGCAGGCGTGCTGGCCGCCCTGGGGGTGCGGCCGGGCCGGCCGCGGGCCGAGGCGGCATCTCCGCAGCTGGCGGCCGACCCGCGGGTGCAGGCGGCACTGGACGCCCGGCGCAGCGGTCTCGCACCGTTCTGGCTGCGGATGCAGGAGCGTACGTACGAGCTGTCCGGCCATGCGCTGGTGATCGACGGCGAGGACACCTTCACCGCGATGCTGGCGCATCTGCTGCGCTCCTCGGGTCTGGAGGTGTCGGTGCACCGCTACGACGAGCCGGGGCTGCGCGAGCGCGTACGGGCGCACCAGGGTCCGGTCGTGCTGGGCCCCGGGCCCGGGAATCCGAGTGACACCACCGACCCGAAGATGCGGCTGCTGCGCGAGTTCGCCGCGGAGCTGGTCCGTGATCACCGGCACGGGCTGCTGGGGGTCTGCCTCGGCCATGAGCTGATCGCGGCGGAGCTGGGTCTGGAGATCGTCCGCAAGACCGTGCCGTACCAGGGCACGCAGACCCGGATCGATCTGTTCGGGCGGCCGGAGACGGTCGGCTTCTACAACAGCTTCACCGCGCGCTGCGACGACGACGTGGTCACCGAGCTGGCGGCGCACGGTGTCGAGGCGAGCCTGGACGAGGCGAGCGGGGAGCTGCACGCGCTGTGCGGTCCGGGCTTCGCGTCGGTGCAGTTCCACCCGGAGTCGGTGCTGACACTGCGCGGCGCGACGATCGTGGCCGGGCTGCTGGCAGGGCTGCCGGTGGCCGGCTGAAGGAGGCTCGGGGACCCCGGAGAAGCTCCGGGGTCCCGGTTCACCGGGACAGCACCGGGACGAGGACGTTGTCGCTGCGGCGGCCGGCCTGATAGTCGGCGACGTTCTGGACGGTGGCGTCGATGATCTGGGCCACGGCGTCCTGGGTGTAGTACGCCTGGTGCGAGGTCACGACGACGTTCGGGAAGGTGACGAGCCGGGCGAGCGTGTCGTCGTCGACGCCCTCCAGGGACTTGTCGAGGAAGAAGAGCCCGGCCTCCGCCTCGTACACATCGAGTCCGACACCCAGGAGACGGCCCGCGCGCAACTCGGCGACCAGCGCCGTGGTGTCGATGAGTCCGCCGCGGCTGGAGTTGATCAGGATCGCGTCGTCCTTCATGTGTGCCAGGGCGTCCTTGCCGATGATGTGGTGCGTCGAAGGCAGCAGCGGGACGTGCAGGCTGATCAGGTCGGAATCGGCGAGGAGCCGTTCCTTCTCCACGTATTCCATGCCGAGCCCGACGCAGGCGGGGTTCTCGACGACGTCCCAGCCGAGCAGCTTCATGCCGAAGCCGTGGGCGATCCGGGTGAAGGCCTCGCCGATCTTGCCCGTACCGATCACGCCGGCCGTGCGGCCGTGCATGTCCCGGCCGAGGAGGCCGTCGAGCCGGAAATCGAAATCGCGGGTGCGGCTCGCGGCCCGGATGATGCGGCGGTTGACCGCCATCGCGAGCGTCCAGGCGAATTCCGCGACCGAGTAAGGCGAGTAGTAGGAGACGCGGACGACCCGCAGGGCGAGCCGCTCGGCGACGTCGAGATCGATGTTGTTGAAGCCGGTGGAGCGCTGGGCGATCATCTGCGTGCCACCCGCTGCGAGGGTCTGCAGGACGCTGCTGCCCAGGTCGGCGTTGACGCTGGTGGAGATGATCTCGTGGCCCGCCGCGATGGGGGCGGTGTCCTCGGTGAGGAAGACGTCCAGGCAACGGACCTCGTGCTGTCCGGCGAAGGCCTTCTCGAGCAGCGGCTTCTCGTCGGACTGCACACCGAATGCCAGGATTTCCATGACTTCTCCCGTTCATTGCGCAGATCAGGGGACATGGGCCGGTCATCGCGAATATACGACCCATGCCCCCGGTGCGCCGCCCGGTCCCCGGTGCGCCGCTCAGCCGAAGAAGACACCTGCCTCCGCGTAGAGGGCCGGGTCGACGGTCTTGAGCCGGGCAGTCGCCTCCGCGATCGGCACCCGGACGATGCCGGTGCCCTTCAAGGCGACCATCGTGCCGAAGTCGCCGTCCCGCACGGCATCGATCGCGTGCAGGCCGAAGCGGGTGGCCAGCCAGCGGTCGAAGGCGCTGGGGGTGCCGCCGCGCTGGACATGGCCGAGGACGGTCGTTCTGGCCTCCTTGCCGGTGCGGCTCTCGATCTCCTTGGCCAGCCATTCGCCGACGCCAGAGAGCCGGACATGACCGAAGGAGTCGTGCGATCCGTCCTTGAGAATCATCTCGCCCTGCGCGGGCATGGCTCCTTCGGCGACCACCACTATCGGTGCGTAGCTCGCCCTGAAACGGGAAGTGACCCAGGCGCACACCTGATCGATGTCGAAGCGCTGTTCCGGGATGAGGATGACATTCGCACCGCCGGCCAGTCCCGAGTGGAGCGCGATCCAGCCCGCATGACGGCCCATCACCTCGACGACGAGAACCCGCATATGGGATTCGGCGGTGGTGTGCAGCCGGTCGATGGCCTCGGTCGCGATGCCGACAGCCGTATCGAATCCGAAGGTGTAGTCGGTGGCGGAGAGGTCGTTGTCGATGGTCTTGGGAACGCCGACGCACTTGATGCCGTGCTCGTCGGACAGGGTCGCCGCCACGCCCAGGGTGTCCTCGCCGCCGATCGTGATGAGCGAATCGACCTCGTACTGGGCGAGGTTGTCCCTGATCCGGCGGACGCCGTGCTCCGCGCCGAGCGGATTGGTGCGCGAGGAACCGAGGATGGTGCCGCCGCGCGGCAGGATGCCGCGCACCGCCGGAATGGAGAGCGGCACCGTCTCGCCCTCCAGCGGGCCGCGCCAGCCGTCCCGGAATCCGATGAAGTCGTAGCCGTACTCCTGCACGCCCTTGCGGACGATGGCGCGGATGACCGCATTGAGCCCGGGACAGTCGCCGCCCCCGGTCAGTACTCCGACCCGCATGGAAGCATCCCTTCGCCGAAGTGAGCCCCCCGACCACCACGTTAATCGTGATCCAGGTCACTCGGGGATGGGGTGAAAGGTCAAATCCGTTGCGTTACGGGGCGGTTGGTCTCACAGGTGCGGAGCTGCACGCTCCGGCGCGTTCAGGCGTCGTCGAGGCCGCGCTCGATCGCGTACCGCACGAGCTCCACCCGGTTGTGCAACTGGAGCTTGCCCAGGGTGTTCTGGACGTGGTTCTGGACGGTGCGGTGCGAGATGACCAGACGCTCGGCGATCTGCTTGTACGAGAGCCCCTTGGCGACCAGCCGCAGCACCTCGGTCTCGCGCTCGGTGAGCTGCGGGGCCTTGGGTTGTTCGGACGCGACAGGCGCGGGGTCGGAGGCGAGCCTGCGGTACTCGCCGAGGACCAGTCCGGCAAGGCCCGGGGTGAAGACGGGGTCGCCGACGGCGGTGGACCGCACGGCCTCGGTCAGCTCCTGCGTACTGGCCGACTTGAGGAGATAGCCGGTGGCGCCGGACTTGACCGCCTCCAGCACGTCGGCGTGCTCGCCGCTCGCGGAGAGCACCAGGACGCGCAGTCCGGGGTAGGAGCCGACGAGTTCCTTGCAGACCTGTACGCCGGGCATGCCGGGCAGGTTGAGGTCGAGTACGAGGACGTCGGGGGTGGCGGCCTTCGCCCTGCGGACGGCCTGCGGCCCGTCACCGGCGGTCGCCACCACTTCGAAACCGGACTCGGAAAGATCGCGGGCGACGGCATCGCGCCACATCGGGTGGTCGTCGACGACCATCACCCTGATGGTCCGCTCCTCGGCACCCTGGATGTTCTCCGTGCTCATCTTGCTGATCCTGCCTTCCCCCGTGAAACCTTCGGAATCTTCAACTCGACCTCAGTGCCCTGGCCGGGCACCGAAATCAACTCTGCCGTGCCGCCCAGGTCACGCAGCCTTCCCCGGATCGACAGGGCGACCCCCATCCGCCCCTCGCCCTCGGCCTGGGCGAGCCGCCCCTCCGGGATGCCGGGGCCGTCGTCCCGGACCGTCACGATCACCTCGTCCGGCCAGTCCTCGACGAGGATCCAGGCCTGGGCATTCTCCCCCGCATGGACACGGACATTGTCCAGGGCGGCACTGACAGCGGCCGCCAGCTCCTTCGCCGCCCAGGGAGCGAGCAGCACCGGCGCGCCGGGCTCCGCGAAACTGATCCGGGAGCCGGCGTGCGGTGCGAGCAGGGAGCGCAGATCGCAGTCGGCCTGCCCGGACGGTTCGTCGTCGACCTCGACGCTGCGGACCACGGCGCCCTCGGCTGCGTCCTCGGAGACGCGGGTGGTGGGCACCAGACCGCTGGAGACCAGGGTGCGCAGGGCGACTTCCTGCTCCCCGGCCATCCGGCCCAGTTCGGCGGCCTCGCCGCCCAGCGCCGTGCCGCGGCGCTGCACCATCGCGAGGACCTGGAGCACGCTGTCGTGGATGTCGCGGGCCAGCCGCTCCCGCTCGCGGGTGGCGGCCTCGATCTCCAGAGCGCGGGCGAGGGTGCGCTCACTGGCCCTGGCCACCTCGACGACGTAACCGATGGCGATGGAGGCGACCCAGACCAGCAGGACGTTGTGGAAGGTGTCCCGGCTGGGCTCGCCGCGCTCGATGATGTTGGCGACGGCGACGAAGGTGGAGGCGAAGGCCGCCCAGCGCCAGCCGCCCTTGATCGCGAAGGCCAGCACGGAGCCCGCGGTCCAGATGGACGGCAGCGTCGGACCGTCGACGAGCTGGGCCTCGAAGTCGGCGAGCGGGGTGAGGAGGATGCCCACGAGGGCGAGGGCCAGGTCGGCGCCGAGGAAACGCTTGGTGCAGGCGACGGCGCCCGCGACCTTCGGAAGGGTGCCGAGCGTCCACGCCGCCATCACCACCAGAAAGGCGATGGCGACCCACGGCCGGTCGTACCTGTCCCGGCCGAAGACTGCGAGCAGGATCGCGTAGATCATCGTCAGAATGCGGTACGCAGTCAGCGCACGCCACAGCGGCTGCTCGACCGACATGCGGACGACCCTCTCGCGCCTGGCCATTTCCCCACCCCCCGGACGGGAACGACGCGGTTACGCGCCGGACCGTTCCGTCACCCTTGCGTTCCGGACTCTCTGGCCGCGTGCTTCTGCTCCTCGGCGCGGCGCTTCGCCTCGTCCGCGATCTGCCGCTTGGCTGCGGTCGCGTAGATGTCGACGTACTCCTGGCCGGAGAGCTTCATGATCTCGTACATCACCTCGTCGGTGACCGAGCGCAGGATGAAGCGGTCCCCCTCCATGCCGTGGTAGCGGCTGAAGTCGAGCGGCTTGCCGATCCTGATCCCGGGGCGCATCAGCTTGGGGATCACCTGGCCCGGCGGCTGGATCTTCTCCGTGTCGATCATCGCGACGGGGATGACGGGCGCTCCGGTGGCCAGCGCCACCCGGGCGAGTCCGCCGGGCTTGCCTCGGTAGAGGCGGCCGTCGGGCGAGCGGGTGCCCTCCGGGTAGATGCCGAAGAGCCCGCCGCTCTCGATGACCTCGATGCCCGCCTTGATGGCCGCCTCGCCGGCGCCGCGGGCACCCGAGCGGTCCACCGGGAGCTGGCCGACGCCCTTGAAGAAGGCGGCGGTCAGTTTGCCCTTCACGCCGGGCGCGGTGAAGTACTCGGACTTGGCGATGAAGGTGACCTTGCGGTCCAGGACGGCCGGCAGGAAGAAGGAGTCGGAGAACGACAGATGGTTGCTCGCGAGGATCGCCGGTCCCTGCGCGGGGATGTTCTCCAGGCCCTCCACCCATGGCCTGAAGGCGAGCTTCAACGACCCGCCGATGGAGAACTTCATTGCGCCGTAGATCAACTCGGGTGCCTCCTGTGTGCTGTCCGACAGACCTTAACCCGTGGGACCGTCCGCGCTCCCGCCCGGCACGGAGCCGAAGCGGCGGCCGGGGCCGTAACGACCCTGGTCGGTGTCGGTCCGGTCGCGTACGGTGAAGTAATCCTTCTGCACTCCCCCCTTTCGCTCCCCTTCGAGCCTCACGAACAGGAGACCCCGGTGCCGGTCCTGCCTGGAGCCGAGCCGTTCCGCCACGAGGGCGGAGAGGTCGGTGTCCTTCTCTGTCACGGATTTACCGGTTCCCCGCAGTCGCTGCGCCCCTGGGCCGACTATCTGGCGGAGCGCGGGCTCACCGTCTCGCTGCCGCTGCTGCCCGGGCACGGCACCCGCTGGGAGGACATGCAGATCACGGGCTGGCAGGACTGGTACGCGGAGGTGGACCGGGAGCTGCGCGCCCTGCTGGAGCGGTGCAGCCAGGTCTTCGTCTTCGGGCTTTCCATGGGCGGCGCGCTCACGCTGCGGCTGGCGGCGAAGCACGGGAACGCGATCAGCGGTCTGGTGCTCGTCAATCCGGCGAACAAGGTGCACGGCCTGTCGGCGTACGCGCTGCCGGTCGCCCGCCATCTGGTGCGGACGACGAAGGGACTGGCGAGCGATATCGCCCTGGAGGGCTCCGACGAGGTGGGGTACGACCGGGTGCCGTTGCACGCGGCGCATTCGCTGCGGAATTTCTTCCGCCTGGTCGACGCCGAGCTGCCCCAGGTCACCCAGCCGATCGTCCTGCTGCACAGCCCGCAGGACCATGTGGTGCCGCCCGCCGACTCGGCCCGGATCCTCAGCCGGGTGTCGTCGACGGATGTCGAGGAGATCCTGCTGGAACAGAGCTACCACGTGGCGACGTTGGACCACGATGCGGAGCGGATCTTCGACGAGAGCTACCGGTTCATCGGCCGCCTCGCTCCGAGCGTAGGAAAGAAGGGGAGCACGTCAGGTGGCTGAGCACGACGCGGAGCGCGCGGGCAGCGAGGAGGGACGCGAGCCCCTGCCCGCGGAAGGAGCTGCCCTCCCCGCGGAGGGAGCGGCTCTTCCCGCGGAGGGAACGTCCGTCCCCGACGACGGTACGGGTCCGCAGGATGCGGCTGCCCAGAAAGTAGCGCCGGGCGCCGACGGCGAACGGTCCGACCCGTCGATCGACGAGGACGCCGTGTGGAAGGCGATCGTGGCGGGGTACGGCGAGGAGCCGCCGGACCCGCCGGGCGCCAAGCCATTCAGGTCGATCGAGGATCTCGCGCTGCTGGAGGATGATCAGTCGGGGGTCCTGGATCCGGACAAGGGGGTCGGGAAGAAGGCCCCGAAGCCGCCGGAGAAGCCGCTCGGCAGCTCGATCGTGTTCGCCCCCGGCGTCGCCGGTCCGCGCGACTACGAGGTCGAGGAGCCGAAGGACGGCGACATCGACGACAGCGACGAGGGGCACTTCGTCCCTCCGGAGCCGCCGCCACTGCCGGAGGCCGATGTCACGGCGAAGTTCGCCTGGCTCGCGGTCGTCGGCGGTCCGGTGCTGATGCTGGTCGCGGTGCTGCTGCGGTGGGACATGACCTGGTGGCTCACGACGGTCTGCGTCGGCGGATTCCTGGGCGGCTTCGTCACGCTGGTGGCGCGGATGCAGGACGACGACGAGGACGGCGACGACCCGGGGCGCGGAGCGGTGGTCTGAGACCGGAGGCCGGTCGGGGTGGCCTTGAGCTGCTGCCGCGCAGCTCAGGGCCTGGTCGCGGGTACCCGTAGTGCCGCCAGCACCGGCAGGTGGTCCGTGGCCGCCCGCAGGTCAGCGTCGGTGACACCGGGGAGCCCTGCGGGGACACCGCAGCCGAGCACCTCGATCCCGCCCGTCGCGAACACGGCGTCGATGCGCCGCCGCGGATGGTCCGGCGAGAAGGTGTTCTCGTCACCCCACGGCCTCACGGCCCAGCAGTCCTGGAGCCGCCCGGCCAGCCGCCGGAACGCGGTCCCGGTCGGTACATCGTTGAGGTCGCCGGCCGCGATGGCGTGCTCGACGCCCATCGCGTCCAGCCGTTCCAGCAGCATCTGCGTCTGGGCCAGGCGTTCGTCGCGCTGCAGGCTCAGATGGAAGCTCAGCAGACCGATCCGGGTGCCCGCGATCCGTACCACCGATGTGGCGAAGCCCCGGCGGTGCAGGCCGGGGGTGAGTGGCAACAGCACGTCCTGTGTCCGCTCCACGGTGGCCCGCAGCGAGCAGAGCAGCAGTGGCCCGGCCGCCGTGGCGCCGCCGCTCAGGACGACCAGCTCGGTGCGGGCCGCGAGCCAGGCGGCGCGCTTGCGCCAGCGGAAGAAGCGCGGGGCTTCCTGGATGAGGACGAGGTCGGGGGCGCAGGCGCTGATGACGCGGGCCAGTGCCTCGCAGTCGTCGCGCATCGACCGGACGTTGTAGCTGAGCACTCTGATGACGGCCGAACCATCCGGCTCGGTACGGGAGTCGGGCAGCAGCGTCAGGACCATGCGTCTCACGATACGACGGACGCCCGCCGCTCCCCAGGGGGCGCGACGGGCGTCCGGCTCTGTGCGGTTCCGGGTGGTTCAGCCCTGGCGGGCCAGGTCAGCCGCGCCCACCAGACCTGCCTTGCCGCCCAGTTGGGCCGCGAGCACCTGGGCGTGCGGACGCCATTCGCCGCCGATCAGCCAGCGCCGGAACGACTTGCGGATCGGGTCGAGGACGAGCTCGCCCTCGTCCGACACACCGCCGCCGACGATGAACGCGGACGGGTCGAAGAGCGAGGCGAGGTCGGCGAGTCCGGCGCCGGCCCAGCGGGCCAGCTCGCGGAACGAGTCGATCGCCACCGGGTCGCCCTGCCGGGCGGCCGCGCTGATGTGCTTGCCCTCGATGCCGTCCACCGTGCCGTCGCCGAGCGACAGCAGGATCGAGGCGCTCGAAGGGGTGGCGTTGGCACGCTGCTTGGCGTACCGGACGAGGGCGCGTCCGGATGCGTACTGCTCCCAGCAGCCCTGGCTGCCGCAGCCGCAGAGCAGGCCGTCCGGGACGACCCGGATGTGGCCGAACTCGGCGGCCACACCGAAGCGTCCGCGGCGCAGCTTGTTGCCGATGATGATGCCGCCGCCGAGACCGGTGCCGAGAGTGATGCAGATGACGTCGTCGTGGCCCTGTCCGGCGCCGAAGCGGTATTCGCCCCAGGCGGCGGCGTTGGCGTCGTTCTCGACGACGACCGGAAGGCCGACGCGCTGTTCGACCTTGTCCTTCAGCGGCTCGTGCCGCCAGTTGATGTTCGGAGCGAACAGCACAGTGGCGCGCTTGTCGTCGACATATCCGGCGGCGCCGATGCCGACGGCTTCGATCTGGTGGCCCTCGCTCGCACCGGACACGGCCGTCGCGATCGCGTCGACAATGCCTTCAGCCGTCGGCGGGGTCGGCACCTTGAACATCGAGAGGATCTGTCCCTCTTCGTCGACCACTCCAGCTGCGATCTTCGTGCCGCCGATATCGACGCCGATGGTGAGTCCCATGAATCCCTCAGTTTCGGTCGAGCCCCGCTGTGGCCAACCGTACCCGAGCCGGGAACCCGACCCATCGGTGCCGGTCAGTCCAGGTCGATGTGTTCGCCCGCGGCGGGGCCCTCGTCGCGCGGGTCGGTGGGGTCGTCGGCCTTCTTTTCTGTGCCTGCGGGGGCCCCGGCGCCCTGGGTCCAGCGGCGTTCCTGGCCTTCCACGGCGGAGCGGTAGGCGGCGAGGAGTTCGTTGCCGGCCGCGGCGATGTGGTCGAAGACGTCCGGATTGCGTTCGATGACGGGCTCGACGGCGGACTTGGCCTGCTTGATGATCTGCTGCACGGTGCCCTGGGCCGCCGCGCCGAACAGCGGCGACCGGAGGGACGAGACCTTGTCGGCCACGGCGTCGACCAGCTTGCGCAGCTCCTCGGCTGCGGAGCCGGGCGGCGGGCCGTGCTGGGCGCGGCGGCGGGCCTTCTCCGCTTCGAGGTCCTCGGCGCAGGCCTTCGCCCACGCGTCGTCGTCGACGGGACGATCGGTGGCTTCGCTCATAGCGGACTCCTGCGACGTGGTTTGCCTGGCGGCCCGGCATACGGGACACGTACTACCGACGTTACCCGAACCGTGATGCGCCGTTCAGCTCGTCCGGGGCCACAGACCGGGGTCCGGCGTGAACCGGACCCGGAGCACCCCGTCGGTGAGGGCGGCGCCGGAGACGGTGCAACGGCGCAGCCCGGAGTCCAGGGGGACGATGCGGTGGAACGGTCCCACGGTGAGGAGCAGTTCGTCGCCGCGGCGCACCAGCTGGAGGTCCGACTTGACGACACCGGGCAGGGGCAGGCACCAGACCAGAACGGAGTCGCCCTCGCCGGGCGGCGGGGCGGTCACGATCCGGCTGCCGGGCAGCAGCGGCCGCAGCTCGTCGAGGCCGTCCGGAGCGTTCGGGTCCTCGATCCACCAGGGGTCGTCGGCCCGGCCGGGGCTCCGGTCGTCCAGTTCCGCGGCGAGTCCGTCGCCCTCGAAGAGGCCGCCGCCGGTGCCCGCCTCCTCGAAGACGGTGGAGCCGGATCCGGTGTCGAGAAGGGTGAGGTCGTCCAGGCTCCGCGGATCGCGGCCGAGGTGGGGCACTTCGCACAGGGCTGCCGCGGGCACCCATTCCTCGTACCAGTGGTCGATGGTCTTCTCCTGCTGCGCGGCGAGGGCCGCGAACCATGGGTCGCCGGAGTGCCTGGGCAGTACCCGGTTCACCGCGAGGGTGTCGACGCGCAGTCCGTGCAGGGCGAGGCCGGTGCGGGCGGTGCGCAGGGCGTCCTCGGCGGCGGGGCCGGGTTCGGCGACCAGCCGCAGCGTGGTGTTGCGGTCCTCGATCAGTGCCTGGACGGCGGCCAGCTCGGCGTCCCTGCGGGCGGCGGCCTCGTACAGCCACTGGGCGGGCATGGGCACGCCGGCGAGCTGGGCGAGCATCGGGCGCAGGGCGCGTGCGGCCTGGCGTTCCTGGGGCAGCAGCCGGCGCAAATAGCGGCGCAGTTGTTCGGGCAGGGCGAGTACGGCGAGCGCTTCGCGCAGCGGCGGCAGGTCGACGACGAGGAGTTCGTAGCCGCCCGGCGACCAGTCGCCCCGGGCGGCGCGGCGCAGGGCGTGCAGGAGGGCGAGCTGGGCGCTGCCGGGGAGTTCGGTGAGTTCCTCGCCGTCCAGCCGGTTCCCGCCGAGCAGGTCGAGCACGCCGGACGCCTGCTCCTGGAGGGTGAGCAGTTCGCTGCGGAAGTGTTCGCCGGAGTCGATGCGGGCGGACCACAGGCCGTCCGTGACCTCGGCGGGTTCCGTACCTTCGGGGAAGCCGGGTATGGCGTCGGCGGAGAGCAGCAGGGTGCGACGCCCGCGACGGGCCGCGGCCAGCGCAGTCGCCGCCGCGACGGTGGTACGGCCGGCGCCGCCGGGGCCGGTGACGAGGACCGTACGCACCGGGTCAGGCCTTCGGGACGGACTCGACGCGCTTCTTCAGGCCGGCCAGGGCGCGGTCGATGATGACCTTCTCGGCCTTGCGCTTGATCATGCCGAGCATCGGGATCTTGACGTCGACGGTCAGCCGGTAGGTGACCTCGGTGCGGTCGCCGTCGCCGAGCGGGGCGAGCGCGTAGGAGCCGTCGATGGCGCGCAGCATCTGGGACTTGACGAGGGTCCAGCTGACCTCGTAGTCGCCGATCCAGGTGTACGCGAGGGTGTGGTCGTCCTTGATCGCTCCGGCGTCCAGGACGAGACGGACCTTCTCGGCGCGGCCCTGGTCGTCGGTGGAGAGGACCTCGGCCTCCTTGACCTCGCCGGTCCACTCCGGATAGCGGGCGAAGTCGGCGATCACTCCCATGACGTCGGCCGGCGCCGCCTCGATCGTGATGCTCGAGCTGGTGTGTTCAGCCATCGCCGTGGCTCCTCCAGTGCGGTGTACCGGTGCGTCGGCAGAGGCCTGCCGTCAGAAGGCTATCGCGTGTGCACGGCGCCTCGTTCCAGGGTCCGGTGCCGGTGCGGTCACCATTCCAGGGCCCAGGGCCTGCCGGTTGACGCGAAGTGGCCGACGTTCACGCATTCGGTGGTGTCGATCCGCATCCGGCGGACCAGCGGCTGGTGGACATGGCCGAACAGTGCGTACCGGGGGCGGGTCCTGCGGATGGCGTCGAGCAGGGCCCGGCTGCCGCGTTCGAAGCGGCGCGCCACCGTGTCGTACGTCAGCTCCGGCACATCGGGGGGAATGTGGGTGCAGAGCACGTCGACCGGGCCGACGGCCTCGATCTTGGCCGCGTACTCCTCGTCGCTGATCTCGTACGGGGTGTTCATCGGGGTCTTCAGACCGCCGCCGACGAAGCCGAATACGCGGCCGCCGATCTCGACGCGGTCGCCGTCGAGGACGGTGGTGCCCGGGCGTGCGTACTCGGGCCACAGGTCGGGGATGTCGACGTTGCCGTAGGTGGCGTACGTCGGGGCGGGGAAGGCGGCGAAGAGTTCGGCGTACTGCTTGCGCACCGCCGAGACGATCGCGGCGTTGCGGTCCATGCCCGCCCACAGGCCGCGGCCGAACTCGCGGGCCTCCTCGTAGCGGCGAGCAGTGCGCAGTTCGACGATCCGGTCGGCGTTCTCCACGCCGAACAGATCGGGGAAGATGCCGCGCGAGTGGTCGGCGTAGTCGAGGAAGAGCACCAGGTCACCGAGGCAGATCAACGCGTCGGCGCCGTCCCCCGCGCGGGCCAGGGCCTCGGTGCTGCCGTGCACGTCACTGACCACATGAACGCGCGTGCGCCGTGCGGTCGAGGTTCCTCGGCTGTTCGGTCCGGCTGGCATGACGATCACCCTAGAACTCTGCTGTCCACCTGGGTAGAGGCCGCCGGACCTGCGACGACCTCCGGGCGGTAATCACAGTGGACTACTGTGCGCGCAAGGATCACCGTTGTGTGTGACGCATAAGACATCTGGCCGGAACCCCCTATCGGGAACCGAGTACTGGTGGGTAACGTCCGGGCAGTCCAGCCGTGCTCACACCACTGAGCACCCGCCAGTCTTGGACCGCAGCCGGTGCGTCACACAGAGCCGTGGCACCGGAGCCCGATGAGGAGCAGCAGTCTTGCGCGAGTTCAGCCTTCCGGCCCTGTACGAGGTCCCCTCGGACGGCAACCTGACGGATCTCATCCGCCGCAATGCCGCTCAGCATCCCGATGTTGCGGTGATGAGCCGCAAAGTGGCGGGAGTGTGGACCGATGTCGACGCCACACAGTTCCTGGCCGAGGTCAGAGCCGTCGCCAAGGGTCTGATCGCTGCGGGCATCGAAGCGGGCGACCGGGTGGCCCTGCTCTCCCGTACGCGCTACGAGTGGGTACTGCTCGACTTCGCGATCTGGAGCGCGGGCGCGGTCACCGTCCCGGTGTACGAGACCAGCTCGCCCGAGCAGATCCAGTGGATCCTCGGTGACTCCGGTGCCACCTTGTGCATCGTGGAGTCGGAGGCGCACCAGGCCTCCGTGGTCTCGGTCCAGGCGGATCTGCCTGCCCTGAAGGGCATCTGGCAGATCGAGGACGACGCGGTCCGCCAACTGTCGGCGACCGGCGAGGACGTCTCGGACGAGACCCTGGACCTGCGGATGGCGAGCGCCAAGGCGGACGACCCGGCCACCATCGTCTACACCTCGGGCACCACCGGCCGTCCCAAGGGCTGCGTGCTCACGCACCGCAGCTTCTTCGCGGAGTGCGGCAATGTGGTGGAGCGGCTGAAGCCCCTCTTCCGTACCGGCGAGTGTTCGGTGCTGCTCTTCCTGCCCGCCGCGCATGTCTTCGGACGGCTGGTCGAGGTGGCCTCGGTGATGGCCCCGATCAAGCTCGGCTGCGTACCGGACATCAAGAATCTCACCGATGAACTGGCCTCCTTCCGGCCGACGTTGATCCTCGGTGTGCCGCGGGTCTTCGAGAAGGTCTACAACTCGGCGCGCGCCAAGGCGCAGGCCGACGGCAAGGGCAAGATCTTCGACAAGGCCGCGAACACGGCGATCGCGTACAGCCGCGCGCTGGGCACCCCTCAGGGCCCGTCCATGGGCCTGAGGTTCAAGCACAGGGTCTTCGACCGGCTGGTCTACAGCAAGCTGCGGGCCGTTCTCGGCGGACGCGGCGAGTACGCGATCTCCGGCGGCGCACCGCTGGGCGAGCGGCTCGGCCATTTCTACCGCGGTATCGGCTTCACGGTGCTTGAGGGCTACGGGCTCACCGAGACGTGCGCGGCCACCGCGTTCAATCCGTGGGACCGGCAGAAGATCGGTACGGTCGGCCAGCCGCTGCCCGGCTCGGTCGTCCGGATCGCCGACGACGGCGAGGTACTGCTGCACGGCGAGCACCTGTTCACCGGCTACTGGAACAACGAGGTGGCGTCGGCCGAGGCACTGGCCGACGGTTGGTTCCACACGGGCGACATCGGCACGCTCGACGAGGACGGCTATCTCGCGATCACCGGACGCAAGAAGGAGATCATCGTCACGGCGGGCGGCAAGAACGTCGCTCCCGCGGTGATCGAGGACCGCATCCGCGGGCACGCCCTGGTCGCCGAGTGCATGGTGGTCGGCGACGGGCGGCCGTTCGTGGGCGCGCTGATCACCCTGGACGAGGAGTTCCTGGGCCGCTGGGCCGAGGAGCACGGCAAGCCGGCCGGCTCGACGGCCGTGTCGCTGCGTGAGGACCCGGAGCTGCTGGCCGAGGTGCAACGGGCGGTGGACGACGGGAACGCCGCGGTGTCCAAGGCGGAGTCGGTACGCAAGTTCCGCATCCTGGCGTCTCAGTTCACCGAGGAGGCGGGGCACATCACACCGTCGCTGAAGCTGAAGCGGAATGTGGTGGCGAAGGACTTCGCGGACGAGGTCGAGTCGATCTACCGAGGCTGACCCGAAGCATGTGAGAGGGGGCCCGCACGGCGTGTGCGGGCCCCCTCTCACGTACTCGCGCGGGCCCCCTCGGCGTACCGCGTCACGTGTGGTCAGAGCAGCGCGCGGAGCCTGTCGGCCAGCAGGTCCCAGCGCCACTTCTCCTCGACCCAGGCCCGCCCCCGCTCTCCCATCCGCTGCCGCAGCTCCGGGTCACGGAGCAGGGTGACGATCCGGTCGGCCGACTCCTCCACGGAGCCGCCGCGCACCACCCAGCCGGTCTCGCCGTCGAGCACGGCGTCCGGCGCACCGCCCGAGTCGCCCGCCACCACCGGCAGTCCGGTCGCGGACGCCTCCAGGAAGACGATGCCGAGGCCCTCCACGTCGAGGCCGCCTCGACGGGTCCGGCACGGCATGGCGAAGACGTCGCCCGCGCCGCAGTGGGCAGGCAGTTCGTCCCACGGCACCGGCCCGGTGAAGCGCACCGACTCGCCGACCCCCGTCTCCTCGGCCAGCCGTTTCAGCTCCTTGGCGTACGGTCCGCCACCGACGATCAGCAGCACCGCGTCCGGTACCTGCGCCAGGATCGCGGGCATCGCGAGGATCAGCGTGTCCTGGCCCTTGCGTGGCACGAGCCGTGACACACAGACGACGACGGGCCGGTCCGAGAGCCCGAGCCGGGCCCTGATCAGGTCCCCGCCGGAGTCCGGGTGGAAGGTCTTCTCGTCGACGCCGGGCGGCAGTTGAACCATGCGGTCCGCCGCCTCGGGACTGAGTGTGGTGGCGATCCGGGAGCGGGTGTACTCCCCCAGGTAGGTGATCGTGTCCGTGGTCTCGCCGATCCTGCCCAGCAGCTGCCGGGCCGCGGGCAGCTGGGCCCAGCCCGCCTCGTGCCCGTGCGTGGTGGCGACCAGGCGGCGGGCACCGGCCCTGCGCAGCGCCGGAGCCATCAGCCCGAGCGGGGCCGCGGCGCCGAACCAGACGGATGTGCAGCCGTGTACGCGCAGCAGCTGCACCGCGCGCCGGGTGACCCGCGGGGTCGGCAGCAGCATCGTCGTACGGTCTCGGACGACGGTGAACGGCTGCTCGGCGTCGAAGGCGGCGGTGGCCGCGATGCCTTCGGGGCTGCGCTTCCAGGTGGAGGTGTATACGACGATCTGTCCGGGGTCCAGGCGCAGTGCCATGTTGTGCAGGAATGCCTGGATGCCGCCGGGGCGGGGCGGGAAGTCGTTGGTCACGATCAGGGTCTTGTCCATCCCGGCCGACAGTACCGGGCGGCCGGGCCGATGGCTCTCGCACAGGCCGGGCGGGCATCATGGCTCGTCGTACCCACTGCCGAAACGGATGAGGCGTCCATGACGGGATCGACCGGCGCGCGGCTCGCTCTCGCGGTGTGGGCCCTCACCAGGGTCACGCTGCTGCTCTGCGTCACGAAGGTGATCACGCTGCCCGGACCGGACGTGACCAGTGATGTCTCGGTGATCTACCACGGCTGGTCCGAGGTCCTGAAGACCGGTACGTACCCGCAGTCCGACGTCACCTGGCAGTACCCGCCCCTCGCCGCGCTCGCCATCCTCTCCCCCGCCCTGCTCCCGTTCCTGGACTACGCCTCGGCCTTCTTCGTCCTCGCGTTCCTGTGCGACGGGCTGGTGCTGGGGCTGCTGCTGTACGCGGGCCGCCGGACCGGCCGGTGGACGGCGGGCGCCTGGGTGTGGGTGGCGGGGGTGCCGCTGCTCGGTACGACCGCGTACGCCCGCTACGACGTGATGGTGGCGGCGGTGGCGGTGGCGGCGCTGCTTGCGGGGGTGCGGCATCCGCGGGTGCTGGGGGTGCTGGCCGCCGTGGGGGCGCTGCTGAAGGTGTGGCCGGTGCTGATCCTGGCCGGTACCGCACGTGGGCCGCAGACGCGCCGGGCGTGGACGGCCGCGGCGGTGGCGGCGGCCGGGTTGCTGGTGGTCTGCACCGTGGCGATGCCCGGTGCGCTGGCCTTTCTCGGCTTCCAGCGCGACCGGGGCACCGAGGTCGAGTCGCTGGGGGCGCTGGTCTTCCATGTGTGGCGGCAGTTCGGCTGGCAGGGCCGGGTGGAACTGCACTACGGCTCGCTGGAGTTCCTGGGTCCGCATGTGCCGCTGGTGAGCACGCTCGCCCTCGGCCTGTCCGTCGTGGCCTTCGGCTGGCTGCTGGTGTGGCGGCTGCGGGCCTGTGACTTCCGGGTGAACACCCCGGCCGACGCGGCGTTCACGGCGGTGCTGCTGTTCACGACGACGAGCCGGGTGATCAGCCCCCAGTACATGGTGTGGCTGGTCGGCCTGGCGGCGGTCTGCCTGGTCTTCCGCGACAGCCGGATGGGGCTGCCGGCCGTTCTGGTGCTGCTCGCCACGGGCATCACTCAGCTGGAGTTCCCGCTCGGTTTCGTCCATGTGGTGACCAGCGACGCGATGGGCGTGACGCTGATGTTCCTGCGCAACGGCCTGCTGGTCGCGGCGACGCTGATCGCCTGCCGGCAGCTGTGGCGGCAGACGGTGTCCGGGATGCCGCGCGAGGGCGGCCGGCCGCCGGCCGCCCGGTCCGGCGCCGGCCGGGATGCCGAGCCGGTCGGCTCCTGAGCGCGTCTCGCTCAGAGCCTGTCGGGTGACCTCCGATCGGATAACGGACGCGGTCTGGTGCGTGCGATTCCAAGGCGAAGGAGGGAGTCGACGCGAAGGGGGTCCCCCCATGCCTTCAGCTATGGGGGAGTCGGTGACTGACGACAACGCGGGAAGCGTGCGTGCCAGGGCGTGGCCGCCCGGTCGGAGGGCACCCGACAGGCTCTCAGCCGAGCCGGGAGCGCAGATACTCCCGCCAGCGTGCCGTGAAGTCCTGCGGGGTTGTGGAGAGCACCTTGTGCATGGCCTGCTCCACCGCCCCGTCCCGCCCTGAGTGCCCTCCGACGGCCCGATAGAAGGCGAACAGCTTCTTCTCGCCCCAGTGGTCGGCGATCAGCTCGCAGGCCAGCCAGGCGCCCTCGTACGCCCTCGCCAGACGCGCGGGGTCTCCCGCGAAGCCGAAGTCCTCGCCCGTGGGGAGCTCGGCGGGCAGATCGCCGCGCAGGACGGCGCCGGCCAGTTCGGGCGCGGCCTGTGCGGCGGTACGGTCCTCGGCGCGGTAGGCCGCCCAGTCGGCGAAGCCCTCGGAGAGCCAGGTCGGGGTGGCGGCGGAGGTGCGGGTGCGGGTGGCGACATGGGTGATCTCGTGGGTGAGGACGATCCGCTGTCCGAAGGTGCCGAGCATGCCGTACGCCTGCGGGTTGACGATCACCCGGTCCGCGGGCGCCCGGTCCGGACCGCCGGTCTGCGCGGTGGTGACGGCCGCGATGCCCCGGTAGTTCGCCGCCGGTGACCCCAGCAGATCCGCCATGTCCTCCATGGTGTGCGGTACGAGCACCACCACGCGGCCTGCCCAGCGTTCCGGCCAGGCGTCCGAGACGGCGGGCACCGCCCGGTCCGCGGCCCGGGCGATCCGGCGCAGCTCCTGCTCGGTGCGGCCGACCCCGAGGACGAGGCTGTGCTTTCCGTCCACGACCTGGACATCGCCCTGCTGCCAGAGCTGCCGGCCGCTGTCCTTGCCCGCCCGGTCGCCGACGATGTACCAGCGGTCGTCCGCGCTGTCCCGTCTCAGATCGAGCACCCGGTCCGCGGTGACCGGGGCGGCGTCGTAGCCCTTGATCCGGTAGCGCAGCTGTATGTCCGCGGTCGCCCGGTCGGTGCCCTGTCCGGTCACGTCCGTCAGCCGGTACGTCCATGAGCTCAGCGGTACGTCCGCGAGGTTGTCCAGTTCCCGGCGCTGGGCCGTGCGCAACCCGGTGGCCCTCGGGTCTATGGCGGCCAGATAGGCGTCCGTGTCGTGTTCCAGCACGGCGGCCGCGCGGCGGTCCAGGGTGGCGCGGATACCTCGGGCGGTGGAGTCCGGGGCGGCGCCGTCGTCGGGGGCCGCGCAGGCGGAGACGAACAGCAGCCCGGCGAGCAGCACTCCCGCCGTGCGCCGTCCTCCGTTACGTCCCCGCGGTGCGGTACGCCGCCTGTCAGTCACCCGGTCGAGGGTACGGGTCAGATGCGGGTGACCGAGGAGACGGGCATCATGCCGACGGGGTCGTAGCGCACCGGGGCACCCGGGTACGGGGCGTGGATCACCTGGCCGTTGCCGACGTACATGCCGATATGGCCGGCGTCCGCGCGATAGGCGACCAGGTCGCCGGGGCGGGCCTCGGAGAGCGGCACCATGTGTCCCGCGTACCGCTGGGCCTGTGAGGTGCGCGGCAGGCTGACCCCGGCCTGGGCGTACGCCCACTGCATCAGCCCGGAGCAGTCGAATCCGGCCGGCCCGTTGGCCCCCCAGATGTACGGGCGGCCCAGTGCCTGCCGGACCGCCATGACGGCTGCGGCCGCCCGTGCGGAGCCGGCCGGCAGAACGGCCGTGGCCGGGAACACGTCGTCGCGGCCGGAGCGCGAGGACCGCTCGAAGTCCGCCCGGTCGGCCCCGGGCAGCGCGTCCAGCAGCTGCTTGGCCCGGGCGAGCTTGCGCTCGACGGTCTGTTTGTGGCGGGTGGCGGCCGCCCTGTTGCGCTCCAGATCGGCCAGCGCCCGCGCGGCCTCCGCGCGGGTCTGCGCGAGAGAGCGCTGAGCCTGCTGGAGCTGCCGCAGCTCGGTGGCCTGATACTCGGTCAGGCGGTCCAGGGTGGCCGCCCGGTCGAGGTAGGTGTCCGGGTCGGAGGAGAGCAGCAGAGCGAGCGAGGGATCGAGGCCGCCCGAGCGGTACTGCGCGCTCGCCACCGAACCGAGCGCCGTACGCATCCGGTTGAGGCGTTCCTGGTCGCGGGCCGCCCGGTCCTGGGTCCGCTTCAGCTCGCCGCGCAGCCGGTCGGCGTCCTCACCGGCCTTGTTGTACTGCTCGGTGGCCCGCTCCGCCTCGCTGTACAGCCGGTCGAGCCGGGCCTTGGCGGTCCGGGGCGTGTCCTGCGGGTCGGCGTTCGCGGTGGCCGCCCCGAGCGTGGCGGCCGCGGTCGCCGCCGCGGCCGACAGAACAGTGACCCGGGCGCCCCGGTTGAGGCCGGGCTGTGTGGAACGGCGATGGGACACCACAGGACGCCGCACTCCCTTCCGCTGTAGGCAGACGCGCGCAGCCCCTGCCGCCCGGGACGGGCGGACCGACGACCGGGAGCTGCACGGCAGGCAGACAGTAGTCGGACGATTACGGAGCGACCAAAGGCTGCGCCGGGCGGCAGGACGGCAGAAACGGCGACGCCCCGCCGGTGACCTGTGGTCTCCGGCGGGGCGGACTGTCTGCGCGGGCGCGGGAATTCGCCCGTTCGGGCGTCGTCAGCCGACGCGCACGCCGAACTGGAAGCTGCCCATGGTGTTCATCGACTCGTAGCGGACGACCGTGCCCGTGTACGGGGCGTGCAGGACGGTGTTGTTGCCCGCGTAGAGGCCCACGTGAGACGTGTTGTTGAAGAAGACCAGGTCGCCCGGCTTCAGCGCGCTGCGCCCGATGTGGACACCGTCGTTGACCTGGGTGTACGTGACCCGGGATATCTGGACGTTGGCCTGGGCGTAGGCCCACTGGGTCAGCCCGGAGCAGTCGAAGGATCCGGGGCCGGTGCCGCCGCGCTGGTACGGCTTGCCCACCTGGGTGGCGGCGGCGTTCAGGGCGGCGGCACCCCAGGCGGAGGCGGGGGCCTCCTTGCCCAGGTCGACCCGGTCGCCGGCGGAGCGGCTGGCACGCTGGTCGTCCTCGCGCATCTTCGTGCGCTCGGCTTCGGTCATCGTGTTGAGCAGGCGCTGCGCCTCGGCCAGCTTGTCCTGGAGCTTCTTCTTCTTCGCGCCGAGCGTCTTGCGCACGTCCGCGAGGTCACCGAGCTTGTCCTGGGCCTCCTTGCGCTCCTGCGCGAGGACCCGCTGCTTCTCCTGGATCTTCCCCAGGGTCTCGGTCTGCTTGGCCGTCAACTGGTCGAGGGCCGAGGCCTCGTCGAGGAAGGTGTCCGGGTTGGACGAGAGGAAGAGCTGCACCGACGGGTCGATGCCACCGGAGCGGTACTGGGCGGCGGCGAGCGAACCGAGGCCGTTGCGCAGGTTGTTGATCTCCTGCTGGCCGCGGGCCACCTTGTCCTGCAGCGCGCCGACTTCCTTCTCCAGCTTCTGCTGCTTCTCCTTGGCGCCGTAGTACTGCTCGTTGGCCTCGCCGGCCTCATGGCCGAGCTTCTCGACCTTCGCCTTGACCTCGCCCTTGGAGGGCTTCGGATCGGCGTGGGCGGCCTGGGAGGTCAGGGCCACGGCCGCGGCGGCGGTCACGGTGAGCACGGTCACACGGGCGCGGCTCGGCTGCTTGGGACGACGGTGGGACGCCACGGAGGCGAGCTCCTTCTTCCTCGAGCCGCCTACCGGGTTGTGGGGGACATAAATCCCCGGCTCCGTGCACGTCACGGACTCGGCGGTGCCTTCGCCGTCACCCCGAATGGGTGATCAACCGTGCGAAGGTTCGAGGCCTGACCCTAGTGACCAACTTGTGATCAGTTCAAATCCTCACAAGAAAAATCTCGTCACAGGCTGCACTTCTTTACCCACGACACACAGGGGGTAGCGGAGACTTGACGGTCCGTTCCTTGATTTCCACCGAGACCCGGCAAGTGCCACTAGACGCGCGAAAGGCGCTTCAGGAGCAAGACGGACGCAACGGGCCTGGCGCCCGCCTTGGCCACTCCGTCGGCGACTTCGCGGTCGGTGGAGACCACCACGACGGGCCGGCCCGGCGGTTCGGCGCGCGCCAGCTGACGGATGAGTTCATCAGCGGTCACACCAGGCTTGCTGAACAGCACCCGGACCCCGCGCGGCGGTGCGAGCAGCACCGGGGCGGCCAGCTCGGCCCCGTCGAAGACACAGGTCATCTCAGCGCCGGTCTGCGCCGCGAGCACCGCGAGGCCGCCCAGCAGCCTCAACCGCTGCTTCTCCAGCGGCAGCTGCGGATAGCCGGTCTTGGTGACGTTGTAGCCGTCGACGATCAGATGCGCCTGCGGCAGCGCGAGCAGCTGGTCGAGCAGGGCCGGATCGGTCTCCGAAAGGGCCCTGGCGGCAATGTCCTTGGGCGACATCCGGCCCGGCTCGACAGCGTCGACGCTGTCCGCGGGGCGGATGGAGGAGGGCGGCAGGGCCAGTTCGCGACGGAGCCCGCGGGCCGCGTCGAGCACTGTGTCCAGCAGCAGCCGCAACCGCATGTCCTCGACCGAGCGGCCCTCCCTGGCAGCCCGACGGCCCGCCTCCACGGACGCCTCGGCCTCCCCGAGCCGCGCCTTGAGCCGGCGGCTCTCGCTCTCGGCCGCGGAGACCTGGGCGGCTGCCTCGGACCGTACGGCGTCGGTCTCGGCCCGGCTGCGGCGCAGCGCGGCCTCGCCGCGCTTGACCTCGTTGACGACACTGCGCAGTTTGCGCTGAAGGGATTCGACTTCCTTGCGGGCCGCGTCCAGCTCTCCGCGGAGCCGTTCGGTCTCGCTCTTCGTCTGGGAGCGGGCCTGGGCGAGTTCCTCGCGCAGCCGTTCCAGCTCGCGGCGGCTCTCCTCGTCGGCGCGCTCGGCGTCGGCCCGCTGGGCCTCCTCGCCGGCGGAGGTGACCAGCTTGACCCAGCCGGCCGGGCGCAGCACATAGGCCGCGGCGGCCACATCGACGGGGTCAGCGGCGGCGGGCGGCGAACCGGCCTCCAGCGCGGCCGTCAGCTCCGGCTGCCCCTCCTTGAGCCGTTCGCCGATGCGCCGGCGGAACAGTGCGTCGCCTTCCAGCGCGGCCGCCATCGCGTTCCCGGCGAACTTGGCGCGCCGGGTCGGGGTGAAGCGGGCGTACTGTCTCAGCTGGGCCGGCAGTTCGGTGACCGTCAGGTCGCCGAACGCGTCCGAGACCAGCGCGACGACCCGTCGCCGTACACCTTCGGGCAGCGGGCGGTCGAGCGCCTCGACGGCGTCGTCGGCCGCCTCGGCCGACTCGGCGCCGCTAGCGGGCTGCTCCACCATCCGTCACCCCAAATTGTCTGTCCGCCCGGCCCCGTCAGGAGTCGGCACCCGGCCTGTCCACCAGTTCGATCTGATCCACCGCGTTGCACCAACGGCAGCGCACCGACTCGATGGTCTCACTGACCACCTCGCGTTCCTCGACGGTGGACTCCCCGGCCAGGTCGAGATGGACGTATTCGATGACCTTGGAAGAACGCGTCACGTCGAATCGTGTGAGATTTCCGCAGAGCGTGCAGCGCCAGCGGGTCCCGTCGGTCGGCTGGGGAACCGTCGTCATCGTGCGTCCTCTTTCGTCGAGCCTCGTGCTGCCTGCTTCAAGGATCTCGCGGTGCGCCGTCGAACTGCGGATGTCCTGCCGTAACCCTACGGCCTAGCCACGTCCCCCCGACACGGCGAGGCGGTCTGTCCCGTTCCCTCCGCTTGCGTCATGCTCTGTTCATGATCGATCGGCGGGCTGCGGCCGCCAGATTAGCCAGTGGATTCCTACGGACGCTCACCTCGGGCGGACCGCCCGTGGCCTACGCCCTGATCGCCCTGTGCTGCCTGGTCTTCCTGATCAGTCCGCTCTCCGGCTTCAACCCGTCCTACGGCACCGCCGACGCCCTGCTCGCCGCCCAGGCCGGGTATTTCGAACGCTGGGGCGTGATCCCGAGCGAGCTGTGGGACGGCTCCGCACGGGCCCTGCTCACCCCGCTCACCGCCCTCTTCGTGCACGGCAGCTGGCTGCATCTGCTCGGCAACATGCTCTTCCTGTACGTGTTCGGGGCGATGGCCGAGGAGCGCATGGGCCATGCCGAGTTCACCTTCTTCTATCTCGGCTGCGGCTATCTCGCCCTGGTCTCCTACGCTGCCGCGCACGCCACGTCCGACCAGACGCTCGTCGGTGCGTCGGGGGCGATCTCGGCGGTGCTGGGGGCGTTCCTCTACCTGTTCCCCAGGGCCCGGGTCACCAGCCTGTTCCCGTTCCTCTTCTTCCTGCCGCTGCGCTTCCCCGCCTGGATCGTGCTGATCTTCTGGTTCGTCCTGCAGTGGCTGGCGGTCCAGGGCGCGGGCAGCGGGGGCCCCGGCGTGGCCTATCTGGCCCATGTGGTCGGCTTCGTCCTCGGCTTCCTCTACGCCTGGGGGCGCTATCGGCGTACGGATAGAGTGAAGACTCCAGCCACGGCCACCGAGGGAGAAAGCCAGCCGTGATCACCGCGATCGTGCTCATCAAAACCAGCGTGGACCGGATTCCCGAGATCGCCGAGGCCATCGCAGCGCTGGACAGCGTCAGCGAGGTCTTCTCGGTCACCGGTACGTACGACCTGATCGCCATGGTCCGGGTGGCCAAGCACGACGATCTGGCGGACGTCATCCCCGGCCGGATCAGCAAGATCCCCGGCGTCGAGGCCACCGATACGCATGTGGCCTTCCGTACGTACTCGCAGCACGACCTGGAGGCCGCCTTCGCCATCGGCCTCGACGCGTAGGTACGCCCCTTATTACGGCGTAATTGCGGCGTAGCACTTCTTAATTACGGCGTAGCACTTCGGCGGGGGACGGGCAGCCGAGCCCGTCCCCCGCCGAAGTATTGCGCGCCCGTCAGAGCTGCGCTGCGCCCCGGTCCGGAACGCAGCGACCGTCCTCGGTGCGGTACTTCCACTGGGCGCCCTTGCTCACCAGTTCCTTGACCGCGCGCACGAATCGCTCGATGTGCTCGTCCGGCGTACCTGCCCCGAAGCTCACCCGGATCGCGTTCAGCGACCGCTCCCCCGGCTCGGCCTCCGGCGCGCCGCACTCGCCGACCTCCTGCGGGTCGCTGCCCAGCAGGGTGCGGACCAGCGGGTGTGCGCAGAACAGTCCGTCGCGGACCCCGATGCCGTACTCGGCGGAGAGCGCGGCGGCGAAGTGCGAGCTGTTCCAGCCCTCCACCACGAAGGAGATGACGCCGACCCGCGGGGCGTCGTCGCCGAACAGCGAGAGCACCTTGACCTCGGGGACTCCGGCGAGTCCGGCCCGGACCGCGGTGACAAGGTGCTGCTCCCGCGCGACCAGGTTGTCGAAGCCCGCCTCGGTCAGCGCCTTGCAGGCGGAGGCGATGGAGTACACGCCGATGACGTTGGGGGAACCGGCCTCGTGGCGGGCGGCGGTGGAGTGCCACTCGACGTCCACACCGCCATCCGTGCGGCGGGCGACCTTGCGCGAGGCGCCGCCGCCGGCCAGGTACGGCTCGGCGTCCTGCAGCCAGTCGGCGCGGCCCGCGAGCACACCCGAGCCGAACGGCGCGTACAGCTTGTGTCCGGAGAAGGCGACCCAGTCGACGTCCAGCTCTGCGATGTCGACGGGGTGGTGCGGGGCGAGCTGCGCGGCGTCCAGCACGATCCGGGCACCGTGCGCGTGCGCGGCGGCCGCCAGTTCCTTGACCGGCCACAGTTCGCCGGTGACGTTGGATGCGCCGGTGACACAGACCAGCGCGGGGCCAATGGGGCCTCCCCTGCTCGAACGGAGCTGAGAGCTTGGGGAAGGGTCACGGTCGGCGAGCGCCCGCTCCAGCGTCTCGACGGCCTGGGCCGGGGTGCGCGGGGCGTTCAGGTAGGTCACCCGTGCGTCGCGCCACGGCAGCAGCGAGGCGTGGTGCTCGGTCTCGTACACGAAGACCTGGCAGTCGGCGGGGACGACGGCGGCCAGCAGGTTGAGGGAGTCGGTGGTCGAGCGGGTGAAGATGACCTGGTCGTCGGCGCGGCAGCCGAGGAACTCCGCGACGGTCGCGCGGCTGTTCTCGAAGAGGTCCGTGGAGAGCTGCGAGAGGTACCCGGCGCCGCGGTGGACGCTGCCGTAGTACGGGGCGTACGCGGCGACGTCGTCCCAGACGCGCTGCAGGGCCGGGGCGCTGGCGGCGTAGTCGAGAGCGGCGTACGTGACTTCACCACCCGTGACCAGCGGAACCGTTACATCCTTGCCCAGAACCGGCAGAGGGGCACAAAGCGACTGGTCGGTGGCAGCGGTGAAGACAGACATGGCGAACTCCCGTAACAGGCAGGCGAATTGCATGCGCCGGCGGATACGCGGCAGCGCAGCGGAAGGTGAAAAGGGTGTGCGGAGAAGGGCCGACAAGCCCTATCGCATTCGCTTGCTCACAAGAGACTCCCTAGGGACCAGGACCCCGGGGGCTGGCATTCACAGATGCCGAGGGGCCCGCGCTTGCCGCAGACCTCGCTGCCCACGGCCTGGTCTTCACCCGGGGCACCCCGCCACGGACGGAGGGTTGCCGGACAGCGGGCCGGGGCCGTAGTCGCTGTCACTCATGACCTGCCCAGCATCTTGCCATACGCGCGTCAACGCGCAAGGCGCGGTCCAAGATCTGGACCGCGCCCTGCGTCACATTCCGTCCGGTCAGGCGTTGCTGACCGTCACCCAGCGCTCCAGCGCCTGCCGGGCCGCCCCCGAGTCGATGGACTCGGCGGCCTTCGCGATCCCTGCGGCGAGCTGCTCGTTCAGCGTGCCGTCCGTCGGGTCCAGCGCGACCAGCGCCGCTGCCGAGTTGAGCAGCACGGCGTCCCGTACGGGGCCTCGCTCGCCGGCCAGCACCCGGCGGGCCACATCCGCGTTGTACGAGGCGTCGGCGCCGCGCAGCGCCTGTACCGGCACCAGCTCCAGACCGACGTCGCGCGGGTCGAACGCCTCCTCGCGCACCGATCCGTCCCGGACCACCCAGACCCGCGAGGTCGCAGTGGTCGTCAGCTCGTCCAGGCCGTCGTCGCCGCGGAAGACCAGCGCCGAATTGCCGCGCTCGGCGAGGACACCGGCGATGATGGGCGCCATCCGCAGGTCGGCAACGCCGATGGCCTGGGAGCGCACCTTGGCCGGGTTGGTGAGCGGCCCGAGGATGTTGAACGTGGTCGGGGCACCGAGTTCCTTGCGGGCCCTGGACACGTACCGCAGGGCGGGGTGGAACTTCACCGCGAAACAGAAGGTGATGCCCGCCTCCTCGGCGACCTCGACGACCCGCTGCGCGCTGAGCTCCAGATTGACGCCGAGCTTCTCCAGCACATCGGAGGAACCGCTCGCCGACGAGGATGCGCGGTTGCCGTGCTTGACGACCTTGGCGCCGGTACCCGCGATGACGATCGCCGACATCGTGGAGATGTTGACCGTCTTGGCGAGGTCGCCGCCGGTGCCGACGATGTCGACCGTGCGACCGGGTACGTGGATCGTGTTGGCGTGCTCGTACATCGCGCGCACCAGGCCGGACACCTCGTCGACCGTCTCGCCCTTGGCGCGCAGGGCCACCGCGAAACCGGCGATCTGCACATCGGTCGCCTCACCGCTCATGATGCGGTCCATCGCCCATGCGGTGTCGTCCGCGGTCAGGTCCTCGCCGCGCAGCAGTGGGTTCAGCACGCCGGGCCAGGAACGGTCCGCCACGCTGTCGCCGCCGACCGGGGTCACAACGTTCATGGTCCGCTCCTGGGGGTCCATAGCCGATAAAAGGGGTTACCCCCACCCTATCGAGCGCCACGGACAGCGAAGAGCCCCGTCCATCGGATGGACGGGGCTCCTGCTGTGGCGATCAGTTCAGGCGATCAGTGGTGACCGTGGCCGCTGGTGATCTCCTTGTACTCCTCGGTGGTGGGCTTGGCGATCTGGTTGTCCTCGCCGAAGTAGCCCTTGCTGAGCCGGGCCCGCAGCTTCTGCAGAGCGGACACCTTGCGCTCGACACCGTTCTCGTCGACCGTCGGGCCGATCTCCACCGGCTTGTACTGCTCGTGCGCGGTGAGCGTGTGCAGCTGCTCGGGGCCGAGCGGCTCGTGGATCTCGACGAACTCACCGTGCGGCAGGCGCTTGATGATGCCGGACTCGCGCCCGTGCAGCACCTTCTCCTTGTCGCGGCGCTGGAGGCCGAGGCAGATCCGCCTGGTGACGATGAACGCGATGACCGGGCCCACGAAGATGAAGATCCGGACGAACCAGGAGATGGCGTTCAGCGACAGGTGGAAGTGCGTGGCCCACAGGTCGTTGCCACCGCCGATGAAGACGATGACGTACTCGGTGATCCAGGCGACACCGAAGGCCGTCCGGGTCGGGGCGTTGCGCGGGCGGTCCAGGATGTGGTGCTCGCGCTTGTCCCCGGTGACCCAGGACTCGACGAACGGGTAGACCGCGATGATCGCGAGTACCAGTCCGAAGGCCATCAACGGAATGAACACACCCAGGACCAGCGTGTGACCCCAGAGATTGATCTCCCAGCCAGGCATCACTCGGATCAGACCCTCGGCGAAGCCCATGTACCAGTCGGGCTGGGCGCCGGTGGACACCTGGTCCGGGCGGTACGGGCCGATGGCCCAGATCGGGTTGATCGAGGCGATGGCCGCGATGACGGCGATGATGCCGAAGACCAGGAAGAAGAAGCCACCGGCCTTCGCCATGTACACCGGCAGCAGCGGCATGCCGACGACGTTCTTGTTGGTGCGGCCGGGACCCGCGAACTGCGTGTGCTTGTGGTAGAAGACCAGGATCAGGTGCGCCACCAGCAGGCCGAGCATGATGCCCGGCAGCAGCAGGATGTGGATCGAGTAGAACCGGGCGACGAAGTCGTGACCGGGGAACTCTCCGCCGAACAGGAACATCGAGATGTACGTGCCGACGATCGGCATCGACAGGATCGCGCCCTGGGTGAAGCGGACACCCGTACCGGACAGGAGGTCGTCCGGGAGCGAGTAGCCGGTGAAACCGGTGAACATACCCAGCACGAACAGCAGGAAGCCGAACAGCCAGTTGATCTCACGCGGCTTGCGGAACGCACCCGTGAAGAAGACGCGCATCATGTGCACGAACATGCCGGCCAGGAAGATCAGCGCGGCCCAGTGGTGGATCTGGCGAACCAGCAGACCACCGCGGACGTCGAAGCTGATGTCCAGCGTCGAGGCGTAGGCCTCGGACATCCGGATGCCCTGCATCGGCTCGTACGAGCCGTGGTACACGACTTCGTTCATGCTCGGGTGGAAGAACAGCGTCAGATACACACCCGTGAGGATGATGATGATGAAGCTGTAGAGGGCGATCTCACCGAGCATGAAGGACCAGTGGTCCGGGAAGATCTTGCGCATGTTGGCCTTGGCCAGGGAGTAGATCCCGAGCCGGCCGTCCGCCCAGTCGGCCACCCGCTCACCGGCGGGCGCCTTGCGCTTTGTGTCGGTCGCAGTACTCATCCGCGCTCCCAGAATGCAGGACCGACGGGCTCTTCGAAGTCACCGAGCGCCTCGAGGTTGCCCTCGCTGTTCACACCGATCCGCAGCTGCGGAAGGGCGTGACCGGCCGGACCGAAGATGACGCGGGCGCCGTCGGAGAGGTCGAAGGTGGACTGGTGGCACGGGCAGAGCACGTGGTGCGTCTGCTGCTCGTACAGGCTGATCGGGCAGCCGACGTGGGTGCAGATCTTGGAGAAGGCCACGATTCCCTCGTGGGCCCACTCGCGCTCGCGCTTGTCCTTGATGTTGGCCGGCTCGATGCGGATGATCATCAGCGCGGCCTTGGCGATCTGGTTCTGGAAGTCCTCCGCGTCCTCCTTCAGGCCCTCGGGCATGGCGAAGGTCAGCGAACCGACGGCCACGTCCTCGGGACGCAGCGGCTCCATCGTGTTCATGTTGATGAGCTGCTTGCCCTTGGCCCACAGGGTGTTGCGGAGCTTCTTCTCCGGCAGCGGACCGAGGTCGCGCAGCAGCATCACGCCGGAGAGCGGCACCAGGGCCAGCGCACCGAACATGGTGTTGCGGATCAGCTTGCGCCGGCCGAACGCGGACTCCTCGGCACCCGCCGCGAAGTCTGCGAGGACCTTCGCCTTGACCTCGGGCTCGGCCTCGATGGCGTGCCGGTCGTCGGCGACCTCCACGTCGGACATCAGGGTGCGCGCCCAGTGGACGGCCCCGGCTCCGATCGCGAAGAGGGCCACGCCCAGGGTCAGACCCAGGGAGAAGTTGAGCGCGCTCACATGGCCGAAGGGCCAGATGTACACGATCTTGTCGACCGGGAAGATGACGTACGAGGCGATGAAGCCGATCGTCGCCAGCATGGACAGCGTGAACATGAACGCCACGGCGCGCTCGGAGCGCTTCGCGGCCCGTTCGTCGATGTCCTGGATGCGCGGCTTGTGGGCCGGCAGCCCCGGGTCGGCGAACGGGTCGTCCGCGACCTCTACCGCGCCGTGCGCGGTGTCCTGCTCAGCGGGCAGGTTCTCGTCTGGAATCTCTTGGCTACTCATGACTTCTTGGCCTTAGCGGTGTGGGCCGCGACCCAAATGGCAACTGCGATCAGTGCGCCGAGCCCGAAGATCCAGGCGAACAAGCCCTCGCTGACCGGCCCCAGGCCGCCCAGCTTGAGCCCACCCGGGTTCTCCGACTGGGCGCTGTTCACGGTCTGGATGTACGCGATGATGTCCCGCTTCTGCTGCTCGGGCATCGTCGTGTCCGGGAAGGACGGCATGCTCTGCGGGCCGGTCTGCATGGCCTCGTAGATGTGCTTCGGGTCCACACCTTCGAGGCTGGGCGCGTACTTGCCGTTCGTCAGCGCACCACCCTCACCGGTGAAGTTGTGGCACTGCGCGCAGTTGGTACGGAACAGGTCGCCACCCTTGGCGATGTCCGCACCGTCAGGGCTGACCTGGTTCTTGGTCGGAACGATCGGACCGGCGCCGAGCGACGCGACGTACGCCGCGAGCTGGTCGATCTCGGCCTGGCTGTAGATGACCTTCTTCTTCGGTACCTGGGCACCCGGCTGCTGCGCCGGCATACGGCCTGTACCGACCTGGAAGTCCACGGCGGCGGAGCCCACGCCGACCAGGCTCGGCCCGTCGGTGCTGCCCTGACCGCCGGTTCCGTGGCAGCTGGCGCAACCGACGGAGTACAGCTTCTTGCCCTCATCAATGGCGAGGGACTGGGCGGTGTCGTCGGCCTGCGCCTTACTCGCGGGCGCAAACGCGGCGTACAGCCCCCCAGTGGCCGCCAGCGCGAGGAGTAGTACGACGACCGCCGCCAACGGATGGCGTCGTCGTGCGGAGAGCTTTTTCACGGATTACCCCGGTGTCAGGATCTTCTGCGTCGATGCTGGATGTGGTTCGGGTTCGAGCCCGGTTACTTGATCATGTAGATCGTGGCGAAGAGGCCGATCCACACGACATCGACGAAGTGCCAGTAATAGGACACGACGATGGCAGCGGTCGCCTGTTCGTGGGTGAACCTCTTGGCTGCGTATGTCCTGCCCAGAACGAGCAGGAAGGCGATGAGACCGCCTGTCACATGCAGCCCGTGGAAGCCGGTCGTCAGGTAGAACACCGAGCCGTACGGGTCGGAGGACAGCGAGAGGCCGTCCTTCTTCACCAGCTCGGTGTACTCGAAGACCTGGCCTCCGATGAAGATCGCACCCATCACGAAAGTGATCACGAACCAGGTACGGAGCTTCTTCACGTCGCCCCGCTCCGCGGCGAAGACGCCGAGCTGGCAGGTGAGTGAGGAGAGCACCAGGATCGTGGTGTTCGTCGCGGAGAACGGGAAGTTCAGGGCCGAAGCCATTTCCTTCCAGTGGTCCGGTCCCATCACCGATCGCAGGGTGAAGTACATCGCGAAGAGGGCCGCGAAGAACATCAGCTCGGAACTCAACCAGATGATGGTTCCGACGCTGGTGAGGTTCGGTCGATTGACCGACGGGTGCGCGTGCCCGGTTTCTACTGTCGTTGCTGTCGCCACGACCGACATTATGTCGGTCCCTTATCCCGCCCTCACTCCGGGGGGTGCCGTTCGGTGTGTCAACAGGGTGTGCCCTCCCCGAACGGCCCATGAATCCGCTGTCCCGGGCGGTGCTGACAGCCCATCGGGCGGAGTACGATCCGCGCATCGGTTCATGCCCGGAAAGCCCCGAAGACACAGATGTCACGGAGGAACAATGCAGCCGACCGCCACGGTCCTGGTCTACAGCGACGACGCCAACACCCGTGAGCAGGTGAAGCTGGCAGCCGGGCGCAGGCCCGCGGCCGATGTGCCACCGGTGGAATTCCTCGAGTGCGCCACCCTGCCCGCTGTCCTGGACGCACTGGACAACGGCGGCATCGATGTCTGTGTGCTGGACGGCGAGACGGCACCCGCGGGCGGCATGGGCGTCTGCCGGCAGATCAAGGACGAGATCTTCCACTGCCCGCCCGTACTGCTGCTGATCGGGCGCCCGCAGGACGCCTGGCTGGCCACCTGGAGCCGTGCGGACGCCGCGGTGACGCTTCCGGTCGAACCGGTCGAGTTCGCGGACGCCCTGGCCGCTCTGCTGCGCAGCAGGGACTGCGTGGACGCCTGAGCCCTGCCGGGGTTGTGTCCGCAGTCCCGCTGAGGGGCAGCGCGCTCCCCGGGCCGGTCAGACCTCGGGGCGCAGTCGCGCCGCCTGGAAAGTGTCCGTGCGGTCCGGGGTGTCGTTCTTGTGCAGAGCGCTGCCCTGCTGCCATTTGGCCCAGGAAAGGTTCCAGTCGCCGTAGCCGTTGTCGAACGGCGTCATCGTCTCGCCCTGACTGCCGACGACCTGGACGATGTCGCCCGTGCGCACGGTGTTGAAGAACCATTCGGCCAGGCTGGTACTCATGCCCGTACAGCCGTGACTGACGTTCGCGTACCCCTGCGAACCGGTGGACCAGGGGGCCGCGTGCACGTACTCGCCGCTCCATGTGACGCGGGTCGCGTAGTAGACCAGCAGGTCGTACCCGTCGTCGGAATTCTCCGAGATGCCGATGGTCTCCCCGCGCATGCGTACGGAGTACTCCTTGCTCAGCACGACCTTGACGCCGTTTCGGGTGGAGAAGCCGGGCTTGCCGGTGGTCACCGGAATGGTGTTGATCACTTTCCCGTTGCGTTTGACGGTCATCGTGTGCGCTGCGGCGTCGGTGATGGCCTCGACACGGTCGCCCGTGGTGAGCTTCAGCGCCTTCGCGGGGGCTCCGTACAGCGCGTCGGCGACCTTGACGCCCGCCAGGCCGCTGGTGACCTCGATGGTGGCCTTGGCGGGCCAGTATTCCTTGGGGCGGTAGTGCAGGATCTTGTCGTCGACCCAGTACCAGGAGCCGGTCACGGCGGGCGTGGAGCGGACCCGCAGGGCACGCTCCACGATGGCCCTGGACGCCTCGTCCTTGACCGGAGCGCTGAGTTCCGCCGTAATGGGCTGTCCGACGCCGTAGGTGCCCGCCTGAGGGCCGAAGGTGACCTTCAGGAGCTTCTTGGCCTTGGCGGAGGCGGTATCGAAGGAGAGCGTGCGGCTGCCCGGGTCGCCGTCGCCGTCCTCCATGCTGACCCGGACCGTGTAGCGGGCGCCGGCGGCGAGCGGGGAGGTGGAGTGCCAGCGCCTCCCGTCGGCGTCGAGCTCGCCGGCCAGATGGCGTCCGATCGCGTCCACGGCCGACACGTCCGTGATCCGGCCGTCGTCGTCGTTGACGGTTACTTCGAGCGGCTTGTCGGAGTCGGCCTTCTCGTCGCCCTCCGGGACGTTGGAGGAGATCTCGTCCGCCGCGTCGTACGGTTTCGCCGCGAGCGGGTGGCCATGTGACCCACCGCAGGCGGTCACACCTGCGACCAGGGTCACGACCAGCAGAGTGCAACTCACTACGGGGCGGAAGCGCGGCGCGTGGTTCATGAACACACGCTATGAAGATTCATCCCTATAAGCGCGCAATGTGACTGCAAACGGGGGATTTGCACTCCTTTTGGCGGAGAAGTACACGCCAAACGGGGGGCCTGCACTTCCCTTGGTGGAGAAGTGCAGGCCCCCCGTCAGGTGGAGCGGTGACTCGCGGTCACTGGGTGCGGTTCTCACCGCGGTAGTACTCGAAGACCCAGCCGAACAGGCCGATCAGGATCACCGGGAGCGAGAAGTAGAGCAGCCACCAGCCGAAGACGATGCCCAGGAAGGCGAGGGCGCCACCGACGGCCAGCGAGAGCGGCTGCCAGCTGTGCGGGGAGAAGAACCCCACCTCGCCGGCCTCGTCCGCGACATCGGCTTCCTTGTTGTCCTGAGCCATGGCGTCGACCCGCTGCGCCGTGAAGGCCAGGTAGAAGCCGATCATGACGCTCAGGCCGAAGGCCAGGACGAGCGCGGTGGTACCGGCCGGCTCCTTCGACCACACGCCATACGTGATGGCCATGGCGAGGATGAAGACGCTCAGCCAGAGGAACATCTTGCCCTGGATCTTCACTTACCGGCCTCCTTGCCACCAGCGAGGGCCTTGTCATCCGCGAACTGGTGCTCCAGCTGCTCGAGCGCCGCGATCTCCGGGTGATGCAGGTCGAACGCCGGGGATTCGGAACGGATCCGCGGCAGCGTGAGGAAGTTGTGCCGCGGCGGCGGGCAGGAGGTCGCCCACTCCAGCGAACGGCCGTAGCCCCACGGGTCGTCGACCTCGACCTTCTTGCCGTACTTCGCGGTCTTCCACACGTTGTAGAAGAACGGCAGCATCGACAGGCCGAGCAGGAACGAGGAGATCGTCGAGATCGTGTTCAGCGCGGTGAAGCCGTCTGCGGCAAGGTAGTCCGCGTAACGACGCGGCATGCCCTCGGCACCCAGCCAGTGCTGCACCAGGAACGTGCCGTGGAAGCCCACGAACAGCGTCCAGAACGTGATCTTGCCGAGCCGCTCGTCCAGCATCTTGCCGGTGAACTTCGGCCACCAGAAGTGGAATCCGGAGAACATCGCGAAGACCACGGTGCCGAAGATGACGTAGTGGAAGTGCGCGACGACGAAGTACGAGTCCGAGACGTGGAAGTCCATCGGGGGCGACGCCAGGATCACGCCGGTCAGACCACCGAAGGTGAAGGTGATCAGGAAGCCGACGGCCCAGAGCATCGGTGTCTCGAAGGACAGCGATCCCTTCCACATCGTGCCGATCCAGTTGAAGAACTTCACACCGGTCGGTACCGCGATGAGGAATGTCATGAACGAGAAGAACGGCAACAGCACACCGCCGGTGACGTACATGTGGTGCGCCCACACGGTCACGGAGAGGCCTGCGATCGCGATCGTCGCGCTGATCAGACCGATGTAGCCGAACATCGGCTTTCGGCTGAACACCGGGATCACTTCGGAAATGATTCCGAAGAATGGCAAGGCAATGATGTACACCTCTGGATGGCCGAAGAACCAGAAGAGGTGCTGCCAGAGCAATGGGCCGCCATTGGCCGCGTCGAAGATATGCGCACCGAACTTGCGGTCCGCCTCCAGCGCGAAGAGCGCGGCGGCGAGGACCGGGAAGGCCAGCAGGACCAGCACACCGGTCAGCAGGACGTTCCAGACGAAGATCGGCATGCGGAACATCGTCATGCCAGGGGCACGCATGCAGATGATCGTGGTGATGAAGTTGACCGAACCGAGGATCGTACCGAAGCCGGAGAAGGCCAGACCCATGATCCACATGTCGGCACCGACACCCGGCGAGCGGACGGCATCCGAGAGCGGGGAGTAGGCGAACCAGCCGAAGTCGGCCGCACCCTGCGGGGTGAGGAAGCCGGCCACCGCGATGATCGAGCCGAAGAGGTACAGCCAGTACGCGAACATGTTCAACCGCGGGAACGCCACGTCGGGCGCGCCGATCTGCAGCGGCATGATCCAGTTCGCGAATCCTGCGAACAGCGGCGTCGCGAACATCAGCAGCATGATCGTGCCGTGCATCGTGAACGCCTGGTTGAACTGCTCGTTCGACATGATCTGCGTGCCGGGACGGGCCAGTTCGGCGCGCATGAAGAGCGCCATCAGACCGCCGATGCAGAAGAACGCGAACGATGTGACCAGGTACATCGTGCCGATCGTCTTGTGGTCAGTGGTGGTCAACCACTTGATGACGATGTTTCCCGGCTGCTTCCGCCGGACCGGCAGCTCGTCCTCGTACGAGTCGTCTGCTGCCGCGGCACCCTGAGGTTCGTTGAGGATGCTCACAGTTTGTTCGTCTCCGCATTCCTGGCCGGGTCAGTCTGCGCGATGCCGGCCGGCACGTAGCCCGTCTGGCCCTTCTTCGCCAGCTCCTTGAGGTGCGCCTGGTAGCGCTCCGGAGAGACGATCTTGACGTTGAAGAGCATCCGGGAGTGGTCGGCGCCGCAGAGCTCGGCGCACTTGCCCATGAAGGTGCCCTCCTCGTTGGGAGTCACCTCGAAGGCGTTGGTGTGGCCCGGAAAGACGTCCTGCTTCATGAGGAACGGGACCACCCAGAAGGAGTGGATGACGTCACGCGAAGTCAGAACGAAGCGGACCTTCTCGCCCTTCGGCAGCCACAGGGTCGGACCCGGATTGCCGTTCTGCGGGTTCCGGGTTCCCGGGACGCCGTAGTCGTAGACGCCTTCAGCACCCTTGGGGAAATCCTTCCGGAACCTGTCCGGGATGGCGTCGAGTTCCTTGGGGATCTTGTTGCCCGTGGCGGTGGACCCGTCCACGTTCTCGATGTAGTTGAAGGCCCAGCTCCACTGGTAGCCGACCACGTTGATCGTGTGGGCAGGCTTCGGGGAGAGCGAGAGGATCTTCGATTCATCGCGCGCGGTGAAGTAGAACAACACCGAGACGATGATCAGAGGGACCACGGTGTACAGCGCCTCGATGGGCATGTTGTACCTGGTCTGCGTAGGAACCTCGACCTTGGTGCGGCTGCGCCGGTGGAAGATGACGCTCCACAGGATCAGGCCCCAGACCAGCACGCCCGTGGCGAGCGCTGCCGCCCACGAGCCCTGCCAGAGGGAAAGGATCCGTGGTGCCTCTTCCGTTACCGGCGTAGGCATACCGAGGCGGGGGAAGTCCTTGTATGTGCAACCGGTGGCGGTCGCCAGGATCAGGCCCGCAGTCAGCACCTGCGGCAGCTTCCGCCGCATCGGGCGCCGCGACGAGCGGTCGGAGCCGTTGGGACTCACGTAGCGCCTTCCCGAGAGTCTCGCCCGCGCGGTCGGCGCGGCCGTCTGTCTGGTCGGTCGCCGCCCTGACGCGGGCAGGGGTTTGGATGTTTATGCGGACCAAACCCTACTGGACGCTATTTGGGGTCGCGCGGGGAGGGTGCCCAACGCGCCGTCCGGCACCCCGAAGGGGTGGAATACGGGCCTCCGGCCGCCATCTGACGCCCCCTCTCCTGGCTGGGCGGGCGGCCCGTCCCCGGGTGCGGGCCCGGCGCGGGCTAGCGTGGCCACGTGCCCTACTTCGACGCCGCATCCTCCGCCCCCCTGCACCCCGTCGCCCGCCAGGCGCTGCTTGCCGCGCTGGACGAGGGGTGGGCCGACCCGGCCAGGCTCTACCGCGAGGGGCGGCGGGCCCGGCTGTTGCTGGACGCGGCCCGGGAGGCCGCTGCGGAGGCCGTCGGGTGCCGTCCGGACGAGCTCACATTCACTCCTTCGGGTACGCGGGCGGTGCACTCCGGAATTTCCGCGGCTCTCGCGGGACGTCGGCGTGTCGGCCGCCATCTGGTCTTCTCCGCGGTGGAGCACTCGTCGGTGCTCCATTCGGCCGCCGCCCATGAGGCGCAGGGCGGATCGGTCTCCGAGGTCGCGGTGGACCGGTCGGGGGCGGTGAGTGCGGAGGCGTACGCGGATGTGCTGCGCGAGGACACCGCGCTGGCCTGTCTGCAGTCCGCCAATCACGAGGTCGGCACCGAACAGCCGGTGGCCGAGGTCACGGAGGTCTGCCGGGCGGCGGGGGTGCCGCTGCTGGTGGATGCCGCGCAGTCGCTGGGCTGGGGGCCGGTGCCGGGCGGCTGGTCGCTGCTGGCGGCCAGTGCGCACAAGTGGGGCGGGCCCTCGGGGGTCGGGCTGCTGGCGGTGCGCAAGGGGGTGCGGTTCGCGGTTCAAGGACCGGCCGACGAGCGGGAGTCGGGGCGGGCCGCGGGGTTCGAGAACCTTCCCGCGATCGTGGCCGCGGCGGCATCGCTGCGGGCGGTGCGAGCGGAGGCGGCGGCGGAGTCCGTGCGGCTGCGGGCCCTGGTGGACCGCATCAGGGCCCGGGTGCCGCAACTGGTGCCCGATGTGGAGGTGGTCGGCGATCCGGTGCGGCGGCTGCCGCATCTGGTGACCTTCTCCTGTCTCTATGTCGATGGAGAGACACTGCTCCATGAACTGGACCGGGCTGAATTCTCCGTATCATCCGGTTCGTCCTGCACCAGCAGCACGCTGGCGCCGAGCCATGTGCTCAGGGCGATGGGGGTGCTGTCGGAGGGGAACGTACGGGTGTCGCTGCCGACCGGCACTGCGGACGAGGAGGTCGAGCGCTTCCTGGACGTGCTGCCGCGGGTGGTGGCAGAGGTACGGGAGAGGCTGGGTGCGCCCGTTTCCGCGCCCCCCTCCCCTGCCGTGACCGCGTCCCTGGTGGTCGACGCCCTCGGGAAGCGCTGCCCGATCCCTGTGATCGAGCTGGCAAAGGTGATCGGGGAGGTACCGCTGGGCGGGACGGTGACCGTGCTCTCCGACGACGAGGCGGCGCGCCTGGACATCCCGGCCTGGTGCGCGATGCGCGAGCAGGAGTACGTGGGCGAGGAGCCGGCGGACCGTGGCTCGGCCTATGTGGTCCGCCGGCTGACCTGAGGTTCCTCTTCGACTCAGCCCAGGTGCGCGCGGACCTCGGCGGCGGCGTCGTGGCCGTACGCCTTGGTGAAGCGGTCCATGAAGTGGGCGCGGCGCAGGGTGTACTCCTGGGTGCCGACCGTCTCGATCACCAGGGTGGCGAGCATGCAGCCGACCTGGGCGGCGCGCTCCAGGCCGACGCCCCACGCGAGACCGGAGAGGAAACCGGCCCGGAAGGCGTCGCCGACACCGGTCGGGTCGGCCTTGATCTCCTCCTCCGGGCAGCCGACCTCGATCGTCTCCTGGCCGGCCCGCTCGATCCGGACACCGCGGGCGCCCAGCGTGGTGACCCGGTGGCCGACCTTGGCCAGGATCTCCTCGTCGCTCCAGCCGGTCTTGGACTCGATGAGCCCCTTCTCGTACTCGTTGGAGAAGAGGTACGTGGCGCCCTCGAGGAGGATCCGGATCTCGTCGCCGTCCATCCGGGCGATCTGCTGCGAGAAGTCCGCGGCGAACGGGATTCCGCGGGTGCGGCACTCCTCGGTGTGGCGGAGCATCCCCTCGGGGTCGTCGGCACCGATCGAGACGAGGTCGAGGCCGCCGACGCGGTCGGCGACGGCCTTCAGCTCGATGAGCCGGGCCTCGCTCATCGCGCCCGTGTAGAAGGAGCCGATCTGGTTGTGGTCGGCGTCCGTCGTGCAGACGAACCGCGCGGTGTGCAGGACCTCGGAGATCCGTACCGATCCGGTGTCGACGCCGTGGCGGTCGAGCCAGGCACGGTACTCGTCGAAGTCGGAGCCCGCGGCACCGACCAGAATCGGGTTGGTGCCCAGCAGACCCATGCCGAAGCAGATATTGGCGGCGACACCGCCCCGGCGCACGTCGAGGTTGTCGACCAGGAAGGAGAGCGAGACCGTGTGCAGCTGATCCGCGACCAGCTGGTCGGCAAAACGGCCGGGGAAGGTCATGAGGTGATCGGTGGCGATGGAGCCGGTGACTGCGATTCGCACGGGGAGACTGCTCCTGCGGAGATCGGGGGGAACGGGTGACTGCGTTCCCGGGGCGGCGTGACAGTTCACGCTACCCGTTCCCCGCACTCGCCCTGAAGGGGGGAAAACTACCCGATAGTAGGTCTTTCTTCCTGAGGCGTGCGGTGCCTACGGTGCGCATATGTCGAACCACAGCGCCACACGCGAGTCCGAGATCAGCCTGGCCGAGCTGCGCGGTGACTGCGCACGGATGGCTCCCCACTGGGTGGTCCCGGCGAAGTCCGCCCCCGTTCGGGTGGCGCCGTCCCTGATTCACGGGGTCACCGTGCCCGCCGCCTCCGCCCGGCTGATCGACGCCATGTCCGAATACGGCGACTGAGACCTGCACCGATCGCGTCCGACGCTCCTGAGGGAACCGTGCGCCCCCGCGCCCCGTCCCACCGTTGTCCCCACCCGCGGGACGGACAGCAGGCCGGGTGACGGCCTGTGACGGCGATGCAGGCGAAGGAGCGATCCGGTGAGCACCGAGCGACCCGACAACGATGTGACCGGCCCTCGGCGGCGTTCACCGCTCGCCGTGGCCTCGGTGGCGGCAGCAGTACTGCTGGCCGGAGGCGGCGGTGCGTACTGGGCCGCGACCGCCGCGGACGGGGAGGGCGGGAGCAGCGGCAGCGCGGAGCGCACCCCTCCCCCGCTTGCCCTGGACGAACGTGCGGGCGACCCGACGGTGCCCGACGGGTCCTCGCCGGGCACCCCACCCGGCATCGCACCCGGCGAACCCGATCCGCACGGCGGTCAGGTGGTCTACCGCGCGTCCGGCAAGCTGCCCGAGGGGCCGCGTACGGCCGCGGTGCAGCGCGCGGAGGGGACCGTCTCCGCGACGGAGGTGGCCCGGCTGGCGAAGGCGCTGGGGGTGCAGGGCACGCCGCAGGCGGAGGGCACGTCCTGGAAGGTGGGGTCCGACGGGGACGGCTCGGGCCCGGTCCTCCGGGTGGACAAGCAGGCCCCGGGCACCTGGAGCTTCGCGCGCTACGGCTCCGGCGGTACGGACAACTGCGAAAGCATCACGGTCTGTTCGAGCAAGGAGCAGGCCCCGGGCGGCAGCGGCTCCCCGGTGAGCGAGAGTGCCGCCAGGGCTGCCGCGGCACCGGTCCTGAAGGCGGTGGGACAGGACGACGCCGCCCTCGACGCCCGCCAACTCACGGGTTCGGTACGGGTGGTGAACGCCGACCCGGTGGTGGACGGACTTCCCACCTACGGCTGGTCGACCGGGATCCAGGTGGGTTCGGGCGGTGAAGTGGTGGGCGGCAGTGGGCAGTTGAAGGGCCTGGAGAAGGGCAACAGCTATCCGGTGATCAGTGCGGGCGAGGCGCTGAAGCAGCTGAACGGGGCGGCGTCCCGGACGGACGGGCGCGCGGACGTCGGCGGGTGCGCCACTCCCGTACCGCTGCAGGATGGCCTGAAGTCGCCGAAGGTCCACTGCGGGACGCGGACCGGGGCGGAGCGGCCGACGACGACCGTGACGGTCGACAAGGCGGTGTTCGGACTGACCAAGCAGTACGTGGCGGGCAAGCAGACGCTCGTACCGTCCTGGCTCTTCTCGGTGCGGCCGGCCGTGGGCGGCACGGGTGACACCGTGTCGCAGATCGCCGTGGACCCCGCGTATTTGGCGAAGGACGCACCGGCGACGCCCCCGCCCCCGGCGGACACGGAGAGGTCCCGGCGGCAGATCCTGTCGTACAGCGCCGACGGGCGAACCCTGTCGGTGACGTTCTGGGGCGGGGTGTGCAGCAAGTACGCGGCGAGCGCCACCGAGGACGGGACGACGGTGCGGGTGACGGTGACGGAGTCGCAGCCGGCCGAGAAGAAGGTCTGCATCATGATCGCCAAGGAGCTGACCCGGACGGTGACGCTGGACGCCCCGCTCGGTGACCGGACGGTGATCGACGCGGCGTCGGGCGGCGATGTGCCCCGCGCCTGACGCTGAGCACCTGCGTACGACAACGGCGGCGGCCCCGGAATCCGGGGCCGCCGCCGTTTTGCTGTTCTGCCGCTGCCTTCAGGGCCTAGCTGAAGGAGTCGCCGCAGGCGCAGGAGCCCGTGGCGTTCGGGTTGTCGATCGTGAAGCCCTGCTTCTCGATGGTGTCGACGAAGTCGATGGAAGCGCCACCCAGGTACGGAGCACTCATCCGGTCGGTGACGACCTTGACGCCGTCGAAGTCCTTCACGACATCGCCGTCGAGCGAACGCTCGTCGAAGAAGAGCTGGTAGCGCAGGCCCGAGCAGCCGCCGGGCTGAACGGCGACGCGCAGCGCCAGGTCGTCACGGCCTTCCTGCTCCAGCAGGCCCTTGACCTTGGCTGCGGCGGCGTCGGACAGGAGGATGCCGTCGCTCACGGTGGTGGTCTCGTCCGATACGGACATCTGCTTCTCTCCCGGGTTGTACGGAGACTGCTTGCCGACGTTGCAACCGTCGGGACCGCGGATTCATTCCGGGCCGAGCGCTTGCCTGTTCCATTCATGCTCGCACACCGGCCCCGCGGGGGGGGGATGCGTCACATCGACACTATGGCCGTCGTCAAAGTGACGTGAACCGGATATGATAGATAACGTCAATTAGACGAAAAGGCTTTCTGCAGAGAAGAAAGGGTGCGTGACGTGACCACGGCCCACCCCGTCCAGGATCTCGACGTCCAGCCGACGCCCCTCGCCCTGCTCCTGCTCGGCCGTGAGGCCGACCCGAAGAGCGAGCGCGGCGTCGAGTGCCCCGGCGACCTGCCATCCCCGTCCGACCCGGACCTGGTGGAGCGTGCCCGCGCGGCCAAGGAGAAGCTCGGGGACAAGGTGTTCGTCCTCGGCCACCACTACCAGCGCGACGAGGTCATCCAGTTCGCGGACGTCACCGGCGACTCGTTCAAGCTCGCCCGGGACGCGGCTGCGCGCCCGGAGGCCGAGTACATCGTCTTCTGCGGTGTGCACTTCATGGCCGAGTCGGCGGACATCCTGACCACCGACGACCAGAAGGTCGTGCTGCCGGACCTGGCCGCGGGCTGCTCCATGGCCGACATGGCCACCGCCGAGCAGGTCGCCGAGTGCTGGGACGTACTGACCGAGGCCGGGGTCGCCGAGCAGGTCGTACCCGTCTCGTACATGAACTCCTCCGCCGACATCAAGGCCTTCACCGGCAGGCACGGCGGCACGATCTGCACCTCGTCCAATGCGAAGCGGGCGCTGGAGTGGGCCTTCGAGCAGGGTGAGCCCTCGGCAGTCAAGGTGCTCTTCCTGCCCGACCAGCACCTGGGGCGGAACACCGCGGTCCGGGACATGGGGATGTCGCTGGAGGACTGCGTCCTCTACAACCCGCACAAGCCGAACGGCGGCCTGACCGCCGAGGAGCTGCGCAACGCCAAGATGATCCTGTGGCGCGGGCACTGCTCGGTGCACGGGCGCTTCTCCGTCGAGTCCGTCAACGATGTGCGCGAGCGGATTCCGGGCGTCAATGTGCTGGTGCACCCGGAGTGCAGGCACGAGGTCGTGGCGGCGGCGGACTACGTCGGCTCGACGGAGTACATCATCAAGGCCCTGGAGGCGGCGCCGGCCGGCTCGAAGTGGGCGATCGGCACCGAGCTGAACCTGGTGCGGCGCCTGGCGAACCGGTTCGCGGCCGAGGACAAGGAGATCGTCTTCCTCGACAAGACGGTGTGCTTCTGCTCGACGATGAACCGGATCGACCTGCCGCACCTGGTGTGGGCGCTGGAGTCGCTGGCCGAGGGGAACCTGGTCAACCGGATCGAGGTCGACCCCGAGACGGAGAAGTACGCGAAGCTGGCGCTGGAGCGGATGCTGGCCCTGCCGTAGGAGGTGCGCTGCCGTAGGGAGTGGCGCGCCTGCGGCGGACGTGCGGGCGACGCGCGAAGGCCCCGGCACCGTCGAAACGGTGCCGGGGCCTTCGCGTGCCCTGTGTCTTACGCCTTCGCGGGCTCCGGCTCCTCGGAGGTGGTCTCCTCCGGCTGGGCCGGGGCGGACAGGCCCGCCTTCTTCGCCCGCTTGATCGCCTTCTTCTTCGCGCGGCGCTCCTTGCGGAGTTCCACCATCGCGTAGAGCGTCGGCACCAGGAGCAGCGTCAGCAGGGTCGAGGTGACCAGGCCGCCGATCACCACGACGGCGAGCGGCTGCGAGATGAAGCCGCCCTCGCCGGTGACGCCGAGCGCCATGGGCAGCAGGGCGAAGATCGTCGCCAGGGCGGTCATCAGGATCGGACGGAGCCGGTGGCGGCCGCCCTCGATGACCGCTTCGACGACGCCCATGCCCTGCGTCCGGTACTGGTTGATCAGGTCGATCAGCACGATCGCGTTGGTGACCACGATGCCGATCAGCATCAGCATGCCGATCATCGCCGGTACGCCCATCGGGGTGCCGGTGACCACGAGCAGGCCGATCGCGCCGGTTGCCGCGAACGGGATGGAGACCAGCAGGATCAGCGGCTGGATCAGGGACCGGAAGGTCGCCACGAGCAGCATGAAGACGATCGCGATCGCGGCCAGCATGGCCAGGCCGAGGTTCAGGAACGCGTCGTTCTGGTCCTCGGAGACACCGCCGATGGTGGCGGTGGCGCCGTCCGGGAGCTTCAGCGCGTTGATCTTCGTCTGGAGGGAGGCGCTGACCGCGCCGGTGTTGTCACCGGTGGGCTTGGCGGTGATGGTCGCGGCGCGCTGGCCGTCGATCCTCGTCATCGAGACCGGTCCGGGGACCAGCTCGACATCGGCGATCTGACCGAGCTCGACCGGGCCGAGGGAGAGGTTCTTCAGCTCGGCCATCGTGGTGGCCGGGTGGGCGGACTTGATGACGACATCACGCTCGGTGTCGTCCATGATCGCCTTGCCGGACGGGGTGCCGCGCACCGCTCCGGCGACGGCCGCGCCGAGCGTGGTCTGGTTGAAACCGGCGTCGGCGGCCTTGGCGTTGGCCTTGACCGAGATCCGCGGGACGCTCTGCGCCAGGTCGCTCTGGACGTCGGTGACGTCCTTCAGCTTGGCCACCTCGGCCCGTACCTCTTCGGACGCCTTCTTCAGGACGTCCGCGTCGGCGGCCTTGACCACGACGCTGAGGTCCTGGCTGCCGAAGCTGCCGCCCGCGGAGATGGTGGTGTCACCGATGCCGTCGAGCTTGCCGAGCTCCGTGTCGAGGCGCTTCTGCACGGCCTCGGAGTCGCCCGCGTCCTTCAGGGTGATCTGGTACGAGGCCTGGTTGGATCCCGTACCGCCGCCGAAGGCCGCCATGAAGCCGGAGGAGCCGACGGTGACCTGGTAGTCCTTGACGCCCTTGTCGCCGGCGAGGACCTTCTCGACCTTCTTGGCCGCCTCGTCGGCGGCCGCCAGGCTGGTGCCGGGGGTCAGCTCCTGCTTGACGGAGAGGATTTCCTGCTCGCCCTGGTCGAAGAAGTTGGTCTTCAGCAGCGGGGCCATGCCGAAGGTGCCGAACAGCACCACGATGGCGATGACGATGCTGGTGATACGGCGCCGGGTCGCGAAGCGCAGCACCGGGACGTACAGCCGCTGGAGCCGGCTGCGGGCTTCCTTCTCCTCGGCCTTGCGACGGGCCTCGTCCGGGTTCTCGGTGCTGCCCTTGGGGGCGCGCAGGAACCAGAACGAGAGGACGGGGACGACGGTCAGCGAGACCAGCAGGGAGGCCAGCAGGGCCGCGGTGACGGTCAGCGAGAACGAGCCGAAGAGCTCGCCGACCATGCCGCCGACGAGACCGATCGGCAGGAAGACGGCGACCGTGGTGAGGGTCGAGGAGGTGACCGCACCGGCCACTTCCTTGACCGCGGTGATGATCGCGGACTGGCGCTCCTCGCCGTAGCCGAGGTGACGCTTGATGTTCTCCAGGACCACGATCGAGTCGTCGACGACACGGCCGATCGCGATGGTCAGCGCGCCGAGCGTAAGCATGTTGAGCGACAGGTCGCGGGTCCAGAGCACGATCAGCGCGAGGACCACGGAGAGCGGGATGGAGACCGCGGTGACCAGGGTCGAGCGCAGCGACGCGAGGAAGACCAGGATCACGATGACGGCGAAGAGCAGACCGAGCGCGCCCTCGGTGGTCAGACCGGAGATCGCCTTGGAGACGGCGGGGCCCTGGTCGGAGACGACGGTCAGTTCGGCACCGGCGCCGAGGTCCTTGCGGAGGTCGGGGAGCTTGTCCTTGACCGCGTCCGAGATGGCGACGGCGCTGCCGTCCTTGTCCATCGTCGCCATCACGGCGAGGCTCGGCTTGCCGTTGGTACGGGTGATGGAGACCGCGGTGGACGGCTCCTGCTTCACCGTGGCGATGTCACCGACGCGGACCGGCTTGCCGGGCTTGCCCGTCGCCGGGTCCTGGCCGGTGACGCGCAGGTCCTCGATCTGCTTCAAGGAGGTGAAGGCACCGCCGACCTGGACGGTACGGCTCTTGCCCGACTCCGAGAAGGCACCGGCGGGAACGGTCGCGCCGCCCGCCTGGAGCGCCTGGGAGAGCGTCGTGGTGTTCAGGCCGGCCGCCGCGAGCTTCTTGTCGTCGGGCGTGATGGAGACCTGGAGGTCCTGCACGCCGTCGACGGAGACCTGGCCGACGCCGTCGATGTCCTCCAGCGCGGGGACGACGGTGCGGTCCAGCTGGTCGGCGAGCGCCTGCTGGTCCTTGTCGGAGGTGACGGCGAGGACGACGGTCGGCATGTCGTCCGTCGAGCCGGCGACGACCTGCGGGTCCACGCTGTCGGGAAGCTGGGCGCGGGCGCGGTTCACCGCCTGCTGGATGTCGGCGACGAGCTGCTTGGTGCCCTCGCTGCCGAAGTCGAAGGTCGCCATGATGACGGCGTTGCCCTCGCTGGCGGTCGAGGTGGTGCCGGTGACGCCGTCGACGGCCTTGATGGAATTCTCGAGGGGTTCGACGACCTGCTTCTCGACCACATCGGGGGACGCACCCTGATAGGGGGCGAGCACCGACACCATCGGGAGTTCGATGGTGGGCAGCAGCTGCTGCTTGAGCTGCGGGATCGCGATCGCCCCGAATACGAGGGCGACGATCGAGATCAGCCCGATCAGGGCCCGTTGCGCGAGGCTGAATCTGGACAGCCAGGACATGGGTGGGTCTCTCTTCTGTGGCTTACGCGGCAGATGGGCGGGTGACTGGGGGACAGACCCGGCCCAGCTATACGATCGCCCATCCGCAAGACCGAAAGCGTCGGCCCCAGGTCGCTTTCTTATGCCGCGCATACCGCAGGTGGAGTACGCCGAATCTCCACCCGTCACTCCGTCCTGGGGCGCACCAGGCCCGATTCATACGCAATTACCACCAACTGAGCCCGGTCCCGGGCGCCCAGCTTCGCCATCGCCCTGTTCACATGGGTCTTGACGGTGAGCGGGCTGACGACGAGCCGCTCGGCGATCTCGTCGTTGGAGTGCCCGCCCGCGACCAGGACCAGCACCTCGCGTTCGCGGCCGGTGAGCGCGGCCAGCCGCTCGGAGTACTCCGCGGCGCTCTGCCCGTCACCGCACGAACTGCCGCCCTGCGCAAGGAAGGTGGCGATCAGGCCCTTGGTCGCGGCCGGCGAGAGCAGCGCCTCACCACCCGCGGCGATACGGATGGCATTGAGCAGTTCCTCCGGTTCCGCCCCTTTGCCGAGGAAGCCGGACGCCCCGGCCCGCAGCGACTGCACCACGTACTCGTCCACCTCGAAGGTGGTGAGCATGACGACCCGTACGTCCGCCAGTTCCGGATCGGCGCTGATCATCCGGGTCGCTGCGAGTCCGTCCGTACCGGGCATCCGGATGTCCATCAGCACCACGTCGGCGCGCGTCGAGCGGGCCAGTTCCACGGCCTGTGCGCCGTCCGCCGCCTCGCCGACGACCTTCATGTCGGCCTCCGAGTCGACCAGCACCCGGAACGCGCTGCGCAGCAGCGCCTGGTCGTCGACGAGCAGCACCTTGATGGGCGGTGTCATGTGTTTTCCCCCGTCCGGCCCACCGCGCCCGGCTCCCTGGGCTCTGCCGTGCGGGCCTTGACGGGCAGGATCGCATGAACCCGGAATCCGCCGCCGTAGCGGGGCCCCGCGGTGAGGGAGCCGCCGAGTGCGGTGACGCGTTCGCGCATGCCGAGGAGGCCGTGACCACCGCCGTCCCCGTTGCGGACGCCTCCGCCCGAGCCGTTGTCGATCACGGTGACCTCGGCCGTGGCGCCGACCCGTACGACGCTCACCTCGGCCTTCGCCCCGGGGCCCGCGTGTTTGCGCACATTGGTCAGTGCCTCCTGGATCACCCGGTACGCGGCCAGGTCGACGGCCGCCGGGAGCGGGGGCCACCGGTCGGTGCAGGCCACCTCGACCGGGAGCCCGGCCCGCCGGACGGTGTCCACCAGTTCGTCGAGGACCGCGAGCCCCGGGGCCGGTTCGGTCGGCGCCTCCGGGTCGCCGGACTGACGCAGCAGCCCGACGGTGGCCCGCAGTTCGTTGAGCGCGGAGCGGCTGGCCTCCCGGACGTGGGCCAGCGCCTCCTTGGCCTGGTCGGGGCGCTTGTCCATGACATGGGCGGCCACCCCGGCCTGGACATTGACCAGGGCGATGTGGTGGGCGACGACGTCGTGAAGATCGCGGGCGATCCGCAGCCGCTCCTCGGCGACCCGGCGCCGGGCCTCCTCGTCACGGGTGCGCTCGGCCCGCTCGGCGCGCTCCCTGATCGCGTCGACGAAGGCGCGCCTGGAGCGTACGGCGTCCCCCACGGCGCCGGCCATGCCGGTCCAGGCGAAGACGCCGAAGTTCTCCTGGCTGTACCAGGGCGCCGCACCGAAGAGCATCGCGGCGGCCGTCAGCGAGGCCATGGTCAGCAGACCGACCCGCCAGGTGGTGGGCCGGTCGGTGCGGGCGGCGACGGTGTACAGCGCGATGACGGTGCTCATCACCACGGGCGCGGGCGGGTCGGACCTCACCAGCTCGACGACCGTCAGCCCGGCGGTGGCCGCGAGCACCGCCATGGGATGGCGCCGCCGCCAGATGAGCGCCACAGCACCGAGCACCATCAGGACCACACCGCTCGCCTCGGGCCTGCGAGTGCCGAAGGTGGGACCGTTCGGTGCGCCCGGGCGGACGAACGACCCGATGATCATGGCCACCAGTACGGCCAGGGCGAGCGCGGTGTCCAGCGCGAGAGGGTGGTCGCGCAGCCAGTGCCGGATGCGCAGAACCCCGGTTCCGAGGGTGGTCACGTCAAGCTACGTTACGGCGTGTCGCGCGCGAATCGGTCCGGGTCGTACGGAGAAACCGGCACGGAGCGCGCCGAACCGCCACAGCGCCGTGCGGCGGACACAGCCGTGCCCCGTGTCCGGCGGACCGGACACGGGGCACTGACTTGTGCGGGTGCTGGAGAGCGACCGGCGTCAGCCGGGGATCAGACCGTCGTCCCGGAGCATGGCGCGCACCTCTTCAAGGGTCGCGTCGGACGACGGCAGGATCAGCTCGGACGGCTCCAGGGAGTCGTCCGGCAAGGGCGTGCCGAACTCACGCACCCTGGCGAGGAGTGCGTGGAGAGTGGAGCGGAAGCCGGGGCCGTCGCCGCTCTCCATCTCGGCGAGCAGTTCGTCGTCGAGCTTGTTGAGCTCGGCGAGATGGCTGTCGGCCAGTGCGACCTGGCCCTCCCCCATGATCCGTACGATCATGACGCCGCCTCAACTCTTGTCGAACCTGTGCGGGGACTGCGACGACTGCTGCTGCGCCGCATCCTGCGGGCCGCCCTCGATCGCCTGCTGCTGGGTGGAGCCGCCGGCCAGCTCGGCCTTCATGCGCTGCAGCTCCAGCTCCACATCCGTACCACCGGAGATCCGGTCCAGCTCGGCGGCGATGTCGTCCTTCGCCGTCCCGGTCGGGTCGTCCAGGGCGCCGGAGGCGAGCAGCTCGTCGATCGCACCGGCCCGGGCCTGCAGCTGCTGGGTCTTGTCCTCGGCACGCTGGATCGCGAGGCCGACATCGCCCATCTCCTCGGAGATCCCGGAGAAGGCCTCGCCGATCCGGGTCTGCGCCTGGGCTGCGGTGTAGGTGGCCTTGATGGTCTCCTTCTTGGTACGGAAGGCATCGACCTTGGCCTGCAGCCGCTGGGCCGCGAGAGTGAGCTTCTCCTCCTCGCCCTGCAGCGTGGTGTGCTGCGTCTCCAGGTCGGTGACCTGCTGCTGGAGTGCGGCGCGCCGGGACAGCGCCTCGCGGGCCAGGTCCTCGCGGCCGAGCGCGAGCGCCTTGCGGCCCTGGTCCTCCAGCTTGGACGACTGGCCCTGCAGCTGATTCAGCTGCAGCTCCAGCCGCTTGCGCGAGGTCGCCACATCGGCGACGCCGCGGCGCACCTTCTGAAGCAGCTCCAGCTGCTTCTGGTACGAGTAATCGAGGGTCTCGCGCGGATCCTCGGCCCGGTCAAGGGCCTTGTTTGCCTTCGCGCGGAAGATCATCCCCATACGCTTCATGACACCGCTCATGGGCTTCGCGCGCCCCCTTCTGACGGACTGAGCTCCAGCACTCCAACAGAACCCACAGTACGGGCCCTGCCTCTATTACCGCACTGTTCGAGCACAGATGTGCTCCTCCCCAAGGACGACTGCACCCGGTCACCGCTCCGGCCCAGGGAGTAGGTGGCGGTCAGGGAAACCGGTCGAGACGTCCGCGGCGAACCCATGGGGACACCTGCGAGGACGCAGGCCGTTGCCGGATCGTTCCCGACCGGCCTGGGGCAGCGGCGATCGAACCCGTACCCTTGGGCCTTGTGTTCCGTAGCCGTTCGAAGGAAGAGAAGGCGCCCACCCGCAAGGTGACGGCAGACCTCTCCAAGCAGCCCCGCGACCCGCAGGCCCCCAAAGGTCGCCCCACCCCCAAGCGCAGCGATGCCCAGTCGCAGCGCCGTCGTGCCTCCAGTGGCGCGCCGCTCGACCGCAAGGAGGCCATGAAGCGGCAGCGCGAAGCGCGCCGTGTGGACATGGCCAAGCAGCGTGAGGCGCTCGCCAGTGGCGACGAGCGCTATCTGCCGGCTCGCGACAAGGGCCCGGTGCGGCGCTTCGTCCGCGATTACGTGGACTCGCGTTTCTGCATCGCGGAGTTCTTCCTGCCGCTCGCCGTGATCATTCTGATCCTCAGCGTGATCCAGGTGCAGAACATCCAGACCATCTCGCTGCTGCTCTGGCTGATCGTGATCGTGCTGATCGTCATCGACTCGATCGGTCTCGCGTTCCGCCTGAAGAAGCAGCTGAACGCACGCTTCCCCGATACGCCGAAGCGTGGCGCGGTCGCCTACGGCCTGATGCGTACGCTTCAGATGCGTCGGCTCCGGCTGCCGAAGCCGCAGGTCAAGCGTGGAGAGCGGCCCTGAGTACGGATATCTCCGGCTCGGCCGGCGGTCCGTCCGCCGGTGCCGCCCCCGCCACCGTCACCGGATTCTCGGGAGCCTCCTCGGTGTGGCTGAAAGGGCTCGGCGGGCTGCGCAACACCGTCCGCCAGGAGCTCGTCGCCCGGCAGATCGACGAGCAGATCGCGGCCCGCTTCCCGGTCGGGCAGCGGCTGCGCATCCTCGACGTCGGCATGGGCCAGGGCACCCAGGCGCTGCGCCTGGCCAGGGCCGGTCACAGCGTGACGGGCCTGGAGTCCGACGCCGAGATGCTGCGGGTGGCCCGTGAGGCGCTCGGCAGCGAGCCCGCAGGCATCCGTGAACGGGTCCGGCTCATCGAAGGCAACGGCCTGGACACCGGGGTGCACTTCCTGCCCGGCAGCTTCGACGTGGTGCTCTGCCACGGCGTGCTGATGTATGTCCGGGAGCCGGACGCGATGCTGGCCGGACTTGCCCGGATGCTGGCCCCGGGCGGACTGCTCTCGCTGCTCGTACGGAACGCCGATGCACTGGCGATGCGGCCCGGGACCGCCGGGGACTGGGACGTGGCACTGGCCGCCTTCGACACGGATGCGTACACCAATCGGCTGGGGCTCGCGGTGAGGGCCGACCGGCTGGACGCGCTGACAGCCACGCTCGCCGGTATCGCGGCGCCCCTGCACGCCTGGTACGGGGTGCGCGTCTTCACGGACAACGTGAGCAACGACGTGGAGCTGCCGGCCGCCGACGAGCTGGAGCGGGTGCTGGCCGCGGAGGACCGCGCCGGACGGACCGATCCGTACCGCCGGGTGGCCGCGCTGCTTCATCTGTGCGGAGTGCGGGGCTAGAACCTTCCGGTACGTCGCCGGAGTTGTCCGGCGACGTACCCGGTCGGCCGAACCCAACGGGCCTCCAAAAGGGTTAAAAGTGATAATTCGGACATGGATGCATCCCACTCCCGCAGCCGTGTACGCCGTCTGCTGCTGCCTCTGACCGCAGGTGCCTGCGCAGTCGCCCTGGTGAGCGGCTGCTCGGACGCGAACTCCGATTCTCCGGCGGCCCAACCCACCACGTCGGCCTCCGCTTCCCGGACCGTCGGCGATCTGCAGAACGAATACCAGGACGTGATCAAGAACGTCCTGCCGTCGGTCGTGCAGATCGAAGCCTCCAACAGCCTGGGCTCCGGCGTCATCTACGACTCCAAGGGCCATATCGTCACCAACGCCCATGTGGTCGGCAACGAGAAGACATTCAAGGTCACCGTCGCCACCGGCGAGAAGGTGCTGCGGGCCTCGCTGGTCGCCGCGTACCCGGAACAGGATCTGGCCGTCATCAAGCTCGCCGACGTCCCGGCAGGGCTGAAGCCCGCGAAGTTCGGCGACTCGGAGAAGGTCGCGGTGGGACAGATCGTGCTGGCGATGGGCTCGCCGCTCGGGCTGTCCTCCAGCGTCACCCAGGGCATCGTCTCGGCGCTCGGCCGGACCGTCAGCGAAGGCAGCGCGGGCGGTGGCACGGGCGCGACGATCGCGAACATGGTGCAGACCTCGGCGGCGATCAACCCGGGCAACAGCGGCGGTGCGCTGGTCAACCTGAACAGCGAGGTGATCGGCATCCCGACGCTGGGGGCGATCGACCCGCAGATGGGTGACAGCGCGGCGCCGGGGATCGGGTTCGCGATCCCCGTGTCGATGGTGAAGACGATCGCCGATCAGATCATCAAGAGCGGCAAGGTCACCGACTCGGGCCGGGCGGCGCTGAACATCACCGGACGCACGGTCGTCGACGACACCTACCATCCGGTCGGGGTGGCGCTGGTCGGCTTGACGAAGGGCGGCGCCGCGGACAAGGCGGGGCTGCGGGTCGGCGATGTCATCACCAAGCTCGGCGATCTGCCGGTCCCGACGATCACCTCCCTGTCGGAGGCGCTGGCCTCGGACAAGCCGGGCGAGAAGGTCACGGTGACGTATCTGCGCAACGGGGCGGAGAAGACGGCGCAGGTCACCCTGGGCGAGATCTAGCTCCCGGTCGCCGCCGTACCGGCCTGATCCGGGTCGTTCGGACCGGATGACCGCCGTACGACCCCGATCGTCAGCCGTACGGGCTCGGAGACAGGCCCGAGCCCGTACGGCTGTTCACGCGCCGGGGCGGATCAGCCCTGGTCGGCCTGGAGGCTCATGGGGCCGTAGATCTTTGTCGTGTCGTCGAAGAGCGTCACCTGGTCCGCCCCGCCGTCGAGGAGTTCCTTCCAGTACTCACCGATCCAGGACTCCGCGTCGCCCTGCGTAGTGAATTCCTCCGGCTGCAGGGCCGGCTCCGTCTCCGTACCGTCGGACTTCTCGAACCGCCACGTCCACGCCATGTCCGCCTCCTGGGTCACTTTGCTGCCCGCAGCCTAGTGCCTCCAACCAGTGCGGGAACGGGTCCTGCGCCCGCCCGGGCACCCCCAGGTCGCGCACCCGCTGCGCGGACGCGGGAGGATCGGAGGTGTGGAACTGACTCTGCTCGGCACCGGAGCCCCCGACGGGCTGCCGCGGCCCGAATGTCCTTGTGCCGCCTGTGCCACCGCCCGCGGTATGCGCTCGCGGGCCGCGACCGCGCTGCTCGTCGACGACGCGCTGCTGCTCGATCTCACCCCGGGGGCCGTGTTCGCCGCAGCCCGTGCGGGGCATTCGCTCACCGGCGTACGGCAGGTGCTGCTCACCCATCCGCACGACGGGCCCGCCGTGGAGCTGCCTGCCGGACTGCCTCCGGCGGGACGGGTGCCGGACGGGCGGGAGCTGACGCTGATCAGCGGTCACCGGGTGAGGGCGGTGCCGATGGACGCGCCGGGGACGGGTTACGAGGTGACGGCTCCGGAGGGCGCACGGCTGCTCTACCTGCCGCCGGGCGCCGCGCCCTCCGGTCTCGCGGACCGGGTGGCACAGCCCTACGACATGGTGGTCGGCGATGTGGTCGGGCGGCCGGACGCGGTGGCGCGGCTGCGGGCCGTCGAGGCGATCGGACCGACCACCGAGATCATCGCCGTCCATCTGGACCATGACGCACCGCCCGGCGCCGAACTGGACCGGCGGCTCGCGGCGGCCGGCGCGCGGGCCGTGCCCGACGGGACGACGCTGGTGGTGGGTGAGTACCACTCGGTGCCGGACGTGCCGCGGCGCACGCTGGTGACGGGCGGTGCCAGGTCGGGGAAGTCGGTGGAGGCCGAGCGGCGTCTGGAGACGTTCCCCGAGGTGGTCTACGTGGCGACCGGTGGAGGCAGGGAAGGGGACGCGGAGTGGGCGGCCCGGATCGGGCTGCACCGGGACCGCAGGCCGGCCGCCTGGCGCACCGAGGAGACCTGTGAGCTGGTGGAGCTGCTGGAGTCCGACGGGCCCCCGCTGCTGATCGACTGTCTGTCGCTGTGGCTGACGGATGCGATGGACCGGGTGGATGCCTGGGACAACGCGGCATGGGCGAACGGAGGCGAGAGCGCGTTGCGGGAGCGGACCGCCGAGCTGGTCACCGCGGTGCGCGGAACGCGGCGCACGGTCGTCGCCGTGACCAATGAGACCGGCTCGGGCGTGGTGCCCGCGACGGCTGCCGGGCGGCGGTTCCGGGACGAGCTGGGCCGGTTGAACGCCGCTTTCGCCGACGAGTGCGAACAGGTGCTGCTGGTGGTGTCCGGACAGGTGCTGACGCTGCGCGGCTGACCGGGACTCGGGAACGCGGAACGCAAGGCAGGAACGGAACGCGAGAACAGGAGGAGCGGACATGGCACGTGTGCGACCGATGCTGAACGGGGTTCCGGAGACCTTGTTGTGGACGCTCTACAACCGGGCGTACGAGGCGGGGCGGCCCTATCCCGTACTGGATGATCCGATGGCGCTCCGGTTGCTGAAGGATCTGGACTACCCCTTCGAGGAACGGTTCGGGCGGCCGAACGCGTTCCACTCACAGGCCCAAGGGCTGCGCTCGCGCTGCTTCGACCTGGCCGTGCAGGGGTATCTCGCCGACCGGCCGCAGGCCACTGTGGTCGCGCTCGGCGACGGTCTGGAGACCGGCTTCTGGAGGGTCGACAACGGCCGGCTGAACTGGCTGAGCGTGGAGCTGCCCGAGGTCGCCGAGCTGCGCCGGGCGCTGCTGCCCGCCTCGGACCGGCTGCGCACCCTGTCCCGTTCGGCGACCGATCTGTCCTGGCTGGACGAGATCGAGGACCCGGATGGCCGCGGTGTTGTCGTCACGACACAGGGTCTGCTGATGTATCTGCCCCCCAAGGAGGTACGGAGGATTCTGGCGGCCTGTGCCGAACGGCTGCCCGGCGGTGTCCTCGTACTGGACACGATGGCGCGCTGGCTGGCCAGGGGCACGGTGGCCGGCACATCGAAGGTCGGCGCGATGACCATTCCGCCGATGCGCTGGGCGATGAACCCCGGCGAGCGGCACAAGCTGCGCAGCGCGCACCCGGGGATCACCGAGGTGCGGGCGCTGCGGCTGCCGCGGGGGCGGGGCGCGATGGGCGAGCTGATCCGGATCCAGTCGCTGCTCCCGGGGCTGCGGACCCTGACGCCCGCGATGACGCAGCTGCGGTTCGGGGGCAGAACCTCGCACTGACCGGGTGTCAGAAACGTGGCGGGTACTGTTCCGCAGTGAGCCCGCCGCCGGGCTCACCCGCCCACTCCACGTAACGACCCGCGAGGCAGACCCCCGTGAATCTGGACGACTTCTCCGACCTGATCGAACGCCCCGACGGCGGCGTACGGCGCGACGCCGAGGAACGGCGGGAGCGCCTGGTCGTTCCCCCGGGCGCCCTCGGCCGCCTGGACGAGCTGGGCGAATGGCTCTCGGCCGCCCAGCAGTCCGTACCGGTCAAGGCGATCGAGCAGCCGCGTGTGGTGCTCTTCGCCGGTGACCACGGGGTTGCCGAACTGGGTGTCTCCGGGCGCGCGGCCGGAACTGCGTACGAGCTGGTTCGGGCCACGCTGGAGGGTGCGACTCCGCTCGCCGTGCTGGCGCGCCAGTTCTCCGTACCGGTGCGGATCGTCGACGCCGCTCTGGACTGCGACCCCGAGCTGCTGCCCGAGTCGGTGGTCCGTCACCGGGTGCGGCGCGGCAGCGGCCGGATCGACATCGAGGACGCGCTGACGGCCGAGGAGGCCGAGCAGGCGGTGCGTCTGGGCATGGCGATCGCCGACGAGGAGGCCGACTCGGGCACCGATCTGGTGGTGCTCGGCGATCTGAGCGTCGGCGGTACGACGGCCGCGGCCACGCTGATCGCGGCCCTGTGCGGCACGGACGCCTCGGTGGTCACCGGGCGCGGCGGTGCCGGGATCGACGATCTGGCGTGGATGCGCAAGTGTGCGGCGATCCGGGACGCGCTGCGGCGGGCCAGGCCGGTCCTCGGTGATCAGCTGGAGCTGCTGGCCACGGTGGGCGGTGCGGACCTGGCGGCGATGACCGGGTTCCTGCTGCAGTGCGCGGTGCGCAGGCTGCCGGTCATTCTGGACGGTGTGGTCTCGTCGGCCTGTGCGCTGGTGGGCCAGCGGGCGGCCTTCCGGGCGCCGGACTGGTGGCTGGCGGGTCAGGCGAGCGGCGAGCCGGCGCAGACCAAGGCGCTGGACCGGATGGCACTCAACCCGTTGCTGGACCACGGCGTCATCGTGGGCGAAGGAAGTGGGGCATTGCTCGCACTTCCGCTTGTTCGGGCCGCGGCCGCGCTGGCGGCGGAGCTGCCCGAGCGCGCACCCGTCGCCGACGAGAAGGACGGTGCCGACGAAGGGGCCGACGGAAGCGACGCGGACCGCGACGCGACCGACGGCTGACGGACCCGGCAGCGCTGCGGCCGGCCACAAACCGGCCGCAGCGCAGTCCCCTCATGTTGCGCGATGCACCATATGATCGTTTTCATGGGAGAGGTCCGATTGGCCACCGAGGAATCCCGGCGGGACAGCACCCGGGCACCGAGCACCGTCCGGTCACGCCGCAGTGCCGCGTTCACCATCTGGTACCTGCGCGTCGTATCGTTCATCAATTTCCTGAGCGCCGTCTGGGTCACTCTCGGCAACGATCTGCGCCGCCACAACACCGCGAACTACTTCACGCCCTACCTGCTCACCGCGGGCTTCTCCTCCGGGGTGGTCGCGCTCTTCCTCGCGATCACCATGCGCCGCCGCAAGCGCGCCGCCTGGATCGTGAACATGGTGGTGAGCAGCCTTCTGCTGCTGCTCTTCGTCCTGGTGATCCCGTTCCCGGAGGTCCGGCAGTACCCGCAGAACTGGATCTCGCTGGTACTGACCACCGCCTTCGTACTGGCGCTGGCCCTCGGCCGGCGCGAGTTCTACGCGAAGGGCGACCGGTCCAACCCCAAGCTGGCCGCGATCGTCGCGGTCGGCGGGCTGCTGGTCACCTCGCTGATCGCCGCGGGCCTGGTCACCCTCACCAACACCGCGCACGACGAATCCCGCTCGGCCTTCCTGGACCGCTGGCGCTACGGCGCCCTGCGGCTGGTCTCCATCACCGACAACGACACCAACTACCCCGGAATCACCACTCCCGGCTGGGTCAATGTCAGCATCAACATCCTCTCCACACTGCTGCTGATCGCCGTCGTGTACGCGGCGTTCCGGGCCCGCCGGGCCGTCGACCCGATCACTGCCGAGGACGAGGCCCGGCTGCGCGTGCTGCTCGACAGGCACGGCGACCGGGACTCGCTCGGCTACTTCGCGCTGCGTCGGGAGAAGAGCGTCATCTGGTCGCCGACCGGGAAGGCCGCCGTCGCCTACCGGGTGGTCGGCGGGGTCTCGCTCGCCTCCGGTGATCCCATCGGCGACCTGGAGGCCTGGCCCGGAGCGATCGACCCATGGCTGGCCGAGGCCCGCGAACACGGCTGGATCCCGGCGGTCATGGGGGTGAGCGAGGAAGGCGGCACCGTCTACGCGCGGCACGGCCTGGACGCCCTGGAGCTGGGCGACGAGGCGATCGTGGAGACCGCCGAGTTCACCCTTGAAGGACGGGCGATGCGGACCGTCCGCCAGGCGTACAACCGGGTCAAGCGCGCCGGGTACGAAGTGACCGTGCGCCGGCACGCCGACATCCCCGACGACGAGATGGCCGAACTGGTGCGGCGCGCCGACGACTGGCGCGACGGGGCGACCGAACGCGGCTTCTCGATGGCGCTGGGCCGGCTCGGCGATCCGGCCGACGGGCAGTGCGTGATGCTCGAATGCCGCAACTCGCCCACCGAAGTGGGCGGCGGGCCCGGCGAGTTGCGCGCCGTACTGAGCTTCGTGCCATGGGGACCGAACGGCCTCTCGCTGGACCTGATGCGCCGCGACCGGGACGCCGAGAACGGCCTGATGGAGTTCATGGTCATCGAACTCCTGCAGCGTGCCGAAGAGATCGGGATCACCCAGGTCTCACTGAACTTCGCGATGTTCCGGTCCGTCTTCGAGCGGGGTTCACGGCTCGGCGCCGGACCGGTGCTGAGGCTGTGGCGCTCCATGCTCAGCTTCTTCTCGCGCTGGTGGCAGATCGAGTCGCTCTACCGCGCCAACGCCAAGTACCGACCGATCTGGGAGCCGCGCTTCATGCTCTTCGAGAAGAGCTCCGACCTCCTGCGCATCGGCCTCGCCGCAGGCCGGGCCGAGGGGTTCCTGGAGGCACCCGGTCTGCCCAAGTGGATGCACCGCTCGCATCTCGGGGCCGGTGGATGAGACCCGTACACGCGCTGGGCCGGGCTGCTCGCCACGAGTGGGGTCCGCTCGCGGGGACCGTACGCGCAGGGCTCGCCGCCTCCCGGCTGCAGGCTGTCCCGATGACGCTGGCTTCGGTCTGCCTGACGGCACTGCTCCATACGGTGCAGAACCAGTCGTGGGGCGCCGGGCCGGTGCGCGAGCTCGGGGCGGTGCGGGCCGAGGATCCGCTGTGGGAAGCCCTGCTGCGTACCCCGTTGTCACTGTTCGTCCCGGCGCTGGACCTGCCGGTATGGGGGGCGCTGGCGCAGATCCTGGTGGTGTTCGGGACCGCCGAGATCTGTCTGGGCCGGTGGCGCACGCTGCTGATCGCGTACGTCGCGACGCTGGCCGGAACGATGTACGCGCGGATCGGTGTCTCGATCGACCCCGAAGGGCTGTTCGGGCTGCCCGCCTCCGATGCCCGGATCATCGACACCGGCCCGTCGGCGGCGGTGGTCGGGCTGGCCGTCTACGTGTGTTACGTCTACCGGGCCTGGTTCACCGGGGCGCTGGTGATCGCGACGATGGTGGCCGAGATGATCTTCAAGAACAATCTGGCGGGCAAGGAGCATCTGGCCGCGATCGCCGCGGTCCTCGTGCTGTGCGCTGTCACGCTCCGCCGGGACCGGCGCCGGCAACTGCGGCGCAGGGCTCAGGATTTACGCCCGGGCGCCGGAACCCGGTCCGGCGCGCCGCCGATCAGGTCCTGAAATCTGCGGCGCGGGCCCACCCAGCGCACATCGTGGTGGTAGGCCCGCAGCACCGCCCGGGCGCGGGCGCGGTGGCGGTTGCGGTAGAAGCGCCTCGCCCACATCGAGGTCGGCCGGGCCAGCCGGATCGCCCCGATCAGCGCGACGAACGGGACGAGGGTGCCGACGACCGCGAGCCGCGCCTTGCCCTTGAACAGGGAGATCAGCACGAAGCAGAAGTTGACGACCAGGGTCAGGACGACGCCGAGCCTGCCCTGCTGCTGGTCGCTGCTCAGCTCGTTCACGCCGAGCGGCGAGAAGCCGGCCAGGACCAGCAGCACCAGCGCCGCGGTGAGGACCACGACCTCCACGCTCTGGCGGCCCTCCTCGGTCCAGTACACATCGTCCAGATGGAGGATCAGGGCGAACTCGTCCAGCACGAGACCCGCACCCATACCGAAGATCACCGCGCAGACCCCCGCGGTGACACCCTGGCGGCCACTGGCGACCGCCCCGAAGCCACCGATGACGCTCAGCACCACACCGGGCACCACATGGTGGACATGCACTCCGCCGGGCGTGATGTTGCGGAACGGGCCCTTCCCTGCCCGGATCATCCGCGTGATGACCCGGGTGATGGCGAAGGTGAGCACGAAGGCTGCCAGGGCGAGGAGCAGCGGCAGCTTTCCCGGCTCGAGGATGTTCTGATCGAACCAGTGACCCATGCCACCCACTCCCGATAAGCTGCTTTTGCCATGATATGTCGCCTTATGCACAATCTATCGGCCTGTCACAGCGATTAGCCTGCGCGCCGTGACCTCCCTGAACAGCCATGGCCTGCGCTTCGCCTTCGGCACCCTGACCGTGCTCCCCGTCCACGTCACCCGCTGGGACCGTCAGGCCGCCCGCGCCGGGATGCTGTGCGCGCCGACGGCCGGTCTCGTCGTGGGGCTGCTCGCAGCTGTGCCCGGCTGTCTGTTGCTGCTGCTCGGCTCCGGTCCGCTGCTCGCGGCGGTCGCCTCCGCCGCCGTGCCGGCGGTGCTGACCCGGGGTCTGCATCTGGACGGTCTCGCGGACACCGCCGACGGCCTGGGCAGCGGCAAACCCGCCGACGACGCTCTGCGGATCATGAAGCAGTCGGACATTGGCCCATTCGGTGTGATCACCCTGCTGTTCGTGCTGCTGGCCCAGGTCGCGGTCCTCTACCAGCTCTACGGGCAGAGCTGGGCGCACGGCGCGGTGGCGGCGGCCGTCGCCGCGGTCACCGCCCGGCTGGCGCTCACCCTGGCTTCCCGTCAGGGCGTACCGGCGGCCCGTCCGGAGGGGCTGGGTGCGGCGGTGGCGGGAACGGTCACGGTCCGGGCCGCGGTGGCGGTCGGGGCCGTCACGGTCGCGGCCTGTGCGGGTGCCGGTGCGCTCCTCGGCGGGTACGGGGCGCTGCACCATGCCCTCGCCGCGCTGACCGCCCTCGGCGTCGCCCAACTCCTGCTGCGGCACTGTGTACGGCGCTTCGGCGGGGTGACCGGCGATGTCTTCGGCGCACTGGCGGAGACGGCGGCGACGGCGGCCCTGGTGGTCCTGGCACTCGGTTAGGGGCGGGCTTTCGGGCACTCCTGGCGCCACACACCCAGCTCGTACCTCTTCCGCAGCGAACTGAGCCCGAGCCGCTTCGACCCGGCGCAGAACCGGGCGACCGGCAGCTCGTACTCCACATGGAAGACGGCCTTGCCCGCCTTCACAAAAGGTGTGAGGGCGTCGCACTCCCCGTACTGCGCACACTGCTCATTGACCGCGAAGTCGAAGTCCGGCTCCAGCTCCGGGATCTGGTCGAGGTCGTTCTTCAGACCGACGGCGAGTCCATGGCGGTGGGCGATACGGGCGATGAGCCGGTTGTAGCGCAACTGGTCGGCGGCGGTCAGTGGGAAGCCCGTGCGGTTTCGGTAGCCGTCCATGTTGTCGGGCTCCACCGCGTCGAAGCCCTTCTTCGCGCACATCGCGATCCGCGCCTCCATCGGCGGCTCCAGGACGTCCGTGCGGCGGATGTCGAGCCACCGCTCCCCCGCCCAGCCGTTGCCCTTTCCCTGTACCGAGGCGGGGAATTTCCCGGCGTCCGGGCGGAACTCCTCCCAGGCACCGGTGGAGAGGTAGCAGATCACCTTGCGGCCCCTGCGATGCAGGTCCGCGACGGCCGAAGCCTTGTGCTCGAAGCCGTCGATGTCGTACACCGGGACGTCCACCGTGGGGTCCAGCCGGCCGGAGAGCTGCCACTGCCAGCCGATGCCCGGCTCCGGCCGCCAACGGCCCGTGCCGGCGGGCTCCGGCGCCGAGGTGCAGCCGGCCAGCAGGGCCAGCAGGATCAGTACGGTGACCGGCAGCGCCGGTCCCGGCCGTGCAGCCCCACAGGCGCGCATGGTTCTCCCCCGTCGGTCCGGCACCTCCAACGAGCCTACTTCCACGGCCCGTTCCAGCCGCACGGCCCCGGCCCCGGCCGCCCGGAACCGGGGCATCGCCGCCACAACGGGCCACCGACGGCCCGCCGACGTGATCCCGCAGCAAAGGCGCGCGTAGGCTCATTCCCGGCACATTGCGGCGGCGTCTACGATGCGCCGGGCACGGTCGGCCCACCCATCGACCGACAACGAACTCAACGGAAGCGAGATTTCACCACCGTGACTGCTCTCACTCTCAGCACTGCCGGTGCGGCGACGCTGCGCGCCGACGCACTCGTCGTCGGCGTCGCCAAGGGCGCTGGATCCAAGTCTGGGGACCTGGTTCTCGCACCGGGCGCCGAGGCCGTGGACAAGGCGTTCGACGGAAAGCTCGCCACCGTCCTGAAGGCCCTGGGCGCCGCAGGTGCCGAGGGCGAGGTGACCAAGCTCCCCGCGCCCGACGGCCTCAAGGTCCCGGTCGTCGTCGCGGCCGGACTCGGCTCCGTCCCGGAGAAGGACGCGGCGTACGACGCCGAGGCGCTGCGCCGGGCCGCAGGCTCGGCCGCCCGTGCCCTGAGCGGTTCGAAGAAGGCCGGCTTCGCGCTGCCCATCGAGTCCGCCGAGGACGCCGAGGCGATCGCCGAGGGCGCGCTCCTCGGTGCCTATGCCTTCACCGCGTACCAGGGCGGCGAGAACAAGCTGGCACCCAAGGACAAGAAGAACGGCAACGGTGCGAAGCTGCCGCTCGGCGAGGTCGCCCTGCTCGGCACCAAGCCGCGCGACAAGGCGTTCAAGGCGGCCGCCGAGCGTGCCGTCGCGGTCGTCGAGGAGATCAACCGCGCCCGCGACCTGATCAACACCCCGCCGAACGACCTCTACCCCGAGTCCTTCGCCGCCGTGGCCACCGCCGCCGGCAAGGAGCACGGCATCAAGGTGCAGGTCCTCGACGAGAAGGCGCTCGTCAAGGGCGGCTTCGGCGGTCTGCTGGGTGTCGGCCAGGGCTCGACCCACGGCCCGCGTCTGGTGAAGCTCGCCTACACGCACCCGAAGGCGGAGAAGACCCTGGCCCTGGTCGGCAAGGGCATCACCTACGACTCGGGCGGCATCTCGCTGAAGCCGGCCGGCCACAACGAGACGATGAAGTGCGACATGAGCGGCGCCGCCGCCGTGTTCGCAACCGTCGTCGCGGCCGCCCGTCTCGGCCTCCAGGTCAACGTCACCGGCTGGCTGGCGCTCGCCGAGAACATGCCGTCCGGCAACGCCACCCGCCCCGGTGACGTGCTGCGCATGTACAGCGGCAAGACCGTCGAGGTCCTCAACACGGACGCCGAGGGCCGGCTCGTCCTCGCCGACGCGCTGACCCGCGCCTCCGAGGAAAACCCGGACGCGATCGTCGACGTGGCGACCCTGACCGGCGCGATGGTGCTGGCGCTGGGCAACCGCACCTTCGGCATCATGGCGAACGACGACGCCTTCCGTACCTCCATCCACGAGATCGCCGAGGAGGTCGGCGAGGCCTCCTGGCCGATGCCGCTCCCCGCCGACCTGCGCAAGGGCATGGACTCCCCGACCGCCGACATCGCCAACATGGGCGAGCGGATGGGCGGCGGCCTGGTGGCCGGTCTGTTCCTGCAGGAGTTCGTGGGCGAGGGCATCGCCTGGGCGCACCTGGACATCGCGGGCCCGGCCTTCCACGAGGGCGCGCCGTACGGCTACACGCCGAAGGGCGGCACCGGTTCCGCGGTCCGCACGCTGGTGAAGCTGGCGGAGCGCACCGCCGCCGGAGACCTCGGCTGAGGTCGCAGCCGACATACGGCCCCGGGCATACGTCCGGGGCCGCATGTGTTCCCCCGGTGGCATCGCGGCTCGGATCCGGCAGGTTTCGCTCTCAACGAAATCAGCAGGTCTCTACGCAGCGGTAACCGCCCGAGACGAATGATCATCCGTCTCAGACCCGGGCCCCGCGTCCCGCCCACCGTCAACAAGTGCGAAGATGGGTTCTCGGCAGGACAGGGCCCCCACCACAGGGCCGAATAACAAAAGCGGCCGAACACCAGCCGACCGGCCGGTCATCCCCCAGCGACGGGGCCCGGCGTACGGCGCACATGCATGGAGGACGTGACGTGGCGAACGACGCCAGCACCGTTTTCGACCTAGTGATCCTCGGCGGTGGTAGCGGCGGTTACGCCGCGGCCCTGCGCGGAGCGCAGCTGGGCCTGGACGTCGCTCTGATCGAGAAGGGCAAGGTCGGCGGTACCTGCCTGCACAACGGCTGCATCCCCACGAAGGCCCTGCTGCACGCCGGCGAGATCGCCGACCAGGCGCGTGAGGCCGACCAGTTCGGTGTCAAGGCCACCTTCGAGGGCATCGACATCGAGGCCGTCCACAAGTACAAGGACGACGTGATCTCGGGCCTGTACAAGGGTCTGCAGGGTCTCATCGCCTCGCGCAAGGTCACCTACATCGAGGGTGAGGGACGGCTCTCCTCCCCCACCTCGGTGGATGTGAACGGCCAGCGCGTCCAGGGCCGCCACGTGCTGCTCGCGACCGGCTCCGTGCCGAAGTCGCTGCCGGGCCTGGAGATCGACGGCAACCGCATCATCTCCTCGGACCACGCGCTGAAGCTGGACCGTGTCCCGAAGTCCGCGATCGTGCTGGGCGGCGGCGTCATCGGCGTCGAGTTCGCCTCGGCGTGGACATCCTTCGGCACCGACGTCACGATCATCGAGGGCCTGAAGCACCTCGTCCCGGTCGAGGACGAGAACAGCTCGAAGCTTCTTGAGCGCGCCTTCCGCAAGCGCGGCATCAAGTTCAACCTCGGCACGTTCTTCCAGAGCGCCGAGTACACGCAGGACGGCGTCCGCGTGACCCTCGCCGACGGCAAGACCTTCGAGGCCGAGGTGCTGCTGGTCGCCATCGGCCGCGGCCCGGTCTCGCAGGGTCTGGGCTATGAGGAGGCCGGCGTCGCGATGGACCGCGGCTACGTCCTCGTCGACGAGTACATGCAGACCAACGTGCCCACCATCTCGGCCGTGGGTGACCTGGCCCCGACGCTCCAGCTCGCGCACGTCGGCTTCGCCGAGGGCATCCTGGTGGCGGAGCGGCTGGCCGGTCTGAAGACCGTTCCGATCGACTACGACGGTGTCCCGCGGGTGACGTACTGCCACCCCGAGGTCGCCTCCGTGGGCATCACCGAGGCCAAGGCCAAGGAGCTCTACGGCGCGGACAAGGTCGTCGCTCTGAAGTACAACCTCGCGGGCAACGGCAAGAGCAAGATCCTCAAGACCGCGGGCGAGATCAAGCTCGTCCAGGTCAAGGACGGTGCCGTGGTCGGCGTCCACATGGTCGGTGACCGTATGGGCGAGCAGGTCGGCGAGGCCCAGCTGATCTACAACTGGGAGGCGCTGCCCGCCGAGGTCGCGCAGCTCATCCACGCCCACCCGACCCAGAGCGAGGCGCTCGGCGAGGCCCACCTGGCCCTGGCCGGCAAGCCCCTGCACTCCCACGACTGATCAGTCGACCGGGCGCGACGACCGACCTACTTCCGCACTTTCGTAAGGAGCAACTGAAACCATGTCGGTTTCCGTAACCCTTCCGGCGCTCGGCGAGAGCGTCACCGAGGGCACTGTCACCCGCTGGCTGAAGGCCGAGGGCGAGCGCGTCGAGGCCGACGAGCCGTTGCTCGAGGTTTCGACCGACAAGGTCGACACCGAGATCCCGGCTCCCGCAGCCGGCATCCTCGCCGCCATCAAGGTCGCCGAGGACGAGACCGTCGAGGTCGGCGCCGAGCTGGCCGTCATCGACGACGGCACGGGCGCGCCCGCTGCCGCCGCGGCCCCGGCCGCCGAGCCCGCGGCCGCCCCGGCCCCGGCACCGGTCGCCGAGGCCCCCGCTGCCGCTGCTCCGGCCCCCGTGGCCGCTGCTCCGGTCGCGGCCGCACCGGCCGGTGGCGCCGTCGGCACCGACGTCACCCTCCCGGCGCTCGGCGAGAGCGTCACCGAGGGCACCGTCACCCGCTGGCTGAAGGAGGTCGGCGAGGAGGTCACGGAGGACGAGCCCCTCCTTGAGGTCTCCACGGACAAGGTCGACACCGAGATCCCGGCCCCGGTTTCCGGTGTGCTGCTGGAGATCGTCGTCGCCGAGGACGAGACCGCCGAGGTCGGCGCCAAGCTCGCCGTCATCGGTGCCGCCGGTGCCGCTCCGGCGGCTGCCCCGGCCCCGGCCGCTCCGGCGCCCGTCGCCGCCCCGGTCCCGGCTCCGGCCGCCGCTGCCCCCGCACCGGCGCCGGTCGCTCCGGCCGCCCCCGCGCCGGCTCCGGCACCGGTGGCCCCCGCCGCCCCGGTCGCCGCCCCGGTCGCCGCCCCGGTCGCCGCTCCGGCACCGGTGACCCCGGCTGCTCCGGCTCCGGCGCCCGTGGCCGCTCCGGCACCGGTCGCCCCGGCGGCTCCGGTCGACGAGGGCGCGTACGTCACGCCGCTGGTCCGCAAGCTCGCCGCCGAGAACGGCGTCGACCTGGGCGCGGTCAAGGGCACCGGCGTCGGTGGCCGTATCCGCAAGCAGGACGTCGTCGCCGCCGCGGAGGCCGCCAGGGCCGCCGCCGCTGCTCCGGCCCCCATCGCGGCTGCCCCGGCGGCCGCGAAGGCGCCGAAGCTCGAGGTCTCCCCGCTGCGCGGTCAGACGGTCAAGATGACCCGCATGCGCAAGGTCATCGGCGACAACATGATGAAGGCGCTGCACTCGCAGGCCCAGCTGACCTCGGTCGTCGAGGTCGACATCACGAAGCTGATGAAGCTGCGCAACCAGGCGAAGGCCGCGTTCGCCGCCCGTGAGGGCGTCAAGCTGTCCCCGATGCCGTTCTTCGTGAAGGCGGCGGCCCAGGCGCTGAAGGCCCACCCGGTCATCAACGCCCGGATCAACGAGGACGAGGGCACCATCACGTACTTCGACTCGGAGAACATCGGCATCGCCGTGGACGCCGAGAAGGGTCTGATGACCCCGGTCATCAAGGGCGCGGGCGACCTGAACATCGCCGGTATCTCGAAGAAGACCGCCGAGCTGGCCGGGAAGGCCCGCGGTGGCGGCCTGACGCCGGACGACATGTCCGGCGCCACCTTCACCATCAGCAACACCGGCTCGCGCGGTGCGCTGTTCGACACCGTCATCGTGCCCCCGAACCAGGCAGCCATCCTGGGCATCGGTGCCACGGTCCGCCGCCCGGTGGTCATCAACCACCCGGACCTCGGCGAGACGATCGCGGTGCGGGACATGACGTACCTCTCGCTCTCCTACGACCACCGTCTGGTGGACGGCGCGGACGCCGCCCGTTACCTGACCGCGGTCAAGGCGATCCTGGAGGCCGGTGAGTTCGAGGTCGAGCTCGGCCTCTGAGCACCACCGTTGTAACCAGCCTCACCAGCGGCGCCCCCGTCCGGATCACTTCCGGGCGGGGGCGCCGCCGTATTGTCTAGGGACCACCGGTCGCACCGGCAGCCGTGAGGGCGCAGCCGGCACCGGTTTGCCCGGAAGGAGCTCCTCATGACCCCGCCCGTCGTCCACTCGCTGCGCGAACAGATCCGCGAGCACATCGTGGACGGGATCGTCAGCGGGCGCTGGAAACCGGGTGAGCGCATCGTGGAGCGCCGGATCGCCACCGAGCTGGAGGTCAGCCAGACGCCCGTGCGCGAGGCGCTGCGGGAGCTGGAGACGCTCCGGCTGATCGAGTCGGCCCCCAACAAGGGCGTACGGGTCCGCAATCTCACCGCGGCCGATCTGGAGGAGAGCTATCCGGTACGGGCCGGTCTGGAGCAGATCGCGGCCGAGCTGGCGGCTCCGGTCCTCGGCGAGGACTGCTCGCGCCTCGCGCCGCATGTGACGGCGCTCTACGAGGCGGACCGGCTGGCCGACGGTGAGGCGCAGGTGCGGCACACCGTGGGGTTCCACCGCGAGATGGTGCGGGCCGCCGGGAACGCCGTGCTGCTGCACACCTGGGAGGGGCTGGGCATCGAGGTGTTCACCGCCCTGTCGATCCGGTGGCTGGGCACGGTCCAGAAGTCGTACGCGGAGGAGCACGAGGCACTCATCGAGGCGTTCCTGCGGAAGGACCCGGACATCGGTGTGCTGGTCAAGGCGCATGTGCTCGGCTGCGCACCGCGCGCCTGAGGGGCGTACCCATCTGTCGTGGGGGGGCGCTCGCCTGTGCAGATGAGCGCCCCTTATATGCATTAAATCCCGTCACTCCGTGCCCCGTTTCACGGCACCGAATGCCAATTTCTTCATATCGAGAAGTTTTTCCCTTCATCCTTTGATCGATCATCGATCGGCGACTTACAGTTCACTCCGCGGGCCCACCGGCCCCATCGCCCTGTCCTGCCAGTCAGGGCCTTTCTCCACCCCCCTCCACTCCGGAAGGCGGCGATCATGACCGACCCCGTAGGAAAGCTTCCGAGCGAGCTCGACCAGCTCCCGGACCGTGACCCCGAGGAGACCGCCGAATGGGCGGCCTCCCTGGATGCCGTCACCAAGGCCGCGGGCCCGCACCGCGCCGCGTACCTGATGCGCCGCTCGCTCCAGCACGCCGAGGGAGCCGGTCTCGCGCTGCCCAAGCTGCTGGAGACCGATTACGTCAACTCCATCCCGACCGCCGCCGAGCCCGCGTTCGACGGCGACCTGGAGATGGAGTCCAAGATCACCGCCTGGAACCGCTGGAACGCGGCCGCGATGGTCACCCGCGGCGCCCGGTACGGCGTCGGCGGCCACATCGCCACCTTCGCCTCGGCGGCCTGGCTGTACGAGACCGGCTTCAACCACTTCTTCCGCGGCAAGGAGGGGGACGGCTCCGGCGACCAGCTCTACATCCAGGGCCACGCCTCCCCCGGCATCTACGCCCGCGCCTTCCTCGACGGCCGGCTCAGCGAGCAGCAGCTCGACAACTTCCGCCAGGAGGCGGGCGGCGACGGTCTGCCGTCCTACCCGCACCCGCGGCGGCTGCCCTGGCTGTGGGAGTTCCCCACCGTGTCGATGGGCCTCGGCCCGCTCTCGGCCATCTACCAGGCGCGCTTCAACCGCTACCTGGCCAACCGCAGCATCAAGGACACGTCGAACTCTCACGTCTGGGCCTTCCTCGGCGACGGCGAGATGGACGAGCCCGAGGCGACCGCCGCCCTCGCCCTCGCGGCCCGTGAGCGGCTCGACAACCTGACCTTCGTCATCAACTGCAACCTGCAGCGTCTCGACGGTCCGGTCCGCGCCAACTTCCGCGTGGTCCAGGAGCTGGAGGGCGCGTTCCGCGGCGCCGGCTGGAACGTCATCAAGACGCTCTGGGGCAGCGCCTGGGACGAGCTGTTCCGGCTGGACACCACCGGTGCGCTGGTCCGCCGACTCCGTGAGGTCCCGGACGCGCAGTTCCAGACGTACGCCACCCGCGACGTCGCGTACATCCGTGAGCACTTCTTCGGCGCCGACCCCGCGCTCGCCGAGCTGGCGAAGCTGTTCAGCGACGCGAAGATCGGCGAGTGTTTCTACACCTCCCGCGGTGGTCACGAGGCCCGCAAGGTCTACGCGGCGTACCGCGCGGCTCTTGAGCACAAGGGCGCGCCGACCGTGATCCTCGCTCAGACGGTGAAGGGCTACACGCTCGGCAAGGGCTTCGAGTCCAAGAACGCCAACCACCAGATGAAGAAGCTGTCCGTCGACGAGTTCAAGGACATGCGCGAGCTGCTCGGACTCCCGATCCCCGACAGCGCCTTCACGGACGGGCTGGTGCCCTACGGCCACCCCGGCGCCGACTCCCCCGAGGTCCGTTACCTCCAGGAGCGCCGCGCCGAGCTCGGCGGCCCCGCCCCGGCCCGCCGGGTGCACGCGGTGGCGCTGCCCGAGCCGGAGGAGCGGGCGTTCGCCGCGCTCAAGAAGGGGTCCGGCAAGCAGGAGATGGCCACCACCATGGCGTTCGTGCGCCTGGTCAAGGACCTGATGCGGGACAAGGAGACCGGCAGGCGCTGGGTGCCGATCGTCCCGGACGAGGCCCGTACCTTCGGTATGGAGTCGCTGTTCCCCTCGGCCGGCATCTACTCCCCGCTGGGCCAGACGTACGAGCCGGTCGACCGCGACCAGCTGATGTACTACAAGGAGGCCAAGGACGGCCAGATCCTCAACGAGGGGATCACCGAGGCCGGGGCCATGGCCGACTTCATCGCCGCGTCGACGTCGTACGCGACACACGGCGAGACGATGATTCCCTTCTACATCTTCTACTCGATGTTCGGCTGGCAGCGGACCGGCGACCAGATGTGGCAGCTCGCCGACCAGCTCGGCAAGGGCTTCATCGTCGGCGCCACGGCCGGCCGGACGACGCTGACCGGCGAGGGCCTCCAGCACGCGGACGGCCATTCGCACCTGATCGCGTCCACGAACCCCGCGTCGCTCAACTACGACCCGGCGTTCGCGTACGAGATCGCAGTGATCGTCAAGGACGGTCTGCGCCGGATGTACGGCCCCGAGGCCGAGAACGTCTTCTACTACCTGACGGTCTACAACGAGCCGAAGCCGCAGCCCGCGATGCCGGAAGGCGTCGAGGAGGGCATCGTCAAGGGCCTGTACCGCTTCAAGGAGGGCACGCCCGCGACGCCGGACGCGCCGCGCGTCCAGCTGCTGGCCTCCGGTACGGCGATCCACTGGGTCCTGAAGGCGCAGGAGCTGCTGGCCGCGGACTGGGGTGTGACGGCCGACGTCTGGTCCGCCACCTCGTGGGGCGAGCTGCGCCGTGAGGCGCTGGAGTGCGACGAGGCGCTGCTCCGCGGTGAGCAGCGGGTGCCGTACGTGACCCAGGCGCTGGAGGGCGCACCGGGTCCGGTCCTCGCGGTCAGCGACTGGATGCGGCAGGTCCCGGACCAGATCAGCCAGTGGGTGGAGCAGGACTGGTCCTCGCTCGGCACGGACGGCTTCGGGCTCTCCGACACCCGTGATGCGGCCCGCCGCCACTTCGGCGTCGACGCCCGGTCGATCACGGTCGCGGCCCTGGCCCAGCTTGCCCGCCGCGGCGAGGTGACCGCGTCCGCGGTCAAGGAGGCCCGGGAGCGGTACGGGCTCTGACGCGTGAAGGCGGCCGGGTGCGCCCGGCTGCCGCCTCGCCCCCGGTCGGGCGGAGGCTCTGTCCTCGATCGCCGGACGGACTTGACTTTCAAGCCCGTCCGGCGATCGAGGACATCTTCGAGCCCGGCCGGCGATCGAGGCCACCCCCGGGCCTGTGGGCCACAACCCGCACACCGCGGCCACAATGGCCGCATGCGTGCTGCCCGTCTCATCAAAATGGTGCTGCTCCTGCAGTCCCGCCCCGCCATGACCGCCGCCGAGCTCGCCCAGGAGCTCGAGGTGTCCGAACGGACCGTCACCCGGGACGCGCAGGCACTCTCCGAAGCGGGCGTCCCGGTGTACGCGGACCGGGGCCGGGCCGGGGGCTACCGGCTGGTCGGCGGCTACCGCACGCGCCTCACCGGACTCGCCCGTAACGAGGCCGAGGCGCTCTTCCTCTCCGGGCTGCCGTCCGCCCTGCGCGAGATGGGCCTGGAGGACGCCGCGTCCGCCGCCAGACTCAAGGTGTCGGCGGCCCTGCTGCCGTCCCTGCGCGACGCCTCGGACAGTGCCGCCCAGCGCTTCCACCTGGACGCTCCCGGCTGGTATCAGGAGCCGGTCACCCCCGAACTGCTGCCCGCCGTCGCCGAGGCGGTCTGGGGCGACCGGATCGTCCACGCCCGCTACCGCCGCAGCGGCCGGGACGACGAGGTGGAGCGGGAGCTGGCCCCGTACGGACTCGTCCTGAAGGCCGGGGTCTGGTATCTCTGTGCCCGCGTGACGGACGACTTCCGGGTGTACCGGATCGACCGGTTCTCGGCCGTCGCGGTGTCGGACGAACTGTTCGAACGCGACGAGCAGTTCGATCTTCCTGGCTTCTGGGACGAGCGGGCCGCCCAGTTCGCCCGCTCGCTCCTGCGTACCGAGGTGACGGTACGGGTGACGGAGGAGGGTGTACGCCGACTGCCGTACGCCATGGACCGTTCGGCGGTCCACGACGCGCTGGACGCGGCCGGCCCGCCCGACGCACAGGGACAGCTCACCGTCACCCTGCCGGTCGAGTCCCTCGATGTCGCGTACAGCCAACTGATGGCCCTGGGGCCGGAGTCGGAGGTCCTCGAACCGGCCGCTCTGCGGGCGCGTTTCACCGCTGCCGCCGAACGCCTGCGCAACCTCTATCGCTGAAGGCTTCTTTTCGCCGCGTCCGCGTGCGTCGCCCGCCGTCAAGGCCGATGCTTGTCCCGTGATGGACGAGACGGAGTTCTGGGAGATCATCGACAGCACCCGCGAGGCCGCCGAGGGCGACCCCGAGGACCAGGCCGATCTGCTCGTCGAACGGCTGGTGCGGCTCGATCCCGAGGCCGTGCTGGATTTCGCCAGGCACTTCGAGGCCCGTTACAACCGCGCCTACCGCTGGGAGCTGTGGGGCGCCGCCGCCGTACTGCTCGGCGGCGCGAGCGACGACGCCTTCGACTTCTTCCGCTGCTGGCTGATCGGGCAGGGCCGGGAGATCTTCGAGGGTGCTGTGCACGATCCGGACAGCCTCGCCGATCTCCTCGACGACTTCGACGAGGAGATCGACGGGGACGCCGAGGATCTCGGCTATGCCGCCGACGAGGCGTACGAGCAGCTCACCGGCGTGGTCACCCCGGACCTCGGGCTGCCGCCCCAGGCCTCCGAGCCGGAGGGCACCCCCTTCGGTTTCGAGGACGACGCGGCGCTGGCCGAACGCTTCCCCCTGCTCTGGGAGCGGTTCGGCTCCGGCTGAACGCGCCCTGGGCCCTGCCGCCCCGTCAGAAGTGGGTTCCGCCGTCGATCCGGATCTCCGTACCCGTGATGAACGCCCCGTCCTGCGATCCGAGCATCGCGACGACGCCCGCGACGGTGTCCGGGCTGGCGAAGCCCTCCCCGAGCGCCGGAGACAGCTTCATGAAGAGCGACATGTCGGCATCGGCGGGCAGCCCCGGGCCGTTGCCGCTGGTCATGTCGGAGGAGATCGAGCCGGGCGCGACGGCGACGACCCGCAGCCCCTGCTTGCTGTACTCGCTCGCCAGCGCGTGCGTCATCGACTGGACGCCGCCCTTGCTCGCCGCGTACGCCGACATGTAGGGGTGCGCGAAGCTCGCCGAGGTGGAGGAGAAGTTCACGACGACCGGCTTGTCGCCTGCCAGCAGGGCCGGTATCGCCTCACGGATCATCAGGAACGTCCCCGTGAGGTTGACCGCGAGAATCTTGTTGAAGAACTCCAGCGACGTCTTGTGCGTGTGCTCGGAGCGCAGAATTCCGGCCGCGTTGACCAGTACGTCGAGGCCCCCGAGGGTGGCTACGGCGGAGGCGACGCCCGCCTGGACGGCCGCCTCGTCCGAGATGTCGAGGACGAGGGTGGTGAGACGGTCGGCGGTGCCGTTCGCCACGGCCGTCGCGTACGTGGCCTGCAGCCCGGCCTCGTCGACATCGGCCGCGACGACGCGGCCTCCCTCGGCGAGGACACGGTGGACGGTGGCCTGGCCGATGCCGGAGCCACCACCGGTGATGAGTGCGCGGCGGCCTTCGTAGCGGTTCATGTCTGTTCTCTCCCGGTCCCGGTGACTGCTGTCCCGAAGCTGTCTCGATACTTCCTCGATCGATGTTCACCGTACGCCCAAGTGGCACGTTTTGCCATCACGTCATTTCGTGCACACCTCTCCCCTGCCGGGGTAATCTCCTGGGAATGAGCACCGAGCCGAGTCAGCCGTCCCTCACCGAACGCCGTAAGGCCGCAACCCAGCTGGACATCGCGCGCGCCGCCGCCGCGCTCTTCGCCGAGCGCGGACCCGAAGGCACCACGGCGGAGGACATCGCCCATCGGGCGGGCGTCGCACTGCGTACCTTCTACCGGTACTTCCGCTCCAAGCAGGACGCGGTGGGCCCACTGCTCACCGGTGGCGCCGAGCGCTGGCGGGCGCTGTTGGAGGCGGCCGAGCCGGGGGAGTCGCTCGCCGGGGTGCTGGAGCAGGCGGTCACCGAGGCGCTCCGGGGGCCGGGCGCGGACGCCGCCGACCAGCTCGGCTGGACGCGTGGGCTGCTGCGGGCGGCGGTGGACGACCCGGCGTTGCGTGCCGTCTGGTACCGGGTCAATCAGGATTCGGAGGAACGACTGCTGCCGGTGCTGACCCGGCTGGCGGGCGAGGGGGCGGACCCGCTGGAGGTCCGGCTCGCCGCAGCCGCCGCCACGGACGCCGTACGCATCGCGCTGGAAGCCTGGGCGGAGACGGACGCGCCGACGAGCGGGCCCGGCTCACCTTCCGATCTGGCGGTGCGCTGCCTCCACGAACTCATGGGCGGCATGCGGCTGTTCAAGGGCTGAGCGGGAAACAAGCGGTCACGGCGCCAGCGAGCGGCCCATCATGACGTCGTCGACGTAACGCCCGCCCAGGAAGAACTCGCCGGGCAGCACACCCTCGACGACGAACCCCTCCGACTCGTACAGGGCCCGCGCGGGCGCGTTGTGCCCAAGCACCCGCAGCGTCATCCGGTTCGCCCCGTCACTCCGCGCCACCGCGAACGCCGCCCGCAGCAGGGCCCTGGCGACACCGCCGCCGCGCGCCCAGTCGGCCACGGCGAGACCCTGTATCTGGCGCACATGCGTGTTGCAGGCCAGCGGGGTCGGCGCGACGACCCGGATGTAGCCGGCGATGCGTATCTCACCCGCCGGATCCTCCGCCTCGGCCACGAGGAAGTCCTCGGGCTTGTGGCGGTCGTCGAAGAACGGTGCGTACGGGGGCTGCGGCCTCGGTGTCACGGCGTGCAGCGTCGACCAGGTGGCGCGGTCGAGTTCACCGAGAGCGGCTTCGTCGGAGAGGACGACGGGGCGGACGGGGCGAACCGGGTGTGTGTGGATCACGGACATGCGCGCCACAGTGCCACGGCCCGCCCGGTCGCGTCATCGCATATCCGCCGGGCGCTCGGCGACCGGGATGTCGCCCTACAACTGCTGTTCGAGTGATTCGGGCGTGATGAGTGATACGGGCGAGGCACCACCTACGCCGCTGCGGCAGGATGGGGCCATGGTGTACTCCCGTATCGCTGTCACCGGATCCACCGGACTCATCGGAGCCGCGCTGGTGCGCTCGCTGCGGGCCGACGGGCACGAGGTCGTGCGCCTGGTCCGGCACCCGGCGCGTGCCGGGGACGAGGTCGAGTGGGACCCGAAGCGGGGTTACGTCGACGGGGCGGGCCTGGTCGGCTGCGACGCCGTCGTCCACCTCGCCGGCGCCGGGGTCGGCGACCACCGCTGGACGGAGGAGTACAAGCGGGAGATCCGGGACAGCCGGGTGCTGGGCACAGCGGCGATCGCCGAGGCGGTGGCCTCCCTCGGTGTACCGCCGAAGGTGCTGCTGTGCGGGTCGGCCATCGGCTACTACGGCGACACCGGGGACCGCGCGGTCGACGAGAGCGCGCCGCACGGCACGGGCTTCCTGCCGTCCGTCTGTGTGGACTGGGAGGCTGCCGCGGCCCCGGCGGAAGCGGCCGGCATCCGGACGGTGTACGCGCGCACGGGTCTGGTCGTCGCCCGGGAGGGCGGGGCCTGGGGGCGGCTGTTCCCGCTGTTCCGGGCGGGGCTCGGCGGGCGGCTCGGCAGCGGGCGCCAGTACTGGAGCTTCATCGCGCTGCACGACCACATCGCGGCCCTGCGGCACCTCCTCGACACGCAGTCGCTGTCCGGACCGGTGAACCTGACCGGACCCGACCCCGTGACCAACGGCGAGGTGACAGCCGCAATGGGGCGCGTGCTGCGCCGTCCGACGCTGTTCACCGTCCCGGCACCCGCGCTCCGGATCGCCCTCGGGGACTTCGCAGAGGACGTGCTGGGCAGCCAACGGGTGCTGCCCGCACGGCTGCTGGACTCGGGGTTCACCTTCGCCTTCCCCGGCATCGACGGCGCCATTCGCGCCGCGCTGCGCTGACCACGAACGGTCGAATCACACGGATGTGCGACCCCGTGCAACGGTGCCCCGGGCCGCGCGCGACTGTGCCCGAACCGGACCCCTCCTAGCCTCGTGGCGAACTCGGGCATTCCGGGGGCCTGTTGGGGGCAAGAGCCTCCCAGCAGTTGCGCCGACTCGGGGAGGGCACGTGCTCAGCACGGCACACCACGCGGACGTCGTCATCATCGGTGCCGGGATCGCCGGCCTGTCAGCAGCCCATCAATTGACCAGTGCAGGGGTCAGCGTCAGCGTTCTGGAGGCCGGCCCACGGGTCGGCGGCCGGATGACCACCGAGGAGGTGGACGGATTCCGGCTCGACCGCATCGGCCCGCTTCTCAGCACCTCGTATCCGGAACTGCGCACGATGCCAGGCCTCGAAGGGCTCGTGCTGCGGAACTTCGCACCAGGGGTCCTCGTCCACAGCGAGGGCCGCCAGTACCGGACCGGCGACGTGCGGCACACACGGAGCGCACGGGGCGCACTCAAGGCGGCACGCGCCCTGGCGAGCGCCCCCCGCCAGCCGATGGGCGGGCCGATCGACCAGGCCCGGCTCGGCGCCGCCCTGGCCCGGCTCGCCACCACCCCGGCGTCCCGCATCCTGGCCCGGCCGGAACAGACCGCGCTCGCCGCCCTGTCCAGCCGCGGCCTGCCGTCCCGTACGGTCAACGGCTTTCTGCGCCCACTGCTCACCGCGCTGCTCAGCGACCCCGGGCTCACCACATCGAGCCGCTGCGCCGATCTCGCCCTGCGCGGCTACGCGCGCGGCCGGCTGTGCGTACCGTCCGGCGGCTCGGCCACGCTGCCCGAGCTGCTGGCGGCGGCCCTGCCGCCCGGCACCGTGCGGACCGGTGTCCATGTCGCCGCCGCCGACATCACCTCCGTACGCACCAAGGAACACGGTGAACTGGGCTGCCGTTCGCTGCTGCTGGCCACCGGCGCGAGCGCCGCGGCCGAGCTGCTCCCCGGTCTGCGGGTGCCGGCCTTCCATCCGGTGACGGTCCTGCACCACACCGCCCCCGCTCCCCCGCCGACCGGTGCCTCACTGCTGCTGGACGCCGACCGCTCGGGCCCGGTCGCCCACACCTGCGTGATGAGCGAGGTCGACCCCTCGCGCGCCCCGCACGGCCGGACCCTGATCACGTCGACGGTGCTCGGCACCCCGCCGCCCGACCTCGACCGGTCGGTCCGCGCCCATCTCGCGGCGCTGTACGGCACTCCCACGGACGACTGGGAGCTCCTCTGCGCCCACCACGCCCCGGAGGCGGTCCCCGCCATGCCACCCCCGCACGATCTGCGCCGCCCGGTCCGGCTGCTCGCCGGGCTGTATGTGTGCGGCGACCACCGGGACACGAGCACGGTGCAGGGCGCCCTGTTCTCGGGCCGCCGCGCGGCGCACGCCATCCTCGGCGATCTGGGCATCCGGCCCGGCCACCTGGAGGCGGAGCTGCGCGAAGCGGCCTGAGTCCGCCCGCGCGCATCCTGCCCCGGTCAGGCCGATCCCAACCCCCAACACCCTTACAGATCGGATCTCTCGCCCCACCTCCCGTTTCCGGGAGTGGTCCACACCACTCCCGCAAACACCCTTGTCGTGCAGTACATCTACCGCTACGGTCCTGGCAAAACCGGACTTCAGGAGACCGTAGTGCGCCGAGTCATGCCCGTTGCGCCACTCCTCGCAGCTCTAGTCATCGGATCTATCTCTCCCGTCGCGGTGGCAAACGAGCCCCCGGACGAACCCGCGTCGAGCACAAGCGCCGCAACGGCCGCCCCAGGGCCTCCCGTTGTTCCCAGACCGACCCAGTGGACCGGCCTCGGCGGCCACACACAGCTGTCGGCGAAGACCCGCATCCTGGTGGACCCCCGGTCCCGGTCCAGGACCGCACTCCCAGCCGGACGGGCCGAACTCCCGGGCCCCGCGAGCCAGTCCGTGCAGGAGCTGGCCAAGCAGTTGCGTACGGAGGTGGCCCAGGTCAGCGGGGTCACCCCGACCGTCAGCAGCGACATCCGGCACGCGCGGACCGGCGACATCGTGCTGACGCTCACCGAGCACGGGGCACTGGGCGCGGAGGGCTACCGGTTCGAGAGCACGGACGCCGTCCGCATCGAAGCCGCCTCCACCCACGGCCTGTTCTACGGGACGCGTACGCTCCTGCAGCTGCTGCGCACCGCCCCCGGTCACCTGACCGTGCCGAAGGCCCGCTCCACCGACCGTCCCGCCCAGCCGGTCCGGATGACCATGCTCGACGCGGGCCGCAAGTACTGGCAGCCGGAGTACCTGGAGAAGCTGGTCCGCCGGATGGCCGACCAGAAGCTCAACACCCTGTTCCTGCAGTTCTCCGACTCCGAGGGCTTCCGCCTCTTCAGCCCGGAGTTCCCCGGACTCGCGGACCCCGCGCACAGCTACGACCGCGCGGACATCGAGCGGCTGAAGCGCGTCGCCGCCCGCTATCACGTGCAGGTGATGCCCGGTATAGACGTGCCCGGACACGCGACCGTGATCACCGACGCCTTCGGGATCGGCTTCGGCGACGGCCCCGACCCGTGCACCCAGGCCCACACCCACTCGCACCTGACACCGAACTGGATGGTCGACATCACCAGCGAGAAGGCGGTCGCGACGACCCGTCGGATCGTGGACGAGTTCGTCGGCTGGTTCGACGCCCCGCTGTTCAGCATCGGCGCCGACGAGCTGCCCGGCCAGCTCGCCAACTGCCCCCGCGTCAAGAACCATCTCGCCGCCGATCCGGACACCAGCACCCTCGGTGACCTGCTGAACGGCTACATCAACACCCTCGACGACGTCGTCGCCGGGCACGGCAAGCGCACCGCGATCTACAACGGCTCCGAACACCTCGCCGCGCCCCAGCAGCAGGTCCACGCGCCTGTGGTCTTCCTGACCTGGGAGGGGACCGGCACCGAGCCCGTCATCCCCGGCCACGACGAGATCGCCATCGGACCGTTCTACGACACGCCGAACAACTATCACCACTTGTACCCCGACGAGGCGTGGATGTACGACTCCTGGGTGCCCAGCACCGCGCCGGATCTCCTTGGATCCGGTCTGATGAACTGGGCCGACTACAACTTCTGGGCCGACGACGGCTACTTCGAGCAGCAGATGGCCACCGGCCGCGCGATCATGGCGGACCGCTCCTGGAACGCCTCCGCCACCCCGGACACCGTGCAGGACTTCCGGGCGCTGGTCGCCCGGCTCGGCGATCCGCCCGGCCTGCGGCCCGACCCGGTGACACCCCGGGTCGACGACGGCCGCCCGAGCCACCACTGGACCTTCGACCAGGCGTCGTACCCGAGCGGCTGGACGTGGGCCGGCAGCCCCGGCAACACGATCTTCGCCGAGGACACCGCGGGGAACCTGCCCGGCACCTCGTACATCATCAACAACCCCACTCCGGTCCCGGACGGGGTACGCGGCCAGGCCTGGCGCTTCGACAGTGACCGCGACGGGGTGGGCTTCGGCGGCCTCGACCTGGCCGAACCGTGGACCGTCTCCGGCTGGGTCAGGACGACCGGCAGGACCAGTGACCAAGTGCTGCTCAGCTCGAAGGCCGGCGCGCTCAAACTCCAGCAGCGGGGCACCGGCAAGGTCGGCTTCACCGGCAACGGCACGGCCGACCACAGCTTCGACTACACCCTGCCGCTGAACCAGTGGGTCCAGCTGACCTGGGTCACCGAGCCGGGCCGCACCACCCTGTACGCGAACGGCGAGCGCGTCGGCACGGTCGACGCGTCCATTGCGCTCCCGCTGCGCTCGATCGGCACCGAGAAGGCCGGGCTGCGCGGAGATCTCGACGAAGTCACCACCTGGGACGAGGCGTTGAGCCCCGAACAGGTCCGGGCCGACTACGCGCACTACGACCGCTGACCGGAAGGAACCCGCAGTGACCCGCACCCATGCCCGTCCCCGTACCAGACTCGTGGCAGCGACGGCCCTGGCGGCCCTCGCCGGCCTCCTGACCACCCCGGCCTCCGCCGCGCCCGAACCCCCGGCGAAGGACTACGAGCCGACGGTGGAGTCCCTGGACAGCCACCCCACGCCGACATGGTTCAACGACGACAAGTTCGGCATCTTCATCCACTGGGGCGCCTATTCGGTGCCCGCCTGGGGCCCGCGCGGCAGCTACGCCGAGTGGTACTGGAACTACATGAACAGCAAGGGCAGCGCCACCAACACCCATCAGAAGGACACCTACGGCACGGCCGCGAACTACGACGACTTCATCGGCCAGTGGAAGGCCGAGAAGTACGACCCGGACGCCTGGGTGAAGCTGTTCAAGGACGCCGGCGCCAAATACTTCGTGCTGACCTCCAAGCACCATGAAGGCGTCGCACTGTTCGACAGCAAGGTCAGTGGCCGCGACACCGTGGACCTCGGCCCGAAGCGCGACCTGGCGGGCGACCTGTTCAAGGCGGCACGCAAGGACACCAAGGGCGGGCAGCTGAAGGCGGGCTTCTACTACTCGTTGTACGAGTGGTACAACCCGTCGTACACCGGCAGCCCGGTCCGCAACCCGTACACCGGCGCCGAAGTCCCGTACACCGGCGCCCCGTCGGTCAAGGACTACGTCGGCGACTACATGGTGCCGCAACTGAACGAGCTGGTCGATCAGTACGATCCCGACATCATCTGGTGCGACGGGCAGTGGGACAAACCCGCCTCGTACTGGAAGACCGCGCCCGTCATCGCCGACTACTACAACCGCGCGAAGAACCGGGCGCACCCGAAGGAAGTCGCGGTCGCCAACCGCTGCAAGATCGAGACCGGTGCGCTGGACAGCAAGGAACTCGACTTCCAGACACCCGAGTACACGGTCAAGCCGGACATCGACCCGAACAAGTGGGAGGCGAGCCGGGGCATCGCACACTCCTACGGCTACAACCAGAACGAGCCGGAGGAGGACCACCTCACCTCCGACCAGCTGATCGACTCGCTCACCGACATCGTCAGCAAGAACGGCAACCTGCTGCTCGACATCGGCCCGCGTGCCGACGGCACCATCCCCGAGATCCAGCAGCAGCGACTGCTCGACATCGGCGCCTGGCTGAAGATCAACGGCGAGGCGATCTACGGGACGACCTACTGGCACCACGCCGAGGAGCCGTCCAGCGACGACAAGATCCGCTACACGGTGAAGGACGGCACGCTGTACGCGACCGCTCTGGAGTGGCCCGGCGCCGAACTCACCCTCGGTGCCGACACGCCGGTCGCCGCCGACTCCCGTATCACTCTGCTCGGTTCGGACGGCAGCGCACTGCCCTGGCACAAGGACTCCGCAGGCCGCGTGATCGTCGAGACGCCGAAGAACGGGGCGTCGGCCACCAGGAGTACGAGCGCGTACGTCTTCAAGGTCACCACCCCGGGCGTGAACACCCTCGTCCGCACGAGGACCGAACTGCCGAAGGAGCTCAACCCCGGACGCACCGCCGACGGCACGCTGACCCTCACCAACACCGCCCGCAAGCGCGCGTCCGGGACCAGGATCGGGCTGTCCGGACCCGAGGGCTGGACCGTCACCCCGTCGGCCACCCGGGTGAACCCGCTGGCGCCGGGCGCGGACGCGAAGGTCCCGTTCACCCTGACGCCGCCCGCTTCCGCGGCCCCCGGTACGTACACACTGGACATCACCCTGCGCCACGGCCGTCTCACGACCACCACGGCGGTCAAGGTCACGGTGGCCCCGGAGAACCTCGCCCGGAACAAGGCGGCCACCCAGAAGAGCACCGCGTGGGACGCCCCTGCCTCCCGCGCCGTCGACGGGAACACCGACGGCTCCTTCGGGTCGGGCTCGGTGACCCACACCGCGGAACCCTCGTCGCAGGCATGGTGGCAGGTCGACCTGGGCGCCTCGAAGTCACTGTCCGCAGTCGACATCTGGAACCGCACCGACTGCTGCTCCGACCGGCTCAAGGACTTCTGGGTCCTGACCTCGGACACCCCGATCACGGCCGACGGACTCGATGACGCACGGACCGCACCCGGCGTGACGGCGGTGCATGTCACCGGCCAGGCCGGACGGCCGTCCACCGTGCAGCTCCCGGCGGGCACCTCCGGCAGGTACGTCCGCGTGCAGCTGGCGTCCGGCACCAACCCGCTGTCGCTGGCGGAGGTCGAGGTGCGCGGGCACTGAGAGAGTCCCGCCGAACGGATGGTGGCCCGGACCGATCGCTCCCGGTCCGGGCCACCACCCGTGCCGCCGCGCGGAAGAGTCACGCGGAGGAGTCACCCGTGGTCACGCCGGAGAGATCACCCGAGGGCCGCGACCCGCTCGCGGTATCCCCGTACCGCGGCCGCGTCCCGGTACGGCTCCAGGCTTCGCTCGAAGTCCCGTACGTACTCCGTCGCCCGTACCGACCGCATCTCCGCCGCCTGCTGGGCGGCCTCGGCGCCGAGCACGCACGCCTGGTCGAGCTCACCGAGCCCGAGCCGCGCGGAGGCCAGCACCACCCGGCAGAACAGCCTGCTGCGGGCGTACGCCGGGGCGCGCAGCTGGAGGGAGCGCTCGGCGTGCTGCGCCGCGACCCGGTACTGCTGCAGATCCCGGTAGCAGTGGCCGAACTCGTCGGCGAGCTGGGCCTCGTCGAAGTACCGCGCCCAGTGCGGCACCTCGTCCCCGGGGCGGGCGCTCTCCAGCGCGCGTTCCGCCCGCGCCAGCGAGGCGGTGCAGAGCCTCGCCTCGCCGAGCACCCCGTGACCGCGTGCCTCCACGGCGTGCAGCAGGGCCTGGACGACGGGCGGCGCCGACGAACCGATGCCCTGCTGGGCGACGCGGGCCAGCTGTACGGCTTCCCTGCCGTGCCCGAGATAGACCGCCTGCCGGCTCATGGTGATCAGGACGTAAGCGCCGTACGCACGGTCCCCCGCGGCCTGGGCGAGCCGCAGCGCCTGGACGAAGTACCGCTGGGCCAGGCCGTGGGCCGCGATGTCGTACGAGGTCCAGCCCGCCAGCCGGGTCAGATCGGCGGCGGCGGAGAAGAGCCGGCGCCCGGTGGCCTCCCCGTAGGTCCCGCGAAGCATCGGCTCCGTCTCATGCTCCAGATACCGGACGAGGGCCTGCCGGGCGTGGCCGCCGCCGTAGGCGTTGTCCAGGGCACGGAAGAGTTCGCCGACCGACCGCAGGGCGGCGACATCACCGCTGCTGACCCGCTGGCCGGAGCCGCGGTCGCTCTGCCGTTGCCGGGGAACGCCGGGGGCGCCCGACAGCCCTGCTCCCACGGAGGCGGGAGCGGTCGAGGGTGCGGGGGACCCGGGTGGCGCGGACGGTCCGGAAGGCCGGGACGGTACGGGCCCACGGGCCCCGCCGCGGCCACTGACGCCGGACGCCCCCGTCACACCGTGCCCACTGCCGCCGGGCCAGTGCGACCCCTGCGACCCCTGCGCCCCGATCCCCCGTGCCCCGCCGGGACCGCCGGACCGCGCCGAACCACCGGCCTCGGTGGCCCCTGCAGCCCCCGCAGCCCCAGAGGCCCCGACGGACCTGCCGAGCGCACCGGCCGCACGGGCACCCCCGGCGCCGCCCGGTACCGGGGGCGAGGACTCGCTCCCCCCTCCCACCCACTCATCGGCCCGGCCGATCAGCCAGTCCCTGCTGGGGACGACGAGCCCGGCCGGGGTGAAGGCGATCTTGCGCAGCTCCGCTTGGCTGCCCGAGTCCTTCCGCCACAGTCCGCTGACGATGTCGACCGCCTCGGCGGGCGTGGCCGCGAACTCCAGGCCCGCGTAGACAGGGGCACATGAGTCGAGGCCCAGGTCCTGCGCGGAGAGGCGGCGCCCGAGCCGCCGGGTGAAGACCTCGGCGATCAGCGCGGGGGTGGTTCCGCGCGGCTGCTGACCGCGCAGCCAGCGGGTCACGGAGGTCTTGTCGTACCGCAGGTCGAGGCCGTGTTCCAGGCCGAGTTGGTCCACCCTGCGGGCGAGGCCGGCGTTGGAGAAGCCGGCCTCGGTGATGAGCGAGGCGAGTCGGCGGTTGGGGGTGCGCTGCGGAGGTCGTTCCGACATCAGCTGTACGGTCTCCTGCCTTCGGGGCCGGGCAGGCCCTAATGGAACGGCGTGAATTTAGCGGCCTCTGCGGCGGTCGCAGCCACCTTCGCTTCACTTTCATCCGATCGTGTGAGGATTGGGGGTGGCGCTGACGGGAACGACCTGCTGGGCCACCGCCCGGAGTCCGGTCGTACAGTGGCTCGGGGCTGATTCAGTGCATGGTGGCGTGGCTCCGGGCACCCCGGCTCCCGGCACCGCGAGTAGGGAGGCATCTGTCGTGACTGAGCTTCGGTTCGTCCGGCTGGGATTCGGCGAGGAAGCCGTCGACTACCAGGAGGCCTGGCAGAAGCAGCGCGAGGTGCACGCGGCCAGATTCGAGGACACCGTCCCGGACACCTGTCTGCTGCTGGAACACCCGCCCGTCTACACGGCGGGGCGGCGCACGACCGACAGTGAGCGCCCGCTGGACGGCACCCCGGTCATCGATGTGGACCGCGGCGGGAAGATCACCTGGCACGGTCCCGGACAGCTGGTCGGCTACCCGATCCAGAAGCTGCCCCGCCCGGTGGATGTCGTCGCGCATGTCCGCCGGCTGGAGGACGCGCTGATCCGTACCGCTGCCGAATTCGGGCTGGAGACCTCCCGGGTCGAGGGCCGCAGCGGGGTCTGGGTCCTCGGCGACCCTGTCGAGGACCGTCCGTCGATCGGCGGCCTCTCCCTCGACTTCGACCCGCGGCTGCAGGACGAGGAATTCGATCCGCGGCTGAACGGCCCCGAGTACGCCCCGTCCAACGCCGGGCAGCGCCGCGAGGACCGCAAGCTGGCCGCGATCGGCATCCGGGTGGCCAAGGGCGTGACCATGCACGGCTTCGCGCTCAATGTGAACCCGGACAACACCTGGTTCGACCGCATCGTGCCGTGCGGCATCCGGGACGCGGGCGTCACGTCACTCGCGTACGAACTGGGCCGTGACATCACCATCGCGGACGTGCTCCCCGTCGCCGAGAAGCACCTCAAGGACGTCCTGGAGAACGCGCAGCTCGCGCCGCGCACCATCGAGCGCCCGGCGGATGCCGTGGCCACGGCATGACAGCCTGGATGCCCGGCAGGGAATAGGCCCTGCCGGCCACAGGTTGGCCAGACGTAAAGCCGTTTGAACCACGGGCGTACCCTGGTGTTCGCCGAAGAATCCAATGCAGTGAAAGCAAAGGGGAGTGCCGGAGTGTCCGCTGTCGCACCCGACGGGCGCAAGATGCTGCGCCTTGAGGTCCGGAACAGCCAGACCCCCATCGAGCGCAAGCCCGAGTGGATCAAAACCCGGGCGAAGATGGGTCCCGAGTACAACCAGCTGCAGAAGCTCGTGAAGAGCGAGGGTCTGCACACGGTGTGCCAGGAGGCCGGCTGCCCCAACATCTTCGAGTGCTGGGAGGACCGCGAGGCCACGTTCCTCATCGGCGGCGACCAGTGCACCCGGCGCTGCGACTTCTGCCAGATCGACACGGGCAAGCCGCAGGCGCTGGACCGGGACGAGCCCCGCAGGGTCGGCGAGTCCGTCGTCACGATGGACCTGAACTACGCCACCATCACCGGCGTCGCTCGCGACGACCTGGAGGACGGCGGTGCATGGCTGTACGCCGAGACCGTGCGCCAGATCCACACGCTGACCGCGGACCGGGAGACCGGCCGCACCAAGGTCGAGCTGCTGATCCCCGACTTCAACGCGGTGCCCGAGCAGCTCGCCGAGGTCTTCTCCTCACGCCCCGAGGTGCTCGCCCACAACGTCGAGACGGTGCCGCGGATCTTCAAGCGGATCCGCCCCGGTTTCCGTTACGAGCGCTCCCTGGAAGTCATCACGCGGGCCCGCGAGGCCGGCCTGGTGACCAAGTCCAACCTGATCCTCGGCATGGGCGAGACGCGCGAGGAAGTCAGCGAGGCGCTCCAGGATCTGTACGACGCGGGTTGCGAGCTCATCACGATCACGCAGTACCTGCGGCCGTCCGTGCGCCACCACCCGGTCGAGCGCTGGGTGAAGCCGCAGGAGTTCGTGGAGCTGAAGGAGGAGGCCGACGAGATCGGCTACTCCGGCGTGATGTCCGGGCCGCTGGTCCGTTCCTCGTACCGTGCGGGCCGTCTTTTCCAGCAGGCGATCGAGCGGCGCGGCGCCGTCGCAGCGGCGCCCGCTGTGTGAATTCGGGCACAAGAAGCTACCGAGCGGTAATAGCTGACTCGACGCGGCCCATACGCTCCCCGCAGGTCTGGGGCGCGTATGGGCCGCGTCGGCGTGCGCTACGCCCATATCAAGGTTTCATTGGTGTTTGACCGACCGGTCATGCGCTGGTAACACCGAGCAGTGACGCTGGGTGCAACGGCGCAGCGACTCTGCGGGCCGCTGCCACCCCTGCTTCCCGCACCCAGCGCACTCCACCCACTTCGCGCAACGCAGTCCCGGGCAGATCGGCCCGGGCAGCTGAGTCCACGCAACTCAGTCCGCACATCCGCTCCGAGGAGATTTCCACGATGCAGGCCGTGCCGGTACGCGCCACCGCCATCCCTTCCGTCACCGATGCTCTCCGTGCCGTCGAGTCGCTGCTGCTGAGCAGCGGCCAGCGCACCGCCCGCCGCAACGCCTGGACAGCCGTCCTGGAGGACCGGCGCCGGGCCAAGGACCGGGTCGAGGCCGAGTACGTACTGGAGGCCGCGGCCGACCACCGTTCCTGAGCCACGTAAACTTCCGTACATGGCGAGGAAGGCAAACACTGAAGGCGCGGACAGCGCCGAGAACGCGGGGCGACTCAAGCAGATCGCCCTGACCTACAAGATGACCCGGCGGACCGACTCCAAGATCGGTCTTGTCGTCGCGGGTGTGGGAATCGTCACCTTCGGTGTCCTCCTCGCGGTCGGTTTTCTGATCGGCCACCCGATCTACCTGGGCATCCTGGGCTTCGTGCTGGCCCTCCTCGCGATGGCGATCGTCTTCGGACGGCGTGCCGAGCGCGCGGCCTTCGGGCAGATGGAGGGACAGCCGGGCGCTGCGGCGGCGGTGCTGGACCGGGTGGGCCGTGGCTGGACCACGACTCCTGCGGTCGCGATGAACCGCAGCCAGGACGTCGTCCACCGCGCCGTGGGCAAGGCGGGCATCGTCCTGGTCGGCGAGGGCAACCCGAACCGGGTGAAGCTGTTGCTCGCGGCCGAGAAGAAGAAGATGGCGCGCATCCTGGTCGACGTACCGGTGCATGACATCGTCGTCGGCAACGACGAGGGCCAGGTGCCGCTCAAGAAGGTGCGCACCAAGATGCTGAAGCTGCCGCGCGTCCTGACCGGCCCGCAGGTGACGGCCGCCAATGACCGGCTGCGCGCGATGGGCGACCTGATGAGCAACATGCCGCTGCCCAAGGGCCCGATGCCGAAGGGCATGCGGATGCCGCGCGGCGGAAAGATGCGCTGACGCTTCCGTCGTACATATCCGCTGTACGCACGGAGAGGGCGGGTCGCGAACCGGTTCGGTTCGCAACCCGCCCTCTTCTCATACCGTCCGCGGTATCCGTCCTCGGCTCAGATACGCACCTGAACAGCGCGGGCCAGCCGGTCGTGCAGGCCGCGGCCGTCGCGGTCCCAGACCAGGGCCGGAATCGCCAGGCACAGCAGCAAACTCCGGACGATCACCCGCCCGAAAGTGAGCCGACCGCCGCTCTCGGCGACGACCCTGATGCCCAGGAGCCGCTTGCCGGGCGTGCAGCCGATGGTCCCGACGGTGAGCACACTCAGCACGAGAAAGACGCCGAGCGCCCAGTTCCCGGCCGTCTGCTGGTCACCGCGAGCGAACAGCCCGTATGCGATCACCATGCACAGAACCCAGTCGATGAAGAGCGCACCGAAGCGCCGGCCGAGCGGCGCCACGGATCCCGGCCCGTGCTCGGGCAGACCGAGCCGCTTGCCCCGGTGGCCGAAGTCGGCCCCCATCTCCTCGGCGGCCGCGCGCGGCCCGGAGAGCCACGATCCGATTGCTTGCCTATTGTCCACCCGACCACGGTACTGCGCCCGCCCGCGCGCCCTGCCGGGCGGGGGCCGCTGCGGGCTGCCACCCGGCGGGGACGAGGGCCCCGAACCGGCCACGAGGTGCCGCCCGCACCCGGCTCGGTTAACTTCTGCGAAACAAATGGGTCATGCTTGAGAAATCCGGTCTGCCTATGGTCGGGTCCAGCGTGTGCCACCGCACTGGCCGCACCACGAGCTACAACCCCGTCCCTCCCGGGCCGGGAGTAGGAGGAGTTGGATGTTCCAGAACGCCGACGACGCGAAGAAGTACATCGCCGACGAAGACGTCAAGTTCATCGATGTCCGGTTCTGCGACCTGCCCGGTGTGATGCAGCACTTCACCATCCCGGCGGCAGTCTTCGACCCGACCGAGGAGCTCGCCTTCGACGGCTCGTCGATCCGCGGCTTCCAGGCCATCCACGAGTCCGACATGGCGCTGCGCGCGGACCTGTCGACCGCCCGTGTCGACCCGTTCCGCCGCGACAAGACCGTCAACATCAACTTCTTCATCCACGACCCGATCACGGGCGAGCAGTACAGCCGTGACCCGCGGAACGTGGCCAAGAAGGCCGAGGCGTACCTCACCTCCACCGGCATCGCCGACACCGCGTACTTCGGCCCCGAGGCCGAGTTCTACGTGTTCGACAACGTCCGCTTCCAGACCTCGGCGAACGAGTCCTTCTACCACATCGACTCCGAGGCCGGCGCCTGGAACACCGGGTCGGAAGAGAACAATCGCGGCTACAAGGTCCGCTACAAGGGCGGCTACTTCCCGGTCCCGCCGGTCGACCACTTCGCCGACCTGCGTGCCGAGATCTCCCTGGAGCTGGACAAGAACGGCCTCCAGGTCGAGCGCCAGCACCATGAGGTCGGCACCGCGGGCCAGGCAGAGATCAACTACAAGTTCAACACGCTGCTCGCCGCGGCCGACGACCTGATGCTCTTCAAGTACATCGTGAAGAACGTCGCCTGGCGCAACGGCAAGACCGCCACCTTCATGCCGAAGCCGATCTTCGGCGACAACGGCTCGGGCATGCACGTCCACCAGTCCCTGTGGGCCGGCGGCGACCCGCTGTTCTACGACGAGCAGGGCTACGCGGGCCTCTCGGACATCGCCCGCTACTACATCGGCGGCATCCTCAAGCACGCCCCGTCGCTGCTGGCCTTCACCAACCCGACGGTGAACTCGTACCACCGCCTGGTCCCCGGCTTCGAGGCCCCGGTCAACATGGTGTACTCGCAGCGCAACCGCTCGGCCGCCATGCGTATCCCGATCACGGGCTCGAACCCCAAGGCCAAGCGCGTCGAGTTCCGCGCCCCGGACCCGTCGTCCAACCCGTACCTCGCCTTCTCCGCTCTGCTGATGGCCGGCCTCGACGGCATCAAGAACAAGATCGAGCCCGCCGAGCCGATCGACAAGGACCTGTACGAGCTGGCTCCCGAGGAGCACGCGAACGTCCAGCAGGTCCCGACCTCCCTCCCGGCCGTCCTGGACGCGCTGGAGGCGGACAACGAGTACCTGCAGGCCGGCGGCGTCTTCACGTCCGACCTGATCGAGACGTGGATCGATTTCAAGCGCACCAACGAGATCGCCCCGATCCAGCTGCGTCCGCACCCGCACGAGTTCGAGCTGTACTTCGACATCTAAGCCGCTGGGTCGGCCTCGCTGGGCCCCGCGGCGGGCGGCGTCCAGCGTGGTCGCGTCCGCTGCGGCCTGGCCGCCGGCCTTCAGCCGGGCGAGCCGCACCGTGACGGTGAACGAGAACAGGCCGGGATCTGTCCCGGCCTGTTCTTCTTTGATCCGCCAGGCCGATGCTCGCCGAATTCGGCCATGGCATCGAAGGCCGCGCCCTCCGCCGGTGAACCCGAACTCCTGTGCATGGCTGCGGTGTCGGGGAGCACAGGACGCGAACGCGCCCCGCGCGTTGGCTGACCAGGCGTCACCCCACTGGATGGGGGAACGGAATTGACCGCCCCATTCTTCCTGGACGAGTAATACGTCACCCCCGAATTCGCAACCTGCACGGGATAAACCTGACACTGCCACTCCTAGGATGAGCGGTCTCTTGTTGCGCATCAGCCCTCATGCAACGCTTTTTCTTGCTCGGACCCATCACAAAGGGGAATCTCATGCAAGGAAAGAAGCGAATTCTCGCCCTGGTCGGTGTCCCGCTGGGTGCGTCACTCGCGCTGGCACCAGCAATCTCCGCCGAGGCGCACGCCGCAACTCCTGGCAAGAGTGCAGCATCGGGGGCCGCTTCACACCCTTCGATCGCTCCGACAGCCTCCTGTTCGGTTTCTGGAATCGAAGACCCGAATGAGAGCGCGACCATAAAGGGCGCCGGCTTCACCGCTGGGCAAGTGGTCACCTTCTTCAGCGGGAAACGCCCGATCACGACTGCGACAGCTGACGGCGCTGGAGCGGTCGGCGCAGTGGCAGTGGTCAAGGCCGACGAAACCGTTACAGCCCAAGAGGGTGCGAACCAACAGGGTTGCCTGAACCTTGTCAAGCCGCCCACAACAACGGGCACAACGGTTCCTCCGGGAACCGGCACACAGGTTCCGGGCACAGCCGCCGATCGGGAGCAGGCGCTCGCCGCCGGGGAGAACGACGGCGACGCAACGTGCAGGCAGAAGATCGACCTGTTCAAGAACAACGCCGACAAGAGCGCGGCCTTCCGGGCGGATTACGCCACCGCATTCAACAACAAGGTGGCAGCCACCGTCGGCTGCTCGGCCATGCTTGCGCAGCTTCGGTCGGGACTCCCGGTAGGCCAGGCCCAAACGGGCCAGAGCCAGGCCCAAACAGGCCAGAGCCAGAAGCAAGAGCAGGGTAAGAAGCATCATGGGCAGGGCAACCGCGGAGAAGGGCGAGGGAACCGCTAACTCAACCCCGCGTGAAGGGTCCGGCAGCTCGCTGCCGGACCCTTTGTGGTGTGGCCGGACGTAACAGGGCCCGGTGCTGCGACCACGTCGCGGCGCCGGGCCCTGCGGCATTGCAGCACACAGGCGATGGTGATCCGGTGCAGCCCGGGTGTAGCCCCGGTCATCCGTCCGGAGCCGGTAACAGGGCTTGCTCGCCGTTCGACGCCCTTCCAGCAGCAGCCACACGCGTCGCAGAGCGCGCATCCGGAAACCGACTATCCTGGGAGTAGAGGTCCCAGGTAATAACCATCCGCAACAGTCGCCCAGCAGAGGGAACAACGGATGAATTACGACCAACGGCGAGCAGAGCTCGCGGACTTCCTCAGAACACGACGGCTGGCCCTTCAGCCGGAAGAGGTCGGCCTTCCGTCACGAGCATCACGGCGAACCCCCGGCCTGCGGCGGGAAGACGTCGCCGACCTTGCGGGGATCAGCGCCTGCTGGTACGCCCGCCTCGAACAGGCCCGTAACATCCGGGTCTCCGACCAGGTCCTCAATTCGTTGGCCGAAGCTCTTCGCCTCAGCGCCGATGAGCGCGACTATCTCCTGGCCTTGGCGAACAGTGACGCCCGTTCCAGCGCGAGCGTTCCCGCGGACGGTGTGTCTCCGGCTCTCCAACGCATTCTGGACAGCCAGCATCCGCATCCGGCATTCGTTCTCGGTCCCCGATTCAATATTCTTGCCTGGAACCAGGCAAGAACCGATGTCTACGGTGATCTCACAAAAATCCCCCCTGAACACCGGCACATGCTGTGGCTGTTCTTCGGCGGCTATATGGGTGAACTGATTCAGAACTGGGAGCCGAGCGCCCGATCCGTACTGGCCAAGTTCCGCGCGGCCACCGGTTTGTACGTCCACGAACCGTGGTTCACCACACTGGTCAGCGAACTGAGCCGGAACAGCCCGGAATTCCACAATTGGTGGCAGCAGCACGAAATCGAAAGGCACCATGCCACCGCTCGGGAAGTGCGCCATCCTTTCGTCGGTCGTATGGTGCTGGAGGAGAGCGCGCTCATTGTCGACGACTGCTCGGATCAGCGGATCATTCTCGAGATCCCGCAACCCGGCACCGGCACCGAGAACAAACTGACGGCGCTTTCCTGCCGGCCTCACCGGGTGCAGACGCCGCCGTGGTACGCGCTTCGGAGGCCGGCCTCATCAGAGCAGCGGAACAGCCACTACTGACAGGGCTGCCCGGCAGGGAAACCAGCCATGAAATGTAGGCGGTTGTGGCGCGATCCGCGATCAGTGCCGCAGGGCGGTTCCCACGTCGGCCTTGATGTCGCCCGACAGCTTGCGGTTGCTGCGGGCCGTAGCGTCCTTGGAGGCCTTCGGGCCGACGTCGTCGACCGTCACCACCACCGTGTCGAGCAGATTGCCGCTCGGGTCGCGGAAGTTGATCTGCACGGCGTACGACTTCGCCGAGTCGGCGCTGTTCGTCACCGTGACCTTCGCAGTGGCGCGGCCGTCGTGGCCGGTGCTCGGCGTGCCCAGCCTGACGTCGCTCTTGGCGTTCACGCCGTTCTTGAAGCCCTTCAGCTTCTCGCCTGCGGCGGCTGTCGCCGAGGCCACTACGTCGGAACCCCTGGATGCCACCGACGCCGCGGCGGACGCGGCTTTGGACGCCGTGCTGGAGGCCTTGCCGCCGCCGTCGGAACACGCGGCGGCCGTCGACATCACGGCCGTCGTCAGCAGTACGGCCCACAGACCTTGTGCGGCTTTCCTCATCATCGTGCCTCCCAGTACTGACCCATCGCCCCAGTCAAAGGGGCTGCGGGCGGGGCCGCATGCCGCGTACGCCGGACGGGTGATGGACCGGGCCTGAGCGGAGGTCGTACGTCAGGGGGCGGCTGCCCCGTGGAGTCGCGGCGTGTCGGACGACGGCCGAGTCTGGTGGCATGAGCGACCAGGACCCGGACCCGGGCGGCAACCCGGACCAGTCATGGACCCAGCCGCAGCCACAGCCCCGTCTCCGGCGGCAGTGGCCCTGGGTGGTGCTGGTCGTCGTGCTGGTACTGGCGTGTGGCGGTGCCGCGGCCGTCGCGGTGGTCACCGGGGAGCTGTCGAGGGAGGGGACGAAGCCCCTGCGGATCACGTACGAGGTCACCGGCACCGCCAAGGACGTCACGGTCACCTACCCCACCTGGCAGGACGGCGACCTGTCGACCGCACGGCTGACTCTGCGGACGCTGCCGTGGGCCGGGGAGCTGAAAACCAAGGGCTTCATGAAGGGCGGCTCCTTCGCCGTCACGCTCGGGGAGTCGGGTGGCGAGGTCGCCTGCGCCGTGACAGTGGACGACGGGACCGTCCGGACGGCCTCGGCGTCCGGGGCCTTTGCCACTGCCACCTGCAGCGGGTTCTGAGCCGGATGCGGTCGTACGCGCCTGTGCCCCCGGGGTTCCGGGGGCACAGGCTTCGGGTGCGTGAGCAGTCGGTCGTCAGCCGCCGGCCGCCACCGTCAGCGGCCGTAGCGGATCAGGGCGCGGACCATGCGGCACGTCGTGTCGGACGGCGGGTGGATGCCGATGCGCTCGGCAGTCGTACGTATCTTGTCGTTGGTCGCGGTCGACGGGTAGTAGACGCCCGTGTCGAGCAGGGCGATCGCCAGGCGCATGGCCTTCAGGCGGCGATTGTGGGAGACGTACCACTCGCGGGGCCGGCCCGCGGGGAGCGGCTTCTTCTGCAGGGGCTTGTGGAGCGGCTTGGTCGTGACTGCGGCAACGGCCATGGGCAACCTCCTGGCACGGTCGTGAAACCCTCACGAACTACCTCTATTTTACGGCCCACCACTGACAATCGTCCCTGGCCAGAAGGGCTTTCGCACCGTCCCTCCCGTATCGTTGGCCCCATGGAGATCTGGATCAATCCCGCCTGTTCCAAGTGCCGCAGCGCGGTGCAACTGCTCGATGCGGAGGGCGCCGAGTACACCGTCCGCCGCTACCTGGAGGATGTGCCGTCGCCGGACGAGATCCGGGCCGTGCTCGACCGGCTCGGGCTGGAGCCGTGGGACATCACGCGGACGCAGGAAGCGGACGCGAAGGAGCTCGGACTCAAGGAGTGGCCGCGCGAGGCCGGTTCGAGGGAACGGTGGATCTCGGCGCTCGCCGGGCACCCGAAGCTGATCCAGCGGCCGATCATCACGGCGGACGACGGCACCGCCGTCGTGGCGCGCACGGACGAGGCGGTACGGGACGCCATGGAGCGCTGAGCACCCCGCGCGGCGAGAGCTACCGGGTCATCAGGAAGTCCTCCATCCTGCGGTTCAGTTCGCCGGCCGTCGGCTCGTGCAGCGGCAGGGTGTGGTGCGTCGCGCCGGGAATCGTCGCCGTCTGCGCGTGCGGAAGCAGCCGGGCCGCCGCGGCGGCGACGCGGGCCGGGTCGTGGGCACGGCCGGCTTCGGCGAGCAGGATCAGGGTCGGTACGTCCAGTCGGCCCAGGGCCTCGGGTGCGGGTCGGGGTCCGGTGACGGGACGGACGGACGGGAAGCAGGCTGCCGCGTAGCGCAGTTGCAGCCACGCCGGGTCGAGCGCCGCTCCGCCTGTCTCCCACTCCAGGAAGGCGCGTGTCCGTTCCGCGCCGGGGCGGAGCAGCATCGGCAGCGCATGCAGCAGATAGCCGGGCCGGAAACCGGCGAAGCACTGGGTCGGGTCGAGGAGGATCAGCTTCCGGACGCGGTGGGGCGGCGCGTGCAGGGCGTAGTGGAGGGCGATCCAGGCCCCGTACGAATGCCCGCACAGCACGCCGCGGTCGACGCCCAGGCCGTCCAGCACCGCATCGAGCCACGCCATCAGGTCCTCCACCGTACGGATCGGGCGCTCCCCCGCCACGCTGCGCCCCGGGTCACCGATGAGGTCGACGGCGTGGACGCGATGGGTGCGGCCCAGGCGGGCGGCCTGTGCGTACCAGACGGTGGAGGTGGAGCCACCGCCGGCCAGCAGCACCAGGGGCGGAGCATTCTCGGGGCCGCAACTGTTGATGTGGGTGATGCCGTACGAGGTGGGGACCCGGCTGCTGTGTGTGCCGGCCGGCCACTTGGCCGCCAGGACTCCGTCGTACGCAGCGAGGAATGACGTGATGGTGGTCATGGGATGCCTCCCCGGTCGGATGCTTCCGATATTATCTCGCTCAGCGAGATAATATCGGTGGGTCGAGAGGGAGGGACCGGGTGATCGAACAAGGCCCCGAAATGGAGATCGTCCATCTGCTGCGCAAGGTGACGGTCGAATTCGGTCTGCGCCAGGCCGATTTCGCGGCCCGGCACGGCATGCATTCCACCGATGTGCGGGCCCTGATCTGCCTGCTGGACGCCGAGCGGGCCGGTACGGACGCCACCGCCGGATGGCTCGGCGCGCAGCTTGGCCTCAACTCAGCGGGCACCACCTCGGTCATCGACCGCCTGGAGCGCCTGGGCCACCTCGAACGCACGCGTGATCCTCGTGACCGGCGACGGGTGCTGCTGAACGTGACGCCACGGGCGGTGGAGCTGGGACGGTCCTTCTTCGGGCCGCTGATCGACGACACGGTGGCCGTGCTGCGCGAGTTCGACGAGAGCGAGACGGCCGCGGTCCGGCGCTTCCTGTCCGCCGCGCACCAGGCGGTCACCATCGTTCCCTGACCACCGCAACGGCGGAGGGGACACTCCGTGAGCCTGTTCCCGTCCACCACTCGGACCGACTGCTCGACGAAACGGAGATCCCCGCATGCCCCGCCCCGACTCCCCCGGCATGACCTTCTTCAGCGACTTCGTCGTCACCGGCACCGTGGGCGGCGCCGATGCCACTTCCACCCCCGACGAAGTCACGGCACTGCTCGGCGACGGCTTCGTGGAAAGCGGCGCCGAGGGTCAGCGGCTGCGTGGTTACGATCTCGTCGAGTTCGCCTGGCAGCGTGCGTTCTCGACGCCATCCCGGCGTCCCGGGCCGAGGTGGCAACCCGGGACGCCACCGCGTACACCCGGGAGCACATCGCGGCGATCAACAGGTCCCGTCGGGCCAAGGCTCTCTCCATGGCCGCCGGTGAGCAACTGCGCCGGGGCGGGCAGGACTTGGCACTGAGGACCGAGGCCGAAGGCTGGCTGCGGCTCCGGACGCGGTTGATGTAGCCGCGGAGCCCGTACGGGGCGGCGGGCCGTGCCGCCTCCCCTGTACCGGCCCGGCCCGGCCCGGCCCCGAGCCTCGTCTCCCTATACCCCCGACTGCATCTCCGCCTCGGCCAGCAGTTCCGTCAGGCGTAGTCCGAACCGGACGTCGCAGGGATGCGGCTCCCCCGTGTGTACCGAATCGATCAGTGCGTCCACCGCTGCCCGGAAGGAACCGACCGCGTCGCCCCACCGCGGCAGCGCGGCGACTCCCTGTTCGCCTTTGAGCTCGATCTCCGTGCCTACCGCGCCCACCGGGGCACCCAGTGCGAGCGTCACCGTGCTGGACGCGCCGGAGGTGTGGCGAAGGATCAGATGGGTGGTGTCGGACGGGCCGCGGGCCGCGGTCAGGTGTGTCACGTCGCCCAGTACCGGGATCAGGACCGACAGGACATGCGGGCCGACGTCCCACAGGCCGCCCTTCTCGCGGCGCCAGGGCGAGGCGGCGTACTCGCTGGCCGTGCCGGGGGCGAACAGCGCACCGATCCACTCGGCGCGGGCGGTGAACCAGCCGTCCAGAGCGGCCTGTTCGGCGATCCAGGTGGACGTCTCGGCCGCGAACCGCAGGGTGCAGAAGACGACGGACGCGACCCCGCTCTCCTCGGCGGCGCGGGCGACCTCGCGGGCTCCGGCGACGGTGGTCGCCACCGGCTTGTCCATCAGCAGATGGCGGCCGGTGGCCGCGGCGCGGGCGGCGAGCGGGGCCTGGACGTCCGGCGGCACGGCGAACGCGATGGCGTCGCTGGCTGCGAAGAGCTCGTCGATGCCGTCCTCACCGGTGTACGCCGTGGTGCCGTGGGCGGCGGCCAGCGCGTTCGCGGCCTCGGGGCGTCGGCCCCACACGCCGCTCAGTGCGACGCCGGGGTGGGCGGCGAGAGCTGGGGCCTGGGTGTTCCGGGCCCAGGGGCCCGTACCGACGAGGCCGATGCGCAGGGGGGTCGCGGGAAGTGTCGTCATGGGGCAAGTCTGCCGGGTCAGCCGGACCACTCCCGTATTGAGTTGGCGCAGAGTGGGCTTCAGTGGCTACGTTTGCGGTGCCGGCCGCGGGACTCCGGCGCGACTTCCGGGACTTGCCTCTGAAGCAGTGATTTCGCTGTTCGCGCCCCCATTCCCCGGCCGGCGCTCCGCCCCCGCGTACGGCGGCGCGTGACACCACGGGGGAAACCATGGCGACCAGCACCGAGACCACTCGCACCGGGACCGGTGCCGACCTCGTCGCGGCCGAGGACGTACTCCTCTTCGTCAACGCGGCGATCACCGCGACCGGACAGCGTGAGTTCCGCTCGACGGCGTATCAACAGCGGCTTTCGCTGGACTTCCTCCATGAGTACGTACGGGTCAACTATCGCCGGGTGTACGCCGCCGCGCTCGCCCTCGACATCAACGACCACAACGCCGTGCGCATCGCCCAGGGCCTGCTGGAGAGCGCCGCCGACGCGAACGCCGAGGAGAAGCGCACCGAGGGCCGGCTGATCGCCGCCCGGCTGGCGAAGCTGCCGCCGCAGCGCGTGTACCGGCTGTTCCGGGCGCTGCGCGGGGCCAAGGTGAACAACCGGCGCACCCGCGCGATCATGCGCGACTGGCTGGCCGCCCGGCCGGATCCGGCGCACGATGCCGTGAAGTACCGCGCCGGTCTGAAGACCGCCGCCCGCCATGTCCACCTCCGGTTCGGCGGGCCCGGTGAGCCGGGCGAGACCGGGGATTTCCTGTTCCGGCCGGGGCGGCGGCCGCGCTACCGGCACCAGCTGCTCGACGCGTGGCGGCGCGCCCACTACGAGCAGGGCGCCGTCGACGAGCTGCCGTTCACCGTGGCCGAGGGCTTCGCCGCCCGGCACGGGATGAAGCGCGAGGTGTTCCTGGAGCGGATGGTGCCCCGGATGACCCGCCTGGAGCGGCTGCGGACCCAGGGGCAGCGCAGCACCGGAGACGACGTGCGGCTGCCCACGGATATCGACCTGACGGTGATGCCGCTGACCCGGCTCGCCCTGTACGTCCTGTCGCTCGGCTTCGAGGTGCGCGGGCTCCACCGCAAGGAGCTCACCCATGCCCTGCGGACCGCCGCTCGCCGAGCGGCGGGCCCGCACGCCGGGAGCTGGGGCCGGGTCGCCGCCGTGCTGGACGACAGCTACTCGTCGTCCGGGTCGGGCGAGAAGCGGCGCCGTCCGCTGGCCGTGGCGCTGGCCTGCCACTTCCTGCTGGAGGCGCTGGCGGCGCCGGGCGCGTACATCCCGCTGTGGACCTCGGGCGGCACAGATCCGCTGCTGGTCAGGCCCTGGGGCCCGACCCCGCTCGGCACCCGCGTACTGGATGCTCTGGAGCACGGCCCGGACCGGCTGGTCATCGTCTCGGACGGCTGGGACAACGCGCCGCCCGGACTCGCGGGCGAGGTGCTGCGGGTGTGGCGGAGCCGGCTCGATCCGGACCGGCGAACTGCTGTGGTGCATGTGAACCCCGTATACGACGCGGACGGTTTCGATGTGCGACGCCTCGCGCAGGGCGTGCCCACGGCCGGGATCCGGGACGCGGAGGACCTGCCGGCGCTGGTGGAGATCGCACAGTTCGCCGAGGGACTCACGGGACCGGCGGCCCTGTACGCCTATCTGGACCGGCAGGTGGCACGTTTCGTGAGTGGGGAGAAGGCGGGAGCCGCATCGTGAACAGGCTTGAACTTGCCGGGCTCGCCGCCCGCCCCGCCCAGGTGTGGGGCGGCATCCGGCTGGTGCCGCTGGTGCGCGAGCAGCCGGTCGAGGGGCTTCGGCTGCACCGGGAGATCTACACGGGTTACGGGAACGGTGTCGTGGACGTCGGTCCGCGCACGCACTACACCTCGTACATCCCGCACGGCTTCGTCGCCGACTGGTCCGGCGAGGGCGTCCGGTCCGCCGCGTACGGTACGCAGCTGGGCACGGGCAACTCGCCCGGGAACCCGCCCCGGACCGCACGGCTCCACCGCAACCGCCACCACCGCATGGCCAAGCGGCAGCCGGGCGACCGGCTGCGCTTCCTGCCGCTGCACCTCGCGATGGAGGGCTATCTCGCCCTGCACTTCGGTGGCCCCGCGGTCGCCTGGGAGGAGTGGTCGCGGCAGGCGCTGCGCGACGGGCTTTCGCCGCGTGCCGAGGACGCGTACATGGGGTGGTCGGTGCGCGGGCTCGGCGACGCGCTGCGGGCCTTCGAGATCCATCCCGGCCAGTGCGGGGTGATGGTGTACGCGGCCGATGCGCTCGCTGCCGCCTTCGTTCTGCCGCACCCGGACGACTACCGTCTGCTGCACCCTTCGCTCGTACAGGATCTGTACGGGGAACTGGTCCACCAGTACGCACTGTACGGCGCGCCGGTGGCGGAATTCGCGGCGCGGATTTCCGATGGACCGCATCTGCGGTCGCTCGCCGGTCTTCGGGCGGCGGCGCGGGCGCAGGAGCGGGAGTGGGCCGAGGCGCACGACACCCTGTTCGCCCGTGAGCTGCTGGACACCTCGTACACCTTCGACCGGGTGTACCGGATGGGCTCGTTCACACTGTGGCGGTTCCTGCCGCCGTTCCTGCGCAATGGGGAGGGGCAGCACATCGGTGAGACGATCACCGATCACAAGGGGCAGGTCGCGTATCTGAAGACGTTCCGGCTGTCCGAGGCCCAGATCAGACGTGGTCATCTGCTGCACCGGCTCTCCGACGCGGACTGGCGGCTCTCGCAGGCGGCCGTGGCGCTGGGCACCACCGAGGAGGAACTGGTGCGCCGGATCCGTGCCGCCGGTTTCGAGTCGCTGCTCAGGGCCCGCGCGTGATCGGTCGCTGCTCAGGGCCCGCGCATAACGCAGGAAACCTCGGTAACACGGGGTTCACATTCGGGCAACGGACGGGAAATCGCGTCTTGCGAAGCTGCGCTGCATAGACCGGACCGCAACACCGCAGCACCCGCAAAGGATGGCTTCCGTGACGTTCAAGGCTGAGTACATCTGGATCGACGGCACCGAGCCGACCGCCAAGCTCCGTTCGAAGACGAAGATCATGGCCGGAAGCCCGTCGCAGGATGTCGCGGAGCTGCCGATCTGGGGCTTCGACGGTTCGAGCACCAACCAGGCCGTGGGCCACGCCTCCGACCGGGTGCTGAAGCCGGTCTTCGCGTGTCCGGACCCGATCCGCGGCGGCGACGACGTTCTCGTCCTGTGCGAGGTCTTCAACATCGACATGACGCCGCACGAGTCCAACACCCGTGCCGTGCTGCGTCCGGTGGCGGAGCAGTTCGCCGGCCAGGAGCCGATCTTCGGCATCGAGCAGGAGTACACCTTCTTCGACGGCCACCGCCCGCTCGGCTTCCCCGCGGGCGGCTTCCCGGCCGCGCAGGGCGGCTACTACTGCGGTGTCGGCGCGGACGAGATCTTCGGCCGCGAGATCGTCGAGAAGCACCTCGACAACTGCCTGGAGGCGGGCCTCGGCATCTGCGGCATCAACGCCGAGGTCATGCCCGGCCAGTGGGAGTTCCAGGTCGGCCCGCTGTCCCCGCTGGAGGTCTCCGACCAGCTGTGGATCGCCCGCTGGCTGCTGTACCGCACCGCCGAGGACTTCAACGTCTCCGCGACCCTCGACCCGAAGCCGGTCAAGGGCGACTGGAACGGCGCGGGTGCGCACACCAACTTCTCCACCAAGGCGATGCGCGAGGGCTATGCCGCGGTCATCACCGCGTGCGAGTCCCTGGGCGAGGGGTCGAAGCCGATGGACCACGTCAAGAACTACGGCGCGGGCATCGACGACCGTCTGACGGGTCTGCACGAGACCGCCCCGTGGAACGAGTACAGCTACGGCGTCTCCGACCGCGGCGCGTCGGTCCGTATCCCGTGGCAGGTCGAGCAGGACCAGAAGGGCTACATCGAGGACCGCCGCCCGAACGCCAACGTCGACCCGTACGTCGTCACGCGGCTGATCGTGGACACCTGCTGCACCGCGCTGGAGAAGGCCGACCAGGTCTGATCCCGTTCCGCCGTTCCGCACGAGGGGGCGCCCACTCGCTGCTCCACGCCGGGCAGCCACCGTACGATCCGCAGCTGGTCGAGGCGGCCGCCGAGGTGGCGGCGGTGCAGACCGAGGGTTTCGAGGGGCCGCTGTGGCCGGGGCGGACCATCCGCCTCGAACACCGGGTACGGGAACTGCTCGACGGAACATACGAGGAGCAGGGGATCCGGTAACCGCTGCCATCTGGGGGCGAGGCGGATGGCGGCTCATCGGTTGCGGCAGCCCGAGGTGAGGAACGTAACGCGACGGGTCCGTATCGACGAGTGAGCGAGGCCTGCTGCGCCGTCGCGTTCTCTGGTTCAATGGGGACATGGCCAGCATCCAGTACACCTCGACAGGTCGCAGCGACCTCGAACCGTTCTGGCCGTCCCGTCAGCACCACGACTTCGACCGGGTGTGTTGCCGCGCGTTGAACGCGCAGGCCCTCTAAAGCCGCTCACCCGGCCTTCGGTCCGCGCGCACGCAAGCAAGTCCGTCCATCGACGACTCCTTCGCGCGAAAGAGCTGACCCTCATGGCGAACACTCGTACCTTCTCCGCCGCAGCCGCTGCCACCGCGGCGCCTCCGGCGACCGCTGCGGCCACCAACTCCGCCCGCTCCCTCTCCTCCAACCGCCACCGGCTGCGCGCCGTCGACCCCGATGAGGTCGTCCAGCTGGCCGATGTGGCCGAGTTCCTGCCGCCGGGTGCCACCTGGCTGCCCGCACCCCAGCACACCGTTCCGGCGCTGCCGGGCCGGCCGCCGATGATCGGGTACCTGGTGCTCGTACCGGCCGATCAGCAGCCGGCCGTCACCGCCGCTGCCGCTGCGGCCGCCCAGTACGTGGTGCCGTCGCCGGTGGAGGACCCGTCCGCGGGTGCGGTGCGCATCGACCCCGTACAGCGCACCGCGACGGTGGACGGGAACACACTCGACCTCACCTTCCTGGAGTTCGAGCTGCTCGCCCATCTGGTCGCGCACCCTCACCGGGTGCACACCCGCGACCAGTTGGTGACCACGGTCTGGGGCTACGGACATGTGGGCGACGGACGCACCGTGGACGTCCATGTCGCCCGGCTGCGCCGCAAGCTGGGTGTCGAGCACCGCCGGTCGATCCAAACGGTGCGGCGTGTCGGCTACAAGTACGCCCCCTGACGGCGTCGAAGGCGCATGGGAGCGGCCCTGGTCCGGTACGCCGGACCAGGGCCGCTCCCATGCGCCGGACGGCCGGTCAGCCCCGCGCCCCCGAACCCACCGGAACCTCGCCCGTCTCCGGCTCGCCGTGCTCCAGGCCCGGCAGTCGGGTCAGTCCGCGCGGGGTTCGCCAGTTCCGCTCCCCGAGCAGCGCCATCACGGAGGGCAGCAGGACCATCCGTACGATCGTGGCGTCCAGCAGCACCGCGACGGCGAGGCCGACGCCCATCTGCTGCATGTCCTGCATCGACAGCGTCCCGAAGACCGCGAACACCGCGACCATGATCAGGGCCGCGCCGGTCACCGCACCCGCCGTCCGCCGGATGCCCTCGTCGATCGCGGCCCGGGTGTGCAGACCGCGGTCGCGGGCCTCACGGATCCGGGAGACCACGAACACGTGGTAGTCCATGGAGAGTCCGAAGAGGACGACCAGGACGAACAGCGGAATCCACGCCTCGATCGCGCCGACCCCCTCCGAGCCGATCAGCGAGGCCCCCCAGCCGTGCTGGAAGACGGCGACCATCACTCCGTACGCGGCAGCCACGGAGAGGAGGTTGAGCAGGATCGAGGTCACGGCGATGACGTACGAGCGGAAGCAGAACAGCATCAGCAGGAAGGTCACCGCCGTGATGAAGGCGAAGACGGGGACGATGCCGCGCTTCAGCTGGTCGTTGAAGTCGACGGACCCGGCGATCTCCCCGGTCACGTACACCTGGGCCCCGGTCCCGTCGAACGCGGCGGGCAGCCGCTCCTTGCGCAGCTCGGAAAGGCCGGCCTCGCCGTCGGGGAGCGGCACCTCGATCTCGGCGACGTTCTGCGCCTTGTGGACGGTCACCTCGTCGAAGCCGTCGAAGGCCTTGCGCAGCGCGGGCGCCTCGATGTCCTCGGCCTTGACCACCACTCGCGCCGGAGCGGGGCCGCCGGGGAAGCTCTCGTCGATCTGCCGGTAGGCGACAGAAAGCTGCGAGTCCGAGCCGAACTGCTTCTCCAGGCCCAGCTGTTCGGTCTTCATGCCGAGGGCGGGCGCGGCCAGGGCGAGCAGCACGACGACCGAGGCGACCGCGAAGATCTTCGGCCTGGCCAGGACGGGCTTCAGCACCGCGGCGACGCCCCCGCCACTGGTGCGTACGCGCCGGTTGTCGCGTCGGCTCCCCCGCCGGTTGAGGAACGGCACACGTCCCGCGTCGATCCGGTCGCCCAGCCAGGACAGCAGCGCGGGCAGCACCGTCACCGAGCCGAGCATCGCGATGAAGACCACGATGATCGTGGCAAGGGCGAAGCCCTTGAACAGCATCAGTCCGGACAGGAACATGCCGGCCATCGCGACCATGACCGTGAGCCCGGAGACGAGCACGGCCCGGCCGCTGGTCGCCGCCGCGATCCGCAGCGCCGTCTCGGCATCGCGTCCCGCCGCCCGCTCGTCGCGCTCGCGCCGCAGGTAGAAGAGGCAGTAGTCGACGCCGACGGCGAAGCCCATCAGAAACATCACGGAGTACGTGGTCTGGAACAGGTGCAATTGGTGGCTGGCGAGCGACAGCAGTCCGAAGGCGGCCATGCACGCGGTCAGTGCCAGCCCGACGGGGAGCAGCGCCGCGACGACGGCGCCGAAGGCGACCAGCAGAATGCCCAGGGCCAGGGGTACGGCGGTGAACTCGGCCTTCTTGAAGTCCTCCGAGAGCAGATCGCCGAGCCACTTCCCGGCACTGGCTTCGCCGAACTGGTGGATGGTGGCGTCGGGGTGGTCCGCGCGGACGGCGGACACGGCGTCGAGCACGGGCTGCACCCTGTCCGGTGCCGTCGCCGCGTCCCCCTTCATGTCAAAGGTGATCAGCGCGTCCTTGCCGTCCTCGGAAGGGATCGGCGCTGTGAGGTTCGCCACCTCGCCGGTCCTCCCGATGGCGGCGGAGACCTCGCGGGCGGCGTCCTGCCAGTCACCCGCCTTCGCGGTGGACACCATGACCAGCTCGCCGGCGGGCTGCCCCAGCCCGGCGTCGTCGAGGATCTGTTCGGCCCGCGCCGAATCACCCGCGGCGTTCTCCGAGTCGGACATCTCGACCAGACCGGATGCGCCGCCGATGCCCGTGGCGAGCACGACGAAGAGCAGCCAGCCGAGAATGGCGGTCTTACGGTGGTGTGCGCTCCACACACCGATGCGTGCCGCGAGGTTGCGCCTCATGGCGTGTTCGCCCCCAGAAGTCAGACGGAATCAGATGGAAGTGGAAGAAGTACGAGGAAGTGCGAGGAAGTGCTGGGAAGTCGACGTCGAATGCGTCGTCGATGAATCTAGGAACGGGACGCCGCCCGCCCCAGCCGCCGAAGCCCCCTCTCGCGGAGCCATAGGGCGAGGTCGGCAGGGTGGTGCTGGGTACACCCCGCCCGGGTGGCGAAACGGCTGACGCCCGGGGAGCCCGCCGGGTGAGACTGTCTGCGGACGGGCCCGACACGGGGCCCGGCGAGGGGAGATGGATCGAGATGAACGCGATACGGGCCCGGGTACGGAGGGCGCTGCTGGCCGCCGGGCGGGGAGTCGTGCTGTCGATCGCCAGCCTGGCCGGGTCGATCACCCTCTTCGTATGGGCGGTGCTCTCCATCGCCTTCATCCCGCTGGGCATCGGCCTGGTCACCACCCCCTACGTACTGGAGCTGGTCCGCAAGCACGCCAACCGGCGCCGGCTGCTCGCGGTCACCTGGTCCGACGTCCGCATTCCGGTCCCCTACCGCCCCTTCCCGAAGGATCTGCGCACCGGGTTCACCGGGCAGGTGGAGCGGACCACGCTGATGCTGAAGGACCCGGCGACCTGGCGGGACATCCGGTGGCTGCTGGTCGACATGACGGCCGGCTATGTGGTGGCGGTCCTGGCCTCGGCGCTGATGGTGTATCCGCTGGAGGGTTTCGTCCTGGCGGCCGGGTTGTGGCGGGTCTTCACCGACGACCGTTACTGGTACGCGTTCGTGCCGGTCGACAGCCAGGCGACGGGCCTTGCCGCCGCCGCGCTCGGTGTGGTGTTCTTCGCGATCGGTCTGCTGGTCGGCCAACCACTGCTGCGGCTGCACTTCGTGATCGCCCGCGCGATGCTGGCCCCCACCCAGGAGCAGGAACTGGCCCGGCGCATCGACCGGCTGACCGAGACGCGCCACGAGGCCGTGGACACCGCGGCCTCCGAACTGCGGCGCATCGAGCGTGACCTGCACGACGGTGCGCAGGCCAGGCTGGTCGCCATGGGCATGAACCTGGGCACCGTGGAGGCGCTCATCGAGAAGGATCCGGCGCAGGCGAAGAAACTCCTCGCCATGGCCCGCGAGTCATCGGCCGAAGCCCTCACGGAGCTGCGCGATCTGGTCCGGGGCATTCACCCGCCGGTCCTCGCCGAACGCGGACTCGGGGACGCGGTCCGGGCGTTGGCGCTACGGCTGCCCTTCGAGTCGGAGGTCCGGGTGGAGCTGAGCGGCCGGGCGGACGCCGCGATCGAGTCGGCCGCGTACTTCGCGGTGAGCGAGACGCTGACGAACGCCGCCAAGCACTCGGGGGCCGAACGCGTCTGGGTGGACATCGACCACGCGGACACCCTGCTACGGGTCTCCGTCACGGACAACGGCAGGGGCGGTGCGGTGGTCGGATCCGGCTCGGGCCTGAGCGGAATCGAACGCCGACTCGGTACATTCGACGGCATCATGGCCGTCAGCAGCCCTGCGGGCGGTCCCACGATGGTGACCATGGAGATCCCTTGCGAGTTGTCCTAGCCGAAGATCTCTTCCTGCTGCGCGACGGGCTGGTGCGCCTATTGGAGGCGTACGACTTCGAGATCGCGGCAGCTGTGGAGACCGGGCCCGAACTGACCCGGGCCCTGGCCGAGTTGGAGCCGGACGTCGCGGTCGTCGACGTCCGGCTTCCGCCGTCCCACACGGACGAGGGCCTGCAGTGCGCGCTGGCGGCCCGGCAGGCCAGGCCGGGGCTGCCGGTGCTCGTGCTCTCGCAGCATGTGGAGCAGCTGTACGCACGCGAGCTGCTGGCGGACGGCAACGGGGGCATCGGCTACCTGCTCAAGGACCGGGTCTTCGACGCGGAGCAGTTCATCGATGCGGTACGCAGGGTCGCCGCGGGCGGCACCGCGATGGACCCGCAGGTGATCTCGCAGTTGCTGTCGCGGCGCTCGCAGGACAAGCCGATGGGCGGGCTGACTCCGCGCGAGCTGGAGGTGATGGGGCTGATGGCACAAGGCCGTTCGAACGCGGCGATCGCCTCGCAGATGGTGATCACGGAGCGGGCGGTGGCCAAGCACACCTCGAACATCTTCGGGAAGCTCGGCCTGCCGCCGTCCGACGACGACAACCGCCGTGTTCTCGCGGTGCTCGCCTATCTGGACCGGGGCTGAGTCACACCCGCCGCCCCGGAAGTCGAGTCAACCCGTGAACCACCCCGCCGCATCGAGCCGGAACGCGCTCGCGGGCGCCATCGCACGCAGATCGGCCTCCATCGCACGCACCCGGTCGGCACCGAGCACCCGGACCCATTCGGCGCGCAGCCGGTCGAACCCCTCGGCCGATCTGACCAGGACGTCGATGCCCCGCACGGTCAGCCGGACCAGCTTGCGCCGGCCGTCCCGGGGATCGTCGACGCGCTCCACGTACCCGAGACCTTCGAGCTTCTCGACGGTCTTCCCGGCGGCCTGCTTGGAGACCCCGAGCCGTCGGCCGATCTCGCTGGCGGTCGCACCGTCACGGCCGACGGCCTGGAGCGCGAAGCCGTACGCGGGCCGCACGTCGGGGTGGCCGTGCTCGGCCAGCTCATGGTGCAACTCGTCGATGATCGAGCGGAATCCGGCGAACAGCAGCAGGGGCAGCTCGAAGCCCGCCCCGCCGCCCGTGGACGACCGTGCGCCCGGCTCGCCCTCTCGCTCAGCCATTGTGAAACTCGACAACCTGGTTTACTTTTTCGTCAATCACGTTGTCGATTTTAGCGTGCGCATCCACAGGAGAGGTCTGCCATGCCCGCATCCGCGTTCCCCGACCACACCCTCGAATCCGCCCCCGCCGCCGCCCGCCGCACCATGGAGGCGGTGGCGAAGAAGCAGGGCTATCTACCCGCCGCCGTCGCCCGGCTCGCTGCATCACCGGAGCTGCTCGACGGCTTCCTGAAGATCGGCGCCATCTTCGAGTCCTCCACCCTGGACCCGCTCTCCCGAGAGGTCCTGATCATGACGATGGCGACCCGCAACGACTGCCACGTCTGTGTGGCGATGCATACCGCGAAGCTCACCGCACTCGGTGCGGACCCCGAGCTGATCACGGCCCTGCGCGAGCCGGAGGCACGCGCCCTGCCCGATGAACGACTTGAATCCGTAAGGAAGTTCACCCTTTCGGTGATCGCGACGTCCGGAGCCGTCGACGAGAAGACGCTCCAGGCGTTCCTGGCGCACGGGTACACCGCCCGCAACGCACTGGAAGTGGTCCTGGGCATCGGCGCGTACACGATGTCGACACTGGGCAACCGGATGACCGGGGCGCCATTGGATCCCCAAATGGCGGCCTTCGCCTGAGACTTGCGCATTCCATCCGGTGTACGGATGGAGATTCCCATGAAATCCGCGACCGACTGAACGGACCGCGCGCCGGGGGCGGACCAGGACCTGTGGAAGGGCACCACCCAGTTCGGTACGGCGTACCGGGAGGGGGCGTGGGCCGACGGGTCGAGCGCGACGGTACGCATCGACACGCAGGAGAACACCGGGGGCCGGGCGCGGTCGGGCATCGTGGTGCGCAACAGCCTCGCGACCCCGGGCTCCGCCGGCTCCCTGAACCTTGCGCGGCACTGTCGAGTTCAGCGGATGGCAGTTGTCGTGAGCGGGTGCCCCGGCGCATCGCACATGAGCGCACCGGGGTGACCATCGCACGATTCGCTCGTTCTGTTGAACGTGCGCCCACTGTCAGAGGTACCTTCCGCAGCCGGCCCGGCCGGTGTGGAGCAGGCCGGGGCCGCGCTCGTCGAGCACTATCCGCGACTGGTCCGGCTCGGCTATCTCGTACTGCCGCCGTCCCTCGGGTGCCATCGCCGTGTTCTGACAGCGCACGCCCTGGCCCAGCGGGCGCTGCTGTCGGGGCGCAAGGCAGGGTGTGTGGCCGAGGGCGGCGCCCCACCACCGCGCAGGTCCGCCGGTGCTGTGGTGGTGGTGGACCCGTCCTTTGCGTACGTCCGCGGGAGGGTGCTGCGTGGGGCGCTGGAGGCGGGCCGTCCGCTGCGCCGCCTCCGGGTGACACCCCTCCTTCCGCTGGTGTGGGGGCTGCGGCTGTTCCCGCATTCCGGCGGATCGGATGAACTCGCCCTGGAACAGGCCCTGTCGGCCCTCTCCGCTCCCGCCCGCGCCGCCTGCGTGCTGCGTGGGCTGGAGCGGCTGCCCGATGCGGAGGTGCGGCGGGTGCTCGCCGCTGCCGGGGTGACGGACCCGCATGCGGCGCTCGCGGAGGCGGAGGGCGTTTCGGCTCCGTACGCGCTGCTCGACTCCCCGGAGTTCGACCCCTGTTCGCTCCAGGCCCGCCCACCGGATCTGCTGCGCCGCCGACAGCACGCGAAGGCGACGGTGGCGGCCGTCGCGGCGCTGCTGGTGTGCGGGGCGCTGCTGGGGCTGCCGGGCGACGGCTGGGCGGGCAAAGGCCGGGGGCGCGGCACTGCGCCCGTATCGCCGTACACCCGTAACGCCGCCGCCGAACAGGCCCTGGATCCGGGTGCGTTGCACCGGGTTTCGGCTACGTTCTGGCGGCGCTCGCCCCGTACCGATTTCACCTCCTGGCCCACCCGTGGCGACCGCGCCAAAGACACCCGGCTGCTGCGCCGGGCGCTCACCGTATGGGCGCATCCGGACGCCGCGGTGCGTGCGTCGGCGACTCCGAGGACACCTGTCGGGCCGCCGATGGGGGCGCCTCAGCTGCTGTACGCGGGCGAGGTGGACCGGGCGACGGTGGTGCTGTTCTACGACGGGCTGCGCATCGTGCGGTACGCGGAGCCGCGTGACGCCTCCCCGGCCGAGGGCGTGGCACTCGACTTCGCCCGGGTCGACGGTGCGGACATGGCCTCGGCGGGCGCCCTGATCGCGGGCCGTACGCGCGACCGGGTCCGCTATCTCACCGCGCCCTGGGTGCATGCGGTCTCCGTACGGAACCTGCTCGCGCCGGGCAGCGCTCCGCGGCCGCTGCGCCGCACCCCCGACGGCGTGACCGCCGCGCTGACCAGCCCGGCGACGGCCGGGAGCTGCCACGCCTGGGATGCGATCGAGCTGCGCGACGGCTCGGCGACGCGTCTGATGACGGACCTCGGCGAGCTGACCCCCGCCCGGCTGACGTCGGGCCCGCCGTCCGCGGCGCACGATGTCTCCGGGCGGGCGGAGCGGGACAGCTGGGCGCGGACCGCCTGCCTGCTGCTCTCGGTCCGTTCGCACGGCGTACGGTCGGTGAACTCCTGGCAGTACGCCGAGCAGTTGCTGCCCGAGGACAACGGCTCCGCGCACTGGCTCTGCACCAGGGCGGAGACCTGGCGCGGCACCGGAAGCCGGGTCCTCGCCCAGTTCCAGGCCGTATCGGCACCGTCCGTCGCAACAGGCGGCCCGCCCGGGGCGGTCGCGGCCCGGGCCGAGGACACACCGGCCTGCGGGATGCGCGATCCACGGGTGCTGGCCGGGGTGCTGTGGAAGTCGCACGGCGGACGCTGGTACGTACTGGCCGCGGGCAGCGAGCAGTTCGCCTCGCTCACCACCTCGGGCGGGGTGGAGGGGCGGTCCGACAGCCGTCTCCTCGCCGTACCGGCCAGGGCGGGCGACCGGGCACGGCTGAACGGGACGCTGACGGACGGCAGTCGGGTCGCCGCCCTGCGCTGACGCCCGGCCTTCCCCGGGGGGTCAGGTATTCGCTGCACGACCCTGTTCCCGCGGCTTACCCATCAGTACATTGACAACATGTCTAACACGCAGCCAGCGCCGGTCGCGTCGGAGCGGACGCAGCTCAAGGCCCGCAAGGTCTCCTTCGCCTGGGAGAAGACGCCTCTGCACTGGGTACCGGGCGACCCGTTCGCCACGCACACCATCAACGTGCTCCATCTGCTGCTGCCCGCCGGGGAGCGCTGGTTCATCCATGTGTACCGACAGGTGCTGCCGTACATCCACGACGAGCAGCTGCGCCAGGATGTCATCGGGTTCATCGGCCAGGAGGCCGTGCACTCCCAGGCCCACGACGACGTCCTGCCCCGTCTGAAGCAGCTCGGTCTGGATCCGACGCCGTACACCGCGCAGGTCGACTGGTTCTTCGAGAAGCTCCTCAGCGACCGGACGCTGCCGCCGGGCCGGGCGCGGAAGTGGTGGCTGATGGAGCGGGTGGCGACGATCGCGGCGATCGAGCACTACACCGCGTTCCTCGGCGACTGGGTGCTGAACGCCGACGAGTTGGACCGGCGCGGCGCCGACCCGACCATGCTGGATCTGCTGCGCTGGCACGGTGCGGAGGAGGTCGAGCACCGCTCGGTCGCCTTCGATGTGTTCATGCATGTCGACGGCGGCTACCGGCGACGAATACGGACCTGGGCCGCGGCATTCGCCGCGCTGCTCTTCCTCTGGCAGCGCGGCACGCGCTTCTTCATGGAGAACGACCCGAGCCTGCTGCACGGCAAGGCGTCGTTCAAGGAGTTCTACATCAGCGGCAGGCGCGGCACCCTGCCCGCGACCGGTGATCTGCTGCGCTCCATCCCCCGCTATCTGAGTCACGCCTACCACCCCTCGCAGGAGGGCAGTACGGCCCAGGCAGTCGACTATCTCGCCCACTCGCCCGCGGCCACGGCCGCCGAGGCCCGTACGACGGGAACCAGCTGACCATGCCCCTCCCCCTGCCCCGTCTGCGCACCGTCGTCCTCGTCGCCGGCGCCGCGCTGCTCGCGAAGCGGGCCATGCGCCACCGTATCGAGAACTCCCCGCTCTGGCCGCTGCCGGCCCTGGAGAACCCGGTCTCGGGCCACTCCGGCCGCCGTTCCACCACCACCCGCCGCCTGCTGATCACCGAGCGGACCGAACCCGCCGACGGCGTGGTCCAACTCCGCCTGGAGGGACCCGACCTGCCCGCCTGGCAGCCCGGCGCGCACCTGGACCTCCTGCTGCCCTCCGGTCTGGTCCGCCAGTACTCCCTCTGCGGGAACCCCGCCGATCCCGACACGTACACCATCGCGACCCGCCTGGTCGAGGACGGCCGGGGCGGCTCCCGCGAGGTCCACGGCCGGCTCCACGAGGGCGAGGAGATCGAGGTCCGCGCCCCCCGCAACCGATTCCCCCTCGCCGAAGCCCCCGCGTACCTCTTCATCGCGGGCGGCATCGGCATCACCCCGATCCTGCCGATGCTGCGTTCCGTCGCCGACTCGGGCGCCGACTGGCGGCTGCTGTACGGCGGACGGTCCCGCGCCACGATGCCGTTCCTGGACGAGATCGAGAAGCTGGGCACGGAGGGCGACCGGGTGACGATCGTCCCCGGGGACGAGGCGGGCCACCCGGACACGGCCGCGGCCCTGGTGGACACCGCGGAGGGCACAGCGGTCTACTGCTGCGGCCCCGAGCCCCTGATGGACGCGGTCACCGCCGCCCTCCCGCCCGGCCGCACGCTGCACCTGGAACGCTTCACGGCAGCGACCACGAACTCGGCCGACTCCGGCCCCTTCGAGGTCGAACTGCGCCGCTCCGGCCGCACGGTCCAGGTGGCGGCGGGCCAGTCGGTACTGGCCGCGGTGCGCGAAGAGCTGCCGTATGTCTCGTACTCCTGTGAACAGGGCTTCTGCGGGACGTGCCAACAGCACGTTATGGAGGGCGAGATCGACCACCGCGACGAACTGCTGACGGACTCGGAACGGGAGGACTCGATGCTGATCTGCGTGTCGCGGTGCCGGGGCCAGCGGCTGGTGCTGGATCTCTAGGCGTGGAGACAGGCTGCCGCTCCACGTCCTCGTCGGCCCCGGCCCACCACGCCTCCCCCACCACCCCACTGGGTACCCTGTCCACCATGACGACCGGGGTGCGGCGCAGGATGGGCGTCGAGGAGCGCAGGCAGCAGTTGATCGGTGTCGCGCTGGAGTTGTTCAGTCACCGCTCCCCGGACGAGGTGTCGATCGACGAGATCGCGGCCGCTGCGGGGATCTCGCGGCCGTTGGTCTATCACTACTTCCCGGGGAAGCAGAGCCTGTACGAGGCGGCGCTGCGGCGGGCGGCCGACGAGTTGGCGGCGCGGTTCGTTGAGCCGCGTGAAGGTCCGCTCGGGGAACGGCTGTTGAGGGTGATGGGGCGGTTCTTCGACTTTGTCGAGGAGCACGGTCCGGGGTTCTCGGCGCTGATGCGGGGCGGGCCCGCGGTCGGGTCGTCGACGGCGAACGCCATGATCGACGGGGTGCGGCAGGCGGCCTACGAGCAGATCCTGGCCCATCTGGGGGTTGAAGATCCCCCAGCACGGCTGGAGTTGGTCGTGCGGTCGTGGGTTTCGCTGGCCGAGTCGACGGCGCTGATCTGGCTGGACGGGCGGCGGATTCCGCGCGAGGAGCTGGAGATGCAGCTGGTGCACGACTTCGCGGCGCTGGCCGTGGTGAGTGCCGCGTACAACACGGAGCTGGCGGGCATCGTGCTGCGGGTCTTCGCGCAGGAGCCGGCGGACGGACCGTTCGGGGAGCTGTTGAACCGGCTCTCCGCTCTGGCGCCCGCCGTGCCGGCCGTTCCCGTGCAGCGGCTGCCGTAACAGCCGTACGGCTCAGCGCTTGCGGTAGGACGGGTCCAGATCGCGGGTCTCCGCCGACGCGTGGACGGTGACGCCGTCGACGGGCTTGAGGTGGGCGGCCAGCAGCTCCAGTACGGAATCGGTCAGTTGTGCCTTGAGCTCTTCGGTACGGCCGGGCAGCAGGGCGATCGAAATGTTCAGGACCGCTTCGCCGGTGGCCGTGTCGCCCGCCACGAATTCCTCGATGCGCCGGAAGCGGGTCTTGCAGGCGGCGATCTTCGTGGTGACCGTCTCGGCGACCAGCGGGTGCAGGGCGAGTGCGAAACCGCGGCGGTCGAAGCCGTCGTCGAGCTCGGCGGAGTAGTCGACGGTGATCTGCGGCATCATGCGCTCCTGGGTGCGGGTACAGCGGGTACGGCCGGTTGTCCGACCTCACATTTACGCTGACCGGCATGACCGCACAAGAGGATTCGTTTCTTGATCCGGATGCCCTGGGTTCCCTCAGGCCCTACGTGAGCAGTTCGCCCTGGAGCGCGGCCGCGAGGCCCACCTCCGCATTGTCCGCCCGGCCCCTTTCGAAGGCGCGTTGGTAGGCGGCGTCGCCGACGGCCGCGCGGGCCTGGCGTTCGCAGGCCTCACGCAGGGGGCCCAGTTCCGGGGTGCCGCGTTGCGGGTGGCCGACCATGCGCCAGTAGACCTGTCCCGTGCCGTACACCCGGGCGGCGCGGGCGCCCGCCCCCTGGGCGGCGATCGCCGCGGCCAGAATGTCCAGGCCGAGCGCGATGCCGAAGCTGTCCCGGAGGCGGTGCTTGCCCGCGAGCATCGAGCGGGCGTGGGCGGCGGAGGCGTCTGCGTCGCCCTGCAGCAGGGCGATCAGCGCGAGTTGGTAGTCGACGTAACTACGGGTCCAGCACTCGTCCTGGGCCTCGCAGGCCGCGCGCAGGACCAGGGCCGCCGTCTCCGCCTCGTCCAGCCGTCCCAGGCTGGTGAGGGCGAAGACGGTGATGAGCCGGCAGCGCAGCCGGTAGGCCGTTTCGAGCGGGGTGGCGGTGCCGGTGGTGCGCAGTACCCGGTCGATCCTGCGAAGGCTCGCCTCGGGGCGGCCGGTCATCAGATGGGTGAGGCCGCACAGATAGGCGGCGGCGAGGATGCCTTCGTCGGCACCGTCGCGGGCCGCCGCCCTGGTGCACTCCCTGCCCAGGCGCCGGGCGGCCGGGTAGTCGCCCTGGAGCATGACGGTGATGCCCAGCACCCACAGTGCGCGGGTGCGGTGGGGTCCTTCGGCCGGTCCGGCGTCCAGGGCGCGCCGGGCGTATTCGCGGGTCTGCGGCAGATGGCCGCAGCAGCACCAGAAGAAGCCGATCCGGCCCGCCATCTCCTGGGCGGCTCCGGTGTCATGGACCAGCAGGTGGTCGAGGGCGGCACACAGGTCGGCGTGCGACTCGGCGATGCGGTGGTACCAGGTGATCTGTTCGTCGCCGGTCCAGCCCGCGTGGGCGTGGCGTGCAAGGCTGAGGAAACAGGCGGCGTGCCGGTCGGCGGCGGTCCGTTCCTCGCCGAGCTCGGCGAGCCACATCCGTCCGTACTCGCGGATGGTGTCGAGCATGCGGTGCCGTACGCCGTCCCGTCCGACGACCGACTTGGCGACCAGGCCGTTCAGTGCCTCGGTCACACCGTCCTCGGTGAGCGGCCCTTCGGCGCAGATCTCGCGGGCCGCGGCCTCGTCGAAATCGCCGCGCAGGACGGTCAGCCGGGCCCAGAGCAGCCGTTCCAGCGGTGTGCACAGCTCGTGGCTCCAGCCGATGGCGGTGCGCAGGGTGCGGTGGCGCGGCAGCCGGAGCGATTCGTCGGTCGGTACGTCGAATCGGGAGCCGATCCGTACGGCGACCTGCTCGACGGTTTCCCGGCAGAGGGCTCCCGCCGCGAGTTCGATGGCGAGCGGAATGCCTTCGAGGCGGCGGCAGATCTCGGCGGCGGCCTCGGCGTTGCCCGGCGCGTCGAGTGCGAGCCCCGGGGCCGCCGCGGCTGCCCGGTCCCGGAACAGGGCCAGTGCGTCGGCCGCGCCCTCGACGGGCAGCGGTTCCACCTCGACGAGCTGCTCGCCCTTGATGCCCAGGGGCTGCCGGCTGGTGGCGAGCACGGTGAGGCCGGGTGACGTGGTGAGGATTTCGCCGAGCAGATGCGCGCACGCGGAGCGCAGATGCTCGCACGAGTCGAGGACCAGCAGCAGTTCCTTGTCGACGAGCCATTCGCAAAGAGCGTCGATGGGCATGCGCAGGGTGTGGTCGCAGAGCCCGACCGCGTCGGAGACGGTCGCGATGAGCAGCCCGTCGTCGTGGAGCGGCGAGAGATCCGCCCACCGGGCGCCGTCGCGGTGTCCGGCCGCCGCGTGCCGGGCCGCGCGGACCGCGAGCCTGGTCTTGCCGACACCGCCGCTGCCCGTGAGTGTGGTCAGCCGGTGCGCGGCAAGGCTGTGTTCGAGCCTGGCGAGTTCCGCTTTCCGTCCGACAAAGCTCGTTGTCTCCTCGGGGATGTTGCTCGCCATGGTCACCGTCGCTGAAACAGGTGGACCGGCCGGTCCCGGCCCCTGATTCCCGTACTGCGCAGGCATGGGAGGACGCCTGGCGTACCGGAAAGGGGCCGGGACCGGCCGGGGGTAGGAGGGCACGCCCGGGAGTGCGGTGCTGCGGCACTCCCCGGCGGCTGCTGCCTCTCAACGTAGTCCCGTACGGCTCAACTCAGGGAAAACACCGCCACTGTGCGTCCCGGGACGGTGAAGCTTCCCGAACTCCTCTCGTACGTCGACTTCTTGACGGTAGAATCCGCGCCCGCAGCCTGGACAGGATGCAGGATGTACTGCTGCCCGGCCAGACCGGCGATCTTCTGGGTCTCGGCGCCGGGGGCCGCGTTGAGGACGACCACCAGCTTTCCGAGCCTCATCGTGATCACACCCGGTGTCTCGTCCTTCCCGGAGAGCGGGAAGGACAGGGCGGACTGGACCTGCTCGGTGGTGGAGAGGTCGAAATCCTTCTCCGTGGAGCGGATGGTGAGCAGGTCCTGGTACGCGGCGGACGCGCCGTTGATCTGTGCGCAGCCGGGGGTGAGCGCGGCCCCGGTCAGCAGCGGCCTGGCATAGGACCACTTGGACTCGTTGTCGGCGGCCGGGGGCAGTCCGCGGCCGAAGCCGTTGCCGTCGCGGCAGTCCCAGTGCAGGGCGTTGAACCAGTCACCGCTGTCGTACGAGTTGCGGTCCAGGGACTTGGAACGCAGCAGATCGGTGCCCGCCTGGGAGAGCGAGGGCCCCTGCGAGAGGGTGGCCGTCGCCATCGCCAGGACCTGCATACGGGCCCGGTCCGCCGCTGATGTGCCCGCCGGGAGCTTGAACGCGAGTGCGTCGTACAGCGACTCGTTGTCGTGGGCGTCGGCGTAGGCGAGGGCGTCACCGGGGGCCGCGGCGTATCCGGCCGGGGCGCCGTTGTAGTCGACGCCGGACCCCTTGACCGTGCTGCCGGAGGAGTCGGTGAAGGTGTAGCCGGCGAGGTTGCCGGTGAGGCCGACCTTGATCAGGTCCTGGTAGTGGAGCAGCCGGGCCTTCTGTTCGGCCTTCGTGCCGTTGGCGGTGGAGGTGTTGGGGTCGGTGTAGAGGCCGGTGGCGAAGCCCTGCACGCCCGGGTCCTCGTCGAAGGGGCTGCCGCCGCGGACGGCGTCGCGGGACCGGTCGGAGAAGGTGGCGATGCCGGTGCCGGCCATGTTCTTCTGAGTGGCCTGGACGAAGCGGGCGTCATCGGCGATCTCGCCGAAGTTCCAGCCCTCCCCGTACAGGATGATCTTCTTGCCGTCGACGCCGTCCTCGGCCGCGGTCAGCGCGTCGAGCGCCTTGCGGACGGCGAGGATGTTGGCCTTGGGGTGGTGGCCCATCAGGTCGAAGCGGAAGCCGTCGACCTTGTACTCCTTGGCCCAGGTGACGACCGAGTCCACGACGAGCTTGCCCATCATGGTGTTCTCGGGTGCGGTGTTGGCGCAGCAGGTGGAGGTGGCGACGGTGCCGTCCTCCAGCAGCCGCTGGTAGTAGCCGGGCACGATCCGGTCGAGCACGGACTTGTCGTCCTGGCCGGAGGCCACGGTGTGGTTGTAGACGACGTCCATGACGGTCCGCAGGCCCGCGCCGTTCAGCCCCTGCATCATCTGCCGGAACTCGACGGTGCGCTTGGTGCCTTCCGGGTCGGAGGCGTACGAACCCTCCGGGACGGTGTAGTGCAGCGGGTCGTAGCCCCAGTTGAAGCCGTCCTGCGCCGCGGCCTTCGCCACGCAGGCCTGCTGCTCCTCGGAGTCGGGGGCGTACACGGACAGATCGCAGGCCGGCTTCTGCTGGGCGGACTTCTTCTCGGGAATGGTGCCGATGTCGAAGGCGGGCAGCAGATGGACGTAACCGGTACCGGAGTCGGCGAGCTGCTTGAGGTGCTTCATCCCGTCGGAGCGGGTGTCGGTGAAGGCGAGGTATTCGCCGGGGTGCTTCGAGGTCCGGTCCGCGATCGAGAAGTCGCGGATGTGCAGCTCCTGGATCCGGGCGTCACGCAGCGGGACGGCGGCGGGCTTCCTCAGCCCGGACCAGCCCTTCGGCGCGAGGCCCGGGTCGTCGAGGTCGGCCACGAGGCTGCGCGCGGAGTCCGTGGTCAGGGCGGTGGAGTAGGGGTCCGTGACCTTGTTGGTGACGATCTTCTGGACGGTGGGTGCCCAGACCTTCACGACGTAACGGTAGGGCTTGCCCGTCCACTTCTTCGTGCCCGTGACGGACCAGACGCCGGTGCGGTCGTCGCGGCGCATCGGGACGCTGCGGCCGTCGAGTTCGAGGGAGACGGTACGGGCGGTGGGCGCCCAGACGGACAGCGTGGGGCGGCCGTGGTCGAAGACCGGGCCGAGCGAGGCGGTGGCCGCGTTCTTCCCGTAGAGGTCGTCGAGCACTCCCGCGCTCTGTACGCCGGTGGCGGCGAGCAGCGCCCCGTTGGCGGCGCGCTGGGTGGCGATCAGCTGGCCGCGCAGCGCCTCACGCACCCTGTTCCGGTCGCGGACGTCGACGGTGAACGCCGGATAGTCCTTGAGGTGCGGGTACTTCGCCTTCTGCGCGTCGGTCAGCGCGGACGGTGCGAGCCGCAGCCACTGCCCCTCGTCGGAGAGTGCCCCGTCGACGACGGAGATGCCGCCGCCCGGTGCGTAGACGAGCTGCTGGCTGGTGGCTTCGGTCGCCTTCACCTTCCACACGACGGTGTCGGAGTCGATCCACTGCGCCTCGGCCTTGGTGAGGTCGGGCGTGGGTACGCCGCCGGTCTGCGGCAGCAGATAGCCGGGCGTGGAGCCGAGCATCCAGACCTCGTGCCCATAGGTGGCGATGTCGAGCGACTGGTCGCTGGGGAGGTCCTTCTCGTCGCCCTTGTGCAGGATGTAGCTGAGCGAGGTCGCGCCGTCGGTGAGCGGCACCTCGAAGGTGACGCCGAAGGCATCCTTCTTCGCCGGCTGGAGCGGCTTGGCCCAGTCGGTGGGGTCCTTGGCGCCGGTCCAGGTGTGCAGCCCCCAGCCGTCGTAGTCGCCGTCGGCGCGGTAGTAGTGCAGTACGGCCTTTGTGGTGTCCTGTGGCGGGTAGGCGCCGTCAGGGGCCTCGTCGGCCTGGCCGTCCTTGCCCTGCTCGATCCAGACCTGTCCGGTCTTCGCGAGGTCGACGGTGCGCTGGGGACCGTCGGCGGTGCCGGACTTCTCCACGGTGTACGGGAGGGAGGAGGCGCCCTCGTCGAGCCTGATCCAGGCGAAGGCCCCGTAGGCGTCCCGCCCGGTGAACCCGGCCGACTTGTCGCCCGCCCGGATCCGCCAGCCGTCGTAGTCGCCGTCCGTACGCCTGTAGTGGACGACGGCGTAGTCGCGCTCGACCGCGACGGGCTTCCCGGCGACGGGTACCTGTCCCGCGGTGGACGAGGCGAGGGCACTCGCGGTGCGGCCGGCACGGTCGACGACAACCGCCTTGTACCGCAAGGGTGTTCCGGCGGGCACCGTGTCGCCCACGGTCTGGGTGACCTTGTACGGGGCATGGTCGGCGGAGCCGAGCGTGACCCATTTCCCGTTGCCGGCCTGGGCGGCGAAGACAACCCGGTTCAGCTGTCCGCCGTCGACGTCGGCGGAGATCTCGACGGTGCCGGTGGCTCCGGCGCCGGGCGCCTTCAGGGTGACCGAGGGCCTGGCAGTGGGGTCGCCCATCGCCTTCCCCGCGCGCAGCACGATGCTGGAGAGGGCGGGCACGGTGACGGTGATCTTCTTGTCGGCGCCGCTACGGACCGTACCCGAACCACCGTACAGGGTACGGAAGTTCATGCCGGCCGACGCGGTGAGCAGCTCGACGGTCCTCGGCCCGGTGCCGTTGTTCGTGGCGACGACGTACTCGTGGCCCTGCTCGGCGTCCGTGCGGGAGAACGCGTAGACGGAGTCCTGTGCATGGCGCTCGGTCTGGACGCCGTTGCGCAGAGCCGGGTTCTTCCTGGTCAGCTCGGAGAGCGCGGCGATGTTCCGGTAGAGCGGGTGCTTCGTGTCGTACGCGTCGAAGGCATGGGTGCGGTCGGTGCCCAGCTGGTCGTCGTCGAGGTAGTCGGCGGTCTTCGAGGCGAACATGGTCTGGCGGGCGTCCTTGTCGCCGCCCGCGCCGGTGAAGCCCTGCTCGTCGCCGTAGTAGACGACGGGGTTGCCGCGGCTGAGGAACATCAGCTCGTTGGCGAACTGTGCGCGCTTGACGAGTTCCGCGTCATCGGCCTTCGGGTTGTCCTGCTTCAGGAAGGAGCCGATGCGTCCCATGTCGTGGTTGCCGAGGAAGGTGACCTGCTCGTAGGCGTTGGCCTTGTCGGTGGTGTACCGGTAGTCGTCGCCGAAGACGGCGGCCAGTTTCGAGGCCGGGGCGCCCTGCGAGGCGTACTGGCGTGCCGCTTCCTGGAACGGGAAGTCGAGCGTCGCGTCGAGCCGCCCCCGGGTGACGTAGGGCGAGGTGATGGCGGTGTCGGCGGAGTAGACCTCGCCGAACATGAAGAAGTCCTTGCGCCCGTGCTTGGCCGCGTAGGCGTCCAGGGCGGTCGCCCACTGGGTCCAGAAATCCAGGTCGACGTGTTTGACGGTGTCGATCCGGAAGCCGTCGATATCGAAGTCCCGGACCCACTTCTCGTAGATCTTCTCCATGCCGGAGACGACCTCGGGCCGCTCGGTCCACAGGTCGTCGAGGCCGGAGAAGTCGCCGTACGTGGTGGACTCACCGGCGTAGGTCGAGTCGCCGCGGTTGTGGTACATCGTCGGGTCGTTGAGCCAGGCCGGGACCTTGCTTCCCGTGTTCTTCGGCGTGTACGGGAAGGAGTCCGCGTCGACCTTCGCCAGGCCCTTGCTGTCGTCGAACGGGCGGCCGTCCTTGTCGAGGTACGGGTAGGCGCCCTTCGGCCGGTAGCCGTAGGTCTTCTCGGCGTAGTCGACGGTGTCCGCGGTGTGGTTGGTGATGACGTCGAAGAAGACCTTCATGCCCTTGCCGTGGGCCTTGTCGATCAGTTTCGACAGGTCGGCGTTGGTGCCGAAGTGCGGGTCGACCTGGGTGAAGTCGGTGATCCAGTAGCCGTGGTAGCCGGCCGATGCGTCCTTGCCGGCGCCCTGGACGGGGCGGTTCTTGAAGATCGGCGCGAGCCAGATGGCGGTGGTGCCGAGACCCTTGATGTAGTCGAGCCGCTCGGTCAGGCCCTTGAGGTCGCCGCCCTGGTAGAAGCCCTTGTCCGTGGGGTCGTAGCCGGTCTCCAGACGTGAACCGGTGAGCCCGCCACGGTCGTTGGAGGTGTCTCCGTTCGCGAACCGGTCGGGCATGACGAAGTAGAACTGTTCACGCGTCAGATCGTGACGGGCGGGCTCGGCGGCGAGCCGGGCGTCCGAGGGCGGGCCCGGGGGCCTCGGCGCGGCGGACGCGGATGCCGCCGGGACGACGGGGAGGAGCGCCGCGCAGATTGCGGCGACGACTCCCCGTCTGAGGGTGGGACGGGACACGGGGCAGGGTCTCCTTGATTGCGAGGGTTATGGGGTTCTCGGGGTGGACGGTCTTGTGGGGTGGAGCGAGGTCCGGTGCCGCATCGGGGCGTTTCCTCGGGTGCCGCAGACTCCCCGACAGCGTGGCTGACCGTCCTGTTACTGCGTCACCCTGCGGGGATCACCCCGACACGGCCCCTTCCGGCGCACCGGCCGACAGGGCGCGGCAGCCCGGCACGGAGGCGTACGGGCGACCCGGGGCGGTGGACCCCTGCCCCCGGTTCAGCCCCCGGACCGGGACGACATGGTCGGCCGCCCCGGCCCGGCCGCCGGGTTCAGCTGCGCCAGACGTCGCTCGTCAGCGTCGCCTTGCTGGAGGACGGCACCGTCGCGGTGCGGTTCGCGCCGCTCTCCCAGGTGACGTTGCCGCTCGCGTCCTTGCGGAGGTACTTGTACTCGAACGACGTACCGGCAGGCATGTTCACATCGAGCTTCCAGACCGGGTACGTGGCCGGGTCGAGCTTCAGCGCGCTGCCGGTGTTCCAGTTGCCGAGGGCGGCCTGGTTGCCGGTCACGTAGATGTTCTGGCCCAGCTGTGTGGTGGCGTCGACGCCGAACGAGGCACCGGAGGTGCTGGTGCCCGGATCCGTGGTGCCGCCGCCCACGCAGGTACGGGCGTTCACCTGGAGCGCCAGGGCCGTGTTGGCGCCGAGCGTCGCGGTGAACCGGCCGGAGCCGTTCACCGTGACGCCGTTGCCGGACTGGATGTCGCAGTAGTCACCGGCGGGCAGCGACGTCTGGAACGTACGGGTCAGCGAGGAGCCCTCGTGGTTGATCGCGACGTATGCCTTCGAGCCGCGGCCGAACGCGATCTGGTCGCCGCCGTTGTCCCACCAGTCGGTGACGGACTCACCTCGTGCGGTGTTGCGGAAGCCGACCATGGAGGAGATCTCGCGCCAGGCGTGCTGACACTTCCAGCCGTCGCTGTAACAGGCGTTCACTGCGCCGCCGTTGGGAGGGCCGGCGTCCTTGTCGGACCACTCGTACCCGGAGTGGACGTCGGGCGAGCCGTACGGCCAGGCCAGCATGAAGACACTGGCGAGGGTGTAGTTGGCGCCGTCCTTGTAGTTCAGGGTGTCGCCGCCGCGCTCGGTGTCGTGGTTGTCGACGAAGACCGCGGCCTTCGACGACGGCATGAAGCCCCAGCCCTCGCCGAAGTTCTTCAGGTAGGCGAGGTTCTCGTTGTTGAAGACCTGCTTGAGGCTGCGGGCGTAGCGGAACTCCTGGACGTCCCCCGTGCCGGTGTACTCGTCGGGCGAGACCGCCTCGCCCGCGCCGTAGATCGCCTCCTGCTTCCAGTAGACGCCGGGGTTGTTCAGCCGCGACTTGATGTTGGCGAGGTCGGCCGCGGGCATGTGCTTGGCGGCGTCGATGCGGAAGCCGTCGACGCCGAGGGAGAGCAGGTCGTCGAGGTATGCGGCGATCCTGCCGCGGACGTACTCCTCACCGGTGTCCAGGTCGGCGAGGCCGACGAGTTCGCAGTTCTGGACGTTGGCCCGGTCCTGGTAGTTGCTGATCTGCGCGGTGCAGTCGTCCATGTCGGCCGCGGAGTACACGCCGGGGTAGTTGTACTTGGTGTACGAGGAGCCGCCGGTGCCGGTGCCCGATCCCGCCGACATGTGGTTGATGACGGAGTCGGCGACGACCTTGACGCCCGCGCTGTGGCAGGTGCTGACCATGTTGGCGAAGGATGCGCGGTCGCCGAGCCGTCCGGCGATCCTGTAGCTGACCGGCTGGTACGAGGTCCACCACTGGCCGCCCTGAATGTGTTCCTGCGGCGGCGAGACCTGTACGTAGCCGTAGCCGGCCGGGCCGAGGGAGTCCGTGCACGCCCTGGCCACGGAGTCGAACTTCCACTCGAAGAGAACGGCGGTGACGTCCTTGCCGCCCGGGGTGGAGGCCTGGGCGGTCGTGGTGGGGGCCACGAGAGCGGCGGCGCCTGCTATCAGGGCGAGCGCTGCAGACAGTGGTCTGCGTGCCATGTTTCCTCCTGCTGTGGGGGAAATGCGGGTGACGGTGCAGCCTCACGTGGCAACGCGCCCTGCCCTCAAGGCTCCTGAAGGTTCTTGCTGCAAGAATGCAAACCTTGCCGCGGTGGAGACCGTACGAGCCTGTCCGGCCTCGGTCAACCCTTTGGACACCGCCCGCTTACATCCACGAAATCCAGCAGTTTTCCTCCTGCAAGGTCTTACGCAAAACATTGCAGCGCTGTTACGTTTGATCCGACTCCGGTCCGGTCGGCCGGGGGTTCCGGTGACCCCGGACCCCACGCGCCCGGCCGGCCGGGCCGGTCGCGGACAAGAGAGGCACCCGGAGTCGCTCACTCCCCGCCGGCCCATTCAGGGCCGACTCCCGGTGCCTCTCCTGTACGCCCGGACACCTTCGGGCCGGACCTCAGACGCCGCGGACCGCGGCGGTGGAGCCCCGTACCACCAGCTCCGGCTGGAACACATACTCCGTACGCTGCACAGGGCTGCCGCCGATCTCCTCCAGCAGGGCACTCACCGCGGCCGCCGCCATCGCCTGTACGGGCTGACGCACCGTCGTCAGCGGCGGATCGGTGAACGCGATCAGCTGCGAGTCGTCGAAGCCGACCACTGACACATCGCGCGGCACGTCGAGCCCGCGCTCCCGGGCCGCACGCACCACACCCAGCGCCATCAGGTCGCTGCCGCAGACGATGCCGGTGCACCCCTGGTCGAGCAGCGCACCGGCCGCGACCTGGCCGCCCTCGACGCTGAACAGCGTGGAGCAGACGAGGATTTCGGCCTCGGCGCGGCCCAGGCCCAGCAGGTTCACGGCGGCCTCGACGAAGCCCTCCCGTTTGCGGCGGGCCGGCACATAGCGCTGCGGTCCGATGGCCAGGCCGACCCTGCGGTGGCCGAGATCGGCGAGGTGTCCGACGGCCATCCGTACGGCGGCGGAGTCGTCGGGCGAGACGAAGGGGGCGCTGATCCGTTCGTTGTAGCCGTTGATCAGGACGAACGGCACGCCGCGGTCGGTGAGCGCGGCGTACCGGGCCGGGTCGGCCGACATGTCGGCGTGCAGCCCGGAGAGGAAGACGATCCCGCCGACGCCCCGTTCGACGAGCTGCTCGACGAGCTCGTCCTCGGTGGCGCCGCCGGGCAGCTGGGTGCAGAGCACCGGGGTGTAGCCGTGCCCGGCCAGTACCTGTTCGACGGACTGCGCGAACGCCGGGAAGATCGGGTTGGTGAGCTCGGGCGTCACCAGTCCGATCAGCCCGGCGCTGCGCTGCCGCAGCCGTACGGGGCGTTCGTAGCCCAGGACGTCCAGCGCCGCGAGCACCCGCTGCCGCGTGGTGTCAGCGACGCCCGGTTTCCCGTTGAGCACCCGGCTGACGGTCGCCTCGCTGACCGCCGCCTGGCCGGCGATGTCCGAGAGCCTCGGCGCACCGCCGGTCCCAGGGCCTCTGGGCAGGGGGACGGTCACACCGTCCACCACACCGTGGTGTCCGCGGGCAGCTCGATCTCGGCACCGTCGGCGGCGACCGGGGTGCTGGACAGCAGGACGGTGCCGCGTACGGGGATGCGTACCGGACGGCCTGTCGTGTTGACGGTGCAGACGAATCCGGGACGGGCGAAGATCAGCAGACCCTCGGGGGCCTGGAGCCACTCCACCGCGGTGCCTGCGCCGAGCCCCGGGTGCGCCCGGCGGGCGGCGATCGCGGCCCGGTACAGCTCCAGCGTGGAGCCCGCGTCGCCGGTCTGCGCCTCGACACTCAGAGCGCCCCAGCTGTCGGGCTGGGGCAGCCAGCTGCCGCCGCTGCCGAAACCGTACGAGCTGCCGTCGCGGGTCCACGGGATCGGCACCCGGCATCCGTCGCGGAAGCCGTCCTGGCCTTCGGCGCGGAAGAACGAGGGGTCCTGGCGGGCCTCGTCGGGCAGGTCGGTGACGTCGGGCAGGCCCAGCTCCTCGCCCTGGTAGACGTACGCGGAACCGGGCAGCGCCAGCATCAGCAGGGTGGCGGCACGGGCTCGGCGCAGGCCCAGCTCGCGGTCGCCGGCCGTGCGGATCTGGGTGCCGAGACCGGGCGGGTTGGCGAACCGGGTGGTGTGCCGGGTCACGTCGTGGTTGGAGAGCACCCAGGTGGTGGGGGCGCCGACCGGACGCATCGCGTCCAGCGAGGTGTCGATGACCTTGCGGAGCTCTGCGGCGTCCCAGGCGGTGGACAGGTACTGGAAGTTGAACGCCTGGTGCATCTCGTCGGGGCGCACATAGTTGGCGGTGCGCTCGACGGTCGGGGTCCAGGCCTCGGCGACGGCGATGCGTTCGCCGGGGTACTCGTCGAGGATGGTGCGCCAGGAGCGGTAGATCTCATGGACCCCCTCCTGGTCGAAGAACGGCATGACGTCGTTGCCGAGCAGCTTGAGCTGGTCGTGGGTGCCGAGGTCGGGCAGGCCCTCGGCCTTGACGAGGCCGTGGGCGACGTCGACCCGGAAGCCGTCGACGCCCATGTCGAGCCAGAAGCGCAGGATCGAGCGGAACTCGTCGGCGACGGCCGGGTGTTCCCAGTTGAAGTCGGGCTGCTCGGGCGCGAAGAGGTGCAGGTACCAGTCGCCGGGGGTGCCGTCCGGGTCGGTGGTCCGGGTCCAGGCGGGGCCACCGAAGATGGACTCCCAGTCGTTGGGCGGGAGTTCGCCGTCCGCGCCCTTGCCGGGACGGAAGTGGTAGCGCTCGCGCAGCGCGGAGCCGGGGCCTTCGGCGAGGGCGCGCTTGAACCACTCGTGCTGATCGGAGGAGTGGTTGGGCACCAGGTCCACGATGATCCGCAGGCCCAGGTCGTGGGCGTCCCGGATCAGCGCGTCGGCATCCAGCAGGGTGCCGAACATCGGATCGATGGCGCGGTAGTCGGCGACGTCGTAGCCCGCGTCGGCCTGCGGGGACGCGTAGAACGGGCTGAGCCAGACCGCGTCCACGCCGAGGTCCTTGAGGTACGGGAGTCTGCCGCGTACGCCTGCGAGATCGCCCATGCCGTCGCCGTTGCCGTCGGCGAAGCTCCGTGGATAGACCTGGTAGATCACCGCGTCCTGCCACCAGCCGGTCTGGTGGGCCGGAGCGTCGCCGGACGTGCCGGTGGAGGGGGCAGCGAGGTGCTGGGTCATGTCGTCCCTGGGGTGTCTGGGTGGGGAGCGTCGCCGGGACCGGGTCGGGATTCCGGCGACGCCGTGACTTGGTGCGTGCGGGTCGTACGGGGCGTGCTGCGTCAGCCCTTGACGGCTCCGGCGGACATGCCGGTGACCAGATGGCGCTGGGCGAAGAGGAAGACCAGGGCCGCGGGTATCGCGATCAGCACGGACGCGGCGGTCATCGGCCCCCACTGGGCCCCGTACCGGTTGACGAAGAGCTGCAGTCCACCCGCCAGGGTGAGGTTGTCCTCGCCGACCATGAAGGCTGAGGCGTACGCCACTTCGCCCCATGCGGTGATGAAGGAGTAGAACGCGGTGACGGCCAGGCCGGGCTTGGCGAGCGGCAGGATGAGCCGCCAGAACGTGCCGAACGGTGTGAGGCCGTCGACCTGCCCGGACTCGTCGATCTCGCGCGGGATGGTGTCGAAGAAGCCCTTCATCATCCAGGCGCAGAACGGCACCGAGATGGTCAGGTAGGTGATGACGAGGCCGGCGGGCTGATTCAGCAGCCCCATGCCCGACATGATGTTGTAGATCGGCACGATGAGGACGGCCACCGGGAACATCTGGGTGACCAGGAGCGTCCACATCAGCCCGCGCTTGCCCGGGAAGCGGAAGCGGCTGACGGCATAGCCGGTGGAGGCGGAGATGATGACGCCGAGAAGCGTGGTGAGCCCCGCGACGAGCAGGGAGTTGCCGAACCAGGTGAGGAACTTCGTGTTCTGGATCAGGTTCGTGTAGTTCTCGAACGTCGTCTCTTTGAAGAAGTCCGTGGTGGTCGCGTACGCGGCGGGCTTCAGCGAGGTGAGCAGGACCCACAGCACGGGGAAGACGGCGATCACGGACGCGACGACGAGCGTGAGGTGCAGCCCGACGGAGGCGATCGGCGAACGCTCGCCGCGCAGCCGGACCTTGCGCGCGGAGTGCCGCGCGGAGGTCGCCGGGACGGTGGTTGCGGGGGCGGTGGTCACCAGTCGTCTCCCTGGGTGCGCAGGACTCGCCGGTAGACGGCGGCGAAGATCATCAGGAGTACGAGGATCAGCACGCCCCAGGTGGAGGACTGCGCGAAGTCGCGCGGGCTGATCTCGAAGGAGAACGTGTACGCCTGGGTGACCAGGATCTGGGTGGCTTCACCGGGTCCGCCGCGGGTCAGCAGGTAGATCACCGGGAACATGTTGAAGGTCCAGATGGTGGAGAGCAGGATCACCGTGGAGGAGACCGGCCGCAGTCCGGGCAGCGTGATGTGGCGGAACCGCTGCCAGGCGGTGGCGCCGTCCATCTCCGCGGCCTCGTACTGCTCGCTGGGGATCGACTGCAGTCCGCCGAGCAGGGCGACCAACATGAACGGCACGCCGAGCCAGACGTTGACGGCGATGACGGAGAACTTCGCCCAGGCGGGGTCGTTCAGCCAGGGTATGCCGTCGATCCCGCCGCCGGAGAGGATCTTGTTGAGCAGCCCGCGGTCCTCGTTGTAGAGGAAGCGCCAGGCGAAGACGGAGACGAAGCCGGGGATGGCCCAGGGCAGGATGAGCGCCATCCGGTACGCGGAGCGGCCGGCGATCCGGCGGTTGAGGATGTTGGCGAGGGCCATACCGAGGGAGAAGGTGATGGCCACGCAGGAGACCGTCCACACCAGGGTCCACCCGAGCGTGCCGAGGAACTGATCGCCCGTGAGCGCCTCGGTGTAGTTGTCCAGGCCCACGAACTTGTACGTGGCGGGCGAGTGGTTGACACCGATGGACCGCTCGACGTTGCGCTCATTGGCATCGGTCATCGACAGGTAGATGCCGCGGACCAGCGGGTAGCCGATGATCACGCCGATCACGGCGACGACCGGGGCGACCATGGTCCAGGCGTACCAGTGGGTCGACAGAGCCCGCCGGAGCCTGCTCGGCGGCGGGGGGTTGCCAGTACCGCGGCTGCGGCCGCGGGCGACGTCGTCGCCCGCGGCCTTCGCCACCGACTGGCTGGTGTGGACAGCCATCAGTCGGCCTGCCTTCCTGTTACTTCCAGCCCTTGAGGAGCTTGCGGTAGGAGTCGCCGGTCGTCTTGACAGCCTTCTCCGGCGTGGTCTGGTCTGTCAGGACCTTGGTGTACTCGGTGACGAGCGGCGCGAAGAGGCTGCCGGTCTCCGGGATCCAGGGGCGCTCGACGGCGGTATCGACGACGGGCTTGAAGAAGCCGACGATCTCGTTGTCGACGACGTCCTGCTTGGCGTAGGCGGAGGTACGGGTCGGCAGGAGGCTCAGCTCCTTGGTGACCTTGGCCTGGGTGTCCGCGGACGTCATGTAGTTGACGAACGCGTAGGAGGCGTCGAGGTTCTTCGAGCCCGCGTAGACGGCCAGGTTGTGGCCGCCCTGCGGGGCGCCCTGCGCGGCGGAGCCGGCCGGGACCGGGGCGATGCCGAGGTTGGCCTTGTCCTTGAACTCCTTGCCGGCGTAGGTGTCGGCGACGGCCCACGGGCCGTTGATCATCATGGCGACCTTGCCGTCCTTGAAGGACGACTGCATGTTGTCCCAGCCGTCCGTGGCGTCGGTCTTGGCCGCACCGGAGTCGACGAGGTCCTTGACGACCTTCATCGCCTTGACGCCCTCGGGGTTGTCGATGGTGACGGACTTGGTGGAGGCGTCGACCATGTCGCCGCCCTCGCCGTACAGGAAGGAGAGGAACCAGTACGCGTCGTCGCCGCGCAGGTACATACCGGTCTTGCCGGTCTTGTCCTTGATCTTCTTGGAGACGGTCTTCAGCTCGTCGACGGTCTTGGGGACCTCGACGCCGGCCTCCTTGAAGATCTTCTTGTTGTAGAAGATGCCCATGGAGTCGATGACCTGCGGCACCGCGTACGTCTTGCCGTTGTACTTGGTGGACGCGGCGGCCTGCTTCAGGAAGTCGTCCGGCTTCTGCAGCGCGGCGGTGCCGTCGAGCGGGGCGAGGTAGTCGAGGTCCGCGAACTCGGGGGTCCAGGCGACCTCGGAGCGGATGACGTCGGGGGCGTCGGAGCCGGACTGGGCCGCGTTCTTGAACTTGTTCTGCGCGTCGCCGAAGGGCACGTTGACGTACTTGATGTGGACCTTCGGGTGCTGCTTGGTGAAGTCCTCGGCGATCTTCTTGAAGACCTTGTCCTCGCTGCCCACGGTGGAGGTGTCCCACCACGTCACCGTGCCGGAGAGCTCGCCCGAGCTCTTGCTCGTGCCGTCGGACTCGCTGTCGCTGCCGCAGGCGGTCGCCGCGAGCGCCAGGGCCGCGACCAGGGCGGTGGCCGTTATGCCACGTCGCATCTGAACTCCTTCAACTGCCGTACCGCTCCGTCGCGGCGCCGGGTCGACGTGAACGTAACAAGGATGAAAGAACGCCGAAAGAGTTTGCGGAAGATTTCTGCAAGCGTCGCCGATCGTTACATTCGCGTGTCCTCACGGTTGCCGTCAAGCCTCTTGACGCGAGCCGTCAATCCCTGACAGCGGCAGGCCACAGCCCACGATCCCGTAGTGCGATGATCTGACTGCGATCTGCAATCCGGGCTCGCAAGACCTTGCAAGATGTTGCCGCGATCCCACCCCGGACCACCCCACAGGTACGGTCTTCCGATTCCTGGGGATGGTGGGCAATCCGACATACGCCCGGTACAGTCCACTTCCATGACCGCACGGCTTGCCGATATCGCAACTCAGGCGGGGGTCAGCGAAGCGACGGTCAGCCGTGTACTGAACGGCAAGCCCGGTGTTGCAGCGGCCACCCGTGAATCCGTTCTCGCCGCGCTCGACGTTCTCGGCTACGAACGGCCCGTACGGCTGCGCAGGCGCAGCGCGGGACTGGTCGGGCTGATCACGCCCGAACTGGAGAACCCCATCTTTCCGGCGCTGGCCCAGGTCATCGGCCAGGCGCTGACCCGGCAGGGCTACACCCCGGTGCTGGCGACCCAGACCCCCGGCGGCTCCACCGAGGACGAGCTGACCGAGATGCTGGTCGACCGCGGTGTCTCGGGCATCATCTTCGTCTCCGGGCTGCACGCCGACACCTCGGCCGATATGCAGCGCTACGAGCAACTGCGTGCCAAGGGCGTCCCGTTCGTCCTGGTCAACGGCTTCTCGCCCAAGGTGCAGGCGCCGTTCATCTCGCCGGACGACCGGGCCGCGATGCGGCTCGCGGTGACGCATCTCGTGTCGCTGGGCCATCAGCGGATCGGCCTGGCGGTAGGACCCAAGCGGTTCGTGCCGGTCCTGCGCAAGATCGAGGGTTTCCGTTCCACCGTGCAGGAGCAGTTGGGCCTCGCCCCGGACGAGGTGGAGGAGCTGATCCAGCACTCGCTGTTCACCCTTGAGGGCGGGCAGGCCGCCGCGTCGGCGCTGATGGAGCGGGGTTGCACGGCGGTGGTGTGCGCGAGCGACATGATGGCGCTCGGCGCGATCAGGGCCGCCCGCCGGCTGTCGCTGGAGGTGCCGCGCCAACTGTCGGTGGTCGGTTTCGACGACTCGCCGCTCATAGCGTTCACCGATCCGCCGTTGACCACGATCCGTCAGCCGGTCACGGCAATGGGACAGGCCGCCGTGCGCACCCTCCTGGAGGAGATCGGCGGCACACCCGCTCCGCACAGCGAGTTCGTCTTCATGCCCGAACTGGTCGTTCGCGGTTCAACGGCCGCAGGTCCCGGGCCCGCTCCGGCCTCCGCCTCCGGAGCCGTTCCAGGATCGCACGCCCGCTCCTAGCGCGCAGTACAAGCAGTCAGATGTGCGGCCCCGAACCGATCGGAGGATGATCGGGCGGGGAGAATATTTCTGGCAGACTCTGTGCCTATGGGTGAATTGAGCGTGACGTCACAGGAAGGCCGGCCGGAGGCCACCCCGTCACCCATCGTGGACGAGGCGGCCCTCACGACGAACGCCGTGCAGAACGCCTGGCGGCGCAACGACGGCCCGGCGAGACTGCGTTCCCTGCGATCCCCTCGCCGGCCGCGCATCTGGTTCGAAATCCTGCTGATTGCAGCCAGTTACTGGGTGTACTCGCTGGTGCGCAACGCCGTCCCCGAGCAGAAGGCCGAGGCCCTGCACAATGCCGACTGGATCTGGTCGGTCGAGACCTACCTGGGCATCGCTGTGGAGCAGACGGTCAACCATGCGGTGAATTCCGTGACATGGCTGATCGTGTCGATGAACTACTACTACGCGACACTGCACTTCATCGTCACCGTCTGTGTGCTGGTGTGGCTGTTCCACCGTCACCCCGGCCGTTACGCGGCGGCCCGTCTGGCCCTGTTCGCGACCACGGCCGTGGCACTGCTCGGCTACTACTTGTATCCACTGGCACCGCCCCGCCTGATGAACGGCGGCCATTTCATCGACACCGTCCTGGTCCATCAGACCTGGGGATCGATGGCCTCGGGCAACTTCAAGAACATGTCGAACCAGTACGCGGCGATGCCCTCGATGCACATCGGCTGGTCGCTCTGGTGCGGCCTGACCATCTTCGCGCTGGCCTCCGCCCCCTGGGCGCGCATCCTGGGCCTGCTCTACCCGGCGATCACCCTGCTGGTGATCGTGTCGACCGCCAACCACTTCTGGCTGGACGCGCTGGGTGGCATGACGTGTCTGGCCTTCGGTTACGCGATCTCGTACGCCTGGTACGGCTCGCTGCCGCACCACCTCCCGAAGCGGGTTCCGCTGCCGCAGGGGAGGTCACGGCCGGCCGGCCTGTCCGCGGGCACGCCGATCCGGACGCAACGCCCGGCGACGGACGCGGCAGCGCGCAATTCAAGCCCGTCCGGCGTTTGAGGATCTTTCAGCCTGTCCGACGATTGGGCGCCGGGGTCCGGGGCGGAGCCGCACGCGCCCACTCCCTCCACGCCGCCCCGCCCCTCACCCCCTGTGCACCACACGCCCCCGCACACCGTGACCCTCACCGGTGCCTCCCCCACCTCGTCCGCCGGGGCAAGCACCGGGTCCACCCCGAGCGCCGTCAGATCGGCCCGGTATCCCACGGCGATCCGCCCCGCGACGCCCTGCTCCCCGGCAGCGACCGCGGCGTGCGAGGTGCATCCCTCCAGTGCCATCAGCCCCGTCAGCGCCTGCTCGGCGGTGACCGGCTCGGTGTCGTACGCCCCGGGCAGCCGCAGCCGGGCCGTGGCCGGCACCTGTCGTACGTCGTAGTGGGCGATCGGCCAGTCCGAGCCCAGCGCCAGATACGTCCCGGCATCGCGCAGGTCCCGGCAGCGCCAGGCCCGGCCGGCCCGCTCGTCGCCGAGCCGTTTCGACCACTCGTCGGTGTGGTCGGCACGGGTGTACGCGGAGTGCGTCGGCTGCATCGAGGCGATCACCCCGAGCGAGGCGAACCGGGCGGCCAGGCCCCGCGGCACGGTCTCGATGTGCTCGATGCGGTGGCGGAGCCGATGTGCAATTTTCAGCCCGTCCGGCGCTTGAGGACCGGGGCCCGGGGCGGAGCCCCGGGAAAGGCCCCGCGCCGCAGCGGCCGCCGCTCACGCCCCGTAGAACCGCTCCTCCACCACTGCGCGCGCCCGCCGCGTAATCCGCCGGTAGTCGTCCAGCATGTCCCCGACATGCCCCGGCTCGTACCCCAAGTACCGTCCCACCGCCGTGAGTTCACGCGGCCCCGACGGAAACGTGTCGCCCGGCCGCCCCCGTACCAACATCACCGCATTGCGGACCCGCGTCGCCAGCACCCACGCCTCGTCCAGCGTCTGCGCGTCCTCGCCCGAGATCAGCTCCGCCGCGCACGCCGCGGCCAGCGCCTCGCGGGTACGGGTCGTCCGCAGCCCCGGTTCCACCCAGCCGTGCTGCATCTGCATCAGCTGGACCGTCCACTCGACATCGCTCAGCCCGCCGCGCCCCAGCTTGGTGTGGAGCGTCGGGTCGGCGCCGCGCGGCAGCCGTTCGGACTCCATCCGGGCCTTCAGACGGCGGATCTCGCGGACCGCGTCCTCCCCGAGGCCCTCCATCGGGTAGCGCAGCGGATCGATCAACTCGATGAAGTCACGGCCGAGTTCCTCGTCACCGGCCATCGGCTCGGCGCGCAGCAGCGCCTGACTCTCCCAGACCAGCGACCACCGCCGGTAGTAGGCCTCGTACGACCTCAGCGTACGCACCAGCGGCCCGCTCTTGCCCTCCGGCCGCAGATCCGCGTCGATGATCAACGGCGGGTCGGCGGTGGGCAGTTGCAGCAGTCTCCGCATCTCGGACACCACCTGGTTCGCGGCCCGGCCCGCCTCCTGCTCGTCGACGCCCTCGCGCGGTGAGTGGACGAACAGCACATCGGCGTCGGAGCCGTATCCGAGCTCGTGTCCGCCGAAACGGCCCATGCCGATCACCGCGAACCGGGTAGGGAGGGTGTCCCCCCACTGCTCGCGTACGACGGCGCGCAAGGCTCCCGCGATCGTGACGGCGTTGAGATCGGTGACAGCGTTGCCGACCCGGTCGACGAGAGCCCCGGGGTCCTCCTCGGCGGGGCGCTCCTCCGTACCGTACGAGCCGATGAGGTCCGCGGCCGTGGTCCGGAACAGCTCGCGCCGACGCACCCCGCGGACCACGGCGACGGCGGATTCGGCACCCTCCGCGCGCCCGACCGCTGCCAGTACCTCCTGCTCCAGGTGCTCCCGGCTGCGCGGCTTCAGCCCCTGCGGATCGCCGAGGATCGCCACCGCCTCGGGCGCACGGAGCAGCAGGTCGGGGGCGAGCCGGCCGGCCGAGAGCACCCGGGCGAGGTTCTCCGCGGCCGCGCCCTCGTCCCTCAGCAGCCGCAGGTACCAGGGAGTCTTGCCGAGTGCGTCGGACACCTTGCGGAAGCCGAGCAGCCCGGCGTCCGGATCGGCGGAGTCCGCGAACCAGCCGAGCAGCACCGGCAGCAGGGTGCGCTGGATGGCGGCCTTGCGGGACACCCCGGACGACAGCGCCTCCAGGTGCCGCAGCGCGGCGGCCGGATCGGCGTATCCGAGCGCTTCGAGCCGGTGCTTGGCCGCCTTCGCGCTGAGCCTGGACTCGCCGGGCGCGAGCTGGGCGACGGCGTCGAGCAGCGGCCGGTAGAACAGTTTCTCGTGCAGCCGCCGCACCACGGAGGCGTGCCGCTTCCACGCCTGGTTGAGCTCGGTGATCGGGTCCGTACGCATCCCGAGGGAGCGCCCGAGCCGCCGCAGATCCGCCTCGTCCTCCGGGACCAGATGGGTGCGGCGCAGCCGGTAGAGCTGGATTCGGTGCTCCATGGCACGCAGGAAGCGGTACGCGTCGTCCAGCTGCACGGCGTCCACCCGCCCCACATAGCCGCCCGCGGCGAGCGCCCGAAGGGCCTCCAGGGTGGTGCCGCTGTGCAGGGTGGCGTCGCTGCGGCCGTGCACCAGCTGGAGCAGCTGTACGGCGAATTCGACGTCCCGCAGCCCGCCGGGACCGAGCTTGATCTCGCGGTCGACGCGGTCGACGGGGATGTTGTCGACGACTCGGCGGCGCATCTTCTGTACGTCGGCGACGAAGTTCTCGCGGTCCGCGGCCTGCCATACGAGCGGCGAGACGGCCTCGACGTACTCCGCGCCCAGTTCGGGGTCGCCTGCCACCGGCCGGGCCTTGAGGAGCGCCTGGAACTCCCAGGTCTTGGCCCAGCGCTGGTAGTACGCAAGGTGCGAGGACAGCGTCCGCACGAGGGGCCCGTTGCGGCCCTCGGGACGGAGGTTGGCGTCGACGGGCCAGATGGTGCCCTCGACGGTCGTGTCGGAGCAGATCCGCATCAGGTGCGCGGCCAGCCGGGTGGCGGCCTGCACGGCTGCGCTCTCCTCGTAGCCGTCGACCGGTTCCGCGACGAAGATGACGTCGACGTCGGAGACATAGTTCAGCTCGTGCCCACCGCACTTGCCCATCGCGATGACGGCGAGCCGGCACTGGGCGGCGTCGGAGGGTGCGGCCGTACGGGCGATGGCGAGCGCCGCCCGCAGGGTCGCCGTGGCCAGATCGGCCAGTTCGGCGGCGGCCTCGGCGACGTCCGTCGTACCGCACACGTCACGGGCCACTATGGCCAGCAGGCACCGGCGGTAGGCGACGCGCAGCGAGTCGGGGTCGTCGGCCCCGGCGAGCCCCTGCTCGAATTCGGCCACCCCGGGGTGCAGATCGGTGGCCTCGTAGGTGACGAGCGCATGCCAGTCGCGGGGATGGCGGGCGAGATGGTCACCGAGCGCCTCGGACGCCCCGAGCACCCCGAGCAGCCGGTCCCGCAGCGGTTTGGCGGTGACGAGCGTGTCCAGGAGGACCTGCCGCTCGTCCGGCTCCTCGGCCTCCACCAGCCGGACGACGCCGCGCAGTGCCAGATCGGGGTCGGCGGTGGCCCCGAGGGCGTCGAGCAGCACCGGATCGGAGCGTACGGACGACAGCTCGGGCAGGTCGAGGAGCCGCTCGGCTGCGGAGGGGTCGGTGAAACCGTGCCGCAGCAGTCGGGTGAATGTACTGCTCCTGCGCCCCGGCACCGTCGTCATTCCGTGCTCTCCCGCTCGCCGTCCACACACATTCCAGCGTTACGAGCCTAGCCTCGCACCGATGAATTCGTAGCGGGTGCGCGTCCGCGCTTCGGGGGCACGCTCGCTTCAAGGACCCGACCGGGAGGCCCGCTCCGGCCCTTGCGTTTCCCAGGCCGCGGCCAGCCGGTTGAGCTCGTCTCCGTCCGTCACACGCTCCGCCCGGCCCTCGACCACCACGTCGATCCCCTCCGACAGGGTGGGCACGACGGCGCCACCGTCCCGGACGACCGCCCGCTGCTCGCCCCGGCCACCGAAGCATTCGGCCTCGGCGTAGGCCACGGGTGCGGTGTGCGACCAGCGGCCCGACACCTGGTCGAAGCCGTCGGGCAAACATCCTCCCAGGCCTCCCGTCGCGGGCGTCGGGCTGCGCGCACTCAGCTACCGAAAGGGGCCGAAGGACCTGAGGGGGCGGTGGAGCCCGGCCGGGTCGCGATGACGACGGTCGCGTACAGCTCGGCAGAGGTGACGACGCGCGGGATCAGGCCGCTGCGGGCGACGGTCTCCTCGGCCCGTGCCGCCTGCCGTTCGCTCGTCTCGACCAGCAGATGCCCGCCCGGTGCCAGCCATCGCGGAGCCTCGGCGGTGACCCGCCGCAGGACGTCGAGGCCGTCCCGGCCGCCGTCGAGTGCGACGCGTGGCTCATGGATACGGGCCTCCGGGGGAAGGAGTTCGACGTCCTGCGTCGGTACGTACGGCACATTGGCGAGCAGAATCTCCACCCGGCCGCGCAATGAGCCGGGGAGCGGCTCGAAGAGGTCGCCCTCGTACACCCGGCCCGCGTCGCCGATGTTGCGGCGGGCGCACCGTACGGCTGCGGGTTCGACGTCGGCGGAGTGCAGTTCGATCCGGTCGAGCGTCGCGGCGAGCGCGGTGCCGAGAGCTCCCGAACCACAGCAGAGGTCGACGACGACCGCCCCGGGCCCGGCGAGGGCGGCGGCCTGCCGGACCAGGAACTCGGTGCGGCGACGGGGCACGAAGACGCCGGGGTCCACGGCGACCCGAAGACCGCTGAACTCGGCCCAGCCGAGGACGTGTTCGAGGGGCAGTCCGGCGGCCCGCCGTTCGACCATGGCCGCGAGCTCGGCGTGGTCGGCGGCTGTGGAGACGATCAACTCCGCCTCGTCCTCGGCGAATACGCAGCCGGCGGCGCGGAGTGTGGTGACGATGGAGGAAACGGCGAGCGGTGAAGCGGAAACCGACATGAAGCGGAGCCTTTCGGGAAAGCCGATGGGCGCTCCGCGGTCGATTATGTCGGGTCGACCACGCGATCGTGAGGGGTGAGCACCCAGCCTGATACAGCGGTAATGGGTCTCACCTCCTTGGTCGGTCCCCGTGTTGGGAGGGGTCACATTACCTCAGTCGCGGCCTCGGCTGGCCTCCCCGGCCGGGGAGGCCACCTGACGGAGATGTCCCTGGAGGCGGCGGTACTGCCGGTCGCGTTCCGCCGCCGAGCCGCGGGTAAAGCACTGGCCGAGGAAGACCGCGCCTGTCGCCACGCCGACCGCAAGGCTCCTCTCCGCGCAGCTTCACGGGCCCCTGCGCAACCACGCGCACCTTGCGGATCTCGAAGTCCATCGCATCCGTGTCGTCACCGTCACGAGGTGGGCACGTGGGGCCTCACGCTCCGGACGTACACGCACCTGATGCCGAGCAGCGAGGGGCTACCGCGTCTGACGGCCCACAGACGGCCCAGGGCAATTGAACGGACTCCGGGCCAGAGACACGACGCCTCTGGCCCGGATCGTCACCGCGTCGCCGCAATGCGGCCGACCTGCGGTTACAGCACCGGCAGCAGCGCCTTCAGCTCGAAGGCCGTGACCTCGCTGCGGTACTCCTCCCACTCCTGCTTCTTGTTGCGCAGGAAGAAGTCGAAGACGTGCTCGCCGAGCGTCTCGGCGACCAGTTCGCTCTTCTCCATCAGCGAGATCGCCTCGCCGAGGTTCTGCGGCAGGGGTTCGATGCCCATCGCGCGGCGCTCGGCGTCGGACAGCGCCCAGACGTCGTCGTCGGCGCCGGCCGGGAGTTCGTAGCCCTCCTCTATGCCCTTGAGGCCCGCGGCGAGCAGCACCGCGTACGTCAGGTAGGGGTTGGCGCCGGAGTCGATGGAGCGGACCTCGACGCGGGCGGAGCCGGTCTTGCCGGGCTTGTACATCGGGACACGGATGAGCGCGGAGCGGTTGTTGTGACCCCAGCAGATGTACGAGGGGGCCTCGCCGCCGGCGCCCGCCGCGCGGGAGGACCCGCCCCAGATGCGCTTGTAGGAGTTGACCCACTGGTTCGTCACGGCGGAGATCTCTGCGGCGTGGGTGAGCAGACCGGCGATGAACGAGCGGCCGACCTTGGACAGCTGGTACTCGGCGCCCGACTCGTAGAAGGCGTTGCGGTCGCCCTCGAAGAGGGAGAGGTGGGTGTGCATGCCCGAGCCGGGGTACTCCGAGAACGGCTTCGGCATGAACGTCGCCTGCACGCCCTGCTCCAGCGCGACCTGCTTCATCACCAGGCGGAAGGTCATGATGTTGTCGGCGGTGGAGAGCGCGTCCGCGTACCGCAGGTCGATCTCCTGCTGGCCGGGGGCGCCCTCGTGGTGGCTGAACTCGACCGAGATGCCCATCGATTCGAGCATGGTGATCGCCTGGCGGCGGAAGTCCATGCCGACGTTCTGCGGGGTGTGGTCGAAGTAGCCGGAGCTGTCGGCGGGGGTGGGGCGGCTGCCGTCGACCGGCTTGTCCTTCAGCAGGAAGAACTCGATCTCCGGGTGGGTGTAGAAGGTGAAGCCCAGGTCGGAGGTCTTGGCGAGGATGCGCTTGAGGACATAGCGCGGGTCCGCGAAGGACGGCGAACCGTCGGGCATCAGGATGTCGCAGAACATCCGGGCCGTGCCGGGGGCCTCCGCGCGCCACGGCAGTATCTGGAACGTACCCGGGTCCGGCTTGGCGATCATGTCGGACTCGTACACCCGGGCGAAGCCCTCGATGGCCGAGCCATCGAAGCCGATGCCCTCGTCAAACGCCTGTTCCAGCTCGGCGGGGGCCACGGCAACGGACTTGAGGTAGCCGAGCACATCGGTGAACCACAGCCGTACGAAGCGGATGTCGCGCTCCTCAAGCGTCCTGAGGACGAATTCCTGCTGCTTGTCCATAGCCACATCCTTGCAGTTCAGACGGTCCGTGCACCACCGCCCGGGGTAGGGGAGAAGCTCCAGTATCACGACCCGGGATTTCACCCAGATTACGCACACGACGTGAGATGGAGCACCCGACCACCCACTACGATCGGCGCCCATGGTGTGCACGGGGCGGAGCCGCTTCGCGACTGTCCGGTACGCACTGGTTTTCCCGACCGCTTCTTGTCCCTCCCCGCCCTTTCGCAGAAGGACCTGACGACATGAGCTTCGACCGCAGGACCCGCATAGAGCAGATGCGCAACGCCGACCGCGTGCGGGAGCGCCGCAACCGTGTCCTGGCCATAAGCCTGAGCGTCCTCGTCGTCGTGGGCCTGGTCGGCTTCGGCTCGTACATGGTGCTGGACAAGTCCGAGGCGTCGGAGAAGAAGAAGGCCGTTCAGGCGGAGGACGCCAAGGCGTCCGCGGCGGAGCAGAAGAAGCTCGCCGCCGAGCCGATCGAGGGGCTGAAGACGTGGGACGCGAAGAAGCTGACCCGCAAGCACGTCACCGAGACCGTCACGTACCCGATGAAGCCCCCGGTCGGCGGTGACCACAACCCCGTATGGATGAACTGCGACGGCGAGGTATACAAAAAGCCGATCCCCGACATGAACGCCGTGCACTCGCTGGAGCACGGTTCGGTGTGGGTGACGTACACGGACAAGGCCTCGGACGCCGATGTGGTGAAGCTGGCCGAGCGGGTCGGCAGGACGCCGTACTCGCTGATGAGCCCGTACGAGGGCCAGGCCGGGACGATCATGCTGAGCGCCTGGGGCAATCAGGTGACGGTGGACAGCGCCGATGACCGGCGGGTCGACCAGTTCTTCGCCAAGTTCGTCCAGGGGCCGCAGACGCCCGAGCCCGGTGCCGCGTGCACGGGCGGGCTGGGGGCCCAGTGACCGTGGTGAGACGCGACCGGCGCATCCAGTGGGTGGCCGGCTCCGCCGTCGCGCTCGCGCTGCTGTTCGCGGGGGTGGCGACGGTCGCCTCCGCGCGGGACGACGGCGCGGACCGCGCCGCCGCGCCCGCCCCGCGCACGCCCGCGGTGGACTCGGCGGACGCCGGTTTCGCCCGCGACATGGCGGTTCACCATCAGCAGGCCGTCGAGATGTCCTTCATCGTGCGTGACCGTACGAAGGACGAGGAGGTACGCCGTCTCGCGTACGACATCGCCAATACGCAGGCCAACCAGCGGGGCATGATGCTCGGCTGGCTGGACCTGTGGGAGCTGCCGAAGGCGGCCGCCGGGCAGGAGCCGATGGCCTGGATGGCGGCGGGGCACGGGGGACACACGATGGACGGCATGGAAGGAATGGACGGGATGGCGGGCACGGGGGCCGGTTACCGGGCCCATGACGGCTCCCTCATGCCCGGTATGGCCACCAGGACCGAGCTGGACCGGCTCCGCGGGGCGAACGGCAAGAAGGCCGAGATCCTGTACCTCCAGCTGATGACCGACCACCACAAGGGCGGCGTCGACATGGCCCGCGGCTGCGCCCGGCTGTGCACGGTGAAGGTGGAGAAGCGGCTGGCCCGGGGAATGGTCGAGGCCCAGCAGTCCGAGCTGGACATGATGGCCCGGATGCTCGCGGCACGAGGTGCGAAGCCCCGGTCCTGAAAGATTCCCTCGAGCCCCATATGCACCCGAACGGGTGATAGCGCTCGCGTGCCCCGAACGGGCCCATGACGATGGGTTCGCTCGGGGTCGTACAGCATGCCCACCGGCACGCAGGAGGAATCCCTCATGACCACCGCCAAGGACATCATGCACACCGGGGCCACATGGATCCCCGCGCACGAGACACTCGACCGCGCCGCACAGCTGATGCGCGACCACAAAGTGGGGGCGCTGCCAATCTCGGCCGAAGGCGAACAGGACCGGATGATCGGCATACTCACGGACCGCGACATCGTGGTCGGCTGTGTGGCGATGGGGCACGATCCGTCGAAGATGACCGCGGGCGACCTCGCCCGGGGCACCCCTCGCTGGATCGACGCGGGGGCGAATGTGGAGATGGTTCTGGAGGAGATGCAGACCCATCGGATCCGCCGGCTTCCCGTGGTCGAGAACAAGAAGCTGATCGGCATGATCAGCGAAGCCGATCTGGCGCATCACCTCTCCGACGAGCAGATCGCCCTCTGGGTGGAGAAGGTCTACGCCCCCGGCTGACCGGCTCGCGATCACCCAGCCCAATGGCCCGGTACCCCTTGCCCACGAGGGGTGCCGGGTCGCTGTGCGTTCTCGCCGCCGGGCCCTGTGTTGCTGCGGCGATACGTTTCCGCGCGCGATGCATACGGGGTGGGGGTAGGGTGCTCGACATGACTCTGAGTGGATGTGCGACATACGGACGGTTGTCGCCGTCCGTTGCGCTGCTCATCGGGATCACTCACCTCCTCAGGGGCGTCGTGGCGCGGGTGTCGTCGGCCGCGGGGCCGGTTTCCCGGCCGGGGCGGACCCATCTCGCTTCGTTGTCGGTGCTGTGCATATAGGAGGGGTGCCTCCCCCTCCCCCAGCAGACCGAAATACCGACAACACCCCGAGGTGCTTCCGCCATGCGTACTCCACCCACCCGACGCGCCGTGCTCGGCGCCGCTGTCGCCACTGCCGGTACGGCAGTCCTGGCCGCCTGTTCCGGCGAATCCGACACGGCCCGCAGCGGTACGAAGGCCGGCGGCGCGAACGCCGGCGGCACGAACCACGCCGGTGGTGCGAACCACGGGACCGCCCCCCACGCGAAGCCCAGGGGCGAGTACGTAAACCCCGACGACGAGGAGGTCGGCGCGGCCGAGGCCAAGCGGGGCTCCGGCCCCGAACACAAGATCCACCTCACCGCCACCCCCTCCCGCCTCGATCTGGGCGGCGGGCTCGTCGTCAGCTCCTGGGCCTACGAGGGCCGGCTGCCCGGCAAGGAACTCCGGGTCGCGGTCGGCGACACCCTGGCGCTCACCCTCGCCAACCACCTTCCGGCGACGACCAGCCTGCACTGGCACGGGCTCAATGTGCGCAACAACATGGACGGCGTACCCGACCTGACCCAGCCGCCCATCAAGCAGGGCGCCGAGTACGCGTACCGCTTCAAGGTGCCGCATCCGGGAACGTACTGGTTCCATCCGCACACGGGCGTCCAGCAGGACCGCGGTCTGTACGCGCCACTGATCGTCGACGACCCCAAGGAGCCCCTCAAGTACGACAAGGAGTGGGTCGTCGTCCTCGACGACTGGGTCGACGGGATCGATGGCTCCACGCCGGACGGGGTGCTCGACGAACTCAGCGGAGGCCGGGGCGGCATGGGCCACGGGATGGGCCATGGGATGGGCCATGGGATGGGCCATGACGGCATGGGCGACAAGAGCGACATGGATGACAAGGGCGATTCGGGCGACGCCGGGCGCGGAGGTTCCCCCAAGTCCGCCAAGCGCCGCTCCGGCCCCTCTCGGGTCATGAAGAATTCGTTCAGCGAACTGCTCGACAGCCACGGGGGCAATGTCGACTACCCGCACTACCTGATCAACGGCCGCATCCCGAAGGCCCCCACCTCCTTCACCGCCAAGCCCGGCGACCGGATCCGGATTCGCATCATCAACGCGGGCGGCGACACCGCTTTCCGTGTCGCGCTCGGCGGCCACCGGTTGACGATCACCCACACCGACGGCTACCCGGTCCGGCACACCACGACGGACGCCCTGCTGCTGGGCATGGGTGAGCGGTACGACGTGGTGGTCACCGCGGGGGACGGGGTGTTCCCGCTGACCGCGCTCGCCGAGGGCAAGGGGGCGTCGGCGCTGGCCCTGCTCCGTACCGGACAGGGCGCGGCGCCCACCGCCTCCGTACGGCCGAAGGAGCTGGACGGAAAACTGGTGGAGGCGGGCGAGCTGTCGCCGGACGAATCCGTGGCGCTGTCCGTCAAAGAGCCCGACCGGACCCTCCGGTTCAAACTGACCGGCAACATGGCCGCGTACAACTGGGCCTTCAACCACAAGCCGTACACGCCCAGGCAGCGCCATCCGGTCAAGGCGGGCGAACGGGTCAGGATGGAGTTCTACAACATCACGGAGATGTGGCATCCCATCCATCTGCACGGACACTCGTTCGGGCTGGTGGGATCGGCAGGGCCGGAGCGCCGGGCCTCCCACCGGCGCGAGGCCGCATGGGCGCGCAAGGACACCGCGATCGTCCGGCCGAACAGCTCGATCGCCGTGGAGTTCGACGCGGACAACCCGGGCCTCTGGATGCTCCACTGCCACAACATCTACCACTCGGACGTGGGCATGATGACGGTCCTCGGCTACCACCACTGACCCGTTCCTGGCGGGCGGCTCCGCGACCGCGCGGCCCGCCAGGACATCGCGTCAGTCAGACGATTACACTGGGGCGCGTGCCTCAACTACGCCTCGCACTGAATCAGATCGACTCGACCGTCGGCGATCTCGCCGGCAACGCCGAGGCGATCGTCCACTGGACCCGGCACTCCGCCGAACAGGGCGCCCATCTGGTGGCGTTCCCCGAGATGATGCTGACCGGCTACCCCGTCGAGGACCTGGCCCTGCGGTCGTCCTTCGTCGAGGCCTCGCGTCAGGCGCTGCGTGCGCTCGCCGCCCGTCTCGACGCGGAGGGCTTCGGGGAGCTGCCGGTCGTCCTCGGTTACCTCGACCGCTCCGAGACGGCCCAGCCGCGCTACGGGCAGCCCGCCGGCGCCCCGCAGAACGCCGCCGCGGTGCTGCACCGCGGGCAGGTCGCGCTGACCTTCGCCAAGCACCACCTCCCCAATTACGGTGTCTTCGACGAGTTCCGGTACTTCGTGCCGGGCGACTCGATGCCGGTCGTGCGGGTCCACGGCGTCGATGTGGCGCTCGCGATCTGCGAGGACCTCTGGCAGGACGGCGGCCGGGTGCCGGCCGCGCGGGCCGCCGGCGCCGGGCTGCTGCTGTCGATCAACGCCTCGCCGTACGAGCGGGACAAGGACGACACCCGGCTGGAACTGGTGCGCAAGCGGGCCCAGGAGGCCGGCTGCACGACCGCGTATCTGGCGATGATCGGCGGCCAGGACGAGCTGGTTTTCGACGGCGACTCGATCGTCGTCGACCCGAACGGCGAAGTGATCGCCCGCGCCCCGCAGTTCGCCGAGGGCAGCGTCGTCCTCGACCTGGACCTGCCGGCCGCCGCGGCCGAGGCGCCGTCCGGTGTCGTGAACGACGGGCTGCGGATCGACCGCGTGGTGCTCTCCGGGGAGCCCCTCCCGGCGTACGACACGGAGCTGACCGGCGGTTACGCGGAGCGGCTCGACGACGACGAGGAGCTGTACTCGGCGCTGGTCGTGGGCCTGCGTGCGTACGCCGCCAAGAACGGCTTCAGCAGTGTGCTGATCGGGCTCTCCGGCGGGATCGACTCGGCGCTGGTCGCGGCCATCGCCTGCGACGCGCTGGGCGCACAGAACGTGTACGGCATCTCGATGCCGTCGAAGTACTCCTCGGACCACTCCAAGGGCGACGCGGCCGAGCTGGCCCGCCGTACCGGGCTGAACTTCCGCACCGTACCGATCGAGCCGATGTTCGACGCGTACATGGGCTCGCTGGGGCTCACCGGCCTGGCCGAGGAGAACCTCCAGTCCCGGCTGCGCGGCACGATGCTGATGGCCGTCTCCAACCAGGAGGGCCAGATCGTCCTCGCGCCGGGCAACAAGTCCGAGCTGGCGGTCGGCTACTCGACGCTGTACGGCGACTCGGTCGGGGCGTACGGCCCGATCAAGGACGTCTACAAGACGTCGATCTTCCGCCTCGCGAAGTGGCGCAACCGCGCCGCCGAGGAACGCGGGCAGACCCCTCCGATCCCGGAGGCGTCCATCACCAAGCCGCCCAGCGCCGAGCTGCGCCCGGGACAGGTCGACACGGACTCGTTGCCCGACTACGACGTACTGGACCGGATCCTGGCGCTGTACGTCGACCGGGACCAGGGCCTGGAAGAAATCGTCGCGGCCGGGTTCGACAAGGCGCTGGTGACGAAGACGCTGCGGATGGTGGACACGGCGGAGTACAAGCGGCGGCAGTACCCGCCGGGCACCAAGATCTCCCCGAAGGGCTTCGGCAAGGACCGGCGGCTGCCGATCACCAATCGGTGGCGCGAGTCGGGGTGAGCGGGGCGGGGCGGCCGAGCCGTCCGGTGGCCGTTCTGTGCTCGATCGCCGGACGTGCTTGATTTCGAGCCCGTCCGGCGATCGAGCACCAGCGCGCCCGGAGGGTGCGCGGCCCCTCGCGTCAGTGCGCGTCCGCCTCGGCCTCGCTTCGCGCGGTCCGCGCATCCGCGCTCGCGACGATCCGTGACACACCCCGGCGCTCCCGGTCCAGCACGCCCGCCGTGACGGCGACCGCCAGGCCCGCGACCGCGAGGGCCGACCGGGGCCGGCGACGTCCAGCCCCAGCCCGCCGCGATCGCCACGCCGCCCAGCCATGCGCCGCCCGCGTTGGCGAGGTTGAACGCGGAGTGGTTGGAGGCGGACGCCAGGGTCGGGGCGTCCTTGGCCTTGTTCATGACCAGCATCTGGAGCGGCGTGGTCGTCATGAAGCCGACCCCGCCGAGCAGCAAGGGAGCATCGGCTTCGTTGCCGGTCCGGATTAAGTATTCACGCGGAACAAAGTGTGACAGGCGATGTGTACCCGCAGGTAAATGGGCCGTTGCGGCGGAGAGCGGCGCGGGCGTCGGTCACGAGTCGGCCGGGGTGCGCTGCAGGGAGCACCATCGGCCGCCCGCCGGAGGTCCCGGCGCGCGGCACGGTGCGCATCCCCGGGACGACGGGACCGGCTGGATGGTGGAGCGGGCTCCACCCCATGACGGGAACGGGCTCCACCGCACGACGGGAGCGGGCTTCCTTCCAACCCGTCACGGGCGCTCCTAGCGTCGTCGCCATGACCGTCACCACACCGAGGACCTTTCCTCCGCGCACCCGGATCCGCAGCCTGATCGTCTATCTGACCCTTGCCTATTCAGGCATGTGGCTGGCCATGTCCCCCTTGCTGATCAAGGGATTCCGACGCACCGACGGCCGGGCGCAACCGGGCGACCTGGAGAACCTGTGCATAGCGGCGGCCATGATGGCCCCGGCCGTCGCCGCGGTCGTGGCGGTGCGGTGGGTGGAGGGCAACAGCCGGGTGCGCGACGCGCTCGCGCTGCGTCTTCCGAAGCCGTGGCCCCGTGCGGTGGGGTGGCTGCTGACGGCCGTCGCGGTCCCGGCCGGTCTCACCGTCGCGACGCTCGCCATCGGCACGGCGGCGGGTGTCTACCCCTTCGAGGGTGCGAGCTGGAGCGGGGCGACCGCCTGGGCCGGAACGGCGCTCGTACAGATGCTGCTGTCCCTGCCGCTGTTCTTCGGTGAGGAACTGGGCTGGCAAGGCTATCTGCTCCCCCGGCTCGCTCAGGGGAAGGGAACCACGCGTACGTTGCGCGCCTATCTGGGCGCGGGTGCCGCCTTCGCGCTCTGGCACCTGCCGACCCTGCTGATGGGCGGGCAGTACCCCGGTGAGCCGTGGTACGTCGCCGTGCCCGCGATGCTGGTGAGCTGCGGCCTCGCGCTGCCGGTCTTCACCTGGCTGCGGCTGGCCTCAGGGTCGGTGATACCGGCGGTGGTCGGCCATGCCTTCGTCAGCTCGGCCAGTGTCAGCATGGTCAGGGAGTTCGCCGAACCGGACGCCCCGCTGGAGCCGCTGCACATGAGCCTCGCGGGCTGGCCCGGCTGGCTGGCCATGGCCCTCTTGGTTGCCGTCCTCGCCCGCACGGGCAGGCTCGCGCTTCCCGGCGCCCGGACCGACCGGGGGTTGTGAGCTGTTGCCGGTCCGAGCCCGCTGGAACCGGACCGGCCGTCGGTCACAGCTCCACGCGCGCCGCGATCGGAAGGTGGTCGCTGTCCGTCGCCGGGAGCGTCCACGACGACATCGGCTCGACGCCCTTCACCATGATCTGGTCGATCCGTGCCATCGGGAACGACGCCGGCCAGCTGAAGCCGAAGCCGTCGCCGGCCGCGCCCTGGGTGGACCTCATCTGGGAGGTGACCTCGTTGAGCGAGCGGTCGTTCATCGTGCCGTTCAGGTCGCCGAGCAGGATCACCTTGTCCAGCCGTTCGTCGGCGATGGCCTCGCCCAGGGCGTCCGCGCTGTCGTCGCGCTGGTTGGCGGTGAATCCGGCGTGCAGCTTGACCCGTACGGACGGCATATGGGCCACGTAGACGGCGACCTCGCCCTTGGGTGTCGTCACCGTGGAACGCATCGCCCGGGTCCAGCCCATCTTGATGTCGACCGGCCGGGTGTCGCTCATCGGGTACTTGCTCCACAGGCCGACGGTCCCCTGCACCGAGTGGTACGGGAAGCGGTGGGCGAGCGCCGCCTCGTACGCCGACACCTTGCCGCTCGGCAGCTCCTGAAGGGCGATGATGTCGGCGCCGGAGTCCGCGACCTGCCGGGCGGTGCCCGCAGGGTCGGGGTTGTCGGCGTTGACGTTGTGGGTGGCCACGGTGAGATCCCCGCCGCTGCCCGACTTGTCGGAGAGCATCAGCCCGCCGAAGAGATTGAGCCAGACCACGACCGGCAGCAGCAGGGCGATCAGCGCGGTCGCCGAGCGGCGCACCACACCCAGGATCAGCAGCAGCGGGACGAAGACACCGATCCACGGCAGGAACGTCTCGGTGAGGCTGCCCAGGTTGCCGATGGTGTTCGGGATGTCGGCGTGGAAGACCATCACGAGGGTGAGGAGAACCGCACAGACGGCAAGGACGATTCCGCGCCGCCAGATGCCCTTGTCGCGGGTCCATCTGTCGCGCAGGTCCCGGAAACGGGATCCGGACCCGGTGCGCCGCGGCTCCGCACGGTCGTTCCCGGTGTCCGCTCCGTACGCCTGCACCATCGCGCTGTCCTCACTGCCTTGCCGTGCATGTCGCCGCGCCCTCGACCCTAGGCGATGGGCGGCGTGTTTCCTGCCGTCCACGACGGCCGTACTGCCACGAGGACGAATGACGGGGTCCGGCGGGTTCCGGCCAGGAGGGATCTGCGGGGGCTTGTGACAGAACGATCACACACGGGCGGGTCCGGGGGGGCAGCCGTCGGCGGCGGGCCGGGGGGCGAGGCCCTCGGTCAGAACCTGGATGATGCTGTCGGCGAGATCCTCGGGCAGCGGCGCGTCGGGCCGGTGAATGGTGCGTACGAGCATGGGCCCCAGGAACAGGTCGTCCATCAGTTCCACGTCCAGGTCTCCGCGGAGCTCGCCCGCGTCGACCGCCCGCTGCACGGCGGCCAGCATGGCGGCGCGGCGGGGGGCTATGACGGTGCATTGGTATTCGGACCACAGCTTGGGGTGGCTCTTCATCTGCGCGAAGACGTTGTGGAGCAGGACGGAGGAGCGCTGGGCCAGGCCGCGCCTGCGCAGTGACTCCAACAGCAGCCGCAGGTCTTCGAGTCCGGCGGTGCCGGAGACGGTGGGTTCCGGTGGCTCGATGTCTCGCAGGACATCGACGAAGAGCTCCTCCTTGCCGCTCCATCGCCGGTAGATGGTCGCCTTGCCGACCCCGGCGGTCCGGGCTATCCGCTCGATGGACAGGCCGGCGAGGGGCTCACCGGCCTCCAGCAGTTCGACGACGGCGTCCAGGATCGCCCGCTCGGCCGCCGCACTGCGCGGCCGGCCCCTTCGCGGTTCCGGATCCTCCCTGACCGGGCAGCCTTGGCCCTGTACCTGCGCCTCTGCCTGCACGTGAATCCACCTCTCGCCGCAACGTCCGCCGTTCCGATTCTCGCCGACGCCGGCGGTGCCTCTGTGAGCCGCCCCAGGGTTCCGGGGGCCGCCCGGAACCCTGAGCGGCGTTTTCAGCTCTCCGGGGCCGTGGCTGTCACCGGGCCGCCCCGGCACGTACCGACCGTTCGCCCTCGCCGGACTCCTGCCCGGCGGACGTCTTCCCCGGCAGGAACATCGCGACGACGAGAGCGCCCACCAGGGCGATGGTCGCCGAACCGATCGCGGTGACATGCATCGCCTTCAGGAACGCGTCGTTCGCCGCGGCGATCAGCGGGGCGCCCGCCGGGCCCAGCTTGTCCGCGATGCCGAGCGTCGCTTCGATCGACTCCCCCGCGGCCTCCCTGACACCGGCCGGGAGCGCACCGAGGTGCCCCTCGATGTCGCCGCGGTAGACGGTGGAGAGCACCGAGCCGAGCACTGCTATGCCGAGCGCCCCGCCGACCTGCCGGAACGTGTTGTTGACGGCCGATCCGGAACCGGCCTTCTCCCTGGGCAGTGCCTGCATCACCGAGACCGTGACCGGCGTCATCACATGCGCCATGCCCGTGCCCTGGACGAAGAAGAGCACGCACAGCACCCAGACCGGCGTGGTGGCGTCGAACAGTGCGAACGAGGCGAGGCCGAGCGCGACCAGCAGCATGCCGACGGTGCAGACCACGCGGGCGCCGAACCGGTCGACGACCAGCCGGGCCCGCGGCGCGAAGATCATCTGGGCGGCGGCCAGCGGCAGGATCAGCAGACCGGCCTGCAACGCGCTCCAGCCGCGCACGCTCTGCATGTAGAAGGCGGAGAAGAAGGTCACGCCCATCAGCGCGAAGAAGCAGAGCGCTATGGCGGCGACGGCCGCGGAGAACGACGGCTCCTTGAAGTACGAGATGTCGATGGCCGGGTGGCTGGTGCGCTTCTCGTGCCGGACGAACGCGGCCAGGACGACCAGACCGCCGGTGATCGAGAGGAGCACGGTGGGGTCGGCGAAGTCGGCGAGCTGGCCGCCGCGGATGATGCCGTACACCAGCAGGACCAGACCGACGATGGACAGCACGACACCGAGCGGGTCGGTCCGGCCCGGGTTCGGGTCCTTGGAGTCCGGCACCAGCAGCGCCATCGCGATCAGCGCGACGATCACCACGGGCACGTTGACCAGGAAGATCGAGCCCCACCAGAAGTGTTCGAGCAGCAGTCCGCCGGTGATCGGGCCGATGGCGATGGCGAGGCCGACGCTGCCGGCCCAGATGCCGATGGCCTTGGGCTGCTCGTCGCGTTCGAAGACGTTCATCAGGACGGCGAGCGTGGACGGCATGACGAACGCCGCGCCGAAGCCCATCACGGCACGCCAGGTGATCAGCTCTCCGGGCGAGCCGGACATGGCGGCGAAGGCGGAACCGACGCCGAAGAGGAGGATGCCGAAGAGCAGCACCTTCTTGCGGCCGATGCGGTCACCGAGCAGGCCCGCGGTGAAGAGGAGTCCGGCGAAGACGAGCGTGTAGGCGTTGATCGCCCACTCCAGCTCGCTCTGGGTGGCACCGAGGCCGGTGGGTGCGGGGCCGGCGATGGTCTTGACCGCGACGTTCAGGATCGAGTTGTCCAGCACCACGATGAGCAGGCTGAGCATCAGAACGACGAGGATCGCCCAACGGCGGCGGTGGACCGCCTCGGGGACCTGGGGCAGGGCGACGCGAGCGCCCGACGGTATTGACATGCCAGGAGCTTAATATGATTTCGATACGATACCGTCTCGTATTGTAAAGTCTTTGCCGGGTGGTTGCCTCCCGGGGACGGGCCCACTTCCCGTGGACGGCCGCGGGATGCCACCATGGAGCCGGTCCGGGGACGCCGTCAGGGCGCCTCGAGATGACGAAGGAGCCGTTGGCAATGTCGCTTCAGGCTGCGCAGAACAAGTCCGCCGCATCCCCCGCGGGTGCCCCCACCGACAGCAGCAAGGCGCTGTACGGGGGCAAGAGCACCCGCCGTATCTCCATCCATGACATCGCCGCCGCCACCGAGCGCGGTGAGAAGTGGCCCATGCTCACCGCCTACGACGCGATGACCGCGTCCGTCTTCGACGAGGCCGGCATCCCGGTCATGCTCGTCGGCGACTCCATGGGCAACTGTCACCTCGGTTACGAGACCACCGTGCCCGTCACGATGGACGAGATCGCCATCCTTTCCGCCGCTGTCGTACGGGGCACCAAGCGCGCCCTGATCGTCGCCGACCTGCCCTTCGGGGCGTACCAGGAAGGGCCCGTCCAGGCCCTGCGCAACGCAACCCGGCTGATCAAGGAGTCCGGTGTCGGTGCGGTCAAGCTGGAGGGCGGTGAGCGCAGCCACGAGCAGATCCGGCTGCTGGTCGACGCCGGCATCCCGGTCATGGCCCACATCGGCCTGACCCCGCAGTCCGTCAACGCGATGGGATACCGGGTGCAGGGCCGCGGCGAGGAGGCAGCCCAGCAGCTGCTGCGCGACGCCAAGGCCGTGCAGGACGCGGGCGCGTTCGCCGTCGTCCTGGAGCTCGTACCGGCCGAGCTGGCCGCCGAGGTCACCCGCACCCTGCACATCCCGACCGTCGGCATCGGCGCCGGTCCCGACACGGACGCCCAGGTGCTGGTCTACACCGACATGGTCGGGCTGACCGGCGGCAAGGTGCCGCGCTTCACCAAGCAGTACGCGAACCTGCGCAAGGTGCTCGGTGACGCGGCGAAGGAGTTCGCCGAGGAGGTCGTGGGAGGCAGCTTCCCGGCCCCTGAGCACACCTTCCACTAGTTCCACCCGGGCCTGACAGCAGGAAAGGCCCTGGGGCCGATCCTGCGGATCAGGCCCTGGGCAGGACCACTGCCGGCACCACCGACAGCCCGCCGACATCCCCCATCGGCGGGCTGTCGGCCTGTTGTCGGTGGACTGTCGGTGGCGCCTGGTCCCATGGTGGACATGACGCGAATCGACAAGAACCCCAGGAGCGGCCCGAACGCCGTCGAGGTCCGGGGGCTGGTCAAGCACTACGGCTCGACCAAGGCTCTGGACGGCGTGGACCTCGATGTCCGCGAGGGCACCGTGCTCGGTGTGCTCGGTCCCAACGGTGCCGGTAAGACCACGCTCGTACGCTGCCTGTCCACCCTGATCATCCCCGATGCCGGACACGCCACCGTGGCGGGCTACGACGTGGTGAAGCAGCCCCGGCAGCTGCGCCGCACCATCGGTCTGACCGGGCAGTACGCCTCGGTCGACGAGAAGCTCTCCGGCTGGGAGAACCTCTACATGATCGGGCGGCTGCTCGACCTGCCGCGCAAGACCGCCCGGTCCCGGGCCGACGAGCTCCTGGAGCGGTTCTCCCTCACCGACGCGGCCAAGCGCGCCGCGATGGACTACTCCGGCGGCATGCGGCGCCGGCTCGACCTGGCCGCCTCGATGATCGGCAGCCCGGCCGTCCTTTATCTGGACGAGCCGACGACGGGGCTCGACCCCCGGACCCGTAACGAGGTCTGGGACGAGGTGCAGCGGATGGTCGCGGAGGGGGCGACCGTCCTGCTCACCACCCAGTACATGGAAGAGGCCGAGCAGCTCGCCAATGAGCTCACCGTCATCGACAAGGGCAAGATCATCGCCAGTGGCGGGGTGAACGAGCTGAAGGCGAAGGTCGGCGGCCGCACCCTGCAGATCCGGCCCTCGGACCCGGCGCAGCTGCCCGCGATGGCGCACGCGCTCAGGGAGGCCGGACTCGACGGGGTCGCGGGCGCGCAGGCCGTCCCGGACGAGGGGCTGCTGTACGTACCGATCCTCAGCGATGAGCAGCTGACGGCCGTCATCGGCCTGCTCGGCACCCGGGGCTTCTCGCTGGCGCACGTCGCCACCGCCCTGCCCAGCCTGGACGAGGTCTTCCTGGCCATCACCGGCGAGAAGAGCTCCTCCGTCACCGACACGATCCCCGAGGAGGTCGCGGCATGAGCACGACGACTCTGACGCCCACCCCCACCGCGCCCGCAGCGGTGAAGGCGCTCCACGACGAGGGCCGGATCGGGCTGCGCGGCAATCTGCGGCACATCGGGGCGCTGGCGCGGCGCAATCTGCTCCAGATCAAGAAGGATCCGGAGTCGATGTTCGACGTACTCCTGATGCCGGTCATCTTCATCCTGCTGTTCGTGTACGTGTTCGGCGGTTCGGTCGGCGGCAGCATGGGCGGCGGCCGACAGGAGTATCTGAACTATCTGGTCCCCGGGCTGATGGCGATGATGGGCATGAACATCGCCATGGCGGTCGGCACCGGCGTCAACGACGACTTCCGCAAGGGCGTCATGGACCGGTTCCGGACGATGCCGATCGCCCGCTCCTCGGTCCTCATCGCCAAGATCGTGGTCGAGCTCGGCCGGATGATGGTCGCCACCCTGATCCTGCTGGGTATGGGGTTCGCGCTCGGTATGGAGCTGCAGACCTCGGTTCTCGGGCTGATCGGGGCGGTCGCGCTGTCGGCGGTGTTCGGTGCCGCCATCATGTGGATCTTCATCCTGCTCGGGCTGGCCATGAAGACGGCCCAGGCGGTTCAGGGAATGGGGATGCTCGTGCTGATGCCGCTCCAGTTCGGCTCCTCGATCTTCGCCCCGACCAAGACGATGCCCGGCTGGCTCCAGACGTTCACCGATTACAACCCGCTGTCCAATCTGGCGGACGCCGCGCGCGGACTGATGATGGGCGGACCGATCGCCCACTCGGTGTGGGTGACGCTCGGCTGGGCTGCGGTGATCACCGCGGTGATGGCGCCGCTCGCCGTCGCCAAGTTCCGCAAGAAGTCCTGACCGGCGATCCGGCCGGGGTCCGGCCGGTCTCAGTCCCGGTACGCGTCGACGAGGGCGGCGGCCTCCTCCAGGGAGAGGCCGCCGCCCTCGGCGTACGCGGCGTCGTAGGCGGCCCGGCCGAGGACGGCGATGGCCAGTTCCTCCGTCTGGGCACACTCGTGCCGCTCCGTGGACGTCGGCACATGGCTTTCGGGCAGCAGCCCCTGGCCGGCCCCCAGCAGCCGGGCCGCGAGTGCGGCCCGTCGCTCGCCGCCGATTCCGGCGAGCGCCCGCGCGAGGGTGACGAGATGGATGACGGACATGTGCGGCGCCACCATCTGCGACAGCGGGTCGCGGGACCGCGCCAGTGCCTCCAGGCCCCGGGGCAGGGCTTCGGCGTACAGCCCGTCCTGGTTGTCCAGCCAGGCCAGCGCGCCCTGCGCGAACCCTTCGAAGATCGCCACCGTCTCGGAACGGAACTCCTCGCGAAGCACCGTCAGTTGCTCACGTGCCTCGCCCGTACGGCCGCTGCGGCCCAGCCACATGGCGAGATAGAGCCGGGCGGCGGGCATCGCCTCGTGTCCCGCCTGACGCCCCCCGGCGAGCACCTCCCGCAGGATCGCCTCGCCCTCGTCACCGCGGTCCAGTTCGGTGAGCACGGACCCGTATCTGGCGCGCAGGACCGACACCTGGGACTGGGCGCCCAGCTTCTCCGCGTAGCCGATGGCGGCCCGGAAGTCCTCGGCCGCGCGGGTGTAATCACCCCGCTTCTCGTTGGCCTCGCCCCGGGAGGAGAGCGATTCGGCGACGCCCCAGTCGTCGCCGAGCCGGTTGAAGATCTCCAGACTCTCGTCGGCGTCCGCTTGTGCGTCGCCCGCCCACTCGGACCGGTTGGCCAGCACATTGGCCCGCATCTGGAGAGCCGCGGCCAGCTCCCACTCGTAGCCGAACTCCCGGCTGGCACGGACCGTTTCGTCCAGCAGGTCGCGCAGGTCGCGTATTTCCCCGGTGAGCAGGACCGCGAAGAACCAGAGCGATGCCGGAGTACGGCAGGTCTGCGGCTGGCCCGGCCGGTAGGTGCCCGCGATGACGCGCAGCCGGGCCATGCTCTTCTCGTCGGTCCACTCGTCCTTGGCGTGGTCCATGCTGACCAGCTGGATCAGGGCGACCTGACGCCGGGCCTCCTGGAGCAGCTCGGGCCGCATGGGCGGCGGAGCGTCGGTGCAGCGTTCGTGGAGGGAGGGTGCGGGCTCGACGGGCGGAGCGAAGGGGTCGGGGCCCAGCGCGGCGGCCGCGTCGGCCCAGTGCAAGGCGTCGGCGCGCAGATCGCGCATCTGCCAGTACCAGGACAGCGAGAGCACCATGCACAGTGCCTCCTGCTCGTCGCGGGCGGCGACGGCGCGGCGCAGGGCGGTGCGGACGTTCTCGTACTCGCGCTGGAGGAGTTCGATGACGGACCGCTGTCCGGCACCGCGGAGTCCGGGCTCCGCAGCACGGGCCAGCTCCCGGAAGTACACCAGGTGGTGCCGTTCCACGGTGTCCCGCTCCCCGGCACCGTCGAGCCGTTCGGCGGCGTACTCCGCGACGGTCTCCAGGAGCCGGTAGCGCATCTCGCCGTCGTCGGCGGGTGCGGCGACGACGAGGGACTTGTCGACGAGCGAGCCGAGCAGCCCGGCGACCTCGCGCGCACCCTGCGGCCCGTCCGCGCAGACGGCCTCGGCCGCGGCCAGGGTGCAGCCACCCGCGAAGACCGACAGCCGACGCAGGACGGCACATTCGGCGGCGTCGAGGAGGTCCCAGGACCAGTCGACGACGGCGCGCAGGGTCTGCTGTCGGGGCAGTACGGTACGGGCCCCGCTGGTGAGCAGGCGGAACCGGTCGTCGAGCCGGTCGGCGATCTGACGCGGAGTGAGCATCCGCAGCCGGGCCGCGGCGAGTTCGATGGCGAGCGGCAGTCCGTCGAGGCGGCGGCAGATCTCGGCGGCGGCCGCCGCGGTCTCCTCGTCCGCGTCGATCCGGAAGCCGGGCTTCGCTGCGGCGCCGCGGTCGGCGAGCAGCCGCAGCGCCATCGGGTCGGGCAGCGGGTCGACGGGGCGGACGAACTCGCCCGGCACCCCGAGGGGTTCACGGCTGGTCGCGAGCACGGTGACGCCCGGGCAGCGGGCGAGCAGATGGTCGGCGAGGGCGGCGGCGGCCCCGACGAGGTGCTCGCAGTTGTCCAGGAGCAGCAGCATGCGGCGCCCGGAGCAGTGCTCGGTGAGGCGCACGAGAGGGTCGCCGACGTTGCCTTCGGCGACCCGGAATTCCTCGGCACCCGCCCCGCGCAGCACGGTCTCGCGGGCGCCGAGCGCGGTCAGCACGGCTTCCGGTACGGCCTCGGGGTCGTCGACGGGGGCGAGTTCGGCCAGCCAGACGCCGTCCGGCCAGGCGGGCCCGACGGATTCGGCGGCCTCCTGGGAGAGCCGGGTCTTGCCCGCGCCACCGGGGCCCAGGAGGGTGACGAGCCGGGCGTGCGAGAGGTCCTCGCGCAGGGCCTCCATGTCGTCCTCGCGCCCGACGAAGCTGGTGAGCCTGGCCCGGAGGTTTCCCTGCGGGACGGTGGAGGTTCGGGTACGGGAGCGCCGGTGCGGCTCGGCCGCCACTGCCGCCGCGACCGGTTGCGCCGGGTCCTGACGGAGCAACTCCGCGTGCAGGGCGCGCAGTTCGGCTCCAGGGTCGGCGCCCAGGCGGTCGGCGAGCACGGTGCGCACCTCGTCGTACGCGGCCAGCGCCTGTGCCGTGCGCCCGGCATCGCGCAGGGCCCGCAGCCGCAGCGCCTGGAGGGGTTCGTCGATCGGGTGCTCGGCGCAGAGCGCGACCAGTTCGGGCAGGGCCTCGTCCGCGCGGCCGAGCGCGAGGGCCGCGGCGAGCCTGCTGCGGCGGGCGTCCAGACGCCGGGCCGCCCAGCGGGCCGCGACGGCGCCGCGGTCGGGCAGATCGGCCAGGGCAGGTCCGCGCCACAGGGCGAGCGCGTCGTCCAGCACGGCCTGGGCCTTCGCCGCGTCGCCCTCCTCCAGTGCCCGCGCCCCCTCCCCCGCGAGCCGCTCGAAGCGGTACAGGTCGACCGCGTCCGGCTCGGCGGCGAGCCGGTAGCCGCTCTCCGCGGAGGTGATCGCGGCATGGCCGAGGGCCCGCCGGAGCCGGCCGACGAGCGCCTGCAGGGCGCCCACCGCGTCGGCCGGCGGGTCGCCGTCCCATACCTCGTCGACGAGCACGGCGGCCGGAACGGTGCGGCCGGGACGCAGAGCGAGGACGGAGAGCAGGGCGCGCAGCCTCGCCCCACCGATGGCGACGGCCGTGCCGTCGTCGCGGAGTGCCTGGGTCGTCCCGAGGATGCAGTAGCGCACGCGCCTATTCTCCGTGACCGGGATCGGGAAGTGGACACCCGTACGACCGTGCCCGTGTTCGCTGTGTGCCGGGATCGTTCGTCATGCTCCCACCCTTCACGGAACCACCGCCCCGACGCGAGACGTTTGTGACGTGTCGCCTGTACGGTCGCTCTCGCCGACCGCCGCCCGTCCCCCCTTCCGGCCAGCCACCAGGAGTTTGCCGATGACCATCGCAGCAGCCCGCAGCGACCGGCGGATCAGCCCGGTCTTCCTCGGGATCGTCGCCGTGATGGCGGTATCGGGCTGGGCGGTGTGGACGGACTTCGCGCAGCGGCCCGGCATCCCGCTCTTCCTCTTCGTGACGGCGGCCTGGGTGGTGTCGCTCTGTCTGCATGAGTACGCGCATGCCCGTACCGCGCTCCACAGCGGGGACATCTCCATCGGGTCGAAGGGCTATCTGACCCTGAATCCGCTGAAGTACACCCATGCGCTGCTGAGCATCGTGCTGCCGGTGCTGTTCGTGATCATGGGCGGTATCGGTCTGCCCGGTGGTGCGGTCTTCATCGAGCGGGGCCGGATCAGCGGGCGCTGGAAGCACAGCCTCATCTCGGCGGCCGGTCCGCTGACGAATGTGCTGTTCGCGTTTGTCTGCACGGCGCCGTTCTGGCTGCACGCGCTGGACGGCGTCCCGGTCGTCTTCCAGTACGCGCTGGGCTTCCTGGCACTGCTCCAGGTCACCGCGGCGATCCTCAACCTCGTCCCGGTCCCGGGGCTGGACGGTTACGGAGTGATCGAGCCCTGGCTCTCGTACCGGATCCGCCGGCAGGTCGAGCCGTTCGCCCCGTTCGGGCTGATCGCGGTCTTCGGCATCCTGTGGATCCCCGAGGTCAACCACGCGTTCTTCGACGCGATCCACGCCCTGCTGCGGGCACTGGGCATCAGTGAGTTCACGACGTACTGCGGTTTCGACGCCTACCGCTTCTGGCAAACGGCCGATCCGGTCTGCGCGCTCAACCTCTAACCGGCGGTCTGCGCACGCTGCCGGCGCAGGTAGAACCACGCCATGTTGGACGAGAGCCCGGCCAGCAGCACCCAGACGATCCCGAGCCAGCTGCCCTGGACGAACGAGATCACGGCCGCGACGACGGCCAGGACGCAGACGGCGGTGGCGTAGAGAGCGAGGCGGGGCATGGGGGGCGGCTCCTGTCCGGGGTGATGCACGGTCCCGTCCAGTGTCCCCCATGCCCCTTTCTGCTCGCCGCAGGGTACGCCGGGAACGTGTCCGGCTCAGACGTCGGTGGTACGCAGACCCGCATGCGCCTTGTAGCGGCGGTTGACCGAGATCAGGTTGGCGACCAGCGACTCGACCTGGTGGGCGTTGCGCAGCCGCCCGGCGAAGATGCCGCGCATGCCGGGAATCCTGCCTGCCAGCGCCTGTACCAGGTCGGTGTCGGCGCGGGCCTCGCCCAGCACCAGCACATCGGTGTCGATCTCCTCGATCGCCTCGTCCTGAAGAAGCACCGCCGAGAGGTGGTGGAAGGCGGCGGTGACCCGGGACCCCGGCAGCAGGGCGGCGGCCTGCTCGGCGGCGCTGCCCTCCTCGGGCTTCAGGGCGTAGGCGCCCTTCTTGTCGAAGCCGAGGGGGTTGACGCAGTCGATGACGAGCTTGCCCGCGAGCTCGTCGCGCAGCGTCTCCAGGGTCTTGGCGTGGCCGTCCCACGGCACGGCGACGATCACGACATCGCTGCGCCGGGCGCACTCGGCGTTGTCCGCGCCCTCGACGCCCTGGCCCAGCTCGTCGGCAGCGGTCTGTGCGCGCTCGGCGGCACGGGAGCCGATGATCACTTTCTGCCCGGCGCGGGCGAACCGGTAGGCGAGCCCGCGGCCCTGCGGTCCGGTGCCGCCGAGCACGCCGACGGTCAGCCCGGACACATCGGGGAGGTCCCAGGGGTCCTTGGCGGGGGGCTTGGGTGCGCTGCCACTGTCATTCGTAGTCATGGCTTCGACACTACTGCCCGCGTTGGAGGCGAACGCTCCGTCGTCGGCCGCGCGATCCGGATCGCTCCGCATGGCCCGTTCGGATGGTTCCGCCGTCGTTCGCCCGTGGCGGGGCCAGGCCCTGGGGCATGATGCCGGGCCATGGATGCCGTACGCGTCGCCCTGCTGCGTGAAGTGCTCGCCGGGACCGAGTGGCCCGCGGCGGCCCGGCGGTTCGCCGGGGCGCTCAGGTCGTCCGTCGTCCCGCACCGCGGCGGGCTGCTGCTGGTGGGGACTGCGGTGTACGAGCCGTGGCATCTGGCGGCCCATCTGGTCGACGAGTCGACCTGGTCCGGGCTGCCCGAGCTGACACCCACCCTGGTACGCCACCGGGTGGAGCCGGGCGATCCGGCGCATCTGGCCGTCGGCCTGTGCAGGATCGAGGCGGCCGGACGGGGCGAGACGCTGCTCCTGGTGGCCCCGGAGCGGCCCGGTGCCGGGCTGCTGGAGCGGGTGCACGACGCCCGCCGGGCCGGGGCGACGGTGCTCTCTCTGGACGACGGCGACCCGGAGGTGCGGGGGCTCGCCCACGAGACGCTCGCGGTGACCGGCAGCGACGATGTCGATCTGGACACCGTGCAGCATCTGGTGAGCGCGGCGGCCGGGGAGAACAGCGCCCCCGCACCGCGCGGCCGCCGCTTCCGGGACCGGCTGTCCCGGCTCGCCGACCAGCTGACGGCGCCACCACCGGCCCGGTGGTGAGAGTCCGGGATCGCGCGGCGGGACCGGCCGGTCACCCCGGCCGCCGCCAAAATCTGTTGCAGAGGGCACCTACGGCGCCGGACCATGAGCCCTCGTGACCTCAGTTCCCTCCCCGGCCGCCCGGCTCTTTGCTCTGCTGCCCGATCTCTCGCCCCTGCGCTCCTCGGCCGACTTCCGGCTGCTGTGGATCCAGGGCCTGGTGACCTACTTCGGCAGCTTCATGGCGCTGATCGCGCTGCCGCTCCAGATCAAGGAGCTGACGGGTTCGCCGCTGGCCGTCGGTGCGATGGGGGCGGTCGAGCTGGTGCCGCTGGTCGTCTTCGGTCTGTACGGCGGAGCGCTCGCGGACTCCGCGGATCGCCGCAAGGTGATCCTGGGCACCGAGGCGGGGCTGGGGCTGCTCGCCCTCGTACTCCTGGTGAACGCCGCGCTGCCCGACCCGATGCTCTGGCCGCTCTATCTGGTCGCGGGCGGGGTCTCCGCGCTCGCCGGGCTCCAGCGGCCCGCGCTGGATTCACTGATGGCCCGGATCGTGCCGCACGACCAGCTGACCGCGGCCGCCGCACTGAACTCGCTGCGCTGGCAGTTCGGCGCGATCACCGGCCCGGCGGTGGCAGGACTGGTGGTGGCCTACGCCGGGCACGCCACGGCATACACGGTCACGGTGGTCACGTTCACCGTCTCCGTGGTCCTGTGTCTGCGGCTGGCGCCCGCGCCGCCCGCCCCGGACAGCCGGAAGCCGTCGCTGCGCGGCATTGCCGAGGGGGCGAGGTATGCCTGGAGCCGCCCGGTGCTGCTGGGGACGTACGCGGTCGATCTGGCGGCGATGTTCTTCGCCTTCCCGAACACGATCTTCCCGTTCCTCGCGGACGAGCTGGATGCCGATTGGTCGCTGGGCCTGATGTACGCGGCGGGGTCGGTCGGCTCGCTGGTCCTGGGCCTGACCAGTGGCTGGACGTCACGGGTACGGCGGCACGGGCTGTTCGTCGTGTTCGGGGCGGCGGCCTGGGGGCTGGCGATCGCGGCGGCCGGATGGTTCAGCAATGTGTGGCTGGTGCTGGTCTGCCTGGCGGTGGCGGGCGCGGGGGACATGCTCAGCGGTCTGGGCCGCTCCACGATCTGGAACCAGACCATCCCGGAGGAGCTGCGGGGCCGGCTGGCAGGCATCGAGGTGCTCTCGTACAGCGTCGGCCCGCAGCTGGGCCAGGTGCGGGCCGGCGCGATGGCGGGCTGGACGGGGACCCGCTCCGCGATCTGGAGCGGGGGTGCGGCGTGCGTCGCCTCGGTCGCGCTGCTCACCGCAGCGCTGCCGAAGCTGCTGACGTACGACTCCGGGACGGACGAGGACGCGGTACGCAGGCGCGCGGCCAGAGAGTCCAGCCCCGCCGGCGTCTGAGGAGCGGGGGCCCGGGGGCGGAGCCCCCGGACGGAGCCCCCGCTCACGCCTCCGGGTCGGGCGGAGTGGCCCGGTCGTGCCACTTGGGATCCGTCTCCCACTCAAGATTCCGCTCCTGCGCCGTCTGCATCGCGTGTTCCGCCTCCTCGCGGGAGGCATACGGCCCGAAACGGTCCTTGGCCGGGCACTCGGGGCCCTCCTCGACCTTCTGATGCTGCAGGCAGTAGTACCACTCGCCCGGCTTGCCGACCGTGCGCTTCTTGAACAGGGCCATCATCGGCTCCTTCCCTCGGGGCCATGCTGCCCCAAGCACGCTGGTTAGACTCGCTGACATGTCTGGCCAGTCGCTGCTCGTACCCGGGGAGATCACTCCCATCCGTTCCGTACCCGGAAACATCCGGCGCCCCGAATACGTGGGCAAGCCGGCCCCTACCCCGTACACCGGACCGGAGATCCAGGACGCCGACACCATCGAGCGCATGCGCATCGCGGGGCGGATCGCCGCGCAGGCGATGGCGGAGGCCGCGAAGCACATCGCCCCGGGCGTCACTACGGACGAACTCGACCGGGTCGCCCATGAGTTCATGTGCGATCACGGCGCCTATCCGTCGACGCTCGGCTACCGCGGATTTCCCAAGTCGCTCTGTTCCTCGCTCAACGAGGTGATCTGCCACGGCATCCCGGACTCCACGGTGCTGCGCGACGGCGACATCGTGAACCTCGACGTCACGGCGTACATCAACGGGGTGCACGGCGACAACAACGCCACGTACCTCTGCGGCGACGTGGACGAGGAGTCGCGGCTGCTCGTGGAGCGCACCGAGGAGTCGCTGAACCGGGCCATCAAAGCGGTCCGGCCGGGCCGGCAGGTCAATGTGATCGGACGGGTCATCGAGTCGTACGCGAAGCGCTTCGGGTACGGGGTGGTGCGGGACTTCACCGGGCACGGGATCAATTCCTCGTTCCACTCCGGTCTGATCATTCCGCACTACGACAGCCCGCACGCGACCACCGTGATGCAGCCCGGGATGACATTCACCATCGAGCCGATGCTGACGCTGGGCAGCCGTGACTACGACATGTGGGACGACGGCTGGACCGTGGTGACGAAGGACCGCAAGCGCACCGCTCAGTTCGAGCACACGCTGGTGGTGACGGAGACGGGCGCCGAGATCCTGACGCTCCCGTAAACACGCAGACAGCTCCCTTTCGAAAGCGGCCGCCCCCGGGCGGCCGCTTTCGCGTGCTCCCCCGCTGCTCCCGCCGCGTCCGCTGCACCCGCGCGGAAGCGGAACCGGGCGTATCGTTTTTACCGACAGCCTGTCGGGAAGCTGTTGACTTAGGTAAGCCTAAGTAGCAAGATCGGAGTTGTCGACAGCCGCTGCCGATGTTTCTGTCTCTGCTCCTGCCCCTTTCCGGACTTCCCGTCCGCCCTCGGCCCCCGGAGGCCCGCCTTGGACGCAACCGTCGCCACGCCCTTCTCGACGCTCATCCGCACCGCCTCGCACGAGCAGCACACCGAGGCGGAGACCTCGACCTTCATGAGCGACCTGCTGGGCGGACGCCTCGGAGTGGACGCGTACACGCGTTACACCGAGCAGCTGTGGTTCGTGTACCGGGCACTGGAAGAGGGGGCCCAGGCGCTGCGGAACGACCCGGTCGCCGGTCCGTTCATACAGCCCGAGCTGATGCGCACCACCGAGCTGGAGCGCGATCTGGCCCACCTGCGGGGTACCGGCTGGCGCGAGGGCCTGGCGCCACTGCCCGCCACGGCCGCGTACGCCGCGCGGGTCGCCGAATGCGCCCGCACCTGGCCCGCCGGTTACATCGCACACCACTACACCCGCTATCTCGGCGACCTCTCGGGCGGCCAGATCATCCGCGACAAGGCGGAGAAGACCTGGGGCTTCGCGCGCAAGGGTGACGGGGTCCGGTTCTATGTCTTCGAGGAGATCTCCAACCCCGCCTCGTTCAAGCGGGGTTACCGCGAACTGCTGGACGCGGTGAACGCGGACGACCTGGAGAAGCAACGCATCGTCGCCGAGTGCAAGCAGGCGTTCGCGCTGAACACGGCGGTGTTCCGGGAGCTGGGCGAGGTGTTCCCGCTCAGCGCTTAGCGCGGTGGCGGGGCGGGAGGAGGGGGCGACCGGGGTCAGTCGGTCGGCCCGGTCCGCCGTGCCGCTTCGTCCTCAATTGCCGGAAGGGCTTGACTGAAACGCCAGCGTGACGCGACCCCCGATCTCCACCGTGCCGTCCGGTGCGGGTGCGGTGAGGATCTGGGAGCCGCGTCCCTGCCTGATGTTGAGGGCGCGGCCCAGCTCCGCGCTGAGCAGCAGCGCCGCCGCCCCCGTCGCCTCGTCCTCCACAATGCCCCCGGCGCAAGCCCCGGCTCCACCGGAGCGGCTGACGCCGCGCTCATCGATACGTCGCGGGAACGCCCGCGCCCTGACCCGGCCCGCCGCCTCGTCCTCCCAGGCCCATACGTACAGCCAGCCCTCGCCCGGTGGCGGCCCGGTCAGCGCCTCGACCTCGGCTACGGATGCGTACCGCTCCAGCGTGCGCGGCGGCGCCCACTCGGGGCGGGCGGTGATCCAGGTGAACTCCCCGTCCTGACGGGCGAAGATCTCCCCGACCGGCAGCTCCAGGATCTCCAGATCGAGCAGCCATGCGGCGCCGACGAGCGGATGCCCGGCGAAGGGGAGGCGGAGTCCGGGGGTGTAGATGTCGACCTGCCCGCGCTCGGGGTCGTCGACGAACACGGTCTCGCTGAAGCCGAGCCGGCGGGCCAGTTCCTGCCGGGACGCCTCGTCGGGGTACGTACGACCGTCACGTACGACCCCGAGGGCGTTGCCGTGCCGGCCGTCGGGGCCGCAGAACACGCGCAGTACATCGATGCCTGCGGGTACGTCGAAGTCGCTGTCGCTCACGTGGGCATTCAAACACCGCCCGGGTGACGGCCGTACAACTGGGCCGTCACCCGGGCGGTGTCGTCGGACGGTCCGGACGGATCAGGCGTTACGGCGACGGCGGGCGGCGATCACGGCTCCGGCGCCGGTCGCCACGACGACACCCGAGGCGGCGATCAGGGCGCCGGCCGGGACGTCGGAGCCGGTGGCGGCGAGGGAGCCCGAGCCACCGACCGAGCCGCCGCCCACACTGCCGCCGCCGGTGGCCGCGGAGCCTCCCGCCAGGGCTGTGGAGCCGGTGGAGCCCGTGCCGCCCGGAAGAGCGGCGTCCTTGTCGAGGGCGACCACGACGGTCAGCGCGTCGAGCTGCTCGCCCGCCTGGTACATGCCGCCGAAAGCCCTGGTGCCGTCGGCGGTGAGAGTCGCCGGAACGGCCGAGAGGGTCACCACGCCGTCCCTGGCCGCGAGTTCGCCCTTCGGCAGCTTCAGGTCGGCGACGGCCAGGCCGGTGTATGTGCTGACCTTCTTGGTCTCACGGTCCTTGGTGGAGACGTCCGCGATCAGAGTGCCCTTTGTCCCGTTCACCTGGATCTCCATGCCGGTGAGGGAGAGGTCGAGGGTGTAGGCGCCGCTCTCCTCGTGGCCCAGGAAGCGGACCTTGCCGTCGAAGTCCGCGTTGAGGGTCTGCTTGTCGGCGTCGAAGTGGCCGGTGGCGTCCGGGAATCGGTAGCCGTCGCCGGATGCGCCGGCGCCGGCCGTCGCCTCGACCTTGCCGTGGGCGATCGGGCCCGTGACGTACGTACGGAAGGACTTCTTGACGCCCCAGTCCAGAGTGCCGTCGACAATCGCGCCCTGCTCGGCGGCGGCCGGCTTGTCGGTGACCGTGGCCGAGGGGGACGGGGACGCGGTCGAGGTGGGCTTCCCGGTCGGCTCGGTGGTCGGCTTCCCGGTGGGCTTCGTGGTGGGCTTCCCGGTCGGTTCGGTGGTCGGCTTCTGGGTGGGCTCGGTGGTCGGGGCCGAGACCGCCTTCACCGAGAGTGTGGCCGGGTCGAGCGCGTCACCCTCCTTGTACTGGCCGTTGAACGCCTCGGAGCCCGCCTTCGTGAGCGTCGCCGGGATGTCCTTGAAGACCATCGCGCCGCCCGCACCCTGGCCCGGCTTCACCGCCGACAGGTCGAGAGCCGCGAACGCCACATCGTTCCGGGTGCCTTCCGGGGTCGCCACGTCGACGGTGATCGCGCCGCCGGTGCCGGTCGTGGCGAGCTTCACGTCCGAGAGCGTGATGTCGAGAACGCCCCCGTGGGCGTAGAAGTGGACGCCGCCCTCGAAGGCGGTGTCGGTGCCGTGCGTGGCCGTGTCGTAGGTGCCCTTGCCGTTGACGAAGGTGAACACACCGTTGTCGGGCGCCTGCGTGGCACCGTCCTTGACGGTGATCTTCCCACCGGAGAACGACGAGGCGAGGTACTTGCGGAAGGACTCCTTGACGCCCCATTCCAGCGTGCCGTCCTTCAGCTCCAGCTTCGGCGCCGCGGCTGCCGCCCCGTCCGGGGCGGTGCTGTCGGCGGCGAGCGCCGGAAGGACGAACACGGTCGCGCCGAGGGCGGCTGCCGTGGCGACGGCGGCGGCGAGAGCTATGGGACGGCGGGTTGCTGCCATGGTCGGTGGTCTCCTCAGGAATGAAACGGGGGGATTGGCTAGCTGTTGTTCTGCTGGGTGCTGCGGCGGCGGGCGAGGTACAGCGCGCCTGCCGCGGCGGCGAGCACGCCCGCGCCGCCGATGCCGAGATACAGCCCGGTGCGGGAACCGGAACCGGAGTCGGACACCGATGCCGCGGTGGTGGCCTTCTCCGCGGGCGGGTCGGACGGGTCGGGAGCACTGCCCAGGTCGGGCAGGGCGGGCAGTTCGGCCTTGGTGTCGACGGCAACGGCCAGCGAGAGCGGGTCCATTGCGGTGCCCGCCCTGTAGAGCGAGCCGAACGCCTTGGCGCCGTCGGCGGTGAGGGTGGCGGGGGCTTCGGTGAGGACGGCGAGACCGTCCTTCGCCGTGAAGTCCTCTGCGGTGAAGGTGACGAGCGGGACGGCCTTGAACCGGTCGCCATCGCTCAGGACGTCGACCGAGAGCGTGCCCTTGCCCGCCTTCACCCGGACCGCGACCGCCGACAGTTTCAGATCGAGTCCGTCGGCTCCCGTGAAGCGGACGCTGCCCGCGAAGTCGGCGTCCAGGGTCTGTCCCTTCGGGTCGTACGTGCCCTTGCCGCGCGGGAAGCGGAAGAGCGCCCCACCGTCCTGGGCGCCGTCGGCGAGGGTCCACTTCCCCTTGCCGATCGAGCCCGTGACGTACTCGCGGAAGGTCCGGCGCACACCCCAGTCGACGGCGGCGTCCTCGAAGCGGCCCGCGGCCCGCTCGGTCTTCTTCGGCTCCGCCGGCTTCTCGGGGGACTTGGACGCGGCCGGCTTCCCGGCCGGGGCGGAGGTGTCCACGGAGAGACTGACCGGGTCGAGCGGCGTGCCGGCCGCGTAGTAACCGGCGAACGCCTTCGCGCCCTGCGAAGTCAGTGTTGCCGGGATGTTGTTGAGGGCGATGGGGGTGGAACCGCCCTTCATGTCGATCCCGGACAGACCGAGCGTCGCGAGTGGCACCTGGGAGGCCGAGGTGACACGGCCGCTCCCCCGGTCCTTGCTGACCATGTCGGCATGGACGGTGCCGGTGCCGCCCGTGATGCGGACGGTGGGGCGACTGATGGTGAGGTCCAGTTCGTAGCCGCCGTCGGACTTCTTGTGGCCGATGAAGCGGACCCCGCCCGAGAAGCCGGAGCCGAAGGCGCCGGTCGCCGGGTCGTAGGAACCGGTGGCGGAGTGGAAACGGAACTGACTGCCGCCGACCGTGGCGGCACCACCGGTCAGGCTCCAACTTCCGTTCGCGATGGGGCCCGTGACGTAGCTCTGGAAGGAGGACTTGATGCCCCAGTCCAGTCTGCCGCCCTGCACCGTGCGGCTCGCCGCTTGCGCGGTGGTGGCCGGGAGCAGGACTCCCAGCAGCACCGCGAGAAGCGCGACAGTCAGGGCCTGTCCGGGCGCGCGGGCAGGTCTGGACGGCAGCATGAGGACCCCTCCGAGGTCTAGAAAGTCAGGTAAGGCTAACCTAAGCTATGTAGATCTTGTGGCGGTACCCCCTTCCGTCACATTGCTCGCAAAACATTGCCAACTGCTCACCGCAGAACGACAGGACGGTGCCCCAGTGCGCTTCTCGCAGGACTTCGCCACGTCGGGCCCGGGCGCCCGACGGCCAGGGCGCGGGCCGGTCAGGACCCGTGGACCGCTGGGTGCACTGACGGCCGTCGTCGCCCTGGCCCTCGTTCTGACGGGCTGCGGCGGCGGTACGGATACGGGGACTCCTGCCGCCGGTTCCAGGAGCGCCGCGGCCGACCGCGTCGAGCCCCTGGCCACCGCTCCGAAGCCGCAGTTGCCGGTCACGGTGAAGTCGGCGGACGGCGCCGAGGTCACCGTCGCCTCGACGGACCGGATCGTTCCGCTGACCGGCAGCCTGAGCGAGATCGTCTTCACCCTCGGCCTCGGCAAGCAGGTCGTGGCCCGTGACATCACCGCCACCTTCGAACAGGCGGCGAAACTCCCGGTGGTGACCCGCGCCCATGACGTCTCGGCGGAGAGCGTGCTGTCGCTGAGGCCGACCGTCGTCCTCGCGGACACCACGACCGGCCCCGCCGAAGCCATCGGCCAGATCCGGGATGCCGGCATTCCGCTCGTCGTCGTCGAACCGGCCAAGGAACTCGCCGATGTCGGCCGCCGGATCGACACCGTGGCGGCGGCCCTGGGCGTGCCGGACTCGGGCACCGAACTGAAGTCGCGCACCCGGTCGCGCATCGACGCCGTACGGGAGTCCGTGCCCGTCCCGGCGGACGGACGGAAGAAGCCTCGGGTCGCCTTCCTCTATCTGCGCGGCTCGGCCTCCGTATATCTGCTGGGCGGCCGGGAGTCCGGTGCCGGCTCGCTCCTCGAAGCGGCGGGAGCCGTCGACGCGGGCAAGGCGTCCGGGCTGAAGAGGGACTTCACCGCCATCACCAGCGAGGCCCTCGCCAAGGCAGCCCCCGACGCCATTCTGGTGATGAGCAAGGGACTCGAATCGGTGGGCGGCGTCGACGGTCTGGTGAAGATCCCGGGCGTCGCCGAGACCCCGGCCGGGATGGACCGGCGGATCGTCTCCATCGACGACGGCGTGCTGCTGAACTACGGGCCGCGCACGGACCGGGTGCTGAGCGAACTCATCGCGCAGCTCTACCCGAAGGACGGGGCGGGCAAGTGACCACCTCGTACGAGGAACGCACCCGGCCGGGCGCTCCCATGAAACCGGAGCCTCAGCCGCCGACGGCATCGAAGCCCCGGCGCTCCGCCCCCTTCGCCCTGACCGCAGGGCTGCTCGCCGCTCTCGTGGTGTGCGCTCTGCTCTCCGCCGGGCTCGGCGCGTACAGCATCCCGCTCGGCGATGTCCTCGGCTCCGTCCAGCACCGGCTCGGGCTCGGTGGAGCCACGCTGGACCGGGTCGGTGAGAGCGTGCTGTGGAACGTACGGCTGCCGAGAGTCGTCCTCGCCCTGCTCGTCGGGGCGTCGCTGGGCTGCGCGGGCGCCCTGATGCAGGGTGTGTTCGGCAATCCGCTCGCCGAGCCCGGGGTGATCGGGATCTCCTCCGGTGCGGCGGTGGGCGCGGTCGCCTCGATCGCGCTCGGGCTGAATTTCTTCGGCAACTGGACGATCACCGTCTGCGCGTTCGCCGCCGGGCTCGCGACCGTACTGCTGGTGTACGCGCTGTCGCGGTCGGGCGGGCGGACCGAGGTCGTGACGCTCATCCTCACCGGGATCGCGGTCAATGCCTTCGCGGGTGCGCTGATCGGGCTGTTCGTCTTCTTCGCCGACAACGCGCAGATCTCGCAGATCACCTTCTGGCAGCTGGGTTCGCTGGCCCAGGCGACCTGGCCCAAGGTGCTCGCCGTGCTGCCTTGTGCGGTGCTCGGGCTGCTCGTCGCGCCGTTCTACGCCAGGAAGCTGGACCTCCTCGCGCTGGGCGAGCGGCCCGCCCGGCATCTGGGGGTCGATGTCGAGCGGCTCCGGATCACGCTCGTCCTCGTCGTGGCGCTGTTGACCGCGGCCGCGGTGGCGGTCGCCGGGATCATCTCGTTCGTGGGGCTGCTGGTTCCGCATCTGCTGCGGATGGCGAACGGTCCCGGGCACCGCTTTCTCGTCCCCGGCAGCGCGCTCGGCGGCGCCCTGGTGCTGGTGGCGGGCGATCTCGCGGCCCGTACCGTCGCCGATCCCGCCGAGCTGCCGCTCGGCGTGCTGACCGCGCTCTTCGGCAGCCCATTCTTCTTCTGGCTGCTGCGCAGAACCCGTCGCAAGCAAGGTGGTTGGGCATGAGGGCCTTGAAGAACCCGTTCCGGGTACGGGGCCGGCAGCTGCCCGCTGCCGTCTCCCCCGGCTCCCCCGTCGTCGAGGCGCGCGGGCTGCGGGTGCGGCTGGGGCAGCGGCCGGTACTCGACTCCATCGAACTGACCGCGTACGCGGGCGAGGTGCTGGCACTCGTCGGTCCCAACGGGGCCGGGAAATCGACCCTGCTGGCGGCGCTGGCCGCCGATCTGCCCGCCGAGAGCGGTGAGATACGGATCGACGGACGCCCGGTCACCGACTGGTCGGCCCCCGAACTGGCCCTGCGCCGGGCGGTGCTGCCGCAGTCCGCCGCACTGTCGTTCCCCTTCCCGGTGGAGGACGTCGTACGCATGGGGCGGGCGCCGTGGGCCGGGACGGAACGGGCGGACGAGGACGATCCGGCCATCGCCGCGGCGATGGCGGCCACCGAGGTGACCGAGTTCACCGGGCGCCCCTTCTCCGCGCTGTCCGGCGGCGAACGGGCCCGGGTCGCGCTGGCCAGGGTGCTGGCGCAGCGCGCCCCGCTGCTGCTGCTGGACGAGCCGACCGCCGCGCTCGATCTGCGTCACCAGGAACTGGTGCTGCGGATCTGCCGGGATCGGGCCGCCGCCGGTGACGCGGTCGTCGTCGTGCTGCACGATCTGGGGCTGGCCGCGGCGTACGCGGACCGGGCTGCCGTGCTGCACGACGGGCGGATCGCGGTGGCGGGCCCGCCCGCCGAGGTGTTCACGGGCGAACTGCTCGGCGAGGTCTACCGGCAGCCGGTCGAGGTGTTCCCGCATCCGCGGACCGGGGCGCCCCTCGTCATACCGACGCGAGAGACTTGACCATCACTTGACCTTATGCTGAGGCTTTCATGGGACGCCCGTGATCACCTCGTTCCCGCACCGCCGGGATGAGAGCTGAATCACTGCGCAGGTGGGTACCGGTGAGGTAAGCCTCGGTTAAGTTAGGTCCGCCTCACCTGTCTTTGTCCGACCTTCTCCTGCTTCTCCTTCATCCTCTGTGGAGCCCGTATGCGAGCCGTTCGTTTCTCCGTCGCCACCGCTGCCGCCACGGTGGCAGCCCTGACCGCCGTCACGGGCTGCGCGCAGAAGAGCGACGGCAAGGGCGACGGCGCCCTGCAGGTCGTCGCGAAGGACGACGCCTGCGAGCTCTCGAAGAAAAAGCTCCCGGCCGGTCACGTCGAACTGGCCGTACAGAACAAGGGCTCGAAGGTCACCGAGGTCTACGTCCTCTTCCCGGACGACCGCATCGCCGCCGAGCGCGAGAACATCGGCCCCGGCACCAAGGCCACCATCACGGCCGAGGTGAAGGCCGGCTCGTACAACGTCGTCTGCAAGCCCGGCATGAAGGGCGAGGGCATCCGGCAGCAGATCGAGGTCACCGGCGGTTCCGTCGCCAAGCGCAGCCCCGAGATGGACAAGGCCGTCGCGGAGTACCGCACCTACGTCCAGGCCCAGGCCGACGAGACGCTGCCGAAGGCCAAGAAGTTCACGGACGCCGTCGCCGCCGGTGACATCGAGGCCGCCAAGAAGATCTACGCCGACTCCCGGCTCGGCTGGGAGCGCACCGAGCCGGTCGCCGAGTCCTTCGGTGACATCGACCCGAAGGTCGACCTCCGGGAGGACGGCCTGGAGGACGGCCAGAAGTGGACCGGCTGGCACCGCCTGGAGAAGGCGCTGTGGCACGACAAGAAGCTCGGCGCCGAGGAGAAGGCTCTCGCCCCGGTCCTCTACAAGGACCTGCTCGACTGGCAGAAGCGGGTCGGCACGGCGGAGATCACCCCGACCTCGATGGCCAACGGCGCCAAGGAGCTCCTCGACGAGGTCGCCACGGGCAAGGTCACCGGTGAGGAGGAGCGCTACAGCCACACCGACCTGATCGACTTCAAGGGCAATGTCGAGGGCGCGGAGAAGTCCTACGAGCTGCTGAAGCCGATCGCCTCGAAGAACGACGCGGCGCTGACCGCGACCCTGGACAAGCGGTTCGCGGAGCTGAACACACTGCTGGACAAGTACCGCAAGGACAAGAGCTCCTACGAGTTCACCTCGTACGAGAAGGTCGGCAAGGCGGACCGCAAGGAGCTGTCGGACGCGGTCAACGCGCTGGCCGAGCCGCTGTCCAAGCTCGCCGCCGCGGTGACGAAGTAACGAGCGGGGAGGCTTCGGGATGTCGGAGAAGACGCAGAACACCGCCGTGGACGAGGCCGCCGGGGCAACCGCCGAGACCGGTGGCCGTGCCCCGTCCCGTCGGGCACTGCTCGGCTGGGGCGGCGCCGGTCTTGCGCTGGGCGCGGTCGCGGCCGGTGGCGCGGTCGCCGCGGTGCGTACGGAGAGCGACGCTGTGCCGGCCGCGGACAGCGGTGCGGCCGTGCCGTTCCACGGTCCGCACCAGGCCGGTATCGCCACCGCCGTACAGGACAGGCTGCACTTCGCCGCGTTCGACGTGACGACGAAGGACCGCGCCGAGCTGATCGCACTGCTCAAGGAGTGGACGCGGGCGGCCGAGCGGATGACGGCCGGTCACGCGGTCGGCGACGGTGCTTACGGCGGTCTCGCACAGGCCCCGCCGGACGACACGGGCGAGGCGCTGGGGCTCAAGCCGTCCCGGCTCACGCTCACCATCGGCTTCGGCCCCTCGCTCTTCGCCAAGGGCCGGTTCGGCCTGGAGGACAGGCGTCCCGAGTCGCTCGTCGATCTGCCGAAGTTCCCCGGCGACAATCTCGACACGGCCCGCAGCGGCGGCGATCTATGCGTCCAGGCGTGTGCGGACGACCCGCAGGTCGCGGTGCACGCCATCCGCAACCTCGCCAGGATCGGCATGGGCCGCACCGCGATCCGCTGGTCCCAACTGGGCTTCGGCAAGACATCCTCGACGACGCCCGACGCCCAGACCCCGCGCAACATGATGGGCTTCAAGGACGGCACCCGGAACATCTCCGGCACCGACACCGCTGCCCTGGACAAGCACGTGTGGGTGGGCGAGAAGGACAAGGCGGGCTGGATGACCGGGGGTTCGTACCTGGTGGCCCGGCGCATCCGGATGCACATCGAGACCTGGGACCGCGCCCCGCTCCAGGAGCAGGAGGACGTCTTCGGCCGGGACAAGGGCGAGGGCGCACCGGTCGGCAAGTCCAAGGAGCGCGACGAGCCGTTCCTGAAGGCGATGCTGCCGACCGCGCATGTGCGGCTCGCCCACCCGGACAGCAACGACGGTGCGACGATCCTGCGCCGCGGCTACTCCTTCACCGACGGTACGGACGGCCTCGGCCGGCTCGACGCCGGGCTGTTCTTCCTCGCCTACCAGCGCGATGTCCGCAAGGCATTCATTCCGCTGCAGCGCCGCCTCGCGGCGCACGACGCACTCAACCAGTACATCCAGCACGTGGGTTCGGCGCACTTCGCCGTCCCGCCGGGCGTCCGCGACAAGGACGACTGGTGGGGCCGGGCGCTGTTCTCGTAACGGAAAGGGAACCGAAACGTGTTCAGCAACTTCCTGATCGGCCTGCGCGAAGGCCTTGAGGCCAGCCTGGTCGTCTGCATCCTCATCGCCTATCTGGTGAAGACCGGCAACAAGAGCAAACTGGTGCCGATCTGGATCGGCGTCGGTATCGCGATCGTCGTCAGCCTGGCGTTCGGTGCCGGCCTCGAATTCGGTTCGCAGGAGATGACGTTCAAGGCCCAGGAGGCGCTGGGCGGTTCGCTGTCGATCGTCTCGGTCGGTCTGGTCACCTGGATGGTCTTCTGGATGCGGCGCACCGCGCGGCACCTGAAGACGGAGCTGCACGGCAAGCTCGACGCGGCACTCGCGATGGGCACCGGCGCGCTGGTCGCCACGGCGCTCCTCGCGGTGGGCCGGGAGGGCCTGGAGACCTCGCTGTTCGTGTGGCGTGCGGTGCATGCGGCGGACGACGGCTGGCACCCGATGATCGGTGCGTTCCTCGGCATCGCGGCCGCCGTCGTGCTGGGCTGGCTGTTCTACCGCGGTGCGCTGAGGATCAACCTGTCGAAGTTCTTCACCTGGACCGGCGGCATGCTGGTGATCGTCGCCGCGGGCGTGCTCGCGTACGGCGTCCATGACCTGCAGGAAGCCGAGTTCCTGGGCGGTATCCACAACAGGGCGTTCGACATCAGCGCCACGATTCCGCCGGACAGCTGGTACGGCACGCTGCTGAAGGGCACGTTCAACTTCCAGCCCGACCCGACCGTTCTTCAGATCACGGTGTGGGCGCTGTATCTGATCCCCACTCTCGCGCTGTTCCTCGCCCCGGTAGGGTTCGGACGGTCAGTGGGGGCGACGGATCAGAAGGCGCAGAAAGCAACGGATGAGAAGCCTGAGGCCGATTCGGCTGGCGACGGGGCTCGCGACGGCGACGGTGCTGTCCATGACGGCGAGCGGGTGCGTGACGGTGCACGGCGAGCTGGAAGTGGTGCCGACGGCAACCAGGTCTGAGGCCGCACAGGCCCTGAAGGCCTTCACCAGCGCGTACAACGCGGCGGACAAGGCCTACGACCCGGCTCTGGACGCGGACCGGGTCACGGGCCCGCTCGGCGCGATCAATCAGGCCGGGCTGAAGGCGCGGCAGAAGAACAATCCGGACGGCAACGCGAACCACTCGCCGTTGGAGCTGACCGACGCCAGGTATCTCATCCCGAAGAAGGCCGGCTGGCCGCGGTGGTTCCTCGCGGACACCGACTCCAACCGCGACGAGGACAGCGGAAAGCTGGACACCCGCTGGCTGGTCGTCTTCGTCAAGTCCGGGCCGGACGCGGGGTGGAAGGCCTCCTATCTGTCGGTCGTCACACCGTCCCAGCTGCCCGGCTTCACGAAGGACAACGACGGCCTGGCCGAGCCGGTGGCCGCGGACAGCTCCGAACTGGCCGTGGCGCCGGAGGACTTGGGCACCCAGTACACGGAGTACCTGCAGAAAGGCACCCCGGACGTCTTCGCCCCCGGCACCGCCACTTCGGGCTGGCGGGACGCACGCCGCACCACCCGTCGGGCGGGCTTCTCGTACCAGTACATCGACCAGCCGCTGGACAGCGGTACGTTCGCCCCGCTCGGCCTGAAGACGGACGACGGCGGGGCGCTGGTCTTCTTCAGCAGCAAGCACTTCGAACAGCAGACCGCGGCAAAGGGCCTGCGTCCGCCGCTCAACGCGGATGTGGAGGCGCTGCTGACCGGTGAGGTGAAGTCCACCCTCACCAAGGAGCGGGTCTCCAGCCAGCTGGTGTTCGTTCCGAAGAAGGGCGCCGGGGACGGCAAGGTGGTCATGCTGAACCGGCTGCCGGGCCTGACGGCGGCGAAAGGGTCGTAACCGGGGCAGGAACAGGCCCGTCCGGCGATTGAGGACGTCGTTGAGCCCGTCCGGCGATTGAGGACAGAGCGGCCACCGGACGGCCCCGGTCATTGAGCTAGCGGCTCAGCGGCCACGCCACCGAGTCGTGATCCAGATCGCTCTGGTCCGCCGCGTCCGCGTACTGCGCACACGAATCGGTGAGCGTCTCCAGGAGCGTCAGCGGATCGGGCAGCGGGTTCTCCGGCCCCCGCACCCACTGCACATCCAGCTCACCGGGCAGCCTGGCCGGCGGCAGGAGTACGTAGCTGCCGCGGCAGTGCCACCGCAGTCCCGGATGCTCGTCCATGGTCTCGGGGTGGCAGTCCAGCTCGCACGGCCACCACTCGTCCTCGTCCTCGGGCGTACCGCGGGTGGCGGTGAAGAAGAGCATCCGGTCGTCGCCGGACCGGGCGACGGGGCCGACGTCGATGCCTGCGGCGAGGAGCCGTTCCAGTGCCTGGCTGCCCGCGGACAGCGGCACGTCGAGAACGTCGTGGATCATGCCGGTCGCGGTGATGAAGTTGGCCTGCGGCTGGCTGCGGGCCCAGCGCTCGATCTGGGCGCGGTCGGTGGTGGACTGCGTCTGCCAGGCGAAGGAGATGGGGTGCCGGGCGGGGGTGGGACAGCCGATGCGTTCGCACGAACATCGGTAGCCGACCGGATGGGCGGCCGGCGCGATCGGCATTCCGGCCTCGGCGACAGCCAGGAGCAGCGCCTCCCGGGCGGTGTCGTCGACCTCGCTCTGCTGCGGTTTGGGTCGGCGGCGAAGCCATTGGGAAAATTTGCTCTCTGAGCCGCGATAACGGCCGAAATCGGCGCCCATCTATCCCCTTACCTCAGCGTTGCCCCTGCCCATGGTCCCACCATCCTGCGCCTCGGGTGGCCAGAGTCCGGAAGCGGGGTACGGGGGACGACGCCACGAGCCGGGCGCTATGCCACTTCTTGTCATGAAATGACGGGTGCGTCTCAGGGGTGCGCCAGCCCGCGCAGGGTGTAGTCGACGATCGCGTCCGCGTACTCATGAGTGAGCGGGAGGGTGCGCAGCAGCCAACGGTGGGTGAGTGGGCCCACGAGAAGTTCCAGGGCGATCCGCGGGTCGACGTCGGCGCGCACCTGACCCGCGTCCTGGGCGGCGCGCAGCCGTGCGACGTACAGCCGGAGTGAAGGATCGAGCAGCTTCTGGACGAATTCGGCGCCGAGCTGCGGGTCGACGATCCCCTCGGCCGCCAGCGCCCTGGTCGGCGCCTCGAAGGCGGGGTCGGTCAGCTCGTCGACGGTGGCCCGCAGAACGACCCTGAGGTCGGCCGCGAGATCACCGGTGTCCGGGAGCCCCTGCGCGTCACCCGCGCCGTTCTCCTCGGCGACCCGGTCGCCGAGAGCGACGAAGGCCTCCAGGAGGACGGCCGCCTTGGAGGGCCACCACCGGTAGATCGTCTGCTTCCCGACACCGGCCCGCGCGGCGATGGCCTCGACGGTGGTCCTGGGGTAGCCCACCTCACCGACCAGGGCGAGCGCAGCGTCGTAGATCGCACGGCGCGAGCGCTCGCTGCGGCGGCTGGAGTCGGGGGGCCGGTTCTCTACCATGCCGGTAAATCTAGCAGCGGCACGAGTCGATACGTTTCGTCTCATCACCGTGCGGAACCACCCGATCGGATCACTGCGCGCAGGCCCCGGAAAGCGGACCATGGGCTCACGCACATACCCGTGCGAAGTCCCCCGGCAGGTAACCCCTGCTTTTCGTGAGGAGCCTTCCTTGCCTCGTGAAGCCACACCCCGCCGTTACCTGATGTGCGCCCCGGCCCACTTCAGGGTGACGTACTCCATCAACCCCTGGATGGACCCCAGCAAGCCCGTGGATCTCCCCCTGGCCCAGACCCAGTGGGAGGACCTGCGCGACCGCTACCGCGCCCTCGGACACACCGTGGAGCTGCTCACCCCTCGCCCCGAGCTTCCCGACATGGTCTTCGCCGCCAACGGCGCCACCGTCATCGACGGCCGGGTGCTCGGCGCCCGGTTCGCGTACCAGGAGCGGTACGAGGAGGCCGGGGCCCATCGCGAGTGGTTCCGGGACAACGGCTTCACCGAGATCCATGAACCGGCCCACGTCAACGAGGGCGAGGGTGACTTCGCGGTCACCGCTTCGTACATCCTGGCCGGGCGGGGCTTCCGGTCCAGTCCCCTCTCGCACGACGAGGCGCAGGAGTTCTTCGGGCGCCCGGTGGTCGGGCTCGATCTGGTCGACCCGCGCTACTACCACCTGGACACGGCTCTGTGCGTGCTCGACGACGCGGGCGACGAGATCATGTACTACCCGGGCGCCTTCTCGCCGGGCAGCCGGTCGGTGCTGGCGCGGCTCTTCCCCGACGCACTGATCGCCGAGGAGGCGGATGCGGCGGCGCTCGGCCTGAACGCGGTGAGCGACGGGCTCCATGTGCTGCTGCCGCAGGCCGCCACGGGGCTCTTCGATCCGTTGCGGGCGCGCGGCTTCGAGCCGGTGCCGATGGATCTGGGCGAGCTCCTGAAGGGCGGCGGCAGCGTGAAGTGCTGCACGCAGGAGCTGCGCGGGTAGCCGGGGGTCCGGCAGTCGCGGGCGTCGGCCGCGCTCAGGCGCCGGACTCACCCGCGTCGCGCGGCGGCCACTCGTCGCCCCACGCGATGTCCCGGGCGGCCCGGTACAGCTCGCCGTGCCGCTTGGTGACCGTGGAGCGCTGCAGGGCCTCGTCCCGGGTGCACAGGTCCAGCAGCACCTGCCCCTTGCGGATCTGCGGCTTGCGGGTGACCCGCGCCCGGACGGGTTCCGTCCGGAAGCGGGTCGCCACGACATAGCTGAACTTCTCGTCCTCGTACGGCAGCGAGCCGCCCTTGACCTGCCGGTGCAGCGAAGAGCGGCTGACCCGGGCCGAGAAGTGGCACCAGTCCTTGCCCGGCTCGATGGGGCAGGCGTCGTCGTGCGGGCAGGGCGCGGCGACCTTCAGCCCGGCGGCGATCAGCCGGTCGCGGGCCTCGATGATCCGGGCGTAGCCGTCGGGGGTGCCCGGCTCGACGACCACGACCGCCTGTGCGGCGGCCGCCGCGGTGTCGACGAGGCCGGCGCGGGCGTCCGCCGTCAGCTCCTTGAGTACGTAGGAGACAGTGATCAGGTCCGTGGGGGCGAGTTCGAGGCCGGTGCCGATCCGGGCCCGGCGCCACTCGGCAGTGCGCAGGGCGGGAATGCCGGAGATGGCGGCCAGCTCCCGGCCGAGGGCGAGTGCGGGCTCGGCCCAGTCCAGGACGGTCGTCCTCGGCCCCTCCCAGGCTCCCGCCACGGCCCAGCTCGCCGCTCCGGTGCCGCCGCCGATATCGGTGTGCGTGGCGGGCACCCAGTCCGGGGCGGCCTCCCGGAGTGCGGCGAGCGCGGACCGTACAGCTTCGAAGGTGGCGGGCATCCGGTACGCGGCGTACGCGGCGACGTCGGAACGGTCGCGCAGCACCGGGGCGTCCGTGGGGGTGGTCCCGCGGTAGTTGGCGATGAGCCGGTCGACGGCCTGGGCGGCCTGCTTGGGCGGCAGCCCGTCGAGCAGTCCGGCCAGCGCCGCGCGCAGGGCTTCCGCAGTGGGGAGGGTGGCGTTCACCGACGAATTGTAGGCAAAGGCGGCGGACCCGCTTCCGACCCGGCACCCGCGGCGAACAGCAGCGCATGCGAACTGCCCCGGCACCTACGCAAGTTGCTACGCTGACCGGCGCGAGGTCGGGATCGCCCATCGAGGGAAACCATGAGACAGAAGATCGTGCGCCTGGTTCTGGTCGGCGGAGTGCTCGTGCTCGCCATGCTTCTTCTGCTGGCCACCTGCGGCAGCGGCGAGAAGAGCTCCGACAAGCCGAAGAAGCAGGCCAGGGCGAGCACGGCCCCGGTGACACAGCTCACCGTCCCCTCCGTGTTCGCGACCGAGCACGGCTGGGAGCTCATAGGCACCTCGCCCGACTACGCGCTCTCCCGGACGACGGGCAGCCTCGCCTATCTCGTGCGGGTCTCGGACACCAAGTTCCAGCTGCGGACCATCGACTCGGAGACCGGGGAGGCCGGCTGGCACGGGGAGAGCTGGCGGCCCCCGTCCCCGCAGCACTTCCCGAGGCTCCTCCCGGTCACCGTGGACGACCACGAGTACTTCGTGACGTGGGCGTACGGGAAGGTCGGCGAGAACGCGCTGACCCCCGCCGACGCGATCGTCTCGCTGGATGTCTACGACGTGGAGGACGGCTCCCGGCGGCGCGTCGAGGTGCCGTGGGGCTCCGTACCCACGGTCACCACCACCGGCCCCGGCATCCTCATCAGCGACGGCCGGACGAACAGCGCCGTGGTCGACCCGTTGACCGGCCGGGTGTCGGAGATCACCGCCCCCGCGCTCAAGTACCCGAAGGGCTGCACGACCTGCAAGCAGCTCACCGAGGTGCGCGGGCTGACGAAGAAGGGTCTGCTGGTCAGCGGGGCCAAGGAATTCTGGGTGCAGGGCGGCTGGTTCAGCCGCAATGTCGCCCCCAAGGGCACCGACCGGCTCAGCGGGGTCCCGACATCGGTGATCCCGGGCCTGATACTGGCGAAGTGGCAGCTCGCGAAGGGGGCGAAGCGCGCCACCACCCATGACCTGTGGACGGTGCAGGACATGGAGACGGGCAAGCCCCTCGCCTCGGTGGAGTGCAGCAAGCCTGCGATAAAGCCGGGCCAGTACCCGCAGCTGGTCGCCGCCCCCTCGGGCAACTTCCTGGTGGCCGGGCCGCTCGCCTTCGACCTGTTGACGAAGCGGGGGTTCTGCTTCGAGGGGACGGACGGCACGAAGCCGCTGACGCTCGCGTCCGTGAACGACGAGGGCATCGCGTACGGCGCGGCGAACGCACGCAACGCGGCCGACGTACTGGCCGGCGGCGGCACCCCCGTCGCGGTGGCGATCAGGAGCGGCACGACGGGCGCCCTGCCCTCGAACCAACGGATTCCGGGCACGGTGACGTCGGACGGCGTCGGCCTGTTCCGCTGGACGGACGAGAAGGACCGCCCGCATCTGATCGGCTACCCGAGCGCGAACTAGCCAGGACCTGTCCGGCCGATCATGAGGGTACGCGCGGGGACGCGCAGCACGGCAGGTGTCATGATCACGCGGGCATCCGGCGCGGGTTCGGTGGGCAGGGAGGGACCGTGAAGCTCTACCTGGCCATACCTCTTGTTCTGCTGGCGTTGCTCATCGCCGCCTCCGGCGTAGCGGCGGTCACCCGTGGCTGGGTGCTCCCCACGAACCGGCGCCGGTCCGCCGCCCCCGCCTCTACGGCTGGGGGCAGTTGACGGTTGCCTTCGCCCTGTGCCGGCAGGTGCTCTTCTTGCTGGTGTTCAGCGACCCCGACACCCGTCAGTGGGGGACCTGACCGGCAGCGCGCTTCTGCTGACCGGCCCCGTCCCCGGCCCCGCTACGAAACCCGCTGCCAGGGCCGGCACAACCCCAGGAAGCAGGCCATCGCGCCCACCGCGCACACCAGCTGCACGAGAGCCATCGGAACGGCCGTCCCCTCGCCCGCGATCCCGACGAGCGGCGAGGCGACGGCGCCGATCAGGAACGACGACGTACCGAGCAGTGCGGAGGCGGACCCGGCGGCGTGCTTCGTACGCATCAGGGCCTGTGCGTTCGTATTGGGCATCGCGAGCCCCATCGCCGACATCAGCACGAAGAGCCCGGCCGCGACCGGGACCAGGCCCACGTGCCCGAAGACCCCGGACGTCATCAGCAGCAGCGCGGCCGCGGCCAGCACGATGACCGAGAGCCCGAAGGCGAGCGCCTTGTCCAGGCTGATCCGGCCGACCAGCACCTTGCCGTTGATCTGGCCCACGATGATCAGGCCGACCGAGTTGACGCCGAAGAGCAGGCTGAAGGTCTGTGGCGAGGCCCCGTAGATCTCCTGCACGACGAACGGCGAGGCGCTCACGTACGCGAAGAGGGCGGCGAAGGCGAGGCTGCCCGCGATCATGTAGCCGGCGAAGACCCGGTCGGCGAGCAGCCCGCGCATGGTGCGCAGCGCGTCGCCGATGCCGCCGGTGTGCCGGTCCTGCGGCGGCAGGGTCTCGTGCAGCCACTTCCAGACGACCAGGGTGAGCAGCACGCCGACGACGGTGAGGACGGCGAAGATCCCCCGCCAGTCGGTGAACCGCAGCACCTGTCCGCCGATCAGCGGCGCGACGATCGGCGCAACGCCGGAGATCAGCATCAGGGTGGAGAAGAACCTGGCCATCTCCACGCCGTCGTACATGTCGCGCACCACGGCGCGGGCAATAACGATCCCCGCCGCACCGGCCAGGCCCTGCAGGAGGCGGAAGCCGATGAGGAGTTCCGTGGTGGGGGCGAAGACGCAGATCGCGGTGGCGACGACATAGATGATCATGCCGAGGAGCAGCGGCCGGCGCCTCCCCCACCGGTCGCTCATCGGTCCGACGACGACCTGCCCGAGCGCCATGCCGGTGAGGCAGGCGGTGAGGGTGAGCTGCACGGTCGCGGCGGGGGCGTGCAGGGACTCGGTGACCGCGGGCAGGGCCGGGAGGTACATGTCCATGGAGAGCGGCGGCAGTGCGGTGAGGCCGCCGAGGACCAGGGTGACGAGGAGTCCGGTGCGCCGGGCCGCGTCGGTGGCGGCCGGATTTCCGGGAGGTGTGCCGGTGGCCGCGGACTCCGTGGCCACGGCCTGGGTGGTCGATATGTGTGTGCGTTCCTGCTGGGCCCGGCTTGCGCCGCTCTCCGGCATTCTCATCTCCATGTCGTTGAATCCGCCTCTATGCTCTCAGCTCAGCCGGACTGGTCGAGACCTTTTTGGGGAGCAGGCATGACAGGCATGAGCAGGGCTGTGCGTTGGGGCGTGCTGGCGACCGGCGGTATTGCCGCGACGTTCACCGAGGACCTGCGGTCGATGCCGGACGCGGAGGTGGTGGCCGTCGCATCCCGTACGGACGCCTCGGCGAAGGCGTTCGCGCAGCGGTTCGGGATACCCCGCGCGTACGGCAGCTGGGCCGATCTCGCCGCCGACGACGAGGTCGATGTGGTGTACGTCGCGACACCGCACTCGGCGCACCGGGAGGCGGCCGCGCTCTGTCTGGAGGCCGGAAAGCACGTGCTGTGCGAAAAGGCGTTCACGCTCAACGCGCGGGAGGCGGACGAGCTGGTGAAGCTCGCCCGGGACCGCGGCCTCTTCCTCATGGAGGCCATGTGGACGTACTGCAACCCGGTCATCCGGCGCATGACGGAGCTGGTGCGGGACGACGCCATCGGCGATATCCGCACCGTGCAGGCCGACTTCGGGCTCGCGGGTCCTTTCGGTCCCGAACACCGGCTGCGCGACCCGGCGCTGGGCGGCGGCGCGCTGCTGGACCTCGGGGTCTATCCGGTGTCGTTCGCGCATCTGCTGCTGGGCGAGCCGGACCGGGTGCAGGCCGACGCACTGCTCTCCCCCGAGGGCGTCGATCTGCACACCGCGATGCTGCTGGGCTGGTCGGAGGCGGGCGCCTCGGCGCTGCTGAACTGTTCGATCGTCGCGGACACGCCGCTGACCGCCTCGGTCACGGGCACGAAGGGGCGGATCGACTTCCCGCGCGGCTTCTTCTACCCGGAACGGTTCGTGCTGCACCGGGAGGGGCGGGAGCCGGAGGAGTTCACCGCGGGGGCGGCGGGCGAGGGGCTGCGCGGGATGCAGTTCGAGCAGGCCGAGGTGGCACGGGCGCTGCGGGCGGGCGAGACGGAGTCGCCGCTGGTGCCGCTGGACGGTTCCCTTGCCGTGATGCGGACGCTCGACGCGGTGCGTGACCGCATCGGCGTCCGCTACCCGGCCGACGGCCTCCTCTGACCGGGACCTGTCCGAGAAGGGCCTTGGACCGACCGGCAAATGGAGGGCGGCGTCGCGGGGGCTGGGCACGCGCCCAGCCCCGCTCCTTCTCCCACCCCCATTTGCCGGTCGGTTCTACGCGGGCGTGAGGCCCTGGTTCCCCACCTCCGTGACGAACGATCCGGCCGTCGTCACGGGCGCACCGGGCGTGGTGACGGCCGGCACCGTGCGGTAGTCGGCGCGCGCCTGCTTCAGGCCCAGCGTGATGACCGCGTATCCGCGGCGGCCGTTGAAGAACTTCATGTGCGGGTTGGCCCGCATCTGGTTGTTCCAGCCGGACGGCTTGTCCGTACCGTCCTTGCCGCTGGTGATGGATGTGGCGACGATCTCCGTGCCGACGGTGCGGGACGACGGGTCGTCGAAGTCCTTCTTCAGGTCGAAGCCGTAGCCGACGTGCACATCGCCGGTCAGCACCATCAGGTTGTCGATCCCGGCAGCCCCGGCCCCCTTCAGAATCCGGTCCCGGGAGGCCGGGTAGCCGTCCCACGCGTCCATGGAGAGCAGATAGGAGTCGGTGGGGACATCGCGCCGCTGAGCAAAGGTGACCTGCTGCGGTACGACGTTCCAGGTGGCCCGTGAGGCGTGCCAGCCGTCGAGCAGCCAGCGTTCCTGAGTGGCGCCGGTCAGGGTGCGCGAGGGGTCCTCGGACTCCGGTCCGGGCCTGTGCCAGCCGTCGCCGTAGGCCTGGTCGCTGCGGTACTGACGGGTGTCGAGGATGTCGAACTGGGCGAGGCTTCCGAACTGCAGGCGCCGGTAGAGCTTCATGTCCGGGCCGGTCGGCTGCTGCGGGGTGCGCAGCGGCTGATTCTCCCAGTACGCCCGGTAGGCGGCGGCGCGCCGCAGCAGGAATTCCTCCGGCGGTACGCCGTTCTCGGGGGTGTCGCCCGCGTAGTTGTTCTCGGTCTCGTGGTCGTCCCAGGTGACGACGAAAGGGTGCGCGGCGTGGGCGGCGCGCAGATCGGGGTCGGACTTGTAGAGGCCGTACCGCAGCCGGTAGTCCTCCAGCGTGACCGTCTCCTGGTTGAAATGGGCGGGGAGCTTGCGGTCGGTGTAGTTACGGGCTCCGCCGGTCGCGTTGACGGCGTACTCGTAGAGGTAGTCGCCGAGGTGGAAGACGACGTCGACGTCCTCCTGGGCGAGGTGCTTGTACGCGGTGAAGTAGCCGTCGTGGTAGGCCTGGCAGGAGACGGCGGCCAGGCTCAGCGCGCTGTTGCGGGCGTCGGGGGCGGGCGCGGTGCGGGTCCGGCCGGCGGGGCTGATCCACGTACCGGTGCGGAAGCGGTAGTAGAAGACGTGGCCCGCTTCGAGACCCTTGACCTCGACATGGACGCTGTGGTTGAACTCCGGGTGGGCGGTGGCCGACCCTCGCTGGACGATGCGGGAGAAGCGCTCGTCGTGGGCGAGTTCCCAGCTCACCTCGACACGGGACCGGGGAAGTCCGCTGCCGGTCTCGTACGGGCGGGGTGCGAGTCTCGTCCACAGCAGGACCGAGTCGGGCTGCGGGTCGCCTGAGGCGACGCCGAGGGTGAACGGGTCCTCGCCGATCCTCCGGCCGTCCAGCTCGGCGGCGCTCGCGGTGCCCGCAGCCGGCAAATTGACCGAGAAGGCCAGCGCGGCAGCGGCACCGGTGGCGGTGAGGAAGCGGCGGCGTCCGACATGACTGGCGGCGTCGCGCATCTCCTGCTGGTGCGATGAGTGCGTCATCTGTCCCTCCCCTGGCTGGTGGTGTACTCGGACAGTGCACCGGACCAGCACATCGAGCGGCTGTCGTGTTCGCGTGCTCCGGCGCCGCGCGGATAAGGAATACAGCGGGAATGGATGCCCACGACAAAGTGCGCATACGCGACGGAAACCATGATCATCAATACCGGCCCTCCGAGACGTGAACCCGCCGCCGCATACGCCGTCTTGACCCCGTGTGGCCCCACGCGACCCGCAGAACGGGAAGGCGTACGCTGCGGCCCCATGAGCGACAACCTGTTGAAATCCGGCCCGAAGGCGGCGGTCGTGACGGGCGCGGGATCCGGAATCGGCCGCGCGGTGGCTCTCGCCCTGGCCGGCGCCGGCTGGTCGGTGGCGCTCGCGGGCCGGCGCCCAGAACCCCTCACCGAGACCGCCGCGCTGGCCGGGGAGAACGCCCGGGTGATCACCGTCCCCACCGATGTGTCACGCCCCGAGGACGTGGACGCCCTCTTCTCCTCGGCACGGGAGTGCTTCGGCCGAATCGATCTGCTCTTCAACAACGCGGGTACGTTCGGCCCGCGTTCCGTCCCGGTCGAGGACCTGTCCGTGGAGGACTGGCGCTCGGTGGTGGATGTGAATGTGACGGGCGCGTTCCTCTGCGCGCAGGCGGCGTACCGGCTGATGAAGGCGCAGGACCCGCAGGGCGGTCGGATCATCAACAACGGCTCGGTCTCCGCCCACGCACCACGCCCGCATTCGGTCGCCTACACCGCGACCAAGCACGCCATGACGGGCCTGACGAAGTCGCTGTCCCTGGACGGCCGTCCGTACCGGATCGCCTGCGGGCAGATCGACATCGGCAACGCCGCCACGGACATGACGGAGCGGATGCGGACCGGCACCCTTCAGGCCAATGGCGAACTGGCGGTGGAGCCGGTGATGGCGGCGGCGGACGTGGCCCGGACGGTGCTCCACATGGCGGAGCTGCCCCTGGAGGCGAACATGCAGTTCGCGACGGTCCTGGCGACGGCGATGCCGTACGTGGGCCGCGGCTGACGGGGCCGCCCGAACCGGCCGCCCGGCGTGGGCGGTTGCCACCCGAATGACCACACCCCGGCCGAATATGCACTTCCTCCTCGGGCCGGTGCGCGCTGCCCTTATGATCACAGTTCTTTACCGGAACTCCACGTAAGGATCACAGCATGCACATACGCACCGCCGCGCCGCTCGCCCTGGCCGCCGCCACCGCCCTGGCCGGTTCACTACTCGTCACGGCCCCGGCCTCGGCAGCCTCGCACCAGGGCGGGCTGCACCTCGGCAAGATCCAGTACGACAGCCCCGGCAAGGACACCCGCACCAACGCGTCCCTCAACGCCGAGTGGGTGGACATCCACAACAACGGCAAGTCGAAGCTTCAGCTCAAGGGCTACAAGGTGAAGGACAACACCGGGTACACGTACACCTTCGGCAGCTACACCATCGGCGCGGGCAAGACCGTCAAGGTCCACACGGGCAAGGGCAAGAACGCCTCGGGCCACGTCTACTGGAACCGCGGTTCGTACGTCTGGAACAACACCGGTGACAAGGCCCGGCTGATCAAGCCGAACGGCAAGCTCCAGGACTCCTGCTCCTGGACGAAGTCGAGCAAGGGCACCAAGAACTGCCACTGAGCCGGGCAACCGCGGCTCGGGGCACCATCCGGCCGGCCGGAGCGGGAATGCCCCGGGCCGCCGCGGGGTTGGCCTGCGGCATGAACCAGAATTCAGGTACCGAGATCCTGCACTACACCGCCTTCTCCGCCGACCCTGAGGGCGGCAATCCGGCAGGTGTCGTCCTTGATGCGTCCGGTCTCGACGACGCGGCGATGCTCGCCGTCGCGGCGGAGCTGGGTTACAGCGAATCAGCCTTCCTGACCGGGCGGGACGAGCCGGGCGACGAAGCGCCGTCGGCCGCCCGGGGATACACGATCCGCTACTTCAGTCCGAAGGCCGAAGTCCCGTTCTGCGGCCACGCCACCGTGGCGACGGCCCTCGCACTCGCCGAGCGCGACGGCCCCGGCGATCTGGTGTTCAGCACCCCCGCGGGTACGGTCCCGGTCACCGTCACCCAGGAGGGCGGCGAACTCCGCGCCACGCTCACCAGCGTCGAACCGGACGTCATGGACATCGCCCCGGACGACCTGGCGGAGGCACTCGCCGCCCTGGACTGGCCGGCCGCCGATCTCGACCCTGCCCTGCCGCCCCGGATCGCCTTCGCGGGCGCCCGCCACCTGGTGCTGGCCGCCGCGACCCGTGAGCGGCTTGCCGACCTCGCTTACGACTTCGCGCGCCTCGAAGCCCTGATGCACCGGCTGGACCTGACGACCCTGCAGCTGGTGTGGCGGGCGGCGCCGGACGTCTTCCACGTCCGTGACCCTTTCCCGGTCGGCGGCGTGGTGGAGGACCCCGCCACGGGCGCTGCGGCGGCCGCCTTCGGCGCCTATGTGCGCGCCCTGGGCCTCGTCCCGGACACTGCCGTCCTCACCCTCCACCAGGGCGAGGACATGGGCCGCCCCGGCACGCTCACGGTCGAACTGCGGGCGGGCGACGCGCGGGTGCGGGTGAGCGGTACGGGTACCCGGATCGAGGCCTGACGAGGGGGCGCCGCGGCGCCGTCAGCCGCTGAGGTGCCGGCGGTACCACGGCGCGTGCCGGGCGAACGCGGTCGCGAACCCTTCGCCCGGCTCCCAGTCGAAGTCCTGTCCGACCCGTTCGTCGGTGAACCAGTGGTCCACGGCGAGCATGCCGAGGTGGTGCAGCGCGTACGGGACGCCGGCGAGCCGCTCGCGGGCCGTGTCCACATCGATGCCGGTGGCTCCCCAGGGCAGCCGCAGTTCGTCGACGACCGTGGACAGCAGCTGCGAACAGCTCACCGGTTCGGGGTGGTTGACGTGATAGACCCCGGCCGGCTCCTTCGGGGACAGCGCCGCACCCAGCAGCGCCCGCCCCAGCGTCTGTACGTCGATCATCGAGTGCCGTGCCTCGCATCCGGTCAGTCCGGCCGAGAGCTGCCGGACGAGCGCGACCAGGCCGGGCACGGCCCATCGGTCCCCGGCCCCGTACACGATGTGCGGGCGCACGACGACGCCGCCGGCCGCCAGGACGTGCTGTTCGGCGGCGGCGCGGGTCAGGCTGGTGGCCGAGGCCGGGGACGGCTCGGCCTGTCCGGGCCGCAGCCGGGTGAACGGGCCCCGGCCGTAGACGGATGCCGTGCTCAGGTGGACGATCCGGGTGACTCCGCAGCGGGCCGCCTCTTCGGCCAGAGCACGGGTTCCTTGATCATTTACGGACCGGGCGGTCGGTTCGTCGCCGCCGATCCGTGAGGCGCAGTGGATCAGCGCGTCGATGCCCTCGCAGCTGCCGCGCAGCGTTGCGGGGTCGGCGAGGTCCCCGTACACCGTCTCGATGCCGGGCCCGGCGCCTGCCGTTGCCGACGTGGTGAGGGCTGTCCGATGGGTCATCAGCCGCAGCCGGACACCGGGGGTGGCCCGGGCCGCGGCCACCACATGGCTGCCGATGAAACCGGTCGCGCCGGTGATGAGTATGCGCAGTGTCATGACTGGTCATTCTGCCGGTCGTCCGGCCGGCTCCCCTGATTCCCCGCTGTGCCGTGCAGGCCTCTTGGGGAGCCGAGGGTGCAGGTGAAGACCGGCTCGCCGTCCTGGATCGCCGAGACATGCACCTCGGTCGTACCGCGGTCGCCGGCCGGGACGGGCCGGGCCTCGATCCAGCAGGGACGGTCGAGTTCCACGTACCGGAGGAAGTCGGTCTTCACCGATGCCGGGAGGAAGCCATGGCCGGGGGTGACGGCGACGGCCGCCTGACGGGCCGCCTCCAGCAGCAGAATGCCCGGCACATGGTCGTTGGGCCGGGCGAACAATGTCGGATGTGCGGTGTCGAGCCGCAGCTGCCAGACGTTTCGCTGCGGACCCGGCGCCAGTACGACATCGTGTTCATCGGTCCTGCCCACCTCGGCCGGTGCGACGGCGGGCAGGAGGGGTATCGGGGCGCCGATCACATCCTGCCGGTCGCCCCGCAGCCTGTCGTACACCTTGGCCGAGGTGCAGCTGATACGCCCCCCGCCTCTGGCGAGGACAGTGCCGAGCCGGTGCAGGAGCAGCTCGACATGCATGGAGCCGATGCTCCGGCCGCGCCGCCGGATCCGGGAGCAGGACACATCCACCGTGATGTCCCAGGGCGCCTTGCCCAGGAGCAGCCGATCAGGCTCGGAGACGTACGCGAGCTCCCACATCACGAACTGGTCCCCGACCGGGACGTCGAACGCCGCATGCCCCAGGAGCATCGTCGTCTGCCGCATGGTCTCCGCGATCAGCAGCGGGTCCTGGTAGCGGCCCGACACCGGGGCGAAGAAGCGGTGCGCATGTGGCCAACGGGCCGATACCGAGAACTGGGTGTCGGTCTGCGGGGTCCAGCCGGTGGGAAAGACATCCTCGGCATCGGACCGGTGTACCAGATGTCTCGGGAAGTCCGCCTCCCCATGTCTGCCCCTGGATGCCGTCTCCCCCTCTCCGGGGGTTGCGGTGAATTCGGCTGCGCCTGCGCCCTCGACGGACACCGATGTGTTGTGCGAGGTGAGCTGAACCATGAATTTTCCTCCCAGAGGATCCATACCGGGAGGGCGGGCCGCCCCCGCAGTAAGATACTGACAGTCCGGTTTCCCTATCCAGCCATATCCCAGTGGCGCTGACCACGCCACGACTGAGAGAGACTCGTAGCTGATGGCACAGCAGGCGCGCGCGATCCAGACTCGACGGTCAATCCTGGTGGCGGCCGCCGCCGTCTTCGACGAACGCGGTTACAGCAGCGCCACCATCAGTGAAATCCTTGCGCGGGCCGGAGTGACAAAGGGTGCGCTCTACTTCCATTTCACCTCGAAGGAAGACCTTGCACTCGGGGTGATGGACGTACAGCTGGACAGCGATCCGCTTCCCGCTCAGCTGACGAAGCTTCAGGAATTGGTCGATCAGGGCATGCTGCTCGCCCACCGGCTCCGGCATGAGCCACTGGTACGCGCCAGCGTCGGGCTGGCCATGGATCAGGCGGTGGAAGGCCTCGACCGGGGCACCCCGTTCCGTGCCTGGATAGACCGGCTCGAACATCTGCTGACCGCCGCGAAGAACCAGGGCGAACTCCTGCCGCACGTCGACGCCCGCGAGACCGCCGAAATGCTGGCGGGTTCCTTCTCCGGCATTCAGGCGATGTCTCAAGCCCTGTGCAAGCGCGAGGACTTGGGGCGGCGGATCTCGGTCCTTCTGCATTATGTACTGCCGAGCATCTCGACCGCTGCCGTGCTGGCCACGCTCGACATGGCCGAGGACCGCGGCGAGCGCCTGTTCGGCACCCTCGGATCAGTCCCCAGCCAGGCCGGCGCACCCGGCTGACGGACGGGCCCTCCCCCGACGAGGAGTCACGGGGCACGACACAGCAGCGACGATTGGCTGAACATCGGGCGACGAAGAGTTGCGGCTACGATCGCGGGCACCCAGCGAGACCAGGAGTGCCGACCGTGTCCCAACCGCGCATCGCCGTATCCATCGTCACCATGGGCGATCGCCCGCAGCAGGTCGAGGCCCTGCTGGCCTCGGTGGCCGGACAGGACGTCCGGCCGGCCCGGCTCGTCGTCGTGGGCAACGGCTCACCGCTCCCGGACTTCTCCGCGTTTCCCGGTCTGTCCGATCTGTCCGGTGGCGTGACGGCGATCGAACTCGACGAGAACCTGGGCTGCCCCGGTGGCCGTAACGTCGCCCTGCGCAAGCTGGCGGAGTTCGGCGATGTGGATGTCGTCATCGAGCTCGACGACGACGGGCTCCTGGTCGACGGCGGGGTGTTCCGCAAGGTCCAGGAGCTGTACTCCGCCGACCCGCGGCTCGGCATCGTCGGCTTCCGGATCGCCGACGAGCACGGCGAGACCCAGCGCCGCCACGTCCCGCGCCTGCGCGCCGCCGACCCGATGCGGCGCGGCCCGGTCACCGCTTTCCTGGGCGGCGGCCACGCCCTCTCCATGAAGATGCTCGCCCAGACGGGGCCCTGGCCCGCGGAGTTCTTCTTCACACACGAGGAGACGGACCTGTCCTGGCGGGCGCTCGACGCGGGCTGGAAGATCCTGTACGAGCCCGATCTGCTGCTTCAGCACCCCAAGACCTCCCCGGCCAGGCACTCCGTCTACTACCGGATGACGGCCCGCAACCGGGTCTGGCTGGCCCGCCGCAATCTTCCCCTCCCCCTGGTCCCGGCCTACCTGGGCACCTGGACCCTCCTGACCGTGGCCCGTACCCGGTCGGCGACGGGGCTGCGCGCCTGGGCCGGCGGCTTCGCCGAGGGGGTCCGTACGCCGTGCGGGCGGCGGCAGCCCATGCGGTGGCGCACGGTGTGGCGGATGACGAAACTGGGACGGCCACCGGTCATCTGACCCGCGACGGGGCCGGGTGGTCAGTCCCGAGACAGGAGTTGCCGATGTCCGTCCGCAGGATCGTCCCCAACATTCGGACCAACACCGGCCCCGGCGTCGAATCGGACGCCAACGCCACCACCAACGCCGCCGTTGCCGCCGCAATGAAGCGGAACGCGGAGTTCTACGGCCTGCTGGGCCTCCAGGAAGTCATGAACCACGGCTGGATCATGACGCTCGCCTCTCCCTCCCATCCCTCGGCCCAGATCAGCATCATGGAGGCCGACGCAACCGCCCCGGTCACACCGGACATGAGCATGGAGGTGGAGGACGTGGACGCGGCCTACACCGCCATGCAGGCGGGCGGCGCGGAGATCGTGTACCCGTTGCACGACGAGGAATGGGGCGTACGCCGCTTCTTCGTCCGCGACCCCAACGGCCGGGTGATCAACGTGCTGGGCCACCGCTGACCGGCCCCGGCTCGGTGACGCCGTCGTCGTACGGGAGGATCCGCCGCAGGAGCCCCTTGGGGTGGCCCCGCTTGCGCCATTCCCTTGGGTAACCGATGGAGACCTCCTCGAAGCGCACCCCGTCGTACCAGGTCGTACGGGGGATGTGCAGATGGCCGTAGACCATGGCCGCCACATTGAAGCGCCGGTGCCAGTCGGCGGTGAGTTCCGTGCCGCACCACTGGGCGAACTCGGGATACGTCAGGACGGCCATCGGTTCGCGGACCAGGGGCCAGTGACTGGCGATGACCAGCGGAATCTCCGGATCGTGCGCGGCGAGACGCCGCTCGGTCTCCGCCACTCGCGCCCGGCACCAGGCGTCACGGCTCGGGTACGGGTCGGGGTGCAGCAGGAACTCGTCGGTGCACACCACCCCCGTCTCGTGCGCGTACGCCAGGGACTCCTCCTTGGTCGTCGTGCCCGGCGCCCGGAAGCTGTAGTCGTACAGCAGGAACACGGGCGCAACGGCCACCGGCCCTTCGGGGCCGGGCCACAGCGGATACGGGTCCTGCGGAGTGGACACCCCGAGGCTCCGGCACAGCTCGACCAGATGCTCGTAGCGTTCCCGGCCCCGCAGTTGGACCGGGTCGTGATTGGTCGTCCACAGCTCGTGGTTCCCGGGGGTCCAGATCACCCGGGCGTACCGGCCCGCGAGCAGCCGCAGCGCCCACTCCACGTCCTCGACCTTCTCCGCAACATCACCGGCGACGATGACCCAGTCCTCGTCCGAATCCGGCCTCAGGGACTCGACGATGGGGCGATTGTCCGCCATCCCGACGTGAAGGTCGCTCACCGCGAGCAGAGAACCGCGGTTTCCGTAGGCACGATCGGACATGAAGAGCCTTTCCCGAGGACGGACCGAACGAGATCGTCTCCCATGATGTGGCCCGGTGCCTCATACCCCGTCCGGCTGTCACGCGTGTGTCACAGGGGGTTCGTTGCGGTTGCGCCCGTGATCACGGAGTTGACAGGCATGAACCCATGGACCAGCGCGCTTCGGCGGCCGCTGATTACGGGGGTCGGGTTTCTGATGGCTGGCCAGAGTGACCGTCTTTCGTACGACACGGGTGCGTCCGCGGATGCGCAGGGCAATATCCACGGGTGATCGCGCGTCTTGAGAAGTGATCGCGGCGCGTGACGCACAGGTGAAGGACTGAGTTCTGCGACAGCGACGAAGGCGACGCCCGACTGCCGGACCACCCCGATCCGGAAGGGCAGTTCGGCGCCTCCTGAAGGACTGCGTCGACCGCCGATCGGTCAGCCGGATGCTTCTCCCGTGGGAGCCGGAGCCATTTTCACCAGCTCTCCCGCCCTGCTGACCAGGAGATCGGGGACATCTTCCTCGTAGAAGCGGATCTGCCCGATGACCCCCTCGGTGCCGGAATTCCGCGCAAGCCGCACCGCCAGTGAGTCCAGCTCGGGCAGGGACTCGGCGTGCACCTCTTGACGTGCCGTCAGGGACCATCCGTCGGCAGTCCGGGCCAGCTCACCGACCAGGACCCCGCCGATGCGCGCCGCGGGCCCGCGTGCTGCGAGCAGGGGGAACATGTCACCGGTCTCGTCTGTCATGTCATCCGCCGGGTCGTCCGCCGCGCCCTCGATGCCGAGATGCCATCGCAGATCGGCGAGCACGGCACTCGGTACGGAGGCTGGGAGGTCCAGGGCGAGGTCCACGGCGTACACGTCACTCATACCCGCAGCCTAGCCAGCCTGCATGAGCATGACGGCAGATAGGGCGCCGGTGAAGCGGCAGACGAGTCGGGCTGTACGCCGGGTTCTGTCGCCCGGTCGCCTCGCGGCGGCCGGGGAGACGGCCATCCATCTAGGACCGGCATTGCTGCCGGCCTCGTGCGGTCTACCCGCGAACTCGGGCGGGCAGCCCTCGAACATTCGCGCAGGGCCGTCTCGCGACGACCCCTCTTGACCTTGCTCCGGGTGGGGTTTACCTAGCCGCCTGAGTCACCTCAGGCGCTGGTGGTCTCTTACACCACCGTTTCACCCTTACCGAGGACCGAAGTCCCCGGCGGTCTGTTTTCTGTGGCACTGTCCCGCGGGTCACCCCGGGTGGCCGTTAGCCATCACCCTGCCCTGTGGAGCCCGGACGTTCCTCGGGGGGATCCGAGGATCCCCACGCGGCCGTCCGCCCGGCTCGTCTGCCGTGCCGACCATGCTACCCGCCTGGCGGGAGCCGTCGGACGGGACGCTCAGATGAACGCCTCGGTCTCCAGGTCGAAGGCGAACGGAGCGGGAAGGGAGAGCGGCTTGCCGAACGGAATCGTGCAGTGCTGACGGTAGTCGTCCCCCTCCGGGTCGCTGAACAGCGTCACCGAAGACTGCTCACGGTCGACCAGGAGGTAGAGCGGGATGGGTCCGCGGGCGTAGCAGTGACGCTTGTCCGTGCGGTCGGCCCGGGGCTTGGACGAGGTGACCTCGACGACGAGGGACACCCCCTCGCACGGCATCCAGGGGTCCGCTCCCCGGTACAGACGCAGTTCGGTGGGGGCGAAGGTGCCGTCGGGAATGACGTGGTTCCAGGGACAGCGACCGCCGCTCTTCAGCTTCAGTCCCTTGTTCCCCGAAAAGTCCATGTCGGTCCGGGCGAGCCTGATCACCTGCTTCAGAATCAGGCTGATGTAGTCCTCGTGGTCCCCGTCCGGCGGCGGCGTCACGACAATCTCCCCCTCGATCAGCTCGGCCCGGAAGCCCTCCGGCGTATCCAGCGCCAGGAAGCCCTCCAGCAGGACGTCCGCCTGCGTGAGCGGTTCGTGCGGCATGGCAGTCATGTCACGCCCCTTCCTCGGTCGCTCGCCAGATTGAGACATCAGTGGATCAGCCGTCCGTGAGATGGGATCACTTCCTTCGATCGTGGCACAGGAGGGCGCGAAGTTGTCAGATGCGGACGGGTGCGGTGAGCACTTGACCCTGCCGTTGCGTCAACGTTTCTACTGGACTCATGCGCATCGGAGAGATCGCCGCGCTCGTCGGGGTCACCTCGCGGGCGATCCGGCACTACCACCACATCGGACTGCTTCCCGAGCCCGGGCGCCGGGCCAACGGCTACCGCGCCTACAGCGTGCGCGACGCCGTGGTGCTGGCCCGGATCCGGCGGCTCACCGAGCTCGGGCTCGGTCTGGACGAGGTACGGGACGTCCTCGCCGATGAGGCCGGGCACGAACTCGTCGAGGTGCTCGTCGAGTTGGATGCGGATCTGGCCCGGCAGGAGAACGAGATCCGGGAGCGGCGGCGTCGGCTGGCCCGGTTGCTGGACGGCCCGGTGAGCGCCGAGGAGCCCGTGTCGCCCGCGCTGGCCGAACTGCTGGGCACGGCTGTGGCCACCGGCTCCCCGATGGCTGCCAAGGACCGCGAGCACCTGGTGCTGCTGGACACGACGGGTGTCGGCGGTGAGGTCTACGCCGCGCTGCGGCCCCTGGCCGAGGACCCGGCCGTGCACGCGCTGTACGAGCGGCTGGACGCATTGGCTGCGGCGCCCGTGGACGATCCGCGGATCGCTCCGCTCGCCGCCGATCTGGCCGCCGCCGTGCCGGACGAGGTGCTGGCGGCCATCCCCGGCGGGCCGGTCCTGACGGGGTTCGGTCAGGCCCTGCTCGACGACTACGCGCCCGCGCAGGCCGAGGTGGTGCGCCGGGTGATGGCGGCCCTGGCGGCACGCGTGGCGGAGAGGGGAACAGGATGAGCGTGCGGATTGCACGGTATGCCGCCGGGGTTGCGCCGGCTGTCGAAGTGGGTCTGGGCGGCTGCCTGCTGGCGGGGGTCCGGATACCGGGTGCGGTTCTGCTCGGTGCCGAGGCCCTGGTGGTCGCCGCGCTCGGGTTCGAGGGCGTGGTCCTCTGGCGGCTCTGGCTCGTGGGCCGGCGTGCGGGTGCCGGGCGGCGGGCGGCGATGGGTACGGCGCTCCGTACCGTCGTGCCCGAGAAGGTGCGCCGTCTCGTCGCCCACGAGGTGCGCGCCCTGCGCAGTCTCGGGCTGTGGGTGCTGCGGAGGCGTCATGGCGTGCCGGAGGGTGCCCTTGCCGTCCCGTACACCGGGCCGCAGACCGCCATGATGTACGGCCTGGTCTTCGTCGCTCTGGTCGAGACGGTGATGCTGGCGCTGCTGATCCCGTGGCCGGTCGTGCACAGGGTTCTGCTCGGGCTCGATGTGTACGGGGTGGTCCTGGTGCTCGCTTTCCATGCCGCGTGTGTGACCCGGCCGCATGTGGTGGACGCCGACGGGGCGCTGCGGCTTCGCTACGGCGGGCTGTTCGACCTGCGGGTTCCCGCCGGGGCGGTCGCCGGTGCGCGGGTCGAGCGGCGCTGTCCCGAGGGCGGGCCGGTGCGGCCGGGGGCGGACGGGGTGCTCGACCTCGTCGTGGGCGGGCAGACGACGGTGACCGTGGAGCTGTTCTCGCCGGTGGCGTTCGTGCGGCCGCTCGGGAAGCGGGGGTGGGCGCGGACGGTGCGGTTCCATGCGGATGATCCGGGTGCCGCCGTGGCCGCGCTCACGCGGGGGCGAAGAGGACCTTCGCCGAGCCAGGATCCGCCTGGGCGAGCCTGACCCGCAGCCGCTCCCCCAGCGGGAGCTTCGCCGTGCCGCCCTCGACCCGGGCGACGACGGCCGGGGCGTCGATGTGGACGGTGCCCGTGGTGGGCTCCAGTTCCTTCACGTCGACCACGTACGCGTCGAAGACCTCGCCGATCCTGTCCTTGAGCAGCGCGGCCTCGACCACGTCGACGCACTCGCGCTCCACCGTGTTGGCGCGCTTGGTTCCGTCCGCCATCTCCCTCGGCAGGCCGGGCAGCGCGGCGAGGACCCACTCGGGCGGTTCCTGTTCCGCGACGGCGGCGAGGCACAGCTCGGCCGCGTACCGGTCGACGAGGCGGCGCAGCGGGGCGGTGCAGTGCGTGTAGAGGTCGGCGACGGCGGCGTGGACGGCGCGGGTGGGGAGTTCGCCGTGTTCGAAGACGGTGTAGCCGGCGCCGCGCAGCAGGGTGGTGCACTCCTGGAGGAACGCGGCGTGGTTGGCCCTCCTCGGGTCGAGGGTGCGGACGACCTGGGCGTACGGGACATGGTGCGGCCAGTCGATGTGCAGCGCCTCGGCCGAGCGCCGGAGCCGGGCCACGGCGCCGTCGGGTGCGACCGGCAGGGTCCGCAGGACGCCGGTGCCGGTCTCCGCCATGAGGTGGGCGGCGGCCATGCCGGTCAGGAGGGAGATCTGGGCGTTCCAGCCGTCGGCGGGCAGCGGGGCACGGTATTCCAGGCCGTACGTGCCGTCGCGCTCGACGATCTCCTGCTCGGGCACGTTGAGGGAGATGCCGCCTCGGGCGACCTCCTGCTCCTCGCGGAGTCGTCCGATGTCCTGGAGCAGCGCCAGGGGCTCCTCGGCGGTGCCGGTGTCGATCTGCCGCTGGACGCCCGCGTAGTCGAGCTTCGCCCGGCTGCGGACGAGGGCCCGGCGCACCGAGGTGGTGACGGCGCCGCCCTCGGAGTCCAGGTCGATCTGCCAGAGCAGGGCGGGGCGGGTCTGTCCGGGGAGGAGGCTGGCGGCGCCCTCGGAGAGCAGGGTGGGGTGGAGCGGCACCTTCCCGTCGGGGAAGTAGAGGGTCGTCACCCGGCGATGGGCCTCGGTGTCGAGTGCGCCGCCGGGGCGTACGAAGGCGGCGACATCGGCGATGGCGTAGTGCACGCGGAAGCCGTGGCGGCGGCGTTCGAGGTGCATGGCCTGGTCGAGGTCGGTCGATGTGGGCGGGTCGATGGTGAAGAACGGCAGGTCCGTCGCGTCCTTGTGGGTCGACACCGCCGGGGCCCCCGCCGCCTGCGCCGCCTCGGCGAGGACGTCGGGCGGGAAGCCGTGGGGCAGTTCGAGCTCGGTGCGCAGCTTGCACAGGGCCGCCCTCAGCGGGGTCTCGGCCGGCCCGGTCATATGGAGATGGCGGCGGGGCATGGACCGAGCGTATGGCGGGGCGGGCCGGGCGGCATCCCGGGTGGCGGCAGCGAGTGCCGGTCCGGCCCTGATCCGCCGGACAGGCCCCGGTGCGGTACCGGGGTCCCCGTACGCTGGTGCCAGGTCCTGTTGTCGAACTGCCGTCTGCCGTCGTCGCACGGCAGACGGCAGTTCGACGACAGGACCCAGGGCCTTCTGAGCCCGTTTACGTGTGCGTACGTACGAAGGAGAACCGCCGTGCTCGTGCTGTTGCCGCCCTCCGAAGGAAAGGCCGCGTCGGGGCGCGGAGCACCCCTGAAGCCGGAGTCGCTGTCGCTGCCGGGCCTGGCTGCGGCGCGGGCCGCGGTCGTCGACGAGCTGGTCGAGCTGTGTGCGGCGGACGAGGAGAAGGCCCGTGAGGTGCTCGGGCTGAGCGAAGGGCTGCGCGGCGAGATCGCGAAGAACGTCGAGCTGCGGACGGCGGGGACGCGTCCGGCCGGGGAGATCTACACGGGGGTGCTGTACGACGCCCTGGATCTGGCCTCCCTGGACACGGCGGCCAAGCGGCGGGCCGGAAGGTCGTTGCTGGTCTTCTCAGGGCTGTGGGGCGCCGTGCGGGTGGGCGACCGGATTCCTTCGTACCGCTGCTCGATGGGCGTGAAGCTGCCGGGGCTGGGCGCGCTCGGGGCGTACTGGCGTGACCCGATGGCGGAGGTCATGCCGGAGGCGGCCGGGGACGGGCTCGTCCTGGACCTGCGGTCCTCCGCGTACACCGCGGCCTGGAAGCCGAAGGGCGAGGTGGCCGGGCGCACGGCGAGCGTGCGGGTGCTGCACTCCCAGATGGTGAACGGGATCGAGAAGCGCTCCGTGGTCAGCCACTTCAACAAGGCGACAAAGGGGCGGATGGTCCGCGATCTGCTGCTGGCGGGCGCACGGCCGAAGGGGCCCGCGGAGCTGGTGGAGACATTGCGGGAGCTCGGGTACGTGGTGGAGGCCGAGGCCCCCGCGCGGGCCGGTCGGGCGTGGTCGCTCGATGTCGTGGTGACCGAGATTCACTGAACCGGGAAAGCCGTTACGTTGCAGCATATGCAACGCTCGTTGCGCAGTGTGTGGTGGGCGCGGCAGGATGTGCGCATGACCTCCTCTGTGCTGGACCTCGCCCCCGTCGTCCCCGTTGTCGTTCTGGAGGACGCCGCCGACGCGGTGCCGCTCGCCCGGGCCCTGGTCGCGGGCGGGCTCCCGGCCATCGAGGTGACGCTGCGCACCGCCGCGGCACTGGATGCGATCCGGGCCATCGCGGCCGAGGTGCCGGACGCGGTGGTCGGGGCCGGCACGGTGATCTCCGTACGCAACGTCTCCGACACCGTCGCCTCGGGGGCCCGGTTCCTGGTCAGCCCCGGCTGGACGGACACACTGCTGGACGCAATGAAGGCGTCGGAGGTGCCGTTCCTGCCGGGCGTCTCGACGACGTCCGAGGTGGTCGCGCTGCTGGAGCGCGGGGTCACCGAGATGAAGTTCTTCCCGGCCGAGGCGGCGGGCGGCACAGCGTATCTGAAGGCGCTTTCCTCGCCGCTGCCGCAGGTCCGGTTCTGCCCCACGGGCGGCATCTCGCTCGCCTCCGCACCGTCCTATCTGGCGCTGCCCAACGTCGGCTGCGTGGGCGGCAGTTGGATGGTCCCGGCAGAGGCGGTGGCGGCGAAGGACTGGGCTCGGGTGGAGCGGCTGGCCAGCGAGGCGGCGGCGCTGCGCGGCTGATTTTTTTCCCCCTACCCGCCCCTTCCCGGAACCGGGGCTCCGCCCCGGACCCCGGTGGGTGCTGACCGGGGTGCGGGCCACCCCCGCCACCCGAGGAAGCGGGAGCTTCACGCCGCCGGGGAGTCGCTCCGCTGCCCCTCCCCGGGGCGCCGCACGCCCACGCGAGCCTCCCGTCCCCTACCGCAGGTGCGATGTGTCGTTCAGCAGCCTGAGCGACACGTTCCCGTCCGAGTAGTACGCCACCGCGGAGACCGAGGCCGCCGAGAGCTCCATACGGAACATCGCTTCCGGCGGGGCGCCCAACGCCAGCCTGACCAGGGTCTTGATCGGCGTCACATGGGTGACCAGGAGGACCGTGCGGCCCGCGTAGCGGGCGGTGAGGCGGTCACGGGTGGCCGCGACGCGGCGGGCGACCTCGGCGAAGCTCTCGCCGCCCCCGGTGGGGGCCGCCTTCGCGGAGGCCAGCCAGGCGTCCAGGTCGGGGCCGTACCGCTCACGCACCTCGGCGAACGTCAGGCCCTCCCAGGCGCCGAAGTCCGTCTCGCGCAGGCCGTCCTCGATCCGGACCTCCAGGCCGAGCCGGGCCGCCACCGCGGCCGCTGTTTCGCGGCAGCGGCGCAGCGGGGAGCTGACGATCTCCTCGATCGTGCCGCGGGCGGCCAGCGACTGGGCGATGCGTTCGGCCTGGTGACGGCCGGTCGCCGAGAGTTCGGGATCGCTGCCGCCGCTGCCCGAGAACCGCTTCTCGGGGGTGAGGGCCGTCTCGCCGTGCCGGAGCAGTACGAAGGTGGCGGGCGTCGCGAGATCGGGCGCCGCGGCCCAGCCCACCTGGGGGGCGGTCGAGGATGCCTTGGGCGTGGGGGCGGCTGCCGTGCCTGTCGCCGCTCCCGGCCGGGAGGACAGGGCCGCGCGGGCCCTGGCCGCGCCCGCTGCCGCGTCACCGGGCGGGCCGGAGACGGGCGGCAGGTCGGCGGTGGTCGAGGGCCGGGGGGTTTCGAGTGCGGCCGTCGACGACGACGGCTCCCACTGCTTGCCGCGCTTGCCCGCGTCCATCGCCTCGTTGGCGAGCCGGTCCGCGTGCTTGTTCTTCTCGCGCGGGATCCACTCGTACGTCACGGCGGAGGCCGGCAGAATCCTGGCGGCCTCCGCCGCGAGCGGCTTCATGTCAGGATGCTTGATCTTCCAACGGCCCGACATCTGTTCCACGACCAGCTTGGAGTCCATCCGGACCCGCACCTGGAGCGCACCGTCCGCCGAGGCGTCCGGCACCAGCGCCTTCGCCGCCTTCAGACCCGCGATGAGGCCCTTGTACTCGGCGACGTTGTTCGTCGCGACGCCGATGTACTCGGCGGCCTCGGCAAGGGTCTCCCCCGTCACCGGGTCGATGACGACCGCACCATAACCGGCGGGCCCGGGGTTTCCCCGGGAACCGCCGTCGGCCTCGATGACGAACTGGCGCGGCTGGGTCATTACAGGCCCGACTCCGACGTACGGACCAGGATGCGGCGGCAGTTCTCGCAGCGCAGGACGGTGTCCGGGGAGGCCGCCTTCACATCGTTGACCTCGGTGATGTTCAGTTCGAGACGGCAGCCCTCGCAGCGGCGCTGGTAGAGGCGGGCGGCGCCGACCCCGCCCTGCTGGACGCGGAGCTTGTCGTACAGCTTCAGCAGGTCCGCGGGGACGGACCCGGCGACGAGCTCGCGCTCCTTGGTGACGGTCGCGGTCTCCTCGTCGAGCTCCTTGGTCGCGGCGTCACGGCGGGCGGTCGCGTCGTCGACCTTGGCCTGGACGGCGGAGACCCGGTCGGACAGCTCGGTGACGCGCTCCTGGGCGGACTCGCGGCGTTCCATCACTTCGAGGACGACGTCCTCCAGGTCGCCCTGGCGCTTGGCCAGCGAGGTGATCTCACGCTGGAGGCTCTCCAGGTCCTTGGGCGAGGTGACCGCACCCGAATCGAGGCGCTGCTGGTCGCGGGCGGCGCGCTGGCGCACCTGGTCGACGTCCTGCTCCGCCTTGGTCTGCTCGCGGGCGGTGTCGCTCTCCTCGGTCTGCGAAGCGACCAGCAGGTCACGCAGTTGCGCGAGGTCGCTGGTGAGCGCCTCGATCTCGGTGTGCTCGGGCAGCGACTTGCGCCGGTGTGCAAGCTGCGACAGACGTACGTCGAGGGCCTGGACGTCGAGGAGTCGGATCTGGTCGGCGGGCGCGGCGTTCAGTTGGGGGCTCCAGAAGAGTGGTGGGTGGTGGTGGTCCAGGGGTCGGTGACCTGCTTCGAGACATGGACCCGCAGGTCCCATCCGTGGCGGTCGGAAATCGCGTCGAGCTGCGCTGCGGCCTGTTCGCACCAGGGCCATTCGGTGGCCCAGTGTGCGGCGTCGATCAGGCCGAGCGGGGAGTGCTGGATGGCTTCGGAGGCCGGGTGGTGGCGCAGGTCGGCGGTGAGGAAGGCGTCGACACCGGCAGCGCGTACCGCGTCGAAGAGGCTGTCGCCGGAGCCGCCGCTGACCGCGACGGAGCGCACCGTCGCCGCCGGGTCGCCCGCGAGCCGGATGCCCTGCGCGGTGGCGGGCAGTCGGGCCGCGGCGCGGGCGGCGAAGTCTGCCAGGCTCTCGGGGTGGTCGAGCACACAGATCCGGCCGAGGCCGCGACGGCCCTTGGGGTCGGCCGGGTCCGGCACGAGGGGCCCCTCGACGCGCAGGTCGAGCGCACCGGCAAGGGCGTCGGAGACGCCCGGGTCGGCGGTGTCGGCGTTGGTGTGGGCGACGTGCAGCGCGACGTCGTGCTTGATGAGGGTGTGCACGACCCGGCCCTTGAAGGTGTCGGCCGCGACCGTCGTCGTACCCCGCAGATAGAGCGGATGGTGGGTGACGATCAGCTGGGCGCCGAGCCTGAGCGCCTCGTCGACGATCTCCTGGACGGGGTCGACGGCGAAGAGCACACGGTCGACCTGCGATGCGGGATCTCCGCAGACGGTGCCGACCGCGTCCCAACCTTCGGCCCGCTCGGGCGGCCAGAGAGCGTCGAGCTCGGCGAGGACTTCAGACAGACGGGGCACAAGGAAAGGCTACCTGCCCTCCGTGCCCCGTCGCCCATGGCTTCGGCGACCTGTACGGACAGGCCACAGCCTGCTGGGTCCTGTCGTCGGACTGCCCTCGTCGCCCGGACGCCGCGCGGCAGGCGGCAGTCCGACGACAGGACCCAGGGAATCGTTACTTCACGAGGTCGGCGCGGAGGTCGTCGAGGACCAGGTTCGCGGCCGTGACACCGAGGCCGAGGTACCAGGTCTCGTCGGAGACGTCCTTGGCCCGGCCGTCCTTGACCGCCTTGAGGTTCTTCCACAGCGGGTTGGACTGGGCGGTGTCGCGCTTGGTGGCCTTCACGTCGCCGTAGACGCCGGTGAAGATCCAGTCGGCGTCGGCCTCGTCGATCTTCTCCGGGCTGATCTCCGCGGCAAGGTCGTTGATCTGCTGGTTCTTGGGCCGCGGCAGACCGGCGTCGTCGAGGATGGTACCGATGAAGGACGCCTTGGCGTAGAGGCGGATCCGGTCCGGCAGGTAGCGGACCATGGAGATGGTCGGCTTGTTCGGGCCGATGTCCTCGCCGAGCTTCTTCGCCTTCGCCTCGTAGGCACCGAGCTCGCTCCTGGCCTTAGCCGTCTTGTCCAGTGCCGCGGCGTTGAGGAGGTAGTTCTCCTTCCAGGTGAAGCCCGGGCGGATGGAGAACACGGTCGGCGCGATCTTGGAGAGCGCGTCGTACTTGTCGGCGGCGCGCAGCTGGCTGCCGAGGATCAGGTCGGGCTTCAGGCCGGCGATCGCCTCAAGGTTGAGGTTGTTGATCGTGCCTACGTTCTTCGGGTTGCCCGCTTCCTTCTTCAGGTACGAGGGGATGGCCGCGTCGCCCTCGGAGGGGGCGTAGCCGACCGGCTTCACACCCAGCGAGACGACATTGTCGAACTCTCCGACGTCCAGCACGACGACGCGCTTGGGGGCGGACTTGATCTCCGTCTTGCCCATGGCGTGGGTGAGGGTCCGGGGGAACTGGCCGGCCTTGGCGTCGGTGCCGTACTCCGCCGTCTTCTTCGCGGCGTCGGCGAAGTCCTTGCCGCCCGTCGCGACGGCCGCCTTCTTGTCACCGCCGCCCTCGGACTTGGCCGAGCCGCCCGAGCCTCCGTCGTCGCTCCCGCAGGCCGAGAGGGAAAGGGCGGCAGCCACTGCCAGGCCGACTGCGGCAGTACCGCGGCGACGAAGGGACATCACTTGCTCCAGTTCAAAGTCACACAGGTATCACTTAGGGCTGCCTTACCTTACTCACCCGTCTCGCGCCGAGCACAGGCGCCCCCTCGCCCTCAGGTAAATCCGGGCAGCACCACCCTTATGTGTGAAGTGGTGAGTCTCGTGTTGTCCGGCAGGAAGTGCGAAAACTAGCTTCGGTTGCCGGAGGTGACCAGTCCATGACTGCCTGTGCCATCGAGAACGAGTCCGCGGGGGCGGCCGAGGCCGCCGGGGGTGCGGCCATGGAGGACGACGCCCCGGACGCACCCGGGGAGCCGGCCGGGTTCGGCATGCCCGGCGGGGACGGAGCGGACGGCGGGGTCGACATGCCCGAGCAGGCCGGTGCGCCGGGTGAATCGGGCCTGCCCGCCGGGGCAGCCCTCGCCCCGCCCACGCTCACGATCGCCGCGGACGGTTCGTACGCGGCTCGGCTCGCCCTCCGCAACGTCGCCGCGGAGGCCTCCGACGAGGCCGCTCAGGCGTGGTTCGTGGAGCGCTGGACGCTCGACGGGCACGAGCCGTACGCCGTGCCGCTCCCCCTCGATCAGCCGGAGGAGCCGGACTCCCAGGTGCTGCCGCTGTCCGACGGACGGGTGCTGATCCGGCGACGGGTCGCGGACCGGCATGCGTTCTCGCTGCTCTATCCGACCGGCCCCGGCACCGGTGAACTGCCGCTCGGCGCCGTCGGATGCGCGGATCCGACCCTGCTGCCGCCGTCACCGGACGGTGCGAGCGCGTACGCCCTGTCGGTCAATGCGCACTCCACCGCCGTCTGGCTGGTGGCGGGCGGCGCCTTCGGGCCCGAACTGGTCGCGGAGGTGCCTGGGCGCTGCTCCGGTGGGGTCTGGCTGGACCGGGCGGGGCGGATGCTGGCCCTGGACCGGGAGATGCCGGGCGGCGGGCCGGTCAAGGCGGTCGCCGTGGACCTGGAGCGGGGCGGCGAGGTGACACCGCTGCTGCAGATCGCACCGGAGAGCAACGACCGGCTGCTGCTCGCCGACGCGGACAGCGGGCTGCTGCTGATCCGCTCGGACGCGCCGGGGCACGACCGGCTCGGGTGGGGGGTGCTGGGCAGCTGTCTGCCGGTGCGTTTCCCGGAGTGCCTGCGCCCGGCGGATGTGGCGGTGACGCCGTTCGCCGTACAGCCGGGGCAGATGCTGATGCCGGAGAGCTGCGCGGTGGCCCTGCGGATCGACGGGGCGGCCGGCAGCTGGCTCGGGGTGTGGCGCCCGGCGGGGCGCCGGCTGCATCAACTCGCCGCCCCCGAGGGGTGGCAGGCCGGTCGCGGGGTGTGGACCCGGGACGGCGTACTCAGACTTCCGTACGCCAACGACAACGTGGCGTGCGGGGTGGCACTGCTGGAGGCACCGGTGGACGGGGAACGCGGCACGGGACCGGCGGCGGAGGCGGGCGCGGAAAGCGGTATGCAACCGTCCGCTGCCGCTGCGCCTCTTCCGATGTGCAAGCCGATTCCACTGGGGCAGGCGCCTCTCATGGGGCGCATGGTGCCTGGTTAAGATCCTGGGCCTGGGCTACGCAGCCGTGTGCGACGGTCGCCGATGGTGACCGTGCCGTGTTGCGGTGGCGTGATCGGCCCTGGTGACACACACGTAAGCGATCACAACGGGGTGACTTCCCACATGTCTGAAGCCCGAACCGACACGACCCAGACGCGTCCGCCGGGGGCGGACGCGGAACGGGCCGAAGCCGGCGGCCCCGGAAAGCACCGAGGGGGTGTGTCGATGAACGACGCGTCAGCACAGCCGCACGGCCGCCACCGCCGCCCCTCCGAGGGGGACAGCAGGGCGGCCTGACCGCGCGGAACATCAACGAGGGACGGGTGGGCCCCGGCAGCCGATCGGCTGCCGGGGCCCACCCGTTTCCGTTGTGGTCAGCCCCGTTTGAGACCGAGCACCTCCGCCGCGGCGAAGGTCTCGCCCGTCGGGCGGTCCTCGTAGTACGGGGAGATCAGCTCGTCCAGCTCGTCGAAGGAGAACGTCTCCTTCGACGAGTCGAACTTCGCCGCCACCCTGGGGCGTTCGACGATCGCGACCATCCCGCCGTGCACGACGAGCAGTTGCCCGTTGACCTTGGCGGCCGCCGGGGAGGCCAGATAGCCGACCAGCGGAGAAACATGCTCGGGGGCGAGTGCGTCGAGCCGGCCGTCCGTCGGTTCCTGGAAGCCCGCGAAGACGTCCTCGGTCATCCGGGTGCGGGCCCGCGGGCAGATGGCGTTGGCGGTGACGCCGTACTTGGCCAGGGCCAGGGCCGTGGAGGTGGTGAGGCCGACGATGCCGCCCTTGGCCGCCGCGTAGTTCGGCTGGCCCGCCGAACCGGCCAGGAACGCCTCCGACGAAGTGTTGACGATCCGGCCGTAGACCGGGCCGCCGGACTCCTTGGAGCGGGCACGCCAGTGGGATGCGGCGAAGTGTGTGGTGTTGAAGTGGCCCTTGAGGTGAACCCTGATGACGGAGTCCCACTCGTCCTCGGTCATCGAGAAGACCATCCGGTCGCGCAGGATGCCCGCGTTGTTGACCAGGATGTCGAGCTTTCCGTATGTGTCGACGGCCAGCTCCACCAGGGCGCGGGCCTGCTCGTGGTCGGAGACGTCGCCGAGGTGCGCGACCGCCCGGCCGCCCGCCGCCCGGATCTCCTCGGCGACCTCCTCGGCGGGGGTCGCGGATGCCTCGCCGGAGCCGTCGCGGCCCGGCTGCCCGTAGTCGTTGACGACGACGGACGCGCCGAGCCGCGCCAGTTCCAGTGCTTCGGCGCGTCCGAGGCCGCGGCCCGCGCCCGTGACGATCGCGGACATGCCTTCCAGGGGAAGTGACATCGGAATCTCGGAGTCCTCTCAGGTGGGAGCAGGGCGGGAGCAGGGTGAGGGTCAGAGTTCGATGCAGGTGCGCAGCGACTCGCCGGTCCTCATCTGGTCGAGGGCGTCGTTGACGCCGTCGAGCCGCACCCGGTGGGTGATCATCGATTCGAGGTCGATCCGGCCGGCCCGCCAGAGCGCGATGGCCCGTTCGTACGACCGGAGTACATCGCCTCCGCCGTACATGGAGGGCAGGATCCGCTTCTCGTCGAAGAACAGCTCGAACATGTTGACCTGGAAGTTGTCGTCCATCGCGCCCGCGCCGACGATGCAGAGGGTGCCGCCGCGCCGGGTGTTCTCGTACGCCGTGCGGGCGGTGGCCGACTTGCCGACGACTTCGAAGACGTAGTCGAAGCCCTCGCCCGCGGTGATCCGCTGCTTGGCGTCGGCGAGTTCGTCCGGGGACACCGCCTCGGTCGCGCCGAACCGCAGTGCCGCCTCGCGCCGGGACGCGACCGGGTCCACGGCCACGATCTGGGCGGCGCCCTGCACCCTGGCGCCCTGGATGGTGGAGATGCCCACTCCGCCGCAGCCGATGACGGCGACCGACGAACCGGCCTCCACCTGTGCGGTGTTGATGGCCGCACCGAGCCCGGTGGTCACCCCGCAGCCGATCAGCGCGGCAATCTCGAACGGCACGTCGTCGGGGATCGGCACGGCACAGCCCGCGCCGACGACGACCTCTTCGGTGAAGGTGCCGGTGCCCGCGAAGCCGAAGACATCTCCGCCGGGGCGCTTGAAGTTGGGCGTGCCCGCGTTCATGAAGCCGGCCAGGCAGAGCTGGGTCTGGCCGCGTTTGCAGGACGGACACGCCCCGCACGCGGGCAGCCAGCAGACCAGCACCCGGTCCCCCGCGTTCAGCCCGGTGACGCCGTCGCCGATGTCGACGACCTCGCCCGCGCCCTCGTGGCCCGGGATGAAGGGGGCGGGCTGCGGCAGCACGCCGCTCATCGCGGAGACGTCGGAGTGACACAGTCCGGTGGCCCGGATGCGGAGCTTGACCTTGCCGGGGCCGAAGCCCACCGCCTCGACGTCGTCGAGGACTTCCAGCTTGTCCTGGCCTATCTCGTGCAGTACGGCTGCGCGCATGGAGCGGCTCCCCTCATGGGCCTGTGGACCTCTTGGAGTTGGTTCAGGAGTGTTCGACGAAGGTGTCACCGAGGACCATGGCGTTGTCCCGCTCCACGGCTCTCACCTCGACCCGTACCTCGTTCCCGCCGGTCCACATCTCGATGCGGAGGGTCTCGCCGGGGAAGACGACCCCGACGAACCGGGTGCGGTAGGAGCGGATACGGGTCACATCGCCACCGAGCACCGTGTCGGTGACGGCCTTGAGTGTCATGCCGTAGGTGCACAGCCCGTGCAGGATCGGCCGGTCGAAGCCGGCGAGCCCGGCGAACTCGGGGTCGGCGTGGAGCGGGTTCCAGTCCCCGGAGAGGCGGTACAGCAGCGCCTGGTCCGGGCGGATCGGACGCTCCACGGTGTGGTTGGGGGCGATGGCGGGATGGACCATCCGCTCGGACGGGCCGCGTTCACCGCCGAAACCGCCCTCGCCCCGGACGAAGATCTGGGCGTCGTTGGTCCACAGCGGACCGTCGTCGTCGGCGGCCTCGGTACGCAGCACCAGTACGGCCGCCTTGCCCTTGTCGTACACCGCGGCGACCTTCGAGGTCTGTACGGCGCTGCCCTTCACGGGGATCGGCCGGTGCACCCGTACGCTCTGCCCGCCGTGCAGCACACCGGCGAGGTCGACGTCGATGCCCGGCGAGGAGAGACCGCCGACGACGCCCATGCCCGCACCCGCGACGGTGGCGAAGGAGGGCAGCACGTGGAGCCGGGACTCCAGGGTGTAGCGCAGCTCTCCGGGGTCGGTGGCCGGGTCGGCCCGGTCCGGGTCGGCGCCCGCGCCGATCCCCAGGTGGTAGAGCAGGACGTCCTTGTGGTCCCAGCTGATCCGGGTGGACCGGGGTTCGGCGGCGACAGCTTTTTCGGCATCAATGGGCATGGGGAAGCTGCTCCTTGATGGTGGGAAGACCTCGGCGCGGCCGTCCGCACCGTCGGCCGCACCGAGGTCGTGCGGGACCGGCCGCCACGCCCGTTCTAGAACGCGTTCTAGCCGATGACCCCATGTATAACGCAGCGCCCAGCCGTTGTGAAGACCATTGCTGACGTAGCGTCAGATCAAGTGTCCGGCCGGGACCCCGGCCATGACAAATGTCATCGCGAAGTCCGTACGCACACCCCTGCCGCAGCCTCGGGCACCCTCCGTAACGTCGTGGTCATGAAGCAGACAACGGGGAGCTCGGCCGCGGTGGTCCTCACCGCGGCGATCAAGACCTTCGGCCGGGCGGGGCGGAGCGTACGGGCTGTCGACGGGATCGATCTGTCCATAGGCCGCGGCGAGACCGTCGCCCTGCTCGGCCGCAACGGGGCGGGCAAGTCCACCACCATCGGCCTTCTGCTGGGTCTGAACGAGCCGGACTCCGGCAGTGTGCGGGTGCTGGGCCGGACCGCCGAGCAGGCGGTACGGGCCGGTCTGGTCGGCGCCATGCTCCAGGACGGGCGGCCCATCCAGCGGGTGACCGTCCGCGAACTGATCACCTTCGTCGCCTCGACCTACCCGCAGCCGATGCCGGTGACCGAGGCGCTCTCGCTGGCGGGCGTCACCGCGTACGCGAACCGGCGCATCGACAAGCTCTCCGGCGGCCAGACCCAGCGCGTCCGCTTCGCCGTCGCGCTGGCCGGCAACCCCGAGCTGATCGTCCTGGACGAGCCGACCGCCGCCCTGGACGTGGAGGCACGCCGGACGTTCTGGGACTCGATGCGGGCCTACGCCCGGCGCGGCAACACCGTCCTCTTCTCCACCCACTATCTGGAGGAGGCCGACGAGAACGCCGACCGGATCGTCGTCATCGACCGGGGCCGGATCGTCGCGGACGGCACCGGCGACACGATCAGGGGCGCGGCCGGCAGCAGTCTCGTCTCCTTCGACCTGGCGGGCGGGCCGACCGAGGGCCTGGAGCTGCTGCCCGGCGTCGTCACCGTCGAGGTGTCCGGGGACCGTGCGCTGCTGCACACCGACGATTCGGACGCCACCGTCATGGAGCTGGCCCGCCTCGGCGCGATCCGTGACCTCCGCGTCTCCCGGGCCACGCTGGAGGACGCGTTCCTCGCCCTCACCTCACCGGCCGCCGCAGCATCCGCAACAGATTCCGAGAAGGGGACCGTGTGATGTTCCGCTACATCGTGCTCGAAGTGCGCAGGACCCTGCGTGACGGCTTCTTCCTGATCTTCGGGACCGGGATGCCGGTGATGATGTATCTGCTCTTCACCAACATCGGCGGGGGCGGGGGCGCCGACGGCTGGAAGACGGCCTCGATGGTCGGCATGGCCGCGTACGGTGCGCTGGGATCCGCCATGTCGATCGGTACGGGAGTCGCCTCCGACAAGACGCTGGGCTGGCTTCAACAGCTGCGGGTCACCCCGCTCGCCCCTTCCCGGGCGGTCGTGGGCCGGGCGATCAGCGGTTCGGTGACCGTCCTGCCGACGATCCTGACGGTGCTGCTGGCCGGCGGGCTGCTCAACGGGGTACGGCTGGACGCCTGGCAGTGGATCGCACTGGCACTGCTGCTGTGGATCGGCGCGCTGCCGTTCACCCTGCTCGGCCTCGGCAACGGCTACCGGCTCACCCCGCAGGGCACCGGGGTCGTCAACGTGGCCTGCCTGATGGGCTTCGCGATCGTCGGCGGACTGTGGTTCCCGCTGGACCTGCTTCCCGAATGGCTGCGCTCCATCGGCAGGTTCACCCCCGCCAACCGGTTCGCCGACCTTGGCTGGGCCACCACCGACGGGCACGCGCCCGGCACCGGAACGATCGCCGTGCTCTGCGCGTGGCTCCTGCTGTTCGGTACGTACGCCGTGATCTCGTACCGTCGGTCCGCGAGGACCGTGTGACACGAGACGACCGTGTGACAGGAGTGGACATGGCCAGGAACCGAGCGGGTACGCGGACGGGCACGTGGCGGGAAAGGCGCAGATGCCGCGACGACCGGCGCCCCGGCCCGCCCGGTCCGTACACCCTGCTGCCCTGGCTGCTGATGGGCATGGGCGCCTTCTCCAATCTCTTCCAGGGCGAGACCCCCAACCCCTGGCTCGGCGGTCTCGGGCTGTTCACCTTCAACTCCCTCTACATCTCCGTGGTGTTCCGCGGCTTCGACAAGAAAAAGCGCGAGAGCCCGGTGTCGTACTGGCTGCTCACGGCGATGGCCGCTGTCACGTTCGGCCTCGCGATCGGCTATGGCGGGAGCTGGCTGCTGTTCTTCCCGCTGCTCTCGCTGGCCTGCGGCACCATCCTGCGCCACCGGCAGCTGGCCGTCGGTCTGCTCTCCCTCGCCGTGGTCGCCAGCCTCATCGCCGTGTGGCGCGGGAACGGCAGCTCGGACCCGTGGACGATCGGATACGGCACCTTCATCTCGGGTGCGGTGACCGCCGCGATCCTCACCCTCGCGGAGACCGTGATGGAACTGCGCGCCACTCGGCAGGAACTGGCCCGCACCGCCGTGGAGAAGGAGCGGCTGCGGTTCTCCCGCGATCTGCACGACCTGCTGGGCCACACGCTCTCCGTGATCGTGGTCAAGTCGGAGGCCGCGCGCCGGCTCGCACCGCGCGACATGGATGCGGCGCTCGTCCAGGTCGCGGACATCGAGTCCGTCGGCCGCCAGGCCCTCACCGAAATCCGTGAGGCCGTCACCGGCTACCGCGAGGGGAGCCTCGCCACCGAACTGGACCGGGCCCGGTCCGCGCTGACCGCCGCCGGGATCGAACCGGTGCTCCGCCGCTCGGGACCGCCGCTCGCCCCGCAGACGGAGGCACTGCTCGGCTGGGTAGTACGGGAGGCCGTCACCAATGTCGTACGCCACTCCAACGCCACCACCTGCTCGTTCGTCGTCGACGGCACATCCGAACGGGTCCGGCTCACGGTCACGGACGACGGCTGCGGACCGGACCCGGGCACACCGGCCACGCCCGGTATCGGCGGCACCGGACTGACCGGCCTCACCGAGCGCCTCGCCGCGGCGGGCGGCTCGCTCCGGGCGGCCCCGGGGCCGGAGCGCGGCTTCGTGCTCACCGCGGAACTGCCGGTGGACGGGACGGATCCGGCGGACGAGGATGCGGCCGCCGGACCCGCCCGGAGCCATAGGCTGGGCCGGTGAACGAGATGCCGCAGGATCACCGTCCGACCAAGTCCGTACGCGTTCTGCTCGCCGAGGACCAGGGCATGATGCGGGGTGCGCTCGCCCTGTTGCTCGGTCTGGAACCGGACATCGAGGTCGTGGCGCAGGTGGGCGCCGGGGACGAGATCGTGGATGCCGCGCTGCTGTCCCGCCCGGATGTGGCACTCCTGGACATCGAACTCCCGGGCCGCAGCGGTCTGGACGCCGCCGCCGATCTGCGCGAGGAGGTGCCGGACTGCCGGGTACTGATCCTCACCACGTTCGGCCGCCCCGGCTATCTGCGCCGGGCGATGGAGGCCGGGGCGGCGGGGTTCCTGGTCAAGGACGGCCCGGTCGAGGAGCTCGCCGCCGCGATCCGCCGGGTGCTGAGCGGTGAGACGGTCATCGACCCGGCGCTGGCCGCCGCCGCACTCAGCGCCGGACCGAGCCCGCTGACCGCGCGGGAGCGGGACGCGCTGAACGCCTCGGTGGACGGGGCGACGGTCGCCGACATCGCGGCGAAGCTGCATCTGTCCGAGTCGACGGTGCGGAACTATCTGTCGTCCGCGATCGGCAAGACGGGGACGCGCAACCGGATGGAGGCGGTGCGGGCGGCGCGGCAGCAGGGCTGGCTGTAGGCGGGACTTCGCGGCCCCCCAGGGACATGATCTGCCGGTGAACGAGCCGGCCCGCACCAGAGTCGAGGTCAGTTCATCTGCCGGCGGGCCTGCTTCACCTCGCGGTCGATGGCCCAGGCGTCGGCGACCGGCCCGAGGTGGCCGAGCTTGTCGGGATTGATCACCGCGCGGATGGTCTGAATCTGCCCGTCGAGCACCTCGAGGACCAGGATGTGGAGCACCTTGCCGTCCCGGTCGCGGAAGATCGCGCCGGGCTGGCCGTTGACCTCGTGCGGCTCGAGCGTCACGTCGATCCGGATCAGCCAGGGGAAGACCGTGCCCAGCATCCGGGCCACCTTCTCCGCACCCATGACGGCCTTGGCCAGCTGCGGGGCCTTGCCGCCGCCGTCCCCGACCAGCTGCACGTCAGCGGCCAGCAGATTCTGCAGCCCGCCCACATCGCCGTCCTTCAGCGCGCCGAAGAACCGCGTCGCCAGCTCCTGCCGCTCCTGACAGTCCGCTGTGAAGCGCGGCCGCCCGGCCTCCATATGCCGCCGCGCCCGCGCCAGCAGCTGCCGGCATGCCGCCTCCGAACGCCCCACCGCCGCGGCGACCTCGTCGAACCCGAAGGCGAACACCTCCCGCAGCAAGAAAACCGCCCGCTCCAGCGGGCTGAGCCGCTCCAGCAGCAGCAACGCCGCCATCGACACCGAGTCGGCCAGCTCCACCGACCGCGCCGGATCCTGATACGGATCGCTCAGCAGCGGCTCGGGAAACCACGGCCCGACATACCGCTCCCGCCGCACCCGCGCAGAACGCAGCACATCGATCGAGATCCGTGTCACCGCGGCCGACAGGAAAGCCTTGGTCGACGTGGGCCGGGTCGCCGAGCCGTCAAAGCGCAGCCACGTCTCCTGCACCGCATCCTCGGCGTCACTCACGCTGCCCAGAATCCGGTAGGCAATCGAAAACAGCAGCGGCCGCAGCTCCTCGAAGTCCTCGACCTTGCTCACGCCGACTCCCCTCCCCCTGATCCCTTCCCACCTGGCCGTACTCGCCGGCGCAGGCAGCTTCTTGTGATCGGCCGGACCACCGGCCGGCCAGAGTAGCGCCCCCGGGCCCGGGGGCCCGGAGCCCGCAGCCGGACCCCGGGCCAGTTGCTGATGCCGTTCAGTGGAACTGCCCGGGTTCGTAGTTGCCGGCCGGCTGCTGGGTGATGACGTTCAACCGGTTCACCGTGTTCATGAAGGAGACCAGGACCACCAGTGCGGTGAGCTGCTCCTCGTCGTAGTGCTTGGCGGCATACGCCCACACCTCGTCAGTGACCCCGCCGGCCGCATCCGCGATCCGGGTCCCCTCCTCCGCCAGCTCCAGCGCGGCACGCTCGGCCTCGGTGAAGACCGTGGCCTCCCGCCACGCCGCCACCAGGTTCAGCCGCACCGAGGTCTCGCCGGCAGCGGCAGCCTCCTTGGTGTGCATGTCGATGCAGACCGCGCAGCCGTTGATCTGGCTCACGCGCAGCGCCACCAGCTCCTGCGTCGCTGCCGGCAGTGGCGAGTCCTTGATCACCTTGCCCGCCGACATGAGGTGCTTGAGGGCCTTGCCGGCGGTCGGGTCGGCGAAGTAGTTCAGTCGCGCGTCCATGGTGTGCTCCTCCGTGGTCGTCAGTGGCTACACCCCTGAGACGAGGTGGCCCGGCCCCCTGTGACATGGACGGATGTGACCTGCGTCTCCTCGCCGTCGGCGCGCGTCAGCCGACGAAGTGCTCCAGCGCCCAGGCGGAAGGAGCCCTGGCAGACTTCCTGCACGCCTACAGCCGCCACCGCTGCCACACCGCACTCGGCGGCCGGTCACCCGTCAGCCGCGTGAACAACGCTTCAGGTCAATGCACCTGGTGCCGGTCAAACCGGTGGCGCGGCAGCCAGAGCGCCATCAGCAGCAGTCCGCCCAGCAGTACCGTGCCGGCCGTCCGGAACGCCAGCGCGTACCCGGCCGTGAGCTCCTCGGGCCCGGTGCCGCCCGCGGTGCGTGCGGCGGCGACGGTGGAGAGCACGGCGAGACCGAGCGCACCGCCCATCGTGCGGGAGGTGTTGACGAGGCCGGAGACCAGACCGGCCTCGCCGTGGGCCGCCCCCGTGATGGCGAGGGAGGCGAGCGGGGTGGATGCCAGGCCCGCACCGGCCATCATCAGGACGCCGGGCAGACAGACCGAGGTGAGGTACGAGCCGTCGGCACCCATCGTGGACTGCCAGCCGAAGCCCGCGGCGGCGACGGTCGTACCGATGAGCGCCAGGTTCTTCGCGCCGACCCCGGCCATGACGCGGGGCGCGCACTTCGAGCCGAGGACGACGGCCAACGACGAAGGCATCAGGGCGAGTCCGGCCTGCAGCGGGGTGTAACCCAGCACCGTCTGGGCGTACACGGTCATGAAGTACCACATCGAGAATGTCGCGGAACCGATCACGAACATCGCCGCGTTCGCCGAGGTCACCGCCCGCGCCCCGAGCACCCTGAGCGGCATCAGCGGCTCCGCGGTCCTGGCCTCCACCACCACGAAGGCGATCAGCAGGGCCACCCCGCCGAGCAGCGGCACCAAGGTCGCCGCCGCGGTCCAGCCCGACTCCTCGGTCTGCACGATGCCGTACGCGACGAAGGCGAGGCCCGCCGTGACGAGGACCGCGCCCAGGAAGTCGATCCGCCGCCGGTCGCCCGCCCGGCCCTCGGCGAGCCAGACCGCCGCGCTTGCCAGGACGAGCACACCGACCGGCACATTGATCAGCAGGACCCAGCGCCAGGACAGCAGATCGGTGAGCACCCCGCCGATCAGCCCGCCGGCCGCTCCGCCGCCCGCGCCGACGGCCATCCAGGTGCCGATCGCCTTCGTCCTGGCCGGGCCCTCGGGAACGGTGGTGGTGAGCAGGGTGAGGGTGGCGGGGGCGAGCACGGCGGCACCGAGCCCCTGCGCGGCGCGGGCGGCCAGCAGCTGCCAGCCCTCCTGGGCGAGCCCGCCGGCCAGGGAGGCCGCGGTGAACAGGCCGAGGCCTATGAGGAACATCCGCTTGCGGCCGTATATGTCGGCGGCGCGCCCTCCGAGCAGCATGAATCCGGCAAACGCGATCGAGTAGGCGTTGAGCACCCATTGCAGTCCGGCGGCGTTCATCCCGAGGTCGGAACGCATGGACGGCAGCGCGACATTGACGACGGATACATCGAGCACGACGAGGAACTGTCCGACACAGGCGGCGAGCACCGCTGCCCAGGTGCGGGTCCTGTGCCGTTGTTGCAGGGGTGCGGGCGTCGTGACGTCAACCATGACCGTCATACTCGCAGCCGCCCTGCGCCCCGTACATCGGTATTCGGGCCGACCCGGGCTCGGTCCGGCGACGTAGCAGCATGAGCGCTGCTGGCTCCGCTAGCGCCGCAGCAACGTCACCACCGCCGCTCCGCCGAGGCCGATGTTGTGGGCCAGGCCGACCCTGGCGTCCTTCACCTGCCTGCCCTGCGCCTCCCCTCTGAGCTGCCAGGTGAGTTCCGCGGCCTGCGCGATTCCGGTGGCGCCGAGCGGGTGCCCCTTGGAGATCAGCCCGCCGGACGGGTTGACCACCCACCGGCCGCCGTACGTGGTGGCCCCGGACTCGACGAGCTTCCCGGACTCGCCCCGGCCGCACAGCCCGAGCGCCTCGTAGGTGAGGAGTTCGTTGATGGAGAAGCAGTCGTGCAGCTCGATGACGTCGAGGTCGGCGGCCGAGAGTCCGGAGGCCTCGTACACCTGCTGGGCGGCGGCCCGCGACATCGGCTGTCCGACGGCGTCGATGCAGGTCCCGGAGGCGAAGGAGTCGCCGGTGTCGGTGGTCATCGCCTGGGCGACGATCTCGACCGCCCGGTCGCCCAGACCGTGGCTCTCGACGAAGCGTTCCGATACGACGACGGCGGCGGCCGATCCGTCGGAGGTGGGTGAGCACTGGAGTTTGGTCAGCGGGCGATGGATGGTCTTCGCGGCGAGGATCTCCTCGGCCGTGTACGGGTCCTGGAACTGGGCGTACGGGTTGTTCACCGAGTGCCGGTGGTTCTTGGCGCCGACCGCGGCGAGTTGTGCCTCGGTCGTCCCGTACCGCTCCATGTGCTCGCGGGCCGCGTTGCCGAATATCTGGGCGGTGGGCGGGCTCATCTCGAAGCCGTGGGCGGCAGCCATGACCCCGTAGTGCCGGGCGACGGGTGATGTCTTGAAGTCACCAGCACCGCCGTCGGCGCCTTTGCCGCCGAGCGCGCCCCGCGCCATCTTCTCGAAGCCGAGCGCGAGGACGCAGTCGCTGCCGCCGCCCTCGACGAACTGCCGGGCCATCATCAGCGCGGTGGAGCCGGTGGCGCAGTTGTTGTTGACGTTGTAGACGGGCACTCCGGTCAACCCGAGTTCGTACACGGCGCGCTGACCGGCTGTGGATGCCTGGAAGCAGTAGCCGACGACAACCTGCTGTACCTGCTCGTACGCGATGGAGGCATCGGTGAGCGCCGCCGTCCCGGCCTCCTTCGCCATGTCCCAGTACTGCCAGTCGCGTGTCTCGGGCTTCTCGAACTTCGTCATTCCGACACCGACGATGTACGCCTTCATGAGCAAGTCCCTTCAATCGCGCGGGAGGCCGAGGATGCGCTCGGCGACGACATTCAGCTGAACCTGGGTGGTGCCGCCCGCGATGGTCAGACAGCGGGACATCAGGAAGCCGTGCACGGCCCGCTCCGCCGCCCCTTCGCCGGCCGCGCCGGCCGGGCCGAGGAGTTCGAGGGCCAGTTCGGCGACCTTCTGCTGGTGGGTGGTCTGGACGAGTTTGCGGATGGAGGCTCCCGCACCGGGTTCGAGACCGGACACCTGCTGCAGGGTGGTCCGCAGTCCGATGCAGGCGAGTGCGTGGGCCTCGGCGGCGAGTGTCCCGATACGGGCCCGGTACGTGCCGTCGAGTTCGCCGGAGCGGGCGATCAGTGCTTCAAGGCCGGTGTCGAAGGTCATCTGGTCGGCCATGTGGACGCGTTCGTTGCCGAGGGTATTGCGGGCAACCCGCCAGCCGTCGTCGATCTCGCCGACGAGGGCGTCGGCGGGGAGCAGAACGTCGTCGAAGTACACCTCGTTGAAGAGCGAGTCGCCGGTGATCTCCTTCAGCGGGCGGATGTCGATGCCCTCGGTGTGCTTCATGTCGACGAGGAAGTAGCCGATCCCCTGGTGCTTGGGGGCGTCCGGATCTGTCCTGGCCAGCAGAATTCCGTGGTCGGCCCATTGGGCGGCGCTCGTCCACACCTTCTGCCCGTTGATCCGCCAGCCCTCGGCCGTCCGCTCGGCCCTGGTCCGGAGCGACGCGAGGTCGGAGCCCGCGCCGGGTTCGGAGAACAGCTGGCACCAGAGGAGTTCGCCGCGCAGGGTGGGCAGCAGATAGCGGTCCTGCTGCTGCGCCGTCCCGTGGGCGATGAGCGAGGGGACGACCCAGGTGGCGATCCCGAGGTCGCTCAGTTTCACTCCCTGTTCCTTCAACTCCTGCTGTATGGCGAGTTGTTGGACGGGACCGGCGCCCAGTCCGTAGGGGGCGGGGAGGTGCGGGGCCGCGTAGCCGGTCGGCGCGAGGGCGCGGCGGGCGGCCTTCGGGTCGAGGCCGCGGGCGACGGCGACGGCCTCGCGCGCCCCGGCCCGGTGGACTGCGGCCTCGGCGGGGAGTTCGAGGGTGAGTTCGCGACGTGCCCCTCCCTCGGCCAGCCGTACGGCCCGCAGCCGGTGGGCGTCGCCGGCCCCGAGCAGCTGCCGGGCCACCAGGGCCCGGCGCAGATACAGATGGGCGTCGTGCTCCCAGGTGAAGCCGATGCCGCCGAGGATCTGGATGCAGTCCTTGGCGCAGCCGTACGCGGCGTCGAGGGCGTCCGACGCGGCGAGGGCGGTGACCATGGACCGTACGTCCGGCTCCTCCTCGTCGGCGGCGCGGGCCGCGTCCCACACCAGCGCGCGGGCCCGCTCGACCCGTACGAGCATGTCGGCACAGAGGTGCTTGATGCCCTGGAACTGCCCGATGGGGCGGCCGAACTGTTCGCGGACCTTGGCGTATTCGACCGCGGTGTCCAGCGCCCGGGCCGCGATTCCACACGCTTCGGCGGAGAAGAGGACAGCGGCGAGGTCGCGTACGTGTGCGGTGTCGGCCCGCACGACATGTTCCGCGGGGACGAGTACGCCCTCGGCACGTATCTCAGCCGTGGGACGGGTCGGGTCGGCGCTGTGGTGCGGGCGGATGGTCAGCCCTTCCGCGGCGGCGTCGACGGCGAACCAGAGGGTGCCGGCGGCCGATTCGGCGGGGAGCAGGAGCAGGTCGGCATCGGCGCCGGAGAGGACGGGCGGGGCCGCGCCGTCGAGCAGATGACCGTCCTCGTGCTCCACGGCGGTGAAGGTGCCGGGGCCGAGCGCGACGGCGCCGATACGCGTGCCGTCCGCGAGGTCACGCACCAGCGCGCCCGCCCCCGACGCGTGCAGTACGCAGGAGGCGAGGGCGCTCGCGAGATACGGGCCGGGGAGCGCAGCCCGGCCCGCCTCCTCCAGGACCACGGCCAGATCGAGGAGCCGGCCGCCCCCGCCCCCGTGCGCCTCGGGCAGATGGATGGAGAGAAGGCCCTGTTCCACAAGGCCGTCCCAGTACCCGGGGCGCACGCCGGGGGTACCGGGGGCATCCGCGTCGAGGAGCTTGCGTATCTCCTGTGGCGGTACGGTGCGCGCCAGCCAGCCGCGTACGGCCTGCGCCAACTCCCTCTGTTCTTCGGTGATTCCGATGCCCATGCGGATCCTCGCCGGTCGCAGCCACTGGAACGGCGCAAGAGTAGAACACGTTTCAATCTGACGGAAGGTCAGCGGAGTGGTCCGATGGCGGCCGGATCGCCGCATGCCTCGGGGCCGGGTGCGCAGCCGTGTCCCGTTCGTACCCCGTTCACCGGAATACCTCGGACATGCGGAAGGTTTCACGCTGCACACACCTGGCGGTCGGTGCTGCCCGCCACAGGCCCCGCACGCCTCTTCAGACCCTCGATCACGCCGCCCGGAGGCCGCACGTATGCCACAGACGACGAACGAACAGCACGCCGGGGAACTCCCCGATCCGCGGATGCGCAGGGCGGGCGGCGGTGTCGTCCCCGTGCTCGCCTTCGCAGGTATCACCGTCGCGGTGATGCAGACCCTGCTCGTCCCCGTCATCAAGGATCTGCCGACCCTTCTCCGCACCGATCCGTCCAACGCCACCTGGGTGATGACCGCGACCCTGCTGGCGGGCGCCGTCGCGACCCCGATCATGGGGCGGCTCGGCGACCTCTACGGCAAGCGGAAGATGCTGCTCGCCAGCCTCGCCGTGATGGTGATCGGTTCACTGATATGCGCCTTCACCGACGATCTCGTGGTCATGATCGTGGGACGCGCGCTCCAGGGCTTCGCCATGGGCGCCATCCCGCTGGGCATCGGCATCATGCGCGACGAGCTGCCGCGCGAGAGGCTCGGCTCGGCGATGGCGCTGATGAGCTCCTCGATCGGGGTGGGCGGCGGACTCGCGCTGCCCGCCGCCGCGCTGGTCGCCCAGCACTCCGACTGGCACACCCTGTTCTTCGGCGCGGCCGGTCTCGGTGTGCTGTCGATGGTGCTCACCGTCCTCGTCGTGCCGGAGACCACGCTGCGCGCCCCCGGACGGTTCGACATCGTCGGCGCGCTCGGGCTCTCGCTCGGCCTGGTCTGCCTGCTGCTGCCCGTCACCAAGGGCAGTGACTGGGGCTGGACCTCGGGCACCACGCTCGGTCTGATCGCCGCCGCCCTGGTGATCCTGGTCCTGTGGGGCCTCTTCGAGCTGCGCAGCCCGGCGCCACTGGTCGATCTGCGGACCACGGCCCGGCGCGAGGTGCTGCTCACCAACCTCGCCTCGATCATGGTCGGGGTCGCCTTCTACGCCGTCTCGCTCGTCCTGCCGCAGCTGCTCCAGCTGCCGACGTCGACGGGGTACGGACTCGGCCGGTCGATGGTGGTCGCCGGGCTGTGCGTGGCGCCGCTCGGTCTGACGATGATGTTCGTCGCCCCGCTGTACGCCCGGCTGTCCGCCCGCCGCGGCCCCAAGGTGTCGCTGATGCTCGGCATGCTGATCATCGCGATCGGTTACGGGGCCGGGCTCGGGCTCATGAGCGCCGCCTGGCAGACCATCGTGATCGCGGTGGTGCTCGGGGCCGGTATCGGACTCGCGTACTCCTCGCTGCCCGCACTGATCATCGGGGCCGTCGATCCGTCCGAGACGGGTGCGGCCAACGGTCTGAACACCCTCATGCGGTCGATCGGTACGTCGGTGTCGAGCGCCGTGATCGGCATGGTGCTGGCGAACACCTCGGTGCGGACGGGCGGGGTGTCGTTGCCCTCGATGGAGGGGTTCCACATCTCGTTCCTGATCGCGACGGGCGCGGTGGTGGTCGGGCTGGTACTGGCCGCGTTCCTGCCGTCGCAGCGCGATGCGATGCGCCCGGCGTTGCTGGCGAGCAGCGAAGACGACGCGTCGGCCCCCGCGCTCTCCGCATCCCGCCCGGTCACCGGTTCGGGCGGCTTCCGCGGCCGGGTGCTGGACACGGACGGTACGCCGGTGGCCCGCGCCAATGTCACGCTGATCGACCACCGGGGCCGGCAGGCCGGTCTCACCGTGGCGGACGAGGACGGCCACTACGTGCTGGCTGCCCCGTCCGGCGGCAGCTTCGTGCTGGCCGGATCGGCCGCCGGATACGCGCCGCGCGCCTACCCGGCGGCCTACCCGGGCAACGGGCTGCCGGTCGATGCCGATCTGGTGCTGACGGTCAGCGCACCGGAGCGTCGAACCGCGGTGTCGTCGTGAGCAGATGAGAGACGTCCGACCCCACCGGCAGCTCCTGCGGCTGTGCGCCGCGGGTGAACAGCCGGGCGGGGCGGGCGCCCTGCACCCGGGCCTGGCGCCCGTTGACCCGCAGCCATGACCCCTCGCGCAGGCCGAGCACCGGCACGTCGTTCTCCTCGAGGAACTCGGTGAGCCGCTCCTCGCGGGTCTCCCCCTTGTGGGTGCTCTCCGGGTCCGGGTCCAGATAGTGCGGGTTGATCTGGAACGGGACGAGGCCGAGCGTCTCGAAGGACGGCGGCTGCACGATGGGCATGTCGTTGGTGGTACGGAGGGTGGGCGCCGCCATGTTCGTACCCGCACTGGCCCCCATGTACGGCAGCCCGTCGCGCACCGCTTCGATCACTGCGTCCCGCAGACCGGTCCGGTACAGCGCGCTCAGCAGCCGGAAGGAGTTGCCGCCGCCTATGAACACGGCGTCGGACGCGGCGAGTTCGGCGACCGGGTCGGCGTTCTCGTGGACCCCTCGGACGCTGATACCGGAGGGGGCGAGGGCGTCGCGGACGCGTGCGGTGTACGCGGTGTAGTCGGCGAGCGCGTACGGAACGAAGGCCAGTCGGGCGCCGGAGGGCAGGAACGCGGTGACGGTGTCCAGGGCGTGTTCCAGATAACCGCAGCCGTACTGGGTGGAGTTGGAGAGCAGCAGCAGATTCACGAGGTTCCTCTTGGGTTCTCTTCGCACGAGGATTTCTCTTCGGGCGAGGGATCTCTTCTGGCGAAGGGTTCTCTTCTGGTCAGGTGGTGCGCGTGCGCCGGGCGCGGGGCTTCGGACGCTGCGGAGGCTGGGTGAGCCGCCTCTCCAGCAGCTGGGCCGCGTGGCGCAGTGCGTCGAGCCGGTCCTCCGGAGCCCCGCAGAAGAGCTCCTCGGCACCGCCGAGGCTGAGGCTCCCGTACGGTTCGCGCCCGAGGAAGACCGGTACGGCGACGGTCGCGATACCGGTGTCGTACTCACCGACCGTCCAGGCGTACCCCTGGGCGCGGACCTTGAGGAACTCCTCCTCCAGCCGGTCCGGGTCGGTGACGGTCCGGTCGGTGAAGCGGGCCATCGGGCGCCCCCGGAAGAGCCGGTGGCGCTGCTCGTCGGGCAGATACGCGTAGTACGACTTACTGGTCGCCCCGGCGTGCGCCGGGTAGAGCTCGCCGACCAGCGGGTAGTAGCGCAGCGGCCCGGCCTCCCCCTCCTCCGCGGCGACGCACCGCATGTGGAAGCTGTCCGGCAGGCAGAACAGGACCGTGTCGCCGGTGACCCGGCGCAGCTCCTCCAGGACCGGCCCGGCCAGCAGTTCCAGCGATCCGGAACGCTCCCAGAGCCTGCCCAGGCGCAGCACGGCGGGGCCGATGCGATAACGGCGGGTGACCGGGTCCGAGACCAGGAAGCCGCGCCCGGCGAGAGTGGCGAGGAGTCGCTGGGCCACCGAGGTGTCCCAGCCGAACTCCTCGGCGACCTCGGTGACGCCCCAGTCGGGCCGGGTCCGCTCGAAGGCGAGCAGCACCAGGAGCGCCCGGTCGACGGTTTGCAGCGCCCCTGCGGGCGTGCGCCGGTCCAGATCGAAGTCCGCCATCGTCATCTCACCATTCAGACCTGAATTGCAAATAACGGGAAACAGTTGCGTTCAACGCTATCCGATCCCGAATGTTGCCTCAGCACCCCGCCCCGCGCTTCCCCCGTCGAGCGCCTCGGCCCGGGTGCCCGGATGAGCGAGAAAGTAGGGCCCCATGTTGAAGTACGTGCTGGACATCGTCGATCTGCTGGACGATCCCCAGGTCAATGGCAAGACGGTCGCCGAGTACCTCGACTCCGTCAGCGGGGCCGAGGGATCGTCGGCGCAGGTCACCACGGTCGCCGGCGAGCGGGGCTCGACGGACTTCGTGATGGTCCGCATCCCGGGCGCACAAGGGCGTACGTCCGGAGGCAGCGCCCGCACGCTGGGCGTGGTCGGCCGGCTCGGCGGCATCGGCGCCCGGCCCGAGGTGACCGGCATGGTCTCCGACGCCGACGGTGCGGTCTCCGCGATCGCCACCGCCGCCAAGCTGCTCGACATGCGCCGCCGCGGCGATGTGCTGCCCGGCGATGTGATCGTCGCCACCCACATCTGCCCGGACGCGCCGACGGAACCGCACGACCCGGTGCCGTTCATGGGCTCGCCCGTGGACATCGCCACCATGAACCGCCACGAGGTGACCGGCGAGATGGAGGCCGTGCTCTCCATCGACACCACCAAGGGCAACCGGATCATCAACCACAAGGGCCTCGCCCTGTCGCCCACCGTCAAGGAGGGCTGGGTGCTCCGGGTCAGCGAGCAACTCGGCGAGCTGCTGGCCGTGGTGACCGGTGAGCCGTTGGTCACGTACCCGGTGACCACGCAGGACATCACCCCGTACGGTAATGGTGCACACCACATCAATTCGATCCTGCAGCCCTCCACCGCGACGGCCGCCCCGGTCGTCGGCCTGGCCATCACCTCGGCCGCCGCGGTACCGGGCTGCGGTACGGGCGCGAGCCACGAGAGCGACATCGCGTCCGCCGCCCGCTACGCCGTGGAGGTCGCCAAGGCCTACGGCAGTGGCCACCTGGACTTCCACGACGCGGTGGAGTTCGACAACCTCGTCAACCGCTACGGGTCGCTGGCTCACCTGCAGACCTTCGGCCGTACACCCCAGGAGTCCTGATGGCAGCCGCCCCGCAGGCCGAGGCCGTGGCCCCCGAGGCCAAGAGCATCGGCAGCGACGACTACGCGCTCTCCCGTGTCCCGCGTGACAAGCGGTTCGGTTTCTGGTCCATGCTGCTGCAGTGGCTGGCCCAGTCCGGCTCGATCTCGCAGTTCACCCTCGGCGCCACCATCGGTGTCGGCATGACCTTCGGGGACGCCTTCCTCGCCTTCACGCTCGGCGCGGTGATCCTGGAGATCGTGATCTTCGCGATCGGTCTGGCCGGCATGCGCGAGGGTCTGGCGACCCCGATGCTGACCCGCTGGGTCGGCTTCGGCCGCAACGGCTCGGCGCTGGTCAGCTTTGTCATCGCGGTCAGCCTGGTCGGCTGGTTCGGCGTCCAGAACACGATCTTCGGCAACAGCGTCTCGGCTCTGGTCGGCGGCCCGTCCTGGATGTGGTGCGTACTGGCGGGCATCGCCATCACCGCACTGGTGATCTTCGGCTTCAAGTACATGGCCGTCTTCGCCAAGATCGTGACGCCGCTCTTCTTCGCGATGGTCGCCTGGTCGATCATCTCGACGCTGAAGGACCATTCCATCAGCGAGCTGATCCACTCGCCGGCCCCCGGCCAGACGATCCCGCTCGCCGTCGCCGCGACCGCCATCGCGGGCGGCTTCATGACCGGTGCGATCGTGGCCCCCGAGATGACCCGCTACAACAGGAAGGGCTCGCACGTCTTTCTGCAGAGCGCCTCGTCGATGATCCTCTCCGAGTACATCGTCGGCATGACCGGTGTGCTGCTCGGCCATCTGGTGAAGAGCAACGAGGTGTCGCACATCGTGCTCTCCACCTCCGGCGCCTTCGGCGTCATCGTGGTCCTGATGTCCACCGCCAAGATCAACGACTGGAACCTGTACGGCTCCTCGCTCGGCGTCGTCAACTTCTTCCAGGTCGTCTTCGGCAAGCGGATCCACCGCGGCGCGGTCACGATCGTCCTCGGCGTCGCCGGCACGGTCCTGTCCGCGGTCGGGATCATGACCCACTTCACCGAGTTCCTCTCCATCCTCGGCGTCGCGATCCCGCCGATCGGCGGCATCATCGTCGCCGAGTACTGGGTCGTGAAGCGGATGCGGGCACCGCTGGACGCCACCCGAGAGGCGGAGACGCTGCCGAAGTCCTCGCCGACCTGGGTGCCGATGTCCCTGGTCATCTGGATCGCGGCGTTCTGCGTCGGCAAGTTCTACGACGGCGGCATACCGGCCCTGAACTCGCTGGCCACCGCCTTCATCCTGTACAGCGTCCTCGGCCTGCTGGGCTGGGTGAAGCCGTACGGCACCTCCGCCCTGGACGACGAGGACGCCGCCGCCCCCGCCGCCCGCGCTACAACCTCTGTGGGAGCAGCATGACCACCCCCGACCCCACCACCCCCGGCGCCGCCACCTCCTTCGTCCCGGCCTCCGACGAGGCCCAGGACGAGGTCATCGATCTCTGCGCCGAACTGATCAGGTTCGACACCTCCAACCCCACCAGCAACGAGCGCGCGAGCGCCGACTGGGTGGTGGGCCGCCTCGCCGAGGTGGGCATCGACTCCGAACTGGTCGAGTCCGCCCCGGGCCGCGCCAATGTCATCGCCCGTATCGCGGGCGGCGACCCCACGCGCGGCGCCCTCCTGGTCCACGGCCATCTGGACGTCGTACCCGCCGACGCCTCCGAGTGGCAGGTCCCGCCGTTCTCCGGCGAGATCCGCGACGGCTACCTCTGGGGGCGCGGCGCGATCGACATGAAGGACACGGTGGCTGTCATGCTGGCCACCGCCCGCCACTTCGCCCGTACCGGCACCAAGCCGTCGCGCGACCTGGTCCTCGCCTTCCTCGCCGACGAGGAGGCGGGCGGGAAGTTCGGCGCCCACTGGCTGGTCGAGCACCGGCCGGAGCTCTTCGCCGGGGTCACCGAGGCGATCGGCGAGGGCGGCGGCTTCTCCTTCGCCATCGACGACACGCGTCGCCTCTACCCGATCGAGAACGCCCAGCGCGGCATGGCCTGGATGGAGCTCACCGCCACCGGCCGGGCCGGCCACGGCTCGTCCCCCAACGACGAGAACGCCGTCACCGACCTCGCCGAGACACTGACCCGCATCGGCCGCGAGACCTTCCCGATCCGCCTGATCGAACCGGTCCGCGCCCTGCTCGAAGAGGCCGCCCGCCTCTACGGTGTCGAGTTCGACGAGAGCGACATCGAGGGCAGCCTCGCCAGGCTGGGCCCGGTCTCCGACTTCATGCAGGTGGTGCTCCGCAACTCCGCGAACCCCACCATGTTCAGCGCGGGCTACCAGACCAACGTCATCCCGGGAAAGGCGACCGCCCGGGTGGACGGCCGCTTCCTCCCCGGCCACGAGCAGGAGCTGATCGACACCATCGACAGGCTCCTCCTCCCCTCGGTCACCCGCGAGTGGGTCAACCACGACATCGCGCTGGAGACGACGTTCGACGGCCCGCTGGTCGACGCCATGTGCGAAGCCGTACGCGCCGAGGACCCGGACGGCCACCCTGTCCCGTACTGCAACCCCGGCGGCACCGACGCCAAGGCCTTCACGCACCTCGGCATCCGCTGCTTCGGCTTCAAGGGCCTCAAGCTCCCGCACGACCTGGACTACGGCCGTCTCTTCCACGGCGTGGACGAACGCGTCCCGCTGGAGGGCCTGCGCTTCGGCGTCCGCGTCATGACCCGGCTCTGGCAGAGCTGCTGACCTCCATATCGCAGCCCTGCCGGGGGCGCCCCGACCCGGGCTCACCCCTCGTACGCCCCCGCCGATGCCTTCGGCGGGGGCGTACGGCATTTTGATCACAACTCTGTGCACCGCCGCTGAAACGGCTGCCAAGGACTACGCAGAGCGTGCACGCGGCGGCGGGGTGCCCGCGGACCGCGATCTTCGGCCAAGGCCCCTCCCCTAACAACGCAGCGGTCGGCGAATTGCATGCCTGCGGGAACACTGTGCAGCAGAGCGAGGGCCGTCGAGCGGTGGGCTACGTCCAAGTCGGCCGGCCCCCAGGAGGTCTCCACCCAATCGACGACAGCGCTGACCTCCGGGCCATCGCCGGTGCCTGTGAAGAGGTCGTTGTCAGGATGGAAGTCCCGTGCAGGAAGCAGCTCTGGTAGTCCGGGGACTCACGGCGGACAACTGACGCCACACCGGGCCCGCGCTCCGCATCAGGAACCGCCGATCAGTTTCTCCACCTCGGGCGGAAGTTCTGAGCCGGAGTAAGCGGCGAAGACCGTGGTTTCCTCGGGTGTCGCCCCGATGGCGATGGCCACCTCGGGAGAGATGCCGTCCACCTCGTATGCGGTCTCCGTCGTGACCGGCTCCTCGTTCTTGTCCTGGCCTCCGGTGTCGTCACAGGGTGGTTTGGTGGCAATACCGAGCTTCTTCCCGACCGTGAAGTCCACGTTCGCCACGTCCCGATACGATCGGTCCTGGTAGGTGAACCGGTTGACGCAGGAAGCCGATTCCTCCCCACCGCTACTGCTGTCGGCCCTGCACGCGGCTGCTGACATCACCATGGCCGCCGCCAATAGCGCGCCCGCGGCTCGTCCGGTCGAACTCATCCGTTCACCCCTCGGTAGATGCGGCGAAGAGCGAGGTCTCCCTTGCCGGGAGTCCTTGCCTTCGTTGTGCGTGAACACGAGATTCGTGCACATGGTGAGGCCCTCGTATCCCGAACCGACATGCCCCGGCCCCGTTGATGTGTCAGGCCTCGTGCGTGCTCGTGGTCGGCCGGGGCAGCCCTGGTGAGCGCCGCATCCGGCCCGAGGAGCGAGCACCTGCCCAGGCAGGTCGACGACCTTCGCGCCAAGTGGACGTCAGCAACCCGGATCAGGTTCCCTTGTCGCGCCACCGCCCCGTTTCGGACCACGGCGTGAACATGTCGTCGACCGCCGCGAGAGCGGCCAAAGCCTCGGCCGGTTCCGCCTGCGGTATCCGGGACGCCCCACCGATGCCGTCGGCAGGGGCGTACGGCACGATGGGGCGCCGTCGAAACGCACGCCCCGTAGACCGTCCCCACCAGGAGGAACCCGTGCCCGCCGAGTCCGTCGCCGAGCCCGAGCCCGAGATTCTCGCCGCTTTCCAAGCCGCCAAGGGCTTCATGCCGGTGGTCGAAGGACTCGCGCTGTACGGGGCCGCCGTCGAGGCCGCCGCGCTGGGGCTGCCGATCCTTGAGGTCGGGACCTACTGCGGGCGCTCCACCATCCTGCTCGCCGATGTCGCCCGGGCGGCCGGCGTGACCGCTCTCACCGTCGACCACCATCGCGGCAGCGAGGAACAGCAGCCCGGCTGGGAGTACCACGACCCGACCGTGGTGGACCCGGAGGTCGGCCGGATGGACACGCTGCCGACGTTCCGCCGGACCCTGCACGCGGCAGGTCTCGAAGACCATGTCGTGGCACTGGTCGGACGGTCTCCGCAGGTCGCGGCCGTCTGGGGCGGGAAGCTCGGCTTCGTCTTCATCGACGGCGGTCACACCGACGAGCATGCCAACGGTGACTACGAGGGCTGGGCGCCGCATGTCGCCGATGGCGGGCTGCTCGTGATCCACGATGTGTTCCCGGACCCCGCGCACGGCGGCCAGGCTCCGTACCGCGTCTATCTGCGGGCTCTGGCCTCCGGTGCGTTCACCGAGGTCTCGGTGACGGATTCGCTGCGGGTGCTGCGGCGCACGGGACCGGGGATCTGAGGGCAGCCGGATACGGCCCCGGTCGGGTGCGGGTCTCCGGGTCCCGGTCGGGTACCGGTCTTCGGGCCGGTCGGTCCGAGGCGCCCCGATAGCATCGCGGGGTGCCGTACGACGAGAGCGTTCCCCCCACCCCACGCCGCCGGCCCCTGCTCGCCGCCGCCATGCTCGCAGCCGTGTGCCTGAGTGCCGCGGGCTGCGGCGCAGACGGTGCCGGCGGCGGGGCACAGTCCCTGCCGGGCAGCAGCGGTAGCACCGCCGCGTCGCCGCCGCCCCCGCCGTCGACGAGCGCTCCGGTGCCGGAGAAGACGTCCGCCTCCCCCACCGCGTCCGCGAAACCGTCGAAGTCCACGTCCGGCCGGGCGTCCGGGCCGCTGTCCGGCAAGACCGTCGTCATCGACCCCGGCCACAACCCGAACAACCATCTGCACACCCGTGAGATCAACCGCCAGGTGGACATCGGCACCACGTACAAGGAGTGCGACACCACCGGAACCTCGACCAACTCCGGCTACGCGGAAGCCCAGTTCACCCTTGACGTGTCGCACCGGCTGCGTACGCTCCTGCAGGCGCAGGGCGCAAAGGTCGTGCTGACGTACGACAACGACCGCCCGTACGGGCCCTGTGTCGACGAGCGGGCCCGGATCGGCAACAACGCCAAGGCCGATGCGGTGGTCTCGGTGCACGCGGACGGCTCCGCGGTCGGCAATCGCGGCTTCCATGTGATCCTTCCCGCGCTGGTACGGGGTGGAGCGGCGAACACCTCGGAGATCGTCGAGCCGTCGCGCGATCTCGGCACCCGGATCGCTGGTCTCTTCGTCCGCGATACCGGAAGTGCACCTTCCAATTACGTAGGCGGCAATACCGGGTTGGACATCCGCAAGGACCTGGGCGGACTGAATTTGTCGACCGTGCCCAAAGTGTTCATCGAATGCGGCAATATGCGTGATCCGAAGGACGCCGCCCTGCTCACCAGTGCGAGTTGGCGCCAGAAGGCGGCGCAGGGCATCGCCGATGGCATCAGCAGCTATCTGAACGGGTAGCAAGAGGTAGTTCTGAGGCGAAATTGGGGGGAAGTGCGTCCAAGGTCCGGGCAGGGACACAACCTGCCCGGGCAGACGATAGATTCATCCGTACGATGGGGAGCCGCCCCCGAGCTTCGCGCCGTGCCCGCCCTACCGGTGGCAGCGACGACCGCCCCGACGAGACGATCGACTAAGGACCTTCACGTGAATATCCGCTCCCTCACTCGAGGCGATGGCGTGGTGATCGGAGCAGCGGTCGTGCTGTTCATCGCCTCTTTCCTCGATTACTTCTCCTACGGCGACCTCAACGTAAGTGCGCCGAACGCCTGGGAGTCGTTGGGCAACGCGATCGGTGTCTACATGGTCGGGGTGGCCGGTGCGGCACTGATCATCCTGTCCCGCTCGCAGCCCCAGCCCCGCAAGGTCGCGGGTCTGGATCTCAGCCAGTTCGGTGTCGCGGCTACGGTCTTCACCGCCTGGAACCTCTTCTGGACGATCATCGACCTCGGCCAGGTCGACGCCGGTGCGGGTCTCATCCTCGGCCTGATCGCCGCCCTGGCGCTGGCCGCGGGCGCGATCGCCACTCCGCTGGTCCCCGCGCTCAAGGCCCCGCTGGCAAGTGCCCCGCGTCCGCAGGCCGTGCAGTCGCCGTACGGCGGCCAGCCGCAGCCCGGCCAGGGATACGGCTACCCCGGCGCACAGCAGCAGCCGTACGGCGCACAGCCGGGGCAGCCGCAGCCGTACGGTGCGCAGCCGCAGGCCGGTCAGCCGCAGCCCGGTCAGCCGGAGCCGCAGCAGGCCCAGCCGGCTCCGGCGGCCGGTACCCCGACCGGTGACTTCACGCCGTTCTGGTTCGCGGTGCCGGTGGCCCGCCCGCTGTACGGGGAGGACGGTTCGCCGTCGCCGATCGCCGAGTTGGCGCCGGGCACCTGGTACCTCGCGGTGGAGCAGCGCGGTCCGGGCCTCATCGCCCAGACCCAGGACGGCCGTCGTGGTGTGCTCCAGGACACCACGGGCATCCAGCGCGGCTGAGTCACGCTTCCGTAGTACGACAGCGGCCTCCCGCCCCTTCCGGGCGAGGGGCCGCTGTCGTACTCTCCGTCCGTGCGTCAATGATCTGACGTTGCATCAGAGATGGTGGGAGGCAGCGGAATGCGGCTCGGACTCGCGCTCGGTTACTGGGGCCGCGGCCCGAACCCCGCCCATCTGGAGCTCGCCCGGGAGGCGGAGGAGCTGGGGTACGGATCGGTGTGGACGGCAGAGGCCTGGGGCTCCGACGCGTTCACCCCGCTGACCTGGATCGCCGCGCACACTTCCCGCATCCGGCTGGGCACCGGTATCGCGCAGATGGCGGCGCGCACCCCGACGGCGACCGCCATGCACGCCCTGACCCTCGACCATCTCTCCGGCGGCCGGATGATGCTCGGCCTGGGGCTGTCCGGGCCGCAGGTGGTGGAGGGCTGGTACGGGCGGCCGTTCCCGAAGAGCCCGCTGACCGCGACCCGCGAGTACGTCGACGTCATCCGCCAAGTGCTCAGCCGTGAGGCCCCCGTTGAGCTGGACGGACGCTTCCACTCCCACCCGTACAACGGTCCGGACGCCACCGGTCTGGGCAAGCCGCTGAAGCCGATCACCCATCCTCTGCGGTCCCGGCTGCCCGTGCTGCTCGGGGCGGAGGGGCCGAAGAACATCGCGCAGACGACGAGGATCGCCGACGGCTGGCTGCCGCTGTACTGGTCACCGCTGCGCACCGATGTGTACGAGGCGTCGCTGGCCGATCTCCCCGACGGCTTCATGGTCGCGCCGATGGCCCGCGCGCACGTCTGTGACGATGTCGCGGAGGGGCTGCTGCCGGTGAAGGCGATGCTCGGCTTCTACATCGGGGGGATGGGGCACGCGGCCCGTAACTTCCATGCCGATCTGATGGCACGGATGGGATTCGAGGAGGAGGCGCGGCGGATCCAGCAGCTGTTCCTCGAAGGGCGCAAGGAGGAGGCGGTGCTGGCCGTGCCGGACGCGTTCGCCGATGAGATCTCGCTCGTCGGACCCCGTCAACGGATCGCGGAGCGGCTGGAGTTGTGGCGCAAGGGGCCGGTGACCGATCTGCTGGTGACGGCACCGGACCCGCGGACGTTGCGGGTGCTCGCGGAGCTCAACTAGGCCGAGCCGGGTCCGTCGGCCAGGCACTGGTGCCGACCGGCGCGGGCCGCACCCGCCGTCGTGGCGCGGTGCGCTCCCAGGGCTGGGGGTCGGGGTACGTCAGGAGTACCAGCGTGCTGCCCCATGGGGTGCGCAGATATGCGAACCGGTTGCGTTCCCCCGCTTCGGGGCCCGGCAGCGGCTGCGCCTCCGCGAGCAGCGAGGCTCCCGCGGCCACACAGTCCCGCACGGCCGCGTCCAGATCGTCGACGTAGAGCGCCACATGCTGCCAGCCGAAGTCGCAGGGCAGCACCGGTGGTTCCCGGCGGGGGCCCTGGAACTCGAACAGCTCGATGCCCGGGCCGTCGCCGGGAAGGGCCAGCATCCGGATCGCCAACTGCTGTGTGCCCGCGGGGACTCCGAGCCGCCGCTCGACGTCCGGCCCGCCCTGCGGACGGTCCTGGCGGCGCAGGGTGTCGTACAGCACCTCGGCGCCGAACGCCCTGACGAGAAAGAGGGTGGCAGTCTCCAGGTCGGGGACCGTGACCCCGATGTGGTCGATGCCTCGCACGCTTGTGGCCGTCATGGGTTCACCGCTCCTGTCCCGGGGCTGCGCAGACCGCCCCGTCCGCCCCGGAGCGGGCCCGCTCCGGGGTCGTGCCCCCGCGCGACCAGGCCAGCAGTTCGTCGGCCGACCACGTGGTGATGACGCGTTCCGCCGGGACGCGGCACTCCTCGGCGCGGGCGCAGCCGTGGATCTGCCAGTCCAGCTGTCCGGGCGCGTGTGCGTCGGTGTCGACGGAGAACAGGGTGCCCGCGGCAACGGCGCGGCGCAGCAGCCGGCGGGGCGGGTCGAGCCGTTCGGGCCGGCTGTTGATCTCCACCGCCGTGCCCTCCTCCGCGCACGCGGCGAAGACCTCGTCCGCGTCGAAGCGGGACTCCGGGCGGCCCCGGCCGGTGATCAGCCGCCCGGTGCAGTGCCCGAGGACGTTCGCCCGCGGATGGCGGACGGCCGCGAGCAGGCGTCTGGTCATCGGGGCAGCGTCCATCCGTAGTTCGGAGTGTACGGAGACCACCACGACGTCCAGCTGCTCCAGCAGCTCCTCCTCCTGGTCGAGGGCGCCGTCGGGGAGGATGTCGCACTCGATGCCGGTGAGCAGCCGGAACGGCGCCCAGCCCGCGTTGAGCTCGGCGATCACATCCAGCTGCCGGCGCAGCCGCTCCGGGGAGAGCCCGTTCGCCACGGTCAGCCGGGGCGAGTGGTCGGTGAGGACCGCCCACTCACGGCCCAGCTCCGCCGCCGTGCGGCCCATCTCCTCGATCGGGCTGCCGCCGTCCGACCAGTCGGAGTGCAGATGGCAGTCGCCGCGCAGCCGGGCAAGGAGACTCCGGCCACCCTCGGGGGGCGGGGCGGCGGCCTCTTCCTCCAGCCGCTCCAGGTAGCCGGGCACTTCCCCGGCCACCGCCTCGCGGATCACCTGCGCGGTCTTCGGCCCGATGCCCCTGACCGACTCCAGCGAGCCGTCCGCCACCCGCTGCGCGGCCTCGCCGTCCGTCATCGCCGCCACCACGTCGGCGGCCGTACGGAATGCCTGCACGCGGTAGGTGTCGGCCCTGCCGCGTTCCAGCAGGAAGGCGATCCGTTTCAGGGCGCGGACGGGCTCCATCGGCACCTCCACAGGGGCCGCCGGACACTACGGGCTGTCCTCTCCAGCTTGGCTCAGCACCGCCGCGCCCGCACAGCGGACGGGGACCGCACAGCGGGCAGCGGCCGGTGGGGGCTCAGCCGAACGCCGCACGCTCCAGCCAGAAGTCCAGCAGTTCCGCGTCCCCCAGCACCTCGACCCGGTCACTGTCCGGAGCGAGGCGCCGGTTGAAGACCAGCATGACGTCGGTGAGCGGACCCCGCAGCGCCACGGTCGCCTTCTCGTGGGCGCGCCGCCAGGTGAAGCCGTCCTCACCGAACTCGATCAGCCACTCGGCACCCGGCGCGTCCGTGGCGTGCAGATGGATCGAGCGCCCGGTTCCGGTCAGTCCGGCGGCCTCCTTGTTGCCCGCTGCCTGCATGAAGGCGACGATCTCCAGCCACTCCTCGATCGTGTCGGCGGCCAGCTCGGGGGCCACCTCGTAACCGGTCTTCGCGGTGAGTGCCGCGTCGGCCTGGTGGACGATCGTCTCGTGCGCCATGCGCCGGGCCCAGAAGCCGGTGCTCCGCTCCCAGCCCCAGGACCACACCTTCTGGTCGGGGCCGGCCGCGCGCAGCGACTCGACGGTCTTCGCCGCGCCCTCCGCCAGCCAGGCGTCGAGCACGGCGGGGTCGTCGCCCTCGGGTGTGGAATCCGGTACTCGTTCGTGCGGGACCGCTTCGGTGGCCCGGGTGCGTACGATCTCGCCCGCCCAACGGTGCGCTCGGCCGACGTGGACGGCGAGATCGCGCAGGGTCCAGTCGGGGCAGGTCGGGACGGTCGCGTTGAGGTCGGCGTCCTTGATCGCCGCCCTCAACGCGTCGGTGCGGCCGATGATTTCGTCACAGTAGAGGTCATGTGGGAGTGCGCTCATGAGACGCACCCTAGTCAGGTCAAGGGCCGGGATCCCATCGGTTATCCGCCGAGTTGCGAGCTGGTGGGCACCTTGTCCTTGACCTCGGCGCCCGCGCTCTTGCCCGCGTCCTTGATGCCGCCGATCACGCTCTCGAAGGCGCCGATGTCGCCCGCGCCCGCCTCACCCTTGCGGAGCTTGCTGCCGAGGCCCTTGAGCGATTCGATGCCCGCCGTCAGCGGCGCGACCGCCTTCGACAGCAGCGGGTCGCCCTTGGCGTTGTCCACTGCGGCCTTCAGCCGGTTGTAGGCGAAGCCGCCCGCGAGCCCGGCCTTGACCAGAGCGAACGTCCGTCCGTCCGCGCCCTTCTTGAACTTGCCCGCACGGTAGGGCTTCACGATCCACTGATACGTCGCACCGGCCGCGAGCCCCGCGTTGGCGACGAACCGCGTCTTGGCGAACTTCTGCGCCTCGGCCGAGGACGTGCCGCTCGGGGACGCCGAGCTGCTCGCGGTCTTGCTCTCGTTGCCGCCGCCGCACGCGGTGGCGCCCACCAGCACGGCGCAGGACAGCAGCAGCGAGACGAGCAGACGGCGGAGCGGTACGGGACGGTTCACGGCGGAACTGGTCACAGCGGGCCTCCCTGGCCGGGCGCATCACGGCGATCTTTACGGTGAGTGACGCCTCTCGGCACTCTCCGCAAGGCTCGCCCGGCCCCGGGCGTCGTGCCACTCGGAGCCGCCGTCCGGGTTTCTCCCGCCGGAAAACGGCAACCCGGACCCCATGTCTCCTCGAACAGGAACGAGAAGCACCACCGCAGCACGTGTCATAGCCGTCGTGGCCGACATCATGGCCTTAGTCATCGGCTTGTGGATCCTGATGTACCTGCTGGAGGCCAACCGGGGCAACGACCTGGTGAATGTCGTCCAGCACACCGCACGCTGGCTGGCCGGCTGGTCGTACGACCTGTTCACCTTCGACGAGGCGTGGGCGCGGGTGGTCTCCGGATACGGGCTGGCCGCCGTCGTCTACCTCTTCGTGGGTCACGCGGTGGCCGCCCGCATCCGGCACTAGCCGCAGCAGTCCGGTTCCAGCCCGCGCGGCAGGTGCTCGCCGCTGAAGACCTCGGTGGTCGCCTCGTCGCCGCCGAGTGCGGCCACCGCGAGCAGCAGCGAACCGGCGGTCCAGGTGGTGAGTTCCTCCGGCCAGAACGCCCGGTTGCCCTCGAAGACGTACCCAGTCCAGTACATGCCGCCGTCGGCGCGCAGATGCCGGATGGACTGGAGGATCTCCAGCGCCCGGTCGGATTCGCCCATCACCCAGAGCGCCAGGGCGAGTTCACAGCTCTCGCCGCCGGTCACCCACGGATTGGGCAGCACACAGCGCACCCCGAGGCCGGGGACCACGAAGCGGTCCCAGCCCTCCTCCATCCGCTCCTTGGCGGCCGCTCCGGTGACCGCGCCGCCGAGGACCGGGTAGTACCAGTCCATCGAGTAGCGGCTCTTGTCCAGGAAGCGTTCCGGGTGGTTGCGGATCGCGTGGGCCAGCGCACCGGTCGCCAGCTCCCAGTCGGGCTGCGGCTCTTCGCGCCGTTCGGCGATGGCGAGTGCGCAGCGCAGCGCCTGGTGGATGGAGGAGCAGCCGGTCAGCAGCGCGTCCTCGACGGGCGTTCCGTCGGCTTCGCGCTTCCAGCCGATCTGGCCGCCGGGCTGCTGGAGCCGGAGCACGAATTCCACGGCGGCGTAGACCGTCGGCCACATCCGGTCGACGAACGTGTCGTCGCCGGTGGCGAGGTAGTGATGCCAGACACCGACGGCCACGTACGCGCAGAAGTTGGTCTCCAGACCGCGGTCGGTCGGCTGCTCCGGGTCTCCGTCGTGGTACGCGGCGTACCAGGAGCCGTCCTCGTTCTGATGCCGGGCCAGCCAGTCGTACGCACGTTCCGCGGCGGCGTGCTCGCCGGCCGCGTCGAGGGCCATGGCGGCCTCGGTGTGGTCCCACGGGTCGAGGTGGTGGCCGCGGAACCAGGGCAGCGCACCGTCCTCGCACTGCGCGGCGAGGAGGGCTGCGACGGTCTCGACGGCCTGCTCGGCGGTGAGGACTCCGGGCAGGACGAGGTGTTCGGTCTGCTCGGGAGTGGTCACGCCTCGGCCTTGGAGAGGTCCTCGGCAGCGGCGGCCACGGGCAGGTGCGGCTTGGTCGCGTACGCCACGAAGCTCTTGCCGACGACCGGGTTGAGCAGCTGCTCGGCGACCCGGGTGACGGCCGGCTTCTTCATGATGTCCCAGACCAGCAGCTTGTGGTACGCGCGGACCGGCAGCGCTGCGTCCTTGCCGTCGCGGCCCACCCCGAATGCGCACTTCAGCCACCAGTACGGCGAGTGCAGGGCGTGGGCGTGGTGGGTGCCGTACGGCTTGAGACCGGCGCCGCGGATCTTGCCGAGGAGTTCGTCCGCCCTGTAGATGCGGATGTGGCCGCCCTCGACCTCGTGGTACGCGTCGGAGAGCGTCCAGCAGACCTTCTCGGGGCCGTAGCGCGGCACGGTGATCGCGATCCGGCCGCCGGGCCTGAGGACCCGGACCATCTCGGCGAGCACACCCTTGTCGTCGGGGATGTGCTCCATCACCTCGGAGATGATCACGACGTCGAAGGACTCGTCGGGGAACGGCAGATTGAGCGCGTCACCCTCCATCGCGGTGGCGGTGGCGCCCTCGGGGGCCTCCCCGGCCTCCTTCATCGCGGCGAACCACTTCGCGACCTCGCGGATCTCCTCGCCGTTCCGGTCGAGTGCCACGACCTGGGCGCCGCGCCGGTAGCACTCGAAGGCGTGGCGTCCGGCGCCGCAGCCCAGGTCGAGCACTCGGTCACCTGCGGCGAGCGGGAAGCGGGTGAAGTCCACGGTCAGCACGAATGCCTGCTTTCGCGGTCGAGGGGGATCAGTGGGCGGGGACGACGAGGTCGGGCGGCGGTGTCAACGACGGTCGCCGGGGCGCGCGATACCGGCGCGGGCGGCGATCGCCTCGCGGTAGAGGGCGGCGGTGCCGATGGCGGCCTGCTTCCAGGTGAACCGGGAGAGCACCCGGGCGCGGCCCGCGGCGCCGAGCCGGGACCGCAGTTCCGGGTCGCCGAGCAGCCGGGCGAGCGCCTCGGCCAGCGCACCGGCGTCGGCGGGTGGGACGGCCAGGCAGGTCTCGCCGTCCGCGCCCGCGACCTCGGGAATCGCACCGCCGGTGGTGGCGACGAGGGGCGTGCCGGTGGCCATGGCCTCGGCGGCGGGCAGCGAGAAGCCTTCGTACAGGGAGGGGACGCAGGCTATCTGGGCGCTGCGCACCAGGTCGACGAGTTCGGCGTCGCTGATGCCCTTGACGAACTCGACGGCGTCCCGGAGTCCGTGCCGCTCGATGGCCTGCGCGACCGGCCCGTCCTCGGCCCGCTTGCCGACGACCACGAGGTGCGCCTGCGGGTTCTCGGTACGGAGCTTGGCGAGCGCCTCGACGAGGTGGACGAGGCCCTTCAGCGGGACGTCGGCGCTGGAGGTGGTGACGATCCGGCCGGGAACCTCGGCGACCGACGGGTCGGGTGACCACAGGTCGGTGTCCGCGCCGATGTGCACGACGTGGATACGGTCCCCTCGCACCCCGAGATGGTCGACGATCTCCTGCTTGGAGGAGCCGGAGACGGTGAGCACCGAGGGCAGCCGGCGCGCTACCCGCTTCTGCATGCGGGTGAAGGCGTACCAGCGGCGGACAGATGCGCGCCGGCGACGGGTCTCGGCGGCGTCCAGGTCCAACTGCCGGTCGACCGTGATGGGGTGGTGGATCGTGGTGACGAGCGGGGCACCGAGGTCCGCCAACAGCCCGTATCCAAGGGTCTGGTTGTCGTGGATGACGTCGAACTCGCCGCGGCGGGCGGCGAGATGGCGTCGGGCGCGCAGGCTGAAGGTGAGGGGTTCCGGGAAGCCGCCGGTCCACATGGTGGCGACCTCGGCGGCGTCGATCCAGTCCCGGTACTCGCCACGCTTCGGGGTACGGAAGGGGTCGGGCTGGCGGTAGAGGTCCAGGCTCGGCAGCTCGGTGAGCGGGACGCCCTCGTCGAGCGCCGGATAGGGCTGGGCGCCGATCACTTCGACGCTGTGACCGAGGCGGGCGAGCTCGCGGCCGAGGTGGCGTACGTAGACGCCCTGGCCGCCGCAGAACGGGTTGCCCTTGTAGGTGAGGAGTGCGATGCGCAACGGACGGTCGCCGGCGGCGCCCGGCGTGTCGCTGCCCGTGCGGGGGCCCGTCTCTATGGCCTCAGCGGTCACACTCGGCCCCCTTCTCACTGCGTGTTCGCCGGAGCGTAACCGCTCACGCTAATCTAGAACAAGTTTCAGACTGGATCGTTCAATGAGCTACGAATCTACCGGCAGGTAGCGTCGGCGCAACGGCCGGATCAGGTGATTCGCGCCACGACCGGCCACCCTGGCATGCTGTGCGCCGCCGGGAGACCGAGCGCCTCCCTCCGGTTGGGGACAGAAGCCATGGATGGGGACACATGACAGCGGAAGCCAAGCCGGCATCGCCGCCCCTGACGGAGCGGCAGGAGGCCCGCCGCCGCCGCATCCTGCACGCCAGCGCCCAGCTCGCCAGCAGGGGCGGATTCGAGGCGGTGCAGATGCGTGAGGTCGCGGAGGCCGCCGAGGTCGCCCTGGGCACGCTGTACCGCTACTTCCCGTCCAAGATCCATCTGCTGGTCGCCACCATGCAGGACCAGCTCCAGCACATGCACACGACGCTGCACAAGCGCCCCCCGGCCGGGGACGACGCGGCCCAGCGGGTCGCCGACACCCTGATGCGGGCGTTCCGCGCACTGCAGCGCGAACCGCATCTGGCGGATGCGATGGTGCGGGCTCTGACCTTCGCGGACCGCAGTGTCAGCCCGGAGGTGGACACCGTCTCGCGGATCACGACGGCGATCATCCTTGACGCGATGGGCCTGGAGCACCCGACGCCGGAGCAGCTGTCCGCGGTCCGGGTCATCGAGCACACCTGGCACTCGGCGCTGATCACCTGGCTGTCGGGGCGGGCGTCGATCGCCCAGGTGAAGATAGACATCGAGACCGTGTGCCGGCTGATCGACGTGACGGCACCCCGGGACGCGTCCTGACGGGTCGCGTCCTGACGGGTCGCGTCCTGACGGGTCGCGTCCTGAACGATCTTTCGTCACACGTCCCTCACCGCTCTGCCCGGAAAGGCCACAGACCTCTCCTTAACATGGTCATGACCAGCACCGATGGAGAGGAAGACATGGCTGACCAGTCAGGCAGTGCAGGCGGCGCGGCGGGGACGCAGGCCCCGGGCGCATACCCGGGAGGCGTACCGGGCTACGGCGCCCAGCCGCCGGCCGGCTACGGATACCCCGGTGGTGCCGCGCTGCCCAGCGGCAAGGCGACCGCCTCGATGGTGCTCGGCATCCTCGGCCTGGTGCTCATCCCGATCATCCTGCCGATCATCGCGCTGTGCCTCGGCATCTCGGCCAGGCGCATGGCCGACCGGGGCGAGGGCGGCGGCCGCGGCCAGGCGGTCGCCGGCATCGTGATGGGTGGCGTCGGCATCGCGTTCGCCGTGCTCGGCATCATCGTGGCCACCGTCCAGGGCATCAGCGCGATGTGACGGGCCACCGCCCAGGACCCGCGCACCGCGTACCGGCCGCGCCGGGGAACCGTACGATCCGGTTCCCCGGCGCGGCTTCGGCTTTCCGGGCCCATGTGCGGCCCCCACATGTGCACCGCGTCAGGTGGGGCGCTCTGCACCATGTCGACGGCGGCACGGTGTTCATACGGTTCGGCGACATCACATGAATACGCCGAGGAGCCGGTCACCATGCGTCGCAGAGCCACAGGCACCGTCCGTCACCACAGATCTCTCTCCGCCGTCGTCACGCTGGCCTCGGCCGGCCTCCTGCTGGTCGGGTGCACCGCCGCCGGGAAGGCGGGCGAGGCCGATTCCGCGTCAGGAAAGGACGCGAAGGACCAGAGCGTGAAGGTGGGCCTGGTCTACTCCCGTACGGGGCTGCTGGCGGACTACGGGAAGCAGTACCGCGACGGGTTCATGGCGGGCCTGGACTATGCGACGAAGGGCACCGGCAAGGTCGCCGGGCACCGTATCGAGGTCACCGAGCAGGACGACGCGGGCGACCCGGGCAAAGCGGTCTCCGCGGCCAAGAACCTGATCGGCAAGGGCTACAAGGTACTGGCCGGCACCACCGATTCCGGGGTGGCCCTCCAGATGGCGCCGCTCGCCGCCCAGAACAAGGTGCTGTACATCAGCGGCCCCGCCGCCACCGACGCCGTGACCGGCATCAACGACTACACCTTCCGCTCGGGCCGACAGTCCTACCAGGACATTCTCACGGCCGGGACGATGCTCGGCGAGGCCAAGGGCAAGAAGGTCACGGTGCTGGCCCAGGACTCCACCTTCGGCCAGGCCAATGTCGCCGCCGTGAAGGCCGTCCTCGGCTCCAAGGGCGCGAAGGTGGGCTCCGTACTGGCTCCGCCCAGCGCCACCGACCTGACCCCGTTCGCCCGGCAGGTCAAGGCGGGCGGGCCCGATCTGGTCTTCGTCGCCTGGGCCGGCTCCACCGCACCGGCGCTGTGGACCGCGCTGGACCAGCAGGGCGTACTGGGGGCGGGCAAGGTCGTCACGGGTCTCGCCGGAACGGCCTCGTACCCGATCTTCGGGAACGCCGGTTCCAAGGTGTCGTTCCTGGCGCACTACTTCCCCGGCGCGGGCGGCGGCAACGCCGTGGAGAAGTCCATGCTCGACTCGGTCACCAAGGCCGGCGGCACCCCGGACCTGTTCACCCCTGACGGCTTCACCGCGGCGCAGATGGTCGTGCGCGCCGTCGAGGAGGGCGGCGCCACCGATTCCGCCGCCATGGTCAAGGCCCTCGAGGGCTGGAGCTTCGACGGGGTGAAGGGCAAGGAGCAGGTCCGTGCCGAGGACCACGCGCTGGTCCAGCCGATGTTCGTCGCGAAACTCAAGGGGACGGGCGCCGGTGCCCGGCCGGAGCTGGTGAGCACCGAGCCGATGGACAAGGTGGCACCGCCCGCCAAGCCCTCGGCGGGCTGACCGATGGCCGCACCGGACACCACCGCGGAGCGCCCGGGCGGGGCGCGGAACACCGCCCCGGTGCTTCAACTGGCCGGGCTCGGCTGGGGCGTCGGCGGAGCGACGATTGTCGAGGACGTCACGCTGAGCGTCCACGAGGGCGAGTTCCTCGCCTTCATCGGTCCCAACGGGGCCGGCAAGACCTCTCTGTTCAACCTGATCAGCGGGCTGACCATGGCCACGTCGGGCACAATCACGCTGGACGGTACGGACATGACGGACCGCCCCGCGCACGCACGGGCGAGGCGCGGCATCGGCCGCACATTCCAGACGTCCAGCCTCTGGCCCGGGATGAGTGTGGCCGACCACGTCCGGCTGGCCGCTCAGGCGGCCCGGGGCGGCTCGTACCGGCTGTGGCGGCGCGCCTCCCCGTACACCGCCGAGGTGAACGGCGTACTGGAGCGCACCGGCCTCGGCCACCGGGCACAGGCGATGGCGTCCGAGCTGTCGCACGGCGAGAAGCGGAAGCTGGAGCTGGCCGTGCTGCTGGTGGGCGAGCCGCGGCTGATGCTGCTCGACGAGCCGATGGCCGGGGTGAGCGCGGAGGAGGTCCCCGCGCTGACCGAACTGATCCGCACCCTGCACCGGGACGAGGGCCGCACCGTCCTGATGGTCGAACACCACATGGACGTCCTGCTGGGCCTGGCCGACCGGCTCGCCGTGATGCACCACGGAAGGCTGCTGGCACTGGACACCCCGGAGACGGTGACCGCCGACCCGACCGTTCAACAGGCCTATCTCGGGGAGGGGTTGTGACGACAGGGAAGCTGCTCGCCGTACGGGACCTGCGGGTCCTGATCGGCGGCCGGCACATCCTGCACGGCGTGGACCTGGACGTCGCCCGGCACGGGGTGACCGCGCTCCTCGGCCGCAACGGTGCCGGGAAGACCACAACCGTACGCGGCGTCCTCGGCCTCGTCCCGCGCACCGGCAGCGTGCGGCTGGACGGCGAGGAGACCGTGTCGATGCCCACCCACACCGTGGTGCGGCTGGGCATCGGTTACGCCCCCGAGGACCGGGGCATCTTCGCCGGGCTGACCGTCGCGGAGAATCTGCGCCTGGCGGAGCGGCGCGGCGCGGGCGAGCCCGCGTACCCGCTCGTCCATGAGCTCTTCCCCGAACTGAAGCGCCGGGAAAAGCAGTTGGCGGGCACATTGTCCGGCGGGCAGCAGCAGATGGTGGCCATCGGCCGCACGCTCCTGAACGGAAACCGGCTGATCATCGCCGATGAACCCACCAAGGGCCTGGCGCCGAAGGTGGTCACCGAGGTCGCCCAGGTGCTGGAACGGGCCGCCGAGGCGGTGCCGGTGCTGCTCGTGGAGCAGAACCTCGCCGTCGTGCGGCGCCTGGCCGAGCACTGTGCGGTGCTCGCCGACGGCCGGACCGCCCATCAGGGACCGGCCGCCGAGCTGCTGGGCGATGCGGAAGCGGCACGTCGCCTGCTGGGCGTGGGGCACGGCCCGGCCATCGAAGCACCTTCCGTGGAGGCGGATTCCTGATGTCCACCGTCGTTCTGCTCACCATGACCGGACTCGGTCTGGGGGCGCTCTACTTCCTGATCGCATCGGGACTCTCACTGATCTTCGGCCTGATGGACGTACTCAACTTCGCGCACGGGGCGCTGCTCTCCATCGGCGCGTACGGCACCTGGTGGGCGGCGTCCGGCAATCTGCCCGGCGCCGGCCCGGGCGGAGCGGGCTTCGTCCTCGCGGTCCTGTTCGGTACGGCGGTGGGCACCGCGGCCGCCGTGCTGCTGGAACTCGCCGTCGTCCGCCCGCTCTACACCCGGCCGCGCGAGCAGGTGCTCGCCACGGTCGGGGTGGGGCTCGCCGTCCCGGCGCTGCTGTCGGGCATCTGGGGCTCGGACGCCCGGACCTTCCCGGGGCCGAAGGCGCTGTCCGGCACCTTCGGGCTGCTCGGCGCCCAGGTCCCGGTCAACCGGCTGGTACTGGTCGCGGCGGCGGTCGTGGTCCTCGTCGCACTGCGGCTCTTCCTCGGCCGTACCCGGCACGGTCTGGTCGTACGGGCCGGCGTCGAGGACCGGGCGATGGTCACCGCCCTGGGTATCGATGTGCGGAAGGCGTTCACGCTCGTCTTCGCGATCGGCGGCTGCGCCGCCGCGCTCGGCGGGGCGCTCGGCGGCCTGTACTTCGGCTCGGTCGACCCGCGCCAGGGCACCTCGCTGCTGATCTTCGCGTTCGTCGTGGTGGTCACCGGGGGCATGGGCTCGGTGACCGGCGCCGCAGTGGCATCCGCCGTCATCGGCCTGGTCCAGCAGTTCGCCAACTACTACACCGCAGCGGGCCTCGGCGACCTGGCCGTCGTCGTCCTGCTCGCCGCGCTGCTGCTTCTGCGGCCGCGCGGACTGACCGGGAGGCTCGCGTGAGCACCGTCACCGAGACACACGACCGCACCGGCGAAAAACACACGGTCGCACCCGGCCCCGGGAACACCGCCCGGCTGCTGCGCCGCTGGTGGCCCGCCGCCGCACTGCTGATCCTCGCCATCGCGCCGTACAGCGCACTGCCGCTGCCCGGACTCCTGGACGGCCCGCTCGGCAGCCCCGGCAGCCTCCAACTGCTCGCCACCTGCCTGCTGTTCGGCGCGCTGGCAACCGGCTACGACCTGCTGCTCGGCCGCACCGGGCTGCTCTCCTTCGGGCATGCGCTCTACTTCGCCGCGGGCAGCTACGCCACCAACATGTTCCTGCTGGAGGCGGGCCTCCCGTTCGCCGTGTCCGCACTGCTCGGCCTCTGCTCCGGGATCGCGCTCGCGCTGGTCCTGGGGTCGGTGAGCCTACGGGTCACCGGCATCGGCTTCTCCATGGTGACGCTGGCCTTCGCCCAGGCGGGCTCGATCCTGGTCTCCCGCAACCCCGGTGGTCTCACCGGCGGCGAGGAGGGCCGGGCTGCCCCCGCGGATCTGCTGCCGTCCGGGCTCGTGGGCATCGAGCACACCGCGAACCTCTACTGGGTGGCGCTCGCCTACCTGGTCCTCACCCTCGCCGTCGTCCACTGGGCGGTCCGCTCCCCCACCGGACGGGTCTGGGAGGGCATCAAGGAGAACGAACGCCGGGTGGAGGTACTGGGGTTGAAGCCGTACGGCTTCAAGCTGACGGCCTTCGTCCTGGCGGGCGCGCTGGCCGCGCTGGGCGGTCTGGTGCACCTGCTGCTCACCGGCGGCTCGACGCCGCAGACAACCACCTCGGACTTCACCCTCTCCCTGTTGGTGATGGTGGTGCTGGGTGGATCGGGCACCCGCTGGGGTCCGATGGTCGGCGGCATCCTCTACACCTGGGCCGATCACCGGCTCGGCGATCTGGCCGGGTCGGGCGCGGTCGCCGATCTGCCCGCGGTGCTGCGGGTGCCGCTCTCCCAGCCGCTGTTCCTGCTGGGTGTGCTGTTCGTGGCCGTGGTACACCTGCTGCCGGGCGGCCTGGCCCGGCTGCCGTCCCGGCTGGCCGCGGTACGACGCGGTCCCGCCGCCCCCGAAACGCTCCCGGCCGAAAAGGCCCGGAAGGAGAACGGACGCCCGTGATTCCTTACGAAGAGGTACAGGTCCCCGTGGCCGGGGGCGAGTTGGCGGTACTGAGGTGGCCGGCCCGTGAGCCGGGCGCACCGGTCGTCGTCGCCCTGCACGGCATCACGGCCAACGCGCTGTCCTGGGGCCCGGTGGCAGGGCTGCTGGACGGCCGCATCACCCTGATCGCCCCGGATCTGCGTGGCAGGGCCGGGAGTTCGGCCCTGCCGGGGCCGTACGGGATCGCCACGCACGCCGATGACATCGCCGCCCTGACCGAGGCCCTGGGTCTGGACCGCGTGGTGCTGGCCGGTCATTCGATGGGCGCGTTCGTGACGGCGCTGGCCGCCGTACGACACCCGGAACGGTTCGGGCCGCTGCTGCTGGTCGACGGCGGCATCGGCTTCCCCGCCCCCACGCATCTCTCCCCGGACGAGCTGATGACCGCCGTGATCGGGCCGGCCATGGACCGGCTTTCGATGACCTTCCCCGACCGGACCGCATACCGCTCCTTCTGGCAGGCGCACCCGGCGTTCGCGGGTGCGTGGTCGGCCGAGGTGGATGCGTACATCCAGCGCGACCTGACCGGCGACGAACCCGCCATGCACTCCACCTGCCGGATCGAGGCGGTACGCACCGACGGCATCGGCCTCTTCGACGAGGAGGTGCTGACGGCGGTACGGAAGCTGCCGGCTCCGGCGACTCTGCTGTGGGCACAGCGTGGCCTGATGAACGAGGAGCAGGGCCTGTACGACGAGACGCGCCTGGCAGCGGCCGACCTCGGGGGCACGGAGGTGACACCGGTGCCGGTAAGGGACGTCAACCACTACACGCTGCTGACGGGAGAAGCGGGCGCCGGAGAGATCGCACACCACTTGCTGACCATGTCCGGCGCCCCCGGCCCGTCCGGCGCTTGAGGACAGAGACACCGGAACGCACCCCGGGCGGCCGGACGGCCTCTACCGCTCCCGGCCGCCCGCCAACAGATGCAACCTCAAGGCGAGTTGCAGCTCCAACGCCCGCCCGGGCTCGTTCCAGTCCCGCCCCAGCAGCACCTGCACCCGGTCCAGCCGCTGCACCACCGTGTTGACGTGCACGTGGAGTTCGTCCTTGGCGCGGATGAGACTGCCCCCGGACCCGAAATAGGCGCTGAGCGTACGCACGAGATGCGTGCCGCGCTGCGCGTCGTACTCCAGCAGCGGCCCCAGCGTCGCCGTGACGAAGCCGTCGACGTCCTGGGCGTTGCCCAACACCACTCCCAGGAAGCCGAGTTCGTCGACGCACGCGCCTTCCCCCGCACGCCCCAGGACCCGCATGGCGCGCAGGCAGCGGGCGGCCTCCCCGTATGCGGAGGCCAGCTCCCGGGCGCCGCGGGCCGGCCCGGTGGCGGCGACGGTGACGGGGGCCTGGATCAGCTGGCCGAGCTGGGCCGCCGCCGCGCGTGCCGCGGCACCGGCAGCCGGGCCGGGGTCGTCGGCCTCTATCAACAGCACCACGTTCCCCGCGTGTTCGGCGCTCACCCCGTGGATGTCCCCGCCGAACAGATAGCGCATCGCGGCAGGAGCCAGCCTCTCCCGGGCTCCGCCCTCGGCCACCAGCAGCAGATGTGGGCGGTCGAGGTCGATGCCGAGGCGTCGGCCGCGTTCGGCGAGCCCGGCCGGGTCTCGGTCCGCTTCGGTCAGCAGGTCGGTGATCAGCTCTCCGCGGATCCGGTTCTCGGTCTCGGCGACCGTGCGCCGCAGCAGCAGAAGGAGTCCGGTGACCACCGAGGCCCGCTCGAACAGCCGCCGGTCGGAGTCGTCGAGCTGTTCGCGCCGGTGCAGGACCAGACCGGCCAGGAGTTCCCGTCCGGCAAGGACCGCGCAGATCCACCGGCCGTCGCGGTGCACGGCGCGGGCACCCGTACGGGACTCCTCGGCGGTCTCGGCCAGCCACCCGGCGTCCATGCTGTCGGCGGCGAAGTCCGCACCGTCGGGCCGGACCGCCGCCAGGGGCCGCCCGCCCGGGTCGTGAATGGTGAGCGGGGAGTCCAGCAGCCCCGCGACCGCCGCGGCGACATCCTTGACGTCGCGGCCGCGCAGGACCAGATCGGTCAGCCGGTCGTGGGACTCCTCGGCGCGCCGCATCGCCGCCGAGTGGGCCCGTACGGCCGCATTGGCCTCGGCCAGCTCGGCGTTGGTCTCGGCCAGTTCGTCCAGCGCGGACCGGGTGTCGGCGAGCGCGCGGGCGGTGTCGATGGCGATCGCGGCATGTGCGGCGAGCGAGCACAGCAGGGCGACCTCGTCGGGGCTGAAGACGCGGGGTGCACGGTCGGCCGCGAAGAGGACGCCGATGACCTTTCCCGTGCCGCCGCGGCTGGAGCCGAGGAGCAGGGGCACGCCCAGGATGGCTACGAGCCCGTCGTCCAGCACCGCGGAGTCGATGTTGCGGGTGTGGTGGAAGCGGTCGTCGGTGCGGTAGTCGGGGGTCGCGTACGGGCTCGCGGTCTGCGCCACCAGACCGCCGAGCCCTTCGCCCAGCTCAAGCCGCAGGCGCTGGAAGGGCACCGACACCGACCCGTCGGTGACCCGCATATAGGTGTCCCCCGCCTCCTCGTCGGGGAGCGTGAGATACGCCGTGTCCGTGCCGAGCAGCATCCTGGCGCGGCGGACGATCGCATTCAGCACGTCGTCCAGGTCGCGGGATGCGGCCAGGTCGCCCGCGGTGTCGAAGAGCGCGGTGAGCTGGAGCTCGCGGCGCCGGTGCTGCCGCAGGGCGCCCCTGATCCGCAGGGCGGTGGCGGTGGCCCGCTCCACCTCCGCCAGATCGCCCGCGGGCACGCCGGCGGCCCGCGCCTGCGAGGAGACGGCGCCCAGCGCCTCGGCGGGGGCGTCGTCGGCCAGCAGGTCGAGGAGGCGCCGCAGATGGGGCGCGGCGGAGGCTGACGGTTCAGACATGGGCGGCCATCGTTCGTAGAGGTAGTAGAGGTCGTAGCGGTCGTACAGGTCGTAGGGGTCGGGGGATCAGTTGGCGGTCCAGCCGCCGTCCATGGAGAGCGAGGTTCCGGTGATGTGCCCGGTACGCGGCCCGCAGAGCCACAGCACGGCCTCGGCGACGTCGTCGGGTTCGATCAGGCGCTTGATCGCGCTGCGTTCCAGCATGACCCGCCCCACCACCTCCTCCTCGGTGATGCCGTGCGTACGGGCCTGGTCCGCGATCTGGTTCTCGACCAGGGGGGTGCGTACGTACCCGGGGCTGACACAGTTGCTCGTCACCCCGTGCTCCGCCGCTTCGAGCGCGACCACCTTGCTGAGTCCCTCCAGTGCGTGCTTTGCCATTACATAGGCCGATTTGTAGGGGCTGGCCCGCAGGCCGTGCACGGACGAGATGTTGACCACGCGTCCCCAGCCGCGTTCGTACATGCCCGGCAGGGTCCGGCGCAAGATGCGGAACGGGGCCTCCGCCATGACACGCTGGATCAGCGCGAAGCGGTCCGGCGGGAACTCGTGCACGGGGGCGACATGCTGGAGCCCGGCGTTGTTGACCACGATGTCCGCGTCGGCGGGCAGCGTGTCCACCGCGTCGGGGACGGAGAGATCAACCACCCATGCGGTCCCGCCGATCGCCTCGGCCAGGTCCTTGGCGGCGTCGGCGGCCTTGTCCACCACATGGACATGGGCGCCCGCGGCGGCCAGGGCCTGTGCGCAGGCCCGCCCGATACCGCTCGCGGCACCGGTCACCAGGGCGGTACGCCCGGTGAGGAACCGGTCTGCGGGCGACGGCGAGGGACCGGCGGCAGGTGGCGGGACGGTGGGCGGGGCGGCCTGCGGGGCGGGCCCGCGGTCCGGGCTCTGAGGAGTCTCCATGGTCGTCACCGTAAGGAGACCGAAGCCCACGTCACACGGGGTCGGTACACACACCGTCGCACGTCGGCATGGTGGTGACGTACATGGTGCGGGTCCGGTCCCGGGCCGTCAGCGGGCCACGTCCAACGCCGCCCGCTGCTCCGTGGCCGGCTCCAGGTCCACCGCGGCCGGGCTCTCGTCCAGTTGCGCCACCGAGGAGGCGCCGGCCAGCGGGACGACCGGGACATCGCCGCCGATGAGCCAGGCCGGAACCACCTGGTTGACGGTCGCCCAGGCCTGCTCGGCCACCGTCCGCAGCGCCGCCCGCCGGGCCGGCGTGCCCGGGTGGTCGAACTCCGGGCCCGGCGGCTTGTCCACGGAGACCGAGGACGGCATGGTCCTCGAAGGCGGCGCCCGGCTGCGGCCCGGCACCGTGGACAGCCGTCGTGACCACCGGATCGCGGTGGCCGCTGCCGTCGCCGCGGCATGCGCCGCGGCGGGTGAGTCGCTGGTCAACGGGTGGGACTCGGTCGCTACCGGTTTACCCGGCGTTCCTGGCGGACCTGGTACGGCTGACCGGGGCGGATGTCGCCGCGGCAGAGGTGCAGGAGGGCATGGTGGTGGGGCCCCCGCCGAGACGGGGGCAGGGTGAGTCCATCGGGTACCGCCGGCTCGTGCCCCGGTCCGGGGTCAGCCCGCCGCCTCCACCGCCCGTCGTGCCTCGGCCACCACCTCGGGGTCGGTGACGAAGTGGGTGTCCTGCTCGGCCGACGCGCCCCCGGCGCCGAGCGGTATCCACTTGCCGCCGCGCCGGGGCAGCGCCCTCGCCTTGGCGGAGAGATGGACAGCGGCGACGCCGACTGAGGTCAGGGCCGGGATGTCGGCGGGGCGCACGCCGCCGCCGGCCATCACCTGCACCCCGGGTGCGGCAGCGGCCATCGCGGCGATCGTCGCCAGCCCGTCGGCCGCGGCGGGAGCGCCGCCCGAGGTGAGGACCCGGGTGAGACCGAGTGAAGGCAGCAGTGCGGCGGTGGCCACCGGGTCGGCGGACTGGTCGATGGCGCGGTGCAGGGTGATGTCCACCGGGCAGCCCGGGGCGCGGGCCGCTTCGGCGAGCCGGGCGACCGCCACGGTGTCCAGGGTGCCGTCGACGGTCAGCGCGCCGATCACCACGCCGGAGGCACCGGAGGCGATGACGGACCGCACCTCGGCGGCCATGAGCGCGATCTCCTCCGCGTCATGGACGAAGTCGCCGGGCCGGCACCTGACCAGCACCTGCACCGGCAGCCCTTCCGCGGCGACCGCCTCCACCAGGGCTGCCGACGGGGTCAGGCCGCCCAGCTCCAGGGCGACGCAGAGTTCGACCCGGTCGGCGCCGTGCTCCCGGGCGGTCCGGGCGCCGGCCGGTGAGGTGACGGCGATCTCCAGGGCGGGGCGCGCGGTCACTCGTCGTCCCCGGTCAGCGGCTGGTCGGAGGCGGAGATGATGCGGGCCGACAGATCCGGGTCGGCCATCTCGCGGTCGAAGGGGAACATCGGGCGGCGGATGCGGTGGTGGCCCAGGCGTACCAGGTCCTGGTCCACACCGCCGGGGGTGAGCGCCATCTTCCACCCGACCGACATGTCGAAGAGTTCGGGCTCCAGGTAGCCGATCTTCACGATCACGATGTCGGCGCCGCGCGGGTCGAGGTCCAGGTCGGTGAAGTCGTGCTCGTGGTGGTAGGGCTTGCGGAGCCCGGTGAGGATCGCGTACACGCTGCCGACCCGGATCACGACCTCGGTCCGGGCGTCGCGGTCGCCGTGCCGGATGGCGTGCACCGTGCCGGTCAGGGTGACCGGGCCCGCGTGCCGGTCGTCCACCTCGGCGCCGGCGGTGACCGTGACGGTGGCGCCGACACCCGCGGCAACGGCGGTCTCGACGGCGGCCGGTCCCGGCACCGAGGCGTAGATGACGGTCGGACCGTCGTCCTTCTGGAACTCCGGGCGGGCCAGCAGCCGGGTCAGGCCCCAGGTCATGTCGCCGGCGCCCCCGGCGGTCGGGTTGTCCCCGGTGTCGCTGATGAAGTACGGGCGCTGGTCGGAGTCCAGGGCCTCGTCCAGGATGCCGTCGAAGGTGCCGGTCGGGGCGACGAAGTCGAAGTCGTCGCGGGCCTTCCAGAAGCCCTGGGCCAGGCGCTCGGCACCGGCCGAGACGGCGGCCCGGTCGGTGCCGGTGACCACCACCACGGCGCGGTTGCGCGGTTCGTCGGCCCAGGCGTAGCCGACCCATATCGCGGCGTCGATCACGCCGTCCATGGCCTCGACCTCGTCAACGGCCGCGTACACGCTCCTGGCCGGCTCGATCCGGGTGGAGGTCTGCTCGCCGGCCAGCAGCACCGGCACCGGCACCCAGGCCTTGACCGGGCGGGGCGCGCCGGAGGCCAGCAGGTCCACCAGGTTGCGGACGGCCCGCTCCTTGGTCTCCATGTGGTCCTCGTGCGGGGCCATCCGGTAGCAGGTGATCAGGTCGCTGCCGTGGGCGAGTTCGCGGGAGACGTTGCCGTGCAGGTCCATCGAGGTGGAGATGATCACGTCGGGGCCGACGGTGGCGCGGATGCGCTCCAGCAGCACCGCCTCGGCGTCGTCGATGCCCTCCACGGTCATCGCGCCGTGGATGTCGTACCAGAGGCCGTCCGGCCGGGGCAGCGCGGCGAGCCGTTCGATCAGCTCGTCGGTCAGCTCGGCCCAGGCGGCGGCGGTGACGGTGCCACCCGGCAGCGACTTGCCGACCAGGGCGCCGTGCCAGTCGGCCGCCTCGCGCAGTTCCTCACCGGGGGCCAGGAAGGGGTAGCGGTCCAGTACTTCGGCGCCGCGCGAGGGGTGGAAGGCGGGGGCCTGGGTGCGGGCGGGAGAGAAGGTGGACGACTCGATGCCGAGTCCGGCGATGGCTATGACCGGGCGGGCTGCGGCGGTGCGGGATTGCGACATGGCTCCTCGTAGGGGTGGGGCGTCAGACGTGACGGGGCGCTGGGGCGCGGAATTGGTCGGCGGCGCCGACCTCGCTCAGGGCGCGGGTCAGGGCGCGCTGCAGGGCGAACTGACCGGCGCCGACCAGTCCGGCGTCGGCGCCGAGGCTGGCCCGCTCGATGGTGAGGTGTTCGGTGACGAGCGGGTGGCAGCTCTCGTAGAGCTGGCTGCGCACGGCGGCGACGAACGGTTCCAGGGTGGAGAGGATGCCGCCGAGGTAGACGGCGTCGGGATTGAAGAAGTTGACGTTGGCGGCGAGCACCTGGCCGAGGTAGTCGCCGGCCCTGCGGACCGCGCGGGTGGCCAACGGGTCTGCGTCGATGGCGAGTCGGGCCACGTCCTCGGGGCTGCTGACGTCGGCCCCGCGCTCGCGCAGGATGCGGACCAGGGCGGCGCCGGACGCCACGGTTTCCAGGCAGCCGGTGTTGCCGCAGGAGCAGGGGATGTCGGCGCCGGCGTCGATCCGGATGTGGGTGATGTCACCGGCCGCGCCGGTTCCGCCCCGGTAGAGGCGTCCGTCGACGATGACGCCGGCGCCGATCGCGGAGCCGATCTTCACCATGATCGTCTGCCGGTGCTCGGCGGGCCGTACGGTGTGCTCGCCGATCGCCATGCAGTTGGCGTCGTTGTCCACGGCGGCCGGGACGCCGAAGCGTTCCTCCAGCCAGGCGGTGACCGGAAAACGGTTCCAGCCCGGCATCCGCGACGGCAGGACGACCGACCCCGACGCGATGTCCACCGGTCCGGGCAGCGAGAGCCCGACCCCGCGCAGCCGGCCGCGGCCGCGCTGCTCGGCCAGCGCCTCCAGGGTCTCGGCGAGCCGGGGCAGAGCCGCCTCGGGGCCGTCGGCGATCACGAAGGGGACGGTCGAGACATCGGTCAGACCGCCGCCGGGCAGCACCACACCGATCCGGGCGTGCCGGCCGCCGAGGTCGGCGGCGACCGCGAACTCGTCGTTGCTCCCCAGTCTCAGTACTTTGCGGGGGCGCCCGCCGGTGGAGGACTGGGTGCCCTCCTCGGCGATCAGCCCGCGCTCCACCAGATGGGCCACGGTGAGAGAGATGGTGGAGGCGGCGGCCCCCAGCAGTCCGGCGAGTTCGGCGCGTGACGAGGCCTGGCCCGATGCGACGAGTTCCAGGACCCGCGCGGCGAGGGCCGGCGTGCCTTTTGCGGCCCTGCGGTCCCATGCACTTATTTCAGTCATGTACGAAGTAACTTCCGCAACGGTGGGTGTGGCGAAGACAATACGCCCGCGCTCGGCGCGGGGGAACAGCTTCGCGAAGGAAGTAGGCCCTACCTGAAACCCATTCAATCCACCCAAATACCCCCAACGGAGAGGGGTGATCGAGGCGAGAGGGCTTTTTTCGTAGGTGCAGTAACTTACTTTTTACTAATTCTTGTTTGTTTCTTCGGCGTGTCCGGCGTTAGCTGTCGTGAACGCAGTGCCGGTCCCGGGCATACGGGTCCTTTCACTCTGAGGAGAGTCATGTTCCTTGCTCACACGGCGAACAGCCGCCGCTGGGCCCTTGTCGCGGGCGCCGCTGTCACCGCGGGTGCTCTGCTGACCGGTTGTTCCGGGGGCGGCACCTCGTCGTCCGCCTCCGGCTCGTCGGACACCATCAACTACGCGCTGCCGGCGAACTTCACGCCGAACTGGATCCTCCCGGTCGGCACCGCGGCGCACCTGAACACCAACAACTCCTCCATATCCCAGTCCCTCTGGGAGCCGCTGATCGCGTACGACGGCTCCACCGGCAAGGTCGGCTGGAACAAGGACAACTCGCTCGCCACCGCCGCCGACTTCGCCAAGGACAGCAAGAGCGTCACGATCACGCTCGGCGACCGGCACTGGAGCGACGGCAAGCAGATCACCTCCCGCGACGTGGAGTTCTGGTTCAACCTGGTCAAGGCCAACAAGGCCGACTGGGCCAGCTACAGCCCGGGCAAGGCGCCGGACAACTGGACCTCGCTGAAGGTCGTCGACGACACGCACTTCACCATCACCTTCGACCAGGCGTACAACCAGCAGTGGATGCTCGCCAACGAGTTGAGCATGATCCGCCCGATGCCGCAGCACGTCTGGGACAAGACCAGCGACTCGGGCAGCGTGTCGGACCTCGACCGCACCGCCGCGGACGCCAAGAAGGTCTGGGCGTACCTGAACGACGCCGCCAAGAAGATCTCCGGTTACGCCACCGACCCGCTCTGGAAGACGGTCAGCGGCCCGTACACCATCAAGTCGTTCTCCACGGCCGGCAAGGTCCAGCTGACGGCCAACGCCAAGTACGACGGCGGGGGCAAGGCCAACATCAAGACCGTGAACCTGCTGCCGTTCACCACCACGGACGCCGAGGAGAACGCGCTCCGGGCAGGCACGGTCGACTACGGCTACATCAACGCGACCAACCTCAGCCAGGAGTCGTCCTTCACCGCCAAGGGCTACACGGTGAAGCCGTGGTCCGGCTGGGCCATCACGTACATGCCCTACAACTTCAACAACCCCGCCATGGGCGCTGTGTTCAAGCAGCTCTACGCCCGCCAGGCGATCCAGATGTCGGTGGATCAGACCACCCTCTCCAAGGTCGTCTTCAACGGCACCGCGGTCTCCACCTACGGCCCGATCCCGCAGGGCCAGAGCTCGTCCTTCGTCTCGCCGGAGCAGAAGAACAACCCGTACCCGTTCTCCACCGCCAAGGCGAAGCAGCTGCTGACCGGCCACGGCTGGACCGAGCAGAACGGCACCATGGTGTGCACCGCGCCGGGCACCGGCGACAACCAGTGCGGCGCCGGCGTGGACAAGGGCACCAAGTTCCGGATGCAGGTGCTCTCGCAGTCCGGTTCGACCGTGACCGACAACATGATGAGCGCCCTGCAGTCGTCGTTCGCAAAGACCGGCATCGACTTCACCATCAAGACCGCCCCGGTCAACTCGGTCCTCTCGCAGGCCGGCCAGTGCAAGGCCGACCAGGACAGCTGCAAGTGGCAGCTGTCGTTCTTCGGCACCGCGGGCAGCTGGTACTTCCCGGCCTACCCGAGCGGTGACTCGCTCTTCGCCACCGGCGGCGGCTCCAACTTCGGCAGCTACTCCAACCCCGCCGTGGACAAGCTGGTCACCCAGACCACCACCTCCTCCTCCGACGAGGCGGTGCAGAAGTACAGCGCGGCCCTGGCCAAGGACCTCCCGGTCATCTGGCTGCCGGAGCCGGACTACCAGGTCTCCGTGGTCAAGAAGAGCCTTGGCGGCTTCGCCCAGGACTCGCTCGCCAACTTCCACCCCGCCATGTGGAAGTGGACGACCAAGTGAGCCCGGCCGGTGACCCCGCGTACCACTGAGCCGAAGCGACCGGAAAACACATGAGCACTTCCTCGTACCTGATCAGGCGGGTCCTCCAAGCCGTCGTGGTGATCGTCATCGTGACGATCGTGGTCTTCGGTCTGCTGCACGCCCTGCCCGGGGGTCCCGCTCGCGGGATCCTCGGCCCGCAGGCCACGGCGCAGCAGATCACGTCCTTCAACCACGAGCAGGGCCTCGACAAGCCACTTCCCGTGCAGTACTTCTACTACCTGAACCAGCTGCTGCACGGCGACCTCGGAACCTCGTACACCCTCAATGAGCCGGTCTCCCAGCTCATCACCGAGCGGCTGGCCAAGACCCTGCTCCTCACCGCCCTGTCGGCGATTCTCGGCCTCGTGCTGGCCATCCCGCTGGGCATGTGGCAGGCCGTCCGGCGCAACAAGCCGGTCGACTACGTCATCACCACGCTGAGCTTCATCGCCTACTCCACGCCCGTGTACTTCCTCGGGCTGATCCTGGTGCTGGTGTTCAGCCAGGCGCTGCCGTGGTTCCCGTCCCAGGCCCCGCAGGGGGACACGCTCGCCCAGGTGTTCTCCGAACCGCAGGCGCTGGTGCTGCCGGTCGTCGCCGGTGCGGCCTCGATGATCGCGGTGTTCAGCCGCTACATGCGGGCGGCCACCCTGGAGAACCTCTCCGAGGACTACGTCAGGACGGCGCGGGCCGGCGGTTCCCGCTCCCGCGCCATCCTGTGGCGGCATGTGTTCCGCAACTCGCTGACGCCGGTGGTCGCCATGCTCGGCTACTACGTGCCGGTGCTGTTCGGCGGCGCCCTGGTCGTCGAGCAGCTCTTCAACTACCCCGGCATGGGGCTGCTCTTCTGGACCGCCGCACAGTCCTCCGACTACCCGGTGCTGCTGGGCTGCGTACTGGTCATCGCGGCCGCCACGGTGGTCGGCACGCTGCTCGCCGACATCGTCCAGCGGATCATCGACCCCCGAGTGAAGGCAGGCCGGGCATGAGCGCCGCCATCCAGCCGGGCCAGGCGCCCGGCACGGCCACCGCCGCCGCCACGGCGTCCGGCACCCGGCTCGCCGTCCGGCGCTTCCTGCGCAACCGGCTCGCCGTGGTCGGGCTCGGCGTCGTGGTCCTCTTCTTCCTGCTCTGCTTCGCCGGTCCGCTGGTGTACTCCACCGACCAGACCCACACGATGCTCCAGCAGGTCAACCTCGCCCCCAGCGGCTCGCACTGGCTCGGCACCGACGCCGTCGGCCACGACGAGCTGGGCCGGCTGATGTACGGCGGCAAGGTGTCGCTGATCGTCGGCCTCGCCGCAGGCATCCTGGCCACCGTGATCGGCACCCTGTGGGGCGCCGTCGCCGGCTACGCGGGCGGCTGGGTCGACGCAGTGATGATGCGGATCGTGGACGCGGGGATCGCCATCCCGGCGCTCTTCATCCTGCTGGTGGTTTCCGCCATCACCACCCCGGGTCTGACCGGACTGATCGTCATCCTGGGCTTCGTCTCCTGGCTGGTGCCGTCCCGGCTGATCAGGGCCGAGACGCTCTCCCTGAAGAACCGCGACTACGTCCTGACGCTGCGGGCCATCGGCGGGACGCACGCCCGGGCGATCACCCGGCACATCCTGCCGAACTCGGTCTCGACCATCATCGTCGCGGCCACCTTCCAGATCGCCGACGCCATCCTGCTGGTCGCCTACGTCTCCTACCTGGGCCTGGGCGTCCAGCCGCCGGCCACCGACTGGGGCGGCATGCTCTCGGCCGGTCTCACCGCCGCCTACTCCGGCTACTGGTGGCTCATCCTGCCGCCGGGCCTGGCCATCATCCTGGTGGTGTGGGCGTTCAACGCGATCGGGGACGGACTCCGCGACGCATTCGACGTGAGGGGACGCGGATGACCGCCACCCAGGGCTCCGCCGCCCCGCAGGCCGGGCCGATTCTCGAACTCGACGACCTCGGTGTCGTCTTCACCACCGAGACCGGCAAGGTGCCGGCCGTACGAGGTGTCTCCCTGCACGTCCGCCCCGGCGAGACGCTCGCCCTGGTCGGCGAGTCGGGTTCCGGCAAGTCCACCATCGCGCTGGCCGCGATGGGCCTGCTGGCCGGCAACGCCCGTGCCACCGGCAGCGCCACCATCGCCGGCAACCAGGTGGTCGGTGCCCGCGAGGCCGACCTGGCGGCGCTGCGTGGCCGGACCGTCTCCATGGTGTTCCAGGAGCCGGCCACCGCGCTCGACCCGCTGACCCGGATCGGCAGGCAGATCGCCGAGGTGATCCGCAACCACCGCAAGGTGTCCGCCAAGGAGGCCGCCGCCGAAGCCGTCGAACTCCTCCGCAAGGTCGGCATCCCGGAGCCGGAGAGGCGGGCCACCGCCTACCCCTTCCAGCTCTCCGGCGGACAGCGCCAGCGGGTGGTCATCGCCATGGCCATCGCCAACGAACCGGCCCTGCTGATAGCCGACGAGCCGACCACCGCGCTGGACGTCACGGTGCAGGCCGAGATCCTCGACCTGCTGCGCCGGCTCGCCGTCGAGACCGGCACCGGCGTCCTGCTGGTCACCCACAACATGGGCGTGGTCGCGGACTTCGCCGACCGGGTCGCCGTGATGTACCACGGCGAGATCGTGGAGACCGGACCGGTCGAGGACGTACTGCTGCGCCCGTCCCACGAGTACACCGAGCGGCTACTGGCCGCGGTGCCCCGGCTGTCGGTCGCCGAGGCGGGCCGGCCGGCCGCGCCGGCCGCCGCCGCCCGCCCGGACACCGACCCGGTGGTCGAACTCCGCGACATCTCCGTGGTGTTCGGCCGTGGCAAGGGCGCCGTGCGCGCCCTGGACGGGGTCTCGCTCGCCGTACACGCCGGGGAGACCCTGGGCCTGGTGGGCGAGTCGGGCTCCGGCAAGTCGACCGCGTCCCGGGTCGCGCTCGGTCTGATCCCGCCGAGTTCCGGCACCGTCTCGCTGTTCGGCAGCGACCTGGGCCGCACCCGGTCCCGGGCCCGCCGGGCGCTGCGAGCCGGTATCGGTGTGGTCCTCCAGGACCCGGTGGCCTCGCTGGACGCCCGGATGACGGTCGGCGAATGCGTCGCCGAGCCGCTCAGGGTGCACCGCCGCGAGCTCTCCGCCAAGGACCGCCGGAGCAAGGTCGCCGACGTCCTCGACCGGGTCCGGCTGCCGCGTGAACTCGCCCGGCGCGCCCCCCGGGAGCTGTCCGGCGGTCAGCGCCAGCGGGTCAGCCTGGCCCGCGCCCTGGTCCTGGAGCCCCGGCTGCTGGTCGCCGACGAGCCCACCAGCGCGCTCGACGTGAGCGTGCAGGAGGCGGTGCTCGAAGTGATCTCCGAGCTCCAGCACGAGCTGGGCTTCGCCTGTCTCTTCGTCTCCCACGACCTGGCCGTCGTACAGCACTTCGCGCAGCGCGTCGTGGTGATGCGGGCCGGCCGGATCGAGGAGCAGGGCCCCACCGGGGCAACCCTGCTGCACCCGGAGACCGACTACACCCGCCGGCTGCTGGCCGCCGTGCCGGTGCCCGACCCGGTGATCCAGCGCGGCCGCAGAGCCGAACGTCTGGCCACCCTCGCGGCCGGCCGGACGGAGGCACAGGTATGAGCTTTTGTGACCGTACGCTCTTCGCCGGAGTGGACATCGGCGGCACCACGACCCAGGTGGTGGTCTGCGCCGAGGACCTGACCGTACTGGACCGCGCGGAGGTGGCGACCCCGGCGGCCGACGGCGGCCGGGCCATGATCGGCGCGGCCCTGGGCGCGCTGGCCCCGCTGCTGGAGCGCACCCCCGGCCGCCTCGTCGGTTGCGGGGTCGGCGCAGCCGGTGTGGTGGACTCCGCCACCGGTCGCATCCTGGTGGCCAGCGACTCCTTCACCGGCTGGGCCGGCTTCGCGGTGACGGACGCCGTCGAGGAGGCGCTGGGTGTCCCGGCGTTCCTGGACAACGACGTCAACGCCTTCCTCTACGGGGAGGCGTCCGGCGGCGCAGTGCGCGGCGAGTCGGACGTCCTCGGGATGACGCTGGGCACCGGGGTCGGCGGCGCTCTGTGGACCGGCGGCGCACTGTTCGCCGGGCCGCACGGCGCGGCCGGCGAGATCGGGCACATCCCCGGCTTCGGTGATCTGCTCTGCTCGTGCGGCGGCCGCGGCCATCTGGAGACCCTGGCCTCCGGCCGTTCCATCGGCGCCCGTTACGCGGACCGCACCGGCCGCCGGCTGACCGCCCGCGAGGTCGCACAGGCCGCCGGCCACGGTGACCAGGACGCCCTCGCGGTGTACCGGGCCGCCGGTGCCGGGATCGCCCGGGCGATCGTGATGACAGCGGGCGTCGTGGACATCACCACGGTGGTGGTCGGCGGCGGGGTCAGTCGCGCCTGGCCCCTGTTGGAACCCCTCATCCTGACGTCACTGGCCGCCGACCCGCCGGTCAGCGGCCACCCTGTCCGGCTGGTCAGGGCCGCCCTGGGGTCCGACGCCGTACCGGTCGGCGCCGCGGCACGGGTGCGACAGGAACTCGCGACGGGGGTCGAGGTCTGAGGCTTCCCGGGTGCGGGCGTTGCCGGCCGGGAGTCCGCATCTTCGAGCGCACTCGATGTCAACGCCCGCTCCCCGCCGGTGCTCGCGGCGCAAGGGCGGCGCCGCACACAGCGGGGCCCGAGGGATGTCAGCCCGCCCCATGGGCCGTGGCGGCCCGGACTCGTAGGTTCCGGCAACAGTCCACATGTCCGCACGCCCGCACGTTCCGAGCAGGGAGGCCCCCGTGCGCCCATCGATCCTGCGACGCCTGCTCCGGCGCGTCGCGTCCACGGCTGTCCTCGGCGTCGTCGCGGCGACGCTGAGCACCGTGGGCGCCGCCCAGCCCGCCGCTGCCGCCGGAGGCCTGCAGCAGGTCACCGGCTTCGGCACGAACCCCGGCAATCTGCAGATGTACCAGTACGCCCCCGCAGGTCTGCCCGCGAACGCACCGCTGGTGATCGCCCTGCACGGCTGTACGCAGACGGCCAACGACTACTACACGAAATCGGGCTGGCCGAAGTACGCCGATCTGTGGGGCTTCGCCGTGGTCTTCCCGCAGACCACGTCCGCCAACAACTCGCTGTCCTGCTTCAGCTGGTTCGACCCGGCCGAGGACAGCAGGGGCAAGGGCGAGGCCGCCTCGATCGTGCAGATGGTGGAGCACGCGAAGCAGAGTCACGGCTCGGACGCCCGCCGGGTGTACGTCACCGGCCTCTCGGCGGGCGGCGGCATGACCGCCGACCTGCTGGCCGCGTACCCGGACGTGTTCGCGGGCGGCTCCGTGGCCTCGGGCCTGCCCGCCCAGTGCGCGACGAGCCAGGCGGCCGCGTCCGGCTGCCAGACGGGCCCGCAGAAGCTGACGCCCACGCAGTGGGGCGACAAGGTACGCGGCTCCTACCCCGGCTACTCGGGCCCCTGGCCCCGCGTGGCGATCTGGCAGGGCACGTCCGACTACACGGTGTATCCCGCCAACGCCACGGCCCTGCGCGACCAGTGGACGGACGTCTGGGGTATCGGCCAGACGCCGTCGTCCACGGACACCCTCCCCGGCAACACGACACGCAGCATCTACAACGACGCCTCCGGCAAGCCCGCCGTGGAGACGTACTCCGTCTCCGGCATGGGCCACGGCCTGGCAGTGAGCCCCGGCTCGGGCACCGACCAGTGCGGCACGACGGCCGCGTACTTCCTGAACTCCATCTGCTCGACGTACTACACGGGCGTCTTCTGGGGCCTGGACCAGGACACACCCGGCGGCGGCCAACTCCCCGCCCCGTCCGGCCTGCAGGTCACAGGCGTCACGGCGAACAGCGCTTCACTGTCCTGGAACGCCGTCCCGGACTCAGCCTCGTACGCGCTCTACCGCAACGGCACGAAGGTCGCCTCCCCCACTTCCACGACGTACACGGACTCGGGCCTCTCCGCCGGAACCGCCTACCGGTACACGGTGGCAGCGGTCGACGCATCGGGCACAGCCGGCAGCACGTCACCCCAGGTGACGGCGACCACGACGGGCGGCACACCGGCTCAGTGCTTCACAGCGACCAACTACGCACACGTGACCGCGGGGAGGGCGCACACCACGGGCGGCTATGTGTACGCCAACGGCTCGAACGAGAACATGGGCCTGTACAACGTCTTCGTCACGCACACGGTGAAGGAGTCACCGGCGGGGTACTTCGTGATCGCCGACACGGGGTGTACGCCGGAGGTCAAGTCCTGAAAAGAGATCGCGACTGTGTGGCGGCATCGTTGGCCTCAGCGTCGTGTCTGAGGCTTCCGCGGTCGCGCGTTTCTACGATGAACTCGCTTCACGTCCCCGGTCTCATCGACCACCAGCACCGCATCCTCGTCGCGCAGGTGCTTCAGTACGTACTCACGCCCGTCGTCGCGCACGGCGTCGGCATCCCACCTGGCCCGGCCGAGCAGGTGCTGCATGCCGTGGGGGTGGCCAACCCTGCCCACTCGGCGATGCTCCAGCAGTTCCTGCGCGGCAGGTCCGACAGCGGCCCCAGCGCCAAGCCCCGCACCCGGCGCCGGGGTTCGACCCGCGCGAACCGGCCCGCTATCCGGGACCTCAGGGCCTCGAAGCCCTCCTGCCGGCGGGCAGGGTCTACGCTGTCCCTCTCGGCCGCCGCGGGTTCTTCTGTCTTCACACACCGATGGTCACAGATGGCTGCAGTTGACAGTCATGGGTGCACCCCTGGATAGGCTCCCGTGCCCATGAGCGCCATACAACTCTGGAGACGAGTACGCCGGGCAGACAAGCCGGTCGCTGTCATCGTTGGCGTGGGGAACCTGCTGCTCTGCGGCGTGCTCTTCTTGATGATGATCGGCGGGGTACTGAACTTCGAGGCCGCTACCCGGGAGCAGGAGACCGCCGCTCAGACTCTCGCGGGCCAGATCTTTGGGTGCTGGCTCGCGGGCGGGCTGATGCTGTTCTCCATGCTGGGAATGACGCGGGCCTTGTTCAGCCACCTGGCCACGATGCTATGTATGCCCGCCGCGCTGATCCTGATCTTGACACTCTTGTGGTGACGTGCGGCACGCGATCCAGCAGGCACTGAAGGCCCGAGCTACACCGACGCTCGGCTTCGGACAGGCGGCTCTGAGTGCCGAGCGGCCAACTGAGCCAATAACGGCCGACTGGGGCACCCAGTCACATCACCAGCAAGATCACGATCTACGGCTGGATTATTAGATTAGAGCAATCTCAAGAATGGGGTGCGAAGAAAGAAATCCATCCCACCCCATTCAAAAAGACATGCACCTAGAACAGTTGACGCCGCATCGTCGAAGAACTTCCACTCCCCCAATATTCTTCGAGCTACCCGCCTACCACCTCTATGCAGATCCACTCCGAAGTGACGCACTTCGAAATGGATGTCGATCCCATCAAATCCGACTCGCCTGCGGGAGTGAAGACAGGACGACTTGACGGTTATTTTGAAATCGGCGCCGTCGAGCGACCCGCGCGTGCCATTTCTGAGGATTTTCATTGAAGTTAAACCCGGTGAACCGAACTCCGGAACCAGAATCCTTCCAGCCTTGCCGGCATCGATGATCCACTCTTCGCGCTTCTCCGCCTTCGCCTCATGGCTTCGACGCTCTGCCGGGAGGCGAGAGAGAGTGACTTCTCCTAGATGCGTAATAGCGTGCGCGTAAACCATTTCCCTATCAGCTGGATTCCCCCACTCGGCGCGAGATACCCGCCGTTTCAGTATCATTCACTATCCTTCCGGTTTGGAGGAGCGGTGCCCCGGGGCAAGGGCGGAGTGGCGGCAGTGGACTCCTCCCAGTGCGTGGTGCGGTCCGGCGGGCTCCACCCGCCGCGGCGAACCGTAAGGGCCGTTGCCCCGCCGTGGACGAGAGAGCACCGCAAGGCCTCTCAGGACCCCTTTCCGCATGCCGGCTGACCATTCACCCACTATCGGCTGATGGTTTTCCCGTACCCTTCCCTGACCACCAATCAGAATACAAGTCCATTAATTTCCGAAAAAAAGCAAGAACGCTGAACCTGACGCACCCCGAGGAAGCCCACAACCTAATCGCACCCAAGCCGAACGGGTGGATCCAGGATCAAGTACCAGATCCCGAGTAGGTATCCATCAGAATGAGTCCAGCCACGAATATCACCATGCTCACCGAGGCCCCCACTCTCTGACGTCTTGTCCAGTTGCACCAGTCGCGTTGCCCCCGTCGAGATGAGCAGGCCGAGCCCACCAATAACCATCACGGAAGCTCCCACGCATCCCATGACGACCTCCCTCAGTAACTATTGCCCACTGCTGAACTTGAATGTGTGATGTCGACCTGATTGTGTCAACTGGTCAGGTTCAGGCCGGCGCCCATGAGACAGCCGTCGGTGGGGTGGGGGGCGGTATTGGGTTTTCTTGAGGCTGCGCTTCACGGCGGTGGCAAGTTGGTCGAGGTTGGCGGCGGCGAGGTTGCCGATGGTCCGCTTCACCAGTGACCAGATGCCCTCTTGCGGGTTGAGGTCAGGTGCGTAGGAGGGGAAGTGGAAGACGGCGCCTCGTCCTCGCAGACGATCCAGGCTCCGCGGACCGCCGCCGTGCCTTTACCTGCGGCCACACCTCCCTCTTCCACAACTCCACCGCGCTGTCGTCACGTTCGATCGCCCGCCGGGCCGGCTGCTGCCAGGACCAAACCATGACGCCTCAGCAGCCGCCATGCCCCCTCCACCGTGTAGCCGACGTGGAACAACCGCCCGATCAACGTCTTTACCCGCGCCAGCGTCCACCCCTGGCCCGCCCACCGTGAGCCAGCGGACCACGCTCCAACTCCCGCTCACGCTTCGCTATTTGGGCTACAGAAAGCCTCGGACGCCCTGGCGAACCCTTCGACCGGACATCCTCCTCACCCCGCTCCCGCCACTGACGGCGCCAGCGTTCCACCGACCGCTCACTCACCCGCAGCGCGGCTGCGATCTCCCTGTTCTTCGCGCCGCCCTCGAAACGAGCGACTGCCTCCAGCCGGACCCGCCCCCTCGCCGCCCTCTTGGCATCGCTCAAACCGCCGCCCTGTGCGCATCTAGTGTCCTGCGCCGGAGATCCGTCGGCAGAAGCGGGCGAGGGAGTCGAGGATCTCCTCGGCCGTCTTGGTCCAGATGAACGGTGTTGGGTTTTCGTTCCACTCCTTTACCCACGCACGGATGTCGGCTTCCAGGGAACGCACGCTTTTGTGGGAGCCGCGGCGGATCTTCTGGTCGGCGAGGAAGCCGAACCACCTCTCCACCTGGTTGATCCAGGACGAACTGGTAGGGGTGAAGTGCAGGTGGAATCGGGGGTGTTTGGCCAGCCATGCCTTGATGGCGGGCGTCTTGTGGGTGCCGTAGTTATCGCAGATCAGGTGGACCTGGAGGTGCCCGGGAACCTCCTTTTCGATCTTGATGAGGAACTTCTTGAACTCCGCTGCCCGGTGCCGACGGTGCAGCGAGGTGATGACTTCGCCGGTCGCGACGTCGAAGGCCGCGAAGAGGGTGGTCAGACCGTTGCGGACGTAGTCGTGGGTGCGACGCTCGGGCATGCCCGGCATCATCGGCAGCACCGGCTGAGACCGGTCCAGCGCCTGGATCTGCGACTTCTCGTCCACCGACAGCACCACCGCCCCTTCGGGCGGATTGAAGTACAGCCCGACCACGTCGTGGACCTTCTCCACGAACAAGGGGTCCGCCGACAGTTTGAAGGTGTCCGTCAGATGAGGCTTGAGATGGAACTTGCGCCAGATTCGGCCCACGGTCGACTTCGACAGCCCGCTGCGGTCGGCCATCGACTTGCGCGACCAGTGCGTGGCGTTCTTCGGCATCTCCTCCAACGTGCTGACCACGACGGCCTCCACCTGGTCGACGCTGATGGTGGGCGGTCGACCCGGCCGGGGCTCGTCCATCAACCCGTCCAGCCGGGCGGCCAGGAACCGCCGACGCCACTTGCGGACCGTATCCGCCGCTACCCGAAGATCCCGCGCCACCACAACAATCGGCGGAACGTCAGGGCCTGCACACGCCAGCACGATCCGCGCCCGTAACGCCACCGCCTGCGCAGACGTCGCCCGCCGGGCCCAACGCTCCAGCACCGCACGCTCGTCAACGGACAACAACAACGGTTCCAGCTTCGGACCACGACGCGGTGCGGGCACACCCGCAGAAACACTCATACAGGAACTAACGATAGATCTCCGGCGCAGGACACTAGCACCACACAACTACCGACCCGACTCAGCAGCTGTCAGGCGAACGGCCCGGCACCCAATCAAGTTCAGTATTCACATCACACGATATCAACTGCCGCTGCGCGCCATCCAGATCGCGCCTGCACCTGCAATGGCAGCACACAGGATAAGAGACGCGTCAGCGCTCCAGCACCGTGTCCAGCGGACCTGCGGAGCCGCTGCCTTCGGTTCGCTTACCGTACGGGCGGAATGCAGCCACGTACTAATCTTTCGCTCCGCCTCTTCGCTGGAACCTTTAAAGCGATCCACCAGAGATCCACCAAATGCAAAAACCGAGACGGCTCGGTTTTTTTTGAGATGCACCTCAAGTGTGCCGTCATCGGAGACTGAGACATCGCGAATCGCAACATTCGGAAGAATGTGACTACGCAGAGGGTTCACCACCACGAGTGCATCCTCAAGCAGGATAACTTTACAGTTGGCGATTCGCCCACAGATGCCCGCAAGCGCCAAGTAGATTGGCATTCCCTGCCAACCGGTCCGGAATCCATTCACCGAGGTGACCTTGCACACTGCCGCAAGCATTCCAACCCCGAGTCCCACAATTACAATGCCGCAAAGAATGGGCCAGGAACGCCGCCGGAGTACATCTTGCCTCATTGCGGATACCATTACTCTCCCGTTCCCGGCCGTTCACGCAATTCAGGCTATCAGGCCACCCTCAGCACCACACTGCAGAGTTCCCTGGGCTCGCAGCGCCCACTCCGCAAAATGTTCCTAGATTTTCGACATTGAGGCTTATGTTCGCTTGGGTGGCGCCCCGGTCAATGGTCTTCCGGTATCCGTAGATGGTGGCGTTCTCCATCTCAGACACAGACACAGTCATGACTCGTATGCGGCTCACGAAAGCCTACCCGCGCCAACTCCCCGCGAGACCTCTTGCCGCATACCCTCCCGCGAGGGTCCACGCCAAACTCTTGCCAGCAGCGGCGCTCCCGGATCCGCACACCCGCAGCGTCATGCGACGACCCACCTCCGCATCCGGCTCTCCAGTGGTGCTACTGCGTGTCCGGCCGCTGGTGGATGGTGCCATGGCAGCGGGTGCAGACGATCAGGGTCTTCCGTCGGCTGGTCCGCATGGCATTCACCCAGTCCGGGGCGGCCGTGGTGCTGTATCGGTTGAGGTCTGCGAGTCGTTTGACGTGGTGGACGGTGATCCCGTCAGGCGAATCGCACAACTCGCAGGTCCCAGCTGTCAGGCGGGCGATGAGCTGACGTCCGCGCCGGGTCGGCCAGGCCCCGTCGATCAGACGGGTGTGCTTGCGGCGACGCAGCGGGATGCCCTTGGCCATCACGGCCTTGAGGGCCTTGCGTGAGGGGTAGGTATAGACGTAGCACCGGTCGGTGCCCCGTTTGCGGTGACGCTGGATGTGCCACCCGAGGAAGTCCAACCCGTCGTTGATATAGGTGACCAGGGTCTTCTCCTGTGAGAGACGCAGGCCCATCCTGGTGGACAGGACCTCTGCGATCTCCTCCCGCAGCGCCTCCGCGTCGGCCCTGGTGCCCGAGACCATCAGGCACCAGTCGTCGGCGAAACGGACCAACTGGTGGTTCGGCTGCCCGTGACGGCGGCGCTTTGCGCGCTCCACCTGGCTGGACGCGGGACCTCCCGGGCCCTGGGCGATGTGCTCGTCCAGGACCGACAGGGCCACGTTGCTGGGGAGGGGCGACAGGGTCTAACCCTGAGGGGTTCCGGCGCTGTTCTCCCGCAGCACGCGGTCCTCGCCGAGGATGCCCGCCTTGACCCGATCGTTGATCTATCAGGTGGTCCCGTTGCGCTGTTCAGCAGGGCTTGACGTACAGCTCAAGGGCCAAACGCAACGGTGTTGATCCTGAAGTTTCCCCGTGATCACGGGGAAACTTCAGCTGGCCCTTTCTGACCGTGTCCGCACCGCAGAACCGTCACCTGCTTCCGGAACAGGCGGGGGCACAGCCCGGTGAACGAGGATATGGCGGTCACCGCGGCGCCCTGGCGGCCGCCCGGATTCTATCGCCCTCTACGCCCCGCAGCCATGAACGCCCCAACAGCGCAGAAGGCCGCTCCCCATGCAAACATCGAAACGGCGAGACTCTCCCCGAAGCTGGCCTTTGCCAGACCGAGCGCGACCAGCACTCCAGCAACCACCATCACGAACAAGCCCGCTAGGAGTGGAGCCAAGCTAATCCGGTCCCGTGCTGGCGATGGATGCGGACGGCGTGTCCGGCTGATTGCCAACGCGATGAAGGGACCGGAGACAAGAGCGACGCCGGCCATTTGCCAGGGAGGCCCCACCCAGAGTGATGTCGCCGTGGTTCCGCAAGCCCACCCTAGGAGCCCTGTCGTCAGAGTGCACTCGGACACAGCAGCCGATCGCTCAACATGTGCCATCAGTCTGCCCACCGCGTGCCGAATCCCATGTGATTCACGACCTTGCGGCCGTATTCACCACCCTTCCAGAAGGCCCCGCTGTTGTGAATAGCCGAGGACGTCATAGTTGACACCGTGTGATACGGGGCGCTGCCTGTCCTGCCCCCCCCCATGAGCATGGCGGCCTTGCCAACACCAGCAGCCAACCCGCCACTGCCTGCTCCTATGGCCGCTTGCGTCACATATCCACTCGTGGTGTGCTTCCCACCAGAGACGCCGTAGGTTGCAATCCCCTGTGCCGCGCCGATTGCGGCAGACATGATGATGCCTCCTGCCCCTGCGCACACTCCCGCTGTTGCGGCAGTGCACACGCCAATGGCAATTATTCCAACAATTATGATTCCCGCCTGAGCCAAGCCGCGCCAATGGTCCTCGAAAAATCCTCCGATGGCGCCTGCAGCGTCGGCAGCTCCTGACACGACCTTGCCGCCGGTGCTGTCCCAGGCCTTACCGAGGCCGCTCTTGATGCTGCCCCAGATGTCGTTCTGCTTGCGCTGCTGTTCAGCCTTGCGTCGCTGCTCAGCGAGCTTGGCCTGTGCCCGGTACTCCGCTGCCTTGTTCGCCCGCTGCTTCGCGTAGTAGTCGTTGATCAGGTAGCCGGTGGTGTTCTGGCGGTACGCGGCGTAGAGGAACTGGGACTCCGGGTGCTTCTTGGGAGTCTGGCGCCAGACCCACTTGCTGCCCTTCAGGGTGTAGCCGGCGTTCATGCCGCGGTCCCGTGCCCAGGCGTCGTCGTTGTATGAAGCGCCGCCGGCCGGGCCGTCCGGGCGGAGGCCGTCGGGGTCGGACTTGGTGAGGGGGCTGTTGTGGGCGTAGCTGTAGGCGTTCATCTGCGCCGGGTCGTTGATGTCGATAACGGGGTCGACGGAGAGGAAGCGGCCGAGGGTGAGGTCGTATTCGCGGGCGCCGAGGTGCGTGAGACCGGTGGGGTCGTTGGTGCCGCCGACGAAGCCTCGGGTGCCGAAGGCTGTCGACTGGGTGGTGCGGAGCTGTCCGAAGGGGAGTTGCTTGCGGCGGGTGAGGGCGAGAGTTCCGACCGTGATGGCGGTCATCGCCGTGCCCTGGTGGTCGCTGGCCGTGGCCGTCCGCACGGGGGCGACCAGGGTGCGGGCGCCGTCCACGTGGGGCACCTTTCTGCGTGCCTTCACCTGGGGCGCGTCCGCCAACTGGAGTCGGCGGCCCGCGTGTTCACCTGCCACCTGGCCGCGCACACCGGGTTCGTGCCGCAGGGCGACGAGGTGGTGTTCGTGGACATCGACTCCAAGGTCAAGCAGGTCTACGGCCCGGCCAAGCAGGGCGCCTCCTTCGGCTACACCAAGGTCCGGGTTCTCCACTTCCAGATCGTCACCGTCAAGACCGCCACCTGCACGCCGGTTATCGTCGCCACCCGCCTGTGTAAGGGTGCGGTCGGCTCGGGCAGGGCGCCGCCTCGCTGCTGCGGGAGGGGTTGGCCACGGTGTGGGCGATGGGCATCACCGCACAGATTGTCGTCCGCGCGGACTCCGCCTACTTCTCCCGCAAGGTCGCCGCCGCTTGCCGGAAGGCCAAAGCGCGCCTCGCTCTGGCCGTCGCGGTCACCAGGACCATCCGCACAGCGATCGAGACGATCGGGGCCGACGCCTGGACGCCGATCCAGTACACCGACACGATCTGGGACGACGAGGAACAGTGCTGGATCTCCGACGCAGAGATCGCCGAGGTGCCGTTCACCAGCAAGAAGAAGCAGTTCCACACCACCGTCCGGCTCATCGTGCGCCGCGTGAAACGGCTGAACCCGAAGTCGGTGCCCGAGAGGCAGAGCGAGCTGTTCGCCGTCTGGCACCACCACTCGATCTTCACCGACAGCACGCTTCCTCACCGACGCCGAGCCGATGCACCGTGCTCACGCCGCGGTGGAACAGGTCTTCGCCGACCTGGAGGACTCCGCCCTGGCCCACCTGCCCTCGGGCAAGTTCACCGCGAACGCCGCCTGGCTCACCCCGGCCGCCGTCACCTACAACCTCCCCCGCGCCACCGGAAAGCTCGCCCCCACCTTCCACGCGCGGGCCCGCCCCGCCACCAACGCGGCCACCGCCCGCAACCGCAGGGCCTCCTGCGCCGACGGCGACAGATGCCGCGCGTCCCCCACCAGATCACTCACACCCGTGCAACGACCCAGAACCCAAACCGTTTCGGATCAATAGGCAAAACCCATTCCGGGGCCCTGTATTAAGCGCAGAGCCCCGGAAACTATACGAGAATTCTATTTTTTGAATCCTGCCAGACGCTGGCGTCTACACCCAGACCGCCCCCCCGACGCCAAGCCTGCCAGCGCCCCTCCCAGACGAGTTGCCCCCGCAGCAGCCGACCTGCCGAGATAACTTGCCCCCCGAATGGCCCCCTTACTCACGACAGTCGCAGGTCTTGATCTGGTCTTGATCCAGGCTCAGGCCAGAACGGAACCCGTCACCTCGCGGCCCGCTGCCAGTACTCACGCAGCAAGGCCAATTTCGCTTCGAATTTATGGTCATACCGATTGCTCGTGAAGGCGCCCGGAACTGCCAAGTCTCGTCCATTCGCACGCACGAGACGCAGATCCCACCACTCACTACTTCGTGCAGTATGATGCCGCTTCTCAATTTCAGTAATTTCCGCCCACGGAATCGACCTCCTCCGGAATGGGCCCTTGAAGAAGATTCCATCAGGAGTGAGCAGCGCTCGACCATACCCCCGGCCGATTATGTAGGTCATCGAGACAAGCCACGTACAGGAAATCGCGACTCCCCACCAGAGTGAGCCGGGCCCCTCGGAGAGCGTCACTGCAACGACCATCCCGGCACAAATGATGGTGAAACACCCAGATACCCTCCAGTTCTTGCGCCGCTCTGCAGCATCCAGAGCAATCCAAACTTCAGCCACGACTGACTCCTAACGCAAGCCCAGCTGCGCATTTTAACCGAGGTCATCGGCTGGGATGTGCACGCTCATTCAAACTACCTCCGGCAATAGTGGCAGCCCCGGTCAAGCTTATGGAGACCCCATCACTCATTCGAGAAAGCCCTCGAGCTGCACCTGATATCGCTGCATGCATAAGTTGCTGCTTGAAGGGCAGCTCTGGAGAATTTGCCAGCTTCGCCGCCTCCTTAGCCTTGATCCACCGATCTGATGGCTGTGGATGACTCTTCGAGAAACAAGGAAGTGCCTTGTGACCTGCGATGATGGGAGTTCTTGAGGCTTCCAGCACGCACGATCGGCAAGGCACTTCCGAGATGCAAGTTTCCCATACTCCAGCGGCGGTCTCCGCTGCGTTCGATGACCCGAATCTGGTCGCGCATGCCGGGCTGGTTCCGGTGATGCGGCTGGCCGAACGGTGCGGGCTGTCGGGCCTGGTGGCGCAGAAGGTGAAGCTGAGCGGGACGAGGAACGGCGCGGGTGCGTCGGCGGACGTCAAGGTCAGCAGCATCGTGGCCGGCATGGCGGCGGGCGCGGACAGTATCGACGACCTCCATATCCTGCGGCACGGCGCGATGCCGGCCCTGTTCCGGGGGCCCGTGCGCCGTCCACGCTGGGCACCTTCCTCCGTTCGTTCACCCACGGTCACGCACTCCAACTCCACGCTGTCCACCGCAGGTTCCTCGGTCAACTGGCCGCGCACGCCCCGCTGCTGCCCGGTGCCGGCGACAAGGCGTTCATTGATATCGACTCCACCCACAAGCGGGTCTACGGCCGGGCCAAGCAGGGTGCCGAGTACGGCCGGTTCAAGGGCATCCGCACCCTGCACCCCCTGCTCGCCACGATCTGCACCCCGCACGCGCGGCCGGTGATCGCCACAGTACGGATGCGCCGCGGCAAGGCAGCCGATTCCCGTGGGGCCCCGAAGTTCGTCAGTGAGGCGCTGTCCACCGCCGTCGAGGCGGGCTGCACCGGCACCCGGATCCTGCGAGCGGACTCGCAGTTCTACAACGCCGGGGTGATCTCGGCCTGCCGCCGGGCCGGAGCCCACTTCTCGATTACCTGCGGGTTGAACCCCTCCATCAAACGGGCCGTCCTCGGCATTCCCGACCAGGCCTGGCAGCAGATCACATACCCGACCGCGGTGCCCGATCCTGCAACCGGTGAGCTCGTCTCGGACGCCGAAGTCGCCGAGATACCCGCCTACACCGCCTTCGCCAGCCGCACGAAAGCGGAGCGGGTCACCGCGCGGCTGATCGTGCGCCGGGTCCGTGACCTGGCCAAACCCGCCATTGTGGGTGAGCAGGGCGAGTTGTTTCCCGTCTGGCGCTACCACCCGTTCTTCACCGACCAGCCTGCACAAACCCTCCAGGCCGAACGCGAACACCGCCACCACGCGGTCATCGAGCAGGTCATCGCCGACAGCAAAGCCTCCGCCCTGGCCCACCTGCCCTCCGCACACTTCCACGCCAACGCAGCATGGCTCACCCTGTGGGCGATGACCTACAACCTGCTGCGGGCCACCGGCGCACAAGCCTCCGCCTTCCACGCCAGGGCCACCACCGCCACGATCCGCACCCACCTGGTCCATGTTCCGGCCCGGATCGCCCACTCCGCCCGCCGCATCACACTGCACCTACCGCACAACTGGCCCTGGCAGCACGCCTGGACACACCTGTTCTCCACGGCCCACGGACCGGCCGGCTGATACGAACAGCCCCTGCCCACCCCGCCCGCAAGGGCCCGACCGGAACCGAACCGTGGAAATGCTGGGCAGACCAGCGGAAACAACCTGCCCTCACCCGACCACCCGACCCCAAGCCGATCAAAAGACCACTCTCAAACCACCTCGGTGGATCAAGGCTTAGCTGCCCTTCCCAGCCCAACAGCGGCGCCTGCTCCGCCGAGGCTGATCACGCCAAAGGCACAGCTACCCCATTGTTTCGACGCGCACGCATCTGCTGTAGTTGCCCCAGCCGAGGCAAACCCGGCCAGCATCGCCCCTGTGACTACCCAGGCCACCGGGCTGAACATTGCAACTACGCCTAGCCCAACCCCGATCCAGCCCAACGCTGTACTGTGATCCTGTATGAAGTTGTGGGCCGCACTAACCACCTTGCCGCCGCTGGCATCCCAGGCCTTGCCGAGGCCGCTCTTGATGCTGCCCCAGATGTCGTTCTGCTTGCGCTGCTGTTCAGCCTTGCGTCGCTGCTCAGCGAGCTTGGCCTGTGCCCGGTACTCCGCCGCTTTGTTCGCCCGCTGCTTCGCGTAGTAGTCGTTGATCAGGTAGCCGGTGGTGTTCTGGCGGTACGCGGCGTAGAGGAACTGGGATTCCGGGTCCTTCTTGGGTGTCTGGTGCCAGACCCACTTGCTGCCCTTCAGGGTGTAGCCGGCGTTCATGCCGCGGTCCCGTGCCCAGGCATCGTCGTTGTACGAAGCACCTCCCGCCGGGCCGTCGGGGCGGAGACCATCCGGGTCGGACTTGGTGAGGGGGCTGTTGTGGGCGTAGCTGTACGCGTTCATCTGCGCCGGGTCGTTGATGTCGATGACGGGGTCGACGGAGAGGAAGCGGCCGAGGGTGGGGTCGTATTCACGGGCGCCGAGGTGGGTGAGGCCGGTGGGTTCGTTGGTGCCGCCGACGAAGCCTCGGGTTCCGAACACTGTCGACTGGTTGGTGCGGAGCTGTCCGAAGGGGAGTTGCTTGCGGCGGGTGAGGGCGAGAGTTCCGACCGTGATGGCGGTCATCGCCGTGCCCTGGTGGTCGCTGATGAGGTACGAGGTGGTCGCACCCGTGCGGACGGCTACGGTTTCGCCGTTGTGCGTGTAGTAGCGGGTGCCGGTCTTGGTGCCGTTGGCGGCGACGGTGAGTTCGTTGCCCTGGGGCAGCGTGAGGGTGCTGGAGCCGTCTGCGTTCTTGGCGATGAGCCGGTTGCCGTCGGCGTCGTAGACGTAACTGCTGGTCTTGCCGGCCTCGGTGAGGGTCGCGAGGTGGCCCTCGGCGTCCCACTTCAGGTCCTGGACATTTGAGCCGGTGGTGCGCTTGGTGGTGTTGCCGTTGTTGTCGTACTCGAAGGTGGTGGTCCGGCCGTTGTCGGGGCCACCGGTGACCTTGGTCTGCTGGACCGCGTGGGGGCGCTTGGAGCCGGGAGCGGGCTGGGTGTAGTCGGTCGTGACGTCTGTGCCCGTCGGGGTGGTGGCGTGGTCGGTCTGGCTGGTGCGGTTACCGAGCTTGTCGTAGCCGTAGCTCTGCCAGTACGCGTCGGGGCCACCGACCGTGGCCGCGGTCGGGCCGGTTGTGGGGTCACAGCCGGTCTTCGCTGTCCAGGCTTCGGTGAGTCGGCCCAGCAGGTCGGTGGTGAAGCACTGGGTGTCCACGGATTTCTGGGTGTCCTGGCCGCTGGCGGTGGTGACTCCGGTGACGTTGCCGGCCGCGTCGTACGCGTAGGTGGTGTCGTCCACGCGTTGCGGCGCCAGGTCACGGTCGGTGGTCTGCTGTACCACCCGGCCCGTGTGCTCGTCGTACACCAGGGACTTGTAGGCCTTCTTGCCCAGGGTTGCGCTGTACTCCAGACGGGTCGGGCGGCCGAACACGTCGTACAGGGTGTTGCCGACCAGAGCACCGATCTGCCCGCTGGTGCGGAACGGCTGGTCGTCACCGTTGTAGTTGGTGATGACCCGCTCCGAAGGAACGTTGCCGACCGCCGGGTTGAGCGTCCAGAGCAGGGCGCCCGTCTCGTCCTTGTAACCGTACGTCCAGGTGTACGCGCCAGCAGTGCTGCCGGCCTGTGACGGGACAGTGACGGTGGTGGAGGTGGGCTGGTAGCGGTCGTTGAACGCGTCGGTTGCCGTGGTGTAGGCGGCACCGTCGACGTAGCGCGTGCTGCTGGTCAACTGCCCCTTGGCGAGGGAGTCGTAGTCCCAGGAGGCAAGCACGGAGTCACCCTGCTTGACCTTCGCCTTGCGTCCGAGCTCGTCGTACTCCGTGGTCAGAGTGGTCTCACTGGCGTCGGTAACGGTGGTCGCCCTGCCGAGCTTGTCGTATGCGGTGCGGGTGATCCCGGCGTCGGGGTCGTCGACGACCGTCTTCTGGCCGCGGCTGTCGAACGTGTAGCGCCAGGTGTTGCCGTCCGGGTCGGTGACGGTGGTGGGCTCGTCGTACTTGCCGTAGCCGTACGTGGTGCTCTGCGAGGTGGTACGTGCGGCGTCGGTGTACTGGAGCAGTTCGGTGGTCCGCCGCGGGCGTCGCTCACGGTGGTCGTGGCCGTGCCGCCCTTCGGCGGAATGACCGTGGTGCGGTCACCGCCGTACACCGTGGTGGTGCGCCACTGCTCGTCGCCGAACTTGACGGACAGCGCGTCGGTGATCCGGCCGGTCCCGTCGTAGAGGTTCTGGGTCGCGGTGGGGACGGTGTTGACGGCGGCGGTTGTCAGTTTGGCCTCGGGCAGGCCGTTGGCGTAGTAGGCGGCGTACGACTGCCAGGCCCAGCCACGGGTGTCGTACATGGTTTCCGTCATGATCCGGTTCTGGGTACCGGTGGCCGGGGCCTGCGTCTGGCGCTCGCGCAGGAGCCTGTCGTACAGGCTGTAGGTGGTGCGGTAGTCGCCGTTCTGCTTCAGCGTCTTGGTGGTGACGGCGTTGTCGGCCGTCTTGGAGATGGTGTAGCTGTATTCGGCCGACGGCTTGCCCGCGTGGTCCGCCATGGCCCAGCCGGGCTGCCATACCTTGAGCAGTCTGCCGAGTCCGTCGTACACGGCGTCGGTGCGCTTGTTGTTCGGGTCGACCTCGGCGATGGCCACTCCGCGCGCCGGCTCATAGGTCGTGGTGGTGACGTGGCCACGCGGATTGGTGACCGTGACCGACGTCGGGGCCTCGACGGTGGTCGGTACGTAGTCGGTCTTCGTCGTCTTCAGGAGTGCGTCGGTCGAGGTCTTCTCACGGCCGTGCTGGTCGTAGGTGTGGGTGGCGGTGGTGAGATAGCCGGTGCCCTTGTCGTCCTGCTCGTCCAGCCGGGTCACATCACCCTTGACCGGCGCGGCGGTCAGGCTGGTCGCGTTGTCGTAGTAGTGACGTTCGGCCGAGACCAGGTCGTCGGGAAGCTTCGGGGCCGTACCGCAAGGCTTGGCCACGGTCCTGGTTTCGGCGACCAGGTTGAGGATGTTCTTGGCCGCATTGCGGGCGTAAGTGGTGGTGGTGCACTCCTCGTCGCCGCTCTTGGCCGTGTCGCCGAGATCGGACTCGGTCAGGACCTGGCCGACATCGTCGAAGGTTCGCTCGACCCTGGTGGTGCGCCAGCCCGATCCGACGGCGGTCCTGAGCTGTTCGCTCTTTCCACCAGTGGCATACGCCTTGCGGTCGGGCAGCTTCTCCGGCCGCTTCTCGGTGGCCGTTGCGGCGGACAGCCAAGGTTCGTAACTGGTGGTGGACTCCAGTTTCCCGCCGTCACCGTTGTACACCGCCAGCTCGCGGGTCATGCCGGCGAAGGGTTCCTTGTCGGTGACCGAGACACCTTCCTGGTCCTTGACCGAGGCGCCGTCGATGCCGCGGAAGTAGCGGTATTCCTGCAGGGTGCGCTTGTCGGGTGCGGCTCCGGTGCGTACCTGTACGCGGCCGTATCCCTTGCGGTCGCTGTAGGTGAGGTGCTTGGCCTGGGTGAACTCGTCGTCCTTGGACTTGGCCCAGGCCATACCGTCCAGGTAGGAGTAATCCGTCTGCTTGGCTACGGCGCCCGTGGTGTTCGGGTTCTCCAGGATCTGTGTGACCACATAGGAGTGGAACCAGTCGAGGTAGGGCTCGTACTCCGCGCCCGGAGCGTCCGGCGGCGACCACTTCACCGGGTAGCAGCGCCGAGTGTTGGACTCCGGGGTCGGCACGCTGCCTGCTTTGCAGTCCGTCGGCGAGTAGGTGATGCCGAGGGATCCGCCGCTCTCGGTGTCTATGCCGTAGATGCGGTAGCGCCACATGGAGGGTACGGGGTCGGGCTTGCCGCCGGTGGTGGCGCCCTCGACCCGGTTGGGGAGGGTGAGGCCCTTGAAGTTCACGGCCGGCAGGGTGACGTCGCCGGTTCCGGTGTGGCCGGTGCGGGTGACGGAGGTCAGCCACAGGGCCGGGTCGCTGCCGTCGCCGGTGGGGGGGAAGGAGTGGTCCAGCTTCCAGGTGTCGGCCGGTTTGTACGTCCCACCGGTCAGGACCGATGTGGCGATCGCCGTCAGTCGCTTACGGCTCCAGAAGGACGGGGAGTAGCGGTCCTTGCACTCTGTGCCCGAAGCGCAGTAACGGTCAAAGGGTACGTCCGGCCAGTTCTTCGCATGCGCCTTGTCGAAGGTTCCGCAGTCGCTCAGGCACCGTTCGGATTGGGTGAAGTCAACCTTGGCTGCCGCCTTGGCCGAGTACATGGTGTTGGAACGCAGCCCGTACTCGATGCGTTTGAGATATCCGCCCCGGTCGTAGGGGGTGGCGGTGGAAGCGCCCGTCGTAGGGTTCACGTTCCGGCCGTAGTAGTTGGGCTCCTTGTCCCAGTAGTAGACCATCGCGTCGTCGTGCGTGTCGATGACCACATCGAGGTTCCAGCGCCATGCCTGCTGACACCAGGAGTCCTTGAAGGCCGCGGCATGACAGGGCTCGTCGGCCTGGTTACCGAAAACGGGCACGGTCCAGGCGGAGTTGGTCTCGTCCTTGCCTGCGGCCCAGCCGTCGGGCCTGTTCTGGCCGAAGAAGTAGCGAGTGCCGTCCGGGGTGGTCACCTGCCAGTACTCACCGTCGTTGTCGCCGTTGGCGAGGGCGGTGTTCTTGAGCTTTACGATCTTGGTGCCGTCGTCGCTCTCCAGGCGCCACTCACCCGAAGTCGAGTCCTTGACCAGGGTGTTGGACTGCCCGCCGAGGTTGATGACCGCGTTGTCCGTCTTCCAGCACAGGTCACCAACCTTGGCGGTCGTGTTGCTGTTGGCGGTGTCGTCGGCGCACGAGATGTACTGGCGCTCGATGTATCCCGGCTCCATCGACCAGCCGTCGCCGATGCTGTTCGCCTGGTTGTTCGTGGCGGCGGTGCGTCCGTCGACCGACTGAGAGGAGTACCCGAGCTTCAGGTCGGGGGCCGTCCCTCCAGGGACCTTGGGGACGCCGATCGGGTAGTTCCAGGAGAAGGCGCCGTTCGAGCCGCCGGCGGCCCATGAGGCGGACGGTGCGAGGGAAGTCGCGCTGAAACTCCCCGAGGGGCCCGAGTCCGCAGCGGTGGCCGCCAGCAGCACGGTGCCCTCGGCGACGGCCGGCGTCGAAGCGAGGCGGACCGGAGTGTCGCCCGGGTCGGCGATCCGGAGCGACGCAGCCGCGGCAGGCAGGGAGACCTCGGCAGTGAGGGAGCCCGCCTTGGTGTCATTGCCCGTGGGCAATGCGCTGCCAGTGGTGCAGCCCTTATTACTCGGGGCGGTGAGGGCGCAGACCGGCAGTGTGCGCAAGGTCAGGCGGGAGGCCCAGTCACCGCCGTAGGCGTGGCGGAAGCCGGAGTAGTCGAGTTCCACGTTCACGGAGCCCGAGGCGCCGGCCGTCGGACGGACGGCGAGCAGGACCCCGTCGACACCGGCCTTCTCGGTCGTCGCACGGTCGAGCACCTGGATCTGAACTCGATCCGGTCCTGCCACACGGGGGGCGGCCTTGAGGCCCTGGACCTTCTTGGCACGGTCGGTTGTGCCCCTGCTGTCGGCGCTTTCCGGACGGCCGACGCGGATGGGCAGAGCGCCTACCTTGCCGGAGCCTGCGTCGGGGACGGCCGACGTCACGGTGCCGGGTTGAGGCCAGCTGACCCGTGGTTCCTTCCAGGGGTGCTTGACCGTCTGATCCGGCTTGGAGGCGGATCGTTTCTCCACAAGCGAGGTCTGAACGGGATCCGGCTTCTTGAGATTCAGCAGACTCAGCTCCGCAGCGGCCACGACGGGACCGGCAAGCAAACCTGCGAACAGGAACACGATCAAGGACACAGCGATCAGCCGCACCCGCCGCCCTATGCGTCCAGCACGGACGCGCCCACCCCACACCATATTCCCCATATGGGACATTATGAAAAAATAGGACGAAGGGCAGCGAATGGCGCTGTTGCTTCGACGGTACTCGCGCTCACGATTGCTCTTTCCATTCCGCAACATGCGCAGACCGCCACGGCCGCACCAAGCGCAGGTCCGCCCAGCAGCGGTCCGATCTCGGAGTCGTTCGAAGCGGAAGAAAACGCGCTCACCGAAGCGGCCGACACCGGGGAGCGAGTGGAGGTCCTGTCTCAGCGCACCGAGACGTCGCAGGTCTTCGCGAACCCTTCCGGGACATTCACTCGGGACAGTTACGCAATGCCCCAGTGGACCCGGCAGGGCCACAAGCTGGTCGACATTGATACCGGTCTTGCATTCGAAACGGGTGGACGAATAAGAACGAAGGCCACCACAGTCGGGGTGAGCTTCTCGGGCGGCGGTAACGGCCCATTGGTCACGGTGGTGCGTGACGGCCGGAGCCTGTCCCTGAACTGGCCCACGGAACTGCCAAAACCCACGGTTTCCGAGGACACAGCCACCTACCCCGAAGTGCTGCCCGGGGTGGACCTGAAGCTCAAGGCCGATAATTCCGGCTTCAGTCAGCTATTGGTCGTCAAGTCCGCCGAAGCGGCCGCCAATCCGGAGCTCAAGTCGATCGGGCTGAGAATAGCCGCCGACGGGCTGGACGTCACGACCGATGGTGACGGCAACCTGACTGCCGTCAATCCCGCCGACCAGAAGGTGTTCGTCGCCCCCGCGCCACGCATGTGGGACAGCAGTACGGCCACGCCTCCGGCCACTGTTCGCGCAGACACACCGCCGGACGGGGGGCCGGCACCGAGCGGCGAGTTCGAGCCCGGTCACGGTGCCCGCGAATCGGTCATACCCATCCAAGTCACCGGCGGCCGGATGACGCTGTCACCGGATCAGTCGCTGCTCACAGGTGGGGGAACGAAGTACCCCGTCTACATCGATCCGGCCGTCACCGGAGCGCGTGAGGCTTGGACAATCGCCTACAAGAAGACACCGACCACCGGATACTTCAACGGAGCGGGCTGGGACGGGGCAACAACGCCCACCGCACGTGTGGGATACGAGAATATGACCAATGGGCTGGCCCGCTCCATGTTCCGTATGGACACCAATAATCTCTGGAACACGAAAAAGCAGGTCATCAAGTCGACGTTCAGGGCAAACAATTCCTGGTCGTGGTCATGTACCAAGAAAACGGTAGAGGTTTGGCTTACGGGTTCCATCTCGGCATCCACCAACTGGAACAGCCAGAACAGCACATCGTTCTGGAAGAGAAAACTCGACGACGTAACCGACTCCAAGGGGTACAACTCGTCCTGCCCGGGCGGAAACCTCGCCTTCGACGTGACATCCGGAGTCACAGAGGCCGCAAGCAAGAAATGGCCCAACATCACGCTCGGCCTGCAGGCGACCAATGAGGCAGACGTGTACAGCTGGAAGAAGTTCGACGCCAAGTCGGCTGTGCTGTCCACCGAGTACAACACCGTGCCCAACGCCCCGACCAGCCTGGATACCAGCCCCAGTTCGGGCGGCTGCCTGACCTCGGCCCCGTTCGTCTCCATCGGCAACACGGACGTGACGCTCAACGCCAAGGTCAGCGACCCCGACGGTGGCACAGTGAAGGCCCGGTTCGACCTCTGGGCCACAGGCCATCACCCCAACGACGACCCCAACGGGGTCCTGATCGTGAGCACCAAGGTCTCAACGACCTCAGGCAAGGTCGCGACTCTCAAGGTGCCCAAAGCCACACTTCAGAAGTATCTCGCCACCGGCAACGGCAACTTCTCCTGGAAGGCCCGGGCAGAGGACGCCACGGCGGAGTCCGCATGGACACCGGCCGCCGGTCAGCCCGGCTGCCGGTTCGTCTTCGACCCGAACCGCCCGAGTACCCCGCCGACCATCACGTCGACCGACTTCCCCGATGGCTCGGACGGCTGGCCGCAGCAGACAGGAGAAGCCCGGAAGCCTGGCTCGTTCATCATCGGCAACGGTGGCGTCAATGACGTGACGTCATACGAGTACTGGACCGACTGGGACCTCACCGTCCGCACAGTCATACCCACGGCCGACCTGGACGGGGACGGGAAGAAGGACGGCAAAGTCACCCTGACTCCTCCTGCGGCCGGTTCTCAGAGGCTGTACGTGCGCAGCCTCGACGCGGCCAAGAACCGGTCCGACGGCGCGCACTACCTGTTCTATGCCAACAGCCCTGGCGTGCCGGACAAGCCCGGAGACCTCAACGGCGACGGCAGCGCCGACCTCTACGGTGTGCGAACCAATGGCGAACTATGGCTCTACCCAGGGCAGGGAAACGGCCGAGTCGGAACAGCCACCTCAGCAGGCAACACCGACTTCAGCGGAGCCTCCATCACCCACCGCGGCGACTGGACGGGCGACGGATACGAAGACCTGATCGCGGCGCTGCCCGGGGACGGGGGCAAAACGCTGTACGTGTTCCCCAACAATGGAGTGGGTTTCGCCTGCACAAGCCGTGACGAACAAGCGGACGGGCAGTCCCGGTCCTGTCAGATCGACGCACAGGAACTCCAGGCCCTGGACGAGGCCAACAACCACTGGGCGGCAGCCGATCAGATCCTCGCCATCGGGGATGTCGACGGGCCGCTCGACACCGACGGCGACGGCACCATCGACGTACCCGGCTACCCCGATCTCCTGGTCAAGGAGGGAAACCTGCTCTGGCTCTACTTCGGCTCCGAGTCCTTCTACCTCGACCAGAGCCGGGCCCCTGTCCTGGTCGGCGACGGATCATGGTCCAACTACGACCTTGCCGCACCAGGAGACCGCACCGGGAACGGCCACGTCGACCTGATCGCACGCCACAAGACCAGCGGCGAACTACGCCTCTACCAAGGCACGGGGAACTCCGGCGAAGGACTCGGTACCGGCCCCACGTCCGTCGCCATCGGGTCCGGTTGGGCCCGCGCCAACCGTCCGCTGATCACGGCTGTCCCCGATGCCGACGGCGACGCCAAGGCTGACATCTGGGCAACCGGAGGCGACGGACAGCTCTACTTCTACCCGAACATCTCGGGCAGCGGAGTCGCCGTGGGCACTTCGGGATGGCAGAACTTCCAGGCACTGAGCTGATCTCAGAGGTCGTTAAGCCCTCTCAGGAGTACGTGGAAGAGGTGGCCCGTACCGGTTTCGTTCCGGTACGGGCCACTCACGTGAGAGGTGGATGCGGCGCGCCCGGACCGGACCGCGCGGGAACCCGTACCGTTCCGTCCGCATCGCCCGAGGCGTCCGGGTACTGCGCCGGGCTCGGCACCCGTCAGGTGGTGGGCGGGAGCGCAGGACCTCTACTCCTCCGGTGGGAAGACGACCTCCCCCGATCCGATCAGCGTGATCGTGATCGCCTCGACCGGGCATCCCTCGGCCGCGGCGAGGACCTTCTCGTTGGCGTCGGTCTCCGGGACCGCCGGATGGGACTGCCGGGCGGAATCCAGCGCGAATCCGCCCGGGGCGTGGTTCACACACATCCCGGAGCCGATGCAGACCCCGCGGTCGACCTCCACGGCCCAGCGGTCCCCCATCACGCACCGCCCTGGTAGCCGGCCGGCAGGTGGATCATCTTGTGCTCGAAGTACTCGCCGTATCCCTCGGGCCCGAACTCCCGCCCCAGACCGGAGTTCTTGTAGCCGCCGAACGGACCGAGCATGTCGAGGCTGAAGGTGTTCACGCTGTACGTGCCCGTCCTGACCCGGCGGGCGATGTCGATGCCGCGTTCGGTGTCGGCGCTCCAGACGCTGCCGCTGAGCCCGTAGTCGGAGTCGTTGGCGATCCGTACGGCCTCGGCCTCGTCGCCGTACGGCAGGAGGCAGATGACGGGGCCGAAGATCTCCTCGCGGGCGATGCGCATGGAGTTGTCGACGTCACCGAAGAGGGTCGGCTCTACGTACCAGCCCCGTTCCTGGGACGCCGGACGACCGCCACCGGTAAGGATCTTGGCACCCTCGTCCTGGCCGATCCGGATGTAGTCGAGCGAGCGCCGCTGCTGGCGCTGCGCGACGAGGGGACCGAGTTCGGTGGCGGGGTCGAGCGGGTCGCCGACCTTCAACCCACCCGCCGCCGCGGCGAACGCCTCGGCCATCTCGTCATAGCGCGAGCGCGGAACGAGGATGCGGGTCTGGGCCACGCACGCCTGGCCGTTGATCATCCAGGCGAAGGGAACGATGCCCGCGACGGCCGCGTCCAGATCCGCGTCCGGGAGAATCACGGCGGCGGACTTCCCACCCAGCTCCAGCGTGACCCGCGTGAGGTTGCGGGAGGCGACCTCCATCACCCGGCGCCCCGCGGCCACGGACCCGGTGAACGACACCTTGTCGACGCCCGGATGCCCGACCAGGTACTCGCTGACCTCACGGTCGGCCGGAAGGATCGAGAGCACTCCCTCCGGCAGCCCGGCCTCGGCGGCGATCTCGGCCAGGATGTAGGCGTCCAGCGGCGATTCGGGCGAGACCTTGAGCACGGCGGAGCAGCCGGCCAGCAGCGCGGGCGCGAGCTTGGCGGCGGCGGTGAACTGCGGAACGTTCCACGGCACCACGGCCGCGACCACCCCGACCGGCTCCCGGCGCACCAGCAGCGGCCCGAGCACCCCGTCCCGCCGCTCCTCGTACGGGAAGGTGCGGGCGACGGTGATCGCCGCGTCCCACACCATCATCGCGGCGAGCGCCTGGACCATGATGCTGGACGTGTACGGGGTGCCGTTCTCCGAGCTGATGACCCGGGCGATCTCCTCGTACCGCACGGCGAACGCGTCCTTGATCCGGGTGATCACCTCGATCCGCTCATCGAGGGACGCCCGCGGCCAGGGCCCCTCGTCGAAGGCCCGCCGGGCGGCGGCGACGGCCCGGTCCACATCCCCCTCGCAGGCGTGCGGCACCCGGCCGATGACCTGTTCGGTGTGCGGGGAGATGACCTCGATGACATCCCGGCCCAGTGGATCGACCAACTCCCCGCCGATGAACAGTTTTCCGTGTTCGACAAGCTCGGTCATGGCTGCTGCCTCCCGCGGCCCGGCGCGTCAGACCGACCGGCACATGGGGGGGGCGGCGTCGCGGGGCTGTCCACGCACACCTGCGGCGTTGTCGTCAGTCAACAACGCTCCGCGTTGCCTCCCTCCTCCGCCTTGCAGCTGCACGCACCCAGCCCCGCTCCTTCTCCCACCCCCATGTGCCGGTCGGTCTTACCCGACTCATTGTCTGACTCTGTGTCAGAACTGATACCAGTTCCAGTTCCAGGAGTCCACGGCTGCGACAGCACCCGCCCGGATCACCGGCGGACCGGCCCGCGTCACCTCCGGCGCACAGCACGTACCGCGCCTGACAGATGGTCGACCGGGGCTACTACTGAAACAAGTTCTCGTTACAGTGGGCGCTACGCACCACAGCTGCACGTCGCCGAGAGAGATGGGGACCCATGACACAGGTGACCGACCACGGCGGGGGCGTGCACAGCATCAAGGTCCCCATCCCTGACAATCCGCTCGGCCACACTCTTGTGCATGTTCTCGACACCGATCGCGGGCCGGTCCTGATCGATACGGGCTGGGACGATCCGGAGGCGTGGGACACGCTCACCGACGGGCTCGCCGCCGTCGGTGTGGATATCGGCGACATCCACGGTGTGGTCATCACCCACCATCACCCGGACCACCACGGCCTCTCCGGGCAGGTGCGCGAGGCGTCCGGCGCCTGGATCGCCATGCACGCGGCGGACACCGCGATCGTGCGCCGCACCCGGCAGTCGGAACCAGGCACCTGGCTGAAGTACCTCGTGGCGAAGCTCACCGCGGTCGGTGCGCCCGAGGAGCATCTCGCGCCGTTGCGGGCCGCCGCGGCCGACGGGGGCCGGATGCGTACCCTGCCCGGGTTGCGGGCCGCGATGCCGGACCGGGAGATCGTGCCCGGTGAACTCCTGGACCTGGCAGGGCGCAAGGTGCGGGCGATCTGGACCCCCGGTCACACCCCCGGTCACGTCTGCCTCCACCTGGAGGAGCACCACCCCGCCGACCTGCCCGGCCGGGGGCGCCTCTTCTCCGGAGATCATCTGCTGCCGGGCATCAGCCCGCACATCGGGCTGTACGAGGACCCGGACGACGCGACGGTGACCGACCCTCTCGGGGACTACCTCGACTCCCTGGAGCGCATCGGCAGGCTCGGGGTCGCCGAAGTGCTGCCCGCCCATCAGTACGCGTTCGCGGATGCCGCGGGGCGTGTGCGGGAACTCCTGGACCATCACGAGGAGCGGCTGACCGGGCTGCTCGGACTGCTGGCCACCCCGCTGACACCGTGGCAGCTGGCCGAGCGGATGGAGTGGAACCGGCCCTGGGAGCAGATTCCGCCTGGATCACGGAACATCGCCGTCTCGGAGGCCGAGGCGCATCTGCGTCGGCTGGTGAAGCTGGGTCGCGCGGAGGCGGTGGCGGGGAGCGAGCCCGTGACGTACGTCGCAGTGTGAAGGCGGCCCACGCTCCAGCGGGCCGGAGGGCGGGCGGTGGCGCTCCTCCCGGCCCGGAACCGCTCCGACCGCGCCCGGTACAGTGGGCGAGTCGTCATCATGCCCGTTCAGGGGGAAGCCGGTGCAAATCCGGCACTGACCACGCAGCCGTGAACCGTCGTAGGAGACGGTGAGTCGGAATGCCCTGTCCGCGGTCGTGACCGGCTCGCACCACCGGAACCCCGGTGGTCGGCACCGTCGAGGTATACGGAGCCGGAGCCTGGTGCGTGAGCGTGCCTGTGCCCGGTTCCCCCGCAGGAGAGGCCCCGCCCGCCATGACCGTACGCCGCAGCGCAGCAACGCTCGCCGCCACCGCCACCGTGCTCTGTGCGGCCGCTGCCCCGGTCGCGGTCGCAGCGCCGTCCCCGTCGCCCTCGCCGTCCGCCGCACTGCCTGCCGGGCTGTACGGGACGAAGGACCCCACGTACGACGGTGTCTGGCGGCAGTCGCTGGCCTTCCTCGCTCAGCGGGTCGAGGGCGTCACGCCCGCCACGAAGTCGGTGGACTGGCTGATCGCCCAGCAGTGCGGCAACGGCGCCTACGCCGCGTACCGGCCCGACGTCTCCCAGCCGTGCACCGAGAAGACCATGCTGGACACCAATGCCACCGCGGCCGCCGTCCAGGCGCTCGTCGAGGTGGGCGGGCACCGGGACACCGTGAACAACTCGGTGCGCTGGCTGAAGTCCGTACAGAACGAGGACGGCGGCTGGGGCTACACCGCGGGCGGGGCCAGTGACGCCAACTCCACCTCGCTGGTGATCGGCGCCCTTGCCCGGCAGGGCCAGCGGATCGCGGACATCACGACCCCGGGCGGCAAGACCCCCTACGACGCACTGCTGGGGCTCGCGATCCCGTGCGACAGCAAGGACGGCGGCGCCTTCGCCTACCAGCCCGACAAGGCCGGGAAGCTCGCCGCCAACGCTGACGCCACCGCGGCCGCCGTGCTCGGCACGATGGGCAAGGCCCTGGCCGTCGGGAACAACGCCGCGGTCAAGGCGCCCAGCTGCCACCCGGGGTCCGGTCTCACGCCCGAGCAGGCCGCGCAGAACGGCGCCCACTTCCTCGCAGACGCCCTCGCGACCAGCGGTCATCTCAACCTGGCGCCGATGCCCGGCGCCACCGACTCCACCCCGCAGCCCGACTTCGGCAATACCGCGGACGCGGTCGTCGCACTGTCGGCCGCGGGCCACCAGGACAAGGCGGCCAAGGCCGTGGCCTGGCTGAAGAAGAACTCCGGGGCCTGGGCCGAGCAGAACGGTCCCGCCGCCTACGCGCAGCTCGCCCTCGCCGCGCACGCGACCGGCGCCGACGCCCGCGACTTCGGCGGCGTCGACCTGGTCGACAAGCTGAACGCGACCGGTCCCGCCCCCGCGGCCATCACGACGCCCGACCCGTCCGCCGACACCGGGTACGTGGCCACGGAGAAGGACCAGGTCCACAGCGGGGACGACGTGATCGGCGGCGTGTGGTGGTACGTCGGCATCGGCCTCGTCGTCGGTGCGGGCGCCGGCTTCCTGATCAGCGGCCGCCGGAAGAACCAGCAGCTGTGAGGCGGGTGGGAAGGGCCGCCGCTCTCCTGGCGGTCCTGGGCGCCGTCCTGGCCGTGCTCGGCGCGGGGACGGCTCAGGCGGCCGGGTACCGGTACTGGTCGTTCTGGGAGGGCTCCGGCACCGGCTGGACGTACGCCACCCAGGGCCCGTCCCTGGTCCGGCCGGACGACGGCGCGGTGCAGGGCTTCCGGTTCTCCGTGAGCGAGGACTCCCAGGACTCGGCGAAGCCGCGCCGTTCCCCCGGTTTCGCGAAGATCTGCGCGGACACCCCGGCCGAGGACGGCACCAAGCGGGTCGCGCTGGTCATCGACCCGGGCACGGCGGCGGACGCCCCGACCGGCCAGACTCCGCCCTCGCTGCGCACCGCGTGCGCACGGGTCGCCCCGGACGCGAGCACCGCGGAGGCGCTCGCCTCGGTGGCCAAACCGCTGCGCTACAACAGCGACGCGCTGCTCTGTGCCATATCCGACTATCCGGGCTCGGGCTGCGGTGAACAGGTCTCGGGCAACGGTCACGAGGCGCCTGCCGCGTCCGCATCCGCGTCCCCGGCCGATTCCGCCGCCGGCTCGGGGGACTCCGGTGGCTCCGGTGGCGGACCGTCCGCCGGGGTGCTGGTCGGGGTCGGCGCCGTTGTTCTCCTCGGCATAGCCGCAGTCGTGCAGGCCCGCCGCCGCCGCGGATGACCGCCTCGACCACCGGCCCGGTCCGGCTGCGCCGCCCGCTGCGCGCCCCCGGGGCGACCCGGAGCAACGCCCTGCCCGCCGGGGCCTGGTGGCTGTGGGCGCTCGGCCTCGCCACCGCCGCGTCCCGGACCACCAATCCGCTGCTGCTCGGCCTGTTGGTGGGGGTGGCGGGCTATGTGGTCGCGGCGCGCCGTACGGATGCGCCATGGGCCCGTTCGTACGGGGCGTTCATCAGGATCGGGCTGTTCGTCGTCGGTGTGCGGCTGGTCTTCTCCGTCTTTCTCGGTTCGCCGATCCCCGGTACGCATCCCGTGTTCACACTCCCCGAGGTGCCGCTGCCCGACTGGGCGAAGGGCGTCAGGATCGGTGGCCGGGTCACCGCCGAGCAGCTGGTCTTCGCGCTGTACGACGGGGCGAAACTGGCCACCCTGCTGATCTGCGTCGGTGCGGCGAACTCGCTCGCCAACCCGGCCCGGCTGCTGAAGTCGCTGCCGGGTGCGCTGTACGAGGCGGGGGTCGCCGTCGTCGTCGCGATGACGTTCGCGCCGAACATGGTCGCCGATGTCGCGCGGCTGCGCACCGCACGCCGACTGCGTGGCCGTCCGACCGGCGGCATCAAGGCGGTCCTCCAGATCGGACTGCCGGTCCTGGAGGGCGCGTTGGAGCGGTCGGTCGCGGTGGCGGCCTCGATGGACGCGCGCGGATACGGGCGCACCGCCCAGGTCCCGCCCGCCGTCCGGCACACCACGAACGTCCTCACGCTCGGCGGGCTGCTCGGGGTGTGCGCGGGTACGTACGGTCTGCTGGCCGCGCAGGGTGCGGTGTACGGCCTGCCGCTGCTGATCGCCGGGCTCGTCGCCGCGATGGCCGGGCTGCGGCTCGGCGGGGCCCGCTCGGTCCGTACCCGCTACCGGCCCGACCGGTGGGGTGTGCGGGCCTGGCTGGTGGCGGGTTCGGGGGTCGCGGTGGCCGTGGCGATGATCTGGGCGGGCGGTGTCGACGGGGAGGCGCTGCGCCCCGGGGTCGTACCGCTGGTCGCACCGGTGCTTCCGCTGTGGCCCGCGGCCGCGGTGCTGATCGGGCTGCTGCCCGCGGTGGTGGCGCCCGTGCCGCCCCCGGTGGGCGCCCCGAACTCCAAGGAGAGCCAGTGATCCGGTTCGAGCACGTCTCGGTGCAGTACGAGGGGACGGAGCGCCCCACCCTCTGCGGGGTCGATCTGACCATTCCCGAGGGCGAGTTGGTGCTGCTCGTCGGTCCGTCCGGGGTCGGCAAGTCGACGCTGCTGGGCGCCGTGTCCGGTCTCGTACCGCACTTCACCGGCGGCACACTGAGCGGCCGGGTCACCGTCGGCGGGCGCGACACCCGTACCCACAAACCACGCGAACTGGCCGATCTGGTCGGCACGGTGGGCCAGGACCCGCTCTCCCACTTCGTCACCGACACGGTCGAGGACGAGCTGGCGTACGGGATGGAGTCGCTGGGCCTCGCCCCCGATGTGATGCGGCGGCGGGTCGAGGAGACCCTCGATCTACTGGGCCTGGCCGGGCTGCGCGACCGGCCGATCGCCACACTCTCCGGCGGGCAGCAGCAGCGGGTCGCGATCGGCTCGGTCCTCACCCCGCACCCGAAGGTCCTGGTCCTCGACGAGCCGACGTCCGCGCTGGACCCGGCGGCGGCCGAGGAGGTCCTCGCCGTGCTGCAACGGCTGGTGCACGACCTGGGTACGACGGTCCTGATGGCGGAGCACCGGCTGGAGCGGGTGGTGCAGTACGCGGATCAGGTCGTCCTGCTGCCGTCGCCGGGCGCCGCACCGGTCATGGGCTCGCCCGCGGACATCATGGCCGTCTCCCCGGTCCACCCGCCGGTCGTCGCGCTGGGCCGGCTGGCGGGGTGGGAGCCGCTGCCGCTCTCGGTCCGCGATGCCCGGCGCCGGGCGGCGGGCCTGCGCGAGCGGCTGGCGCAGGCACAGCAGCCCGCCCCGTCGCCCGCGCCGGCCGGCGCAGCCGTGGCCCCGCTGCCCACCGCCCCCGCGCGGCGCGGCGCCCTCGCCCGGCTGCTGGGCCGCGGCGCACCGACCACCACCGCCGCTTCCGGGCCCGTCGCCGATGCCACGGCCCGGGTCGAGCGTCTCGGTGTACGGCGTGGGCGCGTCGAGTCGCTGCGCCGGGTGACGCTCACCGTCGCCGCCGGCGAGACCGTCGCCCTGATGGGCCGTAACGGTGCGGGCAAGTCCACCCTGCTGGCCGCGCTCGTCGGCATGGTCGAGCCCACCACGGGCACAGTCCTCGTCGGTGGCCGGACCCCGCACCGTACGCCGCCGCGCGAGATGGTGCGCCGGGTCGGCCTCGTACCGCAGGAACCACGCGATCTGCTGTACGCGGACACGGTCGCCGCCGAGTGCGCCGCGGCCGACGCCGACGCGGGCGCCACAGCGGGCAGCTGTCGGGCCCTGGTCTCCGAGCTGCTGCCCGGTGTGCCGGACGACACACACCCCCGCGATCTCTCCGAGGGGCAGCGCCTCGCGCTCGCCCTGGCCGTCGTGCTCACCGCGAGGCCCCCGCTGCTGCTCCTGGACGAGCCGACCCGCGGGCTGGACTACGCGGCGAAGGCCCGACTGGTAGGGGTCCTGCGTGGCCTCGCGGCCGAAGGGCATGCGATCGTCCTGGCCACGCACGATGTGGAACTCGCCGCCGAGCTGGCGCACCGGGTGGTGATACTCGCCGACGGGGAGACCGTCGCGGACGGGGAGACCCGGCAGGTGGTGGTCTCCTCCCCGGCGTTCGCCCCGCAGACCGCGAAGATCCTCGCCCCGCAGGAGTGGCTGACCGTGACGCAGGTGCGCGGCGCGCTGGGAGCCACGTCATGAGCGGGCGCGGCACACGGCCGGTACGTCTCGGGCCGCGTGCGATCGCCGCGCTCGTCCTCATCAGTGCGATCGGTGTGGTCGCGTTCGGCTGGCCGCTGCTGGCCGGTGCGGACTCCGGTCTGGCGCACTCCCAGGACGCGCCGTGGCTGTTCGCCGCGCTGCTGCCACTGCTGGTCGGCGTGGTCGTCGCGATGATCGCGGACTCCGGTCTCGACGCGAAGGCGGTGGCGATGCTCGGGGTGCTGGCCGCGGTCGGCGCCGCGCTGCGTCCGCTGGGCGCGGGCACGGCGGGGCTGGAACCGATGTTCTTCCTGATGGTGCTGAGCGGCCGGGTGCTCGGGCCCGGCTTCGGCTTCGTGCTCGGCTCGGTGACGATGTTCGCGTCCGCGCTGCTCACCGGTGGGGTGGGGCCGTGGATGCCGTTCCAGATGCTGTCGATGGGCTGGTTCGCGATGGGCGCGGGCCTGCTGCCGGGCCCGGACCGGCTGCGCGGGCGGGCCGAGCTCGTGATGCTCGCGGTGTACGGGTTCGTGGCGTCGTTCGCGTACGGCACGGTGATGAACCTGTACGGCTGGACGATCGTGCCCGGACTCGGTTCGGGGATCTCCTTCCAGCCGGGTGACCCGCTGCCGGAGAACCTGGTCCGCTTCCTCGCGTACTGCACGGCCACGTCGCTCGGCTGGGACCTGGGCCGGGCCGTGCTCACCCTGGTGCTGACCCTCACCATCGGCGCGACGCTGCTGAAGGCGCTGCGCCGGGCCACCCGCCGCGCCGCCTTCGAGGCCCAGGTCACATTCGACGCCCCCGGCAAGTGAGGCCTCCCACAGGGCCTTGGCCCTCCACGACCCGGGGTAGTAGCCGCACCCACTCGGTGCGAACCACCCCATATACCCCCTGAGCTGCTACAACACCTTTGAGGCAATTCAGCCGGTTTGAGACCTCCGTCTCCGGGTGCGAAGCGGGCTCGTATCGGGGGTCATTGCCACGGCCGAACGGCGCCGCTAACACTGGAGCCCGTCGCCGAGCACCGCTTGGTCCACCGAAACGGACCGCGGTCGGACGAGGCCGGTCCACCCGCACCACCGCACGATCCGGATCGGCCCGCGACTCCCCCGTACCCGACGTCAGGACTCCTGTGTCGTTCGCCTGTAACATCCTCACCCTGCCCCGCACCGCCCGCCGCAAGTCCGCCGTCGCCGGCACCGCCGTACTCCTCGGCACCACCGGCCTGGCCCTCGGCGTCACCCCGGCCATGGCCGCACCGGCCACCGCGCCGACCGCCGTCACGGCAGGCGCGCAGGACACGGCGAAGTCAATGATCGGCAACGCCGCACAGTTCCAGTGCTTCAGCAACATCGTCCACCACGAGAGCGGCTGGAACCCCAGCGCGACCAACGCCTCGTCCGGCGCCTACGGCCTCGTCCAGGCCCTGCCCGGCTCGAAGATGGCCTCCGCCGGCTCCGACTGGAAGACCAACGCCAAGACCCAGATCAAGTGGGGCATGGACTACATGAACTCCCGCTACGGCAGCCCGTGCGCCGCCTGGTCGTTCTGGCAGGCCAACCACTGGTACTGAACCGACGCCCCCTGAGCTCGCACGTAGGCCCCGACCACCGGTCGGGGCCTACGTCACGCCCTGGTGCGGGTCAACACTTGGCAAACGATCTACATTCATATAACTGGGCCAGCTTAATAACCCGTTGGTCCATTTAGGCGCATTTTGCTTGGGTGTCCGTTCCCGTCAGCCGCCGGAGCGTTGTCACGTACGTGGAACCTCGAGATTTCTGGGATCGGAACGCCGTACTGGCGGAAGCATTCTGCGCCAGCGACGAACGCATGCGTCTGGCGCAGGCGCTGCTGGACGAGGCGCAGGCGGAGCGGAGCCGAACGCTTGCGGCTTTCGCCGTCACAGTCGGCGACGACGGCTCGATCGCAGACATGATGGGCCTCAACGAACGCGAAGTGCGATTAGCGCGACGCACGGTGGGCCGCGGTGACGCCCGGTCCCTTGCCCAGGAACTCCTGAGCCAACCCCCGCAAGCGACGAGGGAAGCACCGGCCGAACCCGCACCCGAGATCCCCGTGCCTCACCCGCACGAAGAGGTGATCGTTGCGCCGCTGGACACGCCACCGCCGACCCCGGCCCCGCCCCCTCCCCCTTTGCCGCCCGTCGAGATGGAGAACACGGTCGTCTGGTCGCCCAGCATGGATTCCGTGCTGCTGTGGAGCTGGGAGTCCGGCCTCGACGTGCAGACGGTCGCCGCCGAACTCGGTCTGGACGTACGGGCGCTGCTGATGCGCGTTCAGGAGCTCGCCAACGACGGACTGCTCACGCTCGCGACCCCGGTCGCCGAGGTGAGCCGGTCCGGGCGGCACCGCCGCCAGCACGAGGACGGGTACGCCGCACTTTTCGGCCCCACCACCACCTTCCCCACCCACGTGCCGTACTGAGCGGGCACACCCGTCCGTCGCCCCGGCGGCATGGACCCGGCCGTTGTCCCTGCCGGGTCCATGCTGCCGGGGCGCACGGTTCAGTGCCGCGCGGCGACCGTGTCGAACCAGCGCACGATCTGCGGCCCCGACTTCATGTACGTGGCGTTGTGGCCGGCAGAACCCTGGTCGATCACCGGGGCCTCGACGCCGTGTGCGGCCAGATCGGCGGCGCAGTTACGGGCGTTGGCGATCGGCACATCGGTGTCGCCGGACGAGGAGTAGAGGCGCACGGGAACGTCCGGCTTCCAGGCGCAGTTGCCGTCCTGGGCGCGCACCGCGGCCAGCAGTGCGCCGGTGGGGTGCTGGACCTGCCGGTAGTAGTCGTCGGTGAGCAGCTCCTTGAGCGTCGCGGGCAGCGCCGGGATGATCTGCTCCTCGGTGTGGTTGGTGTCGAAGAGGTCGTCGACGATTCCCGCGTACGGCTCCCGGAACACTTCGGAGGGGTCCTTGTAGAGCGGGTGGAGCCTGTTCTGTGCGGTGAGGAAGTAGGTCATGTAGAAAATGCCGCTGGTGTCGTTGACGCTGCCGTCGAACAGGCCGGGTGTCTCGGCGTGCTCGATGTCGTACGGCCCGGAGACGGGGGCGAGGGCCCGGAGCCTGAAGTGCCGGTCGACGCCGTTGTCGAGGGCCCTGCCCAGGGCCATCGCGACCTGGCCGCCCTGGGAGAAGCCACTGGCGTACACATCGCCGGTGAGCGGGCGGTCCAGGCGCAGCGCGGCGGTGCGGGTGGCCCGCAGCATGTCCACGGAGGCCGTGACGGAGGACTTGGTGTCCATGTACGGGTGACGACCCGGCCCCTTGCCGAGGCCCAGGTAGTCGGGGGCGGCGACGGCACGGCCCGCCGAGGCGTGGAGGTAGGGCGCGAAGCGGCCGAAGTCCTCGCCGACGGAGGGCGCGTAGTCGCGGTGGGCCATCGTGCCGTGGGTGTCGGAGACCAGGTCCAGGCGGTGCGGGCCGCCCTTGGGGAGGGCGAGAAGGCCGGTGGCGATGGTGGGTGCGCCCTGCGGGGTGATGGTGCGGTAGGTGAGGCGGTAGGCCCGCAGGCCGTGGCGGACGGTGTCGGTGTCCATCCCTCCGGAGGCGAGGAAGCGGGCGACGTCGGCACGACCGAGGTCGGCCACGGGGGTGATGTCCAGCAGGGCCCCTCTGCCGTGCGCCGCGGCTGAGGCGGGCGACTCGGTTGCGCCGGTGGACTGTTGGGCCACGGCCGGTGCGGTGCCGAGTGCGGCGAGGACCAAAACGGTGGCGGCCGCCAGACCGCGGCGGGTGGCGCGGTGTCGCGTGTTCCAAGTTGGGTGGTTCATACGGCTGTTGTCGTCCATGACCACGACGCTATGCAGCCGCGCGCGGCTCCGGTAGCGGCGTGGGCCCCCGGCCAAAGGTGCATCTGGCAACACCCCCGGCCGGGGGGGCTTCCTCCACAGTGCCGCGTTACAGCCGCTGGATGATCGTGCCCGTCGCCAGCGCTCCGCCCGCGCACATCGTGATCAGCGCGAACTCCTTGTCGCGACGCTCAAGTTCGTGCAGGGCCGTGGTGATCAGCCGGGCCCCGGTGGCGCCGACCGGGTGGCCCAGCGCGATGGCTCCGCCGTTGACGTTGACCTTTTCGAGGTCCTGCTCGAAGACCTGGGCCCAGCTCAGCACCACTGATGCGAAAGCCTCGTTGATCTCGACGATGTCGATGTCCTTGAGTGACATCCCGGCCTTGCCGAGCACCGCGCGGGTCGCGTCGATCGGTCCGTCGAGGTGGAAGTGCGGGTCGGAGCCGACCAGTGCCTGCGCAACGATCCGGGCGCGCGGCTTGAGCTTGAGCGCGCGCGCCATCCGCTTGGACGCCCACATGATCGCGCAGGCGCCGTCGGATATCTGCGAGGAGTTGCCCGCGGTGTGGATCGCGGTGGGCATGACCGGCTTGAGCCGTCCGAGCCCCTCCGTCGTGGTGTCCCGCAGTCCTTCGTCCCGGTCGACCAGACGCCACATGCCCTGCCCGGCCGCCTGCTCCTCCTCGGTGGTCGGCACCTGGACCGCGTACGTCTCCCGTTTGAACCGTTCCTCGGCCCAGGCGACGGCGGCCCGTTCCTGCGAGATCAACCCGAGCGAGTCGACGTTCTCCCGGGTGAGTCCGCGATTGCGGGCGATGCGCTCGGCCGCCTCGAACTGGTTGGGCAGGTCGACGTTCCACTCGTCGGGCCAGGGCTTGCCCGGTCCGTGCTTGGAGCCGCTGCCCAGCGGCACCCGCGACATGGCCTCGACACCACAGCTGATGCCGATGTCGATCACTCCGGCCGCGACCATGTTGGCGACCATGTGGGAGGCCTGCTGCGAGGAGCCGCACTGACAGTCCACAGTGGTGGCGGCGGTCTCGTACGGAAGGCCCACGGTGAGCCAGGCGTTGCGTGCCGGGTTCATGGACTGCTCCCCGGCGTGGGTGACCGTACCGCCGACGATCTGTTCGACGCAGTCGGCGTGGATGCCGGTGCGGCCGAGGAGTTCTCGGTAGGTCTCGCCCAGCAGATAGGCGGGGTGCAGATTGGCGAGCGCGCCTCCGCGCTTGCCGATGGGGGTGCGTACGGCTTCGACGATGACGGGTTCCGCGGCCATGAGCTCGTCCTCTCCTCGCACTTCCGCAGGGGCGTCCCGGCGCCCGCGGAGGGGAACTAGTACGCGTTCTAGTTCTGTAGGCAGTCTTGTGGGGCTTACCCCGGGTACGCAAGGGTCTTGCACGCACCTTGCGCCCGCTTCATGCCTGCCTCACCCACTCTTCACGCAACAGATCGGGCCACCCCTCTTGCCAGTTGTAGAACTCGTTACTACCTTTCGGGCAACTTCTGATGGGTCGTCAGACATCGTTCGGGCGACTCTCGGCCCGACCTGGAGTTGCCGATGCCCTGCCCCCATCTGCCCGAAGGGTTCGACTTCACCGATCCCGATCTGCTCCAAGCCCGCATTCCGCACCCGGAGTTCGCACAGATGCGGCAGACCGCACCGGTCTGGTGGTGCACCCAGCCGGCCGGTATCTCCGGCTTCGACGACGAGGGCTACTGGGTCGTCACCCGGCACGCGGACGTCAAGTACGTCTCCACCCATCCCGAGTTGTTCTCCTCGAACACCAACACCGCGGTCATCCGGTTCAACGAGTCGATCAGCCGCGACCAGATCGAGGTCCAGAAGCTGATCATGCTGAACATGGACCCGCCCGAGCACACCCGGGTCCGGCAGATCGTCCAGCGGGGGTTCACACCCCGGGCGATACGCTCCCTGGAACAGGCCCTTCGCGACCGCGCCCGCCAGATCGTCGAGAACGCTCTCGCCGCCGCAGGCGACGACGGTTCGTTCGACTTCGTCACCAACATCGCCGTCGAACTGCCGCTCCAGGCCATCGCGGAGCTCATCGGCGTACCGCAGGAGGACCGGTCCAGGATCTTCGACTGGTCCAACAAGATGGCCGCGTACGACGATCCCGAGTACGCGATCACCGAGGAGGTCGGCACCGAGGCGGCCATGGAGATCGTCTCGTACTCGATGAATCTGGCGGCCGCCCGCAAGGAGTGCCCGGCCAAGGACATCGTCTCCCAACTGGTCGCCGCGGAGGGCGAAGGGAACCTCTCCTCCGACGAGTTCGGCTTCTTCGTGATCCTGCTCGCCGTCGCCGGGAACGAGACCACCCGCAACGCCATCAGCCACGGCATGCACGCCTTCCTCACCCACCCCGACGAGTGGGAGCTCTACAAGCGCGAGCGGCCGGAGACGACCGCCGAGGAGATCGTCCGCTGGGCCACCCCTGTGGTCTCCTTCCAGCGGACGGCCACTCAGGACGCCGAGCTGGGCGGGCAGCAGATCAAGAAGGGTGACAGGGTCGGGCTGTTCTACTCCTCGGCCAATAACGACCCCGAGGTCTTCGAGAACCCGGAGGCCTTCGACATCTCCCGCGATCCCAACCCCCACCTCGGCTTCGGCGGCGGCGGTCCGCACTTCTGCCTCGGTAAGTCCCTTGCCGTGATGGAGATCAACCTGATCTTCAACGCGATCGCGGATGTGCTGCCGGACCTGCGGCTGGTCGGCGACCCGCGGCGGCTGCGCTCGGCATGGCTCAACGGGATCAAGCAGCTTCAGGTCAGCACCGCCGCGAGCACCGCGGGCGTCGGTACCGCCGGGAGCTGACCGCTTCCGGCAGCTTCGGACGGCGGGGGCCTCCCCCTCACGCCCCGGCCCCCGCCGTCCGTACCGACAAACCGTTCCTGGGCGGTGAGCAGGAGTGAGTCCTGTCTCACCGGTACGCCCCGAACGGTGTTGGGCGCACTGGTCCTCCGCTTTCTCGCCCCGGGCGGCGACGCATATCACGTATGCGGTCCGTCCCAGGTGGGCGGAATCCCTACGACCTGGCCATGTGGGTGCGGCCAGAGGCGACGGGGAGGCCCCGAACCATCTCTCTGGTGATAGGGGGGCCCCGACTGCTGACGCCACACCCGGCGCCCCAGATCGCTTCACACACGTTACGCACACCCCGCCAGGCACACCCACAGACCAGAACACCGTTCACTCAATCGTGTCCATGTTCGCCAAACAAGGTACTGGACCAGCAGTTGTAAACCCCGAACCCCAGCGCGGGACGCGTACAACAGCGCGAGGATGATGGCGGGCATGCACGCCCTGCTCTCCGCTTTCGCCCCCATCTGGACGCTCACGGCCATCGGTTACGCGGTCGGTCGCAGCGGTCTCCTCGGCGAACAGGCAGACGCCGTGCTCGGCCGGTTCGTCTTCCATGTGGCGATGCCCGCCGCCCTGTTCACCATGGTTTCCGGGGCACGGCCGGCCGCCTTCGCCAACTCCTCGATGGTGGCCTTCGCGGCGGGTACGGCACTGGTCTGCGGCCTCGGCTTCGTGGCGGCCGGCCGCCTCTTCGGCCGCGGCACGGCCGACCGGGCGATCGGCAGCATGGCGTCCGGCTACGTCAACTCCGCGAATCTCGGTATTCCGGTGGCGGTCCAGGTGCTCGGCGACGCGTCGTTCGTCGCCCAGATCATCCTGTTCCAGGTGCTGTTGGTCTCCCCGGTGATCCTGACACTGCTGGACACGGGCACGGGCACGGGCACGGGCTCCGGAAAGGGCGTCGTGCTCCGGCGGATGCTGACCATGCCGGTCCGCAACCCCATCATCATGGCCTCGTTGCTGGGTGTCGTCGTCTCCGCACTCGGACTGCGGCTGCCGCACGCCCTCGCCCACTCCTGCGACCTGCTCGGCGCCGCCGCCGTGCCGACGGCCCTGATCACACTGGGCCTGTCCCTGAACGGCCGTCCGGCGGCCGACGGTCCGACGGAGCACACGGGGCCTGCCGAGTCCACGGTGCGTACGAAGCGTGCGGAGGTCGTTGTGACGGTCGCCCTCAAGACGCTGGTCCAGCCCCTGATCGCCTTCGTCGTCGGCGGCCCGCTGTTGCATCTGCCGGACCACCAGTTGATGGCCGTCGTGCTCTGTTCCGCGCTGCCGACCGCTCAGAACGCCTTCATCTACGCCCAGCAGTACGGCCTGGACACCCGCGTGGCCCGCAACTCCGTGGTGGCCTCGACGGTGGTGTCCATGGCCACGCTGTCCTTTGCCACCTGGGCGCTCGGGACGACCGGCCCCTGAGCCGTTCGAGTGGCGGACCGGGGCCGATGGGCGGACGCTGGTCACGCGGCGATCCATGCCGAAGGGGTGCCGGGACGATGTGTTCGTCCCGGCACCCCTTCCGCCCCTCACGGGCTCCGTGTCACTGGTGCTGCTTGCTGCTCACCGCATCGTCGGTCGACCTCTGAACCGGCACCGGCACCGGCACCGCGATCCCGTCCTGCGGCTTCGCCGCCGCAGGCACGGCCGGCAGCCGCAGCCTCCGCGGCCCCGACAGTACGTAGGTCAGCCCGAAGCCGAGCGCGACGACGACCGCGCCGCCCACCGCGTCCAGCACCCAGTGATTGGCCGTGGCCACGATCGCGGAGACCGTGAACAGCGGGTGCAGCAGCCCCAGCGCCTTCATCCACATCTTCGGGGCCAGCATGACGATGACCACACCGCACCAGAGCGACCAGCCGAAGTGCAGCGAGGGCATCGCCGCGTACTGATTGGTCATCGAGGTCAGCGTTCCGTAGTCCGGCTTCGCGAAGTCCTGCACGCCATGGACCGTGTCTATGAAACCGAGTCCCGGCATCAGCCGCGGCGGGGCCAGCGGGTAGAGCCAGAAGCCGACCAGCCCGAGGATCGTGGCGAAGCCTATGGAGCTGCGGACCCAGCGGTAGTCCGCGGGGCGTCGTACGTACAGCACACCGAGAATCGCCAGCGGCACGATGAAGTGGAACGTCGAGTAGTAGTAGTCGAAGAAGCCCCGCAGCCAGGGGACCTCGACGACCGCGTGGTTGGCCCAGTGCTCGATGTCGATGTGCAGCCACTGTTCGAGGGAGTGGACCTGCCGGCCGTGGTGTTCGGCGGTGGCGCGGCCGGCCGTCGCCGCGAGTCTGACATGTGAGTAAGCGGAGTACACGACCCTGATCAGAAGCAGTTCCAGCAGCAGATTGGGCCGGCTGAGCACCCGCCGCCAGAACGGCAGCAGGGGGACGCGTCCCCAGCGGGCCGCGACCGGGGCCGCGTGGTCCGTCGGGACCGGGTGTTGCCAGTACGGCGAGGTGCGCGGCAGGAACGGTGCGGCGCAGGCCGCGCCGAGCGCCGCGATCAGCAGCACGTTGTCGCGTATGGGGAAGACCACCGCCGTGTTCGGCAGCAGCATCTTCCCCGGCAGTGTGAGCACGAGCACCACGACGGCCGGCCACACCAGCCGGTCGGAGGCCCGCTTGCCGACACGGCCGACCACGGCGAGCAGCACCCACAGCAGCTGGTGTTGCCAGGCGGTGGGTGAGACGGCGACGGCGACGCAGCCGGTCACGGCGACGGCGAGCAGCAGTTGCCCGTCGCGTGCGTACCGTACGGCGCGGCGCAGTCCGAGGTAGCAGACGGCGGCCGCCAGCACCACGAACAGCGCGATCTCGAGCGGGCCCTCCAGGCCGAATCGGAGCAGCGCGCCGTGCAGGGACTGGTTGGCCAGGCTGTCCGCGTTGTCGCCGAGCCCGGCGCCCGCGACATGGTGCACCCAGTAGGTCCACGAGTCGTGCGGCATCGCGGCCCAGGCAAGCGCGGTGCAGGCGGCGAACGCGGCGGTGCCGGTCAACGCCGCCTGCCGGCGGCCGGTGAACCAGAGCAGGACCGCGAAGAGCAGCACGGTCGGCTGGAGCGCGGCCGCGAGCCCGATCAGGAGGCCCGAGGCGCGTTCCCCGCGGACCGCGAAACAGGCCAGCAGTACCAGCAGGACCGGCAGGATGCTCGTCTGCCCCAGGTTGAGTGCGTTTCGGACCGGCAGGGAGAGCATCAGCAGGCTGATCGCGACGGGGGCGGCCAGCAGTGAGGTGCGGCGGGTGACCGGGCCCGGCAGTGCGCGGGCGGCGATGATGCCGAGGGCGGCGACGAGCAGCAGCGAACCGAAGGTCCAGGCGACGCCCAGGCTCTGTTCGGCGGTCCGGGTCAGCGGCTTCAGCACCAGCCCGGCGAACGGGGTGCCGGTGAACCGGTCGCTGTCGTACAGCGAGCCCGTCACATGCAGGACACCGTTCTCACCGATCCAGGTCTCCAGATCGGTGAGCCGTTCGCCCGGCGGTTGCCGTAGCACCACCGCCATCTGCCGTACGGCCAGTGCGGCCACAACCAGCCAGAGCAGAGCCCGGGCAGCCCCGGTCCTCGTCCCCGTCGCCGCATTTCCGCGCATACTGTGCTCCGCATTCGCCACGCTGCGCCGACCCTCCCGCTGTTTCCGTGCCCGTCCCTCGACCTGGGCGTGCTGTGAAACCTTCGCATTGCGCTACGAGGTAGACACAATCAACCCCCTCTTCGCCTGACTGTCATCATCCTTTTTTCCGAAAGAACGGCTGAAGGGCCTGCCGGCCGGGCCTCGGCGCCGGAACCGGACCGGTGGTTCCCACGTCCTCTCCCGTGTTCGTCGATCGCGGGGAGGAAGACGGGACATGCGGTACGCAGGGGGGATGCGGAGCGTGCGGGGTGAGGGGCGCGCGTGGGTGGTGCGTGCGCTGTCGCTACTGCTGATGCTGGTGTCGCTGCAGCTGGGATCGCTGATCAGCCCGGCTTACGCCTGTGGCTGCGGGGCGATGGTCCCGAGCAGGGCGACCCAGGTCTCGGTCGACCGGGAGACGTCGGTGGTGGACTGGGACGGTCGTACCGAGCAGATCGTCATGCGGCTCACGGTCCGCGGGGACTCCCCCGAGGCCGCCTGGATCATGCCGGTGCCGCACCGGGCGACCGTGGAGCTCGGTGATCCGTCGCTCTTCTCCGAGCTCGCCACCCTCACCGCGCCGGTGCAGGCGACCAGGCACTACTTCTGGCCGCGCTCCGACGACTGGCCGTTCGCCGGTTCGGGCAACGGCGCGGACGGAGCCGGGGCCCCTTCGAGCGCCGCGCCGCCGGTCGAGGTGGTGGGCCGGGAACGGCTCGGCCCGTTCGATGTGGCGCGGCTGGCAGCGACCGACCCCGAGGCGCTGCAGCAATGGCTGCAGGACAACGGCTTCGAGCTGCCCGACCGGCTGGCGACGGCGCTGAAGCCCTATGTCGACCAGAAGTGGGAGTATGTCGCGATCCGTCTCGCTCCCCGGGACAGGAACAGTCCCCTCGGCGGCGACCTCGATCCGCTGAGGCTGCGCTTCGCCAGCGACCGGCTGGTCTACCCGATGCGGCTGTCGAAGCTCGCCTCGACGCCGCAACAGCTGGGCCTGTACGTCCTGGCGGCGCACCGGATGGAGCCGCGCGACGCGATCGGCGGCAATGCGCCGCAGGTGACGTACGCGGGCCGGATCGACCCCCGGTCGGTACAGGACGACACCGGAGCGCTGGAGGAGGTGACGGGCAGGAAGCCGGTGTTCGTCACCGCGATCGAGCAGTCCTTCCCGCATCCGGAGCGGATCGACGGCGATCATGAACTGCGCGCGGTCGAGGCCGACACCCCGTACCGGACCATGGTGTACACGGACAGGCTGCTGACCGTGGGCGGTGTCCCCGTCTGGGTGCTGTCGCTGCTCGGGGCCGTACTGCTGGTGGCCGCGGTGGTGCTGCTGGTACTGCGGGTCCGACGGCACCGGCCGGTGGTTCCCCCGCCGCCGGTCATGGTTCCGCCGCCACTGGGGTGAGCGCCGGGGCCGCTTGCCGTAATCCGAACGCTTGCGTGCGGAGTGAAGCGCCGGCTCCACCGATCCGTTCGTTGCTCCCTGCCGAGCAGGCCAATCCGTTCGCTCCTCTGTCGTGATCAAGTCAGAATGACCGGCATGACCTGGACCGTGGCCTTCGAACCCTTCGACTCCCCCGACGCCGCGCTGCTGCGTCGCGACTATTACGACGAGGTCGCCAGCCGCTACTGGGGGCGGCCCGCGACCGCCGAGGAGATCGCCGAGGGGCTCACCGACGACGGCGCCGAGCGGCTCGCTGCGCCCACCGGCCAATTCGTCGTCGGCCGGTTCGAGGGGAAGCCGGCGGCCTGCGCCGGACTGCTGGTGGTGGACGCGGACATCGCGGAGCTGACCCGGGTGTTCGTACGTCCCGAACACCGCGGTACGGGCGGCGGCGGGCTGCTCCTGGCGGCCGTCGAGAGCGCGGCGCGCGCCTTCGGCGTACGCACGGTCAGGCTCGACACCCGCAATGACCTGGTCGAGGCACGGGGGCTGTACGCCAAGCACGGCTATCGGGAGGTTCCGGCGTTCCACCGGCGGCAGTACGCGGAGCACTGGTTCGCCAAGGAGCTGTAGCGGGAGCGGGAGCTTGCAGGAGGCGCGGGAGGTGTCCGCCGAAGCGGCTCACCCGGGTCGGGCCGCATGGTCCCGCACCGGCTCGGGCCTGTGCGGCCGCTCCTTGCTCGACCCGTTCGTCTCGGCGGTCAGCTCCGCCACGAGTTTGACCAGGTCAGTCGGCCGTTCCGGCCCCCACCAGTCGCCCAGCAGTTCGGCCATCGATTCCTCACGGGCCTCCGCGAGCTTCACCACCACTTCCGCGCCGGTCTCGGTGAGCACCAGCTGTACGCCTTCACGCCGGACCAGTCCGCGCTCCTCCAGCTGACGCGCTGCCTCGGTGACCACCCGTAGCGGCACCGGGGCGACCTCGGCGAGCATGGCCGGTTCGACCGTGCCGTGCCGGGCTATGCGCAGCAGCATCCAGCTCGCCGCGGGCAGCAGGTCGTACCCCGCCCTCTTGGTGATCTCCTCGTAGATCTTGCGGCGCCCCGCGCGGGTGGCGAGCACCGAGAGGGCCCGGGCGCATTCGTCGTACGAGGACCGCTCGACCGGGTTCGACGCCAGGGTCTCGGTGGGCTCCGGCGCGGTCACCGAGCCGCGCAGCTTGTCCTCCTTGAGGAACCACGCGAAGACGAAGGCGACCAGGACGACGGGTGCCGCGTACACGAACACATCGGTGATCGAGGTCGAGTACGCGTGGAGCACCGAGGGCCGCAGCCCGGGTGGCAGCCGGCCGATGGCGCGCGGGTCGGCGGCCAGCCCGTCGGCACTGACCCCCGGGGGCAGGGAGCGGCCGGCGAGCGCCGCGCCCAGTTTGTCGATGAGCCGGTTCGTGAAGATCGTGCCGAAGACGGCGACACCGAACGAGGCGCCGATGGAGCGGAAGAAGGTGGCTCCGGACGTGGCGACGCCGAGATCCTCGTACGTGACGGCGTTCTGCACGACCAGCACCAGGACCTGCATCACCAGGCCGAGCCCGGCACCGAAGACGAAGAAGTAGATGCTCATCTCCAGGGTGCTGCTGGTCTCCGTGAGCCGGTGCAGGAGCTGCAGTCCGATCGCGGTGATGCCGGTGCCCGCGATCGGGAAGACCTTCCAGCGGCCGGTGCGGCTGACGATCTGCCCGGAAACGGTCGAGGTGAGGAGCAGACCGAGCACCATCGGAAGCATGTGCACACCGGACATCGTCGGCGTGATGTTGTGCACCACCTGCAGGAAGGTCGGCAGATAGGTCATCGCGCCGAACATCGCGAAGCCCACGACGAAGCTGATGACGGCAACGAGGGTGAAGGTCCTGATCCGGAACAGCTTCAGCGGAATAACGGGCTCCGCGGCGCGGCGCTCCACGTACACGAAGGTGATCAGCAGCAGCACGCTCAGGACGGCGAGACCGATGATCTGCGCCGAGCCCCAGGCCCAGGTGGTGCCGCCGAGCGAGGCGACGAGGACCAGACAGGTGGCGACGGAGGCGATGAGGAAGGTGCCGAGGTAGTCGATGATGTGCTGCGTACGGCGGACCGGGATGTACAGCACGGCGGCGATCACGAGGAGCGCGACGACACCGATCGGCAGGTTGATGTAGAAGACCCAGCGCCAGCTGAGGTGCTCGGTGAAGAAGCCGCCGAGGAGCGGCCCGAGGACGCTTGTCGCGCCGAAGACCGCTCCGAACAGGCCCTGGTACTTGCCTCGTTCGCGCGGCGCGACGATATCCCCGACGATCGCCATCGAGAGCACGATGAGGCCGCCTCCGCCGAGGCCCTGAAGGGCCCGGAAGCCGATGAGCTGCGGCATGTTCTGGGCGACGCCGCAGAGCGCCGAGCCGATGAGGAAGATGACGATGGCGGTCTGGAAGAGCTTCTTGCGCCCGTACTGGTCGCCCAGCTTGCCCCAGAGCGGCGTCGCGGCTGTCGACGCCAGCAGATAGGCCGTGACAACCCAGGAGAGATGTTCCAGACCGCCGAGGTCGCTGACGATGGTCGGCAGCGCGGTGGAGACGATGGTCTGGTCGAGCGCGGCCAGAAGCATGCCGAAAAGAAGCGCACCGATGGCCACCATGACCGACCGCGTGGAGCGGTCCTCGCCGGGGGCCGGGGCCGGGGGGCTCAGATGCTGGGCCATGGAACATCTCCTCGGATCCGCTACATCCCCATCCTGGCCGTTCCGCACGGTTATGGCCTGCCGAGCGGGACCGGGCCGGGACCTGCGGCGACGGGCCCGCGGCGGGTGTCGCGGCGGGATTCATACCGGGTACCGCATTTCGGTACGGCATTGGGCATCCCGGCAGCGGGCTGCATAATCGCAGGCAGTTCAAGGGGAGGGGCCCACAGTGACCGGACATATGTGCCCGGAGTGCGGTATGGACAGCAGACCGGACGAGAGACGGAGATCTGGTGAAAGACCGGACGGGGGGCCGGACCGGGGGCCGGGCGGAAGACCCGGGGCCGGTTCCGGCTGCGCGTGCGGGGAGCGGGCAGCACAGCGGGCCGCCGAGCAGCACCGGGCCGCCGAACAGCAGCGGGCCGAGCGGTCGGCGGCCGACTTGGCGGAGATCGCGGCGGCGGAGGATTTCGATCCGCTGCGTATCCGGCCGTACGTGACGCTGGGGGGCGACGAGACACCGGCCGCAGACGACGAGCAGCACCACCGACCGGCGGGGGACGCGGCCACAACGATGCCGCTCCTTCTCGGCCCGGCGACGGCAGGTCCGCTGCCGGACGCCGCCGAGCCGGCCGAAGCCCCCGGCACCACGGCCCTCGCACCGCATCTCGCACCGCATCTCGCACCGGCCTTCGCACCCGCCGACGATCCCGTTCAGCCCCGCCGCCGACGGCCCTTCGGGGCACTCGCCGTAGGAGCGGCCGTGGCCGCGGTGGTGGGCACGGCGGCGTTCGCGGGCGGGCTGTTCGACAGAAACGGCAACGGGGACGCCGACGGGGAACAGCCCCTGCCGAGCATGGTGGCGAGCGCCCCGGCGGAGAAGACGGCATCAGCCTCCGCATCGGCCTCCGCATCGACCGCATCCTCCGGACCGGCTTCCACGTCACCGTCCGCGTCCACGTCCGTCTCCACGTCCCCCTCGGCGAGCACCTCGCCGTCCCCCTCCGCATCCGCCGCCTCACGGCCGGCCACCGCCTCGTCCTCCGCGTCCACGCCGCACGCGAGCCGTCCGGCCTCGTCCGCACCGCCCGCTTCACTGGCCGGTCCCACGCTGCGCCTCGGCGACCAGGGGCCCGCGGTGGCCGAGCTGCAACGCCGGCTGGAGGAGATCTGGCTGTTCCACGGGCGGGACGACGGCGACTTCACGGGCCAGGTCGAGCACGCCGTGAGCGTCTACCAGTCGTACAAGTCCATCGAGGGCGACCCGTCGGGGGTGTACGGCCCCAACACGCGCCGCGCCCTGGAGGCGGAGACGACGGGCCGGGGACGCTCCTGACCACCCGGCCCGACGACCCCGCCCGGGACGGAATTGGCTTTCCCGGACAGGTTTTTGTATCGTGATGGAACAAAGTAGCCTCCGCCCGCCACTCCCTGACCGGCGGGCGAGGCTGCTTGTTCTCTTTCCTGCGTCTTTGCTTCCCCCCGCGCCCTGGAGCCCGCCCATGCCGGCCACCGTCCTCACTGCCCGCGCCCTCCTTCTGGACATGGACGGCACCCTCGTGAACTCCGACGCCGTCGTGGAGCGCTGCTGGCGGCGCTGGGCACTGCGGGAGGGGCTCGACCCGGAGGCCGCGCTCAAGGTGGTTCACGGGCGTCAGGGGTACGCCACCATGGCGGTGCTCCTCCCGGACCGTCCGATGGAGCAGAACTACGCGGACAACCGGGTGATGCTCGCCGAGGAGACCGCCGACACCGACGGCGTCGTCCCGATCGCCGGCGCACCCGCCTTCATGGACGCGATCGCCGGGCTCCCGCACGCCCTGGTCACCTCGGCCGACGAGGCGCTGGCCCGGACCCGGATGACCGCGTCCGGACTCCGGATGCCGGTCACGCGCGTCACCGCCGAGAGCGTCGGCGCGAGCAAGCCGGACCCCGAGGGCTTCCTCAAGGGCGCGGCCGAGCTGGGCTTCGCCCCGGCGGACTGCGTCGTCTTCGAGGACTCGGAGGCGGGCATCGCGGCCGGCCGGGCGGCGGGCATGCGTGTCGTGGGCGTCGGCCCGCGGGCCGCGGCACTCTCGCCCGACGCGCACGTCGAGGACCTGACTCAGCTCCGGGTGGAAGCGGCGGCCGACGGTTCGATCCGGCTGCACATCAGCGCGCGATAGCCGGCCCCCGGCGGGCCTCGGTCCGCGGCAGCCGGCCTCCGGCAGTCCTCAGTCCCGGTGCAGCCGTCCCCGTGCCACCAGTTCGAGCACGGTCGTGACGGCCACCGCCTGTACGGCCATGAGCGCCACCAGTACGAACAGCTGCACGGCCCCCGCCTGGACCGGCGAGGCGCCGCCCAGCAGCATGCCCACAAAGGCGCCCGGCAAGGTGACGAGCCCCACCGTCCGTGTCTGATCGAGCCCCGGCAGCAGCGCGTCCGCCGCCGCGGGCCGGGCGATCTCCAGCCTCGCGTCACGGTCGAGCAGCCCGAGCGCCATGCCCGCCTCCACCTCCCCGCGCCGGGTCGTCAACTCGTCCAGCGCGCGTCGCCCGCCGAGCACGGTCGCGGTCAGCGCACCCCCGATGAGGATGCCGGTCACCGGGATCAGCGCGATGCCCCGGACCGGGACGAGTCCGGTGAGCAGCAGCAGGGCGACCACCGGCGCGACCCCCGCCCCGATCGGCAGAAACGCCCACCACCAGGTGCGATTGCGGGTGATCCGGCGGCCCGCGGTCCGTACCGCCACGGCGTACATCAGCACCAAGAACGCGAGCAGCGGCGGCAGCGAACGGACCACCCAGCCAATGAGCAGGGAAACCGCGCCGAGTTGGACCGCGGCCCGCAGCCCGGCCAGCAGGATCTCGCGCGACCGGCCGAGCGAGGCCAGGGCGGCGACGGAGGCCGCCGCCGCGAGCAGCAGGGCCAGGACGACCCCGAGCGTGATGTTGACCCGTAGCAGCACGCCGTAACCCTACGACCGGCCAGGCTCGGAGTCCCTGCGCGAATCGGCCTACCGCACCGCCGAATTGCCGGTGCGTCAGTAAGTGCGCCCGCGCAGATGCGGACGTACGCCCCATGCCTCGGCCCTGTTCGTCAGAACTCTTGATTGTGACGTGCCCATGTCGCCACTCTGTTACCTGGCGCCCACCCCACGGAAACCTGGCGCCGCCACGATGGCCGGGCCCCACGGGTCACCCGTCCAAGGTCCCCCCCACATCAAGGGAGTTCGCATGTCAGGTGTCTACGCGCGTCGCATCGCTGTCGTCGCCGCATCCGCCGCCCTCGCCGCAACCACCGGACTGCTCACCGCCCCCACCGCCCAGGCGGCCATGCCCACACCGGTCTCCGCATCGACCGCCCGTACCTATCTGAGCGAACTGACAGTCGCCGCGGAGGGCTCGTCGACCGGCTACAGTCGCGACAAGTTCCCGCACTGGATCACCCAGTCGGGCACGTGCAACACCCGTGAGGTCGTCCTCAAGCGGGACGGCACGAATGTGACGCAGGACTCCAGCTGCGCAGCCGTCAGCGGAAGTTGGTACTCGGAGTACGACGGCGCCACCTGGACCGCCGCATCCGATCTGGACATCGACCACATGGTCCCGCTCGCCGAGGCCTGGCGATCGGGCGCCAGCAGCTGGACGACCGCCCAACGGCAGGCGTTTGCCAACGACCTGACGCGCCCGCAGCTGATCGCGGTCACCGACAATGTCAACCAGTCCAAGAGCGACCAGGACCCGGCCAGTTGGCTGCCCTCGCGCACCGCGTACCGGTGCACGTACGTGCGCGCCTGGGTGCATGTGAAGCACTACTACAACCTGAGCGTCGACTCGGCCGAGAAGAGCGCCCTGCAGTCTGTCCTGAACGGCTGCTGAACGGCCGCTGCACGACACGGCGAGGACCGCGCCGGGCGACCGCGTCCGGCCCCTCGCCGAAGAGCCGGGGGCCGCTGAGTGGAACCGGCCCGCCCTCCCGCGTCGTTCCGTACCGTACGGAGCCGTGCACGCCGCACGGCTCCGTACCCGTACACCGGGACGACGCGAGGAGGGCACACCATGGCCGGGCTCCGGCTGGGACCACTGCTGCGGTACGTCGACTGGGAGACCGCTGCGACCGCTACCGTCTGGGTCGAGGCGGACCGGCCGTGCACGGCCGAAGTCCGTTGCGCGGACGGCGCGTCGGGCTCCTCCCGTACGTTCGCGGTCGCCGGTCACCACTACGCGCTGGTCGTGGTGACGGGCCTGACACCGGGCTCGACCACGGCGTACGAGGTGCTGCTCGACGAGCGACGGGTGTGGCCGCCCGAGAACTCCCGCTTCCCGCCGAGCACCATCACCACCCCGCCCCTGGCCGAGGAGACGGACCACCGGACCGTACGGGCCGTTTTCGGTTCCTGCCGCTGGGCGGCTCCCCCGGCCGACGAGCGGGACCTCTCCTCCGGCCCCGGTCCGCGTCCGGACCTGCCGGACCCGGCCGGCCCGGACGCCCTCGACACCCTTGCCGCCCATCTCGCCGACGACCCCGACGCGGAACGCCCCGACGTACTGCTGCTCCTCGGCGACCAGGTCTACGCGGACGAGACATCGCAGGCGACCCGCCGCCGCCTCGCCGCACGCCGCGATCTGCGCGAGCCGCCCGGCCCTCAGGTGGCGGACTACGAGGACTACACCTGTCTCTACGACGAGTCGTGGCGCGACCCCGAGGTGCGCTGGCTGCTCTCCACCGTCCCCAGTTGCATGATCTTCGACGACCACGACGTCATAGATGACTGGAACACCAGCGAGGCCTGGCTCACCGCCATCCGGGCCACCCACTGGTGGCACGAGCGGATCGTCAGCGGGCTGATGTCGTACTGGGTCTATCAGCATCTCGGCAATCTCTCCCCCGCCGAACTGGCCGCCGACCCGCTCTACGCCGCGGTCCGCACCACCCCGGACGGCACCGAGACGCTGCGCCGCTTCGCCGCCGGGGCGGACGCCGAACCGACCCGTACGCGCTGGAGCTACCGGCGCGTTTTCGGCCGAGTACGACTGCTGATGGTGGACACCCGCGCGGCCCGCGAGCTCGACGAGCAGCGGCGGTCGATGCTCGACACCGAAGAGGAGCGCTGGGTGCGCGAGGAGGCCCTTGCCGACCCCGGTTCGTACGACCATCTCCTGATCGGCACTTCGCTGCCGTGGCTCCTGCCGCCGCTCGTCCACGACGCGGAGCAGTGGAACGCCGCGCTGTGCCGTGGCGAGCGCGGCGGGCCCGAGGGGCGCTGGGCGCGCTTCGGCGAGAAGCTGCGCCAACGCTCCGACCTGGAACATTGGGCGGCCTTCCCCGACTCCTTCCGGGAGCTGACCGAGCTGATCCGGCAGGTGGGCCGGGGGCCGGACGCCCCGGCGTCGGTATGTGTGCTGTCGGGCGATGTGCACCACGCGTACATCGCGGAGCCCACATGGCCGGCCGGGGTGCCCGGCGGCGCCCCCGAGGCACGCATCCTTCAGCTGACCTGCTCCCCTGTGCACAACTCGATCCCCGGCCCGCTCAGGGCCGGCTTCCGCTTCGGCTGGAGCCGGGCGGGGCGGCGGCTCGGCAGGCTGCTGGCGCGGCACGGGCGGACGGGCACACCTCCGGTCCACTGGCGCAGGACCGGCGGACCGTGGTTCGGCAATCAGCTCATGACACTCACCCTGCATGGCCGGAAAGCTGCGCTGACATTGGTTCAGGCCAGGGCAACCAAGAAAGGTGCGCAGCTGGAGACGGTGCTGGACCGCCCCCTGACCGACAACCATGCGACAACTTTCAGCCAGTCAACCAAATATTGAACTTGCAAGCATTGGTGAGGTTTCCCTAACTTGGGGCACTCAATCGGTTCACGTCCCCACCAGACCGAAGGAGCCCTCCCCCCATGCACACACGTCTGAATCAAGCTCAGCCCTACGCCCTCGGCCTGTTCCGGATCGTCGTAGGCCTGCTCTTCGCCTGCCACGGCGCCGCCTCTCTCTTCGGCGTCCTCGGCGGCGCGATGGGCGGCGGTTCCATACCCGCCGGAACCTGGCCCGGCTGGTACGCGGCGGTCATCCAGCTCGTCGGCGGCAGCCTGGTGGCGCTCGGCCTGGGCACCCGCATCGCCGCCCTGATCTCCTCCGGCTCCATGGCGTACGCGTACTTCAAGGTCCATCAGCCCGAGGCGCTCTTCCCGCTGCAGAACGGCGGCGAGCCCTCGGCCGTCTTCTGCTGGGTGTTCCTCCTGCTGGTCTTCACCGGCCCCGGCGCACTGGCCCTGGACCGGCTGTTCAGCCGGGGCTGCGCGGAGAGCGACGGCCAGGACCGCGCACGCGAGCAGGTACCGGCCGTAACGGTCTGACGGCCGAAGTGGCGGCCCTGCCGACGGCCGTCACGGCCCGATCCGCACGGAGCCGCCCCTTCCGCTCGCGGGCCGTTCCTCACGTACACCCGGAACCTGGGCTTCCCATTTCTGGGTGTACGTGAGCTTTCCAACATCGTCCATATTTGTAGATCACCGGATGAGCCTCAGGCGTACGCTGTACAGCTGGCCCTGCCGCTCCTGCCGCTCCCCTGCGACGTCGCGGCGTTGTTCCGAATCGGGGAGTAGTAGGTGCTTGAGAGTGTGGGTGCGCTGACCGGCAGCCCATGGATCTACGCCGTGGTCGCCGTCTCGGTGCTCCTGGACGTCTTTCTGCCCGTGCTGCCCAGCGGAGTCCTGGTGATCGCCGCTGCCACGGCAGCCGCCGCCGGTTCGACGACCGTCGCAGGCGCGGCCTCCGCCACGCGCGCCGCCGAGCAGGTGCCCGAGGTCCCCTCCCTCCTCGCCCTGATCCTGTGCGCCGCCACCGCCTCGGTGCTCGGCGACCTCGTCGCGTACCGGCTGGCCTGGCGCGGCGGCGAGCGCCTGGACCGGGCCATCGCCCGCTCCCGCCGCCTCACCTCCGCGCAGGAACGCCTCGGCACCGCCCTGGCCCGGGGCGGCGGCATCCTCGTCGTCATTGCCCGCTTCGCCCCGGCCGGCCGCTCGGTCGTCTCCCTGGGCGCGGGCGCCGCACATCGCAAGGTGAAGGAATTCCTGCCGTGGTCGGCCCTGGCGGGCGTGGCCTGGGCCGGTTACAGCGTCGGCCTCGGCTACTTCGGCGCCCAGTGGCTCGGCGCGACCTGGGTGGGCACAGCTGTTTCGGTCCTCGCCCTGTGCGTGGCGGGCACCCTGGCCGCGTACGTCATGCGGCGCCCGGCAGCGGAAGCGGCCGCCCAGGCATCGGCCGCGACGGCCGCTACGACGTCCTGACGGCGCCCCGCATCTCCAGACCGTCCAGCAGCCTGGCGGTCGCTTGGGCGATCTCGTCGACGGCCCGGTCGAACACCTCCTGATTGTGCGCGGCCGGAGCCCGGAAGCCGGACACCTTGCGTACGAACTGCAGGGCGGCGGCCCGGACCTCCTCCTCGGTGGCCTCTTCGGGGAGGGCGGGCGGGCGAAGGGTCTTGATGCTGCGGCACATGTGTCCAGTGTGACCCGAGCCACTGACAACGGGCGGGCGGGTTGATCGTCTGCGACAACGGGCGGGCGAGGCGAGCAGGCCGAGGACATCAGCCACGCCTCACTTCGCCACTCCCGGCTCCGCTCACCTCACCGCTCACCGCTCCGTTCGACGGCGGGGATCTCGTACGTACCGTCGAGGATCTCCGGCCCCGGCGCGTAGAGCCCGAGCACGGGCCGGAAGTCCCCGTCGGGCGCGGGCAGCCAGTTCGCCGCCGCATCCGGGTCGGCCGGACGCTCCCTCTGGATGTGGATCGTGAGCGAACCGTCCTCGCCGTATACGAGACCGGGCGTACGGTCACCGATCGAGTACCGCGCGGCCGGGTTCTCGACGAGGCGGTGGTCCGGCCGGCCGTACATGGTCACGGACCAGAACGCTTCGACCGGCGGCTGCCGCTCGAATCGCAGCACATAGGAGTGAGCGCCGTTGAGCTGCTCACCGTCGGCGTCACGGAAGGCGTGGGCGTACACCGCCTCGTACCCGTGACTCCCCCACAGCGCGGTCCGTGCCGCCACCGCTCTGGCCGGATAGGAGGCCTCGCGGTCCGTGATCCGCCACTCCGGGGAGTCGATGGCCCCGACGCCGTGCCAGTCGAGGTTGTAGTCGAAGAGATGCGGATTCATCTCCCAGCCTTCGCGCACCGCCGCGGGCCGGCTCGCCTCCTCCACCCGCGCCCTGCCCCGCGCGAGGCCCTCGGTCAGTGCGTGTACGAGGGCGGGGTCGATGGACACGTACGGCGAGGGCCCCTCCTCCAGCAGCTCCAGCGGCTGGAACCGGTCCTGGTACGCCTGGTCGGCCGCGGACGGCGGAAAGTCTGCCATCCAGACCCTGAGCTGCTCGAAGAACCTCAGCGACTCCGGTACGTCGGGATCGGGCGCGGGCAGTCCCGTGCGATGAGTACCCGGTTCGAGATATGTGAGGGCGAACTGTGCCTGAAGGGCGCGCACCCGCCCCAGGTCGTCCGGACCGTTGCAGGCGTTGCGGCCGATGACGGAGACAACGGAGGTCGGTGCGTCGATCACCCCGCGCACCCCGTCGGGCACGCTGCCCGACCAGTTCGGCGGTACGACGAGCCAGTCCCCGGCCCCCGTACCGGTGGCACGGCGGCCGACGTACGCGAAGTTGTTGGTCCAGGCGTCCACGAACTGCAGCACGTAGTACGCGCCGCCCGTGTCAGGGACATGGAGCACGACCGGACCGCCGGAAAGGTCGAGGTGCGCGATCGAGTGGACGGTTTCGTTGTCGACGGACCCGAAGTACGTGGAAGGGAAATCCAGTTGAGCGGAGTGCGCGAAGTGATTGAAGGGGGTGGGCGGCAGCGGACCGAAGCCCGTTTGCATGAAGTCCTCGGCTGCCGACAGGCCATGGACCAGCGGACAGCCGTATACATACGCCTCGGCGGCAAGAGCGACAAGCTCTTCCGTGTTCTCCTTCGACACCGCAGTCCTTTCACTCACTGCCCCCGCTCACGGCAGGGCCGGCGTGGACCGACCTCCGCCCGGGAAGGCCGAGTCGGGCCCGTACACCCTGACGGCTCAGATGACCGCCTTCGAGCTCTCCGTGCACAGGGCCCAGATCACGAATGTGTCGATGGCGATGGAGATGATCGCCCAGATCGACTGGTACGGCAGCCACATGAAGTTGATGACCAGGCTGATGGCGGCAAGTACGACACCCGTGACACGGGCCCAGGCGGCGCCCTTGAGGATGCCCCAGCCGACGAATCCGAGCAGGATGCCGAGGACGAGGTGGATCCATCCCCATGCGGCCACATCGAACTTGAACGTGTAGTTGCTGATGCGCGCGTAGACCTGGTCGGAGGCGATACCACTGATGCCCTTGATCACTCCGAAGACGCCGTCGACGAGAAGCAGCACACCGGCGAACGTGATCCCGCCGGCCGCCCAGGGGTTGATGTCCCCCTGGGCGGCGGAACGGGCCGGGCCGGACGTGGGCGCTGAATGTGCCATGGGAACTCCTTGGCCGGAGCAGGACTGCAAGACAGAACCGACCCTGCGTGGCACCTTCCCGGGCGACCACCCGGACGCACCCATAAGGGTGACGCCCCTGGAAGCGCGGCAGTGAAGCCGTGCGTCACGCGAGCAGCGACGCCGTCGCACGCCTCGACATGGTGCGTACGCTGCGCGACCTGGGACTTGACCTTCCCACGATCCGGATGGTCGTGGACCGGGAGCTCTCGCTCCCCGTCGCCGGCAGCGGTACCTGGAGCTGCTCGCAGTGATCGACGCCTGGCCTCCCCCGGACGACTCGGCACCGGCATTCACGTGGTTCACGCGGGCGCTGCGCGCCCGGCTGCGAGGTACGTCTGATGCGGCTGCACCGGGTCGAACCTAGACTGGCGAAGGCCCGAAACATCCTGAATGAGGGAGATGTGCAGCATGGCCAAGCGAGGAAACAAGCGACGCGGCCGCAAGAAGAAGAACGCCAATCACGGCAAGCGTCCCAACGCCTGAGCCGGCCGAGCAGACAGCCCGGGGGGACGCCGCCTCCACGTTTGAGAGGCGTCCCGCCCGTGGCTGCAAGCTGAGCCGGCCGTCCTGTTCATGGAGCACATCGGTCGACGCGATGCCGACGGGTCGGTACCGTCCACGAGCTCATGCCCCATCAGAACCACCACTCCCGCCGGGTCGGGCCCGACAGGATCTCCGGCGAGCCGGTCCAGCCTGCGCTGTCGACACCGGGGTCAGGCCGGACCGCGCCCCGCCGTCGCGGCCCGGCTGCCGCGGCGCAGGCCGATGAGCTCGGCGACCGTGTCCAGCCAGCGTGCGGCGCGCGCCTCGTCATCCGGTGTGCCGGCGACCTGCGCGGCGGTCTCCAGCCAGTCCCGCAGGCATGCGGACGCGGCACCCGACGGCAGGGGCTCGGCCAGCCCGGCCGCGTACGCGAGGCCGCCGGCCCGGACGATCTTCGCGACGTACGTCACCGAGCGTGGCAGCACACCGAGCCGGTCGAGGGTGACGGCGGCGGCGATCGCGCCGTCGCCGAAGAGCGCGGTGCGGAAGGTGTCGCGGCTGAGGCCGTGGCGCAGCAGCGCCTCGATGTCGGTAGCGGCGAGCACCTGGTCGTCGGTGCGTGGGGAGCGGTCGTGGACCATCGTCGTTCCGTTCCGGTCCGGCTCAGCGGACGGTGACCGTATAGAGGTAGTAGGCGGCTGCCTGGTCCGAGTCCTTCGGGGCGCCCGTGGCCGTCGGAACCGGCTTCGACGCGGCCTCGTCGGCGCTGTGGCACCGGCCGTAGGGGCAGAACAGCAGCTTCACCGTCGCCTTCCCGGGCGAGAGCGCCGTGAAGTCGAAGAACTGGGTTCCGTCACCGTCGCCGGTGTCCTCGCGGTCGCCCCGGTACTTCAGGACGTCCGCGTCCGCGCGCGGGCTCGCCAGGTACCAGTTCTGACCGAGCTCGGGGTTGGCCGGGACCTTCAGCGTGAACTTCTCGCCGTGGTCGACGGTGATGGTCCGGTCGTCGGTGCCGTACGCGGCGGGCCCGGAGTCGCCGCAGCCGGTGAGGACGAGGAGCAGGGCAGCCAGGGCGGGCGCCGTACGCAGGGCGGATCGCATGGACACCATCAGTTCTGCTCGATGTAGACGCGGCTGACATCGCCCTCATGGGCCTTGGAGTAGCGGTCGTCGGTGGCCGCGCTGAGGTCGCCGTTGATGAAGTCGTCCTCGCTCACCCACGTCGTGGTGCCCCAGGGGTTGTAGATCTGCAGCTTCCCGTCCTCCTGCCCGATGATCATCAGGCTGTGGCCGTGCATATTGCCGTCCTCGTCCTTGCGGGAGATGTTGAAGGGGACCGGCTTGCCGTCGGCGACGGACTTCTCGATGTCGGGCAGGACGCCGCGCCGGTCGTCGGCGCCGTCCATCTCCTGCGTGTCGTACTTGTCGCCGGTGTGCGGTCCGAGCTCCTTGTTGGAGATCTCCTCCTGCCCGTCGGAGTCCATGCCGGCCGCGTGGCGGTCCCACCACCAGCCGTCGTACTCGCCGTCGCCCTCGTCATTCATCCGGAACTGCTCGTCGTGCAGGCGCTTGCGGAAGTGGTCGGGGTCATTGTCCTGGCCGTCGGGGCCTCCGGTGAGTTCGAGGGCGTAGACCGGGTCGACCAGGGCGCGCGCGGTGACCGTCGAGGACGGGACGCAGGTCTCGTCGTCCTGGGACCAGTGTTCGTCACCGAACTTCTGCTCCTCCTGCCCCGTGCCCGAGCCGGTGGTGACCGGCGCCAGGTGCTCCTGGAGCCACGACGAGTCCTTGCCGTGGATCTTCCCGCCGAACTTCTCGACCTCGCCGACGTCGTAGCCCGAGGCGAGGGCCTTCATGAGGTACGCCTTCTCCTGCGAGCTCGACGCGTTCGCCAGGAGCCGCTCCATACGGGCCCGTTCGGCGGGCGAGAGGTTCTCCATGGCGCGGCCCGAGCGTTCGAGATCGTTGGCGCTGAGGATCTCGTTCAGTTCGGCGTCGCCGCCGACGTTGCTGGTGTCGGCGAGGGCGAGGCGGTCGGCGGCGGTCAGTTCGTCGGTGTCCATCCGGCCTGCGCGGGCCTCGGCGGCGAACTTGTTGAGGTAACGGGCCGCGACGCGGGCGGCGTCGTCGGCGTCGGCGGCCGCCGTGTGCAGGTCGTCGATGCCGTGCGAGGCCAGCGAGCGGGCCCGCAGACGGAGGTCCTCCTCATCGTCGTCCTCGTGCCAGTCGTCGAAGAAGCCGTCCTTGCCGCCGAGCATGGTGCGGGCGTCGCGCAGCTTGCCGCGGCCGGTGCCGTCCTTGGCCTGCGCGGTCTCCAGCGCGTCGGACAGCGCGATCAGAGCCTTGCCGCCGCCCTGGAACGCCTCGATCATCTGCTGGGCGTCGCGGGAGGCGGCGCCCACCACGTCGGAGGCGAGGACGCTCGTGTCGCCGACCCAGACCTGCGGAAGACCCTTGCGGGCGATCTTGTCGATCCGGTCGCTCACCGCGTCGGCCTCGTCGGTCTGGCCGGTGTAGCGCTTGCCCAGGGCCTCGATCACCTTCGGGTCGCCGACCGGTGCCGAGACGCCGAGGGCGTCCTCGATCGCGTCGATGAGGTCGTTCTTGCTGCCGGCCGACGATATGCGCCCGCGCAGGCCGTCGAGCTTCTGCCTGCGGTCGTTCGTGGATTCCGTCATGGACGCGTGCCCCGTCAGTAGGCGGCCAGCGCGGACGGGCGCTGGGCGTGGGCCGGCATCGTGCTGACGCCCGCGTCGGCCGCCGAGCCGACGGAGACGGCGTGGACTCCCGTACGGACGTCGATGTCGGAACCGCGGTACGCGTGGCTGGAGAGGCGGACCTTGTCCGCGAGTTCGTGCAGGGCCGCTTCGAGGACCTTGGTCTCGGCCTCCCAGGCGGTCGCGAACGCGTTGAACGCGGGCCCGGTGTCGGAGCCGCCGAGGGCGTCCTGCGTGTAGCACATCGTGCTGGCGACGGCCTTGCGGATCTTGCCCACGTCGTCGCCGGCACCGTCCAGTTCGCCGGCCTGGCCCGACATGCCCTTGTGCCCGACCTGGTAGCCCTCCGCAGAGGTCATGGCCCTTCCCCCGTTTCCCGCGTCCCCGACCCCGACACACCTTCCGGACAGCGAAGTTGGGCCAGGTCGCAACCGTCAGGAAGTTAGCAGAAGACTGCCATGGACACGCCCAGCACCACAGGTTCCCCACAGGGCTCCCGCGCATGTGCCACCCGGCGACGAGCGTCGCGCCCAACCGTAAAAGCCGAAGGACCGCACCCATATCCAGAAAGCGTCCAACACCCTGGGGTGCGGCCCTTCGGCCGTATCGGGGAACCGCGGTGCTACGTGACCAGTACCTCGTAACTTCCGCCCGTCGCAGAGCCAGCACCCCTCTGGCTCGACACTGGTCAAGAGGCGCACCGGACCCGTCCCGGGAGCTCCCAAGGCTTTTCAGCGGGGCGGGCCCCCTCCTGAAAAGCCACGGCCCACATCCGCAGCCGGTTGCAGACGCCTCGCCAGTTGCCATACTTCTCCGGCAGGTGGACCCACTGCGTTCCGGTCTGGAACCTGAAAGCGATCGCGTCGGTCACCTCGCGGTGGTCCCCCTCCACCGGCCGCCCCGCCTCGATGACCGGTCCGGGAGTGGCGGCTCGATCCGCGCCCACTGCGCGTCAGTCAACGGCATACCCAGACCAACGACCGCAGGACACGGTAGGGACCGGTGCCACTTGTCAGGTCGTTGGCCCCGTGCGAAGTCGCCGCACGTCCCGCACGAGCGTGTACAAAGCACTGAGGAAGATCACAACTCCAGCCGCGATCCAGAGAATCGATGCCCCGGAGCGGTACTCACGAACGGCCCCGACGATCAGCAACATGCCGGCAAGGACACCGAAGGCCGAGATCAGAGCGCTGATGCGGATAGTCACATGGACATCATCAACGACAACCTCGGCCAGCGGGAGCGATCCAAACGAATCGGCCTGGCTCACTTGCGGCCCAGCGCGGCGCGCACGGCCTTGGAGTCCGTGCTCTCGGTCTCGGCGAGGTTGACCGCCTGATCGACGAGCCATCTACCCCGTTCGCCGGGAACGAGCCGCAGCGCGGTGTGAATGGTCATGCCGAGTGCCGCCGTACCGGACTCCAAGGTCACCCGCAGTCCGATTCCCGCCGGGTGCGGACCGAAGGCCAAGACCTCGACCGCCTCACCGGTGCTCACCCGCGCATCCGGGTGGTCGCGGAGCCGGGGCGCACCAGTGATTTCGACGCACTCGGCGATAGTGTCCGCCCCCAAACTCTGCCGCAGGCGTTCGGTCCGGGCTTCGCAGGCGGCCTCCCAATCCTGATCCACCGAGGCCTGCTGATAGGCCCGGGCGGCCTCGGTCGCAGCCGCCGCGCGCTCCTTGCTCCCACCACCGCCGCCGGTGCCGTCGTCACCGTCGCAACCGGCCAGCGGCAGGGTCACCGCCATCACGAGCACCCCAGCGGCACGGCCAAACCGAGCAGCCACGTCCTGTCCCCCTCACCTCGCATCGGCCCTCCCCCAGCACCGTTTGGAGGATTACAACACAGGGCCGGAGTCCGGTGATCCAAACGAAGTGAGCCCGTCGCTCACGGGGCAGGGCCGTTCAGGGGGCAGGAGTTGTTGGGCGGCGTCCAGCTCTCCGTCCGTGTGCCGGCGCCCACTCGAAGCCTTCGCGGGAGATCTCAACGGCGAGAACGGTCTCCTGGCTTTCCTTGGTGCCCCACCAGCAGCGGTACATCCTCCACAGGAACGACGGCTTGATCCATGTCAAGGCTCGTTCACAGCCCTTTCAGCCTCGATCTCTCGTAGTACAGCGGCCTACGGGATGATGTGAGGCATCGGGATGTCGTGCGGTAGGCGTGCTGCTTCTCGTGTCGTCCTTCATCGGTCAGGCGACCGACCGTTAGGCTCGCGTCGCCACAAAAGTCCCGATCTTCACGGAGGGCAGGACGACGGGAATCAATCGAGAGCGCCTCGTCAGAACGCTGACGTTCTGGCTGCGGCCTGCCTTCGCGTTGCGGGTCATCAACCGGTTTCAGAAGATCGTGGGTTTCGACCGCTCGATGGCCCTGGCGTCCAGCGCCCTGACGGCATTGGTCCCGCTCTCCATCCTCCTCGGCGCTGTCTTGAGCAACTTCGTGCACTACGACGCCGCAGAGCGGATCATCAGTCGCTACAACCTCACCGGAGCAGGCGCCACGGCAGTCAACTCGCTGTTCTCTCCTGCCGAAGCGACCAGCGCAAGTGTGGGCATCTTCGGGGTCGTGTTTCTGACGATCTCGGTGCTGAGTTTCGCGCGAGCCGCACAGCGACTCTTCGAACAGGCATGGGAGCTCAAGCCCCTCAGTGTGCGCAACACGCGCAACGGCTTGTGGTGGATCCCCACTCTCGGCGGCTACGTAGTGGTCAACACATTGCTCTCCGCGCTCCATGGCGGGGGCGCGCTGGGTCTGGCCGCCTCGGTGTGTGGGGTACTGGTGACCGCCGCATTCCTCGTCTGGAGCGGCCGGATCCTGTCGGCGAAGCGGATCAGCCGGCCGGACCTGCTTCCCTTCGGCGTCACCGGCGCCGTCCTGACGGCGGCCTATTCAGTGGGCGCAACCATCTACATGCCGCGTCTCTTCAACTCCTCCGCAGCACGCTACGGGGTGATCGGTGCTGTCTTCGCGATGATCTCCGCTCTCTTCGCAGCCATGCTCGTCCTCGTTGCATCGGCGGCACTGGGACGAGAAGTACGAGACGAGCTCAGCCGGATCCGTCAGGGACACCGCCCTTCCGACCATGAGGTCCGCCTGCAGTGGGACAGGGTGGTCGAGCAAACGCGGTCACGGTGGCGCACGGCACGGGAACAGGTCTCTCATCATCGGATCAAGGACTCGAACCGCTGATGGGCACGGCCGGGACGCACCGACGGACGACAGCAACTTCTTCACCCAGGCCTTCGGCGGAGCAGTCAGGAAGAGCCCCCGCGGTGGCACGGCGTTCCCTCATCGCGATGCGCTCTTCTACTCCGAGCCGGGTGCCGGCTCGGGGACCCGTGGAGTACCGGACAGCGGCGACGAGTTGACCCCGCAGGCCCAGGCCTGGATCGCCGAGTTCAGCCAGGCACTGCGGCCCTACGTGAACGGCGCCTACGTCAACGTGCCGAACGTCGGCATGCAGGACTGGGAAACCGCCTACTGGGGATCCGACTTCGACCGGCTGCGCAAGATCAAGGCAAAGTACGATCCCCGCAACGTCTTCCAGTACGAGCAGAGCATCCCGCCCGCGTTCCGCTGACCGACAAGCTGAGCCCCCTCACGACCAGGGAGGGGGCTCAACTGTGACCCCCTCGTCCCGAACTATCGGCACAACGGTCACTGAGGTCTGTCGGCCCGGCCGCACGGGCTGCAGGGATCAGCCACGGTTGTTGGTAGTCGGTGTGGTTGCTGTACTTCTCTGCTGTACTGCTGACCCTGGGGACGGACCGATACGGGGCGGTGGAACGGTGAGCTCAGGCAGTCGCGGGGTGCTGGCAGTCGTAGGTACGGCAGCCGATGGAATCGAGACGCTGCGCGCTGGACTGGTGGAGCCGGCCATCGCCCTCGGCTGGCAGGTAGCCGTGACCCTGACGCCGAATGCCGGCCGATGGTTGAGGGCCAACGGCGAGCTGGACCGGCTGGAGACACTGACCGGCCTGCCGGTGCGGGACACACCTCGTCTGCCGACTGAGCCCCGCCCCCACCCGGTCGCCGACTGCTACGTCGTCGCCCCCGCGAGTGCGAACTACATCGCCAAGCTCGCGACGGGCATCGCCGACAACCAAGCCCTGACGCAGGTGAGCGAGGCGCTCGGCACGATCGGCGTCCCCGTCGTGGTGTTCCCCCGGGTCAACGCAGCTCATGCAAGACATCCGGCATGGCAGGGGCACATCGAGTCACTGCGGAAGGCCGACGTGGATCTCGTCTACGGCCCTGACGTCTGGCCATTGCATGAACCTCGCGAGGGCCCAGAAGTTCAAGAGCTGCCGTGGTCCACAATCATGGAGTCCGTCCAGGAGGTGGCAACCGATGCCTCTCGCCGGTCGAACTGAGCCCGATCCGGGCCCGTTCCTGCTGATCTGGGGATTGGTGGTGATCGTGGTAGGGGGAACCTTTGCAACGAAGAGCGGGGCTGCTCGGATTCGTTCCTTCGTCGTGAACGGCCTGGAGCAGAGTCCCCGGCAGCAGGCCGAGGCACGTGCGGTGCCTGAGGGCTTCCTACGTTGCGTTGGCGGGTTCCTGGCCATCTGTGGAGTGGTGACGGTGCCCGTTGCGCTGGTCATGATGACCCGTGGCTGAAGCCCTGGTCCACCGGGCCACTCACATATGCTCTTCGCTCCCCAACCACCCCACACGCTTCACATTCCGACGAACCAACAGCTCAGAAGCCGAAGAAGTGACACGCCGGGTTCCCGACCTGCGGTCACGTCATCGATCAACGCCGTGACCTGCTGCTGAGCTGTCGGCAGTTGTCAGCGTCGGTCATCGTTGAGCGCCCTTCCACGGCCCCGAGACGGCCCCGGGAGGGCGCCCCAGGATGCGGTGACAGAAGAGTCATGGGCCCCTGGCCGCCAGACTCGGCGGACTCATAGTCTCCAGGCCATGGAATGGACAGCGTTGGTCGCCACGGCGGTAGGACAGACACCCCGCCACCCGCCCGGGTGACGGGGTGTCGACACGCTCGGACGACTACCTACGACGCGTACCGAGTCACCTTCGTCACCTTGCACGTCACCTCACCCGACACCTTGTCCAACGACTGCGCCTTCGTCTCCACCTTCTGTCCCGCCGCCACGTTGTTCGACGCTGCGAGCGCATCCCCCACCCGCGTCCCCGCCTTGTTGAGGAACTCCACGCTGATGATGTAGTTCGATGTCTCTTTCGACCCGTTCTCGATCTTCACCATCGCGGACGGCCAATTCGTCACGTCGTTGACCTCGCAGCCGGACAGCTTCACGTCCGCCTCCGGACCCGCATCCGCCTTCTCGGCCGGCTTCTCCGCAGGGGCGCTCTCGGCCGGTGCGCTCTTCTCGGGCGCCTCATCCACCGGGCTCTCCCCCGTGGCGCTGCTCTCGTGCGTCGAGCCGCTGCCCACCACGGCCACCAGGGCGCCACACCCCCCGAGCAGGACCAGGCCGCCGAGCACGGACAGCGTCACGATGAGCCCGGTCTTCGACTTCTTCGGCGGCTGCGGGGGACCACCCCACCCTGGGCCCGTCTGCTGCCACTGCTGGTACGGCGGCTGCGGTGGCTGCTGCCCCCACTGCGGCGGCGGCTGCTGACCGGGCTGGGACGGCGGCGGGTAGCCGTTCGACATGAGATCCCCCCATGGGATGTACGGGTGTGAGGTGACACCGTACGTCCTGCCCGGAATGCGTTGCGCCAGAAGTGCCTGAATCGTGACGGGCCCGTGGACAATCGCCACAGACGAAGTCGAGCGGACCATCAACGGAAGCAAGAACTTCCGGGCCGTGGTTACTCGCCACGACAAGCGGGCCTACGTTTTCCACGGCACCGTCACCGTCGCCTCGATCCGACTCTGGCTCAGACCACAATTCGCTGATACCCGCTCCTTCGGCCATGACCCGACTGTCAGAGGCGCACAGTACGGTCCCCCATGGCAGCCGGAATCGACCTGACGCTTGATTGTGCGGACGCACAGCCCCTTGCCGTTTTCCGGAAGACGGCCCTCGGCTATGTCGACGAGCCACCGCCCGCTCCCTTCAAAACACGCGCGGAGTGGTTCGCGCACTTCGGCGACTCGACGAGGCCTTGCGCAGCCGCTGACCGCACCCCGTTGCCAGTCCCGGACCCAACCGTGGGCTACGTCCCCATTCGCGCTTCATGGCTGCGGCGCTGCTGGACCGAGGCCCCTCCTGACGCGAGTGATTGCGAGAACGGGTAACGCCGAGCTGATCCGAAGAGTCGCCGAGCGGCGTTCAGAAACGCTCTCCATGCATTCGTGAGGGAAAACAGCGGCCCTGGATCGCTACGGCTGTATGACTGCATCTACTCCGCAGAGAACCGCGGCGACCGTTGGTGTCCGCTGTCGTTGATGTCAGGCGTGGATGTCGGCCTGCCCCTCGATGCCTGTGGTCGCTCGTGTTGCTCGTTCGGGTGCGTATCTCGTGCAGGTTCTGGCCCGGATGTCCAGGCTTGGCCTCACGATGCGTCTCCTCGTGAAGGTGAAAAAACATGCCGACGTACGTCACCTTGCTGAGCTGGACCGATCAAGGGGTCCAAAACTACAAGGACACCGAAAAGCGCGCCGAGGCCTTCGGGTCAGCGGTACAGAAGCTCGGGGCGAAGCTCCTGAGCATCTACTGGACCGTCGGTCCGTACGACCTCGTGGCCATCGTCGAGGCGCCCGACGACGAAACTGCCACGGCAGCACTCCTGCAGCTCGGTGCGGTGGGCAACGTCCGTTCCACGACTCTGCGGGCCTTCGGCCCAGAGGAGATGGAGCGCATCATCGCCAAGGCGGCTGGCTGACGACCCTCGTCGTCCAGGACACCCAGCGCGCTGAGTCCGTTGGCGGCATCTGCACCCGTGCCGGGCCCTTTGCGTTGGGCGTGGACTGCTCACCGGTCACGTGTACGTCTCCTTGCCCGCCGACCCGCTGTCAACCACTGGTGATCCTTCCGGGACGTCACGTCAGCGAACCAGACCGCACACCGATCGGAGGTGCCCCCTGCCGCGAAGCCCCCTTGCCCTGTCCCCCGCCGCCCGGAGCCGGTGTAGCCGTCAGGCGTCAGTTCGGCCCGCGGCAGCGGGATGACGGGCGACCCTCCGTAGGGCTCTGCCCATCAACGGCGTCGCGGAGCGGTCCTCGCGTCAGGTGAGGTCGGATAGATCCTCTTGGGTGAGGACAATCCGCCTGGCGGCGGTGTTCTCCTCCAGGTGGGCGATGGAGCCGGTGCCCGGGATGGTCGTCAGTTCGGCCCGCGGCAGCGGGATGACGGGCGACCCTCCGTAGGGCTCTGCCCATCAACGGCGTCGCGGAGCGGTCCTCGCGTCAGGTGAGGTCGGATAGATCCTCTTGGGTGAGGACAATCCGCCTGGCGGCGGTGTTCTCCTCCAGGTGGGCGATGGAGCCGGTGCCCGGGATGGCCAGAGTGACCGGGGAAGAGGCAAGCAGCCAGGCCAAGGCGATCTGAGGGACCGTGGCGCCATGCCGGTCCGCGACCTTGACCATTCGGTCACCGGTGAGGTCGCTCAGGCCGCCGCCCAGCGGGAAGAACGGTACGTAGGCGATGCCGGCGTCCTCGCAGACAGCCAGGACCTCTGTGTCATCGCGCTTGGCGGCGTGGAAGTGGTTCTGGACGGCTGTGACGGGTGCGATCGCGCGGGCCTCGGCGAGGTGGCCGGCGTCGACGTTGCTCAGACCGAGATGGCGGATCAGGCCCTGCTCGCGCAGCGTGGCCAGCGCCTCGAAGCGTTCGGCGACGGATTCGCCGTGCTGCGGCGGCATGATGCCCCCAATGCGCAGATAGACCAGATCGAGGCGATCCACTCCGAGGGTTTCGAGGTTCTCCTCGACCATCGGTCGCAGGGCCGCAGGATCGGTGGTTGCGGCCAAGCCGCCGTCGGGAGTACGGGCCGGGCCGACTTTGGTGGCGATGACCAGGTCGGCCGGGTAGGGGTGAAGGGCTTCCCGGATCAGGGCGTTGGCACGAACGGTGCCGTCGCCGCTGGTGTAGAAGGCGGCGGTGTCGATGTGGTTGACGCCCAGCTCCACGGCCCGGCGCAGGACGGCGCGACCGGTTCCGGGATCACGCGCCGGCCCATGGAAGCTGTTCGTGGGCAGGCGCATGGCCCCGAAGCCGATCCGGTTCATCAGAAGGTCGCTACCGAGGCGGAATTCGTTTCTCATGAACTCAGCCTGGACGGTGCAGTGTTCGGGCTGCGAACCCGTGGCAGCTTGCTGCCATCGGGCAGAATGGCGGAGTGACAGACATCGTGACGATCCGCGGTGACCTGGAACTCCTCGCCCGGACCGAGCAGGTCTTCTCTTCTGTCCACGTGGAGTTCATCTGTGCCGCCCGCGACCTCAACACCTGGTCCCGCCCCGGAGCACGGCAGGCCGTCGGCGACCGACTCCGAAACAGGGACACTCAACAGATCCGCAAGCTGTTCAGCCCGGCTTCGCTCGCCGACGAGCACAGCCGCGAGCATCTCAGCAAACTCGTCGGCAAGGGCGCCCGCGTGCGGATCGCCGCCACCGCCCTCCCTCACGAAACGATCATCGTCGACCGCCGGTTCGCGATCCTCGCTGGCTTGAACACCCCTGGCGGCCGCGAATACACCCTGACCACCGCACCCACCCTGGTCGGCAGCGTATACGCGCTGTTCGAAGCCGCCTGGGAGACCGCCACCGACCTCCAAGCCTTCCTGCGCGGCGAGCACCCCCAGCTCGATGCCGAGAGCCGAACGGTCCTGCGCGCCCTGGGATCGGGCGCCACCGACGAGACAGCCGCGCGGGAGCTCGGCATGTCCTTGCGAACCTACCGTCGCCGCGTAGCCGGCCTACTCGACGCCCTCGACGCGGGCTCGCGGTTCCAGGCCGGGGTGCGCGCGGGCGAGATGGGATTGAGCGGCTGAGGGGTCGACCAGGTATCCATCAGGCAGAGCGCCCTCAGCTTGGAAAGCTCAGGTGATTCAGGGCTGATCGCCCTGCCGACCTGGGGCTTGGCGGCGCTGACGCACACCGGGGCGTCAACCTACGCCCCGGTGTTACCCGTGGTGCCCCGCACGATCTGGCACGCGTCTGGCGCGACCCCTTCGTCCCGGACTCTCGGCTGCGAGGTCATTGCGGTCCAGGACGCTGGTCATGGGGTTGCCAAAGGCCACTGGAGGTCGACTGCGATCGCCGTGGTTGCTGTACTCCGCTGCTGTACAGCAACCACTGCCGCGCGCCCGAAAACTGGCGGTCAGCCGCAGCTGCAACCGGCTGACGCCGAGGCGGTTTCGGTGGCCTGGCTGGTGCAGCATCCGTCACTGGTGGCGTTGGGGTCGGTGCCCTTGCGCGGCAACGGCGCTTTGCCCGCCAGGCCTGCGGGGTCCCGACGCCATGGACGCCCGGACTGCTGGTGGAGGAGCGCCGTCCGCGACGGTACCTCTTCTGTGTCACTCGTCTGCACTGTCGGGGGCGACGGCAGGCAGCCGCCCGCTGAGGCTGGGATCTGACACAAGCGCGACGCGCTGCCTGTTCAGGAGTCAACCGGGCAGATGGGATCGCGGCGCGGCAGGCACGCGCGTTGAAGGAAGGAGAAGGTACCTCCGCATGTCACACCACACCGCGGGGGCGCCGGAGGCTACCTGGGTGGCCAGGTGGGCGGGAGCCCTGCTGTGCCTCGCGGTGGCCGCCATCCATGTCGTGGACCAAGGCGGCATCAGTGCAACGAGGGACCCCTACTACATCGGCGTCGCCTACCACGTCCTGGAGATCGCGGCCGTGGTCGCCGCCGTGCTGCTCCTCATCGGCCTCGTTCGACTGGGATGGCTGCTGGCAACAGTGGTCGCCGTCGGTCCTCTGCTGGGCTACATCCTCTCCAGGGGTCCGGGACTGCCCGACTACAGCGACGACATCGGCAATTGGACGGAGCCACTCGGGCTGGTCAGCCTGGCTGTCGAAGGAGTCCTGCTCCTGTTGTCGGTGCCGCTCTTCGTGCGGAGCCTGCGCCGCAGAACATACTGAGGCTGCGCCGAGTAGCTCGTACCCGCTCGTGCACCGGACTGCGGACGTGACCCACGGCAAAGGGGCAACCTCGGAGGAAACCCCTCCTGAGCCGGCTCTTCACCCTGTGCCCCGGCAAGATTCGGACCTGCGACATCCGCTTCAGGAGTTCGATCCGAAGAAGTGACGCGGCACCTTCCTGACCTGCACGCACTCCAGCCGCCGCCCTTCTGGCCTGCGGGTTGGCGGTCGGCGGCTGTCGTCGCCTGTCATCGTTGAGTCCCCTCGCACGGCCCAGAGACGGCCCCAGTCGGATGCATCGGGGTCACGGCCACCGTCCGGCTGTTCCCAGGAGGTTGTCAGCGCCAGTTGGCAGGATGCCGTGCCATGACCGCGCCGATCAGTGAGTCGTGGACGCGAATCGAGAACTGGCTGGCCGAGCACGCCCCGGCGACCTACGCTGCGCTGGCGCCGCCCGCGGATCCGGCGGACATCGCCGCAGCCGAACGCGTCATCGGCCGGCCACTGCTGCAGCCCTTGGTGATGTCGTTGTCGCGGCACGACGGTCTCCTCGACCAGCGGGTCTCGCTGCTGCCAGGGTTCTACAGACCGATGAGTGCACACGAGACAGCGGCTGAGTGGCAACTTTTCACCAGGTTCTACGACAAGCGCACGGCGGATGAGGAAGGAGAGGAGGCGGACTACGACTTCATGAAGACTGGGGTCAGCAACGTCCTGTACGGACATCCGCAGTTGATCCCCATTGCGCGGAACGTCTGCGGGGGTTGCCTTGTACTGGACCACCGTCCCGAGATCGACCGGGGGCGCGTCCACGAAGCCGAGGCCGAGCAAGGCCTTATGCGCGGATCACACGAGATGTGGACGTCCCTGCCGGTGCTCATGGAGACGATCGCCACGTCTCTCGAGACCAACCAGCCCCTCAACGACCACACGCCCGTAGTGGACGAGGAGCAGAGGCTGTACTGGGACTTCATACCGCTGCGCAGTGACCGGACCTTGCATCGGTCATGACACAGCAGCGGATAGTGAGGTCGGTGGAGCGGCTTTGGGCTGGAGCTGCTTTGGGGCGAGTGATCACGGCCCCGTAAGCTTCCGTCGAGTCGGGCAGTCTGTGGACCTGCCTCGTGTCGTGTTGTTGTAGACGCCGGTCAGCTCGTCAGCCTCGACGTGGATGCCGGTCTCCTCCAGGACCTCGCGGGCGACGCCTGCTTCCGGCGCTTCGGTGAGTTCGAGGATCTCGCCGGGAAGTTCCCAACGGTGGGTGACCGCGTCCGTTCATGTCAGAAGTAGATGTCAAAGGCCCCCAACCATGATCGGTTGGGGGCCTTCGCACTGGTGGGCGCGGACGGTTTCGAACCCCGACATCTGCTTTGTAAGTTCGGCCGGATCCCCGCCCCCGGTGCCCTCGCCCCAGCCTGGGCACCCGCGAGGGACCGCCCGGAGCCGTGTGCGTCCGCACTCGTCGATGTCGAACGTGGATGTCAGCCCCGCAAGTCGGCAGACCCCGTCATCGCTTCTTCCGGAGCTTCCGCATCTTCCCTTCGGCTTCCTTCTTCTTCCGCTGCTCCACCCCATAAGCGGACCACGCCCCCTGGTGCCTGGCGCACCGCGAGCTACCGATGATCGCCTTGCTCTGGCACCGGCCACCGCTCTGCGTGGGAGCCCCGCACTTCGACTGAGTCATCCCGCCCCCTTCCGTCTCCGGCATCGCGACCGGTCAGACGCCGGAATGCTCCCAGCGCCGGCCGCACCAGGGGAGGCGCAGACACCGCGGACAGGAGCACGGACGGCGCACCGACTCCAGAGGTCCCGTGCGTCTCGCATATCGCCGCAGGTCAGCCCTTCTCTGTTGCCTGCCGGGGGTTTCGCTGTCCACGAATAAGCTGCACCTGGGTGGGGCCTGTTCCGGCTGGCCGCTTAGCACTCTGCTGTACGTCTGCGTCCAGCTCGGCGCGTTCCAAGGCTGCGATTGCCTTCCGCCGCCATCGAACGACCGCAATCGCGGTGAGCACCCCCACCAGCAGAGCAGCAACAGGCGCACCCCAGACCAAGGCGCCAATACCATATCCGAGCGACCCCATCACTTCCCCCTCGAGTGGCGCTCCGTTAACGGCCGATGGAAACCTCGTAGACGATCTCACACAGAGCGGCGGGCACCACGATGTCAGCCGTCTCCACGGGCCGCCCCTGGTCGCTGTAGTACGTCCGCCGGATGTGCGTGACCAGGGCGGCCTTCTGGATGCCAAGGAGCGATGCCTCCGCGGCATTCGCTTGCCGCGGCTCCGGCTGCTCCACAGCATGACTGACCGTGATACCGATCGCGGCCATGCGGTTCACGACACCCTCCCCGGCGTGTGGCCCGCCCTCTGGGAGGACGACGAGTGTGCCGGCGGTGAGGTCGTACGGCTCCCAGCTCGTCGACAGTTGCACCGGCCTGCCATCGGCCAGAAACTCGTACGCGGTCCGGACGCACAGGTCGCCTTCAGCGATACCGAGGCGCGTCGCGATCTCAATCGGAGCCGGAACCTTGGCCTCGGTCCGGCTCTCCCAGTCCCCGTACTTACCTACGGCCTTCATGTCCGCACAGAATGTGGAATCGTCACGCTGCTCGCGTGCCGAGGAGCGGACCACCGGAACGCGCCGACGAGGTTCGGCAACATACGTGCCGGAGCCCGCGCGGCCTTCCAGAACCCCCTGGGAGATCAGCAGCTTCTGTGCCCGGCGGACCACGTTCTCGCCGACGCCGCACTCCTGGGCGATCTGGGCGCGTGAAGGCAGCCGGTCCGTATCCGCTGTGCCGTCTCACGCACCAGTGAGCGGTACCCTCCGAAGGGCCGGCACCGCCGCCCCTTAACTCCTGACCGACCGAAGGTCGTTCACCTCGGACTCTCCAACTGGCCGACGCTGCTCGTGGGGCAGTGTCGAGACCGCATGCACGTTCTCGCAGGCGAGGGGGACCGCGCTCGTCCGCCCGTACGTACTGGCCAGCGAGGAGTGTACGAAGCTGCGCTCGGCGGCCGCACCTCACGCCCCCTTCTCGCACACCTGGTTCGCACCGGCGGAGGCTCTCTGATGCCTCCTCGTCAGCAGCCACGCGTGACGCACGCGAAGGCCGTCCCCTACAGGTCGAGTGCGTGCCTGATCGGCACGCACCGTGAGTGCGCGCATTCCTCCCCCGCCGTGGCACCGATCGGCGTCCCCGTGGTCTACGAGGCATGCAACTGACCCTGCCACCCGCCGGTCGCCCCCATCCCACCGAGGGAGGTGGCCCAGTGAGGAGATGGGCACCCAGCAGTGCGGCATCTGACCGCTCTGCTGAGAGTGTCGGCCAGCAGCCCACTGACCGAATTCCTCTGCCTCAGTCACGAGCGGGAGTCACCGCACAGCCTGGCCTGTATCTACGTCCCCCGCGACCTGGCGCCGGCGACGTGCCCGGCAAGTCGCTTTGGTACGAGGGGGTGGAGGCGCGGCTGACAGAGCTCCGCCCGCCACTGGCCGAGTTCCGGGAGAAGGTCAGCGCACGCTTCCCGACGCCAGAGGAAACGGCGACCCCTCGAATCCGCTCGGCCCTAGCCGTTCTCGCGATCACCCGCGTGGTGACCGACACCACTGGGCGCGTGGTCGAGACGGCGCTCCCGGTGCTCCCCGGCGACCGCGCCGACGCAGTCTTCACCGACCACACGATGACCGACGAGATAGTCCGTCAGTGTGCGCGGTTGTCCGCTTCTATGCGTCGGCATTGTCACGCAGTTAGATACTCAGCCTGTCCCTCGATGCGAACTATGGGCGGTGTGGTCGCTGAGGTCTCTTCGGTCGGCCAGTCGGCTGCCTGGAGCTGCCGAGGGTCGGGGGTGGTTGCGATGGTCGCTGCACTCCGCTGCTGTACCGCCCGTCTCGTGGTGATCGCGGGACGCCCCAGCGGTAGGTTGCCGCCCTCTCCGACCGTGAATTGCCCTTCGGAGGAGGCACTTTGGGTGGGACGGCGCGCCGCGTGCTCTTGACTGCCATGTACTTTGCATTGCAAAGTTAATGTTCGGCGGACGGTCATCCGGTGATCCGCCTCTCAGCGTTGCCGAAGCGCGACCACAGGGGGAAATCATGGGAACACCCGCACTGAGCGGCGCGGAATCCGAACCGAGGGCGCACGCGGCTGGCCTGTTGGCAGCGACGGAAGGCCTGCGGGTCAGAACCCGCGCGCAGCTGAACGGCTCGTGGGTCCCCCTCCTCGGCTTCGGCCTCCTCGCGCTGGCGGCCACTCCGGTCGCCAGGTACGCCTTCAACTTTGGAGCCCACGGGCGCAGCATCGGATCCTATCCAGCCTTCGCCTACGCCGAACTAACCAGCCTGTGCGTCGTCCATGAGCCGGAAGCTCCCTGCTTGAAGGGCGAGTTCGACGGCGCCGTCCTGCGCTTCGCGGCCTGGGGCATGTGGTTCGCGCTCCTCCCCTTGGCATGGTTCGTCTTCGCCCGTTGGTATCGCCTGCGTGGCGAGACTCGGGGCATAGTCCCCCGCCGCAGGGTGTGGATTCGCGCAACCGCGGCGACTACCGTGGCGATCACGACAGCACTGGTAATACTGCTGTTCGGCAGGAACCAGCCATGGGAGGCCGCACTGTTGGAGAACAGTTATGCCTCCCCGTGGTACCTGGTCGGCATCGGACTCCTGGCCCTCGGCATGGCCGAACGCAGCTGGATCGCCGCAGCGGCTGGCACCACTCACGCTCTGCTGCTCACTGGCTACCTGGGAGCCTCCTGGGGCACTGGGTGGCTCCCCTGGGCGCACCCCGCCCACCCCGGTTGGACCGACGGACCGCAGGCCAAGGCGCTCCTGCTCGCCGCCATCCTGCTCCTCGCTGGTCTGTCCGAGTGGACGACGGCTCACCGCCGAGCCGCGCCCGACGCCGCCGGTGCGCGTACGGTCATCTCGTGAGCGCCGCTACGCCGGACGACCAGCAAGGACTGCATCCGACTCAGTCGCTGGACGATACCGTCCACCAGCGCGTGCGGCTCGGCATCCTCACCGTCGCCCGCGAAGCCGACCGGGTCGAGTTCGGCTTCCTGAAGAAGCAACTGGCCGTCACCGACGGAAACCTCTCCCGGCACCTGAAGGTGCTTGAGGACTCAGGCCTGATCACTATGGAGAAGGGCTACGCCGGTCGGCGCCCCCGAACATGGATCACCCTCAGCCGCAAAGGCGCACAGGCCCTGGACACCGAACTTCGCGCCCTGCGTGCACTCGTCCTTCGCCTGGAAACTCCCCGCCCCGTGTCCGGCCCACCCGACGTGTGATCACCACTCTAGGAGAGAGGCTGGGTGATCTGATGCCTGATCTGCGGCTTCTCCGGCCGAGGCAGCGGGCCTGTACTCGATCGCAGGACACCGGTGTTGACCGTGACTGACCCCTGCATCTGGCACGGTCGTGGCACGAACCTCAGCCGACGAAAGTCAGCGACGACGGCGGGCGCGCCGATCGATTAGGCGCGCGTGTGCCTCGCTGCACCCCCACCGGCCTCAGCCACGCTGCTTGGAGCTGTTTGCCAGAGCAAGCCGCGACAGCGGAACCGTGATGGCGAGGCGTTGGACGATGACCTCTTCGTCCCGAAGCAACTTGGGCGGGGGCGCTGCCTTGGGCTGGCGCGGCTCTCACCTGCACTCATGGTCCGCAGACGTCCACTCTCGTCCGCTGCTGTGCGTCGGCGTTGTCACGCAGTTGGACACTCAACTGGCACGGCTCCCGATGCGCGGGATCGGCGCACATCAGCTCAGTTCTCCGGGCTTAAAGCCGTGGAGCCGACCGAGCCCCAGCCACAGCGGGTTTCCCCCACCCCCGTGCCGGCCGTTTTCTCTCGAGCTGGGCGTCCGCGCTCGGTGCGCCGCCGCCCGACCAGGGGCAGCCGGGGCGAAGACAGAGGCAGCCCCCAGCCGGGGGCTGCGGCGCGCGCCGCGCTTGTGCGGCGCCTTGAACTCGTAGAGAAGGTTTCTACTCACGCAGCCCACCGCTACCCGATGCGCATGAGGAACTGCCGTCAAGTACTACCGTCAACGCCCCCGCAGCGAGTCGCTGCGGGGGCGTTCTGACTGGTGGGCGCGGACGGTTTCGAACCGCCGACATCTGCTTTGTAAGAGCAGCGCTCTACCCCTGAGCTACGCACCCGTGGATGAGGCAACAGCGTACATGGACTACGGCCCGCGGTCACAAACGGCCGCCCGGACGGCAGCGAACGAGGCGGCAGGGGCCAAGCCGCAGCCGGGGCAGCCGCAGCGGCGTCCGGGGGATATCCCCACCCCTCATACGGTAGCCGTCCGGATTCTGCCGGGTGGGCCGGAGTACGTACGGTGAGGCGCACACGGTCGGGACCGCCCGCCGTACGACCTGGGGGAAAGATCATCGTGGCACTCCGTACCCGCACTCTCATCGCATCCGGTGGGGCCCTGCTGCTCGGTCTTGCCCTCACCGGCTGCGGCAGTACGGATCCGGGCGACGCGCCCGCCGAGCACAAGTCCTTCGCGCTCAGTGGGAAGACGCTGACCATCTACTCCGGTGACACGTCTCTGGAGCTCGTACCGGCCGATGTACGGAAAGTCGAGGTGACCCGTCATGTCGACGGGTGGGTGGTTCTCGGGAACGGGCCCGATCCCAAGTGGAAGATGCAGGACGACACGCTCACGCTCCAGGTGAAGTGCAGGGCCGTGATCAGCGACTGTGCCTCGCAGCACCAGGTGAAGGTGCCGCGCGGGGTGGCCGTGGTCGTCAAGGGGGACAACGGGAAGGTCGTCGCGTCCGGCTTCGACACTCCCCTTACGCTCCACGCCGACAACGGGAAGGTGACCGTCCGGGACTCCAGCGGGCCGCTCAAACTGGGGAGCGACAACGGTGGCATCGCCACCGAAGGGATCTCGGCCAAGTCCGTATCGGCTCGGTCCGACAACGGCATGATCCGGCTGGGGTTCACCTCCGTGCCCGATCTCGTGGACACCGAGAGTGACAACGGCGGGATCACCATCGATCTGCCGGGCGGCTCCGTGAGGTATGCGGTGGACGCCGTCGCCCACAACGGACAAGTCTCGGTGGACGCGCCGCGCAGCGACGACAGCAGCCATGTGGTGAAGGCCCGGAGCGACAACGGCCAAGTCACGGTCCGAAGCGTGAACTAACCGACCCGTGTGTTCGTCCTTACCTGGTGGGAGAATGTACCGGGCAGGGCGAAACGGCACGGGAGAGGGATGTGACGGCGACACACGCGCGGCCGCAGGCGAGAGCGGGTGAGAGTTCCGCCGCCAGGGGTGTCAGGGGTGTCGGGGACGTCCTTGTGCTGATGCTGCTGCCGGTGCCGCTGCTCGCCGCCGCGTTGCCGGCCGCGTTCGCCGGTGGCGGTACGAGGCGCTGGTTCGGCGGGCGCGGGGAGAGTCAGCGCGCCGTTGCGCAGGCCGCGAAGGACGCTGCCGCTGCCGCCTTCTACGAGCTGGACACGGCCCAGCGCGATCTGCGGATCTCGATCGAGACGATCACTGCGGTGGACAGCTCGCCCGGTGCGCGCAAGGCCGTGGATGACTTCGCTGCTCTCGGGCGGCGGATCGACGAGGCCAGTCATACGTACATCACCGCAGTCGACGCACACGACCTGGACCGGGACGATCTGGAGCCGGCCGTCGCGGCCCGTGCCAGGACCGAGCTGACCACGGCCAAGGACGAGCTGGTGCGGGTCAAGGCCGAGCTGGACCGGTTCGCGCAGGGGCTCGGGCCGCTGCTGGGCAACGCGGAGACGCAGCTCGCCCGGCTCGCGCCCGCCGTGGAGCGGGCCCGGCAGTCGCTCCTCGGTGCGAGCAATGCTCTCGATGCGGTGCGGGCGTCCGGATTGCGGGCGGACGACCTCGCCGCGCGGCTGGCGGCCCTCGCTCCCGAGCTGACCAAGCTCAACCAGGGCGCCGGTCGGCACGGCGTTCCGGAGACCCTGCAGCGTGCCGATCGGGTGCTGCGCGATGCCGAGGCGGTACGGGCAGAGGCGGCCCAGTTGCCCGAACGGGCCGCCGAGATCGACCACCGGCTGGTGTCTCTGCGTACCCGCGCCCAGGCGTTGACGACCCGGGCGGGCTCCGTGGAGCCGGTGCTGAGCGAGCTGCGGCGGCGGTTCTCTGCGGCGTGCTGGCAGGACCTCCAGCCGGTGCCGGAGCAGGCGGCAACCAATGTGCGGCAGGCCGAGGAGAAGCTGAAGGAAGCCGCCAAGGCTCGGGACGAGCAGCGGTGGGCCGATGCGACCTCCCGGCTGAGCACGGTGCGCGCCCTGCTGAACGCCACGGACGAGGCGGTGTCCGCGGCCGGCGACCGGCTGCACCGGCTGAACGATGTGGCCAAGGACCCGCAGCAGGAGATCCAGCGAACCCGGTTCGCGATCCGGGACGCCCAGCGCCTGGCCATGGCCGGGCGCAACACGCCCGATCCGCGTCATGCCCGTCCGCTGGACGATGCCGTGGCCCGGCTGGAGCGCGCCGTCGCCGGTCTGGAGGGGCGCCACCCCGACTACTGGCACTTTCTGGCCGAGACCGAAGCGGTACGGCAGACGGCGGCGCGGGTGGTCTCCGAGATCCGTGAGGAGCGCGGGGCCGGCGGGTGATGTGCGGGGGCGGCGGCAGCTCTCCTGATACGTCGGGTTCTGATACGCCGGGTTCGGGTCCCTCGGCCCTTCTGATGTGCGGCAGCATCCCCGTGGACGGATCCTGGTAGTACGCGCGAAGGAGGCCGAAATGGCCACCCATGTACTGCACGCCACCGGACGACAGACCCCGCGGCGCCGCCGTAAGGTCACCCAGCTCGACAAACACCTTCCAGTCGATCACCGGCTGAACCGCGTCTACCGGGTCGGGGCGGGACTGATGGGGCTGGTGCTTCTCGCCTTCGGAATCCTGGGGCTGATCAACGAGATCGGCTTCTTCAGCACCGGCGGTGCCACGGTCGCCGGTCTCAACACGAACGGTGCCCTCAGCGTCCTGTCCATCTGCGTCGGCCTGCTGCTGTTCATCGGGATGGTGATCGGCGGCAACTTCGCCTCGACGCTCAACATGATTCTGGGCGTCGCCTTCATCCTCAGCGGATTCATCAATCTCGCGCTGCTCGACACCGACTACAATTTCCTCGCCTTCCACATGCAGAATGTGCTGTTCAGCTTTGTGGTCGGCTTGATGCTGATGATGTTCGGGATGTACGGGCGGGTCAGCGGCGGTCTTCCGCACGACAACCCGTACTGGCGGGCCCGCCATCCCGACGAGGCCGCGCGGGAGACGCGGATGGGCCGGAAGGCAACGCCGCCGACGATGCCCGTTGTCCGCCGTCCGTGACCCGTACCACGTCCCCGTACCACCGGTCGGCCGTCATGTCTGTCTGCCCCGGGCCGGCGCCGGATAGCCTGGGGCCATGCCTCGTTACGAGTACCGCTGCCGCTCCTGCGGAGACACGTTCGAACTCAGCCGCCCGATGGCTCAGTCCTCGGACCCGGCCTCCTGCCCTGCCGGGCACGCCGACACCGTGAAGCTTCTCTCCACCGTGGCCGTGGGCGGCTCGTCGGCCAAGTCCGCGCCCGCCGCACCGTCGGCCGGCGGTGGCGGCTGCTGCGGCGGGGGTTGCTGCGGCTGAGAGCGGGCAATCGGAGTCACGGCCTGCGGCTCCTACCGCTTACGGGAGAGCGTCAGCCCGTCCGACACGGTGAGCAGCACGCTGTCCATCCGCGGATCGGCGGCCACATGGTCGTTGAATTCCTTGATCGCCGCCGCTCCGCCGGTCGCCTGCGGGTCGGTCACCCTGCCGTGGAAGAGCACGTTGTCCGTGACGACGAGACCGCCCTGCCGCATCCTGGGCACCAGTTCCTCCCAGTACGGGATGTAGTTGCCCTTGTCCGCGTCCAGGTAGGCGACGTCGATGTGCGGCTCGGCCGGCATCGCCCGCAGTGTGTCGAGCGCGGGGGCGATACGGAGTTCGATCCGGTCGGCGACGCCCGCCTTCTCCCACGCCTTCCGGCCGTAGGCGGTCCACTCCTCCGAGACATCACAGGCGATCAGCCTTCCGTCGGCGGGCAGCGCCTGTGCCATCGACAGGGCGGAGAAGCCGGTGAACGTCCCGACCTCCACGATGTGCCGGGCCCCGGTCAGCCGGACGAGGAAGGCGAGCAGCGGTCCCTGTTCCTCGGCGGACTGCATGCCGGCCTGGTCGGGGAGGCGTGCGTACGTGGTCTCGACGAGCTCGCGCTGCACCGCGTCGAGCGGTGGGTTGTGCGCCAGCATGTACGCGTACAGCTCGTCCGTGATCTTGGTTTCGTTACCCTTGGTCATCGCATGCTCCTCGTTGGTCCCACCGGGCAGGAACCGCCCGTCCCGTCGTCACATACTGCTACTGCTGGACGAGAGCGCCTGCCCCCGGGCCCGAAGCCCTGAGGAAGTGGCGCAGGATCTCCTCGCCCGCCGCCACACCGTGCTCTGCCGTCACATCGACGTGCGGGGCACTCCAGCCGGTGTCGGCGAGTTCGCCGTGGGCCGGGCGCCAGGCACGGTCGGCGGCGAGGAGCAGATCGGCGTCGAGGAGGCTGTCACCGGCGGCGAGGGTGAGCGTGGCGCCGGTGCGCCGGGCGACTTCGTTCATGGCCGCGCTCTTGGTGAGCGGGCCCGGCACGGCGTAGATCTTGCGGCCCTGGAGGGACACGGTCCAGCCGCGAGTCTCCGCCCACTCCCCCAGTTCCTTGACCCAGCCCTCGGGCAGCAGCGCGCGTTCGACGACGAGATAGGCGAAGAGGTCCTCGGCGACCCGTTCCTTGAGCAGCCAGGCTGGGTCGGCCGCGGCCAGGAGATGGGCGCGGACCTCGGCGAGCGAGGCGCATTCGTCGGCGAGCCTGCGGGAGACCTGCGTCTGCCAGTCGGGGTCGGATTCGCCGTCGACGAGGAGGTGCCCCCCGTTGGCGCAGATCGCGAACCGCGGTGCGGGACCGGGGAGATGGATGCGCCCGTACTGCTCGCGGGTACGGGTGGTCGTCGGGACGAAGACCGTGGTGCGGGCGAGTTCGTCGAGCAGTGTCGCGGCCGTCTCGGTCATGTAGGAGAGCGGCTTGTGGTCGTACACCTCTACGCAGAGCAGCCGGGGGGCCTCGGCGTCCGGCATGGGGAGCTGGAGCGCCGCCGTCGAGTAGATCAGGGTGCGGTCGAGGTCGCTGGCGACCAGTGTCATGGGGGCGGTCCCGGTGGCCGGGGTGGCCGCGGTGGCCGGGATGGTCACTTCGACTCCACCGCCTTGCCGTCCGCGCCCGTCGCACCCCTGGTGTACTTCGGGTGGATCAACCCGACGCAGGTGTAAGGGAGTTCGTCAATCTCTTCGACCGGTACGCCCCGCTGCTCGGCCAGCAGGCGGATGTGCTCGAGGTCGGCGCCCGCGCCGCGCTTGGCGAGGATCTTCCACGGGACGCGGCGCAGCAGTACGCGGGTCGTCTCGCCGACGCCCGGCTTGACCAGGTTCACATCGTGGATGCCGTACTCCTCGCTGATCCGTTCCACCGCGGCCCATCCCTCCCAGGTGGGTGCGCGGTCGGCCGCGAGCAGCTCCTTGGCCTCGGCGTCCACGGCGTCGGCGACCTCGTCGAAGTGGTCGGCGACGGTGTCGAGGAAGTGGCCGGACACATCGGTGTCCGCAAGCTCCCGGTAGAACTTCGCGCCGTGGAAATCGTCGGGTCCGACCAGGTCGGACCGGAGGACGGTCCGCGAGATCAGCCCGGAAACGGTGGAGTTGAGGCAGGCGGACGGAATGAGGAAGTCCTCGCGGGTGCCGTAGGTGCGGACGCAGCCGCCCGGGTCGGCCAGGACCGCGATCTCGGGGTTGAATCCGTCGAACCCGTCGAGCGCCGCGGACAGTTCACGCGTGATCGCCCCCTTGCCGGTCCAGCCGTCGACGAAGACGACATCCGCCGGATCGTGGTGGGCGGCCAGCCAGCGCAGGGCGTTTGCGTCGATGCCGCGGCCCCGCACGATGGAGACGGCGTAGTGCGGCAGGTCGAGTCCGTGCCGGTGCCGGGCCCAGCGGCGCATGAGTACGCCGACGGGAGTGCCGGCCCTGGCGAGCGAGACCAGTACGGGGCGAGCGCCGCGCTCGGCGAGGACCGTCTCGGTGACGGTGCCGACGGCGCGGGCGACGCGTGCGGCCGACAGGTCCAGCGCCGCCTTGAACAGGCTCTGGTACTGGGCGGACGGCTGGTACTCGACGGGGAGCGACTCGGCGTAGTGCGCGCCACCGCTCTGTATCGCTTCCTCGCGCTCCTCGGTGGGCGCCTCCAGTTCGGTGTCCGAGAGGTCCTGGAGCAGCCAGCCGACTTCGTCCGGCGCATAGGAGGAGAAGGCGGGGCCGCGGAGGGGCTCGGGCAGCATGGAGGGTTCCTGCCGTTCGGAGACGTACGAGGGGAGGCCCGACGGGACGTACGAGGGGACGACCGCGAGCAGGACGTGGTCGGTGTGCGCGGCGAGCTGCGCCAACAGGCCGTCGGGGGCGTGGAGTTCGGGGGTGTCGGCGGTGGAGTCGATGGTCACGACCACGGCATCGAAACCGGCGCCCGCGACGTTGTACGCGTACCGGTCACCGGGGCCGTCGGCCGGATTGTCGTGGGCCGGGAAGACCAGCCGGCTGCGTATCGCATAGCCGGGATCGTCCACGGCGAGGACGGGGGAACGCGTGGTCGTCGAGTAGCGCACCTCGGCTTCGGTGTGGTCCTCCAGGGCCGTGCCCAGGCGGAGGGGGGCGTACATCAGCTCCTCGAAGCCGAGGATCAGTACACGGCGGGCTTCACCCAGTGACGCGGCGATACGGGCGGCCATGGCCGGGAGGACCGGTTCGAGGGCGGCCCGGTGGGCGGGGGTGAAGCCGTGCCGTCCGCCGTCGGGCACACCGGCGGGCCACTGGAGGTCCACCCGGGTGCACGGTCGGCGCCCCTGCTCGACAGTCGCTCGGGGACCGGCGGAACCGGCCCCCTCATGCGCGGCGACCAGTGCCCGGCCCTTCTCCAGGACGCCCTCCGGGAGGGTGACCGTGCCCGAGCTCCTCGCCACCAGGTCGACGCGTGCGCCGATCTCCGCGGCGAACTCGGTCAGCCTTCCCTGGTCGGTCGGCGACCGCATGTCCACCAGGGCGACGACGACGTACCGGCTCCGCGGGTATCGCTCGTGCAGCGCGCGGATGGTGTTGAGCACGGTGTTGCCCGTGGAGAATTCGTCGTCCACCAGCACCAGCGGCGCGTCTGTGTATGCATCCGTGTCCGCGTCTGTCGGGCCGCACTCGCCCGCCAGGAGGTTCGGGTCCTCCGGGAGCAGCAGGTGCGAGGTCGCGTGCGAGTGCGACTCCTCGAAGCCGCCCGCCCGCTCCACGCCCTCGACGGGGCGGCGCGTCGAATGCAGGTACGGCGCCACGCCGAGCCCGTCGGCGACCGCGTGGCCGAGACCGGTGGCCGTCTCCGCGTAACCGAGCACGACCGCCCGGTGCGCCTCGGCGTCACCGAGGAGTTCGCGCACCCGGCGGCCGAGCTCGAATCCGACGCCGTACACCACGGAAGGTTTCTGCGGCACGTGTTTGCCGAGCACGTTCGACACGAGCAGGTGGGCCCGCTTGGGGTTGCGGCGCAGGGCGAGGCCCAGCAGGTCCCTCAGCTCCCTGTCGCCGTCGGGCTTCCCGTCGCCGACGAGCTCGACGCCCAGTCGCTGTGCCACCCAGCTACCCGACCACACCACGTTCGCCGTCTCTTTCCTTGCCGCGCGCTCGCTCATCGAGACACGCTCGTTCCACGAGGCCCGCTCATTCCGCGAGGCCCGCGGCCAGCAGTTCCACGAAGCCGACGTCTTCCCTCGCCACGCCGAAGGCCTCGGCCCTCTGCAGGGTCCGCTCGGCCCAGGCCCGGTGCGGCTTCACTTCGTTCATCTTGTTCGTGTACGCGGAGCGCATGACGCCACCGCCGCCGCGTTCCGGCCGCAGGATGTCCTGTGCGTCGCTGAACTCCTCGTGGCTGACCACGGACAGCGCATGCACGGGCGCGACGTGCGACGGGTGGATGCAGGTCTTGCCGAGCAGGCCGTTGGCCCGGTCGAGTTCGATCTCGCGCAGCAGGCCGTCCAGGTCGTGCTCGATCAGTGCCGTGCGCAGTTCCTCGGCCCGGCCCTCCAGGAAGGGGCTGCGGCGCAGCTGCGGTTTGAACATGCGCTCCTGGAGCCGGAAGTACTCCCACACCGGGCCGGTGATCGTGAAGCCCGTGCCGTCCGCCCGGCCCAGCACATTGACCACGTCGGCTATGACGGCCCCGACGATCTGTACGTCGTACGCGGTCATGTCGGGCGCCCTGCGGAGCCCGTAGGCCGAGCAGAAGTCGGTGACACCGAGCCTCAGTGCGAGTACCCGCTCGCGGTACTTGTTGACGGTGCGGGTGATTCCCCGGAGTGCTTCCCTGCGGGTTTCCAGATGCAGCAGCTCGGGCGATTCGAGAACGGGCATCGCGAACAGGCGCTGACCACACGCCTTTTCGGCGCTGGCGAGCGCTTCCATGAAGGGCACGCCACGCTCTTCGGTGAATTTCGGAAGTACAAAACCAGACAACAAACGGACACTGCGACCGAGCCGACTCACCAGGTCCACTATCTGGCCCGGTTCCCGGACCCGGATGAAGAGCAGGGGCACCTCGGATCCGCGCGCATCGAGGTCTACGAACTGCCTGACCAGGTTCTCCTCGGCACCGTCCACCTCGGAGTCATCGATCGAGTCCTCCAGGCACAGCACCATCGAGACGACACCGCGCCCGGCCTGCTTGATGACATCGTCAGCAAGTCGCGGCCTGGTGGCAGGGCTGTACAGGGTCGCTCCCAGGGCGGCCGAAAGCATGCCGGCCGGCGAGTCCGCACCGAATTCGCGCGGCTCCTGGAAGAACAGACCCTCTCTCGCAGCGGGCGCAATATGCCCGAAATGACGCATGTGATTCCCCCGAACTGCCTGACCGACCGGACAACGTATGGCCGGTAATAGTACGTACGGACGGGTGTCAACAGTTCCCTACGTGCATGAATTCCGGGTAACTCGTCCATTTCCCGACGGGTCCACGTACTGCGGATGACGTGGTTCCGACGCACTGCCGAGACATCCGGTGCGCCCCCCGCGTTGTCCGCACAGGCAGCCAGCAGGCAGGATGACGGGCATGACGCACGCGATGGTGAAAGGCTCGAACGTCCCTCTGGACGCCATGGCCGTACAGGCCGTGCTGTGCTGGACCCCGGGTGCCGGGGTTCCGGATGTGGACGCCTCGGCACTGCTGCTCGGAGCCGGTGGCCGCGTGCGCTCGGACGAGGACTTCGTCTTCTACAACCAGCCCCGCCACCCCTCCGGCCTGGTGCGACGGCTACCGAAGCGCAGTGTCCCCGAGGGCCTCACGGACAGCATCGAGGCCGACCTCAACGCGCTCGACCCCTCGGTCGATCAGGTGGTGATCGCCGCATCCTCCGACGGAGCCGCATTCGCTCAGGTGCGCGATCTGCGCATCCTGCTGTACGACGCGGCATCGGCGGGCGGGGACCCGCTCGCCGTCTTCGACGTGCGGCCGGAGACCGGCGAGGAGACGGCGATCATCTGTGGCGAGCTCTACCGGCGCGGCGATGGCTGGAAATTCCGGGCCGTGGGACAGGGCTATCCGACCGGTCTGGTCGGTCTGGCGACCGCCTTCGGTATCTCGGTCGACGAGGCGGAGGCCGCGGCGGAGCCCGACCCGGTCCCCTCGCCGGTAACGGTTCCCTCGCCCGTAACAGCGCCCGCGTTCCCGCCCGCGCCCGCGTTCCCGCCCGCGCCGGCCCCCGGCCCCGACTTGCAAGCCACCCTCCAGCACCAGCACCAGCAACCCGCCTACGGCTACCCGCAGCCCGCTCCCCAGCCCGCGTACGGGTATCCGCAGCCTGACGCCGCCCAGCCCGCCTACGGCTACCCGCAGCCTGCCGCGGCTGCGGCGCCCGCCCCCGACCCGAATTTCGTGCTGCCACCGCAGGGGCCGCAGTTCGTACGGTCCTGAGACAGCCATGGGACGGCCGTGGGGCGCTGCCTCGGAACGGCCCCCGAGGTGGCCCTGAACCGCCTGCGGCCCGTCCGGCGTCGGCTCAGGTCCGGGACTTGTAGCCCCGTCCCCACTGCATGCCCCAGCCGTACAGCCGGTCCAGCTCCGACTGGAATCCGTACACGAACTTCACCTCGCGCCGCACGATCAGCTCGTCCTTGATGTTCTCCACCGTGAACACGGCGCAGGAGCGGGCCTCCGGGGCGTGCTCGTCGAGTTCGATCTCGATCCGCGGGCCGTTGCCCGGGTAGAGCGTCACCTTGGCGTGCGTACGGTCGAAGGCGGGCGTCTGGTCGTAGATGTAGACGAAGAACAGCAGCCGCTTGATCTGGTCGCGCTGGTCGAGATTGACGTAGACGGTCTCGCCCGACGGCGCCCCGAAGCGATCGTCCCCGCTGAGCCGGATGTACGGCGGTGCGTTCAGGTCGCCTATGAGGTTGCCCAGCGGCTGGACCACGCCCTTGGTGCCGTCCTTCAGCTCGTACATGCAGCCCAGGTCCAGGTCGACATTGACCACACCCTGGGTGTGCGCCTGGACCACATCCGGCTTGAAGAGCTTCATCGGCCGCAGCAGCCGGCCGCTCTGCCGCGATCTTCCCTCGATGTCGGACGTACGCATCCGCCAGGAGAGGTTGACCCGCAGATTGCCGGTCAGCGCACCCTGTTTGGTCAGTGAGACCGTAGCGTGCCGCCTGGAGAGCACGATGGAGTTGGTCGACGCGTTGCCCGACTCGAACTGCGCCTCCCGCCTCGGCCACAGGCTGTCCCAGAACGCCATCCCCAACCCCCACACGTATCGGTAGTGCACCGGCCCCGCACACATCACTGCGGGGCGGCCGCCGGGCCGGGTCCGGGTGTTCCCGGAGAACCGTCGCCGTACGGACCGCCCCGCTGAGAGCGTTCCTCAATCCCTACCGGGTCACACCCCGGACGGGACTTCTGCCTTGGAACCTGCGTCTTCCCCGCCTTCGGCCTCCAGCGCCTTGTTGCGCCGGACGGAGGACCAGAAGGACCAGGCGATCAGCACGACGCCGACGAGACCGGTGATGAGCTCGTTGATCTGGTGCTGGATGGTGACGAGGAGGATGACGGCCAGCGCGCCGATGGCGTAGTGGGCGCCGTGCTCCAGGTAGACGTAGTCGTCGAGGGTGCCCTGACGGACCAGGTAGACCGTGAGCGACCGGACGTACATGGCGCCGATACCGAGGCCGAGGGCCATCAGCACGATGTTGTTGGTGATGGCGAAGGCGCCGATGACACCGTCGAACGAGAAGGACGCGTCGAGCACTTCCAGGTAGAGGAACATGAAGAACGCGGCCTTGCCGGAGAGCACGATCGCGGAGACCTTGCTACCGCTCTTCCTGGCCTCCTCCTCGACCTCGTGCTCCCGCTCCTCCTCTTCCTCCAGCTTGTTCTCGAAGAAGCCGGAGAGACCGCCGACGATCAGGTACGTGATCAGACCCGCGACTCCGGCGAGCAGGACGGTCTCCGCCTTGTCCGCGTGGCCGCCGCCGTGCTGGTGCGCGTTCGTCGCGAAGGTCATGGCCGTGATCAGCAGCACGATCAGCGCGATGCAGACCGACAGCATGTCGACCTTGCCGAGCTTGGCGAGCGGGCGCTCGATCCAGCGCAGCCACTGGATGTCACGGTCCTCGAAAATGAAGTCGAGGAAGATCATCAGCAGGAACATGCCACCGAAGGCGGCAATCGCCGGGTGGGCGTCCGTGACCAGTTCCTGGTAGCGATCGGGCTGGTTGAACGAAAGATCGACCGCTTCGATCGGGCCCAACTTGGCGGTGATGGCCACGATCACGACGGGGAACACCAGCCGCATACCGAAGACCGCGATGAGCACACCGACCGTGAGGAAGATCTTCTGCCAGAAGGCATTCATCTTCTTCAGGATTCCGGCGTTGACCACCGCATTGTCGAAGGACAGCGAGATCTCCAGGACGGAAAGAATCGCGACCACTCCGAAGGCTTCCCACCCCCCGTAGATCACTGCTGCGACCAGGCCGAGCGCGGTAATCGCGAACGACCAGCCGAAGGTTTTCAGAAGCACTGGCTACCCCATCGTGTATGTAACGGGTCTCCCCCGGATGTGTGCGGGGCTCCCCCGCGCCGTGCGCGGCTTTTTACGAAACGTTGACCCCGAAGTCTAGAGCGATGCCGCGCAGTCCCGACGCGTACCCCTGTCCCACCGCACGGAACTTCCACTCGCCGTTGTACCGGTAGAGCTCGCCGAAGATCATCGCGGTTTCCGTCGAGGCGTCCTCGCTGAGGTCGTAACGCGCGAGTTCCTGACCGTCCGCCTGGTTCACCACGCGGATGAACGCATTGCCGACCTGGCCGAAGGTCTGCCCTCGATTGTCCGCCTCATGGATCGAGACCGGAAAAATGATCTTGTCGCAGTGCGCCGGCACCTGAGTGAGATTCACGATGACCGACTCGTCGTCGCCCTCGCCCTCACCCGTGAGGTTGTCACCGGTGTGCTCCACGGAGCCGTCGGGGCTCGTGAGGTTGTTGTAGAAGACGAACCATTCATCGCCGAGCACCCGGCCCGACTGGCACAGCAGCGCGCTGGCGTCGAGATCGAAGTCGGCGCCCGTGGTGGATCGTGCGTCCCAGCCGAGCCCGACCAGCACCTGGGTGAGGTTGGGTGCGGCCTTGGAGAGGGAGACATTGCCTCCCTTGGCGAGCGTGACGCCCATGGTGTGTCCTCCCCGAGTCGATGAACCGTCTGTTGAGCCGTTGAGCCTTGAAGCGTGAGCCGTTCAGCAGCCGGAGCGTGAGCCGCCGAACGGGCTGTTCAGCGCGTCCGGCGCCGCACGGGGTACGGCGCCGGACGGGGTACATGCCGGCGTGGCCCGGGCTGCGCCTCGCGGTTCGGCCCGGTCGCGTCCTGTCAGACGTTGACGCCGAAGTCCTGCGCGATGCCGCGCAGCCCCGAGGCGTAACCCTGACCGATGGCACGGAACTTCCACTCCGCCCCATTGCGGTACAGCTCGCCGAAGACCATGGCGGTCTCCGTCGAGGCGTCCTCGCTCAGGTCATAACGCGCCAGCTCGCTGTTGTCGGCCTGGTTGACCACACGGATGTACGCGTTGCGCACCTGGCCGAAGCTCTGCTGGCGGGTCTCGGCCTCGTAGATCGAGACCGGGAAGACGATCTTGTCGACATCGGCCGGAACGCCGGCCAGGTTCACCTTGATGACCTCGTCGTCGCCCTCGCCCTCACCGGTGAGGTTGTCACCGGTGTGCTCGACGGATCCGTCGGGGCTCTTCAGATTGTTGAAGAAGACGAAGTTGCCGTCGCTGCCGACCTTGCCCTCGGCGTTCGTCAGCAGGGCACTGGCGTCGAGGTCGAAGTCACCACCGGTGGTGGTACGAGCGTCCCAGCCCAGACCGACGATGACCGCCGTCAGGTTGGGCGCGGCCTTGGTCAGCGAGACGTTGCCGCCCTTGCTGAGGCTGACTCCCACGAGTCCTCCCATTGGTTTCCTTGGGGGCCGGCGGACGCCGGCGCCTCCACGTTGCGTTGGCATCCGATCAACGAGTGGATCCTAGTGACCGGTTCCCGGCCAAAGCAGGCTTTTGGCCGGGACGCCCGCAGATCCACCGGTCCCGGATCAGAGCGTGTCGAGCGCCTTGATGTAGTCGTTGAGGTCGCGCGCGTCGGGCAGACCGTTGACGACGGTCCAGCGCACCACGCCCTCCTTGTCGATGATGAAGGTGCCGCGCACCGCGCAGCCCTTCTCCTCGTCGAAGACGCCGTATGCCCGCGAGGTCTCGCCGTGCGGCCAGAAGTCCGAGACCAGCGGGTACTCGAGGCCTTCCTGCTCGGCGAAGACGCGCAGGGTGTGGATGGAGTCGTTGGAGACGGCGAGCAGCTGCGTGTCGTCGTTCTCGAACTTCGGCAGCTCGTCGCGGAGCGCGCAGAGCTCACCCGTGCAGACGCCGGTGAAGGCGAACGGGTAGAACAGCAGCACGACATTCTTCTCGCCGCGGAAGTCGGAGAGCTTCACGGTCCGGCCGTGGTTGTCCTTCAGCTCGAAATCCGGGGCCTGGGTGCCGACCTCGATCGCCATGAAACGCGTCCCTTCGCTACGTTCACCGGGCTGGTCCGTCCGGGTGGCTCCCACCCTACGCAGAGCCCGCAGCAGGCCACGCAGCGCCCGCACGGGGACACCCTGCACCCCAGCCGTACGGACAAGGCGCCCGGCAAGCGCACGAAGAAGGCCCCCGGCGGCTCATGCCGTCGGGGACCTTCAGGGCGAGTGCGTGGCGAATGCGGTTCAGCGCTTGGCTTTGGCCGCCTTCGGTGTGACCAGACGGCTTCCCGTCCAGTCCTTGCCCGCATTGATGCTCTTGGTCTGGGAGAGACCGGCCGTCTGTGCAGCCTCGTTGATGTCGCTCGGTTCGACGTATCCATCACGGCCGGTCTTCGGCGTCATCAGCCAGACCGCACCGCCGTCCTCGATCAGACCAATGGCATCCACCAGCGCGTCCGTAAGGTCGCCGTCCTCGTCACGGAACCACAGCAGGACGACGTCTGCGACGTCGTCGTAGTCCTCATCGACGAGATCCTGGCCGGTAGTGGCCTCAATGCCCTCACGGAGCTCCTGCTCGACGTCGTCGTCGTAGCCGATCTCCTGGACCACTTGTCCGGGCTCGAACCCCAGGCGTGCTGCCGGGTTGGTCCGCTCCTCCGCGTGGTCCGCGGTCGCGCTCACGGGTTGCCTCCTGATCATGTTTCGGAAAATGCTTCAGCCACGCGCGTGCGCGGGGCGTTGGCCGTAGTCCACACGGGAGCGGCGGATCGCGCAAGTACCCAGCGTCCGAGACCGCCTAAACGGTGACGTTCCCTGCCACGTCGCCGCACTGTCGGCCGGTCCCCTACGGGGGTCGACGCTACCGTCACACCCTTTACGTCCTTCCACAGCTTATGCCGTTTCGGTCCGCCATTCGGAGTCGAACATCCTTTGGGAACGCTTGGACGGGTTGGGCGTATGGTTGCAGTTTGGACCAGCCCATCCCCGCGCTACGGACGCGATGTCTCGCAACACGGCGGTTACCCCTCGGTAGAGATGACGTTTGCGCCCCCGCGGTACACGATGGTGATGGCGTACATGCATACATCCCGGGGGCATGTTCTCCCGTAACCAGGTCCCGTAGAGCAGCACCTAATAGCGAAGGAACAGCGTGGCTTCCGGATCCGATCGCAACCCGATCATCATTGGCGGCCTGCCGAGCCAGGTCCCGGACTTCGATCCCGAAGAGACCCAGGAATGGCTCGACTCGCTCGACGCCGCCGTCGACGAGCGAGGCCGTGAGCGGGCCCGTTACCTGATGCTCCGGCTCATCGAGCGTGCGCGCGAGAAGCGCGTCGCCGTACCGGAGATGCGCAGCACGGACTACGTGAACACGATCGCCACGAAGGACGAGCCGTTCTTCCCCGGCGACGAGGAGATCGAGCGCAAGGTCCTCAACGCGACCCGCTGGAACGCGGCCGTGATGGTGTCGCGCGCCCAGCGTCCGGGGATCGGTGTCGGTGGCCACATCGCCACCTTCGCCTCCTCGGCCTCGCTGTACGACGTGGGCTTCAACCACTTCTTCCGGGGCAAGGACGACGGTCTGGGCGGTGACCAGATCTTCTTCCAGGGGCACGCGTCCCCGGGTATCTATGCCCGCGCCTTCCTGCTCGACCGGCTGAGCGAAGCGCAGCTCGACGCCTTCCGCCAGGAGAAGTCGAAGGCGCCGAACGGCCTGTCCAGCTATCCGCACCCGCGGCTGATGCCGGACTTCTGGGAGTTCCCGACCGTCTCGATGGGCCTGGGCCCGCTCGGCGCGATCTACCAGGCCCGGATGAACCGCTACATGGAGGCGCGCGGCATCGCCGACACCTCCCAGTCGCATGTGTGGGCATATCTGGGCGACGGCGAGATGGACGAGCCCGAGTCGCTCGGCCAGCTCTCCATCGCCGCCCGTGAGGGCCTGGACAACCTGACCTTCGTGGTCAACTGCAACCTGCAGCGCCTCGACGGTCCGGTGCGCGGCAACGGCAAGATCATCCAGGAGCTGGAGTCGCAGTTCCGCGGCGCCGGATGGAATGTCATCAAGCTGGTCTGGGACCGTTCCTGGGACCCGCTGCTCGCGCAGGACCGCACGGGCATCCTGGTCAACAAGCTGAACACCACGCCGGACGGTCAGTTCCAGACGTACGCCACCGAGTCCGGTGCGTACATCCGTGAGCACTTCTTCGGGGACGACCCGCGGCTGCGCGACATGGTCAAGGACATGACCGACGACCAGATCCTGCACCTGGGCCGCGGCGGTCACGACCACAAGAAGGTCTACGCCGCCTATGCGGCGGCCAAGGCCCACAAGGGTCAGCCGACGGTGATCCTGGCACAGACGGTCAAGGGCTGGACGCTGGGGCCGAACTTCGAGGGCCGCAACGCGACCCACCAGATGAAGAAGCTCACTGTCGAGGACCTCAAGAGGTTCCGCGACCGGCTGCACATCCCGATCACGGACAAGCAGCTGGACGAGGGCTACCCGCCCTACTACCATCCGGGCCGCGACTCGGAGGAGATCCAGTACATGCACGACCGCCGCAAGGGTCTGGGCGGTTACGTCCCGACCCGTGTGGTGCGCGCGAAGCCGCTGGTTCTCCCCGAGGACAAGACGTACGCGACCGCGAAGAAGGGTTCGGGTCAGCAGTCGATCGCCACGACCATGGCGTTCGTCCGCATCCTGAAGGACCTCATGCGGGACAAGGAGATCGGCAGACGCTTCGTGCTGATCGCGCCCGACGAGTACCGCACCTTCGGCATGGACGCGTTCTTCCCGAGTGCGAAGATCTACAACCCGCTGGGTCAGCAGTACGAGGCGGTGGACCGCGATCTGCTGCTCGCGTACAAGGAGTCGCCGACCGGCCAGATGCTGCACGACGGCATCTCCGAGGCCGGCTGCACGGCCTCGCTGATCGCCGCGGGGTCGGCGTACGCCACGCACGGCGAGCCGCTGATCCCGGTGTACGTCTTCTACTCGATGTTCGGTTTCCAGCGCACCGGCGACCAGTTCTGGCAGATGGCCGACCAGCTCGCGCGCGGCTTCGTGCTGGGTGCGACCGCCGGTCGTACGACTCTGACCGGTGAGGGTCTCCAGCACGCGGACGGCCACTCGCAGCTGCTCGCCTCGACCAACCCGGGCTGTGTCGCGTACGACCCGGCCTTCAGCTACGAGATCGCGCACATCGTCAAGGACGGTTTGCGCAGGATGTACGGCGAGAACAGTGAGGATGTCTTCTACTACCTCACCGTCTACAACGAGCCGATCCAGCACCCGGCCGAGCCCGAGAACGTGGATGTCGAAGGCATCCTCAAGGGCGTGTACCGCTACAAGAGCGCCGAGCGGGGCGAGATCCCGGCCCAGATCATGGCGTCCGGCGTGGCGGTCCCGTGGGCGGTGGAGGCGCAGCGGATCCTCGCCGACGAGTGGAACGTCAGGGCGGACGTCTGGTCGGCGACCTCCTGGAACGAGCTGCGCCGCGAGGCCGTGGACGTGGAGCGGTACAACCTGCTGCACCCGGAGGAGGAGCAGCGCGTCCCGTACGTCACGCGGAAGCTCTCCGGCTCCGAGGGCCCGTTCGTGGCGGTCTCGGACTGGATGCGTTCCGTACCGGACCAGATCGCGCGCTGGGTGCCCGGTGCGTACCAGTCGCTGGGTGCGGACGGCTTCGGCTTCGCCGACACCCGTGGTGCGGCCCGCCGGTTCTTCCACATCGATGCGCAGTCGATCGTCCTCGCGGTGCTCACCGAGCTCGCCAAGGAGGGCCGGATCGACCGTTCGCTGCTGAAGACGGCGATCGACCGGTACGAGCTGCTGGATGTGACCGCGGCCAACCCTGGCGCGGCCGGCGGCGACGCGTAAGCACGACGGACCATGCCCGAAGGGCGGCGGGACCTGCTGGTCCCGCCGCCCTTCGGCGTGTCCGGTCAGTTCTCCCAGACCTTGAAGGCCCTGACCTGGTACGGGGACTGGGGCACCCAGGTGCCGCCGCCCGGATAGGTCTCGAACTCACCCGTCTCGGCGCACTCCGCCGACTGGTACGTGGTGACGGGCCGGCCGGTGCGGTTGGCGAGCGCCTGGACCCTGCTGCCCGCCGGCAGCGGGACACAGCTCTCGATGTCGATCGTGGACAGCTCATGAATCTGCCGGGCGCCGGTGAAGTCCGGCTTCTCCCAGAGACAGAGCTGACCGCTTCCGCAGGCCCCGGGCCGGGCGGGTGCGGAGTGGGCCGCGGCCTGCGGAATCAGGGCGGCGGCGGCCAGGGCGGTGGCGGCCAGAGCGGCGGCAAGAACGGTCGTACGCATGGAAATCGACCCCCGTGGTGGTGCGAATCAGTTGCATGCACCCTGACCTGCGGGGCGACGTCCGGGGAAGGGGCTGGGGGCCACACCACCCGGATAGGCGACAGCCCCGCCGGAACGGTCCGGCGGGGCTGTTGTACGCACTGTGTTGACGCCTCGGGGGCATTGCGACGAGCGATCAGATGTGACCCGCGCCCGCGCCCGCCTCGGCGTTCGCACCGCGCTTGGTGAGCGTGGCGACCAGCGCGGCGACCGCCGCGACGATGCCGGCCACCATGAACGCCGTGCTCATACCCGACACGAACGTGTCATGGGCGACACCCGCGATCTTCGCCGCGACCTCCGGCGGAGTGTTGCCGTCCATCGGCGGTACGCCGACCTCGACGGCCGAGGACGCGGTGTCCAGCTGCTCCGGCGTAAGGGACGGAAGCTTCGCGGCCGTCCAGTTGTCGGCCAGCTTCGAGTCGACCTGGGAGGCCATGACCGCGCCCAGCACCGCCGTGCCGAGGCTGCCGCCGACCTGCATGGCGGCCTGCTGCAGACCGCCCGCGACACCCGAGAGCTCCATCGGGGCGTTGCCGACGATGACCTCGGTGGCGCCCACCATCACCGGGGCGAGGCCGAGGCCGAGCAGACCGAACCAGATCGACATGGTCAATGTGCCGGTGCCGATGGTCAGCTGCGACATGCCGAACATGGCGACCGCCGTGCACACCATGCCGCCGACCAGCGGGACCCGCGGGCCGAACTTGGTGATCATGGCGCCCGCGAGCGGCGAGGCGACGATCATCATTCCGGTCAGCGGCAGCAGGTGCAGACCGCTGTCGACGGGGCTCAGACCGTGCACGTTCTGGAGGTAGAAGGTGACGAAGAACAGCCCGCCCATGAAGGCGAAGGCCATCAGCACCATCAGTACCGCGCCCGCGGACAGCGGCACGGACCGGAACATCGCCAGCGGGATCAGCGGCTCCCTGACGTTCTTCTGGGAGAAGGCGAAGACCACGAACAGGGCCACGGCGGCGCCCAGGAAGCCGAGCGTCTTGTAGTCGCCCCAGCCCCACTCGGCGCCCTTGATGAGCGCCCAGATCAGGCAGAACATCGCCTGCGACAGCAGCACGATGCCGCCGATGTCGAAGGAGCGCGGCGCGTTCTCGGCGCGGTGGTCCTTGAGGATCACCAGGCCCAGCAGGAGCGCGATCACACCGACCGGCACATTGATGAAGAAGACCGACTGCCAGCTGACGTGCTCGACGAGCACACCGCCGAGGATCGGGCCACCCGCGGTGGAGGCGCCGATCACCATGCCCCAGATGCCGATCGCCATGTTCAGCTTCTCGGCTGGGAAGGTGGCGCGCAGCAGGCCGAGCGCGGCGGGCATCAGCAGGGCGCCGAAGAGGCCCTGGAGCACCCGGAACACGATCACCAGTGCGACGCTGTCGGAGAGGCCGATGGCCCCCGATGCCGCGGCGAAGCCGACGACGCCTATGAGGAAGGTCTGGCGGTGGCCGAACCGGTCACCGAGCTTGCCCGCGGTGATCAGGGAGACCGCGAGGGCGAGCATGTAGCCGTTGGTGATCCACTGGACGTCGGCGAGCGAGGCGCCCAGGTCCTGCTGGATGGCGGGGTTGGCGATCGCGACGATCGTGCCGTCGAGCGCGACCATCATCACGCCGATGGCCACGGAGAAGAGCGTCAGCCAGGGGTGGCCGCGCAACCCCTTGGCAGGTGCGGGCACGGCGGTGTCCTGAGGCTCCCGCGACGCCTTTTCGACGGTGGTCTGACTAGTCATGCCCGGGAGATTAGTGTCAGCCGCTGACAGTTGACAAACCATTTCACAAGCCAGTAACTGTCACGTAGCTCACAGGTACGCTGAGCTGGACAAAGCAGGGAAAAGAGGACCACTTCAGTGACCGATGGGCAGCGGGCCGCGCATCCGACCGGGCTGCGCGAACGGAAGAAGCGACGCACCCGGGACGCCCTGCTGCACGCCGCCCTCGATCTTTTCACCGGCCAGGGGTACGAGGAGACCACCGTCGACGAGATCGTCGACGCCGTCGAGGTCTCCCAGCGCACCTTCTTCCGCTACTTCGCCAGCAAGGAGGAGGCCGCCTTCGCCATCCAGGAGATGGTGGAGTCGCACTTCCTCTCGGAGCTGCGCCGGCGTCCCGCCGCGGAAGCGCCGTTCGAGGCAATGCGCAGCGCGGTCCTCTGCGCCTGGAACAGTATCGGTGAGGCGATCGAGGCGGTCATCACGGTCGAACTCCATATGCGCACGTACCGGATGATCGAGTCGACGCCGTCGCTGCTCGCCGCCCACCTGCGACGCAGCATGGATCTGGAGAACCAGATCGCGCTGCTGATCGCCGAGCGCGAGGGGCTCGACGTGAGGACGGACCCCCGGCCGAGGGTCGCCGTGGCCGCGTTCTGCGGGGTGATGCGGGTGACCGGGCAGCTCTGGGGGCAGGGGCGGGACACCAGCCTGGACTCGTTGCGCGCACTGACCGAGGTGTACCTGGACCAGCTCGGACCGGCACTGGCCGGGAACTGGCGGGCGGGGGCCGGCGCCGGGCTCGGGTAGCGACATGGAAACTCCGTCCGATGTGCTGCACGCCTCACTGCCGCGGCATGACCGACTTCACAACCACCGTGCCCCGATGGTCATATGCGACGCTCCGGGGGCATTCCGCGCGCCCGAGTGTGCGCGCCGCACCAACACAGCGTGAAATGAACCGCCTTGAATTCCCGACAGCCGAGTGATGTGTGTCACCCTCTACACGGCTGCCGTCGCTCGTCTCCTAATGTGGGCCGCAGTGACTTCCTTCGACTCCTCCCCCACGCTCACCGCATGGCGCGCGCTGCTCGCCGTCGCGGTTGTGTTCGTGATGCTGGCGACCACTGGCTGGACCGCCGTACGTCACCCACACTCCGACGAGCCACGCACCGTCGCACTCGCCTCCTGGGCACGGGGCCACGTGGCGGGTCGTGCGCTGCCGGACGCCGACGCGGCGCCGCACCGCCTGGCGCAGTTCTTCGCCACGCTCACGGCCGCTCAGCGCACCGGTCTTGCCGACAAGTACCCCTTGGTCGTGGGCAATCTGAACGGCGCCCCGGTCACCCTGCGCTACCACGCCAACCGGCTGGCCCTGGTGCAGGCGCGAACGGTCGAGCGGCAGCGCATGCATGACGCCAGGCTCTCCCCCGACGGCCGCGCCGAGGCGCTCCGCCGGATGAACCGCTTCCAGTCGATGCTCGCCGAGGGACGGCACATCCTCGCCTTCGACCCGTCCGGAAAGGGCCGAGCGGCAGAGGTGTTCGGTGATCTCGACCGGGCCGAACGGGTCTCCGTGATCGTCCCCGGCGTCGACACCAACCTGCTGACGCTGGAGCGGTCCGCCCCCAGAGTGAATGCCGCACCGGTCGGTATGGCGAAGTCGCTGTACGCGGCGGAGCGCGCCGCGCGCCCCGGCACCCGTACCGCCGTCATCGCCTGGGCCGACTACACCACGCCCGCCGGAATCGGTATGGACGCGGCCCTGGGGAACCTCGCCGTGCGCGGGGCGGTGCGGCTGAACGCGCTGGTGGGCGCGCTGCCCGGGGACGCCCCGGTCTCGCTGTTCTGCCACAGCTACGGCTCGGTGCTGTGCGGTGTCGCCGCACATGAACTGCCCTCCAGGGTGGCCGACATCGCGGTCGCGGGCAGCCCCGGCATGCGGGTGGAGAACGCGAGGCAGCTGCACACCGGGGCCAGGGTGTGGGCGATGCGGGACCACGACGACTGGATCGAGGACGTACCGAACCTGGAGCTGGGCGGTCTCGGGCACGGTGCCGATCCGGTCGCCCCGGGCTTCGGCGCACGCATCGTCTCGGCGGGCGGCGCGGTCGGGCACAGCGGCTATTTCGAGCCGGGCACCGAGAGCCTCAGCAACTTCGCCTCAATCGGCGTGGGGGCCTACAGCTCGGTCAGCTGTGCGAACTCCGACAGCGCCTGCCACGACGGAGTCACCGGCAGCCAGGAAACCTGACGGGCACAGCGAGCCGTGATCGGCCGCATATCGGGACTTACGCCGAGGGGGGACGTGCGGGCAAGTGCCGCATACGATGAGGCACATGGGTGATGTGCTGGCCGGAATTCATGCCACCTGGGAGTTCGACACCGACTGCGTGCTCATCCGCTTCGAACGGGGAATACGCACGCCGAAGCTCTTCCAGAGCCTGCGTGAGCGCCGCGTCCCGCACGCGGCGCTGTCATCGGTGACGCTGACCCCGGGGAAGCGGGGCACGGTGGTCCTGCACGCGGTACCGAGGCCCGGTGCCGACCCGTTGCTGGAGGCTGCGGCCGGGCAGCTGAAGGACGGATGCGATCCGTACCGGCTGGTGCTCCCCGCCGAGCGCGAAACGCTCGCCGAGTACTACGCGGACGAACTGCGCGCCCTGCTCGGTCCCGACGCCGCGGAGCCCGCCGACCGGTTCCTGGTCGCGGCCCCCGAGGCGCCGATGCAGTTCAAGGCGTACGACGGCCGGGCCGGCTTCGACGGGGACCGGGTCTCCTTCCGGTGGTTCTGGACGGGCGCCTCCACGGCGAAGTGGAAGGCCGGCGACCAGACGTTCCCGGTGACGGAGCTGAGCGGCGTCGAATGGCGCTCGCCGGAGGCCTTCGACGGCTATCTGCGGCTGGTGCCGAGAGGCCAGGAAGGTACGGCTCCGGGACCGGGCCCGGGTACCGGCTTCGGCATGGGTACGGAGCCGGGTACGAGGATCGGTTCAGGCACGGTGCAGAGCGCACAGCCGTTGGCCCCCCGCCCCGCCCGGGCCGACCAGGACCCGGCTGCCGTGGTCTTCGGCCTCGGCTACGGCCCGGTGCACGAGTCGCTGCCGTTCGCCGCGGCCGTACTGGAATCCGTACGCAGGAAGCAGCCGGCTCCCGCCCTGCCGGCCGCCGTACCGGCAGGCGTGGGGCGGCGCGATCCCGCGGACATCGCGGAGCGGATCCGGCACCTCGGGGAACTGCACCGGGTGGGCCTGGTGACGGACGACGAGTTCAGTGCGAAGAAGGCCCAGCTGCTCGCCGAGCTGTAGGGGTGCGGCACCGGATGTCCGGTGTCCGGCTCGCCGGTAGTACTCCCGTACGAGATGCGCGGCGGTGGACCGGAACCCCGGTATGACGCCATCGGGCCGGTCCATGCCTACGCTGATCAGGCCATGTCCACTTCCCCGCCGCACGGGCCGCCCCCGCCGCCCGTCACCGACGGCCTGGTGAGCGCCGCCCGACGCAATCTGCGCGAGCTCGCCCACGGGCTGTCCCACCCGTCCCGTCCCGCGACACCACTCCTGGCGAACGCGCCGAAGCTGTGGCAGCGGCTGCTGCCGTACGTCGTCGTCCTCGCCCTCGTCGCCACCTTCGTCCCGGTCACGATCAATGTCCTGACCGAGGGCTACGGCGTGAACGGAGGACTGGCGGGAGCCCTGGCCGTCGCGCAGGCGGCGCCGCTCCTGATGCTGGCGCACCGGCCGCTGCAGGCCTGGTGGATCATCTTCCCCGCCGACATCCTGGGTGCGGCCGCGCTGCTCGGGTATCCGGTCGGCACGTTCGACATCTGGCCGTGGCCCCCGCCCACCCTGGTCGGCTATCTCTTCGTGCTGCTCGCGCTGGCCCTGCGCGAGACCCGGCGGACCCTGATCTCGGTCTGGGTGGCGACGGGTGCGGCGAGCCTGGTCCTGCACCTGATCGCGCCGGAGCGCAGCAACGGCAGCGCGCTGCTGCTCGTGATCCTCGGCGCGGTGGTCCTGGTGATCGGCGCGGCACTGCGGGAACGGGGCGACGCCCAGCGTCGGCTCGCCGAGCAGGAGACCATCAGCGAGGCCGAGCGGGCGCAGCGGACGCTGCTGGAGGAGCGCACCAGGATCGCCCGTGAACTGCACGACGTGGTCGCGCACCACATGTCCGTGATCACGGTCCAGGCCGACTCCGCGCCCTACCGGATCAGCGGGCTGCCCGAGGAGGCGCGCGAGGAGTTCGGGGCGATCGCGGCGAGCGCGCGGGAGTCCCTCGCGGAGATGCGGCGGCTGCTGACGGTACTGCGCAGCGAGGGTACGGAGGGCGAGCGGGCGCCGCAGCCGGGGCTCGACCGGGTGCAGCAGCTGGTGGAGGCAACGGTACGGGCGGGGCTGCCGGCCGAGCTGTCGCTGGCCGCCGATCTGCCGGACGTACCGCAGGCGGTGGATCTGTCGGCGTACCGGATCGTGCAGGAGGCCCTGGCGAACGTGGTCCGGCACGCGCCGGGAGCGCGGACCCGGGTGTCGATCACGTCCGACGGCGAGCACCTGACCGTGCTGGTGGTCAACGACCGGGCGGAGCAGCCCGGTTCGCCGCTGGAGACGACGGGGACCGGGCACGGCCTGGTCGGCATGCGGGAACGCGTACGGTTGACGGGCGGCACGCTGGACACCGGACCGCTGCCCGACGGCGGCTTCCGGGTGGCGGCGCGGCTGCCTCTCACCCCCCTTCCGCCCCCGACCTCGGAGGACTCTTGACCATCCGCGTGATCATCGTCGACGACCAGGCCATGGTGCGGGCGGGGTTCGCGGCACTGCTCTCGGCACAGAGCGACATCGATGTGGTCGGTGAGGCGCCGGACGGGCGCCAGGGCGTCGACGTCAGCCGGAGGGTCCACCCGGACGTGGTCCTGATGGATGTCCGGATGCCCGAGATGGACGGCCTGGCGGCGGCCCGCGAGCTGCTGAACCCGCCCGTGGGGGTGGTGCACCTGCCCAAGGTGCTGATGCTCACCACGTTCGACGTGGACGACTACGTGTACGAGGCGCTGCGCGCCGGGGCGTCCGGCTTCCTGCTGAAGGACGCGCCCCCGGCGGACCTGATCTCGGCGGTACGGGTGGTAGCGGCGGGCGAGGCGCTGCTGGCACCGTCGGTGACCCGGCGCCTGATCGCGGACTTCGCCCGGCAGGGGCCGTCCGGAGCCGCCCGGAGCGGGCAGGCGCTGCGGCTGAACGGGCTGACTCCACGCGAGAAGGAAGTGCTGGAGCTGATCGCGCGGGGGCTGTCCAACCAGGAGATCGCGGGGCGGCTGGTGCTGGCCGAACAGACGGTGAAGACGCACATCGGACGGGTGCTGGCCAAGCTGGACCTGCGGGATCGCGCGCAGGCGGTGATCTTCGCGTACGAGGCGGGAGTGGTGGTACCGGGAGAGCAGTAGGGGGTCTCCCCCCGCCCGCCTCTCCGGCAGTCCCCCCGTACACCCCCTACCCGGGTATCAACCCGCACTTGGCTCCTGGGTGCGACGCCCCCGCACCCACCCTCTTCCTACCTTCCTCTCCGTCGCGCCGAACGGCGTGCGGGAGCCGGATCAGCCGGAGAGGGAGGGACGGGATGCGCCGTTACGCAAGGACTCTGGTCGCGGTCGCGCTGGCGACCACCGTGGTGGCGGGAACGGCCGGCTGGGCGTCCGGGAGTGCGCAGCAGGCCCTGACCGGGCCACCTCCCGACACCGCGGCCTGGCGCTCGGATCAGGTGCTGGGGCGGGAACTGCCCGACCCTGAGCGGACCACCCCCGCCGAAGTGAGCCGGTTCTTCCGGGGGTTGACCGCCACGCAGCAACAGGCCCTGGTCGTACGGCATCCACTCGTCGTCGGCAATCTGGACGGTGTACCCGTCGAGCTGCGCTACCGGGCCAACGCCCGCTCCCTGCGGGCCAGTCATGACCCCAGGTACAGCCATCTCGCCGGAGCGCGACACCGCCAGATCCTCGCCTTCGATCCGCGCGGACGCGGACAGGTCGCCGAGGTCTTCGGGGACTTGAGCACCGCAGGCCATGTGGCGGTCGTGGTACCGGGTTCGGACATCGACGCCGGAACCTTCGACCGTACGAGCGATGTGTACGGCACTCCAACCGGCATGGCGAAGGCCCTGCACGCGGAGACCGGTCGCGGCAGCGCCGTCGTCGCCTGGGCCGGGTACACCACTCCCGTCGGCATCGGCATCGACGCCGCGACGGGCTCGCTCGCCGAGGCGGGAGCCGGCCGGCTGACCCGGTTCGCGGACGGGCTGGCCGCCGACGGCGTGCCCGCGCCCGCCGTGTTCTGCCACAGCTACGGCTCCGTCGTGTGCGGACTCGCCGCACCCCGGCTGCGCGCCGCTGACCTGGTCGTCCTCGGCTCGCCCGGGATGCGCGCCGACGACGTCGCGGATCTGCACACCACCGCCCGGGTCTGGGCCGCCAAGGACGCCACGGACTGGATCGACAACGTGCCGAACGTCGAGGTGGCCGGCCTCGGCCACGGCCCCGATCCGACCGGCCCGGAGTTCGGCGCACGCCGCGTGCCGGCCCACGACGCCCACGGGCACACCGGCTACTTCGCCCCCGGCACGGACTCGCTCCGCGCCTTCGCCTCGATCACGGAGGGGGAAGCCCGATGAGCCTCACCGCCCTCGCCGAGCGCATCGACGCGCGTACGCCCGCCCATCGCGACCGCGCGATCGACGGCCTGCGCGCCCTCGCCCTGCTCGCCGTCCCCACCGGCCACTGGCTGCTCGGCGGCTTCCGCCTCGACAGCGGCGGCGCGCTGCACAACACCAGCCCGCTGTCCACGTTCGGCGGCCTCGCCCCGGTGAGCTGGGTGCTTCAGATGCTGGGCATCTTCTTCCTGGTCGGCGGGTACGCCTCCGTCCTCTCCTACCACCGCAGGAAATCCACCACCGGCGCCTGGCTGCGCGGACGCGTCGCCCGCCTGGGGAGGCCGGTGCTCGGGGTGACCGCTGTCTGGGCGGCGATGATCCCGGTGCTGAGCGCGCTCGGCGTGCCCGGCGACACCCTGCGGACCGGGTCGACGCTGGTGATCCAGCCGCTGTGGTTCGTCGGGGTGTACACGGTGGTCACGGCGCTCACCCCGTACTGCGTCAAGGTCGCGCGGAAGCTGGGCGGCTGGGCCGCCGTGCCGCTGCTCGGTTCGGTCGCCGTCGTCGACTTCCTGCGTTACGGGCCGTTCGCCGACGCCGTGCCGTCCTGGCTGAGCGTGCTGAACATCCTTCCGGGCTGGCTCTTCGCGTACCAGCTCGGTGTCTCCTGGGGCGAGGGCCGCATAGGCAGGCGCGGCGCCCGCATCCTGCTCGTCGGCGGGAGCGTCCTGTTCGCCGCGCTGCTGCTCGCCTTCCACTACCCGGCGTCGATGGTCGGCGTACCGGGCGAGGCGCGGACGAACTCGCATCCGCCGTCGTTGCTGGTCCTGGCGCTGGCCGCCGCGCAGAGCGGTGCGGCGATCCTGCTGCGCGACCGGATCGGCCGGTTCCTGCGCAGGCCGCTGGTGTGGGCACCGGTCGTCGTCATCAACCTGTCCGCGATGACGATCCTGTGCTGGCACCAGACGGCGATGCTGGCCGCGGCGGTCCCGGCATCGTTCGCCGGTGCGGTGCCAGGGCTGACGACCGGGCCCGACACGATCGGCTGGATCCTGGCCCGGGTGGCGTGGATGCCGGTGTTCGCGGGGCTGCTGGTGCTGATCGCCCGGTATGCGCGCCGGTTCGAGGCCCCGTGGCAGACCGGTACGCGTGCGGCGAACGCCCGCCGGGCGGCGGCGGGCCTGCTGGCGACGGGGTTCGCGATGTACGCGCTGGGGCTGGCGTAGGGCGGGAAAAGCCGGCCCTCCCGGCAACACCCAGCCCGCCCGGCGTCCGAGGACATCCTCTGGCCCAGCCCGGCAAAACCCAGCCCGCCCGGCGATTGAGGGCATCTTTAAGCCCGTCCGGCGCCTGAGGACACAACGATCGCCGGGCACCCCGGCCCGGCACCCGGGCCGGAACGACTACTCGCGCGCCGCGGAGGTGGAGCTCATGTCCGGGTACCGGTCCCCCGCCACCTGCCCCGCGATCGGCTCCAGCAACGCCAGCTCCTCCGCGGTCAGCGTGAGCCGGGTGGCGGCCACGTTCTCCAGCAGTCGGCTGCTCTTGCGCGTGCCCGGGATCGGCACCACCGTCAGACCGTGCACCTGGGCCCGCTGCTGCACCCAGGCGAGCGCCACCTGCGCGGCCGACGCCCCGTGCGCCGCCGCGATCTTGTGGACGGGCTCCAGCAGGGCGGCATTCGTCTTCGCGTTGTCGCCCGTGAAGCGGGGCTGGTACTGGCGGAAGTCGCCCTTGGACAGGTCCTTGGCGGCATCGGCGAACGCCCCGGTCAAAAAGCCGCGGCCGAGCGGTGAGTACGGCACGAAGGTCACCCCGAGCTCGACTGCGGCGGGCACGGCGCTGCGCTCCACGTCGCGGCTGAAGAGCGACCACTCGGACTGCAGGGCGGCGATCGGATGCACGGCGTACGCCTCGCGCAGCTCCGCGCCGGTCACCTCGCTCAGCCCGAGCTGCTTGACCTTGCCCTGCTGGACCAGCTCGGCCATCGCGCCGACGGACTCGGCCAGCGGGACGGCCGGGTCACGGCGGTGCATGTAGTACAGGTCGATGACATCGGTGTTCAGCCGGCGCAGGCTGTCCTCGACGGCCTGCCGGATGTACGCGGGGTCGTTGCGCACGCCCCGGTACTGCGGGTCATCGGTCCGCTCTATGGCGAACTTCGTGGCGAGGGTGATCTCGCCCCGGTGCGCCCCGACGAACGGCGCCAGGAACTCCTCGTTGGCGCCGCGACCGTACACATCTGCGGTGTCGAAGAGGGTGACGCCCGCCGCCAGCGCCGTCTCCAGCGTCTCGCGGGCGGCGGACTCGTCGGTGTCCCCGTAGAACTCGCTCATGCCCATGCAGCCGAGTCCCTGCACGCCGACCTGCGGGCCGCCGTTTCCGAGCTCCACGGTGGTGATCTTGTTGTCAGTCATCAGGCACAAGGCCTTTCCGGCGCCCGTCGGGCACTCGCATAGAAGTCGATCTTGTGGTCGAGGACGGCGAGGGTGTCCTGGAGCTCCGCGATCCGCGTCTTCACGTCGCGGCGGGTCGCCTCCAGCAGCTCCTGCCGTTCCTCGAAGGTGTGCTCGCCCTCGCGCAGCAGCTCCGCGTACCGCACCATGTCGGCGACCGGCATTCCGGTCAGCCGCAGCTTGCCGACGAAGGCCAGCCAGTCCAGGTCACGGTTGGTGAAGCGGCGCTGGCCGGTGTGCGAACGGTCCACGTGCGGCATCAGCCCGATCCGCTCGTACCAGCGCAGGGTGTGCGCGGTGAGCCCGGTGAAGGCGACGACCTCACTGATGGTGTAGCGATCCTGCCCTTCGGGACGCGGATGCGCCCGCGGGGCCGAGGCGCAGACGTCCACCTTCACGGAAGTGCTCTCCATCACCGTCATGCCCTCCACGCTAGAACCTTGGAGTGCACTCTAAGCAAGCGCGAACGGTGACGGGTTTCGGCGACGGCCGGGCCACCCCCTCCGAGCCGTGCAGGACGGCCCTTTAGGCTCATATGTATGCAGAGCCTGGCGATGATCGAGAACTGGCCCGTCCCCACCGCGGCAGCCGCTGTCGTACGAGCGGACGGCACCGTCGTCGGCACGCACGGCCCGACCGCGCACCGTTTCCCGCTCGCCTCCGTCACCAAGCCGATCGCGGCCTACGCGGCGCTCGTGGCATACGAGGAGGGTGCGGTCGAGCTCGACGAGCCGGCCGGACCCGAGGGCTCCACCGTCCGGCACCTGCTCGCGCACACCAGCGGGCTCGCCTTCGACGAGCACCGAGTGACAGCCGCCCCCGGCACCCGGCGGCTCTACTCCAACGCGGGCTTCGAGGTCCTCGGCGACCACATCGCCAAGGCCACCGACATCCCGTTCCCGGAGTACGTGCGCCAGGCGGTGCTGGAGCCGCTGGGGATGACGGCGACGACGGTGGACGGCTCGCCCGCCAAGGACGGTGTCTCGACCGTCGACGATCTCGTGCGGTTCGCGGCGGAGATACAGGCGCCGCGGCTGCTCGACCCGCGTACGGTGCTCGCCGCGCAGACCGTCGTCCACCCCGGCCTGAAGGGTGTGCTGCCGGGCTACGGCCACCAGAACCCCAACGACTGGGGGCTCGGCTTCGAGATCCGGGGCCACAAGTCGCCGCACTGGACGGGCAGTTCCTCGTCCCCGGCGACGTTCGGGCACTTCGGGCAGTCCGGAACGTTCCTGTGGATCGACCCGGTCGCGGGCGCGGCCTGCGTCGCACTGACCGACCGGGCCTTCGGCCCGTGGGCGGTGGAGGTGTGGCCGGCGTTCACGGACGCGGTGCTCGCAGAGCTCCGCTCCGGCCACTGAAAGAAGTCACCCGTCGGCCGCTTTCGTGGCCAGACACTCGAACCACACCGTCTTGCCACGGCCGTCGCGGCGCGGCTCCACGCCCCAGCGGTCGGTGACGGTGTCGACGAGGACCAGCCCTCTCCCGCCCTCGTCGAGCACATCACCCGTGACCGCGCGGGGAAGTTCCGGGGAGGCATCCGCCACCTCGACGCGCACACCCTCGGCCGGGAGCAGGAAGATGAGCGTCCGGCAACGGCGGCCGGGGACGTGCCGTACGACATTGGCGATCAGCTCGGTGAGCGCCAACTCGGCCGCATCGACCACGTCGAGGAGCCCCCAGACGGTGAGGCAAAGGCGCAGGATGCGGCGCAGATGCCGGGCCGAGTGCTCGCCCATCGCGAAGTCGGCATGGTAGGTCGCCTCCACCGCATCTCCAGCGCTCGGATCAATTACGTGATTCATGTCACCAGCGTGCAGTGGGTTGATTACGCTCGGCTACGTACGGAAACGAACGTCGTGCGGCGTTGAACGCCGGAGGTGCCCCCCACCGTGGCCAACATCCAGACTCTCGATCCCAGCGCTTCCCCGTTGGACTACTACGGCTGGGAGCTGCGCCGCCAGAGAGAGGCCCACAACCTCAAACAGGGGCAGCTCGGCGACATCATCTTCTGCACCGGCTCCCTGATCGGACAGATCGAGACGACGAAGAAGATCCCCACCCGCGACTTCTCCGAACGGGTGGACGCGGCACTCGGCACGAGCGGCGTGTTCTCGCGCCTCGTCGGCCTGGTCCTGCGCAGCCAGCTGCCGACCTGGTTCCAGCCGTACGCGGACATGGAGGCCCGCGCGGCATACATCTCCACGTACCAGGCACAGTTGGTGTACGGGCTGTTGCAGACGGAGGAGTACGCGCGGGCACTACTCGGTGTCGATCACCCCAACAAGGTTGACGAGATGGTGGCGGCCCGCCTGGACCGCCAGCGGATTCTGAAGCGCGAGAATCCGCCCGTCTTGTCGATCATCCTGAGCGAAGCCGCATTGCTTCAAGAGGTTGGCGGACGTGGCGTCATGCGGGCGCAACTGACACGTCTGTTGGACTTCCGCGACGACCCCTGGGTGCAGATCCAGGTGCTTCCGTTCTCCGTCGGCCAGCACACGGGAATGATGGGGTCGTTCACTCTGCTCAGGTTCGAGGACGACCCCGACCTGTTCTATGTGGATAGCTACGAGGGCCACATGACCGCCAATTCCCAGGTGATCAAGGAACGTTCGGTCGGCTACGCTCGCTTGCAAGCCACAGCCCTCTCCCCCGAGGACTCGGCGACACTGATCGCTCGTGTGATGGAGGAACGCTATGGAGACCATGACCACGCATGACCTGACCGGAGCACGGTGGCGGAAGTCGTCGTACAGCGGCACCAACGGCGGCGAATGCGTCGAGGTGGTCGACGGCCTCCCCCGCGCCGTCCCCGTCCGCGACAGCAAGAACCCGGACGGCCCCGTCCTGACCGTCGGGGCCGACGCCTGGCAGCACTTCGTCGACGGACTCTGCTGAACCGCCTCGCGGAGCCCTCGCGGGGTCGGTCCGCAAGCACCGGTCCCGGAAGCACCATGACCTCGCCCAGAAGTGGAAACGCCAATCCCTGCGACTGCGAAGTCCTCGCCCCGTGCACGGGGCGAGGACTTCGCGGCAAGAGCCCTGATCGACCGTCCGGCCATCAAGACCGGGCAGTGCTCAGCGCGCTCGACAGCAGGTGTCGCGGCATGTCCCACCAGACGGTGATGCCGTTCCCAGTACGGGGCACTGGGAAATCATCGGCCTCGCTCTTCCAGCGCTCCATCGGCGGTGAGGCGCAGCGTTCCGATCAACGCCTTGTCACATCCTGCCCTCGCCTCTCTCAGGGTGACGGTGCGGGATTCGTCCAATTCCGGTGCGTCCTGCGGTCCGGACAGCCGGAGTCGCACCTCCTGCCGCCGCTCGTCGAACCCGTCCGGCAGGCGCAGCGACACGCGCACCGTGTCGCCGTAGACCCGGGGCGCTCCGGTCTCGCAGCGTGCCCCCACACACAACCGGTACGAGGAGCCGTCATCGTAGGGCAACTCATCCACCTGCCAGGTCACAGAGACAGAGGGAATGGCGTCGATCATCTCGCACGCTTCAGGGTCTTTCCCGCAAGCAGTCAGCGTCCACAGAGCCATGCCGATCGCGCCGACCGCGAGGAGCGGCCGCCTCACCACTTCTTCACCAACCCGGGCAGCGCGTCCTCGGCCAGCCTGATGTCGGTGAAGATGATCTCGCAGTCGTAGTCGGTGAGGTCCGAGCAGTCCTTGTCGTCGTTCCAGCCATCGCCGTTTCCGTCGGAACCAATGCCCCAGCCGGCGCAGAGCCCTCCGGAAACCACGCCCTTGGCGTAGACGTGCCCGCTGCTGAGGACGGTGTAGATCGGCCCCCCGGAGTCGCCGGGATAGTTGCAGGTTCCAGAGTTCTTCTTGGCTCTGGTGGCGTTCTTGATGACCGTGCCGTCGCCGTACTTGATGTTCAGCTTGCCACTGGTGACCTTCCAGCCGCAGATTTCGCCGGTAGTGGAACCGCCGCTGCAGAACTTCTCGCCCGCTTTCGAGCGAGTCGTCCAGCGGTTCACTACCCGTCGCGTCGAGGTGCCCTGCGGTCCACCCTTGTAGATGCGGGCGGACACGCTGTACTTGTTGTCGTACACCTTGCCGGTCACCAGGTCCCCCGAGTAATAGGACTTCCCGGCAATCTTGACCGAGCCCTTGCTGTTGTTCCAGTTGTCGTGGGCGACACCGGCGAAGGTCAGTTCGGGGTTCCAGCTGTCCATCCACCCGTTCGCGGTGGTGCAGTGCCCCGCGCTGAGCATGTACGGGTGGCCCTCATGGGTCCACGGGAAGGCGGTCGTGCATCGCGCGGTCCAGAAGGTGCCGTCCGCCGAGGGACGTACCGCTTGATAGGCCGCCCCGCCCTTGAACGGGCTGACATCGCTGTAACGGCTCGCAGCGGTCTGCAGCGCCCTCACCCCGGGAGCGAGCTGAATCGCGATGCTGTCCGGGCCGTAGCGCCTGCCCAGTGCGTCCGCGAGCGTGACGTCGTTTTCCGGGACTTCCACGACGACTCTGTTCGTCTCGGCGTCGACGCCGGCTGTGGCCAGTGTCGACGCGCCGGACAGCTCACTGTCCGTCAGGAGCAGCACTTCGTCGGCGATGGACTGAAGTTCGGACTGGCTGTGGTCGACTTCCTTGGACACCGGGACAATTGTCCTGTCCTGGGTCGCCACTGGGTCGGCGATGCCATCTTCGTCAGTCGGAGCGGTGTCGTCGGTGTCCGGGTCACCTGCGACACTGCCGTCGTCATTGCCCTGGTCCACGGGGATGCCGGTGAGCACGATGTCCTTCGTGGCCTCGCTCTTCGCACTGGTATCGGTGACCGGCAACATGATCTTGCGGGTCTCCTGATCAAGGTACGGCGGTGCGAAGGTATCCGGGTCCGCCTCGGCACGCTGTTCCGCGACGTCCAGGGCGTACGACTCGGCCGTGTCGGGTTCGAGACTGTCGGCCGCGGTCGGCTGGGTGAGCACGTCGACCCGGTTGAGAATGACGGTCACCGGTTCCGAAGGGGCAGGAGCGTCCGGTCCGTCGAAGCGTGCCCGCAACTGGATCTCGCCGTCGGTGGCGAGTCGGCTGCTGTCCCAGACCAAGCCGGACAGCTCACCGCCGGTGATGGTGGCCGGCCAGCTGACGGTCCCGCCGGAGACTGTTGTCATGTCGGCGGCCGGAACATCCGTCCAGGTCTCCGTATCGGAGCGGCGGTATTGGAGAGTGGCACCGGTCAGGTCGCCGGGACCCGCGATCGCCAGCGGCACCTTGTATCCGACCTCCTCGCCGGGCAGCGGGGAGACGATGCCCGCCGTACCGACGTGGAAGGTGTATGTGGCGGCAGCGGACGCGTTGCCGGCCTTGTCGACCGCGACTGCGGTAAGGCGGTGGCTGCCCTCATCCGCAATGGTCAGTCGCAAGGTCGTGGTGGCCCCAGTGGCGGCAAGGGGGGACTCGGGCCCGTCGTCGAGCCGATAACGCAGCGAACGCAGCCCAGCGTCCTCGGAGGTCAGCTGGAAGGTGCCGCTGTCGCCCGCATCACCGGCCCAGCCGTCGCCGGGGAAGTCCGCTGACGTCACCGTGGGCGCGGCGGGTGCGGTGGTGTCGATGGTGAACCGGTAGTGCGCCACCGGCCCCCAGCCCCCCTCCGAGTCGACCGCGCGAACGTGCAAGTACCAGGTGCCCTCACCCTTGGTGGCGGTATACGAAGCCTCGGTCCCGTCACTTACCGTGTCGGGTACGGTGTCGGAAGAGGAGTCGACCAAGTAGCTGTACCCGGCGGCGTTCCCGGCTGTCTCCCAGACACCGGTGAAGGAGATGTTCCGGTAGGCGCCCGACTGGTCCGGGTGGCTGGACGAGGTGATCGCGGGGCGCAGCGCGATCCCCGCGTCGACCTGGAAAGGAAAGTGGGCAGCGGTTGTCGACCAGTTTCCGGCCCGGTCCTTGGTCCGCACGTGGAGATACCAGGTGCCGTCGGAGGCGACAACCGTGCTGTATGAGGTGTCCGACTGCACGGCGCCGGTCGTGGTGGGAATCGTGGTCGAACTGCGGTCGACGCTCACCGAGTACCCGGCAGCGCCGGAGCCGTCGGCGGGTGCGGTCCAGGAGAAGGCCGCGGCTCGACTCGCGTACACCGCTGTGTTCAACGGGTGGGTGGACGAGGCGATGGTGGGGCTTCGGGGCGCGGTGGTGTCCACGTGGAACGCGAAGTGTCGGGTGGCGGACCAGAGACCGGCCGCGTTGCGGGCGGCAGCGTGCACATACCAGGTGCCGTCCACACGGTCGGCCGCCGTGACGGTGGTGGAGGTTTGAGTCACCTCGGTTCCCGCGGCAGTCACCGGATTCTGGTCGATCTTGACGGCATAGCCCGTGATGGCGCTCGTATCACTGGCGCTGAGGCTGCCGGTGAAGTCGTTCACCGCATACCAGGATGTCTGCGAGGCATGGCTGCCGCTGCTGATCGTCGGAGCCGCTGGAGCACTTGAGTCGACGGTGAGTGTGCGCCAGGCGGACCATGACTTGGACCAGTTGCTCGAGTCGTACGCGCGCGAGCGCCATTTGTAGACCCCTGAGGGCAGAGTGGGAGAAGTCCAGCTGGCGATGGCCGCCGGTGCGAGGTACGCCGTGTTGCCAGTGGTCCTGCGGGCGCTCAGGTCCGCTTCCCAGACCTCGAAGGTGTGCCGCAGCTCGTCGAGATCGTCATCATTCGAACGGGCCCGCAGGGTGGGCGTGGCATCGCTGGTCACCGTACCGTTGAACGGCAGAACCGCCGCAGGGGTGCTCGGGTAGGAATCGTAGGTGACGCTCAGGTGCGGCTCGGTGGCCTCGTCCTTGCCGGAGACATAGTTGGCAGAGCGGTAGCGTCGCCAGGTGAGCGAATCGTTCTCGTCCACGCCGCGCACCTGCACACCTTGGTTCTCCGCACCGTCGGCCCACGCCTGGACGACAGCATCGATATCGAAGTCGACGGTGCCCGGCGGGCAGTCACTGGAATACCCCTTCGCGGCGGCACTGGTCACCGCGCCGGTGGTGGTCGTCTCCGGTTGGTCGCCCCATGTGACAGCCGAAGAAGTCCAGGCGGAGGTGATCCGGCGGATCTGTGTGCCCGAGCCCTTGGTGGAACAGGTTGATGACCACGTCGAGTAGAGGGACAGGTTGGTATCGATGATGTGCTTGCCCTTCAGGGCCGACACATCGAACTTCAGGTACGAGCGTGCCTGAATGCCTCCGCCGTTGTACGTGCCCGACTTCAGCTCGGGCGAGGAGATCTGGGAGTCGGGGTAGTTGGTGGCGACCCAGGTGTCCGTGGTCACTGCGAGCGTGGAGGTGGGGTCAACGGTCACCGGGTATTCGGCAGTGGCGAGAAACCCTGGGTCCGGGGTGAGAACCAGAGTCTGCTTGCCGTCCGCGCGCTCTTCGATCTCGGTGTCGACAGGAACCTGCCGCTCCGGCTCGCCCGAGGCGCTGTGGCGGCTGGAGTCCCACATCATCGGTGCGGGTGCCTCGGCAACGAGTCGGCCGTCAGAGTCCTTGAGAAGCAGGTGTCCAGAATCCGCCTGTGAGAGACGCAGTCCGTCCGTCAGAACCGGTATCCGGTAGATGACCGGCTCAGTCGGGACCTGCTTGAGCACCACGTTCTGGGTAAAGCCGTCGGACAACGCGGTAACCGTCAGGGTCTCGCCCTGCCCCACCTGGTACGAAGCGGTGTCGCCTTTCACCGCGGGCACGGGCAGCGATTCCTCCCAGCCAAGCCCGAAGGAGCGTTCCCCGTGGGTGACCACGGCAAGCCGAGTGTCGTCGCCGTCCGAGACGTCGATGTCGGTGCTGGTCGTCCGAGGCGTCAGACTGGAGCCACTGTCGAAAAGAGTGGTGTCGATATCACGCCAAGTTCCGCTTTCCTTCACGCGAACCGGTGCGACGTACGCCTCGGCCGTGAGTGATCCGTCAGGGTTGGCCCAGACTGCGGCGGTCTCGGTGCGCTTCGACACTATCTCGATACGACGCCCCTGCGCCTGGGCGAGGAGCCGCGCCTCGGATTCACTGCCGGCCTCGGCGGGCCCGAGGTCCGGGGCGAGCTGAGTCAGCGGTGGCTCATCTCCGGAGTCGGCCTTCGCGCCCTGGTCGGCAACCGCGGCGAAACCCCCCGTCAAGGCGAGCACCAGCACGGCCGCTGCCGTTCTCTTCCCGCTTGTCACCCATGGTCTTCGCCTGCTTCTCGATGCTTGCGACAACATCGCGCTTCCCTTCTCGACCGTGCCCGATTTGATCAAATCAGTGGGCCGATTATCCGGCGCGATCTCTATTGGATCAAGGAACCAGCACTCCAACTGTGCTGGAAGGCAAGACATTTGAGGCCCTACTTCGCACGGGCAGTCTCCGGAAATCGCCAACGGCATCGCACATCAACCAATCCGACCAGAGGTCACATCGGGGGCACCGGACTGCTCGCCCGCACCACATCACGCCGGCGAGTGGTTCGCTTCCGCGCAGATCATGTCCGCACCGCCTGCCATCTATCAGCGGCGGCCCGGGGACGTGCCGTACGACATTGGCGATCCGCTCGGTGAGCGCCAACTCCGCCGCGTCGGCCACATCGAGGAGCCCCCAGACGGTGAGGCAAAGGCGCAGGATGCGGCGCAGATGCCGGGCCGAGTGCTCGCCCATCGCGAAGTCGGCATGGTAGGTCGCCTCCACCGCATCTCCAGCGCTCGGATCAATTACGTGATTCATGTCACCAGCGTGCAGTGGGTTGATTACGCTCGGCTACGTACGGAAACGAACGTCGTGCGGCGTTGAACGCCGGAGGTGCCCCCCGCCGTGGCCAACATCCAGACTCTCGATCCCAGCGCTTCCCCGTTGGACTACTACGGCTGGGAGCTGCGCCGCCAGAGAGAGGCCCACAACCTCAAACAGGGGCAGCTCGGCGACATCATCTTCTGCACCGGCTCCCTGATCGGACAGATCGAGACGACAAAGAAGATCCCCACCCGCGACTTCTCCGAACGGGTGGACGCGGCACTCGGCACGAGCGGCGTGTTCTCGCGCCTCGTCGGCCTGGTCCTGCGCAGCCAGCTGCCGACCTGGTTCCAGCCGTACGCGGACATGGAGGCCCGCGCGGCATACATCTCCACGTACCAGGCACAGTTGGTGTACGGGCTGTTGCAGACGGAGGAGTACGCGCGGGCGGTGCTCGCCACCGGTATGCCGGACGATCTCGACGGGCTGCTGGCGGCCCGGATGGAACGCCAGCGCATCCTGGAGCGGGAACGGCCGCCGCTCGCCTGGGCCATTCTCGACGAGGCGGTGCTGCACCGGCCGATCGGTGGCCACGAGGTCATGCGGAAGCAACTCGCCCGCCTGTTGGACTACTCCGACCACCGCTGGATGCGGATCCAGGTGCTGCCCTTCGAGGCCGGTGAACACGCGAGCCTGGCTGGGTCGTTCACCACGATGCGCTTCGACGACGATCCGGACATCGTCTACACGGAGGACCTCATCTTCGGCCACATGACCGCCAACCCCGAGACCATCCGGGACGCCGCACGCCGTTACGCTCAATTGCAGGCTGCCGCCCTCTCCGTGGAGGCGTCGGCGGCATTGATCGCCCGCGTGATGGAGGAGCGTTATGGAAACCAGTCGCGACCTGAAGAGCGCGCGGTGGCGTAAGTCGAGTTACAGCGGAAACACCGGCGGCGAATGCGTCGAGTGCACCGTCACCGGCGGCGCGACCTGGCGCAAGTCCAGCTACAGCGGAAACACCGGCGGCGACTGCGTCGAGGTGGCCGACGGCCTCCCCTGCGCCGTCCCCGTCCGCGACAGCAAGAACCCGGACGGCCCCGTCCTGACCGTCGGGGCCGACGCCTGGCAGAGCTTCGTGGACGGGCTTCGCTGACGTCACCGGAAGCCCTGTGCGACGGAGGGGGCTCGGGACGACCAACCATGGTCGTCCCGAGCCCCCTTCCTGTCCGCGGGACAGGCGCCCCCGAAGCCGTGCCCTCCGCCCCGGGAACCGCTACCCTCCTCGGCCATGGCCGACATAGTCCGCGCCGCCGCCTCCGACGTCCCGGCGCTCGCCTCCGTACTCGCCAGTGCCTACGCCGAGGACCCCGTCTGGTCCTGGCTGATGCCGCACGACCGGGACCGGCGGCTGCGGCTGCTGTTCACCGCGCATCTGGCGCAGCAGGTCCCGGCGGGCCGGGTGTGGACCGATCCGGACCGCACGGTGGCGGCGGTGTGGGCGGAGCCCGGGAAGTGGAAGCTGCCGGTGAGCTATCTGCTGCGCAACGCGGGCACGCTCCTGCGGGCGGGCCGGGCCCAACTGCCCCGGACCGCAATGCGGTTGCTCGCGCTGGAGCACCGCCACCCGGCCGAGCCCGCGCACTGGTACGTCGAATACATCGGCACCCACGCGGACGCGCGCGGCACGGGGCGCGGATCGCAGGTGCTGGGCGGGCTGCTGGAGCAGGCGGACGCGGACGGGCGGCCGGTGTTCCTGGAGTCGAGCAACCGCCGCAACCTGACCTTCTACCAGCGGCAAGGCTTCACCGTGCGGGAGGAGATGACGTTCCGGGCCGGGCCGCCGATGTGGTCGATGTGGCGCCGGGACATGGACCGGTAGTGCTTCGCCGACGCGCGGGCCCGCCGCCCACGGCTGTGCGGTGGTTGCGGACGAGTGCGGCGACCCGTCCCGGTGTCCCGCCCGCAACCACGCAGTCATTCACCGCCATTCACGGGAACGCCCTCGTGGGTCGCTCCGGCATCCCTGAGCGGGCTCTCGTCACTTCCGCCAGAACAGGTGGTGCGTCACGCCGCTCGGGCTGGGCACCACCTCCAGGTGGTACCGGTCGAGCAACTCATCGGGTGACTCCCAGAGCCGTACTCCGGATCCGAGCTTCACCGGCGAGACCGCCACATGCAGGGTGTCGACGAGGCCCGCGTCGAGGAACTGCCGGATGGTGGTGGCTCCGCCGCCGAGCCGGACGTCCTTGCCCCCGGCCGCCTCCCGCGCCTGTTGGAGGACCGTGGCCGGGTCGCCGTCGACGAAGTGGAACGTGGTGTCGGACAGTGTGTACGAAGGACGTGTGTGGTGGGTCATGACGAACACCGGGGTGCGGAACGGGGGCTCGTCGCCCCACCAGCCGCGCCACTCGTGGTCGTTCCAGGGCCCGCGCTGGGGCCCGAATTTGTTGCGGCCCATGATCTCGGCGCCGATGTTGCGTGCGTAGTCCCGCGTGAAGTAGTCGTCGAGGCCCCGGCTCCCCCCGGGGTCGGTGCGCATGGGCCAGCTCGCCGTGGCACCGGCCCAGGAGAACAGTCTCTCCGGATCGGCAAGGCCGAACGGGCTCTCGAAGCTCTGGTCCTCACCGGCCCCGATTCCGTCACTGGAAACGTTGAAGTTCTGGACTCTCAGTAGCTGGGTCACACATTCCTCCTGCGTCGTCGGTAACAGTGATCAGACTCTTCGGGCCGGCCAAACTCATCGCCGCGCCGCGACCGATCTGAATTCGGACTGCCCGTGGTCCTGCCGGCTCAGGCCGACAGTTCCCAGATCAGCACCTCGGCCGCGTCGTCCGCCACCAGCTCCAGCCCCTCCTCCCCGGTGATCCGCACCGAGTCGCCCGCCTCCAGTTCCTCGTCGCCGAGCCGCACGCCCCCGGCCACCACATGGACGTACACCCGCGCCGCGTCCGGCACCGCCGTGCGCTCCTCGGGAGCCAGTCTGCGTACGTGCAGCATCGCACCGGCCGCCGGGAGGGCGTACGGAGTGGAGTCGGCGATGCCGGGAACGATCGTGTACGAGGGTTCACCGCCCGGTTCGAGCGGTGCCAGCCACATCTGGATGAACGTCAGCGGGCCGTCCCCGTCGTTGCGCTCGACGTGACGCACCCCGGCCGCCGCTCTGAGGTGCTGGAGGTCCCCGGCCCGTACGACCGTGGCGTGACCGGTCGTATCGCGGTGGGTCAGCTCGCCCTCGACGACCCAGGTGACGATCTCCGTGTGGCTGTGGGGGTGTTCGTCGAAGCCCGCACCGGGCGCCAGCCGTTCCGAGTTGCACGCCAGGATCGCGCCGAAGCGCAGATTGTCCGGGTCGTAGAAGCTGCCGAAGGAGAAGGCGTGCCGGGACAGGATGCCGGCGGCCCGGTCCCCGCCCAGGAAGCGGTCTTCGGCGCGGTGTACGGAAATCACCCGCCCACGGTAGCCCGGCGCGGCGCCCCACGACCCCCTTGTCACTACCCGGCAGTACGACCCGCCACCGCCCCGGCCCACCGAGCACGTGGCCGGATAAGGCAGTCTTGTGTCCGTGCCCCGACCCGATCCTGAGCAGCCCGCTGCGAACGCCGCCCACCTGCATGCCGCGACCCTGAAACGGCTGGAGCAGTCCTCCGGCCGGCTGGCCGCCAATGCGATCGCCCGCATGGACGAGTCACTGCCGTGGTACCGGGCGATGCCACCGGAGAACCGGTCCTGGATCGGACTGGTGGCCCAGGCCGGGATCGCGGCGTTCACCGAGTGGTTCCGGCATCCGGAGACCCCGCAGGCCATCTCCACCGATGTGTTCGGTACGGCTCCGCGCGAGCTGACCCGGGCGATCACCCTGCGGCAGACCGTCGAGATGGTGCGTACGACGATCGAGGTCATGGAGGCCGCGATCGAGGAGGTCGCCGCGCCCGGCGACGAGTCGGTGCTGCGTGAGGCGCTGCTCGTCTACGCGCGGGAGATCGCCTTCGCGACCGCCCAGGTGTACGCGCAGGCCGCCGAGGCCCGCGGCGCCTGGGACGCCCGGCTGGAATCGCTCGTGGTGAACGCGGTGCTGTCCGGCGAGGCCGACGAGGGCGCCGTGTCACGCGCCGCGGCGCTCGGCTGGAACTCCCCCGAGCACGTGTGCGTGCTGCTCGGTACGGCCCCGGACGGCGACAGCGAACTGACGGTGGAGGCGATCCGGCGAGCCGCCCGGCACGCGAAGCTCCAGGTCCTGACCGGGGTGCTCGGCAACCGACTGGTCGTCATCGCGGGTGGCAGCGACAACCCGCTGCAGGTCGCGAAGGCGCTGATCGGCCCGTACGCCGCAGGTCCGGTCGTCGCCGGGCCCGTGGTGCCCGACCTGCTGGCGGCCACCCGGTCCGCGCAGGCGGCGGCTGCCGGGCTCAAGGCGTGCAGCGCCTGGCAGGACGCCCCGCGGCCGGTGCTGGCCGACGATCTGCTGCCGGAGCGCGCGATGGCGGGCGACCCCGCCGCACGGGACCAATTGGTGGAGGAGATCTACAGACCGCTGGAAGAAGCGGGTTCTGCACTCCTGGAGACACTGAGTGTGTATCTGGAGCAGGCGAGCAGCCTGGAGGGCGCGGCCAGGATGCTCTTCGTCCACCCCAATACCGTGCGCTACCGGCTCCGACGTGTGACTGACGTCACCGGATGGTCGCCTTCCGATGTCCGCTCTGCGTTCACTCTGCGAATCGCCCTGATCCTGGGGCGCTTGGCCGCCAGAGATCCGCAGTCCTAGACTTTTGTCGGACATCAACAATTCCCCATACGGTTCTTCGTCCCTGTCCCCACGGGTGTTCCGGACCGTTCACAAGAGAGAGTGTGAGGGTGCTCGTACTCGTCGCTCCCGGCCAAGGCGCCCAGACGCCCGGCTTCCTGACTCCCTGGCTCGAACTCCCCGGTGCCGCCGACCGCATCGCGGCCTGGTCCGACGCCATCGAGCTCGACCTCGCCCACTACGGCACCGAGGCCGACGCCGAGGCGATCCGTGACACCGCGGTGGCACAGCCGCTGCTGGTCGCCGCCGGTCTGCTGTCCGCCGCCGCGCTCAACGCGTCGCCCGACGTCGTCGCAGGTCACAGCGTGGGCGAGATCACCGCAGCCGCCCTCGCCGGAGTCATCGGCGACGAGGCCGCACTCCGTCTCGTACGTACCCGTGGGCTCGCCATGGCCGACGCCGCGGCGGCCACCGAGACCGGCATGGCGGCGCTGCTCGGCGGCGATCCCGACGTGACGGTCCCGCACCTGGAGAAGCTCGGGCTGACCCCGGCGAACGTCAACGGTGGCGGCCAGATCGTCGCCGCCGGCACCGCCGCGCAGATCGCCGCGCTGAGCGAGGACAAGCCCGAGGGCGTACGCCGCGTGGTGCCCCTCAAGGTCGCCGGCGCCTTCCACACGCGCCACATGGCGCCCGCCGTCGACCGGCTGCGCGAGGCCGCCCTGAAGCTGAAGATCGCCGACCCGACCGTGACATATGTCTCGAACGCCGACGGGAAGCCCGTTGCCATCGGCGACGAGGTCGTCTCGCGGCTGGTCGGCCAGGTGGCCAACCCGGTCCGCTGGGACCTGTGCATGGAGACCTTCAAGGAGATGGGCGTCACGGCTCTCATCGAGGCGTGCCCCGGCGGCACCCTCACGGGTCTCGCCAAGCGCGCGATGCCCGGTGTGCAGACCCTCGCGCTCAAGACCCCCGACGACCTCGACGCGGCCCGCGCGCTCATCTCCGAGCACGCGGGCGCCTAAGGAGCCCGAGAGCATGTCGAAGATCAAGCCCAGTCAGGGCGCCCCGTACGCACGCATCATGGGTGTCGGCGGCTACCGTCCGACCCGTGTCGTGCCCAACGAGGTGATCCTCGAGACGATCGACTCGTCCGACGAGTGGATCCGCTCGCGCTCCGGCATCGCCACCCGCCACTGGGCCTCCGAGGAGGAGACCGTGGCCGCGATGTCCGTGGAGGCGTCCGGGAAGGCCATCGCCGATGCCGGGATCACGCCCGAGCAGATCGGCGCCGTGATCGTCTCCACCGTCTCGCACTTCAAGCAGACCCCGGCCATCGCGACCGAGATCGCCCACAAGGTCGGCGCGGGCAAGCCCGCCGCCTTCGACATCTCGGCCGGCTGCGCGGGCTTCGGCTACGGACTGACCCTCGCCAAGGGCATGATCGTCGAGGGTTCGGCGGAGTACGTTCTCGTCATCGGCGTGGAGCGGCTCAGCGACCTCACGGACAAGGAGGACCGCGCGACGGCCTTCCTCTTCGGCGACGGCGCCGGCGCGGTCGTCGTCGGCCCCTCCAAGGTGCCGGCCATAGGCCCGACCGTCTGGGGCTCCGAGGGCGACAAGTCCGAGACGATCAAGCAGACCGTGGCGTGGGACGAGTTCCACGCCGAGCGCCCGGAGAAGTTCCCGGCCATCACGCAGGAGGGCCAGGCGGTCTTCCGCTGGGCCGTCTTCGAGATGGCGAAGGTCGCCCAGCAGGCGCTGGACGCGGCCGGGATCGCCCCGAAAGACCTGGACGTCTTCATTCCGCACCAGGCCAACATGCGGATCATCGACTCGATGGTGAAGACCCTGAAGCTGCCGGAGAACGTCACGGTCGCCCGTGACGTGGAGACCACCGGCAACACCTCGGCCGCCTCGATTCCGCTCGCTATGGAGCGGCTTCTGGCGACCGGTCAGGCGAAGAGCGGCGACACCGCGCTCGTCATCGGCTTCGGGGCGGGTCTCGTCTACGCCGCGACGGTCGTTACTCTCCCCTAGGCACACCGGACCTTCCGGTCCGGACGTCCGAACCCTGCTGAAACACATCGAAGGAGCGCCAACATGGCCGCCACCCAGGAAGAGATCGTCAACGGTCTCGCCGAGATCGTCAACGAGATCGCCGGTATCCCGGTCGAGGACGTCCAGCTGGACAAGTCCTTCACCGACGACCTGGACGTCGACTCGCTGTCCATGGTCGAGGTCGTCGTCGCCGCCGAGGAGCGCTTCGACGTCAAGATCCCCGACGAGGACGTCAAGAACCTCAAGACGGTCGGCGACGCTGCCGACTACATCCTCAAGCACCAGGCCTGATCAGGCCGGCTCCTGTGTCGCCACCCGGCGGTGGCGCCGCTGATTCACGACCCTCTACACGTGGAGAAGATTTTCCAGTGAACTCGACCAATCGCACCGTGGTCGTCACCGGTATCGGCGCAACCACTCCGCTGGGTGGCGACTCGGCGTCGACCTGGGAAGGTCTGATGGCCGGTCGTTCCGGCGTCAAGCCTCTCGAGGGCGAACGTTTCGCCGAATTGCCCGTCCGGATCGCCGCGATCGCGGCCGTCGACCCGGGCGACGTCCTGCCCCGCCCGCTCGCCCGCAAACTGGACCGCTCGGCGCAGTTCGCGCTGATCGCGGCCCGCGAGGCGTGGGCGGACGCCGGCTTCACCGGCAAGGCCGGTGAGGACGACAAGGTCCAGCCCGAGCGGCTGGGCTCGGTCATCGCCTCCGGTATCGGCGGCGTGATCACCCTGCTCGACCAGTACGACGTGCTCAAGGAGAAGGGCGTACGCCGCGTCTCCCCGCACACCGTGCCCATGCTCATGCCCAACGGCCCGGCCGCCAACGTCGGCCTGGAGGTCAACGCCCAGGCCGGTGTGCACACTCCGGTCTCCGCCTGCGCCTCGGGCGCGGAGGCGATCGGGTACGCCGTCGAGATGATCCGCACCGGCCGTGCCGATGTGGTCCTCGCCGGTGGCACCGAGGCGGCGATCCACCCGCTGCCGATCGCCGCGTTCGCCAACATGATGGCGATGTCCAAGCACAACGAGGAGCCCGAGAAGGCCTCCCGTCCGTACGACACGGGCCGTGACGGCTTCGTCCTCGGCGAGGGTTCCGGGATCGTCGTCCTGGAGTCCGCGGAGCACGCCGCCGCGCGTGGCGCCAAGGTCTACTGCGAGGTGCTGGGCCAGGGTCTGTCCGCTGACGCCCACCACATCGCGCAGCCCGAGCCGACCGGTCGTGGCATCGCCGCCGCGATGCAGAACCTGCTGGACCAGACGGACCTCAAGCCGTCCGAGGTCGTGCACCTCAACGCGCACGCCACGTCGACACCGCAGGGCGATGTCGCGGAGCTGAAGGCTCTGCGCAAGGTTCTGGGCGACGACCTCGACCACGTCGCGATCTCCGCGACGAAGTCGATGACCGGTCACCTCCTCGGTGGCGCGGGCGGCATCGAGACCGTCGCGACGGTCCTGGCGCTGCACCACCGGATGGCTCCGCCGACGATCAACGTGGAGCACCTCGACGAGGCGGTGGAGGCGGACATCGTGCGCGACGAGCCCCGGCCGCTGCCGGAGGGGTCGATCGCCGCCATCAACAACTCGTTCGGCTTCGGCGGTCACAACGTGGTCCTGGCGTTCCGCAGCGTCTGACCTGCGGTCCGCGGCCTGGTATCCACGCCGAAGCCCGCCTCCCCCGAGTGGGGAGGCGGGCTTCGGCCGTGAAATCCGGCGCTTGAGGCGCGGGGTGTTTCGGGGGCGCTGCCCCCGGACCCCGCTCCTCAAGCGCCGGAGGGGCTTGATTTTGCCGGGTTCAGCTTGGATTTGCCGGATGCAGGGTGGATTTCAGCCTCGCCGGCGTTTGAGGCGCGGAGGTCCGGGGGCAGCGCCCCCGGTCACGGGCTCACACCACCTGGTGCAGCCACCGCACCGGCGCGCCCTCTCCCGCGTGGCGGAAGGACTCCAACTCGTCGTCCCACGGCTTGCCGAGCAGCTTGGCGATCTCGGCCTCCAGGTCGGTCTCGCCCCGCACCGACCGCGCCAGCGCCGCCCGCAACCGGTCCTCGGGCACCAGAATGTCGCCGTGCATGCCGGTGACGGCGTGGAAGATGCCCAGTTCGGGCGTGGAGCTGTAGCGCTCGCCCTCCGACGTGGGACTCGGCTCAGCCGTCACCTCGAAGCGCAGCAGATCCCAGCCGCGCAGCGCGGAGGCCAGCTTCGACGCCGTGCCGGGCCTGGCCTGCCAGGAGAACTCGGACCGCCAGGTACCGGGCGCGGCCGGCTGTCTGATCCAGTCCAGCTGGACCCGCACACCGAGGACACCCGCCACCGCCCATTCGACATGGGGGCAGAGCGCGCGCGGTGCGGAGTGAACGTACAGAACTCCACGTGTCGTCACCGGGACCTCCAGTGTGGGACGAAGTTCGCCTTCCCCAGCGGCCTCGCGCCCGTGCCGTCTCTTCTCGGCCGGTTCCCGAGGTTGTCATCAGTAAACAGCATCGGGGTGAATCTCCTGAAAAGGGACAGTATGTGACGTGATGTGATTTACAGAAAGCCACCCGAATAGAGCCGGGTGAGGGGAAGCGCCGCTGGTTCGACGAGGAAAAGCTACCGCGCGGCGGCGTCCGAGGTGTGACGTACCGTCGGTCCTGGGCCCATCATTCGCTCAGCTTTCACCCTGCAGGGCGCCCGGGCCTTCCGACCGGTGCCACGAGGGGTTGCCGGGGGCATAACCGAGGGGAGCCAAGGGATGCAGGATCGTTCCGCCCGCCACCGTTCGCGTACCGTGGCCGCCGTCCTGACGGCCGTCTCGTTGCTCGGCACGGCCGCTCTGACCGGCTGCGACGCCGACCGGGACGGGACGACGAAGGGGGCGACGGCCGAAAAGCGGCGGCCGCCCGCCAAGCCGGGCCCGCTCTGGGACCGCAGACCGGGGTCGGTGGCCGCCGTCGGTGACTCCATCACCCGCGGTTTCGACGCCTGTTCCGTGCTGGCGGACTGTCCGGAGGTGTCCTGGGCGACCGGCACGGACAGCGGGGTGCGCAGCCTCGCCGTACGGCTGCTCGGTGAGTCGGGGGCCGCCGAGCGCAGCTGGAACCATGCCGAGACGGGGGCCAGGATCGCGCAGTTGCCGGAGCAGATGGCGCTGGCCGCGAAGGAGAAGCCGGATCTGGTGACGGTGATGATCGGCGCCAATGACGCCTGCCGGGATTCGGCACGGATCATGACCCCGGTGGCGGATTTCCGGGCGTCGTTCGAGGCTTCGATGCGTCAGTTGCGCGCCGGGGCGCCGAAGGCGCAGGTGTATGTGTCGAGCGTGCCGGATCTCAAGCGGCTCTGGTCGACGGGGCGCGGAAATGCGCTGGGCAAGCAGATCTGGAAGCTGGGGATCTGCCAGTCGATGCTGGGTGACGCGGACGACATGGGCGCGCGCGCCGTGGCCCGGCGCACCTCGGTGCAGGAGCGGGTCGTGGCGTACAACGACGTGCTGCGGAAAGTCTGTGCGAAGGATCGGCGCTGCCGTTACGACGGCGGGGCGGTTTTCGACTACCGGTTCACCGGCAAGCAGCTCAGCCAGTGGGACTGGTTCCATCCGGGGCGGAACGGGCAGGCGCGGCTGGCGGAGATCGCGTACCGCAATGTCACCTCGGCCCGGCCCCCGGCGTAGGGTTTGTGATCATGGACACGGGTTCGAGCACGGCGCTGCGTACGGAAGAGTTCGGCACCCTCGCGGACGGCGCCGTGGTGCACCGCTGGACGCTTGAGCGGGACGGTACGCGGGTGCGTGTCCTGACGTACGGCGGCATCGTGCAGTCGGTCGAGGTGCCCGGCCGGGACGGGGTGCGGGCGGATGTGGCGCTCGCGCTGCCGGATCTCGCCGGGTACGAGACGTATTCGGGTCCGTATTTCGGCGCGCTGGTCGGGCGGTACGCGAACCGGATCGGTGGTGCCTGTTTCGAACTGGACGGGCAGACACACCGGGTGACGCGCAATGAGGGGCGCAACCATGTGCACGGCGGGGCCCGGGGCTTCGACAAGCGCGTGTGGCAGGCGCGGGAGGTGGCGGACGGTGTCCGGCTCTCCCTGGTCTCCGAGGGCGGCGAGGAGGGCTTCCCGGGACGCCTCGCGGTGTCGGCGACGTACACCCTGGACGAGGGCGGGGCGCTGCGGATCGCGTACCGGGCGACGACGGACGCCCCGACGGTGCTGAACCTGACGAATCACACGTACTGGAATCTCGCGGGCGGCGACAGTGGCAGCGCGCTCGGGCAGGTGCTGCGGATCGCGGCCGGGCAGATCACTCCGGCGGACGCCGAGTCGCTCCCGACGGGCGAGTTCCTGCCGGTGGACGGGACCCGGTTCGACTTCCGTGAGCCGAAGCCGGTCGGCGCGGGCTACGACCACAACTTCGTGCTGGACGGTGTCCGCTCGGGCCCGGCGGCCGAGCTGTACGACGCGGTGTCGGGGCGCGTCCTGACCGTCACCACGACGGAGCCCGGGATGCAGCTGTACACGGCGGACCACTTCGACGGGCGGCCGTTCGGGCCCTGTGCCGGGATCGCGCTGGAGACCCAGCACTTCCCGGACTCCCCGAACCGGCCCGAGTTCCCGAGCACGGTGCTGCGGCCGGGCGAGGAGTACGTCTCGACGACGGTGTACGGATTCGCGGTGCGCTGAGGTGCGCCGGAGGCATGAATCGGCATGAGAAGAGCCCCGGAGCGGGTCAGGTACCGCGCCGGGGCTCTCCCGTACCGGGGGCCGCTATTCCTTGATGTCCACGGCCGTCGTCAGGCGTACGTCACCCAGCGAGCGGGCCGCCTGCACCTCGTACGTGCCGGGGACGAGGGCCCAGTCGTACGCCGTCTCGTCCCAGATCTCGTACGCGCGCCGCTCCAGCGGAATCACTGCCTCGGCACTCTCGCCGGGGGCCGCCTCGACCCGTGCGAAGCCGGCCAGCCAGCGGACCGGGCGTTCGGCGGTGTCCTCCTGGGGCGCCAGGTAGAGCTGGACGGTCTCGGCTCCGGGCCGGGTACCGGTGTTGCGGAGGCGGACGGTGGCGGTGTCGGGGCCGGCCACCAGGCTCTCGTACTCCCAGGTGGTGTAGCCGAGTCCGTGGCCGAAGGGGTAGGCGGGCGCGGTGCCGGCCCTCTCCCAGGCCCGGTAGCCGACGAAGACGCCCTCCTCGTAGTGGAGTTCACCGCCGGTGGGGGTGGTGGACGAGACCGGGACGTCGGCGAGCGTGACCGGCCAGGTGGTGGGGAGGCGGCCGCCCGGTTCCTCGGCGCCGAGCAGAACATCGGCAAGGGCGTGACCGGCCTCCTGGCCGGGGAACCAGCTGAGCAGGACCGCAGCGACCTCGTCGCGCCACGGAAGCTCCACCGGTGATCCGGAGTTGACGATCACGACGGTGTTCGGGTTGGCGGCGACGACAGCCCTGACGAGGTCGTTCTGGTCGCCGGGGAGCTTCAGGTCGGTGCGGTCGAAGCCTTCGGACTCGACGCGTTCGGTGGTGCCGACGACGACGATCGCGGTGTCCGCGGCGCGGGCCGACTCGACGGCCTCGGCAATCAGCTCCTGCGGGTCGCGGCGCGGGCCGAGGTGGCAGAAGGAGAATGAGACCCCGGGGATCGGTGCGTCGTCGCCCAGGGTGTCTGGAATCTGCCGCAGGGAGACCTCGACGGGTTCGCCCGCGGTGAGGGCGATCCGGCCGCGCTCCAGTGGATTGCCGAAGAACGCCTCGCCGGGGTCGGCGGAGCCGGTGACCCGGTGGACCTCGTCGTACAGGGTCTCTCCGGCGACGGTGAGGCTGAGCGCTCCGGTGCCGCGGGTGCCGAAGATGTGTTCGCCGCCGTCGCGCGGGACGAAGGTGCCGGTGATCTCGACGCTGTGCAGCGTCTCGCGGGTCACACCCTCGGGGAAGTCGTTGCCGATCCACTGGACGGTGCCGTTGTGCAGCGGGGCCGAGCCGATGACGGCGCCGGAGGCGTCGTAACAGACGGCCCTGAGCTCGAAGCCCTTCTCCGCAGGGGTGAGTTCGTTGTTCGGGTCGGCGCCGACGCGGTAGTCGAGGACGTCCTCGGGGAGGGCGGCGGTGAGGCCGTCCAGCGGCGAGACGATGTGGTGCGGGAAGACCTGGGCGGAACCGCCGCCGAGGACCCGGGCGTCCAGGGCGAGCGCCCCGCTGAGCGCGACCTTGCGGACGGCGGCCGGGTCGATGGGGAGCGCGGCGCGTTCATTGCGTACGAGGACGAAGGAGCGTCGGGCGATCTCGCGGGCCAGGGCGTCGCCGTCGACGGTCTCGGGGCGTCCGGCCTCGTCGACGACGGGCGGGGCGCCGTCCAGGATGCCGACGCGGGCGGCCAGCCGCAGCACATTGCGTACGGCCCCGTCGACGACGGACTCCTCGACCTCACCGGCCCGTACGGCGTCGGCAAGCGCCTTTCCGTACACGGTCCTGGGGCCCGGCATGGCGACGTCGAGGCCGCCGTTGACGGCGGCGACGGTGGAGCGGGCGGCCAGCCAGTCGGAGACGATGTAGCCGTCGAAGCCCCATTCGCCGCGCAGCACCGCGTTCTGCAGATAGCGGTGCTCGGTCATGGTGGAGCCGTTGACCTGGTTGTACGCGGCCATAATGCCCCACGGGTGGGCGTTCTTGACGATCCTTTCGAACGGGGCGAGATAGATCTCGCGCAGGGCTCGCGGGGCGACGATGTTGTCCACGGTGAAGCGGTCGGTCTCGGCGTCGTTGGCGACGAAGTGCTTGACGGTCGTACCGACGCCGCCGTCCTGAACGCCCCGCACATAGCCGGTGCCGATCTCGCCGGTGAGGTACGGGTCCTCGCTGTACGTCTCGAAGTGGCGCCCGCCGAGCGGGGACCGGTGGAGGTTCACGGTCGGGGCGAGGAGGACGTGCACCCCCTTGCGGCGGGCCTCCTGGGCCAGCAGCCGGCCGGCCCGGCGGGCCAGGGCCGGGTCCCAGGTCGCGGCGAGCGCGGTGGGCGAGGGCAGTGCGACGGACGGGTCGTCGGCGGTCCAGGAGACCCCGCGGACGCCGATCGGCCCGTCGGACATCACCAGGGAGCGCAGCCCGACGGCGGGGAGTTCGGGCAGCGACCACATGTCCTGGCCGGCCAGGAGCCGCGTCTTGTCGTCGAGCCCCAGTGCGGCCAGCGCCGCATCGACCGCGGCCTCGCGGGCCGCATCGGGATTGGTGGATGTGGACGCGCCTGCCACGGCCGTACCTCCTCGTCGGATTCCTGCACTGAATGTCTCCATAGTGACTCCGATACCGGTAGAGCAGTAGACTTTGTTACCAGTCTGTAATCTACAGGGATGGCGTACGGTCCTCGGGGCGGAACCGATGAAACACCGGAAGGGGCCGGGAAATGGTGCGGGCCAGAAGCGCGGAGCGGCGGGCGGAGATTCTCCGCGCCACTCTCGAAGTGATCGCCGAGCGCGGCTATCGCGGCGCCTCGCTGAGCGCAGTCGCCGAGCGGGTCGGCCTCAGCCAGCAGGGGCTCCTGCACTACTTCCCGACCAAGGAAGCGCTGCTCGTCGCCGTGCTGGAGGAGCGCGACCAATGGGACACGGGCGGCGGCACCCGGAGCGACGGCACATGGCGGATGGATCTGCTGGCCTCGCTCGTCGAGTACAACGCGATGCGGCCCGGCATCGTCCAGACGTTCTCGGCGCTGCTCGGCGAGAGCGTGACGGAGGGTCATCCCGCGCGGGAGTTCTTCACCCGCCGCTACACCCAGGTCCGGGCGAGCATGGCGGCGATGCTGCGCGCCGAGTACGGCGAGCGGCTGCCGGGCGGCCTGAGTCCGGAGCGCGCGGCGCCGCTGCTGGTGGCGATGATGGACGGGCTTCAGTACCAGTGGCTGCTGGACCCGGATTCGGTGGACATGCCGACGGCCTTCCAGGATTTCCTGACGCTCTTGCGGTCGACGGAATCGGATGCTCCCGAGAACCCTCGATCATGACATGACCTGCAGCGACGCCTGTACGACAAGATCGACAATCCCCACCTGCGGGTGATTTCCGAACGATCTACGCGCGTCCGGGCAAGGGGCACCGTCCCCGGCGCCCCAGGGTGGGGCGCATGACTTCCAAGCCTGCCGGACCTTCCTCCGGCCTGCCCTCCCGGCGCACCATGATCGCGGGTGCCGCCGCCGGTGCCGCCGCCCTTGCCACGACCGCCGTGGGCTCCGCAAGCGCCGCCGCGCCGGGCGCCCTTGGTGCGCCCGCCGCATCCGGTACCGCGCTCGCGCCCGCGGCCGCCCCCGGCTCGGACTGGGACGCCTGCCTGACCATCGCCCGCGCCATCCTCGTACGCGACGAACAGGACCAGCCGCTGGTCCCCCACTACCGCGACATCCTGCTGTCCAAGGGCCTGCCGCGCAGCCGCAAGGCCCCCAAGAAGGTGCTGGTCGTCGGCGCGGGCCCGGCCGGGCTCACCGCCGCCCATCTGCTCCGCAGCGCAGGGCACACCGTCACCGTGATCGAGGCCAACGGCAACCGCGTCGGCGGCCGGATCAAAACCTTCCGCAAGGGCGGCCACGAGAACGCGAAGGCGCCGTTCGCCGACCCGAAGCAGTACGCCGAGGCCGGCGCCATGCGGATCCCCGACAGCCATCCGCTCGTCACCGGGCTCATGGACAGCTTCGACCTGAAGCGCCGCCGCTTCTACCTGGTCGATGTCGACACCGAGGGCCGGCCGGTCAACCACACCTGGATCCACGTCAACGGCATCCGGATGCGCAAGGCCGACTACGCACAGAAGCCGCAGGCGATCAACCGCTCGTTCGGGGTCCCCGCGGAGTTCGAGAACAAGACCGCCGCGACGATCGTGCGGGAGGCCTTCGCCCCCGTGCGCAAGGAGTTCGAGGGCAAGGAGGGCCGCGAGCTCGTCGAGGGCTGGGCGCGGGTCATCCAGCGGTACGGGCACTGGTCGATGTTCCGCTTCCTGACCGAGGCGGCCAAGCTCGACGAGCGCACCATCGATCTCATCGGCACGGTCGAGAACCTCACCTCCCGGCTCCATCTCGCCTTTGTGCACAGCTTCATCGGGGCCTCCCTGATCAGCCCGGACACCGCGTTCTTCGAGCTGCCGGACGGCACGGCCACCCTTGCCGACGCGATGTACAAGCGGGTCAAGGACATCGTGCGGCTGGACCGCCGGGCCACCAGGATCAGCTACGGCGCGGACCGCGTCCGGGTCGAGACGGTCTCCGAGGGCCGGGACGGCAAGCCGCTCGTGCGCGAGACGTTCACCGGCGACCGGGCGATCATCACCGTGCCGTTCTCCGGGCTGCGCCACATCCCCGTCGCTCCCGCGCTCTCGTACGGGAAGCGGCGCGCGATCACCGAGATCCATTACGACGCGGCGACCAAGGTGCTGCTCGAATTCAGCCTCCGCTGGTGGGAGTTCGAGGAGAAGGACTGGAAGACCCAGCTGGACAAGGTCCGGCCCGGTCTGTACGAGGCCTACCGGCTGGGCAGGGCGCCGGCCGACGGTTCACTGCTGGGCGCCCACCCCTCCGTACCGCCCGGTCATCTCCCGCCCAACCAGCGCGTGCACTACGCGGCGTACCGGGCCACCGCCCGCAACCAGCCCGAGGCGGCGCATGTCATCGGCGGCGGATCGGTCACCGACAACCCCAACCGCTTCATGTTCCAGCCGTCCCACCCGGTCGAGGGGAGCTCGGGCGGCGTCGTCCTCGCCTCGTACAGCTGGGCCGACGACGCGCTGAAGTGGGACTCGCTGGACGACGACGAGCGCTATCCGCACGCCCTGGGCGGGGTGCAGGACGTGTACGGGCAGCGCATCGAGGTCTTCTACACCGGCGTCGGCGCCACCCAGTCGTGGATGCGTGATCCGTACGCGTACGGCGAGGCCTCGGTGCTGCTGCCGGGCCAGCACACCGAGTTGTTCGCCGATGTGCGCTCGGTCGAGGGGCCGCTGCACTTCGCCGGCTGCCACACCTCGATCAAGCCGGCCTGGATCGAGGGGGCCCTGGAGTCGGCGGTCAGGTCCGCGCTGGAGGTGCACAGCAGCTGACCCGTGTCCGGCGGGCGTCGCTCAGTGCCCTCCTAGGCCCAGGGTGACGCCCAGTCCGACGAGCACCGATCCGATGCCCCTGTTGAGAACCTTCTGCCACCTCAGCATCGCGGTGCGCAGCCGCGAGTTCGAGAAGAACAGCGCGACCAGGCCGAACCAGCCGAGATGGGCGACGGACATGAACAACCCGTAGCCGGCCTGCTGCCACAGGCCGGTCGTGGGCCCGACGACCTGGGTGAAGGTCGACACGACGAAGAGCGTGGTCTTGGGGTTGAGCGCATTGGTGAGGAAGCCGGTGCGCAGGGCCCCGAGCCGGGTCAGCTGCGGCTTCGAGTCCAGGTCGATGCCGAGATCGCTGCGGGCGAGGAAGGTCCGCACCCCGATGTAGACGAGATAGGCCGCGCCGACCAGTTTGATCGCGGTGAACAGGGCGGTCGAGGAGGCGATCAGCAGCCCGACGCCGAGCATCGTGTACGTGACATGGACGAGCACGCCCGCGGCGACTCCGACGGCGGCCAGCAGCCCGGTCGTACGGCCGTAGAGACAGCTGTTGCGGACGACCATCGCGAAGTCCGCGCCCGGACTGATGACGGCGAGAACGGTGATGACGGCGACCGCGATGATCTCGGTCATGGGCGCGGAATCTCCTCAGAGCCTGTCGGGTGACCTCCGATCGGATAGCGGACGCGGTCTGGTGCGTGCGATTCCAAGGCGGAGGAGGGAGTCAACGCGAAGGGGGTCCCCCCATGCCTTCAGCTATGGGGGAGTTGGTGACTGACGACAACGTGGGAAGCGCGCGTGCCAGGGCGTGGCCGCCCGGCCGGAGGTCACCCGACAGGCTCTCAGCCCTTGTCGAGGCTGTAGGGGGCGGGGGCCGCGTCATCGTCCCCGTCCTCGTCGGGCGCCACCAGGTCCCGCGCCAGCAGGGTGGCTCCGGCGACGGCGCCGGGCATCAGGAACACGGCGACGAACGGAACGAGGAAGGCTATTCCCAGCGGTACGCCGAATCCGAGGGTCAGCATGCGGCGCCCGCGCAGCAGGACGAGCCGGTCCTTCAGGACCATGCCGCGGCGCTGGAGTGCGACGGCGGTGAGCTCCTCGGCAAGGAAGTAGCCGGTGACGCAGAAACCGATCACGGGGACGACGGTCTGGCCGACGACCGGAATGAATCCGAGGGCGAAGAGCAGCACCGCGTACAGCCCCACCCGCACCAGGATGCGGACGCTGTCGCGGGCGGATATCCACAGCTCCCGCCAGAGCGGCAGCCCGGACTCGGGAACCTCGCCGCCTTCCGTACGGTCGACCTGCTCGGAGAGCGACTCGTAGAAGGGCTGGCCGACCAGCAGCGTCACGGCGGTGAACGTGATCACGGCGAGGAAGAGACCGAGGGCGAAGACCAGCACGGTCAGGGTGTTACGGAGCAGGCCGAGCCAGGGCGATGACCAGTCGTCGGCGAAGGGGGTCGCCCAGGTCACCAGGTTGTCGGCGCCGTAGCCGAGGCCGACGAGCGCCGCCGCATACAGGACGAGGGTGATGAGTCCGGGCAGCAGCCCGAAGCCGAACCAGCGTCCGTGTCCGCCGACCCATCGTTGTCCCTTTATCAAGTAGCCGAAGCCCACCCCTAGATCACGCATGGCGTCAGCGTACTGGTGGGGGCGGGGGCCCTTCCCGCCGCGGTGTGTCCGGTGCACGGCCGAGGGCCGCACCCCTGCGGGGGTGCGGCCCTCGGCGGGTTTCGAGCGGTCAGGCGACCGACAGCTCGACCTTGATATTGCCGCGCGTGGCGTTCGAGTACGGGCACACCTGGTGGGCCTTCTCGATGAGCGACTGCGCGGTTGCGGTGTCGACGTTCGGGATGGTGGCGGTGATCGCGACCTCCAGACCGAAGCCGCCCTCGGCGGTCTTGCCGATGCCGACCGCGGCGGTCACCGTGGAGCCGGAGATGTCGGCCTTCTCCTGACGGGCCACGACGCCGAGTGCTCCCTGGAAGCAGGCGCTGTAGCCGGCCGCGAAGAGCTGCTCCGGGTTGGTGCCCGCGCCGCTTCCGCCCATGGCCTTGGGCGGGTTGACGATGACGTCGAGGTTGCCGTCGTCGGACGAGACGCGGCCGTCACGGCCGTTCTCGGCGGTGGCGACGGCGGTGTAGGCAACAGTGATGTCCTGAATGGCCATGCCGGAAATTCCTTCTGCTGTGCGCCGCGACTCGCGCCCACGATCGCGACGGCCTGTGGAGGAGCCTAACGGGTGCACCGGAGCCTCTGTCAGGCGAGGGAGACGATCATCTTTCCGGTGTTCTCGCCACGCAGCAGACCCATGAAGGCGTCGAAGCCGTTCTCGATGCCTTCGGCGAAGGTCTCCCGGTACTTCAGCTCGCCCGAGGCCAGCCAGCCGGCGACCTCCTGGACGAACTGCGGCTGGAGCGCGGCGTGATCGCCGACGAGCATGCCCTGGATGCGCAGCCGCTTGCCGATGACCAGGGCGAGGTTGCGCGGGCCGGGGGTCGGCTCGGTGGCGTTGTACTGGGCGATCATTCCGCAGACGGTGACGCGGCCGTGCACGTTGAGCGAGGAGATCGCCGCTTCGAGGTGCTCGCCGCCGACATTGTCGAAGTAGACGTCGATGCCGTCGGGGGCGGCCGCGCGCAGCTGCTCGGCGACCGGGCCGTTCTTGTAGTTGAAGGCCGCGTCGAAGCCGTACTCCTCGACGAGGAGCTTGACCTTCTCGTCGGAACCGGCCGAGCCGATGACCCGCGAGGCGCCCTTGAGCTTCGCCATCTGGCCGACCTGGCTGCCGACCGCGCCGGCGGCGCCGGATACGAAGACGGCGTCGCCCTCCTTGAAGGAAGCGACCTCGAAGAGGCCGGCGTAGGCGGTGAGGCCGGTCATGCCGAGCACGCCGAGATAGGCGGAGAGCGGGGCGAGCGACGCGTCGACCTTCACGGCGTGCTTGGCCGGGACGTCGGCGTACTCGCGCCAGCCCAGGCCGTGCAGGACATGGTCGCCGACCGCGATGCCCTCCGCGTTCGAGGCGATGACCTCGCCGACCGCTCCGCCTTCCATGGGGTGGTCGAGCTTGAAGGGCGGGGTGTACGACTTCACATCGTTCATCCGGCCCCGCATGTACGGGTCGACCGAGAAGTGCAGATTACGGACGAGGACGCGACCCTCGCCGGGAGCGGTGACCGGAGCCTCACGCAGCGCGAAATCCTCGGCCTTCGGCCAGCCGTGGGGACGGGCGACGAGGTGCCATTCACGGCTGGACGTGGGAAGTGCTGCAGACATGGGCTCGGGGTCTCCTCAATGCCTTACGGGGCGGGGGAAGCTGCTTCGCCCGAGCCGGTGGGGGTCGACGGGGGAAGCGGAATGCTTCATTACGTGAAACAACCATGCTCCTGAATATTTCACCTTGTCAAGTAACCGGCTATCCTGGGTGTCATGGCCACCACTCGTACAGACCCTCTGACCCTCGAAGTCGTCGAGCTCATCGGTACCGTCGTGGCGCGCTACTACGAGGAGTACGACGAGGCCGCGGCGACCCACTCCCTCACCGGCGCCCAGGCGCGCGTCCTCGGGCTGCTCTCCCTGGAGCCGATGCCCATGCGCAAGATCGCCCAGAAGCTGAAGTGCGAGCCGTCGAACATCACCGGCATCGTCGACCGGCTGGAGACGCGCGGCCTGGTGGAGCGCAGGCCGGATCCGGCCGACCGGCGGGTGAAGCTGGCCGCCCCGACGGAGAGGGGTGCGCGGACAGCGCAGCAGCTGCGCGATTCGCTCACTTTCGCCCGGGAGCCGCTGGCCGAGCTGTCGGACGGGGACCGGGCGATGCTGCGGGACCTGCTGCGGCGGATGCTGGGCGAATCAGGCCCGCGCCGCGACTGAGGACGCGGCGCGGCGGGGGGCCGCGCGACCGGGCGAACCGCTCACCAACAGAGCCACAACCAACACGCGTCGGACTTGGTCGGCGAGGGCGTCGGGCTTGGCTTGGGCGGCGCCGGGCTTTCCGACTGCGTCGGGCCGTCGCCGGGCCGGACTGAGGCCGAGGGTTGGCCGGGCGTTCGCGCCGTGGCACTCGGGCCGACCGACGGGTCCATGGCGGCGGAGGGCGCGGTGGAGGCCGGTGCCGACGCGGCGGAGCCCTCGGGGCGGGCACTGCCGGTCACCCCGCCCGCCCCCGTGGCATCGGCAGGATGGGAATCGGTGGCCGGGAGCACGGATGGACCGCCCACCGGACCGGGCGGCTCGACCGCGTCGCTCGCCGAGGGGTCGGGGGCCGGCTCGGTCGTGACCGAGGTCGATTCGCGTACGTAGTCCGAGGCGCCGTCGTCGCCCTTCGGCTCGATGGCCAGCTCGGCCAGGCTCAGCGCCCCGGCCGCGAGCACCACGCCGAGCACGACGAGCAGGGCCGTCCGGCCGCGACGGCGGTGCGCACGCCGGCCACGCCCCTGCGCCCCGGCCCGCCGTTCCGGTCTGTGGGAACCACGCGTGCCGCGCGCGGGCTGGGCAGCATCGCGCCCCCGGCGGCGTCGGCCCCCGGGCTGGGACGGTGCGGGCGTCTCGCGCTCCGCATCCGGTTCGTGACCGGAGAACGCAGGCGTCGCGTAGTGGCTCAGCGCCTCGGCGGGGGTTCCGCATCCGGCGCAGGCCAGGGCACCGTTGAGATGCCGCTGACACGGGTGGCAGTAATCCATGGCGCCCGCAGATTAGATGCCTGTAGGACAACCTAGATAGCCGCTCAGGTGAGGATCCTGTGTGGAAACGTTGAATCCATGACCTCGCCCACGCGTTTCGGCCCTCGTGAGTTCCAGCTCGTCCTGTTGCGCCGGATGGCCGACCATCAACCCGCCCTCGTCGACGACGCCCGGCAGGAGCTGAGCGCCTCGCTCGCCGAGATGCGGGAGGCCAACCGCCGTTGGCAGGCCATGGTGCGGGCGCCGCGCGGGCGGGGCGCCCTGCGCCGCTACCGTTCGGTGCTCGGCGAGCCCGAGTCGTCCGTACACCGCACCATCGGTGACCTGGAGTGCGACGCGCTGCTGTGGCCGGTGCCGCTCTGGCCGGATCTGCGGTTCGAGGTGATGGTCGCGCCGGGCGGGGCCGTATGGAACGAATGGCTGGTCCGGGCGCCGGGAGCGCCGGGCCCCGAGCTGCGTACGGTCGAGGACCTGCGCCCCTGGTCGGGCACGGTGGACGAAGTCGCACGGGCCTTCGCACCGGCCCGCCCCATGGAAGGCAGCGCACCGACCCGGTGGGCGCTCGCGATCACCGCGCCCGGGACGGGTGAGCGGTATGTCGCCGAATTCACCTGGGGGCTGTTCCAGCGGCTGCTGCCCGGCTGACTTCCCCTACCGTACTTTTCTGTCGGTTCGTCAGCTTTGTACCCCTACGGCCCATCCCGACGCGCGCAATGACTCCGAACGGCGCACGATGCGAAGAGAGCCGGCTGCCGCCGGTACCCCCATCAGCGCTCTCGGGAGAACCTGCCGTGACCGTCAGCCTTGAGCAGTTGCGCCGTTGCCATGTCGCCGTCGACCTCGGGGCCGCCCGGACCCGCGTGTTCGTCAAGGGGCTCGGGCTCGTCGTCGACGAGCCGAGTGCCGCCGCCATGAACACCCGTACCGGCTCGCTCATCGCCGTCGGCACGCTCGCCGAACAGATGACGGGCCGCACCCCCGACTACATCCGGGTGGTCCACCCGGTCACCGGCGGAACCGTCATCGACATCGAGATGGCCCAGCGCATGCTCCGCCAGCTGCTCGGCGAGAAGCTCCGCCGCCAGCTGCGCCGCAAGCCCCGGCTGCGGGCCGCCGCCTGCACCCCGCACGACAGCGATCCGCTCGCCCAGCGGGCCACCGTCGAGACACTGGTCGGGCTGGGCGCCCGGCGGGTCGAACTCGTCGACACCCTGATCGCGGCGGCCGTCGGCTGCGGGCTCCCCGTCGAGCAGCCGACCGCCTCCATGATCATGGTGTGCGGGGCGGCGACCACCCAGATCGCGGTGCTCTCGCTCGGTTCGATCGTGACCGCCGCACGCATCCCGGTCGGCGGCGACGCCATCGATCACGCGGTGATCCAGCATCTGCGCCAGCACCACGAGCTGATGCTGCCGAGCCAGTCCGTACGCCCGCTCCAGGTGGCGCTCAGCGGCAGCGGTCTGACCGCGCACGGTCCCGCCACGACCGAGATCCACGGCCGGGACGTGGCGACCGGCCTGGCCCGCTCGGTGCAGGTCGACACCGCCGCGATGCGTCAGGCGATCCACGCGCCGCTGACCGCGGTGCTCGACGGCCTCGGCAAGATCCTGCGCGCCTGTCCGCCCGACCTGGTGGCCGACATCGCCGACTGCGGGATCATGATGGTCGGCGGCAGCGCGCAGCTGCCCGGTCTCGAACAGCTGCTGCGGAATGCCACGGGTGTGCCCGTGCACATCGCCGAGCGGCCCGACGTGTGTTCCGTACTGGGGCTCGGTGCGATGCTGGACGGGAAGATCGAACCGTTGGTTCTCGACCCGCTCGCCTGCTGACCACCGCGGGGGTGCGGCGTATGACCGAAGAGACAGCGAACACGGCGGCGGCGAACGCGGCCGCCGGGCCCCCGGACGAGGAGACGGCCGCCGCGGCCGGCACTCCGCAGGCACCCCGGCTGCCGATGCTCCTAAAAGCGGTACTGAGCGTCGGCACCGACCTGGAACTGCGTGCCACCCTCCAGCAGATCGTGGACGCCGCCGCCGCGCTGACCGGGGCCCGGTACGGTGCGCTCGGCGTGCTCGACGCCGAGCGCGGCACCATCAGCGAGCTGATCACCTCGGGCCTCGACGAGACCGAGCGGCAGCGCATCGGCGACTTCCCGGACGGGCACTCGGGGATGCTCGGCGTCCTCATCGACGAACCGCAGCCGCTGCGCTCGGACGATCTGACCACCGACCCGCGCTCCTGCGGGGTGCCGCCCGGCCACCCGCCGATGCACTCCTTCCTCGGGTCGCCGATCCGGGTGCAGAACCAGGTGTTCGGCAATCTCTACCTCACCGAGAAACGCACCGGCCACTTCACCGATACGGACATGGCGCTGCTGCGGGTGCTGGCCTCGCAGGCCGGAATCGCGATCGGCAATGCCCGGCTGTACGAGGCGGCCCGGCAGCGGGAGCGCTGGATCGAGGGGGCGGCCGCCGTCACCACCACCCTGCTGACCGGTGGGAACGCGGCCGACGCGCTGATGACCGTCGCCGAGGGGGCCAGAGCCCTCGCCGACGCCTGTGCCGGGGTGATCCTCCAGCCGAACAAGGAGGGCGGGATGGAGATCGTCACCGCGTCCACGCTCGACGATCCGGCCGGGATCGTCGGTACGACCATCGAACCCGGCTCCGCCGTGCTGGTCCAACTGCTGGGCGGCGAACCGGTGTTCATCGAGGACTCGGCGACCGATCCGCGGATGACGACGCATGTGCGGTCGCGGTTCGGCCCCAGCATGATGCTGCCGCTGCAGAGCGGCGGGCGGCTGATCGGCACCCTGGCCCTGCCCCGGCGGCGCGGCGACCGCCCGTACACGGCCGCGGACCGGCTGCTGGCCTCCCAGTTCGCCTCGCAGGCCGCACTCGCCCTGGTCCTGGCGGACGCCCAGCACGACCGGGAACAGCTCGCGGTGTACGAGGACCGGGACAGGATCGCCCGCGATCTGCACGACCTCGTCGTCCAGCGGCTGTTCGCAGCCGAGATGATGCTGGAGTCGACCCGCCGCAGGGCCGCCGTTCCGGAGTCGGACGAGCTGCTCGGCAAGGCCGTCGACGAGCTGGACTCCACCATTCAGGAGGTACGGACGGCGATCTTCGCCCTTCAGCAGCCGCCCGCCGAGGTCCCCTCCACGTTCCGCGGCCGGGTGCTGCGGGAGACCAGGGGCGCCGCGGCCGTCCTCGGCTACCAGCCGTCGGTGCACTTCAACGGGGCGGTCGACACATTGGTCCGGGATCCCGTGGACCGGCGGCTGCTCGCCGCGCTGCGGAGCGCCCTCGCGGCCGCGCACCGGCGGGCCGGGGTATCGGCGATCGAGGTGGAGGTGGATGCGACGGCCGTACTGCCGGACGGGCGGGCCGGGGTCCGGCTGGCGGTCGCCGACGACGGCCGGGACGAGGACGGCTCGCGCTCACCGACCTTCACCTGGCAGGCGCCGCTCTGAGCGCTACGCGGGTGTTGGAGTGGGCGACGCCGGCCTCCCGCTTGAGCCTGCGCAGCAGTCCGTCCAGCGCTGCGGTGTCGGCGACGGCGGCCCGTACGAGATAGTCGTGGCCGCCGGTCACATGCACCACTTCGGTGATGCCGGGCAGGGCGAGCACCGCCCGCTCGAACACCTCGTTCGTCGTGTCCATCCGCAGCGACACGTCGATGAAGACGACAAGGCCCGTACGGGTGTCGGCGGCCGGGTCGATGATCACGGTGAAGCCGCGGATGACACCGTCGCGCCGCAGCCGGCGCACCCGGTCGGCCGCGGCGTTGGCGCTGAGCCCGACCCGTACGCCCAGATCGCGGTACGAGATCCGGGCATCCTCCTGCAGGATGCCGAGGATTTCCCTGTCCAGACGGTCCATACTGCGATTGTCGCAGCTTTGTCCGGATTGCGACGTCGCAAGGCACATCCGGAGCTCTCCCCTCGCCCCGAGCGCGGTTCCCGGCCGGGTTGCCCCGCATGGCGCATCCCGACGGGCCCATGGCTTGTGCCCGCCCTTGACTGATGGGGTGGATACAGCCGTCAAGCAGCCTTCTGTCCCCGACGGCGCACCGTCCGCGGCCGCCTGTCGCAACCTCGTGATGGCCACGATCGGTTTCGGGCTGACCTTCTGGGCCTGGAATCTGATCGCGCCCATGGCCGGGGACTACAAGGAGCGGCTGGGTCTGAGTTCGTTCGAGCAGTCGCTGCTGGTCGCGGTGCCGGTGCTGGTCGGTTCGCTGGGCCGGATCCCGGCGGGCGCGCTCACCGACAAGTACGGTGCGCGGCTGATGTTCCCGCTGATCTCGGCGCTCACCATCGCGCCGGTGCTGCTGCTGATCCCGGCGAAGAACTCCTATGGCGCGATGCTCGCCGTGGGCTTTCTGCTGGGCCTGGGCGGCACGACGTTCGCGATCGGTATCCCGCTGGTCAACTCGTGGTTCCCGCCCGCCGCCCGGGGGCTCGCGCTCGGGGTGTTCGGCATGGGCATGGGCGGCGTCGCCCTGTCCGGGTACTTCACCCCGCGGATCGCCGAGCACGGCGACAATCTGCCGTTCCTGGTGGTCGCGGCGGCGCTCGTGGTGTACGCGGCGCTGGCCGCGGTGCTGGTCAGCGACCGCCCGGACCGCCCGGTACCGACCGACTCGCTCGCCCATCGACTGGGTGAGGCGGGGCGGCTGCGGGTCACCTGGGAGCTTTCCGCGCTGTATGCGATCGGCTTCGGCGGGATCGTCGCGTTCGGTGTCTACCTCCCCACGTATCTGAAGACCTGGTACGACCTCTCACCGACCGACGCCGGTACGAAGGCCGCCGGGTTCGCCCTGGTCACGGTCATCTTCCGGCCGATCGGCGGCTGGCTCTCGGACCGCATCCACCCGGCCCTGGTCACGGCGGCGGCGCTCGGCCTGGCTGCCCTGATGGCGATCGTCCAGGCCTTCGACCCGGAATTGGCCCCCGGCGGCACGATCGCACTGCTCTGCATGGCGGCCGGCCTGGGCACCTCGAGCGGCAGCATCTTCGCCCTGGTCTCCCAGGTGACACCCCAGGCGAAGGTGGGCAGCGTGACCGGGATCGTCGGCGCGATGGGGGGCCTGGGGGGCTTCGTGCCGCCGCTGGTGATGGGGGCGATCTACAGCGTGAAGGGGTCGTACTCGATCGGCTTCATGCTGCTGTCGGATCTGGCGCTGGCGGGGTGCGTGTACGCGTACGGGCGCATGCGGGGGCTTCAGCGGGAGTAGGGGGCTCGGCTTCACGCCGGTTCGGGCGCCCCACCGTCACGGGTTCCGTCCTCGGACGCCGGACGGGCTCGGTGGTCTCGCCGGGTCGGTGGCTGCTTCGGAGCCGGCCGGGGCGTCTTCGGGCCCGTCCGGCGATTGACGTCTTTCGAGGCCGTCCGGCGGTTGAGGGCGAACCGGACGGCGGACGGGCGCAGGGGTGCCGGGCTAGGGTGCGGCAGGTGACTCCTCTTCTGTTTGTGCCGGATGACGGTTCCGCCCGGGAAGCCACCCGATTCGGCGAACACACCATGACGTACGACCGGTTGGCCACCGCCTCCACCGCGCTCGCCGCGCGTCTCAGTGGTGCCGGACGCGTCGCCGTATGGGCCACGCCCACGCCCGAGACCGTGGTCGCCGTCGTGGCCGCGCTGCGGGCCGGGGTGCCTGCGGTGCCGCTCAACCCGAAGACGGGCACGCGCGAACTCGCGCACATCGTGGCCGACAGCGAACCGACCGTGGTGCTGGCCGGGGCGGGCGACGTGCTCCCGCCGGTGCTGGACACGCTGGGCCGTATCGATGTCGACACGGCCACGGACGGCAAGGGCGGCGCCGCGCTCCCGGAGCCCTCCCCCGAGTCCCCCGCGCTGATCGTCTACACCTCCGGCACCACGGGCCCGCCCAAGGGCGCGATCCTGCCGCGGCGGGCGATCGCCGCGTCGCTGGACGCGCTGGAGGACGCCTGGCAGTGGACCGGCGACGACGTGCTCGTCCACGCCCTGCCGCTGTTCCATGTGCACGGTCTGATCCTCGGCGTGCTCGGTCCGCTGCGCCGTGGCGGATCGGTACGGCACCTGGGCAGGTTCTCCACCGACGGTGTGGCCCGGGAGCTGTCGTCCGGCGGCACGATGCTCTTCGGCGTACCGACGATGTACCACCGGCTGGCCGAGGCCCTCGACGGCCGTGCCCCCGGTGCGACCGAGCTGGCGAAGGCGCTGGCCGGGGCCCGGCTGCTGGTGTCCGGGTCTGCCGCACTGCCGGTCCACGACCACGAGCGGATCGCGGCGGCGACCGGCCGCCGGGTCATCGAGCGGTACGGCATGACGGAGACCCTGATGAACACGGGCGTCCGGGCCGACGGCGAACCACGCCCCGGCACGGTCGGCGCACCCCTGCGCGGCGTCGAGCTCCGCCTGGTCGAGGAGGACGGCACCGTCCTCACCGACCCCGACGCCATCGGCGAGATCCAGGTGCGCGGCACGAACCTCTTCACCGGCTATCTCAACCGCCCCGACGCCACGGCCGCCGCGCTCACCGAGGACGGCTGGTTCCGAACGGGAGACATGGCCACCCGTGACACCGACGGCTATGTACGGATCGTCGGCCGCAAGGCCACCGATCTGATCAAGAGCGGCGGGTACAAGATCGGCGCCGGTGAGATCGAGAACGCGCTCCTCGACCATCCCGGTGTCCGCGAGGCCGCCGTCACCGGTGAGCCGGACCCGGATCTGGGCGAGCGGATCGTCGCCTGGGTGGTGCCGGACGACCTCGCCTCGCCCCCGACGGAGGACGAGCTCGCGGACCATGTGGCCGCCCAGCTGTCCCCGCACAAGCGCCCGCGCACGGTCCGCTACCTGGACGCACTGCCCCGCAACGACCTGGGCAAGATCATGAAGCGGTCGCTCCATGCCTGACCGGCTGACAGCGAGGGCGGCGATCGCGGCCGTCGCCACCGAGTTCGAGGAGTTCGTCGATTCCGGCGTGGCCGACCACGACACAGATGGGGACGGGCCCCTGTCCTGGGCCGGGTACGCGGACTCCCGGGCCCGCGCCGCCACCCGTACCGGCGAGGAGGAGTCCGTCGTCCACGGCCTCGCCTCCGTCGGCGGCCGGAGCTGTGTCCTGGTCTCGTTCGAGTTCGGATTCCTGGGCGGCTCACTCGGGCAGCGCACCGGGGACCTGCTGGAGGCCGCGTACGAGGCCGCCCGGACCCGGGGGCTTCCGCTGGTCTCACTCATCGCGACGGGCGGCAGCCGGATGCAGGAGGGCATGGTCGCCCTGACCCAGCTGCAGCGCGTGGCCCGCGCCTCGGCACGGCTACGGGCGGCCGGCCCCGCTCAGCTCGCGGTCCTGCGTGACCCGACGACGGGCGGCGGCTGGGCAACGCTGGGCGCGGGCGCCGATGTGATCCTGGCGCTGCCGGGCGCCCAGGTGGGGTTCGCCGGATCCCGGGTGCGGCCCGCGGACGCGGACCCCCACGCGTACACCGCCGAGGGCCAGCTGGCCGCGGGCCAGATCGACGCCGTCGTCACGCCGGACGAGCTCCCGGAGGCAGTGGCCCGCTGGCTGCAGGCGCTCCACGCACCCGGTTCCCCGGCCCCCGGCCCCGCTCCGGTGCCGGACGCCCTGTCCGCCACCGGTCTCCCGGTGACCGGCTGGGACGCGGTCCGGCAGGCCCGCTCCCCCTCCCGGCCGCGCGCCGAGGCGTATCTGGACGCGTATTTCGACCACCGGCTCCCGCTCGGCGGCGACCGCTGCGGTGGTACGGATCCGGGGCTGCGCTGCGGTTTCGGGCGGCGCGACGGCCGGACGATCGCGTACGTCGCCCAGTGCGGAACCGCGACCCGCCCGGCCGGCTACCGCACGGCGGCCCGGGTGATCCGGCTGGCCGACCGGCTCGGTGTTCCCGTGCTCACCCTGATCGACACCCCGGGCGCGGCGAACGACGCCGAGGCGGAACGGGCGGGCGCGGGCGCGGCCATCGCCGACACCTTCGCGGCGATAGCCGAGGCCGGGGTCCCCGTCACGACGCTGGTGATCGGCGAGGGCGGCTCGGGCGGCGCACTGGCCCTGGCGGCACCGGGAAACACCTATGTCACCCAGGACAGCTATTTCTCGGTGATCGCCCCGGAATCGGCGGCGGCGATCCTGAAGCGCACCCCGGACGAGGTACGTGCCACGGCCGACCAGCTGCGGCTGCGCCCCCAGGACCTGGTGGAACTCGGCATCGCCCGCGCCGTGGTGCGGCCTGATCCGCCCGGGGACTGAGCCGTCAGGGCTGCGGGTCCTTCGCGTCGTACCGCGTGAACCCGCGCCACCGCAGCCCCAGCAGCGATACGGCGACGACACAGGCGATCCCACCGCCGGTCACCGCCAGGCCGGGCGAGGTCAGATCGGCGACCGATCCGGCCAGGAAGTCGCCGAGCCTCGGTCCGCCCGCCACCACGACGATGAACACGCCCTGCAGCCGTCCTCGCATCTCGTCCGGCACGGCCGCCTGGAGCATGGTGTTCCGGAAGACCATCGACGTGGTGTCCGCGCACCCGGCGAGCGCGAGGAAGATCAGCCCGAGCCAGAGCTGACGGGTCAGCCCGAAGATCGCGATGGCGGTGCCCCAGGAGGCGACGGCGAGGAGCACGGCGAGGCCCTGGCGGCGGATGCGTCCCAGCCATCCGGAGAACACCCCGCCGAGCAGCGCCCCCAGCGCCGGAGCGGCGACCAGCAGCCCGGTGGTCTTCGCGTCACCGCCGTACCAGACCACCGCGACGACGGGGAACAGCGCCCGGGGATGGGCCAGCACCATGGCGCACAGGTCGGTGAAGAAGGTCATCCGCAGATTGGGCCTGGTCCCCAGGAAGCGCAGCCCGTCCGCGACGGACGCCCGTTTGTCCCCCGCGCCCTCCCCCCGTTCCGGCAGCATCGAGGGCAGCCGCCACATCGCGTACAGCGAGGCGGTGAAGGTGACGGCGTCGACGGTGTACGCGGCCCGGTATCCCCACCAGCCGACGACGATCCCGCCGAGCATCGGCCCGACCAGCGTGCCGGTGGTGCTGGTCATGGAGGTGAGCGCGTTGGCGGCGGGCAGTTGCTCGGCCGGCAGCAGCCGGGCGATCATCGAGCTGCGGGCCGGTGCGTTGACCGCGAAGCAGGCCGCCTGCAGGGCGACGATCGCGTACAGCAGCCCCACCTGTTCCACCCCGGCGACGGTGGCGGCGACCAGCCCGACGGAGAGGACGAACGACCCCGCGGAGCTGGCCAGTCCCAGCTTGCGGCGGTCGATGGTGTCTGCGACGGCCCCGCCGTACAGCCCGAAGACGACCAGCGGCAGGAACGAACAGAACCCGATGAGCCCGACCGAGAAGGCGGACCCGGTGATGTCGTAGACCTGGAGCGAGACAGCGAGCGCCGTCATTCCCTGCCCGATCCAGGAGACCGTGTTCCCGAACCAGAGCCGCCGGTAGTCGGGGGAGGTCCGCAGCGGCGTCAGATCGGCGAGTATTCGTGTGCGGTGTGCAGGTTCTTCGGCTGTTTCGGTCACAGCGGATGGTAACGACCGGCGTGTGTCCGGTGGTCCGGTCCTCATCGGGCACAGCCTGTTCCCGGCCACACCTCCGCGTCAGGAGGCGCGACCGCCCGCGCAGTTCGGCGCCCGCTCCCACCCGCCTACCGCCAGTGGATTCCTGACGGGCGGGCAGTCGAGTACACAGTGCCGTTATGTGGTTGTTGGGCACGGCGCTCGAACAGAGTGGCGTACAGACCTCTCCGGCCCAGGAGTTGGGTATGTGTGCCCGACTCCACCAGACGTCCCTCGTCCAGAACAAGGATGCGGTCGGCGTCCGCGGCAAGGGCCAGGTCGTGCGTGATCACGATGGTGGTGCGGCCCTCGGCGAGACGCCGCAGCGGCGCGAGGATGCGCTGTGCGGCCATTCTGTCCAGTCCGGTGGTGGGCTCGTCGAGGAGGAGGACGGGCGCGTCGCGCAGCATGGCGCGGGCGATGGCGATGCGCTGCAGCTGGCCTCCGGAAAGCCGCGAAGTGCCGGTGGAAATGACGGTGTCATATCCCTCTGGCAAGGTGCGGATGAACCCATGGGCGTCGGCAGCCTTCGCGGCTTCCACGACGTCACGGTGGCTCACATCCGTGCGCCCGCAGCCGATGTTCTCCTCGATGGTGTCGTGCAGGACGAGCGTGTCCTGGGGCAGCAGCGTGATGTTCCGGCGGAGGTAGGTCAGCGGCAGCTGGTCCACGGGCACGCCGTCCAGCCGGACACTGCCGGCATCCGGGTCGTAGAACCTCAGCAGCAGAGCCGCCAGGGTCGACTTGCCCGCGCCACTGGGGCCGGTGACGACCAGCAGTTCCCCGGGGCTCGCGGTGAGCGAGAGATCCCGGAGAACCGGCTCGCTGCTGCCGGGGTAGTGGAAGAGGACCTGACACGCCTCCACCTCGCCGAGCGCACGGTTGCGGGGCGGGGCGGGCACGGAGGAGGCCGGGTCGGTGACGGCGGGCTCGGCGTCGAGGATTTCCAGCAGCCGTTCGGCTCCCGCGGTCGCGGCGGTGGCCGTCAGGCCCAGCTGTCCCAGGGAGCGGATCGGCGGGTAGAGGTAGCCGATGAAGGCGGCGAAGGCCAGCAGCTGTCCGAGCGTCATCCGCTGCTGGGAGATCTCCCACGCCCCCAGCCCGATGATCGCCAGGACGCACAACGTTTCGAGGACCTCGACGAGTTGCTCGTAGAACTCGGTGAGGCGGACGGCCTTCACCGCTGTCTTCAGCCGGATACGTGCCTTGCTGAGGAGTCGCTCCTCCTCGTCGTGCTGCCTGTTGTACGCCTGGGTCATGACGACGTTGACCAACGTCTCCTCGACCACGGCCGTGATGGCACCGTCCGCCGCCCGACCGCGCCGGGACACCGCGCGCAGGGGCCCGGCGAAACGGGTGGTCGTGAACCAGAAGAGCGGCACCATGACAAAGGTGGCAAGGGCCAGATCCCAGCGCAGCCACAGGGCGGCGGCGGCGTAGAAGACCGTGCTGAACAGGGCCGATGCCGCCCCGACGATGCCGGAGACCACGAGCGCTTCGATGGCTTCCACGTCACCCGTCAGCCGCTCCACCAGGTCACCGCGGCGATTGCGCTGGTAGAAGTGCGGCGGAAGCGTCTGAAGATGACTGAATACCCGTGCCCGCAGCCTCATCACGAAGCGTTCGGCGACCCAGGCGGCGAGCGAGTTGCCCAGATATCCCACCACCGCACCGATGACGGCCACGGCGACCCACTGGCCGGCAGGCTTCCAGAAGGCGCTGACGGAGCCGGTCTGCAGAGCGGTGTCGGTGAGTTTGGCGAAGAGCAGGACCGTGATGGTCTCGGCGATGGCGGCCAGGACGGCGCACAGGAAAATGAGGATGAGCCAGCGCCGGTCGCCCTTGGTCAGTGGCCAGAAGCGCCGGAACGCCACGACGATGCTGATGGGATCCGTGCGGATCGGAACATCCGTCACCGAGTCCTGAGGAGTCTCTTCGGGGGGCGCTGGGCGCCGGGATGAGCTGCGGAGGCGCATGGGCGTCACGTCACAGAGGTGCTCGGACTATGGACCATCTCCATAGGCGCGGACCCCCAAACGGCGAGGCCCGCGCCGTAGCGCGAGCCTGCCTCGTTTAGGGGATGGTGTCGGGGGTGTCGGGTCAGTAACCCCACCCACCGCCGCCGCCACGGCCGTAACCGCCGCGTCCGCCACGTCCGCCGCGTCCGAAGCCGCCACGTCCGCGTCCGAAGCCGCGTCCGTAGCCGCCGCCTCCGCCGCGTCCGCGTCCGAAGCCGCGTCCGTAGCCGTAGCCACCGTCACCGTCGTGGTCCCCGCCCCTGTGGTCGAAGATGCTGCGTACGTTCATCTTCGTCTCCTTTGGAAGGTATCCATGCCGCTCCTGGTTCTTGCTGCGGCACTACCGACATTACGACTACCCCCTACGACCAACAAGTCGTACAAGCCACGATTCGGATGAAAGTCACGAAATACCGCAAACCTTCAGAGCGTTGCCATGAGTGACTCTCTGGACACCCCCGGAGCCAGGGCGCCGACCGCCCTTCAGCGACTGGCCACCTTTGCCCATGGCAATGCTCACCAACAGAGCCTGAAGAAGCCGGCCTCATGGGCGGCACGGGCCTGACGGACGCTTTGCGGCCGCGCTCCGTCGCGCGCAATCGAGTCTGCCCGCCCGGACCCTGACGGCACGAGAGATCCGGCGGGCGACGCGCCGGGACGCGGCGCGGCCACTTGATCTTGGTCCGGGGCTATGGTGAGGGCCCTCACGGAATCCGTGAGGGCCCTGCTGCCTGCATATGCACAGGTCATAACGTTTCTGCCGGGAACAGCGACAGTGGGGCGGGTGGGACTCGAACCCACGGCCGACGGATTATGAGTCCGCTGCTCTAACCGGCTGAGCTACCGCCCCTTTTCGGCGCGGCGCGTACAAGTGTGCGCGCCGTCTGCCGCAGCATAGCCGGTCATACGATCTCTCGCTCCGGATGGCCGGCTTCGCATGACCATGAAGACTTCGCTGGTCCCTGCCCGGTTCCGAACGGAGCGAAGTAGACGCGAAAGAGTCACGTGCACCCCACACGCACCACGGCGAAGGGCCGGCGACGGGCACGCGAAAGAGGACCCCGCAGGGTCCTCTTCCGTTCCGCTCCCCCGACTGGACTCGAACCAGTAACCCTCCGGTTAACAGCCGAATGCTCTGCCAATTGAGCTACAGGGGATCGCGCTCCCCCGACTGGACTCGAACCAGTAACCTGCCGGTTAACAGCCGGCTGCTCTGCCAATTGAGCTACAGGGGATTGCTGCGTTTGCACCGAACCCTACCTGCCTGGCTCCTGCCGGGCGGCGCGCGTTCGCTGCGACACATACATTAGCGCAAGCAGGGGGGTGCTTTGCCAATCGGTATCGCCCGGGGTGATCTCGGATGCCCGCGGGTAGGCGGGCAGCACACGTCGCACTGAGCAAGGAAGGGTGGCAGCCATGCGGTACCGGCTCACGTTCATCGCCGGACTGGCCCTCGGATACGTGATCGGCACGCGGGCCGGGCGCGAGCGTTACGAGCAGCTGAAGAAGTCCGCACGTCAGTTCGCCCAGAATCCGGCCGTGCGCAATACCGCCGAGTCCGCGGCACAGAGCGGCCGCGATCTGGCCGGCAAGGCTTACCACGCGGTCAGCGACAAGGTCGGCGACAAGATGCCCGCCTCGGTGGCCGACCGGGTGCGCTCGCTGCGGGACCGCGGCCAGAACGGCGAGGACGACTGGGGCACCACCAACACCTAGTCGGGGGCCGCCCGCCCACTGCCGCGCCACCGGTACGGAAACGCTCCGGCGGTGCGGCAGAATCTTGGGCATGGGCATAGTCGCCGGCTTGGACAGTTCTTCCGCCTTCACACACATCGTCGTCTGCGATACGGACACGGGCGCCGTGCTGCGCCGGGGGTACGCCGCACACCCCGTCGAGGCGAAGGCCACCGAGGTCGACCCGCAGGCGTGGCTGCTCTCGCTCGGTGAGGCCGCCACCGGAGGGCTGCTCGAAGGTGTGCAGGCCATCGGTGTCTCCGCGCAGCAGCACGGTCTGGTGCCGCTGGACCACCAGGGCAATCTCGTACGCCCGGCGCTGCTCGGCAACGACAGGCGGGCGCAGGTCGCCGCGGCCGATCTGATCGACGGGCTCGGCGGGCGGCAGTCCTGGGCCGAGGCGGTCGGGTCGGTGCCGCAGGCCGCGCAGCCGGTGTCGAAGCTGCGCTGGCTGGCGCGCACCGAGCCGGAGGCGGCGCAGCGCGTGGCCTCGGTGCTGCAGCCGCACGACTGGCTGGTGTGGCAGCTGCTGGGGCGGCCGACCCGGCGGACCACCGACCGGGGTGCCGCGTCCGGCACCGGTTACTGGTCGGCGGGCAGTGGTGCCTACCGGCCCGACCTGGTGGAGCTCGCGCTCGGGCACCAGGCGGCGCTGCCCGAGGTGCTCGGCCCCTCCGATGCGGCCGGGACGACGCCCGAGGGGCTGCTGATCTCCGCGGGGACCGGCGAGACGATGGCGGCGGCGTTCGGGCTCGGGGTCGGGGCCGGCGATGCGGTGGTGTCACTGGGCGCGTCGGGTTCGGTCATGGCGGTGCACCACGAGGCGCTGTCCGATCCGAGCGGGATGATCACTTCGTTCGCGGACGCGACCGGGATGCATCTGCCGGTGGTGTACACGTCGAATGCGGTACGCGCGTTGCGCGGGTCCGTCGAGATGCTGGGCGTGGAGGGGCTGGAGGAGCTGTCCGCGCTGGCGCTGAAGTCGACGCCGGGCGCCTCCGGGCTCGTACTCCTGCCGTATCTGGAGGGCGAGCGCACCCCACATCTGCCGCACACGGCGGGGACGCTGTGCGGGCTGCGGCGCGAGTCGATGAAGCCGGAGCATCTGGCGCGGGCGGCGTTCGAGGGAATGCTGTGCTCGCTGGCCGACGCGCTCGATGTACTGCGCGGCCGCGGCGTCGAGGTGCGGCGGGTGTTCCTGCTGGGAGCGGCGGCCGAACTGCCCGCAGTGCAGGGGCTCGCGCCCGCACTGTTCGGTACGCAGGTGGTCGTGCCGCAGCCCGCCGAGTACGCGGCGCTGGGAGCGGCCCGGCAGGCGGCCTGGGCGCTGGGGGTCTCGCAGGGGACGGCGGATCCGCTCACTCCCCCGGCCTGGCAGGGTGCCGCGGCGCAGGTGCTGGAGCCGGGCGAGGAGCTGGCGGTCGGCCGGGCGGTGCGACAGCAGTACATGGCCACGCGCGACCAGATCCATCCGGGGGCGTTCGACTTCGCGCCCTGAGCCGGCCACCCTGCGTGACATGACCGGGTACACCTGACGGAGATCGATCTTCCACATGTGTACTCGGTCTTTTTTTTGACCTGGTCTTGAATAAAATCGTTCGCAGTCCCCGTCGGGGGTGCCGGAAAATGGGTCGTCTCCCGACCTCTGCCGACTCCGAGAGACACGCGTGCTCATAAAACTCCTGCGGGCCTATCTCGGTCCGTACAAGAAACCCATCCTGCTCCTGGTCCTCCTTCAACTCCTGCAGACCTGCGCCACCCTCTATCTGCCCACCCTGAACGCCGACATCATCGACAGCGGTGTCGTCAAGGGGGACACGGGCTACATCCTGGAGTTCGGCGGCATCATGATCGCCGTCAGCATCGCCCAGGTGGTCTGCAACATGGGGGCCGTCTACTACGGCGCCCGCACGGCGTCCGCCCTCGGCCGTGATGTCCGGGCGTCGGTCTTCGACCGGGTGCAGTCGTTCTCGGCGCGTGAGGTCGGGCGGTTCGGCGCACCCTCGCTGATCACACGTACAACCAATGATGTCCAGCAGGTCCAGATGCTCGTGCTGATGACGTTCACCCTGATGGTGTCGGCACCGATCATGTGCGTCGGCGGCATCATCATGGCGCTCGGCCAGGACGTCCCGCTTTCGGCCGTGCTGCTCGCGGTGGTACCGGTGCTCGGCATCGCGGTGAGCCTGATCGTCAAGCGGATGCGGCCGCTGTTCCGCACCATGCAGGAACGGGTCGACACCGTGAACCGGGTGCTGCGCGAGCAGATCACCGGCAACCGCGTGATCCGCGCCTTCGTCCGTGACCGTTACGAGGAGGAGCGTTTCCGCGGCGCGAACAACGAGCTGACCGATGTGGCGCTGTCCACGGGCCGGCTGATGGCGCTGATGTTCCCGACCGTGATGACGGTTGTGAATGTGTCCTCGATCGCCGTGGTCTGGTTCGGTGCCCACCGCATCGACAGCGGCGGCATGGAGATCGGTGCGCTGACCGCGTTCCTCGCCTATCTGATGCAGATCGTCATGTCGGTGATGATGGCCACCTTCATGTTCATGATGGTGCCGCGCGCCGAGGTCTGCGCCGAGCGCATCCAGGAGGTCCTGGAGACCGAGTCGAGCGTGGTGCCGCCGGTCAAGCCGATCAGCGAGCTGCGCGCCCATGGTCATCTGGAGGTCCGCGGCGCGGACTTCCGTTACCCGGGCGCCGAGGAGCCGGTGCTGCGGTCGGTGGATCTGGTGGCCCGTCCCGGCGAGACCACCGCGATCATCGGGTCGACGGGCAGCGGCAAGTCGACGCTGCTCGGACTCGTACCGCGGCTGTTCGATGTGACGGACGGCCAGGTACTGGTCGACGGCACGGACGTACGGACGCTGGAGCCGGCGCTGCTGGCGAAGACCGTGAGTCTCGTTCCGCAGAAGCCGTATCTGTTCTCCGGGACGGTCGCGACGAATCTGCGGTACGGAAACCCGGACGCCACCGACGAGGAGCTGTGGCACGCGCTGGAGGTCGCGCAGGCCAAGGAGTTCGTCGAGGCGCTGGAACACGGCCTGCACGCGCCGATCGCGCAGGGCGGCACCAATGTCTCCGGCGGACAGCGGCAACGTCTGGCGATCGCCAGGACACTGGTGCAGCGGCCGGAGATCTACCTCTTCGACGACTCGTTCTCCGCGCTCGACTATGCGACCGACGCCGCACTGCGCGGGGCGCTCTCGCAGGAGACGGCCGAGGCCACCGTGGTGATCGTGGCGCAGCGGGTGTCCACCATCCGTGACGCCGACCGGATCCTGGTGCTGGACGAGGGCCGGGTCGTCGGCTCCGGCACCCATCACGAGCTGATGGACGGCAATGACACGTACCGGGAGATCGTGCTCTCCCAGCTGACGGAAGCGGAGGCCGCGTAATGGCCGGGCCTGGCGGACGCATGATGGCGGGCGGGGCGCCGACCGACCGGTCCATGGACTTCAAGGGGTCATCGAAGCGGCTGCTGAAGCGCTTCGCCGCGGAGAAGACCCCGCTGTACGTGATGCTGGCGGCCTGTGTGCTGAGCGTCGGCCTGTCGGTGGTCGGACCGAAGATCCTCGGCAGGGCGACCGACCTGGTGTTCGCCGGGGTCATCGGCCGGAGCATGCCGGAGGGAACGACCAAGGAACAGGCCGTCGAGGGCCTGCGCAGGACCAACAGCGGCCTCGCCGACATGCTCTCCGGGGTGGATTTCACACCGGGTCACGGCATCGACTTCGGTGCGGTGGGTGACGTACTGCTGGTGGCACTGGCGGTCTACGTCGGTGCCGGGCTACTGATGCTGGTGGCGACGCGGCTGTCGATCCGGATCATCAACCGGATCGTGTTCCAGCTGCGCGAGGACATCCAGACGAAGCTGTCGCGGCTGCCGCTGTCCTACTTCGACCGGGCCAAGCGCGGCGAGGTGCTCAGCCGGGCGACGAACGACATCGACAACATCTCGCAGACGATGCAGCAGACGACGGGCCAGCTCATCAACTCCCTGCTCACCATCGTCGGCGTACTGATCATGATGTTCTGGGTCTCGCCGCTGCTGGCGCTGGTCGCGCTGGTGACGGTGCCGCTCTCGGTGGTCGTGGCCACGAAGGTCGGCAAGCGGTCCCAGCCGCAGTTCGTGCAGCAGTGGAAGGTGACGGGCAAGCTCAACGCCCATATCGAGGAGATGTACACCGGGCACACCCTGGTGAAGGTCTTCGGCCGCCAGGAGGAGTCCGCGAAGGACTTCGCCGAGCAGAACGAGGCGCTGTACGAGGCCGGTTTCAAGGCGCAGTTCAACAGCGGGATCATGCAGCCGCTGATGATGTTCGTCTCCAACCTGAACTATGTGCTGATCGCCGTCGTCGGTGGTCTGCGGGTCGCTTCGGGTTCGCTGTCGATCGGTGATGTGCAGGCCTTCATCCAGTACTCGCGGCAGTTCTCGATGCCGCTGACCCAGGTCGCCTCGATGGCGAACCTGGTGCAGTCGGGCGTCGCGTCGGCCGAGCGCATCTTCGAGCTGCTGGACGCCGAGGAGCAGGGCGCCGACCCCGCGCCGGGTACCGGCGAGCACCCCGAGGAGCTGCGGGGCAGCGTCTCGCTGGAGAAGGTGTCGTTCCGCTACGACCCGGAGAAGCCGCTCATCGAGGACCTCTCGCTGAACGTCGAGCCGGGCCACACGGTCGCGATCGTCGGCCCGACCGGCGCGGGCAAGACCACGCTCGTCAATCTCCTGATGCGCTTCTACGAGGTGACGGGCGGACGGATCACCCTCGACGGGGTCGACGTGGCGAAGATGTCGCGCGACGACCTGCGGTCGGGAATCGGCATGGTCCTCCAGGACACCTGGCTGTTCGGCGGGTCGATAGCGGAGAACATCGCGTACGGCGCTTCGCGCGAGGTCACCCGGGAGGAGATCGAGGAGGCGGCGAAGGCAGCCCACGCCGACCGTTTCATCCGCACCCTGCCGGACGGCTACGACACGGTGATCGACGACGAGGGCTCCGGCGTCAGCGCGGGCGAGAAGCAGCTGATCACCATCGCGCGGGCGTTCCTGTCCGACCCGGTGATCCTGGTGCTCGACGAGGCGACCAGCTCCGTCGACACCCGTACCGAGGTGCTGATCCAGAAGGCGATGGCGCGCCTGGCGCACGGTCGTACGAGCTTTGTGATCGCGCACCGGCTCTCCACCATCCGGGATGCCGACGTCATCCTGGTGATGGAGAACGGCTCGATCGTCGAACAGGGCACGCACGACGAACTGCTGGATGCCGAGGGCGCGTACGCCCGGCTGTATTCGGCGCAGTTCGCGCAGGCGGTCGCCGAGGTCGACTAAGCAGTCCCCGCATGAGGAGGGCCCGCACCGCCGGCCGGCGGTGCGGGCCCTCCTTTCTTCGGGCCGGACCGGGCCGCGCTCACGGGCGAGGTGGCGACCCGGCCGGTCCACCGGCGGTGCCCGTACGGCCCGGCGTCCCCGCGGGGTCAGTCGAGGTAGCCGCGAAGCTGGTCGGCGAAGGCGTGGTCCCGCAGCTTGTTGAGGGTCTTGGACTCGATCTGGCGGATGCGTTCGCGTGTCACGCCGAAGATCCTGCCTATCTCCTCGAGTGTGCGGGGCCGCCCGTCGGCCAGCCCGTAGCGCAGCTGAACCACCTTTCGCTCACGCTCGTTCAGAGTGGAGAGCACCGCTTCCAGATGCTCACGCAGCAGCAGGAACGCGGCTGACTCGACCGGGGAAGCGGCGTCACCGTCCTCGATCAGGTCACCGAGGGCGACGTCCTCCTCCTCGCCGACCGGGGCGTGCAGCGAGACGGGTTCCTGGGCGAGCCGCAGGACTTCGCCGACCCGTTCCGGGGTGAGATCGAGCTGGTCGGCCACCTCCTCGGGCGTCGGCTCGTAGCCGCGCTCCTGGAGCATCCGGCGTTGGACCCGTACGACGCGGTTGATCAGTTCGACGACATGGACCGGAACCCGTATGGTCCGCGCCTGGTCGGCGAGGGCGCGGGACATGGCCTGCCGGATCCACCAGGTCGCGTACGTCGAGAACTTGTAGCCCCGGGCGTAGTCGAACTTCTCGACCGCCCTGATCAGTCCGAGGTTTCCCTCCTGGACCAGATCGAGCATGGTCAGCCCGCGGCCGACATAGCGTTTGGCGACGGAGACGACGAGGCGGAGGTTGGCCTCGATGAGACGGCGCTTCGCCATCCGCCCCATGACCACCAACCGGTCGAGATCGACAGCCAGTCGGGTGTCCGGGTCCGGGGTGCTCGCGAGTCGTTCCTCGGCGAAGAGACCGGCCTCGACGCGGCGGGCGAGCTCCACCTCGTCGGCGGCGGTGAGCAGCGGAATCCGGCCGATCTCCCGCAGATACTGGCGGAAGAGATCGGAGGACGGGCCGGCGGTCTCCGGGCGGCCTCGCGGCTCCGGCGTTTCGGGCGCCTGGGGCAGCTCCTCCATGAGTGTCTCGGGTGGGTCGGGTGGGTCGGACGGTGTCTGCGGCTCCACCGCGGCCTCCGGATGATGCACGGCCCGGTTCTGCGCGGGTATGGCCGAGACATGCTCGGTTTCGGTCAGGGTCCGGGTCTGCACGGGGGCGACCTCCAGGTGATCGCTGCCGGATCGCGGGGATGGAGGACCACCGTTCGGTGGGCCGGCCGCGCTCCGATGACTCAGGCACCGCCCCCCAGTGTGGGGGAAGACACATCGCTGCCACGAGGGGCGTGCGGGGACTTTCTGAGTCCGGTCCGTGACCGAGCGGTTACGGGAACGGGGCGGTTTTTCGAGCCCGCCCGGCGATCGAGGACGCAGCGGCGACCGGGCGGACCCGGTGGGCCCTCCCGGGGCGCGGCGCCGGAACCTCGCGTCAGAGCGCGTCGGCGCCGTTGTTGCGCAGGGCCTGGGCGTACTGCTGGAGCACCCAGACCTCGTTCTGCGCGGCCGCGAGGTGGTCCGGGGCGACATTGCTGCCGAGCCGGGCGAGGCTGCCCTGTACGTCGTTGATCCGGCGGTCGACGGCGCGCAGCCGGACCTGGACGAGCTGCATGCCCGCGTAGGTCTCGTCGATGGTCTTGCCGTGGAAGACCTCGACCGCCAGCTCGGTGACCAGCTTGCGCACCGTGTCGTTGGGGGTCGCGTCGAGCACCTGGACCAGATACTCGCGGGTCTCCGGGACACCCATCTCGGCGCCGCCCGCCTCCGCGATGCACTGCCGGACCGCAGCGTACGGCGGGGCGGTGAACTCATCGGCCCCGTAGGCATCGAAGGCCGGTGCGACGAGGGCGGGTTTCTGCAGGGCGAGCTTGAGCAGCTCGCGCTCGGTGCGGTGCGCCGGGCTGCGGAGGTTGAGCGCGGGGCCGGAGGGGGCGGCGGCGGCCCGGACCTGCTGGTGCTGCGCGCCGGCACGGGAGGAGGCGGGCTCCGGTCCTCGCCGGTCGCCCCGCCCGCGGGCCCACTGGGCGAGCTGGTTGACCCGGTGCACGACGTACTCCTGGTCCAGGATGCCGACGAAGCCGGCCAGCTGGACGGCCACCTCGCGCTGCACGCTGCCCGTCTTGATCTTGGCGACGACCGGTGCCGCCTCGTCGAGCGCGGCGGCGCGGCCCGCCGGGGTCTCCAGGTCGTATCGGCCGACGATCTTGCGGAGCGCGAACTCGAAGAGCGGGGTACGGGGTTCGACCAGGTCCCGGACGGCCTCGTCCCCCTTGGCCAGGCGCAGATCGCACGGGTCCATGTTGTCCGGGGCGATCGCGATGTACGTCTCGGCGGCGAACTTCTGGTCGTCCTCGAAGGCGCGCAGGGCGGCCTTCTGCCCGGCCGCGTCACCGTCGAAGGTGAAGATCACCCGGGCGCTGCCGTTGTCCATCAGGAGGCGGCGCAGGATCTTGATGTGGTCGCCGCCGAAGGCCGTACCGCAGGTGGCGATGGCGGTGGTGATCCCGGCGAGATGGCAGGCCATGACGTCGGTGTAGCCCTCGACGACCACGGCCCGGCTGGCCTTCGCGATGTCCTTCTTCGCCAGGTCGATGCCGTACAGCACCTGGGACTTCTTGTAGATCGCGGTCTCGGGGGTGTTGAGGTACTTCGGTCCGTTGTCGTCGTCGCGCAGCTTGCGGGCGCCGAAGCCGACGACATCGCCGGAGGTGTCGCTGATCGGCCACATCAGCCGGCCGCGGAATCGGTCGATGGGGCCGCGCCTGCCGTCCTGGGAGAGGCCGGAGGTGATCAGCTCCTTGTCGCTGAAGCCCTTGCCGCGCAGATAGCGGGTGAGGTGGTCCCAGCCGGCCGGGCTGTAGCCGACGCCGAAATGGGCGGCCGCCGCCTGGTCGAAGCCGCGCTCGGCAAGGAACTTCCGGCCGATCTCGGCCTCGGGGCTGTCCAGCTGCTCGACATAGAACTGGGCCGCCACCTTGTGCGCCTCGACCAGCCGGATGCGCTCACCGCGCTGGTGGGAGGGGTTGTACCCGCCCTCCTCGTACCGCAGGGTGATGCCCGCCTTGGCGGCGAGCCGCTCGACCGTCTCGGAGAACGAGAGATGGTCGATCTTCATCACGAAGGCGATCGTGTCGCCGCCCTCCTGGCAGCCGAAGCAGTGGAAGAGACCCTTGCTCGGGCTGACCTGGAAGGAGGGGGACTTCTCGTCGTGGAACGGGCAGAGGCCCTTGAGGTTGCCACCGCCGGCGTTGCGCAGCTGGAGATACTCGGAAACGACGGCGTCGATCGGGACCGCGTCCCGTACCGCCTTCACATCGTCGTCATTGATCCTGCCTGCCACGGGTGAAGTCTACGGGTGGGGTGCGACAGCTGTGCCGCGCGGCGATGTGATCCGTGGAACCCGGCGGCGAGGACGCCTGGCGGGTGCCGTACGGCTGAGCCGTCCCGTCCGGGGCCACCCGGCGGAACGGCCGGCCCGGCTCGGCTCAGTCCAGGGAGACCAGCGGTACCGACGGGTCCGCCAGCGCGTCCGGGTCGACCTGTCGGCCGGACCGGATCAGCTTCTGCACGGTCTCGGTGACGTCCCACACGTTGACGTTCATCCCGGCCAGTACCCGGCGGTCCTTCAGCCAGAAGGCGATGAATTCGCGCTTCCCCGCATCGCCGCGGATGACCACCTGGTCGTAGCTGCCCGGCGGCGCCCAGCCCGAGTATTCGAGGCCGAGATCGTACTGGTCGGAGAAGAAGTACGGCACCCGGTCGTAGCTGACGTCCTTGCCGAGCATGGCGCGGGCCGCGGCCGGGCCACTGTTCAGCGCGTTCGCCCAGTGCTCCACGCGCAGCCGGGCGCCGAGCAGCGGATGGGCCACGTTGGCGACGTCACCGGCCGCGAAGATGTGCGGGTCACAGGTGCGCAGGGAGGCGTCGACGGCGATGCCGCCGCCGTCCTTGCGCGCGGCCATGTCGAGCCCCGCGGCTTCGGCGAGGGCGGTGCGGGGGGCGGCACCGATCGCGGCGAGCACGTCGTGGGCGGGGTGCTCCTCGCCGTCGTCGGTGCGGACCGCGAGGACCAGGCCGTCCTGGCCGATGATCTCGGTCAGGCGGACGCCGAAGTGGAAGCGGACACCGTGGTCGCGGTGCAGATCGGTGAAGATCTGGCCCAGTTCGGGCCCGACGACCTGATGCAGTGGCGTCGGCTCCGGTTCGACGACGGTGACCTCGGCGCCGTAACCGCGCGCCGCCGCCGCGACCTCCAGGCCGATCCAGCCGGCCCCGGCGATCACCAGATGGCCGTTGTCGCGGCCGAGGGCGGCCAGTACGTTGCGCAGCCGGTCCGAATGGGCGAGACGGCGCAAATGGTGGACTCCGGCCAGGTCCGTACCCGGAATGGGGAGGCGGCGCGGCTCGGCCCCGGTGGCGAGCAGCAGCTTGTCGTAGTGGACGACGGTGCCGTCGCCGAGCTGTACGGAGCGGGCCTGCCGGTCGAGGCTGGTGACGGGCTGGCCCAGGTGGAGCTCGATGTCGGCGCTCGCGTACCAGGCGGTCTCGTGGACGAAGACGCTCTCCCGTTCCTCCTTGCCGGTCAGATAGCCCTTGGAGAGCGGAGGCCGTTCGTACGGATGGTCGCGTTCATCGCCGAGAAGGATCACCCGGCCGCTGAAACCTTCCGCCCGGAGTGTCTCGGCTGCCTTCGCTCCTGCCAGTCCTCCGCCGACGATGACGAACGTCCGATGTGCGTCGACCACTTGATGCCTCCTCGGTGCTTGCTGCGCGGGGCCCAACTGCGAGCGTCCCGCACGCAGCGTGATGGCGAAAGAGGGTGTACACCGATCAGGTCACACCCAGTGGTCACAGGCCGGTCTGCGCGGCTCGGTCGATACCGCGCCGTGCGGCTCGCGGACACGAGCGGCCGGGGACGGGACTCCGGTCAGCGGCGGCGGCCGGTGAGCGATGCGTGCAGGGAGCGTGCGGAGGCGTCGGTCAGGGCGGCGATCTGGTCGACCAGGACCCGCTTGCGGGCCCTGTCGTCGTGGGCGGTGTGGAACAGCGCCCGGAACTGCGGCTCCAGCCCCTCCGGGGCACGTGCGGTCAGCGCGGCGGCCAGTTCCGCGATGACGATCCGCTGGTCGGCGCGGATGGCCTCCTGCTCGGCGCGCTGCATGACGTACCGGTCGGCGACCGCCTTGAGCACGGCGCATTCGTTGCGTGCCTCGCGGGGGACGACGAGCTCGGCGCCGTACCGGCCGAGTCGGCCCGTCCCGTACGCCAGCCGGGTGCTGCTCTCGGCGGCGAGACAGAACCGGCCGATCAGCTGACTCGTCGCGTCCTTCAGCCGGGCCTGGGCGACGGCGGATCCGTCGTAGCCGTGCGGCCACCAGTCCTGGCCGATGAGCCGGTCCAGAGCGTCGGCCAGCTCCTCGGGATCGGTGTCCGCCGGGACGTAGCGGCCGATGGCGACCGCCCAGATCTCGTTCCGCTCAGGCTCGGCGTAGAGAGAATTGGGGTCGATGTGCCCGGCGTGCAGCCCGTCCTCGAAGTCGTGCACCGAGTACGCGACGTCGTCGGACCAGTCCATGACCTGGGCCTCGAAGCACTTGCGGTCCTTCGGGGCGCCCTGGCGGGCCCACTCGAAGACCGGCAGGTCGTCCTCGTACACCCCGAATTTCGGCGAGCCGGGGTCGAAGGGGTGCCCGCCACGCGGCCACGGATACTTGGTGGCCGCGTCCAGAGCGGCACGGGTCAGGTTGAGTCCGACGCTGACCAGCTCGCCGGTCCGGGTGTCGGGCACGAACCGCTTCGGTTCGAGCCTGGTCAGCAGGCGCAGCGACTGGGCGTTGCCCTCGAAGCCCCCGCAGTCCGACGCGAAGTCGTTGAGCGCCTGCTCCCCGTTGTGTCCGAACGGCGGGTGGCCCAGGTCATGGGCGAGGCAGGCCGTCTCGACCAGATCGGGGTCGCAGCCGAGCGCCGCCCCGAGTTCGCGGCCGACCTGGGCGCATTCCAGGGAGTGCGTGAGCCGGGTCCGCGGGCTGGCGTCCCAGGCGTGGCCGCGGGTACCGGGGGTGACGACCTGGGTCTTCCCGGCGAGCCGGCGCAGCGCGGCGGAGTGCAGCACTCGGGCGCGGTCACGCTGGAATGCGGTACGACCGGGCCGTTTGTCCGGCTCGGTGTCCCAGCGCTCGGCGTCGGCCGCACCGTAGGGGGCCGTGCCGTGGTCCTGCGTTCCCTGTGTGCCCTGCGTACCGTCCATGCCGTCCATGGTTCCGACAGTAAACGGCCACGCCGACAGGAGGGCTCAGGCGGATGCGCGGCGGACGGCTCGGGGAAGGCCCTACTCGGTCGTCGCGACCCCGGCCGCGAACCGCCGGACAGGCCCTGAATCGGGGGCCTGCGCGGCTCTTCGGGTTCCGTTCAGGGAGACGAGGCCGAGCTGGGTGCCGAGCTGTGCGGCGATGCGGGTCAACAGTTGCGCCGTGCTGTCGAGGGGCAGGGACTCATCGGGATGTGCCGGTGCCGACTCCGTCATGGACCGATGGTGCAGGGCCGAGGTTGCCGCACCGTTGCGTGAGGGTGACGGGTGCTTTCCGCGGCCGTATCGAGCGTTCGGGGCCGTGCCGAGAGCGGGGTATCGGTGCCGGGCGGGGCATCGGTATCAGGACGGGTATCGGTATCAGGCCGCGCCGCCGAAGAGCCGCTCGATGACGTGCGCGACCCCGTCCTCCTCGTTGGAGAGCGTGTGCGTCCGTATGGCGGCCAGCACGCTCGGGTGGGCGTTGCCCATCGCGTAGCCGGTGCCGGCCCAGCCGAGGACGGTCAGGTCGTTGGGCATGTCGCCGAAGGCGATGACCTCCGTGGCGTCGATACCCCGCCCGGCGCACAGAATCGAGAGGGTGCCGGCCTTGGTGACGCCGGACGCGCTGATCTCCAGCAGCCCGCGCCCGCCGGAGTGGGTGAGCTGTACCTCGTCGCCCGCCCCTTCCTCGGCCGCGGCCAGCAGGGCGTCCGCGTCGAGCCGGTCCGACCAGGCGAGCAGCTTGGTGACGGGGACGTCGGTCAGCCACAGATCCGCCAGCGACGGTACGGGCAGCTCGGCGTCGATGTCCTCGGAGAGCCGCAGCCGGTAGGCGGGTTCGTACAGGACGTGGTTGCCGGTCTCCAGGGCGAAGCCGACCCCGGGCACGGTGGCGGCGAGCGCGGTGGCCACGCGCCGGGCGGTGGCGAGGGGCAGGGCGCGGGAGGAGACGACGGTGCGCGTCCCGATGTCGTACACCAGCGCCCCGTTGCTGCACACGGCTGTGCCCTCGAGGCCGGCGGCCTCGGCGAGGCGGTCGACGAATCTGGGCGGCCGGGCGGTGACGAGGACGACCTCCGCACCGGCGCTCTCGGCCGTGCGCAGGGCGCGCAGGGTGCGGAGCGAGAGGGTGCCGTCGTTGCGCAGGAGCGTGCCGTCGAGATCTGAGGCGATCAGCCGTGGAAGCAACATTGCCCGATGCTACTGGGCGTCCTTGGGGCGATCGCCGGTCTCAGTCCGCGTCGCACCGGAGCAGCACGCCCGGCCCGTCGGGGGTGAGCACCGGCACCCATGCCTCGTCCATCTCGCCCAACAGGCTCTCGTCCCAGCGCAGTTCGTGGGGCTGGTGGTCCACGCCGTCACAGAGCCGGTATCAATGCGTTCTCCGGGCCGCTCGTTCGGCTGCCGCGTGCCACCACGCCGGGGCAGGCGGGAATCCTGGCCGCGAGGTCGGCTGGTCGGGATGGAGGCCGAGCGGAATCAGCACCGAAGCCCGGACTCGGACGGTGATCCAGCCGTGCCAGTGGCCGTCCGGGCCCGGGCCGCAGGCCAGGTCGACGTGCAGGTCGTCGACGGCGAACGGCATCCAGTCGATGCCTCGCTCCCGCAGTCAACCGCGGACGGCTGCCGCGGGATGCGGTCGGCCCTTCAGATTCTCGTACGCGGCGACGGTCACCCAGTCGTCTGTCCCGGTTCCAGGTCGGTTCATGGCGGACATCATGCCCGAAGTGTCTGCGGCCAGATCGGAAACGGTTACGAAATCAATGAAATCGGGAGATGGAGAACCCTTTCTCCCCGCCGCTCGTCGGATCATGTGGGACAGCACGGCACAGCACAGGGCACGAACAGGGGGACACCCATGCGGGAGAAGCAGCCGGGACGGCTGGGGCGGCTCGGGCGGTTGCGGCCGCGATGGCCGCGGACACGGCGCGGGCAGCGGCGGCTCGCGCAGGGGGTGATGGTCGCCTGTGTGGCGGCGCTGGCGCCCGCGACCTGGATGTACTCCGTGGGCGACGCCCGCGTCAGAACGACCGCGGACGCGCCCGCGCAGCAGGTCGCCGTGGTGTTCGGGGCCGGTCTCTGGGAGGGCAGGCCGTCGCCGTATCTCGCGAACCGGCTGAACGCCGCCGCCGAGCTGTACCGGGACGGGAAGGTCAAGGTCGTACTCGTGACCGGTGACAACAGCCGGAAGGAGTACGACGAGCCGGACGCCATGCGCACGTATCTCAGGGCGCACGGGGTGCCGGACGAGCGGATCGTGAGCGACTTCGCCGGGTTCGACACCTGGGACTCGTGCGTTCGGGCCAAGAAGATCTTCGGCGTCGACCGCGCGGTGCTGGTGAGCCAGGGGTTCCACATCCGGCGGGCGATCGCGCTGTGCCGGACCGCGGGGATCGATGCGTACGGGGTCGGCGTCGACGCCGTACACGATGCGACCTGGTACTACGGCGGGACGCGGGAGATGTTCGCGGCCGGGAAGGCGGCGCTGGATGCCGTGTTCAGGCCCGACCCGCACTTCCTGGGGCCGAAGGAGCCCGGGATCGGAGAGGCCCTGGCTGCGGACGGGCGCTGAGGGCGGGCGACCCCGGGCGGGTGCCGGCTCTACAGAGAAATGACCGGGGCGGTCTCGGCAAAGACCCAGTCGAGGTAGCGGGCGCTGCCCCGTACCACCGGGATCGCGACGATCTCCGGTGTTTCGTAGTCGTGCGCCGCCAGGAGATGGGCCTCCAGTTCGTCGTACCGCTCGGCCGTGGTCTTGAACAGCAGCTGCCACTCCTCGGTGGTCTCGATGGCGTTCTGCCAGCGGTAGACCGAGGTGACGGGCGCGGAGATCTGTACGCAGGCGGCGAGCCGCGCCTCCACCGCGCCCTGCGCCAGGGAATGGGCCTTCTCCTCGCTGTCCGTCGTGGTCATTACGGTCAGCAATACCGGCGTCGTCACCTTCGGGCTCCTCTGCGTTGAAGTGAGTTGTGGTGAGCGGGAGTGAGTCCTGGCGGTGGGTTCGCGGGGTGGGAACAGAGGTTCCGGAGCCGAATGGGTGACCTTGGCGACTGCTGCTCGTTGGACTGGTTGGCAGGTGCCCGGCCTGGCGGGAGGGGGTGATGTGGTGGGTGGTTTGCGGGGGTTGGCCGGGTCCTTCGTGGTGCCCGGGCCTTGCGGGGTGGCGATCCGGGACCGTCTGAAGCACCTCACGCCCCAGGACGAGAGTGTTCTGCGCGCGGTCGGTGAGCATCAGGGGCGTCTGGCTTCGCGTGATCTCAGGGCCCGCTGTGCGGATGGCCTGGAGCACAGCAAGGATACCTGGGCGTCGCGCAAGCGGGACCTGACGCCGCTGTCGTCGTCGCGGATCGCGGGTGCGATCACCAAGGCCACGCACGATCAGTGGGCGCTGGCCCGCCGTTGCCAGGCCGCGCACATGAAGACGCTGGAAGCCGGGATCGGGACGCTGCGGCACCGCCTGTCCCTCCCGATCGGTGAGCCGGGAACGAAGCGGGCCGCAGGCGGCTACCGCTCCAAGGGCGAGTGGTTCCACAAGTCCCGCCGCCTCGCCGCCCTGGAGGCACGGCATGCGGCCGTTGTCGCCGACCGGCAGGCCGGTCGGGTGCGCGTGGTGCGGGGCGGCAAACGCCTCCTCAATACCCGCCACCACCTCGCCCAGGCCCGGCTGACCGAAGCCCAGTGGCGGGAGCGCTGGGAAGCGGAACGCTGGTTCATCGCTGCGGATGGTGAGTCGGGGAAGCGGTTCGGGAACGAGACCATCCGCGTTACCCCGGACGGCGAGGTCAGCATCAAACTGCCTGCCCCGCTCGCGCACCTGGCCAACGCCCGGCACGGCCGGTACACCCTCACCTCGACCGCGGCGTTTGCGCACCGGGGCCAGGAGTGGGCCGACCGCATCACCGCGAACCGGGCTGTCGCCTACCGCATCCACCTCGACACCGACCGCCGCCGCCGCTGGTACCTCACCGCATCCTGGCAACGCCCCGTCGTCCAGACCATCCCCTTGGAGGCCGCCCGAGCCCGGGGCGTGATCGGCGTCGACACCAACGCCGACCACTTCGCCGCCTACCACCTCGACCGGCACGGCAACCCGGTCGGCGACCCGCACCGCTTCCCCTACGACCTGTCCGGCACCGCCGATCACCGCGACGCACAGATCCGCCACGCCCTGACCCGCCTGATCAACTGGGCCAAGCAGGCCGGTGTTGCCGCGATCGCCATCGAAGACCTCGACTTCACCGCCGAGAAAACGCGGGAGAAACACGGCCGCAAGAAGCAGTTCCGGCAGCTGATCTCCGGCATCCCGACCGGCAAACTCAAGGCCCGGCTGGTCTCCATGGCGGCCGAACAGGGCCTGCGCATTGTCGCGGTCGACCCCGCCTACACCTCCCTGTGGGGTGCCCAGCACTGGCAGAAACCACTGGCCACCCCGCACCGCAGAATGTCCCGTCACGATGCCGCCGGCATCGCGATCGGACGACGCGCCCTCGGACACCCGGTACGGCGTCGGACGGCACCGCCCCCACACGACCGGAGCGATCGTGCGGGGCATCGGACCGCCCAGGCCCCACCAGGCAACCGGGGGCGCGAGGGAACCCGCCCACCCGCAACGGACCACGCCCCCAGAGACGTGCCGCCGAACGGGACGAGAAAGCGGCAACCCAGCGCATCCAACACCGTTCGGGATGCGCCCAGAACGCAGCAGTGGGTCCAGGACTCACTCATGCGCACTGGTTAGGAACGGTCGGTTACGGAGTGTCCTTGCTCCCATCGTCGATTGTCGGGGGCGTTGCGGCGCGGCGCAGCGCCTGGTGGTCAGACGCCGTAGGGATGAACGGCCTTGGCGTCGCGCAGCGCGCGCCCCCACCAGACCAGCTGGTCGAGCAGCGTCTTGGCCGCCGCGTCGCAGCCCGTCGGGTCCTTGTGCCTGCCCTCGTCGTCGAACAGAGCGCCCGCGTTGTGGAACGACACCGTTTCCCGGATGCCGACGCTGTGCAGCTCGGCGAAGACCTGCCTCAGATGCTCGACGGCGCGCAGACCTCCGGAGACTCCGCCGTACGAGACGAAGGCGACGGGTTTGGCCTGCCACTCGGCGTGGTGCCAGTCGATGAGGTTCTTCAGCGGGGCCGGGTACGAGTGATTGTACTCGGGGGTGATGACGACGAAGGCATCGGCCTCTGCCAACCTGGGCGAAACGGCCGCCAGTTGGGCCTGCGCATCGGCGTCGGGCCGGTAGGAGAGGGCGATCGGGAGGTCGAGTTCCGCGATGTCGATCAGGTCGGTCCCGATGTCGGGGTGACCGGCGGTGCGCGAGAGGAACCAGTCGGAGACGACGGGGGCGAACCGTCCCTCGCGATTGCTGGCGAGGATGACCGCGACCTTCAGAGGTGCGGTGGAGGCGGTCGTGGACGCGATGGATGAGGATGTTGCGGTGAGGTCCATGCGGAGAGGCTCATGCGTCAACCATGGTTGAGGTCAAGTCCTGTCCGTCGGGGGCCGCCGCCGCGCGCCGCGGCATACGGTGGATCGCATGACGACTCCCCCTCCCGCACCCTTCCCGTACGCCGAGTTCGACGGGCACCCGGCCACCAAGGCGGATCTGCGGATTCCCGCCTTCCTCAACTACGGCCATTTCACGGCCATGCAGGTCAGGGACGGAAAGGTGCGCGGCCTCGCCCTGCATCTGGCCCGGCTGGACTCCGCCAACCAGGAGCTGTTCGAGCGCGGTCTCGACGGGGAGCGGGTCCGCGAGCTGATCCGGCACGCTCTGGACAGTGCCGGGGCACGGGACGCCTCGACCCGGGTATACGGCTTTCCGTCGCCGGGCGGCACGGGGACGACCGTGATGGTCACGGTGCGCGAGCCGGCGCAGAAGTCCGCCGAACCGCACGACCTGATGTCCGTTCCGTACGCCCGGACCGTGCCGCACATCAAACGTCCCGGCGAGTTCGGCCAGACGTACTACGCAAGGCTCGCGGCACGCGCCGGTTTCGACGAGGCTCTGCTGACCATGCCGGACGGCGCGGTGACCGAGGGTTCGATCACCAACATCGGTTTCTGGGACGGCACTTCGGTCGTCTGGCCAGAAGCGCCTTCCCTGCTCGGCATCACCATGGCGCTGCTGGAGCAGGAGCTGCCCGGCGCGGGGCTGGAGTCCGTACGGCGCCCGGTGACACTGGACGGGCTGGCCGCGTTCCGGTCGGCGTTCATCACCAACTCGCAGGGCATCGCGCCGGTCCGGCGCATCGACGACATCGAGTTCACGGTGGACGAGGCGCTGATGAAGCGGATCGGGCAGGCGTACGACGGTGCGCCGTGGGACACGATCTGACGCCTCCTGGCGTCACACCTGCTTGCACGGCGAACTCCACGCCCTGCTGAGGGCGGCGGTCCGAAGGCGCACCGGAGGAAGGGAGCATGGGGGCATGCAGATCCATATCGAAGGCTCGCATCTCCCCGGCCTCACCTGTGGGCCCGACAGCGACTTCCCCGGTGCCCACAACATCCACGTGGGCGTGCAGCGCAAGGACAGACCCGGTGAACTGCTCGACCTGCACCCGGGCGACGCCTCGTCGGCCTCGTGGACCTTGGACTGCACCGCCGCCCCGGCCGAGGACGGTGTCGAGATCAAGGGGCCTTACGTGCAGAACCGGCTGGGCGGGCGCTTCGTCTACCTGTCCTGGGGCACGGTCGACGAGAACGGCGTCTTCACCATGTTCCGGCGGGCCAAGCTGATGCTGGGCGACATCGATCCGGCCGTGCTCGAAGCCGCCGTGCGCTCCGGGCATCTCACCGCGCGACTATCCCTCTCCGACACCAAGGGGCAGCCGCTCTGTGCCCGTGTGCGGCCGCCGACCGTCGAATGGTCCGCCGCCGCTCCGGCCTGAGAGCGTCGCACCGCGGGATGCCACGGCACGGAACCGCCCTCACCGGGCCCAGGGGGATGGGCCCGGTCAGGGCGGCGGCCGGGGGCGGCCTGGTTCACCGTCCCGTGGGGGGTGTCAGACGTGTGCCCGACACCCACAAGGTCATGCATGTGATGTGCGCCACTCTCCTCCTGGGTAGCATCACCCAATCGGCACCGGGCGGTACGGGACCGGCCACCCTCGCTTCGATCACCGCTGTGACCTGCACACATGCAGCTTGGCAAGGATGCCGCGCCGAGCCATTCGGGTGAAAGCTGACTTCATGTCAGCAGGCATGGGTGGCGGACCGCCCGTTAGCTCGAGGTCAGGACACACCCACTCGCGCAGTTGCCGGAGGAACACCCCATGCGTCCTGCCCGCCTAGTGACCGGTACCGCCGCTTCCGCGGTCACCATAGCCACGCTCGGCCTCTTCACCGCCGGGCCGTCCGCGTACGCAGGTGATGCCGGCGCGCTGCGGGCCGGCTCGGCTGCCGCACCGCGGACCAATGGCGCCCCGGAGGCGCAGACCGACGAGGACGGGCCGGACAACCCCTCCGGGTCCCGAAACAACACCCCCTTCGGCCTCAGCAACCCTTCCGGCCTCAATGTCCCCTCGTTGCTCGACTCCGTCGGCGGGCTCGACGCCCTCTCAGGGCTCCGCAGCCCTTCCGGGGACGAGGGCTCGGCAAGGCACGACAGCTCGTCGTCCGGGCGCGACAACCAGTCGGGACGCGACAACTCGTCCGGTCGCGACAACTCCTCGTCCGGGCGCGACAACCAGTCCGGACGCGACAACTCGTCCGGTCGCGACAACCAGTCCGGACGCGACAACCAGTCCGGAGGCAACAACTCATCCGGGCGTGACAACCAGTCCGGACGCGACAACTCCTCGTCCGGGCGTGACGGATCGTCCGTACCCAATGCCCCCAGCGGGCATGTCAGAACAGGCGTCGGCGGCAGCGTCCGGCCCGACACCACCCAGATCGCGGCGGGCGCCGGCGTACTCGCCACGGCCGCCGTCGGCGGAGCCTGGCTCCTGCGTCGCCGGGCGAGCGGCACGCAAGGAACCGGCTGACGGAGACGGATTCACGTCTCCGTACCGCCCGGTCTCCGTCCCGGTGGCCGCGCGCCACCGGGACGGGACCGTCCCCATTTCGTCATTCGGAGGACGACCGTGTCCCAGAAAGCCAAGAGCTGGCTGCTGGTCGTCGCCGCGCTGGCCGGTATCTGGCTGATCCGTCACGGCGCCGGTGCCGAGCTGATCCCGCCCCAGCCGACCGCCGCCCAGGCGTTCGCGGGCGGCCCTCAGCTGCAGCCGGGCTCTCCGGTCGCCGAACCGCTGAAACCCTCGGCGCCCCTACGCATCCGGATCCCGAGCATCCGGGTGGACGCACCGATGATGCGACTGGGACTCGGGACCGGCGGCAGTCTCGATGTGCCGCCGGCCGGGAACCGTAACGTCGTCGGCTGGTACCGCGACGGCACTCCGCCCGGCTCCAAGGGCAGCGCGATCGTCGCCGGTCATGTCGACAACGCACAGGGGCCGTCGGTCTTCTACAACCTGGGCACCCTGCAGAAGGGCAGCACGGTCGAGGTGGTCCGCCAGGACGGGCGTACCGCCGTCTTCTCACTCGACGCGATCGAGGTCTACGAGAGCAAGAACTTCCCCGACAAGCGGGTGTACGGCGCCTCGCCCTACGCCTCGCTGCGGCTGATCACCTGCGGCGGCGGATTCTCGAAGACGACGGGCTACCAGGGCAATGTGGTGGCGTACGCACACCTCACCGAGGTGCGGTGAACCCGCCCGGACGCCCGTCGTTCATGCCGTCCACTGATCGAACGCCAACTTGGCGACCAGCGAGAACACCACGACCAGCAGTACCCCGCGGACGAACTCGCTGCCCTTCCTCAGCGCCATCCGCGCCCCGATCAGCCCACCCGCCAGGTTGAACACGGCCATCAGCGCGGCCAGTTGCCACATCACGCTGCCCTGGTAGGCGAACATCGCCAGCGCCCCGCCGTTGGTGCAGACGTTGACGATCTTGGCGGTGGCGGACGCCGTCACCAGATCGAGGTGGAGCACCGCGGTCAGCGCCAGCACCAGGAACGTTCCGGTGCCGGGGCCGAACAGCCCGTCGTAGAGCCCGATGCCGCCGCCGACCAGCACGATCGCGGTGACGGTGCGCGCCCGGGTGACCTCGCGCCGCGTACCGTCGTCCGTCGCCCTGCCGAACGAGGGCCGCAGCATCACGAACGCCGCGACTGCCAGCAGCACAACCATGATGACCGGGCGCAGCACCTCGCTGCTGATCCCGGCAGCGAAGAACGCACCGGTCATCGATCCGGCCAGTGCCGCGAGCCCGATCCGCAGGGCCGTCCCGACCTTCACCGGTGCCTTGCGTACGTACGTCACGGCGGCGCCCGACGTACCGGCGATCGCGATCGCCTTGTTCGTGCCGAGGACGTGTGCGGCCGGGACGTGCGGAAGGCCCAGCAGCAGGGCGGGCAGCAGTAGCAGTCCGCCGCCGCCGACCACCGCGTCGATCCAGCCGGCCGCGGCTGCGGCGAGGCAGAGGACGATCAGAGTGGTGAGTGCTATGTCGGGCATGGTCGCGACCATAAGGAGGCGATACGTGCCCCGTCCAACTGTTTCGGCCGGATCGCAGAAAAGTTGAGCCAACTCTGAGGTTCCCGGCTTCCGGACCCGCCCTGGCCCTCGCGAGCCCGGCGGAATCCGGACGGGCCCGGCCCGTCCGGCCGGCTCGCCGCGGTCGTACGCTCTGGTCCATGAGCCAGGGCTGGAACGCGAGCGACATCCCCGATCAGAACGGCCGTACGGCCGTGATCACCGGAGCCAACAGCGGCATCGGACTGATCACGGCGCGGGAGCTGGCCCGGCACGGCGCGCGGGTGCTGCTCGCCTGCCGTGACGAGACGCGCGGCAAGGAGGCCGAGTCCCGCATCCGGACGGCCGTGACCGGCGCGGACGTGGAGTTCGTACCGCTCGATCTGGGCGATCTGGATTCCGTACGCACGTTCGCCGCGGCCCACGCGCCCGACCGGATCGATCTGCTGATCAACAACGCGGGCGTGATGGCCCTTCCGTACGGGAAGACAGCCGACGGCTTCGAGAGGCAGTTCGGCGTCAACCACCTCGGGCACTTCGCGCTCACCGGACTGCTGCTCCCGAAGCTCCTCAACACCCACGGGGCGCGCGTGGTGAGCGTCTCCAGCGGCATGCATGCCCTTTCCAATATCGACATCGGGGATCTCAACAGCGAGCGGAACTACGGCCGTTGGATCGCCTACGGCCGCTCGAAGACCGCCAATCTGCTCTTCATCCACGAGCTGGCGCGGCGGCTGTCGGCAGCCGGTTGTGAGGTGGTGGCCGCCGCGGCGCACCCCGGTTACGCGGCGACCAATCTGCAGACGGCGGGCGTCCGGATGGAGAACCGCAAGGCGGCGGAACGGGTGGTCGAGCTCGGCAACCGGATCATCGCCCAGCCCGCGTCGTCCGGTGCACTGCCCACCCTGTACGCGGCCACCGCGCCCGGCGTGCGCCCCGACTCGTTCACCGGGCCGAGGCTGCTGGGCTGGCGCGGTGCGCCCGCTCCATCCTGGCGGGCGGGCTGGACGCTGAACGATGTGGCGAGCGAACGGCTCTGGGCGGCGTCCGAGCAGCTCACGGGGGTGGCGTATCCGGGCCTGACATCCTGAGGGCCGCTCCCCGCCCCCTCATCGACGGGCTCAGCCCTGCCGGCCCTCGACGGCGGAGGGCTCCATCCACATGACCTCCCAGATGTGGTGGTTCGGGTCCTGGAAGGAACGGCCGTACATGAAGCCGTAGTCGATCGGATCGTTGGCGGGCGATCCCCCGGAGGCGAGGGCGGTGTCGACCAGCTCGTCCACCTTCTCGCGGCTCTCGGCGCTCAGGGCGAGGATCACCTCGGTGGACTTCGAGGCGTCGGCGATCTCCTTCTTGGTGAACTCCTTGAATCGGGGCTCCTTGAGGAGCATGGCGAAGATGGTGTCGCTGATGACGAGGCATGCGGTGTTCTCGTCGCTGAACTGCGGGTTGAACGAGAAGCCGAGCTTGCCGAAGAAGCTCTTGGTCGTCTCGAGGTCCTTGACCGGCAGGTTCACGAAGATCATCTGAGGCATGGCCGTTTCGCTCTCTCTGTTGTTCGAACGTTTTACGACAGGTAGACGGCTGGGCTGTGCAGAACTCATCGTTCCCGCGAAGAAAACTTTGGCCCTCCGGTGTCAGGACATGGCGAGCGGCGCGCCGCCCCGGAGCAGCGATCCGCCCAGCGGGGTCAGCGTGTGCAGGACCGAGCTGCCGTGCCGCAGGGTGTGGATCAGGCCGGCCTCGCGCAGCACACAGGCGTGCTGGCTCGCCGAGGCGAGGGAGACTCCCGCCCGGCGGGCGAGTTCGCTGGTCGTGCAGCCGTTGCCGATGGCCCGCAGGATCGTCGAGCGGGTATTGCCGAGGAGTCTGCCGAGCCAGGGCCCCGGTTCGGCGAAGACCGGGGCACGGGAGTGGGTGACCGGGTAGACGAGGACCGGCGGGAGCTGCGGGTCGCGGTAGACGACCGGGGTGACGCGGCAGAAGTAGGACGGCTGGAGCAATAACCCCCGCCCGTCCAGATGGAGTTCGCGGTCGACCGGGTAGTCCGCCTCCAGCACGGGGGCCCGCCAGCGAATCATGGGCGGGAGTGAGGCGAGCAGCTCTTGTGCCCCGCCGTCCAGGAGGGCGCGGCCACGGACGGCGCGGTCGGCCTCGACGCTGGCCTGGATGTGCGGCCAGTACGGTTCGATCGCGGCGCGGTGGTAACCACGCAGGGCGCCTATGAGCCGGCCGAGCAACTCGGCGTGCCCGTCCGGGGTGCGGCCCACCTCGCGGCGTTCGGCCGCCAGCAGGGCGAGTTCGGTGCGGATCCGCCGGGGCGGGGTGTCGCGCAGCGCTTCAATTCCGACGTCGATGCCGTACGGCTCACCACCTTCCTGAGAAGGCGTCAGAAAGTCCGGGAAATAGCCGCGCGGTGGAATCACGGCGGCCAGCAGGCGTACTTCACCATTCAACCGGGGCCGGGTTTCCGTACGCCATTTCCCGAACACCGTGGAACCGCGCCGGTCCCTCAGCCGATGGAAACTCAGAATGGTTTCCCACAGCGCATCCGGCCGGGTGGCCATCCGCACCTTGGAAAGGTCCACTCCGGACATATGGATACGCAGCACCGAACCCCCATCTGTTGCACCTGCAATTACCCCCACCCAAGGGTATGTGATCCGTAACAGCACGTCACCACGGGGTTTCGGCCAGAGGTGAAACGTCTCGCCTCCTCATGCCGCCTCCCGAAAAGCTGTACGACGTCGGGTACGAATCCGGAGCCACCGGAAGCACGAGTGAAGGCCGTGGGGGGTTTTGCTCGTTCGGCGACGGTCGGCGACGGTGCGGCTCCGTACCCGACGGGGGTAAGCCGGGTGCGGCCCACGGATGGGGATCCGTGGGCCGCACCCCGGTCCGCTCTCGGCCCATGTCTTTGCGTATTGAACGAACTTTGCGTATTGAACAAAGAAAAGGCACAACGTCGAACAACCATTTTGCCCAGAACAAAACGAAGCGGCGGCATCCCTGCACAGGGTGCCGCCGCCTCTGGGAGTTCCGGAGTTGCCGTCGAGTCGGTGAGGGTACGGGTGAGCCGACGGCAGCTCCGGGGTCAGGGGGTGTGGTGTCGGATCAGCGGCTGTCGCTGCCCTTCGAGTCCGCCGCCGCACGGCCCGCCTCCAGGCGGGCGACGGGGATACGGAACGGGGAGCAGGACACGTAGTCCAGGCCCACCTCGTGGAAGAAGTGCACCGACTCCGGGTCGCCGCCGTGCTCGCCGCAGACGCCGAGCTTCAGGTCCGGGCGGGTGGCCCGGCCGGCCGCGACCGCGCTGCGGACCAGCGAACCGACGCCGTCCTTGTCGATCGTCTCGAACGGCGACACCCCGAAGATGCCCTTCTCCAGGTACGCGGTGAAGAACGAGGCCTCCACGTCGTCACGGGAGAAGCCCCACACCGTCTGGGTCAGGTCGTTCGTGCCGAAGGAGAAGAACTGTGCGGCCTCGGCGATCTGACCGGCGGTCAGCGCGGCGCGGGGCAACTCGATCATCGTGCCGATGGTCAGCTTCAGCTCGGTGCCGGTGGCCGCCTCGACCTCGGCGATGACCTGGTCGGCCTCCTCGCGGACGATCTCCAGCTCCTGGACCGTGCCGACGAGCGGAATCATGATCTCGGCGCGCGGGTCGCCCTTGGCGTTCTTGCGCATCGCCGCGGCCTCGGCGATCGCCCGCACCTGCATGGCGAACAGGCCGGGGATGACGAGACCGAGACGGACCCCGCGCAGACCGAGCATCGGGTTCTGCTCGTGCAGCTTGTGCACGGCCTGGAGCAGACGCAGGTCGTTCTCGTTGGCGTCCTTGCGGGACTCGGCGAGCGCGACCCGTACCGAGAGCTCGGTGATGTCGGGCAGGAACTCGTGCAGCGGCGGGTCGAGCAGCCGGACGGTGACGGGCAGTCCGTCCATCGCCTCGAACAGCTCGATGAAGTCGGCCTTCTGGAGCGGAAGCAGCTCGTCCAGCGCGGTCTCGCGCTCGGTGTCGGTGTCCGCGAGGATCAGCTTCTCGACCATCTCGCGGCGCTCGCCGAGGAACATGTGCTCGGTACGGCACAGGCCGATGCCCTGAGCACCGAAGCGGCGGGCGCGCAGCGCGTCCTCGGCGTTGTCGGCGTTGGCCCGCACCCGCAGCCGACGCACCCGGTCCGCGTACGCCATGATCCGGTGCACGGCGGCGACCAGCTCGTCGGCGTCGTCGGCGCCCGCGTGCATCCGGCCCTCGAAGTACTCGACGACCGGGGACGGCACGACGGGGACCTCACCGAGGTACACCTTGCCGGTGGAGCCGTCCACCGAGACGGTGTCGCCCTCCTCGACGACGGTCCCGCCGACGGTCAGCCGACGCCGCTTGGTGTCGACCTCGATCTCCTCGGCGCCGCAGACACACGTCTTGCCCATGCCGCGGGCGACGACGGCGGCGTGCGAGGTCTTGCCGCCGCGGGAGGTCAGGATGCCCTCGGCGGCGATCATGCCGTCGAGGTCGTCGGGGTTGGTCTCCCGGCGGATCAGGATGACCTTCTCGCCGGAGCGGGACCACTTGACGGCGGTGTACGAGTCGAAGACCGCCTTGCCGACCGCGGCACCCGGCGACGCGGCGATGCCACGGCCGAGCAGCTGCGTCCTGGCGTCCTCGTCGAAGCGCGGGAACATCAGCTGCGCCAGCTGCGCCCCGGTGACCCGCTGGAGCGCCTCGGCCTCGTCGATGAGCCCCTGGTCGACCAGCTGCGTGGCGATCCGGAAGGCGGCACCGGCGGTGCGCTTGCCGACCCGGGTCTGGAGCATCCACAGCTGGCCGCGCTCGATGGTGAACTCGATGTCGCACAGGTCCTTGTAGTGCGTCTCGAGGGTTTCCATGATCTGCATCAGCTGGTCGTACGACTTCTTGTCGATCGACTCCAGCTCGGCGAGCGGCACGGTGTTACGGATGCCGGCGACGACATCCTCGCCCTGCGCGTTCTGCAGGTAGTCGCCGTAGACGCCCTGGTGGCCGCTGGCAGGGTCGCGGGTGAACGCGACACCCGTACCGGAGTCGGGACCGAGGTTGCCGAAGACCATCGAGCAGATGTTGACGGCCGTACCGAGGTCGCCGGGGATGCGCTCCTGGCGGCGGTAGAGCTTGGCCCGGTCGGTGTTCCACGAGTCGAAGACGGCCTTTATGGCCAGGTCCATCTGCTCGCGCGGGTCCTGCGGGAAGTCACGTCCGGCGTCCCGCGAGACGATCTTCTTGAACTGCTTGACCAGCTTCTTCAGGTCGGCCGCGTCGAGATCCACATCGACCGTGACGCCCTTGGCCTCCTTCGCGGCCTCCAGCGCCTCCTCGAAGAGGTCGCCGTCGACACCGAGGACGGTCTTGCCGAACATCTGGATGAGGCGGCGGTAGGAGTCCCACGCGAACCGCTCGTCGCCGGCCTGGGTGGTGAGACCGACCACGGACTCGTCGGAGAGGCCGATGTTGAGGACCGTGTCCATCATGCCGGGCATCGAGAACTTCGCGCCGGAGCGGACCGAGACCAGGAGCGGGTCGTCCGCCTGGCCGAGCTTCTTGCCCATCCGCGCCTCAAGGGCGTCGAGATGCGCGCTGACCTCGTCGCGCAGCTTCGCCGGCTCCTCGCCACTGTCGAGGTAGACCTTGCACGCCTCGGTGGTGATGGTGAAGCCCGGAGGGACGGGGAGCCCGAGATTGGTCATCTCGGCGAGGTTGGCACCCTTCCCGCCGAGCAGGTCCTTCAGATCCTTGTTGCCCTCGGTGAAGTCATAGACGAACTTCTCGCCCTGGGGCTCCCGGGATTCCGGGGTGGATACGTGGGGATCTTTGTTTTCCGACACGGGTCTCGACTCCTCGAGGACGCGGTGGCTGCCCTGACGGCGAGGAACATACCCAGATCGAAGGTGTCTGGGTACGTCCACTTGCGCGTCATGAGGCCTCAACCACCCGTCCGCCAGCAGATCGAAAGTGCCATGCCCTATCCCTCGATCGAAGGACGTCTTCACTTCTTGAATGAATAAGCACTCAGTGCGACTGGAATCCCTCAAGTCGACCACGCAGCGCAGTGGAAGCGTCGATCGATCAAAGTGAAGCCAGCTGGCACCCAGTGCCACCATTTGAGAAGTGCAGCTCCCAAATTGACGCTCATATGAGCGACATGGTTCTCAGGGTGGCGAGAATCACTCTACGATCGGCGCTCAGATGTCACCATCCGGACGGGCGCGAGGGGGCTGATGGTCACCCTTTGATCATCAAGATGCAGCCGACCGTGAGCGGATTCGACGCACGATGCCCCCCGCGGGCGCATTAGGGCTCACCCTTGGCCGAATATCGCCGAATCTGGCTCGATGTAGCGCTCAGATGAGCGAGGTAAATCAAGAGGCACGCGGTGCCTGTGATGCCGCGTGCCTCTTGAAGGGCCCCGAAGGGCCGGGGGCGCTCTGGAGAGCCCCCGTCGGACCCCGGTCAGACCCCGGGAGCGCTCTCAGCCGCCCGAGGTGTCCAGCTCCGCGTCGGCGCTCACGCCCGCGCAGTCGTACGGGTCCTTCAGCCAGCCGTCCGGCAGGACCACGCGGTTGTTGCCCGAGGTGCGCCCGCGCGGCCCGTCCGCGCCGTCCGGCCACGGCTGGTCCAGGTCCAGCTCCTGCAGCTGACCGCCCAGCTCGTCCAGCGACGAGGTGACCGCCAGCTTCTTTCGCATCTCGGAGCCGACCGAGAAGCCCTTGAGGTACCAGGCGACATGCTTGCGGAAGTCGATCACGCCACGGGTCTCGTCACCGATCCACTCCCCCAGCAGCGTCGCGTGCCTCAGCATGACGGTGGCGACCTCCCGGAGCGCCGGCGCCCGCCTCGTCTCCGTACCCTCGAACGCGCTCACCAGGTCACCGAAGAGCCAAGGGCGGCCCAGGCAGCCCCGGCCCACGACCACGCCGTCGCAGCCGGTCTCACGCATCATCCGGCGGGCGTCGTCCGCACACCAGATGTCGCCGTTGCCGAGGACCGGGATCTCCGGGACGTGCTCCTTGAGGCGGGCGATGGCTTCCCAGTCCGCGGTGCCGCCGTAGTGCTGCGCGGCCGTCCTGCCGTGCAGGGCGACGGCCGTGACGCCCTCCTCCACCGCGATCCGGCCCGCGTCGAGGTAAGTGATGTGGTCGTCGTCGATGCCCTTGCGCATCTTGATGGTGACCGGCAGATCGCCCGCGTTGGAGACCGCCTGGTTGAGAATCGCGCGCAGCAGTGGCCGCTTGTACGGGAGCGCCGAGCCGCCGCCCTTGCGGGTCACCTTGGGGACCGGGCAGCCGAAGTTCAGGTCGATGTGGTCGGCGAGGTTCTCGTCGACGATCATGCGGACGGCCTTGCCGACGGTGACCGGGTCCACTCCGTACAGCTGGATCGAGCGCGGGGTCTCGCTCGCGTCGAAGTGGATGAGCTGCATGGTCTTCTCATTGCGCTCGACCAGCGCCCGCGTGGTGATCATCTCGCTGACGAACAGCCCCTTGCCGCCGGAGAACTCCCGGCACAGGGTGCGGAACGGGGCGTTGGTGATGCCGGCCATGGGGGCGAGCACCACCGGCGGCTGCACCGCGTGGGGGCCGATCCGGAGCAGCGGGAGCGAAGGGGCGAGCGTGGTCATTGCTCCATTGTCGCGTACGGCACGGAGTGGCCCGTCGGCAGAGTTCGTTAGTTAACCGTACTATCCATGTATGCCCGAGCTGAGCCCCCGTCGACGGCAGCTGGTGCTGGCGATCTGCTGCATGAGTCTGCTGATCGTCAGTCTCGACAACACCGTCCTCAATGTCGCCCTGCCCTCCATGCAGAAGGAACTGCACGCCACCGTCGCGGGCATGCAGTGGACGATCGACGCCTACACCCTCGTCCTCGCCTCGCTGCTGATGCTCGCGGGCTCCACCGCCGACCGGATAGGCCGCCGGAAGATCTTCAAGATCGGGCTGGTCCTCTTCACCCTCGGCTCGGTGCTCTGCTCCCTGGCGCCGAACCTGGAGTCGCTGGTGGCGTTCCGGATGGTGCAGGCGGTGGGCGGCTCGATGCTCAACCCTGTCGCGATGTCGATCATCACCAACACCTTCACCGACCCGCGCGAGCGGGCCCGCGCCATCGGGGTGTGGGGCGGTGTCGTCGGCATCTCCATGGCGGCGGGCCCGGTGATCGGCGGCCTTTTGGTGGACTCGGTCGGCTGGCGGTCCATCTTCTGGATCAATCTGCCGGTCGGTCTCGTCGCGCTGCTGCTCACCTGGCGGTACGTCCCCGAGTCCCGCGCCCCGAAGCCGCGCCGCCCCGATCCGGTGGGGCAGCTGCTGGTGATCGGGCTGCTCGGTTCGCTGACGTACGCGATCATCGAGGCGCCCTCGGAGGGCTGGGACTCGCCGCGGATCCTGCTGTTCGCCGCGCTCGCCGGGTGCTCCCTGATCGGGCTGCTGCTGTACGAGCGGCGGCGTGCCGAGCCCCTGATCGATCTGCGCTTCTTCCGCAGTGCCCCGTTCAGCGGGGCCACCGTCATAGCGGTCTGCGCCTTCGCCGCGCTGAGCGGATTCCTCTTCCTCAACACCCTCTATCTGCAGAACGTGCGCGGGCTGAGCGCACTGCACGCCGGTCTGTACATGCTGCCGATGGCGGCCCTGACCTTTGTCTGCGCGCCCCTGTCGGGCCGGCTCGTCGGCAGCCGGGGGCCGCGGCTGTCGCTGCTGGTGGCGGGCGTGGCCATGACAGCGTGCGGGCTGTTGTTCGCCGCGTTCGACGCGGAGACGGACGACGTCCTGCTGTTCACCGGCTATGTGCTGTTCGGTCTCGGCTTCGGCATGGTGAACGCGCCGATCACCAACACGGCCGTCTCCGGGATGCCGCGCTCACAGGCCGGTGTGGCGGCGGCGGTCGCCTCGACCAGCCGGCAGATCGGTGGAACGCTCGGGGTCGCCGTGATCGGTGCGGTGCTGGCGGCGGGCGTGGCCGGTACCGGTTCGCCGCGCGGCGCCGAGTACGCGGCCGCCTTCGTGGACGCGAGCAAGCCCGCCTGGTGGATCCTCGCCGGGTGCGGGCTGTGCGTCCTGCTGGTGGGGGCGCTGACCAGTGGGCGCTGGGCGCTGGAGACGGCGCGCCGTACCGCGCAGCGGCTGGCGGCGCCGCCGGGTGTCCCCGCCGGGGATCAGGCGTCGGCGAGCTCCAGGGCCTGAGGGAACCCGCCCACCCGCCACGGACCACGCCCCACGAGACGTGCCGCCGAACGGGAAGAGAAAGCGGCAACCCAGCGCATCCGACACCGTTCGGGATGCGTCCAGTACGCAGCAGTGGGTCCGGGACCCACTGCTGCGCGCCGGCCAGGAACGGTGATGACGACGACTCAGCAGGCCGCGCCGGCCCTGGGTGTGGCCACGCTCGGCACGCTGTTCCTCTCCTTGGTCCCGGGCGCGGGCATGCGGGACGCGCTGGCCGTGACGCCGCTGGTGCGGCCGGCCGCGGTGGTGCTGACGACGCTGCTCAGTCTGCGGCTGCCGCGCGGGGTGGCGTGAGCACGGGGCGGCAACGGGGCACGGACAAGGGCGTGGGCCCGGATCACGAGGTGATCCGGGCCCACGGTCGTACGGGCGGCGAGGAGGCGTCAGCTCTGCGCCGGGGCGTCCTGCTCGGGCGCGCCCGAGCAGGCGGCGTCGTCCGCCGACGGCTCCGTCTGCGCGGCGGAGGATCCGGACTGTGCGCGCTCACGCATCTTGCGCAGCAGCTCCTGCTTCTGCTCGGCAGCCGTCTTGCGGTCGGCATTGCGCGCAGAGCCCGCGCCCTGCTGCTCGGCGCGGGACAGCTTCTTGCGCTGTCCGCCCACACCGAGGAGGTTGTTGCGGCTCTTGGCCACGGCGTTCTCCCATTCGTGGTGAGAAGTGAGGTCTGAAACGACCTGGAATCGGTCCGATGGGCGGCGGGTGGTCGGACCCGCCGCGCTCTCACTCGTAAATCTGGAAGAACGAAGACATGCCGGAACCGTACCCCGGCCCGGCGGGCCCCCGCACCCGGTTTTCGGCCGGTCCGCGCGCCGGTCCCTGCGCCCGGGTCCTCAGGCGGTCGGGTCGACCGTCGCCTGGTGGGCCTCGGTGAGATGTTCCTCGGCCTTGAGCCAGGGCAGGAACTGGACGCCCTTGCGCCAGCCGCAGGTGTCGCAGCTCAGCTGCCGCTGCATCCCCGACTTCCGTACATGGACGACATGTTCACGGCCGTGCTGATCCCATCTGCTGACCTTGCTCGTGGTCATGGACGGCATCCGAGCCTCCTGTTGACGCATTGACGCGTTGACGCAACTGCTCAGCGTGGACAGTGTGCAACGAAGCCCCCGGTTCCGTACGAGGAACCGGGGGCTTCGCCGTGAAACCGTGGTGCGTCAGCAGCCCAGCAGTCGGGCGCCGAGGTAGGCCTGGATCTGGTCCAGGGAGACGCGCTCCTGCTTCATGGTGTCGCGCTCGCGTACGGTCACCGCGTTGTCGTCGAGGGTGTCGAAGTCGACGGTGACGCAGAACGGCGTACCGATCTCGTCCTGACGACGGTAGCGGCGGCCGATGGCGCCCGCGTCGTCGAACTCGATGTTCCAGTTCTTCCGCAGGTCGGTCGCGAGGCCCTTGGCCTTCGGCGAGAGCTGCGGGTTGCGGGACAGCGGCAGGACGGCGACCTTGACCGGCGCAAGGCGCGGGTCGAGACGCATCACGGTGCGCTTCTCCATGACACCCTTGGCGTTGGGCGCCTCGTCCTCGATGTAGGCGTCGAGGAGGAAGGCCAGCATCGAACGGCCGACACCGGCCGCAGGCTCGATGACGTACGGAGTCCAGCGCTCGCCGGCCTCCTGGTCGAAGAACGTCAGATCCGTGCCGGAAGCGGCGGAGTGGGCCTTGAGGTCGTAGTCCGTGCGGTTGGCGACGCCCTCCAGCTCGCCCCACTCGCTGCCGCCGAAGCGGAAGCGGTACTCGATGTCAGCGGTGCGCTTGGAGTAGTGGGAGAGCTTCTCCTTCGGGTGCTCGAACCACCGCATGTTCTCCTCGCGCAGGCCCAGGTCCGTGTACCAGTTCCAGCGCTGCTCCATCCAGTACTCCTGCCACTGCTCGTCCTCGCCCGGCTTGACGAAGAACTCCATCTCCATCTGCTCGAACTCGCGGGTGCGGAAGATGAAGTTGCCCGGAGTGATCTCGTTCCGGAAGGACTTGCCCATCTGGGCGATACCGAACGGCGGCTTCTTGCGCGAAGTCTGCTGCACCTGGCCGAAGTTGGTGAAGATGCCCTGGGCGGTCTCGGGACGCAGATAGGCGACCGAGCCGGAGTCCTGGGTCGGGCCGAGGTGGGTGGAGAGCAGACCCGAGAACTGCTTGGGCTCGGTGAAGGTGCCCTTGTTGCCGCAGTTGGGGCAGTTGAGCTCGGTCAGGCCGTTCGCGGGCACGTGGCCGTGCTTCTCCTCGTACGCCTCCTCCAGGTGGTCGGCGCGGAAGCGCTTGTGACAGGAGGTGCACTCGGTCAGCGGGTCCGTGAACGTGGCGACGTGGCCGGAGGCAACCCAGACCTCGGGGGCCAGGATGACCGACGAGTCGAGTCCGACCACGTCCTCGCGCGAGGTGACCATGTAGCGCCACCACTGGCGCTTGAGGTTCTCCTTCAGCTCGACGCCCAGCGGCCCGTAGTCCCAGGCGGCGCGCTGACCACCGTAGATCTCACTGCAGGGATAGACGAAGCCACGGCGCTTGCTCAGGCTGACGATGGAGTCGATCTTGTCGGCGGCCACGGTGCTCTCTTCATTACGACGACGAAATTGGACAGGGGTGGCGCGAAGCGCCTCGATGGGGGGTGGTGGTCGGGAGACGGGCGGGCGAATGCTTCAGATTACCGGCGGGCACGCCCCTTGGATCAAATCGGTATCGGCGCAGTCGGCCGAGGGGTCATCTCATCAGCCTTGTTGACAATCGTTTCCAGTTTTGTTGAAAATGACTGTCATGAACGTAAGCCGCCTCATACCCACAGCCGCCGTCGCCGGAGCAGTCGTCCTCGGCCTCACCGCCCTCACCGCCTGCTCCGCCTCGGATGCCGCCGACCACAAGAACGGCGACAAGCTGAATGTGGTGGCCTCGTTCTATCCGATGCAGTTCCTGGCCGAGCAGATCGGCGGGAAGCACGTCTCGGTCACCACGCTGACCAAGCCGGGGGTCGAGCCGCACGATCTGGAGCTCACCCCGCGGCAGATCGGCGGACTCGGCGACGCCGACTACATCCTGTACCTCAAGGGCATCCAGCCCGCCGTCGACGACGCCATCAAACAGTCCGGCTCGAAGGACGTCGTCGACGCCTCGACCCTCACCGTGCTGGAAGACCACGGCACGGAGACCGGCGCCGACGAGCACGGTCATGAGCACCACGGCGACGAGGCCGGAGCCGACCCCCACATCTGGCTGGACCCGGTGAAGTACGCCGAGGTCGCCAAGGGCGTCGGAAAGTCCCTGGAGAAGACCGACCCCGACCACGCCGCGGACTACCGCAAGAACACGGACGCGCTGGTCAACAAGCTCGACGCGCTGAACACGGCGTACGAGACGGGCCTGAAGGACACCGCGACCAAGACCTTCATCACCACCCACTCCGCCTTCGGGTACCTCGCGGAGCGCTACGGCCTGACCCAGGAGGGCATCGCCGGCGTCGACCCCGAGGCCGAGCCCAGCCCCGCCCGGATCAGCGAGATCCACACCGTCGCGAAGAAGAACAAGGTCACCACCGTATTCTTCGAGACGCTCGCCAGCGACAAGACCGCGAAGACCCTCGCCAAGGACACCGGCCTGAAGACCGACGTCCTGGACCCGCTGGAGGGAATCACGGACAAGTCCAAGGGCGATGACTACATCGAGGTCATGCAGTCCAATCTCGCCGCCCTGCAGAAGGCGCTCGGCGCGAAGTGACCCACGTAACACCCACTACAGCAGCATCGGAGACGCTCATGTCCGAGCCCGGGAGCACCACGACCGAACCCGTGATAGCCCTGCGCGGCGCCACGGCCACGCTCGGCGCGCGTCCGGTGCTGCGCGGCATCGACCTGACCGTCCACCGCGGCGAGGTCGCCGCCCTGCTCGGCGCCAACGGCTCGGGCAAGTCGACCGCCGTACGCTCCGTCATCGGCCAGGTCCCGCTCACCGGCGGCTCCATCGAGCTGTTCGGCACCCCGCTGCGCCGCTTCCGCAGCTGGGCGCGCATCGGTTACGTACCCCAGCGCACCACGGCGGCCGGCGGGGTGCCCGCCACGATCCGTGAGGTCGTCTCCTCCGGGCGCCTGTCCCGTACGAAGCTGGGGCTGCTCCGCAAGGCCGACCGGGCCGCCGTCGACCGGGCCATCGAACTCGTGGGCCTCGCCGACCGGGCCAGGGACTCCGTGAACGCGCTCTCCGGCGGGCAGCACCAGCGGGTGCTGATCGCCCGGGCGCTGGCCGCCGAACCGGAGCTGCTGATCATGGACGAGCCGATGGCCGGCGTCGACCTGGCCAGCCAGGAGATCCTCGCCGCGACGCTCCGCGAACAGGTCGCGGCCGGCACCACGGTGCTGCTCGTGCTGCATGAGCTCGGCCCGCTGGAGCCGCTGATCGACCGCGCGATCGTGCTGCGCGACGGCTGTGTGATGCACGACGGGCCGCCCCCGAAGGCGCTGGGCCAGCACGCCCTGCCCGGACACGACCATGTACACCCCCACGCGGCCTCCGAGCCCGTCCGGACGGGACTGCTGAGCTGATCATGGAATTCCTCGACCCTCCGTTCATGCAGCGGGCACTGCTCGCCGCCGTACTGGTCGGCGTCATCGCCCCCGCCGTCGGCATCTATCTCGTCCAGCGCCGCCAGGCCCTGATGGGCGACGGCATCGGCCATATCGCGATGACCGGTGTCGGCCTCGGTTTCCTGCTCTCCACCAGCCCTGTGTGGATGGCCACGGCGGTCGCCGTCGTCGGCGCCGTCGTGATGGAGCTGATCCGCTGGTACGGGCGCACCCGCGGCGACATCGCGCTGGCCATGCTGTTCTACGGCGGTATGGCGGGCGGTGTCCTGCTGATCAACCTCTCCGACACCGGCTCCAACGCCAACCTCACCTCGTATCTCTTCGGCTCCCTCTCCACGGTCTCCACCGAGGACATCACCGCGATCTGTCTGCTGGCCGCCTTCGTGCTGCTGGTGACGCTGGGGCTGCGCCGGCAGCTGTTCGCGGTCAGCCAGGACGAGGAGTTCGCCCGGGTCACCGGGCTGCCGGTGCGCGCGCTGAATCTGCTGGTCGCCGTGACGGCGGCGGTGACGGTCACCGTGGCGATGCGGGTCGTCGGGCTGCTGCTCGTCAGCGCGCTGATGGTGGTGCCGGTCGCGGCCGCGCAGCAGATCTCCAGGTCCTTCAAGGTGACGTTCGTACTGTCCGTCGTCATCGGTACGGCGGTGACCCTGGCCGGCACCGTGACCTCGTACTACCAGGACGTCCCGCCCGGCGCCACGATCGTGCTGCTGGCCATCGTGGTCTTCGTCGTCCTGACGCTGCTCGCGACCCCGCTGGCCAGAAGGCGCGCCCGTCGGAGCGAAGCGGCGTCCGAGGAGTGCACTCTTGAGGTACCGGCCTCCCGCCCGGCCACGGACGAACTCCGGGTTTGACCGTGATGCCCGGACGGGCTGGCACAATGGCCCGACACAAGTACGGGCGACACGAGGAGGCTGCTGTGGCGACGGCGCCGATCAGTGGAACGAACGCGGCCCCAGTACGCGGCCGGTCGACCCGGCAGCGGGCGGCGGTGGCTGCGGCGCTCGACGAGGTGGATGAGTTCCGCAGCGCCCAGGAGCTGCACGATGTGCTCAAGCACCGCGGTGACTCGGTCGGGCTGACCACCGTCTACCGCACGCTTCAGTCCCTCGCCGATGCGGGCGAGGTCGATGTGCTGCGCACCACGGACGGCGAGTCCGTGTACCGGCGCTGCTCGACCGGCGACCACCACCACCATCTGGTGTGCCGGATGTGCGGCAAGGCCGTGGAGGTCGAGGGGCCCGCGGTGGAGCAGTGGGCGGAGACGATCGCCGCGCAGCACGGGTATGTGAACGTGGCCCACACCGTGGAGATCTTCGGGACGTGCGCGGAGTGCGCGAGCGTGAAGGGATGACGGCCCGGGGGCGGCGCCCCCGGACCTCCCTGCCTCAGCCCTTCGGCTCCTGGGCCGCCTCCACCGCACCGCCGAAGCGCCGGTCCCGCTGGGCGAACTCCAGGCATGCCCGCCACAGGTCGCGACGGTCGAAGTCCGGCCAGAGCACGTCCTGGAAGACCATCTCGGCGTATGCGCTCTGCCAGATCAGGTAGTTGGACGTGCGCTGCTCGCCGCTGGGACGGACGAAGAGGTCGACGTCCGGCATGTCCGGGTAGTAGATGTACTTCGCGAACGTCTTCTCGTTGACCTTGGACGGGTCCAGCTTCCCGGCCGCGACGTCCTGCGCGATGCGCTGCGCGGCGTCGGCGATCTCGGCCCGGCCGCCGTAGTTGACGCAGAAGTACAGCGTCATCTTGTCGTTGTCCTTCGTCTGCTCCTGGGCGACCTGGAGCTCCTGGACGACGGACTTCCACAGCTTCGGCATGCGCCCCACCCAGCGGATGCGGATGCCCAGTTCGTCCATCTCGTCGCGGCGGCGGCGGATGACGTCCCGGTTGAAGTTCATCAGGAACTTCACCTCCTCCGGGGACCGCTTCCAGTTCTCGGTGGAGAACGCGTACAGCGAGAGGTTCTTGACGCCCATCTCGATGCAGCCCTTGAGAACGTCCATGACGACGCCCTCGCCGACCTTGTGGCCCTCGGTGCGCGGGAGGCCGCGTTCCTTGGCCCAGCGGCCGTTGCCGTCCATCACGACGGCGACGTGTTTGGGCACCAGCTCGCCGGGGATCTTCGGGGGCGTGGCACCGGAAGGGTGCGGCTCCGGGGTCTTGTAGTCGCGCCGGTTACGGCCGCCGAGCATCCCGCGTACTGCCATGAGCTTCTCTCGTCTCTCTGTGTCACCTGGTAATCGGAGGATGCCCGTATCTTCAGGCCCGGGAGGAATCCGGCTTCCCTCGTAGCGGGGCAACGGTAGGGGAATCGCCGCTAGGCGATGCCCCGTCCACCGTAACGTCACTGAGGCCGCCCTCGATCAGGTGCAGGATCTCGGAGTTGATCGACCGCCGGTCTGCGGCCGCCTGGACCGTCAGTCGTGCGTGCAAGTCATCTGGGATACGCAGAGCGAAACGGATCATGACGTTATTATGACGTCATGGCGACATCAAGGGAAGCCGAGGTGACCGAGTGCGCCCGGTACACCTACCGGCTTCGCGTGTCGCCCACCGCTCACACCGCTCTGAACGCTGAGTGGGACTGCTGCCGGTGGATCTGGAACGAGTGCGTGGCAAAGTCGAAGGCCGTCCACGCGCTCAGCCGGGCGACGGGCGAGAAGTTGACGTGCGGCCCGGCACAGCTCGACAAGATGCTGACAGAGGCCCGCGCCCACACTCCATGGCTAGCCAAGGGCTCCTCGGTACCTCAGCAGCAGGTCATCCGGGATTTCGCGAAGTCCCGGGCAAAGGCACTGAAGGACGTCAAGGCCCGGCTGCCCATGCACCGTCGGGCCGGAATGCCCAAGTACAGGAAGAAGTACGAGGCGCTTCCCACGCTGAACTACACCCGTCGGGGGTTTCGCCTCAAGGACCGGCGCCTGCATCTCGCCGGAGGCATCACCTTGACCGTGGTGTGGTCGCGAGAGCTGCCCGCCACACCGTCCAGTGTGCGCGTATACCAGGACGCTCTGGGCCACTGGTACGCCTCCTTCGTCGTCCCCACTCGAGTGGATCCCCTTCCGCCGACCGGTGCAGTGCTCGGGATCGACTGGGGCGTGAAAGAGACCGCCACCACCACAAACGACGCCTACGACCTTCCCCACGCCCAGCACGGGCGAGGCGCTCAGGTGAAACTAACCCGCTACCAGCGGATGACGGCCCAACGCCGCCCCGCCGGAGGACGGGCCGCCTCCAAGGGCTACCGCAAGGCGAAGAGGCAGACGGCGAAGCTGCACAAGAAGGTGGCTCGGCAGCGACAGGACACCGGTCGCAAGTGGGCCAAGAAGGTGGTACGCGCCCACGATGCCTTGGCCATCGAGGACTTCCGCCCGAAGTTCCTCGCACGGTCGACCATGGCACGCAAGGCGGCCGACGCCGCGATCGGCACCACGAAACAGACTCTGATCGAGATGGCCCGCAAGCACGGTCGGGACGTCCACCTCGTACACCCCGCGCACACCACCATGGACTGCGCACAGTGCGGAGCGAGAACCAAGCACGCACTCCCCCTCTCCGAAAGGACATACACCTGCACCGCGTGCGGAGCCGTATCCCCCAGGGATAAGAACTCCGCCCGCGTCATGCTGATCCGGGCTGGTCTCGTACCCGGCTGGTGCTGATCGTGCAAGACCTGCGCGCCCGCCGGGCCGCAGGCAGCGTGAGCCAGGAATCCCCCTCGTTCGCGAGGGGGAGGAGTCAATTCTCTACGTACCGCAGTGAGCGCAGCCCGCGCTCCAGATGCCAGTGCAGGTAGGCGGACACCAGTCCGCTCCCCTCCCTGACATGACGCGCCTCGCACGCGTCCGCCGTGTCCCAGTCGCCGGTGAGCAACGCGCTCAGCAGCGTGACGGCCTCAGCCGAGGGTACGACGCTGCCGGGCACCCGGCAGTCGCCGCATATGACGCCGCCCGCCGCGACGGAGAAGAAACGGTTCGGTCCGGGCATTCCGCACTTCGCGCAGTCCTCGAAGCTGGGTGCGTAGCCGTTGACGGCGAGCGAACGCAGCAGGAACGCGTCGAGGATGAGATGCGGCTCGTGTTCACCGCGGGCGAGGGTGCGCAGCCCTCCGACGAGCAGCAGGTACTGCTGAACCGCGGGCTCGCCCTCGTGGTCGGTGAACCGCTCGGCGGTCTCCAGCATCGCGGTGCCCGCGGTGTAGCGGGCGTAATCGGTGACGATGCCGCCGCCGTACGGGGCGATCGTCTCGCTCTGGGTGCAGAGCGGCAGACCGCGGCCGATCAGCTCGCTGCCCCGGGCGAAGAACTGCACATCGACGTGGGAGAAAGGTTCCAGCCGTGCCCCGAACTTGGACTTCGTACGCCGCACGCCGCGCGCGACGGCCCGCACCCGGCCGTGGCCGCGGGTCAGGATCGTGATGATCCGGTCGGCCTCGCCCAGCTTCTGCGTGCGCAGCACCACGCCGTCGTCCCGGAACAAGCTCATGCGTCCATTGTCCGGTACGGGAACGGCTCATCGGGCCCGCCCCCCGGGCCGGGGCCACTCACTTTCCGTCCGCCCCGCCGGCGGCCGGCACGACCAGCCCCGATTCGTACGCGACGATCACCAGCTGGGCACGGTCGCGGGCGCCGACCTTGCCCATGATCCGGCTGACATGGGTCTTCGCGGTGAGCGGGCTGAGGCCGAGCGTCTCGGCGATCTCGGCGTTGTTCAGCCCGCGCCCGACGAGGCAGAGCACCTGACGCTCCCGTTCGGAGAGGCGGTCCGGACCGCCCGGCACTCCGGCGGGCGGGGTCCGGGGGCTGCTCAGCACCTTGGCGATGAGCCGGGCGGTCGGCCCGGGCGAGAGCAGGGACTCGCCCGCCGCCACGGTCCTGATGGCGGCCAGGAGCTCGGCGGGCCTGGTGTCCTTGACGAGAAAGCCGGAGGCGCCCGCGCGCAGTGCGTCGACGATGTGTTCATCGGTGTCGTATGTGGTCAGGACCAGCACCTTCACTCCGGCGAGGTGTTCGTCGGCGGCGATGCGGCGGGTGGCCTCGATGCCGTCGAGCTCGGGCATCCGGATGTCCATGACGACGAGGTCGGGCCGGTGCGCGCGGGTCAGCTCGACGGCTTCGAGACCGTTGCTCGCCTGACCGACGACCTCCATGTCCCGGTCGGACTCGACGAGCATCGCGAAGGCCGCCCGTACCAGGGTCTGGTCGTCGGCGAGCAGTACGCGGATCATGGTGTGGCCTCCACCTCCTGGAACGGCAGCAGCGCCGAGACCTCGAAGCCGCCTCCGGGGCGGGGGCCCGCGTCCAGCGTGCCGCCCGTGCTGCGGGCCCGTTCCCGCATGCCCACAATGCCGAACCCGGGTACGGAGCCGTCCTTCGGGGGTCCTGTGCCGTCGTCGGTGACGGTGACCCTCAGCGCGTTGCCGCCGTCCGGTGCCACGGCGACCCTGACCTGTACACCGGCTCCCGCGTGCCGTACCGCGTTGGTCAGCGACTCCTGCACGATGCGGTAGGCGGCCGCGCCGGTCGCCGGGGCGAGCCGGCCGGCCGGGGTGCGTACCGCGAGGTCGACGTGTGCCCCGGCCGCCTCGGCGGCCCGTACGAGACTGGGCAGCGCCGCCAGATCGGGCAGCGGGCCTTCCGCGTCGTGCCGGCCGTGACTGTCGTGCCGGCCGTCGCGCAACACCTCCAGGGTGGTGCGCAGCTCGGCCCGGGCCTCGCGGCAGGTGTCGGCGATGTCCTCCAGCGATGCGGCGATCGCGCGCCGGTCGAGCCGGTCCGGGGCGACGGTCAGGATGTGCGACGCCACCGAGGTCTGGACGCCGATGAGGGTGATGCTGTGGGCCAGCAGATCGTGCAGATCGCGGGCGATCCGCAGCCGTTCCTCGGCGACCCGCCGCCGGGCCTCCTCCTCACGGGTGCGCTCGGCGCGTTCGGCGCGTTCCAGCACGGAGGCCATGTACTGGCGGTAGACACGCATGTCGACGCCGCAGAACAGCACGGCGACGATCCAGCCGGAGATGCGCAGCAGTTGCAGGCCCTGATGGGTGTTGATGGTGAGCACCACCGTCACCATGACGGACAGGACGCCGACCCCGGTCAGCACCGTGCGCAGCGGACGGCCGGTCACGGCCACGGTGTAGAGGGCGATCCAGGTCTGCGGCATCGGTGCCGTGTGCGCGTTGTCGAGCGCGTGGTACGGGACGAGGAGCGGGATCATGGCGAGCAGCGCGAGCAGCGGGTGGCGCCGCCGCCAGACGATCGGCACGGCGCTCGCGATGAGCAGCGCCCAGCCGAGTGCGTCGGGCGACCGGGCGGGGTCGGTGAGAAGGGCGAGCACGACGGAGAGCGCACCGGCGCCCCCGGCTATGAGGGCGTCGGTGCGCGTCTTGTGCGGCGCTTCCATGGGGTCGCGGTTGACGACGGCCATGATGCGCTCACGACGGCGCGTGGTTCGGGACACGCTTGCCATCCTCCGGTACGGGTGGGTGAACCGTCAGGCGGTTGTGAGGAGTTCGGGTTCGCGGGGGCCGTCCGGTGCGGCGGGGGTCCGGCTGAGCGCGCCCGGCCACCAGATCTTCCGCTGGAGTGCCACGCTCGCCGAGGTGACCAGGTAGGTGCGGACGAGGAAGGTGTCGAGAAGTACGCCGACGGCGATGACGAAGCCCATCTGGACCAGGCTCACCATCGGCATGTTCAGCAGGACCGCGAAGGTGGCCGCGAGCACCAGGCCCGCCGAGGCGATCACCGCGCCCGTGGTGCGCAGTGCGGTGAGTGCGGCGGCTGTCGGTGCGGTGCCGGAGAGGGTCTCCTCGCGGACCCGGTGCATCAGGAAGATGCCGTAGTCGACGCCGAGTGCCACCAGGAAGACGAAGGACAGCAGCGGCAGCCCGGGGTCGGTGCCCTTCATTCCGAGGAGCGGTTCGAAGACGAGTCCGCCGATGCCGAGCGAGGCACCCCACACCGCGACGACGGCGGCGGCCAGCAGCAGCGGAGCGACGAGGCTGCGCAGCAGTGCGATCAGGATCATCAGGACGGAGATCAGGACGAGCGGGACGACGATCCTGAGATCCCGGGCGTTGGCCGTCTCCGCGTCCATCTGCTGGGCGCTGGGCCCGCCGACGTGGCTGCCGTCCAGGGAGTCGCGCAGGGCCTCGATGGTCGCCCGCTCCCCCGCGGACTCGGGCCGGCCGGTGGCGACGACGGACAGTTCGGTCCAGCCACCGCCGCTGCGGCCGCGTTCGACGGCGGCGACGCCCTCGGTGGCACGGGCCTTCGCCAGGGCCGCCCCGGCCCGTTCGGTGGGGGTGATCACGGTGATCGGCTGGGTGGAGCGTCCTGGGTAGGCGGCGGCGAGGGTCTCCATCGCCACGATCGAGTCCGGCTTGCTGGAGAAGGAGTCCTCCTGCTTGAGATCGCCGGGCAGGTTGAACGTACCGAGCGCCAGCGCGCCCAGCAGTACGCCCCCGCAGGCGAGCACGGCCAGCGGCCTGCGCCCGGCCGAGCCGCCCATCGCGGCGAACAGCGAACGACGCTGCTTGGGCAGGCTGCCGTACGCGGGGACGAGCGGCCAGAACACCCGGCGGCCGAGCAGCACCAGTAGCGCCGGCAGCAGCGTCGTCATGGCGAGCAGTGCGCAGAGCACCCCGACGGCGGCGATGGGACCCATGCCCCGGCTGCTGGTGAGGTCGGCGGCGAGGAGGCACAGCAGACCGGCGGCGACGGTGCCGGAGGAGGCGATGACCGCGGGCCCGCAGCCGCGCAGGGCGGCCACCATGGCGTCGTACGGCCGGTCGGTGCGGGTCAGTTCCTCCCGGTAGCGGGAGACGAGCAGCAACGCGTAGTCGGTGCCCGCGCCGAAGACGAGGATGGTCATCACGGCGGAACTCTGGCCGGTGACGGTGATGTCGAAGCCTCGGTTGAGTCCGTACACGACGGCCATGGACAGGGCGTCGGCGACGCCCGCGACGACGAGCGGCACCAGCCACAGCAGCGGGCTGCGGTAGATGAGGATCAGCAGGATCGCCACGACGGCGACGGTCGTGTAGAGCAGCGGGCCGCCGAGGGACTCGTAGACCTTCTGCGCGTCGGTGTTCAGCGCCCCGGGGCCGCCGACGTCGACGCTCAGTCCGCCGCCGCCCTCGGCGACCGCGCGCACCTCGTCGACGAAGGCGGTCCTGGCGTCGTCGTCCTGTCCCGGCTCGGTGGAGGAGACCGGGTACATCAGGGTCGTGCCGTCCTCGGACGGGACGGGGCTCGGTGTCCTGGTGAGTGCGTGGCCGCGGGCGACCTCGGCGGTCTGCTCGGCGGCCAGGGTCCGGTCGGCGGCGGTCAGTCCGCCGTCGCGGTGGTAGACGAGGACGAGTTCGGTGGCCTCGCCGCCGGGCAGCGCGTCCTGGATCTTCGCCACCTGGGTGGAGTCGGCGCTCGCCGGGAGGTAGTCGACGGCGCGGTTGGTCTGTACACCGCCGAGCTTGGCCGCCAGCGGCCCGGCAAGCGCGATCGCGGCGACCCAAAGGGCAAGGATCGCCCAGGGCAGCACGCGCCGCCGGTCGCGTGGCCGCGACCGTGTGCCATTTGGTTTCACTGCGGCCCTCATGACGGGCCCCCCTTTCCGCCGGGTGTCTGGTTCCTCTCCAGACTCCCGGCGGAAAGCGGACGGTACGTCGCGCCCGGGGCCGACTTCGCGGCTACTGCCACGGTGGGCGCACGGGGCCGATTACTCCCGCGGGAGTACGCGCCCGGTGCAGACGGGGCCGTTCAGGAGGGGGTACGTGCCGCTGCGGCGAGCAGCCGGGCCGTGTCCTCGGCGCAGAGCTGCAGCGCCGCGCCGACCGTGGCCAGCACCTCGCGCTCCGCCTGCCCGTACGGGCCGTCGGCGAGGGCGATCCTGGCGCCCTGCAGCAGGATCGACTCGCGTCCGGCGGGGGCCAGATGCGGGGCGAGGGGTTCCAGCGCCTCGTGCAGTTCGATGGCGAGGGCCGCTCCGCAGGCCTCGGCCGCCGGGTCGAAGGCGGAGCCGTTGCCGATGTCGGCGGAGAGGACCTCGACGACGGTGGAGAGCTGTTCCTCCGTGCAGTCGTCGAATCCGGCGTCGCGCACGGTGGCGGCCGCGGTCTCCAGAACCGTACGGGAGGTGGTGCCGCCGGCCGCGAGGACGCCGAGCGCGACCGTGTGGACGGCGTCCCGGAGCATGGCGGAGAACCGGGTGGTGGTGGGGTGGTCGAGCACATCGGTGTCGAACTGCGCCCGGCAGGCGGCGCATTCGACGACGGGGCCCGCGGTGCCGCGACGCAGCATCGGCACGCCGAGTACCGCGAAGCGGCGACGGCCGGTGAGCCGACGGTAGTTGCGGTCGCCGCCGCAGCCGGGGCAGAAGAACTCGCCGTCACCGACGGTGTCCCAGATGGTGCGGATGCCGCAGATACGCAGCTTCATGGCGCGTTGTCCCAGGGCTGACCGCACGTCGCACACCTCCGTAACGCTCCGGCAACATTGCCGCGTGGACGTGATGTTAACCACAGTCGGGATGTGACGTCAGCACCTCGATCGTCACAACCGCCGGAGATGGCCGAACCCCGCCCCCCGGATACGGGTGGACGGGGTCTTCGGCCGTGCGATTTCATGCCCTTTCGGGCACCGGGTCAGCGGGTGGCGCGGTTGACGGCGGAGACGACCGCCTTCAGCGAGGCACGCGTGGTGTTGGCGTCGATGCCGATGCCCCACAGGACCTTTCCGTCGATCGCGCACTCGATGTACGAAGCGGCCTGGGAGCTGGCGCCCTCGCTCATGGTGTGCTCGGTGTAGTCCAGCAGACGGGCATCGATGCCGATGGCCTGCAGCGCTTCGAAGAACGCGGAGATCGGGCCGTTGCCGGTCCCGGTCAGTACGGTGTCCGCGCCGTCCACCGTCGCCTCGACGGTGATGGTGTCCTGGCCGTCGGAGCCGGTCGTGGTCTGGCCGGAGCGGATCTGTACGCGACCCCATTGAGCCGCAGCGTTGTCCGGGTTCGGCAGGTACTCGTCCTGGAACGCCGACCAGATCTGCGTCGGCGTGACCTCGCCGCCCTCGGCATCGGTCTTGGCCTGAATGATCCGGGAGAACTCGATCTGCATCCGGCGCGGCAGGTCCAGCTTGTGGTCGTTCTTCAGGACGTAGGCGATTCCGCCCTTGCCGGACTGCGAGTTGACCCGGATGACGGCCTCGTACGAGCGGCCGACGTCCTTCGGGTCGATCGGCAGGTACGGCACCGCCCACTCGATGTCGTCGACCGTCTTGCCCTGGGCGGCCGCGTCGGCCTCCATGGCGTCGAAGCCCTTCTTGATGGCGTCCTGGTGGGAGCCGGAGAAGGCGGTGTAGACCAGGTCGCCCGCGTAGGGGTGGCGCGGGTGGACCTCCATCTGGTTGCAGTACTCACTGGTGCGGCGGATCTCGTCGATCTGCGAGAAGTCGATCTGCGGGTCGACACCCTGCGAGAACAGGTTCATGCCCAGGGTGACCAGGTCGACGTTGCCGGTGCGCTCGCCCTGGCCGAACAGGCAGCCCTCGATCCGGTCCGCACCGGCCATGATGGCCAGTTCGGCGGCGGCGACGGCGGTGCCGCGGTCGTTGTGCGGGTGGACGGACAGACAGACGAACTCGCGGCGCGACAGGTTGCGCGACATCCACTCGAACCGGTCCGCGTGCGTGGACGGGGTCGAACGCTCCACGGTGGCGGGCAGGTTGAGGATGATCTCGCGGCCCTCCTCCGGCTGCCAGACGTCACAGACCGCCTCGCAGACCTCCAGGGCGAAGTCCAGCTCGGTGTCGGTGAAGATCTCGGGGCTGTACTGGTAGCCGAAGATCGTCTCCGGGCCCAGCAGCTTCTCCGCGTACTCCATGACCAGCCGGGTGCCGTCCACGGCGATCTGTTTGATGTCGTCCTTCGAGCCGCGGAAGACGACCCGGCGGAAGGTGGGTGCCGTCGCGTTGTACAGGTGCACGGTCGCGCGGCGGGCGCCGACGATGGATTCGACGGTCCGCTCGATCAGGTCCTCGCGGGCCTGCGTCAGTACGGAGATCGTCACATCCTCGGGGATCGCACCCTCTTCGATGATGGAGCGGACGAACGCGAAGTCGGTCTCGCCGGAGGACGGGAAGCCGACCTCGATCTCCTTGTAGCCCATGCGCACGAGCAGATCGAACATCTCACGCTTGCGGGCCGGCGACATCGGGTCGATCAGCGCCTGGTTGCCGTCGCGCAGATCGGTGGACAGCCAGCGGGGCGCGACGGTGATCCGGTTGTCCGGCCAGGTGCGGTCGGGGATCTCGACGGCCTCGTAGCGGCCGTACTTGTGGATCGGCATCCCGGACGGCTTCTGCAGCTGAGTCGCGTTGGTGATCGGCGTGGGGCGGCCGACGGCGTTCTCGGCCGGGCTCTGAGCGGGATTTGCGGCGGTCATGGCGTACGGCTCCTCGGGGGTCCAACCAATGGGACGGCCGACTGTGTCGCTGCAACACCAGACTCCGCGGGGAGGGGGTCGGCCTACGACTACAGGCCCTCGCCGCGGCAGCTAAGAAGAAGCAGCCCGAAACGCATGATGCGACGAGAGTAGCCGAGAGGCGTCTGATGCGTCCGTCCCGTATCAGTATGCGGGACCGGACGCCGGAAACGCCCAAGAGTGATCAATCACTCCATTTCATCAATCCTGGTCGCAACCGGTGACATCACCATCACCCAGTGCCACAGTCGGCTCCATGCAGCCTCAGTCTCAGCACGGGTTCCATCCCGTCTTCTGCACCATCGTGCCGCCCCATGTCCTCGACAAGCTGTCGCAGTCCGACAACCCCGATCTCGCGGGCCCCGCCCGCCGCACCTTGGAGAGCGACGCCGCCCGCCGCACCCGCCGCCAGATGGCAACGGTCGTCACCGTGCCTGTCGCCCCCGCGACCGGGGGGCAGGCGTCCGACAAGCCCGACCGGACGCTGTACGACTGCCGTCACCGCACCCAACTGCCCGGCACCGAGGTCCGCGCCGAGGGCCAGGAGCCGACGAAGGACGCAAGCGTCAACCGCGCGTACGCGGGACTCGGCGCCACTTTCGAACTGCTGCTCAAGGTGTACGGCCGCCGTTCGATCGACGGCAACGGGCTGCCGCTGATCGGCTCCGTGCACTACGACGAGAAGTACAACAACGCCTTCTTCGACGGCGAGCAGATGGTCTTCGGCGACGGGGACGGGGAGATCTTCCTGGACTTCACCGTCGCCATCGATGTGATCGCCCATGAGCTGGCACACGGCCTGACCCAGCACACCGCCAATCTGAGCTACTACGGCCAGTCCGGCGCACTCAACGAATCGGTGTCCGACGTCTTCGGCTCCCTGGTCAAGCAGTACTCGCTGGGCCAGAGCGCCGACCAGGCCGACTGGCTGATCGGCGCCGGGCTGCTGGCGCCCCGGGTCCAGGGCGACGCCCTGCGCTCGATGAAGGCGCCGGGAACCGCGTACGACGACGATGTACTCGGCAAGGACCCGCAGCCCGCGTCGATGGAGGACTACATCCACACCAGCGAGGACAACGGCGGAGTGCACCTCAACTCGGGCATTCCGAACCGCGCGTTCTATCTGCTGGCGACGGCACTCGGCGGCAATGCGTGGGAGCGGGCCGGGCAGCTCTGGTTCGATGTGCTCACAGGTGGTCAACTGGCCGTGGACGCGGACTTCGCGTCCTTCGCCCGGTTGACGGTGGCCGCGGCCCGCAGCCGCTTCGGGGAGGGCGACGAGGCGGAGGCGGTCCTGAAGGCATGGTCGGAGGTGGGCGTCCCGACCACGTAGAACAGTTCCGGCCCGTCCGGCGATGGAGGACACCGTATGCGGATTCAGGTCAGCAGGACCGGCGGCTTCGCCGGCATCGCACGCCATCGCGAGGTCGACACCACCGGACGGGCCGACGCCTCGGAGTGGGAGGCCCTGGCCGAATCAGCGCTCGCCGCGGGCCACCGCACTCCGCCCCAGGGCGTACCGGACGGCTTCCGCTATCGGATCACGGTCGGCGACCGGACGGTCCACTGCGCGGACCCGAGACTGACCGAAGCCCAGCGCGCACTGATCTCACGCGTCCTGAAGGAGGGCGCGTGAGACAGGCGTACCGCTGAATCCACCGGGGCGGCGGTCAGAACCTCAGCCTCCGCAGCTGCTTCGGGCCCCATCCACACGGGCGCCCTCGCGCCCCTCGCACCCCTCGGCCCCGGGGGCCTCAGCGGCTTCGGACAGCTGCGCCGGCCTCCGTCCGCCGCACCGGGGCGGCGGTCAGAACCCCAGCTTCCGCAGCTGCTTCGGATCGCGCTGCCAGTCCTTGGCCACCTTCACATGCAGGTCCAGGAAGACCGGCGTGCCGAGCAGTGCCTCGATGTGCTTGCGCGACTTCGTGCCGACGTCCTTCAGCCGCTTGCCCTTCGGGCCGATGATGATGCCCTTCTGGCTGGGGCGCTCGATGTAGACGTTGGCGTGGATGTCGAGCAGCGGCTTGTCCGCCGGGCGGTCCTCGCGCGGCAGCATCTCCTCGACGACGACCGCGATGGAGTGCGGCAGCTCGTCCCGTACGCCTTCGAGCGCGGCCTCGCGGATCAGCTCCGCGACCATGACCATCTCGGGCTCGTCGGTGAGGTCGCCCTCCGGGTAGAGCGGCGGGCTCTCCGGGAGCAGCGGGGCGATCAGATCCGCCAGCAGGTCGACCTGCTTGTCCTTCACCGCGGAGACCGGAATGATCTCGGCCCACTCGAAGCCGAGCTCCTCACCGAGGCGGGAGACGGCGAGCAGCTGTTCGGCGAGCTGCTTGGAGTCGACCAGGTCGGTCTTGGTGATGATGGCGATCTTCGGGGTCTTCTTGATGCCCGCGAGTTCCTTGACGATGTACTTGTCGCCGGGGCCGAGCTTCTGGTCGGCGGGCAGGCAGAAGCCGATGACGTCGACCTCGGCCCAGGTGGTCCGTACGACGTCGTTGAGACGCTCGCCCAGCAGCGTGCGCGGCTTGTGGAGGCCGGGGGTGTCGACGAGGATCAGCTGCGCGTCCTCGCGGTGCACGATGCCGCGCACGGTGTGCCGGGTGGTCTGGGGCCGGTTGGAGGTGATCGCCACCTTCTGGCCGACCAGAGCGTTCGTGAGGGTGGACTTGCCCGCGTTGGGGCGGCCCACGAAGCAGGCGAAGCCGGCCCGGTGGGGGGCGTTGTTCGCAGCCTGCTGTGCAGCGGCTTCTGTGTCAGGTCGAACGCTCATGGCGCCCATTGTCCCCGATCCTGGCGGCCCCGCCGTACCAAGGGCCCCGGCGGGGCCTGTCGCGCGTCGTCTCAGGCCCTGCGGGTACGGCTCCGACGGGCCCGGATCCACATCCCCGTACCCCCGCCGACGATCACCAGCAGGACCCCGGCCACCAGCCAGGGCAGTGCGAAGTAGGAGACGGCGGCGGACTCGCGGGTGTCGCGGGCGCTCGCGGTCAGTTCTATCTCGCCCCATTCCAGCTGGGGCGCGTCGGCCCACTGTTCGGTCAGCCTGACCTGCTGGCGGGGCAGCAGTTCGGAGGGGATCTTCTTGAGATCCCGGGCGAGCAGGGTGCGGCCGAAGAGGCCCTCGGCCTTGAGAGCGACCTTGGGGTTGAGGGTGACATTGCCCCGGTTGTGGAGCGTGTACGAGATGACGGCCCGGCTCCTGCCGGTGCCCGGGACCAGCGGCTGGGTGTGCTCGACCTCGACGTCGTCGACGGAGAGCGCGGGCATGGTCGGTCCGTTGATCCGCAGATAGATCCGGGCACCCACCGCCTTCTGGATGCCGACGGCGACGGCTCCCGCGTCGGCGGGGTCGATGCGTTCGTCGAGGGCGACGAGTGCGCCGGGGTGGTCGCCCGGCTCGGCGTCCTTCGGGACGGTGATGGTGACCGGGACGGTGACCGAGCCGTGCGGGGGCACGGTGACCCGTTCGCGGTCGGTCCTCGCCCAGGCGCCGACCGAGCGCTGTTTCTCGTTCTGGGCGCGGACGGCGAATCCGCCGTCGCGTGCGGTGTTGTAGGCGTCGGCCGCGTACAGCCGGAAGGTCTGCGGCCGGTCCGTCTTGTTGGTGACGGTGACCTGGTCGTCGAGCGTGGCGCCGGGGTCGGCGGAGAGGTAGAAGTACGGGCGCTGACCGGTCTGTGTGGTGGCCGGGTAGACCGACCAGCTGCCGTTGTCCGCGGCGTGGGCCGCAGGGGCTCCGATCAGCATGAGGGCGCCGGCCACGAGGAGTACGTACAGCTTGCGCACGGTGCGGGGCCTCCGGGTCGGTCGGTCGGTCTCGGTTCGGAGCGGTCCGGGCGGGTGCGCGCCCGGTCCACCGGTTGATCGGGGCTGCTCGGTCACGTGAGGGTGAGGGTGAGCACGCCGGAGTACGCGCCGGGGGCGGTGTACGCCGGTACGTTCAGCGCGAGCCGGGCGTCGACGGTGAACTCGCCGCCGGTGAAGTTCCCGTTCGGCGTGGACGCCAGGGTGGCGCCCGCGCTGCCGACCGGTCCCTCGGAACCGGCCGCACAGGTGCTGGGACTGCCGGCCTTCGTCGCGCAGACCGGGGTCCAGCCGAGTGCGGATGCGCCGATCGTCACGCCGCCGGGACCCTTGAAGTCGGTGACCTTTCCGGTCAGGGACCAGCCGGCGGGGCCGCCGCGGTAGTCCTCGACCGTCACCGTCTGCAGAGAGCCGCGGGAGGCGCCGCCCTTCCCGAAGTCGACCGCCGACATCTCGACGGTGTCCCCGGCCTGGACCATGGACAGCGTGCCCGCCTTGACGGACGAGTTGAGCCGCTGGCTGCCGTCCGGGCTCTCGCCGCCACCACCGGTGACGGTGTAGGCCTGCGGGCCCGCGCCCTTGGCCGCGTCCCAGTTGCCGCCCTCGTAGGCGACGATGCCGGTGGTCGCCGGATCGTTGACGGTGAGTCGGCCGCTGAAGCCGCCGGAGCCGTCCGCCTTGACGGTGGCCGTGTCGGCGGTCTGGGTGTCACCGGCCCGGCCCGCGAGCGTGATGTCCGCACCCGCGGTGAACTTCGACCCGGTCACGGTGACCGCGTCGCCCGCCTTGCCGGATGCGGTCCCGAGCTGGATGGCACGCTCGTTGACCTGGCCGCCGCCGTCCGTCGCGATGATCGTCTCGGAGACGGGAGCGGGCGGGTTCGTCACCGTGCAGGGGGTGTCCAGCTCCATGATGTAGCTGGTGTGGATGTTGTAGTCGCCGGGTGACAGCGTGATCTGACCGGGTGCGGTGACCGTGAAGGTGCCGGTCATCGAGAACGACGGGAAGTCGCCCTTGCCGGGTACCGGGGTGTTCTTCTTCGGGCCCGCGACGGTGATGCTCGCGGACTGTGCACCGCCGACAGTGACCTTGCCGGTCGGCGTCATGATGTCGGCGGGCAGCGCCAGATCGACCGGGTTGCTCGCGGCCGGTTTGACGACGGTGTAGGTGACCGTGACCGTGTCGCCCACCTCCGGGGCGGCGTTGTCGACGGTGATCTCGGCCTTCGTGGTCCCGTCGATCGGCGGGATGCCCGCGATGGCCGGCGGAATGCAGTGGGTGGGGAAGTCCACCGGTACGGAGGCTGTCGCCATGGCCTGCGCGGGGCCTGCGAGTCCCCCTCCCCCGGCGACGAGGAGCGCGCCCACGCCCAGCGCGGCGGCCCAGCGGCGGCCGCGCGCGGGACGTTTTCGGAAGTCGGATCTCCGCAGGCTGATTCTTCGAACGGTCGGACGCATGGAGCCCCCTCCTGCCGGATGCGGCGCAGCGGCTCTTCTGCGCCGACAGGGGGCCCATTGACGACTCCGGCCGAAAAGAAGTCAATGGAAGCGAAATGCGCCGACTGATGGGCCATCAGATGATGTCAAGATCCCCATTACCCTCACACCGTGTGCGAACGCCCCGCGCCGGTGGGGTGCGGGGCGTTCGCACACGGTGTGCGGATTCTGTCGGCGTCAGCCCGCCGTCACGCTGACCCGCAGCATGCCGTCGGGGCCGGCGAGCAGTACCGGCGTGTCCGGGCCGCCCAGGTCCCGTACCGCGGCGCGGTCCGCGTCCGACGGGGTCTGCGCCTCGGAGACGACCGCGGCCGCCTCCAGCGAGGTGGCGCCGCTGGCCACGGCCATCGCCACGGCGGTCTGCAGCGCGCTGAGCTTCAGCGACTCCAGCTGCACGGTGCCCGCGACGTACGTACGTCCGGTCTCGTCCCGTACGGCCGCGCCCTCCGGGACACCGTTGCGGGCGCGGGCGCTGCGCGCCAGCGTGACGATCTTGCGGTCCTCGGGGCCGAGGTCGGTGCTCTCAGTCATGTGCCGAGCATACGAACCGGGGGGCTTGTTCCCCGCCCCGCCCCGCCCCCGCGGGGACCTACGCCCGGTCCAGCCGCAGCCGTTGCGCCTTCGGCAGCCCCGCCACCACCAGGTCGTAGGAGTCCTCGATCAGCTCACGGAGCACCCGGTCCGGCACCCCGGACACCGTCACCGTGTTCCAGTGCCGCTTGTTCATGTGCCAGCCCGGCACCACCGCGTCGTACTCCTCCCGCAGCCGCACCGCCTCGTCCGGATCGCACTTGAGGTTCACCGTCAGCGGTCGCGCATCCAGCGCGGTGAGGGCGAACATCTTGCCGAGCACCTTGAAGACGGACGCCTCCGGCCCGAACGGGAACTCCTCGACGCTGGCGTTGAACTCCAGGCAGAACGCCCTCAGCTGCTGCGGAGTCACCCCGCGTCCACCCCCTCCTGCCCCACGGGCTCCACCAGCACCGTGACGATCTTGTTCCGGCGGCCCGCCGTGGACTCCGCCGTCAGCCGCAGCCGGCGGCCGTCCGGCAGATCGACGACCGCCGACGCCCCGGCGATCGGTACTCGGCCCAGCGCCTTCGCCAGCAGTCCGCCGACCGTTTCCACGTCCTCGTCGTCGTACTCGTCGAGGTCGAACAGGTCCCCGAGGTCGCCGATGTCCAGGCGCGCGGTCACCCGGAAGCAGCCGTTCTCCAGCTCCTGGACGGGCGGGAGTTCACGGTCGTACTCGTCGGTGATCTCGCCGACGATCTCTTCGAGGATGTCCTCGATGGTGACGATGCCCGCCGTGCCGCCGTACTCGTCGATCACGACGGCGACATGGCTACGGTCCTGCTGCATCTCGCGCAGCAGATCACCGGCGTTCTTCGTGTCGGGCACGAACGCCGCCGGCCGCATCGCCGTGGAGACCGGATCGGCCTCCGACTCGCGGTTGATGTGCGTCTTGCGGACCAGGTCCTTGAGGTACACGATGCCGACGATGTCGTCCTCGTTCTCCCCGGTGACGGGGATCCGCGAGAAACCGGAGCGCAGCGCCAGGGTCAGCGCCTGCCGGATCGTCTTGTAGCGCTCGATGCAGACCAGGTCGGTCCGCGGCACCATGACCTCGCGTACGAGCGTGTCACCGAGCTCGAAGACCGAGTGCACCATGCGGCGCTCCTCGTCCTCGATCAGCGACTCCTGCTCGGCGAGGTCGACCATCGCCCGCAGTTCGGCCTCGCTGGCGAACGGCCCCTTGCGGAACCCCTTGCCCGGCGTCAGCGCGTTGCCGATGAGGATCAGCAACTGCGGGATGGGGCCCATGACCCTGGCCAGCGGCAGCAGGACGTACGCCGCCGCCGTGGCCGTGTTCAGCGGGTGCTGGCGGCCGATGGTGCGCGGCGACACACCGATGGCGACATAGGAGACGAGAACCATCACGGCCATGGCGACGGCCAGCGCCTCCCAGGTCTCCGGGAACTCCTTCAGACAGGCGTACGTGACGAGCACACCGGCCGACATCTCGCAGGCGACCCGCACCAGCAGGGCGACATTGAGATAACGGGTCGGATCTGCCGCGACCTGTTCCAGCTTCTGGCTGCCGCGCCGGCCGGAACGGACCGCCTCGGCGGCCCGGAAGCTGGACGTACGGGCGATGCCCGCCTCCGCACAGGCCGCCAGCCAGCCGACGACGACCAGCAGGACGGCACCCAGGACGAGGGGAACGCTCACGACACGGTGGGCGCGGGCGACGGGCCGGTCAGGCCGTGCTCGGCGCGCCAGCCGTCGACGATCGCGGCCTGGAGACCGAACATCTCGGCCTTCTCGTCCGGCTCCTCGTGGTCGTACCCGAGGAGATGCAGCACTCCGTGGACGGTGAGGAGCTGGAGCTCCTCGTCCATGGAGTGCTGCGTCTCCGCGTCCTCGCCCTGCTTCTTGGCGACCTCCGGGCAGAGCACGATGTCACCGAGGAGCCCCTGGGGGGGCTCCTCGTCGTCCTTGGACGGCGGACGGAGTTCGTCCATCGGGAAGGACATGACATCCGTGGGTCCCGGCAGGTCCATCCACTGGATGTGGAGCTGCTCCATGGCGTCGGTGTCCACCACGATCACCGAGAGTTCGGAGAGCGGGTGGATCCGCATCCGCGCGAGCGCGTAGCGGGCGATGTCGAGGATCGCCTGCTCGTCGACCTCGGTTCCGGACTCGTTGTTGACGTCGATCGACATGGTGCGCTGCGACTACTTCCGTTTGTGGCTGTCTCGGCTGTCGTACTTTTCGTACGCGTCGACGATACGGCCGACCAGCTTGTGCCGGACGACATCCTGGGAGGTGAGCCGGGAGAAGTGCACGTCCTCGACGCCGTCCAGGATGTCCTGGACCTGACGCAGACCGCTCTTGGTCCCGTTCGGCAGGTCGACCTGGGTGACGTCACCGGTGACGACGATCTTCGAATCGAAACCGAGCCGGGTCAGGAACATCTTCATCTGCTCGGCGCTGGTGTTCTGCGCCTCGTCGAGGATGATGAACGCGTCATTGAGCGTGCGGCCGCGCATGTACGCAAGAGGCGCGACCTCGATCGTGCCCGCCGCCATCAGCCGCGGGATCGAGTCAGGGTCGAGCATGTCGTGGAGCGCGTCGTAGAGCGGGCGCAGATAGGGGTCGATCTTCTCGTAGAGCGTGCCCGGCAGGAAACCGAGCCGTTCGCCCGCCTCGACGGCGGGACGGGTCAGTATGATCCGGTTGACCTGCTTGGACTGCAGGGCCTGGACCGCCTTCGCCATGGCGAGATAGGTCTTGCCGGTGCCCGCGGGGCCGATACCGAAGACGACCGTGTGCTTGTCGATGGCGTCGACGTACCGCTTCTGGTTGAGCGTCTTGGGGCGGATCGTGCGACCGCGGCTGGAGAGGATGTTCTGTGTGAGCACCTCGGCCGGTGTCTCAAGGCCGTCCCCCTCGCCGCTCTCACTCGCCCTGAGCATGGCGATCGAGCGTTCCACTGCGTCCTCCGTCATCGGCTGACCGGTGCGGAGCACCAGCATCATCTCGTCGAACAGTCGCTGGATCAGGGCGACTTCCGTCGCGTCTCCGGCGGCGCTGACCTCATTTCCCCGGACATGGATGTCGGCCGCCGGGAAGGCCGTCTCGATCACGCGCAGCAGGGCGTCACCTGAGCCCAGAACGGTCACCATCGGATGCTTGGCCGGAACGGTGAACTGGGCTCGTGCCTGCCCCGGCGCGGGGGTCTGGGCTGTGGGTGTCTGAGTCATGGGCCGGCTCTGTGGCCTGCACATACCTCCCGTTGCAAGGTTCTCGCCGATCGACAACCTCTGGATTACCAAGCGTACGACTCCGCGCTGACAACACCGAGGGCTTTTTCGCACAGGCTGCGAACACATGTGCCCGGGGTTACGCCGGGCGGCGGAAGCCGATCGTCGGGACGGCCCGGCGCAGCGGCCATGGCCGGGCCGCGGAGGGCAGCAGTTCCTCCAGGAACGCGTATCGCTGGAGCGCCGCCGGGTCCTGGTCGGCGAAGGTGCGGACCTGCTGCCACCAGGCGGCGATCTCCTCCCAGTCCGGCGCCGACAACGATCCGCCGAACTCCTGCACCGAGAGCGCCGCGGTGAGTCCGGCGAAGGCCAGCCGGTCGGCCAGCGGCCAGTCCGCCAGGGTGCCGGTGACGAATCCGGCGACGAAGACATCGCCCGCCCCGGTCGGGTCCAGCGCCTCGACCTCGATCGCGGGTACCTCGGCGCTCGCCCCGGTCACCGCGTCGACCGCGTACGCGCCCTCCGCGCCCAGGGTGACCACGGCGAGCGGCACCCGCTCGGCCAGGGCGTGGGCGGCGGCGCGCGGGCAGTCGGTGCGGGTGTAGCGCATCGCCTCCTCGGCGTTGGGCAGGAAGGCCTGGCAGTGCTCCAGGTCGACGAGGGCGTCAAGGTCCCAGCGGCCGGTCTCGTCCCAGCCGACGTCGGCGAAGATCCGGGCGCCGTTCCTGGCCGCCCTGGCGACCCAGGGTTCGCTGCGTCCGGGGACGAGCGAGGCGATGGCGGCCCGGGCACGGGGCGGGCAGCTCGGGAACGCGGGCTCCTCGGCGGGGATCGCGACGCCGGGGGTGCCCGCGGGGCCCGGGGCCTCGTGGCCGTGCGAGACCATCGTCCGCTCGCCCTCGTACGCCATCGAGACGGTCACCGGCGAGTGCCAGCCGGGGACGGTGTGCGACATCGACAGGTCGATGCCCTCGCCCTGCTCCAGGGCGTCCCAGCAGTACTCCCCGTAGTGGTCGTCGCCGAACGCCGCGGCCAGCGAGGTGTGCAGTCCCAGCCGGGCCAGCGCGGTGGCCATGTTGGCGACCCCGCCGGGGCTGGAACCCATGCCGCGCGCCCAGGACTCGGTACCGCGCACCGGGGCGCTGTCCAGGCCGGTGAAGATGATGTCGAGGAAGACCGTGCCGGTGAGGAAGACGTCGCAGTCCGGGTCCTGCGGGGCGCGCAGCCCGTCCAGTGGGTCGATGCCTGGAATGTCTGTGCTCACCTTGCACTCCCCGGTCGTGGCAGATCTGGCCAGTGTGCCCGATTCACCCCCGTAACCGGAGGGTCCGCGCCGCCGCTTCCGGAGGGTCGACGACGACCTCGCACATACAGATGCTGACCTGCACAAACGGCCTCTGCTACCCCGGCGGTCGGAGGGTAAACGCGCATGTGGTCCAGATCACATAGGGGCGCCTTTCGGTCAGCCTGAAGCAGTTGATACAAATTGGCCCGCGAGCCCCGTCGGCAACAGTCGCCGCGTGCCCCGCCTCCCCCGTATTTCCCGCATTGCCCTCCCCTGCCTTCTCTGCCTCCTTCGGCATGTCTTCAGGAACGCCCATGTCCTCGCGCCCTCGCGCCGCGTGGCCCCTGGTCGCCGTGTTCACCGCCGGTTACCTCGCCGCCTATCTGCTCCCCACCATCGTCGGACGGCTCTCCGTCCATCTGGGCCTCAGTACGGCCCAGGCCGGTCTGGTGGGCAGCGCCCTGCTGCTGAGCTCGGCCACCGCCGGGTTCACGCTGGCGGGCCGGGTCGAGACGTACGGACCGCGAAGGGCGGCCCGGACCGGACTGGTGCTGGCCATGGTGGGATACGGCTGCGCAGCGCTGGCGGGCTCCGTGCCGCTGGTGGTCATGGGCGCGATGATCGGCGGCTTCGGCTCCGGCACGGCGACCGCGGTGGCCGCGGCGGGCATCGCCGCCCAGCGCGATCCGCACCGGACCTCGTCGCTCGGTCTGCTCAGCGTCTCCGCGACGGCGGGCGCCCTCTATCTGACGATCCCGCACCTCGGCGGCGGCCACCGGCTGCCGTTCGCCTCGATCGCCCTCGCCGCGCTGCTCGTCTGGCCCGCCACCGCGCGGCTCGGCGGTGCCGCGCCCAGCGGTCCCGCCGCCCCCGTCGCCGGCCGGCTGCCGCACCGCCGTTCCGGTCTGGTGCTGGCGGGCGGAATGCTCGTCTGGTCCATGGCGCAGAACGCGCTGTGGGGCGTCAGCGGCCGGATCGGTGTGGTCCAGGCCGGGCTCTCCGAGATCACCGTCGGTGCGGTGTTCGCCGCCGCGCTCGGTGCGGGTCTGCTCGGGGTGATGGGCGCTGGGGTGCTGGGCGCGAAGCTCGGCCGTGCGGTGCCGATCGGTCTGGGCACCGTGATCATCGCGGTGAGCATCGTGCTCAGCTCGTCGGCCGGGAATCTCGGTTCGTTCGCGACCGGCGAGATCCTGTGGAACACCGTCTACCCGGTGGTCCTGTCGTATCTGATCGGCCTGGCCGCTTCCCTGGACGTACGCGGCCGCTGGGCGGTGCTCGCGGGCTCCGCGTCATCCGTCGGAGTGGCCTGCGGACCGGTGCTCGGCAGCGTGCTGTCCGAGCAGGCCGGCTACCCGGTCATGGGCCTGATCCTGGGCGCCGTCACGCTCCTGGTCGCGGCCCCGGTCACGGCTGTCGCCCTGCACACCGGTGGCCGTCCGCTGGTGCCGGGATCGGTGCGCCGCAGGGGCGGCGCACCGGCCGCGCTGCTCGCCGTCACCACCGGAGCGGTACCCGGTGCCGTACCCAAGCTGGGCGCGCCCGAGCAGGCCGTCACGGAGATCAGCCTGCCCGCGCTGCGTCGCAGGCGCCCGGTCAAGAACGCGTTCCGGACGGCCGGCCCGTCGGGAACGGTCGGTCAGTCGAACTCGTACGCCTCGACCTCGGCCAGATAGCGCGTCCTGCGCTCCTCGTCGTGGTCGAGGAAGGCCGCCTCGAAGGAGTTGCGCGCCAGCGTACGCAACTGCTCGTGGTCCAGGCCGAGCGTCTCGTGGACGGCATGGAAGGTGTCCCCGACGTATCCGCCGAAATAGGCGGGGTCGTCGGAGTTCACCGTGCAGAGCAGTCCGGCGGCCATCATGGCCCGCAGCGGGTGCTCCTCCAGCGTGTCGATGGCGCGCAGCCGCACGTTGGACAGCGGGCAGAGGGTGAGCGGCACCCGGTCGGCGACCAGCCGCTTCACCAGGTCCGCGTCCTCCATGCAGCGCAGCCCGTGGTCGATGCGCTCGACCCCGAGGACGTCCAGGGCCTCCCGGATGTACTCGGGCGGGCCCTCCTCGCCGGCATGGGCGACCTTGCGCAGCCCGAGCGCCCCGGCCGCCTCGTACACCTCACGGAACTTGACGGGCGGGTGCCCGACCTCCGCCGAGTCGAGGCCGACCGCGCTGATCCGGTGCAGATACGGCTTCGCGGCCTCCAGGGTCTCCAGCGCCGACTCGGCCGACTGGTCGCGCAGGAAGCACATGATCAGCTGGGTGGAGATGCCGTGCTTAGCCTCGCTGCGGTCCAGCGCCCGGCCGAGCCCGTCGACGACGGTGCCGATCGGGACGCCCCGGGCGGTGTGTGCCTGCGGGTCGAAGAAGATCTCCGCGTGCCGGACGCCCTGGGCGGCGGCTCGGGTGAGATACGCGTCGGCGAGTTCCTCGAAGTCCTCCTCGGTCCGGAGCACGGCCATCAGCGCGTAGTACAGATCGAGGAAGGTCTGCAGATCGTCGAAGAGATAGGCGGTGCGGAGCTCTTCGGTGTTCGCGTACGGCAGCTGCACGCCGTTGCGTTCGGCGAGCGCGAAGGCCAGCTCGGGTTCGAGGGTTCCTTCGATGTGGAGATGGAGTTCGGCTTTGGGGAGGTGCACGGGTTTTTCACGCTCACAAATGGTGGTGCTGATGTGTTTCAGAGGTGCCGGGTGGGCACCGGAACCCGGCCGAGGTCCCGGGCGACGGTCAGTTCGCCCTCGAACCCGGCGGCGCGGGCCCGGTCCTCGAAGACGGCCGGGTCGTCGTACCGCTGCGAGAAGTGCGTCAGCACGAGGTGCCGTACGCCCGCGTCCCGGGCCACCCGGGCCGCCTGGCCGGCGGTCAGATGGCCGTGGTCGGTGGCGAGTCGTTCGTCCTCGTCGAGGAAGGTCGACTCGATGACCAGCAGGTCGCATCCCTCGGCGAGCACGTGCACGCCGTCGCAGAGCCTTGTGTCCATGATGAACGCGAACCGCTGTCCGCGCCTGCGCTCGGAGACGTCGTCGAGCGTCACGCCGCCGAGGGAGCCCTCCCGCTGGATCCGGCCGACGTCCGGCCCCTTGATGCCGTGCTCGGCGAGCTTCGCGGGCAGCATGCGACGCCCGTCGGGCTCGACGAGCCGGTAGCCGTACGACTCGACGGGGTGCGAGAGCCGGTGGCTGCTGAGCGTGTACGCGTCCGTGGCGGCGAGCACCCCGTCGGCGGCGACCGGGGCCTCGGTCAGCTCGACGGACTCGCGGTAGGCGGTCGCGTACCGCAGCCGCTCGAAGAAGCGCTGTCCGCTCGCCGGGTAGTGCGCGGTGACCGGGTGCGGGACCTGGTCGAGGTTGATCCGCTGGATCACCCCGGCCAGGCCGAGCGAGTGGTCACCGTGGAAGTGCGTGACGCAGATCCGGTTGATGTCGTGCGCGGCGACGCCGGCCCGCAGCATCTGGCGCTGAGTGCCCTCACCCGGGTCGAAGAGGATGCCCTCGCCGTCCCAGCGGAGCAGATAGCCGTTGTGATTGCGGTGCCTGGTCGGGACCTGGCTGGCGGTGCCGAGGACCACGAGTTCGCGTACGGACACGGTGTGCGATCGACCGTTCTAGCCGGGGGGCCACTGCAGTCCGCGGCCGCCCAGGACGTGGGCGTGCGCGTGGAAGACGGTCTGGCCGGCGCCGGAGCCGGTGTTGAAGACGACCCGGTAGCCGCTGTCCACGATCTGCTCGTCGGCGGCGACGTGGCCGGCCTCGCGCAGTATGTCGGCGGCGATCCCCGGCTCGGCGGCGGCGAGGGCGGCGGCGTCCGGGTAGTGGACGCGAGGGATGACGAGTACGTGGGTGGGGGCCTGCGGGTTTATGTCCCGGAAGGCGACGGTGGTTTCGGTCTCCCGGACGATGGTTGCCGGGATGTCACCCGAGACGATCTTGCAGAACAGGCAGTCGGGCTGCGGTTCTCCCGCCATGGGGTCGGCTCCTCGGTCAGTGGTGATCGTTGTACGGCATGGTATCGGGACGCCTGCGGCGGGCTCGTTCCCCTGCCCGCCCCTTCCCGTGTCCGGGGGCGGAGCCCCAGTACGGGAGGGGGCGGCTGGGGGGGCCGGACCCGCCGCAGGCGCACCCGCCCCCTACACCCCCGGCCGCTCCGGTGCCCGCTTCGCCGGCGTCTGGGCCAGCGACGCGAGCGCGATCCGGATCGCCTCGTCCAGCTGCGGATCCCGCCCCGCGGCATGGTCCTGCGGCGCCATCACGACCTCGACATCGGGATCGACCCCGTGGTTCTCCACACCCCAGCCGTAACCCTCGAACCAGAACGCGTACTTGGGCTGGGTGACCGACGTCCCGTCCACGAGCTTGTACCGGCTGTCGATGCCGACCACCCCGCCCCAGGTACGCGTGCCGACCACCGGCCCGATGTGCAGCGCCTTGATCGCAGCGTTCACGATGTCGCCGTCCGAGCCGGAGAACTCGTTGGCGACGGCCACCACGGGGCCGCGCGGTGCGTCCTCCGGGTAGCTGTACGGCTGCATCCCGCGCGGCATGTCCCAGCCGACGATGCGCCGGGCGAGTTTCTCCACGATCAGCTGCGAGGTGTGCCCGCCCCGGTTCTCCCGGACGTCCACCACCAGCCCCTCACGCGCCACTTCGATCCGCAGATCGCGGTGGAGCTGCGCCCAGCCCGAGCCGACCATGTCGGGGACATGGAGGTAGCCGAGGCGCCCGCCGGAGTGCTCGTGGACGTAGGCCCGCCGGTCGGCGACCCACGCGTGGTAGCGCAGCGCCTCCTCGTCGGCGACCGGTACGACGACGACATGGCGCGGGTCACCGCCGTCCACCGGTGAGACGGTCAGCTCGACCGGCTTGCCGGCCGAGCCGGTCAGCAGCGGTCCGGGCCCGGCCACCGGGTCGACCGGGTGCCCGTCGACGGCGAGGATCGCGTCCCCGACGCGCACCGCCACCCCGGGTGCGGCGAGCGGCGAGCGGGCCGCCGGGTCGGAGGTCTCCGACGGCAGGATTCGGTCGATGCGCCAACTGCCTTCGTCCGTGCAGGAGATGTCCGCACCGAGCAGCCCCTGCCGGGCCGAGTCGTCGCGCCATCCGCCGGGCGGCGTCACGTAGGCGTGCGAGGTGCCGAGCTCGCCCTGCACCTCCCACAGCAGGTCGATCAGGTCGTCATGGGTGGCGACGCGCTCCAGCACCGGGCGGTAGCGGTCCAGGACTCCGTCCCAGTCGATGCCGCCCATGTCGGGACGCCAGAAGTTGTCCCGCATGATGCGCCCGGCCTCGTCGTACATCTGACGCCACTCGGCGGCCGGGTCGAGGATCCGGCGAATCCGGGAGAGGTCGACGGTGACGCTGCTGTCGCTGCCGCCGTCGTGGTCGTCGCCGGCCGGGACACGGCTGTCGGACGGTACGACGCGCAGCTTGCCCCGGGTGTGCAGGACGATCCGCTTGCCGTCGCCGCTGACCGCGAAGCCGTCGACGTCCGAGGCGAGTTCCTCGCAGCGCAGCTTCTCCAGGTCGTACCGTTCGAGGACGGTCTCGGGCCGGCGGGCGTCGGGCGTGGCGCCGCTCGTACCGAGCACCCCGGTCACCGGATGGCTCAGCCACAGCAGCCCGTCCTTCGCGGCGCGCAGCGTGGAGTAGCTGGCGGCCTCGACGGGCAGCGGCACGATCCGGTCGGCGAGTCCGTCGAGGTCGATCCGGGTGACGGGCAGCGCGGTCGGGTTGTCCTCGCCCTCGCCGCCGCTCTTCTCCTTCTCGGCCGGACGGCCGTGGCGCTGCGGCCCGAACGGGGAGGGCGTGGTGGCGGCGAGCGTCAGCAGATGCGGACGGCAGGCGCCGATGAACGCCAGGTCGAAGACATGGGCGTCGTAGACCGGGTCGAAGGACCGCTCGGAGAGGAACGCGAGGTGCTTGCCGTCGGTGGTGAACGCGGGGGCGAAGTCCCGGAAGCGCAGCGGGGTGGCCTCGGCGACCGACAGATCGGCAAGGTGTGCGAGCTTGAGCTGCCTGAGCGGCTCGGGCCCGGGGTGCGACCAGGCGAGCCAGGAGGAGTCGGGCGAGAAGACAAGGCCTGAGGCGTCGCCGTGCTCGCTTCGGTCCACCTCGTGGACCTCGCCGCTCTCCCGCTCGACGATCAGCACCCGCCCGTCGTGCGCGGCGACGGCGAACCGGCTGCCGTCCGGGGCCGCCTCCAGGCCGAGGACCCTGCCGATACGGCCCGCGGCGAGGCGGCGTGGTACGGCGCCCGGTGCGGTGCCGGTGGCGGGTGCGCACTCCAGGGCGTCGTCGCCCTCGGCGTCGGTGACCCAGACCACGTGCTGGTCGCCGTCGGCCTGGAAGGCGCGGGGCATCCTGGCCCGTACGCCCGGTTCGACGGCGAGCGCCCGGGCCGGGCCCTCTCGGTGGGTGACCCAGTGGACGGCACCGCGCGTCCCGACGGCACTGCCGCGGCCCGTACGGTCCGGGGACGCGGAGTCGAGGTGGCTGCCGGCGTGCACCGGGTGGGGCTGGAGGTCGGCGCGCTGGCCGCCGAGCCGGATGTCGATACGACGGGGCTCGGAGCCTTCGAGGTCGTCCAGCAGCCAGAGTTCACCCGCCGAGTCGTAGCCGACGCGGGTCCCGTCGGTGGTCGCGTGGCGGGCGTAGAACCCCTCGATGCCGGTGTGCCGGCGCAGATCCGAGCCGTCGGGGAGCGAGGAGTAGAGCGCGCCCACGCCTTCGTGGTCGGAAAGGAAGGCGACGCGGTCACCCACCCACATCGGGGATTCGATGTTCCCGTCCAGGTCCTCGTGCAGCCGTACGAACTCCGCCGGCCCGTCGGTCGCGCCCTCTTCCGCGATCCACAACTTGCCCGCGGTGCCGCCCCGGTAGCGCTTCCAGGCGGCGGCCTCGCGGCCCATGGTGGCCGAGAGCAGCAGGACCCGCCCGCCGGGCCCGTACGCGAGGGAGCCGACCGGCCCGTACGGCAGGGTCCGCGCGGGCCCGCCGTCGACCGGTACGGCCCTGGCCCAGCTGCGCCGCAGTGACGCCTGCCCCTGGGTGCTGATGACCAGTACGTCGCCCTCGGGCGTCCAGCCGCGTACGGAGGTCCGTGCGTCGCCCCAGTACGTGAGCCGCTTGGAGGGGCCGCCGTCGACCGGTGCGATGTGCACTTCGGGCGCCCCGTCCCGGGTGGACGTCCAGGCGACGCGGGTTCCGTCGGGAGATATCCGCGGGTTGGTGACGGGTCGGTTGTCGGCGCTGACGCGCCAGGCTCGGCCGCCGTCCAGCGGCGCCAGCCAGACATCGTCCTCGGCGGTGAAGGCGATCAAATCGCCCTGGACATGGGGGTATCGGAGGTAGGCAGGCTGCGTCACACGGATCACCCTAGGCCGCTGACGTGCTCCGCGGAACTGGGTTGGCCGGAGTCCGCCGGGTGGCCCGGTGCCGGTCACACTCACTTACCCAGGGGCGATTCGGTCACCGTGACCGTCACGGTGACCGTCGGCCGGGCGCCGCCACTGCCGCCGCCCCGGGACGGATTCGCCCCGACGGCCGACGGGGCGGTGTTGTTGCAGTTGCCGAGCACATCTGTCCGGAAGACGGCCTTCCCGCCGGTCCTGGCGGTCAGGTCCCCCCGCACACACCGCCCGTCGAGAGCCTGGGTCACCTTGCCGGTGATCTTGATGTCCTTGCCGCTCCCCGTCTTTCCGGTGCAGTCGACGTCCGCGATCCGGCGCGCGGAGGCGGAGGGCGACGCACCCTGGAGCCGGTCCCCGACGACGTCGGCCGTGCAGTTCAGCCACCGCACATCGACCCCGTTGCGCTCCAGGGCGCTGGTGCCCGTCAGGTCGGTGGTCACGGCGATGGATGTGGAGTTCAGGCTGCCCGTCGGCTCACAGGCCACGACACTTGCGACCGCCGCGCCCGCGAGTGCGGACGCGGCCAGAATGCGACGGGTTCTTCCCTGACCCCATGCCCTTGATGTCCCCATACGGGCAGCTTCCCACCGTTCCCCCACGACGCGGTAGACGGCTTGCGGCCACAACGGGGCGGCGCAGGCGCGCCGGAGGGGGCTTACGCCCAGCGACCGGTGCGCCCCAGCAGCAGTGCCGTCGCCGCCGTGCCCGCCGTCGAGGTGCGCAGAACGGACGTTCCGAGCCGGCAGGTACGGGCCCCCGCGGCGGCGAAGTCCGCCAGTTCATCCGGCGACACACCGCCCTCGGGGCCGACGACCAGCACGATCTCACCCTGGGTGGGGAGCTGGACGGCGGCCAGCGGCTCACTGTCGTGGCCCCGGTCCTCATGCAGGACGGCGGCGAAGTCCGCCGCGGCCAGAAGTGCGGCAACCTGTTTGGTCGTCAGTGCGTCCGCCACCTCGGGGAAGCGCACCCGGCGCGACTGCTTGCCCGCTTCCCGCGCGGTGTTGCGCCATTTCGCGAGGGACTTGAGACCGCGGTCTCCCTTCCACTGCGTGATGCAGCGCGACGCCTGCCAGGGCACGATCGCGTCGACACCGGTCTCCGTCATCGTCTCGACGGCGACCTCACCGCGGTCCCCCTTGGGCAGGGCCTGGACGACGGTGATACGGGGTGCGGGCCACGGCTCCTCATGAACCGTCGCCAGGCCGGCGACCACGAGCCGGTCCTTGCCCTCGGCGGCCCTGACGATGCCCTCCGTCCAACGGCCGTGGCCGTCCGTCAGCACGACGTCCTCACCGGCGTGCAGCCGTTTCACCGATACGGCGTGCCGTCCCTCGGGCCCTTCCAGGACGAACTCGGGCCCGTCGGGGACCTGTTCGACGACGAAGACCGGTGCGGTCACTGCGTACTCCCTGTGCTCACTGCCGTCCGTGCGGCGTCCAGTTCTTCTGCGAGCAGTCCGATCAGCCGGCCGGCGGGCAGCTCGCGTGCCATCCGGTGCCCCTGCCCCGCCCACAGTGCCATGCCCTGGGCGTCTCCGGCCTTTGCCGCCGCCGCGCGCAGCCCCGCCGTCAGATAGTGGACCTGTGGGTAGGCGGCGGGGGCGTACGGGCCGTGCTCGCGCATGAAGCGGTTGACCAGGCCGCGGGCCGGGCGGCCGGAGAACGCCCGGGTCAGGGCGGTCCGCACGAACAGCGGGTTGGTCAGTGCCTGCTTGTGCAGCAGATTCGCCCCGGACTCGGGGCAGACGAGGAACGCCGTGCCGAGCTGCGCCGCCTCCGCACCCGCGGCGAGCACCGCGGCGATCTGGGACCCGCGCATCAGCCCGCCCGCGGCGATGATCGGCACCTGTACGGTCTCGCGGACCTGGGACACCAGGGAGAGCAGTCCGAACCCGGTGCCGTCGGTCTGCGGGTCGTCGCGGTGGGTGGACTGGTGGCCGCCCGCCTCTATGCCCTGGACACAGACCGCGTCGGCCCCCGCCCACTGGGCGGCCTGGGCCTCCTCGGGCGTGGTGACCGTCACGACGGTGTACGTGCCGACGCCGGCGAACGCGTCGAGGGTGTCGCGTGTCGGGCAGCCGAAGGTGAACGAGACTGCCGGGACCGGGTCCTCCAGGAGGATGGCGAGCTTGGCCTCGTAGCCGTCGTCGCCGCCGCTGGAGTCCGGGTCGCCGAGCGGGGTCTCGTACCAGGCGGCCTCACCGGCCAGCTGATGCCGGTACACCTCGACGGCGCTCGGGTCGGCGAGACCCGGCTGCGGCATGAAGAGATTGACGCCGAAGGGCTGACCGGTCAGCCCGCGCAGCTGTTTGATCTCGTTGTACATGCCGTCCGCCGTCTTGTATCCGGCGGCGAGGAAGCCCAACCCGCCCGCTTCGGCGACGGCCGCGACGAGCTGCGGACAGGACGCACCACCCGCCATCGGGGCCTGCACGACCGGATACCGGCAGAGATCGGTCAACACGGATGACATGACCGCATCGTGTCACGTCCTGCATGCCTCGGCGTGCGCGGCCTACGGTCCATTTTGTCCTCAAACGCCGGACGGGCTCGGCAGGCGAGCCCGTCCGGCGGCAGGGAACGGTGTGCGGGGGCCGTCAGCGCCCGTTGAAGGCGTCCTTCAGCCGGGAGAACAGCCCCTGCTGCCCGGGCTGGAACTGGCCGGTGGGCCGCTCCTCGCCGCGCAGCTTCGCCAGGTCCCGCAGCAGTCGCTCCTGCTCCGGGTCCAGCTTCGCCGGGGTCAAGACCTCGACGTGCACGATCAGATCGCCACGCCCGCCGCCCCGCAGATGCGTGATGCCGCGGCCGTGCAGCGGGACCGACTGGCCGGACTGGGTGCCGGGCCGGATGTCAACCTCCTCCAGGCCGTCGAGCGTCTCCAGCGGCACCTTGGTGCCGAGCGCGCCCGCCGTCATGGGGATGGTGACCGTGCAGTGCAGATCGTCGCCGCGGCGCTGGAACACCGAGTGCGGCAGCTCATGGATCTCCACGTACAGATCCCCGGCCGGGCCGCCGCCGGGGCCGACCTCGCCCTCGCCCGCGAGCTGGATGCGGGTGCCGTTGTCGACACCGGCGGGGATCTTCACGGTGAGCGTGCGCCTCGACCGGATGCGGCCGTCGCCGGCGCACTCCGGGCACGGGGTCGGCACGACCGTACCGAAGCCCTGGCACTGCGGGCAGGGCCGCGAGGTCATGACCTGGCCCAGGAAGGACCGGGTGACCTGGGAGACCTCGCCGCGGCCGCGGCACATGTCACAGGTCTGGGCGGAGGTGCCGGGTGCGGCGCCCTCGCCGTTGCAGGTCGCACAGACGACGGCCGTGTCGACCTGGATGTCCTTGGTGGTGCCGAACGCGGCCTCGGCGAGATCGATCTCCAGCCGGATCATCGCGTCCTGGCCGCGCCGGGTGCGCGAACGGGGTCCGCGCTGCGACGACGTACCGAAGAACGCGTCCATGATGTCGGAGAAGTTGCCGAAGCCGCCCTGTCCGAATCCGCCCGCGCCACCGCCGCCGGAGGCGGACAGCGGGTCGCCGCCGAGGTCGTAGACCTGCTTCTTCTGCGGGTCCGACAGCACCTCGTAAGCGGCGTTGATCTCCTTGAACCGCTCCTGGGTCTTCGGATCGGGGTTCACATCCGGATGCAGCTCACGAGCGAGCCGACGGAATGCCTTCTTGATCTCGTCCTGAGATGCGTCGCGGCGCACGCCGAGTACGGCGTAGTAGTCCGTGGCCACTTACGACTCCGCCAGGATCTGTCCGACGTAACGTGCCACTGCGCGTACCGCTCCCATCGTTCCGGGGTAGTCCATGCGGGTCGGTCCGACCACGCCGAGTTTGGCGACTGCCTCGTCGCCCGAACCGTAGCCGACCGCGACGACGGACGTGGAGTTGAGCCCCTCGTGGGCGTTCTCGTGCCCGATCCGTACGGTCATGCCCGAGTCCTTGGCCTCGCCGAGCAGCTTCAGCAGCACGACCTGCTCCTCCAATGCCTCCAGCACCGGCCGGATCATCACAGGGAAGTCGTGCCCGAAGCGGGTGAGGTTGGAGGTGCCGCCGATCATCAACCGCTCCTCCGTCTCCTCGACGAGGGTTTCGAGCAGGGTGGAGAGCACGGTGGAGACGGTTCCCCGGTCCTCGCTCTCGAAGGATTCCGGCAGATCCTGCACCAGCTGCGGGACATCCGCGAAACGGCGTCCGACGACCCGGCTGTTGAGCCGGGCCCGCAGATCGGCGAGAGAGGTCTCACCGAACGGCGCAGGGCAGTCGATCATGCGCTGCTCGACCCGGCCGGTGTCCGTGATCAGCACGAGCATCAGCCGGGCGGCTGCCAGTGACAGCAGCTCCACATGCCGAACCGTCGACCGGGTCAGCGAGGGGTACTGCACGATGGCGACCTGCCGGGTCAGCTGCGCGAGCAGCCGTACGGTGCGGCCCACGACATCGTCGAGGTCGACCGCGCCGTCGAGGAAATTGTGAATGGCACGACGTTCCGGCGACGAGAGGGGCTTGACGCCCGCAAGCTTGTCGACGAAGAGCCGGTAGCCCTTGTCCGTCGGGATGCGTCCCGCACTGGTGTGGGGCTGGGCGATGAAGCCCTCGTCCTCCAGCACCGCCATGTCGTTGCGGACGGTGGCCGGGGAGACCCCCAGCTTGTGCCGCTCCGTGAGCGCCTTGGAGCCCACGGGCTCCTCGGTGCCGACATAGTCCTGGACGATGGCGCGCAGCACTTCGAGTCTGCGTTCGCTGAGCATCGCGCACACCTCCAGCTGTGTTTCCTCGGTGGTTCTCGGGCCGTTCCTGCTTCATTCCCAGGAATCCCCCTGGCACTCTGTCCTCACGAGTGCCAGCAATCCCCCGGCCAGTGTACGGCGGCCGAGTGGGGGCCTAGCAAGGGCGACCGGTCACGCTACCGCGAGACTGCGCAGGTCGTTGCCGATAGCGTCGCGGTATGGACGCCTCTTGGGAAGAGTTCGGCTGGGAGCGACTCGGTCACGGAGTGGGCCGACGGCGCCTCCCCGGGTGGGATGCGACAGTCGCACTGGTGGTCGGAGCGGATGGAGTGCTGCTCTACGACACCGGATCAACACTCCGCGAAGGTGAGGAAATCCGGATCCAGGCACAGGCCCTGCTCGGCCGGAAGGTGACGCATATCGCACTCAGCCACCCCCATTTCGACCACGTACTGGGCACCGCCGCGTTCGCCGGCACCCAGGTGTACGGAGCGGTCGGCATGGCCGGGCTGATGAAGCTCGGGGCGGACGATCTGCACGCCTCCGCGGTGCGCCACGGAGTGTCCGAAAACGATGCGGCCGAGGCCGCCGGTGCGCTGGTGGCGCCGCACCATGAAGTGCGCGACGAGTGGACGCTCGATCTGGGCGGCGGCCGTCAGATCTTGCTGGCGAACGTGGGCCCCGCCCACAGCGGCCACGATCTGGCGTTGCTCGTCCCCGGCTCCCCCGCGGTGGTGCTCTGCGGCGACCTGGTCGAGGAATCCGGCGAACCGCAGGCGGGACGGGACGCCGTCCCGTCCCGCTGGCCGGCCGCGCTGGACCGGCTGCTGGCGCTGGGCGGCGAGGACGCGGTGTACGTTCCGGGGCACGGAGCGGTGGTGGACGCGGCGTTCATCAAGGACCAGCGTGACCAACTGGCCGTCCGCTTCGGCGTGTCGTGACGTGTTGTCGTCCTACGACCTCGCCCGCGATTGTCAGCGGCGTCGCGGTGTCCGGGACCTCCGCCCTGGATTCGAAGGCCCCGGACGCCGCTCCTTCTCCCACTGCCAATCGTGGGCGAGGTCGTTATCGTCATCCGATGCGCAGCTACCAGCCGGACCTGACCCCGCCGTGGAAGAAGTCCGCCCCCGTTCCCGAGGTGCCCGCCGATCCCGATCTGGTCGTGGAGGAGGTCTCCACGGGATTCTGCGGTGCGGTGATCCGCTGCGAGAAGACGGCCCAGGGTCCGACGGTGACCCTGGAGGACCGCTTCGGCAAGCACCGGGTGTTCCCGATGGAGCCGCGCGGCTTCCTGCTGGAGGGCCGGGTGGTCACGCTCGTGCGCCCGTCGGCGGCCGCTCCCGTACGCCCCACGCGTACGGCATCGGGTTCGGTCGCGGTCCCCGGGGCGCGCGCCCGGGTCGCGCGGGCGGGCCGGATCTATGTGGAGGGCCGCCACGACGCGGAGCTGGTCGAGCGGGTCTGGGGCGACGACCTGCGGATCGAGGGCGTGGTCGTCGAATACCTCGAGGGCATCGACGACCTCCCGGCCATCGTGCGCGAATTCTCCCCCGGCCCGGACGCCAGGCTGGGCGTTCTGGTCGATCACCTGGTCCCGGGCTCCAAGGAGTCCCGGATCGCCTCCCAGGTCTCGGACGCGAACGTGCTGGTGGTCGGCCACCCCTACATCGACGTGTGGGAGGCAGTGAAGCCGTCGTCCGTGGGCATCGCCGCCTGGCCGGTGGTCCCGCGCGGCCAGGACTGGAAGACGGGCGTGTGCCGCGCTCTGGGCTGGCCGGAGAACACGGGTGCGGCCTGGCAGCGAATCCTGTCCACGGTGCGCTCGTACCGGGATCTGGAACCGGCACTGCTGGGCTCCGTGGAGCACCTGATCGACTTCGTGACGGCGCCGCCTCAGTAGCCCCTTCGCCGGCCCCCGGGGGCAGAGCCCCGGATACGGGAGGGAGCGGGCAAGGGGGGAACAGGCCCGCCGCAGGCGCACCCGCACCCCACCCGGCCCCGCACCCGCCCTCTCAGTCCACCAGATCCCGCACCACCGCATCCGCCAGCAACCGCCCTCGCAACGTAAGCACCGCCCGCCCCTCCCCGTACGGCACCCGCTCCAGCAGCCCGTCCTCCACCGCGCGCCCCGCCGCGCCCAGCCCCGCCGGTGCCAGCAGCGACAACGGACACCCGTCCGCGAGCCGCAACTCCAGCAGGATCCGCTCGACCCGCCGGTCCTCGGCGGAGAGGATCTCGCGCCCGGCCCCCGGCGACCGCCCCTCGGCCAGAGCCTGCGCGTACGCCCCCGGATGCTTCACGTTCCACCAGCGCACCCCGCCGACATGGCTGTGCGCCCCGGGACCGGCGCCCCACCAGTCGGCTCCGCGCCAGTACAGCTCGTTGTGCAGGCACCGGCCCTCGGGCGTGCGGGCCCAGTTCGACACCTCGTACCAGGAGAAGCCCGCCGCGGTCATCGCCTCGTCCGCGATCAGATACCGGTCCGCATGGGCGTCGTCATCGGTCATCGGGATCTCGCCGCGCCGGATCCGCCGGGCCAGCTGCGTCCCCTCCTCGACGATCAGCGCGTACGCGGACACGTGGTCCGGCCCCGCACCGATCGCCGCGTCCAGCGAGGCCCGCCAGTCGTCGTCGGACTCCCCGGGCGTGCCGTAGATCAGATCGAGGTTGACGTGCTCGAAGCCCGCCTCCCGCGCTTCGGCGACACACGCCTCGGGCCGCCCCGGCGTGTGCGTACGGTCCAGGATCTTCAGCACATGCTGCCGCGCGCTCTGCATCCCGAACGAGATCCGGTTGAAGCCGCCCTCCCGCAGCTCGGCCAGATACGCCGGATCGACGGATTCCGGGTTGGCCTCGGTGGTGATCTCGGCATCGTCCGCGAGCCCGAACTCGTCGCGGATCGCCCCCAGCATCCGTACCAGGTCTCCGGCGGCCAGCAGGGTCGGTGTGCCGCCGCCGACGAAGACCGTACGGACCGGACGCGGATCGTCACCGAGGACCTTGCGCGCCTGGCGGACCTCGCCGGTCAGATGGGCTGCGTAGTTGTCCCGGGAGGCCAGCGCACCGCCGGAGCCGCGCAGCTCGGTGGCGGTGTAGGTGTTGAAGTCGCAGTAGCCGCAGCGGGTCGCGCAGTACGGCACATGCAGGTAGAAGCCGAGCGGCCGGTCGGCGGCGCCTTCCAGGGCATGGCGGGGCAGCGCCCCGTCGTCGGGTACGGGTTCACCATCGGGCAGTACGGAAGGCATACCGCCCATTGTCACTCGCCGCCGGGGACCTCCGAGCCACGTTCTTGATCACGAAGGGCCACGCGCTCGCGGGCCGCACCGCGGCACCCGGGCCACAGCAAGCACCCCCGGCCGCCCCGCCGCGCCTTCACCCCGCCTGCAGCACCAGCAGCGCCAGATCGTCATCGGGCGGCCGCTCGGCGAATTCGTGCACGGCCCGCTTGATCCGGTCCGCGATCCCGTCCGCCGACAGCCCGGCACAGTCGGCCAGCGCCCGGGCCAGACCGTCCCCGTCGTCGAACATCAGCGCCCCGGAGCGCCGCTCCGTCACGCCGTCCGTGACGCACAGCAGGCTGTCGCCGGGCGCCAGCTCGAAGCTCTGGCTCTCGTACGCGACGTCGTCGAAGATTCCGAGCAGCATCTGCGGCTCGGCGGCCGGCCGCACCTCGCCGTCGGGGCGCAGCAGCAGCGGCAGCGGGTGGCCGGCGCTGGCGAGGGTGCAGCGCACGCCACCGCCGGGCAGCGGCACGAGTTCCCCGTACAGCAGGGAGAGAAAGCGGGACTGCCCGGTGTCCGCCGTCTGCTGGCCGCCCGCCGCGGCCACCATGAGCGCGGCCGCCTCGGCAGCCTCCATCGCATCGTCGAGGAGCAGCCGGTTGAGCCGGTCCAGCACTTCGCCGACGCCGAAACCCTCACGGGCCAGCAGCCGCAGCCAGGGCCGGGCAAGGCCGGTGACGACGGCGGCTTCGGGGCCACTGCCCTGTACATCACCGAGGACGAAGCACCAGCGGTCGCCTGGGCACGGGAAGATGTCGTAGAAGTCGCCCCCGACGACCCCGTCGTCGCTGGGCTCGTACACCAGTGAGCTGGTGACGCCGGGTATGTCGGCGACCTTGCTGGGCAGCAGCGCGCGCTGCAGGATGCGGCTGATGGTGGCCTGCCGGGTGTAGGCGCGGGCGGCTCCGACGGCGAGGCCGACACGGCGTACGAAGTCCTCGATCAGGGCGGTCACTTCGTCGGGGACACGTACCGTGCCCTCCCGGCCGAGGAGTACGGCGCCGAGTGTCCGGCCGCCCGATGTGATCCGGTAGGCGAGAGCGGATCCGGCGCGCCCGTCGGATTCCCCGTCGTCCTCCTCGCCGCCGGGCCAGGGCATGGAGACAGGCCCGGTGCCCACCCGCTCGGGCAGCCGGATCGGGTCCTGCTCCAGCAGCGTACGCAACTGCCCGGTCTCGGCCTCGTCCCGGTGCCAGGCGCTGGCGAGCCGGGGGACGGCCGCGGGGCCGCCGTTCTCGGGCTCCAGCCAGATCGCGCACCAGTCGGCGAGTCTGGGCACCAGTAACTGTCCGGCGAGGGCCGCGACGATGTCCTCGTCGAGCTGGCCTGCGAGCAGGTCCGAGGCCTCGGCGAGGAACGAGAGCGCGCCGCGGCCGGCCCAGTCCGCGTCGTCGCGAAGGGCCCGCCGGGCGGTGGGGGCGAGCAGCTCGGCCGCGCGCAGCCCCTGCTGGAATCCGGACTCGGCCGACGGTTCGGGGAACGGGTTCCAGTCGTCGACGGGAAGCCGGGCCCAGACGGTCTTGAGGCCGGTGCGGTAGGTGATGCCCCAGCGCTCGGCGAGGGTGCCGACGAGCTGGAGCCCACGACCGTACTCGGCGGGCTCCTCGGGGCCGGTGCGGGCGTCGCCCTCCGCCGTGTCCGCTGCGTCCGTCGCGCTGCCGGCCTCCGGGCGTTCGCTGCGTACGGCACGGGCCGGGTGGTGGTCGGAGACCTCCAGCACCAGGGCCGCGGCCTCGTCCTCGGCGGCCTCCTCGAGCCGGCAGAGCAGCTCGACATTGGTCCCGGCGTGCACGACCGCGTTGGTCACCAGCTCGCTGACGACGACCGCCGCATCATCGGCCAGACGTTCGCTGAAGCCCACGGCCGCCGGCAGTCCCAGCCCGGTCCACTCGGTGAGCGCTGCCCGGACGAACCGGCGGGCGGCGGAGGGCGCGAGGAGGTTTCCGGGCAGGGACGTACGGGCGACCGGCCGCGCATCCGCATGGCCGACGGTGATACCGGGACGCTGAACGATGTCCCGCTGCAAGGGAATGGGCCCCACGGTGCAGCTCCTGACCTGTTCTCGCTCTGTCTGTCTGTTCTCGTTCTGTTCTCGCTGGGCGCCGCTGACGACACCGACAGAGTGACAGATGGACCATGCTCATAAGCGACGAGTTGCCGAAGTGAGCAGAGAAAGTGAGCAGAGAAAAACGGAAGCAGCCGCACCGTGCGGCCGGTCGGCGAGGACCCGCATTACGCCTCGCGGGCTCCTGCGTACATGTCGTCGATGAGGCCCTTGTACTCACGCTCGACGACCGGCCGCTTCAGCTTGAGACTGGGCGTCAGCTCGCCGTGCTCGATGTCGAGATCGCGGGGCAGCAGCCGGAACTTCTTGATGGTCTGCCAGCGCTGCAACCCCTCGTTGAGCCGCTTCACATAGCCCTCGATGAGCGCGACGGCCTGCGGGGACGCCACCACTTCGGCGTACGGCTTCCCGCCCAGGCCGTTCTCGGCGGCCCAGCCGAGGATGGTCGGCTCGTCGAGTGCGATCAGGGCGGTGCAGAAGTTACGGTCCGCGCCGTGCACCAGGATGTTGGAGACGAACGGGCAGACAGCCTTGAACTGTCCCTCGACCTCCGCCGGGGCGATGTACTTGCCGCCGGAGGTCTTGATCAGGTCCTTCTTGCGGTCGGTGATCCGGAGATAACCGTCCACGGACAGCTCGCCGATGTCGCCGGTGTGGAACCAGCCGTCCGCCTCCAGTACCTCGGCGGTCTTCTCCGGGAGCCCCTGGTAGCCCTGCATCAGGCCGGGACCGCGCAGCAGGATCTCGCCGTCGTCGGCGATCCGTACCTCGGTGCCGGGGAGCGGCTTGCCCACGGTGCCGGTGCGGTAGGCCTCGCCCGGGTTGACGAAGGAGGCGGCGCTGGTCTCGGTGAGGCCGTAGCCCTCCAGGATGTGGATGCCGGCGCCTGCGAAGAAGTAGCCGATGTCGGGGGCGAGCGCTGCGGAGCCGGAGACACAGGCGCGCAGCCGGCCACCGAAGGCCTCGCGGATCTTGGCGAAGACGAGGGCGTCGGCGACCTTGTGCTTGGCACCGAGCGCGAACGGGACGGAGGCCGTGCCGGTGCGCCGGAAGTTGTCCTGCGAAACCGTCGCGTACTCGCGGGCGACCCCGGCCGCCCACTGGAAGATCTTGTACTTGGCCCCGCCACCGGCCCGCGCCTTGGCGGCCACACCGTTGTAGACCTTTTCGAAGATGCGGGGGACGGCGGCCATGTACGTCGGCTGGACCACCGGCAGATTCTCGATGATCTTGTCGACCCGGCCGTCGACGGCGGTGACGTGGCCGACCTCGATCTGCCCGGAGGTGAGGACCTTGCCGAAGACGTGCGCGAGCGGCAGCCAGAGGTACTGGACGTCGTCCTTGGTGATCAGGCCGGTCGCCACGGTGGCCTTGGCCATGTACGACCAGTTGTCGTGCGGCAGGCGTACGCCCTTGGGGCGGCCGGTGGTGCCCGAGGTGTAGATCAGGGTGGCCAGCTGGTCGGCCGTGATGGCGGCGACCCGCTCCTTTACCGCATCGGGGTTCTTCGCCAGGTGCTCGGCGCCGCGGGCCTCCAGATCGGCAAGGGTGAGCACCCAGCCCTCCGGGTCGTCCTCGGCGGGGCCGGCGCCCTCGGGGTCGATGACGACGACATGGGCGAGGTTCGGCAGCTCGGCGCGGCGCTCGCGGGCCTTGGCCAGCTGACCGGCGTCCTCGGCGATCAGGACCCGGCTCTCGGAGTCCGAGAGGATGAACGCCGACTCCGCGGCGTTGGTCGACGGGTAGATGGTCGTGGTGGCGGCACCCGCGCACATCACACCGAGGTCGACGAGGATCCATTCCACTCGCGTGCCGGCGGCGAGCGCGATCCGCTCCTCCGGCTGCACACCCAGACCGATCAGCCCTGCCGCGATGGCGTACACCCGCTCGGCGGCCTGGGCCCAGCTCAGCGACTTCCACTCATCGGGTCCCTCGCCGGTGGCCGCAGGGACGGGGTAGCGGTAGGCCTCCCCGTGCGGGGTGGCCGCCACGCGGTCGATGAAGAGGTTCGCCACGGAGGGCGGTCGGTTCTCGATCAAGGTCTGTGTGTCGCTCACGACATCCTCCGGGCCTGCGGCAGTGCTTCACGACCGGCTGCTGATTGCTGCTGATTGCTGCTTGTTCCTACGTGTGTTCCCGCGCACCCCGTGCGCTCGGTCCTGCGTGACTTGGTCCTGCGGTGCCTGTCCTGCGGCGCTCGGTCCCGCTTGTTTAACTGGCGAGTAACTACGAGGCCGTGATCAGGGTAGAGCGCCCGCGTCCGCCGCGTAAGGGGCAGTGGGCCGCCGCTTCATAACAAACGGGCCCCTGCGTCGCAGTGCGCTGCGACGCAGGGGCCCGTTGGGCTACCACCGGGTAGAGGCGGACGGAGGGTGGCGGCCGGGGCGGGAGTTGCTTTTCGGCCTTGCGGCGGAAGCTACTTCTTGGTCTTGCCTTCCCCGCCCGACTCGTCCGTCGACAGCACGGCGATGAAGGCCTCCTGCGGCACCTCCACATTGCCGACCATCTTCATCCGCTTCTTGCCTTCCTTCTGCTTCTCCAGCAGCTTCCGCTTACGGGAGATGTCACCGCCGTAGCACTTCGCGAGGACGTCCTTACGAATGGCGCGGACGGTCTCACGGGCGATGACCCGGGAGCCGATGGCGGCCTGGATCGGCACCTCGAAGTTCTGCCGCGGGATCAGCTCGCGCAGCTTGGCGACGAGCCGCACGCCGTACGCGTACGCCTTGTCCTTGTGCGTGACCGCGGAGAACGCGTCGACCTTGTCGCCGTGCAGCAGGATGTCGACCTTGACGAGCTGAGCCGACTGCTCGCCGGTGGGCTCGTAGTCGAGGGAGGCGTAACCCCGCGTCTTGGACTTCAGCTGGTCGAAGAAGTCGAAGACGATCTCGGCGAGCGGCAGGGTGTAGCGGATCTCGACGCGGTCCTCGGAGAGGTAGTCCATGCCGAGCAGGGTGCCGCGCCGGTTCTGGCAGAGCTCCATGATCGCGCCGATGAACTCGCTGGGGGCCAGGACCGTGGCGCGCACGACGGGCTCGTGCACCTTGTCGATCTTGCCCTCGGGGAATTCGCTCGGGTTGGTGACGGTGTGCTCGGTGCCGTCCTCCATCTCGACGCGGTAGACCACGTTGGGCGCGGTGGCGATGAGTTCGAGACCGAACTCGCGCTCCAGCCGCTCGCGGATCACATCGAGGTGGAGGAGACCGAGGAAGCCGACGCGGAAGCCGAAGCCGAGCGCGGCGGAGGTCTCCGGCTCGTACACCAGGGCGGCGTCGTTGAGCTGAAGCTTGTCGAGCGCCTCGCGCAGGTCCGGGTAGTCCGAGCCGTCCAGCGGGTACAGGCCCGAGAACACCATCGGCTTGGGGTCCTTGTAGCCACCCAGCGCCTCGGTCGCTCCCTTGCTCAGGGAGGTGATGGTGTCACCGACCTTGGACTGCCGGACGTCCTTCACGCCGGTGATGATGTAGCCCACTTCGCCCACACCGAGACCGTCGGCCGGGGTCATCTCCGGGGAGGAGACCCCGATCTCCAGCAGCTCGTGAGTGGCGCCGGTGGACATCATCCTGATGCGCTCGCGCTTGTTGAGCTGACCGTCGACGACACGGACGTACGTGACGACGCCGCGGTACGAGTCGTAGACCGAGTCGAAGATCATCGCGCGGGCCGGGGCATCGGCCTTGCCGACAGGCGCCGGAACGTCCTTGACCACCCGGTCGAGCAGCACGTCCACGCCGACACCGGTCTTCGCGGAGACCTTGAGGACGTCCTCCGGCTGGCAGCCGATGAGGTTGGCCAGCTCCTCGGAGAACTTCTCGGGCTGCGCGGCCGGCAGGTCGATCTTGTTGAGCACCGGGACGATGGTGAGGTCGTTCTCCATCGCCAGGTAGAGGTTTGCCAGCGTCTGGGCCTCGATGCCCTGCGCGGCGTCGACCAGCAGGACCGTGCCCTCGCAGGCGGCGAGCGAGCGGGAGACCTCATAGGTGAAGTCCACGTGGCCCGGGGTGTCGATCATGTTGAGGACGTGGGTGCGGCCCTGGTCCTCGCCCGTGTTGGGCGCCCAGGGCAGACGCACCGCCTGGGACTTGATGGTGATGCCGCGCTCGCGCTCGATGTCCATCCGGTCGAGGTACTGAGCACGCATCTGCCGCTGGTCGACCACGCCCGTCAGCTGAAGCATCCGGTCAGCAAGGGTCGACTTGCCGTGGTCGATGTGCGCGATGATGCAGAAGTTGCGGATCAGCGCCGGGTCGGTACGGCTCGGCTCGGGCACGTTGGTAGGAGTCGCGGGCACGCAGGGTCCTGATTCTTGAGACGCCGAACGCCGTGTCTCGGGTCGATGTCGGTTCGGTCGGATCGATACGTAGCCTCCATCGTCCCATGGTTGCGGGGCAGAGACCGGTTTGGGCCGGTCGGAGCGGGGCTGGTACCGTTGACAGCTGTGCCTCGCGACTCTCTCAGGCCGTGGGGCGCACATCGAAGATCCAACGAACCTGAAAAGGCTCTTTCGTGGCGAACATCAAGTCCCAGATCAAGCGGAACAAGACGAACGAGAAGGCGCGCCTGCGCAACAAGGCCGTCAAGTCCTCGCTCAAGACCGCTATCCGCAAGGCCCGTGAGGCTGCCGTCGCCGGTGACGTCGAGAAGGCCACCACGGCCGCTCGCGACGCCTCCCGCGCGCTCGACAAGGCCGTCTCGAAGGGTGTCATCCACAAGAACGCCGCCGCCAACAAGAAGTCGGCGCTGGCCTCCAAGGTTGCCTCCCTCCAGGGCTGAGCTTTCTGATGTAACTGCCGGAACGGACCAGCGGGCCCTCTCTCCCGCCCCTGCCCGGCCCCCGCGCCGCACACCGAACCTGCGTTCGCCACGCGGGTGCGGCGCACCAAGCGTGAACCGAAGGCCCCGACCCCGCTCTCCCCAGAGCGAGGTCGGGGCCTTCGGCGTACCCGCTTCGAGCCCGTCCGGTTTTGAGCTCGTCCGGCGTGTGAGGGCCGAGCAGCCGCCGGACGATCCCGGCGCCCTCGCCCCGCCCGGCTACCGCCCCGACCGCGCCGCCCGCGCCACCGCGACCACGGCCTTCTCCAGCGCGTACTCCGGGTCGTCGCCGCCCCCCTTGACGCCTGCGTCCGCATCCGCGACCGCCCGCAGCGCCACCGCCACGCCGTCCGGCGTCCAGCCACGCATCTGCTGGCGCACCCGGTCGATCTTCCACGGCGGCATGCCCAGATCACGGGCGAGGTCCGCGGGCCGCCCTCCGCGCGCCGAGGACAGCTTTCCGATCGCCCGTACGCCCTGTGCCAGCGCGCTGGTGATCAGCACGGGCGCCACCCCGGTCGACAGCGACCAGCGCAACGCCTCAAGCGCCTCCGCAGCCCGCCCCTCCACTGCGCGGTCGGCGACCGTGAAACTCGATGCCTCCGCACGGCCCGTGTAGTAGCGGGCGACGACCGCCTCGTCGATCGTGCCCTCGACATCCGCGACGAGCTGCGAAACCGCACTCGCCAGCTCCCGCAGATCGCTGCCGATGGAGTCGACCAGCGCCTGGCACGCCTCGGGCGTCGCCGAGCGCCCCAGCGCCCGGAACTCCGACCGCACGAACGAGAGCCGCTCGGCCGGCTTCGTCGTCTTCGGACACGCGACCTCCCTCGCCCCGGCCTTGCGCGCCGCGTCCAGCAGGCCCTTGCCCTTGGCTCCGCCCGCATGCAGCAGAACGAGGGTGATCTCCTCGACCGGGTCGCCGAGGTACGCCTTGACGTCCTTGATCGTGTCGGCGGAGAGATCCTGCGCATTGCGCACGATCACCACCTTGCGCTCGGCGAAGAGCGACGGGCTCGTCAGCTCGGCAAGGGTGCCGGGCTGGAGCTGGTCGGAGGTGAGATCGCGGACATCCGTGTCGGGGTCGGAGGCACGGGCCGCCGCCACCACCTGTTGCACGGCGCGGTCGAGGAGCAGGTCCTCCTGGCCCACGGCGAGCGTGAGGGGGGCGAGCGGATCGTCGGTGGAATTCCTTCTGGTGGCCATCGCCGTCCAGCATCCCACGCGCCACTGACAGCCTGCCGGACTCCCTGCCCGCCTCGTGCGGGAGCCACCTCGTGCGGACACACATGAACGGCCGATAGGCGCCCGACGTCACTGGCTCGGCGGGACGGCGCCGACCGGACCGCACCTCTTATCCGGTACGGGAGAATGGGCAGGTGAGCGATGTAAGACATGTGCTGGTGCTGCCTGACCGCGATGCCGCGGAGGAGGTGGCCGCGGAACTCGGCGACCGCTTCGGGGTCGCCGAGGAACCCCAGCTCGTACGCGATGCACTGGCCGGCGAGGACGATGCCGAGGACGCTCAGTGGCTGGTGGTCGTGGAGGACCCGTTGGGGCTGCTGGACTCCTTGGCGCTCGATGCGTTCGCCGCGGAGTACGAGGGGTGGCTCGAAGCGCCCTAGAGAGGCGCCAGGGCCCCCACGGGCTCAGCCCTTGGGGACGATCTGGATGTCCATGTCGATGGAGATGCTGGAGCCGACGGCCGCGATACCGCGGGCCAGCATGGTCTGCCAGGTGAGGGTGAAGTCCTCGCGGTGCAGCTCCGTGGTGGCCCGGCAGGCGGCGCGGGTCTCGCCCTCCAAGCCGTTGCCCACGCCGAGATACTGGGTGTCCAGCGTGACCGTGCGGCTGACGCCATGCAGTGTGAGCGCGCCGGTCACACCCCAGCGGGTGCCGCCGCGGTGGACGAAGCGGTCGCTGTAGAACTCCAGCGTCGGATAGCGCCCGACGTCGAGGAAGTCGCTGGAGCGCAGATGGTCGTCGCGCATCTGGACATTCGTGTCGATCGACGCGGCATCGATGATCACGTGCATGGCCGAGTTCTCCATGCGGTCGGCGATCCGGACAGCACCGGCGAAGGTGTTGAACCGGCCGTGGATGCGCGCCATGCCGATGTGCCGGGCCGTGAAGCCGATCTGCGAGTGCATCGGTTCGACCTCCCACTCGCCGGGGTCGGGCAGCTGCGGGGGCGCGGACAGTTGCAGGGTCACGTCGCCGAGGCTCGCATGGCCTCCCTCGACGACCGTGGCCGCGCCGTGGAACGGGGTGAAGCCCTCAGCCGTGACGGCCAGCCGGTATTCGCCGGCCGGGACGGTGGCAAGGACATTGCCGTACGGGTCCGTCTCACCGCCGAAGACCTTGCGACCCACTCTGTCCGTGACCACGAACTCGGCTTGCTGCACGATCTCGTTGACGGGGTCGAGCACTCGGCAACTGAGCACTCCCGCAGTGCGCGGCACCTCAAGTCCCGTGAGGGCGTTGCCGCGCACGACACCCGTCGCTCCCCTGCTTCCCAGCCAACGGCCGAACATCTTCTACCTACCCCCGGGGGTGATTCACCTTGGGGCCTGACGGCTGGACGTCCTCGTCGGAGCAGCGGCCCACCGACGAGCATGCATTCGATCACCATTGTGGCGTTCGAGGCAAACAGAGCAGCTCGCAAGGGCTTGGGTAGAGGTGTTACCGAAGGTCCGAATTGGCCGATCCACTTGTGCGCGTCACTCAGTCTGCGCTCATCGCTCAGTCGCATTCTGTGCGCGTCACTCATCGGACAGTGCTCATGGCTGACCCACCGCCCGCAGCCCCTGCCCTGCACCCGTCACGGCGATCGCGCCGTCGGTGTCCGTACGCAGCACCACCGCGCCGCCGGCTCTGAGCGCATCGACGGTGCGCGCGGCCGGGTGACCGTACGGGTTGTCCCTGCCCACGCTCACCAGGGCAAGTCTCGGGTGCGCGCTGCGCAGCAGAGCGGGGTCCTGGTGGGCGGAGCCGTGATGGGCGACCTTGAGAATGTCCACCCGTGGCAGCGCGGGATACCTGCGCAACAGCCCCTGCTGGGACGGAGGTTCGAGGTCGCCCAGGAGCAACAGGGTCAGCCCGCCGGATCGGACGTACAGGGTGACACTGGCGTCATTCGGCTCCTGCGATACGAGCCCGGCCCCCAGGACGGCCGATGCACCGCCCGCCCCCGTGCCGCCCGCCGGCCAGAGGACCCGCCAGTCGAGCGGCCCGATCCGGCGGCGTTCACCGGGGACGGCCCGCACCAGGGGGACGCCCGACGCGGCAGCCGTTCTCCGCACGAACGCGACCTGGTCCGATGGTTCGTCCAGGCTCGTCGTCTGGATCGCCCCCACCGCTCTGCCCCGCAGCACACCGGGCAACCCCCGCACATGGTCCGCGTGGAAGTGCGTGAGGACCAGGAGCGGTACCTCGGTGATGCCCAGGTCGCGCAGGCACCGGTCGGCGAGCCGGGGATCGGGACCGGTGTCGACGACCACACCGGTGCCGTCCCCCGCGGCCAGCACCAGGGCGTCGCCCTGCCCCACGTCGCACATCGCGAACGCCCAGTCCGGCGGCGGCCATCCAGTCAGTACCCGGGTGAGCGGCACAGGGCGCAGCACCGCAAGGATCAGCAGCAGCGCGGCGGCCGAACAGACCCAGGGGTGGCGCACGATACGGCGGGCGAACAGCACCACCAGAGCTGTCAGCGCGGTGAGCAGCAGCGCGCCCTTCCCGCCGTCGGGCCAGTCGATCGCCGCCCCGGGCAGGGCCGCCCCGGTGCGGGCCACCGAGGCGATCCACCCGGTCGGCCAACCCGCGATCCGGGCGAGCAACTCTGCCACCGGCATGGCCACCGGCGCCAGGGCGAGCGCGACGAACCCGAGGACCGTGGCTGGCGCCACCGCGAACTCGGCCAGCAGATTGCACGGGATCGCCACCAGGCTGACCCGGGAGGCGAGCAGCACGACGACCGGCGCGCACACCGCCTGCGCCGCGGCGGCCGCGGCCAGTGCCTCCGCGAGCCTGGGCGGAACCCGGCGCCGTTGCAGCGCGTCGCTCCACTTCGGGGCGATGGTGAGCAGGGCTCCGGTGGCCAGGACGGAGAGGACGAAGCCGTAACTGCGCGCCATCCACGGGTCGTACAGCACCAGCAGCAGAACCGCGGCGGCCAGCGCGGGAATCAGCGATCTGCGGCGCCCCGTGCCGATGGCCAGCAAGGTGATCAGTCCGCAGGCCGCGGACCGCAGTACGCTCGGCTCGGGTCGGCAGACGATGACGAAGGCGAGTGTGAGCCCGCCGCCGAGCACGGCCGTCATTCGCAGCGAGATCCCCAACCGGGGTGCCAGACCGCGCCGTTCGACGCGCGACGCTGTGCCCGGCGGTCCGATCAGGATGACGAGCAGGATAGCCAGGTTGGCACCCGAGACCGCCATCAGGTGGGTGAGGTCGGTCGCCTGGAAGGCATCGTGCAGTTCGGGGGTGACCCGTGAGGTGTCGCCGACCACGAGGCCCGGCACAAGCGCCCGCGCATCGGGATCCAGCCGCTCGGTCGCCTGCCGCAGACCGCCACGCAGAGCACCCGCCGTGCGCTGGAGAATGGAAGGTGGCCCGGTGATGCGGGGCGGGCCTTTGCCCTCGGGTCGCAGTACGGCGGCATTGCGCTCCCCTTCGTGCATCGGTGGCGCCAGTCGGCCGCCGAGGTGCAGTTGCGTGGAAGGAAGCAACTGCTGCCACCGGGCCATCGATCCGCCGGGCGAGACGATCAGCAGCACCGGCGTACGCAACCGGGTGACCGCACCGTCGGGTCCGGTCAGCCGCGTGATCTCGGCGTCCATGAGGAGCGAAGCGGGCGTGCTGTGGTCGCCTCTCACCCGGGGCTGGGTCTGCCGGGCGTCGGACGTCACCGTCACCTCCGCCTCGACCCTCGCGAACCGCTGGGCCAGCCCATGAACCGGCCCCTGCCGTACGTCCGCGCCGTGCAACCCGGCCGACGCAGCCCCGGCCGCCGCACAGAGCAGCGCCGCAGCAGTGGCGGTCGCGGTGATGTGCGGCGGTCGCCGGTGGCGCACCGCGCTCCCGTCGTCTGTCGCCCCTCCCACGGCGTCGGCCGACAGCCTGCACCTCGCACGGGCCGCCGATACTCCCGACATCGCCAGGAGCACCATGGCTGCGCCGGTGCAGAGCATTACGCCCGCCGTCGTCCACCGCCCCGGCGCACTCAGCGCGAGCGCCGCTCCGGCCCAGGCCGCCATGGCCGGCGGGACCAGCCGGAGGTCGACCGGGCCCTCCTGGCGCGGGTCGGAGACACCCAGCCTCCGGCCCGACATCGCATGGACGTCCGGGGGGCTCATGGCCCCACCAGCGGTTGGAGGTCCGCGAACCGGCGCTCACCGATCCCGTTGACCTCGCGGAGCTCATCGACGGAACGGAAACCGCCGTGCTGTGTGCGGTAGTCGACGATGTGCTGGGCGAGAACCGGGCCGACACCAGGCAGGGTGTCCAGTTGTTCGACGGTCGCGCGGTTGAGGCTGACCGGTCCGGTCATGGGGCTGCCACCACCGCCCGGAGCGGCTCCTCCCGTGCTGCCGGCGACAGGAGGACCGGGCGGGGCGCCCACCACGATCTGCTCCCCGTCCATGAGCACCCGCGCCCGGTTGATCCCGGTGAGGTCGACACCCGGCCGGGCTCCTCCCGCCGCACGCAGCGCATCGGCGACCCTTGCACCGGACGGCAGTTGGTGGATCCCCGGCATTCGCACCTTCCCGCTCACATCGACCACGATGTGCCCGCCCGGCCCCGTCGTCGGTGGCGGCCCCGGTGACGGCTCGGGCACTCCGGCGTCATCCGTCATCGGGCCCGAAGTCCTGGCGGGCGCGGCCTCGTTGACCGGATCAGGAGCACGTACGGAGTGGGGGCGCGCGGACCAGAAATGCACCGCGGCGAAGACCGCGGCCGCGATCAGGACAACGGCCAGTGCGGCAAGGGTTCTTGGTTCCAAACCACATCTGAGCTGCAGCCACACCGGAATCCGCTCCCGCAGTGCCGGAACCAGCCTCTCCCATCGCCCCGGCACCGAGACCTGCGCCGGGGTCGGGGGCGAGGGCGAAGCCGGGGTCGGGGTCGGGGGCGAGGGCGAAGCCGGGGTCGGCACAGAAGCGGTAGTCGGGGCGGCACTTGGCATCGAGGGCGGGCTCGGGGCCGAGACCGGAGCGGGGGCCGAAGCCACCCCCAGCACGGGCCGCGCGACCCGCCCGCCGTACGCACCTCCCATGAGGGCGTCCGCCCGACGGCGCGAAGCCGCCGCTGCGACGTCGGCACGCCCGCGGGACGACTGTCGCCGTCCGGGTCCGAGGCCGGGACCGCCACGGGCGCGCCCGTCCGAGCCCGGGGCGCGGCCGGGGCCGCTGCCGCTTCCGCTGGTTGCACGATGTGATCGGGGAGCCATGCCTCACGACGGTAGGCACATCCGTCCGAACCCGCTGAGCAGGTCCAATTTCGGTGGACAACCGACCAGTTGTGGATAACTCGACCACCCCGAGGGGTGAGGTCGACGAACCGGCTTCAGCGCAGCGAAACCACTGCCCCGAGCAGACCGGGACCGGTGTGCGCACCGATCACCGCGCCCACCTCGCTGACATGCAGATCGACCAGACCCGGCACCCGCTCACGCAGCCGCTCGGCGAGCCGCTCGGCCCGCTCGGGTGCCGCCAGGTGATGCACGGCGATGTCCACCCGGCTGCTGCCCGCCCGTTCCGCGACGATCTCCTCCAGACGCGCGATCGCCTTCGAGGCCGTCCGTACCTTCTCCAGCATTTCGATACGGCCGCCGTCCAGCTGGAGCAGCGGCTTCACGGCGAGCGCCGATCCCAGCAGAGCCTGCGCGGCACCGATACGACCGCCGCGGCGCAGATAGTCCAGCGTGTCGACGTAGAAGTACGCGGAGGTGCCCGCAGCCCGCTTCTCCGCGGCCGCGACGGCCTCGTCCAGGCTGCCGCCCGCCTCCGCCGTCTCCGCCGCCGCCAGGGCGCAGAACCCGAGGGCCATGGCGACCATCCCGGTGTCCACCACCCGTACCGGAACTGGTGCGTCCTTCGCCGCGAGCAGAGCCGCGTCGTACGTACCGGAGATCTCGGCCGAGAGGTGCATCGAGACAATGCCGGTGGCTCCGGCCCCGGCCACCGCCCGGTACGCGGCGGCGAAGACCTCCGGGCTGGGCCGGGAAGTCGTCACGGGGCGACGTTTCTGGAGCGCCACCGCGAGGGAACGGGCCGAGATCTCGGTGCCGTCCTCCAGAGCCTGATCACCGAGGACGACGGTCAGCGGCACCGCGGTGATGCCGTGCCGCTCCATCGCCTCGGGCGGCAGGTAGGCCGTGGAATCGGTGACGATCGCGACATGGCGGGACATGAGCGGGAGGTTACCTGGCGAGTCTGCGGCTCGGCAGTCCGACCCCGACCGAATGATCGCTCCCGATCGCTTCGGACCGCTTCCTGTCACCGCCGGTCATCGAACGCCTCACCACCGGTCATCGAACGCCTCAGTTCGTCGTTTCGGGCCGAGCTGCCTTCTGCCACGGGTATTCGGTCTGCCGTCGCGGATCCGGAGCCGTGATCGCCTGTGCCACATCATCGGCCGGCCCACGCCCCTGACCTTGCCGCTGCCCCTGGTCGCGCCCGTCGCCCTGCGGCTTCCCCTGCCCGCGGACCGGCTCGTCCGGCTCCACCGTCCAGTGCCGCAGCGCCCCGGCCTCCACATCGATCTGCGCATTCAGCGCGTCCAGATCGTCGTCGTTGAACTGCCGCGCCCGGTCCCGCGCGGCCCACCGCAGCGAATCCGCAGAGTGCGTGATCCGCTCCGTACGCTGCTTCAGTCCCGGCAGCAGCGAGGCGACCGTCGCCCGGTCGGGCTCGCGCTCCAGTTTCTTCAGCTCGTCGTCCAGCTCACGCCCGTGCACACTCAGCCGTTGGAAGAGGCCCAGTGACTCCGAGAGCGAGGCATCCTCGGCGACTCCCGACTGCAACGCCTCCTGCGTGGCCCGCATGGATGTGCGCAGCGCGAGCCGCAGCTGTGCCAGCTCTCCGCCCACACCCGCCTGGCCATAGCTCTTCGCCCGCAGCGTGGTGTCCTCGACGGTTCGGCGCGCCTGGGTGATCGTACGGTCGACACCCCGCTTCGCCGCGCCGATGGCCTTGACGCCCATATACACGCCCAGGGCCATGAAGGCGAAAAAGAGCAACCCCAGAATCAGGATCACGGCTTCCATGAGCGCCCCTCGGATGTCGTTTCGGCTGCCGGGTGCCGGCCCCTCCACCGTAAACGGAAAGGGCAGGCCGAGGGTTCCTTCGGAACCCCCAACCTGCCCGTAGGGGAAGGCCCCCACACCGCTGTACAGCAATCAGCGGTTACGCGACGACCGTCACGCGGGGACGATGAGCACCCTCGCGCGGGACGATCGGCCGCATCACGCCGGGACGATATTGACCAGCTTCGGCGCGCGCACGATCACCTTGCGGATCCCCGCACCGTCCAGCGCCGCGACCACGGCCGGGTCGGCCAGGGCCAGTGCTTCCAGCTCCTCGTCCGCGATCGACGGGGAGATCTCCAGGCGAGCCTTGACCTTGCCCTTGACCTGAACGACGCAGGTCACGGTCTCGTCCACGACGTACGCCGGGTCGGCGGCCGGGAAGTCCTGGTGCACGACCGACTCGATGTGGCCCAGCCGGCGCCACAGCTCCTCGGCGATGTGCGGCGCCAGCGGCGCCACCAGCAGCACCAGCGACTCGGCGACACTCCGGGACAGCGGGCCGCCTGCCTTGGTCAGGTGGTTGTTCAGCTCGGTGACCTTGGCGATGGCCGTGTTGAAGCGCATCCCGGCCATGTCCTGGCCGACCCCGTCGATCGCCTTGTGCAGTGCCCGCAGCGTCTCCTCACCCGGCTCCGTGTCGACGACGGTGACCTCACCGGTCTCCTCGTCCACGACGTTGCGCCACAGCCGCTGCAGCAGCCGGTACTGACCGACGACAGCACGCGTGTCCCACGGCCGCGACACGTCCAGGGGGCCCATCGCCATTTCGTACAGGCGCAGCGTGTCGGCACCGTACTCGGCGCAGATCTCGTCCGGCGTGACGGCGTTCTTCAGGGACTTGCCCATCTTGCCCAGGACGCGGCTGACCTTTTCGCCCTGGTAGTAGAACTTTCCGTCCCGCTCCTCGACCTCGGCCGCCGGAACCGCGATGCCGCGGCTGTCCCGGTAGACGAACGCCTGGATCATGCCCTGGTTGTACAGCTTGTGGAACGGCTCGGCGGACGAGATGTGCCCCAGGTCGTGCAGCACCTTGGACCAGAAGCGGGCGTACAGCAGGTGCAGTACGGCGTGCTCGGCGCCGCCGACGTACAGGTCGACACCACCGGTCGGCTGCCCCTCGCGCGGGCCCATCCAGTACTGCTCGATGGCCGGGTCGACCAGCTGCCGGTCGTTGTTCGGGTCCAGGTAGCGCAGCTCGTACCAGCAGGAGCCCGCCCAGTTGGGCATGGTGTTGGTCTCGCGGCGGTACTTCTTCGGGCCGTTGCCGTCGCCCAGGTCCAGGGTGACGTTGACCCAGTCGGCGTTCCGGGACAGCGGGGTCTCGGGCTGGGTGTCGGCGTCCTCGGGGTCGAAGGTGCGCGGCGAGTAGTCGTCGACCTCCGGCAGTTCCAGGGGCAGCATCGACTCGGGCAGCGGGTGGGCGATGCCGTCCTCGTCGTAGACGATCGGGAAGGGCTCGCCCCAGTAGCGCTGGCGGCTGAACAGCCAGTCGCGCAGCCGGAAGTTGACAGTGCCCTCACCGAGGCCGTGCGCCTTCAGCCACTCGGTGATCTTCGCCTTGGCGTCGACGACGCCCAGACCGTCCAGCGAGATCTCGTCATTGGCTGAGTTGACCAGCTTCGCTTCGTACGAGGCGAAGGCGTCGTCCCACGTCGAGGGGTCGGTGCCGCGGTCGCCCGACGGCTCGACGACACAGCGCATCGGCAGCTCGAAGGCGCGCGCGAAGGCGAAGTCGCGCGCATCGTGCGCCGGTACGGCCATGATCGCGCCGGTGCCGTAACCCATCAGGACGTAGTCGGCGATGAAGACGGGCACCTTCTCGCCGCTGACCGGGTTGGTCGCGTACGCACCGGTGAAGACACCGGTCTTGTCCTTGGCCTCGGCCTGCCGCTCCACGTCGGACTTGGCGGCGGCCAGCTTGCGGTACGCGGTGACGGCCTCGGCCGGTGAGGCGTGCCCGCCGGTCCACACCGGGTGGGTGCCCTCGGGCCAGGCGGCCGGAATGATCCGCTCGACCAGCTCGTGCTCGGGCGCCAGCACCATGTAGGTGGCACCGAACAGGGTGTCCTGGCGGGTGGTGAAGACGGTGATGTCGCCCGCACCGTCGACCGGGAAGTCGACGCGAGCGCCTTCGGAACGCCCGATCCAGTTGCGCTGCTGCAGCTTGATGGCCTCGGGCCAGTCCAGCCCGTCCAGGTCGTTCAGCAGCCGGTCGGCGTAGGCGGTGATGCGCATGTTCCACTGGCGCAGCTTGGCCTTGAAGACGGGGAAGTTGCCCCGCTCGGAGCGGCCGTCGGCCGTCACCTCTTCATTGGCCAGTACGGTGCCCAGGCCCGGCGACCAGTTGACCGGCGCGTCGGATGCGTACGCCAGGCGGTACTCGCCCAGGACGTCCGCGCGCTCGGCGGCGCTCAGCGCGCTCCAGTCACGGCCGTCCGGGGTGGGACGCGAACCGCTCTCGAACTGTGCGACCAGCTCGGCGATCGGACGGGCCCGGTCGGACTCGGTGTCGTACCAGGAGTTGAAGATCTGCAGGAAGATCCACTGCGTCCACTTGTAGTACTCCGACTCGATCGTGGCGAACGAGCGGCGCTTGTCATGGCCCAGGCCCAGCCGGCGCAGCTGGGCAGTCATGTTCTCGATGTTGGCCTCGGTGGAGACCCGCGGGTGCGTGCCGGTCTGCACGGCGTACTGCTCCGCGGGCAGGCCGAAGGCGTCGAAGCCCAGGGTGTGCAGCACGTTGTGCCCGGTCATCCGCTGGTGGCGGGCGAAGACGTCGGTGGCGATGTAGCCCAGCGGGTGACCGACGTGCAGGCCCGCACCCGAGGGGTACGGGAACATGTCCATGATGAACTTCTTCGGCTTGGCGGCCAGTTCCGGATTGCCCGCCAGGTCACCGGTCGGATTCGGTGCCTCGTACGTGCCCTCGGCGTCCCAGAAGTCCTGCCAGCGTGCCTCGATGTCGGCGGCCATCGCCGCCGTGTAGCGGTGCGGCGCAGCCGTCTCGGCTGCGGAATTCGTCTCGCTCATGATCCTCAAAGCTCCATCGATCGTCATCTGCCGGCGCCCACGTCTACGGACACGCGTCTACGGAAACGAAAAATCCCCTCGCACAGGAGGGGACGCCGCGCCGATTCCGACCAGGCATTCTCACCGGTCGGGACTGATCAGCGCGGCTCGCTAAGCAGAAGGCGTACGGCACGCATGGCGTCAGGGTACCGCACGGGCCCGGAACCGGTCCGGGCCCGGCCGGTCCGTGGACGGGACGGGGAAGCGACCGCACGACGGAACGTCCGGGAAGCGGGGATTACTCCGCGTACCGCCGTGTACCGGGGCAACCGATCAAAGCCCGTACTGGCCGGTATGGAGCGACTTAGCATGCCGCAACGGGACCGCTTTGCCGAACTATTCGAAGTCGCCCCCCATGAACCTTCATCGCAAGATCCGCTCAACACCGGCTTCGACCTGGTCGAGCGGCTGGACCTCGCCATGCACCTGAAGGTGCACGGACGCTCGAACCGATGACCGGCGAGCATCTCGCCGAGCTCGCCGAGACCCTCTTGCCGCGCGGCCGCGGCGGTGCCGGATTTCCGTTCGGGAGGAAACTGCGGGCGGTCGCCAGGCGTCCATCCGACGCGGCGTGCGCCCCGTCGTGGTGATCAACGGAAGCGAGGGCGAGCCCGCCTGCCGCAAGGACACCGTTCTGCTCAACCGCGCTCCGCATCTCATCCTGGACGGCGCGCTCCTGGCGGCCGAGGCGCTGGGTGCCCGTACGTCGATGGTCGCCGTCACCCGTAACTCCACGGAGATCTCCGTGCGCGCCGCCCTCGCCGAGCGGGGCCTGTCCGACCGGCGTGGCCAGCAGTTGCGTGCCCGCGTGGTGCGTACCACCGAGCGAATGGTCTCCGGGGAGGCCTCGGCGGTCATCCGGGCGGCGGGCGGCGGCCCCGCCCTGCCGCCCGGCCGCCGAGAGCGCGCCGCCGAGTCGGGGGGCTCGGGCGCCCCGACCCTGCTGTCGAACGCGGAGACGTACGCACAGCTCGCCGTCGCCGCCCGGATCGGCGCCCGCCGCTACGGGCACACCGGCCTGCCCGGCGAACCCGGCACCGTGCTGCTCAACCTCTCCGGAGCCGTCTCGCGCCCGATGGTCATCGGGGTACCCACGGGTGTGCCACTGCGGTACGTGCTCCAGCTGGCCGGCGCGCCGCCGTTGCCGCAGGGCGTGCTGACCGGCGGCCATCACGGCAACTGGATCGACGCGATGGCGTCGCACGACGCCGTGGTGTCCCGGGAGTCCCCGGCCGCGGCCGGTGGCGCGCTGGGAGCGGGAGCGATCCTGCCGATCGGGCCCGAGAGCTGCCCGCTCGGCGAGGCCCTGCGGGTGGCGAACTGGCTCGCCGCCGAGACCGCGGGCCAGTGCGGTCCGTGCAAACCGGGGCTGCAGGCCGCGGCGGGCGGGGCTGTCCGACGTACTGAACGGGCGGCGGGCCCGCGGCCCTGGAGGCGCTGCGCGAAGTGACCCGGGCAGTGGGCCGGGGCGCGTGCAAGCATCCGGACGGCTCGGCACGCTTTGTGACCTCGACGCTGTCCGCCTTCACGGACGACCTGGCGGCACATGTCCTGGACGGCGGCTGCGGCCGCGAGACGCTCGGGGTCCTGCCCCTGCCCGCGCCCGGCCGACAGCGCCTGGAGGAGTCCATTCCGAGTGGCTGGCGGTGGACTGGACGCTCTGCCAGGGCCACGGGCTCTGCGCGGACATCGTCCCTGAGTTGATCGCGCTGGGCCCCGACGGTTACCCGGCGCTCGCGGACGCAGCGGTTCCGATGCATCTGAGGGGGCGCGCACAGCGCGCAGTGCGCCGGTGTCCCGCGCTGGCGCTCCGCATCGAGCAGGAGGCGGCGGAACGCCCCGCGCCGCCGCCGGTCATCGGCCGGAAGGCCCTTGGCAGCGGCCGCAATTGATGTACGTACACGAGAAGCGGGTCACCCCGTGAGGTTGACCCGCTTCTCATTTCTTCACTGTGGAGCTAAGGAGAATTGAACTCCTGACCTCCTGCATGCCATGCAGGCGCTCTACCAACTGAGCTATAGCCCCGTACTGTGTGCCGCCCGGTTCCCCCTGGCGACATCGAGAACATTACCGGTGACCCCGCCACTCCACCAAATCGTTTCCCGCCTGCACAGCTTTGACCGAATTTGCGGCATCTTGGTCAAGTGATGGCGAGGCGGTTCACGCGGTGGCGAAGGAGTAGAAGCGCTTGAGGGTGCAGTGCTCCTCCAGCAGCCGCCCGTAGATCGGCTCCCCCTCCAGCTCCCGGTAGGTCTCGATCGGGTCGCCCTTTATGATCAGCGCCCGCGCACACTCCTCGCACCAGTACTGGTACTCCGGATTGATCGGATCCATGTCCCTGACGATGGGCGTACCGCTGCCGCACCAGTCACACTTCCGCCTGTGTGCACCCATGGGTCAGCTCCGGCTTTGGCCGCGGGCGGTACACATGCAGGAGACTCCGCCGTTCCCGCCGAGCACTTGGACCGCATGGGACGGATCACCAGCAGGACGACCCGCGCGGACGCGGCGTTCGGGGACAAGGAGCAGGTCCGGGACCTCGTCGCGGCTCGCAGGCATCGCGCGCTCCCTCCCGTTCGGTCCGTCGCCCCCTCCGGCGGTCCGATTCTGCCATGACGCCGCAAGGGGGTCAGCCCGCCGGACATCCGGCCGGTCACCGACGCCGTACGAGACCCACCGACGCGCCTGCGATCGCGGCCACCGACAGTGCGAGAGTGCATTCCCACAGGGCCTGCCCCGACCCCTGCACCCCTGACGTATCAAGGCGGTTGAGATAGAGCGTGCCGAATGTCGCGACGCCGAGCAGCTGGCCGAGCTGGGTGACGGTCACCAGTACGCCGCTTGCATCAGCCGCATCCTCCGGACGTACGTTCGCCAACGCCCCCGTAAGGGTGGGGCTGAAGCCCAGCGCCATACCGCTGCCCGTGATCGCGAAGGCCACGTACAGCCAGAGCCCGCCGTCGCCGCCGTCCCGCATCAGCAGCCCGATGGCCACGGAGGCGACGGCCACCAGGGCGAACCCGACCGGCACCAGGGCCCCTTGGAGCCTCGCGGGCCACCGGCGCCAGGTCAGCCCGACCGCACCGAATACCAGCGCGGTCGGTGCGAACATCAGCCCCGCGCGCAGCGCCGAGTAGCCCAGACCGCCCTGGACGTGCAGCGTCATCGCAAAGAGGAAGCCCGCGTTGATCGCCATCACCACAAGAATGCGCAGTGCCGCCCGCGCCATGCCGGGGATGCGCAACACCCTGGGCGCGATCAGGGGCGCACCACCGCGCGCGGCCAGCCGTGACTCATAACCGACGAACCCGGCGAAGAACCCCACGGAGGCGATCAGGCAGACCCACGACCAGACCGGCCAGTCCAACTCCTGCCCGAGCACCAGCGGGACGGTGAGCAGCGTGACGGTTGCGGCGAGAAGCACCAGACCCGGCAGATCGAGTCCGCGGGCACGCGCCTGGGCTCTGGCGTCCCCCGTGCGCGGTTCGCCGGGCAGCACACGGATGCCGAGCACCAGCAGAACCAGCCCGATCGGCACATTCACCAGGAAGACCGGCCGCCAGCCCGCGCCGAACAGATCGGCGCTGACCAGCACCCCACCGACCACCTGCCCGGCGGCCGCCCCGGTGGCAAGCACCGCGCTGTAGGCGCCGAGCGCACGGATCCGCGCCTCGCCGGCGAAGTGGCGCTGAATGAGGCTGAGCACCTGCGGAATCATCACCGCCGCACCCGCCCCCTGGATCAGCCGGAAGGCGATCAACTGCCCGGTTCCCGCGGCAAGTCCGCAGGCCAGCGAGGCAGCCGTGAAGACGGCGAGTCCGGCCAGATGAGCCCGGCCGTGTCCGAGCAGCCCGCCGAGCCTGGCACCGGTGATGAGCAGCACGGCGTACGTGATGGTGTAGCCGGCCACGATGAGCTGCAACCCGGCTCCGGAGGCGCCGAGTTCACTCCGGATCGTCGGGGCGGCGACGTTGACGATGAAGATGTCGAGCAGCGCCATGAACTGAGCCGCGAGCACCAGGGCAAGCACTCTGCCGGGACGTTTGACAGTGGTGGCGTCTTTACTGGTTACGGAACGTGGAGTTGCCTCTGAGATCGTCGTCATGGCATAGAGCCTGACCCCGGTCGAATACGGGTAACGAGAGCCCGCTGATGCTGGCACTGACAGCACCTGGCAACTCCCGTGCAGAGCACCGACGATGGGGGCGTGACAATGGTGACGGCACATCAGCAGGAGCAACACCGGCGGCGTCCGGAGCTCGCGGCCTTTCTGCGCAACCGCCGGGCGCGGGTGACACCCGCCGATGTGGGCATGGCGCCCGGACTGCGCCGCCGCACCCCGGGCCTGCGCCGCGAGGAGGTCGCACAGCTCTCCGGCGTCGGTGTCACCTGGTACACCTGGCTGGAACAGGGCCGTCCGATCAACGCCTCACCACAGGTCCTGGACGCCGTGGCGCGCACCCTGCGACTGGACGCGCCGGAGCGCGAGCACCTCTATCATCTGGCGGAGGTGGCCTACGCCCCGGGCAGACAGACCGACGCTATAGAGGTGGGGCCCGAGATCCAGGGCATCATCGACGCACTCGATCCGCACCCAGCCGTGGTCTACAACACTCGGTACGACGTCCTGGCCACCAATCCCGCCTACCGCAACCTGTTCGGCGTCCCCGAAATGGCGGGAACGAGCGTACGCAATGTGCTGTGGACGCTGTTCACGGTGCCCGAGGAGGCCTGTCCCGTCGTCCACCGGACCCAGGAACTGCCGATCATGGTGGCGACGCTGCGGGGAGCCTACGGACGCCATACGGGCGAGCCCGCCTGGGAATCGTTCGTCGAACAGCTCTCGGCCGCCAGCCCGTACTTCGCCGAACTGTGGCGCAGTGGGGATGTCGCCCCGCCGGGACCGCGGGTGAAGACCTTCCGGCACTGGGCGGCGACCGACGAGATACGGATGACCTCGGTATCGCTGTCCGTCAACGGCCTGCCGGAGTGCCGGATCGTGGCCTACACCCCGGCCGACGAGGAGAGCGGCGAGCAGGTGGCGGCGCTGCGGCGCCGGGAGGGGCGACCGGACGTACAGTCAGGGCATCGGACGGCCGGACGGGACCCCAGGCCGGACAGTCAGGGGGAACGCAAAGATCCCGCCCCCTGATGGGGACGGGATCTTGATTGTGGAGCTAAGGAGAATTGAACTCCTGACCTCCTGCATGCCATGCAGGCGCTCTACCAACTGAGCTATAGCCCCGCTGTTCGCCGTGTTTCTCTGCGTTTCCGCGCTGCGAACAAGAAGAACTTTAGCCTGTGACCAGCCAGAAAGTGAAATCCGGCCGACGCCGCCCGGAGGTGGCCGCCGAGCGCCGTGCGGGCCCGCCTCGCAGGCAGGCCCATGGCACCCCCAGGCCCCGGCGCTCCTACGTGTCGTCGCCGAGCACCGGCTCCGGCAGCGTGCCGGCATTGTGCTCCAGCAGGCGCCAGCCCCGCGCGCCCTCGCCCAGCACCGACCAGCAGCAGTTGGAGAGCCCGCCGAGCCCTTCCCAGTGGTGCGCCTCCAGACCCAGCAGCCGACCGATGGTGGTGCGGATGGTGCCGCCGTGGCTGACCACGACGAGTGTGCCGCTGTCGGGCAGCTTCTCGGCGTGTCCGAGTACGACAGGGGCGGCCCGGTCGGCGACCTCGGTCTCCAGCTCACCGCCGCCGCGGCGCACGGGCTCGCCGCGCTTCCATGCGGCGTACTGCTCGCCGTACAGCTCCACGATCTCCTCGTGGGTGAGGCCCTGCCAGGCGCCCGCGTAGGTCTCGCGCAGTCCCGCGTCGTGCGCTACTTCGAGGCCGGTGATCGCGGCGAGCTCGGCGGCCGTGGCCGCCGCCCGCTGCAGATCCGAGGCGACGATCGCAGCCGGCTTCAGCGAGGCGAGCAGCCGGGCGGCCCGCTGGGCCTGCCCGACGCCGGCCTCGGTGAGCGCGATGTCCGTGGAGCCCTGGAACCGGCGCTCCAGATTCCATGCCGTCTGGCCGTGTCGCCAGAGAACGATCCTGCGGCCCCTGCCGCTTCCGCTGCCGTTCAGCTCCGCTCACCTTCCGTGCTGCCGGTGAGCTGGGCGTGCTCCGCGGCCTTGCCCCGGGTCTTGACTGCGTCCTCGGGGAGCGCGATCTCGGGGCAGTCCTTCCAGAGGCGCTCCAGCGCGTAGAAGACCCGCTCCTCGCTGTGCTGGACATGGATGACGATGTCGACGTAGTCGAGGAGAATCCAGCGCGCGTCGCGGTCGCCCTCACGGCGCACCGGCTTGGCGCCGAGTTCCTTCTGGAGCCGCTCCTCGATCTCGTCGACGATCGACTTGACCTGGCGGTCGTTGGGGGCCGAAGCCAGCAGGAAGGCGTCTGTGATCGACAGCACGTCGCTGACGTCGTACGCGATGATGTCGTGCGCGAGCCGGTCGGCGGCCGCCTGAGCGGCGGCGTTGATGAGCTCGATGGAGCGGTCCGTGGCGGTCACAAGCAGGCTTTCGTCGGCGGTCAGATCAACCTCTAGGGTCTCACGGACCGCCGACAGCCCACGCAGCGAATGTTCGAAGATCGAATCGACATCATCCGGGCGGTGCGGTCCCGGTCATTTGATCTCGTAGTTCTGGCCCAGCACGACGGACACATCCGCGTTCGCGGCGGGCTTGCCCTGCTTCAGCGCGCTCGTCGGCAGGCCCAGGGTCTTGGCGACCTGCGTCGCCTTGTCCTTGTCCGCCGCGGTCTTGTAGACGACCTCGGACAGCGCCGCGGTCTCGGCCGTTCCGCCGCCGACGAAGACATAGCCGCCGTTGACCAGCTTGATCTGGGCGGACTCCGTGCTGTCCTTGTCACCGGTGGCGTTCTTGATCCCGACCCGCACCGCCGCACCGGCTTCCGGAGCCTTCACCGTGCCGCCCAGGATGTCCTTGACGACGCTCTCGGTGGCCGCGTCGGTAAGGGTGCCGTCGGCCTGCACCGGCAGCAGTGCCGTCTTGTAGTCGCCGGCCTTGGCATGCTGGGCGAGCTTCGCCAGCGAGGCACCGAGATCCTTCTCGGGGAGCGACGGGTCGAGGATCTGCGCCAGCGTCTGCACGGTGACCGTGGCGGCCTTCGGATCGTCCGAGATCTTCCGCAGAACGCCCCGCATGACCTCCCCGAACCGCGTGAGCTGCTTCGCCTCCGCCTCACCGGGTGCCCGGTAAGTGGCGTATGCAACGGCCATCTGGCCGCTCAGGGTCTGCGCCTCACCCTTCTTCACCAGGGGGGAAGCGCCCTTCTTCGTGTCGGGCACTTCGGTGTCGGTGTCGACCTCGATGCTGCCGACCAGATCGACGAGAGTCTCCAGATAGGGGGTGTCGAGCCGCCACGTGCCGCTGATCTTGGTGCCGAGCAGTGTGTCGATGGAATCGCGGGTACCCGTGGTGCCGTCGTCCTCCACGGACTTGCCGAGGGTGGTCGTGACGCCCTCGTCGTCGGCGACCGCGAGCGAGTTGGGGAGCAGGACCGTGGTCCCCTGTTTGGTCGTCACATTGTCGACGAGCAGCGCCGTGGAGGTGCCGCCCTTCTTGGTGTTGCGCAGATGGACCACGATGACGTCCCGCTGCTGCGGGCCCGTCGATGCGGTGTTGTCCTTCTCCGAGCCGGAGAGTCCGGGGATCTTGCCGGCGGACCAGAGGTAGCCGACCCCGCCGACCACCACCAGGACCACCACGACTATCAGCGCGACCATGCGGTTGCGGCCGCGACGCCGTGCCTCTTCGCGCCGCTCGCTGCGGCTCTCGGTGAACTTCAGCCAGTCGATGACGTCTTCGGAGTCCTCGTCGGGCTCCTCGATGAAGGAGAACTGCTCTGTGCGGTAGTCGCGGTCGGCTCGGCGCTGCCCGGGGACGGCCGGTTCCGGGCCGGCCTCGAAGTCGGGCTCGGGCTCGGGTTCCTGCCGGGCCGGCGCGGGTGCGGGCGGGGACGGCTGTGCGGCGGCCTGCTGCGGGATGTTCCACTGCTGGGTGGTGTCGACCGCGGCGGGCTGTCGGCCGGTGTCGTAGCCATAGCCGTCGTAGCCGCCGTATGCCTGCTGTTGGGGCTGTTGCGGCTGCTGGGGGGCTGCGTACGGGTCGTACGGCTGCTGCTGAGGCTGGGCGTACGGGTCGTATCCGTACCCCTGGTCGGCCTGATGCGGCTCCTGCTGGGGCTGCTGAGGCGCATACGGGTCGTACGACTGCTGTCCGGGCTGCTGATACACCGGCTGCCCGTACTCGTCGTAGCCGATGATCTGCGGCTGCTGGTAGTACGGGTCGTACGGGTTCTGTCGGTCGTTCACCGGTGCCCCTCTGCGTGGCTCATTCGCCGCGGTACAGCTGGCGCTTGTCGATGTAGCGGACCACGCCGTCCGGCACCAAGTACCAGACCGGCTCCCCCTGCGCGACCCTCTCACGGCAGTCCGTGGACGAGATCGCGAGCGCGGGCACCTCCACGAGGGAGACCCCGCCCTCCGGCAGCCCGGGGTCCGCGAGCACGTGCCCCGGCCGCGTCACACCGATGAAGTGGGAGAGGGAGAACAGTTCGTCGGCGTCCCGCCAGGTGAGGATCTGGGAGAGCGCGTCGGCGCCGGTGATGAAGAAGAGGTCCGCGTCGCCGTGGATCGCGCGCAGGTCCCGCAGCGTATCGATGGTGTATGTCGGCCCGCTGCGGTCGATGTCGCTCCGGCTGACCGAGAACTGCGGGTTGGACGCCGTCGCGATGACCGTCATCAGATAGCGGTCCTCGGCCGGGGAGACGTGCTTGTGGCTCTTCTGCCACGGCTGCCCGGTCGGGACGAAGATCACCTCGTCGAGGTGGAACTGGGCGGCCACTTCGCTGGCCGCCACCAGGTGTCCATGATGAATCGGGTCAAATGTCCCGCCCATCACGCCGATTCGGCGCTTCCCGCGGCCGGTAGGCACTTCCTGCTCTCCCATGCGTGCAGAGCCTACTGGCACAGCTGTACGCCTCCGCCTCAGCGGTCGCGGTTGAAGCGAGTGGTGATCCACAGCAGGAGCAGCAGCACGACGAATGCACCGCCTCCGGTGAGATACGGGCTGAGGCTTTCGTGGTTGCCACCGTGCTCGCCGCCCTCGGCGGCGAGGGTGACCAGCTGGTGCGCGGTGCTCGTGAGGCTCATCTTCGGCAGGACCTATCGATCGGGAGTCGGAAGGAAGACGTCGCTCACATCGTATGCGGGCGCCCCGGGCACGCTCACGCCGACTCAGTCGTTGTTGTCGTCGTTGCGGTATCCGCGGAGCAGGAACCAGCCGAGCAGGACAGCTCCGACGAGCGAGGCGAGCAGCACGATGCGGAGCGTATTGCCGGGCCCCTGATCCTCGGATGCGGCGGCGAGCAGAGCAACGGTATGCGGCATGTCGGGCGTCTCCTCAGTTATCCACAGCCCCCCGCACACCGTAGCCCCAGCACCTACGCTGGGATTGTCAGGGGGCGAGCGACGTCTCGTACGAACAGGGGGCCCATTCATGACCGAACGCAGCCACGAGAGCCACGAGAACGTGCCGAGCAGGCAGCGCAGGCGTTTCGCAGGGATCTCGTCCCGGGCCTACGAACACCCGGCGGACCGCTCGGCCCTGGTGGCCCTGCGCAAGCTGAGCGGTTTCGACACCGTGTTCAAGACACTGAGCGGTCTGCTGCCCGAGCGCAGCCTGCGACTGCTCTTCCTCTCCGACTCCGTCCGGGTGAGCGACGCGCAGTTCGTCCACCTCAACGACATGCTGCGGGACGCCTGTTACATCCTGGACCTGGAAAAGGTCCCGCCGATGTACGTCAACCAGGACCCGCAGCCCAATGCCATGTGTATCGGTCTCGACGAGCCGATCATCGTGGTGACGACGGGGCTGGTGGAGCTGCTCGACGAGGAGGAGATGCGGGCCGTCATCGGCCACGAGGTGGGACACGCCCTTTCCGGCCACGCCGTGTACCGCACGATTCTGCTGTTCCTCACCAGTATCGCGTTGAAGGTCGCCTGGATCCCGCTCGGCAACGTCGCGATCATGGCGATCGTGACGGCACTGCGCGAGTGGTTCCGCAAGTCGGAGCTGTCGGCAGACCGGGCGGGGTTGCTGGTCGGACAGGATCTGCAGGCGTCGATGCGCGGCTTGATGAAGATCGCGGGCGGCAATCATCTGCACGAGATGAATGTGGACGCCTTCCTCGCCCAGGCCGACGAGTACGAGAAGGGCGGCGATCTGCGCGACTCAGTGCTCAAGATCCTCAATCTGCTGCCCCGCTCGCACCCCTTCACCACGGTGCGCGCGGCCGAGCTGAAGAAGTGGTCCGAGACGCGCGACTACCAGCGGATCATGGACGGCCACTACCCGCGGCGCGACGAGGACAAGGACACCTCGGTGACGGACTCCATCCGGGAGTCCGCGGCGCACTACGCGGACACGGTGCGCACCAGCAAGGATCCGCTGATGAAGCTGGTCGGCGACATAGCGGGCGGCGCCGGGGACCTGGGCGGCAAGCTCCGCGACAAGTTCACCGGTCAAGGAGGCGGGGGCGCAGCCGGCAAGGGCGGTGCTACGGACGGCTCCGCGGGCTCTGCGGGGCCCCAGGAGCCTCGGAACCCTGATGAGCCCGGGGCTGCTGGGAGCTGACCATCAGCGTCCCGCACAGCGCCGCAGTGGGCCGGTCCGTCGCGTACGGGTCTGTGCCCGCGGGGCCGCGGGAGACGGCGTGCTGCCCGGCGAGCAGCGGCCGCAGCGCACCGGTTGTGTCCGCCGGGCACGCCTGCGGTCCGGCCTGTGCGTAGCTGGTGCGCAGCTCCAGCCGGTGCAGCCGCAGGTCTTCCCGGTCAAAGCGGAAGTGCAACTCGCGCCGTACGGTGAAGAGCGAGGCGCCACCTGCCCGTTGGGGTCCCGAGACCGCCGGGCGGAGCGTGTATGTGAAGGTGTGGTCCGACACCACCTCCAGGGTGTCGGACCCCGCCTCCGTGTAGCCCAGGGTGCCCCGGACCCGTATGTCCGGAGCGGCCAGTGCCACCTTCGCCGGGTCGAAGCGCACCAGCCAGCCGGTGGCGGCATGCTGTCCGTCGTCGTCCGGCCGGCTCATGCTGCGGTCGAACTGGGCCATCTGGTCCGGGTCGAGCAGCAGTTCCACCGGCCGCACCGCGTTTCCGGTGAGGACGTCGGGGTCGAGCGAGGACGCCACCAGGTAGTCCTTGACCGTGGTCAGGGCCGTCGCGACCTGGCTGTCCGAGAAGTTGTCCGTCCCTCGGATCGCCGGCAGATTGATGCCTGCGGCACCTGTTTCGAACTGTGCGGCGGGGCTCTTCGCGAGGAGGTCGGCGGCGGTTCCGCCGGGTACGGCACCCTGGGGAGCCAGGGGGACGACGGTCGACCTCAGAGGTTCGGCCCTTCTGCCGACGGGCGCCTGGTAGGGGTGGCGGAAGCCCATGTACACGGCCGTTCCGAAGGCCAGGGCGATCAGGAGGATCAGGGCGATGGCTGCCTTGGAGCCGGCGCGGAAACCCCGGGCCGGGAGGCTGCGTACGGCACGGGCGTGGTCCCCCATGCGCTCCTGGGCGGAGAATTCCTTCAGCCGGGCAGCACGCACGAACGACTCGTCGAAGACGAGTGACCGGTACTCGTCCTCACCGCCGCCCGGCGCGCTCTCGGGCGGACCTTCTGGTGGTTCTCCGCGGTCTGCCATGACTTCTCCCGACTCCACGTCACCGACCGGGGCCGAAACGCTTCGCTCTGCTTCGGCCGAATGGCTTCGGACAGGGCCTGCCCGTCATGAGTTCGCATGACTACGCATGTACGGACGAGTGAGAAGCCCCCTCTGAGAGAGGGGTCACACCTTCAGGGTAGGTCGATTACGACCGGGGTAAACGCCCAGCCGCGAGAGAACCGCCCGAGAGTTGCCCCGGGGCCCCGGCCGACCGCCCTCAGGACGGGCGCGGGACCGCTGAGACCGTGGGGCGGAGGTAGCCGGCCGAGCCCGACGGGATGGCGCTGGGGACGGGGCCGGGTGCACTGTCCACGCCGGTCGTGGCGGGTGGCGGGGCGGGGTCCTGGCGGTTGCCCGAGGTGTTGCGGTAGACGGCGCTGAAGGCCAGCGCGACCATTCCGATGCCCATCAGCACGGCGAGCAGCCAGGCCACCGGCCGGTGCCAGCGCGCTGCACCCCGGTAGGGGCGCAGGACACCGCCGTGGCGCCCGTAGGGGCCGCTGCCGTACGCGCCGTCGCCATCGGGGTCCAGCGGGTCGCCGTAGGCGCTCCCGCGGCCATATGCGCCGCCCGGCCCGTATCCCTCGTCATAGAGCTCGTCATCCGGCGGACCGCCGCCCGCCCGCGCTCTTGACGCCTCGGCCTCGGCGCGCGCCTGCGCAGCCGCCAGGAGTCGCTCCACGGCGGTGGGTTCATGGATCTCGGCGGCCCGTACGAAATCCTCGTCGAATACCACGGAGGCGAAGTCCTCGTCCGCGCCCCCGCGGTCGTCGTCGGGCTCCCAGCCGTCCGGGAACGGCCTGCCCCCCACGTCGTCCGGCACGGCTCCAGACTAGCCCCGCCGGGTCGTTCTGGGCAGGGAGCCCGCAACATTCACCGCAGCCGGACGGTCACCGCACGTGGCCGTCGCCCGTGACGATGTACTTCGTCGAGGTCAGCTCCGGCAGGCCCATCGGCCCCCTGGCGTGCAGCTTCTGCGTGGAGATGCCGATCTCGGCGCCGAAGCCGAACTGACCGCCGTCGGTGAAGCGCGTCGACGCGTTCACGGCCACCGTCGTGGAGTCCACCAACTGGGTGAAGCGGCGGGCCGCGGCCTGGGAGGTGGTCACGATCGCCTCGGTGTGACCGGAGGACCAGAGCCGGATGTGCGCGACGGCCGCGTCCAGCGACTCCACGACGGCCGCGGCGATGTCGTACGAGAGGTACTCGGTCTCCCAGTCCTCCGGCGTCGCCGCCACCACAGTGGCGTTGGACCCCTCGGCGTATTCGAGGACCCGCTCGTCGCCGTGCACGGTCACCCCGGCGCCGGCCAGCGCGTCCAGTGCCCGGGGCAGGAAGTCCGCGGCGATGTCCTTGTGGACCAGGAGCGTCTCGGCGGCGTTGCAGACGCTCGGGCGCTGCGCCTTGGAATTGATCAGGATGTCGACGGCCATGTCGAGGTCGGTCTGCGCGTCCACGTACACATGGCAGTTGCCGGTGCCTGTTTCGATGACCGGAACGGTGGATTCCTCGACCACTGTGCGGATCAGCGAGGCGCCGCCGCGCGGGATGAGGACGTCGACGAGGCCGCGCGCCCGCATGAGTTCCCGTACCGAGTCGCGGCTCTCGCCCGGCACCAGCTGCACCGCGTCGGCCGGGAGGCCGGAGCCGCCGACCGCGTCGCGCAGCACCCGTACGAGCGCGACATTGGAGGCGTACGCGGAGGACGAGCCGCGCAGCAGGACGGCGTTGCCCGATTTCAGGCAGAGGGCAGCGGCGTCGACCGTCACATTGGGCCGGGCCTCGTAGATGATCCCGACCACGCCGAGCGGTACCCGGACCTGTCGCAGGTCGATGCCGTTGGGCAGGGTCGAGCCGCGGACGACCTCGCCGACCGGGTCGGGCAGCGCCGCGACGTCCCGCACATCGGCGGCGATGGCGCGAATCCGTTCCGGGGTGAGGGTGAGCCGGTCGACGATCGACTCGCTGGTCCCGGCCTCACGGGCGCGAGCGACGTCCTCGGCGTTGGCCGCGACGATCTCACCCGTCCGAACTTCCAGCGCGTCCGCGATCGCCAGCAGCGCGTCGTCCTTCGCCGCGCGCGGCAGTGGCGCGATGTCGGCGGCGGCGGAGCGTGCCCGGTAGGCGGCCTGGGCGACCGGGGACATGTTGTCGTACGGCGAGAGCGTGGTCATGCCCGCAGGGTAGTGCGCACACTGCGGGCATCCGTCACGTATCCCGTGATGCGAGACAACTGCCCCGGGGGCCGCCGCCGCGCTCAGTACGGGTGCACGCCGACCGGGGCGGCCGGGGGCGGCCCGTATCCCTCGGCGACGCGCTGGTGGTACGTCTCTCGGTCGATGACTTCCAGGCCGACGATCTCCCAGGGCGGAAGCCCGGCGGTCGAGCGGTGTTCCCCCCACAGCCGCAGCGCGACGGCCGCCGCATCGTGCAGGTCACGGGCCTCTTCCCAGTAGCGGATCTCCGCGTGGTCGTTGGCGTACCGGCTGGTCAGCAGGAAGGGATGGTCGTGCGCGAGCTGTTCGAGACCCCGTCTGACCTCCTTCAGCGGAATCGCGGCGCCCGAGACGCTGAGCGTGATGTGCCAGAGTCTCGACGGGGTGCGCTCCTCCTTCGCCACCGTCGGCTCGGGCCCGGTGGTCCGGTCGTCCTTGCGGTCCATGGACCGGCTCTCGTCGAAGCCGACACCTGCTCCGACACTGGTCAGGGCCCGGCCACCCGTTCCTCGGGGCGGCGCCCCCGGGCGCGCTCGTCTCACCGGCGGCCTCCTGTGAATGCGTTTGCTGTGCTGTACCCCGCTGTGTCCCCGTTACAAAGTTGACCAGTCCGCGGCCGACGATGGGGCGCTTTTCGTGAAGGTCCCTGCCCCGAGGCTGGACTTTCAGCCGTTTCAGGGGGTCTGTCAGGGGTGCAGGACGACAAGATCGTCCCTGTGTACGACCTCGCGCTCATATGCTGGACCGAGTTCACGTGCCAGGTCGCGGGTGGATCGGCCGAGCAGCTGCGGAATCTCCTTGGCGTCGAAGTTGACGAGTCCGCGAGCCACGGGACGGCCTGCGAGGTCGCGCAGTTCCACCGGGTCCCCCGCGGAGAACTCGCCCTCGATCGCGGCGATTCCTGCGGGCAGCAGCGAGCTGTGCCGCTCGACGACCGCCCGTACGGCCCCGTCGTCGAGGGTCAGCGAGCCCTGCGGGGTGGAGGCGTGGGCCAGCCAGAGGAGTCGGTCCGCCGAGCGGCGTCCGGTGCGGTGGAAGTACGTGCCGGTGTCGCGTCCGGCCAGCGCGTCGGCGGCCCGGCTCGCGGAGGTGAGGACGACCGGGACTCCGGCGGCCGTGGCGATCCGGGCGGCCTCGACCTTGGTGACCATGCCACCGGTGCCGACGCCCGCCTTCCCCGCACTGCCGATGGCGACACCCGCGAGATCCTCGGGGCCGGCCACTTCGGCGACCCGTGAGGTGCCCGGGGTGCTGGGGTCGCCGTCGTAGAGGCCGTCCACGTCCGAGAGGAGGACCAGCAGGTCGGCGCGGACGAGATGGGCGACGAGCGCGGCGAGCCGGTCGTTGTCGCCGAACCGGATCTCGTCGGTGGCGACGGTGTCGTTCTCGTTGACGATCGGGAGCGCACCCATGTCCAGGAGCTGGTCGAGGGTGCGGTAGGCGTTGCGGTAGTGGGCGCGGCGGCTGGTGTCGTTGCTGGTGAGCAGCACCTGGCCGACGCGTACGCCGTAACGCGCGAAGGAGGCGGTGTAGCGGGCGACGAGCAGTCCCTGTCCGACGCTGGCCGCGGCCTGCTGTCTGGCCAGGTCCTTGGGCCGGCGGTGCAGCCCGAGCGGGGCGAGCCCGGCCGCGATGGCGCCGCTGGAGACGAGCACGATCTCGCGCTCCCCGCCGCTCCTCACCTTGGCGAGTACGTCAACGAGCGCGTCGACGCGGTCCGCGTCGAGGCCGCCCGCCGCGGTGGTGAGGGACGAGGAACCGACCTTGACCACGATCCTGCGGGCCTCTGTGACGCCCTGCCTTGCCCCTGACACGTACATCCCCAATGAGTCGGCTCGCCCAGCCCTGGCAATCTACGCGAGCGGCGGAATCGGCGCCTGTGCGTTCCGGCCCGTGGACGTGTGAGCGGCTCCATGGCCCGTGTGTCCGGCCCCGCCGCCGAAGAGATGGACAGCCGCATCAACAGTCGAGCTCATTGCTCACATCGAATGACCGGCTTCTCGACGTGGTACACCGGCGCCGGGCGAACGCGCGCGGAAGAATCGAAGCGCGCCAACCGGCGCAACCATCGGAACATCTCGCTCATCTAACAGCCGATAGGGTGCGTGACGGCGGCCCTCCCCCGTTTTCGGCAGTGTGCAGTGTCGGCCCCGCATCCGCCGCCATCTCCAGGGACCTCTACCAGACATGGGACAGCAGCGATGCCAGTCAAAGTAAGTGTCGTCATTCCGGTTTACAACCCGGGCAAGTACATCGACCCCTGCATCGACTCACTTCTGCGACAGACCCTCCCTGCAGGGGAGTTCGAAGTTCTCTTCGTCAACGATGGATCCACGGACGACACTCCTGAGCGGCTCGAAAAGCTGGCGGCGGAACACCCTCATTTCCGGGTGATCACCATCCCCAACTCCGGATGGCCCGGAAAGCCCCGCAACGTCGGTGTGGACGAAGCGAAGGGCGAGTACGTCCAGTTCGTGGACCAGGACGACCATCTCGCATCCGACGCGCTGCGCCGGCTGTACGAGATGGGGCACCGCAACGGCTCGGACATCGTCATCGGCAAGGTGGCCAGCAACTTCCGCGGTGTCCCGCACGGCGTGTTCAAGAAGAACCGCGAGAAGTGCACCCTGCGCGACGCCCCTCTGTACGACAGCCTCACGCCGCACAAGATGTTCCGGACGGAGTTCCTCCGCAAGAACGGCATCGCCTACCCCGAGGGCAAGCGCCGTCTCGAGGACCAGCTCTACATGATGCAGGCGTACTTCCCGGCCGAAGTCGTCTCCATCCTGGGCAACTACACCTGTTACTTCTATTCCCGGCGCGACGACGGCAAGAACGCCGGATCCACCAGGATCGTTCCGGCCCACTACTACGGAAACCTCCGCGAAGTCCTGGACGTCGTCGTGGCCAACACCGAGCCGGGCAAGTTCCGGGATCTGCTGCTCCGCCGCTTCTACCGGGTCGAGATGCTGAGCCGGCTCAGCGAACCCGCGGTGGTCAAGTACCAGCCCGAGTTCTTCGGCGAGATGTGCGACGCGATCAGGCCGCTGGCCATCGACTTCATGGGCGACGGTGTGCACGACGGCCTCGGCCCGCTGTTGCGGATCCGGTCCACACTCCTGCGCAGGGACGACCGGGAGGGGCTGCTCCGGATCGCCCGGTTCGCCGGGTCCGTCAAGGCGTCGGCACGTCTGGAGGAGTTCGCCTGGCAGCCGGACGGCCGCGTCGCTGTCACCGTCACCGCTCGGCTGGTCCAGGGCGACGACGAGGCCCCCGTGAAACTGCTGCGCCGGGACGGCCGCTACTTCCTGCACCCGGACAACGGCGGCGGGCTGCTGGCCGAGGACGAACTCCTCGATGTCACCGATGACATCGACGGCTTCTCCGCCGAACTGTCCCTGCGCAATCGCGAGACGGCCGTCGAGTGGCCCTGCCCCGCGACGTTCGCCACTCGGACCGTCGAACTCGGCGACGGAGCCTGCGAGATCGTCCTGAGCGGCAGTGGCCATGTGTCTTCGGAGGCGGTCAAGGGCCGTGGCCGGGTCTCCCGCGGCTTCTGGGACATCTGGGTGCCGCTGCGCGGCCTGGGCCTGGTCCGCAAGGCAAGGCTGGGTGCCGACCGCGCACCGGAGGTGGACGCCGCCTGCCTGCCTGCCTCGCTCGGCTCGCCGGCCCGTGCCGTCGTCCCGTACTTCACCGACCCGCACGGCAACCTCACGCTCGATGTCGCCCGTCGCAGCAAGAAGCTCGCCGACTATCTGGGCGGCCGCCCCGTTCTGCGGACCCCGGGTCGGCGTCCTGAGCTCCGGCTGGAGCTCTTCACCGCCACCACGACCGTCGCCTCCGACGCCCAGCTGGTCCTGAGCCCCGCCGACGGAACCGGCTCGGCCGTGCACACGCTGCGTACCGTGCTGCAACCGACGGAGGGCAGGGCCCACCTCACCGTGCCCGGCCGCGCCCCCGGCGTCGCGGCGGGCGCCTGGAAGCTCTCCGTACGGCTGGACGGCGAGAAGGGCCCCGCGCTCGGTCTCTGCGACGTCACCGTCGACAAGGGCGGCAGGATCCAGCTGGATCCCGAACTGCCCCAGGCCGCGGACACGATCATGGTCGGGGCGGCCTCGCAACGCCGGAAGGCGACTCTGCGTCGCGCGCTGCGCACCGTCGGCGGCCCGATCGTGCGCAGGCTCCCGCCGCAGGGCCGGAAGCGCGCGCGCCGTCTGGCCGCCCGGCTCACCGGCTGATCCGCTGCCGACGACGGTCCCACCAGCGCCAGCACCAAACACATCGGAACAAGGACGTGATCGCATGCGGCAGCTCTCCATCGCAGGGGCCTGGGTGCACGAGCCCAAGGTCTTCCCGGACAGCCGCGGCAGCTTCCACGAGTGGTTCAAGGCGTCGGAGCTCAGCGAGGCTGTCGGACACACTCTGCAGCTCGCGCAGGCCAACTTCTCCATCTCCAGCCAGGGAACGCTGCGCGGCGTCCACTTCGCCGACGTGCCGCCGAGCCAGGCGAAGTACGTCAAGTGTGTACGCGGCGCGGTGCTCGACGTCATCGTGGACATCCGGGTCGGCTCCCCCACGTACAAGCAGTGGGAAGCCGTCCGGCTCGACGATTCGGACCATCACTCCGTCTATCTCGCCGAGGGTCTCGGCCATGCCTTCATGGCCCTGACGGACGACGCGTCGGTCGTCTATCTGTGCTCCGAGGGCTACGCGCCCGGCCGTGAGCACGGCATCAACCCGCTCGACCCCGAGCTGGGCATCGAGTGGCCGGAGGGGATCACCCCGCTGCTGTCCGACAAGGACGCCGCGGCCGCCTCGCTGGCCGAGGCCGAGGAACAGGGCCTGCTGCCGTCGTACGAGGCGTGCCAGGCGTACTACGCGCAGCTGCGCGCCCGCGGCTGAGCCCGGACAGGAACGCCGAAGCCCCCCGTGGTCCATGCGGATCACGGGGGGCCTCGTACTGTCTCGGTCCGGTCAGCCCGTCACGGCCTCGATGCGCCTCCGCAGGGGCGCGAACGCCGAGCGGGGGCGGCGCAGGTTGCGGGCGCGGGCCAGGGCCGGCCAGAAGTCGGCGCCGAGCAGCGCCTCGGGCCGGACGGCGTTCTTCCGCACCAGCACCTCCTCCGGCACATCCTGCGGATCGGGCACGACGTACTCCTCGATGATCTCGTCGTACGCGTTCTTCAAGATGTCGTTCTCCGGGTTGGCGCCGAACACGGCGACCACACCCGTCGGCGCCGTGTCCACCTCTACGACCACCAGGTCGGGACGGTAGCGGCGCAGCACCTGCACGACCTTGTACACATCACCGGTCCAGAACTTGGTGTGCCGGTCGCGGGCCGCCTCGTCGACATCGCGCGGCAGCATGTCGTCCAGCACGATCACGCTCGACCAGCGGGCGTGCTTCTCGACGTTCATGAAGTCGCGCAGCGCGTACTCGAAGAGGTGCATGCCGTCGATGAAGGCGAGCTCCAGCTTCGGATCCCCGCCGAGCACATTGAGGGGATCGCGGCGGGCGAGGGCGCGGAACGGGTTGCGGCCGTTGCGCAGGTGCAGCAGCGGATCCTTGCGGGCGAAGAAGGCGTCGCTCGTCGCCTTGACCAGGTGGACGTCGCAGCTGATGTCCGTCACCACGCGGAAGGCGGGGTCGACGGCGACGGAGGGCACTCGCGAGAGGGCCAGGCTCCTGCCGTCGTTGACCCCGATCTCCAAATAGTTCCGAGGCCGGTAGACGCGGTGCAATTGACGCAGAAAGTCATGGCGGTTCACGTGGAGCAGCCCTTCGGAGGAAACCAACTGGTCTGGTCCCCGGCGAAGTTACCCCATGACCGCACTGCGATGTAAGCGTTCTCCCCTATGTAAACCTTCGTTGTTCACATCTTTGGAATTCGACGGGATTTGACTACCGATACGATAATTTGACAATCACGACCGCTCCGCTGCGAGGAGTGCCGGGAATGCCTCTTCCAGCGCCGCCCGCCAGTCCCGGATCGGTTCGATCCCGGCCTCCGCCCAGCGGTCGTGTCGCAGCACGCTGAAAGCGGGACGGGGAGCCCGCCGTACGAAGGCCCCGCTGGTGGTGGGGCGGACGCGCGCAGGGTCGGTGCCGAGCAGCCGGAAGATCTCCCGGGTGAAACCGAACCAGGTCGTCTCGCCGCCGCTGGTGCCGTGGTAGACACCCGCGGGGGCGGTGCCCGCGAGGGCGGCCTGTCCGAGCCGGACCAGCAGGTCGGCCAGATCGGCGGTCCAGGTGGGCTGTCCGCGCTGGTCGTCCACCACGTCAAGGGTCTCCTTGACGCCCTCCAGCTTGATCATCGTACGGACGAAGTTGCCGCCGCCCGTGCCGTACAGCCAGGCGGTACGGACCACGTAACCGGTGTCCGGCAGGGTGTCGAGCACGGCCTGCTCGCCGGCCAGTTTGGTGCGGCCGTAGGCGCTGCGCGGTCCGGTGGGGCCGTCCTCGGCATAGGGCTTCTCGCCGTCCCCGGCGAAGACGTAGTCGGTCGAGACCTGGAGGAGGACGGCACCCTGCTCACGGCAGGCCGCGGCGAGGACCTCGGGGCCTGTGCCGTTGACCCGCAGCGCGGCGTCCTCCTGGGACTCGGCGTCGTCGACAGCGGTCCAGGCGGCGCAGTTCACCACGACGGCGGGGCGGTGCTTGCCGAAGCCTGCACGCACCGATCCGGGGTCCGCAATGTCCATGGCCGCACGGTCCGCGGCGACCGCGGTGACGTCCTCACGGGCGAGCCGGGCCAGGACGTCCTGGCCCAGCATCCCGGCGGCTCCGGTGACCAGCCAGACGGCGCTCACAGCGCGGCCCGGTCCTTCAGCGGCTCCCACCAGGCGCGGTTGTCGCGGTACCACTGCACGGTCTCGGCGAGGCCGGTGCGGAAATCCTTGCGGGGCTCGTAGCCGAGCTCCTCGCGGATCTTGGTGCAGTCGACCGAGTAGCGTCGGTCGTGGCCCTTGCGGTCCTCCACATAGGTGACGCTGGTGTCCCAGTCGGCCCCGCAGGCGTCGAGCAGCAGACCGGTCAGCTCCTTGTTGGAGAGCTCGGTGCCGCCGCCGATGTTGTAGACCTCACCGGGCCGGCCCTTCGTACGGACCAGTTCGATGCCCTGGACGTGGTCGTCGATGTGCAGCCAGTCGCGGACGTTGGCGCCGTCGCCGTACAGCGGGACCGTCTTGCCGTCCAGCAGGTTGGTGACGAACAGCGGGATGACCTTCTCGGGGAAGTGGTGGTGCCCGTAGTTGTTGGAGCAGCGGGTCACCCGCACGTCGAGACCGTGGGTGCGGTGGTACGAGAGCGCGATCAGGTCGCTGGACGCCTTGGCCGCGGAGTACGGCGAGTTGGGCGCGAGCGGATCGGTTTCGGGCCAGGAGCCCTCGTCGATCGAGCCGTAGACCTCGTCGGTGGAGATGTGCACGAAGGTCTTGATGCCGGCCAGGTGCGCGGCGTGGATCAGAGTGTGGGTGCCCACGACGTTCGTACGGACGAATTCGGCGCCGCCGTCGATGGAGCGGTCCACATGGGATTCGGCGGCGAAGTGCACCACCTGGTGGTGCTCGGCCATCAGCTTGGAGACCAGCTCGGGATCACAGATGTCGCCCTGTACGAACCTGAAACCGGGGTGGTCACGCACCTCGTCGAGGTTGGCCGGGTTGCCCGCGTAGGTGAGCTTGTCGAGCACGGTCACGGCGATGTTGCCGGGACCCTCGGGGCCGAGCACCGTACGGACGTAGTGCGAGCCGATGAAACCGGCGCCGCCGGTCACCAGGATATTGGTGGTCATGAAGAGATCTGCACCTTGCTGTGATCGCCGAGTACGAGTCGGTGCGCGGACGGGGAACGGGGCGCAGGGGTCACCTCGACGTCACGGCCGATGAGCGACGCCTCCACTCGGCGGACACCGGCGATGGAGGCGCCCCGCAGAACGATGGAGTACTCGATCTCGCTGTCCTCGATCCGGCAGTCCTCCGAGACCGAGGTGAACGGGCCCACGTACGCGCCGCTGATCACCGACCGGGCGCCGATGACCGCGGGCCCGACGATGCGGCTGCCGCTGACCTTGGCGCCCGCCTCGATCCGCACCCGGCCGATGATCTCGCTGTCCTCGTCGACCTCGGCCTCCTCGTGGGACGGCTCGATGGACTCCAGTACGGTCCGGTTGACCTCCAGCATGTCGGTGACATTGCCGGTGTCCTTCCAGTACCCGCGGATCGTGGTGGAGCGCACGTCGCGCTTCTGGTCGATCAGCCACTGGATGGCGTGCGTGATTTCCAGCTCGCCCCGCCAGGACGGCTCGATCGAACGGACGGCCTCGTGGATGGCGGGGGTGAAGAGGTAGACACCGACGAGCGCCAGATCGCTCTTGGGCTCCTTCGGCTTCTCCTCCAGGGCCGCTACCCGGCCGTCGGCGTCGAGCTCCGCGACACCGAAGGAGGTCGGGTTGGGCACCTGGGTCAGGAGGATCTGCGCATCGGGCCTGTCGGTGCGGAACTCCTCCACCAGACCGGTGATGCCGCCGACGATGAAATTGTCACCGAGGTACATGACGAAGTCGTCGTCCGCCAGGAAGTCACGGGCGATCAGCACCGCGTGGGCGAGGCCGAGCGGCTCGTCCTGCGGGATGTACGTGACCTCGATGCCGAGCCGCGAACCGTCGCCGACCGCCTCGCGGATCTCCTGGGCGGTGTCGCCCACGATGATGCCGACCTCGGTGATACCCGCTTCCGCGATGGCCTCCAGGCCGTAGAACAGCACGGGCTTGTTCGCGACGGGCACCAGTTGCTTGGCCGAGGTGTGTGTGATGGGACGCAGGCGGGTGCCGGCCCCTCCGGACAGTACGAGAGCCTTCACTTGACCAGTCCTCATGGTTGAGATATCGGTCTTGTCGCGGCTGCGACCTGCTGGGCGACTCTACTGAGAATTGCTGCGCAATTCGTAGTGCGTCAACTCTGTGAACGAGATACGGACACACATCCGGAGCAAGGGCAATGGCGGGACTGCTCAGCCTGCGCTGATCCGCAACTTCCAGCGCCGCGCGTCCCGCCGCATACGCCGGACTATGCGCCGTGACAGCGACGCCCTGCGGGCTACGACCTCGGGCTTCTCGATGCGCTTGCCGTCGTGCCAGTCGGGCACGGTGACCTCGAAATCGGAGTCCGAGAGACCACTCGAACGGTCCCGGAAGTGCGGGTACGCGAGGAAGAGCTTGTCCCGCTTCCGTGAACTGACCACATCCGGAACGGATTTCGCCCGCACATACGTCAGCATGTCCACCAGCACATCGGCCCGGCCCCGCGCCACAGCGGCGAGCCGCAGCCTCTCGGCGACCTTGATCAGGCGCGCCACGCCGTCGTTCCAGTACGTGTCCATGAGCGGCGCCGCGAGCTCCATCTTGTGGCGCCGGACCTCCTCCGAGTCCCGGAGGAAGCCGGGACCGAACTGCTGCATCATCCCGACCGTGAAGGGGCGGACCATCAAGAAATCCCTCTTCGGCCCGGCGGGTTCAAGCCGGTGAATGAGCGCCATCATGGCCCGCATGGAGTCGAAGCGCCATTCATAGGTGCCGCTCTTGGTGACGTGCTTTCCGTCGTCCCGGCCGACCAGGTAATAGCAGGTGTAATTGGAGATGACGGAGACTCCGGCACCCCGCAGATACGCCTCCATGGTGAAGAGCGCGTCCTCACCGGTCTTGAGTCCCTCATCGAATCGCAGGCCGAGTCGCTCCAGCATTTCACGCCGGAAGAGTTTCTGCGCACTCAGCGTGTAAATGACCTTTGAATTGTATACATTGACCCGGTCCTTGGTGGCTGTCCACATCGACCGGGGCGCTCCGCGATTGACCCCGATCACCTTGCCGAGCACCACGTCGGTGTTCGCCCGGTCGGCCCTCGCGACCATCCGCTCCAGGGCCTCCTCGCCGAAGTAGTCGTCCGCGTCGAGGAAGAAGACATAGCGGCCCCGCGCCATGCCGAGACCCACATTGCGCGGCCCGCTGGGGCCGCCCGAATTCGCCTGCCTGACCACCCTCGTCGGAACCGCGGACCGGGCCGCGAACTCCTCCAGGTACTCACCGGTGCCATCGGTCGAGCCGTCGTCGACCGCCACGATCTCGATCCGGTCGGCGCCGATGGTCTGCGCCTCCACGGATTCGAGACAGCGAATGAGGTAAGGCATTGCCTCATATGCGCCGATGATCACGGTTACGTCAGGAATTGGCTTCTCGTTCACATCAACAGAAGACAGTCGACCCAGAGCGTTGGTTGCCCGTCACCGCACACCAAAAGAGTGAGCTTTGTCACAAAGGCCCGGCACAACCCTTTCAGGGCTATGCCGGGCCTGATGAATCGTGTTAACGGACCAGGTGGGTCGTCACTTGCTCACGCGTTCGGCGAGGCTTCTCGCCAGGCCCGCGTTCCGAGCCTCCGACTTGACTGCGAGCGCCTTCACGGCCGTGTCGAACTGCTCGATCGAGGTGGGCTCGTCGGGGCCGAGGAGGTACTCCTTCAGCACACGCCTGTCGACCGCAAAGGTGTCCGCGGCAGGATCCACCACCGCAGTGAGCAGGGCGTCCAGCTCGGTCGCGGCATTGGACAGGATGACCGCGGCACGTACCGCGGTGTTCTGCCTACGGAATTCGTCCTCACCCAGCGCAGCCGAATCGGTGACCGCGTACGGCTTGCCGCTCGCGATGAAGTCCGACACCACGCTGGAGATGTCCGAGACCATGGCGTCCGACTCGTTGAAGCAGTCGTACAGACGCATCCGGGCGCCCGTGATGACCTTGTGCTCCCACCAGCCGAACGCGCGCCAGGAGGCGGCGTTCCACTCGTCCTTGAGCCGCGCGATCTCGGCCTCGCGCGCCGGGTCGGCCAGCGAGTCGCGGGACATCTCGGCCTCGTCCCCGGCGACGTGGCCGCCGCTCGACAGCGCCTCGAGCCGCGCTTCGATACGGGCCAGTTCGGCCCGTGCCTCGGCCTGCACCGGCTGGAGCGCGGCCGATTCCTTCGCCCAGCGGGGGTCGGTGGCGCGCTCGACGCCCGCCTTCTCGATCATCGCGGTGATCCGCTGGTGCGCGGCCTTGGCCTTGGCGCTGCGGGTGCCCGTGAAGGGGTGCGGCTTGTAGAGCAGGCGGACCGGCTTCTCGGAGTTCAGCAGCCGCTTGACGATGTTCTCGCCGGCCAGCAGCAGCGAGGTGTTGCCCGGGTTGTCGTCCCAGCCTTCCCAGGTGGGGGCGTACAGCACGGTCGGGATCGGGTTCTTCTGCGCACCGGTCCACGACTGGATGGCGGCCAGCTGCGGGCGGCCCACCTCGACGATGTCCTCGTCGCGCACACCGACATCGGCCAGCGCGTAACGGTCCCGGCCGGCCCGGCCCGCGGTCCACACCTCGTCGTAGGCCTTGCTGTAGGGGTTGACGCTGGCGAGCTTGTCGCTGTCGCCGTGGCCGATGAATACGTGCTTCATCGTCGGCACCCGGAGCAGGTGGATGTTCTTGCCGACGTTGGCCGGGTAGAGCGCGACCCGAACCGACGAGAGGTCCAGATTCATCAGGTGCACGCCGCCGGCCACACAGAGCACCGGCACCGATGTCGTGTTCAGCTGAGGAAGTATCGCGCGCTCGCGCAGCAGGATCAGCGGGCGCCCGTCGAGCTGCGCCATGGTCTCCAGCCACATGTTGACCTGGTAGGCCGAGTCCTTGGAGCCGGAGAAGTAGAGAACCACGGTCGGCTGGTACTCGCGCAGCCAGGCACTGACCGCGCCCAGCACCTTGGCGTCGGGCGCCACGAGGCGCTTGGGGCGGATGTACGGGAGGAGCGCCGCCAGGTAGCAGGCCGCGAGAACGAGCGTGGTGGCGAGACCGACGTAGGCGATGCCGTGCCGATCGGTCTCGACCGCGACCAGCACGCCCGCCATCGCGAAGATGTCCAGATGGAGCATCTTCTCCGCGGAGCGGTTCATCAGCAGCGCCGGCGGGGCATCCGGGATGCGCACCCCGTCCAGGTCGACGTTGCGCGTGACCACCGGGAGCCTCCGGCGGAGCTTGATGAGGGTGACCACGGCGCTCTGCGGTGCCTGGAGCCCGTAGAAGGCCAGCAGGCAGGCGACCGTCACGTAGAACAGCGTCTGCTCTCCGTACCCCATACGGGAGAGCAGCAGGATCAGCAGCAGCTGGCGGACCAGGAAGCGGATCGAGAGCCCCGCGCGGACCGCGGCGAGCCGGTTGACCAGGTAACTGCCGCAGTGGTGCAGATACTGGTCGGCGAGATAGGTCACCGCGGCAGCGCCTGCGAAGAACCACAGATTGGGGATTATTGCCGCGAGCATTATGCACGGGAATCCCAGGGCCATGAGAAGGGCGGCGGCCAGCTCCGAACCACTGCCCACTCGAGCCATGCGAATGGCTTTCGAAATCACGAAGTACCGCTCCCGAGGATGCCGACTGATTACCTTGCGGGGAAAATGTGAAGCCTGAGCTTCACGAATTCGGACCCCTGCAGTTCGCACGCGGCGTCCGCAGAGGTCCGAATAGTCGATTGTCAAGCAGTATTACACATCGGCCTGTCGGTCCAGGACAGCGGCCAGCGCCTGTTCGAAGCCGGATGCCTCGGAGGCACCTCGGGTCGGGTCCTGCTGCCGTACGTCAATGACATGGCCGGTCATCTCGGAGAGCAGGACGTCGAGGGAGGTCCTGGCGACCGCCTCGGAAGAGAGCAGCGTGCCCGCGGGCTCGTCGCCGAACGCCTTGGTACGCATCGGGGTGGCGGTGCGCTCGGGGTTCACGCAGTTCACCCGCACTCCGTCGCCCGCCCACTCGTCCGAGAGCGCCTGGGTGAGGTTCACCATGGCGGCCTTGGTCGACGAGTAGAGGCTGTACTCGGCGCGGCCCCGGGTGTAGCTGCTGGAGGTGTAGAGCAGCAGCTGACCCTTGGTCTCGGCGAGGTACTTGTACGAGGCGCGGGCGATCTGAACGGGCGCCAGGTAGTTGACGTTCAGCGCTTCCTGGATGGTCGTGTTGTCCGTCTCGGCCAGCTTGCCGATGCGGAGCACGCCCGCGGTGTTGATCACGTAGTCGACGCGGCTGGTGTCCGCGTACGCCTTGGAGAGCGCGTCGTCGACGTGCTCCGGGTTCTCCACATGCGTACCGGTGGTGGAGCGGCCCAAGGCGTAGACGGAGGCGCCGTAGGACTCGGCGAGCGCCGCGATGTCCGCGCCGATGCCGTACGAGCCGCCGAAGATGACGAGGGTCTTACCGGTGAGCAGCTCGCGGTAGGCGGCATCGTCGGTCGGCTGCGGCACGGCCGTGGAGGCCAGCTGGAAGAGCTTGTCCGCGATGAAGACGTCGACCGGCTGGGTGACCTTCATGTTGTACTCGTCGCCCGCGACCACGTAGATCGGCACGTCGGGGAGGTACTTCAGGACGACCGAGCAGTCATCGGTGGCCTGGAAGTTCGGGTCGCCCGCAGCGACCTCGTACGCCCGGCGGATCGTGGAGAGCTTGAAGGCCTGCGGCGTCTGGCCGCGGCGCAGCCGGGACCGGTCGGGCACGTCGGTGATGAACTCGCCGTCGCCGCCGTGGGTGCGGGTCACGATGATCGTGTCCGCGGACGGGATGGCGACGTCGACCGCCTGGTAGCGGTCCAGGGCGTCCACGCAGTCCTTGATGACACGCTGCGAGAGCAGGGGGCGCACGGCGTCGTGGAAGAGGACGTTGCGGTCCTCTCCCTCGGCCAGGCCCTCGCCGAGGGCCGCGATGGCGCGCTCAGTGGTCTCGTTGCGGGTGGAGCCGCCCTCGATCACCTTGGTGACCTTGGTGAGTCCGGCCTTGGCGACGATCTTCTCCACATCGGGCACATAGCCCGGAGCCATCAGCACGATGACGTCGTCGATGGAGTCGGCCTGCTGGAAGATCGACAGCGTGTGCTCGATGACAGCCTTGCCTGCGATCTTCAGCAGCTGCTTGGGAATGGACAGACCCACGCGCTGGCCGGTACCGCCGGCCAGCACGACTGCTGTGGTTCGGGCTTTGGCTATGTGCTGAGCAGACACAGACGACCTACCTTGAGGGCTGGGAGATACAGCGATGGTTGCACTCTCCGTTACCGTCTCGCAAGGCGGACGTCGGCTCCCCCACGCCATATCGACACCTTCTGTTGCCTTGCGATCAGCGCGAATGCCGGAATTGACGCTTCCCTGCCGGGTGACCGATGCCACACGGCTGAGCGGCATGAATCACCCTTGAGCGGGTTCGGTTACGCCGGTCACGCGGCGCGGAGAACGCGCCCGGCGCCGGACGGGCTCGCAGAACGAGTCCGTCCGGCGCCGGTCCACGGTCTAGAACGGGTTGAAGTCGTCGAACTCGCGCTGCACCTCGTCGCGTTCGGACTCACGGTCGCGACGGCGCTGCGCCGCCGGGCGCGGCGCTTCGAGACGGTGGTCCTCGCCACGCCGGCCGAGCATCTCCGCACCCGCGGCCATGGTCGGCTCCCAGTCGAAGACGACCGCGTTGTCCTCGGCGCCGATGGCCACGCCGTCGCCCGCACGGGCGCCGGCCTTCATCAGCTGGTCCTCGACACCGAGACGGTTGAGACGGTCCGCCAGGTAGCCGACGGCCTCGTCGTTGTTGAAGTCGGTCTGCCGGACCCAGCGCTCCGGCTTCTCGCCGCGCACCCGGTAGATGCCGTCCTCCTCCAGGGTGACGGTGAATCCCGCGTCGTCGACGGCCTTCGGGCGGATGACGATACGGGTCGCCACCTCCACGGGCTTGGCCGCGCGCGCCTCGGCGATGACGCCCGCGAGCGCGAAGGAGAGCTCCTTCAGGCCGGTACGGGCGACGGCGGACGCCTCGAAGACGCGGTAGCCGCGCGCCTCCAGGTCCGGGCGGATCATGTCGGCGAGGTCCTGGCCGTCCGGGATATCGATCTTGTTGAGGACGACGATGCGGGGCCGGTCCTCCAGGCCGCCGTACTGCTTCAGCTCCTCCTCGATCATGTCGAGGTCGGAGACCGGGTCGCGGTCGGACTCCAGCGTCGCGGTGTCCAGTACGTGCACGAGCACCGAGCAGCGCTCCACGTGCCGCAGGAACTCCAGGCCGAGGCCCCGGCCCTGGCTGGCGCCCGGGATCAGGCCCGGGACGTCGGCGATGGTGTAGACGGTGCTGCCCGCGGTGACCACGCCGAGGTTGGGGACGAGGGTCGTGAAGGGGTAGTCGGCGATCTTCGGCTTGGCCGCCGACAGGACGGAGATCAGCGAGGACTTGCCGGCGCTCGGGTAGCCCACCAGCGCGACATCGGCGACGGTCTTGAGCTCCAGGACGATGTCCCGGGCCTCACCGGGCTCGCCGAGCAGCGCGAAGCCGGGGGCCTTGCGCCGGGCGGAGGCCAGCGCGGCGTTGCCGAGGCCGCCGCGGCCGCCCTGGCCGGCGACGAACGTGGTGCCCTGGCCGACCATGTCGGCCAGCACGTTGCCGCTCCTGTCGAGCACGACCGTGCCGTCGGGAACCGGCAGGACGAGGTCCTGGCCGTCCTTGCCGGAGCGGTGGTCGCCCGCACCGGGCTGGCCGTTGGTGGCCTTGCGGTGGGGGCTGTGGTGGTAGTCGAGGAGCGTGGTGATGTCCTGGTCGACGACCAGGGTCACATCGCCGCCACGGCCGCCGTTGCCGCCATCCGGGCCGCCGAGCGGCTTGAACTTCTCACGGTGAACGGAGGCACAGCCGTGGCCTCCGTTACCCGCGGCGACATGCAGCTCGACGCGGTCCACGAAGGTGGTCATGGTTGGAACCTCCAGTTACATACATGCAGAAATGTCTCACTCGTGCTGTCCCCGCATGGGAGAAAGCCGTCTCTCATGGGAGAAACACGCGAAAGGCGGACCCGCTTCCCGTACGGGAAGTGAGGTCCGCCTCCGCAGAAACCGCTCGACGAGCGCCGAAAGTCAGCCGGCGATCGGAACGATGTTCACGACCTTGCGGCCACGGTGCGTGCCGAACTCGACCGCACCGGCGGCGAGTGCGAACAGCGTGTCGTCGCCACCACGGCCGACGCCCGTGCCCGGGTGGAAGTGGGTGCCGCGCTGGCGGACCAGGATCTCACCGGCGTTGACGGCCTGACCGCCGAAGCGCTTCACGCCGAGCCGCTGAGCATTGGAATCGCGCCCGTTCCGGGTGGACGATGCGCCCTTCTTGTGTGCCATGTCTCCTCAGTCCCTTACTTCGCAGCCGCGGGGATACCGGTGACCTTGATCGCCGTGTACTGCTGACGGTGACCCTGGCGACGGCGGTAGCCGGTCTTGTTCTTGTAGCGAAGGATGTCGATCTTCGCGCCCTTGTGGTGGTCCACGACCTCGGCCTGGACCTTGATCCCGGCCAGCACCCACGGGTCGCTGGTCACGGCGTCGCCGTCGACCACGAGCAGGGTCGAGAGCTCGACCGTGTCGCCAACCTGGGCAGTGGAAATCTTGTCAACCTCAACGATGTCACCGACAGCAACCTTGTGCTGGCGGCCACCGCTGCGCACGATGGCGTACACGCGGATCTCTCTTTCGCTCGGAACGGATCCCCTGATGCCAGCCGCCCGCACAGGCCGAAGCCCGCGACGATCCGGAAGGATGAGCGGCCTCTCCTGACGGACGAGTCCACCAGGAGGAATGTGCTCAGGGGTGGGCGCGCATGGAAACACGCCGAGGGTCAAGGTTACGGGGCCACCTGCAGGGGGTCAAACCGGGGTCGGCAGTTCACCGGGCACCGGCTCGGCCCTCGGCAGCCGCTGTCCGCTTCCCGCGCGGTGCACCGCGCGGGAAGTAAGGAGAAGAAAGGGATACCGCCGCCAGGGTCACGAGGGTGCGCGGTTCCCTGGCCGACGCCCCGCAGGCGGCACTGAGATCCACGTCGAAGCAGCAGGGCAGCCCCGCATTGGCGCATCAGGACCGGCCGAAGGAAGCCCCGAAGGCTCGCTCGGCGTTGCCCGCCCCGGCCGGCATCGTCCAGGGGCGGATCCATCGCGGGCCGGGCTTCGGCGTGGGGTGACCCGCGAACCTGCGTGCACCGCTGTCGACCACCGGCTCGTATGCTCTCGGCAAGTCCGCTCTCCGGAAGGCATGGCAAGTGAACTACAGGGTCCAGCCCACCGCTCAGGTCGACGATCGCGCCGAGATCGGGGCCGGCAGCAGTGTGTGGGAACTCGCCCAGATCCGCGAGGGTGCCAAGCTCGGTGAAGGTTGTGTGGTCGGCCGCGGCGCCTACGTCGGCACGGGCGTGCAGATCGGCAACAACGTCAAGCTGCAGAATTACGCTCTCGTGTACGAGCCCGCCGAACTCGGTGACGGCGTCTTCGTCGGGCCGGCCGTGGTCCTCACCAACGACCACAACCCGCGCTCGGTCGACCCCGACGGAAGGCAGAAGCGCGGCGGCGACTGGGAGGCCGTCGGTGTGAAGGTCGCAGAGGGCGCTTCCCTGGGTGCCCGCTCGGTCTGTGTCGCGCCGGTCCGGATCGGCCGCTGGGCCATGGTGGCGGCCGGCGCGGTCGTCACGAAGGACGTACCCGACTTCGCCCTGGTCGCCGGTGTCCCTGCCCGCCGGATCGGCTGGGTCGGCCGCAGCGGAGTGCGCCTGACCGAGCAGGCCGGCGAACCGGGCGTGTGGAAGTGTCCGCAGAGCGGCGCCCTGTACGAGGAGAAGGACGGCGTTCTCGCCGAGCGCGGGGCCTGATTCCGTGCCGGACGGGGCCGATGGCGACCTGGTTTCCCATCGGCGCCGTCGGCCCGCCTCTCGATGGAAAGCCGAGTGCCCGGTGTCCTCTTCACCGGCCCTGTGTTTTCGCGCGTGAACCCCAGGCATTTCCCCGCCAAGGCACTCTTCGGTTCACGCTCGGGCCAGTTGGCGATCCGGCATCCGCCGGGGCGCCGGCACGAGTCATCTCACCAGCTGAACACTTCCTTGCGGAAGCGGCTGATCCGCTCCGGGCGAGGCGCCCCGGAAGCGCTGCACAAGGCGCCCGTCGACACCTCATTAGGATGCGCCCGCGATAAGCTGAAGGACACTGCGCCGCACGGATGTGCGACCTGCTCGATAAGGCCGCATCTACCATCGTCAGGGCGCAGAGTGAACGTGCGAAGGGATGTAAATGAATAGCCACGTGCTCTATCTCGCACACGGCAGTTACCGAGTGCGAGCAGCACGCGAGCACGTGAAGAGGCTGGCGGAATCCGGCGTTCGTGTACTGCTGGTCGTACCCGACACCGAGGACTGGGCGGATGCCGCCGCCGAGCTGGACGGCCTCGCCAATGTCGAGGTCGTCCAGCTCGTCCCCGACAAGCACGGTTCCCTCCAGAAGGCGACGAAGAAGCTCGCCCTGGCGAAGTCGGGGCCCGCCGCCTCCATCGACACGGTGATCGCGGGCGACGCCCAGTGCTTGCCGACCGCGTGGACGCTGAAGAAGCTTCGCCCCGAAGTGACGCTCCGTCTGGAGCCTTACCAGGAGCGAGCCGCCGAACCTGCCGACATCGCCGTCATCACGCCGTGGTATCCCTCGCCGAACAACCCCTACGCCGGCGCCTTCGTCCAAATGGCCACGCGCAGCGTGGCGGGCCGGTTCGACCGGGTCTCGATCCTGCACACCGAGGACTGGTCCGGACGCGCCGACGCCCCGCTGAACGACGCCATCAAGATCACGGTGGACCGTCTCCAGGACGACAGGGAACTGGTCCCGGTCCTCGACACACCCGAAGGCACGCTCCTCCGCGCCCCGGTCCCCCTTATCCACCGGAAGAACTACAGCCCCTGGGTCACCACCCAGGAGACCGCACTCCGCAAAGCACTGCCCGGTGGCCGCATCAAGGCCCCCATCATTCACGCCCACACCGGGATCTACGGTGGCGTTCTCGCCCTGCGACTGGCACAGCCGGACGCCCGCATCGTGGTCACGGAGCACGTCACCTTCCTGAAGAAGATCTTCGCTCAGCCCGCAGCACGCGCGCTCTACCGCGATGTACTGGTGCGGGCGGACGCCTTTCTCTGCGTCAGCACATATCTCCGCGATCAGGTCGCGACCGAGTTCCCGGACCTCGCACACAAACTGCAAGTGGTACCGAACGTCATCGATTTCGATGCGTTCTCTCCTGGCTGCGAGTACTCCCCAAGCCTGCTCAAGTGGCTGTATGTCGGCCGCCTGATCAAGCACAAGGGGGTGCGCGAGCTGCTGGAGGCATTCGCACTCGTCGCCGAAAAGGAACCCCTGGCCACCCTCACCATGGTGGGCAGCGGAGCCCTGGAGGAAGAACTCCTCACGCGCGCCCAGGAGTTGGAGATTGCGGACCGGTTCCGCATCCTTCCTCCCGTGGCCCCGGACGAGGTCAACGGGCTGATGCACCAGCATGACCTGCTCGTGCACGCGAGCAAGGTCGAGACGTTCGGAATGACCATAGTCGAGGCCGTCGCCGCAGGGCTGCCGGTCCTCGTGACCCGTAGTTTCGGACCCGAGGAGACCCTGTCCGGCATTGAGTCCGAGGCAGGGGCGCTGATGGAGGTCAGCGACGACCCGCAGATCATCGCCGACGCGTACTGGAACCTGCGTTCACGCGTGGCCGAACTCGATCTGCCCGCGGCACGCGAAGAACTGGAGCAGCGGTACGGGGCTCCGGCTGTGGCACAGCAGTTGATGGCCGTCTATCTGGATCGCCCCTCGCCGTCGGCTGTCGATACGACGGTCTCCCGGAGCGGGAAGTCCGTTGCAACAGAAGGGCCTGATTCTGCTGCGTCGGCCGCGCCCGGGACCGAGCCGGGGAGCACCGCCGCCGCGACCCCGGCGGAGCCGGCCGGCCGGGCGGTGCTGCTCGCCCTCACGCCCCCCAAGTCCCGCCGCATCGCGGACTTCGCGAACCATCTGCTGGAGCGCGGTGTTCACGTCACGGTAGTGACCGCCAACACTTCCGTGTGGCAGCGCACCGGCCTGGATCCGCGCGCCGTTCTGGTGAGCATCGAGCAGGGCGAGAAGAAGCTGCGTATTCCTCGTGGCGAACGCTTCCTGGTCTATCGAGTACCGCGCGCCGTTCTGAGCCGTGCGCGTAGAACTGCCCGGAAGAGGCGAGGGACCATCACACCCGAACTCATGGTTGCGGCCACACAACGGGTTCACAAAAAGGCCGCGAACGCGTTCCACAAGAATGTCTTCAATCGCGGCTATCAAGAGGTGAGACCACAGCTGCTCTCACGCATCGCTCGTCGCGAGGCGCTCCCCGAGCTGCGGCTGGATCTGACGGACCACGTGTTCGTGTGCGACATCAACAGCACGGTCACGGGGTGGAAGTGGGCCAAGACCTATCCGAACCTCACGGTGACGACCAATCTCGACCGCAGTCTCTACGCTGCGAAAGACGCGTAACAGCTGGGTGGCCTTGTCGTACGACAAGGCCACCCAGTCCCGGAGACGTCCGACGGTGAGGCTGCCTGGGCAGCTGCGCCACCCGACGACATCGCCCCACCCTCCATGAACGGAGGGTGGGGCGACTTCATGTCTGCGTCTGCGGGTGCCCGCGCCTACTCCGCGGCCGGGTGACCCACAATTTCCCTCAGTCGTTCCTCAAAAGGAACCAGAACGGCCTCTCGCGTGTAAATATCGGCATGCCTCCGAGCCGATTCACGCTGCTCCGGCCCGAGGTCTCGGGCAGCCTTTCCGGCCGCCACCATCGATGAAGCCAACGCGTCCACGTCAAGACTGTTCGCGTTGAACCACAGCGGATATCCCTCCAGTACATCCTGGGCCGCAATTCCCGGCGCATGCACGGAGACAATGGGATGCCCGAACGCCATGTACTCAAATATCTTGCCCGAGGTGACGTACTTCCCGCCGCCTGCCAAGAACACCAGTACATCGGCGTCCTCGTAGACTTTCCCTACTTCCGTCTTGGAGACCGGACCGCAGTAGCGAAGGCCGGTGTCCTCTTCCCCGTGCTCACGGACGGCGTCGTCCAGACCGAGGCGCTGGAGCAACGCCTGGGGGCTGTTCTTGAAGAATCCCAAGTGCCCGTGGATCTGCAGTTCGGCGTCGGCCAGTTCCGGGTGCCTACGGGCGATCTTGAAGGCGTCAGCCATCTCTTCCACCGGCTGCTTGCCGGTGAGCGTCCCGAGGTAGGCGAACTTCAGCGGTTGCGGCGCCTGCTCGGGACTGGCCGGCTTCTGCTCCGCATCCGGCGCCGCGGCTGGGGGAATCACATCGGCGTCCCAGCCGTTCGGGACCACCATCATGCGGTCGGCCACGTCCGGGTAGCGCTCCGCATGCCAGCCGCGCAGTGCTTCATTCACGAAGACCGCAGCGGAGGCCCGCTCAAGGGCCCTCTTCTCCCACTTCCAGGCGATGTGCCCGTCGGGGAAGGCCGGCTCGTCGGTGAAGAGGTCCAGCGTCCAGGAGTCACGGTAGTCCATGACATACGGCACTCCGGTGAGGCGATTGAACAGCCAGGCCGCCCCGAACGAGGCAAAGGGATTTCCCGTCGCAATGACGACGTCGAATCGCTTCTTCGCATGGAGTTTCAGTGCGCGGGCCACCGACGCCCTCGCCCACGAGGCATAGCGCTCGGGGAAGACCTTCTCCTGGCCGAACTCGTAAAGGCGTCGCGCCATGAGCGGGAACGTGCGGCGCAGCCTGCTGAAGCTGCGGAGGTCCTGCTGCCAGGAGTACTGGTTCAGGGACGGTCGTTCGACTCTGATGCGTGGGTCGACCGTCTCGGAAAGGCCTTCGTCGACCGACCCGATGACGTCGTAGAGAAAGTCGAGCGGCGCGGCGCAGACGGTGACGTCCCAGTCCTTTTCCGCCAGGTGGTTGGCCGTCGCCCTGGCCCTGTACACGCCACTGGCACGCGAGGGCGGGAAGTAGAAGGCCAGATAGAGCACCCGAAGGCGTCGGCCACTACGGTTGTTCATCGTTGTCCCTGTGTGGAGGCGATCGGCGATCGCTGAGCTGTGGGAGGTACGTCGTAATCCAGGCCGTAGCAAACCCGTGGGAGGGGCCCACGAACGGCCCAGGCTTCCATCAGTTCCACTGCACGGGGAACGGACAGCGCATCACTGACCACCAACAGGTCGAGCCCGCCGCGAGCGGCGAATGCCGTGCTGACCATGCGGGCCCGGGCATCGGGCCACAGACGGCGGTGCAAGGGCACGAACACTCTGCGGTGCACCCGGCCGGCCACCCGTCGCTCGTACATCTTGAGCGCCCGTCGCGAGCGGCTGCGCAGCGGCCCCTGGCCGATCGCGCGGACCGTCGCTCGCGGCGCGCGGTACAGCACCGCGTGCTCCACTCTTCTGGGCAGGTGACGTGCCTCCAATTCCTTGAAGGTCGCGACCGTGACACCCGGCGCGAACTGCACACCACTCCAGGACTTCTTCTTGTCCACAACGACGATGACCTGCGCGCCGTTCGATGCGGCCTCGGCCGACTCGTCCAGGACCGCCCGCTTGCGCGATGCGCCGAGGGCCAGGAACAGAACCTGCATGTCACTCCATCATTCGAGGGTGCCGGCCCGTTCGGAATCCTCACCCTGGTTGTGCGTCGCGGCAGGGAACCAGAGCCGGTAATGAGCCTCGGCGACGGCCTCGTAACCGTAACGACCGTCCAAGGTCTTCTGAGCCAGCTCCAGATCCACATCACGGTCGAAACGGTTCCGCAGCCGCCAGTAACCGTCGGTGATCGATTCCGGATTGTCCTCGACGTCGATCATTTCGCCCGCGACGCTCTCGATGCCCGCGAGGGTCTCCTCCGGCCCGCCGCAACGCGTGACGAGAACGGGCATACCCGCGGCGACTGCCTCCACCACTGTCATGCCGAACGTCTCGTACCGGCTCGGATGCACCAAGAGGTCGTGCTCACGCATGAGGTTCAGCGCCGCGTCGGGCGGTACAGCTCCGAGGAATCGGACCGCGTCTTCAAGCCCCAGCTCGGTCGCTCGCGCGGTCAGCTGCGCGCGCAGCTCGCCCTCTCCCACCATCGTGAGCGTCAGCTCGGGATCCTTGGCATGACACTGGGCGAACGCCTCGACCAACAGGTCGACCCCCTTGCGGGGGATCAAGCCCCCCAGGAAGAGCCACCTGCGGAGCTCGGTGACCGGGACAGCCCGCTTCTCACGGAAGGAGATGGGGTTCGGGATCTGCTGGATCTTCTCCGCGTGATGGGGGAACGCGGCGGTCAGCACGTCGCGGATCGGCTCACCGACGGCGAAGAACCCATCGACCCGATGCAGCACCTCGTCATAGAGGGCGCGCGCGTCCGGCTCAGCCAGTACCCGATCCAGGTAGGTGGCGTGCTCGGTCACGAAAACGCGGGCGTCCGGGCGGGCATTCTGTAGAGCGGCCCAGGCACCGGGCAACCCGACATGAGCGTGTACCACCGGGGCGGCGATGGGTTTCCCGCCCAGGGCCGCCCTCAGCTGCCGTTCATGATTCCGCGCGAGAGGCCCGAACTCCTGACTCCGGGGAGTGGTGACAGCCAGATGGACCAGCTGTGCGCCACCCACTGTCGGAGTGGGGCGAACGGCCAATGGAGCGAGGGTCCGGTTGGCCGCTTCCACCGCGTCCGTGGTCCGCTGGTCCATCCGGGAGACCCACGTGTCACAGTGGTACACGAGGGCGTTGTCGCAGCCGGGCGCCGTGGCATCGACCATCGCCTGGACGAAGGCTCCGCGGAAAGGCAGCTCCCTTGAGGGATACCAAGGCGTGACAATTGCTACGTCACGGGATGCCGCCTCGTTCATCTATGACTTCCTCCCCGCGACACAGTCTTGAAAGCACACTTTATCATCGGGGCGATTCCTCACTTCCACGTCACCGGGCTGGAGCGGGACGTGGCACGTCTTGTTTGCCTCACGCGTAGCCTGCCGCTACCACCTCTGCAAGGAGCACATCCACCATGAAGGTCCTCAGCGTCGTGGGCGCGCGCCCCCAATTGGTCAAGCTCGCGCCGATCGCGGCCGCGTTCGCCGCGACCGATCACCAGCACGTGATCGTGCACACCGGCCAGCACTACGACGCGGACCTGTCCGATGTCTTCTTCTCCGGCCTGGGCATCCCGGATCCGGACGTCCACCTGGGTATCGGTTCGGGCAGCCACGGCATCCAGACCGGCGGCGTGCTCGCTGCCATAGACCCCGTGCTGGCCGCTGAACGCCCCGACTGGGTACTCGTGTACGGAGACACCAACTCCACCCTGGCCGGTGCGCTCTCCGGAGTGAAGATGCACCTGCCCGTCGCACACCTGGAAGCCGGTCTTCGCTCCTTCAACCGCAGGATGCCGGAGGAGCACAACCGCATCCTCACGGACCACGCCGCCGACCTCCTTCTCGCTCCGACGGAAGAGGCCATGCGGCACCTGTCCGACGAGGGGCTGGCAGAACGCTCGGTGCTGGCCGGCGACGTCATGGTGGATGTCTGTCTCCGGATCCGGGACAAAATCACCTCGGGTGTGCAATCGGCGCCCGCCCTGCCGGACGGCATCGACCCCCGCGCCCCTTATCTGCTGGCCACCCTGCACCGACCGGACAACACCGACTCCCCGGAGCGGCTGGACGCCCTGCTCGGCGCCCTCGCGGCCCTTCCCCTGCCGGTTGCCCTGCTGGCACACCCCCGGCTCACGGCACGTGCCGAACAGCATGGAATCGACTTGAACCGCGGTTCCCTGCATGCCGGGAGGCCGCTGCCCTACGCGGGCCTGATCGCCGCGGTACTCGGATCCTCCGGCGTGGTCACGGACTCCGGAGGCCTGCAGAAGGAGGCGTTCCTTCTGGACCGGGTCTGCACGACCATCCGACCTGAGACCGAGTGGGTGGAGACTCTGGAGGGCGGCTGGAACCAACTGGTGCCGAACCCGCACGAGTTGTCCCCGGCCGAGTGGGCCGGGATCGCCACACGCCCTTCGCCGACAACGCCGCGTGGCATCCCTTACGGTGACGGCAAGGCCGCCCAGCGCGTCGTCGAGCTGCTGGAACAGCACAAGCGCTGACCTGACCGGGGTGGTGCGCGTCGCCCGTCCCTGGGCAACGCGCACCACCCCGGTGGCCTGAAGACCGGTTCCGTTTAGTCTTCGGGCATTTCCTTGGTCACATAACGCCGGAGCCAGGACCGAAAGTCCGGTCCCAGGTCTTCACGTTCACAGGCGAGCCCGACGATGGCACGCAGGTATTCGCCCCGGTCACCGGTGTCGTAGCGCCGCCCACGGAAGACGACACCGTGTACGGGTCCGGCAATCTTCTCGTCACCGGCAAGCACCTGGAGCGCGTCGGTCAGCTGAATCTCGCCGGCCCGGCCCGGCTCCGTTCCCCTCAGAACCGGAAAGATCGCCGGGGCCAGCACATACCGGCCGATGACCGCGAGGTTGCTCGGCGCGTCAGCGGGCGCGGGCTTCTCGACAAGCCGGGTGATTCTGACGACGTCTTCCTCTTGTGTGGCTTCGACGGCCGCGCAGCCGTACAAGTGGGTCTTGTCGGGCTCCACCTCCATCAGCGCCACAACGCTGCCGCCCTCGCGCGTCTGAATGTCGATCATGCGGGAAAGCAGCGGATCGCGGGGATCTATGAGGTCGTCGCCGAGAAGCACCGCGAACGGCTCGTCGCCGACGTGCGGAGCGGCACACAGCACCGCGTGTCCGAGCCCCTTCGGCGCACCTTGGCGTACGTAGTGCATGGTGGCCAGGTCGCTCGACTCCTGAACCTTGAGCAACCGGTCTGCGTCCCCCTTCCGAAGGAGGGCGGACTCCAGCTCGTGGTTTCGATCGAAGTGGTCCTCCAGAGGGCGCTTGTTACGGCCCGTGATCATCAGCACGTCGGAAAGACCCGCTGCCGCGGCCTCTTCCACCACATACTGAATCGCCGGCTTGTCCACGACCGGGAGCATTTCCTTCGGAGTGGCCTTCGTGGCCGGCAAAAAGCGGGTTCCCAGACCCGCCGCGGGGATAACAGCCTTTTTGATCATCTGACGTCCGAGTCTCGTTCCTGGCACAACACGAGACCCCGAGGGCAAGCCGTCGGGGTCTCGTACGGTTTTCAAAGCGCGGGCTGGTCAGCCGCCGATGACGACGCGGCGGACGCCCTCCCAGCGGGCCGGGTCCGTCGTGCGGCGGCCGTCGACCAGGACGCGGACGTCCGGGAGATCCGCGGCGGCCAGCTCGCGGTATTCGGCGTGGTCGGCCTGGAGGATCGCGGCGGTGACGGTCTGGCCCTCGTGCGGGACGAGACCGTGCGCGGTCAGCTCCTCGGACGTGTACATCGGGTCCGAGACGAACGGCACCGCACCACGCGCCTTGAGCGCCTCGACGGTCGGGAAGACGCCGGAGAAGGCCGTCTCCTTCACGCCGCCGCGGTAGGCCGCGCCCAGCACCAGCACACCGACCCCGTCCAGGTCGCCGTAGGCGGCGGCGAGCAGGTCGACCGCGTACTCGGGCATGGCCGCGTTGGCCTCGCGTGCCGAACGCACCACGGTCGCCGAGGGGTCGTTCCAGAGGTACATCCGCGGGTAGATCGGGATGCAGTGGCCGCCGACGGCGATGCCCGGCTGGTGGATGTGGCTGTACGGCTGGGAGTTGCACGCCTCGATGACCTTGAGGACATCGATGTTCTGCTGGTCGGCGAAGCGGGCGAACTGGTTCGCCAGACCGATGTTGACGTCCCGGTAGGTCGTCTCGGCGAGCTTGGCCAGCTCGGACGCCTCCGAAGTACCCAGGTCCCAGACGCCGTTGGGGCGCGGCAGATCCGTACGCTCGTCGAAGTCCAGGACCGACTCGTAGAACGTCACACCGTGCGCCGCCGAGGCCTCGTCGATGCCGCCGACCAGCTTCGGGTAGCGGCGCAGGTCCGCGAAGACCCGGCCGGTGAGCACCCGCTCCGGCGAGAACACCAGGTGGAAGTCCTCGCCTGCCTTGAGGCCGGAGCCCTCTTCGAGCATCGGCGCCCAGCGGGTACGGGTGGTCCCGACCGGCAGCGTGGTTTCGTAGCTGACGAGGGTGCCCGGCTTGAGACCGGCGGCGATAGCCTCGGTCGCGGAGTCCATCCAGCCGAAGTCCGGCGTGCCCTCGGCGTCCACGAAGAGGGGAACGACGACTACGACGGCCTCGGACTGCGCGACGGCGGCCGTGGTGTCGGTGGTCGCGGTCAGCAGGCCCGCCTCGACGGTCTCCTTGAGCTTGATGTCGAGGTCGTGCTCACCGGGGAACGGCTCGACACCGGCGTTGACCAGCTCGACGACCTTCTCGTTGACGTCGGCGCCGATCACCCGGTGGCCCTTGGCCGCGAACTGCACGGCGAGCGGCAGACCGATCTTGCCCAGGGCGACTACACAGATGTTCATGGTTACTTCCTCTTGGAACGCTTGGCGCGGGTCAACAGGGATCGCAGCCGCGAGCCCAGCGGTTTCTTGGGCGGATGGAGCGGACCGGTTCTGACGACCATTCGCCCCTTCGGATTCACCCGGGCCGAGACGCGGTATGGGGTGTCGGCGGCCCAGAGCCGAGCAAGCGGCATGGGGTGGCTCTTGCCGCGTACCGGAATCTCGTAGGTCCGGCCTCCCACATCGACCGAGACCCGAAGCTCCAGCTCGGCCTGCTGCCTCCGGAGCGGGATCCGGGCGGTGATCAGGGTGGCTTCGCCGTCCGGCGTGGCGGTACGACCGAAATCGCCCATGGGGGAGGGCAGTTGCTCGTCCTTGCCGAGGCGGCGGGCGTTCGCGGCGTCCGTGGACTTGGGCAACCGGTCCGAAGTCAGCCGGACTCGCAGCGACTCCGTGTCGCCCAGCACTGGGACCCGGACAGCCACGTCGAATGCGAACCCGTCGCCGTCCTGGCACCAGTCGGCGGACTGGAGTTCGGTACCGGAGCCGAGCCGCCCCACTATCGTGCCTCTCAGCTCGAAGCTGCTGTCGGGCAGGGAGTAAAGGCTGTCGCGGAAGCCCGGGTAGCGGGCATACGCGTGGTCGTCTTCCAGCACGGTCGGCGGCATCGCGCCCGAGATATCCATGCGGACCAGCTCGGTCAGCTCGTCTACCCGGCCCGCGAACACCCAGCGGAAGCGAAGCCGCTCGGGGGCGGTGAGCCGGTGTTCCATGGAGTCGAAGGAGGTTCCGTAGTAGTCCTTCATGACCTGCCCGGTGGCGCGCACGCATTCAGCGCGTCTCTCCGGCGTCATGGCCAGGAAGTTGGCACCGAAGATCCAGGCGAGGTCGACCTTGAGCAGCCGTATCGCGAAAGCGTCGTAGAGATCGCCGGGGCCCGCCAGTTCGAGGAGCTTGTCGAGCGCGTACGCGCAGACCTTCAGGCGGTTCTCGAAGCGTGCCCGGTAGGTGATATTGCTGTCGTCGTCCCGCCTGACCGCGTAGTAGCAGTCGTAGTCGGCGACCACCGAGACGGTCTTGGCCCGAACATAAATTTCCAGTGTGAACGGCATGTCGCAGCTGACCGGCAAGTCCTCCGCGTACCGGATGCCGTGCTCCTCGATGAGGGCACGCTTGTACATCTTGGTGTTGGAGATCGCGTAGAGCGCCCCAGAACCGATCAGCGGTACGTTCGCCTCGGTGGAGCGGAAGATGGCCCGGGGAACCGACCGGTCGCCGACGGCCACCATCTTGCCGAGCACGACGTCCGAGTCGTTCGCATCGGCCATGGCGACCATGCGCTCCAGCGCCTCAGGGCCGAGGTAGTCGTCGGAGCCCACGAAGAAGACGTAGCGGCCGGTCGCGTTGGCGAGCGCAACGTTGTTCGGCCGGGCCGGCCCCCCGGAATTCTCCTGGTGGATCACCTTGAAGGTGCCGGGGAACCGCTCGGCAAATCGATCGAGTTCCTTCCCGCTGCCATCGGTGGACCCGTCGTCCACGGCAATGACCTCGATCCGATCGAGTCCAATGCTCTGTCCGACGAGAGACTCCAGACACTCGGTCAGGGCAGGCATCGTGTTGTAGACCGCCACGACGACCGTGACGTGCGGAACATCGGCTCTGCCGGTCACACGGTCACCTCGGTGGCTCTCTCGACAGATGTGCGCGTGCTTCCGGGAAACAGCCTCGCGCTGTTCTCAGGTTCCATGTGCGGCCGGCTCCCCCGCGGAGGTTGTGACGGTGCGCCCTGTCTTCGCCGACTCCAGAACCGCTGCGGCCACCTCCACGGTGCGGAGCCCTTCCCGCAGCGTGCAGATGTCCTTCGATGTGCCGCGCACGGCGTCCCGGAAGAGCTCGTGCTCGACCAGCAACGGCTCGCGCTTCGGGATCGCGTACCGGATCATGTCGCCCTCGGAGACACCTCGGAAGGCCTGGAGCGCCTCCCACTCGGTGGTCACCGCGGCGTTCGAGTGGAAGGTGAGGTCGGCGGTGAGGGTATCGGCAATGAAGGTGCCACGCTCACCGGTGACGGAGGTGAAACGCTCCTTGAGCGGGCTCAGCCAGTTGACCAGGTGGTTGACCATGGTGCCGTCGGAGAGCTGACCCACGGCGGAGACCATGTCCTCGTGCGGGCGGCCGGACTTCGACACGGTGTGGGCCGCGATCGAGGTGTAGGTCTGCCCCGTCACCCAGCCCGTCAGGTCGATGTCATGCGTCGCGAGGTCCTTGACCACGCCGACATCGGCGATGCGGTGCGGGAACGGGCCCTGTCGGCGGGTGACGACCTGGAAGACCTCGCCCAGCTCCCCCGCCTCCAGGCGGGCGCGCAGCGACCGCAGCGCCGGGTTGCAGCGCTCGATGTGGCCGACGCCCGCCACCAGGCCGCGCGACTCGAAGGCGTCGACCAGTCGCCGGGCACCTTCCACGGTGTCTGCGACGGGCTTTTCGACCAGCGCGCAGACACCGGCGGCGGCAAGCTGAAGGCCGACGTCCTCGTGCAGCGCGGTGGGGCAGGCCACGACCGCGTAGTCGACACCGAGGTCGATCAATTCGTCGACCGTGGACAGCACGGGGGCGCCCTGCGCCCAGCCGTTCTTGTCCCCCATCGGGTCGACGACGCCGACCAGTTGTACGCCTTCCAGGCCGGCCAGCACACGGGCGTGGTGGCGCCCCATCGAGCCGAGGCCTATCAGTCCGGCTCTCAGTCCTGCGGTCACTGCATGTCTCCCAACGAGTTCACGGCGCCGACGGTGCGGTCCAGGTCCTCCGGCGACAGCGAAGGATGCACGGGCAGCGAGACGACCTCGGCGGCGGCACGCTCGGTCTCCGGCAGATCCCAGATCCGGCCCGCCTTCTGGTCGGGCTCCCAGTACGGCTTCAGCCGGTGGATCGGAGTCGGGTAGTACACGGCGTTGCCGATGCCCGCCTCGCTCAGCCTGGCCATGGCGGCGTCACGGTCACCCTGCACCCGAATGGTGTACTGGTGGTAAACGTGGCGTGCACCGTCGGCGACGGGCGGGACGGTGACGTTGGGCGCGGTGATGTGCCGGTCGAGATACGCGGCGTTGGCGCGGCGCTGCTCGGTCCAGCCGAGCACCTTCCCGAGCTGTACGCGCCCGACGGCGGCGGACACGTCCGTCATGCGCATGTTGGCGCCGACGATCTCATTGGCGTACCGCTGCTCCATGCCCTGGTTGCGCAGCAGCCTGAGGGTGCGCGCAACCTCGGCGTCGGCGGTGGTGACCATGCCCCCTTCGAGGGAGTGCATGTTCTTGGTGGGGTAGAAGCTGAAGGTGCCGCCGGAACCGAAGGCGCCGACCGGCGTGCCGTCCAGTGCGGCGGTGTGCGCCTGGCAGGCGTCCTCGACGACCGCGAGGCCGTGCTTCCGCGCGATCGGCATCAGCGCGTCCATCGCGGCCGGGTGGCCGTACAGATGGACGGGCATGATCGCGGCCGTGCGGGGCGTGATGGCGGCCTCGACCGCGGCCGGGTCCAGACCGAAGCTGCCCGGCTCGATGTCCGCGAAGACCACGTCGGCGCCGGCCAGGCGGACCGCGTTGGCGGAGGCCGCGAAGGAGAACGACGGGACTATGACCTCGTCGCCGGGGCCTATCCCCAGGGCGAGCAGCAGGAGATGGAGGGCCGAGGTGCCCGAGTTGACCGCGACGCAGTGACGTCCGTCGACCAGCTCCGAGAAGCCCTCCTCGAAGGCCGCGACCTCCGGGCCCTGCACGACACGACCGCTGCGCAGTACGCGCACCACGGCCTCGATCTCTTCCTCACCGATCACCGGCCGGGCAGCAGGGATCGCTTCCCTGTTGTCGCTCGACATGGACATCCTCCTTGAACACCGCAAGAGCTGTGAGCGGCGATGGCTCCAAGGGCATGCGAATGTCGGATGAGGCTCCGCCGCCCCGGCGCATGGCCGATTCCGTACCGATATATTGCGCACAAATCGCCCTTTTGCCCCGGGGGCGGTGCACCCAGGACATAAAGACTGCTTTGTCCTACCTGAAGCGGGCCGACGCGCCGGTCAGCATTCTCGGGAATGACACATCCGACGGCGGCCGCGTCACATTATCAGGGTTTTCACAGGGGGTTTCGTAGAGGTTGCGCCCAAAGCGATGCGGCCCACATGCTCCACGTCTGCCTACCGCATGCAAAGGAGGTGCGGGCCCCCTGAAGGGAACCCGCACCTCCTTTGCACTGCCGTCCGACCGCCGGTCAGCTCTCGGTGTCCGCCGAGACGGAAGGCTTCGGCGACTGCTCCGCGGCGACCGTCTTCTTCGCCGCCGCCTTCTTCGCCGTCGTCTTCTTCGCGGCGGTCTTCTTGGCAGCCGTCTTCTTGGTGGCTGCCTTCTTGGCGGTGGCCTTCTTCGCGGTCTTGCGCGCCGTCTTCTTCGCCGGGGCCTCCGCTTCCGCGGTTTCGGCGGTCTCGGCGTCGGGCTTCGGCTCGATGGAACCGGTCACCACGACGACCTCTGCCGCGTCCGCACCTGCGGGCGAGCCCGCGGGGGCGGTGACCTTGCGGGTCACCCGACGGCGGGCACGCGGCGGAGCGGCCTCAGGGGCCACCTCTTCGGGTGCGGCCTCGGGCTGCGGGGCCTCGGCGACAACCGGGACCTCGACGACCGGGGCCGCCACCGATACCAGTTCCTCGACCTGCTCGGCCGGGGCCGGCGAGCCCGCCGGGGCGGTCGCCTTCCGGGTCGCCCGACGGCGCGTACGGCCCTGAGGGGCCTCGGCGACCACCGGGGTCTCGGCGACCGGCTCGGGCTCCACGACCACGATCGGCTCCGGCTCCGCGACCACGACCGGCTCCGGCTCGACCACCGGAGCGGGTGCTGCTGCGGCCTTCGGGGCGCCGGCCGCAGCCGTTGCCTTACGGGTCGCGCGGCGCCGGCCGCGGCCTCGCGAGGCGGCTGCCTCGGCCTCGGCCGGGCTGCTGTACAGCTCCTCGTCCGGGACGAACTCCGGCTCGGGCAGCGCCACCGGGGCGGCCACCTCGGCAGCCACCTCGGCCTCGGTCTCGACCTCGGTCTCGATCTCCGCCGCGTGCTCGTGGTCCACGCCGCCCCGGCCGCGCTTCTTGGAACGCTTGCCGTTGCCGCCACCACCGACCGAGGTCGGCTGTTCCATGTGCACGATCACGCCGCGCCCGTTGCAGTGGACACAGGTCTCGGAGAAGGACTCCAGCAGGCCCTGGCCCACCCGCTTACGGGTCATCTGGACCAGGCCCAACGAGGTGACCTCGGCGACCTGGTGCTTCGTACGGTCGCGTCCCAGGCACTCCAGCAGGCGCCGCAGCACCAGATCCCGGTTGGACTCCAGCACCATGTCGATGAAGTCGACGACGACGATGCCACCGAGGTCGCGCAGCCGCAGCTGGCGCACGATCTCCTCGGCCGCCTCCAGGTTGTTCTTGGTGACGGTCTCTTCGAGGTTGCCGCCCTGACCGGTGAACTTGCCGGTGTTGACGTCGACGACGACCATGGCCTCGGTCTTGTCGATCACCAGCGAGCCGCCGCTCGGCAGATAGACCTTCCGGTCCAGCGCCTTCATGAGCTGCTCGTCGATCCGGTACGTCGCGAAGATGTCGACCTCGGAGGTCCACCGCGACAGGCGGTCCGTCAGGTCCGGCGCCACCTGCGAGACGTAACCGTGGATGGTCCCCCACGCGTCGTCGCCGCTGACGATGACCTTGGAGAAGTCCTCGTTGAAGATGTCGCGGACGACCCGGACGGTCATGTCCGGCTCGCCGTAGAGCAACGTCGGCGCGTTGGAGCTGCCGCTGCTCTTCGACTTCTTCTGGATGTCCTCCCACTGCTGCTGCAGCCGTTCGACATCGCGTCGGAGCTCGTCCTCGCTCGCGCCCTCTGCCGCGGTACGGACGATGACGCCCGCGTCCTCGGGAACGATCTTCTTGAGGATGGTCTTCAGCCGGGTCCGCTCGGTGTCGGGCAGCTTGCGGCTGATGCCGGTCATCGAGCCCTCGGGCACATAGACCAGGTAGCGGCCGGGCAGCGAGACCTGGCTGGTCAGGCGGGCACCCTTGTGGCCGATCGGGTCCTTGGTCACCTGAACGAGGACGGACTGACCGGACTTGAGCGCGGTCTCGATACGGCGCGGCCCGTGGGCCATGCCGAGCGCCTCGAAGTTCACCTCACCGGCGTACAGGACGGCGTTGCGGCCCTTGCCGATGTCGACGAAGGCGGCCTCCATGGACGGCAGTACGTTCTGCACCTTGCCCAGGTAGACGTTGCCGACGTAGCTGCTGGCCTGCTCCTTGTTGACGTAGTGCTCGACGAGCACATTGTCCTCGAGAACGCCGATCTGGGTGCGCTCGCCGTTCTGGCGGACGACCATCACGCGCTCGACTGCCTCGCGGCGCGCCAGGAACTCGGCCTCGGTGATGATCGGGACGCGACGGCGACCCTGCTCACGGCCTTCGCGGCGGCGCTGCTTCTTAGCCTCCATACGGGTCGAGCCCTTGATGGACTGGACCTCGTCGAAGCCGGTGCCGGGCTCCCGCTCTTCCTTCTTGCGGGGCTCGCGGACCTTGACGACCGTACGCTCCGGGTCGTCCATTCCGTTGTCGGCCTCGGACGGGATGTCACCGCTGCGACGGCGACGACGACGGCGGCGACGGCTGCTGCTGGATCCGGCGGCGGACGCCTCGTGGTCCTCGTCCTCCTCGGCCTCTTCGGACTCCTGAGCGCGCTCCTGGTCCTCCTCGGCGTGCTCGGCGGCGGCCTCTTCGCCGAGCTGCTCCGCGGCCTCGTCACCTTCGATGGCCTCGCCACGACGGCGGCGACGCCCTCCGCGACGGCGACGGCGCGAAGGCCGGTCCCCGTACTCGTCCGTCTCCTCGCCCTCGTGCTCGGCCTCGCCCTCGCCTTCCGCCTCGGGCTCCTCCTCGGCGTGCTCCTCCACCTCGACAGCGGCGGCCGGCTCGGGCTCGGCGGCCTCACCGCGACGGCGGCGACGGCGGCGCGAACCGGCCTGCGGCGCGGCCTCGGCGGCCGGGGCCTCGGTGGTAGCGGTCGGCTCCTCGACCGTCTCGGTCTCTTCCTCGACCTCTTCGTGACGCGAAGCGGCAGCGGCGGCTGCCGCGGTCTCCGGGGTCTGGAACATCGGCTCGGCGAAGACCGGCGCCTGGAACACGGCCACGGCGGGGCGCGTCGCGCGACGGCTCTTGCGTACGGGCTCCTCGACCTTGCCGGTGAACTCGGGCCGGCCCGCGGCGGCGGTGGCCCGGCGACGCTGGCGGCCGCGCGGTGCGGCGTCCTCGACCTCGACGGGCTCGGCGGCCGGCTCCTCGACAGCAGCCTCGGGCAGACTCTCGCCGGCCACGGCCGGGGCCTCGGTGACCTGCGGGGCGCCCGCCGGAGCGGTCGCCTTGCGCACGGCACGGCGGCGTCCGCGCGGGGCCTCGACGGCCTCGGTGACGGCTTCTTCTGCTACTGCTTCTGCGGGTGCGCCGGCCTCGGCCGGGGCCTCGGTGGGCTGCGGTGCACCGGCCGGAGCCGATGCCCTGCGCCGGGTGCGGCCGCGCGGCGCGGCGGCCTCGGGCTCGGCGGCCACGGCGGTCACGGGCTCGGCACTCGCCACGGGCGTTGCTTCCTCGACGATCTCGACGGCCTCGGCGGCCTGCGGGGCGCCCGCCGGAGCGGTCGCCTTGCGGACGGCACGACGACGGGTACGCGCAGGCGGCGCCTCCACGACCTCGGCCTCAGGCTCGGCCACGGGCTCGGCAGCGGTCTCGGTGGCCTCTGCGGTCTGCGGTGCACCCGCCGGGGCGGTCGCCTTGCGGACGGCACGACGACGGGTACGCGCAGGCGGCGCCTCCACGGCCTCGGCCACGGGCTCGGTGGCCTCGGCGCTCGCGACGGGCTCCACGACCTCGGCGGCCTCGACGGCCTCAGCGGCCTGCGGGGCGCCCGCCGGAGCGGTCGCCTTACGGACGGCACGACGACGCGTACGCGCAGGCGGCGCCTCCACGGCCTCGGCCACGGCCTCGGTGGCCTCGGCGCTCGCGACGGGCTCCACGACCTCGACGGCCTCGACGGCCTCAGCGGCCTGCGGCGCACCCGCCGGAGCGGTCGCCTTACGGACGGCACGACGACGCGTACGCGCAGGCGGCACGGCTTCTGTCGCCGGAGCGCTCTCGGCGTCGGTGGTGGTGTCGGACACTCCGGCGTCATCGGCCGGTATGGCCGGAGCGGCGGCATCCTGTGCGTCCGCCACCGGCGGGCCGGCCGGGCGGGACGCGGCGCGGCGCCTGCGGCGCGGGGGCAGCTTGTCTCCGGGTGCGTTGTTCTCTTCGGCGTTCCCGGTCGTGCCGGGTTCGTTGGACTGGGGCATGCGGGCGGTTCTCCCGTCAGGCTCCCGGGCGCCGCGTCTGATTCCGGTCCGGCGCGGCCCGCGTGATGTACGCGAGACCGCCGTCCGGGGCGCGGGCGCCGCACGGGAACTCAATGTCTGGCTCGCCGGTTCCGTAAGCGATGTGCCTACGGCCTGGCGAAAGTCTTATGGGTCATCGCGCGGCCCGACCCAGGTGGCTCCCGAGTCGGAGGGCTGCGCTGCAACGACCGCCTTACGCGGAACCTGCACCTTCCGGCGCCGTCGCGACGGCGGTCCCGGTGGCCATGGGTGGAGCGGCCGGGGCTGCCTCGCGGTCGGGCGCGAGCGGGTCGGTCACCGTGCCGGACTCCTCGTCGAAGAGCCCCTGCGCCAGCCTGGTCACCGCTGCGGGGACCGGCGGCGCCAGGTCGGCCACAACGCGGAGACCGGACAGGACGTCGTCAGGTCGCACGGCAGGTGTCACGTGCCGAACAACCAGCCGCAGTATCGCACAGGGCTTGTCCTCGGGCCTATCAGGCTGTGGATCAAGGGCCTGCAGGTCGACCACGGCGGCGCGGGCGTCGAAGGTCCGCATGCCGTTCTTCGCCCGGCGCTGGACCTCGACGGTCTCAGCCCCGTTGAAAGCGGCCACGGCCTTGACGGCCTCCTCGGTGGAGACACCGTCGAGACGCAGCTCCCAGATGGAGGCGGTCAGCCGGTCGGCGAGACCCGAGGTGCGGGCCTCAACGGCGTCGGTGATGTCGAGACCGTCCGGTAGCGAGGCGTTGAGCAGCTCGCGCAGGACGGCCGGATCCCGGGCCTCGGTGAGGGCGATCTCCAGGAACTCGGCTTCACTGCCCGTGCCGGTGGGGGCGGCATTGGCGTACGACACCTTCGGGTGCGGGGTGAAACCCGCCGAGTAGGCCATGGGCACCTCGGAGCGGCGCAGTGCCCGCTCGAAGGCACGCTGGAAGTCACGGTGACTGGTGAACCGGAGGCGGCCGCGCTTCGTGTAGCGCAGCCGGATGCGCTGCACTGCCGGTGCGGGCGGCGGGCCTTCGGGCTGTCGCTTGCCCAGTGGTTCTTCTCCTCGGTGCGGGGCGGACGCGGTGACACGCCGCCCTCGAAATACGGGTGGCCCGGGGTGTCCGGTCCGGCTCACCCCCGCTCGGCGTTTTTCTCTCCGAGCGAGGAGATCTCTGGTTCGGGCGCCGCGCTGGGCACAGTCGTTGCTTGTTGCGTAACACCCAGCCTACGCGCAAGGGGGCTCCCCGGTTCCCGGGGCTCGGGCACCCTCGGCCCCCCGACCAGTGCCCGCCACGCGTCACGGCGTGCCCGGGCCACGGTCTCGCGCGCCGTGCGCAGCGCCGCCCGGGCCGCGCGCCCCGCCTCGACGGCGGCCCGCTTGGCGGGGGCCCAGACGGCATCCCGTACGAAATGTCCCACCGGCGTGCACACCGTGCGATAGACCCAGGTCACCGGCGCCCCGATCAGATGCCACGCCAGCCAGGCGATGGCCCGGCCGACGGCCCGGCCGACGGCCCGCGAGATGTACCCCGCGATGCGCCAGGCGACGCCGAAGGCGGCGACGATCTCCCGGCCCACCGGGGCGAGGACCCGCCGGTACAGCCAGCCGAGCGGCGCGACGAGCAGTGTCAGAACCAGCCACACCACCGCCGCCCACAGACCGCTCCCGACGGCCGCGATCCCACGCGCCAGCAGTTCGAGCAGCCAGGTGATGCCATGGCCGAGCGGAGTGAGCAGTTCCCGGTACGCCCAGGCCAGCGGCCGTACGATCAGATGCTCCGCCAGCCAGGCGGCGGCGAGCGCGAGGGGCACCAGGACGTACCGCCACAGGCCGACCACCGGCCAGACGAACAGGGCGGTGAGCACCCAGCCGACCGCGGCAGCGATCCCCCGCCCGGCAGGGGCGAGCAGCTCGCAGTACACCCAGCGCAGCCCGTGCCCGATCGGGGTGAGCACCACCTCGTACAACCACACCACCGGCACCACGAGCCCGTACCGCACCGCCGGCACCAGCACATACCGCCAGAGCGCGACCCACGGCCAGACGAAAACCGCCGCGGCCAGCCACCGCAGCGCATGCCCCAGCGGGGTGAGCACCCATGCGTACAGCCAGACCGCAGGGGCCGACACCAGCGTCGCGAACAGCCAGGACAGGGCCCGGCCCAGGGGGCGCAGCAGGATGCGGTCGGCGGCGCGGGCCCCCGCCACCAGTACGTCCCAGACCATACGTACGGGCAGAACGATCACCAGCACCACGATCCGTACCGGAATCCTGATCAGGGTGGTCAGACAGCCCTCGCCGGCTTCGTAGTGCGCGGGGGCCTGGTGCTTGCCGTAGTCCATGCCGTGCATGACGCGAAGGCCCGGTCCGGGGTTTCCCGGACCGGGCCTTCGTCACCGAGCCGTCACCCGGAAGGGGGTCGGCCTACTTCACGACCGACAGCGGCAGCAGCTTCTTGCCGGTCGGGCCGATCTGGATGCTGGTGTCCATCTGCGGGCAGACGCCGCAGTCGAAGCACGGGGTCCAGCGGCAGTCCTCGACCTCGGTCTCGTCGAGCGAGTCCTGCCAGTCCTCCCAGAGCCACTCCTTGTCGAGACCGGAGTCCAGGTGGTCCCAGGGCAGGACCTCCTCGTAGGTCCGCTCACGGGTGGTGTACCAGTCGACGTCCACGCCGTAGTCGGGCAGCGTCTTCTCGGCGGCGGTCATCCAGCGGTCGTAGCTGAAGTGCTCGCGCCAGCCGTCGAAGCGGCCGCCGGACTCGTAGACCGCGCGGATGACGGAGCCGACACGGCGGTCGCCGCGCGAGAGCAGGCCCTCGACGATGCCGGGCTTGCCGTCGTGGTAGCGGAAGCCGATGGAGCGGCCGTACTTCTTGTCCCCGCGGATCTTGTCGCGGAGCTTGGCCAGCCGGGCGTCGGTCTCCTCGGCGCCGAGCTGCGGGGCCCACTGGAACGGCGTGTGCGGCTTGGGCACGAAGCCGCCGATGGAGACGGTGCAGCGGATGTCGTTCTGGCCGGAGACCTCGCGGCCCTTGGCGATCACATTGACCGCCATGTCACCGATCTGGAGGACGTCCTCGTCGGTCTCGGTGGGCAGACCGCACATGAAGTACAGCTTCACCTGGCGCCAGCCGTTGCCGTACGCGGTGGCGACGGTACGGATGAGGTCCTCTTCCGAGACCATCTTGTTGATGACCTTGCGCATGCGCTCGGAGCCGCCCTCGGGGGCGAAGGTGAGTCCGGAGCGACGGCCGTTACGGGTCAGCTCGTTGGCCAGGTCCACGTTGAACGCGTCGACGCGGGTGGAGGGCAGCGAGAGACCGATCTTGTCCTCGGTGTACCGGTCGGCGAGGCCCTTGGCGATCTCGCCGATCTCGGTGTGGTCCGCGGAGGAGAGCGAGAGCAGGCCGACCTCTTCGAAGCCGGTCGCCTTGAGGCCCTTCTCGACCATTTCGCCGATGCCGGTGATGCTTCGCTCCCGCACGGGGCGCGTGATCATGCCGGCCTGGCAGAAACGGCAGCCGCGGGTGCAGCCGCGGAAGATCTCGACGGACATCCGCTCGTGGACGGTCTCGGCGAGGGGAACGAGGGGCTGCTTCGGGTACGGCCACTCGTCGAGGTCCATCACGGTGTGCTTGGACACCCGCCACGGCACGCCCGACTTGTTGGGCACGACACGGCCGATGCGCCCGTCCGGGAGGTACTCGACGTCGTAGAAGCCCGGGACGTAGACGCCACCGGTCTTCGCGAGGCGGAACAGCACCTCTTCGCGACCGCCGGGGCGGCCCTCGGCCTTCCAGGCGCGGATGATCTCGGTGATCTCCAGGACGGCCTGCTCGCCGTCGCCGATGACCGCGCAGTCGATGAACTCCGCGATCGGCTCGGGGTTGAACGCGGCGTGGCCGCCGGCCAGCACGATCGGGTCGTCGACGGTGCGGTCCTTGGCGTCCAGCGGGATGCCCGCGAGATCCAGGGCAGTGAGCATGTTGGTGTAGCCGAGCTCGGTGGAGAAGCTCAGCCCGAAGACGTCGAACGCCTTGACCGGGCGGTGGCCGTCCACGGTGAACTGCGGGACCTTGTGCTCGCGCATCAGCTCTTCGAGGTCCGGCCACACGCTGTAGGTGCGTTCGGCGAGGACACCCTGGCGCTCGTTGAGCACCTCGTACAGGATCATGACGCCCTGGTTGGGGAGTCCGACCTCGTATGCGTCCGGGTACATCAGCGCCCAGCGGACGTCGCATTCGTCCCACGGCTTGACGGTGGAGTTCAACTCACCGCCGACGTACTGGATGGGCTTCTGCACATGCGGGAGCAGAGCTTCGAGCTGTGGGAAGACCGAATCGACAGACATCGCGAACTTTCGAGAGCCGGCAAGGGTGACCATCAAGCGTAACCCGATGCTCAGCCTTCCAGAGCCGCCCGCACGCGCGGCTGCGACGCCCGCTCCCACACCTGCGGCAGCTCCCGCTCCCGGGCGGCGGCGGCCGCCTCCTCCCGCCCGTACAGCAGTCCCCAGGTGAATGCCGGCTCCCCCGCCGCGTGCGCCTGGACGGCCAGGGCGCGCAGCGCGTCGCGGGCCACCACACTGTCCTGGTGGTCGCCGAGGAGGGTCTGCACGGCCTTCATCCGTTCGGCGATCCGCTTGGCCGGCTTCCCGAGCGCGGGCCGGGCCGCCTCCGCCGCGTAACGGGCGCGCTTGGCGGCCTTGCGGGCGTCGTGCATGGCGAGGTCCCGGTCGTGGCCGGGCTGGAGCTCCGCGGCGTGGCCGACGCGGGTCGCGAGGCGCCCGTACTCCTTCAGTACGGCGCGGGGCAGCGCCTGCTCGGGGGCGTGGGACGCGGCGGGCAACAGCGGCGGGGCGGCGAGCAGGGTGTCGAGGCTCTCCAGGAGTGCCAGGTACCGCTTCCCGTCGAGTACGGCGACGGTCCGGCGACGGGTGCCGCCCCGGCGGGCCACCGCCCAGATCCGCAGCCGGCTGCGGACGGGGCCGAGTATCAGGGTGCGGGGCAGGCCGGCGAGGCCGGAGCGCAGACGGGCGTCGAGAACCTCCTGGTCGCGGTCGATGCCGAGCTCGGCGGCCAGCCACTTCAGCTCGTCGCCGACCGGGTCGGTGACGCTCCGGTCGAGGATCTTCCGGTACGTCCGCAGCGCGCTGCGGAGTCTGCGGGTGGCGACCCGCATCTGGTGCACGGAGTCGGGGAGGTCGCGCCGTACGGCGGGGTCGAGGGCGACGATCGCCTCGGTCTGGTGGCGGATGTACGCGAGGACGTGGTCGCCCGCGGTGGGTTGCCCGGCCTTCCTGCGCGCGCCCTTGTCCCGCTTCCGCTTCCGCTCCGGCGCGGTCTCGGCGAGCGCCCTGGCCAGCTTGGACGGCGATGCGGACGGGTGGACACCGGCCTTGCGCAGCCGACGTTCGACGGCGTCGAGGAGGGCGGGGTCGCCGTCGTCGGCGAGTTCGACCTCGATCTCGGTCCAGGCGGCGGTGCCGCTGCCGCCCGTCAGCCGTTCGGCCCGCGCCGTGTCGATGCTGACCTCGGCGAGCAGCGCGCCCTCGGTATCGAGCAGGTGGTGGACGTCACGGGCGGTGCGCAGCCGTACGACGGGGACCAGTTCGCTCATCCGGACCCGGGAGCGGAGCAGGCCGGCGAGGGAGCGCGGCAGGATGTCGGAGAGCGGTTCCTGGAACTCGTCCCGGATACCGGAGGCGACCGGGAATTTGAGGTGCCAGCCGGCGTCGCTCCCGCCGGTGCGGCGGCGCAGGGTGAGGGAGCCGGCCATGAGCCGGAGGTCCTCGGTGTCGTAGTACACGGCGTCCAGTTCGCTGACGCCCCGGTGAGCGACGGCCGAGACCCCGGCCACCCGGCTCAGGTCGGGGAGCCGGGTTTCCGCGGTGGCTTCGTACTTCCGCTCGATCTCACGCTTCGAGTCCGCCATGACCCGAATCTAGACGTATTGCACGCGGATGGGCAGTGCTCCCGTCCCGGCTCAGGCGCTTATCGGCCGCTGCACCCTGATCGACTGGAGCAGTCCGACGGCCACCCAGACGGCGAACATCGAGGACCCTCCGTACGAGACGAACGGCAGCGGAAGCCCTGCGACCGGCATGATGCCGAGCGTCATCCCGATGTTCTCGAACGCCTGGAAGGCGAACCAGGCGATGATTCCGGCGGCGACGATCGTGCCGTACAGCTCGGTCGTCTCGCGGGCGATCCGGCAGGCGCGCCACAGAACGACGCCGAGCAGGACGAGGATCAGCCCGGCGCCGAGGAAGCCGAGCTCCTCGCCCGCGACGGTGAAGACGAAGTCGGTCTGCTGCTCGGGGACGAACTGGCCGGTGGTCTGGGTGCCCTGGAAGAGGCCGGTTCCGGTGAGGCCGCCGGAGCCGATCGCGATGCGCGCCTGGTTGGTGTTGTAGCCGACGCCCGCCGGGTCGAGCGCCGGGTTGGCGAAGGCGGCGAAGCGGGCGATCTGGTAGTCGTCGAGCAGGCCGAGCTGCCAGATGGCGACGGCGCCGGCCGTGCCCGCGCCGAGGAGGCCGAAGACCCAGCAATTCGAAGCGCCGGAGGCGAGGAGCACACCGAGCACGATGACGGCCATGACCATCACGGAACCGAGGTCCGGCATCCCCATGACGACGGCCATCGGAACGGCCGCGAGGCCGAGGGCCTTGGCGACGGTCCGGTGGTCGGGGTGGAGCTGGTCGCCCGCGTCGACGCGCTCGGCGAGCAGCATCGCCATGATCAGGATGATGGTGATCTTGGTGAACTCGGACGGCTGGAGCGAGAAGCCACCGCCGATGATGATCCAGGCGTGCGCGCCGTTGACGGTGGCGCCGAGCGGGGTGAGGACCGCCAGTACGAGGAGTACCGAGAGGCCGTAGAGGATCGGGACGGCTCCGCGCAGGGTGCGGTGGCCGAGCCAGATCGTGCCCACCATCAGGGCGAAACCGATTCCGGTATTGAGGGCGTGCCGGAAGAGGAAGTAGTACGGGTCGCCGTGCGTGAGCGAGTCACGGCCCCGGGTCGCCGAGTAGACCAGCAGCGAGCCGATGAAGGAGAGCGCGATCGCGGACCCGAGCAGCGGCCAGTCGAGTTTGCGTACGAGGGAGTCGCGGGCGATGAGTTTGCCCCAGGCGGAGCGCTCTGGGGCGTACCGCGAGACGGAGAAGCCGGCCATCAGTCGCGCCTCCCGAGCATTGCCGCGAGGGTCTGCTCCTCCGGGGTCTTCTGCGAGTTCGGGTCGTACGGCTTGATCTCCGGGGAGTCGATCGAGCCGTCGTGCTGGATCTTCGGCAGGGACTTCTGCGGGGTGGGCAGCAGCGCCTTCTTGAGGTCCTGCTTGCCGGAGTCGTCGAGTCCGTAGAGCGCGTCGTAGATGTTGCGCACGGCGGGCCCGGAGGCGCCGGAGCCCGTACCACCCTGGGAGATCGTCATGACGATCGAGTAGTCCTTGGTGTACGTGGCGAACCACGAGGTCGTCTGCTTGCCGTAGACCTCGGCCGTACCCGTCTTGGCGTGCATCGGGATCTTGTCCTGCGGCCAGCCGCCGAATCGCCAGGCGGCGGTACCGCGGGTGGCGACGCCCGCCAGCGCCCCCTCCATCTGCTTCAGGGTCTTGGCGCTGGCCGGCAGCTTGCCGTGCGCACGGGGCCCGATCATGCTGACGTGCTTGCCGTCGGGGCTGACGATCGCCTTGCCGACGGTCGGGTCGTAGAGCGTGCCGCCGTTGCTGATCGCGGCGTAGATGGTCGCCATCTGGATCGGGGTGACGAGGGTGTCGCCCTGGCCGATGGAGTAGTTGATCGAGTCATAGGCGTGCAGCTTCATGCCCTCGAGGCAGTTCTCGTGGGCGAGCACGGTGTTGAAGTCCTTCTTCTTGGGCCACTTCTTGGCCTGTTCGCACCAGGCGCCCTTGTTGGCCTTCCAGAAGTCCTTCTTCCACTGGCGGTCGGGGACGCGGCCGGTGACCTCGTTGGGGAGGTCGATGCCGGTCTCCTTACCGAGGCCGAACTGGTGGGCGGTCTTGAAGAACCAGTCCTTGGCGTTCTTCTTCGGCTTCATCCCGCCGTCCTTCTGCCATTGCTGGTAGCCGAGGGCGTAGAAGACGGTGTCGCAGGAGACCTCAAGTGCCTGGCCCAGGGAGATCGGGCCGTGGCTCTGCGATTCGAAGTTCTGGTAGGTGTGACCCTCGGCGGTGTACGAGCTGCCGCAGGTGTAGTGGCCGTCGAACGGGTAGCCCGCCTGGACGGAGGCCGCGGTCGAGACGACCTTGAAGATCGAGCCCGGCGCGGCCTGACCCTGGATGCCGCGGTTGAGCAGCGGGTAGTTGGACTTCTTGCTGGTCATCCGGGCGTAGTCCTTGCCCGAGATGCCGCCGACCCAGGCGTTGGGGTCGTAGTCGGGCAGGGAGGCCATCGCGACGACCCGGCCGGTCTTGGCCTCCATGACGACGACAGCGCCGGAGTCGGCCTTGTAGTTCTCGCCGGTGTTCTTGTCGAACTGGGTGCGGGCGACCTTCATCGCGTCGTTCAGCTCGTACTCCGCGACGGCCTGGACCCGGGCGTCGATGGAAGTGACGACGCTCGATCCGGGCTCGGCCTCGTCGTCCTTCGCCTGGCCGATGACCCGGCCGAGGTTGTCCACCTCGTAGCGGGTGACGCCGGCCTTGCCGCGCAGCTCCTTGTCGTAGGTGCGCTCCAGGCCGGAGCGGCCGACCTGGTCGGAGCGGAGGTACGGCGAGTCGGTGTCCTGGGCCTTGGTGATCTCTTCGTCGGTGACGGGCGAGAGGTAGCCGAGGACCTGGGCGGTGTTGGCCTTGCCGGGTGCGGCGTAGCGACGTACGGCGGTGGGTTCGGCGGTAATGCCGGGGAAGTCCTCGGCGCGCTCGCGGATCTCAAGGGCCTGCTGGGTGGTGGCCTCGTCGGTCACCGGGATCGGCTGATAAGGCGAACCGTTCCAGCAGGGCTGCGGCGTCTTCGCGTCGCAGAGCCGGATCTTGTCGAAGACCTCCTTCGGCTTCATGCCGAGCACATCGGCGAGCCGGGTCAGAACGCCCTTGCCGTCGTCCGCCATCTTCAGCAGCTCGGTGCGGCTGGCAGAGACGACCAGGCGGGTCTCGTTGTCGGCGAGGGGCACGCCGCGCGCATCGAGGATGGAGCCGCGTACGGCGGGCTGGACGACCTGCTGGACATGGTTGTTCCTCGCCTCGTCGCTGTACTCCTGGCCGTTGCGGATCTGGAGGTACCAGAGGCGCCCGCCGAGGGTGAACAACAGGGAGAAGACGAGTACCTGGATGACGACGAGACGGATCTGGACCCGCTGGGTCCGGCCGGTCTCGGGGATATTGCTCACGGGGCGCCCCCGGTGGTGGTCGGGCCGGAAATACGGGGGGTGTCCCCCCTGTGGTGCGGCCTCACAGTCGCTTGACTCCCTTGATCCGTCCGGCGCGTGCCGCTCGGTTGCGGGCGACCTTGACGCGCAGTCCGCCGCGCTGGCTGCCGATCCGCAGTCCGGTGCCGGAGGCCAGCCAGCCCGCGGCGACGTCGCCGCCGGAGGAGGAGTCGGCGAGCGGATCGTTCACCGTGCGTTTGGCGATCGCCATGATCAGGGGAACGACGAACGGCGCGAGGAGCAGGTCGTAGACGGCGGCGGTGAACAGCAGGCTGCCGAGGCCCACATGACGGGCCGCCGTGTCCCCGACGAGAGCGCCGACGAGCGCGTACAGCAGCGTCGAGCAGATCGCCGCGGCGACTACCCCGACCATCGGCACGAAGGCCGACTTGAGCTGCCCGTTCTCCGGCTTGGCCAGTCCGGCGAAGTAGCCGATGACGCAGAGGACCAGTGCGTAGCGTCCGGCTGCATGGTCGGCGGGCGGTGCCAGGTCGGCGAGGAGTCCCGCGCCGAAGCCGATGAGGGCGCCGCTGACATGCCCGTACACGAAGGCGAGCGCGAGGACGACGAGGAGCAGTATGTCGGGCACGGCGCCGGGAAGCTGGAGGCGGGCGAGCACGGAGACCTGGACGACGAGGGCGACCACGACCAGGACGATGGAGAGCAGAGTCCGGTTCAAGCGCATGGGGATCAGCTCTACCTCTGCTCGTTTACCGCGTTGCCGGCGCTCGGTGCGGTATTCGGACTGCCGCTCGGGTCCGGGCTCTCGTTGACGTTCCCGACGACGTTGCCGTTGGTGTCGACGATGTCGCCGTTGGGCGAGATCGTGACGGTGACGGTCGGGGTGGGCTTGGGTTTGGCGGGCTTGGCGGGCGCCTTCGGGAGGACCATGTCACGGGGGTCCTTGCGCGGGGCCTGGACGACGATGCCGACGATGTCGAGCTTGGTGAACCCGACGTACGGGCGGACATAGACGGTACGGGTCAGGCCGCCGCCGGACGGGTCGACGCGGACGACCTCGCCGACCGGGACGCCGGGCACGAACGGCTTGTTCTCGCTGGAGCCGAAGGTGACAAGACGGTCGCCCTTCTTCACCTTGGCCTTGCCGTTGAGGAACTGGACGGACAGCGGCTGGGAACCCTGGCCGGTGGCGAAGCCCAGTTCGTCGGTCTTCTCCATACGGGTGCCGACGGTGAAGTCGGGGTCGTTGGCCAGGAGCACCGTGGCGGTGTCCGGCCCGACGGTGGTGATCCGGCCGACGAGACCGTCGCCGTTGATGACGGTCATGTCGCGCTTGATGCCGTCGTTGGAGCCGGCGTCGATCGTGACCGTCCAGGAGAAGCCCTGGGCCGATCCTATGGCGATGACCTCGGCGGCCTTGATGCCGTACTGTCCGGCGGCCGACTTCTTCAGCATCCGGTCCAGCTCGCGGACCCGGTTACGGTTCTGGTCGTCGCTGCCGAGCTTCGTCTTGAGCGCGGCGTTCTGCTGCTCCAGCTCGGCGATCCGGTTGTGCCGTGCGCCGGAGTCGCGTACCGCTCCTATGGCGTTGCCCACCGGGTCGACGGCTGCCGCGACGCCGTTCTCAACCGGCCCGAAGACCGTGGCGGCGGCCCGCCGGGCGCCGTCCACCGGTGACTCCTCGCCGCCGCGGATGTCCACCGTGATCAGTGCGAATGCGATGGCGATCAGCAGCACCAGGAGCAGCCGGCTCTCTCGTGTGTCCCTCACGTGCGGCGGCCGTGCCTTCCTCGTCGGAATGTTCGTGCCTGTATATCAACGATCGGCCGTACGGAGCGTCAGTGGTCCGCGCAGCAGACTGATGTGTTGTTTATCTGCGGGCCGGGCTGTGCCGACTACCTGCGGGGCTGGGCGTCCAGCACCTGCTGGAGCGCCTCGAACTCCTCGACGCACTTGCCGGACCCGAGCGCCACCGAGTCCAGCGGGTCCTCGGCGATGTGGATCGGCATGCCGGTCTCGCGCCGCAGCCGCTCGTCCAGTCCGCGCAGCAGCGCGCCGCCGCCGGTGAGGACGATGCCGCGGTCCATGACGTCGCCGGAGAGCTCCGGCGGGCACTTGTCGAGCGTGGTCTTCACCGCGTCCACGATCGCGTTGACCGGCTCCTCGATGGCCTTGCGGACCTCGGCGGCCGAGACGACCACGGTCTTGGGCAGCCCGGAGACCAGGTCGCGGCCGCGGATCTCGGTGTGCTCGTCCTTGTCCATGTCGTACGCCGAACCGATCGTGATCTTGATCTGTTCGGCGCTGCGCTCACCGAGGAGGAGCGAGTACTCCTTCTTGATGTGCTGGATGATCGCGTTGTCCAGCTCGTCGCCGGCGACCCGGATCGACTGGGCAGTGACGATTCCGCCGAGCGAGATGACCGCGACCTCGGTGGTGCCGCCGCCGATGTCGACCACCATGTTGCCGGTGGCCTCGTGGACCGGCAGCCCCGATCCGATGGCCGCCGCCATGGGCTCCTCGATGATGTGCACCTGGCGCGCGCCGGCCTGCGTCGATGCCTCGATGACGGCGCGTCGCTCGACCCCGGTGATGCCGGAGGGCACGCAGACGACCACCCGCGGGCGGGCCAGGTAGCGGCGCTTGTGGATTTTCAGGATGAAGTAGCGGAGCATCCGCTCGGTGATCTCGAAGTCGGCGATCACGCCGTCCTTCAGGGGCCGTACGGCAACGATGTTGCCCGGTGTACGCCCGATCATCTTCTTGGCCTCGGAGCCGACCGCCAGGATGCCGCCGGTGTTGGTGTTGATGGCCACGACGGACGGCTCGTTCAGAACGATGCCGCGCCCCCTGACGTACACCAGCGTGTTGGCAGTCCCGAGGTCGATAGCCATGTCACGGCCGATGAACGACATTGAGTTCCCCTTGTTCCCCATGAGGATGCGTCAGGCCTTCCAGGAAAGCGATGATGGCTTGTTCTGGTCGGCGAGGTGAGCGCTGCAGGCGTGGAAGATTCCATCGTAGTGCCGTGTACACGGACACCGCGCGAGGGTCCTTCGCCTTTGTGGGCGGAACGGGTGGCCGTTCCACTCATGGTGACGTTACGTCGGAGTGATGCGTTCCCGCGATCCGGGACCCTATGCCGAAGGGCGACCGAATTAATTCGGTCGCCCCAGGTCATGAGCGCTGAACGGCTGATCCGGGGTCAGGAAAGTCCCGGGAAGAAAAGCTTCAGTTCTCGCTCTGCGGACTCCTCGGAGTCCGAGGCGTGGATGAGGTTCTCCCGCGTGATCGTGCCGAAGTCACCACGGATGGAGCCGGGCGCGGCGGCGATCGGGTCGGTGGGGCCGGCCAGTGTACGGATGCCCTCGATGACCCGCTCGCCCTCGGCGACCAGCGCCACGATCGGGCCGGACTGCATGAACTCGACGAGCGGCTCGTAGAACGGGCGGCCGACGTGCTCGGCGTAGTGCTGCTCCAGCGTGGCGCGGTCGAGGGTGCGCAGCTCCAGCGCGGTGATCCGCCAGCCGGCCTTGCGCTCGATCCGCCCGACGATCTCGCCGACGAGTCCGCGCCGGACGGCGTCGGGCTTGAGGAGAACGAGGGTGCGCTGGGTCATGGTGTGCGGCTCCTTGCAGGCATGCGGGTGCGGTGAAGCGAGGCTACAGGGGTACGGCGACGGGCCTGCGGCCGGGTTTGGCCACGGGGTACCGGATCAGCCACCGGCCGGGGCCTCGGCCGCCTCCTGCGCGGCCGCCCAACGGGCTTTCACCTCGTCGATCCTGCGGCCGTAGTGCACAGAGGCCCACCACAGGCCGCCGAAGACCAGGCCGAGGATGAACATCATCGGGACGACGAAACCGCTCAGCACCAGGGCGATCTGCAGCGCCCAGCCGAGCTGTATCCCGCCGGGGCGGGTGATCATCCCGCAGAGCAGCACGGACAGCAGCATGCCGATGCCGCAGACCGTCCAGACCGTGGTGTTCGTCAGGTCGTCGGACTTCATCGCGACGAGTCCGGCGAAGCCGATCACGAAGAACTCGCCGATCAGCGTCGATGCACAGAGCGTACGCACGGGTCAGTGCCTTCCCAGAAGCAGTCGGGCCTCGCCGACCGTGATCACGGAACCGGTCACCAGAACGCCGGCGCCCGCATACTCGTCCTCCTCCTCGGCGAGGGTGATCGCCGCCTCCAGCGCGTCGTCCAGGCGTGGTTCGACCTGGACGCGGTCGTTGCCGAAGACCTCGACCGCGACGGCGGCCAGTTCGTCGGCATCCATCGCGCGGCCGCTGGAGTTCTGGGTGATGACGACCTCGGCAAAGATCGGCTCGAAGGCTTCGAGCAGCCCCTTGACGTCCTTGTCACCGCTGGCGCCGACCACACCGATCAGCCGGGAGAAGCCGAATGCCTCGGAGATCCCGTCGGCGGTGGCACGGGCGCCCGCCGGGTTGTGGGCCGCGTCCAGGACGACGGTCGGGCTGCTGCGGACGACTTCGAGGCGGCCCGGCGAGATCACCGAGGCGAAGGCCCGGCGGACCGTGTCGATGTCGAGTGCGCCGGGCTGCTCGGCGCCGATCCCGAAGAACGCCTCCACTGCGGCGAGCGCCACCGCCGCGTTGTGCGCCTGGTGGGCGCCGTACAGCGGGAGGAAGATCTCTGTGTACTCGCCACCGAGACCGCGCAGCGTCAGCAGCTGTCCGCCGACGGCGATCTCGCGGGAGACGACACCGAACTCCATGCCCTCGCGGGCGACCGTGGCATCGACCTCGACGGCCTTCTTCAGCATGACCTGCGCGGCGTCCACCGGCTGCTGCGCCAGGATGACCGTGGCGCCCTGCTTGATGATCCCGGCCTTCTCACCGGCGATCTCGGCGTGCGTGGCGCCGAGCCGGTCGGTGTGGTCGAGCGAAATGGGGGTGACGACGGCGACCGAGGCGTCGATGACGTTCGTCGCGTCCCAGCTGCCGCCCATGCCGACCTCCACGACGGCGACATCGACCGGCGCGTCGGCGAAGGCCGCGTACGCCATGCCTGTCAGCACCTCGAAGAAGGAGAGCCGGTAGGGCTGCTGGGCGTCGACCATCTCCACGTACGGCTTGATGTCCTGGTACGCCTCGATGAACCGCTCGGGGTCCATCGGGGAGCCGTCCAGGCTGATCCGCTCGGTGATCGACTGGACGTGCGGCGAGGTGTAGCGGCCGGTGCGCAGGTCGAAGGCGCCGAGCAGCGCCTCGATCATGCGGGCCGTGCTCGTCTTGCCATTGGTCCCGGTGATGTGGATCGAGGGGTACGCGCGCTGGGGCTCGCCGAGCACATCCATCAGCGCGGCGATGCGCGCCACGGAAGGCTCCAGCTTGGTCTCGCCCCAGCGTCCGGCGAGCTCCTGCTCCACCGCGCGAAGCGCCTTGTCCACCTCGGGGTCGGCGGGGCGGACGGGGACGTCCTGGCCCTGCGGCGGTCCCGAGCGGGCGCGCAGGGTACGGCTCCCGGCCTCGATCACCGCCAGGTCGGGGTCGCGCTGGGTCGCTTCGTCGACGATCTCCGCGAAGGTCTCGTCGGGATCGGAGGCGTCGTGCCGGTCGGAAGGGCGGGGCTCACTCACGGGGCCAGTCTACGGATGGACACGGACATCGTGCGCAGCGCCCGGTCGCCGGAGTCCTGATCGTGCGCGGGGACGGTCGAAGCCCCCGTACTCCCGGCGGGAGTACGGGGGCTTCGCCCTCAGCGGGTGATCAGCCCTGCGGCAGGTTCGCCAGCTGGTTGGTGATCCGTTCGATGTCCGCCTCGGCCTTGGCGAGCCGGCCACGGATCTTGTCGACCACGTTGTCCGGGGCCTTGCCGAGGAACGCCTCGTTGGAGAGCTTGCCGTTGGCCTGGGCCTTCTCCTTCTCGGCAGCGCCCAGGTCCTTCGTCAGGCGCTTGCGCTCGGCCTCGACGTCGATCGTGCCGGACAGGTCGAGGGCGACGGTGGCTCCCGCGACCGGCAGCGACGCGGTGGCGTGGAAGCCGTCGCCGGCGGGCTGCAGGCGCAGCAGCTGGCGGATGGCCGCCTCGTGCGGGGCGAGAGCCGTGCCGGTCAGGGTGAGCTCGGCCGGAACCTTCTGGCCGGGCTGCAGTCCCTGGTCGGAGCGGAACCGGCGGACCTCGGTGACGAGCTGCTGGACGAGCTCGATCTCCTTCTCGGCCGCATCGTCGCGGAAGCCGGAGTCGGTCGGCCAGTCGGCGATGACGACGGACTCCCGGCCCGTGAGCGCGGTCCAGAGTGTCTCCGTGACGAACGGGACGACCGGGTGCAGCAGCCGCAGCATCACGTCGAGGACCTCACCGAGGACCCGGCCCGAGACCTCGGCCGGCTTGCCGCCCGCGAAGAACGTGGTCTTGGACAGCTCGACGTACCAGTCGAAGACCTCGTCCCAGGCGAAGTGCCGGAGTGCCTCGCTGAGCTTGGAGAACTGGAAGTCGTCGTAGTACGCGTCGACTTCGGCGACGGTCTTGTTGAGCCGGGACAGGATCCAGCGCTCGGTCACGGACATCTCGTCTGCCGACGGCAGTTCGCCCTCGATCGTGGCGCCGTTCATCAGGGCGAAGCGGGTGGCGTTCCAGATCTTGTTGGCGAACTTGGCGGAACCCTGGACCCACTCCTCGCCGATCGGGACGTCGGTGCCCGGGTTGGCACCGCGCGCCAGGGTGAAGCGCAGCGCGTCGGAGCCGTACTTGTCCATCCAGTCCAGCGGGTTGACGACGTTTCCGAACGACTTCGACATCTTCTTGCCGAACTCGTCACGGACCATGCCGTGCAGGACGATGGTCTTGAAGGGCGGGACACCGTCGTTGACGTACAGACCGAACATCATCATCCGGGCGACCCAGAAGAAGAGGATGTCGTAGCCGGTGACCAGGACGGAGTTCGGATAGAACTTCGCGAGGCTGTCGGTCCGCTCCGGCCAGCCGAGCGTGGAGAACGGCCACAGGCCGGAGGAGAACCAGGTGTCCAGGACATCGCTGTCCTGCGTCCAGCCCTCGCCCGTGGGGACCTCGTCGTCCGGTCCGACGCAGACGACCTCGCCGTTCGGGCCGTACCAGACGGGGATGCGGTGGCCCCACCAGAGCTGGCGCGAGATCGTCCAGTCGTGGAGGTTGTCGACCCAGTCGAAGTACCGCTTCTCCATCTCCTGCGGGTGGATCTCGACGCTGCCGTCGCGGACGGCGTCACCGGCCGCCTTGGCGAGCGGGGCGACCTTGACCCACCACTGGAGGGACAGGCGCGGCTCGATGGTGGTCTTGCAGCGCGAGCAGTGGCCGACGGAGTGGAGGTACGGACGCTTCTCGGTGACGATCCGGCCCTCGGCGCGCAGCGCGCCGACGATGGCGGACCGGGCCTCCAGGCGGTCGAGTCCCTCGAACGGGCCGGGGACGGTGATGACCGCGCGCTCGTCCATGACAGTGAGGAACGGCAGGTCGTGGCGCTTGCCGATCTCGAAGTCGTTCGGGTCGTGGGCGGGCGTGACTTTCACGGCGCCGGTGCCGAACTCCGGGTCGACGTGGTGGTCGGCGACGACGGGGATCGTACGGTCGGTCAGCGGCAGCCTGATCTGCCTGCCGACCAGATGCTTGTAGCGCTCGTCGTCGGGGTGGACGGCGACCGCGGTGTCACCGAGCATCGTCTCGGCGCGGGTCGTGGCGACGACGATGGTGTCGTCGCCCTCCCCGTACGTCATGGAGACGAGCTCGCCGTCGTCGTCCTGGTACTCGACCTCGATGTCCGAGATCGCGGTCAGACAGCGCGGGCACCAGTTGATGATGCGCTCGGCGCGGTAGATCAGCCCGTCGTCGTACATCTTCTTGAAGACGGTCTGGACGGCGGTGGAGAGACCCTCGTCCATGGTGAAGCGCTCACGGGACCAGGCGACGCCCTCGCCGAGGCGGCGCATCTGTCCGGAGATCTGGCCGCCGGACTCGTTCTTCCACTGCCAGACGCGCTCGACGAAGGCCTCACGGCCCAGGTCGTGGCGGGACTTGCCCTCCTTGCCGAGCTCGCGCTCGACGACGTTCTGGGTGGCGATGCCGGCGTGGTCCATGCCGGGCTGGTACAGCGCCTCGAAGCCCTGCATGCGCTTGCGCCGGACAAGGGCGTCGATCAGCGTGTGCTCGAAGGCGTGCCCCAGGTGCAGGCTGCCCGTGACGTTCGGCGGCGGGATGACGATGGAGTACGGCGGCTTCTCGCTGTGCTCGTCGGCTTCGAAGTAACCACGTTCTACCCAGCGCTCATACAGCTTCCCCTCTACCTCGGCCGGTGCGTACTGGGTCGGCAGTTCGGGGTTGCTGGCTGGCGTCTGCTGAGTGTTCTCGGTCACGGGGGACAGTTTAGGGCCGTCACAGTCGTGCGCTGAAACCGGTTTGTTCGGTAACGGTGTCACTCCCGGTGCCCCGCGGCGGTGGACCTTCCGTCAGGATGTTCGGAACGCATAAGCATTCCGATGAGCATTTCCGAACAGGGGACACCGCAGATGAGCTACAACCAGCCGGGCCCGTACGGCGGCCAGCCTCCACAGGGCCAGCCCGGACCGTACGGCGGCCAGCCTCCGCAGGGCCAGCCCGGACCGTACGGTGGCCAGCAGCCGGGCCCGTACGGCCAGCAGCCGCCGCAGGGCCAGCCCGGTTACGGGTACCCCCAGCAGGCCCCTCAGGGTGTCCCGCCGCAGCAGCAGCCCCAGCCGGGCTACGGCTACCCGCAGGCCCAGCAGCCGGGCCCGTACGGCCAGCAGCCGCCCACGCCGCCGTACGGCGGCCCGCAATACGGCGGCCAGCCCCCCTTCCCCCCGGCCCAGCCGAAGAAGAAGACCGGCCTGATCATCGGCGGCGTGGTCGTGGCGATGGCGGTCATCGCGGGCGGGGTGTACCTCCTGACGTCGGGCGGGGGCGGCAGCTCGGTCGCCGACGACGGCAAGACGTACAAGCTGACGACGCCGGAGACGGTGCTGGGCGGCACGTACAAGAAGACCCCTAGCCAGGGGGACCAGGACAAGATGACGGCGAAGGACGTCAAGGAGGCGGAGGGCTGGGGGGTTCACAACGCCAAGAGCGTCGGGGCCGGTTACACCTCGGGCGACGCGGCCGCCCAGAAGATGCTGTCGTTCAGCGGTGTCTACGGTGACATCGACGACCCCGAGAAGGTCGTCGACGCCATGTTCGCCAAGCTGAAGTCCGAGGCTACGAAGGACCCGGACCCCGAGGACAGGACCAAGAGCGAGTTCATCGGCAGCCCGAAGGCCTTCACCCCGGCCGGGTTCGAGAACGGTGTCCTGAAGTGCCAGGAAGCGAAAGTCACGGACATCAGCAGCACCGGGGGCGGTAAGGAAACCACCATGCCCTTCTGCATCTGGGGCGACCACAGCACCGTGACGTACGTCATGGACGTGGACATGGCGGGCATGATGACCGGCAAGAGCGTCTCTCTGGACGACGCCGCCAACGATGCGGCCAAGCTCCGCAATGACGTCCGCGTCGAGGTCAAGTAGCGCACACGGAAAGCAGGAGGGGCGCGCCGCCAGTCCAACTGGCCGGGCGCCCCTTCCGTTTTCGTTCACATACCGCTGCCGCTACGCGGACTTCTCGTGCCGCCCGTCGTCGCCCTTGCCGATGGTCCGCGGCTCGCGCGGGACCAGGGTCGGGTTCACGTTGTTGCGGACGACGTCCGCCGTGATGACGACGCGGGCGACGTCCTTGCGGGACGGCACCTCGTACATCACGGACTGGAGGACCTCTTCCATGATGGCCCGCAGGCCACGCGCGCCGGTGCCGCGGAGGATCGCCTGGTCGGCGATGGCCTCCAGGGCCGGGCGGTCGAAGTCCAGCTCGACACCGTCGAGTTCGAACAGCCGTTGATACTGCTTCACCAGCGCGTTGCGCGGCTCGACGAGGATCTGCAGCAGCGCCTCACGGTCCAGGTTGTGGACCGAGGTGAGGACAGGCAGCCGGCCGATGAACTCCGGGATCATCCCGAACTTCACCAGGTCCTCCGGCATGACCTCCTGGAACTGGTCGCTGGCCTCGATCTCCCGCTTGGAGCGGATCGTCGCGCCGAAGCCGATGCCCTTGGCACCCGCCCGCGACTCGATGATCCTCTCCAGACCGGAGAAGGCACCGCCCACGATGAACAGCACGTTCGTCGTGTCGATCTGGATGAACTCCTGGTGCGGGTGCTTCCGGCCGCCCTGCGGCGGTACGGAGGCGGTGGTGCCCTCCAGGATCTTCAGCAGGGCCTGCTGGACGCCCTCGCCGGAGACATCGCGGGTGATCGACGGGTTCTCGCTCTTGCGGGCGACCTTGTCGATCTCGTCGATGTAGATGATCCCGGTCTCGGCCTTCTTGACGTCGTAGTCCGCGGCCTGGATCAGCTTCAGCAGGATGTTCTCGACGTCCTCACCGACATAGCCGGCCTCCGTCAGCGCCGTCGCGTCGGCGATGGCGAACGGGACGTTGAGCATACGGGCCAGGGTCTGCGCGAGAAGCGTCTTGCCGGAGCCCGTGGGGCCCAGCAGCAGGATGTTGGACTTGGCCAGCTCGATGGCGTCGTCCCGACCCTGCGCGCCGCCGTTCTCGCCGGCCTGGACCCGCTTGTAGTGGTTGTACACAGCGACCGAGAGGGCCTTCTTCGCGGGCTCCTGCCCGACGACGTACCCCTCGAGGAACTCGTAGATCTCGCGCGGCTTGGGGAGTTCCTCCCACCGCACCTCGGAGGTCTCCGCGAGCTCCTCCTCAATGATCTCGTTGCAGAGATCGATGCACTCGTCGCAGATGTACACACCGGGTCCCGCGATGAGCTTCTTCACCTGCTTCTGGCTCTTTCCGCAGAACGAGCACTTGAGCAGGTCGCCGCCATCACCGATGCGTGCCACGAGGTGCTTCCCCTTCGCCTGGGAGCAGCTTGGTTCAGCGGCTCCTGGTGCCTCTATCCGACGGTACCTTGCCTTGCCCCCCGTTCGGGCCCCCCTTGGCACGGTTCACACCGCCGATGCGGTGTGAACTCGCCATGCCAAGAGGTGAAGGCCGATGTCAGACGGCCGTGACCGCCTGCTTGCGGGTCGACACGATCTGGTCGACGAGACCGTAGGCGAGGGCATCCTCTGCGGTCAGGATCTTGTCGCGCTCGATGTCGTCGCGAATCTTGTCGATCGGCGTGGTGGAGTGCTTGGCCAGCATCTCCTCCAGCTGGGTGCGCATCCGCAGGATCTCGTTGGCCGCGATCTCCAGGTCGGAGAGCTGCTCACGGCCGGTCTGCGAGGACGGCTGGTGGATCAGTACACGGGCGTTGGGCAGCGCCATCCGCTTGCCGGGCGTACCCGCGGCGAGCAGCACGGCCGCGGCGGAGGCCGCCTGGCCCATGCAGACCGTCTGGATGTCCGGCTTCACGAACTGCATCGTGTCGTAGATCGCGGTGAGCGCGGTGAACGAGCCGCCGGGGCTGTTGATGTAGATCGAGATGTCCCGGTCCGGGTCCATCGACTCCAGGCACAGCAGCTGCGCCATGACGTCGTTGGCGGAGGCGTCGTCGATCTGCACGCCGAGGAAGATCACGCGCTCCTCGAAGAGCTTCGCGTACGGGTCGTACTCACGCACGCCCTGCGAGGTGCGCTCCACGAAGCGCGGCACGATGTAGCGGTTGTCCACCTGCGGGCCGGTGTAGAGGCCGCTCGCGGAGGCGCCGGGGAAGTTGTTCATGTGGGTGTTCACCATCCTGGTGGCGTTCTGTGGCTGGGTGTCTCGGCGTACGAGAGGTGCGCGGGGCGGTGGAGCCGGATCCGGTGGGTACCGGATCAGGCGCCGGTGCCGCCGCCGCCCGGAACGCCCGATGCGATCGTGATGATCTCGTCGATGAGGCCGTACTCCTTGGCCTCCTCCGCGGTGTACCAGCGGTCGCGGTCGCCGTCGCGGATGATCGTCTCGACCGTCTGGCCGGAGTGGCGGGCGGTGATCTCCGCCATCCGCTGCTTGGTGCGCAGCAGGTACTGGGCCTGGATCTTGATGTCCGAGGCCGTACCGCCGATGCCGGCCGAACCCTGGTGCATGAGGATGTCGGTGTTCGGGAGCGCGAAGCGCTTGCCCGCGGTGCCGCCGGTGAGCAGGAACTGGCCCATCGAGGCCGCCATGCCCATACCGATGGTGACCACGTCGTTCGGGATGTACTGCATGGTGTCGTAGACCGCCATACCGGCCGTCACCGAACCGCCGGGGCTGTTGATGTAGAGGTAGATGTCCTTGTCCGGCTCGGCGGCAAGGAGAAGCAGCTGCGCCGTGATCTTGTTGGCGATCTCATCGTCTACCTGCTGACCGAGGAAGATGATGCGCTCGCCGAGCAGTCGGCTGTAGACCTGGTCACCGAGGCCTCCACCGAGGGACGGCTCTCCGGCGGCGTAGGGCATCAGATTCGTCACGTATCCACCTGCTCGTCTCTGACGGCTCCGGCCGTCTCAGCGTCTTCGTACCGGGTGGGCGGGGACTCCCCTGCCCTTCCTATTCATGGACCCTAACGCGCAGGTAGGACAACGCCATCCCGCTTCCGCAACTGTTCGCTGGGAGCGCAAGCTCCGCAGCCCGCACAGGGGTTGTGGGGCACCGTACGCCATACGACGACGGGCTCCGAACGCACAGCGTCCGGAGCCCGTCGTACGGGTTCAGCGCGAGGCTCAGGCCTCGTTCTTCTCCTCGGTGACCTCGGCAACGGCCTCGGCGGCACCATCGGCGGCCTCGACCGTCTCGATGGCCTCCTCCTCGTCGTCCTCCAGCTCGACGACCTCACCGTTGGTGTCGACGACCTTGGCGGCCTCGACGACCACGGCCAGCGCCTTGCCGCGGGCGACCTCGCCGACGAGCATCGGCACCTGGCCGCCCTCGACGACGGCCTGGGCGAACTGGTCGGGGCTCATGCCGGAGGAAGCAGCGCGCCGCATGAGGTGCTCGGTGAGCTCCTCCTGGTTGACGTTCAGCTTCTCCTTGTTGACGATCTCGTCCAGGATGAACTGGGTCTTGATGCCCTTGATCGCCTGCTCGGAGGTCTCGGCCTCGAACTCCTCGACCGTCTTGCCCTGGATCTCCAGGTACTTGTCGAGGGTCAGACCCATCTGGCCGAGCTGGTGGTGCTCCAGGTTGTGCTTGCGGGTCTGGACCTCGTCCGCGAGCAGCTTCTCCGGGATCGGGACCTCGGCCAGCTTCAGCAGCTCGTCGAGGACGCGCTCCTGGGCCTGGGTGGCCTGGTCGAACTGCTTGGTGTTCTCGAGGCGCTTGCGGCTGTCCGCCTTCAGCTCGTCGAGGGTGTCGAACTCGCTCGCCATCTGGGCGAACTCGTCGTCCAGCTCGGGGAGCTCACGGGCGGCGACGGCGGTGACCTTGACGGTGACCTCGGCCTCCTTGCCCTCGGCCGAGCCGCCCTTCAGCTCGGAGGTGAAGGTGGCCTCGCCACCCGCCTCCAGGCCGGTGACGGCGGCGTCGATGCCGTCGAGGAGCTCGCCGGAACCGATGGTGTACGAGACACCCTCGGCCACGCCGTCCTCCAGGACCTCGCCATCGACCTTGGCCTGCAGGTCGATCGTCACGACGTCACCCTCGGCGGCGGCACGCTCGACCGGGTTGGTGGAGGCGAAGCGCTCGCGGAGCTGCTCCACGGCCTTCTCGACGTCCTCGTCGCTGACCTCGAGGGCGTCAACGGTGACCTCGATGCCGGAGTAGTCCGGGATCTCGATCTCGGGGCGTACGTCAACCTCGGCGGTGAAGGCCAGCAGCTCGCCGTCCTTCAGCTCGGTGATGTCGACCTCGGGCTGACCGAGGACGTTGAGCTCACCCTCGTTGACAGCCTCGGTGTAGAACTTCGGGAGGGCGTCGTTGACGGCCTCCTCCAGCACCGCACCACGGCCGAACCGCTGGTCGATGACCCGGGCGGGGATCTTGCCCTTGCGGAAGCCCTTCACCGTGACCTGCTGGTTGATCTTCTTGTACGCCGCGTCGAGGCTGTCCTTGAGCTCCTCGAAGGGCACCTCAACAGTGAGCCGAACCCGGGTCGGGTTCAGGGTCTCCACGGCGCTCTTCACGGTTCGGTCTCCTTGTGGCTGACTTCTTGGGGTTCTGCTCCACCGCGGGTGGCGGCTTCGCGGACCGAGCCCGGTACATCAGACACACGGGCACGCATTTTGCATAGTAACGGCAAGGCGACGGACTCCCACAATGCGATCTTGCCGGTGGTCTGCGATCTTGCCGATGGTCGGGGTGGCCGGATTCGAACCGACGACCTTCCGCTCCCAAAGCGGACGCGCTACCAAGCTGCGCCACACCCCGTCGGTGCGACACGTAGGGTACATGCAGACAGGCGGTGCATCAGCCGCTTTGCACGGGTGGCACCGAACGCGACACCGGGTGACCGCAATCGGGTGTGCGGGCAGCGCCCGCGACCCGCTACGATACTTCTCGTTGCCGCCGGTCCCCGGACCTGCGGTGCGGTGCATGCGGGCGTAGCTCAATGGTAGAGCCCTAGTCTTCCAAACTAGCTACGCGGGTTCGATTCCCGTCGCCCGCTCCATGCTTGGGCCCGGTCCGACGAATTCCTCGTCGGACCGGGCCCTTTGCGTTCCGGCTGCGTTCTGCCCGCGTCCTGCCGGGCCTCTCGCGCCGGAGCGCGGGCGCCGGTGCGGCCGGATCAGAAGCTGATCTGGTTGATGGTCTCCGCTATCGAGTTCATGAACCTGTTTATCGACGGAGCCATGCCGGTCGATGCCAGGAAGAAGCCGAAGAGCACCGCGACGATCGCGGGTCCGGCCTTGATGGAGCCGCCTCGGATCAGGACCACCAGGACGATCGCCAACAGAAGCACCACAGACAGTGAAATGGCCACGACTGATCACACCCTTGGTCGGTCCGCCTTGCCGGCCCGGAGGTGTGCGGCCGAGCACTCCTCCGTTCCGTCCATCGTGCCACCAACTCCCCTGTGGTCGCTGCCAGGTGACGGATCGAACGGACGGGATCGCGCCATCCTTGCGCCCCGCGCACGCCCGGGGCGCACAGCCGCACAAGGTGTGGCACAGAGCCCCAACAAGGCTCCCCGTACCTGTGAGCGAACTGTGAATCGAATAATCACAACGGCTCGCAACTGTGACGGTTTCCATATCCACACACTTTATTCACGCGCAATTCCAAGGATCGAGTGCGACGAAATTCACCTCCCGCAACCGCCTGGCGATATGCACCATTTAAGGGGGATGAAGCCGGGCATAGTGGGCGGTTTTTGGTGGTTTCGCTTTTGATTGGACGCGGACATGCAATATCCGTGGGCGGTTTTACGAATTGCAATCGTGGCGTCTAAGGTGCTTTAGATGTTCCACGCTCCGAACGTATTTCAGAGGGCCCCGCTCCCACCAGCGACCCGGGAGTCGGAGCCCAGACGCCGAGGGACGAAGACTGCCACCGCGGCACCCCCCGCACCGGTGGCGAACAAGCCTCCGGCCGCCGCGCCGGCGAAGAAGCGTGACGCCTACTTCGACAACGTCAAATATCTGGCCATCGTGCTCGTCGCGGTGGCGCACTCGTGGGAACCGGTGATGGACGGCAGCCGGACCGCCCGTGCGCTGTACATGGTGGCGTACACCTTTCACATGCCGGCGTTCATCATCATCTCCGGCTATTTCTCCCGCTCGTTCGACATGTCCGCCGCCAAGGTAAAACGCCTGGTCACCGGCGTTGCCGTGCCCTATGTGGTGTTCGAGACGGCTTATTCGCTGTTCAAGCGGTACGCGGACGACTCGCCCGATCAGCCGATCAGCCTGACCGACCCCTGGTATCTCACCTGGTTCCTGGTCGCGCTGTTCATCTGGCGGATCACCACACCGCTGTGGCAGGCGCTGCGCCATCCACTGCCCGTGGCGCTCGTCATCGCCGTGCTCGCCTCTTTCTCCCCGGCGATCGGCGACGATCTCGATCTCCAGCGTGTTCTGCAGTTCCTGCCGTTCTTCGTGCTGGGACTCCGGCTGAAGCCCGAGCATTTCCAACTGGTTCGCCGGCGTGAGGTGCGGATGCTCGCGCTCCCGCTGTTCGCCGGGGCCCTGCTGTTCGCGTACTGGGCGGCGCCCCGGATGCAGCTGGGCTGGTTCTACCGCAGCAACAGCGCGCCCGAGATGGGCGCCCCGTGGTGGTCCGGAGCCGTGATGACACTGGCGATGTTCGGCTGTGCGCTGCTGCTCACCATCGGGTTCCTGTCCTGGGTGCCGCGCCGCCCCATGTGGTTCACCGTGCTCGGCGCCGGAACGATCTGCGGCTATCTGCTGCACGGATTCCTGATCAAGGGCGCCGAATACGCCGGGGTGTTCGACACCTACGCATGGCTCTCGACGCCCGGCGGCCGGGTCCTCGTCTCACTGGTCGCGGCCGGTGCGGTGACGCTGATGTGTACGCCGCCGGTGCGGCGGGTGCTGCGCCCGGTGACCGAGCCGGACATGAACTGGGCGTTCCGGCGCGCCGCGTCCAGACTCTGATCCCAGTGGATCAGTCCTTCGCCGCGTTGGCTTGAACCGATTGCTCGACGGACGATTCACCTGGGATGAGCCCGAGCAGCCCCCGTACCTGCGCATACTTCTCGGCCAGTCGGGTACGGGTCGCCGGTTCCAGCACGGCGAGGCGGGCCGGGTCGGCGTTGTGTGCCAGGTCGGACTCCTTGATCAGCAGGGCGCCCGGGGTGTCGAGGATGCGCCGGGTGTACGGACCGAGGTCCTCGCCGTCACGTTTGGTGACGGCGAGGACCATGTCCTTGACCTCCTGAGGCAGCGCGGCGTCGGCCAGCCATTCCTCCGACAGCGCGTCGTCCTCGACGGCGTCGTGCAGCCAGGCCGCGGCGATCTGTTCGTCGCTGCCGCCCCTGATCCGTACGCCCTCGGCGACCGCGGCGAGATGCTCGGTGTACGGGCGTCCCGCTTTGTCCCGCTGGTCGGCGTGGGCCTCGCGGGCGATCGCCTCGACTTCGGCCAGGGTCAGCTGTGCGCGTGGGGTGGGCATGGCCCGACTCTACGGACGCGCGGCCGTCCCACGCAGGGCGGCCCGGGCCGGGACCGTCACGGCGGCCAGGCCGAGTCCGATGGTCGCGGCGAGGAAGGACCCGTACAACGTCGGCGGGATGTAAGGCGATTCGCCCGTGAGTCCCTTCGTCATCGGGACCAGTGTGGCCAGTGCGATGCCGGTGCCGAGCGCGGCGCCGGCGACCGTGACGAGCAGCGCCTCCCAGCGGATCATCCCCATGACCTGGCGGCGGGTGGAGCCGACGAGCCGCAGCATGGTCAGTTCGCGGCGCCGGTCGAGGACAGTCATCACCAGGGTGTTGACCGCGGCGACGGCGGCGAATCCGCCGAGGACCGCGGCCATGGTGGTGTTGGCCCAGGCGTTGAGTTCACGGCTCTGGTCCTGTGCGGCGGCGTAGCCGGTCCGGTCGGTGACGGTGCCGAGCGCGGCGAGCTTCTGTGCGGCGGCGGGTGTGGCCCGTACCAGCAGGTCGGAGACGTACGGCGAGGTGACATGGGTGCTGAGGTCGGCGGCGGGCAGTGTGACGAGACCGGTGCCCAGGCCGCGGCCGTAAACGGCGACGATCTTCGGAGCCGCCTTGGTTCCGTCCGGGAGACGCAGGGCCAGGCGGTCGCCCGTGCCGAGCTTCGTGGATCCGGCGAGGGTGGTGTCGATGGCGACGGTGCCGGGGCGCAGGCCGGTCAGCGATCCGGTCCGGACGTCGAGGTCCTGGACCTTGGCGAGGTCGTGGCCGGAGCCGGTGATCCCCTGGGCGGAGGTGGTCTGGAGCCGCCGGTCCCCGCCCGATCCGGTGGGCACCAGGACGGAACTGCGGAGCAGCCCGACGGCGGTCGTGACGCCGGGTGTGGCGGCGGCGCGTTCGGTCGCGTCGGAGGCTAGTCCGAACGGGGCGGAGACGATGTGGTCGGCGGTGATGGCGTCGCGCTGCTGGTGTGCGATCACCCGGCTCTCGCTGGTGTGCATGAAGACGAGCGTGGAGGAAAAGGCCATGGCGAGCACGATCGGGGTGATCGCGGAGGCCAGGCGACGCGAGTTCGTCCGGGAGTTGGCGGCGGCCAGCGAGCCCGACGCGCCGGCGGCGCGCAGCGGGAAGCCGATGACGGCGGCGCAGATCCGGGCGATCAGCGGGCCGAGCAGGCCGACCGCGAGCATGAAGAACATGACGACGCCGAGTGCGGCGTTCGCCGCGTCCTCGCCGCTCGTGGACGCGGCGACCCCCGCGAAAGCTACGCCGCCGACGAGGGCGGCGATGCCGAGCGGGGTGCGGATCCAGCCGAACGGAGGGCGTTCCACCGCGGACTGGGCGAGAGCCAGCCCCGGCTTGGTCTTCGACGGCCGACGGGCAGCGAAGTATCCGGCGCTCAGCGCGGTGAGCATCGTGGCGGCCGCGGCGATGGTCAGTGGCAGCCAGGACACCCGCAAAGCGACGGCTTCAGGGATGGCTCCCTTGTCCTGGAGCTGCCCGAACCACCAGCGGGCCAGGGCGATCCCGGGCAGACAGCCGAGCGCTCCGGCGAGCGGGGCGACGAGCAGGGACTCGGTGGCGATGGTGCGGCGCAGCTGGCGCGGAGTGGCGCCGATGGCGCGCAGCAGGGCGAACTCGCGGCTGCGCTGGCCGACGGAGAGGGCGACCGTACCGGCGGCGGTGAAAACGGCGACCATGGTGGCGACGCCGCCGAAGGAGCCGCCGAGGCCGGCGAGGAGTTCCTGGGCGCCCGCGAGTTCCGCGTCCTCGACGGCGCCCCGGCCGTCACCGGTGTGGACCTGGGCCCCGGCGGTGTGGCCGACGGCCTCGCGTACCTGGTCGGCGAGGGTGCCGGTGGGGGTGGAGCGGGCGGCGAGCACGGCGATGGCGTCGACCCGGCCGGGGTGGCCGGAGAGCTGTACAGCCTGCCGGTCGGCGAACCAGACGGTGGCTTCGGTGGCGGTGGTGCCCGCGACGCGGAACTCCCGTACGCCCGCGGGGGTGTCGAGGGTGATCTTCTCGCCGACCCGGGCCTCGGTGCCGGTGGGGACGACGACTTCGCCGGTCCCGGGCGCCTCGCCGGTGAGCAGTCGCGCGCCGGTGAGGGCGGTGGAGCCCCAGCCGTGAGCGGTGAGGAGGGTGTCGTCCTGCCGTACGGAGTAGCTGACGTCCCCGATCGCGGCTGCCGCGCCGGGGGCCGAGGCGGCCTTGCCCACCAGGGATTCGGGGAGCCGCGCGGTGTCCGGTACGGGGGTGGCGGCGTCGTACGCGCCCTCGCCGCTGCCGACCGTCATGTGGACCCGCTGGTCGGCGGCGACCACCACGGGTGCCTTCGCGTAGCGGTCCGCGGGTACCGAGGCGCGCAGGCCGGTCTCCAGCAGGATGCCGCAGGCGGAGACAATCGCCGCGGCCAGCAGCAGCGCGACGAAGGTCCCGACGAACGACGAGGGTTTGAAGCGGACGGCCGCGCGGGCGAGGCCGTTCGGGAGGTGCGGGGTGAACATCAGGCTGCTGCTCCTGCGTATGCGGGGGCCGTCCGTGCGGTGAGCGCGGTCATCCGCGCGGCGATCTGTGCGGCGCCGGCCCGCGGCAGGCTGTCCGCGATCGCGCCGTCGGCGAGGAAGAGGACCCGGTCGGCGTAGGCGGCGGCCGCCGGGTCATGGGTGACCATGACGACGGTGGCGCCGAGGCTGTCCACCGCGTGCCGGAGCAGGGCGAGGATCTCGGCGGCGGTGGTGGTGTCGAGGGCGCCGGTCGGTTCGTCGGCGAAGACCACATCGGGGCGGGTGACCAGGGCGCGGGCGACGGCGACGCGCTGCTGCTGGCCGCCGGAGAGCTGGCCGGGGCGGCGCGCGCCCTTGTCGCCGAGGCCGACCCGGGTGAGCATCTCGGCGGCTGCGTGGCGGCTGCGGGCGGAGCCGGTGCGCTGTCCGGCCAGGCGCATGGGCAGGACGACGTTCTGCTCGACCGTGAGGGACGGGAGCAGGTTGAAGGCCTGGAAGACGAAGCCGAGGCGGGTGCGGCGCAGCTCGGTGAGCCGGTTCTCGCTCATGCCGGTGATCTCGGTGCCGCCGAGGCGTACGGAGCCTTCGGTGGGGCGGTCGAGTCCGGCCGCACACTGCAGGAAGGTCGACTTCCCCGAGCCGGAGGGGCCCATGACGGCGGTGAAACTGGCGCGCGGGAGGGCGAGGTCGATGCCCCTCAGGGCGTGGACGGCGGAGCCGCCGCGGCCGTACTGCCTGCGGACGCCTCGCAGTTCCACGGCAAGGTCCGAGGGGCCGGACCCCTGGTGGACGTCCGCCGTGTACTGCCTGTCCTGCGCGCCCTGCTTGGTGCGTCGCAGCCCCATGGTGTCCGCCTTCCGTCGTTCGTCGGCCGGTCGTCCGGCCGATACCCCGAACGTACGGAACACGAGCGGGTCCGGACCATGGCGGCTGCTGGCGGATCGGGGGTGGGGCAAACCCCAGGGTGCTACCGGGGGTGGGCAGACCTCAGGGTGCTGTCGGGGGTGGCCATACTTGCAACGTCAATCATTCGGTAAACTAATTACTGACGATTCCTTGACGCTCTCTTGACCTATCGAAGGACAGGCTCATCGGACACGCAGACACGCTCATCGCCATGGGCGGCGCCTTCCTCGCCGCCGCCGTTCTCGCCCGCGTCGGCAGCCGCATCGGACTGCCGACCATCCCCTTGTTCATCCTGGCCGGAATCCTGCTCGGCCCGCACACGCCCGGCATCGTGCTCGTCGCCGACCCGCACGACCTGGAGATGCTCTCGGCACTCGGTCTGGTGCTGCTGCTCTTCTACCTCGGCCTCGAATTCCATCTCGACGACCTCAAGGCCGGCGGCCGCAAGATGGCGCTCGCCGGTGGCACCTATCTCGCCCTGAACGTCGGCGCCGGGCTCGGCTTCGGCTTCGCACTGGGCTGGGGCACATCCGAAGCTCTGGTCCTCGCCGGCGTGCTCGGCATCTCGTCGTCGGCCATCGTCACCAAGGTCCTGGTCGACCTGGGCCGTATCGGTAATCCGGAGACCAAACCGATCCTCGGCATCATCGTCGTCGAGGACGTGTTCCTCGCCCTCTATCTGGCCGCCCTCCAGCCGATCCTGTCGGGCGCCGACAGCCTCTCCGCCGCGGCGGTGGACGGCGGCAAGGCCTTCGGCTTCCTGCTGCTGCTCGCCCTGGCCGCCCGGTTCGGCACCAAGGTCATCGGCAAGCTGATCAACACCCGTGACGACGAACTCCTCGTCATCTCCTTCCTCGGCGCCGCGGTCTTCGTGGCGGGCGTCTCGGAGTGGTTCGGGGTCGCGGACGCGATCGGCGCCTTCATGGTCGGCCTGATGCTCGGCAGTACGTCCTCCGGTACGCGCATCCTCAAGCTGGTCCACCCGCTGCGTGACGCCTTCGGTGCGATCTTCTTCTTCGCCTTCGGCCTCTCCATCAACCCGGGCGATCTGCCGACCGTCCTGTGGCCGGTGCTGGCCGCCGTCGCGGTGACCCTGGCCATGAATGTCCTCGCCGGACTCGCCGCCGCCAAGGTGTACGCGTTCGGCCCGCAGGCCACGGCGAACATCTCCACCACGCTGGTGGCCCGTGGCGAGTTCGCCCTGATCCTCGCCACGATGGCGGCGGCCGCGGGGCTGGACGAACGGCTCTCCCCGTTCATCGCCGGATACGTACTCGTCCTCGCGGTCCTCGCGCCGCTGGCCGCCGGAAGGTCGCACTGGCTGGCCCGCATCCTGCCGGGCGGGCGGGGCCGGGGTGAGGACAGTGACAGCGGCAGCGGCGCCGGGCAGATCTCGGTCCCGGCCTGAGACTACGGTCGGCGTGTCCGGGCACGGGGGCCCGCCTCGCACCCGGACATGTCGACGCCCACGTTCCGGTGACGGGCCAATTCCCGTTGACGTACGCCCGTTTCATCCCGGTTGCGCACGTTTCAGGATTTGCGCGACAACAGCAGCAGTGCCCGGTCGTCGTTGACGTCCTTGGCGCATGCCTCGATCAGATGCCAGGCCGCGCCCTCGAAACCGGTGACGACATAGCGATCGGCCTCACCGGTCAGCCGGTCGATGCCCTCCGCGATATCGCGGTCGGACGCCTCCACCAGGCCGTCCGTGAACAGCATCAGCACGTCGCCGGGGGCCAACGAGCCCTTCACCGCGTCGAACTGCGCCCCGTCGTACACCCCGAGCAACGGGCCCTCCGCGGCCATCTCCTCCCATTGGCCGCTGCCCGAGTGGAGCTGCAGGGCCGGCGGGTGACCTGCCGAGAGGAGTTCGTAGTCGCCCGATTCGAGGTCCAGGACCAGATGGATCGAGGTGGCGAAACCCTCGTCCCAGTCCTGGCGCAGCAGATAGCCATTGGCCGCCGGGAGGAAGCCGTGCGGGGGCAGCGAACCGAGGAGGCCGCCGAAGGCTCCGGACAGCAGCAGGGCGCGGGAGCCCGCGTCCATGCCCTTGCCGGAGACATCGGTGAGTACGGCCTCCAGGGTCCGTCCGCCGTTGGTACGGGCGGCGACGACGAAGTCACCGGAGAAGGACTGACCGCCCGCCGGGCGCAGCGCCATCTCGCGGTGCCAGCCCTGCGGCAGCCGGGGCAGGGCGCTCTGCACCCTGATGCGTTCGCGCAGGTCGAAGAGCATGGTGCCGCCGCGTCGCCACGGCACACCGACCCTGGCCCGGAACTGGGCGAGGATCAGCCCGAAGAAGCCGCAGGCCGCGACCACCAGGACGATGCCGGGTGTCACCCGGGCCGGACCGTCCTCGTACGGTCCCAGTCCGAGCGACTCCACGATCAGGGCGGTGGCGGCGGTCGCGTACAGACCCAGCAGGCTCGCGGGCCGCAGCAGCAGACCGCCCGCGACGATCGGCAGGACGAGCGCGGCCGGTGAACACCACACCGGATTGAGCAGGGTGGCGCAGGTGATGGCCGGAACGGTGAGCAGCAGACCGGCCAGTGCGATCCAGTCCGATCCGTCGCCGCGGAAGTAGTCGACACCGGATTTGCGCAGCGCGATGCGTGCCCGGTGCGCCGATTTCCGAAATCGGGCCGGGTACGAGTCTGCTCCTGCGCGACGGGCCATTGCGGGGACCTTATCTACCCGGCCGCCTCCGGTGCAGGGGGACCCCGTGACAATGCGTTCGAAATCGGGTCGACCAGCCGCCATGCCCCTGATAGGCATGGCCCATGACTACTGAGCTTCGCGTGTTGCAACCGTCCGAATGGAACGAATGGTTCGAGTGTCTGGAGCTCGCATTCGGCGGTGTCGCAGAGCCCCCCGAGCAGCGCGAGCTGGACGAGCAGCTGACCGAGCACGAGCGGTCGATCGGAATCTGGGACGGCACCGATGTCGTCGCCACGGCCGGAGCGTTCAGCTTCCGGGTCGCCGTGCCGGGCGGGGCGCTGGTGCCCGCCGCCGGGGTCACGATGGTGAGTGTCGCTTCCACCCACCGCAGGCGCGGGCTGCTGACCTCGATGATGCGTCGGCAGCTCGACGACGTCCGGGCGCTGGGTGAGCCGATCGCCGTCCTCACGGCGTCCGAACCGGTGATCTACGGCCGGTTCGGATACGGCGCCGCCTCGCGGCAGATGTCCCTGACGATCGACACGGACCGGGTGCGGCTTACGGTACCGAAGGGCACGGACGAGGTGCGCCTGCGTCACGCGAAGCCGGACGAGGCGATGGCCGCGTGCGAGGGCGTGTACGAGCAGTTGGTCGCCGGCCGCCCCGGTACACCGGCCCATGGGCCCGGCTGGGAGCGGAAGCCGATGGTCGACCCGGTGAGTTCCCGGCAGGGCGGTTCGGCGCAGCAGTGCGTGCTGGCGGAGCGGGACGGGGAGATCGTCGGCTGTGTGACATATCACATCAAGCCGGACTGGGAGCCGTCCGGCCCCAAGGGCACGGTCACGGTGAACGATCTCGCCGCGCTGGACCCTGCGGCGTACGCGGCGTTGTGGCGGTTCGTCTTCGAGATCGACCTGACGTCGACGGTCGAAGCGCGGAACCGGCCGGTCGACGATGCGGTGCTGCACCTGGTGTCGGACGTTCGGCGGTGCAACATCCGGGTCCGGGACTGCCTGCACGTGCGTCTGGTGGAGCTGGGGGCGGCGCTGGAGGCCCGGACGTACCGGGGCCCGCTGGACGTGGTGTTCGAGGTGGAGGACGCGTTCTGCCCCTGGAACGAGGGGCGTTGGCGGCTGACGGCCGACGCGAAGGGCGCCGCGTCGTGCCGGCGCACCGACGACCCGGCCGATCTCGCGCTCTCGGTACGGGAGCTGGGCTCCGCGTATCTGGGCGGCGAGTCGCTGAGCTCGCTGGCTCTGGCCGGGCGGGTACGGGAGCTGCGGGCGGGCGCGCTGGCGGAGGCGTCGTCGGCGTTCTTGTCGGACACGGCCCCGTGGCTGCCCCGGGGGTTCTAGGGGCTCTCCAGGCCTTCTGGCACCCCGGGCCCCCGCCCGGCCGTTTTGTCCTCAGACGCCGGACGGGCCGGGATCTGCCGCGCTAAGCGCGCTGGCAGCCCGGGCACCAGAAGAGGTTGCGGGCGGCGAGGTCGGCGGTGCGGATCTCGCCGCCGCAGATGTGGCAGGCCTGCCGGGCCCTGCGGTACACGTACACCTCGCCGCCGTGGTCGTCGACGCGCGGCAGACGCCCCATCGCCTCCGGCATGTGCTCGGGGCGGACCGTGTCGATCCGGTTGTTCCGTACGCCCTCGCGCATCAGCACCACCAGGTCGGCCCAGACCGCGTCCCACTCCGCCCGCGTGAGGTCCCGGCCCAGGCGGTACGGGTCGATCCCGTGCCGGAACAGCACCTCCGCGCGGTACACGTTGCCGACCCCCGCGATGACCTTCTGGTCCATCAACAGGGCCGCGACGGTGATACGGCTGCGGGAGATCCGCCGCCAGGCCCGCTCGCCGTCCTCGTCGGTCCGCAGCGGGTCCGGGCCTAGGCGGTCGTGTATCGCGCGCTTCTCGGGGTCGGTGATCAGCGCGCACGTGGTGGGGCCGCGCAGATCCGCGTGGTGGCCGTCGGTCACCAGGCGCAGCCGGACGGTGTCGGTGGGCGGCGGGGCCGGGGTCGTACCGAAGCCGAGCTTGCCGAAGAGGCCCAGGTGGATGTGGACCCAGCCGGCGTCCTCGAAACCGAGGAAGAGGTGCTTGCCGTGGGCGTCGACGCCGGTGAACGTGCGGCCGTCCAGCAGCGCGGCGCTGTCGGAGAACTTGCCCTGCGGGCTGCTCACCCGCACCGGACGCCCGGCGAACCTGTCCCGGTGGTCCGCCGCGAGGCGGTGGATCGTGTGTCCCTCGGGCACGGCGGCGACTCTCCTCGGTGACGTGGGGACGTGGCGACGGGTGACGCGGGGAAATGACTGTGCCGCCGGGAACACCGGCGGCACAGGGGTGGAGGCCGGTCAGCCCTGCTTCGGGTGGTGGGCCGGGATCGGGGGGAGCTCGCCGGTCGTCTCGTACGCCGTCAGCATCTCGATGCGGCGGGTGTGACGCGCCTCGCCCGAGTACGGAGTGGCGAGGAAGATCTCGACGAACTTGGTGGACTCCTCCACCGAGTGCATCCGGCCACCGATGGCGACCACATTGGCGTTGTTGTGCTCACGGCCGAGCGCGGCGGTCTGCTCGCTCCAGGCGAGTGCGGCACGCACGCCCTTGACCTTGTTGGCGGCGATCTGCTCGCCGTTGCCGGAGCCGCCGATCACGATGCCGAGGCTGTCCGGGTCCGCGGCCGTCTTCTCGGCGGCACGCAGGCAGAACGGCGGGTAGTCGTCCTGGGCGTCGTAGATGTGTGGGCCACAGTCGACGGCCTCGTGGCCCTGGGCCGTGAGCCACTCGACGAGGTGGTTCTTGAGTTCATAGCCGGCATGGTCCGAGCCGAGGTACACGCGCATGTTCCGAGTGTGGCACGAGCATCGCCGGGTAAGCGCCATCGGGGTCGGGACCCTCCGGCCGGGTCCGCCCGGACCGACCGGACCCGGCGGCGGAAGCCGCGTGCGGGATCCATGTGCGGGCCCCGTGTGGGCAACGCCACTCGGGCAGATTCGGAAGAAGGGGTTCCGCTTTCACGGTTCGGCGGGCTTCAATGCATCACTTGCTGCCGCACCCCACTTCGGCGGCTGGGCACGCATCGCGTGATCCGAAAACGTAAGGATTCGATCCATGACGTCGCAGACGACTCTGGCCGGGCCGGGCCACCAGCCCGGCAAGCCGGACCGGTCGAACGGACCGGACGCACCGGGCTCCTCCGACGGTCTCCAGGCAGGCCTCAAGAACCGCCATCTCTCGATGATCGCCATCGGCGGTGTCATCGGCGCGGGCCTCTTCGTCGGCTCCGGCGCAGGCATAGCCGCCGCGGGACCGGCCATCCTCCTGTCGTACGCGCTGGTCGGCCTGATGGTCGTCTTCGTGATGCGGATGCTCGGCGAGATGGCGGCCGCCCGCCCCAGCTCGGGCTCCTTCTCCGCCTACGCCGACCAGGCGCTGGGCCGCTGGGCCGGCTTCTCGATCGGCTGGCTGTACTGGTTCTTCTGGGTCGTGGTGCTCGCCGTCGAAGCCACGGCGGGTGCCAAGATCCTGGAGGGCTGGGTGCCGGGCGTCCCGCAGTGGGCGTGGGCGCTGATCGTGATGGTCGTACTGACCGCGACGAACCTGGTCTCGGTCGGGTCGTACGGCGAGTTCGAGTTCTGGTTCGCCGGGATCAAGGTCGTGGCGATCGGTGCGTTCGTGATCGTCGGACTGCTCGCCGTCTTCGGGCTGCTGCCCGGCTCGGACAACCCCGGCTCGGGGCTCGCGCATCTCACCGACTCCGGCGGGTTCTTCCCCAAGGGACCCGGCGCCATCCTCACCGGTGTGCTGATGGTCGTCTTCTCCTTCATGGGCAGCGAGATCGTCACCCTCGCCGCCGGCGAGTCCGAGAACCCGCAGCGCGCCGTCCAGAAGGCCACCAACAGCGTGATCTGGCGGATCGCCGTCTTCTACCTGGGCTCGATCTTCATCGTGCTGACTCTGCTGCCGTGGAACGACGCCTCGATCCTGAAGGAGGGCAGCTACGTGGCCGCCCTCAACTCCATCGGCATTCCGCACGCCGGTCAGGTGATGGACGTCATCGTGCTGACGGCCGTGCTGTCCTGCCTCAACTCCGGCCTCTACACCGCCTCACGGATGGCCTTCTCGCTCGGCGGCCGCGGGGACGCGCCGAAGGCGTTCGCCCGGACGAACAAGCGGGGCGTGCCGCAGGCGGCGATCCTGTCCTCCGTCGTCTTCGGCTTCGTCGCCGTGTTCTTCAACTACCAGTGGCCCGACACCGTCTTCCAGTTCCTGCTGAACTCCTCCGGTGCGGTCGCCCTCTTCGTCTGGCTGGTCATCTGCTTCACCCAGCTGCGGATGCGGGGCATCATCCTGCGCGAGCAGCCGGAGAAACTGGTCGTACGGATGTGGCTCTTCCCGTACCTCACCTGGGCGACCATCGCGATGATCTCGTTCGTCCTCGTCTACATGCTGACCGACGACAGCGGACGCGAGCAGGTGCTGCTCTCGCTGCTCGTCGCGGCCATTGTGGTGGCGATCTCGCTGGTCCGTGAGGTCCGGAACCGCAAGAACCGCACCGCTGTGGAAACTCCCAGCAATACCTGACGGCCGATGTCAGGTTTACCGGGAAGGCTCTCCGTCGCAACGCCACCGAGCGAGCGAACGGAGAGCCTTCTCATGTCTTCCGCCCCTGCCCAGGTCCCTGCCCAGGCCCCTGCCGATGTCCCGGCCGATTTCGAGACCGGCTTTCAGACCGGTTTCGCCATCCGTCCCGACCTCGTCGTCGAGGCCGCCCACGCCGATGACGTACGGACCGCCGTGGCCGACGCCGCCGGGCGCGGCCTCCCGGTCCACGTCCACGCCACCGGCCACGGGCTGCCCGGGGCCGTCGAGGGCGGGGTACTGATCAGCACCCGCCGGATGGACTCCGTCGAGGTCGACCCGGTGCACCGCACCGCCCGGATCGGCGCGGGCGTCACCTGGGGCCGGGTCATCGAGGCCGCCGCGCCCCACGGACTCGCCCCGCTGAACGGCTCCTCCCCGGGTGTCGGCGCCGTCTCCTACACCCTCGGCGGCGGTCTGGGCGTACTGGCCAGGGAGTTCGGGTACGCCGCCGACCATGTGCGCGCACTCGACGTGGTGACCGCCGACGGCGTACTGCGCCATGCCTCCCCGGACAGCGAGCCCGATCTCTTCTGGGCGCTGCGCGGCGGCGGGCACCGGCTCGGTGTCGTGACCGGAATGGAGATCGGGCTGGTCGCGGCCGCGCGGCTGTACGGCGGCTCCATCGCCTTCGACGGAGACGGAGGCGATGGAGCCGGGGAACGGGACGGCGTGACGGCCTCCGAGGTGATCCACCGCTATCTGGAGTGGACCCGTACCGTCCCCGACGCACTGACGTCATCGCTGTCCGCCCTGCGGTTCCCCGACGTCCCGCGGATGCCGGAGCCGATGCGCGGCCGGTATGTGATCTCGGTGCGGGTCGCGTACACCGGCAGCGCGGCGGAGGGCGAGCGGCTGGTCGCGCCGCTTCGGGCGATCGGGCCCGCGCTCGCGGACTCGCTGCGGGAGATGCCGTACACCGACAGCCACACCATTCACAGCGATCCGTCGTTCCCGCACGCCTACTACGGCGACAGCGTGGTGCTCGGCGATCTGGACGCGGAGCGTGCCGTGCGCACGCTGGAGCTGACCGGGCCGAAGGCGCCGATGATGACCGTGGTCCAGCTCAACCACCTGGGCGGCGCGCTGGCCGTACGGCCAGCCGTCGACAACGCGGTGCCCTACCGCGAGGCCGGGTTCCTGCTGCGGCTGCTGTCGCCGCTCGACGGCACGGATGTGGCATCGGTACGGGCCCTTTACGCGCAGGTGGCCGCTGTGCTCGCCCCGCTCGCCCTGGGCCGTTCACTGAACTTCTCCTTCGGCGGCGGGGACCGCACCGACGGCTTCCACGACGCGCGGACACAGAAGAGGCTCGCCGGTCTGGTGTCGCGTCACGACCCGGCGAGCCTCTTCGGAGGGAGCTACGGCATCAGCCGCGACGGCCGATGAGCTTCCAGGAAGCGGGCAGCGCGCCCATCGCCAGCGCCGCCTTCAGCGCGTCGCCGAGCAGGAACGGCACCAGGCCGGCCGCGATCGCGGCGCTCGCCGACATGCCGGTGGACAGGGCCAGGTAAGGGACGCCGACCGCGTAGATGATCGCGGAGCCGACCACCATCGTGCCCGCGGTGCGCAGCACGGAGCGGTCGCCGCCGCGGCGGGCGAGGCCGCCGACCACGGTGGCGGCGAGCAGCATGCCGAGGACGTAGCCGAACGAGGCGCCGCCCGCACCGGAGCTGCCGCCCGCGAACCACGGCACGCCCGCCATGCCGACGAGCGCGTACACGGCGAGGGAGAGGAAGCCGCGGCGGGCGCCCAGCGCGGTGCCGACGAGGAGCGCGGCGAACGTCTGGCCGGTGACCGGGACCGGGGAGCCGGGGACCGGGACGGCGATCTGGGCGGCGATACCGGTGAGCGCGGCGCCACCGAGGACCAGGGCCGTGTCGACGGCGTAACGGTGCCTGGCGGCGGGCAGCAGGTCGGCGAGGACCGCTCCGGTACGGGCAGGGGCGGCGGCAGCAGTGCTCATCGGGACTCCGCGGGGTGAGGGCAGGTGGGGACAGACTGAGGCTGACGTTAGCCCAAGGGTTAACGCTCGATCACCATCAGTGGCCCACAAAGCGGTGGTTGAGGCATTGGTGGGGTTCGCACAAAAGGGCTTGCACAATCACGTGATGGCGTGATGCTCGTCACTGAGCTGGGTGCGGATCGGCTCATATTTTGCCGGGAGAGACCGGCGGGAGAGACTGTAGGTTCCTGCCAAAACCGTCCTGGAACCGCCCAGGTCCGGCCGGCGACCGCACCGGCCGTCGTCCCGTGCCCGGGTGCGCACCTTGTGTGAGCATCGCGCCCGTATAGCGGACAGCGGTTCCCTGTGAACGGGGCGCGTGCTCAGACTGTGCGCGCACGTCCCCCCACGTCTCACTACCGAACAGAGCTTGTCCATGTCTCGGAATTCCGCGTCTCCCCCCACCGGTTCCCCGGTCGCCGTCTCCGACGCCAAGACCGATTCGGCGCTCACCCACGGGCTCAAGCAGCGCCATCTTTCGATGATCGCCCTCGGCGGTGTCATCGGCGCCGGACTCTTCGTCGGCTCGGGCGCGGGTATCGCCGCCGCCGGCCCGTCGATCATCATCGCGTACGCCGTCTCCGGGCTGCTGGTCATGCTCGTGATGCGGATGCTCGGCGAGATGTCGGCCGCGAACCCGGCCTCCGGTTCCTTCTCCGTCCATGCGGAGCGGGCGATAGGGCCGTGGGCGGGGTTCACCGTGGGCTGGGCGTTCTGGGTGCTGCTCTGTGTCGCCGTCGGCCTGGAAGGCATCGGCGCGGCGAAGATCGTCACCGGCTGGCTGCCCGGTACGCCGGAGTGGGCCTGGGTCGCGCTGTTCATGGTGGTCTTCCTGGGCACGAACCTGGCCTCGGTGGAGAAGTTCGGCGAGTTCGAGTTCTGGTTCGCAGCCCTCAAGGTCGTGGCGATCACGCTCTTCCTGGTCCTGGGTGTGCTGGCGATCCTCGGTGTACTGCCCGGTACGGACGCCCCCGGCACCACCAACCTCAAGGGAGATGGCGGCTTCATGCCGAACGGCGCCGAGGGCCTGGTGATCGGACTGCTCGCCTCCGTCTTCGCGTACGGCGGTCTGGAGACCGTCACCATCGCAGCGGCCGAGTCCGAGAACCCGGTGCAGGGTGTCGCCAAGGCCGTGCGGACGGCGATGTGGCGGATCGCGCTCTTCTACGTCGGCTCGATGGCGGTCGTCGTCACGCTGGTCCCGTGGAACGACCCGAAGGTCGTGGAGGTCGGCCCGTTCTACGCGGCCCTGGACCACCTCGGCATCACCGGCGCCGCGGAGATCATGAACGTGGTCATCCTGGTCGCTCTGCTCTCGGCGATGAACGCCAACATCTACGGCGCCTCGCGCATGGCCTGTTCGCTGGTCGCCCGTGGCCAGGGCCCGAAGCGGCTCGGCAGGATCTCCTCGGGCGTCCCGCGCACGGCCGTCCTGGTCTCGTCCGTGTTCGGCTTCCTGTGCGTGCTGCTCAGCTACTGGCGCCCCGACGACGTCTTCCCGTGGCTGCTCAACATGATCGGCGCGGTGATCCTCGTCGTCTGGATCTTCATCGCCCTCTCCCAGGTGATCCTTCGCGACCGGCTGGAGCGCGAGGCCCCGGAGAAGCTCGTCGTACGGATGTGGCTCTTCCCGGTCCTGACGGTGGTGGCGCTCCTGGCCATGCTCGGCATCTTCGTCCTGATGCTGCGCGAGCCGGACACCCGTGACCAGTTGGTGGCGTCCGGCGCCCTGACCGCCGTACTGGCGGCCATCGGTGTCGTACGGCAGCGGCGGTCCGTGGCCGTCAAGGGCTGACGTCCGGTGTGCACGGCACATTGAGGGAGAGCAGCGCACCGCCCTCCTCCCCGATCCGCAGCTCGCTCACCGCTACGTTCTGCAGCCGCGGGAAGACCCGGCGGTAGGCGCCCAGCGGAATCGACAGCAGTTCGCACAGCACGAGCCGCAGCAGTGTGTTGTGCGCGACGACCAGCACCCGCTGCCCCGGGTGCCCGTCCGCGATCCGGCGCAGCGCCATCGCCCCCCGGGCCGCCGCCGACCGGGGGTCCTCGGCACCGGGGAAGGGGTGGGTCACCGGGTCTGCGCGGTACTCCCGGGCCCGCTCCGGGTGCTCGGCCGCGAACTCCGCCAGGGTGCGCCCCTCCACCTCACCGAAATCGCATTCGCGCAGGTCGTGTTCGCGCCGGGGGACGAGACCGAGCGCCCAGCATGCGGGCTCTGCCGTCTCGATCGCGCGCGTGAGCGTCGACGTCCAGATCGCGTCGACGGGGTGCCGGGCCGCCCACTCGCCCAGCTGCCCGGCCTGGCGGCGTCCTTCGTCCGTGAGGGCGATGTCACTGACCCCGGCGTAGCGGTTCTCCGCGTGCCAGACGGTCTGACCGTGGCGGGCGAGCAGCAGGGTGGCGCTGGGACGGGCGGTCATGGTTTCTCCGTTCGGGTACGGGCGTGGGCGGCGACCGGGCCGGGGAGCCAGCCGCGTCGCTCCAGTTCGTCCACCAGCGTGAGGTACGACTCGGTGTACCACGCGGTACGCACCGGGTGCGGGTGCAGCACGTGCCGCAGCCGCACCATCGCACCCGCTGTCCTGATCAGGCTGGTCCCGGTCCCCGCCCCGTACGCGGCGAGGATCGCCATGCCGAGTGCGGGTTCGCTGTACTGCGGGATGTACACGGACCGGCCCAGGATGTCGGCGCGCAGCCGGCTCCAGTAGCCGCTGCGGGCCGCGCCGCCGGTGAAGGTGAGCCGGTCGTACTGCTGGGCGCCGAGCAGGTCGAGGTAGTCGAAGCAGAGCCGTTCGACCAGGCCCACCCCGGTCAGCAGGGCCAGCCAGTGGTCGGCGTCGGAGGCGGGCTCGCCAAGCAGGAACCCGGTGGCCTCCGGCGCCACGAAGGGGAAGCGCTCCCCCCTCGCCACCAGCGGATACGCCACCACGCGCGCCGGCTCGTGCTCGCGGGCCAGCGCGTCCATGCGAATCGGGTCCACGTCCGGGAAGCCGGCGGCCAGCACCCCGCCGCCGACCCCCGAGGCGCCGCCCGGCAGCCAGCGGCCGTCCGGAGCACGGTGGTTGTAGACCACCCCGGCCCGGTCCACGACCGGAGACGAGGTGACCCCCTTCAGCACCAGCGTCGTACCGAGCACCGAATTCCAGGAGCCCACGGTGAGCGAACCGGAGGCGATCTGCGCCGCGCACCCGTCCGTCATCCCGGCCACCAGGAGCGTGCCCGCCGGAATCCCGGTCTCCTCGGCCGCCGCCCGCCCCACCTCGCCGATCCGCCGGCCCGGCCGCACCACGTCCGGGAACAGTCCGTCCGGCAGGCCCAGCTTCCCGAACCTCCGGTGCGGCCAGGCGTCCCGCTCCAGGTCGTAGCCGGTCTTCAGGGCGTGGCTGGAGTCGGTGGGCAGAGGGGTCCCGGCGAGCCGTGCCAGGATCAGATCGGCCTGATGCATGACCCGTACGGTGTCGCCCGCTCCTCCCCCGTACTCCCGCAGCAGCCACATCACCTTGGGCAGCGCCCAGCTGGGCGGGGTCCGGGCCCTGGCCGCCTCGGCCACGGCGCGCCCGTCGTCGTACATCACCCCCGGGGTCAGCGGCCGTCCATCCCGGTCGCCGAGCAGAACGGTGCCGGAGGTGGCGCAGACGGCGAGTGCGCGCGGTGCGGGGCAGTCGCGCAGTGCCTGGCGGCTGGCCACGCACACGGCCGTCCACCAGTCGAGGGGCCGCTGCTCATGCCGTACACCGTCACGTCTGCCCGCGAGCGGGGCGGAGCCGCTGCCGAGTATCTCGCCGCGGTCTCCTGCCACCACCGCACGGACGCTCTGCGTCCCGAGATCGATGCCCATCCACATATCGGCCCCCTCTGTGAACTTCTCACTCTGCACCGAGAATTTCCGTTGCGCGAGGGATTGACGGCCAACTTCCGTTGTTCCAAGCTCTGTTAACCAGTCGATTCAACGTGTGAATGGGCACCGCCCCAACTCATCTCCGGCCGGACCGTGGAGGTCACGGATGGACATGCACGCGCACGACCGGCGACGGTTCCTCGCCATCGGCGCGGCGGCGGCCGCGTCCGCCGCTCCGCTGCTCACCGCCTGCGGCGCGGGCTTCGGGGGTGGCAACAGCAAGGGCGACGGCTCCGCGGCCGACGATGTCACCGGCCCCTTCGACTGGAAGCGGGCCAAGGGCAGGACGGTCAAGGCGCTGCTCAACAAACATCCGTACACCGATGCCCTGATCGCCGATCTGAAGGCGTTCACCGAGAAGACCGGCATCAAGGTGGAGTACGACGTCTTTCCCGAGGACAACTACTTCGACAAGCTCACCGTCGACCTCTCCAGCGGACGTGCCTCCTACGACGTGTTCATGCTCGGCGCATACATGGTGTGGCAGTACGGCCCGCCGGGCTGGCTGGAGGATCTCGGCCCATGGATGCTCAACTCCTCGGCGACCGGGGCCGAATGGGACCAGGCGGACTTCTTCCCCAACCTTCTTGCATCCGACCAGTGGTCGCTGAAGGCGGGCGCCCCGCTCGGGCAGGGCGGGCAGTACGCGCTGCCGTGGGGCTGGGAGACCAATGTCGTCGCGTACAACACCGAGGTGTTCGAGAAGCTCGGCCTGAAGCCCGCCGAGACCTTCGACGAGCTGCGCGAGGTGGCCGGGGCCATCACCCGCCGGGCGCCGGGTGCGGGCTTCGACGGGATGTACGGGGTCGCGGTGCGCGGCTCGCGCAGCTGGGCGACGATCCATCCGGGCTTCATGACGATGTACGCGCGTAACGGGCTGAAGGACTTCACCGTCGAGGGCGGCAGGGTGAAGCCCGCGATGAACTCCCCGGAGGCGATCGCGTTCACCCGGGACTGGGCGGAGATGGTCAAGAAGGGCGGGCCGCCGTCCTGGACCTCGTACACCTGGTACCAGTGCTCCAGCGACCTCGGCGCGAAGAAGGCGGGGATGCTCTTCGACGCGGACACCGCCGCCTATTTCCAGGCGGTGAAGGGGGCCTCCCCCGCCTCCGGGAAGATCGCCTTCCACCCCGGTCCCAAGGGCCCCGACGGCTCGCTCGCCACGAACATGTGGATCTGGTCGCTCGGCATGAACGCCAAGAGCCGCAACAAGTCCGCGGCCTGGCTCTTCCTCCAGTGGGCGACCGGCAAGGAGCATCTGCGCAAGGGTGCGATCGAGTACAACCACATCGACCCGGTACGGAAGTCGGTCGGTCAGGACCCCGCGTACAAGGCAAAGATGCGGGCCATCCCCGGCTTCATCGAGACGTTCGAGACGGTCGTCGACCAGACGAAGATCCAGTTCACCCCGCAGGAGCAGTTCTTCGACGCGACGACCAGCTGGGCCGCCGCGCTCCAGGAGATCTACGGCGGGAAGAACGCCTCGTCCGTACTGAACTCTCTGGCCGGCGATCTGGCGTCGAAGGTCGGCTGACCGATGTCAGGACGCGCGTCGCCCGTGCCGGAGGCCAACCACGGGGCGGCCTCCGGCGCGGGGGCCGGGAAGCGGGCGGTGCGGGCGGTACCGGCATGGCGCCGCCCGCTGCGGCCGTACCTGCTGATCGTGCCCGCGCTGCTGCTGACCGGCGGCATCCTCTATCCGTTCGGACTCGGCCTCTACTACACGGTGTTCGACTTCGCGGCGAGCAAACCGCAGCCGGACCTGGTGGGCATCGAGAACTACCGGCGGATCTTCACCCAGTCCTCGTTCTGGGACTCGGCGCGGGTGACGGTGGCGTACGCGATCGGCGCGGCGGCCGTCGAGACGGTGCTCGGGGTGGCCGTGGCCCTGCTGCTGCACCGGGCGAGCTTCGTGGGACGGGTGCTGGAGAAGATCCTGATCCTGCCCCTGATGATCGCGCCGGTGATCGCCGCGATCATGTGGAAGCTGATGCTCCAGCCGTCGGTCGGCGTCATCAACCACCTCCTGAAGCCATTCGGCCTCGGCGGTGTGCAGTGGACGGACACCCCGACGGGCGCCCTGCTGTCGTCGATCACCGTGGACGTGTGGGTCTACACACCGTTCGTCGCGATCCTCGCGCTGGCCGGTCTGCGCTCGCTGCCCGCCTCGCCCTTCGAGGCGGCGGCCGTCGACGGGGCGGGCTGGTGGTTCACCTTCCGGCGCCTCACCCTGCCGATGCTGTGGCCGTACGTCCTGGTGGCCGTGATCTTCCGGTTCATGGACTCGCTGAAGGTCTTCGACATCATCTACGCACTGACCGAGGGCGGCCCCGGCGACTCGACGATGGTGCTCCAGATCCGGGCCTATCTGGAGGCGATCCGCTTCCAGCGCTACTCGTTCGGGATCAGCTACATGGTGGTGCTGTGGGCCGTGGTCTACCTGGTCACGATGGTGCTGGTGCGCTATCTCGGCCGGATCCAGAACCGGGCGGCGGAGGTGCCGGGATGAAGCGCAGGGTGCTCGCCGTCGCCGCCGACCTGGCGCTGATCCTCTACTTCGTCTTCGCGCTGTTCCCGGTCGCCTGGATGGTGATCCTGTCGCTGAAGCCGACGAACGAGCTGTTCAGTACGTACTTCTCGTTCACCCCGACCTTCGACTCCTACCGCACGGTCCTCGGCGCCGGGGACGACCAGGGCGTGCCGTTCGTGCGGTTCTTCGTCAACAGCCTGGTCGTGTCGGTGGGCGCGGTCGCACTGTCGCTGGTGATCGGGCTGCCCGCCGCGTACGCCGCCGCGCGGTGGCGGTTCCGCGGCTCGGAGAATCTGATGTTCACCCTGCTCTCGTTCCGCTTCGCACCCGAACTCACCGTCATCATCCCGCTGTTCGTGCTCTACCAGAAGCTCGGACTCTTCGATACGTATGTCGGCATGGTGTGGGTGCTGCAGCTGGTGACGCTCCCGCTGATCGTCTGGATCATGCGGTCGTACTTCTCCGATCTGTCTCCCGAGCTGGAGCAGGCGGCGCTGCTGGACGGCTACACCCGCAAGCAGGCGTTCTTCAAGGTCGCGCTGCCGCTGGTGAAGCCGGGGATCGCGGCCGTCTCGCTGCTGGCGTTCATCTTCGCGTGGAACAACTTCGTCTTCCCGCTGATCCTCACATCGTCGAACGCGCAGACGGTGACGGTCGGCGCGCTGTCCTTCCTCGGCGGCGACCGGCCCAAGTACAACCTGACGGCCGCGGCGGCCCTGGTCTCGGTGGTCCCGCCGCTATTGCTGGCGCTCACCATCCAGCGCTACCTGGTGCGCGGCCTGTCGTTCGGGGCGGTGAAGTCCTGACCGGCCCCGCAGCCATCGCGCTGCGTTCCGTGCACAAGAGGTACGGGAAGAACACCGCGCTCGACGGCCTGGACCTGGAGGTGGCCGAGGGCGAGTTCTTCTGTCTGCTCGGCCCGTCCGGCGCCGGGAAGACGACCACGCTCAAGACGATCGCGGGCCTGGAGGAGCCGGACTCCGGTGCGGTCGAGCTGGGCGGGGTGGACATGGCGGGCGTGGAGCCGTACGACCGGGGCGTGGCCATGTGCTTCGAGTCGTACGCCCTGTATCCGCACCGCACCGCGTACGACAATCTCGCGTCCCCGCTCCGCTCGCCGCGCCACCGCCTCCCCGCGCACGAGGCGCGCGAGCGGATCGGCGATATTGCCGAACTCCTCGGCATCGGGGCCCTGCTGGACCGTCCGGTGGGCCGGCTCTCCAACGGTCAGCGGCAGCGGGTGGCGCTCGGCCGGGTGCTGGTGCGGCCGGCCCGGGCGTTCCTGCTCGACGAGCCGCTGTCGCATCTCGACGCGAAGCTGCGGCAGGCGATGCGCGCGGAACTGAGGGCGATCGGCTCGGTCCGGCGCACGACCACGCTGTACGTCACCCACGACTCGGTGGAGGCGCTGGCGCTCGGGGACCGGATCGGGGTGATCAGGGACGGCCGCATGGTGCAGACCGGCACCCGCGAGGAGCTGTGGCACCGCCCGTACGACACCTTCGTCGCCCGGTCCTTCGGCAGACCCCGGATCAATCTGCTGCCGGGAACGGTGACGGCAACGGGGCACTTCCGGTCGCCGGACGGGGCGTACGAGCTGCCGCTGGCGATGCCCACGCCGCCGGGCACCGCGGTCCAACTGGGCGTACGGCCGAGGGACATCGTTCTCCTGGGGCCCGGCGAGGGCTCAGGCGTGGAGCCGGCCGGCACCGGCAAGGGCCCGGCCCTGGAGCTGACCGGCACCGTTCACGTCACCGAGCTGCTGGGCCGGGCCACCGAGGTCACGGTCAGGATCGGCGGACAGCAGCTGTCCCTCGTCGTCCCGCGCGCCGACGCGGCGGGCCTGAGACCCGACCGTCCGGTCCGGCTCTCCGTACCGCCTGAGAGTCTGCTGCTGTTCGAGGCCGACCGGCCGGCACGTCCAGGACGAAGGATCAGCACGTGAGCAACGTTTCGCAGCGGGGCCCCGCCCCGCGCCAGGCATCCATAGCCGAGTACGTCCTCGCGCAGGGCGAGGTGAGCGCCGCCGAACTGGCGGAGCGTTTCGACGTCAGCCTGATGACCATCCACCGCGATCTGGACGAGCTGGAACGACAGGGCATCGTCCGCAAGTTCCGCGGCGGTGTCACCGCCCAGCCCTCCGGCGTCTTCGAGTCGAACGTCTCCTACCGGCTGAAGACGATGCGCGCCGAGAAGGCCGCCGTCGCCGAACGGGCCCTGCAGCTCATCGAGCCGGGCATGGCGGTGATGCTCGACGATTCGACGTCCACGCTGGAGATCGCGCGCAGGCTGCGCTCCATCACTCCGCTGACCGTCGTCACCAACTTCCTCGAAGCGATCAACCTGCTGTCGCAGGAGCGCGGCATCCATCTGATGGGACTCGGCGGCGACTTCGACCCGCTGCACTCCTCGTTCCTCGGCGTCTCGTGCGTGGAGGCGGTGCAGTCGCTCCAGGTCGACATCTGTTTCACCTCCACCTCTGCCGTGTCCGGCGGTTACGCCTACCACCAGGAGCAGCACATCGTCTCCGTCAAGCGGGCGATGCTCGACTCGGCGAGCCGCAATGTGCTGCTGCTCGACCACTCCAAGCTGGGCCGGGTGGCCCTGCACCGGCTCGCCCCGCTCTCCCGCTTCGATCTGCTGCTGGTCGACGACGGGGCGTCGGACCGGGCACTGCGCGAACTCGACGAGCACAAGGTGCCCTACGAGGTCTGCGGCACCGGCCGGGAACCCGGAACAGGAGGCGGCGATGACGGGTGACTGAACTGACCCTGCGCGCACTGCGCAAGACCTACACCGGACGCGGCCGGGCCGCCGTCGAAGCCGTCCGCTCCATCGACATCGAGCTGCGCTCCGGCGAGCTGCTGGGGCTGCTCGGCCCGTCCGGCTGCGGCAAGTCCACAACGTTGCGGATGATCGCCGGACTGGAGTCGGTCACCGACGGCGACATCCTCATCAGCGGCTCGTCCGTGGTGCCGCTCCCGGCCCAACAGCGCAATATCGGGGTGGCGTTCGAGAACTACGCCCTGTATCCGCCGCTGACCGTCGCGGAGAATCTCGGCTTCGGACTCTCCGCCCGGCGCCGGTACGGGCGGGCCGAGATCCGCCGCCGGGTCGGCGACATGGCCGAACGCATCGGGATCACGGACCTCCTGGGCTCCCGGCCTGCCGGACTCTCCAGCGGCCAGAAGCAGCGGGTCGCTCTGGCCCGCGCCCTGATCCGCACCCCCGACGTGCTGCTCCTCGACGAACCGCTCTCCCACCTGGACGCAGCCCAACGGGACACCACCCGGCGTGAGTTGAAACGCATCCAGCGGGACAGCGGCCACACCACCATCCTCGTCACGCACGACCAGGAGGAGGCGCTGTCGCTCGCCGACCGGATCGCGGTGATGCGGGACGGCGAGATCCAGCAGCTCGGCACGCCCGAGGAGATCTACGACGCCCCGGTGAATCTGTTCGTCGCCGACTTCGTCGGGGAACCGGCGATCAATCTGCTGCCGGGGACGGCCGACGGGGCGGGCGGGGTGCGCCTCTCGGACTCCGTGCGCATCCCCGTACCGCAGCCGCCCGCGGCGGGGCGAGCGGTGGTGCTCGGCATCCGCCCGGAGGACCTGCGCCTGGATGACACGGGTGTACGGGCCCGGGTCGCCGCCCATGAACCCCTGCTGGAATCCGGCATCGCCACGCTCTCGCTCGACGGGGTGGCGAAGCCGCTGGTCGTCGCGACCGGTCCGGAGGTACGGCTCGACCGGGACGACACCGTACGCATCACCGCCGATCCCCGGCACATCCATGTCTTCGACGCCCGGACAGGAGACGCTCTGCGATGACCCGCCCCATGACGGTCCGCCCCGCGACGAGGATTCTGGTCGCCGGTGACCATTTCGTCCGTAACTCCCTGATCGCCGAGGCCCTGCACCACGCTCTCGGCCCGGAGCACCATCTCACCGAACTCACCCTCCCCTGGCCCCTGGAGCCCTTCGGCAAGGTCGCCGAGGTCGACGAGGCGAGCGACGCCGAGGACGCACTGATCCGCGCCCTGGACGGGGTCGAGGTGTGCGTGACGCAGATGGGCCCGTTCACGGAGCGGGTCCTGGCCGCCGCACCCGATCTGCGGCTGGTCGTGGTCTGCCGGGGCGGGCCGGTCAATGTGAACGCGGCCGCGGCACGGGCCCGGGGTGTGCGGGTGTGTTTCGCGCCCGGACGCAATGCGGCGGCGACCGCCGAGTTCACCGTGGGACTGATGCTCTGTGCCCTGCGCCGCATCCCCGAGGCCCACCGCTCCCTCGCCGCCGACGGCCGCTGGGACGCCTCCCACTACACGTACGAGAACTGCGGCCTGGAACTGGAGGACACCCCCGTCGGCCTGATCGGTTACGGCGCGGTCGGCAGCCGGGTGGCCCGGGTACTCTCCGCGTTCGGCGCCGAGGTCGAGGTGTACGACCCGTATGTGCGCGGCGACGTCCACGGCATGCGCGCCACCTCGCTGGAGGCGCTCCTGGACCGCTCCCGCGTCCTCACCCTGCATGCCCGGCTCACCCCGGAGACCCGGCATCTCATCGGCGCCCGCGAACTGGCCCTGCTGCCGCGTGGCGCGGTCCTCGTGAACGCGGCCCGGGGTGGGCTGCTGGACACGGAGGCGCTGTGCGACGCCCTGGACTCGGGGCAGTTGCGGGCCGCGGCGCTCGACACGTACGAGCAGGAGCCGCCCCCGCCCACGTCACGGCTCTTGCGCACTCCGCATCTGCTGATGACCCCGCATGTGGCGGGCGCCAGCCGGTCGGTCGCGCAGAAGGCGGCCCGGATCGCCGCGGCCGAGGTGGCGCGCTATGTGCGGGGCGAACCGCTCGCCCACGCGCTGTGAGGGGAGCCTGTCCCATGACGAGGTACATCGGCATCGATGTCGGCACATCCATGGTGAAGGCCGCGGCCTTCGACCCGCAGGGCCGCACGCTGGCCGTCGAATCCCGCCCGGTGGGGCTCACGATCCGCGGCGGTTTCGTGGAGCAGGACATGGACGAGGTGTACGGGGCGGTCTGCGAGGTCCTGGCCGCGCTGGGCTCCGACGGGGTCGCGTTCGCCGGCCTCACCGGTCAGGGCGACGGCGTCTGGCTGGTCGACGCGGCGGGCCGGCCGGTGCGTACAGCGATCTCCTGGATGGACGGCCGAGCCCATGAACTGGTCGACGCCTGGCTGGCATCCGGTGTCTTCGGAGCCGTCTACCGGCGCACCGGCAGCGCGATGTTCCCGGGCTGTCCGGGCCCGGTGCTGGCCTGGCTCGACCGTCACGACCCGGCCTCGCTCGACGCGGCGACGACCGCCCTGTACTGCAAGGACATGGTGTTCCAGCGTCTGACGGGGGTCCGGGCCACGGATGTCTCCGATGCGTCGATGCCGTTCCTGGACCCGATGACCCGTATGTACTCCTTGGATGTCGTGGCCGCGCTGGGCCTCGGCCACCGGGCCTCGCTCCTCGCCCCGGTCAGCGATCCGGTCGCCACCGCCGAACTCCCCTCCGGGGTGCGGATATCCAACGGCCCGTACGATCTGCCGGCCTCCGCACTGGGCGCGGGCGTCACTCGTCCCGGCGACGGTCTGCTGATCGTCGGCACCTGCCTGGCCGCGCTGGTGGCCACGGAGCGGCTCGATCTGGATGGAGAGTCGGCGGGTCTGCACATCTCCACCGACCGCCCGGGCCACTGGCTGCGCGCCATGCCCGCGATGGTCGGCACCGCGGCCCTCGACTGGATCCTGACCACCACCGGCGTACGCCACACTGAGGTCGACTCGCTCCTCGCCGCCACTGCGCCCGGCGCGAACGGTGTTCGCGTGCTCCCCTATTTCGCCCCGTCCGGCGAACGCGCGCCATTCGTCGAGCCGCGCCTGCGAGCCGAGCTGACCGGTGTGTCCCTGGAGACCACCCCGGCTGATCTGATCCGCGCGGTCTGCGAGGGCATCGGTTTCGCCGCCCGCCACTGCCTGGAGGCCGCGGGCCTCACCGGCACCCTCGCCCTGTGCGGCGGCGGCACCCGCTCCCCTGCCTGGATGCGCCTGTTCGCCGATGTGCTGGGCCGGCCGGTCCGGATCGTGGAGGGCGAGGTCGGTGCGCGGGGCGCGGTGCTCGCGGCGGCGCAGCGCTTCGGTGCGCGGCTGGACACGGCTGCCTGGACGGCCCCGACGAAGGTCGTCGAACCGGACCCGGAGCGGGCGGTGTTCTATGCGAAGGCGTACGAGGACCATCTGGCCCGGCTCGCCGCGGCCCGTACGCACGCCCGCGCATGAGCACCCGTTCCCGGTCCCAGGACGCGGACCGCCGGCCGATCCCCGCCCCCTCAGCTGTGGAGCTGGTTGAAGGTGGCACTTGCGAGCAGGGAGCCGTCCGCGTTGAGCAGGCGGACGCCGGTGACGGGGGATGTGCCGGCGAGGTAGGGCCCACCCCAGGAGCCGTAGCCGTCGTCACTGAGCGTGAAGGAACCGACCTTGACGATGGAGCCGTCGGCCCGCTGCAACTGGCAGCGGACGGTGCCGGAGTGCCCGTCGGCGTCCACCGCCATGTACAACCAGGGCGAGGGCCCGGTGTAGAGGTAGACCTGTCCGAACGACTGGCCCGCGTGGGCGAGTTGGGCGGTGAGCAGCCGCGGTTGCACCGGGGAGACGATGGGCGCGACCGGGACCGGACGACCGACGGATGCGCCGAGCACCCAACCGCCGCCACCGAGGGCGAGGCCCGCCGCCGCTGCCGCCGCAGCGAGGGCGAACCGCCGCCACTGCACGCGCCGGCGCGGCCGTCGCCCGGAGGAGAGCCCGAGCCGGTCGATCACCCTGTCCTCGAAGCCGACCGGCGGTTCGCTGCCGGGGACAAGATCCAGCAGCGCGTCCGACGTGGCCGTCAGCTCGTGGACGTATTCGCGGCAGGCGGGGCAGTGCTCCAGGTGGTCCATCGCCCCGGCCCGGTCCTCGGCGGGCAGCACGCCGAGCGCCAGTTCCGCGCCGATCTCCCGGAGCTGCTCACAGCTGAACCCGCTGTTGTCAGTCATGGTCCACCTGCCTGGTCGCGAGCGACGCCCGGACCTTGCCCATGGCCGTCCTTATCCGGGTCTTGGCGGTACCGAGCGGTATCTCCTCGGCGTCGGCGACCTGCTGAGCCGTCATCCCGTAGATCCCTGCCATCACCAGAGCACGCGCCTGCTCCCGCGGCAGCGTGCCGACCGCGCGGCGCAGTTCCGCCACGGTCTCGGTGGAGAGTGCATGCCGCTCCGGTGTGTCCGTGATGGTCTCCATCATGTTCTCCAGGTCTGCGGGGTCGACCGGAGTGGCCTTGCGCGCGCGTACGGCGTCGATCGCGAGGTTGTGTGCGATGGCCGCCAGCCAGGTGGGCACCGATCCCCGGCGCGGGTCGTAGACCTGAGCGTGAAGGCAGGCACGCTCGAAGGTCTGCTGAGCGATGTCCTCGGCGAGCTGGACATCACCCACCACGGCGATGGCCACGCCGAAGACCCGATGCTGGAACCGCCGGACGAAGGCCACGGCGATCTCGGGGTCGCCTGTCATGAGCCCGGCCAGCAGCGCTTCGTCGGGCACCCGCTCCAGGGGTATGCCAATCCTGCGCATACTCCTTACGTAACACGGGCCCGCAGGGATTGCCTGCGCCGGGCAACCCCGGCGCGGTGGAAGGAATGGCACAGAGCCCGGCATCCGCGCGCGGCGAAGACCGCCGGCGGACCCGGGTACGAAAATTTCCTGAAAAAGGCAATCCCCCGAGCGCTCCGGAGCGTACTCCGTCTGGAAACCTCTTCAGGAGGGAAGCTCATGGCGATCTTCAGTCATCTCATCCCCGCGAGCCGTCACGACATGAGAGACACGTCGCGGCGCTTCGACGACAACGGAAGGGACCATCGTGGCCACCGTGGTCACGACCACGACCACGACCACGGTCACGGTCACGGCGGCCACCGCGATCACCGCTGGTGATCGCGCAGGACGGCCGAGCGGGCCCGGGCTCTTGGTCCGCCCGGCCGGCAATCTTTGAGGAACGCGTCTTATGAGGCGTGTCTCGCTTCATGTGCTGCGGCGGCTGCTGTCGGTGGCCGATGATCCCGACGCAGTCGTCGCCGCCGCGCCGCCCGTGGCGCCGCGTGAGGCGTTTCGGCGGTTCTGGCCCTATACACGCGGTGGCCGGCGCTGGCTCGTTCCGGTAGTCGTCTTCAGCATGGCCGGACCCGTCGTCGACGCGGCCGAGATCTGGCTGTTCAAAGTCGTGGTGGACGACGTCCTCGTTCCGCGCGATCTGCGCCCCTTCCTCTGGATCGCCCTGGCATACGCAGGGCTCATCATCTGTTCCGGCGTTCTGGGATTCGCCGACGATGTGACCTCCACCTGGGTGAGCGAGCATTTCCTGCTGACCCTTCGGTCGGATGTGTTCCGGCACGTCCAGGGCCTCTCACTCGGGTTCTTCGAACGGCGACGGCTGGGGGACGTACTGTCGCGTATCACCGGCGATGTCGACGCGGTCGAGACGTTCCTCCTCTCGGGGGTGGCGGACGGCCTGTACTACGTGATCCGGTTGGGCGTCTTCCTCGGCCTGCTGTTCTACCTGCGGTGGGATCTGACTCTCCTCGCGCTCGTCATCGTGCCGCTCTTCTGGTGGGCGGCCCGGCGCTTCTCCCGGCTGATCAAGGCCGCATCGCGCGAGCGGCGGCGGCGCAGCGGCTCCATCAGCGCGATCGCCGAGGAGTCACTCGGCAACATCGCGCTGGTGCAGGCGTACAACCGGCAGGAGTCGGAGGATCGACGGTTCGAACGCGAGAGTGTGGGCAAGTTCCGCGCGGCGATGACCTCGGCGCGCATCCGCGCCGTCTACGGCCCGATCGTCGACGTCATCGAGCTGGCCGGCGGGCTGGCCGTCATGGGCCTGGGCACATGGAAGTTGGCGCAGGGTCAGCTCACGTTGGGCGGGCTGCTCGTCTTCCTCGCGCTGCTGGGCAATCTCTACAGTCCGATCCGCGACCTGTCCCACCTCGCCAACACGTTCTACGCGGCGTCCGCCTCCGCCGAGCGGATCATCGAGTTGCTCGACCAGCGCCCCCAGGTCGTCGAAGCCGCCGACGCCCGACGGATCGGGCGTGCCCGGGGCGACATCGAGTTCCGCGGCGTCTGCTTCCGCTATCCGGGTACGCCCCGGTGGGCGCTCCTGGACGTGTCGTTCCACGTGACGCCCGGCACGACGCTGGCACTGGTCGGCGCGAGCGGTGCCGGTAAATCCACGGTCGGGAAGCTTCAACTGCGCTTCTACGACCCGGACCGGGGCGCAATCCTTCTCGACGGGACCGATCTGAGGGACCTCCAGCTGTCCGAGCTGCGCGAGAACGTCGCGGTGGTCCTCCAGGAGACGCTGGTCTTCCACGGCACCGTACGGGAGAACATCGCCTACGGCCGCCCGGACGCGTCGGAGGCGGACATCGTCGCGGCGGCCCGCGCCGCCGACGCCCACGACTTCATCCAGCTGCTGCCCGAGGGCTACGACACCCTGGTGGGCCAGCGTGGCCGAACGCTGTCCGGCGGGCAGGCCCAGCGCCTCGCGATCGCCCGCGCGATGATCAGGGACGCACCCGTACTGCTCCTGGACGAACCGACCACCGGCCTGGACGCCCGGTCGGGCCGCCGGATCATGGAACCGCTGCGCCGGCTCATGGCCGGGCGGACCACCATCGTCATCTCCCACAACCTGTTCACCGTCCGCGACGCCACATCCACCGTGGTGCTGGACCGCGGCCGGGTCGTCGAGTACGGAACGCACGAAGACCTGCTCCTGCGCGGCGGAGCCTACGCCCGGCTGCACCGGCTGAACGAAGTGACCGGCCCCGCCCTCGCCGGCCCCCCATCCCCACGGAAGGTTCTCCCATGAGCCGCGCCACAGCCCGGCCGGCCCCGCCGCTCGCCCTCGGAACGAAACCCGTGCCGGGGTACGTGGTCCTGGCACACCTGGCCCGGACCGGCCGGCTCGACCTCTACGACGCGTGGAGCGCCTCCCCCGTGATCTCGCCATGGCCATCGACGGCTGCCTCCGCCCCGACCCGGCAGCCAGGCCCACGATCCCCGAACTCGCCGCCGCTCTCGATGCGACTCCGCCCTGGCAGCGGCGCCGCATCGCTCCGTCCTCGGCCGGCAGGAGAGACGAGTCCTGGTCCGAAGGGCTGATCACCTTCGCCCCCTCCTGCTGCTAGCCTGCTCTTGCACATAGGTTGCAATAACAACAGGACAGCAGCTGGAGGGTTCGACCACATGGCCACGTACACGCTTCCGGAACTCCCGTACGACTACGCGGCGCTCGAACCGGTCATCAATCCACAGATCATCGAGCTCCACCACGACAAGCACCACGCCGCCTATGTGAAGGGTGCGAACGACACCCTGGAGCAGCTGGAGGAGGCACGCGGCAAGGAGGCCTGGGGAGCGATCAACGGGCTCCAGAAGAACCTCGCGTTCCATCTCTCCGGCCACATCCTGCACTCGATCTACTGGCACAACATGACCGGCGACGGCGGCGGCGAGCCCCTCGCGGCCGACGGGGTCGGTGACCTCGCGGACGCGATCACCGAGTCGTTCGGCTCGTTCGCCGGTTTCAAGTCACAGCTGACGAAGGCCGCGGCCACCACTCAGGGTTCCGGCTGGGGCGTCCTCGCGTACGAGCCGGTCAGCGGCAGGCTGATCGTCGAGCAGGTCTACGACCATCAGGGCAATGTCGGCCAGGGCTCCGTCCCGGTCCTGGTCTTCGACGCCTGGGAGCACGCCTTCTACCTCCAGTACAAGAACCAGAAGGTCGACTTCATCGAGGCGATGTGGGCCGTCGTCAACTGGCAGGACGTGGCGAAGCGTTACGCGGCCGCCAAGGAGCGCGCCGACGTACTCCTGCTCGCCCCCTGACCGGGAGGCACGCTCGAACGTCCTGCCTCGTGATCGTCTTCTCAACCTTCACCGGGCAGGCGGATGAAGGGGGGACCCCCGCCTGGACGTGACAGGCGGGGGTCCTTCTGTGCGTCCGACGCCTCAACGGCCTGCGGCGCGCCCCAGCAGCGTGCTCAGCACCTGCTCGGCATGCGTCCAGAGCACCGCCCCGCCCGCATCCGGCACCAGGTGCCGGACCGCGCCCGGGATGCGCGTGACTTTGTTCCGGAGCGCTACTGTCGGCCGGCAGTCAGCCAGAAATCGCGTCCAGCCCCTGCACCTCTTCGGCGCTCACGATGTCCGCACGGTCGGGCTGCTTCACCCGCACCGGCTCGTCGTAATCGTCGAGTTCGAGCAGCACCGGGGCGTCACCGAAACTGAAGTCGATACCCCGGGGCACGGACCCTCCCTTCTCCGGTACGTACACCGACACTTCATCGCCGCCGGAGCCGTGCGTGAGCTGGACGAGCCGCTCGCCGGCCCTGGTGCCCGGATTGCCCACTTCCTTGGCGCTGCTCACCTTTCCCGGAACCCCCGCGAACGCCTGGTCCAGCGCGCACAGGATCACACTCGGGAACTGCAACAGCTCACGGGCCGGGTACTCGACGTACTTTCCACGGGCCCTCTTGACCGCTTTCTCGACGGTGGCGACCTTGTCCGGCACGAAGGATTTCGCGAAGGAGCGAATGATCTCCAGACCTGCGTCGTCGTAGGCCACCCAGCCACGGTCACCGATGATGACAACCTTGGTGGTGATGACCCTGGTGGTGGTACCCGGCTCCGTGTACGTGCCGACGCAGTTCCCCTGCCGATCGGCGTGCAGGTCGACCTTCCTCGTCATGTCTCCCCGGAACTCGCCCTTCAGTCCGAGGGACCGGTAGCCCTTGAGCAACGCAAGCGATTCACTCATTCGCCGATCCGCGCTCATGGAGGCCGCGGCCGACGGCTTGCCGTCCCCGGCCCGGCTGCCGCCGTCGCCGCATCCGGCCATCGCGCCCATCATCGCGGCAACGGACAGAACCGCCGCCGCCCTTCTCCCGATCCCCACCCCGGGCACCCCCCACTCCTTGGCCGCCCACATTGATCGCGCAAGCATCCCATGAGGATGTCAGCCGGTGACCAGCGCCATCATCAGCCCGTCGTAGCCCTTGCTCCCGACGGTCTGCAGCGCGGTCGCGGTCAACGTCGGCTCGGCCGCGACGAGTTCGGTGAACCGGCGCACACCCTGCACCTTCGGGTCGTCACTCCCGCCGTCGACCACCTCGCCGTCGCGTACGACGTTGTCGGCGATGATCAGGCTGCCGGGCCGGGTCAGTTTCAGCGACCAGGCCAGGTAGTCGGGGTTGCTCGGCTTGTCGGCGTCGATGAACACGACGTCGAACGGCCCGTGCCCCTCCGCCGCGAGCTCCGGCAGTGTGTCGAGAGCGCGGCCGACCCGGATCTCGACGATCTCCGACAGACCGGCGCGCTCGATGTTCGCGCGCGCGATCTCGGCACACTCCGGATCGAATTCGAGCGTCACGAGTTTGCCACCCTCGGGCAGCGCGCGGGCCAGCCAGATGGTGCTGTAGCCGCCCAGGGTACCGATCTCCAGCACGGTGCGCGCCCCCTGGAGCCGGGCCAGCAGGTTCAGCAGCTTGCCCTGGTTGGCGGCGACCTGGATCGCCGGGAGCCCTGCCGCTTCACTGGCCTCCACGGCCGCGTCCAGGACTTCGTCCGGGCCCACCAGCAGGCCGTTGAAGTAGTCGTCGACCTCGGTCCACTGCGCCAGCGTCACGGCAGGTTCCTCTTTCGATATCGCGCGAGTTCCTAAAAGGAACTTACATGACGCGAGGTGAATGAGATGATGGGCGCCATGAGTTCCGTTCCCGCCGACCCCACCGTTCTGCACCCGATGCCCGGCCAGCTCCGGGTCGTCCAGCTGAAGCCCCTGGTGAAGTCCGAACTGATCGAAGTCGGCGACTACTCGTACTACGACGACCCCGACGACGCGACCGCGTTCGAGACCCGCAATGTGCTGTATCACTACGGCCCGGAGAGGCTCGTCATCGGGAAGTTCTGCGCGCTGGGGACCGGAGTGCGGTTCATCATGAACGGCGCCAACCACCGGATGGACGGCCCGTCCACGTTCCCGTTCCCCACCATGGGCGGCTCCTGGGCCGAGCACTTCGATCTGCTGGCCGGGCTGCCGGGCCGGGGTGACACGGTCGTCGGCAACGACGTCTGGTTCGGCTACAACTCCATGGTGATGCCGGGCGTACGGATCGGGCACGGCGCGATCATCGGCGCCGGCGCGGTCGTCGTCGGTGACGTGCCCGACTACGGCATCGTCGGCGGCAATCCGGCCAGGCTGATCCGTACCCGGTACGACGACGAGACCATTGCCCGGCTCCTCGCCGTCGCCTGGTGGGACTGGCCCACCGAGCACCTCACCCGGCACATCCGCACCATCATGTCCGGCAGCGTCGAGGACCTCGAAGCGGCTGCCCCGGAGGGGACATCGTGACGATCACTGTTCGAGAGCTCGCCTACTACCCGGTCAAGGGCTGCGCCGGGATCACGGTCGATTCCGCGCGGGTCGGTACAACCGGCCTTGAGCACGACCGGACATTCATGGTCGTGGACGCGGCGGACGGCTCATTCCGCAGCCAGCGCACCCACCCCGCGATGGCCGCGATCAACGTCGAAGTCCTGGACGCAGGCGAGACGTTGACCCTGACGGCCGCCGACGTCGAACCACTCCACCTCGGTGTCGACCCGCACGGCCCACGCCTCGACGTCAGCATGTTCGACCGCCCGCTCGGCGCGGCCGTCGACCAGGGGGACGAGGTCGCGGAATGGTTCTCCGACGCGCTCGGCGCGAAGTCCCGTCTGGTACGGGTGGCGCCCGGCTTCGACCGGGACGGCTGGGGTGACACCCCCGGCAAGGTCAACTTCGCCGACGCCCACGCGGTGCTGGTCGCCTCGACGGCCTCCCTGGACGGCCTCAACACCCGCATCGCCGCCCGGGGCGACGCCGAGCCGGTGCCGATGAACCGCTTCCGCGCCAACATCGTGTTGACCGGCAACGACGAGCCGCACTTCGAGGACCGGGTACGCCGGATGTCTCTCGGCACGACGGAACTCGCCTACTCGGTACGGGCCATGCGGTGCAACGTCCCACTCGTCGACCAGGAGACCGGCCGTCGCGCGGGCCCGGAACCGGTCCGCACCCTCGCGACGTACCGGCGCGAGCCGGAGTACAAGAACAAGGTGAGCTTCGGCGCGAAGAACGCGGTGGTCCGCGAGGGCGTGGTGACCGTCGGGGACGTGGCCGAGGTCACGGACTGGCTCAGCGCGTGAAGGCCCCGCCCTTCACCCCGTCGACGAACGCGGCCCACCCCTCGGGCGCGTAGAACTGGAGCCCGCCGTCGCGGTTCTTGCTGTCCCGGACAGCCCGGCCGCCGTCGGCGGTGTGGGCGACCTCGACGCAGTCCTGCTGCCCTCCCTGAGAGGCGCTGGACTTCTTGAACTCGGTGACGATCTGCTGGTTCCTCATTACTGCTCTTTCTCGCTCTCAGGGATGCTTGCGATGTGCTCACGCAGGAAGGTGAGCGATTGTGCGGGCGTCAGCGCCGCCGATCTGAGGGCTTCGAAGATCTGCGCATGCGTGGCCATCTCTTCAAGGTCCTCGATGATGACGGTGCTCGTCGTGCTGTCGAAAGCGACCGCTTCCGGGGCGGGTTCAGGACCGAAGTTGAACATGACGAAGTGCGACGCCATATGCGCGGCCTCCCACTCCGTGGCCGGGAGCATCTGAACGCTGACATTTTGCCGTTGCGCCACGTTCAGGATGTGCAGGAGCTGGTCGCGATGCGCTTTCGCGGAAGGCATCGGGGCCGTGAGCGCGGGCTCCCAAATGACTGCCGCGAACCGGGCACCATGCTCCTCGATCACCTTCCTGCGCGTCTGACGAATGGCCACCATTTCGTCAACCGCCTCGGGCGTATGAACCTTCAGGCCGGCACCGAGCAGAACCCTGAGGTAGTCGTCCGTCTGCAGAAGTCCCGGCAGGAACAACGGTTGCCAGGTACGGATGTACGTCGCGTCGGATTCGAGCGTGATGAAGTCCGCATACTCCGGCTTGGCCGCCCATTCATAGTTGAGCCACCATCCACGCTTGTTGGAAGCCCGCGCCAGTTGCTCCAACTGCTGGTACACGGCCCTGTCTTCCACCCCGTACAGCTCCAGGAGCAGTCGGACATCACCGGGGCGCGCCGAGACCTGTCCGGCCTCGATCCGACTGATCTTGGCCTTCGATCCCACGATGTGGTCGGCAGCATGGTGCTGGTCGAGCTTCGCCGCCTCGCGATACCTCCTGAGCGCCGCACCGAGCCGCCTGCTGCGCACAGTAGGGCGTCCACCTGCAGGCATGTCCCCTCCTCTTACTCCATGTGACCAGTCTGCACGTCAACGGACGCTACACGCCAGGCGCTTGAGACCCTCAGCAATATGCAAATTCTCGATGTAGTTCGATTGCATAAAACAGAAGTCTCGCTCTAGCGTGGAGCGCGTCACAGCAAGTGTCCTTCTGGGCGCACTGAGTGACTGTCAATCCTGCCTGCCCACCGACCTTGGGGGACCCATGTCCGGGCGCACGCGCATCAAGAGATTCCGGGCCCGCAGGGACTCCGTCCCCGCCGCCCGACGCCACGTCGGATACGTCCTGAGCGAGTGGAGACTCGGCGGGCTCATCGACGACACCGCCCTTCTCGCAAGCGAGTTGAGCACCAACGTCATCAACCACGCCAAAGGGACCGGCGACTACTTCGAGCTGGGCTTACGCCGTCGCAACGGCACGCTCATCCTGGAGGTGTCCGACTCGTACCAGTGGCGGATGCCCGAACTCCGCAACCCCACGCTCGACGACCTCTCCGGCCGGGGCCTGGTCATCGTGGACGCGATCGCTGCGAAGTGGGGCGTACGGCCGCGCGACCCCGGCAAGACCGTCTGGGTGCATCTGGCCATCGGTCAAGCGAAGTTGACATGAGACAGCTCCTCAAGACCGTCTGGCGCTGCGAGGTCACCGTCGACGGGCTACTCGTACGGGCCGAGCACGCCGTCACCCCCACGCAGGCGCTGATCAGCTTGCGGGTCTCCGTACGGACCCTGCTCTCCGGGTTCGACGCGGAGAACCGCGACCGCACCTTCCGCTGGCTCGACCACGGCCAGTGGGAGGCCGTCATACGGCTCAAAGCCGGCGAGCCGTACGCCTACACGGCACGGGCGGGTGCCAGCGTGATCAACTGGTCCGCGCGCCCCGTGCGGGCCTTGCCCGCAGCCACGGTCACCGTGATTCCGTGTCGAGGGAATCCGCGATGTGGGACAGGACGGACCAGGTGATCGCCTTCCGGCACCGGCTCAGGCCCTTGGTTTCGATGTACAGGGTGTTGTCCCCGCCGACCCGGTAGTTCTCCCGGCGACCGTCCGCCTTGAGCTTGATGCCCTCCATGCGGCGCCGCAGGTGGGGAATGGTGATGGCGACCTGGTCGTCGTCCACGGTCAGCCGGGTGACCTCGTCCCACGGGATCTCGTCGGCGGCGCCGTTGACGTGCAGGTAGGTATCGCCGATCTCGAAGGGGTCGTACCGGACCTTGCCTCCCTCGGCGGCCAGTTCGTGCACGTCGTGCCGCACACGCGCCTCGACGACGCGGTCGATGATTTCGCCGAACATCGGCGTCAGGTTGCCCGGGGAGCGCAGGAACGTGCGCAGGAGGCCCGCGCCGACGTCGGTCAGGAAGTAGTTGCCGGACAGTTCACGGGCTCCCTGGCCGGTCGCCGTCCACAGGCGCGCGACGATCTTGTCCGAGATCGGCCGGGAGGATCCGCCGAGGTACGTGACCTCGTGGGAGAGGACGACGTCGTGGAAATCCTCCCAGCGGTGCGCCCACCGCACCTTGCGCCGGCCCCGGTAGACGATTCCGTCCTCGTGCAGGATCAGCCACGAGGCGAGGGAGTGGGTCAGCTCGTACACGCCCCAGACGAACAACAGGAGGCAGATGACGTCGAATATGAGGTGCCCGGTGCCCGGCATGGAGTCGGGTATGCCGCCGAACAGCAGGAAGGCGACGGGTGGGACGACGGTCAGGCCGAGCTTGCCCATCGTCGGGCGTTCCCGGTAGCGGGCGAGGACCGGACCCAGTTCGGCCGGATCCACCGTCCGCCGCTGTTCGCCGCTCCTCTTGTCCTGATCTGCCATGATCCCTCTCCATGACCTGATTCGACATCACATCACCTTGAAAGCAAGCGAGTTCAGCTCCCAACTGTCGCCTGCCGTGTCCCGGCTCCCATACTCCTCCCGCAGCCTAAGCCCGCCCCCAGCGGCCAAAACGCCCGCACCCCCTCAGTCGTGGCGCCGCGCCTCCACCAGCACGTCACCCACGTCCGTGCGGAAGTACAGCACCGACCGACCGGCCCTGCGGCGGTCCGCCAGGCCCGCGTCCAGAAGGACCTTGAGGTGGCGGCCCACCGAGCCCAGCCCCTGGCCGGTCAGGGCCACCAGCTGGGTGGTGCTCTTCGGGCTGGAGAGGAGAACGAGGACGGCTGCCCGAGCGGGGCCGAGCAGGCGGCCCAGGCTGTCGGGCACCTGCGCCCGCCCCGCATCGGCCAGGGCGCCCGAGCAGGGGTAGACGACCGCGTACCGCTCGGCGTCGTCGTCCCAGGACACCCAGCCCGTGCGTTGGGTGACCGGGACGAACAGCAGCCGCGCACCCGCCAGTTGCTTAGGCGGATAGTCGTGCGCGTTGATCTGGAGCCGGCTCCCGCCGAGCCACCGCATTCCCGGGCGCAGGCCGCTCAGGGCGGCGGCCCAGCCGCCCTGGCTCAGCTGTCCGGTCCGCGCGACGACGTCCGCCTCGATGATCCGGCGGCGGCGCGGCCAGTCCGGCAGCACGGTGTGCCGCCAGACCCAGTGCAGGACATCGGCGGTGCGTTGCGCCAGGTCGTCGCGGTCCAGGAGCTCCGGGAGCGGACGGCCGCCGAGCGACACCGCCAGGTCCGCTCGGGCGCGCTCGGGCGTGGTCGCCCGGACGGGGGCCAGCTCCTCCTCGAAGGACGGGGCGCCCTCACCCGTCGGCGTGGGCGTGATGAAGTCCGCGTTCCAGCTGCCGCCGAGGGCCGCCGGTACGAGACGGGCGGCGACCGGGTCGGCGGCCTGGCGTGCGCGGTAGGCCGGCAGATGGGCGTCGAGCCAGGCCCGTTCGCCGGGGTGCTCGGGCCGGCCCCTCTCCAGGGAGTTCAGGGCGGAGATGGTCTCGGCGAGCGGTGAGACGACGAACCGGCTCCCGGCCAGCGTGTCCGTGTTGATCTGCCACAGGCCCACGACGTCATGCCTCCACGTTTCGCCTCCTCGCGAAAGAGTAACGGTCGCCGTGGACGGCCACTGAGACTCCCCGCATGCGCACCTACCGGGAACTCTTCCGAACGCCGCAGTTCAGACCGCTCTTCGCAACCAGTGCCGTGCAGGTCGCCGGGTCGACGATGAGCGGGCTGGCCCTCGGCACCCTCGTCTACGCCGCGACCGAATCGCCGCTGCTCGCCGCCCTGTCCATGTTCGGCTCCTCCCTCGCCCAGGTGATCGGCGCGACCGTGCTGATGTCGGCGGCGGACCGGCTGCCGCCACGTGCCGCGATGACCGGCATGGCGCTCGCCTTCGGGCTGGCCACCGCCGTCCTCGCCGTCCCCGGGCTTCCGCTGCCGGTGGTGTTCGCGATCATCCTGATGGAGGGTGTGGTCGCCGCGGTGGGCGGCGGCGTGCGGTACGGCCTGCTCAATGAGGTGCTGCCCAAGGACGGCTATCTGCTGGGGCGTTCCGTACTGAACATGTGCGTCGGCCTGATGCAGATCGGCGGTTTCGCGCTCGGCGGGCTGCTGGTGACTGTGCTGTCCGCGCGCGGCACGCTGCTCGTCGCCGCCGCCCTGTATCTGATGGGTGCGGCCGTGGCCCGGTTCGGGCTGGCCCGCCGTCCGCCGCGCGCCGCCGGGCGGCCGTCGGTCGCGCAGACGTGGCGGACCAATGCCGTTCTGTGGTCCTCGGGCCCGCGCCGCCGGGTCTACCTCGCGCTCTGGGTGCCGAACGGGCTGATCGTCGGCTGCGAGTCGCTGTTCGTCCCGTACGCCCCCGAACACGCGGGGCTCCTCTTCGCCTTCGCCGCGCTGGGGATGCTCGTCGGGGACACGGTGGTGGGCCGGTTCGTCGCACAGCGTTGGCGGGGGCGGCTGGCCATGCCGATGCAGCTGGTCCTGGCCGCCCCGTATCTGCTCTTCGCCGCGCGACCGGCGCTGCCCATGGCGTTCGCTCTGACCGCGCTCGCCTCGGTCGGGTTCTCGGCGAGTCTGCTGTTCCAGGAGCGGCTGATGGCCCTGACCCCGGAGGAGATGACCGGTCAGGCTCTCGGACTGCACTCCTCCGGCACGCTCACCATGCAGGGCGTCGCGGCCGCGCTCGCGGGCACCATCGCCCAGCGGACCTCGCCGGGGACGGCGATGACCGTGATGGCGACGGCCTCACTCGCGGTCACCCTGGCCCTGGCCGCGGCCGGACGCCGGGCTGCGGGAGCGGTGAATGGTGTGGAGCCCCACGGGCCTTCGGAACCGGTGGACGTCACGGGTTCTGCTGGTCGACGAGCGTGACCGGCTCCTGCTGCTGTGCGGCAGGGACCCGAGGCGGGACCGCGCCCAGTGGTGGTCGTCGTCCGGGGTGAACTCGGGTGCCCCGTCGGGCCATCGCTCGGTAGTTTTGGCTGCGTCCTGGCGGAGCATCCGCGCTCCTGACCGGTCTCGGTAAAACCCAATTGGGCAAAGGAAAACATGTTAAAGACGTATCGCGCTGTGCAGTTCACGGAGTACGGCGGACCCGAGGTATTGCACGTTGTGGACCGCGAGGTGCCGCGCCCAGGTCCTGGGGAGGTGCTGGTCGAGGTCCGGGCTGCCGGGGTGAATCCGCTGGACTGGCAGCTGCGCAGCGGGGCCGTCGCGGCCATGATGCCGGTGAAGTTCCCCGCGGTGCCCGGGGGCGACGTAGCCGGTGTCGTCGCGGACGTCGGCAAGGACGTGGCCGACTTCGCTGCGGGTGACGAGGTCTTCGGTTCGATCGGCTTCGGCAGCTACGCCGAGTTCGTACTGGCCCCCGCGGCGCAGATTGCGCGAAAGCCCGGAAACGTGCCCTGGGAGATCGCGGCCGGACTGCCGGTGGCCGCCAACACGGCATACCAGGCACTCTGCGACCTCGATGTGAAGGCCGGGGAGACTCTGGTCGTGGACGGGGCCGCCGGCGGTGTCGGGTCCGTGGCCGTGCAGATCGCCAGGCATCTCGGCGCGGCTGTGATCGGTACGGCAAGCGAGCGCAACCACGCGTACCTGCGTTCGCTCGGCGCCGAGCCCGTGACCTACGGCGAGGGGCTCGCCGAGCAGGTCCGCACCATCGCGCCGAACGGCGCGGACGCGGCATTCGACGCCGCAGGAAAGGGCTCGTTGCCGGCACTCGTCGACGTGACGGGCGGGCCGGAACGCGTGGTCACCATCGCCGACCACCGGGCGGAGGAACACGGCGTGCGCTTTGTGTTCGCCGGCGCCGGTGCGATCCGTGAGCGTCTTGAGCAGGCAGCCGCGCTGGTCGTGAACGGCGAACTCACCCTGTCGGTGGCACGGACGTACTCGCTGTCCCAGGCAGCCGACGCTCACCGGGAGAGCGAAGGCGGCCACGTACGCGGCAAATTGATCATCGTGCCGGACTGACGTAGGTACGCCTGCCCCGGCAGCGCCTGATGGCCCTGTCCTGGCCACCGGCAGGGGGTCACCGCGACGTGAGGGTGAATTCCAGCAGCGGCAGTTCACGGCCCAAGATCGAGCCCGACGGGATCGCCCCGATCCGTACCGCGCCCATCGCCAGGTAGAACGGCTCCGCGTTCGGGTCGGCGTCGATGGTGAAGCGTGCGAAGCCGAGGCGGCGGGCCTCCGTCACGGTGTGCTCGAAGAGGAGCCGGCCGATACCCCGGCCCAGGGCGTCCGGGGCGACGAACATCATGCCGAGGGCGCCCTCGGGCGGGGCGCCGTCCAGGGTGGTGAAGCCCAGGACGCGGCCGTCCTCCTCGGCGACCGTGGTGCGGCGACGGTCGATGTCCGCCGGGTGCATGGTGAGTTCGTCGCGGCAGGCGGCGAGGAACGCCTCGTCGTAGCCCCAGTGGGCCTTCGATGCCAGGGCCAGCTCGGTCAGTGCCGCGGCCTCGGACCGCCGTGCCGGTCGTACGTTCGTGTCCACCCGAATCCCTTCCCTCAGCCCCCTCGGCAGCTCGCCGCACCCGAGACTGTCAGACCTCTCCGGCATGCTGCACCGCATGGACACCACGGACTTCTGGAATCTGATCGACGACGCCCGCGCACAGGTCACCGGCCCGGAGGATGCGGAGGCCGTCGTCGAGCGGGCCTCCGCGCTGCTCGCCGCCCGGCCCCGGGAGGAGATCGTCGCCGCGCAGCAGCTTCTCTGGGACCTGATGGCCGCTTCCTACCGGGCTCCGCTCTGGGCGGCGGCGTACACGATCAACGGGGGCTGTTCCGACGACGGCTTCGACTACTTCCGGGGCTGGCTGATAGCGCAGGGGCGCGAGGTGTTCGAGCAGGTCGTCGCCGATCCGGACACGCTGGCCGAACTGCCGGTGATCAGGGCCGCGGCGCCCGAGGGAGAGGAGATGGAGTGCGAGCGGACGCTCGGGATCGCCTGGGACGCGCATCGGGCTGCGACGGGTGAGGACATGCCCGACGACTCGTTCACGATCGACTATCCCGGCCTGGACCCGGAGTGGGACTTCGACTTCGACGACGCGGAGCGGGTGGCGCTGCGGCTGCCGAAGCTGGACGCGTTGTACGCGTAGGTGAGGGGTGCGGGGTCCGGACGGCGGCCGGACCCCGCACCGCATCGTGTGCGATCAGTCGAAAATGGGGCCCTGGGTCCGGGTCCGCTTGATCTCGTAGAAGCCGGGGATCGACGCCACCAGCAGCGTGCCGTCCCACAGCTTCGCCGCCTCCTCGCCCTTCGGGGCGGGGGTGACGACCGGGCCGAAGAAGGCGATCTGCTCGCCGTCCGAGCCCGGGACGGCGATGACCGGGGTGCCGACGTCCTGGCCGACCTTGTCGATGCCCTCCTTGTGGGAGGCGCGCAGCTCGGCGTCGTACGCGTCCGAGTCCGCGAAGTCCGCCAGCTCGGCCGGCAGGCCGACGTCCTGGAGCGCACCCACGATCGCCTCGCGGGTGGGACCCTCGCCCTGGTTGTGGAAGCGGGTGCCGAGCGCGGTGTAGAGCGGGCCGACGATCTCGTCGCCGTGCTTCTGCTGGGCGGCGATGACGACGCGTACCGGGCCCCAGGCCTTGTTCTCCAGGAGGTCGCGGTACTCCTCCGGCAGCTCGTCGAGCTTGTCCTCGTTGAGAACGGCAAGGCTCATCACATGCCAGCGGACCTCGACGTCACGGACCTTCTCCACCTCCAGCATCCAGCGGGAGGTCATCCAGGCCCAGGGGCAGAGGGGATCGAACCAGAAATCGGCAGGGGTCTTGCCGGTCGCCGTGCTGTTGTCAGACATATCTCTCCTCTTAAGGGCATTCGCACCTGTGCGCGAGAACGCCTCAGGGCGCACCGGCCATTCCCGCATGCCCGGCCGAGTGGCGACATGGGAGGATCAAACTATTCGAACGTGACACAAAGGAGTGTGCCGTGCCCGGTGAGAACCTGTCCCGCGACGAGGCCCGCGTGCGGGCCGAGCTGCTGAGCGTCGACGGTTACGAGGTCGCTCTCGATCTGCGTTCCGCCGTCGGTGGGCCCGAAGGGGACGGCGACGGGGCCTCCTCCGGTCCGCGGACCTTCCGCTCGGTGACCACGATCCGGTTCCGCACCGCACGGGCGGGGGCGTCGACCTTCGCGGATCTGGTGGCGCCGAGCGTGAACACGGTGACGCTGAACGGGCAGCCGCTCGACCCCGCCGTCGTCTTCGACGGGACGCGGGTGGCGCTGGAGGAGCTGCCGGAGGGCGACAACGTCCTGGTGGTCGACGCGCAGTGCGCGTACAGCCGGACAGGCGAGGGGATGCACCGGTTCGTCGACCCGGAGGACGGCGAGGTCTACCTCTACACGCAGTACGAGCCGGCCGACTCGCGGCGGGTCTTCGCGAACTTCGAGCAGCCCGACCTGAAGGCCCCCTTCCGCTTCGAGGTGACGGCGCCCGAGGGCTGGACGGTCTGGAGCAACGGCGCCGAGGAGTCGCGGGACGGCGAGGTGCGGCGGTTCGCCGAGACGAAGCCGATCTCGACGTACATCACGGCGATCGTGGCCGGTCCGTACCACTACGTCACCGACTCCTACACCCGCACGTTCGACGACGGTACGGAGCTGGAGATCCCGCTCGGCGCGCTGTGCCGCAAGGGCCTCGCCCGGCACTTCGACGCGGACGACGTCTTCCTCGTCACCAAGCAGGGCCTGGACTTCTTCCACGACAACTTCGACTACCCGTACCCGTTCGGGAAGTACGACCAGGCGTTCGTGCCCGAGTACAACCTCGGCGCGATGGAGAACCCGGGCTGTGTCACGTTCCGCGAGGAGTACATCTTCCGCGGCAAGGTGACGCAGGCGTCGTACGAGAGCCGGGCCAACGTCATCCTGCACGAGATGGCGCACATGTGGTTCGGCGACCTCGTCACCATGCAGTGGTGGGACGACCTGTGGCTGAAGGAGTCGTTCGCCGACTTCATGGGCGTCTTCGCCATGGTCGAGTCGACCCGCTTCAAGGACGGCTGGATCACCTTCGCCAACAACCGCAAGTCCTGGGCGTACCGCGCCGACCAGTTGCCGTCCACGCACCCGATCACGGCCGACATCCGTGACCTGGAGGACGCCAAGCTCAACTTCGACGGCATCACCTACGCCAAGGGCGCCTCCGTGCTGAAGCAGCTGGTGGCGTACGTGGGGCGGGACGCGTTCCTGGAGGGCGCCCGGCGCTACTTCAAGAAGCACGCCTACGGCAATACTCAGCTGGGCGATCTGCTGTCCGTCCTGGCCGAGACGTCCGGGCGGGACATGACCACCTGGTCCCGGTCGTGGCTGCAGACCGCGGGCGTCAACTCGCTGACCCCGGTGGCGACGTACGACTCGGCGGATCGGATCACGGAGCTGGCGGTTCTCCAGGAGGCGGCCGCTTCCCACCCGGAGCTGCGGCCGCACCGGGTCGCGGTCGGCCTGTACCGGCGGGCCGCCGACGGCAACCTGGTGCGGTACGCGCGCGCCGAGGTGGATGTGGCGGGACCGCGCACGGTGGTCGGGGAGCTGGCGGGAGCCGAGCGGCCCGAGCTGATCCTGGTCAACGACGACGACCTCACGTACTGCAAGGTCCGCTTCGACGAGGTGTCCCTGGCCACGCTGCGGGCGCACCTCGGTGACATGACCGATCCCCTGGCGCGGGCGCTGTGCTGGTCCGCGCTGTGGAACCTGACCCGGGACGGGCTGATGCCGGCCCGTGACTTCATCTCCCTCGTACTGTCCTTCTCCGGCCGGGAGTCCGACATCGGCGTCCTGCAGATGCTGCACGCCTGGACCCGGACCGCGCTGGTCCACTACGTCGCCCCCGGGTGGCGCGAGGAGGGCGGCCGGGCGCTGGCCGAGGGTGCGCTGCGGGAGCTGCGGATCGCCGAGCCGGGCAGCGAGCACCAGCTGGCCTGGGCGCGGTTCTTCGCGTCGGTCGCCGACTCGGACACGGACTTCCAGCTGCTGTCCGGGCTGCTCGACGGTTCGGCCCGGATCGACGGGCTGGACGTCGACCAGGAACTGCGGTGGGCGTTGCTGTCCCCGCTGGCCGCGCACGGAGGGGCCGACGAGTCGGTGATCGACGCCGAACTGGCCCGCGACGACACGGCGTCCGGGAAGAGGCACCAGGTGCGGTGCCTGGCCTCGCGGCCCTCGGCTGCGGTGAAGGCACAGGCCTGGGCGGGAGTCGTGGAGTCGGAGGCGCTGTCCAACGCGTTGGTGGAGGCGACGATCACGGGGTTCGAGCAGTCGTCGCAGCGGGAGTTGCTGGCGCCGTACGCGGAGAAGTACTTCGAGGCGATCGAGCGGGTGTGGGCCGAGCGGTCGATCCAGATCGGCGTGATCGTGGTCAAGGGTCTGTTCCCGGCGCTCCAGGACGATCCGTCGACGCTCGCGGCGACGGACGCGTGGCTGACCGCGCACGAGGACGCGGCGCCGGCGCTGCGGAGGCTGGTGCTGGAGGCCCGGGACGATCTGGCTCGGGCGTTGCGGGCGCAGGAGTGTGACGCGGCGGTGGCCGGGGTCTGACGGGTGCGCCTTGGCCGGGCGCTCCGGCTTTGTCCTCAAACGCCGGACGGGCTTGCTTCTCTGGCCCGTCCGGGGTGGGGGGCTCGTCGGGGCACCCGGCAACCCGGCAACGGTTCCGTCCTCAAGCGCCGGACAGGCTTGAAGGGGCCGCCGGCGCCGCCGTCGACAACCTGACGGTCGCGGTGCCGATCGCACCGCCCGTACTGGAGGCGGGCGTGCGATCCCCGGCGGCGGGCCAGGCCTTTTCGGTTGTCGAACATGCGCACTTCAGGGCGACGTTGTCCTGAATTGTCGACGGGCGTGTAACAGGGGTTAGCGGCAGGGCCGTGTGCGGGATACCCCGGAGCATGACCCAGAACTCCCCGCTCTCCCCCTGTCACCTCCCCGTCGCCGGTGACGCCCGTCAACGCGTGCTGTCCGCAGCACAGTTGAGGGCGCACGGCGTGTCCGCCGCGGAGGTCGCCGCACGGTGCAGGACCGGTGGGCCGTGGCAGCAGCCGCTGCCCGGCGTGTACGTCCTGCACCCGGGACCGCCCACCGGCGAGGAACGGCTGCGTTCCGCCCTGCTGTACGCGGGTCGGCCACCGGCCTCCGGCCGCCGGGGCGTACCCGCGCAGCCCGGGCCGGACACGGAGCCCGAGTACGGCGAGGCCATGGTCACGGGGCTTGCCGCGCTCGCCCTGTACGGCTTCGCGGCCGCGCCGCCGCCCGCGTCGTCGGACCGGATCGATGTACTGGTGCCGCGCATCCGGCGACTGCGCTCGGTCCGGTACGTACATCTGGTGCGGGCCTCCGAGCCGCCCCGCCCCGAGCAGGTGCACGGCTTGCCCGTGGCCCCGGTGGAGTGGGCGCTTGCCGACGCGGTCGCCGGGCTCGGGGACGCCCCGGCCGTACGACGTCTGCTCACCGAGGCGGTCCGCGGCGGGCACTGCGAGCCGGCCGCTGTCGTACGCGAGTTGAGCCGGGCCGGACTGCTGGACCGCCCCCATGTGGTGAACGCCGTCGACTCGTTGCTCGCCGAGGGCCGGGCACTGGCGGAGGGCCGACTGTACGACATGGTGCGGATGTACGGCCTGCCGGAGCCGCTCTGGAACGTGGACCTGCGGCTGCCCGGCGGCCCGCATCTGGGCGGAGTGGACGCCTACTGGCTCGAGGAGGCGGTCGCCGTGGTGCTCGACACCAGGGCGCCACGGCACAGCAGGCTCGACGACGACCGGCGCCAGGAGGATCACGACGCGCAGTGGTCCGCGTACGCCGCCAAGCGGGAACACCTGGAGCGGCTCGGCGTCACCGTCGTCCACCTCTCGCCGAAGAAGCTCCGCGAGGCGCGGGAGCAGCAGGCGGTCGTGGTGCGTACGGCGCTGATGGCGGCGGCCGACCGTGAACCGGCCGCGTATGTGATGATCCTGCCTCGTTGAGGACGGGCCACAGCGGCCACTTATTCACCGTTTCGCCCCTGATGGCGCATCAGCACCACTGGCGGAAGCCCGCCATGTCCACATCTCGCCCCCTGCAACTCTCCACAAACCCCTGTCATTTACGAAAGGGTGAGCGGTCATCCGGTACCGAATTCCGGACTCTCTCTTTCACTTCAGGGATGCTGATGACCACCGAGTCCCCCAGTTCCATACCCGGGGCGAGACGCGCGGCCCGAGTCGCGGCTGCCGCCGGCCTGGTGGCCGCGCTGGCCGCCACCGGCGCCGCCCCGGTCTTCGCCGCCGACGACCCCGCCCCCGTCAAGTCCGCCGCCAAGAGCGCCACGGCCGACAAGCTCGGCACGGCCGACGCCGATATTCTGGCCAAGGCCAAGGCCAAGGGCGAGAAGAACATCACAATGATGGTCGCCACCGCTCCCGGTGCGACCGAGCAGGTCACCAAGCAACTGGATGCCGTCAAGGGGTCCGTGCTGGGACGTGCGTACGACAAGCTCGGCTACGTAAGGGCCACCGTGCCCACCGCGTCCGCCGAGGCGACCATCAAGGCGGCCTCCAAGCTGTCGTCCGTCCACGGCATCGATCTCAAGCAGGAGATCAAGCTGGACGACCCGACGCCCACGGCCGACCGGGTCGCCGGAGCGACGACGAAGTCCACGGGCACCTACCCGGCGCCCGGCAAGAAGACGCCGGCGAAGAACCCGTACAACCCGTCCTTCGAGACGGGCGCGGTCGACTTCGTCAAGCAGCACCCGAAGGCCGACGGCCGGGGCGTGACCATCGGCATCCTGGACTCGGGTGTGGACCTCGGTCACCCGGCGCTCCAGAAGACCACCACCGGCGAGCGCAAGATCGTCGACTGGGTGACGGCCACCGACCCGGTCAGCGACGGCGACGGCACCTGGCTGCGGATGACGGCCTCGGTGACCGGCCCGACCTTCACCATCGGGGGCCGCACCTACTCGGCGCCGGCCGGCTCGTACAAGATCCAGCTCTTCTCCGAGGCCGCCACCAAGGGCGGCGACATGGCCGGAGACCTGAACCGCGACGGTGACACCACCGACGTCTGGGCCGTGCTCTACGACCCGGTCACCGGCACCACCCGCGTCGACCTGAACAACGACGCCGATTTCACGAACGACGCCGTCATGAAGCCGTACAAGGACGGCCACCAGGTCGGCTACTTCGGCACGGACAACCCGGCGACCGATGTCGTCGAGCGCATCCCGTTCGTCGTCGAGACCCGCAAGAACGTCGTGTACAACGCAGCCGGCGACAAGGCCGACTACGTCAACATCGGTGTCATCGAGTCCGAGCACGGCACCCACGTCGCGGGCATCACCTCCGCGAACGGCCTGTTCGGCGGCGAGATGAACGGTGCCGCGCCCGGCGCGAAGATCGTCTCCTCGCGTGCCTGCACCTGGTCGGGCGGCTGCACCAACATCGCGCTCACCGAGGGCATGATCGACCTCGTCGTGAACCGCGGTGTCGATGTCGTCAACATGTCGATCGGTGGCCTGCCGCCACTCAACGACGGCAACAACGCCCGCGCGGAGCTCTACAAGCGGCTCATCGACATCTACGGCGTCCAGCTGGTCATCTCGGCCGGCAACGACGGCCCGGGTGTGAACACCATCGGTGACCCCGGTCTCGCCGACCACGTCATCTCCGTCGGTGCGTCCATCTCCAAGGAGACGTGGGCCGCCAACTACGGCTCGAACGTCACCAAGAAGTACGACATGCTGCCCTTCTCCTCGCGCGGTCCGCGTGAGGACGGCGGCTTCGCGCCGATCCTGACGGCCCCGGGTGCGTCCATCAACACCACCCAGACCTGGCTGCCCGGCGGCCCGGTCAAGGAGGCGGGCTACAGCCTGCCGGCGGGCTACTCCATGCTGCAGGGCACCTCGATGGCCTCGCCGCAGGCCGCCGGTGCGACCGCGCTGCTGCTGTCGGCCGCGAAGCAGAAGCACATCGAGCTGCCGCCGGCCGATCTGCGTACGGCGCTGACCAGCACCGCCACCCACATCAAGGGTGTGCCGGCGCACGCCCAGGGCTCCGGTCTGATCGACATCGTCGGTGCCTGGAAGCAGATCGAGAAGCAGGGCGCCCCGGCGCACGAGTACTCGGTGAAGGCCCCGGTCGACACCGCGATCGACTTCGCGCTGAAGACCCCCGGCTTCGGTACCGGCCTGTACGACCGCGAGGGCGGCCTGAAGGCCGGCCAGAAGAAGTCGTACGACGTCACGATCACCCGCACCACGGGTCCGGACAAGGCCGTCAAGCACCAGCTGTCGTGGAAGAACAACGACGGCACGTTCAAGCTGACCGGTCCGGGCACGGTCTCCCTGCCGCTGGGCAAGCCCGTCACCGTCAAGGTCGAGGCGAAGCCGGGCAGCGCGGGAGTGCACAGCGCGATCCTGCAGGTGGACGACAGCAAGACCGTCGGCGTGGACCAGCAGATCCTGACCACGGTGGTCGTCTCCACGCCGCTCGTGAAGCCCGCCTACGCGTTCAAGGCGTCCGGCTCGGTGCAGCGCAACAGCACCACGTCGTACTTCCTGACCGTTCCGGAGGGCGCCAAGACCCTTGAGGTCTCGATGAGCGCGCTGCGCTCGGGCAGCCAGACCCGCTTCATCTCGATCCACCCGTACGGCGTGCAGATGGAGAACAGCTCCACGATCTTCTGCTACCCGAACTACGAGAACCCGACCAACACCTGCCGCCCCGACGTGCGCTCCTACAAGGACCCGCAGCCGGGCGTCTGGGAGATCGAGGTCGAGGCACGGCGCACGTCGCCGCTGCTGGACAACCCGTACAAGCTGGACGTCTCGCTGCTCGGCGCGACCTTCGACCCGGCGGTGCAGACCATCGCCGAGGCGAAGATCGGCACGCCCGCCCCGGTGAGCTGGAAGGCCACCAACAACGCGGGCGACCTGGAGGGCACCCTCAAGGGCGGCTCGCTGGGCTCGGCCAAGGTCGCCAAGCCGTCGATCAAGACGGGCGACGAGCAGGAGTTCGAGGTCACCATCGGTGAGGGCGTCGAGAAGCTGGACGTCGCCATCGGCGGTACGTCGGACGCCAACGCCGACCTCGACCTGTACGTCTACCGGGGCAACACCCAGGTCGGCAAGTCCACCACGGCCGGCTCCGAGGAGTCGGTCAGCCTGGTGAAGCCGGCCGCCGGTACGTACACCGTCGTGATCGACGGCTACAGCGTTCCGGCCGGGACCACCACGTACGACTACCGCGATGTGTACTACGCGCCGTCGCTCGGCACGATCAAGGTCGACGAGTCGAAGGCCGTGAACCTGGCCAACGGCGCCTCCGCCCAGATCGGTGCCGAAGTCTCGGTCGCCGGGGCGGCCCCCGAGGGCCGGCAGTTCTTCGGCGAGGTCCACCTGGTGAACAGCCACGGGACCGCGGCGGGCACCGGCAGCGTCGTGATCGAGAAGGTCACGCCGTAGCGGAGCCCGTGATCTGCGCGGTGACCGCGGTCACCGTGTGATCCGTACGACGTGGGGCGGGTGCTCAGAGGAGCTCCCGCCCCACTGCTCTGCCCGCCCGGCCGGGCGGAGGGTGTCCGCAGCGCGGACAATGGATTGGACAAGGAAGCCGTTCACATACGCATCATGGAGCGGCAACCGTGCCAGTTCGTACGTTTGAAGGAGTCCCTGTGAAGGTCGGAATCGTCGGCGCCACCGGTCAGGTCGGCACAGTCATGCGCAGGATCCTGGCCGAGCGGAAGTTCCCGGCCGACGAGCTGCGGCTGTTCGCCTCCGCGCGCTCCGCGGGCTCCACCATCGAGTGGGAGGGCCGGGAGATCACCGTCGAGGACGCCTCGACGGCCGATTACTCCGGGCTGGACATCGTGCTGTTCTCGGCCGGTGGCGCGACGTCGAAGGCGCTCGCCGAGAAGGTCGCCTCGCAGGGCGCCGTCGTGATCGACAACTCCTCCGCCTGGCGCAAGGACCCCGAGGTCCCGCTGGTCGTCTCCGAGGTCAACGCGCACGCGATCGCGAACCGGCCCAAGGGCATCATCGCCAACCCGAACTGCACCACGATGGCCGCCATGCCCGTGCTGCGCCCGTTGCACGACGAGGCCGGCCTCCAGACGCTGACCGTCGCCACCTACCAGGCGGTGTCCGGCTCCGGCATGGCCGGTGTCGCCGAGCTGCACGGCCAGGCGTCCAAGGTCGTCGCCGACGCCGACAAGCTCACCCACGACGGCGGGGCCGTCGACTTCCCCGAGCCGGGTGTCTACAAGCGTCCGATCGCCTTCAACGTGCTGCCGCTGGCCGGGTCGATCGTCGACGACGGCTCCTTCGAGACCGACGAGGAGCAGAAGCTCCGCAACGAGTCCCGCAAGATCCTGGAGATCCCGGAGCTGAAGGTGTCCGGCACCTGCGTCCGGGTGCCGGTCTTCTCCGGCCACTCGCTCCAGGTCAACGCACGTTTCGCCCGTCCGATCAGCGTCGAGCGCGCATACGAGCTGCTGAAGGACGCCCCGGGAGTCGAGATCTCCGAGATCCCCACCCCGCTGCAGGCGGCCGGCAAGGACGCCTCGTTCGTCGGCCGGATCCGGGTCGACGAGACCGTGGACAACGGCCTCGCGCTCTTCGTCTCCAACGACAACCTGCGCAAGGGCGCGGCGCTGAACGCGGTACAGATCGCGGAGCTGGTGGCGGCGGAGCTGAACGGCTGACGCCTCGCGCGCGAAAGGGCGGCCACCGGTGCTCGGTGGCCGCCCTTTCGTATGCGCTCGTGTCCGTCAGAGGGCGAGATGCCGTCGCAGGGCGGCGTCGATCTCGGCCATGCGCCGGCGGGGGACGGTACCGATCCGCTTCAGGACACGGTCCGGGGCGACCGCCCGGACCTGCTCGCACTGGACCTTCGAGTCCTTCGGCAGACGGCTCTCGTCGGCCCTGAGAAGGACCTGGAACGTGAGAACACGTGCGGTGTTCGACGTCAGAGGCACCACGGTGATCACGCCTCTGCCGTTGAGCTCGACCGACTGGTTGGCGGCGTTGTTGGAGACGATCACGGCAGGCCTGACCTTGTTGGCCTCGCTGCCCCTGGCCGGCTCCAGATCGACCAGGTGGATGTCGCCTCTACGCATCGGCGATTCCGTCTCCGACGGTACGGTCCCAGAGCGCGGCGTCCTCGCTCGCGTCCCACTCCTCGAACGCCTCCGTGTACTCCGCCTCCAGACCGGCGGCACGCAGCAGCTCGATGGCGGCATGGATCACCGCGGACCGGGAATCCGCATCGGTCTTCATGGCGTACTCGTCGACGAAGGCGACATCCTCCTGCGGCAGGCTCACACTGATCTTCATACCATCGATGCTACCCCGGTGGCACACCTATAGCCACTCCACTCGGGCATGCGACGTGGAAGGATGACCGGAAACGTCACATACCAAGGAGATGACCGCGTGCCTGGCACCAATCTGACCCGCGAAGAGGCACAGGAGCGGGCGCGCCTGCTGACCGTGGACGCGTACGAGATCGATCTCGACCTCTCCGGAGCGCAGGAGGGCGGCACCTACCGGTCCGTGACCACCGTGCGCTTCGACTCCGCCGAAGCCGGTGCGGAGACCTTCATCGACCTGGTCGCCCCGGCCGTGCACGAGGTCGAGCTGAACGGCAAGGCGCTGGATGTCGCGGCCGTGTTCCGCGACTCGCGCATCAAGCTCCCGCACCTGGTCGCGGGCTCCAACGAGCTGAAGGTCGTCGCCGACTGCTCGTACACCAACACGGGTGAGGGCCTGCACCGCTTCGTCGACCCGGTCGACCAGCAGGCGTACCTCTACACCCAGTTCGAGGTGCCCGACGCGCGCCGCGTCTTCGCGAGCTTCGAGCAGCCCGACCTCAAGGCGACGTTCCGGTTCACGGTGAAGGCGCCGCACGGCTGGACGGTCGTCTCGAACTCGCCGACGCCCGAGCCGCAGGACGACGTCTGGTCCTTCGAGCCGACGCCGCGCATCTCGACGTACATCACGGCCCTGATCGTCGGCCCGTACCACTCGGTGCACAGCAGCTACGAGAGGGACGGCCAGTCCGTACCGCTCGGCATCTACTGCCGTCCCTCGCTGGCCGAGTTCCTCGACGCGGACGCGATCTTCGACGTGACGCGGCAGGGCTTCGACTGGTTCCAGGAGAAGTTCGACTACGACTACCCGTTCGCCAAGTACGACCAGCTGTTCGTCCCGGAGTTCAACGCCGGTGCGATGGAGAACGCGGGCGCGGTCACCATCCGCGACCAGTACGTGTTCCGTTCGAAGGTGACGGACGCGGCGTACGAGCGGCGTGCGGAGACCATCCTGCACGAGCTGGCGCACATGTGGTTCGGCGACCTCGTCACCATGGAGTGGTGGAACGACCTGTGGCTGAACGAGTCGTTCGCCACGTACACCTCGGTCGCCTGCCAGGCGTACGCGCAGGGCTCGAAGTGGCCGCACTCCTGGACCACGTTCGCCAACTCCGAGAAGACCTGGGCCTACCGCCAGGACCAGCTGCCGTCCACGCACCCGATCATGGCGGACATCCGTGACCTGGACGATGTGCTGGTCAACTTCGACGGGATCACGTACGCCAAGGGCGCCTCGGTCCTGAAGCAGTTGGTGGCGTACGTCGGCATGGACGAGTTCTTCAAGGGCGTCCAGGCGTACTTCAAGGCACACGCGTTCGGCAACACCCGGCTGTCCGACCTGCTGGGCGCGCTGGAGGAGACCTCCGGCCGGGACCTGAAGACCTGGTCGAAGGCATGGCTGGAGACGGCGGGCATCAACATCCTGCGCCCTGAGGTCGCCACGGACGAGAACGGCCACGTCACGTCCTTCACGGTCCTCCAGGAGGCCCCGGCCCTCCCCGCCGGCGCGAAGGGCGAGCCGACGCTGCGGCCGCACCGCATCGCGATCGGCTGCTACGACCACGACGACTCCGGCAAGCTGGTCCGTACGAACCGGATCGAGCTGGACGTCGACGGCGCGCGCACGACCGTGCCGTTCCCGGCCGACACCGCCCGCCCCGCCGTGATCCTGCTGAACGACGACGACCTCTCGTACGCGAAGGTCCGTCTCGACGAGGAGTCGCTGCGCGTCGTCACCGAACACCTCGGCGACTTCACCGAGTCCCTCCCCCGCGCCCTGTGCTGGGCCTCCGCCTGGGACATGACCCGCGACGGCGAGCTGGCGACCCGGGACTACCTCTCCCTGGTGCTCTCCAGCATCGGCAAGGAGTCGGACATCGGTGTCGTCCAATCGCTGCACCGTCAGGTGAAGCTGGCGCTGGACCTGTACGCGGCGCCGGAGTGGCGTGAGGCCGGGCTGACGCAGTGGACCGAGGCCACGCTGGCGCACCTGCGCGCGGCGGAGCCGGGCAGCGACCACCAGCTGGCCTGGGCCCGCGCCTTCGCGGCGACGGCCCGCACCCCGCAGCAGACGGACCTGCTGCAGTCGCTGCTCGACGGCAAGGAGACGGTCGAGGGCCTGGCCGTCGACACGGAGCTGCGCTGGGCGTTCGTCGAGCGGCTCGCCGCCACCGGCCTGCTCGAAGAGGACGAGATCGCCGCCGAGTACGAGCGCGACAAGACGGCGGCGGGCGAGCGCCACGCGGCGACCGCCCGCGCGGCCCGCCCCACCGAGGAGGCGAAGGCGGAGGCGTGGGCCTCGGTCGTCGAGTCCGACAAGCTGCCGAACTCCCTCCAGGAGGCGGTCATCGCCGGCTTCGTCCAGACCGACCAGCGCGAACTGCTGGCCCCGTACACGGAGAAGTTCTTCGCAGCGGTCAAGGGCGTCTGGGAGTCGCGCAGCCACGAGATGGCGCAGCAGGTCGCCGTCGGCCTCTACCCGGCCGTCCAGGTCTCGCAGGCCACGCTGGACACCACGGACGCCTGGCTGTCCTCGGCGGAGCCGAACGCGGCCCTGCGCCGTCTGATGTCCGAGTCGCGTTCGGGTGTGGAGCGCGCGCTGAAGGCCCAGGCCGCGGACGCGGCGGCGGCCACGGCGTAACGGCTGAACGGTTAAGCAGTGAGGGGCGCCTCCCGCGATTGCGGGGGCGCCCCTTCCTCTCTCCCACCCGGCTGTCGGATCACAGCCGGAACGTCTTGCCGCCCGAGTCGACCACGGCCTGGATTTCCGCGCCCACAGTCGCGCAGGCATTGGACCGGGGGGCCGTTGGCCCTGGAGACCGCCCGTCGGGCGGGCGCCGTCGCGCAGCCGTCCGACGGGCGGGAGCAAAGGTGGTTACGGGAGGAAGGAGTCACGGGATGGGGATCATGCGCCCGACTCCTCGTAGCGCCGGGCCAGTTCGGCCGCACCCGACTCCGTCAGGCTGCCGTGCAGGCGCATGCGGGCGACTCCGCCGTCCGGGAAGGCGTCGAGACGGACGTGGGTGACGATCGCCAGGTCGCGGAGGGGGAAGCGGTGGAGGGCATCGGGCTGGAGCCTGGTGCGGGGGATGATCTCGAACCATTCGCCCGTCTCACCGTTGCGGCCCTGGAGGGCGATCCAGCCGGCCGCATTGCCCTTGAGGTAGGCCGTGTCGATCTCGACCGCGCGGACCGCGCCCTGGGCGGGGAGGCGGAAACGGACCCAGTCGTTCGTGTCGCGGACGCGGCGGCGGCGGTTCTCCCAGCCGTCGTCCATCCTGCGGGAGGTGCCGGGCAGGATGATCTGGGTCGGCGAGGAGTAGAAGCGGTCGGAGGCGTCCTCGTAACTGCCGCCGTTCAGCACCGAGATCAGGTCGAACGTGCCGAGCGTCGCGAGCCAGGACGGGTCGGGGAGGACCTCGCCGTGGACGCGGAGGCGGGCGATGCCGCCGTCGGGGTGCTGACGGAGGCGTACGTGGGTGCAGCGGCGGCCGCCGGTGATCTCGAAGCCGTTGGCGGCGTGGCCGCGTACGGGGGTCGGCGGGACGATCTCCTCCCACTTCACGTCGTCGGCGAGGAGTTCGGCGGGGCCGGGTGAGCCCTCGACCGCCGTTGCCTGGATCGAGACGCGCTGCGGGTAGTTGCCGCGGAAGTGGGCCGTGTCGACGACGATGCCGCGAATGATGCCTGGGGCGCCGAGGCGGATCAGGGCCCAGTCGTGCTCCTCGGGGGCCGGGAACGGATGGGCCGCGTCCGCGCCGCGTCGGCGGCGGGTCTCCCAGCCGTCCATGATCTTGCCCTTGTGGCCGAAGTGCTCGGGGTCGAAGACCGCGCGCTCCCGGACCAGGAGGTTCTCGCGCTGGGCGAAGAACTCGTCGTTGGCGGCGATCACGCCCGCGCCGAGGCGGCGGTCAGCGAGGTCGACGAGTTCGGTGAAGGGGAGGTCGGTGGTGCGGTAGTCGGCGTACGGGTCGCCACCGCCGTACGGAGCCGCATCGTTGGCGTGGGGATCCTCGTGCCGGTTCTCATTCTGTTCGAAGGTCATGCGCCTACTGTCGCGGCGGACAACCAATTAGGTCCATCGAAAGTTTTTGCATCATCTATTCAGATGAAGTGAACGATGAGGCCGCTTCGGTGAGCGCCGCGAGGACCCTGGCCACCGCCGGACCCGTTTCGGCCCCCTGTCGTACCGCTGCCACCACATGGCGTCGCGGCTGGTCCGCTTCCAGTGCGCGCATCACCACGCCACCCCGGCTGTGCCGTTCCGCCGACGCCATGCGCGGGATCAGGGCAACCCCCATGCCCGCCTCGACCATGGCCAGGATCGCCGTCCAGCCGGAGGCGCTGTGCGCCTGCTCGGGCACGAATCCGGCGGCCTCGCACGCGGCCGTCGTGATCTGCGACCAGGGGCCGGAGCCGCCGAAGATCCAGGGGTCGCCGGAGAGATCCGCCAGACGGAGGGCGGGCGCCGCGGCGAGGCGGTGGTCCGCGGGCAGGGCCACGTCCAGCAGGTCCGCCAGCAGGGGCAGCACCACGAACCGGGGGTCGCGGGCCGTCGGGGCGTGCGCGGCCAGGGACAGGGCGAGGTCCACGTCACCGGCGGCCAGGAGTTCGTACGCCTGCGCGGCCTCCGCCTCCCGCACCCGTACGTCCGGTCCCGGGCGCTCTTCGGCACGCAACCGCTGGATCGCCGGTACGACGAGGGCGGGCACCGCCGTGGAGAACGCCGCGATCCGTACCTCGCCGGCCTCGCCGCGCAGATAGCCGGCCAGTTCGGCGTCGGCGCGCTCCAGTTGGGCGAAGACGGCCTCGGCATGGCGCAGCACGAGGTGCGCCGCGTCGGTGAGGCGGACCCGTCGGCCCTGGGCCTCCAGGAGCGGTACGCCGAGCTGTCCGGACAGGTTGGACAGCTGCTGCGAGACCGCGGACGGAGTCATCAGCAGGGCCTGTGCGGTCGCGGTGACCGTGCCCCGGTCGCGCAGGGTACGGAGGATGCGGAGCTTCTTGACGTCCCACTCGATCATGGCCGCAACCTACCCGGGGTCCGGACCGGGCATCCGGGTCCGGACATGCGTGTGCGCCGCACGGTACGGGGTACCTGCGGCGCACTCGGGAAGAGCGTGGGTGCTAGGCCTGCTTCTTGGACTTGTCGAAGATCATGACCAGGCCCGCGATGACCACGAACAGGGCGATGGGGGCCACGACGTACAGACCGATGGTCTCCATCACGCTCAGGCCCGGACCGGGGTCGTCACCGTCGTCGCGGGTGAGCGCGAGCGCGGGGGACGACATGAGCAGCATCATCAGCGTCGTTCCGGCCGCGACGGCGCCGGCGCGCATAGCGTTCTTCTTGTCCACGGTGCAAACGTAGCGAACGCCCGGGACGGGCGCGCGCCCGGGGGTGCCGTACGGGGTCACGGGCGGGATTCCGGGTGGATTTCCGGGTAAAGATCCGGGTGGAGATCCGGGTGGGTTCCCGGGCGGTCCTCACGAGGTTCGAAGACCTCCATCAGCCGGTGCAGGCGAGGTGCGGCGGCCAGCCCCTCCAGGGTGACCGGGTGGCCCTCCCCGTCGGCGACGGGCAGTCGCCAGTTGGGGTACTGGTCCCAGGTGCCGGGAAGATTCTGCGGGCGGCGGTCGCCCAGTGTGTCGGGCAGCCAGACTCCGACCATGCGGGCGGGGGTGCGCAGCAGGAAGCGGTGTACGGCGCGGACGGCGCCCTCCTCGTCGCCCTCCCCCTCGGGGAGCAGGCCGAGCCGGGCGAGATGTCCCAGCCACTCGGCGGTGTCGGTCGCGTCCGCGGTCAGCTCCTCGGCGAGGCTGCGGGTGAGCAGGCCGAGGCGGTGGCGCAGCGTCACATGGTCGCCGGTCAGCCGGGCGGCGGTGGACGGCAGATCGTGCGTGGTGACGGTGGCCAGGCAGCCCTCGCGCCACTCCTCGGGGGCCAGCGGGCGGCCGGTGCCCGCCCAGTCCCGTTCGAACCAGAGCACGGAAGTGCCGAGCACGCCGCGCCGGGCCAGTGCCTCGCGTACGCCCGGCTCGACGGTGCCGAGGTCCTCCCCCATGACGGCCGCGCCGGCCCGGTGCGCCTCCAGGACGAGGACGGCGAGCATCGCCTCGGCGTCGTGGCTGACGTAGGTGCCCTCGGTGGGCGGGCGCCCCTCGGGCACCCACCAGAGCCGGAACAGGCCCATGACGTGGTCGATGCGCAGGGCTCCCGCGTGGGCGAGGAGTCCGCGCAGCAGTCCTCGGTACGGGGCGTAGCCGGACGCGGCGAGGACATCGGGGCGCCAGGGCGGCAGGCCCCAGTCCTGGCCGCGGGCGTTGAAGGCGTCCGGGGGCGCGCCGACGGACATGCCGTGCGCGAAGGCGTCCTGCTGGGCCCAGGCATCGGCACCGCCGGGGTGCACACCGACGGCGAGGTCGTGGACGATGCCGACGGCCATTTCGGCGTCCAGGGCGGCGCGCTGGGCCACGGCGAGCTGGCTGTCGGTCAGCCAGGCGAGCCGGCAGTGGAAATCGACCCGGTCCAGCAGTGCGCGGCGGGCGCGGGCGGTCTCCTTGGAACGGGGGTCGCGGAGCGCGGCCGGCCAGGTGTGCCAGTCGGAGCCGTGCACCTCGGCGAGGGCGCACCACAGGGCGTGGTCCTCCAGGGCCTGCCCCTGCTCGGCCAGGAAGTCGCAGTACGCGGCGCGGCGGCCCGGGGTGAGGGGCACCTTCGTCACGAGTTCGAGAGCCTGGCGCTTGAGTTCCCAGACGGCGTCCCGGTCGATCAGGGCGCCCTTGTTCAGCACGGTGTCGCTGAGCGTCGCCGCGTCCTGACGCAGATCGTCGAGGGTGCCCCGGTCCGGCACGTGCCCGTACTCGGGGATGGACTCGATGTGCAGATGGACGGGGTCGGGGAAGCGCCGTGACGACGGGCGGTACGGGGACGGGTCGGTGGGGTTGCCGAGCACGGCGGCGTGGAGCGGATTCACCTGGACGAATCCGGCGCCGAGGGTCCGCCCGGACCAGGCGGCGAGGTCGGCGAGGTCCCCGAGGTCGCCCATGCCCCAGGAGCGGGCGGAGAGCAGGGAGTAGAGCTGGACGAGGAAGCCGTGGCTGCGTGCGGGCGGCTGCGGCACCCGGGGCGGGGCGACGACGAGCGTGCCGGTCGCGCTCCGGCCGCCCGGGGCGCGTACGGCCAACCGGTGCACCCCGAGCGGCGGTTCGACCCACCAGGCGGGGGTCGGGGGCACGCCCGTCGAGGTGTCACCTCCCGCACCTTCAGCCGCGCCCGTTCCACTCTCCCCGCCCGCACCCGTGCCCGCGTCGGCGGCGCCCCGTCCCGAAACGGCCGGATCCGACCGGTCGGCCGGAATGTGCATCCGCAGGGGCGGGGGCGATCCGCCGTCCCCCCCTCGATCGAGTCCGATGTCCAGCGAAGTGCCGGGTGGCAGGGCGGTCAGGGCCGGTGGCAGTGGCTCCCCGCTCCACACCACCAGCGTCGGCGGCAGCAGCCGGGACCGGGCCGAGGACTCGGCGGCGGCGAGCGATTCCCGTACCGCTTCGGGCGTGGCGGCGTCCACGCCGAGCGCGGCGAGCACGGCGATGACGGTGTCGTCGGCAACGGACACCGTGACATCGGCGGACGGGGAGTAGGAGGTGGCGACGCCGTGCAGTGCGGCGAGCCGGGACAAGCCCATTCAGACTCCTGGGAACTCCATGCCCCACGCGCCGCCGGAGGCGGCCGGCTCGCTGGTCAGCGGGGCGTTGACGGCAAGCGGGGCTTCGCTGGTCAGTGGCGTGGCGTCGGCGAGCGGCGGCTCGCTGATGAGGGGTATCGCGTCGGCGAGCGGCGGCTCGCTCGTCAGCGGACCGGGGCCGGGCCCGGCGGCCGGGACCGCACCGGGCAGCGGGACGGGACCGGGTGCCTGTTTGGAGAGGGCGGAGAGCAGAAGCTGCGCGGCAGCGGGCATGGTGGCCTCCCGGCCGTGGGGGAACAGGACACAGCGGACCTACCCAGCGGGCTCGACCGCAGACGTAGGCGTTACCACAACGACTTCAACGTGCTCTGGGTCACATTCCGTTCCCCGGGGGCCGGTTCTCCGTAAGTTGTCCGCTGTTTTCGGCCATTCGACGTCATCCTTGGCGTCGCCTGTCGACAGCCGACCACCCCTCACCCCACCCGCCACATCGGGCATTTACGGCACAACAGCCACCCGCATTGACACCCTCGCGCGCGGGTGGTGGGCTCGGAGCCCACCGGTGGGAGCGAGGGAGAAGAGCGATGCGGCTCAGGCGCAGAAAGCAGGCAACGGCCATCGCGGTCGCCGTGCTCGGCGGGCTGCTCTCCACCGGGACGCCGGCTGCCGTCGCGGCCCCTTCGGCACCCGGCTCCCCCGCTGCCACCACCTCGGACCGCACGGACGACGGCACGCTGCCTGCCGTATGGCCGCGGCCCCAGTCCATCAAGGCGTCCGGACCCTCCGTACCGCTCTTTGCCGAGGTCACCCTCGTGGTCGGCGCGCACGCGGATCCGTACGCCGTCGACGCACTCCGGCAGATCCTGCGGGACACGGGCGTGCGGACCGTCCACGAGGCGTTGCCGGGCCGCGGACCCGTCATCCGGCTCGGCGGCAACGGCGCCCAGGACGCCCTGCGCACGCTGCACGCCCCCGACCGCGGCGATCTGCCGTCCGGTGGCTACCGGATCGCGGTGGGCCGGGTCGCGGGCCGGGACACCGTCGCCATGGACGGCGTCGGCGAGGACGGCCTCTTCCACGGCGTACAGACACTGCGTCAGCTGATCCGGGACAGGAGCGTCGCCGGGGTCACCGTCAGGGACTGGCCGGGCACCGCCGTGCGCGGGACGACCGAGGGCTTCTACGGGCAGCCGTGGACCCGTGCGGAGCGGCTGGCGCAGATCGGCTTCATGGGGCATACGAAGCAGAACAGGTACCTGTACGCGGCAGGTGACGACCCGTACCGGCAGGCCCGTTGGCGCGACCCGTACCCCGCCGACCGGCGCGCCGACTTCCGGGCACTGGCCGAGCGGGCCCGCGCCGAGCATGTGACGCTCGGCTGGGCCGTCGCCCCCGGCCAGGCCATGTGCATGTCGTCGGACAACGATGTGAAGGCGCTGACGAAGAAGCTCGACGCGTTGTGGGCGCTGGGCGTGCGGGTCTTCCAGCTGCAGTTCCAGGACGTCAGCTACAGCGAGTGGCACTGCGACAGCGACGCCGACACCTTCGGCAGCGGGCCCGAGGCGGCGGCCAGGGCGCAGGCGCGGGTGGCGAGCAAGGTGGCGCAGCATCTCGCGGACCGCTATCCGAACGCGGAGCCGCTGTCGGTCATGCCGACGGAGTTCTACCAGGACGGGTCGACCGACTACCGCAGGGCGCTCGCCGAGGAGCTGGACGACCGGGTCCAGATCGCCTGGACCGGCGTCGGGGTCGTACCGAGGACCATCACGGGCGGGGAACTGGCCGGCGCCCGCGCCACGTTCCGGCATCCGCTGGTCACGATGGACAACTACCCGGTCAACGACTACGCGCAGGACCGCATCTTCCTCGGCCCGTACACCGGCCGGGACCCGGCGGTGGCGATGGGTTCCGCGGCGCTGCTCGCCAATGCCATGGAGCAGCCGTCCGCGTCCCGCATCCCGCTGTTCACCGCCGCCGACTTCGCCTGGAACCCGAAGGGATACCGGCCGCAGGAGTCCTGGCAGGCGGCGATCGACGATCTGGCGGGCGGCGACGCCCGTACCAGGGACGCGTTGCGCGCGCTGGCCGGGAACAGTGCGACGTCGGTGCTGGGCGGAGACGAATCGGCGTATCTGCAGCCGCTGCTGGCCGCGTTCTGGCAGTCCCGTACGACGACCGACGCCACGGCGCAGGCCGATGCGGCGCGCAGGCTGCGGGCGGCGTTCACCGTGATGAGGGAGGCCCCACAGCGACTGAAGGGGCCGGCCGACGGGCGCCTGGACGGCGAAGTACGGCCGTGGACGGAGCAGTTGTCCCGGTACGGCCGGGCGGGCGAGCTGGCCGTCGATCTGCTGCAGGCCCAGTCGCGCGGTGACGGCGCTGCCGCGTGGCAGGCTTCGCTGGCGCTGGAGCCGGTGCACAAGGCCGCGAAGGCGAGCGGTGCGACGGTCGGCAAGGGTGTCCTCGGCCCGTTCCTGGACCGGGTGCGCCGGGAGGCCGACGCCTGGACGGGCGCGGACCGCGACGCCGGTACGGTGACCGAGGCCCCGGGCAGCCATACGGTCCGGCTGGACCGGTCCCGCCCGGTGGAGACCGTGACGGTGATGACGGTACCCGGCAGCGGCGCGGTGGCCGGTGCGACCCTGGAGGCCCATGTGCCCGGCGAGGGCTGGCGCAGCCTCGGCCCGGTGTCGGCCACCGGCTGGACCCAGACGCCGGCCAGAGGGCTGCGGGCCGACGCGATCCGGATCAGCTGGCCCACCGGCGGTCCGTCGACACCGCCGGTCATCACGGGCACGATGCCGCCGATCGGCCCGGGAAGCCGGATGGGAAGCAGCATCGGAACCGACGCCTTGGGGAGTGCGCGGGGCCGGGCTCCGCAGGTGCGCGCGCTCGTGCCGTGGTTCGGCGACGAGCCCGCCGCCCGGCTCGATCTCCTGCGCGGCGAGACGGACGCCGAGATCGGCGGCGGGCCGCAGCGGGTCGAGGCGCGGCTGGCCGCCCGGCGCCCTGCCGAGGTGCGGGGCGCGCTCACCGCGAAGGCGCCCGAGGGCATCGAGGTGCGCGTCCCGAAGCAGACGAGGGTGCCGCGCGGTTCCCGTACCGACGTCCCCGTCGAGATCACCGTCCCGGCGGGCACCCCGGCCGGCGAGTACGAGGTGCCGATCGGCTTCGGCGAGGAGCGCAGCACGCTGACGGTCCGGGCGTACCCGCGCACCGCGGGCACCGACCTGGTGCGTACCGCCGCCGTCTCCTCGTCCGGCGACGAGACCCCGGACTTCCCTGCGACGGCCGCCTCCGACGGCGATCCGGAGACCCGCTGGTCCTCGCCGGCCGAGGACGGTGCCTGGTGGCAGGCGGAACTGCCGCAGCCGGCCCGGGTCGGCCAGGTGGTGCTGCACTGGCAGGACGCGTACGCCTCCCGCTACCGCATCCAGGTCTCCGCGGACGGCCGCAGCTGGCGCACGGCGGCGACCGTACGGGACGGCAAGGGCGGGCGCGAGTCGGTCCGGATGGACGCGAAGGACACCCGCTTCATCAGGGTGCAGGGCGATGCCCGGGCCACCGGGTTCGGCTACTCGCTCTGGTCGGTTCGGGCGTACGCCGTCGCCGCAACGGAGTAATGCCCCGGTGGTGCGCGACTGTCGTCCCCGAAGGCCCCCGTCCGGCCCCGGGGAACGACAAAGGCCCGGATCTCTCAGGCTGAGATGCCGTCGATCCGGGCCATCGCGTCGTCCGCGCCGAACGGTTGCAAGTACGGCAGCCAGCGCGGGTCGCGGTGTCCCGTGCCGATGATGCGCCAGGCGAGACCCGTCGGGGGGGCGGGCTGCTGGTGCAGCCGCCAGCCGAGCTCCGGCAGGTGCCGGTCCGCCTTGACGTGGTTGCAGCGGCGGCAGGCCGCCACCACGTTGTCCCAGGCATGCTGTCCGCCGCGGCTGCGCGGAATGACATGGTCGACGCTGGTCGCGGCGGCGCCGCAGTACATGCAGCGGCCCCCGTCCCTGGCGAACAGCGCCCTGCGGGTCAGCGGTACGGGCCCCCGGTAGGGAACCCGTACGAACCGCTTCAGGCGGACGACGCTGGGGGCCGGGACGGCCCGGGTGGCACTGTGCATGAAGGCGCCGGACTCCTCAAGACAGATGGCCTTGTTTTCGAGCACGAGGACGAGCGCGCGGCGGAGCGGTACGACGCCGAGCGGCTCGTACGACGCGTTGAGAACCAGGACATGCGGCACGGTGGATGCCTCCTTGTACGCCGGCGGCGCGTGGCTCGCGCCGGGACGATCCGATCTCAGTCTCTACTCACGCCTGGTCAAAGCGCCACCACGTGCGGGTAACGGGCCGGGAGGATTTTTCGCCGCTCCCCGCTTCCCGCACCTTCGCCGCCCGCCGGAACAGGCGCTTCTGGACCTCTGCCGCAGCGGCCGCGCCCCGATGTGCGATCGGCCACACGCCACCTGCGCGCCCCGTGTGAGACGTGCTCTCCCCCCGATCGTGGCAACGGAACACTCCCGATACCCCGTTAGTGTGGTTGGTCCGCCGTCGTCCATCTGGAGGTTCCACCGTGTTCCCGTCCGCCCTGTTGGCCGCAGCTCCGTCGCCCGGGCCCGGTGGCTCGCTGGACGAGGCCGCCGAGCAGGCCGGCAACGCCGCGGGCTGGGTGGAGGAGAACTGGTCCATCTGGCTGAGCACCGGTCTGCGCATCGTGCTCATCGCCGCGATCGCGATCGTGTTGCGCATCGCGATCCGTCGTGCTCTCACCAAGCTCATAGACCGGATGAACCGCAGCGCCCAGGCGGTGGAGGGCACCGCGCTGGGCGGGCTGCTGGTCAATGCGGAACGCCGCCGTCAGCGCTCCGAGGCGATCGGTTCCGTACTCCGGTCGGTCGCGTCGTTCCTGATCCTCGGCACGGCCGCCCTGATGATCCTGGGCGCGTTCCAGATCAATCTGGCTCCGCTGCTGGCCTCCGCCGGTGTGGCCGGTGTGGCGCTCGGTTTCGGTGCGCGCAACCTGGTCACCGACTTCCTCTCCGGTGTCTTCATGATCCTGGAGGACCAGTACGGCGTCGGCGACACCGTCGATGCGGGCGTCGCCTCCGGCGAAGTCATCGAGGTCGGCCTGCGGGTCACCAAGCTGCGCGGCGACAACGGTGAGATCTGGTACGTCCGCAACGGCGAGGTGAAGCGGATCGGCAACCTCAGCCAGGGCTGGTCCACGGCCGGCGTCGATGTGACCGTGCGCCCCACGGAGGACCTCGACAAGGTCCGTACGGTGATCACCGAGGCCGCCACGGCGATGGCCAAGGAGGACCCGTGGAACGAGCGGCTGTGGGGCCCCGTGGAGATCCTGGGCCTGGACGCCGTGCTCCTGGACTCGATGACGGTCCGGGTGACCGCGAAGACGATGCCGGGCAAGGCGCTGAGCGTGGAGCGCGAGCTGCGCTGGCGGATCAAGCAGTCCTTCGACGAGGCCGGAATCCGCATGGTCGGCGGCGTCCCGGCCCAGGGGGACGAGCCCTCGTCGGCCGACCCGACGGCCGCCATGGCCGCTCCCTCGGCGTACGCGTCGGCCACCTCGCCGCAGTCCCTGGCCACGACACCGATCACGCCGCCGCCGAACATGTCGAAGTAGGCCTCGGCCGAAGCAGGACCCGGCCGTACGAGTGAGGGGCGCCCCGCAGGCTCTGCGGGGCGCCCCTCACTCGTGAGCAAGTCGGTGTGGCCTCAACTCGGTTCTTCAATAGCCTGGTTGGGAATGCACAACCAAGGACCCACACGTTCCGGAAGCGCCCCAGGTAACGCTTTGGTTGCCACCGCGGTGCTGCCCATTGACGGCCCGGTGACGTGCGCATACCGTCCTCTCACCGAATAGGAAAGTTTCCTAACAGAGGGCAGGTGCAGTGCTCATGGCCGGAACCACACCGGGTACCCCCCGCGTTCTGCGGGCCATGAACGACCGGGCCGCCCTCGATCTGCTGCTGGAGCACGGGCCTCTCTCCCGGACCAGGATCGGGAAGCTGACGGGGCTCTCCAAGCCCACCGCGTCGCAGCTGCTGGCGCGACTGGAGGCCGCCGGGCTGGTCGTCGCCACCGGGACCGTGGCGGGGCGGCCGGGGCCCAATGCCCAGCTGTACGCGGTGAACGCGGGGGCCGCCCATGTCGCGGGGCTGGATGTGAACGCCCGCCGGATCGTCGCCGCCGTCGCCGATGTGACCGGTGAGACGGTCGGCGAGTTCGAACTGCGTACCCCGGGGCGGCGCGCCGCCTCCGTGGTGCGGCAGGTGACGGATGCGCTGGACGGGGCGGTCAAGGACGCGGGGCTCACCCGCTCCGATGTGCACCGGGTCGTCATCGGCACCCCGGGCGCCTTCGATCCCGGCACCGGGCGGCTGCGGTACGCCTCGCACCTGCCCGGCTGGCACTCCCCCACCCTGCTGGGCGAGCTGGCCGCGTTTCTGCCGATGCCGGTCGAGTACGAGAACGACGTGAACCTGGTCGCGGTGGCCGAACAACGGCTCGGTGCGGCGCGCGGACACGACGACTTCGTGCTGCTGTGGAACGAGGAGGGGCTCGGTGCCGCCCTCGTCATCAACGGACGGCTGCACCGCGGCTTCACCGGTGGTGCCGGTGAGGTCGGCTTCCTGCCGGTGCCCGGCGTCCCGCTGGTCCGCCAGGTCACCAAGGTGAACGCCGGCGGCTTCCAGGAGCTGTCGGGCGCGCAGGTGCTGTCCAGGCTGGCCCGGGAGCTCGGCATCGACGACGAGCTCAGCCGCGGCTCCGGCACCCACCACGAGGTCGCGGCCCGGCTGGTCGCGCGGGCCGCCGAGGCCGCGGAGGCGGGCGAGGACGGCCCGTACCCACGGCTCCTCGATCTGTTCGCCACCGGACTCGCGACCGGCCTGGCCTCCATGGTCGCCGTACTGGACCCCGAACTCGTCGTGCTCTCCGGCGAGTTGATCGCAGCCGGCGGGGAACCGCTGCGCGGCCGGGTGGAGTCCGAGCTCGTCGAGCTGGCGGCCTCCCGGCCCCGGCTGATCGCCGGTGAAGTGACCCACCGCCCCGTGCTGCGCGGCGCGCTGGAGAGCGCACTCGCCACCACCCGTGACGAAGTCTTCGACACGTCGCGCTGACCCCTTTCCCGCCTCTTCCTTCGCACCTCACCCCTCCGTCCCCATCCTTCATCGGGAGTCACCGCCATGTCCGGAAACCGCCGGAAGACGACCGCCGCGCTCGCCGCGACCGCCGCGATATCGCTGTTCGCCTCTGCCTGTACTGGCCAGAGCAACTCGGGTGCCAGTGATGACGCGTCCAAGGAGACGACCATCAACTTCTGGCACGGCTGGAGCGCCCCGAACGAGGTCAAGGGAATTCAGGCCACGGTCGACGCCTTCGAGAAGGCGCACCCCAATATCCATGTGAAGGTCGTCGGCAACATGACCGACGACAAGATCAACCAGGCGCTGCGGGCGGGCGGCTCGAAGGCCCCGGACGTCGTCTCGTCGTTCACCACGAACAATGTCGGAAAGTTCTGTTCGTCGAAGGCGTTCGTCGATCTGAACCCCTTCCTGAAGAAGGACGGGATCGACGCGGACAAGACCTTCCCCAAGGCAATGAACGAGTACACGCAGTTCGACGGTGTGCGCTGCACCGTGCCGCTGCTCGGTGACGCGTACGGCCTCTACTACAACAAGGACGCGTTCAAGGCCGCCGGTATCACCAGTCCGCCGGAGACCTGGTCGGAATTGGCCGAGGACGCCAAGAAGCTGACGAAGACCAAGGGCGACTCGTACGAGCAGCTCGGCTTCATGCCGAACTACCACGGCTACGAGACGACGACCGAGCACTACCTCGGTGGCTGGAACCCGAAGTACTTCGACAAGGACGGCAAGTCGAACATCGCCAAGGACCCGGCGTTCGCCTCCATGCTCACCACCCAGAAGAAGCTGGTCGACGACCTGGGCGGCTACGAGAAACTGGAGAAGTACCGTACGGCGTTCGGTGACGAGTGGGGCGCCAAACACCCGTTCCACACCGGCCAGGTCGCCATGCAGCTGGACGGCGAGTGGCGGCTCGGGATGGCCGAGGAGACCAAGCCGGAGTTCGAGATCGGGGTGGCCCCGATGCCCGTCGCCGACGACGAGGCCGACACCTACGGCAAGGGCTATCTGACCGGCACCATCGCCGGTATCGCCGCCACCTCGCAGAAGCAGAACGCGGCGTGGGAGCTGGTGAAATTCATGACGACCGACACCGACGCAGTGGTCGAATTCGCCAATGCCATCCACAACGTCCCGTCCACCCTGGATGCACTGAAGTCGCCGAAGCTGAAGTACGACCCGCGGTTCAAGACGTTCCTGGACATCGCCGCGAACCCCGAAAGCACCACCACCCCGCCCTCGGTGAACGGCGGCGCGTACCTGGTGTCCCTGCAGAACCTCGGATTCGACATCGAGAAGGGCAAGCAGACGGGCATCAAGGCCGGTCTGGAGAAGACCGCCGAGGAAATCGACGCGGCGATCGCACAGGCGAAGTAGAACCGCGATGAGCACACGTACGGGCACGTACACACTGCGCTCGAAGCGCCGCCGGTCGGCGCTGCGGACGGCGGTCTTCATGTCGCCGTGGCTGATCGGGTTCTGCGTCTTCTTCGCCTACCCGCTGATCTCCACGCTCTATTTCTCCTTCACCAGTTACGACGGTTTCGCGGCCCCGGAATTCAGCGGGCTGAAGAACTGGTCGTTCGTCTTCAACGACTACCCGCTGTTCTGGCCCGCGCTGCGCAACACTCTCTGGCTGGTCGTGGTCATGGTGACCTGCCGGGTGGTGTTCGGCCTCGGTGTCGGGCTGCTGATCACCAAGATCAAGACGGGTACCGGAGTCTTCCGCACCCTGTTCTACCTGCCGTATCTGGCCCCGCCGGTCGCCGCGACCCTCGGCTTCGTCTTCCTGCTCAACCCGGGTACGGGGCCGGTCAATTCGATCCTCGGCGATCTGGGACTGCCCACGCCGGGCTGGTTCACCGACGCCACCTGGTCCAAGCCGGCGCTGACCGCGCTCGCGGTATGGGGGGTGGGCGACCTGATGGTGATCTTCATGGCCGCGCTGCTCGACGTACCGAAGGAGCAGTACGAGGCGGCGGAACTGGACGGGGCTACCGCTTTCCAGCGGTTCCGCTTCGTCACCCTGCCGAACATCTCGCCGATCGTGATGTTCGCCGTGGTCACCGGGATCATCCAGACGATGCAGTACTACACCCAGCCGCTCGTGGCGGGGAAGGTCGCCTCGGGCGTGATGGGCGGCTCCGGGCAGCAGTTCGAACCGGGCTATCCCGACAAGTCGACACTGACGCTTCCGCAGCTCGTCTACAACCTCGGCTTCCAGCGCTTCGACTACGGCTCCGCCTGCGTGGTCGCGCTCGTTCTCTTCGTACTCGCGATGGCGTTCACCGCACTGCTGATGCGGCGCCGCAGCGGGCTGATCCAGGCAGGTGAGTGACGTGGCGCAAGCTCTCGACACCCTCAAGGCAGCCGACCGGGCGACCGACCCGGTCACCCCGGCCGAACGCACGGCACGCCGCAAAGCGCTGCTGAACTGGATCGCCGTGCACTCGCTCGGGGTCGCCGCCGCACTCTTCTTCGTACTGCCGTTCGTCTTCCTCCTGCTCACCTCGCTGATGAGCGACCAGCAGGCGCTGACCCGCGATCTGTGGCCGCACCCCTTCGAGTGGAGCAACTACAAGAAGGTGTTCGACACGCCGGGCTTTCTGACCTGGTGGAAGAACACCCTGCTGTACGCGGGGCTCGGCACCGTCCTCACGGTCGTGTCATCGCTGCCCGTGGCGTACGCGCTCGCCAAGTTCCGCTTCCGCGGGCGGCATCTCTCGCTGATGCTCGTCATCTCGATGATGATGCTGCCGCCGCAGGTCGTCGTCATCCCGATGTATCTGTTCTGGGCGAAGCAGCTGGACATGTCCGGCACCCTCTGGCCGCTGATCATCCCGATGGCCTTCGGTGACGCGTTCTCCATCTTCCTGCTGAGGCAGTTCCTGCTGACCATCCCGAACGAGTACCTCGACGCGGCCAAGGTCGACGGCTGCGGTGAGCTGCGCACCCTGCTGAAGGTCGTCGTACCGATGGCCAGGCCGGGCATCGCCGCCGTCGCCCTCTTCCAGTTCTTCTACGCCTGGAACGACTACTTCGGCCCGCAGATCTACGCCTCCGAGAACCCGGCCGCCTGGACGCTCAGTTACGGCCTGGAATCCTTCAAGGGAGCACACCACACCGACTGGAACCTGACCATGGCCGCGACCGTACTGGTCATGGCCCCCGTGATCCTCGTCTTCTTCTTCGCTCAAAAGGCTTTTGTCGAGGGCGTCACACTGACCGGAGTAAAGGGCTGACTATGAAGCTCGCAGTAGTTGGTGGCGGGTCCACCTACACACCTGAACTGATCGACGGATTCGCCCGGCTGCGGGACACGCTGCCCATCGAGGAGCTCGTGCTCGTCGACCCGGCGGCCGACCGCCTCGAACTCGTCGGCGGCCTCGCCCGGCGGATCTTCGCCAAGCAGGGCCACCCGGGGAGGATCGTCACCACCCCGGACCTCGACGCGGGCGTCGCCGACGCCGACGCGGTCCTGCTCCAGCTGCGCGTCGGCGGCCAGGCCGCCCGCAACCAGGACGAGACCTGGCCGCTGGAGTGCGGCTGCATCGGCCAGGAGACCACCGGGGCCGGCGGCCTCGCCAAGGCGCTGCGCACCGTCCCCGTCGTCCTGGACATCGCCGAGCGGGTCCGCCGTACCAACCCGAACGCCTGGATCATCGACTTCACCAACCCGGTCGGCATCGTGACCCGGGCACTGCTCCAGGCCGGGCACAAGGCCGTCGGCCTGTGCAACGTGGCGATCGGCTTCCAGCGCAAGTTCGCCAGGCTCCTCGATGTCACGCCCGGTGAGGTGCACCTCGACCATGTCGGGCTCAACCACCTGACCTGGGAGCTCGGGGTCCGCCTCGGCGGCCCGGACGGCGAGAACGTCCTGCCGAAGCTGCTCGCAGAACACGGCGACGCGATCGCGGACGATCTGCGCATGCCCCGGGCGATCGTCGACCGGCTCGGCGTCGTCCCCTCCTACTACCTGCGTTACTTCTACGCGCACGACGAGGTCGTACGGGAGCTCGGCACCAAGCCGTCCCGGGCGGCCGAGGTCGCCGCGATGGAGAAGGAACTCCTCGCCATGTACGGCGACCCGGCGCTGGACGAGAAGCCCGCGCTGCTCGCCAAGCGCGGTGGCGCCTTCTACTCGGAGGCGGCCGTGGACCTGGCGTCCTCGCTGCTCGGCTCGGGCGGCACCCCTGTACAGGTGGTCAACACGTACAACAAGGGGACGCTGCCGTTCCTGCCGGACGACGCGGTGATCGAGGTGCAGGCGAGGGTCGACGGGACGGGTGCCACCCCGCTCGCCGTACCGGAGCTGGACCCGCTCTACGCCGGTCTGATCGCCCATGTGACGGCGTACGAGGACCTCGCCCTGGAGGCCGCGCTTCGCGGGGGTCGCGACCGGGTGTTCAAGGCGCTGCTCGCGCATCCGTTGATCGGCCAGTTCGAGTACGCCGAGGCGCTCACCGACAAGCTGATCGCGCACAACCGGGAGCACCTGCCGTGGGCGTGAACGCTTCGGTCCTCGCGATCGATGCGGGGAACAGCAAGACCGATGTGGCACTGATCGGTGAGGACGGAACGGTGCTGTCGGCTGCCCGCGGCGGTGGCTTCCAGCCGCCGGTCGTGGGGATCGAGACGGCCGTGGACGTTCTCGGTGCGGCCGTCGGCCGGGCGCTGGAGCTGTCCGGCGAACCGGTGGACTCCGTCGCACATGTGTCGGCCTGTCTCGCCAACGCCGATCTTCCGGTGGAGGAGGAGCAGTTGGCGACGGCGCTGCGCGCCCGTGGCTGGGGATCCACGGTCGAGGTGCGCAACGACACCTTCGCGATTCTGCGTGCGGGGGTGGACGAGCCGCGGGGTGTGGCCGTCGTCTGCGGTGCGGGGATCAACTGTGTCGGCATGGTGCCGGACGGGCGGACCGCGCGCTTCCCCGCCATAGGCCGGATATCCGGTGACTGGGGCGGCGGTTCGGGGCTGGCCGAGGAGGCGATGTGGTTCGCCTCGCGGGCGGAGGACGGTCGCGGTGAGCCGACCGAGCTGGCCCGTGCGCTGCCCGGACACTTCGGGCTCGACTCGATGTACGCGCTGATCGAGGCGCTGCATCTGGGCCGGGTCGAGTTCGAGCGCAGGCACGAGCTGGCTCCGGTGCTCTTCGCGACCGCGGCGGCCGGGGACCCGGTGGCGGGTGCGCTGGTGGACCGGCTGGCGCAGGAGGTCGTCGCGATGGCGTCGGTCGCGCTGTTCCGGCTCGGTCTCCTGGACGAGGAGGCGCCGGTGGTGCTGGGCGGCGGGGTGCTGGCGGCCCGTCACCCGCAGCTGGACGACAGGATCGCCGAACTCCTCGCGGTACGTGCCCCGAAAGCGGTGGTCCGGGTGGTGACGGAGCCTCCGGTCCTGGGGGCCGCGCTGCTCGGCCTGGATCACACGGGGGCGGCCGCCGGGGTGCACGAGAGGCTGCGTGCGCAGTACAGCTGAGACGGTATTCCGCCTCAAGGGGCGTCCTGCGGCGTTTCGCGTCGCAGGACGCCCCTTGCGCACGGGAACCGTTCAGTTGTCCCGGACGTGTTCATGAGTGGGGAGATCGGTCCGCTTCGGGGATTGGTCCGCCGATCGGCTTGATCGGCGGCTCAGGCCTTGATCGAATGCGTGTGACTGCCATCCGTGGACCGGTGCAGGATCCAGGCGTTCCTGGTGTGGATGTCGGTCCCTGCGGCCATACTTCTGGCCGGGTACCAGTCCTCCGATCGGCCGGGGGGCCGGGCCACCGTCAGTGACCGAGGGGGAGGTCGAGTGACATACCCGCCGAATGTGCGCACGGCGCCGGAACACGCGCGGGCTCAGCCGCCCGTGCCCGCGACCGTACCCGCTCCGCCGCAGCGCGGTGCCTGGTCCGCGACGGCGGACCGGCTGCGGGCCGCGGCGACGACCGAACCGGGCAGGCTTCAGATCATCGGGGCCGTGCTGGCCCTGCTCGTCGTGGCGTTCGGGGCCGTGACGGCGTTCGAGATCGCCGACCGGGCGGCCGCGGCCGACGACGTGGTGAGCCGCAGCCAGCCGCTGAGCGCCGACGCGGCGGACATCTACCGCTCGCTGGCCGATGCCGACACCGCGGCTGCGAGCGGCTTCCTGGCCGGGGCGCAGGAGCCGCGCGATGTCCACGACCGGTACGACAAGGACATCAAGGAGGCGTCCCGGCTGCTGGTGAAGGCTGCGGCCAACACGGACGCGTCGACGAGCTCCGGGCACGAGATCACCACGCTCAACGAGGAACTCCCCCGCTACGCGGGTCTGATCGAGCGGGCCCGTGCCAACAACCGGCAGGGCCTGCCGCTGGGCGGCGCCTACCTCCGGTACGCGAACCAGAAAATGACCAACGTACTGCTGCCGGCCGCCGAGCGGCTGTACACGGCGGAGACCGGGCGGCTCGACCGGGACAACGACTCGGCCAGGGCCTTGCCGTTCCTCTCGCTCGGGCTCGGTGTCGTGGCACTGGCCGCACTGTTCTGGGCGCAGCGGCGCAACTACCGCAGGACGAACCGGGTCTTCAACCACGGGCTGCTCGTCGCGACCGCCGCGTCCACCGTGGTGCTGCTGTGGCTGGCCGTGGGGCACACGGTGGCGCGGTCCGAACTGCTGGACGCCGATGTGCACGGGCAACAGTCCCTCGATGTCCTCAATCATGCGCGGATCGACTCGCTGAAGGCGCGCGCCAATGAGAACCTCACTCTTGTCGCCCGCGGCGCGGTACTCACTCCGGACGGCAAGAACGACAAGTACGAGTCCGACTACAACACGGGCATGAAGGCCCTCGGTGCAGAGCTGGGGAAAGCCAGGAAGCTCGCCGACGACTCCCAGGGGAGCGGGCCGGTGGCGAACGCCATCAACGGTGTCTCCGAGTGGCAGGGCCGCCACCGGACCGCCCGCACGACCGACGACAGCGGCGACTACGAGGGCGCGCTGAAGCAGATCATCGGGCCGAGGAACTCGACGGGTGAGTCCTTCAACCGGGTGGACGAGGCACTGAAGCAGGCGCTCGCCCATGAGCAGGGCGAGTTCACCCGGGCTGCGAAGGACGGGCGCGGGGCGCTGGGCGGGCTGCCGATCGGGGCCGCCGCGCTCGCCGCGCTGGGTGCCCTCGCCGCGATCGTCGGGGTCAACCGCAGGCTCTCGGAGTACCGGTGAGAGGGGGAGCGATGACCAGGAAGCGCACGGGCGCGAGGGCCCGTGCCGAGTTTCCCGCCGGATCAGGGAGCGGGGTCCGGGGCCTTCGAATCCAAGGCGGAGGAAGGAGTCGACGCGGAGCGTCGGCGACTGACGACAACGCCGGAGGCGGAGGCTCCAGACCCCGTGAGCCCGGCGGGAAGCCCGGCACGGGCCCTGGGTCCACCCTCGGCAGGCTGCGCGGCTGGGGCGGGGTGACGGGCATGGCCGTGGCCTGCGCGGTGACGGCCTCGCTCACCCTGCTGCCGCTCTCCCACGGCGGCGCCGGCGCCTTCGGCGGTGACACCTCGGGGCCGGGTACGGCGCAGGCGGTGCAGGCCCGGGCCGGCGACTGCACGGACCCGGAGGCGAGCCTGCTTCCGTCGAGCGCCGACGGTCCGAGCATCGCGAAGATCAGGGCGCGCGGAAAGCTGATCGCGGGCGTCGACCAGAACAGCTTCCGCTGGGGATACCGCAATCCGGAGAACCGCGAGCTCGAAGGCTTCGACATCGATCTGGTGCGGGCCATCGCCAAGGACATCCTGGGCGACCCCGACGCGGTGATCTTCCGGGCCATCCCCACCAACCAGAGGATCGCCGCCCTGGAGAACGACAAGGTCGATGTCGTCGTCCGAACGATGACGATCAACTGCACCCGGCTGGAACAGGTCTCGTTCTCCACGGCCTACTTCCAGACCGGGCAGCAGGTCCTCGCGCCGAAGGAGTCGCTGATCACCGGGTTCGACAAGTCCCTGGCCGGCAAGCGGATCTGCACCGCCGAGGGCTCCACCGCGTACGAGGCCCTGCAGAAGCAGTCGTTCGGCTCGGTCTTCAAGGACCCGCACGACGGCACCGACGCGGACGAGGACCAGCTCACCGTCCCCAACCAGCTGGACTGCCTGGTGCGGCTGCAACTGGGCGAGGTCGACGCGATCGTCACGGACAACGCGCTGGCGGCCGGCCAGGCCGCCCAGGACCCTGCGGTCGAGCTCAAGGGCGACAAGCCGTTCACCACCGAGTACTACGGCGTGGCGACGAAGCGCGGTGCGAACGACCTGGTGGCCCGGGTCAACCAGGTGCTGGTCGACTACCGCAGAGGTGGTGCGAACAGCCCCTGGATGCGGTCGTACCGGAATTGGCTGGAGGACGGCCTGCCGGGGATAACGGCGCCGCCGGCCCCCAAGTACCGGAGCAACTGACGCCGGGCCCGCCAGGTGGGCGCTACGGCGCGGACCCGGCCGGAGAGACAGTGGCACTGATCCTGCCGGGACCCGTCCCGGCAGGAAGAGCGGAGAGGTGATCGATGGGCGTCGCGGGCCCCTTCCCCGGCTACGCGGGGAGGTCCCCCGGCCCGGTCATGGACCGGGACGAGGCGGACCGTGCGCTGGCCCGGCTCGGCGCGGAGCACGAGGCGATCGAGACCTCGCTCCTCGCCCTGCAGGACCACGCGGGCCGCCGGCTCCTGGAGGGCGCCGATCTGACCGGTGTCACCAAGGAACGCTGGGCCTCCACCGAGCAGTGGATCACACTGCTGTGGGGGTATTTCGACGCCTACGCGGGGGCGCTGGCCGAGGCCCGCGCGGTGCGGGCCCGCCGACGCCACCCCAACCGGGACGACCTGGTGGCCCTCACCGAACTGCTGCGCGGCCAGGGTGTCACCGTGGCACATGCGGCCGGCCGCCCCGATCCGTCGATCACGGGCCCGGCCAAGCTCTCCGAGCGGTTCACGCTGGAGGAGCTGGTCGCCCGGATGAACGACCTGTACGCCCGCTCGCTGGACATGGTCGTCGCCTCCGACTCCGTGTGGTCCGCACTGCCCGCCCGGATAGATCTCCTCGCCGCCGAGCTGCACCGCACCCGCTCGCTGGCGCACTCCGTCGGCGTACGGCCAGGAGAGCACCCGGCGGGCGACGACCTGGAGGCGATCACCCATGAACTGACCACGCTGCGGGTCCAGGTGATCTCCGACCCGCTCGCGTTCTGGCTGTCGGGACCCGGAAGTTCGGCGCCCGGCGGCGGACGCCCCGACACCACGCGCTACGACCGGGCGGCCCGCGCCCTGGACGACGTACGCCGCGAGATCGAGGCGGTGCTCGCAGTCCGGCAGGACGCCGAGCAGCGTCTGGTCCACCTTCGTGATGTCCTCTCCCGCGCGGACCGCACCCTGACCGAGGCCCGGTCTGCCCGCGGCGAGGTGCTGGCGAAGATCGCCGCCTCCGAGGTGCCCGCGGTCAGCGGCCCGGCGACCGCGCTCCAGGAGCGGCTGGCCGCCGCTTCGGAGTACCGCAGGCATGCCCAGTGGCACCGTCTCTCCCCGCTCCTGGAGACGCTGGAGCGGGAGGCCGAGGAGGAATTGCTGCGGGCCCGGGAGTCGCTGACCGCGGTCACGGCCCCGCTGGCCGTACGGGCGGAGCTGCGCGGCAGGCTCGACGCGTACAAGGCGAAGGTCGCCCGGCACGGGATGGCCGAGGACCCGCTGCTGATCGAGCGGTACGACGCGGCACGCCGGATGCTCTGGAGCGCACCGTGCGATCTGCGGGTCGCCGCACAGGCGGTGCTGCGCTATCAGGAGGCGGCGGCCGAACTACTGTCCCAGCCCCGGACCTCGGGACCGGAGGACCGGCGATGAGTACAGGCGTGTGCAAGGTGGAAGGGCCGCCGCGGCGGCGGGGCGAACAGGGGGACGGACCATGAGTACGCAGTGCCAGCGCCCCGCGTGCGAGGGCAATTACGAGGACGTGGGCGGCGGTGAGCTGTACTGCGACACCTGCGGTCTGGCTCCGGTCGTGTCGCCGACGGGCATGGTGAGTTCGCCGCCGACCGGGATCACGGGCGGCGGTGGCGTGAGCAGCAGGGGGAGTCGGGGCAGCAACAGCAGTTCGCGGGCCTCGTCCCGGGCGTCCTCGCGTTCCTCGTCCCGCTCGTCGACCTCGCGGCGTTCCGTTTCGGGGCGGCTCTCGCGCTCGCTGTCCGGTGGCGCCACGTCCCGTTCGGTGTCGGTCCGTTCCTCCGGTTCGTCCACGGGCGCGTCGTCCGGCCGGGGGAGGCTGGGCGCGGGCCTGGTGCAGGTGCCGGACGTGCCGCGCCCCGACCCGCGCTCCGCGGTGATGGAGAACCCGGAGGTGCCGGAGCGCAAGCGCTTCTGTTCGCGTTCGGACTGCGGGGCCCCGGTGGGCCGGGCGCGCGGCGAACGGGCGGGCCGCACGGAGGGGTTCTGCACCAAGTGCGGCCATCCGTACTCCTTCGTGCCCAAGCTCCACGAAGGCGACATCGTGCACGGCCAGTACGAGGTCGCGGGCTGTCTGGCGCACGGCGGACTCGGCTGGGTCTATCTCGCGGTCGACCGTGCGGTGTCCGACCGCTGGGTGGTCCTCAAGGGCCTGCTCGACACGGGTGACCAGGACGCCATGGCGGCCGCCATCTCGGAGCGCCGCTTCCTCGCCGAGATCGAGCACTCCAACATCGTCCGGATCTACAACTTCGTCGAGCATCTCGACCAGCGCACCGGCTCGCTCGACGGCTACATCGTGATGGAGTACGTCGGCGGCAAGGCGCTCAAGGAGATCGCGAACGAGCGCCGTACCCCGGCCGGGAAGCGCGATCCGCTGCCGGTCGAGCAGGCGTGCGCGTACGGCATCGAGGCGCTGGAGGCGCTCGGCCATCTGCACAGCCGCAACCTGCTGTACTGCGACTTCAAGGTCGACAACGCGATCCAGACCGAGAATCAGCTGAAGCTGATCGACATGGGCGCGGTCCGCAGAATGGACGACGACGAGTCGGCCATCTACGGCACGGTGGGGTATCAGGCGCCGGAGGTAGCGGAGGTCGGCCCTTCGGTCGCCTCCGATCTGTACACGGTCGCACGGACGCTCGCGGTGCTCACCTTCGACTTCCAGGGCTACACCAACGTCTTCGTGGACTCGCTGCCGGACCCGGACAACATCGAGGTGTTCCGGACCTATGAGTCGTTCTACCGGCTGTTGGTGCGGGCCACCGACCCGGATCCGGCGCGGCGGTTCGCCTCTGCCGCGGAGATGGCGGAGCAGTTGACGGGTGTGCTGCGCGAGGTGGTGTCGCTGCAGACGGGGCGACCGCGGCCTGCGCTGTCGACGCTGTTCGGTACGGAAGTACGGGTCACGGACACGCAGTTGTTCGCCGAGCTGACGGACGATGTGTCGCGGCTGGGGGCACGGGCTGTCGCTCCGGCGTCCTCGGGGCGCTTCGGGCGGCGGCGGAACGGGTCGGCGGCCGGTGCGACCCCGGGCGCTGCCGCCGTGCCGCCCGCGGGGCCGGGGCCGGGCGCGCCGCCCGCGGGTTTTCCGCCCGTACCCGGGTACGCCGCGGCGGGTGCCGGTCCGCTGACCGCGCCGCCCACCCACGTACAGGCGGGCAACGGGGCTGGCCAGAGCGGTGCGGCCTTCTCGTACGCGCAGACCCGGGCCGCGATTCCGGCCCCCCGTGTCCCGGCCGCCGATCCCGGTGCGCCATCGGGGCCGTACGTCCCGAGCGGCCCCCGGCCGGCCGGGTTCGACGCACGGGCCACCTCGCTCGCGCTGCCCGTGCCCCGGGTCGACGCGAGCGACCCCAACGCGGGCTTCCTCGCCGGACTGATGGCCACCGCCCCCGCCGAACTGATTGCCGCATTGAACGCCGTACCCGCGGCCTCGCTGGAGACCCGGCTGCGTGAGCTGCGTGCCCGTCTGGAGATGCACGAACCCGGCGCCGCGGGGCAGACCCTGGCAGCGCTGGAGGGCCAGCACTCGGACGACTGGCGGGTCGTCTGGTACCGCGGCATCACCTCGCTGGTGACCGGTGACAACGAGAACGCGGCGCTCTCCTTCGACGCGGTGTACGACGCGTTCCCCGGCGAGCCGGCGCCCAAGCTGGCGCTGGGGATCTGCGCGGAGGTCCTGGGCCAGCTGGACAACGCCGCCGAGTACTACCGCCTGGTGTGGACGACCGACCCGAGCTTCGTCAGCGCCGCGTTCGGCCTGGCCCGGGTGCAGATCGCCGCCGGGGACCGGGGCGGCGCCGTGACGACGCTGGAGTCCGTGCCGGAGGCGTCGATCCACTACACGGCGGCCAGGGTCGCCGCGGTGCGGGCGCGGCTGCGTGAACGGTCCCCGGACGAACCGCTGATCGCCGATCTGACGGCCGCCGCCGACCAGGTCTCGGGGCTGGCCGGTTTCGGTCTGGACGCGGTGCGTCGCGAGCAGTTGTCGACAGAAGTGCTGGGGATGGCGCTCGACTGGGTACTCTCCGGTAGTCCAACGGCTCAGTCCTCGGCTCCGCAGCCGCACGCGCCTGCCGGGCCGCCCGGGCCGAGAACCCTGCTCGGCAGTGAGTTGGACGAGCGCGGCCTGCGTTTCGGGCTGGAGCGTTCGTACCGGATGCTCGCCCGGCTTGCAGAGCCCGGCGACGAGAGGATCGAACTGGTGGAGCGGGCCAACCGTTTCCGCCCCCGGACGTGGGTGTGAAAATGTCGCAGAAGCCCCAGGAGACGGCCTTGTCGAAGTGCCCCGGCTGCGAGGAGCCGCTGGAGCCGGGGGACCTGTTCTGCGGTGCGTGCGGGTACGACCTGTCGGCCGTGCCCGAACCGCCGCAGGACCACCCGACGATCGCCATGGCCGTGCCGGCGGAGAACGGCGCGGCGACCACCGCCCGCACTCCGGCGGCCCGCCCGGCAGCGGTCCGGTTCGACGAGCCGGGTGGATCGGGTGACTTCGAGCTGGCCGCACCCGGGGCCGCGCCCGCATCCACGCCGTCCGCCGAGTCGTCTGCGCCCGACCCCCGTACGCCTACCGCGGAGCCGCTCTCCACGCCACCGGCCGGCACCAAACTGTGTGTGGCCTGTCGCGCCGGCCGTGTCGACAACGACGGCTACTGCGAGAACTGCGGTCACGCCCAGCCACGCGAGCGCGACCACATGGAGCAGGAGCTCGGTTCGGTGGCCGCCGTCAGCGACCGGGGCCTGCGCCACCACCGCAACGAGGACTCGTTCGCGGTGTCGACCACCGCCCTGCCCGACGGTTCACCGGCCGTCGTCGCGATCGTCTGTGACGGCGTCTCATCGGCGAGCCGCCCCGACGAGGCGTCGGCGGCCGCCGCGAGCGCCGCCAACGAAGCGCTTCTGGAGTCGCTGCCGCGCGGCACCCATCCGCAACAGGCGATGCACGAGGCGATCGTCGCAGCCTCGGAGTCGGTCAACTCCCTGGCCGAGGAGCCCGGCCGGGCCAGGGAGCACGACCCGCACCGCCACCAGAACGCCCCGGCGTGCACCCTGGTCGGCGCGGTGATGGCGGGCGGTCTGCTGGTCGTCGGCTGGGTCGGCGACAGCCGCGTCTACTGGGTGCCGGACGACCGCACCAACCCGCCCGCCCGGCTGACCGAGGACGACTCCTGGGCCGCGCAGATGGTGGCGGCCGGCCTGATGAACGAGGCCGAGGCGTACGCGGACGAGCGCGCCCACGCCATCACGGGGTGGCTCGGCGCCGACGCGTACGAACTGGAGCCGCACACCGCGTCCTTCAAACCGGACCGGTCCGGTCTCGTGGTGGTGTGCACGGACGGCCTGTGGAACTACGCGGAGTCGGCGGCCGAGATGGCCGCGGCGGTGCCGGCCGATGCCCAGCTGCGGCCGTTGCACGGCGCCCAGGTGCTGGTGGGTCATGCACTCGACGGTGGGGGCCACGACAACGTAACAGTGGCTCTGCTGCCGTTCGCGGTACCGCCTCAGGGGGCAGGATCGGCCTGCGGCACCACATGAGCCCTGTTCCGTAACGCTTAATTCCGTTTCCGTCCGCCCACTCCATCCCTGGCGCCCTCGCCCGCGTTCACCCGCGCTCGCCCACTTTCACCCGCATTTCTGCCCTCACAGCTGTCTTCATCTGACACCTGGAGCCTCAAGGAGCCGATCAGATGGCCAACTTCTCCAAGTCGAACGTGCCGCAGTTCTCCGTCGAGGTGTACCAGAACGAATATCTTCCGGAGGGCGGTCGCGAGGTCAACGCGATCGTCACGGTCACCTCGACCGGAGGCGGTACCACCGGCGGCGTCCCGCTGTCCGGTGCGGCCGCAACGCCCACGCACGTACCGGGGCAGGCACCGAAAGCCGCCGTGGTGATCATGGTCGACTGCTCCGGTTCGATGGACTATCCGCCGACGAAGATGCGCAACGCCCGCGATGCGACGGCCGCGGCCATCGACACCCTGCGCGACGGCACCTCGTTCGCCGTGGTCGGCGGTACGCACGTCGCCAAGGAGGTCTACCCGGGCAACGGGAGGCTCGCCGTCGCCGATGCGCGGACCAAGGCCCAGGCGAAGGAGGCCCTGCGTGCGCTCAGCGCCGGTGGCGGTACGGCGATCGGCACCTGGCTGCGGCTGACGGACCGGCTGCTCGGCGCCGCCGATGTGGACATCCGGCACGGCATCCTCCTCACCGACGGCCGCAACGAGCACGAGGCGCCGGAGGATCTGCGGGCCGCGCTCGAATCCTGCGTGGGCCGCTTCACCTGTGACGCCCGTGGGGTCGGCACCGACTGGGAGGTGAAAGAGGTCACAGCCATAGCCTCCGCGCTGCTCGGCACGGCCGACATCGTCGCCGACCCGGCGGGGCTGGCCGCGGACTTCACGCAGATGATGGAGAACGCGATGGGCAAGGAGGTCGCGGATGTCGCGCTGCGGCTCTGGACGCCCGTCGGGGTCGAGATCAAGTTTGTGAAGCAGGTCGCACCGACGGTCGTCGATCTGACCGACCGCCGCACCGAGGCGGGCCCCCGCGCCGGGGACTATCCCACGGGTTCCTGGGGAGACGAGTCCCGCGACTACCACGTGTGCGTACAGGTGCCGGAGGCGGGCATCGGGCAGGAGATGCTGGCGTCCAGGGTCTCGCTGATCCTCCCCGACCCGTCGGGCGGGGCCCCGCAGACCCTTTCGCAGGGCCTGGTACGGGCGGTGTGGACACAGGACATGGTGGCGTCCACCTCGATCAACCCGCAGGTCGCGCACTACACGGGCCAGGCGGAACTGGCACAAGTCATCCAGCAGGGGCTCGATGCCCGCAAGTCGGGAGACTTCGACGGCGCGACGGCGAAACTGGGCCGTGCGGTGCAGCTCGCATCGGCGTCCGGGAACGAGGACACTGCGAAATTGCTTTCGAAGGTGGTGGACGTCGTCGATGCCTCGACCGGTACTGTGCGACTGAAGGCGAAGGTCGCGGAAGCCGACTCGATGACACTCGAAACACGCTCGACCAAGACCGTTCGCGTCAAGAAATAACCACACAGCCGCACAGTCGAGCCGCCCGGCCGGAGCGATCCGCCGGGTGGCGAAGAGCAAGAAAAAAATGACGGCCCCCAGGGCCGGACGAGGAGAGGGGGAAGCGCCGACATGCCGACCTGCCCGAACGGACACCAGTCGGGTTCCGATGACTGGTGCGAGGTCTGCGGCCATCGCATGGCCGGCGCGGGCGCGCCTGCGGGTGCAGCCCCCCCGCCGCCTCCCCCGCCGCCCGCTCCCGGTTACGGTCACCCGCAGGGCCCTGATGCGACCCAGCAGGCCGAACTCTGCCCGCAGTGCCGCACACCGCGTGAGGCCATGGCGCCGTTCTGCGAGGAGTGCCGCTGGAACTTCCTCACGAACACCGCGACGTCGTACACGCCGCTGGCGCCGCCCCACAGCCTTCCCGGCCCTCCGCCCGGTCTCAACCTGCCGCCCGGCTTCCAGGCACAGCAGCCGCCGGGCCCTCAGCAGCAGCGTGATCCGTTCGAGTATCAGGGCTCACGGCCCTCGCAGGTGAACCGCCCGGCCGAACCGCTCTCCCCCGACCAGGGAAGCCGGTCCGGGCCCCCGGGTCCGCAGTCGCCGCAGCCGCCGCAGCCGTTCCAGCAGCAGGGACCGCCGCCTCCGCCGCCCTTCCAGCAGACCGCGCCGCCCCCGCCGTTCCAGCAGACCCCGCCGCCGTCGTTCCAGCAGCAGTCGGCGCCGCCCGCGTTCGAGCGGCCCGGTCCTCCCGCCCCGCAGGCCCCCCAGCCGCCGGCCCCGCCGCAGGGGCCGCAGTCCGGCGATGACGACGACTGGATGCTGTCGCCGCCGTCCCGGACGCAGGCTCCGCAGCCGCCGGCCCCGGCGCAACAGCAGCCGCCGTTCCCGGGGCGGAACCAGAACCAGCCGCCCGCGACCTGGACCGCGGTCATCGCCCCGGACCGTGAGTACTTCCTGGCGATGATGCAGCGCAGCGGTCCCGAGGCGACCGGGCTCAACCTGCCCGCGTACTCCCCGGAACAGCAGCTTGCGCTGACCGGCAACCAGATCACCATCGGTCGCCGCAGGCACAGCACCGGCGAGTCCCCCGACATCGATCTGTCCGTGCCGCCGGAGGACCCGGGCGTCTCGCACCAGCACGCGGTGCTGGTGCAGCAGCCCGACGGCAGCTGGGCCGTGGTCGACCAGAACTCCACCAACGGCACCACGCTCAACGGCGCCGAGGACCCGATCCAGCCCTATGTCCCCGTCCCGCTCCAGGACGGCGACCAGGTGCACGTCGGGGCGTGGACGACGATCACGATCCGCCGGGGCTGACCCGCGCCTACCCGCCGGGCAGTGGCCAGGCGTACGGCCCCTCGGGGTCGTCCAGCCAGGCCCACTGCCGCCCGTCCCGGACCGTGATGCCGAACCTCTCCCGTTCGGGGCGCCGCTCGCGCTGCCAGAGAGCGAGGGCCTCGCGCGGGTCGAGGGTGGCCTCGGTGAGTGTCAGCAGGAACCGGAAGAGTTCGTTCTCGCTGACGCGCCTCGGCAGTGCGCCGGTGTGCGGACGCCGCGCGGGCCGCGGCGGTGTACCGCGCAGCGGTACGAAGTACGCGGGCGTGTGCAGGAACCGGCCCTCGGCATACTTCCCGTGCGTCCCTTCCCGTACCCCCAGCGCGATCAGTCCGGTGGCGAACGGCGCCAGTATCCGTGCGCCGGGCGTGCACTGTTCCAGCCAGGCCTGCGGTATGCACGGCAGGGTGCAGGTCGCGATGATCCGGTCGTACGGGCCGCGCGGGGGCCAGCCCCGTGCCCCGTCCCCGGTGATCACCGCCGGGCGGTATCCGGCCGCCGCCAGATGCCGACGGGCCGACTCGGTGATCTCCGGTTCGAGGTCGACGGTGGTCACGGCGTCGTCACCGAGTCGATGTGCGAGCAGCGCCGCGTTGTAGCCGCTGCCCGCGCCGATCTCCAGGACCCGCTGCCCTTCCCGTACGTCCAGCTCTTCGAGCATCCGGGCCATCAGCGACGGCTGGCTGCTCGAAGAGATCAGCTCACCGTCCCGTATGCGGGTGGCCAGTGCCCCGTCCGCATACGCCCCGTGCAGCCACTGGGCCCGCCTGACCGGGTCGGGGTCCTCGCACCACAGGCGGTCGAATCCACCGCCCACGAAGTAGTACGGCACGAACAGATGCCGCGGCACCTCCTCGAACGCGGCCAGCCATTGCGGGTCACCCAGCGCCCCACCGGCCACGATCCCGCGCACCATGGCCCACCGCTCCTCGGCGGCGGCCGCGGCGAACGGGTCCGGGTGTGCATCGTCCATACCTCCACCTTCCTGCGCCGGGGGCCCCGGGGCCAGGAACCGGGCCGGGGCAGGTCGGGGCCGGCGGACGGCGGTCCGAGGGCAGGACCTAGGACCCCGGTCCTCGGCCGGTGCGTCTGCGACCATGGACGGGTGACTGACATTCCGCACGACACGCTGCAGGAGCAGACCTTCTACGAGCAGGTCGGCGGCGAGGAGACCTTCCGGCGCCTGGTGCACCGCTTCTACCAGGGGATCGCCGAGGACCCGCTGCTCCGGCCGATGTACCCGGAGGAGGATCTGGGTCCGGCCGAGGAGCGGTTCAGGCTGTTCCTGATGCAGTACTGGGGCGGTCCCCGTACCTATGGTGAGCAGCGCGGACATCCGCGGCTGCGGATGCGGCACGTTCCGTTCCGGGTGGACCGGGCGGCGCACGATGCGTGGCTGAGCCATATGCGGGTCGCCCTCGACGAGCTCGGACTGGCGCCGGAACACGAGCGGCAGCTGTGGGACTACCTCACCTATGCCGCCGCCTCGATGGTGAACACCGAGGGCTGAGAACACGCCCCTGCCCCCGCACCGGGTACGGAATGCGTTCCTCCGTCACCGATTAACGGTCACGATCCCATCAAGGTGCACACACAAGCGGTTTCCAATTGCACGTGATTCCTGAAAGCATCCCTACATCGCCGGGGGGCGTGTGTGCGGTGAGGGTCCAGGGGGGCACGTGTGACGGGGTTTGTCTTTCTCCGGGTGAGGGCCTATCGGCTCCTGCTCGCCGCCGCTGTCCTCGCGATCCTGCTCACCGCCTCGGTACTGGCCGCGCTCACCGCGTTCTCCGGCTCCATCGGCGACGCGGCGCTGCGCCACGCCCTCACGCATCGGTCGGCGTCCGCCGCCTCCCTCGTCGTGTCCGCGCAGGTGATGCCCGCGCAGCGGGACGCGGCCGACGCGACCGCGCGGAGGACCGCCCGCGACACCTTCGACGGCCTGCCCGTGACCGTCCGGACGCTGGAGACGTCGGGTTCGTACGCGCTGCCGGGCGGTCCACAGGCTTCAGGCGTCCGGGGCGGCGACCCGGACCTCACCCACTTCGCCGCGCTCGACCGCAGCCGCGTCCGGCTGACCGCGGGCCACATGCCCGCGGCCGGGAGCGGAAGGGCCGGCGATCCCGTCCAGGTCGCCTTGCCGCACACCGCCGCCGGGGTCCTGAAGCTGCGGCCCGGTTCGCGGCTCACCCTCACCGACCGGCTGGACGACAAGCCGGTGCGCGTCCTGATCACCGGCGTGTACGAGGCGTCCGACCAGGCCGACCCGTACTGGCAGTTGGACGAACTCAGCGGGCGCGGCATCCGCAAGGTCGCCTTCACGACGTACGGTCCGCTGCTCACCGATCCCGCCGTGCTCGGTTCCGGACGGATGAGCTCCGGCACGATGTCCTGGCTGGCAACCGCAGATTTCCGCACCGTCACCACGGGCCGGACAGCGGCGCTGCACAGCGCCGCCACGGCCGCTCCGAAGAAGCTGCAGGCCGCCCCCGGATTCAGGAGCGGGGCCACCGTGCGGACCTCGCTCCCCCAGGTGCTGGAGCAGATCGACCGGGCGCTGCTGGTCTCCCGCTCGACGCTGATGATCGTGGCCGTCCAGTTGGTGATGCTCGCCGGTTACGCGCTGCTGCTGGTGGCCCGGCTGCTGAGCAGTGAGCGCGACGGGGAGACCCGGCTGCTGCGGGCGCGCGGCGGATCGCGCGGACGCGTCACCGCGCTCGCCGCCATCGAGGCGCTGTTGCTCGCGCTGCCCGCGGCACTCCTCGCCCCGCTGCTCGCCGGGCCGCTGACCCGGCTGCTCGCGGACCGCGGCGCGCTGTCCCGGATCGGGCTGCGCCTCGACGGGGGCGCGACCGCCACCGTGTGGCTGGTCTCCGCCGTCGCCGCGCTGACGTGTGCGCTGGCCGTCGTGGCGCCCGCGCTGGCGGCCGGTGCCGGGGAACGTCGTTCCCGCCGCGCCGTCGCGCTGCCCGCGCCGCTCCGGGCGGGTGCCGACCTCGGTCTGCTGGTGATCGCGGCGGTGGCGTACTGGCAGCTCGACCGTCAGACCACGGGCTCCGGCGGCGGCGTGCTGAGCGGTGACCGGCAGGGCGGTCTCGGCGTCGATCCGCTGCTCGTCGCGGCTCCCGCCCTGCTGCTGCTCGCGGGCACCGTACTGACGCTGCGTCTGCTGCCGCCCGCGGCCCGGCTCGCGGAGCGCCGTGCGGCGGGCGGCCGGGGGCTGATCACGGCGCTGGCCGGCTGGCAGTTCAGCCGGCGCCCGCTGCGCAATGCCGGACCGGTGCTGCTGCTGGTCCTGTCAGTCGCCATGGGCATGCTGGCGATCGGGCAGCGCGCCTCCTGGGACCGTTCGCAGGGCGACCAGGCGGACTTCAGGGCCGGTGCGTCGGTGCGCGTGGTGGGCAGTGTCGAGGACGATCCGGCGAAGGCGGGCGCGTACGCGCGGCTGCCGGGCGTACGGGAGGCGGCACCCGCGTTCCGTACGACCGTGGACCTCTCCGGTCAACGCACCGCCGAGATCCTCGCCCTGGACACCGCGCACGCCGACGAGCGGATGCTGATGCGCGGCGACCTCGGCGACGGGCCGCCGGAGCGGCTGTTCGACTCGCTCGCCCCGCCGAGGACCGCGCGGGCCGGGCTGCTGTTGCCGCAGCGCAGCGAACAGGTCCGGTTCGACGTGCGGATCACGGTGGCCGGGGCGCCCGGACGGCGGTCGCCGTCCGGCACCGCGCCGCTCGTCACCGTGCTGCTGGAGGATCGTTACGGCTTCCCGTACCGGGTACCGGCCGGGACCGTACCCGTCGACGGGACGACGCATCCGTTCGCGTTCGCGGTGGCGGCCGCGGGTGATCTCGCGGTGACCGGGTTCGAGCTGGACGGCAACCGGCCGGCCGGCCGGAGCGAGTCCCACCGGGTCGACATCGGCGCCCTCAGGACCGTGACGGCCGACGGCACCGAGCAGGCGGTCCCGGTGCCCGACGGGTTCGCCTGGGACGCCACGCAGAACGCCGCCGGATCCGATGAGGAGCAGCCCGGCAAGGAGCAGCCCGGCGATCCGGTGTACGCGACGGTCTCCGAGAAGAGCCTGCTGGCCTTCGGGTACGACACCGGCTCGGCCCCGGACGCGTGGGAGTCGCCCGCCTTCTCCGTACGGGCCACCGCGCCCCGTCCGAAGGCGCCGACGCCGAACGCCATCGTCACCGACGCGTATCTGAAGGCCGCCGGAGCGAGGAAGGGGCAGAGCGTCGACATCACGCTGGCCGGCGAGACGGTCCGGGTGAAGATCGCGGATGTGGTGCGCAGGCTGCCGACCACCGGCCCCGGCACCGGCTCCGATGCCCCCGTCACCGGCTCCGACCGGGCCCGGGACGGCGGCGCGCTGCTGCTCGACCTCAGGGCCGTCGGCCAGGTCCTCGCACACCGTCCGGGCACCGTGCTCACCCCCGTCGAGTGGTGGCTGAGCACCGCCCCCGGACAGGCCGGAAAGGTCGCCGCCGCGCTGCGGGCACAGCCCTACACCGATCCGGCCCAGGTCGAGGTGCGCGACGAGATCGCGCGGGAGCTGGTCAGCGATCCGCTGGGCGCCGGGTCGCAGTCCGCGCTGCCCGCGGTGGCGGTCGTCGCCGCGGCCCTGGCCGCGGTCGGCTTCGCGGTGAGCGCTGCCGGCGCGCAGCGCGAACGTTCCGCCGAGTTCGCCGTCCTGCGGGCGCTGGGGACGCCGCGCCGACGGCTGACCCGGATGATCGCCGCCGAGCAGGGCGTGCTGATCGCGATCGCGCTGCTGGTCGGGGCCGCGCTCGGGGCCGTACTGAACCGCGCCGTCGTACCGCTCATCGTGCTGACCGGGCAGGCCACCGCGCCGGTGCCCCCGGTGCTGGTGCAGTTGCCGGCCGGGCAGGTAGCCGCGTTGCTGGCGGGTGTCGCCGCGTTGCCGCTGCTGATCGTCGTGTTTCTCGCCCTGCGCGGTGCCGACCCCGCGACCTCGCTGCGCCACCAGGGGGACAACTGACATGAGTGCGCGTTCCGTTCGAGACCGTCGCGCCCCCGCCGCCTGTGCGCCCTGGGTCCGTACCCGGCTGCGTACCGCTCCCGGCACGGCTTGGGCGCTCGGGCTGCTGGTGCTGCTGACGGCGTTCCTCGCCGCCGCTTTCCCGCGTGCCGTCGACCGTTACGAGAACGAGGGGCTGCGCCACGACATCGCCGCCGCGGACCCCGGGCTCAGTGTGCTGGAGCTCAGCACACCGCAGCCCGATCTGCAGGTGCCCCAGCCCCTGCGTGAGAAAGCGGTGAGTGCGGCGTCGCTGGCGTCCGTCCATCGCGCGGTGCTGTCCCGGCTGCCCGACGTGGTGCGGCCCGACACCGCCCAGTCCGCGTACGGCTTCCACACCGGAAAACCGATCTCCGCGCGAGAGGGCTGGCTGCCCCGGCCGTCCCTCATCGACCCCGAGCTGACCTACTCGACCCTGTCGGACCTCCCTGACCACGCCACCCTGCACGCCGGGACCTGGCCCGCCGTCCACGGCACGGTCACGGCGGGCACGCCGGAGGTGGAGGGCGCGGTCACCGAGGTGACGGCGAAAGCCCTGCGGATCACGGTCGGCTCGACCATCTCCGTACCGACCCAAAGCGGAACACCGCTGACCGTGCGCATTACCGGCATCGTCACCCCGGAGCGTCCTGCGGCCGCCTACTGGTCGGTCCAGCCACTGCTCCGGACCCCGTCCCTGGTGGCCAAACCGACGCGTGACATCCCGCGTTACTACTGGATCGCGGCCGTCCTGCTGCCACCGGACGCCGCGCCCGCGCTGCTCGCCACCGCCAGTCAGCCGGAGGCGTTCTGGCGGATCCCACCGGATGCCTCCCCCCTCACCGTCACCGACGTGGCGGCCCTGCGCTCGTCGATCGCCTCGCTGGAGGGCGGTCCGGGACTGGTGAGCATGCGTGCGGTGGCCGGCGCGAACACCGCGCTCACGACCGACCTGGACGCGATCCTCACCAGGTACGACTCCCTGCGTCAGGCGATCGGCCCGGTCGTCATGGTCGCCGCCGTGGGCATCGGAGCCGTCGCCGCCGTCGTCCTGCTGATGACCATCGGGCTGATGGGCGGCCGGCGCCGCAGCGAACTGGCCCTGCTGCGCTCACGCGGCGGATCCTTGCGCGGCATCGGCGGCCGGCTGTTCGCCGAGACGGTGGTGACCACGGTACCCGCGGCGGCGCTGGGTCTGCTGATCGCCGTAGTGACCATCGGGGACGCCCGGCTGTGGCCCTCGGTCACCGGCGCGGTCGCCGTCGCCGTACTGGTCTGCGTCGCCCTGCCACTGTGTACGGCACTGCCGCACCGCAGGCCGCGGCTGCACGGAGCCCGCGACGACCTGATGGACGCCCGCCCGTCGCGATGGCGCACGGTCGCCGAACTCACCCTGCTGGTGCTGGCCGTCGGCGCGGTCGTCGCCCTGCGCCGGCGCGGTACGGGCTCCGGCGGCGGCGATCTGCTGGTCAGCGCCGCCCCCGTACTCGTCGGTCTGATCGCCGCCCTGGTCCTCGTACGGCTTCTTCCGCTGCCGCTGCGTCTCGCCTCGCGCTCCGTCGCCCGTCGGCGCGGCGCGGTCGGGTTCCTGTCACTGGCCCGCGCCGGGCGCACCTCGGCAGGCGGCACGCTCCCGCTGCTCGCACTGCTGATCGCGCTGACCACCGCGGCGTTCGGCGGCTCGGTGCTCGCGGGCATCGCGGACGCACGGGACGACGCGGCGGGACGCGCGATCGGCGCGGATGCCCGGATCAGCGGCCCGGGCAACTCCGTGCCGCTGCCGGACCGCCTGATCCGGGAGGTACGGAAGGCGGGCGGCGTGCGGGACGTGGCGCGCGTGCAGATCGAGTACGACGTGGTGCTGCCGGCCGACGGGACCGGGGACCAGTTCACGAAGGACGCCACCCTGGTGGGCGTCGACCCGGCGACGTATGCCCGGCTGGCCCGCGCGACCGGCCTCGGGGCTTTCCCCGCCGACCGGTTGAGGACCTCCGCGGCAGCGAAGAAGTCCGCACCGACGAAGGACCCGGTGCTGCCCGTCATCGCCTCGCCGTCCGTCGCCGAGCGGCTCGGCGACCGGGCGCGCGACCTCTCCGCGGCGGCCGGGAACTTCACGGTGCGGGTGGCGGGTACCGTCACGCGCACTCCCGCCGTCTCCGACAGCGACTTCCTGATCGTCGACGCCGCGTCGCTCACCCGCCGGCAGACCACCACCCTGCTGGTCACCGGCGGCTCCCCGGACGCGAAGGCACTGCGCACGGCGGCGCACCACGCGGGCAAGGACGTCTCCGTGCGACTGCGCTCCGAGACACGCGAGGCGTTCGTCGACAGCTCCCTGCAGCGGGGCGCCGAGAAGATCTACGCGGCGGCGATCGCGGCCGGCGCGGGCTACGCCCTGCTCGCCGTGCTGCTGTCGCTGCTGCAGACCGCGCCGGAACGCACCGCCCTGCTGGCCCGGCTGCGGACCATGGGGCTCACCTCCCGGCAGGGCAGACGGCTCCTCGGCCTCGAAGCGATGCCGCAGGCGCTGCTGGCCGCCGTCGGCGGGCTGCTCGTCGGATGGGCGACGACCGCCCTGCTGGCGCCGGGCGTCGACCTGGTGAGCCTGGCTCTCTCCGCCGGGCCGGAATCCGGCGGAGACGACACCATTGCGCTGCGGGCCGACCCGTGGTCGCTGACGCTTCCGGCGCTCGGCGTGGTCGTCCTCACCGCCGCGGTGGCCGCCGTCCAGGCCTGGTGGGCCGGCCGCCGCGGATCGATCACCGAACTCAGGGCAGGAGACCCCCGATGACGTCGCCGTCGACCGACACCACGCTGGCCGAGCTCGAACAGCGGGCCACCGCACGCCGCGACCGGCCCTCCTACGGGCACGACGCGCTGATCGCCTGCGACCGACTGGTCCGTATCTTTTCCGCGGACGGGGTGGAGGTGCAGGCCCTCCAGGGCCTCGATCTGCTGGTCACCGAGGGCGAGTTGATGGCCCTGGTCGGTGCGTCCGGCAGCGGCAAGTCGACCCTGATGAACATCCTGGCGGGCCTCGATGTGCCCACGGCCGGGTCGGCGAAGGTCGCGGGGTGCGATCTGCTGTCGATGGGGCCGAAGGAACGGCTCCGCTACCGCCGGGACATCGTCGGGTTCGTCTGGCAGCAGACGGCCCGGAATCTGCTCCCGTACCTCACCGCCGCACAGAACATCACCCTGCCGATGCAGCTGCGTGGCCGGGGCCGGGGCCGTGAACGGGCCGAGCGCGCCGAGTCGTTGCTGCGGATGCTGGGGCTGGAGGAGTGCCGCGACCGACGCCCGCAGCAGCTCTCCGGCGGCCAGCAGCAGCGCGTGGCGATCGCCGTCGCGCTCGCCAACAATCCGTCGGTGCTGCTCGCCGACGAACCGACCGGCGAACTCGACTCGGCCTCCGGCGAGCGGGTCTTCGCCGCGTTCCGCCGCGCCAACGAGGAGCTCGGCACCACGATCGTGATCGTCACGCACGACCAGGCGGTGGCGAGCGAGGTCCGCCGTACGGTCGCCATTCGTGACGGCCGTACATCCTCCGAGGTGCTGCGACGCACCGAGGTCGACGCGGCGACGGGCCTGGAGTCCCAGGTGGCGCGGGAGTACGCGATGCTCGACCGCGCGGGGCGCCTGCAGCTGCCCGCCGACTACACGGAGGCGCTCGGGATGGAGCATCGCGTGATGCTGGAGCTGGAGCAGGACCACATCGGGGTCTGGCCGGACGACCAGCCGCACCCGTAACGGGTGTTGGTGGTGCTGGCCCCAGGTCGCTTCGGCCAGGTGGCCCGATGTTCCCGGGCCGGGCACGCCCCTAGCGTCGTGCGGGAGTCATCCACCTGATCCCGAGGAGCACGATGCGCGTCGCCTCACTGGCCACCGCCGGCCTGGGCCTGACCTGTTTACTCGCGGGCACGGTGCCCGCGTCGGCCGCCTCCGCCACCCCCGCCGCCCCCGCCCACCAGCGGCTCGTCTGGGGCCCCTGCTCGCCGCAGCAGCAGGAGCTGAACGAGGCGGGCGCGCAGTGCGCGAAGGTGACCGTTCCCCTCGACTACTCCGATCCCGGCGGCCCGACGATCCGGATCGCGGTCTCCCGTATCAAGGCCGCCACCGGGCACGGGAAGCGGCGGGGCGTCCTGCTGTCGAATCCGGGCGGTCCGGGCGGCACCGGACTCGCCAACACCCTTTACCTGCGACCCGCGTTGAAGGATGTGGCGGACCGCTACGACCTGATCGGCTTCGATCCCCGTTTCCTCGGCGAGTCCACCCCCATCACCTGCGACCCCGCCGCCCCGACGCCCGCGCCCGGCCCGACCACGACCCGCCGCGAGGACTTCGAGCGGTCGGTACGGTCCGCCCGCGACACCGCACGCCGCTGCCTGGAGCACGGGGACAACGCCCGGCTCCTCCCGCACGCCACGTCCCAAAACGTCGCCCGCGACATGGACGCGATCCGCGCGGCGCTGGGCGAGCGCAGGCTGTCGTACTACGGCGTCTCGTACGGTGCCGATCTCGGGGCCGTCTACACCCAGATGTTCCCCCGCCGCGCCGACCGCATCGTCATCGACTCCTCGACCGACCCGACGGCCACCCAGTACGAACTCTTCCAGCGGGCGGGCAAGCCGCTCGAAGAGGCACTGGACGCCTGGGCCGGATGGACCGCACGGCACGACGGCACCTACCGGCTCGGCAAGACGCCCCTCCAAGTACGGTCGAGTGTCCAGCAGTTGCTCGACGGGGCCGAGCGGCGCCCGGTCACCGTCTCCGGGATCCGGCTCGACGCGCCGTTGCTGCGGCTGGTGCTGAGGCAGCTCATCCAGCACGAGGAGTACGACCCGGCGCTCGCCGGTACGGTGCGCGACCTGACCGATGCCGCCGCGGGCAGGCCGGTCGAGCCCGGCCCGGAGCTCGCCGCCATGCTGGAGCTGCTCGCGTCGCCCGAGCTGGCGGACAGCATGCTGGGCGGGGCCCTCTTCATGTGCGGCGACAACGGCTGGCCGGCCGGTGGCTGGCCGAAGCATCCGGAGACGTACTGGAAGAACATGGAGCGCAGTCGCGCCACCCAGCCCGTTTTCGGCCCGATCGTCAACAGCATGATGGCCCCGTGCGCGTTCTGGACGAGCACATCCCGTGAGCCCGCCACGGTGATCGGCAACGACGTACCCGTACTGATGCTCCAGGCCCGGCGCGACAACAACGTCCCCTACGAAGGGGCATTGGCTCTGCACCACCGGCTGACCGGTTCACGGCTGGTGACTGCGGACATCCGCTCGCACGGGGTGTACGGGCGCGGACTCGACGGCCTCACCCCCGTCCCCTGCGCCGACAGAGCCGTCAACGACTATCTGCGTGACGGCACGCTGCCCGGCGCCGACCTGACCTGCCCCCGCACCGGGGAGGACCGGTGATCAGCAGACGCACGGGCCTGGCGGCCACGGCAGCGGCCCTGCTCGCCGGAGCGTCCGGACCCGCGGCGACGGCCGCCGCACCCCACCGCGCCCCCGGGCTCCGCAGCCGTCTCCAGAGCGATGTGGACGCGATCCGGGCCACCGGCGCCACCGGCGTACTGGCCGAGGTGCAGAGCGCCCACGGCCGGACGACTGCTCGCGCCGGATCCGCCGACCTGCGGGCCCCGCGCCACCCGGTTCCCTGGAACGCCTACTACCGGCTCGGCAGCGACACCAAGACCTTCACGGCCACGCTCGCCCTCCAACTGGCCGGCGAGGGGCGGCTCAGGCTCACGGACACCGTCGAGCGGTGGCTGCCCGGCGCCGTGCGGGGCAACGGCAACGACGGCCGCAGGATCACGGTCGCCGATCTGCTGCGCCAGACCAGCGGCCTGAACGACTATCTCGCCGTCTCACCGGACTCGGCCGATGCGTTCACCCCGGACGGCTACCGCCAGTCGCGGTTTCGCACCACGGCCCCCGAGGACCAGCTGAAGGCGGCCCTGAGCCGGCCGCCCCTGTGGGTGCCGAACGCCGGACACCCCACCCGGGAACGGCGCTGGGGCTACTCCAACACCAACTACGTGGTGGCGGGCCTGATCATCGCGCAGGTGACCGGCAACTCCTGGGCGCAGGAGATCCACGACCGGATCATCGAACCCCTGGGCCTGCGCCACACGTTCACGCCGGGGACCTCGCCGTACGTCCCCCACCCCACGGCCACCTCGTACACCTGGTTCCCCGGCTGCGCCCGGCCGACCGACACGACACTGGCGTCCGGCGGCGGGGCGGACGGCTCCGTCATCAGCACCACCCATGACCACGGTGTCTTCCTGCGCGCCCTGATGAGCGGCCGGCTGCTGAGCCCGGCCCAGCTGGCCGCGATGAAGGAGACGGTCGTGGCCGAGGACTGGAGTGCGGCGCCGGGGGTCCGTTACGGACTGGGCATCGCCTGGCGCCCGGTGGCCGGGAGCCCCGGCGGGATCTGGTTCCACGGCGGAACCCATCTGGGGATCGTCTCCGAGAGCGGGGTGACGCCGGACGGTGCGCGGGCCGCGACCAGCGCCACGTTCACCTTGCGGATGGGCGACCCGGCACAGGACGCCCAGGACATGGCCGCGCTCCGGCTGGTGGACAGGGCCTTGACCGGTTAGGTCCTGTCAGTCCGTCCGGACGGGTCCGCCGGCCTGTCCGGACGGGTCCGCCGGCCTGTCCGGGCGGGCCCTGTCGTCGGGCCGTCGCTCAGCCCGCGCCCACCGTCACCGCGAGCGTGCCGAGCCCGCTGCCCGGGCCACGCAGGGCAATCGAGCCGAACGGGGTGCGCAGCCGCAGCCAGGCCCCTGCCGCAAGCAGGGCGACCGGGAAGTCCGGCGCCGGGCGGAGGAAGCCGAGGGACTGGGCGGCGTGCACGGCCCGCAGCGGAAGTTCGGTACCGGCGACCGTGCGCGACCAGATCTCGCGGCCGATCAGGTCCCGCTCCGCCCGGGTGCGGCGGTCCTCGGGCAGGGCCTCGTCGCGGGAGCGGAACTCCGCCACCGCGGCGGTGACTGCCGTGCGCAGGGAGACCGGGTCGGGCAGGCCCGGCAGTTCGTGCCAGCCGCCGCGGGGCGGGAGAACACCCGTCCACGGCGGCCCGGTGACGGGTGCGGGCAGGGCGCCCGAACCGGCTGCAGTGCCCTCGACGTCGAGGGATTCGAGGAGTTCACCGGCGGACACCGTGACGTCGAAGTCGTGCGATCCGGCCAGCCGCGCCGCCCGGATCGCCAGGACCTCGAACGACGGCGGCCTGCCGAACACGGCCAGCGCACTGCCGCCGGCCTGCATCCGCACCGCGGCTGCCCGGTCGTAGCGGAGCAGCCGACCGAGGAAGGCCGCGAGATCCGCGGCCTCCCTCGTGTCGGCGAACTCCAGCGACCGCACGGGCACCGTCATGCTGCGGCAGGCTCCTCGGCCAGGTACTGCTGGAGGAAGAGCTTCTCCTCGGCGGAGATCCGCCGGGGCCGCTCCTCGGCCAGGTTGTACGGCACGACGACGGTCGAGGCCCGTACGTAGACCTGGTCCGGGTCCTTGATCTCGTACGCGATCGTCAGCGACGCGGCGCCGATCTTCGTGACCCACGACTCGACGGTCACCGGCTCGTGCCGGTGGACCAGCGGCCGTACGTAGTCGATCTCGTGCCGGGCCACGACGGACCCGCCCGAGAAGGACGGCGAACCGTCCCCCGGCGCCAGCCGGAACATGAAGTCGATGCGCGCCTCCTCCAGATAGCGGAGGAAGACCACGTTGTTCACGTGGCCGAAGGCATCCATGTCCGACCAGCGCAGCGGGCAGTTGTAGATGTGACGTGCCAAGACGATCAGCCTCGCGTGAGCTTCTTGTACGTGGCACGGTGCGGGCGGGCCGCGTCCGCGCCGAGGCGGTCGACCTTGTTCTTCTCGTACGACTCGAAGTTGCCCTCGAACCAGTACCACTTGGAGTCGCCCTCGTACGCCAGGATGTGCGTGGCGACGCGGTCCAGGAACCAACGGTCGTGGGAGATCACCACAGCGGCACCCGGGAACTCCAGCAGGGCGTTCTCCAGCGAGGACAGGGTCTCGACGTCGAGGTCGTTGGTGGGCTCGTCGAGGAGCAGCAGGTTGCCGCCCTCCTTGAGCGTCAGCGCCAGGTTCAGGCGGTTGCGCTCACCACCGGAGAGAACACCGGCCGGCTTCTGCTGGTCCGGGCCCTTGAAGCCGAACGCGGAGACATAGGCCCGCGAGGGCATCTCGACCTGGCCGACGTTGATGTAGTCCAGCTCGTCCGAGACGACGGCCCAGAGGGTCTTCTTCGGGTCGATGTTGGCGCGGGACTGGTCGACGTAGGAGATCTTGACCGTGTCACCGATCTTGACGGAGCCGGTGTCCGGGGTCTCCAGGCCCTGGATCATCTTGAACAGCGTGGTCTTGCCCGCGCCGTTCGGACCGATGACGCCGACGATGCCGTTGCGCGGCAGCGTGAACGACAGGTCGTCGATGAGGACCTTGTCACCGAAGGCCTTCGAGAGGTTCTCGACCTCGACGACGATGGAACCGAGCCGCGGGCCCGGCGGAATCTGGATCTCCTCGAAGTCCAGCTTCCGCATCTTGTCCGCCTCGGCCGCCATCTCCTCGTAACGGGCGAGACGCGCCTTGGACTTGGTCTGCCGGCCCTTGGCGTTGGAGCGGACCCACTCCAGCTCTTCCTTGAGCCGCTTGGCGCGCTTCTCGTCCTTGCGGCCCTCGACCTTGAGGCGGGTGGCCTTCTTGTCGAGGTACGTGGAGTAGTTGCCCTCGTACGGCAGGGCGCGGCCGCGGTCGAGCTCGAGGATCCACTCGGCGACGTTGTTCAGGAAGTAGCGGTCGTGGGTGACTGCGACCACGGCGCCCGCGTACTTCGAGAGGTGCTGCTCCAGCCAGTTCACCGACTCGGCGTCGAGGTGGTTGGTGGGCTCGTCGAGGAGCAGCAGGTCGGGGGCCTCGATCAGCAGCTTGCAGAGCGCGACGCGGCGCTTCTCGCCACCGGAGAGGTTGACGACCGGCCAGTCGCCGGGCGGGCAGCCCAGCGCGTCCATGGCCTGCTCCAGCTGGGCGTCCAGGTCCCACGCATTGGCGTGGTCCAGGTCCTCCTGGAGCTTGCCCATCTCGTCCATGAGCGCGTCGGAGTAGTCGGTCGCCATGAGCTCGGCGACCTCGTTGAAGCGCTTGAGCTTGCCCATGATCTCGGCGGCGCCGTCCTGGACGTTCTCCAGGACCGTCTTCGCCTCGTCGAGGTGGGGCTCCTGCATGAGGATGCCGACGCTGAAACCGGGCGACAGGAACGCGTCACCGTTGGACGGCTGCTCCAGGCCCGCCATGATCTTCAGCACCGTGGACTTACCGGCGCCGTTGGGGCCCACGACACCGATCTTCGCGCCGGGCAGGAAGTTCAGGGTGACGTCATCGAGGATCACCTTGTCGCCGTGCGCTTTGCGCGTCTTGCGCATGGTGTAGATGTACTCAGCCAAGAGAAACCGTCCGGCTATCGATGTGTGGGCAGATACACCCCATCTTGCCTGACGTCCATCCCGGGATGGAAACCCGTCTCATCAGGGACCCGTGACCTGCCCCTTCACCATCCACGCTGGTAGCTCCCCTGTCACTGGCTGTTGCCCTCGATCAGTGCTGAGCGCCCTCGCACGGCCCAGGGACGGCCCAGGAACGATCACTCGGCGTACGTCGTCCCGTCGCCGAGCCCAACCCTCACCTCGGCTATCGCCCGGTGGGGATCTCGTAAACGATCTCGCACAGGGCGGCGGGCACGACGATATCCGCGGTCTCCACGGGTCGGCCTTGGTCGCTGTAGTACGTCCGCCTGATGTGGGTGACAAGAGCGGCCTTCTGGATACCGAGAAGCGATGCTTCCTCGGCAGTCGCCTGCCGCGGCTCCGGCTGCTCGACAGCGTGGCTGACCGTGATGCCGATCGCAGCCATACGGTTCACGACGCCCGCCCCGGCATGGGGCCCTCCCTCGGGGAGAACTACGAGCGTGCCGGCAGTGAGGTCGTACGGCTCCCAGCTCGTCGACAACTGCACCGGCTTGCCGTCGGCCAAGAACTCGTACACGGAGCGGACGCACAGATCGCCTTCGGCGACACCGAGCCGCGCCGCGATCTCCGCCGGTGCCGGGATCTTGGCCTCGGTCCGACTCTCCCAGTCCCCGCGCTTGCCCACAGCCTGCATGTCCGCACGGAACGGGGAGTCGTCACGCTGCTCGCGCGCCGACGAACGGACCACCCGGACGCGCCGCCGAGGTTCGGCGACGTACGTGCCGGAACCCGCACGGCCTTCCAGGACTCCCTGTGAGATCAGCAGCTCCTGCGCCCGACGGACCACGTTCTCGCCGACGCCGCACTCCTGGCCGATCTGAGCACGTGAGGGCAGCCGGTCCCCCGGCGTCCACTCATGCTCCGCGATCCGTTGTCGAAGAACGTCCGCGATGCGGAGATAAGGCGGCTGCTCAGGCATATGGAAAATCTAGTCTAGTCCACTAGCTCTAATCTAGTTAACTAGCCTTACGTATCGTGATCACTCGGCGACGGAGATAGCTGTGCCCGCTTCCGAACTGAGCGCCAAGGACATCGCCGCCCGGTTGTCCGCCGCCGGACTGACCACACGCGCGATGCAGCACGCCCACCACACATCGATCGAAGCGGAGGTGCCGGACGACTTCCCCGCCGACTCATGGCGGGAGGTCCTGGACGCAGTGGCGAAGGCCGATCGATTCGGCCTCTTCGCGAGCAATGTGGACGGCCGCGTCTTATGGGCCGCCGTACGCAAAGCGGCCCCCGCGACGGGCGATGTCCGGGGACCTGGCCATCAGCGATAGGAGCCGCCATGCCGTCTCACGCACCAGTGAGCGGCACTTCCCGAGGGGCCGTCACCGCCGCCCCTTAACAGCTTTCTGCTCGGGGGTCGCTCCCCTCGACCTCACCGACTCCCCCACGCTGCGCACGGGGCAGCTTCGGGACGGAATGGACGTCCTCGCCGACGAGGAGAACCAGCTCGTCCGCCGGTACGTGCTGGCCATCTGCGAAGGTGCGAGGCAGCGCTCAACGTCCGTAGCTCACACGCCCTTCGCGCGAACCTGGCTCGCACCGATGGAGGCGAACTGATGCCTTCTCATAAGCGACCAGGCGTGACGAAGGCGAATGCATCGCCGACGACCTCCGGACGCAGATCTCAACCGGCCGCATCAAGGCCGGCGAACGCCTCCCTTCCGAGGCGCGACTCGCCTCCCGCTATGCGGTCAGCACGCCGACGCTGCGGAGCGCCCTCGCAGTACTCCAGGACGAAGGGCTCGTTGAGAAGATTCACGGCAAGGGGAACTTCGTCCGCCACCCCCTCCGCAGAATCACGTACGTCGGCGGTGGCCGCACTCCCCTCGCTCAGACCGCGACCGATCCGGCTCTACGCATGACCGTCCGCACCACTCACCTCCCGGCGCGAGGGCATCTGGCCGCTCTGCTGAGGGTGTCGACAAGCAGCCCACTGACCGAATTCCTCTGCCTCAGCCACGAGGGGAAGTGCTGCGAGGCGGCAGTGGTCAGGCTGACCGAGCTCCTTCCCCCGCTGGCGGTGAACGAGACTACGGATGACACTGCGCCGACGGGCCGGTCCGAGCACGCCCTCCCGCACGCCTACCGCTTCCTGCGGATCTTGCTCTTCTTCGCCTTGGCTTCCTTCTCCTTGCGTTGCGCAACGCCGTAGGCAGACCAGGAGCCCTGGTGCTTCGCGCAACGAGAGGTGCCGACCACTGCAAGGTTCCGGCACGCTGTGCCAGCTTTGGTGCGAGCGCCGCACCTGGACTGAGATGCCATTCCATACCCCCGACGAAGAGGCCAGGTAACTCCAGACCCCAGGCAGGCTTCCACGTAGCGCTTGAGCAGGGTAGGCGCATGCGAGAGGCATGGGAGCACGTTCAGGATCGCCACCGAAACAGACCAGTCGAAGCTTCAGCCGGCAGCGGATCAGGTTGAGCGTGGGAACTCGGTCCCGGTAGCCCTGCAGTGACTCACCCCCGGCGACGCTTCGGTGACCCACACATGACCCACAGTCCGTTGAGAGGCCATGCTCTTAGAAGGCGCTTGGATGCTCGAGGCCACCAGGGTGCGTGACCAGCACGCTTACGTTGAATGTGCCGCTGATCCGGCTTACTTCGACACGCATTCGCCAGGCCGCCGCAACGAGGCATGTGTGGCAGCCACTGGTGGCTTGCCTCCATCCTCTTCGTCACATCGTTCCAGAACCAACCCGCCGGACCCGTCCGCCAGACCGTTGCCGTCCTCCAGGTGTAGATGGCTCCCGTCGGGAACGCCGTCCTTCGCGAGAGTGAGCAGATGGCCGGCCAGCGTTCTGAGGCCTGCGGCATTCGCCTCGATGACGACCTCACGACCGAGGTTCCGTACCTCGATCCGCGCGTCCTCCTCCCAGGTGAAGACCTGCGCGACACCATCGGTCACGGTCGTGACTTGGGTGCTCCCGGCTGAGGCGCTGCTGGATTCGTAAGTCATGCAGACCAACATCCCGCTTCGCGCACACGGCTCCGGAGGGCCCTTGATTCCCAGGCATCGTTGCTGGTGACGACCGCGGAGGGACGCGGACAGCTGTAGTCCGTCCACAAGTAGTCCACGCGCGCTGGACCACCACCTAGACCGAGCCAGCCGGTCCCTATTCGATTCGGCGGACTAGCAGCCCGATGAGGGTCAACTGTCGTACAGAGGTGATCCGTAGGCGCCAAGGCTGCCTTCTACCATGGAGGGGTTGGCGTGCCGTCCGGATCCAGCCCGTACGGCCAACGACCACTTCGAGAGAACTGCCGGGCATCGCCGAAATCAGCGGTTTGACGGAGCAAAGCCTCGGCGCCCTCTACGTCTCCGTCCCTCTCTAGCCTCCGCGCCAGCTTGACCATGGCATTCGTGTGACCGTTCTCAGCCGCATCGCTGAGCAAGGTTCTGGCGCCCTCCATGTCCCCGTTCTTCTCCCGCATTTGCATAAGGATGACCAAGGCGTTCGAGTGACCAGCGTCGGCCGCCCTTTGGTAGAAGGTCTCGGCGCCTTCCCGATCACCATCCTCTTCCCGCATTTGCATGAGGATGACCAAGGCGCTTGTGTGGCCGGCGTCGGCTGCACGCTGGAAGAGGGTTTCGGCGGTTTGCCGGTCTCCGTACTTCTCCTGCATGCGTGCTAGGTCGATAAGGGCGCTTGTGTGGCCGGCGTCCGCTGCTTGGTGGAGCAGGGTTTCGGCGGCTTGCCGGTCTCCGTACTTCTCCTGCATGCGTGCTAGGTCGATAAGGGCGCTTGTGTGGCCGGCGTCCGCTGCTTGGTGGAGCAGGGTTTCGGCGGCTTGGAGATTTCCGGCCGCTTCCCGCATGCGTGCTAGGTCGATAAGGGCGCTTGTGTGGCCGGCGTCCGCTGCTTGGTGGAGCAGGGTTTCGGCGGCTTGGAGATTTCCGGCCGCTTCCCGCATGCGTGCTAGGTCGATCAAGACGCTGGTGTGGCTGGCGTCCGTAGCATGTTGAATCAGTGCCCGAGCGCCTTCCCGGTTCCTATCTCGCTGCTTCGCCAGACTCACTGGAGACTTGATGCGGCCTTCGTTCGTACCTTGTCGAATCGGTGTCTGGGCGCCTTCCCGGTTCCTATCTCGCTGCTTCGCCAGACCCACTGGAGACTTGACGCGGCCTGCGTCCGTTGCTTGGCGGAGCAGGGTTTCGGCAGCTTTCTGGTCCCCGGCCGCCTCGCGCACACGTATCAGGATCATCAGAGCGTTGGCGCTGCCGTTATCGGCGGCTCGTTGGTAGAAACTTTCGGCGCTCGTCCAGTCCCCAGCCGCCTCATGCATCTGCCCCAGACTGAACAGTGCGGTGATGTGGCCAGCGTCCGCGGCCCGGCGGAGCAGGGTTTCGGCGCCTTCTCGATTCCCGTCCCTCTCCCGTATGTGCGCTAGGTCGATCAGGGCATTGGGGTGGCCAGCGTTCGCGGCCCGGTGGAGGAGGGCATCTGCCCATTCGAGACGGTGCCGATTGTGGGCAGCTGAGGCGAGGTTTCTGAGGTCACTGGGGTGGGTGAGATGCTCGTGGGCTGCGGCCCAAAACGACAAAGGTGGACACAAATGCTTGCGGCTGGTCCGGCCGTGTTGTTCGAGATAGTCAGCGAGTTGGAACAACGGCCCGGTGTTCGCTGCGCGTTCGGTGGACGAGGTCGCCTTGCCGGGCGGGCGTCGCTTGGGTCGGAGCATCGTGCGACGTAGCGGTGCTTGTTTGCCGTGGACGGGGCGGGCAAGGTCCGCGTAGGCCGCTTCCGCCCAGTCATCGGTGAGTTCGTCGTAGTCCTTGCTGCTGAGGTAGTCGGCGGCAGCCTCGGTGAGGAAGGCTTGTGGAAGGCGGATGCCCAAGCCGAGTCGACGGGCGTCCATCGCGGCCTCCAGCAAGGCTCTCGCAGCAGGTGAGGCGTGCTCGTATCGGTGCAAGAGTGCAGGAGCCCCAGCAAGGTCCTGTGTCACCCTCCCATCTACGCGAGTCCGGGTGAGCGTATCGGCCAGCAGCAGGTCGCCTTGATTAGCGAGAGCAGCTGCCGTGCGCAGCGCATTCTGGTCGAAGGCGTCAGGGATGGTGACGGTGCGCCCGGCAAGTAGCTCCCGCACCCGGCTGTGCTGATCTGTCTCGCCCGGAGCGGGCAGCGCCGTGTAGCGGTCTGCATACTCGGGCCACAGGGTGCCCAGGATGAGGGTTGGCTGACGGTCAGGATGCGTAAGGAGGCTGTGCAATGCGGCAGCGACTTGCTCACCGGCTCGAGGGTCGCCGAGGTAGTGGTGGGCCTCGTTTAACCACACCACTGTGTGGGGCCGCACGCGTTCCAGGTCGGATAGCGCAGCCTCAACACGCGTGGGGTCAAAGGGATGCCATAGCAGCCATTCATTGGGAGCAAGCGGTTGGACGGCTTCCCAGCACGCCCTGGTCTTGCCTGTCGAGGACGTTCCGACCAGGATCACCATCCGGCTGCGGCCTTCACCAACCTCGCGCACTGTGTCTGCCAGTACTCGGTCATGAGCGCGCATGACGTAGCGGGGCAGCACTCGTGGTCGGGCACCGGAGTCCCGCTTGCCCGAGGTAAAGCCGGCCGGGTGGATCTCCAAGTCATGCGGATCCCAGTCGCCTATCCGCCGGCCGGGAACCTGGGCAGGGCCTGCCAGAGAACAGGCTTCCCCAGCTGCGGTGCGCTGCAGCCTGAGCAGTTCGTTGTCCTTAAGGCGCAGGACACGGGCCAGGGCAACGACCGTCTCGGCTGACGGAGCAGGAGCCCCAGTCCTTAAGGCCTCATGGATGGTAGTCCGGCTCAGCCTGGCCTGGGCCGCGAGTTGTGTCTTAGCCAGCCGGGAGCGGGCCAGGCCGTTGTTCAGCCTGGTACGCAACTCGGTTAGCGCTGCCTCGCGCTCCGCTTCCTCGCCAGCCACTTGTCCGCCCCGCCCTCACCTGTTCGCTGGTGTTCATCTTCGTCCAGACGCACCCCGACGCACACCTATTCCGCGACCTTGAACACGTCAACACACCCTCATCTGCAAGGAACTTGTCGTGACCAATCTTGCTGTCGTCCTGCTGAGTGCCACGTTGGTAGCCATCCTGGCGCTGCTTGCAGCTGCTGTCGCGGGCAAGCTTGCTCGCCTGGACGGTGCCAGCTACCCCAGTGCGTGCATGCGGGCTGCCTCCACCTTCCTCGCCGTCATGATGCTTGCGGCAGCCCTCACCAGTGCACTTGCCGAGGTAGTCGCCTGAAACCGTCGAACCGGCGAATAGCTGCCCTGTGCTGGAAGGATCCGATAGAACGCAGGTCTGGAGTGGGTGGCCGCCATTACCCTGAACGCCTCGGGCACCGCACGACCTCCGCGCAGAAGGTCGGCAGTTAGGGGTCGACCTCCCGCTCGTGGCGGGAACACCGCCTCAGCCTCAGGCATTGAAGCTCCTCTGGCCTGCGATGTGGCGTTCTGGCTTCCGGCGCTCCCCGTACCGTCTGGCACACTTCTGGTACGGACCTGGGGCAGATTGCCCGAGTCAAGCTCCGCCGCGCGAGTACCAGAGCACTTGTTTGGAAGACCAGATACACGCCACCCGGCTGACGAGCGTCAGCAGCAGGTGGCTGAAGCTCAGTGGCGCCGCGAGCAGCAGACAGTTGAGCTGAACCGTCGACGCGACGGCTACATGCAGGTCAACGCGTCCTTCCGACGGGCATGGCGGAGCCATTTGGCCTCGGAGGTGTAGCCGAGTATGGCCTGCATCGTGGCGAGGGTGACCAGTTCGGCATCGCTCAGGCGGGGCGTAATGCCGACCGGCGGGCGCCACGGCGCCAGCCCAGGATGCTCCTTCAGGATGTCGTCGGTCGTCGCATAGAGTGCTGTCGCGAGGGTGTCCACGTCGTTCGTCACAAAACGATCTTGGACACCCTCGTTCTCGTCTCCGCAGGCACCCCTTGGACCACACCACCAGGAGGAACCAGTGTCATACCCGCAACTGCTCACCCCCGAGGAGAGGCTCGCCGACGCGAAGAAGCTGTTGAGCCTCCCGCGTATCGTCGTGATCTGCGGCTCCACCCGCTTCATGACCGAGATGAACGAGGCCGATCTGCGGGAGACCAAAGCCGGAAAGATTGTCGTCAAACCGGGCTGTGACATGAAGTCGCCGCACGAACTTTGGTCCGACCCTGTCGAGGCCGAGGCGCTGAAGGTTCGGCTCGACGATCTGCACCGGGCGAAGATCCGGCTCGCTGATGAGGTGCTCGTAGTCGGCGACTACATCGGAGACAGCACCCGAGCCGAAATCGCCTACGCCCGGTCGCTGGGCAAGCCCGTGCGGTTCACGCACCCCGAAGTCGACCCTGACGCCTGACCGCCCGCTGCCACCTCGACAACCAGGGCCGGCAGCCTGCCGCCTGACCGTCTCGCGGTGGCTTCGGCCGCCGCCCACCCCACACCCTCCGCAGGCATCCCTTGGAATTGATCACCTAGTGCTGTGACCGCATAGGTTCGCCGGGTTGGTCGTCGTGGCGGTTGGATGTGCGGTGACGTCCGATCCGACCGCTGGAGGCGCGGTGGCCGAGCCTGTCCGTGTGCGCAGACTGACCGACCAGGAAGGGCAGCGGCTGCAGCAGATCGTGCGCCGGGGCAGCACCAACTCGGTGCGCTACCGGCGCGCGATGATGCTGCTGGCCTCGGCTGGCGGGAATCGGGTGCCGGTGATCGCCCAGCTGGTGGCGGCCGACGAGGACACCGTGCGCGATGTGATCCACCGGTTCAACGAGATCGGTCGGCCTGGCCTGCCTGGACCCTCGGTGGGCAGGAGGCCGTCCCCGCCTGCTCAGCGATGACGACGAGGACTTCGTCGTCCAGACGGCCACCACCCGCCCCACCAAGCTCGGCCACCCTTTCACTCGCTGGTCGCTACGCAAACTCGTCGCCTACCTGCGCACAGTCCACGGCCGAGTGATCCGTATCGGCCGCGAGGCGTTACACGGCCTGCTCGCCCGCCGTGGAGTCACCTTCCAGCGCACCAAGACCTGGAAGGAATCCACCGACCCCGACCGCGAGGCGAAGCTGGACCGGATCGAGCACGTCCTGGACCGTTTCCCCGACCGGGTCTTCGCGTTCGACGAGTTCGGCCCACTCGGGATCCGGCCCACCGCAGGCTCGGGCTGGGCCGAACGGAAACACTCCGACCGGGTGCCGGCCACCTACCACCGCACCCATGAAGTCCGGTACTTCCACGGCTGCTACTCGGTCGGCGACGACATGTTGTGGGGCGTCAACCGCCGCAAGAAAGGTACCGCGAACACGCTGGCCGCGCTCAAGTCGATCCGCGCCGCCCGGCCCGACGGCGCCCCCATCTACGTGATCCTGGACAACCTGTCCGCCCACAAAGGCACCGACATCCGCCGCTGGGCTACAAAGCACAAGGTCGAGCTGTGCTTCACCCCGACCTACGCCTCTTGGGCCAACCCCATCGAGGCCCACTTCGGACCGCTGAGGCAGTTCACCATCGCCAACTCCAACCACCCCAACCACACCGTGCAGACAGAGCCCTGCACGCCTATCTACGCTGGCGCAACGCCAACGCCCGCCACCGCGACGTCCTGGCCGCCGAACGCAAGGAACGCGCCCGCATCCGAAGCGAGAAGGGCATCCGTTGGGGCGGACGCCCCCTCAACACCGCAGCCTGACCAACCGCGAACTTACACAGCCACAGCGCATCATCGGTCCGCTCGTGGCCAAGCGCGGACGACCGAAGCGTTGTGAAGATGATCTCGGCTGGGCAGACCCGGAGCCCCGAACGGGGCCGGTTCAGGAGAAGGACGGCGCCAGAGGAGAATGACTCAGGAGGCGGACGGCTCGATCTCCCCCGCGAAGACGATGACCTGGTCGATGAGGCTCCGCCGCAGATGGACGACGTCCGTTCCCGCCAGGCGGGGGCCTCCATCCGGCGTCGTGAAGACCCACTGGTACCGGGCCCACTCGTCCGGCATGTCCACCGCCGAACAGCGCACCATCGTGCCGGTCCCCGCGGGGTGGCGCCGGATGTCCAGCACGAACCGCTCGACCGCCTCGATCCCCTCACTGCGGCCCAACGGTCCCCAGAAGACCACGTCCGAGGTTAGGGCCTGGGAGAGCAGCGCAGTCACATAGCTGTCCTCCGAGGCGTTGAACGCGGAGATGAACGTGTCAATCGCGGACCGCGCGGTCTCTTCCTGCATGCACCAGTAATACCACTCGCCTCGCGGACCGCGCTCGTCCCGTGAGCCGTCTCCCGACCACAGTGAACCATCCCGGTCACAGCACTAGATGAGATGACGGCGGCGCTGTCTGAGGTCTACCGGCGGACCATGTGCTTGGAAGAAGGGAATCCGGATCCGGATGGGGCATTCGATGACATAAGGGCGGACTTCGTTCATCTTTGGGAGCGATGGGAGAGGATGCGCGGCGTGATGCGCACCGATCTCGGCGTCGGGAACGTCACCGGCGAGCAACCGGCAATCGGCCCCCTGACAACTACCCCCTCTCCCGGCTGACGGCCCGCAGACGGCCCGCAGACGGCCCGCAGACGGCCCGCAGACGGCCCAGGCTGCCTGAGACGGCCCCTCATCGGCGGAAGACCTTCTGGTCAGGGGCTGTTCTGCGCCCTCGGCCGGAGAGAAACACCCCATCTTGCCTGACGTCCATCCCGGGACGGAAACCAGTCCGCTCCCCGGTACACCCCGACCCGCCTCCCGGCACGCACCGCCCCCGTCTTCCGGCATGCGACGGCCCCGGTACGCGTCCGCGTACCGGGGCCACCATCAGGCAGGCGTGACAGATTGCCTGCTGTTCGTCACTCCGTGATTACTGGGCGGAGGACTGCGTCTTGCGCTTGCGGAGGAAGAAGACCGCGCCGCCGCCGACGACGACGAGGGCGATCGCGACGCCCCCGATGATCGGAGTGGCGCTGGAGCCACCGGTCTCGGCGAGGTCGCCGGTGGACCCGGCCGAGCTGCCGCCGGCCGTGGCCGGGGCGGCCTTGTCCTGGGTCTGGGTGTCGAGGCCGCCGGTGCTGCTGCCGCTGGTCTTGCAGTCCAGGACGCCCTTGAACGTCTTCGAGAAGCCACCGGGTCCGGTGATCGTGAAGTCGTACGCCTGGTCCTCGGCGACCGGGAGGGTCACCGTCTCGGACTTGCCCGCCTCGATGGTGTGCTTCACCCCGGCCAGCTCGAACGTGAACGCCTCGTCGCCCGTGTTGCTCGCGGTGACGTCCACGCCGCCCTTGGCGCAGTTCTTCTTCGCCGAGACCGCCGGGATCGCACCCTGCTTGGCCCAGGTCGCGGTGGCGGTCGCGGAGACCGTGGACTCGCTGGAGCCGGCCAGGATCATGGTCTGGCTCTTGGTGACCCCGGCGAAGGCCCGGCCGACCGGCACCGACGTGGTGGCCTGGACGGTCAGCGAGGCGGAACCGTCGGCGGTGCCCGCCGGTACGTCGAAGTAGAGCTCAGCCCCGTTGGCCGCCGCGGTCACGGGCTTGCCGCTCTTGTCGGTGACCTTGACACCGCTGGCGGCGTCGGCGGGCGGGGTCACGGAGACCTGGCTCGCATTGGTACGGACGGTGACCGGCCCGAGCCGCTCACCGGACTTGCCGGAGACCGCGGCCGAGTCCAGGGCGAGGGACGCCTTGGGCTCAGCCTGGTCGACGGCGTTGTGCTCCAGCCAGTCGGCAAGCTTCTCGGCCTGGCCGTCGGTTGCGTCGACATCGGCGTTGTCCGAGTAGCGCCAGATGGCGACCTGGGTGCCCGCCGCCGCGGTCTTCTCGGTGAGCGGTCCGGTGCCGGCCTGCTTGGCGAGCGCCGCGAGGTCGTCGACCTGCGGGTAGGAGTGCTCCAGGATCCAGCGGATCTTGCCCGCGTTCTTGTTGCTGCCGAGCGAGGTCTGGTTCCAGGGGGTCTCCAGGTACTTCGCCTGGTCCTGGGTGGGGTTGTGAATGTCGATGCAGTACGTCTTGAGCTTGCCGCCGCCGTCGACGGTCATCTCGAAGACCCCGGCGGGGAGCTCCCGATTCCGGCCGTCCGCGTGGAGCACGGCGCGGTCGTAGGTCTTCAACCCGTCCAGAACCGCTGCCGCGCCACCTTGATGCTGCGGCGCCTCGTCGGCGACCGCGCTGCCGGCACCGACGAGGGTGCCTGCCATGACCAGACCGGATGCCACCACCGTAGCGGCCAGCCGGGCTATGCCCCGCCGCCGTGGAGAACTGGTCGTCTCCGTGGAAGACGAAACGGTCGCTGAATGAGCAGAAAACACAGAATTCCCCTCCGGGCGAGACCCTCCGCGCCTGATGCGCGTGTGGGGATTGTCCCGCCAGTCGACTCAAGTGCCCCGTGAGTACGGGGGAATCCTAAGGAGGAAGAGATGAACATTCCCCCCTCATACCGTCGTACAACCATTCCGAATCGGAATCGTTATCGCCGGTATCGCGCGCGGCGCCTCGACGCCCCCCGATCCGACTTTCCGTCAGATCCGCCCCTCGAGCCCGTCCCGTCACGACACCGACGCAAGTTCCTGACCGCGTTTCTGACGCACCGTCGGCCTCTGTACCCGCTGCCGCCCGACCCGTTGTGACTGTTCGGACTGCTCAGCCTGCTCGGGCTGCTCACTCTGCTCGCCTCCCCCCTCCCGCTCGTCCCCCTCGACCCGTGACGCTTCGCGCGAACCACCCGGCCGCGCCTCGCTCACCTCCCGTGCTTCCCGTGCCTCCCGCGCCGGGCCGCCCGACCAGTCCGGCTCGTCCGAGCGCACCGGCCCGTCGCCCTGGTCCACCGCCCTGTCCACGCTTCCCCCACGCGTCATCAACCCCGGATCGCCCCTCATCACCCGCCGGAACGCAGCCGTCCCCCGGGTCAGGTCGTGCCCCACCGCCACCGCCTCGATGTCCACGAACGTCCGCCGCCGGCCCTCCCGTTCCTCCTCGCGCACCTTCAACCTGCCGTGCACGACGAGCGGTTCTCCGACGGAGACGGAACCGGACAGATTCGATGCCAGAGTCCGCCAGGCCCACACGGTGTAGAAGCTGGTGTGCCCGTCCGTCCAGAGCTGTTTCTCGCGGTCCCAGCGGCGTGGCGTCACCGCGAACCGGAATCGCGCCATTCCGCCGGTCGCGGTCTCCCGGAACTCCACGCCCGTCGCCGCGTTTCCCACCAGTGTCACCAAGGTGTCATTCATGACTCCGCCTCCCCTTCGGCCCTTAGGCTCCAGCGACCGCACCCGCACGGCCACTGGTCCCAGGTTGAAGGGAAGGCGGAAATCCTGCTGATGCCTGTGGACTACCGAACAGTTGTGGAAAACTCCGTCACCGTCACGTACCGCTCCCGCACCTCGCGGTACCGCACGAGTTCCGCCGCCACCGGATCGAGCACCCGTGCCCGCCCACAGGCAGCCGCCGCCTCGCGCAACTGCCGCTCGGCCTCCTGCCCGTACCGTCGGGCGGGCCCCCGTGCCGCGGCCGCACACGACCACTCCACGAGCGGACCGCCAGTGATCCCGGCCAGCATCACCAGGGCGGGCGTGAGGAATCCCGGTTCCAGTACGCCGACGATCTGGCCCACCAGCCAGAGACCGCCGAAGATCTGCAGCACCGTCATCGATGCCTGTGCCAGCACGGCGGCGGGCCACCACCTGGGTCGCGGCGGCTTCCCGCCCACGCGACCGCTGTGCGCCACGCCGGAGGCCCCGGCCACCCCGGTCGCCACGACCGTCGAACCGCCCGGACCGACCGAACCCTGCGCACCACCTGCCGCGCCACCCGAGAAACAGCTCACCACCCGCCCCCGCCCGTCCGCGCTGCCGGCCCTTTCCGCCAGCTCGTCGAGCGCCTCCGGCAGCCCGTCCGCACCGTTCACCGCGGCCTCGCGGACCGCCTGTGCCCAGGGGCCGGGCAGCCCGCCGGCGGCCTCGTCCGCCACCGTCCGCACGGCCTGTTCGACGCGTTGCCGGGCGGTGAGGTGCTCCTCGGGGGGTGCGGGCTGCGCCGGGCACTCCAGGCTTCCCGGCCGCCGGGTGGACTCGTACCAGCGCCACAGCCGCAGCCACGGCGTGCCGCACGCCCGGCCGGCGTTCCTTCGCCACTCGCGCTCGGCCGCCTGTCCCGCCGCGGCCGCTCCGACGGCCTCCGCGAGCCGGTCGGCGAACTCCTCGCGGGCCCCTTCGCCGAGACCGGGCCGCCCCTCGGCGACGTACACCGGACGGAGCCTGGCCGCGGCGGCGTCCACATCCGCGGACAGCCGGCGCGCCGCTGCCGTGCGCTCCTGAACGAACCGGCCGAGCACCTCGCGCAGTTCGCCCACGCCTTCGCCGGTGAGTGCGGACAGGGACATGACGGTCGCGCCCGGTTCGCCGTGTTCGCCGAGCGCCATGCCGTCCTCGTCGAGCAGCCGGCGCAGATCGTCGAGAACCTGGTCGGCGGCGTCGCCGGGCAGTCGGTCGATCTGGTTGAGGACGACGAACGTGATCTCGGCGTGCCCGGCGAGCGGCCGCAGGTAGCGCTCGTGCAGGGCCGCGTCCGCGTACTTCTCCGGGTCGACGACCCAGATCACCGCATCGACCAGCGCAAGCACCCGGTCGACCTGATCACGGTGCCCGGCCGCCGCCGAGTCGTGGTCGGGCAGGTCGACGAGGACGAGCCCCTGGAGTGCCTCATCGGCGTCCGTACCGCTCTGTTGCGGCCTGCGCCTGAGCCGTCCCGGAATGGCGAGCCGGTCCAGCAGCCCGGCGGCCCCGTCGGTCCAGGAGCAGGCGATGGGGGCGGAGGTGGTCGGCCTGCGCAGACCGGTGTCGGAGATCTGGGCACCCGCGAGGGAGTTGAACAGGGTCGATTTGCCGCTGCCGGTCGCTCCGGCGATGGCGACGACGGTGTGCCTGGAGGAGAGCCGCTGGCGGGCCGCCGCTTCGTCGAGCACGCGTCCCGCCTCGGCGAGGGTGGCCCGGTCGAGCCTGGCCCTGGACAGCCCGACGAGTTCACGCAGCGCGTCGAGCCGCGGCCGGAGAGGACCGCTCGACGGTACGTACGCCTCGACCTGGGGCAGCCGTACCTCGTCGTTCGGGGCGTTCCCGGTCCCGGCGTCTGCCCCCTTGGCGGCCGCGCGCCGGGCGATGAGCCCGTCGTTCCAGTCCCCGCCCGCCTCCGGCACGGCTGTGCCCAGGTCGTCGGGTGTCCGGCGCCGACTCCGGTGGTTCCGGTTCCGGTCCTCGTGAGAAGTGGGACTCTCGCCCCGGCCGGGCCCCTCGTCAATGACGGCAGTCATCGCTGCCACCTCTCCTTCTGCAGTACGGACAGCGCGGCAATCAGTTCGGCCTGCGGCTCCGGGGCCACATCGAGTGCGTCGAGCGGCGCGAGCCGCCGGTCGCGCTCGCCGTCCAGCACCCGGTCGAGGCAGTTGGTGAGCAGTGCGCCGCCCTTGTCACGCAGCCGCAGCGCACCCTGGGCCCCGATCCGTTCGGCGAGTTGTTCCCCGGCGCCGCGGGTACGGCGACCGCCGAGCAGCGCGGCGGCCAGGAGCGCCACCACTGTCTCGGCGTCGGGTGCGGCGTTGCGTTCGAGCCGGCGCACCTCTTCCTCGGCCAGTTCCTCCAGCATCCGCCACCACCGCCGTACGGCCATGGCAATCCGGCCCCGGATGTCCTCGGCGGGCCCCCATCCCCCGGCCTCCCTGCCGACATCCTCGAAGCCGAACACCCCGGCCGCGGGCTCGCGCTGCCAGGTCGTGCGGATCTGTTCGTCGGCTGCGGCCACCGCGCACTGCAGAAGTGCGGCAAGACTCTCCACCAGCGCTTCGAGGAGTTCCTCGGAGTTGCTGTACATCGGGTATCCACGCCACCGGGTCCGGGCGTCCCCGGCGAGCACGCCGCCGTTGCGCAGCCGCCGCCGGACTCGGGCGCCTTCTGTGCGGTACGCGTCCTCGACCACACCGGTCAGCCGCACGGCCGCCGCGTACTGTGCGGCAACGGCCCCGGCCAGCGCGGGCATCCGTACATCCAGCGAGTCGATGACCCCGGCCGCCGTGCGCCCGACCGCCTGCTGACGGGCCGCCGGGTCCTGGGCGCGGTGGCTGAGCCAGGCCCGCAACGGGGCGACCGCAGTGGTCGGCAGCAGGCCGCTGCCGCCGGCCGATTCGGGCAGCTCAGGAATGGTGAAGCGCGGCAACTCACCGAGGCCCGCCTTGGTGAGCAGCGCCCCGTACTGCCGGGACACCTCGGCGATCACCTGGTGCGGTACCCGGTCGAGGACGGTGACGAGCGAGGCGTCGTACTCCTTGGCGGTACGCAGCAGGTGCCACGGCACGGCGTCCGCGTACCGGGAGGCCGTGGTCACCATCACCCACACATCCGCGGCGCAGATCAGCTCGGCGGCCAGGACCCGGTTCCGTACCACAAGCGAGTCGATATCGGGCGCGTCGAGCAGCGCGAGCCCGCGCGGCAGCCCGGTGGCGGTCTCGACGCGCAGCGCGGTCCCGTCCTCCTCGCTCCCGTCGAGGTCGTCGCACCGACCAGGGTCCCCGTTCTCCTCCGGGGGCAGCCAGACCCTGGTGAGCTGCGGCAGTACGCGGACCCCCGCGAACCAGTGGTGATCATCCGGATGGCAGACGAGCACGGGCGTCCGCGTGGTCGGGCGCAGCACCCCGGCCTCGCTGACCAGCCGCCCCACCAGCGAATTGACGAGCGTCGATTTCCCCGCCCCGGTGGACCCGCCGATGACTGCGAGCAGGGGCGCTTCAGGATCTCTGAGCCGGGGAAGCAGATAGTCGTCGAGCTGGGCGAGCAGCTCGCTACGGGTCTGGCGGGCGCGCGCGGCCCCCGGCAGCGGAAGTGGAAGACGCACGGCAGCGACACGGTCGCGCAGGGCGGAAAGTGCGTCGATGAGCTGAGGCCGTACGTCCAAGGTCACCACATGCGAAGAATGCCCAATTTTGGCGCCTTTTTGAAGCGTATAGCCACCTCTGCGCGCCGGTTCTCCTGCTGGGACAGAGTCGGGACAGAGGGGACGAGTGGGGCGCAGGCATAACGAGTGCACAACACCCGGGCCGCGAGGCGTCAAAAGCGATGCGGGAATCCCACCCACCTGCGATTATCGGTTCGCTTCACCGAACCTCCACATCGTGCCACGCAGGTGAAGCAACCGGGTCTAGGCGATCGGAGCCCTATCCTTGTCCCGGCGGGTCGTCGACCGGCCCGGCCCCAGGGCTTCAGGCCGCCGAGGCCACCGGCCCCCGTAGCTCAGTGGATAGAGCAGGCGCCTTCTAAGCGCTTGGCCGCAGGTTCGAGTCCTGCCGGGGGCACTTTGCCCGCACAACCCCGAGGCCCTCTGACCAGGAGGGCCTTTTCGCTGATCAGAGGCACGTTAGCGAGCGCAGCGTAGTGGCGGCGTAAGCCTTGACGGAAGCGCTGGTGGGGCGGGCGGCAGTCCGGCTGGGGGCGGTTTCACACGGCTTCCGGCGGCTGTTCTTCCCGCAAACTTCCCGAAGTTTTGGGTGTGGTCTCTCTACGGCAGGGCCGGAGAAGGAAGCTGCTGGGTGCTCATGGCGGGGACGACATCGCCGCCCATGGACCGCAGGAGCGGCGGCTGCGGGGAGGGATCACGGGTGCTCGCCCGGGGTCGGGACCATGCGTCCGGCTTCCCGGGCCCGCGGCGTCGCGGCCTGGACAAGGTCACGTTCGAGTTCGTCCAGAGCGCGGCGGGCCGCCGTGATGCGTTCGAGCAGCGGTTGCGCGTCCTCGGGTGCCGACCGAGCGGGTGATCCCGGCAGCTGTGGCTCCTTCTCCAGCTCGCGGGCCTCGTCGAGAGAGGTGATGACGACGCCGATGAGGACATTGACGAGGACGAAGGAGGCGAGCAGGACGTAGGAGGCGTAGTAGAGCAGGCTCCAGCGCGAGATCTCCAGGCCGGCCTGGACCGCGTCGCCGATGCCGTCCAGGGTCATCAGGAGGAAAAGGGTGAGCACGGCGCGGCCGATGGAGCCGTAATGCTCGGGGTCGTGGCGGGAGAAGAAGACCCAGCCCACCATGGCATAGACATACAACAGCAGGGCGCCGACGAGCAGGAAGCTCAGGGCGCCGGGCAGGCTGCGGGCGATCGCGACCAGTACGACGCGCAGCTGCGGCAGGAAGCGGGCGGTGCGCAGGACGCGGGCCAGCCGCAGCAGCCTTAGTACGGTGGTGTTCTCCCGCACGACGGGCAGGAAGGCGCACAGGACCACGGCGAGATCGAAGAGGTTCCACGGGTCGCGGAAGAAGTCGCGGGGGCGGTCGGCGTGTGCGGCCAGGCGCAGGATTATCTCGGCGGTGAAAGCGGCAAGGCAGGTGTGCTCGGCGAGCCGCAGCCAGCGCTGTCCGTCGGCGACCAGGCCGGAGTATGTCTCCAGGCCCAGCAACGCCGCGTTGGCCACAATGACGCCGAAGACCGTGAGGGCGAACCATCGGGCCTCGGTGATGGTGCGGCAGAGGCCGGCCAGTTCCTGCCGAGTCGGCCGGACGGCGACCCCTGCCCCGTGGCCGTGGTGGTCCGACATCATGCTGTCTCCGCTCCTTCGCGCCGTGCGCCCTTTTTGGCCAACCGGGCTGGAAGGCGGGCTTGTTGAGCGATCACGCTCCAGGAGAGACTTCTACAGCACTGTAGATTGTGGCGGGTGCCCGGTACGCCGTATCGGCCCCGCCCGCCCCGGGAGAGAGCAGACCTGATGTTCGGCTTGAGCGAGCTGGCCGTGATCCTCGTCGTCGTCATCGTGGTCCTGGGGATCAAGAAGCTGCCCGAGCTGACGCGTTCGGCGGGCAAGGCGGCCCGGATCTTCAAGAGCGAGGCCAAGGCTCTCAAGGAGCAGGACTCCGGGACGCCGACGACTTCGGGAGGCAGTGTGGTGTCCGGCACCGTCGTCGACGGTGCCGAGCGATCTCCGCGTCCCTGAAGCCGGCCCCGCTCCGGGGCAGTGGGAGCGCAACGCGCCATCTGCTCCGGGAAGCCGCCGAGTTGATGCTCGTCCGGCATGGGGTTTTGGCGCCGATCGCCAAGCCCGTACCCGGCGTGGAGGGCATGGACGCACGCCTGCCAACAGTCCGGGGCCGCGCTCGGGAACGGAACCGGGAGAAGTCGTTGGCACCGTGGACGACGATCAACGGCCGGACGCAGCTGCTCAACGGCGTGACCGACGGTGTCCTGCTCGGTCAGCTCCGCTACGGGGCGGGCCAGTTCGCGGGCCACGGGCGATGAGTGCATCGCACGCGTGCACGGCCCCGATGACGAGGGCGCCGTGCGGACCAGCACGCGGTTGCGGTCGTACTTGGATGCCGTGGCGAAGAGTGAGCCGCTGCGCTACGGCTTCGACGGGGCCGGCCCCTGATGGGCGCGGCGCGCACGGCTCAGCGGGAAGTGTCACTCTCCGTGACGGGACGGCTCGACGCGGCATCTCCCGGTGCCGCCCGGATGATGCGCGGCGCTTCCTGCGCCGAGGTGTCATCGGCAGGGGCGGCGGAGGTCTCCGCGGCGCCGTCCTGCTTCATGGCTTTGGCCTCGCTCTTGAGGATGCGCATCGACTTGCCCAGGGACCGGGCGGCCTCCGGCAGTTTCTTCGAACCGAACAGCACGATGACCACGATCGCGACGATCAGCAAGTGCCAGGGTTCCAGTCCGTTGCGGAGCATCCCGCCCACCCCATTCCCTTCACCGGACAGAGGTGGGTGCCGAGTGCGCCGCACCATCTGCAATGCTTGCTACATTGCGCAACTGTACAACCTTGCGGTGGGGCCGGTCGTCCCCTCCGTATGAGGCAGACGGATGAGGGCGCGCACATGGCGACCGGCGGGTCGGACGCGCGCATCGGCGGCAACAGCGCGCTGGGCGCCGACAAGGGCCACATCGGCCGCTCCGACACCCCGGTCGATGCAGCCGCCGGCGCTATGCGGGACCGCGGCCTCTGCCCGCCTTCCGCTGAGCGAGCGGCATGCAGGCAGAAGCTGAACCTGCCGTTCCGACCAGCGCGGACACAGCGCAGGCCCCTGTACGGCTGACCGTCTTGTCTTCGGCGTGCTCGTCTTCGGGGCAGCGCGTTCATACGATGGCACCTCGCCGATGGAGCTGCTCACTGTCGTTCGTAGCGTGCCCTGGCCACCCTCAGTGCGGCTGCGTAGAGCGCGAGAACGACAGCAAGCAACGGGTAGTAGAGGCCCGGCAGCGGCGCCATGCCGAGCAGCGGGGCGAGCGGGGACAGGGGCAGAAGAAGTCCGGCAGCGGCGAGCACGGCCGCGGCCCGGCCGACCGGTCCCGACGTCCGGACTTCGGCACCGCGCCGGCCCAGGCGCAGGAGCAGCATCACCAGAGCCTGGGTGAGCAGGTTCTCGGTGAACCAGCCGGAGTGGAACACCGCCTCGTCGTCTCCCGTCCCTGGCCCGTGCAGGGCCAGCGCGAGCACACCGAAGGTCGCCAGGTCGGCGGTCGCGTTGAGGACGCCGAAGCCGGTGATGAAGCGCAGGAGGTCCCGCGGGCGCAGAACCGTGGGCCGCCGCAGCGCATTGCGTGCGGGACGGTCGTAGGCGTAGGCGAGCTGGGCGGCGTCGAAGCACAGGTTCTGCACCAGGACCTGTGTGGGGAGCATCGGCAGGAAGGGCAGGAGGAGTCCCGCGGCAAGCATCGCGATGACGTTGCCGAGGTTGGAGGAGAGCGTGGTGTGCAGGTACGTGGCGATGTTGCCGCTGGAGTACCGGCCTGCGGTGATGGCGTGGTCGATCGCGGTGAGGTCCTTGTCGGCCAGCACCACGTCCGCGCTTTCCCGGGTCACGTTCACGGCGTCGCGCGGACAGATGCCTACGTCGGCGGCGTGCAGTGCGGGCAGGTCGTTGACGCCGTCGCCGAGGAATCCAGTGGTGTGTCCGCCAGCGCGCAGGGCGGTGGTGATCCGGGCCTTGTGCTGTGGTGTGCAGCGGGCGAAGACGGTGGTACGGCGGGCGAGTTCGGTGAGTTCGGTATCGGCGAGAGTATCGATGTCGCCGGCGATCCGTACGTCTCCGGGGGCGAGGCCCAGGTCGCGGCAGACACGGGCCGCCGTACCGGGGTGGTCACCGGTGAGGACCTTGACGGTGACGCCTCGGTCGGCGAGTGCCTTGAGGGCGTCGGCCGCGGTCGGTACGAGCGCGTCCCGCAGGGTGACGAAACCCCGGAAGGTCAGGCCTCGTTCGTCGGCCGGGGTGTAGTCGCGGGTGCGGGCGTGGCGTTCGGCGGTGGCGACCGCCAGCACTCGCAGACCGCTGTCCGCCTGTTCGGCCGCGAGCGCGAGCAGGCGCTCGCGCTCGCGGTCCTCCAGCACGCAGCGTTCCAGTACGGATTCGACCGCGCCCTTGACCACCAGGATGTGGGTGCCGAGACGCCCGGGGGTGCGTACGACGGCGGTGGCCAGGCGGCGTACCGGGTCGAAGGGGATGGCCGCTGTGCCGTCGTACCGCTCCGCCGCGTCCACGCCGGCCGCCTCCAGGATCGCCTCGTCGAAGGCGTCCGGCGTGGGCAGGTCGGCGAGCTGAAGGGTCCACCAGGCGTTCACGGAGGCCCAGTGCAGTGCCTCGGGTGTGTCCTTGCCCTCGGCGTCGAGTGCGCGGTCCACGACCGGCCGGTCCAGGGTGAGCGTGCCGGTCTTGTCCAGGCACAGCACGTCGACGGCACCGAGGTCGTGCAGCGCGGGCAGCCGCTTCACGATCACCCCGTGCGAGCGGGCGAGGAGTGACGCGCCGCGGGCCAGGCAGGTGGTGACGATGACCGGCAGCATCTCCGGGGTCAGGCCGACCGCCACCGCAACGGCGAACGGCAGGGTCTCCAGGCCCCGGTCGCGCAGCGCCGCGTTGGCCATCAGCACCAGCGGCGGCGTGAGCAGCATGAACCGGATGAGGATCCAGGAGATGCCGTGCACGGACTGGTCGAAGGCGTTCGCCTCGCGGTGCCCACGCTCCTCGTACCTGTCGGCCAGACGCGTGCGCGGCCCGGTCGCCAGGACCACCGCGGTGCCGCTGCCTGCGGCGACGCTGCTGCCCTGGAAGCACAGCTGCGGCTGCTCGAAGATCCCGCCCGCGACCGGGGGCGGCGCGTCGACGGGGTACTTGGCGACCGGTGCCGACTCCCCGGTCAGCGCCGCCTGGTAGAGGCTCAGCCCGCCGGCCCGCAGGAGCCGTATGTCGGCCGGGACCAGGTCGCCCGGGCCGAGGCGGATCACGTCTCCCGGCACCAGTTGGTCGACCGGGATCTCCCGGGCCACGGACGGTGCGTCCTCGTCGGCGCGCCGCAGCACGGTCGCCGTGGTCGCGACCAACGCGCGCAGCGTCGTCATCGCCCCCTCCGCCCGGTGCTCGCCGGACGAGCGCAGCACGCAACTGACCACGACCAGCACCATGATCACGCCCGCGGTGCCCCAGGAGGCCACGAGCGCCGAGACCAGGGCGAGGCACAGCAGCACGGCGGTGAACGGATCCCGCAGACTGCGCAGAAAACGCCCGAGCCAGGAATCCGGCCGCCGGGTGGGCAGAGTGTTCTCGCCGAACCGGGTCAGACGCTCCTCGGCCTGTACTTCCATCAGCCCGCGCGGCCCGCTGTCCAGCCGCCGCAGCACCTCAAGCGTGGTCGGCGCCGTCCGTTCGCGTATGGCTTCGCCGCCGACGGTGCCGTTACCCGCCGCCGACGCGACTGCGGGCCCGGACATCTCCGGGCCCGTTCCCGCCGTCGCGGAGGTCTCAGGCACCGGTCTCGCGCACTCGGCCCGCCTGCGCCGATGCTCCCTCGGCACGTGCGGCCAGCTGGCCGACCATCAGCCGGACCACGGTCACGATGTCGGGGTCGTCGACGTAGTAGACCTGGCGTCGGCCATCGCGGCGGGAGCGTACGAGACCGGCGAGTCTCAGTTTTGTCAGGTGCTGGCTGACCGCGGGCAGGGCCCCACCCACCCGTTCCGCGAGGTGGGTGACATCGCTCTCACCCTGCGCCAGGGCCCACATGATGTGCAGCCGCGCCGACGACGCCAGCAACCCGAACGCAGCGGCTGCCTCGGCCAGCACCCCGGCGGGCGGATCCTCGGAGCCGCCAACGTCTGCCGCCACAGCCCTCTCCCGTCCCGTCGTGATCACCGCCCTGTGCCTCGGCCCAGTCTAGGTGTCCGGCACCCGGCGTCCGTGCCCGCCCAGATCACCACCCGGTGCTCGCGCATCCGCCCGGCTGTCCAACGAGGACGTCCGGGCGGGCAGCAGGATGAGCCGGTCAGTCCTCCTCGTAGTAGTTGTTCACGACCACTTCCGGCTCGTCGTCACTGAACGCCTCGTTGAGCAGCGCACCACCGACCAGACCGGCCGCACCGGCGCCGATGAGCGCACCCGTACCGAATCTGCGGCCACCGTTCTGGTCCTGGTGGTCTGCGTGCTGGGACGGATAGCCCTGCTGCGGGTACCCCTGCTGCTGCGGGTAGCCGGGCTGCGGATATCCCGGCTGGGGCGGGGTGTAGTACGGCGGAGGGGCGGTTTGCACCCGCTGGGCGCAGCCGCCGCACGCCTGGATCTGCCGGGGCACACCCCACTGAGGAGACCATGTCACTGGCGCCATGCCGGGACCGTGGCTGGGGTCGAAGAAGCAGGTCATGGGAGAACTCCCTGTCGGTTGTGGTGGTTGGGCGACCATCGGCGGCTGCGGCACGACGACGGTCGGTGTCCGTACCGAAGGCGCGGTCGGCGCATACGTACTGGTGCCTCTGCCGTCCGCGGCGTCCGGCGCCGGAGTGGTGGGCTTCCGGCCCGGCGTCTCACGCAGGACATCGACGCCGTAGTCGGCGGCGATGCCCGCGAGCCCGGAGGCATAGCCCTGCCCTACGGCGCGGAACTTCCACTCCGCACCGTGCCGGTACAGCTCGCCGAAAACCATCGCGGTCTCCGTCGACAGGCTCCCGGCCACCAGGTCGTAGCGCGCGAGCTCGGCGCCGCCCTCCTGATCGGCCACGCGAATGTGGGCGCCGCGCACCTGCCCGAAGTTCTGGCCGCGGGGCACACCCTCGTAGATGGACACCGGAAAGACGATCTTCACGACGTCGGCCGGAACCCTGGCGAGGTCGACATGGACCTGTTCGTCGTCCCCTCCCGTGCCGGCGTTTCCGCTTCCGGAATGACGGACCGAGCCGTCCGGGCTGCTCAGGTTGTTGAAGAAGACGAAGTGCTGGTCGGACAGGACCTTCCCGGCCTGGTCGCACAGCAGCGCACTGGCGTCCAGATCACAGCCGGCTCCCACCTGCCATCCCAGCCCCACCGTCACGGCAGTCAGGCCGGGGGCCCGACTGCTCAATGAGACGTTTCCACCCTTGGTCAGGGGCACACCCATGAACTTCCTCCGCAGTTGCTCCGGCGTTCCGCGCTCGTCCTGCTCAACGCGGCCCGGACCCCTTCAGTTCCATAGTTGCGCAATATTTAAAGTAAGTGTCTTCTGTACGGATCTCGCGCCCGGGGAACGCGCAACCACAGGCGCCCCGCCCCGCGTCCTCGGAGTAGCTGTAGTTTGCGCAACCGAGCAACACACAACGGCCGGTCGAGCGGGAGACGTTTCCGAACGCGGCCCGGCAAGGAGACGACGATATGGGCATTATCAGCTGGATCATCCTCGGGCTTCTCGCGGGAGCGATCGCCAAGATCCTGCTTCCCGGCCGCGATCCGGGCGGCTTCATCGGTACGACACTCATCGGTATCGCGGGCGCCTTCGTGGGCGGCTGGATCTCCGCCCGGTTCTTGGACCGCCCGGTGGAGAAGCAGTTCTTCGACCTGACCACCTGGGGTGCGGCAATCGGCGGCTCCCTTGTCCTGCTCATCGGATACCGCCTCCTGTTCGGCAACTCCCGGGACTGAGCGGCTACGGCTTCCCAGCCCCCGCCGGCCTGGCTACAGATGTGCGCTGATGGCGGGCAGCAGGTCTTCGAACGTCCGGCCGGCGGCGGGCTCGCCGATTGCCCGCACCTGCCAGAAGCCGCCGTTCCGGTCGAACTTGGCCGTGATCTGCGCCGTGTGGGCACCACCGCCACTGAGGGTGTAGCGGGCCAGTTCGGTGCCGTTGGCGTCGTCGACCAGTCGGCAGAAGGCGTTCTCGACCTCCGCGAACGCCTGGCCGCGGCGAGGGCCTGAAGGTGAGGTCGTCGAACAGCCCGGAGCGGAGGCCGAGCGCGAGGCGCAGTACCGCCTCGAAGTCCGCGCGGTCCTCCGACGCACCGGTCACGCCATCCCTGGCAGACCCGATGGACACCGCCCGGACATTCGTCCCTGCGTACGGACGGGTGAGGGCCAAGGACGCGTCCCCTCACCCTGATCGTCTGCGCGGAGCCCTGTCAGACATTGACGCCGAAGTCTGCGGCGATCCCGGCCAGACCCGACGCGTACCCCTGACCGACGGCACGGAACTTCCACTCGGCGCCGTTCCGGTACAGCTCGCCGAAGACCATCGCGGTCTCGGTCGAGGCATCCTCGGACAGGTCGTAGCGGGCGAGTTCGGCACCGCCGGCCTGGTTGACCACACGGATGAACGCGTTGCGTACCTGCCCGAAGCTCTGCCCGCGCGCCTCGGCGTCATGAATGGAGACCGGGAAGACGATCCTGGCGACGTCGGCGGGCACGCCGGTGAGGTTCACCTTGACGGACTCGTCGTCGCCCTCGCCTTCGCCGGTGAGGTTGTCGCCGGTGTGCTCCACCGAACCGTCCGGGCTGGTGAGGTTGTTGTAGAAGGCGAAGTGCTGGTCGGAGAGGACCTTGCCCGACTCGTTGAGCAGCAGCGCGGACGCGTCCAGGTCGAAGTCGGCACCGGCCGTGGTCCGCACATCCCAGCCCAGGCCGACCAGCACCGCGGTCAGGCCCGGCGCCTCCTTGCTCAGCGACACATTGCCGCCCTTGGCCAGGGAAACACCCATGACTCATCCCTCCACGCACGCGGTCGCCTCGGATCCGGGAGACGGACCCGAACTGAAATCTACAACACTGTAGAAGTTACCGAGGGGGCGGCGCGGACAGGCGCCGCCAATTTGCGCCACCCGCCGGCTTACCCGCACAAGGAGCCGAAAAGGAAGCACATATGACGGTATGTCATACACCGGGCCCTTGCTGAGCCGGAGGCCCCACTTGCCGACCGCCCTGTACGCCGGACGTCGACCGGTACCGGCCACCCGCGTGCGGGAGATGTTCGACGGCGACCTCACCCACACCACCGTGGCCACTCCCCGGTCGGCCCCCGGCGGCCGACCGGTCTCCGGCTCTTGCGGCACTCGACGAGCATGGAGCCGGACCGCAGTGGTTGACGAACCGCGGCCGCACGTGCCGTGATCGCTGGAACCGGGCTGTGGGCACGGGTCTATACGATGTGAGGTTCACGAATGCACCAGGGCGAAGCGGGATCAGGCAGGGGGGAGAGCGAGGGTGGCGGAATCTCCTCTGCGTGGTCAGCGCCGAGCACAGGGCGAGCTGGAGACGCAGGTCCTCGCGACGCTGCACACTGCTGAGGGGCCGGCCACCGCGGGCTGGGTGCAGGAGCACCTGGACGCCGACCTCGCGTACACGACCGTGATGACGGTCCTGGCCCGGCTGCTGGGCAAGAACGCAGTCACCCGCAGGCGGGAGGGCCGGTCGTTCGTGTGGTTGCCCGCCGCTGACGAGGCGGGGCTCGCCGCGTTCAAGATGCACAAGGTGCTGGACGGTGAGCGCGATCGGAGGGCTGTGCTGGCCAGTTTCATCACCGCACTGCCGGCCGATGACGGGCAACTGCTGCGCGAACTGCTGGACCAGGCGGACGACGGGTCGGAGGACTGACGTCTCGTGGGAATCTTCGTCTTCCTGCCGCTGGTGCTGCCGTTGACTGCGTGGCCGATCGCGCGTTTGGCCGAGAAACACCTGCATCCACGCACTGCCACCAGACTGCTGACCGGCGTGTCCGGTGTCATGGCCGTGTGCAGCACGCTGTGCCTGGCGCTGCTGATGGTGGTCGGCACCGCGCAACTGCCCGGAAACCCGCTGCCGGACGGCTGGTCGGATCCTGAGGTGCGCGAGAGCGTGCCCCGGCATGAGATCGCCGGAAAGGCAGCGATTCCCGCGCTGATCGCGGTCGTCATGAGCTGCGGCCGGGCCCTGTTCCGCCACCGCTGGGTACGGTGGCGCGCCCACAACGCGCTTTCGGGCCTGCCCCGCACAGGCGTGGCGGTGCTTCCCGACGACGAACCGTACGCCTACGCACTGCCCGGCGGGCCGCGCGATCGGATCGTGGTGTCCACCGGCATGCTTGCCTGCCTCACCTCACGGGAGCGCCGGGCCCTGTTCGCCCACGAGCGCAGCCATCTCGCCGCCCGGCATCACCGCCACCTCCTGACCGTTCAACTGGCGGCCTGCGCCAACCCGTTCCTGTGGCCCCTGCAAACGGCGGTGACTTACTCGGCCGAGCGGTGGGCGGACGAGGAGGCCGCCCAAGCCGTCGGCAGCCGCAAAACCGTCGCTCGCGCGATCGGCAAGGCCGCTCTCGTCTCGCGCAGCACCTTCCCGGCGACGCTCGCGGCCCTCGCCGCATCCGGCCCTCTTCCCCGCCGGGTCTCGGCCCTGCTCGGTCCACCGCCCGCGGCGCGCACCTGGCCGCCCGCCTTCACCATGGTCGGCCTGGCGCTGTGGGCTGCCACCACGGGCGCCGCCCTGTCCGCGATGTTCTCAGCGAATTCGGCGGTCACATTGGCCCTGCTCCTGCACGCGGCCACACCGCTCTAGTCGGCCCACAGGCCAAGCGGACCCGGGCTGCCGTGTCTTCCGGCGCGCTCCTCGGCGCGGTTGCCGCATCCTGCCACGGAACGTCGTGGCAAATCCGCCGGGTTACGCGCGCAGGAAGGTCAGTACGGCCAGCACCCTGCGGTGCGTCTCGTCGGCCGGTGGGAGGTCCAGCTTGGCGAGGATGTTGCCGATGTGCTTGCCCACCGCGGCCTCGGAGACCACCAGGTCGCGGGCGATCGCACCGTTCGACCTGCCCTGGGCCACCAGGGCGAGCACTTCGCGTTCCCTGGCGGTGAGGCGCTCCAGTGGATCGCGGCGGCGGCGCAGGAGTTGGCGTACGACCTCCGGGTCGACGACCGTGCCGCCGTCGGCGACCTCCTGCAGGGCGTCGGTGAACTCCTCGATCTGGCCGACCCGGTCCTTGAGCAGATAGCCGACGCCCGAGCCGTCCCCGGAGTCGAGGAGGTCCGCGGCGTACGTACGTTGCACGTACTGGCTCAGGACCAGTACCGGGAGGGCGGGCTGCTTCTCGCGGAGCCTGACCGCCGCGTGCAGGCCCTCGTCCTGGAAGCCGGGCGGCATCCGGACGTCGGTCACGACGATGTCCGGGCCGTGCTCGGCCACCGCCTCCGTGAGCGCCTCCGCGTCGCCGACGGCCGCGACCACCTCGTGGCCGAAGCGGGTGAGCAGGCCGATGAGGCCCTCGCGCAGCAGCACGCTGTCCTCGGCCAGAACTACGCGGAGCGATCGGTCCACTCGCAAGGAATCTCCACACGCAATCGGGTCGGGCCCCCGGCCGGACTGGACAGGGAAAGTCTGCCATCCAGTACGGACACCCGGTCGGCCAGGCCGGTCAGTCCGCTGCCGCCGGATGCGCTCGCACCGCCCCGTCCGTCGTCGTGGATCTCCAGGAACATCCGGCCTCCGGCGTGGCCGCCGCTGACTGCGACGCGGTGCGCGCCGCTGTGTCTGGCGACATTGGCCAGTGCCTCGCAGACCACGAAGTACGCGGCTGCCTCGACGGCTTCGGGGAATCTGCCGGGCAGTTCGAGGTCCAGGTCGACGGGGATCACGGAACGGTCGGCGGCGTCGGCGACCGCGGCCTGTAGGCCGTAGTCGGCGAGGACCTTGGGATGGATGCCGTGGATCAGCTCGCGCAGCTCCGCGAGTGCCTTGCCGGCCTCCTCGTGGGCCCTGGTCAGTTGGTCGGCCAGGGGGCCGGGCGGGGCGTCCAGACGGGCCAGCCCGAGCATCATGGTGAGCGCGACAATGCGCTGTTGGGCCCCGTCGTGCAGATCGCGTTCGATACGGCGGCGTTCCGCCTCGAAGGCGTCGACCAACCGGACCCGGGAACGGGCGAGTTCCATGACTCGGGCGTCCGGCTCGGCTGATCGGCATGTGAGCAGGAAGCGGGTCAGCTCCGACCTTGCTCCGGCCAACAGGCCCAGGAAGTAGCAGCCGAGCATCAGCAGTACAAGTCCGCCCGCCGCGGTCGCGAAGGCTTCGGGCCACGTCGTGACCGTCCACAGCTTCACGACCCGGGCCTCCGCGCCGTCCCCGTACACCTCCATCACCACGGGAGTGCTCACCACCGCCAGTGGGGCGATCGTGCAGACGCCCACCGCGAGGGCGTCGAGTGGCCACAGGACCACGGCCAGCAGCAGCACGTACCCGAGTTCCCGCCAGGTCGCCCGTTCCCGGAACCGGCACGTCATCCAGCTCCACAGCCCCGGTTCCTCCGGCCGGCGGTGCGGGTCGGGGGCCGGGGTGCGGTCCATGAGGCGGAGCCTGCGCCGCTCCAGGGCCGCGACCGGAATCCCGGCCAGAGCGAGGAGGGCGAGCAGCGGCAGTCCGATCAGTGCGAGGGAGAGCGCACCGCCCACGGCCACGCCGATCACGATCACCACCAGGACGACCGCGCCGGCCAGGGCACCGCTGATCAGGTAACCGGCCGACCTCCAGGGCCAGGACGTCAGCAGAAAGCGGGGGGTCGGCAGGGCCTGCCACACGGTGCGAGGGCGCATGGCTTCACCGTAGGAGACGGTCCCGGGGCGGTTACATCCGTGCTGCCCGAGTTCCGGGGGTAGGGCCGGCCCTACCCCCGGCCGTGATTGTGACGCGGGGCAGAGGGCCTGTCGCAGCGGTTGAACGACGAACCCAGCCCCGCGGCCGTCGCCACCGTGTCCGGCGTCCCGTGGCCGGACGTGCACGAACCCTTGGCCGTCACACCGGAGGCCACGGTCGGGAAGACCCACAGGGAGCCCGCGTGCGCGTTCTCGCCGGGGGCGCCGACGACCAGTTCGGTGCGGCCGTCGCGGTTGGCGTCGACCAGCTTGGCGGCGCCGCCGAACCCGTCGTTCGTCGATCCCGGCGGAGGCCTGATCCGATCGTCCGTCATCCCGGCGCACCGGCACCCGTGCCATAGTCGGTTCCATGAATGCCGACGAGGCGCAGCCCACCCGGCTCCTCCTGGACCGCTTCATCGCCGACGCCGGTCAGGCCGTTGCCCCGGAGGCGGTCTGGGCGCACGGGTCCCTGGCGTTGGGTGACTATCAGCCGGGGCGCAGCGACCTCGACCTCGTGGCCCTCGTGGAGTCGCCGGTCACCGAGGCACAGAGGCGACAACTCATCCTTTTGCACCGTGCGTTGATCGCGGATGCGCCGATGGCCGCGAAGCTGCACTGCTCCTATGTGGTGCGGTCGCAACTCCCGGACGTGGGCCGTGATCATGTGACCTGGGCCCAGGGCCGGTTGTTCGAGCGGCCGGTCACGCCGGTCAGCCGACGGGAGTTGAGTACGGGCGGATTGTCGCTGTTCGGCCCGGAGCCCGCCGGGCTCGTTGCGGAGGTGTCCGATCAGGAGTTGGCGGAGTTCATCCGGGGCGACCTCAAGGGCTACTGGTATCCGGCGAGCGCCAAGCCCACGCGCTGGCTCCGCGACATCTGGGTGGACCTCGGACTGCTGACCCTCGCACGGGCATCGGCCACCCTGCGGGACGGGCGGCTCATCACCAAGGGGCAGGCGCTGGAGGTGCTGGCCGAGCTGGGTGCTCCCGCCGAGGTCGTCGGCGACATCCACCGCCGCCGGTACGGAACCGACCCGCGCCGGGCCTCCCTGCCGTGGCGTATCAGGCGGGGACGCCTCGCACGCACCTTCGTCCGGGCAGGCATCGAGCGGACGTTGTCGCAGCGGTCAGGATCCTGACGATCGGCACCGGACGGGCATGAATCGTTCCGAGCTACCTTATTGAAACCTTTCACGGCGTGGAGCGCGCCATGAACGAAACCGCCCCGATCCTGGCACTGAAGGATGTGAGCAAGTCCTTCGGTGCCATACGTGCCCTGCAGGAAGTCCCCCAGCCCCTGTACCCCGGCGAGGTCCACGCACTCGCCGGAGAGAGCGGTGCGGGCAAATCCACCCTCATCAAGGCGCGGGCCGGGGTGCACCGCCCGGACAGCGGGCGGGCGTTGCTCGGCGGCAGGCCCGTCGTGTTCCACGGACCAGCCGGCGCCCGCGACGCCGGGATCGCCGTCATCCACCAGGAACCGACGCTCTTCCCCGACCTGTCGATCGCCGAGAACATCTTCATGACGGACTTCTTCAAGCAGCCGGAGGCGGCGGACGAGGCGATGGTCCCGCTGGCCGAGGTCTTCCACCTCGCGTGATGCGCGGGCGGGCCGGCCCCCTCAGGGTGGGAGGGACCGGCCCGTCGTCCTACCCGGCGGCCACGGCCAGCAGCGCGAACGCGGCGAGGGACAGGGCCGTCCGGATCCGGTGGAGGTTGTTCCAGCGGGACTCGAACGCCTCGCGGGCCGCGCTGTCACCGCCGCCCTCGGACGCCGCGAGTGCCTTGTTCAGCGGGATGTTCCCGATGATCGTGATCAGGTGGCTGCCGACCGCGCAGACCAGCGCCGCCACTGCGAGCGCCCGGTCCGCGTCGTCGTCGGCTCCCACGACCACGGCGACCGGGAAGGCGATCACACCGGCGAAGAGGACCAGGAAGGCCGGCCCGGGCACCTTCTCGTTGAAGCGGCGCATCGCTGCGGTGAACCGCTCGTCCGGCAGTGCCGCGATGCCGGGCATGATCGCGATCAGGAACGTCAGCAGGAAACCGGCGTAGAGGCCGGTCGTAATCACGGCGAGCGCCGGCAACAGGGAGGACATGGTGCACATCATGGCGTCGTCGGACGGGCCGCACAGCCTACTTTCGTATGCCGGTGCGGCCCGATCCCTTCCCCGGTCAGTCCATCTCGCCTTCCGGTGCGCCCCCGGACCCGTTGTCGTCCCCGCCGCCCTTGAGCCGGTCGGCCTGTCCGATCGCGGTCGCCAGCTTCCGTACCGAATCGTCCTCGGTCCCGGAAGCCAACTTGTCTGATCGTGAGGCGAGTTCACCGAGTCCGGGAGCGCCCGGCAGCCGGCCTCCGCGCAGCGTCTCGGCGAAGTAGGCGGCTACCGCCGTCACTTGGAGCCGCTTGCTGTCGCCGTCCCACAGCGGACGGTCGATCGCTGCCGTCTCGACCGCCCCCGTCTGCTCGTGCGGGGCCCGGGTTCCGGGGTCCAGCCAGCGCACGGTCGCGGTCGCCACATGTCCGGAGGCACCGTCCCGGAGGTGTACGGCGTAGAGCGCCGTCACCGTGTGGCCGGGGCCGACCTCGCCGCCGTCGACGCGGTCGTTGCGGAAGTCCTCGTCGGCGACCTTCCGGTCCTCGTAACCGATCAGCTTGAACTTCTCGACGGTCTCCGGGTCGAAGGCGACCTGGGCCTTGGCGTCGCGCGCAGTCAGTTCGAGGTGTGCGGGCAGCTGGTCGACGAAGACCTTCCGGGCCTGGGTCTCGTCGGCGATGTACGTGGTGTGGCCGTCGCCCTTGTTGGTGAGCTGTTCCATCAGCGCGTCGCCGTAGTCGCTGCCGACGCCGACGCCGAAGAGGGTGATGCCGTACTCGCGGCGGGCGGAGTCGATGCGTTCGAGGATGGCTGCGGCATCGGTCTCGCCGGTGTTGGCGAGGGCGTCGGAGAGCAGGACGACCCGGTTGTTGGCGCCCTTGACGCGGCCGTCGACGGCCTCGTCGTACCCGCGGCGGATGCCTGCTTCCACGTTGGTGGAGTCGGTGGGTTCCATGGAGTCGACCTTGTCGCGGATCCTGCCGCGGTGGTCCCGCAGCCGGGTCATCGGCAGCAGTGTCTTCGCCTCGTCGCTGAAGGTGACCAGGGAGATCGAGTCGTCGTCGCGGAGTTCGTCGGTGAGGATGCCCAGGGACTTCTTCACCAGGTCGAGGCGGCCGGGTTCGGCCATCGAGCCGGAGATGTCGACGACGAAGGTGAGCGCGACGGGCGGGCGTTCGTCACGGGCGGGGGCGGCCCGGGTGGCCAGGCCGACCCGTACCAGCGACCAGCCGTCGGCCCCGGCACGGGCGCCGTCGACGTTCACGGTGAAGCCGTCGCCGGCCGGGCGCCGGTAGCCCTGGCGGAAGCTGTTGACGAACTCCTCGGGCCGCACGGTGGCCGGCTCCGGCAGGTTGCCGTCGGCGAGGGTGCGGCGGGCATACCCGTACGAGGCGGTGTCGACGTCCAGGGCGAAGGTGGACAGGTAGTCGGGCGGCGCGGACTCCCGCAGCCCGTCCTGCTTCTTCGAGCCGTCCGTACCTTTCGCGCCGTCGCTGTCGGCCGCCCCGCCCGACGCAGCAGGTGCGGGAGCGGGGGCGCCCCGGCGGTCGTAGGAGGAGTGCTCCTTTCCGCCGGATGCCCCCGAGCAGCCGGTGAGCAGCACCCCGCCCGCCAGCACCACACCGAGTGCCCCTCGCCATGTCCGTACGTACTTCCCTGTCCGGCGTTCCATGCCCTGCCCCCAACGTCGTCGTGTCAGCACTTGTGAATGTGACGTGCGAGACGGTGCCGAGGAGCAGACGAAGACGTTGCGGATGAATCTCGATGCGGCAACGCAGGCCGGGGAATCGGCGGAAGGTCAAGCTCAGGACACGATGTCCTTACGACTGAACCCCCGGAAGGCGAAGGCGAACAGAATCAGGGCATAGGTCACCGAGATCGCCGCGCCCTTCGCCATGCCACCCCATTCCAGATCGGGCTGGAGCGCGTCCGCCCAGGCGAACTGCCAGTGCGCGGGCAGGAATTCGCGCCAGGACCCGAGTGCGGTGACGGCGTCCAGCACATTGCCGACGATGGTCAGCCCGACCGCCCCGCCGACCGCGCCCAGCGGGGCGTCGGTCTTCGTCGACAGCCAGAACGCCAGCCCGGCGGTGACCAGTTGGGAGACGAAGACGAACGCGACGACGAGCGCCAGCCGCGGCACGGTGTCCGAGGTCGCCAGCGCCCCGCCGGTGGGGAGTTCGAGCGGCCCCCAGCCGTACGCGGCGGCTCCCGCGGCCAGCGCGACGAGCGGCAGCAGCACCATCGCGGCCAGACTGAAGCCGAGCGCCACGACGAGCTTGCTCCACAGCAGCCTGGCCCGTGGCACGGGCGCCGCCAGCAGATAGCGCAGCGAGGACCAACTGGCCTCGGAGGCGACGGTGTCCCCGCAGAACAGCGCCACCGGGACGACGAGCAGGAACCCCGCGGACACGAACAGGCAGGTCGCGGCGAAGTTCGCGGCGGACGCGGTCGCGGTGTCCATCAGGGTCAGCCGGTCGCCGCCGCCCCGGGAGGACGGCGTGCCGCCGATCGCGAACGCGGTGATCAGGATGAACGGCAGCGCCGCCAGCACCCCGCCCATGAGCAGGGTGCGGCGCCTGCGCAGCTGACGTACCGCCTCGACGCGCAGCGGCAGAGTGTGCCGGGCACGGTAGCCGGGGGCCTCCGCGGCTTCTGTGACATCGACTGCGGCACTCATGCGGAGCCTCCGGAGATCAGGGTGAGGAACGCGTCCTCCAGGCGGCGATGCGGCCCGGCACCGGTCAACGGCATGTCCAGCCGCACCAGTTCGGCGATCAGCTCGGACGAGGTGGCGCCGTCGAGCCGTACGAGCAGTCCGCGGCCGTCGTCCGTACGGACGGCCGAGCCGATCCCCGGCAGTGCGGCGACCTTGCCCACAAGGGGTTCGGCCACGTCCTGCGCGCTGGTGACGAGCAGCATGTCGCCGGAGCCGGTGATCTCGGCGACCGGGCCCGCCTGGACGAGCCGGCCGCGGTCCATGACCACGAGGTGGGTGCAGGACTGTTCGACCTCGGAGAGGAGGTGGCTGGAGACGATGACGGTCCGGCCCCCGGCCGCGTACCGGATCATCACGTCGCGCATCTCGCGGATCTGGGGCGGGTCGAGTCCGTTGGTCGGTTCGTCGAGGATGAGCAGGTCCGGCATGCCGAGCATGGCCTGGGCGATGGCGAGCCGTTGCCGCATGCCTTGCGAGTACGTACGGACGGCGCGGGCCAGCGCGTCGCCGAGCCCGGCGATCTCCAGGGCCTCCTCGATGTACGCGTCCTCGGCGGGCCGCCCTGTGGCCTGCCAGTACAGCTCCAGGTTGGCGCGCCCGGACAGGTGCGGCAGGAAGCCGGCTCCTTCGACGAACGAGCCGACGCGGGACAGCACGGGCGCTCCCGGCCGGATGGCCTGCCCGAAGACGCGGATCTCGCCGTCGTCGGGCGTGATGAGCCCCATCAGCATGCGCAGGGTGGTGGTCTTGCCCGCGCCGTTGGGTCCGAGGAGGCCGAGCACCTGCCCCTTCTCGACCCGGAAGGACAGTTCCTTCACGGCATACCTGTCGGCGGACCTGGCGTACTTCTTCGACAGGCCGGTGATCTGGAGAGGCACCCCGGCGAGCGTCGGATCGGGTGCGGGGGTCGCGGTGCGGCGGCGGGCGGTGAGCAGCAGCAGGGCGGCGATCACGACAGCGGCGGCCGGGAGCCCCCAGGTCCACCAGGGCAGGGTGGCCGCTGCGGTCTTCAGGGCCGGGGCGGTGGGGACGTTCAGCGGGCCGGCGGCGGTCACCTTGTACGTCGTCGGCTCGGCCGGTGAGGCGTAGCCGAGGTCGGTGGCGGAGAGGACCAGGCGGAGCCGGTGTCCTGCGTCGAATTGGTGGTCGATGGCGGGGAGCGTCAGCTGCACGCCCTTGCCCTGCTGGGACTGCGGAATCCGGAAGGGTGCGACCAGCTCGGAGGGCAGCACCTGCCGCTTGCCGTCCGGCGACACGTCGTACACCTTCCCGAACAGCACGGCGTCGCCCCGTTCCGCATCGACGACGACCCGCACGGTCGGTGAGCCGGTGACGTGCAGGGACTTGTCCAGCGGGGCCGAGTCGAAGCGGGCGTACTGCCCGGGGAAGTCGATCGAGAGGCCGACGCCGAGGGACGACAGCTGGGAGAGACCGCCGCCGACGCCGGGAACGGCCGAGATGGCGGGCGGGTTGGCGCCGGCCGGGTTACGGAACGTCTGCGTCCGGCGCCCGAGGTCGATCGTTTCTCCTCCGCTGCTCAGCCCCGGATACGTATCGCTGCTCGCCCCACGCGTGAGGGCGGCCCCGTCGGTGGAGTCGATACCTCCGGTCCGGGTGACGCGGAAGCCGGGCCCGGTGTCGGCGCCCTTGTCGCCCTTCAGATACCGGTCGAACCATCCGCCGATCCGCTGCCGCACCCGGTCGGTCTCCAGGTCACCGCCGTCGTGCCCACCGGCGATCCAGTCGACGGCGACCGGCGCACCGTTGCCTCTTATCGCCTCGGCCATGGCGTCGGCCTGGCCGAGCGGGAAGAGGGAGTCGGACTGCCCCTGCACGATGAGCGCGGGCACCTTGATCCGGTCGGCGACGGCGCTCGGGGAACGCTCGGTCAGCAGCGCTCGCGCGGCGGCGTCCGGCTTCCCGCTGACGGCGACCCGTTCGTACATGTCGCAGAGCTGCTTCTCGAACTTCTGGCAGCCGCCACCGGTGGTGACGAAGATTCCGGCCCAGAGCTTCTTGAAGACCCCGTCGGGGAAGAGGGCGTCGGCCAGGTTCCAGTAGGTGATCTGCGGTGCGATGGCATCGACGCGCTTGTCGTACCCGGCGGCGAGGAGCGAGACGGCTCCGCCGTAGGAGGCCCCGGTGACCCCGACCCGGGGGTCGCCCTTGGCGTCGAGCTCCACCTCGGGCCGGTCCGCCAGCCAGTCGATCAGCCGGGACACGTCCTTGACCTCCCGGTCGGGGGCGTTGAGTGCGATCTCCCCGCCCGACTTCCCGAACCCGCGGGCGGACCAGGTCAGCACGGCGTACCCGGCACCGGCCAGTTGTTCGGCCTGCGCCCGTACATCGTTCTTGCTGCCGCCGAATCCGTGCCCGATCAGCACGGCGGGCCTGCGCTGCGTGCCCCCGGTGGTGAAGTAGGAGGTGTCGATGGACACGCCGTCCACGCGCATCATCCGGTCCTGGCGGTGCACGGCGGGCCCGCCGTCGTCGGCAGTGGCGGTCCAGGTGCCCGCACCGGCCAGCACGACGAACGCCGCGAGGCCCGCGGCCCACCGGCCGCGTTTGCGGGGCAGCAGTCCCCGCCACCGGGACGTACGCGCAATAGGGGTCTCCATGGTTCACGACCCTAAGCCGACAGTCGCGGTGCACGGGCAACCGCCAGGAGGAACTCTCCGGCCTTCTTGCGGCGTACGGCACACCCCGCCGTACTCCATGCGCGGTATGCCGCGCCGTTCGGGCGGGCGCGTTCGACACGGCCGCGCAATCGGATCGCGTGAGCTCTCGTGGGCTGGCACCCTGCCGACATGAATCACGCAGAGGTACTGCTCATCGGCGGGCGCGCGGGCGTAGGCAAGTCGACCGTGGCCTGGGAGGTTTCGGCGCAACTGCGGGCCGTCGAGGCGGCGCACGCGGTCGTGGAGGGCGATCTGATGGGCCAGGTCCATCCGGCGCCGGAGGGCGATCCGCACCGCGCGGGGATCACCGAGCGCAATCTGACGGCGGTCTGGTCCAACTTCGCGGAACTCGGCTACCGGCGTCTGATCTATACGAACACGGTGAGCGTGCTGCCGGAGTCGGCGGTGATGTTCGAGCGTGCGATGGGTGCGGATGTACGGATCGTCCGCATCCTGCTCACCGCCTCCGATGCCACGACGTACGGCCGGCTCTCGGGACGCGAGATCGGCTCGGAACTGGACCGTGAGGTGGCGAACAGCGTCCGCAAGGCCCGTCTCCTGGACGAGCATGCACCGGCGGACACGGTCCGGGTGGCGACGGACGGGCGGAAGGTGACGGACATCGCGCGCGAGGTGGTGGCCGCCACGGGGTGGGGGGACCCGGTGGACCCGGCCGTCCGACCGGGCCCACCGTGGTCCTGAGTGACTCACATGGTGTTGACGATGAGGCCGATGTGGGTGAAGTAGTTGAGCCCGCCGAAGAGCAGGAACGCCAGTCCGGCCAGACCCCAGACGACTCCGATGACTGGAGCCATCCAGCTCTTGGGCCGGTGCAGCGCGAACGGGAAGAGGAGCGCGCCGATGCCCACGAGGACGTACAGCCCGGACATGAAGCTCGCTTCCACCATCGGCCACTTCGCGAATTCTCCGGAGATGGGTTCCTCGGGCGGCGCGGCGAAGAGGGTGTATTTCCAGCCCGCGGCGGCGATCCCGAAGCAGGCGAGCCCGAGGCCGAACACGAAGACGGAGATGGGCGAGGCGACGCGGGCCGTGCGGACGATGCGGTCGGCGCTGTTGAGTTCGGCGCCGCGTTTCCAGAGGTAGAAGGACGCGGCCAGCAGAAAGACGCCGAAGGCGAGTGCCGGCTCGCCGAAGATGACGTTGTCGAACGGGAAGCCCTGTCCGGCGAGCGGCCAGGTCAGGGTCATATGGAGGCCGGTGGTGACGAGAGTGAAGCCGACGGCCCCGAACGCCAGCACCCAGCCGTCGGGGGTGATGATGCGCTCGGACGCGAGGAGCTGACGCCCCAGCGCCACCACGAGCAACAGCCCGGCACCGGCGGCCACCGCCATGATCGTGTTGTACGTCGGCATCCTGGCCCAGTCGATCTTCAGGCCGGATGCCGCCAGGGGGATGGCATGGTGGGTCATGCGCGGAGCGTAACGCCAGGTATATCCCTTATAGGGCATTAACTCTTTTGCCCGGGTCACGGGTCAGGCTGTCGCCCCCGCCGGGAGCCCGGCGCCGGCCGACGGGTACGGGGACTCCCGCGGCAGGAGTTCCGCCGCGTCGTCGAGCCGCCCGGCCCGCACCAGTTCGTGGATCTGCCGGGCGAGCGGGGTGACGTCACGGATCGACACCGTCCACTCGTCCGCGTATCGCCGCGCCGCTTCACCGCAGAGCCCGAGCTGGAGGGAACGGTACGGAAGCCGGTCCAGGCGGAGGTCGCGCTCGGGGTCCCACTGGACACGGGCCGGGCTCCGGCGCAGGTTGCGCTGCCAGGCGGCACGGTCGGGGTGAACTCCCCTTACGTAATGCGAGAGTTCGGAGTTCGCAAGGGCCCAGTCGAAGCCCTCACGGGTGATCTCGACGGCCAGGACGGTCTCCTGGCCCTCCTTCGTGGCCCAGCCGCAGCGGTACATCATCCACAGGAAGCTCGGCTTGATCCATGTCATGCGGTCGCGCTTCCAGACTTCCGGGAAGCGCCCGTCGCGCACGGCCGGAAGACCGATGAACGGGGCGTACGCCTGATAGACGGTGACGGTCGTATCCGTGTACTGGGCGCGGATCTCGTGCTGTGGCCTGGTCGGGACGGTCATGACCTCATCACAGCACCGGTTCGACCGGCGCGGCGAGCGAGTTTCGGGTACGTCGGAGCCCCCCGGCCTCCTTCGAGCGGTGAGCAGCCGCTGTCACCGGCAGAGGCTGACATTCGTCATACGGACCTCGGTACACGCGGCTCTGCCGGGCACCGGGCTCCGGCGGCCAGTCTGTACGTATCGAGAGCGGGGCCGCGAAGGCGCCCGTCGATACGGAAGAGGAACCCGCCATGACCAGCCCGGCCGCCACAGCCACCGCCCCTGTCGCAGATGCTCCGGTCGCCGCCGCCCCGTTCGCTCCGCGCAAGGCGCTGCTGGACAGCATGATGCCGCTGCTCGTGGATGTGGGGGTGCCGCTCGTCTCGTACTACGCGTTGAAGGCGGCGGGCATGGGTGCCTTCGCCGCGCTGGCCTGGAGCAGCGTGGTGCCGGCCGTGCGCACCGTGTGGGGTGTCGTCCAAAAGCGCCGGCTCAACGGGCTGGCGGGGCTGATGGTGACGGTCAACGTGGTCGGGCTGCTGACGAGTCTGGTGGTCGGTGACCCGCGGCTGATGCTCGCCAAGGACAGCGGGGTGAGCAGCATCATCGGGATCGTCATTCTGGTGACCGCGCTGAAGGGACAGCCGATGATGAGCGCGGGGGTGCGGCCGTGGCTGACCAAGGGCGATGCGGCCAAGGACACCGCCTGGCAGCGGCTCTTGGCGGAGTCGGCGGCGTTCCGGCGGGCGGAGATGCGCTTCTCGGCGGTGTGGGGTGCGGCGCTGCTGGGTGAGTGCGTGGTGCGGGCCGTGGGGGCGTACACCGTGCCGGTCGGGACGATGGTGTGGCTCGGCACAGTGATCATGGTCGCGACGATGGTGTCCGCGTTCCTGGTCTCGGGGCGGGTGGGCGCTGTTCCGATGCAACGGATGATCGCCGAGGCGGTCGGTGCCGAGAGGACCGCGGACGGTACGCGTTGACATGGTGAGGCCGGAGAAGGGGAGCTGCTTTCGCGGCTCCCCTTTTCCGGCTGGGGCGGACGGGCCCTGGCACGCCCCGCGAGCCGGTGCAGCCCCTTCGAGCATTACCTGGGAGGTAATTGAGGTGGCCCCGCGCCGGTCATTACCGTCCCCGTATGGGCATGCGTTCCACAGAAGACGACGGAGTCCTGGGGCTGCTCCTGCGTGACCTGCGGCGCCAGAAATCGCTCAGCAAGCAGGTACTTGCCGAGCGGGCCGGCTTTTCCCTCAGCCATCTGAGGAGAATCGAGGCCTGCGAACAGACGCCCGACGCCGAGACGGTTCTCCACATCACCCAGGCGCTCGGGCTGCCGCCCGCGCAACGACAGCAGCTCGTCGCCCGTGCGACCGCGGCGGGAAGGCTGCGCTGGTACGACAGCGTCCCCCCGTTGCCGGCCGACGCTCGCCCGGTTCTGGAGAAGGTACTGACCGGCCATGAGCCGTATCCGGCCATGGTCACCGACAGCTGCTGGAACATCGTGGCTCTCAATCACACGATGGAAATGCTGATGAGCGATGTCGCCGCCCATCTCCTCACGCCCGCCAATTTCCTCCGCATCATTCTGCACCCGGAGGGGCTGGCGCCACATCTGACCAATCTTCCGCAGGTGAGATACCACGTCATACGAATGCTCCGGCGATGGAGCGCAATCACCGGGGACGGCCGCCTGCGGGAATTGGAAGCGTCCATAGCGGGCCTTCCATCGGCGCAGGATGCCGAGTTGGCCAAATCCGAGGAAGCCGAATCAGCCGTATCCGGGGAGGCGGACCGCCTGCTTCTGCCCATCGAACTGTACCGGGAGGGGCACCTGTTGACCTTCTTCCACATCGTCACCTCGTTCGGCGAGCGCCCCGGCACCCTCTTCTCCGATCTTCCGTCCGGTCCGCTGAGCGGCATCGCGCTCGAATCGTTCCTGCCGGCGAATACCGAGACCCGGTTCCTCCTCGGTTCGCCCGCCCCGGTGTTCCCCGATGCCGGGAGCACCTCCGGGCCCACTCAACACACACCTCCAGGTCAGCAGCATGACAACGAAAGGAAGACCTCATGATGTCGTCCCAGAACGCTGGTACGGTCCCGGCGACGGGCGTCGCCCGTTCCGACAGCCTTCTCCGATTCGCCCTCCTGGCGGACGTGATCCTGACCGGTGCGAACGGCATCGGATACCTCGCACTCGCCACGGTCCTGGACTCGTTCCTCGGCGTGCGCCTCTCGGTGCAGTACCCGGTGGGCGTGTTCCTCACCGTGTACGCCCTGTGGGTGCTGGTCGTCTCCCGCCAGGAGAGCATCAATCGCGGCGCGGTCGCCGTCATCATCACCCTGAACGTGGCCTGGGCCGTGGCCGGCGTCGCGGCTGTCGCCGTGGACGCACTGACCGCGACGGGAATCGGCAACGGCTGGATCGTGTTCCAGGGCCTGGTCGTGGCGGCCATGGGTGCACTCCAGTACGTGGGCCTGCGGCGCATGTGAGGGCGCGCCGGGCCCCGAAGGGCGTTCGTCCACCGCACTCACTGCCATCGCCTCCGACAGTTCGAGCCTCCGCAAGAGCCCCCCGTACCGCGCTTCGTGGGTGCCTGCTCCATTCCGGTCGACAAGCACGAGAGCAGTCCAGCGCCGTCGGAACGGCGGTACGGGCATGTGTCCCCGGAGTCGGCAACGCGTCAGCGCGGGGGTGCTGCGGGCATGGCGACGGCCCGTACGGATACAGCTTCCGTACGGGCCGTCGGTGCAGAAGGGCAGTGGAGTCAGTGGTTGCGCGGGAAGCCCAGGTCCACGCCCGCCGGGGCGTCGGCCGGGTCCGGCCAGCGGGTGGTGACGACCTTGCCGCGGGTGTAGAAGTGCACGCCGTCGTTGCCGTAGATGTGGTGGTCGCCGAAGAGGGAGTCCTTCCAGCCACCGAAGGAGTGGTAGCCGACCGGCACCGGGATCGGCACGTTGACGCCGACCATGCCGGCCTCGATCTCCAGCTGGAAGCGGCGGGCAGCGCCGCCGTCACGGGTGAAGATCGCGGTGCCGTTGCCGAACGGCGAGGCGTTCATGAGGGCGACGCCCTCTTCGTACGTCTCGGTGCGCAGAACGCACAGGACCGGGCCGAAGATCTCGTCCTTGTACGCGTCCGAGTCGGTGGACACGTTGTCGAGGAGGGAGAGGCCGATCCAGTGGCCGTCCTCGAAGCCCTCGACGGTGAAACCGGTGCCGTCGAGGACGACGTCGGCGCCCTGGGCGGCCGCGCCCTTGACGTAGGAGGCGACCTTGTCGCGGTGGGCGGCGGTGATCAGCGGGCCCATCTCGGACGTCGGGTCGTTGCCGGGGCCGATCTTGATCTTCTCGGCGCGCTCCTTGATCTTGGCGACGAGCTCGTCGGCGATGGAGCCGACCGCGACGACCGCGGAGATCGCCATGCAGCGCTCACCGGCGGAGCCGTACGCGGCGGAGACGGCGGCATCTGCCGCGGCGTCGAGGTCCGCGTCCGGCAGCACCAGCATGTGGTTCTTCGCGCCGCCGAGTGCCTGGACGCGCTTGCCGTTGGCGGAGGCGGTGGCGTGGATGTAGCGGGCGATCGGGGTGGAGCCGACGAAGGAGACCGCGGCCACGTCGGGGTGGCTGAGCAGGCCGTCGACGGCGACCTTGTCGCCGTGCAGGACGTTCAGCACACCGTCCGGCAGACCGGCCTCGGCGGCCAACTCGGCCAGCAGGTTGGCGGCCGACGGGTCCTTCTCGCTGGGCTTCAGCACAAAGGTGTTTCCGCAGGCGATGGCGAGCGGGAACATCCACATCGGCACCATGGCCGGGAAGTTGAACGGGGTGATACCGGCGACGACACCGAGCGACTGACGGATGGAGGAGACGTCGACCCGGCTGGAGACCTGGGTGGACAGCTCGCCCTTGAGCTGGGTGGTGATGCCGCAGGCCAGCTCGACGATCTCCAGACCGCGGGCGACCTCGCCCAGCGCGTCCGAGTGCACCTTGCCGTGCTCGGCGGTGATCAGCGCGGCAATCTCGTCCCGGTGGGCGTCGAGCAGCGCGCGGTAGCGAAAGAGGACCGCGGTGCGGGCGGCCAGCGAGGACGTGCCCCAGGTGGCATAGGCGTCCTTGGCGGCGGCGACCGCGGCGTCGACCTCTTCGAGCGATGCGAGCGCGACCTGGGTGGTGACAGCGCCGGTGGCCGGGTCGGTGACCGGGCCGTAGTTGCCCGACGCACCCTCGACGGTCTTGCCACCGATCCAGTGGTTGACGGTCTTCATGACAGAACTCCTTCAAAGGTGGTGGCGTCGGTCGGCGACGTGACGGTCGTACTCTTCCCGGGCTTTCACGGCCGACGGCCGGGTGGCCGTTTCGGCTACGGGAACATCCCACCACGCCTGCGCCGGAGGGGGGCCCGACACTGTGTCTGCCGTTTCGGTCTCGACGTAGACACAAGTGGGACGGTCCGCGACGCGTGCCTCGGCAAGGGCTTCGCGCAGGTCACGCACGGTCTTGGCGCGCAGCACCCGCATCCCCAGCGAGCCGGCGTTGGCCGCGAGGTCGACGGGGAGCGGGGGGCCGGTGAAGGCGCCGTCCGCGGCACGGTGGCGGTAGGCCGTACCGAAACGCTCACCGCCGACCGTCTCGGACAGGCCGCCGATGGACGCGTAGCCGTGGTTCTGCAGGATGACCAGCTTCACGGGGAGTTCCTGCTGCACCGCGGTGACGATCTCGGTGGGATTCATCAGATATGTGCCGTCGCCGACGAGGGCCCAGACGGGGCGGCCGGGGGTGGCCAGCTGGACCCCGATCGCGGCCGGGATCTCGTAGCCCATGCAGGAGTAGCCGTATTCGACGTGGTACTGGTGCGGGGAGCGGGCCCGCCAGAGTTTGTGCAGGTCACCGGGGAGCGATCCGGCCGCGTTGATCAGGATGTCGTCCTCGGTGACGAGGGCGTCGAGCAGGCCGAGGACCTGGGCCTGGGTGGGGCGGGCATGCGGGTCCTCGGCGGTGAACGCGGCGGTGACGCGCTGCTCCCATTTCTCCTTGGCCTCGGTGTACTCGGTCTCGTAGGACGGGTCGACGCGGTGGTTGCGTGCGGCGAGCGCGGCGGTGAGGGCTTCGAGGGCGGTGCGGGCGTCGGCGACGAGGGGGAGCGCGCCGAGTTTGTGTGCGTCGAAGCCGGTGATGTTGAGGTTGAGGAAGCGGACCGACGGGTCGGAGAAGAGCGTGGCGGAGGCGGTGGTGAAATCGGAGTAGCGGGTGCCGATGCCGATCACCAGGTCGGCGGTGCGGGCCAGCTCGTCGGCGGTCGCGGTGCCGGTGTGGCCGATGCCGCCGACGTCGGCGGGGTGGTCGTGACGCAGGGAGCCCTTGCCGGCCTGGGTGGAGGCGACGGGGATACGGGTGGCGGCGGCGAACGCGGCGAGGGTCTCCTCCGCCGCGCTGTGATGGACGCCGCCGCCCGCCACGATCAGCGGCCGGCGGGCGCTGCGCACGGCCCGCACCGCCCGGTCGAGTTCGTACGGATCGGGGGCGGGGCGGCGTACGTACCAGATGCGCTCGGCGAAGAACTCCTCCGGCCAGTCGTACGCCTGCGCCTGCACGTCCTGCGGCAGCGCGAGCGTGACCGCGCCGGTCTCCGCCGGGTCGGCGAGGGTCCGCATGGCCTGGAGTGCGGCCGGGATCAGGGCCTCGGGGCGGGTGATCCGGTCGAAGTAGCGGGAGACGGGACGCAGACAGTCGTTGACCGAGATGTCGCCCGCGGACGGGACTTCGAGCTGCTGGAGCACGGGGTCGGCGGGCCGGCTCGCGAAGGTGTCCCCGGGCAGGAGGAGGACGGGGAGGTGGTTGATGGTGGCGAGGGCGGCGCCGGTCACGAGGTTCGTGGCGCCGGGGCCGATGGAGGTGGTGACGGCGTGCGCGGAGAGCCGGCCGGACTGGCGGGCGTAGCCGACGGCGGCGTGCACCATGGCCTGCTCGTTGCGGCCCTGGAGATAGGGCATCGCCCGGCCCGACTCGACGAGCGCCTGACCGACTCCGGCGACATTGCCGTGGCCGAAGATGCCCCAGGTGGCGCTGATCAGGCGCTGTCGCCGGCCGTCGCGCTCGGTGTACTGGCGGGACAGGAAGGACACCAGGGCCTGGGCGGTGGTGAGCCTGCGGGTGCGTGGTGCGCTCACGAGGTCGCCTCCGGTCCGTAGAGCGGGAGTCTGGGGTCCACCGGCTGCGACGGCCAGGTGTCACGGATCCAGCCGTGGTCGGGGTGGTCGCTGATCAGCCACTCCCGCTGCTCCCCCGGGCCCGCCATCACATTGAGGTAGTAGAGCGTGCGGCCGGGGGCGGCGATGGACGGACCGTGCCAGCCGTCGGGAATGAGGACCGCGTCACCGCTGCGGACCTCGGCGAGGACATCCGTACCGCCGTCCCTCGACGGCGACACACGGTGGTAGCCGAGGCCGTCGTCCTCCACCTCGAAGTAGTAGATCTCCTCCAGCACGGACTCGACGCCGGGGCGGTGCTCGTCGTGCTTGTGCGGTGGGTAGGACGACCAGTTGCCGCCCGGGGTGAGTACCTCGACGGCGATCAGCCGGTCGCACTCGAAGGTGTCGGCGGCGGCGAAGTTGTTGACCTGGCGGGAGCAGTTCCCGGAGCCGCGCAGCTCGACGGGTACCTCCGGCGCGGGGCCGTAGCGAGCGGGGAGTCGTCGCTCGCACTTCGCTCCTGCCAGGGCGAAGCGGCCTCCTGCGCCGGAGGCGATCTGTGCATGGGCGTCACGCGGTACGTACGCGAAGTCGGATACCCCGCTGAACACGCTTTCCCGGCCCAGCAGTTCAAAGATCTCACCTGAGGTGTGCACCGTACAGCCACCGGTCAACGGCAGAACGATCCATTCGCTCTCCCCGGTGACAAGCGTGTGAACTCCGCCCGGCCCCAGCTCCAGCACACGCAGGCTCGACCGGTCCCAGCCGGCGCGCTTCGGGTCGATGTCGAGGGCGTAGGGGCCGCTCGCCGCGCTCCCGGCGCCGAGGTGGTACCGCGGTTCGTTGTGCGTCGTCATACCCATTCCCTACTTGATACCCGGTCCCCGCCCGTTCCTCTCGGCTCCAGCAGCGATACGGCCGTGTCGACGGCCGCGGCCACCTCACCGTCGGCCGGGTAGAGCAGCGAACGCCCCACCACCAGGCCCTGGACGGTCGGCAGTTGCAGCGCCGTGCGCCACTTCTCGAACGCGCCGTCCAGGTCGTCACCCACCTCGCCGCCCAGCAGCACGGCGGGCAGCGTCGAAGCCTCCATCACCCGGGCCATGTCGTCGGGGTTCTCGGTGACGGGGACCTTGAGCCAGGTGTACGCGGATGTCCCGGCCAGCCCCGAGGCGATGGCGATCGAGGTGGTGACCGCCTCCGCGCCGAGGTCGTTGCGGACGTGGCCGTCCATGCGGCGGCAGAGGAACGGCTCGACGAAGACGGGCAGCCGGTGCGCGGCCATGGCGTCGATGGCACGGGCGGTGGCGTGCATGGTGTCGAGCGAGCCGGGGTCGTCGTAGTCGATACGGAGCAGCAGCTTGCCCGCGTCGAAGCGGAGCCGGGCGAGGTCCTCGGGGCGGTGGCCGGTGAAGCGGTCGTCGAGTTCGAAGGCGGCGCCCGCGAGTCCGCCGCGGTTCATCGAGCCGACGACCACCTTGTTCTCCAGTGCGCCGAGGAGCAGCAGGTCGTCGAGGATGTCGGCGGTGGCGAGGACGCCGTCGACACCGGGGCGGGAGAGGGCGAGGCAGAGCCGGTCCAGGAGCTCGAAGCGGTTGGCCATGGCCAGTTCGCGGTCGCCGACGGCCAGGGAGCCACGGGCCGGATGGTCCGCCGCGATGATCATCAGGCGGCCGCCGCTGCCGATGAGGGGGCGTCTGCGGCGTCGCGCGGCGGCTTCGGCGATGGCCTCGGGGTGGCGCATGCGCAGCTGGACGAGTTCGGAGACCGAGGAGGCCGGGGGCGTCATGGGGTGGCTCCGGTGGGGCGGGAGGTGACAGCACCTTCGGTCAGGGCAGCTTCGACTTCGTACGGGAACGGCATGGCGGACGAGCAGGCGAGCCGGGAGGCGACGATGGCACCGGCGGCGTTGGCGTACCGCATGATGTGTTCGGTCTCCCATCCTGCGAGCAGCCCGTGGCAGAGCGCCCCGCCGAAGGCGTCACCGGCGCCGAGGCCGTTGACGACCTCGACGGGCAGCGGCGGCACATCGGCCACCGTGCCGTCGCGGTGGACGGCGAGTACGCCCTTGGGGCCCTGTTTGACGACGGCCAGCTCGACCCCCGCGGCGATCAGGGCGCGGGCGGCCGCGTACGGTTCGCGCTCGCCGGTCGCGATCTCGCATTCGTCGAGGTTGCCGACGGCGACGGTGGAATGGGCGAGGGCCTCGCGGTAGCGGGCGGCGGGGTCGGACGCGATACCGGGCATTTCTTCTGTGGTGTCCCAGAACATCGGGCGCCAGTCGAGGTCGAAGACGGTGATGCCGGACCGGCCGCGGGCGCGCAGGGCGGCGAGGGTCGATGTGTGGCTCGGTTCGGCGCACAGCCCGGTGCCCGTCATCCAGAAGACCCGGGCGGACCGCACCGCGTCGAGGTCCAGCTCCGACTCGTGGATCTCCAGGTCGGGGGCCTTGGGCTGCCGGTAGAAGTAGAGCGGGAAGTCGTCGGGCGGGAAGATCTCGCAGAAGGTGACCGGCGTCGGATACGCGTCGACGGGCGTCACCCACCGGTCGTCCACCCCGAACTCCCGCAACTGGTGGTGGAGATACTCCCCGAAGGCATCCCGGCCCGTGCGGGTCACCACGGCGGTCCGCCGGCCGAGCCGGGTTGCCGCAACGGCGACATTGGTCGGTGAGCCGCCGAGGAACTTCCCGAATGTCTCGACCCGGGCCAGCGGCACACCGGTCTGCAGGGGGTAGAGATCCACACCGATCCGGCCCATGGTGATCACGTCGTACAGCTCAGGCATATGCATCCCTTCGACCGGCGACCGGGGCGGCTGCTCCCAGGTCTAGCCCTCCCCCGGAACCCTGTCAATGCTTTGTCCGGACATAAGGACGAATGATTGACACGCGTCTCCCGGGCCAGGAGGCTGGGCCGCATGACCTCCTCCGCATTGGCCCCGGCCCGTATCCGTATCGGTTCGGCACCCGACTCGTGGGGTGTGTGGTTCCCCGACGATCCGCGGCAAGTGCCCTGGCAGCGCTTCCTCGACGAGGTGTCCGCCGCGGGTTACGAGTGGATCGAGCTCGGCCCGTACGGCTACCTCCCGACCGACCCGGCCCGCCTCGTCGACGAGACCCGCCGCCGCGGGCTCACGGTCTCGGCCGGGACCGTTTTCACCGGATTGCACCACGGAACGGACGTCTGGGACCGGACCTGGGCGCATGTCGCCGACATCGCGGCACTCACCCGGGCGATGGGCGCCGGGCATCTCGTGGTCATCCCGTCGTTCTGGCGCGACGACAGGACGGGCGAGGTCCTGGAGGACCGCAGCCTCACCGCGGAGCAGTGGCGCAGCCTCACCACCCAGACGGAGCGGCTGGGCCGCGAGGTGCAGGACCGTTTCGGACTGCGCATCGTCGTCCATCCGCATGCCGACACCCACATCGACACCGAGGAGCACGTCAGCCGCTTCCTCGACGCCACCGATCCCGAACTGGTCTCGCTCTGCCTCGACACCGGCCACTACGCATACTGCGGCGGCGACAGCGTCAAGCTGATCGAGACCTACGGCGAACGGATCGGCTATCTGCATCTCAAGCAGGTCGACCCGGAGATCCTGGCCGAAGTCGTGGCGGACGAAGTGCCGTTCGGCCCCGCCGTGGCGCGCGGAGTGATGTGCGAACCGCCGGGCGGGATGCCCGCGCTGGAGCCCGTACTCGCAGCCGCCCGCAAGCTGGACGTCGATCTCTTCGCCATCGTCGAGCAGGACATGTACCCCTGCCCGCCCGACAAGCCCTTCCCCATCGCCCGCCGCACCCGGGACTTCCTCCGCTCCTGCGGCAGCCCGCACCGGGAACCCTGACACGCCGAACGGCCCCGGGAAGTGACGTAGTGGCGGTACGCGGTGTTGTCCTCGATGAGAGTCGGTGCGCGGCCCCCGCCGCGCCCCACCACCACCGCACACACCACCGCACACACCACCGCACCAGGAGCAACTCGCCATGATCCGGAAAATGTTGTCGTCCCGCAGGACGGCCGGGACCTCGGCCCTGGCCGTCGTCGCTCTGGCCGCCGCCCTCGCCGCTGCCCCGGGCGCCTCGGCCGACGAGCACAACCCGCCGCCACCGCCCGGCTCGAGCCCCGTCTGCGTCTTCTACGACGGCGACGGGCTCACCGTGTACGGCGACCAGGGCGATCGGGTCTCCCAGGTGCAGTGCATGCTGGCCAACCGCCACTATCTGCCGTGGTCGGCGCTCGACGGAACGTTCGGACCGCAGACCCTCCTCGCCGTACAGCGCTTCCAGGCGGACAATCCGCCGCTCGTGCCGGACGGCCTGGTCACCCCGGTCACCTGGTCGGCGCTCTGGCACGCGGGACCGACCCGCACGACCCCTCTCCCCTATCCGCCGGCGTAACCCGGCACGCCGGACCCCTCTCCCATAGCCCCTGGCGCCATGCACGCCTTCTGTAACAGAGATCACCTCCTCGTCACATATGTCTCCGTTACGCGGGTCTTCCGTCACAGGCGCTCGACAGCCCCTCCCCGGAACTCTCCCCCTCTCGTTGCACCGGACGCAGGCTGAACGATCGTCAGCGTTCGCGCCGCAGCTCCCCCGACGGCCTGCCCGGCTGCGCTGCGGCGCAGAGAGGTGTCATACATGACGGACAGAAGACTCTGGTCCTACAAGGACATTGCCGCGCACATCCGGGTACAGCCGGACACCGTCCGCTCCTACCGCAAACACGGCCTCCTCCCGTCACCCGACCATGTGGAGAGCGGCAAGCCCTACTGGTACGCGGACACCATCCGCGCCTGGGTCGCCTCAAGACCCGGCAACCGAGGACGCAGGGACTGACACCTCCGGCCCCGTACGGGAAACGACTCCCATCTGCCGCCGTACGGGGCCTCACTCCTTCGCCGGGGTGTACGTCCCACCGCTCGACGGCAGGATGATCGTCACCCCTGGCCCGGGCGCCGTACCCATCGCGGCGAGCGCCGCCGGGGCCGCGTCCAGGCCGATGGTGGAGGTCACCAGCAGATCGGGGCGCAGGGTGCCGGCCAGGATCATGTCCATCATCGGCGGGTACGCGTGCGCGGCCATGCCATGACTGCCGAGCATCTCCAGCTCCAGGCCGATCACCCGCGCCATGGGCACGACGGGGTCACCGGCGGCCGTGGGCAGCAGCCCGATCTGCACATGGCGGCCCTGTCGGCGCAGGCTCCGCACCGAGGCGGCGCAGGTCACCGGGGAGCCCAGCGCGTCGAGTGACAGATGGGCCCCGCCGCCCGTCAGTTCGCGTACCGCCTCGTCCGCCCCGCCCGGGTGCGTGGACGCGTCCACGCACTCCACCGCGCCGAACGCCCGCGCCAGTTCGAGAGCGCCCGCTGAGACGTCGACCGCGACGACCCTGGCCCCACAGGCCACCGCGATCATGACGGCCGAGAGCCCGACCCCTCCGCAACCGTGCACCGCGACCCACTCGCCCGGCGCCACCCGCCCCTGAGCCACGACCGCCCGGAACGCCGTGGCGAACCTGCACCCCAGACCGGCCGCCGTGGCGAAGGACAGGCCCTCGGGAACGGAGACCAGATTGACGTCGGCCTGCTCCAGCGCCACGTACTCGGCGAACGAGCCCCAGTGGGTGAAGCCGGGCTGGGTCTGCCGCTCGCAGACCTGCTGGGCTCCGGCCGCACAGGCGGGACAGCGGCCGCACGCACAGACGAAGGGCACGGTGACCCGGTCGCCGGGTCGCCAGTTGACGACACCGCTCCCCACCGCCTCGACCACACCGGCGAGTTCATGACCGGGCACATGGGGCAGGGTGATGTCGGGGTCGTGACCCATCCAGCCGTGCCAGTCACTGCGGCACAGCCCGGTGGCCGCGACGCGGACCACGACACCCTGGCCGGACGGGCTCGGGTCCGGCACTTCCCGCACCCTGGCGTCCTGCTTGAACTCCTCGAATACCACTGCTCGCATCGGCCCAGCCCTTCGTTCAGCCCCGTAGTCCGCTCCGCGCCGTTATCCGCTCCGCGCCGTTATCCGGTCCGCGCCGCGATGCGCTCCGCGCCCGTCGTCCGGGCGGCCGAATCTACGCTCCGCTGGTGATCTTGTCCCGCTCCGGAGCGTCCATCGATATCTCCTCGGCCGGCAGCGGCACGGACGTCCCTTCGCTCAGGCCGAACCTCCGGTGGAAGGCCCGGAGCCGAGCGGGTGCCCACCAGGTGGCCTTGCCCATCAGCTTCATCACGGAAGGAACCAGCAGGCTGCGCACCACCATGGCGTCCATCAGCACGGCCAGGGCGATGCCGAGGCCCAGCATCTTGGTGTTGGCCACCCGTGACGTACCGATGGCGACCATCACCACCGCCAGGATCACGGCTGCCGCGGTGATCAGCCCGCCGGTGTGCCGCAGCCCGAAGGTCACCGACCGCTCGTGGTCCCCGGTGCGGTCGTACTCCTCCTTGATCCGGGAGAGCAGGAAGACCCCGTAGTCCATGGAGAGTCCGAAGGCGACGCAGAACATCAGCACCGGCAGTGTCGTCTCTATGTCCCCGGTGCTGGTGAAGGAGAGCGGTCCGGACAGATGCCCGTCCTGGAAGACCCAGACGACCGCTCCGAACATCGCCGTGAGACTCAGCGCGTTGAGCACGACCGCCTGGAGGGGGATCAGCACGCTTCCGGTAAGCAGGAAGACCAGAAGCAGTGTCACCACGACGATGATGCCCACTGCCCAGGGCAGCCGGTCCGCGATGGCGTGCTTGGAGTCGACCAGGACGGCTGCCGTGCCCGTCACCGAGGTGTCGAAGGGGGCGGGCTCGGCCCGGAGGTCCTGCACGAGCCGCTGGGACCCCTCCCCCACGGACTCGCCGTCGGGCAGCACGCTGAAGTAGGCGAACCGCCCCGTCGTGACCGGCCCGTCGACCCGCAGCACACCGGGAAGGCCGGCGATCCTGCTGCGGTATTCGGTGTATTGGGCCGGCGTCGCCGCACCCTCCGCGAGTACTTCGAGGCCGCCGCCCGGGCTGCCGGGGAAGCCGTCCCGGATGTGCTGCTGGACGACATGCGACTCGGCGGTCGCGGGCAGCTGGCGATCGTCCGCCGTACCGAACTTCACCCCGAGGAAGGGCAGTCCGAGCAGGACGAGACCCACGGTGGTGAGGACGGCGAAGACCGGCGCCCGACGCATCACGAGGGCCGCGAACCGGCCCCACCCGCTGCCGGATTCGGCTGAGGCGGACGCGGACAGCTCGACACGCCCGCCCGTGCGCCCGTCCCCCCGTCGCAGCAGTCGGCGCAGATCCAGCGAGTTGACCCGTGGTCCGAGCAGCATCAGCGCGGCCGGGAGCAGGATCAGCGCGGCGGCAGCCGCCAGCAGCACCACGGCGATCCCCGCGTAGGCGAACGAGCGCAGGAAGTACTGCGGGAAGACCAGCATCGCGGCGAGCGAAACCGCAACGGTCAGCGCGGAGAACAGCACCGTGCGCCCCGCAGTGCGCAGCGTCGCCCCCACAGCCGCCCGGGTGTCCGCCCCGGTCGCGAGCTCTTCCCTGAACCGGCGCACGATGAACAGCGCGTAGTCGATGGCAAGTCCGAGACCGAGGGCCGTGGTGAGGTTCTGAGCGAAGACCGAGACGTCGGTGAATTCGGTGATGCCGCGCAGCACGGCATTGGTCCCCAGGATCGCGACGATGCCCACACCGAGCGGCAGCAGGGCGGCGATCGCACTTCCGAAGACCATGACCAGCAGCACGAGCGTCACCGGCAGCGCGATCATCTCGGCCCGCAGCAGGTCCTCCTGGATGATCGTCTGCATCTCGTGCCGTACGGCGACCGGGCCGCCGACCGAGACCTCCACAGGGCCGTGCGCACCACGGTATGCGGGGGCTATCCGGTCCAGGACCTCGCCCATCGCCTTGTCGTCGCCTTCTATCCGGGCGGCGATCAACGCTTCTCGCCCGTCCTCGGCACGCAGTGCGGGTGCCTTGCTCTGCCAGTACGAGCCGACGCCCGTGATGTCCTTCTCTCCGGCCAGCCGCTCGGTCAGCCGGGCCGCCTCGGCGGCCACCGCCGGATCGTCGACCGATGCGCTGCCGCTGTCCACGAGCAGCAACAGATTCGGCTGGGATGCGGGGAACTCGCGCTCCAGCGCCTTGGTCGTATAGGTCGATTCGGCGTCCGGGGCCTCCCAGCCGCCGCTGCCCATCTTGTCGACCACCCCGCTGCCCGCGAACACGGCGAGCGCCGTGATGACCAGGGCCGCGAGCAGCGCGAGCCGTGGTCGCGCAGTGACGAAGCGGGTCCAGCCCCCCAGACGCTCCGGACTGTTGACTTCAGGCATGGCGCGATGTCCCCTTCCCCCCGGATCCAGCGGCGCGAGACGGCCACACAAGGCGGCCGCGCAGGGCAGCATGGATCAGTCGTTGCCAATTACACTGGCAAACACGAGTCATCGCTCGCGTTTCAACAAGAATGCGAGCGACCGCTCGTGTTTGTCAACCGCGTCATGAAAGCTGGGGATTGACCGTGTCGGAGGCCAGAGCGAAGGGCACCGGAAGCGCCAGGGGCACGGGCGGCGCGGGCGGCACCGCGAACCCCTCAGCCACGAGCGGCACCGGGGGCGCGGGCGGCAGCGCACGCATCACGGGCGGCGCCAACAGCACCAGCAGCGCACGCCCCGAAGCGGCCGCCGGCGCCACCCGCCCCCGTCGCCGCCAGGCCCGCGGCGAAGCCCGCATCACGCAGCTCCTCAAAGCGGCGGCCAATGTCTTCTGCACAACCGGCTACACCGCGGCGAGCACCAACGCCATCGCCCGCGAGGCAGGCGTCTCACCGGGCACGCTCTACCAGTTCTTCCCCAACAAGGAGGCCATCGCCGTCGAACTCGGCGACCAACTCCTGAACCGCTGGCGGGAGACATACGGCGCCGCGTTCCTCCCGGATCACCTGACGCTCCCGCTGGACCGGATGCTGGACGCCACCCTCGATCCGCTGATCGCCTTCAACTGCGAGAATCCGGCCTTCACCGTCCTTATGCACGGTTCCGAGATCCCCGGAATGATCACCCAGGGGCACGACGCGCTGCACATGACCATGCTCGACCGCGTCGAGGCGATCCTCGGCGGCTACCTGCCGGACACTCCGCCCGCCCAGATCGCCCGTACCGCCAACATAATCTTCATCCTCTTCAAGGGCGGACTCGACCTGATCATGGCCCACGAGGGCGCCGAGCGGGACGCGTACATCAGGGAGCTGAAGACCGCATTGCTCCGTTATCTGGAGCCACTGGTCTGCGACGCGACGCCCCCCGCTCCCCCGGATGCCCAATAGCCCACACCTCGCGGAATTCGGACAAATCAGGCGACAGCGAAGCTCGCGGCTCCGACGCTCGCACTTCGCTGTCGCCATGAAGGGCTCAGGCCTGCACGCCCCGCTGGAGACCGAGGTAGCCGCGCGGGACCGCCCGCACCATTCGGGCACGACCCCCGGACAGGCTGCCGCCGGGCGGCGTCCCACTCTCCCCCCGGAGGCCGAACGGGCGTTTCCGCCTCGCCGCGCCCGCGAACGCCACACGCCTCGGCGCCACCGTGCTGCACTCACTCCGGGACTCGATGCACGGCATCGCGATCCGGCCGCCCGGGCCGCCGACGCCGGCCCGAGCCGCGCACTCTTCGCACAGGGATGCACCCCGGCCCCCACCGACGAGCCAGCGCGCACAGCGAACACTCGCATTTATACCCCCTAGGGGTATAGTGTGATGAGTGTTGGGGCACACGGGTCTCCCGGGGTTCCCGACACACCACGCCCTTTTGTGCTCGTCGAAGAGGAGAACACCATGACCGCCGAGACCCAGCTCCCCCAGGCCACCGGCTCCTGCTGCTCGCCCAGCGGCTCCTGCCACGACGGTGCGGACTCCGGCGCCCCTGTGGGCGGGGTGACCACCGTCTACCAGGTGTCCGGCATGACGTGCGGCCACTGCGAAGGTGCCGTCTCCGAGGAGATCTCCGGCATCGACGGCGTCACCTCGGTGAAGGCCGTCGCCGCCACCGGCCAGGTGACCGTCGTCTCCCGGGCCCCGCTGGCCGAGGACGCCGTGCGCGCCGCAGTCGACGAGGCCGGCTACGAGCTCGTCGGCCGGGCCTGAACGCCATCGGGGCATACCCGATACACCGGATACACCCGTATAACCCCCCTTTGCCGCCGGGCCGGACCGACCAGCAGATACTGGTGGGGTACGGCCCGGTCGGCGTTTCAGGAGTTCGGACATGCACAGTGCAACAGAGGCCGCGACCCCGGCAGCGGAGAGCTCGCGGGCCGAACTCACGATCGGCGGGATGACCTGCGCCTCCTGCGCGGCCCGCGTCGAGAAGAAGCTCAACCGGATGGACGGCGTCACCGCCACCGTCAACTACGCGACCGAGAAGGCCCGTGTCTCCTTCGGCTCAGGGACCGACCTCGCGGATCTGATCGCCACAGTCGAGAAGACCGGCTATACCGCTCAGCCGCTACGCCGCCCCGAATCGGCACCGCCCACCCCGGCGCGTGCCGCGGCACCGGCCACGCCCGCGATCACCGTCACGGGCACCCCCGAGGACGGCGGCCCGCACAGCACCCGAGTCCGCACCGAGCAGGCCACCGAAAGCCCGACCGACACAGGCACAGGCACAGGCACAGGCACCGAAGCCGAGACCGAGGCCTACGCCGACGACCCCGCCGAGCGGAAGGCCGCCGACGCCCTCGCATCACTGCGTCAGCGCCTGATCGTCTCGGCCGTCCTCGCCGCCCCCGTCGTCTTGCTCGCGATGGTCCCTGCCCTCCAGTTCGACAACTGGCAGTGGCTCTCCCTCACCCTGGCCGCCCCCGTCGTCGTCTGGGGCGGACTGCCCTTCCACCGCGCCACCTGGACCAATCTCCGGCACGGCGCGGCCACCATGGACACCCTGGTCTCGGTCGGCACCCTCGCTGCCTTCGGCTGGTCCCTGTGGGCGCTCTTCCTCGGTGACGCAGGCATGACCGGGATGCGGCACGGCTTCGACTTCACCGTCTCGCGCGCAATGGGGTCTTCCCTGCTCGAGCGGAGCCGAGGGCTCGGGGAAGGCCCGTCCACCATCTATCTGGAGGTCGCGGCCGGCGTCGTCACCTTCATCCTGCTGGGCCGCTACCTGGAGGCCAAGTCCAAGCGGAAGGCCGGTTCCGCCCTGCGCGCGCTGATGCACCTGGGCGCGAAGGACGTCTCCGTCCTCCGGGGCGGCACTGAGGTACGTATCCCCGTCGGCCGGCTCACCGTAGGCGACCGCTTCGTCGTCCGCCCCGGCGAGAAGATCGCCACCGACGGCACCGTCGTCGAGGGCGCGTCCGCCGTGGACGCCTCCATGCTCACCGGCGAGTCCGTCCCGGTCGATGTGGGCGTCGGCGACCGGGTCACCGGGGCCACCGTGAACGCCTCCGGCCGGCTCGTCGTCGAAGCCACCCGGGTCGGCGCCGACACCCAGCTGGCACGGATGGCGAGGCTCGTCGAGGACGCGCAGAACGGCAAGGCCGAGGTGCAGCGCCTCGCCGACCGGATCTCCGCGGTCTTCGTCCCCGTGGTGCTGGTGCTCGCAGTGGCCACCCTGATCGCGTGGCTGCTCGTCACGGACGACGTGACCGCCGCGTTCACCGCCGCCGTCGCCGTACTGATCATCGCCTGCCCCTGCGCCCTGGGCCTCGCCACTCCCACCGCCCTCATGGTCGGTACGGGACGCGGCGCCCAGCTCGGCATCCTGATCAAGGGCCCCGAGGTCCTGGAGACCACGCACCGCATCGACACGATCGTCCTCGACAAGACCGGCACGGTCACCACCGGCCGTATGACCCTCCAGGACATCCACCCCGCACCCGGCACCGACGAGACCCGGCTCCTGCGGCTGGCCGGCGCACTGGAGCACTCCTCCGAGCACCCCATCGCCCAGGCCGTCGCCGCCGGAGCCACGGAACGCATCGGCGGCCCCCTCCCCACCCCCGAGGACTTCGCCAACGTCGCGGGCCTCGGCGTACGCGGCACGGTCGACGGGCACCAGGTACTGGTCGGCCGTCCGCAATTGCTCGCCGACGCGGGCATCGACATCCCCGACGACCTGTCCGGCGCCGTGGCGGACGCGGCGGCTCAGGGCCGTACCGCGATCGTGGTCGCCTGGGACGGGCAGGCACGCGGCGTCCTCGCCGTCGCCGACGCGGTCAAGGAGTCCAGCGCGGCAGCCGTCGCCGAGCTGCGCGCGCTCGGCCTCCGTCCCGTTCTGCTGACCGGCGACAACCGGGCCGTGGCGGACGCCGTGGCCCACGCCGTCGGAATCGACGAGGTCCATGCCGAGGTCCTGCCCGAGGAGAAGGTTCACGTCATCGAGCGGCTCCGGGCCCAGGGACGCTCCGTAGCCATGGTCGGTGACGGAGTCAACGACGCGGCCGCTCTCGCCACCGCCGATCTCGGCCTGGCGATGGGAACCGGTACGGACGCCGCGATCGAGGCGAGCGATCTGACCCTCGTTCGTGGAGATCTCAAGGTGGCGGCCGATGCGATCCGGCTCTCCCGGCGCACCCTGGCGACCATCAAGGGCAATCTCTTCTGGGCATTCGGCTATAACGTAGCCGCCCTACCCCTTGCGGCATTTGGCCTGCTCAACCCTATGATTGCGGGAGCGGCGATGGCGTTCTCATCGGTCTTCGTCGTGACGAACAGCCTGCGGTTGCGCGCCTTCACGTAACTTCCACAAAGAGATTTAGATCACACCGGTTTCAGGGTAACCATCCGGTGGGTTCGCGAGTCTAAGAGTGCGATGCCAAGGATGTCTTGGGGGACGTCCATCGAAGTGTCTTGGGGGATGCTTCGGGCAAGCGTTGGCCGGGGCACGTGCACCGGGGAGCTTTGAGCGGCCCTCCCGTGCGTACGTACCCCGGCGGACCGCACTGGAAGTACAAGTGAAGAGCGCAGCTCGCAGTAGGTGAGGAGCGCCCAGGAGCTTCGGCTCCCGCAGACGCCCGGCCGGATCCCGTGGGGGGAATCCGCTCCGGGATATGGGAAGCGCCTCGCTGTCGGCCCGTGGGGGGATCGATGGCGGGGCGCTTCTCGCTGTCGGCCCGGCATGCGGCATCGCGCGCGGCTGCGTCGGTCACGCAAATCGCCCCGGACACCGCGCTCTGTGCGAAAGCGCGGTACTCGGGGCGAAGACGACCGGCCTCGGCGGCCGGGGTGGTGCAGGGGCGGTACGAGGTTCAGCGGCCTTCGACCGGGACGAAGTCACGCAGGACCTCGCCGGTGTAGATCTGGCGCGGGCGGCCGATGCGGGAACCCGGCTCCTTGATCATCTCGTGCCACTGGGCGATCCAGCCGGGAAGCCGGCCGAGCGCGAAGAGCACGGTGAACATCTCGGTCGGGAAGCCCATGGCCCGGTAGATCAGACCCGTGTAGAAGTCCACGTTGGGGTAGAGGTTGCGCGAGACGAAGTACTCGTCGGAGAGCGCGTGCTCCTCCAGCTTCAGCGCGATGTCGAGCAGCTCGTCGGACTTGCCGAGCGCGGACAGCACGTCGTGGGCCGCGGCCTTGATGATCTTCGCGCGCGGGTCGAAGGACTTGTAGACGCGGTGGCCGAAGCCCATCAGCCGGACGCCGTCCTCCTTGTTCTTCACCTTGCGGATGAAGGAGTCGACATCGCCGCCGTTGGCCTGGATGCCTTCGAGCATCTCCAGCACCGACTGGTTGGCGCCACCGTGCAGCGGGCCCCACAGCGCCGAGATACCGGCGGAGATCGAGGCGAACATGTTCGCCTGCGAGGAGCCGACCAGACGCACGGTGGAGGTCGAACAGTTCTGCTCGTGGTCCGCGTGCAGGATGAGCAGCTTGTCGAGCGCGGAGACGACGACCGGGTCCAGGTCGTACTCCTGGGCGGGGACCGAGAAGGTCATGCGCAGGAAGTTCTCGACGTACCCGAGGTCGTTGCGCGGGTAGACGAAGGGGTGGCCGATCGACTTCTTGTACGCGTACGCGGCGATCGTCGGCAGCTTGGCCAGCAGACGGATCGTCGAGAGGTGACGCTGCTCCTCGTCGAACGGGTTGTGGCTGTCCTGGTAGAACGTGGACAGCGCGCTGACGACCGAGGACAGCATGGCCATCGGGTGGGCGTCGCGCGGGAAGCCGTCGAAGAACCGCTTGACGTCCTCGTGCAGCAGCGTGTGCTGGGTGATCTCGTTCTTGAAGGTCGACAGCTCGTCGACCTTGGGAAGCTCACCGTTGATGAGCGTGTACGCGACCTCGAGGAACGTCGAGCGCTCGGCGAGCTGCTCGATCGGGTAGCCGCGGTAGCGCAGGATGCCCTGCTCACCGTCGAGGTAGGTGATGGCGGATTTATACGCTGCGGTGTTGCCGTATCCGCTGTCCAGCGTGACCAGGCCGGTATTGGCCCGGAGCTTCCCGATGTCGAAGCCCTTGTCGCCGACGGTGCTGTCGATCACCGGGTAGGTGTACTCGCCATCGCCGTACCGCAGTACTACAGCGTTATTGGTGTGCTCGCTCACGTCATCCCTCACCGACGTAGTGCCTCTTCTTCGAGGTTCCCTGACTGTCTCCACCCTCCCCCATTTGGCTCAGGAGAGTGCACTCGGGGTCGTCCATTGGACCTACTCGCGGCACTGAGTGCCGCGAGCTTACTCATCCTGCCCCCTTGACTCCGGTTCCGGAAGGCCTCCGTGATGTTTCCCACCGATTTGATCGATCATTTTTTCCGGCGATCCTCCGCCCAGACCCCCTGACAGCCGGTAATCCAGCGCCGTACAGCGTCTGCCTGCGGAAACCGTGCGGACCGCCTGGCCGATCGCCTGCCGCGAGCCGACCAGCACGACGAGCTTCTTGGCCCTGGTCACGGCGGTGTACAGCAGGTTCCGCTGGAGCATCATCCAGGCGCTCTTGGTGACGGGGATGACGACGGCCGGGTACTCGCTGCCCTGGGAGCGGTGGATCGTCATGGCGTACGCGTGGGCCAGCTCGTCCAGCTCGTCGAAGTCGTAACCGATCTCCTCGTCCTCGTCGGTCAGTACCGTCAGCCGCTGTTCGTCCAGGTCGAGGGCGGTGACGACGCCGACCGTGCCGTTGAAGACGCCGTTCTCCCCCTTGTCGTAGTTGTTACGGATCTGGGTGACCTTGTCGCCGACCCGGAAGACCCGGCCGCCGAACCGCTTCTCGGGCAGGTCGGGACGGGCCGGAGTGATGGCCTGCTGGAGGAGCCCGTTGAGCGTGCCCGCCCCGGCCGGGCCGCGGTGCATCGGGGCGAGGACCTGTACGTCACGCCGCGCGTCCAGCCCGAATCTGGCCGGAATACGGCGGGCGGCGACGTCCACCGCGAGCACGCCCGCGTCCTGAGTCTCGTCCTCCACGAAGAGGAAGAAGTCCGTGAGGCCCTGGGTGAGGGGCGGTACTCCGGAGTTGATCCGGTGCGCGTTGGTGACGACTCCGGACTGCTGGGCCTGGCGGAAGATCGTGGTCAGCCGGACCGCCGGAACGGGGCTGCCGTCGGCGAGCAGATCGCGCAGCACCTCCCCCGCGCCGACCGACGGCAGCTGGTCGACATCCCCCACGAGCAGGAGGTGGGCACCGGGTGCCACCGCCTTCAGCAGTTTGTTGGCGAGCAGCAGATCCAGCATCGACGCCTCGTCGACCACGACCAGATCGGCGTCCAGCGGCCGGTCCCGGTCGTACGCGGCATCGCCCCCCGGTTTCAGTTCGAGCAGCCGGTGCACGGTGGACGCCTCGGCCCCGGTCAGCTCGGAGAGCCGCTTGGCCGCCCGCCCGGTGGGCGCGGCCAGCACCACCTTGGCCTTCTTGGCGCGGGCCAGCTCGACGATGGACCGGACGGTGAACGACTTCCCGCAGCCGGGCCCACCGGTCAGGACGGCGACCTTACGGCTGAGCGCCAGCCGCACCGCGGCCTCCTGCTCCGGGGCCAGTTTCGCCCCCGTACGGCCCGCGAGCCAGGTCAGCGCCTTGGCCCAGTCGACGTCCTGGAAGGTCGGCATCCGGTCCTCGGGCGTCCGCAGCAGCCGCTGCACCTGCGCGGCGAGCGCGACCTCGGCGCGGTGGAACGGCACGAGATACACGGCCGTGACCGGCTCGCCGCCCTCGGGCGAGGGCACCTTCTCCCGTACGACGCCTTCCGGGTCCTCGGCCAGTTCGGCGAGGCACTCGATGACCAGCCCCGTATCGACCTGGAGCAGCTTCACCCCATCGGCGATCAGCCGCTCCTCGGGGAGGAAGCAGTGGCCCTGGTCGGTTGATTGCGACAGCGCGTACTGCAGCCCGGCCTTCACCCGCTCCGGGCTGTCGTGCGGGATGCCGACCGCCTGGGCGATCTTGTCGGCGGTGAGGAAGCCGATGCCCCAGACGTCGGCGGCCAGCCGGTAGGGCTGGTTCTTCACGACGGAGATCGACGCGTCCTCGTACTTCTTGTAGATACGGACGGCGATGGAAGTGGAGACGCCGACCCCCTGGAGGAAGACCATCACCTCCTTGATCGCCTTCTGCTCCTCCCAGGCCGCGGCGATCATCTTCGTCCGCTTCGGCCCGAGCCCGGGCACCTCGACGAGCCGCTTCGGCTCCTGCTCGATGACGTCGAGGGTGTCGACGCCGAAGTGGGTGGTGATCCGGTCCGCCATCACCGGGCCGATGCCCTTGATCAGGCCGGAGCCGAGATAGCGGCGGATGCCCTGGATGGTGGCGGGCAGCACGGTCGTGTAGTTCTCCACCGTGAACTGCTTGCCGTACTGGGAGTGCGAGCTCCAGCGCCCTTCCATCCGCAGGGACTCCCCGACCTGGGCACCGAGCAGCGACCCGACGACCGTCAGCAGATCGCCCGCACCCCGACCCGTGTCGACGCGGGCGACGGTGTACCCGTTCTCCTCGTTGGCGTAGGTGATCCGCTCCAGGACCCCTTCGAGGACGGCCATGTTGGACATGTTCCGACGGTATCGGTTCCCACCGACAACGCATTCCCGGCCTCGGAGGCCGCCCGTTTCCTGTGGTGACGGCGCCTGAGCAGCGCATCGGAATGATCAGCAACTCCGGTGTGAGGAGGACGCCTTGGAATGCACCGATGGTCCGAGCGTGCATAGTGTTGTCCATATCGAGGCAGCCGTGCCACGGGCCCGGGAGCTGGTGACGGACATCCGCCTGCCGGCCCGGTTCAGCCCGGAGTTGCGGCGCGTCGCCTGGCTCGACGGGGCGAACGGGCCCGTGGTGGGAGCACGCTTCGAGGGCATCAAGACGCTCGCCGAGGAGGGCGGTCGGAGCGGCTGGGAAGCTGTTGTCCGGCGGCGCTCTGCCCCAGTCGGCCATGGCCTCATCTGTCGGTGATCCCGGAGAGCCATGCCGTGTCCTCCGGGCCCGGCGCTCCTGTCCCGGGCGCGGGCAGCCGGCGGACCTCGCCCGTTCGCAGGGCGACCGTGGCCCGTGGCCGCATCGGCCCGTCGCCCCTGCGTGAGAGCAGGACGAGTTCCCAGACTGTCGCCGCCATGGTGTCGAGCCGGGTGACACAGTCGGCGGTGACTCGCCGCGGATCCCGGGTCCGACCCAGGGACAGATGTGGGGTGAAGTTCTTGGCGGGCCCGCTGCAGCGCGGGAACCGCTGCCGCAGCAGGCGGTGCAGGTGGGCCCACGGCGCCTGGCCGGCTGCCGTCGGGTCGAGCCACACGGTGAAGTACGTCCTGTGCCGGAAGGTGCGCACCCCGTCCAGCCGGGCGGTGAAGACCGGCGTCTCGGCCGTCGCCGCGGCGAGCAGCGGGGCGGCCCGCTCGAAGTCGGACTCCGGCACGAAGCCGAAGAGCACATTGACGTGCGGCGGCCACCGGTGGATCTGCGGATCGTAATCCTGGCGGATGTCCTGGATCGGCGGCCACAGCTCCGCAGGCGGGATCCAGGCCACCGCTGTGCGGGCCGTCGGGGGCACGTCGAGGACGCCGACGGGATCGCCCCTGCCGGAGCTCGTATCGAAGCTCAGGTCCGCTTGCGGGTCCCGCACCCGGCCGGCGCCCGACGCATCGACGCGGTCCACGCCCGTGGCCCGGTCCCAGACCACCTCGCCGTCCGCCTCGATGAACACCACCCGGTGCCACGGGATGTCGCCCCCGGGCACGAATGAAGGCAGCGGGATGCGTTTGCAGGCATCCCCGCGCTGGCTGATCCCCAGCACGAACCGGGCAGGGTCGAACCGCGGATCCCAGCGGACCCGGTGATAGATCTCGTCGCTGGTTCGCATCACGCCTCCTCGCCCACTCACGCCGCGACCGGCCGGACCGCCGCTTCAGCGCGGCTTCGCATACTCCACCTTCACCACATCCGGCACGTCGGGCAGCTTCTCCCGGCCGGTCAGGAGTGCCTCCGCCGACGTGTCGCCCATGAGGTACCGGCGGAAGAAGGCGACGGTGCAGCCCATGGCGATCCGGCGCTGGGTGGCCTCGTCGAGCTCCTGGTGCTGCCGATCTCGCTCCCGCCCGCCACAGTCAATCTTCGGTTTCCCTGCGTGACTCCTCCCCGCCCTGAAGAGCGGGGCTGGTGTCGTCGAGCGACCGGGCGGCGCAGTTCGCCCTGGCCCGCTCCACCTCGGGCTGCCACATCGGCAGCGCCCTGTCGTAGCCGGCCCCCTCGGCGAGGCCGGCCGGTGGGGGACCTGCCTCGAAGAGGACAGGCTTCCTGACGAGGTCGCCGCGTTTGAGGAGAGGTACAGCGACCCCGCACGGTGGATGCGCGCCCTGGCCTGGCAAGGCCAGGAATCGGCGGCCGACTCCCCCTTTGTCGAGCAGCAGTTGGCAGCCGTGCGGGCCGCCGCCTCCAAGGCCCTCGGCCACCCGGTCACCTGGGACACGCTCGCTGAGGCACGGGGTGACGCGCCGGAGGCGGGTTCGTTCGGCCAGTCCTTGGCGGCCGTGGGCTGCGCACTCCTGGCGATCGTGTCCGTCGGGATCCGGGTGAACGGGTTCCTCGACCTCTTCCGCTGACCCACCACCCCGAACGTGCCATTGACCGACACTTCTCTCAGGAGGCCCTGAGCGAACAGGCAATGTGCCCGCCGACGCTGATCAGTCATGACGAGGCGGGGCGGCGGCGGCCGAAGCCGGATGACGCGCACCGCCTCGACATCGCGTTGAAGACCGACGGCTTCTTTGTCCGTTGGATGGGCGACTTCGAAGTTCGCCCGGTACTTCGCGGTGGCTGCCGAGTTGGAGCGTGAGGCTACGGAAATCCGCCCGTACGCCGCGTCTCTCATCCCTGGCCTGCTCCCTACGGAGGCATACGCCCGTGCCGTGTTCCACGGCATATCGCCCCAACTACTGCACAGAGGAACCCGCGTTGCCGGCCAGCAGGAGCCGCAGCACGGACTCCCGGGTCGCGAAGTCGTACATCGACACGGAAGAACGACCGGGCGTAGCCGCGGCCGTCGGGCGTCCACGGACACGGGACGTCACCGAGAAGGCTTCAATAACCCGACCGCGTTTTCATTACGCCACGCATTTCATTCATCACACGGGCCGAACAGAAGGCTTTCCCGCCGGCATGGGCAATATTTCAATGTCCGTTTTGGCAGCATTTGATGCTTTCCGATGTGTGATGTGGACTATATGACACACGTCACCATGATGCGACCTAGTAGGACAAAAAGTCCGTTTCGTGGCCTGTTTGCGGCGGCTTTAAGACCATTGCCCAATATCTGTACGTATTCCGATAGTAAAGAGGGTCATTGACCAGAACTAGAACCACGCTTAAAACTTCTCGGCATCCCCACGGAAGAGGTAATTTCCGATGCAGATCTCCGCGATGTCCAAGAAGTTCGCTCACATGACCCAGACCAAGAAGATCTCACTGGGCATGGCCGCCGCAGGAGCCGCAGTCGTCGCCGGCTCCCTCGTCGGCGCTCCGGCCGCCTCGGCCGCGCCCGCCCAGTCCGGCAGCAGCGTCAGCAACTGGATCAACCAGTCGCTGGAGATCATGCGCGCGCAGGGCATCCCGGGCTCCTACCACGGGATCCACCGCAATCTGATGCGCGAGTCGAGCGGCAACCCGAATGCCATCAACAACTGGGACTCCAACGCCGCCAAGGGCATCCCGTCCAAGGGACTGCTCCAGGTCATCGACCCGACCTTCAGGGCGTATCACGTCCCCGGCACCTCGTGGAACATCTACGACCCGGTCGCCAACATCACCGCCGCCTGCAACTACGCGGCACAGCGCTACGGCTCGATCGACAACGTCAACTCGGCCTATTGATCAGCATGCGATGAAACGTCGGGAATTCGCGAGACGGTCCCGACAAGGCGAAACGGGCCCGGTCAGAAGACCGGGCCCCCTCGCTTTCCCCCTCCGTCAGGGCTTCCCGATCCCCCCGGATCCCTCCCCGGGAGCACCCGACGCCAGATATGACCCGGCAGGGTGCCGAACGGTTGCACGTCTTGGTGATCTCTTTACCCTGGCGGCAAAAAGCCTTCTCAGCAGGCGTGTTCGGCGTACCGGGACGCGACCTCCGCGAGGACTTCGGCGCCGTCGCGGGCCCAGAGGTCCTCGTTGAAGATCTCCACCTCGATGGGGCCGTCGAAACCGGTGGCCTCGACCAGCGAACGGAACGCGCGGAAGTCCACGGCACCGTCGCCCAGTTGGCCCCGGCCGACCAGGACGCCCGCCGGAAGCGGGGTGATCCAGTCCGCCAGCTGGAAGGAGTGGATACGGCCGCCCGCGCCCGCCCGGGCGATCTGTGCGGCCGCCTGCTCGTCCCACCAGATGTGGTACGTGTCGACGACCACCCCGACCTGCTCGGCGGGGAAGCGTTCCGCGATGTCCAGGGCCTGGGAGAGCGTGGAGACGACGCAGCGGTCCGAGGCGAACATCGGGTGCAGCGGTTCGATCGCCAGACGGACACCTCGCTCGGCCGCGTACGGTGCGAGTTCGCCCAGGGCGTCCGCGATCCGCTCACGCGCGCCGTGCAGGTCCTTGCTGCCGACGGGAAGGCCGCCGGAGACGAGGACCAGGGTGTCGGTGGACAGGGCCGCCGCCTCGTCGAGCGCGGCGCGGTTGTCGTCCAGGGCGCGGGCCCGTTCCGCCGGGTCGATGGCGGTGAAGAAGCCGCCTCGGCAGAGGCTGGTGACCGAGAGGCCGGAATCGGCGAGGAGTCGGGCGGTGCGCTCGATGCCGTACTCCTGCACGGGGGCCCGCCACAGGCCGACCTTGTCGACGCCCGCCTTGACGCAGCCCTCGGCCAGCTCGGGCAGCGACCACTGCTTGATGGTCTCCTGGTTGATGGAGAGTCGGCCGTCGCTCATCGGGTGCCTCCGTTGACCGCGAGCAGGGCACGCATCCGGGATTCGGCCAGCTCCGGGTCGGGGAACAGGCCCAGCCGGTCCGCGAGTTCGTACGCCTTCGCCAGATGCGGCAGCGAGCGCGCGGACTGCAGGCCGCCGACCATGGTGAAGTGGTCCTGATGGCCGGCCAGCCAGGCGAGGAAGACCACGCCCGTCTTGTAGAAGCGGGTGGGCGCCTGGAAGAGGTGACGGGACAGCTCGACCGTGGGGTCGAGGAGGTCCCGGAAGCCCTGGACGTCCCCGGTGTCCAGGACCCGTACCGCGTGTGCGGCCAGCGGGCCCAGCGGGTCGAAGATGCCGAGCAGGGCGTGGCTGAAGCCCTGGTCGTCGCCCGCGATCAGCTCGGGGTAGTTGAAGTCGTCGCCGGTGTAGCAGCGGACCCCGCCGGGCAGACGGCGGCGGACGTCGATCTCGCGCTCGGCGTCCAGGAGCGAGATCTTGATGCCGTCGACCTTGTCCGGATGCTCGGCGATGACCTTCAGGAAGGTGTCGGTGGCGGCGTCGAGGTCCGAGGAGCCCCAGTAGCCCTCCAGCGCCGGGTCGAACATCGGGCCGAGCCAGTGCAGGACGACCGGTTCGGAGGCCTGGCGCAGGAGGTGCGCGTACGTCTCCAGGTAGTCCTCGGGCCCCTTTGCCGCGGCGGCGAGCGCGCGGGAGGCCATCAGGATGGCCTGGGCGCCGCTCTCCTCTACAAGGGTGAGCTGCTCCTCGTACGCGGACCGCACCTCGGCGAGCGAGGCGGGTCCGGCGGGAAGCTGGTCGGTGCCGACGCCGCAGGCGATGCGGCCGCCGACCGCCTTCGCCTCGGCGGCGGAGCGGCGGATCAGTTCGGCCGCGCCGGCCCAGTCCAGACCCATGCCGCGCTGGGCGGTGTCCATGGCTTCGGCGACGCCGAGACCGTGCGACCAGAGGTAGCGGCGGAAGGCGAGGGTGGCGTCCCAGTCGACGGCGGCCGGTGAGTCGGGGCTGATGTCGGCGTACGGGTCGGCGACGACATGGGCGGCGGAGAAGACCGTACGGGAGGCGAGGGGAGCCCCGCCGGGGGCGAGGTCGAGCGGGGCGGTGCGGGGTTCGTACGGGCCCTGCGGGAGGTGGATCGTCACAGCGTCAGCTCCGGTACGTCGAAGCGGCGGCCCTCGGCGGAGGACTTCAGGCCCAGCTCGGCGAGCTGGACGCCGCGGGCGCCGGCCATCAGGTCCCAGGTGTACGGCTCGTCGAGCACGATGTGGCGCAGGAAGAGCTCCCACTGGGCCTTGAAGCCGTTGTCGAAGGCAGCGTTGTCGGGGACTTCCTGCCACTGGTCGCGGAACGACTCGGTGACCGGGAGGTCCGGGTTCCAGACCGGCTTGGGGGTGGCCGAGCGGTGCTGGACACGGCAGTTGCGGAGGCCGGCGACGGCGGAGCCGTGGGTTCCGTCGACCTGGAACTCGACGAGCTCGTCGCGGTTGACGCGGACCGTCCAGGAGGAGTTGATCTGTGCGACAGCTCCGCTCTCCAGCTGGAAGATGCCGTACGCGGCGTCGTCGGCGGTGGCGGCGTACGGCTTCCCCTGCTCGTCCCAACGCTGCGGGATGTGCGTCTGGACGTGCGCCTGGACGGTGGAGACCCGGCCGAACAGCTCGTGGAGCACGTACTCCCAGTGCGGGAACATGTCGACGACGATGCCGCCGCCGTCCTCGGCGCGGTAGTTCCAGGACGGGCGCTGGGCCTCCTGCCAGTCGCCCTCGAAGACCCAGTAGCCGAACTCGCCGCGTACGGAGAGGATCTCGCCGAAGAAGCCGCCGTCGATGAGACGCTTCAGCTTCAGCAGGCCCGGCAGGAAGATCTTGTCCTGGACGACGCCGTGCTTGATCCCGGCGTCACGGGCCAGGCGGGCCAGCTCCAGGGCGCCCTCGACGTCCGTGGCGGTGGGCTTCTCGGTGTAGATGTGCTTGCCCGCGGCGATCGCCTTCTTGATCGCCTCGACGCGGGCCGAGGTGACCTGGGCGTCGAAGTAGATGTCGATGCTGTCGTCCGCGAGGACCGCGTCGAGATCGGTGGACCACTCGGTCAGACCGTGCTGTGCGGCGAGTTCCTCCAGCGCATGGGCGCGGCGGCCGACCAGAACGGGCTCGGGCCACAGCACGTCGCCGTCCCCGAGATCGAGGCCGCCCTGCTCGCGGATCGCGAGGATCGAGCGCACCAGGTGCTGCCGGTATCCCATGCGACCCGTGACGCCGTTCATGGCGATGCGCACTGTCCTGCGTGTCACGAAAGTTCCTCCATACACCCGTAGCAAGCGCTTTCTATCGGTGATGACGCTAGCCTGCCGACAGCGGCCCGGACAAGAGGGGGCACGCGGTCGGTCATACTCCACTCCCACTCCTCGTCATTCCTCGGAGGAAAACGTTGACAGTCACCCTGGCGGATGTGGCGGCCCGCGCCCGGGTGTCCCCGGCCACCGTCTCCCGCGTGCTGAACGGCAACTACCCGGTGGCCGCATCCACCCGGGAGCGGGTCCTGCGCGCGGTGGACGACCTGGACTATGTGCTCAACGGGCCCGCGAGTGCACTCGCGGCGGCCACGTCCGACCTGGTCGGCATCCTGGTCAACGACATCGCCGACCCGTTCTTCGGGATCATGGCGGGGGCGGCGCAGACCGAGATCGGCGGACCCGGGGACGGTTCGGGCCGGGCGGGCGGCGAGAAGCTCGCCATCGTCTGCAACACCGGCGGCTCCCCCGAGCGCGAACTCACCTATCTCACCCTGCTCCAGCGCCAGCGCGCCGCGGCCGTCGTCCTGACCGGAGGCGCCGTGGAGGACCCGGCGCACCAGGCGGCGATCTCCGCCAAGCTGGCGAAACTCGCGGACGCGGGCACACGGGTGGTGCTGTGCGGGCGGCCCCCGCTGCCGGACAGCGAGGCGGTCGTGGCCGCACTGGCCTTCGACAACCGGGGCGGGGGGCGTCGCCTCACCGAGCATCTGCTTTCACTCGGCCACCGGCGGATCGGCTATGTCGCGGGCCCGTTGGAGCGCACGACGACCCGGCACCGCCTTGAGGGTCATCGCGACGCGATGAGAGCGGCGGGCCTCGCCGGCGACGAGGAACGCCTCACCGTCCACGGCCCCTACGACCGCCGCTCCGGGTACGACGCCACCCTCGAACTCCTGCGCCGCGAACCGGAGGTGACGGCTGTCGTCGCCGCCAACGACACGGTGGCGCTGGGCGCGAGTGCGGCGATCCGGGACCGTGGTCTGCGCATCCCCGAGGACATCTCCGTGGCCGGTTTCGACGACCTGCCGTTCTCGGTGGACGCGGTACCGGCGCTGACGACCGTACGACTGCCGCTCTTCGAGGCGGGCGCGCGGGCGGGCCGGCTGGCGATGGGCAAGGAGACACCGCCGCCGGGCGGCATCGCGACGATCGCCGCGGAGCTGATGGTGCGGGGGTCGACGGCGCCGCCGCGGGTGGGCTGAGGTTGTACCCCCGGCCCGGGGGTACCGGTATGCACGCCCCGGGCCGATGATGTGCCGGCCGCTGTCCGGCGCGGTGGCACGTACCGATGGAAGGAACATGCACGTGAAGCTCGCTTTCTCGACCCTCGGAGTGCCGGGGATGCCGGTGGCCGATGTCGTCCGGCTCGCCGCAGAGCACGGTTATCAGGGGGTGGAGCTGCGCGCCCACCCCGAGGAACCGGTGCACCCGGGCATCTCGGCGCTCGAACGGGCCGATGTCGTCGAGGAGTTCAAGAACGGCGGCGTCGAGATCCTGACCGTCGCCGGGTATGTCCGGGTCGCGGCCGAGGGGGACGACCGGGCCGCGCTGGACGAGCTCGCCGGGCTGGTGGAGCTGGCGCACGACCTGGGTGCGAAGAACGTCCGGGTCTTCCCGGGCGGCGGTGACCAGGACCCCGCCGTGGCCGATGCGACCGCCGCCCGCCGACTGGCCGCCGCCGCTCCGCACGCCGCTGGCCTGGGCGTACGCATCCTGCTCGAAACCCATGACTCGCACCGGGCGGGCGCCGATGTGGCCCGGGTCGTCGGGACGGTCGGGCACGGGCAGATCGGTGCGCTCTGGGACATCATGCACACCTGGCTGGCGGGCGAGGACCCTGCCGCGAGCCATGCGGTGCTGGCCCCGCACCTGGGCTACGTACAGGTGAAGGACATCGCATCGGCCGAGGACACCGAGCCGTTGACGCTGGGTGCCGGGGTGCTGCCGCTGGGGCCCTGTCTGGACACGCTGGACCCCGACAGCTGGGTCTGCTGGGAGTACGAGAAGCGGTGGCACCCGGGGGCGGCGGAGCTGCCGGGGCTGCTGAGCGCGGGGCGGGAGCATCTGCTGCGGCTGGGGGCGCCCAAGTCGTAGGCGGCTGCGGTCAGGTCCGCGCCGGCCGCGGTGCCGGTTCCGGTGTGTCCGGCTCCGCGGGTCCCGCAGTGGCACCGGGCACGGGAGCCCGATCCGATGCCGCCCGGCCGGTCCGCCGCACCCCCGCCAGCGATGTGAGGGCCACCCCGCCGACCAGCAGCGCCGCCGCGCACCACCGCAGCGGGCTCACCGACTCGCCCAGCAGCAGCGCGGCCGCCGACATCCCGAAGACCGGGACGAGCAGGGTGAACGGGGCCACCGACGAGGCCGGGTGATGGCGCAGCAGGAAGCCCCACGCCCCGAAGCCGAAGACGGTGGTGATCCAGGCGACGTAGACGATGATCCCGACGCCGCTCCAGTCGAGCGCGGCCAGCGCGTCGGCATCGCGGTCCCAGCCCTCGAAGAGGAGGGAGAGACCGAGCAGCGGGAGCACGGGCACGGTCGAGACCCAGACCATGAAGTTGAGGGAGTCGGGCGGCGCGGCCTTGCGGGTCAGTACGTTGGACACACCCCAGCAGGCCGCCGCCGCGATCACCAGGACGAACGCGAGTACAGGCCCGCTCGCGCCCTCGTCGACCGCGGCCACCCCGATACCCGCGAGGGCCAATCCCATCCCCGACACCCTTACCCTTCCCGGCCGTTCACCCAGCGCGAGCGCCGCGAAGAGGGCGGTGAAGACCGCCTGGACCTGGAGCACGAGGGAGGAGAGACCGGCGGGCATTCCGTGGTCCATGCCGATGAAGAGCAGCCCGAACTTCGCCACTCCGAGGACGAGCCCGACACCCACGATCCATTTCCACGCGACCTTGGGCCGGCCGACGAAGAAGACCGCGGGCAGCGCGGCGACCAGGAAGCGCAGGGCGGAGAAGAGCAGCGGCGGGAAGTGCCCGAGGCCGACCTCGATGACGACGAAATTGACACCCCAGACGGCGGCCACCAGGGCGGCCAGGGCGATGTGGAGGGGACGCATGCACCGAGGGTCGCCCATACCGACCATGTAGCACCAGCGCGGATTTCTTCATGGTGAAATTGAGCGTTGCTAACGAATCGCGAGGCCGTACATCCGGGAGGTTCCGGTGCTCGATCTGTCCAGGCTGCGCGCACTGCACGCCATCTCCGTCCATGGCTCCGTCGCGGGCGCCGCCGCCGCGCTCGGCTACACCCCGTCGGCGGTCTCGCAGCAGATCACCAAGCTGGAGCGGGAGACCCGTACGACCCTCCTCGAACGCCGCGGGCGCGGTGTCGCACTGACCGAGGAGGCGCTCCATCTGGCCGCCACGGCCCAGCAGTTGCTGGCGATCGTGGAGCACGCGGAGACGACACTGGAGGAGCGCAGGGGGCTGCCCACCGGACGGCTGTCGATCGGCGCGTTCGCGTCCGCGGCGCGCGGACTGCTGCCCGGCGTACTGGCCGGGCTGGACCGGGACCATCCGGCCCTGGACATCCGGTTGACCGAGGTCGATCCGCATCTGTCGGTCGACCTGGTGGCCAAGGGCGTGATCGATCTGGCGGTCGCGCACGACTGGGACATCGCCCCGCTGCCCGCCCCGGAGGGGGTGGCGCAGGCGGTGATCGGTGACGACCGGTGCGATCTGCTGGTGCCCGAGGGCCATCGGCTCGCCGGGCGGGACGCGGTGCGGCGCGAGGAGCTGGCGAAGGAGCGGTGGATCTGCCAGCCGCCGGGGACGGTCTGCCACGACTGGCTCGTACGGACGCTGCGCGCGGCGGGTTACGAGCCCGACATCCGGCACCAGGCGGAGGAGAACCACACCCAACTGGCCCTGCTCGCCGCCGGTCTCGGGGTCGCGCTGATCCCGCGACTGGGGCGGGGGCCGCTGCCGGCGGGGGTGGTGGCGGTGCCGCTCGATCCCGTACCGGTGCGTCGGCTGTACGCGCTGTGGCGTACGGAGGCGGCCCGGCGGCCCGCGATCACGGCGGCGGTGTCGGCACTCCAGGCACACGGGGCCGCGGTGGGGCTGAGGAGGTAAAGGGTCCCGGAGGCGTCCCGACCCCGCGCCCCGATCACCGGACCTGCCCGGATTCGCCCACACCTCCCGATCACCGGACGGGCTCAAAACGGTCCGGACCCTTGACCGGAAGTTATTTTCTGGATATCCGTGCTCCTTGGAAGTTTCTTTCACCATCCCCCTCGTCCCCGAGTACGGCCGAAGGAGCTCACGTGCACCACCGCACCTCCAGACGCACCCTCCTCACCGCCACCGCCGCGACCGCCGCAGCCGCCGTCACGGGCGGGGTCGTCGCCCCCGGCGCCGTCGCTGCCCAGAGGTCCGCGGGCAGCGGGCACAGCGGCGGGCACCACACCTCAGCCGCCACCACCGAGCGCCTCAAGCGGCTCATCTCCCGGATGACCCTGGAGGAGAAGGTCGGGCAGCTCTTCGTGATGCGGGTGTACGGGCACTCCGCCACCGAGCCCGACCAGGCCGACATCGACGCCAACATGGCGGAGATCGGGGTCCGTACCGCCGCCGAGATGATCGCCAAATACCACGTCGGCGGGATCATCTACTTCGCCTGGGCGCACAACACCCGCGACCCGCACCAGATCGCCGACCTCTCCAACGGCATCCAGCGCGCCGGCCTCGCCGGCCCCACCCCCCTGCCGCTCCTCGTCTCCACCGACCAGGAGCACGGCATCGTCTGCCGCGTCGGCGAGCCCGCCACCCTGATGCCGGGCGCGATGGCGCTGGGCGCCGGCGGCTCGCGCTCCGACGCCCGCCGGGCCGGGCAGATCGCGGGCGCCGAACTGGCCGCGATCGGCATCAACCAGAACTACGCCCCGGACGCCGACGTCAACGTCAACCCGGCCAACCCGGTGATCGGCGTACGCTCCTTCGGCTCCGACCCGCAGTCCGTGGCCGGGATGGTCGCCGCCCAGGTGAAGGGGTATCAGAGCAGCGGCATCGCCTCGACCGCCAAGCACTTCCCCGGCCACGGCGACACCAACACCGACAGCCACACCGGCCTGCCCGTCATCCGCCACACCCGGGAGCAGTGGGCGGAGCTGGACGAGCCGCCGTTCCGGGCCGCGATCGCCGCGGGCATCGACTCGATCATGACCGCACACATCGTGGTCCCGGCACTGGACCCCGCGGAGGACCCGGCGACGCTGTCCCGCCCGATTCTCACCGGCATCCTGCGCGAGGAGCTCGGCTACGACGGCGTCGTGGTCACCGACTCGCTCGGCATGGAAGGTGTACGGACCAAGTACGGCGACGCGCGCGTGCCGGTCCTCGCGCTTCAGGCGGGCGTCGACCAGCTGCTCAACCCGCCGAACCTCGACGTCTCCTGGAACGCCGTCCTGGAGGCCGTGAAGAACGGTGAGATCAGCGAGGCCAGGGTCGAGGAATCGATCCTGCGGATCCTGCGGCTGAAGACGAAGCTCGGGCTGTTCGACGACCCGTTCGTCAGCCACAAGGGAGTGGACCGCACCGTCGGGACGCGGGCCCATCTCGCCGCCGCCGACCGGATCGCCGAGCGCACGACCACACTGCTCGCCAACGACGGCGCGGTGCTGCCGCTCTCCCGCCGCTCCCACAAGAACCTCCTCGTGGTCGGCGCCGATCCGGCCTCCCCGTCCGGCACCACCGGGCCGCCGACCACCACCCTGGCCACCGCCTTCGTGGAACTGGGGTACGCGGCAACCGCGCTGTCCACCGGCACCGCCCCCACCAAGGCGAAGATCGACGAGGCGGTGGCGGCCGCACAGGGCAAGGACGCGGTGATCGTGGGGACGTACAACGTCTCGGCGACCAGCTCGCAGCGCACCCTGGTGAGCGCCCTCTCGGCAACCGGCATCCCGGTGATCACGGTCGCGATCCGCAATCCGTACGACATCGCCCAGCTGTCCGGGACCGGGTTTGCGGCGAACCTGGCCACGTACTCCTGGACCGATGTCGAACTGCGGGCCGCCGCCCGGGTGATCGCGGGCCGCGCCGACCCGGAGGGCACCCTGCCGGTGCCGGTGCAGCGCGCGGACGATCCGGCGCGCGTGCTGTACCCGGTCGGTTACGGGCTGACGTACTAGACCTCAGGGAACCGGGAAGGGGCTGTGCACCCGCACAGCCCCTTCCTTGGTTCGGCTTCGGTCAAGGACCGGTTACGGCCGCAGCCTGCGCTCGTTCATCACGTCCCGCTTGTCGAGCCGTTCGTCGAACTTCGCGAGCGGCTTCGCCTTCGCCGGGTCGTCCTGCACGGCGGCCGGGGCGACGCCCGCCCAGCGCAGGATGGCCGCGGTGGCCTTCGCCTTTTCGTCGTCGGCGAGCCCGGCCACGTTGGAGCCGTGGTTTCCGCCGGCCACGGTCATGACATAGCTGTCACGGGCGCCCGCCCCGAGCCGGAAGCGCTCCGCACCCCACGGGTCGTTCTGCCCGTACACGTACAGCATGTGGTTGGCATGGTGCTTCACCCAGCTGTCGACGTCGCGCATCACCGACGGCTGGAACTTCATCGGGATGGAGCGCGGCACGAAGTTGCGCGGCGGCTGGTATCCGTACCGGCTCAGCTTGCCGAGCCACGGCTGCTTGATGTTCGGCGAGCCGAGCTGGGTGCCCGCCTGGTAGTAGTACGGCGTGTACGTGTTCAGGCCCTGGTCCGCATAGGCGGAGAAGCCGGATATGCCGTCGATCGAGTCCCAGATCGCCTGGTCGGGGGCGGTCTTGGCGTCGGCCGGGATGGTGTCGCAGTCGGACAGCAGGCTGTACTGCCAGAACGCCCAGACGTAGTCCATGACGACGGCTTCGTACGCCTTGTCGAGCGAGCCGACGGTGTTGAAGGTGTAGCCGTTCTCGGCGGCGTACTCCTCGTACTTCTTCTCCAGCGGCTCGCGGCGGATCAGCGCCTCGCGCTGCACCCCGTTCAGCTTGTCGCGGCACTCCTTGGTGCCGACGTTCTCGAAGAACCGGTCGTACGCCGAGTCCTCCTTGTTGACCACGTCGTTGGGCGCGACGTACGCGACGACGCCGTCCATGTCCTTGGGGTAGAAGCGCTCGAAGTACGTGGCGGTCATACCGCCCTTGGAGCCACCGGTGGTCAGCCAGTTCTTGGTGTAGATCTGCTTCAGCGCGGTGAAGACGCGGTGCTGGTCGCTGGCGGCCTGCCAGATGTCGAGCTTGGACCAGTCGGCGGGAGCCGGGCGGGACGGGGTGAAGAACCGGTACTCCAGGGAGACCTGGTTGCCGTCGACGATCCGGGTCGGCTCGGAGCGGCTGGGGTTCGTGGAGACGTTGTAGCCGCTGGTGTAGAAGACCGTCGGGCGGGACGTGTCCTTGTGCAGCAGGGTGATGCGCTGCTGGAAGGTGCCCTTGGACGGGTGCCGGTGATCGATCGGCTGGGTGTAGTTGAGGACGAAGTAGCGGTAGCCCGCGTACGGCTTCTCCTCGATGAGACTCATTCCCGGGATGGCCAGGATGCGGTCCTTGATGTCCGTGCTCGTGCCGCTGTCACTGCCGGCCGTGCTCCGGAACGTGGTCGGTTCCGCGGCGGTGGCCGCCCCGGCCGAGGCACCCGTCGCACTCACTGTGCCGATGAGCACCGCGAGCGACAGAAACCCTCTGAGCGCCTTGCGCATGCACCCTCCCCTTGATTCACAACAGACGTCGTGAACCTAGCGGGGCAACACCTTTGCCGCCAGCCCCTATTGGCACGAAGCGGCGACGAGCCGCCGCCGTCAGCAGAGAATCCAGCCCGTGGAACCGGACCTTCCCGAGATCGTGGCCGAGGCCCGGACACACCGGTTCAGCGCGTGGACCGTCACCGGGCCGGCCTGTCGGGTGTATCTGCCGCTGTCGACGACGGGGCTGCCGCCGCGCGCCTGGATGTGCACGGACATCTTGCGGCGCGAGCCCGGCTTCTTCGCGACCGCGACCGCGCAGGCGTAGGAGCGGTTCTTGTAGACGCGCAGCTCGCCGGTCTTGAACGCGACCGTCTTCGCGGGGCGCCCGGCGCAGGCCGTCGCGGCGTCCGCGCTGTTCGCCGCACTGCCGCCGAGCACCAGACCGACGGCGGTCACCAGCGGCAGGACGAACAGGCGCACAAGCATCCGGCGCCCCCGGCCGCTTCCGCCCCCGCCGACCGCTCCGGCCTCTCCGGTTCCTCTGATCACCAGCAGCCCCATCGTCCGATCGAACACTTACGCCCTTGCTCGACACATACACGTACATGCGTACGACGCAGGAGGCCATCCGGAGGTTGCACCCGGCGCGCTCCGCCTCCGGAGCAACCGAATCGCCACAGCATGGCTCCAACAGGGCAGAGCCACACGAAAGGCAGGAACTGCCATGCTCCAACTCCGCGACTCACAGAGCCCCCGCGGCCGGCGCACCATCGGCCGGACGCTGCTCGCCACCGCTCTCCTCACCGTCGTCGCCGCGGTCCCGGCCGCCGCGGCTGCCCCGCAGGCCCCGGTGGCCACGGCGCCGGTGCGCAGCGACGCCGGCACCCCGGCTTTCCAACAGGTTGCCCACTTCTACGCCGCCTACATCGATGCCGTCACGGCGGAGAGCGGCGGCAAGCTCGCCACCGCCCTGAGGACGTTCTATCTGACACCCCACCTGCGCACCCAGCTGGAGACGTGGGAGAAGCGCAACCACGCGGACGGTGTGCTCCGCGCCCAGAACACCCCGCTCGCCTTCCGGGTCACCTCCGGCGACAGCGGCGCGGGCCACACCTGGTCGAAGGTGCGGCTCACCTGGAGCAACGGCAAGCAACCCACGTACTCGTATCTGACCGTGCGGTCGGACCTGCAGACCGGCAAGATCTCCGGCATCGGCAAGTGAACCGGTGGACGGACCCGGCTCTCACACCCCCGCGGGCTCGTCCTCCCCTATGAAGGTGCGCCACAGCACGGCGTAGTGCCCTTCCCGGGCGAGGAGTTCGTCGTGCGTGCCGTCCTCGACGACCCGGCCGTGGTCCATCACCACGACCCGGTCGGCGCGGGCGGCGGTCGTCAGCCGGTGGGCGACGACGAGGGTGGTGCGGCGGCCGGTGAGCCGGTCGGTCGCCTGGTTGACCAGGGCTTCGCTGGCCAGGTCGAGGGAGGCGGTCGCCTCGTCGAGCAGCAGGACATCCGGGTCGACGAGTTCGGCGCGGGCGAGTGCGATCAGCTGGCGTTGGCCGGCCGAGAGGTTGCGGCCCCGCTCGGCGACCTCGTGCAGATAGCCGCCGTCCAGGGTGGCGATCATGTCGTGGGCGCCGACCGACCGCGCCGCCGCCTCCACCTCGGCGTCGGTGGCCTCGGGTCGCCCGTACGCGATGGCGTCACGGACCGTACCGGCGAAGAGGTAAGCCTCCTGCGGTACGACTCCGAGCCGGTGCCGGTACGCGGTGAGGTCGAGGCGGCGCAGATCGGTGCCGTCCGCCGTGACCCGGCCGCCCGTCGGGTCGTAGAACCGGGCGACGAGCTTGACGAGGGTGGACTTCCCGGCGCCGGTCTCGCCGACGAACGCGACCGTCTGTCCGGCCGGGATCCGCAGGTCGACACCGATGAGGGCTTCCTCGGCGTCGTCGCCGGAACCGTATGCGAAGGACACGTCCTCGAAGGCGATCTCGCCGCGCAGCGACAGCACGTCCAGCGGTTCGTCCGGGGCGTCGGTGGAGGTCGGCTCCCGCAGGAGTTCCTGGATACGGCCGAGGGAGACGGTGGCCTGCTGGTAACCGTCGAAGACCTGGGAGAGCTGCTGCACCGGGGCGAAGAACAGGTCGATGTAGAGGAGGTACGCGACCAGCGCACCGGTGGTGAGCGTGCCGTTGTCGACCCGGCCCGCGCCCACGATCAGTACGGCCGCCGCGGCCACCGACGACAAGAGCTGCACGAACGGGAAGTAGACCGATATCAGCCACTGGCCACGGACCCTGGCCTCGCGGTAGTGGTCGCTGCGCCCCGCGAACCGGTCCGCGCCGTCGCGCTCGCGGCGGAACGCCTGCACGATCCGCAGCCCGGAGACGGACTCCTGGAGGTCGGCATTGACGACGCTGATGCGTTCCCGGGCCAGCTCGTACGCCTTGACGCTCTTGCGGCGGAAGAAGAACGTACCGATGACCAGCACCGGCAGCGTCGCGAAGACGACGAGGGCCAGCTGTACGTCGAGTACCAGCAGCACGACCATGATGCCGAAGAAGGTGACGACGGAGACGAAGGCCGTGACCAGACCGGTCTGCAGGAACGTCGACAGCGCGTCCACGTCCGTCGTCATCCGGGTCATGATGCGGCCGGTCAGCTCGCGTTCGTAGTAGTCCAGGCCGAGCCGCTGGAGCTGCGCGAAGATCTTCAGCCGCAGCGAGTACAGCACCCGCTCGCCGGTGCGGCCCGTCATCCGGGTCTCGCCGATCTGGGCAGCCCACTGCACGAGCACGACCACCAGGGCCAGCGCGGACGCCGCCCAGACGGCACCGAGTGCGAGCTGCGAGACACCCTGGTCGATGCCGTGCCGGATCAGTACGGGCAGCAGGAGTCCGGCGCCCGCGTCCACCGCCACCAGCGCCAGGCTCACCAGGAGCGGCAGCCCGAAGCCGCGCAGCAGCCTGCGCAGCCCGTACGACTCCTCGGCGCGGACGGCCCGCGCCTCGTCGATGTCGGGTGTGTCGGTGGCGGGCGGCAGGGCCTCGACCTGGGCGAGCAGCTCGGGCGTCGCGGGCATGCCGGCCGCACCGGTGTCGCGCGGTTCCTCCTTGCGGATCCACAGGTGGGGGCTGATGCCGCGCTCGGCGTCGAACTCGGCGTCCAGTTCTTCCTGGAGCGCGCGGTCGTCCTCGGGGCTCGTGTCGGCGGCGGTGGTCAGCGGGTGATGTCCGGGCGAGGTGCCGCCCAGCTCGTCCGGGTCGGTGAGCAGCCGCCGGTAGAGCGCGGAGCGGCGCTCCAGCTCCTCGTGCGTACCGATGTCGGCGAGCCTGCCGTGTTCCAGGACCGCGATCCGGTCGGCGAGGCCGAGGGTGGAGCGGCGGTGGGCGATCAGGAGGGTCGTCCGCCCTGCCATCACCTGCCGCAGCGCCTCGTGGATCTCGTGCTCGACGCGGGCGTCGACGGCGGAGGTGGCGTCGTCGAGGAGGAGCAGCCGGGGGTCGGTGAGGATGGCGCGGGCGAGCGCGACGCGCTGGCGCTGGCCGCCGGAGAGGGTGAGTCCGTGCTCGCCGACCTTGGTGTCGTAGCCCTCGGGCAGCTCCGCGATGAACCGGTCGGCCTGGGCGGCGCGGGCCGCTTCCTCGATCTGTTCCTGGGTGGCGTCCGGGAATCCGTAGGCGATGTTGGCGCGGACGGTGTCGGAGAACAGGAAGCTGTCCTCCGGGACGAGGCCGATGGCTGCGCGCAGGGACTGCTGGGTCAGCTCGCGGACGTCGTGGCCGCCGACCAGGACGGCGCCGTGCGTCACGTCGTAGAAGCGGGGCAGCAGCAGCGAGACGGTGGACTTCCCGCTGCCGGACGCGCCGACGACGGCGACGGTCTCACCGGGCTCGATGGTCAGCGAGAAGCCGTCGAGGACAGGGCGCTCCTCGTCATAGCCGAACCGTACGTCGTCGAACTCGACGCTCGCGGGGGCGTCGGCCGGGAGTTCCTTGGTGCCGTCCTTCATGGTCGGCTCGGTGTCGATCAGTTCCAGTACGCGCTCGACGCCTGCCCGGGCCTGCTGTCCGACGGTGAGGACCATGGCGAGCATCCGGACCGGGCCGACGAGCTGGGCGAGGTAGGTGGAGAACGCGACGAACGTGCCAAGGGTGATCTCGCCCCGGGTGGCGAGCCAGCCGCCGAGGGCCAGCATCGCGACCTGACCGAGCGCGGGGACGGCCTGGAGGGCGGGGGTGTAACGGGAGTTCAGCCGGATCGTCCGCAGCCGTCCGGCGAAGAGCCTGCGCCCGACCTCGCGCAGCTTGCCGGTCTCCTGCTCCTCCTGCCCGAACCCCTTGACGACCCGGACCCCGGAGACGGCCCCGTCGACGACTCCGGCGACGGCGGCGGCCTGCCCCTGGGCGTACCAGGTGGCGGGGAAGAGACGGGAGCGGGAGCGGCGGGCGATGAACCAGAGCGCGGGGGCGACGGCGATCGCGACCAGGGTGAGCAGCGGCGAGAGCCACGCCATGATCACCAGGGAGATGATGAAGAGCAGCACGTTCCCGATGGTCATCGGGAGCATGAACAGGAGCCCCTGGATCAGCTGCAGGTCGCTGGTGGCGCGCCCGACGACCTGTCCGGTGGACAGCTCGTCCTGACGCTTCCCGTCCAGGCGGGTGATCGTCCCGTACATCTCGGTACGCAGATCGTGCTGTACGTCGAGGGCGAGCCGGCCGCCGTAGTAGCGGCGGATGTACGTGGATATGTACACCAGCACGGCGGCGACCACGAGGAGTCCGGTCCAGACGGCCAGGGAACGCGTGTGGTCGCCGACGACGTCGTCGATGATCACCTTGGTGATCAGCGGGACGAGGGCCATCACCGCCATGCCGGCCAGCGACGAGCCGAGCGCCAGCAGCACATTGCGCCGGTAGCGCCATGCGTAGCCGATCAGCCGCCGAGCCCAGCCCGGGGCCTGCACCGCGCCCTCTGCGTCCCCTGCGTCCGTCACCGGTGCCTCCCGTTCGACCTGGTCCATCGCAAGGCACCAACGCGGTGGGCAGCGGATTTCATCCCGCCGTTACAAAGACGGGTCTTACGGCGCAGGGCGGTCCGACGACCGTCCTACCACCGGCTGCGTCAACCTGGCGAGGCCCGCCCACTCGTCCTGCTGACTTCACTGCCACTTCGAAGCGATATATATTAGTCCATATATACGTTGCTTCACATGGGCGACCTTTTCATCATCGAGATCGAGCCGGAGGTCCGACTGTGGCTGACGAATCTGTCCGCGGCCGACTATGAACGAGCGGAGCACGCCGTCGGCCGGCTGGCGCGGAGCGCGACCACGCTGAGCGAGCCGCACTCACGGCACCTGGGTGACGGCGTGCGGGAGCTGAGGTTCGATCTCGGGCGTAGCCGCGAAGCCGTGCGGATCTCGTACTGGCTCGCGCCTGATCGCCGCGTCGTGCTGCTGACCGTCTTCCGCAAGACGCGGCAGCGCGAGAATGCCGAGGTCGTTCGTGCCAGACGGGCCAAGGCCGTCTGCGAAGCGGAGCACAAACCGGCACATGACGTGTTCAGCCGCGACGTCTAGGAAGGAAGAGCAACGTGGTCAGTCACGCAGAGTGGAAGCTCGCCCGGGACCGGAAGGTCGCAGAGAGCATCTCGGAGGGGGACGACAGCGCCGAGCGCGCCGAGCGCGTGAGACGGCGCCAGGAGCTCGATCTGGCCTGGGATCTCGGTCAGGCAGTCTATGACCGCCGCACCGAACTCGGCATCGCGCAGACCGAACTGGCACGGCGCGCCAGGATGACGCAGCCGCAGGTCTCCAAGCTGGAGCTCGGCGGCACGATGCCCACGGTGCCGCTGCTGGCCCGCCTGGCGCGGGCCATGGACTCCACGTTCAGCATGGAACTCGACGGCGACACGATGCGGGTGGCGTTCACCGCCCATGCGGGTTCCGGGGCGGAGGCAGATGCCGGTGCCCAGGCGGTCGGCGGCTGACCAACGCCCGGGGGCGGAGGCCGGTCGGTGGCCACAGCGCCGCGTCCTCGACCGCCGGACGGTCATACCGCGTCCGGCGATCGAGGACAGCTTCGGCCCCGTCGGCTACGACTGCGGCGTCGCGGTGAGCATCCGTACCGCCGGTGCCTCCGGTACCGCGGGCACCGCTTCCTGCGGGGCGGCGGGCGGGGCGACCGTCGTCAACGCGCCGGCGGCCGGGTTGAGGTCCTTGTGCACGGCGCGGGCGACGGCCTGAATGGTGTTGATGCCGTCGTTCATCGTCTTGTTGTCCTGGGTGAGCACGGTGATCGCGTAGTCGTGCCCCTTGCCCGTGAAGGCGCCGATGCTGTGCACCCGCCAGCCGTGGGTGGCACGCGGCAGCCAGCCGTTCTTGACCTGGACGGTCACGCCGGACGGCGCACCGGCGGGCGTGCCCCAGCGCTGGGAGGAGACGACCTTGCGCATCAGGCCCAGTTCGTACGCCCGCGAGCTGTCGCTCAGCACGGAGTTCTTGGTGGTCAGCAGGGTCAGCAGTCGTTGCTCGTCCTGGGCGGTGATCTGGGTCAGCCCCCAGTAGCCACCGGAGCCGGGCACGGTGTGCGTCATCCCGGCGGCCTTCAGGAACGCCTTGACCTTGGTCACCCCGAGCTGCTTCCACAGGCTGGTGGTCGCGTTGTTGTCGGACTTGGTGATCATGGAGGTGGTGAGGTTGATCTCGCGTTGGGTGAGATAGCGGTTGTGCTTCTTGTTGTCCCAGAGCAGCGTCGCCAGCACGGTCGCCTTCACGACGCTGGCGGAGTCGTACTTCGTCGTCGCTCGCAAGGAGCACGTCGTCTTGGTGGTCCGGTCGTAGAGCGCCACGGCCGTCGTCGACTTCCGCCCCTTGAGTGCGGCGGTGATGTCCTTGGACAGCTTGGCGGCCAGCCCTGCCTTACCGGATGTGCAGCTCACCGTCGGCGTCGCGGCGACGGCGGGCGAGACGCCGAGCGCCACGGGTGCGAGCACGCCTGCGGCGAGCGCGACGGACAGCGCGCCCCGCGCACGGCGGAATATACGAGGCTGTTCCTTCATGTGGTGCGTCCCCCTGAGTGGATCCGTACGGTGCGCCCCCGGCACACCCGTCAGTAACGACTCGCGATCGGCGAAAAAGTTGCGCGCCCCGAACTGTGCGGTTCCTCACCGGTTGCGCGCGGGTATCGATGACCCGGTGCAGTCCGGCACGGTGACGAGGGGGAACCATGACGAGCGGTCAGCCGGTCCGGCACGCTGAGGCGTACCGCTGCGGCCGGCTCTACGCGGCGATCGCGGCGCTGCAGAGGCTCGCGCAGAACGAGCACCACAAACTGGGACGACCGGAGAACGTGGCGAGGGCCGCGGCGCGGCCGGAGCCCATTCTCAGAGACCCTCTGCGGGAGGTCGGCCACTACTTGGTACAGGCGCGGATACGCGGCCAAGGGGTGGCGGCCGACCCGGTCTTCCGGTCGATCCCCGACTTCCTGCCGCCGGCCAAGGACGTGCCCAGCAGACTCGAGGGCGACGAGCGGCTGGAGTTCCACCGGGGCCTGGAGGATCAAGCGGCACTCATCGCGAAGGAACACCCGCCGAAGAAATGAGCCCACCCGTGTGTCCGGGGCGACCGGGCACACGGGTGGGCAGTGGGCTGGCGCCCTGCAGATGCGTCACAGATGCGTCGGCTCGAACATCCTCAGCAGGGCCGGGAGCACGACCACCGAAGGGCCCGGCTCCGCGAAGGACTTCGCCAGGTCGTCGGCGAGCGCCTCGGGGGTCGTACGGACCGCCGGGACGCCGAAGGACTCGGCGAGGGCGACGAAGTCGGGGCGGGAGAGTTCCGTTGCCGTGGCCTCGCCGAAGGCGCCCGTCATGTATTCGCGCAGGATGCCGTAGCCGCCGTCGTCGACGATCAGCCAGGTGACCGGGAGGTCGTACTGGCGGGCCGTGGCCAGTTCCGCGATCGAGTACATCGCACCGCCGTCGCCGGAGACAGCCAGGACCGGCTTCGTACGGTCGGCCGCCGCCGCGCCGAGCGCGGCCGGGAAGCCGTAGCCCAGACCGCCCGCGCCCTGGGCCGAGTGCATCGTGTTCGGGTGGCGGGCGTCGAAGGCGGACCACGCCCAGTAGGCGAGGATCGTCATGTCCCAGAAGCTCGGGGACGTGTCGGGCAGCGCCTGGCGGACCGAGGCGATGAGCTGCTGCTCCAGGGTGAGTTCCTGGCCGGCGATCCTGTCCCGTACCGCTTCGAGCACCGTACGGACGCGGTCCGCGGCCGACGGGTCCTCGCGGCGGTCGACCGCTTCGAGGAGGTCGGCCAGGGCCTCGCGGGCGTCGGCGTGGATGCCGAGTGCGGGATGGTTGGACTCCAGCTTGCCGGCGTCGGCCTCGATCTGGATGACGCGACCGCGCGGGGCGAACGTGTGGTAGTTCGAGGAGAGTTCACCGAGTCCGGAGCCGATGACCAGCAGCACGTCGGCGGACTCCAGGAAGTCCGTCGTGTGGCGGTCCTCCAGCCAGGACTGGAGCGAGAGCGGGTGCTCCCACGGGAAGGCGCCCTTGCCGCCGAAGGTGGTGACGACCGGGGCGTCGAGCTTCTCCGCGAGCGCGAGCAGCTTGCCGGACGCGTCGGACCGTACGACTCCGCCGCCCGCGATGATCGCCGGGCGCTCGGCCTTCGACAGCAGGTCGGCTGCCACGGCGGTCAGTTCGGGACGGGCGTGCAGTTCGCGCGGGGTGGCGTCCATCGCCGTGACGACGGGCAGGGTGGTCTCGGCGAGGAGTACGTCCTGCGGGATCTCGATCCAGACCGGGCCGTGCGGGACGGTCAGCGCGGACTCCCAGGCGGCGGCGATCGCCGACGGGATCTGGGAGGCCGTGCGGACGGTGTGGACCGACTTCACGATGTCGCGGAACGACGCCTTCTGGTCCCTCAGTTCGTGCAGGTAGCCATGGCGTCCGCCACCCAGACCCGCGGTCGGGATCTGGCTGGAGATGGCCAGCACCGGAGCGGAGGCCGCCGCCGCCTCCTGGAGCGCGGCGAGGGAGGTGAGGGCACCCGGCCCGGTGGAGAGCAGTAGAGGCGCCACTTCCCCGGTGATCCGGCCGTACGCGTCGGCGGCGAAGCCCGCGTTGTTCTCGACGCGCAGGCCGATGTACGTCAGGGCCGAGCGGCGCAGCGCGTCGAACATGCCCAGCGCGTGCTGGCCGGGCAGGCCGAAGACGGTGGTCGCGCCGAGGCCCTGGAGGGTCTCGACGACGAGGTCGCCGCCGTTGCGTCCGGCAGGGGGGTTCAGGGCGGCCGCGATCTGCTCGGGGGTGAGCTGCGGGCGCTCGTCGTGGTGGTCGTGGCTCACTTCGTACGGGCCTCTGCGATCTGGCGGGCCATGATCGTCGTCAGTTCGTACGCCGTGTGGGAGGCGGCGACGGAGGTGATCTCGGCGTGGTCGTACGCGGGAGCGACCTCGACCAGGTCGGCGGAGACCAGGTTGCAGGAGGACAGCCCGCGGACGATCTCCAGGAGCTCGCGGGAGGTCAGACCGCCGGCCTCGGGGGTGCCGGTGCCGGGGGCGTGGGCCGGGTCCAGGACGTCGATGTCGATGGAGATGTAGAGCGGCCGGTCGCCGATGCGCTGGCGCAGCTGGTCGGCGACTTCGTCGACACCGCGGCGCATGACGTCGGCGGAGGTGACGATGCCGAAGCCCATCTTCGCGTCGTCGTCCAGGTCCTGCTTGCCGTAGAGCGGGCCGCGGGTGCCGACGTGGGAGAGGGCGGAGGTGTCGAGGATGCCCTCCTCGACGGCCCGGCGGAACGGGGTTCCGTGGGTGTACTCGGCGCCGAAGTAGGTGTCCCAGGTGTCGAGGTGTGCGTCGAAGTGCAGCAGGGCGACCGGGCCGTGCTTCTTCGCGACGGAACGCAGCAGCGGCAGCGCGATGGTGTGGTCGCCGCCGAGCGTCATCAGGCGGGCGCCGGTGGAGAGGAGGTCGTCGGCGGCGACCTCGATCGTCTCGACGGCCTCGTTGATGTTGAACGGGTTCGCGGCGATGTCACCGGCGTCGGCGACCTGTGCGAGGGCGAACGGCGAGGCGTCCTGCGCCGGGTTGTACGGGCGCAGCAGGCGCGAGGCCTCACGGATCGCGTTGCCGCCGAAGCGGGCACCGGGGCGGTAGGAGACCCCCGTGTCGAAGGGCACGCCGACGACGGCGACATCTGCGGCGGGGACCTCGTCGAGGCGGGGCAGCCGGGCGAACGTCGCGGGTCCGGCGTACCGCGGGACGCGGGAGGAGTCGATCGGACCGCGCGGCGATTCGTTGCTGCTCATGGGGGTGCCTTTCTTGTTGCGATGCGTGGTGACGCGGGATGACGCGGGGTGCTGCATGCTTTGTGGGCGTTCGTACGATATTCGAAATCAAGCCCGTCCGGCGCGTGCGGACAAAGCCTTACGTGGTGACCGGCTCCGGGGCGGTCTCCGTGTTCTCAGCACCCCGCCCCGCCAGCCGGTGGCGCCAGGCGGCCAGCACAGCCGCGTCGGTCGGCTTCGTGGCCAGCGAGACGATCACGTACACCACGAGCGAGGACAGCAGGCCGTAGTAGACCGGTTCGTTGGCGAGGATTCCGTACGACGCCATCAGGCCGATCACCGCGAGGCCGCCGACGGCCACCGAGGCCAGCGCACCGGCCGCCGTGCCCCTGCGCCAGAGCAGACCGCCCAGGATCGGGACGAGAAGCCCGCCGACGAGCAGGTTGTACGCGACGGTCAGGGCCTCGACCACGTTGTTGAGCGCGATGGCGATGGCGATGACGGCGACACCCATGATGAGGATGAAGACCCGGTTGCCCTTCACCTCGTCGTGCTCCTCGCCGCCTCCCCGCGACACCACGCCCCGCAGCCGGGACCAGATGTCGTTGTTGGCGACGGTGGCGCAGGCGATCAGCGCGCCGGAGGACGTGGACATCACCGCGGCCAGTGCGGCGGCCAGGACCAGCCCTCGTACACCGACGGGCAGTTCGTCCTTGACGATGGTGGCGAACGCGGCGTCCGCGCTGGGCAGATTCGGGTACATGACCTTGGCGGCGGTGCCGATGACGGCGCCGGCGATCGCGTACACCAGACAGTACGTACCGGCGACCGTGCCGCCCCAGCGCGCCGTCCGGTCGCTCTTCGCGGTGAACACCCGCTGCCAGATGTCCTGGCCGATCAGCATGCCGAAGGTGTAGATCAGCACGTACGTGAAGATCGTCTCGCCGCCGATGCCCAGCGGGTCGAAGTACTCGGTGGGCAGCTTGGCCTTCATCTCGCTGAAGCCACCCGCCTTGATCACCGCGATGGGGAGCAGGAGCAGCAGCACACCGATGGTCTTGACGACGAACTGCACCATGTCGGTGAGCGTGATCGACCACATGCCGCCGAGCGTCGAGTACGCGACGACGATGGCGCCGCCGAGGATGATCGCGACGGTCCGGTTCATGTCGAACAGGACGTCGAAGATGGTGGCGTAGGCGATGGTCGAGGTGACCGCGAGCATCAGCGTGTACGCCCACATGACGACACCGGAGATGAGCCCGGCGCGGCCGCCGTAGCGCAGGTCGAGCATCTCGGAGACGGTGTAGACCTTCAGCCGGGCGATGCGCGCCGAGAAGAAGACGGACAGGGCGAGCAGTCCGAGGCCGATGGTGAAGACCATCCAGGCGCCGGAGAGTCCGTACTGGTAGCCGAGGCCGACGCCACCGATGGTGGAGGCGCCGCCGAGGACGATGGCGGCCATCGTGCCGGAGTACATCCAGGGGCCGAGGCGGCGACCCGCCACCAGGAATTCGCTCTTGGACTTGGCGCGGCGCATGCCCCACCAGCCCATGGCGAGCATGCCGGCCAGATAGACGATGATCACCGCGTAGTCGACAGCCATGGGCTTCCTCCGTTTCAGTCATGTGCGCACGTCGTATGTGGTGAAGACGGTAGGTGGCCCACAAGCAACGCTGAAGTGTACGTTTCATCCATAATTGAAGTCACTGATGGATGGACCGTCCATGCCTGAAGCCCTGGCCGGGCTCACCCCGCCCGCTCCCCCCTCTCCTTCCGCTCCTCCCACTCCCCCGATCCCTCTCACCGAGCTGCTCGCCCGTGAGGAGCTGGGGCTGCACCGGATCGCGGGTCCGGCCGAGGCGGACCTGCTGTGGGTGCACACCTCGGAGATGGCCGACCCGTACCCGTATCTGCTCGGCGGTGAGCTGCTGCTGAGCGCCGGGGTGCTGCTCAAGGACCCGGACGCCTATGTGGCCCGGCTGGTGGAGGCGGGGGCGGCGGCGCTCGGTTTCGGGGTGACGCCGGTGTTCGACACGGTGCCGCAGGCACTGATCGAGGCGTGCGACCGGCATGGCCTGCCGCTGGTGGAGGTGCCGCCCGAGACCCCGTTCACGGCGATCGCCCGGGCGGTGTGGCGGCTGATGGCCGAGGCCCGGCACCGCGAGCTGCGCCGGGTGACCCGCGCCCAGCAGGCCCTGGCCACGGCGGCGGCCCGGCCCGACCCGATCCCCGCGGTGCTGCACCAGCTGGCGTCCCAGCTGGAGGGCCGGGCGGTGCTGCTCTCCGCGGACGGCGAGGAGCTGCACGCGGCGGGCCGCCGCCCGGCCCCCGACATCGGGGCGGCTCTGGCCCGGCTCATCCGGGTGGTCTCCGCCGTGACGCGCCCCGCCCCGTCGTCCGCCACCGACACGTTGCGGGAAGCGCACCTGTCCGCGTACGCACTGGGCGGCGGCCAGGGCCTCGTCCTGGCGCTGGCGACGGAGCGGCGCGAGGCGGGCGACCACACGATCGCCGGGGTAGCGGTCGTCCTGCTCTCCCTGCTGGCCGCCCCGCACCAGGGCGCCGACGCGGCGGGCCGGTCGGCCGCGCTCGTACGGATGCTGCTGGGTACGGACCCGCAGGATGTCGCCCCACTGCTCGGTGGCGCCGAGCAGTGGACGGTGGTGCACGCGCGCCGCAGCGGCGACGGCCCGGTCGACCCGCTGACCGCCGGCGCACTGGGCGCCGCTCTGGGCTCGGCCCTGGTCGACGCGGGCCGGGGCGGCGACGCCGTCAGGGTGCTGATCCCCGGCGGCGACCGGATCACCCCGCAGCCCGGGTGGACGCTCGGCGCCTCCTCCCCCGCGCCCATCACGGCCCTCGACCTCGCCGACGGCCAGGCATCCCGCGCCCTGGGCCGAGCCGTGGCCACCCGTACCCCGCTGGCCCACCACGACACCGGCGCCGGAGGCGGCCTGGCCGCCCTGATCCCTCCCGACCAGGCCGAGGCCCATGCCCGCGCCCTCCTGGCCCCGCTCACCGAGCCCCTGACCGAGACCCTGCGCTGCTGGCTGAGCCTCCACGGCAGCTGGGACCGCACGGCGACGGCCCTCCAGGTCCACCGCAACACGGTCCGCCAACGCATCGCCCGCTGCGCGACGCTGCTGGACGCGAACCTGGACGACATGGACGTACGGACGGAACTGTGGTTCGCGCTGCGGCAGCGGTGAGCCGTCGGCACTGCCGATGCCGAGTCCGGTGGAGAACCCGAGCCCGCCGGCTCAGGTCTCCGTCGCGACGCCCCCGCAGGCGGCACAGGGATCCTGGCCCCTCGGCTCTCCGCGATCCGGTGGACATCGCGCAACGCTTCCGGGTCATGTCCCCCTACCTGCCGCCCCGTCTCCTTCAAGCGGCCGAACCTCTGTAGGTCCTGCCGTCAAAGGATCTACGACGGCAGATCGTGGTGGGGTGACACGGCACGGCCGATCGTCCATCACACGGTTTCGCGCCGGTGCACGGAGAAGCACCGCGGTCCCCGATGCGGGCTTCGAGCGCCCCGCATCCGCGCCTGTCTGCGCAGGTCACAGCCATGCCAGGCTGCCGGTGATCAGGGGCAGAGCCTTGATCACCGTCAGGAGAAGAGGTTTCCGCCATGAACCGCATCACCGCGCTCGCCGTCACCTCGATCGCCATGGCCCTGGGGCTCGGCGCCGGGCCGGCCGCCGCCGGGGCCGCCGAGAACACCGCCGCGAAGAGCACCAGCGCGAACGCCGCCGTCGAGAGCGCCAGGGCTTCCTACAACTGCAGTCCCGGCTACTTCTGTATCTACAGCGACTGGAACGGAGGTGGCACCCGCTGTCAGTGGTCGGACAAGAAGCGGGCGAATACCGCCGACGACTGCTCCTTCATCCAGCGGGGCCAGAACGTGCGCTCCGTGTGGAACGCGACCGGGCACCGCGTTCAGTACTACACGCAGACCAACTACAACGCCCGGGTCGGATCCACCCCTGCCGGAAGCGGCGGCAACCTCCAGGGGAGCTACCAGATCCGCTCCTTCAAGCCCCAGTAGGGAACGGAGACAGCGCAGGAGCCCTTCCCGGCCGGTGGTCGGGAAGGGCTCCTGCGCGTCCACTGCCGGCCGCTCCGCGCGGGCGTGCTGAGCATCACCCTGGACAGTTTCGGTGACCGCCGGGTAACTTTTGACCAGAACTGAGCAAGCGCTTAGCCAGCCTGGCCGAAGCTCACCCGAACCCGCCCGAAGCTGACCAAGGAGGCACCCCGTGCGCCGTACGGTATTCAACGAGGACCACGAGGCGTTCCGGGAGACCATCCGCGCCTTCATCGAGGCCGAGGTCGCCCCCGTCTACGACGAGTGGTTCGCGGCCGGCCAGGTGCCCCGCGACTTCTACTACAAGCTCGCCGAGCTGGGCATATTCGGCATCGAGGTGCCGGAGGAGTTCGGCGGCGCCGGGGTCGAGTCCTTCAAGTTCGAGGCGATCATCTCCGAGGAGTGCGCCCGCGCGGCCGTCAACTTCGGTGGCTCCGGTGTGCACGTCCTGCTCTGCCTGCCGTACATCAAGGCGTACGCCACCGAGGAGCAGAAGAAGCGCTGGCTGCCGGACTTCGTCACCGGCAAGGCGATGTACGCCATCGCCATGACCGAGCCGGGCACCGGTTCCGACCTGGCCGGTATGAAGACCACGGCCAAGCTCTCCGAGGACGGCACGCACTACATCCTCAACGGCGCCAAGACGTTCATCACCGGTGGCGTCCACGCCGACCGGGTCATCGTCTGCGCCCGTACCGCCGCCCCGAAGGAGGACGACCGCCGCTTCGGCATCTCCCTCCTCGTCGTCGACACCAAGGCCGAGGGCTACTCGGTCGGCCGCAAGCTCGACAAGCTGGGCCTGCGCACCTCCGACACCGCCGAGCTGGCGTTCGTCGACGTCAAGGTGCCGGTCGAGGACCTCCTCGGCGAGGAGAACAAGGGCTTCTCCTACCTCGGTCAGAACCTGCCGCAGGAGCGCCTCGGCATCGCCGTCGGCGCGTACGCCCAGGCCAAGGCCGCCGTCCGGTTCGCCCAGCAGTACGTGTCGGACCGCACCGTCTTCGGCAAGACCGTCGCGTCGTTCCAGAACACCAAGTTCGAGCTGGCCGCCTGCCAGGCCGAGGTGGACGCCGCCGAGGCCGTCTGTGACCGCGCCATCGAGGCCCACGACGCCGGTGAGCTGACCGCCGCCGAGGCCGCCTCCGCGAAGCTCTTCTGCACCGAGGTCGCGCACCGCGTCATCGACCGCTGCCTCCAGCTGCACGGCGGCTACGGCTACATGAACGAGTACCCGATCGCCCGCCTGTACGCGGACAACCGGGTCAACCGCATCTACGGCGGCACCAGCGAGGTCATGAAGTCGATCATCGCCAAGTCCATGGGCCTGTAAGAGCGGTTACGTTCTCTCCATGAGCTCAGCACTTGACTCCCTGCTCGATCTGCTCGACCTGGAGCAGATCGAGCGGGACATCTTCCGGGGCAGGAGCCGTTCGGCGGTCGTGCCCCGCGTCTTCGGCGGCCAGGTCGCGGCCCAGGCCCTGGTCGCCGCAGGCCGCACCGTCCCCGCCGACCGGACCGCCCACTCCCTGCACTCGTACTTCCTGCGGATGGGCGACCCGGGCGCGCCGATCGTCTACAGCGTCGACCGCATCCGTGACGGCCGTTCCTTCACCACCCGTCGGGTCGTCGCCGTCCAGCACGGCCAGCCGATCTTCCATCTCTCGGCGTCCTTCCAGACGTACGAGGAGGGCCTTGAGCACCAGGCGGACATGCCGTCGGCCCCGGACCCGGAGACGCTGCCCACGGCTGCGCAGATGCTGCCCCGGTACGCGGACCGCTTCAGCGATCCGGGTGTCGTGGACCGGCTGATCGAGGCGCGGGCCGCCGTCGACCTGCGCTACGTGGACGCGCCGCCCTTCGGCACGGTCGGCGAGCCGCGCGAGCCCCGCTCCCAGGTGTGGTTCCGCACCAACGGCAAGCTCGCGGACGACCCGCTGCTGCATGTCTGCATGGCGACGTACGTCTCCGACATGACGTTGCTCGACTCGGTGCTCCTCGCCCATGGGCGCGGCGGCTGGGCGGTCGGCGACGTGGTCGGCGCGAGCCTGGACCACGCGATGTGGTTCCACCGTCCCTTCCGGGCCGACGAATGGCTGCTGTACGACCAGGAGTCGCCGTCCGCGTCCGGTGGGCGCGGGCTCGGTCAGGCCCGTATCTACACGCAGGACGGCCGGCTGGCGATCACCGTCATCCAGGAGGGCGTGGTCCGCGTCCCCCGGGACTGAACAGGCCACGCTCTGCCAATTCGGACATACTCCCCACCATGAGCGACGAGAAAGCTGGTGCTGGGGAGTCCATGTTCACGGTCGTCGTCGCGGCGGCCGCAAATCTCGGCATCGCCGTGGCGAAGGCCGTCGCCGGAGTGATCAGCGGATCGAGCGCGATGCTCTCCGAGGCGGCGCACTCGGTCGCCGACACAGTCACCGAGCTGATGCTGCTCACCGCCCTGAAGCGCAGTGGGAAGCCCGCCGACGACGAACACCCGCTGGGCTACGGCCCCGAGCGCTACATCTGGGCGATGCTCGCCTCCGTCGCCACATTCGTCGGTGGTGCGGTCTTCTCCGTCTACGACGGCATCCACACCCTCGCGACGGGCGAGGAGCTCGGCGATCCGCTCGTCTCGTACATCGTGCTCGGCGTGGCCTTCCTGCTGGAGGGCTACTCGTTGCGTACCGGGCTCCGGCAGGTCCGCGGCGAGGCCGCGCGGCTGGGGGCGCCCACCGCCCACTATTTGCGCCTCACCCCCGACACCGCGGTGAAGGCCGTGGTGATGGAGGACTCGGCGGCGCTGGCGGGTCTGCTGCTCGCCGCGGGCGGGCTGCTCGGCGGCCAGCTGACCGGTTCAGGGGTCTGGGACGGCATCGCGTCGATCCTGATCGGTGTGCTGCTGGTGTACGTCGCCTGGGTGCTGGGCCGGTCCAACGCCCAGCTGCTGATCGGCCGGCCGGTGCCGGAAGCGATGCGTGCCGGCATCCGCGACGAACTGCTCTCCGTCCCGCACATCATCGACGTACTGGAACTCACCACGCTGATCCAGGGCCCGACCGAGATCCTGATCGCAGCGAAGATCGACTTCCGGGACGTGTCGAGCGCGGAGCAGATCGAGTGGGCCTGCGAGGAGGCCGAGGAGCAGTTGCGGGAGCGCTATCCGTCGATCCGCCGGGTCTATCTGGATCCGACGCCCGGGCTGGGCGAGCAGCGTCGGGCAGCCGGTTCGTGCCCGCCCGGCGGATGAGCATCGGGCGCCGGATCAATCGGCGTCGGACGAGTCGGCCTCAGATCAGCCCCGCCGCGTCCAGCAGATAGTCCGTCAGCGGGTCGTAGAAACGCGGGTCCAGCACATGGTCGTCCAGCGGTACGGCCACCTGGAGCGTCCCCTCCGCCTCGCCGAGGAACAGCGCCGGGTCGTTGCAGTCCGCGTACCCCACCGCGTCAAGACCGCGCTGCGCCGCGCACCCCGCCCACCCGTGGTCGGCGACCACCAGGTCCGGCAACGGCCGGCCCTCCCGCTCCAGACCGTCCAGGATCGCGGCCATCGGGGCGGGCGAGTGCGTGTGCCAGAGCGTCGCGCCGCGCTCCTGCACCGCGACGTCCGCGAACTGGAACACCATGCCCTCGTCGGCCACCAGCCCCGAGGGAATCCGCACGATCTCGCATCCGGCCGCCCGCAGCGCCTGAGCGGTCTGCCGGTGCACATCCAGGAGCCCGCCCGGATGCCCGGTCGCGAACAGCACCCGCTCCGCCCCCGCCGCCGCCTTCCGCAGTCGTGCCGCCATCCGCTCCAGGGCGTCGACCGTCAGCTCCGGGTCGATGGTGTCCTGCCCGAACCGGTGCTCCGGGTCGTCGCTGACCCCGCAGCGCTCGGCCATCACGGCCAGCACGTCCTGCTCGTCGCGCCACCGGTCCCCGAGCTCCAGGCCCAGCCAGTAGTGGCGGTCGCCGTTGGCGAGCTTGCGGTAGTGAGAGAGGTTGTTGTCGCGGGGTGTGGCGACGTCTCCGGCGATGCGCGTACGGACGAGGTGTTCGACGAGGGCGGCACGGCTGGGTATCGGCATGAACCCATTGTGCCGTCAGGTGTGCACAGTGTGCCGGGTGTCTTGTACGACGGGCGGACCGGCCGCTCAGGGAAGCCGGGTCGAGTACGTGATCTTCTTGAGGTGGTAGTACTGGGCGACGCACTGCCCCGGCCACAGCTTCTTGCCGTGGTCGCCGAACGGCTCCCCCATTCCGCTGACCGATACCGGCGTGTACGGGAGCACTTGGGCACCGCGCGCCGCCTGGGTCCTCAGTGAGCGGTCCTGGCGGTCCCAGCGCTGGGCGCGCACGTCCATCTGCTGCCCCAACTGGAGCAGCGGGACGGCGAGGCCGACACAGGCCAGCGCGCATACGACACCGGCGGCCGCCGCCGTCGCCGCACGGATCCCCCACCTGCGGGCGCGCAACGCCCGTCCCAGCAGGGCGCCGACACTGACCAGGAGCATCACGAACAGCAGGAGGAAGTCGCCCCAGATGCGCGGCGCGTACATCACGCTCACCCCGAAGGCGGGGTAGGCGATGACGGTGCAGAGGTATCCGGAGACCAGGAAGGCGAGAAATCCGACGAGGACCGCGCGGAGGGGCCTGCGCCGCAGGGATCCGTCCGGCCCGCCCGTTCCCTGCTCGCCACCACGTACCAGCAGGCCCAGCAGTACGCCGACGGCGACCGCTCCCAGGTACTGCCAGGTCGTGAAGATCACCCCCAGGATGTGCTCGAACGCCCGCAGTGCCGTGGTCAGTGCCTCCGGGCCGAACGTGGAGGCGCTGTCGGCGCCGAACCGTTCACGCCGGGAGCGTGCGCCGGGCGACATGTACAGGATGGCCGATCCCACCGCGACCCCGGCGAAGGCGAACGCGCACCAGATGCGCGCATGGGTCCGGCCGGCCCCGGGAAGGGCCCAGCAGCTGATCAGCAGCGCGGCGGCGAGCACGACGAACGCGACGACCGCCGTCTCCTCCGACAGCGTGCCGATGAAGGCTCCGGCCACGAATGCGATGCCCACCGCGAAGTCGCGTCCCCGGCGGGTCCGTGCGCGCAGCAGGGGAATCACGGCGGCGCAGGCCAGTACCGGTGCGACTGTGTGCGACACGGAGGAGGCGGGCCAGTAGAACGTCTTGTACGTGTTGGACGTCGCGAGAAAGAAGACCGCCGCCATCATCGCCGCCACCAGCAGCGCGAGCCCGCGCGGCCCGGTCAGTCCGGCCCTCTTGAGCGCCGAGGCAGTCAGCAGCCAGAGGATGCCCAGCATGACCACCCCGCTGACGAGGGCGAACCACCGCTGGCCCGCGACGCCGAAGGACGCATACGCGACGACCAGCAGCGCGTTGGCCACGCGTCCGTTGTCGTGGAAGAAGAACTTCGCGATCATTCCGGAGGCGCCCTCGTCGCGTACGACCGGGAGGAAGCACCAGTCGTCCCCTCCCGGGCGGACCAGGCGGCCGATCCAGAAGGCCGCGCCGAGCAGGGCGAGCGGCAGCAGAGTGAGGGCCGCCGTGCAGATCGCCGCCCACCGCCGTGCGGGGCCCGGGCGGGCCTCCGGCTGGGGGGACTCCTCGCTCTCCGACTGTGTGCCGGCGGTTTTCGACGTGTCCGCGGTCATGTGCACTGGTGCCCTTCGTACGTTGCTCGCGTCTTGCGCGCCGAGTGGTTCAGGCGGTGTGGGGTCAAGGTGTGGTGTGTCCTGCACTGCTCTCGGCCAGGCCGGCGCGTTGCCGGGCCAGCGCGGCGCCTGAGTCGATGGCCCAGCGGGCGAGCAGGAACGAGAAGGGGGTGGCGAGGATTCCTGCGGCCACGGCGGCGATGTTCTTTTCCATGCCCAGCCTGCTCACGCCGAGGTAGAGCAGAACACCGGTGAGCACGAGATTGACGACACTCGACAGCGGATACCGGACGAAGGCGCGCCAGGTCGGCTTCGTACGGCAGGTGATGTACGAGTTGAGCAGGAACGATCCCACGATGCTGACCGCATATCCGAGGACATGCGCGGCCAGATAGGGAATCCAGGTGTTCAGCGAGGCGTACACCGACAGATACACCGCCGTATTGACGATTCCGAGCATCGCGAAAATGACGAACTGGCGTACGGTGCGTGACCTGGCGGCGCCGAGCGCGGTCGCCCCGGCGTGCCCCGCCATCGGTGTCTCGACCACGGGCGAAGCGGTATGGACCTCGTCCGGCTCATCGGCTGGAATGTCGACCGGGGGAACGTTCGGGGATTCATTCGTTTCGCGCACCACGTAGTGTGGACGGCGTTTCGACTCGCTGTAGATGCGTCCCACGTATTCACCGATGATGCCGAGCGTGGCGAGCTGGATGCCGCCGAGCGCCACGACGGCGGTCAGCAGTGTGGTGTAGCCGGGTACGGCGACACCGTGCAGAACAACGTCGGTGATGATCCACAGGGCGTATCCCAGCGCCGCCAGCGCGAGGGCGAGGCCGGCGTGGATCGCCAGGCGCAGTGGACGGCTGTTGAAGGAGATCAGTCCGTCGATCCCGTAGTTGAGCAGATGCCTGCTGCCCCACTTCGAACTCCCGGCCGCACGCTGGATGTTCCGGTAGGTGAAGCTGACGGTGTCGAAGCCGACCCAGGAGAAGATCCCCTTGGAGAACCGGTTGGTCTCGGGCAGCGCGAGTACGGCGTCCACGGCGGTGCGCGACAGCAGCCTGAAGTCGCCCTCGCCGTCGACGACCTCGACGTCCATGCACCGGCCCATGGCCCGGTAGTAGACGGCGCTGAGAAAGGTACGCAGGGCACCTTCACCCGCCCGGTCCCGCCTCGCGACGACCTGGTCGTACCCGCGCTGCCGCAACGCCAGCATGCGGGGGAGGAGTTCGGGCGGATGCTGGAGGTCGGCATCCATGAGCACGACGGCTTCACCGCGGGACATGCGCAGCCCCGCGAGCATGGCGGCCTCCTTGCCGAAATTGCGGCTGAAGGAGGTGTAACGGACCCGTCGGTCCGCAGCGGCGAGCGAGCCGATCCGGGCCCTGGTCCGGTCGCTGCTGCCGTCGTCGACATAACAGATCTCGAAGGTCCGCCGAGTCGGTTCGAGGGCTGAGATCAACGCACGGTGAAATGCCTCGATCACCTCGTCCTCATTGAAGCAGGAGACAACGATCGAGACCTGACATGTTTTCATTTAATTTCCCCATCAGGCGTGGGCGAGACAGCTCAAACCATATGCCTGTGGGTCACCGCGACACTCCGACCGATGGAGCTCGCCGAGGAAAAGGAAGGGAAATTGAGCGACCGCCCCTTCCCTCTCGCATCAATTCATATATTCAAAGGCCGGACAGGGATCACGAGGGCCGGACAGGAACCACGCCGCGCCCACCGACGGGCCCATGGCCAGGCCCTACGCGCGGGCCGCCGCCTCGAACGCCCCGCGCGCCAGCCGGTGCAGCAGAGCCGCCGTGTCCGCGCGGTCCGGCCGCGCGTCGGGGCGGCCCAGGTGCGGGGTCGAGTTCAGGAGGCCGAAGACGGCATGGACAGCGGCGCGGGCCTCGTGCTCGGGCAGGTCCGGATACAGCTCGCGGACCACCTCCACCCACACCTCGACGTACTGCCGCTGGAGCTGTCGCACCCGCTTGCGGTCGGCGTCCCGGAGGCGGTCCAGCTCGCGATCGTGGAGGGTGATCAGGGGGCGGTCGTCGAGTGCGAAGTCGATATGACCCTCGATGAGCGCGTCGAGCAGGGCGTGCGGGGAGCCGTCCTCGCAGGCCGCGTCCTCCGATACGCGCAGCTGCCCGCCCGCCAGCAGGCGCTCACTGATACCGACCAGCAGCTCGGCGAGCATCGCGTCCTTGCCGGGGAAGTGCCGGTAGAGACCGGGGCCACTGATACCGACGGCAGCACCTATCTCGTCGACGCCGACACCGTGGAAGCCGCGCTCAGCAAAGAGGCGGGCAGCCTCCTTGAGGATCTGCTCGCGGCGGGTGGGGGCGTCCGTCCTGGTGGTCATGGATTCGATTCTAGACAGTCGGGTTAGCGAACGTTAACCGGATTGCAATGTGTCAACACTCATCGACCTGGTCGAGTCGAGGGGCGACCGCACTTCTCGGCGAACGCGACGCCGCGCGAGCCGGCACGACTGCGACCCACGTCCGTCGCCTCGCCTGTGTCACCCTGACGTTCCGACTACGAAACCTTCCTGGCCGTCGCCTTCCCGGGCCGCGCCCACAGCGTCACCACGCGCAGCAGCCACTCCACGGGCCCGAGTCGGTGGCGCCGCATCAGCCACCCGCTGAGCGCGAGCTGGCAGGCGTAGAGCACGAGCGCCCCGCCGACCGCCGCCGCCGCGCCCGTGCGGCCGTACAGCCCCAGGCCGTACCCGGAGAAGACGAGGGCCATGACGAGGGACTGGGTCAGGTAGTTGGTCAGCGCCATCCGCCCGGCGGGCGCGAAGACCCGGGCCGTCGCGGCGCCGCTCGGCGTGGCGAACCACAGCAGCAGCCCCGTGGCGTACGCGGCCGAGAGCGCCGGCGCCGCGGCCAGACCGACTGCCAGGCCGAACAGTTCCCAGCGCGCCGGCAGCGGCCCCGCCATCCCGGCCGCGGAGAAGACCGCCCCGGGGACTCCGATGGCGAGACCTGTCAGAAAGATGCGGCGCAGCCGCGTCCGGTCGGCGAGCGCGGCCGCACCGAGCCACTGCCGCCGGCCGGCCACGAACCCCACGAGGAAGGCGGCGACGACATAACCGCCCATCAGCGGAAGGGCTGCCACGATGTCGGGCAGTGCCCTGATGTTGGCGCCGACGACCTCGGTGAAGCCGCCCCGGTAGGCGGCGGTCAGCTCGGCCTTCACCGCGGCGGATTCGCCCAGGTCGCCGGGATCGAACAGCGCGGCGCCCAGACCGACGAGCAGCAGGAACCCGCCGGCGACGCCGTACACCCACAGCGCCGCCCGCCAGGCCCTCGCGGGCCCGGCGTTCCGGGCGGCCAGCAGGACCAGTCCGCACAGGGCGTACATCATGAGGATGTCGCCGGTGTAGAGCAGCACCGCGTGCGCGAGCCCGAGCACGGACAGTCCGGCCAGCCGCCGTGACATCCGGGGTACGAAGCGTGCTCCGGCGCGGGCGGCCGAGTCCATCTGAAGGGTGAAGCTGTAGCCGAAGAGGAAGGAGAAGAGCAGGTAGAACTTCGACTGCGCGAGGAGAACGACCAGCCATTCCACGGCCCCGTCCGCCGCGTGCACATGCGCGAGCCCACCCCTGACGCCCGGAGGCCCGGCCGTCGTCAGGACGTTCACGACCAGGATCCCGGCGAGCGCGAACCCGCGCAGGGCGTCCACTTCGAGGATGCGCGGCCTCTCCGTCACTCCCCTGGCCGTTCCCGCACCCACCCCTCGCACCGACTCCGACTGCGACTGCGACTGCTGCGTCATCTGCTGGTTTCCCCCACCCGATCGGCCGTCGGCCGTTGCACGCCCCCGGCCATGACGACCGGGCCCCCGCACAAGCCAGGCAACTCGCCCGGTCACGGCCCTCGTCGGACCGCGACCGGTGCCGCTCCGGGTCGGGGAGCGGCACCGGTCATTATTCCGGGCCCACCGCGCGTCCTGCCCGCTGCGGGACGTACGTACCGATACCTGCCGGAACCACTGCGGGCACGGCCGAGCGGCCTGGACAAGGCTGTTAGCGGTCGTTAACCTGGAGTCGGACGTTAACGCTCATTAACCACTGCGGTACGGGCAAGGGGGCTCGACACGATGCAGCAGGCACCGGTGCTGGCGAGCGCGGCCGATCCCGCCTCCGAGGCCTGGCAGGCCAACGAGGCGGCGCATCACGCGCTCGCCGACGAGCTGCGTAAGCGGCTCGCCACGGCCAGGCTCGGCGGGGGTGAGAAGGCCCGCGCCCGGCATGTGGCGCGCGGCAAACTGCTGCCCCGGGATCGGGTGGACACATTGCTGGACCCCGGGTCGCCCTTCCTGGAGCTGGCGCCGCTGGCGGCCGAGGGGCTGTACGGGGGTGCCGCCCCGGCGGCCGGGGTGATCGCCGGGATCGGCCGGGTCAGCGGCCGGGAGTGCGTGATCGTCGCCAATGACGCGACCGTCAAGGGCGGCACGTACTACCCGATGACCGTGAAGAAGCACCTTCGCGCCCAGGAGGTGGCGCTGGAGAACCGGCTCCCCTGCCTGTATCTCGTCGACTCGGGCGGGGCGTTCCTGCCGATGCAGGACGAGGTCTTCCCGGACCGGGAGCACTTCGGGCGGATCTTCTTCAACCAGGCCCGGATGTCGGGGGCCGGGATTCCGCAGATCGCGGCGGTGCTGGGCTCGTGCACGGCGGGCGGGGCGTACGTCCCCGCGATGAGCGACGAGGCCGTGATCGTCCGCAATCAGGGCACGATCTTCCTGGGCGGTCCGCCGCTGGTGAAGGCCGCCACCGGCGAAGTCGTGACGGCCGAGGAGCTGGGCGGCGGCGAGGTGCACTCCCGTACGTCGGGGGTGACCGACCATCTCGCCGAGGACGACGCCCACGCGCTGCGGATCGTGCGGAACATCGTCGCCACGCTGCCGGAGCGCGGCGCGCTTCCGTGGTCGGTGCAGCCGGTCGAGGAGCCGAAGGTCGATCCCGCCGGGCTGTACGGGGCCGTCCCGGTCGATTCCCGGACGCCGTACGACGTACGGGAGGTGATCGCCCGGGTGGTGGACGCCTCCCGGTTCGCCGAGTTCAAGGCGGAGTACGGGACGACGCTGATCACCGGATTCGCCCGTATCCACGGCCACCCGGTCGGGATCGTCGCCAACAACGGCATCCTGTTCTCCGAGTCCGCCCAGAAGGGCGCCCACTTCATCGAGCTGTGCGACCAGCGCGGTATCCCGCTGGTCTTCCTGCAGAACATCTCGGGCTTCATGGTGGGGCGGGACTACGAGGCCGGCGGCATCGCCAAGCACGGCGCGAAGATGGTCACGGCCGTCGCCTGCACCCGTGTGCCGAAGCTGACCGTCGTGGTCGGCGGGTCGTACGGGGCGGGCAACTACTCGATGTGCGGGCGGGCCTACTCACCGCGCTTCCTGTGGATGTGGCCCAACGCGAAGATCTCCGTCATGGGCGGCGAGCAGGCCGCGTCCGTCCTCGCGACGGTCAAGCGCGATCAGCTGGGCGACGACTGGAGCGCGGCGGACGAGGAGGCCTTCAAGGCCCCGATCCGCGAGCAGTACGAGACCCAGGGCAATGCGTACTACGCCACGGCCCGGCTGTGGGACGACGGCGTGATCGACCCGATGGAGACCCGGCAGGTACTGGGGCTCGCTCTGACCGCGTGTGCCAACGCCCCGCTGGGTGAGCCCGGCTTCGGCGTCTTCCGGATGTGAGGAACAGATGACGATGTTCGACACCGTTCTTGTCGCCAACCGCGGCGAGATCGCGGTCCGGGTCATCCGGACCCTGCGCGAACTGGGTGTGCGGTCCGTCGCCGTCTTCAGCGACGCGGACGCGGAGGCCCGGCATGTACGGGAGGCCGACACCGCGGTACGGATCGGGCCCGCGCCCGCCTCGATGAGCTATCTGAGCGTGCCCGCGCTGCTGGACGCGGCCCGCCGCACCGGCGCGCAGGCCGTCCACCCCGGGTACGGATTCCTCGCCGAGAACGCGGGCTTCGCGCGGGCGTGCGCGGAGGCGGGACTGGCCTTCATCGGTCCGCCCGCCCAGGCCATCTCGCTGATGGGCGACAAGATCCGGGCCAAGGAGACGGTCGCGGCGGCCGGGGTCCCGGTGGTGCCGGGCTCGTCCGGGAGCGGGCTCACCGATGCCCAGCTGGACACCGCGGCCCGTGAGATCGGTACGCCCGTACTGCTGAAGCCCTCGGCGGGCGGCGGCGGCAAGGGCATGCGGCTGGTACGCGACGAGGCGCTGCTCGCGGACGAGATCGCGGCCGCCCGGCGCGAGGCACGGGCCTCGTTCGGCGACGACACGCTGCTCGTGGAGCGGTGGATCGACCGGCCCCGGCACATCGAGATCCAGGTGCTGGCGGACGCCCACGGCAATGTGGTCCACCTCGGTGAGCGCGAATGCTCGCTCCAGCGCCGCCACCAGAAGATCATCGAGGAGGCGCCGTCCGTCCTGCTCGACGAGGAGACCCGGGCGGCGATGGGCGAGGCGGCCGTCCAGGCGGCCCGCAGTTGCGGATATGTGGGCGCGGGCACGGTGGAGTTCATCGTCCCGGGCAACGACCCCGCCTCGTACTACTTCATGGAGATGAACACCCGCCTCCAGGTCGAACACCCCGTCACCGAGCTGATCACCGGCCTGGACCTGGTGGAGTGGCAGCTGAGGGTCGCGGCGGGCGAGCAACTCCCTTACGAACAGCAGGACATAAAGCTCACCGGCCATGCCGTCGAGGCCCGGATCTGCGCGGAGGACCCGTTCCGCGGCTTCCTGCCGTCCGGTGGCACGGTGCTCGCGCTGCACGAGCCGCAGGGCAACGGCGTACGGACGGACTCCGGGCTCGGCACGGGTGGCGAGGTCGGCAGCCTGTACGACCCGATGCTGTCGAAGGTCATCGCGTACGGCCCCGACCGCGCCGCCGCCCTGCGCCGGCTGCGTGCGGCGCTCGCGGACACGGTGATCCTCGGCGTCCCGACGAACGCCGGCTTCCTGCGCCGGCTGCTTGCCCACCCGGCGGTGGTGGCGGGCGATCTGGACACCGGTCTGGTGGAGCGCGAGGTGGCCGGGCTGGTGCCGGAGGGGGTGCCGGAGGAGGTGTACGCGGCGGCGGCGCTGCTGCGGCAGCCCTCCCCGGTGAGCACCTCCCCCGTGGACGGCTCCGGCTGGGTGGACCCGTTCTCCGTGGCGAGCGGCTGGCGGCTGGGCGGCACCCCGGCCCGGACGGTGCGCCACTTCCGGCTGCCGGGCCACGACCCGGTGCAGGTGTCACTGCGCTCCTGCCCGGCGGGCACCGAGCTGACGTTCGGCCATGTCGGGGAGGGCGCACAGCCGCCGGAGCCCGCGACGGGCGCCTGCGGCCCGCTGGCCCCGATGCCCGGCGGCAAGGAGACGGCCAGGCTGATCGAGCTGTCCCCGCATCACCTCACGCTCGAACTCGCCGGTGTCACCCACACGTTCACCCATGCCGCGTCCCCCGAGGGGACCTGGCTGGGCCGCGACGGCGACACCTGGCACGTACAGGATCACGATCCCGTTCAGGCGTCGCTGGCCGGCGCCGCCCGCACCGGGGCGGACACGCTCGCCGCGCCCATGCCCGGGACCGTCACCGTTGTGAAGGTGGAGGTCGGGGACGAGGTCGTGGCCGGTCAGAGCCTGCTCGTCGTCGAGGCGATGAAGATGGAACACGTCATCTCCGCCCCGCACGCCGGGATCGTGACCGAGCTGGATGTCACCGCCGGCGCCACGGTCGCCATGGACCAGATCCTGGCCGTGGTGACCCCCGCCGAAGCTCCCGGGGAGGACGCATGACACCCCGCACCCTGCCCATGACCGTGCCCGCCCAGGATCTGCCCCCGCGGGTACGCATCCACGAGGTCGGCGCCCGCGACGGGCTGCAGAACGAGAAGGCCGTCGTACCGACCGAGGTGAAGGCGGAATTCATCCACCGTCTGGCCGCGTCGGGCCTGACCAGCATCGAGGCGACCAGCTTCGTGCACCCGAAGTGGGTGCCCCAACTGGCCGACGCACAGGACCTGTTCCCCCGCCTCGACGACATCGAGGGCGTCGCCCTGCCGGTACTCGTACCGAACGAACGCGGCCTGGACCGGGCCCTGGCGCTCGGCGCCCGCCGCATCGCCGTGTTCGGCTCGGCGACCGAGACGTTCGCCGCCCGCAATCTCAACCGCACCGTCGACGAGTCGCTCGCCATGTTCGAGCCGGTCGTCGCCCGGGCCAAGGCCGACAAGGTGCATGTCCGTGGCTATCTGTCGATGTGCTTCGGCGACCCGTGGGAGGGGCCCGTCCCCGTCCACCAGGTCGTCCGCGTGGCCAAGGCACTGATGGACCTCGGCTGCGACGAACTCTCCCTCGGCGACACCATCGGCGTCGCCACGCCCGGCCATGTGCAGGACCTGCTCTCCGAGCTGAACGAGGAGGGAGTGCACACCGACACCATCGGCGTGCACTTCCACGACACGTACGGCCAGGCCCTCTCCAACACCCTCGCCGCGCTCCAGCACGGTGTCACCACCGTGGACGCCTCCGCGGGCGGCCTCGGCGGCTGCCCGTACGCGAAGAGCGCGACCGGGAATCTCGCCACCGAAGACCTCGTGTGGATGCTCGACGGCCTCGGCATCGAAACCGGGGTCGACCTCGACGCGCTCACCGCCACCAGCGTGTGGCTCGCCGAACAACTGGGCCGACCCAGCCCGTCCCGTACCGTCCGCGCGCTCTCGGTGCGATCAACACAGTCCCACAAGGAGTGACACCTGCCATGTCCCTGGACCACCGGCTGACCGCCGAGCACGAGGAACTGCGTCGCACCGTCGAGGAGTTCGCGCACGATGTGATCGCGCCGAAGATCGGCGACTTCTACGAGCGCCATGAGTTCCCGTACGAGATCGTGCGGGAGATGGGACGGATGGGCCTGTTCGGGCTGCCGTTCCCCGAGGAGTACGGCGGCATGGGCGGCGACTATCTCGCCCTCGGGATCGCCCTGGAGGAACTGGCCCGCGTCGACTCGTCCGTGGCGATCACCCTGGAGGCCGGGGTCTCGCTCGGCGCGATGCCCGTCTACCACTTCGGTACGGAGGAGCAAAAGCGGCAGTGGCTGCCGAGGCTCTGTTCGGGCGAGGCGCTCGGCGCGTTCGGCCTGACCGAGCCGGACGCCGGTTCGGACGCGGGCGGCACCCGCACGACGGCGGTGCGCGACGAGGCCACGGGCGAGTGGGTGATCAACGGCTCGAAGTGCTTCATCACCAACTCCGGTACGGACATCACGGAACTGGTCACGGTCACGGCCGTGACCGGCCGCAAGGAGAACGGCGCCCCGCTGATCTCCTCGATCATCGTGCCGTCCGGCACCCCCGGCTTCACCGTCGCCGCCCCGTACTCCAAGGTCGGCTGGAACGCCTCGGACACCCGCGAGCTGTCCTTCTCCGACGTCCGCGTGCCCCTGGAGAACCTGCTGGGGCAGGAGGGCCGCGGCTACGCCCAGTTCCTGCGCATCCTGGACGAGGGCCGGATCGCCATCGCCGCGCTGGCCACGGGCCTGGCGCAGGGCTGTGTGGACGAGTCGGTGAAGTACGCCAAGGAGCGCCAGGCCTTCGGCAGGCCGATCGGCGCCAACCAGGCCATCCAGTTCAAGATCGCGGACATGGAGATGCGGGCCCACATGGCCCGGGCCGGCTGGCGCGACGCGGCGTCGCGCCTGGTGGCGGGCGAACCGTTCAAGAAGGAGGCGGCGATCGCGAAGCTGTACTCGTCGACGGTGGCGGTGGACAACGCCCGCGAGGCGACCCAGGTCCACGGCGGCTACGGCTTCATGAACGAGTACCCGGTGGCCCGGATGTGGCGCGACTCCAAGATCCTGGAGATCGGCGAGGGCACGAGCGAGGTGCAGCGGATGCTGATCGCGCGGGAGCTGGGGCTGCCGGCCTGACATCTCGCGGTGGTACGGGGCGGGTCCGGGTTCCGGGCCCGCCCGATCCGCTTTCCGGGCCGGTCACCGAATCAGGCCGAACCCGGCACTCCGACCCCCGGGAACAACCGGGCGCCGCCCCGGAGTTCGCCCGGCACCGTGCACCCGATCCCTGCGCGCATCCGCCTCCCGCCTGTCACCGCCATGACATACCCTTCACAACAACGGCCGCGCCCTGCACACCGTCTTCACGTAACGGTGTCCGGATGCCGCGCGGCCCGACTCGTCACCCGGCCCATCCACCGGGTTTCACTGTGGGGGTACATCAACGTGCGTACGCGCACCGTGTCGACCGCGCTCGCGGTCCTCTTCAGCTCGACGGCGCTGGCCGTCGGCACCACGGGGTCGGCCATGGCCGACTCCAGCAAGGCCCTGCCGATCTCCTCGTACGGCGACATCGCCGTGGACGGTGTACACAAGCGGGTCTACATCAGCGATCCGAGCGGCAACAAGGTCGTCGTCACCGACTACGCGGGCAAGGTCGTGACGACCGTCCCGAATCTCCCTGGCGTACAGGATCTGGCGATCGCGCCCGACTCCCGTTCCGTCTACGCGGCCGTCCCGGGCAGCGACGCCGTCGTGGCCATCGAGACGACCACCTCGACCGCCGCCGCGCAGTACGGCACCGGCGAGAACACCCGGCCCCAGACGCTGGCGGTGGCGGGCGGGCGGGTCTGGTTCATGTACGGCGAGCAGCCTTCGCACCACCTGGGCTCGTTCGACCCCGCGCAGAGCAGCCCGGAGGTCGCCCTCGACCAGCTCCCCGGCATCGGCTGGTACGACGCCCCCGAGCTGGAGTCCGCCGGGAACACCCTGGTGCTCGGCGTCCACGGCACCTGGTCCGGACTGGCCGTGTACGACGTGTCGACGAGCACCCCCGTCCTGCGCAAGCAGGGCATGCCGTCCGAGGCCGCGAACTACATGGACGACTTCGCACTCAGCGCCGACGGCAAGAAGATCGTCGCCGCCTCGGGCGAGTCCCCCTACGCGGCGACCGCGATCAACACCGACGACCTCACCCGTACCGGCGGCTACCCGACCAAGGCGGACCATCCCAACTCGGCCGCGATCGCCCCGGACGGCACGGTCGCCCTGTCCACCTACAGCTGGTACGACACGGACATCTACATCTACAAGCCCGGCGCGACGACGCCGTACCGCACGTACACGTACGACCAGGGCACGCCGGGCGGCGACACCATCACCTCGCAAGGACTGGCGTGGGCCCCCGACGGGACCAAGCTGTTCGCGCTCGCCGGCGGTTACGGCGGGCCGTCCCTGCGGGTCCTCGACGACGCCACCCGCTACCCGGTCAAGGCCACCGTCTCCGCGCCCGCCAAGGCGACCCGCGCCAAGAAGCTCGACGTCACCGGCAAACTGACCTCCGGCAAGTCCTTCCCCTCGGGCTCCAGGGTCACCGTCACCCGGACCGATATCGACTCCCCCAAGGGCAAGTCGCTCGGCACGAAGACGGTCGGTTCGTCCGGTGCGTTCTCCTTCAGCGACACACCGCCCGCCGGCGGCAACGTCACCTACACGGCGACGTACGCGGGCGACGCCACACACGCGCCCGCATCGGGCAAGGACACGGTCGCCGTCTCGCGCACCGCCACCGCCCTCACGCTCAACCACAACGGCGGCACCTACTCCTACGGCGCCAAGGTCTCGTTCACCGCGCACCTCGGCAAGACGTACAAGAACCGCACCGTCGAGATCTGGGCCGATCCCTTCGGCGCCGACAAGCCCAAGAAGCTGCTGCAGAAGGGCAAGGTCAACTCCAAGGGCAACCTGTCGGTCACCGTGAGCATGACCCGTAACACCGCGGTCACCGCGGTCTACGCGGGCGATGCCCGCTCGGGTTCCAAGACCGTCAAGTCGACCGCGTACGCCAAGGTGAAGGTCTCCACCTCCGTCTCCAAGCAGTACAAGACAGGCAAGATCGGTTCCACGACGTACTACTGGTTCCACAAGAACACCGACCCGGTCCTCACCACGTCGATGACGTACTACAAGGGCCGCCAGCAGCGCTTCGGGCTCCAGGTCTACTACCAGGGCAAGTGGTACGACGCGGACCCCGAGTACTTCGCGCTGGGCACCAACGGCAAGTCCGTGGTCCGCCTCGAAGCCCCTGGCAAGTCCGGCATCCGCGCCCGGATGCGCTCCTCGTACATCAAGGGCTCCTCGGGTGACAACGTGAACTCGACGACGCACGGCGCGTGGAAGTACCTGTACTTCACGAAGTAGGGAACAGCACACCACTGCCACGTGACGGAGAAGGGCCCCGGCGGGGGCCCTTCTGCACGTCGGGGTGCAATTCGTTCGACAGCGCGCAGCTCCTTTCGGCAGAGTCCGTACATGAATCCGCAGCACTGGCCCCTGTACGGGCTCCGCCTCCGCACGCCGCGCCTGGAACTCCGTCTCCCGGACCTGGAGTTGCTGGACGATCTCGCGTCGGTCGCTGCGGACGGGGTGCACCCGCCGGCCGATATGCCGTTCACGGTCCCCTGGACCGACGCGTCGCCCGCCGAGTGCGGCAAGGCCGTGTTCCAGCATGTGCTGGCCACCGTCGCCAACTGGTCCGTACGGGACTGGGCACTGAGCCTCGTCGTGCTGCACGAGGGCAAGGCGGTCGGGCGGCAGGACGTGATGGCGAAGGACTTCGCCGTGACCGGTGAGGTCGGCACCGGCTCGTGGCTGGGTCTGGCCCATCAGGGTCAGGGCATCGGCACCGAGATGCGGGCCGCCGCCCTGCATCTCGCCTTCGCCGGACTCGGGGCCCGGACCGCGGTCTCGGCCGCCATGACCGACAACCCGCGCTCGCTGGGTGTCTCGCGCCGGCTCGGATATCTGCCGGACGGACTGGAGGTCGGCGCGGTACGGGGTGCGCCCGTCACTCTGCAGCGGCTGCGGCTGGACCGTGCCCGCTGGGAGGCGTACCGGGCCGTCGAGGTGACGGTCGAGGGGCTCGACGACTGCCGGAAGGAATTCGGGGCATGACGCTGACGGTGCATACGTTCATCTACGACGAGGACTGTCGGTCGCATCTCCTCGACGACCCCGAGGACGGCAGCAACATGGCCGGGACCGAGGTCTGCCGGACCACGCTGTGGGGGTCGAAGGCCGCACGGGCGCTCGGCGCCCGATTCTTCCCCGAGCTGGCCACCGGCGATCTGTACGTGGAGCCGGAGGACATCGACGACTTCCTCGCCGAGTGCGAACTGCTGCACCGGAACGCCGCGACGCTCGCCGGAGGCGGCGGCGACCGGCAGGACTACGTGGCGGCCCGGCTCGCCAACATCACCCGCGCGGCCCTGCGGGCCCGGGCGGTGGGCGGCGGGGTCCTGGTCTGGTGAGCGGCCGGGGAACCCTCGAATTCTCGATGAGGTTAGGCTAACCTTCCTTTTGGCATGCCGGTGGCCTGTTCCCGGCTTCGCTTCCGGTTCCTGGGAGGAACCCCCGCATGACGACGTCTGTCGCACCCCCCATCACCCCCTTCCGGTTCTTCGGCCTGACCGTCCTGCGGACCCGGCGACTCGGACCCTCCATGCTCCGGGTCACCTTCGGCGGCCCGGGACTCGACGGCTTCGCCGCCGGAGGACGCGACCAGAGCCTGTCGCTGTTCCTGCCGCACCCCGGCCAGCCGGAACCAGTCGTTCCGGTCGATGAAGACGGCAATTGGTTCGCCGCCTGGCGCGCCCTTCCGGACGACGTGCGGGCCGTCATGCGCTCGTACACCGTGCGCACCCAGCGCCGCACACCCGACGGGGCGACCGAGATCGACATCGACTTCGCGTTGCACGGGGACGGCGGGCCCGCCTGCCGCTGGGCGGCCGCCGCCTCCCCCGGCGATCCGCTCAAGGCGCTGGGCCCGGCCGTCGAGGACAACACCGCCGTCCGTTTCCGCCCTCCGCAGGACACCGACTGGGTGCTGATCTGGGCCGACGAGACCGCGCTGCCCGCCGCGTCCGCCGCCCTGGAGTGGCTGCCGGCCGGCATGAAGGCCCAGGTCTGGCTGGAGGTCCAGCACACCGAGGACCGCCAGGCCCTCAACACCGCGGCCAGGGCCCGGATCACCTGGCTCGTACGGGACGAAGGCGCACCCGCCGGCCTGGAGGCCGTCCGGGCGGCCGAGTTGCCCGAGGGGGCACCGTACGTCTGGATCGCGGGCGAGTCGTCACAGGTGCGGGCACTGCGCCGCCATCTCGTGCAGGAGCGCCGATTCGACCGCAGGCGCGTGACGTTCGTCGGGTACTGGCGTCGCGGAATGAGCGAGGAGCAGCTGCGCGAGGCGACGGCCACCGCGGACGCGTAGCAGGAAGGCGGCAGGGTGCGGTCCGCACGCCGCACACCCCGAACTGCCCGCCCGCAGGCCGGAAGCGGCCACCTGGTACGCGTAAATCGGACAACCTCTGCGTCCCCCGGGGGGCGAGGGACAACCCGATGTGAAGTTAGGTTAGGCTAACCTAACTTCGACATCGGGCCCTCGCCCCCTCCTTCTGCCCTGAGGGCCGATGAAGTTTCCCCGCATCCGGGAGGACCCCCTTCATGCGTTCGCACCTGCTCAACGACACGACCGCGGAGCACTACCGGCGCTCCGTGACCGCAGGAGTCGAACGGGTCGCAGCCAAACTCGCCGCCACAGACCGGCCGTTCACCGGAATCTCCGTCGACGAGCTCACTCCCGTCGTTGACGCGATCGATCTGGACCGACCGCTGGGCGATGCGTCCGCCGCCCTCGACGAGCTCGACAGCGTCTATCTCCGTGACGCCGTCTACTTCCACCACCCCCGCTACCTGGGCCACCTCAACTGCCCGGTCGTCATCCCCGCCGTCCTCGGCGAAGCCGTGCTCTCGGCCGTGAACTCCTCCCTGGACACCTGGGACCAGAGCGCCGGCGGCACTCTGATCGAGCGCCGCCTGATCGACTGGACCGCGGCCCGGATCGGCCTCGGACCGGCCGCGGACGGCATCTTCACCAGCGGCGGTACGCAGTCCAATCTGCAGGCCCTGCTGCTCGCCCGGGAAGAGGCCAAGACGCCGCCGCACCACTTCACCCGGCTGCGCGTCTTCACCTCCGAATGCAGCCACTTCAGTGTCCAGAAATCGGCCAAACTCCTCGGTCTGGGACCGGACTCGGTCATCGCCGTCCCCGTCGACCACGACAAGCGCATGCAGACCGTGGCGCTGGCCCGCGCCCTGGAGCAGTGCGTCGCCGAAGGCGCCGTACCGATGGCCGTCGTCGCCACCGCGGGCACCACCGACTTCGGTTCCATCGACCCGCTGCCCGAAATCGCCGCGCTCTGCCGGCAGTTCTCCACCTGGCTGCATGTCGACGCCGCGTACGGCTGCGGTCTGCTGGCCTCCCGTGAGCGCCGCCATCTCCTCGACGGCATCGAACACGCCGACTCGGTCACTGTGGACTACCACAAGTCCTTCTTCCAGCCGGTGAGTTCCTCGGCCGTGCTGGTCCGGGACCGGGCGACGCTGCGCCACGCCACGTACCACGCGGAGTACCTCAACCCGCAGCGAATGGCCGCCGAACGCATCCCCAACCAGGTGGACAAGTCACTGCAGACCACCCGCAGATTCGACGCCCTGAAACTGTGGATGACGCTGCGTGTCATGGGTGCCGACGGCATCGGCGAGCTCTTCGACGAGGTCTGCGACCTGGCCGCCGAGGGCTGGCGGCTGCTCGCCGCCGACCCGCGGTTCGACGTCGTCGTCGAGCCCCGGCTGTCCACGCTGGTGTTCCGCTACGTCCCGTCCGGCGTCACCGCGCCCGGCGAGATCGACCGGGCCAATCTCCATGCCCGCAAGGCGCTCTTCTCCTCCGGCGAGGCCGTCGTCGCCGGTACGAAGGTCGGCGGCCGTCAATACCTGAAGTTCACCCTGCTCAACCCCGAAACGACCGCGCAGGACATCGCCGCGGTACTCGACCTGATCTCCGGCCACGCCGAGCAGTACCTGGGAGACTCCCTTGACCGCGCTTCCTGAACCCCATGACTTCATCGGTATCGGGCTCGGCCCGTTCAATCTCGGGCTCGCTTGTCTGACCGAGCCGATCGACGAACTGAACGGGGTGTTCCTCGAGTCCAAGCCGGACTTCGAATGGCACTCCGGGATGTTCCTCGAAGGGGCCCATCTCCAGACGCCGTTCATGTCGGACCTGGTCACGATGGCCGACCCGACTTCTCCGTACTCCTTCCTGAACTATCTGAAGGAACGCGGGCGGCTGTACTCCTTCTACATCCGGGAGAACTTCTACCCGCTGCGGACCGAGTACAACGACTACTGCCGCTGGGCCGCCGCGGAACTGAGCAGCATCCGCTTCGACACGACCGTCGAGTCGGTCACGTACGACGAAGGGACCGCGCTCTACACCGTCCGCACCGCCACCGGCGGCGCCTTCCGGGCCCCGCGGCTCGTGCTCGGCACCGGTACTCCCCCGTACATCCCGGATGCCTGCCAGGGCCTGGGCGGCGATTATCTGCACAACTCTCGTTATCTGGAAGGGAAAACGGCTCTCCAGGCGAAGGAGTCCATCACCCTCGTCGGCAGTGGGCAGAGCGCGGCCGAGATCTATTACGACCTGCTCTCCGAGATCGATGTGCACGGCTACCGGCTGAACTGGGTGACGCGCTCGCCGCGTTTCTTCCCGCTGGAGTACACCAAGCTGACGCTGGAGATGACCTCCCCGGAGTACATCGACTACTTCCACGCGCTGCCAGAGGAGACCCGCTACCGGCTGGAGTCCGGGCAGAAGGGCCTCTTCAAAGGCATCGACGGAGAGCTGATCGACGCGATCTTCGATCTGCTCTACCAGAAGAACCTGGCCGGTCCCGTCCCGACCCGGCTCCTCACCAACTCCTCGCTGGACAGCGCGAGATACGAGGAGAGCAGCGGCACGTACACGCTTGCCCTGCACCAGGAGGAGCAGGGCAAGGACTACACCCTCACCACCGAGGGCCTGATCCTCGCCACCGGCTACCGCTACCGCGCGCCCGCATTCCTCGAGGACATCCACGACCGGCTGCGCCGGGACGGCCACGGCCGCTTCGACGTGGCCCGCAACTACTCCATCGACACCACCGGGCACGGCGTCTTCCTGCAGAACGCGGGCACGCACACCCACTCGATCACCTCGCCCGACCTGGGCATGGGTGCCTACCGCAACGCGTACATCATCGGCGAACTGCTCGGCCGTGAGTACTACCCGATCGAGAAGTCCATAGCCTTCCAGGAGTTCGCCGTATGACCGCCGACCTCGGCACCTTCACCACCCGTCCGCTGGACCCCCTCGCCGACGCCGAACTGGTGCACGGCTGGGTCACCCACCCCAAGGCCTCCTTCTGGCTGATGGGCGACGCGGAACTCCAGGACGTCGAGCGGGAGTACATGGCGATCGCCGCCCACCCGCACCACGACGCCTTCATCGGGCTGCACGACGGGGAGCCCGCCTTCCTGATGGAGCGGTACGACCCCACCGAGGTCGAGCTCAAGGGGCTGTACGACGCCGAGCCCGGCGACATCGGGATGCACTTCCTGGCCGCCCCGACCGACACCCCGCTGCACGGCTTCACGCTCGGTGTGATCACCGCCGTGATGGAGGCGATGTTCGCCGACCCGTCCGTACGCCGGATCGTCGTCGAACCCGATGTACGCAACAGCGCGGTGCACGCCCTCAACAAGGCGGTCGGCTTCGAAGTGCTGGGCGAGATTGCCAAGCCGGAGAAGAACGCCCTGCTCAGCGCGTGTACACGGGAACAGTTCGCCGCAGCGGCCGGGGGTGGTGTCTGATGTCCCCCGTCATCGACAGCGTCGCCCATCTCACCCCTGAGCGCTGGGCCACCGCCAACCGGCTGCTGATCCGCAAGGCGCTCGCCGAGTTCAGCCACGAGCGGCTGCTGACCCCCGCACCGCACGGCGACGACCGCTACTCGGTGCGCAGCGACGACGCGGCGACCGAGTACCGCTTCACCGCACGGCTCTACGCCCTCGACCACTGGCAGGTCGAGGCCGACTCGATCAGCCGCCACCGACATGGCTCCGAACTGACGCTGGACGCAGCCGAGTTCTTTGTCGAGCTGCGCTCCACGCTCGGCCTCTCGGCGGAGATCCTCCCGGTCTACCTGGAGGAGATCTCCTCCACCCTGGCCGGCACCGCGTACAAGCTGACCAAGCAGCCCGTCACCTCCGCCGAGCTGGTCCGTGCCGGGTTCCAGGCGATCGAGACCGGCATGACCGAGGGCCACCCCTGCTTCGTCGCCAACAACGGGCGGCTCGGCTTCGGTATGGACGAGTACCGGGCGTATGCCCCCGAGGCGGCAACCGGGATCCGTCTGGTCTGGCTCGCCGCCCGCCGCGACCGCGCCACCTTCACCGCGGGCACCGGCCTCGACTACGGGACACTGATCACCGGTGAGCTGGGCGAGGAGACCCTCACCCGGTTCGCGGCCACGATGACCGGCCTCGGGCTCGACCTCGACGACTATCTGCTGATCCCGGTCCACCCCTGGCAGTGGTGGAACAAGCTGGCCGTCACCTTCGCCGGAGAACTCGCTCAGCATCATCTGGTCTGCCTCGGAGAGGGCGACGACAGCTACCTCGCCCAGCAGTCGATCCGCACGTTCTTCAACACCAGCAGCCCGGACAAGTACTACGTCAAAACGGCGCTGTCCGTCCTCAACATGGGCTTCATGCGCGGGCTTTCCGCCGCGTACATGGAGGCCACCCCCGCGATCAACGACTGGCTGGCCGAGCTGATCGAGCGTGACGAGCTGCTGCGCGAGGCCCGCTTCTCGATCATCCGGGAACGGGCGGCCATCGGCTACCACCACCGGACGTACGAGGCGGCCACTGCCAAGGGCTCGCCGTACCTGAAAATGCTCGCCGCGCTGTGGCGGGAGAGCCCAGTCCCCGGCCTGGCGCCCGGCGAGCGGGTCGCGACCATGGCCTCGCTGCTCCACACCGACCACGAGGGCAACTCCGTCGCCGGTGCGCTGATCGCCGAGTCGGGACTGGATCCCGCGGTGTGGCTGCGCCACTACCTGGACGCGTACCTGGTGCCGGTGCTGCACAGCTTCTACGCGTACGACCTGGTGTTCATGCCGCACGGCGAGAACGTCATCCTGGTCGTCGAGGGCGGCGTCGTACGGCGCACGGTGTTCAAGGACATCGCCGAGGAGATCGCTGTCATGGACCCGGACGCGGTGCTGCCGCCGAAGGTCGAGCGGATCCGCGCCGAGGTTCCCGAGGACATGAAACTGCTCTCGGTCCTCACCGATGTCTTCGACTGCTTCCTGCGCTTTCTGGGCGCGGGGCTGGCGAGCGAGGGCGTGCTCGAGGAGGAGACGTTCTGGCGGACGGTCGCCCGGTGCGTCACCGGTTACCAGGAGTCGGTGCCGTACCTCGCCGAGAAGTTCAAGCAGTACGACATGTTCGCGGAGGAGTTCGCGCTGTCCTGCCTGAACCGGCTGCAGCTGCGGAACAACAAGCAGATGGTCGATCTGACCGATCCGCCGGGGGCGCTGCAGCTGATCGGCACGCTGAAGAACCCGATCGCCGGACGGGCGTGAAACCGGGCCCGTCCGGCGACTGAGGACATCTGCCGAGCCCGTCCGGCGATCGAGAACACAACGGTCGCCGGACGGCCCCGGTCACCTCACCGGTCGGCCCAGGGAACCTGCGGCGCCCGGTAGTAGTTGACGCCGAGCGCCGAGAGCCTCGGCCCCTGCGCACCCAGCCGCACCTTGTACGCGTCCCAGTCGTGCGTGGACGCGGGCGACCATCCCAGCTCCGCCACCCCGGGCAGCCTGGGGAACGCCATCTGTTCGATCTCGTCGCTGTTGGTCAGGGTCTCCGACCAGAGCGGCGCCTCGACGCCGAGGATCGAACCCTCCGGGGCACCGTCCAGGTACGTCGCCGGGTTCCAGTCGTACGAACGCTGGACGGAGACGTAACCGGCCCAGGCCAGGCCGAGCTTGGTGTCCTTGTCGTACTTCATATCGAGGTAGCTCCGGTCGGCCGGGGACAGCACCAGCTTCGTGCCGTTCACGGCGGCGTCCGCCACCTGCTTGCGCTCGGCCGCGCCCGTCCGGTCGTAACCCCAGTACTGGGCGACCGCGCCCTTCACCGGCGTGCCCCCGGTCAGCTGGTGCCAGCCGATCACGGTCTTGCCGTACTTGCCGACGATGGCCTGTGCCTTGTCCATGAAGGCCACATAGTCCTCGTGGCTGGTGGAGTGCGCCTCGTCGCCGCCGATGTGGAGGTACTTGCCGGGGGTGAGCGCGGCCAGCTCACGGACCACGTCGTCCACGAAGTCGTACGTGAGCGCCTTCGGGACGCAGAGCGAGCTGAAGCCGACATTGGTGCCGGTGTAGAGCGGCGGCGCGACGCCGTTGCAGTTCAGCTCCGCGTACGAGGCGAGGGCCGCGTTGGTGTGGCCGGGCAGGTCGATCTCCGGCACGACCTCCAGATAGCGGGAGGAGGCGTACCGCACGATCTCCTTGTAGTCGCTCTTCGTGTAGTAGCCGCCGGCTCCCCCGCCCACCTCCGTCTGCCCGCCGTACGTGGCGAGCCGCGGCCAGGAGTCGATGGCGATCCGCCAGCCCTGGTCGTCGGAGAGGTGCAGATGGAGCTTGTTCATCTTGTAGAGGGCGAGCTGGTCGATGTAGCGCTTGACCTCGGCGACGGAGAAGAAGTGCCGGGAGACGTCCAGCATCGCGCTCCGGTACGCATAGCGCGGCGCGTCCTTGACCGTGCCTCCCGCGACCTTCCACGGGCCCTTCTGGCGGCTGTTCTTCTCCACGTCGGCCGGGAGCAGCTGGCGCAGCGTCTGGACACCGTGGAAGAGCCCTGCCGGGCCGCGCGCCGTGATCGTGACGGAGCCGCGGCTCGACTTCAGGGTGTAGCCCTCGGCACCCGACGCGCTGTCGTGGGAGTCGAGCCGGAGCCGGATACCGTCGCCGCCGCGACCGGTGACCGGCAGGGCGTAACCGGTGGACGGGCGCAGCACGCCCGCCAGATAGTCGCCGATCTTCCGGGCCTCGCGGGAGCCGTCCTCGACGCGGATCCTGGTGTCCGCGGTGATGGTGTACGGAGAGCCGCCGGGCTTCGCCTCGGCGGGGGCCGGCACTATCTGCCCGAGCGGACGGGGCACGGCGGCAGTGGCCGGGCCGCTGTCGGCCGCCTGCCCTCCCGGCGCAGCGCCGACACTGGAGATGCCGGCCGCTGTGACGAGCAGCAGCGAGCCGAGAAGACGGGGAAGGGCGGTGCGCTGTGTCCTGTGCAGTCTCACAAGCCGGGTCCCTTTCGACGGGTTCACACCTGTGGATCTCCTGAGCAACGAACCATCACCATGCGTATCGCCTGTCCCACGCACGGTCAAGGTGTAGACCACTTCCCCGTTATGGGGCTGAGAGAATCTGCCCCATGGCGGAAATAATCCAGCGCGACGGAACGTGGACCTTCGACGGCGACGCGGTGCGGATCGTGCCCGGCCGGGGGAAGGGCATTCATCCGCTCCGGCAGGAGCTGGGCGAGTGCGTGGTCCCGCTCCGGGCACTGGCGGGCATCGCCTTCGAACCGGACCGCAAGGGCGGCCGGCTCCGGCTGAGGCTGCGTGACGGCGCCTGTCCGGTCCTGCGCGCTGCGGACGGCAGGCTCAAGGACGCCGCGGATCCGTACCAGCTGACGGTGGAAAGGGACCGGAGTGGAGTAGCGGAGTACTTCGTCGGCGAGGTGCGCAGCGCCCTGCTGATCGAGCAGGTGCCCGCCGGGCCGGTGGACGGCTTCCTGTTGCCGGGGCCCGCGGTGCCGGTCGCCGGGGGCGGCGGGGACGGCACGGCCTCGTTCGACGGCGAGGTCATCCGCCTCACCTGGAACTGGAAGGCCAAGGAGGTCAAGAGCTCAGGTGGCCCGGTCGCCTTCCCGGTGTCGGAGGTGACCGGGGTGCACTGGTTGCCCGCCATCGGTCTGGAGAACGGGCATCTGCGCTTCGTACGGGGCAGGGGCGGGGACATGGGCACGGGTCCGGCTCCGGCTCCGGCGGCCGAGTTCGATCCGTACTCGCTGGATCTGTGGGGACTGTCCAAGAAGGAGTACACGGCGGTACTGGTCGCGGCGGCGGTACTGGTCCGGCTGCCGGGTGCGGCGGGGGCGGAAACAGCGGCCGCCGCCGAAAGCGCTCGGCCCGCACAGATCCCGGCCCCGGCCGCACCAGCGGCACCAGCCCCCGCACCGCCCGCCGACGATCACGATGTGCTGCTGCGCCGGCTGCGCGAGCTCGGCGAGCTGCATCGGGCCGGGATTCTCACCGACGACGAGTTCACCGCCGCCAAGCAGGCCGTCCTGAAGCGTCTCTGAGCGCGTCCCCATGCCCTCCCTGACCACCTCCAGGCCCGCCCGAGAGCGCAATCACACCCACCCCTGCCCGATATCGGGCAGAATTGTTGCGTAAGCGCTCCGTCCACCGCAATATCAACGAGTGCTCGAACGCCGCTCGTCGCATGACGACCTCATTGATCACCTGGTGCGCAGCACCGCGCTCCAGCGCGGTGAAGCCGCCCGGGTGGTTCTCGACGTGCTGGCGTACTTCGACGAGACGACCGACGACTTCGTCCGCCGCCGCCACCGCGAACTGCAGTCCGGCGGCCTGGTGAACACGGAGATCTTCGAGCGGATCGCGGCCGAGCTGCCGCACCGGGCGGTCGCGCCACCGGAGCTCTCGCTCCGCCAGCTGCGCCGCATCGTCTACGGCTGAGCAACGGGCACCACAGGTACGTCGATGGAGGGGCAGAGACTTTATGTGCGGAATCGTCGGATATATCGGGAAGCGTGATGTGGCTCCGCTGCTGCTGGAAGGGCTGCAGCGGCTGGAGTACCGGGGTTACGACTCCGCGGGCATCGTCATCACCGGCAAGGCGTCGGCCGGGAAGCCCGCCGCCCTGAAGATGGTCAAGGCGAAGGGCCGGGTCCGCGAGCTCGAGGCCCGCGTTCCCAAGCGTTTCACCGGCACCACCGGCATCGCCCACACCCGCTGGGCCACCCACGGCGCCCCGAGCGACGAGAACGCGCACCCCCACCTGGACGCCGACAACAAGGTCGCCGTCGTCCACAACGGCATCATCGACAACGCCTCCGAGCTCCGTGCGAAGCTCGTCGCCGACGGTGTCGTCTTCCTCTCCGAGACCGACACCGAGGTGCTGGTCCACCTGATCGCCCGCGCCCAGGCGGAGACCTTGGAGGAGAAGGTCCGCGAGGCGCTGCGGTCGGTCGAGGGCACGTACGGCATCGCCGTCATGCACGCCGACTTCAACGACCGCATCGTGGTCGCCCGCAACGGCTCCCCGGTCGTGCTCGGCATCGGCGAGAAGGAGATGTTCGTCGCCTCCGACGTCGCCGCGCTGGTAGCGCACACCCGCCAGGTCGTCACCCTCGACGACGGCGAGATGGCCACCCTCAAGGCCGACGACTTCCGTACGTACACGACGGAGGGCTCGTCCACGACGGCCACGCCGACCACCGTGGAGTGGGAGGCCGAGTCGTACGACATGGGCGGCCACGACACGTACATGCACAAGGAGATCTCCGAGCAGGCGGACGCCGTCGACCGGGTGCTCCGCGGACGGATCGACGACCGTTTCTCCACCGTGCACCTCGGCGGCCTCAACCTGGACGCCCGCGAGGCGCGCGGGGTCCGCCGGATCAAGATCCTGGGCTGCGGCACCTCGTACCACGCGGGCCAGATCGGTGCGCAGCTGATCGAGGAGCTGGCCCGTATCCCCGCGGACGCCGAGCCCGCCTCCGAGTTCCGCTACCGCAACCCGGTCGTCGACCCCGACACCCTGTACGTGGCCGTCTCCCAGTCCGGTGAGACGTACGACGTGCTGGCCGCCGTCCAGGAACTCAAGCGCAAGGGCGCCCGGGTGCTCGGTGTGGTCAACGTGGTGGGTTCGGCAATCGCCCGGGAGGCCGACGGCGGTACGTACGTCCACGCCGGCCCCGAGGTCTGCGTCGTCTCCACCAAGTGCTTCACGAACACGGTCGTCGCGTTCGCGCTGCTCGCCCTGCACCTGGGCCGGATCCGGGATCTGTCGGTCGCCGACGGCAAGCGGATCATCGAGGGGCTGCGCAGGCTGCCCGCCCAGATCAGCGAGATCCTGGCGAACGAGGACGAGATCAAGAAGCTGGCGGCCCAGTACGCGGACGCCAAGTCGATGATGTTCATCGGCCGGGTGCGCGGCTACCCCGTCGCCCGTGAGGCCTCGCTGAAGCTCAAGGAGGTCTCGTACATCCACGCGGAGGCGTACCCCGCCTCCGAGCTGAAGCACGGGCCGCTGGCGCTGATCGAGCCCGCGATGCCGACGGTCGCGATCGTGCCGGACGACGATCTGCTGGAGAAGAACCGCGCCGCGATGGAGGAGATCAAGGCCCGCAGCGGCCGCATCCTCGCCGTCGCGCATCAGGTGCAGGAGAAGGCCGACCACACCATCGTCGTACCGAAGAACGAGAACGAGCTGGACCCGATCCTGATGGGCATCCCGCTCCAGCTCTTCGCGTACCACACAGCGCTGGCCATGGGCCGTGACATCGACAAGCCGCGCAACCTGGCGAAGTCCGTCACCGTCGAGTAGCCATCCCTGCACGGGCTGTGCCCGGAGCAGAGCGGCCCCGTACCCACCGCCACCGCGGGTACGGGGCCGCTCCCATCGGGGCCGGTGCCTCTTCCCCTTGCCGCACCGGCCCGGTCGCTGCCTCAGCCGGTGGCCGCCACGCCTCGGCCGGCAGCACGCCCCGGCAGCGCCGTGGGCCAGTTGGCCAACGCCGCCGTCGCCCCGTACCAGGCGGCGAGACCGGACACCGCGGCGAGCCAGCCGCCCGCCTTGGCCAGGCTCCCGCTGTCCGCGAACTGCCCGACGCCCAGGAGCAGAAGCGCCAGGAACAGCAGTGCGTACGTCCCCTGGACGAGCAGACCGCCACCGGCCGCGCCGAGGGTCAGGCTGAGCGCGAACAGGGCCCAGAGCAGCAGGAACAGCCCTGCCGCATGGCTGGAGACATGCGCGCCGGCGCCGGTGCCCCAGGTGAACCAGAAGGCGCCGAGCCCGGCGAAGGCCGTGCCGGTGAAGCCGCTTCCCGCGCGGAACTCCAGGAGTCCGGCGACGAACAGGGCGATACCGCCGACATACAGCGCGAGCGAGACGGCGTCGGCCGCCGTCACACCGTCCACGACCCCGGTGTGACCGATACCGAACGCCAACAGGGTGAGTCCCAGGGCGAGATGGCCGAGGGTAGAGGTGCTGGTGCTTCCCGCAGAGACGTCATTGTCCACGGCGGGCTCCCTTCACATGCAGTGGTCCTGCTTCCCAGTGACCCTTATGTACCCTTCACAAGCGCACAATCCACCTCTACGCATCGGTAGATTGCCGGTTTTCACAGGCGAGTTGACGCCACGTCGACTGAGGGGTCCGGAGCCGGTGACGAGGGTGACGGCAGGGGCGTCCGGGACGGGGAACGCTCAGGGAATGACGACGACCGGGCGCTGCGCGCGCCGTGCGAGGCGCCCCGCCACCGAGCCGAAGATGCGGCCGACGATGCCGTGCGTGGAGCCGACGACGATGGCGTCGGCCGAGTACTCCCGGCCGACCTCCTCCAGCTCGTGACAGATGTCCCCGCCGCGCTCGACGAGCACCCAGGGAACCTCGGAGAGGTAGTCCGCGCAGGCGAGCTCCAGGCCGAGCACCTCGGTGCGGTGGTCGGGCACATCGACGAATACGGGCGGCTCGCAGCCTGCCCAGACGGTGGTCGGCAGCCGATTGGCGACATGGACGATGATCAGGCCGGAACCTGATCTTCGGGCCATACCGATGGCGTATGCGAGGGCGCGCTCACTGGATGTCGAGCCGTCGAAGCCGACCACGACCCCATGCCGGAAGGCGGGGTCGCAGGAATGACGTGTTTCTTCGACCGCCTGCGGGTCCGACATGGGGTCGGCTACCTGCTTGCGGTCGGCGGGTTCGGGGATTTCGTGACCGGCCATCGGTGTCTCGGCGAAGAGAGTCCTCGTGAGGAGAGCGACTTGGGGAAGGTGCGTCAGCGGGCGGTGTTGCGGTGTCCGGGAATCATCTTCCCAACCCCTTACCCCCAAGGGTACGGCGCCACTCCTCCACTGCCCAGACCCGCGCAAAGCGCGTGCGACGTTTCACGGAGCATGCCCGAGGCGGACCCGTATGGCAATGCCGGTTGCGCTGTACATCGACGCCGGCGGGCCGGAACGACTCCCCTCGGTGACCGGGCAGGGCCGTATCCGTCACCCACTCCACGCGCACCGGGGCCGCCGCACCCCGGTGTGGATCACCACTCCGCCGCCCGGCGCCGGGCCGGCGGTCCACTCCCAGGAGTCACGCCGCGCCGGCCCCGGCACGTCCGCCCCGTCCAGAGCTCTCCACCCGGCCCCGGACCGATATCGGCCCGCCGGTCGGGATTCCGCTGCCCGCCGTCGCGCCGCGTCCTTCCGTACGATCGGCCGTCCAACCTGCCGAGGGGCGCAAAGAAGCGGCCGTTCATCGGGGTTGTGCGCCGGTCGACTGACTGAATCACGTACGCACAACCATCTATTTTCAGCCAACTTCACACCCCTGTCGCTTCCTTGCCGAATTGGCCGATCAACCCCCTTGCCACCAGGCAGGAAGAGACCGCGCGGTACGCTTCCACCCGACGGGGACGGGCCATGAACGCGAGGCGCACTTCCCTGCAAGGCCGCTGGATGAAACCCTTCGTGATCGAATGCTTCCCGCCAAGTTGCCTTGTCGACATAACGCCGGTTGGTGAACTTGTCACGCCGGCACCACGGGACGCAGTAGATTCGATCTTGGGTATCGAAGACGGGGACTCGTGCAGGACCGAGGGGAAAAGTGCAGGAGCGACAGGCCCGTAAGGACCAGGAAGACGCGAACACCGAGGGGGGCTTAGCGTCATGAGCCAGGACTCCGCCGCCGCAACGGAGGCTGTACGGAAGCTCAGTGGACGACGACGACGAGAAGTCGTCGCCGTACTGCTGTTCAGCGGCGGCCCCATCTTCGAGAGCTCGATCCCGCTCTCCGTGTTCGGAATCGACCGCCAGGACGCGGGAGTTCCGCGCTACCGACTCCTCGTCTGCGGCGGGGAAGAGGGGCCGCTGCGGACCACCGGGGGACTCGAACTGACCGCGCCCTACGGGCTGGAGGCGATCAGCAGGGCAGGCACCGTCGTGGTGCCCGCCTGGCGTTCGATCACCTCGCCGCCGCCCGCAGAAGCGCTGGACGCGCTGCGCCGCGCCCACGAGGAAGGGGCCCGCATCGTCGGGCTGTGCACCGGCGCGTTCGTGCTCGCCGCCGCCGGTCTGCTGGACGGTCGCCCGGCGACCACGCACTGGATGTACGCGCCGACGCTGGCCAAGCGCTATCCGTCGGTGCATGTCGATCCGCGTGAGCTCTTCGTCGACGACGGCGATGTGCTCACCTCCGCCGGGACGGCGGCCGGGATCGATCTCTGTCTGCACATCGTCCGCACGGACCACGGCACGGAAGCCGCCGGGGCACTGGCCCGCCGGCTCGTCGTGCCGCCGCGGCGCAGTGGCGGTCAGGAGCGCTACCTCGACAGGTCTTTACCCGAGGAGATCGGCTCCGACCCGCTCGCCGAGGTCGTGGCCTGGGCGCTGGAGCATCTCCACGAGCAGTTCGACGTGGAGACGCTGGCCGCGCGCGCCTACATGAGCAGGCGGACCTTTGACCGGAGGTTCCGCTCGCTCACCGGCAGCGCACCGCTCCAGTGGCTGATCACCCAGCGGGTGCTGCAGGCGCAGCGGCTGCTGGAGACGTCCGAGTACTCGGTCGACGAGGTCGCGGGCCGCTGCGGCTTCCGCTCGCCGGTCGCGCTGCGCGGACACTTCCGGCGCCAGCTGGGCTCCTCCCCCGCCGCGTACCGGGCCGCATACCGGGCCCGCCGTCCGCAGGGCGGTGGCGCGGAGGCCCACGCCCCGGCGATCGAGCCGATCGTGCCCGCGCAGGGAGCCTCGGCGGGCCGGCGTGCCACGGCTGCGGCCACCCCACCGGGTCCGCATGCCGTCACGTCGGCGACGGTCGGGGCGGGGCAGCCGGAGCACGGGAAACCGGGCCCCGACGCGTACTCCACCGGGCGCCCGACCCTGCCGGGCCAACGGAGTGCCCCGTAGGGTGGAGCCATGAACGATCGCATGGTGTGGATCGACTGCGAGATGACCGGGCTCTCGTTGACGGAAGACGCACTCATCGAGGTGGCCGCACTGGTCACCGACTCGGAGCTGAACGTGCTCGGCGAAGGGGTGGACATCGTGATCCGCCCACCGGACGCGGCCCTGGAGACGATGCCCGAGGTGGTGCGCCAAATGCACACCGCCTCGGGTCTCCTCGACGAGCTGGCCCAGGGCACCACCCTGGCCGACGCCGAGGCCCAGGTGCTGGCCTATGTCCGCGAGCATGTGAAGGAGCCCGGCAAGGCCCCGCTCTGCGGGAACTCGGTCTCCACCGACCGCGGCTTCCTGGCGCGGGACATGTCGGCCCTGGAGGGCTACCTCCACTACCGGATCGTCGATGTGTCCTCGGTCAAGGAGCTGGCGCGCCGCTGGTACCCGAGGGCGTACTTCAACAGTCCGGACAAGAACGGCAACCACCGGGCGCTCGCGGACATCCGTGACTCCATCACGGAGCTGCGTTACTACCGCGAGGCGATCTTCGTGCCGCAGCCCGGTCCGGACTCGGAGCGCGCCAAGGCGATCGCGGCACGTATCGCGCCGCCCACGCCGTAGGACGTTGCGAAGCCGCTGGTCATGGGCCTTTCGGGGGCCGGGATCAGCGGCTGAACAACTGGGGCGCGAGCACCCTCTCGGACCCTGTACACTTTTTCTCGGCCGGTCGGAAAAAAGACCGGGCATGGTGGGTATAGCTCAGATGGTAGAGCACCTGGTTGTGGTCCAGGATGTCGCGGGTTCGAGTCCCGTTACTCACCCTGAAGGGAAGGGCCCCGGTCAATGACCGGGGCCCTTCTCATGCCTGAGCCACCCTCACCGGCGGCCGTGTGACGGTCGTCACGAGGAGTCGCGGACAATCAGTTCCGTGGGGAGCACGATCTGCGGACGCTCCTGGTTCTCGCCCGCGATCTCCTGGAGCAGTACGCGGGCCATCGTGCGGCCCATCTCCTCTATCGGCTGGCGCACGCTGGTGAGCGCCGGGTCCATGTGACGGGCCACGGCCGAGTCGTCGAAGCCGATGAGAGCCACATCGTCCGGGATACGCCGGCCGGCCTCGCGCAGCACCTGGCGGGCCCCTGCGGCCATGACGTCGGAGGCGGCGAAGACCGCGTCGACGTCGGGGCGGCGGGCGAGCAGGTCTCGCATGGCCTGTGCGCCGCCTTCCTCGGTGAAGTCGGCGGGGGCGATCAGCTGCTCGTCCGGTCCGAGACCGGCCGCGGAGACCGCCTTGCGGTAGCCGTCGAGGCGGCGCCGGGCACCGTAGACATCGAGGCGCCCGGTGATCGTGGCGATGGAGCGGCGGCCCCGGGAGATCAGGTGGTCGACGGCTGCGCGGGCGCCCTCGAAGTTGTCGGAGTCGACCGAGGCGAGCGGTTCCGAGGCGGATCTGCGGCCGCTCATCACGGCCGGCATGCCGAGCTGCTCCAGCAGGTCCGGGAGCGGGTCGTCGGCGTGGACGGAGACCAGCAGCACGCCGTCGACGCGGTGTGCGGTCAGATACTGGGCCAGCCGCCGGCGCTCACGGTCGCTGCCGACGAGGGTGAGCAGCAGCTGCATGTCGGTGTCTGCGAGCGCCGCGCCGACACCACGGACGATGTCGGAGAAGTACGGCTCGGCGAAGAAGCGGGTCTCCGGCTCCGGCACGACGAGGGCGATGGCGTCGGTACGGTTCCCGGCGAGCGCGCGGGCCGCGCGATTGGGCACGTACCCCAGTTCGGCGACGGCCGCCTCCACCGCCTCGCGGGTGTGCGCGCTGACCCGTGGGGAGCCGTTGATGACTCGCGAGGCCGTGCCGCGCCCCACCCCCGCCCGTGCCGCGACCTCTTCGAGCGTGGGCCGCCCGCCGCTCCGTACTCGCGCTGCCGTCATGGCTGCCTCCCGTTCGCGGTCAATTTCTCACAGTCGGATAACCGAACCAAGTCCTGGTGCTGGATCCCTTGACACTCGTCCGGGCCCGGCGACCTCTCCGCAGCATCAGAAATGGGAGCGCTCCCATACTACGAGGGTACCGAGCCGGGTTCCCCGGCCCCCGAAAGCGGGCGGAAATGACGGAGACCCGGCACGGGCTGCCGGGTCTCGGGAGGGGGTGCCTGTCGCTCTCAGGCGAGGTCGGTGGCCGGGGGCAGTGCGTGGCGGCGGATGACGTCGGCGTACCAGCGGGCGCTCGCCTTGGGGATGCGGCGCTGGGTGGCGTAGTCGACGTAGACGGCGCCGAAGCGCTTGGAGTACCCGTATGCCCACTCGAAGTTGTCCATCAGGGACCACAGGAAGTAGCCGCGTACGTCCGCGCCGTCCGCCACGGCTCGCTGTACGGCGTCGAGGTGGCCGCGCAGGTACTCGATCCGCTCGGGGTCCTCCACCAGGCCCTCGGGCGAGACATAGTCGTCGAAGGCCGCGCCGTTCTCGGTGACCATCAGCGGCACGCCCGGGTGGTCCCGGGCGACGTCGATGAGCAGGTTGTACAGCCCGTCGGGGTCGATCGCCCAGTTCATCGCGGTGCGCTTCTTGCCCTCGGAGAGGTGGAAGGCGACATGCTCGGAGCCGGGCCACGGGGAGTGGTCGCTGTTGCCGTGACCGTCGTCGCGCGAGTCGCCGGAACCGTCCGCGGGCGTGGAGACCAGCGTCGGTGTGTAGTAGTTGACGCCCAGGACGTCGATCGGGCGGGAGATGGCGGCCAGGTCGCCGTCGTGGACCAGCTTCGACCAGTCCACCAGGTGCGAGGTGTCGGCGATCAGGTCCTCGGGGTACGCGCCGTGCAGCATCGGGCCGGTGAAGACCCGGTTGCCCACCGCGTCGATCCGGCGGGCGGCGTCCGCGTCGGCCGCGCTGTCGGTCAGCGGGCGGACCTGATGGAGGTTGAGGGTGACCGAGGTCTGCGCGGTAGCGGGGAGTTGGTTGCGCAGAACCTCGATCGCCCGGCCGTGGGCGAGGTTGAGATGGTGGGCCGCGCGCAGGGCGGAGGCCGGCTCGGTGCGGCCGGGGGCGTGCACGCCGGAGCCGTAACCGAGGAAGGCCGAGCACCACGGCTCGTTGAAGGTGGTCCAGGTGCCGACGCGGTCGCCGAGGGCGCCGGCCACGATGGCGGCGTAGTCGGCGAAGCGCTCGGCGGTCACCCGCTGCGGCCAGCCGCCGGCGTCCTCCAGCTCCTGGGGCAGGTCCCAGTGGTAGAGGGTGGCGACGGGAGCGATGCCCGCTTCGAGGAGCTCGTCGACGAGCCTGCGGTAGAAGTCCAGTCCGCGTTCGACGGCGGGGCCGCGGCCGGTGGGCTGCACCCGGGACCAGGAGACGGAGAAGCGGTAGGCCTTCAGCCCGAGCTGCTTCATCAGCGCCACGTCGTCGCGGTAGCGGTGGTAGTGGTCGGCGGCGATGTCTCCGGTGTCACCGTTGCGGACCTTGCCCGGAGTGCGGCTGAAGGTGTCCCAGATGGAAGGGGTGCGGCCGTCCTCGGCAGCGCCGCCCTCGACCTGGTAGGCGGCGGTGGCCGCCCCCCAGACGAAACCGGTCGGAAAGTCCGCCGCCTCGGGCGCCTGCTTAGGGGCGATGTCGGGTCGTACAGCAGTCATGCGGGAGCGCTCCCAGAGGTGGACGAACAGGGGCAGGTAAGGGGTGGAGCTCCGGGGGCCCGTACGGCCTGCGGTCAGGGAACAGGCCGTATGGGCGTCCGGGGGAGGGCGGGTGACTCGGTGTCACCCCTTGACGGCGCCGGACATGATCCCCCCGACGATCTGCTTGCCGAAGATCACGAAGACCACGAGCAGCGGCAGCGTGCTGATCAGCGCGCCCGCCATCACGATGCTCTGGTCGGGGACGTAGGAGGCGCTCAGCTGGCCGAGGGCCACCTGGAGCGTGGGGTTCTCCTGGTTCAGGGCGAGGTACGGCCAGAAGAAGTCGTTCCACGCCTGGACGAAGGTGAGCATGCCGAGCACCATCATGGCCGGGCGGGCCACGGGGAGCACGATGCTCCGCACGATGCGGATGTTGTTCGCGCCGTCGACCCTGGCGGCCTCGATGAGTTCGTAGGGCAGCGCCTCGCTCAGGTACTGCCGCATGAAGAACACCCCGAACGCGCTCACCAGCGTCGGGAAGATCACCGACTCCAGCTTTCCGCCCCAGCCGATGTCGGACATCATCATGAACAGCGGTACGACGCTGAGTTGCGGCGGGATCGTGAGCGTGGCGATGACCGCTGTCATCAGCGCTCCGCGGCCCCTGAAGCGCATCTTGGCGAAGGCGTAGCCGGCCAGCGTGCAGAAGAAGAGCGTCGCCGCGGTGATACTGGCGGACACGATGAGCGTGTTCCAGATGGCCTTGCCGAGGTGGGCCTGTTCCCAGGCCGCTTCGAGGTTGTTGAACAGGTTGCCGCCGGGGATGAACGGCGGGGTGGTGTCCAGCACCTCATTCTGAGTACGGGACGCGGCGACGAGTGTCCAGTACAGCGGGAAGAGGGAGCCGATGCCGACGACGGCGAGGGCGAAGTAGGCGAAGGGGCCGGCGTGGTGCTGGCGGCCCGCGCCGGGCTTGAACCGGCGGCGGCCTGGGGCTTCGCTGCGGGCGGCGGCCTTGGGGACGCGGCGATCCGGAGCGGTGATGGGGCTGGTCGTGGTCATGGGTATCGCTCCCGGTCAGGCCGCGGTCTTGCGCATGACGCGGCCGATGAGCCAGTTGATCGCGGCAATGAGCAGCAGCAGGGCGAGCATGGCCCAGGCGACTGCGGCGGCCGGACCGAGATGCCCGAGATTCCAGCCGTAGTTGTAGAGGTAGATGCTGAGCGTCTCGTACTGGTTCTCGTTGCCGCCCTGCGCTCCGAGGGTGCCGCCTTCCAGCAGCAGAGGTTCACCGAACAGCTGCATGGAGCCGATGGTCGAGATCACGATCGTGAAGAGGATCGTCGGCCGCAGCGCGGGAATCGTCACATTGCGGAACTGCTGCCAGCGCGAGGCTCCGTCGAGCGAGGCGGCCTCGTACAGATCGGACGGGACGGCCTGCATCGCGGCCAGGTAGATCAGGGTGTTGTAGCCCGTCCAACGCCAGATCACGATGATCGAGATGGCGATCTTTGACGACCAGTGCCCGTTGGCCCAATTGGTGTCGCCGAGACCGATGAAGTCCAGGGCCCAGTTCAGCAGGCCGCCATCGGCGCGGAAGACAAGAGCGAAGACAAGGGCGGCGGAGGCCACGGAGGTGGCGTACGGAGTGAGAATCACCGTTCGCCAAAAGGTGCTGGCGCGCAGCTTGTAGTTCAGCAGGTGGGCCAGGCCCAGCGCGACCATCAGCTGCGGGACCGTCGACATGACACCGATGAGGAAGGTGTTGCTGACGGCCGTCCAGAATTCGGAGTCCTGCAGAATCCTGCTGAAGTTCTCCCAGCCGACCCACTCCATCTGGTCGAGCCCGGTCATCTCCACTCGGTGCAGAGCGATCCAGCCGGTGTACAGGAGCGGGTAGAGCCCGAAGGCGCCGAAGACGAGGAAGAAGGGGGCGATGTACGCGTACGGCGACGCCTTGTCGTCGAATCGCCACAGTCGGCTGCGCCAGGCCTGACGGCTGGAGGACACGGGCTTCGGAGCGCGGCGGCCGGGCCGGGAGCCATGCGCATCCCGGATGGGGGTGGAGGTTGCCACAGGCGGGAGTCCTTCCCTGGGGTGTGCCGACACCGCAGGAGCAGGCCGGACTTTTGATCAGGTCCGGCGGAGGTGTCGGAATCCGTGCACGGGCCGGCATGGGAGCCGGCACCGGTGCGGGCGGCCTGGGGCTCGGAGTACGCCCCCTGCCGCCCGCATCGGCGAGGATCAGCCGATCACCTTGTCGATCGCCTTGGTGGCGGCGTCCCAGGCGTCGTCCGGGCTGGTGCCCCGCTGCTCCATGTTGTTGATCTGGGTGGAGATGGTGTCCTTGATGACGCCGTCCTTCGGGCCGAGCACGGCTGCGGGGATGACGGCCGCCTCGTCGGCGTAGATCTCACCGATCGGAGCGTTGTTGAAGTACTCGAGCTTGGCGTTCTTCACGTCGGGCAGTTCGTAGGCACCCTTGTTGGACGGGAAGAGACCGGCCGCCTTGAACACGGCGGCCTGCTGCTCCGGCGCGGTCAGCCACTTGATGAGCTCACCGGCCTCCTTGACGTGCTTGCCCTTCGCGGGCACGGACAGGAACGAGCCGCCCCAGTTGGCCGCGGTCGAACCCGGGGCGTGGGCGATGTCCCACTTGCCCTTGAACGAGTCACCGGCGTACGTGGAGATCTGGGCAGCCATCCAGGCGGGGCAGGCCACGGTGGCGATGGTGCCCTTGCGCAGGGCCGCCTGCCACTGGTTGCTGAACTGGGGCAGGCCCTGGCTCAGTTGCTTCTTGGCGGCTTCGGCTGCGAGGTCCCAGCCCGCCTTGACGCCGGCGCTGTCCTTGTAGATCGCCTTGCCGTCCTTGGCGTAGTACTGCTCCTCGCTCGAGGAGACCACACCGTTGTACATGGCGCTGGCGGAGTCCATGTAGAAGGTGCCCTTGGGGGCCTTCTTCTTGTACTCCTCGCCGAGCTTGAGGTAGTCCGCCCAGCCGCCGGCGACCTTCTTGGCCACGTCGGCGCGGTCGGCCGACAGGCCGGCCTGCTCGAACAGGTCGCGCCGGTAGCAGAGCGACATCGGGCCGATGTCGGTGCCGGCTCCGATGACCTTGCCGTCGTCGGCGGTGGCCTGAAGGGCCTTCCAGCCGACCCACTGGTCGGCTGGAACAACGCCACTGAGGTCGGCGAACGCGTCCGACTTGGTTTCGACGAGCTCCTTGACGCGGCCGACCTCGATGCCCTGCACGTCGGCCAGGCCGCTGCCCGTGTTGAGCTGCTGGAGGAACTTGGGGTAGTAGACCTTCTCGTCGGCCGTGGCGCTTTCCTTGACCGTGATGTTCGGGTGCAGCTCGTGGTACTTGGCGAAGAGACCGGCTTCCTTGTAGCCGAACTGCCCGAAGTCGGCGACGGTCAGCGTGATCTTCCCGTTCGCATCGGAGCCCGTGTTGTCCGATGAATCCGAATCGCTGCTGCAGCCGGTCAGCAACAGGGCCGAGACTGTCAGGCCCGTGGTGACCAGAACCGCGACTCTGCGGCTCCGGCCGGCGACGGTGCGGGTGATACGCATTCCACTACTCCTTGTTCCAGGGTGGGACTGGCGTTCTGACTGCGTGGCATACGCGCTGGTGAGTGCGGGTGCCGACTGGTTCAGGGGGGAGGACACGGGCAGTGCCGTTCGAGCGGGGAATCCCCGCACGATGTGGGAGCGCTCCCATGCGTCGATGTCGGAAGGTTCCTGCCTTGAGGGGGTGAGTGTCAAGAGTTGAAGACGCTTCCGTTGCCCGAGTGTGTCCTTCAAGTCACGAGACCGTGTCCCGTCCAAGTCTTGCCATATCCCGCGGGCACCGACCGAGGACTCACGCCGTCCCGAAAAGGCGCAGGCCAAGGGCTTATTGAGGAAGACTCGCCTCGCCGGTCACACCGGGTCGGCACGCCCGCGCCGCATTTCCGCCCGCCCCCGGGAGCGGTCTTGGTCATCCCCGATTCACGCCGGACCGCCCGCCGGAAGGTGAACGGGGTCTCTCGCAGTGAGGGCCGCCGGGGGCGTATCCGCGTTCTTTCTCCGAACCCGACGCACCATCACGGGGCGCCGGGGGCAACGGGAAGGACGGGCCGGGGTTCACCAGAACTACGCCGCCCGCAGCCGGGCCAGCGTGGACTCCAGTTCGGTCTGCGCGGCCCGGCCCGCCGACTCCGCGTCGCCTGCCACGACGGCCCGTACCAGCGCGTCATGGCCCGCGTCGCCGTGGTGCGGATCCTCGCGGCGCAGCCCGAACAACTCCACGAGGTCGATGAGACCCTGTCGCAGTGCCGGGGCGAACTCGCCGAAGAGATCGGTGAGTACGGGGTTGTGGGCCGCGACCACCACGGCCCGGTGCAGGGCGATGTCCGCGTCGACGAACTCGGCGTCTCCCCCGGCCCCCGCCGCCCGCCGCACGGTGAGCGCCGCATCGAGGGCGGCCAGGTCCTCGTCCGTACGGCGCTGCGCGGCCAGCCGGGCGGCCTGGACCTCGATCAGCATGCGCACTTCGTAGACATCGGTGACCGAGGCCCGGCGCAGCCGGGCCGGCCAGTCCTCCGTCGCGTGGTCGGCGATGACGAAGACGCCCGCGCCGTGACGGGACTGGAGCAGCCCGAGCGTGGCCAGGGTGCGCACCGCCTCGCGTACCGTGGAGCGGCCCACGCCGAGCGTCTTGGCCAGGGTGGTCTCGCCGGGAATCTTCGTGCCGACCGGCCAGTGCCCCTCGGTGATCTGCTGGCGCAGATGGCGCGTGGCCTGTTCGACCAGGGGGCTGGGGCGGAGCGGACCGAGCGAGGACACGGGTTTCACCTGTCAGGTTGTCTGAGGACTTGCTTTCTGGCACTGTACCGGGCATGACGCACAGCGGTCTCCTTCTTCTCGGCTGCCGCGGCGGGGCCTGAAGCGACCGGCACCCCGCCGCGGGGTGCCGTGCTGTGCCGGTCGCATCCGGCGATGCGAGAAGAGTCCGTCTTCATGTCCGACCGTCTGTCACCGATGCACAGCTTCCCCACGATCTGCACCCCGCGCGGGCCCGTGCCCGCCGACGCGCCCCGCTGGAACCCGCAGCGCGCCAGCTCCATGCCGTCCCACCGCTACCGCTCCGTCTTCGACCGCGTCGAGGTCCCGCTGACCGGCCGCACCTGGCCGCAGGCCCGTATCGAGCAGGCTCCGCTCTGGGTACCCGTGGATCTGCGGGACGGCAACCAGGCACTGGCCGAACCGATGGACACGCCGCGCAAGCGCCGGATGTTCGATCTGCTCGTCGCCATGGGGTTCAAGGAGATCGAGGTCGGCTATCCGTCCGCGAGCCGCACCGACTTCGACTTCGTCCGGCATCTGGCCACGAGCGGCGCGGTGCCGGACGACGTCACCGTGGTCGTCTTCACCCCGGCCAGGCAGGATCTGATCGAGCGTACCTTCGAGTCCATCGAGGGGATGGATCGCGCGGTCGTCCATCTGTACATCCCGACCGCCCCCGTCTGGCGCGATGTCGTACTCGGCCGCAGCCGCGCCGAGGTGCACGGTGTGGTGCTGGAGGCGGCGACGCAGATGGAGCGGCTGGCGCGGTCGCGGCCCGCAGCGGACATCCGGTTCGAGTTCTCCCCCGAGGTCTTCATCCTCACCGAGCCGGACTTCGTCCTGGAGCTCTGCAACAGTCTCACCGAGCTGTGGGACGCGTCCCCGGACCGGCCGGTCATCCACAATCTGCCCGCCACGGTGGAGATCGCGACGCCGAATGTGTACGCGGACCAGATCGAGTACATGCACCGGCATCTGGACCGGCGGGACTCGGTGATCCTCTCCGTCCATCCGCACAACGACCGCGGCACCGGCACCGCGTGCGCCGAACTCGCCGTTCTGGCGGGTGCGCAGCGCGTGGAGGGCTGTCTGTTCGGCAACGGGGAGCGGACCGGCAATGTGGACCTGGTCAACTTGGCCCTCAATCTGCACGCCCAGGGCGTCGACCCGATGATCGACTTCTCCGACATCGACGAGATCCGCCGCACGGTCGAGCACTGCAACCGGCTGCCGGTGCCACCCCGCCACCCGTACGGCGGCGATCTCGTCCACACCGCCTTCTCCGGCACCCACCAGGACGCCATCAGCAAGGGCTTCGCCCATCGCGCGAGCAGCGGTTCCGAGCTGTGGCAAGTGCCGTATCTGCCGATCGACCCGGCAGATGTGGGGCGTACGTACGAGGCGGTCATCCGGGTCAACAGCCAGTCGGGGAAGGGTGGTATCGCGCATCTGCTGCAGAGCAACTACGGGGTGAACCTGCCGGCCGGACTGCGTGCGGACTTCTCCCGTACGGTGCAGACCGCGACCGACGACAGCGGTCTGGAGGTCACGCCGAAGGATCTGTGGGAGCTGTTCGAGGCGACGTATCTGGTACCCGGCCGGGACGGTTCCGTGGCCCTGACTTCCTGGTCCACAGACCGGAATCCGGCCGGTGAGCACCGGTTCATCTGCACGCTGCGGGTGGGTGAGCGGGAAGGCGACTACGAGGGCACCGGCAATGGCCCGGTGTCGGCATTCACCCATGCGCTGGCGGCGGCCGGGATCGAGGTGGGCGTCGTCGACTTCTCCGAGCATGCGACGGCGACGGGGCAAGGCAGTCCGGCGATGGCGTACGCGGAGTGCCGGGTCGGCGCCGGCATCGACGGGGAGCGGTGCTGGGGGGCGGGACAGGACACGTCCGTCCTCACGGCGTCGATCCTGGCCGTGCTGTCGGCGGTGAACCGGGCGGGCCGGTAGGGCTTTGTTACGTCTATGGGCAGGCGGTTGCACGCAAGTGGGGGCGCACCCCGGCCGGATGTGGGGGTGTGGGGGCCGGCCGGGATGCGCTGTCGTGGTGGGGTGTGCACACGGTGATGGCGGGCACGGCGTACGACCCGCCGCGCGCGGTGCCGATCTCGGCGAGCGCCGGGGGCGGCCAGGACTCCACGGACGGACTGTCTTCCTCGATGCAGGTCTGGACGAACTCAACCTGGATCCGGGTGGACTTCGGCCAGGACGGCGGCCGGGTGGTGTCGGTCTTCTGCACCTGGAACGACCATCCGCCACAGGTCGAGGTCGTGTAGGCCCTGACGTGCCGACACCACTGGGCACCAGGCACGCGTGAAAGGGGCCCTGCAGGCTTCCGGAACCGGTGTCGACCGGGTGCGGCTGCGCACCGTGGACAAAGGACGGCGCTCCCCGCTCGCCCCGCTGCGGCCGGAAGCCGAACCAGTCGACCTGTCACGGAAGAACGCGCCGCCGTCCGGCCAGACCGACGGCTCGGTCCCTGGTAGCGGCGTGGTCGGTGGAGCGGAGATACACAGTCTTCTCTGAGCTCCACCGGCCACGTTCATCTCGCGTCTACAACCTCTGGTCTCCTTGCCAGGTGACTGACGTCAGCGCGGCCGGCCCACCATGTGCCAGGCCTTTGTAGGTCACTGACCGGGCGGGGCCGAGCTCATGTGCGATCTGTTCCGCCAGGTCCATTCCCTCGCGGAACAGCCGCTGCCACTCGGCGTCGTACTTGCCGTCCTCCCGGTCCCGCAGGTGCAGGTTCAACGTGGTGTCGATGCTTTCCGCCCACGTGTACAGAGCGGCGACGAGGTCATCGGACAGGGCCAGGGCGGCGGCGGGATCATCCGGGAAGAAGTCCCCGAATCCGTCGGAGCGCAGCGGACCGAACTTGTACTCGCCCTCGACCGTGATGTCGACCGGGTGCGGGGGCGTGCCGTGGCTGTCGCGCTCCCAGTGGAGGCGATCGCAGCCCCAGCACACCCACTTCGCCGTCCTGTGGCGCTCGTCCCGGTAGCGCACCGCGCACGACGGCCCGAGATGCCTGGCCAGTCGCTGGGCGGCCGCCAGGCCCTGCCTTGCGTGCTTGCGCAGGTCCGGGCGGGATGCGAAACCCCCCGGCAGTCGGGTCAGCGACCAGGAACGCAGCACGTCCGCCAGATCCGCCGGGAGGTCCAGCCGGGAATCGTCCAGCGGGACGTTACGGGTGAAGGCCCCGAGGTCCTCGTAGGCCCCGGGATCCTCCGGCTCGTACAGCGGGGACGGCTCGCCCCGGGCCTGCACGAGCATGTGCCGCGGTTCTTCGAGGGTCATACGGGGTTTGCTCCGATCACGAATCCGTTGTCGCCCACGCTAACGGCCACGCGCTGGGTCTTGCCGTTGAAGGCGACCTCGAAGATCGGCCTCCCCGCCCCCTGGGTGCCGACCCTCGTGCCGAAGGCAGGCGGGGGTAACCGTCCAGAGGCGGGATGATGCGCGCGGATCAGCACGCTGTCCCGGCGCGGGGACAGGAGCGGCAGGCGACGCCTACCAAGGCGGCATGCGCGGTGAGCTGGTTTCGCGGCATGACGGTCCGTCCCTCCCCGTGGCGGCACTGCTCCCCCGGCCGCCGAATGATGTGCGCGCGTCCTGGCGAAACGGTCGAGACCCAGCACGCGCGGCGATCACCATAGGCACAGGCCAACACCCCGGAACAAGAGGTGATTTTGGCTGCCGGAGCTCCATGACGCGAAAGCACCTACCCGATTTCTCCCGATTCGGCGTGCGTAGATCCCGTGCCCATGACAGGAGTAATCTGTGTGGCTGCCGTGAAGAAGGAGTGGATTCGACGATGCCTCTCGGCTGGAAGTTGGCTGATAAGCAGCCCTTCCTCACCTGCGTCAGACAGGCCGACCAGGCAGTTCCGTTCGGGTCACTCCCGCCGAGTCGGGTCGTCGGTCCGGATGTGCCGCCGGCTGAAGCGCAATGGGCGCGGATCGAGCCGTTGGTTTGAGAATGTGGGCCTTCGACAGCACCTGGGAGCGCGTATTCACCATGCTGCCAGCCGACGCCGATGGGGATTTGAACCGGGTCGTCGCGGTGGACTCCACGATCGCGCGCACCAGAACGCAGCCGGGGCCCGCACCCAGGTCGTGCCGGCGAGCCGATGATGGTCGCGTTGCCCGAAGACTTAGTCGACGAGTCAGCTGTCCTCGCCTCGATCGCCGTTCCGGGAAACCGGGGCGTGGTCGCCCGACCGACGCACAAAAGCCCTGAACTCTATTGACCCGGAACGGTGTTGTCGGTCCTCGGCATCCCGGCCGAGACCTTCAGCGCCCTCCTACCCGAAGGCCGACGGCGGCGGAGCCGGTGAATGCCTGGCGTCCGCGTCGCTCACCGCCGCCGCGCCGCCGGTGAAGTCGGCGAGCGCCCGCCCGTGTTCGACGCGTCCGGGGTGCGGGTCGGTCGCGACCCGGCGGGTCAGCTCCGCGACCTTCAGCGGCAGATCCGAGGCGAGCAGCACGGCGTTGCCGAAGCGACGGCCGCGCCACACGGTCGGGTCGGCGGCGAGCGCCAGTTCGGGGAAGACCGTGGCCGCGGTGGCGACCTGGCCGCGCAGATGGGTCAGCGGCGGGCCGTCCGCGAGGTTGGCCACGTAACTCCCGCCGGGCTTCAGGACCCGGCGTACCTCGGCGAGAAACTCGGTGCTGGTGAGGTGTGCGGGGGTACGGGCCCCGCTGAAGACATCGGCGATGACGAGATCCGCCCAGCCGTCCTGGATCTTCCCGAGCCCGGCGCGGGCATCGGTGGCCCGGACCCGGATCCTGGCCTGTGGGTCCAGCGGCAGCTCCCGGCGGACCAGTTGGACGAGCGCGGCGTCCACCTCGACGACCTGCTGGGTGGAGCGGGGCCGGGTCGCGGCGATGTAGCGGGCGAGCGTGAAGGCACCGCCGCCCAGGTGCACCACGTGCAGGGGCTGCCCAGGGGGTGCGACGAGGTCGGCGATGTGGCCGATCCTGCGCTGGTACTCGAAGGACAGATACGTGGGGTCGTCGAGGTCCACATGGGACTGGGGGGCTCCATCGAGCGTCAGCGTCCAGGCGTGCGGACGCTCCCGGTCGGGCACCAGCTCGGCGAGACCGCCGTCCACCGGTTCGGCGAGCGGTTCCGTCCTGCGCCCGGTCCCGCGTCCGGTCCTGCCGTCGGCCTTGCGGTCGGACCGCTTACGGGCGCCCGCGCCTGCGCTCGACGCTCCTCGACGTGCCACTGCTGCTCGTGCCTGCTCACTGCTCATCGCTCCGGGCCGGTACAGAACCGGCCGTGCCGGGGAAACCCGGCCACCGGCCCATTATGGGCGCGCGGACGGGGAGCCTGCGGTCAGCGGCGGTTGTCGGCCGCCTCGATCAGCCGGGCCGCCTGGTCGAGAGCGGCCCGCAGCACGGCCGGGTCGGTGACCGGGGCGTCCTCCCCCGGCGGCAGCAGCCAGCCGCTGCCGGTGACGGGCGGCTCGGCGGGGATGCGCAGCCCGCGGCCGTCGGTCCGCGTACAGGCGCTGCCCGGTACGTCCCACGCCTCGGCGGTCCCCGGGGGAACCAGGAAGCCGAGGGTGTCACAGGCTCCGTCGTGCAGGACCGGGCCGACGGCTTCCTGGTCGGCCCCCCGGCGCAGGATGTCCACGGCCTCCAGTCCCTGGCGTGCCGGGACGGTCACCAGGTCGCAGGGTACGGCGCCGTGGTCCTCCGTGGGCGCTGTGGGCACCGTGGCACCCGTTGCGGCCGTGGTCGTCGCAGTCGTCCGCGAGCCGGTCTCCGTGCCGATGTGCAACAAGGGACCTCTCCTCTCATCGCCGGGCGGAGCCGGATTCCGTCTCCACGGGGATCAACGCGTCGACGGCGTCAAGGGCTACGGTGCCACGCCGCCGCAAAGGGTGGCAGTTCATGGCGGATCGCAGGCGAGATATCCCTTTTGTAGGCAAACGCTGTATGTGCGGTCCGTCACAACAGGTACGTTCTTGCTCCGCCGGGACACCGGAAGCAGGAGCCCGGCTGCACCAGAGAGGGCTCAGCCATGGTGTCGACAGGGGCAGTTCCCAACCTCGCCTTCCGGCGGCTGCGCGGACCGCGCTCCGCCGGGGAGTTCGCTGCCGCGGTACGCAGGTCCGCCCGCGAGATCGGCGAGCAGGTCGCGTGCGACGCCCGGTACATCGGCCGCGTGGAGTCCGGCGAGATCCGCTGCCCCAACTACGCGTACGAGCGGGTCTTCCTGCACATGTTCCCCGGCGCCACCCTGGCGGACCTGGGCTTCTCGCCGCGCGAATCGGTACGCGGCCGGGGGGCACGGACCACTGCCGAAACCCCACCGCCCCCCACGCTCCACAGCGACACCGACGAGGAGAGCGACGTGCTGCGTCGCGTATTCATGACGAGCGGCACCACCGCGATGGCGGCCGCAACCCTGGGCCTCGGCCTCGACGGCACGTCCGCCGCCGCCCTGCCCGACCGGCACCGGGTCGGAGAGGCCGAGGTGAGCGCCGTCGAGAAGGCAGTACGGCAGATCCGGCTGCTCGACGACCGGCACGGCGGTGACGGCCTGTACCGCAGGGCGTCCCAGCCGCTGCGGGCGGCGTACGCGCTGCTCGACTCCGCAACCGCCACCAGGCGCTCCACGGCCGACCGGCTGCATGCCGGGGCGGGCGAACTGGCCATCTCGGTGGGCTGGCTGGCCCATGACTCGGGCCGGTTCGAGGACGCCCGCTCGCACTATGCGGAGGCGCTGGCGACGGCGCGGGTGGCGGGTGACGCGGCGCTGGAGGCGCATGCGTTCTGCAATGCGTCGTTCCTGGCCAGGGACACGGGGCGGCCCCGCGAGTCCGTGCGCGCCGCCGAGGCCGGGCAGCGGGCGGCGCAGCCGCTGGGCTCGCCGCGGCTGGTGGCGCTGCTCGCGCTGCGGGAGGCGGGGGGCCGGGCGGGGCTCGGGGACCGTACGGGCTGCGAACGGGCGATCGGCCGGGCGCACACCGCGTTCGAACGCGGTCCGTCCGACGCCGATCCGGAGTGGATGACCTTCTTCCGGGAGGCGGAGCTGGAGATGCTGGAGGCGCAGTGCTGGTCGGCGCTGGGCGACTGGTCGCGGGCGGCCCGCCATGCGCTGCGGGCGACACGTCTCCAGGACCCGCACTTCACCCGGAACCTGGCGCTGTACCGGGCCGAGCTGACCACAGACCTGGCCCGGGCGGGCCGGGCCCCGGAGGCGGCGACGGCGGGCCACCAGGTGCTGGACCTGCTGGACCGCGTCCAGTCGTCCCGCATCCGGGCGATGCTGGCGGGGGCGGCGGGGGTACTGGCGCCGCAGCGGGGTGCGGCGGAGGTACGGGGGTTCCTCGAGCGGCACGCGGAGGTCTCCGCGGCGGGGGCGTAAGGGTTCGCCGAACGGCCCGGATTCCAGACCCCCCGCGCCATGTGACCGGTTCCGTCCGCAGCCACCGGACGGGCCGGCTTCCACCGCGCGCCGGCAAGATCGAGCCCGTCCGGCGATCGAGACCCCCTGCTGCCGGGGGCGGCAGGACTACCGGTCCAGATGGCCCGTGTCGTTCCAGCGCTCTATCGCGGGCGCACCGTACGCCCACCCCAGCACCGACAGCGACGTCGGATCGAGCCGGATACGCGCCGCGAACGACACGTCCTCGCCCAGCCACCGCGCCCCCAGCGCCCGCAGGATGTGACCGTGGGCGAAGACCAGGACGTCGCGGTCGGCCGAGCGGGCCCAGTCGACGATCTCGTCGGCGCGGGCGGACAGTTCGGCCAGGGTCTCCCCCTCCGGCACCCCGTCGCGCCAGATGAACCAGTCGGGACGGATCGCCTTGATCTGTGCCGGGGTCATCCCCTCGTACGCCCCGTAGTCCCACTCCAGCAGCGCGTCCCACGGCTCGGCCCGGTCCCCGAAACCCGCGATGTCACAGGTCTCCTTGGCCCGGAGCAGCGGACTGGTGCGGACTTCCAGGCCCGGCAGGTCCGCCCACGGCTTGCGGTGCAGCCGCTCACCGAGGAGCTTGGCGCCCGCACGGCCGGTGTCGAGCAGTGGGATGTCCGTCCTGCCTGTGTGATTGCCCTTGACGGACCATTCCGTCTGGCCGTGCCGGGCGAGCAGGATACGCGGTGCCATGACGGCTCTCCCTGAGACTGAGATCTGAGGCCGGAGATCGTGACAGAACGGATCGTCCGGTTTTCCCATCATCGCGCACGTCTTCCGAAGGCAACCTCCGGGGCCGAACCGGCGTCACTCCCTGCGCGGAGAAATCCGTGCGCACACGGGGCACCCGACAAGGACCCCCGGGGGAATCGCGGCCGACACGCACCGTACGGTTGAACGCCCGCCGTCGGTCGCATGAACACATGATGGAGAGCTTCCGGATGCAGCATGCCAGCACCGCGTACGTGCCGCGCCCGCGGCCCCGTTGGTGGACCGAGCTGCCGTTGCTGGCCCTGGTGTACGCAGCCTACTCGGCGGGCCGGCTGGTCGCGCGCGGCGACGTGTCCACGGCCGTCGACCACGGTCTGCGCATCCTGCACCTGGAGAAGACGCTCCACATCAACTTCGAGCACCCGCTCAACCGGCTGCTGACCGCCCACCCCTCCATAGGCATACCCGCCGACTTCATATACGCGTCCCTGCACTATCTGGTCACCCCGGCCGTTCTGATCTGGCTTTTCCGCCGCCGCCAGGCCGTGTACCGCAGGGCTCGCACCTGGCTGATGACCTCCACGCTGCTCGGCCTGATCGGCTTCACGCTGATGCCGACCTGCCCGCCCCGGCTGCTTCACGCCACTCACGGCTTCGTCGACACGATGGCGCAGTACAGCTCGTACGGCTGGTGGGGCACCGAGGCGAGTGCTCCGCGCGGCATGGGCGGAATGACGAACCAGTACGCGGCGATGCCGAGCCTGCACGTCGGCTGGGCGCTCTGGTGCGGAATCCTGCTGTGGCGTCACGGCCGGCACCCGCTCGTACGGGCCGCGGGCATCGCGTACCCCCTGGTCACCACGTTCGTGGTGATGGGCACGGCCAATCATTACTTCCTCGACGCGGTCGCGGGCGCTGCCGTGATGGGCGTCGGAGCCCTGCTGGCCGGACCGGTGATGCGTATCGCCGACCGGGTCGGGGACCGGTTCACAGCCCGCTTCCCGCGATTCGCCCGGACCACGAAGTCCCCGATTGTCAGTGCCGGATGCAAGACTTCGGCGGGTGAGCGAATCCCTGGTCAGCGGACCACCTCCGCAGATTCCATCGATGCCGCAGCATCGGCCGACGCAGACGCCTCGGCCGGTCGCGCACCCCGGGCCGACGCCGCTGCCCCCGCAGGCGCGGGAACAGCGGGGGACGACACTCCGGCAGCGGCTCGCTGAGCTGCGGGGCCCGGCTGTCGCACCGCGTCCGCTGGATGCCCGCGCGCTGGCCGCCCTCGCCGCCAACCCCGGCTGCCGACGCCGCGCCCTGCTGGACGGCGCCGGGGTGGACAAGGCCGCGCTGGCCACGGCGCTCGGTTCACCGGCCCCCTTCGGCCAGTCGCAGTTCGCTTTCGTCCGGGGCAACGCCTTCGAGGCCAAGGTCAAGGCCGATGGCGGTACGGAGCTGATGCGGCTGCTCCACGAGCGCCTCGGCGGCGGCGCCGAGTCGCCGCGCGAGGTCCTGGTGCCCGATCTGACCGCGGCCGGTCCCGAGGGCCGCGCGGCGCGTACGGCGCTGGCGCTGCGGGAGGCGACCGAGGCAGGCGGCTGGGCGCTGCTGGACCACCCGATGCTGGCCCTGGAGGTGGCGGGCTCCCCCACCTATCTGGAGCCGGACGCGGTCGCGGTGCACCCCGACGGCACCTGGACGGTCGTCGAGATCAAGTCCTTCCCCATGATCGATGGTTCTGCCGACGCGGCGAAAGTCGGTGCGGCAGCCCGGCAGTCCGCCGTCTACGTACTGGCGCTGGAGCGGATCGCGGAGCTGACCGAGGGCGCGGAGGTCGGCCACCGGGTGCTGCTGGTCTGCCCGAAGGACTTCTCCAATCTGCCCACCGCCTCGGTCGTCGACGTACGCAAGCAGCGTGCGGTCACCCGGCGCCAGCTGGCCAGGCTGACCCGGATCGAGGACATCGCGGCGGCCCTGCCCGAGGGCACCACCTTCGATCCGGAGTGCTCCCCGCAACAGCTCGACGCCGCGGTCGGGTCCGTCGGCGCGGCGTATGCCCCGGAGTGCCTGGCCGCTTGTGAACTGGCCTTCCACTGCCGGGCGAAGGCCCGCGCGGCCGGTGCTGTGGAGGCGCTGGGGCGGAGCGTGCGGGGTGAGCTCGGTGGGCTGACGACGGTGGGTGCGGTGCTGGCCGCCGCCGCGGGCAAGGAGGGCGACCCGGCGGATCCGACGGTCGTGGCCCTGCGGCGTGCGGCGGCGCTGCGTGCAGAGGCGCTGGAGGGCAGTGCGGCATGTCGCTGATCAGCACCCTGGCCCGGCTGGAGGCCGTGGAGAGCGGCCGGGCGCAGCCGATGACGACGGTCCTGCACCGCCATCTCACCGACCGGCCGCTCGTCCTGGTGCCGCTGACCACCGCCGGTGAGGCGGGCGCCCCATTGGGCGCGCTCGTCGGGACCGACCGGGAGGCGCCCCGGCTGCTGGCGGTTTCGCAGCCGCGCGACCGGGATCTGCGGTTCGCGTTCCTCGCCGAGCTGGCCGAGGCGGTGCTGCCGCACATCGAGGCGTACGAGGCTGTCGTCGAGCCCGCCGAGCGCAATGAGACCGATCCGGAGACCGGGAAGAAGGTCAAGGTCGAGGTCGAACTGTGCGCGGACGCACCGCAGTTGATCGTGCCGAGCCGGGCGGGCATCGATTTCGTACGGCTGCTCGGCCGCTCCATGCGGTTCAGGCGCACGGCTGAGGACGAGCCCGACACCCCGTACCCCGCCCCTGCCCGTGTCCCGCTGCTGGGCCGCTGGCTGACGCACTACGGGGAGCGGGCCAGGGTGCCGGGCTCCTCGCTGCTGCTGGCCACGACCGATCTGCTGAACCGGCACTGGGCGACCGGTCAGAGCAGCCTGGAGGATCAGCATCTGGGCGCGCTGCTGGCCTGGATCGCCGCCCCGGCGGGCGAGTCCGGGGCGCGGGCCGCGCTCCGTGCGGAGCTGGAGCGGGACGGCGAAGGGCAGCTGCTGTGCCCGCCGGCCGGTCCGGCCACGGACCCCGCGTTCGACAACCGGCTGCTGGCGCCCGCCATCGAGAAGTACGACCGGGCGCGCACCTCCCTCGCAGCGGCCGAGGACGGACTCGCGGCCGATGCCCGGCTCGCCGAACTGACCGCTGCCGAGCGGGACATCAGGGCGTTGCTGGCCGGTGTGATGAGGCCGACCTGGGACGCGGTGTGGCGGGGGCTCGATCTGCTGAAGGAACTGCCCGAGGGGTCTCGGGCCGAGGACCGCTGGACGAGGGACCGCTGGTCGTTCACCGGTCACCGGGACCGGGTGCGGTCCGGCGAGCCGCCGCAGCCCCGCCGGGACGACGCGGTGACGGCCGCGCAGAAGCTGGCCTCGCGCGAGACGGCACAGGCCCAGCTGGAGGCACAGGAGGCGCTGGACGATCCGCTGGTGCTGGCCGGGCGGCGGCTGGCCGGTGAGGCGTTCGTCGGCGACGTGACGGAGGTGGTGATGGCGTACAGCGAGTCGAAGCGCCCGTCCCCGCGCCCGTTGGTCACGGTCCGCACGGACGAGCGCCCGCATCTCGGGGAGCGCACCAAGGTCTACCGCTCGCTGGACGGCAAGCCGCAGACCGCCGAGTTCGTGGAGTACGCCACGGAGCCGGAGGACGGGAACGCGCCCCTGCTGGTGCTGCGGATCACCGACCGGATGGGCCGGAGCAAGGAGCCGGCCCCGGGTTCGGTGCCCGAGCCGGGCGACCGGATCGCCTGGACGCTGTTCGAGCACGATCAGCGCGCCGGCCCCAAGCTGCCGGACCCCGAGGAGACGCCCTGGACGCACGGCGGCCCGCCGGGCGCCACTGCCGGGCAGGCCGAGAGCCCCGATCCCGTGACCACGGAGGACCTTCTGTGACGGCCGTATTCGACCCGGGCGCCCAGGCCGCGCGGGCGACCGACGCGATCCTCGCCGACACCCTGAGCGGTACGTCGCGCGGCATCGTGGTGGACTCCCCGCCGGGCGCGGGCAAGTCGACACTCGTGGTGCGTGCCGCACTCGAACTCGCGGCGGCCGGGCACCCGTTGATGGTGGTCGCGCAGACCAATGCCCAGGTCGACGACCTGGTGGTGCGGCTGGCCGAGAAGGACCCGGGGCTACCGGTCGGGCGGTTGCACAGCAATGACTCCGACCCGTACGACAAGGTGCTGGACGGCCTGGCCCATGTACGGAAGTCGGCCAAGGCGTCGGATCTCGCCGGACTCGATGTCGTCATCTCGACGGCCGCCAAGTGGGCGCATGTGAAGAACGTCGAGCCGTGGGGGCACGCGATCGTCGACGAGGCGTACCAGATGCGTTCGGATGCGCTGCTGGCCGTCGCGAGCCTCTTCGAACGGGCGCTGTTCGTCGGCGACCCGGGCCAGTTGGACCCGTTCTCGATCGTCGGCGCGGACCAGTGGGCGGGGCTGTCGTACGACCCGTCCGCGAGCGCGGTCTCCACGTTGCTCGCGCACAATCCCCACCTGCCTCAGCACCGGCTGCCGGTGTCGTGGCGGCTGCCCGCCTCCGCCGCGCCGCTCGTCTCGGACGCGTTCTACCCGTACACCCCGTTCCGCAGCGGTACGGGCCACGGGGACCGGCGGCTGTCGTTCGGCGTCGCGTCCGACGGCTCGGCGCCGGACCGGGTGCTGGACGAGGCCGCGGAATCCGGCTGGGGCCTGCTCGAACTCCCGGCCCGGCACACCCCGCGCACCGATCCGGAGGCGGTACGAGCGGTGGCCCTGGTCGTCCGCCGGCTCCTCGACCGGGGTGGCGCGGCGACGAGCGAACGCTCCCCGGATCCGGTCCCGGTGACGGCGGACCGGGTCGCGGTCGGCACCGCCCACCGCGACCAGGCGGCGGCGGTACGGGCGGCGCTCGGGGAGCTGGGCGTGACGGGCGTGGCGGTGGACACGGCGAACCGGCTCCAGGGCCGCGAATTCGATGTGACGGTGGTCCTGCACCCGTTGTCCGGCCGCCCGGACGCCACGGCGTTCCATCTGGAGACGGGCCGGCTGTGTGTACTGGCCTCGCGCCACCGGCATGCGTGCATCGTGGTGTGCCGGGCGGGCGTCGCGGAGCTGCTGGACGAGCACCCGTCGACGGAGCCGGTGCAGCTGGGGGTCACGGTGAAGTTCCCGGACGGCTGGGAGGCGAACCACGCGGTGCTGGCACATCTGGGCGAGCACCGGGTGCGGTGGGAGGCGTGAGGGCGCCCCGTCCCGGCAGGTCGCAGCCCTGCTTCCGGCTGTCCGCGGAGCCCCCTTGCGCGACGTTGGACAATGGAGGGTGGCCGTCGGGCCCACCGAAGGAGGAAACACCACATGGCACAACCCGAGCGGAACGAGCAGCAGCGGCTGCGCCCCGCGCCCCTGCTCTTCGAGCCGTCGGCGGCAGTCGCCGATCCTGAGCACTTCTTCGACCTGGAATCGATGGACGATCCGAAGGAGGTGCTGTCCCGCGCCACCGAGCTGACCCTGGCGTTCCGTGCCGCGGCCGACCGTGCGGTCGAGTTCCAGGCGATCGCCGCCGCCCAGCTCGCCGATCCGCGCCGGTTCGACCGGCTGACGACCGCGGACATCGCGCAGCGTGCGGAGTGGGCCGAGGACTATGCCAAGAAGATGATCGAGTTCGGCCGGAGCCTGCTGGGCGGCTCCACGCCCTGACTGCCGTGACGGCCCCGACGCGACCGGCGCACCCGTCCCACCGGGCCTGCCACCGGCCCCGGCCCGCCATCGCGCCGATCGATCCGGGCCACCCGTCCACGCCAGGTCCTGACACCGGGTACAACCAGTGGCATATGCCCGAGCGCAAGATACTCCTCCCCACCCCGACCTGTCCCGGTTTCCGGCAACTCTCGGAACCCACTTGATCACTCCCGGTAGACATGGGCGCATGAGCGCATGGCTGCCAGACGAAAAGCCCCTGCATCACGGCGACGGCCCCCACCACGGCGCCGACATCTTCGCCCTCCTGCGGGACCGGGCCGCGAACCAGACGGCTCAGGTCACGGCGGCCGGCGCCGCCTGGCTCGCCGGCGCCGCGGCCTATCCGCGCAGCACGCTGGCCCAGTGGGAGGCCCACCCCTCCTTGCCCGGGGTGCTGCCGTGCGGTTCGGCCTTCGACGTGGTGAATGTGCCCACCCTCTTCGGGCGCCGGATGCTGGAACACCTGTGGGCGGACGGCCCGGGCTCCGGCCCCGTCGCCACTCACCGCGGACGGATGCTGCTCTTCGCCTCCCCCGGCACCGCCCAGCGGCTGCCGTCGCTGCTCGACTGGGAGGAGTGGGGCGGTGGCCATGAACCGCGGACCGGCAGGGGCGCGCAGGGGCGGGGCGGAGTCGACGGCAAGGTCCCGCCGCTGCTCTGCCACGGCATCGGGGACGCGGTGACCGTACCGCCCCTGACCTGCTCCTCCTCCGCCCCCGGGCCCCGCTGGGTGGTAGCCCCCGACACCCGCAGCCCGTGGCTGCCGGGGCCGGACGTACTGCTCTGGGCCTGTGTACGGGTGACCAGGTCGACGCCCTCGTCGGCGGCCAGGAATTCGATTTTTCCTCCCGCCGATCAGGATGCTAATGTCTACGACGTCAGCAGGCGCCGCTAGCTCAGTTGGTTAGAGCAGCTGACTCTTAATCAGCGGGTCCGGGGTTCGAGTCCCTGGCGGCGCACAGACGGAAGAGGCCCCTCGCGAAAGCGAGGGGCCTCTTCGTGTTCACGGGAGCCTACGTTCCCGTGGTGATCCGGACCGTCCAGGCGCCCGACGGTGTCCGGCCGGCGACCTCGACCCTGGCGTGCACGCCGGGGATGCTGTACGTCTCGCCGACCCGCAGCGGGGCGTCCGCGAGCGGCGCGTAGACGGACAGGTCCCAGCAGGCGTCGGTGCGGGGATGGGTGTCGATGACCTCGACCGGGCCGCCGCCGGACGGGGTTGCGTTGCGCACCCGGTAGAGCAGGACGCCTTCGGTGCAGGTCGTCCGGTCGTTGCCGGTGGCGCTGCGCGCCTCGATGGCCACGGCGCTGCCCTCACCGGTCCTGATCACCGCGAGCCGGGTGCCGATGGAGGCCCCGGGCGCGGGCACGGCGGCGATCGGCTCCAGGGTGATGTCCCGGCTGCGCTGGACGCACACCACCTGCCTGCGGTCCAGCCATCCCAGCTTCCACTTGTGCCAGCCGAAGAAGTCCGGTGCGAGCCCGAACTGACTGCCCATCACGTCCCAGTCGCCGACATAGGTGTCCCAGTCGCCCTTGCCGTCGGACGGCCGGTGGTAGAGGTCCGGCAGGTCGAAGACGTGCCCGGTCTCGTGGGCCAGCACATTGTGGTCCGGCGGGTGCTGTTCGAAGACGGTGACGACGCGCCGGATGTCCGTGCCGTCGGCGTGCAGCGGCTGGTCGAAGTTGACGACCTTGGTGGCGTCGGAGTCGACGCCCGGGGCATCCGGGTCGGCGACCAGGTAGACGATGCTGAACCGGGAGAAGTCGACCTTCGGGTCCGCCACGGCGATGGCGTCGCGCAGATAGGCGCTGCGCCGCTCGCTGCTCCAGTCCCGTTGCATGCCGTACCAGTCGGACGCCTTGGGCATCTGGATCCACTGCCGCAGCGGGTGGGGGCGCAGGGTGAACTTCCCGTACGAGGCGCGCTGGAAGAACTGTGTGGTGGCGGGGAAGTAGTCGGCGGTGAGTTCCTTGGGGGTGCTGGTGGGGCGGTGGTCCGGGAAGGAGAGAAAGACCATGACCGCGTCGAGGGAGTGGTCGGGGCGGGGGTAGGCGTCGTTCCAGTCGCCCACGCCGAGCGAGTGGTGCGCCTCGGTCCGGGGCAGCGCGCACGGACCCGCTTCACCGGTGGCCGCCACGGCGGGCCCGGCGACGAGGGAGGTGGCAGCGAGCGCCAGCAGGGAGGTCACAGCCGCGACCGCACCTCGCAGGCTCGGCCTCTCCACTCCCCCGGTTCCGTGCTGGCGCGGCACATCTACCTCCGGGTGCGGGATGCGGTCACCCACCCACCCTGTGATGATTCGAGGCTTTCGTCCTGTTGAGCTGCCCCAGTCGAGTCAACAGTCGGCCGCGGAGTTCACCCTCACGGACGGTCACAATCGATCATCCGGACATCATGAGGGAACAAGATCACCCAGAAACCATCAATAGCGGGCAAGCTGGATCGGCGCGCGACTGACCCAAGTGGGGCGAACGCGGGGCGCGGAGGGGTCGGGCGCTGGAACGGCCGACGCACCAACCTCTATGCTTCACCAGGCTTTCCCGCGTGGTTTCCGCCTCCGACAACGGCGCCCCGCGCGGCGGGCCAGTCCGGCCACACCTGTTCAGGACAGAACTGCACGGCGGGAGCGAACGGTGAGCGGAACCTCCGAAGGGCCGAGGCCCGCGGTGGGCACACCCCCCCATTCCGCAGGACCTTCGGTCACGGAGCGTCACCCTCTGTGGTCCCCTGCCGGAGCCGCAGGATCCGAGCCGCACGGCTACCGGGCCGCCTTCCGGGCCGCCACGCTCCCGATGGCCGTCATCGACCACGAGGGCCTGGTCGTCGCCGCCAACGACGCCCTCGGCGGCCTCCTCGGCTTCCCCGCCGCGGCACTGACCACACAGTCCGCAGCCGATCTGCTCGACCTCGTGGCGGACGGCCGCACCTGGCACGCGTACCGCGAGGTGCTGCACCGCCGGCGCTCACGGTTTTGCTGCACCCGCAGTCTCAAGCATCCCGACGGGCGCTCGATGTGGGCCGAGATCACCGTGGTACCGATGCCCGAACCGGAGGCCGGCAGGGCCGACGGCCCCGGGCCCGGCCGGGTGCTGCTCTCCGTCGCGGACATCAGCGACCGGCGTGAGCTGCAGAAGCGGCTGCGCCACCTCCAGATGCACGACCCGGTGACCCGGCTGCCCAACCGGACGTTGTTCTTCGAACGGCTCTCGGCCGCCCTGGAGATCCCGCCGTTCCAGGACGACAGCATCCCCGGACACGGCCGTATCGGGCTCTGCTATCTCGATCTCGACGGCTTCAAGGCCGTCAACGACACGATGGGCCATCGGATCGGCGACCGGCTGCTCGCCGCCGTCGCCGCGCGGCTCACCGACTGTGCGGCCCAGGACGGCCCGCACCGCCCCGGTTCACACCTCGTGGCGCGCCTGGGCGGCGACGAGTTCGCGATCCTGGTCGAGGACTCCGCCGGTACGCAGCAGCTCACCGACCTGGCCCGCACGGTCCTCGCCGCGCTGCAGAAGCCCTTCGATCTGGGCGGGCAGCGGCTCTCCGTATCGGCCTCGATCGGAGTGGTGGAACGGGCCGTGGCCGGCACCTCGGCGACCGGTCTGATGCAGGCCGCCGACACCACGTTGTACTGGGCGAAGGCGGACGGCAGGGCCCGCTGGACGGTCTTCGACCCGGAGCGCAACGCCCACCGGATGACCCGGCAGACGCTCTCCTCCCATCTGCGGCCCGCCGTCGAACGCGGTGAGTTCACCATCGAGTACCAGCCGCTGGTCGGCATGGCCGACGGAGTCGTACGCGGGGTGGAGGCGCTGGTCCGCTGGAACCACCCGCAGTTCGGCATGCTCTCGCCGAATCGGTTCGTCGCGATCGCCGAGGAGGACGGCTCGATCGTCCAGCTCGGCCGGTGGGTGCTGCAGTCCGCCTGCCGCCAGGCCCGGCGCTGGCAGCTCGACCACCCGGCCGAACCGCCGCTGTTCATCAGCGTCAATGTGGCCGTACGGCAGGTCTGGGACTCCGACCTGGTCACCGATGTCGCGGAGATCCTCGCCGAGACGGGCCTCGATCCCGGACTGCTGCAGCTGGAGCTGACCGAGTCCGCCGTGATGGGCTCGGCGGGCCGCCCGCTCCAGGCCCTCCAGTCGCTCAGCGAAATGGGCGTACGGATCGCCATCGACGACTTCGGGACCGGCTACTCGAACCTTGCCTATCTGAGCCGGCTGCCGGTCTCCGTACTGAAGCTGGACGGCTCGTTCGTACGCGGCTTCCGCCACGACGACGGCGACCGCCCGAGCCCCGCCGCCGAGACGATCGTCGAGGCGATGGTGGAACTGGCGCACCGCCTGGGCCTGACCGTCACCGCGGAGTGCGTGGAGACGGCAGGCCAGGCGGAACGGCTGCGCAGGATCGGCTGCGACACCGGGCAGGGCTGGTTGTACTCACGCGCGGTGGCCCCGGAGCGGATCGCCGAGCTGATCGGCAGCGGAAGGCTGACGGTCTGAACCCCGGCTGCCGGTGTCAGGCCGTCGGCAGCCCGTACGCGTCCGCGAGCAGTTCGTAGCTGCGCAGCCGGGCCTCGCCGCCATGGGCGTTGGCGGTGATCATCAGTTCGTCGGCGCCGGTGCGCTTGGCCAGGTCGTCGAGGCCCGTACGGACCTCGTCCGCCGTGCCGTGGACGATGTTGACCAGCCAGCTGTCGACGAACTCCCGCTCCATGGGGCTGAAGGCGTACGCCTCCGCCTCCTCGGGTGTCGGGACCAGGCCGGGGCGCCCGGTGCGCAGGCGGACCATGGACAGGGCGCCGGAGAGCACCTGGCGGCGGGCCTCGCGCTCGTCGGCGGCGGCCAGGGCCGAGACCCCGATCAGCGCGTACGGGGCGTCGAGCACCGCGGACGGCCGGAACGACTCCCGGTACAGGTCGAGGGCCGGCACCGTGTTCTGGGCCGAGAAGTGGTGGGCGAAGGCGAACGGCAGGCCGAGTACGCCGGCCAGCCGGGCGCTGAAGCCGGAGGAGCCGAGCAGCCAGATCGGCGGGCGGGCAGGGGACTGGACCCCGCCCTCGGCGGTGGCCTGGACCGGGCCGGGGACCGCGTGGATACGGGCGTAGGGGTGGCCGTCGGGGAAGTCGTCGTCCAGGAACCGGGTCAGCTCGGCGAGCTGCTGCGGGAAATCGTCGGCGCCTTCGCCCAGCCGGTCCGTGCGTCGCAGGGCAGCCGCGGTCGCGCCGTCGGTGCCGGGGGCGCGCCCGAGACCGAGGTCGATGCGGCCGGGGGCCATGGCCTCCAGGGTGCCGAACTGTTCGGCGATGACGAGCGGTGCGTGGTTGGGCAGCATCACGCCGCCGGATCCGAGCCTGATGCGCTCGGTGTGTGCGGCGAGATGGGCCAGGATCACGGCGGGTGAGGAGGAGGCGACGCCGGGCATGGAGTGGTGTTCGGCGACCCAGTAGCGATGGAATCCGCGGCGCTCGGCGAGCTGCGCGATGTCCACGCTCGTATGCAGCGCCTGGGTGGCGGTGCGGCCCTGGCCCACGGTCACCAGGTCCAGCACGGAGAGCGGAACGGTGGCCGTCCCCTCCGTCTTGCCACGGATCTCGTCGCCTTGAATCTCGTCCACGTCCTGACCTCTCCGGTGTTGCGCCTACGTCCGGCTCATACGTCCACAGGACGCAACAGGAGGTGGTCTCCGCTTATTCCCCCGGCTCACCGGCCATCCCTTGACTCACCGACCGTCCCCCGGCTCACCAGCCGGGGTGGGTCTGCTTTCCGGGCCACCCCTTCTTCCCGCTGTGCGCGCGCTCCCGGCCCGCGCCCCATGTGGCCACCGGGGCCGGGGGCGCCTCGCGCTCGGCAAAGATCTTGCCGAGCCTCGGGGACCAGGACCGGCGGTCCGCCAGCCGCAGCCCCTCCCGGACCGTCACCTGGTTCCCGGTGAGGACCGGCTTGCCGAGGAGTTTCTCCAGCTCCACCACGTGCGAGACGGTGTGCAGGGCCGTGTCGGGCAGCAGCATCACATCGGCCTCCGGCCGGTCCGCGGCCGTGACGAGTTCCTTCACCTGGTCCAGGTCCCAGGCGGCGGCCTCGGCGGCGGAGGAGAGAGAGGCGGCGTGAGTGGCGGCCACCTCGATGCCCGCGGACCGGAGAAAGGTGGTGAACAGTGCGGCGATGTGCTCGGGGTAGGTCGCGGCGACGGCGACCCGGTCGGCGCCCAGCTCCCGTACCGCATGGACGAAGCCGAAGGAGGTGCTGGAGGCGGGCACACCGGCCGCCCGGGCCAGGGCGGCGGTCTGTTCATGGGCGCCCTCCCAGCCGTACAGGAAGCTGCCACCGCTGCTCACCCACACGACGGACTCGACACCGGCGCGCTGCAGCTCCGCCACCCCGGCGGCCAGGCATTCGGGCGCGCCGGTCCGTAGCAGCGCGTCGATCCCGTAGGCGTCCTCGTCGACTTCGGTGTGGTTCACGACCAGTCTGACGGCGTCGAGCAGGATCTCCATCCGCGGGAAGTCGTCCTCCGCGTAGTGGTGGCCCGGGTAGAGAAAACCGAGGGTCGTCATGTCCACCCTTCCTGTTCCTGCGGGTTCCTGGACGGGTATTCGGGGGCCGGACGGGTCCGGGTATGCCCTACCCGTGACCGTTTTCGCCCGCCTCTTCCCCAGTATTCCCCCATCCGTCGCCACCCCCACTGCGACGTGTTGACGAAGCCGGGCGCGGGTGCGAGCGTGGTCGAACCGCACCTCTCAGACGCAGCGGAGCGACTGTCTCTCATGTCAGAGCCCACCCTGCTCGTCCTGGACACCGACCCGTCGCCGCGTCTCGGCCGGCTGACCGGCCGGGCCGCCGTCCGCTATACGGACGAGGCCGGACTCGCCGCGCAGCTCCCGGAGGCCGACGTACTGCTGGTGTGGGACTTCACCTCCGACGCGGTACGGGCCGCCTGGCCCGGTGACGGACCGCGCCCGGCATGGGTGCATACGGCGAGCGCGGGCGTGGACCGGCTGCTCTGCCCGGAGCTGGCGGCCTCCGACACGGTGGTGACCAATGCGCGGGGCATCTTCGAGCGGCCGATCGCCGAGTACGTGGCGGGCCTGGTGCTGGCGTTCGCCAAGGATCTCCCGGGCACGCTGGAGCTCCAGCACCGGCGGCTGTGGCGCCACAGGGAGAGCACTCAGGTCGCGGGCAGCCGTGCGGTGGTCGTCGGCGCGGGCCCGATCGGGCGGGAGATCACCCAACTGCTGATCGCTCTCGGGGTCCAGGTGGCGCTCGTGGGACGCCGGGCGCGGCGCACCATCCACGGCGTGGCAGAGCTGGATCGGCTGGCCTCCATGGCCGACTGGGTGATCTGCGCGGCGCCGCTGACGGAGTCGACCCGTGGCATGTTCGACGCGCGGTTCTTCGGGCTGATGCAGCCGTCGGCCCGATTCATCAATGTGGGGCGCGGCCCGATGGTCGTCGAGGACGATCTGGTCGCCGCGCTGCGCAAGCGCTGGATCGCGGGCGCGGCGCTCGATGTGTTCGAGCAGGAGCCGCTGGGGCCGCAGAGCCCGCTCTGGGACGTACCGGATCTGATCGTGTCGCCGCACATGAGCGGCGACACGGCGGGCTGGCGGGACCGGCTGGGCGAGCAGTTCGTGGAGATGTACGAACTCTGGTCGGCCGGGGAGCCCTTGCCGAACGTGGTGGACAAACAGCGCGGGTACGTACCCGTCCGGGACCGCAGCGAGTGACCTCGACGGGCCGGGCCCGTCGGCCACTTCACCTGTCCGTCACGGACATCTCCGCATGACGGTCAGTGGCTGATCTCCGCGGCCGACCTGATGACCGTGATCCAGCAGCTGCGCGACCGTACCGGTGAGACGCTCACCGCGCACGTGACCCTGCTGGTCCTCCACTTCGTCCTGGCCTGCACCGAGGCCCCGGTCAGCGTGCTGGGCATGGACCGCGACGAGGCGGAGAGCCGCGCCCGCGAGCTGCTCGACCTGGTCGGGCTCTCGGGGAAGATCGACGCGCATCCCTCCCAGCTCTCCGGCGGCCAGCAGCAGCGGGTGGCGATCGCCCGCGCACTGGCGATGCAGCCGGAGATCCTGCTGCTGGACGAGGTGACGTCCGCACTCGACCCGGAGCTGGTGGCGGGCGTGCTGGAGCTGCTGAGCGACATCGCCAGGAACACCGACATCACCATGCTCTGTGTGACCCACGAGATGAACTTCGCACGGGACGTCTCGGAAACGGTACTGATGTTCGATGCTGGACGCGTGATCGAGTCGGGATCACCGGAAAAAAATCTTCACGGATCCCGCACACGAACGTACGCGCGAGTTCCTCGCCGCAGTGCTGTGACCTCGCCACTTCCTCGCACGCCAATGACTCTGGCATATGCCGGACGGGTGCGCCCCAGCTTGCGGCTTCGGGGCACCCCATCAAGTCGCCAACAGCCGCCCCTGAAAGGGCTCTTGGCGGCTATCGTGAGGGCAGAGCCTGCGGTCACAACCTGGTGGGGGGAAACCGTGACGTTGAAGCCCGAACCGACCGCACCGTTCCATTCGGTGCAGTACGCCCTTCGTGTTCTCGAAACGGTCTCCAAGCACGGCACCGGCGTGCCGGACACCCAGATCTCCCGGGAGACGGGACTACCCATGGGGCATCTCACTTCTTTGCTGCTGATGCTGCGCCGCGAGGGATACGTCGAGCAGGTCACCGACGGCGCGTATGTCATCGGCTCCTCGCTCCTGCTCCTCGGCTCCGGCGCGGCCCGCAGACAGGCCCTGGAGACCAAGCTCCAGCAGATGCTTGCGCAGCTGCGCGACTCGGTCGGTGCGGCCGTCTACATCAGCCGGTACGTCGACGGCGAGATCCGCGTCACGCAGTACGCCGACGGCCCCCGCACTCCCGCGGTCAACGAGTGGGTGGACTTCCGTTCCTCCGCGCACGCCTCGGCCGTCGGCAAGTGCCTGCTGGCCCAGCTCGACCAGAACGGCCGCCGCGACCACCTCTCGCGCCACAAGACGGCCCGGCTCACCTCGCGGACGATCACCAACGAGAAGGTGCTCTTCTCCAAGCTGGACAGCCAGCCGGCGACGGTCCCGATGCTCGACCTCCAGGAGTACGCGGTCGGCACGGTGTGCGCGGCGGTACCGCTGACGGCCGGGTCGTCGGCGGGTTGCCTGGCACTGTCCCTGCCGGTCGAGGACGCCCATCGCCTGCGCGAGGCGGCAGCCACGTTGAATCGGCGGGCGGCGCCCGTGCTTCTGTCGCTGGCGCTCTAGGGGTGAGGGTTCGGCGAGGCCCACCGGGGTGCACCCGGGACGACTTCGTCCTCAATCGCCGGACGGGCTTGATTTTGCTGGACGGATCGATTCGCCCTAATACGTCACGTTTGCCCGAGTGTCATCAGCACCCTCGGGAGCAGGTATTATTTTCGAGTCAGCAGGCGCCGCTAGCTCAGTTGGTTAGAGCAGCTGACTCTTAATCAGCGGGTCCGGGGTTCGAGTCCCTGGCGGCGCACAGACAACGCACTGGCGGTTCACGTTCACACGTGAACCGCCAGTGCGTTTTTTGCTGCCCATCGAGATGTACGAACGTTTTACACATCCGTACTAGACAAGCGTTTTAAACGCTCGTACATTTCCTGGCATGACGAACGCTACGAGCACCACCGCCGAGCGCGGCCACCTCGCCGGTCGCCGGGAATGGACCGCCTTCGTGGTCCTCCTGCTGCCCCTCCTCCTCGTCTCGATGGACGTCTCCGTCCTCTTCTTCGCAATCCCGTCCATCGACCGGGACCTCGCCCCCAGCGCCACCCAGCAGCTCTGGATCTTCGATGTGTACGCCTTCGCCCTGGCCGGTCTGCTCATCACGATGGGCTCGCTCGGCGACCGGATCGGCCGCCGCAAGCTGCTGCTTCTCGGGGCGTTCGCGTTCAGTACCGCCTCCGTCGCGGCCGCGTACTCCACCAGCCCCGAGATGCTGATCGCGGCCCGCGCCCTGCTCGGGATCGGCGGTGCGACGCTGATGCCGTCGACGATGGGGCTCGTGCGCAACATGTTCCGCGACGAACGGCAGCGCGGCCGGGCCGTCGGCATCTGGTCGGGTGCCATGGCCGGCGGGATCGCGCTCGGCTCGGTGCTCAGCGGGGTCATGCTGGAGCACTTCTGGTGGGGCTCGGTCTTTCTGATCAATGTGCCGGCCATGGTGCTGCTGCTCATCCTGGTGCCGGTGCTGGTACCGGAGTTCAAGGACCCGAGCCCCGGCCGGTTCGACTTCCTGAGCGTGCCGCTGTCGATGGGGGCCGTGCTGCCCGTTGTCTACGGAGTCAAGGAGAGCGCCGCGCACGGGCTCGATGTGCGGAACGCGCTGATCATCGCCGCCGGGCTCGTCATCGGCTGGTTCTTCGTCCGCCGCCAGCGCAGCCACGGCGACGCGATGATCAGCCGGGAGCTCTTTCGCAACAGCGGCTTCGCGGCCGGGATCGGGCTGAACGCGCTGGCCGCGTTCGCCATGATGGGGTCTTCGTTCTTCACCACGCAGTATCTGCAGTCGGTGCTCGGCATGGGCACGATGGAGGCCGCACTGTGGAGCCTGGCCCCGTCACTTGCGGTGGGTGCCGCCGCCCCGACGGCCACGGCGATCGCCCAGCGGACCGACCGTACGCGCGTCATCTGCGCCGGTTTCGTCATCGCCGCCGCCGGTTTCGCCGTTCTCGCCCTGACGGGTACGGACTCGCTGTGGCTGCTGCTCGGCGGCTGCGCCGTGATGAGCTGCGGCATCGTCACCGTGATGGCGCTCGTCTCGGACCTGGCGCTGTCCACTGCCCCGCCGGAGAAGGCGAGTTCTGCGGCCTCGCTGCTGGAGACCGGGCAGGAGTTCGGCGGTGCGATGGGGATGGCCCTGCTCGGTGCGGTGGCCACGGCCGTCTACACGGCCGACATGCCGGGCTCCGCGCCGGAGGACGCCCGTAAGACGCTGGCGGGTGCGGTGGCCACGGGGGACGGTTCGCTGATCTCGATCGGGCGGGAGGCCTTCGTGCACAGCATGCAGTACGCCTCGGTGGCGGGGGCCGCGCTGTTGCTGGCGGGCGCGATGCTGGCCGTGACGCTGCTGCGGCCCAGTTCCGCGGTGGCAGCGCGGGAGGAGCTCACCCTGACGAACTAGTGCCGCATCAGGCAACGTTCGCCCTGGGTGGTCTGCGACGATGGCTCCATGGACGAGGAAGTCGTTCCCGTTCTTCGCGTCGAGGACGCTGCGGCGGCGGTCGCGTGACCGGGAGCCGAGGCCCCGCAGTCGGGCGACCTGGCCGCCTGGGAGGTGGTCCGGGAATCGTTCGGAGACCACGACGTCCCCAGCACCCTGATCGGAGTCACCGTGCTCGGCTACGACGACCAGCTCGTAGAGATCGAAGCCGTCGCTGCCGTGCTCGACTAGCCAAAACTTGGTGCGCTTCAGGCAACGTTCGCCCCCGACAGGCATCGGGACAGGCTGAGGCGCCTGCGGAAACGAGTGGCCCGAAAGCGGGGGCACGGCTAACGTCGCGGTCGTGGATATCAGGGAACTGGACCGCCGTGCCCTCGCCACCTTGGGAGCGGTGATCGCGCAGATCGGCCCGGACCAGCTTCGTCTTCCAACGCCGTGTGCCGACTGGACACTGCACGGCCTGCTCCGCCACCAAGTGAGCGAGAACCTCGGCTTCGCAGCCGCCGCAGCAGGCGTCACCGGTGACCTCCGGGCCTGGGACCAGGGCAACCTGGGTGGGAATCCTTACCAGGCGTACCTCGACTCGGCCGACGCCATGGCGAGGGCGTTCGCCGAGGATGTCCTGGATCATTCGCTCCAGATCAGGGAGTTCGGGTTCTTTCCCGGCCGGGTCGCGCTCGGTATGCATGTGCTCGACTGCGTAGTCCACGGTTGGGACGTCGCTCAGACCATCGGCGTTGCCTACGATCCGGGCGCCGACCTCGTCCGCTACTCACTCAAGGTCGCGACGCAGATCCCGACCGGAGCACCGTCCGACGACCGGGCAAGGACTCCGTTCGCCCCGGCGGTCGAGATCTCCGCGGGCTCTCCCGCCCTGGAGCAGCTGCTCGGACTCGTCGGCCGTCGTCCAGCGGCAGGCTGAGCGACGCCTCGCCAACGGGTCGTGCACTGCGCCCAGGACGGCGCACCTCCCACCTTGAACGTCTGGGCTCCGAGCCCGTGCGGGTTGAGGGTGTCCACGAATGGCTTCAGCGTCAACGGCAGGGCACACAGGGACGGTTCGGCCTTCACCGTCGGCAGCGCCGCGTGCCGCCGCGTGGGCGGGCAGCACCGCACGCATCTCCCTCACATCGCGTCCGACCATCCGCTCGCCCTACTGCGCGTCACGACAGCAGGACTTGCTCCCGGAGCACAGCAGGTCGTCACGCCCGTGTGCCTCGTACTCGCGCAGCAGGGCTGCCGGTTGCTCGCCCTCGAACGGGGCGTACGCGTCATCGGGGCCTCGCCACCACACCGGACCCCCGCACCAGAACCCCTCGCGGCGCAGCCCGACCCGGTGCACCTTGTTCGTTGCCGTCACCGGCATCGACGGGACGATGCGTACGAAGCGGGGGGCCATCTTCGTACCCAGGTCCCTCTGCGCCCCGAGGAACGCGGCAAAGGCGGACGGGTCGAAGGCTGCGCCCTCCCGCATCGCGAGTGCCGCCATCACCTGGTCACCGGCGACCGGGTCCGGCACCGCGTACACCGCCACGGCCGCCGCGTCCTGCCAGCGGGCCAGGATGTTCTCGATCACCGCGGCGGCCAGGTTCTCGCTGTCCACCCGCAGCCGGTCGTCCGTACGGCCCGCGAAGTAGAGGAAGCCGTCGGCGTCGCGGAAGAAGAGGTCCCCGGTCCAGTACCAGCCGCCGCGCACCCGGTCCGCATCCGCCGCCGCGTTGCGCCAGTACCCCTCGAAGGGCGTACGGCCCCGGTTGACCAACTCCCCTATCGCGTCCGCCCCGTTGGCCAGCCTCCCGGACTCGTCGAAGACCGCGGCGGCCCGCTCCTCACCGGTCTCCGGGTCGACGACCGCGAGATCGTCGCGCGATGCCGCCTTGCCGATCGCGCGCTCCGGGGTGTCCGGGGTCCGCTGGATCGCCGCGCCACCCTCGGAGGAGCCGTAGCCCTCGACCAGCCGCACCCCGAACCGCTCCCGGAAGCGGGCCGCGTCCACCGCGCCGGCTTCGGTGCCGAAGCCGAGCCGCAGCGGGTGCTCGCGGTCGTCGGGGCGCTCGGGGGTGGCCAGCAGATACTGCACGGCGCGGCCGACATAGGTGAAGTACGTAGCCCCGTGCGCCCGTACGTCGTCGAGGAATCCGGAGGCCGAGAAGCGGCGGCGCAGCGCGACCGCGGCCCCACCGGCCAGCGCGGGCGCCCAGTCGGCGATCACCGCGTTGCCGTGGAACATCGGCATACAGATGTAGTGGACGTCCTCGCGCCGGACGCCGAAGTGATCGACGAGGGACCGCCCGGCCGCCGCCAGCCGCCCCTGGGAGCAGATCGCGGCCTTGGGGGCACCGGTCGAACCCGAGGTGAAGTAGAGCAGCATCCGGGTTCCGGGCCCGACTTCGGCCAGGACCGTGTCGCCCGGTTTCGCCCCGGCGTACGGGGCGAGCAGTTCGGCGTACGCATCGGTGTCGGTGACCAGCACCCGTACACCCGGAAGATCCAGGCCGTCGAGCAGCGAGAGATGCGCGCGTTCGGTCACCAGGACGCGGCAGTCGGTGTGCAGGATGTCGCGGACCAGTTCGGCGCCGCGCCGGGTGGGGTTGATACCGGCGACGGCGGCCCCGGCCAGGGCCGCCGCACTCAACCAGAGAGCAAATTCAGGAGTGTTGTCCAGCAGCACCCCGAGGTGCGGTTCGCTGCCCGCCGGCAGCAGATCCGCCAGGAGCGCGGCCCGTGCGGCAGCACCCGAGGCGACCTGGTGATGGCTGAGGACGGTGTCCTCGGATCTCAGTCCCGGCCGGTGGTCGCCCCATTGGCGCTGTACGAGCTCCGCGACGGTGCCTGCGCTCCCCATGGCGCCGCACGGTAACTGACTACACGTCAGAACTGAACATCGGAGCACGCATAGAACGCGTTCGCCGTGTCCGCGATGGTCCAGACGCTCAGGATGATGTGCTTCCCGGTCTTCTGGGTGGGGATGGTGCCCTGCTGGGTCAGGGTCGCCGGGGGCTGCTTGCCGCCGTACGGCACCGTCATGAAGGGCTGCGGCTCCAGGTCGGCCCTGGTGAGGGGCTTGGTGGGGTCCCAGCCGTTCTTGGTGATGTAGTAGCGGAAGTCCGTCGTGGCGTGGCGCGCGGTGAACTGCCAGCGGAAGCCGAAGCCCTGCCCCGCTGTGACATCGGTGGCGGGCCAGTTGCCGCCGCGCGGGTCGTCGAGCTGGGCGAACTCGGAGTGGCCGCCGGAGCAGATCTTGCCGTCGGCCGGACCTGCCGCCGGGAAGCCCTTGGGACCCTCGACGCTCTGCGGCTCCCACTGGACGTTGCCGCAGCCCGTCACCGTGCCATTGGCGCAGAGCTTCTGGCGGCTGATGGGATTGTCGGTGTAACCGTGACTACTGGCGCTGCCCGTCGCGAGCATCGAGACGCCCGCTACTGCCAGGCCGACTACGGCCGCGCTTGCCCTTTTACGCATTGCTGTCGCTCCTCAAGAACGTGGGGGAGGTTCCATGAGCCCTGCTGCGCGCATGTGTTGCGGTCTAGACCAAGCCTTAGATTATTGACGCGACATGAACATGTCCAGACCAATGGGAGTTGGATTCCGCTTCGTCGCCGGAGCGTCCCCCGAAACCGTCAGGCGCCCTCCCCGCCACTGCGTCCGGTGTAGAAGGCCACCGTCAAGTCCTTGACCAGCGCCTTCCGTTCGTAGTCGTCCAGCTCCACGAGCCCCCTCGCCGTCAGTCGGTTGACAGTGTCGTCCACCGCGTCAACCACCGAAGTCAGCACGCTGTCGCGGTGCTTGGCGTCGATGGCGGCGATCCGGCGGCGCTGCATGGCCGCGGCGATCTCCGGTGCGTACTCGATTCCGGTCGGCTGCGCGGAGTACACCTCGATGCCGACGGGCTCGCAGTCCGCCTTCAGCATCCGGGTCAGCGCATCACCGACGGCCTCCGCGTTGCGCAAGGTGTGCGCGTCCTCGTGGAAGGCGTCGGCGGGCAGCTGCGAGAGGACCCGGGCCATCGCCGCCTCGACCTGCTCACGCAGATACGCCTCGTGGTCCGCGACCCCGAGCGTCGCCCGTACGGTGTCCCTGATCCGCCAGACGACGAGGACGACGACGCGCAGCGCCGTACCGTTGGCATCCACGGCGGGGAGCGGTTCGCTGCGCCAGTGCCGCAGGCGTACGTCGACCCGGCGGCGCAGCAGCAGCGGGCTGATCCACATCAGCCCGGTCCGCCGCGCACTCCCCCGGTACTCGCCGAAGAGCGTCAGCACCCAGGCGTACCCGACCCGTCCGCGGCCCAGGCCGCCGAGCGCGAAGATCACCACCATCACCAGCACGGCGAGGGCCGCCCAGACGCCGGAACCAATCCCGTCGTACGGACGCGAGCCGATCCCGAACCGGGCGAGCGCGGCGGCGGGCAGCGCGCCGACCCACCAGAGGACAGCGCCACCGGCAACGATCCCGGCCAGCCCGGCGAGCAGTGCCACCCAGCCGGGCAGCGCGGGCCCCGGCCGCTCGGCAAGCTGTGGATCACCGACCGGCGCCGGCCGCGTCGGGGGCGGCACCTGCGGCCCCCTCGGCACGGGCGGCCGAGGCACCCCCGCCGCCGGCTGGTCACCGCCGGGCCCCCGCCGCATCACACCGGCGGGGAGCGCGGCCGCGTCGGTGTGCTCGGGGTTCTCACGGAAGAGCTGGTGTACGGGGATGGCGGCGGTCGGCTCATTGGCGATGACCGCGTGATGCCGCCCGGTCCTCCACGGGGCGTCGCCGGACTGCTCCTCCCCGTCGCCCCCGGCGACGGGGAGGGAGTCGAAGACCATGCCGGGAACGGCCCGGCTCGTGGACGGGGACGGAGGCAGGGATGAGGACGGGGTGCCGGAACCGGATCCGGTGCGGTGGCCGGTCGAGGCCGGGACGGGCGCGGCGTCCGGGACAGGTGCGGTGCCCACGGCCGGGACCGATACCGAGGCCGAGGTCGCACCGAGGGCCGCGGAGTCCACGTCCTCACCCGGGACCAGGTCCAGCACAAGGTCGACCACCGAGTCGGGACCGGCGCCCGGCTCCCCGTCCGGGGCGACCCCCGGGCCCGCACCGTTACCCGAACCCGATGCCGCCCCCGCACCGCTCCCCGGATCCGGAGCCGTCTCCTCGCCCGCTTCCCCCGCCCCGTCGCGCGCCTTCACCTGGTCCGGACCCCACACCCGCACCGGCATCTCCCCCTGCTCCCGCTTCCCTTCCCGTTCCCTCGCGTTCTCCGGGGCTCCGGAGCTGTCCGACACCGTGGATCCCATTCCCGCCTCCGTCATGTCCGTTTTGTCACGCGAAGAGTCGTCGCCAGGTCTCCGGGCCGGGGTAGCCGTCGGCCGCTCCGCCCCGCCAGCCCTGGGCCCGCTGGAAGGCCTCGACATTGCGCCGGTCCGCCTCGGTCCAGCGGGGCCCCGGTCCCGACAGGTAGTGCTTGCCGTATCCCTTCTTCACCAACTGCTTGCCGAGCCTGTCGACATGGCCGTTCGACTGACCGGGCCGGAAATAGCCCCGCCCGGGGAACTTCGAAGCCGGGTTCGAATCGCCCCGGCCGCTCCCGCTTCCGGCGGCGGGAATGTCGCGACCGGTCCCGTTGGCCAGGTGGCGCCAGGTGTCGGGGCCGGGGATGCCGTCCGCTTCCTTGCCCTTCCAGCCCTGGGCCTGCTGGAAAGCCCGGGTCGCGCGCCGGTCGGCGTCGCCCCAGCCCGGCCCGGGGCCCACCTTGTAGAAGCGCCTGCCACCCCGGTCCGCGAGCATCTTCCCGAGCTGGGTGACGTACGTGTTGCTGATGCCGGTACCGAACTTCCCGGAGCCCGGGAACGCCTTCGTCAACACTCCGCTGTCGCTGCTGAGCGACTTGTAGCGGTACGCGACGTACTTGGCGGAGTTGGTCCAGTACGCCATGGGCGTCGTCTGCTTGCGGGTGTGCGGCTTCGTCTGCTCGTACGCCGTGTAGTGGGTGTGCGTGGAGTCGGTCCAGCCGCCGAAGATCGTGACGTGCGAGCCCTTCGTGGGGTCGGCCGGATTGTGGAAGAGCAGGATGTCGCCGGGCTGCAGCTTCTCCCGCGCGATCTTCTTCCCGTAGTTGGCGAGGCTGCCGGTCCACTCGTTGCCGGGCAGGTTCCAGGCCATCGACACATAGCCGGAGCAGTCCTGCCGGTAGCCGTCGGACCAGTACTTGTTCATGCTGTACGGAACCTGCGCGGACACCCATTTCTTCGCGCGGTTGATGATCGCGGCCCGGCTGGTCTTGCGCAGCGTGGTCCCGGTGGACGAGGGCGGGCCCGAGGCCCCCGTGCCCCGCAGCGGCCCCGGCCCGCCCTGCGGACTGTCCGGATCCCGGTCGACCGGGGTGAGCGGGTCGTCCTCGTCGGCCGGGGTCTCCGGGTCCACCGACATCGTCGCCTCGTCCGTACGGGCGGCTCCGGTCGCCTCCGCCGCCCGGCCGCCCGGCGCACGCGCCGCCTCGGCCACGCCGGCGCTCAGCACCACTCCGGCCGCGGTGACCAGCACCAGCGCGCGGCGCGCGCCATGTGCGGCCGGATGACCTCCGTACCGCAGGGACAAGGCACTGGCGGCGGTGCGCCGTTGTGCGGCGCACCCCGCACAGGTGCAGTCGCTGGCGGGTACGTACTCCTCGAAAGCCGGCACAGTCATGCGATTCCCCTCCGCACTCGTCAAGATCTTTGGGCGCATCTGCACGGGCGCCAGTGTCTCGACTCTCCCGACATATCGCATTTTGACGGATAGAAGAGAAAAAACGAACATCCGACAGGCCGTGATGGGCGGGAAATGGTCAGGAGCACACCTCACCTTCAGGTAGAGTTCTCCAGGTCAGCAGGCGCCGCTAGCTCAGTTGGTTAGAGCAGCTGACTCTTAATCAGCGGGTCCGGGGTTCGAGTCCCTGGCGGCGCACGCAGAGTCAAGGCCCCCTCACCACGCGTGAGGGGGCCTTGTTCGTTCATGAACCGGGCCCCCGCGTCGCCACTTTCACGAGGCCCATACGTGGCACCCGGCTGTCACGCAGTCACCACCTCGCCGCTCAGAGACTCGAAGAGCCCTCGCATTACACCTCTGCGCACCCCCGCCGCAAGGGTTCCCTAAATCGCACATATGACTGGTAACCCACCCTTTTCGCCCTTGCGATCGGGGCCGGGGTCGGACAACCTGTCTAAGGGCCGTCAGCTCCAACCAGGCTGATGCGCCGTGCAGTTGGGGGATGCAGAGGGGGAAGTTCCGGTTGTCCGCTACGTGGGGTGGGGGCCCCGCTCAGGGACAGATGTCGGGGAGGCATCAGACAGCCGGAAGGGCGCCGTTCCGTGTCTGAGCGGAAGGTCGCCCGCCATTGATGTCGTCCGCGGCGACCGACGGGGAATCGCCGTGGCCGAGACGACCGACCAGTCACGCACTGACCATGCGTGCAGGGGGATGACCCATGACGTCGACGCCGACAGGCGCCCGGCAGCAGAACAACGACCCTTCCCGGACCACTCAGCTCCGGATACCCGCACAGCCGAGGACCGGGGAACAACGGCAGCACCCGAAGAATGCATTGCCGCGTTACGACTACGAGCACTACAGCCGGCTCGCCGGCCCACTGACCCATCCCGATCCGGGCAGACCGTACCGGGTGCAGTACCGCTCGCTGATCTCGCAGGAGCCGCACAGAATCCGCGCGGCGCTCCTGCTGGGCGCCGCGCCCCTCGTCTCGCTCGGCCTGTTCGTCTGGCTCATGCAGCCGGATCACTGGACGCGGCGCGACCCGAATCCCAAGAACGACACGCTGCTGGTCCTCGACGTCGTGATGCTGGTCTCGATCGGCCTGATCGAGCTCTTCCGCACGCTGAACGTCCTGTCGAACGCGCACGCGACGCTGGTCGCGCGCGACCCGGTCCCGGTCGTACCGGAGACCGGCACCAGGGTCGCCTTCCTCACCTCCTTCGTCCCGGGCAAGGAGCCCCTGGAAATGGTGACGAAGACCCTTCAGGCCGCGATCCGCATCCGGCACCGCGGGACAGTGCACGTCTGGCTGCTCGACGAGGGCGACGACCCGGCCGCGAAGGAGGTCTGCGCCCGGCTCGGGGTGCACCACTTCACCCGCAAGGGCGTCGCGCGCTGGAACCGGGCCGAGGGTGCACACCGCGCGAGGACCAAGCACGGCAACTACAACGCCTGGCTGGACGCGCACGGCGGCGCGTACGACTTCTTCGCCTCCGTCGACACCGATCACGTACCGCTGCCCAACTATCTGGAGCGGATGCTCGGCTACTTCCGCGACCCGGACGTCGGCTTCGTCATCGGCCCGCAGGTCTACGGCAACTACGACACGCTGGTCACCAAGGCCGCCGAGTCCCAGCAGTTCCTCTTCCACGCACTGATCCAGCGCGCGGGCAACCGCTACGGCGCCCCGATGTTCGTCGGCACCAGCAATGCGGTGCGGATCTCGGCCCTCAAGCAGATCGGCGGTCTGTACGACTCGATCACCGAGGACATGGCGACCGGCTTCGAGATGCACCGCGCCCGCAATCCGCGGACCGGCCGCAAGTGGCGCTCGGTCTATACCCCGGACGTGCTGGCCGTCGGCGAGGGCCCGACCGCGTGGACGGACTTCTTCACCCAGCAGCTTCGCTGGTCGCGGGGGACGTACGAGACGATCCTCAAGCAGTACTGGAAGGGCTTCTTCTCGCTCCCCGTGGGCAAGCTCTTCAACTACACCATGATGATCATCTTCTACCCGATGTCCGCCCTGAACTGGATCCTCGCGGCCCTGAGTTGCGCACTGTTCCTGGGGATGGGCGCCTCGGGTGTGCAGATCGACCCAACGGTCTGGATGATGCTGTACGGCAATGCCTCGGCGCTCCAGATCGGCCTGTACACCTGGAACCGGCGGCACAATGTCTCACCGCACGAGCCCGAGGGCTCCGGCGGCCTGGCCGGCATGATGATGTCCGCGCTCTCCGCCCCGGTCTACGCGCGCTCGCTGCTGGATGCCGTGCTGCGCCGCAAGAGCTCGTTCGTGGTCACGCCCAAGGGAGACTCGTCCAGCCCGGACACCCTCTTCGGCACCTTCCGGATCCACCTCCTCTTCATCCTGGTCTTCGGCGGCTCCATCGCCGCCTCCTTCGTACTCGGACACAGTCATCCGGCGATGCTCACCTGGGCCGCCATGGCGCTGCTGATTGCCGCGGCACCGATCCTCGGCTGGCAGTACACCGTCCGCACGGAGAAGCAAAAGCGCCACACCACCCCGCCCCCGCAGCCGGCACACGTACGGGCCGATCACGAGCGGGCCGACGACGAACAGACCATGCAGATCGCTCTTGGGGGACGTGAACGATGAAGTACCGTCCGAGCCTCCGTACCCGCCGCATGGCGATCAGTACGGCGGTGGTTCTGGCACTCTCGGGAGCGAACGGGCCGTGGGTGTACCGCTTCAGCAGCGAGCGCTACCACGAGTACAAGATCAACAAGCCGGACTACAAGGCCGCGAACGGCCACTGGGACTTCCTGGACATCCCTTCCGGGTACCGGATCAATACGATCCACGCGGCACTGCTGCACACCGGCAAAGTGCTGCTCGTCGCGGGCTCCGGCAACAACCGGAAGAACTTCGACGCGAAGAGCTTCCGGTCGGTGCTGTGGGACCCGAAGACCGATGAGTTCAAGAACATCCCCACGCCCGAGGACATGTTCTGCTCGGGTCACACCCAGCTGCCCGACGGCAAGCTGCTCATAGCCGGCGGCACCAGGCGTTACGAGAAGCTCAAGGGCGATGTCACCAAGGCCGGCGGCCTGATGATCGTCCACAACGAGGACCCGGACAAGCCGATCACCCTGCCCGCGGGCACCCGGTTCACGGGCAGTGCGAACGGCAGGACGTTCGTCTCCAAGGATCCGGTGCTGGTCGAGAGGGCTACCAAGGTCTTCGACAGGAGGACCGGCGCGTTCCTGCGCAACGACGCCGGACTCGGCCGGATCTATGTCGAGGCACAGAAATCCGGTGAGGAGTACGGAACGGGCACCGAGGACAACTACCGGATCGCGGGCCTGACCGGCTCCGACGCGCGGAACGTATACGGAATCGCGCAGAAGCTCGCCCTCGACAAGAAGGACTTCCAGGGCATCCGGGAAGCCTTCGAGTTCGACCCGGTGTCGGAGAAGTACATCACCGTCGACCCGATGAACGAGGCACGCTGGTACCCGACGCTGACCACCCTCCGGGACGGCAGGGTCCTCGCCCTCTCCGGGCTGGACGAGATCGGGCAGATCGTCCCCGGCAAGGACGAGATCTACGACCCGAAGACCAGGAAATGGCAGTACACCGGCATCGTCCGGAGGTTCCCCACATACCCAGCGGTCTTCCTGCTGAACGACGGGAAGCTCTTCTACTCCGGGTCGAACGCCGGATACGGCCCCGCCGATGTCGGCCGCGAGCCCGGCATCTGGGACCTGGCGACAAACAGTTTCAGGAAGATCCCCGGCCTGAGCGACGCCGACGAGATGGAGACCTCGGCGACGGTACGGCTGCCCCCGGCCCAGGACGAGAAGTTCATGGTCATCGGCGGTGGCGGGGTCGGCGAGTCCGACAGGTCGAGCGCGAAGTCACGTCTGGTCGACCTGAAGGACCCCGCCCCGAGGTTCCGGGACGGCGCCTCGCTGGAGGAAGGCACCCGTTATCCGAGCGCCTCCCTCCTCCCCGACGACTCGCTGCTGGTCACCGGCGGCTCCAACGACTACCGCGGGCGCGGCGGATCCAATGTGCTGCAGGCCCGGCTGTACGACCCGAGGACGGACACGTACAAGCGGGTCGCCGACCCGGCGGTGGGCCGCAACTACCACTCGGGGTCCGTACTCCTCCCCGACGGCCGGGTCGTGGTCTTCGGCTCGGACTCGCTCTACGCGGACCGGGCGAACACCCGGCCGGGCGTCTTCGAGCAGCGCATCGAGATCTACACGCCGCCGTATCTGTACCGCGGTTCGCGCCCCGAGCTGACGGCCGGGCCGCACAGCATCCGACGCGGCGGTACGGGCAGGTTCACGACGGCGCACGGGGCGACGATCACCTCGGCGAAGCTGATGCGGCCGAGTGCGGTCACCCATGTCACGGACACCGACCAGCGGTCGGTGGCCCTGGGCCTGAAGAGGACGGCGGGCGGGATCACGGTGACGGTGCCGGGGAACCGGGCGTTGGTGCCGTCGGGGTGGTACATGCTGTTCGTGACGGACGACAGGGGGACGCCGTCCGAGGGGATGTGGGTCGAGGTGCCGTAGGTGCGGGTCCCCGGGGCAGGGCGTCCGGTGATTCGGGGCGCCCCGCACCCTATTTCGTCGCCCGGGCCAGCCCCAGCGCGTACTCGGGCCACCAATCGCCCGCCTTCGGGCCGCCCTTGCAGTCACCGTCGGACTCGCCGGGCCGCTTGACCCAGAGGTATGCGTCGACCAGTTCGTCACCCGTGTCGGTCGTCGGCGTCTCGCCGAGCGCGCGGCCGGGCGGGTTGCACCAGTTCTCCTCGGGCGCGCCCCCGCTGTACGGGCCGTTGCCGTTGCGGCTGGTATCGATGACGAACGACTTGTCGCCGATCTTCGCCGAGAGCTGCTTGCCGAATTCCGTACTGGCCGCCGTGGTCTGGAAGTTGGAGACGTTGACGGCGAATCCGTCGGCCGCTTCGATGCCCGCCCGCCGGAGCGGCCGGAAAAGCGTGTCGGGGGTGCGCCAGCCGGCATTGCCGGCGTCCATGTAGACGCGGGTGTCCGGCTGCTGCTTGAGCCGCTCGACGGCCCCCTTCAGCAGGTCGTACCGCTCCTCGTGGAACTCCTGTGGCGTGCACCCGTCGACCATGTGCAGCAGCGCGTCCGGCTCCAGGATCACCGTGGCGCGCCGGTCACCGATGCCCTTGGCGACGCCCTCCAGCCAGACCCGGTACGCATGGCCGTCGGCGGCGCCGCCCTTGGAGAACTGCCCGCAGTCGCGGTGCGGGATGTTGTAGAGGACCAGCAGCGCTTCCCGGTCGGCCTTCTCGGCCGCCTCCGTGAAGCCCTTCGCCTCGGCCTCCGGATCGTGCGGACCGATCCACTCGCCGACGGGCTGCCGCGCGATCTTCTCGATCAGACCGGCGTTCTCCCCGTCGCCGTCCTTCGTGTAAGCGGCGACCTGCCTGGCCGCGTTCCCGTCCGGGTTGACCCAGTACGGGTCGCTGCCCCGGGGTCGCTGACCGATGGCACCGGCACTCTTGCCCGCGCCGCCCGAACCGGGGGACGAGCCGGACGGGCCCGCACCGCCGGAGCCGGACGAGGAGGAACATCCCGCGAGCAGCAGAACGGCCCCGGCCACGGCCACCGCACCCGCTCGCCTCATGCCCGGCCGGCCGTCGTAACTGCCGTACATCCACTCCCCCTCGGGTGCGACGGCGGTGCACTGCCGCGTCCCCTTCATCCTGGCACAGGGCTTCTGTCCGTTCACCCGGAAGCCGAGAGTGACCGATTACCGACGGTGCGTCAGAACATCTCTGGGCCCAGGCGGTTCGCCGCCCTGGAGTGTCGGGCACGGTCCGCCCCCTGGCCTCCCGTGTCGGCGCCGGCTACTCCCGCACCCGCCCGCCGCGGTCGAGGACCGGCCCGGCCGGCGCCCCGGGGGAAGAGGGCTGTCGGCCGGGCCGGATACCGGCGTCGTCAGTCGCTGCCGCTCCCCGCGGACTTCTCGCCGGTCAGGTAGGCCGAGACGACCACATTCGCGTCGTACGAGCGCGACGCCCGGTCGTAGGTGCCGCCGCAGGTGATCAGGCGGAGTTCCGCGCGGCCGATCCTGTGGGGGCCGTACGCCTTGTCGGCGTTGAAGCGTTCCCGGGTGAAGACCTGGACGTCGTCGATGGTGAATTCGGCGACCCTGCCGTCCGCGCGGGTCACCTCGACCTTGGCGCCGGGGCGGGCCGCGCTGAGCCCGTAGAAGACAGCCGGTTGGGTCTCGGTGTCGACGTGGCCGACGAAGAGGGCGGCGCCCTTCGCACCGGGCTCGGTGCCGTTGCCGTACCAGCCGACGGTGTGGGGCGTGTCGAACGGCGGTGGTTCGATCGCCCCGTCCTTGTCCAGGCCGCGGGCGACCACGGGCGCCTTGATGCCGATCGACGGGACCTCGACCCGCTCCGGCGCGGCGCCCTCGATCGGGTCGTGCGGCGGTGGCAGCGGGACGCCGAGCGGGCGCCCGACCGCGGCGATGTCGCCGGTGGTCGGGGCGGAGCTGGCGCCGGAGCCGTCGGCGATGTCGCGGCCCCAGAGCCACAGGCCCATCAGCAGGACGGCCCAGGCCACTCCGGTGAGCAGCCGACCGCGACCCTCGGGGCGGTCGGGGGCGGACACGTCAGTCCTCGGCCGGGCGGCGACGGCGCACGCTGCGGAATCCCACGGCGGCGGCCGCGACGGCGGCCAGGGCCAGGCCGATCACCACATGCACGGCGCCGGGGCCGTCCTGATGGGCTTGTTTGTCGGTGAGGACGGCGGTGCCGCCGCCTCCCGCGCTGACCGGCGCGAGGGGCGTGGCCCGGTCGCGGTCGATGACGGTGACCCTGCCGGATGTCTTGGTGCCTTTGTCGTCCGTACAGACGATCTGGATGTCGTGGTCGCCCGGGGAGGCGTCCGAGCTGATCCGGGCCTGCGCGAAGAGGCCCCCGTCCGCGGCGGGCGAGAAGCGCGCCTCCGAGACGAAGGCATCGGAAGTGCCCCTGGCCTCCTTGCCCCCGCAGGCGTCCAGCCTGAGGGCCACGTCGCCGCCCGGGGCGGCGGAGGGCGGGGTCACCGAGAGTGTGGCGCGGGAGTCCGAGCCCGTCTGGCCGGACCCGGATTCGGCCAGTGCGGCGGAAGCCGGCACCAGGATCGCCGCGACGGCCGCGACGGCACAGAACGTGAGGGATATCGAACGCATCGTGAACCTCCTTAGGGAAGGTTCACGCCTGCTCCGGCTTTTCGCATCCGCAGGAGCACGGGGGGCGGGGCGGGCAGGCAAGGCCCCATCGGAACGTTTTCCCCCGCCCCCTCGGGCCGGTGCCCCGCCGGGCTCAGCTCACGTCGACGAGGTCGACCAGATCGGCGATGGAATCGACGACCGTGGACGGCCGGAAGGGGTACCTGTCGATATCCGCCATTGTGGTGAGACCGGTGAGGACCAGGAACGTCTGCATCCCCGCCTCCAGGCCGGCCAGCACATCGGTATCCATCCGGTCGCCGATCATGGCGCTGGACTCGGAGTGGGCGCCGATCGCGTTGAGTCCGGTGCGCATCATCAGCGGGTTGGGCTTGCCCGCGAAATACGGGGCCTTGCCGGTGGCCTTGGTGATGAGGGCGGCGACGGACCCGGTGGCGGGCAGCGGGCCCTCGGCGGACGGGCCGGTCTCGTCCGGGTTGGTGCAGATGAAGCGGGCGCCGCCGTTGATCAGCCTTATCGCCTTGGTGAGCGCCTCGAAGCTATATGTACGGGTCTCTCCGAGGACCACGTAGTCCGGCTCGTGGTCGGTGAGGACGTAGCCGATGTCGTGCAGGGCGGTGGTGAGCCCGGCCTCTCCGATGACGTACGCCGTGCCGCCGGGCCGCTGGTCGTCCAGGAACTGGGCGGTGGCCAGGGCAGAGGTCCAGATGTTCTCCACGGGCACGTCCAGACCCATGCGGTCCAGGCGGGCGTGGAGGTCGCGAGCCGTGTAGATCGAGTTGTTCGTGAGAACCAGGAAGGGCAGCCCCGAGTCCCGCAACCGCTTGATGAAGGCATCCGCTCCGGGGATCGGCGTCCCCTCGTGGATCAGGACTCCGTCCATGTCGGTGAGCCAGGATGAGATCGGCTTGCGCTCTGCCATGTGGGACTCCTGCCGTACGCCGTGTGCGGGGACGCCGGCGGCACCGCGTTGTGCAGCGCCGACATCCCCAATTTTAGGCCGTCCGTTCAACCAGCCGATACGGCCGGAACGCCCGGTACCCAATCACCCGGTGCCGGGTCATCGGCGCATGGTCGCCCGGTTCCGCCTCCAGGACGGTCCAGACCCGTTACCTTTGCGCGATGATCCGCCGAAGTCCCTTTTCCTCAAGGTGAATCGCCGGCCGGCGGTCAGCTGCCGGTGGCGGACTTCCAGGCCTCTACGTACGTGTCCAGGTTGGTTCCGATGTCCGACCAGTCGGGCTGGAAGATCTCCACGCCGTCCATCAGCTTGGCGAGCTCGATGGCGTTGGCGTCGGTGGCCTCGACGTCCGTGCGGGCCGAGAAGCCGCCGCCGACCGCGCTGACGTCCTTCTGGGCCTGCTCGGAGAGCATGAAGTCGAGCAGCTTCTTGCCGTTGGCGCTGTGCGGGGCCTTGTCGACCAGGCCGGCCGCGTACGGCAGGGCGAAGGTGGTGGGCTTGCCGCCCTCCTTCGCGGGGAACCAGATGCCGAGGTTCGGCATGTCCTTGGACTGTGCGTAGTTCATCTGGACATCTCCGTTGGCAGCGAGCAGTTCGCCCTTGTCGACCTTGGGAGCGAGCTTGCCGGTGGAGGCGGACGGGCCGACGTTGTTTGCCTGGAGCTTCTTCAGGTACTCCATCGCCTGCTCCTTGCCGCCGAAGTCGTGCATGGCCTTGATCAGTACGGCCGTGCCGTCGCCGGCGACTCCGGGGGTGGAGTACTGGATCTTGTTCTTGAACTTTCCGTCGAGCAGTTCCTCCCAGGTGGTGGGTGCCGACTTCAGCTCCTTCTTGTTGTGGATGAAGCCGAAGTAGTTGTTGACGACGGAGGTCCACTTGGAGTCGGACGCCTTGTCGGCGCCGTCGACCTTGTCGGAGCCGGCCGGTGCGTACGCCGTCAGGAGGCCCTTGGTGTCGGCCTGCTGGATGAACGGCGGCAGGGTGACCAGCACATCGGCCTGGGTGTTGGACTTCTCGCGGACGGCGCGCTGCACCATCTCGCCGGAGCCGCCCTCCACGTACTTGACCTTGATGCCGGTCTTCTTCTCGAAGTCCTTGAAGACCTTGTCGTACCAGCCGTCGCCGTTCTCGCCCTTGAGGCCGTCCGCGCTGTAGACGGTGACGACCTTCTCGTCGGAGGCGGCCGACGAGCCGCCACAGGCGGAGAGGGTGGCGGCGAGGGCGACGCAGCCGGTGACGGCGGCTATGGGCTTGAGGTGGTTCTTGCGCATGGCAGTCGTATCTCCTGGATGTCGGCCGGAAGCCGGCCGGAGTCAGTACGGGGGGGGTATCGGCCGATCCACGGATCGACGGATCAGCGGTACGAGGCCCTGGTGCGGATTCGGGCGACGCCGAGCAGCACGAGCAGCGTCGTTCCCATCAGGACCACGGCGACGGCCGCTCCGGTGAACAGCGAGCCACGGTCGGTGGCCGCGAAGATCTGCACCGGGAGCGGTGTCCAGTCCGGCGGGTAGAGCATCATCGTGGCGCTCAACTCACCCATGGACAGCGCGAAGCAGAGCCCTGCGGCCGCCGTGAGGGCCGGCAGCAGGAGCGGCAGCTTGATGCGCCACAGGATGTACGAGGGCCGGGCGCCGAGACTGGCCGCCGCCTGTTCGTACATCGGGTCGAGACGCACTATTGCCGCCGAAACCGACGAATAGGCGAACGCCGTGACAAGAATCGTGTGCGCCAGGATCACGATCCAGCGCGTCCCGTTCAGCAGCATCGGCGGCTTGCTGAACGCGACGAGCACGGCGAGGCCGACGACGACCGACGGCACGGCGACCGGCAGCATGAACAGCGCGTCGAGGAACCCCCTGCCGCGCCTGCGCAGCGAGGCGGCGGCGAGCGCGGCCCAGGTGCCGACGGTGAGCGCGAGCAGACTGGCGCTGACGGCGGTGATCAGGCTGGTGGTCAGGGCCTGGAGGGAGTCGCCGCCGGTCGCGGCCGCGTAGTGCACGGTGGTCGGGCCCGAGGGGAAGGCGCCGGACCAGTTGGTGGTGAACGACGCGGCGAGGATGACCAGCAGCGGCACCGCGAACAGCGGGACGAAGAGCACGAAGAACACGGCCCAGGCGGCCCACTTCCCCGTACGGCTATGCACCAACACGGCGGCTCACCATCCGATACAGGCTGTAGAGACCCACGGAGATCGCGATGTTGACGACGGCGACGACACAGGCTGCCGGGTAGTCGGACTCCAGGATCGCCTTGCTGTAGACGAGCATCGGCAGGGTCGTGACCCCTTTCGCGCCGGTGAACAGCACGATGCCGAACTCGTTGAGACACATCACGAGGACGAGGCTGCCGCCCGCGGCGAGCGCGGGGAGCGCCTCGGGGAGGATCACCTGCCGCACGATCCGGGCCGGCTTGGCGCCCAGCGAGGACGCCACCTCCAACTGCGCGGTGTCGAGCTGCGAGAACGCGGCGAGCAGCGGGCGCATCACGAACGGGGTGAAGTACGTGACCTCGGCGAGCAGCACGCCCCACGGGGTGGTGAGGAAGTCGAAGGGCCCGTTCGATGCCCCGGTGACGTCCGTCCACAGGCCGTTGGCCATGCCGACATTGCCGTAGATGAACAGCAGGGCGAGCGTGATCAGGAACGACGGGAAGGAGAGGAAGACGTCGATGAACTTGGCGACCGCCCTGCCTCCGGGGAACGGCACGAACGCGATGACCATGGCCAGGACGAAGCCCAGCACCAGACATCCGACTGTCGAACCGACCGCCAGCCACACGGTGGTCGTCAGCGCGGAGCGGAACGACTCGGAGGCGAACACGTCACCGTACGGGGCGAGCGAGGTGCCGCCCTCGTCCGGGCTGACGGACTGCTGAACGACGAGGGCCAGCGGGTAGAGGAAGACGAGTGCGAGGACGGCGACGGGCGGCAGCGCCCAGACGAAGCGGGGGATCCGGCGGTCGCCCGCACCCCGGTCCGGGCCCTCGATGGGCCTGCGCGGGCCGGCGATCGAGCCCGTCCGCCGCCCGAGGACGGACCGGCTGCCTGACGGTCCCGGGCGGACGTCCGCGGTCAGCGCGCTAGGCATGCGCCCCTCCTCCGGCTCCCGGTGCCGTGCCCGCAGGCAGCAGCACCGCATCCTCCGCGGCGAAGTGCAGCGTCACCGTGTCACCGAGCGCCGGCGTCTCACGCAGCTCGCGGAGGTCCGCCTTGACCCGGTGCCCGTCGACGTCGACGTACAGCCGGTGGGTGGAGCCCCGCCACTGCACCTCGGCGATCGTGCCGCTCAGCGCGTTGGGCCCGTCGCCGAGCCCGACCAGATGGGGCCGGACGCACAGCGTGGCGGTGGCACCGCCGGCCGCTTCGCCGGTCGGTACGTCGAGCGCGCGCCCCGCGAAGTCGACGGTGTCGGCGCCGTCGGCGACGGTGACCGGCAGCAGATTCGCGTTGCCGACGAACGACGCGGTGAACTCCGTACGCGGACGGCGGTACAGCTCCTGCGGGGTGCCGCAGTCCTGCAGCCGCGCCTTGTCCATGACCGCGATCCGGTCGGCGAGGGTGAGCGCCTCGACCTGGTCGTGGGTGACGTACAGGATGGAGACGTCCGGCAACTCCCGGTGCAGTCGCGCCAGTTCGGCGAGCATTCCGGAGCGCAGCTGGGCGTCGAGCGCGGAGAGCGGTTCGTCGAGCAGGAGCACGCCGGGGCGGATGGCGAGCGCGCGGGCGATGGCGACGCGCTGCTGCTGGCCGCCGGAGAGTTCGCGCGGGTAGCGCTCGGCGTAGGCGGCCATGCCGACGAGTTCGAGGGCCTCGGCGACCCGCTCGGGGATCTCCGCCTTCGCCGCCTTGCGGGCCTTGAGTCCGAAGGCGACGTTGTCCTTCACCCGCATGTGCGGGAAGAGGGCGTACTGCTGGACGACCATGCCGATGCCGCGTTTGTGCGGCGGCAGCCCGGTGACATCGCGGTCGCCGAGGTACACCCGGCCCGAGGCGGGCTGCACGAATCCGGCGACGGCGCGCAGGGCGGTGGTCTTGCCGGACCCGGAGGGCCCGAGCAGCGCCATGACCTCGCCGGGTTCGACGGTCAGATCGAGCCGGTCGAGGACGGTGTTCCCGCCGTAGGCGACGCTGACCTGATCGAAACGGATCCCGCCGGTGGCCCCGCCGGTCATGCTTCCGCCCGGGCGACGAGGTCCGGCAGCTCGGCGACCGAACGCAGGACGTGGGTGGCCCCGTTGCGGGTCAGCTGGTCCTTGTCGTGTGCGCCGGTCAGCACGCCCGCGACGATCCCGGCCCCGGAGCGGACGCCGCTGAGCATGTCGTACGAGGTGTCCCCGGCGACCACGGTCTGCTGGACACCGTCCACCGCACCGGTGCGCAGGAATGCGGCGAGGACCATGTCCGGGTGGGGGCGCCCGCGCCCTCCCGCGTCGGCGGGGCACAGGGTCAGGTCGGCCAGGTCCTGCCAGCCGAGTGCGGCGAGGATCGCGTCCTGGGTGACGCGCGCGAACCCGGTGGTGAGGACCACCGTGCGGCCGGCTGCCTTCAGCTCCTCGATCGCCTCGCGGGCGCCGGGGACCGGGGCGATGAGGCCGCGGTCGACCAGTTCCCCGTACGCCTCCTCGAAGGCGGTGTTGGCCTGCTGGGCCCGGCCCTCGTCACCGAAGAGGTGGCGGAAGACGGAGATCTTGGACTCGCCCATGGTGGCGCGTACGTAGTCGAGCTTCCCGGCGTGGTCGGCGGAGCCGGGCTCCACGCCGAGGCGCTGGGCCGCGGCGGAGAAGGCCTGCTCGACGAGGCCGCCGTCGGCGACGGTGGTGCCGGCCATGTCGAGCACGATCAGGTCGAGGGGGTTCTGCGAAGTCAACTTCTTCACCAGCCCAGTTCGTTGGCGGTCGTTTCGGCGATTGCGGGTGAGCAGGTCATGCCGCGGCCGCCCGGTCCGGTGACCAGCCAGACGCCGTCTCGCACCTGCTGGCGGTGGACGACCCGGCCGGTGTCGGTGCACTGGGCGTAAACCCCGGCCCAGCGGTGGCGGATCCTCGGCAGCGGGCGGCCGAGGAAGGATTCGACGACCCCGGTGAGGTGCTCGTACGGCTCCTCGACGGTGTCGAAGGAGAAGGGGTGCTCGTACTCGTGGGTGTCGCCAATAGTCAGTCCGCCGTCGCGGCGCTGCACCATCAGGAGCTGCATCCTGTGCTCGGCGGCGGTCGGCGCCTGTGCCTGCCGGGCGTTGAGGGTGTCCAGCGACTCGCTCCGGTACGCCGGGTAGTAGCGGAAGCTGTCGGCGTCGGCGACGGAGGTGGTGAGCGGCTCGCCGAGCGGGTCGGTCTGCATCATCTGGAGGCGTACGCGACGCACCGGCAGATCGGGGCCGGCCAGTTCGCGGACGAGTCCGCCGAGCCAGGCTCCGGTGGCCAGGATCACGGCGTCACCGGTGTGCACATCGCCGTGGTCGTCGCGGACGGAGGCGGTACCCATCACCTCGCGGACCTCACGCCCGCCGAGGTACGTATACCGCCCGGACTTCACCAGCTCCTGCTTCAGTGCCAGTTGGGCGGTGCGCGGCTCGACCGCCGCATCCCGCTCGCACCACAGGGCGGCGGTGAAGTCGCCGCGCAGCGCGGGGTTGATCGCGCGGGCCTCGTCGGCGGTGAGCAGCTTGTAGCCGCGGGCCGCCGCGTCGGGGCGGGCGACGGCCGCCTCCGCGACGGCGGTCTCCAGCTCGGTGCGGAGCGGGGTGAGCGAGCCGCAGGGCCGGAAGCCGAGGCCGGGGACCCGGGCCCCGATGCCCTCCCACAACTCACGGGCGCGAAGCGCGGTCTCCAGCTCCTCGCCACCGGCCCGGCCGCTGACCCATATCTGTCCGAAATTGCGGAGCGATGCCCCGCGTGCCTCGCTCTCGCGCTCGATCTGTACGACCTCGTGGCCGCGGTTCACTGCGTGCCAGGCGTGCATGGTTCCCACCACGCCGGCTCCTACGACGATGACTCTCACGACGGCTACGCTCCTCGGGGCCGGTGACCCGTACGGATCGGTACGGCAACGGGAGGGTGAACTGGGCCCCAAGCTTGGACTAGACCCGTTACATTCTCGTTATCGTGATGAGTCGATCGGCGGCTGCCGTGTCCGGGGCCGTTCGGGGCCGTTCAGCGTCCGCCCTGCGCGCCCAGGTGTGCGGTGAAGGAGAACCTGTCCCCGCGGAAAAGGGTCCGTACGCGCTCCAGCGGCTTCCCGTCCGTATCGCGCGAGATCCGGTGGATCAGCAGCATGGGCAGTGCGGGCGGCGTACCGATGAGCAGCGCCTCGCGCGGCGTCGCGAGCACGGTCTCGATCCGCTCGTCCGCATCACCGAAGGAGATCCCGAGCCGGTCGCGGAGGTAGGCGTAGAAGGACGAGTCGGGGTCGAATCCCTTGTCGAGATCCGGTACGCGGGCGACGGAGACGTACGTGCTCTCCAGGCCGACCCGGTCGTCATCGGCGAGCAGCACCCGCTCCAGGTGCCAGACCGGTTCGCCGCTCCCCACCCCGATGTCGGCGGCCAGCGCCTCGGGGCAGGGGAACCGCTCCAAGCCGATGAGGTGACGGCCAGGGGTGCGGCCCTGGCGGCGTACGCCTTCCGTATAGCTCGCCAGCGAGAGCGGCTGCTCCAGCTTGGGGCCCGCGACGACGGTGCCGCGCCCCTGGCGGGCGAGCCGCCCCTCCAGCAGGAGTTCGCGCAGCGCCTGACGCACCGTCTCGCGCGAGACTTCGTAGCGCTCGGCCAGATCGCGTTCGGTGGGCAGCATGCCGCCCTCGCCCAACTCCTCTATGAGGAGGGATACACGAGCCTTGACCGCGTAGTACTTGGGGATACGGCCGTGCTCCGGGATGCCGGAACGAATGGGTGCGCCAGGTGTCTGGTCGTACGGGTAGTCCACGGCCCGATGGTGGCAGACGGACATGAACACCCGTGAACGCCCAGACGCGGACGGGCCTGGCGACGGGTGCGGAAGGGGCGGTTCAGGGGCGGGGGCGGCGGCGCAGGCGGCGGGACCAGACCACCATGGCCCCGCCGCCGATCAGGAACCCGGCAACGGTGATGCCGGGGTAGGGAACAGTGGCCGGGCCGGTTGCGGCCAGCTCGGGGAGGCCGCTGTCGGCAGGGGTCGTCCGGCCGGGTGCGAGAGGCCGCGGAGCGTCACCGGTGCCGGTGACAGCGGTGCCGGCGGTGTCACCGGTGCCGACGGTGGCGCTGGGCGTGGCTTCGTCGGGCAGGGTGTAGCGGGGAGTGTCGCCGGCCTTCCCGGTCCCACCGATCTCCCCCGTCCTGCCGACCTCCCCTGTCTTGCCGACCTCGCCCGTCTTGCCGACCTCCCCCGTCCCGCCAACCTTTCCCGTGCTGCCGACCTTTCCCGTGCTGCCGACCTCGCCAGTCCTGCCGGCCTCTCCCGTCCCGCCGACCTCCCCCGTCCCGCCGACCTCCCCCGTCTCGCCGACCTCTCCGGTCTCGTCGCTCTCTCCGGTCTCGCCGCTGTCGTCTACGACGGCAAAGGGGTACTCGCCGGACTCGCCGACCCAGGCCCCGTCGTCCTTCCCGGTCCCGCCGCTCGCTGCGGGCTGCCGCTGGACGATCGCGGCATTGGCGGTCATCCGGCCCGGGCTGGTGTCCGAGGTGAACGCCATCCGGACCTCGACGGTGACGGTATAACCCGCGGGGATGGTGAAGCCCTCGAAGGAGTCGGCGCCGTCGCCGCCGAAGACACCGATGTGTTCGTCCTGGTCGGTGGTCTCCCAGGTGACGCGGTGCTCCACATCGGGACGGCTCGGCTCGGCGAACTCCAGCTGGATCTGGTCGGAGGTCAGCTTCCGGTCCTCGTCGGTGAGGACCAGCACAGGATGGATGGCCCGGCACGACTCGGTGGTGGTGTTGGTGAGGTCCAGGAACCAGGTTCCGTAGCCGCCGCCGGATGCGTAGGTGTCCGGACCACCGTGGATACGGGTGCTGATCGGGAAGTCGCTCGCCTCGGGATCACCGCAGGTGGGCTGCTGGTCGGCGGTGGCGGAGTTCGGCTTCGAGACCGGGGTGGCCGAAGGTACGGCGGAGGCGGGTGCGGCGGATGTGCCACCGAGGACGGCGGGAACCACGCTCGCCGCCGCCAGCCCGAGCGCGAGCCCGTGCCGCGTCCGCCCGGGGAGCGGGTGCGGGGACGAGGGCGAGGGCGAGGGCGAGGGAGGACGCGCGGAGGCGGTGGATACGGGGATGGAGGCGGCGGAGGACAGCGGGATGGACACAGGACCGGCCGCGGGGATGGATGCAGGGGTGGAAGCGGAAGGTCTGCCGGACGGGGGCGGTGTGGGGGGCATGTGGGGGCACCCTTCGCTGCTCGCGAGACGGTCGGCTCGCCCCGTGCGCCGGAGTTCACCGGTTCTGGGCCGCGACGCTGCCACGCGCGCGCGAGGCGACCGGCACCGACATGCCGGAGGGCCGCCCGGCCGGCGGCCCGCAACCGCTCGATCAGCTCAGCTGCGCCCCGCGTCCGCGCTTCTGCCCCGGACCGCCGCGCGGGCCACCGGACCGAAGCACCGGACCGGAGTCGAACCCGCCGCCCTCGGCCGCCGGGCGGTCACAGGATCAGGTCCGCACCCCCGTCCGCACCTCCGACGCCTCCGACGTCCGCACCTGCGACCCGCCCGAACAGCGGGGCCAGGACCAGCTGCGCGGCCCCCTCCGCGACCGGCCGGTCCCCTCCCCCGGTGGCGGTGACCGGCACGGGCGCGTCGATGCCGCCCCGCCGGGCGCGCTCGTCGATCACGGCGCGGACGCCTCGTACGTACGCATCGGGATCGGCTGCGACGGTACGGCCGCCCAGCATCACCCGGTCGATGTCGAGCAGCCCGACGAGGTTGGCGGCGCCGGTACCCAGCACCCGTGCAGCCTCCGCGACATCACCGCGGGCGACGGCGGCGAGACAGAGCGCCTCGATGCAGCCGCGCCCCCCGCAGCTGCACACCGGACCGTCCAGCTGGACGGTCTGGTGCCCGAACTCACCGGCCCCGGTACGGGCCCCGCGATGCAACCCCCCACCCAGGACCAGCCCGGCGCCGAGCCCGGTCCCGAGGTGCAGATACGCGAAGTCGCCCGCGCCCGCCGCGCGCAGGGCGAGGCCCAGGGCAGCGGCGTTGGTGTCCTTGTCGACGACGACGGGCAGCCCGGTCCTCGCGGCGAGCACGTCCCGCAACGGGTACCCGTCCCACTGCGGGAACCCGGTGACGCGGTGCAGCACCCCGCCCCTGTGGTCGAGCGGCCCCGGCACCGCCACGCCGACCCCGAGCACCGGCAGGTCCACGGGCTGCGCGCCCCCGTCCCGTACCGCCGCGACCGCGTACGCCGCCACCGCGACCACTTCGTCCGCCGGGGCGCCGAAGTCCAGCGGGGCGGTACGGCTCGCGGCAACCGCGCCGGCCAGGTCGACGAGCACCACCGTCAGCTCGTCGCGGTCCAGGTGCATGCCGACCGCGTACCCGGCGTCCGGCACCAGCCGCAGCACGGTGCGCGGCTTGCCCCCGGTGGAGGCCCGGTGCCCCGCATCGGCCGCCAGGCCCTCGGCTCGCAGCCGGGCGGTGATCTTGCTGACGGCCTGCGGCGTGAGCCCCGTACGCTCGGCGAGTTCGAGCCTGCTGATGCCGCGCTCGCCCGCCACCCGCAGCAGATCCAGCACCAACGCCGCATTGTGGCTGCGCAGCGTCGGCAGGTTCGCACCGCTATTGCTCCTGTTCACAGCCCCATTGTCCCTGTCGCTTGCACTTTGGCAACAGCGTTGCTTAAGTGGCGGGCATGACTGGCAACGCGACTCACGAGACGCCCGGGCTGTCCGAGGCCCCCCTGCGCGTCGGACTCGTCGGCTACGGCCTGGCGGGTTCCGTCTTCCACGCCCCGCTGATCGCCGCGACCGAGGGCCTCGTCCTCGACACGGTCGTCACCTCGAACGAGGAGCGGCAGGCGCAGGCGCGCGCCGAGTTCCCCGACGTACGGTTCGCCGCGTCGCCCAAGGAGCTGTGGGGGCGCGCGGACGAACTCGATCTGATCGTGATCGCGTCGCCGAACAGGACCCATGTCCCGATCGCGACCGCCGCGATCGAGGCCGGTCTGCCGGTCGTCGTGGACAAGCCGATCGCCGGTACGGCCGCCGAGGCGCGGGAGCTCGCGGCCCTCGCCGAGGAGCGCGGGGTGCTGCTCTCGGTCTTCCAGAACCGCCGCTGGGACAACGACTTCCTCACTCTCGCCCGCCTGATCGCGGACGGTGAGCTGGGGGACGTACAGCGCTTCGAGTCCCGTTTCGAGCGGTGGCGCCCGCAGCCGAAGGGCGGCTGGCGCGAGTCGGGCGACCCCCAGGAGATCGGCGGGCTGCTGTACGACCTGGGCAGCCATGTCGTCGACCAGGCGCTCGTCCTGTTCGGACCGGCGGTACAGGTGTACGCGGAGTCCGATGTACGCCGCCCCGGCGCCGCCGCCGACGACGACACGTTTCTCGCGATCACCCATGCGAACGGGGTCCGCTCACATCTGTACGTCAGCGCCACCACGGCCCAGCTCGGCCCGCGCTTTCGGGTGCTCGGCTCGACCGCGGGCTATGTGAAGTACGGCCTCGACCCGCAGGAGGCCGACCTGCGCGCGGGCGCGCGTCCGACGGCGAACCGGCCGTGGGGCGAGGAGCCCGAGAAGCTGTGGGGCCGGATCGGCTCGGGCGAGTCCCCGCTGACGGGCGGCGGCGCCCCGGTCCGTACGCTGCCGGGCGACTACCCCGCGTACTACGCGGCGGTCACCGACGCACTGCGCGGAAAGGGTGACAATCCAGTGACCGCCCTCCAGGCCGCCGCTGCCCTGGACGTACTGGAGGCCGCGCGCCGCTCGGCCCGCGAGGGCGTCACCGTGCCCCTGCCCGCCGCAACCCCGTCCACCTCCGCCGATACCGAAACCGATACCGAGGAGCAGACCGTATGAACCCCACCGCTCCGACCATCTCCGAGCTCATCGCTCAGGAACGCCGACTGACGCTGCCGCATTTCAGCTACGACGACGCGTACGCGCTCGGCGGCCTGCTCGTCTCGATGGCCCGGGAAAGGCACGCCCCGGTCGCGATCGACATCCGCCGCGGCGCACAGCAGCTGTTCCATGCCGCACTGCCGGGATCGAGCGCGGACAACGACGCCTGGATCGACCGCAAGCGCAAGGTCGTGGAACGGTACGGCGAGAGCTCGTACCTGGTCGGATCCCGGTTCCGGTCGAAGGGGACGACCTTCGACGAGTCCTCGCGCCTGGACCCGGACATGTACGCCGCGCACGGCGGTTCGTTCCCGATCGCGGTCGAGGGCGCGGGCGTCATCGGCTCGGTGACGGTCTCGGGCCTGCCCCAGGCGGAGGACCACGCCCTGGTGGTCGAGGCGCTGGAACAGTTCGCGACGACGATCGGCGCGTAACGGGAAGGAGGGGTGGGGTGCCGGCGACGCGTCACCCCACCCCTCCGATCTGTCAAGGCGGTCATCCCGGAGAAGAAGGACCAGGCCGCCAACCGCAAGAAGAAGGGCTCCACAGGCGGCCGGCCCCGTCCTCCTCGGCCTCGCCGCCCCAGCCATTCGCGGCCGCGCGAAACGCTGAGCACCGGCACGTCCCGGCAGAAGCCGGGGCATGATGCTGTTGAGCACCACCATCAGAGGCGGGACACATGACGAGCGCACCCGATTACAGCCACGGCATCGACTCCGAACGCGCCCTCAAATACGCCGTCCAGCACATCCGCGGGGACCGTGTTCAGATCATCGAGGGGATCATCGAGCCCGCGTCACCGACCTGGGTGGGTGAAGGCCGCGCGGAAGTTCTCCAAGGCACGCGGGAAACGTGACGAAGCCCTTCCCCCGGCGGGGGAAGGGCTTCGTGGGTGAGCGCTGGGCAGGCCTTGCACCTGCATTTCCCCGCAGGAAGCGGGGTGTCTTTCCTTGGACCACCAACGCAGCGTCAGTCGCCGTGAGTTGCGGAAACTTCCAAGATCCACCATAGCGCATGCGGCCGTCGGTCGGCCCCGGCCATCACGAAGACGTTCGGCACCAAGGCAGTCCCCGACGGGGAGACGGCGCTGGACAGTGCGTGATCCCCGATCGAGTCGATCCGCGTCCGGCGCCGTCGCCAGACAGCCCGCGAGCCCGGACCATTTGGTTCGGGCTCGCGGCATGTATCGGTATCGGCCGGCGGTCGGCCTGGTGGCATGTCAGGCCGACTGCTCGACATGGGCGAGGCGGTTCTGGGCGTATGTGAAGAGCAGACCGACGTACACGCGGAGAAGTGCGGGGTCGGCGCAGCACACCTGGCCGGAGCCGTATTCCACAGCGATCAGGGAGCCCAGCGAGTTCGAGCGAGCGGCGGCCGGGACGGGCGAGTGGGCGCGCAACGGCCTTCCGGGGCCGCCGATCTGACAACATTTCGGTTTGCGACGGACGGCAATCCGGTCCGGGATCTTCCCGCGCGATGCGACATGTGCCATTTTACATGTCACATATTGATTGCCCGCATGCCCAACGTGCGGCCACGAAGGCCCCGGAGGCCCCCTCAGATGCGCCCCTCCCGGATATCAACGGCCAACGCGCGCAGGCTTTCTGCGCTCGGCGCCGCTCTCTTCGTCGCGCTCGGCCTGCTCACGCCGCAGAGCCAGGCCACCCCCGTCGGCGCCGTGACCAAGCTTGGCGCCAACGCTGCCGGACCCGCGGCCTCGGCGCCGCGGTCGATCCCGGTCCCCAAGTCGCCCGACGCCACGACCGACGGCTCCGGTTTCAAGATCTCCTCGCAGGACTCCACCGAAGAGTCCGCCCCGGCGGCCGCCCCGACCGCCGAGCCCGTCAAGGCCGGCAAGCAGTCGGCCGCCCCCGGCGGGAACGAATGCGGCGACCTGTCCGGAGTGATCAACGCCACGGGCAGCGCGCTGATTCAGCAGCTCAAGGCCCTCCCCGGGGTCACTTGCACCTACCCGCTGTTCAACCTCACCGGCACCGACGCCGGGAAGACGTTCCGCGAGCCCCAGATGGTGACCGTCGCCAACGCGCTGCGCGACGCCTCCGCCACCTACCCGGGCGACAACAGCACCTCCGTGGGCCAGTTGGTGATGTTCCTGCGCGCCGGCTACTACGTGCAGGACAACCACCAGGACGTCGTCGGTGACTACGGCACGGCGCTGCAGGCCTCGGCCCGCGGCGCGCTGGACGCCTTCTTCGCCGCCCCGCGCAGCAAGGACGTCACCGACGCCAACGGCGACACGCTCAACGAGGTCGTCACGCTGATCGACAGCACCCACGAGGCCGGCCGGTACGCCGGCGTCGTCAAGTGGCTGCTCGCCAACTACGACGCCACCTGGCCGAGCCGGATGACCCTCTCCCTCGAGAACGCCGAGCGCGTCGTCGAGAACGGCTTCGATACCAAGAACGACGGCCGGGGCTGGCGGGCCGCGCTCAAGGCCGACCCTGCGATCCTCAACACCTGGGCCGACTTCATCACCCGCAACGACACGCAGCTGAACCGCTTGGACGTCATCAGCAATGTCGGCCGCTTCCTCGGTTACGCCCTCGACGTTCCCGAGCTCAAGGACCGGGTCCGGCCGCTGCTGAAGGACCTGATCAACCGCTACCCGAACGTCGGCCCCACCGCCCCGATCACCATGAACCTGGGCTGGGCCACACGTCAGTACGACAAGGGCAACTGCGCGGCCTACGGCATCTGCGACCTGGGCAGCCGCGTGCTCCCGCTGGTCCTGCCGATCCAGCACACCTGCACCCCGGGCCTGAAGATCCGCGCCCAGGACATGTCCCCCGGGCAGCTGGCCACCACCTGCACCAGCCTGATCAACCAGGACGCCTACTTCCACCGCGTGATCGGTGACAAGGGCGCGATCCCCGGCGACGTGAACACCAACCTGGAGGTCGTCGCCTTCGACGACTACACCCAGTACTCGCTGTACGCCTGGGCCATCTACGACATCGACGTCGACAACGGCGGCATGTACGAGGAGGGCGACCCGGCCAAGCCGGGCAACCAGGCCCGCTTCATCGCCCACGAGGCGTCCTGGCTGCGCCCCAAGTTCGAGATCTGGAACCTCAACCACGAGTACACCCACTACCTCGACGGCCGCTACAACATGCACGGCGACTTCGACGCCGGCCAGACCACGCCGACCATCTGGTGGGTCGAGGGCATCGCCGAGAACATCTCGTACGGCTACCGCCAGGAGCGCAACGCCAACGCGATCGCTGCAGCCGGCAAGAAGACGTACAAGCTCAGCGAGTTGTTCGACACCGTCTACGGCCAGGACGACGACCCCGACGTCAACTCGGCCCGGGTCTACCAGTGGGGCTTCCTGGCGGTCCGCTACATGCTGCAGGCGCACCCCGCGGACATCGAGACCGTGCTCGGCAAGTACCGCACCGGTGACTGGAGCGGTGCCCGCACCTTCCTGAAGCAGACCATCGGCACCAGCTACGACGCCGGCTTCGCCACCTGGCTGACGACCACCTGCGCGACTGACAACTGCGGCCCCCTGCCGGAGGCCTCGTCCACCCCGCTCTGCACCGACGCAGACCCGCGCCAATTCGGCAAGAACTGCCGCCGGGACAAACTCGCGGCCACCACCGGCAACTACAGCAGCCACTTCCTGTACCTGCCGGCAGGCGTCCAGCACCTGACCATCACCAGCACCGGCGGCACCGGCAACGCCGACCTGTACTACAACGGCACCAGCTGGGCCACCACCACCTCGTACCAGGCGAAGTCCACCAACGCCGGTAACAACGAGACGCTGACCATCGACAACCCGCCGTCCGGCTGGGTCTACTTCAGCCTCGCCGCCGGACAGCAGGACTTCAGCGGCGTGAGCGTCACCACGCAGTACCAGTAGGCCGCTCCACCGGAACCCACCGAGCTCCGCCGAGCAGGGAAGGCCCCCGCCGGCGTGACACTGTCGGAAAACGGGGCTTGGGCGTGCGTCCCGCCGTCGTCGGGCGGCGGGACGCAGTGCCTGTCCCGCCCGACCAGGTCCGGAGCCGGCGGCACCTGGTACAACCGTCGGCGGCATCAGCGGCCTCGCCCTCGCCCTCAGCAGGCGCCGGCACGGGATGCAGCCGCAGCCGACCTCGTCCTACTCGTCCCGCGGCAACCGCGCCCACCTGCGGAAACGCCGCATCAAGGCGGTCATCCCAGAGAAGAAGGACCAGGCCGCCAACCGCAAGAAGAAGGGCTCCACAGGCGGCCGGCCTGTCAGCCGCGACGCGGACCTCCGCAAGGAACGGAACACCGTCGAGCGTCTGATCAACAAGCTCAAGGCCTGGCGAGGCATCGCCATCCGGTACGACAAGACCCCGGACAGCTACCTTGCCGGACTCCAACTACGCGCCTCAATGATCTGGCTCAAAGGCCTCACCCGAACCGCCCCAGGCGCACCCTCTTCCTGCTAGGCACCCTTCAGTTCCTGCCGCTGCCGCCCCAGTCCCGCGACCTCCAGCTCCACGACATCCCCCGCCCTCAGATACGGCTTGGGCTCGGGCTGTCCCAGAGCGACCCCCGCCGGCGTCCCCGTGTTGATCACATCGCCCGGGTACAGGGTCATGAAGTGGCTGAGGTACCGGACCACCTCACCCACGGGGAAGATCTGGTCGGCCGTCGTGCCGTCCTGCTTCAGCTCACCGTTGACCCAGAGCTTCAGCGGCAGCGCCTGCGGGTCGGCGATCTCGTCCGCCGTCACCAGCCACGGCCCCAGCGGGTTGAACGTCTCGCAGCTCTTGCCCTTGTCCCAGGTGCCGCCACGCTCGATCTGGAACTCGCGCTCGGAGACGTCGTGCGCCGTCGCGTATCCGGCGACATGTGCGAGCCCCTCCTCGGCGGACTCCAGGTAGCGAGCGGTGCGCCCGATGACGACCGCGAGCTCGACCTCCCAGTCGGTCTTGACGCTGCCGCGCGGCACCAGCACCGTGTCGTCGGGTCCGACGACGGTGTCCGGCGCCTTGAAGAACAGGATCGGCTCGGCGGGAATCTCCGCACCGGTCTCGGCGGCGTGGTCGTGGTAGTTCAGCCCGATGCACACGATCTTGCCGATCCGGGCGAGCGGCGGCCCGACCCGCAGCCCCTCGGCGTCGAGCTCGGGCAGCTCGCCGGGCGCGGCCGCGGCGGCCCGTACCCGGGCGAGCGCGGACTCGTCGGCGAGCAGCGCGCTGTCGATGTCGGTGACGATTCCCGACAGGTCACGCAGGGTTCCGTCCTCGTCCAGCAGTGCCGGTCGTTCCGCGCCTGCCGTACCCACACGAAGCAGCTTCAACGGTCTTTCTCCCCTTGGTCGAGATCGGGCCCGTCGGATGGGTGTCGGCCATCGCAGGCTTGTCCGATCGTCCAAGACATCCGATCACTCTGCAAGACCCTGTTCACACACTGGACCGGCGCACTGCCGTCCCGATTACGCCGCGGTGGCGATGGCGGCGCCGGCGGCCGGCATGTCGCGGTAGAGGACGGCCCGCTCGATCGCGGTCCAGGTGGTGCTCGTGACGACGTACAGCGCGGCGGCGAGCGGTACGACGGACACGGTGAAAAGCGTGGCGAAGGACATCAGGGGCATCAGCTTCGTCATCATGCCCATGCCCGGGACCGGCTGTCCGTCGGGCCCGGTGGTCGGGGTGACGGGGTTGGCGGCCATCTGCCGCTTCGTACGCCGGAAGTTGAAGGTGGCCACGACGGCGACGATCGCGAACAGGCCGAGGTAGACCATGCCCTGGGCCCCGAACGCTCCGCCGTGCGCGAGCGCGTCCTGCCAGTGCTCGCCGAGCAGGGCGCCGAAGAGCTGGTGGCCGAGCAGCTCGTTGGGGTGGCCGTCGATCGTCTGGCTGGAGAAGAGGTGGTAGAGGAGGAAGAAGGCGGGCATCTGCAGGAGGCTCGGCAGGCAGCCGGAGAGCGGCGAGACGTTCTCCGCCTTGTGCAGTTCCATGAGCGCCTTCTGCATGCGCTCGGGGTTCTTGCCGTGTTTCTTGCGCAGCTCGGCGATCTGCGGCTGGAGCCTGGTGCGGGCTTTCTGTCCGCGCGCAGCGGCCCGCGACAACGGGTGCACGGCGAGCCGCACGAGCGCCGTGAACAGCACGATCGCGGCGGCGGCGGACGCGCCCTGGAAGAGCGGGTGCAGCACATCGGCCATTGCGCCGACCAGGGCGGCGAATGCGGACATGAAGACGGACATGGGTGAGCCCTCCGGGGGTCTCGTCGTGCCGGGAAGAAGAGCGAACTCGGCATGACGAACCGCGAGGGGTGCCTACGGGTGGTGCGAGCCCCTACGCGGCCGTCGGGAGGGCACGGCCGGGGGCTCGGGGGCGCCTGCGCCCCTTGGCGTCCGGGTCTCGCTGCGGCAGGAACGCGGTGCGTTTCTCCCGGTCGCGGATGGCCGTACGGACCCGGGTGCGGGGCACGGGGACGGCACAGCGGGCGCTGATGACCGAGGCGGCGACGAGCGCGGAGCCGGCGGCCGCCGTGGCGGCGAGCGCGACGGCGGCGGAGAGGCTGCCGCCTTCGGCGAGGACGACTTCGGTGACGAGGAAGAGCAGCAGCCCCAGGGGGCGGAGCAGCCGGGCGAGGCCACTGCGCAGACGGTTCACGTCACCACTCATCGGCCCCTCCCTTCTTCCCCTTCGCGGCCTGATGGCCGGGCTCACGCAGCCACGCTTTTCGCGCAGGTGTGCGTTCGGCTCTCCAGCCGTTATACACGATGGGTCCGGCACACCCGTCCGCGCTAGGCGCGATCGGTCTCCAGCGGCCGCAGCAGTCGGCGCGGCGCGAGCAGGGCGCGGCTGACCGGATCGGCAGGGTCCGGATCGAGTCCGTCGCCCGGCCGCATCTCGACGTCCCCGGGCGGTACGGGCAGCGCGCAGGCCGGGCATTCGCCGTACGCGCCCAGTTCCGTACCGCAGGAGACGTGGACGAAGACGCGCATCGGCCGGGTGCCGGGAATGTGGTCGCGCCCCCACACCCCGATGGTGCGGACGACCGGCCAGAGTGCTTGGCCGCTGGCCGTGAGGACGTACTCGTCGCGCGGCGGCGACTCCTGGTAGCGGCGCTTCTCCAGGACGCCCGCCTCGACGAGCGACTGGAGCCGGGTGGCCAGCACGGCGCGCGGCGCACCGAGGTGGACGAGGAAGTCGTTGTAGCGGCGCACACCGTAGAAGGCGTCGCGCACCACCAGCAGGGTCCAGCGCTCGCCGATCACTTCGAGTGCGCGGGCGATCGAGCACTGCTGTGTCGCGTAGTCCTTGCCGAGAGCCATGGTGACCACTTTACCTCGTTACGGTTCAGTGAATGAACCTACCGTGCTAGCGTCGGCACGTGGATATGAGTTCATTCACCGAACCTTCCCTTCGAGCTTCTGGTCGTCCCAGCACGCGCCCCAGCCCCAGTCCCAGTCCCCGGAGCGAAGCCATGGCACAGCCCGTACGCCCCCGCCCCCAGCAGTCCGCCCCCGCGCACAAGACCCGTGACGCCCCACCGCAACCCCTGACGCACCCACCGACCGGCACAAGCCCCCACACCCGCGCCGCCCTCCGCCCCGGTGCCACCCTCGCGACCACCGCGGCAGCCACCGCCGTCGCGCTGATGAACTACACGTCGCCGATGACGACCGTCCCCGACATCTCGGCCGCGCTCGCCACCCCCGTGTCCGGCCGGGCCTGGCTGCTCAACGGCGCCCCGCTCGGTCTCGCCGTCTTCCTCCTGATCGTGGGCAGCCTCGCCGACGACTACGGCCGCCGCAGGCTCTTCCTCATAGGCACCCTCTCCCTCGGTGTGACCACCGGCCTGGGCGCCTTCGCGACGACCACCCTCGCCTTCACCGTGGCGCGTGTGGCCCAGGGCGCGGCGAGCGCCGCGATCCTCGCGACCAGCCTCGGTCTGCTGGTCGGTGCGTTCCCCGCGGGGACGGCCAGGATCAGGGCGACCGGGATCTGGGGCGCGTTCGTGAGCGCGGGGATCGCGCTCGGCCCGTTGCTCGCGGGCTCGCTCGGCTCCGTCGACTGGCGGCTGCCGTACGCCGTGCTCGCGCTCGCCGCCCTGCTCACGGCCGTGCTCGCGTTCCGTACGCTCGAAGAGTCCCGGGCTCCGCGCGGTGGGCGCCCCGATCTGGCGGGGGCCGCAACGCTCGGCCTGGCGATGACGGCGCTGCTGACCGCGCTGACGCTCGGCCGGGACGGCTGGCTGCGCGCACCCATCGGGCTGCTGCTGCTCGCCGCGATGGCCCTGACCGCCGGGTTCGTCGTGGTGGAGCGCCGGGCCGCGGCTCCGCTGATCGATCTGTCGCTGCTGCGCAGCCGCCCGTTCCTGGCGTCGTCGGCTGGCGGGCTGTTCACCGGTCTGTCGGTGATCGGCCTGTTCAGCTATCTGCCGACGCTGCTCCAGCAGGCGCTGGGAATGTCCGCGCTGGGCTCGGCCTGGCTGTTCCTGCTCTGGTCCGGTACGTCGTTCGTGGTGGCGCTGCAGGCGCGGCGGCTGGCGGGCCGGGTCGCTGCCCGGCACCAGCTGGCCGTGGGCTTCGTCCTGCACGCGGTGGCGGTGCTGTCGCTGCTGGGCATCCTGGACACGGCGGGCACCGCGCACACCGGTGCGTCGGTGTGGCTGCGGCTGCTCCCCGCCCTGGCCGTGTCCGGCATCGGCAGCGGGCTGCTCAATGCCGCGCTGCCGCGCCTGGCGGTCGAGTCGGTGCCGCCGGAGCGGGCGGCGATGGGTTCGGGCGCGAACAACACGGCCCGGTACATCGGCTCGTCGGCGGGCGTGGCCCTGACGATCGCGATCGCCGCGACGGGTTCGGGCGCGGACGGCGCGCTGCTGCTGTCGGTGGGCCTGGCCCTGCTGGCGACGGTCAGCGTCCTGTTCCTGCGGGAGCGCCGCTGAGCTCCGCGCCGTCCTTCGGGGACCCGATCTCGTCCCGCGCGAGCACCTCGCTGTCCGGCCGGTCGTCGTGCTCGCGCGGGCCCGCGTACGTCACGGCGAGCGCGACGACGAGGTTGGCGCCGAGCGCCACGATGCCCGCGTTCATCCCCCACACCGGATCGTTCTCCGTGAACACGAACCCGCACACCATGCCCACGCCGACGACCAGCCCGCTCATCGCCCCGAGCAGGGTCAGCCGCCGCCACATCAGCCCCAGCAGCACCATGGGGAGCAGCTGCGCCATCCCCTCGTACGAGATGAGGGAGAGCCGTACGAGGGTGTTCGGCGCGGTGTACGTGAGCACGAGCGCGATCACACCCGCGGCCACCACGACGGTCTGCGCGGCGCCCTTCTGCCGCCGCTCCAGCCGCGGCACGAGCGACAGCACACTGCGCCCCCACATCGTTCCGATGACCAGCATGAAGACGGCCATCGGCACGATCGACGACAGAGCCGCCGCCACACCGATGACGCCGACCGCCCAGGCCGGCAACGAGTCCACGACCAGCTTGAAGAGCGCCAGGTTGGACTCGGCGCCGACGAGCCCCGGCACGACGAAGAGAGCGGCCATGCCGAGCAGCATCGGCACGAAGAGCAGCACGTTGTAGGCGGGCAGCCACATCGCGTTGCGGCGCAGCACGTCGGCGTTCTTCGCGCCGAGATAGCCGGCGACGGTCGTCGGGAAGATCACCACGGTGAGGGAGTTGAGGAACGAGGTGGTGATGAACCATGCCTGCCCGAGACCGCTGTCCCCGTGCCCGGGGAAGGTCAGCCACTGGCTCTTCTCGGTGACGAGCCGGTCCAGGAAGGGCCCGTATCCGTCGAAGTAGTGGATCGGTACATAGAGGGCGAGGAAGCCGAGCGTGGCGATCACGAGGATGTCCTTGAGGACGGACACCCACGCGCTGCCGCGCAGCCCGCTCACCACGACGAAGCCGGTGGTGACGGCGAAGGCTATGAAGTAGGCCCAGTTCAGACTGATGGCACCGTAGGAGATGGTCGATACGACCACGCCCATGCCGGTGATCTGGAGCTGGATGTACGGCAGCAGGAAGACGGTCGCGATGACGGCGACCAGCGCACCGAGCCAGGGCCGTCCGAAGCGGTGCGCCACCATGTCGGTGATCCCGACGAGCCCGTGCTTGCGCGCGTACGCCCAGAGCGTCGGCCCGACGACATAGCCGAGGGCGTAACCGCAGGACATGTACGCCACCACGTAGAGCACGGGAGCCCCGTAGTTGTAGCCCCATCCCGCCGCGCCCAGGTAGCTGAAGCTGGTGTAGCCCTCGCCCGCCATCAGCACCCAGATGAACACGGTCCCGAGGCTGCGCCCGCCCACGGACCACTCCGCGAGCCCGCCACCCTCGCCGCTCCCTCGCCGTCGCCCGCGCATCGCGAGCAGCCCGAGGGCGACGGTGACGACCATGAAGACCCCGAAGACGGAGGTCGCGACTGCGGCGTTCACCGGCGGTCCCCCCGTCGGGTCAGCCATACGGCGACGGGTGTCAGCAGGGTCGCCCCGAGCAGCCATACGAAGAGGAACGGCAGTCCGAGAACCACGGGATGGACCCGGTTCACGAACGGCAGCGCCCCCAGGTAGAGGACATAGGGGACCAGCAACCACAACAACTGCGGACGTCGTCTGAGCACGTCAGGGAACCTTAGTGCGACACCGCTACCGCGCCCGGACCCCCGTGAGCTTCCCCCATACGACAAGCCGGTAACGGGAGGTGAATTCGGGCGTGCACGTAGTGAGCGTCACATAGGAACCGGCCGTGCTGTACCCGGCGTGCGGCTTCACATTGCTGCGCGGGACGGCCGCGATGACACCGCCATCACTGGCGCTGGTCTGCCCGAGCGTCCGGTCGACGGTGTACGTGTAGACGGCGTCCCGGGTCTCGACATCGATCCGGTCCCCGCGCCGCAGCCGGTTGATGTACCGGAAGGGTTCGCCGTGCGTGTTGCGGTGCCCGGCGAGCGCGAAGTTCCCGGCCCGGCCGGGCTGTGCGGTGCGCGGGTAGTGCCCGACGTACCCCTTGTCGAGGACGCCGCGTTTGCTGATGCCCTGGGCGACGGGGGCGGTGAGCCCGAGCCGCGGGATGCGGATGACGGCGTAGGCCTGATCCCAGCGGGGCGCGGGGGGTGCGGTGCGGCCCCCGGACGAACCCCCGCCAAAAGCCCCACGTCCGGACTCGCCACTGCTCCCCGTACCGCCCGCCGGCTCTTGCGGCTGCTCCGGTGGCTGCCCCTGTGGCTCCCCCCACTCCCTCTGAAGGGCCTGCACCTTGTGCTGGGCGTCGGCGCGGGCCTGCCGGTTGGTCCACCACAGTTGATGAACAACGAGCAACAGCAGGACGAAACCCAGGGTCACCATCACCTCGGCGCCCGTCCACAACCCGCGCGCGGCGACCCGGCGCCCTCGCGAGTTCCGCTGCACCACGACCGGTATCCGCTCCCGCACGGCCCGCACGATAGGGCCATGTGCCGTAACTCTCCAGGGCCGGAACAACCCTCCGTCCAGATGCCGTACAGCAGTACGGTGTGGTTCATGCGCCCCGACACGCCTGCTGACCACATCACCGAAGCCGAGCGCCTGCTGCGCACCGCGGCGCAGTACCCCGAGGACCGCGAGCCGCTGCTCCTCCAGGCCGCGGCCCATCTGGAGCTCGCCGGTGACCGCGCCCGCGCCACCACCCTCTACGACGAACTGCTCGGCTCCCCCGGCCTCGACCGCCCGCACCTGGTCAAGGCCCTGAACGCGGCCAACCTGTGGGAGTACGGCCACGAGGCCGAGGCCCGCGCGATCATCGACGGCATCCGTGCCGCGGGCCCGCTCGACCCGGCGCCCTGGGAGATCGCGGCCGAGACCCTCGAATCGCACGACGAGCTGGAGGCGGCCCACGACTACTTCACGACCGCGCTGACGCTCCTCCTCACGCCGGGCGAGGAGGTCCCGTACGCCACGCAGTCGCTGCTGATCGGCCGCCACCGTGTGCGAAGGCTGATGGGCGTCGAGCACGATGTCTGGGACGAGCTGGCCGACACCGTCCACACCGCCTCCGTCCCGCTGGACGAGCTGCACGACCCGAAGCGCCTGTGGGCGCTGGGCTCCTCGGACCCGGGCGAGCTCCGGGCCGAGATCACCCGCCTCCGCGCCGAACTGGGCACGTACCGCACCGCGCTGTCCCGCCCGTTCCCGGTGGCGGTGCTGCACTGGCCGGCCACCGAACTCGACGAACTCCTCAACGCGTACCCGGTCCTGCGCGGCGAGTACCCCTCCCACGCCGACCACCTGGCCCGCCTGGAAGCCGCACTCCGGGACCTCCACCAGGCCGGCACCCCGAACCTCGGCATCGTGACGGGCACGGTCCCGTCGTACGAGGCCTTCGCCGCCTCGGAAGCCACGTCCCCGGCCGACCCGGACCTCCTCCCCCAGTACGCCACCACCCTCGCCGCCCGCGGCCGAGCGGTCCCCTGGCCCCCGGCCCGCAGCGCACCCTGCTGGTGCGGCTCGGGACGGGCGTACCGGGAGTGCCACGGGGCGCAGTGACGGCCCCGGTCGATCGGGGGCCCAGCCACGCCAGGGCCCCCGATCGCAGGTCCACGTCCCTTACCGCCACAGCAAGACCCCTGGCCCCAGCCCCCCGTACCCTTCCCCCATGCCCGAACTCCAGCTTCTCCGCGCCGATCACGCCCCGGCCCTGCTCGCATTCGAGCAGGAGAATCGCGCCTTCTTCGCCGCGTCGATACCGGATCGCGGCGACGAATACTTCGCCCACTTCGAAGCCCGGCTCGCCGCGCTGCTCGCCGAACAGGCCGCGGGTATCTGCCGCTTCCACGTCCTGGTGGACACCGATTCCGACGGCGACGGCGAGATCCTGGGCCGGTTCAACCTGGTCGACATCGCGGACGGCTCCGCCGAACTGGGCTTCCGTATAGCCGAAAAGGCCACCCACCAGGGCCTGGCCACGGCCACCGTCCGCCAGATCTGCACCCTGGCCGCCACCGAGTACGGCCTGACCACACTGCGCGCAGCAGCCGCGCTCGACAACACGGCCTCCCGCGCGGTCCTGACCCGCACGGGGTTCGTCCCCACCGGAGAAGAACTCCTGCTGAACGACCGCCCCGGACTCGGTTACGTACGGAGCACGACGGGCGAGGTCTGAGGGAGCGCCGAAATCTCAAGAACGCGGGTACGAGCGCGGGGTGCGTCGGCGTTGCGCGGCAGACGAACCCTGTTCCGGCGGATCCCGGCTGTGGCTAGCTTTCGGGTCCCTCGGCCGGACGGACCGCGACCGCGTCGATCTCGAAGAGCATCCCGGGCAGCGCGAGCGAGGCGACCCCGCTGAGCGTCTGGGCGGGCAGCCGGTCGCCCCAGGCGCCGTGCAGCGCCTTGCCGAGGATCTCCAGCTTCTCCAGGTCATGGTCGACGATGTACGTGCCGAGCCGTACGACATGTTCGAAGCCAAGACCGACACCGGCGAGCGCGATGCGCAGATTGCCGAAGGACCGCTCGACCTGCGCGGCAAAGTCGCCGGGCACGACCTGGCCGGTGTCGTCGGAGGCGTACTGCCCACCGATGAACACCAGCTCGCCGGGTGCGGAAGCGGCGTGGCTGTAACCGAACGGGGTGGGGTCGTGCAGCCCGGCAGGGTTGGTGATGGTGCGGTTGTCGCTCATGTGCGGTCGTTCCTTCAAGTGTGATGTTTCCACCCGGTGAAGCTCCCCCAGCGGGTTGGACACTCGATCTCCACGCTGCGAGGGCGTTGTCGTGACTCTACTTAGGGCACTTCGTGCGGGTTTCGGCAGCCGGGCGTGGAGTGCAGCCGTCGGCGGTTGCAGTGTGCTGCGTGAAGCGGAAGCCGTCGGCCCGAGCCGATTCCCGGCCGGGCCGGAGGGGAGTCGAATCCTTCAGCTGATACCGCCCTCGCGCTGGCCTGGATCGCACTGTCGATTCTGCTGATCGTCCACCCCAACCAGCTGGAACCCCTGTCCTGGTTAGAGCAGCGGCCCATCCAACTCCCGGCAGGGGTTTCATCAACTGGGTTCCCCTCCACACCTTTGCAACATCACCACGTTCCAACTACCTATCTCAGGGCCACACCTCCGCACGCGGATCTCAGCTCTGTGTGCGCGAGGGAGTCTTCATGCCTCCCTATCAGCCATCCGCCGACTGGCAGTTCGAGATCCCGACCTCCGGCAGCAAGCGGCTCCCGCCCGCTGCCCGCAACGTCGAATCGCTGACACACCAGGGCTACGGCTTCGAGGCGGCCTTCGTGGACCTCGTCGACAACTCCGTCGATAACGGTATGCGGAACTGATCGACCGAAAGCCACAGTTGACTCCCTCTCAGATCCTGCCGCTGGTGTCCCAGCACCTGCCCTGGATCAAGCCGTCTGCCCGCAGCAAGATGTTCAACGCGGAGCTGGTGGAGATCCGGTCACCGGGACAGTGGGTCGTACCCGACGGATGCGGCGGATCTTCGGCACAACGCGGAGGCCTGGCGTCCCGTCCTGGAGTCACTGGACTCCACTCCCGTCACGCTGACGTGCTCGTCCCTCGAACACGGTCGTAGCGACAGCTAAGACCGACCGGCACGGTCGATCACGACGCGCTGCTGAAGATCCTGTGCGACCTGCGATGGTTCGCTCCCACGCAGTTCTCACCGCATCTGGAGTCCCCCATCACAGCCGGGGAGTCCGGCCCGGGCATCGACGACTGGCTGGCGATCGTCCCGCAGCAGACCTCGGTCCGCCGTACGGAGGCGACGATCTTCGGTTCCCGCCCACTGTCCCTGGCCCACCGAACGCGTCGTCGCGGTGATCTCTTCGGCGCGATCAGCGAGCCGAAGCACCGCGGGGTCGCCCTGCGGGTGGCAGGCGCGCTGAAAGACTCGGGGAACCCTCTGGTCGAGTCGCTCGTACGTGAGCGGCGCGGCGCCCGGGTCCTGTATCCCGTGGTCGCGGACGAATCCCGGCTCTCCGCCGACGGCGCGATCGCCCCCGGGCATCTGGTCATGGCCTTCTGCCTGGTCGCTCCGAAGTCGTCGACCGGCCGGGAGAAGAGCCTGGTGCGCTTCCGGACCATCGATTCGGGGAGGCGCGATTTCACAATCATCGATCGCGAGACCGGCAGGGCGTAGGAGACTTGGCAGTGATGAGCACCGCGAAGCCTTCCTCCCCCAGCGTCTCCGCCCGGATGAGCCGCCAGGCGAGCCGCGACACCGCACCCGAGGTGGCGGTCCGAAAGTTGCTACACGCCTCCGGCTACCGCTACCGGGTCAACGAGCGGGTGCCGGGAATGTCCCGTAGGACCATCGACATCGCTTTCACCAGGGCGAAAGTGGCAGTACTGATCGACGGATGCTTCTGGCACGGCTGCCCCACACACGCCACGCAACCGAAGGCGAACGCGGAGTGGTGGCGCGAGAAACTCGAACGCAACATGGCACGGGATCGGGAGACGACCGCCCATCTTGAGTCCGAAGGGTGGAAGGTCCTGAGGTTCTGGGAGCACGAGTCGGCCGAGGAGGTCGCGGGCAGGATCGTCGCGACGATGGGGCCACCGTCCTCGAGCAAGGCGGGACGTGCTGTGCCCGATTCGTGACGGCGAGCCGCGCGGCGGTCGCGAGTTCACGATTTGGAGGTCTGTGCCGCACCGACTCCCCGCCGACCATCACCTTCCGGGAGGGACGACTCGATCAAGGTTGCGGCTTCGCGTGTCAGTGCTCATCTCACCCAATAGGGTGTACATGCCATACAAGGGGCCTGGCGACCGTCTGCTCCTTGGCGTGCCCGCGATCGGCGGATGCGGAGAGGTTCGGGGTGGTTGGCTCCAGTGGACAGGAACGGGGAACGGTCGACTCTCATGACCGATGAATTCGATGCAATGTATGACACGTTCAAGGCTCTGTTGGAGTCGTTCCCTCCCGTGGAGGCGGTCAAGCGACTCGAGCAGTTCGGCATCAGCCGTGACATCGTCGAGCGGATTCGAGAGAGGCACGAGCAGCAGGCCCTCCGCATCAAGGAGCTCGAAGAGCCACATGCGGTTGTTCGAGACAATCGCATCACCTGGTACACGGGCCCCCAGTCGAAGGACAAGTGCTGGCCAGCGATCGTCGAGCTACTCCGCAAGGACGGCTGGCCCGAGGAGCCTGCGATCAAGAACCTCGACGACTCCTCCAGTCGCGTCGTGTCGCTGCTGAACCACCCGAAGGAGAAGTCGTTCGCCACGCGGGGGCTCGTCGTCGGCTACGTGCAGTCGGGCAAAACGACCAACTTCACTTCGGTCATGGCCAAGGCTGCCGACCGCGGCTACAAGCTGTTCATCGTTCTGGCCGGCGTCCATAACGGCCTCCGCCGTCAGACGCAGGCCCGCCTTGTCCAGCAGCTCGTGGAGCCGAACCCCTCGCTGTGGTCCCAGCTGACCGGCCTCGACCACGATTTCACCCCTCACGAGAACCCAGCCTCGTACTTCGGCAAGAACAACAAGACTCATGTGCTGTGCGTCGTGAAGAAGAACGCAACAGTCCTCCGCAAGTTGGCCAAGTGGCTCGACAAAGCCTCGGACTACCTGGCCGACTGCCCGGCACTGATCATTGACGATGAGGCCGACCAGGCGACAGTGGCCACCAGGTCGATCAACCCGCTGATCCTCAACATCATGAGCAGCCTGCCGCGATCCGCATACGTCGGCTACACCGCCTCGCCATTCGCGAACCTGCTGATCGACCCGAGCGCCGAGAATCTGTATCCCAAGGACTTCGTCGTCAACCTGCCGAAGCCGGATGGTCACTTCGGCACTGAGGTCCTGTTCGGACGCTACGCGCTCGACGGAGACGACCCGGAGGACGTCGACGACGGGTACGACATGATCAGGTCCGTTCCCGACGAGGACGTGCCGGCGGTACGCCCGGGGACACGGGCCGATGTCGACGGTTTCGAGCCGGTCATCACCGACACCTTGCGTCGGTCTGTCGAGTACTTCTGGATGGTGACCGCTGCCCGACGAGTGCGCGGTGCCGGCAACCCACACAACACGATGCTGATACACACGAGCGTCAACACAACAGTACACAACAGCTTCAGAAGACCGCTGGAGTTTCTGCGTGACCGTGCCGCACGGTCCCTGACGGACGCGAGGTTCCTATCGCGTCTGCGAGACCTCTGGGATGAGGAGGCTGCGCGTGTCCTTGCTGAGGATTTCGGCGAGACCAAGGTGCCCTTCGACAAGCTGGCTCCCGAGCTGGCCGGAGTACTCAACAGCTGCCGGATCATCATGGACAACTCCAGCAGCGAGGACCGCCTCGACTACGAGAACGGTCCGGTCGTGGCCATCGCCGTGGGCGGCAACACGCTCTCGCGAGGACTGACGTTGGAGGGCCTGTCCGTAAGCTACTTCGTCCGAGCAGTCTCGGCGTACGACACCTTGCTGCAGATGGGGCGTTGGTTCGGATTCCGCAACGGCTACGCCGACCTGCCGCGCATCTGGATGACTGACGAGCTGGCCGAGTGGTTCCGACACCTGGCAACCGTCGAAACCGAGATGCGCCGTGACATCGACGTCTACTTGACCGAGGCCGAGAGTCCGCTCACGTTCGCGGTGCGCCTGCGGACACACCCCGCCTTGCGTGTGACCGCAGCCGCCAAGATGCGCGACGCCGTCACGGCGGCCTCTTCCTACGGTGGCAAGCGGGTCCAGACCCACTTCTTCCACACCAACGCCGATTGGCTGCGTGGGAACATCGACGCCGCGAATGCTCTGGTTGCTGCCTCCGTCACGAACGCGAGTCAAGTGGATGAGGGCCTGACGGCGGGCCGGTACGTGTTCCGCGATGTGCCGCATGACATCGTCACCGAGTTCCTGTCGACCTACCGGTTCCACGAGAAGTCCCAAGAGAACAATGCTGACCTGATCACTGGATACATTCGAAAGCGAGTCACAGCCGGCTCGCTGCGGCGGTGGAACGTCGCGATCGTCGGCACTCCGAGGGGAAAGGGGGACGACTTCAGCTTTACGCCCATTGTGACCGTCGGACGGGTCAACCGTGCCCGCCTGGATCTGTCCAACCCTGGCCCGGACTTCGCTGACATCAAGACACTGATGAGCCGTCGCGATGCCGCTGTTGACCTGGCAGGGGACACCGCGAAGCTGACGGAGAAGGAGATAACGGTCGAGCGTCAGAAGCAGTTGCCTAACACCGGTTTGCTGGTTCTGTACCCGATCGACAAGTTCTCCGAGCCGAACCCTTCGAAGAAGCTGCGTGCGCCCTTGAACGCTGAGGAGCATGTGATCGGCGTCGGTCTGGTCTTCCCCTCACCGAGAGATCGCGACAGCGAGGTGGAGGGCTACATCTCTGCCAACTTGGCCAACGTCCGGATCGAGGAGGAGGACTTCAGCCTCCTCGACGACGAGGACGCATGAACGACGAGACGCTCCGCAGGATCGTCGGGGACAGCTGGACGTCGCTAGAGGCCGAACAGACCAGTGGGGAGCGCCGGCTGCGAGTCACTGCGTTGCCTGTCGACACCGAGCAGGGTCCGTTGGTGGCGGCAGTCGATCACCATGGATATCGTCATCTTCTGGTGCCGATACACGCTCACCGGAAGATCCGCCTCGGCCTCGACGGCCCTGTGCTGCAGCTGCGCAAGCGTGCACTGGAGGACGAGGAGAGCTACCAGAACTACGCCGACCTCGGGTGTCTGCGCAACGACTTCAGAGACCTTTTCACGGAACTCTGCGTGGACGTGCTGAGTGCAACGAGGGAGATGCCCGAGAACCCGGTCAAGGCGCTCTACACCGTCCTCGATCGGTGGAAGGCGCTTTTCCGCGCGCAAGGAGTGCCGCTGGGTCCCGAGCAGCTTGCGGGCCTCTTCGGCGAGCTGGTGGTTCTGAAACAGCTTCTTGAGAAGGACCCGAGCGCACATCGCCTGTGGTGCGGTCCGGGCAGATACCGCCACGATTTCTGGGCCGGAACGACTGCTGTCGAAGTGAAGACAAGCACCTCGACGGAAGGGCGGAGACCGCGGATCCACGGGCTGGACCAGCTGGAAGCCCCTGAAGGGGGAGCGCTCTGGCTCGCCTGGTTCCGACTCCGGAGGACCACCGCAACCGATGTGGGCACCGGCTTCGCGGAGTTGATCGGGCAGGTGCTGGGCCTGTGTGACGACGAGAGTGCGCTTATCGACCTCCTTGCCGATGCCGGATATCGCCCGGCCGACGCCGACCGCTACCGGGATATCCGCTTCTCCGTCAGCGAGGAGCGTTGGTACCGAGTCGGCCCCGACTTCCCCGGTCTCACGGGGGAAGCCCTTGTCTCGGCCGGCGTCCCGGTATCGGCACTGGATGTCGAGTACACAATCGATCTGTCCGGTGAATCCCCAGCTCCGTTGGAGCTCGACCAGGTGCCCCAGTTGATCAACCGTTTGATCCAGGAGTCCGTGTGACGATACCCGAGTGGGTCTCCCAGCCCTACCCACCGGAGGGTGCGAGTGCCGCCGAGGGGATTCGCAACCAGCTTGGGCGACCGGAGCTCGACCTGCTCACCATCCTGGTGCGCGAGTCGGCACAGAACAGTTGGGATGCTCGAATTCCGGAGTCATCCGCTCCCGTCGACTACCGCATCGACATGTGGACGGTCGGCCCGGCCCACGCCGGTGCGTGGCGTGAACTGCTGCTCAACGGTGCGCCCGCCGAGCGCGACAGCTTCCCACTGCACGAAGTCCTCAGACGCAGTTCAATCCGGGTCATGGCCGTGTCCGACCGAGGCACGCGCGGGCTCGGAGGCCCCACCCGTGCCGACGCTTTCGACCTCGAGCGCGACTTCGTGTCCTTCATCCGCAACATTGGCGAACCTCGAGACAACGCCCTGGGAGGAGGGACGTACGGCTTCGGCAAGGGCATCTTCTACCTGCTGTCCAACGCCGGAACGATCCTTGTGCACTCACGTTGCCGCACCGCACACGGTGGCTACGAAACCAGGCTCATCGGATGCACACTCTGGAAGAGCTATGTCGCGAACGAGTCCGGCGGGAATCGCCGTCACACCGGCCGGCATTGGTGGGGTGACACGTCGGATGCCGTCGTCGAGCCGCTGACAGGCCAGGACGCGGAAGCCGTGGCGCGACGTCTCGGGCTCCGACCCTTCGGGCCCGAGGAGACCGGGACGATGGTCGTCGTCATCGATCCGATTCTTGACGAGCTCACGCCAGTCGAGGCGGCCGGCTACCTGGCCGAGTCCATCGCCTGGCACCTCTGGCCCAAGATGATAAATACGGGCGGCAGGCCCTCCGATATGCGCTTCTCCGTCACGTGCGACGGCGTCGATTTCCCGGTGCCGGATCCCCGCGAGACCCGCCCGCTCAACATGTTCGTCGCCGCCTACGAGAAGATGACCGGCCCGGACGGCGGTGAGCTGCATTGCAATCGCCCCAAGCGCTATCTCGGGCGCCTCGGGCTGGAAAAGCGGATCACGCCTCCGTTGGAGCCGAGCCGGGCCTCCCGCATGGTCGACATCGAGGACATTGTTCATCACGTCTGCCTGATGCGCCCTGCCGAACTCGTCGTCACCTACCGGCCCGGGCCCAAGCCGCCCAGCGTGAACCAGGGGTACGCCGGGGTCTTCCGGGCCGACGAGTCCATGGACGAGATCTACGCCAGGGCCGAGCCACCCACGCACGACGCCTGGAACCCGCAGTCCCTCGAAAGGCCCGAGAGTACCTTCGTGCAAACGACCTTCCGACGCATTGGCGAGGCGCTGGACAATCTGCTCTCGCTCGGCGGTGTCGCACGCCCTGGAGCAAGCAGCGTCGCGCTGGGTGCGGCCAGTTCATTCTTCTCCGGGTTGGTGGGCGGAGCCTGGGGCATAGGTGGGGCCACTGCGTACTCCAAGCCGGGCAGCATCACAACGCGGCGCAAGTCGAAGGTGAACGACGAGGAAGAAAGCACTGCGCCTTTGGGCACGGGCCGTTACTCCCCGAAGACGGCATCACTCAGTGCGGAGGACGCAACGGCCGGCGGGCCCGGCGAAAGCGGGCGGGCCGCGGCGCCGCGGAGGCGCCCGCGGGTCCAGTACGTCGGTGACCCGTACTACGAAGATCGCGAGGACACGTCCCTCCTCGTCCAGGAGTTCCGCCTCCCTGCGCCCGGGCCACAGCGGGTCCAGGTGGATCTGGCAGTTACCCTGCCCGGTAGCGGCGGGCGTGAGACGGACCCGCCCATCGGCGCCAGCATGCCTGAGCTCGTCGGCTGGGAGGACAGCGACGGACAAGTGCACGGCTCCGACGCGTTCGAGATCGAGGGCGGCGAGTCCCTCTGGCGTGTGCTCGTTCTCCCGGCTCCGGACACGATGACGGAGATCGGCATCAAGGTGGAGGCGGTGAAGTCGTCGTGACCCGCCGTGTTCTTCCGTACCGCACTCCGTCAGACGACGTTGTCGCCGCCGAAAGTTGGCTCCTGGTGACCGAGGACGGCGAAATCACCCTGCCGGAGGCGCTGCCGGACTGGGACTACCAGATGGACCTGCGCCTGCGCAGGACCGTCCGAATCGACCTGGACCGGGCCCGAGCGCAGTCGGGTCTCCCGGCCGACGCGGCGCTGATGCTCGCAGCCGTGTGGACTGCCACCGGATCCAGTCTCAGCGGACCGGGCCAACATCTGCGCCTGCCCCAGGCAGGCATCGTCCCGGTGGAGATCGATGTCGAGCTTCGCGGCGCTGATCTGGGCGGTCTGCTCCTCATCGATACCGCTCTCGTCCTGGCCGAACGGCGCACCGACGCTCGCCCCTCCTCTCCCCGCAGAGCCGGCTCCATCCTGTGGAGTGATCGAGAGGCGCTGCGTCTCCAGGGTGATGCGCCACAGTTCCCCATGGCCGTGATCGATTTCGCTCGTACGTCCTTCCCCGACTACGCGGCCTGGCACCTGCAAATCAGCGGCGGCCTGGAGAGCGCCACCATGGGTGCTCTCCTCCTGCTCGTCAACGAGCGAAACACGGTCACTGCCACCGCCTTCGAGAACGCAGGAAAGCCTCGGCCGATCGACCGGGTGGTGCTCTCCGCGGTGTACGCGGACGCCGCCCGGATCATGGTCGAGCACGCGCTCGGCCACGAGGACTTCACCGAGGACTCCGACTACCCCGAAGACTCACTGGGCGCGACGTTGCTGAGTCTGTTCGACCAACTCTTTCCCGACCAGCCGATCACTGACATTCGCCTGCGCCAACGCCAGTCGCCGTCCTTGTTCGCCTCGGATCTGCAGGCGGCAGTCAAGATCTTCGAGGTGTCGTGATCAGCTTCCTCTACCCGCGTTTGCTCGCCGAACAGGCCGCACCCCTCTTCGCCGAATACCGAGAGCTACCGATCCCCGAGCTGACCGGGCGAGTGGCCTTCGCCCACGAGTCAGCGGTGTATGTGGCCACCGGCGGCGACCGTGTCTCCGCCGACCGGCTGCGGGTACTGCGCGAGGGTGTTGTCGACCTTGCCGAGCGCGCAGGCTTCCCGGACGACTCCGACCGCACGCGCAATGCCGAATTCGACCTGGCTCTCGCCGCGCTCCTGCATGCCGAGATGGGTATGGTGCCCGCCGAGGCCGCCGCCCGCGATGTCTGGGCCTTCCTTGCCTTGATCGTCCTTCCCGACGTCGCCTTCTGGCGCTACCCCCAGCCGCCGAAGGACCGCGTTCTGGGTACGGATCTCACTCGACACGTCTTCGGCCGGCTCTGGTGGCGGGCCCAGCTCGTACGCTCCTCCGACGCCTCAGAACCGTACGGCGCTCTGAAGATTCTTGGCGAGGCCGCCTTCGACCAGATCTACGCACGCCGAGCCGCGCTCGGTGGCAGTCCGCATATGGTCGGAGCCATCCTGCGAGTCTGGGCAGACCTCGACCTGCAGGGACTGAACGAACGCGAAACTCTCCGCGACTTCCTCAAGCGACTGCTCAGGCTCGCCCCGTTCGTTCTCTTCGACGGCGTCGCCGGAGCAGCGCTGGACGACGAGCTGCACGCTGTGGCCCAGGAGTCCATCGACGCGCAGCGACTCGCCGCCCTGCAGATCGACGGCAACAGGGCAAGGGACACCGCACGGGGAACAGCCTTCGAGGGAAGGGGGAGCCAGGCGGCACCGGAGGGAGCGACACCGATGTCTCGGACGACCTCGACCCGGGTGGTGTCAGTGCCTGACCGTCGACTCCGCTCCGTCGAGATCTGCGCCGGATGCGGTGCACAGGCGCTCGGACTCGAGCGTGCCGGTTTCGAGCCCGTACTTCTTATCGACAGCAAGGCCGACGCCTGCTTCACCATCGAGGCGAACCGTCCCGAGTGGGACGTCATTTGCATGGACCTCGCCCACTTCCGGGTATTCGAGCGCCAGGACGTCATCGGAGTCGACCTTCTGAGTGGTGGCCTCCCACGCGTCAAGTCGATGGCCACCGTCGGACGCGACGAGGACACCGACGAGCGCAGGGTGCTTCGAGCGACGATTGACCTGGCCCGCATCATCAGGCCCAAGGCCGTGCTGTTGGAGAACGTCCCCGACCTCGTCGGGAGCCCGGACTTCGAGGCAGATCGTTCATGGATGACAGAGGCCCTCGTGCAGGCGGGATACGAGTGCCATTGGGCAGTCCTGAACGCAGCCGACTTCGGAGTGCCGCAGAACCGTCGCAGCGGCTTCCTGGTCGCGCTGCAGGACCCGTACCACTCCCGATTCTCCTGGCCCCAGCCTGCCGGCAGGACACCACCGACCGTGGGCCAAGTACTCGGACCCACCATGTCTGCAAACGACTGGCCAGGGGCGGAACGCTGGGTCAAGGGAGCCGACCGCATTGCGCCCGCCCTCGTCGGAGGCTCCGACCGGCGCGGTGGAGCCGACCTCGGTCCGACCGGCAGCAAGAAGGCGTGGGAGGCACTCGGCGTGAACGGCAGCAGCCTCGGCAACGAGCCGCCCGGCCCGGACTTCCCCGTGGACGGCCTGCCCAAGCTGACCGTCGAACAGGCTGCCCTGATCCAGTCGATTCCCGAGGACTGGCGCTTCGCCGGCGGCAAAACGTCCAGGTACCGGCAGATCGGTCACGCCATGCCGCCCCCTCTGGCAAGTGCCGTCGGCCGGGCGATAGCAGCCGCTCTGCGAAGCTAAGATCGCCCCATGCGTACGTCCCGCCCCCGCGACCCCGAGCCCGTCACCGTCCTTGATCTTTTTTCCGGCTGCGGGGGCTTCACTCAGGGCTTTCACGAGTTCCGTCCAGCCACAGCGCCGGACGGAGGTCCGGTCTTCCACAGCATCGCGGCCGTCGAACACGACACGGCTGCTGCTGCCACGTACGCCGCGAACTTCGGAAGCGGCCGGGGGGACCAGAACGTTCCACCGGCACGTATCCATCTCGAGAACATCGAGGACTGGAAGCCGACGTCGGACGAGCTGAGTGCAGACGTCGTTGTCGGGGGTCCTCCCTGCCAGGGTTTCTCTGCGCTGAACCGGATCAAGAAGGGCACCGAGCGCAATCGCCTGTGGGAGGAATACGTCCGAGTTGTCGAGGAAATCAGACCCAAGGTCTTTGTCATCGAGAACGTTGATCGATTCCTGAAGTCGGACGAATTCCGTAATCTCCTCAAAGAGGTGGGCGAAGGCGGACGGCTGGCCGAGTACCGACTCGTCGACCCGCCGGGCCACGAGCCGACGGACACGGAGGAACGAAGGATCAAGCGGTACCTCCTCAACGCCGCTGACTACGGCGCGGTCCAGGCCCGTCGCCGCGCCATCGTCATCGGCGTCCGAAAAGACATCGACAGCGGTCGGACAATGGCGTACCCTACGGCAACTCACGTCCGACGCCCACGACGCAGCAAGGGCGGCTCGGCGCAGGCGCTCGACGGCACCGACGTGGGTCTGCCGTACTGGCGCGCCGTGGACAGCGTGTTCGAGGAGTCCTCCGAGTTGAGGCTCCGGGGCACCGAGCTTCCGGACTCTAAGAAAGACGTCGCCGACGTGAACGCTCGCGTCCTCGGAATCTTCACCACTCATGACCTGCACTTCGGGCGCAATCCGGAGCCGCTGTCGATCGCCCGCTACAGAGCCATCCCTCGAGGTGGAAACCGTAAAGATCTGCGGGGAAAGTGGTTCACCGTGGACGAGGACGGCCGCATCAGGATCTTCGGCGAGCCGAACCCTCAGGGCGTGAAGACCGCGGTGGCCTACCTGTCGACCGAGAGCTGGGACAACCACAACTCCGGCACCGGTGACGTGATGGGTCGGCTCCGCCTGGGCGAGCCCTCGGTCACCATCCGGACCGAGTTCTTCAAGCCGGAAAAGGGCCGCTATCTCCACCCGACGGCCGCCCGCCCCATCACCCACTACGAGGCCGCCCGCATTCAGGGCTTCCCTCACGACTTCCGTTGGTGCGGCTCGAAGACCGACATCGCCCGCCAGATCGGCAACGCGGTGCCCATCCCTCTCGGCACAGCCATAGCGTCCTCGATCCACGCCTTCCTGCGCGGCTAACCGGAGCGACTCTCACCTCGACCCCCTGCGCCGACTACAAGGATCGGACCGGATCCAGCTTCAGGGATCCCGACGTGGCGGAAATAACCGAAACGGCACTCGCCAAGCTCCTCCAGACAACCTGCACATCGACGAAGCAGCGGCCCTTCCCTGGCCGACGGTTCTGTTGTCCGCCAGCTCGTAGCGGTACTACGGCCGCCACCGACGCCCACCCGGCTCGCGCCCACTTCCCGGGAGTCACCCCACGCCCAGAAGAGACACTGCGAATGCTGCAGCGTCGGGTACCCGCCTGCTGACGACCCGGCCGATGCGGAGCAGCCGGCTTCCCGCGCCGTTCAGAAATCACCGGTGAGGCGGGCGCAGCGCCTTCGCCGCAAGGTCCGTCGGCGCGAACTTTCAGGGCTGCAGGAACAGATGAGGGTGCCGGTCCCCCGAACAAAGGGGGACCGGCACCCTGCAGAAGCCGCCGAGCTCGCATGGACGGAGACCGGAGTGGTGGCTCGCTATCTCGCCGACGGCCGGGGCCGCGACGCGGACCTCGTGCTCTGGCGGGCAGGTGCGTCGTACTCCGCAGACGAGATTCTTAAAGCCGTCAGCTCATGTCGCTCAGCGGACCTGCGGGACGCCGCCGAGACCATACTGATCAACGCCGCCGAACGTACAGACAAACAGGCTGTCCTGAACATCGCGGCAGCCTTCAGCAACGCCGGCCGGCACGAGGACGTGACGTTCCTGCTGGCCGCCGCGATCCGAGCTTCCGTCTGACCTTGCAGCAGACGCCCAGAGTCAAGCCGCTTCTGCCTCCGCCTCGAAGTGCATTTGCGCCCGGTCCAGCAACCCGTCCGGGTCGCCGCCCCGGGAAGTGACCCAGTGCAGGACATCCGCGATGAGGTCGATGGCAGATTCCTCAAGGGTCTGAGCGGAGCGACTCTGCAGCAAAGGCGGTGCACCGACGTCGCCTCGGTATTTCGTCAGGGCCGCTTCAGCACGCTGCACCCGGCGGCACTTCAGCTCCGGGTCGGCCGACAGCTCACACCAGACAGCCTTCCCCGTCGCAGTCAGCAGCGTTCCCCAGTCGGCAGCCATGCCGGCAAGCAGATGCAGACCCCGCCCGCACTCGTCGTCGCAGGCCACCGTTCCGAGGACTGGCACGCGGTAACTCTTGTCATGGAGTTCGATCCGCAGCCGGTCCCCTACCGCCTCCAGGACCAGGGTGGCAGCAACACCTCTACCCACATGCTTGATCACGTTGGCTGCCAGCTCACTCACCGCCAGCTCAGCTTCTTCGGCGAAAGCCGGCAAGCGCCACTCCGCAAGCTGCCCCCTGACGGCTCTTCGCAGGTCCCGGACCGCTGCGGGCTCGGCCTCGAACGGCAGGACGCTGCGGAGTTGCGAACTGTTGTCGTGTCCGGACATGCACTCTCCTTCCGGCGCCACATCAGCCCTGCACCTGCCGTATCCAAACGACTGCGCTGAGTGGCCAGGTTTGCGAGTATGGCAGCAAGAAGTCTCTTGATGAAACTTCTCACGAGAATCGATCGGGTGAATCCAGATCTCGGCAACGGGTCTCAGACATAGCCTTGTTGGCGCCGGAGAGCCTCAGCGCACACGGAACGGAAGGCCACCCTCCATGTCCGTCAGGACCACAACACGACGTCGACAGCTCGGCGCGATGATGCGCAAGTTGCGCGCACGGAAAGGCATGACGCTGGAGGAAGCTGGACGGCTCGTCGGGATCTCAAAGGCCACGGTCAGCCGCTACGAGACCCAGGAAGGGCCAGTGAAATGGCCCATCGCGGACGCCCTCTGCCGACAGTACGACGCGACCGACGCGGAGCGGAATGCCGTGGTCGCCCTGGCGAAGGACGCAAAGCAGCAGGGTTGGTGGGGGCCGTACACCGACTCCATCCCCGCTGACATGAATCTCCTGCTGACGCTCGAAGACGAGGCAGTGCGCGAGGACCACTTCTCCGGCACTTACGTACCCGGCCTTCTGCAGACACGGAACTACAGCACAGCGATCCAATGTGCCAGCGAGATGCGTCTGGCGCCCGAGGAGATCCAGCGTCTCGTCGATATCCGCTTGAAGCGCCAGGAGATCCTGAGTCGGCCGAAGCCACCCCACCTGTGGGCGATCCTCGACGAGTCGGTGATCCGGCGCGTCGTCGGATCCCCCGAGAGCATGCGCGATCAGTTGAGTCACCTGCTGGAAGCCAACAACTCGCAACACATCACCCTGCAGGTCCTGCCGTTCTCCAAGGGCGCCCACGGCGCGGCCTTGGGAAGTTTCGTGATCCTCGGCGGGGTCGAGGCAAGCCTGGATGTCGTGTACGTCGACCTGCATGTCGGCCCGCTCTTCATGGAGACGGACGAAGAACTCGACCGATACAGACTTGCGTTCGACTACCTGCGTGCACAAGCGTTGGACATGGCCGCGTCGTCGGCCTTGATCGAGCGCGTTCGCAAGGAGATGTAATGCTTTCGGTTCCTCACTCCCCCGAGCCTCTCCGCTGGTTCAAGTCGTCATACAGCGGAGCGAACACCACCGAGTGCGTTGAGGCCGCCCACCTTCCACAGGCCACCGCGGTCCGCGATTCGAAGGCCCCTGACGGTCCGATGCTGACATTCGGCAATGCATCATGGGAGGGGTTCCTCACTGCCATACAGCACCAGCAGCTCGGCGCGTGATAGGCCACCTCCTGTGTGAGGGGTGGCGTCCGCGATGCCTCGCAGTCAGGGCCGCCACCGGCAGACTGCCCGGGACCCAGCTCTCTCCAGGCCACGAGGAGGTGTACTCATGACGAATCAGCCTTCCGCCGGCTCCCAGTGGCGGAAGAGCAGTCGCAGCGGCGGCAGCAGCACGGAGTGCGTCGAGGTCGCGGACCTGCAATCGGCGGTTGGCGTTCGGGACTCCAAGCAACCTCGCGGGCCGCACATAGCCGTACGTCGCGACACATGGGCACGGTTCGTTGCCTCTCTGCGCACCCAGTAGGTCAGCCTCGATCGAGCGTGGCAGCCGCCGTCAGCGGAGGTCGAGGCTTCGGCGCGCCCTGGCGATCACGTGTTGTACCTCCGCTCCGAACAGGGCCGATCCACTCAGGGACTGCCACACCCGCTGGTACGTGGCAATGGTGTCCGCGTCGTCGAGCCACAGTTCGGCATGCCAGTCCTCGGTGATCACGAGGCGGCCGTCGAAGCTCCAGAAGCCATGGAGTGACGGACATCCGGTGCCGCCGCTGCCTGTGCCGTTGAACCGCAGCCTGCGTGCCATCTCGACCTCCCTCTCGCCGGCAGTGCCTCCGGATCACAGGTTCTCCGCAGTCTTCCGTGAATGTCGGTTGGATACTCTCCCGGTATGAAGATCACGATGGGTGCTCTTGCGGCCGGGGTGGGACTCGGGGCGGCCACCTCGCTCATCAACGCGCTTTCCTCCCCGTACGGGGAGCTCGGCGCCCCTCTTGCGGGCACCGTTTGGGCCAGTGCTGCCAAGGTGCTCAGCCTGCTGATGGACGCAGGCTGGTCCTGGGCCGCGCTGGCGGTGGCGGTGGGCTGGCTGGCCGGGACACCGGTCCGAGGCGCGCTGGTCGGGGCCCTGGCGCTGATCGCTGCCACGGGGGCGTACTACGTGACGGACGCCTTCGCCTCGGGGGCCGGCACGGAGATGGTCAGGTGGTGGGTGGCGGGACTGCCGCTCGGGCTGGTCCTGGGCGCGGTGGGTGCAGCCATCCGGCGGCCTGGATTGATCGGCTTGCTTGCGGCGTTGACGGTTCCGGTGGGTGCTGCCGTGCAGATGGTCGTGCTACCGCCCCGACCGCACCTCACCTTGACCCCGGCAATTGTTCTCGCCGAGGTCATCGTCTGGACGGCCGCTGTGTTCAGTGCCGGCTGGGTTGTCTACCGTTTCTGGGCGGCGAGGCGTACAGCCGTGGCCGGATAGCGGAACCACCAGGGATGCCCCGTTCTCGTCAACGGCGAGCCGGCGGCCGTCTCTCTCAAGATTTCCCCCGTGGACTCAGCCGGCGAGCGGGAACATCCGGCTGAGACGCGGCAGCCGACGCGACGCTTCGTCCGCGTTGCGTATGTCCCACGCCTCGCCGCTCGGTTCGGGGTTGCAGGGGAGGTCCAGGCCCTCGGCCTCCAGTGCCTTCTCAAGTCCTTCCTCCTCGCCCGTCAGCATGTCGAAGGCCTCGGCCGCGACGTAGTCCAGTGACTCCCACTCGGGCCACTCGTCGTCCGACCAGTCCTGCAGGGGGCGTCCGGCCAGCGCGCGCAGCTTCGGGGACTCCGCCAACGAATCCGGATCGGCCACCGCCCTCTCGTACGTCTCTCGGCCGAGGCCGAGCACCCAGAACTGGAAGTACCAGAAACTGTCGTCGGAGCACGATCCTCCGTGGATCTGCTCGGCGGCGACCCACATCTCCCACGTGTCGATCCGCCGTCGCACCTGGTGCAGGCACGACTGGAACTGCACGATCTCTGCCAGTGACCGCTGCTTGAGTTGCTCACGCAGTGCCTCCAGCCGCTGGTCCGGGTCGCCGGTCTGCTGCTGAGAGCCCTCCATCAGGGCCCAGAAGGAGTTCTCATCCATGGGCCGCACTATGGCAGTCGGGTCGGACAGTCCTACTGCCGCGCGGGCAGGGCCGTCGACGTCCCGTTGATTCTCGCGATCCGCTCCCGCCACGGGACGCGGTCGGGCTCCGGTGCGCGGGCGCCGTAGAAGGTCGCGTGTGCTGTGGACCGGCGGCACGGTGCGCATTCCGTCTCGTCGGCCAGGGGGCGGAAGACGTGTTTCTCGCCCGGGCCCTCGCACTCCAGCAGCTCACGGACGGGCGCGGGCTCGTACGGCGGGAGCGGGGCCTGGGGCTCGGGAAGTTTCTGGATGAGGCGGTAGCGCAGGAAGCCGACCGCCGAGCGCACGCCGTCCTGCGGGCGTTCGGCGAGTAAGGCCTGGCGCAGGTCGGACTCGCTCAGGCCGCGCTCCAGCCACTTGACCGCTTCCACAGCCAGTGCGCGGGCCTCCCGTACGCCCAGGTGCAATTCGCGGCGGGAGTGGCGCAGGGAGAGCAGGACCCGTTCCGCCCGGGCGAGTTGGGGGGAGTCGGCCGACTCCGCCGTCGGCTCGGGATCCGGGTCCGTCGCCGGCTCGGCTTCGGAGGGTGGGTGGGGAGTGGTCTTATCACTGTGGTCTTCTACCGGTTCATAGCCACCGGCCGACCGGGCAGTCGGTTCGCCGACGGTCGGCAACTGCGTACTCGGCAGCGGCGGGGCGGCGGGCACGGCCCCTCGCAGGTGTTTCGCCTGCTCACTCGTCAGAGGGTTGTTCGCGACCAGCTGCTCAGTGATCCAGCGGCCCCCGCTGCCCTGGCTCCGCCACTCGTGGACGTACCCGTGCTCGACCAGCTGTTGCTTCGCCTTCTGGTACGCGCGGCCCTTGATGCCCAGCTTCTGGGCGAGTTCGCTCAGGGACTTGTCCGTGGCGTCCTCGGGAAGACCCTGGACGTACACGAGCAGGACTTTCGCGTCACTGTTCAGACGCGGATGGCGGACGACATCGTGCGATGCCTTCGTATAGCGCGCGGACGGCGCGATAGCATGACGCAGCATTTCCGGTGGCCTCTGGTTCCACTGGTGATGAAGGCCCTCGGTTGGTGTTGACGCACCGCCGGGGGCCGCTCCATGTGCACGGAGGCGCACAGAGCGTGATGGTTTCGTCACCGTACCGCATCGCCTCCATCTCCCACCATGCGAACGGGATTTCACACCATCAGGCGAGCCAGATCGAGCTGTGCCGGTGGTTCGCCGGTGGTACGTCCACCATGTCTGCGGCTTCGCACGCGAGTTCTCCGGTGGTGGTGTTCACCAGGCGCCGAATGGTCCCCGCCTGCGCGCGGAGGCGTTGGCGGGATCGGCGTTCCGCCAGGGCGGAATCCCGTGAGACCCCGCGGTCGCGGTTGTGGCGGGGGAAGCAGTAGACGTCCACGCGGCGGCGGACCCATTGCGGCCGGGGCCTGCGCCCCTCGCTCGCCGCTTCGGTGAGGCTTCGGGTGCTGTATCGGAGAGCGGTTTGGACCACGGAGTGCCAAGGGCTGCTCACTCGGTCGTCGTGGGTCTTCCTGGTCTGCGAAGGGGGAAGGTGATGAGCGGTGCGTGCCACGGGGCTCCGTCGGTAGCAACCAGCGGGGACGGCTCTCCTGGCGGGCTACCGGGAAGGGCAGCCGCCGGGAGGGGCGACCGCTGTCGGCAGCGCGGAATGTCGGCAGACTCTCGGCGCGATGTCGGCCGGCAGGTACAGACTTGTGCGCATGACTGAGCTTCTCGCATCATCCGATGACGGTCGACCCATTACCGCTCTCGATGACGGTCGCGGGCCGAACCTCCTGGTGGTCCACCCGGGCGGCGGAGACGCGACGACCTGGGACGGCGTCACCCGCCAACTGGCCGACGACTTCCGTGTCGTCAGGATCAACCGACGGGTCTACGCTCCCGGGGCGGACATCGCACTGCCCCATTCGATGGCCGTCGAGGCAGCCGACATCGTCGCCGTCGCGGAACTCCTCAAGCCCCCCGTGCTTCTCGTGGGGCATTCCTCCGGTGCCGTCGCGGCGATGGAAGCCGCGTTGCTCGCACCGTCGGCGTTCGCCGGACTTTTCCTCTACGAACCTCCCATGCCCACCCGGGAGTTGGTGGCCGGAGAGGCGGGAGTCCGTGCCCGTGCCGCGCTCGACGCGGGCGACCCGGTCGGGGCGATGCGCATCCACATGCGTGACATCGTCCGCATGCCCGCAGGCGTGGTCGACGCGATGTTCGCCGACCAGCGGGTGCGAGCGGCACTCTCCGCCCACGCGGAGGCGCTGATCGCCGATGACGAGGCGATCGACGCGCTCGGCGTCGGTATCGATCGCTTCGCGACGCTCGGAATGCCGACGACCCTGGTCGAGGGAGACCTCAGTCCCGCCCACTTGCGCGAGCGCCTGGCCGACCTGGCGGCAACCCTGCCGAACGCGCGGATCGTCACACTCGCCGGCCAGGGACACGTCGCCCACCTCACCGCTCCTGACGCCCTGGCCGACGCGGTCCGGGAGATGGCGGAACAGGTTCTCCACGCATGAGGCGTCCGGGCCGCTCCGTCAGCCGCCTTGCCTGCCTCTGACCGGCAGAGCGACTCCGGATGTCAGAGCCTGGCACTACCCTCGCCGCATGTCAGGAGCGGACGAATCTCGCGGACCGCACCGGAGACTGCGGAACGGTCAACCCCGTACATCTGGGCCGGCGCGGCGTGGGGCAGGCCGAGGCGTAGGTCACCGCGCCTGTTCCTCCCGGGGTTACCGCCGATCGGAGTCCTGCCATGGGAACGGGGCGAGGTCGGGCTCGACCCAGCCAGTCCTCGCCTGTGAGTCGGCCAGCGTCGCCGGACGGTAGAAGCGGGTCAGAAGGCGCTTGTCGAGCAGGACGGGGTGGTGGTCGGCGAACGCGGTGAAGTCGTCGTCGCCGTGTTCGGCCGCGTGGTGGCCTACCAGTTCCACCCAGGCTCGGCTGACGGTCGCGTGGTACTTCTGGGGTGCGCCCGCGTAGCGGGCGGTGCGCTGGATGCCGTCGCTGACCAGACCGACCGCCGCAGGCGTACCGAACCGCCGCACGGCCAGCCACGTCAGATGTACGTGCTCCCGGTGGCCGAACTTCCCTGCGGTCGCGGTTACTTCGGCCATCAGTGCGTCGAAGTCGGCGGGCTGGGTGGTCATGAGGACACCTCGGTCAGGGCCTGCAGGGCGGCGCGAAGGCAGGCGATCGCGTCGGCCGGCAGGCCGTGGAGTGCGCGGTGCTCCAGGTCGGTGATGGCCTGGCGGATCGTGGCGGCGGCCACGCGGCCGGAGGCGGTGAGTTCGATGAGCACCGCACGGCGGTCTCCCGGGCGGGTGCCGCGGGTGATGTGGCCTCGCCGTTCCAGGCGGTCCAGCACGCTGGTCAGCGTGGTGGGGCGGGTGCCCACGGCCACGCCGAGCTCGGACACAGTCCGACCCCGGCCGTCGGCAAGATTGGCCAGCGCGTTGATCTCGGAGGGGGTCAGGTCCAGGTCGACGAGCTCCGCGGCGAGTACTTGCAGGGTGGCGTGGGTGGCCCGCTGCAGTGCGAGCAGGGCCGACCACTCGGATGGCACGGATTCGGACTTCACGATTTCGAACTATACGATTTCGTATAACCTGCTGCAAGTCAGCCCCAACCGCAGTCGGGCGCCGGCCGCGTGCTGGTGGGCGCGGGCGATCGTCGAGTCCACCGAGACCTCCCTGGTGATCAGGCCCTTCGCGTCGGCCTGGGCCTGGAGTTGCCCGAAGATGCGGTGCCAGGTGCCGTTGCGCTGCCGGCGCCGGAACAGCCCGTACACCGTCTCCCACCGCCCATGGCGTTCCGGCAGGTCCCGCCACCGGATGCCGGTGCGCGTGCGGAACCGCATGCCGTTGATCAGCTGCCGCTTGCTGTGCACCGACGGCCGGCCGGGCTTGACGCCCTTCGGCAACAACGTTTCCAGCACCGCCCACCGGGCGTCTGTCAGATCCCCCCGAGCCAGGAGAGTTGATCACCGCAAGACCTTGATCCACTTGTGAAACAGGTCATGGATAGCGGCTACTGGCTCAGTTCGGGGTAGTAGGTCAGCTGGTACGGCGACAGCTGGAAGACGGCCAACTGGCCCCCGCCCCGGCAGATGGGGCAGACGCGTTGCCCGCCGCACTGGCGGCAGTTACTGCGCCCATGGGGCTCGCTGGGCACCCAGCCGCGTCCACCGCAGCCGTGGCAGGCGCCGAGGCCGTCGCACTCGTAGCAGAGCACGTAGCCGGGCGTGAGGGTCTCGGGCGTCCGGACCGGCTCCGGCCACTGGAACTCCTGCGGCTCGCGCAGGGCCAGGGCGGGGGTCTGCCCGCTGTAGAGCACGGCCGAGTTGTGGTCGCCCGTGCGGACTTCGATGCGGGTGCCGTCGGGGCGGCGGGCGGTGAGGACGTACGTGCGTTTCGTGCCGTCGATCTCCTCCTGAGGCCCCGCGATGTCCCAGTCGGCCGGGCTGAGCAGTCCGGCCGCCCGGGAGGCGACGTCGGCAGCGCCGACCCCTTCGGGGCGTTCCCCACGGAACACGGCCGAGTAGCTGTAGCGCAGAGGCTCGTGCCAGTCGGCGACGTTCGGCTCGTCGAGGAAGAGGAGGCCGAGGTCGGCGCCGGGGGTCAGTTCGTCGATCAGCTCGACGAACTGCGCACGCAGGGCACGCCCGAGCCGGTCCAACTCCTCACGCGCACCTGGCATTTCACCCACTGGAGCCCCCCGCTCTCGCTTGGTCACGGGCATCCTATGCGGGTGAGAACGGTGAGAACACAGGCAGAGGCCCGTACCCAGCTGCTACGGCACTTCACGGAGACGCTCCGCGCGCTGCCCCCGGAACTGTCGCTGGCGCTAACGACCTCGCCCACGATTGGCAGTGGGAGAAGGAGCGGCGTCTGGGGCCTTCGAATCCAAGGCGGAGGAGGGAGTCGACGCGGAGCGTCGGCGACTGACGACAACGCCGGAGGCGGAGGTCCCCGACACCGCGACGCCGCTGACAATCGCGGGCGAGGTCGTAAGGCATCCGGACCTGCCCCACGCGGGCCTGCACCGCGGGGTTGTCCTGCCCGAGGACCTGAACCATCCCGATGACGGCTGGGCGACCTTCGACATCCGGTACTGGGTCCTGGGAACCACGCCGGACACCCCCGACCGGTATTTCGACCTGGTGACGGGGGTGTGGCGCGAGTGGGGCTGGGCGACGAGGGACGGAGGGGCTGCTCGTACGCGCACGGGTTGGGCGGACACCCCCGACGGCTACGGCCTCGCCCTCACGCGGAGTGTGAACGGCTACCTGAGCATGGCCGGCTCGACACCGCTGTTCCTGCGGGACTCGGTGGTGGGGGAGCCGATGCCGACGCGGATCGCTTGGCGGGACGGGGAGGCGGTCTCCTCCTTGTAGTCACGCTCGCAGAGTGAGTGGTGTGCATCGTTACGTGGCGGGTCACGGGCCTGGTGTGCGTCGGTGTCGGTGTGCTCACGCTGGTTGTGGGCGGATGACTTCGGTGTAGATCGTCGGTCAGCGGGCGACTTCTCGGTTCGTCAGGACCAACAGGGCCCGCACCGGCGCGGTCGCCCCCTTCGGGTCGGGCTGTGACCAGCACTTTCGAAACACACTAGGGCATGTGGTACTTGCCGCTGCTGTCCTGCAACCATGTCCCCCGTGTGGGGTCGATGTCGATGTTGGTCCCGTGCAGCTTGCACGCCGCCTCGACCGGGGCGAGGAACTTGCTTTCGAAGTCCGCCTGGGTGACCGCCCCCGCGTTGATGGCGGCCGTCATGTAATTGAAGGCGTTCTCGAGCTCGGCGGAGCGGGGCGTGGTGTTGCCCTTGGCGTCCTTGTTCAGGTCGAGGCCGTCCCCCGGGTCGTCGGTCCTGTCCTCGGGCCGGGGGCCGACGCGGAAGTTGGTCGGCATGTTCTTCAGTGCCTTGTCGACGTCGGACGTGCCGAACGCTTTCGGGGCGAGTGGTGCCAGCGTGTTGCTGATCTGCTGCTCCTGAGCGGGGGTCAGCACAGCGAGGAACGGCTGGAAGAGCGACTTGGGAATGATGTGGTGCAGCGTATCGACCAGTGGACCGCTGGAGTGCGCCGTCTTCACGGCGGCCAGCTCGTTGCTCGTCGACCCGAGCTTCCAGTCCTTCTTCTTGGCGCGCTGCACGACACCGACACCGACGGCCCCGCCGGAGTCGGCCGGGCTGCACCCGGGGCCGTGTTCGTGGCGGCTTCGCTTGATCATGGCTGTGACCGCGGCGTTCCCGAGGCTGCGCTGCAGGGCGAGCAGCGCCCCCGGCGGCTGCGGTCCGGCGCTCACCGCCACCGCTCCGCCTCGCTCGCCGCTCCGCCGTGACCGCGCTGCCTGAGCGTGAGCGAACTCCGCCTCCAGCGAGGACTGTGCGCGCATATGTCCCTCCTCCTGGCCGGTCTCCATGCTCACAACAGCGGCCCGCCTCTGAAAAGCGCCCCCGGGGCAGACCCGGGGCAGCACCACTACGCGCTCGGGGCAGAACCGCATCTCCCAGCGGGCACGTCGGCAACAAACGCCTCCCCGAGGCGGGACGCCGGTCACTCGATACGCTCGCGCCGGACGGGATCCTCATCGACGTGAGAGGCACCGGTCCCGACCGGGCTGCCGCCCGGGAGCAGGCCCACCTCCACGGTCTGCGGTTCGTCCAATTCGGCTTCAACCCTTCCGGTGCCGATCTGGAGAGCATCGCCGACCTGGTGGAACGAGGCAGCCTCCACCTCGCCGTCGATCAGGTGCTGCCGCTGGAAGCCGCGGCCAAGGCCCATGAGCTCAGCGAGACCAACCGGGTGCAAGGAAAGATCGTTCTGACTCCTCAGAGCTGTCGGAAGGGGCGGGCGACGCGGATCGATTTGACTTGCCACTACGTATCGCGAAAGCTAGATGCGTTCCTGTAGAGAGCATGGAGAGGCAGACCGGTGGATCCGCTGGCCGTACACAAGGCGCTCGCCAACCCCGCGCGCCTGCAGTTCATGCAGTGGCTCAAGGAGCCGGAGAAGTACTTCGACGAGGACTCCTACCGGCAGCAGGGGCTCGGCTTCCACATCGGCGTGTGCGTCGGCGACATCCAAAAGCGTGCCGGGCTGGCACAGTCGGTGGTGTCCGGCTACTTGCAGACCTTGAAGGACGCGGGGCTGCTCACCTCGGAGCGCATCGGCAAGTGGACGTACTACCGACGCAACGAAACGGTGATCGCCGAGTTCGCCGCGCACGTCCGCGACGAGCTGTAGCCCACCTGTAGCCCACTCGATTTCCGTACACCCGCCCTGTTCGACAACTCAATGCATCTACTTTTCTAGATTTGATGAAGGGTCGCCATGAGAAAGACCTCCCTCACCGTCCTGGTGCTCGCCCTGGGCGTGTTCGGGATCATCACCACCGAGATGGGCATGGTCGGCGTACTCCCCCAGGTCTCGGCCGAGCTCGGTGTCACTCCGTCCGCCGCGGGATGGCTCGTCGGCGTCTTTGCCCTGGTCATCGCCGTGTCCGGGCCGTTCACAACGCTGCTCGCCTCCGGCATCGACCGCAAGAAGGTGCTCGCCGCCGCAATCGCGGTGTTCGCCGTCTCCAATGCCGTCTACGCGCTCACCACGCAATACGAGGTGATGCTGGCCTTCCGCGTCGTTCCCGCCCTCTTCCATCCGGTGTTCTTCGCGGTCGCGCTCGCGACCGCCGCACGGCTGGCGCCCGCCGGAGACGCGACCCGGGCCACGACGACCGTGTTCGGCGGAGTCACCGTCGGCTTCGCCTTCGGTGTGCCGCTGACCTCGTACCTCGCCGAGCATGTGTCCCTGGCGTCGGCGTTCTGGTTCGGCGCGCTCGTCAACCTGATCGCCTTCCTCGGCATCCTGCGGTTCGTACCGTCGATGCCTGTCGGGCAACGGGCATCCTACGGTGCCCAGTTGAGCGTTCTCAAGCGGTCCCGGATGTGGCTGACCATCACGTCGGTCGTCTTCGTCTTCGCGGCGATGTTCTCGGTCTACGGCTACTTCGCCGAGTACCTCGGCCAGGTCACGCACATGGACGGCACCTGGGTCAGCGCCATGCTGATGGCGTTCGGCGTCATCATGATCCTCGGGAATTTCGTCTTCGGTGGGCTGTTGCGGCGCAACCTGATTCGTACGGTGGTCGCCTACCCCGTCCTGTGTCTGCTCGTCTACGTGCTCCTGTACGCCGTCGGCCCGCTGTTCGCGCCGATGGTGTTGGCCGTACTGGTCTGGGGGGCCGTGCACTCGGGCGGGCTCATCGTGAGCCAGAGCTGGCTGGGGAGGGACGCCGTCGACGCGCCCGAGTTCGGCAACAGCCTCTTCATCTCGTTCTCGAACCTCGGCATCACCATCGGAACCGCGGTCGGGGGCTGGGTCCTGGCCGAGTACGGTGCCCGTCAACTCGCTTGGGCGGGGGCGGGATTCGCCGTTGCCGCGCTGATCGTCATAGCTCTGCGGCTGGGCCTGGACGGTGTCGGAGGCCGACAGGCGGCGCTCACCGATCCGGACGTAGGGACGCTCGGAGAGGTTCGATTCTGAGACAGCCGGGCCACCACCCCGGCCGGGGCGATCCAGCGCACGACAGCGCCCCCCGTGCTCGTGACTGCGGAGCACGGGGGCACCGGTGTATCAGTGCTGCCGTGCCTTACGGCGGCGGATCACCAGGAGGCCGCCGGCCGCGACGAGCGCGGCGCCGGCGGCCGAGGCGGACGTGCCGCTTGGGGGCGCCGCCGGAACACCGACCTCCCCAGACCTCAGCATCGGGGACCCATGCCCCGCCTACAATTCGGTCCACGAAGACGGTTGCAACGACCCCGGCGAACGGGTCGATTCCTCATATGTTGCGAGGTAGCTTTGCCGGAATGTGAATTCTGCAGCATCGGAGCAGGGGAAGCCGCGGCAGAATCGGTTTACGAGGATGCCGAGAATCTGGCGTTCTTCCCGCTCCGTCCGGCAGCCGTCGGGCACACGCTGGTCATTCCGAAATCCCATTACACCGATTTCTTCGACCTGCCGGGACCACCCCTGGCCAGCCTCATGCAAGCGGTTTCGACTGTGGGGGCCGGACTGCGCACGACCTTGCGGCCGGACGGAATGAACGTCATCAGTTCTGCCGGGGCAGCAGCTTCGCAGACCATTTTTCACGCGCATGTACACCTGGTGCCGCGCTGGCGCGATGACCGTTTCGGCGGCATCTGGCCGTCCAACGGGGCCACGGTCGGCAAGGAGATCGCCGACCGGCTGCGCCGGGAGCTCAGGACGTCAGGGCCCTGACCACTCCCCATCCGATGAACACCACATCGATCAACGCGAGCATTCCGTAGAAGTTGACCACCGTGTACGAACGAACGACCTCAAACCATGGCACCGCCGAGTGGTACGGCTGGACGTTCATCGAAAAGAGTTCGACACCGGTTCCCGGCCTGCGAACGTCGTCGTAGAGCCTCCTGAACAACCTCTCCTGACGCAGAAAAAAGCTGTCGAGCAGCCAGAACCCTACGATCGGTATCAGCCCGGCCGACGCCAGCGGCCAGCCCGGACGGCCCACCAGAACACCGAAGAAGACCCCGGCCACTGTCAGCGTCCATCCTTTGATCAGGAAGGATCCGTTGCTCAAGCGGGAGATTATCGCCTGGATGAATTCAAGATGCTTGATCACTTCAGGCGTGACGGTGGCGGTGGGGGCTGAGGCCGGCGAAGTCATGACATCTCCGTCTGGTCGCAAGCGGGTGCGCTTGCCTCCTGGCCGGCAAGTCCCGCTGGAGCCTACCCACGGACGCCCTCGTAGTGAACGTGGAGATCACGATTCGTCCGGACGGTACGCCAACAGGACTGTCGACCGCTGGGGTTGGCAGCCTTTCGACCTGGGCATGTCACTCGCGGGGCACATCGCCCACCAGGCGTAACAGGGGCATACGGGAGGGGCTTCGGCGTGCAGGGGCATCAGGAGCCGTCGCTGACGGCCAACGGTTTCGAACGGTTCTCGCTGTCGAGGGAATTCGAGCCGGACCTCATCGACACCTGGCTCGGAGAGTTGAAGGAGGAGTTCGCCGACCTCCCGCCGGACCCCTACGGAGATCCTCTGCTGCACCGCTACCGTCGGCACTCCTGCGCGGTGCTTCTTCCCTGGGAGAAGAAGCTGCACTGGGTGCCCAAGGTCAGCGACGCCCGCCTGGGCGAAGTCACCCACTACTTCCAGGGTGGCTACAACCCGGAGCACAAGGGGATGGATCGGTTCTTTCCCGCGATCTCCGCACGAGCGGAGTCCAATCCCCTGCTGGAGAGGATCGTTCTGTTCGACTTCGCCCAGACCTGGTGGAGCGAGCGGGAGCGGAATCTGCCCATGCACGTGGGCGTGCACTTCATCAAACTCTCCGTCGAGGACGGCGACGGGACGGCCGTTTCTTCGCCGAACTTCCTGCATCAGGACGGCGAGCCCTTCCACTTCGCCCACCTCATCTACAAACGGAACGCCATCGGCGGAACGAACTACGTCGCAGATGTGGTCTGCTCGGGCAACGGCCCCGGTGAAGTGTCCCCCGATCTACTGAAGGCGTCCTTCGACCTGGAGGAGGCGCTGGAGTCCTACGGCATCCATGACGAGCGGGTCAGCCACCACGTCGACCCCATCCGTCGAGGCAACGAATCATGCCCGGGTGAACGTGCTGTGGTGCTGGTCGACATCACCCCCATGGTCAAGGCCGTATGAGGTCTCAACAGGGCCGAAAGCAAGGCTCTGTGAGTCCTCGTCCGACCACTACAATCGCGCCCACCACCGTCTGAGCTGCGCGGTGGGGTGTCAGGGACTCCGCGTCCCTCACGGGGGCAATCCGGATGTGAGAGCCATGTCGATCGATTACCTGTTCAGTACGTATCACGCACCGCCGGACGATTTCGTCGACCGGACGCGGGAAGTCAGCAGGCTCCTCACCTACGTCGAGTCGGGCTGCAGAGTGTGCACGGTGCACGGACTCGGCGGTGTGGGCAAGAGCGCGCTGGCCTTCCGACTCGCGCACACCGGGGCCAAGACGCCGAGGCGGACCATCTGGGTATCGCTGACGAACGCGCCGTCCGTGGACGAACTGCTGCATGGAATTCTCTCGCTGTTCCCCGACAGGGACACCCGGTCGGACGGGACGCCCACCGAGCAGCTCATCGCGTGTCTGACCAGCGAGTCTTGCTTCGTCGTCCTGGACAATCTTGAGGTGCTGCTCGACTCCGAGCGGTTCTCCAACGAGTTCCGTCCGGCCTATGAGGAGTACGGCACCCTGCTGAGCCGCCTGGCCTCGGAACCACACCGGTCGACCGTGCTGATCACCTCGCGCGAGAATCCCTCCTTTCTGCGGGAGCGAAGCACAACGGTGCGCACCCTCCACCTCCAGGGTCTGCCGAAGGTCCCCGCCCGGACGCTGCTGGCCCGCCGAGGTCTGCGCGGAGATGTGCGACTGCGCGGGGAGCTGGTCAGCAAGTACGACGGAAACCCGCTGGCGATCCAGCTCGCCTCCGATCTCATCCTGGACATACACGACGGGAGCATCGCCCGGTTCGTCGAGTCGGGCGAGTTCGTCTTCGGGGAGCTGGAGGGGCTGTTCCATCAGCACTTCGAGCGGCTGACGAGCGAAGAACGCATGGTGCTGTTCCGCCTCGCGGCGGCCCGCAGGCCGCTCACGGTCCGTGAGATCTCCGCCGATTCACGTGCCGGATCAGGCACGGCAGGAACCTTGTTGCAACGGCTGCGGCGCAGGTCGCTGATCCAGGAGAGCGACGGCAGCTTCTACCTCCAGTACATGATTCAGGAGTTTGTCACCGCCCGGTTGAACCTGGATTGCGTCGAGGAAGTCCACACCGGCAGGCCCGATGTCCTGTGCCGGTTCGCCCTGGTGGACGCCGGGGCCCCGGAACACGTACGCGAGGCGCAGCGCCGGTTTCTGTCCGGGCCGATGATGAACATGCTGCAGGACCGGCTCGGCTCGGCCATCCAGGTCGCGCCGCGTCTGCTGGCCCTGCTGGATGCTTCCCGGATCGGCACCGACGCGTACGGCACCTTCCTCGCCGCGAATGCCTTGTCCATCCACCACGCCTGGACCAGCGACCTGTCCGGACTCGACCTGTCCCGGCTCGTGCTGCGCCGGCTGGACCTGTCGGGGCTGCGCCTCTCCCGTGCCGATGCGCGTCAGACGGAGTTCTCCGGCTGCCGGTTTCCCGGCGTCTACCACTACGTCTTCGCGCTTGAATTCTCCCCCGAGGGGAAGGTCGCGGCAATCGGGCAGAGCGGCGGTTCCGTGATCCTGGTCAACGTGCCGGACGGGACCAGGCTGCGTACCCTGCCCTGGCAGGCGGACTGGATCAGAGCAGTCGCCTACTCACCGGACGGCGGCAGGCTCGCTTGTGCCGACGAGCGCGGCCGACTGCGGGTCTGGGATCTGACGACGAATCTGCCCACCGACTTCGCCGGTCACGACCGGCAGACCCGCAGTGTCGTCTTCTCCGCCGACGGACGCACCCTGTTCAGTGCCGGGGAAGACCGGCGCATCCTCGCCTGGTCCGTGGCCCCGAGAGAGGCGGAACCGCGCGTCCTGTGCCGGATGGACGCGGAGATCTGGAGCCTGCACAGCGCACCGACCGCACCTCTGCTCGCGGCGGCCTGCGACGAGGCATGCCTGCGCGTCTGGGACACGAGCACCGGCGAGGAAGTCCTGTTGACGGGCGGCGAGCGGGTGGCCGGCCGATGTGTGAAGTTCTCCACCGATGGCAGGCACGTCTTCGTCGGCTGCGACGACGGAGTCATCCGGGTGTGGAGCATGGAGAGCCGCGGTCTTGTCGCCGAGTTGCCGGGGCATACCTCGTCGGTATGGGCGTTGGCCGTGACCAGGACACCATCGGGCGACGTACTCATCACCGGCAGCCACGACGAGACCATTCGCGTATGGAGCATCGCGGACCCTTCCGCAGCCCGCTGCGAACGCGTGATCAGCAGCCTCAACGGGCCGGTTTGGCCCGTTGCCGCCGACAGTGACGGCCAGTACTTCGCCAGCGTCGGGCGGAACTCCACCATTCGCTTCTGGGACACCGCCACCGCCGAGTGCCTGGAGGTTCTGTCGGGCAGCTCCGGCACGCTGCTCGGTGTGGCCTCCTCACCGGACGGCCGCCTGATCGCCTCCGGAGGCCATGATCAGCTCGCCCGTGTCTGGAATCCGGACACGGGCGAGTGTCTGGCAGAGCTGCGCGGCCACACCGCGGGCATCCGCGCCCTGGCGTTCCACCCGGAGGGCGAGTTGCTGGCAACCGCGGGCGAGGACTGGGACGTTCGCCTGTGGGACCTGACGACCAACCAGCTCTCCGCGGTACTGACAGGATCGCGCAACTGGCTGTGGACGGTCGTGTTCGAACCGAACGGTCACAGCGTCGCGGCCGCGGGAGCCGACGCGATCATCAGGATCTGGGACGTCCAGGGGCGTGGGGGCATGCAGACCCTGGCCGGTCACGAGGCTCGCGTGCGTGCCGTCCAGTACACGAGTGACGGACGGCGCATGGTCTCGGTCGGTGAGGACGGGCAGACCAGACTCTGGCAGATCGCGGCTGGTGAGTCGGAACTGCTCGGCACCGTCGAAGGCCATGTCACCAGCGTCTGTGTCCTCGACGACCGCACGTGCGTCACGGGTGGCAGTGATGGAATCCTGCGGCTTTGGGACCTGGAGTCCCGCACGCTGCGAGGCCAGACGAGGGGCCATGACGGCGCGATCCTCTCGCTTCTGTCCCCGCCCGGCGGCACCACGTTTCTGAGCGCCGGCCAGGACGGCTATCTGCGCAGCTGGACATCGGAGGGACTGCGCTTACGGGGTGTCTCGGCCGCCCCCAGCGGCACTATTCGCTCGACCGCATGGCATGCCGATGGAACACGCATCGCGGCCGTCGGCAGCGATGAAGCCATTCGCAGCTACGTGCACCCGGAACTCGGCGAAGCCGAGGCCATGCGGGTGGCCCGGCAGTTCGAGGGATTCGACATCAGTGGCTGCCGAGGCATCACCCCCGCCGAGCTGAGTTCGCTGACGGCCCTGGGAGCGATCGAGTCGCCCTCGTCAACCTCCTCGGTGGTCCCGCAGCGCGTCTCCGTTCCGCCTCCGACTCCCGAGCCGCAGTCCTCGCCCCTGCCGTCCTCCACGCGCCGCGCCAGGATGTTCATCTCCTACTCGCACCGCGACGACGAACTGCGTTCGCAACTGGAGAAGCACCTCAGTCTGTTGCGCTGGCGCGGACTCCTCGACTCCTGGTCGGACCGGCAGATCCGGGTGGGAGAGGAGTGGAGCGGGGCGATCGACGACAATCTGGAGTCGGCCGACATCATCCTCCTTCTCGTCAGCGCCGACTTCCTGGCCTCCGACTTCTGCCGGGACATCGAGATGCGCCGGGCCATGGAACGCCACCACGAAGGAACCGCTCGCGTGGTTCCCGTGCTGCTCAGGGCCTGTGACTGGCACGGGTTCCCCTTCGGCGCGCTTCAGGCGCTGCCGCGCGACTGCAGGCCGGTCACCGCATGGCCGAATCCGGATGCGGCCTTCACCGACGTCGCGGTATGGCTGCGTACCGCGCTGGAAGACATTGTGCAATCGCCCCGCGAACACGGGACAACCACGGAACGGACCGAGTCTTGACCCTCGACTTCTCGCACCTTCAGGGAGCGCCCAGCACCCTGCTCCTGATCGACCCGGCGGAAGTTCCCAGCAGCCTGCGGCCACGCCTGGACTCCCTGGTGCGTCCGGTATGGCGACCGGACGGAGACGCCGCAGGAGACGGGTTCGACATTCTGGTCACCGCCAATCGTGACCTCGGCGGAGCCACGCTGGAGAAGCTCCCGAACCTGCGCCTCATCGTCACCACGGGCACCGCCTATGACTACGTCGACATCGCGTACTGCGAGGCGAACGACATCACGGTGTGCAACACACCGGGCTACACAGGGTCCTCGGTGGCCGAGCACGCCGTCGCGCTCTATCTGGCCGCCAACCGCCACCTCACCGCGCTCGATCAAGCGGTGCGCACCGGAGCCGCCACCTCTGGGTATCTGTCCCTCGAAGTCGAGGCGAAGACCGCCGGTGTCATCGGCGCAGGCGACATCGGCACGCGCATCTGCGCGATCGCCCAGGGTCTCGGAATGCGCGTCCAGTTCGCCAACCGGAGCACCAGGACGATCCAGGGCGCCACGCAGGTCGGGCAGGAGGAGCTGCTCAAAACCGCCGACGTGGTGTTCCTGTGTCTGCCACTGACGCCGGAAAGCCACCATCTGCTGAACCGGCGGACGTTCGCCCTGATGAAGCCTACGGCGTACGTCGTCAACATCTCCTCGGACGAACTCATCGATCCGCAGGCACTGGCGGACGCTCTGCACAACGGCACCATCGCCGGAGCGGGCCTCGATGTCATCGGCTCGCCGGCCCCCTACACCGGGCTGCCCAACACCGTACTGACACCGGCCCACGGCTGGTACACCGCCGAGAGTGTGCACCGGCGAGCGGATACATGGATCGGCACGATCGAAAGTGCGCTGGCGGGCCGACCGGCCCACCGGATCGTCTGACTGGGGGATTGGAATGAGCGTTTCGCCTGCGGAACTACTGCGTCTGCACCGTGAGCTGGACGGCACCTCGCGCACGAACAAGGCAGGCCGGTTCCTGTCCGGCTGGCAGACCACGCACCCGTACGCGGGCCGGTATCTCAACGGCACGCATGTGGTGGCGCAGGATCCCGGAACGCTCCAGAACTACAACTTCCTCTCCGATTCCACCTCCTTGACCGACGCCATCACGGGGTTTCACGCCAAGGCGGACGACGTCGCCTACGAACGGGACGCCGTCTATGTGTCCAGCGGGTCGAGCCCCCTTCTGCTGGGCTTCTTCCTCGCGCTGAAGGAGATGGGGGTGGAGGAGGTCTGCTACGTACCTCCCGTCTACTACTCCTGCTACTACTTCTGCGATTCCCTCGGCATCCCCATGCGCCAAGTCAGTGCCGACCTCCTGCACAGTGAGACCGCCGAGCTCGACCTTCCGGAGCGTAGGTCCGCTCTCGTGCTCTGCGACCCGATCTGGGTCTTCGGCACCACGGTGCACGAGCGGCAGATAGAGAAGATCGCGCAGTGGCAGCGCCGCACGGGCTCGTTGGTGCTGGTCGACGGAACGTTCCAGTACACGCGTTGGGACCGGTCCTCACGTGCCGAGCCGACATCCCGTCTGGATCGGGATCTCACGTTCCGCCTCGTGTCTCCGACCAAGAGTCTGGCCGTACACGGGACACGGTTCGCCTATCTGCTGCTGCCGCCGGAACTCCGGGAAACGGTCCGCTACGCATGCGCGAACATCACCGGGGCGACCAGTGCGGCCAACGAACACTTCGCGCGCCGGATCATGGAGGTACTCGACTCGGACGAGTCGAACGACGCGCTGGTGCGACACATCCAGGCGGAACGGGACCGGCTGCTCGACAGCGGCGTCATACGTGCGGAAGCCGGGCTGCCGGAGGCGGGCTACTACACCTTCGCAGTGCTGGACGACGCGTCGATGAAGGACGCCATCGTCATGGACCAGCGCTTCTTCGGACTTGACCGCTTCGACAACCACGTTCGTGTCAATCTGCTCTATCCCGGCTGGTCGCAACCCTGAGCCCTGTTCCGCTGTCTGTCCCGTCGTGAAGTCCTAGTGTGGGCGTCCCAGGACCCGACCGTTGGGGAATGCCGCATGGGAACGATACATACCGACGACGCGCAGGGCGGTGAGCGCGAGGATCTGCTCGCGCTCGTTGCCGATCAGCGCACCAACTTTCTCTATACCGTCGCGGGCGTCGGCGATGAGCAGGCAAGCATCGCCACCACCGTCAGCGAGCTGACGCTCGGCGGCCTGCTCAAGCATCTCGGCGAAGTACAACGGACGTGGCTCGCGGTGGTCGACGGTACGGCGCCGGGCAAGGTCGACTGGGCCGATCTCGACCCCGACGGCACCCGGATGACCAAGGGCGAGACCCTGGCCGGGCTGCTCGACGCCTTCCACGCGGCGGCAGCGGAGTTCGATCGCACGGTCCGGCAGGAGCCCGACCTCGACCGCCTCGTGACTCTCCCGCAGTACCCGTGGTCGCCGCCGGAACCGATCACCTGGACCGTCCGCCACGTACTGTTGCATGTTTTCCGGGAGATCGCGCACCACAGTGGGCACGCGGACATCGTCCGCGAGGCGCTCGACGGTGCCAGCACTACGGCTCGCATGGTTGAGGCCGCCTCGCGCGGCGACGATGTGTCCGGCGACGGCTGACGGCAGGTGACCGGGGGCGGAAGGGAGCTGGAGGTGGGGGCTGGAGCGGGCCGGCCCCAGTGAAGCATGTGCGGCCAAACGAGTGCCGATCAGTCCGTCTCCAGTACACGCGGCAGGGAGTTTCAGGAGACTGGCAGTCAGTGCTGAAGGTGGCCCTTGACAGTTCGCACCGAAGGTCGATTTCCGGCCACAACACAACGCCCCGTACGCTGCAACACATCGGTCACCATCGGTCGGCCGCTAGAGAAGGGCGACAACATGACCTCCGAGACCAACACACTCGACACCATCGACGCCACAACTACCTTGTTGCAGGCGGAACTTCCACGTCTGGAACAGCACCAGCAAACCCTGGAAAAGGAGCTCGCGACCGTCACCGAGCGTCTGGAATCGGTGCGGACCGCACTGACGGCCCTGCGCTCGCTGTCCACCTCCCCTGTCTCCCCCTCGAACACGGAGGCGCAGGAGGTCGAGGCAGAGGACGTCAAGGCGGAAGCCGAGGACGTCAAGGCCGAGGCGGAGACCGAGAGCGTTGCCGCTCCCAAGATTCCGCAGCAGGCTCAGTATTCCATTGACTCCGCCACCCCGGCGGAGGTCTCGCAGGAGCCGACAGCGGCCGCCCCCGCACGCCGCACCGCCCGGAAGACTTCTGCACCCAAGGGCCGCAAGCAGGCTCCCGCCAAGCCGAAGAGCGAGCGCGAGCCGGCCAAGAAGGCCGTCGCCACCAAGGCCGCCAAGCCCGCAAAGGCCACCGCGCCCGCGAAGGACGCCAAGCCCGCAAAGGCCAGGGCACCGAAGAAGGCAGCGCCTGCCGCGCCTGCCGCGCCTGCCGTCGACGACAGCGGCAGCCTCACCGAGATGGCCATGAAGGTGCTGTCCACGTTCGGCGACACACCTGTCCGTGCCCGTGAGGTCACGAAGGCCCTGGGGCGTGAGCTCACCCCCAACAGCATCAACACCGTACGCAGCACCCTCGACCGCCTCGTCGGCACCTCCCGGGCGCACCGCGCCGGCCGAGGCCTGTACCAGGCGCCCGCCAACTGACGTTTCCCGCAAGGGAATTCGTTCAGACGCCCCCGTCGCGGCCCGATGGCCGTAGCGGGGGCGAAGGCGCTCCTGCATCGTGCTTCGGCGGCTGATCCCGGTGGTTTTTCAGCACGCTCTGTAGGTTGCAGACATGTCTTCATCACTTCGCCTCGAAAAGGTCACGTCCGACAACGTCGAGGCCGCCTGCCTGCTGAAAGTACGTCCCGACCAGGACGGGCTCGTGAAGCCGGTCGCCTGGTCGCTGGCTCAGGCGTATGCCGCACCCGAGGCCGCCTGGCCCCGGCTGATCTTCGACGGTGAACGGCTCGTGGGTTTCGTCATGGCCTTCTTCGATGTCCGGTTCGATCCGGACAAGCCGGATGACAGGCTCCGCTCCGGGCTCTGGCGGCTGAACATCGCCGCCGATGAACAGGGTCGCGGTTACGGTCGCTTCGCCGTGGAGGCGGTGTGCGAGGAGATACGGCGGCGCGGGCAGACGCGCACGACCGTGACCTGGGTTCCCGGGTCGCACGGGCCCGAGAAGTTCTATCTGAAGCTCGGTTTCCGGCTGACCGGGGAGATGAGCGGGGACCAGGTCGTCGGTGAGCTGGAGCTCGGCGACGTGTAGTGCTGCGGCCGGAAGCGGCCACTGCAACCCAACGGATCACTCGACGCGATCGGCGATGATCCGCGCGCACTCCATGGACTCGCTCCGCGTCGTGTCCACCTCCAGGTCGTAGAACACGCCCCGATGGACCACGTCCACCTGCGACGCCGCCATGCCCGTCACCCGGTCGCCGCGCGCGATCTCACGGGCTGCGGCAACCGCGCTCTCGCACCGGACGCCGACCCACAACACCTGTACTCCACCGAGCGCCTTCTGCCATCGCTGCTGGGACGCCGCCCCGCCGAGGAAGACCTCGTCGACGATGACCCTGGCTCCGGCCCGGGCCATCGTGGCGACACCCTCGATCCACGCCGTCTCCAACGTACGGAAATCGGGGCCGACGACCACCTCACCGTCCGGAGCGAACTCGATGCCCGCGTCCGACGCCTGCATGGACGCGGGCATCGCCTGGATCAGTGTGTCGACCCCGAAGGCCAGCCAGGGGTCCGGCAGGACCGCCTGCAGGCACCGGGCGATCCCGGACTTCCCCGAGCTGGAGCCACCGTTGAGCACGATCATCCGCGTCATCACCGCGCCACTCTAGAACCGTGTCCCCCGGGTGACACCCCCTTTGCCGACACGACGCCGCCGGGCGTTCACGGCTCGGAGATCTCACTCCGATTCCCTCACCGGCGCAGCAGGCCGCCTTCGATGGCATCGAAGGCAGCAGGATGGTTGATGGGATGGTCGAGGAGAACGTCCTCCACTACGGCGAATCCGTTCGTGAGGGTCAAGGCCTCGGGTGCGAGGTCCACGACGACACTCTCGGCCGCGTCGGGGAGCTGCCTCACCTGAGCGCTGGTCAGGTAGCCCTCCGCAAGCAGGTCCCCACTGTGCGCCGCCACGCGGCGCAGGGTGAACAGGCGGTGCAGCAAACGCAGCTGGCGCTGCGCTTCGGGGTGAGGAGCCTGGTTGGCGGCGTCCAGAAGAGCTTGAGCAGCCTGGCTGTGTGCGTAGGCGTCGACCAGTTCCAGAGCCGGTGTGACGGTGGTGTTCCATCGGTTGAGGGGATTGCCGGCCGGTGCGCTGCGCAGGCGCGTACGTGCACGCTGGTGCCAGATGCGTTCGATGTCGGCCAGCAGGTCTTGGAGGAAGACCGGATCGTCGAGGTCGCGAGCCTCGGGCGGCGCGTCATGGGGCTCCTTCGGAGTGAAGTGTCCAAGAAGCATTTCGCCGGCGGCCTTGACCCAGATGACGAGGTTGTCACCCTCCGCTGTGATGGTTCCCTCGTTGGCTGCCAACTGGCCCGCGATTCCGTTGGCCAAGAAGAGTCCCTGCGCACCGCAGCGTTCGCGGCACTCGGTCATGACGGCGCGGGCCCGCCAGGTGATCCAGCCCTTGGCTATGGCTGCGAACCGCTCAGCGTTCTCCCGCTCCGGCTCCGTTGCCTGCGCCCACTGCCGTACCGCGGCGCGGTGCAGGAGAGTCGCGGCGTAGGTGGTGGCGATGGCGTCCACGAGCGGAGCGTGGTGGCTGCGGTGAGCGAACAGCGGAACGTTGCCGCCGGCTGTCACGCCGGAAGTCTGCCTCGTGTGGGCGTGCCGTACGGCCACAGCGAGCGCGTGGCGCGTGACGCCGAGGCTGTAGGCGCTCATACAGAGCTTGCCGGTGGTGACGCGGCCGATGGAGTGCAGGAAGCGCTTTCGGGGACTGCCGATCGAACTCGTGAAGACGCCTTCCGGTGTGAGGCGTCCGTGGTCGGACTGCAGAAGCGCTTCTTGTGGCAGACGGACGTTGTCAAAGGAGGTGATGCAGTGGTCGACAGGGGCGGTGGCTGTCTGAGGCAGCCTGCGTATCTCGACTCCCGGCATCGGTCGCCCGGTCTCGTCGCTGAGCGGAGTAAGAAACAGGAAGACGCCCTGGTCTTTGCCGTCCGTGATGAGGCGGGCGGCGACGACAGCGGTTTTGGGACCGCCGGTGGAGCTGGTGTTCGGCATGAACTTGCGGGCGGCCGCACTGGGAGTGTTCAGCACGAACTCGCCCGCGGTTCGGTCGTACGTGGCGGTGGTCTCCAGTTGGGAGGCGCTGTTGCCGTGCCCGGCCTCCGTGCACAGAAACGTTCCTGTACGCCGCAGCTCAACGAACTCCCGCAGATCGCGGCTCGGGCCCGCCGTGTGTTTTTCGAGGAGGCTGCCGAGGAAGAGGTTGTAGTGGATACTCGCCACTGTCCCCAATCCCGCGTCCACAGGGCCTGCCCATTCATGCAGTGCCGTGAGTCGTTCCACATCGACCACGAAGTCCTCGGGGCTGTCGAGTGCCTCGTTGATCAGATGTAAACGCTCGTAGGACAGCGCGGCACGTTCATCGGGCGACAGCCCTTCTCTGAAGCTGAACGGCTCAGTGCTGAACAGCTTGCGCCAGGGCTCGTGGAGCTGATCCAGGCGTTCGCCGAAGAGCGCCTGCGTCAGTGCTGCGACGGTCGAAGAGGCCTGGTCAGAGGGGATTGAGGTCTTGATCACTTTCGGAACGCTAGCTCATACGTTCAGTTAGCACGGCGTGATGATCAACACGATTGAGATCACTCGGATGTTGGTACTCGCCCGTTTCGAGGTGCGGGTATCCCTGCCCTCCGGGAGTATGTGAGGCCCCCTCGACGCTCCTGATCAACACGCCCAGGAGGCCGTCAATGCCACGCCGCAGAGTGAGAGTTCCGAGCGGTCGGCTGTGCGCGGGGGCGCACTCGGAGCTGTTGCCGGAGCGGGAACACTGTGACTGCTCGCCCTCCTCGGTCATGCCCTCTACGCCTCGCAGAGCACCTTCCAGTTGCTCCCGTTGCCGAGGGCGGGCAACGCGGCAGCGGCCCGGCCCGGCCGCGCTGATTGCTCACCCACGAGAGGCCTCTGCCATCCCGGGCAGGGGCCCCTCGCAGTTGCTGCCCGGGGTCAGCTCGGTTGGTCTCCCGTGTAGCGGTAGATCGCGCCATCGGAGTTGACGTGCCAGACGGTGCCGTCGGCGGCCACACCGATGTCCACCGCCTTACCGGGGATACCGACCCACGGGTTGGTGTCATGCCCGGTGTACCGGTAGATCTGGTCCAGGGAGTTCACGCCCCACACATGAGTCCTGGACCCGACCGAGATACGGGTGAGGCCGCCGGAGACGGCGACCCAGTCGGTAGAGCCCTGGTCTCCGGTGTAGCGGTAGATCCCACCGGCGGAGTTGACGTGGTAGACGGTGCCGTCGGCGGCCACACCGATGTCCACCGCCTTACCGGGGATACCGACCCACGGGTTGGTGTCATGCCCGGTGTACCGGTAGATCTGGCCCAGAGAGTTCACGCCCCACACATGAGTCCTGGACCCGACCGAGATACGGGTGAGGCCGCCGGAGACGGCGACCCAGTCGGTAGAGCCCTGGTCTCCGGTGTAGCGGTAGATCCCACCGGCGGAGTTGACGTGCCAGACGGTGCCGTCGGCGGCCACACCGATGTCCACCGCCTTACCGGGGATACCGACCCACGGGTTGGTGTCATGCCCGGTGTACCGGTACATCTGGCCCAGAGAGTTCACGCCCCACACATGAGTCCTGGACCCGACCGAGATCGTCGTGAGACCACCAGAGACTTGCTTCCAGTCAGCCATGCTCGTGTCCCTTCGGCTCGAACGTTACAAGGGGGAATCTGGCGCTCGGCAGGGTCACCCAAACGACCGCGTTTGTGGATTGACTGCTGAAATGGTCCAAAGATCGCCGTTTGTTTTATTTCACTCCCAATGCGCACGGGAGGCGGCCCTCCCCCCAGCACAATCAGAAGGCCGGAAACGCTGTAACCCACAAGAGGCCAAGAGCGGCGGCCGGTTCACCACTCAAGGAACCAACCCCTTGCCCCACACCCGGTCCCAGCGGGCACCGAAGGGGCACGTCCGCCAGGATGCCTCCCTCGGGTTCGGCCCCTTGGACAGGTTGCGAGACGTTCACCGGGTCGCGCTCGCGCGCCGTGCCGGGAATCCGTGTGCGCGGGCTGCGGTCACCACCGCCACAACCGGCAGCATCAGCACAAGTACACCCCAGGGAAAGGCCGTTGATCCGAATGTGTCCAGCAGAACGCCGCCCACGAGTCCGCCACCGGCCGTGGCCGCGTTCCACAGCGTGACGAGCATGGCCTGCGCGCCCTGCGCCGCATCCGCCTCGTTGCCCGCCGCCTCGCCCGCCGCGGTCTGCAGGAGGGTGGGGGCACCTCCCCGGCCGAGCCCCCACAGCACCACCGCCACGTAGACGAGAGCGGGGCTGCCGGCCGGCACCGCCAGGACGGCTGCCGCAGCGGCGACCAGCAGTCAGGGCTGGCGGGCAACAGGCCCGCGGGCAGAGTTTCGGTGAGGCTGGTGATGAAGACGGCCGCGGCGGCGGTCAACTCGGCGAGCGCGGTACATGACCCACATGGCCGTGGGCAGAACCGATTCGGCAGTTCCCGTCCGGGTGACGGAACCCCACGTCTGACAGTAACCGCAGGTCAGCGCCGCAGACTTGGGCCGGTTCCGATTCATCTCCCGCACAAGGAGTGCCCTTCATGCGTCTTCGTTCCACCGTGGCTGCCGCCTTCGGCGCGCTCGCGCTCATCGTCGCTGTGCCGACCTCGGCCGACGCGGCCTCCGGAGACTTCAGCTACACATACAGCGGTCTCGACGGCTCCCCGCAGGTCGCCTTCCTGATCGACCCGCCGAGCAGGGTGTGCATCACCCTGCCCGAGGTCGCCGACCCCGGTTCGTCGAACCCCGCCCACTCTCCGTGGAACAACACCGACGCGACCGCCGTTGTCTTCACCGGCGTCGACTGCGAGGGCGACTTCTTCCTCCTCCGGCCGCACGGCGGCCACGCCTCCGACCGGCTGAAGCTCCGTTCCGTCGCCTTCAGCTGATCCCGCCACCACCTTCCGACCGCCCACCCCGGTACGAGCCGGCCGCGCTCGTGCCGGGGTGGCGTGGTCAGGGGAATGAGGCCCTGCCGTCACTGGTTGACCGGACATGTCGACGCCCCGTGTGATCCTTTTGCTGTCCGGAAGCCTGCGCAGCGGTTCCTCCAACGAGACCGTGCTGCGCACCGTGCAGGCCGTGGCGCCTGCGGGCGTACGGACCGTTCTCTACGGTGGCCTCGCGGCACTCCCGCACTTCAATCCCGATGACGACGCCGAGCCCCTGCCGGAGCCGGTGGCCGCGCTGCGTACGGCGATCGACGAGGCGGATGCCGTTCTGGTCTGTACGCCGGAGTACGCGGGGACCCTGCCGGGGGCGTTCAAGAACCTGCTGGACTGGACGGTCGGCGGCACCGAGATCTGCGACAAGCCGACCGCGTGGGTGAACGCCGCCGCCCCCGGCCGTGGCCAGGGCGCCGAGGCCACGCTGCGGACGGTGCTCGGCTACACCGGTGCGGACATCGTGGAGTCGGCCTGCGTACGGATCACCGTGGACCGGAACGCGGTCGACGCGGAGGGGATCATCACCGATCCGGGCGCCCGCGAGCAGCTGGGACAGGTGCTCGGGCTGCTCACGGGGCGGGCCGCGCAGATCGATCGCGGCTAGGGCGACGCAGCTGCGGCCCGCCCGGTGGGAGTCGGGCGGGTCGAGCGACTCCCGGCGGGGGCTCGGGGCTCAGGCGCTGATCGCCCAGATGAGGGTGATGGTGCCGACGACTCCGATGGTGCCGAGGGTGGTTCCGGCGATTGCGGTCCACAGGCGGCCGGTGCCGTGGCGGGCGTAGTGGATGCCCGCTGCGCCAAGGGTGACGGCGAGGGCTCCGGCGATGATCGCCCCTGGGAACGTGGCGAACGCGGGCACCCATGCACCTATGGCGGAGGCGGCGCCGAGAACAAGTGCGGTGGGGCCCAGGGCGACGGCGGGTGTGTCGGTCGGGTCGGGCACGGTCGGCTCAGGCATGAACCGTTCCCCCTTTTGAACGAGTTCAAATTGTACGCCGATCATACCGACAGGAGGGCGGCGGACCGGCCGGGGGCGGGCATGGCTAAGCCCGCCGGTCGGGCGGGGCTTCGGGGTCAGCCACGGCGTCCGAGCCCGGGGGCAGCCGGCCCCATGCACTCGTCGGCGCCCGCCTGCGGCACGATGACAGAATGGGGTGAATGATGACGTCTTGTGGGCCCGGACCCGCACCCGAGCCCTGGTCGTGCGACGGGTCGATGCACGCCGACCTTCTCGCGGCGAAGTCTCTGGTTTACGACCCGTGCGGTTTCGTATGTTCCCGGCCGGCGCCCGAGGCGGAGAGCGCCGAGTACGGGGCGCATGTATTCACCGTGGACGGCGCCGCCGTCAGGTTCCGGGTGGCCAGGACGACCCCGACGAAGGTCGGCCAGTTCGTGACGGTGTGGAAGCGGTCCGCCGGTGGGCCGATTCAGCCCTACGACTCCGAGGACCCCGTCGGTCTCTTCGTCATCAGCACCCGTGAAGCCGACCATTTCGGGCAGTTCGTGTTTCCACGGGACGTGCTCTGCGAGCGGGGCATCGTGTCTCGGAACGGCTCCGGCGGGAAGCGCGCCTTCCGCGTCTACCCGCCCTGGGTGACGACGACCAATCGCCAGGCCGGACGTACACAGGAGTGGCAGGCGGACTATTTCCTGCATGTGGGCCTGCCTGCGGAAGAGGGTGGGGCGGTCGACCAGGGCCGGTCCCGGGCGCTCTACCACCCGTGACGGCGCCGCCCGCCCGGCCCGGTCGGCGCAGGACGGCGACCGTCAGCGGTAGTCCTCCGGGTGGCCCTGCATCCAGGTGTTGATGCGGTCGCGGGTGCCGATCAGTTCGGAGCGGTGCTTCTCCAGGTTGGCTGTCGAGGTGTCACCGTTCAGCGTCTTGCGCAGGGTGCTGATCCAGGCCAGCGGCTCCTTGAAGCGGCCGGGGCCCTGAGCGTCCGCCTTCATGGCCTTGTCCAGGCGCGCCAGTTCAACGTTGACCCGGCCCAGGAAGTAGGCGCAGTTCGCCGACCCGGGGGTGCAGTTGTCCTTCAGCGTGGCCTGGAGACCCGCGAAGGCGTCGCGTACGGCCTCCGGACTGTTCCCGGCGGCCTCGGCCGCCTCCGCTCCCGCACTCGCCTCGTCCGAGGCGCTCTTCGCCGCGGCGGCGTCGTCGGCCGCCTTGACCATGGCCGACGCGTTCGCGGACGGCGCCGCATAGGGAACGTCGTCACCCGGCCCCTGCGACGTGGAGACGCTGGTGCAGCCCACCAGGAACGCTCCGAGAACCGCTGCCGCGGCCACGGCTGTTGCAGCGCCGCGCGTGTTGGTACGGATGAACATGAGGCCCCCCTCTTCCGGTTGGGCCAGACCTTACATCCCCGGTCCGGCGTCGCCCCCGCCCCTCACCCCGTGATCAGGGTCTGCAGCGCGGGCGCATACAGGTCCGCGATGTGTTCGGGGGTGGCCTGGGCGCCTGCGCCCTCGCGGTGGAGGCTGAGGGTGGCGCCGAGGCCGAGGAGGTGGCCGGCGATCAATTCGGCGCGCAGGGTGCGTTCGGGGCCAGTGAGGCGGGCGGCCAGGGCGTCGGTGACCTGTTCGTGGAAGCGGTCGCGCAGCAGGGAGCGTTCGTCGCGGTTGCCGAGCGAGAAGACGACCCGCAGCAGTGGGTCGGACTGCAGTTCCCGGCGGCGGCTCATCAACGTCACCACCATGTGGCGGCCCAGCATGTCGATCGGGGCGTCGAAGAGTTCGGCGGCTGCGGGGCCGAAGTCGGCGACGGTGTTGAAGAGTTCTTCCTTGCGGCCGAAGTGCTTGACGACCAGGGACGGGCTCACTCCGGCGTCGGCCGCGATCCCCCTTATGGTCACCTCGGCGTAGGGGCGCTGTGTGAACGCCCTGCGGGCGGCGCGCAGGATCGCGTCCCGGCCCGTGCCCGGATCGACAGCGGTCGGCTCCGGTCCCGGGGCCGGAGCCGGGGCCGGAACGGTGGCCTGGCGGCTGGTCATGCGCCCTCCTGGATCGGCATCGTCCGCACACCGTTCTTCCGGTCGCCCGGGGCGTTGCGGCTCTCTTCGACCGTACCCGCCGTGGGCGTACGGCCGCCCGGCAGGCACAGCGTGACCAGCATCGCCGCGAGCGCCGCGCCCGCCGCGATCAGGAAGACCACCTGGTAGGCGTGGAGCGTCGGGGCCGTCCGGCCGCCCACCAGGAACGTGATGTCGGCGAGGACCGCGGCCACCGTCGCACTGCAGAAGGCCTGCCCGATCGACCGCATCAAGGTGTTGAGACCATTGGCCGCGCCCGTCTCGCTGACCGGGACGCCGCGCATGACCAGCGCGGGCAGCGCCGAGTACGCGATGGCCGTGCCGGAGGCGACGACCGTCGCACCGGCGATGATCATCCAGAGGCTGTGGCTGGTGAAGTACCGCACCACATATCCGGCCGCGATCACGCCCGCCGCCAGCGCAAGGCTCACCTTCGGACCGTACTTCGCGGAGATCCGCGCCGAGACCGGCGAGAGCGCCACCATCATCACGCCGCCCGGCAGCAGACACAGCCCGCTGACGACGAGCGAGGCGCCGAGCCCGTAACCCGTCGCCTTCGGCTCCTGCACCATCTGCGCGGTGACCAGGGAGTTCGCATAGAAGGCGAAGCCGATCAGCAGGGCGGCCACGTTGGTGAGCAGGACGGCCGGACGGGCCGAGACCCGCAGATCGACCATCGGCGTCGGGACGCGGAGCTCGTACGCACCCCAGACCAGCGCCACGACGACGGCGGCCACCAGCAGACCGACCGTCCGCGCCGACGCCCAGCCCCAGTCGGCGCCCTGGGTGACCGCGAGCAGCAGGCAGACCAGGGCCCCGGACAGCCCCAGCGCACCGACGGCGTCGAAACGGCCGCGGGTGCGGAGCGGGGATTCCGGTACGCACCACAGCACCAGCACGATGTCGATGACGCCGATCACTCCCGAGACCCAGAACATCGTGTGCCAGTCGAAGTTCTCGACGACGAGCGCCGCGACCGGCAGCCCGACCGCCGCGCCGATGCCGAGCGTCGAGCTCATCAGCGCCACGGCGGACAGCACACGCTCGGGCGGGAGTTCGTCGCGCAGGATGCTGATGCCCAGCGGCACGACGGCGAGCGCCGCACCCTGCAGGGCGCGGCCGGTGATCAACACCCCGATGTGGGAGCTGACCGCACACAGGACCGAGCCCACCACCAGCACCATGAGCGAGGCGACGAGCACCCGCCGCTTGCCGTACATGTCACCGACCCGGCCCAGGACGGGTGTGAAGACGGCACCGGTGAGGAGGGTGACGGTGACCAGCCAACTCGCGGCGGCGGGGGTCGCGCCGGTGAGGGCCGGGATGTGCGGGAGGAGCGGGACGACGATCGTCTGCATGACCGCGACCACGACACCGCAGAACGCGAGGACGCCTACGGCGAAACGGGGATGCGGGGCCACATCCGTGGTGGCGGTCGGGGCAGGTATGTCCGCGGGCATGACTCTCCGTACGGTGCTCGGCGGCAGGGGCTTCGCGCAGGGGTGCACGCTCGTTCACCCCCAAGAGTAAACGCCTGTGCACCCCCTCGGCGACAGGAAGTCCGCACGCCGCGTTAGCCTCGAAGAACCCGGGCTCCGGGTCCGGACAACTCAGACAAGAAGGCGAAGGTGGCTGCGATGGCGAAGGTTCCGGCAGCGGCGGTGGCGGCGAGCGGGCTGGTCGGCGGGTACGCCGTCGCACGGTGGACCAAGAAGCGGCCGCTGGGCGGAGTCGCCCTCGCCGCCGCGGGCAGCGTCGCCGCGTACGAGTGGAACCGGCAGGCCGGGCCGCGCGCGGCCGTCGGGCTGACCACCGCGTATGTCGCCGCGTTCGCCGGTTCTCATCCGCTGGCCAAGAAGGTCGGCGCCTGGCCCGCCGTCTTCGCCGTGGCGGGCGGCGTGGCCGCCGCGTCGTGGGCGGTCACCCGCCGGGCCGCCTGAATCGCGTACGGATTGCCGGTGATCAGCCGCTGATCATCTGCCGGATGCGTTGAACGCGGGCGGGACCATGTGCGTATTCAAGGGCACTCCCCCGCGTAAGCCGGGTGCGTATCCGTACGACAGGACGGGTACGCGCCCGGAACCCTCAAGGCTCCGACGAGCCGGAACCCCGGGCCCTACGCCCCCAGTGCCCGCGACACCGTATAGATCAGCAGCCCCGCCAGCGCACCCACCACCGTGCCGTTGATCCGGATGAACTGCAGGTCACGGCCGATGTGCGCCTCGATCTTCTTCGATGTCTGGTCCGCGTCCCAGCTCGCGACCGTGTCACTGATCAGCGACGTGATCTCCGCGCGGTACGTCGTGACGACATAGACCGCCGCGTCCTCCAGCCAGCCCTCCAGCTTGGCCTGCATCCGCCCGTCCGTCGCCAGCCGCGCGCCGAACGTCAGCAGTGAGGCCCGCGCGCGCAGCCGCAGCTCGCTCTGCTCGTCGTCCGCAGCCGCGATCATCATCGTGCGCACCGACGACCAGGCCGATGCGATGACCTCCTGGACCTCGCCGCGCCCCAGGATCTCCGACTTCAGCCGCTCCACCCGTGCCCGGGTGTCCGAGTCCGTCTGGAGGTCGGCCGCGAAGTCCGTCAGGAACGTGTCGATCGAACCGCGCGCCGGGTGCCCCGGCATGTCCCGCATCTCCGTGATGAAGCGCAGCAGTTCCTTGTAGACCCGCTCCCCCACCCGCTTGTCGACGAACCGCGGCGTCCAGCCCGGTGCCCCGCCCTGCACCGCGTCCATCACGGAATCGCTGTGCAGCACCAGCCAGTCGTGGGCGCGCACACAGATCAGGTCCACCATCCTGCGGTGGCCGCCGTCCGCGACGATCTTCTCCAGCATCTTGCCGAGGCCGGGACCGATCTCCGCCGCATTGGCCCGCCGGGTGATCGCCTCACCCACCACGGCCTGCACATCGGAGTCCCGCAGCACCGTCAGCGCGCCGCGCAGCGCGGTCGACAGCTCGGCGGTCACCCGGTCGGCGTGATCCGGCTCGGCCAGCCAGGCACCGAGCCGGCCACCGACACCCAGGGCGTGGATGCGGCTGCGTACGACATCGCCGGAGAGAAAATTCTCGCCGACGAAGGAACCCAAGGAGGCTCCCAGCTGGTCTTTTTTGGTGGGGATGATGGCGGTGTGCGGGATCGGCAGGCCGAGCGGACGCTTGAACAGCGCCGTGACGGCGAACCAGTCGGCCAGCGCACCCACCATCCCCGCCTCGGCGGCCGCGGCGACGAAGCCCGGCCAGCCGCCCACACCCACGTTCTTCGCCCAGGTGGCGAGGACGTACACGAGCGCGACCAGCAGAAGGAGGCCCGTGGCCGTGGTCTTCATCCGGCGTACACCGCGACGCTTCTCCTCGTCGGCTGCGGTGTACGCGAACGAGGCGAGGGGGGCCGGGCGGCCGCCGGGCGCGGGACGGGCCGCGCCCGCCACCTGCTCCCGGGCACGCTCCGGCCGCCCCGCACCCTGTTCCCCGGGTCCGGTCCCATCGATCCGTTCCATCCGCTCCACCCGTCCGCGTACGCATCGCCCCCGGTGTCCCGTACGCATTGTCCCTACCTGACCTACTCCCGAGCCGCACGCCGAGTTCCCGACACCTTGCCCCATCATGGGATCAGTCCGATTAACCACGAGGAGACACACCGTCCATGCCCAGGCGCCAGGGGTACGCCCTGCACATCGCCCTCGTGGCGGGCACCGCCGCGCTCGCCGCCGGCGTGGCGTTCGCCGGCTCCCTGCTCTTCTCCGGCTCCGGCACCCGGTCGCAGCAGGTCGCCGCACCCGACCCGCGGTCCGTGGCCCGTACGCCCGCCGCACCGGCCCACTCCACCGGCCTCTGGCTCGGCACCTGGGCGGCGGCCCCCACCACCGGGGTGATCGACACGCACAACGGCAGCGACCTGACCCGGCGCACCATCCGTAATGTCGTGCACACCAGCATCGGCGGCGACGCGGCCCGCATCACCCTCTCCAACCTCTTCGGCACTCACCCGCTGGTCGTGGACCGGGCCACGGTCAACACCCGCCCCGTGACCTTCCGGGGCGTCGCCGCCGCGACCGTCGCCGCGGGCGGACAGATCGTCAGCGACCCGGTCCTCGTCCCGGTCGCCGCCGACGCCGATCTCGTCGTCACCCTGCGCACCCCCACCGCCGAGGGCCCCGTCACCATCCACCCGGGCACCCACCAGACGTCGTACGTGGAGGACGGGCGGGGCACCTGGCGCACCACCGACTGGCGCTACCTCACCGCCGTCGACGTACACAACGAGACCGCCGCCGGAACGATCGCGGTGATCGGCGACTCGCTCACCGCGGGCACCGGCTCCACCCTCGACACGAACAGCCGCTGGCCCGACGTGCTCGCCGACCGGCTGCGCGGCCGGTACGGAGTGGTCAACGCCGGCATCGCGGGCAACCGCATCCTGCACGACGGCCGCGGCGTACGGGCGAGCGCCCGCTTCGACCGCGACGTACTGGACGTCGCCGGGGTGAAGACGGTCGTCATCGCGCTCGGCATCAACGATGTGCAGCAGTTCCCGCAGGAGACCGACCCGCAGCGCATCGCGGACGCGCTGCGGTCCATGACCCGGCGCGCCCACGCACGCGGGCTGCGGGTCGTCGGGGCGACGCTGATGCCGTACGAGGGGTTCCGCACCTGGACACCCGCGCAAAACGCCGTACGGGAGCAGGTCAACGAGCTGATCCGGGCCGGCGGGATCTTCGACTCGGTCATCGACTTCGACAAGGCGGCCCGCGACCCGTACCACCCGGCCCGGCTGCGGCCCGCCTACGACTGCGGCGATCATCTCCACCTGAACGACACGGGCTACCAGCGGCTGGGCTCACTGGTCGACCTGCCGGCCCTGCAACACGACCGGCCCGTCTCCGACCAGTTCTGACGGCGGGACACCCGCGCCAAAACCGCTTGTCACCCCTGCGCGGCGTGCCGTCATACTCTGCCATGAGCAGAATCGCACAGGTCATTGTGCTGGCGTTGTACGCCGACGAGGTCATGGAACCACTGACCCTCCCCGACGAGTCACGCAGTTGGTGTGGCACGTTCCGGGCGCTCGACCTGTTCGCAGGAGGGTGGGTCATCGAGTTCGACCACATGAAGCCCCGCACCGGTCTGCTGAGGCATCTGGAGTCGCTACCGTGGCCCGATCCCCGGCAAGTGCAGGTGCTGATCCACGACGAGGAGGACGATGTCTTCGGCCTGTGGACGATGCGGGACGGCACACTGGCCGAGGTGCCCCTACCGGACACCCAGCGCTACCACAGCGCGGCGCCGCCGACCGATGAGTTCCCGCCGAGCCCGGGGTACCTCTGGCTGGCGGGCGGAGCCGAAGCCGAACGCGAGGACCTGTTCACAGAGCCTCAGGATCTGCGCCCCGCCTGGTAGCGGCAGAGTCGGCGCGATCGGAAGAGTCCTAGTAGCGGTCTCCCTCACCCTTCTCCAGCCGCCCCCGCTCGCGCCCGCGCTCCCGGTCCAGCTCCCGCGCCCGTTCCGCGTCCCTCAGCCGCTGCTTCTGCGCCTTGCTCCGCTTGCGCTCCACGCCGACTCCGCCCATCAGCGCGAACCCGGTGATCCGCACCCGCGGGGAATCCGGCGACGCAGCTCCCGCGTCCTTCGAGCGCTCGCCGAAGCCGCCCATGATGCCGATGCCCCTGACCTCGGCATTCAGCTCCGGCGGGACCGTCACGCGCATACCACCCATGATCGTGAAGCAGCGGATGACCACCTCACGGTCCTCGAAGTTCGCCTCGCGCAGATCGATCTCGCCACCGCCCCACATCGTGAACGCGGTGAACTTCCGGCCCACCGTCCAGTTTCCCCGGCGGCCGAACCCTCCCCAGACCGCGAACGCGCCGCGCGACGTGGCGGGCTTGCCGATACGGTCCGCCCACCGCACGGCCGAACCGGTCGCCGCCGGAGCCGGGGCGGGGCCCACCGGGTCCAACTGGGTGCCCGGTGCCGGAAGGTCTCGGACGAGCGGTTCCAACTCCCCATGCGTACGCGCCTTGTAGGTCGCTTCGAGCCGGTGCTCGAACTCTTCCATCTCCAGCCGGCCCTCGGCCACCGCCTCGCGCAGGGTCTCGGCGACTCGCTCGCGCTCGGCATCGGAAGCACGCATTTCCGGAAGGTCACTTGTCATACCGCGCAGCCTATTGAACGCGTACGCTCCCGTCACCGATCTACATGCCGCCGGCCGACGCGTACATCTTCGCGATCACGGCCTCGATGTCGGGCTCCCGCACCGACAGGTCGACCAGCGGGTAGTCCGCCGCGATCCGGGCGACCAGCGGTGCGGCCGACTCCGAGGCCGGGAAGGCCAGCCACTGACGCGGCCCCTCCACCTTCACCGTACGGACCGAAGGCGCAGACTCCAGCCGGATCGGCGGGAGCTGACGCTCCAGGTCGACCACCAGCATCCGCTCGCTCTCGCCCACCTCATGCAGTCCGGCGAGCGCCCCGTCGTACATCAGACGGCCGTGGTCGATCACCATCACACGCTTGCAGAGCTGCTCGATGTCCGTCAGATCGTGCGTGGTGAGCAGCACGGTCGTGCCGCGTTCGGCATTCAGGTCCCGCAGGAATCCACGGACCTTGGCCTTGGAGACGACGTCCAGGCCGATCGTCGGCTCGTCCAGGTACAGCACCTCGGGATCGTGCAGCAGCGCCGCCGCGATGTCCCCGCGCATCCGCTGCCCGAGCGACAGCTGCCGTACGGGTACGTCCAACAGCTCGCCCAGATCGAGGAGTTCGATGCAACGGTCCAGATTCTCGCGGTAGCGGGCGTCGGGAATCCGGTACATCCGGTGCATCAGCCGGTACGAGTCGCGCAGCGGCAGGTCCCACCAGAGCGTGGTGCGCTGGCCGAACACCACACCGATACGGTGAGCCAGCCTCGTCCGCTCCCTGGACGGGTCGATGCCCGCCACCCGCAGCCGGCCGCCGCTCGGGGTGAGGATGCCGGTCAGCATCTTGATCGTGGTCGACTTCCCGGCACCGTTCGGGCCGATGTAGCCGACCATCTCGCCGCGCGCGACGCGGAAGCTGATGGAGTCGACCGCTCGCACCTGGCGGCGTTCACTGCGCATGAAGCCGGTCTTGCGGCGCACGTCGAAGACCTTTTCGACGTTGTCGAGCTCGATGAAGTCGGTGTCTTCACCCTTGCCGATGTCCGTGTCGGTGCCGGTGTCGGTGTCGGTGCCGGTGCCGGTTTCTGCGTTCATGTCCGATGCCCTCGCCCTTGCCCTCGCCCTGCCCGATGTTTTCGTCAACTGCCTGTACTGCGGTACGCGCGCAGACCCGAGCGCCAGGCCAGGCCCGCGAGCAGCCAGCACAGGCCCGCCACCACCGGAGGCAGGAACGCCACCCAGTCCGGCAGACCCAGCGGATAGTCCCGGCCCAGCACATACAGCGCGGGCAGCCAGTTCACGAAGGCCAGCGGCACCACGAACGTGACCCCGCGCACCAGATCCTTCGCGAAGATCGACGGCGGGTACTGGAGCAGCGTGTTCCCGCCGTACGTGAAGGAGTTCTGCACCTCGGAGGCGTCCTGCGCGACGAACTGGAACGCCGCCCCGGCCACGAACACCGCCGCGAAGATCGCCGCCCCGCTGAGCAGCATCAGCGGAAGCATCGCCACCTTCAGCGGTGTCCACCCGATGTCCAGCGTCACCAGCGCGTACCCCAGGACCAGCACCCCCTGGGTGATCCGCCCCATCCTGCGCAGCGCGAACCGGTCCGCCGCGACCTGGGCAAGCACCGGCACCGGCCGTACCAGCAGCGTGTCCAGCGTGCCGTCGCGCACCCGCCGCCCCAGCCGGTCCATCGAGCCCATCACCAGGTCGGCGAGACCGAACGCGGTACCCGAGGCCCCGTACAGCAGCGCGATCTCCGGCAACGTGTATCCGCCCAGCGCATCCACGTGCTGGAACATCAGCAGGATCGCGACGAAGTCGAAGGCGGTCACCGCGAAGTTCCCGAACGCCGTCATCGCGAACGAGGCGCGGTACGCCATCGTCGAGCGCAGCCACATCGTCGCGATCAGCCCGTACGCCCGGACCCCCTCGACGAGCCTCGACCGCTCGACGAACACCACCTCGGGTGTGTCCGCCGCCTCGGCCACCTTCACCGCACCGGCCGTCTCAGCCACCCTGAACCACCACCCTCCTCGTCGCCACCGACTGCACCAACCGCCCTACCAACAGCAGCGTCAGCGCCCAGCCGCCCTGGAAGGCGTACGCCTCCACCAGCCCCCACCCCGTGCTCTTGCCGAGCAGCACATCGGCCGGCACCTGGAGCAGCGACGACCACGGCAGCACCCGCGCCACGTCGCCCAGCACCCCGGGAAACAGCGTCAGCGGCAGCAGCATCCCGGAGAAGAACATCCCGGCCAGGGCCGTCATCTGCGACACCCCCGCCCCGTCCAGCAGCCAGAACGCGGAGAGCGCCACCAGATAGCGAATCGCGAAACTGACCACGACACCGAGCGCCACCGAGACGAGGAAGGCCAGCCAGACCCCCGGCGAGGCGGGCAGTGCCAGATCGAAGGCGAGCGAGCCCAGCAGCATCGGCACGATGCCGCGGCCCAGCAGATGGAACGTCGCCCGACCCAAGTCGCCTGCCAGCCACCACAGTTGGAGGTCCACCGGCCGGTAGAGATCCACCGCGACATCGCCTGTACGGATCCGCTCGATCAGCTCGTCCTCGAAACCGCCACCCATCATGGCGCAGGTCATCAGCAGCGCCTGCCCCAGCCACACATAGGTGAGCGCCTGGGGCATGTCGTAGCCGCCGAGCTGCGGACGCTCGTCCCACAGCGCCACATAGGTGTACGCCATGATGAAACCGAAGACGGTGTTGGTGAACACTCCCGCCGCCGTCGCGGTCCGGTAAGTGGCATAGCGCCGGAACCCACCCGCCGCCACCACCGCGTACAGCCGCACCGCATCCACCCCCATCGCCCGGGCACCCAACAGCGTTGGACACCAAAGCGCAAAACCTTAGTCCAACGAAGACGGCCGCCGCGACCGCTTTTCAGGGGTCGATCCGGGGCTTATTCCACAGAAAAGGGCACTATGGGGGAACTGACCGCGGCCGAGGAGTCTGCACGGACATGAGCGACGAGCCACAGCAGCCGAACGGCGAACACGAACCCCGGGGCCGGGCCCCCGGGGACCCGTCCGCCCACGGCAGCAACAGCGGCAACAGCGGCAACAGCGCAGATCAGGGCGGCGAAGCCGGCCGGGCGAAGAAGCCCGGGCGCCCCAAGCGCACCGGCTGGCGCCGCGCCGTCCCCACCTGGCGGATGGTCCTCGGCGCCGTTTTCGTCCTCGCCCTGCTCCTGGTCGGCGGCTTCATCGCCGGATACCAGCTCGTCGACATCCCGCCCGCCAACGCCAGCGCCACCGCGCAGTCCAACGTCTACCTCTACAAGGACGGCAGCGTCATCGCCCGCTCCGGCGAAATCAACCGGGAGAACGTCAAGCTCGCCCAGGTCCCGCTCAACGTCCAGCACGCGGTCCTCGCCGCCGAGGACCGCGACTTCTACTCCGAACGGGCCGTCGACCTCACAGCCATGGTCCGCGCCGCCTGGAACACCCTCGCCGGCAAGGGCAAACAGGGCGGCTCGACCATCACCCAGCAGTACGTCAAGAACTACTACCTCGGCCAGGAACAGACCATCATCCGCAAGATCAAGGAGTTCTTCATCGCGGTCAAACTCAACCGCGAGGAGCCCAAGAACCAGATCTTCGAGGGCTACCTCAACACCAGCTACTTCGGCCGCAACGCCTACGGCATCCAGGCCGCCGCACAGGCCTACTACGGCAAGGACATCGGCGACATCACCACCGCCGAGGGCGCCTACCTCGCCTCCCTGCTCAACGCCCCCAGCGCCTACGACGTCGTCGTCCACCCGCAGAACAAGTCCGCGGTCCTCGCGCGCTGGAACTACGTACTCGACGGCATGGTCAAGGAGAAGTGGCTCACCGCCGGCGAACGCGCCGCCATGGAATTCCCCGTACCCGGCAAGGTCAAGCCGCCCACCGGGCTCTCCGGACAGCGGGGCTACATCGTCCAGGCCGTCGAGGACTACCTCACCGGCAACGAGGTCATCGACGAGAACACCCTGGCCACCGGCGGCTACCGGATCACCACCACACTGGAGAAGAAGAAACAGAACGCACTCGTCAAAGCCGTCGACGACAACGTCATGTCCCAGACGAGCACGGAGCGCGAGGCCGACCGCAACGTCCGCGTCGGCGGCGCCTCCATCGACACCGGCACCGGCCGGGTCGTCGCCATGTACGGCGGCGTCGACTACACCAAGCAGTACGTGAACAACGCGACCCGCCGCGACTACCAGGTCGGCTCCACCTTCAAACCCTTCGTCTTCACATCCGCCGTCGCCAATGGCTCCACCACCCAGGACGGCCGGCGCATCACCCCCAACACCGTGTACGACGGCACCAACAAACGCATGGTCCAGGGCCCGAACGGACCCACCGGATACGCCCCCTCCAACGAGGACGACATCAGCTACGGGCCCATCACCGTCCGCATCGCCACCGACAAGTCCGTCAACGCCGTCTACGCCCAGATGGCCGAGGACGTCGGCCCCGACAAGGTCAAGCAGACCGCCATCGACCTCGGCATCCCCAAGAACACCCCCGATCTCACCCCCTACCCGTCCATCGCGCTCGGCGTCGCCACCGCCAGCGTCCTCGACATGACCGAGGCGTACGCCACCCTCGCCAACCACGGCAGGCACGGCGCGTACACCCTCGTCGACAAGGTCAGCAAGGGCGGCGAGGACCTGGAACTCCCCGGCAGGAACACCCAACAGGCCGTCAGCCGCGAAGCCGCCGACACCACCACCGCCGTCCTCCAGAGCGTCGTCGAAAGCGGCTCCGGCATCGCCGCCCAGGGCGCCGGCCGCCCCGCCGCGGGCAAGACCGGCACCGCCGAAGAGGACAAAGCGGCCTGGTTCGCCGGCTACACCCCCGACCTCACCACCGTCATCGCCATCATGGGCCAGGACCCCGACACCGGCGCACAGAAACCGCTCTACGGGGCACTCGGACTGGCCCGCATCAACGGCGGCGGCACGCCCGCCCAGACCTGGGCCCAGTACACCGAGGCCGCGCTGCGCGGCACCACGGTCGAGAACTTCGACCTCAGCCTCGAAAGCGGCGCCGAAGAAACCGTCGAGCCCACCGAGGAGAACTCCAGCCCCGGCAGCACCGGAACGCCGTCCGAACCCCCCTCCAGCACATCGCCCAGCAACCCCGGGAGTACCGCGCCCAGCAGCCCGCCGACCCTCGGGATCAGCGAACCCGACACCGGCGGCGCCGAGAACGGCACACCGACCGGCGGCGGAACGGAAATCGGCGGCGCCGAGAACGGCGGCGGGGACAACGGCGACCGGGACCGCTACGACTTCCTCCCGGGCGCCCGCGGCACCCCGGCACCCCCGGCACCCCCGGCCACCCCGGCACCGCAGGGCACCCCGGCGCCGCGTCAGTGACCCGAGGTCGCCTTCAGCCCCACCACGGCCACCAGCAGCAGAGAGACGAAGAAGATCCGGGCGGCGGTCACCGGCTCACCCAGCACCACCATGCCGAGAACCGCCGCACCGGCCGCACCGATCCCGACCCACACGCCGTACGCCGTACCGATCGGCAGCGTCTTCGCCGCATGGGACAGCAACACCATGCTCATCACGATCCCGAGGCCCGTGAACACACTCGGCCACAGCCGGGTGAACCCCTCGGTGTACTTCATCCCTATCGACCAGCCCACTTCGAGCAGACCGGCGACAACCAGCAGAACCCACGCCATGACGGAACCTCCGACGAGACAGAAAACGCGAACAACACGGGGTGCGTCGTCTTTGCAGAACCCGGTACGGCGCGTCTCGTCGGGGTCACACCACCGTAGCAAAGAACATGCAAAGGACCTGGTGACACCGGTCACCAGGCCCCACTCGCCACTACTGCCGCCTACAGATACAGCCCGGTCGAATCCACCGACCCCTCGAACCGGTCCGCCGCCACCGCATGCAGGTCCCGCTCGCGCATCAGCACATACGCCACACCGCGCACCTCGACCTCCGCACGGTCCTCGGGGTCGTACAGCACCCGGTCGCCCGGCTCCACCGTCCGCACGTTCTGCCCCACCGCGACCACCACGGCCCAGGCCAGCCGACGGCCGACCGCAGCCGTCGCCGGAATCAGAATGCCGCCACCCGAGCGCCGCTCCCCCTCCGGCGCATCGGACCGGACCAGCACACGGTCATGGAGCATGCGGATGGGCAGCTTGTCGTCGGTGTTCTCGCTCACGCCCCGCAACCTACCTGTCCGCCGCAGCTCCGCACGCCTCCGGGGTACACGGACCTCGGCATCAGTTCTTCCGCCGCCGCTTCGACACCACGAGCAGACCCACGACACCCACCGCGAGCAACGCCGCCGGAATCACCCGCTCCAGACGCGGAGCACCGTCCTCGGACACAAACCGCGCCTTCACGTCCGACACCGTCCGGTTCACCGCGACAAAAGCCCGCCCGGCCGTCCGGTCCACGGCCTCGGCGGCCTTGGCCTTCGCATCACCCATGATCGTCTTCGGGTGCACCCGCACCCCGATCTCATCGAGCACCACCGCAAGCTGCTCACGCCTGCTGATGATGTCCGCCTCGATCTGCGCAGGGGTCCTGGCATCCGACACTGCGCCGCCTCCGTGGTCCTCGTCCGGTAAACCTTCATCGACAGTCTGTCAGCTCGACTGCCCACGTACCCGGCGGCACCCCCATTACGCTCGGTCCCGTACACCCCACGTGCCACCTGAGGAGAACCATGAGCGAGCGACTCCAGCCCGGCGACACCGCCCCCGCCTTCACCCTCCCCGACGCCGACGGCAACGAGATCTCGCTCGCCGACCACAAGGGCCGCAAGGTCATCGTCTACTTCTACCCGGCCGCCCTCACCCCCGGCTGCACCAAGCAGGCCTGCGACTTCACCGACAACCTGGACCTGCTCGCCGGCGCCGGATACGACGTCATCGGCGTCTCCCCCGACAAGCCCGAGAAGCTCGCCAAGTTCCGCGAGAAGGAAAACCTCGAGGTCACCCTGGTCGGCGACCCCACCAAGGAGACCCTTGAGGCATACGGCGCCTTCGGCGAGAAGAAGCTCTACGGCAAAACGGTGACGGGCGTCATCCGCTCCACGATCGTCGTGGACGAAGAGGGCAAGGTCGAACGAGCCCTCTACAACGTCAAGGCCACCGGCCACGTAGCCAAGATCATCAAGGACCTCGGGATCTGACCCGAGCCCGTCGAGGACCGCCTCGGATGGCCGAGAAGATGTGAGGGACATCCCATTCGGCCAGCGACCTGGTCTGCAGCCGCCCTGACCGCGCAGAAGCCTTCCTGGACCACCCACCCGAGGAAGGGACCCGGTCATGGCGGCGGCCCTGGTCGGCGTGATCGCCGTGGCCTGCATGAAGGAGACCGCCCAGAAGCCCCTGGCCGGCACCCCGCCATCGGTGGAGACACATGCGGAGGCGGCAGAACTGGCCGCGGCCCAGACGCCGGATCCGAGGTTCTGACCCCGTACCTGCCGGCCCGCAGGCACACCCCGGTAGCATGTCTGACGGCTGGCGGCGGTGGTGCAATGGCGACACAGCAGACTTAGGATCTGTGGCCCGTGAAACGGCTTGAGGGTTCGAATCCCTTCCGCCGCACAGTAAACGGCCTGCGAATCAAGGAACTTGGTTCGCAGGCCGTTCTCGTACCCGTTACACCTGGCTCAACAGCTCCCGCACCACCGGCACCAGTGCCCGGAACGCCTTGCCGCGGTGGCTGATCGCGTTCTTCTCCGCCGGGGTCAGTTCCGCGCAGGTGCGGGTTTCGCCGTCCGGCTGGAGGATCGGGTCGTAGCCGAAGCCGTTCGTGCCGGACGGGGTGTGGCGCAAGGTGCCCAGCAGGCGGCCCTCGACCACGCGTTCCGTGCCGTCGGGGAGGGCCAGGGCTGCCGCGCAGGCGAAGTGGGCGCCGCGGTGAGGATTGTCGATGTCGGAGAGCTGGGCCAGGAGCAGGTCCAGGTTGGCCCGGTCGTCGCCGTGGGTGCCGGCCCAGCGGGCGGAGAAGATGCCGGGGGCGCCGCCGAGTACGTCCACGCACAGGCCGGAGTCGTCGGCGATGGCGGGGTGGCCGGTGGCCTTCGCGAGGGCGTGGGCCTTGAGGAGGGCGTTCTCGGCGAAGGTGACGCCGGTTTCCTTGACGTCGGGAATGTGGGGGTACGCGTCCGCGCCGACGAGCTCGTGGTCGAGGCCTGCGTCGGCGAGGATCGCGTGGAGTTCGGTGATCTTCCCGGCGTTGCGGGTGGCGAGGATGAGGCGGGTCATGTCACCCAGTATCGAGGGTGGTCAGGGCGTGCAGACCTTGCCTATCTCCTTGGCGGCGTCGGTGACCGGGGTGATGTCGGGGGTGGCGTCGCCCTTGTCGATGGAGTCGCGGACGTTGCCGACGCCGGACTGCAGGTCGTCGACGGCCTTGCCGAGGTCGGCGTTGTCGGTCTTGTCGCCGAGGTTGCCGAGTTCCTTCTCGATCTCGTCGAGGGCTTCGGATGCCTGGGTGGGGTCGTCCGAGGCGTTGGAGACGGCCTGTTGGAGGTTGTCGACGCTGGTGGCGATGGCGTCTGCGGTGCGGACGCAGTCGAGTGCCTTGTCGACGGCCCCGCAGCCGGCTGTCGCGGTGAGGGTGAGGGCGGTCAGGGTCAGCGCGACGGTGATGCGGCGGTGGCGGGTGGCCTCGGCCATGGTGCGGTTCCTCCCCAGGTGCGGATACGCGGACGGGCGCACGGTTCGACCCGTGCGCCCGTGTTCGTAACGACGCGTTGTGGTGCGTATTTGGTTGCTTCTTTACTCGCTCAGCGTGCGGGCCAGGGCCTCGTTCTGGAAAGCGGTGAGGTCTGCGCAGCCGACGGTGGCGAGGTCGAGGAGGGCGCCCAGTTCCTTGCGGTCGAAGGGGGTGGCCTCGGCGGTGCCCTGGACCTCGACGAAGCGGCCGTCGCCGGTGCAGACGACGTTCATGTCGGTCTCGGCGCGGACGTCCTCCTCGTAGCAGAGGTCGAGGAGGGGGGTGCCGTCGACGATGCCGACGCTGATCGCCGAGACGGTGTCGGTCAGCGGCTTGCGGCCGTGCTTGACGAGCTTCTTGCGCTGGGCCCAGGTGACGGCGTCGGCGAGGGCGACGTAGGCGCCGGTGATGGCGGCGGTGCGGGTGCCGCCGTCGGCCTGGAGGACGTCGCAGTCGAGGACGATGGTGTTCTCGCCGAGGGCCTTGTAGTCGACGACGGCGCGCAGGGAGCGGCCGATGAGGCGGCTGATCTCGTGGGTGCGGCCGCCGATCTTGCCGCGTACGGATTCGCGGTCGCCGCGGGTGTTGGTGGAGCGGGGCAGCATGGAGTATTCGGCGGTGACCCAGCCTTCGCCGCTGCCCTTGCGCCAGCGCGGGACGCCTTCGGTGACGGAGGCGGTGCAGAAGACCTTGGTGTCGCCGAAGGAGATGAGTACGGAGCCTTCGGCGTGCTTGCTCCATCCGCGTTCGATGGTGACGGGGCGGAGCTGTTCGGGGGTGCGGCCGTCGATACGAGACATGGTGTCGACTTTATCGGGTGCGGGGGTGGCGGCCGTTCGGGTGCACCGCAGGCCCCGTCCGGGTGGGCAGGGCCTGCGTGGTGCTGAGTGCTTGGGCTCAGCAGGGGGTGCGGCGGCTGGTCACATCATGTCTTCGATGTCGGCGGCGATGGGGTCGGCGTCGGTGCCGATGACGACCTGGATCGCGGTGCCCATCTTGACGACACCGTGGGCTCCGGCGGCCTTGAGCGCGGCTTCGTCGACCTTGCTGGGGTCGTGGACCTCGGTGCGCAGGCGCGTGATGCAGCCTTCGATCTCGTCGATGTTATCGATACCGCCGAGCCCGGCGACGATCTTCTCAGCCTTGCTGGCCATGGCCTTCTCCCTGGTTGTTCACATGCATGCGACGGCCCACCATGGGTCCGTTTCGTCACCGTAACGCACGTTTGGCCCAGCTTCGCGAGCGAGTGACTGGACCGTCCTCAATGATGACGATCACCGGTGCCTTGTCTTCCAGGCGGGTTACGCACCGTACCTCAACTGGTCTACACCAGTGTGCAACGACCGCCGAACGCGTCTTGTTCCGGGAGGATGCCGATGAGCTCGAGCAGCGCCGCAGTTCCCCAGAAGACGTGGTGGAACGGCCTCTTCCAGGGTCTCCAGAAGATGGGCCGCAGCCTCCAGCTCCCGATCGCCGTCCTGCCGGCGGCAGGCATTCTCAACCGGCTGGGTCAGCCGGACGTATTCGGCGACAAGGGCCTGCGTTGGGGCAATGTCGCCAAGGTGTTCGCGGCCGCGGGCGGCGCGCTGCTCGACTCGGGGCTCGGCCTTCCGCTGCTGTTCTGCGTCGGTGTCGCCATCGGTATGGCGAAGAAGTCGGACGGTTCGACCGCGCTCGCCGCGGTGACCGGCTTCCTCGTTTATTACGCGGTGCTGCACGCCTTCCCGGTGGACTGCGCGCCCGGTTCCACGTTCACTTCGGGCGGCACCTGGTTCGGCACCTGCGTCACCGGCAATGCCAAGGTCACGGCCGCGGAGTACCAGAACCCCGGGGTGTTCGGCGGCATCGTGATGGGTCTGCTGTCCGCCTGGTTCTGGCAGCGGTACCACCGGGTCAAGCTGGTGGACTGGCTGGGATTCTTCAACGGCCGCCGGCTCGTCCCGATCATCATGGCGTTCGTCGGCCTTCTCGTCGCGGCGTTGTGCGCATGGCTCTGGCAGCCGATCGGTGACGGCCTGACCAGCTTCTCCAAGTGGCTGGTGGACCTGGACTGGGCGGGCTCCGGAATCTTCGGCATCGCCAACCGGGCCCTGCTGGTCATCGGCCTCCACCAGTTCCTGAACACTTTCGTCTGGTTCCAGTTCGGCGACTTCACCAAGCCGGACGGGACGGTCGTGCACGGTGACATCAACCGGTTCCTGCAGGGCGACCCGACGGCCGGTCAGTTCACCTCGGGCTTCTTCCCGATCATGATGTTCGCCCTCCCTGCGGCGGCGCTGGCGATCTACCACTGCGCCAAGCCGAATCGCCGGAAGGCGGTCGGCGGCATGATGCTCTCGGTCGGCCTGACGTCATTCGTGACGGGAATCACCGAACCGATCGAGTACTCGTTCCTCTTCGTGGCACCGCTGCTGTACGCGATCCACGCGGTGCTCACGGGTGTCTCGATGGCCGTGACATGGGCGCTCGGAGTCAAGGACGGCTTCAGTTTCTCCGCCGGGCTGATCGACTACGTCATCAACTGGCACCTGGCGACCAAACCGTGGCTGATCATTCCGCTCGGTCTGGCCTTCGCCGCCGTGTACTACGTGATCTTCCGGTTCGCGATCACCAGGTTCAACCTCCAGACTCCGGGCCGGGAGCCCGACGAGCTGGAGGAGGAGATCGAGAGGAACCTCACGAAGTAGCACTTCGGGCGGGCTTTCGGCTCGGTCGGAGCAGGCCCTTGGACCCTTGTGGTCCGGGGGCCTTCGCCATGTGACCGAGCGTGGGTGATAGCTCATGCGAAGTAGTCGGAAATTGCAGGTTCCTTATACAACCCACACCGTGCTACAACTGGTCTACACCACTGAGTGGTCCAGACCGCGTGCGTTCTGCCGCGTTTCTCGAGTCGCCGCCTCCCCCCGTCAATGACCTGGGCGGCGCCTTGTCCAATGGAGGAAGTTGATGTCCACGGCAGACACCGCACCCGCGGTCACCAAGAAGAAGGGCGCCGGCGTGATGGCGGTCATGCAGCGCATCGGCCGCAGCCTCATGCTGCCGGTCGCGGTGCTGCCCGCGGCCGCGCTGCTGGTCCGGCTCGGTCACGACGACATGCTCGGCAGAAAGTCGTTCCCGGACTTCGTCACCAAGATCGCGAGCTTCATGGACGCGGGTGGCAACGCGATCTTCGCCAACTTGGCGCTGCTGTTCGCCGTCGGTATCGCGATCGGCTTCGCCAAGAAGTCGGACGGATCGACCGCCCTCGCAGCCGTCACCGGCTACCTCGTCTTCCAGAAGGTGCTCGCCACCTTCACGGACAGCAATCTTCCGAAGATCGCGACGGTGGTCGACGGCAAGATAGTCATGACGGACGCCCCCGTGGACGCGGGGGTCCTCGGCGGTGTGGTGATGGGCATCGTCGTCGCGCTGCTCTACCAGAAGTTCTACCGGACGAAGCTGCCGGCCTGGGCGGGCTTCTTCGGCGGCCGCCGCCTCGTTCCGATCCTCTCCGCCTTCGCGGGTCTGCTCATCGGCATCGTCTTCGGTTACATCTGGCCGGTACTCGGCACCGTGCTGCACAACTTCGGTGAGTGGCTGGTCGGTTCCGGCGCGGTCGGAGCGGGCATCTTCGGTGTGGCCAACCGTGCGCTGATCCCGGTCGGCATGCACCACCTGCTGAACTCGTTCCCGTGGTTCCAGGCCGGTGACTACCACGGCAAGAGCGGCGACATCAACCGCTTCCTGGCCGGTGACCCGACGGCCGGACAGTTCATGACCGGCTTCTTCCCGATCATGATGTTCGCTCTCCCGGCGGCCTGCCTCGCGATCGTCCACTGTGCCCGTCCGGAGCGCCGCAAGGTCGTCGGCGGCATGATGTTCTCCCTCGCGCTCACCGCCTTCGTGACCGGCGTGACCGAGCCGATCGAGTTCACCTTCATGTTCATCGCACCGGCGCTGTACGCGATCCACGCGGTGCTGACCGGTGTCTCGATGGCCCTTACCTGGGGCCTCGGCATGAAGGACGGCTTCGGCTTCTCCGCAGGTGCGGTCGACTTCTTCCTGAACCTCGGCATCGCGAGCAAGCCATGGCTGCTGGTCCTGGTCGGTCTCTGCTTCGCGGTGGTCTACTACGTGGTCTTCCGGTTCGCGATCACCAAGTTCAACCTGCCGACTCCGGGCCGCGAGTCCGACGAGGAGCTTGCCGAGCTCCTCAAGGCCGAGGCGAAGTAGGCCTCACCGCGGGCCTCACCCCGGCGCACGAAAAAGCCCTCACCTTCCCCGCGGGAGGTGAGGGCTTCGTCGTGCACCGGATGTGCGGGACGACTAGATCTCGTAGACCGCGCCCGGTGCCGCCACCTCCACCGGCCCGCCGTAGAGCAGGCGGGCATCGGCCTGGTTGCGGTCGGCGTCGGTCCACGGCGGGATGTGGGTGAGGACGAGCCGTCCCACCCCGGCGCGGGCGGCGATGTCGCCGGCCTCGCGGCCATTGAGGTGGAGGTCCGGGATGTCCTCCTTGCCATGGACGAACGATGCTTCGCAGAGGAACAGGTCGGCGCCCTCGGCGAGTTCGTCCAGAGCCTCGCAGGCACCCGTGTCGCCGGAGTACGTGAGCGAGCGGCCGCCGTGCTCGATCCGGATGGCGTAGGAGTCGACGGGGTGGCAGACCTTCTCCGTACGGACCGAGAAGGGGCCGATCTCGAACGAGCCCGGCTTCAGCGTGTGGAAGTCGAAGACCTCGCTCATCGCCCGCTCGGACGGGGTGTCGGCGTGGGCGGTGGTCAGCCGCTGCTCGGTGCCGTCGGGACCGTAGACCGGGATCGGGGCGGGACGGCCGCCGTCGTGCCGGTAGTAGCGGACGACGAAGTACGCGCACATGTCGATGCAGTGATCGGCATGGAGGTGACTGAGGAAGATGGCGTCGAGGTCGTAGAGACCGACATAGCGCTGCAGCTCGCCGAGGGCGCCGTTGCCCATGTCGAGGAGCAGCCTGAAGCCGTCGGCCTCTACGAGGTAGCTCGAACATGCTGATCCCGGGGACGGGAACGAGCCGGAGCAGCCGACGACGGTGAGCTTCATGGAGCGTGAACCTCCGAGACGTGGGAACGGGGAGGGTTCGTGCGGTCTGTTGAGCGGTTTGTCGAGCGTAAGGCGCGAAACAGCCGGTCGCTCCTTCACGGCCGTCCGTTGTGGGGGAACTCACCTGCTCTGTCACCGGTTCGATGGAAGAGGCGGGGACGCCGGTACGGTCGGGGCATGGACATGTCCTGGTGGTGGATTGCGATTGCCGTTGTCGTCCTGCTCGCGCTCGTGGTGGCGGTCGCCGATGGGCGGGCACGGGGCGGGCAACGGTCGCGGGGCCGCTCCGGCAGGTCAGCGGGTACGCGCTTCGGTGCGCGTCCGGGCGGGCGGACGCGTCCGCCGGCGGGGCCGGGGCGTGGGCCGGAGCCGGAGCGCAGGCCGCGGCCGGGTGAGATCTGGTGGGCCGAGGTGCCGTACGAGGACGGGCCCGGGGCGAAGGACCGGCCCTGCCTGGTGCTGTCGGTACGGGGTGACTCGGCGCTCGTCGCGAAGATCACCAGCAAGTATCACGAGGAACGGCCCGGAGTGATCGCGCTGCCCGCGGGGACGGTGGGGGATGCGCGGGGGCGGGAGAGTTTCCTGGAGACGGATGAGTTGCGGGAGGTTGCCGTGCGGGGGTTCCGGCGGCGGGCGGGGGTGGTGGATCCGGATGTGTGGGAGCGGGTGCGGGGGCTTGGGTGAGGTCGGGGGCATCGCTGCGGGTGCGCGTGGCCTCGGGGCGCCTGCGGCGGGCCTGTCCCCTGCCCGCCCGTTCCGGCAACCGGGGCTCCGCTCCTCGATCGCCGGACGGGCTGGATGTTCAGCTCGTCCGGCGATTCAGGACGAGCTATGCCCAGAGCTGGCCGTGCAGCGTTTCGATGGCTGCTTCGGTTGTCGGGGCCGTGTAGACGCCCGTCGACAGGTACTTCCAGCCGCCGTCCGCGACGACGAAGACGATGTCGGCCGGCTCCCCCGCCTTGACGGCCTTGTTTCCCACTCCGATCGCGGCGTGAAGTGCGGCGCCGGTGGAGACGCCCGCGAAGATGCCCTCCTGCTGGAGGAGTTCGCGGGTGCGGGTGACGGCGTCCGCGGAGCCGACGGAGAAGCGGGTGGTGAGGACGGAGGCGTCGTAGAGCTCGGGGACGAAGCCCTCGTCGAGGTTGCGGAGCCCGTAGACCAGGTCGTCGTAGCGCGGCTCGGCGGCGACGATCTTGATGTCGGGCTTGTGCTCGCGCAGGTAGCGGCCGACGCCCATGAGCGTGCCGGTGGTGCCGAGGCCCGCCACGAAGTGGGTGATGGACGGGAGGTCGGTGAGGATCTCCGGGCCGGTGGTGGCGTAGTGGGCGCCCGCGTTGTCCGGGTTGCCGTACTGGTAGAGCATGACCCAGTCGGGGTGCTCGGCTGCCAGCTCCTTGGCGACGCGTACGGCCGTGTTGGAGCCGCCCGCCGCCGGGGAGGAGATGATCTCGGCACCCCACATGGCGAGCAGGTCGCGCCGTTCCTGGGAGGTGTTCTCCGGCATGACGCACACGATGCGGTAGCCCTTGAGCTTGGCCGCCATGGCGAGCGAGATGCCGGTGTTGCCGCTGGTGGGTTCCAGGATGGTGCAGCCGGGGGTCAGCCGGCCGTCCTTCTCGGCCTGTTCGACCATGTGGAGCGCGGGGCGGTCCTTGATCGAGCCGGTGGGGTTGCGGTCCTCCAGCTTGGCCCAGATGCGGACGTCGTCCGACGGTGACAGCCGCGGCAGGCGGACGAGCGGGGTGTTGCCCACTGCGGCGAGCGGGCTGTCGTACCGCATCAGTTCATGCCGCCGGCGACGGCCGGGAGGATGGTGACGCTGTCACCGTCGCTGAGCTTGGTGGAGATGCCGTCGAGGAAGCGGACGTCCTCGTCGTTGAGGTAGACGTTCACGAAGCGACGGAGCTGGTCACCGTCGACGATGCGCTCACGGATGCCGTTGTGGCGGCTGTCCAGGTCCGTGAAGAGGTCGGCGAGGGTCTCCCCGTTGCCCTCGACTGCCTTGGCGCCGTCGGTGTAGGTGCGGAGGATGGTCGGGATGCGGACCTCGATGGCCATGGCGTGGGCTCCTGTCGAAAGCGGAGAGGTGGCGTGGGGCGCGCGGCTCTGCCCCCGCGCAGGGGTTGGTGCGTGACGAATGGGTGCTCGGGCCGCGAACCCGGCTCAGGCCTCGCGGCCGGCGGGCAGGCGGCTCGTACAGATCGCGCTGGAGAGCCTGCACAGGTCGACGTGCAGCCGCGCAACGAGCAGCATGCCCGGCGTCTTGTCGCTCACGTCATGGGGAACCATGCGGTCATCGTATCGATTCCCGGTCCGTGATCCGGAATGTGATCTCACCTGATGGATGTTCGGTGTTCGACAGGTGGACGGGACCGTGGTGGGCCCGGTCCCGTCCGGCCGGTGGAGTGCCGGGGTCGGGCGGTGCGAGGAGGTCAGGCGGCTTCGTACGCCTCGACGACCTCGACGTCCTCCTCGGTGATCTCGCCGTCCACGATCCGGTAGGAGCGGAACTGGAAGGGGCCCGCGTCGTCGGTGTCCGCGGTGGAGACGAGCACGTAGTGGGCGCCGGGTTCGTTGGCGTACGTGACGTCGGTGCGGGACGGGTAGGCCTCGGTCGCGGTGTGGGAGTGGTAAATGATCACCGGCTCCTCGTCGCGGTCGTCCATCTCCCGGTAGAGCTTGAGGAGGTCGCCCGAGTCGAACTCGTAGAAGGTGGGCGAGCGGGCGGCGTTGAGCATGGGGATGAACCGTTCGGCGCGGCCGGTTCCGGCCGGCCCCGCGACCACGCCGCACGCCTCGTCGGGGTGGTCGGCGCGGGAGTGCGCGACGATCTGGTCGTAGAGCGCCTGGGTGATGGTCAGCATGGCGCCAGGATAGGCATGCGGGCCCCGACGTACCGAGGGGTGGTACGTGGGGGCCCGCATGGTGGACGCGACCGTTGGGGCGGTGGTCGCCCGGGGATGGTTCGGGGTTCGTACGGAGTGGCCTCAGCTCTTCGCGAAGGCCTTGTTCTCGGGGTTACGGGCCTTGAGCACCAGGTATGAGACGCCGAGGATGGCCGCCCAGAGCGGGGCGCAGTACAGCGAGATCCTGGCGTCCTTGTCGATGCCCATCATCACGATGACCATGGCGATGAAGGCCAGCGCGAAGACGCTGGTGAACGGGGCGCCGGGGGCCCGGAACGTCGACTGCGGGAGCACGCCGCGGTCCGCGAGGCCGCGGTAGCGGATCTGGCAGATGAGGATCATGATCCAGGCCCACATGCCGGAGATGGTGGCGAAGGAGACGACGTAGGTGAAGGCGTCGCCGGGCCACTGGTAGTTGATCCAGACGCCGACGAGCATCAGGGCGGCGGAGAAGGTGGTGCCGATGAGCGGGGTGCCGCTCTTCGTCAGCCTGGTGAAGAACTTCGGACCCTGGCCGTTGAGGGCGAGGTCGCGGAGCATGCGGCCGGTGGAGTACATGCCGGAGTTGCAGGAGGAGAGGGCCGCGGTCAGCACGACGAAGTTGACGATGCCGGCGCCGATGCCGAGGCCCATCTTCTGGAAGGCGGCGACGAACGGCGAGATGCCGGGCTGGAACTCGGTCCACGGGACCACGGAAAGGATCATGATGAGGGCGCCGACGTAGAAGACGGCGATGCGCCACGGCACGGTGTTGATGGCCTTGGGCAGGACGGTCTTCGGGTCCTTGGACTCGCCCGCGGTGACGCCGACGAGTTCCACGGCGAGGAAGGCGAACATCACGATCTGCAGGGTCAGCAAGGTGCCCTTGATGCCGTGCGGGAAGAAGCCGCCGTCGGCCCAGAGGTGGGTGACGGACGCGGTGTCCCCGGCGTCGGAGAAGCCGAGGGTGAGAATTCCGGCGCAGATGAGGATCATGCCGACGATGGCGGTCACCTTGACCATCGAGAACCAGAATTCGAGTTCCCCGAAGAGCTTTACGGAGATCAGGTTCACGCCGTACAGGATGATCGTGAAGATCAGCGCCGAAACCCATTGAGGAATATCGAACCAGAAGGTCATGTACTGGGCGGCCGCAGTGACTTCGGTGATTCCGGTGACGACCCAGAACAGCCAGTAGGTCCAGCCGGTGACGAATCCTGCGAAGGGGCCGATGAATTCGCGGGCGTACTCGGAGAAGGAGCCCGAGACCGGCCGGTACATGAGGAGTTCGCCCAGGGCCCGCATGATGAAGAAGATCACCAGGCCCGCGATGGCATAGGCCAGGATGAGGCTGGGCCCGGCCTTGGCGATCGCCTTTCCGGCGCCGAGGAAGAGGCCGGTGCCGATGGCCCCGCCGATGGCGATCATCTGGATCTGACGGGCGCCGAGGGCTCGCTGGTACCCCTCGCCCGCCGCGCCGGCATCCGCGACCGCTGCGGCCTTGCGGCCGTCTTGTCCCTTGTCGACCTGCGCCGATGTCATGTGCTGCGCCTTTCTCCACGCCGATCCGCGCCGTTGAGGCTGCGGATCAGGTCCTGATCCCCCCGGATATGGATGGAGTGCCGCCGGCGGTCGCCGGCCTGTAGCGCCCTCGGGAACATGGGTGGCGTCCCCGAGTGGTCGTGAAGATTTACCACGGACACATGGGCGGATCATCGGACATTATGTGGGGCACACCACAGGAAAAAGCGGACAAGGGTTCCCAGTCGCCGCAAAAGAGACCGTTCAGGTGACGGGATCGTTATTCGAATTTGAGCGTCCGTTGAGCGAACGCGATGCGAGAGTGGCCGGGAAGTCCGTAAACGAGTGGTCGGTCCAAGTCCGCGAGCAAGTGATCGGGAACTCCGCACGCGAGTGATCGGCTCCGCATACAGGAACTACGGCATCAGGGTTTCCACGAGGGTTTCCTGGAGCGCGCCGAGCCAGAGATAGGCCATGACCATCGGCTTGCGCGGGTCGCTGTCGGGGAGCCGGTAGAGCGAGCCGGCCTCGTCGTCGTCGGAGACCTCGAGGCGGGTGCCGATGGTCAGCCGGAGGTCATTGAGCGCGCCGAGCCAGTTGCGGCATTCGTCGCCGGTGAGCTCCAGTACCGCGTCGCCGTCCTCGGTGAGGGAGAGGGCATCCAGGGTGCGTACGACTGTGAGGGCGTCGTCGCGCTTGCGGGTGCGCAGATCGTTCTCGGTGAAGCGGCGGAATTCGGCGGACGCGGCGCGCACCTCGGTGTCCTCGTCGCCGTACGCCTCGGGGAAGAGGCGGGCCAGGGCGGGGTCGGTGGGCGGTTCGCTGGGCCCCTCGGCGAAGAGGGCGGCGAGCGGGTCCTCACCCTCGGCGGGTTCGTCGCCGGGGCCGATCAGTTCCAGCAGCTGGACGGCGAGGGAGCGCAGGATCGCGATCTCCACCTCGTCGAGCGCGACGGCCGCGCCGCCGCCGGGGGTGGCCTCGAAGTGGCCGGCCATGGGTTTTCTCCGATGGTGGGTCGGGCGGGGCAGAGGAGGATCGGTCTAGTTGCGGTCCTGCGTGAGGGTGGCCCACAGCCCGTAGCCGTGCATGGCCTGGACGTCGCGTTCCATCTCCTCGCGGCTGCCGCTGGAGACGACGGCGCGGCCCTTGTGGTGGACGTCCAGCATCAGCTTGTGGGCCTTGTCCTTGGAGTAGCCGAAGTAGGCCTGGAAGACATAGGTCACATAGCTCATGAGGTTGACCGGGTCGTTGTGGACCAGCGTCACCCAGGGGACGTCGGGCTCGGGGACGACATGACTCTCCTCGGCCGATTCGGGACGCTCGATCTCAGTGGGGGCGACGCTCACCCACCCCATGCTGCCACCCGGGAGGGGTCATCGCACAAACGACCCGAGATCTCGTCACTCTGACGACATAGGGGTAGCATCCGGAACATGAACTCTGTGGACCTTGGGCGACGGGTCGGTGTGCCGTCGACCGCGCTCTTCACCGACCAGTACGAGCTCACGATGGTGCAGGCCGCCTTGAAGGCCGGCACGGCCGACCGGCGCTCGGTCTTCGAGGCGTTCACCCGCCGCCTGCCGGAGGGACGGCGCTACGGCGTCGTCGCGGGCATCGGACGGGTGCTGGACGCGGTGGAGAACTTCCACTTCGACGACGAGATGCTCACCTTCCTGCGCGAACAGAACGTCGTCGACGGGCCCACCCTCGCCTGGCTGGCCGACTACCGCTTCAGCGGTGACATCTGGGGCTACCCCGAGGGCGAGGTGTACTTCCCCGGCTCGCCGATCCTGCGGGTCGAGGGCTCCTTCGCCGAGTGCGTGCTGCTGGAAACGGTGATCCTGTCGATCCTCAACCACGACTCGGCGATCGCCGCGGCGGCGTCGCGGATGTCCGCCGCGGCGGGCGGGCGGGGGCTGATCGAGATGGGTGCACGACGCACCCATGAACTGTCGGCGGTGGCGTCGGCGCGTGCCGCGTACATCGGCGGCTTCGACACCACGTCCGACCTGGCCGCGGGCTTCCGCTACAACATCCCGACCGTCGGGACGAGCGCCCACGCCTTCATCCTGCTGCACGACACCGAGCGCGACGCGTTCCGGGCCCAGGTCGACTCGCTGGGCCGGGGCACGACACTGCTGGTCGACACGTACGACGTCGCCGAGGCGGTCCGTACGGCGGTCGAGGTCGCAGGTACCGAGCTGGGTGCGGTACGGATCGACTCCGGGGACCTGCTGCTGGTCGCGCACCGGGTGCGGCAGCAGCTGGACGAGCTGGGCGCCACCGGGACGAAGATCGTGGTGACGTCGGATCTGGACGAGTACGCGATCGCGTCGCTGGCCGCGGCGCCGGTCGACGCCTACGGGGTGGGCACGCAGCTGGTGACCGGCAGCGGGCAGCCCACCTGCTCGATGGTCTACAAGCTGGTCGCCCGCGCCGTGTCCGCCGACCCCGCGGAGCCGCTGCGTCCGGTCGCCAAGAAGTCGCTCGGCGCGAAGACGTCCGTGGGCGGTCGCAAGTGGGCCGCACGCCGACTGGACGAGAACGGGGTGGCCGAGGCCGAGGTGATCGGCACCGGTCCCGTACCGGCCGAGCTGGCCGACCGGCAGCTGCTGGCCGAGCTGGTCAGGGGTGGTGAGGTGATCGCCCGGGAGCCGTTGGACGCGGCGCGCGAGCGGCACATGGCGGCGCGGTCGGGGCTGCCGATGTCGGCGATGCAGTTGTCCCGCGGGGAGCCGGTGATTCCCACGGAGTACATATGACGGGGGCGGCGGGGCGGCGACCGGGGCGCCCGGATACCGCTTTGCCCTCGATCTCCCCCATGGCCTGAAGCGCGCGGGAGGGGCCCCCTCGGCGGGCTTAATGACGCCCCCTCCCTAAGCCGCTCCGGAGTCTCTAGGCTCGAATACGCCCCCCATGACCGCCGACCGTCCCCCACCGAAGGACACCCGCCATGCACCGCGCCTTGATCGTCGTGGACGTTCAGAACGACTTCTGCGAGGGCGGCAGCCTCGCCGTGGCGGGGGGCTCCGATGTCGCCGCCGCCATCACCGACCTGATCGGCGAGGCCCAGCCCGGGTACCGCCATGTGGTGGCCACCCGTGACCACCATGTCGACCCGGGCAACCACTTCTCCGCGCAGCCGGACTACGAGCACACCTGGCCGGCGCACTGCGTCGCCGGCACGGAGGGGGTGGGCTTCCACCCCAATTTCGCCCCTGCGGTCGCCTCGGGGGCGATCGACGCGGTGTTCGACAAGGGTGCCTATGCCGCGGCGTACAGCGGCTTCGAGGGCCTCGACGAGAACGGTGTGGGGCTGGCCGACTGGCTGCGGGACCGCGGGGTCACCGAGGTCGACGTGGTCGGCATCGCGACCGACCACTGCGTGCGGGCGACGGCGCTGGATGCGGTCCGGGCAGGCCTCACGACGCATGTGCTGCTCGATCTGACCGCGGGGGTCGCCGAGGAGACCACGGAGCGGGCGCTGGAAGAGCTCCGCCGGGCCGGCGTGAAGCTTTCCGGCAAGCCCGTCGTGGCGTAGTCGGGCGAGAGCCGCCACGGCTCCTCGCCGCTCTCACCCGCTCACGCCCGTCACTGATACCGGTGCCGACCCCACGCCTCAGGCCGGGCGACGGTCCGGTACGACCGGCACGGCCGGGCGGAGCAGCGCTCGGATCGGGTGCCAGAGTTCCTGGGCCTGCTCCGGTCTCGCTCGCCAGAGCAGCCCGTCCGGGTGGTGCAGCACGGCGGTGATCTCGTCCGGGGTGGGCGGCTCGGCGTTGCCGCGGAGGTAGACGGCGCGCAGGCCCAGATTGCGCAGCCGGGTCAGCGCGCGGGCCCGGTTGGCGGCGTGCACCAGGACCCGGACCGGGGTGCCCGGACCCGTTCCGTCCGCGGGACCGGTCAGGGTGATCGCCACCACCACACTGCCGTTCGGCAACTTGCTGAACCCTCCGCCTGCCATGCTCCGCGCTCCCCCGTGAGACGTCATGTCAATAAGGATCTGAACAAGACGCACCTAAACACGATCGGCCGCCGCCCGCTAGAGGGCGACGGCCGATCAAGCTCTGACCTGTGGTGATGCGGGATTACTTGTGCGAGGACCCGACCTTCACGATCATCGTCGAGCCGTCGCGCGGCTCGCTGACGATCGTGATCCGGGTGTTCGTGTCAGCGACCTGAACACTTCCGGTCTTGTTCTCGCTGTACCAGTAGGTTCCCTTGTGGTCGTCGAAGACCGGGATGCCGAGCTGCGGCTTGATCTTCACCGCCACGTCGGCGTTGTGCAGCGTGAAGCCGTCGGTCGCATGCCGGCTGAAGGGCGCGTCGAAGGGCTGGATCTTGTTGCGGATGACCGTGCCGTCCGCCCACTTCAGCGGCTTGGCGTGCGCGTCGATCGGCAGGATCAGGCCCTTGCCCGGGTGGGTCGAGACGTTGTTGTCCTTCTGGGAGAGGTCCCAGAGCCAGATGAGCAGACCGTTCTGGTACGGGTAGTGCTCGACCCAGTCCGGACGGGTCTTGGAGAAGCCGAAGTTGTACGGGCCGACCTTGAGGGTCTGGTCGTAGCTGACGTACTGGCGGTTCTCCGCGATGTAGAACTGCGGGTAGTCCTTGGTGAACGACTCGCCGACGCGGGAGAAGCCCTTGGCTGTCCAGCCGTTGTCGTCGCCCTCGGCGTTGTCCGTGAACAGCGCGGCACCGTCGGCGTTGACCGAGATGGTGTCGGCCGCGAAGCCGACGCCGCCCGCGCCGCCGTCGGTGGCGTAACGGAAGCGGATGTCGATCTTCTTGCCCGCGTAGGCGTCCAGCGGGTACGAGAGCTTCTGGTACTTGCCGGAGACGTCGGTCAGGGCCGGCTTGTCACTGGCGTCGCGCGGGATCGCCTTGCCGTCGGCGGTGCCGTCGATCGCGGTCCAGCTGGTGCCGCCGTTCTCGGACACCTCGGTGTAGAGGTAGTCGTAGTCCTTCTCGATGTCCCACCAGCCCGAAAGGTCGAGGGACGCCTTGGACTTGCCGGTCAGGTCGACCGAACGGGACAAGGTGTTGTTGAGGTTGTCACCCATGTCGCTCCACCACTGCTTGGAGCCCTCGGCGGGCTTCGTGACAGCGGTGGTGACGGGCTTGTCGGGCAGCGAGACGACGAGCGCCTGCTTGTCCTTGGTGTTGTACTCGGACACGCCCAGCTTGTGGGTGGAGTTCGTCGCGGCCTTGGCCTCGGCGTAGTTCAGCCAGCCCAGCTGGAGCTTGTCCCAGGCGGTCATGTCGCCGGGCAGGTCACCGATCTGGTTCTTGCCGGTGCCGAGCCAGGAACCGGCCGACATCAGGGACCAGAAACCGACCGAGTTCTCAGCGGTGTTGGTGGTGTCGTAGAGGTCCGGCAGACCGAGGTCGTGGCCGTACTCGTGGGCGAAGACGCCCAGGCCGCCGTTCTCGGGCTGCGCGGTGTAGTCGCCGACCCAGATGCCGGTGTCACCGATCTCGGTGCCGCCGGCCTTGTTGTCGGCCGGGCCGGTCGCACCGGCGTTGGTGCCGTACGCGTACCAGCGGTGCGCCCAGATGGCGTTCTTGCCCTCGACGCCGCCGCCCGCGGACTCGTCCTCACCGGCGTGGACGATCTGGAAGTGGTCGATGTAGCCGTCGGGCTCGTTGAAGTTGCCGTCGTTGTCGTAGTCGTAACGGTCCCACTGGTCGTACTGCGCGAGGTCCGTCTTGATCTGCTCGGGGGTACGACCCTTGGCCTTCTGGTCGGCGGCCCAGGCGTTCACGCCGTCCCTGACCATGTCCCAGGCGTTGGCACAGTTGGTCGAGCCGCAGTAGTTGGACCCGTAACGGGCCTCGTTGTACGGCACCTTGACCCAGTCGGAGACCTCGCCGTCGACCGAGTAGCGCCCGGAGGACGTCTTCTCGTAGTACGTCTTCAGCGAGTTCTTGCCGGCACCCGTACCGAAGTAGAGGTCCTGGAAGTGCGCCTGGTTGTAGTCGGCCTGCCAGGCGGTGCTGTTGTCCTTCTTGGGGTCCGGCTTGGCTATCTTGTTGTGCGCCGGGCCGGGCGTGCCGCCGTACTTCGGGACGGCCGGCTTCGGGCCGTCGCCGTCCGGGTCGAACATGGTCGTGTTGTCGACCTTGTCGCCGAACTCCACCAGGACCGTGAAGATCTTGTCGGTCTTCTCGCGGCCGAGCTCGACGTACTTCTTGTCGTCGAGCTTGACGACCTTGGAGCCGCCCCGCGCCGTCACCTTCTTGTCGCCCGCCATGACCTGCTCCAGGGCGGCCTGACGCTGGGCGTCCTGCTGCTTACTGAAGGGGCCCTGCAGGTTGTGCGCGTCGCCCTTGGCCGACCCCGGGTCGCGGCGGTCGGCTACCGGCGCCTTCGCCCCCGATGTGTGTTCATCCGCCTGGGCAGTGGCGAAAGCCGACGCCGTAGCGGCAGTGGCGGCCATGGCCACGACAACCGCTGCGGCGCGAAGCGCCCGTCTATGAGTGGTCACTTGATGCAGTCCTCCCCGGCGTTCGCGGCTGCGGCCTGGGGTGGTGTGGAAGGGCCGCGCGCGGATACGCGTCACAAGTGACGACATTCGACCGGAGTTACGCGAGAAAAGACAGACCTTGACTTGAACAGGCCAAGTGCACTATGCAGGAGCACATTTCCGTTATCCGGACGTTCACCACACAAGCAACCAGCGCGTCAGGGCCCGCGGTTGGGGAACGGAATGACTCCGTGCGCCCCCCGTGCACCGGTACCGCGGGTTAGGTGACGCTTACTACCGGTTCCTCACGGGCATCCACCGTCGTAGAGTCGCTCGACAGTGCGACCGTGTTGAGAGACTGCCCATCCGATGCCCCGAGGACGGATACCGACATGCCGCGTATCACTGCCGCACAGCTTTCCTACGGTTCGGTCACCGTCGTCTTCTCGACCCTCGCCATGCTGCTGCTCTCCCGTACGGGTTCGGGCCTCGGCATCGCCGTCATCGGGACCGCGGCGCTTGCGCTCGGCCTGCTGGTGGCCGTGACCGTACCCAACCCGTCCCGGGCGAAAACAGCGAAGTCGGCGAAGGCCGGGGCCGCAGTTCGTACGAACCAGGATGCGGTCTCCGCCGCCGTCGAGGCCGAAGGCCTCGCCCGCGACGGAGTCCAGGCCTCGATCCCGGCGGCCCGCACGGCCGAGCAGCGCGCCACGGCGCGTGTGGAAGAGCTGCTGGGCGAGCATTCCCTGCGGCGCTGACGCATACGGCCTCGGTCTCGGTACAGGATCGAAAACCGATCCTGTACCGAGACCGAGGCCGTATGACGCAGGAAGGGCCCAGGGAGCGTCCGGTACCCCCTAGTTGGTCTGGACGACCACCGTCTTCGCCGCCTTGTCGTGGAGGCCCTGCCGGTACGGCTTGTCCGTGAACATGAGCACGATGTTGATCAGCCACCACAGGCACGGGCAGCACAGCAGCGCCGGCAGCCACAGCACCACGGCCCGCAGGAACGACGCACCGGTGTCCGGCACCCGGCCGTCGTTGAGCATCGCGACCCGTAGCTTCAACAGCCGCTTGCCGATGGTCCGGCCGTCCTTGTGTGTGAAGTACGTGTCGTACCCGACGTAGATCACCAGACCGATCAGCGACCAGAGCAGCTGGTGCCCGCTGTACGTCTGGCTGAAGACATCGCCGACGTTGCTGTTGCTGCTGTTGTTGCCCTTCATCTCGACCGCGCCGCCCCACGGCAACGAGATCAGATACAGCGGGATCGAGATGATCAGGAAGTCGATCAGCCGAGCCAGAATCCGCTTGCCGGGCTCGCCGAGCGGCGGCATACCGGCCAGCGGATCCACGCCCCCGTACGGGCCACCGCCGCCGTAGGGACCGGATTCGTACGGAGGAGGAGGCGGCGGAGGAGCGCTGTCGTAGGGCGAACCCGACGACGGCCCCTGCGGCTCCTGCGGCCTCTGCGGTTCCTGCGGTTCCTGCGATTTCTTGAGGAACGGGTCGTCCTCGGGCGGCTGACCGGACGTCGGCTGATCGTTGCTCATGGGGGCAGTGCACCCCGGCCCACGGGTGCCCGCAACGGCTCAGGTGCGTTCGGGGGAACGGCACATCCCCCGAAGGCCACTCCCCCGATGAGCCGTCAGCCGGAGGAGTGGGCTCCGCGGACCCTCGCGCGGAATCAGCCCGCCACGAAGGTGTGCGCCACCTTGTCGTGCCAGCACTGGCGCCACGGCCGGTCGAACAGACACCAGAGCACATTGACCACTCCGACCACCAGGACGCCCAGCACGCCGTAGACCAGCCAGCGGCGCAGCGCGGCGCCGAAGGGAGGGGCCTCGTGGGACTCGATGTCCCGCACTTCGAGTCCGCAGAGCTTCTTGCCGAGCGTACGGCCCCACTTGGCGGTCGGCAGCGCCTCCAGCAGGACGCCGAGCACGAGGAACGCGCCGAGCACCCCACCGAACAGAGCGGCCGTGGTGGAGTCCACCAGCCAGACGGTGACCGTCTCACCGGACAGCTTCGCCGCGCTGATCTTCTCGTCGATGTGGTCCATCGCCCGCGCGACGAGCGGGTAGCCGATCGCGCCGACGAGCGCCGCCAGCACCACCGTATCGACGAGCCGGGCGGCGAACCTCCTGCCGAGCCCGGCGGGCCTGGCCGATGCCTGGGCCTGCGCGAGCTGCTGGAAGGGGTCGTTGACCGGGGGCTTCCAGGGCACGACGGGCTGGTCCGGCTGTCCACCGTGCGCACCGAGCTGCGGGTGAGGCTGCTGCCCCTGGAGCGGGAGGTGGGGTTGGTGTTGCTGGGGTTGCGGGCGGGCCGCCTGGTCGGGCTGGGCAAGTTGGTGGACCTGCTGCGCCCAGGAAGCGGCACCGCCACCGGGGCCCGGAGTGAGAGGACTGTTGAGATCGGCGGGGGCCGGGGCGGGGGTCTGTGCCGGGGCGGGGGCCTGGTTCTGAGCCGGGGCAGGGGCCTGCACCGGGGCCTGCGCGGGGGGCTGCGCGCCGGGCCCGGGGGCGATCGCGCGGATCGCCATCGTCCCGTCCGCAAGCTCCTGTCCCGTCGCCCGGGGAGCAGGCGGGCGGCCGCCCCGGCCCACGGCGCGGATCGCGACCGTGTTCTCGGGGGCCTGGCTCCTGCCGTCGCGCATGCCCGGCAGCGCACCGCCCGTCGGATCCGGGGAGGCCGGCCGGCGCGGGTCTGCGGGAGCACGGTCGACGGGCTCCCGAACCGCGGGGGCCCGGTCGATGGGCTCCCGGACCGCCGGAGCTCGGTCGATGGGCTCCCGGACCGCCGGAGCTCGGTCGATGGGCTCCCGGACCGCCGGGGCCCGGTCCGCTGACGTACGCGGATCCCGGCCGGACTCCGGTCCCGAGCCGAACCCCGCCCCGGGCTCCGGCCCCGACGACGGCCGGCTCTGCTCGCCCTGCCCGCCCGGCTGCCCGGCGCCGCCCCAGGAGACCCGCCGGTCGCGTTCGCCGCCGAAGCCGGTCTGCCGGGAGGCGTCGGCCTGCCAGGCGGTGGCCGGTTCGGGGCGGTTGTCCGCGTACGGCTCCTCGTCGAGGAAGACCGGACCGGTCTCGTCCACCGGCGCGGGCGCCGGGGCCGACGGCTGCGGCGGCTGCGGTTCGGCCGCCGCTCCGGACGACGTTGCGGGCATCGGCTCGCCCTGCTGAGGGGCGGGCCGGCTCGTGCCGGGCACCCACGAAGCACCGTTCCAGTACCGGACATATCCGGGAATGGACGGGTCGGGGTAATACCCCTCGCGGGGGCTTTCGTCACCGGGTGCCGGGGTTGGGGCGCTCATCACCGTGGTCCCGTATCTCTTCGAGGCCTCAATACAACGGGTCCACATCTATCAGACGACCGCGCACCCCTGGGCCAGTCCAGGGGTTTGGGCCACTTTCCGGTCACGCAGAAATTTTTTCCGGAAGTCGCGTAATAGCTGGAGGGGAGGGCGCTCTCTCCCTGTGCGGACCGGTCGCGGGACCGGCCCACAGGTACCGAAAGGACGCACTCATGCACACCGTCGTGGAGCGCGAGCTGGAGCTCAAGCTGGTTCTGTCGCCCGAGCGCAGCATCCCCGTCCCTGCCCGGCTGACGTACCGCACGGAGGACCCGTACGCCGTACACGTCGCCTTTCACATCGGCTCCGACTTCCCCGTCCACTGGACGTTCGCCCGCGATCTGCTGGTCGAGGGCGTGTTCCGGCCGTGCGGCCAGGGGGACGTGCGGATCTGGCCTACCAAGGCCGACCGGCGCAACGTCATCTTCGTGGCCCTCACTTCGCCCGACGGCGACGCCCTTCTGGAGGTGCCGTCCGCCGTGGTGGCCACCTGGGTGGAGCGGACTCTGCGGCTGGTTCCGCCGGGTACGGAGACCGAGCGGCTCGGCATCGACGAGGGTCTCGCCGAGCTGCTCGCGCCGCTGCCGGCCGACGATCTGTGGCTGAGCGACCCGTGGGCATCGGACGAGTGGCAGGACGGCGACGCGTGAGCGGGCGCGGTCCTGGCCGGCCGTCAGAACACCTTGCCCGGATTGAGCAGCCCGAGCGGGTCGAACGCCTGCTTGATGCCCCGGTGCAGTTCGACGCTCACCTCGCCGAGCTCGCGCGCGAGCCATTCCTTCTTCAGGACACCGACGCCGTGTTCACCGGTGATCGTGCCGCCGAGTTCCAGGCCGAGCGCCATGATCTCGTCGAAGGATTCCCGGGCCCGCCGGGACTCGTCGGCGTCGGTGTGGTCGAAGCAGACGACGGGGTGGGTGTTGCCGTCGCCCGCGTGCGCGCAGACGCCGATGGTCAGGTCGTACTTCTCGGCGACGGCGGCAGTGCCTTCGAGCATCGCGCCGAGCTTCGAGCGCGGTACGCAGACGTCGTCGATCATCGTGGCCGACTTGACCGTCTCCAGTGCGGTGAGCGACATCCGCCGGGCCTGGAGCAGCATTTCGGACTCGGCGGCGTCCTCCGCGGGGACCACCTCGGTGGCGCCCGCCGCGGTGCACAGCTCGGCGACGGCGGCCAGGTCGGCCGACGGGTCCGGGGTGTCGAAGGCGGCGAGCAGGAGCGCCTCGGTGGTGTCGGGGAGGCCCATGTTGGCCATCCTGTTGACGGCATGGACTGTTGTACGGTCCATCAGTTCGAGGAGTGACGGGGTGTGACCGCGCTCCATGATCCGGCAGATCGCCTCGCAGGCGGTCGCCGCGCTCGGGAACTCGGCGGCCAGGACCAATTGCTGCGGCGGCCGGGGCTTCAGCGCGAGCACGGCCTTGACGACGATGCCGAGGCTGCCCTCCGAGCCGACGAAGAGCCGGGTGAGGTCGTATCCGGCGACGCCCTTCGCGGTACGGCGGCCGGTGGTGAGCAGCCGCCCGTCGGCGAGGACGACCTCCAGGCCGAGTACGTATTCGGCGGTGACCCCGTACTTCACGCAGCACAGACCGCCGGACGCGGTGCCGATGTTGCCGCCGATGGTGCACGTCTCCCAGCTGGAGGGGTCCGGCGGGTAGTAGAGACCGTGCTCGTTGACCGCCCGGGACAGCACCGCGTTGATGACGCCCGGTTCGACGACGGCGATCCGGTCGACGGGGCTGATCTCCAGGATCCGGTCCATCTTCACCAGGGACAGCACGATGCAGTCGTCGGAGGCGTTGGCCGCGCCCGACAGACCGGTACGGGCTCCCTGCGGGACGACCGGGACGCGCAGGGCTGTGGCGGTGCGCATGACGTGCTGGACCTGCTCGACCGTGCGCGGGAGCACGACGACGGCCGGCGTTCCCGCATCGCAGAAGCTCGCCATGTCGTGGGCGTAGGAGGCGATGACGTCCGGATCGGTGATCAGGGCCTCGGCGGGCAGACCCGCACGCAGTTGTTCGAGAAGACCATTCATCGGATTCCTCCGTGGATACTCCGCCCTTCAGGGCGGAGAGGAAACGGACTCCTGCGGAGCAGGGCAAGGAGCGGAGTTTCGCCCCCAGGGCGAAAGGCCGTGCTGTGACCCGCAGGCCCGACCTTAACTCGCAGTACCACTAGTTTGTGAGCGTGACCACGAGCCGTGTGAAGCGGGCGTTCAAGTACCGCTTCCATCCGACTGATGCGCAGGCAGCCGAGCTGTCGCGCACGTTCGGTTGCGTGCGGAAGGTCTACAACCTGGCGCTCGCCGCCCGCACGGAGGCATGGGTGCGGCAGGAGCGGGTCAACTACAACGCAACGTCGGCGATGCTGACGGCGTGGAAGAAGACCGAGGAGCTGGCGTTCCTCAACCAGGTCTCGTCGGTGCCGCTCCAGCAGACGCTGCGGCACCTCAACGGAGTTCTCCGGGCGGGCGGTCGGCGACGAAGCAGAAACCCCCACGGCGCGAGCCGTAGGAGTTCCCCTCGTTCACGAGGGGGAGGAAGTCAAGATCCAAGCGTGGCACCCGGGGGCCCATTGGTGTGAACCCGTCTGCCGCAGCCTTCGCAAGACGCGGTGTGCTCTTCGTACTGACGCAGAGTGATCGGCATGGATGTCATGCCGCAGCAGCCTCCGGAGTCCCCCCATTCGACCGAGCCTCCCCTCGAACCTCCCGGAACCGGTCCCGCACCGCCGGTCCCGGCGTCCCCGGATCCGTCCCCGGCCGAACTGCCGCCCCTCTCGCTGCGTACGACGCTTCGCCGGGCGGCCATGGGTGCGGTGGCGGTTGCGGTACTCGTGACGGGTGCGGTGGTGGCCGTGCCGGACGACGAGAAGAAGTCCGCGCCGCCGCCCGCCCCCGGTCCGGTTTCGCGAGCCCTGAAGGCCAGGGACATGGGCTCCCCCGCCTCCCTCTCCGATCTGACGGCGCTGATCGGGGACCGGCAGCAGTGGGTGGGCGCGCATCCGTCCGACGCGCCGTCGTGGGCGTTGCTCGGTACGGCCTATGTGGAGTGGGGGCAGCGTTCCGCGGACGCGGCGTACTACGTCCGTGCCGAACAGGCGCTGAAGCGTTCGCTGGACATCCAGCCGGGTGAGAACGGGAACACGGCGGCCTGGGTGGGGCTCGCGACGCTCGCCAATGCCCGGCACGACTTCGTCACGGCGAAGAAGTGGGGCGAGACGGTACGGGCACGGCAGCCGAAGCAGTGGAACGTGTATCCGGCCCTGATCGACGCGTACAACGGCCTCGGTGACTACAAGTCCGCGAACACGGCGGTGGAGAAGTTCACGGCGCTGCACTCCGGCGCCCCGGCTCTCATCCGGACGGCGCAGAAGTACCGGGACCTCGGCCGGCGCGAGGTCGCGCAGGCCGACGCGCAGGCCGCGGCGGACCGGGCCACCACACCGGCGCAGAAGGCGGAATGTCTGCATCTGCTGGGCGAACTGGCCTGGGAGCGGGGCGAGCCCGACAAGGCGGTGGCGCAGTACAGCGCGGCGCTGCGGACCGACCGTGCCCATCCGTCGCTCGCGGGCCGGGCCAGGGCGCTGGTGGCGCTCGGCCGTACGGACGAGGCCGAGCGCGACTACAAGGCGGCGCTGGCCAACCTCCCCCGGCCCGAATACATGCTGGCGCTGGGCGAGTTGTACGAGTCGCTGGGCCGGGACGAAGATGCCCGGAGCCAGTACGCACAGCTCGGCGAGGCTCTCGCGCGTGACGACGGCGAGGGCGTGGACAACGCAACTCTGCGCGGCCGTTTCGAGATCGATCACGGGGACCCGGCCGCGGCGGTGAAGCTGCTGAAGGCGGAGTGGGACCGGTCGCACCGCAGCGCGGCGGTGGCGGACGCGCTGGGCTGGGCGCTGCACCGCTCCGGCGACTCGTCCTCCGCGCTGCAGTACGCGACGCGGGCGGTCGACACGGATGGGCGGAACGCCGCGTACGTGTCCCACCTGGGCGCGATCCAGCAGGCGTTGAAGGACTACGGTCCGGCGCGCCGCAATCTGGCGGAGGCCCTGCTCATCAACCCGCATTTCTCGCCGCTGGAAGGCCCGGCGGCCCAGAAGGCCCTGGATGCCCTGGGCGGCCCTCCGGCGGGCGGCCCGCAAGGCCTGGCGCCCGCGAAGCCGCAGCCCGCTTCACCGGCGCCGGGGCGCCGCTGACGGCGGGCGACGGGTTCAGTCGCCGGACGGCCCGCGACGCGCCGGCCCTCCGGCGACTTCCATGACCTCGGCGCAACCGCAATTGTTATGGACCAATACCGCAGTCTTCCCCGCCGGCACTTGAGACCGACCGGCACATGGGGGGTGGGAGAAAGAGCGGGGCTGGGTGCGTGCAGCTGCAAGAACAAAGCGGCGGCCTCGACCGGTGATGAGCGGTCTCATCCCGGTCCGCCTCGGTGTCCCGTCCGGGCCCGCCGCCCGCTGGGTGGCGGCCCTGGATGCGGGACCTGCTGAGGTCAGCCGACCTTGGCGGGTTCTTCTGCTCGTGCTCGGGTGCCGGCAAGGCGGAAGGAGTCGGTGCCGGTTTCGAAGACGGTGCCGTTGAAGGTCAGGCGGTCGACGATGGCCGCGCGGAGTCGGGGGTCGCGCCGACGTCCAGAGCCTCCACAGCAGTCCGGGACCACTGCCGGGACGACACGTCGGGGTCCGGGACGAGCGTGGAGTGGAGTGGGGCGGTCGCCCGGCGTGGAGGTGTCAGACGATGACGGGGACGGCCTCGGCGCGGTTGGTGGCCCAGTTGGTGACGATGGGCTTGTCGACGTTGGCGGGGTCGGGGAGCTTGAGTTCGGCGGGGTTGGGATCGTCGTCGGTGGTGGCGATGATGACGTTCTCGAACTCCTTGCCGGCATTGCTGTTGGTGGTCTTGGGGCTGATACCGGTGTATGCGACGGCGGAGCCGGTGAGCTTGATGGGGTCTTCGCCACCCTGTCCGACAGGTGAGGCGACGCCGTCGGCGCCGGAGCCGAAGGACACGCTGGGGGTGTTGGTCTCCAGGTAGCAGGTGATGCCGGACTTGGCCTTGGCGGTGACGAGGTAGTAGCCGCCGGCCTGGGACTCCGAGGTGACCGTGAAGTCCAGGTCGTTGGTGCCGCAGGACTGCCCGTAGCCGCCCTTCCTGCCGTCGCCGGAGTCGGCCTTGCCGGTGGAGCCGCTGGAGCTGGAGCCGCCGGTGGAGGAGCCGCCGGTGGAGGAGCCGCCAGTGTTGGAGCCGGTGCTGGAGCCGCTGGTGGAGGGGCTGTCGCTGGAGGAGCTGTCGCTCCCGCCGCTGCCGGCGGAGGCGACGGCGGAGGGGGCCGTGGAGCTGCCGGCGTCCGCGACGTCGCCGGGGTCGCAGGCGGTGGTGGTGGCGGCGAGGGCCGTCACGGCCGCGGCGGCCAGGACGAGACGGGCGGAACGGGTGGCGAGACGCGAACGCATCGTGATCTCCAGCGGCTGTCGGTTGCGGTGTTTCCTGCTGACACCGATGACACTAGGGCCGAGTCGATCCTGAAATGATCCTGTGCATGTCCGGGTTCTGTCTCAGCAACTTCGGTGCCGAGAAACGGCGTTGGATTGCACCAAACCCAGCTCAAGGGGCATGTCCGGGACCCCGCGAGTCGCCGGGACGCTGCGAGACCCATGGTGCCTGGCGTACCAGTAGCTACAGCGGCGGGGGTTCGTCCGGTGGCGACTGCGTGGAGGTGGCCACCCTCCCCGCCGGCGCTGCCGTCCGCGACAGCAAGAACCCCTCAGGCCCCGCCCTCCGCTTCGGTGACGGGACCTGGGACGCTTTTCCTCGCGGAGGCCGAGCGGGCGCGGTAGTGCGTCGCTCCGGTCGGCGTACAGGGCCGGGGTTCTCGGGCGTGCCCGGAGACCTCCCGGACAGCGGAAACGGGCTCTTTGGAGGGAGCCCGTTCCGCTGTCCGGCCGGAGGCGGGCCGGAGGCGGGCCGGAGGCGGGCCGGAGGCGGGCCGGAGGCGGGCCGGAGGCGGGCCGGAGGCGGGCCGGAGGCGGGCCGGAGGCGGGCCGGAGGCGGGCCGGAGGCGGGCCGGAGGCGGGCCGGAGGCGGGCCGGAGGCGGGCCGGAGGCGGGCCGGAGGCGGGCCGGAGGCGGGCCGGAGGCGGGCCGGAGGCGGGCCGGAGGCGGGCCGGAGGCGGGCCGGAGGCGTCCTACAGGTTGCCGCGCTTCTCCTGCTCGCGCTCGATCGCCTCGAACAGGGCCTTGAAGTTGCCCTTGCCGAAGCCCATCGAGCCATGGCGCTCGATCATCTCGAAGAAGACGGTCGGGCGGTCCTGGACCGGCTTGGTGAAGATCTGCAGCAGGTAGCCGTCCTCGTCGCGGTCGACGAGGATCTTCAGCTCGCGCAGGGTCTCCACGGGGACGCGGGTCTCGCCCGCCCACTCGCCGAGGGTGTCGTAGTACGAGTCGGGGGTGTCCAGGAACTGGACGCCGGCCGCCCGCATCGCGCGCACCGAGGCGACGATGTCGTTCGTGGCGAGCGCGATGTGCTGGACGCCCGCGCCGCCGTAGAACTCCAGGTACTCGTCGATCTGGGACTTCTTCTTCGCGATCGCCGGTTCGTTGATCGGGAACTTCACCTTCAGGGTGCCGTCGGCGACGACCTTCGACATGAGGGCGGAGTACTCGGTGGCGATGTCGTCGCCCACGAACTCCTTCATGTTGGTGAAGCCCATGACCTTGTTGTAGAAGCCGACCCACTCGTTCATCCGGCCGAGTTCCACATTGCCGACGCAGTGGTCGATGGCCTGGAACGTCCGCTTGGCCGGCGGCTCGACGACGGGGGCCGCGGCGACGTAGCCGGGCAGGTACGGGCCGTCGTAGCCGGTGCGCTCGACGAGGGTGTGGCGGGTCTTGCCGTACGTGGCGATGGCGGCCAGCACGACCGTGCCGTGCTCATCCTTGACCTCGTGCGGCTCGGCGAGGCCGAGGGCGCCGTGCTCGACCGCGTACGCATAGGCCGCGCGGGCGTCCGGGACCTCGATGGCCAGGTCGACGACGCCGTCGCCGTGCTCGGCAACATGGTCGGCGAGGAAGCGGCCGTGGTCGGTGGACGCCTTGATGACGGAAGTGAAGACGAAACGGGCGGAGCCATTGGTCAGGACGTAACTCGCCGTCTCGCGGCTGCCGTTCTCCGGTCCGGAGTAGGCGACCAGCTTCATGCCGAAGGCCGTCGAGTAGTAGTGAGCGGCCTGCTTGGCATTGCCGACGGCGAAGACGACCGCGTCCATTCCCTTGACCGGGAAGGGGTCGGCCTGCCGGGCTGTGTCGGGGGTGGTGTGCAGAGTCTCAGTCATGCTCGAAGGCTCTCGCCGCTTCGCAAGGTGCGCAACAGTTCGCGAATCGGCTGGGCAATCTGCATAGCCGATAGGGATGATGGCCGGGCTATCTGTACATGATGACCACCACAGCGGCCCCCGGAGGCGAACCCATGGCGATCGATCATCTGGACGGGCGACTCATCGTACTGCTGGCCCGCGAGCCCCGTATCGGCGTCCTGGAGGCATCGCGCCGGCTCGGCGTGGCGCGCGGGACGGTGCAGGCGCGCCTCGACCGGCTTCAGTCGAATGGAGTCATCCGCGGATTCGGCCCGACCGTCGATCCGGCGGCGCTCGGCTACCCCGTCACCGCGTTCGCGACGCTGGAGATCAAGCAGGGTCAAGGCGCCGATGTACGGGCCCACTTGGCCGGTGTCCCGGAGGTACTGGAGCTGCACACCACCACCGGGCACGGCGACATGCTCTGCCGTCTCGTCGCGCGTTCCAACGCCGATCTTCAACGGGTGATCGACCGGGTTGTCGGTTTTGATGGCATCGTCCGGGCCTCCACGGCCATCGTCATGGAGAACCCGGTTCCGCTGCGGATCATCCCGCTCGTCGAGCAGGCCGCAGAGGACAACGACTGAGCCGAGGAGTGGCGTGTGAGCTTCTGGGAGTACCTGGGCAACCGGCATCAACAGCTGCTCACCGACGCGTATCAGCACGTCAGTGCCGTATTCCAGTGCATGGTCATCGCCACCGTGCTGGGTGTCCTGATCGGGGTCGTCACCTATCGCAGCGGATGGGCGGGGTCGCTGGCCATCACGTCGACGGCGACGATCCTCACCATCCCCTCCCTCGCCGCGATCGGTCTGCTCATCCCGCTGGTCGGGCTCGGGGTCGCGCCCACGGTGATCACTCTGACGCTGTACGGGCTGCTGCCCATCGTCCGTAACTCGATCGTGGGGCTGCGCGGCGTCGATCCGTCGCTCGTCGACGCGGCGAAGGGCATCGGGATGTCGCGGCCGGCCCGGCTGTGCCGGGTGGAGCTGCCGCTCGCCTGGCCGCCGATCCTCACCGGCATCAGGGTCTCCACACAGATGCTGATGGGCATCGCCGCCATCGCCGCCTATGCGTCGGGCCCCGGCCTGGGCAATGAGATCTTCCGCGGCATCGCCTCGCTGGGCAGCGCCAACGCGCTCAATCAGGTGCTCGCAGGCACGCTCGGCATCGTCATCCTCGCCCTGCTCTTCGACGCCGCGTACGTACTGCTCGGGCGGCTCACCATTCCCAGGGGGATCCGTGTCTGAGACCGCCGACGCCGGGAACGCCGGCTCCGGTGCCGCCGACGGGAGCAGCGCCGCCGACAGCGCCGGAACGACGAAGACCACTTCCGGCGCCACCATCCATCTGGACAATCTGACCAAGCGCTATCCGGGCAATCCGAGCCCGGCGGTGGACAACGTCACGATGGACATCAAGGCCGGTGAAACGGTGATCTTCGTCGGCCCGTCCGGCTGCGGGAAGTCCACCACCCTGAAGATGATCAACCGGCTGATCGAGCCGACGTCCGGGCGGATCAGGATCAACGACGAGGACGTCACCGACATCGACCCGGTGAAGCTGCGCCGCAAGATCGGTTACGCGATCCAGTCGTCCGGGCTCTTCCCGCACATGACGGTCGCCGAGAACATCGCCCTCGTACCGAGGATGGTCGGCTGGTCGAAGTCGAAGGTGAAGGACCGGGTCGAGGAGATGCTCGATCTGGTCGGCCTCGACCCCCGGGAGTTCCACGGGCGCTACCCGCGTGCGCTCTCCGGCGGACAGCAGCAGCGGGTGGGCGTGGCGCGGGCCCTGGCGGCCGATCCACCGGTGCTGCTGATGGACGAGCCGTTCGGCGCGGTCGACCCGATCACCCGCGACCACCTGCAGGACGAGCTGATCCGGCTCCAGCACGAGCTGCACAAGACGATCGTCTTCGTCACCCACGACTTCGACGAGGCGATCAAGCTGGGTGACCGGATCGCGGTACTGCGGGAGCGTTCACACATCGCGCAGTTCGACACCCCGGAGGCGATCCTCACCAACCCGACGGACGACTTCGTCTCGGGTTTCGTCGGTGCCGGGGCCGCGCTGAAGCGGCTCAACCTCACCCGCGTACGGGATGTGGAGATGGTCCAGTTCCCGACGGTCACGGTCGACGACCCGCTCCAGTCGATCTTCAACAAGCTGCGCAGCGGCCCGCACAACGAGCTCCTGATGCTGGACCGCAGGAACCGCCCGTACAAGTGGCTGCGGCGCGGCGACCTGATGCGGGCGCGGGGTTCGCTGGCGCGTGCCGGGCAACTGGTCCATGACACGGTGACGCGGGACGCGACGCTGCACGACGCCCTGGAGGCGGTGCTGACCGACAGCGGCGGACGGGCCGCGGTGACCGGGCGGCGCGGCGAGTTCATCGGGGTCGTCGACATGCACACCCTGATGAACTCCGTCCAGGAACTGCTGGAGGCCGACCGGCTCGCCGCCATCGAGCACCAGCACGACCTGGAGGACACGCGCGCCCACCAGACCGGACAGGAGCTGGAGGGCGGTGCGGGCGCATGAATCCCAACTTCCCGCAGGATCCCGAATCGGCGCGGACTGCGCGCTCCCCCCGCCCGGCGCCCGCGTCCGACAAGGACCGCCCGCCCGGCGAACACGACGTCATGGGCCATGCCTTCCGCGACGAGGAGGAGGAACCCCCACCGCCACCGGTGGCGCCGCGGCGCCGGATCACCTGGCGCAAGCTGGTGCTGCTGCCGGCCGCGCTCGCGATCGTCCTGGCCATCACCTATCTGTGGATCACCAACACCCACCTCGACTCGATCGCCAGGAATTCGCTCACCGGCGGCAATGTGCGGCTGCGCTGGTGGCAGCATGTGAAACTGACCGCGATCTCGACGTTCTGGGTTCTGATCATCGCCATCCCGCTGGGGATCGCACTGACCCGGCGCCTGCTGCGCAAGGGCGCCCCGGTGGTCACGGTCGTCGCCAACATCGGGCAGGCGACCCCCGCGATCGGTCTGCTGGCTCTCCTGGTCATCTGGCTGGGCATCGGCCCGTCGACGGCGATCATCGGCATGGTGATCTACGCGGTGCTGCCGGTGTTCTCCAACACGGTGGCCGGTCTCAGGGCGATCGAACCGAGCCTGGTCGAGGCTTCGCGCGGCATCGGCATGTCGGCGATGGGGACGCTCACCAAGGTCGAACTGCCGCTCGCCGTCCCGCTGATCCTGGCCGGTGTACGGACGGCGCTGGTGCTCAACGTCGGTACGGCGACCCTGGCCACCTTCGTCGGCGGCGGCGGCCTCGGGGACCTGATCACCTCGGGCATCCAGACCCAGCGGATGCCGGTGCTGGTGCTCGGTTCCGTACTGACGGTGGTGCTGGCGCTGCTGGTGGACTGGCTGGCCTCGCTGGTCGAGGTGGCGTTGACGCCGCGTGGACTGGAGGTGGGGTGAGATGGGCCCGCGGCAGGTGCGTGCCGGACTCGTAGGGGCACTCGCCCTGACGCTGACGCTCTCCGGGTGCGGTCTGAAGAGCGGCTCGCCGATGGTGGACGACGTGGTGCCGGGCTCCGTGGGTCGGGGGAAGCCGCTGGACGGTGCTTCGCTGACCGTGACCTCGAAGAACTTCAGCGAGAACATCATCCTCGGCCAGATGATCGGCCTGGTCTTCAAGGCCGCCGGCGCGGAGGTCCTGGACCGGACGAACCTGCCCGGTTCGATCAGTGCGCGTGAGGCGATCATCAAGGGCGGCGCGGATGCGATGTACGAGTACACGGGCACCGGCTGGATCACCTATCTGGGCCATGCGAAGCCGATCGCCGACCCGTTGGCGCAGTGGAAGGCGGTCCGCGACGAGGACCGGAAGAACGGGGTGACCTGGCTGACGCCATCCACCCTCAACAACACCTACGCGCTCGCCATCAGCAGGAAGAACAACGCGAAGTACCACTTGAGGACGCTCTCCGATGTCGCCGCGCTGGCGAAGAAGAACCCGTCGGCGGTGACGATCTGCGTGGAGAACGAGTTCGCCTCGCGCGACGACGGGCTGCCGGGCATGGAGAAGGCGTACGGGATGTCGCTCCCTGCCGCCAACATCAAGAAGATGGACGCCGGGATCATCTACACCCAGGTCTCGAAGTCCAACTCCTGCCTGCTGGGCGAGGTGTTCACCACGGACGGCCGGATCAGGGCCATGGACCTCGACGTGCTCGTGGACGACAAGCACTTCTTCCCCAACTACAACGCGGCGCCCGTCATCCACACCAAGACTTTTGAGAAGTACCCGCAGATCGCGGGGCTGCTCGACCCGGTGAGCAGGAAGCTGACGACGGAGGTCGCGCAGGAGCTCAACGCGAAGGTGGATGTCGACGGGCAGGACCCGCACGAGGTGGCGAAGGGCTGGCTGATCCAGGAGGGGTTCATCAAGAAGGGGTGAGCCGTCGCGACCCTCCGGGCAGGACGCAAAGAAATCGCTGCAAAAAAATCGTTGCAAAGAGAGCTTTGCAACTCTACGGTTGAGCCATGCCCGCAACAGAGGACGACGGCGAGAGCGCCGTCGTCGGCCCGAATGTCCACACGGTCGACGCCCGCACCCTGCGCGGGCTCGCCCACCCCCTGCGACTGCGCCTGCTGAGCGCGCTCCGCGAGTTCGGCCCCGCCACCGCCTCCGGTCTCGCGGACCGGCTGGGCGAGTCCAGCGGCGCCACCAGCTACCACCTCAGGCAGCTGGCGGCGTACGGCTTCGTCGAGGACGACCCCGAGCGCGGCAAGGGCCGCGAACGCTGGTGGCGGGCCGTCCACACAGGCACCGCCTTCAACAGCGACCGATTCCTGGGCCACCCGGATCCCGAGGTGCGCGGCGCCGTCGGCGTCGTACTCCACGAGATCGCCACCACACACGCCCAGGAGCTGAACACCTGGCTCGGCACGATGCACGAGTGGCCCGAGGAGTGGCTGCACGGCTGGGACGCCAGCGATTTCAAGGTGCGCCTCACCCCCGATCTCTCCAGGGAGCTGATCGGGAAGATCCACGATCTCATCGCGAGCTATGAGGACCGGGTCCCGGAGGGCACGGAGGGCTCGGCCAACGTCCGCAGCCACGTGCACCTCTTCCCTCGCCCCGCCGAGTAACGAACCCACCGGGCAACAGCCCGAAGAGCGGTGGACCCGTCCGGCGGACGGGTCCACCGCGCGACGCCGCCGGCCGGCCGTGCGGGAAGCCCGTCGGGCACCGAGTCGGCCGTGCGACGAAGTCGCCGAGGAATGAGCCCCTCCGACCGGAAGGACACCGCCATGCACTCCGACACTCATCTGCTGCTGCACCACCAGCGCTCCGCCGAACTACGGCGGCGGGCAACGGATCTCGATCTCGTTCCGGCTGATCCGCGCGCCTCGCTGCGCGCCCGGCTGGGCTGGCTCCTCGTGGAGTCGGGGCTGCGCATCATGCCCCACAGCCCCGACCGCCCTTCCGTCGTGCCCGGTACGGCATGAGCGGCCGGGGGGACCGCAGTCGCGACCGCATCCCGCTCATCGCCGTACTGTCCGCCAACTCCATATCCACGGCCGGTACTTCACTCACCCTCATCGGCGTCCCGTGGTTCGTCCTGGAGACCACGGGCAGCGCGGGACGGGCCGGCGTCGTCGCCTTCTGCGCGACTCTGCCGATCGTCGTCTCCGCACTGATCGGCGGACCCGTCATCGACCGGATCGGGCGCCGCCGGGTCTCCGTCGCCTCCGACCTGGTCTGCGGCGTCGCCGTAGCCGCCATCCCTCTGCTGCACTACGCGGACTCCCTGGAGTTCTGGATGCTGTGCGCGCTGATGGCGGTCAGCGGACTCCTGCACACCCCGGGCAACACGGCCCGCTACGTCCTCGTACCGGATCTCGCCGAGCACGCCGGCACCACCCTCGCCCGCGCCGCCAGCCTCTTCGACGCCGTCTCGCGCGGCGCCAGGATGGTCGGGGCGGCGCTGGCCGGCGTACTGATCGCACTGGTCGGCGCGGAGACCGTACTGCTGCTGGATGCCGCGACCTTCCTGACGTCCGCGCTGCTGATCGCGGTCGGGGTGCGGGGGGTACGCGCGGCCGAGCCCCGCAAGGCCGCGGCGCCCGTCTCGCTGCGGGCGTACCGCACCGAACTGCGCGAGGGTTACACCTACTTGCTGAGCAACCGGCTGTTGCTGGCCGTCGTGGTGATGGTCCTCTTCATGAACGGCACCGATCAGGGCTGGAACGCCGTCCTGCTGCCGGTGCACGCCTCCGCCGAACTGGGCGGGGCCAGGGACATCGGGCTTCTCACCGCGCTGTTCGGCGCGGGCGGGCTGACCGGGGCGCTGCTGTACGGGGCGTTCGGGCACCGTTTCTCGCGGCGGGCCGTCTTCACGGTGTGCGTGGTGCTGTGCGGCGCGCCCAGGTACGCGGTCGCGGCGCTGACCGGGACGACGCTGCCGCTCGCCGTGACCATGGCGCTGAGCGGCATCGCGGGCGGGGTGCTGAACCCGATCCTGACGACGGTGATCTACGGGAGCGTGCCCGACGAGCTGCGCAGCCGGGTCTCCGGGGTCCTCACGGCAGGAGGCGAACTGGCCATGCCGGTGGGCGGTCTCGCGGCCGGCCTGCTGGTGGAGAGCGCAGGCGCGAGAGGCGCGCTGCTGGCGATGGGCACGGTGTACCTGCTGGCGACGCTGAGCCCGTTGGTGTTCCCGGTGTGGCGCACGATGGACGCGGCCGATTCCGGGTCCGGGTCCGGGGGCACGGAGGCGGAGGCCTCGGCACCGGCCGCCGAGGTCAGCAGCTCGGGACCTTGCGCCCCTGCTCCAGCGCCTGGAGTGAGGACACCGCGCTCTTCAGGGTCGTGACCGGGATCAGCCGGAGCCCCTTGGGGAGCTCGGCACCCGCCTCCCGGCACTCGGCCTTCGGGACGAGGAAGACGGTCGCGCCGTCGCGGTGCGCGGCCTGAGTCTTGAGCGACACTCCGCCGACCGCGCCGACCGCGCCGTTCGCCTGGATCGTTCCGGTGCCCGCGATGGTGCGGCCACCGGTGAGATCGCCGCCGGAGCCGTCGCCGTCGAGCTTGTCGACGATGCCGAGCGCGAAGAACAGACCCGCGCTGGGACCTCCGACATCGGCGAGGTGCAGGGTGACGTCGACCGAGCCCTTGGGCTTACCGAGGTAGTTCAGGGCCGCGTCGACGGCGGAGTTCTGCGACTTCCTCATGTCCTCGAGGTTGTGCTTCTCGATCTCCTTCTCGGAGCCGCCGGTCGGGTAGACGGAGTTGCGGGGCAGAACCGCCCGGTCCGTACGGAACCAGCTGTCGACCACATCACCGATGCCGACATCGGCGTTGGGCCCGGTCGCGACGATCGTCGTCATCCGCAGCTCGCCCTTGGTGGGGCGGGTGGGCGCGCCCTTGATGCTGATCACGGGGGTGCCGTGGTCCTTCCCGAGCACGTTCGCGGTCGTGCCGGGCTGCGCCAGCGTGAACGGCAGCGGCGCGAAGGCGGCCACGCCGAACAGGGCGAGGACGGGCAGGGCACACAGGATGAGGGTGCGGGTGCGGGGGCGCGAGAGACGAGTGAGCACCCGCCCAATCTAACCGCCGGGACGCTGGTACGGGCCGGGTGGTGGGTCGACCCGGCCCGTACCGGCTGCCCGGCCCGGCTCCCGCGGAGGGCCGGGCCGGTCCGGCCGACCGCTTTGTCCTCAATCGCCGGACGGGCATGATTTGGCCGGCCGACCGCCACCCGCGACAGGCCGGGCTCGAAATGCCCTACCGGAGCGCGTCCGCCACCTCGCGGGCCGCGTCCACGACTCGGGGGCCGACGCGTTCGGGTACGGAGTCCGCGAGCATCACCACGCCCACGCTCCCCTCGACGCCCGTCACCCCCATCAGCGCGGCCGCCGCCCCGCTCGCCCCGGCTTCCAGTTCGCCGTGGGTGAGGGTGAAGGCGGTCTCGCCCACCGGCTTCTGTCGGGCGGCGAGGATCGCCCGGCCCGCGGCACCCCGGTCCAGCGGATGACGGAAACCGGCCCGGTAGGCGACGTGGTAGTCGGTCCAGGTCGGCTCGACGACCGCGACCGCCAGCGCGTCGCTGCCGTCGACCAGCGTGAGATGGGCGGTGGCCCCGATGTCCTCGGCGAGGGACCGCAGCGCGGGCAGCGCGGCTTCCCGCACGAGCGGATGCACCTGGCGGCCCAGGCGCAGCACGCCGAGGCCCACCCTGGCCCGGCCGCCCAGATCGCGGCGTACCAGGGCGTGTTGTTCCAGGGTGGCCAGCAGACGGTAGACCACGGTTCGGTTGACACCGAGTTTGTTGGACAACTCGGTGACGGTCAGGCCGTGGTCGGTGTCGGCAAGCAGTTTGAGGACCCGTAGTCCCCGGTCGAGCGTCTGGGAGGTCTCCGCGGTCACGACGCCCTCTCCTCTTTGGTGAGCGGCGGCGGCTGGTTCCCACGGGATGTGTGCCACCGGTCCCAGCGGCGACGCACGGAGAGGCCGCCGGCCTGGCCAAGGCAACCGGCTGCGCTCCGCGGCGGCGTTGCCACGGGGCGTGCATTTTTTTCTGGACAGTAGCGAGCCAGTCCGCTCAGCGGAAGACCTCGTCCAGAATCCGGGCGTCAGCGGAAGTGGAGTTGCGGTGAAGAAACATAAGCGCCGGTCAGCGCAGCGTCGGCCGAAATCTGGACGTCTACGCGCGTCCAGGTCGGCCGACGCCTCGGCGGCACGTCCGCATACCGGACGTGAACGGGCGTTAACTCACCGTGAACGACTGTTGCACAATTTTTCCGTTCACGAGCACCTCGCAGGCTCTGATCGCCCTCGTCGCCGGATCACGGACGGCGAAGTTGAGGGCGAAGGTGCCGTCGAGTCCGATGACCCGGGTGACGTACGAGTCCGAGGTCTGCTTCCCGTCCGCGGTGCGGCCGGTCACCGAGACCGTGGCGACGGGGGCGAAGCCCCGGCCGGTCACCTGGACCACCGTGCCGACGGGCCCCTCGGACGGCGAGAGCGCGAAGGACGGTCCTGCGGGGACGGTCCCGTCCTGGACGGTGAACGCCGCCGTCTCGGTGCGCGGGTTGACGAGGACCTCCCGGACCCGGATCGCGACGGTGTCGGTGGCGTTGACCGTGAAGGTCTGTGAGAACGCCCCGTCCAGCCCGACCACCTTCGTCTTCACCGGGTCGGACGTCTGCGTTCCGTCGGCCCGCAGCCCGACGACGGATACGGTGGCGACCTTCGCGAACCCCTGCCCGAGGACGGTGACGGCGGTGCCCTTCGGCCCGGCCGACGGGGTGAGGACGACAAAGGTCGGGGCGACGGTCAGCGGGGTGAGGGCCTGCGCTCCCCCGGCGGTGACCTGGAGCGCGTACACGGCGCGCGGGGTGGACCCGGCCACGGTGACCGTACCGGCGAGCGTTCCGTCGGCGTTGATCCGGAGGGTGGAGCCGCTGATCCGTGCGCTGTCGCAGGCGCTGCCGTCGGCGGCGCAGAGTGCGGCGGCGGGCGTGGTCCCGGTCGGCCAGTCGCCGCCGGAGAGGGTGATCGTTCCGCCGGGTTTGACCTTCGCCGGGCCTGCCGAGAGCGTCGCGGAGGCGTCGGTCACGGCGAACGATGTGGTCAGTACGGTGGCCGGGTCGTTGCCCTCGTCGACCTGGATCGCGGCGATGGCCGGGTCGGAAACGGTGAAGTCGGCGCTGAACGTGCCGTCGGGGGTGCTCTTCACATAGACGGCGGTGTCATCGAGCGTCGCTCCGCTCGCGTCCAGGGCGACGGTGTTGATCCACCGGTCCTGGAAGTAGTTGCTGCCGGTGACCTTGATGACGCTGCCCAGCGGCGCGCCGGAGCGGGAGAGCGCGATGGTCCGCGGGCCGCCGGGGACGTACGCCCTGATGGTCAGAGGTGCGGTCGCCTCCTTCGTACCGTCGCCGACCTTCACCAGGTACGAGCCGTCGGCCACGGTGCCGGCGGCGGCGAGCACCGCACTTCCGGTCAGCTCCCCCGAGCTGCTGATCGCGAGGGTGCTGGAGACGAACTTTCCGGTGTCGCAGCCACCGCCGTCCGCCGCGCACAGAGAGGGCACGGGGGTGGCACCTGCGGTCCACAGGCTGCCCGTCAGGGCGACCGCGGTGGACGGCCGGACGGCGGTGGTGGGCGCGGTCAGGGTGGCGGGCAGGCCCGCGGTGCCCTCGGCGGTGACGGTACCGATGGAGCCGCCACCGCTGATCACGTCGCACGGGGTCTCGTAGGTGGAGCCGAGCACCTTCGTACGCGTCAGATTGCGTACCGGGGCGAAGGAGATCGGCCCCTTCGCACTGGCGGGGATGATGAAGTCCCCTTCGTACGGCGGGATCTCGATCGGCTTCCCGGACGGGATGTCGAGGTTGATCTGTGGCCCGGTGACGGTGACCGTGCCGGTCGCACCGCCCGACATGGCGAAGTCGATGCTGGGCGTGGTGGGCACATCGCTCAGGCTGAGTCCGCTGGTGGCGGGGGACGGGCCGAGGGTGACCTTGGCGTGGACCTTGCCGCCCGGGTCGACGACGGCCGGCGAGAGGTCGACGCTCATCTGCTGCGGCCCGGTGGCCTCGCCCTGTCCGGCGGGCAGGGTGCAGTGGACGGTCGGGGTGACCGTGCCGGCGTGGGCGAGGGGGGCGAGTGCGACGGTTCCGCCCGTCCAGGCCAGCACGGCCCCGGCGGTGAGGGCGACGGCGCGGCGTAACACCGCACCCGGCCTTTCGGATCTTCTCGATCCTTCCGGTCTTCTCGATCTCGGCCGTACGAACATGCGGCTCCTCCATGACTACGGGAATTCTCCGAATTCGAAATGGCGACGCCCGCCTGCTCCCTTGCGATACGGAGCAGGCGGGCGTCTCCGGGTCTTCCCCCTGACGGCTCTCAGAGAAGAGTGAGTGTCAGGGTGGCGCTGTAATCTCCGGGCCGGGTGAATCCGGGAACCGTCAGTGTGAGATCGGCGTCCGCGTCGAACCGGCCGCCGGTGAACGGACGGGATCCGTCCGGATTCATCCGGCAGAGGCTCGCCGCCTCGCTCCCGAGCGCGGCGGGCGATCCGGCCACCGGCGCTCCCACACTCCCGTTCTGCGCCGTGCACTTGGGTGTCCACCGGACGGCGCCGGCCGGGATGGTGCCCCCGTCGGCGCTGGTGAAGCCGGTGAGGGTGGCGGTCAGGGACCAGCCGCTGTTGACGCCGCGGGCGTCCTCCACCTCGACCCGGTTGAGCCGGGAGCGCTGCACACCGCTGCCGGTGCCCAGGACCGTCGTACCGAAGTCGACGGTGTCGCCGTCCTGGACCATGGACAGTGTCCCGGCCCGGACCGAGGTGTTCAGCTTCTGGTCGGCACTGCCGCCGCCTCCTCCCCCGCCCGTGGTGACGGTGAACGGGGTGGTCCGTACGGTGGCGGGGTCGTTGCCCTCGTCGGCCTGGACGGCGACGACGGCATCGGAGATCACGGTGAACTCGACGGCGAAGGTGCCGTCCGAGCCGCTCTTGACGTAGACCGCGCTGTCGTCGAGCCCGGTGCCCGTCGCGTCGAGCCCGATGACATTGATCCAGCGGTCCGGGTTGTAGTTCTTTCCGCTGACCGTGATCACACTGCCGACCGGTCCGCTGCTCTGCGAGAGCGAGATCTCGCGGTCGCCGGCCGCGACGGCCTTGACGGTGAGGGGAGCGGTGGCTTCCTTCGTACCGTCGTTGACCTTCACCTCGTACGCGCCGTCCGGCACCGCTCCGGCCTCCGCGAGGGTGGCCGTGCCGTGCAGCGTTCCGTAACTGTCGATGGTGAGGGTGTGGCCCTTGAACTTCAGCGGATCGCAGCCGCCACCGCCCACCGCGCAGAGCGAAGGCACAGGTGCACCGCCCGGCGTCCAGCCCGAACCACCCAGCTTCACAGGGGTGTTGGGGCGTACGGGATCGGCGGGGGCGGTCAGGGTGGCGGGCTCGGAGCCGGTGCCCTCCGCCGTGACCGTGCCGATGGAGCCGCCCCCCTCGACCACGTCGCAGGGCGTCTCGAAGACCGAGCCGAGCACCTTGGTCTGCGTCAGCGTACGGACCGGGGCGAACGAGATGTCGCCGGAGGCGTCCGCCGGGACCAGGAAGTCGCCCTCGTACGGCGGGAGTTCGATGGGCGTCCCGGCCGGGATGTCCATCGTGAACTCGGCGCCCCGCACAGTGACGGTTCCGGTGGCCCCGCCGGACATGGCGAGGTCGAGGCTGGGGATGGTCGGCACATCGTCCAGCGCGAGAGCGCTGGTGGCGGGGGACGGGCCGAGGGTGACCTTCGCATGCACCTTGCCGCCTGGAGCGACGACCGCGGGCGACAGCTCGACGGTCATCTCCTGCGGCCCGGTCGCCTCCCCCTGGCCGGCGGGCAGGGTGCAGTGGACGGTCGGGGTGACCGTACCGGCGGCCTGCTGTCCGGCCGGTGGCGCGGCCTGGGCGGTGGCCCCGACGCAGCTCAGGGACAGTACGAAGCAGGCAGCGAGCAGACCGGTCACGCCAGGTCTTCGTCGTCGAATCACCAGACACCCCTCCATGGCCCATTGATTTGCGCACATTGAGGAGGTCGCACGCAGAGAAGTCAAGAGAGAATTGACTGATCCTTATCCGGAGAATGATCGTTATCTGAAATGCCCGAAAAGCATTTCCACAAGCACTTTCCACGCACCTGTTGACATCTCTTGACATCTCCGAAGATCACAGTTTCACTGCATCCGACATGCCGGGCCCGGCACGCAGATCCGCAGGAAGATCGCATACGGCGATTTCTTCGAATCCGCGGAATTCAACCGGAAGGAGTCCCTCCCGTCATGTCGATCACTTCTGTACGGCCGTCGAGAGTACGGCCGTCGAACCGAAGACGCGTCCGCGTCCCGCTCGTGCTCGCCGCGGCCTGTTCCGCGGCCGCCGCGCTCGCCCTGGCGCCGTCGGCCCAGGCGGTGGCCCCGCTCATCGCGACGGCCACGTACGACTGCGGAACCTGGGGCCACGGTGTCGCCACCCTGACCGCCGCCGACTCGGGCACGTCCAAGACCATCAAGATCAACTCAACCGCGATCACCATGCCGATCGGCGCCAGTGCCGACCCGAACAGCATCACGACGACGCTCAAGCTCACCAAGACCTCGGGCGGCGTCACCAGTCAGGTGCAGTTCTCCGGGAAGACCAACCCCGGCATGACCGGCCCCAACCCGATCACCCTGGGGCCGCTGAAGCTCACCTCCGGCACCCTGGCGGCGGGTGACCGCACCGATTCCGTGGTGCTGGCCACTCCCCCGAGCGCCACCAACTGGTCACTGCAGATCGTGGCGTCGTCCCCGACGTCGGCCACGGTTCCGTGCGTGGCCACGGTCAACCAGTCCGCACCGTTCGTCTGGTAGCCGTACGTAAGACATCCACTCACCCGGCAACGACGCCCGACCCGCACCCGGCAACCGCACCCGGCAACCGCACCCGGCGACCGCACCCGATCCGCACCCGGCAGCCGAGCCTGATCGCACCTGATCCGCGCCAACGACGCCGGCCCGGGGCGAGGACCGCTGTCCCCGCCCCGGGCCGGCCCGCCGCACACCCGGCACCCCGCACCCCGCACCCGGCATTGCCACGCCGGACACACTTCCCTCACACTTGATCATTTCAATTCATGGTCAACTCTTACGGAAACTGCCCGGTCTCATTGATAAAGTGACGCACCGTTTATCGCCCACAGGGGCGACATACGGGAATCATTGGGACTACGGGGAAGGTAACCACCAGTGGCGTGGGACGAGTGGGAGCAGCTGAAATCCGAGGCGGCAGAGAGACACTCGACTCAGATGCAATTGAACCAGGTCGATCCAGGCGGCGGAGGGCCGATTCCCCAGGGCGATCTGAAGGTCAATCAGCAGGATCTGGCGGCGATCGGCAATACCGCATACCGGATGTACGGAGATCTCGAGAAGGCCGGTGACCACGCCCGCACCGCCACCCAGAAGGCCGCCGGAGGCCTCAAGACGGAGACCTTCGCCATAGGCGCGGCCCTCGATCACGTGGCGTCACGGTGGATCGACCAGGTCCGCTCCCTGCTGGACGCCTGCGCCCACATCTCGAACCACCTCGATTACACCAAGGGCGCCCACGCCGGCGACGAGGTCTACATCGGCACGATCATCAGCAACATCGACACACTCGACGAGGGCTTCGACGAAAGGTCGGGCCACTGATGGACCTCGACTCCCTGCGCTTCGCGAACTTCTCCGACCTGGACGCGGCCATCACCGACTGGGAACAGATGGTCACAAAGCTCAAAACCCTCCAGGGCGACGCCAAGGACGACCTCAAAGCCAAGTCGGACAAAGCGAACTGGGCCGGTGAAAACGCCACTGTGACCCGCGCTTTCGTGGACAAGACGGCCGGAGAGTTCACCGACGCCCACACGCAGGCCGAAACCATCACAAAGATCCTCACCGACACCCGTGGGGAACTCGTCGGCTACCGCACAGAGCTCAACGACGCGATCCACCGCGGGGTGCAGAAGAACCTCACGGTCCAGGACACCGGCGAGGGATCCTTCACCGTCACCATGAACATCCACCCCGACCGTGCGGCGAAGGGCACCACGCTGCCCGAGCACACCCAGCAGGACGTCGACAGGTTCCGGGACGAGATTCAGAACATTCTGAAGAAGGCCACGGAGAGCGACACATCGGCGGCGAAAGTACTCACCCTCATCGTCGACCAGGCCAAGTACGGCTTCTCCGATGCCAGCTACTCGGACCGCGACTCCGCGGCCAAGGCGGTGGCGGAGGCGGAGAAGATGGCGGAGATCCTCAAGAAGGACCCGCACGACGTCACGCTGACCGAGCTCAACACGCTCAACACCACCCTGGCCGCCTACAAGAACGACCCGCTCTTCGCCGAGCGGTTCGCCACTCAGGTGAAGCCGAAGGAGGTCCTGGAGTTCTATGCCGGAATCGCCGATCCGTACCAGGGATACGGGACCGACCGGGACCGGATCGAGCAGGCGAAACGGCTTCAGAAGAATCTCGGTATCACGCTGGGCACGGCCACGCTCTCCGACAGCGACAAGATGCAGGCCTGGGAAGAGAAGATGGTGAAGCTGGGCCCGGACCGGCTCGGCATCGACGACGCCACCGACCCGACGGGCTTCGGCGTCATGAGCAACCTCATGCGCTTCGGCGACTACGACGACCAGTTCCTCAACGACTACGGCGACAAGCTCATCGCCTACGACAAGGAACGCAACGTCAAGGACATGAGCCCCTGGATCAACAACTGGAATCAGGGAGACCTCAACTTCTACGGGAAGAACGACCGCGGCCGGGACCCGATGACCGGCTTCATGGAAGCCCTGGGCCACAACCCCGACGCCTCGACCCAGTTCTTCGCACAGCCCGACGGCGCGGGGGCGACGGTCGACAAGGAGAGCGAGGTGAACGATCACCTCAAGTACCTGACCAAGGACCGTATCTGGCTCCCGGACGCCACCTTCGGCGGCGACAGCAAGGTCATCGCCGGCCATGACTCGCTCGGTCACGCTCTGGAAGCGGCCACCACCGGATACGCGTACGACGCCGACCCGATGGCCGGCAAGGACCCGATGGTCCCCGGCAGCAGAGACCACCGGACGGCCGCGACGGCAGGCGTCATGGAGCAGGTGGCGTTCCTGTACGGGAGCGAGGACGGCCCCAAAATGCTGCACGAGCAGTCACAACTGGCCGACAGCCTGGGGAAGATGGGCGCTGCGTACATCGACGACATCGACTACAGCCTGTCGGGCATCGGCGATGAGGCGAAGGACGACGGTACGTTCCCCGCGAAGTACCAGGGGCGGGCGAATTTCGGCAACGCCGGCGCCATCAATTTCCTCAGCGTGCTGGGCCAGGACGAGACCTCGCACGGAGTGGTCACGTCCGCGCAGCACCTGTACACGCTCAGTGCGCTGGACGCCTACCCGGCCACGAGCGAGGCGAACATCGGCAACGCGCACGACGCGCTCACCACGGGCGCCGAGGCCCGCGGCATCCTGGACCACTCGCGCGTGCAGCAGGCGGAGACCACGTACAAGGACGACGCCGAGCAGGCCAACAAGTCTCTCGGCCGCTCCGGGGACTGGGTCAAGCTGGGCGCCGGCGTGGTGGTGGGAGGCGGAATCGCGGCGATCCCGCTGCCCGGCTCCACCGCCGCGGCCCTGGTGGTCGCTCCCATGGCGGCGGACACCGTCGGTGACATGGTGAATACATTCATCGGCCACGAGGTCGACAAGAGCATCGACGGCTCCGAGCAGGACGCCACCGAGAAGTCGCAGATGACAAGTCAGAAGTTCTACGGCGCGGGTGTGGCCCAACTGGGAGACGCCTACACCGACTATGTCGAGGCGAACCCCCGAATGGAGAAAGTCGGCGACGACCAGGACTGGGCCCAGGACGTCAAGAGCAGTTACCTCGGGACGGGGTCGCTCCAGAACGACTACCGCGGGCGCGCCCCGTACAAGGACTGACCACCATGAGACGGACAATCACCCGCACCAGGAGCGGAGCGTTCATGTGGACGCCGGTCCGCTGGGCCGTGTGCGCGGCCCTCATCACCGGCGGGGCCACCGCGTGCAGCGACGATGGCGCCGGGACCGACAAGCCGGACGCGCTCTCCACATCACAGGTCTGTGACGGAACGCTGACGTCGGCGGGTGCGGCCGCGCTCAAGCACATCGGGGGCAAGGACGGATACACCGAGCCGGAAGATCCCGAGAGGTGGTCGCGGGAGTCGGCCGCGAAGGGCCTTCAGGAATCCACGATCTCCCGCTACGAGTGCATCCTGTATCCGGAGGGCGACAAGAGCGGACGTCCTTTGTTGACCATCGGGTTCATGGCGCGGCAGAGCCACCCGGACCCGGTGGAGGCGGCAAAGGACAAAGACCACGACCAGTTGTTCTACCCGCTCGGGGTGTACGCCTCCGCGACGGGGTACGGGGCCACTTCCCTGTTCTTCGAATGCCCCACAAAGCGAGCCGAAGGCAGCACCCCTTACGTGAAAGCCGAAATGTACTCGGCGAAGGACAAGATGAACGCCGACAGCACCGGCAAGGACCGCATGACGATCCTCAACGACATGTCCCGCGCCCTGGCCAAGGAACTCGGCTGCGCCGCCCAGGCGAAGCTGCCGGCGAAGGTACCCGACGCCCTGCCCGGATAACTGCGAGGCCCCTGGCGCGCGGGCAGATCGCTCCGCCTGCGCACCGGGGGCCGTCGCTGCCGGCTCACCTCATCCGGGTGGCCCACTCCTGGACCTTCTGGATCCGCTGCTGGATCTGCCCGGCCGTGGCCTCCGCACTCGGCGGCCCGCCGCACACCCGCCGCAGCTCGGTGTGGATCACTCCGTGCGGTTTGCCGCTCTGGTGCGTGTACGCCGACACCATCGTGTTGAGTTGCTTGCGCAGCCCCAGCAACTGCTTGTGCGTGACCACCGGCCGCGCCTCGGCCGGCTTCTCCAGCAGATCGGCGTCCGCGGCCGGCTTCTGGCGGCTGTGCGCGATCTGCCGGGTCTGCCGCTTCTGGAGCAGCAGCTGCACCTGATCGGGTTCCAGGAGCCCCGGAATCCCCAGGTAGTCCTGCTCCTCCTCACTCCCCGGGTGCGCCTGCATGCCGAATTCGGCACCGTCGTACAGCACCCGGTCGAAGACCGCGTCGGATTCGAGGGCCTCGAAGGGCAGCTGCTCCTCGGTCTCCTCGTCCTCCAGACGTTCCGCGTCGGCGAGGAGCTTGTCCTCCTCCGCGAACGGGTTCTCCTCGTCGCTGCCCTTCTTGGGCTTGTCGAGGACGTGGTCCCGTTCGACCTCCATCTCGTTGGCGAAGTCGAGGAGCATCGGAATGGTCGGTACGAAGACGGAAGCGGTCTCGCCACGCCTGCGCGAGCGCACGAAACGGCCGACGGCCTGCGCGAAGAAGAGCGGCGTGGAGATGGTGGTGGCGTACACGCCCACGGCGAGGCGCGGCACGTCGACGCCCTCGGACACCATGCGGACCGCGACCATCCAGCGCGAATTGTCCTCGCTGAACCGGTCGATCTTCTTCGACGCGGCCTTCTCGTCGGAGAGGACCACGGTGGCCTTCTCGCCCGTGACCCTCTTGAGGATCTTGGCGTACTCGCGCGCCGACTCCTGATCGGTGGCGATGACGAGCCCACCGGCGTCCGGAATGCCCTTGCGCACCTCGGTCAGCCGCTTGTCGGCGGCGCTCAGCACATTGGGGATCCAGTCCCCGGTGGGCGACAGGGCGGTACGCCAGGCCTGCCCGATGGCGTCCTTGGTCATCGGCTCGCCGAGCCGGGCGGCGATCTCGTCTCCGGCCTTGGTGCGCCAGCGCATGTTGCCGCTGTAGCTGAGGAAGATCACGGGCCGGACGACGCCGTCGGCGAGCGCGTTGCCGTAGCCGTAGGTGTAGTCGGCCGAGGAGCGCCGGATGCCGTCGTTCCCCTCCTCGTACACGACGAAGGGAATCGGGTTGGTGTCGGACCGGAACGGCGTACCGGTGAGCGCGAGCCGCCGGGTGGCCGGGTCGAACGCCTCCTGGCAGGCCTCGCCCCAGGACTTCGAGTCACCGGCGTGGTGGATCTCGTCGAGGATCACGAGGGTCTTGCGCTGCTCGCACCGGTTGCGGTGCAGCATCGGCCGGACGCCGACACCCGCGTAGGTGACCGCGACGCCGTCGTACTCCTTGCTCAGCGGGCCCGCGCTGTACTCGGGGTCGAGCTTGATCCCTATCCGGGCAGCTGCCTCGGCCCACTGCTTCTTCAGGTGCTCGGTCGGCGCGACGACGGTGACCTGCTGCACCACGTGGTGGTGCAGCAGCCATGACGCGAGGGTCAGCGCGAAGGTGGTCTTCCCCGCGCCGGGGGTGGCGACCGCGAGGAAGTCGCGCGGCTGCTCCTGGATGTACTTCTCCATGGCGCCCTGCTGCCAGGCTCGCAGCTTGCCGGCCGTGCCCCAGGGGGCGCGGCCGGGAAAGGCGGGTGAGAGGTGGTGGGAGGCGGTAGTAGTCACGGTCTCCGGTTCGGGTCTCTCGGGTACGTGGGGCGCTGTCCGTACGGGCCGGGACGGACTCGTACGCGATACGACAACCGGGCCACCCTACCGGGGGCCCGGGCGTGAACCGCCTCGAACTACGCCGCCCCGCACGGAATTGCGATGGCTGTCACACGTCGTCGACGACCAGCTCGCGCAGCCCCTGAGAGATGGCTTTCACCTCGTCCATCTCCCCCGTGGCCACAGCGATGACCAGGCGTTCCGCGGCATCGATGTCCGGACGAAGATCGATCCCGTTCATCGCGAGGAAGGTCACGCACGACAACCAGGCCGTGCGTTTGTTGCCGTCGAAGAGCGGATGGTTGATCGCCAGGGACTGCAGGAGCGCGGCAGCCTTGTCGATCAGGTCCGGGTACGCCTCCTCGCCGAACATGGCTGCGGAGGGACGGTGTGCCGCCGATTCGAGGAGTCCGGCGTCGCGCACGACGACATGCATGTCCGCGCAGGCATGTTCGGCGATGACGAGGATGTCCTCGGACGTCAGATAGACACAGGTCACTTGAGCCGGTCCATCAGCTCGCTCCACTTGGCCGCCTGCTCCTTGGCCGTCTTGCGGACGATGGCCTGCTGAGCTGTCCTGGCCAGGTAGTCGTCCACAGCCTGCAGCAGTATGGCGTGCATGCTGGTCCCCTCCTGCTCCGCTCGCTGCTTGAGGGCCTCGGTCTGATCGTCACGAAGACGCAGGTTCATAGCCATACCAAAACGGTACCATCGAGTGGGGCCAAAGTGGTACCACGCGACATCTAAGGCTTTGTCCGCACCCGCGCCGCCACCCACGCCCCCACCAGCGCCACCCCCGCCATCGGCAGGAAGACCACCGCGAACGCCCCCGGATGAGACCCGGAGGCCCCCGCCTCCGCCGCCCCGTGCACGGCCCCCATCGCACCGCCGCCGAGCGCGGCGAAGGCAGCCCCGCCCGCCGCCAGGAGCAGGACGTTCGACAGCCCGTCGGAGATCTGGAGGGCAGCCGAGTTCGCCCCCGCCTCCTCCGGCGCCGACAGCTTCAGCAGCAGCACGCTCGTCGATGCGATCACCATGCCCATGCCGAAGCACCCGAAGGCCCACGCCACGGCCACGGTCCAGACCGGCACCCAGTCGATCAGCACGGACGGCGCGGCCGCGATCGCCGCGGCGACCAGCACCATGCCGCCCACCATCAGGCGCTCCCGGTACGGCTCAAGGCGCGGCCTGGACTGTACGTACGAACCGAGCGCCCAGGTCCCGCCCCCGGCTGCGAGCGAGAGCCCGGCCATCGTCGGGCTCAGCCCGCGCTGGGTCACCAGCATCAGCGGTACGAACGACTCGGCGGCGATGAACGACCCGGCCGCCACCCCGCGCAGCAGCACCACCGAGGGCAGCCCGCGCGCCGCCCGGCCCGTGCCCGGGGGCAGCAGTCCGCGCACGGCGGGGACGAGCAGGGCAACCCCCGCGACGGCCGGAAGCAGCGCGAACCAGTTCCGCTCCTGCCCCGCGTACTGGAGCAGCCCGGCCCCGACCGAGATCCCGAGCGCGAGCACGATGCGGCGCCGGTCGTACGGCTCGACGGGTGCCGCCGGATCGGCCGGCCCCGAGGCCCGTCGCCGGATCGCGGGCAGCGCGAGCGCCAGCGGGAACACCACCAGCACGGGAATGCCGACGAAGACCCACCGCCACCCCAGGTGCTCGGTCACACTCCCTGCGGCGAGCGGCCCGACGACGGACGGGATCACCCAGCTCGCGGCGAACGCGGCCATGATCGACGGCCGCAGACGCTCCGGGTAGGCCCGGCTGATCACCACGTACAACGCCACGATCACCAGCCCGCCGCCGAGCCCCTGGACGGCCCGCCCGGCGATGAACGTCCACATGCTGCCCGCTGTACCGGACAGCAGCAGCCCCACCCCGAACGCACTGATCCCAGTGGCCAGCGGCGCCAGCGGCCCGCGCCGGTCCGCCCACTGCCCGGAGAGGACCATGGCGAACAGGCTGGTGGTGAAGTACGCGGAGAACGCGAACGCGTAGAGCGGGATGCCGTGCAGCTCACGGGCGGCGACCGGCATCGCGGTCCCCACGGCTGTCGCCTCGAAGGCGATCAGGAACACGACGGAGACGATGCCGATGCTCAGCGCCCGATAGGTCCGCCCGAGCATCCCTTCGGATTCGGCGGGCGGGACCAGTATCGCCGCTTCGACGGCGGTGCCGGTATCGGTACCGGCGTCTCGTGGTTCCAGGGCACTCATGAGCCCAAGAGTAAGGGGCAAGATCTTATTTGGCCCCTGTCGCGAGATGGTCCGCCGCTCGTACGTTGGTCGTAGGACCGCGAGCCGATCATGAACGCGGTATGGCAGTCGCATTGCGGCCCGCCCCACGCCCTTGAGCAGCGCGGACACCCGGCCCTAGGGTCGAACCACAACGAGGAACACACGGCCGTGTGCCCGAGTGGTTCAGGGGCTCGACTGCAACTCGAGTTACACCGGTTCGAATCCGGTCACGGCCTCCACGCAGTACGCCCGCCCAGCACGCGTCATACGCCGCGCCGGGCGGGCGTCGGCATTTTCAGGAATGGCCCTGGGCCTTGAACGCGAACGGTGCGAAACCGTTGATGAATTCCTTCAGCGCTTTGCGGCGGTCAGCGACGTCCTCGGGTACCGGCTTGGATTCGCCGAGTTCGACAAGGACGGCGTACTTCCGCGGGGAACCCTGATCTGCATCGGGTGCCCGCGTACGAAAGGCGACCACCCCACGCGCGGCGCGGGCAGTCGCCTTCTCTCGTATGGTCCGGAGATCAGGAGGCGATCGTCGTCTCTTCCTTGAGCGCTTCCTTCACCATCTCCCGCAGGTGCACCTCGTCCTCCTTGCTGAGCGAGGTCTGCACGAGCTGACCGCCGAACTTGACGATCTCGGGGATGACCTTGTCGCGAGCGGACGTCTTGACGAGCACGAAGACGGCAGCGGCGCCGGGCCGGAGATTGGTGCTGAGCTCCCTCATGAAGTCGTCGTTGACACCGGTGTCGACGGCGGACCCTCCGGCGGCGCCGGCCGCTGCGCCCACCGCGGCACCGAGGAACGGCACGAGGAAGAGCAGCCCGATGACGCTCCCCCACAGCGCGCCACCCGCGGCACCGGTACCCACGTGGTTGACGGCCTGATGCAGCTTGATCTTGCCGTCCTTCTCACGCCGTTCGACGACGACGACGTCCTCCAGCTCGACGAGGTGCTCGCGGTTCATGGACAGCAGCTTGTCCCGGACCTGGTCGGCGGTGGCGAAATCGTCGTAGGCGATGACGAACAGATTGCTCATGCGGCTGACTCCTCCTCGTGGTGCGTTACCGCACCGACCATAGAGGAACTGTAGTTAAATAAGATATTAAGTCCGAATGCATCGGCCCTCCAACCGCTTCAGCGGTCCGTTCCGGCCCACGTCTCTTCTCCCCTACGCAAAGCGAGCAACCCGAGGCAATGTCCCCGTCGGGCTCTGCCAACTTCCCGTAGAGCAGCCGGAATTCAGGAGCGGCGTACCAACTCGCGTGACAGGGCGGCCAGTTCGCTCCCGCTGCCCGAGAGGCTCTCTACAGTGGACGGCATGGCTGATCGCACAGACCACGGCGTCGCCCCGCAGAGCCACCCCGAATTGCTGGCGTGGCTGACCGAACGCGCCCAGAACTTCGAGCACTGGGCCGAGGCCACCAGCACCCCCGGGACATGGGACTTCTCCCCCCAGTCCCTGGATCCACTGGAAGACCTCATCCGCAGCCAGTACGACAGCGACGCGGAGAGCCTCACAGCGCGACGCAACGCATTCCTTCAAGGGGCATGCTGGTACATCGGGGAAGTGCTTTGCCGCGCCCGGGGGGCGGTGTGGAAGTTCGAGCCGTTCGCCGTGAAGGGCGCCGAACTGCCATCCCTGTTCGGGGAGGCGGCTCCGTCAGGGGTCATCGACGACCCCTGCGTGGGGGCGCCCGGAGAGGACACGGAGGAGGCCATCTATCCGATGGGCGCCGTGCACGGACTGTTCTCCACCGAAGACGAGCTGGGCAACCCCATCGAGCAGCACCTCTCCGACGTGCTGGGCGACTTCGAGGAGGAGGAGGACTTCGAGGAGGAGGAGGAGTAGCCGGGGTGCCGCCGCGATCGTGGCCGGTGGGGTCGATGCGCGCGTCGGCGGAGGCGAAGCGGGTGGTCGAACCTCTTGCCGCCTCAGCCCTCCAACCCTCCCACCACCCGCGCCCGCTCAAGACCCGCAAGGACCTCGTCGACCGCGTGCTCCACGGTCTGCCCGGTCGTGTCCAGCCAGAGCCCGATCCGCGGCGTCTCCTCCCGCAGCACCCGGTCCAGCGATTCGACCGTCCAGCCGGCCCCGTAACCGCTCTTGCCGCGCCCGGCCGTGCTCAGCCTGCGACGGCACCCGCCAGGAAAGCGGTCCAGGCGGCGGGGGCGACGGCGAAGGTCGGGCCGTCGGTGACCTTGGAGTCGCGGACGTGGACGGTGTGGGGGCAGGTGGCGACCTCGACGCAGGCCTCGCCCTCGTTGCCGCTGTAGCTGGACTTGAACCAGGAGAGCTCGGGACCGGTGGTCACAGTTGCCTCGCCTTCGCTTCGATGATCTCCGCCGACTTCCAGGGATTGAGCGCCTGGGCCCGCAGGATGCCGAATAGGTCGAACGTATCGCCCACCTGCTCGGGCTTCGAGATCAACCTACCGCCGCCCTGCGCCTCCACGTACACCAGATTGCGGCCTTCCGCCGTACACATCAACTGCATCGGCCCCATCAATCCCGCATGCGTGTGCTGATCCGAGGGCATCACCTGCACCGTGAGGTGGTTCATCCGCCGCATGCACTCCAGCAGATGCAGCAGTTGCTCCTTCAACACCTCAGCGCCGCCGAGCGTCCGCTCCAGGATCGACTCCTCGATGACGAACCCGACGTACGGCGGTGGCGTGCGCATCAGCACCGCCTGCCGTTCCAGTCGCGCCTCGACGTGCCGGACGATCTCGTCCTCGGTGTACGCGGGTTTGCGTGCCCGGTACAGGGCGTACGCGTACGCCTCCGTCTGGAGCAGCCCCGGGATCAGCATCGTCTCGTATGCGCTGATGACCCGCGCCTTGCGCTCCAGCCGCGCCCAGCCCAGGAACTTCGCCGGGTACTTCTCCTCGTCGATCAGCTCGACGCACGCCTTCAGCGCACCGCCCGCGTCAAAGACCCGGTCCGCGTCAGCCAGCAGTTCCAGCGTCGGAATACGCTCCGCCCGCTCGACCGCCCCCATCAGCGACTCCGAGATCAACAACTTGTCCGCAGCGTCCTTCTGCGTGAGCCCGGCCCGTACCCGATGGATACGAATCAGGTCTCCCACAAGCCTGCGCACCTGCGACGGCTCACCACTGGTCCCCACAGCCACCACCACCCTCACCACATCCCATCGATGTGGACCGCGTCCTCCTGGTCACGCTATGCAGCCGTCGGGATGCTTGGGGTCATGACGAGCAAGAAACGCCCCGAATGGGTACCCGCCGCCGGCTTCCAACTCCACCTGACCGGCATCCATTTCGATGCCATCCGGCTGCGGGGCGTACGCGGCGAGGCAGTACTGCAGCACCTCGGGACGCTCACCGAAGGCGAACCGGGCCCGGTCGTACGGGAGATCGCGGGCGCCCGGTGGACGTACTTCCTGATCCCGCCCGGTTCGAGCAAGGAGTACGACTGGCCGCCGGGTGCCAGGTGCTTCGGGCCGGCTGCCTGTGACCAGTACGTGGGAATCCCCGCACCGGACGGCAACACGTACCCGCTGAGCTGGCGATGCGGGGCACCACGGGAAGGGGAGTTCGTGGACGTGGAGCTGCTGTACGGGCTGGTGATGGCGCAGCTGGCGCCGGAGGAGGGGTGAGGCGGGCGCGGGTAGGTAAAATGACCGTCAGCTGCCGACCCTGGCGCGGAATGCGTCCATAGTCATGGTCTTGTCCGCGCTCGGGAGCGTGACGGTCTTCTTCTTGCCGAAGTCCAGGTAAGTCGTGCTGCTGGTGCGGCCGTCGCGCGTCGACTTCAGCTTCAGCAGATACGCCGGGTCCTTGGCGCTGACGTAGTGGGTGTCCGTGGCGGACGCCGACGCGGACACCTTGACGGCACGCGCCGGGGTGCCGTTCACCGTGGCGTCGTCGGACGGGGCATAGCGTCCGGTGGAGGACAGAGTGAAGTACGCGTCGCAGCCCTGCCCCGACTTCGTGGTGACATACGTGTCGTCCAGGTCGGCGGGGACGGTGATCTCCTGGCCCTGCTGCTTCAGGCTCGCGGCGAACAGGTTGGAACTGATGTAGGTCACGCCGTCCTGGCAGTACATGTTGCCGCCAATGGTGCCACTGATCTCGATGCGGAGACCCTGCTGCGGGTTCCACGTCATGCGCTGGAGGGCTCCGTCATACGCGGTCGAGTTCCCGATCGCGCTGAAGGTCGTGGTGCGCATCGTCTCGTTCACGGCCTCGATGCGCGCGGAGGCCGAACCGCCGGTCGCGTCATCGGCGGCAGCCGACGTGGATGAGGACGATGAAGTGGACGCTCCCTCATCGGAGTTGTCACTACACGCGACCGCCCCAGCCAGGAGCAGGGCGGTCACAGCTGCTGTACGCAAGGGGGAAGACACGAACGGTCCTTCTGCTAGGGGAGAGTGACGCGCGGACACGAGTGGGCGGCGGCCGTCGCGTCGAGGAAGTTCTGGAACGTGGCTTTCTCGACCCTCATGTACGCGAGGCCGTCGTGATTGGTGCTGTCGTGCAGGGCCTCGTCGTACGCGGTGTTCCACTTCGCGGCGAAGTGCACATCACCACTGCCACAGTGCAGAACAGCCTCATCGATCCGAGCAACCCCCTTGTCACCGGGGAGATTTTCCAAGTCGTACATATCCTTCTTGGCCACCTCAACAAAATTTTTGTCCGACGTCGCGGCAAAGGACACGGCCGCCTTGGCCGAGCCCGCCAGGTGCAGGTCACACGCCCACGTGTCGGCACTTCCGTTGTTCACCTGCTCCCGGTCCGGTTCGGCCCGGGAGACGACCACGGCCTCCTTCGGCAGCACGAAGCCCCGCACTCCACACACGTTCTGGACATCTGTCGTCCGCGAGGCGGACGGGGCGGCAAGATCAGGGGCGGCCGAGAGCGCCGGCGTGCTGCAGCCGGCCTTTTCGGCGACCTGCCGGGCCGAGCGGGTCAGCAGCCTGGCCAGACCGGCCGGGTCCGCCGCCCCCTTCTTCACCTCGGCCTCCACAGTCGCCACCGCGCCGTCCTCGAAACGTACGATCCCCTTGCCCTGCAGGGCGCCGCCCTTGTCCCAGCAGGATTTCGGCAGGACGACGTACCCGCCGTCCTGCGACACGGCACCGGTCACCCCGCCCCTGAAATAGGACCGGGCGGCAGGGTTCTTCCAGACATGGGTCGTGAAGGGGAACGCCCCTTTCTCGATGTCCGTCTCGACCGTCACCTGCTGATCGTCGCCTCCGACGAAACGACTGGTGCGCTCGACCGTGCACTCGAACTCGGCCCACTGCGGATCGACTTGCGCGTACACCTGCGACACGCGGCCGGTGGAGTCCAGAGCGGCCTGCACCTCCCCGCTTCCCATCCGGCCGCCGCAGAACGAGTCCGCGCCGAAAAGGTTCGTGTTCCACCAGCAGTACGAGGAGCCGAGCGCGGCCACCACGACCAAGGCGATCGCCGCCACAAGTACCGGCTTCTTCTTCCGCGTCTGGGCTGTCATGGTGCTGCTTACCGGTTCCTTCCGTCGGGTCGTACGGGGATCGGTGTTCCACATGCGGTGATCAGGTACGGGACCGCAGGGCCTCGTACTATCCGGCGCCCGCTCACGTAGCTCTGCCGGGCCTCTCCGCCCGCAGTGCGCCTCTGCGGTTCCCGAGCTACTGCCGAATCGGCTCGCTGGAGGACCAGAAGGCCGAATGCTCCCGCGGCCTCAGCTCCTCCGCCTTCGGCCCGCCGGGGTGGCCAGGTGTCCCCGTTGGATAGGTCATCGCTGAGTTCTCGGCACAGCTGAGTCCCGCACTGACGGAGACGTTGCCGATACTGCCGACTTCCAGGGAGACGGTGAATCCATCGGCATCCCTGGCCTGGATCCGTGGCATGTCCTTGTCGGAGTTGACGCTGACAACCCGAAAGCCCTGCCGTTCCCAGTATCGCTGGACGAGTCCCAATAGGTTGCCGCGTCGCTGCTCGGAGACCACGGTAAGGATGTTCCTGCTGCGGGAGACGGTCGTGGTGTCGGTCGGCTCGTTGAGACCGGTGCTGCACGCCGCTTCCGCAGGGGCGCCGTAGGCCCATTTCACCGGCGGACGGATGGCCACCAGCGTGCCGTCGAGAATCGCTTCCGAGCGCTGCCCAGCCTGCTGCATGTCCATCGTGGGTGCCTTCTGTTCTTTCTTGCCCTGGCCCTCCGTGCCGTTTTGCCCACCGCTGGTTCCACAGGCGGCGAGCGCCACCACCAGCAGCGCACACCCCAGCAGCCGTGTTCTGCTCACGCGCGTCACCTCGGTACCGCCGTCTGGATCTTGTCACCGTGACCAGTCACGACGCTCGCGATGTTGTTCAGGGAATCGCCCCCCTCGACCGGGTCGAAGTAGATCGAATGCGCGGGCAGGTCTCCGGTCGCGAGCCCCGTGAGGCCGGTGTCCTCGCCGGGGGCGACGCTGAAGTGATGACCACCAAAATGGTTGTCGGCTGGGTCAGTGCCGAACCAGTTCTTCTTAGGGCCGTACTCGCTCCCCGGAGCGACGTACTCCAGAAGGTTGGGCGTGGGCAGGTTGGTCACCTGGTCGTTCTCCGCCGCTCCAATGTAGACGTGGTCGGCGCCCACGCCGAGGTCGGCGGCCTTGTCGACGCCGACGCCGGGGCTGCCGACGAGGACCACGTCGTCGGCGGGGATTCCGTCGGGCTGCTGGGTGGCCTGGCCCACGGTCAAGGATCCGTATGAGTGACCAATGGCCGTCACATGCGGTGATCCGGACTCATGGGTGGCCCGAATGCCGTTCAAGAAGCTGTCGTAGGCCGGGGCGCCGGCCTTGGCGTCGTCGTCGTCCATAACGTCGGTGGCCGACCACTTGAAACCGTCCAACTGGGGTGCGTCATAGCCGAGCCAGACGACGGAGGCGGTCGTGGTGTCCGGGTACATTTTGTTCGCAGCGTGTGCCACATTCCAGGCCCGGTCCACGTCCGATGAAGCGAAGTGTCCGCTCAGCTTGGTGTTCAAGCCTGGCACATACGCGGAGACGTTCTTCGAGCTGTCCGGATTGCCGAACGACACGATGGCGCGGCCGTTACCTTCCGAGCCGATGCCGAGCAGATACGGGCGGGGCTCGCGCCCCCGGTCCAGTTGCTGCTGGATGCCCTTCACACCATCGATCTTGTCCTTGAGAGCGGTCGCCTCATCCCCGGTCGCCGACGCGTAGTCCGCCTCCAGACTGCTCAACAGCATCGGCAGGTAGGTCCGGTTGGCCCGGTCGCGGTCGGCCGCAGGCACTCCGTCTCGGTTGCCGATCTGCTCTGGGTAGTCGTGGATCAGCTCGGCCTGGAGGCTGGGCGAGAGTCCTGCCCACCACGCCTGTACGGCCTCGGGTGAAGCATTCTTGTCCGGCATGCCGAGCTCGGACAGCAGCTCACGATTGAGCTCGTTCGCGGTCGCCAACTCCAGCAGGCCGGCGCTCCAGTTACCTTTGGCGCACCGGTTGGCCGCCTCGGTGAAGAGCTTGATCGCCGCCGCGTACTCCTTGTCGGCTGTCCGTGCCGCGCTCAGGGCATCACCAATCCGGTCGGCGTACTCCTGGGCGCGAGCGGCGTGGTCTCGATTCATCATCGCGACATCACCGGGCATCATGTGACTGGTGTCGGCAGTCGGAGCGGTGACCGTACCGTCGTCGGCGACTTTGTAGCCACTTTCCGTGGCATCTGCGACGGCGGCCACGAATCGGCCCTGCTGGGCGGCGAACTCCTCACCACACGCCCTCAGCACGGTGCCCACCGCGTCGAGTTCCTGCTTGGCAACGTTCACGTCTCGTTGTATCCGGGCGAGTCGGTCGGCGGCGGACTCGGCGGCGACCCCGCCCCAGACCCCATCCTGGCTGAGGGGGCGGTGCAGATACTTGCCGAAGTCGCCGGCATGGGTGGTGAACTTTTCTGCCAGCCTGTCCCAGGCGTCGCCGGCGTCGGTCAGCAGGAGTGGCTTGGCATCACGAAGCTCCGAGACTCGCATGCGTCAGTGTCCTCCGTTCACCGACGGCGGGACGGTGAGCCCCGAGGTGTGCGAATAGTAGAGACCCGGGGTGCTGACGCCTGGAGCGTAGGGGCCGAGGAACGACTTCCGACGCTCCTGGTCCTCGTGCGTGAAACTTTTACTGGAGTCAATCACCGCGTCCGCCGCGCCTCCCACCATGCCTGCCAATGAACGCAGCGCCTTCGCCCACGCCTCCAGGCAATCGTCAATCGCCTGGGCGGACTGGAAACCGACCAGCCCGGCTACAGCCGCGTCCGTCGGCATGAACAGGGCTTTAATGTCTTCCGGTATGTCCTGGGCGACCTTGCGAGCGGCCTCACCCGCCTTCTGCACCTCTTGCGGTTCGATCCAGAACCCTTGCGTCGCACTGCCGATCGGTGTGGACATGCGTTCCCCCTCGGTCGCTGGTCATCCGTAGGCTAACCACCGGTTCTTCCCTGGCCTTGAGTACGCGTACTCAAGGCCGGGGAGGGCGGTCGCGAAGTCGCGTGATCTTGTGATGCTGCTGGTCCGCAGCAGGTGCCGACCTAGCCTTGCCGTGGCGCCGTGCCGTACACAACAAGCTCTGCACCGCACGGCACGCGGAGGTATCAGAATGGTGTTTCAGTTCGGCATTTCATCGTAGGGAGGCCTGTCGTAGGGCGAGTTGGAGCCGGGGGTAGCGGTCGGAGGGGGCGCATAGGTCGGGCGCGTGGGCTGAGGCTGATGCTGGGATTGCTGGTACGGGTTGGGGTGCGGAGGCTGGTGCGGGTACGCGGGCGGTGCGGCTGCGGCGGCGGACCCACGGCGGCGGGAGCGGATAGCCAGAGCGGTGACCACTGCGCCGATGAGCGCGGCTCCGCCGATGCCTAGGCCGATCCAGAGGCCGGTCTTGCTGCTGGTGTCGTCGGATGCCGGGGCTGCTGCGGCGGGCTTGTCAGTGTCCTTTGAACTTCCGGTCGCCTTGGAAGGCTCGGCGGAGGGGCTGGGGCTCTCGGCCGCCGCGAGATCGGGGAGCGGGTACACGTCGGCCGGGCCGGGGTCGCCCGGGGTCTTCAGGGCGATGCGGGGGCGGACGATCCCGTAGCCGATGTAGTCCGTGCGCTCGTCGCCACTGATCGGGCCGCCGGCCGTGTTGAGCATGACGCGCAGGACCTGGTTGTTCGTCCAGTGGGGGTGCTTGGACCAGATCAGGGCGGCGGATGCGGAGGTGATGGCGGTGGCATCGCTGGTACCGCTGCTCTTGCACAGCTGAGTACCCCCACTGCAGGTGTGGACCATGTCCACGCCCGGGGCGGACAGATCGACCTGTGGACCATACTGAGAGGACTTGGCCCTCTTAAGATCCTTCCCGACCGCCCCCACGCCGACGACGCCAGGAGTTCCGGCCGGGTACTCGATCGCGTTTCCCTCGTCAGCGCTGTTCCCTGCGGCTGCGAAAACGAGAGATCCCTTACCCAGGGCGTACTTCACGGCATCCGTGAGACGTTGCGATCCCACATTGTTACCGAGAGAGATATTAATTACTTTGGCGCCGTTGTCAGCCGCAAAACGAATCCCTGCAGACACGTCGTCGTTGAAATTTTCATCCCCTGTCGCCCCATTGACTTTTCCGAAGTTATCCCTTACGCGAATGGGGAGAATTTTACTCGAAGGCGCTATCCCAAAGGCACCGCCCCCGCCGCCGGAATCGCCTGTCCCGGCGATGAGGCCAGCCATCCCGGTCCCGTGATTGTCGTAATCGGCGTGCTCATCGCCCGGAGAGTCTGCCGCCAGGTCTTTCCCTTTGAGTACACGCCCTCGGAGATCAGGGGTTGACGCATCGACACCTGAATCAATAACGGCGACGGTAACGTTTTCTCCCGTACTCGACGCCCACATCTGATCGGCCTGCATCACGTCCAGATGCCACTGCCTCGCACGAACAGAATCCGCGGACACAGGGCTGGCGCCCACCAGTAGCGACGCCGCTACCGCGGATACGACGGTTCCACGACGGATGACCGCTGCACTGCTGGTACGCATCCAATTCCCTCTGTCTGTTTTCCTGCTGCTCAGTCGATCACTGGTGGGACAACCCGTCGGCTGCCCTGCTGCCACGTCTCCTCGTCCTCGACGAGATAGTCCAGCCGCTCACGTTCGTCACGGCGCGGCTCCCCGGCACGCTGAGGGGTTGCCGCTCCGCCGCGCCCCATCTGACCGCCCGCGCCCCGCACCAGACCGGTGCCTCCAGGAGTGAACGGGCGTGCAGATGTCCGCCCTGGCTGCTGCGGACGACCTCCCACCGTGCCCCCGGTCTCCCCGGCAAGTCGGCGGCCACCCACGATTCCGCTCTGGCCACCGCTCCCGACTCCGCTCATTCCCGCGCCGCGCCCCATCGCTCCACGGCCGGCGTGTGTGCCCTCGCCACCGATCACGGTGCCACGAGGAAGACCTCCCCCAGGCCGCCCGGACGTCTGCGAGGCCGGACGGCCACCGACGATCCCACCATCTCGGGACGGGCGACCGACCGGACTCGCGCCCGTATTCCCGTTACCCGGAGGCATCGGTGGACGGGGGATCCCAGTCGTCCTCCCGCCGGTGTTCGTCGGCTGAGGCCCTCCACCAATGACGGGCGGCAGAACAGCAGGCGTAGTGAGGAATGCATCGGGCTTGCCCGGCCCGGGAGTTACGGACGGACCCGGCACAGGCTTTGACGGAGCCGTCGTCGGCAGCGTCTCAACACTGTCGATCTCCATGTCCACCGGCGGCCGCACCACACTGGCGACCGGTGCCGTCACGCTCGCGTACGTGGACGACGGCGTGGTCACGCCGCCCACCGCTCCGTGACCGCCCACAGGCGTCGAGGAGCTTCCGGCATAGACACCGGCAACTCCCCCCGCCGACCCCCCGCCGGAGATGCGTTCATTGGTGTCGCTCCGCTTGGCCCGTGTGTCCTCCGGCGCGATCACCTGCGGAGGCGGCGGAAACTCGGGCTTCTCCAGCTTGCCGAAGCCCTCGACCGACTGGGAGTACGTCTGGGAGAGCTTCCTCATCTCCGCAGCCGCCGCCTCCCGCTCCTCGGTCAGCTTCCGCACCAGAGCCGTGGCATCCGGATCGTTGTGGTTCTGGAGAGCAGCCTTCATCGTCACCTCCGGATCCCCCTGGGGACGCGGTGTCGCCGCCTTGGCCAGGGCGATCGCGTCAGCCGCGTGGCTCAGCTGCGTCGATGCCCCTTTGCTGTAGAGACCGAGACGCAGCGTCGCGTTGGCCAGGTCCGCGCTCCAGGTACGGAACGACTCCGCACCCTGCCCCTTCCATTCCACGATCTGCGGACGGATCTTCAGTTCCTCACCGATCTTGTCGATCTCCGTCGCCGCGGTCGCCAAGTGGTCGGCCACAGCTTTGACGGCCTCGCTGTTGGCTTGGTCCAACCACGCAACCAACTGCACGTGGGACATGCCCTCGAACGATGTCGTACTCATCCCGCTCCCCCGTTCATACCAGCGATCGCTAGGTGATCTTCATCGCCGTCACGCGGCTCCGGTCTCCTTCGTCGGCGAAGGCTGGGGAGTCGTCGCCGACTGCCCACCGTCCTGCTTGCCCTCGTTCGGAACCGGGTTGTACTCACCCTCATAGTGCTTCTCCGCGCCCCACTTGATGGCGAGCATGCGGTCACGGATGTCGTCGTCCAGGTTCTCGTAGCCCTTGTGCGCCGCCAGGACTGCGATGCCCAAACCTTCTATGGAATCCGACAGCAGCTTCGAGAGGGTTTCCAGCTCCGTGACGACCTTCTGGTACGAGGCGTACAAGCCGGATGCCTCTGCCCACGCAGGGTCGCCGAACTGAGTCTTACCGATGGCGACTTCGCTCAGCTTCTTCGCGTCCGCAGGCGACGCCTTGAGGTTGCGCAGGAGCTCGTCGATGCGGTCGCGGAACTTCGTGAACGACGACAGCTCGGTGACCAGATCACCAACGGCCTGCGGTGCCACCGCACCGATGGCACCCATGCCTCCCATGACAGCCAATGGATACGCCGAAGACTCCGCCCCCGGATCGCTCTGCCCCATAGCGCTCTCCCCCGTTTAGCAACAGCCGATTACCGCTTCTGCTTCAGCTTCAGCTTCAGCTTCAGCTTCAGCTTCAGGGCTCACCCTAGCCAGCAGCGGCGACAGCGCGCAGCTCCGGGTTGCACCCGCAACCCGGATCACGCCATCCGCACAGGGCTCAGGACTTGGGCGCTGCCACCGCCGCCTGGGGCCTGATGGGGAGGCGGTTGATCGGGCGGCCGGTGGCGGCTCGTACTGCTGCGGCCACTGCTGCGGGGGAGGTGACCACGGGGCTCGCCGAGGCCCGCTTGGCGCCGAAAGGGGCCACTACGTCACGTTCTTCGATGAGTTTGACAATGCGAATGTCCGGTGCGTCCAGGGAGGTCGGCAGCGCGTAGCCGGTGAGGTCGGGGTGGCGGATCAGGCCTCGGGCGGCGCGAAGGTTCTCGGTGAGGGCGGCGCCGATGCCCTGGGTGATGCCTGCCTCGATACGGGTCGCCAGCTGGGACGGGTTGAGGACCCGGCCGACGTCCTGGGCGATCGCCATCTCCACGACCCGGACGGAGCCGGGTTCGATGTCGACGTCCACCACCGCGCGGATCGCGCAGAAGGCGAGGCCGACGAAGGCATCGCCCTGGCCCGACTCGTCCAGGGACTCGATGGCCCGACGGCGGGTTGTTCGTACGGACCGCCCAGCCCTCGATGAAGGCGTGCGGGACGAGGTGGTGCCGCAGCACCTCGGGACGCTCACCGAAGGCGAACCCGGCCCGGTCGTACGGGAGATCGCGGGCAGCCGGTGGACGTACTTCCTGATACCGCCCGGATCGAGCAAGGAGTACGACTGGCCGCCGGGCGCCAGGTGCTTCGGACCGCCCGCCTGTGACCAGTACGCGGGAGTCCCCGCACCGGACGGCAACACCTACCCGCTGAGCTGGCGGTGCGAGGCGCCGAAGGAAGGGGAGTTCGTGGACGTGAAGCTGCTGTACGGGCTGGTGATGGCGCAGTTGGCCCCGGAGGAGGGCTGAGGCGGGCACCCGGATGCGCCATTGCGCTGTGCAATGTCACATGATTCACTCGCGGGCAATGAGGCCGGCTCGGGAGGTGCCGGGTGTCCGCACGGTCGATCGAGGAGACCTTTGCCGCGCCGGCTGAACCCCTCTGTGCCCATGGCCTGACGGCCCGCCCCGCTGCCCCGTATCAGGATCGGACCCCACCATGACCATCACCGACATCCGCACCGTCGACTATCACGCCGGCGGTGAGCCGTTCCGGATCGTCACCGACGTGCCCGGGATCGCGGGCGACACCGTGGCGGACAAGCGTGTGAGCGCGATCTCCGATCCCGGGATCGACGGGCTGCGCGCCCTGCTGTGCTCCGAGCCCCGCGGCCACGCCGACATGTATGGCGGGTTCATTGTTCCGCCCGACGACGCGGGGGCCCATTTCGGTGTGCTCTTCTGGCACAAGGACGGTTTTTCGACCGCCTGCGGTCACGGCACCATCGCTCTTGGCGCGTGGGCGGTGCGTAGCGGCCGGGTTCCGATCGATCCCAGCGGGGTCACGGAGGTGGTGATCGACGTGCCCTCGGGGCGGGTCCGCGCCCATGTGGCCACCGACGGCGACCGGGTCGTCAGCATCGACTTCGTCAGTGTTGCCAGCTACGTCCTGCACGACGAGGTGGCGGTCCCGACCTCGCGCGGGGAGGTCCGGTGCGGGATCAGCTTCGGCGGCGCGATTTATGCTCACGTCCCGGCCGCAGCGGTCGGCCTCGACGTGAGCGTGGCCTCGCTTGCCGCGCTGATCGAGCTGAGCCGCGAAATCAAGAGCTTCCTCAACCCCACCGCCTTCGCCTGTCACCCGCTCGACGACAGGCTGAGCGGCATCTACGGCGTCATCTATATCGACGACCAGGGAATCGGCCCGGACGGCAGCCTGCGGCAGCGCAATGTCACCGTGTTCGCCGACGGTGAGGTCGACCGTTCGCCCTGCGGGTCGGGCACCTGCTCGCGGGTTGCCGCGTTGCATTCCACCGGCCGGCTCAAGCCCGGCCAAGTGCTCGCGCACAGCTCGATCACCGGGGCGACCTGGCTTGCGCGGGTGCAAAGGACCACGCACGAGGCAGGCCGGGAGGCCGTGGTGCCGGTGGTCACCGGCCGGGCCTACCAAACCGGCGAGCACCGGTTCGTCGTCGACCCCGACGACGACATGGTGCCGGGTTTCGTGCTTCGTTGAGAGAGAGTCACAATGTCAGCGCCCTATGGCAGTTAGGCGCTGGAGTCGGCCGCAGGGAGGCCGCGTGTCCTCGGCATTCTCCGAGGGAGATATGGAATTCGCCTCGGTGGCGGCAGCGCCCGGAGACGGCACCGGAACCGATGCGGTCTCCGGGGCGCACCCGCAACCCGGATCACGCCATCCGTACAGGGCTCAGAACTTGGGCGCTGCCACCGCCGCCTGGGGCCTGATGGGGAGACGGTTGATCGGGCGGCCGGTGGCGGCTCGTACTGCTGCGGCCACTGCTGCGGGGGAGGTCACCACGGGGATAGCGGAAGCGGGCTTGGCTCCGAAGGGGGCGACCACGTCGCGTTCTTCGATGAGTTTGACAATGCGAATGTCCGGTGCGTCCAGGGAGGTCGGCAGCGCGTAGCCGGTGAGGTCGGGGTGGCGGATCAGGCCTCGGGCGCTGCGGAGGTTCTCGGTGAGGGCGGCGCCGATGCCCTGGGTGATGCCCGCCTCGATACGGGTCGCCAGCTGGGACGGGTTGAGGACCCGGCCGACGTCCTGGGCGACCGCCATCTCCACGACCCGGACGGAGCCGAGTTCGATGTCGACGTCCACCACCGCGCGGATCGCGCAGAAGGCGAGGCCGACGAAGGCGTCGCCCTGGCCCGACTCGTCCAGGGGCTCGGTCGGGTGGGGGCGGCACTGGGCGGTGGCCCAGAGTTCCTTGCCGTGCATCTCGTCCGCGACCGTCGTGGACAGCACCCCGTCGTACGAGGTGATCTTGCCGCCGGAGATCTGCAGCAGCTCCGTGGACATGCCGAACTTGTGGGCCAGGGGCTGGAGAAGCTGTGTGCGGACCATCTTGGCGGCGCGTTCCACCGCTCCTGCCGAGACCCAGGTGTGGCGGCCGTGCGTCGCCGGGCCCGCCGGGGGCTGGTCGGTGTCGACGGACGCTACGTGCACCTCTTCGATGCCGAGGGTTTCCTGGACCACCTGACGGGCGAGGGTCGAGAAGCCCTGGCCCGTCTCGACGGCGGCGCAGATGACCGTCGCGATGCCGTCGTGGACCCTGACCGTGGCCGTGGAGACCTCGTCGGCGCCCTCCGCTCCGAGCATGTGGACCATGCCCAGCGCATAGCCGACCCCTCGGCGCACCGCACCGGGCTCGCCCGCGCCCTCCGGGCCGCCGGGGAGCAGCCAGTCGTCCTCCGGGGCGTCCTTGGGGAGAGCGGGGAGGGGGAAGTCCCTTACGGATTGCAGTAGTTCGGCTACCGGTGCCGGGCAGGTCACCGTCTGGCCGGTGGGGAGGATGTCGCCGGTGGACAGGGCATTGCGCAGGCGCAGCTCGGCCGGGTCGATGCCCAGCTTGGCGGCCAGCTTGTCCATCTGGCCCTCGTACGCCGCGCAGACCTGCATCGCGCCCTCGCCGCGTACATGGCCCGACGGCGGGTTGTTCGTACGGACCGCCCAGCCCTCGATGAAGGCGTGCGGGACGACGTACGGACCGCAGGCGAACGCGACCGCCGCGGCCAGCGACTCGGACGAGGCATCGGCGTACGCGCCCGCGTCGAGCAGGATCTGTGCCTCGACCTTCACCAGCCGGCCCTCGGCGTCCGCGTGGTGGCGGTAGCGGAGCAGCGTCGGGTGGCGGTGGGCGTGGCCGAGGAAGGACTCCTCGCGGGTGGCTGCCAGTTTGACCGGGCAGCCGGTGCGTAGGGCGAGCAGTCCGAGTGGGAGCTGGAAGCCGGGGTCCTCGCGGTCGCCGGTCGCGCCGGGGACGCCGGTGACGACGAGCTTCACCCGGTCCGGTTCGAGGCCGAAGCAGGCGGCGGCGAGATCGCGGTCGGTGTGCGGGTCGGTTGAGGCGGTGTAGATCTCCACACCGCCGTCGGGGCGGGGCACGGCGAGTCCGGCCTCGGCGCCGATCGGGGCCGGGTCCTGACGGCCGATGCGGTACAGGCCCTCGACGACGACTTCGCCGGTGACATCCGGGTCGCCGTAGCTCAGCGGGATGTGGCGGATCAGATTGCCGTCGGGGTGCAGCGGTTCGGCGGCGAATGCCTTCTCCGGGTCGGTGACCGGTTCGAGGGCCTCGTACTCGACGGCGATGGCCGCGGCGGCGAGGCGGGCCGTGTCGGGGTGGTCGGCGGCGACCGCGGCGATCGGCTCGCCGTGGTGGCGCACCAGGTCGGAGGCGAAGACCGGGCGGTCGACGACCCTGCGCCCGTACGCACTCTCGCCGGGTACGTCCTCGTGCGTGACGACGGCCCGTACGCCCGGCATCTCGACGGCGGCCGAGGTGTCGATGGACAGGATGCGGGCGTGCGGGTGCGGGGAGCGGAGAACGGCCGCCCACAGCAGGCCCTCGGCCCAGAGGTCGGCGGCGTACGGGAAGGTGCCCTCGGTCTTGGCACGCGCGTCGGCGGGCGGGAGGGAGACGCCGAGGCCGAGTGCGGGCGGCTCGGTGTCGGGGCCCTCGATCGACGGGGTGGTGATCCGTGTGCTGGTCGCGTTGGCAGCGGTGGCTGCGTCGTTGCTCACGCCATGCCTCCGTCCTGCAGGTGCGGCTGAACACTACCCGCGCCGGGGGCCGCCTGGTGCGGGATGCGGGCCTCGTCGGACTCCGGGGACGAGGAGTCCGACGAGACGGGGTCGTTGATCGCCTCGCGGCCCGCGATGACCTCGTTCACGGCGTCGAGGACGCCCCGGTAGCCGGAGCAGCGGCAGAGGTTGCCGCAGAGCGCTTGACGCGTCTCCAGTTCGCTGGGGGCGTGGTTGCCCTCCAGCAGGTCGTGGACGGTCATGGCCATGCCGGGGATGCAGAAGCCGCACTGGACGGCACCGCACTTGGCGAGGGCGCGCTGGACGTCCGACGGCTCGCCGTCCACGGCCAGGCCCTCGACCGTTCGGACCTCGCTGCCGGCCGCGGTCGCCGCGGGGACCAGGCAGGATGCGACCAGACGGCCGTCCACCTGGACGTTGCAGGCGCCGCACTCGCCCTGCGAGCAGCCGTCCTTGGCACCGGCGAGGCCGAGGCGCTCGCGGAGCACGTAGAGGAGCGACTCTCCGATCCAGGCGTCGGTGACGGGGCGGTCGGCGCCGTTCACATGCAGGACGTAGGAGGCGGCGGGGTGCTCGCTGGGCAGTGGTGAGGCTTCCGGCGGGGCGTCCAGTGGTGGTGCGTCCGGGGCCGTGTCGGGCTCGGAGCGGAGTGCCGTGTCGGCCGGCAACTCTGCTGGGTGGTGCTCGGGCGTGGCCTCCACCGGGTGCTCGGCCGGGGTGTCGGCCGCCGGAGCGGTGTCGGGGGTCGGGGCGGTGTCGGAGGTCGGGACCTGCGCGAGGTCCACCCCGAGAGCGGGGGTGTCTCCGGCAATGGGCCCGGGTACGTCCTCGGCAGCCGTCCTCCGTGCTGCCTCCGGGGCCTGGAGGGTGCTGTCTTCGTACGCGGACGGCTCCACCGCAGGCGCGGAATCGGCTCCCGGCGCGTGCTCCGGCTCAACGTCCGCTCCGGGTGCCGGCTGCTCCACCGCGGGCTCGGGCTCGGGCCCCGCGACCGGCTGCTGTGTCGCCCACGGTGCGGGCGCACCGCCCGGCAGCGTGGCCGGCGGTGTGCGGTCCGCGTACCACTGGGAGGCCGGAGCCGACGCCGCGAACTCGCCGGAATCCTCGGGGAGGTCGCCGTCGGCGACCGGAATCGTCCACTGCCCGCTGTGGCCGGCCGGGTCGGCATGCCCACTGTGCCCGGGCTGACCGCTGTGGTCGGCCGAAGCGGCGTGACCGGCCTGACCACTGTGGTCCGCGTAACCGCCGAACTCGCCGAACTCGGTGGACTCGGCGGACTCGGCGGACTCGGCGGACTCGGTGAAGTTCCACTGGCCCGTCGCGGCCGGCGTCTCCTGGTACTGCTCCTGCTGCGGATACTCGTACCCGTACTGCGGCTGCTGCTGGTTCGGGTCCGGCCAGTGCACCGCGTCGGATGCCGGCTGCTCCGCTCCCGTACCCCGCTCCTGCTGGCTCTGCGTCTGCATGACCCAGCTGCCCGTGGCCGCCGGGTCGAGCCCGGCCGCGGGGGTCAGCGGCAGGATCATCGGCGGTACGTAGCCATGGCCGGGCGCGGCCAGCGGGATGTCCGCCAGGTCCTCCGGCGGCAGGTGGACGAAGGCCGTCGCCTCGGCGTCGTACTCGCCGCCCTGCGGCGTCGGCTGCCAGCCCCCGTGCTGCGGCTGCTCCCGCTGCGCGTGCTGATTGTTGTAGTCCTCGTTGCTCACGACAGTGCCCTCCCCAGCGCTCGTCGGGCCAGCGCGGCGACGGTTCGCCGCAGATGCAGTACGGCGGGGGGCAGCGGTGGCACCTCTCCCCCGTCGGCGGGCGGTGCCTGGTCCGGGATGCAGGCCGCGGCGACGTACTCGCCGAAGGCGGCCAGCGCATCGGGGGCCAGGCCCCGTTCGCCGTCCCAGTCGATCAGTGAGGCGATCCAGCGCTCGGCCTCCAGCGGCCGCAGCGGCATCGGCGCGATGGCGCCGACCGCGCAGCGCACTCCGCGCCGGGCCGGGTCGAGGACGATCGCGACGGATGCGGTGGCGCGGCCGGGACCGGTGCGGCCGGTGGCCTTCAGGAAGATCTGGGGGGCGTGCAGCAGCGGTACCCGGACGAAGCCGATCAGTTCGGCGGGTTCGAGCATGTCGCGGCCGGCCAGCAGGTGCGAGACCGGGATCTCGCGGCGGGCGCCGCCGGGGCCCGCGATGACGAGCTCGGCCTCCAGCGCGGCGAGCACCGGCAGGGCGTCACCGGTCGGCGCGGCGGTGGCGATGTTGCCGCCGAGCGTTCCGGCGTTACGGATCTGGGGCGGGCCCGCGGCGCGCGCGGACGCGGCCAGGGCGGGGATGAGAGCGGCGAAGTCGGGCCGCCCCATGCGTGCGTGGGTGAGTCCGGCGCCGAGCAGCGCGTGGCCGTCCTGGTAGTGCCAGCCGCGGAGCTCGCTGATCCGGCCGAGGCCGACCAGCCCCGAGGGGCGCAGCAGCCCCTTGTTGACGGCCGACATCAGGTCTGTACCGCCTGCCACGGGAACGGCGGCGGGCATGGCGCCCAGCGCCGCCACGGCCTCGTCGAGCGAGGCCGGCAGCGTCACGGACTGCGTCGCCTGCGGTGCGTGCGTGGTCAACCCAGCTGCCCCTTCCCGGTGTCCCGGCTGTCCGGCTTGTTTCGCCGTACGGTACGTGCTCAAAGCCTGGACGTGGCAACTCTGGCACATCTTCCGACCGGCCCGACGCGAGGGTCCGCGAAGGGCGTATCCGTCCCCGACCAGGGAGATGGTCCCGATTCGCCCCGCTTCGGCACAGAGTGCGAATTGCCACTCTTCGGCGAGCCTTGTACGGCTTGTTCCGTTCCGGCTGTTCCGGTCCGGCGGGGGCGCGTTCCGGTCCGGCGGGGGCGCGTTCCGGCTACTCCGTGCCCACGGGACGCGTTCCGGTATTCCGTTCCGGCTGCGATGCGTTACGGGGGAACGACCGCCGGCCGTCACACTCCCGGGGAGGGTGACGGCCGGACCCGGAGCGCGACCGGGATCACACGTTCGGGGGCGGTCCCTCAAGGGGGCGGCCGAGGACGCCCGGGCGCCGCTGCCGGGGCAACGGGCCGGTGGGCGGCCGGTAATCGACGCCGAGCGCGTCAAGTCGGGCATAGTGCGTGGTCATTCGGCGTTCGAATTCGGCGAAGTCCCGTTCGGCGGAGGCGGGCAGGGGCGACCAGGCGACCTCCGCGAACGCCGCGAGGCGCGGGAAGACCTGGTAGTCGACGCGGGCCCGGTTCTGCATGACCTCGGTCCAGACATTGGCCTGGGTGCCGAGGATATGACGGGCCGCCTCCTCGGAAAGGCCCGGAGGTACGGGTTCGAAGCGGTAGACGTCCTCCAGGGTACGGATGAAGCCGATGGGCATCGGCTCGTCGGCGCCGCCGTCCTGACGGTGGTCCAGGTACACGTACTGCTCCGGGCACATCACCACGTCGTGGCCGGCCTCGGCGGCGGCGATGCCTCCTCCGTAACCCCGCCAGGACGACACGGCGGCGCCCGCCGGGAGGCCGCCTTCGAGGATTTCGTCCCAGCCGATGAGCCGGCGTCCGCGTGCGGTGAGCCAGGTGTCGAAGTGCCGGATGACCCAGGACTGCAGCTCGTCCTCATTGGCCAGGCCGAACTCCTCGATCCGGGCCTGGGCGGCCGGGGACTCCTTCCACTGGTCCTTGCGGCACTCGTCGCCGCCGATGTGGATGAACGGCGAGGTGGCGGCGGGGAAAAGGTCGAGGACCTCTTCGAGGACGCCCTCGAAGAAGCGCAGGGTGTTGTCAGTGGGGGCGAGTACGTTCGGGTTGATGCCCCAGGTGTCCCAGACGGAGAGGGTAGTGGTGTCGATGACGTCGGTGTTGCCCAGTTCGGGGTACGCGGCGATGGCCGCCTGCGAGTGGCCCGGGATGTCGATCTCGGGGACGACACGGATATGCCGCTCGGCGGCGTACGCCACGATCTCGCGGATGTCGTCCTGCGTGTAGTAGCCGCCGTGCGGGGTCTCGTCCCACAGTTCGGAGGCCCGGTGACCGTGCTTGGTACGGGACCGCCAGGAGCCGACCTCGGTGAGGCGTGGGTAGCGCTTGATCTCGATGCGCCAGCCCTGGTCATCGGTGAGATGGAAGTGAAAGACGTTCAGCTTGTGCGCGGCAAGGAGGTCGAGGTAGCGCAGGACGTCGTCCTTGGGCAGGAAGTGCCGGGCCACGTCGAGCATCATGCCGCGCCAGGGGAAGCGGGGGCTGTCCTCGATGTCCGTGAAGGGAATGACCCACTTCTTGTTGGAGTGGACAGGCGCGCGGCGGAAAGCGTCGGGGCCAAGGAGCTGACGCAGGGTCTGGGCGCCCCAGAAAACCCCCGCCGCGCTGCCGCCGCGGATCTCGATGCCTCGGTTCCGGACCACACCAAGCCTGTACGCCTCGGGCTCCAGAGCGTCGTCGATGTGCAGCGCGACCGAATTCTTGGCCCCTTCATCTCCCGGCGCCAGCTGCAGACCGAGGGCGGGACCAACCATGGAACGCAGCCAGCGCTCCGTGGTCTCTGTGCCGGGCGCCGCGTAAAGCGTGGTGCTCCGGTCCAGCAGGAAACCATCGGGGGCCAGGACTTCGACGGCGACGGGCGCGGGGATCAGATCCATGGGTTCAGCGTCTCAGATGAACTTGTGCCATCCGGGTGAGGCTGGTTGTTCGGACGAGTGCGCGCAGCGGTCCCCGATCAGCGCCGATACACGCGCCGGGGCCTTCGCCCGTCAACCGGCGAGGAGCGGCACCCGCTACCGATGATTCATGCGCAGTTCTCAGCCCTTCGGGCTGGAGGTGAAGCACTTCTGGCGCAGGCGGCGGGAGGAGCCGCCTCGAGCGGGCAAATGCCGCTTGTACGGCTCCGAGCTGCGGCGACCGGTGCCGCCGTTTCACACCTCGCAGACCTGCGCGGCCTGCGGCCGGACGGATCCGCAGTCCCGCAAGGACTGCGGCCGACTGTTCGCGTGCGTGCACTGCGGGCATGAGGACGACCTGACCACAACGCCCCGGTCGAGATCGAGACCGAGCCCGCCAGGGGGGGCACCTCCCATGCCCTTCGGGCTATGGGGAGGGTGGCTCGGTCAACAACAGCACGCGCAGGCGCCCTTGGTGCCGAGTCCCGCCCTCCGGCGGAGGCGGACGCGTGAAACCCAACCGGCCACTTTCGGGTGGTCAAAGGGAATCTCCCGGCTTCAGAGCCGGGAGAGGATCGTCAATCCTTGTCCTTGCCGCCCTTGCCCTTGTCGCCACCGGCACCCATGGACTCGTAGATCTCCTTGCACATGGGACAGACCGGATACTTCTTCGGGTCGCGACCCGGTACCCAGACCTTGCCGCAGAGTGCGACCACGGGGGTGCCCTCCAGGGCACTCGCCATGATCTTGTCCTTCTGGACGTAATGGGCGTAGCGCTCGTGGTCGCCGTCGCCGTTCGACACCTGCGGCGTCGGCTCTACGAGGGTGCCCGTACCTGCCCCGCGCTCGGGCTCAAGAGTGCTCATGGACCCCAAGGGTACTGAAGGCCGGGACCATCAGTTCAGCGAAGGGTCGTCCGGGTAGGTGGCGATCATCGCCAGTTCGCTCCGCTGGCGGCGCAGGACCGCCCGCCAGAGGTGTTCGGGGCGTGGGGAGGAGACGTCTCCGGGCTCGGACTCGACGACGTACCAGGCCCCCTCGGTGAGTTCCGTCTCCAGCTGTCCGGGGCCCCAGCCGGCGTACCCGGCGAAGATCCGTAGCGAGCCGAGCGCCGCGGCCAGCAGCTCCGGTGGGGCCTCCAGGTCCACCAGGCCGATCGCCCCGTACACCCGGCGCCAGCCGAGCGGGCCCTCGTCACCGGGGATGACGGCCACACCGAGCGCCGAGTCGAGCGAGACCGGGCCGCCCTGGAACACGACGTCGGGCTCGCCGGTCAGGCCGGCCCAGGACGTGAGGATGTCGCAGACGCCGACCGGGGTCGGGCGGTTCAGGACCACGCCGAGTGAGCCCTCCTCGTCGTGGTCGAGGAGCAGCACCACCGCGCGGTCGAAATTCGGGTCCGCGAGCGCGGGTGTGGCCACGAGCAGTCGCCCTGTGAGCGAGGACACCTCGGTCATGGCAGAAATGATCCCGCATCTTCGCTCTCCACGGGGACCAAGTGGGCCGCCCGGTCACCGAGGGGGACCGGGCGCAGCTCAGGGCGCACGGATGCATGCGGAGCGCACCGCCCGGAGGGCGTTGCGGACGGTAACCCTCCGCAAGAGTCGGGGAGCAGAGCGTGTTGTGGCGAATTCATGACGTTCGCACACCCCCCGCTCTCTTACGGAAGGGGGGCTGTGGGCCATTACCCTTTCGTTTGGCCCCCTGCCCGACCACTCCGGAACGCGAGATTCATGACCGGCACAGACGATGTCCTGCTTGTCCACGGCGGAACCCCGCTGGAGGGCGAGATCCGCGTCAGAGGCGCCAAGAACCTGGTGCCGAAGGCAATGGTCGCCGCGCTGCTCGGCAGCGGACCCAGTCGGCTGCGCAATGTGCCCGACATCCGCGACGTGCGGGTGGTGCGGGGGCTGCTGCAGTTGCACGGTGTGACGGTCCGGCCGGGTGACGAACCGGGCGAGCTGATCCTGGACCCGACCCATGTCGAGAGCGCCAACGTCGCCGACATCGATGCCCACGCGGGCTCGTCGCGCATCCCGATCCTCTTCTGCGGCCCGCTGCTGCACCGGCTGGGCCATGCGTTCATCCCGGGGCTCGGCGGCTGTGACATCGGCGGCCGGCCGATCGATTTCCACTTCGACGTGCTGCGGCAGTTCGGCGCGACCATCGAGAAGCGGGCGGACGGCCAGTATCTGGAGGCCCCGCAGCGGCTGCGCGGCACGAAGATCCGGCTGCCGTACCCGTCGGTGGGCTCCACCGAGCAGGTGCTGCTGACGGCCGTGCTCGCCGAAGGCGTCACCGAGCTGTCCAACGCGGCCGTGGAGCCGGAGATCGAGGACCTCATCTGCGTACTGCAGAAGATGGGCGCGATCATCTCGATGGACACCGACCGGACGATCCGGATCACCGGTGTCGACCGGCTGGACGGTTATACGCACCGGGCGATCCCGGACCGTCTGGAGGCGGCCTCCTGGGCGTCCGCGGCGCTGGCCACCGAGGGCAACATCTACGTGCGGGGCGCACAGCAGCGCTCGATGATGACGTTCCTGAACACCTTCCGCCGGGTCGGCGGGGCGTTCGAGATCGACGACGAGGGCATCCGCTTCTGGCACCCGGGCGGCGCGTTGAACGCCATCGCCCTGGAGACGGACGTGCACCCCGGCTTCCAGACCGACTGGCAGCAGCCGCTGGTCGTGGCCCTGACGCAGGCCTCGGGCCTGTCCATCGTCCACGAGACGGTGTACGAGTCCCGGCTCGGCTTCACTTCCGCGCTCAACCAGATGGGCGCACACATCCAGCTCTACCGCGAGTGCCTGGGCGGCTCCGACTGCCGCTTCGGTCAGCGCAACTTCCTGCACTCCGCGGTCGTGTCCGGGCCGACGAAGCTGCAGGGCGCGGATCTGGTCATTCCGGACCTGCGCGGCGGTTTCTCGTACCTGATCGCCGCGCTGGCGGCGCAGGGCACGTCGCGGGTGCACGGCATCGACCTGATCAACCGCGGCTACGAGAACTTCATGGAGAAGCTGGAGAAGCTCGGCGCGAAGGTGGAGCTGCCGGGCGGGGCGCTGATCTGAGGCGCGGCTCCCGAGGGCTGCTGACGGGGGTTCGGGGCGCTGCCCCGGGCCCCCGTTCTCCGTTTGCGGGAGGGGCCGGGTCCGCACCCCTGGTCCGTAATGGCGGCAGAAGCCCGGAAACGGGCCCTCTCGGGCCGGTACACCGAAGGGCGGTCACCCTGGTCGGGTGACCGCCCTTCGTCGCGCCTGTGGGGCTTACTTGCCCTTGGCGGCTTCCTTGAGCTTGGAGCCCGCGGAGACCTTCACGCTGTAGCCGGCCGGGATGTTGATCGGGTCGCCGGTCTGCGGGTTACGAGCGGTGCGAGCGGCACGGTGGGTGCGCTCGAAGGTCAGGAAGCCGGGGATGGTGACCTTCTCGTCGCCCTTGGCGACGATCTCACCGACGGTCTCGGCGAGCGCGGCCAGCACGGCGTCGGCGTCCTTGCGAGTCACCTCGGCGCGGTCGGCCAGGGCGGCCACCAGCTCACTGCGGTTCATGTTGTTACTCCCGTGTTCTTCTTGCCTGTGAGGCGTGAGATCGAAGCCGATGCTGCCAGGGCCCTAGGACAGTCCCCGGACCCGGGTCTGTCGTCAGACCCTCGCGCCCGATTACGCATCCTGCCCCCACCTGCGGCGGGAAAGCCAATCCGGCACCCTCCGGAGTCACACGAAAAGCACCACTGCCTCGTCGTGGTGACGTTCCGTCGACTCCCCGAAAGCGGTCCGCAGCGGATGCGGGGCTCTGCGGGACGCGCCGCCCGCCCACCCTAAAGGGGCGTTTGTGGCGCCGCGACCCGCGACGCGCCGTACGCCGGGCCAACGTGGGGGGCACCGCGGCCGTGGGCGGCACCGACAGGGGCCGTGGCGGGTTCTGTGGGGGATGGTTCAGCCGAGGTCGCCCGAGCCCGCCACAGCGCCGCTCCCCGCCTTCGCGGCGTCCCGGACGGCACCGGCGACCGCTCCCGCCACCCTGTCGTTGAAGACCGACGGGATGATGTAGTTCGCGTTCACCTCGTCCTCGGCGACGACATCGGCGAGGGCGCGCGCCGCGGCGAGCATCATCTCCGTGTTGACGGTGCGGGACTGGGCGTCCAGCAGACCGCGGAAGACACCCGGGAAGACCAGCACGTTGTTGATCTGGTTCGGGAAGTCGGAGCGGCCGGTGGCGACAACTGCCGCCGTCTGGCGGGCGATTGCCGGGTCGACCTCGGGGTCCGGGTTCGCGAGCGCGAACACGATCGCATCGTCGGCCATGGCGGCGACATCGGCGCCGTCCAGCACGTTCGGAGCGGAGACGCCGATGAAGACGTCGGCGCCCACGACGGCCTGCTTGAGGGTGCCGGTGATGGATTCGGGGTTGGTGTTGTCGGCGATCCAGCGCAGTGGCGAGTCGGCGTCGGCGGAGACCAGGTCCTCGCGGCCCGCGTGCACCACGCCGTGGATGTCGGCGACGACGGCGTGCTTGACGCCCGCGGCAATGAGGAGCTTGAGGATGGCCGTACCGGCCGCTCCGGCGCCGGACATGACGACCCGTACGTCCCCGATTCCCTTGCCCACCACGCGCAGCGCGTTGGTCAGCGCGGCCAGGACCACGATCGCGGTGCCGTGCTGGTCGTCGTGGAAGACGGGGATGTCCAGGGCCTCGCGCAGCCGTGCCTCGATCTCGAAGCAGCGGGGTGCGGAGATGTCCTCCAGGTTGATGCCCGCGAAGCCGGGGGCGATCGCCTTGACGATCTCGACGATGGCGTCGGTGTCCTGGGTGTCCAGGCAGATCGGCCAGGCGTCGATACCGGCGAACCGCTTGAAGAGGGCCGCCTTGCCCTCCATCACCGGGAGGGCGGCCATCGGGCCGATGTTGCCGAGGCCGAGCACGGCGGAGCCGTCCGTCACAACTGCGACGGAGTTGCGCTTGATGGTGAGGCGGCGGGCGTCCTCGGGGTTCTCGGCGATCGCCATGCAGACCCGGGCCACACCCGGGGTGTAGATCATCGAGAGGTCGTCACGGTTGCGGATGGGGTGCTTGGACGCCATCTCGATCTTGCCGCCGAGGTGCATCAGGAACGTACGGTCGGAGACCTTGCCGAGCACGACGCCCTCGATGCCGCGCAGGTTTTCGACGATCTCGTCGGCGTGCGAGGTGGAAGTGGCGGCGATGGTGACGTCGATCCGCAGCTTCTCGTGGCCGGAGGCGGTCACATCGAGGCCGGTGACCGAACCGCCGGAGGACTCCACGGCCGTGGTCAGCTGGGAGACCGCTGTGCCGCTCGCGGGCACCTCCAGCCTGACCGTCATCGAGTACGAGACGCTGGGCGCCGTTGCCATGGCCGAGTCCTTCGCTTTCCTTAGCTTCATTGCCGCGCGGCCGGGGCGCTCGCCTCGGACACGCTTCCCGATCGTCGCACCTACTGGCTGGTAGCCGGTAATGACTGCCGCGTTTCGGAAAGTACTTTCCACCATACGAGAGACAACCGCTTCAGCGGAACCCCCAACCGCTCCCTGCCAGGGCCGGAAACCGCCGAGCCCCGTCAAGAAGCCGTCAGGTCCGCAAACAACAACAGACCCGCGCCACCCGAAGGTGACGCGGGTCTGTCTTCTTGTTCAACGGCACCGACCCGCCATGCTCGCCTCGCGGCAAGTGGTCGCTCGAAGCGACGAAGGTTGGGCCCGGGGGCTTGGATCGAGCCGGTGCCGACACCAGGCTAACAAAGACCCCGCAGAAGTGATTCCCGCAGGACAGGTCGGTTCGAAAATCTGCCCCGACGGCGGTGCCCCGCTCCTTGCCTCAGTCCCTCAGCAAGTCCGGGACGCCGTCCTCGTCGGGCAGGTCCCGCTCCCCCGAGACCACCGTGAGCTGCTGCGTCGCACGCGTCAGCGCCACGTACAGCACCCGCAGACCGGCCGGGGACTCGTCCGCGATCTCCGCGGGCGAGACGACCACCGTGGCGTCGTACTCCAGGCCCTTCGCCTCCAGGCTGCCCAACGCCACCACCCGCTCGCCGAGCTCGGCGAGCCAGTTGCGCGCCTGCGCCCGGCGGTGCATCGCGACGACCACACCCACCGTGCCGTCCACCTCGGCCAGCAGCCGCCGCGCCTCCTCGCGCACCGATGCGGCCAGATCGCCGCCCCGTACGGTCTCGAAGCGCGGCTTCACACCCGTGGAACGGACCGCGGCCGGTGACTCCATTCCGGGCATCGCGAGCGCCAGGACCTTCGAGGCCAGCTCGGCGATCTCCGCCGGGTTGCGGTAGTTGACCGTGAGGGTGAAGCGGCGGCGCGGCCGGTTGCCGAGTGCCTCGTCGCGCGACCGGGCCGCCTCGTCCGGATCGGACCAGGAGGACTGCGCCGGGTCTCCGACGATCGTCCAGGTGGCGTGCCGGCCGCGGCGGCCGACCATGCGCCACTGCATGGGCGTCAGGTCCTGCGCCTCGTCCACGATGACATGCGCGTACTCCGTACGCTCCGCGGCCAGCCGCTCGGCCCGCTCGCGCTGGGTCTCCTCGCGCTGCGGCATCAGCTCCTCCAGACCGGAGAGCTGGTCCAGCGGGTCGAATTCGCGCTTCTTCTTCGGCCGGTGCGGGGTACCGAGCAGCGTCTGCAGCTCGTCGAGGATCGCCACGTCGTGTACGGAGAGCGGCCCGTTCCCTTCGCTGTCGAGCCTCTTCAGGGAGCGGGCGAAGCGGCGCACCTCGCCCTGGTTGAGGACCCGGCGCGCCCAGCGGCCGAGCCGCTTCTCGTCGGCCATCGCGGCGAGCACCCCGCGTGGGGTGAGCTCGGGCCACCAGGCGTTCAGGAAGTCGAGGAAGGGCGTCTCGGTGGAGACGTCCTCGTCGAAGGAGGAGCGCAGTTCGGCGGCCAGCTCGGGGTCGGTGTAGCGGCCCCGGCCCGAGGACTTGTTCCACAGGGCGTCCAGGAGCAGTCTGCGGGCGCGCGGGCGCAGCAGGTTGACCGGGGCGGTGCCGCCGAGGACGGACTGCCGGATGCGGTGCAGGTCGTCGGCGTTCAGTTCGACACGGGCGCCGAACGCGACGACCCGCAGCCGGGTCGGGGTGGCCGGGGCCTCGTCGGCTCCGTCGTCGAAGGACAGCTGGCCGTCCCGGTCCTCCGTCCTGCGGGGGGTGCCGGGCTGTTCCAGTGCGCCGCGTGCCGCCTTGCGCAGCACCTGGAGCATCCGGGAGGAGCCCTTGATCCGGGCGACGGCGGGTTCGTCGTACGTGGTGGCGCCCTCGACGCCGGCCGCCTCGTCGGAGAGCGAACCGACCGCGCGGATCGCGACCTGTCCCTCCTCGCCCAGCGAGGGCAGCACGCCTTCGGTGTACGCGACGAGGAGCGGGGTCGGCGAGACGACGAGGATGCCGCCCGCGTAACGCCGCCGGTCCTGGTAGAGGAGGTACGCGGCACGGTGCAGGGCGACGGCGGTCTTGCCGGTGCCGGGGCCGCCGGACACCTCGGTGACGGAGGCGGCGGGGGCCCGGATCACCAGGTCCTGTTCGGCCTGGATGGAGGAGACGATGTCCCGCATGGTGTGGCTGCGGGCCTGGCCGAGCGCCGCCATCAGGGCGCCGTCGCCGATGACGGGAAGCTTGTCGCCGCCCAGGTACGCGGTCAGCTCGGGGCGCATCAGGTCGTCCTCGACCCCGAGGACCTTGCGGCCCTTGGAGCGGACGACCCGGCGGCGTACCACCCTGCCCGGTTCCTTCGGCGTCGACCGGTAGAACGGTGCGGCGGCCGGTGCGCGCCAGTCGATGACCAGCGGCGCGTAGTCGGAGTCGAGGACCCCGATCCGCCCGATGTGCAGCGTCTCCGCGATATCGGCGGAGTTGTCGTCGCGTACGGCGTCGTCGGCCGGTTCGACGGAGGTGTACGCGCCGTCCGGGCCACGTTCGCCGTCCTTGCCGAGCAGCAGATCGATCCTCCCGAAGAGGAAGTCCTCGAACTCGCTGTTCAGCCGGTTGAGGTGGATTCCGGCCCGGAACACCTGGGCGTCGCGCTCGGCGAGCGCCCCAGGGGTACCGACCTGGCCGCGCTTGACGGCGTCACTCATGAGAAATTCCGCCTCGTGGATCTTCTCTTCGAGGCGGTGATAAACACGGTCGAGATGTTCCTGCTCGACACCGATTTCCCGGTCCCGCATCGAATCGACAGCGGCATCCTGCGCGGCCACCGAGGCCCCCTTCTGACGTGCATTGGGCAGCCGTCAACCCTATGCGAAGCGGGGGCCGCCGCGCACCTGCCGCGCGTATCGAAATGGCACGGCGGGGTCTCGATCAGGCGTCGACCTCCACCAGCCGCTTGCCGTCGAACGTACGCACCTCGAAATGGTCGATGTCGCCGCGGTCCATCGCCGCGCCGCCGTGGACATAGAGCGGGTACTTCGAAGCCCGGTGCGGGGAGTCCTTGATGCCGTATCCCCACTTCGGTACGGACCAGGAGGTGACGACCTCCTCCTCACCGGTCTTCGACACGGCGATCAGGCTGCACTTCTCCGGACCCGTGACGTTCTTGAGCTCCAGCACGGTGTGGGTGCCCCATGCCTTCTTCTCCATGCCGATGGTGGCGTCGACCTTGGTGGTGGGGTCGGTGGCCCGCACCTTCTCCGTCATGTGGTGGAAGTAGGAGTCCTCGGCGGGGCTGGTGGGGTGCGGGTCGGCCGCCTGCGCCGGGGTACCGTCGTTGCCGGTCGCCAGGACCGCGACCGCCGGACCGCCGATGATCAGCGCGGCTGCCGCCGCGACCAGATACATGGAGCGGCGCCTGCGTCCGGCCCGTTTGACCGCGACCTCGTCGACCAGCCGGTCGAGCATGCGGGGAGCGGGCGGCTGCGGGACGTGTGGGACGGGGCGGGCGCCCGGTACGGAGGCCGGGGACTCGGAGAGCAACGCGAGCACGGGTTCCAGGCCGGCGAACTCGTCGAGATGGGCGGCGCACAGGTCGCAGTCGGCCAGATGCGCCTCGAAGGCGGATGCCTCGGCATCGTCCAGAATGCCGAGGAGATACGCACCGGCGGCGTCGTGCCCGGGCCCTTCGGCGGCTCCGCGCGGGGCTGTGTGGCCACCGGGGCTGCGGGGGCCACTGGGGCTGCCGGGGTTTCGGGGGCCGGAGGGACCGGTCGGCCGAAGCCCGAAAGGCTCCCACTCGTGGTCGCTCATGGCGTGATCCCCCTCTCTTCGAGAGCAAGCTTCATCGAACGCAGTGCGTAGAAGACCCGGGACCGCACCGTCCCGCTGGGGATGCCCAGCACATCAGCCGCCTCATTGACCGTACGGCCCTTGAAATAGGTCTCGACCAATGCTTCCCGGTGGGCAGGGGACAAATCGTCGAGCGCGTCCGAGAGCGTCATCAGCCACAACGCCTTGTCTATCTCGTCCTCCGCGGGAATGACCTCCAGCGGCGACGGATCGACCTCGTGCGGCCGGGCCTGCCGACTGCGGTGGCCATCGATGACGATGCGCCGGGCGACCGTCACCAGCCAGGGGCGGACGGAGCCGGTGGCCCGGTTGAGCCGGCCGGCGTTCTTCCAGGCACGGATGAGCGTTTCCTGCACCACGTCCTCGGCGCGCTGCCGGTCGCCGGCGACGAGGCGGAGCACATACCCGAGCAGAGGTCCGGCGTGTTCGCGGTAGAGCGCCCGCACCAACTCCTCGTCGGGGACATCGGAGGAGAACGGAGGCGGCTCACGGCGATGCCGAGCCCTGTGCGGACGGTCATCGGCCACGGCCGCATCCTTGCGCACCCGAACCTCCCGGTCGAGACCCTGTCGAGCTCCTTGACCATGAACACGGAGGGGGGCCGCGATCCATTCAATCCGCTTTCAAGATTCTTTACGGTGCTCCCGCGTCCGTGTCCGTGATCGCCACGGCCGCCGCCCGGCGCCGGTGCCGGGCCACCCGCTCCCGGTTCCCGCACACCTCGCCGGAGCACCAGCGGCGCCGGCGGCCGCGCGAGGTGTCCAGGTAGAGGCGGCGGCAGTTGCCGGCCTCGCAGCGGCGCAGGCCGGCTCGCGCCACGGGGTCGGTCAGGAGTTCCACGGCGTCACGGGCCACGGCGGCCAGCAGTGCCCCGCATTCGGGATCGGCGCTCAGTGTCCGTACCAGCGTGCCGCTTCCTCCGCGTACGGCCCGCAGTCCCGGTGGTGCGGTCGCGGCGAGCGCGTTGACCCGTTCCAGAGCGCTCTCCGCTCTGCGGCCGCCGAGTTCGGCGGTCAGCAGGCGGTCGACGCCGGTCCTCAACTGCCGGAAGCGCTCCACCCAGGTGTCGTCCACCGCGCCGAGGTGGGTGCCGCTCGGTACGAGTCCGGCGGCCACCAGCCAGTCGGCGAGCCGCTCGGCGCCGTCGAGCAGTTCGCATGCGCCGGAGGTGCCGATTCCTGTGGCCACCAGATCCAGGCAGGGGCGGCCGGAGTCGAACCGCCAGTCGTACGAGCCTTTGCCCGCCGCCATGCGCATGTCACCGCCTCGGGTCTCCGGTGGAGGTCTCCCCCAGAGTGCCCCTCGGGCGGCAGACCCGGAACCCCTGCTGCCATGCGGGTCGGTGCACGCGGCCCCATACGGTGTCCTGATGGACGACGATCTCCGCACCGCCACCCTTGCGGTCGGCCCGCTCCTGCTCCGGCCGTGGCTGCCCGACGACATGCCGGCCGTGATCGAGGCGTACCGCGATCCTGCGATGCGCGCCACGCTGCGCATGCTGGTCACGGACGAGGCGGAGGCTCAGCACTGGCTGCGGGTGCAGCAGGAGGGCCGGGAATCCGGCAGCCGCTTCAGTTTCGCGGTGGTCGATCGCGATCGCGCCGACGAACTGGTCGGCAATGTGGCGCTCAAGTGCCCCGCACCGGGCTCCGGCTGCGCGGAGGTCGGCTACTGGACGGCGGCGCGGGCGCGCGGCCGCGGAATCGCGCCGCGGGCGCTCGGGGCGCTCACCGACTGGGCGTTCGAAGCGTTCGCCGGGGACGGGCTCGTGCGGCTGGACCTGCTGCATCAGGTGAACAACGAGGCGTCCTGCCGGGTTGCCGAGAAGAGCGGATACGGCTTCGCGGAGGTTCTTCCGGCACGGCCGCCGTGGACGCTGGACGGACACCGGCATGCGCGGGGGCGCACCGGGGGCGTCCGGTAGCCGCCCTTGCCCTCAATCGCCGGGCAGGCTCAACTTTCACGCCTGCACGGTGGAAGCAGGCCCGTCCGGCGTTCGAGGACACTCCCACAGCCAACGGTCACCCCATCAACGGCCCATCGTGCAGGATCCGCTGGAACAGCCGGTGGTCGCGCCACTCACCGTTGATGTGCAGATAGCGCGGAGCCATCCCGTACTGCTCGAAGCCGCACTTGGCGAGCACCCGCTGCGACGCCACGTTGTCCAGCACCGTCCCTGCCTCGACCCGGTGCAGGCGCAGCTCGTCCCTGGCCAACTCGCAGATCCGCTCGACGGCGGCCGTGGCCAGCCCGCGACCCGCGTACTCGACGTCGACCCAGTAACCGAGAACCCCGCTGCGGAACGGCCCGAGCACAATGCCGTTGAGGGTGAACCAGCCCACCACGCGGTCCTGTTCATCGGCGAGCACCCACGGCATCACCCGCCCCGCGTCGCGGTCCGCGAGCATTCCGGCCAGGCGTTCCCGCTGCCCCTGCTCGGTGTAGAAGGCGTCGGGCCGTACCGGCTCCCAGGGCTGCATGTACGCGCGGCTGCGGGTCAGCGCCACGGCGAGGGAAGGGGCGTCGGCCGGGGTGACGGGACGGAGTCGCACCTCCGCGTCGAGCCGGTGGATGTCATTGATCATCCCTTCACGCTATCCCGGCCTCCTCACGCCGCCTCCGCCGAGGCCGGCCCTGCCAGCCGGTCGAAGGTGCGGATCAGCTCCGCCCGTCTCTTCTCCTTGTACTCCGGCGCGGGTTCAAGACCGTCGATGGTCCGCTCCCACACATGCATGAAGGTCTTCTTCCAGCCCTCGACCACCGCCGCACCGGGCACCGCCGCACCGACGTGGTGCTGCTCGGCGATCAGGCACAGCAGCTCGATGTTGCACGGCACTGCGACGCCCCAGTATTCGTCGGGCTCCAGGCCCACCGGGTCACCTGCCATCGCCTCCTCGATCTCCGAGAGGAGTCGCCCGGTGATGCCCGACAGGTGATCCGCCGCCGTGTCGCTGTCGAAATTCCCACTGCCCCAGGTACCCACAGGTCCCCCTCCGCTCACCGTTCTGTGCCTGCGACTGTTCTAGCAAGCCGCACTGACAACAGCGGGCGGACCGAGTGCCGCGCTCCTTCTGGACGCTCGCGTAGGGAGCTGCGCGTCCGGGCCATGGAACGCGGCCGCCCCCGCCGCTCTACTGGGAGACATGACAACCACCCGGCCCACACCCCCCTCCCGCACCCTGGACCACCTCGTGCTCGGCGGCGCGGCCATCGCCACCGGCCTGGTCGCGGGCACGTTCTATGTGTTCTCCTGTGCCGTCATGCCGGCCCTCGGGCGCAGCGACGACCGGACCTTCATCGAGGTCATGCAGAACATCAACGACGTCATCGAAAATCCGGTCTTCTTCGCCGGATTCTTCGGCGCGCTGGTCCTCACAGCGGTCGCCGCCTGGCAGCAGCGCCGGTCCCCGGGGCCGCGACGGTGGATCCTCGCCGCCCTCGCCACGTACACCGTCGCTTTCCTGCTCACCTCGGGCGTCAACGTCCCGCTGAACAACGCCCTTGCACACGCCGGGGATCCGGCGCGGATCGCCGATCCCGGAGCCGTGCGCGAGAGGTTCGAGGACGCGTGGGTGGCCTGGAACGCCGTCCGGGCCGTCCTGTGCACGGCCGCACTCGCCCTTCTCCTGCGTGCCGCGTTCCTGACGGCGCGGCAGCATCCGCGGCCTCCTCAGGAATCGCCGTACTCGCTGTCCGCCGCCGGGTCCAGCGCCAGCCGGTAGCCGCGCTTGACGACCGTCTGGATGAGGCGGGGGGCACCCAGTGACGTGCGCAGCCTCGCCATGGCCGTCTCCACCGCGTGTTCGTCCGTTCCGCTGCCGGGTAGCGCGCGCAGCAGGTCGGCGCGGGCCACCACCCAGCCCGGCCTACGGGCCAGGGTGTGCAGCAGGGCCATTCCGGCGGGCGGCACCGGGCGCAGTTCGCCGTCGACGATCGCGGCGTGACCGCGGATCTCCACCCGGTGCCCGGCGATCGGCAACATACGCGCCCTGGAGGGGAGTTCGTCGCACAGCAGTTGAACGAGCGGGGCGAGCCGGAAGCGCTCCGGCTGGACGGTGTCGATGCCGCGGGCCTGCAGCGGCAGGGCGGTGACCGGTCCGACGCAGGCCACGAGGACGTCGTCCCGCAGGGCGCTCAGGAGCTCCGGGATCAGCCCCCGCTTCTCGGCCCGGCCGAGCAGCGAGGCGGCGGCCGGGGCGCTGGTGAAGGTGAGGGCGTCCAGGCCCCGGGCCAGGGTGATGTCGAGCAGCCGGTCGAGCGGGGCGATGTCCTCGGGGTCCACCCAGCGGTAGACGGGTACGGCGACGACCTCGGCGCCCGCGGCGCGGAGCGGCTCGATGAAGCCGGGGAGGGGTTCACCGTGCAGCTGGAGGGCGATCCGGCGGCCCTCCACGCCCTCGTCCAGGAGCCGGTCCAGTACCTCGGCCATGGACTCGGAGGCGGGTGACCACGCCTCGGTCAGCCCGGCGGCCCGGATGGCGCCCTTGACCTTGGGGCCGCGGGCCAGCAGTTCGGTGCCGCGCAGGGTTTCCAGCAGCCGGTCGCCGAGGCCCCAGCCGTCGGCGGCCTCGATCCAGCCCCGGAAGCCGACCGCGGTGGTCGCGACGACCACTTCTGGGGCGGAGTCGACGATTCGCCGGGTGGCGGCGAGGAGTTCGCTGTCGTCGGCGAGCGGCACGATCCGCAGGGCGGGCGCGTGCAGGACGGCGGCGCCCCGTCGCTCAAGCAGCGCGCCGAACTCCTCCGCGCGCCGCGCGGCGGTGACCCCGACGGTGAAGCCCGCGAGGGGGCCGTGCTGTTCGTCCTCGTGCATGTGGTCTACCCGGCTCTCGTCCCGCTGCTGCCCGATGATGCCGAGGGGCGAGCCTGCCAACGATGCGTGACAGGCCTGGTTCACCCATATTTCCCGCCCGTTACGTCAGATGACATCGAGTGGTCGTGATCACGCCTCGATACGGCTGAGCTGCGACTTCCCGGGCACGGGCAGGGCGGGATCCGGTCCGGCGAAGGTATACCGTCCCCTGGTCACCGGGATTTCCGCGAACCGTTCGGCCAGAGCCTCGGTGCGCGCTTCGCCGCTACGTCCTCGACCCAGCCGACCGCCGGGATCACCAGCGCCATCAGCGGCCAGACGAGGAGCAGCATCAGCGCCGTGTACGAGGCGCCGATGTACGTACCGAAGTGGTCGCCGAAGTACGGGATGTTCCACAGCTGGTCGATCAGCGGCTCGGTGGCCGTGATCAGCAGGTTGTGCCAGAGGTAGATCGTCACGGCACGGTTGTTGGTGAGGGTGATCAGCCCGTCCCACCGGGTCAGTCTGCCGGGCAGTTGTCGCCAGGACGGTGCGTACTGGAGCAGGATCACGCAGAAGCCGAACGACCAGGCCGCCTGGGCGAGCGGGATCTCGTCGAGGTTCCAGCCCTCCTCGGTGAGGTGCCCCGAGGCCCACCACAGTCCGAACGCCATGACGAACGCGGCGAGCGAGACCGTCAGATAGCGCGGGACCTTCTTCAGGAGGCCGTCGTGGTGGGCGAAGCCGAGGATCCAGCAGGACCCGAACACCGCGAAGTCGATGAGCCCTTCACCGGTCTCGCCGGGAACGGTGACCGGTCCGGTACCGATCACGGCGGTGAGGACGATCGGGGCGAGCAGCGTCGGCCAGGGCATTCGGCGGAAGGCCTTCAGCAGGAGCGGCGACGCGAGCACGAACCACAGGTAGGCGCGGATGTACCAGAGCGGTCCCACGGCCTGCTCGGCCCAGGACGCCTCCAGGAGGCCGCTCGGCGAGCCGTTCTCCCAGGGATACGGAGGGGCGCCGACCGGAAGGAGGTAGCAGCCCAGCTTGATGAACCACCAGATGCCCTCCTCCTTCACGGGTTTCCAGCCGAGCAAAAACATCACCGGGACGACAGCCGCGGCGAACGCCCACATCGGGGGCAGCAGCCGGCGGAGCCGGCCTCGGATGACGTCTCGTGCCGGGCGGGCCAGCGAGCGCGCCATCAGCGAACCGGCCAGCGCGAACATGACGCCCATGGAGGGGAACAGGACGGTCAGCCAGGCCCAGCCGAAGACATGGAAGACGACGACGCGCACGAGAGCGACGGAGCGCAGCAGGTCGAGATAGCGGTCCCGGCCGCCCGGCAACGCGCCGGCGGGCGGCGTCGCGGCCTCCGCGGGCGGCGGCGCGGACCGACCCTGCACCGGCAACGGCACTGTCTGCCGCTCGCCGGTCGGATGCGTGGGGAGGTGTCTCGGGTGGCTCATGCGACGGGCCTCCGGTCATTGCTCCGCCGCCGGCCCGGCGTGACGCCGGGCGCTTCCACGACGCCGGTACGGCGCAGCTTCTGCCAGCGCAGTCGCCCGCCGGTGAGCGCCGTGATCCAGGACTGGAGCAGCACCACGTACATGAGCTGCCGGTAGAGGATCTGCTGGAGGGGCAGCGAGATCAGATGCGTCATGCGTTCCCGGTCGAGCCGGAAGGCGTACGCGGCACAGATGCCCTGCACCGCGAGGACGCCGAGCCAGGCGAGGACGGTCTTCCGGGTGGGGCCGAAGACGAGTCCGTACAGCAGGAAGACGTCGATGAGCGGGGCGAGCAGCGGAGCGACGACCATGAACAGGGCTACGAAGGGCAGTCCGACGCGTCCGAAGCGGCCGGACGGGCCGCGTTCGACGACGGCGCGGCGGTGCTTCCAGATCGCCTGCATGGTGCCGTACGACCACCGGTAGCGCTGTGACCACAGCTGCTGCACGGTCTCCGGGGCCTCGGTCCAGGCGCGGGCGTTCTCCGCGTAGACGACCTGCCAGCCGTCGCGGTGCAGGGCCATGGTGACGTCGGTGTCCTCGGCGAGGGTGTCCTCGCTCATGCCGCCGATCCGGTCCAGTGCTTCCCGGCGGAAGGCGCCGACCGCACCGGGGATGGTGGGCATGCAGCGCAGGATGTCGTACATCCTGCGGTCCAGGTTGAAGCCCATCACGTACTCGATGTGCTGCCAGGCGCCGATCAGCGAGTCGCGATTGCCGACCTTGGCGTTCCCGGCGACGGCGCCGACGCGCGGGTCGGCGAAGGGCTGGACGAGTTCGCGGACGGTGGCGGGTTCGAAGACGGTGTCGCCGTCCATCATCACGACGATGTCGTGACGGGAGTGCGCGATGCCGTTGTTGAGGGCGGCGGGCTTCCCGGCGTTGCGCTGGCGGATGACGCACACCTGCGGCAGCCGCATCGCCTCGACGATGCCGGCGGTTCCGTCCGTGGAGCCGTCGTCGATGACGATGATCTCGACGGGGTGGTCGCTCGCCACCAGGGAACGCACGGTGTTGGCGATGCATTCGCGTTCGTTGTACGCGGGCACGAGCACCGAGACCGGGCGGGTCGGCTCCGGCCCCCAGCTGAAGTCTCTTCGGCGGACCTTGCGGGCGTGCAGGAAGGACAGCAGCAGCATCAGTCCGAAGCGGACGAGGACGAGGACGCCGATCACCGCGAGCCCGGCCACCAGGACGCCGGTGGTGTTCTCCGAGAGGCCCACGGCGTAGACGAACGCCTTGCCCTTCCAGAGCGCGAATCCGGTGACCGGGGTGTGCGCGCTGGGGGCACCGAGGGCGGTGGTGAGGTTGGTGAACTCGTAGCCCCGCTGCTGCATTCGCGGCAGGAACTCGCCGAGGGCGGCGACGGTCTGGGACCTGTTGCCGCCGGAGTCGTGCATCAGGATGACGGCGCCCCTGCCGCCCTTGGGAGTGGCGCGCTCGGTGATCGCGGGGACGCCCGGGCGCTTCCAGTCCTCGCTGTCGGTGTTGTTGACGACGGTGAGATAGCCGCGGCTGCCGACGTACCGGGTGACGGGCCAGGACTTGTTGTCCATGGCGTCGGCGAACGAGGAGTACGGCGGGCGGAACAGGGACGTACGGATACCGGCCGCGCCCGCCAACGCCAGCTGGTTCTGGGAGAGTTCCCAGTCGATGCGGGAGTGGGACTGGTAGGAGAGGTCGGGGTGGTCGAAGGTGTGCAGCCCGACCTCGTGCCCCTCGTCGACCATGCGCCGCACGAGCTCCGGGTAGCGCGAGGCCATGGTTCCGGTGACGAAGAAGACGCCGTGCGCGTGGTGCTTCTTCAGCTCGTCGAGCACTTTCGGGGTCCACACCGGGTCGGGTCCGTCGTCGAAGGTCAGGACGATGCGGTGGCCGGGGATGCTCAGCGACCTGGCGGGCCCGGTGGTGCTCCGGGCATCGATGACCGGGCCGCCGTCGAGGATCCTCTCGGGCACCCGGCCGGTGGCCGCCGGGGGCCGGACCCGGTGGTCGGCGAGGATTTCGCTGTGCACATAGCCGCGCAGCATCAACATGGCGAGCAGGGCAACGAGGAGCAGTGACGGCAGCAGATAACGCATGGGAAATCTGCGCCGCCCGCTCTGCTTCCTGACGTTGCGCCTGCCCCGCGGGGCAGGGGAGGTCATTTACTTGGCGCCTTCTCGCTCTTGCACAGGAGGTTCCGGGGACTGGGCCGGCGGCGTCGTGCTGTCCACGGGCGGAGTCGAGGTGCCGGCGGACGGCGTCGCGGTGTCGACGGGCGGTACGGGGGCCGAGGTCGCCGGATCGGGCTTCTTGCCGCCGCCGGTGCCGTCGTGCGCCTTGGGCGATACGACGGGTGAGGACGCCGGGGTGTGCTTGCCGGGGTCGGCCGAGGCTCCGGCGGCTGCGCTGCCCGAGGGCTTCGCGGCGCTGCCGGGCGTCGGGCCGGTGGTGGCGCGGGCGGGCGCGCTGTCGGGCGGGAGCTCCTCGCCGGCGCTGCCCGTCGGTGCGGGCGGCGCCTGGACCACGTCCGCGTTCTTGTGCCCTTCCGCACCGGAGAGCGGCAGCCAGGGCGCGCTCGAACTGCCGCCGAGCAGGGCGACGGCCAGCGTCACCGCATAACAGGCACAGACCGCGGCGAGGATCCAGCCCAGACGCCTGAACGTCTTGCTGCGCCGGCCGCTCTCGTCGACGAACACGGGGCCGTCCGAGCCTTCCGGTTCGCTCGGCTGCGCGGTCAGCTCGGAGAGCTGCCGACCCAGGCCGTCGAGCTGGACCGTGACTTCGTTCGGCTCGTGTGTGTGCCCCGAACGGGCACCTTCACGCCAGGTTTCCACAGGTGTACGCACTTCCCCCACTCAAGGATCGGGTGCGCACGACTGTCCGATTATGTGCTTCCGGACCGGGCCCCCACCCTGTCCGCGCCCCCACCACATTGCACCCGGGCGATGAATGTAGCGCACGAAAACGGCACTTCTTTCCCCCAATCAGGTGGATTTCAACATGAGAGATGCATCGATCTCGGGCAGCCAGCTTCCATCCGGCCGCACCATCCAGCCCTCCTCGGAGCCCAGTTGAGCTGTGGCTTTGCGCAATGCCTCCAGGCCGGGGTGGCGCAGCCCCTTGCGCCAGACCATCAGGAGCGGCGAGAGCGGTACGGGCCGGGCCAGCGGACGCACCACGGTGCCCGGCACCGGAGAGAAGTCGACGACGCACAGAACCGGGTGCCGCGACTTCGCCATGACCCGTTGAAATTCGGCCACACCGATCGCGAGTGGGGCGGGTGGCGCCAGCTCGATGCCCCATTCGGCGAAGAGCAGCCGGGCGAGGTCCGTCCACTCCTCGGTGCGCGGATTCCCGGCGCCCGCGTAGACGGTCTCGCCGGCCAGGTCGTCCAGTGCGACGACCTCGTGCGCGGCGAGGGGGTGATCGTCAGGGAGCAGAACGGCCATCGGCTCGTACCGCACCGGCTGTACGCCGAGCCGCGCCCGCACCGCGGGGTCGAGTCCGGCGGCGCGGCCGAAGGAGACGTCGAGCCGCCCGGCGAGGATCTCGCCGGCGGCCCAGGTGAGTCCGCTCTCGAAGCGCGCCATCAGCTCGTACGCCGGAGCCAGCTCCCGTGCGCGGGCCAGTACGCGGGCGGCCGTCATGCCGTCGGTGTTGAGGTCGACGAAGAGCGGCCGGGCCGCGGGGTCGGCGAAGGCTGCGGCAAGATCGGCGTGCGCCTCCAGTACCCGCCGGGCGTACGGGAGGAGCCGTTCACCGTCGGCGGTGAGGGCGACCTGCCGGGTGGTGCGTACGAACAGTTCCGCACCCAGCTCGCGCTCCAGCCGGCGGATGTCCCGGCTCAGTGCCTGCTGGGCGATGTAGAGCCGGGCGGCGGCACGGGTGAAGTGCAGCTCCTCGGCGACGGCGACGAAGGCGCGGAGCAGCCGAGGGTCGGTAGGGGTATGCGTCTGGGTGCCCGTATCAGCAGCGGAGGAGGCCACACCCAGGAATTTACAACACCGATGCGTTAATCGGTACGGAGAAGGTGTTGGACCCCATGGCCCGTGTGCCGTGAGGGTTGATCCATGCCGTACGAGAGAGCCCCGCACACCGACCCCATGCTCGCCGTCTCCGGGGACCTGCTGGTCATGACCCCGCGCACCGCCGCCGCCGGGCCGGCGCCCACCAACCCGTACCGCCGGCTGCTCGCCACCCCGGGTGCGCGCGCCTTCACCGCGGGCAATCTCCTCGCCCGGCTTCCCATGGGCATGTTCAGCGTCAGTGCGGTGATCATGATCGCCGGTTCGCGCGGCTCGTACGCCCTGGCCGGCGCCGTGACCGCGACCGGCCTCGCCGCGACGGCGGTGGTCGCGCCCTGGACGGCCCGGCTCGTCGACAGGTACGGACAGGCCAGGGTCGCCGTGCCCGCCACCGCGATCGCCGCGCTCGGATCGCTGGCACTGCTGCTCTGCGTGCACTACGGGGCCCCGGCCTGGACGCTCTTCGCCTCCTACGCCGCGACCGCCACCACCCCCAACACCGGCGGGATGTCCCGGGCCCGCTGGGCCCATCTGCACCGGGGCGATCCGGCCACCCTGCACACCGCGAACTCCTTCGAGCAGGCCGCCGACGAACTCTGCTTCATGCTCGGCCCGGCCCTCGCCGCCCTGCTGTGCGCGGCGCTCTTCCCGGAGGCCGGAACACTCGTCGGGGCGATCCTGCTGATGACCGGCGTGCTGATCTTCGCCGCCCAGCGCGCCACCGAACCGCCGGTGGCACCCCGCACCCACGCGGGCTCCCCGCTCCGCGCCCCGGGCATGCCGGCCCTGCTCGCCGCCTTCCTCGCCACCGGCGCGGTCTTCGGCGCGATGGAGGTCGTCACGATCGCCCATGCCGGGGGCGCGATCCTGGCCCTCCAGGCTGCCGGATCATGTGTGACGGGACTGCTGTACGGATCGCTGCGCCCGGTCGCGGACATCCGGCGCCGACTGCTGGGCTGCCTGACGGGAATGACGGCGCTGATGTCCCTGCCGCTGCTGGCCGTCTCCTCGACGGATTCGCTGCTCGCCCTCGCGGGCGCGCTGCTGCTGGCCGGTGCGGCGACGGCTCCGACCATGGTCACCGGCATGACGCTGGTGCAACGCCTCACCCCCGGGAGCCAGTTGAACGAGGGCATGACCCTGGCCGTGACCGCGCTGCTCGGTGGGACAGCCGTGGGTTCGGCGACCGGCGGCTGGATGGTCGAGCACACGGGGCAGGTGACGGGCTATGTCGTACCGGTGTGCGCGGCAGGACTGGCGCTGACCGTCGCGGCGGCCGGGGTCCGGGCCCCCCGGAACTGATGGCCGGCACAAAAACAAGGACCCCGTTGCCGGTGGGCAACGAGGTCCTCGTTCACATGGGAATTGTGGAGATGGCGGGAATCGAACCCGCGTCCAACGGTGCAGAATCAGGGCTTCTCCGAGCGCAGTTCGCTGCGATTTTCTCGGCCCCGGAGATCTCGCGAACAAGTCTCCGACGGGCTCAGTCACTGTTTGATTTCCCACCGAACCCCGTGACCGGGATCAGTGGTTTAGTCCCCTAGATTATGCCAGGGTCCGGGTCGGGAACACCCCCGGGCTGACACCCATTAAGGGTCCCTCACTCACTGCTTATTAGGCAGCGAGGGCGAAGGACTGGGAATCGCTCTTGGAATTGGCGATTATTGGTTGCGACATATGGTTTACGAGATCATTGCCGCTTCCTCGGCTCGCTTCCCCTGCTTCGACATCCGCTGTCGAAACCGATCATCCCCATGTTGTGTTTTCAAAACGCGCACCCGCTGTGGAGTGCAGTCCCATCGTACGTGACCAACGCACCACGATGCCAGCCTATTCCTGCGGGCCGCCGCCGGCCCGGCCCGTACGCGCCGGCTACGCGCTGCGCTGGCGCCGGCGCGCTGCCGAGATCGCGCGGTTGGTCTCCCTCAGATCCTGCTTCTCGCGCAGGGTCTGCCGCTTGTCGTACTCCTTCTTGCCCTTGGCGAGCGCGATCTCGACCTTGACCCGGCTGTCCTTGAAGTACAGCGCGAGCGGCACGATCGTGTGACCCGTCTCGCCCGACTTCGACTCCAGCTTGTCGATCTCCGCCCGGTGCAGCAGCAGCTTGCGCTTCCGCTTGGCAGAGTGGTTCGTCCAGGTCCCCTGCACGTACTCAGGGACGTGGATGTTGTGCAGCCAGGCCTCGCCCCCGTCGATCTGGACGAAGCCGTCCACCAGGGAGGCCCGGCCCAGCCGCAGCGACTTGACCTCGGTACCCATGAGTACGAGACCGCACTCGTAGGTGTCGACGATGTGGTAGTCGTGCCGCGCCTTCTTGTTCTGCGCGATGAGCTTGCGCCCTGTGTCCTTTTCCTTAGCCATAGTGAGGCCATTTTCGCACTACGACCCACCCCCGAGGCCACTCAATACCGTCTCGGCCCGCCGCTCGGCCCCGGAGCTGACCGCGAGGTCCGGGGTGATGCCGCGGCCGTCGACGCCGCGGCCCGCCGGGGTGCGGTAGTGGCCGACGGTCAGCTCGGCCACCGAGCCGCCCGGGAGCTTGCTGGGCATCTGGACCGAACCCTTGCCGAAGGTGCGCGATCCGACGGTGACGGCGCGGCCCCGGTCCTGGAGCGCGCCGGTGAGGAGCTCGGCGGCGCTCATCGTGCCGCCGTCGACGAGGACGACGAGGGGGCGGACGGTGTCACCGCCCGGCTGCGCGTAGAGGGCGCGCTGCTCGCCGTGCACGTCGTACGTGGCGACCAGGCCGCCGTCCAGGAAGGCGGAGGCGGCGGTCACGGCCTCGGTGACCAGGCCGCCGGAGTTGCCGCGCAGATCGAGGAGCACCCCGGCGCCCGCCGGTGCGTCCCGGACCGCGTCGTGGATCCTGGCACCCGAGCCCCTGGTGAACGAGTCGACCTCGATCAGTACAGCCGACGAGGGATCGGAACGGTCCGGTCCGATGCGCCGGACGGTGACGGCCTCGGTGCTGAGCCTGGCCCGGCGCAGCGTCTCGGTCCGAAGGGCGGCGCCCCGCTGGACCGCCAGCACGACGGTGGTGCCCGCGCCCGCCTCCGTACGGTCTCCGCGCAGCAGGGCCACGGCCTCGGCAACGGGGCGCTTGTCGATCCGGTGACCGTCGATCGTACGGAGCAGATCGCCCGGCTCGATGCCGACCCGGTCGGCGGGGCCGCCGGGCTGGACCCGGGCCACCTCGACCAGCCCGTCCGCGGAGCGCTTCGCGGCGATCCCGACACCGGTGTACGAGCCGTCGAGGGCCTGCTCGAACTCCTCGTACTGCCGCTCGTCGTACACCGCGCCCCAGCGGTCGCCGCTGCGGCTGACGGCCTCCTCGGCCGCCTCCTTACCGGACTTGCCGTCGGCGACGGCGCGGGCGGCGGCGTCGGCCACCTCGTCGCCGTCGACGGTGGAGGCGACGGAACGCGCCGCTATGCCCGAGGACTTCGCGCCGTCGTGCGGCAGCGAGCCGGTGGCCGCCGCGGTGGCCAGCACGGTCGCGAAGACCAATGTCAGGGCCGCCCCGCGGCGCACACCGCGGGGCCCGAAACATTGTGTGGGGCCCGACATGGCGTCGAGTCTAGGACAACGCCCCTGTGGCGCACGGCCGGTTGGCCGTGCGCCACAGGGGCGCTTGTCACACCTTCAGGTACTTGCGGAGCGCGAAGAGAGCGGCAACGGCGGGCATCAGCAGACCGATTGCCAGGACCAGGGGCAGCTTGGTGAAGACCGCGTCCCAGCCGATGAAGTCGATCAGATTCAGCTTGCTCTGCAGTGCCAGACCGCCGTCGATCAGGAAGTACCGGCCGGCCAGCAGCATCACGCAGGCGAGCACACCACCGATGAGACCGGCGAACGCGGCCTCCATGATGAACGGCATCTGGATGTAGAAGCCGGATGCGCCGACGAGCCGCATGATGCCGGTTTCGCGCCGTCGGCTGAACGCGGACACCCGGACGGTGTTCACGATCAGCATCAGCGCAATGACCAGCATCAGCGCCATCACGAAGAGGGCGGCCACATTCATGCCGTTCATCAGCTGGAAGAGGTTGTCCAGGATGGATCTCTGGTCCTGGACGGACTGCACCCCGTCACGGCCGGCGAAGGCGGTGGCGACGACCTTGTACTTCTTCGGGTCGTGGAGCTTGACCCGGAACGACTCCTGCATCTGGTCCGGCGTGATGTTGCTCGCCATGGGAGAGTCGCCGAACTGCTGCTGGTAGTGCTTGTACGCCTGGTCGGCCGACTCGTACGTGACCGTCTGGACGGCGTCCATCTTCTTGAGGTCGCCCTCGATCTCCTTCTTCTGCTCGGCGGTGACGGCGCCCTTGGCGCACTTGGGCGTCGAGGTCACATCACTCTTGCTGCACAGGAAGATCGAGACGTTGACCTTGTCGTACCAGTAGTCCTTCATCGTGCTGACCTGCTCGCGCATGAGCAGCGCGCCGCCGAACAGGGCGAGCGAGAGGGCGACGGAGACGACGACGGCGAAGGTCATCGTGAGGTTGCGACGGAGGCCGACGCCGATCTCCGACAGGACGAACTGGGCGCGCATGGCGTCCTTTCAGTGCTCGATGCTCAGTGCTGGTAGCCGTAGACGCCGCGGGCCTGGTCGCGTACGAGACGGCCCTGCTCCAGCTCGATGACGCGCTTGCGCATCTGGTCGACGATGTTCTGGTCGTGAGTCGCCATGATCACAGTGGTGCCGGTCCGGTTGATCCGGTCCAGCAGCTTCATGATGCCGACGGAGGTCTGCGGGTCGAGGTTGCCGGTCGGCTCGTCCGCGATCAGCAGCATCGGACGGTTCACGAACGCCCGCGCGATCGCCACGCGCTGCTGCTCACCACCGGAGAGCTCACCGGGCATCCGGTCCTCCTTGCCGCCGAGGCCGACCAGGTCGAGGACCTGGGGCACCGCCTTGCGGATCTCACCGCGCGGCTTGCCGATGACCTCCTGCGCGAACGCAACGTTCTCCGCGACGGTCTTGTTGGGGAGGAGGCGGAAGTCCTGGAACACCGTGCCCAACTGGCGGCGCATGTGCGGCACCTTCCAGTTGGACATGCGCGCCAGGTCCTTGCCCAGGACGTGAACCATGCCCTGGCTGGCGCGCTCTTCGCGGAGGATGAGTCGCATGAAGGTGGACTTGCCGGAGCCGGAGGAGCCCACCAGGAAGACGAACTCGCCCTTCTCGATATCGAGAGACACATCCCGTAGAGCGGGACGGCTCTGCTTCGGGTAGGTCTTGGAGACGTTGTCGAATCGGATCACGGATGCACCACGGTCGGCCGGGAGTAGGTGTGCGTGACCATACGCGAACCGGGCTGACGCGTGCAGGCGCGCGTCCGGGGATGGGCGATTTATGACGGAACGGGACTGGTCGGCGCCGGGGCCGAAGCGCTATGGAACGGGTGATGTCCGGCGGGCCGCGCCGAAATCCGCGCGAGCTGGCACAGTGGTGGGGGGAACAGTTGCGTTTCCATGAGCGTTGTGCGGAGTGAGGACGTATGCGGCTCCGCCGCGCGGGAGGAGGAAAGCGCATGACCTATGACCGACTGGTGTGCGCAAACTGCGCGGCGCCTGTGAACGAGGGCCGTTGCCCTGTGTGCCGGGCCAGCCGCGCACGGCTGCAGCAGGAACAGGAGCAGGGAATGTTCGCGGGGCTGAGCCCTGTGACGCTGGTGGCCCTGCTGGTGGTGCTGCTGGGCGCGCTGGCGCTGCTGGCGCACCAGACCGTGTAGTCGAGGCCGTCCGTCCGCCTGCAAGAGCGTGTACGTGTACGCAGAGGGGCCCGGGATGCCGACTGGCGTCCCGGGCCCCTCTGTGCGTAGCTGTTACCGCAGGCGGCCCTTAGGCGACCGTACGGCCGTTCACGAGGCGCGGCAGGATCCGGAAGCCGATGCCTCCGGCAATCATCGTCGCGGCGCCGACCAGCAGGAACGTGGTCTCGGCGGCACCGGTCTCGGCGAGCTCGTCCTTGCCCTTGCCCTGCTCGACCGGCTGGTTGCCGGCCGAGTCGGGGGTGGTGTTGTCCGCGCACTTCGCGCCGTCGAGGTCGACGGTGCACGTGTCGGCGCCGCCGCCACCGGTCGCGGAGCCTGCGGAGGCGTTACCGGTGGTGGAGCCGGTGTCGCCACCGGTCGCGCCGCCGTGCGAGGCACCACCCTGGTTGCCCGCGCCACCCTGGTTACCGGCACCACCCTGGTTGCCCGCGCCACCCTGGTTGCCCGCGCCACCCTGGTTGCCCGCGCCACCCTGGTTACCGGCACCACCCTGGTTACCCGCGCCACCCTGGTTACCCGCGCCACCCTCGCTGCCCGCACCACCCTGGTTACCGGCACCACCCTGGTTACCCGCACCACCCTGGTTGCCCGCACCACCCTCGCTGCCCGCACCACCCTGGTTACCGGCACCACCCTCGCTGCCCGCGCCACCCTGGTTGCCCGCGCCACCCTCGCTGCCCGCACCACCCTGGTTACCGGCGCCACCCTCGCTGCCCGCACCACCCTCGCTGCCGGCACCACCCTCGCTGCCCGCACCACCTTCTGTGGTACCGCCCGTGTCGACGCCACCGGGCTCCCCGCCGCTACCACCGCCGGCCTCGCCGGCGTTGCCGACCTGGGCGCTGACGGAGGCGTCACCGGCGTCCACGCCGATCCCGATTCCGATACCGGCGGCCGACGCCACACCGGCAGCGGTGAGCGAGGCACCCGCCGCGATCACCGCACCTGCGGCTATGCGCGCGACGCGCACTCGCGTCTTCTTGGTCATCTGCTGCTACCCCCAGTAGCTGTTCTCGTCAGTGGAGCAGCCATATGCGGGCCCCGGCTCTGCGGGGTTTGCTCCGAACAGCGCCACATGGAACCGTGGTCACGCCGCCCGCCCCCGTTCACACCCGTCCCAGACATACGCATGCTGCCCTAGCACCCTGTCCACAGTTAAGGCCTGCGTCAAGGCCGTTCCGTGCAATGTGCACCGCTTTGATAGCAGTTGACCTTCATTCAGAATCACGACTGTGACGCACTCACCACGCCACCTGCGCAACTCGGAACCCCAACTCCCTTTCGGGTGCCGCCCCGCACCCCTCCCCGACGAAAACGGCGGTGCCGGAAACCCCGTCGGGATTCCGGCACCGCCGTAAGAACAGGAAGCAGCAACAGACTGCTGGGGCCCGCCTACTTCTCCCGCTGCTTGCGCCAGCGGATGCCCGCCTCCAGGAAGCCGTCGATCTCGCCGTTGAAGACCGCTTCCGGGTTGCCGATCTCGAACTCCGTACGCAGGTCCTTGACCATCTGGTACGGGTGCAGGACGTAGGACCGCATCTGGTTGCCCCAGGAGTTGCCACCGTCGCCCTTGAGGGCGTCCATCTTGGCCTGCTCCTCCTGGCGGCGGCGCTCAAGGAGCTTCGCCTGGAGGACGTTCATCGCGGACGCCTTGTTCTGGATCTGCGAGCGCTCGTTCTGACAGGAGACGACGATGCCGGTCGGGAGGTGGGTCAGGCGCACCGCGGAGTCCGTGGTGTTGACGCCCTGGCCGCCGGGGCCCGACGAGCGGTACACGTCGACGCGCAGCTCCGACTCGTCGATCTCGATGTGGTCGGTCTGCTCGACCACGGGCAGCACCTCGACACCCGCGAAGGACGTCTGGCGGCGGCCCTGGTTGTCGAAGGGCGAGATCCGGACGAGCCGGTGGGTGCCCTGCTCGACGGAGAGGGTGCCGTAGGCGTACGGGATCTGGACGGCGAAGGTGGTCGACTTGATGCCGGCCTCTTCCGCGTACGACGTCTCGTAGACCTCGGTCTTGTAGCCGTGCCGCTCGGCCCAGCGGATGTACATGCGCTGGAGCTTCTCGGCGAAGTCGGCGGCGTCCACGCCACCGGCCTCGGCCCGGATGTTGACCAGGGCCTCGCGGGAGTCGTACTCGCCGGAGAGGAGGGTACGGACCTCCATCTCGTCGAGCGCCTTCTTGACGGACTCCAGCTCGGACTCGGCCTCGGCCAGGGCGTCGGCGTCGCCCTCGTCCTGGGCGAGCTCGAAGAGGACCTCGAGATCGTCGATGCGGCCGCGGAGGGCCTCGGTCTTGCGGACCTCGGCCTGGAGGTGCGAAAGCTTGCTGGTGATCTTCTGCGCCGCGTCCGGGTCGTCCCAGAGGGATGGCGCGGCCGCCTGCTCCTCGAGCGCGGCGATGTCCGCCCTCAGCGCATCCAGGTCCAGGACGGCCTCGATCGACCCCATGGTCGAGGAGAGGGACTTCAGCTCTTCGGAAATATCGACGACTGCCACGGGTCCAGCGTAACGGCTGTCGGCGCGGACATTCCTCGGGCCGCATGATCACGACTCCGCGGCCGTGTGGGCGCCGCGTCCCCGGGCCGTACGGCGAAGGGGTGCGCACGGGACTCTCCGGCCGCGGAGCCATCGGGAACCGCCTCGCGGGGCCCCGGGGGGGGTCAGGGTGTTCCCGGCGCCGAGTTCTTCGTGTCCTGCGCAGGCGCGTCCGCAGTGTCGTCGCCCAGCGCCAGCCAGCCGCCCACGCCCAGCGCCACCACCAGCACCAGCGCCGCGGCGCCCAGCGTCAGGCGGCGCTTGCGGACAGCCGCGGACTTGTTGCGGGCCGAGCCCGGGCGGGGCCGGCCCGGGGAGCGCGGGGCCCTGGCCGTGCCCCGGGGGCCGCCGGAGAGTTCGTCGGGGGCCGGGACACGCATGCTCGTGTGGGTGTCCCGGTTGGAGTCGGCGGACGAGCCGGGGACCAGGGGGACCGCGCCGCGGCGGCGGGGTTCCTCGGGTGCGGGGGTGTACTGCTGCTCGTCGTACTTCTGGGGTTCCGGTTCGACGTCCGGCTCGTCCACGTCCAGCGGCGGGATGCCGGCCAGCTGCGGGAGCTGCTCGCGCAGCCGGGCCGCGAGCTCGGAGGCACGCAGCCGGGAGGCCGGGGCCTTGGCCAGACACTGGACCAGGAGCTGCCAGAGCTCGTCGGGGATGCCCGGGAGCGGGACGACCGTCTCCGTGACGTGGCGGCGCAGGACCGCGCCGGGGTGTCCGCCGCCGAAGGGTGTGAAGCCGGCCAGGAGTTCGTACAGGACCGTCGCGAGTGCGTAGATGTCGACGGCGGCGCGGGGCGGGAGGCCCTCGACTATCTCGGGGGCCAGATAGTCCGGCGTACCGATGATCTTGCTGGCCTTGGTGCGGCGCGGGGTGTCGATCAGCTTGGCCACACCGAAGTCGGTGAGCAGCGCCGGGTGCGAGCCGCCGGGGCCGAGCGGGCCCTCCATGTCGAGCAGGATGTTCTCCGGCTTGACGTCACGGTGGACCACCCCGGCGGCGTGCGCGGCGGCCAGGCCGTCGGCGACATCCGCGATGATCGCGACGGCGGCCTCGGGCGCCAGACGGCGTTCGCGGTCGAGGCGGGTGCGCAGGTCCGTGCCGCGTACCAGACTCATGACCAGTGCCAGGTCGTTGCCGTCCACCACGAGATCGCGGACGGCGACGACATGCGGATGGTCCAGGCCGAGCAGGGCGGTGCGCTCCTGGACGAAGCGGCCCACGAGCTCCTGGTCGGACGCGAGGTCCTCGCGGAGCAGCTTGATGGCCACCGGGCCCTCGGGCCCGTCGCCGAGCCACACCGTGCCGGCGCTGCCGCGCCCCAGGATCTGGTGGGCGGTGTACCGGCTGCCGATATTCCGTGCCAAGACTGCTCCCTCAGCGGCTGGCGATGGACCGTCGCTCATGACCCCCGGTCGACAAAGTTACGCGTCGATCGGGGTGTTGAGTGCCCGGGATGGCGCCAACCTTCACTTCTGCGGGCGAAATGCGGTGGAAACTGGCCCGCAGAAGTCGATATAGCTACAGAGTTGATGGTGTACCGGCGGCTCAGGAGCCGCTGCTGCCGCCCAGTTTCGAGACCCAGTCGGTCACGCTGGAGACCGCGTCACTGATCGCCTGCCAGTAGCTCTTGCCCTGGCCGATCCAGTCCTGCAGCGGGGTCAGTTCCCAGATCAGCCAGCCCGCGACGAACAGCAGCACCAGGGTGAACAGACACCCCTTGAGGCAGCCGAGGCCGGGAATCTTCATCGGGTTGGCGCTGCGCTGCCGCGGCTCGCGGGGCTGCCGCGGGGCCGGCTGCTGGGGCGGCGGCTGCGGGGGCGCGTACTGCTGCCGCTGGTACTGCTGTTGGGGCTGGTGCTGATGCTGGGGTTGCGGCTGGTACTGCTGCTGCCGGGGCTGGGGGTACTGCTGCGGCTGCTGCTGATGCTGCGGCGGCTGCTGCCGTCGCTGAGGCTGCTGCTGGGGCTGGGACCTCTGGGGGCGGCGGCGCAGCGGGTCCTCGCTCGGGTCGAGGTACTGGACCTGCGTCTGCTCGTTGCGATCGCGGGCCGCCTGGAGCTGGGACTGCCAGGGGTGCGGCCCCTCGGGCTGCGGAGGGCCGTCCGGGTGCGGCGGTACGGGCGGCAGGACCGAGGTCGGGTCGGCGTGCCCGCCCGGGCCGGGGGCGTGCTGCATGACGCTGGTCGCGGCGTTCGGATCGTACGAGCCCGCGTTGCTGGGCAGCACCTGCGTCGGGTCGGCCGCACCGGGGGCCTGGGGAACGGCCGCGGGCGCCGGGTCGGGTGCGAGCAGGGCGCCCACACCGTCGGCCGCCGCGATCTGGGCCGAGCTGGCGTGCACGCCGATGCCCGCCGCGACGGTACGCAGTCCGCGGGCCAGGTTCTCGGCGCTGGGCCGCCGGTCGGGGTCCTTGCTCAGGCAGCGCTCTATGACCGTCCACAGCGGCGCCGGGACGGTGGTGGGGCGGCGGGGCTCCTCGCTGAGGTGCCGGTGCAGGACTTCGAGGGCGGTGCCTCCGGAGAACGGCGGGCGCCCGGTGACCAGCTCATACAGCAGGATGCCCGCGCCGTAGATGTCGACCGCGGACGTCTGCGGCCGGCCCTCGGCGGACTCCGGCGCCACATAGGCGGGCGTGCCGACGAACTCATGGGTCCGGGTCAGCCCCGGGGAGTCGGCCAGGCGCGCGATGCCGAAGTCGGTGAGCATCGGGTGCATCTGGCCGTCGCGCTCGTCGAGCAGGACGTTGGCGGGCTTCAGGTCGCGGTGGACGACGCCGTCGGCGTGGCTGGCGGCGAGCGCGTCCGCGATCTGCGCGGTGAGGAGCGCGGCGGCGACCGGGGTGAGCGGGCCGTTCTCGCGGAGGTAACGGTGCAGGTCGGGGCCGTCGACCAGGTCCATGACGAGGGCGAGGAGGTCTCCCTCGACGACCAGGTCGCGGGTGCGCACGATGTTCTCGTGGGTGAGCCGGAGCAACACGGAGCGCTCGCGCAGGAACCGCATCACGACGTCCGCGTCGTTGGCGAGCTCCTCCTTGAGGACCTTGATCGCCACGGTCTCGCCGGGCTGGCCGGCGACGGCCGCCTCGGCACCTGCGGTCTCCCGCTGGCGGGCACGCCAGACGGTGCCCGTGGCGCCGCGTCCCAGCGGCTCCTCGAGCAGGTACTTGCTGCCTACCGGCCGCACGTCATGCGCTCCCTGCTGATCGTGGTGCTTGCGGTGCTCCCGGATCCCCCGGGAGTTCCGGCCCACTCTAGTGGGGTGACCGGCGAGGTCGGGCGGGTCCGCCCGGTTGCCGTCGCCGTCCTTGTCCGCCGGGCCCGATTGCCTCCTGAAGGAGGTACCGGCCGTTGCGGAACAAGACGCTCACACCGGGCGGATGGTTGTCGTACACACGTGCGATGAACCGTTCCGGGCGCTCTCCCGGATCGGTTGCGCTGCCGCGGAGATCGTTCCAAGCAGGCACTTATGGGCGCACAGCCGACCTTTCAAGATCACTTAGCGGTGACCCCCGGGCGTGTTGTCAGTGGCAGGTGCGAGGATGCCTTCAGCACGGACTGTGGGGTAGGGAGCCCTGTGGCACGTGACGAACCTGTACCGGACGACGCGTCCGGGTCGGGTGGGGGGAATCACAGGGCGTTTCCCCTGCCCGGCGCCCCGCGCAGAAGGGACCGCTGACGGCGATGCAGATCCGGCTGACCGTCCTCGCGCCGCGCAGCGGCCAGACTCCGGCGCGCGCCTGCGACGTGCTGGTCACCGCCCCGCCGGGGACGGCGCTCGCCACGGTGGCGTCCAATCTGGCCGCGGCCGTTTCCGGGCCCGACGGCTCGCTCGGCAGCGGTGCGGTGGTGCTGTTCGCCGGGCGTGAGCGGCTCGACGCGCAGCGGTGCGCACTGGGTGAGCCCCCGCTGGTCGACGGAGCGGTGCTCTCACTCCAGGTCCCGGGCGAGGACGAGTCGGCGGACGACGCCGTTCCGGCGCAGCTGCATGTGGTCGCGGGGCCCGACGCGGGCGGGGTCCATCTGCTGCACGGCGGCCGGATCCGGATCGGCCGCTCCGCCGACGCGGACGTCCCGCTCGACGACCCCGACGTGTCCCGGCTGCACTGCACCGTGACGGTCGCCGAGGACGGCCTGGTCTCGGTGGCCGATCTGGGCTCCACCAACGGCACCCTGCTCGACGGTACGGAGGTCCGCGACCGCCCGGTCCGTCTGAAGCCCGGCGCGCTGCTGCGGCTCGGCGAATCGACGCTCCGGCTGACCTCGGGCGCGCGTACGCCGACGCTGGCGACGGCCCCGGACGGCGAGGGGCATCTGCGGGTGTCCGGTACGGCAGGCGCGGCCGCCGCCGATGGCGGCTTCGCCGAGGAGTACGGCTCCGGCCACGGGTACGCCCCGGCCGCCGCCGGCCCCGGGCCCGCCCCGTACGAGGGGCCCGGCGACCGTCACACGTACGAGAGCGGCGAAGGCGGGTGGGCCGACACCCGCCAGCCCCCCTCCGAGCGCTCCCCCCGCTTCCCGGGCGACGGAACACCCCGGCGGGGCGGGATAGGCGCCTGGGCGCGCAGACTCGCGGGCAACAAGGGCGAGCCGGTGCACGAGGCGACGCCCGACGGGACAGGCGCGGCCGAGCTGCCGTTCCCGGCCACCGCCTCCCCCGCGACACCATCGGGATGCGCCGCGGAGAGCATCTGGCCCGACCCGGCGGCCGTGCTGCTTACCGCGCTCGGACCCGGCCCCAGGCTGTGGGAGCGCGACACCGCGCACCCGGAGGCGCTCGTGGTGCGCCTGGGGACGACGGACCGGGCCGAGCTGCCCGCCGTGCCGGTGACCGTGGGGCTGCGGGAGGCCGGTTCCCTCGGGCTCGCCGGTCCGCGGACCCGGCTGGCCGGACTCGCCCGTTCAGCGGTGGCGCAGCTCGCCGCGCTGCACTCCCCCGCCGATCTGGAGATCGTGCTGATCAGCACGGACCGCGCCCGCAGCGCGGACGAGCGCAGACGCGAATGGGCCTGGCTCGGCTGGCTGCCCCATCTGCGCCCCATGCACGGCCAGGACTGCCGGCTGCTCCTCGCGTACGACCGGGAACAGGCCGTCGCCCGTACGACGGAGCTGGTGCGCCGACTGGACGACGGGCCGCTGGGGCCCGGCTGGGCGAGCCTGGACCGCAGCACGGTCGCCGAGGCCGCCGGGCAGTACTCGGGCCCGTACACCGTGGTGATCGTCGACGGCGACCCCGGCTCGGCGGTGCTGCGCGAGAACACCGCCCGGCTGGCCGCCGCGGGTGCCGCTGCCGGAATCCATCTGATCTGTCTGGCCGAGACCCCGGCCGCCACGCCCACCTCACCGGTCGCGGCGACGTACGAGGCGGCCTGCCACGCCTCGATCGCGTTCCGTGAGTGCGGGGCGGTGGCGATGCTGAGCGGTGATGTGGCCACGGCACTGCGGCTGCTGCGCACGGCGGACGGACGGGCCGCGGGCCGCGGCACGGTCGCCGCGGTGGACGCGGTGTCGGCGCACTGGGCCGAGCGGTTCGGCCGGGCGCTGGCCCCGCTGCGTACGGAGGGTTCGACGTCGGCCCACGGCCGGCCCGCGTCGGCCGCGCTCCCGCCGACCGCCCGGCTGCTGGACGAACTGGGCCTGGCGCGTGCCACCCCGGCATCCCTGATGGCCCGCTGGGCCTCCACTGCGGACGACCAGCCCGGCGCCACGGTCCGCGGTTCGGGCCGCTGGGCGGGCGGGCCGGCGGGCGCCGGTGGCGGTATGGATGCAGCCGACGCGGATGCCCGCGGTTCGGGACGCACGGAGTACCCACGCGGCGCGGGCCCCCGCGTGGGCGCCCAGCGCACAGGCGGCGCACCGGGGCCGGACCGCGCGGGCGGGTACGCCCCCGGCTCGGGGCGCACCCCGTACCCCGGCAGCGAGACCACCACCCACATCGGCACCGCGGGCCACGGCCTCGTGCGAGACGACGCCCACGACACCGGTGGTTCCGGACGCACCCCGTATCCCGGCGCCGCCCGTGTCGGCGGCGGGCGCTACGGCAGTTCGCCCGGGGACACCCGGAGCTCCCGTACCGTTCCCGCGTCCGGTACCTGGGGCGGAGGTGATGTCCAGGGGGCCGACAGTCTCCGTTCCGCCGGATCCGGGCGGACCTCGAACCGGGTCAGCGGACCGCGCGGCGGCGACACACCCCCGGTCGCGGCGCGGGGCGCCGGGAGCGGAGCGGCAGCCGCACGTACCGCCGTGGAAGCGAACACGGGCACCGGCATGCCCGCAGCCGCCCGGGCCGAAGGCGCCGCTGCCGTGGCCGCCGGGCGGCCCGTCGTGGTGCTCGGGGCCGGGCCCCGGGGCGCGGTCAGTGTGGATCTGGCGGAGGAGGGACCCCACCTCCTCATCGAGGGGCCGACCGGCAGCGGACGTACCGAGCTGCTGCGGGCCGTCGCCGCCTCGCTGTCCGCGGCAGCCCGGCCCGACCGGCTGGGCATACTCCTGGTCGACGGCGCCGGTGGCGAGCGTGGCGAGAGCCTGCGCCCCTGTACCGAACTCCCGCACGTGTTCACACACCTGGTGGCCTCGGATCCGGTACGGATGCGCGAGTTCGCGCAGGCGCTGGGCGGCGAACTGAAGCGGCGCGCCGAACTGCTCGGCCAGTACGACTTCACCGAGTGGCACCACCGGCACGAGGTGGCGCAGCGGATGGCCGGCCAGCGCCCGCCGAGCGCCGCGGAGCAGCGCGGAGACCTCGACTCCCCGATGAGCGGGACGCTCCGGCTGCGGCCCGCCGCAGCACGGTCCACGGGCCCCGGCCCCTCCCCGCTGCCCCGGCTCGTCGTCCTGGTCGACGACTTCGACGCGCTGGTCGCCCCGGCGCTCGGCAGCCCCGGCCGCCCGGCCGCGGGGTCGGTCGTACGGGCCCTGGAGGCCGTGGCCAGGGACGGCGGCCGGCTCGGCGTCCACCTGGTCGCGACGTCCGCCCGCCCGGACCGTACGGAGGACACGGACCTGGCCCATGGGGCCCGGCTGCGTATCGTGCTCGACGCACCGGTCGTCCCGCCGTCACCGGAGGCTCCGGCACCCGGACGTGGCCGGCTGGGGCATCCCGACGGGCGGGTGACACCGTTCCAGGGCGGCAGGGTGACGGGACGCATTCCGCGTACGGCGACCCTGCGCCCCACCGTCGTCCCGCTGGAGTGGGAGCGGATGGGCGATCCGCCGGCCCGGCGCCCGGTCCGCGAACTGGGCAACGGTCCGACGGACCTGGCGCTGCTGGCCAGTGCGCTGGAGCGGGCGGCCAGGTCGGTGAACGCCGAGCCGATAGCCCCGTTCGGGCCCGTCCACTCCTGAAGCGGCTCCGGGTCCGGACATCCACTGACATCACGTCACGAGCCCATCACGATCAAGGAGTTGACACGAGAAGCGGTATTGCGGCACCCGTACACCGGGCGTAGGACTGTGCGCACACAACGATGTGAGAGACGGGGAAGCAATGCGCACAACCCTTCGGATCAGCAGGGCCGCCGCGGTGTTCACCGCCATCGGCGCACTGGCCCTCACCGGTTGCGGTGACGACGGCGGCGGAAAAGACAAGTCGGACAAGAGCTCCGAGGGCGGCAAGGGGAGCTCGTCGAGCGTCGTACTGCCGAAACTGGACGGCGAGAAGCTCTCGGTCGCGGCGGTCTGGACCGGTGCCGAGCAGGCCAACTTCGTCAAGGTCCTCAAAGAGTTCGAGAACCGCACGGGGGCGACGGTCACCTTCGTCCCGGCGCAGGACCCGATCGTCAACTTCCTCGGTACCAAGATCGCGGGCGGCCAGCCGCCGGACGTCGCGATGATCCCGCAGGTCGGCGCGATCCAGCAGGCCGCCCAGAAGAAGTGGGCCAAGCCGGTCGGCGCCGAGGCCAAGGCCCAGCTGGCCAAGAACTATTCGAAGGTCTGGCAGGACCTCGGTGCGGTGGACGGCACCCAGTACGGCGTCTACTTCAAGGCCGCCAACAAGTCCCTGATCTGGTACAACGCCAAGGCATTCGAGAACGCGGGCGCGAGCGAACCGAAGACCTGGAAGGACTTCCTGGCGACGGCCGAGACGGTCTCCGCCTCGGGTGTCACCCCGGTCTCGGTCGGTGGCGCGGACGGCTGGACCCTCACCGACTGGTTCGAGAACATCTATCTCTCCCAGGCGGGTCCGGAGAAGTACGACCAGCTGGCCCAGCACAAGATCAAGTGGACGGACCCGTCCGTCAAGGACGCGCTGACCACGCTCGCACAGCTCTTCGGCAAGCCGTCGCTGATCGCGGGCGGCGCCGACGGCGCGCTGCAGACGGAGTTCCCGGCCTCGGTCACCCAGACCTTCACCGGCGGTGACCAGCCCAAGGCCGCGATGGTCTACGAGGGCGACTTCGTGGCCGTCAACATCGCGCAGACGAAGGCGAAGATCGGGACGGACGCCAAGGTGTTCCCGTTCCCGGCGGTCGGCGCCGAGTCCCCCGTCGTGACGGGCGGCGACGCGGCGGTGGCACTGAAGGACGGCAAGGGCGCCCAGGCCCTGCTGACCTGGCTGGCCTCGACCGACGCGGCGAAGATCATGGCTGAGCAGGGCGGGTTCATCTCGCCGAACAAGGCCCTGGACGCCGCCGCGTACCCGAACGAGGTGCAGCGCACGATGGCGAAGGCGCTGGTCGCGGCGGGTGACGCCGTCCGGTTCGACATGTCCGACCAGGCCCCGCAGTCGTTCGGCGGGACGCCCGGGAAGGGCGAGTGGAAGACCCTCCAGGACTTCCTGAAGAACCCGAAGGACATCGCGGGGACTCAAGCCAAGCTGGAGTCCGACGCGGCCAAGGCGTACAAGAGCTGACGGGATGACGACAGCCGCAGCGGGGGGCGCCGACGCGGTGCCCCCCGCCGACAAGCATCCGTCCGGACAGTCGTCACTACCCGCTCCCAGGAAGCCGTCCGATGCCCAGGCCGGCGGCCCGAAACGCAGCCGCAGAAGTGTGACCGGCACCCGCCGGGTCATCGCGGCGCTGTTCCTGGCGCCCGCGCTGGTGCTGCTGGGCGCGCTCGTGGTCTATCCGATCGTGTACTCCGTCTACCGGTCGTTCTTCGACCAGGCGGGCACGGGCTTCGCCGGACTCGACAACTACAAGGCGCTGTTCACGGACGACACCATCCGTACAGCGGTCGAGAACAATGCGATCTGGGTCGTGTTCGCGCCGACGGTATCCACCGTTCTCGGGCTGATCTTCGCGGTACTGACGGAGCGGATCCGCTGGGGTACGGCGTTCAAGCTGATCGTCTTCATGCCGATGGCGATCTCCATGCTCGCCGCGGGCATCATCTTCCGGCTGGTGTACGACGCGGCCCCGGAGCGCGGGGTCGCCAACGCCGTATGGGTGGGTGTGCACGACACATTTGCCGAGTCGGCGGGCTATCCGAAGGCGCATCCGCTGCCCGTCCACCCGCTCAAAGCGGGCGCGGGCGGTTCGTTCGTCACCAAGGCGCCGGTGCGGGCCGGGCAGCCGGTACAGCTGCCGCTGGTCGGTGTGGCGCCGGCGAAGATGCCGACGGACGCGAAGCCTGCGAAGGCCGCGGCGGCGGGGGCCGGAAAAATCACCGGTACCGCGTGGCTGGACTTCACCAAGGGCGGCGGCGGCAGACCCAATGTCATCGACGCCAAGGAGCTGGGGCTCAAGGGCATCAAGGTGGAGGCGGTCAAGGACGGCAAGGTGGTCGCCTCGGCGACGGCGGCCGCGGACGGTACGTTCACTCTGCCCGCTTCGGCGGACGGCGCCGAACTCCGGCTCCCCGCCTCCAACTTCAAGGAGCCGTACAACGGAGTCGAGTGGCTCGGCCCGACCCTGGTCACACCGGGGATCATCGGCTCCTACGTGTGGATGTGGGCCGGGTTCGCGATGGTGCTGATCGCTGCGGGCCTGGCGGGCCTGCCACGTGAGCTCCTGGAAGCGGCCCGGGTGGACGGCGCGAACGAGTGGCAGGTGTTCCGCCGGATCACGGTGCCGATGCTCGCGCCCGTTCTCGCGGTGGTGCTGGTCACGTTGATGATCAACGTGCTGAAGATCTTCGACCTGGTCTTCATCATCGCTCCGGGCTCCTCGCAGGATGATGCGAATGTGCTGGCGCTCCAGCTCTACCGCTCCTCGTTCGGCACGGACGCGGACCTCGGGATCGGCAGCGCCATCGCCGTGCTCCTGCTGCTGCTGGTACTCCCGGTGATGTATTTCAACGTCCGCCGGATCCGGAAGGAGGGGCGCCGATGACGAGAGCGACGACCACGACCGCCACCCCCTGCCGGGGGTCCGGGGGTTGTCCCCCGGGACGGCACAGCAACGTCCGCCGGATCCGGAAGGAGGGGCGCCGATGACGACAGCGTCGAACACGGCCACGAGCACGACAGCCGCAACCGAACCGGTGAAGGCCGAACAGTCCCTCGGCGCACGCATCGCCGCCCGCGCCGGCGGCGGTGTGATGAGGGTCTTCCTCATCCTGGTGGGCCTGTTCTGGCTGATGCCGACCATCGGGCTGCTGCTGTCCTCGCTGCGCGGTGCGGACGACATCGCGTCGACCGGCTGGTGGAAGGTCTTCACGGCCCCGTCCCAGCTCACCTTCGACAACTACTCCCGGCTGCTGGACAATTCGACCATCACCCACTCCCTCCTCAGCACGGTCATGATCACCGTCCCGGCGACCGTCCTGGTCGTCGTGATCGGTTCACTGGCCGGATACGCCTTCGCCTGGATGGAGTTCCCCGGCCGCGACTGGTGGTTCCTCGTGGTCGTGGGGCTGTTGGTGGTTCCGGTGCAGGTCGCCCTGGTCCCCGTCTCCAAGCTCTTCGGCGCGGTCGGGATCTTCGAGACGACCTTCGGCGTGATCATCTTCCACACGGCCTTCGGTCTGCCCTTCGCGATCTTCCTGCTGCGGAACTTCTTCGCGGAGATCCCGAGGGAGCTGCTGGAGGCGGCCCGGCTCGACGGGGCGGGCGAGATCCGGCTCTTCACCCGGGTCGTGATGCCGCTGGGCGGTCCGGCGATCGCCTCGCTCGGGATCTTCCAGTTCCTCTGGGTGTGGAACGACATGCTGGTCGCACTGATCTTCGCGGACTCCGGCTCCCCGCCGATCACGGTGGCGCTGCAGCAGCAGGTACGGCAGTTCGGCAACAACATCGACGTGCTGGCGCCCGGCGCCTTCGTGTCGATGGTCATTCCGCTTGCGGTCTTCTTCGCCTTCCAGCGTCAGTTCGTCTCCGGCGTGATGGCGGGCGCGGTGAAGTAGTCGCACAGCCGTACGTCAACACGGGGTGGTCCTGTTCACCGCAACAGGACCACCCCACCTGCAATTTTGCGGATTTGCCACATTTTGGCGTAACCCTGTCACTCCATCGGACGTTTGCGGACCACCCGCCCGCGCTGCGAACGACCCATGGATGTGTTGTGCCCCGGTTCAGTGTCATCGTGCCCGCTTACCGGGTTCAGGCGTATCTGCACGAGAGCCTGGACTCGGTGCTGACCCAGTCCTTCGAGGACTTCGAGCTCATCGCGGTTGACGACTGCTCACCCGATGCCTGCGGCGCCGTCATCGACGAGTTCGCCGCCCGCGACCAACGGGTGCGGGCCCTGCATCTGCCGGAGAACGTGGGTCTGGGCCAGGCCCGTAACGCCGGGATCGCACAGGCCACCGGCGACTATCTGATCTTCCTGGACAGCGACGACACCCTCGCCCCCGGCGCCCTGCGGGCCGTCGCCGACCGGATCGAGGAGACCGGGGAACCGGACGTCCTGGTCTACGACTACGCCCGTACGTACTGGACGGGCGAGAGCGTACGCAACACCTTCGCCGAACACCTCGCCGAGACCGGCCCCGCCACCTTCACGCTCGCCGGCCGGCCCGGGCTGCTGAAGGTCCTGATGGTCGTCTGGAACAAGGCGTACCGCCGGGCGTTCGTCGAGGCCGAGGGATTCGCCTTCCCGCCCGGCTACTACGAGGACACGCCCTGGACGTACCCGGTGCTGCTGGCCGCCCGCTCGATCGCGGTACTCGACCGGGTGTGCGTCGGCTACCGGCAGCGGCGCCAGGGCAACATCCTGGCCACCACCAGCCGCAAGCACTTCGACATCTTCGAACAGTACGACCGGGTCTTCGCGTTCATCGACGCCCGCCCCGAACTCGCGCCCTGGCGACCGGTGATCTTCCGCAGGATGCTCGACCACTTCTGCACCCTGTTCACCGCCCCCGGCCGACTGCCGCGCCGCAGCCGCGCCGAGTTCTTCCGCCGCGCCCGCACCCATTGCGGCCGCTACCGCACTCCGGGCGCCCCCGCCCCGCGCCGCGCCCGGCTGCGCCACGGCCTGATCCGGCTGGGCGCGCACCGCACGTACCGTGCGCTGTGGACCGCGCAGTTGCTGCACGGCCGGCTGCGGAAGGTGACCACGGCTGTCCGCCGGGTGCTGCGGGCCGCCGCGCTCCGGGCGTACTACCGCATCCAGCTGCGGCTGCCCGTCCAGGCGGACCGGGCGGTGTTCGCGGCGTACTGGCACCGCGGCTACGCCTGCAATCCGGCCGCGATCGAGGCGAAGGCCCGCGAACTCGTCCCCGGCCTGCGGACCGCCTGGATCTGCCGCCCCGAGGACGCGCACACCGTGCCCACCGCAACAGAGCGGCTCACCCCCGGAACGTATGGCTACTGGCGGGCGCTGGCCCGCTCCAGGTATCTGGTGAACAACGTCAACTTCGACCGGCGGCTGGTCAAGCGACGCGGCCAGGTACTGCTCCAGACCCACCACGGCACACCGCTCAAGACCATGGGCCTCGACCTCCAGGACCGGCCTGCGGCGGCCCGCGGGATGGACTTCGGCCGGCTGCTCGCCAATGTCGACAAGTGGGATTACTCCCTCTCCGCGAACCAGCACTCCACCCTCGTCTGGGAGAAGGCCTATCCGTCGGCCTCCGCGAGCTGCGCGACGCTGGAGTACGGCTATCCGCGCAATGACGTCTACCAGCGGGCAACCGCCGACGACGTGGCGCGGCTGCGCGAGTCGATCGGCATCCCCGAGGGCACGCTGGCCCTGCTGTACGCGCCCACGCACCGCGACTACCGGCGCGACCAGCACATCGCGCTCGACCTGGCACGCGTGCTGCGGGTCCTCGGTCCGGGCTTTGTGATCCTGAGCCGCGCCCACTACTCGTACGGGGCTCCGCCGGTCCGCGAACCGCACCCGCGGATCATCGACGTCAGCGGCCACCCGTGCGTCGAGGCGCTCGCGCTCGCCTCGGACGCGCTGATCACGGACTACTCGTCGCTGATGTTCGACTACGCCAATCTGGACCGGCCCGTCGTCATCCACTGCGACGACCGCGAGGCGTACGAAGCGGCCCGCGGTACCTACTTCGACCTGCTCTCCTGCCCGCCCGGCGCGATCGCGCACAGCGAGGACGAACTGCTCGACGTCTTCGCGACCGGCCACTGGTGCGGCACCCGCTCCGCCCGGCTGCGCGCGGCGTTCCGGGAGCGTTTCTGTCCGTACGACGACGGGCACGCGGCGGAGCGGGTGGTGCGCCGGGTCTTCCTGGGCGACACGTCCGCGCAGCCGCCCGCGACTCCTCCGGCACTGCGGCGGCCCGCACCGGCGGCGGGCGACCCGGCGCAGGTCCCGGTCTCCACACCGGCCACGGCCACGGTCCCGGCGGACCGGCAGGCGTCCACGGGCCTCGGCCTCGCCGGAGCGCAGCCGACCAACCACCCCTGAGCGCACCCCTCCCCCGTAGACCCGAGTCCGAGAAAGAGCCTGTATGCCCCGGCTGAGTGTCATCATCCCCGTCCGCCGCGCCCGAGGGCAGTTGCGCGAGTGCCTGGAGTCGGTGCTCACGCAGTCGTTCACGGACATCGAGGTGATCGGGGTCGATGACGGTTCACCGGACGGTTCGGGGCTGCTGTTCGACGAGTTCGCCGCACGGGACGACCGGGTGCAGGCCATCCATCTGCCGCCGGGGGCCGGGCCGGACGGGCGGCGCAACGCCGGGGCCGAGCGGGCCGTCGGGGACTATCTCCTCTTCCTGGAGGGCAACTTCGTCCACCTGCCGGGGGCCCTGCAGTCCGTCGCCAACCGGCTGGACGCCGCCGGTGACCCCGAACTGCTGCTGTTCGGCCATCACAGGCGCCCGTTCCGGGGCCGTCCCCGCCCGACCCGGTCGCTGGAGCTGCTCGGCGAACTGCCCGAGGGCCGGCTCACCCTGCTCGAACACCCCGTACTCCTGGACATCGCACCGGTCTCCTGGAACCGCGCCGTGCGCCGCACCCTCCATGAGGGCGAGAAGCTGTCCTTCGGGCCGGGGCAGCACGGGGAGCGGATGTACGCACTGCAGACCCTCGCCGCGGCCGAGTCCGTCGCCGTGCTCCCCACCGCCTGCGTCGAGCACCGCAGCCGGCGCCACCTGCCCGTTCCGGCCGACGCGACGGAACCGGCGGACGGCTCGACACCGCACCAGCTCGCCGACGTGTACGCCGGTCTGATGGAGTTCGTACGGGACCGGCCGCTCCTGCATCCCGTGCGGACCCTGCTCTTCGACCGGGCGGCCTGGGAACTCCTCTCCGGATACCCGTCGGTGACCCGGCGGCGCAGGCGCTACGTACGGTCCGTGGCGGCGTTCCACCGTGCGCACCGGCCGGAGGGGCACCGTTTCCCGGGCGGTGCCCAGGGGCTGCGACCGAAGCTGATGGGCGGTGGCCGGTACGTCGTGCTCGGCGCCCTCGACACGGTCCTGGCCCTGCGCCGGAGTCTGCGGGCGGCGCCCGGCGCGGTCCGGGCGCGGGCCAGGCGCACCCTGTCCGCGCGCTACTACTGGTGGCAGCGCAGGCTTCCGCTGGACCCCGGGCTCGCCGTCTACGCCGCGTACTGGAACCGCGGGGTGAGCTGCAATCCGGAGGCCGTCTTCCGCAAGGCCCAGGAGCTGGCCCCGCAAGTGCGCGGCGCGTGGGTGGTGTCGAAGAACCAGGTGGACACGGTGCCCGAGGGCATCGACCACGTGGTGCCGGGAACCCGCCGCTACTGGCAGTTGCTGGCCCGTGCCACGTACTTCTTCAACAACGTCAACTTCCCCGACCATCTGGTCAAGCGCCCCGGCCAGATCCATGTGATGACCCATCACGGCACCCCGCTGAAGATCATGGGGCTCGACCAGCAGGACTATCCGGCGGCGGCCCAGGGGCTGAACTTCGACCGGCTGCTCCAGCGCGTCGACCGGTGGGACTGGAGCGTCTCCGCCAACCCGCACTCCACCGAGGTGTGGGCACGCGCCTATCCGGGCGCCGCCCGGTCCCTCGAATCGGGCTATCCGCGCAACGACGTCTTCGCGACGGCGACGGCCGAGCGGATCGCGGAGATCCGCGAGGGTCTCGGCATCCGGCCCGGCCGCCGCACCATCCTGTACGCGCCGACGCATCGCGACTACGAGGCGGCGTTCACCAGCCGGATCGATCTGGTCCGCCTCTGCGAGGCGCTCGGCCCGGACACCGTCGTGATGATCCGCGCCCACTACTTCTACGAGGGTGCGGGGCTGCCGGAGCACCCCTCGCTCGTCGATGTCTGCAATCACCCGCGGATCGAGGAGCTGTGCCTGGCGGCGGACGCGCTGGTGACGGACTACTCGTCGGTGATGTTCGACTACGCCCATCTGGACCGACCGATCGTGGTGCACGCTCCCGACTGGGAGACGTACCGCACGGTCCGGGGAGTCTGCTTCGATCTGCTGTCCGGGAAGCCCGGCGACACCCCCGGGGCGGTCTCCACCGATACGGACGAGCTGGCCCGGATCTTCCTCGACGGCAGCTGGCGGAGCCCGGCGAACGAGGCGCTGCGGGCCGCGTTCCGGGCCCGGTTCTGTCCGTACGACGACGGGCGCGCAGCGGAGCGCGTGGTGCGGAGGGTTCTGCTGGGGGAGCGTGCGGTGCCGGGCCCGTCCGGCGGCGTGTCCTCGAGCGCCGGACGGGCTTGAATCTGCTCAGCGTTGCTGGCCCGCCATCACCGTGAAGAGGCCGACGACCACGAGCAGCGAGCCTCCCCAGGTCCACATCGAGGTCCGCTCGTGCAGCACGGTCGCCCCGGCCAGCACGATCAGCAGATACCCGAGGGCGTTGAACGGATAGGCGATGGACAGCGGCACCTTGGCCAGAGTGGTCATCCAGGCGATGGCGGACACCGCGAAGACCACCAGGCCGAGGACGACCCAGGGGCTGGTCGCGGCGCGCACGGCGAGGGACCCGCCGCCCTGCGCGGCGGCGGCCGCGGCGCCCTTCATCCCGTGTTTGAGCATGATCTGGCCGCCCGCCGACGAGAACACGGCGAACAGCAGCAGCATCAGACTGGGGAGGGTCAAGGCCTTGCTCCTGACTGCGGCGACCGGGGCTTCGGACGTCGGGGCGGGGGTGGGACGGGGGACGGCGGCCTCAGACGCCGACCCGGTCGGCAGCGGCGTACCGTCGGTTGAGGATGTCCTGTACATCGACGTGCTCTCCAGCGATGATCGTCTCGGCCGCATGCGGGGTGAGCAGTGCGACGTGCTGATAGCCGAACAGCGTCGGCCGGATCCGGGTGAGCAGCTTCGACACCCCGCCGAGGACCGCGGGGAGCGGTCCGCCTCCGAGCAGCGCCCAGAACGGGGCTCCGGTGGAGGCGATGTGGAGGACGTCGTAGCCCGCGCTCCTGACCGTGCGACGCAGGCTGGCCCGGGTGAAGAAGCGCAGATGCGTCTCGTCGAGGATGCCGCGCCGGTCGTAGTCGAAGACGCCGAGCGCGACCCGCAGCCGTGAGTACCAGTGGCTGAAGTTCGGTACGGAGAGCAGTACATGGCCGCCGGGCCGCAGCACGGTGGCGACCTCGGCGAGCACGCGCTCGGGGCGGGAGAGGTGCTCGATGACATCGCCGGCGACGACATAGTCGTAATCGGTGCCGATCTCCGCGGGCAGCCCCTCCTCCAGGTCGGCGAGGTGGAAGTGGGTGCATTTCTCGCGTACGCCGGGGACCTCGACGTAGTCCACACCCGTCACTTCGTGGCCGAGGGCTTCGAGTCGCTGGGCGAACAGGCCGCCGGAGCAGCCGAGATCGAGGACCCGGCCGGGCGGAAGGCTGCGCATCTTCTCCAGGATGACGGCGTGCGAGGAACCGTCGCCCTCCTTGAACGCGTACTCGACGGGCTTGGGGATCCAGGCGCAGGTGCCGAATCCCTTGACGGCGAGCCGGTATTCGAGGACGTCCTTGACGACGTCCTTCGCGTACTTCATGCCGTTGACGTAGCAGATCTCGTCGCCGTAGTAGGTGGGGACGGGGATCTCCTTGATCCGCATTCCTTCGTTGAGCAGCTGGACGATGATCTGGGTGTCGAAGTCGAACGCGTCGGTGTTCCGGTGGATCGGCAGCCTCTTGAGTGCCGCGACGCTGTAGGCGCGGTACCCGGAGTGGAATTCGGTGAGCTGCGAGCCGAGAAGGGTGTTCTCCAGGCGGGTGAGAATACGGTTGCCGAGCCATTTGTACACCGGCATGCCGCCCTTGAGAGCGGATCCGGGTTTCATCATCCGCGAGCCGAACACGGCATCGCATTCCCCGCGTTCGATCGGTGCGACCATGTCGGGCAGGAATTCGGGGGCGTACTGTCCGTCGCCGTGCAGCAGCACGATGATGTCGAGTCCGTGTTCGGCGGCCAGCGCATATCCGGCCTTCTGGTTTCCGCCGTATCCGAGATTCTTGGTGTGCCGCATCACCACGGTCCGCGGCAGTCCCTCCGTCTGCGACCAGCGGCAGCCTGCGGTGAAGGTCGCGTCATGGCTCGCGTCGTCGAGAATCAGGACCTCGGCGACCTTGGACCGGAAATCTTCCGGAATGCGGTCGAGGGTCCTCTCCAGTGTCGTCTCGGCGTTGTACGCGACCACCAGGATGCCGATCCTGGGGCTCGGGCTTTCCTTCACGGGGCGTTCTCCAGTTGTGCTCGGTGCTTGGGAGGGGCGGTCAGTTGATGGAGGAACCGGTGGGCCGCGGGGTGCAGGGCGCCGGGACCGAGCTCCGGTCGGCGGGGGATTGCGGGGGTGCGGCCGACTGCGCGGCGAGGATCTTGCGGACTCCGCTGACGAGGCAGGCGGCGAGGACGAACCAGCCGGCCTCGCCCAGATGCAGCACCGTTTCGCTCCAGCGCACGGCGGAGCGTCCCTGGTAACCGAGGACCGCCGTCAGGCCGAGCAGACAGCTGTACGCGGCGCCTTCCCAGAACCCGATGACGAACAGCCCGGCGGCCGCCCAGGTCAGGTACTGCAGGGCGGACGCGGTGGAGAGCAGCAGCAGGAGGCCCATCGTTACGGCGACGACATAGGGCAGCTGCGCGGGCCGCAGCCAGGCGAGCCAGACCCCGACCGACACGCAGACCAGCACGAAGAGGAAGTGACCCTCGCCCTGGATGAAGGTGATGAAGGACTGCGACAGGCCGAGCGCGTCGGCGAACCGGACGAGACCCCAGAGCCGGTAGCTGCCGCCCGCGTACTCCAGGACGTTCTCCTTGAGGCTCTGCGGCACGGTCACCAGGACCGGTCCCCAGACGAGGGCGACGAGGGCGGTGAACCCGGCGGTGAAACGGATGAGCGTCGGCCGGCCGGAGCGCAGCGCGACGACGAACAGCGCCGGGATCACCACCACCGGGACGAACTTGACACTGATCGAGAGCGCGGCACACACCCCGGCGGCCAGCGGCGACTTCCGGTCGGCGAGCAGATGGGCGGCGGCCAGGGCGAACGTGATGGCGACCGCGTCGGTGTTGCCGTGATAGCCGGAGGTGGCGATCAGTACGGGGCTGACGGCCACGCCCACACCGCAGGCGACCGCCGTACCGGCGGAGCTGCGCCGACGCACGATTTCGAACACGAGGAGAGCGCAGAAGAAGTCGGCGATCGAGGCGGGTGATCTGATCAGCGTTCCGAAGGAAATTCCGAGTTCGGAGAGTTCGTGCAGACCTAGGAGCATCCAGCCGGCCAGTGGCGGATGGTTGTAGACGGGCAGTCCCGGCAGTGGCTGTTCGTAAATCCGAATGGGGCCGTACCGCACGATGGCCTCTGCGAAACCTTGAAAGATCCGCACGTCGGCCGGTCCGGGCTTATTCGCCGCGATCAGCATTCGGGTGAGGAGACCGGCGGCCGCAGCAACGAGCACCACCGCTCTCGCCCGTCGTACGTCCCAGGTTTCGCATCGCATTCGGATACCCATGAAAACAGAACGTAGCAACCCGAGGACGCTGAGCAACACACCGATGACCACACTTACATGGCTCGCGACTTCGATGCCCTGCGTATCTGCGCAAACGTCCGAATCCCTGAATCACTCAAACGGTTCAGGCGGGGTGTGGTGGCCTCGGGGTCCTGCCCGGCCGGCACCGGGACCGGCCGGGCTGCACGGACCACGGTCCGTCGGATCAAGACCGGTCAAGACCGGTCAAGGCCCTGAAGCATCCGGTCGACCACCCCCGCCGCCGCGTGTCCGTCGTCCAGGTCGCAGAAGTCCCGGAGAAATGCCTCGTACGCCTGCGCGTGTCCCCTGGTGGCCCGCTCCGGGTCGCGCAGCGCCTCGATGAGTCCGGCGGAGCCGGGGATCAGGGGGCCCGGGGCGCGGGCCTCGAAGTCGAAGCAGAAGCCGCGCAGGGTGTCGCGGTAGTGCGCCAGATCGTGGGTGTGAAAGAGCATCGGTCGGCCGGTCTGGGCGAAGTCGAACATCAGCGAGGAGTAGTCGGTGACCAACGCGTCGCTGACCAGCATCAGCTCGCCGACGTCCCCGTAGCGCGAGACGTCACGGACGAAGCCGCTGCCGCTGTCCGGGAGGCGGTCGGTCACCAGATAGTGGCGGCGGACCAACAGGACGGTGTCCGCGCCGAGTTCGCGTTCGGCGGCGTCCAGGTCGAGCTGCAGGTCGAGGGCGTAGCGGCCGCCGCCCTGCGGCCTGTCCTCGCGCCAGGTCGGCGCGTACAGCACAACCCGCTTGCCCTCGGGGATGCCGAGCCGCTCCCGTACCGCCGCGGCGACCTTGGTCCGGTCCGAGGCGCGGAACAGGTCGTTGCGGGGATAGCCGCACTCCAGAACCTCGCCCCGGTAGCCGAACGAGCGCCGCAGGACGGGGGTGGAGAAGCGGTTCGGGGAGACCAGGACGCTCCACTGGCGGGCGCGCCGCTCGATGGTGGCGATATAGGCGGTGTTGGCCCGGGCGGTGCCCGCGAGGTCGAGACCGATGCGCTTGAGGGGGGTGCCGTGCCAGGTCTGGACGACGCACTGGCCCTCGCGCCGCTCGAACCACTCCGGCAGCTGGGTGTTGGTGACGATGTGACGGCTGCGGGCCAGCGCCTCGTGCCAGGCGGCGGAGCCGTGCTCGACGGCCGTGGCTCCCGCCGGGATACGGGCCTGCTGGTCGCGCACCACCCACAGATGGTCCAACTCGGCTCCCCGCCGCGCCACTTCCTCATGGATCGCGCGCGGCGAGTCGGAGTACTGGCGGCCGTCGAAGCTGCTGTACAGCACGGTGTCGCGCAGAGGTGCCATGCGCAGGCCCCGGTACGCCTCGCGCAGCAGCCGCTTGCCGCGCGCACCGCGTTCCGCGGCGGTGAGCACCGATGCGGAGTTGATCAGCAGCTGGTCGTGGAAGCGCCGCTCGATGAGGTACTTCCGGCCCGCGAGGGTGCGGGCGGCGGGCAGGGTGCGGTGGGCGGCGGCCGGGATGCGCAGCGGGGCGTCGTACGCGTCGTCCCTCGCACCCTTCTCGCGGAGGAAGAGGTACCAGTGGCCCTGGCCCAGCGGCAGTTTCCCACCGGGTCCTTCTACGGCGTCCGGCCGGAGCGCGGCCCTGAACCGCCGCGCCCCGACGGCCCCGGAGGAGGTGAGGGGGAAGGTGGCCTCCTCGCCGTGTCCGCTGTGCCGGGCCACCAGCTCGACGGGCCGTTCCGGGTCGTCGGGGAAGGTGCCCTCCAGGAGGAGCTGTCCGTCCCCCGTCCAGGTCGCCAGGTCGACGGCGGGTTGTACGGTGCGGTCGCTGATCAGCAGATTGCCGCGGGAGCTTGCGGTCAGACCGAGTTCGCGCCGCAGGTCGCCGTCCCTGCCCAGCGGGTAGCGGCCCGGCGGTACAGGCCCCGGCACGTCGATCGGTGTCCTGCGCCCGTCCGGGCCGAGGAGCTGCAGGCTGTACGGCAGCTGTGCGGGCACCGCCCCCTCCCCCGCTCCCTGCCGGGCGTCGGCGAAGGCGCCGAGCGGGACATCGGCTGTGAAACGCCGCCACCCCGCAGCCGAGGGCACCGCCCCTTCGTGCACGGTCACCGGACAGTCGAAGGAGGTACCGGAGGCCCGGTGGGTGAGTGCGAGGCGCAGCGGTCCCTTGCCTAGGCGGTCGCGGATCATCCCGTCGATCACCACGGTGCCTGCGCCGCCGCCCGTGCCGCCCGCGCGGTGTGTCTCGAAGCGGGCATCGATCCGCTCGGCGTGCAGAACGAGCCTGCCGTCCTCGAAGGCGGGCACGATCCGGTGGTCGCCGTCGGGCCGGTGCACGGGCGGCGGTGCGGCCGCCTCGCTCGTCGAGAGGTCGGAGCGGCGCAGCATGCCGTGCCCGGCGATGCCGATCTCCAGGCGCCAGGTGAGCCGGTCGGGGCTGCCGGCCGCATCGATGCGGAGCCTGGCCGGGTCGATGACGGTCTCGAAGCCGGACCGGTCGTAGTCGTGCAGGCTCTGCCGGGACCGGGCGGTGGCCTCGGGTTCGGCGACCGTGCGCAGCCGGAGCGGCAGCACATGCCGTCGCCCCGCCCGCAGCCAGCCGGCCCGGAACTCGGTGCCGCGCGTGGTGGCGGGCAGATTCCGGATGTACGCGTACCCCCTGAGGTGCAGCTTGCCGCCCCTCCAGTGGGCGTCCCGCAGCCGGGCGGTGAGCGGCAGATCCCGGTCGGTGACCCGCAGCACGGAGCGCGGCACCGGCCGGACGAGGGCGGGGAAGAAGGCGCTGCGGCGCCGCACGCCCCGTACCGCGAATGCTCCCGGCTCGGCCTTGTCGAAGGCGAGCAGGGCCAGCAGTTCGTCGGTCCGTCGTTCGCGCACGAGGTGCCACATCAGGCGCAGCCGCAGCGGGAGCGCGTCGAGGACGGCCGGGTCGACCTGGTCGGTGAACTCGTTCGCGTAGGTGAGGAAGGCGCGACGGTACTCCTCGTCGCCGTCGGGCAGTGCCTCCATGAAGTACCAGAGGTCGTTGGCGAGGACGTGCGCCTCGTACTGTCGTTTGTCGGCGGCGCCGCGGTGCTCGTCGAGGAAGGTGGAGACGCCCAGCACGTGCGAGGCCCGGTCCTGGATACCGCGGACGACGGCCCGACGGGTGGTGATCGAGCCCGCCCGGTCGCGCCAGTGGTAGACCGCGTCCTTCAGCACATCGACGGAGCGGGCCAGGAAGTGGGCGGGCAGGACGACCGGGATGTCCTCGTAGAGGGCGCCGACCGGGAAGGCGAAGGCGTGCTCGTCCCAGAAGGACCGGCGGAAGACCTTGTTGCAGGCGATCCGGTCGGCGGCGAGGTCCCAGTCGCGGGAGATGTGGGTGCGCAGCCGGGTCGTCGCCATGGGCTTGCGGAAGTTGGGCGACTGCTGGAGCTTTCCGGAGGCCCGCAGCCGCAGCACATTGCCGGACGCGATGTCCGAGCCGGTCTCCTCCAGGGCGCCGACGAGGAGTTCGTACGCGCGGGGTGGGAGCACGTCGTCGCTGTCGACGAAGGCGAGATGGCGGGCGCCCGGGTCGCAGTTGCGGACCCCGGTGTTGCGGGCGTGCCCGAGTCCGCCGTTCTCCTGGCTCACCAGCCGGAACCGGCCGTCCTTTTCGGCGAACTCGGCGGCCAGGACCGCGCTGTTGTCGGTGGACCCGTCGTCGACCATCACCACCTCCAGGTCGGCCATGGTCTGCTCCGCGAGGGACTTCAGGCAGTCCGTCAGATAGAGCTCGACGTTGTGGACGGGTACGACGACACTGAGCCGTGGCGGCATGTTGAGCACGTCCGTTCATCGGGGGCCTGGTTGTCCGTATGGCTCAACCCTGTGCAGGGCCGGGGGTCACCGGTTGCGGTCTTTCCCGAACGGGTGACATCGGCTGCGCCGCGCTTACGACCTCGCCCGCGATTGTCAGCGGCGTCGCGGTGTCCGGGACCTCCGCCTCCGGCGTTGTCGTCAGTCGCCGTCGCTCAGGAACAGCCGCCGCACCACGCGCTCGGCCGCGTGTCCGTCGTCGTACGGGCAAAAACGCCCCCGGAACGCCGCCCGCAGCTCCGCCGTCCGCGCCGAGCGCCACTCGCCCGTCCTGAACAGTTCCAGCAGCTCATCCTCGTCGGTGGCGACCGCGCCCGGGGTGTCGCCGGGGCGTCCGGACAGCAGATCGAAGTAGGTGCCGCGCGAGGCCCGGTAGGCGGCCCAGTCCGGGGCGTGGCTGATGATCGGGCGGTCCAGGCAGGCGTAGTCGAACATCAGTGACGAGTAGTCGGTGATCAACGCGTCGGAGACCAGGCAGAGTTCCTCGACGGACGGATATGCCGTCACGTCCACCACCCGGGCGCTGTCCAGCTGCGCCGAGCGGCCGTAGAAGTAGTGCGCCCGGACCAGCACGACGTAGTCCGGTCCGAGTTCGCGGGCGAGTCGTTCCAGGTCGAGGTGGGGGACGAAGCCCTTGCGGTAGTCGCGATGGGTGGGCGCGTACAGCAGCACCGTCCGGCCCGGGGCGAGGGAGAGTCGCTGCCGGATCGCGGCGGTCTGCTCGGGGGTGGCGGTGAAGAAGATGTCGTTGCGCGGGTAGCCGAGGTTCAGATGCTCGTAGCCGGACGGGTAGACCCGGTCCCAGATCTCGGTGGTGTGCGGGTTGGCGGAGAGGGAGAAGTCCCACTGGTCGGCGTGGGCGACGATCTTCTCGAAGCTGATGCCGTTGGTGAGGGCCGGGTAGGCGCGCTGGTCCAGGCCCATGGTCTTCAGCGGGGTGCCGTGGTGGGTCTGGAGATAGCGCTGGCCGGGGCGTTTGGTGAAGCCGCCGGGGAAGCTGGAGTTGTTGATCAGGTACGTGGCGGTGGCCATCGCCCGCCAGTAGGCGCGGGAGCCCTCAATGACGTACGGGATGCCGGGCGGCATGCGGTCGCGGTGACGGGAGGAGACGGCCCAGACGCCCCGGATGTGCGGGGCGAGTTCGAGGGCCTTGGCGTGGATCGCGGCCGGGTTGCAGGCGACTCCCCGGTTCCAATAGGCCCCGTACACCGCGAGGTCGGGGTCCAGGGGGCGGAGCAGATCCGTTCGGTAGGCGGCGCGCATGACGCGGGCCCGGAGCGTCTTCTTGCGGTGGCGCAGGGCGGCCCGGATGCGGGTGCGACCGGTGCGGACGGTTTCCCGGGCGCGGTGGACGGCGTAGTTGCCGGGGAGGGCTGCGGCGCGGTGGAAGGCGGCGCGGTCCTCGGGGGCGGTCCGGCCGGGGTCGGCGAGGACGGCGCGCAGGTGGTGGGTGCGCGCCGCCCGGATCCGTGGGTCGTGGCCCGTCTCGGCGAGCAGCTGTTCGTATGCGTCGAGAATCGCGAAGTGGTGGCGTCCCGGGGTGGTGGCGAAGGTGCCGGAGCGGCGGATGCGGTGGCGGACACAGATCCGGTCGAGGGTGTCGAGTGTGCCGGCGTCGGAGGCGAGGAGGGTGGCGCGGTGGACGGGGAGGACGTCCTCATAGGGGCCGTCGGTGAAGTGGAGACCGTGCGCGGTCCAGAAGGCGCGGCGGAAGAGGTGCGGGACGGCGGTGGAGAAGTCCTCGGCAACGGATGCCGGGGACGGGATGACGGGTGCCGGGGACGAGACGTCCCCCCACCAGTCGATGCGGTCGTGTCCGAGGAGGAGCACGTCCGGTTCGCTCGCGGTCAGCCGGCCGGTGATCGCTTCCAGGGCGCCCGGTCGCAGCAGGTCGTCGCCGTCGAGGAAGAGGAGATACCGCCCCCGTGCCTCTGCCGCCCCGGCGTTGCGGGCCGGACCCGCCCCGCGATGCTCGTCGAGGGTGATCACCCTGACCCTCGGGTCGCGCGCCGCGAATTCGGCGGCGATCTCGGCGCTGCCGTCCCTCGACCCGTCGTCGACGACGAGAAGCTCCCATCCACCGGGGCCCTGGCCCAGCACGGAGTCCAGGCTCGCCCTGAGATATCCCTGAACGCGGTGGACGGGCACGACAACACTGAGGAGCATGGCAGCCGAGGGTAATCGCGCACCCACCGCGCAACGAATCGCGTGTTCACCCGTTCGGGGCAGTGCCGGTGACCAGGCGCGTCCGCCCCGGTTGACCTGGCATGAAGCCGCGCCTCAGTGTCGTCGTCCCGGTCCACAACGTCGAGGACTATCTGGAGGACTGCCTGCGGTCGGTGGCCGAACAGTCGGTCTCCGACATCGAGGTGGTCCTCGTCGACGACGGTTCGACGGACGGCAGCACGGCCGTCGCCAGAACGTTCGCCGCCCGCGACCGCCGCTTCCACTACGTCCGTCAGCCCAACGCGGGGCTGAGCGCGGCCCGCAACACCGGCGTGCGGCACACCACGGCCGACGTGCCGTATCTGGCGTTCGTCGACAGCGACGACATCGTCGTCCACGACGCCTACGAACGGATGCTGGCGTCACTGGAGTCGACCGGCTCCGACCTCGCGACCGGCAATGTGTGGCGGCTGAACGAGCAGGGACGGCAGCAGGCCTGGCAGTACCGCTGGCTGACCACCACCCGGGCCCGCACCCACATCAGCCGCGATCCGCGACTGATCGCCGACCGGGTCGCCTGGAACAAGGTGTTCCGGCGCTCCTTCTGGGACCGGCACGCCTTCGCCTTCCCGGAGGGGAAGCTCTATGAGGACACCCCGGTGATGATCCCCGCGCACTTCCTCGCGGGCTCGGTCGATGTGCTGCACAAGCATGTCTACTACTGGCGGGTGCGGGAGGGATCGATCACCCGGCGGCGTACGGATGTGAAGGGCCTACGGGACCGTATCTCGGCGTGCGAGCAGGTCAGCGCGTTCCTGGCGGGCCGGGGCGGGGTGGCGAACGGCGGTGCGCGGCGCCGCTACGACCTCTCGTGCCTGCGCGACGACTTCGTGTACTTCCTGGAGGGGCTCGCGATGGGCGGGCCCGAGTACCGGGACGCGTTCATGGCGGACGCGGGGGCATTCCTGGACCGGATGGAGCGGATGGACGGGGCGGCCAGGTCGGGCCGGGCAGTGGCCCATGAACTGCCGGTGGAGCTGCGGATCAAGTGGCAGCTGGTGAAGGAGCGCAGGCTTGCGGAGCTGCTGGCCGTGCTCGCCTTCGAACGGGCCAACGGCGCCGGAACGTTCACGGTCGGCGGCGTGCCGGGGCGGCGGCAGGCCGGTTTCCCCGGCATCCCGGACAGCACCCGCCTCGCCCGTACCGATCTCCCCGCCGTGGCACGGCTGCTGGAGGCTCAGTGGGGCGACGACGGGAAGCTGCTGCTGCGCGGTTACGCGTACATCCGCAATCTGCCGGCCGCGGCTCCGCGCCACTCGCTGAAGGTGGGCATGGTGCGCGCGACCCGCGGTCAGCATCTGCGGACGGTGCCGGTGCGGAACGTTCCCGCACCCGAGGCGACCATCAACTCCGGTCAGCAGATGCATAGTTATGACAACGCGGGTTTCGAGTTGACTCTCGACCCGCGTCGGCTGCGGCCCGGCAGCTGGCTGGTGGGCATGATGGTGGCCGCTCATGGCACGGTCCGCCGAGTGGCCGTACGGGCCGTGGAGGCGGGGTCCGTGCAACCGCTCGTCCACGACCTGGGCGAGGGACGGCGGGCGGTGCTCGACTACCTGGACGGGCGGCTGAGGCTGACCCTGGCGCAGTTGCCGGCCCGGTGCGAGGACCGTCGCATCGGCGAGGAGCTGGAGTTGACCGGCCGGCTGTACGGGGGCGCCCGGCCGAAGGCCCTGGTGCTGACCTGCGAAGGGGTGGCGGACCAGGAGTTCGGCCACCCGGTCGAGTGCCGGGCCGACGGCCGTTTCGCAGTACGGATTCCGCTCACCGACCTCACCGGGATGGCGGCCGCACCGCAGGCGCCGCACCGGGCGCCCCGCGAGGTCGAGCCGGAGCCCGGCGGGCGGTGGCGGGCGCGGCTGGTGCTGGCGGACGGGTCGAGGGTGCCGCTGGCCGCGGCCCCGGAGGCGGCGCCGCCGGTCGTGGCCGATGCGATGGGCGAGCTGGTGCTGGACCTGAGCGGGCAGCCGTTCGTGGACGGGGCGGCGTGGACGTCGGACGGTGCGCTGCGGGTGGAGGGGGTGACCGGCGCCGGAACGGGCGTACGGGAGGAGGAAGGCCCGACCCACCTCGTACTGCGGCACGAGGCACTGCGCGAGACGGTGACGGTCCCCGTCACGCATGAGGAGCCGCGCGCGGCAACGTACGGGGAAGCACGCGCAGGTGCGCCCGAAGGGGCTTACGAGGGCTACCGCTTCACCGCGTTCCTCGCGCCCTCGGTGGCCGCGGGGCTGCACGAGGGCCGCTGGGACGCGTATCTGGGCGGTCGGCCGGTCCGTGTGCTGACCGCACTCACCGCCCGTCTGCCGCTCCGGCGCACGGGGGCGGACTCCACGGCCCCCGCACCCGGCCGGGAGTTCGCCCTGGACCGCAGGTTCGGCGACCGGCTGACCGTGCAGGCCGGACCGGTACTCGCGGTCGCCGAGCGGGGCGCGTACCGCCGGGCCGAACTGCGCGGCACGCACTATCCGGCCCGGCGCGCACTGCCACTGCGGGACGCCGTCCTCTACACGGGCGGCGCCTCGCCGCGCGCCGTCCACGCCGAACTCCTGCGCCGGGGCGTGGAGTCGGAGCACCTCTGGGTCACCGACGGGCTCCACGGACACATCCCGTCCGCCACCGTCCCGGTCATCGAACACAGCGCCGCCTGGTACGAGGCGCTGGCGCGGTCCCGCCGGATCGTCACCGCCGACCAACTGCCCGAGTGGTTCGAGCGGCGGCCCGGCCAGACCGTCGTGCAGACCTGGCACGGCACACCGCTCGGTCGCTTCGGTACGGATCTGGGCGGCACCCTGTACGCCGACCACCACCAGCTCGCCTCGCTGCCGCGCCGGGCGGCCCAATGGTCCGTCCTGGTCTCCCCCAGCCGCCACTCCACCCCGCTGCTGCGCCGCGCTCTCGGCTACGGGGGCGAGGTCCTGGAGGCGGGGTCCCCCGCCAACGATCTACTCTTCTCGGCCGACCGGGCCAAGACCGCCGAGCGGGTTCGCCGCAGGCTCGGCATCCCGGACGGCCGCAGGGTCGTGCTGTACGCGCCGACCTACCGTGACCAGCTGGCCCACCCGTCCGGCACCGGTGGCGAGCGGCCCCGCTACCGCTGGGATCCGGCGCTCGACCTGGCAGCGCTGGCGCGGTCCCTCGGCGACGGCCACACCGTGCTGGTGCGGCGCCATCCACAGGTGACCGGGAGCGTGCCCGAGGGACACGGCGTACGCGATGTGTCGGCGCACCCGGACACCGCGGAGCTGCTGCTGATCGCCGATGTACTGGTCACGGACTATTCGGGGCTGATGTTCGACTACGCACACACGGGCCGTCCGATGCTCTTCCACGCCTACGACCTGGAGCACTACCGGGACACGGTGCGCGGTTTCTGTCTGGACTTCGAGACCCGGGCGCCGGGGCCGCTGCTCGTCGGCACGGACGAGATCGCCGGGATCCTGCGAGATGCCGGCGCCCTGACCGCATCGGCGGCCCGGCACTCGGAGGCGTACGAGAGTTTCCGCCGGGACTTCTGCGACCTGGACGACGGCGGGGCGGCGGCGCGGGTCGCGGACCGGCTGCTCGCCGAGGGGTAGTGCCTACCCGGCTCGGTTCTTGAGTGCGGCGACGGCGGATGCCGCCAGGTCGTCGAGGTAGCCCTTGGGCAGCGGAGTGCGGACGACGGCGAGCCGCCAGTAGAGCGGGCCGACGATCAGGTCGAGCGCACGGTCCGGGTCACTGTCCTCGGGCAGCTCGCCGCGCGCCACGGCGTCGCGTACGACGACGGCGGCGATGCCCTGATGCGGGTCCAGCAGGGCGGCCTTGATCGTCTCCGAGATCTCCGGACTGCGGGCCGCCTCGACCAGCAGGTCCGGGATGACCTGCGAGGCGACGGGGTGGCGCAGGGCGTAGGAGGCGAGTTCCAGTACGGCGCGGACATCCCCGTACAGCGAACCGGTCGCCGGAGCCGGCATGCCCTGGACCGCGACGGCGGAGACCAGGTCGAGGACCAGGGCCAGCTTGGACTTCCAGCGGCGGTAGACGGCGGTCTTGCCGACGCCCGCGCGCCGGGCGATGCCCTCGATCGACATCCGGGCGAAGCCCACCGCGGCCAGCTCCTCGAAGACGGCGCTGCGAATCGCATCGGTGACGTCCTCGCGCAGCACAGCGGCTCCGGCGGGGACACGGCGGCGGGTTCCCGGGTCGGTGGTCATGGCCGAATCATAGTCCGTAACGACGAAACGGTTGCGTTGCGACGTGGATGCGCCCTACCCTCGACGTTGCGACGATACGGTTCCGTCCCGTCGGCCGTCGTGTTCCTGCCCTCCCGTCGAAAGCGATCGTGGTGAGCCAGACAACAACCCCAGCGGCCCCGGCCGACACCCCTGCCGGTGAGCCCTTCCCGGTGTACGCACCGGGCGAGCTTGCCGCGCTCGCCGCCCGGCACGGACTGACCATGAGCGGGGCCCGGCCCACGCTGGGCGCGTACATCCGGCAGCTGTGGGGGCGGCGGCACTTCATCACGGCGTTCGCCACCGCCAAGCTGACCGCGCAGTACAGCCAGGCGAAGCTCGGCCAGATCTGGCAGATCATGACGCCGCTGCTGAACGCGACGGTCTACTACTTCATCTTCGGCGTCCTGATGAACACCAAGCGCAACGTCGAGGACTTCGTGCCGTTCCTCGTCACCGGCGTCTTCATCTGGACCTTCACCGCCAGCTCGATCACCGCGGGGACCCGCGCGATCAGCGGCAACCTGGGCCTGGTCCGGGCCCTGCATTTCCCGCGCGCCTCGCTGCCGGTCGCGCTGGCCCTCCAGCAGCTCCAGCAACTGCTGTTCTCGCTGGCCGCCCTGGTGCTGATCCTGGTGGGGTTCGGGCAGTTCCCCAAGCCGTCCTGGCTACTGGCGGTTCCGGCGCTGTTCCTCCAGGCCGTGTTCAACACCGGTGTCTCCATGGTGGTGGCGCGGCTCGCCGCCCGGACGCCGGACATCGCCCAGCTGACGCCGTTCATCCTGCGCACCTGGATGTACGCCTCGGGCGTCATGTGGAGCGTCGACACGATGCTCAAGGGCGACCGGGTTCCGCACTATGTGATGGTGATGCTGGAGTGCAATCCGGCCGCCGTCTTCATCGACCTGATGCGGTTCGCGCTCATCGACAGCTTCGGCGCGTCCCATCTGCCGCCGCATGTGTGGGCGATCGCCGCGGGCTGGGCGCTCGTGTGCGGCGTGGGCGGATTCGTGTACTTCTGGCAGGCGGAGGAGCGGTACGGACGTGGCTGACAACAACGAGCGGGTGCCGACCGTCGTCGTGGACGATGTGCACATCACGTACAAGGTCAATGGCGCCCGTACCGGAAAGGGCAGCGCCACCTCGGCGCTCAGCCGGATCGTCTCGCGCCGGCAGACCCCCGGGGTGCGCGAGGTGCACGCCGTGAAGGGGGTGAGCTTCGCCGCGTACAAGGGCGAGGCCATCGGCCTGATCGGTTCCAACGGTTCGGGGAAGTCGACGCTGCTGAAGGCGATCGCCGGTCTGCTGCCCGCGACGAAGGGCCGGGTGCACACCCAGGGCCAGCCCTCGCTGCTCGGGGTGAACGCGGCGCTGATGAGCGATCTGACCGGCGAGCGCAACGTCGTGCTCGGCGGCCTCGCGATGGGGATGACACGGGCCGAGATCCACGAGCGCTACCAGGGGATTGTGGACTTCTCCGGCATCAACGAGAAGGGCGACTTCATCACCCTGCCGATGCGGACCTACTCCTCCGGCATGGGCGCCCGGCTGCGCTTCTCGATCGCGGCCGCCAAGAGCCATGACGTCCTCCTGATCGACGAGGCGCTGTCCACCGGCGATGCCAGGTTCCAGCGGCGCAGCAAGGAACGGATCATCGAGCTGCGCAAGGAGGCCGGCACGGTCTTCCTGGTCAGCCACAGCAACAAGTCGATCACCGAGACCTGTGACCGGGCGATCTGGCTGGAGGCGGGAACGCTGCGGATGGACGGTCCGGCGGACGAGGTAGTGGCCGAGTACGAGAAGTTCACCGGCAAGAAGTAGCGGCGCGGGCGGCGGGCCGGGGAGAGCGGCCGGGGCGGCCGGGGTGATGAACTCCCGTGCCGCACAACGGAGTTGTCCGGATGCCGTTCAGGGGGCACACGCAGGACGGCGTACCGGGACCGCTGTGGGCGGACGATCAGCGGGAGATCTCCGGTTACGTCCGGCGGGGCCGGGTGGGCGAGGGCGGGATGGGCACGGTCCATCTCTCGCACACCCGGGACGGCCAGCCCGTCGCGCTGAAGGTGATCCGCCGGAAGCACGCGCAGAGTGCGGCGTTCCGGCTGCGGTTCGCCCGTGAGGTGGCCGCCGCCCGCCGGGTCTCCGGCTACCACCCGGTGCCGGTCGTCGACCATGACGCCGAGGGGCCGCAGCCCTGGCTCGCCACCAACGATCTGCCGGACCACTTCACCGAACTCACCCTGTGGCAGCAGTGAATATCGAGCACGTCCGGCGATTGAGGGCGGGGCGGCTGCCGGGAACCCCGGCAGCCGCCCCGCCCCGACCAACCCCTACGCGTGCGTACGCAACAGCGTCCGCATCGTCCGCATGGCCACCGACAGATTCGCCAGATCGAACGCGTCCGACCCCTGAATCTCCTCAAGCGTGGAGCGCGACCGGGTAAGGATCGCCGCGTTCTTCTCCTCCCACGCCTTGAACCGCTCCTCCGGCGTAGAGGTCCCGTTGCCCACGGACAGCACATCCGCGGTGAGCGCGGCGTGCGCGGCGTACAGGTCCTCGCGGATGGAGGCACGGGCCATGGACTGCCAGCGGTCGGCCCGCGGCAGCTCGATGATCCGGTCCATCAGCTGGGTGATGCCCAGCCGGTCCGCGAGGTCGTAGTACACCTCGGCGACGGAGAGCGGGTCCTTGCCGGTGCGGTCCGCGATCGCCACGATGTCCAGCACCGGGAAGGCGGAGGAGAATCCGGCGACCCGCTGGGCCAGCTCGCCCGGGACGCCCGCCTCGGTGAGCTCGTCCAGGATCGACTGGTACCAGTCCAGGTCGGCGCCCATCAGCATCTTGGGCAGCTCGGCCCAGACCTGCTCGACACCCGCCTTGAAGAAGTCGATCGTCCCGGCGATCTCCAGCGGCTGCGGCCGATTGCCGAGCAGCCAGCGCGAACCGCGCTCGACGAGCCGGCGCGAGTGCAGCCGGATCCGGGTCTGCACATCGGCGGCGACCTTGTTGTCGAGCGCCTCGACGGCGTCCCACACCTGGCCGAGGCCGAAGATCTCGCGGGCCGCGAACTGCGCCCGCACGATCTCCTCGATCGAGGCGCCGGTCTCTTCCCGCAGCCGGTGCAGGAAGGTCGAACCACCGCTGTTCACGGTGTCGTTGACCAGGACCGTGGTGATGATCTCGCGACGCAGCGCGTGCCCGTCGACCGCCTCCGGGAACTGCTCCCGCAGCTGCTGCGGGAAGTAGGCGTGCAGCAGCTTCTGCAGGTGCGGGTCGTCCGGCAGGCTGGTCTTGATCAGCTCCCGGGCCGCCGTGATCTTCGTGTACGCGAGCAGCACGGCCAGCTCGGGCTGGCTGAGCCCCTTGCCGGCGTTCAGCAGTTCGCGGATCTGCCGGTCGGTGGGCAGGAACTCCAGCCCGCGGTCGAGGTCCCCGTCACGGACCAGCCGGCGCATGAAGCGCTGGTGGGCGTGGAGCAGGGAGGGCGCCTGGACCGTGGCGTTGGCCAGGGCCACGTTCTGCGCGTAGTTGTTGCGCAGCACCAGACGGCCGATCTCGTCGGTCATCTCGGCGAGCAGCTTGTTGCGCTGCTTGACGGTCATGTCGCCGTCCCGGACCAGACCGTTGAGCAGGATCTTGATGTTCACCTCGTGGTCGGAGGTGTCCACACCGGCGCTGTTGTCGATCGCGTCGGTGTTGATCCGGCCGCCGTTGCGGGCGAACTCGATCCGGCCGAGCTGGGTGGCACCGAGGTTGCCGCCCTCGCCGACGACCTTGGCCCGCAGGTCCTGGCCGTTGACCCGGATCGCGTCGTTGGCCTTGTCGCCGACGTCGGGGTTCGACTCGGCGGACGACTTGATGTACGTACCGATGCCGCCGTTCCACAACAGGTCGACGCGGGCCTTGAGGATGGTCTGCATCAGCTCGGCGGGCGTCATCTTCGTGACACCCGACTCGATCCCGAGCGCCTCACGGATGTGCGCGTTGACCGGGATGGACTTGGCGCTGCGCGGGTGGATGCCACCGCCCGCGGAGAGCAGTTCCTTGTTGTAGTCGGCCCAGGAGCTGCGCGGCAGGTCGAAGAGGCGGCGCCGCTCGGCGTACGAGGTGGCGGCGTCCGGGTTCGGGTCGATGAAGATGTGCCGGTGGTCGAAGGCGGCGACGAGCCTGATGTGCTCGGAGAGCAGCATGCCGTTGCCGAACACGTCGCCCGACATGTCGCCGACGCCGACGACGGTGAAGTCCTCGGTCTGGGTGTCGTGGCCGAGCTCGCGGAAGTGCCGCTTGACGGACTCCCAGGCGCCGCGGGCGGTGATGCCCATGCCCTTGTGGTCGTAACCGGCGGAACCGCCGGAGGCGAACGCGTCGCCGAGCCAGAAGCCGTACGAGACGGCGACCTCGTTGGCGATGTCGGAGAACTTCGCGGTGCCCTTGTCGGCGGCGACGACCAGATATGTGTCGTCCTCGTCGTGACGGACGACGTCCCTGGGCGGCACGACCTCGCCGGCCACCATGTTGTCGGTGATGTCGAGCAGCGCCGAGATGAAGGTGCGGTAGGAGGCGATGCCCTCGGCCATCCAGGCGTCACGGTCGACGGCCGGGTCCGGGAGCTGCTTGGCGACGAAGCCGCCCTTGGCGCCGACCGGCACGATGACGGTGTTCTTCACCATCTGCGCCTTGACCAGGCCGAGGATCTCCGTACGGAAGTCCTCGCGCCGGTCCGACCAGCGCAGACCGCCTCGGGCGACCTTGCCGAAGCGCAGGTGCACGCCCTCGACGCGCGGCGAGTAGACCCAGATCTCGAACGCCGGGCGGGGCGCCGGCAGATCCGGGATGGACTGCGGGTCGAACTTCATCGAGACGTAACTGTGCGGCCTGCCGTCGTCCGCCATCTGGAAGAAGTTGGTACGCAGGGTGGCCTTGATGACAGTGAGGAAGGACCGCAGGATCCGGTCCTCGTCGAGCGAGGCGACCTGGTCCAGAGCCCCGTCCAGCTCCTCGAGGAGGCCGTCGGTCAGCTCCGTACCGGCCCGCTGACGCTCGGGCGACATCCGCGCCTCGAAGAGCGAGACCAGCAGCCGGGTGGTGTGGACGTTGTTACGGAGAGTGCTCTCCATGTAGTCCTGGCTGAAGGTCGATCCGGCCTGACGCAGGTACTTCGCGTAGGCGCGCAGCACCATCGCCTGCCGCCAGTTCAGACCGGCGCCCAGCACGAGCGAGTTGAAGCCGTCGTTCTCCGCCTCACCGGTCCACACGGCGGCGAAGGCGTCCTGGAACCGATCGCGCGCGTCGTCGGCGAGGTAGTTGCCGTTGCCGTTGGTCTGCGGCATCCGCAGACCGAAGTCGTAGATCCAGGCGTGCGTACGGTCCGCACAGCGCAGCTCGTACGGACGCTCGTCGACGACCTCGACACCGAGCCGCTGGAGCGCCGGAAGCACGGCGGACAGGGAGACCTGCTCACCGGTCCGGTAGATCTTGAAACGGCGCTCGCCGGGGCCGGCACCGACCGGCTCGTACAGGCTGAGGGCGAAGTCCTTCTCGTCCTTCTTGAGCGCTTCGAGGTGGACCAGGTCCGCCACGGCGGAGCGCGGCGTGTGGTCGGCCTTGTAGCCCTCGGGGAACGAGTGGCCGTACTGACGCATCAGCTCGGCGGCGCGCTCCTCGCCGCACTCGGCGTTCAGCGCCTCCTGGAAGCCGTCGGCCCAGGAGCGGGCGGCCTCGACCAGCCGGGCCTCGATGCGGTCGGCCTCGGCGTCGGTGAGGTCGGGCAGCTCGGTGCCGGGGGCGACCCGGACGACGAAGTGCAGCCGGGAGAGGATCGACTCGGTGTTCCAGGCGGTGAAGTCGACGCTGGTGCCGCCCAGCTCCTCCTTGAGGATGTCGATCAGACGGAGCCGTACACCGGTGGTGTAGCGGTCGCGCGGCAGGTAGACGATCGCGGAGTAGTAGCGCCCGTACTCGTCCTGGCGCAGGTAGAGCCGCAGCCGACGGCGCTCCTGGAGGTACAGCACGGAGGTGACGACGGAGCGCAGCTGGTCGACGGGCGTCTGGAAGAGCTCGTCGCGCGGGTACGTCTCCAGGATCTGCAGCAGGTCACGGCCGTCGTGGCTGTTGGGCGAGAAGCCCGCGCCCTCCAGCACCTCGGCGACCTTGCGGCGGATGACGGGCACCCGGCGCACGGACTCGGTGTAGGCGGCGGACGAGAACAGGCCGAGGAAGCGGCGCTCACCGATGACATTGCCGTCGGCGTCGAACTTCTTCACACCGACGTAGTCGAGGTAGCTGGGGCGGTGGACGGTCGACCGGCTGTTGGCCTTGGTGAGGATGAGGAGCTTGTGCTCACGGGCCTTGGCCCGGGCGTCGGCGGGCAGCCTGTCGAAGGACGGGCTGACGGGGTGCGCCTCGTCGACGCTGTGGTGCGGGTCGGAGCGCAGGATGCCGAGGCCGGTGCCGGGTACGGCAGCCAGCGCGTCGGTGTCCTTCAGCTCGTACTCGCGGTAGCCGAGGAAGGTGAAGTGGTCGGCGGCGAGCCAGCGCAGCAGCTCCCTGGCCTCGTTCACCTCTTCGTCGGCGAGGTCGTCGAGCGGCTCGCCGGGCAGGTCGTCGGCGATGCGCAGTGCGGCGTCGCGCATCTTGTCCCAGTCCTCGACGGTCTCCCGTACGTCGGACAGCACCCGCAGTAGATCGGTGGAGATCTGCTGGAGGTCGGAGCGGTCGGTCTCGCGGTCGATCTCGACGTGGATCCAGGACTCGACGAGCGCGTCGTGCGGCAGCCCGGTCCCGGCGCCCTTGGCGTCCTTGCGGCCCTGCAGGCTCGTCGAGATGCCGTTGCCGTCGGCGAGGACCTCGATGAGCTTGCCGGTGACGTCGCGGCGCACGACGACCTGCGGGTGGATCACGACATGGATGCCGCGCCCCTGCCGGGACAGCTCATTGGTGACGGAGTCGACCAGGAACGGCATGTCGTCGGTGACGACCTCGACGACGGAGTGGCTGCACGTCCAGCCGTTCTCCTCGACGGTCGGGGTGTGCACCCGGACGTTCGCCGTGCCCTGCGGGCGTGTCTCCGCGAGCCGGTAGTGGGAGGAGGCCGCGCCGAAGACGTCCACGGGGTCGCGGCCCGCGATGTCCTCCGGAGCGGTGTGCAGGTAGTAGCGCTGGAGGTAGGCGAGGAGTACGTCCTGCCCGGGACGCTCCTGGTCGGCCCCGGCGGCCGCAACACGTACCCCGGGGGTACCGCCCGGGCCACCGACACCACCGCCCGGGCTGTTGTCAGCTACCTTGGCGGCCCGTGCGAGCAGCTCGGCCTTGGCTTCGTCCAGCTTGGTCTGCATGTCCTCTGGCTCCTGTCGCGCGCCGTTGCGTGACGTAGGTGAAAAAGACGACGTACCGCCACGACACGGGGTTTCCGGTCTGAGTCGACGCTATGCCGCTATGAGAGATGCCCGGGACCATATTGGCCATTTTTGACAGTCGGCCCGGGCTGTGAGGATCAGTGATAGCCCGGGTGCTGTGGCACTCCGGGCGCAGGCCGGGGGCTTCGCTGCCCCCGAGGCGTATCGCGCTGATCACGGGGTCCAGGCTATCTCGCCCGCCCCCGTAACCGTCACGAGCCGTATGTGTACAAAAGATGGCCCCGAAGTTTGACACTCTGGACAGCGCGTCGGCCCGTATTGCCGCACTCTGGTAGACGGAACAGGCCGACGAACCGTGGGAGCCCCGCCATGGCACCGAAAATCCTGATCGTCACCGGCGACGCCGCCGAGTCCCTGGAAGTCCTCTATCCCTACCAGCGGCTGCGCGAGGAGGGTTACGACGTCCATATCGCGGCCCCCGCCCGCAAGACGCTCCGTTTCGTGGTCCACGACTTCGAGCCCGGCTTCGACACGTACACCGAGAAGCCCGGCTACACCTGGCCCGCCGACCTGGCCTTCTCCGAGGTCGACGCCGGAAATTACGTGGCCCTGGTCGTACCGGGCGGCCGGGCGCCCGAGTATCTGCGCAACGACGCCGAGCTGCGCAAGATCCTCAAGGCGTTCTTCGACTCGGACCGGCCGGTGGCCCAGATCTGCCACGGCCCGCTGATGACGGCGGCGGTCGGCGCACTGGTCGGCCGGCACGTCACCGCGTACCCCGCGCTGGAGGTCGACATGCAGGCGGCGGGCGCCGTCTTCGAGGACCACGAGGCGGTGGTCGACGGCACCCTGATCTCGTCCCGAGCGTGGCCGGACCACTCGGCGTGGATGCGCGAATTCCTGAAGGTGCTCCGCACAAAGGCCCCGGTGACCACCTGACGGCGCTCACGAGGGACCGGGCCCCCTCGTCCTTCCTCCCTATCCAGCCATCCGCTCGGCGAGGTCGGCGGCCTCGGCCAGGCTGTCGACCACCGGCACCCCGGCCGCCTCCAGACTGGCCCTGCTGTGCGATCCGCCGGTGTAGAGAACGGCCTTCGCACCGACATGGGCGGCGGCCACGGCGTCGTCCAGCGCATCGCCGATGACCACCGTGTGCTCCGGGGACACCCCGTCCAGCGCGGCGATGTGCCGCTCCATGTGCCGCGCCTTGCTGCCGCCGGACGGTCCGGTGCGCCCGTCGACCCGTACGAAGTGCCGCTCGATGCCGTACCCCCGGACCACGGGGACCAGCTGGTCGTGTCCGTACATGCTCAGGAGAGACTGGCTGCGTCCGGCCAGCTGCCACTGCGCGAGAAGCTGCTCGGCGCCCTCGGTGAGCCCGCAGGCGGCCCGCTGCTCGGTGTAGTGCAGGTGAAATATCCCGTCCATCCGCTCCCACTCGGCCTCTGTGGGCAGCCGGCCCATCAGCCGTTCGTAGAAGCGGGGGATCGGGATGCAGTACATCTCGCGGTACTGCTCCAGAGTGATCGGCTCCAGGCCGACCTCGCCGAACGCGGCGTTGGTCGCGCCGACGACCGCGGCGTTGTCGTCGAGCAGTGTGCCGTTCCAGTCCCAGACCAGATGCGTGCGGTGCTTCCCATGCGTCCCCATGCATAAGAAAGTACCCGCCGGGTCCGACACCCGTTCCGGAAGCGGGGCAGCAACCGCAACTCCCCTCTTCCCCCCTCCGCTCCCCCTCCCCCTCACCCGATCAGATTCGGGATCTCCTGAATGCCGAACCAAAGCAGCTCGTGATCCTCGGCGCCGTCCACGGTGAACTGCGCGTCGTCGTCACCGAGGTCCGCCGCGCCCAGTGCAGCCGCGGCGGCCGTAACGTCCTTCTCGGCGTCGTCCGCGTCGACATGCACGGCAGCAGCCTCGGTCAGCGCCACGGAGGACGCGATCCGCACCTCGCCGAGCGACGACGAGTCAAGGCTGCGGTCCGGGTCGGCCACGGCCGCGCCGTCCGGTACGTCGACAGCGACGACGACCCGCCGACGGACCGCGTCGGGATTCCCGGCGATCAGGCGCAGCGAGGCGGAAGCGGCCCGGTTGAGCGCCGCGTACTCCAGCTCCTCGATGTCGTCCGAGACGTACCACTCACGCAGTCCGGGGGTCACCGCATAGGCGGTCAGCGGACCGGGACCGATCTCGCCCGCCTTGTGCGCCGCTGCGAGACCGAGGAGCGTCAGAGGGACGTACACGCGCATGGCTGGCCGCTTTCGTAGTCGGAAACGCCCTCAGGATACGTGCGACGTCCCCCTTTGGGGTTACGTGCACCGCTGCTGTCCCGTCCACCCCGCAACCGCCACTCACCCTCCCCACGCCTTCCTCGCACCCCGCACGGCACCGGGCTCATCACCCGGATAGGTGATTCTCCCGATCACGTCCGGCGCCCCATCGGCGCTTGCGGTCACCTCTGCCGTCGCCGTAGAAGGTCCACAGCAGAAGTTACCGCCCGGTATTCGACCGGGCCTCTGAAACACGGGGGCGATGAGCGATGAGCACGAACAGGACCCGGCCCACCGGACGACACGACCGGCGCAGGCCCGAGTCGGTACCACAGCAACGCACAAGGACTCCCCGACGCGTCCGCCCCCACCACTGGTTCGCCGAGCGCCTCCTGGCGGTCCTCAGCGGCCAGCGCCCGGTGCACTGGATGCTCGGACACACCATCGGCGAGGCATACGACCAACTGGCCGAACTGGCCCCCCGGACCCCCCTCAGGGCCCGCGGCGCCCGCCCGGTCATCCGCATGTGCCATGGCGCCCAGCCGGCTCCGGGCGTGGTGGAGGCCTGGGCGAGCATCGCAGCGGGCGAACAGGTAAGGGCCATGGCCTTCCGCCTGGAACAGGGCACAGACCTCCGCTGGCGCTGCGCAGCAGTAGAGCTGGGCGACGAACACCTACAGGCAACGCCCACCCGCTAGACACCCAGCCGGGGACTCCCCCAGGCCCGCAGCCACACGAGCCACGGGTCCAGGGGGGAGCCCCGGAAACCACGGGCCACCCACCCCACGCCCGCGCACCGCACTCTCAGCCTTTCCGGCGCTTGAGGAGCGGGACCCAAGCCGAAACCCCCGTCAGCCACCGGACGCCCCACCCACCCACACCACAGCCACCCCACCTCACCGCACCCCGCACTCACCGCACCCCGCACCCCCGGCAACGGGCCCCAGGGCCCGGGCCCAAAAAAAACCGGGGTCGGCCACCCACAAAAGGTGCCCGACCCCGGCCAAAACCCCACCGGCGCCAACAACGCCGACGCCACCGCTACTTCTTGCGGCGCCGCCCACCCCCACCATTCTTCTGCGCCTTGCGCCGCTCCGCCCGAGTCAACCCGTCCGACTCGGACGCGACGCCACCGTCACCGTTGGAGAAGTCGCCCTCGACGACCCCGCCCTCCCCGTCCACCGTGGGAGCGGAGAAGTGCAGCCGGTCCGGCCGCTGCGGAGCATCGAGCCCCTTGGCCCGGATCTCCGGACGCGCCGCCGGCACGAGGTCCTCCTTGGCGAGCGAGGTCCGCTCGGCCTCGTCCTGCACCGGAACCTCCTCGACCTGCTGCTCGACCTGGACCTCCAGGTTGAACAGGTAGCCGACGGACTCCTCCTTGATGCCCTCCATCATGGCGTTGAACATGTCGAAGCCCTCGCGCTGGTACTCGACCAGCGGGTCCTTCTGCGCCATGGCACGAAGGCCGATGCCCTCCTGGAGGTAGTCCATCTCGTAGAGGTGCTCACGCCACTTGCGGTCCAGGACGGACAGCACCACACGCCGCTCCAGCTCACGCATGATGTCCGAGCCGAGCTGCTTCTCACGCTCGTCGTACTGCTCGTGGATGTCGTCCTTGATGGACTCACCGATGAACTCGGCGGTGATCCCTGCCCGGTCGCCGGCCGCCTCCTCCAGCTCCTCGACGGTGACCTTCACCGGGTAGAGCTGCTTGAACGCACCCCACAGCCGGTCCAGGTCCCACTCCTCGGCGAAGCCCTCGGCGGTCTCCTGACGGATGTAATCGTCGATCGTGTCGTCCATGAAGTGGCGGATCTGGTCCTGCAGATCCTCGCCCTCCAGGACCCGGCGACGCTCGCCGTAGATGACCTCGCGCTGTCGGTTGAGCACCTCGTCGTACTTCAGGACGTTCTTACGCGTCTCGAAGTTCTGCTGCTCGACCTGCGACTGGGCCGACGCGATCGCCCGCGTCACCATCTTGTTCTCGATCGGCACGTCGTCCGGCACATTGGCCATCGACATGACGCGCTCGACCATCTGCGCCTTGAACAGCCGCATCAGGTCGTCGCCGAGCGACAGATAGAAGCGGGACTCGCCCGGGTCGCCCTGACGGCCGGAACGGCCGCGCAGCTGGTTGTCGATACGCCGCGACTCGTGCCGCTCGGTGCCCAGGACATAGAGCCCGCCGAGCTCCCTGACCTCTTCGAACTCCGCCTTCACGGCCTGCTCGGCCTTCTCCAGCGCGGCGGGCAGCGCGGCCGCCCACTCCTCGACATGCTCGACGGGGTCGAGGCCGCGCTGGCGCAGCTCCGCCTCGGCGAGATCGTCGGGGTTGCCGCCGAGCTTGATGTCGGTGCCTCGTCCGGCCATGTTCGTCGCGACCGTGACCGCGCCCTTGCGGCCGGCCTGAGCGACGATCGTCGCCTCACGGTCGTGCTGCTTGGCGTTGAGGACCTCGTGCTGGACACCACGCTTGGAGAGCTGCTGCGAGAGGTACTCGGACTTCTCGACCGAGGTGGTGCCGACCAGGATCGGCTGGCCCTTCTCGTGCTTCTCGGCGATGTCGTCGACGACGGCGGCGAACTTCGCGACCTCGGTGCGGTAGATCAGGTCCGACTGGTCGGCACGGACCATCGGCCGGTTGGTCGGGATCGGCACCACACCGAGCTTGTAGATCTGGTGGAACTCGGCGGCCTCGGTCATCGCCGTACCGGTCATGCCGGAGAGCTTGCCGTAGAGGCGGAAGAAGTTCTGCAGGGTGATCGTGGCGAGCGTCTGGTTCTCGTCCTTGATGTCCACCCCTTCCTTCGCCTCGATCGCCTGGTGCATGCCCTCGTTGTAGCGGCGGCCGGCGAGGATACGGCCGGTGTGCTCGTCGACGATCATGACTTCGCCGTCGATGACGACGTAGTCCTTGTCCTTCTTGAAGAGTTCCTTGGCCTTGATGGCGTTGTTGAGGTACCCGACGAGGGGGGTGTTCACCGACTCGTAGAGGTTCTCGATGCCGAGCCAGTCCTCGACCTTCGCGACACCGGGCTCATGGATGGCGACGGTCCGCTTCTTCTCGTCGACCTCGTAGTCGCCGGTCTCCTCGATTCCCTTGAGCGGGTTGCCCGCCTCGCCCTTGCTGAGGCGGGTGACCAACTTGGCGAAGTCGCCGTACCACTTGGTGGCCTGGTCGGCCGGGCCGGAGATGATCAACGGCGTACGGGCCTCGTCGACGAGGATCGAGTCGACCTCGTCGACCACAGCGAAGTTGTGGCCGCGCTGGACGAGCTCGTCCGCGGACCACGCCATGTTGTCGCGGAGGTAGTCGAAGCCGAACTCGTTGTTCGTGCCGTACGTGATGTCGCAGGCGTACTGCTCACGGCGCTGGGCCGGCGTCATGTTGGCGAGGATGCAGCCGACGGACAGGCCGAGGAACTTGTGGACCCGGCCCATCATTTCGGAGTCACGCTCGGCCAGATAGTCATTGACCGTGATCAGGTGCACGCCCTTGCCGGAGAGTGCGTTGAGATACGCAGGCAGGGTGCCGACCAGGGTCTTGCCCTCGCCGGTCTTCATCTCGGCCACATAGCCGAGGTGCAGGGCTGCGCCGCCCATCATCTGGACGTCGTAGTGGCGCTGTCCGAGGACCCGCTTGGCGGCCTCACGGACGGTTGCGAATGCCTCGGGGAGCAGGTCGTCCAGGCTCTCGCCGTCCGCGTACCGTTCCTTGTACTCGTCGGTGAGCGCCCGCAGCTCGGCGTCGGAGAGGTTGACGAAGTCCTCTTCGATGGAGCTGACCTGGTCCGCGATGCGGTGCAGTTTGCGCAGGATCTTGCCTTCGCCTGCACGCATGAGCTTGTTGAAGACGGACACTGAGGCTGGTCTCCTTGCCGGTCGGGCCTGGCACTGGGTCGTGTTATGGACTCTGGCGCGGGCACGGCAGGTGGGCCCCACCGCAACGGCCATCGTAAGCGAGGACCCCGCCGCGCCGGGAGGGCTGCCGCCGCGTCGGCTCCGCCGGTCCCTTCCCAGTCAACGGCCGGGGGGCTCCGAAGGTGCCGGGAAGTCCGAAAAGTGTTCGCTTCACGGCCGGCGCCTCACCAGAATCCGTACATGGAGCCGATCACCCTCACCACCGAGCGTCTGCTGCTGCGCCCCTTCACGATCGGCGACGCGGACGAGGTCCACGCCGCTTGTCAGGACCCGGACATCCAGCGCTGGACGGTCGTGCCCTCGCCGTACAGCCGCGCCGACGCGGAGCTCTTCGCGGGGAAGCTGTCCCCCGGCGGCTGGCGCGACGACTCCATGTACAACTTCGCGGTGATCCCGCGCGAGGGCGGGGCCCTGGCGGGCGCGCTCGGCATCAATCGCCGCAATCTGCCGGGCACGTACGAGGTGGGGTTCTGGACCGCCAAGGAGCACCGGGGCCGCGGCTACATGACGGAGGCCGTGCTGTCCGCCGCCCGCTGGACCTTCACCTCGCTCGGCGGCGACCGGCTGGAATGGCGGGCCGAGGCCGGCAATGTCGCCTCGCGTGCCGTGGCGCTTCGGACGGGATTCCGGATGGAGGGCGAGCAGCGGTCGGGACTGCTCAACAAGGGCGTCCGGCGCGACGCGTGGGTGGGGGCGCTGATCCCGTCCGATCTCGGCCTGCAGGGCACTCACGCCTACCTGCCCGCCACCGCCTGACTCACCGGCCCCTTGCTATCGCGGGGAGCTCCACGGCCGGATGTCAGTGCCCCCCTCTAAGGTGCGAGGCATGACGTCTGCGCCGCCTCCCGCCGCCGAACTCTCCACCGACCAGGCGCGCAGGATCGCCCTGCGCGCCCAGGGCTTCCTGGGCGCTCCGGACCGCAGGGCCGGGGTTCCGGGCGTGTTGCGGCACCTCGGTGCCGTACAGCTCGACACGATCTCGGTGCTGGCCCGCTCGCACGAACTGATCCCGTACGCACGCCTCGGCGCCGTCGGCCGGCGCACGGTCGAGGACGCGTACTGGTCGGCCGGCCGCAGCTTCGAGTACTGGTCGCACGCGGCGTGCATCCTGCCGGTCGAGGAGTGGCCGCACTTCGCGTTCCGCCGCCGCGCCTACCGCTCGCGCCCCCACTGGCACCACGACCTGCCGGACGGCGCCTACGAAACGGTGATCAAGCAGCTGCGCGCCGAGGGCCCGCTGACGGCGACGGAGCTGGGCGGAGCGAAGAACGGCGGGGAGTGGTGGGACTGGTCGGCGTCGAAGGTCGCCGTCGAGCGCGCCCTGATGTACGGCGAGGTGGTGTGCACCAAGCGGCGCAGCTGGAAGCGGGTGTACGACCTCGCCGAGCGGGCCCTGCCCGACACCGTGCTGCACGACGATCTGGACGACGCGGAGTGCCTGCGACGGCTGGTCGCGCTCGCGGGGCAGTCCCTGGGCGTCGGCACCCGCGCGGACATCGCGGACTACCACCGGCTCAGGGGCGAGCAGTTCGACGCGGTGGTGGCGGACTCCGGGCTGGTGCCGGTGACGGTGCAGGGCTGGGCGAAGCCGGCCTGGGCGGACCCGGCAGCGCTGGCCTCCGAGCCGCGCGGGCGGCACCGTACGACCCTGTTGTCGCCGTTCGACTCGCTGGTCTGGGAGCGGGCGCGCACCGAGCGGATCTTCGGTTTCACCCATCGCCTGGAGGCCTACGTCCCCAAGCCCAAGCGGATACATGGTTACTTCGCGATGCCGCTGCTGGCGGGCGGAAAGCTGCAGGGCCGCGTCGATCCGGCGCGCGAGGGAAGCACGCTGGTCGCCCGCCAGGTGTCCCTGGAGGGCAGGAAGGCCGTGGCACCGATGGCCGAGGCGCTGGTGGAGGCCGCGTCCTGGGTCGGTTGTACGGATGTCCGGCTGGAGCGGGTCGACGCACCGGAACTGCGCGGGCCGTTGGCTCAGGAAATCGCCCGAGCTCTGGCGTGAGCGCGCATTCCCGTCCCTTTACCCGGCGTCGTCCCTCCCGGTCCCGTCGTGGGACCGGTCATCTGATCTCCAGGATCTTCTCCCGCATGGCGTAGACCACGGCTTCCATCCTGGAGTGCAGCTGCAACTTCTCCAGGATGTTGCGGACGTGGTTCTTCACGGTGTTCTCGGAAATGAACAGTTCCTTCGCGATATCGCGATTATTCATGCCCGTTGCAACAAGTTTCAGGACTTCGAGTTCCCGGTCGGTGAGCCGCGGCGCCGGCACCAGCCTGCGCTCGTCGGTCCGCTGGATCATCGACTTGAACTCGGTAAGCAGTTTGGACGCCATGGAGGGGCTGATCTGGGACTGCCCGTCGGCGACCGCGCGAATCGCGGTGGCCACCTCGTCCGTGGAGATCTCCTTGAGGAGATAGCCGGTGGCGCCCGCCTTGATCGCGTCGTAGAGATCGGCCTCCTCGTCGCTGATCGTCAGCATGATGATCTTCGCACTGGGGGCCACCTCCTTGATCGACGTGCAGGCCTCGATGCCGCCGCGCTTGGGCATCCGTACATCCATCAGCACGATGTCGGGCAGCAGATCGGCCGCCTTGTCGACCGCCTCCGCCCCGTCACCCGCCTCGCCGATGACCTGGATATCCTCCTCCTGAGCGAGGACGATCTCCAGGCCTCTGCGGAAGAGCGCGTGGTCATCCACCACGAGGACCCGGATCGGCTCCTTGCCGGAACCACTGTCCGCGTCCGCCCCGGTAGCGCCGTCGGCATCATTCGCATCGCGTACGGGCCCGAAGGTGTCCGCCATCGTTCCTCCCCCTGAAGGCCATGGCCTGAAGTTCACAAACTGTCCGCCAACGGCAGTTCACAGAGCACTGGTTGGCTTGGGACGACATGATTTCATGCCCGGACGTCGGAGCGGTGATTCCGTGGCCGCACACGGGTGCCCCTGGGGGCGCACAGGCGCTCCCAGGGGCACCGCAGAAGGGAGGCGTCAGCCGCCGAGCGCACCGCCCGCGCCGCCCGCCTCATCGGCGGCCAGCGGATCGGTCCTCAGATGAATGACACCGTAGTCATAGGCATGCCGTCGGTAGACGACACTGGGTTCCTTCGTCTCGGAGTCGACGAACAGATAGAAGTCGTGCCCGACCAGCTCCATCTCGTAGAGCGCCTGATCGAGCGACATCGGTGCGGCGACGTGCGTCTTCTCCCGCATCACCAGCGGACCCTCGCCCTGCACCTCCAGCGAGCCGAACCTGGTGGTGGGTACGGACTGAGCCGCCTCGTTGCCGACCAGATCGCCCTCGCCGTTGAACGACGCCGCGCCCGGCACGGTCTCGGCGACTTCGGCAGCGGGAATCCGGCCGTTGCCACGACGGCTGTAGCGCTTGTCGTGCTGCTTGCGCAGCCGCGCCTCCAGCTTGCCGGTGGCCAGGTCCAGCGCTGCGTACGGGTCGCCTGCGGCCGCTTCCGCCCGGATGACCGGCCCACGCGAGCGGAGCGTGATCTCCACCCGGTCGGAACGGTCGGCCTGACGGGGGTTCGGCTCCTTGGACACCTCGACGTCGAGGCTGATCACCTTGCCGTCGAACTTCTGGATCTTGTCCAGCTTCAGCTTTTCGGCCACGTGCTTGCGGAACCGCTCGGGCACCTCGGTCTTGCGGCCCTTGACGACGATGTCCACGCAGAACTCCGTTCCCGGATCACTCCGCTCACTGGCGGAGCATCTCCCTTTTGCACCAGGCCCCGGTGGTAGCCGGAGCCGCGGACTCGGTGACTTCCACCTCCTCCTCCCCCATCGGCAGGGTCTCCACCCCACCGAATTTTCCACATCTGGCCTACCGGTGAGTTGCCTGCCCGAAATCTGGTGTTGCATTCATCGAGGTCTGGCATTCACCATTCCTCACAACCGAACATAGCCTGCCTGGCCTGATGTCGGCACCCGCTACTCGCACGTACCTCCGTTCAGGTCTTTTTACCTACTCACCACCTGCAACGATGCAAGTTCACTGGTAGTTCCGGTTTATTTCAAAGGCCGGCGGAGACACCGCGACAACCGCCGCCTGCCCGCTGCCGGACAGGGCACCCGTGTGCCCGTCCGCTGTCCTGATCGCCCGGGCTGCCTCGGCCAACGAGGCACCGGTCGTCAAAAGGTCGTCCACCAGCACCACCCGTCCGGCCACAAGCAGCCGTTCGCCCCCGGCCACGACTTCCAGTGCCCCCGCAAGATTCGCCTGCCTCTGCCGGGCTCCCAGCCCCGCCTGATCGGCCACCGGCCGCCGCTGCCGAAGCACCGCGACCACCCGGGCACGGGTACCTCCGCGCCGCAATTCGCCCGCGGCGGCCAGCGCGATCCGGCGCATCGGATCATGCCCCCGTGCCGCCACGGCCCGCCGCGTCGACGGCACGGGCACGAGCAGAACCGGGCCGCTGACACCCACCTGCCCCGTCCCGGCCCGTACGGCCCCCGCCAGCGCCTTGCCGAGTGCCCCGGCCAGCCCCAGTGCCCCCCGCTCCTTATGGGCCAGGAGCACCGCACGTACCGCGTTCTCGTACGCGGCGGCCGCATGCACCACTGGCAGGCCCGCGGGCTCCGGCACGGGCCTGACCCGGTGCGGCACCTCGCCGTACAGCTCCGCACGGCATTTCTCGCACAGCTCGGTACGCGCCCTGCCGCAGCCACTACAGGACACCGGCAGAACCAGTCCGGAGATCTCCCGCCACCATCCCCGCATGACTCCACTGTGCCCTCCCCGAAGGGGCCGGGCCACCCCTGTGGAAAACGCGGAAGGGACCGCGGGGTCTCAGCCCGGGTAGACCAGCGACGAACCTTCCTTGACCACCGTCTGCCAGTTGTCACCCGGCGACAGCTTCACTATCCCGTCGCTCGACGTGGCCGCCATCAGCGGCAACTGCTCGTCGTCCGCCGCCGCGACCGACGACACCTGGTTCACACCGGGCAGAACACCCGATGCGGCCGTCGAGCCGTCCGCCTGCACATAGCGCACCTGCTGCACGCCGCCCTGCTCCTTGCCGACCACCACGAGACGGCTCCGGCCCGACCACGACATCGCAGTCACATCCGTCAGCTGCGGTGCGGCCTGTCGCAGCTCCACCACCGAGACTTTCTGCTCCTTCTCCGGCCCGCGCCGCTCGATCCGGCCGATCTTCAGCGTGTTGTGGCCGTCCTCGCTCACCAGGAGGGCGATCCGCACGCCGTCCGCGGACATCCGCAGCGCCTCGATCCGCCCGCCGTCCAGGCTTGGCACGGTGACCTCCTGCGGCTTTCCGGCACCGCCGGTCAGCCGCAGCAGTCTGCGGTTACCGGGATCCCGGTCGGCCACCCAGAGATCGCCCCGACCGTCCCAGCTCGGCACCGACAGACGGTTGTTCGGGTTCTGGGCCTTGCTGGTCACCGCAGCCGCAGGAAGCTCGCCGTCCGAGACAATGGACGACACGTAGAGGGACCTCTTGTCGCGCGAGACCGCCGCCGCCCACTGCTCGTCCCTGGCCACACCGACCGCGCCCATCCGCACCGGTCCGTCGCCGAGCGGACCTGAAACCACCTCCGGGGTGCCACTGCCCTTGGTACTGCCAGGAATTCGCTCCACACGCCCCTTGCCATCGACGAAGTACTGGCTGTCCGGCCCACTCGACGAACCGTCAGGTGCGAACTCCTCCGCCTGATCCGTCCCGAGGACGCACAGCGGGGAGCCGTCGGAGCGCTGCAGTTCGACCTGCTCGACCCGTGCGGACGTCAGGTCCCGCAAGGTGTAGAGGACCTGTGAGGCCATCATGCGGCAGGAGCGCTGTCCGACGCCGTCCGCCTTCTTGTTGAGCGGGACCTTCAGTACGTTGCGGTCGTCGGGCGCCAGCGAGGTGACGCCCTTCTTCAGCGACGTACCTGCGGGGAAACGGGAGTCGACCACCGGTCGCAGCCAACTGGTCGGCCCTGCCAGGAGGCTGCGGACCGCCTGTGTCACGGTGTCCATCCCCGTGACAGGATCCGTCCGGCTGCGGAGATAGACGGGGTCGGCGACCAGGGTCGACTGCTCCGACGTCCGCCCTGCGGCGAAGTAGTACTTGTCCACAGAGCGGTAGAGACGCTTGAAGTCCGACTGCCCGAGCAGAAGGCCGTCCGGCACGAGGTCGATGCGCCACTCCTTGCCCTCCGGCCCGTTCTCCTTCACCAGATGCAGGGACTGGTTGTAGTCCGTAGGCGCGAGTGGCTGATAGGCACTCTGGGCGTCGACCGTTGCCACCCTCTCACCGGTCAGGGTGTAGGTGATCTCCGTGATGCCGGGGTCGCTGTCGCGGAACGGGCGGTCGCTCCGGTTCGGCGCCTTGGTGAGCACTGTCGTGAACGCGCTCGGCTTCCAGGTACTGGCTGCCTTCCTCGTCAGGTACTTTCGGGTAGTCCTGAAGTCCGAGTCATCGCTCGTCATGGACTCCAGGAAGCCGTCGACGACCTCGTTGGGAGTGGCGTTGTCACGCGGCGCCACGGCATACACCTGCACCTGGGAGTCGCCGGGCTGTGAGGCGTCGACAGCCTTGACATCCCCGGTGACGGGCATCGAGCCGCACGCGGACAGCAGCACGACACCGCATCCGAGCAGCGCGAACAGCCCCAGCACACGTCCATGGCCGTCCCTACGACGGTCAGTGCCCACGATTCGTGTCCCCCCGCTCCGAGTCCTGCACTGCAGAGTCGAAATCGCCACCCGGCCGGTCCTCGGCGGCGCGCGCGACCACCCTTGCCCCGCTCCCCGGCAGGGCCGCCGGATGCACCGAGATCGGCGTCGTCCGGGGTGCCACGGGGGTACGCGAGGATACGGGCAGCGCGGACCGATCATTGCCACCGGGCTGGGCCGGCACTGCCGTCAGCCGGTGTTCACTCCCGGTCATGGAAGCGACCGCGGCTCGCTCCCGGTTCTCCCGGTTGCGCCGGGAGTCCTCGGGTTCCAGCGGTATCGGCGATCCGCGCAGCGGTTCGTCCGCCGTGCGCGGCAGAGTCAGCCGGAACTGCGAACCGCCGCCCGGCTCGCCCCATGCCTGTAGCCAGCCGCCGTGCAGCCGGGCATCCTCCACGGCGATGGACAGTCCGAGTCCGGTGCCGCCGGTCGTCCGTGCGCGAGCCGGATCGGCCCGCCAGAAACGGTTGAACACCCGCGTAGCCTCGCCGGGCTTGAGTCCCACGCCGTAGTCCCGGACGGCCACTGCGACCGCACCTCCGGCCACCGCCATCCGCACCACGACGTCCCTGCCCTCGCCATGCTCGACGGCGTTGACCACAAGGTTACGCAGGACGCGTTCGACCCGCCGTGCATCGGCCTCCGCGATCACCGGCTGCTCATCGCCGACCACCCGGATACGGGTGCCCTTGCGCTCGGCCAGCGGCTCGGCCCCGCCGATCACCCGTCGTACGACCTGACGCAGATCTATCGGCTCGGCCTCCAGCGCGGCGGCGCCCGCGTCGAACCGGCTGATCTCCAGCAGATCGGAGAGCAGCGACTCGAACCGGTCGAGCTGATCCCCGAGCAGCTCCGCGGAACGCGCTGTCACGGGATCGAAGTCGCTGCGGGCCTCGTGGATGACATCGGCGGCCATCCGTACGGTCGTCAGCGGTGTCCGCAGCTCGTGGGAGACGTCGGAGACGAAGCGCCGCTGCATCCGGGACAGCTCCTCCAGCTGCTGGATCTTCAGCTGCAGGTTCTGCGCCATCTTGTTGAATGCCTCGCCGAGCCGGGCAATGTCGTCCTCGCCGGTGACCTTCATCCGCTCCTGGAGCCTGCCGGCGGAGAGCCGCTCGGCGATGCCCGCCGCCATCCGTACGGGCGTGACGACCTGCCGCACCACGAACCAGGCGATGGCCCCGAGCAGCACGACCACGAACAGTCCCGCAGTCGCCAGCGTGCCCTTGACCAGCGTCAATGACTTCTCCTCCTGCGTCAGCGGGAAGAGGTAGTAAAGCTGGTACGGATTGTGGTCGATGTCGTAGAGGCGCTTGCCCACCACGAGTCCGGGCTGCGGCTCCTGTCCGTTCGCGTACTGGATCAGGGAGTACGTCTGGAACGCCCCCGGGCCCTTGTTCACCGAGTCCCGCAGGCTCTGCGGAATGCTCGCCGCCTCCACACTGCCCGAGCCGCGCGGCGCACGGGTGCCCTCGTCGGCGCTGAGTGCCACCACGTTGAAGGCGTTCTTGCCGCCACTGGCGAGCTGGTCGACGAGCTCGGTCCGCCAGGAGTTGTTGGCCGAGGTGCCGTCCGCAGTGTCGCCGCCCTGCCCACCGGGCGTGAGCGGGGCGTTCGCCTTCTCCTGGGCCGCCGCGAAACCGCCGGCGGCCTGGGTCTGGGCAGCCTTGCTCTTCGCGTCGAGCAGGCCGTTGCGCACCTGGCCGATCACGACCAGCCCGAGGAGCAGCACCACACCGAGCGACATGAGCAGCGTGCCCGCGACGACCCGCAACTGGAGGTTGCGTCGCCAAAGCCGCACGGCGGGCAGCAGCGGACGCCGCACCCAGCGCATCAGCAGTCGCGGCACAGGACCGCCGGGCGCCCGGTCGTGGAACAACCGGCCACCCTGCAGAAGACGTCGGACCTGGGACGCCTCCTGTCCTGGAGCAGCAGCCCGCTCCGCACGGGCTCCCGGCTCCCCGGGCTGCGGAGCAGCGCTACTCATGGGCATATCAGCTCGGTCCGGCCTTGTAACCGACACCTCGGACGGTCACCACGATCTCGGGCCGCTCCGGGTCCTTCTCGACCTTGGAGCGCAGGCGCTGGACATGCACGTTCACCAGCCGGGTGTCGGCAGCGTGGCGGTATCCCCAGACCTGCTCCAGCAGTACCTCACGGGTGAAGACCTGCCACGGCTTACGGGCGAGTGCGACCAGCAGGTCGAACTCCAGCGGGGTGAGGGCGATCGACTGCCCCTCCCGCTTCACCGAATGACCGGCCACATCGATGACCAGATCCCCGATGGCCAGCTGCTCCGGCGCGGGTTCCTCGGACCTTCGCAGACGTGCCCTGATCCGGGCAACCAACTCCTTAGGTTTGAACGGCTTGACGATGTAGTCGTCGGCCCCGGATTCCAGGCCCACCACCACGTCAACCGTGTCGCTCTTGGCAGTGAGCATGACGATCGGCACACCCGACTCGGCCCTGATCAGCCTGCAGACCTCGATGCCGTCCCTACCGGGCAGCATCAGATCCAGCAGGACCAGGTCCGGCTTGGCCTCACGAAATGCGGCAAGTGCCTTGTCGCCGTCCGCTACGAACGACGGTTCGAACCCTTCACCACGCAGCACAATCCCGAGCATCTCGGCCAGTGCGGTGTCGTCGTCGACGACAAGGACGCGTCCCTTCATAATCGACATCATCCCATTAGCTAATCGTTACCTGCGATGATCTGGCACACAGCTCTGCCAGTCCGACCCCCGTGACCGGGGAAACTGCACCCTCCTCCGTGACGATCGCCGTGACCAGCTCCGGCGGTGTGATGTCGAACGCGGGGTTGTACGCCGGGGTTCCCGCCGGTGCCACGAGCAATCCGCCGACGTCCTCGCCTGCCGCACCGATCTGCGAGAATGTGAGCTCCGTCACTTCATTGCCCGGTCGCTCCTCCACGGTGATCGATGCCCCGTCCGCGGTATCCAGATCCACGGTCGTGGTCGGCGCCACCACGATGAACGGTACGTGGTGATATTTCGCGAGCACAGCCAGCGGATAGCTTCCCACCTTGTTCGCCACCGATCCGTCCGCGGCGATGCGGTCCGCCCCGATGATCACGGCATCCACCTCCCCCGCGGCAAACAGCGAACCTGCGGCGCTGTCCACGAGCAAGCTGTACGGCATGCCATTGCGCGCCGCCTCGTACGCGGTCAACCGGGCACCCTGCAGCAGCGGACGTGTCTCGTCCACCCACAGCCGACGCAGCCGCCCCTCCCGATGTGCCCCGAGCGCCACCGCGAAGGCAGTGCCCTCACCACCCGAGACGAGCGCCCCCGTATTGCAGTGGGTCAGCAGTCGATGCCCACCACCGGGCAGCAGTTCGTCCAGAAGTGCGAGCCCGTACCGCGCCATACGCCCGCTGGCCTCGGCATCCTCCCGGTGCAGCGCCCTGGCCTCGGCCAGTGCAACCGCCGCAGCCCGCTCCGGATCCCCCTCCATGGCCGCCTGGTACGCCTCGGCCGCCCGCCGCACCCCATAACCGAGATTCACCGCGGTGGGCCGCGCCCGCTCCAGCAACTCTGCCGCCTCCGCCACGTCGTCTCCTCGCACCGCTGCCAGAGCCACGCCATAGGCCCCTGTGATGCCCAGCAACGGCGCCCCGCGCACCGCCAGCGTCCGGATCGCCTGAACCAGCGCGGGCACATCGGTGCACACCAGCTCGGCCTCCTCGGCAGGCAGCCGAGTCTGGTCGAGGAGCACCAGTACGGGGCCTTCCGGAAGCTCGCCCCAGCGAAGTACGGGGAGCGCGGGAGGCCTGATGCCCACCGACGATTGCGCATCCTGATCAGCCATCCGCCCAGTCTGCCCGGTGAGCCACCCACAAATGAAGGTACGAAGGAGATACAGGGCCAGGCCCGTACCGGAGCAACGCGTGGCACGATGGCTGCCAACCTGCCGCGCCGATGAGCGGACAGGATCGTGAAGGAGCGAGAATGAACGACACTCCGGGCTGGGCCTCGCCCGGATCTGCCCCCTCCGAGGGTCAGGGGGCGGGCGTCCCCCGACCTTCCGAGCCCGTCGACGGCAGCGGCCCGGCAGGGAACTGGTCCCCCACGCAGCCGCCCACAGGGCAGTGGTCCCCACCGAGCACTCCCGGCACAGGCCCCGGCGCACCACCCACCGCCCCCGGCTGGGGCGGTGGGCCGCACGGCTCCGGCTGGAGGCAGCCGCCCGTCGCGGCCAAGCCCGGCGTCATCCCGCTCCGGCCACTCGGCGTCGGCGAGATCCTCGACGGCGCGGTCTCCACGATGCGCGCCCACTGGCGCACGGTCCTCGGAATCACGCTGGCCGTGTCCGTGATCGCCCAGATCGCGATCATCCTCGTGCAACGCTATCTGCTGCCGGAACCCGCAGCGATCGACCCGAACGCCACCGGTTCGGAGGCACTCCGGCAAGCTGCCGACTCGGCTCAGTCGGCGCTGGTCAACAGTGTGCCGTCCCTGCTCATCACCATGATCGCCACACTGATCACGACATCCGTACTGACCGTGGTGATCAGCCGCTCGGTACTGGGCCGCCCGGTGACGCTCTCCGACGCATGGGCCGAGGCCCGGCCCCGGCTTGCTCAGTTGCTGGGTCTGACATTGCTGCTGGCCTTGATCAGCGCCGCCATCATGGCGGTGGGCCTGCTGCCGGGCATGCTGGTCGGCTCCGCCGCAGGCGCCGGGCTCGTCGTCATCGGACTTATGGCCGCCTTCGTCGTAGTCATCTGGCTGATGGTCCGCTTCTGTCTCGCCTCGCCGGCGCTGATGTTGGAGCGGCAATCGATCACGACCTCCATGCGCCGCTCCGCGAAGCTGGTCAGGGGCGCATGGTGGCGGACCTTCGGCATCCTGGCGCTCACCTGGCTGCTGACCCTCATCGTGAGCGTGATCATCGCCATCCCGTTCAGCGTCATCGCGATGGCCACGAACGGCGACGGTATCGGCTCCTTCCTCACGGACGGCTCCACGGGCTTCGGCTGGCCGTTCCTGATCGTCTCCGGCATCGGTCAGGTGATCACCGCAACGATCACCTACCCGCTCTCCGCTGGTGTGATGGCCCTGCTCTACATCGATCAGCGCATCCGCCGCGAGGCACTCGACCTCGAGCTCGCCCGGGCAGCAGGCCTGCCCGGGTACGACACCAGGAGCTGATGCCGTGTCGGGGGCGGGGGGCACAACAGCAGCACGGCTACTCATCCACGCGAGCAGTGACATACCGGTGGACACTCCACGTGCCCCCGCCCGCGAGGCCGCGAAGCACGAGCTGTCCAAACCGACGTACCACGAGAACGATCCCAACCTCCTCCAGCGCGGCCTCGACCGCCTCTGGGGCTGGATCGGCGATCTCCTGAACACGGCCTCCGACGCCGCACCGGGCGGCCCACTCGGTCTTGTCGTGCTCGTACTGGTCGTCATCGGCCTGGTCGCCGCACTCTGGTGGAGGCTGGGCACCCCGCACCGCACCGTGCGTTCCCCAGACGCCCTCTTCGACGACAGCCCCCGCAGCGCGGCCGAACACCGGACGGCTGCCGAGGCCCACGCGGCCGCCCACCGCTGGAACGAGGCGGTCCAGGAACGCATGCGCGCCATCGTCCGCTCCCTGGAGGAGCGCGCCCTGCTCGCCCCCCGCCCCGGGCGCACCGCCGACGAGGCCGCCGCCGAAGCGGGCCGTCCACTGCCCGCACACGCCACGCGACTCCGCGCCGCCGCTAGAGAATTCGACGATGTCACATACGGCGGCCGAACTGCGGACCAGCAGGCGTATCTGGACGTACGAGCTCTGGACCTCGATCTTGAAACCGCCAAGCCTCTCCTGACAGCCGCGGCCCGGGGAGCAGCCGAATGATCGAGGTCACCGCCGCCCCCACCACCTCGGCATCCCTCGCCCCGCACCAGATCTGGATCCGCACCCGCGGTCTGCTGCTCGCCCTCCTCGTACTCGTCGCTGCCGGAATCGCTCTGGCAACCATGCGCTCCGGAGACCAGCACGGCCGCCTCGACCCCCGTTCCGCCGACCGCTACGGCAGCCGCGCCGTCGCCGAACTCCTTAAGGCGCGTGGCGTCTCCGTTCACGTGGTCACCACGCTCGACGAAGCCACGGCCCAGGCCGGCCCTGAAACCACGCTGCTCGTCGCCTCCCCCAATCTGCTGACAGCGCACCAGCAGAGCGAACTCCGTGCTAAGACCAACCACTCGGCCGGCCGCACCGTCCTTCTCGCGGCGGGGCCGCCGTCCGTGGGTACGCTCGTCCCCGGTGTCCGCGCGGGGTCCGCCGGACCGGTAGGCACCCGCGCCCCTCAGTGCTCCCTGGCCGCCGCCCGCAACGCCGGCGACGTCGAAACGGGAGGCTTCCGCTATGCCTCGGACGGCCTCGACAACACCATCGCCTGCTTCCCGAGCGACGGCCTCCCCACCCTGCTCCTGGTCGAACAGGGCGCGGGTGACACCGTTCTCCTCGGTTCTCCCGACTTTCTCTACAACGACCGGCTCGGAAACCAGGGCAATGCCTCCCTGGCCCTGCAACTCCTCGGTTCCCGCCCACATCTGGTCTGGTACCTCCCCTCGCTCACTGATACCTCTGCTGCCACCGAGAACGGCGGGGGCGGCGGCAATGGCGCCCACAACGACCGCAGCTTCGGCGACCTGATCCCCCGGGGCTGGCTGTGGGGCACCCTGCAACTCGCACTGGCCGCCGTACTCGCCGCCATCTGGCGCGCCCGTCGTCTGGGTCCGCTGGTGGCCGAGCGGCTGCCCGTAGCCATCCGCGCCTCCGAATCCACCGAGGGCCGAGCCCGCCTCTACCGCAGGGCGAACGCCCGCGACCGGGCCGCCGACTCACTGCGCGCCGCCACCCGCACCCGTATCGCCCCACTCACCGGCGTCTCCCCACGCGATGCCCACTCCCCCGCAACACTCGTCCCTGCCGTTTCCGCCCGTCTCAGCACCACCAGCAGCGACGTCCAAGCCGTGCTCTTCGGACCCGCCCCGTCCGACGACGCCGCTCTTGTGCAGCTGGCAGACCAACTCGACACCCTCGAAAGTGAGGTACGCACGTCATGAGCGTCCCGCCCCCAGAGCCCGCCGGGGCTACCGAGACCGTCGGGCACGGCGACACAGCCCGCGCATCCCTGGAAGCGCTGCGCTCCGAGATCGCCAAGGCCGTGGTCGGCCAGGACCCGGCAGTCACCGGGCTTGTCGTAGCTCTGCTCTGCCGAGGCCATGTACTCCTCGAAGGCGTCCCCGGCGTGGCCAAGACCCTCTTGGTCCGGGCTCTCGCGGCCTCACTCGAACTCGACACCAAGCGTGTCCAGTTCACCCCCGACCTGATGCCGAGCGATGTCACCGGCTCACTTGTCTACGACGCCCGCACGGCACAGTTCTCCTTCCAGCCCGGGCCTGTCTTCACCAACCTGCTTCTCGCCGACGAGATCAACCGCACCCCTCCCAAGACGCAGGCCTCCCTCCTGGAAGCGATGGAAGAGCGCCAGGTCACCGTCGACGGAACCCCTCGGCTGCTGCCCGAGCCCTTCCTCGTAGCCGCCACGCAGAATCCCGTCGAATACGAGGGCACCTACCCGCTCCCCGAGGCCCAACTGGACCGGTTTCTCCTTAAACTGACGGTGCCATTGCCGTCCCGCGACGAGGAGATCAACGTCCTCACCCGTCATTCCGACGGCTTCAATCCGCGCGACCTCCAGTCAGCGGGCATCCACCCCGTCGCCGGCCCGGCCGATCTGGAAGCCGCCCGCAACGCAGTCGCCCAGACCAAGGTCTCCCCCGAGATCGCCGGCTATGTCGTCGATATCTGTCGTGCCACGCGTGAATCCCCCTCGCTCTCCCTCGGTGTCTCTCCCCGAGGCGCCACCGCGCTGTTGTCGACCGCCCGTGCCTGGGCCTGGCTCACCGGCCGTGACTACGTCATTCCGGATGACGTGAAAGCCCTGGCACTCCCCACGCTTCGCCATCGCATCCAACTGCGGCCCGAGGCGGAAATGGAGGGAGTCACCCCCGACTCCGTCATCACCGCAGTCCTCGCCCACGTACCCGTACCCCGATGAGGCGGTAACCGTGGCCCTCACCGGACGTACCGCCTTGCTGGCCGCCCTGGGGTCACTCCCCGTAGGCGTCCTGGCCCCCAGTTGGACAGGCATGCTCGCGGTCAACGCACCGCTCTCCCTAGCGATTCTGTGCGACTATGCCCTGGCCGCGCCAGTGCGAACGCTTCAGTTCACCCGATCCGGTGATACAACCGTTCGACTTGGCGAGGCCGCCGAAGTGCAACTCACCGTAACCAACCCTTCCCGTCGCCGCCTGCGGGCACACCTCCGCGACGCGTGGCCGCCCAGCAGCTGGCCCACCGGCGCAGAGCAGGCCTCGTCCCGTCACACACTGACAATCCCGGCGGGGGAACGCCGCCGGTTGACCACCCTCCTGCGTCCGACACGGCGAGGTGACCGCCGCGTCGAACGCGTCACCGTGCGCTCGTTCGGACCTCTAGGGCTTGCGGCCCGCCAGGGAAATCATGAAGTTCCGTGGACGGTACGTGTCCTGCCGCCTTTCACCAGCCGCAAGCATCTGCCATCCCGCCTCGCCAGGCTCCGCGAGCTGGACGGCCGCACCAGCGTTCTCACTCGTGGAGAGGGCACGGAGTTCGACAGCCTGCGTGCCTACGTGCCCGGTGACGACACGCGCTCCATCGACTGGCGCGCTACAGCACGTCAGTCCGCCGTCGCAGTGCGAACGTGGCGCCCCGAGCGGGACCGTCACATCCTCGTCGTCCTGGACACCGGGCGTACTTCGGCGGGTCGTGTCGGTGACGTGCCCCGTCTCGACGCCGCTCTGGACGCGGCCCTGCTCCTCACAACGCTTGCCACTCGTGCGGGCGACCGCGTGGATCTGCTCGCCTACGACCGCCGCATCCGCGCTCAGGTCCAGGGCAGGTCCGCGGGAGAAGTCCTGTCGGCCATGGTGAATGCGCTGGCGCCGGTCGAACCCGCTCTCGTGGAAACGGATGCCCGGGGACTCAGCGCTGCCGTTCTTGCCAACGCTCCTCGTCGCTCCTTGATCGTGCTCCTCACCGGTCTGGACGCGGCGCCCGTAGAAGAGGGCCTGCTCCCTGTCCTCCGCCGACTGACCCAGCGCCACACGGTGCTGGTGGCTTCAGTGGCCGACCCGCACATCGAACAGATGGCAGAAGCCAAGGGCACCGTGGACGCGATCTACGAGGCCGCAGCCGGCGCGCAGGCCCAAGCACGGCGACTCCGCACCTCAGAGCAGCTCCAGCGCCACGGCGCGGTGGTCGTCGATGCCACCCCGGACAACCTCGCCCCGGCTCTCGCCGACGCCTACCTGGCTCTCAAGGGAGCGGGTCGCCTCTGACCGACCGCTCGCGTCAAAGAATTCACTCATCGGGAAAGGGCCCTCCCGGCGCACCGTGAACGCAGAAAAGCCCCGCACCAGAGGTGCGGGGCTTTCCCGTAAAAGGAGTTCGGCGGCGTCCTACTCTCCCACAGGGTCCCCCCTGCAGTACCATCGGCGCTGAAAGGCTTAGCTTCCGGGTTCGGAATGTAACCGGGCGTTTCCCTAACGCAATGACCACCGAAACACTATGAAATTAACCAACACCGGAACACAACACGGCCGTTCGTTATTTCAGAACTAACACAGTGGACGCGAGCAACTGAGGACAAGCCCTCGGCCTATTAGTACCAGTCAGCTCCACCCGTTACCGGGCTTCCACATCTGGCCTATCAACCCAGTCGTCTACTGGGAGCCTTAACCAATCAAGTTGGTGGGAATACTCATCTCGAAGCAGGCTTCCCGCTTAGATGCTTTCAGCGGTTATCCTTTCCGAACGTAGCCAACCAGCCATGCCCTTGGCAGGACAACTGGCACACCAGAGGTTCGTCCGTCCCGGTCCTCTCGTACTAGGGACAGCCCTTCTCAATATTCCTACGCGCACAGCGGATAGGGACCGAACTGTCTCACGACGTTCTAAACCCAGCTCGCGTACCGCTTTAATGGGCGAACAGCCCAACCCTTGGGACCGACTCCAGCCCCAGGATGCGACGAGCCGACATCGAGGTGCCAAACCATCCCGTCGATATGGACTCTTGGGGAAGATCAGCCTGTTATCCCCGGGGTACCTTTTATCCGTTGAGCGACAGCGCTTCCACAAGCCACTGCCGGATCACTAGTCCCGACTTTCGTCCCTGCTCGACCCGTCGGTCTCACAGTCAAGCTCCCTTGTGCACTTACACTCAACACCTGATTGCCAACCAGGCTGAGGGAACCTTTGGGCGCCTCCGTTACTCTTTAGGAGGCAACCGCCCCAGTTAAACTACCCATCAGACACTGTCCCTGATCCGGATCACGGACCCAGGTTAGACATCCAGCACGACCAGAGTGGTATTTCAACGGCGACTCCACAACCACTGGCGTGGCTGCTTCAAAGTCTCCCACCTATCCTACACAAGCCGAACCGAACACCAATATCAAACTGTAGTAAAGGTCCCGGGGTCTTTCCGTCCTGCTGCGCGAAACGAGCATCTTTACTCGTAGTGCAATTTCACCGGGCCTATGGTTGAGACAGTCGAGAAGTCGTTACGCCATTCGTGCAGGTCGGAACTTACCCGACAAGGAATTTCGCTACCTTAGGATGGTTATAGTTACCACCGCCGTTTACTGGCGCTTAAGTTCTCAGCTTCGCCGACCCGAAAGTCAGCTAACCGGTCCCCTTAACGTTCCAGCACCGGGCAGGCGTCAGTCCGTATACATCGCCTTACGGCTTCGCACGGACCTGTGTTTTTAGTAAACAGTCGCTTCTCGCTGGTCTCTGCGGCCACCCCCAGCTCACCGAGTAAATCGGATCACCAGTGATGGCCCCCCTTCTCCCGAAGTTACGGGGGCATTTTGCCGAGTTCCTTAACCATAGTTCACCCGAACGCCTCGGTATTCTCTACCTGACCACCTGAGTCGGTTTAGGGTACGGGCCGCCATGAAACTCGCTAGAGGCTTTTCTCGACAGCATAGGATCATCCACTTCACCACAATCGGCTCGGCATCAGGTCTCAGCCTTAACGTGTGACGGATTTACCTACCACACGGCCTACACCCTTACCCCGGGACTACCACCGCCCGGGCTGGACTACCTTCCTGCGTCACCCCATCGCTTACCTAGTACAAGTCTGGTTCGTCGGCTCCACCACTACCCTCAACTCCGAAGAGATCGGGCCGGCTTCACGGACTTAGCATCGCCTGATTCAGTATTGGGCGTTTCAAAGCGGGTACCGGAATATCAACCGGTTGTCCATCGACTACGCCTGTCGGCCTCGCCTTAGGTCCCGACTTACCCTGGGCAGATCAGCTTGACCCAGGAACCCTTAGTCAATCGGCGCACACGTTTCTCACGTGTGTATCGCTACTCATGCCTGCATTCTCACTCGTGAACCGTCCACAACTCGCTTCCGCGGCTGCTTCACCCGGCACACGACGCTCCCCTACCCATCCACACAGGCGTTAGCCCTTAATGTATGAATGACACGACTTCGGCGGTACGCTTGAGCCCCGCTACATTGTCGGCGCGGAATCACTTGACCAGTGAGCTATTACGCACTCTTTCAAGGGTGGCTGCTTCTAAGCCAACCTCCTGGTTGTCTCTGCGACTCCACATCCTTTCCCACTTAGCGTACGCTTAGGGGCCTTAGTCGATGCTCTGGGCTGTTTCCCTCTCGACCATGGAGCTTATCCCCCACAGTCTCACTGCCGTGCTCTCACTTACCGGCATTCGGAGTTTGGCTAAGGTCAGTAACCCGGTAGGGCCCATCGCCTATCCAGTGCTCTACCTCCGGCAAGAAACACACGACGCTGCACCTAAATGCATTTCGGGGAGAACCAGCTATCACGGAGTTTGATTGGCCTTTCACCCCTAACCACAGGTCATCCCCCAGGTTTTCAACCCTGGTGGGTTCGGTCCTCCACGAAGTCTTACCTCCGCTTCAACCTGCCCATGGCTAGATCACTCCGCTTCGGGTCTTGAGCGTGCTACTGAAACGCCCTATTCGGACTCGCTTTCGCTACGGCTTCCCCACACGGGTTAACCTCGCAACACACCGCAAACTCGCAGGCTCATTCTTCAAAAGGCACGCAGTCACGACTGCATGTGCAAGCACATACAGCGACGCTCCCACGGCTTGTAGGCACACGGTTTCAGGTACTATTTCACTCCGCTCCCGCGGTACTTTTCACCATTCCCTCACGGTACTATCCGCTATCGGTCACCAGGGAATATTTAGGCTTAGCGGGTGGTCCCGCCAGATTCACACGGGATTTCTCGGGCCCCGTGCTACTTGGGTGTCTCTCAAACGAGCCGTTAATGTTTCAGCTACGGGGGTCTTACCCTCTACGCCGGACCTTTCGCATGTCCTTCGCCTACATCAACGGTTTCTGACTCGTCTCACAGCCGGCAGACCGTGAAAGAGAGATCCCACAACCCCGCATGCGCAACCCCTGCCGGGTATCACACGCATACGGTTTGGCCTCATCCAGTTTCGCTCGCCACTACTCCCGGAATCACGGTTGTTTTCTCTTCCTGAGGGTACTGAGATGTTTCACTTCCCCTCGTTCCCTCCACACTGCCTATGTGTTCAGCAGCGGGTGACAGCCCATGACGACTGCCGGGTTTCCCCATTCGGACACCCCCGGATCAAAGCTCGGTTGACAGCTCCCCGGGGCCTATCGTGGCCTCCCACGTCCTTCATCGGTTCCTGGTGCCAAGGCATCCACCGTGCGCCCTTAAAAACTTGGCCACAGATGCTCGCGTCCACTGTGCAGTTCTCAAACAACGACCAGCCACCCATCACCCCACCCCGAAAGGCGAGTTCACTGGGACCGGCAACTGAAGGCAACCTTGCGGCCATACCTTCAGACACCCAACAGCGCGCCCAGTACCCGAAATTCATCCGGTTCGTTTTCCACGCTCCGAGGAGCAGTACTTACGACCCGGTTGAACCACCAGGTACTGAATAGTCAACGTTCCACCCATGAGCAACCACCGCCGAACATTTGCCGACGTAGTGGCCTCTGACCGAGCAAGCCCGGTAAGAAGTGCTCCTTAGAAAGGAGGTGATCCAGCCGCACCTTCCGGTACGGCTACCTTGTTACGACTTCGTCCCAATCGCCAGTCCCACCTTCGACAGCTCCCTCCCACAAGGGGTTGGGCCACCGGCTTCGGGTGTTACCGACTTTCGTGACGTGACGGGCGGTGTGTACAAGGCCCGGGAACGTATTCACCGCAGCAATGCTGATCTGCGATTACTAGCAACTCCGACTTCATGGGGTCGAGTTGCAGACCCCAATCCGAACTGAGACCGGCTTTTTGAGATTCGCTCCGCCTCGCGGCATCGCAGCTCATTGTACCGGCCATTGTAGCACGTGTGCAGCCCAAGACATAAGGGGCATGATGACTTGACGTCGTCCCCACCTTCCTCCGAGTTGACCCCGGCAGTCTCCTGTGAGTCCCCATCACCCCGAAGGGCATGCTGGCAACACAGAACAAGGGTTGCGCTCGTTGCGGGACTTAACCCAACATCTCACGACACGAGCTGACGACAGCCATGCACCACCTGTACACCGACCACAAGGGGGGCACCATCTCTGATGCTTTCCGGTGTATGTCAAGCCTTGGTAAGGTTCTTCGCGTTGCGTCGAATTAAGCCACATGCTCCGCTGCTTGTGCGGGCCCCCGTCAATTCCTTTGAGTTTTAGCCTTGCGGCCGTACTCCCCAGGCGGGGAACTTAATGCGTTAGCTGCGGCACCGACGACGTGGAATGTCGCCAACACCTAGTTCCCAACGTTTACGGCGTGGACTACCAGGGTATCTAATCCTGTTCGCTCCCCACGCTTTCGCTCCTCAGCGTCAGTAATGGCCCAGAGATCCGCCTTCGCCACCGGTGTTCCTCCTGATATCTGCGCATTTCACCGCTACACCAGGAATTCCGATCTCCCCTACCACACTCTAGCCTGCCCGTATCGACTGCAGACCCGGGGTTAAGCCCCGGGCTTTCACAACCGACGCAACAAGCCGCCTACGAGCTCTTTACGCCCAATAATTCCGGACAACGCTTGCGCCCTACGTATTACCGCGGCTGCTGGCACGTAGTTAGCCGGCGCTTCTTCTGCAGGTACCGTCACTTTCGCTTCTTCCCTGCTGAAAGAGGTTTACAACCCGAAGGCCGTCATCCCTCACGCGGCGTCGCTGCATCAGGCTTTCGCCCATTGTGCAATATTCCCCACTGCTGCCTCCCGTAGGAGTCTGGGCCGTGTCTCAGTCCCAGTGTGGCCGGTCGCCCTCTCAGGCCGGCTACCCGTCGTCGCCTTGGTAGGCCATCACCCCACCAACAAGCTGATAGGCCGCGGGCTCATCCTTCACCGCCGGAGCTTTCAACCCCGTCCCATGCGGGACAGAGTGTTATCCGGTATTAGACCCCGTTTCCAGGGCTTGTCCCAGAGTGAAGGGCAGATTGCCCACGTGTTACTCACCCGTTCGCCACTAATCCACCCCGAAGGGCTTCATCGTTCGACTTGCATGTGTTAAGCACGCCGCCAGCGTTCGTCCTGAGCCAGGATCAAACTCTCCGTGAATGTTTTCCCGTAATCGGGACACACATCACGAGAGCGGAACGATCGGCCGGAATAAGACCGATCGTTCACAGCGTCCTCGCTGTGTAAATTGCCTACCGGAACCGTGAGGCCCGGCAGGACTTTCAAAGGAACCACCAACCTGCCGAAACAGGCCGGGGTATCAACATATCTGGCGTTGACTTTTGGCACGCTGTTGAGTTCTCAAGGAACGGACGCTTCCTTTGTACTCACCCTCTCGGGCTTTCCTCCGGGCTTTCCCTTCGGTCTTGCGTTTCCGACTCTATCAGACTCTTTCGTGTCCGATTCCCGGTCGAAGCGGGTTTCGCTTTCCAGTTCTTCGCTTTCGCGTTTCCCTTTCCGGCGGTTCCAACCTTACCAGATTCTTTTCCGTTCCATTTCCGGTCCGAATTTGAATTCCGATGGCCGTTGGAGTGGCCTTCGCCTTTCGGCTGACTCGACTTTATCAGAAGCATTCAGCCGATTTCATCGGCTACCTGATTCGGAAGTAAGAGAATCAATGGCTCTGCGGAAATTCAATTTCCGGTGAGAGCGAGGAAGATGCTAACCGTTGGGATCGGACCTGTCCAGTCCGACGCAACCGTTAAAATCTACCTCCCCTGGCGGACCATGTCAACGGTCTTTTGGGGCGAAGAGGAGACTAGCAGGTCAGCGGGGGCGTACGCACATCAGGCAGCGACCGGGAGCTCGGCGCTGCGCTCCGTGGCATCGACGTCGCCCCCGTCTCCTGCTCGCGCTGCTCGGCCGCCCAGGATGTAGACGTACGCGAGGAAGGCCAGCTCGGCCGCAATGCCGATGGTGATGCGCCCCCAGGTCGGGAGATCGGAGGGGGTGACGAAGCCTTCGATGACGCCCGAGACGAACAGGACCAGTGCGAGGCCGATGGCCATGCCGATCGCGGCCCGGCCCTGTTGGGCGAGGGCTGAGCGGCGGGTGCGCGGGCCCGGGTCGATGACCGTCCAGCCCAGGCGCAGGCCCGTACCCGCTGCGACAAAGACGGCAGTGAGTTCGAGCAGGCCGTGTGGGAGAACCAGCCCCAGGAAGGTGTCGAGCCGGCCGGCTGAGGACATCAGGCCGAGGCCGACGCCAAGGTTGAGCACGTTGACGAAGAGGATCCAGATCACCGGGATGCCGAGGAACGCTCCCAGGACCAGGCACATGGCTGCGGCCTGGGCGTTGTTCGTCCATACCTGGGCGGCGAACGATGCGGCCGGGTGGCTGGAGTAGTAGGTCTCGTACTCCCCGCCCGGGCTGGTCAGGCGGCGGAGGTCGTCCGGAGCCGCGATGGCCGACTGGACTTCCGGATGCGTGCCGATCCACCAGCCGATGACTGCGGCCAGCAGCGTGGAGAGGACGGCCGTGGGTATCCACCAGTGCCTGGACCGGTAGACGGCGGCGGGGAAGCCGGCCGTCAGGAAGCTGGTGGCGTCTCGCCAGGAGGCTCGGCGGGTGCCTGTGACCGTGGATCGGGCTCGGGCCACGAGCTGAGTGAGGCGCGCGGTGAGCATCGGGTCCGGGGCGCCGGACTGGAGTAGGGAGAGATGGGTGGCCGTGCGCTGGTAGAGGTCGACGAGTTCGTCGGCTTCCGCGCCGGTGAGTCGGCGCCCGCGGTGCAGGAGATGGTCCAGGCGGTCCCACTCGGTGCGGTGGGCGGTCACGAAGACGTCGAGGTCCATGGTCGGCTGCTGCTCCAGGCATAGGTGCGTACGGGTTCGTACTACGGCGGCGCGCTGCGGGTCAGCTTGGCAGACTGAGGTCCCGAGGGGCAGGGAAGATCGGCGAAGGATGGGGCGGCGATGAGTGAGCTTGTGACCGGGGACGCGGTCGTGCTGGGGTTGCGTCCGGCGAAATTGCCCAGCCGAGCGCTGGCGCTGGCCATCGATGTTGCCGTGGTGGGGGCGGCGTTCGTTCTGGTGTCGATCGGGTTGGCCATCGCGACGGCGACGCTGGATGAGGCGGCACTTGCGGCCGTATCCGTCGCGTCCTTTCTGCTGGTGCTGGTGGGCGGGCCGATCGCGGTGGAGACGCTCAGCCATGGGCGTTCGCTGGGGAAACTGGCGTGCGGGCTGCGGGTGGTCCGGGACGACGGGGGGCCGATCCGGTTTCGGCATGCGCTGGTGCGCGGGGCCATGGGGGTCGTCGAGATTCTGATGACGCTCGGGGTTGTCGCCTGTATCGCCTCGCTGGTGTCGGCGCGGGGGCGACGGCTCGGGGACGTGTTCGCGGGGACGCTTGTTGTACGGGAGCGGGTGTCGGCGGGACGAGTTGCTGCTGTGCCACCTCCACCGCCGTGGCTGGTCGGGCGGTTCGCGGGGCTGGATCTGTCAGCGGTGCCGGACGGTCTGTGGCTGGCAATACGCCAGTACCTGACGCGGATGCATCAGCTCGACGCGCAGGTGGGCCGGTCGATGGCGGAGCGACTGGCTGTGGAGCTGGCGACGAAGACCGGGGTTCCGGTGCCCGAGGGGGTACCCGCCGGGGCGTATCTGGCGGCGGTGGTGAACGAGCGGCAGGCGCGGGATGCGCGGCGGGTGTTCGTCGCTGCGCAGACAGGGAGCGGAGTACAGGCGGGTGGGGCCATTGCTTCCGTGCCGGTGGGGTCCGGGCCGTCCACGGGAGGTGCGGCGGCGGGTGTTCCCGTGGCCCCGGCAGTGGAGGAGGGCGGAACAGCACCCGCTGCAACGGGGTTCGCGCCGCCTGCCTAGCGAGGCGAGGGCGGGGACTCCAGGTCTTCGAGCTCGATCCCGGGGGCCGACAGGACCACGTCGCCGGCGATGTGAATGGTGTGCTGCTCGCCGGTGTCCAGGGCGCTGACCTGGTATTCGTCCACCGTCAGAGGGCCGTTGTCAGTGGCGTGCGCTTCACTGTTGACCAGGGCCCAGGACTGGTCGACGGTGCGGGGAGCGAGGACCGGGTCCGTGAAGGCGACCAGGCGGACGCGGGTCGCGGGGGAATCGGGGGTGAGGCGCAGCAGTCGTGAGGTCGCGATGAGGAATGCGGGGGATGTGCCGGTGAAGGCGTGGGCGCGCACATTGCCTTCAGTGGCATGAGTGCCGGTCGGGTCGGTACGGACCCAGGTGACGCCTTCGAGGGCGGCGCCGCGGACCTGCCAGCTCGCAGCGCGGAGTTCGAGCCGGATGGGGCGGCCCAGTTCGTCGAGGGTGAGGTCGACGGAGCCGAGGTGATCGCCGGAAGGGGCGGTGGTCTGGGAGACGTAGCGCCAGCCGGAGGGGCCGGGGGCGCACTGGAAGTGTTCTTCGCCGAGGAGGGTGTGATCGTGAAGATCATGGAGCGAATATCGGCCGCGGGGCATGGGGTCCTTCGAGGTTCCTCGGGCTGAGCGGGTGCGGTACGGGGCAGGCCCCCGACACGGGGGTGCGGGGGCCTGCGCTCGTAGCTGCTGCTGAGGCTGTTCCGTCTGTCAGCGGCCGGTCGTCACTGACCGGTGGTGACGTGCGCGGTCACTGGCGGGCGGGATCAGTAGCGGTAGTGGTCGGGCTTGTACGGGCCTTCGACCTCGACGCCGATGTAGGCGGCCTGCTCGGGGCGGAGCGTCGTGAGCTTCACGCCGAGCGCGTCGAGGTGGAGGCGGGCGACCTTCTCGTCCAGGTGCTTGGGAAGCACGTAGACGTCGGTCGGGTATTCCTCGGGCTTGGTGAACAGCTCGATCTGGGCCAGGGTCTGGTCCGCGAACGAGTTGGACATCACGAACGAGGGGTGGCCGGTGGCGTTGCCCAGGTTCAGCAGGCGGCCCTCGGACAGGACGATGAGGACCTTGCCGTCGGGGAACGTCCAGGTGTGGACCTGCGGCTTGACCTCGTCCTTGACGATGCCGTCGACCTGCGCCAGGCCGGCCATGTCGATCTCGTTGTCGAAGTGGCCGATGTTCCCGACGATGGCCTGGTGCTTCATCTTGGCCATGTCGGCGGCCATGATGATGTCCTTGTTGCCCGTCGTGGTGACGAAGATGTCGGCCTGGCCGACGACGTCGTCGAGGGTGGCGACCTGGTAGCCGTCCATCGCCGCCTGCAGGGCGCAGATCGGGTCGATCTCCGTGACGATGACCCGGGCGCCCTGGCCGCGCAGGGACTCCGCGCAGCCCTTGCCCACGTCGCCGTAGCCGCAGACGACGGCGGTCTTGCCGCCGATCAGGACGTCGGTGGCGCGGTTGATGCCGTCGATCAGCGAGTGGCGGCAGCCGTACTTGTTGTCGAACTTGGACTTGGTGACCGCGTCGTTGACGTTGATCGCCGGGAAGAGGAGGGTGCCGTCGCGGTGCATCTCGTACAGCCGGTGCACACCGGTCGTGGTCTCCTCGGTGACACCGCGGATCTCGGACGCCAGCTGGGTCCACTTCTGCGGGGACTCGCCGAGGGTGCGGTTCAGCAGGGTGAGGATGTGGGCGTACTCCTCGCTGTCCGCGGTCGACGGGTCCGGGGCCGCACCGGCCTTCTCGAACTCGACGCCCTTGTGGACGAGGAGGGTGGCGTCACCACCGTCGTCGAGGATCATGTTCGGGCCGCCGGTGGGGGTGTTCGGCCAGGTCAGGGCCTGCTCCGTGCACCACCAGTACTCCTCCAGCGTCTCGCCCTTCCAGGCGAAGACCGGGACGCCCGCCGGGGCGTCCGGGGTGCCGTTCGGGCCGACGGCAATGGCCGCGGCGGCGTGGTCCTGGGTGGAGAAGATGTTGCAGGAGGCCCAGCGGACCTCGGCGCCGAGGGCGACCAGGGTCTCGATCAGCACGGCCGTCTGCACGGTCATGTGCAGCGAACCGGTGATGCGGGCGCCGGCCAGCGGCTGCGTGGCGGCGTACTCCTTGCGGATCGACATCAGGCCGGGCATCTCGTGCTCGGCGAGGGTGATCTCCTTGCGGCCGAACACCGCGAGGGAGAGGTCGGCGACCTTGAAGTCCTGTCGATTGGCGACCGTCGTCATAACGGGCTGCTCCTCGTAATGGGGTCGAGGTGGGGCACGGATGGCTCTGCGGCGGCGGGCACACGAATGCCCGGACGCTCGCAGCGCAGTCCGTCGGAGGCCCTCTCTCCCTCGGCCGGTCCGCGCGTACGGACCGATCGACCGCCATCAGCAGCGACGTCTGACACTGCCGTCGAATCTACACCGATCGGCCCAGTCGCTCCCAGTCCGCCCCGGGCCGAGACGTGGCCGGAGAGCGGTCGGGATGCTGTTGGGATGCGGTCGGACGACGTTCCGGGAGCGGGCGGGAGGGCGGGTGGAGGGGGTGGTCAGTGGCCGGATTCCGTCGGGGTGTCCGGGGTGTCGCCGGGGGCTCCGCCCGGGGCCTTGCCGGGGTTGATGCCCGCCGCGGCGGCGGCCTCGCTGTAGATGTCCGGTTCCAGGTAGATGACCCGGGCGATCGGGACCGCCTCACGGATCCGGCTCTCGGCGGCGTTGATGGCGTTGGCCACTTCGGTGGCCGTGTCGTCGTGCTGCACCGCGATCTTGGCGGCGACGAGCAGTTCCTCCGGGCCGAGGTGGAGCGTACGCATGTGGATGACGGCGGTGACCGTGTCGCCGTCGACGACCGCGGCCTTGATCTTCTCGACCTGGTCGGCGCCGGCCGCCTCGCCGAGCAGCAGGGACTTCGTCTCGGCGGCGAGCACGATCGCGATGATGATCAGCAGGACACCGATGCAGAGGGTGCCGATTCCGTCCCAGACCCCGTTGCCGGTCCCGAGGGCCAGGCCGACACCTGCGAGGGCGAGGACCAGACCGATCAGCGCGCCGAAGTCCTCCAGGAGCACGACGGGGAGCTCGGGGGCCTTCGCGCGGCGGATGAACTCCTTCCAGGAGAGCGATCCGCGGGTCTCGTTGGACTCCTTGATGGCCGTACGGAAGGAGAAACCCTCGGCAATGATCGCGAAGATCAGCACACCGACCGGCCAGTACCAGGCCTCGATCTCGTGCGGGTGCTTGATCTTCTCGTAGCCCTCGTACACCGCGAACATGCCACCGACCGAGAACAGCACGATGGAAACGAGGAAGGCGTAGATGTAGCGCTCGCGACCGTAGCCGAAGGGGTGCTGGGGGGTGGCCTCGCGCTGGGCCTTCTTGCCGCCGAGCAGCAGCAGGCCCTGGTTGCCCGAGTCTGCGAGCGAGTGGACGCTCTCCGCGAGCATCGACGACGAGCCACTGAACAGGAACGCCACGAATTTGGCCACTGCGATCGCGAGGTTGGCGCCGAGTGCCGCCACGATCGCCTTGGTTCCGCCTGACGCACTCATGGGTGCCTGGTGTCCCTTCTTCGGTGCTGCGGCTCTGGCGCCGCGGTACGGCCGGACATTGTTGCAGCCGCTGATGCGGACGGTACGTCAGGCCACCACAGTGGCGCGGAACAGGGTTCCCGTACCGGACACTTCGACCTTCTCGCCGGAGGGTACGAAAACCGAGGCCCCGGGGGTGAGACCGACCGTGCCCGCCTTCGGGGCGCCCGCGGTGCAGAGCAGGATCTGCGGGGTGTCCCTGGTCAGGTCGACGGGGTCGGCGCCGGGCGACAGGTCGAAGCGCGAGAGTCGGAATTCGTCCACGGGCGTCTCGTACAGCTCCTCGCCTGACGGGGACGCCTCGGGGCGCAGGACGCCGGGGTCGGTCGCCTCGAAGCGGACGATGCGCAGGAGTTCTGGCACGTCGATGTGCTTGGGCGTGAGTCCGCAGCGCAGCACATTGTCCGAGTTGGCCATGATCTCGACGCCGAGGCCGTCGAGGTAGGCGTGCGGAACACCCGCACCGAGGAACAGGGCTTCGCCGGGCTGGAGTTCTACGTAGTTCAGCAGCATCGCCGCGATGACACCGGGGTCGCCGGGGAAGTGGTGGGCGATCCGGGCGTACGGGGCGTGGGCGCCGCCGAGCCGTTCGGCGGCAGCGGCCGCCAGGTTCACCGTTTCGGCCATCTCCGTCGCGTCGGCGCTGAGGATCGCGGTGAGGACCTCGCGCAGGGCCGCCTCTTCGGGGTGGGCGCCGAGGAGGTCGACGTACGGCTTGAGGGAGTCGACGCCCAGTGCCGCCATCGCCTCGGCGGCCTCGGTGGGCCTGCGGAAGCCGCACAGGCCGGCGAAGGGGGTGAGCGCGCAGATCAGCTCGGGCTTGTGGTTGGCGTCCTTGTACGTGCGATGGGGTGCGTCGATCGGGACGGATCGGCGCTCCTCGTCCTCGTAACCCTGCTCGGCCTGTGCGAGGTCGGGGTGGACCTGGAGAGAGAGTGGGGCGCCTGCGGCGAGCAGTTTGAGGAGAAAGGGCAGGCGGGGGCCGAACTTTTCGACGGTGGCCCGGCCCAGTTCGCGCTCCGGGTCAGCGGCGATGACGTCGGTGAGAGGCTGCTCGGGGCCGGCCTCTGCGGTGCCGGTTGCGCGGGTCAGGCGGGAGGGGGCTCCGGGGTGGGCGCCCATCCACATCTCGGCCTGGGGTTCGCCGGTGGGGGCGATGCCGAGCAGCTCGGGGATGGCGGTGGTGGAGCCCCAGGCGTAAGGGCGCACGGTGTTGGAGAGCCGGTCCATGAGTTCGTCCTTGTGAGATGCGTGGATCGGAGGGGGTGTGCGTGGTGCGGGTAGGCCCGGGCGGTCAGGCGCGAGCTGCCGAGGCGAGTGCCAGGTAGACGGCGGCGAAGTCGGTGACCGCGAGGAGTTCGGCGAGGGCTTCGAGCTCGGTGCCCTCGTCCGGTTCGAGTTCGCTGATCGCCGTGTCGTGGCCGAGGGCCAGTTCGCGGGCGGCGGGCCCGGCGCTCAGGCCGCCGGTGGGGCGGTCGCGGAGCAGTACGACGCGGGCGTGCAGGGGCTCCGGCTCGTCGACCCGGTCGCGGAAGAAGTCGTCGGGGTCGGCCCCGGCGGCGAATGTGCCCGCCAGCAGTGCGCCGTGAGCGGGAAGCGCCTCGGGGAGTTCGGCGGCGAGGGCCGGGCGGCCTGACAGCTCGGCCAGGACGGCGGCGAATCTGCGGCCGACCGGGGCCGCGGCTTCGCCCTCCGTCCAGATGAGGGGCAGGCTGTCGGCGAGTTCGGCAGCGAGGGTCTTGGCCGGGTTGCTGTACGTGGCGATGGCGGGACCGCAGCGTTCCGCGGTGCGGTCGAGGCGGTCGGCGACGCCCTGCAACGCCTCGGCCGACGCGGTGACCAGGCCGACCCGGTCGAGCAGCGCGAGCAGCGGGGTGAACAGGGCCCAGAGCGTGCCGGGGCCCGCGGCCGACGTCTCGGCGTCGTACTCGCCGTGCGGAGCGGAGGCCATCGGCACGACGAGTCCGTGCGCCCCGTCGATCGCCTCGCGCAGCGGTGACTGGCGGGGGGCGACGGCCACGACGCTGCAGCCGCGGCGGTACGCCTGTTCGGCGAGAAGGGAGAGGCCCGGCTCGGAACCGTCGGCCGTGACGATGAGCAGCAGGTCCACGGAGCCGGCCCAGCCGGGCAGCGTCCAGCGCATCGCGCCCGCGGCGGGGGCGACCCCGGTGGGGTGGATACGGGTGACGGGCGCGGAGGCGCCTGCCAGGGCAGTGATCAGGTCGGCGACGCCGGACGCGGCGGTGCCGGAGCCCGCGACGAGTACGGCGCGGGGACGGCCTTCCGGGTTCAGTGCGGCGATCCCGGCCTCCGCCGCGTGCCGGGCGGCGGTACGGACCCGGGCCCCGGCCTCGGCGGCGCCGCGGAGCAGGCCGCGGCGGTCGGCTCGGGCCAGGGCTTCCGGGGCGTCGAGCAGCGACTCGTCGAGCATGGGGACGGTCCTCCGATCACGTGCTGATCACCGTGCGGGGCGCGGGGCGCGGATGCCGTTACGCGGGGCGGCGGGCCTCGTCGACGAGGAGGACCGGGATGCCGTCCCGTACCGGGTAGGCCAGGCCGCAATCCGTGCCGGTGCAGACCAGCTCGGGGCTGTCGGCTGCCGACCGGTCGTCGAGCGGAGAGTGACAGGCCGGGCAGGCGAGGATCTCCAGAAGGCCGGCTTCGAGCGGCATGGGGTGAGTCCCTTCAAGCATTCGAACAAGCGGTTCGGGTTCGCGCGGATCGGGCGACGTCAGCCTACCGCCGGGGTGCGGGGGGCGCGGCCCGGGCCGGGGTGGGGGCGGGGTGGGCGCCTGCGGCGGGCCATTGCCCTACCTGCCCTTTCCCGAACCGGCCCGGGCCGGACCCCGCTCGTCAAACGCCGGAGGGGCTGACATCGCCGGGCGGGCTGGAATCGCTGGACAGGTCGGAACCGCCGGACTCGCCCTACGAGGCCCGTTCCCGGACCAGTGCCAGCACCTCGTCCCGTACCGCCGTCATCGTCTGCTCGTCTCGGGCCTCGACGTTCAGACGCAGCAGGGGTTCCGTGTTGGAGGCTCGGAGGTTGAACCACCAGTCCGGTCCCGTGACCGTCAGGCCGTCCAGGTCGTCGGTCGTGACACCGTCGCGGGGTGCGAAGGTTTCACGTACCGCTGCCGTGCGGCCCGGCTGGTCGGCGACCGTGGAGTTGATCTCGCCGGATCCGGTGTAGCGGTCGTACTGGGCGACCAGTTCCGACAGCGTGCCCGGCTGGCCGCCCAGCGCGGCCAGGACGTGGAGCGCGGCGAGCATGCCCGTATCGGCGTTCCAGAAGTCACGGAAGTAGTAGTGCGCGGAGTGTTCGCCGCCGAAGATCGCGCCGTGCTCGGCCATCTCGGCCTTGATGAAGGAGTGGCCCACGCGGGTACGGACCGGGATTCCGCCGTTCTCGCGGACGACCTCGGGGACCGAGAGGGACGTGATCAGGTTGTGGATGACGGTGCCCTTGCCGCCGTTACGGGCGAGTTCGCGGGCCGCGACCAGGGCGGTGATCGCTGACGGGGAGACGCCCGCGCCCCGCTCGTCGACGACGAAGCAGCGGTCGGCGTCGCCGTCGAAGGCGAGGCCCAGGTCGGCGCCCTCGGCCACGACGCGGGCCTGGAGGTCGACGAGGTTCTTCGGGTCGAGGGGGTTGGCCTCGTGGTTGGGGAACGTGCCGTCGAGCTCGAAGTACATCGGCACGAGGTCGACGGGGAGCTCCGCGAAGACGGTGGGGACGGTGTGGCCGCCCATGCCGTTGCCCGCGTCGACGACGACCTTCAGCGGGCGGATCGATGCGAGGTCGACCAGGGACAGCAGATGCGCGGCGTAGTCGGGGAGCGTCTCTCGCTCGGTGACGGTGCCGGGGGTGGCGGCCGGTTGCGGTGTGCCGGTCTCGGACCACTTCTCGACCAGGGCGCGGATCTCGGAGAGTCCGGTGTCCTGGCCCACGGGTGCGGCGCCCGCCCGGCAGAGCTTGATGCCGTTGTACTGCGCCGGATTGTGCGAGGCGGTGAACATCGCGCCGGGGAGGCCGAGGCTGCCGGAGGCGAAGTACAGCTGGTCGGTCGAGCAGAGGCCGATCAGTGTGACATCCGCGCCGCGCGCCGCGGCGCCGCGCGCGAAGGCTCCCGAGAGACCGGGCGACGAGGGCCGCATATCGTGGCCGATCACGATCGCGTCCGCGCTCGTCACCTCGACGAACGCCGCCCCGAACTGCTCGGCCAGCGATTCGTCCCACTGGTCGGGCACCACTCCGCGCACGTCGTACGCCTTGACGATCTGCGACAGATCAGCAGCCACGGGCCGGTCCTCCTGAGATTTCTGCGGACCGCCCAAACTACCCGGCGGCCGTTCGGGCGGGCCGTGGGGTCTTGCGGCTGTGCGGCTGTGCGGTTGCCTGGCTGTGCCTACGGTGACCGAGGACGGCCGGTTGTCGCTTTGTCCTCATTGCCGGGCGGGGTTGAGTGCCGTGCTGCTCAAGGCGGCATCCAGCCCAGCGCCGTCGTGCTCTGTGCCAGCACGATCAGGCACATCACAAGCAGCAGTCCCAGGCTCCACGGCAGCACCTTGCGCAGCAGGGCCCCTCGCGTCGGCCAGGCCGACCCCCGCGCACGCGATCGTCAGGTTCTGCGGGCAGATCATCTTGCCGAGCACCCCACCGGAGCTGTTCGCCGCGGCCAGCAGTTCCGGTGACAGGCCCGATTCGCGTGCCGCCGAGACCTGAAGTGCGCCGAAGAGGGCGTTCGCAGAGGTGTCGGAGCCGGAGACCGCGACGCCGAACCAGCCGAGCACCGGCGAGAGGAAGGCCGGTCCGGCACCTGCCGCGGCCACGAACGGCGTGCTCAGGAGTCCGGTGAGCGCAGCACCCGCAGATGGCCGCGGCGACCGACCTCCATCGGGTCCGCGGTCTGCGGGCCGCCGCCCCTGCCGTCGGTTCCGCGGTCGTGCGGCCGCGCCGCTTCCCGTACGGCGTTGGCAAGTGCTTCGAGGTCGTCGCCGCTGGGGCGCGTGGGAGCGGAGGGGTCGGAGAGCCTGACGACCTCCCAGCCACGTGGTGCGGTCAGCCGCTCACTGTGCTCGGCACAGAGGTCGTAGCAGTGGGGCTCGGCATAGGTGGCGAGCGGGCCGAGGACCGCAGTCGAGTCGGCATAGACGTACGTCAGTGTCGCGACGGCAGGGCGGCCGCACGCGGTGCGCGAACAGCGACGTACAGGGCTCACGATGTTGGACGGTACCGCACTCTTGAGCGGGCTGCGACGACTCTCCCTCAGGTCACCCCACCGTGTCGCCCTGAAACCTCCGGCACAACCGCCTTCCGGGCGGTCCTTCTGACCTGCGGAGGAACCCGGGGGCACAGACCGTATCGGCAACGATTCCGGTCACCACTCGGCACAAAAGCTGTCATTCAGCAGGAGATCAATGGTCAGGAGCTGGGCCTGAAACGGGCTCTCGTCTGGCCTGATTGTTCAGGATTGGACATGCCGACGCCTTGTCAGGAAGCAGCGATCCACCTGTGCCGCAGAGAGTTACCCTGCGTCAGTGATGGACAGTCCCGTACCTCCCCACCCGCCCGAGCCGCGCCCCCGCCGTCGTGACCGCCATGGCCGCGGCATGCGCGGGCCCGTCGCCCCGCCCCAGGTCCCGCTCTCGGCCAGCAGGGCGGAGAACTTCCGGGATCTCGTGCAGGATTCGGTGGAACGGCTGGAGCGGCGCTGGCCGCAGCTGGCCGATGTCGACTTCATGGTGCTCGATGTGCCGGGGACTCAGGAGGAGACCGTACCGCTGGGGCGTGCGGTCTCGGCGGAGAAGGACCGGCCCGCGCAGATCATCGTCTACCGGCGGCCCGTCGAGATCCGCACCAAGAACCGCGACGAGCGCGCCCTGCTGGTGCACGAGGTCGTGGTGGAGCAGGTCGCGGACCTGCTCGGTCTTTCGCCGGAGTCGGTCGATCCGCGGTACGGACAGGAGTAGGAGCGGCGGTACGAGCGGGCCCGGCGCCCGGTCCCACCCGTACCGCCCGCCCGCTCAGTCGTCCAGGACCGACAGGTCCTGCTCCGCCGCGGGCACCTCGACCGTTCCGCCGTCGTCCGGCAGGGTCTGCACGGTGAACATCTGGATGCCGTCCTGCGGCAGGGCGAGCGTGCGTGCGGCGTGGACCGGGCCGCCCGACTGTGTCTCCACCGTCAGCGCGTAGCTGCCCTTGAGCCCGGACGGTACGGGCGGGGTGACCGCGAGCGTCGTACCGCCCTTGACCGTGTACGTCTTGACGGCCTGTTCGCCGCCCCCACTGCCGGCGGAGGCGGTGACCTTCACGGTGGCGGTGGCGCCCGGCGCGGTGAGCGAGAGGGTGGAGCCCTTGGCCCGGTTGTCGGCCACGGTCGCCTGTGCGCCCACCGGGCCGGTCGCCGGGATGTAGCCGACCTCCTGCGCGTCACCCTTGCCGCGGACCACACGCAGCGCGGCCACCACCGGGGTGCCCTTTCCGCCCCGGGCCGGAGTGAGCAGCAGGGAGCCGGCTTCACCCCTGGTGATGTCCTTCAGGTCGACGCCCGCGGTCATCCTCGACTTGACGTGGAGGTCCTCGTGTCCGGCCGGGGAGATCGCGCCGTTCTTGGCGAGCAGTTTCACCTTCAGATCGGCGTCGTCGTCGCCGGGTGCAAAGGCCACCAGGCGGACCGAGGTGGCGTCCGCCGGGATGCCGGGGAGCACCAGGGTGCCCGTCGGGTCGGCCGAGGCGGCCAGCCAGTCGCTGCCGACCCCTTCGTCCGCGGCCCTGACGACCGCGCCGACGCGTCCGGTACGGGTGGTGACGTGGGCGGTCACGTCCTCGGCCACCTCGCTGGTCAGCGTGGAGATCAGGACCGGGACGCTGGACCGGGCGGGCACCGTGATGCCCTCGCCCACATCGGACTTGAGGGTGCCGTCCGGCCCGTACAGCTCGATGTCGGCCACGGCCGCGGTGTCGTCCGGATTGGTGAGGTGGACGTAGTCCTCGCGGGACTTCGCGGTGCTCGCGGCCGGGAACCAGAAGTCCGTGTCGGGTCCGGTGCAGCTGACGCCGAGCAGGCCGCGGGCGCCGCCCGCCTCGACCGTGGTGGTCTGCTGGGTGGTCCAGCCAGGGGCCAGGCGGCCGGTGGCGGTGCCGACCAGCGCGGGGGCGTCGGCGCCGGACTCGTCGGCGGTCGCCGGCTTGCCGGGCTCCTTGAGGGAGACGACCGGCTTTCCGGAATCCGCCTTCGCCTTGCCCTTCTCGCCCTTCTTGTCCTTCTTGTCCTTGTTCCCGTCCTTGTTCGTGGCGTCGTCGGCCGTTGTGGACGTGGACTGCTTCAGTTCGGCCGTACCGGCCTCGCCGCCGCCGCCCGCCGGGGTGAATGACGTGTATGTCGTCTCCGCGAGGTCCGAGAGACCGGGCGCCGGGCAGAGCAGGCTGGACCGTTCCACCGGCAGCCGGGTGGCGGCCTTCGCCTCCGTCGTGCCCCCGTCGCCGGGCGCGGTGAGCGCTGCGAAGCCGGTGACGGCGGCGAGGGCGACGGTGCCCGCGATGAGGGACAGGCTGGTGGACTTCACTCGGACTCGCCTCGCGATGCGTTACCGGTCGGCCACGGGTTCTGGCCCGGGACGGGGTTCTCGTCGGGGTTCTGCGGGTCGTACTGGCTCTGTTGGCCGTAGTGGACCTGGGGGTCGTACGGAGCCTGCGGGTCGTACTGCGGGGGTTGGGGGGCGTACTGGGCCTGCGGGTCGTACTGCTGCTGCTGCTGCGCGTAGCCGTACGGGTCGTAGGCGTTCTGCTGGTACGGGTCGGCGGTCGCCTGGTGCTCCTGCTGCGTGCCGTACTGGCCGTCCTGGTACTGCTCGCCCTGGTACTGCTGGTAGTCGGCGCCCTGGTACTGCTGCGCGTCCCATTCGCCGTACTGCTGCTGCGGCACCGCCGGGTACTGACCGCTGTCGGCCTGCGGGGCGAACACTTCCTGGTCGTCGGTCTGCTGCGGATGCGGTTCGGCCGTCTGCTGTGCGGGGATGTACTCCCCCGCCGCCTCCTCGGCGCTCCCGCCCGGCTCCGACTCGGCCTCCGACTCCGCCTGGGCGGCCGCGCGCAGCCTGCGTGCCCGGCGCCCCTCGCCCGCGACCGGCTCCGAGGGGACTGCCACGTCCTCCTCGGGCAGGTCGTCGTCGATCTCCCGGCGCCGGCCGGGCAGGGCGAGGACCACCAGGACCACGGCCAGCGCGGCCTGGGCCCAGATCCAGGCGGTGTGGGTGAGCGGGGTGTTGTACGTGAGGTCCAGGGTGCCGCCTTCGGCGGGGAGCTCGAAGCCCTGGGCCCAGCCGTCGACGGTCTTCCGGGTCAGGGCGCGCCCGTTGAGCGTGGCCTCCCAGCCGGGGTCGGCGGCATCGGCGATCCGCAGCACCCTGCCGGAGCCGCCTGCCGGAATCTTTGTGTGCGCCTCGACGGGGAGGGAGCCCACGGGCAGCGGTTCGTCGTCGGCGCCGGACGGGATGATCATGACGCGGGCGACCTGCCGGTCGACCCGCCACAGCGCACTGCCGTCCAGCTGGCTCAGCCGGCTGAGGCCCGGGGTCGCGTCGAGGACCCGGCTCATCTCCTTCGGAGCGCCGTCCCGCACCAGTACGTAACGGATCGCGAATCCGCTGAGCTGGCTGCCCTGGTCGGCGCCGGAGCCCGCGACCAGATTGGCGACGACCTTGTCGAGGTGGCTGTTGCTGCCGCCCGCCTCGACCAGTTCCGCGTCACCGAGCCGCGTGCCGGAGCCGCGTACCAGGGTGTACGAGACGGCGGCGGGCGATGTGCCGCCGAGGACCAGGGTGCGCGGCTGGTCGCGGGTGGTGCTCTCCTCCGCGACGAACGCGGGCACCTGCACCGGGTCGCGGCGCTCCAGCGGGCCCGCGGCGCCGCCGATCATCCAGCCGGCGGCGGCCAGCACCGGGGCGAGGCCTGCGGCGAGAGCGATCAGTGCGGCCACGGGCTGGCGCCAGCCGAAGCTGAGCTCGGCAACGCGTACCCGGGCGCCGTCCGCGCCGACCAGCGCGGCGACGATCAGTGCGATGCCGTAGACGAGGGTGGCGGGGCCCGCCCAGCCCGAGCCGTTGGCGAGAGCGGCGAAGACCAGTGCCACGAGCGCGACCGCCCACGCGGTGCGTACCGCGAACTGCCGCTCCCCGCGCAGCAGCGCCGCCAGCGCGGCGAACACGATGCCGAGCAGCAGCACACCGCCCGCGGCCTTGGGGCCGCCGGGGCTGATGCCGAGCAGGTCGAGTGCGGAGGCCGTGCCCGTACCGATCTCCAGGCCCGCCTCCTTCAGGAAGCCGGACGGGCTGGTGAGAAGCGAGAGCGACCAGGGCGCGAGAATCAGCAGCGGGGTGCCGATCGCGGCGAGGAAGCGGAGCCCGTACGCGGCGATGTCGTCGCGGCGCAGTGCGAGCACCCCGATGCCGAGGATCACGGCGAGCGGCCAGACGATGGGCGTGAAGGCCATCGCGAAGGTGAGGAGCAGGGTGTACGCCCAGGTGGCACGCCAGCTGCCGCGGGCATCGCCGACGGCGCGCATGCCGTGCGCGGAGACGGCGGCGCGGGCGATCAGTGGGAGCAGGACGGCCAGTACGGCGGTGCCGAGGCGGCCCGTCGCCAGTGCGCCGGTCGCGGCGGGCAGGAAGGCGTACGCAACGCTCGCCCAGGCCCGCAGCAGCCTTGATTCGAGCAGCGGCCGGGAGACGAAGTACGCGGTGAGCCCGGCGAGCGGGACCGAGCAGACCAGCAGCAGCGTGAGCGCGAAGCCGGTCGAGCCGAGGAACAGCGCGGACAGGGCCGAGATGACGGCGAGGTAGGGCGGTGCGGTCTGCGTGCCGCCGGTACCGACCGTGTGCCAGCCGTCCGCGTACCTGCCCCACAGGTCGGAGACATCGGCGGGCGCGGGCAGCAGTGCGCCGCCCGCCAGCGCTCCGCCACCGAGCAGGCTGCGGCAGGCGACGAGCGAGACGAACAGCAGAAGGACGAAGAGCACCGGGCCCGGCTTGCGCCCGATCCGCTTCAGCCGCGCGAACTGCTCGATCTCCAGGAAGTCGGCGTCGTCGCCACCGGGACCGGACTCCACGGCGCCGTGCCGTGAGCCGCCCGAGTCGGCATCGGAACCGCCGCCGAAGTTTCCTGCGACCTGCTCGACGGTGGCGCGGACGGTGGCTCCGGGCGGCGGGAAGAGGCCGCGCAGTTCGGCCTGGTCGACGGCGCCCTTGCCGCGGCTGCGCCTGGCCGAGAGGATCCGCCCGGGGCGCAGCAGGGTGCCGAAGAGCCCGGCGACCTCGTCGAGGGCCTGGCCGGGCACCTTGCCGACGAGATAGGCGAGGGTACGCAGCAGGGTGCCGAGGACGAGCCGGAGCATCACCCAGGGCAGGGCCTTGGCACGTGCGTTGACCAGCATCGTGTAGACGGCGCCTGCCTTGTCGACACGGTGCGGTGAGGCGACCGAGCGCCCTGCACAGTCGATGGGGCGGCGCTCGCGGGCGGAGGCCTCGGCGTGCCTGAGGACGGCGTCGGGGGCGACGAGCACCCGGTGTCCGGCGGTGTGCGCGCGCCAGCACAGGTCGACGTCGTCACGCATCAGCGGGAGCCTGCGGTCGAACCCGCCGAGCTCCTCCCAGATGTCACGGCGGATCAGCATGCCCGCGGTGGAGACGGAGAGCACGGTACGGACCTGGTCGTGCTGGCCCTGGTCCTGCTCGCGCCGGTCGAGTCCGGTCCAGCGGCGACCGCTGTTGGCGATGGAGACGCCGACTTCGAGCAGCTGCTTGCGGTCGTACCAGCCGCGGAGCTTGGGGCCGACGATCGCGGCATGCGGGTCGGTGTCGACGACGCGCAGCATCTCGGCGAGCGCGTCGGGTTCGGGTGCGCAGTCGTCGTGGAGCAGCCAGAGCCACTGCACCGGTTCGCCGTGCGGCAGTTCGGGCAGGTCGTACGCGTCGTCGCGCCAGGACCTGCTGACGGGGTCCCAGCTGCTGGGGCGCTTCAGGTACGGCAGGTCCTCGGGGGTGAGGACGCCGGCCGTGCGGGTCGCCTCGTCGACGGCGGTGCCGAAGCTCGTACGGCGCGCGAGGTGCAGGACGCGTTCGGCGCCGAGGGCCTCGGTGACCAGCCGCGCGGAGTCGTCGGCACTGCCGGTGTCGGCGGCGACGACGTTCTGTACGGGGCGTTCCTGCCCGAGCAGCCCGGCGAGCGCGTCGGGCAGCCAGCGCGCGCCGTCGTGGGAGACGAGCACGGCGGTGACGACATGCCGGGGGAACTCTGGGGCGGCGGCAGCCGCGTACGGCGCCGTCGATTGGCTGTGCACGGACATCGAGGTACGGGCCCTCCGGCCGGGTCCGGGGGGCGTCCCCCCGGGGGCTGCATCGGTGTACACGCGCGCTCCGTCGGGGCGTTGGCGCGTCTCGGACGGGGCCCCACACTAACGGTACGGATAGCCGCGGTGCCGCCGAGCGGTTGAACGAGGGCGGTGGTGGAGCGGCGGCGGGCACAGCAATGGCCCGTCGCCTGCGGGGGAGTGCAGGCGGCGGGCCATGATCGGTCGCGGTCCGGTGGGCGGCCGGTGCGCGCTTCGTACGCGGTGCTCAGTCGTTCCGGTGGTCCGCGGTCAGACAGCGGCCTTCTTCAGGCGGCGCCGTTCACGTTCCGAAAGGCCGCCCCAGATTCCGAACCGTTCATCATTGGAAAGCGCGTACTCAAGGCATTCGGAGCGGACTTCACAGGCGAGACAGACCTTCTTGGCCTCGCGGGTGGATCCGCCCTTCTCGGGGAAGAAGGACTCGGGATCGGTCTGGGCGCACAGTGCGCGCTCCTGCCAGCCGAGTTCCTCGTCCGCGTCCTCGACCAGCAGTTGCTGGAACAGCTCGGTCATGTGCGCCCCTCGTCTGTCTCTTGCGTCCCCGTGATGCAGCCGTTACTGATTGCGGCCGAACGACACGAGTGAAATTACAAGTGTGTAGCTCCAGGCCAGTCAAGCGAAGATCTGCTATTGGCCCCGGTATTCACTCTGCGGAACCAAGGGTATGCGGAAAGTGTGCAAATCACCAAAAACCTGACATATGCCACGGGACTCGCCACACCCCCCTCTCTCACAGAGTGAGACGACCGGAGCCACCCTCGTGTTTCGATTCGATCACCGAAGCGATCAAGATCACAGTCGGGTCACGAGGCCCCAACGACGTTTAGGGACGCGGTTGATGCGCCACATCTCCGCCGCGGCGGCCGCACAAACCTTTCCCGGTCCACAGTAACCGGATGAGGTGAAACATTACCCCCCAAATCGGGCATTGAGTTGACAGTAGAGGATCGAGCCGGTCTCCTTGACTGCATGCCAGCGACCGCAGCGATGTACGCCACCCACGTCCGTGGGTTCCGCACCGCTGTCCAGGCGCGCTGTTGCTGTTCCAGCTGTCACAGCTGTTGATGCCGTAGGGCACCGGCTCTGATCCAGCTCCTCCTTTGCAGAGCTTCTCCGCAGAGCTTCCTCTCTGCGCCTCCGCGGCTCTCCGGTCTCCGAGACACCCCGCACATGCACCCCCCATGCCGAGGAACCACCGCTTCCATGAACAGTGACAGCGACCTTCAGATCGCCGGCGACATCCTTGAGGTCCAGTACCTTCTCCAGCCGGCCCGCGAGCACCCCTCCACCGTGGCCGAGTTCGTCGGACTCGCCCGCAGCATCGCCGCCGACCGCGCGCAGTGGGCACCGCTCGTCCGGTACGACACCACCACCCGCTGGTACCGCCGGCTGCGCGCAGTTCCCCAAGCTCTCGGCCCCGCTCGAGCAGGGGAGACCCCACTCGGTTACGAGGTCTGGCTGCTGAGCTGGGTGCCCGGCCAGGGCAGCGGGCGCCACGACCACGGTCCGTCCTCCGGCGTACTGACCGTCCTGGACGGTCAGTTGACCGAGCGGACCGAGCGCGGGACGCGAGCACTGGACTCGGGCGCGCAGCGCGTGTTCGCGCCCGGCTATGTGCACGAAGTGGTCAACGACTCTCTCGAACCGGCCGTCAGTCTGCACATCTACTACCCGGGTCTGACCGAGATGCCGATGCACGCGGCGCAATGCGCCCCGGCGGCCATGGATGTCGTACCCGCCTGACAAACTGCTGTACATGCGCATTGTGGTTCTGGCCGGCGGTATCGGTGGTGCTCGTTTTCTGCGTGGCCTCAAGCAGGCCGCGCCCGACGCGGACATCACGGTGATCGGCAACACCGGTGACGACATCCATCTGTTCGGGCTGAAGGTCTGCCCCGACCTCGACACCGTGATGTACACCCTCGGCGGTGGCATCAACGAGGTGCAGGGCTGGGGGCGTACGGACGAGAGCTTCCAGGTCAAGGAGGAGCTCGCGGCCTACGGCGTGGGGCCCGAATGGTTCGGGCTCGGCGACCGCGACTTCGCGACGCATATCGTCCGTACCCAGATGCTGGGCGCGGGCTATCCGCTGAGCGCCGTCACCGAGGCGCTCTGTGCGCGCTGGAAGCCGGGGGTCCGGCTGCTGCCGATGTCCGACGACCGGGTCGAGACGCATGTAGCGGTCGATATGGACGGCGAGCGCAGGGCGATCCACTTCCAGGAGTACTGGGTGAAGCTGCGCGCCTCGGTCGAGGCGCAGGCGATCGTGCCGGTCGGCGCCGAGCAGGCCAAGCCGGCGCCGGGCGTGCTGGAGGCCATCGCCGAGGCCGACGTCATCCTCTTCCCGCCGTCCAACCCCGTCGTGTCGGTGGGGACGATTCTTGCCGTGCCCGGCATCCGGGAGGCGATCGCCGAGGCCGGGGTGCCGGTCGTCGGCCTCTCCCCCATCGTCGGGGACGCGCCCGTGCGCGGTATGGCGGACAAGGTACTCGCCGCGGTGGGCGTCGAGTCGACGGCTTCGGCCGTGGCCACGCACTACGGTTCCGGGCTGCTCGACGGGTGGCTCGTCGACACGGTGGACGCCGGGGCGGTCGACGAGGTGGAGGCCGCGGGCATCCGCTGCCGTTCCGTGCCGCTGATGATGACCGATGTCGACGCGACGGCGGAGATGGCCCGGCAGGCATTGGTGCTGGCCGAGGAGGTACGGACGTGAGCGCCGAGTCCTCCGGTTCTTCCCCGGCGCCGTCCTACCGGGTCTGGGCGCTGCCCGGGATGCCTGAGGTGCGGGCCGGGGACGATCTGGCGAAGCTGATCGCCGCCACCGAGCCGGGGCTGGCCGACGGCGACGTCCTGCTGGTCACCTCGAAGATCGTCTCCAAGGCGGAGGGCCGGATCGTCGAGGCCACTGACCGGGAGGCGGCGATCGACGCCGAGACGGTACGGGTGGTGGCGCGGCGCGGCACGCTGCGGATCGTGGAGAACCGACAGGGTCTCGTCATGGCCGCGGCCGGGGTCGATGCCTCGAACACCCCCGCCGGAACGGTGCTGTTGCTGCCCGAGGATCCGGACGCTTCGGCGCGCGTCATCCGGGACGGGCTGCGGGACACCCTCGGCGTCGAGGTCGGGGTCGTCGTCACGGACACCTTCGGGCGCCCGTGGCGCAACGGGCTGACGGATGTCGCGATCGGGGCGGCCGGGGTCCTGGTGCTGGACGATCTGCGCGGCGGTACGGATGCGTACGGCAATCCGCTGAGCGCGACCGTGGTCGCCACCGCCGATGAGCTGGCCTCGGCCGGTGATCTGGTCAAGGGCAAGGCTTCGGGGCTGCCCGTCGCCGTGGTGCGGGGGCTCGGTCATGTCGTGGACCCGACGGACTCCGCGGGCGGTGCCCGGGCGATGGTGCGGGTCGCGGCCGACGACATGTTCCGGCTCGGTACGTCGGAAGCGGTACGGGAGGCGGTGACTCTGCGGCGTACGGTGCGCGAGTTCACCGACGATCCGGTGGACCCTGGCGCGGTGCGGCGGGCCGTGGCCGCGGCGGTGACGGCACCGGCGCCGCACCACACGACGCCGTGGCGGTTCGTCCTGCTGGAGTCCGAGGAGTCGCGGACCCGGCTTCTCGACGCGATGCGGAACGCCTGGATCGCGGATCTTCGCCGGGATGGCCGGAACGAGGAGTCGATCGCGAAGCGGGTTCGGCGGGGCGATGTGCTGCGCCGGGCGCCGTATCTGGTGGTGCCGTGTCTGGTGATGGACGGCTCCCACACATACGGGGACGAGCGGCGGGACACCGCGGAGCGCGAGATGTTCGTGGTCGCCGCGGGTGCGGGTATCCAGAACTTCCTGGTGGCGCTGGCGGGCGAGCGGCTCGGCTCGGCGTGGGTGTCGTCGACGATGTTCTGCCGCGATGTGGTGCGTGAGGTGCTGGATCTGCCGGAGTCGTGGGATCCGTTGGGGGCGGTCGCGGTGGGGCGGGCGGCGGCCCAGCCTGTGGCTCGGGCGGGGCGGGATGCGGAGGGGTTTGTCGCGGTGAGGTGATCCGGTGGAGATGCCGGACGGGCCGATGGGGCCTCTGCCGTTACAGGCGCGCGATGTCGCCTCGAGTCATTCGAGGGGCCCGGCGGGGTGGGGTGTGGCCCGATAGGAGGATGAGGCGGGTGGCTCGGTGGCGTTGGCCCTCGTAGGGGGTGAGGAGGGCCAGCATCTCTTCGTCGTCGGCGTTTCTGTTGCCTGCCAGGGCGTGGCCGACGATGCCGGGGAGGTGGAGATCGCCGACCGTGACCGCGTCCGCCGCGCCGTTTGACCGTTGGAGGGTCTCGGCCGAGGTCCAGGGGCCGATGCCGGGGATCAGTTCCAGGCGGGCCGTGGCCTCCGGGAGCTCCATGGCGGCCGCCTCCTCCAGGCGGCGGGCCACGCGTACGGCGCGCAGGATCGTGGCCGAGCGTTTGGCGTCGACGCCTGCACGGTGCCATTCCCAGGACGGGATCAGGGACCAGGTGCGGGCGTCCGGCATGACGTGCAGGCCGAGGGCGGTGAACGCGGCGTGGTCCGTGGGGCCGGGCGCCGGGGTGCCGTGCTTGCGGACCAGGTAGCGCCACGCGCGGTAGGCCTCGTCCGTGGTGACCTTCTGTTCGAGGATCGACGGGATCAGGGACTCCATGACCAGGCCGGTGCGCAGCAGGCGCAGGCCGGGGCGGCTGTGCCGGGTCAGGGCGAGCAGCCGGTGGCGCGGGCGGAAGGCGTCCGGGTCGTCCGTCGCGCCGAGCAGCGTCGGGAGCTGGTCCAGCAGCCAGGGCGCGCCCGGCCCCCAGGCCGCCGCCTCGATCCGGCCGTCCCGGGACGTGACGCGGAGGGTTCCGGGGCCCGCGGGTGTGCGGCCGGCCCGCCAGACCGCGCCGTCCCGGGTCATCCGGAAGGTGGGGTCGGCGGGGCCGCGGCGCAGCGGGCCGAGGACCAGGCGCAGGTCGAGCGGGCCGGGCGGGGTCCAGTCGCGGGTCAGCGCGTCCGTCGCCGGAGCCGCCGCCTGGTGGGGGACCGCCGCGCGAGGAGCACTGCGGGGTGCGAATCGTCCTGCCACGATGAGGTCCTCGGTCGTCGGGTATGCCTGTCGAGGGTAACGACCTCGCCCACGATTGGCAGTGGGAGAAGGAGCGGTGTCCGGGGCCTTCGAATCCAGGGCGGAGGAGGGAGTCAACGCGGGGCGTCGGCGACTGACGACAACGCCGGAGGCGGAGGTCCCGGACACCGCGACGCCGCTGACAATCGCGGGCGAGGTCGTAAGCGCAGTGGTGGGTGCCCGGTTATTCGTCGGACGGGTGCCCGGTTATTCGTCGGACGAGAAGCGCACCGCGGCGTCCGGCAGGACCGCCCCGCACCAGATGCGGATACCGTCGCGCAGTTCGTTGTCGGCGCCGACCCGGGCCCCGTCCCCGATGACCGCGCCGGTCAGCACCGTACGACTGCCGATCCTGGCACCGGCTCCGACCAGCGATTCCGTGATCACGGCTCCCGGTTCGACGACCGCGCCGGCCAGGACCGCGGAGCCATCGATCCGGGCTCCTTCGCCGATCAGGGCGCCCTCTCCGATGACCGTACCGCCGCTGAGTTTGGCATCGGCGGCGACCGAGGCCGTCGGCAGGACGAGTTGGTCGCCGCACCGGCCGGGGACGGCCGGGGAGGGCGCGCGGCCCAGGACCAGGTCGGCGGAGCCGCGTACGAAGGCCTGCGGGGTGCCGAGGTCCAGCCAGTACGTGGAGTCGACCATTCCTTGAAGGTGTGCGCCGGAGGCGAGCAGTCCGGGGAAGGTCTCGCGCTCGACGGAGACCGGCCGGCCGGCCGGGATGGTGTCGATGACCGACCGGCGGAAGATGTACGCCCCAGCGTTGATCTGGTCGGTGACTATCTCCTCGGGCGTCTCGGGCTTCTCCAGGAACGCGGTGACCCTGCCGCTGCCGTCCGTCGGTACGAGACCGAAGGCGCGCGGGTCCTCGACCCGGGTGAGGTGGAGGGAGACATCCGCTCCGGATGTGGTGTGCGAGGCGACCAGCGCCCGGATGTCGAGGCCGGTGAGGATGTCGCCGTTGAAGATGAGCACCGGTTCGTCGGGGCCCGCGGTGAGCCGGGACGCGACGTTGCGTATCGCTCCGCCGGTGCCGAGCGGTTCGCGTTCGGTGACGTACTCGATGTGGAGACCGAGCGACGAACCGTCCCCGAAGTACGGTTCGAAGACCTCCGCCAGATATGACGTCGCGAGCACGATGTGCTCGACCCCGGCGGCCCGGGCGCGCGCCAGCTGGTGCGTGAGGAACGGGACGCCCGCCGCCGGAACCATGGGCTTGGGAGTGTGCACCGTGAGCGGGCGCAGCCTGGTTCCCTTGCCGCCGACCAGGAGGATCGCTTCTCTTGCCTCTGTCACAGCGCTGACTCTGCTTCCTGGTGGGGCCTGGCCTGGTTTCGGCTGGCCAGTTTATGCAGACCGGTCCGATCGTCCCCGGTCAGCAGCTCGCAGCGGTCCGCGGCAGCCTTCCGCGCTGTTCCGTTCAGCGGCCCTGCAGATGGGCGGAGCTGGTCCGGGCCGAGCCGAGCTTCTTGTAGAGACGCGCTCCGGGGCATTCGGTTGCGAAGCCGTCCCGATGGCCGGAGATGACGTTGAGTTCGACCTTCTTTCCCTTCTTGAACTTGTTCCCGCCGCCCGAGACGAGTGTGGTCCTGCCCTTCGGGTTGGCTCCGAACAGGCCGAGCTTCCACGCGGTGAGCTTTGCGATGGCGTTCACCGCGGCGGCGGGCGGGTTCGAACTGGTGAAGGTTCCGAGCACCGCGATGCCCGTGGTGTTGCTGTTGAAGCCGCGCGTGTGCGCGCCCAGGACGGCCTTCGTCACGCCTCCGGCACGTCCTTCGTAGATGTTTCCGCACTTGTCGACGGCGAAGTTGTAGCCGATGTCGCGCCAGCCGCCGCTCTTGACGTGGTAGCGGTAGATGCCTCGCAGGACGGCGGGCGCCTGGGTGCACTTGTAGTTGTTGCCCGTGGCGCTGTGGTGGATGAACGCGGCCTTGACGCTCTTGGTGTACACGAAGGCGCGTTCCCTGAGCTTCTCGTCGGCTCCCCAGCCCTTACGGGTGATGATGCGCGGCCGGGGTCCGATGTACGGCTGGGCGCCGGGCGCGAGTCCGGCCTCCGCCTCGCTGCGCGCCTCGGTCTCCGCCTTGCTCAGGGCGGGGAGCACGCTTCCGTCGAGCGGTGCGGTTCGGCCGTCGCCGGTGTCCCCGGCCTCGGCGCCCGCCGCGGGGAGTGGCTGCGGATCCTTGCCGGGGTCGACGAGTTCGAGGCGCAGACCGGTGGGCAGTGGTACGGCGGGGGCATTCCGGTCCTGCGGGTCGGTGGATTCCGGGCGTACGCGGACCGCGACGCCGTCCGAGTCGCCCACCCAGAGCGGGGCGGTGGAGCCCCGTACGGTCCCGGACTCACGCTCGGCGCTCCCGGGGTCCGCGGCGTGCTCGGCGTTGTGCGTCTCCAGGTCCTGCCAGCCCGACCAGCGGGTGGTGCCGATGGCACGGGTGCGGACCTGGACGGTGCCGTGGAGCTCGGTGTCCACGTCGTCCCAGACGACGCCGACCAGGGAGAAGGGGCGGACCTCGTGCTCGGGCAGCCCCTGTTCGGCAGCCTCGGCGGTCCGGGTGGGTTCGCCGGTGGCCCGGCCGGACGGTGCCGGCAGCGGCGACAGCGGCAGGGACTGCGTCGAGCCCGGCACATCGGGGGGCTCGACGGACTCGGCGGGGGCGGTGTGGGTGTCGGGGACGGCGCCCGCGGGCACGGCCAACGGCAGTGCGAGAAAGGCCGCACAGGTGACACCGATCGAGGATGCAATGAAGGCACGCATACGAACGATCCTGGGCACATTATGACAACTCCGGCTACCGGGGTATTTCTGCATAATTGACGGGCCGTCTGCCGAACCGGTGTACCCGGCGCCCGTCGACCCCACCCGGCCCGGCACCGCCGCGTACCCTTGCGCGGATGAACGCCACCGACCGCACCCCCGCCGACCTGCTGCGTTCCGCGCTTGCCACGGACCCGGCCCGCCCCTTGGTCACTTTCTACGACGACGCCACCGGAGAACGCGTCGAACTGTCGGTGGCCACCTTCGCCAATTGGGTGGCCAAGACCGCCAACCTTCTGCAGGGCGACCTCGCCGCGGAACCCGGCGACCGGCTCGCCCTTCTGCTGCCCGCGCACTGGCAGTCCGCGGTCTGGCTGCTCGCCTGTTCCTCGGTCGGCGTGATCGCCGATGTGCAGGGCGACCCGGCCGGCACCGACCTCGTCGTCAGCGGCCCGGACACACTGGAGGCCGCGCGCGCCTGCCGCGGCGAGCGGGTCGCCCTGGCGCTGCGCCCGCTGGGCGGCAGGTTCCCACAGGCACCCGAGGGTTTCGCGGACTACGCGGTCGAGGTGCCGAGCCAGGGCGACCGGTTCGCCCCGTTCGCACCCGTGGACCCGGACGCCCCCGCGCTGGCGGTGGGCGGTGTCGAGCTGACGGCGGCGCAACTGTTGGCGCGGGCCCGCGAGGATGCGGCCGGTCTCGGCCTGACCGCCGGGTCGCGACTGCTTACTGGACATACGTACGACACCTGGGAAGGCCTGAGCGCGGGGCTGTTCGCGCCGCTGGCGGCCGGGGGGTCCGTGGTCCTGTGCCGGCATCTGGGGCAGCTGGGCGAGGACGGACTGGCGAAGCGCGTCGAGAGCGAACGGGTCACCAACACCGCTGTATGACAAGCGCCCTGAGGACCACTCATCCGGCCCATACCGGGTCGAGCCCTCGGGGCTGCGCTTCAACTCCGGTACATGATCGGCGGTACAGACCACTCGGGACACAACCAAGCGTGAGGTTCAGCCGTCTACTTCTGCGACCGGCGGCCCAACGCGCCGCCGAACGTGAAGGATGGACGCAGACGTGAGCGAAAGCGCCGGCCCGCCGGACGACTCCGACGACTCGGCTGCGGGCGAGGGCAAGTCGCAGGCCGGGGACGGCTCCGGCGCCACCCCGGAGCCCCTCGCCGGGCACAGGCGCCGCTGGCTGCGCTGGACCGCGCTCGGCGTCTCGTTCGTGGTCCTGGCCTCCGCGGGCGCCGGCTGGTGGCTGTACAGGAAGCTCGACGGAAACATCAGGACCGACACCTCGGCGGCCGCCGAACTGAAGGTGTACGAGCGGGAGCGGCCCGTCTCCGTGGTGCACGACGCGGAGAACATTCTGCTCATCGGCTCCGACAGCCGGGCCGGTGACAACCGCAAGTACGGTCGTGACGACGGCGGCAGCCAGCGCTCGGACACCACGATCCTGCTGCACCTCGCCGCGGACCGGAAGAGCGTCACAGCGATGTCCCTGCCGCGCGATCTGATGGTGGAGATCCCGGTCTGCCACAAAGCGGACGGCACGGCTACAAGGAAACAATTCGCCCAATTCAACTGGGCCTTCGAATTCGGTGGCACCGCCTGCACGACCCGTACGGTCGAGAAGCTGACCGGCGTCCGGATCGACCACCAGATGGTCGTCGACTTCAACGGCTTCAAGGACATGGTCGACGCCGTGCACGGTGTCGAGGTCTGCCTCAAGAAGCCGGTCAATGACACCGACGCCCATCTGAAGCTTCCCGCCGGGCGCCAGAAGCTCAACGGTGAGCAGGCGCTGGGGTACGCACGGGCCCGCAAGTCCATCGGCAACGGCAGCGACACCGAACGGATGGACCGCCAGCAGCAGTTCCTGGGCGCGCTGGTGAACAAGGTGCAGAGCAACGGCGTCCTGCTCAATCCGACCCGTCTCTACCCGGTGCTGGACGCGGCCACCAAGGCGCTGACCACGGACCCGGGTCTGGACAGCCTCAAGGACCTGTACGAGCTGGTGCGCGGCCTGCGCGAGGTACCGACCGACAAGGTGCAGTTCCTGACCGTGCCCCGGCAGCCGTACGCCGCCGACCCGAACCGGGACGAACTCGTCCAGCCCGACGCGAAACGTCTTTTCAAGCGGCTGCGCGACGACACTCCGGTTGCCGTGGTCCCGGCGGACCGGCTCAAGGGCGACGACGGGAAGAACAACGGGAAAAACAATGCCGCGACCGATACGCAGGACGCTGCGGGCCCGACTCCCACACCGACCTATTCGGGCAACAACGCGGCGGCCGACCTGTGCAAGCAGTAAAGCAATTCCCAAGCAGAAGCCGGTGATCGGCGTGTAATGGGCAGAATGACCAGTTGTAAGGACCGTGGAATTTGTCACGCTCGTCGCTCGACGCCGAACCGGGCCGATAGTGTGACGCGATCCGGTGCTTCCGGCCGCCAGGCCGCGCACTTCTGGAGCGAAAGATCGAGCGCCTGATCGGGGGAGGCGCCTCGCGTGGCACCGACGGAGGACTCAAGAAACCGTGGATGCGCAAAGCCGTGGGCGGGCGGATGAAATCGACCCCGCAGACCAGTGGGTTCTCAACCCGCACACCGGTGATTACGAACTGCGACTGAATCATTCCGGAGCGGATTCGGCCGGCACTTCCCAGACGTCCGGTCCGCGTATCCCCAATCGCAGACGACCTGTCCGCGACGGTGGCGGCGAGCGCAGAGGCACGGCTCGTGACGGCAGTGGCGAGCGGCAGGGTCCGGCCCGTGACGGGCACGGGTCCGCTCCGCGCCGCGAGGTGCCGGGGCAGCGCAGCCGCCGTTCGGCCAATGGCCCGCGCGGCCAGGAGGGTTCGGGCCCTGGCGAGAGCACGGGCCGCCGCAGCCGCAAGGCCCCCAAGGCGCGCCGCAAGAAGGCGTTGCTGTGGACGGGCGGCACGATGGCCTTCGTACTGGTCGGCCTGTCGGTGGGCGGATACGCGCTCTACCAGCACTTCAACGGCAACCTGAGCACCGTCGACATCGGCAGCGCCGGCAACAAGAACGTCTTCGACAACGACGCCCCGGTCAACATATTGATCATCGGGACCGACAAGCGCACCGGTAAGGGCAACGAGGGGTACGGCGACAAGGGCAGCGTGGGCCACGCCGACACCAACATCCTCTTCCACGTCTCCAAGGACCGCACCAACGCGACGGCGCTCAGCATCCCGCGCGACCTGATCACCAACATCCCGGACTGCACCGTCAAGCAGCCGGACGGCTCGGAGAAGGTCATTCCGGGTACGCAGAACGTCCGCTTCAACGTCAGCCTCGGCCAGGACGGCCGCGACCCGGGCTGCACCATGAACACGGTCAAGGAGATCACCGGCCTGAAGCCCGACCACTTCATGATGGTCGACTTCAACGCGGTGAAGGAGCTGTCCACCGCGGTTGGCGGCGTCAAGGTCTGCCTGGCACATCCGGTCAAGGACAAGGACTCGCACCTGGACCTGCCGGAGGGTGAGAGCAAGATCCAGGGCGAGGACGCGCTGGCGTTCGTACGGACCCGGCACAGCTTCGGCAATAAGAGCGACCTGGACCGGATCAAGGTGCAGCAGCAGTTCATCGGCTCGATGATCCGGCGAATGCAGTCGGACGACACCCTGACCAGCCCGACGAAGCTGTACAAGCTGGCGGACGCGGCGACCAAGGCCCTCACGGTCGACAAGGCCATCGGCACAGGGAAGAAGCTGGTGTCGCTGGCCACGGAGCTCAGCAAGGTCGACACGAAGAACATCACCTTCGTGACGGTCCCGGTGATAGACAACCCGGCCGAGCCGAAGCCCATCACGGTGGTGCTGCATCCGGAGAAGGCGGACCAGCTCTTCGCGATGATGCGCGAGGACACCTCACTGACCGAGGTGAAGTCGCAGAAGAAGGCGGCGAAGAGCAAGCAGGACGCGCTCCTCAAGGGCTCCAAGGCCGCCGCGGCCGATGTACGTGTCGATGTGTTCAACGGCGGCAAGATCGCCGGTGGCGCGCAGAAGACGGTCACCTGGCTGCAGACCGAGCAGGGCGTGCTCAAGTCCACGAACAAGGCCAACGCCCCGGCGAAGATCGACAAGACGACCCTGGAGTACGCGCCGAACCAGGCGGACCAGGCCCGTGCGCTGGCCGCCATGATGGGCCTGCCCGGCTCCGCCATGAAGAAGGGCACCACGGACGCCGAGGGGCTCCAGGCGATGGTGCTGACGCTGGGCGCCGACTTCGAGGGCGCGGGCGTTCCCATCACGGGACCGGCAAAGGCGCCGGCAGATATTCCGCTAGCAAACGCCGACAAGGCAGAGTGCGCCAAGTGACACCGGGTCACTGCGCCAAACCACGAGTCTGAGCAGCAGGGGGGTCCTGGTGGGACGGAGCAGTACGCCTGGGGAGGGGACGCGACCACGCGTCCGGCACGCCGGCCAACTCGGCTGGGACGACGGGCTATACGAGGACGCCCCGGAGAAGGGGCCGGACTCCGGCGCGTCCGGCGGACGGTCCGCCCCGGCGGACAGCGGCCATCGGCGCGGCGGCCCCAAGCGGCGCGGCAAGAAGGGCAAGCGCCGGGCGCTGCGCTGGGTCGCCGCGGTTCTCGCGCTGTTCATACTCGGCGGCGCGGGCGCCGGATACCTCTATTACGAGCACCTCAACGGGAACCTCAAAAAAGAGGACCTGAACATCGGCGACAAGAAGATGGCCGAGCACAAGGCCAACGCCGCCGGCCAGACCCCGCTGAACATCCTGCTCATCGGCTCGGACGCGCGGGACTCCAAGGAGAACCAGAAGCTCGGCGGGGCCAAGGACACCTTCGGGGCGCCGCCGCTGGCCGATGTGCAGATGCTGCTCCATCTCTCCGCCGACCGCAGCAACATGTCGGTGATCAGCATGCCGCGCGACACACTGCTGAAGATCCCGAAGTGCACCGACTCGAAGACGAAGCACGTCTACCCCGCGACCACGGGCCTGGCGATGACCAACGAGACGCTCGGCCGCGGCGGTCCCGGATGCACCGTGGCCACCTGGTACGAGCTCACCGGCATCACCATCGACCACTTCATGATGATCGACTTCGCCGGTGTGGTCTCGATGGCCGACGCGATCGGCGGTGTCCCGGTCTGCGTCAAGGGCAACGTCTACTCCCACACGCGCGCCGGCAAGGGCTCCGGGCTGAAGCTGGAGAAGGGCACCACGAAGATCAAGGGCAAGCAGGCCCTCCAGTGGCTGCGCACCCGCTACGGCTTCGAGGACGGCACCGACCTCGGCCGTACCCACGCCCAGCACATGTACATGAACTCGATGGTCCGTGAGCTGCGCAAGGGCACCAAGCTCACCGACCCGGGCAAGCTGACGAACCTCGCCGAGGCGGCGACCGACGCGCTGACGGTCGACAAGGGCGACAAGGGCCTCGGCGACGTCAAGAAGCTGTACGACCTCGCGGAGGAGCTCAAGAAGCCGCCCACCAAGCGCATCACGATGACGACGATGCCGAACGTCTACGGAACGGGCGTGAACAAGGGCCGGGTGCTCCCCAAGCCCGTCGAAGCCGATCAGCTGTTCCAGATGGTCCGCGACGACATCCCGCTCGACGGCAAGGCGTCCAAGCGCAAGGCCCCGGCCGCCAAGAAGCCCACGTCGCCCGTCGCCGAGATCCCGGTCAGCGTCCGCAACGGAACCCGCACCGACACCGAGTACCCGGTCAAGGGCCGCGCGACAGCGGTCAAGGGGCTGCTGACCGGGAAGGGCTTCATCCAGACCACGATCGACACGCAGAACACCGCGGCGGCGGCGCGCACCGGGGTGCTCTTCCCCAGCGTGGACATGGAGGGCAATGCCCAGGCCGTCGCCAAGGCGCTCGGCATCCCGCTGACGGCGGTGAAGAAGTCGACCGACGTCTCGGGCATCACGCTGACCGTGGGGGCCGACTGGCGCGAGGACGGGGACTACACCGCGCCGAGCGCCGCGGAGAAGACTCCGGAGAGCGCCCGCGCCCTGAACGGCGACGACGAGGGGGCCTGCATGGACATCCAGCCGGGCTTCGGCTGGTAGCGCCGGACCGGGCACAACGCACGGTGGGGGCCTTCCGACACATCGGAAGGCCCCCACACCGCGTCGGCGGCTGTCCCTACACCGTGACGGCCGGGCGCCGGCTGGCGATGACCTTCTTCGCCAGCGAGCGCGGGCTGGTCAGGAAGCCGTACCCCCACGACATGTGCATCGTCGCGAGGGCCACCGGGATCTGCGCCCGCGCCTTCAGCGACAGGCCCTTGCCCGCCGGGAGGGACCCGGCGACGATCGCCGCGACGTATCCGGCGGGAACGACGAACGCCCACGGGGTGACAGCCGCGCCGACCACGATGCCCGCCGCGATCGCGCAGACGGCGGTGGGCGGCGCCAGGTAGCGCAGATTGATCGAGCCGGAGTGGTAACGGGCGACGACGTGCCGCCAGCGACCGTAGTCCTTGTACTGCTTGGCGAGCGCCTTGATGGAGGGCCGCGGCCGGTACTGCACCTTCAGCTCGGGCGAGAACCAGATCAGGCCGCCCGCCTCGCGGATGCGGAAGTTCAGCTCCCAGTCCTGGGCGCGGATGAACTCCACGTTGTAGCCGTCCGCCTTCTCCAAGGCCTCACGGCGGAACACACCGAGATATACGGTCTCCGCAGGGCCTGCCTGGCCGCCGGTGTGGAAGGCCGCGTTGCCGACGCCGATCTTCGACGTCATGGCCGCGGCCACGGCGTCCTCCCAGGCGTTCTCGCCCTCGGCGTGCATGATGCCGCCGACGTTCTGCGCACCGGTCTCCTCCAGGAGGCGGACCGCGGTCGCGATGTAGTTCGGCGAGAGCATGCCGTGACCGTCGACCCGCACGACTATGGGGTGGCGGGAGGCCTTGATCGCGGCGTTGAGGGCGGCGGGGGTGCGACCGGTCGGGTTCGGGACGGTGTGGACCCGGGGGTCCTCGCGCACCAGCTCCGCGGCGATCTCGTCCGTACGGTCCGTGGAGGGGCCCAGCGCGATCACTACCTCCATCTCACCTGCGTACTCCTGCTCCAGGATGTGCCGGACGGAGTTCCTGAGATGGCGTTCCTCATCGAGCACCGGCATGATCACGGAGACGGCGGGGTGCTGCACGGCAGACATGGTGGTCCTCGGGTGGTCCTCGGGGCGCCGGGGGTTCGCACCCCACCAGGCGGCGTTATTCGGCCGCCACGTTACCGCGAATGGGGGACACCGGCGCGCGCCACCGGGTTGCTTCGCGGACTGCAGATCGTATGGGCCTACTGTGCGAACGATCCCCCCTGCACCGCGGAGGTTCCCCCCGTGCCCACGCCGCACCCCTCCCCCCGTTCGCCGCGCTCCCGCCCGGTTCCGCCGCAGCGCAGGTCCAGAAAGCGGAACGGACGGCCGCGCTGGGGCATGCGGGTGGTGACCGGCATCTCCGTGCTGGTGCTCGGGGCCGGTGGCATCGGCCATGCGGTGGTGACCAGCCTGGAGACCGGGATCGACCGGATCGACCCGTTCAAGGACATGAAGAACCGGCCCCGGGCCGGCTATGGCACGAATCTGCTGCTCGTGGGCACCGACGGCCGCGACAAGATCACCCGGGAGGAGAAGGAGAAGTACCGGCTGGGCGGTGTGCCCTGCAACTGCACCGACACGGTCATGCTGGTGCATCTGTCGGCGGACAAGGAGCGCGCGAGCGTCGTCTCGCTGCCGCGGGACAGCTATGCCGAGATCCCCGAGCACAAGGACCGGACCACCGGCCGGATCCGCGCCGCCCACCCGGTGAAGCTGAACGCCGCCTACGCCGAGGGCGGCCCCGGTCTGACCGTGCGGACCGTCGAGCACATGACCGGCATCAAGATCGACCACTACCTGGAGGTCGACTTCACCAGCTTCATGAAGACGGTGGACGCCCTGGGCGGGGTGCAGATCTGCACGGCCCGGCCACTGAAGGACTCGTACACCGGTCTCGTTCTCCCCGCGGGCACCCATCATCTGGACGGCGGGCAGGCGCTCCAGTACGTGCGCTCCCGGCATATCGACGGGGCCGCCGACCTGGGCCGGATGCAGCGCCAGCAGAAGTTCCTCGCCTCGCTGATCAAGCAGGCGACCCGCAGCGGTGTGCTGCTCAATCCGGTGAAGTTCCGGGACGTCGCCTCGACGATGCTGAGGTCGGTCCGGGCCGACAAGGGGTTCGATACGGAGCAGATGCTGGAGCTCGGTCAGGCGATGCGCGGCTTCTCCCCCGCCTCGTCCGAGTTCGCCTCCGTACCGATGGGGAACGTCGCCTACCCGGTCAAGGGCGTCGGCACCACGGTCAAATGGGACGAGCGGAAGTCGAAGAAGCTCTTCCAGGCACTGCGCGACGACCGGCCGCTCGCCCCGGTGCGGCCCGAGCAGCCGAAGGACGCGACGAAGGTCGGTGTCGCCCCGCGGCAGATCCGCGTCCAGGTCTACAACGGGACCTCGAAGGACGGGCTCGGCAAGACAGTCGACGACGCACTGCACGCCACCGGTTTCAACACCACGCGGGCTCCGCTGAACGGGGAGCCGCAGGATCTCAAGCGCACCCTGATCACCTACGACCCGCGCTGGGACCTGTCCGCGAAGTCCCTGGCCGTGGCATTGCCCGGGGCCGAGCTACGGGCGGTGCGGGGGCAGGGCCCCACGATGAAGGTGACGGCGGGCCCGGACTTCGAGAAGGTGAAGCGGGTGCGGGCCGAGGAGACGAACCGGGGCGAGTTCGGCACGGTCACGGGCGACCAGGAGGCCTGCCCGTGACCGCGGGTACGTCGGGGCTCAGTCCTCGATGCCGTCCGCCGCGCGCTTCTCGCGCAGTTCCCTGATCGCGCGGCGCCTGGCGAGGCGGTGGGTGCGCCGGATCTGCGCCTCCTGGTAGCGCCGCTTGTCGCGCTCCGTCTCCGGGATCACGTGCGGTACGGGGCGCGGCTTGCCGTCCGCGTCGACCGCGGCGAACACCAGATACGCGCTGCCGACCTGCTGGGCGGGGGTGGATTCGTTCCACCGCTCGGCCATGACCCGGACACCGACCTCCATCGAGGAGCGGCCCGTCCAGTTCACCTGGGCCCGGACGTGAACAAGGTCACCCACGCGGACCGGCTCCAGGAAGACCATCTCGTCCATCGAGGCCGTCACCGCGGGTCCGCCGGAGTGCCGGCCGGCCACGGCGCCCGCCGCGTCGTCGACCAGTTTCATGATCACTCCACCGTGCACCGTGCCCAGCAGATTGGTGTCGTTGCCGGTCATGATGTGGCTGAGGGTGGTCCGGGAAGCGGCGGTCGACTTGCCCGGAATGTCGCCCTCCGGGCGCGGGGCCTGATCTGTCATACCGTCCACCTTATGCGGGGGCTTCCGCCCGGCAGCAATGCATCAGCTTCGCAACAGCCCTGATGCGATTTCCCGCACCCCCTGTAATCGCAGGGCGCCCGGCCTGCACACTGGACCGCATGAACGATTGGCCCGAGGGCTGGACCGACGACAACCGCAGCGGCAACCGCTACGGGCAGGGAAGCAACAGTGACCGGCCCGAGGGCGCCCGCGTGATGCCGCATGTCCAGCGGCGCCCCGCACCGCCGCAGCAGCGCCCCGCACCGCCCCGGCAGCGGCAGCCGGAGCCGCCGCAGTACGCCGGCGGCTACGACGACAACGCAGGGTACGACAACGGTTACAACACGGGCCAGGTCTACGGTGGCGGTGGCAACGGCGGCGGCCGGGGTGACGGCGGTTACGTCCAAGGGCGCCCGGCGCCCAACTGGGGCCGCCGAATAAAGATAGGCACGCTGTCCCTGGTCGTCGTGGTGCTCGCGGTCTCCATCGGCACCTACTTCTGGGCCGACTCCAAGCTCAAGCGCGAGGTGGACCTCTCCAAGGTGATCGAGCGACCGCACGAGGGCGACGGCACCAACTACCTGATCGTCGGCTCCGACAGCCGCGCGGGCATGACGGCCGAGGACAAGAAGAGGCTCCACACCGGCTCGGCCGAGGGCAAGCGGACCGACTCGATGATGATCCTGCACGACGGTTCGAACGGCCCGACGCTGGTCTCGCTGCCGCGTGACTCGAACGTCGAGATCCCCTCGTTCAAGGGCTCCGACTCCGGCAAGCTCTACCCGGCCCGCGGCCAGTACACCAAGCTGAACGCCGCCTACGCCATGGACGGCCCCGAACTCCTCGTCCGTACCGTCGAGTTCAACACCGGACTCCACATCGACCACTACGTCGAGATCGGCTTCGGCGGCTTCGCCAAGATCGTGGACGCGATCGGCGGCGTGGAGCTCGACATCCCCAAGGCGTTCAAGGACAAGTACTCCGGCGCCGACTTCCAGGCGGGCAAGCAGACCCTCGACGGCCAGCAGGCCCTCGCCTTCGTCCGCACCCGGCACGCGTTCACGTCCGACCTGGACCGTACGAAGAACCAGCAGAAGTTCCTCGCGGCGCTGGCGAGCCAGACGGCGACGCCGTCCACGATCCTCAACCCGTTCAAGCTGTACCCGACGATGGGCGCCGGTCTCGACACCCTGGTCGTCGACAAGGACATGTCGCTGTGGGATCTGGGCCAGATGTTCTTCGCGATGAAGGGCGTCACGGGCGGTGACGGCGCGTCCATGAACATGCCGATCTCCGGCTCCACGGGCGGCAATCTGGTCTGGGACAAGGCCAAGGTCAAGCAGCTGGTGGAACAGCTCAACAACGACGAGAAGGTCACCGTCTCCGGCAACTGACGGCAGGCGGCAGCAGGCACGAGCGGGGCCCGGCCGGTTCGCCGTCCGGGCCCTGCTTCATGTCGGACGCGGGGCCGGGAAGCCCGGCCCGTTCGACCGCAGCGCGCGGGCGCAGCCCTCGGCCCGCGCTTCCCGGATCCGCCGCTCGCTCACATCGAACGCGGTCATCGCGCGCCTTCGACGGGCCCCTGCGGCTCGACCTCGTCGAGGTCCTCGTACAGCGCGTCCAGAATCCGTCCGGTGGGCTCGCCCTCCGGTGACAGCTCGGCCAGGCACCAGCCGGGCAGCTTCTGCTCGACCTCGGGCGGAAGATCGCCGTCCGCAGGGTCGGCCAGGCCGTAGAGAAGGCCGAACGCGGTCTCCTTCGCCACCTCTCGGGCTATCTCCCCCAGGTCGCCGGGGGTCAGGCCGATGGCCAGCGCCCGCTCGACGGCGCCACCGGCGAGCCCGTCCTTCCGGTACGCCTCGACCCAGTCGGAGGCCGCGGCACTCCATCCGTCGATGTCCTGCCAGACCATGCGCAGGAACCGGTAGCGGGCGAGCTGTGGAATGTTCTCCTCGGCCTCGGAGTCGGCCCAGCCCGCGGCGTCGTCGGCGCCGAGCGCGGTGAACAGGTCGGTGAGCTTGTCGATGTCGGTCATGGACGTGGAAGGTACGCGACGCGGCTGCCATGCAGCGATCAGGAGTTGCCCCGGGTCCACCGCCGCTCGTTGGAGTTGACGTTGCCCCACTCGTCCACCGCGTCCATCGCGGGGTGGATCCGCGTGGGTTCCTGGACGTCGATGTCCGAGCACCGTGGGCCCTTCGGGCCGACCGGCCCGATACGCATCATCCGTTCGACCCGGACGATCTGGAAGCAGCGTCCCCGCACCTCCGGCTCATGGGGCCGGACCTGCTTCGTGAATCCCTCCGCCGCCCGTGCGTACCCGGCGGCCTCCCGCTCGTCGACCTCCTCGGTCAGCGGCAGGAACTCCTTCAGGCCATGGGCCGGTGAGCGCGCGGGCCGGCCCCGAGGGGCCGGCCCGCGCTGTTTCACGGAAACAGGGTCACGAGGCCTTCTTCAGCGTGAAGTTGCCGGTCGTCGTCTCCCCCTTCTTGAGCTTCACAGTGGTGACCACCGGCTGGTAGCCGTCCTTGGCCACGATCACGGTGACCGGGTTGTTGCGGGTGTCGAACCACAGGCCGAAGGTGCCGTCCTTGGCGGTCCGCAGCGTGTAGCTGTTCGCCCAGCTGTCGATCTGGACGGTCGCCCCGGCCAGTGGCGCGGTGCCGCCCTTGCCGTCGGCGCCCAGCACGGTGCCGGCGTACTTGCCCCAGTTCTTCGGCGGGTTGACGTGCATCTTCACGTCGATCGGGACGCCGGCGTACGGGGTGTCGGTCTGGACGGTCAGCGCCGCGGTGTAGTCGCCGGGCTGGGTGACCTCGGGGACGGTGGCGTCCAGGCCGACGGTGATCGTGGTGCTCTCCCCGGGCTGGAGTGTCACCTTGTCCTTGCTCATGGACAGCCAGCTGACGTCCGAGGACTCGCCGCCCTGGTCGTAGCCGGGCAGCACCTCGACGGTGGACACCGGCGGCGTCGAGCTGCCGCCGGGGTTGCCGCCGACCTTGTAGAAGCCGGAGGAAGCACCCACACGGTAGACGCTGGTGTTGGCGTTGGGCAGGGCGGTCCAGCTGCCGGTGCCCGGGTCGAAGGCGTAGCCCTGGTTGGTGATGTCGGCGCTGTTGTTGGTGACACCGCTGGAGACCAGCAGCTTGCCGTTGCCCACGCTGTACGCCGAACCCCACAGGTCGGCGGGCATGTCGGCGACGGGCGACCAGTTGTCGGCGCCCGGGTCGTAGACGTAGGCGTGCTTGGTCGAACTGGTGCCGCTGTTGCCACCGGCGCAGTAGAGCTTGCCGTCGATGCCGCCGCAGGACTGCCAGGAGATCGGCTCCGGGTAGGAGGCGATCTGGGACCAGCTGTCCGACGACGGGTCGTAGACCGTGGCGTCCGTGGTGCCACAGCTGTCGGTGCAGCCGCCGACGACGTACAGCTTGCCGCCGAGCACCGCGCTGCCCGAACCGGCGTACGGCTTGGGCGAGGACGCCTTGGTGGACCAGCTGTTCGACGCCGGGTCGTAGACCTCCAGCTTGGCGTCGGGGTCGCCGCTGGCACCCCAGCCGCCGACCACGTACAGCTTGCCGCCGATGAAGCCATGGGCCGGGATGCCCTCGCGGGTGTCGGCCGCGGAGGCCAGCTTGGTCCAGGAGCCGCTGTCGGGGTCGTAGGAGTACAGCGCGTTGGTGTCCTCGCTGCCTGTGTAGCCGAAGGCGGAGTAGACCTTGCCGTCGTAGACGGCGACCGCGTTGTCCTGCACCGTGGTCGGCAGGTTGGCCACCGGCTGCCAGGCGTCACCGGCCGCGTTGGCCGCCGGAGCCGCATCCGAGGTCTTGCCCTTGCTGAGGGCCAGCGGGGAGTAGTTGCCCTTCACCAGGTTGAGCGGCGCGCCGCCCTTGACCTGCTGGGTGAAGCCGCCCGGCTGCTCGCCCAGGGTGAGGCTGGCAGGCGCACCGCCAGTGTTCTTCACCGTCAGGTTCTGGGTGGCCTGCTTGCCCCAGTCGACCGTCTTGTCGATCGAGCCGGGGGTGAACGCCAGCTTGCCGGCCTTCAGGTTGAAGACCGCCTGGGTGGTGCTGTCCGGTGCCACGTTCACCGTCTTGGCCAGGTCGGCGTATTTCGACTTGGAGGCGGTGTAGGTGTGGCTGCCGGTCTTGGAGGTGAACATCCAGTAGAAGCCGCCGCCGAGTGCCGGGTCGTCCGGGGTGGCCGCGGTGATGGCCTTGTCCTGCGAGGCGTCGGTGTTGACGACAGTGGCGCCGACGACGCCGTCGTCGGTGTTGGCGTCCTTCACGGTACCGGCCACCAGACCACCGGTGACGGGCTCGTAGGTCCGCTTGCCCACGAACACGTTGTCGAGTTCCCACCAGTAGCCGTAGCTGCCCGTGAAGTGGAACCGCAGCTGCACGCCGGGCTTCCCGGCGTAGTCGGTCAGTGGAAGCTCGACATGGGCAGGGCCGGTCAGGGTGGTGGTGCGGTTCCAGATGTTGGTCCAGGTCGCACCGCCGTCAGTGCTGACGTCAATGTTGCCGGTCTGGTTGGTGTAGCTCTTGTAGTCGGTGTCGAACTCCAGTTGCGGGCTGTCGTTGCCGGTCAGGTCGAAGGCCGGCGTGATCAGCGAGCTGTCCTGCTTCTTGCCGCTGCCGATCTTGTCACTGTCGACCATGGCGAAGGCGCCGGAACCACCGGACTTGTTACCCCGGTTACCGAAGTCGTCGAAGGACCAGCCGCCGGTGGTGCCGTCGGCGTTGACCACGCTCCAGCCCTCGGGGGCGCCGGCGGTGGAGTCGAAGGGCTGGGTCGGGCCGGACCGCTTGACCTGGTAACCGGGCGCCGTGGCCGCCTCGGCGTCCACCGGGACCGCGACGTTCACGGTCTGCGCCGCGTCATTCACGGTCACCTGCTTGGTGACTGCCTCGTAGCCGGGGTACACGGAGGTGAAGCGCAGGGTGTAGTCGGCGCCCTGCGGCAGGTCGACGCTGTACGCGCCGGTGTACGGGTCGGTGAAGACCGGGGCGCCGGGCACGTCATCGATGGTGATCTTCGTGTAGAGCGGCCAGCCGTGGCCGGAGCCGTCGGTCACCTTACCGGTCACGGTCTGCCGGGCCACCGCGTCCAGCGCGAAGTCCATCGTGACGGTGCCATCGTCGACGACGACGCCGTTGGCCTTCTTGGGCGCGTACCCGTAGGCGTACGCGGCCATTTTGTAGGTGTCAGGCGGCACCGTCAGGTTGTAGTGCCCCTGGGCGTCGGTGGTCGACCGGTAGATACCGGCTACGACGGAGGCGCCGGAAAGCGCCTTGCCGGAGCTGTCGGTGACGGCGCCGGAGATCTCGCCATGCGAGCCGACGCCGGAGGCGGCGAGACCGCCCCCGGGATGCGTCGCGGTGGCGACGGTGCCCGGAGCGGCTGCCTCGGCGCCGGTGGCAGCCTGGGCTGCGGGTAGTCCCGCAGCCATGACTGCGACAGCCGCCGCGGTGAAAGCGGCCAGTCGCGCGGAGATCCTCCGCGCGGCCGGTCTGGAATGCCTCGAAGTGCGCAATGTGTGACTCCCATGCAGCTGAGCTGGGGTCGACCCGTGCGCTGGTTCTCGGTCGACAGCAGATGGATTCATCCGCCGGGACAACTAAACATCGTTGCCATGTTCTCGACAAGAAGGCCTCCGGGGTGGATGCACGACATAGCATGGACCCGCCCATTTGCGATGATCCATCAGCTACCGGTCACGCACCCTGGCGATGCCGGCGGCGGTGACGGTCCCGAATCGCTCAGCTCGTCAAAGTGCCCTGGTGGAAGTACATACGCCAGCCCACTTCCGTCAGACGCCACACGGAGCTCCGCCATGCCCGGCGCCCGCTGTGGTCGGCGAAGTACGTCAGATGAACGATGCCGGGAGCGAGTACGACCCCCGACATATCGCTGACCTCGACCGGAGCTTCGGGGGAAGGCTCTCGGTACCCTCGGCCCGTGATGACTCGTACGGGTATGGGCGAGGCGGACGTGTGGTCGATGAAACGCACAACCTCTGCGGTGGCGGGGCGCGCCGTGCGCGACGTGTTGTTGTGGACGGTGCTTTCGGGTGCCGGTCTCCTCTGGTACCTGGACCGTGCGCAGTCGTCCCTGACGCTGGGGTTGGTGATACCGCTGCTGGTGCTGGCGGCGGCGGTTCCGGGCAGCCGCCGACGGCCCGGCGTCGCCGTGTTCCTCGTCAATGCGCTGTGCGCGCTGGGTCTGGCCTCCCCCGGAACACCGGCGAACGCGTATCTGCTGGCCCTGGCGGTGCTGACCTTCCTGCTCGGCACCAGGTCGGCCGGTACGAGCCCGGCGCTGCCGGTGTTCGCCGGCTGCCTGGCAGTCGATCTGGGGCTCTGCGCCGTACTGCGGGTCGACGCGGTGTACTGGTTCTACGCGGTGACGCTTTTGCCGCTGGCCCTGGTGCTGCCCTGGCTGACGGGCCGCTACTGGAAGGCCCGGCAGGCGTTGGTACGCGGCGGCTGGCAACGCGCGCGCAGCCTTGAGAAGCAGCAGGGGTACGTCGCGGAGCAGGCGCGCTTGCGGGAGCGGGCGAGGATCGCGGCCGACATGCACGATTCGCTCGGGCACGAGCTCAGCCTCATCGCGTTGCGCGCGGGCGCTCTGGAGCTCTCGCCGACGCTGACGGGCCAGGACCGGAAGGACCTCGCCCAGCTGCGCGCGAGCGTCGCGGACGCGGTCGGTCACCTGCGGGACACCATCGGCGTTCTGCGTGACGGTGCCACTGCGGAGCCGATGGTGTCGTCCGTCGAGTCCGTGGAGCAACTCGTCGACCGTGTGCGGGGGTCCGGGGTCGATGTGGACCTGCGTTGTGAAGGCAAGGTGCCCGCCCTGCCGCCGCTCGTCGACCGGGCGGTGTACCGGGTGGTGCAGGAGTCGCTGACCAACTCCATCAAGCACGCCCCCGGGAGCGGAATACGCGTACGGCTCACCCGGAACGGTGGCCGGACCGAAGTACGGGTGGTCAACTCGCCTTCCCCCGCGGGCCGGTCGGCGGACGCGACGCCGGGCGGTCACGGGCTGACCGGGCTGCGGGAACGGGTCCTGATGATCGGAGGCACACTGCGGGCGGCGCCGCACGAGGGCGGGTTCGAAGTGATCGCCACCCTGCCGGACCGGGTGCGCACCGACCGGCCGGGGACCGCAGGGACCTCCGGTGCCTCGTTCGCGGAGAACGCGGAGGACACGGAGGACGCGCATTCGGGTTGGGATCCGGTATCAGAATCGGAATCGGTACGTCGGCTCGCCTCGGTCCGGCGCACTGCCAGATGGCGATTCGCCCTCGCCTTCAGCGCTCCCGCGGGAATCGGGCTCGTTACAGCCCTGTCCGCCGCCCTGCTTGCCTATCAGCTGACCACGTGCGTGCTGCGGCCACTGGACTACGCGGCGCTTCGCATCGGCGCTCCACGAAGCAGCTATGCGGCCGTGTTGCCACAGCAGACCTTTCGCTACCCGTCCGACCGTATGAAAGCGCAGCCCGCACCCGAGGGCACGGACTGCGAGTTCTACCGGTCGAACACCAATCTGCTGGACCAGGCGGATGTGTACCGGCTCTGCTGGTCGGGCTCCCGGCTGGCCGCCAAGGACGTGCTGTCCGGCCGGCCGGGCGGCGGCTGAGTTCGGACCCGTCTTCGAGCCGGCTGTTGACCGGCGCCGCTCCGAGCGGTCCTCAGGCGTCGCGCCTTCGCAGAACGAGCCAGCCGGTCAGGTGGGCGGCGACCGCCCACGACAGCAGGATCGCCATCGCTGCCACCCGCGGGTACGGGGCACCGTCGGCGCCCTGCATCACATACGTGCCCGCCGTCTGCGGCAGGTAGTCGTTGACCGCCAGGAGCACGTCGCCGCCCAGCCCGGTGAGTACGCTCGGCAGGGCCGAGACCAGGGTGAAGAGCACCGCCAGCGCTCCTGCCGAGGCCCGCAGGGCGAACGCCACCCCCACGGTGAGCACGGCGATCAGGGCGCAGTAGACGCCCATCGCCAGCACCTGGGAGAGCGCCTTGGACATCTCGAAGGTGGCGTGGCCACGGAAGGGCGCCCACGCCACCGCGATCCCCAGCACGCCGAACAGGATTCCGGCGATGAAGGCCACGGCGGCACACACGAGCGACTTGGCCAGCTGCACCCGGTGCCTGAGCGGCACCCACAGCAGCGAGGCGCGCACACTGCTCGTCGCGTACTCACTCGTCACCGTGACCATCACCAGTACGACGACGGCGAACTGCACAAGGAGAAGGGACGTCACCGGGGCATTGCCGACGGGCTGGACCGGCTTGTCGTTGATCCGGGCGATCGAACCGTAGTAGAAGGTGAAGACCGCCGTCGCCAGCGCGCCCACCGCCAGGCAGACGTACGGCGAGCGGACGGACCACATCTTGGTCCACTCGGCGGCGACCGCACCGGCGAACCCGCCTCCGGAATGACGGAGTTGATGGATCTGACCGAGCTGACGGAGGTTGTGGTGCTCGGGAACTGCGGCGTCCACAGTGGTCGGCACGGCGCTCACGCCTCCGTCTGTCGTACCGGCCGGTCGTCGCCGGCTCCGTACTCCACGCTCTGAGCGGTCAGTTCCATGTATACCTGCTCCAATGAGGGGGTCACGCTGGACAGTTCATGCAGCCGGATGCCGAGCCGGTGGGCGAGGTCGCCGACCTCCCCAACGGTGCTGCCCTTGATGACGACGGCCCCGTCGGCGGCCGGTTCGACCCGCACACCGCCGCGCCGCGTCAGCCGGTCGACCAGTGCGCGCCGGTCCTCCGGGTCGGGGGCCTGCACCCGCACCGATGCCTGCGGGCCGCTCGCCAGCAGCTCCGCCATGGACCGGTCCGCCAGCAGCCTGCCTCTCCCGATGATGACGAGCCGGTCGGCCGTCAGCTGCATCTCGCTCATCAGGTGACTGGAGAGGAAGACGGTACGGCCCTGCTCGGCCTGTTCGCGTACGAGATCACGCACCCAGCGCACCCCGTCGGGGTCGAGACCGTTGACCGGCTCGTCGAAGATGAGCACCCTCGGATCGCCGAGCAGGGCTCCCGCGACGCCGAGCCGCTGGTACATGCCGAGTGAGAACGCGCCGGCGCGCCGCCTGGCCACCTTGGCCAGCCCCACCGTCTCCAGTACCTCGTCCACCCGCTTCGCGGGGATGCCGTTGCTGCGAGCCTGGGCGAGGAGATGGCAGCGCGCCGAGCGGGCCGGGTGCAGCGCCTTCGCGTCGAGCAGCGCTCCGACCTCGCGGACCGGGTGCCGCAGCGACGCGTACGGCCTGCCGTCGATGAGCGCCTCGCCCTCGGACGGGTGGTCCAGGCCGAGGATCATCCGCATGGTGGTGGACTTACCCGCCCCGTTGGGGCCCAGGAAGCCGGTCACCTGCCCTTCCCTGATGTCGAGCGTCAAACCGTCCACGGCGACAGTTCCGCCGTACCGCTTCGTCAGCCCTCTGAGCGTGATCACATGTCCTCCGGTGTCTTCCGTACTGCCTCAACCGTAGGAATCGCCGACCCCTCCGGGCATCGGCCGCGCGGCGGTGATCACACCCCTTACTTTCGTCAGGGACCCCCTGACGATCGGTCAGTCCGCCCGCTCCGGCCCGCGGTTAGGCTGTGCCGGTGGTACGAGTACTGGTGGCAGACGACGAGGCGATGGTCCGCGCCGGAGTCCGCGCGATCCTCGCGCGGGATCCCGGCATCGAGGTCGTCGCCGAGGCACCGGACGGGCACGAGGCGGTAGAGGCCGCGCGCGTGCATCGCCCGGCCGTGGCCCTGCTGGACATCCAGATGCCCCTCCTCGACGGGATCGCCGCCGCCGCGCAGATCTACCGCGAACTCCCCGGCACCGCGGTGATCATGCTGACCACCTTCGGCGAGGACGACTTCATCGCACACGCCCTGCAGGCCGGTGCCAGCGGTTTCCTGCTCAAGGCGGACGACCCCAGGGAGCTGCTGTCGGGCGTGCACGCGGTGGCCGCAGGAGGCGCCTACCTGTCGCCGAAGGTCGCCGCCCGCGTGATCGCCGGACTGCGCACCGGCCGCCTGACGAACGGCACCCCGCTCCACCACCCGCTGGAGCGGCTGACCGAACGGGAACACACCGTCCTCTCGCTGCTCGGCTCCGGCCTGTCCAACGCCGAGATCGCCGCCCGCCTCCATCTGGTCGAAGGTACGGTGAAGGCGCATGTCAGCGCGGTCCTCAGCAAACTCGCCGTACGCAACCGGGTGGAGGCGGCGATCGTCGCGTGGGAAGCGGGGCTGGTCGGGCCTTCGTGAATCCGGGGGTCCTGTCCGGGGTTCCGGCCGACGCTCAACTCCGCGCTGCGGACACTGGAACAGTTCCAGGGCCCGCTGCGCTGACCAGCAAGCGAACGCCCCTGCCGAGCGAGCGCGGCAGGGGCGTTCGTCGGCCCGCCCGAGGGGTCCAGGGCAGAGCCAAGAAGGGGTTGGCGGTGTCGAGCGGTTGCGTGCACCCGGAGTCAAACCCAGGGCGGAGGCGCGAGTGCGTGCGGAGTCAGTGCTCGGCAGCGTGGGAGACGAAGCCTGCCCAGGCACTGGGCCCGAAGGTGAGGCGAGGGCCTTGAACGTTCTTGGAGTCTCGGACGTGCACCGTGCCGGGGGAAGCCGCGACCTCGACACAGTCATTGCCGTCGCTGCTGTCACTGAAGCTGCTCTTGAACCACTCCAACCCGGAGGCGTCCCCTGCAGAGCTCTTGCGGATCATGTCTCTCCCAGCACTTGCTCGATGAAGGCCAGTGACTCTCCTGGCGAGAGAGCCCGAGCCCGGATGATGCCATACCGCAGTTCGAGGATCCGGAGCTGCTTCGGATCGGAGACGGGGCGACCGGCGAACTCGTTGTCGGTGCGCCCTACCGCCGAGCCGTCGCCGAACTTCAACACCTGGATCCGTCCGCCCGTTCCTGGGTGATCCCCGCAGCTCGTCGGCATTACCTGGATCTCTACGTTCCGCAACTGCCCCACCTCCAGAAGGCGTTCGAGCTGTTTGCGCATCACCATTGTCCCTCCGATGGGGCGGCGTAGCGTCACCTCTTCCTGGACAAAGCTGAACTCCGGAGCAGGCTCCCGTGCGAAGACGGAGCGCCGGGCCATGCGCGCATCGACCATCCGCTGGAGCTCCTCCTGCGAGTACGCAGGCCGACGCGTAGCGAGTAGCGCCCCCATGTACGCCTCCGTCTGCAACAGCCCGTGGATGTTGTGGTTGCCGTACGCCAGAAGCTCGACCGCTCGCCCCTCCAGCTTCGCCAGGTCCCGCACCTTCTTCGGGTACCGGACCTCCGCCACATCCTGCTTCATCGCCGCGAGCTTCCCGCCTGCTCCCAGCACCTTGTCCGCCCGGTCCAGGAACTCCGGCCGAGGGATGCGCCGGCCGCCCTCCACCTTGTAGACCAGGTCCTCCCCGTACCCGATCGCAGCCCCGAACTCACCGGCTCGCAGCCCCGCCGACTCCCGCCACGCCTTGATCTGGCGGCCCACCGCAGCGACCACCGCAACCCCCGACTCGTCGTCGGGATCGACGTCCCAGCCGGGCTCGTCCGCTCCGCCGTCCCCGCGCTCCGCACCTGCCCCATTCACGCTCATCCGTGCCCCACTTCCGACGTGTATGCCGTTCCTGCTCAACCACTGGTGTCCCCAGCACGTCACCCCGGACAGCCGGGACAGCACTGGACAGGCACGGGACAATCACCGTACGTAAGGGGCTCGTCGCTGTTCACGGTACGCAGGCGCGGCCACGCTGAGTGACGTGACTCAAGAAATCACCCGAACCGAACACTCCGCTCCCACTCGGCAGTTCACGGTGCTGCTCTCCCCCACCCGCCGAGGTGCCAGGCTCGCCCGGCTGCTCACCACCGCGCATCTATGCGATTGGGGGCTCCCCGCCGAGTCAGCCGCGCACATCGTCGCCGAACTGGCCACGAACGCCGCCCTCCATGGCCGCGTACCGGGCCGGGACTTCCGACTGAGCCTCACCGTCCACCCCGACGCACTCCTGCGGATCGAGGTGACCGACACCCGGGGTGAGCATCTACCTCCCCCGCCCGGCACCACCGTCGCCCCCGTCGATGACGCGGAATCAGGGCGCGGTCTGCTGATCGTCGAGGCACTCGCCGACCGTTGGGGCATCGACGTCGGGCCCGTCCCACGCAAGACGATCTGGGCCAATCTCAGCCTCGTACCGTGACCGTCTCCACCGGGTCGCGGGGACCCGCGACCCGGTAGGCCACGTCGCCGCGTCCCACGACATATAAAGCTTTGAAGAACTTGGGGAAATCACCCTCCCCACCCAAACCCAGCCCACCCCGCCCCCGTCACTCGCGCGGGTGACATAGGGCAACTGGGCTGGATTTCATACGGGTTGGCTGGCATATGCTCGCCGCGACAACTGCAGACATGCGACGGCCCCCGACGAGACGCCAATCTCGACCGAGGGCCTGACCACCGAGGAAGTACGGAGCTTCCCGATGGGTACCCCGCAGATTACCGCGCCCCAGTGCGCCCTGTCCCCCGCACCCGGGGACGCCACACCGTCATCCGGTGTCATCCACATCAATGTCCGGCACGCCGCCGGCTTCACCGTCATCGGCAATCATCTCGCCCAGCATCGCGGACTCTCCCTCACTGCGATCGGGCTCGCCGCCCACATCCAGTCGCTGCCCGCCGGAGCCAGGATCGGCATCAAGCACCTCGCCGAACGCTTCCCCGAGAGCGAGACCCGCATCGCCGCCGCCCTGCGTGAGCTCGAAGCCCACGGCTACCTCCACCGCAGCCGCGTACGCCTCGCCGACGGCCGCATCGTCACCCGCACCATCTCGTACAACCAGCCCGGCGCAGCCCCTCAGCCCCGAACGGTTCCCAGCGAGCCGGCCCCCCTGCCCACACCACCGCCGCCGCCACGCGTAACCGCTCCCGAACCGCGCCCCGCACCACCCCCGGTGCCCACGCCACGGCCGCAGCCGCAGCCCGCCCTCGTACCGGCCCCCACCGCGCGCACATCGCCGCCTCCGCCGCTCCCACAGCCGCAGGAGCTCACGCCGGAGCTTCAGCGCGTGGCCACCGCGCTCCTCGCCGACCTGCGCCGCCACACACCCCAACTCACCCTCGCCGAGCACGACATCCACACCCTCACCCCCGGCGTCGCCACGTGGCTCGAACGCGACGCCCACCCCGACACCATCCGCCACGCCCTCACTACCAACCTCCCTGCTCCCCTCAAACACCCGGCCAAGCTCCTCCGTCACCGGATCACGACACTCCTGCCGCCCCCGCTGCCCGGAACCCAGGACCTCGCACCCGCACACCGCAGCGTCGTCGTCATCCCCCTCCAGAACTGCGACCGCTGCGACCGCGCCTTCCGCTCCCACCACCCCGGCCACTGCCGCGACTGCCGCACCGAACTGCACACAGCCGCCTGACCGGAACATCACCCACAACCCGAACGGACCTGCATGGTCAGCTCGCCGCACGAGGCAATGCACCGCATCTTCCAGGAGTTCCCCGGCCTCTTCTCCCGCGTCTCCGAGGTGCTCGGAGTCGACATCCCACCACCCACCTCGGCCACCGCGCTGCCCACCGACCTCACCGAAGCCCGTCCCGTCGAACGCCGGGTGGACACCCTCCTGCGCATCGAGACAGAGCATGACGGGCCCTTCCTCCTCGCCATCGAAGCCCAGGGCAAGAAGGACCCACGCAAGACCGTCAGCTGGCCGTACTACGTCAGCTATCTCCACAACAGATACGGGCTGCCCATCCTGTTGCTGGTCGTCTGCCAGGACCACGCCACCGCCGAATGGGCCGCACGCCCCATCTCCATCGGCGTCCGTCAATGGCAGACGCTCGCCCTGAACCCCCTCGTCGCGGGCCCGCACAACATGCCTGTCATCACCGATGTGGCCGAAGCCCGCAAGGACCTCGCACTCACCACCCTGGCCGCCATCACACACGCCGACAATCCGGACGTCGGTGCCATACTGAAAACCCTGTCCGCCGCACTGCGGGACACACCGGAAGCAATCGCCGACCCCATCATCGAACTCACCGCACAAGGCCTGGGCAACCGCCCGGCCGCACAACAGTGGAGGAATCTGGTGGCCGTGGACCTCTCTTTCTACAAGTCGCCCCTCTCGGAAGAACTCCGGGACGAAGGTCGGGCCGAAGGTCGGGCCGAAGGTCGAGCCGAAGGACTCCTGCTCGTCCTCCACGCGCGCGGTATCGCCATCACCGACGAGACCCGCGAGAAGATCGCCGACTGCGACGACCCTCAGCTCCTGCACCAGTGGCTCAACCGCGCCGCCACCGCCACCACCACAGAGGAAGTGTTCGCCGGAGAGTGATCCAACCCCGGCCTCCCCGCCGCATACACACGTCTGGCCCCCGACGCGCACATCGGGGGCCAGACACCAGAGCAGCAACCGCTACGGCAGGTTCCTCGCCATGACGATGCGCTGCACCTGGTTCGTGCCTTCATAAATCTGCGTGATCTTCGCGTCGCGCATCATCCGCTCCACCGGGTAGTCCCGCGTGTAGCCGTAGCCGCCGAGCAGCTGGACCGCGTCCGTGGTGATCTCCATCGCGACGTCGGAGGCGAAGCACTTGGCCGCGGCGCCGAAGAAGGTGAGGTCGCTGTCGAGGCGCTCGGACTTGGCGGCGGCCGAGTAGGTGAGCTGGCGGGCCGCCTCCAGCTTCATGGCCATGTCGGCGAGCATGAACTGGACGCCCTGGAAGTCGCCGATCGGCTTGCCGAACTGCTTGCGCTCCTGGACGTAGCCCTTGGCGTAGTCGAGGGCTCCCTGGGCGATACCGAGGGCCTGGGCCGCGATCGTGATGCGGGTGTGGTCCAGGGTCTTCATCGCGGTGGCGAAGCCGGTGCCCTCCTCGCCGATGATGCGGTCGGCGGGGATACGGACGTTGTCGAAGTAGACCTCGCGGGTCGGGGAGCCCTTGATGCCGAGCTTCTTCTCCGGGGCGCCGAAGGAAACACCCTCGTCCGACTTCTCGACGACGAAGGCGGAGATGCCCTTGGAGCGCTTGGTCGGGTCGGTGACGGCCATGACCGTGTAGTACTCGGAGACGCCCGCGTTGGTGATCCAGCGCTTCACACCGTTGAGCACCCAGAAGTCGCCGTCGCGCACGGCCCTGGTCTTCATGCCCGCCGCGTCGGAACCCGCGTCGGGCTCGGAGAGGCAGTACGAGAACATGCCGTCGCCCTTGGCGAGCGGGCCCAGGTACTTCTTCTTCAGGTCCTCGGAGCCGGAGAGGACCACGGGGAGCGAGCCAAGCTTGTTCACGGCCGGGATGAGGGAGGAGGAGGCGCAGACACGGGCCACCTCCTCGATCACGATGACCGTGGCGAGGGCGTCGGCGCCCGCGCCGCCGTACTCCTCGGGTACGTGCACCGCGTGCAGGTCCGCGGCGGTCAGGGCGTCCAGCGCCTCCTGCGGGAAGCGCGCCTCCTCGTCGACCGCTGCCGCGTACGGGGCGATCTTCGCCTCGGCGAGCGCACGCACCGTCTCGCGGAGCATCTCGTGCTCCTCGGCCGGACGGTACAGGTCGAAATCGGTCGAACCCGCCAAGACGCTCACTCCCCAAAGATGCTAACTACCGTTAAGTAACCCGATTTTAGAGCTCCGCCGCCGCAATGGCCTATGCAATGCGTGCGTGAGCTTCGCGACAGGGGTGGGAGAAGCTGCGCAGGCAGCCGGAAACCGGGCCTCCGGAGGCACGACTATGCTCGTTCACCGCACGTCTGTCCGCATCTCCCAGGAGCACTACATGGCCCTCAGGATCACTGTGATCGGCACCGGCTACCTCGGCGCCACCCACGCCGCGGCCATGGCGGAACTGGGCTTCGAAGTGCTCGGCCTCGATGTCGTGCCCGAGAAGATCGAGATGCTGAGCACCGGCAAGGTCCCGATGTACGAACCGGGCCTCGAAGAGCTGCTCCGCAAGCATGTGGAGGGCATCGAGGGAGCTACCGGACGGCTGCGGTTCACCACCTCGTGGGAAGAGGTGGCGGCCTTCGGCGATGTGCACTTCGTCTGCGTGAACACTCCGCAGAAGCACGGCGAGTACGCCTGCGACATGAGCTACGTCGACAGCGCCTTCGAGTCGCTGGCACCGCATCTGACCCGGCCCGCCCTGGTCGTCGGGAAGTCGACCGTGCCGGTGGGTTCGGCGGCCCGGCTCGCGGCGCGGCTGGCGGAGCTGGCACCGGTGGGCGCGGAAGCGGAGCTGGCCTGGAACCCGGAGTTCCTGCGCGAGGGCTTCGCTGTGAAGGACACCCTGCACCCGGACCGGATCGTCGTCGGCGTGACGAGCGAGCGGGCCGAGAAGCTGCTGCGCGAGGTGTACGCGGTGCCGGTCGCCGAGGGTTCGCCGTTCGTGGTGACGGACTTCCCGACCGCCGAGCTGGTGAAGACCGCGGCCAATTCCTTCCTGGCCACGAAGATCTCGTTCATCAACGCCATGGCGGAGGTCTGCGAGGCCGCCGACGGCGATGTGAAGAAGCTGGCCGAGGCGATCGGGCACGACGAGCGGATCGGGTCCAAGTTCCTGCGGGCCGGGATCGGCTTCGGCGGCGGCTGTCTGCCGAAGGACATCCGGGCCTTCATGGCGCGCGCCGGTGAGCTGGGCGCGGACCAGGCACTGACCTTCCTCCGCGAGGTCGACTCGATCAATATGCGGCGCCGCGGCCACATGGTGGAGCTGGCCCGGGAGGCCGTGGGCGGCGATTCGTTCCTCGGCAAGCGGGTCGCGGTCCTGGGTGCGACGTTCAAGCCGGACTCGGACGACGTACGGGACTCACCGGCGCTGAACGTGGCCGGGCAGATCCATCTGCAGGGCGGCCAGGTCACGGTCTTCGACCCGAAGGGCATGGAGAACGCCAGGCGGCTCTTCCCGACCCTCGGCTACGCGGACTCGGCGCTGGAGGCGGTGCGCGGCGCGGATGTGGTGCTGCATCTGACGGAGTGGCGCGAGTTCCGCGAGCTCGACCCGGCGGCGCTCGGCGAGGTCGCGTCCCGCCGGATAATCCTGGACGGCCGCAACGCGCTCGACAGCGAGCAGTGGCGCGAGGCCGGCTGGACGTACCGGGCGATGGGGCGCCCGAAGGCCTGACGTATCCGGTCTTCGGACCGGTCTCAGAGCCTGTCGGGTGACCTCCGATCGGATAGCGGACGCGGTCTGGTGCGTGCGATTCCAAGGCGGAGGAGGGAGTCAACGCGGAGCGTTGGTGACTGACGACAACGCGGGAAGCGTGCGTGCCAGGGCGTGGCCGCCCGGTCGGAGGTCACCCGACAGGCTCTCAGCCGCGCTTCGCGCGGTAGGTGCGCATTTTGGCGCGGGCGCCGCACACCGACATGGAGCACCAGCGGCGGCGCCCCGCCGGGCTGCGGTCGTAATAGGCCCATTGGCAGTCCTCGGCCTCGCACGCCTTGAGCCGGGCCCAGGTGCCGTCGGCCGCCGCGGTGGCGATGGCCGCCGCGACACGGGCGGTCAGACCGGCCGGTTCGCCGGCGGGCCGCAGTGAGGCGGCGCCCGCCGCGTCCACGGTGACGCGCAGGGGCGCTTCGGCGAGGAGCCGGTCGAGCGGGGGTGCTGCGGAGCCGTCCGGCGGGCAGTGGCCGGCATGGGCGAGGCAGGCGGTGCGGAGCGCCTCGCGCAGCACGCGCGCGTCCGGGACGTCCGGCTCGGCAAGAGAGAAGGCGGCGCGCCCGTCCGCCGTATCGAGAGTGTCCGCACCGGTCTCGACGTCCAGTGTGTTGACCAGGGCCTCGATCAGCGCGAGTCCACCGGGCGCGGAATCCTGCTCATTCATGGTTGCGACGTTACCTCCAGTGCGGCAGCATGCAGTAACGGTTACCTGTTGGAACGCTTTAGGGGTAACCATCCCTGCCCGAAGGAGGAAATGTCATGGCTGTCGCCACTCTGGGTGCCGTCGTTCTGGACTGCCCCGACCCCGTTGCGCTCGCCGGGTTCTACGCCGGGCTGCTCGGCGGAAAGATAGAGGACCACGAGGGCTGGGTGGAGCTGACCGGTGGCGCGGCCGTGCCGCTCGCGTTCCAGGCCGCGCCCGGTTTCGTACCGCCGCGGTGGCCCGGTCCGGACGGCTCGCAGCAGTTCCATCTGGATCTGACCGTGCCGGACCTGGACGCGGCGGAGCGGGAGGTGCTTGCGCTGGGTGCGACCGTGCTGGATGCGGAGGACCGGGAGCGGAGCTTCCGGGTGTACGCGGATCCTGCGGGGCACCCGTTCTGTCTGTGTGCGTGCTAGAAAACGTCTGTCTGTGTGCGTGCTAGAAAACGTGCGGGGCGCCCCTGGGGGCGCCCCGCACGCGACAGTTCCGGCTCAGCCGGCCCGGGTGTCCAGCTGCTCGATCGTGGCGTGGGACGGGGCCCGGCGCGTGCTCAGCTCGCGTGCGACGTCCTCGGCGTCGCGCAGCACCCGTACCGCGTTCTGCCAGGTGAGCTTGGCGAGATCGGCGGTGGACCAGCTCCGGCCGAGCAGCTCCGCGATCAGGTTCGGGTAGCCCGCGACGTCCTGGAGACCCTCCGGGAGGAAGGCGGTGCCGTCGTAGTCGCCGCCGATGCCGATGTGGTCGATCCCGGCGACCTCGCGCATGTGGTCGAGGTGGTCGGCGATCGTCGCCACGGTGGCCATCGGGCGCGGGTTGGCCGTTTCGAAGGCTGCGTGGATCTTCATGGCCTGCGCGGTGGTGTCGAGGTGGTGCAGGCCGTGGGCGCGCATGTTCTCGTCCGCGGCGTGGGTCCAGGCGACGGCTGCCGGGAGGACGAACTTCGGTACGAAGGTCGCCATGGCGATGCCGCCGTTGGCCGGGAGCCGGCCGAGGACGTCGTCGGGGATGTTGCGCGGGTGGTCGCAGATCGCGTGCGACGAGGAGTGCGAGAAGATCACCGGCGCGGTGGAGGTGTCGAGCGCGTCGCGCATCGTGGTGGCCGCCACATGGGAGAGGTCGACCAGCATGCCGGTGCGGTTCATCTCCCGTACGACCTCGTGGCCGAAGGGCGAGAGACCGCCGACGCCCGGCTCGTCGGTCGCCGAGTCCGCCCACGCGATGTTGTCGTTGTGCGTGAGCGTCATGTAGCGGACGCCCAGGGCATGCAGCGCGCGCAGGGTGCCCAGCGAGTTGTTGATGGAGTGGCCGCCCTCGGCGCCCATCAGGGAGGCGATACGGCCTTCGGTGCGAGCCGTCTCCATGTCGTCGGCGGTCAGGGCGCGCCGCAGGTCCGCGGGGTAGCGCTCCAGCAGCTCGGTGACCACGTCGATCTGTTCGAGGGTGGCGCTGACGGCTTCGTCACCCGCCATGTCGGACCGTACGTAGACGGACCAGAACTGGGCGCCGACGCCGCCCGCACGGAGCCGCGGGATGTCGGTGTGCAGATGGGCGGACTGGTCGGTGGCGATGTCGCGGGCGTCCAGGTCGTAGCCGACCTGTTCGCGCAGCGCCCACGGCAGATCGTTGTGGCCGTCGACGACGGGGTACTCGGCGAGGAGTTCCGCGGCCCGCTTCAGCTGGTCCACGGGTGGCCTACTTCCCGAAGCCGAAGGAGTCGCTGCCCTCGACCTTGCTGCGCAGCCGCTTGCCCTTCTCCGTCGCCTGGTCGTTCAGCTCCTGCAGGAACTCGACCATGCGGGCCTGCAGCTCGCTGTCGTGGGCGGCGAGGATGCGTGCGGCGAGCAGGCCCGCGTTGCGTGCGCCGCCGACCGAGACGGTGGCGACGGGGACACCGGCGGGCATCTGCACGATGGAGAGCAGGCTGTCCATGCCGTCCAGGTACTTCAGCGGGACCGGGACGCCGATGACGGGCAGCGGGGTGACGGAGGCGAGCATGCCGGGCAGGTGGGCGGCGCCGCCCGCACCCGCGATGATCGCCTTGAGGCCGCGGTCCGCCGCGTGCTCGCCGTACGCGATCATTTCGCGCGGCATGCGGTGGGCGGAGACGACGTCGACCTCGTAGGGGATCTCGAACTCGTCGAGGGCCTTGGCCGCTGCTTCCATGACGGGCCAGTCGGAGTCCGAGCCCATGACGATGCCGACGACCGGCGCGGCGGAGGCGGGGGAAGTCATTCGGTGATCGTTCCTCTGAGGTAGTCAGCTGCATGACGGGCTCGGTCTCGCACGTCCGCCAGGTCGTCGCCGTAGGTGTTGACGTGTCCGACCTTGCGGCCGGGCTTCACGTCCTTGCCGTACATGTGGATCTTGAGCTGCGGGTCGCGGGCCATGCAGTGCAGATACGCCTGGTACATGTCCGGGTAGTCGCCGCCGAGCACATTGGACATGACCGTCCAGGTGGCGCGGGGGCGCGGGTCGCCGAGCGGGAGGTCGAGGACGGCCCGGACGTGGTTGGCGAACTGTGAGGTGATCGCGCCGTCCTGGGTCCAGTGCCCGGAGTTGTGCGGGCGCATCGCGAGCTCGTTGACCAGGATGCCGGGTTTCCCGTCGGGTCCACGGGTCTCGAAGAGTTCGACGGCGAGGTGGCCGACGACGCCGAGCTCGGAGGCGATACGGAGAGCGAGCTGCTGGGCCTCGCCCGCGAGCCGCTCGTCCAGCTCCGGGGCCGGGGCGATGACCGTGTCGCAGACCCCGTCGACCTGGATCGACTCGACGACCGGGTACGCGACGGCCTGGCCGTGCGGCGAGCGGACGATATTGGCCGCCAGCTCCCGAACGAAGTCGACCTTCTCCTCGGCAAGGACGGCGACACCGGCCCGGAAGGGGTCGGCCGCGTCCGCCTCGGAGCGGACCACCCAGACGCCCTTGCCGTCGTAGCCGCCGCGGACCGTCTTGAGGATGACGGGGAAGCCCCCGACCTCTTCCGCGAAGGCCGCGACGTCGGCCGGGTCCTTCACGATGCGGTGGCGGGGGCAGGGCGCGCCGATCTCGGTGAGCTTCGCGCGCATCACCCCCTTGTCCTGGGCGTGCACCAGCGCATCGGGTCCCGGGCGTACGGGAATGCCGTCCGCCTCCAGGGCCCGCAGGTGTTCGGTCGGTACGTGCTCGTGATCGAAGGTGATCACGTCACAGCCGCGCGCGAAGGCACGCAGCGTGTCCAGGTCGCGATAGTCGCCGACGACGACTTCGTTCACCACCTGGGCCGCCGAGTCCTGGGGGGTGTCACTGAGGAGCTTGAACTTGATGCCGAGGGGGATGCCCGCCTCGTGGGTCATACGGGCGAGCTGACCGCCGCCGACCATGCCGACTACCGGGAACGTCACTCCTCCAGGGTATCCGTCGCTCCGGGGGTAGCCCGACGACGCCCTCCGTCCGCCCCTGCGGGGGGCACGTCACAGCATCGCCACACCTGACAGGACATCCACAGGCAACCCATGAACGGGCTGGATAGCATGAGCGGGTTGACGTAACCGACAGACGGGCTGAGCGATCACCATGAGCGAACGGGGCGCACTGCGAACCCGGCTGGATCTGCTGGCCCGGGAGGTCGCCAAGTTCGGCGCGGTCGGCGCATTCGGCCTGGTGGTCAATATCGCGGTATCCAATCTGCTCTGGCGTACCACGGACCTTCAGGTGGTGCGGGCAGGTCTGCTGGCGACGTTCGTCGCCATCCTCTTCAACTACATCGGCTTCCGCTACTGGACGTACCGGGACCGTGACAAGACCGGGCGGACCCGGGAGCTGACGCTGTTCCTGCTGTTCAGCGCGGTGGGTGCGGTCATCGAGACCGGTGTGCTGTACGTGGCGACGTACGGGTTCGGGTGGAACAGCCCGGTCCAGAGCAATGTCTTCAAGATCCTCGGGATCGGCATCGCGACGCTGTTCCGCTTCTGGTCCTACCGGACGTGGGTGTTCAAGGCGCTGCCAGCGAAGGAGACCGTGCTGAGCGCGGAGGGGTTCCTGAAGCAGGGACGTACGGAGCAGGTGCCGCGGGTCGAGGCGGATCCGGTGCGGCCGTAGCCACCCACCGCACGCGCTCACCGCACCGGGCGTTCCGGTTCCTGTCTGTTCAGGGCCACCCGGCTGAGGAACAGGGCGAAGACCGGTGGCTGCTGCTGGAGCAGTTCGAGGCGGCCGCCGTCCGCCTCCGCGAGGTCCCTGGCGACCGCGAGGCCGATGCCGGTGGAGTTGCGGCCGCTGATCGTCCGCTCGAAGATCCTGGCGCCGAGATCGGCGGGCACGCCCGGGCCCTCGTCCGTGACCTCGATCACCGCCTGATTGCCGGTGACCCGGGTACGCAGCGCGACCGTACCGCCGCCGTGCATCAGTGAGTTCTCGATCAGTGCGGCCAGCACCTGGGCGACCGCGCCCGGCGTACCGACGGCCCGCAGCCCCTGCTTTCCGGAGCGGACGATGGCGCGGCCCTCGCCCCGGTAGGCCGGGCGCCACTCCTCGATCTGCTGCTTGACGACCTCGTCGAGGTCGAAGACGACGGCGGAGCCGGTACGCGGATCGCGGGCGTTGGTCAGCAGCCGCTCCACCACATCGGTGAGCCGCTCGACCTGGGTGAGGGCGATGTTCGCCTCCTCCTTCACCGTGTCCGGGTCGTCGGTGACCGAGATCTCCTCGATCCGCATGGAGAGCGCGGTCAGCGGCGTACGGAGCTGGTGCGAGGCGTCGGCGGCCAGCCGGCGTTCCGCGGTCAGCATCCGGGCGATCCGCTCGGCGGAGGAGTCCAGGACGTCGGCGACCCGGTCCAGCTCCGGCACTCCGTACCGCTTGTGGCGCGGACGTGGATCACCGGAGCCCAGGCGTTCGGCGGTCTCGGCGAGGTCCGTCAGCGGCGAGGCCAGTTTGTTGGCCTGGCGTACGGCGAGGAGCACGGCCGAGACGATGGCCAGCAGCGCCACCGCGCCGATGATCATCAGGGTGCGGCCGACCTCCCGGGTGACGGCGGAGCTGGACTCCTCGACGGTGACGCGCTCGCCCTGCTCCCCCTCGGCCGTGCTGCTGATCACCCTGCCGGTGGGGCGCGTACCGACTTCGAGCGGGGCGCGTCCGGGGATCTTGACCAGTGCGTAGCGCTTGCTGGAGATCTGTTCGGCCAGCAGCGCGGGGTTGATCCGCTCCGCCCCCAGGAGCCGGCTCTCGACGACGCTGATCAGCCGCAGCGCCTCGGAGTCGACACTCTCCTGGGCGCTGTTGCTGATGGTGCGGCTCTCGACGATGACGAGGGAGACGCCGAAGACGGCGATCACCACGAGCACCACGGCGAGCGTGGAGTTGATCAGTCTGCGGCGCATGAGTGCTTCTGTACGTCAGCTCTTCTCGAAGCGGAAGCCGACGCCCCGTACGGTCGCGATGTAGCGGGGGTTGGCCGCGTCGTCACCGAGCTTCTTGCGGAGCCAGGAGATGTGCATGTCGAGGGTCTTGGTCGACGACCACCAAGTGGTGTCCCACACCTCGCGCATCAACTGGTCGCGTGTGACGACCCGGCCGGCGTCGCGGACCAGGACCCGCAGCAGGTCGAACTCCTTGGCGGTGAGCTGGAGTTCCTCGTCGCCCATCCAGGCCCGGTGCGACTCGACGTCGATCCTGACGCCGTGGGTGGCGGGCTGCGGAGCGGGTTCGGTGGCGCCGCGACGCAGCAGGGCCCGGACGCGGGCGAGCAGTTCTGCCAGGCGGAAGGGCTTGGTGACGTAGTCGTCGGCGCCCGCGTCCAGGCCGACGACGGTGTCGACCTCGTCGGCGCGGGCGGTCAGCACCAGGACCGGCACGGTGTGGCCTTCGGCACGGAGCCTGCGGGCAACTTCGAGGCCGTCCATCCCGGGCAGACCCAGGTCGAGTACGACCAGGTCGATCCCGCCCTGGAGGCCGGCGTCGAGAGCGGTCGGACCGTCTTCGCGGACCTCGACCTCGTAACCCTCCCGACGCAGGGCGCGGGCCAGTGGCTCCGAGATGGATGCGTCGTCCTCGGCGAGCAGTACACGGGTCATGGAGTGATGGTAGTCCGCACAGGGCGGATGCTGTGAGGTGATCGAAAAGCCCTGCGGGTCCGTGAGAAAAACGGAGAGGGGCCTTCGAATATGGGAGTGCGGTTCCATCAAAACCTGTGATCCATCTCTCAAGTCCATTCATATCCGGCAGTGTCGTGTCGTATGGTTGCTCGACGCCTGTTGCACTACTCAAGGACCCTTGGGCAGCTTTTAGCGCCGAGGGTCTCTTTTGTTCTGCCGGCTGGTACCCGCCAGTCGTGAAGTTCAGTGAATGACCTGTGGCCGGGCCCGGAACGCGAGGATGCGCACCGGGCGTGGATCCCGATGCGGTCGGTCCCCGTCTTCTTCGGTCGGCTCCTCGACGAGTCCGGCGGTCGGGACGAATCCCCTTGTCAGGCGTTGGGGTGGGGCAGGGCCTTGTGTCGGTGCCGGCCTCCCCCCACCGGGCGCGTCACGCTCACGAGGCGTCGCGTCCCGAGCAAGCAAGGATCGACCATGGCGTCCAGCCTGACGAAGGACCCGGCCAGTACTTCTGGATCCGAGAAGACCTTCTTCGGCCACCCCCGCGGCCTGGCCACTCTCTTCATGACCGAGATGTGGGAGCGTTTCAGCTATTACGGCATGAGGGCGCTGCTCCCCCTCTACTTGATCGCCCCCAACGGGCTTCACATGAACCCGGCCACGGCCACGGCGATCTATTCGGTCTACGTGTCGCTGGTCTATCTGCTCGCCATGCCCGGCGGCTGGTTCGGCGACCGTGTCTGGGGTCCCCGCAAGACCGTCGCCGTCGCCGGTGCCGTCATCATGATCGGCCACCTGGCGCTGGCGCTGCCCGCGCAGGGCACTTTCTTCGCCGGTCTCGGACTGGTCGCCATCGGCTCCGGTCTGCTGAAGTCCAACATCTCGACGATGGTCGGCCACCTCTACGACGGCCCGGACGACCCGCGCCGCGACGGTGGCTTCACGATCTTCTACATGGGCATCAACGCGGGTGCCTTCGCAGCGCCGCTGATCATCGGCACCGTCGGTGAGAACGTCAACTGGCACCTGGGCTTCGCGCTCGCCGCGGTCGGCATGGGACTCGGCCTCGCCCAGTTCCTCATGGGCACCCGCCACCTGGACGAGCGCAGCCTCGTCGTCCCGAAGCCGCTGTCCGCCGCCGAGCGGGCGAGCACGCTGCGCAAGGGCATGATCTGGCTGGCCGTCGCGGCCGTCTTCTACATCATCACGGTCGTCACCGGCGTCTACACGCTCAATTGGCTCCTGGTCCCCATCACCGTCGCGGGCCTGGTCATTCCGGTCGTCGTCCTGGCGCGCATCAAGCGCGACAAGGAGCTCAGCGCCACCGAGCAGTCGAAGATGTCCGGCTACATCTGGTTCTTCGTCGCCGCCGCCATCTTCTGGATGATCTACGACCAGGGCGGTTCGACGGTCGCGATCTTCGCCAAATCCTCGGCCGACAACACTGTCTTCGGCTGGAACTTCCCGGTCTCCTGGTACCAGTCGGTCAACCCGGTCCTGATCATGGCGCTGGCCCCGCTCTTCGCCGCCTTCTGGCTGTCGCTGAACCGCCGCGGCAAGGAGCCCAGCACCATCGTGAAGTTCAGCTCCGGCCTGGTGCTGGTCGGTGCGTCGTTCTTTCTCTTCCTGATGCCGCTGACGATCGCGACCGACGGCCACAAGGCCGCCGCGATGTGGCTGGTCGCGATCTACTTCGTCCAGACGGTCGCCGAGCTGACGCTGTCCCCGGTGGGCCTCTCCGTCACCACGAAGATGGCTCCGGCCAAGTACGCCAGCCAGATGATGGGTGTCTGGTTCCTGGCCGTCACCGCCGGTGACTGCACCACGGGTCTGCTGTCCACCGCGGGTGTGGAGCTCAACGGCACCGGCGTGGTCACCCTGCAGGCCTTCCTCGCCGTTGCCGCGGGTGTCGCGGTCTTCATGTACCGCGGCAAGGTCAAGCAGCTCATGGGCGACGTGCGCTGACGCACCGAACCCGGCTGTGCGAAGGGCCGCTGCACCGACACATCGGTGCAGCGGCCCTTCGCGTGCATCCGTACGGAGCTCAGCTCACCTGGTGCCGCGCAGCCTGCGCCACGGGGTGAAGGTGAACACGGCCCCGCCCAGCAGGATCGCCGTCCCCGCGACCAGGCCGAGCGCACGCAGGGTGCCGTTGTCCTCGGCCCCGGTGGCGGCCAGTCCGCCGCCGGAGTCCGTGCCGCCTGCCGCGGAGCCGGTGGAGCCCGTGGTGGTGCCTCCGGAGGCGCCGCCCTGCTGGGCTGTGGTGTCCAGTTCCAGCGACGGCGTCACCGACCCCTTGACCTTGCAGGGAATGTTGATCTTCGAGGAGCCCAGGGTGACATCGATCGTCAGGGTGCCGGGGCTGAGCGTGGATTTCCCGGACGCGCCCGGCTTGTAGGTGCCGGTCATGTCGGACAGATCGACCGGCTTGCCCTGCTCCAGCGGTTGGGCGTTGGCGGGTCCGGTGACCTTCACCGAGCCCTTGTCGGCGCCGCCGATGACGACGTCCATGGACGGCTTGAGCGCACCGGCGGGCAGCGCGGCGGGGCTGTCCATCACGCCCTTGGCAGTCTTCACCGTGAGCGCGTAACTCCCGCCGCTCTTCTTCGCGTTGATCGTCACCTTGGAGGCGATGCCGGCCGGTCCCGGGGACGTACAGGCGAAGTTGACCGAGACCTCCTTGCCGGGGAAGTCGGTCTGGCCGCCGCCGGAGCCCGCGGTCGTCGTGCCGCCCGCGGTCGTCGTGCCGCCCGCGGTCGTCGTACCGCCCGCGGTGGTGGAGCCGGTGGTCGTGCCGCCCGCGGTGGTGGAGCCGGTGGTCGTGCCGCCCGCGGTGGTGGAGCCGGTGGTCGTACCGCCCGCGGTGGTGGAGCCGGTGGTCGTACCGCCCGCGGTCGTGGAGCCGGTGGTCGTGCCGCCCGCGGTCGTGGATCCGCCGCCGTCCGTGACCTTGATGGTCGCACCCGGCTGCACGGTCTCCTTCGGGGTGCACTTGGTGTCCGTGGAGATCGGCTTGGAGACGTTGATGTTGTAGGCGTCCGGTGTCAGCGTGATCTCACCGGCCTTCTCCAGCTTCAGTGTGCCCTTCATGTCGGGCAGCACCATGGCGCTGTTCTTGGGGATCGGCGGGTTCTGCCGCGGCCCCTCCATCTTCAGGCTGCCCGTGGTCGCGCCGCCCACCTTGATGGTGCCGGTCGGCTTGACCGTGTCCTTTTCCAGGTCGAGGACGTCGGGGTTCCTGGAAGCGGCCTCGACCGTCTTCCACACCACCTCGACGGTGTCCCCGACCTTCGCCTCGGCCGGCGCGGTCAGCTGCACCCTGGTGGTGCCCTGCACGGGCGGCAGCCCGGAGATGGGCGGGGGAATGCACTCCGTCCGGTACGAGATCTCGGCGGCCTGGGCCGGGCTCGCGGCCAGCAGCATGCCCGCGCCGCCGAGCATCATCGCGACTCCCGCCGCGACCGTCCTCCGTTGCGTACTCACGAATGTCCCTTCGTCGTCGGTCTGTTCTCTGACGGTGCGGAATCGGGTGTGAACCATGGCAGAGCGGCCGTGGTGACGGGCGCTGCCGCGGGGCTCTCGGCGGGCCCCGGTGCGCGTCGCAGCTTCGGGAGCCTGGCGGTCACATCGGCCAGTTGCGGGTGGCGCCCGGCACGGACCGGGGTGCGCGAGGTGCGGGGACGTACTCTGTCGACGATCGCCATGCCGATCCGGAACACGGCGGCCGGTACGACGACGCAGAGCAGGATCCAGAAGAGCGTGACTCCCCAGGGGCGGCCGACCCCCCACGGCTGCTCGGCCAGCACCTTGCTGCCGTACTTCAGCGAGACCTGGTAGTCACCGTGGGCGCCCGCCGTCAGTTCGACCGGCAGCTTGATCTGCGCCTTGCGACCGGACTCGATGGTGCCGCGCCACTGCTGCTCCTCCCACTGCGGGGCGAAGACGCCGTGCGCGGTGCCGATCCGGAAGACCGGGTCCTTGACGGGAGCGGAGCCCAGGTTGCCCACGGTGAAGACCAGTTGCCGGGAGGGCGGGGCGCCGAACCAGGTGAGGATTCCGCTGTCGCCCTCGAGCCGGGTGGTGGCCAGCACCGCGAGCCTGCCCCCCTCGCTCTCCTTCGGCAGCGCGGCGACCGGGTGGCCGGCGACGACGAACACGGCGTCGGCGGTGGCGTGTTCCCCGGTGACGGTGGCCACATGAACCACACAGGGGCAGGGTGCGGGCGGCTCGGCGACCGGCATCTTCTTGCTGAAGTCGCCCTCGGTGCCGGTGGTGACGGCACGGCCCTCGGCATTGGCGCAGGAGTTGGTGCCGCCGATCACACCGCGGTCCGGCGTGGCCTGCCCGCAGATCAGCATCATCAGCAGCGCGTTCGGGCGCCAGCCGCTGCCCTTGACGGTGATGTCACCACCCTTGCCCGCCTGCTGCTTGGAGAGGGTGATCACCGGCTTCGCGTCCGCGGCCCTCGTACCCGCCGCGTCGGCACCGGTGGTGGAGAGCATCAGCAGGGCGGGCAGCAGGGCGCCGAGCAGCGCGGCCGCCCACCGGTGGCTGCCGCTCCGGAGTGATGCCGGTCCGGGCTGTCCAGTCACGATTCCGCTCCCGCCTTCACCAAGTGTCTTCTCTCCGAGTGCCGTTGATCGCCCGAGAACTGTCCGGGCCCGCCGTCGTCCGGTGGCCGTCTGCGTGAGCGCCGGAGCCGGTACGCGTACCCGCCCGCGGCGACGGCGGCCAGGAGCAGCAGTGCGCCGCCGGTCACCGGCGCCCACGGGACGAAGGCCGCACGGGCCGTCGCCTCGCTGTGCGCGCCGCCCGCCGCCGTGACGCGCAGCCGTACGGTCACCGAGTCGAGGGCCGGGGCATCCCGCCACGGTTCGCTGAGCCTGACGCGCTGTCCGGGCAGCAGCTCCACCGGCAGCGTGCGCGCCTCGCGCCGCAGCAGCGTCCCGAACACTCCGTCGGCGGCGACGGTGATCCGCGGCGCCAGCTCCGTGTTGCCGCGGTTGACCAGCGTGTAGTGGATGGTCTGCCCGGACACGGTGACGTCCTCGACGGTGAGCGCGGCCAGCGTCGGCCCGCCGACCCGCAGTTGGACCCGTACGCCCACCGAGCGGTCGCCGCTCCGCACGACGATCGCACCGGGGTGGTCGCCGGGCGTCGCGCCTGTCGGCACCGTGACGGAGAACGGCACATCGGCGCGGGTGCGGGCCGGCACGGTCACCTCGGCGGCGGCGGTTCGCAGCCAGGCACCGGTCCCGGTGGAGCCCTTGCCACCGCGCACCGCGAAGTCGCCGCCCTCGGCGTTGTACGCGTCGGCGCCACGCAGCCGCACGGTGACCGGGGCCGTACCGGAGTTGGTGACGGAGAGCCGGTCCTGGAGAACGGTGCCGGGCGGGCCCTCCAGATAGAAGTACGGTCTGCCGCCGTCCATGCCGGAACCGCTCACCGCGGGCTGCGCCGTCCACGACGCGGCGCTCGCCGGCGTCGGCCTCCGGGCCGCGGCACCGGCCACCGGAGTCATGGCGAAGGTGAACAGCAGTACGGCGAGGACGAGTCGGGCGGCGTGGCCGGTCGGCGACGGCATGGGCAGCTCCCTGGTGCGTGACGGCGGCGGGATCGTGGGGCCGGGGCCTTTCTTCCGGATCCGGCCCGATCCGGAGGACCGGAGGAAACGCCCTATCGGCGCACGGCTCCCTGCCCGCGCCTGGTCAGCCAGAGCACCCCGGCCGCACCGGTCAGCAACACCGTGCCGCCGAGCGTGCCGAGCGCCACGGCCGAGTCGAGCGGACCGGTCTTCGGTAGCTGCCCGCCGTTGTCCAGGGTGCTCTGCGCGTTGCCCGCGGCCGTCACATCGAGCTGGAGCGACGGCCCCGGGTTGTTGGAGGGGGTGCAGGTCGTGGTCGTACCCAGCGCCTTGATGGTCAGCACACCGGCGGTGAAGTCGACCTTGCCGCTCTTCCTGGGGGTGTACGTACCCGACAGGTCACTGATCTTGATGGGGGTGTTGGCGGGGATGGCAGCGGAGTTCGGCGCACCGGAGACCTGGACCCGGCCCGAGTCCGCACCCCCCACCTTGATGACCGCGCTGGGGTTCATCGCACCCTTGCCCAGTTCGACGGGGCTGGACGAGACGCCCTTCTGGAAGGACATCGTGAGCTTGTAGCCGCCGCCGCTCTTGACACTCTTGATGTCGATGGGAGACACGGCACTCTTGTCCCCGATCGGGGTCTTGCACTGGTAGTCGACGTCCACGACCGTGGCGTGGGCGGCGGGCGCGGCCATCAGCACCACCGTGCCCGCCAGCGCGGACGCCAGCGCGAGAGCTGTTCGCTTCTGGTAGGACACCTTGAGTTCCCCTCATGCCGGAAGTCGCCGTGCGCCGTCTCTCACCGACGCAAGTTACTGACGACACATCAGATCGGCGCTCAAGGTACGCCCGGGGCCTTGTGGAGGGAAGACAAAGAGCGCGCCGATCCGGCGCGCTCTTCAAAGGTGCAAATACGGGGCCATGCGCCCCCACGTCCCGAATCAGCGGCTACGCGGGGGCGGCCAGCTCCGCCCAGACGGTTTTACCTGCTCGGCCCGCCACCCGCAGGACGCCCCAGTCCAGGCAGAGCCGCTGCACGATGAACATGCCGTGCCCGCCGGGCCGGCCGGCCCGGTGCGGGGTGCGCGGTGCGGGCTGTCCCGCACCCCCGTCGACGACCTCCACCCGCAGCACCTTCGCCGTGCAGGCGATACGCAGTTCCTCGGGACCGTCCGCGTGCAGACAGGCGTTGGTGACCAGCTCGGAGACGACCAGCAGGACGTCCTCGGCGGCGGCCCGCCCGTCGGCGCTCGTCGCAGGGAGCCAGCCCCAGTCGTGAAGCGCCTGGCGGGCGAAGTCGCGGGCCGTCGGCACGATGCCGCCGACTCCCCGCAGCGACAACGTGCGCCACTGCCGCTCGACCGTCTCGGGGGAGGCCGCGCCGGCGCCCGCGTCCGCGGGTGCGCCCACGCCGGCGCCCTCCGGCTCGCGGCCGCGGTCGCCCGGCGGATGCTGCCGGGTGGTGCTCATCAGCGCTTCACCTCACCGATTCACCATGTCGCCATTGATCAGTTACAAATACAGATACAGAGTGCGCGGGCCGCCCACGACTCCGCCGGGTGTCTCCTGCCCGGCCGAATCGTGACAACACCCAATTCGTCTACGCGGATCGCGTGACACGGGCAACACATGAGGCACCCGGGGCCGCGGAACGCGCCACGATCAGGCGTCCAGGGCCGCTTCCAGGGAGTCGTGGACGGTGAAGACCGCCTCGGCCCCGGTGATCTCGAAGACCCGCGCCACCACCGGCAGCATTCCGGCCAAATGGACCCCTCCCCCGGCCGCCTCCGCCTTGAGGCGGGCACCGAGCAGCACATTGAGCCCGGTGGAATCACAGAATTCGAGTCGCGAGCAGTCGACCACCAGGCGTACTCGCCCTTGCTCGACCGCGCTCTCCAGGGGTTCCCGCAGCAGATCCGCCGTGTGGTGATCCAGCTCACCCACCGGCGTCACGACCTCGCTGCACCCCTCGGTACGGGTCTCGACCTGAAGCCGACCCCGGTTCGCACTGCCGACCGTCCCGCGGTCCATGCCCGTCCCTCTTCGCCGTCGTCACTGCCTGCGTCTCAGCGTGCGCAGATTCGTTGTAGCCGTCGCTGACGTTCTTGAAACAGTACGCGTTCCGTACGCCACGCGGTACCCGAAGACCCCAACATATCGGACATATAGCCTCAATTGGAGCTTGTAACTGCCCGTCCGAACCGGGTAAGGGTAGGGGGACACCCAAAACACGGCCGGCTTTGGAGGCGCCGCTTCACCGCAGGAAACACGTATGGGCATCGGCAGCCATATGCCGAGAACGATGGAGGCGATCATGTCACCCCGGCTCGACGGACCGCGTACCCACGACGCGACGTCAGCATGTCCTCAGGGACTGACCCACTCAGACTCCCCTGCCGCGAACGCCGGAGACGGCACGCGTAGCAGCACCAGCAGCACCGCCGTCGACAGCGTCGACAACTACGGCGTCACCGACGGTCTCGAAGGACTTCCCGAGATCCCGCCCTACGACGAAGTGGGGCCGCTGGACGCCAGGGCCCTGTCGAAGACGCTCTTCGCGCGACTCGAATCCCTCGAAGAGGGCACCCACGAGTACTCGTACGTCCGCAATACGCTCGTCGAACTGAACCTGGCCCTGGTCAAGTTCGCCGCCTCCCGGTTCCGCTCCCGCAGCGAACCGATGGAGGACATCATCCAGGTCGCCACCATCGGCCTGATCAAGGCGATCGACCGCTTCGAGCTCAGCCGGGGCGTGGAGTTCCCGACGTTCGCGATGCCGACCATCGTCGGCGAGATCAAGCGCTTCTTCCGCGACACCAGTTGGTCCGTGCGCGTACCGCGCCGGCTGCAGGAGCTGCGGCTCGACCTGGCCAAGGCGGGCGACGAGCTCGCCCAGAAGCTGGATCGTTCACCCACTGTGGGCGAGCTCGCCGACCGCCTCGGCATCAGTAACGACGAGGTCGTCGAGGGCATGGCCGCGAGCAACGCGTACACCGCGAGTTCGCTGGATGCCAAGCCCGAGGAGGACGACCACGAGGGCGCGCTGGCGGACCGCATCGGCTACGAGGACCACGGACTCGAAGGCATCGAGTACGTCGAGTCCCTGAAGCCGATGATCGCGTCCCTGCCGGGGCGCGAACGCCGCATCCTCTCGCTCCGGTTCGTCGCCAATATGACGCAGTCGGAGATCGGTGAGGAGCTGGGCATCTCGCAGATGCACGTGTCCCGGCTGCTCTCCCGCACGCTGGTCAGACTCCGCAAGGGACTGACCCTGGAGGAGTGAACGGGCGTACCGTACGCCGGACTTGTGGAAGGGCCCGCCCCCACGGCTGATGCCGGGGGCGGGCAAGATCGTCCAGGAAGTCGAGTTCTCCTCGGCCGGCGCCTTCCCCATCGTGATCGACCCCGGGTTCTGGTCGACCACGTGGAAGATCACCAAGTGCGCGGCGGCCATCGCCGGCGTCATCGCCGCCTTGACGCCGGTAGGCTCCTCGGCACGTGTGCTGACCGCCATCCGGCTGGTGAAGCGGATCGGCGTCAAGAAGACGGCGAACCTCATCCGCACCTACACCAAGCGCCGGAAGATGACCTCGACACACCGCAAGGCCATCGCAGCGCTCCTCGGCATCTCCGCCATCCAGAATGCCTGCAAGTTCTAGGAGCCGTCCACAATGTTCGCGCTGATAGCGCTGCTGGCGCAGCTCGCGCTCATCTTCGTCCACCGGTCGAGGAACAAACTCCGCTCCAGGCCCAGCCCGCGCGCGCTCTACACCTGCCTGTGCCTGGTGGGCATCGCGGTCGGCTGGCTGGCCATCGGCCGCCCGGAGATCACCTGGAGCGACGGTCCTCTCGTCCTCCTCAGCGGTCTGCTGATCACGGCCGATGCGGCAGACGCGGCAGTCAAGCTCGGCGCGCCCCGCTGGGCGGACAAGGCGCTCTGCCTTCTGTGCGGAGCCGCGGCGGCGACGTGGATGGCGCCGGGGTGGATCCCCTGGGCCTAGAACCGCGTCGGGCCGTGTTCGCCCTGCTGTGACATGACGCGCCGCCCGGCACCGTGCCGGGCGGCGCGTTCGCGTCGTGCTGTGCGGGTCAGACGACGCGTTCGCCGCGCTGCCAGACCGCGTGGACCAGCGGCACGCCCGGCCGGTAGGCCAGGTGGACGTGGCTGGGCGCGTCCAGGAGCACCAGATCGGCGCGGGCGCCGGGGGCGATGCGGCCGATGTCCGTACGGCGCAGGGCCGCGGCGCCGCCCGCGGTGGCGGACCAGAGGGCCTCGTCCGGCGTCATGCCCATGTCGCGTACGGCGAGCGCGATGCAGAAGGGCACGGAGGACGTGAACGACGAGCCCGGGTTGCAGTCCGTGGAGAGGGCCACGGTGACGCCCGCGTCGAGCAGGCGGCGGGCATCCGGCCAGGCGGCGCGGGTGGAGAACTCGGCGCCGGGGAGCAGGGTGGCGACGGTGGTGCCCTGGGCCAGGGCGTCGACGTCGGCGTCGGTGAGGTGGGTGCAGTGGTCGGCGGAGGCGGCGCCGAGTTCCACGGCGAGCTGGACGCCGGGGCCGTGGCCGAGCTGGTTGGCGTGGACGCGGGGGTGCAGGCCCTTCGCGATGCCCGCGGTCAGGATCGCGCGGGCCTGGTCGCCGTCGAAGGCGCCCTTCTCGCAGAAGACGTCGACCCAACGGGCGTACGGGGCACAGGCGTCGAGCATCGGCCCGGTGACCAGGTCGACGTAGCCGGCCGGGTCGTCGGCGTAGTCCGGGGAGACGATGTGGGCGCCGAGGTAGGTGACCTCTTCGGTGTGCTGGGCGGCGATGCGCAGGGCGCGGGCCTCGTCCTCGACGGTGAGGCCGTAGCCGGACTTGGTCTCGAAGGTGGTGGTGCCCTGGCGCAGGCCCTCGGCGAGGTATCGGGCGACGTTGGCAGAGAGTTCGTCGTCGGTGGCGGCGCGGGTGGCGGCGACCGTGGTCCTGATGCCGCCCGCGCTGTAGGCGCGGCCGGACATCCGGGCGTTGAACTCCTCGGTGCGGTCGCCCGCGAACAGGAGGTGGGAGTGGGAGTCGACGAAGCCGGGGATCGCCGCCCGGCCGCCCGCGTCGACGGCGTTGTCAGTGGCGGGTGCTTTGCTTGACTCACCGGTCCAGACGACCCGGTCGCCCTCGATGACGACGGCCGCGTCCCGGATCAGGCCCAGGGGGGAATCCGCGCACAGGGAGGGGTCGTTGGTGACCAGGGCGGCAATGTTGGTGATGGCGGTCGTCGTCATCGGGCGACTGCTCTCCTTGTGTATCGGCTTGCGGGGCGGCGGTCTGCCGGTGGGCCGTCTCCGGAGCGGCGGTCCGTCAGCGGGACTGCGGGGCGACGCGTGCGGGGGTCCGGGGACCGGCCGCCTCCGGGGCGGCGGGGTGGTCAGTGGTGGAGTGCGGCGATGGCCGAGGCGAGCGCTGCGGGGACGTCCCCGACGAGGGTGTGCTGCCCGTCGCGGACGATGTGCCGGCCTGCCACGACCGTGTGCCGCACATCGGCTGCGGAGGCGGCGAATACGGCTGTTTCGGCAGCGAGCCGGGGCACCGGTCCCGCTGTCCTGACGGAGTCCAGGGCGACGGTCGCCAGATCGGCGGGCGCGCCGGGTTCGAGGATGCCCGCCTCGGGCCGGCCGAGCGCGGCGTGTCCGTCGACCGTCGCGGCGCGCAGCAGGGCGGCCGCTGTCCAGTGACCGCGTGCCCGGGTGCGCAGGCGCTCGTTGAGCTCCATCGCCCGGGCCTCTTCGAAGAGGTCGATCACGGCATGGCTGTCGCTGCCGAGGGAGAGCGGCGAGCCGGCGCGCTGGAGGGCGACGGCCGGACCGATTCCGTCGGCGAGGTCGCGTTCCGTGGTGGGGCACATGCAGGTGCCGGTCGCCGAGGAGCCGAGGAGCGTGATGTCCTCGCCGGTGAGGTGGGTGTTGTGGATGCCGGTGGTGCGCGGGCCGAGGACCCCGTGGTCGGCGAGGAGCCGGGTGGGGGTGCAGCCGTGGGCGGCGAGGCAGGCGTCGTTCTCCGCGGTCTGTTCGGAGAGGTGGACATGGAGCGGTGCCTGCCGCTCCTCGGCCCACGCGGCCACGGTGGCGAGCTGCGTGGCAGGGACGGCGCGCACGGAGTGGATGGCCGCGCCGATCAGTGCGTGGTCGCTGCCCTTGAGGAGGGAGGCGCGTTCGGCCCAGGCGTCCGCGGTGGTGTCGGAGAAGCGCAACTGGTGCTGGTCGGGCTGCTGGTACTGGGTGGGGCGCCGGCCGAATCCGGCGGAGAGGTAGGCGGTGTCCAGCAGCGTGATCCGGATGCCGGCCTCACCCGCGGCCGCGATCAGCGCCTCGCCCATCGCGTTGGGGTTGCTGTACGGGGTGCCGCCCGGCGCGTGGTGCAGATAGTGGAATTCGCCGACCGCGGTGATCCCGGCCAGGGCCATCTCGGCATATACGGCACGGGCGAGGTCGTAGTACGAATCGGGGGTGAGCCGGGAGGCGACCTGGTACATGGTCTCGCGCCAGGTCCAGAAGGTGCCGGAGCCGACCTGGACGGTGGAGCGCAGGGCGCGGTGGAAGGCGTGCGAGTGGGTGTTGGCGAGCCCGGGAAGGGTGAGCCCGCGCAGCACGGTGGCGCCCGGCGGCGGGGTGGCCACGCCGGTGCGGACGCCCGCGATGACCCCGCCGGACACGTCCAGGGCGACGCCCGGCTCGACATGGGTGCCGAGCCAGGCGTGGGACAACCAGTACGTCACGGTGACGGGCCGGCCCGTCGGTTCCGTTGTCAGCTGCACGCGAGACCTTCCAGTACGTCGGCGAGTGCGGTCACCCCGGCCACGCAGTCGTCCTCGGCGGCGTACTCGGCCGGCGAGTGCGAGATCCCGGTGGGGTTCCGTACGAACAGCATGGCGGTCGGGACCGAAGCGGACAAAATACCCGCGTCGTGCCCGGCGCCGGTACCGAGGACCGGTACGGCGCGATCGGCGTCGCCCCGGCCCGTCAGGATCTTGCCGAGCTCGTCACGCAGGGCGTGCTCGAACTCCACTACGGGCGTGAAGGACTCCCGTACGACATCGAGGTCGATCCCGGCCCGCTCGGCGTGTTCCCGGGCGGCCCGCTCGATGCCGCCGACCACGGCGTCGAGGCGGTCCTGGTCGGCGGCGCGGGAGTCGAGCCAGCCGCGGACGAGGGAGGGGATGGCGTTGACACCGTTGGGCTCGACGCTGATCTTGCCGAAAGTGGCGACGGCTCCGGCGAGCTCCGCCTCGCGGCGGGCGGCCAGCACGGTCTCGGCGTACGTGAGCATCGGGTCGCGCCGGTCGACCAGCCGGGTGGTGCCCGCGTGGTTGGCCTCGCCCCGGAAGTCGAACCTCCAGCGCCCGTGCGGCCAGATCGCGGAAGCGATGCCGACCGGGTCGCCGGTGAGGTCGAGGGCGCGTCCCTGCTCGACATGGAGCTCGACGAACGCACCGATTCGGGCGAGCCGTTCGGGGTCGGGGCCGATGGCGTCGGGGTCGTATCCGGCCGCCTCCATGGCCTGCGGCAGGGTGATGCCGTCACCGTCGCGGAGCCGGTGTGCCGCCTCGACGGTCAGCTGTCCGGCGGCGAGCCGGGAGCCCACACAGGCGAGCCCGAAGCGGGCTCCCTCCTCGTCACCGAAGTTGCTGATGGCCAGCGGCCGGGTGAACTCCACTCCCCTGCGGCGAAGTTCGTCGAGCGCGGCGAAGGAGGAGACCACACCGAGCGGCCCGTCGAAGGCACCGCCGTCCGGTACGGAGTCGAGATGCGATCCGGTGACTACGGCGTCCCCCGCGAGGGGGTCACCGAGCCAGGCCCACTGATTGCCGTTCCGGTCGAGCTCGTAGGTGAGCCCGCGCGCCTCGGCCTGCGCCCGGAACCAGGCGCGGCAGTCGGCATCGGCCCCCGTCCAGGCGTAGCGGCGGTAGCCCCCGCTGTCCTGATGCCGGCCGACCGGCAGGAGTTCGCGCCACATGGCCTGGAACGACGGTGCGCCGTCCCCGGCCCCGCCCCTTTCCCGGGTCACTGCCCCACGGCCGTCCTCCCGGGTCACTGCCCCTCCGTCATCGGTACGCGCACGCCCTTGTCCGCGGCGACGGACTCCGCGATGTCGTACCCGGCGTCGACGTGCCGGATGACGCCCATGCCCGGGTCGTTGGTGAGCACCCGGCGGATCTTCTCGCCTGCCAGCTTCGTACCGTCGGCGACGGTCACCTGCCCGGCGTGGATGGAACGTCCCATCCCGACGCCGCCGCCGTGGTGGATGGAGACCCAGGAGGCCCCCGACGCCACATTGACCATGGCGTTCAGCAGCGGCCAGTCGGCGATCGCGTCCGACCCGTCGAGCATGGCCTCGGTCTCCCGGTACGGGGAGGCCACGGAGCCGCAGTCCAGGTGGTCGCGCCCGATGGCCAGCGGAGCGGCCAGCTCGCCGGAGGCCACCATGTCGTTGAACCGCTCGCCGGCCCGGTCGCGCTCGCCGTAACCGAGCCAGCAGATCCGGGCGGGCAGCCCCTGGAAGTGGACGCGTTCGCCGGCCATCTTGATCCAGCGGTGCAGGGACTCGTTCTCCGGGAAGAGTTCGAGCATCGCCTTGTCGGTCTTGTGGATGTCGGACGCCTCGCCGGACAGCGCCGCCCAGCGGAACGGGCCCTTGCCTTCGCAGAAGAGCGGCCGGATGTAGGCGGGAACGAAGCCCGGGAAGTCGAAGGCCCGTGCGTACCCGGCGAGTTGGGCCTCGCCACGGATCGAGTTGCCGTAGTCGAAGACCTCGGCCCCGGCGTCCATGAAGCCGACCATCGCCTCGACGTGCTTGGCCATCGACTCCCGCGCGCGCTGCGTGAAGTCGGCGGGCTTCTCGGCGGCGTACGAGGCCATGTCATCGAAGTCGACACCGAGCGGGAGGTACGAGAGCGGGTCGTGCGCGCTGGTCTGGTCGGTGACGATGTCGATCGGTGCGCCCTCGGCGAGCATCCGCGGCAGCAGCTCCGCCGCGTTGCCCAGCAGACCGATGGAGAGCGGCTTGCGGGCGTCCCGGGCCTCGGTGGCCAGCTGAAGCGCGTGCTCCAGGGAGTCGGCGCGCACGTCCAGGTAGCGGTGCTCGATCCGGCGCTCGATGGCGCGCGGGTCGCAGTCGATACAGATCGCGACACCGTCGTTCATGGTCACGGCGAGCGGCTGGGCGCCGCCCATGCCGCCGAGTCCGGCGGTCAGGGTGATCGTGCCGGCCAGTGTCCCGTTGAACTTCTTCGCCGCGACGGCGGCGAACGTCTCGTACGTGCCCTGCAGGATGCCCTGCGTACCGATGTAGATCCACGATCCGGCGGTCATCTGGCCGTACATGGTGAGCCCGAGCGCCTCCAGGCGACGGAACTCCTCCCAGTTCGCCCAGTCGCCCACCAGATTGGAGTTGGCGATCAGGACGCGCGGCGCCCACTCGTGCGTCTGCATGACGCCGACCGGACGCCCGGACTGGACGAGCATGGTCTCGTCCTGCTTGAGCGTCCGCAGTGTGCGCACCATCGCGTCGAACGAGCGCCAGTCGCGGGCCGCCTTGCCGGTGCCGCCGTAGACGACGAGCTTGTCGGGGTGCTCGGCGACCTCGGGGTCGAGGTTGTTCTGCAGCATGCGCAGGGCGGCCTCCTGCTGCCATCCCAGGGCGCTCAGTTCCGTACCGCGCGGTGCCCGTACGGGGCGGGGTCCTGACATGGCGATGCCTCCTCGCAACTTGTAAATCTTCTATTCACATCCTGGCGGCCTGAATACTCGTAGTCAACAGTCCCGCGCCGACAGCTGGACGAACAGCACTCGGCCGCCCCGCGCACAGGGCGCCCCGGCGCACCTCCGGCACGCCCTTCGAAGATCTCTTTCGCATGTACCTATGGAAAATGCCAGAACCTCCACCTGGGGCGAGCACGTTGCGTAGCCTCTGGGTCACAGCCGTACGCCACGTCGGGAGGGGAGTGCGCGTGCCCGGAATCGACGAGTGCCTGCTCGAAGTCATGAGGCTGCCCGGCGCCCGCGGCGCCGCGGTGGTCGACTGGACGAGCGGCCTCGCCCTCGGCACCATCGGCGAATCGCCCAACGGCGATCACGAGGCCACCGCCGCGGAGACGGCCGAGGTCGCGAGGATGGCGGCCGAGCAGCCGGCCTTCGCGCTGGAGGCCACCGGACCGTCAGCCGCATTACGGGAAAAGGCCGTTACGGGAGCACCGCCGCCGGTGGAGGACGTCATCGTCACCACCCGCGCCGGGTACCACATCCTCCGTTTCGTCGAGACGGCCTTCGACAGCAGCGTCTTCGTCCATCTGTGGCTCGACCGGGCGGAGGGCAATCTGGCCCTCGCCCGGATACGACTGGGCGAGATGGCCGAGCGGCTGGTCCTCGCATGAGAACCGCCCCCTCCCCGGTCACCGCCCTCTCCCCGATGCTGCAGCGCCTCGCCGACGAACGCGCCACCGGCGCCCTGATGCGCGACCGCGGCACCCTCTATCTCGCCGAGGGCCAGGTGGTGCACGCCGAGAGCCCGGCGACACCCGGTATAGACGTCCTGCTCACCACGGGCGGCGCCCTGCACCGCGACGGCTGGTGGGAGGCGGTCGCCAGCGCGGGCGCCGGGCAGCGGGTCGGCCGCTATCTGGTGGACAGCGGACGGGTGCCGGGCGGGGCGCTGGAGCTGTGCCACCTCGGCGCGCTGTACGACGCGGCGTTCTTCGCGCTCGCCCCCACCCGGACCCCGGCCCGCTTCCGCTACGGGGTCTCTCATTGGATCGGCCCCGTCCGCCCCGTCCCCGTCGATGCCGTGCAGCGCGAGACGCTCCGGCGCCGGGAGCTGCTGGAGCGGATCTGGCCCGACGCGGTGACCGACAGCGCACCGCTCGTACGGACGGCCCGTCCCTTCGACGCACCCGTTCCGCCGGCCCGGCGCCGCGTGCTCGATCTCGTGGACGGGGTGCGTACCGCATCGGACATCGCCCAGGAGCTGGGCAGGCCGGCATTCCACGTACTGGTCGGTCTGCGGCGCCTGGCCGCGGCCGGACTGGTCGAAGCGGTACGGGAGCTGCCGGCCGCGACCGCCCCCGGCCGGGTCGCACTTCCCGAGGTCACGGCCGACCCCGACGTCGCCCTGCTGCGCCGGCTCCGAGACGCATTGGAGGCCCTGTGATACGCGCGCTCAGACAGCGTGCCGGGAGGAGACAGCTGATGGTGCCCGAGGCCGAAGTACAGGATGTCCTGGCCGAGCTCCAGCGGTTACGGGCCCGGGTCCCGCTCCTCTCCGGCGCCCTGGCGGCCAGCACCGACGGTCTCGTCCTGGCCCATGACACCCCGGGCGTGGAGGCGGAGGGCGTCGCCGCACTGACCGCGGCCGCTCTCGGCGTCGCGATCCGGATGGCGGACGCGACCGGCCGGGGCGGCTTCCGTGAACTTCTCGTACGGGGCGAGACCGGCTACATCGCGACGTACGCCGCCGGCTCCTCGGCCGTCCTCACGCTGCTGGCCGAGGACCGGATCAACGTCGGCAGGCTCCATCTGGAGGGCCGCCGGGCAGGCACCCGTATCGGCGAACTGGTCGACACCGCACTGGAACGCGCCGCACAGCCGGCGCCCCCGGCCCGCGCCCCCGAGCAGCGCCCCGCACAGCCCGGACCGCTGCCGCACCGCACGTAACACCACATGCCCAGGAAACAACCCACGGATCCGGTCGTCCCGGCCGGCCAGGAAAGGAATCGAGCACTCATGGCGAACACCGAAACGTCACTGAAGGAAGCGATGACGTCCATCGAGGGCACCCTCGGTGTCGCCCTCGTCGACTACACCAGCGGAATGGCGCTGGGCACCCTCGGCGGCGGCAAGGACTTCAACCTGGAGGTCGCGGCCGCGGGCAACACCGATGTCGTACGCGCCAAGCTCCGCACGATGGAGCACCTCGGCCTCCAGGACGAGATCGAGGACATCCTGATCACACTCGGCGGCCAGTACCACCTGATCCGGCTGCTCAAGGCCCGCGGCAACAACGGCCTGTTCCTGTACCTGGTGCTGGACAAGGGCCGCGCCAACCTGGCCATGGCCCGCCACCAGCTGAAGCGGATCGAGGCCGAGCTGGAGGTCTGACCCGGCGGCCTCAGCGCCGGCGCCGCGCCCCGCCGGGCGCGGCGTCACCCGCCATCGGTCCGGTCGTCCGATACCCCTTCACCTGCTTGCCCGCGGGCCGTCCGCGCTCCGCCCAGTCGGTCCGCACCCAGTACAGGGTGTCGTCCCGGCGCTCGCGCTGCCCGATCCTGACGGCCTTGATCCAGAGCCCGGCCCCAGCGCCCGCGAGCACCATCCCGCCGGCCCCGGGCAGCAGGAACGCGCTCGCCACCGCCATGAGGAACGCCCCGAGCAGCCACCACCGGTGCCCGCGTCGCCAGTTGCGTACGGTCACGGCCCGGTCCTGGAGAAAGTCGGACCGCCCGGCGCGAGTGGCGCCCCTGGCCAGTTCCGCGTACCGCCGGCCGCGTACGAGCGCCACCACGGCCGCGGTGACCAGGAACAGCGCCGCTCCGGCCAGCAGCCCGATCCGGCGTCCGGTGAGCCCCGGCACCAGCGCGCCGATCGCCGCGGCGAGCAGCCCCGGCCACCACAGCGGTGCGGCTCCGGCCCGTACGATCACGGCCACCCTCGCCAACGACTGCGCTCCGCGCCCCACGTCCGTACCCCTCTCCGCAGCTCCTTCTGATCCTTCTGGGCCGGGAGATTAATAGCCGTAAATGAGCAATGCCTGAGAAGGGGCGGGGCGAGGTCGGCGGGGCGACCCCAGCACCTGATCCTGACCGGGCCGCCGCCCGGCGCGACAGCGCACCGCTGTCCGGGCTCCGGACTCGGGGCGCATCAGGGCTGCTCGCCGCCGGACCGCCGGGCGGCGCCCGTCACTCGACGAAGAGCCCCCGTGCCACCGCTCGGGTGTCGAACTCCTCCAGCCGTGCCTGCACGTCGGGCAGGTCGTCGCACATCGCCTCCAGCAGCACCCGTCCCAGCAGCATGGGCGCACACGCGGTGTCGAAGGCGAGCCCGGTGCCGACGGCGGCCGGGATCAGCAGGTCGCTGCATTTGGCGACGGGCGCGAAAGCGGAATCCGCGACCGATACGACGGTCAGCCCCTGCTCCCGCGCGTACGCGAGCGCGTCCACGACCTCCTTCGGGTGTCGGGGCAGCGCGAAACAGATCAGCGCCGAGGCGCCCGCCCGCCGCGCGGCGTCGATCCGGTCGTGCAGCATGCTGCCGCCCTCGTCGAGCACCCGCACGTCGGGATGCACCTTGGCCGCGAAGTACCCGAACCCGCGTGCCTGCGAGGAGGCGGCCCGCAGCCCGAGCACCGGCAGCGGACGCGAGGCCGCCAGTAGCCTGCCCGCGCGCTCGATGGGACCGGGGTCGGCGAGCAGCTCGGCCAGATGTCGAAGGTTCTCGATCTCACCGAGAACGGCCTGCTGGTACTCGTTGTACGCGTCGTCCCCGCCCTCCGCCACGGACCCGGCGGGGGTGACCTCGCGCAGGTGCCTGCGGAGTGCCGGATAGCCGTCGAAGCCGAGCGCCACGGCGAACCGGGTGACGGACGGCTGGCTGACCCCGGCGAGCTCGGCCAGCTCCACACTCGACAGGAACGGCACGTCCCCGGCTCTGCGCACCATCGAGTGCGCGATGCGCCGCTGGGTGGGTGTGAGCCGGTGCCCCTCGAAGAGCTGCTGCAACCGCGCGGCCGGGCTGCTCCCGCTCATGCTGTCCCCTCGGTAGATCCGTCGCACCACGGTCCGGCGCCGACAGATCCATTCAGCCAGTAAGGCGTCTGCATGTCCATATGCAGCGGCAGCGAGGGCCGGGCCTCCCCCGCGCTCAGGAACCGCGCACGCCGTCCAGGACCTCGGTGACCGAGACCCAGGAGTTCCAGCGCCGCGTGAACACCCGCAGCGTACGACCGCCCTCCACCGTGCCGACCCAGGAGCCGCTCCCGTCCTCCGCCTTCCCCGAGTTCCCCGGCGTCGGCCGCAGACCGCCCGATTCCAGTACGTCGCCCGTCTTCCTCAGCTGCTCCCGGGCCGTGGCCTCGTCGTCGTACTCGACGATGCAGTGCTGCGCCACGGCTCCGTCCCTGCCCGTGTACCACCGGCTGTAGCTGGTCTCGTCGGCCGCGCCCACCGGAGGGGGCGTTTGCACGCAGGCTCTGCCGAGACCCAGGTTCGGCAGGGGATCCTCCTGCGAGCCGGCGCCGGTGGTCGGTCGGTCGTCCTCCTTCCAGTGCCACGTCCCATGAAGGGGCACCTCGTCCGCCCGCATCATCTGGACCAGACCGTCCTTGCGGAACGGATTGTCCGGCGTGGTGGCAACCGTGCCGCGCCCGTGCCGCTGATTCGCTCCGGTCGGCAGCACGGCCCAGGCCCCGGCGGCCATCAGCACCACGGTGCACACCACCACCGTCGTGGTCCTGCGGCGCGAACGCCGCCTACCCCTCGCCCGGATCTCCTCGGCGGCAGGCAACCGCACCGCGACGCCGTCCAGCAGTTCCTCGACCTCAGCCATGGTGAACGCCCTCCACTCGCCCGGCAGTGACTATGGTCTCGGCGAGCCGCTCGCCGAGGATCTTGCGGGCCCGGTGGAGCCGGGTCCGTACTGCGCCGTTCGACACTCCCGCCTCGCGCGCCACCTCTTCCACCGGGAGATCCAGCAGATGGTGCAGGACCACGACCTGCCGCTGCTCGGCGCTCAGCTCGCCGAGCGCCCCGACCAACGCCACCCGGTCCACGGAGAGGCCTGGCAGTTCCTCGGGCGGCCCGTGCCGGAAGTGCGCCCGCACCCGGTTGCGCGCCCTTCGCCACGTACTGATCGCCAGCCGGATGGCCACCGTCCGCACCCAGGGCAGCGGATCGCCGTCGCGTGCCAGCCGGTCCCATCGCTGCCAGGCCCGCACATATGCCTCCTGCACCGCGTCCTCCGCCTCGCCCAGATCGCCGGTCATGGCGTAAACCGTGGCAACCAGGCGCTTGGCCGTAGCCGTGTAGAACGCGTCGAAATCCTCGTGCCCCGTCGGCATCGTCCCCCCGTCCGTTCATCGCGCCCAAGAAACGCTCTCGCCATGAACACGCTCCGGCGGTCCCGGATGTTACGGACTACTTTTTGGCAGCGGCCGCACCCCCGTCGTGACTCCGCCCCCATCGGCCGCACCGGTCCAAAGAGGGGGGTTAGCCCCACTGCCCGGAGCGCTCCCGATTCGTACCGTAAAAGACATGGAAACCCGTGACCCTGAGCTCAAGAGCGAGCTCGATGCCACCCTGCATGCCCGTAGTGAGCTGGGTTCGGATTACGAGTCCGCGCTCGTCGAGTCGTTCCTGGAGAAGGTCGAGCAACGTCTCGACACCACGCTCGACCGCCGCGTCCGGCGCCATCTCGCCGAGCAGCAGGTGAGCGTCGCCAGGGGTGCGCGCCCGCCGCAGCCCATGGGGAACTTCGGCGAGCGCTACGGCTTCGGGATCATCTCGCTGATCCTGGCCATCCCGCTGTCGGCGATCGGCGCCGCGGCCGCCCATACCGGCGGGCTGGTCGTCGCCTGGCTCGGCATCGTCGCCGTCAATGCCGTGCACGCCGCCCGCGGCCGGCCCTGGTTCCGGCACCGTTCCGGGCGCACGGAGTCCGACTGGGAGGACTGAGAGCCGCGGGCCGGGCCCGAGGACACGGGCGCTACGCCTGGCGGGTGGGCAGCACGACCAGCTGGCGCAGGTTGAGGTGGCGCGCGCGGCTGGTGGCGTAGGCCACGAGGTCGGCGATCTCCTCGCTCGACAGTGCCCCGACCGCGTCGAACATACCGTCGAGCTGCCCGCTCAGCTCGGCGTTGTCGATGTGGCCGCCCAGTTCCGTGTCGGTGAGACCCGGCTCGATGTTCGTGACGCGGACGTCGCGAGGTCCGAACTCCGTGCGCAGCGACGACGACAGGTGGGTGAGCGCGGCCTTCGTCGCCCCGTACACCGCGTAGTTGGGAAACGTGACGTGCGCGCCGATGGACGAGATGTTCACCAGGTCCGCGGTGCGGCCGTCGGCGGCCGCCGCCACCAGGTCGGATGTGAAGGCCCGGATGATCCGCAGGGCGCCCGTCACATTGGTGTCGATCATCCGCTGCCACTCGTCCGTCCGGCCCTCGTCCACCGGATTCGGCAGCATCACACCGGCCGCGTTGACCACCAGGTCCACCTGCCCGAACGTGCTGTGCACCCGCTCGGCCGCGGCGTCCACGGACGCCTGGTCGGTGACATCGGCGGTGACGGCGAGCGCCTCACCACCCTCCGCCTCGATCGTGGCGGCCAGCTCCTCCAGCCGCTCCGCACGCCGGGCCAGCAGTGCGACCCTGACGCCCTGGGCGGCGAGCAGCCGGGCGGTCGCGGCGCCCATGCCGCTGGCGGCTCCGGTGATCACGGCGGTGCGGCCTGCGAGGGTCTCGTACGACATGTCCGTACTCCTTGCGCTCTCAGGACCGGGGCGTTTCCCCGGGCCTGGTCCCACTCTGCGCGGCTGCCGCCCGGCTACCCAGGGATGCGTTGTTCCTGGGTCTGCCAGTACCAGGATCGGCGCCCGTACTTCTTCTACGATCGGTGTCATGGACGGCGACCTCGGTGATTTCCTCCGCTCACGGCGAGCCCGCATCCAGCCCGAGGACGTGGGGCTGAACGCGTACGGCGGCCGACGGCGGGTTCCCGGACTCCGGCGCGAGGAGGTCGCGCAGCTCGCGGGGGTGAGCGTCGACTACTACATACGGCTGGAACAGGGGCGCGGCCCGAGCGTCTCGGACGCCGTGCTCGACGCGATCGCCCGGGTGCTCCAGCTGGACGAGACGGAGCACACGTATCTGCGTACGGTGGCGCGCCCGGGGCCGCGCGCCTCGGCCCCGGCCGCCACCCAGCGGGTCCGCCCCGGTCTGCGCCTGCTGCTGGACACGCTCGGCGGGGCCCCGGCCTTCATCCTGGGCCGCCGGATGGACGTACTGGCGTGGAACGCGCTGGGGGACGCGGTCGTCGGCTACTCGCGGATGCGCCCGGCGGAACTGAACATCCCGCGCCAGGTCTTCCTCGACCCGGCGACGCGCGAGCTCTATCCGGAGTGGGCCGCGGTGGCGGCGGAGACGGTCGCACATCTGCGACTGGATGCGGGGCTGCATCCCGATGACAAGCAACTGGCCACACTGGTGGGCGAGTTGTCCATGAAGAGCGAGGACTTCCGCCGGCTGTGGGCGGATCACCAGGTGAAGGCGAAGACCTACGGCGTCAAGCGCATCAACCACCCCGTCGCGGGCGAGCTGACCCTCCCGTACGAGACGCTCGGCGTGCCCGGCGACCCCGGCCAGTCCCTGGTGGTCTACACCCCGGAGCCCGGCAGCGAGACCGCGGAACGCATCGCGCTGCTGGCGAGCTGGGCGGCCGCACCGGCCGGGTGAGACGCCGCCGGGGGCGCGAACGGCGCCTCACCCGGCCGGCCAGGCACTCGCCCGTCGCACGGTCCGCGCATATGACCGTCGCAGACGTCCGCGCGCATGACCGTCGCAGACGTCCGCGCAGATGACCGTCGCACATGGATGTATCGCGGGGACCGCCGCACCCCCGGTTTCCCAGGGGGCGGGACGACGGCGGTCCCCGCGAGGGACACGGTCCGGGTCAGGGCCGGTCACCGCGTCCTGGCGACGGTGGAGGTCCGGGAGCCGCTCCGTAGTCCGTGTCGCCGTATCGGGTGTCGGCGGGTTTCCCTGCCGACACCCATCAATCTGCCGGACTCGTGTTAAGCCGGTGCTGCGCGTACGTGTCGCGCTCGTACCGTTTTCGCGAAGCCCGGCCTCCGAGCCGGCTACGGCTTGCCGGCGGCCGCGTCCTTGGCGAGGAAGGCCAGCAGGTCCTGCCTGCTGACGACGCCCGTCGGCTTGCCCTCCACCAGCACGATCGCCGCGTCCGCCGCGTTCGTGCCGCCGAGCACCGCCATCAGGTCCGCGACCGGTTCACCGGAACCGACCTGCGGCAGCGGCGGCGACATGTGCTTCTCCAGCGGGTCGGAGAGCGAGGCCCGCTGAGCGAACAGGGCGTTCAGCAGCTCCCGCTCCACCACCGAACCGATGACCTCGGCGGCCATCACGTCCGGGTGGCCGGCGCCCGGCTTCACGATCGGCATCTGCGAGACGCCGTACTCACGCAGGACGTCGATCGCCTCGCCGACGGTCTCCTCGGGGTGCATGTGGACGAGCGTCGGGATCGGGCCGTCCTTGTGGTCGAGTACGTCCCCGACGCGTGCGGACGGTCCGGTGTCCTCCAGGAAGCCGTAGTCGGCCATCCATTCGTCGTTGAAGATCTTGCTCAGGTAGCCGCGGCCGCTGTCGGGCAGCAGGACGACGACCACGTCGTCCGGGCCCAGCCGCTTCGCGACCTCCAGGGCGGCGACGACCGCCATGCCGCAGGAGCCGCCGACCAGCAGGCCCTCCTCCTTGGCGAGGCGGCGGGTCATCTGGAAGGAGTCCTTGTCGGACACGGCGATGATCTCGTCCGTGACCGTACGGTCGTACGCGCTCGGCCAGAAGTCCTCGCCGACCCCCTCGACGAGGTACGGGCGTCCGGAGCCGCCGGAGTAGACCGATCCCTCCGGGTCCGCGCCGACGACCTTGACCGAGCCGCCGCTGATCTCCTTCAGATAGCGGCCGGTGCCGCTGATCGTGCCGCCGGTGCCGACACCCGCGACGAAATGGGTGATCTTCCCGTCCGTCTGCTCCCAAAGCTCCGGACCGGTGGTCTCGTAGTGCGAGCGCGGGTTGTTCGGGTTGGAGTACTGGTCGGGCTTCCAGGCTCCCGGCGTCTCGCGGACCAGCCGGTCCGAGACGTTGTAGTACGAGTCGGGGTGCTCGGGGTCAACGGCCGTCGGGCAGACGACGACCTCGGCACCGTAGGCGCGCAGCACATTGATCTTGTCCGTGGACACCTTGTCGGGGCAGACGAAGATGCACTTGTACCCCTTCTGCTGGGCGACGATCGCCAGGCCGACGCCCGTGTTGCCGCTGGTCGGCTCGACGATCGTGCCACCGGGCTGCAGCTCGCCGCTCTGTTCGGCGGCCTCGATCATGCGCAGGGCGATGCGGTCCTTGACCGAACCGCCGGGATTGAAGTACTCGACCTTGGCCAGGACCGTCGCCTGGATGCCGGCCGTGACACTGCCCAGCCTCACCAGCGGGGTATTGCCTACGAGACTGATCATCGAATCGTGGAATTGCACCGTGTACTCCGGGGTCTCCGAGATGGTGCGGCAAGCGTATGCGTACGGGCACGGGATTGGGCGAAGCGATTGAGCGACGGTCGCTGCGGGGCAGTTAGCTGTATGTACGGCGATACGGCAACGAGGAGGTGGACCGGACTGTGTCGAGGGCAAGGGTGGCACGGCGGATCGCAGCGGGCGCGGCCTACGGCGGCGGCAGCATCGGGCTGCTCGGCGCGGCGGCGGTAGGCGTACTGCTGGCGGAGGTCCAGCTGGCGAAACGGCAGGTGGGCGGCGGTATCGCACCGGTTCCGCCGAGCGCGGACGGACGGTACGGGGTGGCGTTCACCGGCCCCGCCGACCCGTTGCGGCTAGGGCTGCTGGGTGACTCGACGGCGGCCGGACAGGGGGTGCGCCGGGCCGGGCAGACACCGGGGGCGCTGCTCGCCTCGGGGCTGGCGGCGGTGTCCGAGCGGCCGGTGGATCTGCGCACTGTGGCGCAGCCGGGCGCCCGGTCGGACGATCTGGAGCGGCAGGTCTCGCTGCTGCTCGCCGATCCGTCCCATAGGCCCGACGTCTGCGTGATCATGATCGGGGCGAACGATGTGACGCATCGGATGCCCGCCACCCAGTCGGTGCGCTGTCTGACCACCGCGGTTCGCAGGCTGCGCACGGCGGGCGCGGAGGTGGTGGTCGGCACGTGCCCGGATCTCGGCACGATCGAGCCGGTCTACCAGCCGCTGCGCTGGATGGCCCGGCGGGTGAGCCGGCAGCTGGCGGCGGCCCAGACGATCGGTTCGGTGGAGCAGGGCGGGCGGACGGTGTCGCTGGGCGACCTGCTGGGGCCGGAGTTCGAGGCGAATCCGCGGGAGCTGTTCGGTCCGGACAACTACCACCCGTCGGCGGAGGGGTACGCCACGGCGGCGATGGCGGTCCTGCCCACGCTCTGTGCGGTGCTGGGACTGTGGCCGGAGTCCGACCGTCTGGACGGGGCCCGGCGCGAGGACATGCTGCCGGTGGCCAAGGCGGCCTCCCAGGCGGCCAGGGAAGCCGGTACGGAGGTCACGGGGGCGCGGGCGCCCTGGGCGCTCCTCAAGCACCGCAGGCGGCGGCGTCTGCCCGCGGCCACGGAGCCCCAGCCGCACCCGGAGACGCATGGGGAGGCGCCCCCGAAGACGCTCGGGGAACCACAGGGGGATTCGCACGCGAAGCCGCACGAGGAGGCGCCCGAGGAGCCATATGGAGAGTCGCACGGGGAGTCGCACAACCTGCCCGCCAATTGATCGACTGAGCGGCCGCTTAGAAAAGAGGTCGGCGTCACATGCGCTGCCCGGTGACCCAGCACCTACGTACAGGTAACTTCCAAGTCAGCACCTGCCAGAACCCGCCTTCCAGCCCTCATGGAGCCGCGTGATGCCCGAAGCCGTGATCGTCTCTGCTGCCCGTTCCCCCATCGGCCGGGCCTTCAAGGGTTCGCTGAAGGACCTGCGCGCGGACGACCTGACCGCCACGATCATCCAGACCGCGCTGGCCAAGGTGCCCGAGCTGGACCCGAAGGACATCGACGACCTGATGCTCGGCTGCGGCCTTCCCGGCGGCGAGCAGGGCAACAACCTGGGCCGCATCATCGCCGTACAGATGGGGATGGACCACCTTCCCGGCTGTACGATCACCCGCTACTGCTCGTCCTCCCTGCAGACCAGCCGGATGGCGCTGCACGCCATCAAGGCCGGCGAGGGCGACGTCTTCATCTCGGCCGGTGTCGAGATGGTGTCCCGCTTCTCGAAGGGCAACTCGGACAGCTGGCCGGACACGCACAACCCGCTGTTCGCCGACGCCGAGGCCCGCACCGCGGCCCGCGCCGAGCAGGGCGGCGACGACTGGCACGACCCGCGCGAGGACGGCCTGGTCCCGGACGCGTACATCGCGATGGGGCAGACCGCGGAGAACCTGGCCCGGCTCAAGGGCGTCACCCGCCAGGACATGGACGAGTTCGGCGTCCGCTCGCAGAACCTCGCCGAGGAAGCCCTCAAGAACGGCTTCTGGGAGCGCGAGATCACCCCGGTCACCACCCCCGACGGCACGGTCGTCAGCAAGGACGACGGCCCGCGTGCGGGCGTCACCCTGGAGGGCGTGCAGGGCCTGAAGCCGGTCTTCCGCCCCGACGGCCTGGTCACCGCCGGCAACTGCTGCCCGCTCAACGACGGCGCCGCCGCCCTCGTCATCATGTCCGACACCAAGGCGCGCGAGCTGGGCCTGACCCCGCTGGCCCGGATCGTCTCCACCGGTGTCTCCGGCCTCTCCCCCGAGATCATGGGATACGGACCGGTGGAGGCCAGCAAGCAGGCACTGAAGCGCGCCGGGCTGACCATCGACGACATCGACCTGGCCGAGATCAACGAGGCGTTCGCCGCCCAGGTGATCCCCTCCTACCGCGACCTCGGCCTGCCGCTGGAGAAGGTCAACGTCAACGGCGGCGCCATCGCCGTCGGCCACCCCTTCGGCATGACCGGCGCCCGGATCACCGGCACACTGATCAACAGCCTGCAGTTCCACGACAAGCAGTTCGGCCTGGAGACCATGTGCGTGGGCGGCGGCCAGGGCATGGCGATGGTCATCGAGCGGCTGAGCTGAGCTGCAGCGGAGGGTAGGGGGCGCCTGAGGTACGAAGGCGGCACCTGCCCGCAGCGGAAGCGAAGCGAACGCGACCACAAGACCGAGCGGCTGAGCTGAGCTGCAGCGGAGGGTAGGGGGCGCCTGAGGTACGAAGGCGGCACCTGCCCGCAGCGGAAGCGAAGCGAACGCGACCACAAGACCGAGCGGCTGAGCTGAGCTGCAGCGGAGGGTAGGGGGCGCCTGAGGTACGAAGGCGGCACCTGCCCGCAGCGGAAGCGAAGCGAACGCGACCACAAGACCGAGCGGCTGAGCTGAGCCGGCCCTGACATAGCCGTCAGCCGGTTCCCGGCCGACGGCGTGGCCGGTTCCGAGCCCCGACCGTGACCGAATCTCCCCCAGGATGTGATCTATCTCCTGGGGGAGAGTCATTCCCGCAGGTCACACCCGCAACAGGGTTAAACCCCAGGCCCAAAGGCCTGTCCAATTCGTGACGTAATGCACTGACACCGGGCGCAGGTAGAGGACAAGCTGAGGTAGGAAGTCGGGGGATCGATTGAAACCGGGAGTATGTCAGTGAGCGCCATGCCTCTTGCCCTGTTGCTGACCACCGCCGCTGCCACGGCCGTCGGCGCTGCCGCTCTGCACGCTGCTCACGGGCTGCGCAAGCAGATCACGGCCCTTCGTACGGAGCTGACCGCGGCCCGCGTCCACGGTGCCGCCGTGCCGGCGCAGAGCCGCAGCGACGTGACCCCAGCCGCCGAGATACGCGCGGCCGTGGCCGAAGCACTCGCCGAGGAGCGGGAGCGCGAGCTCGCCGAGGCCCGCGCCTTCTGGGCCACCCAGGAAGCGCGCGACGCCGCCGACGCCCCCTCCCTGCTGGGCGGACTGACCGGGATCGGCGAGGACGCGCCGTTCTTCATGCCGCGCCAGGCCGACTTCGCGGGCCTTGAGGCGATGGACCTCGACGCCACCGAGGCGCTCGAAGAGCTGACGGAGCTGGCCGAGCCGGCGGACATGACCGAGCTGCCCGAGACGGCGGAGTTCGCCGAGGACTCCCCCGAGCTGGCCGCGGCCCGTCGCCGTCACCCCTCGCACCCCGACTTCGTTCCGGTGCAGACCCCGGTCGTCACCGACCACGAGCGCACCGTGAACCGCCTCGAAGAGCTCGCCGACAGCCGTACGGAACTCGCCGATGTGCGCCCCGGCCCGCTCGGCACCCTCGACGTCTACGTCTTCGCCGACGGCACCACGCTCTGTATGACCCCCGGCCACCGCGAGACGGCCGAGCGCCTCGCCGAGTCGCTGCTCGCGGGTGAGCACCCGGTACTGCTGGGCGGCTCCGGCGTCTCCGGCGCGTACGCCTTGACCTTCTCCTGCGGCAAGGAGAACGTCTACATCCTCGCCGACCGCGTCATCGCCTCGTTCTAGCCCCGGCACATCCGGGCAGAACGGCTCTCGCCGGCCCCTGCCCCGGGCCACCGCCCGCCCGCCGCTACGCGAACGCCCGCGCAGCGGCCTCCGCCACGAATTGCACGGCCTCGTCCAGCTCGGTCGACGGGGCCGTTTCCAATGCCACCGCCAAGTCGCGCCCCGCTACGGAAAGTTGGTCGCCGATCGCGAAGATCCCGGCGTCCGGCATGACCCGCGGTTCCCGCTCCGGCGCCTCGATGCGCTGGGCCCGCAGAGCCAGTTCCCTGGCCGTGGCCAGCCCTTCGGCAGCCGCGCCGCGCTGCAGCCGGCTCTGGGGCGCGGCGCGCAGCCGGTCGGCGAATCGGTCCACGGCGGTGATCAGCGGGGTCGTATCGAGCACTCCGCGACCCTACGCGCCCTCCCGGGATGGTTGCCAACGGGCCGATGCTCGGGCACGGTGTCGGGAAGGACCAGCAACGCGCAATGCGTCGGAGGCGCCGATGTCCCAAGTCTTCTCCGAAAAGACCCATCGCAATCTGCTCTCCCGAATCCCCCGCTGCACCGGTCGTGAAGTCTCCGACTGGCTCCGCACCGTAGAGGAAGGCCCCGCTCTCCGCTTCGAGGAGAAGGTCAGCTGGCTGCGGAGCGAACACGACCTCGCCTACGGACACGCGAAGGCCCTCATCCACGAGTACGACCTCAGAAGGGCCGCGCGCAAGCTGCTCTAGGCACACGCGAGAAAGGGGAACGGCCCGCAGGCACAAGTGCCTGCGGGCCGTTCCGTTCCCGTTGCGGGGCGGTGCGTCAGTCGTCGCCGCTGAGGATGGAGAGCAGACGCAGCATCTCCAGGTAGATCCACACCAGGGTCATGGTGAGGCCGAAGGCCGCCAGCCAGGACTCCTCGCGCGGGGCGCCGAACGCGATGCCGTCCTCGACCTGCTTGAAGTCCAGGGCCAGGAAGCACGCACCGAGGACGATCCCGATGACTCCGAAGAGGATGCCGAGGCCGCCGCTGCGGAAGCCCAGGCCGTCACCGCCGCCGAAGACGGCGAACAGCAGGTTGACCACCATCAGGAGCATGAAGCCCATGGCGGCGGCCATCACGAAGCCGTAGAAGCGGCGGGTGACGCGGATCCAGCGCATCTTGTACGCGAGAAGCACACCGGCGAAGACACACATGGTGCCCATCACCGCCTGCATCACGACGCCCGGCCCGATGTACGTGCTGACCGCGCTGGAGATCACCCCGAGGAAGACACCCTCGAAGGCCGCGTAGGAGACGATCAGCGCCGGGACCGGCTTGCGCTTGAAGGACTGGACGAGCGACAGGACGAACGCCACCAGGGCGGCGCCGATCGCGATGCCGTAGGACTTGCCGAGGTTGGCCTCGTCGACCGGCAGCAGGGCCCAGGCGAGCGCGGCGCCGAGCACCACGGTGCCGAGCGTGAGCGCCGTGCGTGTGACGACATCGTCGATCGTCATCGCACCGGAACGCGCCGGTGCCTGCGGGACGCCGTACTGGGTGTCCTGCTGGGCGTAGGGGTTGGTGGCGTACGGGTTGGCGGCGGTGCCCTGCGCGTACGGGTTGGCACCCGCTGCGGGGGCCCCGGCCTGCGGCGCCGCGTTGAAGCCCGCGTATCCGTTGTCGCGGCTGAAGCCCCGTCGCGAGAAGACCGGGTTGCTGCTCCTCATCTCACTCCTCCATGGCCACCCTGCGTGGCCTTCCCACAAGAGTAATGGGTAGGCAAAAGAATCAGGCTCGTGCTTGGGGAGGATCTTTATGGAAGCCGGCGGCCGGCGAGGACCCCGGACAGGAAGGTCCGGGCGACCGAACGAACCGCCCTGCAAGATCGCCACCGGAGCCGGAGGCACACGGCCTGCCCGGAGCTGCGGACCGGCCGGGTGCGGGTGCCCGGTCCCGGAGCGGCTGCACGAAGAGGTCGGCTTCAAACGCCTGCCCGGACGGGACCTCGAGAACCTCATCCGGCACACGACCGTCACGCTTTCCCGCCCGCTCGACCTCATGCGCGAAGTGGTGCCCGGAACCGGACTCGAACCGGTACGCCCCCGAGGGGCAGCGAGGTTTAAGCTCGCCGTGTCTGCATTCCACCATCCGGGCCTGGCGCGCGGCTCCGCGTTGGCACATGACCCTATCCGGGGGCTTCCCCTGATCAGCGGATCAGTGGCGCGATGTTGTCTTATTTTATTGACCGTTTGAGGGGCCGTCAGCACTCGCGAAGGGGCATCGCCACATGCCTGGGCGGGGTAGCGGGCGCGGCGACCGGTAATCCGGATTGACGTAAAGTCGCCGCACCCGGACGGCGCATTCGCCAGGTGCGCGCCAGTGATCGCCATGGGCGCGCCCCCCGGCCGGGCAACGGGGGCCGTGCCGATGCCCTCAGGGTCGGTGTCATACCGGAGGAGGACGCGGGGGTCCCCTGGTGCGACTCAAGACGGCCCCTGGAACGGGCACGGGGTCTGACGACCTGCGGCGATACGGCGGTGACGATGGAGGGGTTCCAAAGGCAACCGATCGCAACCCCGGACGAAGCCCTCGGCCGGAGCCCCGAAACAGGAGATTCCCGTGACCACCACTTCCACCGCACACCGCGTCACCACGGTGGCTGCCCGCGCCACGGATCTGTCGAAGGTCTACGGAGAGGGCGAGACCAGGGTCACGGCCCTGGACCGGGTCTCCGTGGACTTCCCGCGGGGCGAGTTCACCGCGATCATGGGCCCGTCCGGCTCCGGCAAGTCCACGCTGATGCACTGCGTGGCCGGCCTCGACAGCTTCAGCAGCGGTTCGGTACGGATCGGCGAGACGGAGCTGGGCTCCCTCAAGGACAAGCAGCTCACCCAGCTCCGCCGGGACAAGATCGGCTTCATCTTCCAGGCGTTCAACCTGCTGCCCACGCTGACGGCCCAGGAGAACATCACGCTCCCCATGGACATCGCGGGCCGCAAGCCCGACGCCGAGTGGGTGCGCAAGGTCATCGACATGGTGGGCCTCTCCGACCGGCTGACCCACCGGCCGACCGAACTCTCCGGCGGCCAGCAGCAGCGCGTCGCGGTGGCCCGCGCCCTGGCCTCGCAGCCGGAGATCATCTTCGGTGACGAGCCGACCGGAAACCTGGACTCCCGCTCCAGCGCCGAGGTCCTCGGCTTCCTGCGCAACTCGGTGCGCGAGCTGGGGCAGACCGTGGTGATGGTGACCCACGACCCGGCGGCCGCCTCCTACGCGGACCGGGTCATCTTCCTCGCGGACGGCCGGATCGTCGACCAGATGATGCACCCCACCGCGGACGGGGTCCTCGACCGGATGAAGGCGTTCGACGCCAAGGGCCGCACCAGCTGACGCCCGCCCCGCCCCGCGCCCTCCTCCGGAACCCCTCCCCATCCCAGGACTGACAGACATGTTCCGTACCGCCCTGCGCAATGTGCTCGCGCACAAGGCCAGGCTGCTGATGACCGTCCTCGCCGTGATGCTCGGCGTGGCCTTCGTCTCCGGCACTCTGGTCTTCACCGACACCATCGGCAACGCCCTCCGTAACCAGTCGGCGAAGAGCTACGACAATGTCGCCGTGGCCGTCACCACCTACGCCGACCAGCGCAACGAGAAGACGCCCGGCATCACCGCCGCCACCCTGAAGAAGATCCAGGGCGTGGACGGCGTCGACACCGCCACCGGCCGGGTCTCCGGCTTCGCCGGGGTCGCCGACCCCGACGGCAAGCTGATCGGCAACGGCTGGTCGAACACCGGCGGGAACTACTCCCCCGGCAAGAACGGCAAGGACTCCGCGTACACCTTCGTCGACGGTACGGGCCCGGTCGCGGCCGACCGGATCGCGCTCGACAAGGAGACCGCGAAGCGGGGCGAGTACCACGTCGGTGACCGGGTCCGGGTCGCCACGAACGGGCCGGTGAAGGAGTACACCCTCTCCGGTGTCTTCACCACCGAGGACGGCGCGGTCAACGCGGGCGGCAGCCTGGTCCTCTTCGACACCGAGGTCGCCCAGAAGCTCTACCTCAGGCCCGGCGTGTTCAGGGACGTCAACGTGTCCGCCGCGCCCGGCGTCTCCGCCGAGAAGCTGCTCACCGGAGTGAAGCCGCTGCTGCCCAAGGACGCCGAGGCCAAGACCGGCCAGGCGCTCGCGGACGATCAGGCCAAGCAGATCGAGAACGGTCTGAGCGGTCTCAACGGGATGCTGCTCGCCTTCGCCGGCATCGCCCTGTTCGTCGGTGTCTTCCTGATCGCCAACACCTTCACCATGCTGGTGGCCCAGCGCACCAAGGAGCTGGCACTGATGCGCGCCGTCGGCGCCTCCCGCCGCCAGGTCAAGCGCTCGGTGCTCCTCGAAGCGGCCGTCGTCGGCGTGATCGCCTCGGTCGTCGGCTTCGCCCTCGGCCTCGGCCTCGCCACCGGGCTGCGCTCCGCGATGGGCCTGTTCGGCGGGAAGATCCCGGCCGGACCGCTGATCATCTCACCCACCGCGGTCATCGCCGCGTTCGCCGTCGGTGTCCTGATCACCGTGCTGGCCGCCTGGCTGCCCGCCCGCCGGGCCGCCAAGATCCCGCCGGTCGCGGCGATGAGCAGCGTCCACGCGACGGCCACCGTCAAGTCCCTGGTGCTGCGCAACTCCATCGGCGCGGTGCTCACCCTGCTGGGCGGGGCGGCGATCGTGGCGGGCGCGGCCAAGTCCGGATCGACCGGCCGGACCGTCATCGCCGTGGGTGCCTTCCTCACGCTGATCGGTGTCATCGTGCTGATCCCGCTGCTGTCGCGGCCGGTGATCGCACTGGTCCGCCCGCTGCTGAAGCGGCTGTTCGGGGTCTCCGGCAAGCTGGCCGCGCAGAACGCGGTCCGCAACCCGCGTCGTACCGGTGCCACCGCCTCCGCGCTGGCGATCGGCCTCACCCTGGTCACCGGCATCTCGGTCCTCGGCGTCACCCTCGGCCAGGCGGTCGACCGGATGACCACGGACAACATCAAGGCCGACTACATGGTGACGATGGCGAGCGGCGGTCCGCTCGACGAGTCGGCGCTCACCGCCCTGCAGAAGGCCGACGGCGTCTCGGCGATCTCGCCGCAGCAGGCCACCTCGCTGCGGGTCAAGGAGGACTACCACGCCGCATCCGGCGTCGCCCCCGGCGATGTGCAGAGGCTCTTCGCGCTGCCGACCGTCTCCGGCTCGATCGACGCGCTGGACAAGGGCGAGATCGCCGTCGACGAGAAGACGGCCAAGTCGAACGGCTGGAAGACCGGCGACACCCTGCGGGTGACGTTCGACGACGACAAGAAGGGCGAACTGAAGGTCGGGGCGGTCTTCAAGGGGAACGAGATGCTCTCCCCGGTCCTGATGCCGAAGAACGTCGCCGATGCGCACGGGAGCCGGGCGGACATCCGGGAGATCTGGCTGAAGATGGACGGCGGCGCGTCCGACGCCAACGAGCAGGCCCTGGTGAAGGCTCTGGGTGACAACCCGGGGATGAGCATCATGGACCGCCAGGACATCCGTGACATGTTCGGCGGCTCGGTCAACCTCGCGATGAACATCATGTACGGGCTGTTGGCGATGGCCCTGATCATCGCGGTGCTCGGGGTCGTCAACACCCTGGCGATGTCGGTCTTCGAGCGCCAGCAGGAGATCGGCATGCTGCGGGCGATCGGCCTGGACCGGCGCAGGGTGAAGCGCATGATCCGGCTGGAGGCCGTGGTCATCTCGCTCTTCGGCGCGGTGGTCGGTGTCGTGCTCGGCATGTTCCTCGGCTGGGCGATCGGGCAGACCCTGGCGTCGGACATCCCGGAGTACGCGCTGGTCATCCCGTGGGACCGGATCGCGGTCTTCCTGGTGCTGGCAGGGGTCGTGGGTGTGCTGGCCGCGCTCTGGCCGGCCCGCAGCGCCGCGAAGCTGAACATGCTGACGGCGATCAAGACCGAGTAGCGAACCGGGCGGCATTTCGCCGGACGCGCCCGAGGGCCGGTACCCGCAGCACGGAGCTGCGGGTACCGGCCCTCGGTCCGTCCCGGTGTCAGCCGGTCGCCGACGCCGTCCAGTGGCGGGCCCGCAGCGGCATGCGGGCGGCCCCGCCCTCCGCCGGGCGCACCACGAGGATCTGGTTGACGCCGATCTTGTTGTGTTCGAAGGAGAGGGCGGAGGCGGCCATATAGAGGCGCCAGACCCTGGCCCGTCCCGGCGAGGCCATCCGGACCGCGCGGTCCCAGTTCTTCTCCAGGTTGGCGACCCAGCTGCGCAGGGTCAGTGCGTAGTGCTCGCGGATCGACTCGACGTCACGTGCCTCGAAGCCGGCTTCCTCGAGGGTGGCCACGGTCCGTCCCACCGGGGCCAGTTCGCCGTCCGGGAAGACATAGGCGTCGATGAACTCGTCCACGTGGTACGCGGACTCGTCGTTCTCCGGGCGGCGGGCGATCTGGTGGTTGAGCAGCCGGCCGCCGGGCTTGAGCAGTGCGTAGAGGTCGTCGGCGTATTCGCGGAAGCGGACCGAGCCGACGTGTTCCGCCATGCCGATGGACGAGATGGCGTCGTACGGCCCGTCCCTGACGTCCCGGTAGTCCTGGACCCGGATCTCGATCCGGTCGGTCAGGCCCTCTTCCGCGATGCGCTTCCTGGCGTAGGCGGCCTGTTCGACGGAGAGGGTCACTCCGGTGACCCGGGCACCGTACTCGCGGGCCGCGTGGATGGCCATGGAGCCCCAGCCGCAGCCGACGTCGAGGAGGCGGTCGCCCTCCTTCAGCGCGAGCTTGCGGCAGACCAGGTCGAGCTTGTCTCGCTGGGCGTCCTCAAGATTCCCGTCGTCCTCCCAGTAGGCGCAGGAGTAGACCATGGACGGGCCGAGGACCAGTTCGTAGAAGTCATTGCCCACGTCGTAGTGGTGACTGATGGCCTCCTTGTCGCGGCGCTTGGTGTGGAGGGTGCCGGCGCGGCGGCGTACCTCCTCGGGCGGCGGGGGCGGCGGGAGCCAGGGGCCGGCGAGCTGCAGCAGCCCTTTGGCGAAGGCCCGCACCTTCGGGTCGCGGACCGGGTGGACGCTGTCCTTGGCCTCCACGCCCCGGTCCCAGATCAGCGAGGCCATCAGATCCAGGGCCTCGTACAGATCGCCTTCGATGTCGAGTTCGCCCGCCACCCAGGCGCGGGCCAGGCCCAGTTCACCCGGCTTCCACAGCAGCCGGCGCAGCGCGCGGCGGCTGTGGATGACGAGGACAGGGGCACCGGGCGGTCCGGATTCGCTGCCGTCCCAGGCCCGGATACGGACCGACAGCCTTTCTCCCAGCAACTCCTCGGCGAGAGCGGTCAGCCGCAATGCGGCGTCTGCCATGGCGCACACCTCCGTGATGGTGTTCCCAATGTGCCCAAACATGTCCAAACATGCCTGCAACCACGCCGAGCACCCGCGGCGCCACGACGAGGTACTACACCGTCAACAGTCTGCGGAGCGCGCACCATCCCGCTACGGCGCAACGGAACAGCAAAATACCTGTACAGCACATGTATTGGCTGGTGCGCCGCCATCGGCCCCCCGCACCGCACCGCGCCCCGCCACGCGGCGGCCGGACGCGCCGAAGGGGCCGTCCGCACCACGGATGGCGGACGGCCCCTTCGGGCGTTGTGCACGTACTGCGCGGGCGAGTGGACCCGCGGGCGGACTAGGAGGCCTTGGCCTTCTCGCCCTCGGCCTTGGCGGCGGCCGGTGCCGGGGCCGGCTTGGCGGCCTCATAGAACTCCTCGCGCGGCGTCTCCATGGCGCCGAGCGAGACGACCTCGCGCTTGAGGAACATCGCAAGGGTCCAGTCGGCGAAGATCCGGATCTTACGGTTCCAGGTGGGCATCGCCAGGCCGTGGTAGCCACGGTGCATGTACCAGGCGAGACGGCCCTTGAGCTTGATCTTCATCTTGCCCATGACGATCATCGCAACGCCCTTGTGCAGCCCCAGACCGGCGACCGCACCCTTGTTGGCGTGGCTGTATTCCTTCTGCGGGAAGCCGCGCATCCCGGAGATGACGTTGTCACCGAGGACCTTGGCCTGACGCAGCGCGTGCTGGGCGTTCGGCGGGCACCAGGCGTTCGGGTTGCCGGCCTTGCGGCCGACCATGTCCGGAACCTGGGCGTTGTCGCCCGCGGCCCAGATGTAGTCGGTGCCCTGCACCTGGAGCTTCTCGGAGGTGTCCACGTGACCGCGCGGACCGAGCGGCAGACCGAAGCGGGCCAGCGCCGGGTTCGGCTTCACGCCGGCCGTCCACACGATCGTGTTGGAGTCGACCTCGAGGCCGTTCTTCAGCACGACATGACCGTCGACGCAGGAGTCCATGGAGGTCGAGAGGAAGACCTCGACGCCACGGGACTCCAGGTGCTCCCGGCCCCAGGTGCCCAGCTTCGGGCCGACCTCGGGAAGGATCTTGTCGGCGGCGTCGACGAGGATGAAGCGCATGTCCTCGCGCTTCACGCTCGTGTAGTACTTCGCCGCGTCGCGGGCCATGTCCTCGACCTCGCCGATGGTCTCCGCACCGGCGAACCCGCCGCCCACGAAGACGAACGTCAACGCCCGGCGGCGGACGTCCTCGTCGGTCGTCGAGTCGGCCTTGTCCAACTGCTCGAGGACGTGGTTGCGCAGGCCGATGGCCTCCTCGATGCCCTTCATACCGATGCCCTGTTCGGCGAGGCCGGGGATCGGGAAGGTGCGGGAGACCGCGCCCATCGCGATGACCAGGTAGTCGAAGGGCAGCTCGTAGGCCTCGCCGACGAGCGGCGCGACCGTGGCGACCTTGCGGTCCTGATCGATGGTCGTGACGCGGCCGGTGAGAACCTCGGCCTTCGGCAGTACGCGTCGCAGCGGGACGACGACATGCCGAGGCGAGATGCTGCCGGCGGCTGCTTCGGGGAGGAAGGGCTGGTAGGTCATGTACGACCGGGGGTCGACGACCGTGACGGTCGCCTCGCCGTAGCGCATCTTCTTCAGAATGCGCCGAGCTGCGTACAGGCCTACGTACCCACCGCCTACTACGAGGATCCTGGGACGCTCCGTGGTGCTCATGCCATCGAGTATCCACCCCCCTCTGGGGGCATGCTCGTGAGCCCCTTCACAAGGTATGGCCCACCCTCTGCTACACTTCGCCGCCCGCGTGACCGAGGTCATGGCACCGCAGGGGAACCACGGTGCAGTGGCGAACGTTGTTCACCGCCTGTGAGCTGGCCCTTGAGCCTCCGAGCCGGGTGAACCACCACTCCGATTCACACATCGGCAACGCGTCTGGAACAGTCCCGTATCGACACGGAACGACCCCGCGAGCGGCCCTGGGTACCCATACGGACCAGAACTGCCCCCCACGGGGCCGAATTCCTTGTGAAGAAGTTCACGAACTTCGTGGTGACGTGTCTCGCGAGGCACCCCCCAGGTGGCCCACGAAGGCTCAAAAGTGCAGGCCGGAGAGCGCATGAGCACCGTTCTCGCACCCTGCCGGAAGGCCCCCGCACGCCTCGCCCGCACGAGCGGACCTATGCGATCGACCAGCCGATTCCGTCGAGGATGTCGTGCTCGCTGACGACGATCTCCTGGGCCCCGGCCCGCTTCATCACGGCGAGCAGGATCAGCGCTCCCGAGGTGATCACATCGACCCGTCCCGGATGCATCGCGCCGATCGCGGCACGCTCGGCGTGGGTGGAGGCGAGGAGCCGTCCGGTGATCTCCTGGACCTGGTCGAGGGAGATCCGGGAGTGGTGGATCGCCTCGGAGTCGTACGCGTCGAGCCCCAGGGCGATCGCGGCGACCGTGGTGACCGTCCCGGCGAGACCGACGAGGGTGGCGGCCCCGGTGAGCGGGACGCTCTCCTCGGCGAGATCGAGGGCGGCGTCGATGTCGGTTCGGATCGCGGTGATCTGACCGAGGGTCGGCGGATCGCTCACGACACCGTCGTGCACGAGGTGCCGCTCGGTCATCCGTACGCAGCCGATGTCCACGGATCGCGCGGCCCACACATGGTCGTCGCCGACGACGAACTCGGTGGAGCCGCCGCCGATGTCCACAACGAGATACGGCTTCGCGAGGTGATCTCGGCCCGCGAGCTCCTTGGTGGCGCCGGTGAAGGAGAACTCCGCCTCCTGGTCGCCGCTGATCACCTCGGGCTCGACGCCCAGGATGTCCAGCACGCCGCGGACGAAATCGTCCCTGTTCTCCGCGTCGCGGGAGGCTGAGGTGGCGACGAAGCGTATCTTCTGCGCCCCGTACTCCTTGATCACCTCCGCGTACTGGCGGCATGCGGAGAACGTCCGCTCCAGGGCCTCGGGCGCGAGCCGGCCGGTGCGGTCGACGCCCTGGCCGAGGCGGACGATCTCCATCCGGCGGTCGAGCTCGACGAGCTCACCGGTGGACGGGTCCGCGTCGGCGACGAGCAGACGGATGGAGTTGGTACCGCAGTCGATGGCGGCCACGCGAGTCATGAATGCTCCTGTGGAATCAAGCCCCTCCGGCGATCGAGGAGCGGGGTCCGGGGACGGAGCCCCCGGGAACGGTCAGGCCTCGTCGCCCGCGTCCACGGACTGGCAGGGCGTCACGCACGGCCCCTTGCGCCACCACTCCGGCAGCATCGCGATCGCCTCGTCGCCGAGCGGGTTCACCCCGGGCCCCGCGGCCAGCGAGTGCCCGACCAGCACGTGCAGGCACTTCACCCGGTCCGGCATGCCCCCCGCACTCGGGAAGCCCTCAAGGACTTCGATGGCATCGCGCCGGGCGATGTAGTCCTCGTGCGCGGCCCGGTACGCGGCGGCCAGCTCGGGGTCCGTACCGAGGCGCTCGGTCATCTCCTTCATGACACCGTTCGCCTCCAGCGTGCCGATCGCGGACGCGGCACGCGGGCACGTCAGGTAGTACGTCGTCGGGAACGGCGTACCGTCCTCCAGCCGGGGCTGCGTCTCGACCACGTCCGGGTTGCCGCACGGGCAGCGGTGCGCGATCGCGCGCAGCCCGCGCGGCGGGCGGCCCAGCTGCTGCTGGAACGCGGCGATGTCCGCCTCTGTGGGCGCGGTGGACTCGGTCTGCGGAGGGGGGGTTTCCATGCCTGCCTAGGTTCTGATCGGGCTGCTCGAACTGCGGTTCTGCAGATGGATGAAGAAAGTCAGTCGCGGTCGGCGCTGTCGACGCCGTCCCAGAGATTGGAGTGCCACGGCCGGCCGGACTCGTCCGTCCTGCCGTTGCGCTCCTTGACCGCGTCGGGGTCGACCACCGTGTAACCGGTCTCCCCGGGGAGAAGGTAGTGCAGGTGCTTGCGGGCCAGCTGCCTGATGTACGCATCGTCCTGGAGGCGCGCCTTCTCGTCGCGCAGCTCCTCGGTGCGGGCCGCGGCCTCCTGCGCCATACGCTCCTGGTCGGCGATCTCGTCCCGCTGCGACACGTACTGCCGCATCGGGTACGCGAGCGCGACCACCAGGGAGCAGACGACGAGGGCGAGGAAGGCCGCCCGGCCGGTGAGCCGGGAGCGGCGGGCCTGACGGCGGCTCTGCGACCGGTAGACGCGGGCGGCGGTCTGCTCGCCGAGCAGCCGCAGCCGGGTCGCGGTGGAGAACCGGTCCCGGTCCTTCGCGGCCATGTGTCCGCCTCCCCATTACGCACGTCCGTCCCCGCACACGGTACGGGACCGAGTGCGGGGACGGACGGAGGCCGGGGCCTTCGGCCCTCGAAGGGCCGGTGCTCAGCCCTTGAAACGCGGGAACGCCGAGCGGCCCGCGTACACCGCGGCGTCGTCGAGGATCTCCTCGATGCGCAGCAGCTGGTTGTACTTGGCGACGCGGTCCGAGCGGGCCGGGGCGCCGGTCTTGATCTGACCGCAGTTCACCGCGACGGCGAGGTCGGCGATGGTGACGTCCTCGGTCTCGCCGGAGCGGTGGGACATCATGCACTTGAAGCCGTTGCGCTGGGCCAGCTCGACGGCGTCCAGGGTCTCGGTCAGCGAACCGATCTGGTTGACCTTGACGAGCAGGGCGTTGGCGGAGCCCTCCTCGATGCCGCGGGCCAGACGCTCCGGGTTGGTGACGAACAGGTCGTCGCCGACGATCTGCACCTTGGCGCCGAGCTTCTCGGTGATGACGTTCCAGCCGGCCCAGTCGTCCTCGTACAGCGGGTCCTCGATGGAGACCAGCGGATACGCGGAGACGAGCTCCTCGTAGTACTCGGTCATCTCGGCGGCCGAGCGGGACTTGCCCTCGAACTCGTACTTGCCGTCCTTGTAGAACTCGGACGCGGCGACGTCGAGCGCGAGCGCGATGTCCTTGCCCGGGGCGTAGCCGGCTTCCTTGATGGCCTCGAGGATGAGGTCGAGGGCGGCGCGGTTCGACTCCAGGTTCGGCGCGAAGCCGCCCTCGTCGCCGAGACCGGTCGAAAGACCCTTGGTCTTCAGGACCTTCTTCAGCGTGTGGTAGACCTCGGCGCCCCAGCGCAGGGCCTCGGAGAAGGACTCCGCACCGATCGGGGCGATCATGAACTCCTGGATGTCCACGTTGGAGTCGGCGTGCGACCCACCGTTGAGGATGTTCATCATCGGGACGGGCAGCAGGTGCGCGTTCGGGCCACCGAGGTAGCGGAACAGCGGCAGGTCCGAGGCCTCGGAGGCGGCGTGGGCGACGGCCAGCGAGACGCCGAGGATGGCGTTGGCGCCGAGCGAGCCCTTGTTCTCGGTGGCGTCCAGATCGAACATCGCCTGGTCGATCAGCCGCTGCTCGGTCGCGTCGTAGCCGACGAGCTCCGGGCCGATCTGCTCGATCACGGCGAGGACGGCCTTCTCGACGCCCTTGCCCTGGTATCGGTTGGGGTCACCGTCGCGAAGCTCAATGGCCTCGAACGCACCGGTGGAGGCGCCGGACGGCACGGCAGCACGACCCGTGCTGCCGTCGTCGAGGCCAACCTCGACCTCGACCGTGGGGTTCCCCCGGGAGTCGAGGATTTCCCGGGCTACGACGACGTCGATGGACGGCACGAGGCATCTCCTTCTGGGATATGACACTGATTGTGCAGGGTCACTTTGGCCTTGCGACAAGAGCCTAACCGGCCCGGCCCGCTCAGTCGGACGACCGCCCGTCCCCTGGGACGAAAAAGGACCCAAGAGCGCGCATTGCCGGGCAAACGGTCAGAATTTTACTGATCAGTAACTACAACAGTTGAACGATCACCCATAGTCGGCGCCCCCTGTGCGACAGGCGTCGCTCCCTCTGCACAGAGGGAGCGACGCGCCGCACATGGAGCCGGGGCGTCGGGCAGAGGTGACGCGTCACGCAGAAACCCCGGCCCGGCGCATACGGGGGATTGCGCGCCGGGCCGGGGTGCTCGGGGGGAGTGAGCCTGAACTACTTCGTCAGGTGGAGCTGCTGACCCGGGTAGATCAGGTCGGCGTCCTTGACGATGTCCTTGTTCAGCTCGAACAGCTGCTGCCAACCGCCCTTGACCTTGCGGTCGGCGGCGATCTTGCTCAGGGAGTCACCGGAGGCGACCTTGTACTCGCCGTCGCCCTTCTTGACCTTCTCGCCGGTCGGGGTGGTGACGGTCTTCTTCGACTCGGCCTGCGGGGCGACGGAGCGGTCCGAGCGGGAGGCGGCCGGGGCCTCGGTACGCGCGGTCTTCTCCGGCTGGGCCTGCTGCTTCGGCGCGGCCGGAGTGCTCTTCTGCTCGGTGGCGTTGGAGCTGGAGGTGGAGTTCGAGGAGGAGCCGGTGTCGACGCCCGGGTCGACACCGTCGTTGGTCAGGTTGCCGGCACCGGCGCAGCCCCAGGCACCCGGACCCTGCATGTCGAGGAGCTTCTCGGCGGTGGCGATCTGCTGAGCCTTGGTGGCCAGGTCGGCACGGGGGGCGTACTGCGTACCACCGGCGGCGGCCCAGCTGGACTGCGAGAACTGCAGACCGCCGTAGTAGCCGTTGCCGGTGTTGATGGACCAGTTGCCACCGGACTCGCACTGGGCGACGGCGTCCCAGGTGGCGACAGAGGCGGCGGAGGCGCCGGTCGCGCCCATCAGCGGTACGGCGACAGCGGTACCGGCGACACCGGCGAGCGTGGCGATACGGACGGCCTTGGACGGGCGGCGGTGCTTGCCCTTGCTGGAAAACAGCATGGAACTTCTCCTCACCGACGCCTACGAGGTGAGCTGTCGGGTTCGGGCCAAGTGAGTTGCCCGGTCGCACGTCCTAGCACGCGACTTCACCCCAAGCCGGTCCTGATGCGTCTTTCGACGATCGGGCCCGGCGCTTACCTGGGTCCCCCGCTCCTGCCTACGGCGCTTTACGCGTCTGTTCCCTTCGACCGACGGCAGGATTCGGCGTGACGGTCGACGGGGCCCGCGGTGCGAGCGGTTCCGACCGTAAACATACGCAACCCTCACATTCAAAGACGGACACATCCGACAATCTTCCCCTACTTGCATCTGAGGAACCGTCGTTTCCGCAGGTGGGAGCGGTGCGGAAGGGTCACCCGGGCGCGACACGCCAGTTGACGCAAAGAGACCCATGTCTCACTTACACATAAGCGGACATAGGCCTCTGAACTACCCCTGTTTTTGGGGCTCTTTTAGCCGATTTTCAGACTGCCCTCACTCGGCCTTCACGTCGAGGTCGAGGCTCTGGCCAGGGAGGATGAGGTCCGGATCGGAGCCGACGGCATCCTTGTTGGCCTCATAGAGCGCGGGCCAGCCACCGGGAACCTTCTGTGCGTCAGCAATCGCCCAGAGGTTGTCGCCGGGGTGCACGGTGTACGTACCGTCGGCAGCCGAAGCGCCCGCGTCGCGCGCGTCGGCGTCACCGCGGGAGGCATGGCGGCCCGACTCGCGGTCACCGCCGTTCGCGTCCCGGCTCCCTTCGGGGGCCGGTGCGCCGCGGTGCTTGCCGGCGACGCCACCGGACGAATCGGATGAGCCGGATGAATCGGGTATCCCGGAGGGCGAAGTGGCCGACGCACTGGCCGAAGGCTTCGCAGACGCCTTGGCCTTGCCGGCCGACTTGCCGGCGCCGTTCGAGCCCTTCGAGCCGCCCTTGCCGCCCGAGACCCTGTCCGACGGCGTGGCGTCATCGGACGGGGCCGCCGACGCGCCGTCAGCCCGCCCCGCGCTCTGCGTCGGCTCGGAGGAGGGCGCGGAACCCGGGTCGACACCCGGCAGCGTCCCGTCCACCGCGAGGCCGGAGATGACCGCACAGCTGGGCCACGCCTGCGGACCCTTGTCGTCCAGGACCTTCTCCGCCACGGCTATCTGCTGCGCGCGGCTGGCGAGGTCGGCACGCGGGGCGTACGTGTCGCCGCCGTACGCCTTCCAGGTCTCCTGCGAGAACTGCAGACCGCCGTAGAAGCCGTTGCCGAGGTCGGCGCTCCACATGCCGCCGCTCTCGCACTCGGCCACCCGGTCCCAGGTCGTGGTGTCGGCCGCGTGCGCACTGGCCGCACCGAGCAGCGGGATGGCGATGGCCGATCCGGTCACGCCCGCGGCGACGACGATGGCGGGTGCCTGACGAGGGCGACGGTGTCTGCCGTTCGCGGAGCCCATGGGGTTGCCTTCCGTGTGACTGACGAGTGACTGGTGAGTCGAACGGTGAACCTAGCGGGACTCGAACGTGTGTCACAAGTCGATGCAGCACAGATCACGTGAAAGTCACAGAGTTGACGGAGCGTCACTTCGCACCGGTGCGGACCCCGGTGTGAACTCCACGGGCAGAGTGCGCAGTCCGCGCATGATGAGCCCGCCACGCCACCGCAAATCGGTAGGTTCCACCGCAAGCCGCAGATCCGGAAGGCGCCTCAGAAGCGTCGCGAGCGCGGCCTGTCCCTCCAGTCGGGCGAGCGGTGCTCCCAGGCAGTAGTGGATGCCGTGCCCGTATCCGAGGTGCTGATTGTCACGCCGTGCGAGGTCGAGCGTGTCGGGGTCCCCGAAGCGCTCCGGGTCGCGGTCGGCTGCGGCGAGTACGACGAGTACGGGGTCGCCGGCCGCGATGTCCTGTCCGCCGAGCGTCAGCGGCTGGGTGGCGAACCGCCAGGTCGCCAGCTCCACCGGGCCGTCGTACCGCAGCAGTTCCTCGATCCCGGTCTCCAGCAGGTCGCTCTCCCCCGCGTCGAGGGAGTGCTGCAGCCGCTCGCGCTGTGCGGGGTTGCGCAGCAGTGCGTACACCCCGTTGCCGATGAGGTTGACCGTCGTCTCGAACCCGGCGAAGAGCAGGATGAAGGCCATGGCCGCGGCCTCGTTCTCGGTGAGGTGCTCGCCGTGGTCGCTGGCCCGGATCAGCCCCGAGATCAGGTCGTCCCCCGGGTTCTCCCGCTTGCGGTGGATCAGTTCGGCAAGATAGCCGCGCATCTTCTTCACCGACCTGGCCACCCCGCCGCGCGGGCCGCCGCCGTGGCGGATCATCATGCCCGCCCAGTCCCGGAAGTCGTCCTGGTCCTCGCGCGGGACGCCGAGCAGATCGCAGATCGCGTAGATGGGCAGTGGGAACGCGAAGTCGTGGATGAGGTCCGCCTTCCCCTCCGCGATGAAACGGTCGATGAGGCGGTCCGTCAGTTCCTGCACCCGCGGCGCGAACTCGGCGACCCTGCGCGGAGTGAACGCCTTGGAGACGAGGCGGCGCAGCCGGGTGTGGTCGGGCGGGTCGATGTTCAGCAGATGCGTCATCAGCTCCGCCTTGCGCTCGCCCGGGATGCCCGTCTTCCCCTTGGCGTGCGCCGGCTCTGCGTGGTGCGCCGGGTTCTTGGAGAGCCGGGTGTCGGCGAGCGCCTGCCGGGCGTCGGCGTATCGGGTCACGAGCCAGGCCTCGACACCGCTGGGCAGCGCGGTCCGGTGCACGGGACTGTGCTCGCGCAGCCAGGCGTAGGCCGGGTACGGGTCGGTGGCGAACTCCCACGTGAAGAGTTCGGGGGCGCCGGCGGGGCAGGCGGCGGGGTGATCGGCTGGGCGGTCGGCGGGGCTGTGGTTCACCCTCCGACGTTATCCGTTGCCCTCCGCCGCCCGGATGGCGTCCCGGTAGGCGCGGCCCGCGGCCCGCAGTGCGGCTTCGGGATCGACGCCGTCCCGTTCGGCGCGTACGGCGAGGGCGAGGAGCTCGTAACCGATGCCGTCGCCCGTGGGGAGCGCCACATCGAGTCCTGCGGTACGGACCCGGCCGGCCAGCTTCGCCGCGAGCGCCAGTCCGGGCTGGCCGAGCGGGACTCCGTCGGTGACCGAGTCGCGCTGCTTCTCGATGGCCTTGGTCCGCAGCCAGTGGGCGTGCACGTCCTCCGGGGTCTCGGCGCTCTCGTCGCCGAAGACGTGCGGGTGGCGGTGGATCAGCTTCTCGACGAGGGTCGCGGCCACGTCGTCGACGGAGAACGGCTCGTCTTCGGCCTCCTCGGCGATCCGGGCGTGGAAGACGACCTGGAGGAGTACGTCCCCGAGTTCCTCGCGCAGCTCGTCGCGGTCGCCGTCCTCGATCGCCTCGACGAGTTCGTACGCCTCCTCGATGGCGTACTTGGCGAGGCCCTTGTGGGTCTTCTGCGAGGTCCAGGGGCATTCGATCCGGATCCGGTCCATGACCTGGACCAGATCGAGGAGCCGGGCGCCCGGCAGATCGTACGAACCGGGCAGCAGCTCCAGGTCCGGCATCTGCACCCGGCCCGAACCGGCCAGCCGGGCCAGCCCGTCGGTCAGCGGTCCGCTGCCCTCGCCGCCCGTGAGAACGACGACGCTCCGGCCGCCCGCACAGGCGTCGACGAGCTCCTGCGCGGTGGGCGCGGAATGCTCGACGCCGACGCCCGCCTCGCGCAGATACGGCAGCTGCGGGTGGTCCGGCTCGGCGCAGAGCACCCGGTCGGCGGCGTGCAGCGTCTGCCAGGCGGGCCAGGACAGAAGTCCGGGCGCGACGCGGTGGCTGGCGGTGAGCAGGACGATACGGCCGGGGTCTTCAGCGTTCACCGTTCGAATCTACCCCGGTCGGTCCGGTCGCCGTTTTCCGCAGTCCTCTAGGCTCCGGACCCGTCGCCCGTCTCTGCGGGCTTGGTGACTTGGGTGATCCAGGGGGCCTTGTAGTTGGCGAGCTGGGTCTGCTTGTTGTCCCAGGCGCCGTAGCGCGGATTGACGTCGACCTTCAGTGCCTTCGACGCCTTGCTGAGCGCATCGCCGACGGCCTTCTGCCCCTCGGGCTGCTGCAGGTCGGCGCCGAGCGCCTGGGCCAGCTTCGTCAGCTGGACCTGCTCGCGCAGGACGGCATCGATCTGGCCGGGGGCGACCCAGCTCTGCTGGAGCATCGCCGTCCGCAGCTGCGCCTCCCCGCCGGACTGGGCGGCCGCCGCCTTCCGCATCTGCTGGATCTCGTTGCGGCTGACGGTCACGCCCGCGTCCTGCGCGGCCCGGTCCAGGACCCGGTCGAAGATCATGCCGTGCAGCTTGGCCCGGCTGAGCTGCCCGGACTTGTCGATGAGCTGGGACGATTCCTTCGAATCGAGCTGGGCCTTGCGTACGGCCGCCACCTGGCCCTGCAGCGTGGACACCTCGATCCGGTCCCCGCCGACGAGGGCCGCGGCGCCCGGGTGGGCCTGGCCGCCGCAGGCGGTCAGGAGTGGGGCTCCGGCGAGCAGTGCGGCGGAAACGGTGAGCGCGGTGCGACGGCGGCGGTGCAAAGGAACCTCCCGGGGAGAGTTTGTGCATCAGTGCACAAGACCTTGCGGTGATCGATGTTAGGCAGTGGATGTGGTTGGGGCCACTGGTTCGACCAACGATTCGGAAGGAGTTGGGGATGTGGGCCCGTTCAGGGGTGCCCGGCGGCGCTCAGGACACGCGTTCGGCCGCCGGGACCTTGCTGTCCGGGCGCAGCATGATCGTGCGCGAGACGACGAATGTGATCGGGATGGCCGCCGCGGCCGCGACCAGCGGCGCGTACCGGCTGCTGAACCCGGCGAGGTCGACCAGCAGATAGACACCACCGGTCGTGATGACGAAGTTGGCGGCGTTGGTGAGCGGGAAGAGCAGGAACTTCCGCCAGGTCGGACGGGTCCGATAGGTGAAGCAGGAGTTCAGGAAGAAGGAGCCGGTCATGCTCAGCGCAAAAGCGGCCGCATGGGCGGCGATGTACGGCAGCCGGGTCAGCAGGACGAGGTAGCAGCCGTAGTACGTGCCGGTGTTCACGACTCCCACGAGGGCGAATCGGGCCATCTGTGCCTTGACCGTCATCGGCGTACGAACTCCTGGGGCTCCCGTATCGGCTGCCGCGCCGCTTGGGTGTTCGTGGCCTTCACCAGGAAGTGCGGGCGCCGCTTCACCTCATAGTAGATACGGCCGACGTACTCACCGACCACCCCGACCATCACCATCTGGACCCCGGCAAGGGCGGTGACCACGACGAGCAGGGTGACATAGCCGGGGGTGTCGACCCCTCTCACCAGCGCGACGCCGACGATCCACGCTGCGTAGGCGAAGGCGACGGACAGCAGCAGCATGCCCAGATAGAGCGCTGCGCGCAGTGGCTTGTTGTTGAAGGAGAGAAGCCCGTCGAGACCGTAATTGAGAAGCTTTCCGAAGGTCCAGGCGGAACGGCCCTCCTCACGGACGGCATTCTCGTAACTGAAGGTCGTGGTACGGAATCCCACCCAGGCGAAAAGGCCTTTGGAGAACCGGTTGTATTCGGTGAGTTCCAGTACGGCGTCGACGGTGCGGCGGGACAGCAGCCTGAAGTCACCGACGCCGTCGACCAGTTCGACGTCCACCAGGCGGTTGATCAGCCAGTAGTAGGCGCGGGCGCTGACGGTGCGGGTAACTCGATCGCCCTTGCGGGTGCGGCGGGCGATCACCTGGTCGTAGCCGTCCTCGTGCTCCTGGATCATCCGGCCCACGAGCTCCGGCGGGTGCTGGAGGTCGGCGTCCATGATGACGACCGCGTCGCCCTCGGCGTGCTGGAGGCCGGCCAGCATGGCGGCCTCCTTGCCGAAGTTTCGACTGAAGGAGACATAGCGGACCCGCGGGTCGGCGGCGGCCAGTTCCTGAAGGATCACCAGGGTCCGGTCCGTGCTGCCGTCGTCGACGTAGACCAGCTGGAATTCATGTCCCAGCCCGGTCATTTCGTCCGTGACTCGTTCATGTAAGCGTTCGAGGATCTCTTCCTCGTTGAAACAAGGCACCACCAGCGAGATCAGCACGGATGTACATCAACCCGTCCGCATGTCGGAATCCGACGCTTCATATGACCGATGGGCGTCCATCAAGTGAACTGACCTATTTCAGCAGGGGTTTATGCGTTCGGGGCTGGCATATTCCCGCGTATGCCGACTTTACGTCCCCGCCTGCGTGCGGGCTCGCTCGCCGCGCTGCTCACCGTCGCCGCCGTCTGTGCGGGTGATGCCTGGGCGCGCAGCTTTCCGTTCGGGCCGCGCACCCGGAGCGTCAACGACCTGGGCAATCAGTTCGTGCCGTTCCACGCCCGGCTGTGGGACCTGCTGCACGGGAGCGCCGACGGCGGAGTGCTGCTCAACTGGACGTCCGGGTACGGGACAAGCTTTCTGCCGGATCTCGGCACCTATCTGACCAGCCCGTTCGCCCTGCTCGTCGGGGTCTTTCCGCGCGACCGGATGGATCTCGCGGTCTATGTGGTGACAATCCTGAAGATGGCGTCGGCCGCGGCGCTCATGGCCCTGTTGCTGCTGACGCTGCGCGGCGGTCGCTGGTGGGCGGCGGGCGTGCTCGGTGGTTCGTACGCGCTGTGCGGCTGGTCGATCGTCGAGGCGTCGTACAACCCGATGTGGCTGGACGGTCTGGTCGCCCTGCCGCTGCTCTGCCTGGCCGCCGAGTGGGCCCGGACGGGACGGCACCGCATCGCCGCGCCGTTGCTCGTCGCGGTGGTGTGGGCGGCCAACTTCTACACGGCCTACATGGCGACGCTCGGGGCCGCTCTGGTCCTTGCGGCCCGGCTCTTCACGGAGCGGGAGGACCGACGGGCGGTGGGCCGGGGGCTGGTGCGGGCTCTCTGCACGGTCGGGGTGGGTGTCGGTCTCGCGGCGCCCGTCCTGATTCCCGTCTATCTGGGGACGAGGCACGCCTACCCGGGCTGGGACCGGACGTTCGCGCCCGCCGCCTGGCCCGATGTGCTCGCCCGGCTGCTGCCCGCCACGTACAGCTTCTTCACTCCGGCTCTCTTCCTCGGTACGGGCACCCTGCTCCTGGCCTGTGCGCTGGCCTTCCAGCGGTCCGTGCCGCGGCGCGAGCGGTGGGCGTGGGCGGGGCTGGTGGCAGGGGTCGCGCTGTCGTTGCAGTGGGGGCCGACGCATCTGCTCTGGCATGTGTTCGCCACGCCCAACGGCAGTCCGTACCGGCAGACGTTCGTACTGGCCGGGCTGGTGGTGATCGCCGCCTGGATCTCGGTCTCGTACGACTGGCCGGGGTGGCGGGCGCTGCTCGGCGGCGGCACGGTGCTGGTGCTGATCGCGGCCGGAGCCGGCATCAGCGCCCTGGTCACGCGTTGGACGTATCCGCTGTTCGCGGCCGGTCTGGTGGCGGCGGTGGGCGCGCTCCTGCTGGTCGGGCGTGGCCGGAGGTTCGCGGCGCTCGCCGCTGTGCTGCTGATCGGCGCACAGGCCGGGCAGGCCGCCGCGACCACCGCGTTCGCCGACCGGCAGAGGCTGAACCGGCTCGACCACTACGCGCCGTGGGGCGAGCGGCAGCGGATACAGGCGGCGGCGGTCGCGGGCGCCGACGGCTGGCCGCGCTATCGCACGGACCCCGGCCGGGAGCAGACCACCGCGAACGATCCGCTGCTGGTGGGTGGGCAGGGCGCCGCGTACTACAGCAGCCACACGCCGGCTGTGCTGACCCGCACGCTGCGTGCGCTGGGCGGCGGCTGGACTTCGAACGGCCGGGCCGTGCAGAGCCTCGACAACCCCGTCACGGACGCGATCTTCTCGGTCGGTGCACGGGTGCGCGGGCCGCGCGATCCGTATCAGGTGTGGAACGCCCCGGACGACCGGCCGGTGACGGTGAGCCGCGAGGAGGCGCCGCCGCTGGTGACGGTGCGACGGCCGGGAAGGCCCGCGGCGTTCGGCCGGTCGCCGTACCGGAACCAGGAGGAGCTGCTGGGTTCGCGGGTCTATACGGTGCCGACGACGGTGCTGCGCGCGCCGGACGGTGGCGCGGTGACGGACCGGGGTGCGTACGACTACCGGGTGGGGCGCGGTACGTACACGCTGACCGCCCACTGTCCGGCCGCCTCGGAGGCGTATCTGTGGACGCCCGATCTGTTCGGCTCGGCGCGGCTCGGCGCGGGCCCGGAGGTCGAACTCAAGGGGCAGCTCCCGGCCCGGCGCGCCCCGATGGGGCGCCTGGGAACGGCGGGTGGGAGCGCGCCGGTGGTGGTCACGCTGACCTCCGTACGCGAAGGGACCGTGCCGCACGAGGCGATCGGCTGCCTGGACCGGTCCCGGCTGGCCTCGGCGGTCGCCGCTCTGAAGCGCACAGGTGCGACCGCCGTACATGTCACCGCCGTCGGCATACGGGCCGAACTGCCGCCCGGCAGCACCGGAACCGTCGTGATCGCCGCGCCCCGGATCGCAGGCTGGAGCTGCCAGGGCCGGCCCGCCGACGGCTATCTGGGCCTGGTCGCCACCCCGGCCCCCGCCCGCGGCACCTCCGTCGACTGCACGTTCCGGCCCCCAGGCCTGCGGGCGGGTGCGACGGTGGGCGCGGGCGCGGTGCTCGCCCTGCTGGTGGCCGGGATGTGGGGAGCACGGCGACGACGACGGGACCCGGCCTCCGGGAACTAGCCCACGATCGCGACCGGGGCGTCCCAGGCGTTCCGGTCGATCGTGAGCGTGCCCCCGGTGTGCGTCACCTTCTTGTTGACGGCGTACTGGTGACCGCGGCGGTGCCCGGTGTACAGCGTCGACGCGTACGGAAAGCCCTTGGTCGTGGAGTACACATCGTCGTAACGGGCGTACCAGAGGATCTCCGGCAGGTCCGTGCGGTTCGTGGCGTTGGCCACGACGGCGGCGCTGGAGTTGCTGAAGCCGTAGAAGCCGGACCAGTACCCCTTGGCCTTGACCGTCTTGTCGAACGACCGGATGTAGGCGAGCACCGTGTTCACGCAGGAGGTGTTCTTCGGGTCGAAGTACTCCATGTCGAGGTAGACCGGGCTGCCCGGCTTCATGCCGAGGGCTGCCTCCTTCGCCACGGCGTCGTTGGCGTCGGTGACGGCCAGCGAGGTGGCGTTGGCGGCGGTCATCTTCTCGGGGTTGGCGCTCGTCTGGCACGGCGGCTGCGCGCCGACGTACAGCGGGACCAGTTTCCATCCGGTGGCGCTGACGGACTTCACCCAGGAGGCGGTGAGGTTGGGCTGAGCGCAGCCGCGGTTCTTCCCGCCGACGTACACGGCGGCACCGTGGTAGACGGAGGAGCTGTACCAGCCCTTCATGGTGGTCAGCGACGGTGCGGTGCAGGTGTCGAAGACATGCCCGGTGTAGATCTTCGGCGCGGGCCTGGAGACCGTGGTGGCGGTGGCGGCCTCGGCGGCGAACGCGCCGCCGGCGAGAACGGCGACGCCTGCCACGGCCAGGGAGATACGACGGCGCTTCTTGGATATGCGGTGAGAAGGCACAGAGACCTCGACAGTGCTCGAAAGAAGTGTGAGGCCGACGGGGCAGGCGAGTCGTCAGCCGCCCCGGCGGCAGATCACGGTCTCATGCCGCGGTCGGCGGTTCGCCGACGAATGAGGCATTCCGTACAGCCATTACAGAAATTTGGCGTGCTCATTGCCTTCACCGCGTATGTCGGGGCCCGTCGGCCCTCTCCACGGCGAGTGGGCGCGGAGAACCACGCCGAGAGCGACGACCACACCGGGAGTGCACGGCTCTTGAGACTGTGTACAGCTCAGCACGCGCGCCCGGGGTACCTTGCCACACGAACACCCGCCACCGTGCCGCCCCTCATCCAACTCAGCACCCCGGACCGGCCGGGGATCTCCCCCTCTGCCGGTCCCCGTCAGCCGCCGCGCACCTCCACCTGGCGGTCGAGGCGGCGGCGCAGCTCCACCGGCAGCGGATGGTGCGGTCCGTACGCCCGCTCCGTGTCGTACAGCAGCCCCTGCAGCTGTACGCGCGCCGCCACATGGTCGCCGACCGCGAGCAGCAGGTGCCCGATGCGGTTGCGGATCTCGAAGGAGCGGGCCGGGTCGTTGCCCATGGCGTGGTGGTTCTCGTAGTACGGGAGAACCGCGCGGTACTCCGCGAGAGCGGCGGCCGGTTCACCGAGCTGCTCCAGGCACTGGGCCGCGTCGTAGCGGAACTGGAGGGTCTGGGCGTCGGCCGGGCCGGCCTCCGCCGCGCGGTCGTCGGCGAGGCGGCGCAGTTCGGGCAGGGCGCGGCGGTACTGGCCGTCGTCCATCAGCGTCGCCGCGTACTGCTTGCGCAGGATGCGGACCACGGCGGAGTCCTCACCGTGCTGTTCGGCCGCGACCGGGAGGATGGAGCCGAGGATGTCCACGGCCTGGGTGATGCGGCCCTCCCCGAGCAGCTTCTTGACGTCGTCGACGGCGGCGACGACATCGGGCCGGGCTGCGGCCGGGGCGTGCGGGGCCTGAGGAGGGGGCGGAGCGGTCGCGCGGTCGGGCCACGGGGCGTGCGGGCGCAGGAAGGGGCGGGTCGGGTCGAGCGGTCCTGTCGGGAGCCCTGCGCCCCGGGTGGGGAGCAGCGGGGCGAGGTGTTCGTACACCTCCTGGGCGCCGGACGGGCGGTGTTGCGGGTCCTTGGCCAGCAGCCGCAGCACCAGCGCTTCGAGCGGTTCGGGGATGTCGGGCCGGATCCGGCGGACCGGGAGCGGTGGCTCGTAGAGGTGGCGGTGCAGCACGCCGAGGGCGGTCGACCCCGCGAACGGCACATCGCCGCTGAGCAGTTCATGAAGGAGCACACCGAGTGCGTACAGATCGGTGTACGGGCCGACAGCACCGCCCATCGCCTGCTCGGGAGCCATGTATGCCGGGGAACCGATCGGTGAACCGGTGTGGGTGAGACGGGTGGTGTCGGTGTCCAGGACGGAGGCGACACCCAGGTCGAGGACGGTGAGGGTGCCGTCCGGACGCACCATCACATTGCGGGGCTTGAGGTCGCGGTGGACGATCGGCACCGCGTGCACGGCACAGAGGACGGCGCAGAGCTGTGCGGCGACCGCGACGGACCACTGCCAGGGGTACGGGTCGTGCTCGGCGAGATGGTCGGCGAGGTCGGCGCCCTCCACGTACTGCATGACGAGGTACAGGTCGTCGCCGTCGCTGCCCGCGTCGTGGACGGTGACCAGGCCCGGGTGGTCGACCTGGGCGGTGACCCGGCACTCGCGGACGAAGCGGCGGCGCAGCTCGCCCGCGGCCTCGCTGCCGATGGGGCCGGTGACCCGGTCGGGGCGGAGCAGCTTCACCGCGACCCGGCGGTCCAGTCGCTGGTCGTAGGCCGTCCAGACCTGGCCCATGCCGCCCTGGCCGAGGATGGTCGCCAGCTGGTACCGCCCGCCGATGAGGCGCCCGCTCACCGTCCCTCCTCCTTGCGGAGGTAGTCGCTCAACTCGTCGAGCTCGGCGCGGACCTGATCGATGCGCTGGGGCTGGGCATGCGGTTGAGGGTACGGCTGGGGGTGCGATTGAGGGTTCGGTTGAGGGTGAGCCGAAGGGTGCGGCTGGGGCTGCTGGTACTGCTGCGGTGGTGCGGCGGGCGGCTGCATCGGCTGTATCGGCTGACGCGGCGGCTGCCGTTGTACGGGCACGGGCGCGGGGGCGGGCACACGCATCGGCACCGTTGGCGCGTATCCGTACCCCGGCGCCGAGGGCGCGTAACCGCCCATGAGGTTCCGCTTCGTGAGCTGTTCGTAGTGACGGATGTCCCCGACCAGGTAGTAGGCGGAAGCGGCCGCCATCGCCAGCAACAGCAGCGGTATGAGGATGTTGTCGATGCCTGCGGGCTCGTCATTGCCGTCCCTGCCGAGGATCGGCAGGAGCACACAGACGAACACGAACCCGGCCCCGGTCAGCCACCAGTCGGACGTCCGACGGCGCACGATCGCGAGGCGGAGCAGCGGGCTCCACAGCAGCAGTCCGAGCGAGCACACCGAGAGCACGACGAACAGCACACGCATCGAGACGATCCAGGCCCGGCTGGGAACCCGGCGCGGCGGCGTCGGCGGATGACCCGGGGCGTACATGGCTGCTCCTGGAGACCTGGTCGTGAACGTCCGCGCACACGCTCCGTGTACGCACATCCGAGCGTAAAGGGCGACACCGACAACCGGCCCCGGGTTGTACGGAACCGTTGTGGTTCAGCTCACCTCGGCGCGACCGTGCCGTCCGTCAGCCCGTCGTACATCCCCTGGACCAGTTGTCCGCCGAGCCGGCCGGCCAGCCGGAGCGCGTCCTCGAACTCGGCCAGGGCGCGGAACCGTTCCCCGTACCTCTGCTGCTCCGCGAGCGGCAGCCGGGGCAGTTGGAGGCGGCGGGCGTCCAGCCGGGTGGCGGTGGAGGCGTAGCTGCTGGCCTGGCGGTTGTTGGCGGTGCCGCGCAGGAAACCGGCGAGGAACCAGGGGTCGAGGGCGGTCGGATCGGGGCGCAGCAACTGGAGGTTGCGGCCCAGTGCGGCGCCTGCGGTGGCGTCGTCGATGACACGGGCGACGGAGCCGCCGCCGAGCACGGGGACGACGACATCGCCCGGCTCGACGAGGACCGGCTCCTCGGGGGGCCCGTCGACGGGAAGGCTTCCCGAGGGGGCGGTGGAGCCGAGGACGTCGTGTTCCGTGAGGACAGGGACCGGGCCGGTGCCGGAGCCGCCGGTGCGGAGTTGGAGGGCGCCGGCGCGGGCGAGTTCACCGACGGTGGTGAGCGGCCAGTGGGCCGGGTCGGAGAGGGTCACAGCCGGCGGGGTGAGGGTGCCAGTGAGACCGAGCGTCTCGGTGAGCCGTTCCCGTACGCGGATCAGTTCGGCCGGTCCGCCCGCGGCTGCCGGGGGCGGCAGATGCCGGGCGGGGGCCAGGTCCACGTCGTCGTCGAGGAGTTCGATGACGGGGACGGCGCGGCTGACGCCCGGGCGACCACCGAGCGGGTGGCCGGGGCCGGTCCGGTCCGCCCGGCCGGGCCTGCCCATGCCTGCATCCTCGCCCTCGCCCACGCCCACGCCCACGCCCACGCCCTCGAACGACTGCCAGGCGTCGAGTACGGCGCTGCGCACCGCCTGCCAGTCGAGCCGGTCACGTCCGCCTGTCGGGGCGGCGGCCGCCGGGCCCGCCGAGAGGGATTCGGCGGGTTCGGCGGTGTCGACGAGCAGCAGCTCGGGCGAGGGATGCAGGCCGCTGCCCGGCTTGCGCAGCACCCAGAGGTGGAGCGGGATGCCGTACGGGGGTGCGGCGCCGGCGGGGAGCGCGATGACGGCGCGCAGGGCGCCACGGCGCAGCAGATCGGCGCGGATCCGGCGGCCGGAACGACGTGACGCGGCGGCCGGGGGCATCAGGAGTACGGCGGTACCGCCCTCGCGCAGATGGGCCAGAGCATGCTGGACCCAGGCGAGTTCGGACTCGGTACGGGCCGGGAAGCCGTACTCCCAGCGCGGGTCGTAGGCGAGCTCGTCGTGACCCCAGTTGCGCTCGTTGAACGGCGGGTGGCACAGGACGGCATCGGCGGCGAGCCGCGGGAAGGCGTCGGCGCGCAGGGTGTCGCCGGTCCGTACCGCGAGGGCGCAGCTGTTGTCGGAGTCGGTGAGCAGGGCGAGCCTCAGTGCGGTGAGCGCGGCGAGGTCGGGGTCGGTCTCCTGCGCGTACAGGGCCGTCGGTCGGCCGACGGCGCGCAGCAGGGCGCCGGTGCCCGCGGCGGGGTCGAGGACCGTGCGGGCGGGCTGTTTCCCGGTCTCCACCAGGGCGGCCATCAGTTCGGCGAGTCCGGGCGGGGTGAGCGTGTACTGGCGCGGGTTGGCGTCCAGTTGGCGGCCGAGCAGAAACTCGAAGGTCTGCCGGGCCCCGGTCTCGGCAGCGAGCTCCGCGGCGCCGCGGAGCAGCGGAATGGACGGAAGCAGTTCCGCGCGGCTGGGGGTGTGAACAACCCGTCCGGCTTCCGCGGCCGGCCCGAAGCGGGCGGCGAGCACGTCGTTGAGGGCGAGGGACAGCACACCGGCCATCCGCTCGTCCGACACGGCGGTGATCTCGGGCCAGACGGTGGGGCTGTTCCGCAGGAGCAGCAGGGCGCAGCCCGCGTGGACCAGGGCGGGGACCGCGCCGGCCGGGTGTCCCGCGAGTTGCTGCCAGACCCGTTCACGGACTGGGACCTCGGCGAGTTTCCCCTGGTCCCGCAGCCATCGCTCGACCTCGGGCAGCGCGAAGGAGGGGCTCGTCTCAGTGCCACCGACGGGCTTGGGGAAGTCGGCATGGCGACGGCGCCAGTTACTGACGGCGGCGCGCCCCACGCCCGCGAGCCGGGCGATCCCGGCCGCGGTCACCTCTGTCGAGTTCTCCGGCACTGGCTGTCTCCCTGGTCGTGATCCCGGCGGTCCTGGCAGTCGTCCCCGTACTGGTTGTCGGCGAGCATACCGACCCCGTTCACGTGACATCGATTCACAGCGTGCATCAACCAATCCAGCGTGAATCATGTTGACTCGGTTCACAAGCTCTGTTGTTATTGACCTGTCGCTACACGAGAGCGATGCACGGAACCGCTCACCACCCATCTCTGCATTTGCCGGAGGGCACAGCCATGTCCCAGTTCACGCAGCCGCCGCAGTCCCCCCAGCCCCAGCAGCCGTACGCCCCCACCCAGACGCCGGGCATGCGCCCGGCCCGTAATGGACTGGGCATCGCCGCTCTCGTCCTGGGTGTCATCGGCGCCGTCTCGGGCCTGATCCCGTTCATGTTCTGGCTGGCGGGCATCCTCGGCGTCATCGCCCTGATCCTCGGCCTGGCCGGCCGGGGCCGGGCCAAGCGCGGCGAGGCCACCAACAAGGGAATGACGACCTTCGGCGCCGTCCTCGGCCTGATCTCGCTGATCCTCGCGGTGGTGGGTGCGGTGATCACGTTCAAGGCCGTGGACGATGCGGTGAACGACCTCAACAAAACGGTGTCGGACACCACGGCCTCCGCGAAGCCGAAGCCCGGCAGCGACTCCGCGAAGGGCGGGGGCGCGGAGAAGAAGAAGGACACCGGCAAGGCGCTGGAGGCCGGTGACTCGGCCGTGTACGACGACGATCTGACGGTCACGGTCGGCGACGCCACCTCGTACACCCCGGACACGTACGCCGCCGGGCACACCAAGGGCAACAAGGCCTACCGGGTCGCCGTCGTCATCGAGAACGCGGGCAAGGAGAAGTTCGACTCCGCACTCGTCAATGTCACGGCCCGCGCCGGCCAGGACGGTGTGGACGCCGAGCAGATCTTCGACGGCAAGGTCGGCCAGGGCTTCAGCGGCACGGTACTGCCGGGCAAGAAGGTCACGGTCCAGTTCGCCTTCGACGCCCCCGCGGACGCCAAGAACCTGACCGTCGAGGTCAACCCCGGCTTTACGTACGACGCCACCCAGTGGGACCTGAAGCTCTGACCTTCCCTCTCGACCGGAGCCGACCACCATGCGCCCACTCGCCCGCACCGCGGCAGCCGCTCTCTGTACCGTGACAGCCCTCGGCCCCACAGCGGCCTGTGACACGCTCTTCGACGATGCACGAAGCGCCGCTCCCTATGCACGGCTGACCGGCCCCGAGGTCGTCAACAAGGCCCTCGCAGCGACCCGGGGCGCCAAGTCGGTACGTATGACGGTGGAGACGACCTCCTCCGAGGGCCCGGTCGAGGCGTTCGTCGCCACGGACGTCAGGGGCGAGTGCACGGTCACGCTGTCCATGGGCGCGGCGGGCACGATGGAGCTGGTGCGGACGGGCGGCACGGTCTACACCCTGTCCGACGCCGCGATGCTGCGGGCGGCCGCCGCCCCGGGCACGCCGCGCAAGGATGCCGAAGCCGAGGTCAAGAGGCTCACGGGCCGCTGGGTGAAGGCGCCCGCCGACGACCGGCACACGAGGCTGGCCCTGCGCTACTGCGACCGGAAGGAGTTCCTCGACCCCCTCGCGTCGAAGAGCGGAACGGCCCGCAAGGGGAAGCCGGCGACGCTCGACTCCGTACCCACCCTGACCGTCACCGGCAGGACGGACGACGGGACATGGACGGCGAGCATCGCCGCCGAGGGCAGGCCCTACCTCCTGAGGACACGCCTGACGGACGGAGCACGCGGCGACGGCCGCCCCCTCACCGTCGAGTTCTCCGAGTTCGACAAGCCGTTCACGGCGAAGAAGCCGAAGATCTCACCCGTCTGACTCTCCCGACACCACGGAACCCGCCCTCACCCGGGCGGGTTCCGTCTGAGCGTTAACACCCTCTGCCGCACCCATACATGGGGCTCCACCGCATCCCCCGGCACGCGATCACCCTCCGCACTGCTCCAGCATGGTCCGCTTGTCCGCGGTCGTCACCGGCAGTTCGTACTTCAGGGACACCTGCGCGAACCGCACCGCGTACGAGCAGCGGACCGGCTTGTACGGCGGCAGCCAGGAGGCGGGCCCCGAGTCCCGCTTGGCGTTGTTGGCCGGGCCGTCGACCGGGATGAGGTTGAGCGGGTCGTTGGCGATCTGCTGCCGCTTGGCCTCGTTCCAGCGTGCGGCGCCCATCTGCCAGTCGTACGAGAGGGGCATGACGTGATCGATCTGGACCTTGGTGGCCTGCTGCTTGCGCCAGTCGATGGTCGAGCCGGTGTACGGGTCCTTGAGGGTCATCGACACGACCACACAGTCCGAACCGGACCGGAACTTCACGTCCTTGCCGTCCCTGGCGAGGAGGTCGTTGCGGGTGTCGCAGCCGTTCCTCGCGAGCGGTATCCCGTCGACCGAGTCCTTCCACGCGTAGCCGAACTTGTCGCGCGCGTACCCGGTCTTCGGCCCCCGCCCCTTCGTCGCCACCTTCTCGATGATCTTCCGGCCGGCCGCCTTGTCCGCCTCGGAGGTGAGCGGTGCGAGCCCCGGCTTCGTACCGTCGGCGTTGTCGAGCGGACTGGCCCCGAATCCGGTGACGGCCTGTCCGCCGGCCTGAGACCCGTCCCCCTTCCGTCCGGTCCCGGAGGCCGCCTGCTCGGGGTCGCAGCCGGCCAGGGTCAGCACCGCCGCCACGCTGAGGGCGGGCAGCATCACTCGGTATGCGCGGGGAGATATCACTCGAAGCCGTCCTGACGGGGAGAAAGCCGAACCCGGGAATCCTACGGACGCCTTCCCCGCTGACGGGCGTTCATGAGTGCGCTTCCTGCAGGATGCGGCCGGAATCACACTGCCCGGCCCGCCCGGCCGCTCACACCTTCCCGATGCCCAGCGTCGTTTCGGACGGCAGCAGTCCGGAGCCGATCACCGCCACCCAGAGCGGCCCCAGCAACTCGACCAGCCGCTCCCGCTCCTCCTGACCGAGCGCCCGCCACGGGGCGGCAGCCGCCTCATCCGTACGCCGCTCGACTTCGGTGCGCAACGCCCGCCCCGCCTCGGCCGCCGTACCGTCCTCCGTCAGCAGCCCGCGCTTCACGAGCCGTTGACGAGCCGCCTGCCACTCCTCGTCACCCCACCCCCGGCTTGCGAACACCTCCGGGAGCGCCGCACCGATGGCGGCGAAGGAGACCAGCGACTCGACCGGATCGAGCCCGGCCCCGGCGAGCGCGGCAACATGCCCGTCCCCGCGATGCTCCCGCAGGATCGTCGCCGCCTGCCAGAGCACCAGATGCGGCTCTTCCGGCCAGAACAGGGCGGCGTTGGCCGCGGCGAGCGGGCGGCCGGCCGTGTCGGCAGCCTCCGCGACGCGTCGAACGAGCGCGGCGGTCTCGGCAAGCTCCGGACCGGCGACCTGCTCCCCCAGCAACCCCCGGTACGCACGGTCGACCGCCCGCGTCCGGGCGGCGAGCACCGCGCCGGAAGAGGCGACGGACCAGGCCGCGGGGACGTACTCGCGCACCATCGCCGGGCTGAAGCTGTAGAAGGTGTCGACCACCCGGTCGGTACCGACTTCCCCGAGCGGCGCGGCGCGCCAGGCGAAGTAGCTCGGCCAGCGCTCATCGGTGCGGTAGCCGAGCCCGGCAGCCTCCTCGAAGGACTCCGGCGCGTAGTACAGAACAGCATGCAGGGGCTCCAGCAGGTGCCACATCTGCCGCACCCGGCCCAGCTCCTCGGACATGTCTCCGCCCTCCACAGCGTCACGCATCTTGTCACTGACTAGATCCCAAGAGTGCTCTCCCCTTCCTGAACTTGTCAATGACTAGATTCCGCGTAATCTGCTGCACATGACCAACGAGCGCACCTATCACCACGGCGACCTGCGACGCGCCGTCCTCACCGCCGCACTCGATGTCATCCGCACCGAGGGCCCGGGTGCACTGAGCCTGCGCGACCTGGCACGCCGGGCCGGCGTCTCCCACGCGGCCCCCGCCCATCACTTCAAGGACCGCACGGGCCTGCTCACCGCCATCGCCGCCGAGGGCTACACCCTCTTCGCCGACGCACTGGCCGACGCCCCGGACCTACGGGAGCGGGGCGTGCGGTACGTACGGTTCGCCACCGACCACCCGGCACACTTCCAGGTGATGTTCCAGCCCGACCTCCACCGCACCGACGACCCCGAACTGCTCGCCGCGAAGGCCCGCGCCACGACGGAGCTGCGTGCGGGCGTCACCGACCTCCCCACCGCCGGACGCGGCGACGACACCCGGCTCGCGGGCCTCGCCGCCTGGTCCCTGGCCCACGGTTTCGCCACCCTGCTGCTGAACGGCAATCTGGAGGGGGCGGTGGGCGGCCGGGACCCGGAGGAGGTGTTCCGGTCGCTCACGGAGTTGTTGTTCGCATCGGCGGATGAGCGGTCGGCGTCGGGAGGGCCGGAACGGGGTGGCGCGTGAGCCACTCCTGAAACTCGCGATGCCGGAACTGGTAGGCGGCACCGGTCACCCGGATCAGTCCTGCCGTCCGGGACCACTCCAGGAAGCGGCTCAGGCGGAACGGAAGTCGTCGGCAGTTGACCAGTAGCCAGCACGCATACATGGCCGTGGGGCCGCTCAAAGCAAAGTAAAACGACCCGAATATGGCGAAGATCAGAAGGTCGGCGGTCGGCCCAAGACCCGCTGAACGGCTGAGGAACACCAGAACAGCCGCGGGCCACAGGACAATCAGGGCGAAGAAAGCGCCTGTACGTGGCCAGCCGGACGGCCCTACCGCCGCTGATCCGAGGAAGTAGGCGGAGAACATGATGAAGAACAGCGCGGGCGTGAACAGCATCGCCACGGTCATCGGCCAGTTCTCCATACCACCGAATCGTTGAGGTGCTGCGGCCCGCCACATGGCGAGGACGGGCCAGATCGCGGTGACGCGCACCGCCCAGCGCCCGCTCCCGCTCCGTGCCAGCCGCATCCCCACCCGCCACAGAGGGCTGCCCCACGGGGGCAGGGCGAAGTCGGCGCGTCCCCAAAGACTCATCTTGCTGGAACGCAGATATCGGAACCCGATGCCCCCCACCACTACGAGGACAGCGGACAACCCCCAGGTCACCGCATCCGTGTCCCCGTCGGACAGCAGAAGCGCAACCGGGACGAGCGCGAAGACCCCGACCAGAACGGCGTACAACCGCCTCGCCCACACCGCCCCCGGGGAGTGTACGAGTTCGGACAACACCAGATCCGTCCTGCCACTTCCCCGCGCCTGGAGACCGCATGCGAGGGTGCCCAGCCACGCGTGCACATCCTCGGGTGCGCACCGGCTCCGTGTTCCCGCGACAGCGCGGACGGACGACTGGATGAAATGGCCGTGGAGTACATCGCCCACTTCCTCCCGCGTGGTGCATGTCAGAAGTTCGCTGGGATCATTGGCCTGCTCGTACGCCGTGGCCACGAGCACCAATCGCCACGGCGTGGAGAGCGAACTAGCCAGCAGGCCCTGAGGGCGAGCACGCAACTCGTCCAGGATCGGGGCCCATGCGGCCTGACGGTAGGCCGCCCCCGCGCGCCGCGAGAGGAATCCCGCAGCCGCCTCGGCACTCACCGGGTCGATCTCGACCCGTGCCGTGTCCAGCATCGGCCTTCCGGAAGCTTCGAGCGCGTCGTAGAGATCCGTTCGGCACGTCAGGACGAGTGGTGCGGGTTCCAAGCCCTCCTGATAGTCGGCCAGAGCGTCCAGCGCGCCCTGGGCCCGTGACTCGGCGAGCGGGACTTCCGCCCTGTCCATTTCATCGAGACCATCGATGACCGGGAGCACCAGTCCCGCGTCCACGAGCTGACCGGCACGCTTCCACGATCTGCCGTAGTCGCGCACCAGATGTCTGACGACCCAGTCACGGAAGCTCTCCTCCCGCTCCCAGTCCCCGAGTGCGATCAGCACCGGGACGGGGTCGCCGTCCGCCCTGGTTTTGTTGAGCTCGGCCACGAAGGAACGGGCCAGCACCGATTTCCCGGCTCCCGGCTGGCCGGTAACCACCAGGCGCCGGGGTCTGAGGGCCTGGTAGTCAGCGACCAGACCGTCCAATCGTCCGGCCGGCGCCAAGGGGGGCGCCGCGCCTCTGGCGTGTGCGTAAGGGCGGAACCTGTAAGTGATATCCGCGACGACCCGATCCCCGCCCAACACCCGACGTGACAGCGGCTCCGCGAGCGCCACGGCTTGGCTCAGTTGTCGCGCTGCGGCCATATCGCCCACCATCGCACTGGCCCGCTGCGTTGCCCACACCCCGAACACTGTCGCGACCAACGTCAGGGCCGTGAGCAGCATCCCGACGACGCCCACGCGGTCCGACAGGTTCTCCGCACCCTGCCCTGGGCGCAGGACGTACAGCAGGCAACAGGCCAACAGCACGCACGTCACCACGATCCAGCGATTCCGGGTTTTGTTCTCCGTGCCCCTTTCCATTCGTCGCATCCTGCCTCACGGATCTGACAAACCGGCCGGGCGAACCCGCAAGGCACCGCTCAGTCGGGGACGAACGCGTACTGCACCTCGTACAGATGGCCCGCCTTGACCATCACCGTCGCTTCGATGGGCCGGTCGTCATCGCTATGGACGATGCGCAACGTGCGCAGTACGGGCAGGTCGCCGGGGAGTCGGAGCAATCGGTACTGATCCTGGGTGGCGACACGCGCGGACACTCGGTCCACGCTGATCCGAGGTGGATAGCCCAGTGCCGTGAGGAGGGTAGGCGTACCACCGGCAATTCTGCGGCGTTCGGTGAGGGCGGTACCGCGGGCGATGTCCAACGGGTAGTAGGAGGCAACGAGTTCCGCCGGTTCGTCGTCGATCGACAGCAACTGACGCCGGAGGACCGCAGTGCCGCCCGGCTGAAGGCCCAGCGCCGCAGCGACGTCTGCCGGAGGCTTCTCCTCGGCCACCTCGATCAGTGTGCTGTGGGCGCGCGCACCCGAGTTCACCGCTTCGCTCAGCCAACGGTACGGCTCACCGGAGGCCACAGGGGCCATGTATGCGGCCGGGCGTATCGTCCGCTGCCGGTGCTCGCGAACGGTCACCGACGCGCCTGGACGTCCAATGACCAACCGTTCGCCTTTGAGGAGTTGCAACGCCTTCTGCACGGTGGCATTCGAAGCGGAGAACCGCTCCTTGAGTTGCGCGGTGGAGGGAATACCGGCTCCCGGTGCCAGATCCCCGGACATGATCTCGTCGCGCAGATCCGCCGCGATCCGCTCATGCAGGGAGCGCCGGTCCGGTGTCTCGTCGTCCACTCTGGGCACAGTCATCCGATCCTGATCTCGTACCGCAGTCTCTGACCCCGCGGGGACATGACCATCACATCAGCCTGGACGGGGCGGTCATCCCCGCTCAGCGTGAGTCGCGTCAGTTCGAGCACCGGCTCACCTGCCTCCAGCGACAAGGACGCCCTCTCGCCTTCGGACGGCATACGGGCCACCACATCCTCCTGCGCCCGGACACCGGCATAGCCGAGATCGGCAAGCAGCCGGATGGCCCCTCCCCGGATTTTTCCCGTTGCGGCCAGCCCGGTTCCCCGAGCGATCTCCAACGGGTAGTAGGTGTCGGTCAACTCGCACGGATCGCCATCGAGGTACATGATCCGCCGTCGCTCGACGACACGACCGCCACGCTCCACCAGGAGGAGGTCGGCCACTCTGTCCGGTGCGACCACCTCCCCTGCGCACACGATCCGCTGGGTACCTCGTCGCCCTTCGGCCGCCGACTCGGCCCCCCAGGCATCGCTTTCGCCCCGGGCGGGTGGCGCCAGGTACCGAGCGGATGTGCCGACCCTCTCTTCACCCACGACCTTCCCCTTCGCAGTCGACGCCCGAGACACCCTGCCGCTGCACACGGTAGGCGAAGCATTCGGGCCCCCCAAAGGATACCTTGCCACTTTTCGCGAATAGCAGTACGGTGTGCGCGTTATGCCCCACGAGCAAGGCGGTGGACCACCGTGTCTCTGTCGCAGCAACGGCGCTTTCCCCGACGACGCACCTCTGTCGGTGCCTCACGCGACTTCGTCGTCGATGTCCTCACGGAGTGGCAGCTCACACCCTTGATCGATGACATAAAGCTCTGCGTCTCGGAACTGGCGACCAATGCCCTGCTGCACGGCGTCCCGCCGGCAAGGGAGTTCGCCGTCCGCCTCCACGCAACAGAGGATCTTGTGCGCCTGGAGGTGCGGGACAGCGGCGGCGGACGACCGGCGATCCAGCACGCGGAAGATGACTGCTGCTCGGGACGCGGCTTATTCCTGGTCGGTGAACTGGCCGCGGAGTTCGGCATCGACCACCACATCGTCGGCAAAACCGTCTGGCTCACATTCAAGAGGCCTGCCGCTCCATTCGTCCCATGAAAGGGATCGGCCCCGCCGAACATCCGACGGGGCCGAGGCAGGAGGCGTTCCGGGGCTACGACCCCAGAATCGTCGTGAGGAACTCCCCCGTCCACGCCAGCAGTTCGCGGCCGACGACCGGCTTGCCGCCGATCCTGCCGGCGGTGGGGCGCGGGACCAGGATCTGGTGGACGGCCGGCTTGATGATCGTCTTCGGGTAGAGGCGCTTCAGGCGGAGCTCCTGCGACTCGCGCAGCTCGACCGGGGCGAACCGGATGTTCGAGCCCTGGAGCACGATCTCGCCGACGCCGCAGGCGCGGGCCAGCATGCGCAGGCCCGCGACCAGGAGCAGGTTCTCGACCGGCTCGGGGAGCTTGCCGTAGCGGTCGGTGAGTTCCTCGCGGACCGCCCTGATGTCGTCCTCCGTGTTGGCGGAGGCGATGGCGCGGTATGCCTGAAGGCGCAGCCGCTCGCCGGGGGCGTAGTCGTGGGGGACGTGTGCGTCGACCGGGAGCTCGATCTTGACCTCCAGGGGCAGCTCCTCCTCCACACCGCCTTCGAGGGAGGCCCGGTAGTCGGCCACCGCCTCGCCGACCATGCGTACGTACAGGTCGAAGCCGACGCCCGCGATGTGGCCGGACTGTTCGCCGCCCAGGAGGTTTCCGGCGCCCCGGATTTCGAGGTCCTTCATCGCGACGTACATGCCCGCGCCCATCTCGGTGTGCTGGGCGATCGTGGCCAGGCGCTCGTGGGCCGTTTCGGTGAGCGGCTTCTCCGGGGGGTAGAGGAAGTACGCGTAGCCGCGTTCCCTGCCACGGCCCACGCGGCCGCGCAGCTGGTGGAGCTGGGAGAGGCCGAAGTTGTCGCCGCGCTCCACGATCAGGGTGTTGGCGTTGGAGATGTCGATGCCGGACTCGACGATCGTCGTGGAGACCAGGACGTCGAACTTCTTCTCCCAGAAGTCCACCACCACCTGCTCCAGAGACTGTTCGGACATCTGGCCGTGGGCGGTCGCGATCCTCGCCTCGGGGACGATCTCGCGCAGGCGCGCGGCGGCGCGGTCGATCGACTCGACGCGGTTGTGGATGTAGAACGCCTGGCCCTCGCGGAGCAGTTCGCGGCGGATCGCCGCACCGATCTGCTTCTCCTCGTACGGGCCGACGAAGGTGAGGACCGGGTGGCGCTCCTCGGGAGGCGTGGTGATCGTCGACATCTCGCGGATGCCCGTCACGGCCATTTCGAGCGTACGGGGGATGGGCGTCGCGGACATGGTGAGGACGTCCACATTGGCGCGGAGCTTCTTCAGCTGCTCCTTGTGCTCGACGCCGAAGCGCTGCTCCTCGTCGACGATGACCAGGCCCAGGTCCTTGAACTTCGTCTCGGAGGAGAAGAGGCGGTGGGTGCCGATGACCAGGTCGACGGAGCCCTCGCGGAGCCCTTCCAGGGTCGACTTGGACTCGGATTCGGACTGGAAGCGGCTCAGCGCCCTTACGCTGACCGGGAATTGGGAGTAGCGCTCGGTGAACGTTCCGTAGTGCTGCTGGACCAGGAGGGTCGTGGGCACGAGGACGGCGACCTGCTTGCCGTCCTGGACCGCCTTGAAGGCCGCCCGTACCGCGATCTCCGTCTTGCCGTAGCCGACGTCGCCGCAGATCAGCCGGTCCATCGGGACGGACTTCTCCATGTCCTCCTTGACCTCGGCAATGGTGGTGAGCTGGTCGGGCGTCTCCGCGTACGGGAAGGCGTCCTCCAGTTCGCGCTGCCACGGGGTGTCCGGGCCGAAGACATGGCCGGGGGCCGCCATCCGCGCCGAGTAGAGCTTGATCAGGTCGGCGGCGATCTCCTTGACGGCCTTCTTTGCGCGCGCCTTGGTCTTGGTCCAGTCGGCGCCGCCGAGCCGGTGCAGGGTGGGCGCCTCGCCGCCGACGTACTTGGTGACCTGCTCCAGCTGGTCGGTCGGGATGTACAGGCGGTCGCCGGGCTGGCCGCGCTTGGCGGGGGCGTACTCGACGAGGAGGTACTCGCGGGTGGCGCCCTGCACGGTGCGCTGCACCATTTCGATGTAGCGGCCCACACCGTGCTGTTCGTGGACGATGTAGTCGCCCGTCTCCAGCGTCAGCGGATCGATGGTCTTGCGGCGGCGGGCCGGCATCCGGCCCAGGTCCTTGGTGGCGGTGCGCTGGCCGGTCAGATCCGTCTCGGTGAGGACGGCGAGCTTGAGCGCCGGGTCGACGAAGCCTTGGTCGATCGCGCCGCAGGAGACGTGGACCAGCGACGGGGAGATCTCCGCCAGGTCGGGGTCCAGGCGGGCCGCGATGCCCTCGCCGCTCAGCACCTCGACGGTTCGGGAGGCGAGCCCCTGCCCCTCGGTGACGTACACCGTGCGCCAGCCGTCGGCGATCCAGCCCTTGGTGTCGGCGAGCGCGCGGGCGGTGTCGCCGCGGTACGACTCCGGGGCGTGCATCGTGAGCTTGAGGGTGTCCTCGTCGAGCTCGTCGTCCGCGGCGAACGGGGAGACCGACCACCACATCATCTCCAGCTCGCGGGCCCGGTCACGGACATCCGCGATGCCCCGAAGGGAGGCCGCACCGACATCGATCGGGGCCTCGCCTCCGCCCGCGGTGGCCGCCCAGGACGCCTGAAGGAACTCCTGGCTGGTGGCGACCAGGTCCGCCGCCCTGGTCCGGACCCGCTCCGGGTCGCAGACCAGCGCCATCGAGCCCTTGGGCAGCACGTCGAGCAGCAGTTCCATGTCGTCGACGAGAACCGGTGCGAGGGACTCCATGCCCTCCACCGCGATCCCCTCGGCGATCTTGCCGAGCAGTTCGCCCAGCTCCGGGTGGAGTTCGGCGAGGGCGGCGGCCCGCTCGCGCACCTCGTCGGTCAGCAGCAGCTCGCGGCAGGGCGGCGCCCACAGCCCGTGCTGGGCGATCTCCAGCGACCGCTGGTCGGCGATCTTGAAGTAGCGGATCTCCTCGACGTCATCACCCCAGAACTCCACTCGAAGGGGGTGCTCCTCGGTCGGCGGGAAGACGTCCAGGATGCCGCCGCGCACGGCGAACTCGCCGCGCTTCTCGACCAGTTCGACCCTGGAGTACGCGGCCGCCGCGAGCGCGTCGACCGTCTTGCCGAGGTCGGCGCTCTGTCCGATGCGCAGCGCTACGGGTTCCAGGTCGCCGAGCCCCTTGACCTGCGGCTGGAGCACGGAGCGGACCGGCGCGACGACGACCTTGACCGGGCCGGTCTCCGGGTCGTCCTTCCTCGGGTGCGCCAGGCGCCGCAGCACGGCGAGGCGGCGGCCCACGGTGTCGGAGCGGGGCGAGAGCCGCTCGTGCGGCAGGGTCTCCCAGGACGGGAACTCGGCGATCGTGTCCGGCGGCAGCAGGGTGCGCAGCGCGGCCGCCAGGTCCTCGGCCTCCCGGCCGGTCGCGGTGACGGCGAGCACGGTCCGTCCGGCCTCACGGGCCAGCGCGGCCACGGCGAAGGGGCGGGCGGCGGGCGGACCGACGAGGTCGACGTGCATCCGGTGGCCGTCGGTGGCGGCCTTCACCGCTTCGGAGAGTGCCGGATCACGTACGACGACATCCAGCAGGCCGTGCAGGCTCATGAAGGGCTTCCGTCCGGGTAACGAGGGCGAGGTCTGACAGCCGGCTGCTGACAGGGGGCAACGCGAGGGGCAACACGAAGGACCCGACACGTCTCACGGGCCGGGGGGGTTCCAGCGTACGACTCCCGTGTGACAGCCGCGTGCGCAATCGCCCGGGGCAGGAGGAGTGCGGCCTGATTCCGGCGGACGGCGGTGGGTGGGTCCGCGGGTCCGCCCGGGTGCGGCCGGGGTTCCGGTCGGCGCGGGTACCGGCCGGGGTTCCGGGTGGCGCGGGTACCGGCCGGGGTTCCGGTCGGTGCCGTCCGTCGTGCGCCCGGCGCCGCTCGTCGCGGGCCACACGCCGTTCATCTCCGTATCGCACACAGTTGTGTCCGGCATCGTCACAGAAACGATCCCAGCGTCTACGCTTTGGCCGAAGATTCCACAAACAGTTGCACGGGCAGTGAGCACGGCAGCCGTCGACCCGCACTCACGGGCAACCCCCGGAAGTGCGCGGCCACGCATGGACCAGGCAGCGGGGGCACACGTGGGCGAGAACGAGATGTCCATATTCGGAGTCTCGGAGGCCGAGGAAGAGGTCTACCGGCATTTCCTGCGCAACCCCGGCACCGCCACCGACGACCTGCACCTCCTGTTGCACACCGACCCGCGGGTCGCACGCTCGTGCATCGACCGGCTCCAGGAGCTCGGACTGCTCCATCCCGAGGGCTCCGACCTGCGCATTTTTCCGACGGACCCCGAAGTCGCGCTGGCCCGGCTGATCGACTTACGTCTGCACTCCCTCCACCAGGAGCTGCAGCGTGTCACCCGGTCCCGCCATGTCATCGACGGTCTACGCGCGGAGCAGGGGGCGCGAAGACCCCCTCCACCGGGCATTGAGCAACTGGAGGGGCTCGCGCAGATCCGCAACCGGATCGACGACCTCGCGTTCTTCGCCCGGGACGAGATCCTCTCCGTGGAGCCGTACACAAAACTGTCGCCCGAGAACATCGCCCGCTCGCGCCCGCTGGACCTGCGATGTCTGCGGCGCGGCGTGGGGGCGTGCTCGGTCATGTCAGCTTGCTGCACGGACCACGGCAGCTTCGTGCAATCGGTTCCGGCCACGGAGTGTCCGGAGGAACACCCCGCGCCGTACGGACACGAATCCGGCCCCGGAGTGTTTGGAGGAACACCCCGGGGCCGGATCAGTCATCCTACGTCGGTCGTCACCCTCGCTATTCCGTGGCGATCGCGTTCAGGACGTTCATCCTGCCCGCCCGGAACGCCGGGACCAGGGCCGCGAACAGGCCGACGAAGGCCGAGGCGACGAAGACCGTGAGGATCGTCGGCCACGGGATCTCCAGGACGTTGAGGCCCTCCAGGGCCAGCAGCTTCTGGGCCGCCGTGCCCCAGCCCATGCCGAGGCCGAGGCCGAGCAGGGCGCCGAAGACCGCGATGACCACCGACTCCAGGCGGATCATCCGGCGCAGCTGGCGGCGGGAGAGGCCGATGGCGCGCATCAGGCCGATCTCGCGGGTCCGCTCGACCACCGACAGGGCCAGGGTGTTCACCACACCGAGCACCGCGACGATGATCGCGAGCGCAAGCAGGCCGTAGACGATGTTCAGCAGTTGGCCGATCTGGTCCTTCAGCTGCTGCTTGAAGTCGGCCTGGTTCTGCACCTCGTACTGCGGGTACTTGACGAGGGCGGCCTTCAGCGCGGCGTACGCCTCCTTCTCCTTGCCGTCCGCGGCCTTCGCGAACATCATCATGTTCTTCGGCAGGCTGTCGGCGGGGACGTACCGCGCGGCGGTCGCGACGTTCGTGTACATCGCGCCCTTGTCGATGTTCACGTCGTCCGAGGTGATCGCGGCGAGCCTCAGCTTCGCGGTCTCGCCGCCCCTGAACGCGACGGTGAGCCGGTCGCCGACCTTGAGGTGGTGCTTGGTGGCGTACGTGTCACCGACGGACATGGCGTCCTTGCCGTACGCGTCGGCCAGCTTCCCGGCGACCGTCTCGCGCCGGACGTCCTCCTGGTACGTGGGATCCACGGCGGCCAGGGCCTTGTTCTCGGTGGTGCCGTCGGGGGCCGTGATCCCGGCGCTGACGACCTTGTAGCCGGTGAGGTGCTCGATGTCCGGCACGGACTCCAGGGACTTGACCGCCTGGTCCACGAGGAGCGTCGGGTTGCCGCCGGCCGGCTGGACGATGAAGTCGGCGCCGACCGACTTGTCGAGTTCCTCGGTGGCCGAGGCGACCATGGAGGAGCCGACGACGGAGAGGCAGGCCACCAGGGCGAGGCCGATCATCAGGGCGGCGCCGGTCGCTCCGGTGCGGCGCGGGTTGCGCAGGGCGTTGCGCTCCGCGAGCCGTCCGACGGAGCCGAACATCCGCAGCATGACCGCGCTCAGCACCCGGACCACGAAGCCGGCCAGCAGCGGGCCGATCACGATGAAGCCGATCAGGGTGAGGACCACGCCCACAGCGAGGAAGAGCGAGCCCTCGCTCGACTTGTCGGCCCGCGTCGCGGCGAAGAGCGCGGTGCCGCCGGCGAGGGTGAGGACCAGGCCGATCGCGGCCCTGACCCGGCCGGCCCGGCCGTCCGCCGGGGTTCCGGCGTCGCGCAGGGCGGCCATCGGGGAGATCTTCCCGGCGCGACGGGCCGGAATGTACGCGGCGACGACGGTCACGATGATGCCGAGCGCGAGGCCGACGACCGGGGTCGTCCAGGCGACCGTGAGGTCGTCGGTGGACAGTTCCATGCCCACGGCGCCCATGAACTTCATCAGGCCGACGGCGAGGCCGATGCCCGCACCGACGCCGAGGACGGAGCCGAGGATGCCGAGGAACAGCGCCTCGATGAGTACGGAACGGTTGACCTGCTTGCGGCTGGAGCCGATGGCCCGCATCAGGCCGATCTCGCGGGTGCGCTGGGCGACCAGCATCGAGAAGGTGTTGACGATCAGGAAGATGCCGACGAGGAAGGCGATTCCGGCGAAGCCGAGCATCGCGTACTTCATGACGTCGAGGAAGGAGCCCATCGAATTCTTGTTGGCGTCCGCGGCCTCCTTCTGCGTCTGGAGCTTGTACGCGGAGGTGTCACCGAGCGCCGTGGCGACGGCCTGCTTCAACTGCGTGTCACTGACGCCCTGTTCGGCGGTGACGGAGATGAGGCTGAAGACGTCCGGCTTGCCGAGCAGTTTCGTCTGCGCGGTGACGGTGTCGAAGTAGACGACCGCCGCACCGGGGTTGGTGACCTTGAAGGTGGCGATGCCGCTGATCTTCGCGTTGATGTCGCCGGTGGCGGCGATGGTGCGCAGTTCGTCACCGAGCTTCAGGTCGTGCTTGTCGGCGGTGTCGGCGTCGACCATCACCTCGGTCGGGCCGCGCGGTGCGTGGCCGGAGGTGATCTCCATCGAACGCAGGTCGTTCTTCGTCCAGTTGCCCGCGATCGTCGGGGCGCCCGTCGTGGAACCCATGTTCTTGTTGTCGCTGTCGACAACGGTGACGGACATGCTGGAGACCGCGCCCTCGGCGGCCTTCACGCCGGTGGCCTTGCCGACCTGCTGGACGGCGGAGGCGGGGAGCGTGACGGGCTTGCCGTTCTCCGGAAGCCGGTCGTCGTCCTCGGGGGTCTTCGGGCTGACGGTGACATCGGCCGACGTCGCGGCGAAGAGCTTGTCGAACGTGGTGTTCATGGTGTCGGTGAAGACGAGCGTGCCGCACACGAACGCCACCGACAGCAGGACCGCGACGGCGGAGAGCGCCATTCGTCCCTTGTGCGCGAAGAAGTTGCGCCTCGATGTCTTCCAGACGGTCATGACGTCCGCCCGCGCGAGTCGAAGTCCTTCATGCGGTCGAGTACCTGGTCGGCCGTCGGGTTGTGCATCTCGTCGACGATGCGTCCGTCGGCGAGGTACAGCACCCGGTCCGCGTAGGAGGCGGCGACGGGGTCGTGGGTGACCATGACGATGGTCTGGCCCAGCTCGTCGACCGACCTGCGCAGGAAGCTCAGCACCTCGGCGCCGGCCCGCGAGTCCAGGTTTCCGGTGGGCTCGTCACCGAAGATGATCTCCGGTCGGGCGGCGAGCGCCCTGGCCACCGCGACGCGCTGCTGCTGGCCGCCGGAGAGCTCGGTGGGCCGGTGCTTCAGCCGCTCGGCGAGACCGACCGTCTCCACGACCTGCCGCAGCCAGGCCGCGTCGGGCTTGCGGCCCGCGATGTCCATCGGCAGCGTGATGTTCTCCAGGGCGTTCAGCGTCGGGAGCAGGTTGAACGCCTGGAAGATGAAGCCGATCCGGTCCCGGCGGAGCTGGGTGAGCTTCTTGTCCTTGAGCCCGGTGATCTCGGTCTCGTCGAGGTGGATCTGCCCCGAGGTCACGGTGTCCAGGCCGGCCAGGCAGTGCATCAGGGTCGACTTGCCGGAGCCGGACGGTCCCATGATCGCCGTGAACTGCCCGCGGGCGATGTCCACATCGACATGGTCGAGCGCGACGACCCGGGTCTCCCCCGCCCCGTACGCCTTGACGACCTGTCGCGCTCGCGCAGCGACGGCCGTACGCCCTCCAGTGCCCCCGTGCCTGGGAATGGTTACAGCCGTTGTCACGGTTTTTCTCCTATGTCGGTCAGCTGTCGGTCAGCTATGTCGGTCAGCATTTTTCGGTCAGCTTCGGAATGTCGCGGGTGTACCCGTGAAGTCTGGTGTTCCGAGGGGGTCCGGCGCCCTGGTGCACAGCGCAGTCTTCGGGTGGGGTTTTCCCCACCCCGCCCCCCTGCGGTCAGCCGCATTCGCGGTGGGAATCAGCCGCTTTTTGCGGTGTAGGAACACGCTAAGGAACGGGCCCCCGCCGTCACGTCCTCCGCCGGGAGGAACCACCCCCGGGCAAAACTGAGGAGCGTCCCCTAGGGGTCTCGGCCCCCGGGTGGAGACCGGCCTCAGGGACTGGACCCTTGGGTGCACTCGGGGTGCACTCGCCGGGGTCCGCAGAGGTCTTCGGACACGCCCCCAACAGCGGCACCCTCCCCGCCGGGATCCGTGGGTGAGACAGTGTCCCGAGAAAATACGTGCAGGGGGAAGGAATCTTGGTGAGCGGCGCGGGCGGCAATGCGGGCGGCGATACCGAAGCGATGTCCGGGCCCGGGGCCGGCCCGGCCCCCTCTCCCGAGACGCCGCGCGGACGCGGCCCGGTGGTCGCCGCCCTGATGCTCGGGATGGCCCTCTCGGCCATCGACGGCACCATCGTCTCCACCGCCGTCCCGCAGATCGTCGGCGACCTCGGCGGCTTCTCCGTCTTCTCGTGGCTGTTCTCCGGCTATCTGCTGGCCGTGACGGTCTCCCTGCCGGTGTACGGAAAGCTCTCCGACACCTTCGGCCGCAAGCCGGTCCTGATCGCCGGCATCGCCCTCTTCCTGTTCGGCTCGGTGCTCTGCGCCGCCGCCTGGAACATGGCCGCGCTGATCGCCTTCCGGGTCGTCCAGGGGCTGGGCGGCGGTGCCCTGCAAGGCACCGTGCAGACCATCGCCGCGGACCTCTACCCGCTCAAGGAACGCCCGAAGATCCAGGCCAAGCTGTCGACCGTGTGGGCCACTTCGGCGGTCGCGGGGCCGGTGATCGGCGGGCTGTTCGCGGTGTACGCCGACTGGCGCTGGATCTTCCTGATCAATCTGCCGGTCGGGGCGCTCGCACTCTGGCTCGTCGTACGTCACCTCCACGAGCCGTCCGGCACCCGCCGGGCGGCCGGCGCGCCCCGCCCCCGCATCGACTGGGCGGGCGCCCTCGCCGTCTTCGCCACCGGCGCCCTGCTGCTGACCGCGCTCGTCCAGGGCGGGGTCGCCTGGCCCTGGCTCTCCGCCCCGTCCCTCGGGCTGCTGGCCGGCAGCATCGCGCTCGGCGCGCTGACCGTCGTCATCGAGCGGCGGGCCGCCGAGCCGATCATTCCCGGCTGGGTCTGGCGGCGGCGGTCCATCGCCTCGGTCAATCTGGCGCTGGGCGCGATGGGGCTGCTGATGGTCGCCCCCACGGTCTTCCTGCCGACGTACGCCCAGTCGGTGCTGGGCCTCGGCCCGATCGCCGCGGGATTCGTCCTGTCCGTGATGACCCTGAGCTGGCCGGTGTCGGCGGCCTTCTCCAACCGCGTCTACAACCGCATCGGCTTCCGCCGCACCGCGATCATCGGCATGAGCTGCGCCCTGCTGATACTGCTCGCCTTCCCGCTGCTGCCGTATCCGGGCGAGCCCTGGCAGCCCGCCCTGATCATGCTGCTGCTCGGTGCGGCGCTCGGGCTGTTCCAGCTACCGCTGATCGTCGGGGTCCAGTCGACGGTCGGCTGGGCCGAGCGCGGCACGACGACCGCCTCCGTACTCTTCTGCCGCCAGGTCGGCCAGAGCGTCGGCGCCGCGCTCTTCGGGGCCGTCGCCAACGGGGTCCTCGCCTCCCGGCTGGCCGCCGCCCCGGTTCCCGGGCTGCCGGGCGACCTGGACGCGATCTCGCACGCCCTGGACGACCCGGGCAGGCTCTCGGCCGCGGCGACGGACTATCTGCGGCGGGCCGTCGACGCCGCCGTCGACCACGTCTACCTGGGTGCCGCCGGGGCTGCGGCGCTCGCCCTGCTGGTGCTGGTCTTCGTGGCCCCGCGCCGTTTCCCGGTCCTCACCGAGGAGTCCGGGAACGACGCCCCGGCGCCATAGACGTCCGCATCGCATTGCGGAGCAGAGAGACTCCATTCGGCAAGACCTCATGCAACTGAGCCATTACCGTGGGTAGTTCAGGCCAACCTCTCCCCAACCGCCATACCCGCGAGTAATGTTCGCGCTTCCGACAGCACAACCGCACTCCTGCCTTGCCGTCCAGCCCAGGACCCGAGCCATGCAAGGAGCAGCACCCAGATGTCGTACGGAAGCCCGCCCCCGTCCCCGTACTCCTCCTGGCCCGGACGGCTGCCGAAGCCGTCCCGGCGGCATCAGCCCCCGCCTCCGCATGACCCCGAACACCTGCTGCCCTGGCAGAGTTCGGAGCCCTCACCGCCCCCGGAACAGCCGAGCGCTCCCACCACTCCCGTGTCCGTCCCGGGCCATCACGGCGATCTGCGCCGACTGCGCACCGCGTACCGGCTACTGCGGCGCATCACGACCCTGACCGCACTCGGCTACTTCGTCGTCTTCCTGCTGCTCTCCGGATTCGCCAAGGACCTGATGGACCGCCCCCTGTTCGGCGGTCTCAACATCGGCCTGGCGCTGGGACTCTGTCAGCTCCCCGTGACACTGCTCGCCATCGTCCTCTACGAGCGGACCGCCCGGAGCACCGTCGATCCGCTCGCCGCACGGCTCCGAAGAGCGGGAGCGGCCCAGTGAACGGATTCGACGATTCCGCGCAGTCGATGTCCCTGGTGGCATTCCTCGCCGTGGCCACCGTGGCGCTGCTGCTCTGTGTGATGACCGGCCCGGACCGCGACGACCTCGATGAGTTCTACGCCGGCCCCCGCTCGCTCTCGCCCCTGCAGAACGGCCTCGCAATCGCGGGCGACTACCTCTCCGCGGCCACGGTTCTCGGCACCACCGGCATCATCGCCCTCACCGGATACGACGGGATGATCCTCGCCCTGAGCATCACTCTCTCGCTCGTCCTGCTGATGTTCCTGCTGGCCGAACCGCTGCGCAACGCGGGCGGGTTCACCATGGGCGACCTGCTCGTGCGCCGCGCCCCCGGCCGCGCGGTCCGTATCACCGCCTGCGCGGCCACCATCGCCGCGCTCGTTCCGATGATGGTCGTCCAGCTCGCGAGCAGCGGCGATCTGTTCTCCTTCATTCTGGGGTTCGACAGCTCCGGGTTCCGCACCGGCGCCATCATCGGCCTCGGCATCCTGATGATCGGCTACGCGGCGATCGGCGGCATGAAGGGCACCGCGCTGATCCAGATCGTGAAGACCGTGGTCCTCTTCGTCGCCGCGTTCACCATCTCCGTACTGATCATGAACCGCTTCGACTGGGACACCGGCGCCCTGCTCTCGGCCGCCCGGGCAGGCAGCGGCGAGGGGGCCGCGTATCTGCGCTCGGGGCTCCAGTTCGACGGCAGCGGACTCGACATGGTCAGCTCCGAACTGACCGTGGTGCTCGGCGCCGCCTGTCTGCCACACGTCACCATGCGCATGACGAGCGCTCGCTCCACGCAGGCCGTCCGCCGCTCGCTGTCCTGGGCGGTCGCCGTGGTCGCCGGGCTCTGTCTACTGCTCGTCGTCATCGGTATCGGCGCGGGGGCGCTCGTCGGCCACGACCGCATCACCGCCGCCGGGGCGTCCGGAAACAGCTCGATCCTCCAGATCAGCGGTGTGGTGGCGGGCGGTGGCCGGCTGGGCGCGCTGGTCGTCACGACGATGACGACGGCGATCTTCCTGACTCTGCTCGCCTCGGTCGCCGGAATGATCCTGGCCTGCGCGAACTCCCTCGCGCACGATCTCTTCGCCCACGGCCTGCACGGGGTGCGCGACCCGGACAGGAAGCCGCTGCCGGGCCTGTCCGAAATGCGTACAGCACAGGCCGCAGCGATCGTCGTCGGGCTGCTCGCCACCACACTCGCCGTCGTGGCCAGGCACTGGAACGTACAGGCGCTGGCGACGCTCTCGTTCTGTGTCGGTGCCTCGGCGCTGGCCCCGGCGCTCGTCTACAGCATGTTCTGGCGGCGCTTCACCCGTACCGGACTGCTCAGCACCCTGATCGTCGGCACCGTCACCGTCATGGTGCTGATCACCGGCACCAATCTCGTCTCGGGCTCACCGTCCTCGGTCTTCCCCGAGTACGACTTCAACTGGTTCCCGTTCACCACGACCGGGCTCATCTCCATCCCGGCCGGTTTCCTGGCGGGATGGCTGGGAACGGTACTCGAGCGGCGCACAGCGGCCGAAGAACGCCGACAGTACGAGGCCGAGGAACCGCGAATCCTGGCGGGCGCACCGCAGAATACGGCGGCCCGCCCCTGAGGAACCCCCCGTGTCCGAAGGCGAAGGTCCCGGAGGTCACCCGACAGGCTCTCAGTCCTCCGCCGGGGCCACCCGCCCGGTGAGCGCCGCGAGCGAGTTCCGCACGTGCGCCATGTGCGCCTGGACCTCCTCGCGGCCCTCCTCGTGCTCCCGCAGGATCCGCTCCGTCTCCCGGACCACCCGCTCCTCACGGACCCTGGCCGCCGCGATCAGCTCCGCACCCTGCGCCTCTGCATCCTCCTGGCCGTGCCGTGCGGCCTCCTCGGTCCGAGCCAGCGCCCGCCGCGCCTCGGCCAGGCGGGCCTCCGCCTGCTCGGTCAGCTCGTCGTGGTGCGCGGTCTGCGCGGCCTCGGCCTCCGCCACCTCGTGTTCGGCCGCCTTCCACCGCTCGGAGTGCTCCTGCTCCTGGTGCGCGAGGACGCTCGCGGTACGGCGACGCGTCTCGGCCATCGCGGACTCCGCCTGCTCCCGCGTCTCCGCGGCCTCCTTGCGGGCCTCGGCGACGGTCTCCTCGGCGGTGCCCCCGGCCGTGATCAGCGTCCCGTCGGCGTACTTCTCGGCCGCCGTCCGCATCGCCTCACAGTCCGCACGCGCCGACTCGCGGAGCCCGCGGCCCGCCTCGTCCGCCGCGTCCCGCAGCGCCTGCGCCTCCTCCTGGGCGGCGCCCCGTACGTCCCGGGCCTCGCTCTCGGCGAGCGCCAGGATCTGCCGGGCGCGCTCACCGAGCGATTCGTAGTTCTGCGGGGCAAGTTTGGCGACGACCTCGCTCAGCCGGACCGACTCGGCCGAAAGCTCCTCCACCAGCGCGGTCAGCCGGGACACCTGCTCCCACGCCTCGTCCCGCTCGGCCGACAGCCCGGCCACGGTGCGGTCCACCTGCTCCGGACGGTAGCCACGTCCTCGTACGCCGACGAAGCCATGCGCGGACACCGGTGCAGAACTCATCCTTGAAGCCTCTTTCCGACTCTCCGACCACCAGCAATACGTCAAGGATGCGGCAATTGACTCAGAAGTCGGAATCGTTTCGCTGCTTTCCGGACGGAAGCGACGGGCATCACAGGCCCCACATGACGCGGCGCCCGGCCCCCCTCTCGGGGAGCCGGGCGCCGTCCGCAGAGCCTGCCGGGTCAGATCAGCCCGTCCCACATCTGCTCAAGGAGCACCGACCACCAGCTCTCCGGCGACGCCAGCGCCGCCGCGTCCAGCGCCACCAGCTGGGCCTGGAAGTCGACCGTCCAGCGGCCCGCCTGCTCCGGGTTGAGCCCGAAGCGCAGCCGCCACATCCGGCCGAGCAGTGCCATCGAGCGCTGGAACTCCGGCAGCCCGGTGTTCACGAACTGCGGCGCCACCGACTGACTGTGCCCGCCCGCGGGGGAACCCGCCTCGACCGGCACCGCCACGATGTTCGCGGTGCCGTACTGGACACAGATCGCCCGCCCGAAGTCGGACCCCATGACGAGGTACGACCCCGCGTCGGGGGCTGCCTGTACCTGCCGCTGTGCGGCCAGCTCGGCCAGCGTCGGCACCACCGGCTGGCCCGGCTGCGCCCAGAAGAACGGCCCGAAGTCGGCGGGCAGCCCCGCCCACACCAGCGTCCGCGCCACGGCCTCGGGCACACCCTGGCGGGACACCGCGCGCTGATCGAAGCGGAGGATGCCCTGCGGACCGAAGGTCTGCACCATCTCCTGGGCGAGGGCCTCCGGCGGCACCGGCGGCGCGGGCGGCATCTGCGGCAGCGGAGCCCGGACCGGCGCGGGACGAGCCGGCCCGTCCGCGACCTGGTGCAGTTCCCCCTGATGGGTGAGCAGATGCTGCATGCCCTGCTGGCGGCTGGCGTGATCGGTGCCGTACGGGGCGACGCTGGTGATCCGCACCTGCGGCCAGGTCTCACGGATCATCCGCGCGCAGTAGCCACCGGGCAGCTCGCACGACTCCAGCTCGGTGTGCAGCTCGATGACCTGCTGCGGCGGCACGTTCATGGCCCGCAGCTCGTGCAGCATCTGCCACTCGGGGTGCGGGGTGCCCGGCGCCGAGCGGCGGATCAGCTGCTGCTCGCTGCCGTCGGGAGCGCGGTAGCGCAGCACGGCCTGATAGCCGGGGCCGACGGTCGGCTGACCGGTCGGCGCCTGCGGATATCCGTACGCCGGGGGCGGCGGGGTGTGCGGATTCGGCGGTATGGGGCCGGGGGCGCCGCCCTGCGGCATTCCCGGCGGACCGGGCGGACCGGGCGGCTGCGGCGCGGACGGCCCGACCTGGCCGGGGCCCGCGAGCATCGTCGCCGCATGGTGCACCCCGCCACCGGGCGGCGGCGTCGAACCGGGAGGAGCGGGGGGCGCCGGAGGCCCGGGAGGGCCGGGCGGCTGCGGGGCCCCAGGGACTCCGGGCGGACCCGGAGGCTGCGGCACACCCAGGCCACCCATGCTCGGGTCCGCGAACATCGTCGCCGCATGGTGCAGCCCGCCACCGGGCGGAGGCGTCGAACCAGGAGGAGCGGGGGGCACGGGAGGGCCGGGCGGCTGCGGGGCCCCAGGGACTCCAGGCGGACCCGGAGGCTGCGGCGCACCCGGGCCACCCATGCTCGGGTCCGCGAACATCGTCGCCGCATGGTGCACCCCGCCACCGGGCGGCGGCGTCGAACCAGGCGGAGCGGGGGGCGCCGGAGGCCCAGGAGGGCCGGGCGGCTGCGGGGCCCCAGGGACTCCAGGCGGACCCGGAGGCTGCGGCACACCCAGGCCACCCATGCTCGGGTCCGCGAACATCGTCGCCGCATGGTGCACCCCGCCACCGGGCGGCGGCGTCGAACCAGGCGGAGCGGGGGGCGCCGGAGGCCCAGGAGGGCCGGGCGGCTGCGGGGCGCCGGGCGGGCCCTGCTGGGGGACGAGCTGCGTCGGCAGGTACCCGCCCGCCGGAGCGCCCGGCGCACCCGGTCCCGAGGGCGGTGGCACGGGCGCACCCGGCCTGGCGCCCGGGGTGCCGGGGGCACCGGGCGGCGGCGGGGTCGTCGAACCGCCCCCGCGCGCACCGCGCGGCGGCACGACGGCCTTGCTGGTGGCCGCATCCGCGATGTCACCGGCGCCAAGGCCGGGAGCACTCGGTGCAGGTGTTCCGGGTGCAGGTGTGCCGATTCCCTGCTGGTCCAGGCCGGGGACGACCGCCGTCCGGGGCAGCTGGCTGCCACCGGACATCAGAGCGGTCGGCGCATCGGCCGGTACGACCGGCGGCGGGGTGCCGTCGTCGTCGGCGCCCGAGAGCGGCGGTGCGAACACCGTGGCCGGCAGGGGCACCGCACCGTCGTCGGAGCCCGCGTTGGTGTCGGTCCCGGCCCAGGGGGTCGACCCGACGGGCACGTTCGGCGGGGAAGCCGGAACGCCGTCGTTGGCGGTGGGCTCGTACGCGACCGGCCCGCCCGGCGAACCGTGCGCAGCCGCGGGCGCGGGAGCTGCAGGCGCGATGGGGGGAGGAGCGGTCGAAGGGGCCGAAGGAGCCGCGTCCGCGGCCCGGTCCGCCCGACGGTCCGGGATGCCCAGCTTGTCGGCCGCTTCCTGGAGCCACTCCGGGGGGCTCAACAGGAAGGACGTCTGGTTCAAGTCGATGCGCTGCGGCAGCTCCGGAGCGGCCGGTGCCGCATCGTGTGCGCCGTACTCCTCCTCGTACCGCCGGATCACCTCGCCCACCGACAGCCCCGGCCACAGGGTGGCCTCCCCGCTGTCCCTGGCAATCACCAGCCGCTGCCGGCCGCCGTCCGAGACGGGACCCTCGGCACGGTCCTCGCCCCACACCACGAAACCCAGCTCGAACTCCCGTACCCGCACATCGCGGTGCTGGTAGGCGGGCACGTCGCCGTTGATCCACTCGTCCGCGCGCTCCTGCGCCTGCGCAAAGGTCACCATCGCGCTCACCCCTCCACCGGGACGGCCCGCGCGAAGCCGCCGTCCACCATCAGGTTCGCCACGGTCTCCAGCTCCGGCGGATTGCCCGCCAGACGCTGCAGGAAGGCATCGAAGTCGCCACCGCACGGCAGCAGCAGCCGGTCCACCCGCTCCTGCACATTCCAGCCGTCCTGGTCCCGGGCGTCGTCGTACGCGCAGAACCAGACCGAACCGACACCGTTGCCCTTCACCTTCACCGCGAGGATGCCGCCCTGGACGAAGCCGACGCCCAGGTAGTCCTTGGTGAGGTGGTCCCGCAGGCACTTGTTGACGTACACCAGGTCGTTCACGGCGGCCTCCTCGCGCACCGTGAAGAACGGCTGGTCGACCAGGAGACCGAGCTCCGCGTCGAGCGCCGCACCGACCGGGGCCGAGCCGCCCGCCGCCTTGAGAAAGGAGCGGTAGGCACCGGGCAGCCGGTAGCCGAGGTCCTCCTCGACGCCCAGGATCTGCTGCTCGCTCACCGCGACGGCGCCCTTGGGCAGCCGGAAGTGCGCGGGCCGGGTCTCCTGCAGCGGGCGGGTGCCGCGCTTGTTCTGGTCGACCGCGGTGGCGGCGAGGCCGCCGTGGTGCCTGAGCAGCGCCTTGACCTCGACCGGGATCAGCTCCATGCGCCGGCCGCCGGGTACGTGGTGCCAGGTCCAGCCGTGCGGGGTGGCAACGGCGGGAATGGTGTCCCACAGCTCATGGCCGCTCGCCGCCAGCGCCGCGTTGGCCGAGACGTAGTCGGTGAGCCGCAGTTCGTCGACGCCGAAGCCCTGCGGGGGCTCGGCGATCTCGGCGGCGGCGCGCGCGTACGGCGCGAAGTCCGGGCTGCCGTTCTCGTCCATGCGCACACCTCTGGGGTGGCGGGACGCCCGGACCGGGTCCGGGAAATGCACGAGCTGCCCGGCATAGGCCGCGTTCGGTGGCGCGGCTTGCTGCCCGAGCCGACCTGTCGTCATGGCGGTTGCCCCCTGCTGCGTCTGACTGGTGAGGACCGACCTGCCCAAGGGGGCGGTCCGGGCACAGCCTATGCGGTGCCGCAAGAGCGGGTCCCGCCCCTACGCCACCCCTCTCCTCTTCCGTCACGAACCGTCACAGCGACGTGACTGACGAGCGATGCTCCTGCCACTGCCGGGTGACACGGAGACGCGTTTCCCCGCCCCAGCTTCCCCACCAGCCGGGACATTTGGCAGGCTGTCACCGCAACTCGGGGGCGTGCACATCGCGCAGCTACCGCTGCGGGCACGGGAGGGAAAAGCACCATGCACAGCGCACGAACAGTCACATCCGGGGATCCACGCCTCAGCTGGAGCGACACCGGAACCAGCCTCACACCCCGGCTGCACCACCGCCGCGACGGCATCCTGCCCGCCGTGGCCGCAGCGCTGTCCGTACGCGGTGAGACGCTCACCTGCACGGCGGGCAAGGGCGACCAGCCGCCCGTACTGCATCCGCTGGTCCAGGACTTCCTCGACACCCTCACCAGCGGCCAGCGTGAACGCTTCACCGGCCGCTGCCCCGAGGCGATACTGCTCTCCCGGCAGCTCACCGCGGCCGAAGCCGGCCGTTCCAAGCGGGCCCAGCGCAAGCCGCTGACCAACGGCGAGGCCCGCCGCGCCCTGAAGCACTCGCGGCTCACCGCACGGCGCATCCGTGAGGACGGCGACCCGATGCACGGCAGTTACGCGCCGCCGTGCCGCTCCTGCGAGGCGATGCTCGCCCACTTCGGCGTACGTCCCGTCGACCTCACGACCACCGGGGCGGCGACCACCGCCGAGAAGGGCTGACCGCGCGCCGATGCACGACCGAACCGACCTACCCGAACAGGCGGGCTCCGCGACCCGCGACCGCCACTCCTCGACCCGCTTCCCCGTCGCCGTCGACGCCGCCCTGCGCGCCGCGGGCTGGCAGCCCGGCCGCTGGGACATCCGACAGGCCGAGGAGTGGGCCGACGCACTGCGCTCGCACGCCTCGCCCGCCGGTCATCAGCACGCGGTCTTCCCGGCGGCCGTGGAGGCATGGGCGGAGTTCGGCGGACTGCACATCACGACGTCCGCACCGGGTCGGCAGATCGCACCGGCCTCGGTGCGCATCGATCCGCTGAGAGGACTGCATCTCGCCCGCACTCTCGGCGACCTCGGCCGGGCACTGGAGACCGAGGTCAGCCCACTGGGCGAGGAGGGGGACGGGCAGGCCGTCCTCGCGATCGATACGCAGGGGCGGGTGTACAGCATCGACCACACCGGGGACTGGTACCTCGGCCCGGACGTCGACCAGGCGCTGGCCACGCTGGTCGGCGGCGTCCAGCCGCAGCGCCTCGTCCTGGGCTGAGCGGCCTGATCTTCCGGCCCGTCCAGCGATCGAGGGCAAGACGGCTCCCGGCCGTGCCCGGTCACGATTCCGCCCCGGCAACCCACCGCCGTCCCGGTTCCGTCCTCAGACGCCGGACGGGCCGGAATCGCCCGCCTGGCGATCCAGGACGAAGCGAGGCCGCGAGGCGGGTCAGGCCGCCCCCCGGTCCGGCAGTACCGCCGACACCCGGAAGCCGCCCGCATCCGTCGGGCCGGAGACGAAGACGCCGCCGAGGCCCAGCACCCGCTCCCGCATGCCGACCAGCCCGTTGCCCCCGCTCGGCAGCCCCGCGTCCGCCGTGGCGGCGTCCGACGGACCGTTCTCCACCTGCATCGCGACTTCCGAGCCCCGGTGCGCAAGCCGCACCCACGCCTTCGCGCCCGCCGCGTGCTTGTGCACGTTCGTCAGGGCCTCCTGCACCACCCGGTACGCGGTCTGCTCGACCTCGGGCGCGTACGGGCGGGCCTCGCCGTCCACCGAGAGTTCCACGGTCATGCCGGCCGCCCTGGATTCCCCGACCAGGGTCTCCACCTCGTGCAGCCGGGGCCCGTCCTCCGTGGCGGCGGCCGCCGCGGCGGCCGCCGCCCGGCCGACCGAGGCGAGCGGCGGCTTCGCGGACCGGGCCGCCGCAGGCTCCCCGCTCCGCAGCACCCCGAGCATCTCGCGCAGCTCGGTCAGCGCCTGGCGGCCCATGTCGCCGACCAGGGCGGCGTTCCGCACCGCTTTCGCCGGGTCCTTCGGCGCGACGGCCTGGAGCGCGGCGGCGTGCACGACCATCAGGCTGACCCGATGGGCGACCACGTCGTGCATCTCGCGGGCGATCCGGTGGCGCTCCTCCGTACGCGCCCACTCAGCCCGCTCCTCGGCCCGGTCGGCGAGCAGCGACAGCTCCCGCTCCAGCGAGTCCGCCCGCTCCCGAAGACTCTCCATCAGCCGCCGCCTGGCCCCTATGTAGAGGCCGAACAGCACGGGTGGTGCGGTGAGCCCGAGCGACATGAAGAGGGATATCAGCGGTACGTACCAGTCGTCGCGCCCGAAGTCGGTCTGCTGGGAGACGCTCTGCCGCAGCCGTACGTACGTGACGATGAACGTCCCCGCGAAGGACATCCCCATCAGCACCGCGGTGATTCTTCGCGGTACGTCGGAGGCGGCCAGCGTGTAGAGGCCGACCAGGCCCATCAGGAAGCCCATCTCGGCAGGCGTCGTCGCGATCGACACCAGCACCACGGCGATCGGCCAGCGCCGCCGCACCACCAGCACGGACCCCGCGAGCAGCCCGAACACGACGCCGACCGGCACCGGCAGCCCCGTGCCCCCGGCGAACTCCACCCCTTCCAGTGCGCATTCCAGCGCCGACAGGAGCGCGAGCCCCACGTCCAGAGCGACACTGCGCCGCCGTTCCCACCACCAATAGCCGCGGGTGGTCGTACCCGCGGCTTCCCGGTATGCCCCCGTTGCGGTCATGCCGTCCAGCCTAAGGGCGGGCGCACCTCATTTTCGGGCGACCTGGACAGCACGTGCGTCTGCCGAACAGAGACAGAACAACCACTTATCGCTTGAAATGGTGAATCGGGCAGGCTTTCGCACCGGACGTCCGCATTCCGGACAACGCTTGTCGCATGACGGAAATCACGAACAAGTACGCCGACTTCGAAGGCCTGCGCGAGCAGGCGATCGCCCTGCGCCGGGAGGGACTCAGCCGCCGCCAGATCCGCGACCGGCTGTTCGTGGACAACAACGACATCCTGAACCGCCTCCTGGAGGGCGAGCCCGCCCCGGAGTGGACGAAGCACCCGAACGCCAAGGACGACCTTCGCGACAAGGCGCGGGAACTGCGACTCCAGGGCATGACGTACGACCAGATCCAGGTGGAGCTGGGGTGCTCGAAGAGCTCGATCTCGCTGTGGGTGCGAGATCTGCCGAAGCCCGTCCGGAGCCGCACCGCCGTCGAGCAGGCGCGGCTCGCCGGGCGGATGCGATGGGACCACGAACTGGCGGTACGGGACGCCGAGCGACAACGGATCAAACACGCCGCCAAACAGGAGATCGGCGCACTGACGGAGCGCGAGCTCTTCCTGATCGGCGTCGGTCTCTACTGGTCAGAAGGGAGCAAGGACAAGTCGTACGACCGCCGCGAAACCGTGGCATTTGTAAACAGCGACCCTGGAATGATCACGACATACCTCGCATGGCTCGACCTGCTCGGGGTCAATCGCGAGCAGGTGCGTTACGGCGTCATGATCCACGAGACTGCCGACGCAGCAGCAGCCGAGCGATACTGGGCCGATCTCACTGGCGCCGACCTCGCCGCGTTCTACAAAACCACGATCAAGAAGCACAACCCGAAGACGGCCCGCAAGAACACGGGGGACAACTACCGGGGCTGCCTCGTGATCAAAGTCTTGCAAGGCGCCGACCTTTACCGTCGCATCGAGGGATGGTGGTGCGGCATAGTAGATGCCGCACCGCCAGCCGGTTAGCAAATTGTCCGGTTTGATGGTTATTGCTATCCCCTGTGGTGTAATAGGCAACACGGGTCACTTTGGATGATTTGTTCCAGGTTCGAGTCCTGGCAGGGGAGCTTTCCGTGTGCGGGCCCCGACCTAGCCGGTCGGGGCCCGCACGCATGTCCGCCCCATACCCCCCCGGTATCCTTCGGGTGTCCACCACCCGAAGCCGAAGGGCATTTCCGTGAGCGCCAACCGCCCGGCAGCCGTCGTCGTCCTCGCAGCGGGTGAGGGCACCCGCATGAAGTCGAAGACCCCCAAGGTTCTGCACGAGATCTCCGGGCGCTCGCTCGTCGGACATGTCGTCGCCTCCTCCCGCGAACTGGACCCGGAACATCTCGTCGTGGTCGTCGGCCACGAGAGCGAGCGGGTCAGCGCGCATCTCACCGCCGTCGACGACCGGCTGCGGACCGCCTACCAGGCCCAGCAGAAGGGCACCGGAAACGCGGTGCGCGTCGGTCTCGACGAGCTCGGCGGGACCGTCGAGGGCACCGTGATCGTCGTCTGCGGCGACACCCCGCTGCTCTCCGGCGAGACGCTCACCGCGCTCGCCGCCACCCACACGGCCGACTCCAACGCCGTCACCGTGCTGACCGCCGAGGTCCCGGACTCCACCGGGTACGGCCGGATCGTCCGCGACCCGGCCAGCGGTGCGGTCACCGAGATCGTCGAGCACAAGGACGCCACCGACGCCCAGCGTGCGATCAGGGAGATCAACTCCGGGGTCTTCGCCTTCGACGGCCGGCTGCTCACGGACGCCCTCGGCAAGGTCCGTACCGACAACAGCCAGGGCGAGGAGTACCTCACCGATGTGCTCTCCATCCTGCGCGAGGCCGGACACCGGGTCGGCGCCCATGTCGCCGACGACCACCGCGAGATCCTCGGCATCAACAACCGGGTCCAGCTGGCCGAGGCCCGGCGGCTGCTGAACCAGCGGCTGCTGGAGCGGGCCATGCTCGCCGGTGTGACCGTCGTGGACCCGGCGTCCACACTGATCGACGCCACCGTCACCTACGAGCGGGACGCGATCGTGCACCCGGGCACCCAGCTGCTCGGCAGCACGCATCTCGCCGAGGACGCCGAGGTCGGCCCCAACACCCGGCTCACGGACACCGTTGTGCACGCGGGCGCACGCGTGGACAACACGGTCGCGGACCGGGCCGAGGTCGGCGAGGGCGCGACGGTCGGCCCGTACGCCTATCTGCGGCCCGGCACCAAGCTCGGCCCGAAGGCCAAGGCCGGCACCTACGTGGAGATGAAGAACGCCACGATCGGCGAGGGCACCAAGGTCCCGCACCTGAGCTATGTCGGCGACGCGACGATCGGCGATCACACCAACATCGGTGCCGCCAGCGTCTTCGTGAACTACGACGGCGTGGCCAAGCACCACACGACGATCGGCTCACACTGCCGTACCGGGTCGGACAATATGTTTGTGGCTCCCGTCACGGTCGGGGACGGCGTCTACACCGCGGCCGGCTCGGTCATCACCAAGGACGTACCCTCCGGTTCGCTGGCCGTCGCCCGCGGCCAGCAAAGGAATATCGAGGGTTGGGTGGCCCGCAAGCGTCCGGGAAGTGCCGCCGCGCAGGCAGCTCAGGCCGCCACCCCGGAGCACGACGGCGAAAGCTGACCGGAAACAGGTGCGCCGTGTACGGCGTACCGTGATAGATGCTCACCCCATTTCGGCTGGCTCGTTGCACATCGGGACACATGCGTGCAGCGCCAGAAACACGTCTGAGGAGACTGTGCTGTGACCGGGATCAAGACGACCGGCGAGAAGAAACTGATGCTCTTCTCCGGCCGCGCCCACCCCGAGCTGGCCGAGGAGGTTGCGCACCAACTGGGTGTCGGCCTCGTGCCGACGAAGGCCTTCGATTTCGCCAACGGTGAGATCTACGTCCGCTTCCAGGAGTCCGCCCGCGGCGCCGACTGCTTCCTGATCCAGAGCCACACCGCTCCGATCAACAAGTGGATCATGGAGCAGCTCATCATGCTGGACGCGCTGAAGCGCGCCTCGGCCCGCTCCATCACGGTGATCGTGCCGTTCTACGGATACGCCCGCCAGGACAAGAAGCACCGCGGCCGCGAGCCGATCTCGGCCCGTCTGGTCGCCGACCTGATGAAGACGGCGGGTGCCGACCGCATCCTCACCGTCGACCTGCACACCGACCAGATCCAGGGTTTCTTCGACGGCCCGGTCGACCACCTCTTCGCGCTGCCGATCCTGGCCGACTACGTCGGCGCCAAGGTCGACCGCTCGAAGCTGACGATCGTCTCCCCGGACGCCGGCCGGGTGCGCGTCGCCGACCGCTGGTGCGACCGCCTGGACGCCCCGCTGGCGATCGTCCACAAGCGCCGTGACAAGGACGTCGCCAACCAGGTGACCGTCCACGAGGTCGTCGGCAACGTCAAGGGCCGGGTCTGTGTCCTGGTCGACGACATGATCGACACCGGCGGCACCATCTGCGCCGCCGCCGACGCCCTGTTCGCGCACGGCGCCGAGGACGTCATAGTGACGGCCACGCACGGTGTGCTCTCCGGTCCGGCCGCAGACCGTCTGAAGAACTCCAAGGTCAGCGAGTTCGTCTTCACGGACACCCTGCCGACCCCGGGTGAGCTGGAACTCGACAAGATCACGGTGCTCTCGATCGCCCCGACGATCGCCCGCGCGGTGCGTGAGGTCTTCGAGGACGGCTCGGTCACCAGCCTCTTCGAAGAGCAGTAAGCGGCACAGCACAGAAGATCCACTTTGGGGTGCGGCCTCCCCGCCGGGTAGACTCAGCGAGTTGCTCGGCGAGGGAGGCCGTACTCATGTGTACGGCGGTCCGTTATCGACGCGCTCTTCGTAGCAGGCCTGTCGTGGGCCGGGTGACCGTCCAAGTTTCGTCACCATACGAGGAGTGCAGTCATGGCTGAGGTCAAGCTCGCCGCCCAGGTCCGTACCGAGTTCGGCAAGGGCGCTGCCCGTCGCACCCGCCGCGCCAACCTGGTTCCCGCGGTCGTCTACGGCCACGGTGCCGAGCCGGTTCACATCAACCTGCCGGGCCACGACCTGATGATGGCGCTCAAGACCGCCAACGTCCTGATCGGTCTGGAGATCGACGGCAAGGACGCCCTGGTCATCCCCAAGGCCGTGCAGCGCAACCCGCTCAAGGGCGACATCGAGCACGTCGACCTGCTGACCGTCAAGCGCGGCGAGAAGGTCAACGTCGAGATCGCCGTGCACGTCGAGGGCGAGCTGGCCCCGGGCGGCAACCTCCTGGAGTACGTGCAGAACACCCTGCTCGTCGAGGCCGAGGCCACCCACATCCCCGACTCCGTCACGGTCTCCATCGCGGGCCTGGACGCCGGCGACTCGATCCTCGCCAAGGACGTCCCGCTGCCCAAGGGCTCCGTGCTGGCCGGTGACGAGGACGCCGTCGTGCTCCAGGTCGTCGCCGCGCAGGCCGAGGAGCCGGCCGCCGAGGGCGAGGGCGAGGGCGCCGAGGCCTGAGCCTCGCCTTCCCTGCTTCACTGACGGGGCGGCGGTTCCTTCTTCGAGGGCCCGCCGCCCCGTTTCCCTGTAACCGGGCCATCCGGAACCATCCGTACGCGAGGAGACCGAGCGCAGATGTCCGACGCCACCGAACCCTGGCTCATCGTGGGCCTCGGCAACCCCGGTCCCGAGTACGCGGCGAACCGGCACAACGTCGGTTTCATGGTCGCCGACCTCCTCGCCGAGCGGATCGGCGGGAAGTTCAAGCGTGCGCAGAAGGCCCAGGCTCAGGTCGTCGAGGGCCGCATGGGCCCGCCGGGACCCGAGAACCGCCGGGTGATCCTGGCCAAGCCGATGTCGTACATGAACCTCTCCGGCGGCCCCGTCACCGCGCTGCGCGACTTCTACAAGGTGCCGACCGACCACATCGTGGCGATCCACGATGAGCTGGACATCGACTACGGGACACTCCGGCTGAAGCTGGGCGGCGGCGACAACGGGCACAACGGGCTCAAGTCGATGACCAAGTCGATGGGGGCCGACTACCACCGGGTCCGGTTCGGGATCGGCCGGCCGCCGGGCCGGATGCAGGTCGCGGACTTCGTGCTGAAGGACTTCTCGTCGACCGAGCGCAAGGAGCTCGCCTACCTCGTGGACCGGGCCGCCGACTCGGTGGAGTGCCTGCTCGCGGAGGGTCTGGAGCGCGCGCAGAGCGCATACAACTCCTGACACCCGCAGCAACGTGTACAACTCTGACATTCCCGCCGGTACCCCGGCGTTTTTCGGCCATGAGTTGACCGCGAGCGTTGCTCTGCCCAAGGATCGCTGCCCATGAAGCGGAGCTCCTCCCACCGCGCCCTGGTCCACGCCCGCAGCGCCGCCCTGGGCTGTGTCGTCCTGCTGCTGATCGTCGCGGGTGTGCTGTCCTCCTGGGACTCGGCGCACCACATCGTTCTGGCCAAGGGCCGCGAGCACGGCACGATGACCGTCACGGGCTGTGGCGCCGATGTCTGCACCGGACCGTTCGCGCCGTCCGGTCAGGCCGCCGCGCGCTCCCGGGTGACGATCGAGAAGTCTGTCGCGGCGCGGCGCGGCGACAGCTTCCCCGTCGTCGTGAAGCCCGGCACGGACGATGTCGTACGCACCGGAACACCCGGCTTCCTGCATGCCTGGGTGCCGCTGGGCGGTGCGCTGTTGCTGGCCGCCCTGGTCATCGGCGGCGGTATGCGGCTGCCCCGGATCGCCTGGGGGACCGGGATCGCGGGCGCGGTCCTGCTGGTGGCGACGTTCTTCGCCCTCTGAGCAGGGCCGCACCCGCGTCCGGGGGGCTCAGCCGGTGTTGCGCAGACCCGCGGCGACACCGTTCACGGTGAGCAGCAGGGCCCTGGCGAGCAGCGGGTCCGCTTCCTCGCCGCGTGCCGCCGCCTCGCGCTGGCGGGCCAGCAGCGAGACCTGGAGATAGGAGATCGGGTCCAGGTAGGCGTCCCGGATGGCGAAGGTCTGCTGCAGCACCGGGCTGGTGCCGAGCAGTTCGGAGCCGCCGGTGACCCTCAGGACCTCCTGGACCGTGAGCGCGTGCTCGGCCTCGATGTCGGCGAAGACATGCTTCAGCTCGTCCGGGACGAGTGTGTCGACATAGTGGCGGGCGATCCGCAGGTCGGTCTTGGCGAGCGTCATCTCCACGTTCGAGATGAAGTTCCGGAAGAAGTGCCACTGCTCGTGCATCTCGTCCAGAACGGTGTCCGGACCGGCCTCGCGCAGCGCCTTGAGCCCGGAGCCGACGCCGTACCAGCCGGGCACGATCTGCCGTGACTGGGTCCAGCCGAAGACCCACGGGATGGCCCGCAGCCCGTCCAGACCGGCGCCGGAGTCCGGACGCCGCGACGGACGCGACCCGAGGTGCAGCTCGGCGAGCTGGTCGACGGGGGTGGAGGCGAAGAAGTACGCGGGCAGGTCCGGGTCCTCGACCAGCCTGCGGTACGCGGCGTGCGCGGCGTCGGAGACGGTGTCCATCGCCGCGTCCCAGCGGGCCAGGGCCTCGTCGGACTGGCGGGGCGCGGTGTGCAGCGCGGAGGCCTGGAGGGTGGCCGCGACGGTCAGCTCCAGGTTCTCCCTGGCGAGCGCCGGGATGAGGTACTTGTCGGAGATGACCTCGCCCTGCTCGGTCACCTTGATCTCGCCTTCGAGGGTGCCCCACGGCTGCGCGAGGATCGCGTCGTGCGAGGGGCCGCCGCCGCGGCCGACGGTGCCGCCGCGGCCGTGGAAGAGCCGCAGCCGTACGCCGTAGCGGTGCGCGACGTCGCGCAGCCGGCGCTGCGCCCGGTGGATCTCCCACTGGGAGGTGGTGATGCCGCCGAACTTGGAGGAGTCGGAGTACCCGAGCATGACCTCCTGCACATCGCCGCGCAGGGAGACGAGGCGGCGGTACGACGGGTCGGCGAGCATCTCGTCGAGGATGACGTCCGCGGCGCGCAGCTCGTCGGTGGTCTCCAGGAGCGGCACGATGCCGATCTTGGCCCAGCCGCCGTGCAGGTCGAGCAGTCCGGCCTCGCGGGCCAGGACGGCGGCCGCGAAGACGTCGTCGGCGCCCTGGCACATCGAGATGATGTACGACTCGATGACCTCGGGGCCGAACCGCTCGAAGGCTTCCTTGATGGTGTGGAAGACGCCGAGGGTCTTCTCGCCCGCGGCGTCCAGCGGGGCCGGGGTCGGGGCGAGCGGGCGGCGCGAGCGCAGCTCCTTGGCGAGCAGCTTCTGCCGGTAGTCGCGCGGCATGTCGGCGTAGCGCCAGGACTCCTCGCCGAGCCGGTCGAAGAGCTGGCCGAGGGCGTGGTGGTGGGCGTCCGCGTGCTCGCGTACGTCCATGGTGGCGAGCTGCAGGCCGAAAGCGGCGAGCGTGCGGATCGTGCGGTTCATCCGTCCGTCGGCGAACAGGCCGCCGCGGTGCTCGCGCAGCGAGGTCTGGATGAGTTCCAGGTCGGCGATGAGCTCGGCGGTGCCGAGGTAGTCGCAGCCGGGGCGGTGCGGGGTGCCGCCGGCGAGGCGCTCGCGGGTGTTGACGAGCTTCTGCCGGATGCAGGTGGCCTTGAGGCGGTACGGCTCCTCGGCGTTCAGCCGCTTGTAGCGCGGGCTGATCTCGGGGAGGCGCTCCAGGTCGGCCTGGAGCGAGGTCAGCAGCTCGTCTGTGGCGCCGGTGTAGCGGATGGAGTTGGAGAGCTGCCCGCGCAGATGATCGATGAGCTCCAGCGCGTCGGTGATGCCGTGCTCGTGCTGAAGGATCAGCACCTCCCGGGTGACGGCGGGCGTCACGTTGGGGTTGCCGTCGCGGTCGCCGCCGATCCACGTACCGAAGGTGAGGGGGCGGGTGCCCGCGGGCAGCTCGACGCCGACCCGCTCCAGCTCGGCCGCCAGGTCTTCGAGTACGTCCCCGACGGCGCCCGTGTGCAGCTCGTCGAGGTAGTAGATGGCGTTACGGGCCTCGTCGGCCGGCTCGGGCCGGACCACGCGCAGCTCGTCGGTCTGCCAGATGAGGTCGATGTTCTCGGCGAGCCGCAGATCCTGGCGGCGCCGGTCGGCGTCGATGACGGGCGTCTCCAGCAGCTCGGCGATGCGGCGGAGCTTGTTCAGCACGGAGCGCCGCGCGGCCTCGGTCGGGTGCGCGGTGAAGACGGGCCGTACGTTGAGGTTCTTGACGGTCTCACGCAGGTGGACCGGGTCCGCGTCCTTCAGCCGGTCGGCGGTACGGGCGAGGAGACCGCCCTCGGCGGCGCGCCGGTCACGCATCTCGTGGGCGCGGTGGACCTGCTCGGTGACGTTGGCGAGGTGGAAGTAGGTGGAGAAGGCGCGCACGAGCTGCGCGGCGGTCTCCAGGTCCGTGTCGCCGAGGAGCTCGGCCGCGGCCTCACCGTCGGTGCGGGTCAGGGCGCGGACCCGCTCGACGAGGTCGAGGAGCTCCTGACCCTCCTGGCGTACGAGGGTCTCGCCCAGCAGATCACCGAGGCGGCGGATGTCGGCGCGCAGCTCGGGGCTGGCGGCGGGGGTCTGGTCGGCACTGCTCACAGTGTGCGGCTCCTTGCAGTGGTTGAGCACGGGGATCTCCGGGGCCTGGTGCTGACGACACCCCGGGAAGCAGAGTGCGGACCGCGCTGTCCGACCCCACCAGGATAGGTGTCCACGCCGTCGGCAACGCTCGCGCCCCGATCGGGTTTTCCCTCCTCGGGCGGCCCGTCGCGCTCTCGTGCAGCGGGCCTCCGCGCTGCAATACTTACGTAGCCGTAGGTTACGGATGCGTAGCCAGAGCTATCCGTCGTATTCCTCATCCCCAGGGGACTCCCCATGAACACCAGCCCCGCTGTGATCGACGACACCCAGCCGTCGGCGGCCGACGGTCAGGTCCTTCCCGCCGCCACGCTCGGCGGGGACAACAAGCGGTCGATCGAACAGATCGCCCTTCTGCTGTTCATCGTGGTGCCGTTCGTGGCGCTGGTCGCCGCGGTGCCGCTGGCCTGGGGCCGAGGCGTGAGCGGGCTCGATCTGGGTCTGCTCGTGGCGACGTACTTCATCGGCTGCCACGGCATCACGATCGGCTTCCACCGCTACTTCACCCATGGCTCCTTCAAGGCGAAGCGCCCGCTCCGCATCGCTCTGGCCGTCGCGGGTTCGCTGGCCGTGGAGGGCCCGCTGGTGCGCTGGGTGGCCGACCACCGCAAGCACCACCGCTTCTCCGACGCGGAGGGCGATCCGCACTCGCCGTGGCGTTTCGGTGAGAGCCTCCCCGCCCTGGTGAAGGGCCTGTGGTGGGCGCACATCGGCTGGATGTTCGACGAGGAGCAGACCCCGCAGCAGAAGTACGCCCCCGACCTGATCAAGGACCCGGCGATCCGCGGGATCTCCCGCCACTTCCTCACCTTCACGATCGTGTCGCTGGCGTTCCCGCCGCTGGTCGGCGGTCTGGTGACGATGTCGTGGTGGGGCGCGGCGACCGCCTTCTTCTGGGGTTCTCTTGTGCGGGTGGCCCTGCTGCACCACGTCACCTGGTCGATCAACTCCATCTGCCACGCGGTCGGCAAGCGCCCCTTCAAGTCCCGTGACCGGTCCGGCAACGTGTGGTGGCTCGCGGTCCTGTCCTGCGGCGAGTCCTGGCACAACCTGCACCACGCGGACCCGACGAGCGCGCGCCACGGCGTGATGAAGGGCCAGATCGATTCGAGCGCCCGGCTGATCCGCTGGTTCGAGAAACTGGGCTGGGCGTACGACGTGCGCTGGCCGGACTCCGCCCGGATCGAATCCCGCCGTATCGGCTCCCGGCGCGACCCCGCGCGCGCCGACGCGGCATGATTGACGACGTGGCGACCGACTCCAGAACCAGCAGCGAGAACAACCGTCCCCCCTCCGTCCGGCGCACCCGCCGGGTGAGGATGACCGGCAAGGAACGCCGCGAGCAGCTGCTGGACATCGGCCGCACCCTCTTCGCCGACAAGGGCTTCGAGGGCACCTCGGTCGAGGAGATCGCGGCCCGGGCCGGCGTCTCCAAGCCGGTCGTCTACGAGCACTTCGGCGGCAAGGAGGGCCTGTACGCCGTCGTGGTCGACCGCGAGATGCGCCAGCTCCTCGACATGGTCACCGGCGCCCTGACCGCGGGCCACCCCCGCGAACTCCTGGAACAGGCCGCGTTCGCCCTGCTCGACTACATCGAGACGTACACGGACGGCTTCCGCATCCTGGTCCGCGACTCCCCCGTCGCCCAGTCGACGGGCACCTTCGCCTCCCTCATCAGCGACATCGCCACCCAGGTGGAGGACATCCTGGGCCTGGAGTTCAAGGCCCGCGGCTTCGACCCGAAGCTGGCCCCGCTGTACGCCCAGGCGCTGGTCGGCATGGTCGCCCTGACCGGCCAGTGGTGGGTCAACGCCCGCAAGCCGAAGAAGGCGGAGGTCGCGGCCCATCTGGTGAACCTGGCCTGGCACGGCCTGGAGAACCTGGAGTCGAAGCCCCGGCTGATAGGGCACCGCAAGAGCTGAGGGGCCGGCGTGCCGGGGCCGGCTGGGGACTTTGCCGAGCAGCGCGGCAAACGCGTCGCCGGGTACAGCCGGCACAGGGCTGTGCGCGACCTTCGAAGCCCGGATACCGGAGCCGCGAAGCGTTCTACGACGGCTGATCCGTCGGCTGGCCGGTGGACCGGCGGGCGCGGCTCCGGCGGTCGTACGCCGCCTGGGCCACCGCCCGCAGCCGCACATAGAAGGGGTTGTCCTGGCTGGTCTGCCACATGTGCAGATAGATCAGCATCTGGTTGAGCACGGTGTCGTACTCGACCAGCGTGCCGGACGCGTCTCCGGCCGCTCTGCCCCAGCCGACCAGGCGGTCCTTCTGCTCGGGGGTGATCTTGGCCGGCTTGTCTTTGCCGGGCTGCGCGAAGGCTTCCGCGTACCGCTCCAGCTTGTGCGGCTGAGCGCCGTAGACCAGCTTTTCCTCCAGCATCCCTCGCTGGAATTCGTCGAACTCGGGGTTTCCGGCCAGCTCCGCCTTCAGATCGCTGAGCGCCTGCTTGCGCTCGGCCGCCAGCGCCGCGACCTCCTCATCGGTCGCCCCGGACTGCACCAGCTCCATCACCGGGCTGCTGCCGAACGCCTGGTGGGCCGCGACATGGGTCAGCTCGTGGGCGATGTGCCCCAGCAGGAAGGAGGTGCCGCCCCTGGCCTGGGTGTCGACGTTGAACGTGAACGCCGGGCCGCCGCCGTCGGTGGCCGGGTTGAGCTTCATGCCCGGCATGCCGCCCTGCGGGTACTGCATCACGGTCACCAGGGGCACCACGGCCATCAGTTCCCCGATGACGGCGCGCGTCTCCTCAGGTAGCGCCGGGTCCTCACGGAGCGCCCCCAGCTTCCGGACGAAGTCGCCCATCATCGCGTGGAACCGGTCCGCGGGGACTGCCTGCGCCGCCTTCTGGGCCTCACCGGCCGGCATGCGGATGTCGAGGTCCGGGTTCTTCCCCTCGCTCATCATGCGGTCGAGTTCGGTCAGCAGGTCCCGAAAGACCGCCTCGGGGTCCAGCTGTCCTTGCGCCGCCGCGGCCTGCTGGCCGAGCTGCTGGGCGCCCCCTACGCGCGACCCTCCCTCGGCCTTGTGGGCGGCATAGTCGCCGCACGCCTTGACGATGTCCTTGAGGGCGAGCAGCCGGGCACCCGGTCTGTCGTCCGGCAGGGCGTAGAACGCCCTGAGCGCGTTGTCCACCTTGGCGATCTCGGAGCGGCCGCGTGGTCCGAAGGTCGCCGTACTCTGCTTGAAATCGCCCTCGGTCATCATCCGGGACACCGTGATCAGCTGCGATACGGCCGCGTTGCCCATGGTGCTCTGCAGTCCCGCGGAGGCGCGGGGGCCGCGGCTGTTCCGTACGGGGGACGCGGGCGGCGTGCTGTGTGTCTGCCCGGGGCTCTCGTGGCTACGCATGGAGCCACGCTAGGTGGGCGCAGGCGCGGGGACCCAGGGACGGAAGGGCACGGTAAGGGCAATATCCTTTGCCTCCAGGGAACTTACGACCTCGCCCGCGGTTGTCAGCGGCGTCGCGGCGTCCGGGACCTCCGCCTCCGGCGTTGTCGTCAGTTGCCTCCGCCTTGGATTCGAAGGCCGCGACGGTGGCCGGCCTCCTGGGCCCGCGACCGCGACGCCGCGCCGCAGTGCTCCTTCACGCGGAAGGCGCAGGACGCGCCGTGTCGCTCAGTGGCCCACCGGCTCCAGGAACTCCAGCCGGTTCCCCACCGGGTCGTGGCTGAAGAAGCGCCGGTGCCCCGGCAGTTCGTCGTCCCAGCGCACCTCGGCGCCGTGCTTCTTCAGTCGCGCCGCGTATGCCTCGATATCCGTGACGCGCAGGCCCGGGTGGGCCTTCTTCGCCGGGCGGAAGTCAGGTTCGATGCCCAGGTGGAGCTGGACCGGGCCGGCCTGGAACCAGCAGCCGCCGCGGGCCGCGAGTGCGGGGGGTCTGGCGAGTTCCGTCATGCCGAGGGCGTCCACGTAGTACCTGCGCAGCGCGTCCTGTGAACCTTCGGGGGCGGCCAGTTGGACGTGGTCGACGGCGGCGATCATCACGTCTCCTTGCGGGCCACGGCGAAGATGCGGCGGAACGGGAACACCGTGCCGTGCGGGCCCTTGGGGTAGGCGGTGCGGAGCTGGTCGCGGTATTCGGCGAGGAACGCCTCGCGGGCCTCGGGGTCGTCGGCGAGGGCCGTCAGGACGGGGCGCAGGCCGGTGCCCTTCACCCAGTCGAGCACCGGGTCCTCGCCGGGCAGCAGATGCAGATACGTGGTCTCCCAGACGTCAGCCGTGATGCCGGGGGCCGTCAGCGCGTCGAGGTAGGCGGCGGGGCCGAGCACCGCGTCGTCGTGGCGCAGCTCGCCGGCCAGCCGGTCGCGCCAGCGCGGGGACCCGGCGAGTTCCCGCATCAGGACATGGCTGGGCTGGTCGAAGTTGCCGGGGACCTGGAAGGCGAACGTGCCGCCGGGGGTGATCGCGTCCAGCCAGACCGGGAAGCGCGCGGTGTGGCCGGGAACCCACTGGAGCAGGGCGTTGGAGACGATCAGGTCGTACGGCTCCGCGGGGGTCCAGGTCGTGGCGTCGGCCTCGGCGAAGTCCAGGAGGGGGCCGGCGTGCTCCCGGGCCCGCTCCAGCATCTGCGGGGAGTTGTCGTAGCCGGTGATCCGGGCCTTCGGCCAGCGGTCGGCGAGGAGGGTGGTGACGTTTCCCGCTCCGCAGCCGAGGTCGGCGACACGGGGCGCGGGGGCAGCCGGAGGCTCGGCGATGCGGGCCAGGAGGTCGTGGAATGGGCGGGTGCGATGGTCCGCGTGGCGCAGGTACTGCTGCGGATCCCAGGTGGGTGTGGTCATGGCACAAGGATCACGCCAGAAGTATCTTGATGTCAAGACACTCGAATTCAAGAGACTTCATGTCGACAGACCCTCTACACTGATCCACATGGAGGACGAGGTCGACCGACTGGTCGCTGCATGGCGCCGCGAGCGCCCCGACCTCGACGTGGAACCACTCGAGGTACTCAGCCGCGTCTCCCGCCTGGCCCGCCATCTGGACCGGGCCCGCCGGATCGCCTTCTCCGAGCACAATCTGGAACCGTGGGAGTTCGACGTACTCACATCGCTGCGCCGCGCGGGTGATCCTTATCAGCTGTCCCCCGGCCAGCTGCTCACCCAGACCCTGGTCACCTCGGGCACGATGACCAACCGCATCGACCGGCTGACCAAGAAGAACCTCGTCGAGCGGCTCCCCGACCCCAGCGACCGCCGCGGCGTGCTGGTCCGGCTCACCGCCGAGGGGCGCGACAAGGCCGACCAGTCGCTGGCCGGCCTGCTCGCCCAGGAGCGCGCCATCCTGGGCGAGCTCTCCGCCCGGCAGCGCGGTGAACTGGCCGGACTGCTACGCCAGTTGACTGCTCCGTTCGACAACATCCCCGGCTAGGGCCGGTTCCGGATCGACCGGTCCGACACCCGCCCGCCGGGCCAGCGCGACCGCGGCCAGCGTGGAGTGCACGCCGAGCTTCCCCAGCACGTTCTGCATGTGCGTACGCACCGTGTGCGGGGAGAGGTAGAGCCGCTCCGCCACTGCCTTGCGGCCCAGGCCCGCCACCATGCAGCGCAGCACCTCGCGCTCGCGCGGGGTCAGTGACTCGACCAGCTCCTCGCTCTCGGTGCGGTGCTTGCGCGCCGCCGTCAGCTCCCGCAGCACGCCCGTGAGCAGGGCCGGGGGCAGATGTGTCTCGTCGCGCAGCACCCCCCGGATGACCGTGAGCAGGCGTTGCAGTGAGCAGTCCTTGGCGACCCAGCCCGAGGCCCCGGCCTGCAGCGCCAGCGCGGCCCGGAGCGGGTCGTCCTTCTCGGCGAGCACCACCGTATGCACGGAAGGCCGGCCCGCACGGACCCCGGCGACCAGCGAGATGCCGTCCACCGGGCCGTTCTCCCCGCTGCGGGGGACCGGAACGGGTGCCCGGCGCTCCCTCGCCCCGGCCAGGGTGCCCAGTTCGGCATCGATCAGCACCACGTCATAGCCTCGCCCCTCGGCGGCCGCCCGTTCCAGACATCGCAGCGCGGCGGGGCCACTGCCCGCCGCCGCCACATCGACGTCCGGCTCGGCCGCGAGCGCCGCTGCGAGCGACTCGGCGAAAATGCGGTGGTCGTCCACCACGAGAACCCGGATACGAACCACAGGCACCCCCAAACTGCCTCTGTTGCTGGGCCACCCCCGGCCCGCCGAAGGGACGGAACGGCGCGGGTACGGCCGCCCGGATCGGGGAAATGGACCGCAGTCCCACGGCCGCCGCCGTGTTTCGACTGCAACCCGCCCCGGGCGCCGTACCCGACTGTCTCGTACCCCTGAATCAGCACCGGCCCCCACCGGTGCTGTGCATCAGGGTACGGCCGGGGCGCCGGGTCGGAAGGAAATTCGCAGAACTGACAGGCTCTGCTCCGTAGGCTGTGTTACATGTTCCGTCTTGAGACAGAAGTGGACAAAGGGCGGCGCACCCTGCTCAGTCGGCGACTGCGCGACGACAACACAGCCGGCTCCCCTGAGCTCCGCGCGCTGCGCACCGACCCCGCCGGTCAGGAAATCCCCCTGGAAGTGTGGGTACTTGACGAGCTGGGCGCTGTCGCCGGTGGTCTGACCGGCCGCACCTGGGCGTACTGGCTTCATGTGGACCAGCTCTGGGTCGACGCCCGCCACCGCGGCCGCGGCCTCGGCTCACGGCTGCTCGCCGAGGCGGAACGGGTGGCCGGGGCCGACCGGGCCTGCACCCGCTCCCGACTGGAGACCTGGGGTTTCCAGGCTCCGGACTTCTACCGGAAGCGGGGCTACGAGGTGAGCGGGCGGGTCGAGAACTACCCGCCCGGAATCACCGAATTCATCCTGACCAAGAACCTCAGCTGAGGCGTCGGGCACCCGCCGAAGGGATGGCGGGGAAGATCCGCGGCGCCGCGTACCCCGCCGAAGCGAACGCCTCCAGTACGGACTTGGCGACCATGTCCGCCTGCGCCTCGTCCACCAGCACGATCGCCGAGCCGCCGAAGCCACCACCGGTCATCCGCGCACCGAGCGCCCCGGCCTCGCCCGACGCCGACACCACCAGGTCCAACTCCGGGCAGGAGACCCGCAGATCGTCGCGGAGCGAGACATGCCCCGCGTCGAGGACCGGGCCCGCGCCCCGCACGTCGCCCGCGTCGAGCAGCGCGATGACCTGCTCCACCCGCTCGTTGTCGCTGACCACATGGCGTACGTAACGCACCACGGACTCGTCGACCCCGGCCTCGGCCAGGGCGTCCAGGGCCGCGCCGAGACCCTCGTACGGCAGCTCGCGCAGCGTTCGCAGGCCGAGCGCGGCGGCCCCCGCCTCGCAGCCTGCCCGCCGCTCGGCGTACGCGCCGTCGCCGAGCGCGTGCTTGACCTGGGTGTCCACGACCAGCAGCCGCAGCCCGTGGGCAGCCAGGTCGAAGGGGACCTGGCGCTGGGTGAGGTCGCGGGTGTCGAGGTACAGCGCGTGGCCCTCGGTGCAGCAGGCGGATGCCATCTGGTCCATGACCCCGCACGGCACGCCGACGAACGCGTTCTCGGCGCGCTGGCCGAGGACCGCCAGCTCCGAGGCCGAGAGCCCCAGTTCGAAGAGGTCGTTCAGAGCCAGCGCGGTGACGACTTCGAGGGCCGCGGAGGAGGAGAGCCCGGCGCCGGTGGGAACGGTGGAGGTCAGCTGGATGTCCGCCCCGGTGACCGGGTGACCGGCCTCGCGCAGCGCCCAGACGACTCCGGCCGGGTACGCCGCCCAGCCGTGCCCCTGGTGCGGGGCCAGCTCGTCGACCCGGAGCCGGACGACACCGCCCGGTACGTCGGTCGAGTGGAGCCGCAGCTCGCCGTCGGTGCGGCGGGCGACGGCGGCCCGCGCGGTGTGCGGCAGCGCGAGCGGCATCACGAAACCGTCGTTGAAGTCGGTGTATTCGCCGATCAGATTCACTCGGCCGGGTGCCGCCCAGACCCCTTCGGGGGCACTCCCGTACAGCTCGGTGAAGGCGGCGGTCAGCTCACTGTTCCCGGTCATGGGGCGGTGGGCTCCTCTCGGCGGGCGAACGTCCAGGCGTCGGAGACGATTCCGGTCAGGTCCGCGCGCGACGGCGTCCAGCCGAGCCGCTCCCTGGCGGTGGTGGCGGAGGCGACCAGCACGGCGGGGTCACCGGCGCGGCGCGGGGCCACGGTCTCGGGGACCGGGTGGCCGGTGACCTCACGGACGGTCTCGATGACATCGCGCACCGAGAAGCCGTTGCCGTTGCCGAGGTTGCAGATCAGGTGCTCGCCCTCGGTGGCCGCGTCCAGGGCCAGCAGGTGGGCCTCGGCGAGATCGGCGACATGGATGTAGTCGCGGACGCAGGTGCCGTCGGGGGTCGGGTAGTCGTCGCCGTACACGGAGATCGACTCCCGCTGTCCGAGGGCGACCTGGAGGACCAGCGGGATGAGGTGCGACTCGGGGCTGTGCCGCTCCCCGCAACCGCCGTACGCCCCGGCCACGTTGAAGTAGCGCAGCGAGACGGCGGCCAGTCCGTGCGCAGCCGCCTCGCCGGTGATCATGTGGTCGACGGCGAGTTTGGTGGCGCCGTAGGGGTTGGTGGGCGCGGTCGCGTCGGACTCCGTGATGGGGGAGGTGACCGGTTCGCCATAGGTCGCGGCGGTGGAGGAGAAGACCAGGGTCCGCACCCCGGCGTCCCGCATCGCGGCGAGCAGTGCCACGGAGCCCCCGACGTTGTTCACCCAGTACTTCTCCGGGTCCACGACGGACTCGCCGACCTGCGAGTACGCGGCGAAGTGCAGCACCCCGTCGTAGGAGGGGTCCAGCCACTTCGCCGCGTCCTGGATGCGGCCCTCGATGAACTCGGCCCCGGCCGGGACGCCCTCCTGGAACCCGGTCGAGAGGTCGTCGAGGACGGTGACCGCGTGACCGGCCTCCAGCAGATGCTGGGCGACCACGCTGCCGACATAACCCGCGCCACCCGTGACCAGGTACTTCTTCTGGGGCTTGCTCATTCGCTCGCTACCTCTCGCAGTCGCTGGGCCGCGGCCTCCGGCGGCACATCGTTGATGAACACATTCATGCCGGATTCGGAACCCGCGAGGAACTTCAGCTTGCCGGAGGTACGTCGGATGGTGAAAAGCTCCAGATGGAGCCCGAAGTCCTGCCGTCCCGGGACACCGAACGGCGCCTGGTGCCAGGCCGAGATGTACGGGGTCGGCGGCTCGCCGGGGCCGAAGATCCGGTCGAATCGTCTCAAGAGTTCCAGATAGATCTGTGGGAACTCTGTGCGCGTGGCCTCGTCGAGTTCCCTCAGGTCGGGGACGCGGCGGCGGGGGTGGAGGTGGACCTCGTACGGCCAGTGCGCCGCGTACGGCACGAAGGCGACCCAGTGCTCGCCACTGATGACGATCCGCGAGCCGTCCTTCTCCTCGCGGGCCACGACGTCGTCGAAGAGGTTGCGGCCGGTCTCGGCACGGTGGGCCTCCATCGAACGGAGCATCAGCTCGGTGCGCGGGGTGACGAAGGGGTAGCCGTAGATCTGCCCGTGCGGATGGCCGAGCGTGACGCCGATCTCGGCGCCCCGGTTCTCGAAGCAGAACACCTGCTTGACCTGCGGCAGCTCGGCGAGTTCGGCGGTGCGGTCGGTCCATGCCGCCAGGACCAGGGCGGCCTGGTCCTCGGTGAGGTCGGCGAACGACGCGTCGTGGTCGGAGGTGAAGCAGACGACCTCGCAGCGGCCGGAGTCACCGGCGAGCGAGGGGAAGCGGTTCTCGAAGACGGCGACGTCGTAGTCCGCCTCGGGGATCTCGCTCAGCCGGCCGTCCCGCGAGGGGCAGAGCGGGCACTCGTCGGCCGGCGGGTGGTAGATGCGGCCCTGGCGGTGCGAGGCGATGGCGACGCTGTCACCCAGGAACGGGTCACGGCGGATCTCGGACGAGGTCGAGACGGCGTCGAGGGGCCGGCGGTCGACGGCGTCGCGCACGACATCGTCACAACCGTCGTAGTAGAGCAGCTCCCGGCCGTCGGCAAGCGTCGTAACCGTCTTCTTCACCAGGTTCCTCCAAACATAATCAAACACAATGAATCACAAGTCAACAGACGCGTCAATGACGCCGACAAGGCACATGTGAGCAGGATCTCTGGCGCCTCCGGCCTGGATTTACTGGCTAAACGATCACAATCAAACAAAGATCCCCAGGAAAAGTGTTCAGTTTTTGAACGCAAGAGCGTAGTTTCCTTCGAGTTCAGTTCGCGCAACGAAGCGAGTACCCCCACATGCACTACCTGGCCGAAGGGCTTCGGCTCCCCACGAACGGGCTCGACTACACGATCCTGGCGATCTACTTCGTCGTCGTCCTCGGCATAGGTTTTGCCGCACGGGCGAGCGTGAAGACGAGCCTCGACTTCTTTCTCTCCGGGCGGTCACTCCCCGCCTGGGTGACCGGGCTCGCCTTCGTCGCGGCCAACCTCGGTGCCACCGAGATCCTCGGCATGGCAGCGACCGGCGCGCAGTACGGTGTCGCGGTCGTGCACTGGTACTGGATCGGTGCCATCCCGGCCATGGTCTTCCTGGGCCTGGTGATGATGCCGTTCTACTACCGGTCGAAGGTCCGGTCCGTACCGGAGTTCCTGCTCCAGCGCTTCGACAAGTCGGCGCACCTGCTGAGCTCCGTACTCTTCGCCTTCGCGGCGATCCTGATCGCGGGCGTCAACCTCTACGCGCTGTCGATCGTCGTCGAGGCGCTGCTCGGGTGGCCGCAGTGGGTCGCCATCGTGGTCGCGGGCCTCTTCGTCCTGATCTACATCACCATCGGCGGTCTCTCCTCGGCGATCTACAACGAGGTGCTGCAGTTCTTCGTCATCCTCGCCGCGCTGATCCCGCTGACCCTGCTGGGTCTCAAGCGCGTCGGCGGCTGGGACGGCCTGACCGGTTCACTGGAGAAGAGCCACGGCTCCGACTTCCTCTCCGCCTGGGGCGGCACCGGCATCGGTGACGCCAACCCGCTCGGCGCCAACTGGCTGACGATCATCCTCGGCCTCGGCTTCGTGCTCTCCTTCGGCTACTGGACGACCAACTTCGCCGAGGTGCAGCGCGCCCTGTCCGCGAAGAACCTCTCCGCCGCCCAGCGCACCCCGCTGATCGCCGCGTTCCCGAAGATCTTCATCGTCTTCCTGGTGATGATCCCGGGCCTGGTGGCCGCCGTTCTCGTACCGAAGATCGGTACCCCCGGCTCCGACCTGACCTACAACGACGCGATCCCGCTGCTGATGCAGGAGCTGCTGCCCAACGGTGTGCTCGGCATCGCGGTGACCGGTCTGCTGGCCGCGTTCATGGCCGGCATGGCGGCGAACGTGTCGTCGTTCAACACGGTGTTCACCACCGACATCTGGGCCCGTTATGTGAAGAAGGACCAGCCGGATGCGTACTACCTGCGCTTCGGCCGGCTGATCACGGCGATCGGGGTGCTGGCCTCCATCGGCACGGCCTTCATCGCCGCCAGCTTCTCCAACATCATGAGCTACCTCCAGACGCTGTTCTCCTTCTTCAACGTCCCGATGTTCGTGGTCTTCATCATCGGCATGTTCTGGAAGCGGGCCTCGATGAAGTCCGGTGTCTGGGGTCTGGTCGCGGGCACCACCGCCGCGATGGTCAACTACTTCGTGATCTACAAGCAGGGGATCATCGACATCCCCACCGACCAGGGCGCCAACTTCGTCTCCGCGATCGTCGGTTTCGTCGCCGGTGCGGTGGTCATGGTCGCCGTCACGCTCTTCACGGCCCCGAAGCCCGAGGCCGAACTGGCGGGTCTGGTCTACGGAACCGAGTCCCCGGACGCCGAGGAGGCACCGGCCGAGGGCGACAGCGCCTGGTACCGCAAGCCGGCCCTGCTGGGCTGGGGCGCGATCGTCCTCGCCGCCCTGTGCTACGTCCCGTACTCGTTCTGATCGGAGGAACTCACCATGTCCGACCTGCACAAGGAAGTCTCCGAACTGGAGCAGAAGTCCGCGACCGCGGCCCGTCTCTTCGACATCCGGCGGATCATCGGCGGCCTCTTCGTGGTCTACGGCGTGATCGTCACCATCGCCGGGATCAACCCGTCCGACGCGGACCTGAAGAAGGCCCAGGGCGTCCACATCAACCTGTGGACCGGCCTGGCCATGCTGGTCCTCGGGCTGTTCTTCCTCGTCTGGCTGAAGCTGCGCCCGGCGCAGGCGCCGGCCGACGGCCCGGAACCGGCGGACGGCTGACGTACCGCCTTCAGCAGGGGCCCGGCGGCATCACCCGATGCCGCCGGGCCCCTGCTTGTCCAGCGGCACCGCCCGGTCCAGCAGTCCCGTGCGGGCCGCGAGCGCCGCGGCCTCCAGCCGGGAGCCGACACCCAGCTTCATCAGCACCCGCTGCACATGTGTACGCGCGGTGCTCGACGCGATCCGCATCCCGGCCGCGATCAGCCGGGTGTCCTCACCCTCGGCGACCCGGATCAGGACCTCGACCTCGCGCGGGGTGAGCATCTGCAGCAGCCGCTGCCCCTCGTCGTCCGGCGCCGCGACCGGATTCAGCAGATCGGCGAAGGCGCCCTGGAGCAGTTGCGGCGCCACCGCGGCCTCTCCGGCTCGCGCCTTGACCATCGCCCGTTCGACGCCCTCCATGCGCTCGTCGTGCCGGACATATCCCGCGGCGCCTGCCGCGAAAGCCGCCGCGATCCCGCGCGGGCTGGGCACGGGCCCGAGCACCACCACGGCCACCTGAGGGCGCTCGCGCCGGATCCGTACGATCGGGTCGAAGGCGCCGGGTTCGGCAGGTGCCGCGGTGCCGAACAAGCAGACCTCCGGCGCCCTGCTGACCACCAGTTCCGCCGCCCCCGAAGTCGGCGCGGCCGCCGCGAGCACCCGGTGGCCCCGCAGTTTCAACGCCGAGGCGAGCGCCTCGGCGAGCAGTCGGTGATCATCGACCACCATGAGCCGCACGCCCATCGAGCACACCCCCATAGCACCGGCACCAGGCCCCCCGGCCCGCCCTGACCCGGCAAGCTACACGCTTGTTCGACGTTCCGGACCCCTAACCCGGCAGAAGGCCCCCGGAGTGTCGGATTATGTGCCATTCAGGGCCGCTCGACGGGCGGAAAACGATCGGCCCTGCCGGTCGAATGATCGACCGGCAGGGCCGGGTCACAGGTACTGCGTACGGGATCAGCTGGTGCCGAAAGAGACGGCGAGGTACTCCTTGTCGGTCAGCGAGGCCCCGCCCCCCTTGCTGATCATCGTCTGGGAGATGCACAGCCGGCCACCGGAGTAGAGCATCTCGGAGTAGTCTCCGGTAAAGCTGGTCTCGGCGTCGTGGACGGACTTCTCGCTCGGGTTCTCCATCAGCACCGTCTGTTTGAAGGTGGAGCCGTCGATGGAGACTATCTGGCCGCCCTTGTCGTACGGGGGCGCCTTGTACGCGATGATGTCGCCGCCGTCCATGCGGACCGGGAACATCGTGTAGCGCTCGCCCGCATCGGCCCGGTCACTGGTCGGCTTGCCCGTGGTGAGGTCGAAGGAGACGATCTCGTTGGTGTCGCCGTACTCGCCGGTGCCCTCGTGGTCCTCGGTCGGCACGTAGATGCGGTTGTTGCCGACGGCCAGTTTCCGGCAGCTCTCGACCTCGGTGGATTCGCAGCGCGCGGCGTACTTCTCGCCGTCCGCCGCGATCCTGGTGAGCAGTTTGCCGGTGGAGGCGTCGATCGAGAAGAAGTCCGAGATGCCGCTGCCGTCACCGGCGGTGTCGCCGACGTCGGCCGCGACGACCAGCGGCTTGGTGGAGACGATGCTCGCGTAGTCGACACCGGGCGGCATCTTGTAGGAGGAGAGCGGGGCGCCGGTGGTCGGGTTCAGCGCCTGGATGACGAGCTGCGGGTCGTCGTACGTACCGCAGCTGCGGACGACGGCGAGCGCCTCGCCACCGGCGTAGCCCGCGTCGTAGCAGCCGTCGGCGGAGACCTTGGGCTTCCAGCGCTCGGCGCCGGTGTTCAGGTCGAACGCCGCGCCGCCCTCGGTGCCGGCCGCGGCGACCGTGGTGCCGCTGAGCGTGACCCCGCTGTACCTGAGCGGCTGGTCACCGCTGGTGGCGGCGGTCACCGACTTGCTCCACATCAGCTTGCCGGTGTTCAGGTCGATCGCACCGATCTGGTTGCACGGCTGGTACTTCCTGGCCTTGGTCGGCTTGGCCTCCTCGAAGGCGATGGCCGTCTTGTAGTCCTTGGACATGTGCGGGGAGGCGGCGCAGACCTGGCCCGCCAGCGGGATGGACCACAGCTTGGTGCCCTTGGCCGCGTCGTAGCCGACGATCTCGTTCAGGCCGGTCTTCACATACGCCTTGTCGGTCAGCCAGGAACCGTTGACCTTGGTGACTTCATCGACCTTCGGTTCCGGCAACTGGAACACAACCCTGGACTTGGGGTCCGCCGGTGCCTTCTCCTTGCCGGCGCCATCGGCAGCGCCGCCCTGACCGCCGCCCTTGTCCTCGGTGGTGCCGCCGCTGGACTGGGACGCCTTGCCCTTCTTGCCGTCGTCACCACCGCTGGAGGAGAACCAGATGCCCGTGGCGACTATCAGCACGACGGCGACCGACGCGGCGACGATGATCTGCATCCGGGTGGTGAACTTCTTGCCCCCGTTCCCGTTCTGCTGCGGCGGGTGCGGCTGCTGCATCGGGGTGGTCGGGTAGCCGTACCCCTGCTGCGGCGGCTGGCCGGGCGGCAGGCCCTGCGGGAATCCGTAACCCTGCTGCGGCTGGCCGGGCACGGGCGACTGCGGGTAGCCGTAACCGGGCTGCGGGGGCTGACCCTGCGGGTAGCCGTAACCGGGCTGCGGGGGCTGACCCTGCGGATAGCCGTAACCCGGGCCCGGCTGCTGCGGCGGGCCCGCGGGCGGAGGAGTCTGCGGGGCACCGAATCCGCCCGCGGGCGGGGTGGCCGGCTGCTTGCCGAACGGGTCGGCGGGCGGCGGGGTCGGTGCGCCGAACCCGCCCGGCGGGGGGTCCTGCGGGGCACCGAATCCGCCCTGGGGCGGGTCGTTGGGCGGCTGTGGGGGCTGCGTCATGGCGTACGTACCTCTGGGGAAAGGGAGTTGGTGGGTCGGGGCCGTCGAAAGCCTTGGTGAGCCGTCAGTTACCGAAGGCCATCATGGTCTTCATCTCCAGCTCTTCCTTGTCGTTGCTCGCGCTGATCCGTCCGCTCGCGATGAAGGAACGGCCGTCCGCGTAGACGATCTTCGGGTTGTAGAAGGAGCTCTCGATCTGGGCCGTCGACACCGGGTGCCGCAGCACCATCTGCGGCGTGCCACCGGTCGGTGCGAGGGTGGCGATCCCGCCGCCCTTGTTGTACCCGGCCTTCACGTAGAGCAGCACATTGCCGCCCTCCATGCGCAATGGCTTCACCGTGCGCCCGGCCGGAGCCGCGGCCTTCCACTTGGACCGGCCGGTGTTCAGGTTGAACGCCACGACCTTGTTCGTATCGGTGATGCCGCTGGAGTCCGGCGCGGTCGACATGTAGAACGTGTTGGCGTCGGCGGCGACGCCGGTGCAACCGTCCAGGGAGTTGCCGAAGATGGCGAAAACGTTGCCGCAGTCCGTCGCGAACTTGTCGCCCTTGTCACTGACGAGTCCGGAGCGGAGCGAGCCGTTCTCCTTGAGGGAGAGGACGCTCCACTCCTTGTCCTTCTTCAGGGAGGTCACCAGCGGGCTCACCGAGTAGACCCGGTCGATCTCCCATCCGCGCTTGGGCCGGTACGTCCACCGGGGCTTCCCCGTGACCGGGTCGAGCTCCTGGATCTGATGCTGGGGATTGCCGACGTCATCGGTGCGGCAGCTGGAGGCGGCGATCAGCTTGGGGCCGCCCGCGAAGGCGAACGGCTGGCAGTCGCCGGGCTGGTTGCCGAACAGCTCCTTGCCGTCACTGACCCGGAAGGCGTTGGAGTTGCCGGTGCGCCCGACCGCCACGGTGTCGCCGCTGATGGCCAGCGAGATGTTCGCCATCAGGTCCCAGACGCCGTTCTGTTTGATCGACTTCTTCCAGCCGGCCTTGCCGGTGTTGAGGTCGATCATCTGGAGGTCCGCGCAGTCGGCCTTGTCGGTGGTGCCGTTCTCGACCCCGATGACGATCTTGCCGTCGGTGGTGGGCTGCGACGGCGCCGCGCACAGGTCGGCGGGCAGCTTCAGCGTCCACTTCTGCTTGCCGTCGGCCACGGAGTAGCCGGAGATGGCACGGTACATGCCCTTGACGACGGTGTCACCGACGACCCAGGGGCCGTACACGTCCGAGCCGTTGCCCGGCAGGTCGATGTCGTTCTTCTGCAGCCAGAGAACCTTCGCCTCGCCCTCCTTGCGCCCGGCGTTGAGGTCGTCATCGACCTCGCGGCCGTCGCCGTTGCCGTTGCCCTCGTTGACGGAGGGCGAACTGCTCGGCTTGGCGTCGCCGCTCTTCTCCGCGACGGGCTTCTTGTCGCCGTCGCTCCCGCGCGTGGCGATGTAGATGCCGCCGCCGATCAGCAGGAGCGCGACGGCCGCGGCGCCGACTATCAACGCGGGCTTGCGCTTGGGGGAGTTGCCGCCGCCCTGACCAACGGGGCCGCCGGAGGCCGGTGCGCCGGGGTACTGCTGCGGGTAGCCGTAACCGGGCTGCGTCGGCTGACCGTACGGACCGGGCTGCTGGTTGTACGGACCGGGCTGCTGCCCGTACGGACCCGGCTGCTGCCCGTACGGACCCGGCTGCTGGTTGTACGGACCGGGCTGCTGGGCATACGGGCCCGGCTGCTGCTGGTTGTACGGGCCGGGCTGCTGGGGGTAGCCGTAACCGGGGGCCTGGCCCGGCGCCTGACCGGGCGTCTGCGGGTAGCCGTAGCCGGGCGGCGGGGCCTGCTGCGCGGGCGGCGCCTGGGGCGGCTGCGCGGGCGGCGGGGTCTGCGGCGGACCACTCGGCGGCGGACCCTGAGGCGGCTGAGGACTCCCCTGCGGCGGCTCCTGCGGTGCGCCGAAGCCTCCCTGCGGCGGTTGCTGGCTGGGCGGCTGGGTCATCAGCACGTCCCCCTTCGTGCGGTCCGGTACCCGTTCCGTTCTCCCCCGCGATTCCGCAGGGCTCGAAGAGTCCAACAAGACCCCCCGAACTCCCCGGAAAGGAGCGAATCGGGCATGGATCCCGCGGCGTTACGACAGTCGAGCGGGGCTTCTTTGTACCACCCGCAACACCTCGGACACCGGGCCGGTCCACCCCCTGTTCCCAAGGGAGAACCGCCCCGTGATGCCCTCGTTACGCCTCGGCCCGTCAGCTGCCGAAGCCCACGATCGACCTCATCGACTTCTCCGCCTCGTCGTCGATCCCACTGATCCTCGCCTGCACAAGGAAACAGCGCCCGTTCGCATAGGCGACCCGGGAAAGAGAGAAGTCCCTTTCGACCGCGGCGGCCGCCGCCGGGTGCCGCAGCACCATCTGCGGCGTACCACCCGTCGGCGGGAGGGACGCGATACCGCCGCCCTTGTTCTTCTCCGCCGCCACATACATCAGCAGCCTGCCGCCCTCCACCCGCATCGGCATCATGGTCTGACCGGCCGGCGCCGCAGCCTTCCACTTGGTCCGACCGGTGTTCAGGTCGAAGGCCACGACCTTGTTGGCGGGACGGCGAGCCGCCGGGTCGGGCTTCGTCGCCAGGTAGACCGCCCGGTCGTCGGCCGTCACGCCGAGGCAGTTGTCGAGACTCCTGCCGTCGGTGAGGAGGTCTTCGTCGCACTCCGTCACGTAGTCCTCGGTGCCACCGACCAGTTGAGAGCGGTAGGTACCGTTCTCGTTGAGCACGAGGATGGCCCACTTGTCGTCCTGCTTCAGCGAGACGACCGGTGGGCTCGCCGAGTAGAACTGCGCGACCTGCCAGCCCTTCTTGACCTTGTACGTCCACTGGACCTTGCCGGTGACCGGGTCGATCCGCTGCACCTGCTGTTCCTTGTGGTCGTCGGCCGCCGTCTGACAGCTGGTGGCGGCGATCGCCACGGGGCCGCTCGCAATGCCGAACGGCTGGCAGTTCCCCGGCAGTTCGCCCCAGAGCACCTTGCCGTCACTGACCCGGAAGGCATCCGTCCTGGTGGTGCGCCCCACGGTCACGGTGTCGCCGTTGATCGCCATCGCGACGTGGGAGAGCCCGTCCCAGGCGCCCTGGCGTTCGTAGGTCTTGTGCCAGCCGGCCTTGCCGGTCGTGAGGTCGACCATCTGGAGCGCGTCGCAGAACGCCTGGTCCCCGTGGCCGGACTCGATCCCGAGGACGATCTTGCCGTCGGCGGTGGCCTGCGAGGGCGCCGCGCACAGATTCGACGGCATGCGAAGGCTCCACTTCTGGCGGCCGTCGGTGACCGAGTAACCGGAGAGCGTGTGCAACATGGCCTTGACGATGGTGTCGCCGACGATCCAGGGGCCGTACACGTCCGAGCCGTTGCGCGGCACATCGACGCCGCCCTCCTGGAGCCAGAGGACCTTCGCCTCGCCCGGACTGCGCTTGGCGTTGAGCGCGTCGGCCTCGGCACGGAGGTCGTGCGTGTCCTGGTCCTGGTCCTGGTCCTTGGCCTTGCCGTCGCCCCCGCCGCCTGTGGAACTCGGCCCGGGATCGGCACTCGCCTTCGCCGTGGGATTCGACTCGTCGTCGCCCCTGCTCGTGGCGAGCCAGATGCCACTGCCGGCCAGCAACACCACTGCCAGCACGGCACCGATGACCGTCCCGCGCCTGCCCCGGAAGAAGCCTCCGCCACCGGGCTGCGGAGGCTGCTGCGGCGGCTGCTGCTGCTGCTGCGGGTAGCCGTATCCGGGCTGCGGCTGCCCTGGATACCCGTATGGACCGGGCTGCGTGGGTGCGTCGTACGGACCGGGCTGCTGGACGCCGTACGGCCCCGGCTGCGCGGGTGCGCCGTACGGGCCCGGCTGCGCAGGCGCACCGTACGGTCCCGCGGCCTGAACGGGCGGCGGCACGGGGCCGTATCCGGAAGGTGGAGGTGGCGACGACGGCTGAACCGACCCCGGCGGCGGATCGTACGGAGCCCCGAAGCCTCCCTGCGGCGGTTGCTGGCCGGGCGGCTGGGTCATCAGCACGTCCCCCTTCGTGCGGACCGGTCCGGCATCTCTACCTGTGCCGGGCGAGCTTTCTTTCTATCACCCGCCCCACAGGCCCCACCGGTCGCACCGAAGGCACCGCAGCGGTCAGGCGTCCTCGGCCAGTTCCAGCCAGCGCATCTCCAACTCATCGCGCTCAGCGACCAGTTCGCGCAGCTCCGCGTCCAGCTTCGCCACCTTCTCGAAGTCCGTGGCGTTTTCCGCGATCTGTGCGTGCAGCGCGGTCTCCCGCGTCGACATCTTGTCGAGCTGCCGCTCCACCTTCTGCAGTTCCTTCTTCGCCGCACGAGCGGCCTGCGGGGAGACGCTCGCGGCCGACGCGGCCTTCTCCTTCGCCGCCGCGGGTGCGGCGGAGGGGGTGGCCGCCTCCTCCATCCGCTGCCTGCGCTCCAGGTACTCGTCGATCCCGCGCGGCAGCATCCGCAGCGTGCGGTCGCCGAGCAGCGCCATCACCCGGTCCGTGGTCCGCTCGATGAAGAACCGGTCGTGAGAGATCACGATCATCGTTCCGGGCCAGCCGTCGAGGAGGTCCTCCAGCTGGGTCAGGGTCTCGATGTCGAGGTCGTTGGTGGGCTCGTCGAGGAAGAGGACGTTCGGCTCGTCCATCAGCAGGCGCAGGATCTGGAGCCGGCGCCGCTCACCACCCGAGAGGTCACCGACCGGGGTCCACTGCTTCTCCTTCGAGAAGCCGAACTGCTCGCAGAGCTGACCCGCGGTCATCTCCCGGCCCTTGCCCAGGTCGACCCGGTCCCGTACCTGCTGGACCGCTTCGAGCACCCGCAGGTTCGGGTTGAGCTCGTGTACCTCCTGGGAGAGGTAGGCCAGCTTGACGGTCTTGCCGACGACGACCTTCCCGGCGGCGGGCTGCGCGTCGCCCTGTGTGCGTGCCGCCTCGGCGAGCGCCCGCAGCAGCGAGGTCTTGCCCGCGCCGTTGACCCCGACCAGGCCGATCCGGTCGCCGGGGCCGAGCTGCCAGGTGAGGTGGGTGAGCAGCGTCTTGGGGCCTGCCTGGACGGTCACGTCCTCCAGGTCGAAGACGGTCTTGCCGAGCCGGGCGTTGGCGAACTTCATCAGCTCGCTGGTGTCGCGCGGCGGCGGCACATCGGCGATCAGTTCATTGGCCGCCTCGATGCGGTAGCGCGGCTTGGAGGTACGGGCGGGGGCACCGCGGCGCAGCCAGGCCAGCTCCTTGCGCATCAGGTTCTGCCGCTTGGACTCCTCGGTCGCGGCGATGCGCTCCCGCTCGGCCCGCGCGAAGACGTAGTCGCTGTAGCCGCCCTCGTACTCATGGACCGTGCCGCGCTGGACGTCCCACATGCGCGTACAGACCTGGTCGAGGAACCAGCGGTCGTGGGTGACGCAGACGAGCGCCGAGCGGCGTGCCCGCAGATGGCCGGCCAGCCAGGAGATGCCCTCGACGTCGAGGTGGTTGGTCGGCTCGTCGAGGACGATCAGGTCCTGCTCGGCGATGAGCAGCTTTGCCAGCGCGATCCGGCGCCGCTCGCCGCCGGAGAGCGGGGCGATGACGGTGTCCAGGCCGTGCTCGAAGCCCGGCAGGGCGAGCCCGCCGAAGAGTCCGGTGAGCACATCGCGGATCTTTGCGCTGCCCGCCCACTCGTGGTCGGCAAGGTCGCCGATCACCTCGTGGCGGATGGTCGCCTCGGGGTCGAGCGAGTCGTGCTGGGTGAGGACGCCGAGGCGCAGCCCGCCGCTGTGGGTGACGCGGCCGCTGTCCGCCTCCTCCAGCCTGGCGAGCATCCGGATGAGGGTCGTCTTGCCGTCGCCGTTACGGCCCACGACACCGATCCGGTCCCCCTCGGACACACCGAGGGACACACCATCGAGCAGGGCACGGGTGCCGTACACCTTGCTGACCTGCTCGACATTGACCAGATTGACGGCCATTTCACTCCTGCCTGGGGGATCGATCGACGTCCCAGGGTAGTCGGCTCGCGGCTGCGATAGCGTGCGGCAATCGATCAAGGGGCGGGGGCCCGGTCGGAAGATCTTCGAACATCTCAGGGGTGGGGACTTCAGTGGGGACTTCGACGGTGCGTGACACCGCGCGGAATGCTGTCCGTGGGCCGGTGCGGAGCATGGCCCCGGCGGCACTGCTGGCGACGCTTGTGCTGGCGGGCTGTTCGTCGGCGTCGCAGGATGCGGGGGCCGTGGCCGAGAAGCCGGCCGGCGGGAAGCCGTCGCAGAAGGCCGGGGCGGCCGGGAAGACCGCCGCCGAGGGGGGCACGGTCGGCGGCTCCGGCTCGGCCTGCCCGCTGCCCGTCACCTTCGACCTCGCGGCGTCCTGGAAGCCGAAGGCCGTCAGCGTCGATCCGGACTCCGAGCTCGGTGCCGCACTGGGCGTGCAGGGCCGGCTCACCATGGTCTGCGAGATCGATGCGAAGCCGGCGGGGAACATCGGGTATCTGCGGGTGTGGCAGGGCGAGAAATCCGGCCGCACCCCGCGCCAGGTCCTGGAGGCGTTCATCGCCGACGAGGACGGCGCCGGAAAGATCACGTACACCGGGACCGGGGCCGGTGACATGCCCGCGACCGAGGCCGACTACACGGTCAGCAGCGAGCTTCTGGACGAGCCCAAGAAAGAGCGGGCCTTCGCCGTCTCCACCCCGGACGGTCCTGTCGTGGTCCATCTGGGCGGGCTGGACTCGCGGGAGCACGAGGCGATGCTCCCGGCGTACGAGCTGGCGAAGAAGAGCGTGCGGCTCGGCTGACCGGGCGGCGGCGCCACCCGGCCGGCCCGGCTCACAGGACCGTGGCGCCCGGCGCCGGGGACACCGCGGCCCGTGCGTTCCTGCACGTCCCCGACGTGATCAGCGCCTCGGCCACCTTCCGCGCCGACTCCGCGTCCGCCACCAGGAACGCGGTGGTCGGCCCGGAGCCCGAGACCAGGGCGGCCAGGGCGCCGGCCTCGGTGCCCGCGGCGAGGGTGTCGGCGAGGGAGGGGCGCAGGGAGAGCGCGGCGGGCTGGAGGTCGTTGCTCAGGGCGCCCGCGAGAGCCGTGGCGTCACCGGTCCGCAACGCGTCCAGGAGCGCGGCGGACGGAGCGGGATCCGGGACGTCCGTACCGGCCGTGAGCCGGTCGAACTCGCCGTAGACGGCCGGGGTGGAGAGCCCGCCGTCGGCGACCGCGAAGACCCAGTGGAAGGTTCCGCCGACGTCGATCGCGGTCAGCTGCTCGCCGCGTCCGACGCCGAGAGCCGCGCCGCCGACCAGACTGAACGGCACGTCACTGCCGAGCTCCGCGCAGATGGCGAGGAGCTCCTCCCGGCGGGCACCGGTGGACCAGAGGGTGTCGCAGGCCAGCAGGGCGGCGGCACCGTCGGCGCTGCCGCCCGCCATGCCGCCCGCGACGGGGATGTCCTTGGCGATGTGGATGTGCACATCGGGTGCGATGCCGTGCCGCTCGGCCAGTGCGATCGCGGCGCGGGCAGCGAGGTTCGTCGCGTCCAGCGGGACCTTGGCGGCGTCCGGGCCCGAGCAGGTGATGCGCAGTTCCTCGGCGGGGGTGACGGTGACCTCGTCGTACAGGCCGACGGCGAGGAAGACATTGGCCAGGTCGTGGAAGCCGTCGGGGCGCGCGGCGCCGACCGCGAGCTGGACGTTGACCTTGGCGGGGACGCGGACGGTGACGCTCACTCGCCGCTCCCGGAGGGCTTGTTCTCGGCAATGGCGGCGAACTCCTCGACCGTCAGCGCCTCGCCGCGGGCCTGCGGCGAGATCCCGGCCGCGACCAGGGCCGCTTCTGCGGCGGGCGCGGAGCCCGCCCAGCCGGCCAGGGCCGCCCGCAGCGTCTTGCGGCGCTGGGCGAAGGCCGCGTCGACGACCGCGAAGACCTCGGTCCTGCTCGCGCTCGTCGTGATCGGCTCGGTACGCCGGACCAGCGAGACCAGGCCGGAGTCGACGTTCGGGGCGGGCCAGAAGACATTGCGGCCGATGGACCCGGCACGCTTGACGTCCGCGTACCAGTTGGCCTTCACCGACGGCACGCCGTAGACCTTGTTGCCCGGCTTGGCGGCCAGCCGGTCGGCGACCTCGGCCTGGACCATGACGAGGGTCCGCTCGATGGACGGGAAGCGCTCCAGCATGGTCAGCAGGACCGGCACGGCGACGTTGTACGGAAGGTTCGCGACCAGCGCGGTCGGCGCCGGGCCCGGCAGCTCCCGGACCAGCATCGCGTCGGAGTGCACCAGGGCGAACCGGTCGGCGCGCCCCGGCATCCGGGCGGCGACCGTGGCCGGCAGGGCGCCCGCCAGCACGTCGTCGATCTCGACGGCGACGACCCGGTCCGCCGCCTCCAGCAGCGCCAGGGTCAACGAGCCGAGCCCCGGACCGACCTCGACGACGACGTCGTCCGGGCGGACTTCCGCCGTCCGCACGATCCTGCGGACCGTATTGGCGTCGATGACGAAGTTCTGACCGCGCTGTTTGGTCGGGCGTACGCCCAGCTCGGCGGCCAGCTCGCGGATGTCTGCGGGGCCCAGGAGGGCATCGGGCTCAGTGGTGCTCACCCGGTAAGCCTACGGCCGCGGCGCGGCCGGGGGCTCGCCCCCGTTGCACGTGCGGCCTCCCGCTCCGCCGCCTCCGCTACCTCCGCGCCCGCACGACGACCTCGTCGCCGTCGGCGAGCGGGCTACCGAGGGCAGGGGTGACGGTGTCGTGGGCGGCGACGGTGACACCCTGGTCGGCGAGGAGTTCGTCGACGTCGGCCGCGAAGGTGTGCAGGGTGCGGGGCGTGCCGTCGACATCGAGCGTCACCGCCTTGTCGCAGGCCACGAAAGCGGTGGTGCCACCGGCCAGGAACGCGACGACGAGGGCCTGCGGGACGAGGCGGCGCAGGCTCTCGGGGCGGACGGGGACCTTGCGTCGCCGCCCGCCCCGACGCGCCGCCGCCCGGCCGCCGTCGCTGCCGGGGAGTGCCGGCCGGCCGGGTAGCAGGGGCGTATCGACGACTGTCGGGGCGCGCACCGCCCAGGCGGCGAGCGTCAGCTGCTCATGGAGCGGTACGGATACGGATGCGGCGGCCGGGAGACGGGCGGGCGGCATCGCCACCGCCGTACGCCCCCTGCCGCGTGCTGCACGGTGACTGCCCTTCGAATTGCTCACGACGCTCCAGAGGATCCGATCGGCCGGCTCGCCTGATGGCGCCCGGGACGATAGCGGAGCATCGATGACTCTCCAAAACGGCTCAACTACACCCCGTAGCCGGGGAGTCGGCCGGCACCGGCCCGTACCGGTCAGTAGTCGAATGCGCGGGCGGTGTTGTCGGAGATGGCCGACGCCAGGGTGTCCTCGTCCACGCCCTTCACCTCCGCCATGGCACGCAGCGTGACCGGAATGAGGTAGGGCGCGTTAGGCCGTCCGCGGTACGGGGCGGGGGTCAGGAACGGTGCGTCCGTCTCGACCAGGACCAGTTCCATCGGCGCGACGGCCAGTGCGTCACGCAACGGTTGGGCGTTCTTGAAGGTGACATTGCCCGCGAAGGACATGAAGTACCCGGCATCCGCGCAGATCCGGGCCATGTCGGCGTCGCCGGAGTAGCAGTGGAACACGGTCCGCTCGGGGGCACCCGCGTCGGCGAGGATGCGCAGCACATCCGCGTGCGCCTCGCGATCGTGGATGACCAGCGCCTTGCCGTGCCGTTTGGCGATCTCGATGTGGGCCCGGAAGGACTCCTCCTGCGCGGCCATTCCCTCAGGGCCGGTACGGAAGCAGTCGAGCCCGGTCTCGCCGACACCGCGTACGTGGTCGAGTGCGGCCAGCGCGTCGATCTGCGCGAGGGCCTCGTGCAGTGCCGCCCGGCCGCCCCCTTCACGCACCCCCTGCCGCGACCGGCCTCCTCCAGCCCCGGGGGGCTCCCCCGGGTCGCCGTGCACGATGCGCGGGGCCTCGTTGGGGTGGAGGGCCACCGCCGCGTGCACGTTCGCATGCGCGGCGGCGGTCTCTGCGGCCCAGCGCGAACCGGCCACGTCGCAGCCCACCTGGATCACGGTGGTCACATTGACCGCCGAGGCCCTGGCCAGGCCCTCCTCGACAGTTGCGTCCTGCATGTCCAGGTGGGTGTGCGAATCGGCGACCGGTACCCGGAGGGGTTCGGGCAGCGGCGGGGCTTCGGAACGGCTCATGACGACGATCGTACGAGGACCGCGCCGGTGGCCCTACTTGCGGTGGAAGGGGTGCAGCAGGTCGGACAGGTGCCAGTGATGCCCCGCACCCGCGGGTGCGGCGGTGGCGGCCACGGCCTCGCCCTCCCGGGCGCCGATGTCCTCGATCGCCGGCCGCGTCGACGTGGAGTTGTGGAGCAGCTGCTGGGCGGCCGAGACCCGGCCGGCCCGCATGATCCGGACCAGGTGTCCGCCGCAGTTCGTGCAGGTCGGCCTGGAAAGGGGTGAGGGCACCCGCTCGCCGTCCGCCTTGTATATGACGAAATCGTTGTTGGCACCGTCGACGTGGTGCTCTATCTCGTAGGCCTGCTCCCAGCCGTATCCGCACCTCATGCAAGCGAAGGCATACGCCTCGTGAACGGTGGTTGCTGCGCTCTCGCTCATGCTCGCTCCTTTGTCCGTCGGACAAGCACTCCGGAGAATGCGTCCCTGGTCCAGTGGACGCCGCTACCGGCGGGAACGCACCAGGCCCTGTCGAGTGTTGGAGCGGATTTGGCCTTCTCGTGGCAGAAAGGCCCGATGCGCGGCTCGCGCTTTGCCTTTTACGCCAGTCCTTTGCCCTCGGCCGGCCCGGTTCGCGCCGCATTCTTTGCTGCAACGACCGCATCGAAGACTTCGCGCTTGGGCAGCCCCGCATCTGCGGCAACAGCGGCAATGGCCTCCTTGCGCCGCTCCCCCGCCTCCTCGCGCACCTGCACCCTGCGTACCAGCTCCGCGGCGTCCAGTTCTTCGGGTCCGGAGTCGGCAGCGCCCTCGACGACCACGGTGATCTCGCCGCGTACCCCTTCGGCCGCCCAGACCGCCAGCTCGCCCAGCGGGCCGCGCTTCACTTCCTCGTACGTCTTGGTCAGCTCCCGGCACACGGCCGCCCGACGGTCGGCGCCGAAGACCTCGGCCATCGCCGCGAGGGTGTCGTCGAGCCGGTGCGGGGCCTCGAAGAAGACCATGGTGCGGCGCTCGTCGGCGACCTCGCGCAGTCTGCCTAGCCGTTCGCCCGCCTTTCGCGGAAGGAAGCCCTCGAAGCAGAAACGGTCGACGGGCAGCGCGGACAGGGCGAGAGCCGTGAGCACCGCGGACGGGCCGGGGACCGCGGTGACCTTGATGTCCTTCTCCACGGCTGCGGCCACGAGCCGGTAGCCGGGATCGGAGACGGACGGCATCCCGGCGTCCGTGACCAGCAGGACGCGGGCGCCGCCGGTCAGTGCCTCGACGAGTTCGGGCGTACGGGCCGACTCATTGCCCTCGAAGTAGGAGACGACCCGCCCCGTGGTGTGGATGCCGAGCGCCTGCGTGAGGCGGCGCAGACGTCGGGTGTCCTCGGCGGCGACCACATCGGCCGTCTCCAGTTCGGCGGCGAGGCGTGGCGGGGCGTCCGCCACATCGCCGATGGGGGTTCCTGCGAGTACCAGCGTTCCAGTCGTTCCAGTCACATGAGTCATCCTCCCAGCACGGGCGACAGCGCTCGCACAGATGCGTTCCCTACGATGGCGCGGTGACGAGTACTGCGCCCGAAGCCCGGCAGGGCCAAGACGCCGGGGAACCGCACGGCGAAGAGCCGACATCCTGGCAGCAGCGGCTGCGCCGCTTCGGCCATTCGCCCCGGCCCGGAATCGGGCTGCGTGAACGGCTGGTTCCGCCGTACACCCGCCCCGGCGCCCAGTTGTGGGCGGTGCTCGGGATCTCTCCGCCCATGGCCGAGCGCCTGGTCCGGTGGTCCGCCTGGGGCGGCCCGCTGCTGGTGGCACTGGTCGCCGGGGTGCTGCGGTTCTGGAACCTGGGCAGCCCGCACGCGCTGATATTCGACGAGACGTACTACGCCAAGGATTCCTGGGCACTGATCAACCAGGGGTACGAGGGGAACTGGCCCAAGGACATCGACAAGCTGATCCTCGACGATCCGTCGAAGGTGCACGTCCCGGTGGATCCGGGCTATGTGGTGCACCCACCGGTCGGCAAGTGGATCATCGGGATCGGTGAGCAGATCTTCGGTTTCACACCGTTCGGCTGGCGGTTCATGGTGGCCGTGCTCGGCACGCTGTCGGTGCTGATGCTGTGCCGGATCGGACGGCGGATGTTCCGCTCGACGTTCCTGGGGTGCCTGGCCGGCACGCTGCTCGCCGTCGACGGTCTGCACTTCGTGATGAGCCGCACCGCGCTGCTCGACCTCGTGCTGATGTTCTTCGTGCTGGCGGCGTTCGGCGCCCTGCTGATCGACCGCGACTGGGCGCGGCGCCGCCTCGCCGCCGCGCTGCCGGTCGACGAGGAGGGTGTGCTGCGCCCCGATGCCGGGGTCGCGGAGAATCTGCGGCTGGGCTGGCGTCCGTGGCGGCTCACCGCCGGTCTGATGCTGGGGCTGGCCTTCGCCACCAAGTGGAACGGCCTGTACATCCTGGTCGGCTTCGGTCTGATGACGGTGCTGTGGGATGTGGGCGCGCGCCGGACCGCGGGTGCGATTCGCCCGTACACGGCGGTGCTGAAGCGGGATCTGCTGCCGGCGTTCGTCTCGACGGTCCCGGTCACGATCCTCACGTACCTCGTCTCCTGGACCGGCTGGATCGTCACCGACAAGGGCTACTACCGGAACTGGGCCCAGACCGACGGCAGGGGCGGCAACTGGACGTGGTTGCCGGACTGGCTGCGCAGCCTGTGGCACTACGAGTACCAGGTCTACGAATTCCATGTGAATCTGACGTCCGGCCACACCTACCAGTCCAATCCGTGGAGCTGGATCGTGCTCGGCCGGCCCGTCTCGTACTTCTGGGAGGAGCAGCCGGGCTGCGCGGCGTCGGCGACCGGCAAGTGCTCCCGCGAGGTGCTGGCCATCGGGACGCCGCTGCTGTGGTGGGCGGCGTGCTTCGCCCTGGTGTACGTGCTGTGGCGCTGGTTCTTCCGGCGCGACTGGCGGGCGGGGGCGATCGCCTGCGGTGTGGCGGCGGGCTGGCTGCCCTGGTTCTTCTACCAGGAGCGCACGATCTTCCTCTTCTACGCGGTCGTGTTCGTGCCGTTCCTGTGTCTGGCGGTCACGATGATGATCGGCGCGATGCTGGGTCCGGCGGCCGGGACCGGGGCCGAACGGGAACTCGGCCCGGTGACCGGCGATCCGGCGGGGGAACGGCGGCGGACGCTGGGGGCGATCGCGGCGGGCGTACTGGTGTTGCTGATCATCTGGAATTTCATTTATTTCTGGCCGATCTACACGGGCACGCCGATCCCCGACGGTTCGTGGCGCGACCGGATGTGGCTGGACACCTGGATCTAGCTGGGCAGGAGCACCGAGAGGCCGCAGTCGTCGACTGCGGCCTCTCGGTGATTGTCGGCCATCATCGGTGCCCATCGGCCGCCCGCGGACGGCCCACAGACGGCCCGGCGGTCGGCCCAGGGAACGGCTCTGACATCCGCATGACACCTGACACCGTCACGGGGGCCGTGACACCCGAACCCCTGGGCGGGCGCGGGTGTCACTAACCTGCGACAGCGAAGATTGATTCATTGCCAACGAAGTTTGGCCGCAGGGCGAGGGTTGATGAGCCGCCGTATATCCCAAGGTGTCCTGGTCGTCGGGTCGATCGGCGCTCTGATCAACATCGTGGACGCGATCGGGACGGGGCGTCTGGAGCCGCACGATGCCTTCGCCGCGCTGGTCGTACTCGGTGCGGGTGGTGAACTACTCAAAGAGCGTTGGCCCGGGGCCGCGAAGGCGCTGTACGCGGTGGCGTCGGTGCTGCTGGTGGTTGCCGGATCCGTCGCGGGGGCCAGGGCGTGGGCCTCGTTCTTCAGGGGCGCGGCCTATGACTGGCTCGACCTCGGACTCGGGGTTCTGGTCGTGCTCTACGTGGCCGTCGGCGCGGGTCGGCTGCTCGCGCACCTGTCCCGCAGAGCATCGAAGTCTCGTAGAAATGCCAGCATGCTCAGCGAGTAGCAAGCCTGGTCGCGCCACTGCTTGAGCTTGTTGATGCAGCGTTCGACGGGCATCCGCTGGGGCGGACGCCCTCTCAAGATCGCAGCCTGACCAACCCGGCGAACCAATGCGGTCACGGCACTAGTGTCCTGCACCGGAGATCCATCGTTAGTTCCTGTATGAGTGTTTCTGCGGGTGTGCCCGCACCGCGTCGTGGTCCGAAGCTGGAACCGTTGTTGTTGTCCGTTGACGAGCGTGCGGTGCTGGAGCGTTGGGCCCGGCGGGCGACGTCTGCGCAGGCGGTGGCGTTACGGGCGCGGATCGTGCTGGCGTGTGCAGGCCCTGACGTTCCGCCGATTGTTGTGGTGGCGCGGGATCTTCGGGTAGCGGCGGATACGGTCCGCAAGTGGCGTCGGCGGTTCCTGGCCGCCCGGCTGGACGGGTTGATGGACGAGCCCCGGCCGGGTCGACCGCCCACCATCAGCGTCGACCAGGTGGAGGCCGTCGTGGTCAGCACGTTGGAGGAGATGCCGAAGAACGCCACGCACTGGTCGCGCAAGTCGATGGCCGACCGCAGCGGGCTGTCGAAGTCGACCGTGGGCCGAATCTGGCGCAAGTTCCATCTCAAGCCTCATCTGACGGACACCTTCAAACTGTCGGCGGACCCCTTGTTCGTGGAGAAGGTCTACGACGTGGTCGGGCTGTACTTCAATCCGCCCGAAGGGGCGGTGGTGCTGTCGGTGGACGAGAAGTCGCAGATCCAGGCGCTGGACCGGTCTCAGCCGGTGCTGCCGATGATGCCGGGCATGCCCGAGCGTCGCACCCACGACTACGTCCGCAACGGTCTGACCACCCTCTTCGCGGCCTTCGACGTCGCGACCGGCGAAGTCATCACCTCGCTGCACCGTCGGCACCGGGCAGCGGAGTTCAAGAAGTTCCTCATCAAGATCGAAAAGGAGGTTCCCGGGCACCTCCAGGTCCACCTGATCTGCGATAACTACGGCACCCACAAGACGCCCGCCATCAAGGCATGGCTGGCCAAACACCCCCGATTCCACCTGCACTTCACCCCTACCAGTTCGTCCTGGATCAACCAGGTGGAGAGGTGGTTCGGCTTCCTCGCCGACCAGAAGATCCGCCGCGGCTCCCACAAAAGCGTGCGTTCCCTGGAAGCCGACATCCGTGCGTGGGTAAAGGAGTGGAACGAAAACCCAACACCGTTCATCTGGACCAAGACGGCCGAGGAGATCCTCGACTCCCTCGCCCGCTTCTGCCGACGGATCTCCGGCGCAGGACACTAGCCGCCGCAGGTCAGGTCCTTCGCGGGCAGCTGGCCCGTGGTCAAGTACCGCGTGACGCCGGCGTCCGCACAGGACGGGCCGGCCACCACCACGCCGTGGCCCTCACCGCCGGCCACCGTGACCATCCGCGCACCGTGCAGCGCCCGCCGCATGCCCTGCGCCATGGCCAGCGTCGCCTGCGGGTCCCACTGGTTCTGCACGATCAGCGCGTTGACGTCGTTGCTCACCACGGTGGCCGGCTCGCTTCCCGCCGACTTCCAGAACGCGCACGGCTGAATGTTGGCCCCCAGGTCGCCGGCCAGCGGGTACTTGGCTCGGTCTCGCATCGCGTCCCGGCGGTACCGCTCGGGGTTGCGCGGCCAGCTGCGGGTGTCGCCGCAGAAGACGGCCCACACGGCGGCGGACTGGTTGTCCGCCGGAACGTCCGCACCGAACGCCCCCGCCCCCGCGTCGGCGGACCGGACCGGGACGGAGTCGGGCACCGCCGACGCGGTCGGCGTGGCCGGCGCGGGCGGTCCGCCCGCAGCCGCGGCCTTCAACGCGACGATCCACGGGGTGACGGTCGCGACGTGGACGAACGCACCGTACTCGGAACGGATGGCGCCGCCGCTGAGGGTCCCGCCCGTCGTCGGGACGGGCGTGCGGTCGGCGCGGGCGATGAGCTCCCCGTACGTCTTCCGGACCTCCGCCGGAGTCGGGCCCAGCCCGTACGTGGCGTTGCGCGCGGCGGCCCACTCGGTCCACCGGGTGAAGGCGAGTTCGGCCCCCGCCGACCATCCCCGGAACATCCCTCGCCACGCGAGCGTCGGATCGAGCGCGCTGTCGAGCACGAACCGGTCCGAATGCCGGGGGAACATCTGCGTGTAGACGGCGCCCAGGTACGTGCCGTACGAGTACCCGAAGTAGGAGATCTTCCTCTCTCCCAGTGCCGCCCGGACGACGTCCATGTCCCGTGCCGTGTTGCGGGTGGTGAGGTGCGGCAGCACGTCCCCCGCCTTGGCCCAGCACTTGTCGGCCACCGTCCGGGCCCGGGCCACGTCCTTCGCGAACGTCCTTGCGGTGTAGGGGTGCTGGAAGGTCTGTTCGTCGCCCGTCAGGTCGCAGCCGATCGGCGAGCTCTGCCCGACGCCTCGCGGGTCGAAACCGATCAGGTCGAACCGCTCTCGTACCTCCGCCGTCAGCAGCGGCTCCATCTCCGTGGGCATGGTCAGCCCCGGAACGCCCGGACCCCCGGGATTCATCAGCAGCACGCCGTGCCGCTCCTTCGCGCTGCCCGCCTTGATCCGCGATATCGCGAGGTCGATCTTCCGGCCCCCGGGGTCGCTGTAGTCCAGCGGCACCTTGATCTTCGCGCACTCGAACTCCGCCGGCCCGCCCGTATCGCAGCGCTCCCAACGGAGTTTCTGCTGCGCATACTGCTGGAGCGGATCCCCCGCCGCGAACGCCGTCACGGGGGTGAGCGCTGCCGTCACGGCCGTCACCGCGCCGACCGTCAGCACGGAAATCGTTCGTCCGCCTCGTAGAGCCATGCCAGTCCTCTGTACAGAATCAGTGTCTCGGATCGCCTCCAGTCTCTGTTCCGGCCCACTCGTACCTCGTACGGCTCAGGGATGGGCCCGTGATCCAACTCGTGGCGTACGGCGACGCACCGACCTCCTGCTGGAGTCCTGCTCCTTGTCGTTCACCGGTCAGGGTGGGTGGCCGATCGGCCACCTGCTGGCCGTCACGCCGTGGACGCCCCGGCCCGCAGCGCGGCGATGGCACAGGCGGCCTCAGCGCCGACGGCGCGGCCGATCGCTGTGTCGTCGGCGCCCGGGCAAGAGCGGGTGAACACGGTTGCCGCGTTCCGGCATCCGCCGGGGTGGGTGACGATGCCGACCTCGTTGCGCACCACGCCGACCGGGCTGCCGCTCCTCGCGACCGCCCACACCGGCAGACGGAAGCCAACGAAAAGGCGGTGTCCCTCAGTTGACGCCCCACCACCGTCCGCACCCACACGCAGACAGCAGGGGCCCGGTGCGATCGGCCCATGCAGTGGTTCGGCCGTGCCGCGGGCGGTGGTAGGGGTGGAGCGGCGCGGGTCGAGCGCCCGACCGGTGGCCAAGTTCTTGTCGGCGGCGAGCTCCGGGAGCGGCGGTGGCGGGCCAGGCCGGCGCGTCGGCCCACTCGGCGCGGCCTCCCTGTCTTCCGGCTTGTCGGATCAGCACGCGGATCCCCCGCCCCCTAGGGGTTAGGGGAGGGATGCCCGGCGTCGCGCGTCCAGCCAGATCCAAGCCACACCCGCGTCATTCCATGGACAGCACACCAGGTCTTCGGGCCCCGTCCGGCAGGGAAACCGCTGGTCGGGGCCGTCTGCGCCGCCATGCGCGAGGCTTCATTTATTTCTGGCCCATTTATACGGGGACGCCCATTCCCGACGGGTCCTGGCGGGACCGAATGTGGCTGGATACCTGGATTTGACCGGCACACCTTGACTTGACCGTCATGTTCATGCCGCATGTATCGCGTTCCTATAACAACCATCTCGACTGTCACCGTCGTCCCGTAGTGTGCCCGGCAGCATCCCCTTGAACGCGTTCAAGGGGAACTCCTGGGGAGGGGGACTGCAGGGATGCGCAGTGGAGCGAAGGTTGCGATAGTCGGCGGAGTGTTCGCGGTCGTGGTCGGCGGGGTGGGCTACGGGGCGTACAACGTCCTGGACGACCTGAACGGCGGTGGCGGCGACGGCACGGACAGCAAGTCCACCTCCGCCGAGGTGAAGACGGGGCCGGTCACCAAGGCGGAGATCGACGACGCGTCGAAGAAGTTCCTCAAGGCCTGGGCGAGCGGTGACGCGGCCGCCGCGTCCCAGCTCACCAACAACGCGGCCGAGGCCGAAACGGCCCTGACCGGCTACCGCGAGAGCGCCCATGTCACCGACGCGGTGATCACTCCGGGCCCGGCGGTCGGCACGAAGGTGCCGTACACGGTGAAGGCGACCGTGTCGTTCGAGGGGAAGTCCAAGCCCTGGTCGTACTCCTCCGAACTGACCGTGGTGCGCGGCCTGACCACCGGCAGGCCGCTGGTCGACTGGGCCCCCGCCGTGATCCACCCGGATCTGACCGCCGGTGCGTCGCTCAAGACGGGTGAGGCGTCGACGCCGTCGATCGAGGCCGTCGACCGCAACGGCAGGACGCTCACCAAGGAGAAGTACCCCTCCCTGGGCTCGATCCTGGACACACTGCGCGAGAAGTACGGGGAGAAGGCGGGCGGCACCGCGGGCATCGAGACCTGGATCGAGAGCGCGGACGCGAACGGCCCGGACAAGACCCTGCTGACCCTCACCAAGGGCCGGCCGGGCAAGCTGCAGACCACGCTGGACGCGAACGCGCAGGCGGCGGCCGAGGTGGCCGTGAAGAAATTCAGCCAGGCCTCGGTGGTCGCGGTCCGGCCGTCCACGGGCGCGATCCGCGCGGTCGCCAACAATCCGGCCACCGGCTTCAACACGGCGATGCAGGGCAAGCAGGCACCCGGGTCGACGATGAAGATCGTGACGGCGGCGATGCTGATCGAGAAGGGCGTCGCGGCGGCCGACCGTCCGGTGGAGTGCCCGAAGGACGTGATGTGGCAGGGCCGCACCTTCCACAACCTGGACCACTTCTCCCTCCCGGACACGGCCACGCTCACCACCAGTTTCGCCCGGTCCTGCAACACCGCCTTCATCAAGCTGATCGACGAGGTGGACGACGAGACCGCGCTCGCCAAGGAGGCCCGCGACGTCTTCGGCATCGGCCTGAACTGGCAGACCGGTGTGGTGACCTTCGACGGCAGCGTGCCCGAGGCCACCGGTGGCGAGGCGGCCGCCCAGTACATCGGTCAGGGCACGATCCAGATGAACGCACTCAACATGGCGTCCATCACCGCCACCGCCAAGAACGGCACCTTCCGCCAGCCGATCCTCGTCGACCGGGACCTCGACGGCCGGCCGATCGCCACCGCCTCCCGGTCGCTTTCCCCGTCCGCGTCCCAGCAGGTCACCAACATGATGCGCCAGACCGCGAGTTGGGGCACCGGAAAGGCCGCGATGGCCTCGGTCGGCGGCGACAAGGGCGCCAAGACGGGCTCGGCAGAGGTCGACGGCCAGGCCACGTCCAACAGCTGGTTCGCCGGCTTCAGCAACGACCTCGCCGCCGCGGCGGTCGTCCAGTCCGGCGGCCACGGCGGCGACGCGGCAGGCCCGGTGGTGGCGGCAGTCCTCCGCGCGGGGTCGTGAGATGACTGCTGCCGGGCCCCGGGGGTCACGCACGTTCGTTCTCGGAATGTGCGCGGCCGTCGGCGGGATCGCGGGCGCCGTCAGAGGTGTGGCGGACGGCACGGGCCTCCTCAAGGTCCTCGGACTGCTGGCCGTCGGAGTGTTCGGGGTGCTGCTGACCGTCGCCTGCGTGGTGAATCACTCCAAGGAGCGGTGACCGCCGCCCCGCACGCGTGGAACCCCGTCGCGTGCCCCGTGCGACGTTCGCTAGCGTGCGGGGCATGAGCACTTCCGATGCCACCGCCGCTGCCGAAGCCCACCCTCGATTCGCCGAGGCCCTCCGGGAGCTGGGGCTCGATGTCGAGGTCCGCCGCTTCCCCGAGGCCACCCGTACCGCCGCCGAGGCCGCCGCCGCGATCGGCTGTGAGCTGAGCGAGATCGTCAAGTCGCTGATCTTCGAGGCCGACGGGGTCCCCGTGCTGGTCCTGATGGACGGCTCCTCGCGCGTCGACGTGGAGCGGGTACGCGCGGAGCTGGACGCCGGGAAGGTCAAGCGGGCCGGGGCCGAGCTGGTCCGGGAGACGACCGGGTACGCGATCGGCGGCGTACCCCCCTTCGGGCACCGTACGAGGACCCGGGTGCTGGCCGACCGGGGGCTGCTGGACCACGAGGTGGTGTGGGCGGCGGCAGGCACCCCGCACACCGTCTTCCCGCTCGACCCCAAGTCGCTGATCGGGCACGCTGGCGGAACCGTGGTGGACGTGCGCGAGCAGTCGAAGTGACACCGCTGGTCGCGTTCGCGGTCCTGGTCGCGGCGGTCACGCACGCCAGTTGGAACGCCATCGCGCACGCGATCAAGGACCAGCTCCTCTCCTTCACCCTGATCTCCGGCGGCGGGCTGATGATCGGCGCGGCCGGTGCCCTCCTCGTGCCGTTCCCGGCCGCCGCGGCCTGGCCGTATCTGCTGGTCTCGGCCGCGCTCCATGTGGCGTACATGCTGCTGCTGATGCGTTCGTTCACCCTGGGCGACTTCGGGCAGATGTACCCGATCGCCCGGGGCACGGCGCCGCTGGTGGTGACGGTCCTCGCCGCGGTCTTCGTCGGCGAGCACCCGGACGGCTGGGCCACCGCCGGGGTCGCGGTGGCCTCGGCGGGGCTCGTCGGGCTGGCCCTCTGGGGCATCCGGGGTTCCGGCAGACGCCCCGACTGGCCGGCCCTGCTGGCCGCCCTCGCGACCGGCCTGGCCATCGCCGGGTACACCACGGTGGACGGCGTCGGAGTACGCGCCTCCGGCACCCCGCTCGGCTACATCGCCTGGCTGATGATCCTGGAGGGCCTGGCGATCCCGGCCTACGCGCTGTACCGCCGCCGGGGCGAACTCGTCGGCCGGCTCAAGCCGTTCGCCGCGCGCGGGCTGCTGGGCGCGGCCCTGTCCGTGACGGCGTACGGCCTCGTCCTGTGGGCCCAGACCCGGGCGGCACTGGCCCCGGTCGCGGCCCTGCGGGAGTCGTCGATCATCGTCGGAGCGGCCATCGGGACGCTGTTCTTCAAGGAACGGTTCGGCGCCCCGCGGATCGCGGCGGCGGGGCTGATGGTGGTCGGCATCGGGCTGATGCTGCACACGAGTTGAGCACGACGACCCTGCGGCTCCGCCCTTTGCGGAAGGGTATCCCGTGACAGCCGAATCCCGTCGATCATCACGTTTCAATCGGGCTGCACGGAGAGGGTGTACGTGAAGTCGGTGTCGGGGACGACGACGAGGAACGGGTTGCCGTTCTTGATGTGTGCCTGGGCCGCGCGCTGGCCCTGCCGGTCCTCGTACCAGGCACGGAGCTCGGCGGGGCGGTCGGGCGTGGAGCCGACCGGCAGCCGTTTCAAGGGCTGCACCCACGCCGAACGCTCCAGGTCCCATCGCGGGCTGAAGCCGGAGTCGGAGTCCGGTTCGGCGTCGGGATCGGCGTCGATCCGGTCCGCGATCCACAATGCCTGACCGCCCAGCCACCGCAGCGCCAGCACCGGGGAGATGGTCCGGAACATGCCCAGCACGTGCCTCTCCATCTTCCCCGTGCCCCCGAAGAACTCCATGGCCAGCGCCTCGCACCGGTAACCCCCCGGCACCGCAGCCCCGTTCACAGCCCACCCCGGCTGCTCCGCAGATTCCGCAGCGCGTTCTCCACGCTCAGCCGCTCGGCCGGAGTCAGCGCCCGGACCCACTCGGGCTCCGCCTCCCACTCCACACCGCCACCGACCGGGCGCAACGACCAGTACGGACCGGCAACCCCGCGGAACTCACCCACCCGGTCGCCATGGCCGGTATCCCGGAAAAGCGTTCCAGGCGGGGGGACTTGAAGGGGTTCGTGACGAGTCAGGGCTACGTCGTCGTCTTCGGGCACGTCAACTCCGCTCCGTAGTCATCCCACTACCAGGAGGCTTCAGCGTGGCCTAGAGTCGAGACATCTTCAACGTTCCGCAATCGGAGGGCACGTTGGTAAACGTTAAGCAGTTGAACCCTGAGGCAAGCCCGCGAGCGGCCTACGGCGCCCGCTTACGCAGTTCCCGTGAAGTACGCGGCTGGACGCAGGATGAGCTGGCTGACCTGGCGGAATACTCGGGCAGGCACATCTCGGCCATCGAAACCGGCCGCAAACCGCCAACGCTCCGCTTTTCGCGGAGCGTGGATACTGTCTTCGGATTCACCAGCACTGCCGAATCGTTCGAACGCGCGTGGGCAGAGCTCCGGAACGGCAGTCTGCTGGAAGGCTTCCCGGAGTACCTGGGGCAGGAGAGCCGCGCGGCTGAGATCCGGATGTTCGACGTTGGGGTGATTCCGGGGCTGCTTCAGACGCCGGAGTACGCCACGGCCATCGAAGAGGGGCATGCGAAGCGGGGCACGATCACCCCGGATCAGGCATCGGAGCGGGTCGAGGCGCTGATAGAGCGGCAGGCGGCCCTAGTGCGCCGCATCCCGCCCATGCTGATCGTGGTGCTGGACGAGAGCTGCATCCGTCGTGTGATCGGAGGGGCAGCGGTCATGGAACGCCAGATGGCCCATCTCATCGAGTGCGCCGAGAGGCCGGACACCGTGCTTCAAGTGGCCTCCTACTCCATGGGCGAGCGCCGCCCGTTCAACCGGCTGGTGAACCTTCTGACCCTGCCCGACCGCTCGGTGATGTCCTACGTGGAGTCTGAAACCAATGGGTACTTGGACAGGGAATTGACGTCCGTGCTGCCGCTGGTGAGGTATTACCATCAGCTTCAGGCTGAGGCGCTCTCCCAAGCGGCGTCCGTGGCCATGTTCGACGAAGTGCGAAAGGGAACCCCCTGATGACTGATTCCCCCTCCCTCCTCTGGGTCAAGTCTTCGTACAGCGGCAGCGGCGGTTCCTGCGTCGAGTGGGCCCCGCTCAGTGCACTCGCCACCGGCATCGTCCCCGTACGCGACTCCAAGAACCCGGGCGGCCCCGTGCTGCACGCCTCCCCCGCCTCCTTCGCCGCCTTCGTGGCGGGCGTCAAAGCCGGGGAGTTCGGCGCCGTCTGACCTGAACCAACCCCCGCCCCGCCCCGCCCCGCCGTGCCACGCATGGCGGGGCGGGGCGCGATCGCGGGGCCGCCGTCGAGATCGCGGCCCCTGGTTGTCACGTCCGGCCCTACGCCTCCGGCAGCGCCGATCTGCGTACGGGGCGGCCCATGCCCTCGCGCGGGCGCATCCGTATCGGCAGCACCACCAAGACGTTCACCGCGACCGTCGTGCTCCAACTCGCCGCCGCGCTCAGCTCGCCGGGACCGGCGCCAGGCGGGCCGGCGGTTCCTCGGTGGCCGGGGCCGCCGGGGCCGTCGGCCTGGCGGCCGGGCGCAGGAGCACGGCGCAGGCGAGGGCGGCCAGCAGGGCGAGCGAGGCCGAGACGGTCAGGCACAGCCGCATGCCGTCGAGGAAGGAGTCACCCAGGGCGGTCAGGGCCGGTCCGGTGGCGGCGTCCAGGTCGAGCCCGGCCACGGCGCCGAGTCCCTGCTCGCGGGCGGTGTCGAGGACGCGGGCACCGGCCTCGGCGGGCACCCCCGCGTCGGCGAGGCGGCCGGGCAGCGCGTCGAGGGCCCGGGTGGTCAGCAGGGTACCGAGCACGGCGGGGCCGAGGGCTCCACCGACCTGGCGGAAGGCGTTGTTCCCGGCGGCGGCCATCCCGGCCAGGTGGTACGGGACGGAGGACACCGCGGAGGCGGTCATCGGGGTGAGCACGGCACCCATGCCGAGGCCCAGCAGGGCCAGCCGCCAGACGATCGAGCCGTAGGAGGTGTGGGCGTCGACGCCGGTCAGCGAGAGCATCGCGCCCGCCGCGACGACCAGGCCCGTGGTGATCAGGACCCGGGGGGAGACCCGGTGCATCAGGCGTCCGATGGGCGCCCCGACAACGAGGGCCACCCCGGACACCGTCACCATCCGCAGTGCCGCCTCGATCGTGGTCAGGTGCTGGACCATGCCGAAGTAGAGACTCAGCACGAAGAAGAAGCCGATCAGCCCGAGGAAGCTGATCATGGCGACCAGGGCGGTGGCGGTGAAGGCCGGGCTGCGGAACAGCGCCAGGTCGAGCATCGGGCTCGCGCTGCGGCGCTCCACGGCGACGAACACGGCCGCGGATACCGCGCCGAGCACCAGGGCCGTCACCACGGCGGGCTCGCCGAAGCCGTCAGCGCCGCCCTCGATCACGCCGTAGACGACCGCGGTGACCGCGACGGCCGCGCTGATCTGTCCGGGCCAGTCGAGCCGGCGGCCGTGCGGGGCGCGCGAGTCGGGCAGCAGGAACGCCGCGACGACCAGCACGATCAGGGAGACCGGCACGGGCAGGAGGAAGATCCAGCGCCACGCGACGTGCTCCAGCAGCGCACCCGCGATCAGCGGGCCCACGGCGAGCGAGGCCATCAGGGACATGGCCCACAGGCCGATGAACCTGCCCCGTTCCCGGTGGTCGGGGGCCGCGTGGCTGATCAGGGCCAGCGTCGTGGGCAGCAGCGCCGCCGCCCCCAGCCCGGAGACGGCCTGCCCGGCCCACAGGGCCTGCACCGAGTCCGAGGACAGCGAGATCGCCGCGCCCAGCGCACAGAAGGCCATGCCCGCCTGGAAGACCCGCTTGCGGCCGTGGACGTCGCCCCACACCCCGGTGGTCAGGATCAGCGCGGCCATCGGCAGCACGAAGGCGTCCGAGACCCAGGACAGCTGGGACGTGGAGGCGCCCAGAGCCCGCTGGACGGCCGGCAGGCTCACCGACACGGTGGTCACGGGGAGGTAGGCGACGAAGACGCCCAGGCAGGCCATGACGAGCGTGACGCCCCGCCCTGATCTGTCCTGTGTCGTTGCGGAATTCACGAAAAGGTTCCTTCTGCTGCGGGGGTGGGTGCCGCGCGGGCACCGGCTGCGATGTGAGCACCGCCGTCCGGCGTGCGCCCGCTCCCGGGCGCACCGGCGTACCACCGCGTTCCGCGCGGTCCGCCGGATCACCCGCAAAGCCGCCGACCAGCTTCGCCCCGACCGTCGATGAATCCCCAAGCGATCCCGGCGAACGTCATGGAACCTCCGGATGGAGCGCCGCTCATGTGACCATTCATCCATGCCTGACGATCTGGACCGCAAAATCATCCATGGGCTGAACTGCTCGCCGCGGGTCTCCTTCCGCCGCCTCAGCGAGGTCGTCGGGGTGTCCGAGCAGACCGTGGCGCGCCGCTACAGCGCCCTGCGCCGCGGCGGCGTCGTCCGCGTCGTCGGGCTGAGCAGCCCCGCCGCCCACGGCCGGTCCGAGTGGATCGCGCGGCTGCGCTGCCGCCCGGACGCCGTGGGGCCGCTCGCGGATTCCCTGGCCCGCAGGCCGGAGGTCGCGTACACAAGCATCGCGTCGGGCGGTTCGGAGATCATCTGCATCATCCGTTCGCCCGCCGGGACCGCCGGCGACGACGTGCTGCTGAGGCGGCTTCCCCGGGCGGCCTCGGTCCTCGACCTGAACGTCGATCTTCTCGTCCACGCCTTCGGTTCCCCGGACACGGCCGGCTGGACCGGGCGGGAGGGCTCGCTCACCGACGAGCAGGTGCGGCTGCTGACCGCGGAGCGCCCCATCCCCGCCGGGCCCCCGCTCACCCCGACCGAGGAGGACCGCCCGCTCCTCGAAGCGCTGGCGGAGGACGGCCGCGCCTCCCACACCCGGCTCGCGGAGGCCACCGGCTGGTCCAAGCCGCGCGTGGCCCGTCGGCTGGAGGCCCTCGAAGCGACCGGCTCGCTGGTCTACGACATCGACACCGTGCCCGAACGCCTCGGCTACGAGCTCAACGCCACCCTCTGGCTCCAGGTCGACCTGCCCCGGCTCCAGGAGATCGGCGAGGAGCTCAGCGGGCACGACGAGTGCGCCTTCGCCGCCGCCATCAGCGGCAAGCACAACATCATGGCCGTGGTCATCTGCAAGGACACCCCGGACTTCTACCGCTACCTCAGCGGCCGCTTCGCCCGTACCGAGGGCATCAGGGGCTACGAGATCAGTGTGCGCGTGCGCCGTCTCAAGCAGGCCGCCTCCCTCATCCTCCACGGGCGGCTCGTCCACCCCGCGCTCGCCTGACCCGGGCGCGGGGCGGACCGGGTCCGCATCGGTCAGGCCCCCGAAACCGCGTCCCGGAAGCCGTAGTTGACCGCCGTCAGCCCGCCGTCCACGCGGAGCGTCGTCCCCGTGATCCAAGCCGCATCGCGCGAGGCGAGAAAGGCGACGGCGGACGCGATGTCGTCGGGCTCGCCGACCCGGCCGAGCGGGTAGAGGCCGCTCACCCGGGACAGTTCCGCGTCGCGGCCCGTCCAGGCGTCGGTGCGGATCGTGCCGGGTGCGACCAGGTTGACGCGTACGCCGCGCGGTCCCGCATGGCCCGCCAGGGTACGGGTCAGGCTGCCCAGGCCCGCCTTGGCCGCGCTGTAGGCGTGATTGCCGAAGTCCTGTTCGCCGTTGACCGAGCCGATGTTGACGATCGCGCCCCGGCCGGAGGCCACCAGGTGCGGTAGGGCGGCGCGGGCACAGCGGTACGGTCCGGTGAGTGTGATGTCCAGGTCGCGCTGCCAGACCTCGTCGGGCTCGTCCTCGAAGAACGGCGCGTCGGGGGCACAGGCGTACGCGTTGTTCACCAGCACATCGAGGGAGCCGAAGGCGGCGACGGCGTGGGCCACCGCGGCCTCGACCGCGGCCCGGTCGCCCACGTCGCAGGGCAGCGACTCGGCCGTCGCGCCCGTCTCGCGTATCTCCGCGGCGGTGCGTGCGGCGCGGTCGCCGTCCAGGTCGGTGACCAGGACGCGCGCGCCCTCCGAGGCCAGCCGGCGGGCCGTGGCCGCACCGATCCCCTGGCCTGCTCCCGTGATGAGTACGCCGTGACCGTCGAACCGTGAACCAGCAGAGTGAGGAGGAGTCATAGCGCCGACCGTACTGCCCTGACCAGGGCCTGGGCACGGGGATCGGCGGTGACTCCCTTCTGCAGACCGTTCGTCACATAGCCCAGCGCGATACCGGATTCGGGGTCGGCGAACCCGAGCGAGCCACCCCGGCCGGGGTGGCCGAACGAGCCGGGGGCCAGCAGCGGGGCCGCCGGGCCGTGCAGCATGTAGCCGAGGCCGAAGCGGGTGCTGACGACCAGGACCCGGTCCGGGCCGGCCGACTCCTCGGTGCGGGCGAGGGTGAGCGTGGCCGGGGCGAACAGTCGGTGGCCGTCGACCGGGCCGATCATCGCGGCGTAGCAGCGGGCCAGCGCGCGGGCGGTGGCGATGCCGTTGGAGGCGGGGAGTTCGGCCACCCGGTAGGCGGGGTCGTTCTCGTCGGGGAGGGGGTCGATGGCCCCGAAGGCGCGGCGGGTGAGGGACTCCGGGTCGCGGTAGGCCTCGACGACGGACCGCTTGGGGCGCACCCTCAGGGCGCCGCCGTTGCCCGCGTCGGCCGGGGGTTCGACGGGCCCGATCCGGCCCACCCGGTGTGCCTCTTCCGCCGGGAGGCCGAACCAGAAGTCCAGGCCGAGCGGGCGGGCGATCTCCTCGACGACCCAGCGGCCGACGGTGCGGCCGGTGACCCGGCGCACCAGTTCGCCTATGAGCCAGCTGTAGGTCTGGGCGTGGTAGCCGTGGTCGGTGCCGGGTTCCCACTGAGGGCGCTGGGCCGCGACGGCCTGTGGCCCGGAGATCCCGTCGGCCGCCTCGGAGGGGGTCAGCGGGCAGTCGAGGGCGGGGATGCCGGCCCGGTGGGCGAGGAGGTGGCGGACAAGCACACGTTCCTTGCCGGCCGCCTTGAACTCCGGCCAGTACGTGCCGACCGTGGCGTCGAGGTCGACCTGGCCGCGCTGGTGCAGCATCAGCGGTACGGCGGCGGCGATGCCCTTGCCCGCCGAGCGGACGATCTGCACGGTGTCGACGGCCCACGGTTCGGCGCCGTCGACGTCTCTCGTACCGGCCCACAGATCGACGACCTTGCGCCCGTCCCGGTAGACCGCGACGGCCGCACCGCGTTCGCCGCGCTGCTCGAAGTTACGGATGAAAGCATCCCGGACCGGTTCGAATCCGGCCGCCACCGTGCCTCGTACGTCCACGCCTGCTCCTGCGCTCCCGCTCATCCCCCCATGGTGCATCCCGCCGCAGGTCGGACGCGGGGCGGGTCACCCCATGTTCACAGTCACGGAACGCGGGTCGAAGCCGAAGGGCAGCTCCAGACGGTGGCTGCGCATCAGTTCCTCGTCGCAGAGCAGATCCTGGGTACGGTCGTCGGCGGCGATGACACCCTCGCTCAGGACGACCGCGCGCGGGCAGAGCTCCAGGGCGTACGGCAGGTCGTGCGTGACCATGAGCACAGTGACGTCCAGGGACCGCAGGATGTCGGCGAGCTCGCGCCGCGAGGCCGGGTCCAGGTTGGAGGACGGCTCGTCCAGCACCAGGATCTCCGGCTGCATGGCGAGGACGGTGGCGACGGCGACGCGGCGGCGCTGGCCGAAGGAAAGGTGGTGCGGCGGCCGGTTCGCATACTCCTCCATGCCGACCTGCCGCAGGGCTTCGGTGACGCGTTCCTCCAGTTCGGCGCCGCGCAGCCCGGAGGCGGCGGGGCCGAAGGCGACGTCCTCGCGGACGGTGGGCATGAAGAGCTGGTCGTCGGGGTCCTGGAAGACGATGCCGACACGGCGGCGGATCTCGGCGAGGTTGCGCTTCTCGACCGGGAGACCGGCGACCCGGACGGTGCCCGCACCGGCGTCGAGGATGCCGTTGAGGTGGAGGACGAGGGTGGTCTTGCCGGCTCCGTTCGGGCCGAGCAGGGCGACGCGTTCGCCTCGGGCGACCGTCAGGTCCACCCCGAAGAGCGCCTGGTGGCCGTCGGGGTAGGCGTAGGCGAGGCCGCTGACCTCCAGGGACGGCGCGGGGGCGGTGGGCATGCTCATACGGTCCATCCCAGCAGACAGATTATGAGGGCGAGTACGGGGAGTGCCGAGGCGTGCGCCCACTGGGTCCTGGAGGCCGTCACCTCGTCGATGACCGGCATGGAACCGGCGTAGCCGCGGCTGACCATCGCGAGGTGGACGCGTTCGCCGCGCTCGTAGGACCTGATGAAGAGCGCGCCCGCGGATTTGGCCAGGACACCCCACTGCCGTATCCCGCGCGCCTCGAAACCGCGGGAGCGGCGGGCGATCGACATCCGGCGCATCTCGTCGGTGATCACATCGCCGTACCGGATCATGAAGGAGGCGATCTGGACGAGCAGCGGCGGCAGCTTGAGCCGCTGCAGGCCGAGCAGCAGCGAGCGCAGTTCGGTGGTGGAGGCGAGGAGCACGGACGCGGCGACGCCGAGGGTGCCCTTGGCGAGGACGTTCCAGGCGCCCCAGAGGCCGGGGACGCTGACCCAGAGGCCGAGGACATGGGTCTGCTCGCCGGGCACCACGAACGGCATGAGCAGCGCGAACGCGACGAACGGCACCTCGATGAGCAACCGCTTGAGCAGGAAGCCTGCGGGGATGCGGGCCAGTGCGGTGACGGCGCCGATCAGTGCCGCGTACAGCGCGAACGCCCACACCGCCTCGCGCGGCGTCGAGACGACGACCACGACGAAGCAGAAGGCGGCGGCGAGCTTGCAGTGCGGCGGCAGGTCGTGGACGGGCGAGTGCCCGTGCCGGTAGAGCCTGTGTGCATGTCCGGCGCCCATGTCAGACGGTCTCCTCGGTGCGTGGGCTGCCGGCGGGCGCGTCCGGCGTGCGACGGCGGCGGACGACGTAGAAGACTCCGCTGCCGACCAGGATCGTGGCACCGACACCGATCACTCCGGCGAGGCCGCCCGAGATCCGGGCGTCGGAGACGTCCTTGACGCCGTAGTCGGCGAGCGGGGAGTCCTTGGCGGCGTGCTCCTCGGTCTTCTTGTCGATGCCCTGGTCGGCGGCGACCTTCTCCAGGCCGTCGGGGCTGGCGGAGGCGTAGAAGGAGACGAAGCCTGCCAGGACGAGGGCGGTGACCAGGCCGATGGCCCGGATTCCCCGGGTGGAGCGGGCGGCGACGGGGGCGACGGACTGCCGGGCGGGGGCGTCGACGAGCTCGCCGTCGACCCGGAGCTTGAGCGGGGCGGTGAGTCCGCGGGCGCCGTGGACCAGATCTGGACGTACGGCGACGACGGCGCCGACGGTCAGGGCGGTGATCACGGCTTCGCCGATACCGATCAGTACGTGGACCCCGACCATCGCGGTGAAGACCTTGCCGATCGGTATGTCGGTGGTGCCGCCGATCCAGTAGATCAGCGTGAAGACGCAGGCCGCGGCCGGTACGGAGACCAGGGCGGCGACGAAGGACGCGGCCGTCATGGAGCGACGGGTGCGCGGCAGCACGCCGACCAGCCCGCGGAAGAGGGCGTACGCGACGACGGTGGTCGTGATGCCCATGTCGAGCACGTTCACGCCGAGCGCGGTGAGGCCGCCGTCGGCGAAGAGGATGCCCTGCATGAGCAGTACGACGGAGATACAGAGCACCCCGGTGTAGGGCCCGACCAGGATCGCGGCGAGCGCACCGCCCAGCAGATGCCCGCTGGTGCCCGCCGCAACCGGGAAGTTCAGCATCTGTACGGCGAAGATGAACGCGGCGACCAGGCCGGCGAGCGGAGCGGTGCGTTCATCGAGTTCACGGCGGGCGCCCCGCAGGCTGACGGCGACGGCACCCGCGGCGACGACTCCAGCGGCGGCGGAGACGGGGGCGTTGATGAATCCGTCGGGTACATGCATGGAGGAGGCTCCGCTTCCTGCGTTACTGCGTAGCTGCGCGGGGTCATGAACCTCGCAATGATAGACCCTTGTTGCGAACCATTCGCAAGAGCGCATAGATAACAGCTGTGCGACCTCGGTCACCCCGGCACCCTCACCGCACCAGCCGGCCAAAATGTGGGACATTAGATGGCAAGGGTGGGCAAACAGGAGGAGTCGGCCATGTCCCTCGTGATCGAAGAGCACACCGAAGCCCGGCTCATCACCGAGGCCACCGACACCTTCGCAGTCCCCGTCGACCTGCGGTACGACGCCACCTCCGACCCGCGAACCGTCCATGTGGCCTTCCCCGGCGGCACCGACTGGGCCTTTGGCCGCGACCTGCTGGAGGGCGGGATGCGCTCCCCCGCCGGGCGCGGCCCCATCCGGATATGGCCCTGCGGCCGGGCGCAGCTGGTCGTGGAGAAGCATTCGGCAGACGGCGTCGAGGTGGTGCAGTTCGACAACGCGTCGATGAACCGCTTCCTGCACCGCATCCACGACGAGACCGGGCCCGAGGCCGTGCGGACGGTGACCACCCGGGCGTGACGGCATGAATGAGCCCCCGTGCCGCTCGCACGGGGGCTCATCGTCGCCCCGGTCCCCCGTCCCCACAGGTAACCGGCGCATCCGGGGCCGCGCTCCGCTCAGACGCGGACCCCGGAAGCCCTACGGTCCGGCCGTGCGGCTCGGACTCGGGCCGGGCCCGGCTCAGACGCGGATCAGCTCACGCTCACCCTCGGCGTCACCGCCGTATCCGTCGCGGCTGGTGCCGCCCTCGGGCGTCTCGCCGAGCTCCTTGCGCAGCCCCTCACCCTCCACGTCCACGTTCGGCAGGAGACGGTCCAGCCAGCGCGGCAGCCACCAGGCGCGCTGGCCGAGCAGGGCGAGGACCGCGGGCACGATCGCCATCCGGACGACGAACGCGTCGAAGAAGACGGCGATGGCGAGCGAGAAGCCGATCATCTTGATCATCTGCTCGCTGGAGCCGATGAAGCCGGCGAAGACCGCCATCATGATCACGGCCGCGGCCGTGACGACCCGGGCGCCGTGCTTGAAGCCGGTGACGATCGCCTGGCCGGGCTTCTCGCCGTGGACGTACGCCTCCCGCATCCGGGTCACGAGGAAGACCTCGTAGTCCATGGCGAGGCCGAAGACCACACCCACCATGAAGATCGGCATCATGGACATGATCGGGCCGGTCTGTTCCACGCCGAAGAGCGAGCCGAGCCAGCCCCACTGGAAGACCGCGACGACCGCGCCCAGGGCCGCGACGACCGAGAGCAGGAAGCCGAGGGCCGCCTTCAGCGGCACCAGCACCGACCGGAAGACCAGCATCAGCAGCAGGAAGGCCAGGCCGACGACGAGCGCCAGGTACGGCAGCAGCGCGTCGTTCATCTTCTGCGAGAAGTCGATGTTCATCGCCGTGGAGCCGGTGACCAGGACCTCGGCGCCCGTGTCGGACTTGATGTCCTTGCCCGTGTCACGGATCGCGTGGACCACGTTCTCGGTCTCGGTGGAGCTCGGCCGGTCCTTCGGGACGACGGTGATCATCGCGGTGTCGCCGGCCTTGTTGAACTGGGCCGGCGTGACGGCGACGACGCCCGGGATGCCGGAGATCTCGTCGGAGACCTGCTTGGCGGCGGTCTTGCCGTCGGAGCTGTTCGCGGTGTCGACGACGACCATCAGCGGCCCGTTGAAGCCGGGGCCGAAGCCGTCGGAGAGCAGGTCGTAGGCGCGCCGCTGGGTGGTGCTGGTGGGCTGGGAGCCGTCGTCGGGCAGGCCCATCTCCAGGGACGCGGCCGGCACGGCGATCGCACCGAGACCGATGACTCCGGCCAGCAGCACCCACACCGGCTTGCGCAGTACGAACCGCGCCCAGCGGGTGCCCATGTTCGGCTTCGCCTCGGGCCGGTTCCCGGCCTCGGCGGCCTTGCGCGCCTTGCGTCCCATGACCCGCTTGCCCGCGAAGCCCATCATGGCCGGGACCAGGGTGAGCGCGATGAGGACGGCGATCGCGACCGTGCCGGCCGCGGCGAAGCCCATCTTCGACAGCATCGGGATGTTGACGACGGCGAGGCCGACCAGGGCGATGACGACAGTGAGACCGGCGAAGACGACCGCGGAACCGGCCGTGCCGACGGCGCGTCCGGCCGCTTCCTCACGTTCCCGGCCATCGGCCAGCTCGGCGCGGTAACGGGAGACGATGAACAGCGCGTAGTCGATGCCGACCGCGAGGCCGATCATCATCGCGAGGGTGGAGGTGGTGGAGCCCAGGTCGAGTACGTTCGCCAGTGCCGTGATCGTCGAGACACCGATGCCGACCCCGATCAGGGCAGTGAGCAGCGGCAGCCCGGCGGCGATCAGCGAGCCGAAGGTGATGACCAGCACCACCGCCGCGATCGCGACACCGATGATCTCGGTGGCCCCGGTCTCCGGCATCACCTGGAGCGCGTCACCGCCGATCTCCACGGTCATCCCGCTCTTCTGCGCCGTGTGGCCCGCGTCCTCGAGGGCGCCCCGGGTCGCGTCGGTCAGCTCCATCGAGTTGACCTTGTAGGACACGGAGACGTACGCCGTGGAGCCGTCCTTGCTGACGGCGCCCGCGGTGTACGGGTCGGTGACCGAGGCGATCTGGTCCGAGCCGGACTTCAGCTCGCCGGCGATCTTGTTCACCTCGGCCTTGTTCGCCGGGTCCGTCATCTTCTGGCCATCGGGGGCCTTGAAGACGACACGTGCGGTCGCGCCGTCGGCGCTGGAGTCGGGGAAGCGCTGTTCCAGCAGGTCGAAGGCCTTCTGCGCCTCCGTACCCGGGATCGAGAAGGAGCTGGAGGTGGCGGTGGACGCGGAGGCCGCGCCGAATCCGGCGAGTGCCAGCAGTGCCACCCAGATCAGGGCGACATAGCGGCGGCGCCGGAAGGCGAGCCGTCCGAGCTTGTAGAGGAATGTGGCCACGGAGACGTACTCCCGGTCAGGTCGTGTGAGTGGAAAAGGGCGTGAGGAACCAGCCCGACGACGAGAGCGGCGTGTCAGGTGGGGCTTGGGGAGGGGGCCGTGCAAAGGGGACGGGAGGGTCGGACTCCGGAGCCGGCCAGGATCTTCAGCCGACTCCGAGTGCGGGGAGAATCACGGAGTCGACGTAGTCGGTGAGGAACGCCTGGTCGACGGGGCGGTCCTCGACCAGCTGCCGAGCGGTGAAGGCACCGATCAGCATGTGCGATACATACTTCAGCGCCGGATGGTCCGGACGCAGTTCACCCCGGTCCACGGCTCGGCGCAGCAGCGTGTTGAGGCCGGTCATCTCCGGCTCGATCAGCAGTTCGCGCAGGGCCTGGAGCAGATCGGGATTGTCGTGGACGGCATGGCTCAGACCCCGCATCAGCGCGGAGTTCTTCTCCATCTGGCAGTCGTCCGTACGGCTCAGCGCGGCGTGGAAGTCACCGCGCAGCGATCCGGTGTCGATCTCTGCGAGGGACACCGGCTTGTTGTGCCGCAGGGCCGTGACGACCAGCTCGGGCTTGCTCCCCCACTGGCGGTAGAGGGTGGCCTTGCTCGAACGGGTGCGGGCGGCGATGGCGTCCATGGTCAGGGCGTCGTAGCCGACCTCGCGGAGCAGGTCGAGCACGGCGGCGTACAGCTCGCTCTCGCGCTCGGGCGTGAGCCGGGTGCGCGCCATGTGCCGACCTCCTGTTCGCCTTCTGTTCGTGACTCCCGTACAGCAGCCAATCGAACGAAACTGTTTCGTACACATCGACGGTACTCCGCACGCCCAGCGAAACGAAATCGTTTCGCTTGTGTTCCGCACCACAAGTTGCCGGGGCCCGCCGGCGCGGAAAGCATTGGAGGGTGAGTGACGACGTCGCGTATCTCCGTTTCCCGCACCTCCACGAGGATCTGCTCTGCTTCGCGGCCGAGGACGATCTCTGGATCGCTCCCCTCGCCGCCGAGGGGCAGCGGCCCGGCCGCGCGTGGCGGCTGACCGTCGACCGGACCCGGGTCAGCCACCCGAGGTTCTCCCCCGACGGAAGCCGTATCGCCTTCACGACCTGGCGCAGCCTCGACCCCGAGATCCATCTCGCACCGGTCGAGGGCGGCCCGGCCCGCCGCCTCACCTACTGGGGGTCGACGGACGCCCGGGTCTGCGGCTGGACACCCGACCCCCCGGACACCTCGCAGATCCTCGCCGTGTCCTCACACAACCAGCCGTTCTCGTACGTCTCCTGGGCCTACACGGTCCCCACGGACGGCAGCCCCGGCGGCAAACTCCCCTGGGGACCGGTCTCCGACATCGCCGTCGCCGACATCGACGGCGAGCGGCGCACCCTGCTGCTGACCGGCAAACCTCCGCACGAACCGGCCTCCTGGAAGCGGTACCGGGGCGGTGCCATGGGGCGGCTGTGGCTGCACGGCAAGCGGCTGCTCCCGGACATCGGCGGGCATCTCGACTCGCCCATGTTCGTCGGCGGCCGGATCGCGTTCCTCTCCGACCACGAGGGCGTCGGCAATCTGTACTCCTGCCTGCCCGACGGCAGCGATCTGCGCCGCCATACGGATCACGACGCCTTCTACGCCCGGCACGCGTCCAGCGACGGCAGCCGGGTCGTCTACCAGTGCGCCGGCGATGTGTGGCTGGTGGACGACCTGGAGTCGCCGGACGCGGTGCCGCGGAAGCTGGAGGTACGGCTCGGCGGTCCGCGTGCCGGACGGCGTACGTACCAGGTGTCGGCCGCCAGCAATGTCGACTCGCTGTCCGTGGACGAGACGGGCCGGGCCAGCGCCGTCTCCGTACGCGGCAGCCTGTACTGGCTCACCCACCGCGACGGCCCCGCCCGGACGATCTCCGATACCCCGGGGGCCCGGGTCCGGCTGCCCGAGATGCTCGGCAGCGGCGGCCAGGTCGCCTACGTCACGGACGCGGACGGCGAGGACGCGATCGAGATCGCCTACCTGCCGCGCGCCAGCGGCGACCGCGAGCCGCGCCGGCTGGCCTCCGGACAGGTCGGCAGGGTCCAGGAGCTGATCGCCGACCCGGACGGCGAGCGCCTGGCGATCGCCACGAACGACGGGCGGCTGCTGCTCCTGGACACGGACGAGGAGGAATCCACCGGCGAACCCACCGAGCTGATCCGCTCCGTCAACGGCCCGGTACGCGACATGGCGTTCTCTCCGGACGGCGCCTGGCTGACCTGGTCGCACCCCGGGATCGGCCGTTCGCTGCGCCAGATCAAACTGGCGCGCATCCTCGGGTCCGGCGCTCCGGTGATCGTCGATGTCACCAACGGCCGCTTCGAGGACGAGAATCCCGTCTTCACGGGCGACGGACGCTACCTCGCCTTCCTCTCCTGGCGCGGTTTCGACCCGGTGTACGACGTCCACACCGGGGACCTCTCCTTCCCGCTGGGCTGCCGCCCGTACCTGGTGCCGCTCTCCTCGGCCACGCCCTCCCCGTTCGCCCTGTCCCCGGAGGGGCGTCCCGCGGCGGGCGGTCTCGACCCGGCCGACGACGTCGTCGTCGAGGCCGGTACGGGCGAGGGGCCGTCAACGGTCACGGTCGAGTTCGAGGGCCTGGAGAACCGGGTGACACCGTTCCCGGTCTCCGCGTCGAAGTACTCGGCCCTTCATCCGGTCAGCGGTGGCGGGCTCGTCTGGCTGCGCTGGCCGATCTCGGGCGCGCTCGGCGAGACATTCGCCAACCCGGCGGACATGTCGGGCCGCCCCACGCTCGAACACTTCAACATCTCCAAGGCCAGGAAGACCGAGCTCGTCGGCCATCTGGACTGGTTCGCGGTCAGCGGCGACGCGACGCGGCTGGTCGTCATGGACGAGGGCGAGCTGCGCGCCGTCCCCGCCACCGAGACCGGCGACAGCGACTCGACGGTCTACATCGATCTGCGCCGCATCCTGCACGAGGTCGACCCGGGGGCCGAGTGGCGGCAGGCATACGGGGAGGGCGGCCGCATCATCCGCTCGTACTTCTGGGAACCGGACATGTGCGGCATCGACTGGGACGGCGTGCTCGACCAGTACCGCCCGCTGGTCGAACGGGTCGCCTCCCCCGACGAGTTCGCCGATCTGATGCGCGAGGTCCTGGGCGAACTGGGCACCTCGCACGCGTATGTGGCACCGGCCCGCCGCAACGAGGGCCCGCCGCACTACCAGCGGGCGATCGGGATGCTCGGCGCGAACCTGGTGTGCCGGGACGGCGACTGGACGATCCGGCGCATCCTGCCCGGTGACTCCTCCGACTCCAAGGCCCGTTCCCCGCTGGCCGGTACGGGCATCCGGGAGGGCGCGGTCCTCACCCATGTCGACGGCCGTCCGGTCGACCCGGTGGCGGGCCCGTACCCCCTCCTCTCCGCAGCGGGCGGCACCACGGTGGAACTCACCTTTCGCCCGTCCGGCAGTGAGGGCCACTCCCGCCGGGTCGCGGTCGTCCCCCTGGTCGACGAACGGCCGCTGCGCTACCAGGACTGGGTGGCCAAACGCCGTGCAGTCGTACGGGAGTTGAGCGGCGGCAAGTGCGGGTATCTGCACATCCCCGACATGGGCGGCTCGGGCTGGGCCCAGTTCAACCGGGACCTGCGCGGGGAGGTCTCCCGCCCGGCCCTGATCGTCGATGTACGCGGCAACGCGGGCGGCCACATCAGCGAGTTGGTGGTCGAGAAGCTCACCCGCACGATCCTCGGCTGGGACCTGACGCGCAACGCCCAGCCGGTCAGTTACGCCTCCAACGCCCCCCGGGGCCCGGTGGTCGCCCTGGCCGACGAGGCGACGTCCTCCGACGGCGACATGATCACCGCCGTGTTCCGCCTGCTGAAACTGGGCCCGGTGGTGGGCCAGCGGACGTGGGGCGGCGTGGTCGGCATGACCGGCCGGCACCGGTTGGGTGACGGCACGGTGATCACGGTGCCGATGAACGCGGCCTGGTTCGACACATACGGCTGGTCGGTCGAGAACTACGGCGTCGAACCGGACCTGGAGGCCCTGCGCACCCCGCTCGACTGGGCCGAGGGCCGGTACGCGGTGCTGGACGACGCGGTGCGGGTGGCCCTGGACCTGCTGGCCGCGCATCCGGCGGCGACGCCTCCGACCTACGAGTCGGTCCCGGACCGGCGGCGTCCGCCCCTGCCGCCACGGTAACCGGCCCCTGGGCCGAACGGACGGCAACGACGGGGCGGGCGTCGGCGGCTCCGGCAAGGCCGAAGGCGCGCTCACCGGAGGCCCCACCGTGGTCAACGGCAACCCGCGGCGAAGGTCAGCGGATCGACGCCGAGCGACGGCATGGCTGGTGTCACGGCCGGGCCGGACTGCATCCCCCGGCCACCACTGCGCGTATACATGCGTGGGACGCCGGCCCTTCCCGTCCTCGGCCGCCCGCTGGTTCCACGCCGCGGTCACACCGTGCGGAGGAAGTCTTCGAGGGCCGCGTTGAAGGCGTCCGGGCGTTCCACGTTGGGGTAGTGGGCGGTGCCCTCGATCGACATCGCGCGGCCGTCGGGGACGGTGCGGATGAGGCGTTCGGCCATACCGATGTGGTCGGGTGAGTCGAGGGCGCCGTTGACGGCCAACACGGGGACGTCGATCCCGCCGGCACGGTCCCAGGTGTCGGTCATCGGGACGAGCCAGTTGGGCTCGTCGGGGGTGTGCTTGGCCAGCGTGCCCCGCGTCATCCCTCGCAGACGGTCGACGGCGTCGGGGTCGAGGGCGTCGAGGGTGCGGTGCGGGCCCGCCGCGAAGAGCGTGAACGCCTCGACCGAGGCGTCGAGGTCACCGATGGCCATCGCCGCCTGCCACGCGGCCAAGGTCCCGGTGGTCCAGGGGTCGGTGAAGTACGGCTCACTGGTCCCCGCGCCGACGACGACCACGGCACTGACCAGTTCCGGGTACTCCAGCGCGGTGTCGACCGCGACGCTGGCCCCCATGGAGACGCCTGCCAGGACCGCCGGGCCGGTGTCCAGGTGACGCAGCAGCGCGGCGAGATCGTCGGTGTGCCGGAACGGTGCGGTGGCGTTGGCGGACCGCCCGTGGCCGCGGGCGTCCGGCGCGATGACGCGGTGGCGCGGGGCGAAGAAGGGGATCTGGTCGTCCCACATCGTGTGGTCCAGGAAGCCGCCGTGCAGCAGGACGAGGGGGTGGCCGGTGCCGGTGTCGAGCCAGAACAGATCATTCATGACAACCAAGGTGTCATTGTTGCGACGGAATGACAACCCAGGTGTCATGATGGTGGGGTGAGTGACACAAACCGGGGCGTGGCGTCCGAAGAGCAGAACAGCCGACTGGCCGAGGTGTTCGACCTGGTGGGGCCGCTGTACCGGCGCACCCAGCGCAAGGTGGAGCAGGACATCTCCGTCCAGGGGCTGTCGGTGGGGGTGCGGGCCGTCCTCAGCCTGCTCCACGAACACGGGCCCATGACCGTTCCCGAGATGGGCCGGGCTCAGGCGTTGAGCCGCCAGTTCGTGCAACGCATGGTCAACGACGCGACCGCACTGGGTCTCGTCGAGTCCGCCCCCAATCCGGCCCACAAGCGGTCGTCCCTCAACCGGCTGACCCAGCGAGGCCGGGAAGCCATCACGGCCGTGATCGAACGCGAACGCGCGATCCTGAGCCGGGTGGGCAGCGACCTCACCGATGCCGAGGTCGACGCCTGTCTCCGGGTCCTCTCCCGCCTCCTCGATCTCATGGGCGGCGACGACATCGACTGAGCCGGGTCCCACAGGGTCGACTGACACGGCTCCTGGGAGACTCGCGAATCCTGCGGCGGGTGCACGACTGATGTCTGACAAATGATCACGGCTGCGGCATCCCGAGCATTCTGCGGGACTACCTCGCGCCACGCGGCGGCACCGTCATCGAACTCGACATGAGCGCGCTCGCCCCGCGGCCGTGTGCGACGAACTCGTCGACAATCGCGCGACAGCTCTTCTCCTTCTGGTCGGCCACCCGGAGCCGGCAGTGTCGATCGTCAAGTCTGTCCGCCGCGACCAGCGCCTTGCCGAGATCACGATTGGTGCTCCGGCCGGGCAACCGGAGTTCACCGAATGGGCGACGTTGCTGGGCGACGACAGCGCCGCGATCCCGTTCTTGCGCTACCTGCCCGGGCGCCTCAGCCCACTCGGTGCACGAGTCGAGACGGCCCTCCGCGAGCGGCTGGCCGAAGCGCCCCCTTCGTCGCCTTCGAGGGCTACGACACGGTCGCCGTCCTCGCCGATGTGCTGCGTTCTCACGTCGCGGACCGGGCGCGCACTGCCGAATCCTGGCCGCGCGTTGCAGTCGAAGGCACCCGCGGGCAGATCCAGTTCTCCCGCACGCCAGGCATCAGCGTCTGGCAATGGGCTCGGCCGCCAATCCAAGTCGTTGATCGAGATCCGGCGGAACCCGATCGCTTTCGGATCCTTCACGCCAGCTGAGAGAGCACGGAGGTCCAACTGCCCGGATCTGTCCTGATTTGAGGCTGTCTACCTGTCTGCGCGTGCCGGCGCTCGTGCCCCTCCCGGCAAGCTTCGCCCCGTCGCGCCGCCCAGCACGCACTCCCACAAGGCCTTAAAGGACCAGGGGCCCCTCGGCGTTGACCAAAGGCCCTGGTAGCTCCTTCCCCGAGCTCTCAACTTCGTTCGAGGAGGGGAGGCCCCATCCAAGGGCTTCCGGCCACCTTGCGACCGCACGCACCGGACGACGCTCCTTCCGGGCAAACATTGCCGGTCACGGCAGTAGTGTGCAGACGGGCGACGATCGTCTGCACGTTCTTCCCCACCCATACCGTCCCGGCCCGACTCATCGCCCGGCCGTGGCCTCGATCGGCAGGAGCAACGGCGTGCACCAGCTCACGTACGACGACATCAAGGCCGCCACCGACCGGATCGCCGGACACATCCGCCCGGTCACCGTCGCCCCCGTCGACCCGGGAACGATCCGCGCAGATCACCGTGGCCCCCTCGACACCCGCTCCAAGGAGCCCTGCGAGGTCTGGTTCGCGCTGGAGTTCATGCAGCACACCGGCTCCTTCAAGGCGCGCGGCGCGCAGAACTTCATCCAGGCCCACCGCGAGGCCGGCACCCTGCCGGACGCGGGCGTGACCATCGCCTCCGGCGGCAACGCCGGGCTCGCCTGCGCATGGGCCGCCCAGCAGCAGGGCGTGCGCGCCACGGTGTTCCTGCCGACCGTCGCCCCGGCGGTGAAGGTGGCCAAGCTGCGCGACTTCGGGGCGGATGTGCGGGTGGTCGGCGCGGAGTACGCCGAAGCCCTCGAAGCGTGCGAGGAGTTCGCTGCCTCGTCCGGCGCGCTCGCCGCGCACGCCTACGACCACCCGCTGATCGCCGCCGGGGCCGGGACCCTGCTGGAGGAGATCCACGCCCGGATCCCCGGTCTGGACACCGTGGTGGTCTCGGTCGGCGGGGGCGGCCTGTTCGCCGGTGTCGCCACCGCCGCTCAGCACCACGGAATCCGCACGGTCGCCGTCGAGCCGGAGAACTGCCGGGCGCTGAACGCCGCCATCGAGGCCGGTCGCCCGGTCGACGTCCCCGTCGAATCGGTCGCCATCGACGCCCTCGGCGCCCGCCGTGCCACCGCGCTGGCCCTGGACGCCGCCCGCCGGGACGACGTCCGCTCCGTCCTGGTACCGGATGGCGAAATCGTCCGCGCCCGCCAGGAGTTGTGGGACCACCGCCGCGTCGCCGTCGAGCACGCCGCCGCCACCGCGCTGGCCGCGCTCACCGCCCCGGACCTCCCGACCGGGCCGACGGCACCGAGCCGCGGCTACCGGCCGGGCAGCGGCGAGCGGGTCGCCGTCGTGCTGTGCGGGGCGAACACCGACCCGAGCGACCTGGTGCACCCGGCCGAGAACTGATATCCGGTGGCCGGCCCGGCCATGACGGCAGCCCCGCAGGTCATACGATCTCCTGAGGGCCGCCGCCTTGTCACCGAAGGCGCCCCTCTCCGTGATCGAGGAAGCGGCAGACGAGAACCGAAATGGTGTGCAGCCGGATCGACTTGAGCACCGCGACCTGGCGTAGGAGCAGCTACATCGATTCCTCCGGCGGCGACTGCCTCGAAGTCGCCGACGGTCACACCGGCATCGTCCCCGTCCGCGACTCCAAGCGCCCCGAAGGACCGGCCCTCGCCATCGCCGCGTCCGCCTGGACCCCGTTCGTCGAGTCCGTCAAGCCATCCCGACCCGCCGCAACGTCGTCAAGAGCCCTCCGGACAGCCCTGGTTCGTGGGCATAGGCGGGACGTGAGCCGAACGTCAGCGGTGAGCTGAAGAGTGGGAACGCCGCTCAGACCCCGCCACGAAGCCGAATCCAGCAGATTGATCACAGCCCGATGCGCGCCGCGGGTTGCGCGCCGGGTGAGACGGCCGGGCTGACCGGGGCAACGGCCAGGACTGTCTCACCCGGCGCTCCAGGAGTCCGGCGCGCCGCCCCGGGGCTACCGGGTCGGCTTGTTCCGAGGAAAGGAGACCGTCACTTGACGTCGACGTAGTCGCCGGCCGCGGTCGCGCCGCCGGTCGTGTTCGTCTCACCGAAGGTCCATCGCCAGTAGCCGTCGGCGGAGGCGGTGACCGTGGTCTTCAGGGCGCCGGTCGAGTTCGCCTTCACGATCTTGACCGTGTTGTACGTGCTGGTACCGGCTTTGCGGAACTGGAGCTTGGCCGCCTTGCCACCGAAGCCGGTGTACTTGTGCTTCACCCAGTCCGCGCGGGTGATCTTGCCGGTGACGGTGAGCTTGCCGCCCTTGGCGACGGGCTCGGGCGAGGCGTCGACGGTGACCTTCGCCGCGCGCTTGACCCGCACGGTGGGGGAGAGAGGAAGATACTCCTCGCTCTTGAGCCCGCCCTTCGCGTTCCAGATGCGTACCCAGGCGGCGCTCTTCCAGGTCGTGGCGTCGTTGTTCGAGTCGAGGGTGTATCGCGGGTCGATGTACAGCTCGCCCTCGCAGTCGGCGGCCACGGAGCCGTCCTCACAGGCGGTGAGCACCATGCGGATGCCCCCGCGCTCCGAGGCCTTGGCGGGGGTGGTGTCGTGGTACAGCAACAGGGAGGTGTTCACGTCGGACTGCTTGAGGCCGGACGGCCACGACACGCGGTACGTGAATGTGGGGGAGACCTCTGCGGACGTACCCACGATGATGGACTTGCCCTTGTTCAGGACCAGGTTCGACACCTTGACGCCGGTGTCCGCCGCCTGCGCGGACGGCGCGGTGAATGCCCCCAGGGCGAGCGTTCCCGCGACCACGACCGCGAAGCCGGATCTGCCTGCGCGCATGCGCAACCTCTTGTTGGTGAGGGACTGGTATGAGTCCGGTAAGGGAAGAATGGATCGCCGCAGGCTAACAGCCCCCGAACGGGGTCCGGTTCGAGAGGGCCGGGCTCGAACCACCGGCCCGACAGCCTCGTGACGGGCGAAGCCGAGACGGACGACCTTCTCGGGATCAAGCCCCTGCAGGGCGCCATTCGCCACGGCCCTGCGTCCCGGCGGCCCGGCAGGACCGATGCCCTCCTCGGGCCGCAACAAGCCGACGGGGAACCGGAAAGGGCGCGCCCGGTATCCGGGCGCGCCCTCAAGCAGACAACGCGCAGTGTCGCGAATCGCGTCAGCGGTCGAAGCGCTCGCGGGTGTCGTCCGCAGCGTCCCGGACCTTGTCACGGCCCTGCTGGGCCTTGTTACGGCCCTGCTGCGACGTCTTCGAGGCCCGCTCGGACGCGCCCTGCGCCCGCTCCCGACCCTGGTTCCGAGCCTCGCCGCGGCCCTCGTGGCCCTCGCGGCCCTCGTGGCCCTCGTTCGCCTTCTTCTTCGCCTGGTCGGCGAGCTCCTGCGCCTTGTCCTTGAACTGGTCTGCGATGCCCATGCTGTTCACTCCTAGTGGGTGCGTGGGGGACGGCCTGTAACGGCCTCGACCAGAGTTACACGCCCCGACATTCATCGCATTTCGATCACTTACTCTGCGTACGCACCGCCCGCACGTCCTGGTCAGCGGCGCCTCCGGCGCCCACGAGCCCCTTGCTCACGCCCTCCAGCCGCGCCCCGAACCGCCGCATCTCGCGCTGTCCGACGACACCGATCACCGAGGGCAGATAGCCCCGCACGGACTGCATCCCGCGCAGCCACCACTGCGCGTACACATGCGCCGACCGCCGCTCGATACCGGCCACGATCCGGTCGACCGCCGGACCCAGCGGATACGTACGGTTCGACGGCCAGGGCAGCCGCTGCCGCAGTTCCCGCATCACGTCGTCCTGGTCGGCGCCCCGCACCATGTCCGTGTCGGTCCAGGACAGATAGCCGACCCCGACCTTCACCCCGCGGTAGCCGACCTCGGCCCGCAGGCTGTGCGCGAACGCCTCCACGCCCGACTTGGACGCGCAGTACGCGGTCATCATCGGCGCCGGCGTCATCGCCGCGAGCGAGGCGATCTGCAGGAAGTACCCGCGGCTCTCCATGAGCACCGGCAGGAAGGCCCGCCCCGTCACCGCGCCACCGATCAGATTGACCTCGATGACCCGGCGCCACGCCTCCGGGTCCGAGTCGACGAACGGACCGCCCGACGCGACTCCGGCGTTGGCGACGACGACATCGACCTTCCTGAACCGCCCTTTGACCTGCTCGGCGACGCGCGCCATCGCCTCGTGGTCGGTGACATCCGCGAACCAGTGGTCGCTCTCCGAGTGCAGCCGCTCGGAGACCTTCTTCAGCTCGTCCGGTTCCAGGCCGACCAGCGCGAGCTTGGCCCCGCGCGCCGAGAGCTTGCGCGCCAGCAGTTCACCGACGCCACGCGCCGCGCCCGTGACGACGACGACCTGTCCTTCGAGACTCCGCCTGTCGCTCATGCGACATCCTCCTTCTCGGCCATACCGTCCACACCTGCCGCGCCGCCCGCCGGGACGTACGCGGTGACGAGCTCCCGGATCTTCGCGGTGACCGCCTCCGGCGCCTCCACCGGTGTCATGTGGCCCATGCCCGCCAGCTCGGTGAGCCCCAGGCAGTCGGGCAGCGCCACCGCGATGGCACGGGCGTGCACGAGCGGCGTCAGCCGGTCCTCCGTGCCCGCGATCACCGCCGTGGGCACTCGCAACTCCCTTACCCCCGCGTCGAGATCGAGCTCCGCGAGGACATGTCCCCAGGCGACTCTGGCCGCCCGCGGGCAGGCGTGCACGATCCTGGCGCAGATCTCGACCCGTTCGGGTGCCGAACCCGCTCCCATCGTCCCGTACTTGAGTATCCGCCTGGAGACCGGCGTGACCGGCCCGAGCGGGGCACGCGCCCCGAGAATCGCGCGGGTCATCCGGGTACGGACGGCCCCGGCCCGCAACGGCACCACCAGCGACTCGGTGATCAGCCGCGAACTGCCGGTGCTGCACAGCAGTACGGCGGCCGCGTGCTCACGCAGCCCGGCCCGCCGCGAGGCGGCCATCATCGTCATCCCGCCCATGGAGTGCCCGGCGAGCACGGCCCTCTCGCCCGGTTCGAGGGCGGTGGCCAGCACCGCTTCGAGGTCGTCGGCGAGGGCGTTCGTGCTGTACCCGTCGCGGCCGACCGCGGGCGAACGGCCGTGGCCCCGCTGGTCGTAGACGACGACCCGGTGGTCCACCGCAAGGTCCCGGATCTGCGCGGCCCAGAAGTGGGTGTTGCAGGTCCAGCCGTGCGACAGGACCACCGCGGGGGCGCCGTCCCGCCCGTGCACCTCGACATGGATCCGGGCGCCGTCGGCGGAGATCGCGGTCAGCTCGCGCGCGGGGACCGGCGGGGCGTCGTCGCGCCGCAACAGCCGGCTCATCCCACGATCTCCTCGACGACGGACCGCTCGGGGGCAGCGGCCTGCTTCGGTACCCGGACGACCTCGTACTCCGCGAGGTCGACCGACCGCGTCACCTTGCGGAGTTCGGAAGTGGTGCCCGGCCAGACCGTCGTATTGCGACCGTTGGCGTCCAGGTACCAGCTGGTGCAGCCACCGGTGTTCCACACGGTGCGCTTCATCCGCTCCTGCACGCGGCGGTTCCAGGCCCCGACCGCCGAGGGCCGCGCGTCGAGTGCGACACGGCCGCCCAGCACGTTCAGCTGGCGCAGATAGTCGGCCATGTAGTTCAGCTGGGACTCGATCACGAGGATCATCGAGGAGTTCCCGAGCCCCGTGTTGGGGCCGATGATCGTCATCCAGTTGGGGAAGCCGGTCACGCTCGCACCGCGCAGCGCCTGCATGCCGTCCTTCCAGGATTCTGCGAGCGTGATGCCTTCCGCGCCCACCACCCGGTCGGCGATCGGCATGTCGGTCACATGGAAGCCGGTGCCGAAGATGATCGCGTCGACCTCGGTCTCCGTACCGTCGGAGGCGACGACCGTGGAGCCGCGCACCTCGGCCAGACCGGAGGCGACCACCTCCACATTGGGCTGGGCGAGCGCCGGGTAGTAGGCGCTGGAGAGCAGGATGCGCTTGCAGCCGATGCGGTACGAGGGGGTCAGCTTGGCCCGCAGCGCCGGGTCCTTGATCGACCGCGCCATGTTGGACTTGGCTACCGTCTCGACCAGGCCCAGCTCGTTCGGGCGCTTGGTGAAGGCGCTGACCTGCAACTCCCTTATGCCCCAGAGCAGTCCGCGGCGCGCGGCACCGGTGAAGGGGAGCGTGCGGTGCAGCCAGCGCTCGGCGCCGCTGATCCTGCGGTCCATGCGCGGCATGACCCATGGCGGGGTGCGCTGGAAGAGCGTCAGCTCGGCGGCCTTCGGCTGGATCGAGGGCACGATCTGGATGGCGGAGGCTCCGGTGCCGATCATCGCGACGCGCTTGCCGGTCAGGTCGTAGTCATGGTCCCAGCGGGCCGAGTGGAAGACCTTGCCGGGGAAGCCGTCGAGCCCGGGTATGTCCGGTATCTTCGGGTCGGAGAGCGGGCCGGTCGCGGAGACGACGACATCGGCGGTGAACGTGGCCCCGCCCGCGGTCTCGATGACCCAGTGGAGCTCGTCGCGCTCCCAACGCGTCATCATCACTTCATGGCCCAGCCTGATGTGCGGGCGCAGCCCGAAGGTGTCCGCGACATGCTCCAGGTAGGCACGGATGTGCTCCTGCCCGGAAAAGGCGCGCGGCCACTCGGGGTTGGGGGCGAACGAGAACGAGTAGAGGTGGGACGGTACGTCGCAGGCGCAGCCCGGATAGCTGTTGTCGCGCCAGGTGCCGCCGACGGAGTCGGCCCGTTCCAGGACGACGAAGTCCGTGATGCCTTCGCGGCGCAGCCGGACCGCGGCCCCGAGGCCCCCGAATCCGGATCCGATCACCGCCACTCGTACGTGCTCGTGCTGGGCCATGCTGCCGCCTCCCGCGATACGTCACACGACTCCGCCAGCAATCACTGGCATTGTTGGGAGAGTAGAACAGCTCCGTACCGATGGGTAGGGGTGCGACAAGGGAAAGTTACCGACGGTACGACATAGGGTGCGGGTGTGGCTGAAGGACGCGAGCACCGCGAATACCGGATGGAGGAGCTGGCCAAAGAGGCCGGCATCCCCGTACGGACCGTGCGCTTCTACCGGGAGCGCGGCCTGATCTCGCCACCCCGGCGCGAGGGACGCATCGCCTGGTACGACGACCACCACCTGGCCCGGCTGCGCACCATCGCGGGCCTGCTGGAGCGCGGCCACACCCTCACCGGCATCGCCGATCTCGCCCGCACCTTCGAGAGCGGCCGCGATGTCGCCGAGGTGCTGGGCCTGGGCGAACCGACCGAGGAAACCCCGGTCCGCCTCACCCCCGAACAGCTCGCGGACTACTTCGAGGGCGAGGTCACCCCGGAGAATCTGGCCGCCGCCCTCGACCTGGGCTATCTGGCCACCGACGGCGACGAGATCGTCCACATCAGCCGACGCCTTCTGGAGGTATCGGCGGAGCTGGTACGGGAAGGGGTGCCGCTCGCCACGGTGCTCTCGGCCGGCCGCCGGGTCCGCGAGCACGCGGACGCGCTCGCCGAACTCTTCGTGAGCGTCCTCGAAGCCCACAGCGACGGAACGGAACCGCCCCAACTGCGCCCGCTGGCCCGCGCCGTGGTGGACGCCGAGCTCTCCATGGCCCTGGACCGCCGCCTGCGCCGCGAGAACACCGACCGCCCACCACAGGAACCCGCCTCCTGACAGGACGGGCCAAGGCCCCCGCCCCCTGAACACACCTGGCGGAGGGCCCCCGATCTCATTCCGCCCCCGCACGCCCTACAGGTCGAAGACCACCGTCACCGGCGCATGGTCGCTCCACCGCTCGCCGTGCGTCGCGGCCCGCTCGACCCAGCCCTTCACCGCACGCCCGGCCAGCCCCGGCGTCGCCACCTGGTAGTCGATCCGCCAGCCCGTGTCGTTGTCGAAGGCCCGCCCGCGGTAGGACCACCACGAGTACGGCCCCTCCTCCTCCGGGTGCAGCGCCCGTATGACATCGACGTACTCGGCCTCGTCGAAGACCCGGGTCAGCCACTCCCGCTCCTCGGGGAGGAAGCCGGAGTTCTTCTTGTTGCCCTTCCAGTTCTTCAGGTCGGCCTCCCGGTGGGCGATGTTCCAGTCGCCGCACACCACGACCTCACGGCCGCCGGCCGCCGCCCGCTCCCTGAGGCCCTTCAGATACGGGAGGAACGCGGCCATGAACCGTTCCTTCTCGTCCTGCTTCTCCGTGCCGACCTCGCCGGAGGGCAGATACAGGCTCGCGACCGTGACACCGGGCAGGTCGACCTCGATGTAGCGGCCGCTCGCGTCGAACTCCTCGCTCCCGGCGTCCCCGAAGCCGCCGAACCCGATCTGCACGCGCTCGGGCGCCCGCCGCGTGTAGAGGGAGACACCGGCCCGCCCCTTGGCGGCGGCCGGTGCGTGCACGGTGTGCCAGCCCTCGGGGTCGCGTACCTCGTCGGGCAACTGCTGAGGCTCGGCCCGCACCTCCTGCAGGCAGATCACATCGGCTTCGGTCCGGGCCAGCCACTCGACGAAGCCCTTCTTGGCGGCGGCGCGGAGCCCATTCACATTGACGCTGGTCACAGTGAGCATTACGGCACGATACCGACAGACAGTGGACGCATACCCGTACCATATCCCGCATGAATATCCATTCTCGGCCCTTCGATCACGCCGATGCCGTCAAACTCAACGACCAGGTGCAGCTCGAATACGCCGAGCGATACGGCGACGAGGGCGATGTCACACCGCTCGACGCGTCGATGTTCGAGCCGCCGAACGGTCTGTATCTCCTCGCCTACGATGCGCAGGGCCGCCCGGTCGCCACCGGTGGCTGGCGCTCTCAGGAGCAGAACGACGAGGGCTACTCCGACGGCGACGCCGAGATCAAGCGGATGTTCGTCATACCCGAGGGCCGCGGCAACGGGCTGGCGCGCCGCATCCTGGCCGCCCTGGAGGCCGACGCGCGGGCGGCCGGCCGTCGTCGCATGGTGCTGGAGACCGGGGACAAGCAGCCCGAGGCGATCGCCCTGTACACATCCAGCGGTTACACCCCGTGCGAGAAATTCGGCCACTACCGCACGTACCAGAGCAGCATCTGCTTCGCGAAACCGCTGCATTAGCAGGTCTCACCGCCCCGGGCCTCAGGCCTCGGCCGCGTACCGCCAGAACTCCCGCATGACCGCGGGCGGGGTCGGTCCGGCCATCTCCAGCTGAGTGAGCAGGACGGTGACCGTGCCGGTGGACGGGGTGAGGTGCGCCGCCGTTCCGGTGCCGCCCACCCAGCCGTAGCGTCCCGGTACGTTCCAGGGGTCGATGGCCTCGACATCGACCGAGCCGCCGAAGCCCCAGCCCTGCCCCTCCAGGAACAGCGTGCTGTCGTCGCGCTGCGCCTGCGTCAGATGGTCGGTGGTCATCTGCCGCACCGACTCGGCCGACAGCAGCCGGCGTCCGTCGGCGCTGCCCTCGGTGAGCAGCATCCGGGCGAAGGAGTACCAGTCGTCCACGGTCGAGACCAGCCCGCCGGCACCGGACGGAAACGCGGGCACGCTGCTCCACTGCCCGTCGGGCGCGTCGACCAGTTGGAGGCCGCCGCCCTCCGGGTCGGTCCGGTAGTAGGTGGTGAACCGGTCGAGCTTGTCGGCCGGTACCGCGAATCCGGTGTCGGCCATGCCCAGCGGCGCGAACAGTCGCTCGGCCAGGAACTCGGGCAACGGCCGGCCCGAGACCCTGGCGATCAGCACGCCCAGGATGTCGGAGCAGGTGTTGTACAGCCAGGTCTCGCCCGGCTGGTGCAGCAGCGGGATGCGGGACAGGGTGGCCATCCACGCGTCCGGCGCCTCGATGAGCCGGGGCTGCGGCGGTCCTTGCTTCAGCTCGCTGAACAGCAGTCCGACCACCGGCAGCGAGAAGTCGGACGGGAATCCGCACCCGGCCCGGAAGGTGAGCAGATCGGCCACCGTGATCGCCCTGGCAGCCGGGACCACGTCGTCGACCGGGGAGGCCGGGGTGCGGACCACCTTCGGTGCCGCCAGTTCCGGCAGCCACTGCCCGACCGGGTCGTCCAGCGCGATCCGGCCGTCCTCGATCAGCAACATGACGGCCGCGGCGATGACGGGCTTGGTGATGGATGCGATGCGGAAGATCGAGTCCCTGGCCATCGGGGCCGTGCCGTCCGCATCGGCGGAGCCGACCGCCGTCACCTCGACCCGGCCGCCACGGGCGACCAGGCCCACGGCTCCCGGCGCCGCCCCGCCGCCGACATGCTTCTCCAGGAGGTCGTGCAGATTGCTCATCGGTCCACCCTCTCGCTGGTGCGCTCAGAAGCAGGACTGCCGCACCGCCCCGGACTCATCGGTCCCGGACGTCACTCCCCCGGGCTCAGCGCACCCGCCCGACACCCACGTAGAAGCCGCTGCGTTCCCGCACCGGCGCGGGCTCCTCCTGGTACCACTCCGTGGCGAACACCAGCCCGGGCTCGACGAGGTCCAGACCGTCGAAGAAGGGCTCGACCTCGCTTCGGGTACGCATCCGCAGCGGGATCGCCCCCTTCCTGTACGCGGTCTCGGTCTCCTGCTGGAGCTCGGGATGCTGGTCGGCCGTGCCGTGCGAGAGCACCAGGAAGCTGCCGGCGGGCAGGGCGTCGACCAGGGTGCGGGTGATGCCGTACGGGTCCTGGTCGTCGGGCAGGAAGTGCATCAGGGCGATCAGGGACAGCGCGATGGGCCTGCTGAAGTCCAGCAGCTCACGGGCGTGTTCGAGGATCGCCTCCGGCTGCCGCACATCCGCGTGGATGTAGTCGGTGACCCCCTGTGGGCTGCTGATCAGCAACGCTTCCGCGTGGCGCAGGACTATCGGGTCGTTGTCCGCGTAGACGATCCGGGCGGTCGGTGTGATGGCCTGGACGACCTGGTGCAGATTGGGCGCCGTGGGGATGCCGGTGCCGATGTCGAGGAACTGGTCGATCCCGCCCAGCGCCAGCCAGGCGGAGGCCCGGTGCATGAAGGCCCGGTTCCGCGCCGCGTTGCCCCGCGCCTCCTCGGGCAGCGTCTGCCCCACCTGCTGGTCGACCGGATAGTTGTCCTTGCCGCCCAGCAGCCAGTCGTAGACGCGCGCGGGGTGGGGCTTGCTGGTGTCGATCTGGGGCTTGGGCATTCCGGCCGTCACAGGGAACTCCTCCGTACGGGGAAATCACGAGCAGCTGAGAACCCGGCCCGACATGGGAACACCCCCGGCGGGACCCACGGAACGGGCGAGCAGTGCCAGCGTAGTTGGCCCCGCCTGCACCGTCCCGCCCCGGGCGCCGGGGAGCTGCCGACGAACGCTCCGTGGCCTCGCACCGCGGTCCCCGCGCTCACATGTCGTCGACCAGTGGCGCGGCGCCGCGGCCGTCGTCGGGCAGCACCACCAGGCGTACGGCCATCTGGCGTGCGCCCGGCGGGTGTTCACCGGGCTCGCTCGCGTACTTGTGCAGCAGCGCCTGGTACTCCTCGGTGAACGCGGCGACCTGTTCCTTCGTCATCCGCAGCCCGGCGCGGTAGATCTGGTTCCAGCCCTCCGAGGCGTCGTACCCGGCGTACGCCCGCACGACCAGGCTCAGGTCGTGAGTCATCTTGAGTGCGCCGATCTTCACGGCGGCCTCGCGTTCGTCCACCGTCATCTCCAGGCCGGGCGGCGTGAAGATGTTCGTCATGAGCGACTTCCACCAGCGCTCGCGCCCGGTGGAACGCTCCTCGATCTCCGCGATCAGCTTGAGGTCGGCGAGCTTGCGCAGGTGATAGCTGGTGGTACCGGTGGACTCGCCGAGGGCTTTGGCCACGCTGGTGGAGTTCGCTTCGCCGTGTTCGCCGAGATAGCTCAGGATGTCGCGGCGCACCGGGTTGGACAGCGCCTTGTAGAAGGCCTTGAGGTCCGGGCCGGTGAGCACTCTCGTCTCGGGACGCTCGACCATGGCCGCCAGCATAGTGCAGAGATTCTCTGCAATCATTGCAGAGAATGTTTGCAGAATATCTCTGCGATCGCTATTTTGGTCCGGGAGGCGCCACCGGGCGCCGGGAATCGCGGGGGGCGCAGATGCACAGAGGCCTGACGGGAAGGCTGTCGCCGACAGCAGGGGCGACAGCCGGAGCAACCCGGGCGGCCGCCCATGCCTGACCCACTGGACGCCCGGCTGCGGGACGAGATCGACGACCAGGTCGCGGAGGCGTTCGACGCCTACCTGTCCGACCGGCTGACGGAACCAGGACCGCTGCGCGAGTCCCTGGCCGCGGGGCGCGGCGCCCGGGTGGTGCTGGGCACGGTCGCACTCGGCGCCCTCGCAACGGCGCTCGCACCACCCGGCGTTGCCGCCATCTGCTGGATCTGGGGCGCGATCGCGGTGATCGACGTCACCTGGCTGTGGGCCGCTCGCCGTCGTTGACGGTCCGTGAGGCCCCTTCCCCTCATGGTCCCGTCGCGGAAGGCAGGCCCGGAACGACAAGATCCCGCCCGATCTTTCGATCGGACGGGATCTTGTGTGTGCGGTGGACCTGTGGGGATTTGAACCCCAGACCCCCTCGATGCGAACGAGGTGCGCTACCAGACTGCGCCACAGGCCCTTGCAACGAGTGAAACTTTAGCACCCCCACGGGGGTGCTCGGAAATCCGGTCCGTGCTGGTCAGCCGAGTCGGTGTCGCCGCGGGGCCCGAAGGGGCTCACTCATTGGCGGCACGGGGGCGTTCCCCGTCCTCGTACTGATCGAAGAGCGGGGTCCGGCCGCGGTCGCGGGTGCGGCGGGACTGGTTGGTGCGCTGGCGCGGCGCCGGGTCGACGGGGGGTGCCACGGGGTGCGAGGTACCCGTCTGGGTGGGCTCGGCGGTGCTGGAGCGGGCCGCGCTCCAGGTCTCCGGGTTGCCGACCTCGACGCCGCCCGTGGCGCGCGGGGCGACCGGCGCGGTGACGTACGTCGGCAGGGGGACCGGGACCGGCTCCCAGCTGTCGCCCTGGACCCGGCCGCGTTCGCGCTGCTGGTCGACCCATTCCGCGTGGTCCGTCTGCTCGACCAGGGCGCGGCGGCCGGCCTCCTGCGGGGAGACCGCCGGTGCGGGCTCGGGCTCGGGGCGGCGCGCTTCGGGCTCCTCGTCGGCCTCGGCGGGGGCCGCCGCGGCCGGCTGGTGCCTGCGGGGACGGCTTTCGCGCAGATGCTGCGCCGCCACTTCGGCCCGGCGCCGGTCCATGGTGAAGGCGAACCGGCGTCGCTCCTGGGCGCGCAGATGCACGATGTACGTGCTCAGCAGCACCGCCGGAACCGCGGGTGCCCAGAGGAAGCCGAGGCCGCCGACCGCCGCGACGACCGCGCCGAGGGTGAAGGCGAGGAAGAGGACGACGGTGGTACGCCGACGGCGCGCGAGGACCTGGAGTCGCTGGGCACGCCGGACGCGCTCGGCGTCCGTCCCGCCGGTGCGCGGGCGCGCGCGCCGCGCGGGACCGGGTTCGGGGCGTTCCCGGTCCGGGCGCTCGGGCGTGCGCGCAGGGTCGTACACCCTGGCTTCGGTATGCGCCGGAGGCGCGGCGAAGGCCCGGACGTCCACGGAATCCATTCGGTCCGTGACGACGTCCGGGTCGGCGTCGGGCCCCGCCTCCTCGGTGGTGCGCTCCCGCAGCTCCTTGGCATACCGGCGCTCCATGGCCGCCCGTCCGGACAGTAGCCGGATGGCGGTGCTGAAGCGTTCCGTCGGACGGGCTTCATTGAGCTCGTCCTGCCTGCGGAGCCACATCGGCACCAAGTAGGCGGCCCAGGCCCCGACGATGACTGCATAGATGAGGCCGCTGCTGCTCACGTCTCACACCGTAGAGGGGTTTGCGCGGGGGCATCCGCCAATTGGCCCGGTGTGTCGCACGATCCGGCTGATATCAAGGACTTTTTTTGTGATTGTTCAGATCAGCAGTGAGTGTTTGCGCGTCCGTTTGCCGTCACATGGCGATCAATATCGAACACTTATTTTATTTCCCGTGGCGTTCCGGGTCGTGCCTGGTGCCAGCGCCGGAGCAGCCCGTCGGGTACTTCCTCCACGGTGAGCGCGTAGATCAGGTGGTCCCGCCAGGCGCCGTCGATGTGGAGATAGCGCGGACGCAGACCTTCCTCGCGGAATCCCAGTTTCTCGACGACCCTTCTGCTGGGCCCGTTCTCCGGCCGAATGCACACCTCGACGCGGTGCAGTCCGACCCTGCGGAAGCAGTGGTCGACAGCGAGGGCGACCGCGGTCGGCATCACACCGCGGCCCGCCACGTCCTGGTCGACCCAGTAGCCGATGTGACCCGAGCACATCGAGCCCCAGGTGATCCCGGCGACCGTCAGCTGACCGACCAGACGACCCTCGTACTCGATGGCGAAGGGCAGCATCCGGCCCGCGCCGGCCTCTGAGCGCAGATGACGGACCATCTGGCGGTAGGTGGGGCGCTGGGCCACCGGGCCGCCCGGGGCGGGCGGCGGCACGGTCGCCTCCCAGGGGCGCAGCCAGTCACGGTTGCGCCGGTTGACCTCGCGCCACACGCGCTGGTCGCGCATCTTTACCGGACGGAGGGTGATCTCGCCGTCGTTGAGGACCACCGGCCAGGTCGGGACGTTCAGCTCGGGCTCCCGGGTCGGGGGTGATCGCCGCCGCGAAGCTGGTCGACGGCGTGCACCAGGAGACGTGCGAGGACGGCCAGGCCGTCGCGCACCCCGCCGGTGGAGCCCGGCAGGTTCACGATGAGTGTGCGGCCGGCGACGCCCGCGAGGCCACGGGAGAGCGCGGCGGTGGGCACCTTGTCGCGGCCCTCGGCGCGGATCGCCTCGGGGATGCCGGGGATCTCGTGGTCGAGCACGCGGCGGGTGGCGTCGGGGGTGCGGTCGGTGGGCGAGATGCCCGTACCGCCGGTCGTGATGATGACGTCGTACCCGGCGGCCACCCCGTCGCGCAGCGCCTGTTCGACCGGGTCACCGTCGGGCACGACCCGGGGGCCGTCGACGGCGAAGCCGAGCTGCGTGAGCGCCTCGGAGATCAGGGGGCCGCCCTTGTCCGCGTAGACCCCGGCGGAGGCCCGGTTCGATGCGGTGACCACAAATGCGCGGTACGCGGACGCCGCGGCGTCGTCGCGGACCCCCGCCGCTTCGCCGGACGCGGTCATGCGTCCGCTCCGTCCGATGCGGTGCGCCGGTACTCGCCGGACTTGCCGCCCGACTTCGACTCGACCCGTACGTCCGTGATGACTGCCGCCTTGTCGACCGCCTTGATCATGTCGATCACAGTGAGCGCGGCGACCGAGACGGCGGTCAGGGCCTCCATCTCGACGCCGGTGCGGTCGGTGGTCTTCACCGTGGCGGTGATCTCCACCGCGTCGTCGGCGACGCTCAGGCCGACCTCGACGCCGGAGACGGCGAGCGGGTGGCAGAGCGGGATCAGGTCGGGGGTGCGTTTGGCGCCCATGATCCCGGCGATACGGGCGGTGGCCAGGGCGTCGCCCTTGGGCACTCCTTCGCCGCGGAGCAGCTCGACGACGCGCGGCGAGACGAGGACCCGGCCGCTCGCGCGGGCCACCCGCGCGGTGACGTCCTTCTCCGAGACGTCGACCATGCGGGCCGCGCCCGCCTCGTCGATGTGCGTCAGCCTGTTCTGCGTACTCAACTAACTCCGCCTCGCGGTAGGGCGCCGGTTGCCCGCTCGGCCCGCACCGGGGTGCGGGTCGGGGGCCCGGGGGTGTCCCCGGGAAGGCACAGCGGCAGATACCGTACCGCCACCGCCCGGGGATCAGCGGAGCAGGATCACCTCGGTGTCCGCGCCGGACTCGGCGGAGGTGACGTCCTCGGGCAGCACGATCAACGCATCCGCCTGGGCGAGAGCAGCGATCAGATGCGATCCGGAGCCGCCGACGGGGGTGACGGTGCCGGCCTCCGCGTCGTACGTACCGCGCAGGAACTGGCGCCTGCCGGACGGCGAGGTGAGCGCCTTGACGGTGTTCAGCTTGGCCCGGACGGTGGGGCGGTTCACGTCCTGAAGTCCCATCAGGGCGCGGATCGCGGGGCGTACGAACAGCTCGAAGGAGACGTACGACGAGACGGGGTTGCCCGGGAGCGCCAGCAGCGGCGTGTGTTCGGGGCCGATCGAACCGAAGCCCTGCGGCTTGCCGGGCTGCATGGCGAGCTTGCGGAAGTCGATGCCACTGCCGGGCTCGTCCTCGTCGCCCACCGACGAAAGGGCTTCCTTGACGACGTCGTACGCGCCGACGCTGACGCCTCCGGTGGTGACGACGATGTCGGCGCGGATCAGCTGGTCCTCGATCGTGGCGCGGAGCGTGTCGGCGTCGTCGGTGACGGCGCCGACCCGGTAGGCGATCGCTCCGGCGTCCCGGGCGGCGGCCGTGAGCGCGAAGCTGTTCGAGTCGTAGATCCGGCCGCCGGTCAGCTCCTCGCCGGGCTGCACCAGTTCGCTGCCGGTCGAGATGACCACGACGCGCGGCCGGGGCCGTACCTTCACCGTCGGGCGGCCGATCGCGGCGAGCAGCCCGATCTGCGGCGGGCCGATCACCGATCCGGCGCGCAGGGCCAGATCGCCCGGCTTGACGTCGCTGCCACGGGCCCTGACATGGGCGCGGGCCTCGACGGGACGGTGGACGCGGACCTCACCGCCCGCGCCCTCGGGGGCGTCGCGGTGGGCGCGCATGGTGTCGGCGGGGCCGCCGCCCGTACCGCCGTCGGTCCACTCGACCGGGATCACGGCTTCGGCGCCGGCCGGCAGTGGGGCGCCGGTCATGATGCGGGCGGCCTCGCCCGGGCCGACGCTCCGGTCGCCGGGCAGCCCGCCGCTGCCCGCCGCAACGTCACCGATGACGGTGAGCACCGCGGGGAACTCCTCGTCGGCGCCCTCGACATCGGCCACACGGACCGCGTACCCGTCCATCGAGCTGTTGTCGAAGGGCGGCAGGGCGATCTGCGCGATGACGTCCTCGACGAGGACGCAGCCCTGTGCGTCGTGCAGTTGCAGCTCGATGGGTTCGAGCGGTCGCACTGCGCCGAGAATGTCTTCCAGGTGCTCGTCCACCGACCAGATCGTGCTGCTCAAAGTGCTACATCTCCTCGGTGACGTAACTGCGGAGCCAGGTCCGGAAGTCCGGGCCCAGGTCTTCACGTTCGCACGCGAGTCTGACAATGGCACGGAGGTAATCGCCCCGGTCACCGGTGTCATAGCGGCGCCCCTTGAAGACGACGCCGTGCACGGGGCCGCCGATCTTCTCGTCCTCGGCGAGGAGTTGAAGGGCGTCGGTGAGCTGGATCTCGCCGCCGCGGCCCGGCTCGGTCTTACGCAGTATGTCGAAGACGGCCGGGTCCAGGACGTAACGGCCGATGACGGCGAGGTTGCTGGGCGCCTCGGCCGTGTCGGGCTTCTCGACCAGGCCGGTGACGCGCACCGCATCGCCCTGGGCGGTGGGCTCGACGGCCGCGCAGCCATACATGTGGATCTGCTCCGGCGCGACCTCCATCAGCGCGATGACACTGCCGCCCTCGCGCTCCTGGATCTCGACCATGCGGGCCAGCAGCGGGTCGCGCGGGTCGATCAGGTCGTCGCCGAGGAGGACCGCGAACGGCTGGTCGCCGACGTGCGGTGCGGCGCACAGCACGGCGTGGCCGAGGCCGCGCGGGTCGCCCTGCCGGACGTAGTGCATGGTGGCCAGGTCGCTCGACTCCTGGACCTTCTGGAGCCGTTCGGCATCTCCTTTGCGGGTGAGCGCGGACTCCAGTTCGTAATTGCGGTCGAAGTGGTCCTCAAGGGGGCGCTTGTTGCGGCCGGTGATCATCAGTACGTCGGAGAGACCGGCGGCCACCGCTTCCTCGACGACGTACTGGATCGCAGGCTTGTCGACGACAGGCAGCATCTCCTTGGGAGTGGCTTTGGTAGCCGGCAGGAAACGGGTACCGAGGCCTGCGGCCGGGATGACAGCCTTGCTGATCCTGGTGTGCGACTGAGTCATGCGCAGAACCATAACCGGTGCGTATGGGTGGAAGATGAGGCTCCGGTTAATTTTGTACGCCTATATACGCATACAAGAGATTCAAGGTGCCCAATGAACGGCAATATGTCCCAAAAGGCGCTTCTCAGACGTGAACTGCTGGCCGCGCGGCGCCTTCTGCCTCAGGAAGACGTGGAAAACGCCGCGTTGGTTCTGTCCCGGGGCGCATTGAATCTTCCGGAGTTGTCCGGGGCCCGAACCGTCGCCGCATATGTCTCGGTGGGGAGTGAGCCGGGCACCCGCGCCCTGCTGGACGCGCTGCGTGAGCGGGGCGTACGGGTGCTGCTGCCGGTGCTCCTCGCGGACAACGATCTGGACTGGGCGCCTTACGAAGGAGCCGGTCGTCTGGTCCGGGCCGGCCGCGGGCTGCTGGAGCCGGACGGGGAGCGCCTCGGTCCCGACGCGGTCCTGGACGCCGACGCGGTCCTGCTGCCGGGCCTCGCAGTGGACGCGCGCGGCATGCGGCTCGGTCGTGGCGGCGGCAGTTACGACCGGGTGCTGGCCCGGCTCGCCGCGGCGGGGGCACATCCGGCGCTGGTCGTCCTGCTCTACGACAACGAGGTGGTCGCGCAGGTCCCTGAGGAACCGCACGACCACCCCGTCGACGTGGTGGTGACACCGGCCGTGACCCGCCGGATGGGCCCTACGGTTTGAGGGTCAGGGTGTCGGTCGTCGACTTGGCGACGGCGTTCGTCCCGAAGGACCAGTCGAGCAGTTCACCGTTGACCCATTTGTCGGTCTGATCGGTGTAGTGCGCGCTGAACGCGTGCCCGGAAGCGCCGGTGAGGTTGATCCAGCGGGACTTGTCCCAGTCATCCACGTTGACGACCATCCGCATCGACGGAACCCAGACGACGTCGTAGCCGCCCGCCGCGTTCCAGCCGCTGGCGTTCACCGCGGCCTCGCCACCGCCGAGATTCCACGGACCGCGGTTGAGGACCCGCTGGAGCAGACCGGGGCCCTCGGTGCCGAGGGTCTGATTCTTCAGGGTCAGCTGGTGCAGCCGGCCCCAGCTCCAGGTGGTGATGTCCTTGCCGAGCTTGGCGGTCAGCTCCCAGCGGGCGTCCTCCATGGCACGGGCGAAGAGCTCGTCCCGGTTCCCGGTCGCCTCGTCCCGGCCGCTCTTCGGCGACTTCCACCAGTCGCTGTTCTGGTCGTCCATCAGGTTGGCGACCACCTGGTACCAGCGGTCACCGCCGTCCGGCTGTGCCGTGTCCGCGTCGCGCCGTCCGCACTCGCGCACCAGCTTGTCCTGCTCGTCGACCGGGCCGGAGGTGTCGGCCCGGGGCACATTGAGGCACTCGCCCTCGACCCGCAGCTCCTTGGGCAGCTTGTCGCCGAAGGCCAGCTTGAGGATGTTGCGCCAGACCGCGTTGAAGTACGCGGCCGCAGCCGAGTCGGACTCCTGGGTGTAGTCCCAGCCCTCCAGGAGCTTCTGTGCCTCGCGGACACTCTTGTCCGAGATATTGATCTTCATCAGCTCGGGCACCAGCAGCGCGGCGATCGCGCTGGTGTTGTCCATCTGCATCTTCTGCATGTCTTCGGTCGAGATCTTCCCGCCGCCCTTGATCTTCGACTGGATGAGGTCGTTGATCCGCTGGCTGCGGGCGCCGTAGCCCCAGTCCTTGGTGAGCAGGTGGGGGTACTTCTTCTCGTCGATGACGGGCTGGTTGGCGGTGACGATGTAGCCGCGCTTCGGGTCGTACTCGTAGGGAAGCTCCTCGAACGGGACCGGCTCCTTCTTCCAGCCGTACTTCGAGGACCAGCCGGGGCTGGGCATCGTGCCGTCGCCCTGGAGGCGGACCGGGATCTTTCCAGGTGCCTGGTAGCCGATGTGATCCTTGGTGTCGGCGTAGATCAGGTTCTGCGAGGGAACCTCGAAGTGTTCGGCCGCCGCCCGGAAGCTCGTGAAGTCCTTGGCGCGGTTGAGCTCGAAGACCGCGTCCATGGACTTGCCGGGTTCCAGCGCGGTCCACTTCAGGGCGACCGCGTAACCGTCGGCCCGGTCCGGAGCCGCGCCGGCGACGGGGGCCTTCTGGCCGACCTTCTCCAGCTCGCCGCTGCGATCGGACACCAGCGGACCGTTGTTGGTCTCGCGGATGGTGATCTCCCGGCTCCTGCCGCCCGCGACCTTGATGGTCTCCTTGCGGACGGTGAACGGCTTGACCTTGCCGTCGTAGAGATAGCCGTCGGTGGAGACCTTCTCCAGGAAGAGGTCGGTGACGTCCGCACCGAGGTTGGTGAAGCCCCAGGCGATGTCCTGGTTGTGACCGATTATCACGCCGGGCATTCCGGCGAAGGTGTAGCCGGCGGTGTCGTACTGGCAGGTCTTCGTGATCTCGCGGCAGTGCAGCCCCATCTGGTACCAGAGCGAGGGCAGCTGGGGCGCCAGGTGCGGGTCGTTGGCGAGCAGCGGCTTGCCGGTCGTCGTGTATTTGCCGGAGACCACCCAGGAGTTGGACCCGATGCCGCTGCCGTTCGGGCCGAGCAGCGCCGGGATCTGGTCGAGGGTGTCGGAGAGCGAGGAGAGCTGGGTGTTCAGGCCCTCGGTCGCGCCCGCCATGGTGCTCGAGCCGATGCTCGTCGACGGTGTCGCGTCCGGGTCGAACTTTCCGGTGACCGGGGAGATCGCGCCCTGGCTGACGATCGGATCATGCGTTTTGTACGGGTACTCCGGGTAGAGGTCCTCGATCTGCTTCGCGTCGAGCCTGCTGGTCATCAGCGAGCGGTCGATCTCTTCCTGCATGTTGCCGCGCAGGTCCCAGGCCATCGCCTTGAGCCAGGCGACCGAGTCGACCGGGGTCCACTCGGCCGGCTTGTAGTCGTTGGTGAAGCCGAGGGCGGCGTACTCGACGGAGATGTCCTTGCCGTCGCGCCCCTTGAGGTAGGCGTTCACGCCGTCCGCGTACGCCTGGAGGTTCTTCTTGGTGTCCGCGGACAGGACGTTGTCGTACTCCTCCTGTGCGACCTTGCGCCAGCCGAGCGTGCGCAGGAAGGAGTCCGTCTCGACCTGTCCGGAGCCGAACATCTCGGAGAGCCTGCCCGCCGTCATGTGGCGGCGGACGTCCATCTCCCAGAAGCGGTCCTGCGCCTGGACGAAGCCCTGGGCGCGGAAGAGATCGGCATCGGAGTCCGCGTACAGCTGCGGGATTCCGTAGCTGTCGCGCTTGACGTCGACGTTGCCGTCGAGGCCGTCGAGCTTGATGGAACCGGTCGTCTGCGGGTACGAGGCCCGCACGGTCGATACGGACCAGAACGCGCCGTATCCGATACCCGCGACAAGCGCCAGCACCAGAACGATCACGATCAGGCGGGCACGTCGCCCCTTCTTCCTGCCGGTCTTCCCACCGGCGGAACCGGTGGTGCCGGAAGAGGCGGTTGTGTTGGCGGGCATCGCTGTCCTTCGAGGGGCAGGTGGTCCTGGGAGTGCAGGAGCAACCATAGGCGCAGCGCCCGGGCCGCTCTGACGCGGCATCGGCATGGTTCGAATTGCGCAGCGATCGTACGAACGATCGAACGCGTCAAGAAAGCGTTAAAGATTAGGTAAGGTAACGAAGTACCGGCCGCCAACGGCCGATGCCGAGGGTCGAATTCGGCAGGCGTACGCAGGGAAGGAACGGCCACTGACTGTCCACACGCTCAACGAACTCCTGCTCGTCTGCTCACTCGTCCTGCTCGTCGCCGTGGCAGCGGTGCGCATCTCGTCCCGCAGCGGGCTCCCCAGCCTGCTCCTGTACCTCGGCATCGGGGTCGCCATGGGGCAGGACGGCATCTTCGACGTCAAGTTCAACAATGCGGAACTGACCCAGGTGATCGGCTATGCCGCACTTGTCGTGATCCTCGCCGAGGGTGGCCTGGGCACGAAGTGGAAAGAGATCAAACCCGCACTGCCGGCTGCCGCGATGCTCTCGATCGTCGGCGTCGCGGTGAGCGTCGGCGTCACCGCGGCCGGGGCGCACTACCTGGTCGGACTGGACTGGCGGCAGTCGCTGATCATCGGTGCGGTCGTCTCGTCGACGGACGCTGCCGCGGTCTTTTCCGTGTTGCGCAAGGTGCCGCTGCCCGCCCGTGTCACCGGAGTACTGGAGGCCGAGTCCGGCTTCAACGACGCGCCCGTCGTGATCCTCGTGGTCGCCTTCTCGACCAGGGGACCAGTGGACAGCTGGTACGTACTGGTCGGCGAGATAGCACTGGAGCTCGCGATCGGCGCGGCCGTCGGTCTCGCCGTCGGCTGGCTCGGCTCGTTCGGACTGCGTCATGTGGCACTGCCCGCGTCCGGCCTGTATCCGATCGCCGTGATGGCGATCGCGGTGTCCGCGTACGCGGCGGGCGCCCTGGCCCACGGCAGTGGCTTCCTCGCCGTCTATCTGGCCGCGATGATCCTCGGCAACGCCAAACTGCCGCACTGGCCCGCGACCCGCGGCTTCGCCGACGGGCTCGGCTGGCTGGCCCAGATCGGCATGTTCGTGCTGCTCGGACTCCTGGTCACGCCGCACGATCTGTACGACGACTTCTGGCCCGCGGTCATCGTGGGACTGGTACTGACCGTGGTGGCACGTCCACTGGAGGTCTTCATCTCGCTGGCGCCGTTCCGGCTGCCCTGGCAGGAGAAGACGTTCATGTCCTGGGCGGGGCTGCGCGGCGCCGTACCCATCATCCTGGCGACCATTCCGATGGTGTCCGGAGTCGAGGGCTCCACCCGGGTCTTCAACATCGTCTTCGTGCTCGTCGTCGTGTACACCCTCATCCAGGGACCGACCCTGCCCTGGATGGCGAAGGCCCTGAAGATCGCCGACGATCCGGCCGAGGCCGCCGACCTGGGCATCGAGTCGGCGCCGCTGGAGCGGCTGCGCGGCCATCTGCTGTCGGTGGCGATCCCCGGGAAGTCGAAGATGCACGGCGTGGAGGTCGGGGAGCTGCGGCTGCCCGCCGGGGCCGCGGTCACCCTGGTCGTACGGGACCAGAAGAGCTTCGTACCGGCGCCGTCGACCGTGTTGCGGCGCGGCGACGAACTGCTGGTGGTCACCACCGACCCGGTGCGCGACGCGGCGGAGGAACGGCTGCGCGCGGTCGGCGAGGGCGGCAAGCTCGCGGGCTGGCTGGGGACGAGCGGCAGCGGTGGCAAGAGCCTCGCCGGGCCTCATGTGGCACATGATGTGGCGCACGCGCTGAAGGCCGTGAAGAAGCCGGGGAAGGCCGACGGGCCGAAAGCGCACCGCTGAGAGGGCCGCGGGGGCTGCACGCTGTCGATCCGAGGCGGGGGCGGGGGCCTTGCGCACAATCAGAGGTGCACAAGGATGCCCGCCTGTATCATGAAGGAAACCTGATCGGCCTCCGTAGTGGGGTCGGCCAACCCGATCGACCAACCCGAACGACCAACTCTGCCTGATGCAGAGCTGGCGCGACCGTATGGCGGTCGTGGCGTCCTCCGCCTCTGCTGAGCGCCCGGCATCTACCGCAGTTCCGCGCGAAGAGGACAGCTCTCGGCAGCACCCGCACGAGCCCGCACCACCTGTGCCGGCCCGGACCTGCGGGAGCTCGGCCACCAGGCGGCAGAAAGGCATGGACCGTGGCGTCCACGGTCTCCGACCGCCCCGGTTACGGGCAGTTGCTGCGCACCCCCGGTGCGTGGACGTTTCTCCTGCCGGGCTTCGCCGCACGGCAGCCCTTCGCGATGCTGACGATCGGCATCGTGCTACTGGTTCAGCACACCACCGGCTCTTACGGCAGCGCGGGCTCCGTCGCCGCCGTGACGGGTGTCTCCATGGCCCTGTTCGCACCGCAGACCGGCAAACTCGCCGACCGTTTCGGCCAGCGCGCCGTGCTGCTGCCCGGTGTCCTGGTGCACGCGGCGTCCGTATCGGCGCTGACGGCACTGGCGTTGGCGGACGCGCCCCTGTGGGCCCTGTTCGCGGCGGCCGTGCCGACCGGTGCGTCCGTTCCGCAGATCGGGCCGATGGTACGGGCCCGCTGGGCGGCCGTACTGGGCGCGGCACCGGGCCGCAAGGCCTCACCGCTGATGTCCACCGCGGCCGCCTTCGAATCGGTGACGGACGAGTTCACCTTCGTCATCGGCCCGGTGCTCGCCACCGCACTGTGCACGGGAGTGCACCCGGCGGCCGGTCTGATCACGGAGGCCGGACTGACCCTGGTCGGCGGACTGCTCTTCGCCGCGCGGCGCCGCACGCAGCCCGCGGTGCGCAGCACCGAGTCCGGCACCTCCCAGCGGCATGCGTCCGCCCTGTCCGTACCGGGTGTACGGGTGCTCGCGGTGGCCTTCCTGGGCATCGGCGCGGTATTCGGCGGCATGCAGGTCTCGCTGACCGCCTTCGCCGAGGAGATCGGCCGGCCCGGGGCGAACGGTCTGCTGTACGGGGTCTTCGCGGCCGGCAACATGCTGGCCGGGATCGCCTGCGGCGCCATCGCCTGGAAGAGCGGGCCGCGGCGGCGTCTGATCGTCGGATACGCGGCCCTGACCCTGACCGCGTCCGGACTGTGGGCCGTGCACTCCGTGCCGCTGCTGGCCGGACTCGGACTGCTGGTCGGACTCTCCATCGCCCCGGCCCTGATCAGCGGCTATACGCTGGTCGAGGCTCTGGTTCCGGGATCCGCCCGGACCGAGGCGTTCACCTGGCTGACGGGCTCGGTCGCCCTCGGCCAGGCGGCCGCGGTGACGGTCGCCGGGCGGCTCGCCGACGCCCACGGCGCGAGCACCGGTTTTGTGGTGCCGCTGGTGGGGACCGTACTGGCACTGGTCACCCTGGTGTCACTGCGTTCGAGACTGACACCGGCCCGCGCGACCATCACGGCCGCACGCGGCGCGGTTCACCCTGATCCTGTCGCGGCCAGAGAGTGACGATTCATGCGCTCGCATCAGCGGAATACGTCGGTGTGACTCCTCCGCCACATAATGTGGCAGCTTTTCACTAAGGCCAGCGGCCCTCATGACGGCCAAGCCCTGACCGCTGTCCTCCGGGCAGGTGACAGACATTACTGCAAACAGCGGCCCGTAGCAGCTACCATTGACGACTGTTAGCACTCATCGAGTGAGAGTGCCAGGAGGAAGACAAGTGCCGACCTATCAGTACCAGTGCACCGAATGTGGCGAGGGCCTTGAGGCGGTGCAGAAGTTCACCGATGACGCCCTGACCGTGTGCCCGAGCTGCGAAGGACGCCTGAAGAAGGTGTTCTCGGCGGTCGGCATTGTCTTCAAGGGTTCCGGTTTCTACCGGAACGACAGCCGTGGCTCCTCGTCGAGCAGCACGCCGTCGTCGGCCTCGGCGAAGGCGTCCGGTTCCGCTTCGTCCGATTCGTCGACGGGGTCGGGTTCGGGTTCGGACACGAAGTCGTCCGCTTCCTCCTCGTCCGCCGCGTCTTCTTCGTCCGCCGCGTCCTCTTCGTCGTCCTCGACGAGTGGCACGTCGGCCGCCTGAGCCGAACCGCACTTCCCCGAGGACCCCACCGATCTGTTCGGCGGGGTCCTCGGCGTTTTCCCGCGCCGCTAGTGTGATCGCATGGTGAACGCAGAGATCGGTGTCATCGGCGGCTCGGGCTTGTACTCCTTCCTGGAGGATGTCACGGAGGTGCGTGTGGACACCCCGTACGGACAGCCGAGTGACTCCCTGTTCCTCGGCGAGGTCGGCGGCCGCCGGGTCGCCTTCCTGCCCCGCCACGGACGCGGCCACCATCTGCCGCCGCACCGCATCAACTACCGGGCCAACCTGTGGGCGCTGCGCTCCGTCGGCGTACGTCAGGTGCTCGGCCCGTGCGCGGTGGGCGGCCTGCGTCCGGAGTACGGGCCGGGCACCCTGCTCGTGCCCGACCAGCTGGTGGACCGCACCAAGGCCCGGACGCAGACGTACTACGACGGGGAGATCCGGGCCGATGGCGCGGAGCCGAACGTCCTGCATCTGGGCTTCGCCGATCCGTACTGCCCCGATGGACGCAGGGCCGCGCTGGCGGCGGCTCGCGCGAAGAGCTGGGAGCCGGTGGACGGCGGGACGCTGGTGGTGGTCGAGGGGCCGCGCTTCTCGACCCGGGCCGAATCGCGCTGGCATGCGGCGATGGGCTGGTCGGTGGTCGGGATGACCGGGCACCCCGAGGCGGTCCTCGCCCGTGAACTGGGCCTCTGCTACACGACGATGACGCTGGTGACGGACCTCGACGCGGGCGCGGAGGCCGGGGAGGGCGTCTCGCACGGGGAGGTGCTGAAGGTGTTCGCGGCCAACGTGGACCGGCTGCGCGCGGTGCTCTTCGATCTGGTGGCCGCGCTGCCTGCGGAGGCGGACCGCGACTGCCCGTGCTCGCATGCGCTGGACGGGCTCGAGACGGGGATCGAGCTTCCCTAGCGGGGTGGGTGGGTGACGGTCGCCGCGTGGGTGGGTGACGGGGTTATCCACAACGCCGGGGCCGTCCACAGGCTTCGGCGGGAAACTCGTGGACGGTGGATCGTGAGGGGCGTTCGTCCGAAACTCCTCACGGCAGGTGGTGTTGGCCATGTTCCCGTCGTCCCCGTCGTCCCAGTCGTTCCCGTCGTCCCCGTGTGTGCCCTCTGGACGATCCGCTCCGGCCATGGCTCCAGGGCCTCCGGCGTCGGCTCCCCCGCCCTGTGGTGTGCCCGCGTTCGAGCCGTTGCGGGTGCGCGGTGGTGGTGGGCACCGGCTGCGGCGGGCTCTGTGGCGGCAGCGCAGCGCGCTGGCCGCCGGGCTGGCCCTGACTGCTGCCGCGCTGGCCGCGACGGGGCTGGGCGGGAGCGGCGCGGGCGGCGATGCGGCGCATGGGGCAGGGGCGGGGGGTACGGCCGGGTCGGCGCCGGAGCGGGCGCGGCGGCCGGTCCCCTTGGTGTCCGCGCCGGTCCGGATCGCGGATGCGGGGGCGGTGCGGCTGTTACGGCCGGGCGACCGCGTCGACGTGATCGCCGCCGAGGGGGCCGGAGCCGATGCCCGGGTGCTGGCGAAGGGCGCGCGGGTGACAGATGTACCGCAGACCTCGGCCGAGGGTCCCGCGGAGGACGGTGCGCTGATCGTGGTGTCAGTCCCCCGGGGCACGGCCGCATCGCTGGCCGGCGCGGGTATCTCCGCCAGGCTGGCGGTGACCCTGTGCTGATTCGTGCTGATGAGCTGTCAAGGCGGCCCGTGGGGCGGGACCCTCGGGCCGGACCCCGGCCGAGGCCACGACCAGTAGCGGGACGCGCGGCAGGAAGACCGGCAGGCAACGTCGTCGGACCACCACGGAGCGGGGGCTCAGATGTGGTGAGGCGGCTTCTCGTCGAGAAAGCGCGCCAGATCGGCGGCGCTGCCGCCGGCCGGGGCCCGCTCGCCCCACCCTCGGTCCGTATCGTCCGCGGACTGCTGGTCCAGCGGATCGTCGAAGATCAGAGCCGGTTTGGGTTTCGTCTGTTCCGGCTGGGTCGGCTTCGAATCGCGCGGGCCGGGGGCGGGGGCGGTGCTCATATCTCAAGGGTACGGCCGTGGTCAGCGATCCTTCGGGTCGAGCGCCCACAGCCCGAGGACGACGAGGAACGACAGACAGAGGAAGCCGGCACCCCACCAGGCCGTACCGGTGTTGCCCTCCATCCACGCGTCGACGATGACGGTCAGGCCCCAGAGCTGTCCGACGACGACGGTCATCGCCAGGACCAGCCGGGCCGTCAGTTTCGAGGAGCGTTCGGGTTCCTGGTCGGTGCCGGCACCCGGGCCGGGACCGGTGTGGCGGACCCGGGGGTCGCCGTAGCCACTGGTGGCACGGATCTGCGGATAGCGTTCGCGGACGGGGCGGTTCAGTTCGGGGCGGGCGCTGCCCGGGCGGTACTCCGGATAGTCGGGGGACTCCTGGTCACGGGGCTGCCGGGCGTCGGTCATGTCCGCCTGCCGGGAGTCTCGGCCTCGGAGGCCGGGGGTGCCTCCGCGCCTTTGCCTCTGACCGCGGGGCAGCCGATGCGGGACGCGAGGTCCGGGCGGTCGATGCTGAGCCGGCGGCACAGGCCGTGCTCGATGCTCTCGCCCGAGCGGGTCGTGCCGACCGCCCAGACGCTGCCGTCGGTCTGCTCGATGAGCACCACCTTGGGCAGTGCGCGGGGCGGTGGCCCGGCGGTGACCTCGCCTGTGCGGGCGTCGAAGACACCCTCGTGGCAGGGGCAGTACAGCTCCCCCTCGGAGCCGCGGTCCTTGCGCCAGAGCACGGCACAGGCGAGATGGGTACAGATCGCGGAGTATCCGACAAGGGTGCCGTCGTCGAGCCGGACGGCGACCGCCCGGTCCTCTTCGTCCGGGTAGTGGAAGGCGATGGACTCACCGGGAAGAAGCTGAGCGGTGATCTTCTTCGGCGCGGGTGCCTTGGCGTCGTCGACGTCGCCGTGACGCGGCAGGATTCCGCCGGCCACGCCGAGGCTGCCGACGGCGAGTCCGCCCGAGACGGTCGCGACGATCCGAAGGTAGTCGCGCCGGGTGGTGAGGGAGTCGGCGGCGATCCGGTCGTGCAGGGCTTCGCACGGATCCCCGGAGGGCGGCTGGCCGGTGGCGCTCATCGCCGGACGTCCTTCCCGTTGATCTCGACGACAGGAAGACCGCCGGGCACCGGCCACTGGACCTTGTCGGCGGGTACGACCATGGCGACGCCGGTGCGGACCTCGCTCCGGCCGAAGACGAAGGTGTCGGCGACCTGGACGCCGGGGCGCTCGGCCTGGAGCTCCTCGACGGTCCCGTAGAACAGCGCTCCCGTCGGGCAGACGGTCGCGCACATGGGGGCGAGGCCATAGGCGGTGCGGTCGTAGCAGAGGTTGCATTTCATCTGCAGCTTCGCCTGCAGATCGATCTTCGGAACGCCGAAGGGGCAGGCGTTGACGCAGTTGGCGCAGCCGATGCAGCGGGTGGTGTCGGCCTGCTGCACCACACCGTCGGCGGTCACCAGGATCGCGTCGGCGGGGCAGACCTCGGCGCACGGAGCGACCGGGTCCTCACAGTGCATGCAGACTGTGGGGAGGGAGGCCACGGACTGGCCCTCGTCGGTGTAGTCGAGGTGGATCATCGACTTGCCGCGGTGCGAGTCGCATTCCCGGCAGGCGGAGACACAGGCCTGGCAGCCGATGCAGCGCCCCGGGTCGATGAAGATCGTTCTGCCCATCATGCGGCGATCAGCCCCTCTCCGAGGTGCCACGGCCCTGGGGGGACGTGGGCGGCAGCGGGTCGGTACGGGAGACCTGGGCCTCCGGGTAGGCGACATGGCCGGGCGCGACAGGCGGTGCGGGGACCTCGTCGATCGTTTCGGCGTGCTCGATACGGCAGGCGCACACCTTGTACTCGGGAATCTTGGAGCGGGGGTCGAGGGCGTCGATGGTCAGGGCGTTGGCCGCGGTGGGGACGGGCCAGTGGTACGGGATGAAGACGGTGTCGGGGCGGATCGCCTCGGTGACCAGGGCAGGGAAGACCTCGCTGCCGCGCCGGGTGACGACGCGGACCGGTTCGCCGTTGCGGAAACCGTGGGAGGGGTGGAGCTCGGCCCAGGGGCGCGGGGTCTGTTCGACGAGGCCGCCCAGCCGACGGGTCTGGTTGCCGGAGAGGAAGTGGGCGACGGTGCGTCCGGTGGTCAGCGACATGGGGTGCTCGTCGTCGTACGGGTCCATCGGCGGGTGCCACTCGACGACCTGCAGATGGATCTTGCCGTCGGGGTGGTAGGTCTTCCCGTCCTCGAAGAGCCGGGGGGTGCCGGGGTGGTCGGTGGAGGGGCAGGGCCAGACGATCCCGCCGGTCTCCTCCAGCCGTTCGTAGGTGATGCCGTAGTAGTCGTTGACGGTGCCGGCGGAGGCGGTCCGCAGTTCATCGAAGACCTCGCGGGAGTCGGCGAACGCGAATTTGTCGCCCGCGCCCAGGCGCTTGGCGAGTTCGCACATCACCCAGGTGTCGGTCCGTACGCCGGGGGGCGGGTCCTGGGCCTTGTTGTGCTTGACCACCCGGGCCTCAGCGTTGGCCATCACCCCTTCGTCCTCGGCCCAGGTGGTGACGGGGAAGACGACATGTGCGTTGGCAGCGGTCTCGGAAAGGAAGAAGTCGAATTGGGCATGGAACTCTGTGGCGTCGTACCCCTCCTTGACCACCTTGTAGTTGGGAAGGGAGACGAAGGGGTTGTTGCAGATGCCGATCAGTCCGCGGATCTCGCGGCGCTGCATCTGCCAGACCATTTCCATCATCGAGGTGCCTGCGGGAGGGAGCTCGGACTCCTCGATGCCCCAGATCTCGCAGATCTGCCTGCGGTGCTCCTCGTTCATGATCGAGCGGCCGCCGGGAAGGAGGTCGGCTTTCTGGCCGTGCTCGCGGCCGCCCTGCCCGTTGCCCTGGCCGGTGAGGGTGCCGTAACCGGCGCCGGGCTTGCCGATGTGGCCGGTGGCGGCGCAGAGGTTGATCACGCTGAGGCAGTTCTCGACGCCCTGCGAGTGGTGCTCGATGCCGCGTGCGTGCCAGGCCATGGCCTTGGGGGCGCGGGCAAAGGCGCGGGCGACCTGGACGATCTGCTGGGCGGGGATGCCGCAGATCTCGGCGGCCCGGGACGGCGGGTACTCGCCGGCCTTGGCCTTCACCTCCTCCCAGCCGGTGGCGTGGGCGGCGAGATAGGCCTCGTCGGTCAGACCCTCCTCGATGACCACGTTCAGTACGGAGTTGAAGAACGCCGAGTCGGTGCCGGGCTTGAGCGCGACATGGATGTCGGCGGTGCGGGCGATCGCGGTCTGGCGCGGGTCGACGATGATCAGGCTTGCGCCGCGGTCCCGGGCTCCCCACACGTACTGGGTCATCACGGGAAAGCACTCGCCGACGTTGGAGCCCGCGATCAGCAGGCAGTCGGTGAGCAGCATGTCGGAGAAGGGGTTGCCGGCCCGGTCGATGCCGAAGGCGAGTTTGTTGGCGCCCGCGGCGCTGACCATGCAGAGCCGGCCGTTGTAGTCGACATGCCGGGACTTGAGGGCGACCCGGGCGAATTTGCCGACCAGATAAGTCTTTTCGGAGAAGAGGCTGGCGCCGCCGAGGAGCCCGAAGGCGTCGTTCCCATAACTCCGCTGGATGCGCTTGATCTCGGAGACGGTGAAGTCGAGTGCCTCGTCCCAGGAGACTTCGTGGAAGTCCTCGTCGCGGGAGCGGCGCAGGAGCGGAGCGGTGAGCCGGTCGGGGTGGTTGACCTGCTGATACGCGTTGATGCCCTTGGGGCACAGCCGCATCCGGTTGATGTCGTGGTTGCGGGGTTCGACGCCGAAGACCTTGCCTTTGCGGTCGACGCGCAGATACATCCCGCACTGGACCCCGCAGAAGCAGCAGTGGGTGGGGACGAGTGTCTCGCCCTCCTGGTCGGCGTGCCACCGGTCGGCGGGGATACCTCCCGCGTCCCGGAAGGCCCGGGTGCCGGGCGGCGCGAGGGAGGGGTCGAGAGGAACGGCCGTACGGGGGTCGGCTGCTCGCGGATCCGAGGTCACTTGAAGCCCTTCTTCACCTGGGAGAGATAGGCGCTGCCGCGCAGCAGCCGCTTGCAGCGCGGGCAGTATTCGGCCCACTCGTCGAAGCCGAGGCTGAGGTCGCGCATGGTGCCGCGGAGGTTCTCGACGTACGGCCCGGTGTCGATGGGCTCCTCGCAGCGGCGGCAGCCGAAGACCTCCTGGTTCTGCCGGGCGGTGTATTTGAACAGCTGCATGCCGACCGCGGCCGGGCGCTGGACGATGTGGAAGAACTTCCCGAACGGGATGTAGATGAGGGTGAAGACCACCGACACCATGTGGAGGATCGCCAGGAATTCGTATCCGCCGCCGTGCAGGAAGATCGACGAGAAGGTGAGCAGCAGACCGGTCACGGAGATGACGATCAGGGCGATCAGCGGCACCAGGTCGTAGGCGAAGCGCTGGCCGGTGATGGCGCCGCGGTCCTTCATCCTCCGCCAGAGGAAGTACGAGGCGCCGGGGATGACGAGCACGGCGGCGATGTCCAGGCCGTGGAACATCAGCCAGCCCAGGATGTCCAGGGAATCGAAGCCGATGATCCTGAAGCCCCAGATGCGCATCTCGTAGCCGGGGCCCGAGCCGGAACCGGAGGTGAAGGTGAACCAGCCCCAGGTCAGCGGGAAGGTGATCAGGGAGGCGAGGATGCAGCCCCAGAAGATCAGTTGGTGGGCGGCCCAGCGGGCGTAGGAGCGGGCGCCGAGGAATTTCTGGAAGCCCAGATAGGTGGCGATCATCCTGGGCAGGGCAGTTGGGGCCTGGCGGAAGTTGGCCACGGAGAAGAAGCTCCGCCACCCCTGTTTGAACAGGCGCCGGGCACCGGGCGCGGAGACCCAGACCGTGTAGCGGTAGGCGACGCCGAAGGCGAGGAAGACGGTGGCGACGGCGTACGGAAGAAGAGCGGAGTCGAAGTTCTCAAGAAGCCTGCTGCCGAACACGATCGCGAGGATCAGCAGGGCGGAGACGATGGCGCCGGCCGCTGTCGCGCGGCCGGTGACGGACCGGGGCGCGGCAGCCCGGGGCCCGGTGGCCCCGGAGGGCGGCGGGGCGGCGAGCACTCCGGCGGAGACAGTGCGTGCACCGGGGGCGGGCTGCGCGGCAGAGGCGTCTGGTGGCTCGGTCACCTCGTCACCGTAGGGTCGTATGGGGTGGTTGGTCCTGTTTTACGGCTCGGCGGGGTGAGCCCGTTCGTCCGACCGGCTCGTAGCCCGTCGGACGGCTCGCAGTGCGTCAGACGGCCCACAGTCCGTGGGACGTGAAGATCTCTCGGGCCGAGGCGGCCTGCTCGGGGGTGGGTGACGGGGTGTCGTGCAGGGTGAAGGGCTTGCCCAGCGCCTGCCACTTCGCCTCGCCGAGCTTGTGGAAGGGGAGGACATCGACACGGGAGACATTGCCGAGGGAGGCGGCGAAGGAGGCGACACCGTCGACGTTGGCCGGGTCGTCGGTCAGTCCCGGCACCAGTACGAAGCGGACGTGCACCTCTTTGCCGAGGTCGGCGAGGCGGCGGGCGAAGTCCAGGGTCGGCTGCAGCGGTCGGCCGGTGACCCTGCGGTATGTGGCTCGGTCCCAGGACTTGATGTCGAGCAGGACCAGATCGACGTCGCGCAGCAGGGAGTCGGTGGCGCGGGCGCCCAGGAAGCCGGAGGTGTCCAGGGCGGTGTGCAGCCCCAGCCCGTGCTTGAAGCGGTGGAAGAGCTCACCGGCGAAGACCGGCTGCAGCAGTGGTTCGCCGCCGCTGATCGTGGCGCCGCCGCCCGCAGCCCGGATGAACGTCGTGTACTTGCCCGCCTCGGCGGCGAGGTCGTCCGCCGACATCCGGGTACCGCTGCGCATCCGCAGGGTGTCGACGTTGTGGCAGTAGAGGCAAGTCAGTGGACAGCCGGCCAGGAAGGTGACGAAGCGGGTGCCGGGGCCGTCGACGCCCGTCGACAGGTCCCAGGAGTGGACCGCTCCGGAGACCGGCCGACGGGTGGCCGCACCCGCCGGAGTGACGGAGGTGCCGATGTCGCCGGTGTTGTGGATGTCGCCGGTGTCGCCGGTGTTGTCGATGTTGTCGATGTTGTCGATGTTGTGGATGTCGCCGGTGTCGCCGGTGTTGTCGATGTTGTCGATGTTGTCGAGGAGTGTGGCCATGGCAGGGCCTCCTGTGCGGACGGGGCGTTCGATGGCCGGGCGCGACGGGTGCGGAGCGCGCGGCGCCGGGGCCCTACGGGGGATGGGCTCCCGACGCCGCGCGGTTCAGGCGGCTCGGAACGATCGGGGAGGATCAGAGCGAGCCGTGGAAGGTGCGGTTGATGACGTCGAGCTGCTGCTCGCGGGTCAGCCGCACGAAGTTGACCGCGTATCCGGAGACCCGGATGGTCAGCTGCGGGTAGTGCTCCGGGTGCTCCATGGCGTCTTCGAGAGTCGCCTTGTCGAGCACATTGACATTCATGTGGAAGCCGTCGCTCGCCATGAATCCGTCCAGCACGCCGGCGAGGTTCTGGATCCGCTCCTCGGGGGTGCGGCCGAGTCCGTCCGGCGTGATGGTGTTGGTCAGCGAGATGCCGTCCTCGGCGTCGTCGTACGGCAGCTTGGCAACCGACAGTGCGGAGGCGATGTAGCCGTGCTCGTCGCGCCCGTTCATCGGGTTGGCACCCGGGGCGAACGGGGCGCCGGAGCGGCGGCCGTCCGGGGTGTTGCCGGTCTTCTTGCCGTAGACGACGTTGGAGGTGATGGTCAGCACCGACTGGGTGTGCACCGCGCCCCGGTACGCCGGGTGCTTGCGGACCTTCTCCATGAAGTCGTGGACGATGCCGCGGGCGATGGCGTCGGCACGGTCGTCGTTGTTGCCGTACGCAGGGTAGTCGCCCTCGATCTCGTAGTCCGTCGCGAGACCCGTCCCGTCCCGGATCACCCTGACCCGGGCGTGCTTGATGGCGGAGAGCGAGTCGGCGGCGACCGACAGACCTGCGATGCCGCAGGCCATGGTGCGCAGGATCTCCTGGTCGTGGAGGGCCATCTCCAGGCGCTCGTACGCGTACTTGTCATGCATGTAGTGGATGACATTGAGCGCGTGCACATACGTCCTGGCCAGCCAGTCGAGCATCGCGTCGTACCGCTCGGCGACGGTCGCGTGGTCGAGGTACTCGCCGGTGACCGGCTCGAAGCCGCTCACCACGAGCTTGCCCGTCCTCTCGTCACGGCCGCCGTTGATCGCGTACAGCAGCGCCTTGGCGACGTTCACACGGGCGCCGAAGAACTGCATCTGCTTGCCCGTCGCCATCGCGGAGACGCAACAGGCGATCGCCGTGTCGTCGCCGTACTTCGGGCGCATCAGCTCGTCCGACTCGAACTGGAGCGCCGAGGTGTCGATGGCGACCTTCGAGGCGAACTCCTTGAATCCGGCGGGGAGTCGCTGCGACCAGAAGACCGTGAGGTTCGGCTCGGGGGCCGGGCCCAGGTTGTAGAGGGTCTGCAGGGCCCGGAAGGTCGTACGGGAGACGAGCGGGCGGCCGTCCTCACCGATGCCGGCCATCGACCAGGTGACCCAGGTCGGGTCGCCGGAGTACAGCTCGTTGTACTCCGGGGTGCGCAGGAAGCGGACGATACGGAGCTTGATGACGAAGTCGTCGATGAACTCCTGTGCCCGCTCCTCCGTGATGAGTCCGCGCTCGATGTCGCGCTGGAGGTAGATGTCGAGGAAGTTGTCGATGCGGCCGATCGACATGGCCGCGCCGTTCTGCTCCTTCACGGCACCGAGGTAGCCGAAGTACAGCCACTGCACGGCCTCACGACCGGTGCGGGCGGGCCCGGAGATGTCGTGGCCGTACGACATCGCCATCGTCTTGAGCTCGTTCAGGGCCTTGATCTGCTCGGCGATCTCCTCACGGTCCCTGATGACGTGCTCGGTCGGCCACTGCTCACCGAGGGCGGCCCTGTCGGCCTCCTTGGCTGCGATCAGCCGGTCGACGCCGTAGAGGGCGACGCGGCGGTAGTCGCCGATGATGCGGCCGCGGCCGTATGCGTCCGGCAGTCCGGTGATGATGCCGGAGGAACGGCAGGCCCGGATCTCGGGTGTGTACGCGTCGAAGACACCCTCGTTGTGGGTCTTGCGGAGACGGGTGTAGATCTCCCTGATCTCGGGGTCGGCCTCGTAGCCGTACGCGCTCAGAGCACCCTCGACCATCCGCCAGCCCCCGTTCGGCATGATGGCGCGCTTGAGCGGGGCGTCGGTCTGGAGCCCGACGATCAGATCGCGGTCGGCGTCGATGTAACCCGGCTCGAAGGCATCGATCCGGGACGGAGTCTTCACGTCCACGTCGTGGATGCCGCGGGCGATCTCGTCCGGGAACATCGAAAGGAGCTTCTCCCAGACCGCGGTGGTCCGGGCAGTGGGGCCGGTGAGGAAGGAACTGTCGCCCTCGTACGGGGTGTAGTTCTGCTGGACGAAGTCACGGACGTCGATCGCGTCGCGCCACAACCCGCCCTTGAAGCCGTCCCAGGCCCCGTTGTCCGTCGTCGCCTCTGCCGCAGTCGCCGTCATGGCCCGCACCTTCCGAGATCGTCCGTGCGCCTCATTGCCGCTGGGTCCATTGCACTCCCGATTTCCGCAGTCCCGGGCCCGCAATGGTCCCTGCCAAAGGGCCCAAGGTCCCGTCAGATGACGGACCTGGTCCGGCATAGCCGCGCTGACCTGTGGTTTCTCCGAGGACTTTGGACCCTCGTTCGCTTGTGAATGCTTTCACAAGAATTTCCCGACCCGCGCCGGGGGCGCGCCCCCCTGGGCGCCGCCGATCCTCGTCTGGTGTGCTGGTCCCCATGCCTGGAATGACTGCCCGCAGCCGCGCCGAGAGACATCGCGCTTCGACCCCGCTGGAACTCTTCTTCGACCTCTGCTTCGTCGTCGCCGTGGCGCAGGCCGGCGGGCGGCTGCTGCATGCCGTCACCGAGGGCCACGCCGCCACCGGAATCGTCAGCTACGCGGCTGTCTTCTTCGCGATCTGGTGGGCCTGGGTCAACTTCACCTGGTTCGCCTCGGCCTACGACACCGACGACCCGCTGTACCGCGTGGTCACGTTCGTCCAGATCACCGGTGTACTCATCTTCGCCGCCGGGGTGCCGCGCGCCTTCGACGCGGGCGACTGGACAGTCGGCGTCGTCGGCTACGTCGTGATGCGGCTCGCCCTCACCAGCCAGTGGCTGCGCGCCGCGTACTGCACCCGGGGCGCCGAGCGGCGCGTCGCGCTGCGGTACGCCGTCGGGATCGCCGTGGTGCAGCTGGGCTGGATCGGCATGCTGCTGCTGACCGACAACACGGGCGGAGCGCGTGCCGCGGTCTTCGTCGTGCTCGTGCTCGCCGAGATGTCCGTTCCGGCGATCGCCGAGCGCGACCGCCCGACGAGCTGGCATCCCCGCCATATCGGTGAACGGTACGGCCTGTTCACGATCATCGTGCTGGGCGAGACGATCGCGGCGGCCACGGTCGCGGTCCAGGAGGCGGTGGACGAGCACCAGGCGTTCGGTGAGCTGCTGCCGATCGCCGCGGGCGGGCTGCTGATCGTCTTCTCCGCCTGGTGGATCTATTTCACCGTGCCGATCCATGACTACCTCCGCGGCAGCAGGGAAGCGTTCGTCTGGGGATACGGGCACTACCTGATCTTCGGCTCCGCGGCCGCGATCGGCTCGGGCATCGAGGTCGCGGTGGAGGAGGCCGTGGGCAAGTCCCATGTCTCGGACACGGTGGCCGCCGCCGCGGTGACCGCGCCCTCCGCACTTTTCCTGCTGACGGTGTGGGCGCTGCACGCCCGCCACTTCAAACGCGATCTCGCGGAGCAACTACCACTCCCTGTGGCCGTGCTGGCCATCCTGGCCTGTACGTTCGCCGGGGGGTGGGCGGTGCTCGCGGCCGGCCTGGTGGCGGCGGTGACGGTGGCCGTGGAGGTGGCACTGTCCCGACGGCCCGCTGTGACGGGATGAGCACATGGGCGGTGTGCGATGAGTCGCGAGTGGCAAGTCGTAAGTGGTGAATCCAGTGAGGAGCACGCAATGACGGAAGAACCGCGGGAGCCGGCAGAGCACTCCGTAGCGCAGCGCGCATCGCCCATATCGTCAGGACCGCTCGACGCGCTGACCGATGTCGCCGGGCTGCGCGTCGGCCATGCGCAGGTGGCGGGCGCGGGCGCACTGAGCGGCACCACCGTGGTCCTCGCCCCCGAGGGCGGTGCGATCGCGGCCGTCGACGTACGCGGCGGCGGCCCCGGCACCCGGGAGACGGACGCGCTCGATCCGCGCAATCTGGTGCAGCGCGTGGATGCCGTCGTCCTGACGGGCGGCAGCGCGTACGGCCTGGATGCGGCGTCCGGCGTGATGGCCTGGCTGGAGGAACAGGGGCGCGGGGTGCGGGTCGGCCCCGATCCGGCGCAAGTGGTGCCGGTGGTCCCCGCCGCATGCGTCTTCGACCTGGGGCGGGGCGGCGACTGGCGGGCCCGCCCGGACGCCTCGACCGGCCGCGCGGCGGTGGAGGACGCGGCGGGTACGGAGCCGGGGGCGCCGGTCGCCGAGGGAGGTGTCGGCGCCGGTACGGGCGCGGTCGCCGGGCAGCTCAAGGGCGGGGTGGGCACGGCGAGCGTGCGGCTGGCGTCCGGAATCACGGTGGGCGCACTCGTCGTGGTGAACGCGGCAGGCTCGGTCGTCGATCCGCGTACCGGAGTGCTGTACGGGGAGTACGGCGCGGCGGAACCGCCGGTGTACCCCGCGCCCGAGGTCCACCGGGCGGCGCAGCAGCGCCTGGCCCAGGCGCGGGAGGCGAACGCGCGACCCCCGCTCAACACCACGCTCGCCGTCGTCGCCACGGACGCCGATCTCACCCGGGCCCAGGCGCAGAAGCTCGCGGGTACGGCGCACGACGGACTGGCGCGCGCCGTCCGCCCCGTACATCTGCTGACCGACGGGGACACCGTTTTCGCGTTGGCCACCGGCGCCCGGCCGCTGGATCCGCAGAACCCGATCGCACTCAACGACCTGCTGGCGGCCGGTGCGGATGCCCTGACCCGTGCCATCGTGAAGGCCGTCCGCGCAGCTCGGAGCGTCAACGGCCGCCCCGGCGGCGGCAGCTATCCCGCGTACAGCGATCTCTACGGCGCACGCGGGCACCCCTCACGACCGTCGCCGCACAGCCACCCCGACCCCGACTCGCCTCCCGGGTAAGGAAGTTCGGACGAACCGCCAGGAACCATCTGCGTGTGTCATACGTTTTCCTGAACCCCGGTCACGATGTCAGACCCAGGGACTACGTTAAGCACGCACCAAGTAACACGCGGCGACGGCCTGGAGACAGCACCTTGAGCGATCCGTACGAGACAACCGAGCAGCACCTCGAGCGACTCCTGCGACGGGCACTCAACTCTTTCGACCTGCCCGACAGTACGGTCGAGAGACTCGGTACCGCACTCGCCCACAGCAGTTCCCTGCACTCCTCGCACCACAGTTCCGTACTTCACCGCGAGACCTACCGGCATACGTATCTGCTGTCCGACGGCACCCCCTTCACCCTGTGGGAGCTGGTGCACGGAGGTCCGCGGAGCACGAGGGGCCCACAGCCGGGGACGGAGCCCGACCTCCGGCACCACGAGCTGTACGACGACGAGGCCGATATCCATATCGCCGCTGCCCGGCTGACCGGCGGCTTCGGTGAGGTCCCGGTGTTCGGGGACGACGGGCCGCATGCCGACCTGGAGATACTCACGGTTCTGATGGCGGCTCCCCCCGTCCCGCTGCCACGGATGTACGCCCCGGACAATTCCGCCGACCACGCCCGCCGCGTCCTGCGCCGCGCGGAGAACAGCGACGGCCCCGGCGAGGAGACCGCCCGGCTGCTGCGCGCCGCCTTCGCCCACCACATCACCCAGGTCTTCGGCCGGCAGTGCCAGGTGGACGGGCGGGACGCCGGATTCACGCTCTACGAGCACGCCTTCCTGCTCCTCGACGGCAGCGAGACGAGCCTGTGGGAGGTCGAGCACACGGCCACGCCGGACGGCCGCCACATGTGCGAGGTGTACGGCGACGAGGACGCCGCACGCGGAGCCATGGAGAGCCGCACACGCATCTGCTGACCGTGGGGGCGCGGGCCCACGCCCTCCCCCGCACACGCGGGTGCCCGCACCCCCGAGGGGTGCGGGCACCGTCGCGCTTGAGGGCATCACGGCGTCAGCGCGGGCTCCTTGCCGAGCTCGACCTCGGGCTCGGCAACGGTGTCCATACCCTCGTCACCCTCGTCGCCTCCCTCCACGTGCTGCCGCTGCCGCGCGGGCAGCGCGAACATCACCAGGAAGATCACCGCGAGCACCCCGGCGACCCACCACAGCGAGTGCCGGAACGCCTCCGCGAACGCCGGGCCCACCTCCTGCGGCGCCAGCCGGTCACCGATCGCGCCGAGGAAGACGACCGAGACCAGTCCGAGCCCGAGCGCATTGCCCATCTGCTGCACGGTGTTGATCAGCCCGGAGGCCGAACCGGAGTGCTCCTTGGGCACCTCGGAGAGCACCGCGTCCGTCAGCGGCGCCACGATCAGGCCCATCCCTATGCCCATGACCACCAGCGGCAGCGCCATCTGCCAGGACGTGATGCCCATGCCGTACCGGTCGGACTCCCAGATGTAGAGGAGCAGGCCGACGATCATCAGCAGCGCGCCCGTCTGGAGGACCTTGCGGCCGAAGCGGGGCACCAGCTTCTGTACGGAGATCCCGGCGGCGAACGACACGGCGATCGAGAACGGGATACCGGTCGTGCCGGCCCGTAGCGCGCTCCAGCCGAGGCCCATCTGCATGTAGAGCGTCCAGACCAGGAAGAAGATGCCGAGCCCGATGCCGAAGGTCAGCTGCACGGCGATGCCCGCCGCGAAGCTCTTGACCCGGAACAGCGACAGTTCGACGAGCGGCGAACCGTCCTTGCGCGCCTTCGCCCGCTCGAACAACACCAGAATCAGGAACACCAGCAGGCTGCCGACCATGGATACGTGGCCCCACAGCGGCCAGCCCAGTTCGTGCCCACGGGTCAGCGGGTAGATCAGCATCAGCATCCCCAGGGTCACCAGGGCGACGCCGGCCAGGTCGAGCCGGAGCGCCTTCGGGGCCTTGGACTCGGTGATGAACTTCCGGCCGAGGATCAGGCCCGCGATACCGACGGGCAGGTTGATCAGGAAGATCGGCCGCCATTCGAGACCGGCGATGTTCCACTCGGTGAGCAGCGCGCCCAGCAGCGGCCCCAGCACGGCACCGAGGCCGACGATCGCGCCGAAGAGGCCGAAGACCTTGCCGCGCTCGTGCGCCGGGAAGGTGGCGTGCACGATCGACAGCACCTGCGGGACCATCAGCGCGGCGGTGCCGCCCTGGAGGATGCGGGAGGCGACCAGCATCTCCGGGTTGGCGGCGAAGCCGCAGAGCGCGGAGGCCACGGTGAAGCCGCCGATACCGATGAGGAACAGCCGCTTGCGGCCGTAGATGTCGCCCAGCCTGCCGCCGGTGATCAGACCGGCCGCGAAGGCCAGGGAGTAGCCGGCGGTGATCCACTGGATCGAGCTGAACGAGGCTCCGGTGTCCTCGCGGATGCTCGGAATGGCGATATTGACGATCGTGACGTCGACCAGGTCCATGAAGGCCGCGGTCATCACGATGGCGAGCGCGAACCAGCGTCGCCGGTCCGACGGGTCCGAGGACACCGTGGGCCCGGATGCCGTGGACGGCAGAGATGAGGAAGAAGTCATATGAAGAAGCTAAACAGCCATTAGGTCAGATCATGACCCAATGGATGGGCACCCTGATGAGATGACCGACACCCCGGCACGAGGTTGAGCCCATGACCGACACCCCGGCACGACTGCTGAATCTGCTGTCGCTCCTCCAGACGCCCCGCGAGTGGCCGGGCAGCGAGCTCGCCGAGCGGCTCGACGTCAGCCCGCGCACCATCCGCCGCGACATCGACCGGCTCCGTGAGCTCGGCTACCCGGTCGAGGCCTCGCGCGGATCGGTCGGCGGCTACCGCCTCGTCGCGGGCACCGCCATGCCGCCACTGCTCCTCGACGACGAGGAGGCGGTGGCCATCGCGGTGGGCCTGCGGGCGGGTGCCGGCCATGCCATCGAGGGGGTCGACGAGGCGTCCGTACGGGCTCTGGCGAAGCTGGAGCAGGTGCTGCCGTCGCGGTTGCGGCACCGGGTGTCGACCCTGCAGAACGCGACGATGCCGCTGACCCGCGGCGACGGCTCGACGATCGATCCGCACACGCTGACGGTGATGGCGGCGGCGGTCACCGGGCGGGAGCGACTGCGGTTCGCCTACCGTGCGGGCGACGGCGCCGAGACGAAGCGGCAGGCCGAGCCGTACCGGCTGGTGAGCACGGGGTGGCGCTGGTATCTCGTCGCGTACGACCTGGGGCGCGAGGACTGGCGTACGTTCCGGGTCGACCGGGTCAGCGAGCCGTTCCCGACCGGGGCCCGGTTCACACCGCGCGAGCTGCCGACGGGTGATGCGGCGGAGTTCCTCAGCAGCTCCATCGCCAGGCGGCAGCCGGAGCTGGCGGTCGATGTGAGCTTCGCGGCCCCGGCGGACTTCGTGTCCGCGCGGCTGCCGGCCTCGATCGGCCCGTTGGAGCGGACCGGCGAGAACAGCTGTCGGCTGCGGGCGGTCCTGTCGGACTCGCTGGAGTGGGTGGCGCTCCGACTGGCGCTGGTGGACTGCGAGTTCACCGCGCACGAGCCACCACAGCTGGTGGAGTACTTGAGTCATCTGGGCGCCCGGCTGACCCGCGCGACAGCACACTGACACATCGCCGCCCGAACGACGACCGACCCGGCCGCCACCGCACGCGCAGAAGGCCTGCCTCCACCGAGCGCGCAAAAAAGAATGAGCCCCGGCGCCAGGGGGGGGTGGGCGCCGGGACTCAGTTCAGGGGGTCACACGAAGCGACCTATTTCGGAGGTTACTGGACGAGGGCTCACGCCGCAGCGTCAAAACCCGTGTCGTGGGCCATTCGCTTCAGTTCGAGCAGCGCGTGCTTCTCGATCTGGCGGATCCGCTCACGGGTCAGCCCGTGCTGCTTGCCCACCTCGGTGAGGGTCCGCTCACGGCCGTCCTCGATGCCGTACCGCATACGGATGATCGATGCGGTGCGGTTGTCGAGCTTACCGATCAGGTCCTCCAGCTCCTCGCTGCGCAGCAGCGTCATCACCGACTGCTCGGGCGACACCGCGGAGGTGTCCTCCAGCAGGTCACCGAACTGCGTCTCGCCCTCGTCGTCCACGGACATGTTGAGGCTGACCGGGTCACGGGCCCAGTCCAGGACGTCGCCCACGCGCTCCGGCGTGGAGTCCAGCTCGGCGGCTATCTCCGTGTGCTCCGGCTCGCGCCCGTGCTCACGGTTGAACTCACGCTGCACCCGTCGGATCCGGCCGAGCTCCTCCACCAGGTGGACGGGGAGCCGGATCGTACGGGACTGGTCGGCTATGGAACGGGTGATGGCCTGACGGATCCACCACGTCGCATACGTGGAGAACTTGAAGCCCTTGGCGTAGTCGAACTTCTCGACCGCGCGCACCAGACCCGCGTTGCCCTCCTGGATCAGGTCGAGCAGGGGCAGCCCGGCCCGCGGATAGCGGCGGGCGACGGCAACGACGAGCCGGAGGTTGGAACGGATGAATATGTCCTTGGCGCGCTCGCCCTCGGCGACCAGCGCCTCCAGCTCCTCGCGCGTGGCTCCACCGGCTTCGCTCTCCACCGCACCGTCGAGAATCCGCCGCGCGTAAACACCCGCCTCGACGGTTTGCGACAGCTCGACCTCCTTTGCGGCATCGAGCAGTGGCGTACGCGCGATCTCGTCCAGGTACATGCCGACCAGGTCGCGATCGGCGATCTCTCCGCCAGAGGCGCGAACACTGCTTGCCCGGCTGGTACCGCCGGTGGCGGACGAACGACGGGCGACGGCACGGGTTGCCATGCGTGCTCCCTTGCTGAGTAGGTCGCGACACCCTCTCGGGTGCCCTGCATCCGATGGAAACAACGACTGGAATCCGGACAGAATTCCCATGCCTGGCATTCATTTTCGTGATCATGCAGTACCCTGTGCCGCCGCGAAGGGAGTGAGCATGCCGAGCATCCAGACAGAAGTGCAGGTCAGGCCGGGCACCGAAGGCGATTTGGTGGCGCTCACGGACATCTACAACCATTACGTACGTGAGACCGCGCTCACATTCGATACGACCCCCCTTACACCCGAACAGCGGCTGCCGTGGCTTCGTTCCCATCCTGAAGACGGCCCGCACCGTCTTCTGGTTGCTCAGGATGTCCGCATTGTCGGCCCCGCCTCGATCCTGGGATACGCCACCAGCAGCGCTTTCCGTCCCAAGTCGGCGTACGCGACCTCGGTCGAGGTGAGCGTGTACTGCGCCCCGTGGGCCACCGGCCGAGGCATCGGCACGCTCCTCTACTCATCCCTGTTCGAGGCGCTCGCCGGCGAGGACCTGCATCGCGCGTACGCGGGCATCACCCAGCCCAACGACGCCTCGGCCCGGCTGCACGAACGCTTCGGTTTCCGCCATGTCGGTACGTACGCCGAGGTGGGCCGGAAGTTCGGCACGTACTGGGACGTCGCCTGGTACGAGAAGCGGCTGGGGCCACAGTCCTAGGGCCCGGCCCGGTCGCGGCCTAGGTCCACGGCCCGTTACGCACCGCGGGCTCCGCGCCTAGCGTGCTGCCGTATGAACGACACAACGAGCAGGGACGGCACACCCGGCAGGGACGGCACAACCAGCGGGAACGGCACACCTGACACGACCACCCGCGCCACCGACGACACCACGGGCACGCTCGACGAGGCGCTGGAACGTCTCCACACCGCGGGCCCCGAACGGAACGGCTGGCTGAGCAATCACGGCCCGATGGCCGTCGAGGCGCTGGTCCGGCACGGTCAGGCACCGGCCGTCCACCGGTGGCTCGACCATTACAGCCACAAGCTGGAGGACATGCCGGACACCGCGTCCCGGGTGACCGCGGAGAACTGGCGCGAGGCCCTGGGCGACCCGCGCCGGATCGCGGACTGGACTGTGTACTTCGAGCGGGAGACGGCCGAGCGCCCCTGGCGGGACGTCCTGACCGAGTGGTGGCCACGGCTGCTGCCCGGCATCGCGGCGGGCGCCACCCACCCCGTGATCCGGGTCGGCCACTCCGTACGCACTCTGCTCGTCGGCGAGGCGAGCGCGCCGCGGATCACCGAGCTCGCCCACGGCCTCGGCTACTGGGCCGCCCGCCACCAGCCGCTTGCCACGCTGACACCGCTGGCGCCCGCACCGAGCGCCGCGGCCGCACTGGACGCCGTACCGCCGGTGCCCGAGCAGAGCGGCGGCATCCGGGACCGGCTGGCACAGCTCACCGCGTTCCCGGTGTGGCCGCAGCGGTTCACCGACGACCCGGACGAGGCGCGGGCCCGGCTGGAGGAACTGGTGCGGGCCGCGACCCACCGCTATGCCACGCACGGGCACGGCGAACCCATCATGCTGGTGCATGCCGCGACCGCACCCAATGCCGTGCTGCGCACGCTGCCCGCGCTCCCCCGCGCGCTGTGGGTGCCGAGCCTGGAGGCCGCCTGGGCGGCGAGCGCCGCAGTCACCGCCGCGTACGGCCCGGCCGAGCCGGCCCCGTACACACCGGCGGCGGCGTCCGCCGAGGAGCTCTTCGCACGGGCGGCGGCGCACGGCGACGATCACACCATCAAGTTCACGGACACCGCACTGGACATCGGCGATGCGACGGCCCTCGCCGCCGCACTCCGGTCGATCGAGCTGAACCCGCCGGCCCTGTGACAGGACCTTGGACAGAGCTCAGCCGAACTGCACCGACCGCTTCGCGAGCCCCATCCAGAAACCGTCGATGACGCTGCGGCCCCGGTCCAGCTCGCCCTCCGAGGCGCCGAGCGTCACGAAGAGCGGCGCGAAGTGCTCGGTGCGCGGGTGGGCCAGCCGGCCGGCCGGGGACTTGTGCTCGAAGTCCAGAAGCGCGTCGATGTCCCGCGCCTGGAGCGCCCGGTTCCCCCAGTCGTCGAACTCCGCCGACCAGCCGGGGGTGCCGCCGCCCGCATGCCGCAGGGCGGCCAGGTTGTGGGTGAAGAAGCCGCTGCCGACGATCAGGACACCCTCGTCGCGCAGCGGTGCGAGCTTGCGCCCGATGTCCATCAGCTTCTGCGGGTCCAGCGTCGGCATGGAGATCTGGAGTACGGGGATGTCGGCACCGGGGAACATCTCGACCAGCGGGACGTACGCCCCGTGGTCGAGCCCGCGGTCCGGGATGTCCTGGACCGGCGTACCGGCTCCGCGCAGCAGTTTGCGTACGTTCTCCGCCAGCGCCGGGGCGCCCGGGGCGGCGTACTGCACCTGGTAGTAGTGCTCGGGGAAGCCCCAGAAGTCGTAGACGAGCGGGACGGTCTCCGTCGCACCGAGGGCGAGCGGGGCCTCCTCCCAGTGCGCGGAGACCATCAGGATCGCGCGGGGGCGGGGCAACTGCGCGGACCAGGAGGCCAGTTCGCCGGGCCAGACCGGGTCGTCGGCCAACGGCGGTGCGCCGTGGGAGAGGTAGAGGGCGGGCATGCGCTCCGCGGTGACAGTCATGGCACTCCCCATCCGCTGCTGATCGAGGTAAGTCTTTTACAGGTCTCTTTGAAAAGGAAGGGTTCTTTAATCTTCAAGCTCCTACTTCCCGAGACCTTAGCTCTATCTAGTTAAACTTTCAAGAAAAGGTCGTACAGTGGAGTACATGACCACGGCATCCCCCGGCGAGCCCCGCTGGCTCTCCGACGAAGAGCAGAGCGTCTGGCGTGCGTATCTGCACGCCACCACGCTCATGGAGGACCACCTCGACCGCCAGCTGCAGCGCGATGCCGGCATGCCGCACATCTATTACGGACTGCTCGTCCAGCTCTCCCAGGCACCCCGTCGCCGGAAGCGGATGACCGAGCTCGCCAAGGACGCCAAGATCACCCGCTCCCGGCTCTCGCATGCCGTCGCGCGGCTGGAGAAGAGCGGCTGGGTACGCCGCGAGGACTGCCCGTCCGACAAGCGCGGCCAGAACGCGGTCCTCACCGACGAGGGCTACGAGATGCTCCGACGGTCCGCGCCGGGCCATGTCAGCGCCGTACGCCAGGCGATGTTCGACCGGCTCACACCCGAGCAGATGCGCTCGCTCGGCGAGATCATGCAGGTCGTCGCCACCGGACTGCAGCCGGAAGGCACGGACGCGGACCTGCCCTGGCTGCGCTGACCAGTCGTCGAACGCGGCTCTGCCCCGGTTCCGTCGAGCGGAACCGGGGCAGAGCCGCGTTCACATCACTTCACGTCACGCACTACGCGACCCGCGTCCGTGTTCAGTCCTCAGTGGGCGACGACCGGGACCTTGAACTCGTCCTCGACACCGTCGGCGTCGCTCGAACCGGAGGTTCCGGTCGCTGCGGTCGCCGAGGGACGCCCGGCGTTGATGAAGGTCACCGCGATCGCGGAGGCCACCACCAGGATGCCGACGGCCCACCAGATGGCACCGGTGAAGCCGTGCACCATCGACTGGAGCTTCAGCAGCTCCGGGTCGGTGGCGCCGAGTGCGGCGTGCGAGGTGGCATACGCCGTCGCGGCCGACGCGGCAATGGTGTTCAGCAGCGCCGTACCGATCGCGCCGCCCACCTGCTGCGAGGTGTTGACCATCGCGGAAGCGACACCCGAGTCCCTCGGCTCGACACCATGCGTGGCCAGCGACATGGCCGGCATGAACGCCGTACCCATGCCAAGCCCCAGCAGGAGCTGTGCGGGCAGGATGAGCGTGGTGTAGGAGGAGCCGATCTCCAGCTGCGTCAGCAGCAGCATGCCGACGGCAGCGGTCAGGAAGCCGGGGCCCATGAGCTTGCGCGCCGGAACCCGGGTCATCAGCCGGGCACCGATCTGCGTCGAGCCGGTGATCATGCCCGCGATCATCGGGAGGAAGGCGAAGCCCGTCCTGATCGGCGAGTAGCCCTTCACGACCTGCAGGTAGTAGGTGAGGAAGAGGAACAGCCCGAACATCGCGATGATGGCCAGACCCAGCGAGAGGTAGACGCCACCGCGGTTGCGGTCCAGCAGGACGCGCAGCGGCAGCAGCGGCGACTTGACCCGGGCCTCGGTCAGGACGAATGTCAGGAGCAGCACACCGGACGCGACGAACATGCCGATGGTCAGCGCGTCCGACCAGCCGGCGGACTCGGCGCGGGTGAATCCGTACACCAGGGAGACCAGACCCAGCGCGGACAGGACGACGCCCGGGATGTCGAGCGCCGAGCGGTTACGACTGCCGGCCGGCTCACGGATCACAAAGTACGCGCCCGCGGCCGCGACGATCGCGAACGGGATGTTGACGAAGAACGTCCAGCGCCAGTTCAGCGCCTGAGTGAGGAAGCCGCCGAGGATCAGGCCGACGGCGCCACCGCCACCGGCGATCGCACCGTAGATGCCGAACGCCTTGGCGCGCTCCTTGGCATCGGTGAACATCACGGCGAGCAGCGACAGGGCCGCGGGGGCGAGCAGCGCGCCGAAGACACCCTGGAGCGCGCGCGAACCGAAGAGCATGCCCTGGTTCTGCGCCGCGCCACCGAGCGCGGAGGCCAGTGCGAAGCCGATCAGGCCGACGACGAAGGTCCGCTTGCGGCCCCAGAGGTCGGCGATCCGTCCCCCGAAGAGCAGGAGGCCGCCGAAGGCGAGGGCATAGGCCGTGATGACCCACTGCTTGTTGGCATCGGAAATGCCCAGGGCCGTCTGGGCGTGCGGCAGCGCGATGTTCACGATCGTGGCATCGAGCACGACCATCAGCTGCGCAAGGGCGATGAACGCCAGCGCTTTCCAGCGACTGGGGTCCGGGAGTCGTATATCAGCTGTTTTTGACATGGAGGTATCCGCCTAAGGGCGCGCGCGGGCGCGCGAAGTCATGAACCGAGAGGTCGGTGAACGGGCAGTCGGTCGAGGACGGTCGGCGAGAGGACCGTCGGCGAAAGGGAGCGCGGTGAAAAGGAAGGGATGGTCAAGGCGTGGCGGGGCGCCACCGGGCACCCGGCTCAGGGGCCCGGTGCGGGCGTCATGGCCGGCGCCGCAGATCCTCCAAGGTCGCAGCCGTTCCGGGCAGTTGGGACCGGGCCGGAGCCTCCAGCCCGTCCAGGAACAGCTGTAGATGGCGGTGGGTGAACCGGTCGATGTCCAGGCAGCCGGTGCCGGGCAGTGGCCGGGTGAGCTGGGAGAGGGCGACCAGCACGTCACCGACGGCGATGTCGGTACGCAGGCGCCCCGCGGACATGGCGCGCGCCACGAGTCCTTCGACGGCCTCTTCGAGGCGCCGACGCTCGGCGAGCAATTCGGGATGGTCCTTGTCGAAGCCGCCGGACAGCATCGGACACAGCGCCCCGATCCGTTCGTCGGCCGCCGCGTGCACAAAGCGGCTGAGCGCGGCGAAGGGATCGGCCTCTTCGGCCGTCGCCTCCTCCGCACGGTCGGTGGTGCGGGAGGTGACCGCGAGCACGACCTCGTGCGTCAGCGCGGCCCGGTCGGGGAAGTTCCGGTAGAGCGTGGCGTTGCCGACACCGGCGCGGCGGGCGACCTCGTCGAGCGGCACATCCGGCCCGAACTCGACGAACATCTCGCGCGCGGCCGTCACGATCCGCTCCCGGTTGCGCAGCGCGTCGGCCCGCGGACGGGTCGTCCGGGGCTGCACTGCTCCCGTGGCGGTGCGGGTGGCGGTATCCACGACGACTGTCCCTGCCTTCCGGCCCTTATCGCGACGCTGTTGGTCACTGCGACGCTCTTCGTTCTTCATGACGACCCCTTCCCGTAACCGGGGACCGCCTCCCCGTTTTCGCGAGGACACAGATTCAAACGGGGAAAGGATCCCCGGTTATTTCCCACCGTAATGTGACCTGAGCCACACTTCCGGAACGGGAAAACCAACCGATCGGCGCACTCAACGAGCGGTGCCGCACCACCCGTCACAGGCTGATCCGCAGAGGGCAGTCGGGGTCGGCCGGCTGCCGCGGACCCCGAGGCGCCTATATGCAGAAGACCCGCCACCGGATACGCAGGCACCGTCACCCGATCGCTCTCGGCTCGGCAACAGCACTGGTCATTGCCGCAACGACCACGGCCAGCAGCAATCTCCCGATACCCAGCCGGGCCTCGGCCGGCCCGGTGGCCACGGCCCCTTCGGCGGCGATCGCCCCGTGCCGGATACCGGTGACCATGGGCGTGCAGATGTCGGAAGGCATACCGACTCCGACGGGCTACGCCCGCTCCACAGGCAGGATTCACGCCCTCAACCTGATGATCGACTTCCCGGACGCGCCGGGCCCCGAGCCGGCGATGGACCGGTACGCCGAATTCTTCCCGCAGACCACCAAGTGGTTCCGGACCGGTTCGTACGGGCGACTCACCTACATCCCCGACGCTCCCGTGAAGTCCTGGCTGCGGATGCCACTGCCGTTCTCGGAGTACGGGATAGACCGCGGATCACCGTACGAGCCGGGCTACCACCGCCTCGCCGAGGACATAGTCGCCGCAGCCGACCCGAAGGTCGACTTCAGCGCATACGACCTGGTCAACATCCTGGTCACCCCGAACGCCGGGCCCTCCGCCCTGGACACCGTCCTGTCCGTGACGTTCTCCGGCAATGACGACGCCCCGCACGCGGACGGTGTCCCGCTCACCAACGCGTCCTTCATCTACAGCCGCCAGGACGACGGCTCCGGGTCGTACGCACAGACCGGATACCGCGTCCTGCCGCACGAGAACGGCCATATCTTCGGGCTTCCCGACCTCTACACCCTGGAGGGAGGCGGCTCGGTAGGACACTGGGACATCATGTCCGAGGACTGGGGCGTCAACAACGATCTGCTGGGCTGGCACAAGTGGAAGCTCGGCTGGCTGGACAACAAGCAGATCAGCTGCGCCTCCAAGCCCGGCACCAGCGACCACGTCCTGAAACCGCTGGCCACCAAGGGCGGCACGAAGCTGGCGTTCATACCGCTGAGCAGTGAGTCCGGCTACGCGGTGGAGGTACGGACCCGGGCGGGCAACGACCAGGCGGTCTGCCGGCCCGGCGTGCTGATCTACAAGGTGAGCTCGGACGTCGACACCGGTCAGGGACCGGTGTCCGTGGCTGACAGCACCAAGGACAGCAACGGCTGCACCCGGCTGCCCAATGTGCACGCCGAGCTCTCCGACGCCACCTACGAGCCGGGCGAGACCTTCACCGACCGGGCCAGTGGGATACGCATATCCGTGATCGACAAAAACGACAAGGGGGACTACCGCGTCCGGATCACTCGCCCCTGACCACCATGATCACTCGCCGCGACCGCCCGTGATCACTCGCCCCCGACCGCCCGCCGCACCTCCGCCTCGACAGGCCCGCGCAACTCCCGCTTGAGGATCTTCCCGGTCGGATTCCGGGGCAGCGGTTCATCGCGCACGAGCACATGGGCCGGGACCTTGAACGCGGCCAGACTCCGCCCGACATGCGCCCGCAGCTCCTCGACCGTGACCGTGGCACCGGACCGCAGCCGGACGACGGCGGCGACCTCCTCGCCCAGGACCGGGTGCGCCACCCCCAGCACCGCCGCGTCCTCGACGTCCGGGTGGTCGTGCAGCGCCGCCTCGACCTCCACGCAGTACACGTTCTCCCCGCCGCGGACCACCATGTCCTTGATCCGGTCGACGACACTGACCCGCCCCTCGTGCACCACCGCGAGATCACCGGTCCGGAACCAGCCGTCGGTGAACGCCTGCGCGGTCGCCGCCTCGTCGCGCCAGTAGCCGCGGACCAGGGACTGGCCACGCAGCCACAGCTCACCGACCTCGCCCTCGGGCAGCGCCTCGCCCGCAGGACCGGCGATCCGCACCTCGGTGGTGGGCGTCGGACGGCCGACGCTGCCGGGGTGGAGCCGGTATTCGGCGCCGAAGTTCGCCAGGACACCACCGCTGGTCTCGGTCAGGCCGTAGCCGTTGCGGGGCTCGATCCGGTCGCCGTGGCGCGCGGTCAGCTGCGCGACGAGGTCGGGCGGGGCGGCGGCCCCGCCGGTGTTCAGCATCTGGAGGCTCTCCAGGCCGTCGCCCGCGTGCTCGGCCGCGGCCAGCAACTGGAGCGCGGTCGCCGGGACGCCCGCGTAGTGCGTGACGTGGTGCTCACGGATCAGCCGCAGCGCCTCCTCGGCGTCCCACTTCCGCATCAGGACGAGCGTGCCGCCTGCTGCCATCGCCGCGTAGAAACCGGTGAACGCGGCGACATGGAAGAACGGGAAGGTCAGCAGCGACACCGGGGCGGGCCCCTGCCCCGGGATGATCCCGCGCCCGAGCATGGAGGCGGCGGCGTGGTAGCGCGGGTTGAGTGCGGCTCCCACCTGGGCGAGATGCGTGGCGACCGCACCCTTGGGCCGGCCGGTGGTGCCGGAGGTGTAGATGATCGTCGCATCGTCCTCGGGCCGGATCTCCACCTCGGGGGGCGCGGCGAGCGGATCGGGCGCGGGCAGGTCCTCGTACCGCTCGACGCCGTCCGGAACCGCCCCCTCCTCATGGAAGACGACCACGCGCGCCCCGTTCTTCGCCGCCCACCCGGCGACCCTGGGCAGACGTTCGCCGTCCACCAGGAGCACACTCGGCCCGGAGTCGTCCAGCGCGTACGTGAACTCGTCCTCGGTCCACCAGGCATTGAGCGGTACGGCGACCAGGCCGGCCAGCTGTGCGGCCCAGAAGGCGATCTGCCACTCGGGGTGGTTACGCATCGCGACGACGGCCCGGTCACCTCGGCGGAGCCCGTACGTCCCGGTCATCCGGCACGCCAGCGCGGACGCGGCGGCGAAGAACTCGGCGTACGAGTAGCTGCGCTCCCCCGCGATCAGGAACGGCCGGTCCCCGAAGGCCCAGGTGGCCTCCACGAACTCACGGAGCGTCCTGGGCCCGTCCGCGTACACGAGCGAGCCCGCATGGACCCCGTCCTCCACCCGCACCACGGCGAACGGGGCTCCCGGACCGGTGAGCGCGGCTTCGATACGGGCGACGGCCTCCGAGGCGGCCTCAGCGGCAGCGGCCGATGCCTGGGCGTCCGGGTCGGGGGTGGCGGGGGTCGGGTCGGTGTGCGGCACGAACGACCTCTCTAAGCGCTTGCTCAGTACATTCGCGACGGTATGCCCGCCCTCGCCCCTCGTCAAGAGACCGTCCCGCCCCGCCTCACCACCCCACGGGCAGGTTGCCCCCCAGGTCGCGCGCGCCGCGAACCCGCCGGAGATCCTGCTGCGCCGCGTGGCGCGGGATCCTACCGCTGCTTTCGCAACTCGTCATGACGTGACAGAGCTTGGACATGGGCAAAGTCCTCAGGCACTCCGGTCTGCTCCATCCCGTCGTCGTCGCGGTAGCGCCATTCGAACGGCAGACCGTGCGCGGTCAAGACATCGGGACCGTCCATGAGCTGGAAGTGCAGATGCGGTTCGGAGGAGTTGCCGGAGTTTCCGCACTCGGCCATCTGCTGACCGCCCGTCACCCGGTCACCCACAGCCACTCGGAGGGAGCCGCGCCGCAGATGGGCATGGCCCGCGTACACGCCCTTGCCGAGGTCCAAAAGGATGTAGTTCCCCCAGAGGTGGCAGGGCCGGCCCAGACTGCGGATGAACCCCTCCACGAAGAGGTAGGCGAAACCGGGCAGCGACATCCGGGACAGATGGTCGCGCTGCCTGCTCGCGGTCGCCACGACCACACCATCGGCCGGAGCCAGCACCGGCATACCGAAGGAGGGATAGAGCCGAGGACGCCGCCCGAACGGCCAGAGCCGGCGGAACGGCGGCGCCGCCGGTGAGTCCGCTTCATCCTGGAGCGGGTCGCACTTCAGGTCGATGGCGTATGTCTGCGCATGGCTGTGCACATGGCTGGGGACCTTCGTGCCGGGACCATTGAGCGCCATCCAGCGCCCGGCCACGGGCACCTGGACCGGCACCGGCGCCCGTTCCCTGGACGGGCGCTGCCTGCGCGCCAGGGTCCAGCGCATGAGCCCACCAATGGCGAGCAGCGCGACGCCGGTGTACCAGAGAGGCCCCAGGCCCTGCTTGTTCACCAGGATGCACAGCGCCCCGGCACCGAAGATCAGGCCGTGCCGCTTCCACAGTCCTGACAGCAATGCGCACCCCCGTTCGCAGGCCTTCGCAGGCAGCTCGGCTGACGACGCGTCCGCCCACATCGGCGCGTGCCGAACCCGCGGCGATTTCGCCGGGAACATCCTCCCCACGCAGGGCTCCCCGCCCCCCTCCAGCCGATGCCCTCCCCCACCGACTTTCCTTTCATTGACCATTTCATTGCGGTTGCCCCAGTCGACGCAATGCGTCACCAGCCACCGCAGGAGACCATGGAAGGACCAGGAGACACGGGAATCATCCAGCCTCGCAGGGCCGGCGTCACAAGCGCGCCGCGTCGGCAGGAGGAAGGGGCGCCCAGGATGAGTGAGGCCGTAACTTTCGGTGCCGACAGCGACTCGTCGGGCCCCCTGCTGGAGCGGCCGAGCGGGTTGCTGGACGCACTCGGCGTGGCGGTGGTGGGGCTGAACGCCTCCGGGCGGATCGCATTGTGGAGCCCGCAGGCACAGGAGCTGTTCGGCCACGTCGCACAGGAGGCACTGGGTCGGCACGCGACGCGGCTACTAATCCCTGAGCAGTACATGGACCTGGTGGCCGGCGAGTGCGAGCGGATGAGGGAGACCGGCGAGGGCTGGGCCGGGGTCCTTCCCGCCCGGTGCGGGGACGGCAGTACACGGCTGGTGGAATTCCGTTGCACGCGACTGCCGGACGAGCAGGGGGACTTGTACGCGCTGGGCATCGCCACAGACGCGTCGGCGCTGCGTGAGGTGGAACGGGACGTCGCGTTGTCCAAGCAGCTGATCGCCCAGTCGCCGATCGGGCTGGAGCTCCTGGATACCGAACTGCGTTACGTGGCCGTCAATCCGGCGATGGAACGGATGCATGGCCTGTCCGCCGAAGAGCACCTCGGCCGGGGTTTCCGCGAGGTCCTGCCCTCCGTCAGCGTCGACGCGTCGGAGGCGGCAGTCAGGGAAGTGCTTGCGACCGGACGCCCCCAGGTCGACAAGTACACCATCGGCCGCACCCCGGCCGACCCCGACAACGATCATGCCTGGTCCGTCTCCGTCTACCGACTGGAGGACCCCGGCGGTCAGGTTCTGGGTGTCGCCACATCGGTGGTGGAAGTCACCGACCGGTACGGTGCGATCACAGCGGCGGCCCAGGCCCGGCAGCGGCTGGCCCTGATCGTCGAGGGCTCTGCCCGTATCGGCACCACCTTGGACATCAAGCGGACGGCTCGCGAGCTGGCCGACGTCGTGGTGCCCGAGCTCTGCGACGTCGCGGTGGTGGACGTACTCGACTCCGCCCTGGACGATCGCCGCCCCGCGACACCCGAGAGCGGCCCGGCGCTCGTCCGCACCCTCGCCGTGAGAACCGCCTCCTTCACGGAGGTGGCCCCCGCTGTCGGCACGGCCGGTCACCTGGTCAGCTATGACGCCGACCGACTGCCCGCCCAATGTGTGCGTACCGGTCAACCGATCATGGTGGCTCACGTGGACGAATGGGATCTGGCACGCATCGCCCGCGATGCCGGGGCCGCCGCCGTCCTGGCCAGTGCCGGCATCCACTCCTATCTCGCGATACCGCTGACCGCCCAGGGCGGGACGTTCGGACTCCTGACCCTGATGCGCGGCCGCAATCCGCTCCCCTTCGACGCGGACGACGCCACCCTGGCCTGCGAGCTGGCCGGCCGGACTGCGGTGTCCCTCGACAATGCGCGCCTGTACCAGAGCGTCCGCAATACCGCGGTGAAGCTCCAGCGCAGCCTGCTGCCGTGTCCGACACCGCCCGCGGGCCTGGAACTCGCCACTCGCTACCAACCCGCCGGAACCTCGACCGAGGTCGGCGGCGACTGGTTCGACGTCATTCCCCTCTCCGGAGACAAGACCGCGCTCGTGGTGGGCGATGTGATGGGCAGCGGCATCGATGCGGCCGCCACGATGGGCCGCCTGCGCACCGCCACCGCCACCCTGGCCGAACTCGGTCTCCCGCCCGCCCAGGTGCTGCAACACCTCGACAAGATCACAGCCGGCCTGGACCCCTACATCGCCACCTGCGTCTACGCCGAATACGACCCGCACAACAACCAGTGCCGCATCGCCGCGGCCGGACACCTGCCCCCCGCGCTGACACGCACCGGCGAACCCCCCGAACTGCTCGACCTGCCCCCCGGCGCACCCCTCGGCGTCGGCGGCGTCCCGTTCGAGACGACCACCGTTCCCCTGCGCCCCGGCGATCAACTGGTCCTCTACACCGATGGCTTGGTCGAAACACGCCGCGACACCATCGACGATCGCCTGAACGTATTCCTCGGCGTACTCGACGGCCCCGACCGCTCCCTGGAAGAAACCTGCGACCGCCTCCTGGCCTCGCTGCGCGACCCGGACGATCACGACGACGTGGCCATACTCATCGCCCGCCCCCGACCGAGCGCCTGACACCCCCACCCCCCACCGCCCACCCGGCAGGGCAGCACCGAGCACTCGCGGGAGCTGACCGAGTCCGTCGCCTACGCGCTGGCGCTACGGTACTTCTCGATCACCAAAACGTTGCTGTCGCACGTTCATATCCGCTCGCAGGTGTGCGACGAGGCACGGGGAGGGGCCCCGCATGGCGTGGGATGAGTGGGAGCAGCTCAAGACCGCGGTGGTCGAGCGGCACACCACGCAGTTGCAGCTCAACCAACTGCCCGCCGCCCCCAGAGGTTCCACTTCCGGTGGCAGCGGCGGCGGTGTCGGCAAGCTGAGGTCCGACAAGGCGGCGTGGGACCAAGGCAGGGGAAGGCATGGGCTCGTCACGAGGGAGACGCCGCGATGAGGAAAAGGGTTGCAGCGGCCGCAGTGCTGGTTCTGCTTCTGGCCGGGTGCGGCGCGACAGGTACCGCGTCCTCAACCAAGGGAAGCCAATCGAAGATGAACATGCAAGAGGCGGCCGACAGGGCGGACACGATTCTGGACGAGACGTTTGCGTCCATCAAGCCTCCCGTTCAGTGGACACACAGGTACTCCATGCCGGGTGACTGCTACGTGGACCGCGAGCGTTCCGTCATGACGATCATCTCTGCTGAACGGCGTGGCGGCTTCCTCGGCATGCTGGAACGCCACTGGAAAAGCAAGGGCTACAAGCTCGTCGCCACGAGTCCGAACGGGCTGGCGGCCAACTTCGAGACCCAGGACGGCTTCCAACTCGAAGTCCTGATCGGGACCACCGGCCAGGCCCACGTGAGCGTCACCACCCCGTGTCTGGAGAAGTCCGAGGTTGCTCCGCCGACCAGCAAGCCGAACGGTCCCGACTACTCGAAGCAGGAGTTGCCGGCGCCGAACGTGAAGTCGACGTTCTGGTCGAGCGACGCGCCCCTCTCGAGCTGAGGCGGCGGATCTCAAGTTCCTCAGCCCACGACCGCGCGTGCTCCGGCCGGTGTCGGATCCGCTTGCCCTCGGCCAAGTCCTGCTCCAACTTGCCGGCCTGGGCGTACCAGTAGCTGATCTCCTGCTTCAGACGCTGTTCGACCTGAGTGCGGGTGCGGTCGATGGCCAGGAGGAGGCGTTCACGAGCCGAAGTGAGGTGTTCAGGTACGGCTTCCCGGATCGCCCAGTCCAGCGCTCGCGCGCTTCCGCCGTCACGCAGCCACTCCTCGTCCAGCAAGACCTTTATGGCCTTGGCTTCCGTGCCGTAGGAGGCCGATGGTCGAGACAGGGGGCCGGACCCGAGTTGCGGGCCGCACCGTCCGGCAGCAGGCTCAGTGAACGCGAAGGTTCGGCCAACAGTTTGCCGGTGGCCATCCAGGATGTTCTGCTCCAGGGCGACGAGGAGCTGCGGCTGGTCGCCCGAATCAGCGGCGTCGACCGAGATGGCGCCCTTGCCCAGCAGGTGTCTGCGGCGTCGCACCGTCTCATTCAATACGGCGTCGAAGAGGGGTGCCCGGGTGCGATGAGGTCGGCTCGGGGCTTACCCGGGACGGTGATGTATTCCCGCTCGAAGGCGACGCGCTCGTACTTGGGCTGAACCAAGCCCCCGAGCCCATCACCAATGCGGCCTACCTTCGGAGAGGCAGCGGGTCGAGCACGCTCGTGGCGACAGCCAGCATGGCATCACCGCGGGCAGCCATGCGGATACGCAGCGCCTCGGCGACGAGACGGAACAAGCCGGGGTCGGCATCGAGGCGGCTCTCCTCATCTACATCGGCGACTCCTGGCCGAACGGCTCCACCACCCGCGCCAGAAACGGCCTGACCCTCGGCGCCTGAAACCGCGGATCCCCGACCCCAATCCCCTGCACCTCGCCCACTGGCAGCACCCCAGCTCGCCCGCCACAGGCGCGCGGTCATGGACCCGAGGTACCGACCTCACCCCACCCGCTACACTGTCGGCGGTGGCCCGGCCCTCACAGGCGAGACCATCGCAAACCTGTCGGCAAGCTGACCTGAAGCCCACCGCCCACCCGCGCCGGGTTTTGGACACGTTTTCCTACAGATCCCAGCGCCTTCGTAGCTCAGGGGATAGAGCACCGCTCTCCTAAAGCGGGTGTCGCAGGTTCGAATCCTGCCGGGGGCACAACGCATTACCGCTCTGACCTGGGGTTTCTCTCCCAGGGAGGGGCTCTACCCGGCCTCGGACTCCTCGTCCGGGGCCGTTTGCGTGAGCGGTGCGTGAGCGGACGGGGAGTTGATCTCCCGAATATTGCCCGACGGATCAGCGTCATTCGGCACGGGCTCATCAGCCTCGCCGGGCTGGACGTCCGCCCCGCGCCCGGTGTCCTCGGAGGTGGCGCGGGCTCGCGGCACGAGTCGGGCTGCGGCCTCGGCGATCGCCAGATCCGCCTCGGGGAGCAGGCTCGTGTGGCCTGGACAGGCGGGGTCGAGGTCCCAACAGGCGCGGGTGAGGCGGCGGGTGTGGCCGGGCAGGTCGGGCAGGTCGGGCAGGTCGGGCAGCTTGTCGAATTCGGCGAGCACCCTCGCCTCCTGACGCCGGCCGTCGCACCGCCCGCCCCTCGCGCCGCATCCCATGGCAGCCTCGTCGCACAGGGCGGACAGTGGGATCAGGGGCATCAGGTGCATCAGGGAAGCGAGATGGTCATGGACCGTTACCCGCCCATTGCCGACCACGGCCTCGTCGGCGACCTACAGACCGCTGCTCTGGTGTCGTCCCAGGGGGTCGTCGACTGGTTCGCGGCTCCCCGGTTCGACTCGCCCAGTGTCTTCGCCGCCCTGCTCGACCACGACCGCGGCGGCTACTTCCTGTTCGCGCCGGATAGCCGGACCACCACCTGCAAGCAGCTCTACTACCCCGACACCGCAGTCCTGGTTACGCGATTCATGTCGCCGGACGGGGTCGGCGAGGTATTCGACTGCATGCCACCGGATCGCACCGGCACCCCGACGGACAGGCACGTGCTGATACGCGGAGTGCGGGCAGTGCGCGGAACGGTGCGCTTCACTTTGGAGTGCCGTCCGCGCTTCGACTACAGCCGGGCCACCCACCATCTCGACTTGCAGGACGGTACCGCCACGTTCCATGCACCGAACGTCACCGCCTTTCTGCAGAGCACCTTCCCCCTGCAGCAGGACGGCAGGGACGTGCGGGGTGCGGTGACCTTGAGGCCGGGCGAGGTGGCCGCAGCGGTGTTCACCGTCGGCGGACCCGACGGTGACCCTCCGCCGCCGGTCACCCCGGACTCGGCGATGGAGCGGTTCTGGGACGTGGTGGAATTCTGGCAGCGCTGGGTGCGCTCCTCCCGGTATCGCGGCCGGTGGCCGGGGGTGGTGCACCGCTCGGCCATCACGCTCAAGCTGCTCACCTACGCACCCACAGGTGCTCCCGTCGCCGCCGCCACCATGGGCCTGCCCGAACAGATCGGGGGTGAACGCAACTGGGACTACCGCTACACCTGGGTCCGTGACGGCTCCCTGTCCGTGCGTGCCCTGCTCGACCTGGGGTTCGCCGAGGAGGCGGCGCAGTTCACGCGCTGGCTGAGCGACCGCCTCCAGGACCGGGAGGGCGTCGAAGGCGAGCCGCTGCAGATCATGTACCGCGTCGACGGGGACCCCGAGCTGCCGGAAGAGGTTCTCTCCCACTTCGAGGGCTATCGGGGTTCGTACCCGGTGCGGGCCGGGAACGCAGCAGCCGGTCAGCTGCAGCTGGACATCTACGGCGAGGCGCTCTATGCCTTGTCGGAGGGGCGTGAGATCGCCGTGGGAGGCAGCTACCACGGCTGGAAGAACCTCGCGCGGACGCTGGACTGGCTCGCCGATTCCTGGGATCGCCCCGACGTAGGCGTCTGGGAGACCCGTGGTGGGCGCCAGGACTTCACCTTCAGCCGAGTGATGGCGTGGGTGGCCTTCGACCGGGGGCTGCGCCTGGCAAGAGAGCACAGCCGTCCCGCCGACGCTCCTCGTTGGACCGCGGCTCGCGACGCGATCCTCGAACAGGTGATGGAGCGGGGCTGGAACGAGACGGAGCAGGCCCTCGTCCAGCACTACGGCAGCGACGTCCTCGACGCTTCGTTGCTGCTCATTCCGCGCGTCGGGTTCCTGGCGCCCAAGACGGTCAGCTGGCTGTCGACCTTGGACGCGATGGAGCGCACCCTGATATCGGACAGCCTCGTCTACCGCTACGACCCTGCGGCCTCCCCGGACGGTCTGCGGGGCTCCGAAGGCACATTCAGTCTCTGCACCTTCCTCTATGTGGACGCTCTTGCCCGCGCCGGGCGGATTCGTCCGGCGCGCTATGCCTTCGAGAAGATGCAGACCTACGCCAACCACGTCGGCCTGTTCGCCGAGGAGATCGGACCCAGTGGCGAGCAGCTGGGCAACTTCCCGCAGGCTTTCACGCATCTGTCCCTGATCATGGCCGCCGCTACCCTGGACAACGCCCTCGATCAACAGCGGGACTGAGAACGAAGGTCGCGCCTGCCGCTCGAGGCCGTCGTAGCGGTTCAGCCGCCGGTGGCGAAGCCGGGAAAGAGGGTCATGCCGCCGTCCACGTAGAGAGTGGTGCCCACCACGTAGTCCATGAGGTCCGAGGCGAGCCCGACGACCGCGTGGGCGATGTCCTCCGGATCGCCGACGCGCCCGTAAGGAATCAGCTGCAACAGGTCCTTTTCGGCGTCGGGGGTGTTCCAGGCGCTGCGATTGATGGGAGTCCTGATGGCTCCCGGAGCAATTGCGTTGACCCTGATCCTGTGGGGCGCGAGCTCCTGGGCGAGCGTCTCCATCATCATCTGCACGCCGCCCTTGGAGGCCGCGTAGTTGACGTGGCCGGCCCAAGGGATGAGTTGGTGGACCGAGCTCATACAGATGATCTTCCCGGCCGCTCGCGACACCTCGGGGACGACTCCCCTTCTCAAGAACTCCTTCGTCGCCTCCCGGGCGCACAGGAACTGGCCGGTGAGGTTGACGTCCAGCACCTTCTGCCACTGGGCCGTCGTCATCTCGGTGAACGGGCCACACGCCGGGCACGGACAGATTGCGCCGATCGGTCGAACGCGACCGGGCCTCGGGGACATGGGACTCCGGAGCCGATCGGCAGCGCAGCCTTTCCCGGAGTGCGGGCAAAGTACGCGCGGGATACGCTGTTTGGCAGGAAGGTCAGGATCTCTGGGCGGTTCTACCCGCCAGTCGCCTTGTATGCGATGACCAACCTTCTGCGGCGACCCGCCGAGCGCGGGCGCATCTACGTCGGCCAGAGCTCCCGCACCGAACGTCGGCGTGACGTGCAGCCGGGTCACGGCCTCGTTCCGCTCCCTGCTGCGGTCAGCCGGCTTGCGGTCCCGAAGCCAGGCATCGGCGTACTCGGTGCAGGGAACAGCTCCCTTGTCCGGGTCCTCCCACTGACCACGCGAGATGTCCGCCTCGATGTCCGCCTCGATGTGCGACAGCGCGGCTTCAGCGTCTGTCTCGGTCGCGTAGGTCTGCTCGGCACTGCGGAGCTGCCCGGTCGCCGGGTCACGGTAGCGAGCTTGCCAGCGACCCGAGCGCAGTTGCCGAACCGATCCGAAGCGTCGACGGTTCCCCTTCGTGACGGCTCGGCCCAGTCACAGCGTTGGGTCAGTTACGCAGTCCGGAGATCCGGGCGCGCGAGTCACCTCTTGCGAACGAGCGTGACGATTACCAGTGCCATGGTCATGAACATCACTGACACCACGAGCGAGGCGAAGAACAGAGCCTCGATCCACCCAGCGTTCGCGCCGGTGAGCGTTCCGTCCATGGAAGCGCACGCCACCTCCGGCGGGAAGCTATGCCTACGCAGATCGTGGCAGGCGTTGGGCAGGTCATCGTTGATCACGTATGCATTCACCCAGAGCAGAGCCCAGGTGATCAGGAAAACGCCCAGCGAGGTGAAGGAAACTCCCCACAGGAGAGTCGGGCGATCCGGTAGAGCCTGGGCGTCTGTCCTGGGTGGTGTCATGGGTCGGCAGCGTACTGGCGCAGCGTCGAGAACCGTCCACGTCCAGAGGGTCAGAAGTTCCCCGTGCCACAACCGCGCCAGATGGAGCGGGAACTCACGGGGAGCAGCGGCACCGACCACGCTTCGGCCCGGGTCAGGGGCTTCGCAGGTCAGCCGCCGCCCGCATACGGCGTCTTCCGAACTGGTGCTCCAAAGCCCTCGCGCCGGCGCTTGACTGAGCCATCAACGGCGGCTCGGGGGGCCTTTTCGTTTCACAGAGGCGATCACGACGGATACGACGGCGCTCACGACGAGGCTCCCCACCATGACCATCCCCACGCCGACCATGAAGAGGCCGCTGGAGTCGTCCGACCAGTCGTAATAGGCGGCAATGGTCAGGCCGGCCGTGATGCCGAGCACAGCACCTGCGATGTAGCGCCGGGATGCCGCCCAGTACACCAGCGCCAGCAGGGTCAACACCAGCCCGATCACCTGCCACGCCTCGTACGGGCCGGTCGTCGAACCATCAGGGTGCACGTCACGCCGCTGGTCCCAGCCCAGCCAGGCAGCCCACGCCCCTAGCGTCACCACAGCCAGTACGAGGACCGCCAACAGCTGGGGAACGAGTTTCAGTAGTCGTTGTCGCATGGCCCAAGCGTTCCGGCTCGCCCCATAACCGACCAGAGCGCACGTACTCAACTCTGCCCGAGTGCTTTGGCCAACATCTGATGTCGGTCGGGCTTCGGAAGCTGCCGTCCGACGCTCATCGGATCCCACCCCTGTTCCGTAGCCGCGGTACAGGGGCGAAGTACAGAAACCCCACCGACCGTCAGCACCCACTCTTGATCCTCGGAGCCCGTCTGGCCCTCAGTGCGAACAGCCGATGTGGTTCGGTGGGTTGGCACTCTGCCAGCGGGAGGATGACGGCAAGAGGATCCACCGAGGCATATGGGGCTGCCCACGGCGGCGATACGGGCAGGGCTCCAGAGAGCCGCCCGTCCGGGTTCGCCGACGCCGGTATTCGGCTGCTGGACTCCGAGGGAACCCCACTCGACCAGTTGGAAGTCTCCGACGGCCGCACCGGCGAGACCGCCCTCGTGCTGGGGTCCTTCCGTCGCCGCGCGAACGGCGACTGGGAGTTCGTCACCGGAGGCAAGGGATACCGAGGCGGCTTGGAGGAACTGGTCCAGGAGTACGGCATCGATGTGGATTAGCGCGCCCCTGCCGACATGAGACCTCAGGCGTGGTGCCGCCGATCCTTCGTGTCTGTCTCGAAGACCCGCCGACCGGCTCGGGGCCATGATCCGGGGCGGTGAGGGAGCGGCTCCGGGCTCCTCCGAAGAGGGCGCCGAGGAAAGTAATGGCACGCGTGTGGCACGGCGCCTGGAACAGCGAAGGGCCGGCCTGGGAGGAAACCCCTCCTGAGCCGGCCCTTCTGTCTGGTCCTCGTGCCGCACCGCTGACCGAAATCCGGGTGCGCCGCCCCCGTGTGGCGCCCTGGCCGGGTGGCGCTAGGGCAGCCGCTTCTCGTAGGTCTTGTCCTCGTCGGAGTCGTAGACCAGCTTGCTGTCGGCGTCATAACCCTTGATGCGCGGGGCCACGGTGACCTGCTGGTTCAGGACACCAGAGGCGACGAACCAGCCGTGGTCCAGGGCGGCCTGGCTGGTGGCGCCGCCATAGGAGACGGTCACCCGGGCCACTGACGGCTCGACGGTGCCGATGACACCCCACTGGAACGGCAGCTTCCAGTTGCCGTGGTCGAGGATCGACTGCTGGTAGAGCTTGCCGCCGTTGATGTCGGCCATCACGGGGCCGGCGCCCGGCACATCGTCGGAGCCTACGCCGGCGTTGAGGCCGTTCGCCTCGCCGTCCTTCACCTTGCAGATCAGTCGGGTCTGCTTCGGTTGCTCCTTCACCGCGACGACGTACATGCCGTCGCCGGGCGCGTTGGAGTCGCCGATGCTGTTCATCGCCAGGATGATCCGGTACTCCTCGGCCGCGCCCAAGTCCGTGCGGGAGCCGGACGGGCCGCGTGTGTGCGACTGGTCGTAGGCGAGGCACTTCTTCAGCCCGTCGACGGCCTGCCCGAAGGTGATCCCGTCAAGGAGCTGGTCCTCCGTGGCCGGCCTCGTCGGCGACGCGGACGGCGTCGGTGTCGGCGTCGCCGATGTCCGCGGTGTGGCGCTGACCGACGGTGTCGATGCCACCGTGTTCCCACCTGCATCCCCGTCGGCCAGCGCGTACGCCCCCACGGGCATCGCCGCCAGCGTCACCAGGGCCGCCCCGGTCGCCGCCACCCGGCGTCGCCGCTCGACCGTGCCCCGGCGGCGGATCGCCGGATACGGCACCGGCGCGGGCCGGATTGTGTTCGCGTCCCCGGCGAGCAGCTCGCGCAACTGCTCCTCGAAGTCCCCGCCGGTTCCGGTCCCCTGCTGCTTCTGTTCCTCGTTCACCTGCTGCCTTCCTGCCCGGACGACACTCGGCTGCGGACTGGTTCGTCCACGACCTGCGCGAGCCCCGGATACGTACGCAACTTCGCCAGCGCCTTGGACGCCTGGCTCTTGACCGTGCCGGGCGAGCAGCCGAGCACCTCGGCGACCTCGGCCTCGGACAGGTCCTCCCAGTAGCGCATGACGATCACCGCCCGCTGCTTCGGCGGCAGTCCGGCCAGTGCCGCGAGCAGGGCGCTGCGCTCGTCGGCCCACGAGACGGCCTCGTCGCGCCCGGCCACCTCCGGCGGCGCCGCGGTCAGAGCCTCCGTAACGCGCCGCTTGCGGAACCGGTCGCTGTTGCAGTTGACCAGTATCCGCCGGACGTACGCATCCGGTCTGTCGCTGCGCGAGACGCGCCGCCATGAGCGGTACGCCTTGGCCAGCGCCGTCTGAGTCAGGTCTTCGGCGTAGTGCACGTCGCCCGTGAGCAGATAGGCGGTCCGTACGAGATGGGACCACCGCGCTCTGACGAATTCTTGGAACTCGGCCTCTTGTTTGGCCTGCATCAAGCACCCTCCCTCGCCCTCCAGACCACCGTTTCGGCGGATTCGGTTGCCCGGGATCCGGTGCCTCTTCGGTCAGGTGAGCGGGGCCACTGACAACCATCAGCCGGGACCGAAATGTCAAGCATCTCCCGGGACCGGACACAAGGCTCTCAGTCGGTGAGTTACAACCTTCTCTACGGGTTCAAGGCACCCGGCTCCGGCTGCGCCCGCGCCCCTGCCTTCGGCCCGCTCGGCGCTGCCGCCGCCGACGCGCGCCCACGTGGACAGGCCCGGCCGCTCTCTACGTGGCGGGGATCCTCCCCGACCCGCGTACAGCCTGGGGCTCGTAGTCGCGTTTGTCCTCTGGCCCGAGGCGATCAGAGCGGCTCAGGCGTGCCCACGAAAGTGGTTCCGTGTGGTGCACCGGCACGGGGCCGTACATCAAAAGGTTACCCAGTTGCGCAATGTTCAAAGTATTGGATTGGGTTCAACATCGGTATGGCGCCCGGTATTGGTGCCGCGTTCATGTCCTGCTCCTACCGTTGCCTCGCCCGGCCTGCCCCGGTGCATCGTCCAACGTCCGAGGAGAGCAGTCCGCACATGCGCAGCAGACCAAGCAAAATCCTGGCGGTTCTCGCCGTGACCGGTGCACTCGCCGCCAGCACTGCGGCGACCGCCAACTCCGTGCCCCAGCAGGGCGGCAATGGCAAGAAGCCGGAGATCCGTAACGTCATCTACCTGCTCGGCGACGGCATGGGCCGTACCCATGTCACCGCCGGGCGCGAGCGCTACTACGGCGCCGACGGCAAGCTGAACATGGAGCGGCTGCCGAGCTATGGCGCGGTGGCGACGTCCGCCGTCGAGAAGGGCAGTGACCGGCCGGCGCTGGTCACCGACTCCGCCAGCGCGGCCACCGCGTGGTCCTCCGGTGTGAAGACGTACAACGCGGCCATCGGCGTCGACTCGTACGAGAAGAAGCTGCCCACGCTGATGGAGCAGGCCAAGAAGTCGGGCTTCGCGACCGGCAACGTGTCCACCGCCGAGATCACCGACGCCACCCCGGCCGCCCAGATGAGTCACGCTCTGCTGCGCGGCTGCCAGGGCCCGGTGTACTCCGACGCGGCGTGCCTGCCGAAGAAGGACGACGGGTCGTACGAGAACAAGCCCGCCGACAAGACCCTGATCACGCCGATCGCCCAGCAGATCGCCCGTAACGGCACCGCCGACGTGATCTTCGGCGGCGGCCTCGCACGCTTCGCGCCGGACGACCAGAAGGCGCTGGGGTCGCAGGGCTACCAGGTGCTCGGCAGCTTCGGCGACCCGGCGCTGCCCGCCCAGACCGCTGAGAGCCAGAAGGTCGCGACCAAGGCCGACCTCGACAAGGTCAAGAGCGGCAAGGTCGTCGGACTGTTCAACCGCGGGAACCTGACGGTCGAGAAGTCCAAGGCCGAACTGCCCGCCGGCGCCCCGGAGAAGAAGGAGCCGACGCTCGCCGAGCTGACCAAGAAGTCGATCTCGCTGCTCGACGGCCGGTCCAAGAAGGGCTTCCTGCTCCAGGTCGAAGGCGCGCTGATCGACAAGCGCTCGCACGCCAACGACGCGTCGCAGACCCTGGGCGAGATCAAGGCGTTCGACGACGCGGTCAAGGCCGCCACGGACTTCGCGAAGAAGGACGGCCACACCCTCGTCGTCGTGACGGCGGACCACGAGTGCGCCGGCTTCAACATCATCGAGAAGGGCACCTTCACCAACGCCGAGGCGGCAGCCCCGCCGGCCAACAACGACTCGGGCAACGCGGCCAACAACTCCGTGCCCGCGCGCTCGTCCTCGGCCAACGTCAAGGACCCGGCCCGCTCCTCCGGCATCGTCAACGGCTCGGGTGCCGGCGACGCCAAGAACTTCGGCCCGGCCACCTTCCGTACCCCCGACGACCCGGCGGGTGTGAAGGACGGCAGCGAGGACGCCAGCCTCTGGCTGACCTATCTGTCCGGTAACCACACCGGCGCCGATGTGCCGATCTACGCGTACGGACCGGGTAACAACGCCTTCGCCGCCAGCCAGGACAACACCGAGCTCTACAGCAAGATGTACCGCTCGCTGTTCGGCACCGCACCGCACGGCCACTGACCCTCGCTCAGCCACGCGACCCGGGGCCGGGAGGGGGCGCCCCTCCCGGCCCCGGGCCGTTCGTATCCCAGGAGCATGTCCGATGAGACACCCGATCCGCATCACGACGGCCGCCGTGCTGGGCGCTATCGCGCTGACCGCTCTCACGGGCTGCGGCACCTCCGCGGGGACCGACCCGGGCAAGGGCGAGCCGCTCGCGGCCACCGCCCTGCCCCTGCCCCCTCCCCGTTCCGCGCCGTCCCCGGCCGCGACGCTCCCGGCGCCGCCCGAGCAGGGCGAAGTACGTGTCGAGGAAGGGCCCTTCACCGACCGCGTCCGCCTCACGCGGCTCACGCTCACCGGCGGGTCCGCCGTCAGCGGGCATCTGGCAATTACCTCCGACGTCAGCGACGTGCTCGCGCTGGAGCTGAGTGCCGCCTATTACGATTCCAAGGGTCGTTTCATCGGCACCGGCAGCTTCCAGTACCAGGAAGAGGGGCAGGACGCAGAAGGCGGCCATCACCACGACGGGCCGCGCGCGGCGGGCGAGGGCATCGACTTCAAGGCGCCCGCCACCAAGCTCACCGGCACCGCGGCGGCCGCCGTCGTCTCCGTCCCCGTCCTGGTCAACGAGTAGCCGGGCGTCCAGCATCACTGATCACCCGGAGGCCGACCGGAACATGGCGAGCGTCGTGGGCTCCCATCCGGACCACCTTCGGCCCAGGCAGAGCCGAGCAGTCGCGAGCGGGGCGTCAGCCGACGGCCGGTGTCCCCAGCACATCCCCGTACAGGCGGAACAGGCGCGGCATGGACGTGGAGTTGCCCCCTTCGGGCTGTGCCTGCAGAAGGCGGGTCCAGCAAGTGGCGGTGAGTTCTCGGGCCCGGCTGCCGGGCCAGGGCCGGGGAAGCAACTCGGGCGGCAGCAGCGGATCGGGCTCCATCGCGCGGGTGAACTCGGCCGCGAGCTCGACGGCCATGGTCAGTTGCCCGGCATCCGACAGCGCCTTGCCGCTCTCGATCTCGGCGAGGCAGGACTCGGCGAGGCAGGCGAGCCGGTCGTACCGGTCCGCGATCTCCGCCAGCGGCCACAGAGCCGCCGCCAGGTCGGCCGGCTCGTCGACGGTGCCCATGCGAAGGTCATTGCTGGTGAGGAAGGTGACGGCGTCCAGGACGTCCAGGTGTCGCGCCTCGGCCTCGACGAGGCGCTCGATGGGATTGGCGCTCGCGTAGAAGCCGCCCTGGACTGGTGCGGCACCGAGACTGAGGAGGCTGTCGCGCAGGGCGTCCCGGGCGGCTCGTCTGGCCTCGGGGACGGCGAAGGCGAACAGGTGCCAGGTGCCGTCCCACGGAGCGAGTCCATGGTCCTGGCGGTAGGCATGACGTACATGGGCGGTGTCCGGTGCGATGGAGCCCGTGGCGTCCCGGGCGGCCCGCAGCACGGCTTTGCGTCCACGGCCCTCGTGGGTGAACCGACCCTCGGCAACAAGGCGTTTGACGCACAGCCTCACCTGCTGGTCGGTCATGCCGAGGATGCCGGCGACCGCGTAGAGCTCCCCTGCGTCCACCGTGCCGTCTCCTCGTACGAGGGCGTGCACCAGCAGGCGGGTCGGGACCTCCGCCCTGCCTCTTTTGGCGTTCATCGTTCCTCCCTGCTGTCCGCCACCGTGACCGGACGGTACATGGTCGTGACCGCCGAGAAGCCCATCAGGTCGCGCAGGTAGGGCGTGCGCTCGGTGCGCGCCGCGGCGAAGCCGTGCCGTTCGTAGAGGGCACGGGCCCGCGGGTTGACGTCGATGACATCCAGCCGGATGCGCCGGCAGCCGCGGTCGGCGGCAAGTGCGGCGATCTCCGTCAGCAGCAGGCTCCCGATCCCGCGTCCGCGGTGCGCCGGGCTCACGGCGATGCCGTCCATCACGAGCTCGTGTGCCGCCGGGGTGCGCGAGAGCAGGGCGAGGAGCATCAGTCGCGGCAGCCCGCGAAGTGCCCCGTACGTGGAAAGCACGTCCCGGGCACCGCCCCCGGTGAGCGCGCGCCCACCGAGTTGGTATCCGGCCACGCCGACCACTTCGCCGTCGATGAGCGCGGCGACGCCGCGGTCGTGGTGCAGGTGTGCCGCGATGAACTCCCGTGCGGTTTCGGGTGGGTTGAGGGCCGGGCCGAGCTTGCGGCCGAAGGCATCCCAGTAGAGCTCCGCGACGCGCACCTCGGCGCCTTCGGGAATCCGTCGGCGCACCACCGGCCTGCAGTGTCCCACGGGGCCGTTCTCGTGGTCCGTCATCGCTCCTCCTCGCCCAGGGGGCCGTCACTCCCGCCCGCTCGTTCGAGCGTAGTACGTTCATTACTATAACGAACGTTTCATATTCGATAAGTCTCCCCAGGCGTTGGGGATCAGGAACGGCGCGGCGGCCGCACGGTGCAGGGCGGCGAAGGCGGCAGCCGGGGTGGTTGCCGCGGGGACGGGCGTCATGACTTCGGGGTTCGGCCGGGCGGGGAGGCTGATGCCCCGTCCGCCGCCAGGTCCCCCACGGAGTCCGCGTAGTACGCCGATCCCTCCAGGTGGAAGGCGAGTTGTCGGAAGGTCCACCCCGTTCCGGGCGACTTGTCGAGCTGGTCGGGCCTCAGGGCGTCCAGACGGTTCGCCCAGATCCTGGCCAGCCGGGTGAGCCGGCTGCGCGCCTCGTCGAGGTCGGCCTCGGTGAACGGGGCGAGGTCCGCCTCGGTGGTGGTCGCCGAGGCGTGCCAGTGGTCGGGCTGTGTCTCCTCTCCTACGAGCCTGGCCTCCATCTCCGCGAGATGGTCGACCATGTGGTCGGCGACGCGGCGGATCGCCTTGTGCGGGGTGTAGATCCGGTCGTCGGCGGGGACGGGGCGGCCGTCCCAGGCGGTCCAGGTCGCGGCGAGGGCCAGGACGTGGTCGACCATGGCCGTCAGGATCTGCGCGGGGTCGCGGTCGTCCGTCGCCGGGGCGTCTTCGAGGATGTCGGGGGTGTCATGGATATCGGGGGCGCCGGGTGCGTCGAGTACGTCCGGTGCGTGCTTCGTTTCCGTCATGGTCCGACGCTAGATCCGGGAAGTTTCGGTCCCGGCCGAACCGTTGCGGACCCTTTCCTGGTTCAGGACGACGTGACGTCCTTCGACCTCGGGCGCCGGCCCGGTGAGGCGCAGTTCGGGCACCAGTAGCCCTCCTGCTGGATGAATATCCACCCGAGCTGCTCGATGTACGGGGAGGCAACGGTCGCACTGTGCAGCACATGGCCGAACAGGTCGGTCTCGATGTCCGGCGGTGGCTCCGCGATGACCAGGTCGAACACGGCCCGTGCCCGGCAGCCGCTGTGGTCGCACGCCAGGTAGAACCGCACGGGGCCGGGTGGCTCTCCGTCTGTGGTCAGGCTCATACGTCAACTATGGACGCAGAGTTGGCCCCGCGGTGGCGTTTCCCGGCCATCGAGCCGCCGGACCCCCGAACCCCGAACCGGATCAGCGGCAGGAGACCTTCAGCTGCGCCGCCGCGACGACCGCCGAGGCGAGGAGCGTGACGGCCGCGGCCGGCGAACCGGTCAGCATCACGGCTCCCGCCGGCAGCAGCGCCTTGCGGCTGCTGGGCAGTGTGGATATCCGGCCCGCGAGCGTCTCACGGGCGATCCAGGAACCGTCCGGACCACCGGGACCGTGCGAACCGCCCCGGTCCCTCCGTCCGCCCGTGCGCGTCACCGAGCCGCAGTCCGGACAGGCCATTCCCGGCAGCGCGCCACGTTGTTCACCGCCGCACCATTGGCACCTCATCGCAGCACACCACGCCAGGGCATCGCGCCCGGAGGGAGGGATCGCGCACCATCGGCTCGCACTACCGCCCTGCGGCGGCGGCCGAATTCAGCGCAGCTCCTCCGGGCACGGCGTGCCGGGTGACAGCTGGTAGGGCGCGGCCAGCCGGTACACGCCCGGCCGCGGCGCGAGCAGCTCCGTCCACTCGTCGCCGTCCTCGTCCTCCTCGACCTTGTTCAGACAGCCGTTGGTGTTGACGAAGGTCCGCGGGCTGCTCTCGTCCTCACGCTGCTTGGACTCCTCGGTCTCCTGCGGCCGCTCCAGGCTCTTGCCCTTGTCATCGACCAGGGCGAGCCAGCGTGAGTACGGGATGCGGATCAGGATCCGGCCGGGCGTCTTCACATGGATGGTCAGCTCACCCGCATCTGCCCGGTCCACCGTGGCCGGCGGATCGGCCAGGGGCACCGGACCATCGACCTCGAAGAGCCGCCAGTTGGCGTCCGACCAGACCGGCTTCAGATACGGCAGCCCACGGTCGACCAGCTCCGCCTCCTGCACCGCGCCGGTGGAATCCGGTGTCCCCTTGGGCAGCACCACGTAGCGCACCGCCCAGCGGTCGAGCCACTCGCGGTAGCTGGCGCTGTTCAGGGTGTCGTCGTAGAAGAGCGGGTTGCGCTCCATGTCCGCCTGGCGGTTCCAGCCACGGGCCAGATTGACGTACGGCGCGAGCGCGGACGCCTCCCGGTGGCTGCTCGCGGGCACGACCTCGACCCTGCCGCGCTCCGCGCCGACCTCTTGCAGCTCATTGACCAGCGGGGCCAGTTCACGCGTCCAGGAGGCCGCGGGGGCGGTCCGGACGATGTCGTCGACGCCCTTGAAGCCGATCCAGAAGTTCAGCCCGACGAACGCGAGAACCAGCGCGTACCAGCGCCGGGAGCGCGGCTCCGTGTACGGCAGCGCGGCAAGCAGCACCACACCGGCGAACAGCATCGCCATCCGCGTAACGTTCGAGCCGATCTGCGAGTCGACCACATAGGTCAGCAGCGTCCCGACGCCGTACACGCCGGCTGCGGTACGGACCGTCTTCCAGTCGCGCGGTACGAGGACGAAGACGAGGACCGCGAAGAGGAACGGCAGCGACAGGGTCGCGATCGACATCGGCTGCGTACCGGAGAAGGGGAACAGCCACGCGGACAGGGCCACGACCGCGACCGGGGCCAGGCCCAGCGCGTACGCCCCGGGGCGCCGCTTGTTCAGGAAGAGCGCGGCGGCGACCACCCCCAGGAACAGTCCGGCCACGGGGCTGCTCGCCGTCGCGAGCCCGGCGAGCGGGGCGGCGACGGCCGCCTTCGCCCACCGCCTACGGGGGGCGCAGCGACAGCTGCTCCGGTGGAGCCGGTGCTCGCACCGGAGGTACGGCCAGCAGAACACCGCGGCCACCGCACCCACCGCGAACATCATGCCGAGCCCGAACGTCACCCGCCCGGACAGCGCGTTGCACAGATACGCGAACACCCCGGCGAGCGAGCAGGCGAGCGGATTGCGGACGGCCCGGACCCGGACCAGGATCAGCGCGGTCAGCGCCGCCGACACGGTCCCGGCGACCATCATCGTCGTACGCACGCCGAGCACCGACATCAGATACGGCGACACGACGCTGTACGAGACGGGGTGCATGCCCCCGTACCAGGCGAGGTTGTACGCCGTACCGGGGTGCCGGCCGACGAATTCGGCCCAGGCGTCCTGGGCGGCCAGGTCGCCGCCGCTGTTCGCGAAGAAGAAGAACCAGAGCACGTGGGAGATCGCGGCGGCTGCCGTCGCGATCGTCACCGGATGCCGAAGCAGTCGCTCGGCGCGGGTCCGCCGGGACGGGGTGGTGCGTGGCTCGGGGGCGTCCGGGGCGGGCGCGGCTGTCCGCGTGTTGCCGCTGCTGCCCCTCATGCCTGTGCTGTCGGCCGCCTCATGGCCGGGTCTCGGCTCCGCGGTGGTCACTACGGCTCTCCCAGTCTCCGCCGGCCCCGTATCCCGTACGCCTGTGAGGACGCCTTCCGAGCATCCTTGAGTTGCTCCGGGACGCTAACACGTACGCAGTCGGGAAGAGGGTGCCGGGATCGGCACCCTCTTCCCGTTACCAGGCGGTTTCGGCCATCCGGCCGGTCAGCTGATCCGGGTCAGCTTGTCCCCGAACGTCGGCTCCGCCAGATCGCTCTGCAGCGCGACGGCCACCTTCACCTGGCTGGTGCCCTCACCCACGGTGAGCGTTCCGACGTGGGTGCCTGCTGCCGCCGAGTGCGGGATCGTCTTTCCGTCGTCGGTCAGTTCGAGCTTGACCGTGAGACCGGGCCAGCCGACCGCCGACACGTCCTTGGTCGCGATCACCGGGGTGCTGCCGCCCAGCCCGTCGGAGACGGTGCCGACCACATCGCCCTTCTTCACGACCTTGGCGCTCGTCAGCAGATCCTGGGTGGCGATCATGGCTTCCTTGCTCACCGCGTTGACGGTGTCGATGATGGCGGGCTTGTGCTGACCCAGCACGGCGCCGACGATCAGCTGGTCCGTGTCGCCGACCATCTTGTGCGCGGCGAAGAGCAGGTTGCCACCGGCCTTGGTGGTGGAGCCGGTCTTGATGCCGAGCGCACCGTTGTACGGAACGAGGGTGTTGTAGTTCCGATGGAACTTGCCCGACGGGTCGGTCCACGACGGCAGCTTGGTGATGGCCATCAGCGCCGGGATCTCCACCAGCTTCTGGCCGAGCTTCACCTGGTCCTCGGCCGAGCTGACCGTGGTCGCGTTGAGGCCGGACGGATCGGTGTAGGTGGTGTTCGTCATGCCGAGCGACTTGGCGGTGTCGTTCATCTTCTTGACGAACGCCTTTTCGGAACCCGCGTCCCAGCGCGCCAGCAGCCTCGCGATGTTGTTCGCGGAGGGGATCATTATCGCGGAGAGTGCCTCCTGCTCCGTGAGCTTGTCACCGGCCTTGACGGTGTCGAGCGTCGACTCGCCCTCCGTGTACAGCTTGCCTTCCGACTCCGCCTTGGCGTCGATCTCGATGGAAGGACCCTTCTCGCCCTTCTTCAACGGGTGGTCCTTGAGCACGATGTACGCGGTCATCGCCTTGGCCACGCTGCCGATCGGCACGGCCTTCTGCTCGCCGAACGAGTCCACCGTGCCCAGGCCGGTCGCCGCCATGTAGCCCTGGCCCTCGCCGGGCCACGGCAGGGACGGCTTGCTGCCCTTGAAGGTGTACGTCGGCTTCGCCGACATCTGGAGCGCGGGCTCCGGAAGCGGGCGCACCATCTGCGCGATCGCAAAGATGATCAGCAGCAGGAGGACCAGCGGGGTCCAGATCTTGACCCGGCGGACGGCGGTGCGGACCGGCGTCTGAGGCGGCGGAGGCGTGTTCGTCAGCTCGGCCAGCAGGTCGAGCGGCGGCTTGGGCGGCATCGGCTGCTGCGTGGTCCGCTCGGCTCCGGAGAGGGAGGCGGCGGGCGGCGGGGCGCCGGGCGTCGAGGCGGCTGCCGGCGCCTCGGGCTTGCGAGGCGCGGGCGCCGGTCGTACATCGTCCCCCCGCAGCGGTACGAACTTGCTGGTCCGCTCGGCGGCGGACTCGGGCTTCGACTCCGCGCCCGAATCCGGCTTCGAGGTGGGCGGGATGACCTTCAGCGCGGTCGTCGGCTGGTCGACCTTGGCCGCGGCGGGCGCCCTGAAGACGGCGGTCGGCTGATCGATTCCGCGCTTGTCCTCTGCGGTGTCCGGCTTGTCGGCCTTGCCGACCTTGTCGGCCTTGCTGTCCGCGTCAGCGGTGTCCCCGGCGTCGGCTTCTGACGCTGCTTCGGCGTCTTCCGCGTCCTCGGATGCGTCCTCGGATGCGTCCTCGGACGGCTCGTCCGCCGCGCTGGCATCGGCATCGGCATCATTCGACGCGGTCGCCTTGCCCGAGGCTGCGCCGGCCGGAGTGACCGGCTCAGGCGCATCGCCCTCCGACACGCCGCCGGTATCCGCGTCGGTGTCCGCATCCGCGTCGGGCGCGGTCTCGCCCTCGGACGTTGCGGCCTTCGCGTCGTCGCCCTTCGGGCCCTCGTCGCTCTGGTCGTCGTCCTCGGCCACCCATGCAGCGACCGCCGCACGCAGCCGCGCGTCACCCTCCTCGGGCGCAGCGTCATCAGCGGGCTCGGCGCCGTCCACGTCCTCCGGGGACTCGGCGACGTCCACGCTCTCCGCGCTCTTCACGCCCTTCGAGGACTCGGCGGCCTCGGAGGACTCATTGGAGGACCCAGAGACCCCCTCCGGGACCTCAATGGCCTCCCCCGCCCCCTTAGCGCCCTCAGCGCCCTCAGCGCCTGAGGAGCCTTCCTGAGCCCCGGAGGCCTCCGGCCGCTCCGGACCCTGGCCGTCCTCGCCGTCGCCCGACGGGACCGGCCCCGTGCGGAAAACAGCCGTCGCCGTGTCTGTCCCGCCGCCGGCTTCGACCCCGGCGGACGGTTCACGGAAGACGGCAAGCCGCGGATCGCTCTCGCTCCGAGCCGTTCCCGACGACTTCTGCTGCTTCGACTTGTCGGGGGACTCGCCCGCCACCGATGCCTCCTCCATGCGGCGCGGGGACATCCCCCGCGCTGTCCGAACCATCTACCAGTGTCCCGTGTGAACCACCGGCCCGGCTGCTAGACGAGAACGACATACCTACTGGTTCCCGCGCAAAGCACCCAGGCGCCCTCGACAGACCAATGTGAGAGGGGTCACCCTGTCATTCATCCACGCGGGGAGGCATGGATGGGCAGGAGCCGCAGAACAATTCCGGAGGAGCTTCTGCTGCTCGCTCTGGACCCGGCCACGGGTACCACAGCGCAGCCGCAGTCGCTCGACCTCGGCCTCGCCGGAGCTCAGCTAGTGGAGCTGGCTCTGGCAGGACGGATAGCCCCTGACGGGGATCGTATCGCCGTGGTGATGCCACGGCCGACAGGAGATCCGACTCTGGACTCCGCACTGGAACTGCTGCGCCGACGCGGCAGCCCGGTTCGGGCGGTCCACTGGATTGGTGGGCCCCGGCTGGGGCTGCGCCAGATCTACCTCGCTCATCTGGAGCGATGCGGCATGGTGCATGCCGTGGCGGGCCAGATGTGCGGAGTACTGCCGACGACTCGCTACCAGGCGACGGACACGGCAATCAGCCGGGACATCAGATCCAGGCTGGACAGCGCGATCCGCACCGGCGTACCGCCGGACCCGCGGACCGCGGCGCTCGCCGCGCTGGCCCACGCGGTCGGACTCGGCAAGCACCTGTATCCCGGGAACGAGGGGCGTTCATCGCGCTCCCGGCTCCGGGACCTGATCAGACACGACCCGATGGGCGGACTCGTGGCGCATGCCGTGATGGACGTCCAGAACGGGGCGGTCGCACAACCGCGCCGTAACCAGGCGGCCGGAGTGCCGTTGCAACCGCAAGTGCAGTCGCAGTCACGCCGCGGCAGTATGGCGCACACCGCGGCCCACTAGGACCGCACCCGTCGCCACACGCACCGCAGCACCGCAGCACCGCAGCACCGCAGCACCGCAGCACCGCAGCACCGCAGCACCAACCGAATACCGCCGCACCGTCGTCCCCAAGACCCGGTTCGGGAGCCGCACCAAGCGCGGGGCAGCCGGAATCACGGCTGCCCCGCGCGTCTGCGTGTCGCCATTTCCCAGCGCGGCCGGGGGCATGGGTGGCAATCTGCTCAGCAGTAGATACGCACAGCTACATAGCCGGAGGTGCCGTTTCCGTGCCGTCCAACGTCAATCCCACCGTCAGGCGACGCCGATTGGGCCAGGAATTGCGCCGACTGCGCGAACTCAAGGGCATGACGGCCGAGGAGGTGGCGGAGCGGCTGCTTGTCTCGCAGTCGAAGATCAGCCGCCTGGAGAACGGCCGCCGCTCCATCAGCCAGCGCGATGTACGTGATCTCTGCGGGGTGTACGAGGTCGAGGATCACCGGATCGTCGACTCGCTCATGCAGATGGCCAAGGACTCTCGCCAGCAGGGCTGGTGGCACGCCTTCGGCGACATCCCGTACAGCGTCTACATCGGTCTGGAGACCGATGCCGAATCGCTGCGGGTGTACGAACCCCAGGTGGTCCCGGGCCTGTTGCAGACCCGGAGTTACGCCGAGTCGCTGATCCAAGGCGCGTTGCCGGAGGCCCCGCCTGCCGACATCGACAAGCGCGTCAGCGTCCGGGCCCGCCGCCAGGACCGGATCACCTCCCTGGAGCATCCGCTGCGGCTGTGGGCGGTGATCGACGAGTCCGCGCTGCGCCGGCTGGTCGGCGGCAAGCAGGTGATGATCGAGCAGTTGGAGCAGCTGGTCGAGCTGTCGCACCTGCCGCACGTGACCGTGCAGGTGCTCCCGTTCGAGATGGGCGCGCACCCCGGCATCAACGGCCAGTACGCCGTTTTGGAATTCCCGGACGCCGCGGACTCCAGTGTCGTCTATATCGAGGGCGTCACCAGCGACCTGTATCTGGAGAAAGCCAATGATGTGCAGCGGTACAGCGTCATGTACGAGCACCTGCGGGCACAAGCGCTGAATGTGGAGCAGACCCGGCACTTCATCAGCGACATCGCGAAGGAGTACGCCGGGCGCTCGGGCGCGTAAAACCGGACAGCCCACAAAGTCCGGTATGCGGGAAATGAAGCGATGTTACGGGAGGGGCGGCGGTAAGGTACACCGCCGCCCGCCCGCAATGGAAGACCTTGGTGGTTTATACCATCCGGTCGAGTGAACGACCCCTTCACTCAAGAGACTTGGCGAGTAGCGTCGATCACGCCAACCGGAACGCTGTTGGTGTCTTTCACACGACTCTCTGAACCGGAGTGAACATGACCATTCGTCAGGGTGCTACGGACAAGTGGACGAAGTCCTCGTATTCCGGGGGCAACGGCGCCTGCGTCGAAGTCAAGTCCCCTCTCGCGCAAGCTATTGCCGTACGCGACTCGAAGGCCCCCGAGGGCCCTTCGATCACGTTCGTCCCCGCAGCGTGGAACGCCTTCGTGCGTGACGTCGGCAAGGGCGCCGTCGACGCCTGACCGATACTTTCCACCGTTCGCATCGCAGCATCGATTCCGGTGCTGCCGGTAGCCCTCTCGACTGGTCCGCCGTCCTGGCCGAGGGGGCTCGATGCCCGACCCGGAGAATGCCCGACGCGGAGAATGCTTGACCCGGAGAACGCTTGACCGGGAAATGCCTGACAGGGAAATGCCTGCCCCGGAGATCCGGGGCTCTCAGCGCAACTGATCGACGTGGAGATCGGTGCCGGGCACGGTCGGAATGAACGGCGCCACCAACTCCACCCGCCCCAGGCCGGATTCCTCGACCATCGCGTCGAGCCCGGTGAAATGCCCGCCCCAGCAGTCCCGCGGGTCCTCCTGAAGGAACCACAGCAGGGTCAGCCGGGTGTCGACGCCCTCGACCTGCTTCACATAGGTCATCCGGTCGCCCGGCAGCGGCGTGGGGCGGAAGACGGTCACCATCGCCGCCGGGGAGCCGCCCAGCCGCTTCGGCAGATGCCGCGAGCGCAGCCATTCCAGCAACTCGGCCCGCTGCTGCGTCCCTTCGGCGTCGATCACCTGAAGGACCAGCCCGCGGTAGGGGTGGTCGAGTGCATGGAAGTCCCGGGGCCCCGAGGCGCCGTCCCGGTAGACCGTCGCCTCGTGGTCCTGGAACGACGTGAACACATGGGTGCGGTCCTGGTAGACCCGGCCGTCCCGGTTCAGCCGCTTGTTGATCCCGACGGTCCACTTCATGTGGTCGTCGTAGCGCCCGTCCGTCACCCAGTACGTGGACAGGTAGCACCCCGCGCCGACCGGCTGCGCGACCGCGGACACCTCCGGGTACCGCAACTCCTGGAGCTCCCGGGTGGCCACCCAGCGCCGCCCGGCGAACATCCAGGGCATCGCCATCGCGCCCGCGTAGTAGTGATCGTCTTCGTACCATCTGTTGTACGCGTACTCATGGCCCAGGTGCGGTTCGACCATGGTGATCAGTGCGTGGCCGGGATGGATTCCGTACGGTCCCAGCGCGGCCAGTTCGGCGTAGGTGTCACTCCGCGTCTCGTCGCTCATGCCGTTCCCCTTCCGTACTCCGCAGCGGCGTCCTACTCTGACGCCCCGTCAGAAGAACTGCCAGAGCCGGGAGGCCACCGATGTTGCTCGCGGGGAAGACCGTCATCGTGTCCGGGGTGGGCGCCGGGCTCGGGCACCAGGTCGCGGCGGCAGTCGTACGGGACGGCGGCAGCGCGGTGCTCGGGGCACGCACCGCCGCCAATCTTTCCAAGTCGGCCACGGAGATCGACCCGGAAGGCCGGCGCACCGCCCATCTGGCCACCGACATCACGAACGAGGCGCAGTGCGAGGCGCTCGCCGCACTGGCGCTGGAGCGGTTCGGACGGATCGACGCGGTGGTCCATGTCGCCGCCTGGGACAGCTGCTTCGGCGGAATCGAGGACGCCGACTTCGCCACCTGGCAGTCGGTCATCGACGTCAATCTGCTCGGCACGCTACGGATGACCCGCGCCTGCCTGCCCGGCCTCAAGGAGCGGGGCGGCTCGGTGGTCGTCATCGGCACGCAGTCCTCGGTGGCCGCACCGTCCCAGGTGCAGCAGGCGGCGTACGCGGCCTCGAAGGGGGCGCTCACCTCGGCGATGTACTCCATGGCGCGGGAGTTCGGCCCGCACCGGATCCGGGTGAACACGGTGCTGCCCGGCTGGATGTGGGGTCCACCGGTGCAGGCGTACGTACGGTTCACGGCACACACCGAGGGTGTGCCCGAGGCCGAGGTGCTGGACAGGCTCACGGAGCGCATGGCGCTTCCGGACCTTGCCACGGACGGCGATGTGGCCGAGGCCGCCGCGTTCCTGGCCTCGGACCGGGCGCGGGCGATCACCGGGCAGTCCCTGCTGGTCAACGCCGGCGAGCTGATGCGGTAGGACGGTTCACAACACCGGTCCACAACACCGGTTCACAAGGCCGGTTCGTAACACCGGTTCGCAAGGCCGGCTCTCCCCCTTCTCGGCCGCACGGGACCCGCATCCCGTGCGGTCTTTCTGCGCTCCTCGGTACTCCTGACGCTCTGCACAGCCTGACGAAGTGCCCGCTCATCGTGTGGCCGCCGTCACGTTCGCGACAACGCTTACGTGAGTCAAGAACAAGCAAAATCGTTCGACTTACTGATCCGCGTTCACATTTCTGATCGCGAAAAACCTTGACCGAGGGACCGGACAGGCGGTTCAATCCCCGAAGTCCCCGCTCCCGCACGGGGGCCCCGCTGAGCGGCCGTGCTGACGAAGTGCGTACCCGTTCATAAGGCGGACCCCAGGAGGGGGCACATGAACAGTCTCGACTGGGTCGTGCTCATCGGCTACTTCGGCGTGATGATCGCGATCGGGCTCTGGTCCCACAAGCGTGTGGACAACGTCAGCGACTTCTTCACGGCCGGCGGCAAGATGCCGTGGTGGCTGTCCGGCATCTCGCACCACATGTCCGGCTACAGCGCGGTGATGTTCACCGGTTACGCCGGTATCGCCTACCAGTACGGCGTCACGTCCTTCGTGACCTGGTCGCTTCCGATCGCCATCGGCATCGGCATCGGCGCACAGCTCTTCGCCCCCCGGCTCAACCGGCTGCGCTCGCGGCTGCATGTCGCGTCCCCGCTCGAATACCTGAAGAACCGCTACAACATCCAGACCCAGCAGGCGCTCGCCTGGTCCGGTCTGCTGCTGAAGATCGTGGACGTCGGCGCCAAGTGGGCGGCCATCGCCACCCTTCTCTCCGTCTTCACGGGCATCTCGATCACGCAGGGCATCTTCATCACCGGCTGCATCACGGCCGTCTACTGCACGGTCGGCGGCCTGTGGGCCGACGCGCTCACGGAACTGGGGCAGTTCGTCATCCAGCTCTTCGCCGGCGTCGCGATGCTCGTCACCGCCATGGCCGAGCTCGACGGTGTCAGCACCCTGTGGACGGTCTGGGACAAGCTGCCCGAGGGCCACACGAACCCGACGGCCGGCCCGTACACCGTGACCTTCCTGCTGGCGTACCTCTTCATCAAGACCTTCGAGTACAACGGCGGCATGTGGAACCAGGCCCAGCGCTACATGGCCACGGACTCCGCCGCCTCGGCCAAGCGCTCGGCCCGGCTCTCCGCCGTGCTGTGGCTGGTCTGGCCCACGGTCCTGTTCTTCCCGATGTGGTGCGCCCCGCTGCTGGTCGACGCGCAGAAGCCGGACGCCTCCGACAGCTACGCCCTGATGACCGAGCAGCTGCTGCCGCACGGGCTGCTGGGCCTGGTCGTCGTCGGCTTCTTCTCGCACACGATGGCCATGTGCTCCTCCGACGCCAACGCCATCGCGGCGGTCTTCACCCGGGACATCGCCCCGGTCCTCTCGAAGGCGGCCCGCACATGGAGCAGCCGCACCGGTCTGCTGGCGGCCCGCGTGTCCACACTCGGCTTCCTCGGTCTGTCGATGGCGCTCGCCACCCAGATCAACTCGCCGACGTTCAAGGACATCATCTCCGTCGTCATCAAGTGGGTGGCCGGTCTGATGGGTCCGATCGCGATCCCGTTCATGCTGGGCCTGCTGCGCAGGTTCCGTAAGTCGGGTCCGACGGCGGCGCTCGTCAGCTGGGCTGCGGGTCTGCTGGCGTTCTACTTCACCAACTACAACTTCGACGGTTCGGTGAAGACGGATGTCGCGCTGCAGTACCAGGTCGCTCTGCCGCTGGCGATCTCCCTGGTCCTCTACATCGTGATCGGCTTCATCAAGCCGGAGGACACCCCGGAGCGCGACGCGATCATCGAGCAGATCAACTCGGACGGTGACGGCACGGGCGCCGGAGCGACGGTTCCGGCGCAGGCGCAGGCCGGTTCCGGGGATGCCGCCGTCGCGGAGGGCGTGAAGGACTGACACGCACAGCCGCACGGAAAAGGGCCGAGGGGCGGGGTACGGACGCGGCGGTGTCCGTACCCCGCCCCTCCCTCCTGCTCCTCTTTTCGGGTCTCAGCCGCGCGGATAGCGGGTCAGCCAGCCCGGTGCGGCGGCCGACGGGCTGTGCAGGGCGGGGCCCTGCGTCATCTCCATCGCGAAGTCGTCGGCGAGTTCCAGCAGGGTGGCCCGGCCCTCCAGTTCGGCGAGCCAGGCCGGCGGCAGCGCGGTCTCGCCGTGCAACGCGCCGAGCAGCGCCCCGCACAGGGCCCCGGTGGCCGCGGAAGGTCCACCGTGGTTGACCGCCAGCCGCAGCCCGTGCCGCACGTCCTCGCCGACCAGGGCGCAGTACACGGCGACGGCGAGGACCTCCTCGGCGGCGTCCGTGGCACCCAGCGACTCGATCAGGGCCGGTCCCGGAATGCCCTGGCGTACGGTGCCGAGGGCCCGCTTCAGCGCCTCGGTGACCGGTTCGTGCCCCGGGCGCTCGACGAGCAGGGACAGGGCGTGCTGGACGGAGCCGTCCAGGGTCTCGCCGCGGGCCAGCCCGTGCATCATGACGGCGAGGGCGCCCGCGGAGAGCAGGGCGATGGGGTGACCATGGGTCTGGGCGGCACATTCGACGGCCAGTTGGAGGACGAGCTGAGGCTCCCAGCCGACGAGCAGCCCGAACGGGGCGGACCGGGTGAGGGCCGCCGAGTCCCGGGCGGTGGGGTTCTTGGGCTTGTCGAGCGTGCCCATGGTGGTGTCGCCGAGGCCGGTCAGGCATTCCCGGGTGGGGGCGCGGCGGGCGTAGAGCCACTCCTGCAGGGCGAGCCAGCCGTTGTCCTTGCGCCGCTCGTCGGGCCCCCAGTCGCGCTGCGTGGCCGCCCACCGCAGATGGGCCCGGTGCACATCGGTGGGCGGGTGCCAGGCACCGGTGTCGCGGCGGACCTGGGCGCGGATCAGCCCGTCGACGGTGAACAGGTTGAGCTGGGTGACGGCGGTGACGGTGCCGCGTCCGCCGTGCGCGGGTACGAAGTCGGTGACGGCTTCGGCGCCGTGGACCGCCCGGATCTCTTCGAGCGTGAGCCCGTCGACACCCGCGCCGAGCGCGTCGCCGATGGCCCCGCCCAGCAGAGCGCCGCGCACCCGGCTGCGGAAGTCCTGCTGCTCGGCACGGCCCCAGACGGCTGTGGTCCCTGTGCTCACCGTGCACCTCCCCGTCGGCCCGCCCGCCTGCGACTGCGCAGCACTGTAATCGACGGGAACGGGCGGTCGAGGGAGCGGAATTGGGTACGCGCGGGTATGTGGACGGACGTCCCGCAGGTCGTTTTTGGCCCGAACATGCCGGCCGATGTGTACACGACGGCCGCCGAGACCGACTCGCCGGAATGCTCGGCTTCCGCTGAGCCCAGGCCGCTCGAACCACCGCTGCGTCGCGCTCGGACGCGCAGACGCCCGCCCCGGCTGTGCGCGATGACCAGTACCTCCCACAGCGACTCGATGACCTGGCACAAAACCGACGGCCACGCCCGACGACCTCGCCGGCTGCCTCGTGACGGGGGACGGCGAACCGCCGGTGACCTGCCTGCCCGACCTCGACAGACCGCTCGGCCAACGCTGGGCGAGTCTCGCGACCGTCACCCTCGAACCCACGACGCGCACGGCCCGGATTCTCGACGGCACACCCGCCGACATCGGCTCGCGCGACTGGCGCATCCTGACCGCCGGCTGATCCGGACAACGGCAAGGAGACGGACCTGCGCAACAACTCCATCGGCCGTCGGATCGGCCGTGACAACACCGGCAAGTCGAGTGCGGGCGTCCGCAGCAGGGATGCCCGCAAGAACGGGACGAGCCGTGGGAAGCTGTGGATCATCAAGAGTGGCAAGCTCGTGAGGAGCAACGCATGACATCCGTGCTCAGCCGGCGAGTGGTGCCCGTCCTTCTCCTCCTCCAGGTCACCTACCTCGCCCTGATGACCGTGGCGTTCACCGTTCTCCCGCCGGACACGGCGGAACTCGACCACACCGACGCCCCGGCCGTGGACGCGATGCTCTCCGTCGCCGTCACGCTCGGAGTCGTGGTCGCGCTGGCGGGTGCGGCGGCGCTGCTGGGGCTGGAGAAGGCACGCACCCGCAGCCCGCGGGCCCTGCGCGTCGCCTGGCTGACGGTCGTCGGACTGGGGCAGGTCGCCATCGCCGCGAAGGCGCTGGTCACCGTCCTCGGCCAGAATCCCGGCCCGGACACCGTGATCGGCTCGGGCATGGTGGCGGTCGCCTTGTGCGTCACCGCGGCCTGCGCGGTCGAGGTGCGTAGTGCGTTCCACGTGACGGGACGCAACGCGCACGCCTGAGGCGGCCGGCCTGAGGAGCGTGGCGCCCCCTGGTACGACCGGGGGCGCCACATCTCGTTGTTCTCCCCCGCGGCTGAGCGGCCATCCATTTTCCGGACACCGGTTATGGGTGTTTTCTCTGCCGCGAGCTGCATCTTCACGTATTCGGCGTGAACTTCTGCCGGGGTCTTGTAGCCGAGGCCCGCTGGGCCCGCGGACCGTACGCATGGCCGGTCGGTGAAGGCATACGGCTCAGTCCGACAGCACGGGAAGCAGCTCCGGAAGGTGCCCGTCGGACGCGGCGGCCGCCGCCACCCGCTCCGGCGGGACCTCCCCGTACAGCGTCGTACGCGGCTTCGCCGGGCGGCCCGCGAGTTCGGCGATCGCGACGAGGTCCTGGACGGAACGGTACGAGCCGTAACTGGAGCCCGCCATCCGGGAGATGGTCTCCTCCATCAGCGTGCCGCCCAGGTCGTTGGCGCCCGAGCGCAGCATCTCGGCCGCGCCCTCCGTGCCGAGCTTCACCCAGCTGGTCTGGATGTTGGTGATGTGCGGGTGGAGCAGGAGCCGGGCCATGGCGGTGACGGCACGGTTGTCGCGGTCGGTCGGGCCGGGGCGGGCGATGCCTGCCAGGTAGACCGGGGCGTTGGTGTGGATGAAGGGGAGGGTGACGAACTCCGTGAAGCCGCCGGTCTCCTGCTGAAGGTTTGCCAGGGTCCTCAGGTGGCCGAGCCAGTGGCGGGGCTGGTCGACGTGGCCGTACATCATCGTCGACGACGATCGCAGGCCCACCTCGTGGGCGGTCCTGATGACCTCCAGCCAGGTCGCCGTGGGCAGCTTGCCCTTGGTGAGGACCCAGCGGACCTCGTCGTCCAGGATCTCGGCCGCCGTACCGGGGATCGAACCGAGCCCGGACTCCTTCGCGGCGATCAGCCAGTCGCGGATGGACATGCCGGTGCGGGTCGCCCCGTTGACGACCTCCATCGGGGAGAAGGCGTGCACATGCATGCCCGGTACGCGTTCCTTCACCGCTCGCGCGATGTCGAAGTACGCGGTGCCGGGCAGGTCCGGGTGGATGCCACCCTGCATGCAGACCTCGACCGCGCCGACGTCCCACGCCTGCGCGGCCCGGTCGGCGACCTGGTCCAGGGAGAGGGTGTACGCGTCGGCGTCGGTGCGCCGCTGGGCGAAGGCGCAGAAGCGGCAGCCGGTGTAGCAGACGTTGGTGAAGTTGATGTTCCTGGTGACGATGTACGTGACGTCGTCACCGACCACGTCACGGCGCAGGGTGTCCGCGATCCGGCACAGTTCGTCGAGCGCCGGGCCGTCCGCGTGGAGCAGGGCGAGCGCCTGGTCGTCGGTGAGTTTCGTCGGATCGTCGGCGGCCTGGCCGAGCGCCTGGCGTACGTCGGCGTCGATGCGGGACGGGACCATGCCGGGGGCCGCTGCCTCGCGCAGCGCCTCCCAGTCGCCGTACACCTCGTCGAAGTCTTCGCGACGGTCGCCGGTGCGGCCCTCCGTGTCGATGGTGCGGTGCAGATCGGTGCGTCCAGTGGCGCCGAACTCCTCGTCGGGCTCCTGCCAGGGCAGGCCGACGGGGATCGCACCCTCCTTCGCGAGGCCCGTCTCCGGGTCGGCGAGGGCGCGGACGTGCGGAAGCAGGCGGGGGTCGAGCCAGGGCTCGCCGCGCTGGATGAACTCCGGGTAGATGGTGAGTCGCTCGCGGAGTGCGAAGCCCGACTCGGCGGTCTTCGCAGCCAGTTCGTCGATGTGGGGCCAGGGGCGTTCGGGGTTCACATGGTCGGGGGTGAGCGGGGAGACGCCGCCCCAGTCGTCGATGCCCGCGCCGATGAGCAGCGCGTACTCGGCGTCGACGAGGTTCGGCGGGGCCTGGATGCGGGCGGACGGGCCGAGGATGTGCCGGGCGACGGCGATGGCCGCGGCCAGTTCCTCCAGCTCGGCGTCCGGCATGCCGCGCATCGCCGTGTCCGGCTTCGCGCGGAAGTTCTGGACGATGACTTCCTGGATGCCGTGGTAGGCGCGGGCGGTCTTGCGCAGCTCGAAGAGGGAGTCGGCGCGCTCCTCGTACGATTCGCCGATCCCGATCAGGACGCCGGTCGTGAACGGGACGTTGGAGCGGCCCGCGTCTTCGAGGACGCGCAGGCGCACGGCCGGTTCCTTGTCCGGGGAGCCGTGGTGCGGGCCGCCCGGTTCGGACCACAGGCGGGTGGCCGTCGTCTCCAGCATCATGCCCATGGAGGGGGCGACGGGCTTGAGCCGCTGGAGGTCGGTCCAGGTCAGCACGCCCGGGTTGAGGTGCGGGAGGAGGCCGGTCTCCTCCAGGACGCGGATCGCCATGGCGCGTACGTACGCGAGGGTGTCGTCGTACCCCTCGGCCTCCAGCCACTCCCGTGCCTCGGGCCAGCGGTCCTCGGGCCGGTCGCCGAGCGTGAACAGCGCTTCCTTGCAGCCCATGGCCGCGCCCTTGCGGGCGATGTCCAGCACCTCGTCGGGCGACAGGAACATCCCGTGGCCCTCGCGCCGGAGCTTGCCGGGGACGGTGACGAAGGTGCAGTAGTGGCACTTGTCGCGGCAGAGCCGGGTCAGCGGGATGAAGACCTTGCGGGAGTACGTGATGACACCGGGCCGGCCGGCGGCTTCGAGGCCGGCGTCGCGCACCCGGGCGGCCGAGGCGGCGAGATCCGTCAGATCGTCATCTCGCGCCTGGAGCAGCACGGCGGCCTCGGTCACATCGAGAGCGACACCGTCGCGGGCCCGCTTGAGGGCGCGCCGCATGGAGTTGGTGGTCGGACGTCCGCGCTGAGGATCGGTCATGAAGCGAGCATACGAGCGAGGCGCGCGCCCCGGACCAGGGACTCCGTGGGACCGGCGGGACCGAAAGCCCGACCCTGGCGCCTGGGCCGCTGGAGCGGTCGGGGGCCGTAGGCTCGGGACGGTGATGGAAACGATCGTCTTCGACATCGGCGAAACACTCGTACGCGACGACCGCTACTGGGCGTCCTGGGCGAACTGGCTCGGCGTTCCACCGCACACGCTCAGTGCGTTGGTCGGCGCGGCGGTCACCCAGGGCCGCGACAGCGCCGACGCGCTGCGCATCCTGCGCCCCGGCATGGACGTCAGGGAGGCGTACCTGGCGCGTGCGGCGGCCGGACGCGGTGAGCATCTCGACGAGACGGACCTCTACCCCGACGTCCGCCCCGCCCTCGCGGAGCTGCGCACGCTGGGGGTGCGGGTGGTGGTGGCGGGCAATCAGACGGTACGGGCCGGGGAGCTGCTGCGGGCCCTGGACCTGCCCGCGGACCTGGTCGTCACCTCGGACGAGTGGGGCGTGACCAAACCGGACCCAGCGTTCTTCGCACGCGTACTGGAGGTGTCGGGGGCCGCTCCGGAGCGCACCCTGTACGTGGGCGACCACCCGGCCAACGACCTTTTCCCGGCCAAGTCCTTCGGCCTGCGCTCGGCGCATCTGCGCCGCGGTGCGTACGGGCACTGGTGGGCTGACCATCCGGACGTGGTGGAGACGGCGGACTGGCGCATCAACGCGCTGACGGAACTCCCGGCACTGGTTGCCGAGGTCCGCGAATCCACCCCGTCCGGCAATTGAGGACGGGATCGTCGCCCGCGTGAGCGGACATCATTCGTGACACGGCCATCGGCCGCGCCGCGTCCTCGTCCTCGTCCTGGGCCGGGCCACTCCACCCGTATCCGCTCGGCCCGATAATCGCTGGATCCGGCCCGGGCGCATTGTTACGGTCACCTCGACCACGGTGTCGACCGTCGCCGAACCATGGGCGCCTGCCCTGGAAAGAAGTTGATGTATGCCCCGGCCAGTAGTTCCGAGCTTCCCTCGTCGCGCCTCCAACCGCGCAGGGGCAATCGGAGCTGCGTGCATGCGCACGCCCGCGGCATCGCGCTGACACGCGTCCGCTGACCGGCACGCGTTTCCTTCTCGTCAGTACGTGATCCCCGGCCGGCGCACCATGCCTCCGAGGCCCATGCCCCCGAGGGCTGCTCGGTACTTCCCTGCTGCATTGCTCATCCTCTTCGGCAAGGAGAAAACCGGGTGTCCACCGACAACCCCAAGAACCATTCGGCCAAGTCCTCCGCCAACGGCGCCGGCGCCTATCTGAGGACCGACACCTTCACGTGCCTGTGGTGCGGGCTGACCGTCGCCACACTCGCGCCCGACGGCAGCCGTCGCAACCACTGCCCCAGCTGCCTGCACTCGCAGCACTGCCTCGACCACGTCGAGGGCGGACCGTCCGACTGCGGGGCGCGTATGACCCCGATCTCCATCGCGGTGCTCCGTACCGGTGGCTGGATGGTCATCCACCGCTGCACCCGCTGCGACGAGCTGACCTCCAACCCGGTCTGCGGGGACGACAACCAGCTGATCCTGATGCGGATGGCCGTACGTCCACTGGCCCAACCGCCCTTCCCGCTCGAAGCGTTCGGTGACCTGTGAGCCGCCGACGACGACCGAGGACAGGACGGAGAACCCGACATGCCGCGGCGTAGACCCCGGCGATCAACGCACCGCCCACAGAAACGAAAGGATGTCCTGCACGGACCGGGCGGCGCCCACGGCGACGCGTTCCGCTGCGTCGGCTGTCGGCTCGACGTGCCGCTGATCGCACCGGGCACCGCCCACCGCAACCACTGCCCGCACTGCCTGACCAGCCTCCACGTCGATCTGCGGATTCCGGGAGACCGGGCCGCCGACTGCCGCGGGCGGATGACGGCGCTCAGCCTGTCCGTCCGGCAGGACGGGGAATGGACGATCATCCACGAGTGCCTGACCTGCGGTGAGCTCAGCGCCAACCGCATCGCGGGGGACGACAACGCCCTGGCGCTGATGCGCATGGCCGTACGTCCTCTGTCCGACACCGTCGTCCCCGTGCGAGCACTGCTCGCGCTGTGACACAGATGCGCCCCTGCCCGAGCCGCCCGGCTCGGGCAGGGGCCGACGTACGACGTGACATCACGGGCCCAGGTGTCACGTTGTCCTGATGCGGGGCGTCGGCCACTTCTGGGCGTCCACCCATGCGGCGTACGGAGTCCAGGGGACGGTGGGGAACTGCCTCCGCAACGCCTCCAGGTCCACCTGGTAACCGGTGTCCGCCAGAAAGCTGTACATGGCGAACATGTCGGGGCTGGTGGTGCACAGGTCCGCCAGCGGCGTCTGCCGGAACGCGACCGTGCCGCCCGCGGCCCGTCCGATCTCCTCGGCCATCCGGACCGGCGTGGGATCGTCGCCCGCCACCTCGATCCGCTGCCCGATCCATCGGTCCGGATCGGCCACGACCGCGGCCACGACACGGCCCAGGTCCTGCCGTGCCACCTGCTGGAGGGGGGTGTCACCGGGAAGCGGCATGGTGAGGAGGCCGGCGGCGACCTCGTCCAGCGCGCCCAGCGCGTTGTCGTAGAAGTAGGTCGGTGCCACCACCGTCGCCGGAATCCCGGAGCCTGCGAGCAGTTCCTCGGTCCTGGCCTTGGTCTCGAAGTGCGGGATGCCGGTGGCGCGGTCCGCACTGGCGACAGAAGCCAGCACCAGATGCGGCAGTGCGACGTCCTCGGCGGCCCGCACGATCGCCGCGCCCTGGGCCACCTCCGCTTCCAGACCGTCCTGGAACGGCGTGGTCACGGCGAACGCGGCCGTCGTGCCCAGGAACGCCTCGGCGAGCGAGCCCGCGTCGAACAGATTCCCGGGGACGACCTCCGCTCCGGCCGCCGCCAGCGCCCTGGCCCGCCCGCTGCCGGGATCCCGCACCACGGCGCGCACGGCATGCCCCGCCTCCAGCAGGGCGGCGGCCACCGCGCCGCCCTGGCCACCGGTCGCTCCGAGTACCGCGATGGACATGGGGCCTCCATGATCGAGGGACATGTGTCCATGCTGACCAGCGGCGGCCGGACCTGCCACCGGGAAGACCCCGAGCGGTGGGCATCGGCCCTGTCTCGTGTCCGCCTCAATGGCGACCGGCAGGTAACTCGGCCCAGACCGTCTTGCCCACGACCCGGTCGGTGACTCCCCAGGACGTGGCCAGCGCCTCGACCAGGTACAGGCCGTAACCGGACTCCGCGTCGGCCCGGAGGCGGCGCTGCTGCGGCCCTCGCTCACCCAGCGCGTCCGACACCTCGATCCGGAGCGTGCCCGCGAGGGCAACAAGCCTCAGCTCGAAGTCCCGCCCCGCTACGAGCCCGTGCAGCACCGCGTTGGCCGCCAGCTCGGACACGATCACGGCGGCATCGTCGGAGAGCTCGCTCCCGTACGGCACACCCCACTCGTCGAGTTGATGCACAGCGAGCCGACGGGCGAGCCGCGCGCCTCGGCGGGTGGCGCTGAACCGCTGGACGAACTCGGCGCCCACAAGGGTGATTTCGGCGTTCATGTGACTCAGCGTGTCCGGTTGCTCGTACGCTGACCAGGAGTGACACCACGACGCCGAGCAGCTGTACGGGCACGCCCGGTCGGCTGTACGGGGCGTCGGCCGTGACCGGGCGGACAGAGAGCGGTGCGGGGCAGATGGCGAACGCGGAACGTGAGGAACGACCGGAGCGGCCGGCCGAGTCGGACGGGACGGCGCACCTGTTCAGGGCGCTGGGCAAACAGATCAAGGTGCTACGGGAACGCGCGGGCCTGAGCCAGAGGGATCTGGGGCTCGCTGCGCATTGCGGGGAGGACCTGATCTCCGCGATGGAGCGGGGCGTGCGGACGCCGCAGCCGGACTTCCTGGGGCGTGCCGACACGTTGCTGAACGCGGGAGGCGTGCTGGCGGCGGCGGTCGATGAGGTGCGGGAGGCGTTGTCGCGGTCACGGACGCGGCACCCGGACTGGTTCCGCAGCTATGCGCGGGTGGAGGCCGATGCGCTTGCGTTGCACGAGTACAGCGCCCAGGTCGTGCCCGGCCTGCTTCAAACGGAGGCATACGCACGGGCCGTCTTCACACAGCGCCGCCCATTGCTGGACGAGGCGACCATCGAGAAGCGCGTCGCAGACCGGTTGGATCGGCAACAGATCTTCGAGCGCTGGCCTGCGCCGACCCTCAGCTACGTACTGGAGGAAACCCCGTTGCGGCGACCAATCGGAGGCAGAGCCGTCCACACGGAGCAGCTGCAACGGCTCTTGCACATCGGAAGGCTGCGGACGGTGGAGATCCAGGTCATGCCGACGCATCGCGAGGAACACCCTGCGATTGGCGGCACGTTCACCCTGATCACCCCCAAAGGCCGGCAGCAGGCGGTTTACACAGAGCTCTACGGACATCCACGGCTGATCACAGACTCCGAGGAGGTCCGGGTCTTCAGCGAGCGCTATGGGATCATCCGAGCGCAGGCTCTCACCCCGAGGGAGTCCCTGACGCTGATCGAGAAGATGCTGGGAGAGCTATGAACACCGAGCAACTGCACTGGTTCAAGAGCAGCCACAGCGACGGCGAAGGCGGCAACTGCATCGAGGTCGCCTACGACTGGCGCAAGTCCAGTTACAGCAGTGGCGGCGGCGGCGAATGCGTCGAGGTCGCCACCTGCCCCACCACCATCCACATCCGCGACTCCAAGAACGTCCAGGGCCCCCACCTCGACGTCGCCCCCGCCACCTGGTCCGCCTTCGTCTCGTACGCGCGCCAGGGCTGAGCGCGGCCCGATCCGCCTGGTACACCTGGTCCCGCACCGGATCGCGACAGCCGCGACCCGGTGCGCCGCGACCCGGTCGACCGCGACGCGGCGGCCCCCGACGTAAAGGCTTTAAAGGCTTTGGGAAGAAGGAACTTCCCAACCAAACCCCTCCCCCGGCCTCAACCAAAGGCCCGTCACTCACACGGGTGAGGTTTGCCAACTGAGCTGGATTTCAGAGCGGTTGGCTGGCATATGCTCGCCGCGACAACCGCAAACATGCGTCGGCCCCCGGCCGGGACTCGCAATCCCGATCGAGGGCCTGACCACCGAGGAAGAGAACGCTTCCCGATGGATACCCAGCAGGTTAGCGCGCCCTCGCGCGCCGCGTCTCCCGTTCGCGGGGACGCCACGCCGTCATCCGGTGTCGTACACATCAACTCCCGCCACACCAGCCACTTCACGGTCGTCGGCAACCACCTCGCCCAGCACCATGAGCTCTCCCTCCTCGCGATCGGCCTCGCCACCCACATCCAGTCGCTCCCCGCCGGGACGAAGGTCGGGATCAAACCCCTCACCGAACGCTTCCCGGACAGCGAGGCCCGCATCGCCGCAGCACTGCGCGAACTGGAAGTCCACGGCTACCTGCGCCGCACCCGCGAACGCCTCCCCAACGGCCGCGTCGTCACCCGCACCTGCTCGTACAACCAACCGGGCTCCACCGACGCCCACCTCGTCCCGGCCCCCAGACGGCGCCCCAAACCCATTCACCCAGCCCCGGTCGCTGCCCCGGCCCCCGCCCTGGCACCGGTTGTCACTCCCGCACCACCGACCCCCGAGACACCCGCACCGGCCCCCACAGCCGTAACCCCCGCATCCCCCTACGTCCCCGCCCCCACCGCACCCAAGCCCCCGCACCCGCCACTCCCCCAACCCACCGAACCCCTCCCCCAACTCCTCCACGCCGCCACCGCGCTCCTCACCGACCTCCACCGCCACACACCCCACATCACCCTCACCGAACGCGAAATCCGCCACCTCGCCCCCGCCGTCGCCACCTGGTTCGAACGCGGCACCACGCCCGCCGCCGTCCGCCAGGCCCTCACCAACGACCTCCCCCAGCCCCTCAGATTCCCGGCCAAATTCTTGAGGCACCGCCTCATCGCCCTCCTCCCACCTCCGATCACTCCCGCCTACCAGCCCGCCCCGCTCCAGAACTGCGACCGCTGCGACCGCGCCTTCCGCTCCCCCGTCCCAGGCAACTGCCACGACTGCACAGCCGACGAGCCGCACCTCCTGTCGGCCTGAACAAGTGGGGTCTCTACCCTGTGGTGATCACTGCTGGGCCACGGGACAGGTGGGTGAAGGAACGTCATGACGAGTGCTCCGGCATTGGCAGAGCTGCGTGAGGTCTGTCAGCCGAACGCGAAGCTTCAGAGCCGTAACGGGGAGCACTGGGCGGGCCGCCTGTACATGCGGCGGATCTCCCTGCGGACCACCCGGCAGCTGGTGCGTACGCGCGTGACGCCCGATCAGCTCACCTGGACGATGGTGGTGTGCGGGGTGGCGTCCGGCTTCGCGCTCCTCATACCCGGCCTGACCGGGGCCGTGCTCGCGGCGGTGCTCTTCCAGCTGTTCCTGCTCTTCGACTGTGTGGACGGCGAAGTGGCGCGCTGGAAGGGGCAGAACAGTGCGACGGGCATCTACGTCGACCGGCTCGGGGCCTACCTGGCGGACGCGGCGCTCATGATCGGGGCCGGCTTCCGGGCGGCGCGCGGCTCCTCGGACCTCTGGGTGTCGGTGGGACTCGCGGCGGCACTCGGAGTCGTCCTGCTGAAGGCGTCCACCGACCTGGTGGATGTCGCACGCTACCGCCGCGGTCTGCCGCTCGCCGACGACGAGGCGACCCGGCCGCGGTCGGCGGGGCTCGCCTCGGCGCGACGGCTGGCGTCGGCCTTCAAGATCCATCGGATCACCAACGGCATCGAGGCCTCCCTCGTCCTGCTGGCGGTTGCCGTGGTCGACCTGTTCATGGGCAGCATCGAGGCGACCCAGGTCACGGTGCTGGCCATCGCGGCCATCACCTGGGTCATGGTCGTGGCTCACCTGGCCTCGATCCTGTCCTCCTCACGCCTTCGCTGAGGCCCGCCGGCCCCCACCCCCCTGCTGGATTGCCGTGGCAGGAAGTCCAGCACTCTGCGCAACGCGGTGAGCTCCCGGTGCCCCCGGCCAGGGCGTTTCCCTGGCCGCAGGGGGCACTCGCGTGTGTCAGCCCGCGGGGGAGTCGCTGACCTTGCCGAGCGGGCTGATCCGGATCGGCCGGCTCTGGGAGTCCGGGTTGTCGGCCGGGAGGGAGCCCGCGGGCCAGGCGATGGTGACGGTCTTCGTCTCGTTCGGCGGAGTCACCAGGATCTTGGACACGCGCACGCCGGAGCCGCCGGTGTTGTTGACCGGGAAGGTGATGTTGAAGGCGGCGGACTCGCCGTCCTTGAGGACGTCGGGGCGGGGCTTGTCGCCGTTGCGTTCCGCGGACATGGTGTCGCCCGATGCCGTCTTCAGGTCGACGCCGGCGAAGCCGCTGATGGTGCAGTCGCGGCCGCCGCCGTTCTTGAACTGGACGGTGACGACGCCCTCCTCCTTGTCGGTCGTGTTGTCGGCGGCGCTGATCTCCAGCTCGTCGCTGCGGCAGATGCCGACCGACTGCTTGTTGGAGCCGGTGCCGGCGGCGGTGCCTCCGTTGCCGCTTTCCTTGCTGTTGCCGCCGCTGCTGCTGTTTCCGGTGCCGCTTCCCTTGCTGCTGCCGCTGGAGCCCTGGTCCGATTCGCCACTGCCGGAGCCGCCGTTCCCACCCGTCGAGGCGCTGGAAGAGGAGCCGGCGGGCACCGCGTCCGTACTGCCGTCGTTGCCGTTGCAGGCGGTCAGAGCGAGGGCGCTGACCAGCGTGAGGCCGGCGAGGAACGTCGCGCTGGTGTGACTGAGCTTCATGGGTTCCCCCGTGGTGTGCGTGGTGGCGATTCGCGGCCGGTCGGCGTTCTCCGTCCGGCTCGGCAACAGACAATCCGTTCCAGGATCGCGGGGACAAGCGGGAGCGGGAGATCCGGGATGCTGGGACGCTGATATGGGGTCTGACCTGCGAGAACAACTACTCCCTGGAACGCGGTGACGGGATGCCCCGGGTGGGCCCCGCGCCCCTGAGAGGGGCAGCCTGCGGCCGCCCTCGGCGCCCCGTACCCCCGCCCCGAACGACAACGTCGGTCTCCAGGACCACAACCGGGTCTTGGAGACCGACGTCACGCCAGGCCTCGAATGCGCCAACAGCATCCTGCCGAGGGGCGGGCCGGCGGTCGTGCTCCCGGAAACGACGCCCCTAGACGAGGGCCACGGCGAACAGCGTGAAGGCGAGCACGATGACGCCCACACGGACGTAGTGGAACCGGTCCCAACGCCCCACCTGCTGCTTCCAGTCCGCGGGCACGCCTTCCTGTGACCAGCTCGCGACGCGTGAGTTGATCGGCACGAGCAGCAGGATCGACATCACCACGCTCACCACGAGCAGCGCTGCGCCCGCGGCGACGAGCGACGCGCCCGCGTCGCCCCACGTCAGCGTGGACCACACCGCGCCGAGAACGACCGAGCCGATGTACCAGAACGGCATCACCCGGCCCAGGACACGCGCCCCGTCGCTGCGGGCTTCGACCCCGCCGTCGTTCGGAAGCCGGTCGAGGATCGGGTTCACGAACACCGCCACCGCGAACTCCACGCCCCAAAGGCTGACCTAGCGGCGCTAGGTTCTGACGCAATGCTAGACATGCCATCGCTCGATTGTCTAGCGGCGCTAGCATCGAGTCATGTCAGTACACGAACGCAAGCGGGCCAACCGCCACAGACTGATCGTCTCCACGACCCGCGAACTCGCCGAGGCCCACGGCTGGGACGCCGTCACCACGCGCCGGCTCGCCGAGCGGATCGAGTACAGCCAGCCCGTGCTCTACAGCCACTTCCGGGGCAAGAACGAGATCGTGGCAGCGGTCGCGCTGGAGGGGTTCGCCGAGCTGACGACCGCGCTGCGCGCCGCGGTGCCGGAGGGGCCCGCCGACCGGGAGGCGGTGGCCGCACTGGCCCGCGCCTACACCGACTTCGCCGCGCGCAACCACGCCCTGTACGACGCGATGTTCAGCCTCGACAACGGCCTCCCCTTCGCCGACGATGCCACGCCCGCTCCACTGCGCGAGGCGTTCCAGGCCCTGCTGGACCCGCTCGTCGACCACGCACACCCCGATGAACCGGGGTTGTTCGTCGAGACGTTCTGGGCCGCTCTGCACGGACTGGTCACCCTCACCCGCGCCGGACGCCTGCCCGCCGACCGGGTCCCCGACCGCCTCGCGCTCCTGGTCGACCGCTTCGTCCCCCGCTAGGGAGCAGCTTGCCGAACGCCTCGCGGAGGCCGGGCCGGCCGCGAAGCAACCGCCAGCTCACCGCGCAAGAGTCCCGCCACAAGCCGGCCCGCGACGTGTGCCACGGCAAGCGCGGCACCATCCACCGGGCGTACCGCGACGGAATGGAGGATCGGCTCGGCGCGCTCGGCCCGGCCATCAACGCAGTCGTGCTCCGGAACACCCGTGGATCGCGGGTCCCTCGGGACGGACGGCCGCGTCCTCGGCGACGACCGAGAGGATCTCGATCGCGGTGGGCCCGGCCGGATAGTCCTGGTTCTGCTCCTTCAGAGGCTGCGGGCGGTGATGTCGCCGCGGGAGGTGGTGGCGCGGATGTCGAGTTCGGCGGTGCCATCGTTCTTGAGGGCGTTGCTGACGCGGCCGTAGTCGGTGCCGGCGTCCAGGGCGGCCGAGACACCGGCGGCGGCGGCGACCGAAATGTCGCCGGACTCGGTGCGGAGCACGACCGTGCCGCGCACGGCCTCGGCGATCCGGATGTCGCCCCTTGCGGTGCTGATCTCCGCGGGGCCGTTGAGCCGGCCGACCTCGATGTCGCCGTCGATCGCAGCGAGGCGGACGCTCGCGGCCTCGTCGATCTTGATCTGGCGGTACGCGCCTTCGAAGGCGACGTCGCCGAGGCGTCCGACGCCGCGGAGCTCGGCACTGGCGGCCTTGGCCTCGATGCGGGAGTCGGCGGGCAGCTGGACGGTGACCTCCAGGGATCCGGAGGGGCCGGAGAGCTGGCTGTTGGGGGTCGAGGCCGTGATCCGCAGGACGCCGTCGGCGTAGGCGACGGTGGTCTGCTCAGCGGCCTTGGTGTCGCGGCTCTTGGAGGGGTCGGCGGGCAGGACCTCGACGGTGGTGTCGGCGCGGTCTGCGGCGATGAACTGGATGCGTCCGGCGGGGATGTCCAGGACGGCGGAGATGGGGGCGGGGGTGTCGAACTTCTGCATCGTGCTCTCCCGTGCTCGTTCATTGTTTCTGACACCGGAAACGCTACGTTGCTTTCCAAACCCTGACAACACATCTGTTGCACAGGCTCGATATTCATGCAGGTCAGAGTAGATAAACTGTTGCAACGGCCTGGAGGACAACGCAACGACAATTGCTCTGATCATTGCAATGGATGAGAAGTGAACGCTATAGTGGGGGGGCTCAGGGACCGCCACGAAGGATCACCAAGGAGATCGCGATGCCGGGAGGCAGGCTCACCCAGCAGGAACGTCAGCAGATCGCGCTGGGGCTGGCCGACAGCCTCCCCTACGCCGAGATCGCCCGACGCCTCGACCGTCCGACCTCGACAATCACGCGTGAGGTGATGCGCAACGGCGGCCCCACCGCCTACCGCGCCGACCTGGCCCACCGCGCCACCGAACGCCGCGCCCACCGGCGCAGGCCCGCCTCCTCCCGAGGGCCGGAGTCGGTCCCCCAGCCGCACGGACGCGACGCCGAGGCCGTGGCCGAGTACGAGGAGACGTTCACCACCGTCCTCATGGCTTCGGGCCTGACCAAGATGACGGCCCGGGTGCTGACCTGCCTGTTCACCACCGACGCGGGCAGCCTCACCGCGTCCCAACTCGCCCAGCGCCTCCAGGTCAGCCCGGCGTCCATCTCCAAAGCGATCGCCTTCCTGGAGAGCCAGAGCCTCGTCCGCCGAGAACGCGACGAACGCCGCCGCGACCGCTACGTCGTCGACGACGAACTCTTCTACCAGGCGACGATCGCCAGCGCCCGATCCAACGACCAGCTCGTCGAAACCGCACGCCAAGGCGTCGCCATCCTCGGCCCCCACACCCCCGCCGCCACCCGCCTGGAGAACATCGCCCGCTTCCTCGACTTCATCAGCGAAAGCATCACCCGCGCCGCTGAACAGGCCCGCGAAGTCCTCCACACCAAACCCGAAACAACCTCGAACGACACCGCCCAACCAAGCCCAGACCACGGATAGACAGCCGTCGCGATCGTCACAGCCATGAGACGAAGCCGGCTGCGTCCTTGGGGAAACACAGGGTTCCACCATGGCGGCCGTCATCGGCAGGCTCGCCCCGGCCTCGCCGAGAAGACTTCACGGCCGTCCGGCCGCCGATGCACCGGTAGTTGCCCACCTGGACCGATGGATGCTTTGCATGACACCCCCTCACACGGCACTCGTGCCCGATGCGGACGATGCCGAGCGCCATCCCTGCCCGCGCCGCCGGGCTCATCCCGCCTTTGTCGAAGTGCAGGCTTCTTTATCCTGGCCGGATGAGCACTCCTCCTGAACTCGTCATATTCGACTGCGACGGCGTACTCGTCGACAGCGAACGCATCGCCGTGCGCATCCAGATCGAAGTGGGCGCCGAACTGGGGTGGCCGCTGACGGCGGAAGAGGTCATCGAGAAGTTCGTGGGCCGGTCGAACAAGTCCATCGGCGCGCTGATCGAGGACCACCTGCCCGGCAAGTCCGCCGTCTGGCAGCAGCGCTTCGAGGACCTCCACCGTGCCGCCGTGGACTCCGAACTCGTCGCGGTCGACGGCATCCACGAGGCGCTGGCCGCCCTCACGCTCCCCACCTGTGTGGCATCGAGCGGCAGCCACGAAAAGATGCGCCACACCCTCGGCCACACCGGACTCCACTCCCACTTCGAGGGCCGCATCTTCAGTGCGAGCGAGGTCGCAAACGGCAAGCCCGCCCCCGATCTCTTCCTCCACGCGGCCCGGCAGATGGGCGTGGATCCGTCGGCCTGCGTCGTCGTCGAGGACAGCAAGTACGGGGTCCAGGCCGCCCGTTCGGCCGGAATGCGGTCACTCGGCTACGCGGGCGGGCTGACCCCGGCGCACTGGCTGGAGGGCCCGGACACCGTGGTCTTCGACGACATGCGCAAACTGCCGACGCTCTTGTCGGAGATCTGACGGCCGGCCACCTCAAGTCCGTTACGCGTAGGGCGGGTCGGGGTGGCCGCTACCCTGTTCTCCCCCTGCCACGAGGCGGGGAGAACAGGGGTGGGACATGCGCAGAAGAATGGCTGCGGCTTCCGTGGTGGCGGCAGTGGCCACCGGAATCGCGGTGGCGCCGGCCGCTCACGCGGAGGGGCGGGGCGACATCCGGGTCACCAAGACCGTCGTGAACGGTGGCGGCAGCGTGATCGTCGGGGTCAAGAACGCCAAGCGGTTCCAGATCACCATGACGATCAAGGACAACTCGGGGGTGAAGGGGGTCGCCGATGTGTCCGCGTTCAACGCGACCAATGGCTACGGGCCGGTCGACCATCTCGGTACGACGTGCAAGAAGGTCAGCACCACAACGTCCGTGTGCACCGCGACGATGCAGATCGACCCGACGTGGATCGACTTCTACGGAAGCGGCAACGAGGGCTGGGACGCCAACTCGGTCGCGGGGACCTGGCAGGTCAACGCCACGGTCCAGGCGAATGACCGCGACTACTGGATCTCCGACCGCATCGCCTTGTTCAAGGTCAAGCGCGCCGCGACCCTGACCACGGACGCCACGCCCGAGCCGGTCAGGAAGGGGGGCACGCTGACCGTCACCGGAAAGCTGTCGCGGGCCAACTGGACGGACCTCAAGTACCACGCGTTCACCAAGCAGGTGGTGAAGCTGCAGTACAAGAAGCCCGGCGGCACGTACAGCACCGTGAAGACGGCGACCACCGACAGCAAGGGCCACCTCCGCACGACGGTGAAGGCCACCGCTTCGGGCAGCTGGCGCTGGGCATTCCTCGGTACGACCACGACCATGAAGGTCGTCTCCACCGGCGACGCCGTCACGGTGAAGTGACCTCGCGGCGGGCCGGAGAACGGCCCGCCGACGAGTCACCGATGAGCACTGCCGTGTTCCGGTCCAGCGCCGCGGGCCTGACCCAGGCACTCGCGGTGAAGTTCCGCCCGGTGTCGGCGATGGCTGCCCCGGCGTCGAGATAGGCGTTTGCGGTGCCGTCGAAGCGGGCCGCACTGTCCACCACTCCGTCCGGCCCCGGTACCTCGAACGCCACTCCGGTCCCGGGCACAGCCGGATTGCGTCCGGCTCGTCGTGTGCCTGGGTACTGCCCCGCTGCGGCTACAGATACTCCGCGTACGCGTCCAGCACCCGCAGTACCTCCGCCTCTCCGGCCGGAGGCAGTTGCAGGACGACCTCCTCGATGCTCAGGTCCGCATAGTGCGCCAGCTTCCCCGGGCTCGGGAGTACCGCGTAGGGAACCACCTGGAGCTGCTTCGGGTCGCGGCCGGCCGACTCCCACGCCTCGCGCAGCTTCGGTACGGACTCCGTCAGGCCGCGGCCGCCGATCGGGAGCCAGCCGTCGGCGTACTGGGCGATGTGCGCGAACAGCTTCGGGCCTGCCGCGCCGCCGATCAGGGTGCGGGGGCCGTTCACCGGGCCGCGGGGCGCCTGGACCGGCTTCGGGTACGCGTGGCTGGCCCGGACCGAGCCGAACTCGCCGTCGTACGCCGTCGGTTCGTCCGACCACAGGGCGCGCATCAGGGCCATGCGGTCGCGGACGAGGTCCCGGCGCGTCGACCAGTTCACGCCGTGGTCCGCGGCTTCCTCGATGTTCCAGCCGTAGCCGAGGCCCAGCGTGAAGCGGCCGCCTGAAAGATGGTCGAGGGTGGCGATCTGCTTCGCCAGGTCGATCGGGTCGTGCTGGGCGACGAGCGTGATGCCGGTGCCGAGGGCGAGGCGTTCGGTGACGGCGGCGGCCTGGGCGAGGGCGACGAAGGGGTCGAGGGTGCGGCCGTACTCGGGCGGGAGTTCGCCGCCCGCCGGGTAGGGGGTGTCCCTGCTCGCCGGGATGTGGGTGTGCTCGGGCAGGTAGAGCCCGGCGAACCCGCGCTGTTCGAGCTCGCGGGCGAGCCGCAGCGGCGTGATCGTCTCATCGGTGAGGAAGATCGTTGTGGCGATCCGCATATGAGGAAACCTCCGTCGTGATCCGCTGAGGGCCTCAACGTATGCCGTGCGGTGCGGAAAAGCCGAGCGTCCGGGAGTTCGGTCCCCGGTCATGCCTCCCGCCGTTTCCCCGGAGTTCATGGCTCCCGGCCAGGGTCGGGTACGTCACCCCTCGCCAGCCACGACACCCCGGGGAGCCACTCGTATGTCCGCATCGCAATCCGCCCACGGCCGGCCGATGGCCAGGCGCGGCCTTCTCGTCGGTACGGCCGCCACCGCTCTGACGTTGGGCACTGTGAGCTTCGCCGACGCCGCGACCGGGGACGACGCCCCGGACCGGACCAGGACCGTGCGCGGCACTCTGCCGACCGGGTCGCCCGACTATGTGTATCTGCCGGTCGAAGTACCGCGCGGGGTACGGGAGATCGTCGTCTCGTACACGTACGAGAAGACGCCCGTCCCGGCCGGGACCCAGGGCAACGCCCTCGACATCGGCATCTTCGACGAGCGCGGCACGGAGCTGGGCGGGCGCGGGTTCCGGGGGTGGTCCGGCGGGGCGCGGAGCAGCTTCTTCATCCGGGCGGACGAGGCGACGCCCGGCTACATCGCGGGGCCGGTACGGGCAGGGACCTGGAACATCGCCCTCGGGCCGTACACCGTCGCCCCGGAAGGGCTCCCGTACGAGGTGACGATCACCCTGCGCTTCGGGCCCACCGGGTCCACACCGAAGCCTGTGTACCCGCCGGAGCGGGCGAAGGGGCGCGGGCGCGCCTGGTACCGCGGGGACTGCCATCTCCACTCCGTCCACTCGGACGGCAAGCGCACCCCAGCCGAGATCGCCGCCGCCGCTCGCGCGGCCGGGCTCGACTTCATCAACAGCAGCGAGCACAACACGTACTCCGCGCACAGTGCGTGGGACGGGCTGTGGGGTGACGATCTGCTCGTTCTCACGGGCGAGGAGGTCACCACCCGCAACGGGCATGTGATCGCGCTCGCCACCGACCCGGGCACGTTCGTCGACTGGCGTTACCGGGCCCGCGACAACCGGTTCGGGCACTATGCGAAAGCCGTGCGCCGGGCCGGTGGTCTGGTCGTGCCCGCTCATCCGCACGCCACCTGCATCGGCTGCCACTGGAAGTTCGGCTTCGGCGAGGCGGACGCGGTGGAGGTGTGGAACGGGGCGTACACCCCGGAGGACGAGATCGCCCTCGCCGAGTGGGACAACTCTCTTGTGGCGGCCGTCCGTACGTCGAAGCCGTGGGTTGCGGCGATGGGCAACAGCGACGCGCACCGGGAGCCGGACAAGGTGGGGCTGCCGCAGACCGTCGTCCTCGCCGACGAGCTGTCGCGCGAGGCGATCACGGCCGGAATCCGGGCCGGGCACTCCTACATCACCGAGTCGTCCGCCGTCACCCTGTCCTTCGGGGCCTCGGGCGGGCGCGGCCTGCACGCGGGGATCGGTGAACGGCTGCGGGTGGACGGGGACGACACCCCGGTCACCGTACGGCTGGAGGTGACCGGGGCACCCGGCTGCACCGCGCACTTCGTCACCGACCAGGGCACGCTGTTCACGGCCACGCTGCCGGGGTCGGGGACGGGGGTGGTGGAGTGGCGTACGACGCCGGTCTACGCCGCCTATGTGCGGGCCGAGGTCCGGCACCCGGCGACGGTGCCGGGGCTGCCGGGGGCACTGGCGGCGCTCACCAATCCGGTGTTCCTGGAGGGTTAGGGGCAGCCCCTGGCCTCGCCGTTTCGGTCGGGATGAGGCTGAAGGTGGGGCGGAAGCAGGAAAGTGCCTTCTGAACTGGGACGATGAACCTTGTCGAGGGGTTCTGTCGGTCCAAGTGGAAGGCACTTTCTGCGTGCAAGGGGTCGGTTCTCGTCCCAAGCCATGGCGCCCCTCCGATCCGCCCGGTGGCTACGGGCGGAAGAACCGATGCTGATTCGCGTACAAGAATGTCCGGCACCCAACCGCTGGGCGGAGCTCACCGAGACGTCCGGAGCATGGGTCGCCAATGCCCATGCATTGATTGCCGAAGATGCGCGATGCATGCGCCTTTGATTGCGCTTGACCGTCCAGGGATCATGGCGCAAGTTGGGCCCTCGGGCGACCCGGGACTCGGGACCAGGGCCACGCGGTACGGGGACACGGAGAGGATGCACTGGTGGCATGGGACGAGTGGGAACAACTCAAGACCGATGCAGCAACACGGTCGACGCAGATGCAGTTGAACCAGTATCCGGCCGATTCCGGTGGCGGTACACCCGGGGCCAATGCCTCGGCCGACCTGAAGTCGGACAAGAGGGCATGGGTCAAGGCGGGCGAGGGCACCAAAGGTCTCACTGAGCCGATGGGGCCCGCGCTGACGAAACTTGAAGACGGGCAGACGCGGCTGGACAACGCAGCCGGCTGCCGGAGCACGGCGGCGCAGAAGGAGTTGTACACCTCCTGGAGCAAGTACGTAAGGAATGTGCGCGGGCGCTGCAAGTCCCTGGGTGGGCTGCTTGAGGCTTCAGGGCATGACCTGTCGAAGACCGATGAGTCGCTGAAGTCTGAGCTCGACGCGATCAAGGACAAGTACACGGACACCCAGGCCGTCGGCGGCCAGTCGAAGGAGAAGTGATCGGGGCGCATGGATCTTGCGACGCTGAAAGCGCTCAAGCCGTCGGAGTTCGAGAGTGCCGCGGACGCGTACCGGACGACGGACGAGATGGCCAATGCAGCCAAGGACACCATCGACAACCAGATCACCGCGGGGATACGGAACCAACTCGAGGGCGCGGCGGCGAAGGCCGCCCTTCGGGAGCTGGCCGAGTTGTCAAAGAACTTCCAGTACATGCAGACCGAGTGCGGGCTGGTGAGCACCGCGCTGAACGGTTTCGCATTCGATATGGCGGCGGCCAAAAGGAAGCTGGACGCAGCGCTTGAGGACGCGCGGGCGAACCACTGCACGGTGAACACGGACGGTTCGGTCAACTTCCCGGCGGGCAGAAAGCCGGGCGAGGAGAAGGATGCCGAGGGCGGCACAGTGACCGGTGGCGCCGGGGGCAGCCCGACATCCGACGCCCTGGAGCGCCAGGCGGTGAACATCCACCCGAACCCTCACTACGGCGCGGCCCTCGGCTATGCCAACCGGATAGCAGATGCCTTGAAGGAAGCCACTGACGCAGACGCGAAGTGGGCGCCGAAGCTCCGCGCCCTCAAGGCCGACGACGACCTCGTGGTCTCGGACCGGGATTGGGTGGACGTGAAGTCCGACCGGGGCGGGGTGCTCAAGGCCGCTGACCCGTACCTGGACAGCATCAAGGCCCCACCGAAGGAAGCCACGCCCGAGGAGAACGCGGAGTGGTGGAAGAATCTCACCTCGGAGCAGCGGGCCGACTATCTGGCCGTCCATCCGAATTCCATCGGATCGATGAACGGCCTCCCGTCCGACATTCGCGACGAGGCGAACCGAATGGTTCTGAACGAGACGAAGGCGAGTTACCAGCTGGAGCTGGACGCCATCCCGAAAGAGCCGACCAAGTACGGTCCCAACACCAGCGGAAGCTACCCCGCTGCCGTGATCACCCCGGAATGGCGGGAGTGGCAGGACAAGTACGGGGACAAGAAGGCCAGGATGGAGGGCGTGATGAAGGGAATGAACGCCATCCAGGATCGCTTCGACCGCACAGGCAAAGACGGGCTTCCCGAGGCGTACCTGCTCGGCTTCGATCCCACCGGTCTCGGGGACGGAAAGGTCATCCTCGCCAACGGGAATCCGGACAAAGCCGATCACGTAGGCGTCTACGTCCCCGGCACGTTCGCAGGCATAGAATCCATCGGCGGCGGCGGGGATACTCATGGGGACCTCGGCCGTGGCGAACGTCTCTGGGCCGAGAGTCACCGCCTCACTCCCGGCCAGAACGTCTCCACCATCACGTGGCTCGACTACAACGCGCCGGACAGCATCGTTCCGGAGGCGACACGCGGGCAGTACGCGGACGAGGGCGGCCCACGACTCTACGACTTCTTGCAGGGGAACGGAGCTGCGCAGCAGACTGCCGACGGCACTCGCGCGCACACCACTGTCATCGGGCACAGCTACGGCAGCACGGTGGTCGGCGTCTCAGCACAGTCGGGGAGTTGGAATGACCCTGAGGCCGCCAACGACTTCGTCTTTGCGGGCAGTCCTGGTGTCCAGGCGGATCACGCGGCGGACCTGGGTGTCGGAGCCGACCACGTGTGGGCAATGGGCGCCCCCTGGGACGATCAGGTGGTCCGGCAGGGCGGTCGGCTGATGGGGCTCGGTGACAACGGGATCATTCCCACCGACGACGCCTTCGGCGGCAACATCATGGAGAGTGACTCCGGCGGACACACCGGATTCTTCGACGATGGCTCTCTCAGCATACGCAATCAGGCAGCCGTCATCGCCGGCCAATATGACAAGGTACAACTTGAATAGGCGAATTTCGAAACTCGGGTTCATTATCGCGACGTGCGCGCTGGCGATGGCGTGCTCGAACGGAAACGAGGCGGCGGTGAAGACACAGAACGGCGATACCGTGAAGGCGGGCGTCGAGAGGACATCCAGTCGGATTCTCGAAATCCTCGACGTCAAGGGGAAGGTCACGGAGACGGGTGCGATGACGTCGCGTTGCTCGGACTACGACTCCGACGAGGAGGTCTACCGCGCACGTCACCCCTGGAGCATCTACAAGGCCCCCTTTGCCGATATGCAAAAGGGCATGGACCGCCTGCGGGTCGAACTCCCGAAAGACGGCTGGAAGATCGTCCGGGACGGCGTGGACGGCAGTAAGGCCAAGAGCCCGCAGATCGTCGCGGAGTCCAAGGGGGGTGAATTCGCAGTCGACGTACGGCTGCACAAAGCGAGCAAGGTCGGAAACGCCCCGGACCTCCTGGAGGTCACCGTCGAATCAGCTTGCTACCGGTCGAAATAGCCCACCGCGAGGCAAGACGGCCTGCCCTGCGGGCTGCCCCTAGGAGACCGGCGCGGGGGTGGCCCTCTTCGGGGCCGGTGGTGGTGCGAGAGTGCGGAGCCGTCGCGTACACGCCCGCCGTTGCAGGACGGAGAGGCCCGCGACCACCGCGCCCAGCACCAGCCACCCCGCCGGTCCTGCGGCCATCACCGCACCGGTCAACAGCGGCGGCCCGGCGGACTTCTGGATGGACTGGGACATCCCGGCCACCCCCAGATACTCGGCGCGGGCGTCCTGGGGTGCGAGGAGAACCGCGAGCTCCCAGGAGCTCACCGAACGCATCAGCTCCGCCAGCGTGACCACCAGCGCCGCGGCGAGCAGGACGGCCGTGGCCGCCCAGGTCCCGCCCCGGGTGGCCGCGGCCAGGAACGCGCAGCACACGAACACCATGGCTCCGTACAGCAGCACCGCCCGGGTGGCCCGGCGCGGTCCTTCGGCCCGCGCGGACACGCTGATCTGCAGCACCACGACCATCACGGTATTGATGATCAGGAAGGCCGGGACGAGGGCGTGCGGCGCCGAGGTGCGGTTCACCAGCCACAGCGGCAGGCCGACGTTGAGGATCGAGTCGTCGAGGTTCATCGGGATGTCCAGCAGCACGAACGTGAGATAGCCGCGGTCCCGCCACGGGTTGGCCCTGCGGACAGGCGGCTGCTTCCCGGCTCCGGCTGCCGGGCCGTCGGGGCCTGCCACCTCGACGGTGGTCTCCCGCGGCCCTTCCGTACGCCACACCAGCGCCGCGGCGACGACGAAGGACAGCGCGTTGCCCAGGATCAGGGCCCGGTAGGCGTCACTGGTCCCCACGGCCAGGCCGATGGCCGCGATGCCCGCGCCGACGGCGTAGCCCGCGTTGGCCGCGCTGCGGGACAGTGCCTGGTAGGCCGCGCGCCGCTCGCCCGCCGTCCTGGTGGCGAACAGCATCTCCAGCGTCTTCGCCGCCCTGTCACCCAGGTATGTGACGGCGACAACGGGCAGCAGCGCGTCGAAGCCGCCGCACACCAGCACCAGGACGAGCGTCACCAGGCGGAGCAGATGACAGCCGATCAGCAGCGGGCGCACCGGGAAGCGGCCGGCCAGGCGTCCGGCCAGCGGTGAGCCCGCGATGCCCGCGACTCCGGCCACGCCCAGCAGCACACCGATCTGTTGGGCACTCAGATGCGTCACAAAGGTGAGATACAGGACCGAGGACGCGGCCCACAGTCCCGAGCCGGTCCGGTCCACGGCCAGGGCGAGCAGCATGATCCGCGCGTTGCGGCCGCCCGGCGGATTGCGCAGCTGGGCCAGCAGGCCCTGCCCGCCCTTCGACGTGCCCGGTTCCCCGCCGCCCTTGCCGCGCCGCATCGCACTCCCCCTCCGAGATGTCTCGACATCAAGAGATCAATGGATCAGGGGGAAGCCTGCCGGGGGAGTCGTCTCGATGTCAAGATACTTGATGTCGACATACCTGCCGTCCGTGCCGACGCACCCCGTCCCTGTGCGCTTCACGGCCGGGAGCGTCACAGTGGAAGGGGGGCACCGGGCGGGCCTGCCGGAGGAGGTGTCCGGATGGATATGACCGGCGGAAACGACGACCGGCTCCGGGACTACCGCAGCGAACGGCACTTCGACGCGACCGCGGAGCCACGCGGCGACGGCGGGCGGACGAGTGCGGCGCCCTGTTTCGTCGTACAGATCCACCAGGCGCGGCGCATGCACTTCGACTTCCGGCTGGAGGTCGGCGGCGTCCTGAAGTCATGGGCGGTGCCGCGCGGACCTTCGGAGAACCCGCGCGAGAGGCGGCTGGCCGTCCCCACGGAGGACCATCCGCTGGAGTACCGCACGTTCGAGGGAGTCATCGCGAAGGGCAAGTCCGGCGGCGGCACGGTGATCGTCTGGGACCAGGGCACCTACCGGCCGCTCAGCCACGACCGCTGGGGCGCGCCCGTGCCGTTCGAACAGTCCCTGGAGGACGGGCACGCGACCTTCTGGCTCGACGGCACCAAGCTGCACGGCGAGTTCGCCCTCACCCGCTTCAAGGGAGGCGGTGCGGACGACGCCCCGGGCGAGGAGATATGGCTGCTGATCAAGGCCAAGGACGGGCGCGCCACCCATGACGGGCCGGACACACCGGACCCGTACCGGGCGCGTTCGGCCCGTACGGGGCGCACCCTGCAGCAGGTCGCCGCCGAGGAAGGAGGCGGACCTTCGTGACCGCCCGCAGGACCGTGGAGATCCTTCTCAGCCGCTACGGCACCACCTACGCCGCCGAGGCCGGCATCCGGCTGCGGAACACACCACAGCCCCTGTACCAACTCCTCGTGCTCAGCGATCTGTTGAGCGCCCGCATCCGGGCGTCCGTGGCGGTGGCGGCGGCACGCGCGCTGTTCGCCCACGGCATGCGCTCCCCGGACCGGATGATCGGGTCGACATGGCAGCAGCGTGTCGACGCGCTGGGCGAGGGCGGCTACCGGCGCTACGACGAACGGACCGCCACCCAGCTCGGCGACGGGGCAGAGCTCCTTCTGGTCGAGTACGGGGGCGATCTGCGGCGGCTGCGCAAGGAGGCCGACGGCGACCTGGACGTGCTGCGGTCCGGGCTGCGCAGAACCCCGGGCATGGGCCCGGCCGGTGCGGACATCTTCGTACGCGAGGTGCAGGCCGTGTGGCCGGAGACGGCACCGTTCCTGGACGGAAAGGCTCTCCAGGGCGCCGAGAAGCTGGGGCTTCCCGCCTCGCCGGCGAAGCTCGCACGGCTCGCGGAGCAGGCTGAGCAAGCCGAGGAGGCCGACGACCGCGGGCCCGCCGTGCTCGCGGCGGCCCTGGTGCGCGCCGCGCTGGACAAGCACGTCGTGGACGACGTCGCAGCGCGGGCCTGAGGGAACGTCCCACCGCCCCGGCCCGTAGGCCTGAGTTCGTCGGTGAGACGCTGCGAGCGGCGCTGGAGGCGCTGGCGGTCGCGGCTCCGGTCCAACCCGAACGCCAACTCGTCGGAACGAATCGGCGACCCGGCTCCTCTGTGGGGTGACGCAACCCGTCACCACCATCCGCCCCGCAGAGGAGCACCCATGAACCTCACCCGGCGCACACCCACCGCCACCACCGCGGCCGCGGCCGTCGCCACCGTCCTCCCGGGACTCCTCCCGGAAGGCATGGACGTCATGACCGAAACCCCCCCGCCCGCAGTGGCCCACCACCCCGGAACTCGACCCGGTCCGCCGTCTGCACGCCCTCGCGGCGGGCGTCCGCGGCGCCCGCGTCACCACCCGCGAGATCCCCGCCCCCTACACCACCGTCCACCCGCTGCTGGCCGACATCGACGGCGAACTGTCCCGGCTGGTCCCCGACATGCGCCGTCTGAGGCTCACCCGCGCGGACGGCGACCGCGTCGAGGCCGTGGCCCGCAGCCGTTACGGCATGCACGCCCGCTTCCACGGCGTGCGCCGCCCCGGCTGGCTCTGGCTCCAGAGCCGCTTCGTCCTGATCGGCATGGCGGCCACCCCGTCTCCCACCGCATCCGGCCACACCCTGGTCGCCTTCACGGGAGGGGTACGCCTCCCGGGCCGCGCGGCCCTGATCCCACTCGGCGTGTCCCGCGCAGGCCGCCGGGTCCTGAGCCGGCTGGCAGCCCGCGTGGGCGGGTAGCCGTACGCACGGTCCGCAGCTTGTCCGGGTGTCAGCCAAAAGCCCTGGCCGTCAGTCCTCCACGACCAGCGCCGGAGTCTCCTTCGTCAGCACCTCGCCGCGGAAGAACGCCGGGCTGCGGCGCTGCATCACCAGCATCAGCACCACACCGAGCAGCAGCAGCCCGACACCGATCACGAACACCGAGCCGACCCCGAAGACCGACGAGCCGGAGCCGTACGCCGGATCCCACATGTCGTAGAGGGTCTTGCCGAAGACCGCGGTGAGCAGGATGCCGCCGACGGCCGGGAAGAGGCCCTTGAAGACCAGGTCGCGGACGGAGCGGGTCAGGTCGGCGCGGAAGTACCAGGCGCAGGCGAACGCCGTCAGCGCGTAGTAGAAGCAGATCATCAGGCCGAGCGCGTAGATCGTGTCGACCAGGACGTGCTCGCTGACCAGGGTCATGACCGTGTAGAAGACGCCGGTCGCCACACCCGCCGTGACGGTGGCCTTCCCCGGGGTCCTGAAGCGCGGGTGGACGCGGGCGTACGAGGCGGGCAGGGCCTCGTACGTGGACATCGCCAGGACCGTGCGGGCCACCGGGATGAAGGTGGTCTGCAGGCTCGCGGCGGCGGAGGCGAGCACGGCGATGAAGAGCAGGACGCCAAGGCCCGGGCCCATGACCGGGCCGGCGAGTGCGGCGAAGACGTTGTCGGAGGTGTCCGGGTTGGCGAGGCCGAGACCGGAGTCGCCGGAGCCGACGGCCATCTGGGCGGCGACGGCGGTCGCCAGGTAGGAGCCGACGAGCACGACCATCGCGATGAGGGCGGCGCGCCCGGGGGTCTTCTCGCTGCCGATGGTCTCCTCGTTGGCGGTCAGACAGGTGTCCCATCCCCAGAACATGAAGATCGACAACGACAGACCCGCCGTGAACGCCGCGAACGACTGGACCGCGAACGGGTTCAGCCAGGACCAGGAGAAGTCCACCGACGAGGCGAACCCCCCACTGTTCGCCTTCTGCACGGCCATCGCCACGAACAGCGCGAGGACGACGAGCTGAAGGCCCACCAGGGCGTACTGGATGCCCTTGGTGGCCGTCATCCCCCGGTAGCTGATCGCCGTGGCGATCGCGATCAGGATCAGGCAGGTGAGGATGTGGACGGGCTTGCTGTCGTCCAGGGCGGCGATCGAACCGCTGCCCGTGATCTCGCCCGCGAGGAGCCAGAAGTACGAGGTGGCGACGCCCGCCAGGTTCGACAGGACGATGATCGTCGCGATGACCAGGCCCCAGCCGCACATCCAGCCGACGCGCGGGCCGAATGCCTTCACCGTCCAGGTGAAGGAAGTACCGCAGTCAGGCATGACCTTGTTGAGTTCGCGGTACGCGAATGCGACGAGCAGCATCGGCAGGAAGCCGGCCAGGAAGACGGCGGGCATCTGCACGCCGACCTCGCCCGCGGTGGAGCCGAGGGTGGAGGTGAGGCAGTAGACGGGGGCGACGGTGGAGATGCCGATCACGGCGCTGCCCATCAGGCCGACGGAGTTCCCGCCCAGACCCTTGCCGCGTACACCGCCGTCGGCCGGGGCGGTGCCCCGTACCGGGTCTCCGGCCTGCGGCCGCGCGTCCAGCTGTGTCATGGAGAGGACGTTATGCGCTGCGATATCCACATTCGGAGGCCGAGACTCCGGAACCTCATCCTTGAATTTCGGGTGACAGAACGGACAAGCAGAAATTAATTGAAGGCAATCGATGAGCACGACCTACTGATGAGAGGTCAACGCTCGATCACAGCGCCGTACGAGAATCGCAGCACCGTCCGTTTTGTGGTGGTTCAAAATTTTCCCGTGGGTGTCCGCTCAGCGGACACCCACGGGGTGTGCCGGTTCAGCCCGGCCAGACGATCGCCTGGAGTTCGCTGTATGCGTGCAGGGCGTACGAGCCGACATCGCGCCCGACACCGCTCTTCTTGAACCCGCCGAACGGGGCCTCCATGTTCCGCCCGATGGTGTTCACGCCGACCCCGCCGGCGCGCAGCTGCCGGGCCACCCGGAAGGCGCGTGCCACGTCCGAGGACCAGACGTAGTCGATCAGTCCGTAGTCACTGTCGTTGGCGAGTGCGATGCCCTCGTCCTCGTCGTCGAAGGGGACGACCACGACTACGGGGCCGAAGATCTCCTCGCGGACGACGCGCATGTCGTTGGTGCAGTCGGCGAGGAGGGTGGGGGCGACGTAGAAGCCCCGGTCGAGTCCGGCCGGACGTTCGCCGCCCGTGACGATCCTCGCCCCTTCCTTCCGGCCGAGTTCGATGTACGACTCGATGCGGTCGCGGTGGGCGGCGGAGATGACCGGGCCGACGACCGTGCCCCGGTCCGTCGGGGCGCCCACCTTCAGGTGACCCGCGTACGCGATGAGTTTCTCGATCAGGGCGTCGTGGGCTGCGCGCTGTACGAGGACGCGGGTCGGGGCCGTACAGATCTGGCCGCTGTAGAAGGAGAACGTGGTGCCGATGCCCGCCACCGCGGAGTCGAGGTCCGCGTCGTCGAGGACGACGGCGGCCCCCTTCCCGCCCAGCTCCATCAACTGCCGTTTCATGGAACGCCCGCACACCTCTGCGATGCGCTGCCCGACGGCCGTGGAGCCGGTGAAGCTGACCATGTCGATGTCCGGTGAGTCGACGGCGGCCTCGCCCGCCCCGGGGCCCGATGCGGTGACGACATTGACGACGCCCGCCGGAACGCCCGCCTCTTCGAGCGCCTCGGCCATCCGGTAGACGGAGAGCGGGTCCTGCGGCGCGGGTTTCACGACGACCGTGTTGCCCATGGCGAGTGCGGGGGCGACCTTGCCGGCCGGGTTGGCCCAGGGGTTGTTGTACGAGGTGATGCAGGTGACGACGCCGACCGGCCGGCGTACGGCGAGCGCCCCGAACACACCGGCCCGCCCCATCGGCCCGGCCTCGTTGATCTGTGGTGCGATCGGCTCCTCGACCGGTTCCAGGGCGCCCCTGGCGTACCGGCGGAAGCGGGCGGCGCCGACGGCGGCCTGCATGGTCCTGGCCGTTGACGTGGTGGCGCCGCTCTCCGCCTGGGCGAGTGCGGCATTGCCGGTGAGGTCGCGCTGCATCAGGTCGGCGGCGCGGTCGAGGATCGCGGCGCGTTCCTCGGGGCGGGTGCGGGACCAGGTGGCGAAGGCCTCGCGGGCCGCGGCCGCCGCCGCGTACACCTGCTCGCGGCTCGCCTCGGGGGCGAGGCCGACGACCTCCTCGGTGGCCGGGTTGATCACCTCGTAGTGGCCGTGGTCGGGTTCGGTCCACTCGCCGCCGATGAAGAGGCGCCGGTTCCTGTCGCTCATACGGTGCTCACCGTCCGGGTGTCGCGGCCGGAGCGGAGCACCGTACCGGGGACCGCGCCGGTCACCTTGTCGTCGCGCAGGGTCTCCACGCCGTTGACGCGGACGGACACGATGCCGATGGCCTTGGAATCGAGACGGGGGCTGTCGCCGGGCAGATCGTGTACGAGGGTGGCGGGCCCGGCGTCGATGCGTTCGGGGTCGAAGAGGACGAGGTCGGCGTGGAAGCCCTCCTCGATGCGGCCGCGGTCGCGGAGCCCGAAGAGCCGGGCGGGGTCGTCCGTGAGCATCTTGACGGCCTGTTCGAGGGGGAGGAGTTTGCGTCGGCGCAGGCAGTCGCCGAGGAAGCGGGTGGTGTACGGGGCGCCGCACATCCGGTCCAGGTGCGCGCCCGCGTCGGAGCCGCCGAGCATGACGTCCTCGTGCTCCCAGGTCTGCCGTCGCAGCGCCCAGGAGTCGGGGTCGTTGTCGGTGGGCATGGGCCACAGAACCGTGCGCAGCTCGTCGTCGGCGCAGATCTCGACGAGGCAGTGGAAGGGGTCCTGCCCGCGTTCGACGGCTATGTCGCCCACGACGCGGCCGCTCAGTCCTTCGTTGGCCGCGCTGTACGTGTCCCCGATGACGTACCGGCCGAAGTCGGCGAGGCGGCGGAAGACGCCGGCCTCCTTGCTGTCGGCGCGGCGGAGCATTTCGGCGCGGGTGCCTGCGTCGCGGAGCCGTTCGATGCGTTCGGGGACGGGGAGGGCGAGGATGTCGCCCCAGCCGGGGATGAGGTTGAGGGCGCAGAAGGTGCCGAGCGACATGTTCATGGGGGTGAGGATCGGCATGGTGAGTGCGACGATCCGGCCGCCGGCCCGGCGGGCCCGTTCGCTGGGGACGAGCTGGCGGGGTACGCGTTCGGGGACGGCGGCGTCGATGGTGAGGACGTTCCAGTTCAGTGGGCGGCCCGCGGTGGCGGTCATGTCGACGAGGAGTTCGATCTCTTCGTCGGAGAACTGGTCGAGGCAGCCCGCGACGATCGCTTCGAGCTGGGTGCCTTCGTGTTCGCCGACGGCGCGGGAGAGGGCGAGGAGCTCCTCGGGAAGCGCGTGCCGGGAGGCGACGGGCTGTCCGTCGCCGTCGGAGTGGGTGGAGGACTGGGTGGTGGACAGCCCCCAGGCTCCGGCGTCCATCGCGTCGTGGAACAGCGCGAGCATGGCGTCGAGCTGTTCGGGGGTGGGCTGCCCGCCGATCGCGTCGGCGCCCATGACGTGTCTGCGCAGGGCACAGTGGCCGACCATGAACCCGGCGTTGACGGCGACCCGTCCTTCAAGGGCGTCGAGGTATTCGCGGAAGCTGGACCAGCTCCAGTCGACGCCCTCCTCCAGTGCCTTGAGGGCCATGCCCTCCACCCGCGACATCATGCGGCGGGTGTAGTCGGCGTCCTCGGGGCGTCCGGGGTGGAGCGGGGCGAGGGTGAATCCGCAGTTGCCTCCGGCGACGGTGGTGACGCCGTGGTTCATGGAGGGTGTGGCGTACGGGTCCCAGAAGAGCTGGGCGTCGTAGTGGGTGTGGGGGTCGACGAAGCCGGGGGCGAGGACGAGGCCGGTGGCGTCCTCGGTGGTGACGGCTTCCTCGGCGAGCGTGCCCGGTTCGGCGATGACGGCTATGCGGCCGTCGCGGATACCGATGTCAGCGGGGTACGAGGGTCCGCCGGTGCCGTCCACGACGGTCGCTCCGCGGATGAGGTGGTCGAGCATGACGGGGGTTCCCTTCTGTGTTTCCCGCCGCGGGTACATGGGTGTGCAGCCGGGGTGCGCACGGCCGCGGTACGCACCCCGGCTCCACGGAGCGGCGGTCCGGGAAGACGCCGCTGTTCTCGGCCCCGCCGGTGTTTCAGGCGGGGTGAAATCAGCCCCGCCAACGCTTGAGGCGCGGGGTCCGGGACGGAGCCAAATTCAGCCCCGCCGGCGCTTGAGGCGCGGGGTCCGGGGCGGAGCCCCGGTTTCGGGAAGGGGCGGGTCGGGGGCAACGCCCGCCGCAGGCGCACCGAACCCGCACCCCGCCCCACCCCTGCGCCCCCCTACGCCCCCGCCGCCCCCCGGAACCGCGAGGTCCGGTGCACCGGGTCCGTGTCGATCTCCGGGATCACGTGCTCACCGATCAGCCTGATCGAGTTCAGCGTGTCCTCGCGGCTCATCCCGATCGGCAGCCCGAAGCTCAGCTGATCCGCCCCCGCCTGCTCCCACCGCTTGCACTGCCGCAGCACCTCGTCCGGATCACCGCAGATCATCAGCTCCTCGGCGATCAGCAGCTCGATGATCTCCTCGGAGTACTCCGGCAGCAGCTCGGGCCACTCCGGGATGCCCTCGGGCCGGGGGAACGTGTCGTGGTAGCGGAACAGCAGCGACTGCAGATAGTTCAGCCCGCCGCCCACCGCGATCTCGACGGCCTTCGCGTGCGTCTCGGCGCAGATGGCGGTGGAGGTGACCATGACGTTGTCGTTGACGAAGTCGCCGACGGGTTCGGCCTCCTTGACGGCCGTCTTGTAGGACTCGACGACCCACTCCATGTCGGAGACCTTCTGCACGCTGAAGCCCAGCACGCCGAGCCCCTTCCTGCCCGCCATCGCGTAGGAGGACGGTGATCCGGCCGCGTACCACATCGCCGGGTGCGACTTCCCGTACGGCTTGGGCAGGATCTTGCGCGGCGGCAGCGACCAGTGCTTGCCCTGGAAGCCCACGTACTCGTCCTGGAGCCACATCTTGGGGAACTCGGCGATGGTCTCTTCCCAGAGTTCCTTGGTGTGGTTCATGTCGGTGATGCCCGGCATGAAGCCCAGGATCTCGTGGCTGCCGGCCCCGCGCCCGGAGCCGAATTCGAAGCGGCCCTCGGAGAGGTGGTCGAGCATGGCGACCTTCTCGGCCACCTTCACCGGGTGGTTGACGGGTGCGAGCGGGTTGAAGATGCCGGATCCGAGGTGGATACGGTCGGTGGCGTGTGCGAGGTAGCCCAGGTACACATCGTTGGCCGAGAGATGCGAGTACTCCTCCAGGAAGTGGTGTTCGGAGGCCCAGGCGTACTTGAAGCCGGACTTGTCCGCCTGGATGACGTACTCGGTCTCCTCGATCAGCGCCTTGTGCTCTGCCCCGGGGTCGGCCTTGGCCCGTGCGGCGGGCACGTACCCCTGTACAAAGAGCCCGAATTCCAAGGGGGTTCACCGTCCTCATTCATTTCTGACACATCGTCAGATTGCGATGCGTCCGACTGTTCCACCGGCACCCACACCCGTCAATACCTGACGCATCGTCAGAACAACTCAGAACAGGCTGACGCCGGCCAGCCAGCCCCCATCGATGACGAACGGCTGCCCGGTGATGTACGAGGAGTCGTCCGAGGTCAGGAAGAGCGCCAGCGCCGCCACCTCCTCCGGCTGCCCGATCCGCCCCAGCGGTACGAGCTTGCGGTACAGCTCGGCCACCGCCGCCCTGGACTCCTCCGGGTCCGCGGTCGGGTCCAGCGCCGCCGGGTTGGTCATCGCGGTGTCCACGACCCCGGGGCAGACGGCGTTGACCCGTATCCCCTTCGCGGCCAGCTCCACCGCCGCCACCTTGGTCAGCCCGAGCACCGCATGCTTGGTGGCGGCGTACGCGCCCACGAACGCCATGCCCGTGAGCCCCGTGTACGAGGCGGTGTTGACGATGGTCCCGCCGCCCGCGGCCTCGATCTCGGGCGCGACGTTCTTGATCCCGAGGAACGCGCCCACCTGGTTGACCTGCACCACCTGCTGGAACTCCTCCAGCGGTGTGGTCACCAGCTCGTTGAAGCGGAGAATCCCCGCGTTGTTGACCAGTCCGTCGATCCTTCCGAAGGTGTCCTTCGCGGCGGCGACGGCGGCCTGCCACTCGTCCTCCCGGCTCACATCCAGATGAACGAACCGGGCGACGCCCTCCCCCAGCTCCTTGGCCAGCGCCTCGCCCTGCTCGTCGAGCACATCGGCGATCACCACCCGCGCACCCTCCGCGGCGAAGAGCCGCGCCTCCTGCTCACCCTGCCCGCGCGCCGCACCGCTGATCAGCACGACCCGCCCGTCCAGCTTGCCCATGGCCTGACTCCTACCTGTCGAGATGGGGTGCGACCTCGGCGGCGAACGCCGCCATCTGGTCGGTCAGTTCGCTACGGCTCCGACTGCGGAACCGCACCTGGATCTGGTGGACGCCCATGGCCCCGTACTCGCGCAGCGACTCGGCGAGGACCTCCGGCTTTCCGGTGAGGGCTCGCCGCCCGACGGACCACTCCGGCTCACCGACGTACAGCGGCTCGGTGATCGCGCCGATGACGATCGGGGCCTCGATCCCGGCCGCCTCGCGCAGCTCCTTCAGCCTGGTGATCTGTGCCGGCAGCTTCTCCCGTGGATCACCCTGCGGCAGCCAGCCGTCCCCCCGCACCGCGGCCCGGCTCACGGCGGCGGGCGAGGAGCCGCCCACCCAGACCGGCACCCGTTCCTGGGCCGGGCGCGGCAGCTGGCCGAGCCCGGCGAAGGAGAACCGTTCCCCCGCGAACTCCGGGTACTCCTCGGGACCGAGCGCCGCCTTCAGTGCGTCGATGGTCTCGTCGAGGACCCCGCCCCGCCCCTCGAAGTCCGCCCCGAGCGCCCGGAACTCCTCCGGTACGTGCCCGGCCCCGACCCCGAGGATCAGCCGGCCGCCGCAGAGGTGGTCGAGGGTGGCGTACTGCTTGGCGGTGGCCAGCGGGTGCCGCAGGCCGACGACGGCGACATGGCTCATCAGCAGGACCCGCTCGGTGATCCCGGCGAGAAAGGCGAGAGTGGCGACCGGGTCGTACCAGACGGTGCTCATGACCCCGGCGAGCCGCCGCGGAATCGCGACATGGTCGCAGCTCGCGAGGTAGGCGAAGCCGGTACGGTCGGCGGTGCGGGCGATCTCGGCGAGATCCGCGGGGGTGGCCGCGGCCTCCCACCCCTCCGCGTAGATGGTGCTCTGCGACTGGATCGGCAGCTGCATCCCGTACGACAGCGGCCCGGTGGGCAGTATCGGCACCGGACGGCCTCCTTCCCGAGGGAATCTGACGCATCGTCACCTGACGCGTGCGGGGGCCATCGTCGTACCTGGCGTCACATCAGACAAGAGGCGGGCGCGAACCGGCAGGCCGCCCGCCACACACCCGGGCGGCCTGCCGACCGGGTCAACCAGCGGCGTCCGGCGCCGATGAGCCCGTCGGACGGGTGGCACCATCGCCGGCATCGCTCTCGACGAAGGCGACCATGTCCGGCCAGGTGATGAAGCCGATGCCGGGGAGCCCGTAGCGGGAGGCGGCGAAGCCGAATCCGGACACGAAGAATCCGTCGTAGTGCCGGGCCGCGAAGGACACCGAATACATTTCGCAAATACCCATGAGAGGAGCCGTTCCCGGAGATCCGACTTCTTCCCTCAACGCACTTCCATAACGCACAGCATCTCCTCGCCAATGATTCGCTTATTCGTGAATCGGCGTCCGCCGCATCGCCGATGCACCAAATCGGCGATTCGGTAATTCCGTTTATGGAATAGGCGTTGAACAACGCCGTCTCAGGTGATGCGGAATCCGGCGCCACCGGGACCGGGAGTCACCGAGACCGGTGGACGAATCAGGGGCATGCGGATCGGCGATTCAGCAATTCACTGATGCGACGAATACTGAAACACCACGCGCAGCGCTCACTTGCGGAAAAGGCGACGGCACTCGTGCCACACAGGACACGAAGAACCGCCCTCTTCGTGAAGACGCGTATATCTATACAGACATGACCGCCGCTTTACCCCGGGACACGCCGCGTTTGACCCTGCGTACGAAACCGGAGGGTCGTTTTCCTTCGGACCATCCGACGCATCGCCGGAAGGACCGCCGACTACCCGACAGCGACGTCACGTCGGGGCGCTGTGGCGATGACCGCCGATCAGGCGAACCGGTCGAGCAGGCACTCCACATTGCCCTCCAGGCGCGCCGTGAGCACCTCGGGCGTCAGATCGGTCCGCCCCCACGTCCAGCCGTCGCATCTGCGAGGTCCATCCGCCGCGCAGCCGCTCCGCGCCCTCGATCCGCTCCCCGGGCGCAAGGACCTTCTCCACCCACGTACGCGTCGCCACCCGGCCGAGGTCACCGCCTGCCGCTTCGCCCAGGCGTGGAGCGTACTGACCTCACTGACGCGGAGAACGGCCGGCAGAGGTTACCGGAAGCCGGCGCCAGGCGGGACGACGTCCACTTCGACACGTCCCTTTCACCTGAAGGGTGGATACGCAGGTCGTTCGCCCCTGGGCAGGCTTCCCGCGCTCGGAAGCAGCACAGCCGAGCAGCGTTCGAACTCGCAAGACAGACAAGGAGCACATCTTGAAGCGCATGAGACTTCTGTCCGCCCGCACGGTGATCGCCGCTACCGCTTCGGTCCTGTTGGTGGCCGGTACCGCGCAGGCCGCACCGGCGAAGTACGCGCGGCACGCGGACGCCGCCGCCCAGTTGAAGAAGGCGGGCATCACCTGGACATCCAGCGGCAACTGCTCCGACTGGAACAAGAAGTCGTGTACGTCGTTCACCCAGATCAACAAGGCGACCATCGCGGGCACGATCGCCTTCAAGAAGGCCAGCGGCTGCAAGGTGATCGTCACCGGCGGCACCGAGAAGGGCCACAGCCCCGGCACCTACAGCCATCGCAACGGGTACAAGACGGATATTTCCACCAAGATCTCGTGCGTCAACACCTACATCACAGGCAAGTTCGCCAAGGCGGGGAAGCGTAGCGACGGGGCCGCTCTGTACAAGTCCCCCGCCGGCAACGTCTACGCGCGGGAAGGCAGCCACTGGGACATCACGCACTACAACAGCAAGGCGTAGCGGACACTGCCGCTTCTGACGGGGGGCTTGCGGCATCGGACTGCGGCACGCATGTGAAGGAGCAGCCGTCTCCTTCACATGCGGCCGCGACGCCGGACGCCATTCCCGTCCGTCCTCGACCCGTGGACGGGAGTGGCATCGGCCGGGCGTGCCGGTCAGCAGTCCGGGATCACCGTCCCGTTGTTGTCTCTCGCCTCGTCGTTGCCCCAGCGCGACAGGTAGTACGCCGAGACATACGCGCCGCGCCCGTTCTTGCCCGCGTACACCGTGTCCAGGTCCGTCTTCAGCCACCAGTGGTTGTAGCTGGAGCCGGAGCCGACCTGGGCGCCCCACACCTTGCAGTAGACATAGTTCGTGCCCGCGTTGAGGACGCCCTGCGCGTCGCCCGTGCCGGCCGCCGCGTAGCCCGTGGCGTCGGCGAAGGTGTCGACCCAGTACGTGCCGCCACCGCCACCTCCACAGCCGTTGTCGCTGGTCAGGTACTTGCTGTAGTACGAGCCAGGGTACGGGGCGAGTGACTGGCCGTTGATCGCGATGGTCTGACCGACGCCGTTGTACAGCTGCTCGTAGTGGATGTGGGCGCCGCTGCTGTTCCCGGTGGAGCCGGTGACGCCGATCTGCCGGCCCTGGGAGACGGAGGCGCCGTCGGCGACGGAGTACGAGGCGAGGTGGAAGTAGTAGGTCTGCCAGCCGCCACCGTGGTCGATGGCGATGTAGTTGCCCGCACCGCTGGGCTGGGAGTAGCGGTGAGCCGTCCCGCCGGACGAGGCGAGGACGGGAGTGCCGGCGGTGGCGCCGCCGTCGGTGCGGACGAAGTCGAGGGCCTGTCTTACTTCCGCCGAGTGATGACTGTAGGTCCAGGTCTGGCCGCAGGGGAACGGCGCCTTGAAGTTCGGTGCCGCGGCGGCGGGGGTCGCGGTCAGCAGTCCTGCGACGAGGGCCACCAGGCCCAGCAGGACGATGCGTATCGAGCGCATGCGCGGTCAACCTCCGAGTCGAATCCGAGTGGAGTACCGGGGGTACGGGGGACAGCAATCCGGGTTGAACGGACCCAAGAGTGCCGGAAGTTCAGCTGCCCCAATAGACCCGACAGCCCCCGAGACCCGAGCCGACCGCTTCGGAGAAGTGCGGCCGGCGTGCGCCGGTGCGGTCGCACCGGATGGGAACTCGGGGGCTGCGGAACTCGACGGAGACGACATGGAGCTGCCGCAGCAGAAGACCCTTCATCTGCTGCGGCAGCGATCACAGGGACTGTCCCGAACCTTGCGCGGGTTCCCGTCCATTCCCCTTGGAACTAGTTACGTCACGGACCGACGGTGCCAGGAATGCAGACCGCGTACGACTGGACGGTCTGCGCGGTGGCGCCATTGTTGTATGCGGAGACGTGCCAGGTGTTGGTGGCGGTGTCCGGGTAACTCGCGGTCCAGATGATGTCCGGGTTCTGCAGCTGGCTCACGGCACCTCCCCCGGTCAGCACGGTTCCGGCAGGGCACACGGCCACGATGTCCGTGGTGCTACCCCCAGCGGGCACAGACGTGGCGTTGCTGTTGGCCTGCACGGACGGGCCAACAGGTCCCGTCGGGCCGGTGGCACCGGTGGCACCGGTGGCACCGTTGGTGCCATTGGTGCCGGCCGGACCCGTCGCACCCGTCGGACCCGCAGGACCGGTAGCACCGTCCGCACCGTTGGTACCGGAGGCACCCGTCGCACCCGTCGGACCCGCAGGACCAGTAGCACCATCGGCACCATTGGTACCGGAGGCACCCGTCGCACCCGTCGGACCCGCAGGACCAGTAGCACCATCGGCACCATTGGTACCGGAGGCACCCGTCGCACCCGTCGGACCCGCAGGACCAGTAGCACCATCGGCACCATTGGTACCGGAGGCACCCGTCGCACCCGTCGGACCCGCAGGACCAGTAGCACCATCGGCACCATTGGTACCGGAGGCACCCGTCGCACCTGTGGCACCCGTCGCACCAGCAGGCCCAGTAGCACCCGTGGCACCGTTAGCACCGTTAGCACCGGTGGCACCCTGCAGACCCGTCGCACCCGTCGCACCAGCAGGCCCAGTAGCACCGGTGGCACCGTTAGCGCCATTGGCACCTGCGGGACCCGTCGGGCCAGTAGCACCGTTAGCACCGGACGCACCGGTGGCACCGGTGGCGCCCTGCAGACCCGTCGCACCCGTCGCACCCGTCGCACCAGCAGGCCCAGTAGCACCCGTGGCGCCGTTAGCGCCGTTAGCACCGGACGCACCGGTAGCACCGGTGGCGCCCTGCAGACCCGTCGCACCCGTCGCACCCGTCGCACCAGCAGGCCCAGTAGCACCCGTGGCGCCGTTAGCGCCGTTAGCACCGGACGCACCGGTAGCACCGGTGGCGCCCTGCAGACCCGTCGCACCCGTCGGACCGGTCGCACCGGTCGGACCGTGAGCACCAACAGCACCGGACGCACCGGTGGCACCGGTGGCGCCCTGCAGACCCGTCGCACCCGTCGGACCAGCAGGCCCAGTAGCACCGGTGGCACCGTTAGTACCGTTAGTGCCATTGGCACCCGCCGGACCCGTGGCACCGGTGGCACCGTTAGTACCGTTAGTGCCATTGGCACCCGCCGGACCCGTGGCACCGGTGGCACCGTTGGTACCCGGCAGACCCGTCGCACCCGTCGGACCAGCCGGCCCGGTCGCACCGTTGGAACCCGCCGGACCCGTCGGACCCATGGGCCCCGTCGGGCCGGTGTCGCCCGAGCCCGGGTAGTCGTCACAGAACGGCACTGTGGTCTGCGTCGAGATGTAGCGGGCGCTCATCCAGCCACTGCCGTTGGACAGCAGGTACCAGAACGAGTTCCCGTCGACGTTCTGGCCGACCACCTTGCAGGCGATGGAAACCGCGCCGCCGGACGGCACGTTGCCCACGATCTGCGACTGGGTCGTGGGACCGCTACGGATGTTCTGAGAGGTCTGGGAGGTGACCGTCCCGGACACGCTGGCCGCCACCCGGCCGGCCATCAATCGGTTGGCCGCCTGCGAACCCGTGGGGTTCGGTGCTCCGTGAGCGATGTCCATGGGGCACAGCGTCAGGGTCACACCCAGCGACATGGCACCCAGGGTTGAACGGGACAGAATGTCCCAGCTTCTCGATTTGTGCATCTTCGGATTCCTTACCGGGTCTGCGTGGATCGGAGCCGTGACTGTGACAGCCGCAACAGGGCAAGGGCATATGCGCCACGCCGATGATCTACCGTCTGGGTGCTGACAGCTCCCCTTGTGAGTGAGTAAAGCTTCGACCATCTGCCCCTATTCGCATATTAGTTAGGCTCGTTGGCCATTTCCCCCGGCCACCTGAGCACCGTCGAGAATTCCGTGTCGCGTCGCGGCCACCGGATTCCGGCGCACTAGCGTCAATTTCCTCGGTGACCGGATCGGCCGATCCCGTACACCGCACCAATTCGCCATGGAGCGTTACTCCATAGAAGTCAGATCGGGAGATGTATATGACAAATCTGATCGACCGTCCTACCGAAGAACGGCCATCCGCCCTGCATCGCAAGCCGTCGATCTGCCTGTGCATGATCGTCAAGGACGAGGCGAAGGTCATCGAACGATGCCTGAACTCCGTACGCGACCTGGTGGACACATGGGTCATCTCCGACACCGGCTCCCGTGACGGAACACAGGAGCTGATCCGCGCCACGATGAAGGGGATCCCGGGGGAACTCCACGAGGACCTCTGGGCCAACTTCGGCCACAACCGCACCCTGAACATTCAGCGCGCACGCGGCAAGGCCGACTATCTCCTGCTCATCGACGCCGACATGGCCGTCCGGCGGGAGGGCTCACTGTCCGAACTGTCCGAACTGAGTGCCGACTCCTACATGTTGCGGCATCTCGGCGCCCTCGAATACCGCATCCCCCGGCTGGTCAAGGGAGACATCCCATGGCGCTACGAGGGTGCGACCCACGAATTTCTGACCACCGCCCAGCAGCACACTGTTGCCGATCTCTCGGCCCTCAGCATCGAGCATTTCGCCGACGGCGGCTCGCGCGGGGACAAGTTCACCCGGGACGCCCGCCTGCTGCGCGAAGACCTCAAGCGCAACCCGGACAATCCCCGCACGGTCTTCTACCTCGCGCAGACTCTCCGTGACATGGGTGAGACCCGAGAAGCGATCGCGGCGTACGAACGTCGGGCCGACATGGGCGGATGGGACGAGGAGGTGTACTACGCCCTGCTGCAAGTGGGAGTGCTCAAGGCCGACTCCGGTGACTGGCCCGGCGGCATGGACGCTCTCACCCGTGCATGGGAGAGCCGGCCGCAGCGGTTGGAGGCCTGCTACGAACTGACCTGCCGGCTAAGGAAGATGGGACGCTATCAAGCGGCCAACGCAGTCGCCGTCGCCGGTCTCAATCGCCCTGTCCCCGAGGACTGGCTGTTCATGGAGCCCTGGATCTACAGCTGGGGCCTGCTCTTCGAGCACTCCATCACGTCCTACTGGACCGGCGACGCGCGCGGATCACTGGCTTCCTGCGATCGTCTCCTCGCGTTGCCCGACCTGCCGGCCGACTACCGCGAACAGACCATCAGCAACCGTAAGTTCGCGGCCGACCTTGTCGCCGCACGCTCCCGCCGCTCGGCACCCGCCACCTTTGCCCGCCCGAAGACCGCATGACAGGCGCGCGGGACGGCTGAGGGGAAACCGGGAGAGGCGCGGAACAGGTCCGGCCTCGGTGACGATGTGCCGCCGCTTGCCGGGTCCGTCCGGCGGCCGGTTCGTCCTCAATCGCCGGACGGGCCGGATTTTGGCGCCTGTCCGGTTCGGTGCGTCACGGGCGTTCGAGAATGGCTGTGACGCCCTGGCCGCCGGCTGCGCAGATCGAGATCAGGCCCCCGGACGGGGCGTCGCGTTCGGCGAGGAGTTCGGCGAGGGTGGCGACGATTCTGGCGCCCGTTGCGGCGAACGGGTGGCCGGTGGCGAGTGATGAGCCGGTGATGTTGAGCTTGTCCCGGTCGACGGGGGCGAGGCCCTGCTTCTCCCAGGCGGCCAGGGTGGCAAGCACCTGGGAGGCGAAGGCTTCGTGGATCTCGAAGAGATCGAAGTCCTCGATACCCAGCCCGGCACGCTCCAGCATCCGCGGTACGGCGTACGCGGGCGCCATCAGCAGTCCCTCCTCATCACCCACGTAGTCGACGGCGGCTGTCTCGTACAGAGACAGGTACGCGAGCGGTTCCAGGTCGTGGGCCCGGGCCCAGTCCTCGCTCGCCAGCAGTACGGTCGCGGCGCCGTCCGTGAGCGGGGTGGAATTGCCCGCGGTCATCGTCGCGCCGGGGTGGTCGGTGCCGAACACCGGCTCCAGCGTGGCGAGTTTCTCGACCGTGGAGCCCGGGCGCAGGTTCTGGTCGCGGGTCAGGTCCCGGAACGGGACGACGAGGTCGTCCAGGAAGCCGCGTTCGTACGCGGCCGCGAGGCGCTGGTGGCTGGTGGCCGCGAGGAGGTCCCGGTCCTCACGGGTGACGCCCCAGCGGCGGGCGGTGATCGCCGCGTGGTCGCCCATCGAGAGGCCGGTGCGGGGTTCGGCGTTGCGCGGGATGTCCGGAACAAGGTGCCGGGGACGTACCCCCGCAAGTGCCTTGATCCTGGGCCCTGCTGATTTTGCCCGTCGGGCGGTGAGCAGCAGTTTGCGCAGCTCGTCGTTGACGCCGAGGGGAGCGTCGCTCGTGGTGTCCATCCCGCCCGCGATTGCCGAGTCGATCGCACCGAGCATGATTTTGCCGGCGGCGGCGATGACGGCCTGGAGGCCCGTACCGCAGGCCTGCTGGATGTCGTACGCGGGGGTGCGCGGGTCGAGTGCCGAGCCGAGTACGGTCTCGCGGGCCAGATTGAAGTCGCGGCTGTGCTTGAGGACCGCGCCCGCGACGAACTCGCCGACCCGCTGCCCCTGGAGTCCGAACCGCTCGACCAGGCCGCCCAGCGCGGCGGTGAGCAGCTGCTGGTTGGAGGCCTGTGCGTAAGGGCCGTCGGAGCGCGCGAACGGAATGCGGCTGCCGCCGATGACCGCGACCCTGCGGGGCTGTGGGAGTGCGAGGGGATCATCTCGACCAACTCCTGACTCTTGAGTAACCTTACTCTTGAGTAAATCTACGACCGAGCAGGGAGTCCGGACAATGGCCGACCACTATCTGCACTTCACCGGCACAGCACCCGGCCGTTTTCTGACCCGGAGGCTCGGCCTGCCGCAGCCCGCCCCGTTGCGCCGCTGGTCGTTGGAGACCCGGTCGCTGGACGGGCCGCTGCTGCACCTCACCGCCGGGGACTCCGCTGTCACGCAGGAGCTCGACGCACTTCTCGCGGCGACCGGACTCGAAGTCACCGGGCGCGGCGAACGTCCTGCGGGGATTGTGGTGGATGCGACGGCCGTTGACACCCCCGGCGGGCTCGGCGATGTCCATGCGGCCCTGCACCCGGTGGTCCGCTCGCTGGCGCCGGGCGGGCGCATCGTGGTGGTGGGGGTGCGGCCGTCGGCCGACGACCATCATCAGGCCGCCGCCCAGCAGGCCCTCGAAGGATTTGTACGCTCGCTGGGCAAGGAGATCGGCAGGGGCGCCACCGCACAGTTGCTCCGTATCGCGCCGGATGCCGTCGCCTCGGCCGGGTCCACCCTCCGCTTCCTGCTCTCGCCCCGGTCCGCGTACATCAGTGGTCAGGTGATCGAGCTGACCGCGGCCGCACCCGATCCCGTCGCCGACTGGGCGGCACCGCTCGCCGGGCGCATCGCGCTGGTCACCGGTGCGGCGCGCGGCATCGGCGCCTCCGTCGCCTCGGTCCTGGCACGGGACGGCGCTCAGGTCATCTGCCTCGACATCCCGCGGGCAAAGGACGAGCTGACCCGTACCGCCGACCGGCTCGGCGCCACCGCGCTGCCGCTGGACATCACCGCGGCGGATGCCGCGGAACGGATCGCCGCCGCGGCCCCCGGCGGTCTCGACGTCCTCGTCCACAACGCGGGCATCACCCGCGACCGTCGGCTCGCCAACATGCCGGGCGACCGCTGGGACTCGGTCATCGACATCAACCTCGACAGCGTGCTGCGCACCACGGACGCTCTGCTCGAGGCGGGCACCGTCAACCGCGGGGGCCGGATCGTCGCCACCGCATCCATCGCCGGCATCGCGGGCAACAACGGCCAGACCAACTACGCGGCGAGCAAGGCGGGCATCATCGGCCTGGTCCGTTCGCTGGCTCCGCGCGCCGCCGCCGACCACGGTGTCACGGTCAACGCGGTGGCCCCCGGCTTCATCGAGACAAAGATGACCGCGGCCGTCCCCCTCCTCATCCGGGAGGCGGGCCGTCGCATGAACTCGCTCTCACAGGGCGGCCTTCCGGTCGATGTCGCCGAGACGACCGCCTGGTTCGCCCAGCCCGCGTCGACGGCCGTCAACGGTCAGATCGTGCGGGTCTGCGGCCAGAGCCTGCTGGGGGCGTGACGTCCGATGACGACTGCTGCCCCTTCCCGGACCCTGACGGCATCACTCGTACGGGGCGCGCTCACGTCCCCGTTCAAGCGCGCCGGCCGGTCCGGTGCCACGCTCACCGCCGACCGGCTGACGGCCGGAAACGTCCGCATCGCCCCCGGTGCCCTCGCCTCGTACAGCAGGATCTGCGGCTTCCCCGAGTCGGGCCCGCTGCCGCTGACGTACCCCCATGTGCTGGGCTTCCCCCTCGCGATGCGGCTGATGACCGGGCGGAACTTCCCGCTGCCGGTCGTCGGGCTGGTCCACACCTGGATCGAGATCACCCGGCACCGGGCTGCACCCGTCAGGGATCCGCTCGAACTGACCGTGTACGCGGACACGTTGACGCCGCACCGCCGTGGCACCGAGGTCAGCATGGTGACGGAGGCCCGTTCGGGCGGTGAGCTGGTCTGGGACTCGCGCAGCGGCTATCTGTCCCGCCTCCCGGCCACGAACGCTGTCGCTCCCAGCGCCGTCGGCGCAGCCCCTGCCACCGAGCTCCCCGCCGTCGCCGAGTGGCGGCTCCCCGGCGATCTGGGACGTCGCTACGGTGCGGCGTCCGGTGACCGGAACCCCATCCATCTGTACCCGCTGACGGCCCGGCTGTTCGGCTTCCCGAGGGCCATCGCGCACGGCATGTGGACGGTCGCCCGCTGCCTGGCCGAGGCCGCCGATCCGGGCCGGATCCGTTCCGTACGCGCCGAATTCAAGGCACCGGTCCTGCTCCCGGCGACGGTGACGTACGCGGCGGACGGATCGGGCTCCGCCTTCCAGCTCCGCAGCGGCAGCCGGGTCCACCTCACGGGATCGACGACGCGGGACGGTGGAGGAGCGGATCCGTGACCGGCCGCTGCTACCTCTGACCGGCGGACTGGCTCGGCGGCAGCCACGGGCGACCGTGCATGAGGTTCCCCAGACCCGCCCAGGCGAAGTTCATCAGCGTGGCCGCGGCTTCCTTCGCCGAGACGCCCGGGGTGTCGTTGGCCCAGCCGGCGAGCGACTCCGCGGCCCCCACGAGGGCCTGCGCCAGACCCGCCACATCGCGGTCCGGCAGGGCCGGATCATGGTGGGCCTCACGGGCCGCCGCACCGATCAGACCCGTCACGAACGCAACGATCTCGTCGCGCATCACCATGACCTCGGTGGCGAACGGCTCCCCGTGCGTACGCGCCTGCCGGTGCAGTACCGCCCAGCCGTCCGGGTTCTCCGCGGTGTGCGTGAAGAATGCCCGTAGCCCCGCCCACAGTTGCCGATCCGCCGGAAGCTCCGGCTCCACCCCCGACTGCACTGCTGCGACCAGCGCTTTCGCCTCGCGCTGGATGCAGGCGGTGAAGAGCTCCTCCTTGGAATTCAGATACAGATAGACCAGCGGCTTGGACACCCCGGCCAGCTCCGCGATCTCGTCCATCGAAGCGGCCCGGTATCCGCGCTGCCCGAACGTCCGTACCGCGGCGTCCATCATCTGCTGCTCGCGCACGGCACGCGGCATCCGTTTGCTCTTCACAGCACCCACGTCCGACTTCCTCCCGCCCCCGCTGCCCCACTCCTCGGCAAGAGTACGGCGCAGGCCTCTTGCCCGTCGTACGGAGAGGACTTCCGCGGCCGCCGAGTGGCCGGTTGCGCCCCGCCGAAAGTCATGTCTCCCGGGGCCCGGGATCACCCTGTGGTGGGACAGCGGTTCCCCCCTGCGCGCGATGTTCCCGCACAGTCGGATCCGTAGCGTCTTCACCATGATCAGTCTTCGCAGCCGGGCCACGGCCACGGCGATCACCCTGGCCGTCCTGCTCGCCTCGCCCACGACCGCCTTAGCCGCCCCGGGTCCCGGAACCCGTCCCGATGCGACCTCTGCGGCGCACGCCGCGACCGGACCGTCACTCGAAGTCCCCCGGCCGACCGGACCCTACGCAACGGGCCGGGACACCCTGCATCTGACCGACCGGAGCCGACCGGACCCCTGGGTCCCGGCGGCGGGCGCCCGGCAGTTGATGGTGTCGGTCCACTACCCGGCCCGGCCCGGCAGCGGCACGACGACCGCGCCGTATATGACCACGGACGAAGCCCGGCTGATGCTGGCGTCCCGCGGTCTGGAGGACGTGGTCCCCGCGACCACGGTCAGCGCCACACTCACCCACGCGCGCCTGGCCGCCCGCCCGGCACCCGGCCGGTTCCCGCTGGTGGTGCTCTCCCCCGGCTTCGGCACGCCACGGACAACGCTGACCGGCCTGGCCGAGGACCTGGCCAGCCGTGGATACGTCGTCGCGACGGTCGACCACGCCTACGAGTCCACCGGCACCACCTTCCCCGGCGGGCGCCTGCTCACCTGCGCCGCCTGCGAACAGACCGCGACGACGGGGATCGCAGCCGTGGCCACGGGGCGGGCCGAGGACCTCTCCTTCGTACTGGACCGGCTGACCGGCCGTCACCCGGCCTGGCGTCACGCCCGCGTGATCGACCCGGACCGGATCGGCATGGCCGGCCATTCCATCGGCGGCAACGCCACCGCCTCGACGATGGCCACCGACCACCGCGTGCGCGCCGGGGTCGACATGGACGGCACCTTCTTCGACCCGGTCCCCGCCGGCGGGCTCGACGGCAGACCGTTCCTGATGCTCGGCACCGCCTCCGACCACCATCCCGGCGGTGAGGACGAGAGCTGGGACGAGGGCTGGGCGCGACTGGACGGCTGGAAGCGCTGGCTGACCGTCACCGGATCCGGCCACTTCACCTTCACCGATGTCCCCGCACTGGGAGGCCAGTTGGGCATCGTCGCCCCCGAGGCACCGCTCTCCGGCGAACGCTCGATGCGGATCACCCGGGACTATGTCGCGGCCTTCTTCGATCTGCATCTGCGGGGCACGCCCCAGCCGCTCCTGGACGGCCCGACACCGGACAACCCCGAGGTCGGGTTCCAGCACTGATCCGGCCTGGACGGGGCGAGGCGCGTCGCATCACGCACGCACGTGGTGCTCAGAGCCCGAGTGCCACGTGCGTGCGGTAGTGCGGGCACCGGGTGAAGTCGTCGTGCTCGCAGCCCAGCGCGCACTCGACCAGGTCCAGCGAGGCCTGCGCGGCAGCGATACGGGTCCGCAGCCGCACCGCCTCACCGACGAGCACCGCCCGACGCTCGGCGGGGTCCGCGGCGGCGACCAGGACCCGGATCGTATCCAGGCCGAGACCCGCCTGCTTGGCCCGGACGACGACCGCGACCCGGGTGAGGTCGTCCGTACCGTAACGCCGTCTCCCCGCACCGTCCCGCGCGGGCGTCACGAGCCCCACCGCCTCCCAGTGCCGCAGCACATGCGTGGGCAGCCCGAAACGCGCCGCCGCGTCCCCGATGCCCAGCAGAGCCCCCGCCTCGCTTGACTTCATGCCGACATTAAGTCGCAGCCTGCCGACCATGGACAAGCCCTGGACCACACCCGCGACCACATCCGTACCGGCCTCCCGGGCCACGCCTCTCGCCACGCTCCTCGACACGGCCGAGCGGATCCCCGGCGCCGCCGCCCTCCGGCACCACAGCTACGAACTGCTCCGGGCAGGAGCGGGCACCGCCGTCGTCGACATCGGCTGCGGGACCGGAACCGCGGTCGCCGAGCTGGCCGCGCTCGGTGCCCGGGCCATCGGCGCGGATCTCGACGCGCGGATGGTCGCCGTCGCCCGGGAGCGGCTCCCCGGCGCGGACATCCGGACAACGGACGCGTACGCCCTCCCCTTCCCCGACCACTCCCTGCACGGCTACCGCGCCGACAAGGTGCTGCACGCCCTCGCCGACCCCGCTGCCGCACTGCGCGAGGCACGACGCGTCCTGATCGCCGGCGGGCGGGCCGTCCTGATCGGACAGGACTGGGACACCTTCGTCATCGACTCCGACGACCCCGCACTCACCCGTACCGTCGTGCACGCGAAGGCCGACACGGTACCGAGCCCCCGGGCCGCCCGCCGCCACCGGAATCTGCTGCTGGACGCGGGCTTCGAGGACGTCGGAGCGCAGGTGCGTACGGCAGTCCTCACGGACGCCGCGGCGCTGCCGGTGATCACCGGACTGGCGGAAGCGGCCAGGGACACGGGCGCCCTCACCGCCGCGGAGGCCTCGGCCTGGACCGCGGACCAGCGCGCACGCGCCCGGACAGGGCGGCTGTTCCTCGCCCTCCCCCTCTTCGTCGCCTCGGCCACCGCTCCCTGAGGTGCCGGCCGGAGCCCGGCGGAAGCTGTGGCCGTTACGCGGCGACCGGGACGCTCACCGGCTCCTCGCGCACCTCGTCGTCGACCGGGGAGGCCGGGCCCGAGTTGTACGCATCGAGGTCGAGGATCTTCTCGCGGGCCCAGACGATCACGGGACCAGCGCCTGACCTTCCACGTCCGTAACCGGATTGCGTGTATGCACGTTGGTCAGAGCGCAGGTACGTCGTCCGTGACCAGGGGTGGGACATGGCCAAGCCGAAGCGTGTAGGGATCTACGTCCGGATCAGCAAGGACCGCAAGGGCCAGGAGCTGGGCATTCAGCGCCAAGAGAAGGCATGCCGGGAGCTGTGCGAGCGCATGGGGTGGGGCGTCCTCAAGCTCTACCCCGAGAACGACGTCTCGGCGTCGACCACGAGCAAGCGCCGCCGCTCCCAGTACACGGAGATGCTCCGCGACGCCCGCGACGGCCTCATCGACGGCATCGTCGTCTACTCCATCGACCGCCTGACGCGCCGGATCGGCGAACTGACCAGCTTCCTGGAGGAGCAGAAGGAGCACGGTTTCGCATTCGCCACGACCGAGGGCGAGGACACATCGACCGCCAACGGACGCATGATCCTGACGATCAAGGGTGCCGTGGCTCAGCAGGAGACCGAGCGCATGTCGGAGCGGGTCAACAACTCGCTTCTGCAGCGCAGGGAACAGGGGAAACCGCACGCGGGCGGGAAGAGGCAGTTCGGCTTCAAGACGGGTTCACACTTCCAGAAGCTGGACGAAGCCGAGGCCGAGCTCATCCGCGAGGGCTATCGGATGCTGATGGATCGAAGCCCGAAGACGCCTGGTGACGTGGCTCGCTGCTGGAATTCCGAAGGAACTACGACCCCGCAGGGTGGCGCTTGGACGATCCAGTCCGTGAAGCGCGTGTACCGCTCCGAGCGGACCGGCGGAATCATCACCTACAGGGGCCAGGACATCGGGGACAGCATCTACGGCGCCCCGCTGACTCGGGAGCAGTGGGAGAACGTCCAGACCCTGCTTGACGGTCGAGCCACACCGGCGGCGCAGGGCTCAGGCAAGAGGAAGCACTTGTACTCCGGATTCCTACGATGCGGGAATTGCGGGTCCGCCCTGCGCGTCCAGTGGGCGACCATCCAGGGGCGGACGTTCCGGCGGACGTTCTGTCACTCTGGCCAGAGGGGCAAGGACGGCCGCCTTGGCTGCGGGAAGGTCAGCCGCAAGTACGTGTGGATCGAGGAGCGGCTCAACGAGGTGGTCGAAGTGGCCCTCAGGGCACGGATGCCCCAGCGGGAGGAAGTGCCGGCCGAGGAACTCACGGGCGAGATCAGCCTGTTGGAGACGCGTATCCGTGCGCTTAGGAGCCGTTGGAAGGACGGGCAGATGGAGGATGAGGACTACTTCGACTCCTTGGCTCACCTCCGTGAAGAACTCCAAACTCTGCGTACGCGCGAGGCCGCGACGGTCATCCGTCGATCCCGCGCCGAGACCGACCCACTGACGATCTGGATGGACGATGGCATCGAGAACCTTGAGCGCCGCCGGGCCATCGTGGCGACGGTGATCGACCACGTTGACGTGTTCAGCGTCGGCCGCGGGCGGCGCAAGCCTCCCGAGGTCACGTCGATCAAGGTCAGGCTGGTCGGCGCGATGGACGAGGGTTCTTCGAGCTGACCGACTTGGCCCGGTCGGCAAGGCAGCCGTCGATGGACGTCCTCCCACACCGGGTCCGCGACAGGGGCATCGTGCACCTCGACAGTGAAGCCCACATCTCCGGGGTGCAGGCCCGTGACCAGCCACAGGATTCCGGGCACCGCGGCTCCGAGGCCCGAACCCAGATCATCGGCGCACGAGCAGCACACCCACCAACGGAACGTGCCCCACACCCAAATCGCGGGTGCGGGGCACGTTCCGTACGAGCCTGAGGACGTCAGGCGGCGGCGAGCACAGCCTGCGGCTCGTCCTCGGGGGAGGACGTCGCCGCGTTGTACCTGTCGCGGTCGAGGATCTTCTCCCGCGAAGCCACAATCAACGGGGTTACAACTTGACCAGCAACGTTGGTGGCCGTACGCATCATGTCCAGGATCGGGTCGATGGCCATGAGCAGACCGACGCCCTCCAGGGGGAGGCCCAGCGTCGACAGCGTGAGGGTCAGCATGACCGTCGCACCGGTGAGACCGGCGGTGGCCGCGGAGCCGATCACCGAGACGAACGCGATCAGGACGTAGTCACCGACGCCCAGCTGGACGTCGAAGATCTGCGCGATGAAGATCGCCGCCAGCGCCGGGTAGATCGCCGCGCAGCCGTCCATCTTGGTGGTCGCGCCGAACGGGACCGAGAAGGAGGCGTACTCCTTCGGGACGCCGAGGCGCTCGGTGACCTTCTGGGTGACCGGCATCGTGCCGACCGAGGAACGGGAGACGAAGGCCAGCTGGATCGCCGGCCAGGCGCCCTTGAAGAACTGCAGCGGGCTGAGCTTGGCGACGGTGACGAGCAGCAGCGGGTACACCCCGAACAGCACCAGGGCGCAGCCGATGTAGACGTCGGCGGTGAACGTCGCGTACTTGCCGATCAGGTCCCAGCCGTAGTCGGCGATCGCGTAGCCGATGAGGCCGATGGTGCCGATGGGGGCGAGGCGGATGACCCACCACAGGGCCTTCTGGAGCAGCTCCAGGACGGACTCGCTGAGAGTGAGGATCGGCTGGGCCTTCTCACCGAGCTGGAGAGCCGCGATACCGGCGACGGCCGCCATGAAGACGATCTGGAGCACGTTCAGCTCGGTGAACGGCGTGATCACGTTGTCCGGGATGATGCCGGTGAGGAAGTCGAGCCAGGAGCCCGCGTGCTCCGGCAGCTTGCCGTCCTTCGGGGTCAGTCCCGTACCGGAACCCGGGTTGGTGATCAGGCCGATCGCGAGGCCGATGGCGACCGCGATCAGCGAGGTGATCATGAACCAGAGCAGGGTACGGGTGGCCAGCCGGGCGGCGTTGTTGACCTTGCGCAGGTTGGTGATCGACACCAGGATCGCGAAGAAGACGAGCGGCGCGACGGCCAGCTTCAGCAGCTGGACGAAGATGTGGCCGACCTTGTCGAGCGTGGTGTAGAGCCAGTTGATGTCGTATGAACGGGCAAGCCACCCGAGCAGGACACCGAGGACGAGACCGGCGACTATCTGGGCCCAGAACGGGACCTTGGGTATACGGAAACCGGAGCCGGAGCCGGACGGGCTGTCGGTCGCGGCGGCGGACGCGGGATTCGCGGACACGGACACACTCCAGATGTGACGCATCGGGGCGCACGGGGACGTCGTGCGGGGGGACGGGGGTGCGGCGCCCGCGTCAGGGGCGGCGCCGCTGCATGGTGCCGGTTCAGACGTTGCGGCAACAGACCGCGGACATACAGCGGCATAGATCGACATGCAGGCGCGCCACGAGCGGGACGCTCGCGGCGGATCGATGGCGCACTGCTGTCTTCATGTCGAACACGTTAACACTTGAACTTTGAGAACCTCAAAGGTCTTCTTTGGGTCGGAAAACGGTCCCCGTAGTGCCCGGCACACACGCGGGAACGACGAAACCCCAGTACAGGAGCGCTTGCTCCGGCACCGGGGTTTCGTACGGAAACTGTGCGGGGTGTGAGGAACCTTACGTTGCCCTTACGTCATCCTCACCGGGTCGTCACTGGGTGACGCGGTCCTCGCGGGTCCGGTTCGCTTCGAGCCGCGCCTTCGTGCGGTCGACCGTGGACACGATCTGCGCGGACATCTCGTCACGCTGCTTGCGCAGCAGCACGTAGCTGAGCGGCGCGGAGAGGACCAGCGCGAGCAGGATCACCCAGATGAAATTGGAGCCACTCGCCCCCGAGGGAAGCAGACCGAAGTGGACGGCCACGGCTGCGACGGCGAAGCAGCCGACGAAGATGCTGAGGCGCATCGCGGTGTACCGAATCGTCGCGCTCGGCTTGGCAGCGGACACAGTTGGCCCCTCTCTCTACGTACGACAGTCCTGCGATCCTGCCCGACCAGTGAAGCATGCCCCGGAATCGATCACTTCGGAGGGCTGCACCAAAAGGGGTCCGTCAGGTCGCGTGCCCGTCCGGCGGATCGGGGGCGTGGACCTCAGCCGAGCGACAGCAGCATGATGATGTCGTCGCGGTCGTCGCCGTCCGCCACCCGTATCGCGTCGGGCACCCGCCCGACCTCCTTGTACCCGCACGAGGTGTAGAACCGGTCGACACCGGTGCCGCCGCGGCAGGTGAGCCGGATCGCCTCCATCCCCTCCATGCCGCGCGCGGCCTCCGCCGTGGCGTCCATCAGGTCGCGCCCGTAACCCTTGCCCTGGTGACGTGGGTGGACCATCACCGTGTAGAGCCAGAGCCAGTGGGCCATCAGCCGGTGTGTGTTGAAGGCCAGGAAGGCGGTGGCCGCGACGGCGCCCTCCTCGTCGTAACCGACCAGCAGCCGGGTCCGCCCCTCGGCCATGGCGACCAGGTGCTTGACCAGTTCGGGCCGGACGTCGTCGGCCGTGACGGGCGGTACGAAGCCGACCGCACCGCCCGCGTTGGAGACATCGGTCCACAGCTCGGCGATGCCGTCCCGCAGGGTGCGGTCAAACTTGGGATCCAACTCAAAAGTAAGTGCCATAGGTGCAGATTAACTATTACCGATCCATCGCCTCAAGCCTTGTCCAGTACGCGAGAGAGCCCCGGCCGGCGGCCGGGGCTCTCGTAACATCCGAGCTACTGACGACGCGACAGGTCGGACGGGTCAGACGCGCATCGGCTGTGGCGACTCGCGCCGTCCGGCGTCCGGGCCCGGGTACTCGCGGATGATCTCGTACCGCGTGTTGCGCTCGACGGGCCGGAAGCCCGCGTCACGGATCAGGTCCAGCAGATCCTCACGGCCGAGCTTGTTCGGCGTGCCGTAGTTGTCCGCATCATGCGTGATCTTGTACTCGACGACCGAGCCGTCCATGTCGTCGGCGCCGTGCTGCAGCGCGAGCTGGGCGGTCTGCACACCGTGCATCACCCAGAAGACCTTGACGTGCGGGACGTTGTCGAAGAGGAGCCGCGAGACCGCGAAGGTCTTCAGCGCCTCGGCGCCGGTCGCCATCGTCGTCCGCGCCTGGAGCTTGTTGCGGACCTTGCCGTCCTTCATGTCCACGAAGTCGTGCTGGTAGCGCAGCGGGATGAAGACCTGGAAGCCGCCGGTCTCGTCCTGCAGCTCACGCAGCCGCAGCACATGGTCGACGCGGTGACGCGGCTCCTCGATGTGCCCGTACAGCATCGTCGCCGGGGTCTTCAGACCCTTCTCATGAGCGAGGCGGTGGATGCGCGACCAGTCTTCCCAGTGGGTGTTGTGGTCCACGATGTGCTGGCGGACCTCCCAGTCGAAGATCTCCGCGCCGCCACCGGTCAGCGACTCCAGACCGGCCTCGATCAGCTCGTCGAGGATCTCGGAGGCGGAGAGCCCGGAGATGGTCTCGAAGTGGTGGATCTCGGTGGCGGTGAACGCCTTGAGGGAGACCTGCGGCAGGGCCTCCTTCAGCGCACTGAGGGAGCGCGGGTAGTAACGCCACGGCAGGGTGGGGTGCAGCCCGTTGACGATGTGCAGCTCGGTGAGGTTCTCGCCCTCCATCGCCTTCGCCAACCGGACGGCCTCCTCGATGCGCATGGTGTACGCGTCCTTCTCGCCCGGCTTGCGCTGGAACGAGCAGTACGCGCACGACGCGGTGCACACATTGGTCATGTTGAGGTGCCGGTTGACGTTGAAGTGCACGACGTCGCCGTTCTTGCGCGTACGCACCTCGTGCGCGAGGCCGCCGAGCCAGGCCAGGTCGTCCGACTCGTAGAGGGCGATGCCGTCCTCACGGGTCAGCCGCTCCCCTGCGCGGACCTTCTCCTCCAGCTCGCGCTTGAGCCCAACGTCCATGCGGCTGCCTCCCAGTTGTCGACGCGCTGTGCCTTCCCGGTGGTACCGGGCGAAACCCCCGGTCACCCGGGGGCTCCACCACGTTACGCCTACGCCTTCTCGGGAAGTTCCCCGACCCGGTCCTCCCACTTGGTGGAGAGCACGATCGTGGTACGCGTGCGCGAGACGCCCCTCGTACCGCTGAGCCGGCGGATGGTCTTCTCCAGACCGTCCACGTCACCGACCCGCACCTTGAGCATGTACGAGTCGTCGCCCGCGATGAACCAGGCGTCCTCGATCTCCGCGAGGTCCTTCAGCCGGCGCGCCACGTCCTCGTGATCGGCCGCGTCGGAGAGCGAGATACCGATCAGGGCCGTGACCCCGAGCCCCAGGGACGCGGCGTCGACGGTGGCGCGGTAGCCGGTGATGACACCGGCGGTTTCCAGCCGGTTGATGCGGTCGGTGACGCTGGGCCCGGAGAGCCCTACGAGCCGTCCCAGCTCGGCGTACGAGGCCCTGCCGTTCTCCCTGAGGGCCTGGATGAGCTGCCTGTCCACCGCGTCCATGTGACTGAAACCTTCCATTGTTCAGCAGTATCGCGAGTTTACGTGTAGAATCTAAGGCATGCAGGCTTCAACGCCTGCAAATCTTTCCGAACATCCAAAAAATGCTTTCGAATCTTCAGGAGTGAGAACACCGTGTACACGATCGAGATGGCCTACGCCCGAATGCGCGAGCTGCAGGACCTGGCCAACCGCTCGCGTGCCCACCAGCCCGCCGCCGCGCACCGGGTCGACAAGACCCGCACCTCGCGCGCCAAGAAGAAGCGCTGACCACAGGCTCAGTCTGCGGAGTCGCGAGAGCCGCCACCGAGCTCTCCCTCCCATCGGCGGTACAGGTCGTGCGGCACCCCCGCCGCGTCCAGCACCCGCCCGGCGACGAAGTCCACCAGATCCTGGATGTGCGTCGCCCCCGCGTAGAACGCCGGAGAGGCGGGCAGCACGACGGCGCCCGCCTCGTCCAGGCTCACCAGATGTTTCAGCGTCTGCCCGTTCAGCGGTGTCTCGCGCACCGCGACGACCAGCTTCCGCCGCTCCTTGAGCGTCACGCTCGCGGCCCGCTGGAGCAGATCCTTCGAGAGTCCGAGCGCCACCCCGGCCACACATGCCGTCGAAGCCGGGACGATCAGCATCCCCTTCGCCGGGTACGACCCCGAGGACGGCCCGGCGGCAAGATCACCGGCCGCCCAGTGCCGTACACCCTCGACGTCCACATCGAAGGTGTGCGGCTTCCCGTCCGCCCCTCGCGCCAGCCAGCTGCGCAGATCCTCCTGCCAGTGCACGTCGCGGAACGCGATCCCGGTCTCGTCCAGCAGCGTCAGCCGCGACGCCCGGCTCACCACCAGATCGACGCTCTCCCCCGCGGCCAGCAGACCGCGCAGCACGGCGGCGGCGAATGGGGTGCCCGAAGCGCCTGAAACCCCGACAATCCAAGGCTGCCGCTGGTGCTGACTCACTGAAGTCCCGGAATCCACACAGCCGAGCCTATCCGGCTGCCCGAACCCGGAACCGAGTAAGGTGCCTCAGCCGTTCTGAGGGGTGGAAACAGGAGCGACACAGGAGACCGGCAGGGGGACCGCGATGGCCGCATCGTCAGATCGAATCGCACCGGCGTGGAGCGCGGGCGACCGCGCGAAGGCCGCGGCCAAGCTGATGCTGGGCTGGGTGGCGTTCCTCTGGATGCTCGAAGTCGTCGACGTGTCGAGTGGCCACTCACTGGACGCGTACGGGATCGAGCCGCGCCGGCCCGGCGAACTGCTGGACGTCGTGCCCGCGTCCTTCATCCACTTCGGCTTCGGCCATGTCGCCTCCAACAGCGTGCCGCTGCTGGTCTTCGGCTTCCTGGCCGCGCTGGGCGGCATACGCCGGTTCGCGGCCGTGGCCGCGCTGATCATCGTCGTCGACGGTCTCGGCGTCTGGCTGGTCTCGCCGGCCGGCTCCAACACGGCGGGCGCGTCCGGCCTGGTCTTCGGCCTCTTCGGCTATCTGCTGGTCCGCGGCTTCGTGGACCGCAGAGTGCTGGACATCGGCGCCGGGCTGGTGATCGGCGCGATATGGGGCTCGTCGATCCTGCTGGGCATCTCCCCCGCCAACACCTCGGTCAGCTGGCAGGGCCACCTGTTCGGACTGGCGGCGGGCGTGGCGGCGGCGTTCGTCTTCCGCCGCCCCGCGCGCGGCCGGAGCACGGTGCCGCCCGCCCGGCCGCTCATACCGTAGAGCGCGGACGGATCCCCTGGTGTCCGGGTCAGCCCTCGCCCTGACCGGCGCTCCCCATCGGGCCGACCTTCACCGGGGAGCCGGAGCCGTCCGTGACGGGCAGCGTGGCGGCGCCCGGCCAGTCGAGGGTGACCGACTTCGTCTCGTCCGGCGGGGTCACCACCAGCCCCGTGATGCGGACGCCGGAGCCGCCCGACGTGTTGATCGGGTAGTTGATGCCGAAGTACACCGACTTCCCGTTCTTGAGGGTCATCGGGGTGGCCTTCTCACCGGTGCGCTTCGCGGACAGCGACCCCGCGCTGGTCTTCAGGTCGACGCCCGCGTATCCGGAGAGCACGCAGTCCCGGCCGCCGCCGTTCTTCAGCTCCACCGCGACGGTCCCATCGGGGTCGCCGTCGATGGTGCTGTCGATCGCCGTGATCTCCAGCTCGTCGGTGCGGCACTTGCCGACCTTGCCGTTCCCGCTGGAGCCGGTCCCGGCGGCCGTGCCCTGCCCGCCGGATCCCTTCCCAGCGGAGTCCTTCCCGGCGGAGTCCTTCCCGCCGTCCTGGTCCGAACCGCCCGAGCCCGAACCACCGCTCGCGGAAGACGCGGAGGACGCGGACGACGGGGCGGTCTGTCCCATGTCGTCCTCGCCGTTCTGACAGGCCGTGAGCGAGAGACCGGCGACAACGGCCAGGGCGGCGAAGGTGAGCTTCTGTACGCGCATCGTTTCTTCCTCAGCGTCGGTGGGGGGGTATCGGCCGCTCGGCACGGTCGGTACGAGCGAGCGTTTCTGATCACCAAGAGCCGCCCGGCCCGGCGAGGCGTTCCGCCCAACCACCCGCTAATACACCCCTGTTACACGCACAGCCAGGCACAACGCGCCCCACCACCGGGCACACCCCGCCCGCACCCGCCCCCTGCCGCACCCGCTCCCTGCCGCCGTCCGGCACGGGAAACGGGGCCCGAACACAGTGCGCCACACCACTCCGGGACACGCCACCGACGGGCCGGGACGGCGGTTCCCGCCACCGTTTCGCACCTGTCAACGCCGCAGCCCACTGGGACGGACCCGTGACGCGGCGGTCCTTGACCACAACAGGTGACAGGCCTCCTCGACCCGCCTCGCCCGCGCCCGGGGCAGCCGTCCGTCGAGGACGAGGTCCTGGATCCGCCGGAGACGACCCCGGGCGGGCTCAGACGGTCAGACCCCGCACCAGCAGATCCAGCAGCGCGCACGCGAACAGCGCTATTCCGATGAACCCGTTGACCGAGAAGAACGCCCGGTTCAGCCGGGACAGATCGTGCGGCCGCACCACCCGGTGCTCGTACACGAAGGCGACCGCGACGATCACCATGCCGATCCAGTAGAACAGGCCGGCCTCCGTGGCCAGCCCGAACCAGACGAGCAGCCCGGTCGTCACCACATGGCAGACCCGCGCACCCCACAGCGCGGCCGGAATCCCGAACCGGGCCGGCACCGACAGCACCCCGTGCGCCCGGTCCGCCTGGACGTCCTGGCAGCCGAAGATCAGGTCGAAGCCACCGATCCAGATCCCGACCGCGAGACCGAGGATCACCGCGTCCCACGACCAGCTGCCGGTCACGGCCAGCCAGGCGCCGATCGGCCCTATGGCCTGCGCGATCCCCAGGATGGCGTGCGGGTAGTGGGTGAACCGCTTCCCGTACGGATAGACCACCATCGGCACGACGGCGACCGGCGCGAGCGCCAGACAGAGCGGGTTCAGCAGAGCCGCCGCCCCGAGGAAGGCGACAACGGCGACGAGCGCCCCCGTCCACGCCGACTTCACGGAGACCGCCCCGGTGACCAGTTCCCGGCTCGCGGTGCGCGGGTTACGGGCGTCGATCTCCCGGTCGATGATCCGGTTGCAGGCCATCGCGAATGTCCGCAGCCCCACCATCGCGATGGTGACGAGCAGCAGCGTGACCCAGTGGATCGACTTGTCCGCCTGGAACATCGCGGTCAGGGCGGCGATGTACGCGAAGGGCAGCGCGAAGACCGAGTGCTCGATCATCACGAGCCGCAGAAACGCCTTGACCTTGCTGTTCGGTTGTACGGGCTCTGAGCCCAGTGCTGCTTCGGCGGCGCTCACAGTCCGTATTCCTTCCACCGGCGGTCGACCTTCGCCGCCGTCTGAGGGTCGGACTCGACCATGTTCGGCCAGCCCCCGTCCCGGGTGTAACCCTCCTCGGGCCACTTCTTCGTCGCGTCGATGCCCGCCTTGCCACCCCAGAACTGCTGGTAGGAAGCATGGTCGAGGTGATCGACGGGCCCCTCGGTGACGGTGAGGTCACGCGCGTAGTCCGTATTGCCCAGCGCCCGCCACGCCACCTCGTGCAGATCGTGGACGTCGCAGTCGGAGTCCACGACGACGATCAGCTTGGTCAGCGACATCATGTGCGCACCCCAGATGGCACTCATCACCTTCTGGGCGTGCTTCGGGTACTTCTTGTCGATCGAGACGATCGCACAGTTGTGGAAGCCGCCCGCCTCCGGCAGGTGGTAGTCCACGATGTCCGGCACGATGATCTTGAGGAGCGGCAGGAAGAACCGCTCCGTGGCCCGCCCCAGCGGCCCGTCCTCGGTCGGCGGCCGGCCCACCACGATCGACTGCAGCAGCGGACGCTTCCGCATGGTCACGCAGTCGATGGTCAGTGCGGGGAACGGTTCCTGCGGCGTGTAGAAGCCGGTGTGGTCGCCGAACGGCCCCTCGGGAAGCATCTTCCCGGGCTCCAGCCACCCTTCGATCACGACCTCCGCCTGCGCCGGGACCTGCAACGGCACGGTCTTGCAGTCGACCATCTCGATCCGCTTGCCCTGGATGAACCCGGCGAAGAGGTACTCGTCGATGTCCCCCGGCAGCGGCGCGGTGGAGGCGTACGTCACCGCGGGCGGCGCCCCGAACGCGATCGCGACCGGCAGCCGCTCCCCGCGCTTGGCGGCGACCTGGTAGTGGTTGCGGCTGTCCTTGTGGATCTGCCAGTGCATCCCGATGGTGCGCCGGTCGTGACGCTGGAGCCGGTACAGACCCAGGTTCCGCACACCCGTCTCCGGGTGCTTCGTATGGGTGAGCCCCAGGTTGAAGAACGATCCGCCGTCCTCGGGCCAGGTGAAGAGCGCGGGCAGCTGATCCAGATCCACGTCGTCGCCGGTGAGCACGACCTCCTGCACGGGCGCGCTCTCGGACTTCACCTTCTTCGGCGGCACATGCACCATCGAGCCGAGCTTCCCGAATGCCTCCCGCACCCCGACGAAGCCGTGCGGCAGCTCCGGCTTGAGCAGCCCGCCGATCTTGTCGCTGATATCGGCGTACGACTTCAGCCCGAGCGCCTTGAGCAGCCGCTTGTCGGTCCCGAAGACATTCATGGCCAGGGGCATCGAGGACCCCTTGACGTTCTCGAAGAGCAACGCGGGCCCGCCCGCCTTGTTCACCCGGTCGACGATCTCGCCGACCTCCAGATACGGGTCGACCTCGGCCTTGATGCGCTTGAGCTCGCCCTCGCGCTCCAGGGCCCGGAGGAGGGAACGAAGATCGTCGTAAGCCATGCCGTCCAGTTTGTCATCACCCTGGTGGATCACCCGGGGTGCCCCACCTCTCCGCCTCTCCGCAACATGGACGTGCGCGTTGAGGGCGGCCTCGATCGAAGCGACGTCGTCGGAGGATGGGCGGCCTGCCGGCGAAAGCGAGTCGCGCCACGATGCCCCAGCTCATCGGTGCCGTTCGCCCTGGCCGCCGCGCAGTCCCTCCCTGAAGCCGTCGAGGGGGCCCGTAGCGCGGCGCGGTCGCGAAACCGCCACAGGGTCAGCAGGGCCCAGGTGGCGAGGTACTTGGCTGGTCGGAGACGGATGTGCGGTCAGTCACGCAGGACCGGCAGTGACTGGGCTGCCGGCAGTCGTTGTCCGGGGACCGCTGATTGATGCATCGCCTGCTCATGGAGGGCCTCGATGAACGTTGTGACGTGTGGGTGGTCGCGACGGCGGCCGATCGTGGCAACGCCGATGTGCCGGGTCGGAGTCGGCGGCTGGATCGGGACGGCGCGCAGGCCCGGCACCGTCGGGACGAACGCGATGGAAGGGATCAGGGAGATTCCCATTCCCGCGGCGACGAGCGAGCGGGCGAAGAAGTAGTCGGTGGTGGTGCCGCGTACTTCCGGTTCGAAGCCTGCGCGCTCGGCGTAGCGGCGCAGGTATGTCTCGGTCTTGAGGCAGCCGAGTACCCAGGGCTCGGCCGCCAGCTCGGTGATGTCGAGCGAATCGCGGTCGGCGAGTCGGTGCTCCTCGTGCATGACGACGTGCAGGGGGTCTTCCAGGAGTGCGGCCCACCGCAGGCTGGAGCAGGGGCCCGGCCCGACGGGCAGCGGGCCGTCGAAGTGGTAGGCGAGTGCGAGGTCGACGGCGCCCTGTCGGACGAGGGGCAGGGTCTCTTCGGGCTCGCCCTCCTTGACGTGGAGCAGGGTGCGGGGATGGGTTGCCATGAGCCGGGGGAGAGCGCCGGGCAGCAGGTGCCTGCCGCCGCTGGTGAAGGTGGCGACGGTGAGCTGTTCGCGACCCGTGCTGAGTTGCTCGACCTGTTGCTTCGCCTGTTCGAGCTCGGCTGCGACGGACTCGGCGGCCCCGACCATGATCTGGCCGGCCTGAGTGAGGGTGACCCCGCGCGTACTGCGTGCCACGACCTGGGCACCGAGGCTGCGTTCCAACACCGCTACGTGCTGGGAAACGGCGGAGGGGGTGAGACGGAGAGCCGTGCCGGTACTTCGGAAGACTCCTGGTCGAGCGCCTGCAGGCCACCGGTCACCAGGGGGACCGCCACTACGCCATGAGTAACACCCGCGCGAAACAGCTGGGCTTCGCCTTCTCCCGTACTGCCGACCGGCTGCCTGGCGCCGTCGCCGAAGCCCTCACAGCATCCGCCGCCCCCGTCGCCTGAGGAACACGAACCGCCATGGAACACCGCACCATCGCAGGCACCACCGTCAGTGCCATCGGACTGGGCGCCATGCCGCTGTCCATCGAGGACCGCCCGGACGAGACGCGGGCCATCGCCACCGTCCACGCCGCCCTCGACGCCGGCGTCACGCTCATCGACACCGCCGACAGCTATCACTGGCACGCCGATGAGGTGGGCCACAACGAGCTCCTGGTCGCCCGCGCGCTGGCCCGCTACGGCGGCGACACCTCCGGCGTCCTGATCGCGACCAAGGGCGGCCGCGGGCGGCCCGGAGACGGCAGCTGGACCGTCACCGCCACCCCGGAACATCTCAAGCGCGCCGCCGAAGCCTCCGCCAGGCGACTGGGCGTCGACGCGATCGGCCTGTACCAGCTGCACAAGCCGGACCCGGCAGTGCCCTGGGCGGAGTCCGTCGGCGCTCTGCGCGACCTGCTCGACGTCGGCACGATCCGCGCCGCCGGCATCTCGAACGTGACCACCAGCCAGATCCGACAGGCGCATCAGATCCTCGGCGACGGGCTCGTCTCGGTACAGAACCAGTACTCGCCCGCCGTCCGGGACAGCGAGCCCGAGCTGCAGCTGAGCACCGAGCTGGGCCTGGCGTTCCTGCCCTGGAGCCCCCTCGGCGGCATCTCCCGCAGTTCCCTCGACGGCCCCTCCGGCCCGACCTCCATCGGCACCGCTTTCCACCGCATCGCGGCCGAACACGGCGTCAGCCCGCAGCAGATCGCCTTGGCGTGGCTGCTGAGCCGCTCCCCCGCGGTGATCCCGGTGCCGGGAGCCAGCCGCCCGGCCTCCATCACTGACTCGGCCCAGGCCGCGGAACTCACACTGAGCCCGGGGGAGCTGACGCAGCTCGACCACGCGCTTCCGGGCTGATGCGGCTCCAGGCGTCGACGCCGAGTTCCTCGGCCGAGGACGGCCGCTCCCACCAGTCGACCGTTCGGGATGCGCCCAGAACGCAGCAGTGGGTCCAGGACTCACTCACGCGTGCTGGCCAGGAACGGTTCACCGGAGCGCACTTCCACACCGGTCCCGAGTTGGAGGCGGAAATGCGCGAGGCCGGCTTCACCGACACCCGGGTATACGGCGTCGAGGGCCCCGCCCGGGCGCTGCTGAAAGCGACCGAGCAGCATACCGGTGAGTCACTCACCGGATCACGGATGTTCACCTCCGCGCCGGCCGCGGCCCGCATGGCGGAGCCGTACCCCGACCTGCTCGCCGCCGGTTCCCACCTGCTCGCCGTGGGGCGCATTTGACACCGGCTACTCTGGGCCCGTCACCGGGGCGGGACAAGCCCCGCCATCTCTCCGCAGGGGGACTTTTCCACCATGTTCCGGGCCCTGATCTATCTCCTGCCTCTGGCGCTGACGATCTACGCGTTCATCGACTGCCTGAACACCCCCGAGGACGAGGCCAAGCACCTGCCGAAGATCGCCTGGGTCTTCATCATCCTGCTGTTCTGGATCGTCGGCCCGATCGTCTGGCTGGCCGCGGGCAAGATGCGTCAGGTGCCTGCCGGGGGCCGTACGCCGTCCGAATGGCACCGCAATCACCGCTCGCAGTGGGTGGCGCCGGACGACAATCCGGAGTTCCTGAAGGCGCTGAAGGAAGAGAACAAGAAGGACGAGTCGCTCCTCAAGGACTGGGAGGCGGATCTGCGCCGCCGTGAGGAGGAGCTCAAGCGTCGCGAGAGCGGGGCGGGGCCGGAGGAGTCGGCGCCACCCGCTTCGTGATCGCGAAGGGCCGGCCGGCCCTTGTCGGCGGCCCGTACATGTCGTTGGACACGCTGCGGCCGTCGTGCGTGCCGGGAATCGGCTGTCCGCACGGTGGAGAGTGGGCGCGTGAACGACTACCGCGCCATGCTCGCCACCGCCCTCGCCGAGGCCCGCGCCGGGCTCGCCGAGGGCGGCGTCCCCATCGGTGCCGCCCTCTACGGGCCGGACGGCAGCCTCCTCGGCCGCGGCCACAACCGCCGTGTCCAGGACGGCGATCCGTCCATGCACGCGGAGACGGCGGCGTTCCGGGCGGCCGGACGCCGGCGCTCGTACCGGGGCACGACGATGGTGACGACGCTCTCCCCGTGCTGGTACTGCTCCGGCCTCGTGCGGCAGTTCGGGATCTCTCGGGTGGTGATCGGCGAGGCGGAGACCTATCCCGGCGGGCACGACTGGCTGGCCCGGCACGGAGTGGAGATCGTGCTGCTCGACGATGCCGAATGCGTCGCAATCATGCGGGACTTCGTACGGAACCATCCCGATGTCTGGAACGAGGACCTCGGCGTTGGCTGATTCACCTCGCCGCGTCCCCGATCGTTCGAAAATCTTCACCTTGCTCCAACACCCTGCCGATATCCTTATGTTGACGGTGTGACAGATCGGGTGGGGCATCGGCGCTGGGGGTGCTGTGGAGAGAGAGCTGTATGGGCGCGAGGCGATCTTCGGCAACGACGGACTTGCGGCGCGTCTGACAGGTCTCACTCCGTACGGCTCCGCCCGGGTCGCCTACGAGCACCGTGACGATCCGCCGGTCGCCGTGCTGACCGGCGGCCGCGGCATGGGAAAGACGGCCGCGCTCAAACAACTGCGCCATCTGTACCGGGAGATCACCCCGGTGGCCCTGGTCGACTGCGAGGCCGTCGTGCCGCCCGCGGACCCGGGCCCCGGCTGGACTCCGGTCACCGGGGCGCTGCCGGAGCTCGCCACCCAGCTGACGGCGAAGGTGCATGCCGCGCGGCCGGTGCAGTTTCCCCGGCTGAGCCTCGGGCTCGTGGCGGTCGCCTCGATCTCCTGGACGCGGGAGGACGAGACGCGGGCGCAACGGGATCTGCAGTCGCTCGGCCCGGTGCTGGCGACCGTCGACACCCGTGGGGACGCGGCGACGGGCTGGGTCACCAAGGTGCTGACGAAGCTGGCCGCGAGTGCCTTCGACTCGATGGTCCCGCTGGCCGGGATGGTCGCCGAGGCCACGATCGAGACGGTGCTGGAGGAGACGTTCAGCCGGTTCCAGCGGCGTTCGGCGGACTGGTACGGGAGTTATCCGCACGCGGGCGGCAACGGCAGGATCGGGCTGCGGCAGCTGGCGGTCGATTTCGAGCGCGGCGGCGATCTGCGCCGCCGGGCCGAGGATCATCTGGTGCTCGCGCTGGTCGCGGATCTGGTGCGGGCGTACGGGGGTCTGGCGCGGGGTGCCCGCCGGGGCCGTCCTGTGCTGCTGCTGGACAACGCGCACACGTTGCTGGGCCGGCAGCTGGTCGAGCCGGTACTGCGGCAGCGGGCCTCCGGGGTGCGCGATCAGATCGCCCTGTTCGCCTCCTCGCGCGCCCGTGACCACGAGGGGCTGAGCCATGCGGTGCGCCGGCGGCTGCCCGAGGTGGCGCACGGCTCGCACTGGGCCCGCGGTTCGGAGGTGACGTCCGGGATCCTGGCCGTGGAACTCACCCCGCTGGGCCCGGCGCACGTACAGGCGGCGTTCGACCGGCACGATCCGGTGGGCCGCACCCCGGCCGGGCTGGCACGTGGGGTGCACCGGCTGACGGGTGGGCGCCCGCTGGGTGTGGCGCTGTTGGCGCAGGCGGCGGGCAAGGCGCTGGTGCCGGGGACGCCGCGGCCGGGGACGCCGCGGCCGGGATCGTCGCAGCCGGGTTCGCTGGTGCCGGGGGCGCTGCTGGACCGCACGGTGGAGCTGCGTGAGGACCGGGCGCCGGTGCGGGTCGCGGACGAGCTCCTGGCACGGCTGCTGCCCGGGCAGCAGCTCGACGTGCTGAGTGTGCTGGCCGCCGCGCACGGTGAGGACTCGGCGCGGCTGCTGGCCACGGCCCGGCTGCGCGGCCGGTCGCTGGACGGCGATGTGGCGCTGCAGGTGCGGGACGTACTACGGGCCCAGGACTGGCCGGTCGGTCCCGAGTACTTCGTCGCCGATCCGCTGCTGCGTGCGCTGCTGCTGCACCGGCTGCGGTTCCAGGACGACGACCATCCGTACTACGCGGTGTGGCGTGCGGTGCACGAAACGCTGCGCACGGCGTACGCGCCCGGGGGTCGCTGCCCGAGCGTCCCGCACCGGCTGCACCAGGAGCTGGTGCTGGGCAGGACGAGGGACTGCGTGACGCATCTGCGGGAGCGGTTCACCGACGGGGATGTCACCACCTGGCTCGGCTCGTTGCGGTTCATCGCCTCGGCCCCGTATCCGCGTCCGCCCGGTTACGCCGGCCCCGATCCGCGGCAGGCGGTCGCGCTCGGCCGCGAGGCGGCCGGTTCGCTGCCGGACGGGGAGACGGGGCTCGCGGGGCTCGGCGAGCGGGCCGTGGAGCTCCAGTTGCAGCTGCGCCGGCTGCTGCACGCCGTATGGCTGCTGTCCGATCCACTGGCACTGCCGGACGAAGAGGTGGTCGACAAGATGGCGCACGAACTGCGACAACTGTCCGGCAGGCATCCGACGGGCAACAGCGTGCTGTGGGACGCGGCGACGCACTGGCCGCAGGACATCAGGGCCTGGCGGCCGCTGTCCATGCCGCCGGGATCGCCGGACACGGGTGGACCGGGCACGGGCGGAAGCGGACAGAGGCGGGGGAACGGTGGCTCGGATGCGTAATCCACTGCGTTATCGCGTCTGGTACACGGCAAGGCAGAAGGTGGTCACCACGGTGGTGGTCGGCGCCCTGGTCGTCACGTCCGGCTGGTACGGCATCGGCCGGCTCACCGCCCCCGAGGACCGCTCCTGCGCGAAGGGTGTCGAGCGGCCGCAGGGCAGCGACGAGTGCATAGGTGTCTCCGGCGACGGCTACGACTTCGGGCGGCCGAAGCTGACCGAGGTCGCCGCGGCCATCGCCCGGGAGAACGACACCCTGAAGCCCGGCCGGTACGCGACGGTCGCGCTGCTGCTGCCGCTGACGTCGACGGACGAAGCCATGCAGACCAAGATGCAGCGCGAGCTGCAGGGCGCGTTCGCCGAGCAGTACCGGGCCAACCATCTGTCGAACGAGCAGGTGCCGGGGATCCGGCTGGTTCTCGCCAACACGGGGAAGAACAACCTGCTGTGGCAGCCGACGGTGGACCGGCTGAAGAAGATGACCGGGGCCCCGGACCATCTGCGGGCCGTGTCGGGGGTCGCCACCAGCAGTACGCAGGTCAGGTCGGCGGTCAAGGAGCTGACCGCCGCGCACATCGCGGTCGTCGGTACCACGATCACCGCCGACGACATCGCCAACGGCCCGGGCGGCGACCCGTTCCCCGGTCTGGCGCGGGTGTCGCCGACGAACCGGGACGAGGCGCGGGCGCTGGCGCACTTCGGGAAGGTGAAGGCGGACAAGGCGCTGCTGGTGCAGGACACCCGCACCGGGGACCACTACACGGACACGCTGCGGGCGGCGTTCACCTCGCTGGTGAAGGGCACGCAGTACGAGCCGCAGCTGTTCACCTCGCGCGAGGACCCCAACGACGAGGGCACCACGGCCAACACGTTCCAGCAGATCACGCACCTCATCTGCGACACGGATGCGGATACGGTGTTCTTCGCCGGACGCCACACCCAGCTGCGGCAGTTCATCAACGCGCTCGGGGCTCGCGGCTGCCAGAACCGCCCGTTCACGATCCTGACCGGCGACGAGGGCTCGTACCTCGGCCGCGACAAGAAGCTCGACCGGGGCGCGCTGCGCCGCAAGGTGACGGTCCGCTACGCCTCGCTGGCGCACCCGGACGCCTGGGCGGTGGCGAAGGAGAAGGGCGGGGCGGCGACGGGCGGTTCCCCGGCGGACTACCGGAGCTTCCTGGACCTGCTGGCCACGGTGGCGAAGAAGCCCGTGGGACCGATCGGTCCGACCGGTCACCAGGAGCTGACCGACGGCCAGGTCATCATCGCGTACGACGCGATGTCGCTGGCGGTGCACGGCATCCGGCAGGCGACCCCGGACGGCAAGCAGCTTCCGCAGCCCGCGGACGTGGGTGAGCAGTGGCCGCGGGTGAAGGGTTCGCTGCGGGTGTCGGGGGCCAGTGGCTGGATCTGCCTGGACAACCACGGGAACCCGTACAACAAGGCGGTGCCTGTGGTGGAGCTGGCGCCCGAGGACGCCCGTCAGCGGTTCGTGGCGATCGCCTGGCCTGAACGCACGCCGCCGGATCCGAAGTGCCTGCCGCCGTCCTCGGCACCGTGACGCCGCGTCACCGCTCGGCCTCCACGTACTCCTCGCGCAGCCCCGCCCACCGGACCGGGGTCCACTTCGACCAGTCGGCGGGGTATCCGTCGAGCGCGTCGACGAGGTAGCGGAAGTGGTCGTGCCAGCCGGCGAGGCAGTCCAGGCGCAGCTCGTCGTCGCCCCGGAACTCGTTGGTGAAGCGCAGCAGCACATGGTCGCCGCGCGGTGGCTCCAGGTGGAAGCGGATGCGGCCGTGGAGTCCTTCGAGGGTGTATTCGGCGACCCGCTCGATGTCCCAGGCGGTGACGGTGCCGGAGGCGACCGTGGCATGCCCGTCCCGGTCGGTGTTCAGCCAGCGCAGCGTGACGGCCCCGCCGATGCGCGGTTCGAACGGGTCGGCGGCGGCGAGCCAGCCGGGCAGCCCCTCGGAACTGGCAACGGCTGCCCACACCCGCGGGACGGGGTGGGGCAGCCGTAGCGTGAACCGCAGGATGTGCTGGTCACCATGGGTCTCGCTGGTGCCACGCTCGATGACGGGGGTCACATCGGTCATGGTTCCAGCGTGGCCCGGTGGTGCGGGATCCGCACCCGTACGGGATGGGGGCCACCCCTATGGGATGGGGACCGGTCAGACGCCTGCGTAGGAGTGCTTGCCGGTGACGAAGATGTTCACGCCGTAGTAGTTGAAGAGCCAGCAGCCGAAGGCGATCAGTGCCAGGTAGGCGGCCTTGCGGCCCTTCCAGCCTGCGGTGGCGCGGGCGTGCAGGTAGCAGGCGTACGCGACCCAGGTGATGAAGGACCAGACCTCCTTGGGGTCCCAGCCCCAGTAGCGGCCCCATGCGTCGCCCGCCCAGATGGCGCCCGCGATGATCGTGAACGTCCACAGCGGGAAGACCGCGGCGTTGATGCGGTACGAGAACTTGTCGAGCGTCGAGGCGGCGGGCAGCCGGGAGAGCACGGACTGGGCGAACGAACCGGGCTGCACGCCATTGGCGAGCTTGCTCTCGTAGCTGTCGCGGAAGAGGTAGAGCAGGGTGGCGACCGCACCGATGTAGAAGACGGCGCCGCAGATGATGGCGGTGGAGACGTGGATCCAGAGCCAGTACGAGTGCAGTGCGGGCACCAGCTGGTCGCTGGAGGTGTAGAGCACCGTGGTCGCGATACCGAGGTCCAGCAGGACGGTGGTGACCAGGAGCAGCCCCATCCAGCGGACGTTCTTCTTCAGCGCGAGGAGGATCAGGTACGCGGCCACCGCCACCGTGGAGAAGGTGATGGAGAACTCGTACATGTTGCCCCACGGGGCACGCTGCACGGACAGCGCACGGGCGAGGACACCGCCGGCCTGCACGAGGAAGGCGAGCACGGTCATGGAGACCGCCACGCGTCCGTACAGGTCGCCCTTGAACGTGCCGCCGGCCGCGCCGGGCCCGTCCGGGACGTCGCGGGTACCGGCCGCGGAGCGCGTGATGATCTTCGGGCGGTCGAGTACGGCGGTGCCGCCGCCCTTCTCCGCGACCTGCACCTTCACCGTGGCGGCGGCCGCCGCACCCTCGGCACCGGTCAGCGCGGCGGCGGTGCGGCCGACCTTGCTGCGGCTGCCGAACACCCATTCCGCGATGTGCGCGAAGAAGGCCAGGGTGTAGACGGCCATCGACGAATAGATCAGCACATTGCTGGTGTGCGCCAGGTTCTCGTTGGTTGCGGCGGCGAGATTCACTTCTCAGCCCCTTCGGCAGGTTCTACGGGGGATTCTTCGACGGAGCCGGAATCTGATCCGGGGTCGGTGTCAGGGCCGGGCGCGGTGGGCGCGACGGCATTGAGCGTGACCGCGAGATCGGCCAGCTCCTCGGGAAGCTTCGCGGACTCGCTGCGGCCGAGACCCGCCATTTCGACGACGGTGACGCCGTCCGCACCGCGTACGGCCCGCACCCAGATGCGGCGCCGCTGGATGAACAGCGAGCCCGCGAGTCCGGCGATCGCGGCGATGGCTCCGGTGAGCGCCCAGCCGCTGGCGGGCTGCTCGGAGATCTGGAAGCTGGCCCACTCCTCGACGCCCTCGAAGGTGATCGAGCCGGCGCCGTCGGGCAGCTTCATCGTGTCGCCGACCGCCAGGCGCTGCTTGAGCTGCTTGCCCTTGCTGTCCTTGAACTCCGACATCTTGGACTTGTCCAGCTGGTAGACGTTCTGCGGCAGTCCGGAGTCGACGCCGAGACTGCCGTAGAAGCCGTTGAGGGCGAGCACGGGCATGTCGGCGGCCGGGAACTGCGAGAACATCGTGCCCTTGCCGTCGCCTGCGAAGGTCGGCACGAAGAAGGCCTGGAAGCCCAGCTGGGTCTTCTTGCCGTTCTTGTCGCGGTAGCCGTCCATCACCTTGATCGCCCCGGTCGAGGTGACGTTGTTGTCGATGGGCAGCAGCGGCACGGCGTTCCGGTAGACCTCTTTGCCGCTGCCGTCCTTGACGGAGACGACGGGCGCGTAGCCGTGCGCGTTCAGATAGACCTTGGTGCCGTCGACGACCAGCGGCTCGTTGACCTTGATCACGGTCTTCTGCGGCTTGCCGTAGGCGCCCTTCGTGTACGTCACATGGGCCTCGTAGGTCCGGGGCGTACCGATCTGGGGGCCGCTGCGCTCGTACGTACCGATGAACTTGTCGAGCTTGAAGCTGAACGGGGCGAGCGAGTCACTGTCGAACAGCGAACCCGCCTTGAAGTCGTCGTACTGCGTCAGCGTGTTGGAGAAGCCGTCGCCCTCGACGATCAGCTTGGCGCCCTCGGACTTGAAGAGCTGTCCGTAGGCGAACGCCACCAGCATCACGATCAGCGCGATGTGGAAGATCAGGTTCCCGGCCTCGCGCAGGTAGCCCTTCTCGGCGGCGACCGCGTCCCCCGCGGTGTGCGCGCGGTAGCGGCGCTTGCGCATCATCGCGAGCGCGGCCTCGCGGACCTGCTCGGGCTCGGCCTCGGTGCGCCAGGTGGTGTACGCGGGCAGCCGGGTCAGGCGCCTCGGGGCGCCCGGCGGGCGGCTGCGCAGCTGGCCTACGAACTGGCCGGTGCGCGGCACGATGCAGCCGATGAGCGAGATGAACAGCAGGATGTAGATCGCGGAGAACCACACCGAGCTGTAGACGTCGAAGAACTGGAGCTTCTCGTAGATCGGCGTGACGGTGGTGTGGGCTTCCTTGAAGGTCTGCACCTTCAGTTCGTCCACGCTGTTCTGCGGGATCAGCGAGCCGGGGATGGCGCCGAGCGACAGCAGGAAGAGCAGGATCAGCGCGACCCGCATCGAGGTGAGCTGCCGCCAGAACCAGCGAACCCAGCCGATGACGCCCATGGCCGGCAGGTTGGCCGCGCTCTCCTCGCGCGGGGCGGTGGAGAGCTGGGAGCCGGCCGCACCGAGTTCGCGGGCGTTCTCCCGGTCCTGCTCGTCCCGGATCTCCCGCTCGTCCCGGCGCTCGCGCTCCTGGGCCGGGTTGGACTTGGTGTTGCTCATGGAACTCAGATCCCCACCGTGAAGCCGTTGGACCAGCCCTGCAATTCCTGCATCATGCTGCCCCACAGACCGGTCAGCAGGAGCAGTCCGGTCGCGATCATCATGACGCCGCCGATGCGCATGACCCATGCGTAGTGGCGCTTGACCCAGCCGAACGCGCCGAGCGCCTTGCGGAAGGCGACTGCGGCGAGCACGAAGGGCAGGCCGAGCCCGAGGCAGTAGGCGATGGTCAGTATCGCCCCGCGTCCGGCGGTTCCCTGGTCCATCGCGAGGATGCTCACCGAGCTGAGCGTCGGGCCGAGGCACGGGGTCCAGCCGATCCCGAAGAGGGCGCCCAGCAGCGGTGCGCCCGCCAGCCCGGTCACCGGCCTTCTGTGGATACGGAATTCGCGCTGCGTCATCCACGGCATCAGGCCCATGAAGAAGATCCCCATCAGGATCATCAGCACGCCGAGGACCTTGGAGAGCGTTGCGCTGTGCTCCTGGAGGGTCTGGCCGAAGAAGCCGAAGAGCGCGCCGCCGGAGACGAACACGGCGGTGAAGCCGAGCACGAAGAGCGAGGCGCCCACGACCATGCGCCCCCGCCGGGCCTGCGCCAGGTCGGTGCCGCTGACGCCGGTGACGTAACTGAGATAGCCGGGCACGAGCGGCAGGACGCACGGCGAGAAGAACGAGACGAGTCCGCCGAGTACGGCGATGGGCAGGGCGACGATCAGCGCCCCGCTCATCACGGTCTCGTTCTGCCCCGGAAGTGCGGCAAGGGTGAGCACGGAATCACTTCTCCGCGATCAGCGGGTCGATCATCTTGTGCAGCTTGGTGTCGTCGAGCGCGGTCAGGTAACGGGCGGCGACCTTCCCGTCCCGGTCCAGGACCACGGTCGACGGAATAGCCTGCGGGCGCAGCGTGCCCTTGGGGAAGCGGAGCATGAGTTTGCCGGTCGGGTCGAAGAAGCTCGGGTAGGTGACCCCGTAGTCCTTCTCGAAGCTGATCGCGGGGCCCTTCTCGGGATCGCGGGTGTTGATCCCGATGAACTGGACGCCCTTGTTCTTCGTCTCCTTCGCCACCTTCGCGAAGTACTGGGCCTCCAGACGGCAGGGTCCGCACCACGACCCCCACACGTTCACCACGACGACCTTGCCCTTGTAGTCGGCGACGTCGAGCTGCTTGCCGTCGAGGGTCTCACCGTCGAGCTTCGGGGCGGCCTTGCGGTCGCCCTTGGCCACAGTGGAGATTCCGCCACTGCCCGTGACGAAGTGGGTGTTGCCACCGCCGCCGGCCTTGTTGCCGTCACCACTGCACGCGGTCAGCGTCAGTGCGAGTGCGACGGCCGCCGCGGGGGCGGCGAGCAGGGTGAAGCGGCGTCGAGGTGCGCGGCCATAGCTCATGTGAAAAGTTTCGCATGGCGGTTCCGGCGATCTCGGGCACCCCCCTCGGTGCCCGTAAAGCCCGTTGTCAGGCCTGTTTAAAGAAGGCGTTCCAGCCGCCTTCGGGCGACTGTCCGACTCCCAGCGTACGGAGCTTGTCGAGCACGGCCGGGGTCTGGACGTCGAGCCAGTCGGCGAACTGCTTGAAGGAGACGAGCCGGACATCCGGCTTCCCCGCGATTTTCTTGATCGCTTCCTCGACCGCGTCCATATAGATGCCGCCGTTCCACTCCTCGAAATGGTTTCCGATGTAGAAGGGCGCGCGATTCGTCGTGTACGCACGGTTGAAACCGGCGAGATACGACTGGGCGGCCTGCTTGCGCCAGCCCGGATAACGCGAAGGCATGCCCTTGGTGGAATTCACCGACTGGTTGGCGAGGATGTTGTAGTCCATCGAAAGGACTTCGAAGGAGTGCCCCGGGAACGGCATGCCCTGCAGCGGCAGATCCCACACGCCCTGACGCTTCTGGGGCCATACCTGGGTGCCACCGGGCGAGCTGGCGTCGTAGCGCCAGCCGAGCTTGCGCGCCGTGGGCAGCAGATTGTCCTGGCCGAGCAGACAGGGAGTGCGTCCGCCGACCAGTTCCTTGCGGTAGTCGAAAGGCAGCGGATCGAGGTCGGCCCAGCCGGTGTTGGTGCGCCATTCGGTGACGAAGGAGACCGCCTGATCGATTTCGCTCTGCCACTGGGAGGCCGACCAGTTCGCGACCGATCCGGAACCGCCACAGAAATGCCCGTTGAAGTGGGTGCCGATCTCATGCCCGTCGAGCCAGGCCTGCCGGACGTACTTCAGCGTCTGCTTGATGTGGTCATCGGTGAGATAACCGATGTCGGAAGCGCCGATCGGGTTGTTGGGCGGCCGGTACATGGACTTCTTCGACTCGGGCAGCAGATAGAGGCCGGAGAGGAAGAAGGTCATCGACGCTTCATGATCCTTGGCGAGTTCCAGAAAGCGCGGGAAGAGCCCGTTGCCGACCTCGCCCGCCCCGTCCCAGGAAAAGATCACGAACTGCGGTGGCGTCTGCCCGGGTTCGAGCGGAACCGGCGCGGAAGGCTGGTGCGGCTGCTTCCCGGTGTCCGCGGTGGAACCGTCCCCTATCTCGCGGACGTCCTTCTTCGCAGGTCCAGTCCCCCGGGTGTGCCCGTCGGCGCCCTTCTCCCCCGTATCAGCGCCCGGCAGGCCCGCATCGGAGGAACCGCACCCCGTCAGGCCGATGGCGGCCGCGGCCCCAAGCCCGGCTCCGAGCAGACCCCTTCGGCTGATGTCGCGCATGAGTTCCCCATCTGCGGTCGTTTTGCCTCAAGTCCATACAAACTGGCAAAGGCTTAGATGAGGGGAGCAGCACAGAGGTTCCGCCGATTAGCATATTTTTCTTTGCGCGACCAGACCTCGGCCTCGACCGAACGCATGGCTGAGCGAGCCGGCCGCGGCGGGAGCAGGGCTCAACCGCCGACGGAGTGATCAATCGCTGAAGGGACTCAGTCCCCGGTCCCAAGGCGGCAGCAGAATCGCCGGCCCTGGGACGACGGCAAAAATCGCCGGACGGGCGGAAAATCAAGCCCGTCCGGCGATTGAGGACAGAACGGCAACCGGACGACCGGGAAGACCGGGGCCCGGCACACCCCTCACCGCCGGCCCCGGGCCGGCTACGCGCCGAACGCCTTCGACTTCCCCTTCACCGGCTTCGCGCCGGCCCGCAGATGCGCCGGCACCAGATCCCGCGCCGGCTCCGTGTACCCGACCGACACGATCTTGTCGCCCTGGTACGTGAAGCTGGTCAACGACGCGAGCGTGCACTGCCGCTTGCGCGGGTCGTGCCACAGCCGCCGCCGCTCCACGAAACTGCGCACGATCCAGATCGGCAGCTGATGGCTGACGCACACCGCCTCGTGCCCGCGCGCCGCGTCACGCGCGGCGTCCAGGGCGCCCATCATCCGTACGACCTGCTCGATGTACGGCTCGCCCCACGACGGCCGGAACGGATTCGTCAGGTGCTTCCAGTTGTCCGGCTTGCGCAGCGCCCCGTCGCCGACCCCGAAGGTCTTGCCCTCGAAGACGTTGGCGGCCTCGATGAGCCGCTCGTCGGTGGCCAGGTCGAGGCCGTGCGTCTTGGCGATCGGTGTGGCCGTCTCCTGGGCACGCTCCAGCGGGGAGGCGACGACATGGGTGATGTCGCGGCCTTCCAGGTGCTCGGCGACCCGGTCCGCCATCTGCCGGCCGAGCTCGGAGAGGTGGTAGCCGGGGCGGCGCCCGTAGAGCACGCCCTCCGGGTTGTGCACCTCGCCGTGCCGCATCAGATGGACGACGGTGATGTCCTTGCGGCTTCCGTTCTCGCTCATGCGGTGGCCTCCGATGCGGCGCGGGCAGCGGCGGGCAGGGCGGCGGCGATGCGCTCGACGGCCTGCGTGTCGTGGGCGGTGGAGACGAACCAGGACTCGAAGGCGGACGGCGGCAGGTAGACGCCCTGCGACAGCAACGAGTGGAAGAAGGCGGTGAAGCGGAAAGCTTCCTGCTGCTTCGCGTCCTCGTAGTTCCGCACCGGCCGGTCGGTGAAGAAGACGGAGAACATGTTGCTCGCCGCCTGCACGGTGTGTGCCACGCCTTCCTTGGCGAGCGCCTCGCCGACCAGGCCGCGGATCTCCGCGGAGACCGCGTCCACCTTCGCGTACGCGGCGTCGTCGAGCAGCCGCAGCTGGGCGAGACCGGCGGCGGTGGCCACCGGGTTACCGGAGAGGGTGCCCGCCTGGTAGACGGGACCGGCCGGGGCGAGGTGCGCCATCACGTCCGCACGGCCGCCGAAGGCCGCTGCCGGGAAGCCGCCGCCCATGACCTTGCCGAAGGTCATCAGGTCGGGCCGTACCCCGTCGATGCCGAACCAGCCGGCCTTCGAGGTACGGAAACCGGTCATGACCTCGTCGGAGATGTAGAGCGCGCCGTTGGCGGCGCAGATCTCCTTGAGCCCGGCGTTGAAACCGTCCAGCGGCGGTACGACGCCCATGTTGCCCGGCGACGCCTCGGTGATCACACAGGCGATCTCGCCGGGCTGCGCGGCGAACGCCTCCCGCACGGCGTCCAGGTCGTTGTACGGCAGCACGATCGTGTCGCCGGCCTGCGCACCGGTGACCCCCGGGGTGTCCGGGAGACCGAAGGTCGCGACCCCGGACCCTGCGGCGGCGAGCAGGGCGTCGACGTGGCCGTGGTAGCAGCCGGCGAACTTCACCACCTTGGCCCGGCCGGTGAACCCGCGGGCGAGACGGATCGCGGACATGGTCGCCTCGGTGCCGGACGACACCAGCCGCACCTGCTCCACGGGCTCGACCCGGGCCACGATCTCCTCGGCGAGCGCGACCTCGCCCTCACCGGGGGTACCGAACGAGGTGCCGCGGGCGACAGCCTCCTGGACTGCGGCGATGACCTCGGGGTGGGAGTGGCCGAGGATCATCGGCCCCCACGAGCACACGAGGTCGACATACTCACGGCCGTCGGCATCGGTGAGGTACGGACCGGTACCGGACACCATGAAGCGGGGTGTACCGCCCACGGCCCGGAAGGCACGGACGGGAGAGTTCACGCCGCCGGGCGTCACGAGGGACGCGCGGTCGAAAAGCGTCTGCGAAACTGGGGCGTCATAGGGAAAGCTCACACAAGCCATGGTGTCAGAGCCACGGACGGTCTTGCGGACAGGTGTTTCACCGCACGTCCGCGGGGGAGGTCACTGACACGATGATCGGGTTGCGCGGCGGGGGCTGTGTCTCCTAAGTAGTAGTCGGGTGGATGAGATATGCATCGCGGTGGCGGAGTGGGCGAAGGGACCGACGACCTGGGGCCCGAGCCTGCCCGGCGGGGTCGGCACCGGCGTGAGGCGGAACGCAAGCAGGGCATACAGGCCGGTGGTGCGCAGGGTGTCGGAGCCGGAAGCAGGAGTGGTGGCCGGATGGGGGTGACCTACAAGTATTTCGGTGCCCCTGACGGGGCGACCGCGGCACGCGTGCCCATTTCGATGCGCCCCGAGGAGCTCGGCGGCGACGAACTGGGCATGGGCGGCATGTTCACCAAGATCAAGCCGGAGACGATGGCGGCGATGGTCCTCACCGGCATCCAGGGCATACCCCTGCACAAGGTCCCACCGCTGGAACTGGTCGTACTGCACCCCGACTACGCGGTGGTCAAGCTCCCGATGACGGTCGTCGACCCGCTGCGCGGCGTCGGCGAGGAGACGGTGGGTGCCGCAGCCTTCATCTGGTCCACGGTCCCGGACCGCGGCGGCCCGCGCGACGCGTTCAACGTCTACCAACTGCTGCACGAGTGGCAGGATTTCAGCCATCGTCTGCATGACGCGGGGCATCAGGCGTACTGCCTGGTCTGGCCCTGACCTGGATTTTCATTCAGTACGGACGGCCCACTGGAGAGGTTGCCCCGGGGCCGTCCGGGAACGCCCGTCAGGCCACGTCGCCGACGAACACTTCGAAACGGCGCGGAAGCGACTCGCTCCCGCCTGAGCAGCCCACGATCGGACCGCCCACACCGCAGGCCAGGCCCAGGGACCGGCCCGGCGTCACTTTCCGCGGCGCCGACCGGAGTGCTGAACGCCCGGGCCCGGCCGATGGATTCGGCGTCACCGCTGCTTCCGCGGAGTGCGGGTCAGCCGGCCCATCGTCCGGAGAGGAAGGTGACGGCGAAGACGGTCATCAGGGGTGCCGCGATGACGAGGTAGGCGGTCTGGATGCGGGCGTTTCGCAGGCTCCAGGCAGCGAGGCCGGTCCACAGGGGCCACCACAGGAGGGTCGCGCGGGGGATGGAGGTGTACCAGTAGGAAGTGCCCAGGGCCCACAGGCTGAGGCCGATGTACACGGCTTCCGGCCAGCGTCGCTGTCGGAGCAGCAGGCCGCACAGGCCGATGCCGACCAGCATGGTGAGGAGTTCGGCCTGGCTCATCAGGGCGTACCCGGTGCTCTGGGAGTGCCCGAAGGCGGCGTGCCAGGTGTTCTGCCAGGCTTCCCAGGGGGCGTGGAAGTCGCGGTACCAACCGCGTTCCTCGGCGTGTTTCCAGGCCATCCAGTCGCCGGTGTGCGCGTGCAGGTACCAGCTGTAGAGAAACGGCGGGAGGGCGGGCAGCGCCAGCCAGGGAAGACGTCGCCAGTGGGCGGGGGTGCGGGCGGTGACCAGGAAGTGGACCGCGAGCGCCGCGGCGAGGAAGAGGCCGCTGACACGGACGGTGGTGGCCAGGCACGTCAGGAGGGCTGCGAGCGGCCAGTTGAGGCGCTGGGCGGCCAGCCAGGCCGGCAGGGCCAGGGCGAGGAAGAGCGCTTCGGTGTAGCCGGCGGCCAGGAAGACCGCGCACGGGGAGAGCAGGAAGAACAGGGCTGCGCGCTGTCCCGCGTCGTCCTGTGGCAGGTGCAGCCGGGCGATGCGGGCCAGGGCCAGCACGGCGACGCCTCCGGCAACGAGGGAGATCAGCGCACCGGCCGCGGGCCAGCTCGGAATGATGGTGTGGACGGCCCGCAGTACGAAGGGGAAGCCGGGGAAGAAAGCTTCCCTGTTGTCCCAGCCGGATATCCAGGGGCCGGACTGGCCCGGGAAGTAGCCGTCCTGGGCTATGTGCAGGTAGTGCCACCAGTCCCACCGCTGCCACGGTGAGAAGAACGAGGCGGCGTGGTGGGTCTGGCGGTCGTCGGCGAACAGCCAGCGGGTGCAGTAGGCAATGATCCAGATGCCCGCGCGGGTCAGCAGGTACAGCCACAGCACCTCGCGGTCGGCGGGCTTGAGCCGGAGGAACAGCCGCCGGAGAAACAGCCGGCCGAAGGATGTCGTGCTCGGTGACGGCGTATCGCGGGGCCGCCCGGGAGCGGTCCTGGTCCGGGCGGGCGGACGCTCACGCTGCCGGTGGGGGGATGAAAGGCTCACAACAGAATCTCCTGGGTCGAATGTGCGCGTGCCGAACGGCCCCGGGCAGGCGTCACCCGGGGCACGGGAGGCGGAAGATCAGCGGGGCGGGTCGCTCTGGCTGTGGGTGGGGGTGGCCGCTGCCCCCGATGTGCCCTGACCCGGGGACGGGCTGCCCATCGGCGGCGGGCTGGTGCGGGGCGAGGAGGGCAGGGAGGACACAGGAGAGGGCCGGGGGGTGGAAGGGGTGGTGGCCGGGACGGTGGTGCTGGTGCTGTCGGGCAGGAGCGCGGCCACGGCCGCACCCGCGCCGGAGAAGACCAGACAGACTCCGACAGCCAGCGCAAGGATCCGGCGCCTGCGCACTTGCTCCGCACGCTCGGTGATGAAGGAGAGCGGAGCGGAACGGGCGCGGGACTGGCCGGTGGCGGCAGCCTCCTTGAACAGGGACCGCAGCGGGTCTTGGGATTCAGACACAGGTCCCCTCCTCGGTACGCGGATCCTGCAGACGACGCGAGAGCGTGGCCCGGCCCCGGGCCAGATGCGTCTTGACGGTGCTGGCCGCCAGACCGGTCTCCGCGGCGATCTGCTCGACAGTCAGATCGCATACGTAGTGCAAGGCCAGCGTGCGGCGCTGTTTGGGCGGCAGATCCCGCAGCACTTCCACCAAGGCCACCGACTCCGGACCGGGAGCCTCCATATGAGGCGGGGCACCACTGCGCTGCCAGGCATCCGCCATACGGCGCCGCCCTCGCCACCGGCTCACCGCCAGTCGCCAGGCGACCCTACGGATCCACGCCTCGGGCTGCCCGTCACGGTCGAGCTGACGCCGTCGGCTCCAGCCCTTGACGAAAGCTTCCTGCACCACGTCCTGCGCCTCGTGCTGGTCGCCGAGCATCACAAACAACTGCCCCGTCAGCCGGGCGGCCGTCTGCGCATAGAACTCTTCGAACTCCTCGACGGTCAACAATCAGCTCCTGGATCTCCTCGGTCTCACCGGGCATACGCCCGGCACCCCGCATCCGGACGACACCGAAACCGAAATGATCAGCGTGATGGTCATCACACAGACCTGACGGTCCGGGGCATCGGATTGCGGTTCACTCAGCCCGCTCTCACAAATGATCGCCTGTGAGCGTTCTGCGAAGACCCCGGGACCTGCCCCGTTTCCACAGGTGGGCGCATGCAGAAGTCCCCCGGAACCCGCGCGTCGCGCGTTTCCGGGGGACTGGCGCCATCGATTCGAGGCCCTGGAAGCCCCCTCCGCACACGGCAGATACCGAAGGGCCGTCGCAACACGCGAGTGTCGCGACGGCCCTTCGGTGAGCCAGGGAAGTCCAGGGCTTCCGCCTCGACGTCGGTCCGCACGGCGGTGACGGTGATGCCCCGACCGGCGCGGCCGGCCTTCGTCGGCGCCTCGACGAGGCGCACGCGAGTGGTCAGGCAGCCGCGGAGGCGGCCTGCGAGGTCACCTGCTGGATGACCTCGGTGAGCGCGGTGACGACCTCGGCGTCGTCGGCGGGGTGGGTGTCGGCGAAGCGCGTCACGGAGCCCGGGATGGACAGCTTGACGTCCTCCAGGACCACACCGCCCGCGATCCCGGCGGACTTGCGGGCGTCGTCCTGCGCCCATACGCCGCCGTACTGACCGAAGGCGGTGCCGACCACGGCGACCGGCTTGCCGGAGATGGCGCCGGCGCCGTACGGGCGGGACAGCCAGTCGATGACGTTCTTCAGGACGGCCGGCATGGTGCCGTTGTACTCGGGCGAGAACAGCAGGAACGCGTCGGCCTGACCCGCCGCCTCGCGCAGTCGGGCGGCAGCGGCCGGGACGCTTCCCTCGACGTCGACGTCCTCGTTGTAGAAGGGCACGTCGGCCAGGCCCTCGTACAGCTCGATGTCGACACCCGCGGGGGCGTGCTTGACGGCGGCTTCGGCGAGCTGACGGTTGTGCGAGCCGGCGCGGAGGCTGCCGACGAGCGCGAGGATGCGTACAGACATGGAGAACTCCCGGAAGGCGGAATCTGCGGACAAGCGGACCGTGGTCCGTTGAAATTTGTACCACTTAAGCGGACCGCGGTCCACTTAAGACTTCCGGGCGCTACTCTGAGCCCATGACCGGTCACGTGCCCCCGCCGCTCAGGCCACCCGACCCCGGCGAGGCGCGGACGAGTCTCCCGCTCGCCCCGACCGGTGAGCCGCCGCAGCTACGGGCGGACGCGGCGCGCAATCGCACGCGCCTGCTGGACGCCGCTTCCCGGCTTCTGACCGAGTGCGGAGCAGCGAACCTGACCATGGAATCGGTGGCCGCCGCCGCAGGGGTGGGCAAAGGCACCGTCTTCCGGCGCTTCGGCGACCGAGCCGGACTCCTGCTCGCGCTCCTGGACCATCGGGAGGAGCAACTCCAGGCCGCCTTCCTCTCGGGTCCGCCGCCCCTGGGCCCCGGCGCCCGCGCGGCGGAGCGTCTGCACGCCTTCGGGCCCGCCGTCCTGCGCCACGAACGCGATCAACACCCCCTGATCCTGGCCAGCCGGACGGACCCGCTGCGCAGCTACACCGTCCCGGCCCACCATCTGCGGCTCAGCCACATCACGATGCTGCTGCGTCGGGCGGACGTGGCCGGTGATCCGGAACTGCTCGCACACACCCTGCTCGGATCCATCGACACCGCCCTGGTCCACCACCTCACCGAGGAGCGCGGCATTCCGCTGGAGCGCCTGGAGGAAGGCTGGCACCACCTGGTCACGCGACTTGGGGCGACCCGGTAGTCGACGGGCGCAGCCGTGGCGTGCGTGGACCACGAACCCGTCGACCTGACGCTGCTCGTCCTCGACGCGACGGAGGACGCCCGGGCCGCAGGCCCCGGCCACCGCTGGCTGCTCGACCTCCCCGAAGAGCCCGTGACCGTCACCGGTGACGCGCACCGCCTCCACCAGGCGATCGGCAACCTCCTCACCAACGCCCGCACCCACACTCCCGACGGCACCGAGGTGACCGTAAGGCTCCGCGCCGAGCACACCGCCGCCCGTCTGACCGTGACCGACGACGGGCCGGGCATCCCCGAAGAACTCCAGCCCGAGGTCTTCGGCCGCTTCGTCCGCGCGGACCACAGCCGCTCCCGGGGAACCGGCAGTACCGGCCTCGGCCTGTCGATCGTCCACGCCGTGGTCACCGCGCACGGCGGCACCATCGAGGTCGACAGCCGTCCCGGGCACATCCTTCGAGATGACACTCCCCCACTGACCGCGGGGACGGTGGGCGCCGAGGAAGTGGGTTCGGGGCCGGGGTCACTCCGACGGCTTCCTCCACGATCCCCCCTGTTCCTCAGCCGGGCGAGGGAGGGCTTCCGTGGGCGGGCGGGGCAGGGCTTTCGTCGCCGGGCAAGGGAGCGACGTGCCGGACCGGGGGCAGATCGAGCCACCGGGCCGTACCGGGTGTGATCACATGGGTGTGGCCTCCCAGGACGACCCGGACGGCCGGGTGGTGCGAGTCCGGTACGGCGATCCGTAGGCGCTGGGCACGGATGCGCAGGTCCACGTCCCAGTGCCGGCGGAATCTGATGCGTATCCCGAGTTTCGAGAGCTGGGGCAGCGTGGCCGGCGCCAGCCACAGTGCGTCGTCACGGGTCTCCAGCCCCGTCATCCCGCGCTGGACGAAGTCGAGGGTGCCCGCCATCGCCCCCAGATGGATGCCTTCCTCGGTGGTGCCGCCCTGGATGTCGGTCACGTCCCCGGTCAGCGCCTCCTCGCAGTACTTCCACGCCGCCTCGCGGCGTACGCGGGCCAGCACCCAGGCATGGACCAGGGAGCTGAGCGTGGAGCCGTGACTCGTACGGGCGAGGTAGTAGTCGACGGTGGCGCGCCAGGTGTCGTCGTCCAGCACATGCCCGAGCTGCCGGAAGAGGCCGGCGAGTTCCTCCGGCGAGAAGAGGTAGCCGAGCATCAGCACATCGGCCTGTTTGGACGCCTGGTAACGATTGACGGTGTCGCCCTCCGCCTCCAGGATCCGGTCCAGCCGCCGGATGTCCCCGTACCGCCTCCGGTACCCCTCCCAGTCGAGCTCGGCCAGCTCCCCGTAACCGGCGAACTGACTGATGACACCCCGGTGATACGGCACATGCAGCCGGTGGGAGATGTCCTCCCAGCGTTCCGGTTCATCGGAATCGAGCCGGAACCGGTCGAGGAGCTGCCGGCGTCGTGTCCCGGACAGGGCGCGGTACAGCTCCGTCGAACGGGACAGGACCCAGGCCGCTGTCACGTTCGTGTACGCGTTGTCGTCGAGGCCTGCAGCCTCGGTTCCCGGATAGGCGTCGTGGTACTCGTCCGGTCCGACGACGCCGCGGATGCGATACCGGGCCAGGGACGCGTCCCATTCGGCGCTGTCCGCCCAGAACCTGGCGATCTGCAACAGCATTTCCGCGCCCTGGGAGTGCAGGTACTCCGTGTCCCCGGTGGCCTGGCAGTACTGCCAGACGTTGTACGCGACCGCCGAGCCGACATGGTGCTGCAGCCGGGAGCGGTCGGGCAGCCAGCGCCCCGAGCGCGGGTTGAGATGGAGCTCCTGGGTCTCCTCACGTCCGTTGTCGGCGCTCTGCCAGGGGTACATCGCCCCGGCCCTGCCCGCCTCGCTCGCCGCTCGGCAGGCTGCGGGCAGCCGCCTGTGGCGGTAGTCGAGAAGTCCTCGGGAGACTTCCGGGAGATGCAGATTCAGGAACGGCAGTACGAACAGCTCGTCCCAGAAGACATGACCCCGGTACGCCTCACCGTGCAGTCCTCTCGCCGGTACCCCCACATCGAGTCCGGCGGTGTGCGGGGAGAGCGTCTGCAGTACGTGGAAGAGGTGCAGCCGGAGAATGCGACCCGCTTCGCCCGGGACCTCCAGCCGGACCTGCTGCCACAGATCGGCCCAGGCCCGCTGGTGCGAGGAGAGCAGATGCGAGAAGTCCGGGGCTCTTCGGACCTCGGCCACGGCTGCCCGCAGCGGGCTGCCGATCGCCAGGTCGCGCGAGGTGTACAGCGCCACCGTCTTGTCGACGACGGCGTCGGAGTCCGGGCTCAGCGGGAGCATCAGCCGCTGGAAGACCGCCTTCGCCGTGTGCCGGGAACCCGGACCGACCCGCTGTTCCTTCCCTTCACCGCCGCACCCGGCCCGTGTGCGGGCCGCCAGCGCGACACCGATGTCCGACTCCACCGTGCGGCACCTCAGCGACACCGCACCGTCCTCCTCCGTCGCGGTCACCCAGCCGGTCAGGTGCCGGTTCGACAGATCCCGGTACCGCGCGACGCCGGAGTTGCGGACGTCGCCGTCGATCCCCGTCTCCACCTCGATCGCGCCGGCCCATCCCTCCGCCCGGAACACCGTGTGCAGGGCGGCGAGATGCGGATCACCCATGTGGACCAGGCGGCACTGCTCCACATGCAGCCGCCGGCCCGCCCCGTCCTCGTAGACGGACCGGCGGGTCAGCGTGCCCCCGCGCAGATCGAGTGACTGGCGGTGTTCCACGAGGTGCTCGTGATCCGGGGAGAGCCACGGTCCCGGGGCGGTACCGGCGGGGTGGATCCGGTAGCGCAGCGGCAGCCAGTTCGGCAGGTTGACCAGGTCCTCGTTCTCCACCCGGCGGCCCCGGACCGAGGAGGTCAGCCGGTTGTAGCAGCCCGCCGCATAGGTGCCGGGGTAGTGCGAGGGGCCCTCGGACGTCTCGGACGCGGCTCCGCGGGTGGCGAAGTATCCGTTGCCGAGCGTGCACAGCGCCTCGCGCAACCGTTCCTCCTGCGGGTCGTACCCCTCGTACGACCAGGTCCAGGCGCGCGCCATCAGTCGTCCCCGGCCGTCAGCAGGTCCCCCGGATCGGGCACCACGATGTCGGCACCGTGGCGGCGCAGCTCGGCGGCGGAGGCGGGGGTGCCTGTTCGGTCCACGCCGATCACGAGCCCGAAGCCGCCACGGCGCCCGGCCTCGACCCCGGCCAGCGCGTCCTCCACCACGGCGGTGTCCCGGGCCGGGGTCCGCAGACGCCTCGCCGCTTCGACGAAGAGCGAGGGGTCCGGCTTCCCGGGCAGCCGGAGCCGACGCGCCTCGTTTCCGTCGACCACGGCGTCGAACCGGTCGACGAGGCCGGCCCGCGCCAGCAGTTCCGTCGCGTGCCGGGACGCGGAGACGGCGGCGCAGGGCACCCGCTCACGGCGCAGCACGCCGAGGAGACGGACCGTGCCGGGCCAGACGTCGACCGGGTCGGTGCGCAGGCTCTGTGTGAACAGCTCGTCCTTGCGGGCGGCGATCGCCCATACCGTCGCGGTTCCCGGTGGGTCGTCGGGGCTGCCTTCGGGAAGGTTCAGTCCCCTCGATGCCAGGAAGGCCGCCGCACCGTCCTTCCGCGAGCGGCCGTCGACGTGGCGCAGGTAGTCCTCGGCGTCGAACGGCCGCTGCCCCTGGACGGCCGACAGGCAGGCGTCGAACGCCTTCTTCCAGGCTGCGGCGTGTCTCCGGGCGGAGTCGGTGATCACTCCGTCGGTGTCGAAGACCACGGCCCGCACGGAGCGCAGGCACGGTGCCAGGGACGGTGCGGCTGCCATGACCGGGGCGGTCCCTTCGTCAGGGGCTCCTCTTCATGGCACCACGGTTCAGGCGCACGGGCGCGTCGTGGACTCCGTCCGGCATCGCGGCCGAGCGTCCCCTCAAAACCGCGCATATCGTTCACAACAGGCAGTCGCGGCCGGACACGCGCGGCCGCCGTCACAGCCCTCCAGGGACCGCCATGGACGGAGGATTCCATGTCAACGACCAGGAGTCTGCTCGACGTGATCCCGCCCGACGGCCGGACACGCCTGCTCGGCGAGGCGGGCCGCGAAGTGCCTCTGGCCCTCGACGAACGCCTCTTCGAGGAAGGCAGACGGGCCGACCACTTCTGGATCATCCGCTCCGGACAGGTCGAGGTCGACATCCATGTGCCCGGCCGTCGTGCGGCGGTCATCGAGACGCTGGGCCAGGACGATCTGCTGGGCTGGTCCTGGCTGTTCACCCCGCACGTGTGGCACATGGGTGCGCACGTGATCCGGGCAGGACAGGCCGTGGAATTCGATGCCGCTGCCGTCCGCTCGTTGTGCGAGGCCGATGCGGTACTGGGCCGGGCGGTGTACAAGTACGTCGCCGAGACGGTGGCGGAGCGCCTGTACGGAACACGGAAAAGGCTGCTGCAGCTGTACGGTCCCCGGGGCGAGGCCCTTGAGGACTGAAACGGTCCGAGGCAAGGGGCCTTCCGGGGTGCGGGACCGTCCGGGCGCGGGACCCTCCGCAGCGCCACCCTCTGTGGCGCACCCGAGGGACGAAAGGCCCATACCACCCGGCCGGCATCTGTTCCATGCTGAAGAGACCATCGACCGTTCCCGATCTCCGGGAGTTCCGATGCCCAGCCAGACTCTCGACGACGCAACGCTGGCCGACCTCGTCGCCGATGCCACCGCCGCCCCGTCCATGCACAACGCCCAGCCCTGGCAGTTCCGCTACACACGCGCCGGCCGGACCCTCACCCTCGTGGCCGACCTCGACCGAGCGATGCCGGAGGCCGACCCCGCCAACCGCGCACTGCACGTGGGCTGCGGCGCGGCGCTGCTGAACCTGCGGGTGTCCGCCGCCCACCAAGGCCTGGACGCGGTCACCGCGCTGCTGCCCGAACCATCGGCCCCTGCCGTACTGGCCACCGTCCGTCTCGGCGTCCGCCCCGACGCTCCACGGGAACCCGCGGATGAAGCGCTCGCCGCTCTCCACCCTGCGATCCGGGACCGGCACACCAGCCGCTATCCGTTCGACGAGCAGGCGATCCCCGAGGACATCCGTGCGCAGTTCGCCGACGCGGCCCGTATCGAGGGCGCGGACTTCGCGTTCCTGGCCCCGCCGCATCTGGAGACCGTGCTCGAACTGATCCGGGACGCCGAGGGATACGACCGCGGGGATCCGGCACGGGAGGCGGAGCAGGAGCACTGGACCCGGAACACGAAGACCGAGGCGCCCGTCGACGGAATCCCGGACTACGCCTTCGGCCCCCGCGACGCCTCCGAACGAGCGACCACCCGCGATTTCGCGGGAAGCGGCGTCCTCCCGGGCCGGGCACGCGTCCGGTTCGAGAAGCGGCCGCAACTGGCCCTGCTGAGCACCCCGGGTGATCACCCCATGGACTGGCTGAGCGCAGGACAGGCGCTGGAGCGCGTACTGCTGACCGCCACGCTCCACAATGTGTCCACCTCGTTCGCGACCCAGCCCATCGAATGGCCGGACCTGCGGTGGCTCCTGCGCGACCCGGTCTTCGGCACGGGGCACGCACAGATGATCGTCCGCCTGGGATACGGGCCCACGGGACCGCGCACGCCACGCCGCCCCTTGAACCAGGTACTGACGATCGAACCGTAGAAACATCCGGGCTCACGCCCGGACACGCGCCCGAGCAATTCACCCGGGCCCGAGGTGGACCGAGCACGGAAGGCGGTGGGAGCGATGCAGCTCCCCGTAGTCGTCGGAGTGGACGGATCGGAGGGCAGCCTCCGTGCCCTGGACTGGGCAGCGGCGGAAGCGGCACGATCGGGGCTTCCCCTGCGCGTCGTCCACGCGTCGCTGTGGGAGCGCTACGAAGGCACGCACTCCCCCTCCGACACCGAGCGTCCCACCGAACAGATTGTCGCGGAGCGTCTCGTCGCCGACGCCCGGGAACGCGCGCAACGGCTCGGCCCCGAGGTGCAGGTGGTGACGTCCGTGGAGCCCGAGGACCCGGTGGCCACGCTTGTCAGGGAGAGCCACGAGGCGGCCCTGGTCGTCCTCGGCTCCCGCGGCCGGGGCCGGATCGCCGGGATGCTCCTGGGGTCCGTCAGCCTCGCGCTCGCGGGCCGGTCCCACTGCCCGGTCGTGGTGGTCCAGGCAACGGCGCCGAGCACCCCGCCGAAGGCCGGCCACGTCGTCGTCGGGATCGGCAGCGCCTCAGGACCCTCGGCAGCCGCCGCCTTCGCACTCGACCAGGCGGCGGCGCGCCACGGCGAGCTGATCGCCGTACGGGCCTGGCGCTCTCCCGCCCACGAGGCCATGAGCCATCCGCTCCTCGCGGGCTCCCCGGCCTCCGCACACCACCAACAGGCCGAGGAACACCTCGAAGAGGTACTGGCGGCGCTCGACCGGACCGGTTCCCCCGACGTCACCATCCACAGGTCGGTGGTGCAGGGGCCGGCGCACCAGGAACTGATCGAAGCCGCCGCAGGTGCCGAACTGCTGGTCGTCGGCGCCCGGCGGACCGGCGGATGGCACGGATTCCATCTGGGCCCGGTGAACCACGCGATGCTGCACTACGCGCCCTGCCCGGTCGCCGTCGTCCCCGATGCGTACCTTTCGTCCCGAGCCTGAGACGTACCGGACCTGACGCCGGTCGGGAAAGCGTCGCGGTCAACAGCCGCCGGAGCCGGCAGCGGGGACACCGATACCGATCGAAGCAGTCGGAGCAACTGCCGCCCGGCCGCACCCTCCGGTTCACAGCCCCGACGGGTCGCCCGTGCTCCCCTCCTCCGCGCTCGGCGCGGGGTCGGTGTCAGGGACGTACGTCGAAGCCGGCCAGGGCTCGTACGCCGGCACGGTGCTCGACGGCGTGGGTTCGGGGCGCGCGAAGGGGCCCACGCGCTCCTGCATGAGGATCAGGATCACCACGGCCAAGAGCGGGGTGATCAGGATCAGCGCGAGGCCGATGGGGTTCCGGGGGTTGTAGACGTAGCGGCTCGTCCCCCACTTGCTCCGTATGAAGACTGGCTCATCGTCACGGTCCACAAACCGGATACTACGTCGAACACTTGAGCAGTCGAGGAGTCCAGGCACGGCGTCACCGACCTCATGGGCGCGAGCGACTGTCGGTCCCCCGCCGTACGGTTCTCCTCGTACCGATGCACTCATGTACGAGTCGATGTACTCATGTACGAGGGGGAGGGCCGACCCATGGCCAAGGCTGCCGCCGCACGTCTTGTCACCACGCTCGCCGCACCGCTGGACCGCAAGCAGGACGCTGCGGACGCCCCGCACCTCCTGCGGTGGCCCGCACATCAGGAGGACATGCGGCCCGCATCCGGCGACGGGCAGCCCGCTTCCGGCCGGCGTCTGCTCCTCCAGCGCAGCGACACCGAGCTGGTCGCCGTCGACCCGGACACCGAGGGCGCCCCGGCGATCCGTTTCCCCGCGCCCTGGCCCCGCCGCTTCGGTACCTGCACGGTGGCGCCGAGCGGTGATCTCGCGGTCTTCGCCGGGGTGCACGCGCTGCGCGCGGTGGACCCGACGGGCGCGGTGCGCTGGGAGGTCCGGCACGGCTGCTGGGACGGCAGCTGCCGCACGCTCCACACGTCGTACGAGGAGTACGCGACCGACCGTTCGCATCTGTACGCGGACAGCGGCTCGGCCGTGTTCTCGGCGGACGGGACACTGGTGTGGGCCCACATCCGCGGCCCCGTCGCGGATGCCGGACCCGACCCGGAGGCGCTGGACGAGTGGCTGGTCATCGACGCCGCCGACGGGCAGGTGCTCGGCCGGGCGGACGCGGAGACCGTCGCCGCGGGCTCGGATCATGTCCCGCACCCGGACCCCTCCCGGATGGGGCTGAGCGTCGGCGAGGGCCAGGACGGAGTGCCGATGCTGTGGGGCCGGTGGGACGGCGAGAAGCTCTCCGTCGAGCGGTTCTGCGACGACGAGCGGGTCCTGATGGCGGTGAGCCCTTCGGGCGAGCGCTTTTTGACGGTGACTCATTACGAGGAGACACTCGGCGTGCACCGGGTCGACGACGGTTCCGTACTGTCCGAACTCGACACCGAGAACGCCATTCCCCGCCACCCCGAGGCCGATCTCGACGACAAGGACGCCGACGAGACGCTCTGGGACTACGAGTGCGGCTTCCTCGACGAGGAGACCGTCATCGCCGGTACGTCGGAGAGGGACGAGGAGTACGGCGAGGAGCGCCACTGGCTGGTGAGCGCGGACGCTGCGCAGATGCGGGTGGTGGCACAGATCGCGTACCCCTTCCCGGTATCGGGCGGAGTCACGGCCCTCGGCGACGGCACCTGGTACACGGTGTCGGAGGCGGGCGACGCCGTGCATGTGTGGAGCCGGTAGGCCGCGCCGGGGGCGTCAGCCCAAGGCTCCCGCCCCCCAATCACCCGCATTCGGCCATACATTGGCCGAAGAATGATCTTCAGCTGACCTGCCGATCCTGCCGATGCAGAAGACATCTACGTTGTTTCCGTGCCGTGAGGAGGCCTGCCATGGGCGACACTCTGCTGGCCCTGTCCATCCCCGTGCTGGTCTTCGCCGGCGGTATCTACGCGGCGTGCGAGAGCTGGTGGCGGCGTCGGCACCCCGCGCCGCCGTCCCCGTACACGCATCAGGCGGCGCGGCTGGCCGAGCGCGCGATGCTGGTGGACGCCGAGGACATCGTCGACGGCGCCTACACGAGGCTGGGCGGCCTCTACGACAGCCCGGGTTCGCCGGACACACACCCTCCGGCCCCCGGCGTCACGCGCCGGGAGGCCGCCAGCCCGGATCCCGGCCGGTCAGCGCCAGCACCTGCTCGAAGGGGCTAGCCCCGTCCGGTACGGGATGGGGCTCGCCGAACACCTTCGCCTCCCGGGCCATCGGCGCCATCGCGGCCAGCCCGGGACCGATCTCGCTCAGCACGGACTCGTCCGGAACGAACTCCTGGCCGGTGGCACGGGCCAGATCCCAGGCATGAACGGTCAGATCGCCCAGCACCATGTTCCCGACGGTCCTGGCCGGGAGCCCCATGGACCCCGCGGTCCCCTCGTCGGCGCCGGGCACGGCCCAGGCCGCCACCAGCTTCGCCGTCTCCTCGCCGAAGCGGGCCCGCCAGTCCCCCGTGACGGCGTCCGGCACCTCGCCGAAGTCGGCCTGCTCCCTGGCCGCCAGGGCCTGGAAGTTGACGACCACTTGGAAGAGATGGTTGACCAGGGCCCGTACGTCGTACTCCGCGCACGGTGTGGGGTCTCCCAGGCTGTTGTCGTCGATCCCGTGCATCACGGGGACGGCCCGCCCGGCGGCCGCTTCCAGCAACTCGCTGATCTTCTTCATGCTTCGACCCTGCGTGCCGGAGCCGACCGGTGCTTGAAGAAACGCGACACTGCCCCCACGGAGTTCCGCGCGTCATAGGATCGCCGCCATGGCAGGTCCTCGACGCGACACCCGGGGCATCGTCGACGCCCCCGAACTCTTCGCGCAGGTACGTTTCCGCCGCCGCGAGCCCGCCCCTGCACTGCGGCCGTACCTGGAGCACTACTGGCTCATCGACTGGGATCTGCCGAAGCCGTACGCCTCCCATCTGGTGCCGCACCCGTCCGTGAATCTGGTCTTCCAGCGGTACGGGACCGGTGAGGACCACGGTGCCGGGTTCGCAGAGGTCTCGGGCATCGGTCTGGAGCTCTTCACGCAGAAGCTGGAGGGCCGGGGGCGGGTCTGCGGTGCGCAGTTCCGGCCCGGCGGATTCCGCCCGTTCGCACCGGACCGGCCGGTATCGGAGTGGACGGGGCGGCGGCTCCCCGCGGGCGAGGTGTTCGCCCCGCCCGCCCCGCCGTCGGCCGTGCTGGACCCGGCGGACGAGGACGCACGGGTGGCGGCACTCGACGCGTATCTGCTGGGGCTCGGCCCGGAACCGGACCCGCAGGCCGAACGTGCGATGGCCCTGGTCGAGCTGGTGCGTACTGACCGCACGGTGCGCCGTGTCGACGAACTCGCCCGCATCGAAGGGCTGTCGTCGCGCTCGCTCCAACGGCTCTTCGCCGCGTACGTCGGCGTCGGCCCCAAGTGGGTCATCCTCCGCTACCGCATCCACGAGGCGCTGGAGCGGGCCGAGTCGGACCCGGAGGTGGACTGGGCGGCACTCGCCGCGGAGCTCGGTTACAGCGACCAGGCCCACCTGATCAGAGACTTCACAGCCACGGTCGGTGTTCCGCCGACCGCGTTCACCCCACGCTGATTTGCCGGAGGGCCCCCTCCGATTACCCAAGTCCCATCCGGCTGTCAGTGCCGCGTCCTACAGTTTTGGCATGGAACGCACCGCTTCATCATCCGTACGGATCGAGCCCTGGTCGGACGCCGACCTGGAGCTGCTCCGCCGCGCCAACGCACCGGAGCTGATGGACCATCTGGGCGGCCCCGAGACGGAGGAGCAGCTCATAGCGCGTCACGAGCGCTACGTGGCGATGAGCGCGGACCGGACGGGCGGAGGCAGGATGTTCCGCATCGCCCTGGCCGACGGGGGCGAGGCCGTGGGCACGATCGGTTTCTGGGAGCGGACCTGGCAGGGCCGGGAGGTGTACGAGACGGGGTGGGCCGTCCTCCCCGGATACCAGGGCCTGGGCATCGCGACGGCCGCCACGACAGCCGTCGCCGAACAGGCCCGCGCCGAGCACAAGCACCGCTATCTGCACGCCTATCCGTCCGTCGACAACGGCGCGTCGAACGCGGTGTGCCGCAAGGCCGGCTTCACCCTGATCGGCAAGTGCGACTTCGAGTACCCGCCCGGCAATGTGCTGCTGACGAACGACTGGCAGCTGGACCTCACCCCGGACGCCCCGGACGCTGGGCGCTGAACCTCGGCCCACGCTCAGGCCCACACCGGGCCCGGCCTTGAGCTCAGTCCAGATCAAGGACCTTGTCGAAGTTGAACGCGACGATGCTCAGCCGCTCCCGCAGATAGAAGCGGTGGGCGTCGGTGCGTTGCGTGCCCGAGTCCAGGTTGAGGTGCAGACAGCCGGCCTCCCTGGCCCGCCCTTCGAGATGCCCGAGGAGCCGGCGGCCGACACCGGTGGAACGGGCGCCTTCGGCGGTGACCAGGTCGTCCACATACAGCATCCGGATCTGGCTGGTGTTGTCGACGATGCGCCAGCCGGCCGCGCCCACGCAGGTGCCCTCGTCGTCGTAGGCGGCGCTGAACCGCAGCCCCTGTGCGTGCCCCTTCGCGTACACCTCCCGGAAGAGGTCCTCGGTGAGGTGCGGGCGGAGTTCGCGCAGGACGGGAAGCAGGTCGGCGGCCAGTCGGGCATCGCCGGGTTCGAGGTCGAGGATCTTCATGCGGGAACTGTAGGCGCCGGGGCCGCCCGGGCCCATCCGCTTCGGGCACGCCCGAAACCGTTTGACGGGCGGGCCCTACTCCAGGATATTCATCTGCGTCGCGCAGCTTATGCGCATCACAGATAAAAAATGATCAGAGGAGGCTCCACCCCATGCTCACCCTCGTCACCGGATGCCGAGGCCGTATCGGCTCCACGCTCGTCTCACTCCTGCACCGGGACGGCCACGCCGTACGTGCCGCCTCGCGCACCCCCGAGAAGCTCACCACCCTGCCCGCCGACGTACCGATCGTGGCCTGCGATCTCGGCGATCCCACCACCTTCGCGACCGCTCTCGACGGGGTCGACTCCGTCTTCCTCTACGCCGAGGCGTCCGGCATCGACGCCTTCCTCTCCGCGGCCGAGACCGCCGGAGTCGGCCACATCGTGCTGCTGTCCTCCAGCTCGGCCCTCGGCCCGGACGCCCACGGCAACCCGATCGCCGCCTCCCACCACGCGGTGGAACAGGCCCTGACAGCCTCGCCCCTCACCACGACGCTGCTCCGCCCCGGCGCCTTCGCGAGCAACGCCTACCAGTGGGCGGAGTCGGTACGGACCCACGGCTCCGTCGGCCTCCCCCACCCCCGCAGCCACACCAGCCCGATCCATGGGACCGACATCGCCGAGGCCGCCCTCACCGTTCTCACCGACCCTCGGCTGCAGGGCGCGGCATACCACCTGACCGGCCCCGAATCTCTCACCGCCGCCGAACAGATCGACCTGCTGGCGGCGGCGGCCGGGCGCCCCATCACCGTCGACACCGTGACCGGGGAGGCCTGGAAGAAATCCGTGGCCCCCTTCGTTCCCGAGCCGATCGCCGACGCGCTGCTCGCCTACTCGGCCGCCACGGACGGCTCACCGGCCGAGGTGACCGGCGACACGGAGAAGCTGACCGGCCACCCGGCCCGCGCCTTCGCCACCTGGGCCCAGGAACACGCGGCAGCCTTCCGCCGCTGAGCCCTGCCCCCGGCGCCGAAACCCCTGGCTGACGCACCCCGCGCAATGACATCCTGACGAGGTGAACGGACCGGAGATCCACCTCGAAGTCGACCCCGCACTGCGGCTCTTCGTCGCCCATGCACGCCGCAGGGGACGCTCTGCCGTGACCACCGACGGCTCCTCCACCCTCGGTCATGTCGTGGAGTCGCTCGGCATCCCGCTCACCGAGGCCGGACAGCTCCTGGTCGACGGCCGCCCCGTACCCGTCTCGCACATCCCGGGGGCGGGCGAGCTGGTCGAGGTACGCGCCGTGGAACGCCCCCAGCGCGTCCCGGGCGCACCCCTGCGGTTCCTGCTCGACGTCCACCTCGGCACGCTCGCCCGGCGGCTTCGGCTGCTGGGCGTCGATGCGGCGTACGAGAGCGAGGACATCGGTGATGCCGCGCTGGCCACCCGGTCGGCGGACGAACGCCGCGTACTGCTCTCCCGGGACCGCGGGCTCCTGCACCGGCGGGAGATCTGGGCCGGGGCGTACGTCTACAGCGACCGGCCGGATGACCAACTGCGCGACGTGCTGGAGCGGTTCACGCCGCATCTGGCCCCCTGGACCAGATGCACCGCCTGCAACGGCCCGCTGAAGGCGGCCGACAAGGACTCCGTCAGCGACCATCTGGAGCACGGCACCCGGCGCTCGTACGACGTCTTCGCGCAGTGCACGGAGTGCGACCGCGTCTACTGGCGGGGGGCCCACCACTCCCGCCTGGATGCGATCGTCACGAAGGCGCTCCACGACTTCGCGCCCACTCCCCCGGACGACACCGAGGAGAACGACCACGACCGGGCGCCGTCAAGCCCGTCCGGGGCCGGAGACTGACGAGGCCCCCTCCCGCAACGCCGTGACCTGCAGTGCACTCAGCTCGACCGTCCGCCGCATATGGGCAATGAGCAGAGCCACTTCGTCATCGTCGTACGCCTCGAACATCGCCGCCCACGCCCCGTTCAGCCGCTCCCACACCGCACCGATCTCCGCCATCCGCTCCGGGACGGTCGTGACGAGCACCCGCCGCCGGTCGGCCGTGTCACGCTCGCGTGTCACATAGCCGCCCCGCTCCAGCCGGTCGACCAGCCGGGTCGCCGACCCCGTGGTGAGCCCGGTCAGCTCCGCGATGCGGCCCGTGGTGACCGGCACCGTCTCCAGACTGAGCAGATTGAGGCACTGCAGATCGGTCGGGTGGAGCCGCAGATGGTCCGCGACGGCCTGGTTGAAGAGGGCGTACGCGGCCATGTAGCGGCGCGACTCGACGGTCAGCTCGGCCATCAGCGCACTGCGGCGGGCCCGGGGCTTCTGTGGCATGCAGAGAGTGTACGAAGCAGATAACACACGAAGGCACGTTCGTCCTCGTCACCCCCCGACGACGCCGCCGCTCCGGCATCACCGGCCCCGCTGCTGCACACCCACTGGAGGGGCGACCGCACCACCTCCCTGCTCGTCCGCCCCGACGACTGCGGGGCGCAATGCCCCCGGCCACCACCTCCGGCGCACCGGCAGTCACGGTCGCAGCCGCAGCCGCGCCACCCATCCCCAGCACCACAGTCGCAGCCGTCGCCGCGGCGAACACCACGGGCGCAGCTCTACGTGTCACCAACATGCCCCGAAGATGCAGATCACCCCGAATCGTCCATATTCACCCACCTGTTCGGCGCGCCCTCTCCCTCGCCGCCCATGACACCCTGACTCCATGGTCGTCGCCCGCTCTGTCGCTCTGTTCGTCATCGCCGCGCTCTTCGAGATCGGCGGCGCCTGGCTCGTCTGGCAGGGCTTGCGTGAGCACCGGGGCTGGATCTGGATCGGCGCGGGCGTCATCGCGCTGGGTGCCTACGGTTTCGTCGCCACGCTCCAGCCGGACGGCGAGTTCGGCCGCATCCTCGCCGCGTACGGCGGTGTCTTCGTCGCGGGCTCGATCGCCTGGGGCATGGTCGCCGACGGCTACCGCCCCGACCGCTGGGACGTGATCGGCGCGCTGATCTGCCTGGCCGGCATGGCCGTGATCATGTACGCCCCGCGCAACCACTGACCGCGCACCTGCCTATCCTGGCCCCGTACCGATCAGCTGCCCGAGGAGTCCGCCATGGCCGCCATCCCGATCGCCGTCATCACCGGAGCGAGCAGCGGCATCGGCGCCGCGACCGCCCGACAGCTGGCCGCCGCCGGCTACCGCGTAGTCCTGACCGCCCGTCGCAAGGACCGCATCGAGACGCTCGCCGCCGAGATCAACGAGGCGGGCCACCAGGCAACGGCCTACGCCCTGGATGTCACCGACCGCGATGCGGTGGACGAGTTCGCCACGGCGTTCCGTACCCTCGCCGTCCTCGTCAACAACGCCGGCGGCGCACTCGGCGCCGACCCCGTCGCCACCGGCGACCCCGCCGACTGGCGCCAGATGTACGAGACGAACGTCATCGGCACGCTCAACGTCACCCAGGCCCTGCTCCCCGCCCTCACCGCGGGCGGGGACGGCACGATCGTGATCCTCTCCTCCACCGCAGGCCTCGCCACCTACGAGGGCGGCGGCGGCTACGTGGCCGCCAAGCACGGCGAACACGTCCTGGCCGAGACCCTCCGCCTGGAGATCGTCGGCACCCCGGTCCGGGTCATCGAGGTCGCCCCGGGCATGGTCAAGACGGAGGGATTCGCCACGACCCGCTTCCGCGGTGACACCGAGAAGGCGGCGAAGGTGTACGCGGGCGTCGAGGCCCCCCTCACCGCAGACGACGTGGCCGACACCATCACCTGGGCCGTCACCCGCCCCAGCCACGTCAACATCGACCTCCTGGTGGTCCGCCCCCGCGCCCAGGCCTCCAACACCAAGGTCCACCGCACCACCTGACCCGCACCGCCTGACCCGCACCGCCTGGGCCCGGCGAAGACCCGAAAGAGCCCGGAGCCCAGAAGGAGCCCCGGACACACCACCCGCGTCCGGGGCTCCTCCGTTCAGAGGTCCTTCCGTCCGGAGGGCCTCCGTTCAGTCGCGCGCAAAAGGCCTCAACCCTTCACACACACAACCTGCTTGAGCTTGGCGACGACCTCCACCAGGTCCCGTTGCTGCTCGATGACCTGCTCGATCGGCTTGTACGCGGCCGGAATCTCATCCACGACGCCGGAGTCCTTGCGGCACTCCACGCCCCGCGTCTGATCCTCCAGGTCCCGCGTCGAGAAGCGCCGCTTCGCAGCGTTGCGGCTCATCTTCCGGCCGGCGCCGTGCGAGGCCGAGTTGAAGGACTTCTCGTTCCCGAGGCCCTTCACGATGTACGAGCCGGTGCCCATCGAGCCCGGAATGATCCCGAAGTCCCCGGAACCCGCACGGATCGCCCCCTTCCGCGTGACCAGCAGGTCCATGCCCTCGTACCGCTCCTCCGCCACGTAGTTGTGGTGGCAGGAGATGACCGGCTCGAAGGTGACCTTGGCCTTCTTGAACTCCTTGCGGACCACGTCCTGGAAGAGCGCCATCATGATGGCGCGGTTGTGCTTCGCGTACTCCTGCGCCCAGAACAGGTCGTTCCGGTACGCCGCCATCTGCGTGGTGTCGGCGATGAATACGGCCAGGTCGCGGTCGATCAAGTCCTGGTTGTGCGGCAGCTTCTGCGCCTGCCCGATGTGGAAGTCGGCCAGTTCCTTGCCGATGTTCCGCGATCCGGAGTGCAGCATCAGCCAGACCGAACCCGACTCATCGAGGCAGAACTCGATGAAGTGGTTGCCCGATCCGAGCGTTCCCATCTGCTTCGTGGCACGTTCCTGACGGAACTTGACCGCATCGGCGACCCCGTCGAACCGCCCCCAGAAGTCGTCCCAGCCCGGCGCCCGGAAGCCGTACAGCCGCTCCGGCTCCACGGCCTCGTCATGCATGCCGCGGCCCACCGGAATCGCCTGCTCGATCTTCGACCGCAGCCGGGACAGGTCGCCCGGCAGGTCATTGGCCGTCAGGGAGGTCTTCACCGCGGACATTCCGCAGCCGATGTCCACGCCGACCGCCGCCGGACAGACCGCACCGTGCATCGCGATCACCGAACCGACCGTCGCCCCCTTGCCGAAGTGGACATCCGGCATGACGGCAAGACCCTTGATCCAGGGCAAAGTGGCCACGTTGCGCAGCTGCTGCATCGCGACGTCCTCGACCGAGGCCGGGTCGGCCCACATGCGGATGGGGACCTTCGCGCCCGGCACCTCTACATACGACATAGTTCCTCGATTCCCCCGAAAAGCCTGAAAGCGCAAAACCGGTGCCAAGGTCGGCAAATGAGTCGGCCGACCGGCATTCACAGCGGCGCGTGCGATACACATTGTGTCAACCGGTCGCCATCGAGCGGCAACCGTTTTTCGCACGAAGGGAGCCCAGGACCGTGCGACGAATGGCGTACGTACCCGGCACCGCGCTACTGGCAGCGCTTGTCGTCGGCTGCAGTGCCAGCACCGGAACGGGTGGCTCCGCCCCCGACAGCAAGCCCGGCGAGGCGACCGTCGCCGCGGCGGCCCCCGGCAAGTACCGCACTCTCCCCGACCCTTGCCGCGCCGTTGCGCCGTCCGCGCTGAAGGACCTGCTCCCGGTCGCCGCCGAACTCCCCGAGGACCAGCAGAAGAAGGTGTACGAGGGCGCGGCCACCATCACCTACGACACCGACCGCAGGGTCGGCTGCCGCTGGAAGTCCGAGGCCCCCGACGCCTCGCACACTCTCTTCATCGACTTCGAGCGTGTCGTGTCCTACGACCCCTCGGTGAGCGATGACGACCGCGCCCGCGAGGTGTACACGAAGAAGGAGACCGCCGCCGGTCTGTCCTCACCCTCCGCCGCACCCAGCAGCACGAAGGACGCGGAGAAGCGGACATCCCCCTCCTCGGACTCCGCGTCGGGCTCCGCCTCGCACGCCCTGTCGGGCCCGGCCTCCGAAGACGGGAACGCGAACGATCCCGCAGGCGAGAACGGCAGCGACACCGGCGGCAGCACGGACGGCAGCGCAGGCAGCGCAGGCAGCGCAGGCAGCGCCGACGAGAGCCTTCTGCCTCGCACCCTCGATGACCTCGGAGACGGTGCATTTCTGGACGATCTACTCACTCGGGCAGGTTCCACCGCACAGAACCGCACGGTGAGCGTGGTATTCCGCACATCGAACGTCATCGTGACCATCGAGTACACCGAGCAGCCGGCCGTCCCCACCGGACCCCCCGACAGCAAGGAACTGCAGGACAAGGCCCAGTCGCTGGCCCGGAAGCTGGTCGACAAGTTCAGCGAATAGCCCCGCCCGGGGCACCCCGGACCGGTGTCGCCCGCGTCCGCCGGGTACCCGACCGAGGCGGCATCCGGTCGCCGTCCGTCGTACCGTGGCCCTCCGGAACACCCGCTGAACCACCCGCCGACCGCCGACGCCCGACCGCCCGACCGCCCGATCGCGCCGACCACCTGGCAGCCCGCCCGCCGCGCCACCCGAGTGAAGGAACCATGCACCGTTCAGCCCCGCGACTCTCCCGCATACTCGCCTGCGCCGCCGTTCCGGTGATGCTCGTCGTCGCCGGCTGCTCGTCGGACTCCGGCGACAAGAAGGGCTCGGGTTCGTCCTCGTCTTCCGCCGCGCCGAGCGCGAAGAAGTCGGAAGCGACCGTCGAGCCGGCGAAGTTCGCCGCGCTGCCCGACCCGTGCAAGTCGATCAGTGCGAAGACGGTCACCTCCCTGGTCCCCAAGGCGAAGTCCAAGGGCGGTACGCCTGCCAGCTCCAGCGACACCGCGTACCGCGCGGGCTGCTCCTGGAACGGCCTCGACGACAACGGAGTGAAGGGTTCCCAGTACCGCTGGCTCGACGTCGGCTTCACCCGCTTCGACTCGGACCAGGCCCTGGGCAGCGGCGCCAAGCGCGCGCAACAGGACTACGCGAAGCAGGTCGCCAAGGCCAAGGCGACCGAGGGTGCGAAGAAGGTCGCCGAGGCTCCTGTCTCCGGCATCGGCGAGCAGGCCACCAAGATCACATATGACCTCACCAAGACGAGTGAGGACTTCAAGTACGCAACGGTCGTGGCCCGTACGGGGAACGTCGTCGTCACCCTCACCTACAACGGCGCGGGTTACGCGGGCGCGAAGACTCCGTCCGCCGACGACATCCTGAAGGGTGCCGAGAAGGCGGCCAAGGAGGCAGTGGCCTCGGTCGCCGCCGGCACGAAGTCGGACGCGCCGAGCGGGTCGGCCAAGCCCAGCGAGAAGGCCACGGAAAAGAAGACGAGCTAGCCGACTCGGCAGGGCCTGCCCCAACGCCCCTGCCCGGAAGCAGTTTTACGAAGCCCGGTCCTCCCCCGAGTACCGGGCTTCGCCCCTCCCCGCGCAACACGCCGCTCCCTCATGTGCCAGGCTGTGCCCGCCAGAAGTCGGAACAGGACGTCGGACAAGGGAAACGGGGAGGGGAACGCGGGTGGCCGCGATGCAGCTGACACGCACCCACCGGATACTCATCGGGCTCGTGGTCGCCGGTGCGGTGCTCATCGCCGCGATCGGTTTCGCGGGTTCGTACGCTGCGGTGCGCGAGCTCGCCCTGCAGAAGGGCTTCGGCAACTTCTCGCTGGTCTTCCCCATCGGCATCGACGCGGGCATCTGTGTCCTGCTCGCCCTGGACCTGCTGCTGACCTGGCTGCGCATCCCGTTCCCGCTGCTGCGCCAGACGGCCTGGCTGCTGACCGCCGCGACGATCGCCTTCAACGGCGCCGCCGCCTGGCCCGACCCGCTCGGCGTCGGCATGCACGCGGTCATCCCGGTGCTGTTCGTCGTCTCCGTCGAGGCCGCCCGGCACGCCGTCGGCCGGATCGCCGACATCACGGCCGACAAGCACATGGAGGGCGTGCGACTCACCCGCTGGCTGCTCTCCCCCGTGCCGACGTTCCGGCTGTGGCGGCGGATGAAGCTCTGGGAGCTCCGGTCGTACGAGCAGGTCATCAAGCTCGAACAGGACCGGCTCATCTACCAGGCCCGCCTCCAGGCCCGCTTCGGCCGCAACTGGCGCCGCAAGGCACCCGTCGAGTCCCTGATGCCGCTGCGCCTGGCGAAGTACGGCGTTCCACTGGCCGAGACCGGACCGGCCGGCCTCGCCGCCGCAGGCATCGAACCGGCCCTGCTGCCCCCGGCCCCGGCCCTGGTCGAACCGGGCGAGTACCAGCCCGAGTTGCCGTACGCCGAACCTCACCCCCAGCAGGAGCACGAGCAACAGCAGCAGCACGCCCACCCCTCCGACCCGGCCGCCGCCGAGGAGTGGCCCCAGGAGGGCCCCGGCTCGCACGAGAGCCCGTGGTTCGCGGCGTCCCAGGCGCCGGACGACACGTACGAGAGTGCGTACAACCCGACGTACGTCGAGGGCCTGGAGCCCACCCCGGTCATGGTCCCGTCGGGCCCCGGCGGCCGCACCCGCCCCCTGGGCAACGTGGGCACCATCGGCGCCGTCCCGGGCCCCCGCGCCGCGGAACCCCAGCCGGAGCCCCGGTCCGAGGAGCCGGAGCCGGAACCCCGGCCCGTGCAGCAGCAGGAGCCCGACCCTTCCGAATGGGCCGAGGCCGAAGTCGAGTTCAGCAAGATCGCGTACGAGGTGTTCACCGCGTACACGCACGCGCACCAGGACTACCCGAGTGCGGAGGTCCTCGACATACACCTCTCGGACGGCCACAACGTCAGGCACCCCCGCAGCTCGGCCCTGCTCCGCCGCCTCCTGCCGGGGTTCAAGCAGCGCTTCGACAACGAGATGGCGGAGAACCACATCGCGTAGGCCCCCGCCCGGCCCGTCCGGCGTTCAAGGACGGAACCGGCAAATACGGAGGGCCGTCACCCGAATCACCGGGTGACGGCCCTCCGTACAAAAGGCACCTACGCGCCCAGCAGCCTACTCACTGAGTAGTCTGCGCACCCGCTCAGCGCCCACGGCCAGCAGCAGCGTGGGCAGCCGCGGCCCCGTGTCCCGGCTGACCAGCAGCCGGTACAGCAGCGCGAAGAACGACCGCTGCGCGGCCTTCAGCTCGGGCGTCGGCTTGGCGTCCGGCTCCAGGCCCGCCAGGGTCTTCGGCACGCCGTAGACGAGCGTGGTGAGCCCGTCCAGCGACCAGTGCGAGTCCAGCCCCTCCAGGAGCAGCCGCAGCGACTCACGGCCCTGCTCGTCCAGCGAGCCGAGCAGTTCCTTGTCCGGCTCAGCGCGGACGATCGTGCGGGCCTCGGCCGGGACCTGGCTGGTGATCCAGTTCTCGGCGCGGTCGAGCCGGGGCCGGGCCTCGTCCAGCGAGGTCAGCGGGTTCTCCGGGTCCAGCTCGCTCAGGATGCGCAACGTCTGCTCGTCGTGCCCGGCCGTGATGTCGACGACCGAAGCGAGGGTGCGGTACGGCAGCGGGCGCGGCGTGCGCGGCAGCTCACCGGCGGCCGTGCCGATGGCCCTCGCGTACGCGGCGGCGTCGGCGGACAGCACCGAGCCGTCCGCGACCTTGCGCGCCAGCGAGTCCCACTCGTCGTAGAGCCGCTGGATCTCCTGGTCGAAGGCGATCTTGAAGGACTGGTTGGGCCTGCGGCGCGCGTACAGCCAGCGCAGCAGCGGCGCCTCCATGATCTTCAGCGCGTCGGCCGGAGTCGGCACGCCGCCCTTGCTGGAGGACATCTTCGCCATGCCGGAGATGCCGACGAAGGCGTACATCGGGCCGATCGGCTGTACGCCGTCGAAGATCTCACGGACGATCTGGCCGCCGACGACGAACGAGGAGCCCGGCGAGGAGTGGTCCACGCCGCTCGGCTCGAAGATCACGCCTTCGTACGCCCAGCGCATCGGCCAGTCGACCTTCCAGACCAGCTTGCCGCGGTTGAACTCGCTCAGCCGGACGGTCTCGGCGAAGCCGCAGGACGTGCAGGTGTAGTTCAGCTCGGTGCTGTCGTCGTCGTACGACGTGACGGTCGTGAGGTCCTTCTCGCAGTTGCCGCAGTAGGGCTTGTACGGGAAGTAGCCGGCCGAGCCGCCGCTGCCGTCGTCCTCACCGGCCGCGCCGGAGCCCGCCTCGGCCTCCAGCTCGGCCTCGTCTACCTTCTTCTGCTGCTGCGGCTTCTTGCCGCCCTTGGCTCCGGCCGCCGGGTCCTTCTTCGTCCGGTACCGGTCGAGGACTGCGTCGATGTCGGCCCGGTGCTTCATCGCGTGCAGGATCTGCTCGCGGTACGCGCCCACCGTGTACTGCTCGGTCTGGCTGATGCCGTCGTACTCGACGCCCAGCTCGTCCAGCGCGGCGGTCATGGCGGCCTTGAAGTGCTCGGCCCAGTTCGGGTACGTGGACCCGGCCGGGGCGGGCACCGAGGTCAGCGGCTTGCCGATGTGCTCGGCCCAGGACTCGTCGACACCCGGGACACCGCCCGGAACCTTGCGGTAGCGGTCGTAGTCGTCCCAGGAGATCAGGTGCCGGACGGTGTACCCCCGGCGGCGGATCTCGTCGGCGACCAGGTGCGGGGTCATGACCTCGCGGAGGTTGCCCAGGTGGATCGGGCCCGACGGCGAGAGACCGGACGCGACGACGACCGGTTTGCCAGGCGCACGACGCTCCGATTCGGCGATGACATCGTCCGCGAAGCGGGAGACCCAGTCGGTCTCGGTGCTGCTCTGACTCTGAGCCACGGTCTGCACGTCCTTCTCTCTTGTAGGACTCGTAGGAACACCCTTGTGGGACTCATAGGGGCACCGCCCATTCTCCCAGGTCCCACCGGTAGCGCGAAAACGCCTTTACTCACCGTGGAATACTGGGTGTGATCCCTTGTACCCCTACGGAAACGGCAGCCAGCCCATGGCCTCGGTCAATTCCCTCGCTTCCTCGCTCCAGCAGCAGCTGGCGGACGCCCTGACGGCAGCTCTGCCGGATGCCGGCACCGCGGACCCGCTGCTGCGACGAAGCGACCGGGCCGATTTCCAGGCCAACGGCATCCTGGCCCTCGCCAAGAAGCTCAAGGGCAACCCGCGCGAGCTGGCGTCCCAGGTCACTGCCGTGATCCCGGCGGGCGGCCTGATCAAGGAGATCGAGGTCTCCGGCCCCGGCTTCCTGAATGTGACGCTCTCCGACAGGGCGATCATCGAGACCCTCGCCGCGCGTGACGCGGACGACGAGGGCCGGCTCGGTGTGCCGTACAACAGCGCCGCGGGCACCACGGTCATCGACTACGCGCAGCCGAACGTGGCCAAGGAGATGCACGTCGGCCACCTCCGTTCCGCGGTGATCGGTGCCGCGATGGTGCAGATCCTGGAGTTCACGGGCGAGACCGTGGTCCGGCGCCACCACATCGGCGACTGGGGCACCCAGTTCGGCATGCTCATCCAGTACCTGATCGAGCACCCGGGCGAGCTGAACCACGAGGCCGATGGCGGCGCGGCGGACGGCGAGGCCGCCATGTCCTCCCTGAACCGGCTCTACAAGGCCTCGCGGGTGCTCTTCGACGCCGACGAGGAGTTCAAGGCCCGCTCCCGGGACCGGGTCGTGGCGCTCCAGGCCGGTGACGAGGAAACCCTTTCCCTGTGGCAGCGCTTCGTCGACGAGTCGAAGATCTACTTCTACTCGGTCTTCAACAAGCTCGACATGGAGATCCGCGACCCCGACATCGTCGGTGAGTCCGGCTACAACGCCATGCTGGAGGAGACCTGCCGCATCCTGGAGGAGTCGGGCGTCGCCGTCCGCTCCGAGGGTGCGCTGTGCGTGTTCTTCGACGATGTGAAGGGCCCGGACGGCAACCCGGCGCCGCTGATCGTCAAGAAGTCGAACGGCGGCTACGGCTACGCGGCGACCGACCTCTCCGCGATCCGCGACCGGGTCCGGAACCTCAAGGCGAACACCCTGCTGTACGTGGTGGACGCACGGCAGGCCCTGCACTTCAAGATGGTCTTCGAGACGGCCCGCCGGGCCGGCTGGCTGAACGAGGACGTCAAGGCCGTACAGCTCGCCTTCGGCACGGTGCTCGGCAAGGACGGCAAGCCGTTCAAGACCCGTGAGGGCGAGACGGTCCGGCTGCAGGACCTGCTGGACGAGGCGATCGACCGGGCGTCCACCGTCGTGCGCGAGAAGGCGAAGGACCTCACCGACGAGGAGATCACCGAGCGCGCCACGCAGGTCGGTATCGGCGCGGTGAAGTACGCGGACCTGTCGACGTCGGCCGCCCGCGACTACAAGTTCGACCTGGACCAGATGGTGTCGCTGACCGGCGACACGAGCGTGTACATCCAGTACGCGCACGCACGGTCCCGCTCCATCAAGCGCAAGGCGGGCGAGCTGAAGTCCCGGCCGCACCCGGAGCTGGAGCTGGCCCCGGCCGAGCGCGCGCTGGGCCTGCACCTGGACCAGTTCGGCGAGGTCGTGGCCGAGGTCGCCGCCGCGTACGAGCCGCACAAGCTGGCCTCGTACCTCTACCAGCTGTCGTCGCTCTTCACGACGTTCTACGACCAGTGCCCGGTGCTGAAGTCCGACGTCCCGGGCGATGTGGCCGAGAACCGCCTCTTCCTCTCGGACCTCACCGCCCGCACCCTGCACCAGGGCATGGAGCTGCTCGGCATCAGGACCCCCGAGCGCCTCTGACCGGGACGTCAGTCAGCCCGTACGCACCGGCCCGGTGGCCGTGACCACTAGTCCCACTCCTTGGTCACCCACTGGGCCATGTCGTACTGGTACATGTACTTCGGCCGCACCTTGATGCTGCTGGTACGGAACGGCTTCCCGCCGTCGTCGATGCGCAGCGTCCCCTCCCGGCCGCCGCTGCTCCACTCCAGCTCCAGGTACCAGCTGACGTCGTGCCCTTCGACATGGGCGTTGAGGTCGAACACCTCCACATCGGTGGAGGACACCCGGAACGGGAAGTCCTTCGGCGGCACCCGTACGTCCCCCTGTTTACCCGCCACCGGGGTGAGGGTCGGCCGGCCGTCGTCGAGGTCGATGTCGAAGGACTGCGGTGTGATGCCGCTCCCGCAGCCCTCCCCCATCGAGTACGCCGACCACGCCAGCGGCGCCTTCCGGGACAGCGTCCGCACATGCAGTCCGTTCAGCACGACGGCCTGCCCCGACTTCCCCTGCACGGTGACTTCGAGCAGCATGTTGCCGCCGTCCACCCCGCCGAGCGCCCTGGCCCAGCCGCGGGTGTCCTGCGGCGGGGGCGGCGGAGGCACGTCGTTCGGCTTCTGGTCCAGCACGTAGTACTGGCCGCAGGGCTCTTCCCAGTTGTACGAACTGATGGTGGCGCTCAGGGGTACGCCCCCGCTCTGCTGCCCACCCGACCCGGCTCCCGTGCCGTGCCCCCCGGACGTGGCGGAGGCGCCGCCGGACGGCGGGGACGAGACGGTCGCCGAGCCGGACGGTACAGGTTTGCCCGACTTCTTCGGCCCGCTGGGCGAGGCGGTGACGCTCGCGTCGAGGCCGGGCCGGACGCGCGCGGCCCCGTCCGGGTCCTTCGCGTCCACGGCGGGGGCGTTGCTGAGATCGTCCGTGCCCGTACCCGACAGATTGCTGACGACGATCGAGGTCGGCACGGTGAGCGCGACGACGGCGACGGCCGCGAGCAGGACACGCACCCGCGGGGAGGACCAGAACCGCCGGGGCCGGCTCGCCCCGGCCGTCACGACCTCGGGCGCGAGCGCGTCGTCGTCCTTGCCCTCGCCTCCGTCCCGGTCCTCGGCCGAAGCCACGGCCTCAGCCGCGGCTCCCGGCTCACCGGACCCGGAATCAGAAACGGGAGCGGCAACCGGAGCCGGAACCGAATCAGGAGCGGAAGCAGGACGCCGCCTCGCCGCATCGGCCACGATCCACCGCCGGTGCAGCTCCACCAACTCGTCCGGGCTCGCCCCGCAAAGCCGCCCCAGCCGCTCCACCGGCGCGTACTCATTGGGCACGGCGTCACCGTTGCAGTACCGGTGGAGCGTCGATGTGCTGACGTGCAGTCTTCCGGCGAGAACCCCGTAGCTGTGCCCCGAACGATCCTTCAGTTCCTTCAGCAGAGCCGCGAATTCCCCGGCCTCCGGCGTCGCCACTACGGCGTTCCCCCTCCTGGTTCGTCCCGGAACACCGTTCCAGGGACGTGGAATCTGCCCAGGTCACAGTACGCGCAAGCATTCCAGCTTCCCCAATGGGCCGTTCGGCGTTGCGGCCGAAATCCGCCGTCCCGCAGTCTGTGACCACACCGCAGAGACCACCGGGACGACACAGTGCGAACCCGTTTCCGCATCGAGTTGATCGATGCCGTGGCAATCGGCGTAGTGACCGTGTCGACCGCGATCGTCATGGTCCTGATCTGCCATCACTGACTGAACGACCTCACCAACACATACGGGGAGTACCACCACCATGCGCAGCAACCGCATCCGCACCACCGCCCTCGCCGCGACCGCCCTCCTGGCCGCCCTCTCACTCACCGCCTGCAGCGACAACGGCAGCGGTGACAACGGCAAGGCGGGAGCGGCGGCTCCGGCAGGGAGCACCGCCGACCAGCAGTCCCCGGCCGCCACCGCGCCGGACTCGGGCAAGGACGCCAAGGACGCCAAGGGCGCCAAGGAGACCAACAGCGGCACAGCCAATGCCCCCGCCGAGAACGTCTCCGCCGCGTCCAAGGGCTCCACCGGCGGCAGCAAGAGCGAGAAGAGCAGCGGCGGCACCACCGGAAGCGGCAGCAAGTCCCCCGTCACCTGCACCGGCTCGAACACCAAGGTCACCGTCAGCAAGGTGAGCCGCCCCATCAACCACCTGCTGCTCACGGCGACCAACACCGGCTCCGTACCCTGCTACGCGTACCACGCGCCGGCGCTCGGCTTCGACGACGCCCAGGCCGCCTTCCCGGTCCTCCGCGACAGCATCCCGCAGGCCGTGGTCACCCTTGCGCCGGGCCAGTCCGCCTACGCCTCCATCGGGCTGTCCGGTGAGCCCGACGGGCAGGAGCTGCACGAGGGCACCCACCTCACGGTGTACTTCACCGGCAGGAGCAACCAGGGCTCCACGGGCGCCCCTGCCGAACTGACGCTCCCGGCCGGCACCCACTGGGGCGACAACGGCTTCGTCACCTACTGGCAGAGCAACATGGCCGACGCCCTCACCTACTGACCTCTCACGCATCGAAACACCAACTCGCCGTCCCCCGAGGGCAGTAGATCGTAGAATCCTGGATCGAAACCTGAAGGGGGCGACGTGCGTACGAACACGGGTGTCGGACCGACGGCATCGGCCATACGGGCAGCAGCGGCCACCACGGCCGCGGCTGCCGCAACGCTGGTACTGATCACCGGCTGTGGCAAGGTGGCGGACCCTTACGCATCGGACAAGGAGTCCAGCAGCCCCACCGCCTCGCCGACCCCGAGCGTGAACCCCTCGTACGGCACGCTGTACCTCGCCGAGAACGAGTGCGCGGCCCCCGAGCCCGGCCAGAAGGACGTCTACCGCGAGGTCCCGTGCGGCGATCCCAAGGCCGTCGCACGGGTCACCTACCGGATGGAGTCCGGCAAGGCCTGGCCGTTCTCGGCCACCAGCTGCTCGGAGACCACCGACTTCGTGATCGATGTGCCGATCAGCCTCGCCATGCTGGAGGGAACGCGCGCGACCGGCGAAGGCTACGCCTGCATGCGCAACCTGAAGCCTCCACACCCCGGAGACCCGGGCGGGGGTGGCGGCCCCAGGATCGAGGTCGGCGACTGCGTGCACAGCGGCCCGAAGAAGAACGACACCATCGAGGAGGTCGCCTGCCGGACCAAGGGCAAGAAGAACGGCGCGACCCACAAGATCATAAAGATCCTTGAGGACACATTCCTGGGCGGCTTCAGCGACCCGTGCGACTACAAAGCCGACGCCGTCTTCACCGAGAACCCGATGTTCGACTCCGACCTGGCCAAGAACGACCGCGTCCTGTGCGGCAAGAAGCTCTGACTCACGCGACCGGGGAGCAGCACCGCCACCGGCGTTCGGCAGTTCGGTCACGAGGGGGCTCCTTCGGGAGTCGGGGCGACCACGGGGGTCAGCGGCCACCTGGTGCGATGCCAGGCGATGACGTTCTCGGCGGGTGCGCACACGTACGCCCGCTGCGAGGCGTCGGACAGATACGCGCTGTGCGGGGAGAGCTGGATGCGCGGGTGGGCACGCAGCGGGTCGTCCGGTGCCGGAGGCTCGACCGGGAACACGTCCAGGGCCGCGGCCCGGAGCCGCCCGCTACCCTGGCCCAGGGGCGGACACAGGACCGGGTGGCACACGAGGCGGTGCCGACCGCCTCGTAACGCAACGACTGCGGCTACAGCTACGTGTTCCCCTGCCCGCCTCACGGACAGGGGAACACACATCTCGGCCGGAACTTGGCCTGACTAGGCTGCCGGTCATGAATCCGGACACGACCAGCGACATCACCACCGACCCCACCATCCTTGACGCCGCGGAGCTGAACGCCGATCCGGAGCTGAAGGCCCGGTTCGCTGAGTCGGCCCACCGGATCCTGGCGGACCTGGTCGGTGGAGGTGCCGCGCTCGGCTGGCTCGAACCACCCTCGCGGGACGAGGTGGCGGAACTTCTCGGCCACGTCGTCTCCGCGGTGCAATCCGGGGATGCGGCCCTGCGTGCCGCCTACCTCGACCGTCGGCTTGTCGGGTTGGGGTACTGGCTCCGCTACACCCGGCCGACCCATCGGCCGCACGCCGATCTGGAAAAGCTCGCGGTGGACGCCACTGCCCATGGTCACGGCATCGGCCGGGCGCTGACCGCCGCCCTGATCTCCGACGCCCGGGAGGCAGGAATCGAGGTCCTCACCCTGGACGCCCGTGGCGACAACGCCAACGCCCTGCATCTCTACCGGTCGCTGGGCTTCACCGAATACGGCCGCCTCCCCGAGTTCGTGGCCGTCGGCGAACGCCGCTACGACAAGGTCTTCTGCATGCTGGACTTCCGCCGGCAAGGCTGACCACGCCCTACCCGAACTCGCACCACACCACCTTGCCCGGATCCCGCTCCCCCACCCCCCACAGATCCGCCAGCGCCGCCACGATCACCAGCCCGCGCCCCGACTCCCCGTCCGGCTCCCGCACGCCCGGCCGCCCGCCCCCGCTGTCGTGGACCTCGACCCGCAGCAACTTCCCCTCCTCACGCAGCAGCAGCCGCACCAGATACCCCCGCCCCGGCGGCACCCCGTGCACCAGCGCATTGGTGGACAGCTCGCTCACACACAGCAGTACGTCGTCCAGCCGCGCCCCGAACCCCCAGTCGGTGACAGCTCCTCGTACGAACTCTCTCGCTGCAGGCACCGATCGGCGCTCACGCCGGTAGAACCGCTCACGCAGCAGCGAGAGTTGCATCGTCTCGTCCATGGGACGAGAGTCACACTCTGTGACTATGCTGCCGCAGTACGCGCACCCGTACAGATTTCTTGTACGGGTCGTGCGCGCGTGACGTACGCATGCAGGTGGGAGTTCGATCCGTATGCACCCCAGAAAGCGGCAGCGCAAGAACGCGTCGGCAATGAAACTCGTGGGCAAACTGGTCGGCGTGTTCCGCGTCGCGGCGGGCCTGACCCAGGCCCGGCTCGCGGACCGGGTGGGCCACCAGGTGGAGACGATCGCCTCGATCGAGCAGGGCAGACGCGCACTGCTGCCGGAACTGGCCCGTCGATTGGACGAGTTGCTGGAGACCAAGGGGGCGCTGGAGACGGCGGTGGGCAACATGCCGGAGGTGGACCTGATCCCGGCGTGGGTCGAGCAGTACCTGGATCTGGAACGGGAAGCGCTGGCACTGTCCTGGTACGACAACCAGGTGCTCCCCGGACTTCTCCAGACGGAGGCCTACGCCCGAGCCGTCTTCCGTAACCGCGTCCCGGTCTTCGGTGAGGACGAGATCGCCATCCAGACCACGGGCCGCCTTGAGCGTCAGGAAATCCTGCACCGCACCGCGCCCCCGACCATCAGCTTCGTTGTCTGGGAACCGGTCCTGATGCTTCACCTCCTGGACGACGAGGGGCATGCGGAGCAGCTGAGCCACCTTCGGGCGTGTGCCGCGCTCCCCGGCATCTGTCTCCAGGTCCTGCCACTGAACAGCCGTACCCACGCCGGGCTCAACGGCCCCTTCACCCTGCTGGAGACCCCGGACTACCAGCACGTCGCCTACTCCGAAACACAACGTGGCAGCCTGCTCGTCTCCGACCCCGACGAGGTCAGCATCCTCGCCCAGAAATATGCGATGCTGCGAGCCCAGGCCCTCAGCCCCGAAGACACCGTGGGCCTGCTGGATCGTCTGCTGGGAGAGCTATGAACAGCACCGCACTTGAGTGGTTCAAGTCCAGCTACAGCGGCGACGAAGGCGGACAGTGCCTCGAAGTCGCCTACGAATGGCGCAAGTCGAGCTACAGCGGCAGCGAGGGCGGGCAGTGCGTCGAGATCGCCGCACACCCCACCGCCATCCACATCCGCGACTCCAAGAACCCCGACGGCCCCAACCTCACCGTCGCCCCCACCACCTGGACGGCCTTCGCCGGCTTCGCCGCCGACCGGCGACTCGTCTGAGCCCACAGGAGGAATACCACCGCCATGGCTGTCATCCACCGCACCACACTGACGCCCACCAAGCTGGAGCTCCTCGCCACCTGGCTGCCCGCGCAGCCCTGGTACCGCGGCAAGGCGGGGCAGCAGCCGGAGCTGGCCAGGACCGGCGGGTTCCGGCTGGACGACCCGGAGGGCGAAGTGGGCATCGAGTTCATGGCGGCCACCGACACTTCGGGAGACCAACCAGTCACGTACCACGTGCCGTTCAGCTACCGCGGCGCGCCGATCGCGGGTGCCGACCAAGCGCTCATCGGCACGACCGAGCACGGCGTGCTGGGGCGGCGGTGGGTGTACGACGGGACGCGTGACCCGGTCCTCGTCGCCCAGTTGCTCGCGCTGATCGTCGGCGAAGCCGAGCCGCAGATGCAGAGTACGAGCGACACCCCCGACCCCTCCGTCACCGGTTGGTTCGCGGAGACCGGAGTCAGGGCGGCGATCGCCTCCACGACCGTGAGCGACGACCCGAGCGGTACGGACATCCTCGTGGAGACAGCAGCCGACGGACGCCGGCTGACCATCCACATCAACCGTGTTCTCCAGCCCGGTGAGGGCGCCGAGGGGCAGGCAATCGGCCACGTCACCGCAGACGCGCCGCTACCCGACGGCACCACTGCACGCACCGAGTTCGCCGTAGTTCACGCACACCCGTAATCCACCCCAAGTCCGGTGGCGGGCAGGCCGGAAACCGACCGCGCCCCACCCCTGTCAGTGGCCGCGTCTAGAGTCGCGGTCATGGCGACGCTCCCGAATCCGCTCCCGTCCCTGACCACGTCAGGGCTCCAACTCCCGCCCGGCTCACTGGTGGACGCCACGCTCGACGGCACGTGGCACGAACCGCTGCTCTGGTGCGCCGACGAGCCCGCATCCCACGGGACGTGGGCCGGGCTCCGCGATGCGGGACGGCCGGTCGGGCTCATTCCCGTCCTGATCGACGGCGGGAGACGCGACCAGTGGCCCGACACCTGGGACCTCGCCCCGGACAGGACGTCGTACCCGGGTGACCACGACGCCGAGGAGGTGCTCGGCGAGTACTGGGCGGACTGCGCACCCGAAGAACTCGACGCGGCCGACGGCGAGTGGCCGGGCCTGGCGCCCGCCCCGTCCGCCGACGGACGCGACGGCCCGGACAAACTGGCGGCCGAGATCGCGGAGGAGTGCGTCGGCCCGGACGGCTGGTTTCCCGGTACCCGAGCGGCGCTCGTCCCGGCCCGGCGCAGCGCGGACATCCCGGCCGCGATCGGCTGGTCGGGACCGGTCAACTACGAGGACGACGTGGCCCGGCTCTGCGCCGTGCTCCGCTCCTGGGAGGACCGCTTCGGCATACGGGTCGTGGTGCTCGGCTTCGACACCCTGACCGTGTCCGTCGGACGCCCGCCCACCACCCTCGCCGAGGCACGGGCGCTCGCCGCCGAGCACTTCGCGTTCTGCCCGGACAACATCAACCAGAACCCGCCGTACGACCTGGATGTGTACGCCGAGAAGATGGTGCTGAACCAGGAGACCTGGTCGTTCTGGTGGGACTGAGTACGACAACTCATGCGGCGTTCACGGAAGCCGAGTTGACTCGTACGCATGCCCGAAGAAGTCACTGACACCCGCCCGTCGCGCACCTGGATCGCCCCGCTGATCTCCACGGTCGTGACGCTTCCGCTGGCCTTATTCACCCTGGTCTTCGGCGCGCTCTCGTCGATGGCCTGCGACTACTGCGAGGAGGCCGAGGCCCACCGGTTCGGCACCAGCTTCGATTCCGCGTGGACGGTGCTCACCGTCGGCCTGGTGCTGGCGCTGATCACCCTGGTCGCGAGCTGGGCGCTCAGCAGGCGCAGGCCACCGGCAGGCCTCGCCCTCGCCATGCTCGCGCCGAGCGTCGTGTCCTTCGCGTGGTTGGCGTTCATGGTCCTGGTCGACCAGCCCTGAGTCTCCAGAGGCGTGCCGGTGCCCGCTCGGACAGCTGCGGCGTCAGGGGACCTTGAGCAGGTCGCGGAGTTCGCTCACGTAGGCACGGACATCACGTTCGATGGCGGGCTCGGTAACGCCGTCCGGGGTGACGGCTGAGCCATGGGTGACCTGGCGGCAGGGGCGGCAGAGGCCGTCGGGAAGCGCATCGGGGCGGCCGGGGGTGCCGCACCGGGTGCACTCGACCATGACGCGGCGGGCGGGGACGACGGGGGCTTCCGGGGCGACGGGCAGGACGGGTGGGATCTTGTCGTTGAGCCGACGGCGCAGGAAACCGACGGGCGAGTCGACCTGGGCGGGAAGTCCTGCAGTGAGGGCCTGGGTGAGGTAGTCCGTACTCACGCCGCGGGCAAGCCATTCGGTGGCACGTCCCTCCAGTGCCTCGCAGTCGGCGGCGGAGAGGGCCACCCTGCGGTCCATGCGCCCGAGTTGGGCCAGGGCCAGGTATGCGGGCGACGGACATCCCGAGTCCGGCTGCGGGAGTGCGGCAGGCTCGGCGGACGCGGGCCTCGGCCCCGCTTCGGGCTGGGGCATTGCGACCGGCACGGGGGCCGGAAGCGACCCGTCGACAGCGGCCCCAGGCGCCGGAACCAGGGACTCCGTGGGCGCCCTGCGCGGCAGGGATGTGATCGTCGACGGTTCAAGCTCGGGCTCAGCCCCGACCCCGGCCCGGTTGTCCTCGGCGGCGAGGTAGTCGGCCCACCATTCGTTGTCGCGCGCGGTGCGTGACCAGAACGTGCGGAAGACCCACCGAACCTGGTCGCCCTCGCCCACCAGGCGACGCACACGGCGCAGGTGGCCGGCCACCGACAGGGCGGTCAGGGCACTGCTGACGGCTTGCTGGCCGTAGAGCGGCAGTTGCTTGGCCAGGGCCTTCACGTTCATCGCCGCACCGTCGGGCAAATGGTCGACGAACCCGGCAACATACCGCTCCCGCTCGGGCAGCAAAGCGAAGTCGTCGGCACGACGGGGATGTTGGTCCGGCGCGGACCGCTTACCGTAACCGGGCTTGGCCATCGGGTACGAAGCCGAGGATGCGGGCGCGCACAGGGCAGGGCTAAAGTTCTGGGTAGCCACAGGATCGCCTCTTCGATCTTGGGGTGAGACCCCGGCCCGGTGCGCTAACACCGCGTCGGGGTCGTTTCGTTGTCGCACCGTAAGCAGTCACAACGCCACGCTGCAAGTCGGTCACGATTAGTCATACTTGCTGGCCGTGACGGGTCAGGGAGGTCGGGAGGGTTTCCCAACCCCCCTTACCCACCTACCGGTTACAGCAGCCGCTCGAATCCCGGAACCCGACTCCCGGCGCTCGAATCCCGACGCCCGGATCCCGAAGCTCAATGCCCGGCCGCACCCCCGACCCGTACCCCGCACGAGTGAACCAACGGGTCCGAGGCTCGAATCCCGAATCCCGGAACCCGAAGCCCGGGTGACGAGCGACGGGGACGCTCCCGGCACGACGTTCACCGCATACGTAACATGCATGGCGCTGGTCGACCGGCCCCGAGAGGACCCCCGCATGAACCCGCCGCCGAACCGCCTCGACGGCCTCGAACGCCTCATTGAGGAGTTCCGCGCCCTGCCCGCCACCAGTGACCGCAAGCGCGAGATCGTCGCGGAACTGGACGACACCCCCGACGCGCTGCCCTTCCTGATCGCGGTCGTCGCAGACCCGCGGGAGTACGACCTCGCCCGCGTCGAGGCCGCCACGATCCTGCGCCTGTGGCCCCCGTCCGACCCGGCCACCGCCCGCACCGCCGCCCGCGCCCTGCTGGCCGCCCTGAACGACCCCGAGGAGGACCTGGTCCGCCAGTACGCGGCCGAGGCGCTCGGCCCCTACGCCGACGACCCGGCGGTCCATGGGGCCCTGGCCGCCTCCCTGAAACCGGACGAGGACCCCCTCGTACGGCACAACGCCCTGGCCGCCGTCGAGGAGGCGGGCCCGAGCGATGCCCGTACCGACGTACTGCGCGCCCTCACCCAGGACCGCGACCTCGGCCGGGCGGCGGCCCGCATCCTGACAGCGTGGGGCCAAAAGCCCGATGCCTGGGCCATGTCGTCGAACCAGGGTCTCCGCTACTGAATCCGGAAACTGTCCACGATCATGTAGTCGCCCGTCTTCATGACGCCCCTGAGGGTGTGCGCCCCCGGGGCCAGCCCGGTCCTGCTGAAGACGGTCTTCTGATGCACGCGCGTGGCGTTGTAGTTGTCGATCGTGCCGACGGACCGACCGTCGAGGAAGAGCTCGATCTCGCCCTCGTCGGTGTTGACCTGGGTGATGAGATCGATCGCGGTCCCGTTGAAGGCGAGCTCGAAGGAGTCCCCCACAGCCTGGGTGGCGTGCACATCGTCGGCCCAGCCACCCGCGCCGCCCCGGTATCTGTTCTTCCAGTCCCAGCCGGTGCCGCTGTAGACGACGCCGGAGGTGTTGTTGATCTGTTCGCCGCCGACGGGCTTGCGCAGGGTCACGTCGGCGGACGCCTGATTGCGCCAGACCTTCAGCGGGACGTCGGCGCCAGGAGCGGCCTGGTTGTACGCGAGCCAGAAGCTGTTGCGGTCGGTGACCGGCCGGCCGTCGATCTCCCGGATGACGTCATTGGCGCGCAGCCCCTGCCGGTACGCCTCCGAGGTGCTCGGCACGGAGGCCAGATGCAGACCGTCGGTGTCGGTCAGCCCCGTGGCGGACTTGATCGCGTCGGAGTAGATCCGCGTCACCGGCACACCCAGCAGCGGTTCCGGAAGGGCGTCGAGGGTGTCGGTGTCAGGCGTCTCCGTGGGCCAGGTGAGCGGCGGCGGAGTGGGCGCACCGGCCCTGCCGAAGCCGTCCATCGCGATGTTGTGGAAGCCGAGGGCCAGGGCGGGCGAGTCGGACTGGACCGTGTAGTCGAGCTTTGCCGGGTCGGCGAAGGGAGAGGAGCCGGTGAACTTCGGGTCGGCGATCACCGAGCGGGTGTCCAGCCCGTTCGCCCGCCAGGCGTCGTCGAGGCCCTGGACGGCTTTGCCGTTGTTCCAGAACAGGTTGTCGTCGATGACGGGCCTGCTCCTGGCCATGTCGACCTGGATCAGGCTGTAGGGGGTGTCGGTGACGAAGACGTTCTTCTCGACGACATCGCCGCTGTCCGCGAACCAGACGTGGAAGTGCGCGCCGCCGTTGACGAAGACGTTGTTGCGTACGGTTCGGTGGAAGCCTTCACGGAGCTTGACCCCGCCGTTGAGCAGCAGGTTGTCCTCGATGAGGTAGTTCGAGCTGCCGTCGTCGAGGTCGATGTCCCAGTGCGAGGAGTGCCGGATCCGGTTGTGGCGGATGACGGTGGTCTCCATCGCGTCCAGCTTCGCGTACGACTTCTTCGTCGCGTCGTCGGCGGTCAGCGGCCAGAAGCGGTCCCGGCCCCAGGAGTTGAAGGGGCCGTGGTCGGACGTCTCCTTGACGCAGTTGAAGATGTCGTTGTTCTCGATGAGGTGGCCGCCCCAGGTGCCGTCGTTGATGTCGACGCAGGCGCGGGGACCGTCGTGGAGGGTGTTGCCGTCCACGGTGACGCGGCGGCTCATCGATATCTGCACGCCGGAGGTCTGCTTCTCGAACTGTCCGTTGTCGTGCATGTAGTTGTCGCGGATGCTGATGTCGCGAGGGTAGTTCTCGGTCTTCGGGCCGGGCGTGGTATCGCTGATGGTTCTGCGCATGCTGTCCCAGGTGGAGGGCTCACGGACCGCGTCCGGGTTGCCGATGACCGCGACGTCGGAGGCCCCGGAGTGGCTGAACTCATTGCCCGAGACAACGTCGTGGTTGTTGTACCCGTCGACCAGGAGCGCGTTGCCACCGAGTTGGTCGAAGTGTGAGTCGCGTACGGAGACGTTCTCGGTGTTCTTCAGATGGACCGCTGCCGCTCGCGCAAGAGCCCAGTCCCCGAGCTGGAGCTTCTCGTACGGCGTGTTGAAGAGCGTGCGGTGGGTCTGGGTGAAGGTGAAGCCGGAGAAGGTCAGATGGCGAACGGCGTCGCCCGGCCCGTTGCCCGTCACCCGGATCAGTTCGTTCTGTTCGGCCGTCTCGACACGGGCGCGGGTGGGGTCGACGCCCGCCGGGGGATAGAAGTACAGCTTCCCGGCGGGTTTGTCGTAGAACCATTCGCCGGGGGCGTCGAGCTCCTCGAAGACGTTCTCGACCATGCGGTACGTGGCGTGCAGGCCGCTGCCCCGGTTGTTGTCGCCGACCCAGGCCAGCTCAGGCGTGCCGTCCGCCTTCACACCGGTGACCTTGAAGGAGTTCCCGCCCCACATGCCGTCGTGCAGACCGCGCACGAGCGCTGTCGTCGGATTCTTCCAACGGGCCACGCGCTGGGCGGAGATGGCATCCGCCGCGTACCCGCCGAGGATCGTCGTGCTCGGATCGTAGTCGGGGTAGCGGGCGAGCGTCTGCCGCTGTCCGTCGATGAAGAGTCCGTCGAAGTCGAGACCGGCCCCGATGTCGGCAACCTTGATCGTGTCGGAGTAGGACCTCCAACGAGGTGCGAGTGCACGACCGCCGCTGAGCACGACGTGCTCGCCGGGTGCGGCAACGTACCGGACCGGAGCCTTGGCGGTACCGGAGTCGGCGGCGGTGAATTTCAGCGTGGACCGCAGCCGGTACGTACCACCGTGCACCACGACATCGACCGGTCTCCTCTCCCGCACACCTTTGCTCAATGACGTACGGACGGCCTTCTGAGCTCGCTCCAGTGTCCGGAACGGCTTCGCCGCCGAGCCCTTGGCCCGGTCATCGCCGTGGGGCGAGACATGAAAGGTGACCGCCTCATCACTACGGCCTCCGGCGGCGGCCGGCCCGGCGGGCAGTACGGCCAGCCCGGCGCCCAGGGCGGCGGTGGCCACGACGGCTGTCAGCGCCGAGGCCGGGCTTCGGTGGCGAGAGCGGGAACCTGGGACAGTGCGCATGGGCACTCCTCATAGACGGTCACGTCGGGTCGGCTTCCATGAAAGTCAGGCATCCAACGTTTGCGCCCAACTTCTGCGTGTTGTAGAGGGGTTGTCGCGCCGAAAGCTATAAATACATCGGATGACCGTCAAGAGGTTGAGCCAAAAAGAGCCCCCGCCCGCCCCGGAATCGGGACGGGCGGGGGTCGGATCACGCCGGGCTCGCGCGCCCGGTCACCATCCGACGTGGCCCGATGCCGCGAGATCCCGAGTCCCGACAACCGGACACGCCTCGGCTTCCTGGCACTTCGTCAGTATGGTGAGCATTGGTCTTGACCAATGTCCTATTGTGTGAAAAGTATGGGCGCGCCACCACGGAATCTTCACGACCAACTCCGCGGGAGAACCAAGCCCCATGCGCATAACCGCAACCGCCGCAGCCACCGCGCTCGGCGGAGCCCTCCTTCTCGGCCTCACGGCCGCCCCCGCCGCACAGGCCACGCCCGCCGATTCGGCCGGCTGCACCACGGACGCCTTCGGAATCGCCGGGAAATACGGTGAGTTCGTCCTCGGTGACGACGTCCACTCGCCCGACGCGGAGGGCGCGGTGGCCGTCGGCGGCAACGCCGACTTCCGCGGCGGCTTCAGCGTCGCCAACGAACTGTCGGCGGCAGAAGTCGACGCCCTGCCGGACCGGGCGCCGCTCGTCGTCCGCGGCGACCTGGTCAACGGCGGGTCGGTCACCGCAGTGATGAAAGGCAACGCGGTCGTAGGCGGCAAGGTCCGCGACCGCGCCGTCGAGCTGCACTCCGGCACCTTCCGCCAGAACGCCGGACCGATCGACTTCGACGCCGAGTTCGCCAAGCTCCGGTCGTACTCCTCCGCACTGGCCGAAGAGCCGGTGACCGGTGGTGCCGACGCGAGCTCGAGCGGCACGAAACTCACCCTGGAGGGCGGCAACACCACCCGCAACGTCTTCAAGGTGACGGCCGGTCAACTGGAGCAGGCCAAGGACATCTACCTCAAGGTGCCCGCCGGCTCGACCACGGTCGTCAACGTCAGCGGCGAGAACTACGACATGGCCAAGGCCGGCACCACCGGCTTCTTCCTGTCCGGCGGCCAGGACTACGTACTGGACGACAAGCTCCAGAGCGCCTCCGACGGCAAGGTCCGCGCCCGGCTGCTGTGGAACTTCCCCGAGGCCCGCACGGTCACCAAGAGCAGCCAGGCGGCCTGGCCCGGCAGCGTGCTGGCACCCCGGGCGCACCTGGAGCTGGGCACCGGCGCGCCGGTCAACGGCTCGGTGTGGGTCGCCTCGCTGCACGGCTCGGGCGGAGCGGAGACGCACCACTTCCCCTTCACCGGCTGCCTCCCCGAGACCGGTAGGACCCCGTCCGCCACGCCGACGCCGAGCGGCACCACCGGGACCACTGCGCCGATGACCGGCACGCCCTCCGCCTCCGTGACACCGCCCCCCGAGAGCGGCACGCCGTCCGCCGGCTCCTCCCAGCCCGCCGCACCCGGCACACCGGCCCCGTCGCAGAGCTCGGCGCCCGGCACCGGTGGTGGCGACCTGGCCTCGACGGGCAGCAGCGGCACGGTCCCGCTGGTCATCGGCACCGCCGCGGTGCTCGCAGCGGGTACCGGCCTGATCGTGGCGGCCCGCCGCCGGTCCAAGCGGGCCTGACACCCGGGGCCCCGCCCGCCCGGACGGGCGGGGCCCCTCAGGCAACGCTCAGGCGCGGCCCAGCCGCTGCGCGACCTCCGTCGCCCAGTACGTCAGGATCATCTGCGCACCGGCCCGCCGGATCCCGGTCAGGCTCTCCATGATCGCCGCGTCCCGGTCGATCCAGCCCCTCTCGGCGGCGGCCTCGATCATCGCGTACTCACCGCTGACCTGGTACGCGGCGACCGGCACGTCCACCGAGTCGGCGACCTTCGCGAGGATGTCGAGATACGGTCCGGCCGGCTTGACCATGACCATGTCGGCGCCCTCTTCGAGGTCGAGCGCCAGCTCGCGCAGGGACTCGCGGGTGTTCGCCGGGTCCTGCTGGTACGTCTTGCGGTCGCCCTTGAGCGAGGAGCCGACGGCCTCGCGGAACGGCCCGTAGAACGCCGAGGAGTACTTCGCCGTGTAGGCGAGGATCGAGACGTCCTCGTGGCCCGCCTGGTCCAGCGCGTCACGGGTGACGCCGACCTGGCCGTCCATCATGCCGCTGGCGCCGACCGCATGGGCGCCCGCGTCGGCCTGGACCTGGGCCATCTCGGCGTACCGCTCCAGCGTCGCGTCGTTGTCGACGCGACCGTCGGCGGTCAGCACGCCGCAGTGGCCGTGGTCGGTGTACTCGTCCAGGCACAGGTCCGACATGACGACGAGATCGTCACCGACCTCCTCGCGCACCGCGCGCAGACCGACCTGGAGAATGCCGTCCGGGTCCGTGCCCGCCGTGCCCCGGGCGTCCTTCTTCTCGTCCACGGGGACGCCGTAGAGCATGATCCCGGAGACCCCGGCCGCCACCGCCTCGACGGCGGCCTTCCGTAGGGTGTCCAGGGTGTGCTGCTGGACACCGGGCATGGCCGAGATGGCGACGGGCGCATCGATGCCCTCGCGTACGAACGCGGGCAGGATCAGATTCGCCGGGTCGAGCCGCGTCTCGGCGACCATCCGCCGCATTGCCGGGGTCGTCCGCAGCCGCCGGGGGCGGGCGCCGGGGAAGTTTCCGTACACAGTCATCCTTCGAGACTAGACCCGTACACATCACCGTCTTACCGACACCCGTGCCGGAAAAACGGGCAGGGGCCCGGCCGCCGAAGCAGCCGGACCCCTGGCACAGTCAACCGGGCCGATCAGGTCGTCGTACGACGCCGCCGCGCCCCCGGACGCCGCTCGCTCGGCCGCGTCACCGGGTCACCGGCCACCTTCGCCGCCTCCCGGCGCTGCGCACCGAACTCGGCGAGGGCCTCCGCCAGCTTGTGCACCGAAGGCTCCGGCGACAGGACGTCGACGCGCAGGCCGTGCTCCTCGGCGGTCTTGGCCGTCGCCGGGCCGATGCACGCGATGACCGTCACGTTGTGCGGCTTGCCCGCGATGCCGACGAGGTTCCGGACGGTCGACGACGAGGTGAAGAGCACCGCGTCGAAACCGCCGCCCTTGATGGCCTCACGCGTGTCGGCGGGCGGCGGCGAGGCGCGGACCGTGCGGTACGCGGTGACGTCGTCGACCTCCCACCCCAGCTCGATGAGCCCGGCCACCAGCGTCTCGGTGGCGATGTCGGCGCGCGGCAGGAAGACGCGGTCGATCGGGTCGAAGACCGGGTCGTACGGCGGCCAGTCCTCCAGCAGACCGGCGGCGGACTGCTCACCGGACGGCACCAGGTCCGGCTTCACACCGAAGTCGATCAGCGCGGCGGCGGTCTGCTCGCCGACGGCCGCGACCTTGATCCCGGCAAAGGCACGGGCGTCGAGCCCGTACTCCTCGAACTTCTCCCGGACGGCCTTCACGGCATTGACGCTGGTGAAGGCGATCCACTCATAGCGACCCGTGACCAGGCCCTTGACCGCGCGCTCCATCTGCTGGGGCGTACGCGGCGGCTCGACGGCGATCGTCGGGACCTCGTGCGGCACGGCACCGTACGAACGAAGCTGGTCGGAGAGCGACGCCGCCTGCTCCTTGGTACGCGGGACGAGCACCTTCCAGCCGAACAGCGGCTTGGACTCGAACCACGCGAGCTGGTCGCGCTGGACGGCGGAGCTGCGCTCACCGACCACGGCTATGACGGGCTGATGCCCGTCCGGCGACGGGAGGACCTTCGCCTGCTTCAGGACCTGGGCGATCGTCCCGAGGGTCGCCGTCCAGGTGCGCTGGCGGGTGGTCGTACCGGCCACCGTCACGGTCAGCGGGGTGTCGGGCTTGCGGCCCGCCGAGACCAGCTCACCGGCGGCCGAGGCCACCGAGTCGAGGGTCGTCGAGACGACGGCCGTGGCATCGCTCGCGCCGACCTCGGTCCAGCAGCGTTCCGAGGCGGTGCGGGCGTCGACGAACCGGACGTCGGCGCCCTTCGCGTCACGCAGCGGCACACCGGCGTACGCGGGCACGCCCACGACGTTGGCGACACCCGGCACGACCTCGAAGGGGATACCGGCGGTGGCGCAGGCGAGCATCTCGGCGCCGGCGTTCCCGTCCAGTCCCGGGTCGCCCAGGACGGCACGGACGACCCGCCTGCCGCCCTTCGCTGCCTCCATGACAAGATTGACCGCATCCCTGAGAACGGGAACACCGGCGGCTGCTGACTGCGCGTCAACAACCGTCAGCTCAGGCGTGCTTACGCCTGCCCGCGCATGGCAGCGAACGACGCCGAGAACGTCCGGCTCGGCGACAAGGACGTCCGCGCTCGCGAGCGCCTCGACAGCGCGCAGAGTCAGCAGTCCCGGGTCGCCGGGACCGGCGCCGAGGAAGGTGACGTGCCCTTGTGCGGACAGGGCCGGAAAGTCGGATACGGCGGGGCCGGTGGGGCTCAAAGTGCTCGCTCCCCCATAAGACCGGCCGCACCCTTGGCGAGCATCTCGGCCGCGAGTTCGCGACCGAGGGCCGCCGCGTCGTCGTGCGACGTGGGGACGGGACCGGTGGTGGACATCTGTACCAGCGAGGAACCGTCGGTTGAACCGACGACACCGCGCAGGCGCAGTTCATTGACAGCCTGTCCGTCGACCAGGAGGTCGGCCAGCGCACCCACAGGTGCGGAGCAACCGGCCTCCAGGGCGGCGAGCAGGGCACGCTCGGCGGTCACGGCGGCCCGGGTGTACGGGTCGTCGAGCTCGGCGAGCGCGGCGGCGAGGTCTGCGCTGGTCGCAGCGCATTCGATCGCCAGTGCTCCCTGGCCGGGAGCGGGCAGGACGGTGTCGACCGACAGGAAGTCGGTCACCTCACCGATCCGGCCGAGGCGGCTGAGCCCGGCCGCGGCGAGTACCACCGCGTCCAGCTCCCCGCTTCGTACAAATCCGATACGCGTATCGACGTTCCCCCGGATCGGCACGGTCTCGATGTCGAGGCCGTGGTTACGGGCGTACGAGTTGAGCTGCGCCATGCGGCGCGGCGAGCCGGTGCCTATGCGGGCACCGGACGGCAGCTGCTCGAAGGTCAGCCCGTCCCGCGCCACCAGTACGTCGCGCGGGTCCTCACGCACCGGTACCGCGGCCAGCACGAGGCCCTCGGGCTGGGCGGTCGGCAGGTCCTTGAGCGAGTGGACGGCGAAGTCCACCTCGCCGCGCAGCAGCGCGTCACGCAGCGCCGCGACGAACACGCCGGTGCCGCCGATCTGCGCGAGGTGCTCCCGGGAGGTGTCGCCGTACGTGGTGATCTCGACGAGCTCGACGGCGCGCCCGGTCACCTCGCTGACCGCGTCGGCAACGAGGCCGGACTGCGCCATGGCGAGCTTGCTGCGCCGGGTCCCCAGCCTCAGCGGCTTGGTGGCCCCCGCGCCCAGGGGTGAGTTGTCGGTCATGACCGCCCTCGATTCGGGTCGTTCAGGTCTGCCCGGGAGACGGCGGCGACCGTCTGCGGGTCGAGGTCGAAGAGTTCCCGCAGCGCATCGGCGTACCCGGCGCCGCCGGGCTCGCTGGCGAGCTGCTTGACCCGCACGGTGGGCGCGTGCAGGAGCTTGTCGACGACGCGGCGCACGGTCTGCGTGATCTCGGCGCGCTGCTTCTCGTCCAGGTCGGGGAGGCGTCCGTCGAGCCGCGCGATCTCGCCCGCGACCACTCCGGCGGCCATCGTGCGCAGGGCGACGACGGTCGGGGTGATGTGGGCGGCGCGCTGGGCGGCGCCGAAGGCCGCGACCTCGTCGGCGACGATGGTGCGCACCTGATCCACATCGGCGGCCATCGGGGCGTCCGCGGACGCCTCGGCGAGCGACTCGATGTCGACGAGGCGCACCCCGTCGAGACGGGCGGTGGCTCCGTCGATGTCGCGCGGCATGGCGAGGTCGAGCAGGGCGAGGCGGACGGGGCCGGCGCCCTGGGCGGGCACGGTGGCCCGGCGGACGGCCTGGCGCACCGTACCGGCGGTGCCGTTCTCCACCCAGGCGGCGTGTCGGTCGGGGTCGGCGGGCGGCGCGGGGACGGACGCGGAGGGCGCCTCGTACGCGGGGGCGAAGGCCAGGCCGAGCGCTCCGGCGACGGTCTCGGCGGTCAGCACGAGACCTGTCGCGCCGGTGCACGAGACGACGACATCGGCACGTGTCAGTTCGTCGGAGACCGCGGCCATCTCCACGGCGTGGGCGGCCACTCCCGTACCGCCGGGCTGGCCCAGGATCTCGACGAGCCGGTCGGCACGGGCCCGGGTCCGGTTGGCGACGACGATCTCGGCGACACCGGTACGGGCCAGGGTGGCGGCGGCCAGCGAGGACATCGAGCCGGCGCCGATCACCAGGGCACGCTTGCCCCTGGCCCAGTCGGCGACATCCGCAGCGGCAGCGAGCTGTTCGAGACCGAAGGTGACGAGCGACTGCCCGGCCCGGTCGATCCCGGTCTCGCTGTGGGCGCGCTTGCCGACCCGCAGGGCCTGCTGGAACAGGTCGTTCAGCAGCCGGCCGGCGGTGTGGAGCTCCTGCCCCAGCGCCAGCGCGTCCTTGATCTGGCCGAGGATCTGGCCCTCGCCGACGACCATCGAGTCCAGCCCGCAGGCCACCGAGAAGAGGTGGTGGACGGCCCGGTCCTCGTAGTGCACATAGAGATACGGAGTGAGCTCGTCCAGCCCGACGCCGCTGTGCTGGGCGAGGAGCGTGGACAGCTCGGCGACGCCCGCGTGGAACTTGTCCACGTCGGCGTACAGCTCGATGCGGTTGCAGGTGGCCAGCACGGCGGCCTCGACCGCGGGCTCCGCGGCGAGGGTGTCCTGGAGGAGCTTGGCCTGCGTCTCGGCAGCCAGCGAGGCCCGCTCCAGTACGGAGACGGGGGCGCTGCGGTGGCTCAGCCCTACGACAAGAAGACTCATGCCGGCATCACGGCGGGCATGTCCCCGTCAGGTCCCTTCCGGCCGCCGGTGGTGGCGCGCACGGGCGGTGCGGCCGGGTCCGGGCTGCTCTCGGTTCCTTCCTCGCCGGCCTTGCGCTGCTCGTGGAAGGCGAGGATCTGAAGCTCGATGGACAGGTCGACCTTGCGCACGTCGACGCCGTCGGGCACGGAGAGCACCGTCGGCGCGAAGTTCAGGATGGAGGTGACGCCCGCGGCGACGAGCCGGTCGCAGACCTGCTGAGCGGCACCGGCCGGGGTCGAGATGACACCGATCGACACACCGTTGTCGCCGACGATCTTCTCCAGTTCGTCGGCGTGCTGCACGGGAATCCCGGCGACGGGTGTCCCGGCCATCGCGGGGTCGGCGTCGATCAGTGCGGCGACCCGGAAACCACGGGAGGCGAAGCCGCCGTAGTTGGCGAGCGCGGCGCCGAGGTTACCGATGCCGACGATCACGACAGGCCAGTCCTGGGTGAGCCCGAGTTCGCGGGAGATCTGGTAGACGAGATACTCGACGTCGTACCCGACACCACGCGTCCCGTAGGACCCGAGGTAGCTGAAGTCCTTGCGCAACTTGGCAGAGTTGACCCCCGCCGCTGCGGCGAGCTCCTCGGACGAGACCGTGGGGACCGAGCGCTCGGAGAGCGCGGTCAGTGCGCGCAGGTACAGCGGAAGTCGGGCGACGGTGGCCTCGGGAATTCCTCGGCTACGGGTCGCCGGTCGGTGATTTCGGCCAGTTGCCACGGTGCTCCTGCGGGATGAGCGGGGCTGCAGGCGGCCGTATGTCCCAAGGCCGCCCCGTCGAATGCAGGCTATGTCTTTGTGAACGCGTGCACAAAGATAGTGTCCGTTTTGTCCGGTCAAAGTGACCGGGGTCACGCACATTCGTCGCGCGATCCCGGAACCAAGGATCGCATCAGCCCGTTGCAGGCCCAAAGGGGGCAAAGCGGTACACACTCCTCACAACCACTCCCCCGAGAGCACTCAAAACGCCCACGATGGTAACCGCGTTTCCCTCACGAAAGCAGTGCGTTGCGCAGCCTCGACGGGTCCACACGCCAGAACGTGTGCTGTTCGTTATCAATCAGGACAACCGGGATCTGCTCCCAGTACTCCCGGTGCAGCTCCTCGTCCTGGGTGATGTCCTTCTCCTCCCAGGACGCGCCGGTCTCCGCACAGACCTCCCGCACCACCGCCCTCGCGTCGTCACAGAGGTGACATCCGGGCTTCCCGACCAGGGTCACCACCCGGTCCGCGGGCTTCTTCTTCGTACGTCGCAGCAGGGCACTCATGCCTTCATTCTGCGCCGGAAAGGGACCGCCCCTCCGAGCCGGAAGGGGATCACTTCCACCCTTGATCCGAAACGCCCCGAATCGCCCGTTTAACAAATCAGCAGCCAAGAGTTCACGGCACGGCATCCCAGCAGGTCGGGAAGGGCCGAACCGACTGGCTATGCTCACGACATGGCCGCTCTTGGATGGCTCACACCCCGTAGGCGCCCCGCGACAGCACGGAGCGTGCTGGCAGGCGAGGCAGCAGCTGAGGCAGCGCGGAAGTCCTCCCTCCCCGACGATCAGTCCTCCGCCACCGACCAGGACACCTCTGTCCTCACCACGGCCGAGGAACCACCCTTCCCCGTCGTCGGCGACGACCGGGCCGCCGCCTTCTTCGACCTGGACAACACCGTGATGCAGGGCGCGGCGATCTTCCACTTCGGCCGCGGCCTGTACAAGCGGAAGTTCTTCCAGCGCCGCGAGCTGACCAGGTTCGCCTGGCAGCAGGCCTGGTTCAGGCTGGCCGGCGTCGAGGACCCGGAACACATGCAGGACGCCCGCGACAGCGCCCTGTCCATCGTCAAGGGCCACCGCGTGTCCGAGCTGATGTCCATCGGCGAGGAGATCTACGACGAGTACATGGCCGACCGCATCTGGCCCGGCACCCGCGCACTCGCCCAGGCCCACCTCGACGCCGGACAGCGGGTCTGGCTGGTCACCGCCGCCCCGGTGGAGACCGCCACGATCATCGCCCGCCGCCTCGGCCTGACCGGCGCACTCGGTACGGTCGCCGAATCCGTCGACGGCGTCTACACCGGCCGTCTGGTCGGCGAGCCGCTGCATGGCCCCGCGAAGGCCGAGGTGGTCCGCGCCCTTGCGGCGGCCGAGGGTCTGGATCTCGACCGCTGTGCGGCGTACAGCGATTCGCACAACGACATCCCGATGCTGTCCCTGGTCGGACACCCGTACGCGATCAACCCGGACGCCAAGCTCCGCAAGCACGCCCGCGCGCTCGACTGGCGGCTGCGGGACTACCGGACAGGCCGCAAGGCGGCCAAGGTCGGCATCCCGGCCGCAGCCGGCGTGGGCGCCCTCGCCGGCGGCACCGCGGCCGCCGTCGCCCTGCACCGCCGCCGCCGCTGACGCACACCCGTTCGCACCCCCGCCCGATCCCGCCGGGGGCCGCCGAGCCACGCCCGGACGCCTGCCATCAATCGGGACCCCTTACCCACCGACCGCTCCCGCCAGTCGGATTGCTCGCACCCGACCACAACCCGTCGCGCCCGCGGGCAGATCGCGAAGTAATCCGATCAATAAACGGTCACGATGTGCTACTTGATGCATCGATTAGTCGCTACAGAAACGACGTAATCGGTGATTTTAGCAACTGGGTGTAGCACTGCCTGTACGAAGCGTTATTCTCCTCAGACGCATTCCGGAACCCACCACTCACTACGACGAGTGACGGTTTCGCACTGCACGTGATGGAAGCTCTGCCTCTGGGAGTCCCGTGTACCCACACGTCGGGGTTGACGCCTCGGGCCTGGCTACGCTGCGCGCAACGGTCGCCGACCGCTTGCGCGGCTTCGTCCCCACCGCGTACGCCGTACCCGCATTTGCCACCCCTGCACCTGTCGGCCCTTGCTACGCCCTGGCCGAACGCGGTGCGGCGGTCGGAAGACGCAGCAACCGCGGCGCAACTACTACGTCCACCGTTCGCCGGCCCACCGCCGACAGCGACAGCGCGCGCATGATGGATCTCGTCGAGCGCGCACAGGCCGGCGAGGCTGACGCCTTCGGCCGCCTCTACGACCAGTACAGCGACACCGTCTACCGATACATCTACTACCGCGTGGGCGGCAAGGCGACGGCGGAGGACCTCACAAGTGAGACCTTCCTGCGCGCCCTGCGCCGCATCTCCACGTTCACCTGGCAGGGCCGCGACTTCGGTGCCTGGCTGGTCACGATCGCCCGCAACCTGGTCGCCGACCACTTCAAGTCCAGCCGTTTCCGGCTGGAGGTGACCACCGGCGAAATGCTCGATGCCAACGAAGTCGAGCGCAGTCCGGAGGACTCCGTCCTGGAGTCCCTCTCCAACGCCGCACTGCTGCAGGCCGTGCGCCGACTCAACCCCCAGCAGCAGGAGTGCGTGACCCTGCGCTTCCTGCAGGGCCTCTCGGTCGCCGAGACCGCCCGGGTCATGGGCAAGAACGAGGGCGCGATCAAGACCCTCCAGTACCGCGCCGTCCGCACCCTGGCCCGGCTCCTTCCGGACGATGCCCGCTGACCCCGCTCCCGGCCGAATCACTCTCGGCGATATGTTCATCACGCACTGGTCCGATCATCCTTCGTGCGTAACCCAAGTGCCGCGCCCCTCGTTGTGCCGGTTGCAGGCCCCCTGTCGTCACCCCATGTCCGCCGACACTCACTCTTTCGTGTGGAAGCGCTCAAGGTGTGCAACTATCCGGACCCCCAGGGGAGTCGACCGTCATGACGAGAGGAGGTGCCGCCAGTGATCGCAAACGTTTCGGCACACCGGCGGGCGAACGCCTTCGCCCAGGCCCTGGAGGAGCAGTCGCTCCGCGGTGCGGCGGCCGTACAGCCCGAGGAACCGGCCGAACCGGCCGACCACGGAACGCTGTTGGCCCTGGCGAACGGCCTCGGTGAGCTACCGCGGCCGGAGTTGGATCCCGAAGTCAAAGTGGTGCAGCGAGCCCAGCTCGTCGCCGCCATGGAAGCCATGATCGCCGAGGGCGGTGCGTCCGCGGGCCCTACGGTGCCCGAGCAACGGACCAAGGGGGCCCACCGGGCCTCCCCGCTCCGGAAATTGCGTCCGCGCTCACGCTGGGCGAAGGGCCTCGCGGCCGGCGGACTCACCGTCGGTGTGGCGGCGGGAGCCTTCGGCGGAGTGGCCGCTGCCAGTTCCGACGCCCTGCCGGGTGATTCGCTGTACGGGCTAAAGCGCGGCATGGAGGACATCCACCTCGGCATGGCCAGCGGCGATGCCGACCGCGGGGAGGTCTACCTCGACCAGGCATCGACCCGGCTCAGCGAAGCGCGCCGACTGATGGAGCGCGCCCGCTCCGGCGATCTGGACCACGAACAGCTCGGCGAGGTCAGGCGCACGCTCAACGGCATGACGCACGACGCCACCGAGGGCCACCGCCTGCTCCACTCCGCCTACCAGCGGGACGGCGCCATCGGCCCGATCCAGACCCTGGAGTCCTTCTCCCGCTCGCACCGCGACAGCTGGAGCAGCCTGCGCGACCGGCTGCCCGTACAGCTGACCGATGTCGGCGACCAGGTCAGCTCGGTCTTCGACGCCATAGACGATGAAGTCGAACCGCTGCAGTCGCTGCTGCCCCGCACCCCGGGCAGGAGCAGCGGTTCCCAACAGTCGGACGAAACGGAGCAGGGCACAGGACCGTCCCGTACGGACCAGTCCTCGCCCTCGTCACCGGAGGCCTCACAGGGCCGTACGGGCGACAGCGCCTCGCCCCATCCGTCCGACTCCGACAGCACCCCGTCCGACGGCCTGATCACCGGCGGCACGGACGGCCTCCTCGGCACCCCGCCCCCGGGCACCACCCCGTCCACCGACGGCCGTCTCAGCCCCACACCCACCCCGGACGTAACCCTGCCCCCGCTCCTACCCGGCCTGCTCCCTGGCCTGGGAATCAACGGCGAGAACCTGAACGACTAGCGCAACCCTCAATTGCCGGACGGGCATTCAGCACCATCAAGCCCGTCCGGCGACTGAGGACACAGCGCCCACCGGGCGGCGCCCCCGGCACTCCTCGCGCGCACCCCTCAGAAGAACACCGACCTCCGCTGCACCAACAGCTTGTACAGCGTGTGCTGAATCTGCTCCCGCACCTGATCCGTCAGATTGAACATCAGCATCGGGTCCTCCGCCGCCTCCACCGGATACCCACTCGTGGAGATCGGCTCCCCGAACTGGATCGTCCACTTCGTCGGCAACGGCACCGCCCCGAGCGGCCCCAGCCAGGGAAACGTCGGCGTGATCGGGAAGTACGGAAACCCCAGCAGCCGCGCCAGCGTCTTCGAACTGCCGATCATCGGGTAGATCTCCTCCGCCCCCACGATCGAGCACGGAACGATCGGCACCCCGGCCCGCAACGCCGTGGAGACAAAGCCGCCCCGCCCGAAGCGCTGCAGCTTGTACCGCTCGCCGAACGGCTTGCCGATGCCCTTGAAGCCTTCCGGCATCACCCCGACGACCTCGCCCCGCCGCAGCAGCCGCTCCGCGTCCTCCGCGCAGGCCAGCGTGTGCCCGGCCTTGCGGGCAAGCTCGTTGACCACCGGCAGCATGAAGACGAGATCAGCGGCGAGCAGCCTCAGATGCCGCCCCGCCGGATGGTTGTCGTGCACCGCGACCTGGAGCATCAGCCCGTCGAGCGGCAGCGTCCCCGAGTGATTGGACACGATGAGCGCCCCGCCGTCGGACGGGATGTTCTCAATGCCCTTCACCTCGACCCGGAAGTACTTCTCGTACATCGGCCGCAACATCGACATCAGGACCTGATCGGTCAGCTCCTTGTCGTACCCGAACTCGTCGACGTCGTACTCACCGGTGACCCGCCGACGCAGGAACGCGAGCCCGCCGGCGATCCGCCGGTCCCAGCCACCGCGCTCGACCCCCTCCAGGGGCTGCCCGGCCTGCTGGGGCTCCTCCTGCGGCAGCGAGGCGTCCTGCTGCCCGGGAAGGGCACTGACGGCCGCAGTGCCGACCACGGAGGCCGCCGAGGGCCCCTGGCCCCGGCTGCCGCCCCCTGCGGACCGGCGTCGCGCAGAGCGCGGCGAGCCGCCCGACCGCGAACGGTCGTCGTCGAACGGAATGACCTTGGCATCCGCCATCGTCGGTGCGCTCCTCTACCTGGCGCTGGGGGTCGGGTGTGTGTCGCCCGCCCCGGTGTTCCCCGGAACATCGCCGGCCGCCCCGGCGAACGGCATGGCGGCCAGTCGGTCGACCGCCCTGCCCACCGCCTCCGGCGGCAGCAGTCCCGGCCCCTGACTGCGCGCAAACTCCGCGAACGTCTCCGCGGTACTGAACCGCGGGTGGAATCCCAGGGTCTCGCGCATCTGGACGGTGGAGACCACCCGGCCGTGGGTGAGCAGCCGGATCTGCTCCGGCGAGAAGTCCGTCATGCCGACCGTACGCAGTGCCTGGCCGACCCAGGTGACGGCGGGCAGCAGCAGCGGCATCGTCGGCCGCCCCAGCCGCCGCGAGCACTGCGAGAGCAACAGCACACCGTCCCCGGCAATGTTGAAGGTGCCGCTGTTCAGCGTCCCGCGCCTCGGCTCTCGCGAGGCGATTCCCAGTACGTCGACGACATCGTCCTCGTGCACGAACTGGAGCCTCGGGTCGTATCCGAACACCGTCGGCAGTACGGGCAGCGACAGATAGTCGGCGAGCGGCGAATCCGCCTCCGGCCCCAGGATGTTCGCGAACCTGAGCACGCACACGGCGACGTCCGGCCGACGGCGCGCGAAGCCCCGTACGTACCCCTCGACCTCCACCACGTCCTTGGCGAAGCCCCCGCTCGGCAGGGACTTGGGCGGGGTGGTCTCGGTGAAGACCGCAGGATCGCGGGGCGCGGAGCCGTACACATTCGTGCTGGATTTGATCACCAGCCGCCGCACGCTCGGCGCCTTCTGGCAGGCACCGAGCAGCTGCATGGTGCCGATGACGTTGGTCTCCTTGACCGCCGTCCGGCCACCCGTCCCGACCGTCTTGGCGGAGACGTCCAGATGGACGACCGTGTCGACGGAGTGCTCGGCGAGGACTCTGGCGATCGCGGGCTGGCGGATGTCCGCGCGCACGAAGTCGGCGTCGCCCAACTGGTGTCCGGGCGCGACCGCGTCCACGGCGATCACCCGGTCCACTTCCGGATCACGCCGGATGCGCCGCACGAAGCGGCCGCCCAGTTGCCGGGCCGCTCCCGTGACCAGCACGACCTTCCCCAAGATCAGCGCCTTCCGTCGAAAGGTTTCCCCTGGCCGTCACCGTAGCGGGTGGATGTTGCCCTGTGATGACCGCACGGCGGCCTTCTGCCAAGTCTTTGGTCCGAATGCGCGTACGTGCCGCCCCACAACGCACCGCAGCCCTCCCGCCATGTCGGCGGGAGGGCTGCGGATACACGAACTGCGTTCGCTTACTTCTTGTTGCGACGCTGAACGCGCGTGCGCTTGAGCAGCTTGCGGTGCTTCTTCTTGGCCATCCGCTTGCGCCGCTTCTTGATAACAGAGCCCACGACTACCCTCGCTCACTTCTTCTTCACTGGTGCGGGGCGTCTGGGCCCACACGACCTACGTCGGCCTAGCCTACCCGCCACCGCGTGAGGGGCGTAATCCGAGGTGAACCTCAGGCGGACTCCACCCCCACAAAGGACTCGCGGAGATACTCGTGAACCGCTTGCTCCGGAACCCGGAAGGACCTTCCCACCCGGATCGCCGGCAGATGACCGCTGTGCACCAAGCGGTACACGGTCATCTTCGACACCCTCATGACCGAGGCGACTTCCGCCACAGTCAGAAACTTGACCTCGTTGAGAGGCCTCTCGCTGCCAGCAGCCATGACCCACCTGTACCTTCCGCACGAGACGCGCACCGGCTTCCCCTCCGGTGACTCTTCGTCGTTGTGCGCTCACTCCCCAGATTAGGGGCGTGTGATGCGAGTGGGGAAGAGGAGAGACGATCGGCCGCCTACTGTGACAGACACGCCCGATTGAGTACATAGCGAGTGAGTGGCCAGTAGTAGGCGGAGGGCACGGCATCGTCGAGCGGAACGGCGACCGACACCTGCCCCTCGGCCTCCCCGACGAACAGCGCCGGATCGTCCGTATCCGCGAGCCCGATCGCCTCGATGCCCAGCTGACCTGCCCCGCAGACCCATCCGTGGTCCCCGACGACCAGTTCCGGCAGCCGCCCGCAACCTTCCGCAACCGCCTCCAGAGCCACCCGGACCGGCAGCGGCGAATGGGTGTGTGCGCCGGTGTCACCACCGGGAGCCCGCACGCCGGGTTCGCGCACCATCGCGACACCTCGTACGTAGTCGAGGCTGTACGTGCGTACGCCGAACCGGGCCGTTATGTCGATACATCTCCCCTGCGCGGGGGTGAGTACGGGGCACCCGGCCGCCGACATGGCGTCTGCCAGCTCTGCGTAGAAGCCGAGCAGCCGGTGCGGATGACCGGTTCCGAACAGCACCGGCGCCCGCCGGACCGCGGCATACGACAGCCGCACGGCAAAGGCATCCAGACCTGCCAGGGTCCGCTCCGGATCAATCACATCAGGGCCCGAAACATGAGCAGGATCGTCCGAAACCCCGCACTTGTCGGCCATGAGACGAAGAAGATCGGGCTCTCTCCAGCCCCGTTCGGGGTCGAGGCCGAGCATCACCCGCGGGTCGCGGGCCGCGAAGAGCCGATAGCTCCGCAGACTCACTTCCCTCGATGTGGCCACGGGCCCGGCCAGCCGGGCCGCCAGCAGATGCGCACGCAGCGCTCCGGTGCTCAACACCCCACCGATGCTCCCCGAATCACCCGGACGGGGGGCCAGAAGCCCGCTCACACCCCACAGTTGGCGTAACCATTCCTCACCACCGCACGGAAACGGCCACACTGCGACCGCCCCCGCCCGCCTCAGGTCAGCAGCCCCCGCAACGGGAACGCCGCCCGCCTGGTCGCCAGCACCGCCTGATCCAGCCGGTCCGCGGGATCGTACCCCTCCTCCCACGACTTCCAGGAAGGAGTACGCCCGTCCGTCATCCGGGCCGGCCCCAGCTGCCGCGTCCGGGCATAGACCTCGTCCCGCCACGAGGTCGGAATCACCGACTCCGGGTCCACCGGCGCATGCGCGGCGATCCCCACCAGATGCGTCCAGGACCGCGGCACCACATCGACCACCGCGTAACCGCCCCCGCCGAGCGCCACCCAGCGCCCGCCCTCCGCGTACTCATGGGCCAGATCGTGACAGGCCGCCATCACCACCCGCTGCGCGTCCAGCGACACCGCGAAATGAGCGAGGGGATCCTCGAAATGCGTATCGGCCCCGTGCTGACTCACCAGCACCTGCGGCCGGAAGTCCGCCAGCAGCTCCGGCACCACCGCATGGAACGCCCGCAGCCACCCCGCGTCCCCCGTACCGGCCGGCAGCGCCACATTCACCGCACTGCCCTCACCTACCCCGGAGCCGGTCTCCTCCGGCCAGCCGGTCTGCGGGAAGAGCGTGCGCGGGTGCTCGTGCAGCGACACTGTCAGGACCCGCGGATCCTCCCAGAAGGCCGCCTGCACCCCATCCCCGTGGTGCACATCCACATCGATGTACGCGACCCGCTCGGCACCCAGCTCCAGCAGCCGCGCGATGGCGAGCGCCGGATCGTTGTAGATGCAGAACCCCGCCGCACCGCCCGGCATGGCGTGGTGCAGCCCGCCCGCGAAGTTCACGGCATGCGCGGTGTCACCCCGCCACACCGCCTCGGCCGCAGCCACCGACTGCCCGGCGATCAGCGCCGACACCTCATGCATCCCCGCGAACGCGGGATCGTCGACCGTCCCGAGACCGTAGTTCTGGTCGGCGTGTTTCGGATCCGCCGAGGCGGCGCGTACGGCGGCCACATAGTCCTCGCGGTGCACGAGCCGCAGTGTGGACTCCCCGGCGGGCTTGGCCGCCACCACATCCACCGCACCGTCCAGCCCGAACGCCCGCACCAGCCCCATCGTCAGGGCGAGTCTGACGGGGTCCATCGGATGGCTTTCCCCGAAGTCGTATCCCGTTACTGCGTCATCCCACATCAACTGTGTGCGGCCGCTCATGCCCGCCACCGTATCGGGCAGGCTCCGCACCGAACGACCTGGCGTACACGAGCGTCGCAAGCACCAACACCATCGGCACGAGCATCGCCCCCCGATAGCTCCAGGCGTCCCCGAGCGCCCCCACCAGCGGCGACCCCACGAGGAATCCCACGTAGTTGAAGACATTCAACCGTGCGATGGCCGTATCACTCGCCCCGGGGAACATCCGCCCGGCAGCGGCGAACGTCTGCGGCACGATCACACACAGCCCGAGCCCCAGCAGGGTGAACCCGAGCATCCCGACCCACGCCCCACCGGCCACCGCCACCACACCGAACCCGGCAGCAGCCAGCACACTCCCGAACCGCACCACGGCCACAGCCCCGAACCGCCGCACCCCCAAGTCCCCGACAGCCCGCCCCAGCAACGTCGTCACCATGTAGACGTTGTACGGAACGGTCGACAGCTGCTCCGAGCTCCCCAGCACGTCCTGCAGATACTTGGCGCTCCAGTTGGACACCGTCGAGTCCCCGATGTACGCGAAGCTCATCACCAGACAGAGCGGCATCAGCAACTTGAAGGAGACCGAGGCGGCCCCCTTCCCCTGCGCCTCTCCCAGGCCCTTCTCCACCGACGCGCCGTCGACGTACCACCGGCTCCCGATGAACGCGACGGGCAGCAGCACGACAACCGCCGGCAGGTACGAGACCAGCAGCGAGAGATCCCAGTGCGCCCCGGCCCACGCCATGGACGCCCCGGCGATACCGCCCAGGCTGTACGCGGCATGGAAGCCGAGCATGATGGAACGCCCGTACGCCCGCTGAAGACTGACTCCCATCATGTTCATGGAGGCATCGAGCGCCCCGACGGCAAGCCCGAACACACCGAGCGCCAGGGCCGCCTCCCACAACGCACTCCCGGCCCCGACACCGAGCAGCGCAAGCAGCACGACGGGCTGCGCCCACCTCAGTACGACCCCGGGCCGCACCCGCGCGACCACCTTCTCGGTGACCACGCTGCCCACCCCGGCAAGGATCGGCACCGCGGCCAGGAACACAGGCAACAGCCCGTCGGATATCCCGTACCGGTCCTGGATGGCGGGAATCCGCGTCACGAGCAGAGCAAAGGTGACTCCCTGCACGAAGAAGCTCAACGCGAGGGAGGCCCTGCCGTGCCGCAAACGAGCATCTGTCATGGCCGCGAGCGTAGGGCCAGTCTCTACCCATGGGTAGATGGATCAGGCGAGCATTTCCCGCAGTTGACTCATGTCGGAGAAGCGCCCGGTCACCCCGGCGAGCCGGTCCGCCGGCATCATCGACGTAAACCCGTACACATCCATCCCCGCGGCCCTGGCCGCCTCCACTCCGAGCGGGCTGTCCTCGATGACGACGCACCGCTCGGGAGGTACGCCCATCCGCTCGGCGGCGCGCAGGAACAGATCGGGCGCCGGCTTTCCCTCCCCCACATCCTCCGCGCTGAAGATCCACTCCTCCTCGAACCACTGGTCGAGCCCGGTCTTGCGATGCCCGACCCTGATCCGCTCATGGCTGCTGGAGGACGCGACGCAGTAGGAGACACCGTCGGCGACAAGCTTCCCCAGCACATCGTCGACACCCGCCACCGGCTCCAGCTCCTGCTGGAACGCAGCGAAGACCCGCGAGTGAAGCGTCTCGTCGAAGTCCGCGGGCAGCTTCTCCCCGGTCCTCTCCTCGACGAGATCGTGCACCCGGTGCACGGCAGCCCCCATGTAGTCGCGAAGACACTCCTGGTACGAGGTGGGGTGACCGAGCTCCGTGAGGTACTCGGCCAGGATGGTGTTGGAGATCGGCTCGCTGTCCACGAGCACACCGTCGTTGTCGAAGATGACCAGTTCGTAGCGCATGGTTCGAGCCTAGACGCTCAGAACGCAGAAAAGCCCCGTGCCACAAGGGCACGGGGCTTTCCCGTAAAAGGAGTTCGGCGGCGTCCTACTCTCCCACAGGGTCCCCCCTGCAGTACCATCGGCGCTGAAAGGCTTAGCTTCCGGGTTCGGAATGTAACCGGGCGTTTCCCTAACGCAATGACCACCGAAACACTATGAAATTAACCAACACCGGAACACAACACGGCCGTTCGTTATTTCAGAACTAACACAGTGGACGCGAGCAACTGAGGACAAGCCCTCGGCCTATTAGTACCAGTCAGCTCCACCCGTTACCGGGCTTCCACATCTGGCCTATCAACCCAGTCGTCTACTGGGAGCCTTAACCAATCAAGTTGGTGGGAATACTCATCTCGAAGCAGGCTTCCCGCTTAGATGCTTTCAGCGGTTATCCTTTCCGAACGTAGCCAACCAGCCATGCCCTTGGCAGGACAACTGGCACACCAGAGGTTCGTCCGTCCCGGTCCTCTCGTACTAGGGACAGCCCTTCTCAATATTCCTACGCGCACAGCGGATAGGGACCGAACTGTCTCACGACGTTCTAAACCCAGCTCGCGTACCGCTTTAATGGGCGAACAGCCCAACCCTTGGGACCGACTCCAGCCCCAGGATGCGACGAGCCGACATCGAGGTGCCAAACCATCCCGTCGATATGGACTCTTGGGGAAGATCAGCCTGTTATCCCCGGGGTACCTTTTATCCGTTGAGCGACAGCGCTTCCACAAGCCACTGCCGGATCACTAGTCCCGACTTTCGTCCCTGCTCGACCCGTCGGTCTCACAGTCAAGCTCCCTTGTGCACTTACACTCAACACCTGATTGCCAACCAGGCTGAGGGAACCTTTGGGCGCCTCCGTTACTCTTTAGGAGGCAACCGCCCCAGTTAAACTACCCATCAGACACTGTCCCTGATCCGGATCACGGACCCAGGTTAGACATCCAGCACGACCAGAGTGGTATTTCAACGGCGACTCCACAACCACTGGCGTGGCTGCTTCAAAGTCTCCCACCTATCCTACACAAGCCGAACCGAACACCAATATCAAACTGTAGTAAAGGTCCCGGGGTCTTTCCGTCCTGCTGCGCGAAACGAGCATCTTTACTCGTAGTGCAATTTCACCGGGCCTATGGTTGAGACAGTCGAGAAGTCGTTACGCCATTCGTGCAGGTCGGAACTTACCCGACAAGGAATTTCGCTACCTTAGGATGGTTATAGTTACCACCGCCGTTTACTGGCGCTTAAGTTCTCAGCTTCGCCGACCCGAAAGTCAGCTAACCGGTCCCCTTAACGTTCCAGCACCGGGCAGGCGTCAGTCCGTATACATCGCCTTACGGCTTCGCACGGACCTGTGTTTTTAGTAAACAGTCGCTTCTCGCTGGTCTCTGCGGCCACCCCCAGCTCACCGAGTAAATCGGATCACCAGTGATGGCCCCCCTTCTCCCGAAGTTACGGGGGCATTTTGCCGAGTTCCTTAACCATAGTTCACCCGAACGCCTCGGTATTCTCTACCTGACCACCTGAGTCGGTTTAGGGTACGGGCCGCCATGAAACTCGCTAGAGGCTTTTCTCGACAGCATAGGATCATCCACTTCACCACAATCGGCTCGGCATCAGGTCTCAGCCTTAACGTGTGACGGATTTACCTACCACACGGCCTACACCCTTACCCCGGGACTACCACCGCCCGGGCTGGACTACCTTCCTGCGTCACCCCATCGCTTACCTAGTACAAGTCTGGTTCGTCGGCTCCACCACTACCCTCAACTCCGAAGAGATCGGGCCGGCTTCACGGACTTAGCATCGCCTGATTCAGTATTGGGCGTTTCAAAGCGGGTACCGGAATATCAACCGGTTGTCCATCGACTACGCCTGTCGGCCTCGCCTTAGGTCCCGACTTACCCTGGGCAGATCAGCTTGACCCAGGAACCCTTAGTCAATCGGCGCACACGTTTCTCACGTGTGTATCGCTACTCATGCCTGCATTCTCACTCGTGAACCGTCCACAACTCGCTTCCGCGGCTGCTTCACCCGGCACACGACGCTCCCCTACCCATCCACACAGGCGTTAGCCCTTAATGTATGAATGACACGACTTCGGCGGTACGCTTGAGCCCCGCTACATTGTCGGCGCGGAATCACTTGACCAGTGAGCTATTACGCACTCTTTCAAGGGTGGCTGCTTCTAAGCCAACCTCCTGGTTGTCTCTGCGACTCCACATCCTTTCCCACTTAGCGTACGCTTAGGGGCCTTAGTCGATGCTCTGGGCTGTTTCCCTCTCGACCATGGAGCTTATCCCCCACAGTCTCACTGCCGTGCTCTCACTTACCGGCATTCGGAGTTTGGCTAAGGTCAGTAACCCGGTAGGGCCCATCGCCTATCCAGTGCTCTACCTCCGGCAAGAAACACACGACGCTGCACCTAAATGCATTTCGGGGAGAACCAGCTATCACGGAGTTTGATTGGCCTTTCACCCCTAACCACAGGTCATCCCCCAGGTTTTCAACCCTGGTGGGTTCGGTCCTCCACGAAGTCTTACCTCCGCTTCAACCTGCCCATGGCTAGATCACTCCGCTTCGGGTCTTGAGCGTGCTACTGAAACGCCCTATTCGGACTCGCTTTCGCTACGGCTTCCCCACACGGGTTAACCTCGCAACACACCGCAAACTCGCAGGCTCATTCTTCAAAAGGCACGCAGTCACGACTGCATGTGCAAGCACATACAGCGACGCTCCCACGGCTTGTAGGCACACGGTTTCAGGTACTATTTCACTCCGCTCCCGCGGTACTTTTCACCATTCCCTCACGGTACTATCCGCTATCGGTCACCAGGGAATATTTAGGCTTAGCGGGTGGTCCCGCCAGATTCACACGGGATTTCTCGGGCCCCGTGCTACTTGGGTGTCTCTCAAACGAGCCGTTAATGTTTCAGCTACGGGGGTCTTACCCTCTACGCCGGACCTTTCGCATGTCCTTCGCCTACATCAACGGTTTCTGACTCGTCTCACAGCCGGCAGACCGTGAAAGAGAGATCCCACAACCCCGCATGCGCAACCCCTGCCGGGTATCACACGCATACGGTTTGGCCTCATCCAGTTTCGCTCGCCACTACTCCCGGAATCACGGTTGTTTTCTCTTCCTGAGGGTACTGAGATGTTTCACTTCCCCTCGTTCCCTCCACACTGCCTATGTGTTCAGCAGCGGGTGACAGCCCATGACGACTGCCGGGTTTCCCCATTCGGACACCCCCGGATCAAAGCTCGGTTGACAGCTCCCCGGGGCCTATCGTGGCCTCCCACGTCCTTCATCGGTTCCTGGTGCCAAGGCATCCACCGTGCGCCCTTAAAAACTTGGCCACAGATGCTCGCGTCCACTGTGCAGTTCTCAAACAACGACCAGCCACCCATCACCCCACCCCGAAAGGCGAGTTCACTGGGACCGGCAACTGAAGGCAACCTTGCGGCCATACCTTCAGACACCCAACAGCGCGCCCAGTACCCGAAATTCATCCGGTTCGTTTTCCACGCTCCGAGGAGCAGTACTTACGACCCGGTTGAACCACCAGGTACTGAATAGTCAACGTTCCACCCATGAGCAACCACCGCCGAACATTTGCCGACGTAGTGGCCTCTGACCGAGCAAGCCCGGTAAGAAGTGCTCCTTAGAAAGGAGGTGATCCAGCCGCACCTTCCGGTACGGCTACCTTGTTACGACTTCGTCCCAATCGCCAGTCCCACCTTCGACAGCTCCCTCCCACAAGGGGTTGGGCCACCGGCTTCGGGTGTTACCGACTTTCGTGACGTGACGGGCGGTGTGTACAAGGCCCGGGAACGTATTCACCGCAGCAATGCTGATCTGCGATTACTAGCAACTCCGACTTCATGGGGTCGAGTTGCAGACCCCAATCCGAACTGAGACCGGCTTTTTGAGATTCGCTCCGCCTCGCGGCATCGCAGCTCATTGTACCGGCCATTGTAGCACGTGTGCAGCCCAAGACATAAGGGGCATGATGACTTGACGTCGTCCCCACCTTCCTCCGAGTTGACCCCGGCAGTCTCCTGTGAGTCCCCATCACCCCGAAGGGCATGCTGGCAACACAGAACAAGGGTTGCGCTCGTTGCGGGACTTAACCCAACATCTCACGACACGAGCTGACGACAGCCATGCACCACCTGTACACCGACCACAAGGGGGGCACCATCTCTGATGCTTTCCGGTGTATGTCAAGCCTTGGTAAGGTTCTTCGCGTTGCGTCGAATTAAGCCACATGCTCCGCTGCTTGTGCGGGCCCCCGTCAATTCCTTTGAGTTTTAGCCTTGCGGCCGTACTCCCCAGGCGGGGAACTTAATGCGTTAGCTGCGGCACCGACGACGTGGAATGTCGCCAACACCTAGTTCCCAACGTTTACGGCGTGGACTACCAGGGTATCTAATCCTGTTCGCTCCCCACGCTTTCGCTCCTCAGCGTCAGTAATGGCCCAGAGATCCGCCTTCGCCACCGGTGTTCCTCCTGATATCTGCGCATTTCACCGCTACACCAGGAATTCCGATCTCCCCTACCACACTCTAGCCTGCCCGTATCGACTGCAGACCCGGGGTTAAGCCCCGGGCTTTCACAACCGACGCAACAAGCCGCCTACGAGCTCTTTACGCCCAATAATTCCGGACAACGCTTGCGCCCTACGTATTACCGCGGCTGCTGGCACGTAGTTAGCCGGCGCTTCTTCTGCAGGTACCGTCACTTTCGCTTCTTCCCTGCTGAAAGAGGTTTACAACCCGAAGGCCGTCATCCCTCACGCGGCGTCGCTGCATCAGGCTTTCGCCCATTGTGCAATATTCCCCACTGCTGCCTCCCGTAGGAGTCTGGGCCGTGTCTCAGTCCCAGTGTGGCCGGTCGCCCTCTCAGGCCGGCTACCCGTCGTCGCCTTGGTAGGCCATCACCCCACCAACAAGCTGATAGGCCGCGGGCTCATCCTTCACCGCCGGAGCTTTCAACCCCGTCCCATGCGGGACAGAGTGTTATCCGGTATTAGACCCCGTTTCCAGGGCTTGTCCCAGAGTGAAGGGCAGATTGCCCACGTGTTACTCACCCGTTCGCCACTAATCCACCCCGAAGGGCTTCATCGTTCGACTTGCATGTGTTAAGCACGCCGCCAGCGTTCGTCCTGAGCCAGGATCAAACTCTCCGTGAATGTTTTCCCGTAATCGGGACACACATCACGAGAGCGGAACGATCGGCCGGAATAAGACCGATCGTTCACAGCGTCCTCGCTGTGTAAATTGCCTACCGGAACCGTGAGGCCCGGCAGGACTTTCAAAGGAACCACCAACCTGCCGAAACAGGCCGGGGTATCAACATATCTGGCGTTGACTTTTGGCACGCTGTTGAGTTCTCAAGGAACGGACGCTTCCTTTGTACTCACCCTCTCGGGCTTTCCTCCGGGCTTTCCCTTCGGTCTTGCGTCTCCGACTCTATCAGACTCTTTCGTGTCCGATTCCCGGTCGAAACGGGGCCGCTTTCCAGTTCTTCGCTTTCGCGTTTCCCTTTCCGGCGAGTCCGACTCTATCAGATCCTTTCGGGCCTGATTCCCAGTCAGCGAGGTTTGTCTTCCCGGCCGTTGGGCCGTTCCGACGAGTGAGACTTTAGCGAATCCTGGTCCTCGACGCTAATCGGGGTCGCGTTCCTTCGAACGCGGATTCTTCATTTCGCAAATGCGCACAGAAAGTCTGGCGACAGATGTCGCTGACCAGATGTGGTTACTGCGGAATGGCTGTCCGGGGACCGACCGGAGTCGGCGCTCACGTCGGACAACTCGGAGAACATTACGGATGTGGGCGTGTCGTGTCAACCTCGAGCCTGCCCGGGTTCTGATGGAAGGCCAGGCGGTAGTCGCGGGGGCTGGTGGAGAGGTGGGTGGCGAAGTGCTGGCGCATGGTGATCTCGCTGCCGAAGCCGGTGCGGCGGGCGACCTCGGGGAGGGGCAGGTCCGTCTGTTCCAGGAGCTTCTGGGCTGCGGCAACGCGTTGGGTGATCAGCCACCGGAGCGGGGTCGTGCCGGTGGTGGCCTGGAAGTGGCGGGCGAAGGAGCGGGGGGACATTCCGGCGTGCGCGGCGAGGTCGGCAACCGTGTGGGGTTCGGCCAGACGGGTCAGGGCGAAGGCCCGTACCGAGGCGAGGGTGTCGGCGTCGCGGTCGGTATGGGGCGTGGGGTGCTCGATGAACTGGGCCTGGGTGCCGGTGCGGAAGGGGGCCGTGACCATCGAGCGGGCGATCGTCGCGGCCGTCTCCGCGCCGTGGGCCGTACGTACGAGATGGAGGCAGAGGTCGATGCCGGCCGCTGTGCCCGCTGACGTCCAGATGTTGCTGTCGTGGAGGAACAGGGCGTCCTGGACGACCGTCACGTGAGGGTGGCGGGTGCGCAGGAGGTCGGTGAGGTTCCAGTGGGTGACTGCCTGGCGGCCGTCGAGGAGGCCGGCCTGGGCGAGGGTGAAGGCTCCGCCGCAGAGGGCCGCGATGGGGGTGGCTCGGGCATGGGCAAGGCGCAGCGCTTCGAGGACCGGTTCGGGGGCCGGTGTCAGGTGGTCGTCGAGTCCGGGGACGACGATCAGGTCGGCACGGGTGAGCCAGGCGAGGGTGCGGTCGGGGGTGAGGGTGAGGCCGCCGCGCAGAGGGATGGGGGCCGGGTCGGCGGCGGTGCGGCGCAGGTCGAAGGGCGGGACGCCTCGGTCGGTGCGGTCCACGCCCCAGACCTCCGTGATGACGGAGACGTCGAATGCGCGGATGCCGGGGAAGGAGACGAGCGCGATGCGAGTGGGCCGGCGGGCGGTCGAGGGCATGATGGCAGTAAAGCATCGATCGATGGCTTTTTGACCTCTGGGCCACAGGGGTGCGGCGCGACAGCATCGTTCATATGGAGATCGCAGAGAACGCAGCACTGGTCGTGGTGGACGTACAGGAAGGCTTTGAGGAGGAGGCGTACTGGGGGTCGCGGAACAATCCCGGGGCCGATCGGAACATTGCGGGGCTGATCGATGCCTGGCAGGCGAGTGGACGGCCCGTGGTGTTCGTACGGCATGACTCGCCCAAGCCGGATTCGCCGTTGCGGGTGGGGCAGCCGGGGAATGACTTCAAGGGGTACGTGGAGGAGCGGCGCGGGAAAGGTGGCGGTCCCGAGCTGTTGCTGACGAAGAGCGTGAACTCCGCCTTCTACGGGACACCCGATCTCGGGGCGTGGCTGGATCGGGGCGGGGTGCGGCAGATCGTGGTGGCCGGGATCCAGACCAATATGTGCGCGGAGACGACGGCGCGAATGGGCGGGAACCTCGGGTACGAGGTGTTCTTCGCGCTGGACGCGACGTACACCTTCGACGGGGTCGGGCCGTGGGGGTGGACGCTGGGCGCGGATGAGCTCGCGCGGGCCACCGCCGTGTCGTTGCACGGCGGTGGGTTCGCGAAGGTGGTGCGCAGTGCGGAGCTGGTCGAGGCTGCCGGGTAGCCGTCAGCCGTTGCCGGAGGCGAGTTCGCGGCTGCGGTCGCGGGCTGCTTCGAGGGCGGCGATGAGGGCGGCTCGTACGCCGTGGTTCTCCAGTTCGCGGATGGCGCTGATGGTGGTGCCGGCCGGGCTGGTGACGGCTTCGCGGAGCTTGACCGGGTGTTCGCCGCTGTCGCGGAGCATCACGGCGGCGCCGATGGCGGCCTGGACGATCAGGTCGTGGGCCTGGGCGCGGGGCAGGCCGAGCAGGATGCCCGCGTCGGTCATCGCCTCGACGAGGAAGTAGAAGTACGCCGGGCCCGACCCGGAGAGGGCGGTGGCCGCGTCCTGCTGGGACTCGGGGACGCGCAGGGTCTTGCCGACGCCGCCGAAGATCGCCTCGGCGGTGGCGAGGTGTTCGGTGGTGGCGTGGCTGCCCCCGGAGATGACGGACATGCCCTCGTCGACGAGGACGGGGGTGTTCGGCATGACGCGTACGACCGGGGTACTCGCGGTGAGGCGGTCCTCGATGAAGGCGGTTGTGATGCCTGCGGCGGCGCTGATGACCAGCCGGTCGGCGGTGACGTGCTCGGCGAGCTCGTCCAGGAGCCGGCCCATGTCCTGGGGCTTGACCGCGAGGATGAGGATGTCGGCGCGCTTGGCGGCCTCGGCGTTGGTGACGGAATCGACGCCGTAGCGGCTGTGGAGTTCCTCGGCACGCTCGGAGCGGCGGGTGGTGACCAGCAGGTTCGCCGGGTGCCAGCCTGCCCGGATCATGCCGCTGAGCAGGGCCTCGCCGATCTTGCCGGTGCCGAGGACTGCAACTGTCTGGGTCATGTGGTTCACCCTCCGGGCGGTGCTCGCGGTTCTCCGTGCGTCGTGCTGACGGTTCTCGGTGCTCGTGTCCGTCATCCTCGCACCGGGGCCGGTCAGGCGGTACGTCGGCGGAGCGTGGCCGCGCCGAGGGTGAGGACGAGCAGGGCGCAGCCCGCGACGACCAGGACGTCGCGGATGAAGTCGCCGGTGACGTCGGTGTGGTGGAGCACCTCGTTCATGCCGTCGACCGCGTACGACATGGGCAGGACGTTCGAGAGGGCTTCGAGGACGGGCGCCATCCGGTCGCGTGCGATGAACAGTCCGCAGAGCAGGAGCTGCGGGAAGATCACGGCCGGCATGAACTGGACGGCCTGGAACTCGGATGCGGCGAAGGCGGAGACGAAGAGGCCCAGTGCCGTGCCGAGCAGGGCGTCGAGCAAAGCGACCAGGAGCAGCAGCCACGGTGAGCCGGTGACGTCCAGGCCGAGCGCCCAGACCGAGAGTGCGGTGGCCAGGAGGGACTGGACGATCGCGACGGCGCCGAAGGCCAGGGCGTAGCCGCCGATCAGGTCGCCCTTGCCGAGCGGCATGGCGAGGAGGCGTTCGAGGGTGCCCGAGGTGCGTTCGCGCAGAGTGGCGATCGAGGTCACCAGGAACATCGTGATCAGCGGGAAGATGCCGAGGAGCGAGGCGCCGATGGCGTCGAAGGTGCGGGGGCTGCCGTCGAACACGTACCGGAGCAGCGTGATCATCACGACCGGGATCAGGAGGAGCAGCGCGACGGTGCGGGGGTCGTGGGTCAGCTGGCGCAGGACGCGGGTGGCGGTGGCGAACGTGCGGGCGGGGCTGAGGGGTGGTGCGGCCGGGTGGGGCTGCGGGTGCGGGGTGCTCATCGGACGGTCTCCTGACGGATGGCGGCTTCGTCGACCAGGTGGAGGAACGCCTCCTCGACGGTGGCGGCGTGGGCGGCGGTGCGCAGCGCCTCGGGGGTGTCGTCGGCGAGGATCTCGCCCTCGCGCATGAGGAGCAGCCGGTGGCAGCGCTCGGCCTCGTCCATGACGTGGGAGGAGACGAGGAGTGTGGTGCCGCGGTCGGCGGCGAGGGCGTGGAAGAGGTTCCACAGGTCTCGGCGGAGTACCGGGTCCAGGCCGACGGTCGGTTCGTCGAGGACCAGGAGTTCGGGGGTGCCGAGCAGGGCCACGGCGAGGGAGACACGGGTGAGCTGGCCGCCGGAGAGGGTGCCGGCCAGCGCGTCGGCGTGACTGGTCAGGTCGACCTCGGCGATCACGCGGGTGACGGCTGCGCGGCGGGCGTCCCGGTGGCGGCGGCCCGGCTGGAGGATCGCCGCGAAGTAGTCGAGGTTCTGCCGGACGGTCAGGTCGGTGTAGACGGACGGGGCCTGGGTGACGTACCCGATGCGCGGGCGGAGGGTGGGGTGTCCGGCGGGGGCGCCGAGCACGTCGAGGGTGCCGGTGACCTTGGCCTGGGTGCCCACGACGGCACGCATCAGGGTGGATTTGCCGCAGCCGGAGGGGCCCAGGAGGCCGGTGATCCTGCCGGGTTCGACGGTGAAGTCGAGGTCGCGGAGGACGGTGCGGTTGCCTCGTACGACAGTGAGGCCGCGGGCCTCGATGGCGACACCCGGAGAATTCATCATGTGATGAATTTTGATCCTGGCGGTGTCTGCCCGTCAATAGCACGACCGGGCCGTCGTGCTGGACCTCAGCGGGCCGCACCACACCGACCACGCATGCGCCCCGGCCCTGGAGGACTGGGCCGCGGAGCGGGAGGCCCGCGAGGTCCCTCGGCGTGCGGATCAGGAGCGCGGTGGGGGTGGGGCCGGGGTCGAGCCCGGGCGGATCGCCACGCGCAGGTCGACCACGTAACTCTCCTCGACCGTGCCGTCCGAGAAGAACTCCGCCAGCCGGTCGCGCTCCTCGGCGAGGAATCGGCGCGCGGGTTCCTCACCGAGGACGAGGAAGGCGGAGTGGCTGCCGAGGTTGGCGAGGTGGGTGTCGAGGGACACCCGTCGGGTCCAGGGCACCGTGCGGTGTACGAAGCCGAGCTCGGACGGCAGATCGCGGGAGCGGACGGGCGAGCCGTGGGCGCCCTCGTCGGCACCGAAGAAGCGGCGAAGACGGGCGTCCTGCTCTGCGATCCAGGGGACGGAATGGTCGGAGACGTTCCACCAGAGGGCGAGTGCGCCGCCGGGGCGCAGGACGCGCAGGGCCTCGGGGGCGGCGCGGCTCCGGTCGGTCCAGTGCCAGGACTGGGCATACGTGATCAGGTCGGCCGATGCGGTGGCGATGGGGAGGCGGTTGCCGTCGCCGCGCACGATCGGCACGTACGGGAGTGCCCGGTGCAGTTCTTCCGCCATGCCGTGGCCCGGTTCGACCGCGGTGACCCGGGCGCCCCGGTCGTGGAGGAGCCGGGTGGAGATACCCGTGCCCGCGCCGACGTCGATGGTGCGGGCGCCACGCAGGGTGCGGCCGGCCAGTTCCTCGACGGTGTCGAAGAGGGCGGGCGGGTAGCCGGGGCGGGCCGCGGCGTACTGGGCGGCTGCGCGGTCGAAGGAGAGTGCGCGGGATGGGGCCGGGGAGGCGGGTGAGGCGGTGCGTGCCCGGGAATCGGAGTCGGAAGGATGCATGGGGTCATCGTGGCCCGCGCGGGGGCCTTGCGCTGGTGCTCGCGGGACTTGACCCGCGCTTGTGGGGCCCTGCGCTCGTGGGGCGCTACTTGCGCTTGGGTCGCTTTCCCTTGGTGGTCTTGCGGGCGGCGGGGTTTCCGGTGCGGGCCGAGCGGCGCTTCGCGTAGCCGGCCAGGGCCGTCTCGTACTCCGTGCGTCGCAGTTGCTCGCCCGGTGCCTCCTTGAACGTACGGAGGAAGTACGCGATCAGTGAGCCGACGAAGCCGATGGTCTTGAGGCCGCGCAGATTGGCCTCGCGCGCCGGATCGGCCGGGCGGCGGCTGAAGCCTTCCCACGTCTTGCGGAAGGCGATGGCGCTGCAGATGGCGAACATCAGGACCACCAGGATGCCGACGAGGTTGCCGACGTCGGCGATCTCCAGTCCCTGGAAGGCGAAGCGGAGTACGAAGCAGGCGGCGACCGCGGCCGCGAAGGAGCCCACCGCCGCCCCGACGCGTCGCAGCCCGTAGCCCCCGTCGTGGTCGACCCAGGTCGTACCGAAGAAGAGCAGGGGCTCGGGCTGCGGGCCGGGCGTGGTGGAGCCGGGCGTGGCGCCGGGGCCGGGGGCTTCGCTGTTCTCGCTCACGAGGTCGATTATCCCCGGGCGGCCTCGGTCCCGATCGCCGTCCCCGTCACAGCCCCGGTCGCCGTCCCGTCGCGGTCCCGGTCGCGGTCCGGGTCCCGCTCCCGGTCAGTCGCAGCGCGGGGCGATGTAGCCGTCGCTGCCCGTGTGGACGTAGGCGTCCGCCACGAACTGGCCGTTGGCGATGTTGTCCCAGATGTTCGAGGTGCCGTACGGGCCGGTGACCCGCTCCCCCGGCTTCTGGCAGTAGACCGGAACCTTCATTCCGTACGGAAGCGTCCTGACGATGCCGTACTGGGTGCCCGGTCCCGTGCGGACGTTGACCCGGTAGCCCGGTGCGATGGGGTACCTGGTGACGTCGTCGGTGCCGGCGAGCGCGGCCACGTCCTCGGCCGCGTCGGTGGTGCCGGTGGTGATGTCGGTGTGCTCTTCCATGGCCGTGAGGCCCTCCCCCGTTGAGAGACGGTGTGTACGACGCGCAGGCTACAAGCCCCGGCCGTTTCGCACGCATCATCGACTAGGCTCCGTGCGTCGCGCTTGCGGACGAACACACGGGGGTGGGCGATGCCGCCGCTGCGAGGTACCGGAGTCAATCCGGAAGCGGAGCATCCGGATTACGCCGGTCACTACCGCCTTGAGGCATGTCTCGGCGCGGGCGGCATGGGTGTCGTGCACCTGGCGCGCTCCACCTCGGGGCTGCAGCTCGCCGTCAAGGTGGTACACCGGCACTATTCGGCAGACCCTGAGTTCAGGGCACGCTTCCGGCAGGAGGTCGGGGCGGCGAGGCGGGTCAGCGGGGCCTTCACGGCACCGGTCGTCGACGCCGATCCGGACGCCGCACGGCCGTGGATGGCCACTCTGTACGTGCCCGGCCCCACACTCTCCGACCAGGTGAAGCGGAACGGGCCGATGGCCCCCGCCGAACTGCGCAGACTGACGGCGGGGCTTGCCGAGGCGCTTCGCGACATCCATCGGGCCGGAGTGATCCACCGCGACCTCAAACCGAGCAATGTGCTGCTCTCCGACTCCGGGCCCAAGGTCATCGACTTCGGGATCTCCCGGCCGTACGACAGCGATCTGCGCACCGAGACGGGCAAGCTGATCGGCTCGCCGCCGTACATGGCGCCCGAGCAGTTCCAGCGGCCGCGTGAAGTCGGGCCCGCCGCAGACGTGTTCGCCCTGGGGGCCGTGCTCGTCCATGCGGCGACCGGCCAGGGGCCCTTCGACTCCGACAGCCCGTACATCGTGGCCTACCAGGTGGTCCACGACGAGGCCGATCTGACGGGGGTGCCGACGGATCTGGCGCCGCTGATCGGCCAGTGCCTGGCGAAGGACCCTGCGGAGCGGCCCACTCCGGACGACATCATGGCGGCGCTGCGCCCTCCTTCGTACGACGCCGCCGCGTTCATACCGTCGCAACGGCGGCCGGGTGCTGTCGAAGCTCCGGCGGTATCGGGGCCGGAGATCGCGACGGGGGCGGATGCGGATGCGGACACGCATGTAGGCGCGGGCGCGGCGCGGGGCAGGAAGGCGACCGCGAGCGGTGGCGGCAAGCGGCGGTGGCTGGCAGCCGCTGCGGCGCTGCTCGTCATGGGTGCCGGTGGGGCGTGGGCTGCCGGGGTGGTGGGCGACTCAGGGGGCCCGAGCGAGTCGGACGGCTCGGGTGAGTCGGGAGGGTCGGGCGGCACGAAGGGCTCGGCAGCGGCGTTCGCACCGTGGCGGACGCCACTGCCGACCTCGGGCAGCTCCACGCCGGTCTGTTCCTCGACGGGCGGTGCCGGCGAAGAGGCGCCCGGCCCGTCCGCCGCGCTGTACTGCGCGGCGGACGGTATCGGCGCCGCCCGGTTGGACCCCGTGGACGGCCGGGTGCTGTGGTCCCGTCACGGCCCCGCCGGGGACACCCCGTCGGTCGGCGTGGTGTCGGTCTCCGGCGGTCTGGTGCATACGGCGGTGCCGGGCGGGAAGCTCCGGGCGTACGACCCCGCCAAGGGCGAACAGGTCTGGGACGCGGACCTCTCCCCTTACCTCGGCGCCCCCTTCGCCGCGGGTGACACGCTGCTGCTGGTCAGCGAGGACGGCGCGACCGAAGCGCTCGACTCCGCGACCGGCGTGTCCCTCTGGCGGCATCCGCTCACCGGACACCAGCGGCCGGACTACGCGCTGTACGACGAAGGATCGGGGCTGGCCTACGCATTCGAACACTCGGCCTACGGGTCCACCACGCTGGTCACTGCCGTCGATGCGGCAACGGGGCACGCGGCGTGGCAGCGGCGGCTGGACGGAATGCTCACCCCGGTGGGGACCTCGGACGGTGCGCTCGTCCTGACGTCGATGAACGGGGACGCCCAGACCGTCGGGCTCGTCCGCTACGACCCGGAACGCAGGAGCGTCGCACGGGTGGCACTGCCGTTCCGGATGAACGAACCGGAGGTCGTGGTGGGCGGGGACACCGCGTATCTCCTGGCACACGGCGGGACCCTGGTCGCCGTCGACACGCGCCCGGCGGGCGACAGAGCTGTTCGCTGGCAGCTGGAGACCGCTGCCGGGCGGACGTCTGCGCCCGTTCTCGCCACCGGGAACCGGCTGTACTTCTCGGCGGCGGACGGGCGGCTGCTCGCCGTGGACACCGAGCGCGGAACGCTGCTGGGCCAGACGGGCCCCCGGCTCCGGGACGGGAAGCTCACGTACGCATCGGCGCTGCCCGCCCCTGTCGCCGCCGGCCGGACCGTCTTCGGCACCGCGCCCGACGGGTCCGTGTTCGCCGTCGACGGACAGGACCCCGCTCACTGGTGAGAGCGGGGTCCGGCGGCAGCGTTCGCGGCTGCCTCGGTCAGCCTTTGTTCAGCCGAGCTTGGACACGTCCCGCACCGCACCCCGGTCCGCGCTCGTCGCCATCGCCGCGTACGCGCGCAGCGCCGCGCTGACCTTGCGGTCGCGGTCCTTCGGCGCGTACACGCCGTTCAGCGCCTCGCGGCGGGCGGCCAGCTCGGCCTCGGGGACGAGGAGCTCGATCGAGCGGTCCGGGATGTCGATCCTGATCCGGTCGCCGTCCTCGACCAGCGCGATCGTGCCGCCCGACGCCGCCTCCGGCGATGCGTGGCCGATCGACAGGCCCGACGTGCCGCCGGAGAAGCGACCGTCGGTGACAAGCGCACAGCTCTTGCCGAGGCCGCGGCCCTTCAGGAAGGAGGTGGGGTAGAGCATCTCCTGCATGCCGGGACCGCCGCGCGGACCCTCGTAACGGATGACGACGACGTCGCCCTCCTTGATCTCCTTGCGGAGGATCTTGTCCACCGCCTCGTCCTGCGACTCGCAGACGACCGCCGGGCCCTCGAAGGTCCAGATCGACTCGTCGACGCCCGCCGTCTTCACGACGCAGCCGTCCTCGGCAAGATTCCCCTTGAGGACCGCGAGGCCGCCATCCTTGGAGTACGCGTGCTCCAGGTCGCGGATGCAGCCGCCCGCCGCGTCCCGGTCGAGGGTGTCCCAGCGCTCGGACTGTGAGAAGGCCGTCGCGGAACGCACGCATCCGGGGGCCGCGTGCCAGAGCTCGACGGCCTCGGGGGACGGGGAGCCACCTCGGACGTCCCAGTTCTTCAGCCACTCGCCGAGGGTGGCGGAGTGCACCGAGTGCACGTCCTCGTTGAGCAGACCGCCGCGGTAGAGCTCGCCGAGGATGGCCGGGACGCCGCCCGCCCGGTGGACGTCCTCCATGTAGTAGGTGCCGCCGGGGGCCACGTTGGGCGCAACCTTCGACAAGCAGGGGACGCGGCGCGAGACCTCGTTGATGTCTTCGAGGTCGTAGGCGAGCTCGGCCTCCTGCGCTGCGGCGAGGAGGTGCAGGATCGTGTTGGTGGAGCCGCCCATGGCGATGTCCAGCGCCATCGCGTTGTCGAACGCGGCGCGGGTGCCGATGGAACGCGGCAGGACCGTCGCGTCGTCCTGCTCGTAGTAGCGCTTGGTGATCTCTACGACGGTGCGGCCGGCGTCCTCGTACAGCGCCTTGCGGGCGGTGTGTGTGGCGAGGACGGAGCCATTGCCGGGAAGGGAGAGGCCGAGGACCTCGGTCAGGCAGTTCATCGAGTTGGCGGTGAACATGCCGGAACAGCTGCCGCAGGTGGGACAGGCGTTCTCCTCGATACGGAGGATGTCCTCGTCCGAGACGTTCTCGTTGACGGCGTCACTGATCGCGTTGATCAGGTCGAGCTTGCGGACCGTGCCGTCGACGAGGGTGGCCTGGCCGGCCTCCATCGGGCCGCCGGAGACGAAGACCGTCGGGATGTTCATGCGCATCGCGGCCATCAGCATGCCGGGCGTGATCTTGTCGCAGTTGGAGATGCAGATCAGCGCGTCCGCGCAGTGCGCCTCGACCATGTACTCGACGGAGTCGGCGATCAGGTCGCGGGAGGGGAGGGAGTAGAGCATCCCGGCGTGGCCCATCGCGATGCCGTCGTCGACGGCGATGGTGTTGAACTCGCGGGGGACGGCGCCTGCGGCCCTGATGGCGTCGGAGACGATCCTGCCCACCGGGGCGAGGTGGGTGTGGCCGGGGACGAATTCGGTGAAGGAGTTGGCGACAGCGATGATCGGCTTGCCGATGTCCTCGCTCGCTACGCCCGAGGCCCGCATAAGGGCGCGGGCGCCCGCCATGTTGCGGCCGTGGGTGACAGTGCGGGACCTCAGCTGGGGCATCGTCTCTCGCTCCTTCGACAGAAAAGACTGCTTCCGAGCCTACGCCTCCGGCTCCAAGATCTGGACACGGTGTCCAGCATGCGGGATGTGGTGCTCGGTGGGTGGGAGGAGGTTGGGGATGCGGTGGGGGGTGCGAGTGGGCCGCCGTGCGGGGCTGGTCCCTACCCGTCCCTTCCCGGAACCGGGGCTCTGTCCCGGACCCCGCTCCTCAAGTGCTGGATGTAGCTGGGGGTGGCCGACGAGGCTGAAGTGTCAGGGCTCCGTCAGGTAGCGCTGCAGTGTCGGCGCCACCATCTCGATGATCTTCTCCGGGGGTGCCGAAGCAAGTGGTTCCGCCCGGATGACGTAGCGCAGCATCGCGATCCCGAGCATGTGCGAGGCAGCCAGTTCCGCGCGGAACGTCGCGTCCGGTACCTCCAGTGCCTCTGCGATGCGTTCCAGGAGGCGGCGCAGGACGAAGCCGCGAAGGACGTTCGCCGCCGCCTCGTGCGTCAGTGCGGACCGCATGATCGCCAGCAGGGGTGCCCTGGACGCCGGGTTCTCCCATACGGCGATGAAGTAGCGGGCCAGCCGCTCCCCCAAGCCGTCCGTGCCGCTGCCCAGGATGGCCGGGATCACCAGGGCCGGCTCGAAGGAGAGCTCGATGGCGGCCGCGAAGACCTCGTCCTTCGTACCGAAGTAGTGGTGGACGAGGGCGGAGTCGACGCCTGCAGCCTTGGCGATGCCCCGGATCGACGTCTTGTCGTAGCCGCGCTCCGCGAACTCGGTGCGAGCCGCCTCCAGGATGCGGGTGCGGGCGTCGGGGCCGGTGGTCCCGGCCGTACGGGAGGGGCGGCCGCGGCGCTTGGCGGCGGGACCGGTGGGATCAGTGGGATCGGTGTGGCCACCGGTCATGGGCGCGGCGCCTCGGCCGAGGACGACGCCAGGTGGAGCCGGGTGAAGGCCAGCGCCTCCGCCAGGTCGGCCTCACGTTCGGCGGTGGACATGGCGCGGCGGGTGTTGACCTCGATGACGACATGGCCGTCGAAGCCGGTACGGGCCAGGTGTTCCAGGAGTTCGGCGCAGGGCTGGTCGCCGCGGCCGGGCACCAGGTGCTCGTCCTTGTTGGAGCCCTTGCCGTCGGCGAGATGGACGTGGGCGAGCCGGTCGCCCATCCGGTCGACCATCGCCATGCCGTCCGTGCGGGCCGTCGCGGTGTGCGACAGGTCCACGGTGAAGTGGCGGTAGTCGTCGTTGGTGACGTCCCAGTCGGGGGCGTACGCCAGCATCTCTCGGTCCCGGTAGCGCCAGGGGTACATGTTCTCGACGGCGAACCGCACATCGGTCTCGTCCGCCATGCGCCAGATCCCGGTGACGAAGTCGCGCGCGTAGTTGCGCTGCCAACGGAACGGCGGGTGGACGACGACGGTCGTCGCCCCGAGCTTCTCAGCGGCGGCCCGGGCCCGCTGGAGCTTCACCCACGGATCGGTGGACCAGACGCGCTGCGTGATCAGCAGACAGGGCGCGTGGACGGCCAGGATCGGCACCTGGTGGTAGTCCGAGAGCCGTCGCAGCGCCTCGATGTCCTGGCTGACGGGGTCGGTCCACACCATGATCTCGACGCCGTCGTAACCAAGACGCGCGGCGATCTCGAAGGCCGTCGCCGTCGACTCCGGGTAGACGGAAGCCGTCGACAGGGCGACCTTCGCATCCGGGATGCGCACCACTGGTTCTGCCACTGGGACAGCGTACGGGCAGTGTGACGCCGCACCGAGAGACCCGGGCGGAAAGTGAGGAGGGCCATGGCGGGCTTCCGGCGCCACGGCGGTGCTCAGCTCGGCGCGGCCTGCTCCGTGGGCTCCGTCGGCATGTGGTCCAGACGGCGCAGGATGACGCCCTCGCGCAGCGCCCAGGGGCAGATCTCCAGCTCTTCGACCCCGAACAGATCCATGGCCCCCTCCGCCACCAGCGCCCCGGCCAGCAGCTGCCCGGCCCGGCCCTCGGAGACCCCGGGCAGGGTGCCGCGCTGCTCGACCGTCATCGCTGCCAGCTTCGGCACCCACTCCTCCAGCGCCTTGCGGGTGAGGGCGCGCTGCACGTACAGGCCGTCGGTGGAACGTGCGGCACCCGCGATCCTGGCGAGCTGCTTGAACGTCTTGGAGGTGCCGACGACATGATCCGGGCGCCCGAGGCGGGTGAATTCCCCGACGCTCCGGGCGATCCTGGCCCGCACATGGCGGCGCAACGCCTTCACCTCCGCCGGGTCCGGCGGATCGCCCGGCAGCCACCCGGCGGTGAGCCGGCCGGCCCCGAGCGGCAGCGACACCGCGGCGTCCGGCTCCTCGTCCATGCCGTACGCGATCTCCAGCGAGCCGCCCCCGATGTCCAGGACCAGCAGCCGCCCCGCCGACCAGCCGAACCAGCGGCGCGCGGCGAGGAAGGTGAGCCGGGCCTCCTCAGCGCCGCTGAGGACGGTGAGGTCGATGCCCGTCTCGTCCCGCACCCGGGCCATCACCTGGTCGGCGTTGCTCGCCTCCCGTACCGCGGATGTGGCGAACGGCAGAACGTCCTCGCACCCCTTGTCCTCGGCGGCCTGGAGCGCATCGGTGATCGTCGCCACGAGCCGGTCCACACCGTCGGGGCCGACCGCCCCGTCCCCGTCGAGAAGTTCGGCCAGGCGCAGCTCCGCCTTGTGCGAGTGCGCGGGCAGCGGGCGGGCGCCGGGGTGCGCGTCCACCACCAGCAGATGCACCGTGTTCGAACCCACGTCGAGGACTCCGAGTCTCATACCAGGAACGCTACCGGGACCGCGGACTTACTCTTGGCGCGTGCCAAAGACGAAAAAGGCGAAGCCGGGCAAAATCACGAAGAAACAGAGAACGAAGCAGGAGATGCAGCAGCAGGAAGTGAACGGGCCGAACCGGTCCGAAGACGAGACGGGGATCGACTTCGCACGCGCCTGGGTCGAGTTCCCGGACCCCGCGGACGACGAACAGATCTTCCGCTGCGACCTGACCTGGCTGACGTCCAGGTGGACCTGCATCTTCGGCAGTGGCTGCCAGGGCATCCAGGCGGGCCGCGCGGACGACGGATGCTGCACGCTCGGCGCGCACTTCTCGGACGAGGACGACGAGAAGCGGGTGGCGAGCCATGTCGAACGGCTGACCCCTGATCTGTGGCAGTTCCACGATGTCGGTACGGAGACGGGCTGGGTCGAGGTCGACGACGACGGGGAACGCCAGACGCGGCGCTGGAAGGGTTCGTGCATCTTCCAGAACCGTCCCGGGTTCGCGGCCGGCGCGGGCTGCTCGCTGCACATCCTGGCGCTGCGGGAGGGCAAGGAGCCCCTGGAGACCAAGCCGGACGTCTGCTGGCAGCTGCCGATCCGGCGTACGTACGACTGGATCGACCGGCCCGACGACACGCGCGTGCTCCAGGTCTCGATCGGCGAGTACGACCGCAGGGGCTGGGGTCCGGGTGGCCACGATCTGCACTGGTGGTGCACATCGGCGACCTCGGCGCACGGGGCCGGGGAGCCGGTGTACGTGTCGTACCGCCCGGAACTCATCGAACTGATGGGCAAGAAGGGGTACGACCGACTGGTCGAGCTGTGCGAGGAGCGCCTGTCCTCGCTGCTGCCGATGGCGCCGCACCCGGCGGATCCGGTCGATCCGGCGTGACGGCGTGACGGCGTGACGGCTGAGGCGTAGCAACTGGGGCGTGCCGGCCGAGGTGCCTTCCGGTGGCTCGGCCGGTCACGTCGCGCGGGCCGCCGCAGCCCCGGACGGACTGTTTCAGCCCGTCGGTGTGGTGGTGCCCGTACCCGGGTGGGTCGGGGTCGTGGAGCCGGACGGGTCCGGGGACTGCGTCGGATCGGTCGGGGACGGTGACGGCGTGGGGTCCGTCGGGTCGGGGGTCGGGTCGGTCGGCTGTGTGGGGTGCGGCGAGGACGGGGGCGGATCCGACGGTACGGACGGGCCCGATGGGGTGGAGGGGCCGGTCGTACCCGAGTGGCCGGGGCCGCCGGGTGACGGTGCCGTCGCCCCTGCCCCCCGGATCGCCACGACCGAACCGGAAGGGGCGAGGGCGATGCGTGCGCTCCAGGGACCGGCGGGTTGCCGCAGGTGGTCCACGAGGACGCGGATCGTGATGCTCGTGCCTGCGGCGAGCGTGCCCGAGGAGCTGCTGAGGCGCAGCCAGGACGCATCCGCGCGGGCCGACCAGGCGACGGGTGCGCCGCCCGAGGCGGTCAGGCGGATGAGTGTCGTGCCGCCGGACGAGCGGGCCTCGACGGTGAGCCCGCCGATGCCGCCCCGCACCGGACCCGAGCTGATCACCTCGGCCGAGACGTCCGGGGTGTGGCCGTCCTTGAAGCGGGCGCCGGGCTGGGGACGGGCATTGCCCGCGTTCTCGTAGTGGCCGTCCGGGGTGCCGTCGAGGTCGTGGCGGACGTCCGTCTCGGTCGCGGTGACCGAAGAGCCGTCGTGGCCCTCGCCGGTCTGCGGCGCGCCGCGATAGGCCGTCCACAGCGCGATCACCGGGGCGGCGACGACCGTCGCCACCACCGTCGTCGTCACGACCCTGGCCCGCAGCCGGTCCCGGCGAGCGGCGTGGTCCTTCGGGTCCATGGGAAAGCCCGCCCGGTCGAAACGCGGGCCGGCGGACCGGTTCCGCTGGGCATGGACCATCGCTACGTACGCGGAGGGCCGTGGTGCCTCGACGACCGGCAGCGCGGCGGCGGGGGTGACGGCCGCGCCCGGCCAGGGGCCCTCGGCGCCGGCCCGCTCGGCGGCGCCGCGGCAGCGGGGGCAGTCGTCGACATGACGGACGAGTTCGCGGCGCAGGGCCGCGGAGAGCAGGACGCGGTGGTCGCCGGTGAGCCGGGCGACGGTGGGGCAGTTGCCGCTCTCGACGACGGCGAGGGCTGCGCGGGTGCGTTCCACCTCGCAGGCCGCGGCGGCCAGAAGCTCGCGGGCGGTCGCCGGTTCGAGGCCCAGGACGGAGGCGACGGCACGCGGGGCGAGGCGGTGGCGCACGGCGAGTTCGAGCGCTTCGCGCTGTTCGGGGGTGGTGCCGGCGGCCTCCGGCCAGGCCAGCTGAGCGAGTTCACGGCGGTGCGCCTCGGCGGCGGCTTCGGATTCGGCCGCGTTGGCCGCGGGGGCGCCGCCCGGCGTGCACGCGGCGGCCTCAGTGGCCTTCGCGACAGCGGCCGGGGACGTACGGCGGCCAGCGCGCGCCCCCTGGGTTGCCGTCCCGCCCGGCTGCTTGCCCGGAGGGCCTCCCCCCGCCCGCTTCGCCTCGCGCTGTGCCTCCTGCTGGGCCGACCGTCTTCCCGACAGCTTCCCGGCATTGTGGCGGTGCGCCTGACGGCCCTGTTTCTGCTCGGCGAGCTTGCGCAGACACGTCCATCTGGCCAGCGCATACAGCCAGGATTTACGTTCCTCCTCACCCGCCGGGCACCGGCCGTCCTGCCGTTCCGCGATCGCGAGCACACCGCCGAGCGCCTCGGTGGCGGCATCGTGGTCGCAGAGCACGGAGAGGCAGTAGGTGAACAGGCCATCGAGATGCGGCTCGTAACGTGCAGGCGGCCGCCGCGGCGAAGGCTGCGCCGAGGAGTGGGGCGCACGGCGCCGCGCCCGGTGTGCGCCGGTGGTGTGCGTGGGGGGCTCCAGCCTGCTGCTCGTCACCTGGCGACCGTAGGCAGCACAGAGCATGCCTTTAGCGCCCCTCCGGCACATTTAATCCTTACGGGTGAACGTATCGCTCAAAAGGGGACAGGCATCTCAGGTCCAGGTGACGGAATCCCTGATTTCGCCGGAGCGCCGGGCCGATCCGGGGGCCACCGGCGGGCACGCGCCCGCGCCGGGCGGCGTCGGCGGACCGCGCCCGGCGGCATTGTCGGACCACACCTATACGGTTGCGCCATGGCTGCCCGTACAAAATCCGCGAAGGACCGGCCGTCCTACCGCTGCACCGAATGCGGCTGGACGACCGCCAAGTGGCTCGGCCGCTGCCCCGAATGCCAGGCATGGGGGACGGTCGAGGAGTTCGGCGGCGCCCCCGCCGTGCGGACCACTGCGGCCGGCCGGGTCAGCACCGCCGCGCTCCCCATCGGCCAGGTCGACAGCCGGCAGGCCACCGCCCGGTCGACCGGCGTCAGCGAGCTGGACCGAGTGCTCGGCGGCGGTCTCGTGCCGGGTGCCGTCGTGCTGCTCGCGGGCGAGCCGGGCGTCGGGAAGTCGACGCTGCTGCTGGACGTGGCCGCGAAGGCGGCGAGCGACGACCACCGCACGCTCTATGTCACCGCCGAGGAGTCCGCGAGCCAGGTCCGGCTGCGCGCCGACCGGATCCGGGCGATCAACGACCACCTGTATCTCGCCGCGGAGACCGACCTGTCCGCGGTCCTCGGCCATCTGGACGCCGTCAAGCCGTCGCTTCTCATCCTCGACTCCGTACAGACGGTCGCCTCGCCCGAGATCGACGGGGCGCCCGGCGGCATGGCACAGGTCCGGGAGGTCGCCGGTGCCCTCATCCGGGCCTCTAAGGAACGCGGTATGTCCACGCTGCTGGTCGGCCATGTCACCAAGGACGGGGCGATCGCCGGGCCACGGCTGCTGGAGCATCTCGTCGATGTGGTGCTGTCCTTCGAGGGCGACCGCCATGCCCGCCTGAGGCTCGTACGGGGCGTCAAGAACAGGTACGGCGCGACCGACGAGGTCGGCTGCTTCGAACTGCACGACGAGGGCATCACCGGCCTCGCCGACCCGTCCGGGCTGTTCCTCACCCGCCGCGACGAACCTGTGCCCGGCACCTGCCTGACCGTCACCCTGGAGGGCAAGCGGCCGCTCGTCGCCGAGGTGCAGGCACTGACGGTCGATTCCCAGATCCCTTCGCCCCGGCGCACCACCTCGGGTCTGGAGACGTCCCGGGTATCGATGATGCTGGCCGTTCTGGAGCAGCGCGGCCGGATCAGCTCGCTCGGCAAGCGGGACATCTACAGCGCGACGGTCGGCGGTGTGAAGCTCTCCGAGCCCGCCGCGGACCTCGCGGTCGCGCTGGCGCTGGCCAGTGCCGCGAGTGACACACCACTCCCCAAGAACCTGGTGGCGATCGGCGAAGTAGGTCTCGCGGGCGAGGTCAGAAGGGTTACGGGAGTCCAGCGCAGGCTGGCCGAGGCATACCGTCTGGGCTTCACGCACGCGCTGGTTCCGACCGACCCGGGGAAGGTCCCGGCCGGTATGAAGGTCACAGAAGTCGCCAACATGGGTGATGCGCTGAGGGTGCTCCCGCGCCGGTCTCGCGCACAGGCCCCGCAGGAGGAGAACGCGCGCCGGTAGACTTTGCCCTGGTCTCGCCCGTCCGTACGAACGGTATGAGGGACGTAAGGGCACCGCAAACCTGTGACCGGAGGAGTGCAGTGGCAGCCAGCGACCGGGCAGCATCGCCCGGAAAGTCCGGCCAAGGCACCGGTAACGAGGCGCTGATGCGCGCCTCGTTGACCGCCGTCGCGCCTGGAATGGCCCTGCGGGACGGCCTGGAGCGCATCCTCCGTGGCAACACCGGCGGGCTGATCGTTCTGGGCATGGACAGAACCGTCGAGTCGATGTGCACCGGCGGATTCGTGCTGGACGTGGAGTTCACCGCGACGCGCCTGCGCGAGCTGGCCAAGCTCGACGGGGCGCTGATCCTCGACAAGGACATGACCAAGATCCTGCGGGCCGGTGTGCAGCTGGTCCCGGACGCCTCCATCCCCACCGAGGAGACCGGCACCCGCCACCGCACGGCGGACCGGGTCTCCAAGCAGTGCAACTTCCCGGTCGTCTCGGTCTCGCAGTCGATGCACCTCATCGCGCTGTACGTGGACGGGGAGCGCCGGGTCCTGGAGGAGTCCGCCGCGATCCTCTCCCGCGCCAATCAGGCACTCGCCACCCTGGAGCGGTACAAGCTCCGGCTCGACGAGGTCGCGGGCACCCTCTCGGCGCTGGAGATCGAGGACCTGGTGACGGTCCGGGATGTGACCGCCGTCGCGCAGCGGCTGGAGATGGTCCGCCGGATCGCGACCGAGATCGCGGAGTACGTGGTGGAGCTGGGCACCGACGGCCGGCTCCTCTCGCTCCAGCTCGACGAGTTGATCGCGGGCGTCGAGCCGGAGCGAGAGCTGGTCGTGCGCGACTATGTGCCGGAGCCGACCGCGAAGCGGTCCCGTACGGTCGCCGAAGCCCTGACCGAGCTCGACGCGCTCTCCCACACCGAACTTCTCGAACTCCCCGTCGTGGCACGGGCGATGGGGTACAGCGGCTCGCCGGAGACGCTGGATTCGGCGGTCTCGCCGCGCGGCTTCCGGCTGCTGGCGAAGGTGCCGCGACTGCCCGGGGCGATCATCGACCGGCTGGTGGAGCACTTCGGCGGTCTGCAGAAACTCCTTGCCGCCAGCGTGGACGACCTCCAGACGGTGGACGGGGTCGGCGAGGCGCGGGCGAGGAGCGTGCGCGAGGGACTGTCGCGACTGGCCGAGTCGTCGATTCTCGAGCGGTACGTGTAGCGGTACGCGCAGCAGACACAGGCGGTGCCGGGGCCCGGGAGACCGGGCCCCGAAGTGTTTCCGGAGCTGGTCGGCCCCTCGGGCTCTCAGTCCTTCGCGAGTACGAACGAGGCGCGCCGCACCGGCTCGCCCGGCGCCTTCGCCTCGACCAGGTAGGTACCGGGCCCCGCGGTTTCCGCGGGCGGCGTCGCGCATTGCGGGGTGCTCTTCTTGCGGTCCCACTCCACGGTGTGGACGACGGTCGAGCCTGCCGGGACCTTCAGCAGCAGGCTGCCCGCGTTGCGCGGGCAGTCCTTGGAGGACCACACCTGGCTGTCGTCGCCACCGGCCTCGGTGATGGTGAGCACCGCGCTCTTCGGCCCGAAGTCGGCCTTGCAGGTGGTGGACGAGGTGTTCTTGGCGATCAACCGGAACTTCGGCTTCTCGCCGGGGCTGTAGCTGACCTCGGTGCTCAGGCTCAACTGCAGTGCACCGGTGGCGCAGTCGGGGAGCGAGGAGCCTGCCGGGACCTGCTCTCCGGTCGTCGCGCCGCTTCCGCTCACGCCGCCGGCTCCGTCGTCCGATCCGCTGCCGGTGTCCGTGCCGCCGTCACCGTTACCGCCGTCGGAGCCCGCGCCCGTACCGCTGTTGTCTTCGCCGCCGCTGCCCGAGTCGCCCGACTCGTCGCGCCCGCCCGGCTGTTGGCTGATGGCCGGACCCGACTGCGAGGGGCCGGGAGTGATCGAGCGCGCGGGACCCGATCCGCCGGGCCGGGAGTCGTCCGTGTTCCCCTTGCCGCCACCGGAGGTGACGGCCCACACGATCAGCAACGCGAGCAGCGCAATCAGCGTCGCCGCTACGGCCCTCCGTCGCCAGTAGATGGTGGAGGGAAGCGGCCCGATCGGATTACGCAAAGATCCCACGGCGCAAACTGTACGAGAGATCGGCGCCAACTCTCGCCCCACCCGCCGCCCGGCCCTGAAGTTTTGCGGATCATCATCTCGGGACGGCCTGCTCCGGCCCCGTACGCCCGCCGAGTTGGGCCCCGGAGGTCGCCCAAGGTGGCCACCCGGTTTTGTTGACTACCCTCTGTCACATGGATAGTTCATCTACTGCCCCGCTCTACCGGGACATCACCGACTTCGCGCATGACATGCCGTCATGGGTGCAACACCTGGCCGAGATATGGACGGAGCTCGGACTCCTGGTCTTCGGCGTCCTGTTCATCACCGGGTGGTGGCGTGCCCGACGGGCGGACGACGGCGCCCTGGCGCTGGCTGTGCTCGCACCCATTGCGACGGCCTTCGCCTATGTGGGCAGCGAGATGCTCAAGTCGGTGGTGGACGAGGAACGCCCGTGCCGAGCGGTCGTCGGGGCAGCGGCCTCGCTGGTGCCGTGTCCGCCGACGGGCGACTGGTCGTTCCCCAGCAACCACTCAGCGATCGCCGGCGCGGCAGCCGTCGCCCTGGCGATCGCCCGGCCCCGGCTGGCCTGGCTCACCGTGCCGCTGGCCCTGCTGATGGCCTTCTCGCGGGTCTTCGTCGGGGTGCACTATCCGCATGACGTGGCGGTCGGTCTGCTGCTGGGCGCGGTGGTGGCCGCCGTGGCGGTCGCCGTGCTGTACCGGCCGGCACGGTCGCTCGTCCGGACGATGCGGGGCAGCGGAGCGCCCCTGGCCGTCTGGGCGTCGGGCCCGGGGGCGGCGGCCGGCCGGTCCAGGCGGCGGGGCAAGCGGCACTGACGGCCGGGGGGCGTCTCCTTGGGCCGGTTGCCGGATATTGCGGGGACAGACGGGTGGCAATATCACCCCAAGGGCCCTGAGGAGGAGCGACACCACCGTGCGCGGAGCCGTCCTCTGCCCTTCCGTGTCAGGATCGGCAATGCGATGACTGCCATGACTTCGACACAGACGCCCCCCGCCTCCCTCCACGATCCCGTCATCGGGTGGTTCGAACAGCACGCCCGCGATCTGCCCTGGCGCCGCCCCGAAGCGGGCGCCTGGGGTGTGATGGTGAGCGAGTTCATGCTGCAGCAGACCCCCGTCAGCCGGGTCCTCCCGGTGTACGAACAGTGGCTGGCCCGCTGGCCGCGCCCGGCCGATCTGGCCGCCGAGCCGCCCGGTGAGGCGGTCCGCGCCTGGGGCCGGCTCGGCTACCCCCGCCGGGCGCTCCGCCTGCACGGGGCCGCGCAGGCAATAACTGAACGGCACGGCGGCGACGTACCGAGCGAGCACGGTCAGCTGCTCGCACTGCCCGGGATCGGTGAGTACACCGCGGCGGCCGTGGCCTCGTTCGCGTACGGACAGCGGCATGCCGTACTCGACACGAACGTCCGCCGGGTGTTCGCCCGGGCCGCGACCGGCATCCAGTACCCGCCGAACGCGACCACCGCCGCCGAACGCAAGCTCGCCCGGGCCCTGCTCCCCGAGGAGGACGAACGGGCCGCCCGCTGGGCCGCCGCGACGATGGAGCTCGGCGCCCTCGTCTGCACCGCCAAGAACGAGGACTGCACACGTTGTCCGATCGCCGGGCAGTGCGCCTGGCGGCTGGCCGGAAAGCCCGCCCACCAGGGGCCCCCGCGGCGCGGTCAGACCTACGCCGGCACGGACCGGCAGGTGCGCGGACGGCTGCTCGCCGTGCTGCGCGAGGCCGTGGCACCGGTGCCGCAGTCGGCACTGGACGCGGTGTGGGACGAACCGGTGCAGCGAGCCCGCGCGCTGGACGGCCTGGTCGCGGACGGCCTGGTCGAGCCGCTGGCCGACGGCCAGTACCGGCTGCCGCTGAGCTGAGGGTCCCTGCCGCCCTCTCCCCGCTGTTACACAACCGATGGACAGCCGTGCGTCAGCGTATGGCTGCTCCGCACAGCCCCGTGACAACAGCTCCGTAGCGTCATCGACGTCAGCCCGGCCGATCGTTGGCTGACGGCGGTTCTACGGGGATCTACGGGGACGGAGGCGGTTGGTATGGCGCAGGGCGAGGTGCTCGAATTCGAGGAGTACGTACGCACTCGGCAGGAGGCACTGCTGCGCAGTGCACGCCGACTGGTCCCCGACCCCGTGGATGCGCAGGACCTGCTGCAGACCGCCCTGGTCCGTACGTACGGCCGCTGGGACGGCATCGCCGACAAATCCCTCGCCGACGCCTATCTGCGCCGCGTCATGATCAACACCCGTACCGAGTGGTGGCGGGCCCGCAAGCTGGACGAGGTACCCACCGAGCAGCTGCCCGACGCCAGCGTCGATGACGGCACCGAGCAGCGCGCAAACCGCGCCCTGCTGATGGATGTGCTGGGCGTACTGGCTCCCAAGCAGCGCAGCGTCGTCGTGCTGCGACACTGGGAGCAGATGAGTACGGAGGAGACGGCTGCGGCGCTCGGCATGTCGGCCGGTACGGTGAAGAGCACGCTGCACCGTGCGCTGGCGCGACTGCGCCAGGAGCTGGAGAGCCGTGAGGCAGCGAGCAGGGAGGCCCGGCTCCGGGAGGAGCGGGGTCTGACGGCGGCCGACCGTGCTCCGGCCGTCGGCGCTCCGGTGCGTGCGCGGGCAACGGCGCAGGTACGGGCGCAGGCGGGCAGGCGTATGGACGAACGGGGGCGGGAGCGGTGCGCGGCCTGACAGCCAGCGGTGACAGCGGTAACGGCGACCGTGGCGGCGCAAGAGACGGCGGTGGCCGCGGGGCCACCGGCAGTCGCGGCCGGGTCCTGACCGGCTGGGCGGCGAGCACCACGACCCTGGTCGGGCTCGCCGCTTTCGGGTTGCTCGCCGTCGGCTGCTCCACCGGCGGTACCGGCACCCGTGACGAGGGTCCGGCAGGCACCCAGGCGGTCGCCCAGGTCACGCCGAGCGCCGATCCGACGTCCACGGCGAAGCCCACGCCCCGGATCGATCCCGTGGCGCTGCTCAAGCGGGACCCCAAGGTCAGCGAGCGGGTCAGGACGGATCTGGAGCCCTGCAGCGGCTCCGAGTACCCGGTGGACACCTCGTACGGCACCATGACCGGCGGCCCCTCGGCCGACGTCGTGGTGAACGTGATGACCTGCGGCGATTCGGTGGGCGTCGGAACCTACGTGTACCGCCAGCGGGGCAACGGCACGTACGAGAACGTGTTCGCCATGGAGCAGCCCGCGGTGTACGGCACCATCGACCGCGGTGATCTGGTGGTGACGGCCCAGGTGTACGAGAAGAAGGACTCGGTCGCGTACCCCTCCGGCGAGGAAGTGATCACCTACCGCTGGGCGGACAACCGGTTCAGCGAGCACGACCGGGTGCACAACGACTTCAACCGAGCCGTCGGCAGTGGGGAAGCCGGGCTTCCGCAATCCGCCGAACCGGCGGGGAACTGAGAGCAGTCCGATGGCCGAGACCCACGTCCTGTTCGTCGAGGACGACGACGTCATCCGCGAGGCCACCCAGCTGGCGCTGGAGCGCGACGGCTTCGCGGTCACCGCGATGCCCGACGGACTGTCGGGGCTCGCCGCGTTCCGGGCCGACCGTCCCGACATCGCCCTGCTCGATGTGATGGTGCCGGGGCTCGACGGGGTCAGCCTCTGCCGTCGTATCCGCGACGAGTCGACGGTCCCGGTGATCATGCTGTCGGCCCGGGCCGACTCGATCGATGTGGTGCTCGGCCTGGAGGCCGGCGCCGACGACTACGTCACCAAGCCCTTCGACGGGGCGGTCCTGGTCGCCCGGATCCGTGCCGTGCTGCGCCGCTTCGGTCATGCGTCGGGCGGGCAGCCGGGCAACGGGGAGCCGGAGCCGCAGCCCGTCGGCGGGGTGCTGGTCTTCGGCGATCTGGCGATCGACACCGAGGGCATGGAGGTCCACCGGGGCGGCCGGCAGGTGGCGCTGACCCCGACCGAGATGCGGCTGCTGCTGGAGTTCTCCGCCGCGCCCGGCACGGTGCTCTCCCGCGACAAGCTCCTGGAGCGGGTCTGGGACTACGGGTGGGGCGGTGACACCCGGGTCGTGGATGTCCATGTGCAGCGGCTGCGCACAAAGATCGGCCAGGACCGGATCGAGACGGTCCGCGGCTTCGGCTACAAACTCCGGCCATGAAGCGGTTCGCCCTGCGGACGGGTGTCCGCTGGAAGATCAGCATCGCGATCGCGGCGGTCGGCGCGCTGACCGCGGTCGCGCTCAGCTTCGTCGTCCACAACGCCGCCCGGGTCTCGATGCTGGAGAACGCGCGTGAGGTCCAGCTGGAGCGGCTGACGTACGCGCAGCTGCTGTACGAGGCGAAGAAGACGCAGAAGGCCGACCCCCGGTTCGGAGCCAAGCTCAACGACCCGACGATGCCGCGCAGCCTGCGCGCGGAGACCAACAGGAACCGGCGGGCCACGCATGTCGAGGAGACCAGGAACGGGGTGCCCGATGTGTGGGCGGCCGTGCCGGTCGGCAACGGCGATGTGCTCTCGCTGCACACCCGTTTCGCCGACCGCAGCGCCACGATCATGGGCGATCTCGACCGGGCGCTGATCATCGGCTCGGTCTCGGTGGTGTTCGGCGGCTGCGCGCTGGGTGTGCTGATCGGCGGGCAGCTGTCGCGCCGGCTGCGCAAGGCGGCGGCCGCGGCGGGCAGGGTCGCGCAGGGCAATACGGATGTGCGTGTCAGGGAGGCCGTCGGCGGTGTCGTCCAGGACGAGACCGATGAGCTGGCCCGCGCGGTGGACGCGCTGACGGACGCGTTGAACGAACGCATCGAGGCGGAGCGCCGGGTCACCGCGGACATCGCGCACGAGCTGCGTACCCCGGTGACCGGTCTGCTGACGGCGGCCGAGCTGCTGCCGCCGGGCCGCCCCACCGAGCTCGTACGGGACCGGGCGCAGGCGATGCGCACCCTGGTCGAGGATGTGCTGGAGGTGGCCCGGCTGGACAGTGCGTCGGAGCGGGCCGAGCTGCAGGAGATCTCGCTGGGTGAGTTCGTCAGCCGGCGGGTCGCGCTGCTGGACCCGGATGTGCGGGTGCAGGTCGTCCACGAGTCCTGGGTCAGCACCGATCCGCGCCGGCTGGAGCGGATCCTCGGCAATCTGCTGGGGAACGCCGCCAAGCACGGTGCCACCCCGGTGGAGGTCACGGTCGAGGGCCGGGTGGTGCGGATCCGCGATCACGGTTCCGGGTTCCCGGCGGCGCTGCTGCGTGAGGGCCCGAGCCGGTTCCGTACCGGAAGCAGCGACCGGGCCGGACACGGACACGGTCTGGGGCTGACGATCGCGGCCGGTCAGGCGCGGGTCCTCGGGGCCCGGCTGACCTTCCGCAACGCGGCGCCGGAAGGGGCGGCGAAGGGCGCGGGCGGGGCGATCGCCGTGCTGTGGCTGCCCGAGCACGCGCCGACGAACACCGGCAGCTTCCCGATCCTGCGCCTGTCCGAACAGCGCACGCCGGGCAGCGGCGACGGCCAGAGCGCGGAGTCCGGCCGCAGGCGGTCCGACGGCTGAACCGGATACGGGAGGAGGCTCCCGGGGCGCGCCCCGGGAGCCTCCTCGTGCGCGGCTCGTACACCGCTCGTGCGGCGCGAAGCGATCAGACGGCCTCGTGCTGCTTGGGTCCGGCGACCGCGGCCTACTCCTGCACACCGTTCGACGACACGGTTTCCGGGCCCGCTCCCCGCAGCGGGACCTCCTTGACGAACACCGACGCGAGCAGGGCGATCACTCCGACCGAGGCACCCACCAGGAACGCGATGTGGGTACCGGACGACACCGCGAACTGGTACGCCTCACGCATCGCATCCGGCAGCTTCGCCAGGCTCGCCGCGTCCAGCTGCGCGGACCTCGCCGTGGCTCCCCCGCCGCCGCGGGCCACCATCTCGTCCTGCACCCGCCCGGTGAACAGCGCCCCCATGATCGCGACACCGAAGGAACTGCCGAGCGTACGGAAGAGGGTGGTCGCGGAGGAGGCGACTCCCATGTCCTTCATCTCGACGCTGTTCTGCGCGACGAGCATGGTGATCTGCATCAGGAAGCCCATGCCCGCACCGAGCACCGCCATGTAGATGCCCGAGGTGAACCGCGTGGTGCCGGTGTCCATCTGCGACAGCAGGAACAGACCGGTCACCATCAGGACCGAGCCCACCACGGGGAAGATCTTGTACCTGCCGGTGCTGGTGGTGACCCGTCCCGCGATCAGCGAGACGACCATCATCGACAGGAGCATCGGCAGGAGCAGCAGACCCGAGTTGGTCGCCGACGCGCCCTGGACGGACTGCTGGAACAGCGGCAGGAAGAGCACCGCACCGAACATCACGAAGCCCGACATGAAGCCGACGACGGACATCAGGGTGAAGTTGCGGTTCCGGAAGATGTGGAGCGGAATGATCGGTTCTGCAGCCTTCGTCTCGACGAAGAGGAAGCCGACGAGCGAGGCGACACCGATCGCTATGAGCTCCATGATCACAGCGGAGTTCCAGTCGTACTCCGAACCGCCCCAGGTGGTGACCAGCACGATCGCGGTGATACCGAGGGTCAGCAGACCCGCGCCGAGGTAGTCGACCTTCGCCTCGGTGCGCTCCCGCTTGGGCAGGTGGAGCACGGCGGTGACCATGGCGAGGGCGACCGCGCCCAGCGGCAGGTTGATGTAGAAGCTCCAGCGCCAGCCGAGGTGGTCGGTTATGGTGCCGCCGACCAGCGGTCCGCCGATCATGGCGATCGCCATCACACCGGCCATCATCCCCTGGTACTTGCCTCGCTCGCGGGGCGGCACCAGGTCGCCGATGATCGCCATGACGCCGACCATCAGGCCGCCCGCGCCGAGTCCCTGGACCGCCCGGAAGCCGATCAGCTGACCCATGTCCTGGGCCATTCCGCTCAATACCGAGCCGATCAGGAAGAGCACGATGGACGTGAGGAAGATGCCCTTGCGCCCGTACATGTCGCCGAGCTTGCCCCAGATGGGGGTGGAGGCCGCGGTGGCCAGCGTGTACGCGGTGACGACCCAGGACAGATGTTCCAGGCCGCCGAGGTCACCCACGATGGTCGGCATGGCAGTGCCGACGATCAGGTTGTCCAGCATGGCGAGCAGCATCGTGATCATCAGGGCGAGCATCACCACCTGGACGCTGCGCTGCCGCTTCTCGGGTTTCCCGACAGGCCGGTCGTCCACCTCTCCGTCCGCCGCCTTCTTCAGGTCCGACATGGTCCCCACTCCCCTGATCCCCTGTGCGTACCGGGCACTTACTTGCCGCCCGGCTAGTTGACTACACTGGGGAAAGTAGACCCGTAACTAGCCGGGCGTCAAGTAAGTATCGAGGGAGAGCGCCATGGGCAGCACACCGCAGCCGCGCCGGGGCAACACACGCCAGCGCATTCAGGACGTCGCCCTGGAACTCTTCGCCGAACAGGGCTACGAGAAGACCTCACTGCGCGAGATCTCCGAGCGGCTGGATGTCACCAAGGCCGCGCTGTACTACCACTTCAAGACCAAGGAAGACATCCTGGCCAGCATCTTCGACGACCTGAACCGGCCGGTCGAGGAGCTGATCGAGTGGGGCAGGGGCCAGCCCCACAGCCTGGAGACGAAGAAGGAGATCCTGCGCCGCTACAGCGAGGCGCTGACCGCCGCCGCCCCGCTCTTCCAGTTCATGCAGGAGAACCAGGCGACCGTACGGGAGCTCAGCATCGGCAAGACCATCAAGGACCGCATCGTCGGACTGGTCGATCTGATCAGGGAACCCGATGCTCCGCTGGCCGACCAGGTGCGCTGCTTCACCGCGCTCTTCACGATGCACGCGGGCATGTTCGCCCTCAAAGACTTCGAAGGCGACCCCGAGGAGAAGCGCAAGGCCGTCCTCGAAGTCGCCTTCGATCTGGTCACCCGGGCGCACAGCCCGGGGTCCGCCGAGTAGGGCCGGACAGGCCCTGAGGGGTGCGTCCCGGTCGGGTCAGACCATGACGCCGTGCTTGTGCAGGAACGAGACCGGGTTGATCGCGGAACCGTAGTTCGGCGTGGTCCGGATCTCGAAGTGCACGTGCGGGCCGCTGGAGTTTCCGGTGTTGCCGGAGAGGGCGATCTTCTCGCCCGTCTTCACGGTCTGGCCGATGTGCACATCGATCCGCGACAGGTGGGCGTACTGCGAGTACACGCCGTTGCCGTGGCTGATCACGACGGCATTGCCGTACGCGGGGCCGTCACCGCCGCCGTTCGGACCGGCCTTCACGACGGTGCCGCCGTGCGCGGCCTTCACCTTGGTGCCGATCGGCACGGCGAAGTCCTGGCCGGAGTGCTTGTGGGCCCAGCGCGCGCCGTCATTGCCGAAGGACGCGCTCAGCACATAGTGGCGCACCGGAGTCTCCCAGGCGGCAGCGTTCTTCACGGCCGCCTTCTTGACCGCCGCACGTTCAGCCTTGGCCGCCTTGCCCTGCGCGGCCGCCTGCTTGGCGACCGATTCGGCCGCACTGATGTTGATCAGGTTCGCGGCGTCGGGGGCACCCGCCGTGCCGGCCGCGAACGCAGCGCCCACACCGAGAACCATCGACGTCCCCAGACCGGCTGCCACGACGGCACCACGGACACGGGACAGGGACGGACGACGGGAGTGGAACGAAACGCGCTTCGACATAAGCGGAGAACCTCCGGAGACGACTGGACCCGACGCTTCCGCCGGGCTGGTCATCCCTTGGTAACCCGCAACCACACCAATGCTCAAACACCCCATCTACGAACAAAAGCCGTAGCATGAGCCCCGGGAATTCACCGGCACAGGTTTCGTGCGCCCCATTTCCGGACTCATCGAAACTCTCGTTTCGGACAGGTTTAACCCCAGTTCCAAACCGCCCTAATCGGACTAAACATGGCGATCCGGGCTTCTCTCCTCCCACCTCCGAAAACCCCTCTCCACGCAGGGGCAAAGGCCCCCGCCGCGATCACGGCGCCTGCCCCTATCACCCCTAGTAGGCCCGGAACGGGCTGTGTGCCTTGTCACTGGCGATGGGGCCTGAGGCCGTCCGATTCGGGGCCTTCGGCCTGCAACCCGACTACGCTGACACGGCGACCGGCTCAGCTCCCGGGGGACAGGCCATGGCCAGTGACGCCGCAGGCACAACGGGGCGGCGCAGCCCGGTCGCCCCCGTGCGGCTCGGCGTCCTCCCCAGCGGCCAGGCGCTCCCCGGCTGCGAGATCACCGGCTCCCCCGACATCCAGCAGTACGGCCCCGAGCAGCATCTGGAGGCCGACCAGTACGCCGCCACCGTCCTGCCCGTGGCCGGACGCCTGCGCGGCCTGCTGGTCCGCGAGCTGGACGGCCCGCCGCCCGTCCGGACCTCCGTCGTTACGGGGCATGTCCGGCGGTCCGGTCCTGGCCGGGAACGTCCTGCTCGGCATCGCGATGCAGATCCCCCCGGCAACGCGGCGGCCGGCGAGTGGACTGCGTGCCGCTCGCCACTGACGGCAGCACCGCGGGCACGGCGGCACGGCAAAAGGGGCTGCCCCGGACCGTTCTCACGGTTCCGGGGCAGCCCCTTCAGATGCTCAGGCGCTCAGGAGCTTCCTTACACGTCCTTCGACATGTTCGGGCCCGCGCCGCCTGCCGCCTGCTCGATCGGGGGGACGTCGGGCAGAGCCGACTTCTCCTCGCCGCGGAAGGTGAACTTCTTCTCCTCACCCTCACCCTCGGTGCCGACGACCACGATGTGACCGGGGCGCAGCTCACCGAAGAGGATCTTCTCGGAGAGGATGTCCTCGATCTCGCGCTGGATCGTCCGGCGCAGCGGCCGGGCGCCCATCACGGGGTCGTAGCCCTTCTTCGCCAGGAGCGACTTGGCTTCCGAGCTCAGCTCGATGCCCATGTCGCGGTCCTTCAGGCGCTCGTCCACCTTGGCCAGCATGAGGTCGACGATCTGGATGATGTCTTCCTCGGTGAGCTGGTGGAAGACGACCGTGTCGTCGACACGGTTAAGGAACTCGGGGCGGAAGTGCTGCTTGAGCTCTTCGTTGACCTTGTTCTTCATCCGCTCGTAGCCGGTCTTGACGTCACCCTGGGCGGCGAAGCCCAGGTTGAAGCCCTTGGAGATGTCCCGGGTCCCGAGGTTGGTCGTCATGATGATGACCGTGTTCTTGAAGTCCACGACCCGGCCCTGGGAGTCGGTCAGGCGACCGTCTTCCAGAATCTGGAGCAGGGAATTGAAGATATCGGGGTGGGCCTTCTCGACCTCGTCGAAGAGGACGACGGAGAACGGCTTGCGGCGCACCTTCTCGGTGAGCTGGCCACCCTCTTCGTAACCCACGTAGCCGGGGGGAGAACCGAAGAGGCGGGAAACCGTGTGCTTCTCGCTGAACTCCGACATGTCGAGGGCGATCAGCGCGTCCTCGTCGCCGAAGAGGAATTCGGCGAGCGTCTTGGAGAGCTCCGTCTTACCGACACCCGACGGGCCGGCGAAGATGAACGAGCCACCGGGGCGCTTCGGGTCCTTCAGACCGGCTCGCGTACGGCGGATCGCCTGCGAGAGGGCCTTGATGGCGTCCTTCTGGCCGATGACGCGCTTGTGGAGCTCGTCCTCCATGCGCAGCAGACGGGAGGACTCCTCCTCCGTCAGCTTGAAGACCGGAATGCCGGTCGCGGTGGCCAGGACTTCGGCGATCAGCTCGCCGTCGACCTCGGCCACGACGTCCATGTCGCCGGCCTTCCATTCCTTCTCGCGCTTGGTCTTCGCGGCGAGAAGCTGCTTCTCCTTGTCGCGCAGGGACGCGGCCTTCTCGAAGTCCTGCGAGTCGATCGCGGACTCCTTGTCGCGGCGGACGCCCGCGATCTTCTCGTCGAACTCGCGGAGGTCCGGCGGCGCGGTCATCCGGCGGATGCGCATCCGGGAACCGGCCTCGTCGATCAGGTCGATCGCCTTGTCCGGCAGGAAGCGGTCCGAGATGTACCGGTCAGCCAGCGTCGCGGCCTGGACCAGCGCCTCGTCCGTGATGGAGACGCGGTGGTGGGCCTCGTAGCGGTCGCGCAGACCCTTGAGGATCTCGATGGTGTGCGGCAGCGACGGCTCCGCGACCTGGATGGGCTGGAAGCGGCGCTCGAGAGCGGCGTCCTTCTCCAGGTGCTTGCGGTACTCGTCGAGCGTCGTGGCGCCGATGGTCTGCAGCTCGCCGCGGGCCAGCATGGGCTTGAGGATGCTGGCGGCATCGATCGCGCCCTCGGCGGCGCCCGCACCCACCAGGGTGTGGAGCTCGTCGATGAACAGGATGATGTCGCCGCGGGTGCGGATCTCCTTGAGGACCTTCTTCAGGCGCTCCTCGAAGTCACCGCGGTAGCGGGAGCCGGCGACCAGCGCACCGAGGTCGAGGGTGTAGAGGTGCTTGTCCTTGAGGGTCTCGGGCACCTCGCCCTTGACGATGGCCTGCGCCAGTCCTTCGACGACCGCCGTCTTGCCGACGCCGGGCTCGCCGATGAGAACCGGGTTGTTCTTGGTACGGCGGGACAGCACCTGCATGACCCGCTCGATCTCCTTCTCGCGCCCGATGACCGGGTCGAGCTTGGATTCGCGAGCGGCCTGGGTGAGATTCCGGCCGAACTGGTCGAGCACCAGGGACGTGGAGGGAGTGCCTTCCGCGGGGCCGCCCGCGGTTGCCGCCTCCTTGCCGCCCGAGTAGCCGGAGAGCAGCTGGATGACCTGCTGCCGCACCCGGTTCAGGTCGGCGCCCAGCTTCACGAGGACCTGGGCTGCGACGCCCTCGCCCTCGCGGATCAGGCCGAGCAGGATGTGCTCGGTGCCGATGTAGTTGTGGCCGAGCTGGAGGGCCTCGCGGAGCGACAGCTCCAGGACCTTCTTGGCCCGGGGCGTGAAGGGGATGTGCCCGGACGGGGCCTGCTGGCCCTGGCCGATGATCTCCTCCACCTGCTGGCGGACCGCCTCGAGCGAAATCCCGAGGCTCTCCAGGGCCTTAGCGGCGACACCCTCACCCTCATGGATAAGGCCCAGGAGGATGTGCTCGGTGCCGATGTAGTTGTGGTTGAGCATCCGGGCTTCTTCCTGAGCCAGGACGACAACCCGCCGCGCGCGGTCGGTGAACCTCTCGAACATCGTTAATCGCTCCTCAGAGCGGTCAGGCAGTAAGGGGTCGGTCCCCTCCCTGTCCTTCCGCAGCTTAGTCCCGCAAGCGGGGACCGCTCATTCCAACTGCCGACACCGTCCTAGGCCTCCTGCCCCGAACGCCGACATCTGCTCCAACCCGATGGTGCGAGACGATGTTCCCGCAGGCCAGGCAGATACCCCTTTCACCAGTACGCCGATGGCGAACGTGAGATGCCCGAGCCTGCGTGTCGCCCCTCCCCACTAGGGATGTCTTACCCGCAATTACAGACAGTCCATGCGGCGCACGCCGGTTCCCTCCGCTACGGGCGAACATCTACACGCTCCCGAATGCGCCCCTACGCCCCCATCTCGGACACGCTGAGCATTCGACCGCAGACTCTGCGTAACTCCTGGGGTGACTCGGCCGTTCTCCCGACATGGCCATCACCGTCCCGTCCACCCTGCCGTCGGTCGCCGACGAGCAGGAGGGCCACGCCGATAGCGCACGGTGGGCGCAGTGGTACGAGCGCGAGCTCGGCTGGGCAACGGAGGGCACCACACCGGTGCGGTTGCTGACCGGGCTGCGGTTCGACGTCCTGCAGGCGCCTGCGGCCGCCGGCCATGCCGCGCTGCGGCGGGTGGGCCGCACCGGACCTGTCGCGCTGACGGGCTCGCGGATGAGCCTGCTGGTGGCAGCGGGAAGCGCCGACGAGCTGCCCGGGCTGCTCGACTGGCTGGAGTGGGGCGGGGTCACCCTCTCGCTGACCGCCATCGGTACGGGCGGTCGGATCACTGCGCCGACGCCGCCCGGTCGGGTGGCGGGCCGGTCGGGGGCCGCCGTATGGCTGCGGCCCCCCGGGCTGCGGCACGAGGGAGAGCCGGAGCTCCCGGCCCTCGTCGGCCTCGGGAGCAGGGGTGGGGATGCTCCCGATCTCGCACGGCTCGTGGACGCGGTGGCGACGGAATGCCACCGGGTCCGGTTGATGCGCGCCCGAACGGGGCGGTCGACCGATGAGTCGACAGCTCAGCCGTTGGCCTTCTCGTAAGCCTCACGAATCTCCGCGGGAACACGGCCGCGGTCATTCACATTGTGGCCGTTCTCGCGCGCCCACTTACGGATCTCCGCGGTGTCCTTGTTGCCACCCGTAACGGCACGGCCCTTGCCACGGCCGGCCGCTGCACGGCCACCCGTACGCCGGCCACCCTTGGTGTACGGCTCAAGAAGACCACGGAGCTTGTCCGCGTTGCTCGTGGTGAGGTCAATCTCGTACGTCTTGCCATCCAGAGCGAACGTCACTGTCTCGTCCGCCTCGCCACCGTCGAGGTCATCGACAAGAAGGACCTGAACCTTCTGTGCCACCGGATTTCCTTTCATCGAAAATGCAGTACGCGGAAAGGAAACCGCTTTTCCCCGGAAAACACAAACCCCCGGGAGAGGTTCAGGATCCCGAGAAGACGGGAAACATGTGCGATTCGGACATAGGGCCACGGCTTCTTGTGGCGATCACAGGTGCAGAAGCATCCGGCTGTTGCCCAAGGTGTTCGGCTTCACTCGTTCGAGACCCAGGAACTCTGCTACACCCTCGTCATAGGAACGCAGCAGCTCGCTGTAGACATCTCCGTCGACCGGCGTCTCTCCGATCTCCACGAAGCCGTGCTTCGCGAAGAAGTCGACTTCGAAGGTGAGACAGAAAACCCGCCGTACACCCAGCCAACGGGCAGTCTGCAACAACTTGTCCAGTACTTGATGCCCGACTCCGGCACCCCTGATGCTGTGATCGACCGCGAGAGTGCGCACTTCTGCGAGGTCTTCCCACATGACATGCAGTGCACCGCAGCCGATGACCCGGGCGTCCTCGTCGCGTTCTGCGATCCAGAACTCCTGGATGTCCTCGTAAAGCGTCACCGTTGCTTTGTCGAGCAGGATGCCTTCGCGTACGTACCCGTCGAGGAGACGGCGGACCGATGCCACATCGCTGGTCCTGGCACGACGGACTGTGATGGCCACGTTTATAACCGACGGCTCGGTACGGAAATCGGTATGCGGAAGCTCTGAGGACATACCCAGACGCTATCGCCCGGTCTCCGGGTCCGCGCCATCGGCCGGATCTTCGGTCACTTCTCCGGCCGGTTCATCAGTCGGTTCATCGACCTCTTCACGGGTCGCTTCATCCGCCGCTTCATCGGACGACAGCTCGGCGGCCCCATGCAGGTCGGGCAGAACGATCCGCATGGCGTCCTTGAGGGCCTCACGCTGCTCGGCGGACATCATGCCGAAGAAGGCGACGAGAGCGGCGGCGGGGTTGTCGCTGCGCGACCATGCTTCGTTCATCAGTGCGGCCGAGTAGGCGGCGCGGGTGGAGACCGCCGTATATCGATATGCGCGGCCGTCGACTTCCCTGCGCACCCAGCCCTTCTGATGGAGATTGTCCATTACCGTCATGACGGTGGTGTAGGCGATGGAGCGTTCCTGCTGAAGGTCCTCAAGGACTTCCCGCACGGTGACCGGACGGTTCCATTGCCAGACCCGCGTCATCACGGCGTCTTCCAGATCTCCCAATTGGCGGGGCACAATGTCACTTTAGTGCCAGATGCCAGGAATGCTCGGCTATTTACGCAGCAAAAGGGCGCACGACTCCTGACAAGTCGTGCGCCCTTCGCGTGCTGCGAGGTCCGGGGAAGTCAGACGCCGTCGGTACGCGGCGCCTGCTGGACCGACTCGGCACGGCCGATCGCCATGTCCACGGCTGCGTCCTCCTTGGCCTTGTTGGGACCGCCCTGGCTCTTGACGATCGTCACGACGAGGCCGATAAAGAAGGCAGCCATCACCACGGGGGGCACGAGCGCGGATACGTAGTCCATGGCATCCAGAGTAGCGAGGCCGGTACCGACTTCCGCGCGCCCCCTCCGCGTCGCGTCGGGGTTATCCCGCGGCCCGCTGCTGCGGTGGCGGGACCGGGCGGCGGGGCGGAAAGACCTCCGAGGGCTTCGGCGCCGGGCGCTCGGACGGCGGGGCCGGCCGGGGCGGGGCCGCCGGGGTCTTCGGCCGTTCGGGTTCGGCGTCGGCGGCCCGGCCGCCGGGCAGGGCGAGGAGTCGGCTGCGGGGTGCGGGGGCCGCTGACGGCGCGGAACGTCCGGCGAGGCGGGCCCGCACCGACCGCTCCGCGAGCGCCTGGCAACGCTCCAGGAGCGCCGCGGCCACCGGTCTGTGGCGCAGGGCGCGCAGCGCGGCGAGGTCATCGGGACGGGGGTCGTATCCGCCCGCCAGGGCGTCCTGGAGAAGCTCCAGATAGCCGCTGACGGAGCCGGGGAGGGTGTTGCGGTAGCGGACGAGGTCGGCGAGGAGGAACGTGCGCAGCCGTCCCGCCTCGCCGACCGCCTCGTCCACGGCGCCTGCCAGCCGCAGGCAGTCCTGGACGTCCTCGTCGGGCAGGGGCGTGGGGTGAAGGGCGATGGCGAGGACGCGTCGGAGCACACGCAGCTCGTCCGCGCTGAACGCCATACCGCCGCGTGATCCGTAAGGCGTGGGCATGACGCGACAATACGTGCTAAATGGACAAAATCGGCTTAACTGGCCGTTGACGGCGCGGCGGCGGCCCCCGTTCCGCCGAACCGTTCCCGCAGGTACGCCCCGTACCCGCTACATCCGGGACACGTTCCGCTCGTACACCAGACGCAGACCGATGAGAGTGAGCCAGGGCTCGTGCTCGTCGATGACGGAGGACTCGCCCAACACCATCGGCGCAAGGCCGCCCGTCGCGATGACGGTGACGTCGTCGGGGTCGGCCGCCAGCTCCTTCTTCATCCGTGCGACCACACCGTCGACCTGGCCCGCGAAGCCGTAGATGATGCCCGCCTGCATCGCCTCGACCGTGTTCTTGCCGATCACGCTGCGCGGCCGGGCCAGCTCGATCTTGCGGAGCTGGGCGCCCTTGACGCCCAGTGCCTCGACCGAGATCTCGATGCCGGGGGCGATGACACCGCCGGTGTACTCGCCGCGGGCGGAGACCGCGTCGAAGGTGGTGGCCGTGCCGAAGTCGACGACGATCGCCGGACCGCCGTACAGGTCGACGGCGGCGACCGCGTTGATGATGCGGTCCGCGCCGACCTCCTTCGGGTTGTCCATCAGGATCGGCACCCCGGTCTTGATGCCCGGCTCGACGAGGACCGCGGGGACGTCGCCGTAGTAGCGGCGGGTCACCTCGCGCAGCTCGTGCAGGACGGCCGGGACCGTGGAACAGATCGCGATGCCCTCGATGCCGTCGCCCAGTTCCTCGCCGAGCAGCGGGTGCATGCCCATCAGGCCCTGGAGCAGCACCGCGAGCTCGTCCGCGGTGCGGCGGGCGTCAGTGGAGATCCGCCAGTGCTCGACGATCTCCTCACCGTCGAACAGGCCGAGGACGGTGTGGGTGTTGCCGACGTCGATGGTGAGCAGCATCAGACGCCGGCCCCGTCGGTGTCGCGGAAGTCCAAGCCGATGTCGAGAATCGGCGAGGAGTGGGTGAGCGCGCCGACCGCCAGGTAGTCGACGCCCGCTTCCGCGTAGGCGCGTGCGGTGTCCAGGGAGAGCCGGCCGGAGGACTCCAGGACCGCACGGCCGCCGACAAGGGCAACCGCCTCGGCCGTCTGCAGCGGGGTGAAGTTGTCCAGCAGGATCAGGTCGGCGCCCGCCTCGAGGACCTCTCGGACCTGCTGCAGGGTGTCCACCTCGACCTCGATCGGCACGTCCGGGAACTCATCGCGTACGCGCTTGAAGGCCTCGGCCACGCCGCCCGCCGCGACAACGTGGTTGTCCTTGACCAGCGCCGCGTCCGACAGCGACATGCGGTGGTTGACGCCGCCGCCGCAGCGCACCGCGTACTTCTCCATGGCGCGCAGGCCCGGGGTGGTCTTGCGGGTGTCGCGGACCTTGGCCTTCGTGCCTTCGAGCACATCGGCCCAGGCACGGGTGGCGGTCGCGATGCCGGAGAGCCTGCACAGCAGGTTGAGTGCGCTGCGCTCGCCGGTGAGCAGGTCACGGGTGCGGGTGGTGACGGTCAGCAGCTTCTGGCCGGGGGCGACGCGGTCGCCGTCCTCGACATGGCGCTCGACCGCGAACTCGTCCGTGCAGACGATGGACAGGACGGCCTCGGCGACGCGCAGACCGGCCACGACGCCCGCCTCACGGGCGGTGAAGTCGCCGGTGGCCACGGCGTCCTCGGCAACGGTCGCGACGGTGGTGACGTCGACACCGCCGTCGAGGTCCTCCTCGATGGCGACGTGCGCGACGTCCTCGACCTGGACCGGGTCCAGGCCCGCGTCGGCGAGGAGCTGGGCGAGGTCGGGGTCGAGGCCGCACTCCAAGGGGTCGAGCTCGTAGAACTCGTCCCCGCCGCAGCCGCAGCCGTCCCCGCAGCCGCCCGCGGACGGTGCGGGCGCGCCGATCTGGATCAGCGGTACGTCCACGGGTGTGGGGCGCGGATTCTCTTCGGGCGTGCTCACGGTTACGGCTCCTCGGTGACGTCGGCGGGGTGGATCAGTGGTGCTGCTGCTGCGCAGTCTGGTGCCTGCGTCGGGCGTACGGGCCCGAATGCCTCGGTCTCCGTCCGACGGAGGACCGGTTGACGCTCCGGGGTGAGCCGGACGACGAGGTGGCGGCGCCAGTTCTCGTCGTCGCGCTCGGGCCGGTCCTGGCGCCAGTGGCAGCCGCGGGTCTCCTCGCGCCGGCGGGCGGCGGCGACCAGGACGCGCGAGACGAGGAGCAGGTTGGTGGCCTCCCACGCCTCGACACCGGGCACCGCGACCTTGGGCTCGGCAGCCCCGGCGGCCTCGGCAGCGCTGTTGTGCAGGGCCTCCAGCTCCTCGGCGGCGGCGGCCAGGCTCGCGGCGGAGCGTAGGACTCCGGCGCCCCGGGTCATGATCCGCTGGATCGTGGCGCGTGCCTCGGGGGCGAGCAGCGGCGAGGAGGCGGGGAGGGTGCCGGCTGTCGCGGCGCCCGCGCTGGGCCGGTCCTCGATGATGTCCGCCGCGATGCGCTCGGCGAAGACGAGGCCCTCCAGGAGGGAGTTGGACGCCAGCCGGTTCGCGCCGTGCACGCCGGTGCAGGCGACCTCGCCGCAGGCGTACAGGCCGGGCACGGTCGTACGTCCCCGCAGGTCGGTGCGGATGCCGCCGGAGGCGTAGTGCGCGGCGGGGGCGACCGGGATGGGTTCGGTGATCGGGTCGATGCCGTGGGCGCGGCAGGCCGCCAGGATGGTGGGGAAGCGCTGTTCCCACATCCGGGCGCCGAAGTGGCGGGCGTCGAGATACATGTGCTCGGTGCCCTGCAGCTCCATCTGGCGCGTGATGGCCTTGGCGACGATGTCGCGCGGGGCCAGTTCCGCCAGTTCGTGCTGCCCCGTCATGAAGCGCGTACCGGACGCGTCGACGAGATGGGCGCCCTCGCCCCGTACCGCCTCCGACACCAGGGGCTGCTGGCCCTCGGAGCCGGCGCCGAGGAAGAGGACCGTCGGGTGAAACTGGACGAATTCGAGGTCGGAGACCTCCGCACCGGCCCGCAGCGCCAGGGCCACGCCGTCGCCCGTGGAGACCGCAGGGTTGGTGGTGGCGGAGAAGACCTGGCCCATGCCGCCGGTGGCGAGGACCACCGCGGGGGCGCGGACAGCGCCGACACCGTCGTGCTGACCCTCGCCCATGACGTGCAGGGTGACGCCCGCGGTACGGCCTTCGGCATCCGTGAGAAGGTCCAGGACGAGGGCGTTCTCGACGGTGTGCAGGGCGGCTTCGCGGACCGCTTCGACCAGGGCGCGGGAGATCTCGGCACCCGTCGCGTCACCGCCCGCGTGGGCGATACGGCGGCGGTGGTGGCCGCCCTCGCGGGTCAGCGCGATGTCGCCGCTGTCCGTGGTGTCGAAGTGGGCGCCGGTCTCGATCAGCCGGCGTACGGCGTCGGGGCCCTCGGTGACCAGGGTCCGTACCGCGGCCTCGTCGCACAGGCCCGCGCCCGCGACCAGGGTGTCGTCCAGATGCTGTTCGGGGGTGTCGCCGTCGCCGAGGGCGGCCGCGATGCCGCCCTGCGCCCAGCGGGTGGAGCCGTCGTCGAGGCGGGCCTTGGTGACCACGACGGTGGCGAGACCCGCGGCTGCGCAGCGCAGCGCGGTGGTGAGACCGGCCACGCCGGAGCCGACCACCACGACGTCGGCGTCGATGGACCAGCCGGGGGCGGGGGCGGTCAGCCGTATTCCGGTCACGTGGTGGCTCCGAAGGTCAGCGGGATGTTGTCGATCAGGCGGGTCTTGCCGACCTTCGCGGCGATGGCGAGGATCGCGTCACCGGTGGTGCGGTCGTCGGGGATCTCGGTGAAGTCGGCCGGGTCCACGAGCGCGAGGTAGTCCAGGGCGAGCGGCGGCTGTTCGGCGGCCGCGTCGTCGAGGATCAACTGCGCGGCGGCGCGTACCGCCGCGGGTCCGTCCACGGGGCGGGCCAGCGCCACCGCCTGGGTGTCGGCGGCCGCGCGGGTCTCACCGAGCGCGGTGAGCGCGGCGGCCCTGCCGGTGGTCGCCGCGGTGGTCTGCGCGCGGGCGTGCAGCGCCTGCTGGGCCGCGAGCCTGTCCCGCGCGGCGAACAGGGCCCGGGACAGGGCGAGGGCGGTGTGCCGTTCCTCGACGTCCAGGAAGCGGTTGCGGCTGGAGAGCGCGAGGCCGTCCGGTTCGCGGACCGTCTCCACGCCGACGATCTCCACGGGGAAGTTCAGATCGCGCACCATGCGGCGGATCAGCGCCAGCTGCTGGGCGTCCTTCTGCCCGAAGAACGCAGCATCGGGGCGGGTGAGGTGCAGCATCTTGGCGACGACGGTGAGCATCCCGTCGAAGTGCCCGGGGCGGGAGACCCCTTCGAGCAGGTCGCCCATGGGGCCCGCCGAGATCCGGACCTGCGGTTCGCCGCCGGGATAGACCTCGTCGACGGACGGTGCGAAGACCGCGTCCGCCCCGGCGGCGCCGGCCACGGCGAGATCGGCGTCGAGGGTACGGGGGTAGCGCTCCAGGTCGGCGGCCTCGCCGAACTGGAGCGGGTTGACGAAGACGGTGACGACGACCTGGCCGTCCGTGCCCGCGGCGGCACGTGCGGTACGGATCAGGGTGGCGTGACCCTCGTGCAGCGCGCCCATGGTCATGACGACGGCTCGCTGCCCTTTGAGGGGGGCGAACGCGGCGAGTTCGGCGGCCGTACGGAGAAGGGTGGCCGCGGGGGCGGTGCCGGGCGTGCGGGGCGGGGCGGCGGCGTGGGACGTACCGGACGTGCCGGGCCTGCCGGTCCTGTTTGTCATCGGGACTCCTGTGATCCGGTGCCGCCCGCGGTGCCGGCGCCGTCGGCCAGGACTCCGAGCAGGTCCTCGGCCAGCTCCGGCTTGAGCATGCCGTGGGCGAGTGCGCGGTCGGCGGTGGCGCGGGCCATCGCGACATAGCCGGCCACGGCCTGCGGAGCGTGCCTGCGCAGCTCGCCGATGTGCGCGGCGACCGTCCCGGCGTCGCCGCGGGCCACGGGGCCGGTCAGCGCGGCATCGCCGGAGCGCAGGGCATTGTCGAGCGCGGCGCCCAGGAGCGGGCCGAGCATCCGGTCGGGGGCGGCGACCCCGGCCGTACGCAACAGTTCCATCGACTGGGCGACCAGGGTGACCAGGTGGTTCGCGCCGAGGGCGAGCGCCGCATGGTAGAGCGGGCGGGACTCCTCCGCGATCCATTCGGGCTCGCCGCCCATCTCGATGACCAGCGCCTCGGCCGCGAGCCTCAGCTCCTCGGGGGCGGTCACGCCGAAGGAGCAGCCGGCCAGCCGCTGGACGTCGACCGAGGTGCCGGTGAACGTCATCGCCGGGTGCAGGGCGAGCGGCAGGGCGCCGGCCCGCAGAGCCGGGTCCAGCACCTTCGTCCCGTAACGCCCCGACGTGTGGACGATCAGCTGTCCCGGCCGCACGGCGCCGGTCTCGGCGAGGCCCTCGACCAGGCCGGGCAGGGCGTCGTCGGGAACGGTCAGCAGCACCAGCTCGGCGCGCGCGAGGACTTCGGCGGGCGGCACCAGCGGTACGTCGGGGAGCAGGGCGGCAGCCCTGCGCACGGACGCGTCGGAGACGCCCGACACGGCTACCGGTCGGTGCCCGGCGAGCTGCAGGGACGCGGCGAGAGCGGGGCCGACGCGGCCCGCGCCCACGACGCCGACCGTGAGGCGGGCGGGGCGGTCCCTCGCGTCGAGGGGCTCCTTGGGGGTTGTTGCATTCACGCGGCGATGGCCTTCCGTTCCAGTCCGCGGGGGGTACCGGACGATTTCTCTGCATGCTACGCCAGCGTTTCGTCCTGACTCCTGGCTGTCCACAGCCTGTGGGAAAAGTCCGGGCGGGGGCGCGGCCCGAGCCCCGGGTGAACCCGGAAATCGTTCGGGCCCGAGCTGCGCTCTGCGTGATGATCGTCCCATGACAGACATGGCAGACACGGACGTACAGACACGACAGCGGCAGGCGCAGGACGGGGCGCGGAGCGATGTTCAGGAGCCGGAGCGGTCGAAGGACGCGCAGCGGCTGCGCAGGATAAATGCCTGGCGCGCGGCCGAGCGGGTCCTGATCAGGCCGCCCATGAACCTCTCGCTCGGTGAACGGCTGGCCGCGCTGGCGGCGGGGGCCGGGTCGGTCACCGACCTGGAGCGCCCTGCGGACATCTACGGCGATGGCGTCGTCGCCGAGCTGGAGGGGCGGATCGCGGGGCTGCTGGGCATGGAGGCCGCCGCGTTCTTCCCGACGGGGACGATGGCCCAGCAGGTCGCGCTGCGGTGCTGGGCCGGGCGGACCGGCAATTCCACAGTGGCGCTGCATCCCCTGGCGCACCCCGAGGTGCACGAGCGCGGCGCGCTCGGCGCGGTGAGCGGGCTGCGTACCGTCCATCCGACGTCCGAGCCCCGGCTGCCCACGGCGCAGGAGATCCGTGACTTCGCCGAGCCGTTCGGCACGATGATGCTGGAGCTGCCGTTGCGCGATGCCGGTTTCGTCCTGCCGACGTGGGAGGAGCTGGAGGCCGTGGTGGCGGCCGCGCGGGAACGCGATGCAGTGGTGCACTTCGACGGCGCGCGGCTGTGGGAGTGCGCCCCCCATTTCGGGCGGGAGCTGCCGGAGATCGCGGCGCTCGCGGACAGTGTGTACGTGTCGTTCTACAAGACCCTCGGCGGAATCTCCGGGGCCGCGCTGGCCGGTCCCGAGTCGCTGATCGAGGAGGCCCGCACCTGGCGCCACCGGTACGGCGGGCAGCTCTTCCAGCAGTTCCCTGCGGCGCTCGCCGCCCTGATCGGCCTGGAGCAGGAGCTGCCGCAACTGCCGTCGTACGTGGCACAGGCGAAGGTGGTGGCCGGGGCGCTGGCCGAGGGCTTCTCGGCGGCCGGCGTCGGGTGGTTCCGGGTGCATCCGGAGCCGCCGCACACGCACCAGTTCCAGGTGTGGCTGCCCTACGAGGCGGATGTCCTGACGGAGGCCTCGGTGCGGCAGGCGGAGGAGACGGGCGTGGCACTCTTCCGCGTCTGGCACCCCGCGGCTTCCGGGCCGCCCGGGGCGTCGTTCACCGAGGTCACGGTGGGGCGGGAAGGGCTGGAGTGGACGGCGGGGGAAGTACGGGCGGCGGTGGGGGAGTTCGTGAAGCGGCTGGCCTAGCGGGGGTTGGCCGGACCGCGGCGGGGGTGCCGGACACGATTGCCCCCCGGGGCCCCCGCCCGGACGGTTCCGTCCTCAAACGCCGGACGAGTTGGAGTTGCCGCACCGGCTGGGGACGCCGGGCCGGGCGGTGCGCCGGCGCCGGGTGAACAGGGCCCGTAGCGCCGTCCGCCGGCGGCGGCGCGCCGGGCGGCCCGCGATCACCGCGTCGAAGCGGCGCCGGTCGCGTGCCTCGCGCACCACCCTCCAGTCGTGCCGACCCGGCGGTGGCGGCGGCAGTTCCCCGTGCTGAGCTGCGCGGTAACTGTCGATCATGTGCTGCTGAATGGCGTCCATGGCCTCAGCGTGAGCCTGTCCCGGCCGACCCGGCCCCTCGATTGACGACCACCGTCAAACGGTGCGTGGCCTGCTCCGCGCACCCCGCACTATGGACGGGTGAGCGTGCACATCGACATCGCGGGGCTGGCGCCCGAGCGCATCGTTTTCGAGACCTCCCCCCTCGCCGAGCTGGGGCTGGCCCTGCACGCCCTCTCCGAGCCGGGACACCACCCGGGCCTGCACGGCTGGGCGACGGCGACCACCAGCGCGCTGGAGCCCGATCTCGCCGACCGGCTGCACGAGGCCGACTTCCTGTGGCGCCACACGTTCTCGGACGTCTTCATGCCGTTCGCCGGGGTCCGTGGCGGCAACGGCAGGACGGGAGCGAATCTCGCCGAGGACCTGGACATCCTCGACCGGCTCGACGACGAGCGGTTCGTCTCCGCCGCCCTGGAATTCACCTGCCACAGCCTGTACGGGACAGGCGCGCCCTCGCCGCTCAGCGACGCCACGATGCGCGCCCGCGCCCTGGACATGGCGGCGACGCGCGGCCCCCACCAGGTGGAGTTCACCAAGCAGCTGCTGGCCGACCCCATCTCCGTACGTCGCTGGATCCGGCGCCTGTTCGAGGACTGCGACCAGGCGTTCTTCGCCGACACCTGGCGGCGGGTGCGGGTCCAGCTGGTCGCCGACGCCCGGCACAAGACGGATCTGCTGCGGCGCAAGGGGCTCGGTGAGGCGGTGGGCGCGGTGTCCCCGGCCCTGTCGCTCGACGAGGCCGGGACCCGGATCAGCGCCGACAAGCTGACCGAGGGCCGGACCGACGCGGCCGACCCCGCCGTCGGCCCCGGGCTCACCCTCATCCCGTCCACCTTCGGCTGGCCGCACCTGAATCTGCTGCACGCGCCGGGCTGGCGTCCGGTGATCCACTACCCGGTGCACCACCCCGAGCTGCCCTCCCCCGCCTCCGTGGAGCTGCTCCAACTGCGCATGGATGCGCTGGCCCACCCGATGCGGATGCGCCTGTGCCGCCACCTCGCCCGATCCGCGCACACGACCGGTGAACTCGCCGACACGCACGGCATCACGGCGCCCGAGGTCTCCCGGCATCTCGCGGTGCTGAAGAAGGCCGGCCTGGTCACCACGCGGCGGCGCGGCCGGTACGTGCTGCACCAGCTGGACCTGACCTTGGTGGCACGGCTCGGCAGCGACTTCCTGGAGGGCATCCTGCGCTGAGTCGTGGCCGGTTCAGTCGAAGCGGATGTGCTTGATCCCCGTCCAGGTACGCCGCACCCGGTGCGTCCGGAGCAGCGCGCCCACGGGTCAGCCCACCCCGCCGCCGCCGGCCCGCACCAGCCCCGTCTCGTACGCGAGGACGACGACCTGCACCCGGTCGCGCAGGCTCAGCTTGGTGAGGATGCGGCCCACGTGCGTCTTCACGGTCGCCTCGGAGAGCACCAGGCGGGCCGCGATCTCGCCGTTCGACAGGCCCTGCGCGACCAGCAGCATCACTTCGCGTTCGCGTTCGGTGAGCTTTCCGATGCCCTTGTGCTGCGGTTCGCTGTTGCCGCTCGGCAGCATCGGTGAGAAGCGGTCGAGCAGCCGGCGGGTGGTGGACGGGGCGACGACGGCGTCGCCGCTGTGCACGGAGCGGATGGCGGCGAGCAGTTCGGCGGGCGGCACATCCTTGAGCATGAAACCGCTGGCCCCGGCCTTCAGCCCGGAGAAGGCGTACTCGTCGAGGTCGAACGTGGTCAGGATGAGCACCTTGGGCGCATCCGGCTGCGCACAGATGCGACGGGTGGCCTCGACGCCGTCCAGCCTCGGCATACGGACATCCATCAGCACCACATCGACGGCGGTGGAGCGCAGGATCTCGATCGCCTCCGCGCCGTCGCCGGCCTCGGCCACGACCTCCATGTCCGGCTGGGCGGCGAGCACCATCCGGAAGCCGGTGCGCAGCAGCACCTGGTCGTCGACGAGCATCACGCGGATGGCCATGAGGTGTCCTGTCTCCTGTCTGTCCTGCAAATCTGTCCTGCAAAAAATCCGAAGACCTAGTGGGCCGGCTTGAGCGGCAGCAGTGCGCTGATCCGGAACCCGCCGCCGGGCCGCGGCCCGGCGTCCAGCGTGCCGCCGACCATGCCGACCCTCTCGCGCATACCGATCATTCCGTGGCCCGCGCCGTCGGCGCCGCCGTCCTCGTACAGCTCGTGCGCCGCGCCCCGCCCGTCGTCCTCGACCAGCAGCCCGAGCCCGTCATCGAAGTAGACCAGCCGGACACTGGCCCCGGCGTCCGGGCCGCCGTGCTTGCGGGTGTTGGTCAGGGCCTCCTGCACGATGCGGTACGCGGTCAGCTCGACCCCGCTGGGCAGCGGGCGCGGCGTGCCCTCGATCTTGAAGTCGACGGTCAGTCCGGTCTGTCTGACCTGCTCGATCAGGACCTCGATCTGGTCCACATCGGGCTGCGGGACGTACTCCCCGCTCTCCTGGCTGTCGCCGGTCCGCAGCACCCCGAGCAGCCGCCGCATCTCGGCGAGGGCCTGCCTGCCGGTGCTGGAGATGGTCTCCAGGGCCTGCCGGGCCTGGTCGGGAGCCGCGTCCATGACGTACGCGGCACCGTCGGCCTGCACCACCATCACCGAGACGTTGTGCGCGACGACATCGTGGAGTTCGCGGGCGATACGGGCCCGCTCGGCGGCCACCGCGACCTTCGACTGCGCCTCACGCTCCCGCTCCAGCCGGGCTGCGCGCTCCTCCAGCTGGCTGAAGTAGGCGCGTCGGGTCCGCATCGAGTCACCGAGCACCCAGGCGAGCACGAACGGCACGGTCATCACGACGACGATGAAAACCTGCTGGGGCCAGCTGGTCTGCGGGACGTTCTGCGGCCAGCGCAGCTGGGAGACACCGGCCGCGCTCAGGCTGCAGACCAGGGCGAGCCGGGACGCCCAGCGCTCCCCCAGGGTGGCCACGGTGAAGACGATCACCAGCATCGCGAAGTTCGCGACGCCCGGCTTGACCCCGAACACCAACTGCGCGACGCCCATCGCGACGGTGAGCAGCAGCATCTTCTCCGGCGCGCGCCGACGCAACGCGACAACGGTGCAGAGGCCGACGATGATCAGCAGGGCGGCGAGCCGCTCACCGGTGCTGCCCGCATGCGCCACCATGGACAGGCCGGAGAGCCCGAGGAGGCAGACAGCCCAGAAGCTGTCGACGCCCGTCGGGTGTCTGCGGATGAAGTCGTAGAGGCGCTGCACGTAACCCAGCGTAGGGACAGGCGGGAGGTGCATGGGTCAGCCGAAGGGCCGATCCAGCTGCTGGGACCGTACTCCCCAAGGTGGAGACTTGGAAACGTGACGGATGAGTGGCGTGGGTGGCAGGAGGCGGCAGAGACCGCTTTGTACGGAGACGGGGGGTTCTACCGGAGCCCCGAAGGACCGGCGGGCCACTTCCGTACCTCCGTCCACGCTTCCCCGCTGTTCGCCTCCGCCGTCGCCCGGCTGCTGGTCAGGACGGCGCGGGAGCTGGGCACGGACTCGGTCGACCTGGTGGACCTGGGGGCGGGGCGGGGCGAACTGCTGACGGGGGTGCTGACGGCGCTGCCGGCCGTGGGCGCCGACGGTCTCGCCGTACGGGCGTACGCCGTGGAGATCGCCGCCCGCCCGGCCGGTCTGGACCCCAGGATCGAGTGGTGCACCGAACCGCCGCCGGGGGCGCACGGTCTGCTGTTCGCCAACGAGTGGCTGGACAACGTCCCGACCGACGTCGCCGAGACCGACGCGGACGGTGTCGACCGGTATGTCCTCGTCCGGACGGCGGACGGTACGGAACGGCTGGGCGAGCCGGTGACCGGGGCGGACGCCGAGTGGCTGCGCCGCTGGTGGCCGTCGGCCGGACCGGGCAGCCGCGCGGAGATCGGCCGGCCGCGCGACGAGGCCTGGGCACGAGCGGTGTCCACGCTGTCCGGGGGGCTCGCGGTGGCAGTGGACTACGCCCACGTAAGGGAGGCACGGCCTCCCTTCGGCACGTTGACCGGCTTCCGGTCCGGCCGCGAGGTGCGGCCGGTGCCGGACGGCAGCTGCGACCTCACCTCGCACGTGGCGCTGGACGCGTGCGCGGCGGCGGTGGACGCCGGGGCCGGAGCACCGCCCGAGGTGCTGACGCAACGCGAGGCGCTGCACCACCTCGGCATCAACGGCGAGCGCCCACCACTGCCCCTGGCGTCGACCGACCCGGCCGGATACGTACGGGCCCTCGCCTCGGCGGGCGAGGCAGCGGAACTGACGGCCCGGGGCGGCCTGGGCGACTTCGGCTGGCTGATGCAACGACGAGGCTGAAGACCCGGCCCCGCCGGCCTCTGAGGCGCGGGCTCCGGAGGCTGAGCGAAATCCAGCCCGCCGACGACCGAGGCGCGAGGCCCGGAAACCGAGCGAAATCCAGCCCCTCCGGCGTTTGCGGAGCGGGGCCCGGGGCGGAGCCCTGGTCAGAACCAGCCCCGCCGGCGACCGAGGCGCGGGGCCCGGGGCGGAGCCTCGGACACTCAGGGAATACTGGCCGTATGACGGAGACGACAGTCGGCATCGGCGGCGCAGCGGAGAGCACCGACATGGTGCTCAACATCGGCCCCCAGCACCCCTCCACCCACGGCGTGCTCCGTCTGCGCATCGTCCTCGACGGCGAACGCATCCAGCACGCCGAACCGGTCATCGGTTATATGCACCGCGGCGCGGAGAAGCTGTTCGAGGCCCGTGACTACCGACAGATCGTGATGCTCGCCAACCGCCACGACTGGCTGTCGGCGTTCTCCAACGAGCTGGGCGTCGTGATGGCCGTCGAGCGCATGCTCGGCATGGAGGTCCCGGAGCGCGCGGTCTGGACGCGCACCCTGCTCGCCGAGCTGAACCGGGTCCTGAACCATCTGATGTTCCTCGGTTCGTACCCGCTCGAACTCGGCGGGATCACCCCGGTGTTCTACGCCTTCCGCGAGCGCGAGGAGCTCCAGGCCGTGATGGAAGAGGTCTCCGGCGGCCGGATGCACTACATGTTCAACCGGGTCGGCGGCCTCAAGGAGGACCTCCCGGCGGGCTGGCTCGGCCGCGCCCGGGACGCCGTCGCCTCGGTCCGGTCCCGGATGGACGTGTACGACGACCTGGTGCTCGGCAACGAGATCTTCCGGGGCCGTACCCGCGGTGTCGGCGTGCTGTCCGCCGACACCGTGCACGCTTACGGGGTGTCCGGGCCGATCGCCCGCGCCTCGGGGGTCGACTTCGATCTGCGCCGCGACGAGCCGTATCTCGCGTACGGAGAGCTCCAGGACACCCTCAAGGTCGTCACCCGCACCGAGGGCGACTGCCTGGCCCGCTTCGAGTGCCTGCTGGAACAGACGCACAACGCCCTGGATCTGGCGGACGCCTGCCTGGACCGGATGGCCGGCCTCGCGCCCGGCCCGATCAACCAGCGACTGCCAAAGGTACTGAAGGCCCCCGAGGGCCACACCTACGCCTGGACCGAGAACCCGCTCGGTATCAACGGCTACTACCTGGTGTCCAAGGGCGAGAAGACCCCGTACCGGCTGAAGCTCCGATCCGCCTCGTACAACAACATCCAGGCGCTCACCGAGCTCCTGCCGGGCACGCTGGTCGCCGACATGGTGGCGATCCTGGGCTCGCTCTTCTTCGTCGTCGGCGACATCGACAAGTAGGCCGACACCCAGGCCGACCCGCGCAGTGCCTGCGCGCCCGCGCGCCTACGAGATCGCGCTGCGCAGTTCCACCACGTCCAGCTGCTCGGTCTCGTCGTGCGTGGTCAGGTCGATGACCTTGCCGACGGCCCGGTTCTCGGCCGTGCCCGTGCGGTGCGCGGCCAGTGCCTCCTCGCCCACCACGTCCGCGAGGTCCTCGTTCTGCACCGACTCGATCGCGGCGCGCGCCTTCTGCGTACCGAAGAAGTCGAAGCTTCCCTGCGGCACCAGATGACGGCGGGACGCCGCGTACGGAGCGACGGCGCTGGCGGCCGGCACGGTGCGCGCCGCGGGCAGCGCGGCGGACGGCCGGGGAGCGGGAAGGGCGGTCGGCGGGCGAAGGTGCTGCGCCCCGGACGCGTCCGCGGCCGCCGCGTGCTTCCCCTGCCGCTCCTCCGCCTCCCGGGCCCGCTCCGCGAGATCCCGCTCCCTGGCCTGCTCGGCGGTACGGCGCGCCTCCTGGAGTGCCCCGTTGCGCGAGAGGTCCTCCAGCGCCTGGGCGGCACGCAGATAGGCGGCCGGTGTCGGTGTACTGCGTGCGGCGGGCAGCTCCCGGGGCGCGGCGGCTTCGAGCGCGAGCTGTCTGCGGCCCTCCAGCGCGCTGGCCCGCTCGGTCTCGGCGTTGGCGTACCTCCGCAGCAGCGCGGCGTGCTCCCCGCGCAGACCGGCGAGCTCCACCCGCTTGCGGCGCAGCTTCGTCTCCAGCCGTACGCGCAGCTCCCGCGACTCCTCCAGATCGGCCTCGAGCTCGGCCATGCGCTCCTCGGCCCGCCATTCGTCGCCGGCGCGGGCATGCGTCAACTCCGCGACACGACGGCCCGCTTCCCGGTCCCAGCTACGCATCAGATACGCACCGGTCACGGCAGCGGCCGCCGCAGCGGCCACCAGACCGCGCAGGACCAGGGGCTCGGCGAGCAGCCAGGCGCCCGCGGCACAGAGGATCGAGACTCCGACGACGGCCGAAGACGGAAGGATTCTGTGCAGAGGTGGCGAATGGCGATGACGTCCACGTGGCATGGCCTGAAATTTACAGTGCGTACGGGGCGCTTGGGGGGCCGCCCGCCAATCTGTTCCCGGCCGGTTACCTGACGGCCCCCGATCGCCCCAATTCCTACTTCTTGATGAGGCCCTTCGACTGCAGATAGTCCTTGGCCGCATCGGCGGGCTTTGCGCGCTCGGCGTCGACCTTGCGGTTCAGTTCCGCCAGATCCTCGGTCGTGAGGGCCTTGGTGAGCTTGCCGAGTGCGTCGGCAATGTCCTGGGAACCCGCGTCCTTGGCATTGACGACCGGCAGAACGTTGTCCGCGTTCTGGAGCTTCTTGTCGTCCTCCAGGAACACCAGGCCGTAGCTGTCCAGCACCGCGTCCGTGGTGGTGGTGAGGACCAGCTGGTCCTTGCCGTCCTTCACGGCCTGCTTGGACTGCGGCGTACCGACTCCCTTGGGATCGATACCGGTGACATCGATGCCGTACGTCTGCTTCAGACCCGGTGCGCAGAACGGCCGCACCTCGCACTCGTCGCCCGCCGCGATCTTCACTTCGGCCTTCGACCTGCCGAGATCCGAAAGGGTCTTGAGCTTGTTCTCGGCGGCGAATTCCTTGGTCACCGCGAAGGCGTTCTGGTCGACGGCCTCGCCGGCCGGGAGCACCTTCAGCCCGCGCGGGGTGGCGAGCTTCTCCAGCGCCGCGACCGTGGCGGCCGCGTCACCGGAGGCGACCGGCTTCTTCTCGGCCTCCTTCGCCCCGTTCACCTTGGCATTGAGGAATTCGGCGATCGTCGCGGCATATTCGGGGACGACATCGATCTCACCCTTCTCCAGGGACGGTTCGTACAGTTCCCGGTTGGCCACCGTGGTGACCGAGGTGCTGTATCCGGCGTCGCCCAGGATCTGTGCGTACAGCTCCGCGAGCACCTTGGACTCGGTGAAGGAGGCCGCGCCGACGACGAGCGAACCCTTCTTGCCGGAGCCGCCGGAGGATGCCGAGCCCCCCTTGTCCTTCTCCAGGCTGTCGCCACCGCAGGCGGCGAGCGAGCCGGCCAGTGCGACCATGCCGATGACCGCGCCCGCTATTCGCGAGGTCTTGCCCATGAGTTGTTCTCCGTCCACAGCAACAGGGTCTGTTTGAGATGGGATCCGGGGATCGAGGGGGTGCGATGAAGTGGGCCCGACGGGCGGTCGTGCCGTGCCGTCATGCCGTCCTGCGGCGGCGCAGTGGTGACAGCATCCGGTCCAGGCCCACCAGCACCGCCTCCACCAGCAGGGCGAGCACGGCGACCAGCAGTGCCCCCGCGACCACCTGCGGCGTGTTGTACGTGTTGAACCCGGCGGTGATGATCCGGCCGAGTCCGCCCTGACCGACCATCGCGGCGATCGTCGCCGTGGCGACCACCTGGACCGCGGCCGAGCGCAGCCCGGTCATGATCATCGGGTAGGCCAGCGGGAGTTCGACCCGTACGAAGAGCTGGCCCCCGGACATTCCCATGCCCCGAGCCGCCTCGGTCACCGACCGGTCGACCTCCGTCATTCCGACATAGGCGTTGGTGAGCAGCGGCGGCACGGCGAACAGCACCAGCGCGGTGATCGTCGGCACATATCCGGCGTTGCGCAGCGGCGAGACCATGAAGAGGGCCAGCACCGCGAAGACCGGGATCGCCCGCCCCACATTGGAGATGTTGACGGCCAGCGCGCCCCCCTTCCCGATGTGTCCGAGACAGAGCGCGATCGGCAGGGCTATGGCGCAGGCCAGAGCGAGCGCGACGCCGCTGACGTACAGATGCTCACCGAGCCGGTGGGCCGCCCCGTTCTCCCCCGACCAGTTGGCGCCGGTGGTGAGCCAGGTCCAGGCCTCGCCGAGAACTCCCATGGTCAGACCACCTTTGCCGTGGCGCCCGCGACCGCACCCGCGGTGCGTATTCGGGTCCAGGGGGTCAACAGCCGCTGGAGGCCCAGCAGCAGCAGATCGGCGACGACCGCGAGCAGTACGCACAGGACCGAGGCGGTGAGCACCTGGGCCTTGAAGAAGCTGGGCAGAGCGTCCCCTATGAGGTTGCCGAGGCCGCCTCTGCCGATGATCGATCCGACCGTAGTCAGCGCGATCGTCGAGACCGTCGCGATCCGCACCCCGGCCATCAACGCGGGCATGGCGAGGGGGAGTTCGACCTCCCACAGCAGCCGGATCGGCCCGTACCCCATTCCCTTGGCGGCTTCCTTCGCCTCCTGCGGGACCGCTTCGAGGCCCGCCAGGATGTTCCGTACGAGAATGGTCAGCGAATACAGCACCAGGCCGGTGACGACCAGCGCCGCGGAAAGTCCGAACAGCGGCAGCAGCAGCGAGAACATGGCGAGCGAAGGCACGGTGTAGAGCACCGTCGTCAGCCCGAGGACCGGTCCGGCGAAGCGGCGGCTGCGGCGGGCGAGCAGCGCCAGCGGAAAGGCCACCAGGAGTCCGATCAGCACCGAGACCGCGGTGATCCAGATGTGCTGGACCGTCGCATCGGTCAACTCCTGGCTGCGGGAACGGAGATACTCCCCACAGATCCAGTCGTTCGTCACCATGCAGTTCTGTGCGGCAGCCATCCGCCCCCTCCGATTACCGCCTCGTACCGATGTTCTGGTGACCCTATCCTCGACCACTGACAATCGCCGAGGCCGTTGTATTCCAGCAACATGTCCTTCACAGAACACGCGCGACAATGGGGAACCATGATCCGTTTCGAGCATGTCACCAAGCGGTACGCGGACGGCACCACCGCCGTCGACGACCTTTCCTTCGAGATCGCCGAGGGCGAACTGGTCACGCTCGTCGGACCGTCGGGCTGCGGCAAGACGACCACCATGAAGATGGTGAACCGGTTGATCGAACCGACCGAGGGCCGGATATTCCTCGACGGGGACGACATATCCGCCATCGACCCCGTCCGGCTCCGCCGCCGTATCGGCTATGTGATCCAGCAGGTGGGGCTCTTCCCGCACCGTACGGTCCTGGAAAACACCGCGACCGTTCCTCATCTCCTCGGCTGGAAACGGGGAAAGGGCCGTGAGCGCGCGGCGGAACTCCTCGACCTTGTCGGACTTGATCCTTCCGTTTTTGGCGACCGCTATCCGGAACAGCTCTCCGGCGGTCAGCGTCAACGCGTGGGCGTGGCAAGGGCACTGGCCGCGGATCCGCCGGTGCTCCTGATGGACGAACCTTTCGGCGCGGTCGACCCGGTCGTACGGGAACGACTGCAGAACGAGTTCCTGAAACTCCAGGCACAGGTCCGCAAAACCGTGCTGTTCGTCACGCACGACATCGAGGAAGCGGTCCGGCTCGGTGACCGAATCGCCGTCTACGGACAGGGCTCCATCGAGCAGTTCGACTCCCCGGCGACCGTGCTCGGCGCCCCCGCCACCCCCTATGTCGCGGACTTTGTCGGCGCCGACCGCGGCCTCAAGCGGCTCTCCGTGACCCCCGTCGAGGAGGGCGACCTCGACCAGCCGCCGGTCGTCCACCTCGACGACTCCCTGGCGAGGGCGACCGAGCGGCTGCGCGCCGAAGGAGCGCGCTGGGCCGTCGTGCTGGACGGCGAGGACAATCTGCACGGCTGGATCCCGGCCGACGGCTTCACCGCCGGGACCAAGGACACAGTGCGCGCCCACGCCCGCAGGATGGAGGCGTGGCTCCCCGTCGGCGCCCCGCTCAAGCAGGCGTTCGCCACCATGCTCCAGCACGACGCGGGCTGGATCGCCGTCGTCGACAAGGAGAGCAACGGCCGCTTCCTCGGCGTACTCACCCCGGCCCGGCTCCATGAGGCGCTGCGCCGCTCGATCGACGCGGACGCCCAGGACGTCCCGCGCGGCGAGGTGGCCGTCGAGACGGTGGAGAGCGTCACCAAGACCGCCGCACGGTGAGCCGGTGAACGGAAGCCGGGAAGCGGGCCCTGCACCGGGTCCGACTCAGTTCTCGCTCAGCCGGCTGCTCATCCAGTCCAGCGCCGAAGGGATCTCCCGCCGCCAGGTGTTGAAGTTGTGCCCGCCGCTGTCGAGCACGATCGACGAGACCTGGGCGGGCGGCTTCACCTTGGCGATGAACCGCTGCGTGGCGCGGTAGTTCCCCTCGCCGTGCTTGGAGGTCGTGACGAGGAAGGACGAGTCGGGCTGCGGCAGATTGTCCAGGCTCCACATCAGATCGGAGCGGTCGCGCGCCCCCTGGTCGCCGTGGAAGAGGTCGCCGGTCGTCGGATCCTCGGCCGCCTTGTAGTACGCGGAGAGCCCGGCGCTCGCGGCGAACCGGTCCGGATGATGGAGCCCGATCTTCAGCGCACAGTAGCCGCCGGTCGAATTGCCCATGATGCCCCAGTTACGGGCCATTTTGCCGACCCGGTACGCATCCGAGACCGCCCGGGGCAGATCCTCGGCGAAGAACGTCTCGGTCTTCGGTCCGCCCTTTATGTCCACACACTCGGTGTCCCGCGGCGGAGCCACCGTCGGCCGCAGCATCACCAGGATCATCGGCTGCGCCCGGCCGGCCTTCACTCGCTCCTGCGCCGTCCGCGGGTACTGCAGGCCCTTCAGAAGGTTCTCCGAGACTCCCGGGTAGCCGGTGAGGACGACGACCGCGGGGAACTTCCGGCGGGCGAAAGCCGCCTGGAAGTACTCCGGCGGGAGGTACACATACGCCGAACTCTCGATCTTCGACTTCCGCCCCGCTATCACGACCTTGTCGATCCGGCCGCCCATCGTGGGCCGTGAGCCGCCCGGCACGTCCGGCCGCTGCATCCCGACCCGCACGATGTTCTTCGATGCCAGTGTTCCGGCCGCGTGATCGGTGACCACGCCCAGATCCTGCTTCTGGCCGAACAGATCGGCCCAGGAGCCGTAGAAGAGGAACGAGTTGTTGGCCAGCAGGCCGACGGAGACGAAGACCGTCACCTGAGTCGCCAGGAGCAGGCCGACCCTGCCGAACACCGCGGACACGCTTCGCCGGGCCAACCGCGGCCAGAGCCAGACCGTGGCGGCGAAGAACACCACGGCCAGCACGATGGCCGTGGCCAGAAATGTCTTGCTGGTAAGACCCATGGGGGGTGAGCTTTCTTGTCGGGAAATTTCCGGCCGGCGGGTGAACCTTCGCCCCGGAAGCCTCGTCCTACAGATCGCACATCGTCCGGAAGGCCTCGGCCGAAGGACTCAAGAATCTCTCGCGGAACCACGGGAAGCGATGTCTGTCACGCTAGATGGGGATAAATCGGGATCGGTTCCGAGTCCTGTACGCAAGTTCGTACGCGGCCCGCGTCCCGAATCCGTACCGACGCTGGTCGGTGCCGCCTGCACCGTCGTCGGCCTGATCGATGTCGCCGCGGGCGTCTTCCCGCGCTTCCGGCACAGCCGGATGCACACTCTCGCCGAGGTGCTCCCCGGCGCCCTCGGACCGTTCGCCGCCGCCCTCTCCCTGAGTGCGGGCGTCCTGCTGCTGCTTCTCGCGCACGGGCTCAAGCGGCGCAAGCGGCGGGCCTGGCGCGCGGCCGTCGTACTGCTGCCCGCCGGTGCGCTGGCGCAGTTCGTCTACCGGCACTCGGTCATCGGCACGCTCGTCTCGCTGACGCTCTGCCTGCTGCTGGTTCGCCACCGCGGTGAATTCGCCGCGCTCCCCGACCCCAGGAGCCGCTGGCGGGCCCTGGCCAATTTCGTGCTCCTCGGCGCGGGTTCGCTGGGTCTGGGCCTGATCATCGTCAGCGTCCACCCCGGCCGGGTCGTGGGAAGCCCCAGCATCGCCGACCGGCTCCAGCACGTGCTGTATGGACTGCTCGGCTTCGAGGGCCCCGTCGAGTACGCCGGAGTCACCTCCTGGACCGTGGCGTTCTCGCTCGGCGCCCTCGGTCTGCTGACCGCCGTCACCACGATCTACCTCGCCTTCCGGCCCGAGCACCCGGCCGCCCGCCTCACCGAGGACGACGAGGCCCGGCTGCGCGCCCTGCTGGAGAAGCACGGCGGCCGCGACTCGCTCGGCCACTTCGCGCTCCGCCGCGACAAGGCCGTCGTCTTCTCCCCCAGTGGCAAGGCCGCCGTCTGCTACCGCGTCGTGTCCGGGGTGATGCTGGCGAGCGGCGACCCGATAGGCGACGTAGAGGCCTGGCCCGGCGCAATCGAGCGCTTCATGGACGAGGCCAAGGCCCACTCCTGGACCCCCGCCGTGATGGGCTGCAGCGAGACGGGCGGCGAGGTCTGGACCCGCGAGACCGGACTCGACGCACTGGAACTGGGCGACGAGGCGGTGGTGGATGTCGCGGATTTCTCGCTCGCCGGGCGCGCGATGCGCAACGTACGCCAGATGGTGAAGCGCATTGAACGTCTTGGCTACGAGACCCGGGTCCGGCGCATCCACGACATCGGCGAGGCCGAGCTGGCCCGTATCCGGCGGGCCGCCACCGACTGGCGCGGCACCGACAACGAGCGCGGCTTCTCCATGGCGCTCGGCCGGATAGGCGACCCGGCCGACGGGGACTGCATCATCGCCACCGCCCACAAGCCCGACGAGCACGCCGCCGACTCCCCGTACGGCGATCTGAAGGCCGTACTCCACTTCGTCCCGTGGGGCAGGGACGGCATGTCCCTCGATCTGATGCGCCGCGACCGCTCCGCCGACCCGGGCATGAACGAGCTGCTGATCGTCGCCGCCCTGCAGGCCGCCTCCCGGCTCTCCGTCGAGCGCGTCTCGCTGAACTTCGCGATGTTCCGCTCGGCACTCGCCCGTGGCGAGAAGCTGGGCGCGGGACCGGTGCTGCGGACCTGGCGCGGACTGCTGATCTTTCTGTCCCGCTGGTTCCAGATCGAGTCGCTGTACAAGTTCAACGCCAAGTTCCGGCCCCGCTGGGAGCCCCGCTTCGTCGTCTACCGCGCCGCACGTGACCTGCCGCGCATCTCCCTCGCGGCCATGCAGGCCGAGGGCTTCGTGAACTTCGCGCTGCCCCGCCCCCTCGCCCGCCGATTCCCGCGACGTCGGCCGCGCCCCTGCGCCCACACCCGGACGCCGGGCCAGGAGCACCACGCCCACGCGGCGTAACGGCACACCGTACGGGGCCTACGCTGGTCGCATGAGTACCTTGCGTGGACGAGGCACGGTCCAAGGCCTGCCGGAGTGGGACCGCTGCGCGGTCATGGGTGTCGTCAATGTGACCCCGGACTCCTTCTCCGACGGCGGCCGCTGGTTCGACACCACGGCCGCGATCAAACACGGCCTCGACCTGGTCGCGGAGGGCGCCGACCTGATCGATGTCGGCGGCGAGTCGACCCGCCCCGGCGCCAGCCGGGTGGACGCGTCGGAGGAATTGCGACGCGTGGTCCCGGTGGTCAAGGGCCTGGCGTCCGAAGGGGTCACGGTCTCCGTGGACACCATGCGGGCCCGTGTCGCCGAGGAGTCGGTCGCGGCCGGAGCCGCCCTGGTCAACGATGTGAGCGGCGGCCTCGCCGACCCGGACATGGTCGGGGTCGTCGCCGCGGCCGGTACGCCGTTCGTCGTGATGCACTGGCGCGGCTTCAGCGAGTCCATGAACAGCCGGGCGGTGTACGAGGACGTCGTCGCCGAGGTCGTCGCGGAGCTGCGGGAGCGGATGGACGCCGTGATCGCGGGCGGTGTCGCCCCGGAACGGATCGTGATCGACCCCGGTCTCGGCTTCGCCAAGGACGCCGGCCACGACCTCTCCCTGGTCGCCCACCTCGACGAGCTGCGCGCCCTGGGCCGCCCGCTGCTGGTCGCCGCCTCCCGCAAGCGCTTCCTCGGCCATGTGCTGGCCGGCGAGAGCGCCGCACCGCCGCCCGCCCGCGAACGCGACGCCGCCACTGCGGCGATCTCCGCGCTCTCCGCCCGCGCCGGTGCCTGGGCCGTCCGTGTCCACGAGGTACGGGCCACGGCCGACGCGGTACGGGTCGCCCGCGCCGTCGAGGGAGCCGCGTGAGCGGGCCCCGCGACGAGCACGCAGAGGCGGCTGCCGACATCGCGGCCGTCGAGCAGGCCAACACCGCCTTCTACGAGGCGATGGAGCGCGGCGACTTCGACGAGCTCTCCGGGCTCTGGCTGCCGGGCGAGGACCTCACCGTCTCCTGCGTCCACCCCGGCTGGCCGGTGCTCACCGGCCGCGGCGAGGTGTTGCGCAGTTACGCCCTGATCATGGCGAACACCGAGTACATCCAGTTCTTCCTGACCGATGTCGGGGTCGCGATGACGGGCGACACGGCCCTGGTGACCTGCACGGAGAACATCCTCAGTGGCGGCCCCGCGGAGGACGGCAACGCGCTCGGACCGCTGGTCGGCCAACTCGTCGTGGCCACCAATGTGTTCCGGCGCACACCGGACGGATGGAAGCTCTGGTCCCACCACGGCTCGCCCGTCCTCACCGAATCCGGTGAGGACGAGGACGAGGACACATCCTCCTGACCGAGGCATCCGCCCGACAGGGGTTGGAATCCGAAACCGCGGGTAGAAGCGGCTACCAGCCCCGCAAGGTCCTGTCCATAGCCCCCGCGGGCGGGCACTGTCGGTGCTCGCAGGTAGATTCGAGAGAGAGCACCCAGCCGTCCGCACGCGGCCCCGTGTCTCTACGCCCAACGACAGCAGGAGTGATTCGCGTGGATCGTGTCGCGCTGCGCGGCCTCAAGGCCCGTGGACACCATGGCGTCTTCCCCCGAGAACGGGAAGAGGGCCAGACGTTCATCGTGGACCTGGTGCTCGGCCTCGACACCCGCCCCGCGGCAGCCGCCGACGACCTGACGAAGACCGTGCACTACGGCATCGTCGCGGAGGAGGTCGTCGACGTGGTGCAGGGGGAACCGGTCGATCTGATCGAAACGCTCGCGGAGCGCATCGCCCAGAAGTGCCTCAAGCACGAAGGAGTCGAGGAGGTGGAGGTGGTGGTGCACAAGCCGGATGCGCCGATCACCGTCCCCTTCGACGATGTGACCATCACCATCACCCGGAGCCGAGTATGACTGCATTTTCTACCGAGGGGCAGAGCGACCCGACCGTACAGCCGGTTCCTGCCTCCGTGGTCGAGCAGGTGGACGCCGCGGACATCACCCTCTCCAACCCCAAACGCGCCGTGCTCTCCCTGGGCTCCAATCTGGGCAACCGCCTGGAGACCCTCCAGGGCGCCATAGACGCCCTGGAGGACACCCCCGGCCTGCGGGTCAAAGCGGTCTCCCCGGTGTACGAGACGGAGCCCTGGGGCGTCGCTCCCGGCTCCCAGCCCTCGTACTTCAACGCGGTGATCGTCGTGAAGACGACGCTCCCCCCGTCCTCCCTCCTGGAACGCGGCCAGGCCATCGAAGAGGCCTTCGACCGGGTTCGTGAGGAACGCTGGGGCCCGCGCACCATCGACGTCGACATCGTGGCGTACGCGGATGTCGTCTCCGACGACCCGGCGCTCACCCTCCCCCACCCCCGTGCCCATGAGCGCGCCTTCGTGCTCGCCCCTTGGCACGACATCGACCCCGGGGCTCAGCTGCCCGGCGCCGGCCCCGTGGCGGAGCTGCTCGCCGGTGTCGGCCGGGAAGGCGTTCTGCCCCGGGCCGATCTGGAACTCCGTCTGCCCGAGTAGTCGTTAGGCTCAACGGAAACGGATCACTGGCTACACAGACCACTGGTGACACGCACCACTGGCGGCGAAGGGTGGATCACTCGGTGAAGCAACTACGGCTCGGGGTACTGGCCGGCCTCTTCGCCGCAGCCGGGGTGCTCTCCTGGGGCGGTGCCCGTCTCTGGGACTCCCTGGGCAGTCTGCCGAGCGTTCCCCTCGCCGCGCCGATCGTGCTCGCGGTGATCGCCGCCATCCTGCTCGCGACAGCGCTCTCCATCCGTTCCCGGCTGCGCGCCCAGCGTGAGCGCCGGCCGGAAGCCAAGGGCGTCGAGCCACTGATGGCGGCCCGCGCAGTCGTCTTCGGCCAGGCCAGCGCGCTGGTCGTCTCCCTGGTCTCCGGCATGTACGGCGGCACGGGCGTCTTCCTGCTCGGCTCGCTCGACATCCCGGCCCGCCGCGACCAGGCGATCTACGCGGGCTTCGCGGTCCTGGCCGGCATCGCGGTGGTTGCCGCGGCCCTCTGGCTGGAGCGCATCTGCAAGCTCCCGGAGGACGAGGACAACGACAAGAGCTCGGCGTCCGCGTAGCGGTCACCGAGCTCTTCCCTCACAGCCGCTCCGGAGCTCAGCGCGCCATGATCAGGCTCATGGCCTCGGCGCGCGTCGCGGGGTCGCGGAGCTGGCCGCGCACCGCCGAGGTCAGCGTCTTCGCACCGGGCTTGCGGATACCGCGCATCGACATGCACATGTGCTCGCACTCGACGACGACAACGACCCCGCGCGGCTCCAGAATCTCCATGAGCGAATCGGCGATCTGCGTGGTGAGCCGCTCCTGGACCTGCGGGCGCCGGGCGAAGACATCGACGAGACGGGCCAGCTTCGACAGACCGGTGATCTTGCCGCTGGTCGCCGGGATGTACCCGACATGCGCGACACCCCGGAACGGCACCAGGTGGTGTTCACACGTGGAGAACACCTCGATGTCCTTGACCAGCACCATCTCGTCGTGGCCGAGATCGAACGTGGTCGTCAGCACATCCTCGGGCACCTGGTAGAGGCCCGCGAATATCTCCTTGTACGCCCGTGCCACCCGCCCCGGCGTCTCGCGCAGTCCCTCACGGTCCGGGTCCTCGCCCACGGCGAAGAGGAGTTCGCGTACGGCCGCCTCGGCCCGCTTCTCGTCGAACTCACCGATCGAACCCTGGCCGTCCAACGTCACCGGGTCGGTCATCTGTGCCTCGTTCCTCTGAGCTGTCACCCGCGCATACCTCCGCACGGGCGTACGAAAAAGCCGCGCCCCCACAGGCTAGAACCTGCGGGGGCACGGCATCCATTCCGGGTCCGGTGCGGCTCCCGTGACAGCAGCCACACCGGGCTTCGCGGAACCTCAGCTCTCGGGGCGGTCCTCCGGAAGCACCTCGGTGGCCGGGACGGTGTCCGTCGGGACGACCGAGCCGTTCGCCGTGGTGGCGCCGTTGGTGAGGGCGAGCTCCTTGGGCGAGAGCACCGGCGGCCGCGTCGACGGGGTGCGTCGGGCGGAACCGGTCCATGCCGGACGGGACGGGCGCTTCACGATCGGGGCGAAGATCTCGGCGATCTCCTCCTTGCCGAGCGTCTCCTTCTCGAGGAGCTGGAGAACCAGGGCGTCCAGCACGTCGCGGTTCTCGACGAGGATCTCCCACGCGTCGTTGTGCGCGGTCTCGATGAGCTTCTTGACCTCTTCGTCGACGAGGGCCGCGACCTCTTCCGAGTAGTCGCGCTGGTGGCCCATCTCCCGGCCCACGAAGGGCTCGGTGTTGTCGCCACCGAACTTGATCGCGCCGAGCCGCTCCGTCATGCCGTACTGCGTGACCATCGCGCGGGCCGTTGCGGTGGCCTTCTCGATGTCGTTCGCAGCGCCGGTGGTCGGGTCGTGGAAGACCAGCTCCTCGGCCGCGCGCCCGCCCAGCATGTAGGCCAGCTGGTCGAGCATCTCGTTGCGCGTCGTGGAGTACTTGTCCTCCTCCGGGAGCACCATCGTGTAACCGAGGGCGCGGCCGCGGGAGAGGATCGTGATCTTGTGGACCGGGTCCGACTGGGGGGAAGCCGCCGCGACCAGGGCGTGTCCGCCCTCGTGGTACGCGGTGATCTTCTTCTCCTTCTCGGACATGATCCGGGTCCGCTTCTGCGGACCCGCCACGACGCGGTCGATGGCCTCGTCGAGCATCTTGTTGTCGATCAGCTTCAGGTTGGCGCGCGCCGTGAGGAGCGCCGCTTCGTTCAGCACGTTCGACAGGTCGGCACCGGTAAAGCCCGGCGTACGACGGGCAACGGCGCCGAGGTCGACGTCCTTTGCGACCGGCTTGCCCTTCTGGTGCACCTTGAGAATCTCGAGACGGCCCTGCATGTCCGGCCGGTCGACCGCGATCTGCCGGTCGAAACGGCCCGGTCGCAGCAGCGCCGGGTCGAGGATGTCCGGCCGGTTCGTGGCGGCGATCAGGATGACGCCGCCCTTCACGTCGAAGCCGTCCATCTCGACGAGCAGCTGGTTCAGCGTCTGCTCGCGCTCGTCGTGACCGCCGCCCATTCCGGCACCGCGGTGCCGGCCGACGGCGTCGATCTCGTCGACGAAAACGATCGCCGGAGCGTTCGCCTTGGCCTGCTCGAAGAGGTCACGAACCCGGCTGGCACCGACACCGACGAACATCTCGACGAAGTCGGAACCGGAGATCGAGTAGAACGGGACGCCCGCCTCGCCCGCGACAGCGCGTGCGAGCAGCGTCTTACCCGTGCCGGGAGGCCCGTAGAGCAGGACACCCTTCGGGATCTTGGCACCGACGGCCTGGAACTTCGCCGGCTCCTCGAGGAACTCCTTGATCTCTTGGAGCTCCTCGACGGCCTCGTCCGACCCCGCCACATCGGCGAACGTCGTCTTCGGGGTGTCCTTGGTGATCAGCTTCGCCTTGGACTTCCCGAACTGCATGACCCGGGAGCCGCCGCCCTGCATCTGATTCATCAGGAACAGGAAGACGACCACGATCAGGACGAAGGGCAGCAGCGAGAGGAGGATCGAGATGAACGGGGACTGCTTCGACGGCGAGACAGTGTAGCCCTTGTCGATCTTGCCGCTCTCGAACTTCTGCTGCAGCGTGTCGGCCAGCTGGACACCCTGGTCGCCGATGTAGCTCGCCTGGAACTTGCTGCCGGACTCGCCCGAAAGCTTCTGGCCCTTGTTCAACTCGATCTTGATGATCTGTTCGTCACCGGTGGTCAGCTTGGCCTGCGCCACCTGGTCCTTGCTGATCGCCTGGATCACCTTGCCGGTGTCCACCGATTTGTAGCCGCCCGACGAGCCGACGACCTGCATCAACACGACCACGGCGAGGACGGCCAGCACGATCCACATGACCGGCCCACGGAAGTATCGCTTCACGTCCATCCATACGGGGCGATGACGCCCCGTCCCTCCTGCCCGTAGGTAAATGCTGCTGTGAGAAAAGACTGTTCTTCGGACGGTACCCCAGCATTGTCGCCTGCGGCTGCCGAGGACGTCTGTCGAAACCCGCCTTCAAAGGCTCAACGGCGGGAATCCGGTGAAAGGTTCCCGTCGTCCGCCCCGGACGGGCCGGGCACCCCGGCCGGGCGAGAGGTGCCGGGAGGCGGTCAGCCCCCGTAGACGTGCGGAGCGAGCGTGCCGACGAAGGGCAGATTGCGGTACTTCTCCGCGTAATCCAGCCCGTATCCGACGACGAACTCGTTGGGGATGTCGAAGCCGACCCACTTGCAGTCGAGCGCGACCTTGGCCGCGTCCGGCTTGCGCAGCAGGGTGCAGATCTCCAGGGACGCCGGCTCGCGCGAGCCGAGGTTCGACATCAGCCAGGACAGCGTCAGGCCCGAGTCGATGATGTCCTCGACGATCAGGACGTGCTTGCCCTTGATGTCGGTGTCCAGGTCCTTGAGGATCCGGACCACTCCGGAGGACTGGGTGCCCGCGCCGTACGACGAGACGGCCATCCAGTCCATGGTGACGGGGGTGGACAGCGCGCGCGCCAGGTCCGCCATCACCATCACTGCGCCCTTGAGGACGCCGACGATGAGCAGGTCCTTGCCCGCGTACTCCGCGTCGATCTTCGCGGCCAGCTCGACGAGCTTCGCGTCGATCTCTTCCTTGGTGAGGAGCACCGACTGAAGGTCGGTGCCCATGTCCTTCTCGTTCACCCGCGTCTCTTTCTTTGCCTGCCGGATCCGGGGTATTGGCCCGGACCTGCGCGGCCGCTCGCCTGCATGTCAGCCGCTCGTGCTTCAGCTCTGCCGAATCACCAGTCTGCCACCCTGTCGCATGGCTTCGACCCGGCCCGGCAGGTTGATGGCCCGCTGGCCGCGCCAGCCGGTGATCAGACGGTCGACTTCCTCGATGTGCCGGGCGAAGAGCGAACCGGCCGGGGAGCCCGCCTCCATGGCGGCCCGGCGCAGTACCCGGCGGCGCACGGCGGGCGGCAGCGCGTACAGCTTGGCGCACTCCAGCCGGCCCGCGTCGTCCCGCACGGCGCGGTCGGCCTCGGCGGCCCAGGTGTCCAGGGCGTCGGCGTCGTCGCGGGAGAGCTGCGCCGTACGGGCCAGAGCCTCGACGACCCCTTTGCCCAGGGCCTTCTCGAGGGCCGGCAGGCCCTCGTGGCGCAGTCGGGAGCGGGTGTAGGCGGGGTCGATGTTGTGCGGGTCGTCCCAGACGGGCAGCGACTGGACGAGGCAGGCCTTGCGGGCGGTCTGCCGGTCGAGCTGGAGGAAGGGGCGGCGGTAGCGGCCGGCCGGGCCGGATGCGGCGGCCATGCCGGAGAGGGAGCGGATGCCGGAGCCGCGGGCGAGGCCCAGCAGCACCGTCTCCGCCTGGTCGTCACGGGTGTGGCCGAGCAGGACGGCGGCGGCGCCGTGCCGCTCGGCCGCCGCGTCCAGGGCGGCGTAGCGGGCGTCGCGGGCCGCGGCCTCGGGTCCGCCTTCCTGGCCTACCTGCACGGCGACGGACTCGACCGGGTCGAGGTGCATGGCGGTGAGGCGGTCGACGACCTCGGCGGCCCGGGTGTCGGATCCGTCCTGGAGGCCGTGGTCGACGGTGATGCCGCCGGCCCGGACGTCGAGTTTGCGGGCCTCGAAGGCGAGGGCGGAGGCGAGCGCCATGGAATCGGCGCCGCCGGAGCATGCCACCAGCACCAGCGGGGTATCGGGGCGTTCGGGGAGTGCGGCGCGCTGCCTGCCCGCACCGGCTTCGGCGAGCTCGGGGTGCGGGGTGCGCCGGGTGTGCTCGGCGCTCCGGGTGTGTTCGGTGAGTACGTCGTGGAGTACGCGGCGGACCGCCAGGCGTATCGCCGCGACCGCAGGATGGGGACCCATGTCCGGTGCCCTTCGTGAAGTTTTGGGAGGTGCCTCGGAGTGCCGGGACGGGAAGAGTGCCGTCACTCAGAGTGCGTCGATGGTGACAGAGGCAAGCCGTCCATCGAGCATTGCACGCCTTCCCATGCCTCTACGGTCCCTCGGATGGGTGAATACCGGCGCGTTCGAGTCCTGTCGTCCGCCGTCGGGCCCGTCGTGATCAGGACTCTGCCTTACGGTGCACCCTCGCGATCCAGTCCGTCGGTTTCGCGATCTCCGCCTTGGTCGGGAGGGTGTTCGGCGAGGTCCAGACCCGGTTGAAGCCGTCCATGCCGACCTCGTCGACCACGGCACGGACGAATCGCTCGCCGTCGCGGTACTGGCGCAGTTTGGCGTCGAGTCCGAGAAGCTTGCGCAGCGCCTGGTCGAGACGGCTCGCACCGCGCGCCCTGCGCTGCTGGAACTTCTCCCGGATCTCGCCGACGGAGGAGACGACCTCGGGGCCGACGCCGTCCATCACATAGTCGGCATGGCCTTCGAGCAGGGACATCACGGCGGTGAGCCGGCCGAGGATCTCGCGCTGGGCGGGTGTCTGGACCAGTTCGACGAGGCTGCGGCCGCCGTCCTCGCCGTCCTCGCCCTCGGGACGGCCCCCGGCCAGGGACTGGGCGGCCTCGCGGAGCCGTTCCAGCACGGTCATCGGGTCGACGTCGGTCTCTTCGAGGAACGACTGGATCTCACCCTGCAGATGGTCGCGGAGCCAGGGCACACCGGTGAACTGGGTGCGATGGGTCTCCTCATGGAGGGCGACCCAGAGCCGGAAGTCGTGCGGGTCGACGTCGAGTTCGCGCTCGACATGGACGATGTTCGGGGCGACGAGCAGCAGCCTGCCGCCGCCGTCGGCCGAGGCCGGGAGCTCACGGGTGGCGGGGGCGAACGTCTCGTACTGGCCGAGGACCCGGGAGGCCAGGAACGACAGCAGCATCCCCACCTCGACGCCCGTCACCTTGCCACCGACCGCACCGAGCACGGCGCCGCCCGGGCCGTTGCCACGCCGGTCCTGCATCTTCCCCAGGAGCGGGCGGAGCAGTTCGCGGAAGCCCGCGACATTGGCCTTGATCCAGCCGGCCCGGTCCACGACCAGGACCGGGGTGTCCTCCGGTTCGGCCCCCTCGGGGATCATCCGGGTGAAGGAACGGACGTGCTCCTCCGCGGCCTTGGCATGCCGGCGCAGCTCCGCGACAACCTCGCGGGCGTCCTCGCGGCTGATCTCGGGCCCCGGCCGCACAAGTCGGGTCGCGGTCGCGACCGCGAGATTCCAGTCGACCATCTCGGCACCACCGATGCTCGTCATGCGTCAACCGTACGTGCTCGGGTGCGTCCGCGGTGTGGTGTTGACCGGCTCATCGGGTACGGGCGGCGAGGCTGGTGGCGAGGGCGTCGAGGGAGGACTGGGCCTCGGACGGGGATGTCGTACCGGATGCCAGGAAGGCGAAGGCGAGCAGCCGGCCCTGCCTGTCGACGACCGTCCCGGCGAGGGTGTTCACACCGGTGAGGGTGCCGGTCTTGGCGCGGATCAGGCCGGTGCCTGCGGACTTCTGGGTGTAGCGGCCGCTGAGGGTGCCGCTGAATCCGGCCACCGGGAGGCCGGTGAGGACGGGGCGCAGTTCGGGGTGGTCCGGGTCGGCGGCGCGGGCGAGGAGGCCGGCCAGCAGTCCGGCGGTGACCTTGTCCTTGCGGTTCAGCCCGCTGCCGTCGGCGAAGTTCACACCTTTCAGCGGCAGGTGGAGCTTCTTGAGCTGTGCGGTGACGGCCCGTCGGCCGCCGTCGAAGTCGGCCCGTTCGCCCGCGGCCAGGGCGGTCTGCCGGGCGAGCGCCTCGGCGATGTCGTTGTCGCTGTTGGTCAGGGCCCGTTCGACCAGTGCGGAGAGCGGGGTGGAGAGGTGTTCGGCGACCGGCCGGGACTTGGCGGCCGGCCGGCCGGGCAACGGGCCGGACCGGGTGGCGATCCCGGCATCCTCGAGCAGCTCGCCGAAGGACCGGGCGGTGTCACCGGCCGGGTCGTCGCTGCGTGGGGCGGGTCCGCTGTCGGTGCTGTCCAGCCTGCCCTCATCGGTCATCAGGGCGCTGACGGGCGCGATGTTCTCGTTGGGGCCGATCGGGTGCCGAGCCGGGCCGGAGTAGCGGGAGGTGTCGTACGTGAGGCGGACCGTTTTTACGCCCCGGCCCTTCAGGGTGCGGGCGGTGTCGGCGGCCAGTGCGCGCAGGGCGGCCTTGTCGAGGGTGGGGTCGCCGCCGCCGACCAGGGCAATGCTGCGGGAGTCGGGGGACGCCTGGACCGTCGTGGCGATGCGGTGCTCGGGGCCGAGCGCGCTCAGGGCGGCGACCGCGGTGGCGATCTTGATGGTGGAGGCGGGCGTCATGGGCGTGTCGGCGCCCTGGCCGTACAGCCGCTCGTCGGTGGCGGTGTCGATGACGACGGCGGTACGCACGGTGCCCAGGGCGGGGGCCTTCAGCAGCGGGCCCAGGGTGGCGCGGAGGGCGGCCGCTGCGCCGTCCGGGGCGTCCCGGGCGTCCGGGGCGGCGTTGTCGACGACGGAGGAGAGGGGCGCGAGGACGGCCGGGGCGCTGGGTGCAGGATCCGGTCCGGACGGTGCGCCGGGTTCGTGATGTACGCCACCTGTGCGGCTCCGGGCGGCAGCCCAGTCCTGCTCGGCCTTACGCTGACCCGAGTCCCAGGGGCCGGCGGCAAGGACGACGCCGGCTGCGAGCGCCAGGCCGAGGCCGGCGGAGACAGCCGTGAACTGCCGATCGTTCAGCCCCTTCAACCTGATCACGCTGGCCTGCCGGGTGAGCCTGCTCAGCTTGTCGAGCGGATTGACCGACGGTCTTTTCACCGGCTCGTCCACCGTTGACCAGCCCCTTTCGCGAGCACACATCTGCGTGGGGGACACTTAATCACCAGTCTTATGTCTTGATCATGGAGGAGCCACCCGTGGAGTTCGACGTCACCATCGAGATCCCGAAGGGTTCGCGGAACAAGTACGAGGTGGACCACGAGACCGGTCGGATCCGCCTGGACCGTCGACTCTTCACCTCGACCAGCTACCCGGCGGACTACGGCTTCGTCGAGAACACCCTCGGCGAGGACGGTGACCCGCTGGACGCGCTGGTCATCCTGGACGAGCCGACCTTCCCCGGCTGCCTCATCAAGTGCCGCGCCATCGGCATGTTCCGGATGACGGACGAGGCCGGTGGCGACGACAAGCTGCTGTGCGTGCCGGCCTCCGACCCCCGGGTGGAGCACCTGCGCGACATCCACCACGTGTCGGAGTTCGACCGCCTGGAGATCCAGCACTTCTTCGAGGTCTACAAGGACCTGGAGCCCGGCAAGTCCGTCGAGGGTGCCGACTGGGTCGGCCGCGCCGAGGCCGAGGCCGAGATCGAGGCCTCCTACAAGCGTCTTGAGGCACAGGGCGGCGCGCACTGACCCCAGGGTCGCGGCCGGATTCCGGCCGGGATACATCGCACGGTTCCGTTTACGGTTCCGTGCCGGAAACGGGCGGCACTCCTTCCCATGGGGTGCCGCCCGTTTCGTATGCCCGTCCGCCCCATGGGGTGCCGCCCGTTTCGTATGCCCGTCCGCCCCATGGGGTGCCGCCCGTTTCGTATGCCCGTCCGCGTGTCCGTCCGGTCCGTGGTTCCGCCCGCCTCGCATCCGCACCCTTGCCCGTGGCCATACTGGGCAGAAGCGCAACCGAAGACGCGCAGCCGATGAGGAGCGAGGTCGAGTGGTGGCGGAACCGGGCGGTCCGGAGGACCAGAAGCCCCAGTCCGACGAGGCGCGCAGCGCCTTCGTCCCGCCGGCCGGGGTGGGGAGGCCCACGTCTGTCTCCGACGACGACCACCCGACGTCGGAATTCGCCATTCCGACCGGTCTGACGACCGAGCCCCAAGGGTCGGGGACGGGTTCCGCTTCGGGCTCCGGACCGGGTTCCGGTCCGGCCTCCGGCTCGGACACGATCGGCTCCGCCTTCGCCCCGCCGCGCACCTACAGCGCCCAGCATCCGCCACCCGCGTTCACTCCGGCACACGGCAGTCCGATGATCCGGCTGACCAAGGAGGCCCCTTGGCAGGACCGGATGCGCACGATGCTGCGGATGCCGGTCGCCGAGCGCCCGGCACCCGAGCCGGTGCAGAAGCCCGACGAGGCGGGGCCCGCGGTGCCGCGCGTGCTCGACCTGACGCTGCGTATCGGGGAGCTGCTGCTCGCCGGCGGTGAGGGCGCCGAGGACGTCGAGGCGGCGATGTTCGCGGTGACACGCAGCTACGGCCTGGACCGCTGCGAGCCCACGGTCACCTTCACCCTGCTGTCGATCTCGCACCAGCCGTCGCTGGTCGACGACCCGGTGACGGCGAGCCGTACCGTACGCCGTCGTGGCACCGACTACACCCGGCTGGCCGCCGTCTTCCGGCTCATCGACGACATCACCACCGAGGATGTCGAGGTCTCGCTGGAGGAGGCCTACCGGCGCCTGGCAGAGATCCGGCGCAACCGGCATCCGTACTCCGGCTGGGTGCTGACGCTGGCCGGCGGCGGTCTTGCGGGGGCGGCATCGGTGCTGGTCGGCGGTGGTCCGCTGGTGTTCCTGGTGGCGGCGATCGGCGCGATGCTCGGCGACCGGCTCGCCTGGCTCTTTGCCGGGCGGGGGCTGCCGGAGTTCTACCAGTTCGTGGTGGCCGCGATGCCGCCCGCCGCGATGGGCGTGGCGCTGACCCTCACCCACTGGTCGGACGTACGGCCGTCCGCGGTCATCACCGGTGGGCTGTTCGCGCTGCTGCCGGGGCGGGCCCTGGTGGCGGGTGTGCAGGACGGGCTGACCGGTTACTACATCACCGCCGCCGCGCGTCTGCTCGAAGTCATGTACTTGTTCATCGGCATCGTCGTCGGTGTGCTGCTCGTCCTGTATCTGGGACTTCAGCTTGGCGCCCAGCTGAACCCCGAGGCCAGGTTCATCGCCCCCGACCGGCCGGTGGTGCAGATCCTGGCATCGATGGCGCTCTGTTTCGCCTTCGCGATCCTTCTTCAGCAGGACCGGTCCACAGTGCTGGCGGTGACCCTCAACGGCGCCGTGGCCTGGGTGATCTACGGGGCGATGGCCAGGACCGGCGGTATCTCGCCGGTGGCGGCGACAGCGACGGCGGCCGGTCTGGTGGGCCTGTTCGGGCAGCTGCTCTCGCGCTACCGGTACACCTCGTCGCTGCCGTTCATCACGGCGGCGATCGGCCCGCTGCTGCCCGGCTCCGCCACATACTTCGGTCTGCTCGGCATGGCACAGGGCAACGTGAACACCGGGCTCGCCTCGCTGTCGACCGCGGTGGCAACGGCGCTGGCCATCGCGATCGGGGTGAATCTGGGAAGCGAGATCTCCCGGCTGTTCATGCGGGTGCCGGGGGCGGTCGGCGGGGCGAACCGCCGCGCGGCCAAGCGGACGCGCGGCTTCTGAGAGCCTGTCGGGTGACCTCCGATCGGATAGCGGACGCGGTCTGGTGCGTGCGATTCCAAGGCGGAGGAGGGAGTCGACGCGAAGGGGGTCCCCCCATGCCTTCAGCTATGGGGGAGTCGGTGACTGACGACAACGCGGGAAGCGTGCGTGCCAGGGCGTGGCCGCCCGGTCGGAGGTCACCCGACAGGCTCTGAGGCTGCCGGGTGACCTCCGATCGGATAGCGGACGCGGTCTGGTGCGTGCGATTCCAAGGCGGAGGAGGGAGTCAACGCGGAGCGTTGGTGACTGACGACAACGCGGGAAGCGTGCGTGCCAGGGCGTGGCCGCCCGGTCGGAGGTCACCCGGCAGGCTCTGAGGCTGCCGCCGGTTCGGCTCCGGGTCAGCGCTTGGCGTGGCGGCCGCGCTGGCCGGAGGCCGGGCTGCCGCCGGCGGACGGACCATGGCCCTCGCCGCCACCGGCCGCCGCTTCCTTCTTCGACCTGGAACGGGCCCGCAGGAACTCGATCGCGATCGGCACCACCGAGATGAGCACGATCAGGATGAGCATCGCCTCGATGTTTTCGTGGACGAAGTCGATCTTGCCGAGGGCTGCGCCGAGCAGCGTGACCCCGACGCCCCAGAGCACACCGCCGATGATGTTGAACGTGATGAACGAGCGGTAGTTCATCCGGCTCACACCGGCGATGATCGGCGTGAACGTACGCACGATCGGCACGAAGCGGGCCAGGATCAGCGACTTCGGTCCGTACTTCTCGAAGAACTCGTGGGCCTTCTCGACGTTCTCCTGCTTGAAGAGGCGGGAATCCGGGCGCTTGAAGAGCGACGGACCGACCTTGCGGCCGAAGAGATAGCCCACCTGGTCGCCGATGATCGCCGCCAGCGCCACCAGCACGCAGACCAGCCAGAGCGGAGACTTCAGCTGGCCCGTGGTCACCAGCAGACCCGTGGTGAACAGCAGGGAATCGCCGGGAAGGAAGAAGCCGATCAGCAGTCCGGACTCGGCGAACACGATGAGGAGGACGCCGGGGATTCCGAAGGTGTTGATCAGATAGTCCGGGTCCAGCCAGCTCGGTCCGAGCGCAAGCGTATTCAAGGGTCCGGGCTCCTGGATTGATCGATGGCGGCTGCGTGGCCGCCCAAAGCTATCAACGCAGGATGACGTCCCCGGGTTCCAGTGGCCCGTGCGAGGATGCACACCCCGGCGAACCGGGGCAAAAGCTTTCTCCAGGAGGTGCCACACGATGGGCATTGAAGAATACGGCGGCGGACAGCCGGCCCAGTCCGATGTCCTGGTCGTCACCACGAACGACGTACCGGGCTACCAGGTGACCCAGGTGATCGGTGAGGTCTTCGGCCTGACGGTCCGCTCCCGCCACCTCGGCAGCCAGATCGGCGCCGGGCTGAAGTCCATGATCGGCGGCGAGCTGAAGGGGCTGACCAAGACCCTCGTCGAGACCCGTAACCAGGCGATGGAACGGCTCGTCGAGCAGGCGAAGGCCCGGGGTGCCAACGCGGTGCTGATGATGCGCTTCGATGTGACCGAGGCGGCCGACGTGGGCACGGAGGTGTGTGCGTACGGAACGGCCGCCGTGATCAGCAGGAGCTGAGCGACGCGGGCACGGGGGTGAGGGCGCCCCACCCCCGTGCCGGTTACGCGAGGCGCTCCGCGTTGGCGTCGATCGCGTCCCGCAGGTGCTCGGCCAGGCCCGGCCGCATCGACTCGTAGTACGCGCGGAACTGCGGGTCGGACACATACATCTCGCCGAGTCCCCGGTGGATCTCGGGGGTGCACTCGTAGAACCACTTGGTGATGTGGAGCCGGTGGGCCTCGGCGAGGTCCATCGCCCGTTCCCCGGTGGCCGGTTCACCGGCCTCCATCAGCGCATGGTAGGCGGCGCCCCAGTCGGCGACCTCCGTCTGCATCCGCTTCCAGTCGTCCTTGGTGTACCGGGCGACCCGGCGCTGCGACTCGGCGTACGTGGCAGTGCCGCCCCAGCGGCGTTCGGCCTCCTCCGCGTGCTCCTCGGGGTCCTTGCCCCCGAAGACCTCGAACTTCTCCTCGGGCGTGAGGTTGATGCCCATCTTCCGTGCCTCCATGGCTGTTTCGACGGCGGCGGCCATCTTTCGCAGTTCGGCGATCCGGTCGGACAGCAGCCGGTGCTGGCGGCGCAGATGCTCCTGTGGGTCCGCGTCCGGGTCGTCGAGCAGTACCGCGATCTCGTCGAGCGGGAAGCCGAGCTCCCGGTAGAACAGGATCTGCTGCAGCCGGTCGAGGTCACCGTCGTCGTAGCGGCGGTGACCCGCGTGACTGCGCCCGCCGGGCGAGAGCAGTCCGATGCCGTCGTAGTGATGCAGGGTGCGCACCGTGACTCCGGCGAATCCGGCGACCTGTCCCACGGAGTAGTCCACGACTCCCCGCTCCCTTCTCCGTTCCGGTACGTACTGAGCCTGAGTCCTGACGTGACGTGAGGTGCAAGCCCGAAACGCCGTTGTCCCCGGCGCCATTGGAGGGGTTATACGGCTTTTGCGTCGTTATGGTGAGCCGATGGCCACAGATTCTCCCGATCCCGCCGGAACCGCTGCCGCCAAAACCGCTCCTGCCGAAACCAGTCCCGTACGCCGACTGCTGCCCGCCATCGTGCCCTCGCTCGCCTTCCCGTATCTGCACCGGGCCTTGTGGGCCCTGAAGCACTCGGTCCTGGCGCTGACCCTCGGCGGGCTGCTGCTAGGCCTGCTGGGGGCACTGGGCGGCCGTCTCACCCTGTTCAAGGGGCTCGACGAGGTGAAGGAGCTCGCCGCCGACCCGAGCGGCTGGACGGCCGGGCAGTTCGCGGGCATGGCAGTCGTGAAGACGGCCGCGCTGCTGGTCGCGGCGGGCTGCGGCTTCCGGGGCGGGCGGATCTTCCCCGCCGTCTTCGTGGGTGTCGCGCTGGGGCTGTGCGCCCATGCCCTGGTCACATCGGTGCCGGTGGCGCTCGCGGTGGCCTGTACGGCACTGGGGGTGCTGCTGGCCGTCACCCGGCAGGGCTGGCTGAGCCTGTTCACCGCGGCGGTCCTCGTCGGCGACACCGCCGTGCTCCCGATGCTGTGCATCGCCTCGCTGCCGGCCTGGCTGCTGGTGACCGGGCGGCCGCAGATGCAGCTGCACGAGGACGGTACGCCGCTGAGGTGAGCCCGGACCGAGCCCCTTGCCCGACCCCTGGCCCCCGCCGCTCGACGCGCCGGATGCCCCTGCTTTCCGTATCGTCACATCCGTATGGATTCGCATGGATACGTTCTGCTAAGGCTCTGTCGGAGGATTCCGTAATGCCCACGTCCGTCAACGTCGCCGTCATCTACTACTCGTCGACCGGCACCGTCGCCGCGATGGCCAAGGCCATCGCGCAGGACGCCGAGAAGGCCGGTGCGGAGGTACGGCTGCGCAAGGCCGGTGAGCTCGCCCCGCAGGCGGCCATCGACTCCAACCCGGCCTGGGCCGCCAACGCGAAAGCGACTGCGGACATCGCCGAGGCGTCGAAGGACGACATGATCTGGGCGGACGCCGTGATCTTCGGTACGCCGACCCGGTTCGGCAATGTCACCGCCCAGCTCAAGCAGTTCATCGACACCCTCGGCAGCCTCTGGCAGGCGGGCCGTCTCGCCGACAAGGTCTACAGCGGCTTCACCTCCACCAGCACCGCGCACGGCGGCCAGGAGTCCACGCTGCTCGCGCTCTACAACACGATCCACCACTTCGGCGGCATCCTGGTCGCCCCCGGCTACACGGACCCGTCGAAGTTCGTCGACGGTAATCCGTACGGCACTTCGCATGTCGCGGGGCAGGGCGACATCCCCGTCGGCGTGCAGACCCTGACCGCCGCCCGGGTCCAGGCCGAACGGGTCGTGAAGTTCACCCGGGCCATCAAGGACGGCCTCGCCGCCGAGAACTGAACCACCGCACACCGACAGGACCGTCGTGGGTCACGATGACCGCCGAGAGCCGGGAAGGGCTGTCCGCCGATGCCTCTCCACAAAGGTTTGCCCAAGGGCAAGGAACCGTCCCTGGAACGCCGCAGGCTGGCCCTCAACCCGTTCTTCGGAGAGGCCGACCCGACCGCCGGGATGGAGTCGGCACCGCCCCGGCACCGGCTGCCCGACAGGCCGATGCCGCCCTCGACCGCGTACGGCCTGGTCCATGACGAGCTGATGCTCGACGGCAATTCGCGGCTCAACCTCGCCACCTTCGTCACCACCTGGATGGAGCCCCAGGCCGGGGTGCTGATGGGCGAGTGCCGCGACAAGAACATGATCGACAAGGACGAGTACCCGCGCACCGCCGAGCTGGAGCGGCGCTGTGTGGCGATGCTCGCCGATCTCTGGAACGCCCCCGACCCTTCGGCCGTCGTGGGCTGTTCGACCACGGGCTCCAGCGAGGCCTGCATGCTCGCCGGCCTGGCGCTGAAACGCCGTTGGGCAGCAAGGAACGCCGACCGCTACCCGGCGACCGCCCGGCCGAACCTGGTCATGGGCATCAATGTGCAGGTCTGCTGGGACAAGTTCTGCAACTTCTGGGAGGTCGAACCGCGCCTGGTCCCGATGGAGGGCGAGCGCTTCCACCTCGACCCGCAGGCCGCGGCCGACCTCTGCGACGAGAACACCATCGGTGTCGTCGGTATCCTCGGTTCCACCTTTGACGGTTCGTACGAGCCGGTCGCGGAGCTCTGCGCGGCCCTGGACGCCCTTCAGGAGCGCACCGGTCTCGATGTCCCCGTCCATGTGGACGGGGCGTCCGGTGCGATGGTGGCGCCGTTCCTGGACGAGGACCTGGTGTGGGACTTCCGGCTGCCCCGGGTCTCCTCCATCAACACCTCCGGGCACAAGTACGGCCTGGTCTACCCGGGCGTCGGCTGGGCACTGTGGCGCTCGCCCGCAGAGCTGCCCGAGGAGCTGGTCTTCCGGGTCAACTACCTGGGCGGCGACATGCCGACCTTCGCACTGAACTTCTCCCGGCCCGGCGCACAGGTGGTGGCCCAGTACTACACCTTCCTGCGGCTGGGCCGGGAGGGCTACCGGGCCGTTCAGCAGGCGTCCCGGGACGTCGCCGGCGGGCTCGCGAAGCGGATCGAGGAGCTCGGGGACTTCCGGCTCCTCACCCGGGGCGACCAGCTGCCCGTCTTCGCGCTGACGACCGCGCCGGATGTGCAGGCGTACGACGTCTTCGACGTCTCGAGGCGGCTGCGCGAGCACGGCTGGCTGGTGCCCGCGTACACCTTCCCCGCCAACCGGCAGGACCTGTCGGTGCTCCGGGTGGTGTGCCGCAACGGCTTCTCGTCGGACCTCGCCGAACTGCTGCTTGAGGACCTCGGGCTGATCCTGCCCGACCTGCGCCGCCAGCCGCACCCGTTGAGCCGTGACAAGCAGGCGGCGACTTCCTTCCACCACTGAGAGCCGGGCAGCGGCTCTAGCGGCCGATCCGGGCGAACCTCCTTACCGCCAGCGGGAAGAACACCGCGATCAGCGCCGACGGCCAGGCCACCGCCAGCAGTTCGGCGTGGTCGGACGCCCAGGTGCCGCCGGGCCCGCCCGGGTTGCCGAACAGGCCGCGTACCGCCGTGGCCGTGGCCGACATCGGGTTCCATTCGACGACCGCGCCCAGCCAGGCGGGCATCGACTCGGGGGTGGCGAAGACGTTGGAGAGGAAGCCGACCGGCCAGACCAGGATCTGCACCGCCTGCACCAGCTCCGGCTTCCCGGCCACCAACGCCAGCTGGATGCCGATCCACAGCATCGCGAAGCGCAGCAGCAGAAGCAGCCCCAGCGCCCCCAGTGCCGCGGCCGGCCCGTGGTGCCAGCGCCAGCCGACCGCGTATCCGACGCCGGTCATCACGGCGAGTGCGGCGGCCGACTGGAGCATGTCCGCGACGCTGCGGCCCACCAGCACCGAACCGGAGAACATCGGCATGGCACGGAACCGGTCGATGACGCCCTTGTTGAGGTCCTGGGTGACCGCGAGCATGGTCGACTCCAGGCCGAAGGCCATGGTGAGCGCGAGCATGCCGGGCACCAGGAACTCTGTGTTGTCGCCGTCGACGCCCCGCCCGCCGCCGACCAGGTAGTTGAACATCAGCAGCAGCATCACGGGGAAGACCAGGCCGACGACGATCCGCACCGGCTGCCGTGCCCAGTGCGCCAGTTCACGTCGCGTCATCGTCCAGGAATCGGACACCGCCCAGCTCATCGCGCTCATGCCGCCACCTCCGCGTGCTCCGGCCTCCGGTCGGTCAGCGAGAGGAAGACCTCGTCCAGCGTCGGGCGCCGCACCGCGATGTCCTCCGCCTCGATGCCCGCCTCCTCCAGCGCCCGCACGGTCCGGGTCAGGGCCGCCATCCGGTCCGGTGCCGGCGCCCCGATCAGCCGCCGGTCCGCGTCGACGACCGCACCGTCACCCAACAGCAGGGCAGCGGCTGCCAGTTGCGAACCGTCCCGGACCACGACATCGATGCGGTCACCGGCCACCATCGCCTTCAGCTCGTCGGCCGTCCCCTCGGCGGCGACCCGTCCGGCGTCGATCACCGAGATCCGGTCCGCCAGCTGATCGGCCTCCTCCAGATACTGCGTGGTCAGCAGTACGGTCGTGCCGCCGCCCACCAGTGAGCGCACCGCCGACCACACCTCGGCCCGGCCGCGCGGGTCGAGTCCGGTGGTCGGCTCGTCCAGGAAGAGCACCTCCGGGTCGGTGATCAGCGAGGCGGCAAGATCGAGCCGTCGCCGCATGCCGCCGCTGTACTCCTTGACCGGCCCCCGGCCGGTGTCCGCGAGCCCGAAGCGGGCCAGCAGTTCGTCCGCCCGCGTACCCGCCCGGCGTGCGCCCAGATGGTACAGACGGCCGAACATCTCCAGGTTCTGCCGGCCACCGAGCTCCTCGTCGACCGCCGCGTACTGCCCGAGCAGCCCGATGCGGCGCCGGACCTCGCCGGCCCGGTCCCGTACGTCGAACCCCGCCACCTCGACCCGCCCCTCGTCGTGCCGCAGCAGCGTCGACAGGATGCGTACGGCCGTGGTCTTGCCCGCGCCGTTGGGGCCGAGCACGGCATGGACGGTGGAGCGGCGGACCGTGAGGTCCAGGCCGTCCAGGGCGCGCTTCTCCCCGTATCGCTTGTGCACGCCTTCGACAACGATCGCGTCGGTCAAAATCGCCACACCTCCTGTAGTCAAACTTGACTAGCGGGTCGAAGGTAACCGCACCGATCCCATTCGTCAAACTTGATTACTCGTCGTCGCCGGGATCGTGGACACCCGTCGCGTACGGGTTCTCCTGCCCCTCGGCGAGCACGCCGACGAAGGGTTCGCCCTCCCCCGCGAAGGTGTACGCCCCGCCCTCGATGCGGGCGATCAGCCCACGCGTCCACTCGGCCCCGGCATCCGCAGAGTGGACCCACATGTTCATGATTTCGCCGATGTGACCGATCGACTCGGGCCCGGCCTCCGGCGTGTAGTACTCGGTGACCGAGGACCGCCAGGCCGCGAGGCCGGCCACTCGCTCCTTGAGCAGCGCGATCGCCTCGGACCGCTCCAGGTCGACGATGCCGCCGAGGCCCGCCGACAGCACGTCCAGCTTCTGGTCGTACGAGGTCAGCGCCGCGCGCAGCAGGGTGAGGTACTCCTCGTTGCCCCGCTCGGTGATCTCGTACTCGGTACGGGGCGGGCCGCCCGCCGTACTCGGAGCGGTCTCATGCGCGACCAGCAGCCCCTGCTTCGCCATCTGCTTCAGTGCGTGGTACACCGACCCGGGCTTGGCGCTGGACCACTCGTGAGCGCCCCAGTACTCCAGGTCGTTGCGGACCTGATATCCGTGCGCCCGGCCGTGCTGACGCACAGCACAGAGGACCAGCAGCCGAATCGCGGACATGTCACGCACCCTTTCTAATCAACTTTGATTAGAGTATCCCCCCGCTTCGGCGACCAGCTCGAACGCCGTTCGGCCGTCCAGGGACTCCCGGATGATGTCGGCGTGCCCGGCGTGCCGGGCGATCTCCTCGACGAGATGGGCCAGCAGCCAGCGCATCGAGCAGTTCGCATCCTTCGGGAACCAGGGCGCCTCGGGCAGCGGGAACGTGTCGTTCATGCTCTCCACCGAGTGGATGAACTCCTCGGTCTCCGCCGCGACCTTCGCCCAGAACTCCAGCATCTGCGGGACGGTCTCGTCCCCGACGAGACGAAAGCTGTCCGCCCAGGTCTCCTCGGTGCGGGCCTTCTCGTTGGGGCGCTGCTGGGCGAGGCGCAGCCAGTTCAGCTCGGTCTCGGCGACGTGCTTGAGCAGCCCGGAGAGGGAGAGTTCACTGGCGCTGGGCCGGCTCGCCGCCTGCTCCTCGGTCAGACCGATGAGCGAGCGCCGGATCGCGCCACGCTGCGCCTCGACGAAGGAGAGGAGCGCGCCGCGCTCGTCGCAGGAGGCTTCTGCGGGAACGTGAGTGACCATGATGTCCGCCTTGGGGAACCGTGCCGGTTTCTTCCTGACACCGACCAAGCTACGGACCCTTGCGGTCAGCTCCTGTCCTCAACCCATCGGTGTCAGAAGGGAAATGCGGTCCGGCCGTGCTGAATGGACATCCACTTCTGGGTGGTGAAGGCGTCCACGGTCGCCTCGCCGTTCAGCCGGCCGATCCCGGAGGACTTCTCGCCCCCGAAGGCCACCAGCGGATCGTCCTGCACGGTGGAGTCGTTGACGTGGAACATCCCGCTGACGACGCGCTGCGCGAACCGCACCCCTCGTTCGGTGCTGCGGGTGTGCACAGCGCCGCTGAGTCCGTACGGGGTGCCGTTGGTGATCCGTACGGCATCGTCCTCGCCGTCGAACGTCACCAGCAGCGCCACCGGGCCGAATATCTCCTGGGACAGCAGGGGGGAATCCTCGGGGAGCCCGGTGAGCACGGTCGGTTCGACGAGGTTGCCGCGGGTCCGGCCCCGTACGAGCGCGGTGGCCCCCTCGGCAAGTGCCTGGTCGACCAGGGCGGTCAGGGCGTCGGCCTGGAAGGTGTTGATGACCGGGCCGATCTGGGTCTCCGGGTCGCGCGGGTCGCCGGTCCGCAGCGCGGCCACCCTGGCGGTGAACTTCTCGGTGAACTCCCGCTCGACTCGGCGGTCCACCAGGATGCGGTTGGCGGCCATGCAGACCTGCCCCTGGTACACGAAGCGGCTGAAGACGGCCGCGTCGACCGCGTAGTCGATGTCGGCGTCTTCCAGCACCACCAGGGCGCTGTTGCCGCTGAGTTCGAGGATCGTCCGCTTGAAGTGTCCGGCCGCGATCGCGCCGACGTGGCGGCCGACCCGGTCCGTGCCGGCGAAGGAGATCACCTTGGGCACGGGGTGCTCGATGAACGCGTCCCCTATCTCGGCGACATCGGTGATCACGATGTTGAGCAGTCCGGCGGGCAGCCCGGCGTCCTCGAAGATCTTGGCGATCAGCCCGCCGCCGACGACCGGGGCATTCTGGTTGGGCTTGATGACGACCGCGTTGCCGAGCGCGAGGGCCGGTGCGACGGACTTCATCGTCACCAGGAAGGGGAAGTTGAAGGGGCTGATCACCCCTATGACGCCGACGGGCTGACGGAAGAGACGGTTCTCCTTGCCGTCCACCGGGGAGGGCAGGATGCGGCCCCGGGGGCGCAACGCCTGCTGGATCGCGTCGCGCAGGAACTCCTTGGCGACGCGCACCTCGTACTCCGCCTTGAGCCGGGTGCCGCCCAGCTCGTCGACGATCGCCTCGACGATGTCGTCGTGCAGTTCCTCGGTGATGCGCAGGGCGCGTTCCAGGACGCTGCGGCGCTCGTACGGGCCGGTGGTGGACCAGGACCGCTGGGCGCGCTCGGCGGCGCGGTAGGCCAGGTCGACCTCCTGCGCGGTCGCGATGGTGATCGCGGCGAGTTTCTCCCCGTTGTAGGGATTGAAATCGATGATGTCCCACGAGCCGGTGCCGGTCCGCCACTCACCGTCGATGTACTGGTCGGCCAGCTCGTAGAAGAAGGACATGCGATCCCTTAACTCAGGTGCAGACTCCCGTCGAACCGCCATCGTACTGATGAATCAGATGAGTTGGAGTAGACCACGGAGCAGATCGCGGCTCTCCTCGGGGCCGGGGCTGTCCTCGTGCAGCCGCACCATGGCCTTTTCGTACTGAGCGACTTCTTCGGCCTTGTCCAGATAGAGCGCACTTGTCAGCTGCTCCAAATAGACAATGTCCGACAGGTCGGATTCCGGGAATCGGAGCATCGTAAAAGAACCGCCCTCCCCCGCATGCCCGCCAAAACTGAAGGGCATCACTTGAAGAGTGATGTTGGGCTGTTCCGACATTTCGATCAGATGCCGCAATTGTCCGCGCATCACTTCACGGTCGCCGTACGGCCGGCGCAGCGCCGCCTCGTCCAGCACGGCGTGGAAACGGGGTGCGCGTTCGGAGACGAGGGCCTTCTGACGCTCCAGCCGCAACGCGACCCGGCGGTCGATCTCGACGGCCGGGGCGCCACCCATGCCCCGTGTGACGACCGCGTGCGCGTAGGACTCGGTCTGCAACAGGCCGTGGACGAACTGGACTTCGTACACCCGGATGAGCGATGCCGCCCCCTCCAGACCGATGTACGTCTGGAACCACCCGGGCAGTACATCTCCGTAACTGTGCCACCAGCCCGCCACATTGGCCTCGCGGGCCAGGCCGAGCAGGGCATCGCGCTCCGCCTCGTCCGTGACGCCGTAGAGCGTGAGCAGGTCCTCGACATCCCTGGCCTTGAAGCTCACCCGTCCCAACTCCATGCGGCTGATCTTCGATTCGGAAGCCCGGATGGAGTAGCCGGCCGCCTCGCGGGTGATCCCACGCGAGTCGCGCAGCCGCCTGAGCTGCGAGCCCAGCAGGATGCGCCGCACCACAGATCCACTCGACTCGCCTGCCGCCACTGGTCCGGTCCTCCCCATCGCTTCCTGGACACCGGGGCTCCCCCTGAACCCCAAGTGCCGGATTCTGCCATCAAAACGCTTCAGCCCGTACTCGTTCGATTACGGAAATGAGAAGACTCCCAGAAAGCTACGAAAATACACGCAGGAAGAAATGACCAAGAACCGGCATGGGCTCGGACAGGTCAGGCGCGTGCACGTGCATCTGCCCTTGCATCTGCCCTGCGCATTCGGAACCATGGTCCTCGCGCACCTGCGTGCTCGTTCGTGTTGTGCCGCTGTACCCCGCAGTACCGATACAGCCGCGAATCCCGGGAGTGCCTCGCATGGGGACGAATGGATCGACGATGCTCGAGCCGTTACGGCAGGGGCTTCCACCCATCGATCCCTCAGCCGTCTCCGGATCGGCCACCTGCACCCTGCCCGCCCGCTACGAAGCCGTAGGCGGGGCCCGGCAGTTCACCAGGACGACGCTGAACGGCTGGGGACTGGACGAGCGCTTCGACGACGTCGCACTGGTCGTCTCCGAACTCGTGACCAACGCTCTGCGGCACGCCCTGCCTGCGGACACCGCGCCGGAGCCTCAGGAACCCCCCGTACGGCTGCACTTGATGCGCTGGAGCTCGCGCCTGGTGTGCGCCGTGCGCGACCCCAGTCAGGAGAGCCCCATAGCCTCCGAGGCTCCCGACTCGGCGGAGTCGGGCCGCGGCCTCTTCCTCGTGGAGTCCTTCAGCGACTCCTGGGGCTGGCACCCCTCTCCCGCTCTGGGGGCGGACAGCCCGAACGCCGCGGCGATACAGCGCGGCAAGGTGGTCTGGGCACTGTTCCGGCTGTCCGACGACGTGTGACCCGCGCGGCGGCCGCGCGGGCTGCCGGCGGGTGGTGGGACACCGCCCCGCGGGACGCGGTCAGCCGCCCGCTATGAGGTGGTCGAACTCCCCGTCCTTCACCCCGAGCAGCAGCGCCTCTATCTCGGCCGGCGTATAGACCAGGGCCGGCCCGTCGGGGTGGCGCGAATTCCGCATCGCCACATCCCCGTCGGGCAGTTTCGCGAACTCCACGCAGGATCCCTGGGAGTTGCTGTGTCTGCTCTTCTGCCAGACGACTCCGCGAAGCTCTGTGGCCGCCATGCCGTTGTACACGTGGTGCACAGGACGCTCCCCGAGTTGCAAGGTGCAAGTGTCAACTGTCTCGGATCATAGCTCTGTTCAATTTTCTCTGCATGAGCAGATGCATGAGCGGATGCACGTGCACGCGGGGTGTTCCCGCGATTACAGCTATAGACGCAGAGATAGACGTACGGGATGCCTGTTCGGCTCCGCCTACCCCGAGTTGGGCGGCCCATCCCGGTGGCGCGCGCTGGTAGCTTGGCGCGGTCTTTTGCCGACAAGGGGGAATTCCACATGCCCAAAGTCGTACGTACCGGTGCCGTAATCATCGCCGGACTCGTCACCGCCGCAGCACTGACCGGCTGCAGCAGCGACGGCAAGAAGAGCGACCCGGACGCCGGCTCCGACGCCGCGAAGTCCAGTCGGGCTCCCGGCGAAAGCGACAGCGACAGCGGCACCGCGGCGCTGGAGGGCGGCTGGGCCGGAAAGACCGACGGCAAGGCCGTGGTTCTGTCCGTCGCGTCCGGGAAGGCCGTGCTCGTCACCGAGCAGCGTGCCTGTACGGGCACCGTGAAGGACATGGGGAAGGTGATGCTGGCGTTGAAGTGCGCCGACGGCGACACCGGCCGCACCATGGGGTCCATCGAGTCCAACGATGGCAAGACCGTCGTCGTGTCCTGGGACGGCGGGACAGAAGACACCCTGGCCAAGACCGAACCGGGTGCAATCCCGTCGGGTCTGCCGGACCTGCCGACACCCTGAAGGCCGGCTGCTCCATCGCCTCAATCGGCTTGATCCGAGGGAGGGTTCTGCTTCGACGTCCCGTCCAGTCCCCGGGAGAACTCCTCCAGGGCTTCGAGGAGGAGGCCGGCCCCGTTCCGTACGAACGGGTCCGCTTCCCCTTCGCCCGTCCGCTGCTGCGCGTCCCACTGCGCCAGCGCCTCGCGTACCTCCACCCAGTCCGGTACGCGCCGCTCCCGCACCTCCTTCGCCCCCTGTTCGGTGGCCCGGCGCAGCGCTTGCGCCAGGCGCGCGGCGGCCGGTACGGGGGTGGCGCTGCCGCACGGGAGGTGGGCCTCCAGCAGCATCGCGACCCGGCCGAGCTGGGCGAGGGCGTGCTGGGTGTCGTCGGCGGCGGCGCGGGAGAGGCCGCGGTTGCGCACCGGTTCGTGCTGGGCGGTGGCAAGCGCCTCCTGCCAGGCGACGCGGGCCTCGCGGGTGTCGAGCAGGGCGGAACGGACGTCGTCCTGGCCGTGCTCGGCCGGTTCGGCGTACTGGTCGACGACCGCGGCCGCGTACCGCCCGTCCGCCTCCAGCCAGTCGCCGAGCCTGCCGCGAAGCCTCGGGGTCTCCCACGCCGGGTAGGCGGCGTACGAGATCATCGCGAGGAGGCCGCCGATGAGGGTGAGGACGACCCGTTCGTGTACGGTCTGCGACCAGTTGTCGCCCGCCATGCCGAGCAGGAAGACGACGTACGCGGAGACACACGCCTGGCCGACCACGTACCCGGTGCGCATCAGCAGATACATCAGCAGGGCGCAGAACACGGCGAGCATCGCGGACCAGGTCACACCGGGGTCGGTGATCCGGCCGATCGCGGTGGCGAGCGAGACGCCGACGATCGTGCCGCCGAAGCGGGCCACGGAACGCCCGTACGTCTGGGAGAACTCCGGCCGCATCACCATGACGGCCGCCATGGGCGCCCAGTAGCCGTGGCCGAACGGCAGCGCGGCACCGATGAGATAGCCGACGGCGACGACGACGGAGACCCTCACGGCGTGCCGCAGGATCGGTGAACCGGGGCGCAGTTCGGCGCGCACCGCCCTCCCGACGACGGGGACCAGCCGCAGGAGGGTGGGGCGGCGGCGGTGCGGAGCGCCGGGGATCCCGTCCCCGGTGGCCCTGATGGTCTCGGCGGCCTCCTCGGCCTCGGCCTGTTGCTCCTTCGTCCCCTCGCCCTCGGCCGTCTCGATGACATCGGAGAGCAGCGCGCCGAGCCGGGCGGCGGCGCGGCGGGACGGGCCGGTGAGGAGAGTGCCGGTGTCCGGGGTCTTCAGCGCGGCGACGGCGGAAGGGGAGAGCTTCACCGGGTCGCCGCCCCGGATCGCCCGGGCCGCCGAGTCGAGCACGGATCCGGCGGCGGCGAGGAGTTCGCGGACCCGGTCCCGTTCCGGACCCTCGGACGGGACGCCCATCGCCGGGTCCGCGAGCGAGGCGAGCACCGGTCTGATCCGTTCGGCAACACCGCGGGAGCCACGCAGCTCGGGCGGCCGGCGGCGGGCCTGCCGCGGGGTGACCGCGGCCGCGCTGCGGGCCGTCATCAGCGGCACCGGATCGAAGACGGCGAGCGGGTCGTGGCGCAGCCGGCGGGCGTAGTCGGCCTCGGCGGCCAGGGCGTCGGCAAGGGCATCGCGCTGGGCGCCCCATCTCCGTACCGGGAACAGGACGATCAGCGCCGCCTGCACCACACCGCCGAAAAGGATCATCACGACATGCACGGCCGAGTTCGCGACGGAGGTGGGCAGGGTGACCGTCACCAGCATGATCGCCACGTTGGACGACGCGATGAGGCCGCCCGTCGGTCCCGCCGCCCAGGCCAGGCCCGCGAGGAACGTCCAGAGCACCAGCAGGGCCACGAACAGCGGCACTCGGGGGCCGGCGAGATAGCCGAGGAATGTCGATACGGCGAGGCTCGCCCCGGAGACCAGGGCGAGGACGGGCCGGGGGCGCCAGCTGCGCTGGAACGTGGCGATGGCCGCCTGGAACGCACCGAACGCGGAGCTCGCGGCGACCACCGGCCCGAAGAGCGCGAGGCCGACCCCGATGACGAGGGCGAGACCGGCCGCACCGCGGATCGCGATGAGCGGTTCGAGACGCCGCCGCTCGATCGTCAGCCCCGAGCGGGCGGTCTCCTTCAGCGCCCGCAGCCAGCTCATGCCCAGAGCCTAGCCGGAATCACCGATAAGCCCGAGTTGCCGTAATTCAGGAGACATCTGAGGTTTCTACCGGTTCCCGCGCCTGCCGTGGATCTCCGGCCCGGTCCCGCTCATCCTCGCCCGGTCCGCGGCAGCCGTTCCATGGGTCCATCCGTCGAGGTCCGTGGCGCCCCGGACACGCGTGGTCGTGGTCTCGGGGAACATCCGCTCGGCGGTGTCCGTGACGGCCATGTCGCGGGCGGCGAGGACCGGGAGCAGATGGGGTGCCACCACCCCTGCGGCTTCGGATTCGGTCTCGGCTTCGGCGGCCGCTGTGACACGGGCGGTGTCGGCGGCGAGCCGGCTGCCCAGGCGCTGGGCGTACGCCATCAGGAAGGACTGCCGGAACGTCTTGGTCCGCTTGCGTCCGCCGGCCCGCTGGCCCGCCTCCGCCTTCGTCATCGCCACCGTGCCCTGGACCAGCAGGGAGGTGTACAGCAGCTCCACGGCCTCCAGGTCCGGCTCGAAGCCGACCACCGTGGAGAAGCCGAGGTCGCTGTTCCACACCGCACGGCAACGGTTCGCGGAGGCGACCGCGTCGAGCAGGATCGCCTTCGCCGTCTCGTACGGGGCATCGACCCCGATCCGGCACGCTCCCGGCGCCTCCTTGCTGTGGGTACGGGCAGCGAGCAGGGCCTCGTCGATGGAGTGCCGGGCCATCAGCTCCTGCGCCTTGGTGGTGAGGGCCTCCGCCTCCTCGGGGAAGCCGGTCGCCTCCGCCTTGGCGAGCAGGGCACGGATCCGGGTCAGCATCCGGGGTTCGTCGTGCGCGGGCGGCAGGTGGAGCCCGTGCGGGGAAGTGCCGGGCGGCGGACCGACCGGTTCGATGGCGGGGAGCCCGAGCAGCAGCCGGTACAGGCCGAGGAGCGCGGAGGCGTAGGAGAAACGGTCGGGCCGGTTCCGGGGCGGCGCGGCGGGGAGCCCGTCGAGCTGGGACCGCCAGCGGGGCGGCAGCTGCTCGTACCGTCCGGTCTCCGATGCGATCAGCCCGGCGGCAAGGCCGACCGCGGTCTCGTCGAGTTCGCGGCGGACGACGCGTACGACATCGGCGGGCTGCCAGCCGCGCTCCCAGGCACGGCGGACGAACTCCTCGCCGCGCCGGAACAGTTCCGTGTCGGCCGTCGGAGCGGCGGCCAGGAGGGAGGCTCCGGTGTCGAGACCGGCGTCGCCCTCGGAGTAGAGGGCTGCCGCGAATGCCTGGTCGATCACCGGTTCCATGAGGCCAGGGTAGGCAGGGGCGGTGCGGCCGGGTATGCCTGGCCCCACCCCGAGGACGGGCTCTGGTGGTCGTGATCGCGGAGCGCGGAAACGGTTCGATCGAGGACATGACTTCCCCGCATGCGTCCGCCGCATCCGCGAGTGCCACCGATGCCGTACGGCTCCGCTCCGTACGCCGTACCTATGGTGAGGTCGACGCCCTCGACGGCATCGACCTCACCGTCCGCCCCGGCACCTTCACCGCTGTCATGGGCCCGTCCGGCTCCGGCAAGTCCACGCTGCTGCACTGCGCGGCCGGGCTGGACCGGCCGACGTCCGGCACCGTCGAGGTGGGCGGGGTGGAGCTGACCGGGCTGAGCGAGCGCCGGCTGACACTGCTGCGCCGGGACCGGATCGGCTTCGTCTTCCAGGCGTTCAACCTGGTCCCTTCGCTGACCGCCGCACAGAATGTCGCGCTGCCGCTGCGGCTCGCGGGCCGCCGCCCGTCCCGTACCGAGGTGGGTGAATCCCTGGCCCGGGTCGGTCTCGCCGACCGGGCGGGGCACCGGCCGGCCGAAATGTCCGGCGGACAGCAGCAGCGGGTGGCGCTGGCACGGGCCCTGATCACCCGGCCCGCGGTGCTCTTCGGCGACGAGCCGACCGGTGCACTGGACACCGCGACGAGCCAGGAGGTGATGGTGATGCTGCGGGAGCTGGTGGACCGGGAGGGGCAGACGGTCGTGATGGTCACCCATGACCCGATGGCCGCGGCCTATGCGGACCGGGTGGTCTTCCTGGTCGACGGGCGGGTGGCGGACGATCTGACCGGACTGCCGGCCGAGCGGATCGCGGCCTGGATGGCGGCGGGACGTACCGCGGCACGCCGCACGACGGCCGCCGTAGCAGGCGTCACGGGCCGTGCGGGGGTCGCATCGTGCTGACCGTCGCCGGCCGTGCGGAGGTGGCGTCGTGCTGACCGTCGCCCTGGCCGCCCTGCGTACCCGCTGGACCACACTCATCGCCACCTTCGTCGCGCTCGCGCTGGGCGTGGGGCTGATCGCGGCCATGGGCCTCGGCCTCGCCTCGACCTTCGACGCCCCGGACCGGGCGCCGCAGCGATTCGCCGGATCGCCGGTGGTGGTGATGGGCGACGACACCTTGACCGTGGAGGTGCGGCGCGGGCCGTCCACAACGGAGGTCAGCCGCAGGCTCGCTCATCCACACCCTGTGGATATCACACTCCTGCGCGACCTCCGGGCGCTCGGCCGGGTGACCCGGGACGACGGAAACGGAGCGCACCGCGGCCCGGACGCCGTAGGCGTGGACGCGCCCGTCGCCGAGGTGCGCCGCGTCGTCGGCGACCGCGCCCTGGTCCTCACCGGCGACGGCCGCCGCCGCGCCGACCCGGCCACGGAGCGGGACGCCGAGGGGCTGCTGACCGTGAACGCCCTGCTCGGCACGGCGGGCGGCGTCACCGCCTTCGTCTCGGTCTTCGTCGTCGCATCGACGTTCGCCTTCGCGGTGGCGCTGCGCCGGCGCGAGTTCGGGCTGCTGCGTACGGCCGGCGCCACGCCGGGCCAGCTGCGGCGGCTGCTGCTGACGGAGGCGGCCGTGGTCGGCATACTCGCCTCGGCTGCCGGGTGCGCGCTGGGCCGCTGGGCCGCGCCGCTTTCGGCCGGGCTGCTGGTCGACGAAGGGGTGGCGCCGTCCTGGTTCACCGTCCGCCCGGTTGCCTGGCCGCTGCACGCCGCCTTCTGGACCGGCCTGGTCGTGGCGTTCGCGGGGGTCTGGGTGGCCTCGCGGCGGGCGGGCAGAACCGGCCCGGCCGAGGCGCTGCGCGAGGCCGATGTCGATACGGGCGTGCTGCCGCCGGCCCGTCGTCTGCTGGGCTTCGCCCTGCTCGCGGGAGCCGCTTTCCTCATGGCGAAATCCCTCGCCACGGACCCGTCCGCGCTGCTGAAACGGAAGACGTACACCACCCAGCCGATGGTCCTGATCACGGCCGCTGCCCTGCTCGCGCCGCTGCTGGTACGCCCATTGGTCCGGCTGATCCGGCTGCCCGGGGCGACCGGAATGCTCGTGACCGCGAACACATCGGCTTCGCTGCGGCGTACGGCGGCAGTGGCCGCTCCGGTGCTGATCACTGTGGCACTGGCGGGTTCGGTGGCCGGCTCCGCGATGACGGTAACGGCGGCGAAGGCGGCCGAGGCACGCGAGCACACCCGGGCCGACCTGGTCGTGACGGGTGAGGAGTTGAAGGTACGGCCGGTGCGCGGCGCAACACTGTCCGCGTCCGCATCGACAGCCGTCTACGTACGCGAGGAGGGCACCGCTCTGATCACTTCCGAGGCGCGGGCGGTGGACGACGCGAAGGCCCTCGCGACGGTCGAGCGGCTGCCGGTGGCGGCGGGCGACATCCGGGATCTGGACGACCGCTCGATCGTGGTGAACGAGGAGTGGGAGCAGCACACGGTGGGCTCGACGGTACGGGTGTGGCTCGGCGACGGACGGCCGGTCGCGCTGCGGATCGCGGCGGTGCTGGCGCGCGGGACGGGGAACAACGGGGCCTATGTCACGAGGGCGAACGCGCCGGCGGCTCCGGTGGACCGGATCGACGTACGCCTCTCGCCGGGCGCGAACCGGGCCGCGGTCGCAGCACAGTTGCGCGGCACCGGCGGCGAGGTGCGGTCGACGGAGCAGTGGCTGGCCGCGACACACCCGCGTACGAGTCCGCAGACCCGGCTCGGCCTGATCGTGATCCTGGGGATCGCGCTGGTGTACACGGCCATCGCCCTCGTCAACACGATGCTGATGGCGGGGTCCGTACGGTCCTCGGAGCTGAACGCGCTCCGGCTGGCCGGGGCCGCCCGGCCGCGGGTCCTCGCGGTGGTGGCCGGGGAGACCCTGTTCGCGGTCGGGGTCGGAGCGCTGCTCGGACTGGCCGTGACCGCGGTCAACCTGGCGGGCCTCGACGCCGCGCTGGCCTCGCTGTCCGCACCGGTGGAGATGTCGGTGCAGTGGCCGCTGACGGCCGGGGCGGCCGGAGTGTGCGCGGTGGTCGCGGTCGGAGCGGCGCTGCTGCCGAGAGCGGTGCGGCGCCGCTCTATGCCGGTGCGCTGAAGGTCCGGATGGGCCGTAGGAGACCGGGCCGGACAGCGCGCTTAGTCCATCCAGCCCCACCCGCTGACGATGTATCCGCTTTCATCCATTCATCCATGTATCGCGTGGTTTCATCTCGCCATGGAGGCGAACAAGTGATGACTGGGGACCGACAGCAGGACACGAAACTACGGGCGATCACATCGCGGCGACGCGTACTGGCAGCAGCCGCACTCGCACCGATGCTGACCGCTGCGGGGCCGGCCGCCGCTCGCGCCCTGCCCAACGGGATGACGGGGCCGGGGCACGGCAGGCGGGTCAGGCCGGTGCCGACCGGACTGGCGGACTGGGCGGGCGTGGCGAGAGCGCTGGGCCGCACCGGCAACATGCTGCGCGGAACGACCTACCACACGGGCTTCCCCCGGCGGGACCTTCACGTGGTCTCCGACGGCGTGGTCGTCACACCCGGGCTCGCGCTGGGCACGCATGTGGCCTTCGTCCGTTACGCCGACGGCAGCACGATGCTGATGGGCGACGTGGTGGTCACCGAGGACGAACTGCAATGGGTGACCGATGCCTGGCAGGCGCACGGAATCGAGCAGACCGCGCTCCACAAGCACCTGCTCGCCCAGACCCCCGACATCTGGTGGACCCACGTCCATGCACACGGTCACGACGCGGTTGCCCTGGCCCGCGGTCTGCGCGCCGGATTCGACCGCACCGGAACCCCGCCCGCCCTGCCGCCGGGACCGCCGGCCCCGGTCGATCTGGACATCGCCGGAATGGAGGCGGTGCTGGGCGCCAAGGGTTCCATCGAGGACGGGCTCTACAAGAGCATCTTCGTCCGCCGCGAGACCATCGCGGACGGCCATCTGATCCTGCCGCCCGGCCTGGGATCGACCAGCGCGTTCAACTTCCAGCCGCTGGGCGGCGGCCGGGCCGCGCTCAGCGGTGACTGCGTCATGCTCGCCCATGAGGTGCAGAACGTACTGAAGGCACTGCGGCGCGGCGGGATCAAGCTCGTCGAGCTGCACAACCATCACCTGGCGGAGGACCCCCGCCTGTTCTTCACCCACTTCTGGGCCGTGGGCGACGGCGTCGAGCTCGCCCGGGCGGTGCGCCCCGCGGTGGACGCCACCAACGTCGTACCTTCCGGCTGAGACCGGCCGTTCACTCCGATCCCGGCGAACGCGCCGAACCCGCCGGACAGGGCAGACAGGCCGGACAGGGTCGCTGGACCGATTGCGCCGGTCCAGCGACCCCGGCTGTCGAATCCGTTCTGCATATGGACCAATCGGCCCGGAGTGGCGCGTGCCTGTGCGGGTGACCGGGCACCCATGTCCCGTCCAGCCCGCAGATTCCTCGAACCACCCGTCAGATCCCCCCTCTGGAGCTCCGTATGGAACCAGTCGCCGGCGCACGGCACTGCCCGTTCGACTATGCCGAGGCCCTCGAATTCGACCCGGTGCTCAGGCACTTGATGACCGAAGAACCCGTCTCCCGCATCCGGCTGCCGCACGGCGACGGCGAGGCGTGGCTCGTCACCGGCTACGACGACGTGCGCACGGTGACCACCGACCGGCGCTTCAGCCGGAGCGCCATCATCGGCCGCAACTTCCCGCGCATGACCCCTGAGCCGATCGTTCAGGACGAAGCGATCAACGTGATGGACCCGCCGGGCAGCAGCCGCCTGCGCAGCCTGATCTCCAAGGGCTTCGCGCCTCGTCACATGGAGCGCATGAAGGTACGTACCCAGCATGTCGTGGACGAGCTGCTGGACCGGATGGAGGAGCACGGAGCCCCCGCCGATCTCTTCGAGCATCTGGCGGCCCCGCTGCCCCTGACCACCATCTGCGAGGTCCTCGACATTCCCGAGGCCGACCGCGCACAGCTGCGCGCCCACGCCCGGACGATGATGGACACGACCGTCGAGAACAAGGACGCCGCGGTACGTGCCAAGGCCGATCTCCGCGCCTACTTCCAGAAGCTGACGGCCGAGCGGCGCGCGGACCCCGGCGACGACCTGATCAGCGCGCTGGCCACGGCTCGCGACGGGAACGAGATCCTCAACGACCAGGAACTGACCGTGATGGCCATGGTGCTGCTCATCACGGGCCAGGACACCACCACGTACGAGATCGGCAACATCGCCTACACGCTGCTCACCAGGCCGGCCGAGCTCGCGATGCTGCGCGAGCGCCCCGGCATGCTCCCGCAGGCCATGGAGGAACTGCTCCGCTTCATCCCGTTCCGCAAGGGCGTCGGCATCCCCCGGGTCGCCTTGGAGAACGTGGAGCTGAGCGGGGTGCTGATCCGGGAGGGGGACATCGTGCACGTCTCCTATCTGACGGCCAACCGCGACCCCCGGAAGTTCGACCGGCCCGACGAGCTGGATCTGGAGCGCGAGAATCCGTCCCACATGACGTTCGGCTGGGGCGGACACCACTGTCTCGGCGCGCCGCTCGCCGCAACGGAGCTCCAGGTCGCCATCGGAACCCTGCTGGAGCGCTTCCCCGCTCTGAAGCTGGCGACGCCGGCCGAGGAAGTGCGCTGGAACAAGACCTCGATCTGGCGCTATCCCCTCGAACTGCCTGTCACCTGGTGACAGGGGAGGTCCGGCAACGCACCGGGCCTCCGTGCACGGACAGTGATGCTCATTGATGATGCGTCGCACCACGGCGCCCGGCAACCCGGAACAATCCCGGGGCGCCGGGCGCCTCGCTGTGCCCTGCTGCGCACCGGGCGCCTCGCCGTGTCCTGCCTGCGCACCGGGCGCCTAGCCGTGTCCTGCCCTGCGCACCGGGCGCCTAGCTGTGCCCTGCTGCGCGCTGTGCGTCGGCTCGACATGCGGCCCCGATCCACCTGCCGTAACGTGATCCCGACGGCCACCCACCCAAGCCGTGGCGGATCAGTATCCGCCCGTGAACGGCTAGAACTCAGTCTTCGAAGGTCGGCCCGTCCGCGCCCGTATCAGGGGTACCGAACCCGGCGCAGGAATCCACCAAAGCTCTGATTCGCGCGGCACCGCGCGTGCGGAGCCGTGGTGGCCACTCCCGCGTCGGCGAACACCCCGCAACCGTTCCGGGCCCGGCCGTGTGGACCAAAAGTCCGCTAGGAGGAGTTCCATGGCGGTTCTCTGCAAGCCGGCAATCGAGGTTCCCGAGTATGTCATCACCAACGAGGAAACCCTGGAGCTGGCCCAACGGTTGCACGGCGACCATCCACAGATCGACCTGGTCCTTCGTCTGATCGAACATACCGGGGTGCAGAAACGGCACCTGATCCAACCGATCGAGAAGGTGCTGCAGCACCCGGGCTTCGACGCCCGCAGCATCACCTACGAGCAACAGACCAAGGCCAGGGTGCCGGCGGTGGTACGCCGGGCACTCGATCAGGCCCAACTGGAGCCGCGGCAGATCGACTTGATCGTCTACGTCTCCTGCACCGGCTTCATGATGCCTCCGCCGACCGCGTGGCTCATCGGCAAGATGGGCTTCCGGCCGGAGACACGACAGATGCCGATCGCCCAACTCGGCTGCGCCGCGGGCGGCGCAGCCGTCAACCGGGCCCACGACTTCTGCACGGCGTACCCCGACGCCAACGTGTTGATCGTCGCCTGCGAGTTCTGCTCGCTGTGCTACCAGCCCACCGATCTGGGTGTCGGATCCCTGCTGTCCAACGGCCTGTTCGGCGACGGCATAGCCGCCGTCGTGGTCCGCGGCAGCGGTGGCACCGGAGTCCGCCTGGAAAGCAACGGCTCGTACATCATCCCGGACACCGAGGACTGGATCTCCTACGCGGTCCGGTCCACCGGATTCCACTTCCAGCTCGACAAGCGTGTGCCAGGAACCATGGAGCCCCTCGCCCCGGCCCTGAACGCCGTCGCGGAGGAGCACCAGTGGAACGCCGGCAAGCTGGACTTCTACATCATCCACGCGGGCGGCCCGCGCATCCTGGACGACCTGAGCCGCTTCCTCGACGTGCCGCCGGAAGCGTTCCGCTTCAGCCGCGCCACGCTCACCGAGTACGGCAACATAGCCAGCGCGGTGGTGCTCGACGCCCTTGGCCGCATGTTCGACGAGGCTTCGGCCCTTGACGGCCACCGCGGCCTGATGGCGGGCTTCGGCCCCGGCATCACCGCCGAGATCTCCCTGGGCACCTGGACGACGGACTCCGAGTAGGTTTCGGCCCGTCCGGCGCTTTTGGCCCCCGGCCCCTCCAGCCCGTCCGGCATTCGAGGAACGGGGTCCGGGGCAGAGCCCCCGGTTTCGGGAAAGGGCGGGGGTGGGGTGAAACCCCGCGCAGCGGGCCACCCCACCCCGCGCCCCGCCCCACGCCCCCTGTCAGTGCCGGGTGCCAGACTCGACGACATGACCGAACGTTGGGCTCTGGCCACCACGGAGACCGGCGGCGCCCTCCTCGCCCCGCTGGACTCCACCGGCCTGCCCACCGCCCCGGTCCTGACCGAACCCGACCTCGTGGAGGCGGTCCGCTCCCGCCCGGATGTCACACGCTGGGTCTGGCGGTCCACCGCCGAGATCTACCCGCGCCTGCTCGCGGCCGGCGTCCCCGTGGCCCGTTGTTACGACATCGAGGTCGCCGAGTCCCTCCTCCTCGCCCACGAGGGCCGTCTCGGCGAACCCCGTTCCGCAGCCGCCGCCCACGCCCGCCTGCGCAACGCCCCCGTACCCCCCGATCCTCCGCCCCGCTCCGCCGAGCCCGGCTCGCAGTCCTCCCTCTTCGAGCCGCAGTCCGGCACGGACCTGCCCTTCGACGACCTCCTCCAGGTGTACGCCGACCAGCTCCGCCGCCACGACGCCACCGCACACCCGGGCAGGATGCGCCTGCTGACGGCCGCCGAATCGGCCGGCATGCTGGTCGCCGCCGAGATGAACCGGTCAGGCCTCCCCTGGCGCGCCGACGTGCACCGGGACGTGCTCCACGAACTGCTCGGCGAGCGTTACGCGGGCGGCGGCGAGCCCCGCAGGCTGGCCGAGCTGGCCGACGAGGTGTCGGCCGCCTTCGGCAGACGGGTCCGCCCCGACCTCCCCGCCGACGTGGTGAAGGCGTTCGCACAGGCCGGCATCAAGGTGAAGTCCACCCGGCGCTGGGAGCTGGAGGAGCTGGACCATCCGGCGGTCGAACCCCTCATCCAGTACAAGAAGCTGTACCGGATCTGGACGGCGCACGGCTGGAGCTGGCTCCAGGACTGGGTGCGCGACGGCCGCTTCCGCCCCGAGTACCAGCCGGGCGGCACGGTCAGCGGCCGCTGGACGACCAACGGCGGAGGAGCGCTGCAGATCCCCAAGGTGATACGGCGGGCGGTCGTCGCCGACGAGGGCTGGCGCCTCGTCGTCGCGGACGCCGACCAGATGGAGCCCAGAGTGCTGGCTGCGATCTCCCGCGATCGCGGTCTGATGGAGGTGGCGGGCCATGACGGCGATCTCTATACGTCGCTGTCGGACCGGGCCTTCCACGGCGACCGGGACCACGCCAAGCTCGCCCTGCTGGGCGCGATCTACGGCCAGACCTCGGGCGACGGCCTGAAGAACCTGGCAGCCCTGCGCCGCAGATTTCCGCTGGCCGTGGCCTACGTCGACGATGCGGCAAAAGCGGGCGAAGAGGGACGTCTCGTACGGACGTGGCTGGGCCGGACCAGTCCGCCCGCGGCCGGGAGCGAGGAGAACGACGAGGCCGGCATCCCGCAGGAGAACACGGAACAGCCCTCCGCCGAGGGTCAATTCACCCCTGGTTACGCATCGTCGAACGCTCGCGCGCGGGGCCGCTTCACCCGCAACTTCGTGGTGCAGGGCAGCGCGGCGGACTGGGCGCTGCTGCTCCTGGCCGCCCTGCGCCGGTCGCTCGGCTCCGCCGGTCTCCGGGCCGAGTTGGTCTTCTTCCAGCATGACGAGGTGATCGTGCACTGTCCACAGGAGGAGGCAGAGGCGGTCGTGGAGGCGATCCGGGCGGCCGGCGACCTGGCCGGGCGGACCGCCTTCGGCGATACGCCAGTGCGTTTTCCGTTCACGACGGCGGTGGTGGAGCGCTACTCGGACGCGAAGTAGCCCGCCACCTGCGGATCACCCGCCGGAGCCGGGCGTACCAGGACCCCCGGGCCCTCCGCTCCCCTGCTGTTCGCCCGAACCCCCCGGGGCAGGTCCCGGAGCAGGACGGGTGTCCGGTCCATCGTCGAACCCGGCCAGCCCGTGATCGTAGTGCGCGGGACGCAGATGCTGATGCCGATGCCTGGCATTGAGCATGTGGATGACGAACGCTGCGATCGCGATCATCGCGAGGACGACCACGACGGTGACCAGGGTGTCCATGCGGTACCGGCCCCCTTCGATGCGCAGGCCGACAAAGGCGGCTCACCGGGAGCCGTACACATCCAGGCTACTCCGCAGACCGGCACCCGCCCCCGGACAGCGGCCCCACCGCGTGCGCCCCGCAAGCGAGGGTCTTCCGGCTGATCCGGTGGTCGTCGCGATGCAGTACGCGTCACCGCCCCGCAGATCCGCGAACGTGCGTGGCATTTCGCCCGATCGAATCACCGTCACCATCTCACGCGACACATCCGCCGCGGCGAGGAAGGCACCAGCAGCCGAGGCGCGGGCGGCCTGCACGACCACGCGGTTGGGGGCCACGTCGACGTACGGCCACGGTGGCGGTACACGCGGCCAGGGCACGTCTGCGGAGGATGGATCCCTCCACGGAACTCTCCTTGACTTCGGGGGAATTGCCGCCAAGGTAGCCGCGCACACGTCAACCTCAGGAGATCCCGTTCTCCCCCTTATGAGGCCCGTGGCCGGGGGCGTCAGGGCCTTCCCTGCCCCGCGCCGCCGTACAGGCCCTAGGCTCCGCGCATGGCCACGCATGAACGCGAGATCACCGAGCCCGTCGACCTGTGCCTGCCGGACGGCCGGCTGAACCCCGCGGCCCGCGGATGGTCCAGGCAGCCGCTGCACCGGGCGAATCTCCGGGGCTGGGGCCGGACCAAGCGGTGGGAGTACTGGTGCGTGACCACACCGGCCCACCTCGTCGCGCTGACCGTGAGCGACCTCGACTTCCTGGCCCTGAACACGGTGTACGTACTGGAATACGGGTCGGGTGGCCGCGAGTTCGAGCGCACCGCGATCGTCCCCGGCGGCCGCGGCGTCCATCTTCCGGAGACGATCGCAGGCGCATCCGGCTCCCCCGCCGTGGTGGTCGGTCCGCAGCGACCGACTGGCGGCAAGGTCAGGATCGAGATCCGCGAGGAGAACGGGGCCACCCGCCTGCGGGCCCGCTGCCTGACCCCGTCCTCACCGCAGGAGCCCGGGGGGACGAGGGAGACCGTGGAGGTCGACCTTTTCGCCGCTCTGCCCGCCGGCCACGAATCGCTTTCCGTCGTCGTGCCGTGGAGCGAGCGCTGCTTCCAGTACACGGCGAAGCACACGGCCCGCCCCGCCTACGGCACGGTCCGGATCGGGGACAGAGTCCTGGAGTTCGGCGAGAACGCCTGGGCCGTGCTCGACCACGGCCGGGGCCGCTGGCCGCGCTCGGTCGACTGGAACTGGGGCGCCGCATCGGGCCGTACGGGCGGTCACACGGTGGGGCTGCAGTTCGGCGGCCGCTGGACGCGGGGCACCGGCGCCACCGAGAACGCACTCTGCGTGGACGGCCGGCTCACCAAGATCGGCGAGGAGCTGGAGTGGCACTGGTCGCCCGACGACTACATGGCCCCGTGGACCATCAGATCGGCGGGCGACCTGCCCCTGGTGGACCTCACTTTCACCCCCTTCCACAACCGCTCCGCCCGCACCGACGCCGGCCTGATCGCCAACCGCACCGACCAGTGCTTCGGCCACTACACCGGCCGCATCCGGGACGACAAGGGCCGCGAGATCGCCGTGGACCGGCTCCTCGGCTGGGCCGAGGATGTCCATATGCGCTGGTGATCTCCCCGTGCCGCCGCCCACACCCATAGGTTCGTCCCATGCGAATAGGTGAGCTGCTGGGTGCCGGACGATCCGCCGATGTGTACGCGCTCGACGAGAAGTGGGTCCTGCGCCGCTACCGCGACGGCATGGACGCCACCCACGAGTGGACGGTCATGTCCTACCTCAGCGCCCACGGCTACCCGGTCCCCCGCCTCGGCCCCCGCAACGCCGAGGCTGCACCCGGCGAACTGGTGCTGCAGCGCCTGACCGGCCCGACGATGCTGCAGTCCCTGCTGTCCGGCGATCTCTCTGCGGCCGAGGCCGGCACCATGCTGGCCGGTCTCCTCGCCGAACTGCACACCGTCCCCGCCCGGCTCTCCCCGCACCCCGAGGACCGGATCCTCCACCTCGACCTGCACCCGGACAATGTGATGCTGACGGACCGGGGCCCGGTGGTGATCGACTGGAGCAACACCAGAGAGGGCGTACCGGCCGTGGACCGGGCCATGTCGACCCTGATCCTCGCTCAGGTCGCGGTCGACGCCGGTGCCCCCGCGTCGGCGGGCGCCCGCGCCCTGCTGGATGCCTTGTTGCCGCACTTCTCCGCCTCCGGCGGCATCCCCGACCGCCACCTCGCCGAAGCCGCCTCGCGCCGCGCGGCCAACCCGACGATGAGCCCGCGCGAGGTGGCCCTCATCGGCCGAGCGACGTCACTGATCAACGAGTTGACGGACTGAGCACCCGGCCCGCCGCCCGAACCGTCGACCCGTTCACCGCCCCGCCGGCTGGTCCGGCAGCGTATAGATGTGCTGCGGGGTCACGATGCGGGTGACCGCCTCACCGAAGAGGGTGCTCGGTTCGGAGCCCCGCGAGCGGGCGACCGTTCGCCTTCTCCACCACGAGTCCCAGCAGGATCGCATTGGTGTTGGAGTACTCGAACTTCTCGCCCGGCTGGAACTGCACGGGATGCCTGAACGAGTATGCGAGCAACTGCTCGAAGCGTGGGCCCCGGCCCCCGAGCGGGCGACCCAGCCGGATTCAGCCCATGCCGCCGGGGTGGAGGACGACCTTGGTCCAGCCGTCGTCCCGGTTGTCGAAGTGCTCGTAGCCCCGCGCCGCTTCCGAGAGCGGAAGCTCGTGGGAGACGATCCACGACGGCTTGGCCTTGCCCTGCTGGATGAGGTTGCACAGCTGGCGGTTGTAGGCCTTGACGTTGGCCTGGCCGGTACCCATCGACTGGCCCTTGAACCAGTACATGCCGTAGTCGAAAGCGATCTCTCCTTCGTCCTTGTAGAGCTTGTCCGGGCTGCCGGGGTCATGAGGGACAAAGTCGCCGACCACGCCGATGGTGCCGGTGAACTTCACCGACTGCACCAGATTGTTCAGCGTCAGGTTCGGCTGCTCGTGCCCCTGGGCGTCATGTGCCTGGTAGCCCACACACTCACAACCGCAGTCCGCACCCAGCCCGTTGGTGTGCTCGTTGATCTGATCGATCGGTGAGCCCTTGGAGTCGTCGATGGGGATGGCGCCGATCTCCTCGGCCAGACGCAGCCGGTCCGGGTGACGGTCGACAACCATCACCTTGGCGGCGCTCTTGAGGTTCGCCGACAGGGCGGCCATCAGACCGACCGGCCCGGCACCGTAGATGACGACGGTCTCGCCCGGCCGCACACCCGCAAGTTCGGTGCAGTGCCAGCCGGTCGGGAAGACATCGGACAGCATCACGTAGTCGGTCTGCTTCTCTCGCGCCTCTTCCGGCAGCACCAGGCAGTTGGAGTCCCCGTACGGAACCCGCAGGAACTCCGCCTGGCCGCCGTTGTACGGGCCCATTCCCGCGAAGCCGTACGCGGCGCCGGCCATCCTCGGATCCGTCGGCGTGGTCAGACAGAACGCCGTCAGCCCGTTGTCACAGTTGCGGCAGAACCCGCAGCTGATGTTGAACGGCAAGCAGACCAGGTCCCCCACTCTCACCAGGTCCACCCCGTCACCGACCTCGATCACCTCACCCATGTTCTCGTGACCCAGAACGCGCCCCGTCTCCATGTCGGTGCGCCCCTCGTACATGTGCAGGTCAGATCCGCAGATGTTCGTCGAGGTGATCCTCACCAGCACATCCGTCGGCCGTTCGATCCTCGCGTCCGGCACGTCCTTGACGCTCACCGAACGCGGTCCGTCATACACCAGTGCCTTCATGGAATTGCCTCCGCATTCCGCATTCCCCGATCGCGCCCTCTGCGCCCGCCGCATCGAAAGGTCTGGCGCGGAAAACCGGCCACGCAAGGATGAAGGAAGGCATGCACCGCCGTCGGATCCCCGGAGTGCGGATCCGACGGAACTGCGGATCCGACGGAACTCCGGTCACTGGATCGTTGGATCACTGGATCACTGGATCCGCAAAAGCCGCGAGCCGCTGCTCCCGGTGGCCGTCCGACCGCCCCGGACATATCGGTCTCGGGCAGGGCTTGACGCCTCTTCCACCCTCCCACCAGGTCGCCGCATGTCAACCGGAGGACCCGCGCGGCAGCAGTCGAACAAGCGCATAAGAAAAACCCCAGGTCACGGCGAGTGAGTCCTGGGGTTAATCCGAGCCGCCTTCGGGATTCGAACCCGAGACCTACGCATTACGAGTGCGTTGCTCTGGCCAACTGAGCTAAGGCGGCACACCCTGTCGCACCATGGTGCGATCAGCAGCGTCGCCAAGTCTACACAGTTTCCGGGGGTGCTCCGTACCAGCCCGGCTTTGGCCCGTTTTCGCAGGTCAGCGGCAGTCTGGATGCGATCAGGAGCACATCTTGCCCTCGGTCGGCGGAGTGCCGTCCAGGAGGTAGGTGTTGATCGCCGTGTCGATGCAGTCGCTGCCGCGGCCGTACGCCGTGTGGCCGTCGCCGCGGTAGGTGAGGAGGGTGCCGGAGGAGAGCTGGTCGGCCAGGGACTCGGCCCACTTGTACGGAGTGGCCGGGTCGCGGGTGGTGCCGACCACGAGGATCGGGTCGGCGCCCTTCGCCTCGATGCGGTGGGGGGTGCCGGTGGGCCGGACCGGCCAGTGGGCGCAGTTCAGGGCGGCCCAGGTGAAGGTCCTGCCGAAGACCGGGGATGCCTTCTCGAAGACGGTGAGTGCCTGGGCTGCGGCATTGGCGTCGGCGAAGGCGGGCGGCAGATCCAGGCAGTTCACGGCGGCATTGGCGAACATCAGGTTCGCGTAAGTGCCGTTCGGTTCGCGTTCGTAGTAGCTGTCCGACAGGGAGAGCAGGCCGGAGCCGTCGCCCTTCTCGGCACCGGTGAGGGCCTCGCGGAGCTGGGGCCAGGCCGACTCGTCGTACATGGCGGCGATGACTCCCGTGGTGGCGAGGGATTCGGTGAGCTCGCGGGAGGCGCCGGTGGGGATCGGCCTGGCGTCGAGGCCGGCGAAGAGCTGCTTCAGGCGGGTGGCCGCGTCGGCTGCGGAGGTGGTGCCGAGTGGGCAGTCCGTCTTCTTCACGCAGTCGGCGGCGAAGGACTGGAACGCGGTCTCGAAGCCCTCGGTCTGGTCGCGGTTCGCGTCGACTGCGGGGAGCGACGGGTCCATCGCTCCGTCCAGGACCAGGCGGCCGACCCGGGCGGGGAAGAGCCCGGCGTACGTCGCGCCGAGATAGGTGCCGTACGACGCCCCGACGTAGTGCAGCTTCTCGTCACCGAGCAGGGACCGCAACATGTCCATGTCGCGGGCCGTCTCGACGGTGGAGACATGCGGGAGAATCTCGCCCGAGCGCCGCTCGCAGCCGCTTGCGAACTCCTTGTAGGCGTCGCTCAGCCTGCTGACCTCGGTGGCGTCGTCCGGGGTCTGATCGACCTGGGTGTAGGCATCCATCTGCGAACCGGTGAGGCATTCGACGGGCTCGCTGCGGGCCACTCCGCGCGGGTCGATGGCGACCATGTCGTAACGGGCCCGGACCTGGGCGGGATAGCCGATGGCCGCGTAACTCTGGAGGTAGCCGACGGCCGAACCGCCGGGGCCGCCCGGATTCACCAGGAGGGAGCCGATCCGCTTGCCCGGTCCGGTGGCCTTCGCGCGGGAGACGGCCAGCGCGATGTCGCCGCCGTCCGGCTTCGCGTAGTCCAGGGGCGCCTTCATCGTCGTGCACTGGAACCCCTCGACGCCACAGTCCCGCCAGTTCAGCTGTTGTGCGTAATACGGCGTGAGCGCGGCGGGGACGGATGCAGCGGACGGCGAGGCGCTCGTCGAACTGCCACTGCTGCAGCCGGAGATGAGGAGGCCGGCAGTGCCGAGCGCGGTGCCAAGGATGCGGAGCGGGCGCCTGGTGTCCATCCCCGGAGCGTAGTCGCCGCGTGATGGTTCGCCCGCTTGTCTGCTCGTACGGGTGAAAACGCGGTGATAAGCGGCGATGAGCAGCGGCAATGAGTGATGAGTGGCCTCAGCCCGCGCGCAGCGCCATCGTCATCGCCTCCACCGCGAGCAGCGGCGCCACATTGCGGTCCAGCGCCCGGCGGCAGGCGATCACTGCCTCTATCCGGCGCAGGGTGCGCTCGGGCGTGGAGGAGCGGGCGATGCGGTCGAGGGCGTCCTGTGCGTCCGCATTGGCGATGGCGATCCGCGAGCCCAGCTGGATGGCCAGTACGTCGCGGTAGAAGCCGGTCAGATCGGTGAGGGCGAGATCGAGGCTGTCGCGCTGGGTACGGGTCTTGCGGCGCTTCTGTCTGTCCTCCAGCTCCTTCATCACCCCCGCCGTGCCGCGCGGCATCCGCCCCCCGGCGGCAGCGCCGAGCGCGGCCTTCATCTCTTCCGTCTCCTTGGCGTCGACCTCCTCCGAGACCTGTTTGGCGTCATCGGTGGCGGTGTCGATCAGCTCCTGGGCGGCCTTGAGGCAGCCTCCGATGTCCTCGACGCGCAGCGGGAGCTTGAGCACGGCGGCGCGACGGGAGCGGGCCCTCTCGTCGGTGGCGAGGCGGCGGGCCCTGTCGATGTGGCCCTGGGTGGCACGGGCGGCGGACGCGGCCCGCTCCGGATCGATGCCGTCGCGCCGGATCAGGACGTCGGCGACAGCGTCGACCGGGGGCGTGCGCAGCGTGAGGTGACGGCAGCGGGAACGGATGGTGGGCAGCACGTCTTCGAGGGAGGGTGCGCAGAGCAGCCACACCGTGCGCGGCGCGGGCTCCTCGACGGCCTTCAGCAGGACGTTCCCCGCGCCTTCGGTGAGCCGGTCGGCATCCTCCAGAACGATGACCTGCCAGCGGCCGACGGCCGGGGAGAGCTGGGCGCGGCGGACCAGCTCGCGGGTCTCCTTCACACCGATGGAGAGCAGATCGGTACGGACCACCTCTACGTCGGCGTGCGTACCGATGAGGCTGGTGTGACAGCCGTCGCAGAAGCCGCAGCCCGGTGCGCCACCCAGGGCGCGGTCGGGGCTGGTGCACTGGAGGGCGGCGGCGAAGGCCCGGGCGGCGGTGGAACGGCCGGATCCCGGCGGGCCTGTGAACAGCCAGGCGTGGGTCATCTTCGACCCCGGAGGCACCGACTCCCCCGCGGAGTGGGCGGTGACCAGCGCATCGGCGTCCCGGGCGGCGGCGCCGAGCTGCTCCTGCACCCGGTCCTGACCGACCAGGTCGTCCCATACGGTCATGGGTCACCGCCCTTCCGGTGGTGTGCGGCTGCGCGGCTCTCCTGCGATGCGGCCGCGCAGCTGTGATGTCACTGCTTGTCGATCCGACTCCCATTGTGGGGGACGGGTCTGACAATCCCGGCAGCACCGCAGTCCGGCTGCCGGGCAGACCCGCCCGGCAGCCTCCGCGGATCAGCGGCGCGGGCGCCGTCCCCGGCCCGAGGGGCCTGAGTCCTCGTCGTCGCTGCGGTCGCCCAGCAGCTCGTCCGCCAGCGTCGGAAGATCGTCCAGCGGTGTCTCCTCGGCCCAGTCGGGACGAGGGCGCCGGCCCCGGCGCTCCTGGTGTTCCTGACGTTCCTGACCGTCCCAGTGGTCCTGAGCCGGCTGCGGGGCGACCGCATGCGGGTCGCTGATCTGCGGAAGCTCGCGCGTGCGCTCGTTCTCGCTCTCCCGGGCGGAGTCCGCCGGGCGCTCGTCACGGAAGATGCCCCGCGGAACCCGGTCTGCCGGATTCACGTCCCGGGCGTCACGAGCAGCCCGGGCGTCGCGTACGTCCCGTACCGGAGGAAGAACCGCCGTCTCATCCGCGGCACCCGCCGCGCCAGGGCGCTCGGACCGGTCATGGATCTTCGGAATCATTGCCGTCTCGGCCTCGTCGGAGGGCGAGGGCGGGGTGACCGGCGAAGGCACCGGCTGCGTCACATCGTTCGGGTTGACGATCGGTGTCGACACCGTGATCTCGCTGTCCGGCACGGACGCCGCCGCAGCCGCCTCGGCCTCGGCCTGCCGACGGGCTTCCTCGGCCCGCAGCAACGCCTCTTCGGCCTTGCGCTGCTTCTCCAGCCGCCGCGCCTCGGCCTCCTTGCGCAGCCGGGCCTCCTCCTCGGCCTGCCTGCGCAGCCGGGCCTGCTCGGCCTCGCGGGCCGCTTCCTCGGCCGCCAGCCTGGTCCTCTCCTCCTCGGCCAGACGCCGGGCTTCCTCGGCCCGCTGCCGAGCCTCCTCCGCCTGGCGTTCGGCCTCGCGCTGGCGTGCCTCCTCCAGTTCGCGGCGCTTGCGCTCCTCCTCCTCGGCACGGAGCTTGGCGAGCTGTTCCTGCCGCTCGCGCTCCAGCCGCTCCTCCTCGGCCTTGCGGGCCGCCTCTTCCTCGGCCTTGCGCCTGGCCTCTTCCTCGGCGGCCTTGCGCGCCTCCTCCTGGGCCTTGATCTCGGCCTCGGAGAGCGGGAGAAGCTGGTCGAGCCGGTGGCGTACGACCGTGGTGATCGATTCCGGATCCTGGCCCGCGTCCACCACCAGGTAGCGGGTCGGGTCGGCCGCGGCCAGCGTCAGGAAGCCGGACCGCACCCGGGCGTGGAACTCTGGCGGCTCGGACTCCAGCCGGTCGGGCGCCTCGGTGAACCGTTCCCGCGCGGTCTCCGGGTCGACGTCCAGCAACACCGTCAGATGCGGTACGAGTCCACTCGTCGCCCAGCGCGAGATCCGGGCGATCTCGGTCGGGGAGAGGTCACGGCCCGCGCCCTGGTAGGCAACGGACGAGTCGATGTAGCGGTCGGAGATGACGATCGCGCCCCGCTCCAGCGCCGGACGGACGACCGAGTCGACGTGCTCGGCGCGGTCGGCGGCGTACAGCAGTGCCTCGGCCCGGTTGGAGAGCCCGGCCGACGACACATCGAGCAGGATCGAGCGCAGCCGCTTGCCGACCGGCGTCGCGCCCGGCTCGCGGGTGACGACGACCTCGTGGCCCTTGGCGCGGATCCACTCGGTGAGCGCCTCGACCTGGGTGGACTTGCCGGCGCCGTCGCCGCCCTCCAGGACGAGGAAGAAACCGGTCGCGGCGGGGGCGACGGCCGGGTCGCCGCCGCGCAGTGCCTCGCGCAGATCACGGCGCAGCGGCACTCCGGAGCGGTCGTCCGTCTTGGCGAGGACGATCACGGAGACGGGCAGCAGCAGTGCGCCGATCAGCATCAGCGCGAAGGCCGCTCCGCCGTGGGCGAAGACGAAGTTCCCGGAGGTCAGCCGGTGCTCGCCGATCGCGGCGGCCAGCAGCGGGCCCGCGAGCGCGCCGAGCGCGATGAGGACCCGTACGACGGCCTGGAGGTGTTCGGTGGTCCTGGCCCGGCGGAACTCCTCGGTCTCCTGGTCGACCAGGACATGACCGGTGCCGGCCGCGACACCCGCCGCGTATCCGGCGAGCACCGCGATCATCAGCACGGTCGCCGTGTCCGGCACGAGTCCCATGGCAAGGAGTGCGATGCCCGTGACGGCGGTGGCCAGCGCGAGCAGCCGGCGCCGCGACAGCGCGGGCAGCACCTTCCCCGCGGTTCGGATGCCGACACCCGTGGCTCCGGTCAGACCGAGGATCAGCAGGGCGAAGGTGGCGGGGCCGCCGCCCAGGTCGGCGGCGTGCAGTACGGCGACGGCGGCAGCGGCGGCAATGGCTCCGGCGACTGCGGCAGAGACGCCGACGATCAGCGGCACGGATCCGGTGCGGCCCTTGTCGGGTCCGCTGCCGGTCGACGGCCGGCGCAGGCCCTCCAGCGGCGAGCGCGGGCGGGGCGTCTGCGAACCGGGCAGTTCCAGGAAGTACAGGGTGGAGATCGAGGCCGAGAAGAGCCCGGCCGCGACGTACGAGCCGAGGGCCGCCTGGTGGACCGAGAACCACTCCAGGCCCGAGCCCAGCAGGTTGCCGATGAGCGTGGCGATCAGCAGGACGGCCGCGGCGGCCGGAATGGCGGCGAAGTCGGTACGGATGGAGAGCCGGCGCAGTGCGTCGAGGTGGTCGGGCAGCGGACGTACAGCGGCGCCTTCGGGGGGCGGGGCGGGCAGCAGCGCGGGGGCGGCACCGTCCTTGGCAACCGTCCACAGGCGTTCGGCTGCGCCGATGACGAAGACGGTGATGAGGATCATCATGAGCGCCTTGTCCGGCATCCAGTCGATCCACAGCGGTGCGACGACCAGCAGCGCGAGCCGCAGCCCGTCCGTCCCGATCATCAGCCACCGCCGGTCCAGCGGTCCTCCTGGCGCGGTGAGCGTCGTCAGCGGCCCCAGGAGTACGGCTCCGAAGAGCAGGGTGGCAAGGATCCGGGCACCGAACACCGCGGCGACGGCAAACGCCGCCCCTCGGTACCCGGCTCCGAATGAGCCCTCAAGGACCGCCGCTTGCAGCGACATCAGCACCAGCACGAGAAGGGCGAGTGCATCGCCGATACTGCCGACGAGCTGGGCGCTCCACAACCGCTTCAGCGGGGGAACACGCAACAGGGCTCGTACGGCGCGCTCGCGTGAGTCTGCGGCAAGTGTGTCGGAGGTGGGGCTCACGACCGTTGGCTGCTCGGCTCGCGTCATCCGCCCAGCCTATCCGGAGCGGCGGGGTCCCCGGAGGCCCCGCCCGAACATATGGGCGTCCCGGGGGTGCGGGCGTCTCCAGCACCCCGGCGATGGAGGGGCATTCCCAGCCCCTCCGGCGCTTGAGGAGTGGGGTCCGGGGCAGAGCGCCGGTTCCGGGAAAGCGCGGTCAGGGGACCGGCCCCGCCGCAGGCGCCCCAGCCTCGCCCACCCGACCCCGGTACGCAAACGCCGGAGGGGCTGGAAAACCCAGCCCCTCCGGCGATCGGTCGTACGGTCAGTCCTCCACAGACGCCGCAGTCGTCCTCTTCGCCGCAGTCGCCTTCTTCGCCGTAGTTGTCTTCTTCGCGGTCGTCGTCTTCTTCGCCGCGGTCTTCTTGGCTGCCGCGGTCGTCTTCTTGGCCACCGTCTTCTTCGCGGTCGCCTTCTTCGCGGTCGCCTTCTTGGCCGGGGCCTTCTTGGCCGTCTTCTTCTTGGCGGGCCCCTTGGCGCGCTTCTCGGCGAGCAGCTCGTAGCCGCGCTCCGGCGTGATGGTCTCGACGCTGTCGTCGGTCCGCAGCGTCGCGTTGGTCTCGCCGTCGGTGACGTACGCACCGAAGCGCCCGTCCTTGACCACGACCGGAGCCCCGCTCACCGGGTCGGTGCCCAGTTCCTTCAGCGGCGGCTTGGCGGCGGCGCGGCCGCGCTGCTTGGGCTGGGCGTAGATCGCGAGGGCCTCTTCGAGGGTGATGTCGAAGAGCTGTTCCTCGGAGGTCAGCGACCGCGAGTCCGTGCCCTTCTTCAGGTACGGGCCGTAGCGGCCGTTCTGCGCGGTGATCTCGACGCCGTCGGAGTCCTCGCCCACGACACGCGGCAGCGACATCAGCCTGAGCGCGTCGGCCAGCGTCACCGTGTCCGGCGACATGGACTTGAAGAGCGAGGCCGTCCGCGGCTTGACCGCGTTCTTGCCGGTCTTCGGGGTGCCCTCGGGCAGTACCTCGGTGACGTACGGGCCGTAACGCCCGTCCTTGGCGATGATCTGGTGCCCGGTGACCGGGTCCGCACCGAGCTCGAAGTCGCCGCTCGGCTTGGCCAGCAGCTCCTCCGCGTACTCGACGGACAGTTCGTCGGGCGCCAGGTCCTCCGGCACGTCCGCGCGCTGGTGACCCTCGGAGTCCTTCTCGCCGCGCTCGATGTACGGGCCGTACCGGCCGACCCGGAGCTTGATGTCGTTGCCGACGGGGAAGGAGGAGATCTCACGCGCGTCGATCGCGCCGAGGTCGGTGACGAGCTCCTTCAGACCGCCCAGGTGGTCGCCGTCGCCGTTGCCCGCGTCGGATGCCGCTCCCGCGCCAGCCGTGTCGCCGGCGCCCGCACCGAAGTAGAAGCGCTTCAGCCACGGCACGGACTGGGCCTCGCCGCGCGCGATGCGGTCGAGATCGTCCTCCATCTTCGCGGTGAAGTCGTAGTCGACGAGCCGGCCGAAGTGCTTCTCCAGCAGGTTGACCACGGCGAAGGAGAGGAAGGACGGGACGAGCGCGGTGCCCTTCTTGAAGACATAGCCGCGGTCGAGGATGGTGCCGATGATCGAGGCATACGTCGACGGGCGGCCGATCTCGCGCTCTTCGAGCTCCTTGACCAGCGAGGCCTCGGTGTAGCGGGCCGGCGGCTTGGTGGCGTGGCCGTCGACCGAGATCTCCTCGGCGGACAGCGCATCGCCCTCGGTGACCTGCGGGAGGCGCCGCTCACGGTCGTCGAGCTCGGCGTTCGGGTCGTCGGCGCCTTCGACGTACGCCTTCATGAAGCCGTGGAAGGTGATCGTCTTGCCGGACGCGGAGAACTCGGCGTCCCGGCCGTCGCTCGCCCGGCCACCGATCTTGACGGTGACGGAGTTACCGACCGCGTCCTTCATCTGGGAGGCGACGGTTCGCTTCCAGATCAGCTCGTAGAGCCGGAACTGGTCGCCGGTGAGGCCGGTCTCGGCAGGGGTGCGGAAGCGGTCGCCGGAGGGGCGGATCGCCTCGTGCGCCTCCTGCGCGTTCTTGACCTTCCCGGCGTACGTACGCGGCTTCTCCGGCAGGTAGTCGGCACCGTACAACTGCGTGACCTGCGCCCTTGCCGCGGAGATCGCGGTGTCGGAGAGGGTCGTGGAGTCGGTACGCATGTAGGTGATGAAGCCGTTCTCGTACAGCTTCTGCGCGACCTGCATGGTGGCCTTGGCCCCGAAGCCCAGCTTCCGGCTCGCCTCCTGCTGGAGGGTCGTCGTGCGGAACGGGGCGTATGGGGAGCGACGGTACGGCTTCGACTCGACGGACCGTACGGCGAACGTGGCGTCGGCGAGCGCGGCGGCCAGGGCGCGGGCGTTCGTCTCGTCCAGGTGCAGCACCTGACCGGAGCCGGACTTCAGCCGCCCGTCCGGACCGAAGTCACGGCCCTGGGCGATGCGGCGGCCGTCGACCGCGCTGAGGCGGGCGACGAGGGTCGACGGGTCGGAGGCGTCACCGGTGCGGCCGGTGGCGAAGGTGCCGGTCAGGTCCCAGTACTCGGCGGAACGGAAGGCGATGCGCTCGCGCTCCCGCTCGACGACGAGTCGGGTCGCCACGGACTGGACGCGGCCGGCCGACAGGCGCGGCATGACCTTCTTCCACAGGACCGGCGAGACCTCGTAGCCGTAGAGACGGTCGAGGATTCGGCGGGTCTCCTGGGCATCGACCATGCGCTGATTGAGCTCGCGCGGGTTGGCGACGGCCTCCCGGATCGCGTCCTTGGTGATCTCGTGGAAGACCATCCGGTGGACCGGGACCTTGGGCTTCAGAACTTCCTGCAGGTGCCACGCGATGGCTTCGCCCTCGCGGTCCTCATCGGTGGCGAGGAAGAGTTCGTCGGACTCGGCCAGTAGCTGCTTGAGCTTCCTGACCTGCGCCTTCTTGTCCGCGTTGACGACGTAGACGGGCTGGAAGTCATGCTCGACGTCTACGCCGAGCCGACGGACCTCGCCGGTGTACTCGTCCGGGACCTCGGCGGCGCCGTTCGGCAGGTCGCGGATGTGCCCGACGCTCGCCTCGACGACGTATCCGGGGCCGAGGTAGCCCTTGATCGTCTTCGCCTTGGCAGGCGACTCGACGATGACGAGTCGGCGGCCGCCCTGTGCGGTCTCGCTGGTCGGGGACAACTTCGCTCTTCTCTCCGGTCGACACTCAGTGGGCATCCGGGCAGCGCGATGACGCTGCCGACGGTGCTGTCGCTGCGGAGTGTGACGGTACAACCCGCCCCCGTGTCAAACGGCAAAAGCCCGCAACGGCCACTCGAACGGTAACCCGACTTCCGCCATTCCTGCCGCCCGGACTGCCCGGTTCGCCGCGCACACGGCCGCTGCCTGCGGGTTTCTGGTTGCTGTGGCGGCGCTGCCGGCACCGGCGGTGAGTGGCGGACGGGCCGGGCGTGTTCCCTGCCACTGGCCGCCGTGACCTGCGGTTTCCGGCCCGGTCCGGCGGGGAGTGGATCAGATGCGGGTGAAGCACCACACACCGAGGACGAGAAAAAGTACGCCGAACACAGTGGCGAGAGCTGCGGAGGCGACGGGGCTCACACCGTGCGCCACCGGCGCGCGGTGCAGCACGCGCGCCCCCGTCCACAGCAGCAGCGCGGCGCCGAACAGCGCGAATGCTGTTCCGGCGAAGACCGCAGGTCCGCTCTCCATGTCCGTACGCCTCCCTGTCCCTGGTCGGCCGGGGCCCGTGCCATCCGGTCAGGGGGAGGCTGCCACCCCAGGGCGTCGTGCACGCGAACCCCCGGTGAATGGCCGGATTCACACATCCCGGAAGCGCGAGGCCGAAGCCCCGGGGCAACACCGGTCCGCAAGCCAACCGGAATCCACAGCCCCGCGGCGGACCGCCGGCGGTGAGCATGAAGGCGCTGGTGGCGAGCCCGTTCATTACACACGGCAGCACGCACCCGGACCGGAACGGAACCCGGTGCCGGAGACAGCCGCGGTGGCGGAGTCGGCAGCCGCCCCACCCCGGGACCAGGGCCGGGGTGGGGCTGGGACGAGAGCAACGCCATCAGCTCGCCGACGGCACCGGCTCCAGGAAGCCCTCCTCCACCAGCAGTCGGATCGCCTGCGGGGTGCGATCGCGCAGCAGCACGGGGTCCTCGTTCATCAACTGGGCGATCGCGTCCAGGATCCGGCCCGCGGGCAGTGTTCCGTCGCACACGCCCGCAAAGCCCGCGCCGACGGCGTCGACCTTCGTCGCACGCCGCATGCCGCGGTTCTGACGGAGCACCACATGCTCGGGGTCCTCCGCGCCCGGCAGTCCGACCTGCTCCTGCACGACCTCGGCGGCGAGTGCGAAATGGCCGGCCAGGAGCGCCGCGTCGTCCTGTTCGCGGAGGTAGTCCTGGCGGGCGAAGTGGGCCTGGACGGCCGGTCCGAGCGGCTGCTCCACCGCATGCGGCCACTCCTCGATCACGACGGACGGGTTCCCGGCGGCAGCCGCGGCGGACTTCCGCAGGGTGATCCAGCCGAAGCCGACGCCCTTGGTCTTGCGGGCCTCGAACTCGTCCAGCCAGGCGTCGTACCGTGCGGCGTACTCTGCCGGGTCCGTGCGGTGGTCGCCGCTGTCGCGCAGCCACAGCTCCGCGTACTGCGTGACGTCCTGGACCTCGCGCTGCACGATCCAGGCGTCGCAGCCGTGAGGCACCCAGGAACTCAGCCGGTTCTGCCACTCCTCGCCCTCGATGTGCTGCCAGTTGGCGAGGAAGTGGGCATATCCGCCTTCGTTCAACCGGTCGCCCGACTGCTGCACCAGGGTCCGGCACAGATCGTCGCCGCCCATGCCGCCGTCGCGGTAGGTGAGGCGAGCGCCGGGCGAGATGACGAATGGCGGGTTGGAGACGATCAGGTCGTACGTCTCGGTTCCGACCGGCTCGTACAGGGAACCCTGGCGCAGCTCGGCCGGGGCGGCATCGGACAGGGCGAGCGTCAGCCGGGTGAAGTCCAGCGCACGCGGGTTGAGGTCGGTGGCCGTGACTCGGGTGGCGTGCTGCGAGGCGTGCAGCGCCTGGATGCCGGAGCCCGTACCGACATCGAGCGCGGAGGCGACAGGCGTACGGACGGTGATCCCGGCGAGCGTGGTGGACGCTCCGCCGACTCCGAGGACCACGCCCTCCTCGCGCGAACCGATGCCGCCCGCGCCGCCGACCGCGCAGCCCAGGTCGGAGACGATGTACCAGTCCTGTCCCTCGGGCCCGCTGTACGGGCGTACGTCGACCGTGGCCCGCACCTCGTCGCCGGTCCGGGTCAACCAGCCGTCCTCGATGCACTCGGCCAGTGGGAGCGCGGCGCGGGCCCGCTCGTACGGGACGGAGTGCTGGAGCAGGAAGAGCCGCACCAGTATTTCGAGCGGGGAGTCCCCCCTGGTGGCACGCAGCGCCGGAACCGTCTCGCTGCGGGCGAGCGCGGCATAGGCCGGCGCACCGAGCAGGTCGAGGAGCCCGTCGGCGGTGAAGGCGGCGGCGAGCAGGGCTTCGCGGAGCCGGGGCGAACGGTCGGGCGCGGGGAGACTGGTCGTACTCACTCACCCATTGTGGCCGTTACCACTGACAACGGCAGCGGCCCGGCGCCCACCGTGGCCGCCGGGCCGTCCGTACAACCGCCGCTTCCGTTCGGTTACGGCTTCTTGCTGGGAGAGGCGGACGGGGAGGCCGACTTCGAGGAAGCGGTATTCGGCGGCACCGAGGCCGTCGGCTTCTGGCAGCCCTTCTGCTTCGCCATCGCGGTGCCGACCTCGCCGGACTGGAGCTTCTTCAGCGCCTCGTCACCGCCGGTACTGATCTTGTTCAGCTCGTCCGCGATGCCCTTGAGACCGTCGGCGAACTTCGCCTGGTCCTTCGTGTTGAGGGCGTCGACCTTCTTCTGCAGGTTCGCGTACGCCACGGAGGAGGCGTTGAGCTCCTTCACGGCCTCCTTCTGCGTGGTCTCGCCGCCGTCGACCGGCGGCGCGCCCGCCGAATCGACAGCCGCGCCCAGTGCCTTGTACGCCTGCGAGATCTGCTGGAAGGCGGCCGAGTCGGTCCTCTGGACGTCGGCGGGCTTGCTGTTGTCGGCGGTCTGCTGCTGGATGGCGGCGTTGGCGTTCGCGATCTTCTGCAGTTGGGGCTGGACCTGGTCGCAGACCTTCTTGGCCCAGGCGTTCACCTTGCCACTGTTGTCGTCGCTGCTGCAGCCCGACAGCGTAAGTACCAGTACCGCACCGCCGGACAGCGCGGCCGCAAGCTTCTTGTTCACCGGATCGGTCCCTTCCAAGGCTCTCGGCCCCGGAACTTACACGTCGAGCGCCCTCCATCCGGGTGCCGGACGTCCGATGAGTGTCCTTTTGCAGCCATTTGCACCAAGGGAAATGAGGGAGATACAACTCACCCACACGGCCCTCCGAACACTGGAACATTTGTACGAGCAAGCACACGGACGGGTGTACCGACCGCCGTACCGACACCAGAACACGACCGGGCGGACGACACATCAGACTGCGTCGCCCGCCCGGTCGTTGAGCCAGGGCCGACTACATGCCACCGGCCTCTTCCCGTCGCCGTTTCATGAAACAGCCGCCTGGTCGGCCGATTTGGCGGGTCCCCCGCCACTGTCAGCAGGGCCCTCCTCGTCCCCCACGGCGATCCCGCGCCGTTTGGAGACGTAGACCGCGCCGATGATGACGGCGACGGCGAGCACCGCCACCACCGCTCGTACGCCGACGCTCGCGTCCTGCCCGTAGCTGAACTGCACCACCGCCGGGGCGATGAGCAGCGCGACCAGGTTCATCACCTTGAGCAAGGGGTTGATCGCCGGTCCCGCCGTGTCCTTGAACGGGTCGCCGACCGTGTCCCCGATGACTGTCGCGGCATGGGCCTCGCTGCCCTTGCCGCCGTAATGACCGTCCTCGACGAGCTTCTTGGCGTTGTCCCACGCACCACCGGAGTTGGCCAGGAAGACCGCCATCAGTGTGCCGGTACCGATGGCGCCCGCGAGATACGAACCCAGCGCCCCGACGCCGAGCGTGAACCCGACGGCGATCGGCGCCAGAACAGCGAGCAGGCCGGGCGTGGCGAGCTCACGCAGGGCGTCCTTGGTGCAGATGTCGACGACGCGCCCGTACTCCGGCTTCTCGCTGTAGTCCATGATCCCGGGATGCTCGCGGAACTGCCGCCGCACCTCGTAGACCACGGATCCGGCGGACCGGGACACCGCGTTGATCGCCAGCCCGGAGAAGAGGAAGACGACCGCGGCACCGAGGATCAGGCCCACCAGGTTGTTGGGCTGCGAGATGTCCAGACTGAGCGTCATCTCCCCGGCCTTGGCCCCCACGTTGCCGACCGCCGTGGCGATCGCGTCGCGGTACGAACCGAAGAGCGCCGACGCCGCCAGGACGGCCGTGGCGATGGCGATGCCCTTGGTGATGGCCTTTGTGGTGTTGCCGACGGCATCCAGATCGGTGAGGACCTGAGCACCGGCGCCCGTGACGTCACCGGACATCTCCGCGATGCCCTGCGCGTTGTCGGAGACCGGGCCGAAGGTGTCCATGGCAACGATGACACCGACGGTGGTGAGCAGCCCGGTCCCCGCCAGGGCCACCGCGAAGAGCGCCAGCATGATCGACGTACCGCCGAGCAGGAACGCCCCGTAGACGCCCAGACCGATCAGTAGTGCCGTGTATACAGCGGACTCCAGACCGATGGAGATACCGGCGAGTACTACGGTGGCCGGACCGGTCAGCGAGGACTTGCCGATGTCCCTGACGGGCCGCCGGTTGGTCTCGGTGAAGTAGCCGGTCAGCTGCTGGATCAGGGCGGCCAGCACGATGCCGATGGCGACGGCGACCAGGGCGAAGACCCGCGGGTCGCCGCCGTGCGAGGAGATGGCGGCGTCGGTGACACCGTCCAGATCCGCGTACGAGGACGGCAGGTAGACAAAGACCGCCACGGCCACCAGGACGAGCGAGATCACCGCGGAGATGAAGAATCCGCGGTTGATGGCGGTCATTCCGCTGCGGTCGGCGCGCCGCGGGGCGACCGCGAAGATCCCGATCATCGCGGTGACCACGCCGATCGCCGGGACGATCAGCGGGAAGGCCAGTCCGGAGTCGCCGAAGGCGGCCTTGCCGAGGATGAGCGCCGCGACGAGCGTCACGGCGTACGACTCGAAGAGGTCGGCCGCCATGCCCGCGCAGTCACCGACGTTGTCGCCCACATTGTCGGCAATGGTGGCGGCGTTGCGTGGGTCATCCTCCGGGATGCCCTGCTCCACCTTGCCGACGAGGTCGGCGCCGACGTCCGCGGCCTTGGTGAAGATACCGCCTCCGACCCTCATGAACATGGCGATCAGCGCGGCACCGAGACCGAAGCCCTCCAGCACCTTGGGCGCGTCGGCGGCATAGACGAGGACGACACAGGAAGCACCGAGCAGCCCGAGGCCCACCGTGATCATGCCGACCACGCCACCGGTACGAAAAGCGATCTTCATCGCCTTGTGCGAAACAGCGGTGAGATCCCTTTCAGGTTCCCCTTCCGCAGGAGTCGCCTCACGCGCAGCAGCAGCCACACGGACATTACTGCGTACGGCGAGCCGCATCCCGATGTATCCGGTGGTCGCCGAGAAAAGCGCGCCCACCAGGAAGAACAACGAACGGCCCGCGCGCTGCGACCAGTTGTCGGCCGGAAGCAGCAGAAGCAGGAAGAAGACCACGACGGCAAAGATGCCGACGGTACGCAGCTGCCTGGCCAGATAGGCATTCGCGCCCTCCTGGACGGCTGCCGCGATCTCCTTCATACGGTCGGTGCCCTCGCCGGCCGCCAGCACCTGGCGCACCAGCAGCCGGGCAACGACCAGCGCGGCGATGGCGACGACCGCGACGACGATCACGATGACGCGGTTGTCATCGGTGAGTACCGCGGCCGCGAGAGATGCGGGTCGATCGGAAGGTGTGGAAAGTGCGGAATCTTGCGTCAGTCCTGCCAGTGGGGTGTTGAAGAACTCCGCCATACGTCCTCCTTGACGCTCAGCGCTCAAGACGTGGACGGATTGTAGGGAGCGGGAGCTGATCAAAACAGTGCGCGGTAAATGTAATTGACCTTAACGGCGGATCGGCAAATGATCGCGACCGCGGTTCGACCCGAATGCAGTAATGGGGCAGGCACATTTTCTGTAGATCAATGATCACACAGAAATGAAAAAAGGCCCTGCTCAGCAGGGCCTCAAAAGAGGGATCAAGGAATGGACCGGGGGATGGATTCGGGGGGATCAGGACGGCCGGCCCCCCGTGACGCCCGCGGCGCCTCAGGGAAGCACCGTCACGGACGTCTTCGGCCAGCTCATGCGGATCACTCCGCCGTTGGCCCCCGATCTGACTTCCACATCATCGACGAGGCCGCTGATGACTGCGAGACCCATCTCGTCCTCGCCGTCGGCGTCGGCCTCGGAATCCGGGCCATCGAGTCCCACGCCGGGCGTGGCGCCGCGTGTCGCGGAGGCTCCGGCGGGTCCGCCGGGAGCGGGCTCGGTACCCGGCCCGGGCACCTCGTCGCCGACCTCGATGGAGAAGGACTTCTCCTCCTCGATCAGGACGACGGAGACGGGAGCGGTGATGCCATGGCTGCGGTGCAGCCCGACTGCGCGGCTGCAGGCTTCTCCGACGGCGAGTCTGACCTCGTCGAGCACGGCTTCATCGACCCCCGCCCGGCGCGCCACGGCGGCTGCCACGAGGCGGGCCGTCCTGACGTGTTCGGGCTGGGCGCTGAAGCGGAGTTCAACGGTGGCCATGCGATCCCCCTCAGACGTACGGGCGTGCATCCCAGGGACCCGGGCGGGCTGCCCGACACCCCTGCTCTTCTTCCGGTCTTCTTCCGGAACTGGCGAAGCCGTCGGCCGACCGGCCTGGTCGCCGACCGCCGGCCCACTGACGGACAGCTGTCGACTGACCGACAGGCGCCCGAACCGGCAGACGGCTCACTCCCAAGCGGCCGAATGCCGAACAGCCGACCGGCAAGCAGCCGACCGGTAGAGCCGGACACCGACGGGTTGCTCAGCAGTCGGGGCACTGGCTACCCAGGTCCCGACCGTTGACTGCCCGACCGGCCGACTGCCTGACTGAGGCAACCGGCGGTCAGGCCGCCCGCAGGTCACGGCTACCGGTGCACCGGCCGCGCGCCGGACCGGCCGCGGACCGACCGTCAGTCGGTGGCCGCAACTGCCTCGTCGACCGTGGTGTGAATCGGGAACACCTTGGTCAGACCAGTGATCCGGAAGATCTTGAGAATGCGCTCCTGGTTGCAGACCAGGCGCAACGAGCCCTCATGGGCCCGGACACGCTTCAGGCCGCCCACGAGCACGCCGAGGCCGGTGGAGTCGAGGAAGTCGACGCCTTCCATGTCGACAACCAGGTGATAGCTGCCGTCATTCACCAACTCGACCAACTGCTCGCGCAGCTTGGGCGCGGTATACACATCAATCTCGCCACCGACCTCGACGACCGTACGGTCGCCACCAGGGCCGGACACATTGCGAGTCGACAAGGACAGGTCCACGGATCCTCCAGCACCTTGCTATCGAGCGGTCGCCCCTCGGTCTCCCCGGCGGAGCCAGGGGACGGATCGCCAGCCGCGATGGCATTCAATCACTTACCAGCAGCCATGCACGACGCCTTGGGACCATTGTCCGTCACGCCAGTGACACACTCGGTGCCGATGGCCAAGAATCACCGCCCCAGTCGACCACCCGAGAACAGGGACTCCCGCCCCTCTCCCGCCATGGTCCTCGACCGGCTCGCCGCAGCGGCGGGCCGGTCCGCGCGCATCACTCATACGGAGCACTTGCCCCCGCGTACGGGAACCCATGCCATCTGGCCCGATCGCATCCGGCCAGAAGTGATCGCCGCAATCCAAAAAGCCGGAATCGACCACCCTTGGACGCACCAGGCGGCCGCCGCCGAGCACGCCCTGGACGGCGAATCCGTGGTCATCGCCACCGGCACGGCGTCCGGCAAGTCGCTCGCCTACCTCGCCCCGGTGCTCACCGCACTGCTCGACGGCTCCGAGGCCCCGAACGGCCGTGGCGCGACCGCCCTGTATCTCGCCCCCACCAAGGCCCTGGCCGCCGATCAGAGGCGTGCGGTGAAGGAACTTGCGGCACCGCTCGGCACCGCCATCAGGCCTGCGGTCTACGACGGCGACACCCCGGTCGAGGAACGCGAGTGGGTGCGCCAGTACGCCAATTACGTCCTGACCAACCCCGACATGCTGCACCGCGGGATACTCCCGTCCCACCCCCGCTGGTCCTCCTTCCTGCGCGCCCTGCGCTTCGTCGTCATCGACGAGTGCCACACCTACCGGGGTGTCTTCGGCTCCCACGTCGCCCAGGTCGTGCGCCGGCTACGCCGTCTGTGCGCCCGCTACGGAGCGGATCCGGTCTTCCTCCTCGCCTCGGCCACCGCGGCGGAGCCCTCCGTCGCGGCGGGCCGCCTCACCGGTCTCCCGGTCAAGGAGGTCGCCGACGACGCCTCTCCGCGCGGCGAAATGGTCTTCGCCCTGTGGGAGCCGCCCCTCACCGAGCTGCACGGCGAGAAGGGCGCGCCCGTACGCCGTACCGCCACTGCCGAGACAGCCGACCTCCTCACCGATCTGACCGTCCAGGGCGTCCGCTCGGTCGCCTTCGTGCGCTCCCGGCGCGGCGCCGAACTGATCTCGGTCATCGCCAAGGAACGCCTCGCCGAGGTGGACCGTTCCCTGCCCGCCCGGGTCGCCGCCTACCGCGGGGGTTATCTCCCCGAGGAACGCCGCGCCCTGGAGCGTGCCCTGCACTCCGGTCGGCTGCTCGGCCTGGCCGCCACCACCGCTCTCGAACTCGGCGTCGATGTCTCCGGCCTGGACGCCGTCGTCATCGCGGGCTATCCCGGCACCAGGGCGTCGCTGTGGCAGCAGGCGGGCCGCGCCGGACGCTCCGGCCAGGGCGCCCTGGCCATCCTGGTGGCCCGCGACGACCCGCTGGACACCTTCCTCGTCCACCATCCCGAAGCGCTCTTCCAGCAGCCCGTGGAGTCGACCGTCCTCGACCCGGACAACCCGTACGTCCTCGCCCCGCACCTGTGTGCCGCCGCTGCGGAGCTCCCGCTCACCGGGCCCGATCTGGAGCTCTTCGGCCCGGCCGTGGCCGAATTGCTGCCGCAGCTGGAGGCCGCGAGGCTGCTGCGCAAACGCGCATCGGGCTGGCACTGGACCCGCCGCGAGCGCGCCGCCGATCTCACTGATATCCGCGGCGAGGGCGGCCGCCCCGTCCAGATCGTCGAGGAGGGCACCGGCCGACTGCTGGGCACCGTCGACGAATCGGCCGCGCACACCGCCGTCCACGAAGGCGCCGTCCACCTCCACCAGGGCCGCACCTATCTGGTCCGGAAGCTGGATCTGGAGGACTCGGTGGCTCTGGTCGAGGAGGCCAACCCGCCGTACTCGACGACCGCACGCGACACCACCGCCATCGCCGTCCTGGAGACCGACACCGAGATCCCGTGGGGTGACGGGCGGCTCTGCTACGGCTCCGTGGAAGTCACCAACCAGGTCGTCTCCTTCCTGCGTCGCAAACTGATCAGCGGCGAGGTCCTCGGCGAGACCAAACTGGATCTGCCGCCCCGCACTCTGCGCACACGCGCCGTGTGGTGGACGGTCACGCAGGACCAGCTCGACGCCGCCCGTATCAACCCGGAGATCCTGGGCGGCGCCCTGCACGCCGCGGAGCACGCATCGATCGGGATGCTGCCGCTCTTCGCCACCTGCGACCGATGGGACATCGGTGGCGTCTCCGTGCCGTTGCACCCGGACACCCTGCTGCCCACGGTCTTCGTGTACGACGGTCATCCGGGCGGTGCCGGATTCGCCGAGCGGGCCTTCCACACCGCCCGTACGTGGCTGACCGCGACCCGCCAGGCCATCGCGTCCTGCGAATGTGAGGCGGGCTGCCCGTCCTGCATCCAGTCCCCCAAGTGCGGCAACGGCAACGATCCGCTGCACAAGCGCGGCGCCGTGCGCCTCCTCAGCGAACTCCTCCGGTCCGCACCGCCGGACCCGGGGGAGCCGGGCCCTCCGGAACCGTCGGAGGCGACGGATCCGGGGAGCCGGGGGCAGACGCCGGAGGGCCGGCCCGGGACCTGACCGCCGGTTCGTACGGCCCGAAACTCACCCGGGCCGTCACATCGGCGATCTCCCCACGCACGGTGCACCGGACCACCACCGCCCCCTGTGCCGCAGCCACATCCTCGGCCGCCCCGCATGCCTCCCCGGGCCCCTGCAGGGCCCGGTCGGCCGCGGCCAGCGCTGCCAGGTCCGCCGCACCGCCGGCCCGGTGCCGGGCGACCATCACCTGCCCGAGCGCCAGCACGACCGCGAACACCGCGCACAACGTGGCCGTGGTCATCGCCACCCACACCGTCGCCAGGCCTCTGTCCCGGTCCGGGGCCCGACCTCGATTCCGACCGTGATCCCCACTCCTGTGCAGCCACCCGAGGACGGCCTTCCGGGCTCCCCCTCCTGTCCCGGTCACAGCGTCACCCCCACCGTGTCCTCTGCAAGTGCTGCCGCCTCCGCATGGAGCTTGAGGGCCAGTGGACCGGGTCCGGGCATCGGCGCCGCCACTCGTACCCGCCACAGCTCCCCGGCCCGCTCCATCGCGACTTCCGCCCCATCGGGTGCCGCCGAACGAGTGGCTTCCAGCACCTGCGCCTCGGGTTCCGAGCGGGCCGCCGCCCTCGCCCCGGCCCGGGCCGCGTCCACGCAGCGGATCTGGGCGGAGGCGGCCATCAGCGCCCAGACCAGCGCCAGGGCGAACACCGCCAGCACCGGAATCGCCATAGCCGCTTCCGCCGTCACTGCCCCCCGGTCTCCGCCCCCGCACACGGTCCTGGAACGGCCTCCGGCGTACGCCCCAGAACTGCTCCTAGAACTTCGCATCGAGCGCGTCCTTGAGCAGTGATTGCAGTGCGGACATGACCGGCTGGCTGGTGACCACCTTGTAGAGCACCGCCGCGAACGCACAGGCCGCGATTGTCCCCACCGCATATTCGGATGTCGTCATTCCGTTGTCCGACCGGACTCGGCGCACCATGCTCCGCACCCAGCCCCTGATTCGCTGTGCCATTTCAACCCCCGCGAAATGCATAATTCATATTGAATAGATACTTACTAGTACTTTTCTGTCACCCGTTGTGAAGCAGGCCGGTCGCCAGACCGATCACCACCGGCGCCACTCCGACCGCCAGGAAGGCGGGCAGAAAGCAGAGCCCGACCGGTGCGGTGATCAGCACGCCTGCCCGCTGGGCACGCGCCACGGCCGCGCTCGCCCGCTCCGCCCGCATCGCCTCGGCCAGCCGCGCCACCGGCTCCGCCGCTGGAGCCCCGGTCGATCCCGCCCGGTCCAGGCAGCGGGACAGCGCACCCGCGCCCGGTATCTCCCCGAACCGCCCCCAGGCCACCGCAGGCTCACCACCGAGCCGGATCTCCGCGGCCGTCCGCGCCAGACGCATGCCGACCGGTCCGCCCAGCGATTCCCCCACCGCCTCCGCTGCCTCTCGGGGCCCGGCTCCGGCAGAAATGCAGGCCGCCAAGAGGTCCGCCGCCAAAGGGAGTTGACGTGAGACCTGCGCCGCTTCCACAGCGCCGACCCCCGATTCGCGACTGCGCCGGGCCCGCTGCCACCTCCAGGCGCCGTACACCCCTGCCAGCCCGGCCGCGAACCCTGGCAGTCCGCCGATCAGGACCACTCCTGTCGCCAAAGCACCCAGTGGCGCGATCCATTCCTTCACCCGGGCGCCGGAAACCGTCCGCCCGCGCCGACGCCTCTCCGGGCCGATGGCCAGCAGCACCGCACCCCGACGGTGTACCGTCCGCCTCCGCCGCCGCCTCGCCAGGGCGAGGGCCAGATACGCGACCGTGCCCAGAACCGCCCACACTGCCGCCGCCCGGTGAACGACTTCGCCGGTGACCCCGTTCACGCCGCCTCCCCCGCCCGTACGATCCGGCCGGCCCAACAAAGCCCGGCCGCTTCCAGCAACCCACCCGCCACCAGACAGACCAGCCCGGCCGGCGTGTGCAGCAGCACCCTCAGTGGATCGGCTCCGAGCGCCGCCCCCAGACCCAGCCCCAGCACCGGCAACAGCGCCAGCACAGCCACCGTCGACCAGGCACCGGCCAGTTGGGCCCGTAACTCCTCCCGTCTGCGTCGCTCCGCCCGCAGCGCACCCTCCAGGCGGTCCAGGCCCGCCGCGAGCCCGGTCCCGCCGTCCACCGCCACCCGCCAGCAGGCCGCCACCCCGGCAAGCCCGTCCAGACCCGGCTCCCGAGCCGCCTGCCCGAGCGCCCCCGGCACATCGCCGCCGAACCGCGCGGCAGCGGACACAGCGGCCTCCGCCGTTCCCATCACCCCGGTCCCGTGGACAGCGACGAGCAACGCCTGCCCCGGCTCGTGCCCGGCCCGCAGCTCACCCACGACGGCGCCGCACAGCGCCACCACACCATCGGCCCGGCGTTCGCGCTCCTGCGTCAGGGCCCGTCTCCGCAGCCACCGCCGCACCAGAGGCACCGCCACCGCCACCGCCAGCACCGGCAGCACGGATTCCCCCAGCACGGCGATGGCCAGCGCCACGGGCAGGCAAAGCCACTCCCGCCGCGCCCGCAATCGCTCCTGGAACCAAGCCCGAGTCTGCTCCCAGCGCTCACGGAGCGGCGACTCCATCACCCCGTCGAACAACAACACCCGCGCTCGCCGACGCCCCTGGTCCTGCACCACCACCAGCCAGGCCGCCACCCCGACGCACAAGACCGCCGCACAGCTCGCGCCGGGGGCCAGACCCACCGTCGCGCCACCGCTCACAGCGCACCCCCGGTCATCGACCGCAGCCGTTCCCAGCCCCGCTCCTGCACAAATCCGTCGGTGCCCCAGCGCAGTGCCGGCACGGTCACCACCAGCCCAGCCGCATCCCGCTCCAGGACCTGCACCTCGGCGATCCGCCGCTGCCCGGCCCGGTCCCGTACGAGATGGACCACCACCGACAGCGCTGCCGCCAACTGGCTGTGAAGTGCCGTCCGGTCCAGTCCCGCCGCCGTCCCCAATGCCTCAAGGCGGGCCGGGACGTGCTCGGCTGCATTAGCATGAACCGTCCCGCAGCCGCCCTCGTGGCCAGTGTTCAGCGCGGCCAGCAGTTCGGTGACCTCGGCGCCCCGCACCTCCCCGACCACCAGCCGGTCGGGCCGCATCCGCAGCGCCTGCCGCACCAGGTCTCTCAGGGTCACTCGCCCCGCCCCCTCCTGGTTGGCAGGGCGCGACTCCAGGCGCACCACATGCGGATGGTCCGGCCGCAGCTCCGCCGAGTCCTCGGCGAGCACGATTCGCTCACGCTCCCCGACCGCGCCCAGCAGACTCGACAAGAGGGTCGTCTTCCCCGCCCCCGTCCCCCCACTGATCAGATACGAGACCCGGGCTTCCACCAACGCCCTCAGTACCCGGTCACCGCCCGGCGGCACGGTCCCCGCCGCGACCAGCTCCGTCAGCGAGAAGGCCCTGGGCCGCACCACCCGCAGCGACAGGCACGTCGAGCCGACGGACACCGGCGGCAGCACGGCATGCATACGGGTGCCGTCCGGCAGCCGCGCGTCCACCCAGGGCCGGGCGTCGTCCAGCCGCCGCCCCGCCACGGCCGCCAGCCGCTGTGCCAGTCTGCGCACCGCGGCGGCGTCCGGAAAGGTCACTCCGGTGAGTTCGAGCCCGCCGCCCCGGTCCACCCACACCCGGTCCGGCGCGGAGACCAGGACATCCGTCACGGCCGGGTCGGCGAGCAGCGGTTCCAGCACCCCGGTGCCGACCAGCTCGCCGCGCAACTCATCGGCCGCGCCGAGCACTTCGGCATCGCCGAGCAGCCGTCCCTGGGCCCGAAGAGCTGCCGCGACCCCGGCCGGGGTCGGCGCCGCGCCGCTCTGTGCCAGCCGTTGCCGTACGGCGTCGAGCAGCGTCTCCGTCATGACACACCCCCACCGGCGCGTCCCCCTGCAGCCTCCGGAGCGAGTGCCCGCTCCCAGAACGCCGCGCAGAACCTGGCCAGTGGACCGCGCGCACTGCCGCCGGGCGGTGTGCCGCCGTCCTGAGTGGCCAGCAACCCGGCGTCGAGCGGGAGTTCCCCGGCAAGTGGCAGCCCCAGCGCCTGCGCCACCCACCGCTCGTCGAGGCCCGCCGCGTACGGGCCACGGGCCACCACCCGCAGGTCGTCCAGCACCATCCCGGCCATAGACGCCACCCGCTTCGCCGCCGCGACTGCGCGAAGCTCTCCGGGGACCACCAACAGCCCGAGGTCCAGCTGTGCGAGCGCCTCGGCCACCGACTCGTCGACCCGGCGCGGCAGATCGACGACCACCACCCCGCCGAGCCTGCGCGCGGCGGCCAGCACGGCCTGTATGGCCTGTGGCGGGATGACCACCCAGTCGTCGCGGCCCCAGCTGAGCACCCGCAGACCGTGCAGTGCGGGCAGCGACTCTTCCAGTGCGCCTCCGCCGACCCGCCCTTTGGAATGGGCGAAATCCGGCCATCTCATTCCCTCGGCCCGTTCGCCGCCGAGCAGCACATCGATGCCCCCGCCGAGCGGGTCACCGTCGATCAGCATGGTCCGCCGTCCGGCCCTGGCCGCGGTCACCGCGAGGGCGCAGGCCAGTGTGGATGCGCCGGATCCGCCCCGTCCGCCGATCACCCCGACGGTGAGTGCCGGCCGGCCCACGCCTTCCGCCGCATTGGCGATCTGATCGACGAGCCAGCCCTCCGAATCGGGCAGCCTCAGCACATATTCGGCCCCGATCTCCACGGCGCGACGCCAGACATCCGGGGCGTCCTGGTCCCGGCCTACGAGCATCACACCGCGCCTGCGTGCCGCTCCGCGGCACCGCTGGGCGGCATCGTCTCCCACGAGAACCATCGGGGCCTGCTCCCAGCCGCCTCTGCGTTCGGGCAACGAGTGATGAACTTCTGGTTCCGCTCCGGCGGCCGCGCACAGCCGCAGCAGATCATCGAGGAGTTCCACATCCTCGGTCACGATCAACGGTCCGCTCCGTCGCACCCCGACGGTCGGCAGACGATCCCGTGCGATGGATTCAGCCACGGTCTCCGCCCCCTTCTCGCTACACCTTCATCGCGGTTCGCGGTGATCTCGGAGCGTTCCGAGATCGGCGATTCCACAAGCCGCGGACTTCGCGACTGGAATCACCGTGCAGCGCTTCGGGAAATCGTGTGGATCTTGCTCAAAAACTGTGGACAACTCTGCCGTTGTGAATATCTCCGTCGCTCATACCGGCGACTTCCGGAGAGCAGCACTTCCGCTACGCACCGTGACGAGCCAAGATGGTGAGAGACGGAACGAGAAGTGGGCCATCGCGGCCGAAAGAGAGGCAGAATGCTTGATTCCGAATGGCAGAAACGCGTCCGGACATGCGACGACCCCCGCCGGGGGGGAGAGCGGGGGTCGTCCCCACGGCCGACTCGGGGGGGGAGGAGCCGGACCGGGTTAGCACGGTCGCGAACGATCCGTGACTTCCATGGTGTACCCGAGAGCCTTCTCAGGCAAACCCACGCGCCAGAGTTTACGCCGAATGGTGGGCCCCTATGCTCAGCCTTGTGGAAAACCGCTTCTTGCCGCGCACAGCAGCCTTCTTCGACCTGGACAAGACGGTCATTGCGAAGTCTTCGACGCTGACCTTCAGCAAGTCCTTCTACCAAGGCGGACTGATCAACCGCCGCGCTGTACTGCGCACTGCGTACGCACAGTTCGTGTTCCTTGCCGGGGGCGCAGATCACGACCAGATGGAGCGGATGCGGGAATATCTCTCCGCGCTCTGCAAGGGTTGGAACGTCCAGCAAGTGAAGGAAATCGTCGCCGAGACCCTGCACGATCTGATCGACCCGATCATCTACGACGAAGCGGCGACGCTCATCGAGGAGCATCACACCGCCGGACGCGATGTGGTGATCGTCTCGACCTCGGGCGCCGAGGTCGTCGAGCCTATCGGCGAGCTGCTCGGCGCCGACCGAGTCGTCGCCACCCGGATGGTCGTCGGTGACGACGGCTGCTTCACCGGCGAAGTGGAGTACTACGCGTACGGGCCGACGAAGGCCGAGGCGGTCAAGGCCCTCGCAGTGTCGGAGGGATACGACCTGTCGCGCTGCTACGCCTACAGCGATTCCGCGACCGACGTACCGATGCTGGAGTCGGTCGGCCACCCGCACGCAGTGAATCCGGACCGCGCCCTGCGGCGCGAAGCGACCCTTCGCGAATGGCCGATTCTCGCCTTTGACCGACCGGTCCGACTCAAGCAGCGCCTGCCGACGTTCTCGATGCCGCCGCGCCCGGCGTTGCTCGCTGCGGCAGCGCTGGGCGCAGCCGCCGTCACAGCGGGACTGGTCTGGTACACCTCCCGCCGCCGCACCACCACGACCTCCGCCTGATGCATGAGCCGGGCAGCGGCGCCCCGACGCACCCCCTGGGCCCCGCCGCCGGCCCGATCAATGGGATCAAGCAGGGCGACCGATCAGTCCGATTCACCCGGTCAAGCCGAGTTGTCCAACTCGCCCGTAATTGAACCTAAAAGTAAAGAAGTGTGGCTAGCACTACCGCTCGCCCCGGCTCTGGAGTAGAAAGGACTCAACGGCCCGCGAGACCAAGGACATCCGAGAGGACTACCTGATAACGCAGAGAAGGCCCCACGGACCGAGCATGAAAACCGAGCACCCACGCGACGTCGACCCGTCGATTACGGGCCAGCCGCACCAGGGAACGGGCAAAGCCCCCGACCTGATGGGCACATATCGAGGACGCCTGGTAACTGGGTAGACATGCCAGCGGCGGTACCGAAGACGGTACCGCCGCAACCCTATTTCCGGGCAGTGAAGTTACGGCAGTGGAGTCATCGCGGTGAAGTCATCGATTCGCCGCACCCGCCTGCCGCGCCCAGCCCGCGGACGCGACGCGCGCTGCTACGCAGCGCCGCGCTGCAGCGCCTCGCACACCGCAGTCGATTCCCTGACGCCCAGCTCCACGGCGCGCCCGCAGTGCGCGATCCAGGCCGCCATCCCCTCCGGCGTCCCCGACAGGTAACCCTCGAACGCAGCGACATACGCCGCCCGCCCCTGCTCGGCGTGGCCCACCTCGGCGGGGCAGATCGATTTGGGGTCGAGGCCGCTCCCGATCAGCACGATCCGCTCGGCGGTACGCGCGACGAGGCCGTTGTACGAACCGAAGGGACGCAGAGCCAGCAGTTCACCGTGCACGACCGCCGCCGTCACCAGCGCGGGCGCGGCAGTGCCCGAAAGGATCAATCCAGAAAGCCCTTCCAGCCGCCCCGCCACTTCCTCGGCATCCGGCAGCGGCGCTTCGATCAGCGGCTCGTCCACGGGTTCGCCTGCCAGCCGTGGCCGACCGACAGCATCCTCGGGCGCCGCGCCGCCCGCCGCAACCAGATGCAGCCGCGCCAGGACACGCAGCGGCGACTGCCGCCAGATGGAGAGCAGTTGACCCGCTTCGGCGGTGAGCCTCAGGGCCGCTCCGATCACATGCGCCTCACCGTCACCGCTGAAGTCGCTACGCCGGCGCACCTCCTCCAGATTCCAGTCGGCACCGGACAGCGCCGCCGAGCCACGGGCGCCGCGCAGCGCCGCTTCAGCGGTGACCTCGTTGCTGCGGCGCCGCATGACGCGGTGACCGTAGACCCGGTCGACGGCCTTGCGTACGGAGTCCACCGCGTCGGCGACCCCCGGCAAGGTGCCCAGGGTGGCGAGCGGATCAGAGGCAGTCGTACTCATAAGTAGCGAGGCTACGCGTCCCCTACACCGATACCGCCCGAGAGTGGCCTTCTTCACGAAGCATGACAGCAGACTGCAATCATGCCGCTACCCTAGGTGAACATGAAGATCGCTTTCGTAGGTAAGGGCGGCAGCGGCAAGACCACACTGTCCTCGCTCTTCATCCGCCACCTTGCCGCCAATGAAGCCCATGTCGTCGCGGTGGACGCCGACATCAACCAGCACCTCGGGGCCGCGCTCGGCCTCGACGACCAAGAGGCTGCGACGCTACCCGCCATGGGAGCCCAGCTACCTCTGATCAAGGAGTATCTGCGCGGCAGCAATCCCCGTATCGCCTCCGTCGAGACGATGATCAAGACGACTCCGCCCGGCGAGGGCTCGCGGCTGCTACGGGTCCGCGAGAACAACCCGATCTACGACGCCTGCGCGCGCACGGTCCGGCTCGACGACGGGGAGATCCAGCTGATGGCCACCGGGCCATTCACCGAGTCGGATCTGGGTGTGGCCTGCTACCACTCCAAGGTCGGTGCGGTCGAGCTCTGCCTCAACCATCTCGTCGACGGCCCCGACGACTATGTCGTCGTTGACATGACAGCAGGTTCAGACTCCTTCGCTTCCGGGATGTTCACCCGCTTCGACATGACGTTCCTGGTCGCCGAGCCGACCCGGAAGGGCGTCTCGGTCTACCGCCAGTACAAGGAGTACGCCCGGGACTTCGGGGTCGCGCTGAAGGTCATCGGCAACAAGGTGCAGGGCGAGGACGATCTGGACTTCCTGCGTGCCGAGGTGGGCGCCGATCTGCTGGTCGGCGTCGGGCACTCCGACTGGGTACGGGCCATGGAGAAGGGCAGGCCGGCCCGCTTCGAGCTGCTGGAGGCGGACAACCGGATGGCCCTGCAGGCACTGCAGAACGCCGCGGAGGATTCGTACGAGCAGCGGGACTGGGAACGCTATACGCGGCAGATGGTGCACTTCCATCTGAAGAACGCGGAGAGCTGGGGCAATGAGAAGACGGGCGCCGACCTGGCTGCCCAGGTCGACCCTGCCTTCGTGCTCGACGAGCGGTACGTGCAGGACGGCGCCGCTCAGCCCGCTTGATCCGTCGGCGCCCCGGCCGGGAGGATGCCCTCGTTCCGGCCGGGGCGCCATGGCGCCCTCAAGCGGCAGTCGCAGCCGAGGGACGTGCGGCTCGGTGGCCGAGCACGGTCACCGAGCCAGTGACCAGCCTGATCCGGCTTGAGTCTTGCCGGTCCCCGACGCCCGGTCCGCGTCTGGGCCCGAAGTCGCGGCCTCGTCGAGGAAGTCCGTCCAGCCCTTCGCCGGGGCCTGGCCGACATCGAGCCTGCCGAGCTTCGCCAACGTTGCCGGGTCCTGTGCGTCCAGCCAGTCGGCCAGCTGCCGGAAGGACACGCAGCGGACGCCCTCCTTGGCGCAGACCGTCGCGATGGTCTGCTCGACGGCCCGCATGTACGTGCCGCCGTTCCAGGACTCGAAGTGGTTGCCGATGATCAGCGGAGCACGGTTCCCGTCATACGCGCGCTCGAAGGCCTGGATCAGGCCGTCGCGCATCTGGTTGCCCCAGTACCCGTGTCGGCCCGGATCGCCCTGCGTCGTACCGGACTGGTTGAACATGAAGTTGTAGTCCATCGACAGGGTCTCGAACTCGCGCCCCGGAACCGGGATGAGCTGCATCGAAAGATCCCAGATGCCGTCCTTCTTCTCGGGCCAGACCTGGTTGTTGACGCCACTGGAGTCGTAGCGGAAGCCCATCGCCCGCGCTGCGGCCACCGCGTTCTCCTGCCCCTCCAGACAGGGGGTGCGGCCACCGATGAGCTCCTTGTCGTAGTCGAAGGGAAGCGGCTGCTCGCTCTTGAGGTCGGGGTCGTTGGTCTTCCAGCTCTTCACAAAGGTCTTGGCCTGGCCGATCTCGCTCTTCCACTGATCGACGGACCAGGTGCCGACGCCACCGTCGGGGCCGCAGAAGTGGCCATTGAAGTGCGTGCCGATCTCGTCGCCGTCCTCCCAGGCGCCGCGAACCTGGGTGACGGTGTTCCGGATTCCCTCGGTGTCGTTGAAGCCGATGTCAGAGCTGCCGACGCTGTGCTTCGGCGGGTCGTAGAGCTCCCGCTTACCTTCAGGCAGCAGATACACGCCGCTGAGGAAGTACGTCATGTTCGCGTGGTATTTCTTGCCCACCTCGCGGAAGTGCGAGAACAGCTTCTGGCTGTCCTCTCCGGCGCCGTCCCACGAGAACACCACGAATTGCGGGGGCTTCTGACCAGGTGCCAGGCGCTGCGCCACGGGCTGCTTCGGCTGACTGCCCGTGAAGGCGGTGGAGCCGTCGCCGATGAGGCGGAACATGCTTTCGGGTGCGGCTCGGGGGAGGTTCTTCTTCGCTCCGGCGTCTCGCTTCGCGGTACCGGGGCCGGCGGCTCCGGTTCTGGAATCCGAGCGGGAGGAGCAGCCAACCACTCCCACGGCGAGTGCAACGGCCATGACACCCAGGGCGACCCGCTTGGCGGCGATCCTCTTCGCGGCACCCATCATCCGCCCACCCTCTTCCTTGCGGGAAATTTGCGTTGAAGCGCAGACGCGGCGAGGTCAAAGGTCACACGCAGCTATGGCGGAATTAGTATGACAAGCCGAATGAAAAGCGGCTTATTCACTTGAACGGGTGATTGAATGAGCCATTTGATCGCAAGCATGGACAGAGATCTTTACTCTCCATTACGATCTATTTACTGAGAGTTGAGAAATCCCGCCGCTGCACGCCGTGACCCACGGCCGCGTCCCCCACGTTCCGCGACCGCGCTGCCCCGGAGGAGACGGGAAAATGTCCGCTTGCGTCCCCACTCGTCATGACCGCACATCCCGCAGTTCGCGCCCACCCCGCGCCTCGGGAATCAAACGACCGCACAGCCCGCCACCGCCGCCGCGCCGCGGACGATTCCGCATCGCGGGCGCTGACCTGTCCTCATCGATCACGGTCTTCCTGCTCGCCGTCCCTATGTCGCTCGGCCTCGCCGTCGCCATGGATGCCCCGCTGGAGGCCGGCCTCATCTCCGCCGCGATCGGCGGAATCGTCGCTGGACTGCTCGGCGGCACACCCCTCCAGGTCAGCGGCCCGTCCGCCGGACTGACCGTGGTCACAGCCGAGTTGATTCAGATCTACGGCTGGCGCACCACCTGCGCGATCACCATCGGCGCGGGACTTCTGCAGATCCTGCTGGGCTCGTTGCGGGCGGCGCGCAGCGCCCTCGCCGTCAGCCCCGCCATCGTGCACGGCACCCTCGCCGGCATCGGCGTGGCCATCGCACTCGCCCAGCTGCAAATCGTGCTCGGCGGCTCGCCTCAGAGTTCAGCCGTCGCCAACGCCCTCGCCCTTCCGGACCAGTTGGGGCGGGTGAGTCCGGCCGCCCCGCTGATCGGCGTGCTGACCATCGCCGTCCTGATCCTGTGGCCGCGGATTCCGGGGCGCATCGGCCGAGTGGTACGGCGGATTCCGGCAGCCCTCGCTGCGGTGGTGACCGCGACGGCGGTGGCCGCGATCACGGCGCCCGGAATCGCCCGGGTCGATCTGCCGTCCTGGCGCTCGCACGCACTGCCGGAGATGCCGCACGGCCCGGCACTCGCTCTGGCCACCGCTGTGTTAACAGTGATGTTGGTGGCCAGTCTGGAGTCGTTGCTCGCCGCGGTCGCCGTGGACAAGCTGTCGGCCGACCGTGCCGGCGGGCAAGCGGCCGCCCGATCCAAAGCCGACTTGACGTCGTCCTCGGCCTCGGATCCGGCTTCGGTTTCGGTTTCGGTTTCGGTTTCGGTTTCAGCCTCGGCCCAGGGCCCGGGCCCGTCCTCTTCGCCCCCGCCGGACCCGCCGGACCCGCCCGTCAGACGCTCTGATCTCGACCGTGAGCTGCGTGCCCAGGGCATCGCCAACACCCTGTCCGGGCTTGTCGGCGGGCTGGCGGTGTCCGGCGGTGCGGTGCGCAGTTCGGCGAATGTGCGGGCCGGAGCAACGGGCCGCGCCTCCACCGTGCTGCACGGCGTCTGGGTGGTGCTCGCCGCAGGGCTGCTGGTCACCGCCCTGGAGCAGATCCCACTGGCCGCGCTCGCCGCGCTGGTCATGATGGTCGGCATCCAGATGGTGAGTTTCGCCCACATCCGCAATGTCCATAAGCACCGGGAATTCCTGGTGTACGGGGCGACGATCACCGGCGTGCTCCTCTTCGGTGTGCTCAAGGGTGTAGTGATTGGCATCGCGGTGGCGGTGGCCGTCGCCCTGCACCGGCTGGCCCGGACCAGGATCACAGTGACCGAACAGGGCGGTCAGCATCTGGTGGTCGTACAGGGTCAGTTGACGTTTCTCGCGGTGCCCCGGCTCAGTCGGGCGCTCGCCCGGCTGCCCCAGGACGGGGATGCCGTCGTCGAGCTGGATGGCTTTTTCATGGACCATGCGGCGTACGAGACGATCCAGGACTGGAGCATTGCCCAGACGGCCCACGGCGGCCGGGTCGTCTTCACCGGCAGGTCCGGCGGACGGATCGCCGAGCCCGCCTCGGCGGCGCATTCCTGTTGCCGCCCCTGGACGCCGTGGCGCAACCATCACTGCCACGACCGGCCAGGCCAGACGCCCGAGACCCACCACGCCCGCCTAGGCACGGGCCCCGCCAGCGACTCCGGATCCGGTTCCGTCGAGGACCGCTCCCCCGAGCACCACACGCCCCACAACGCCCCCGGAGCCCACAGCACCCCCGGCCCCGCCGACTCACCCACCGCCGCCCCGCGCCGGACCGGCGGCAACCGCCTGTTCAGCGGCCTGAGTTCGTTCCAGCGGAACACCGCTCCGCTGGTGCGCGAGGAGCTGGCCCGGTTGGCCCGCGAGGGTCAACGCCCCTCCCAGCTCTTCATCACCTGCGCCGACTCCCGCCTGGTCACCAGCATGATCACGGCGAGCGGCCCGGGTGACCTGTTCACCGTACGAAACATCGGCAATCTGGTACCCCCGCCGGACGCCGAGTCGAGTGACGACTCGGTGGGCGCCGCGATCGAGTACGCAGTGGATGTGCTGAAGGTGGATTCCATCACCGTCTGCGGACACTCCGGCTGCGGCGCGATGCAGGCTCTGCTCGGCTCCAAACCGGGCCCGGACACTCCGCCGACGTCCCTGTGGCGCTGGCTGAGGCATGGGCTGCCGAGCCTGGAGCGGATGGCGTCCCGGCATCATGCCTGGGCCCGGATCTCCGGCCGTCTTCCGGCCGATGCGGTGGAGCAGCTCTGCCTCACCAATGTGGTCCAGCAGTTGGACCATCTGCGGGCCCATGGACCGGTGGCGCGGCGGCTCGCCGAGGGCACGCTCCAACTGCACGGGATGTACTTCCATGTGGGCGAGGCGCAGGCCTATCTGCTGGCCGAGGGCGCGAGCGCCGGGCTCGCGCTCGACGAGGTATTCAACCGCGTGGACCCTGGCGACGCACACGCCTCCTCCGATTCCCGCACCCTGGCCGATTCCCATGCCCTGGCCGGTTCCCACGTGCTGGCCGACTCCCGCTCCCCCGGCGACGCCGACACCCCCGGGCCTGCCGCCCCGGGTGATCCAGCCGGCTCCGGCGAGTTGGAACGTACCGGCGTCTGAACCACATTCGCCCCCGGTCCGTGAGACCTTGTGGTCCCGCCTCCGTGTCGCTCCATACGCTCCGTGTCGCTGTGTTCCGCACTGTGGTGCACCGCGCCTCGCCGCACCGGACCGCACGTGGAGGCGGGACCGTGTCTCCATACACGAGACACAGGTCTAAACCAATTCCGGGCAGACACTTGTCACCCGGCCTTTGGCCTGATGAGCTATGCCCCGGGACACAACGGACACCCTGGGAATGGGAGATGTCGTGAGCAACGAAAGCCTGGCCAATCTGCTCAAGGAGGAGCGGCGGTTTGCACCGCCTGCCGATCTGGCCGCCAATGCCAACGTCAAAGCGGAGGCGTACGAGCAGGCCGAGGCGGACCGGCTGGGCTTCTGGGCCGAGCAGGCCCGTCGCCTGACCTGGGCCACAGAGCCGACCGAGACGCTCGACTGGAGCAACCCGCCCTTCGCGAAGTGGTTCGCGGACGGCAAGCTCAACGTCGCGTACAACTGCGTGGACCGCCATGTCGAGGCCGGCCATGGCGACCGGGTCGCCATCCACTTCGAGGGTGAGCCCGGCGACAGCCGCGCCATCACCTACGCCGACCTGAAGGACGAGGTCTCCCGCGCAGCGAACGCCCTCACCGAGCTCGGTGTCCGTAAGGGCGACCGGGTCGCCGTCTATCTGCCGATGATCCCCGAGGCTGCCATCGCGATGCTGGCCTGTGCCCGCATCGGCGCGGCGCACTCTGTGGTCTTCGGCGGCTTCTCCGCCGACGCCATCGCCGCCCGTATCCAGGACGCGGACGCCAAGGTCGTCATCACCGCCGACGGTGGCTACCGCCGCGGCAAGCCGTCCGCACTCAAGCCCGCCGTGGACGACGCCGTCTCCCGTTTCGACAGCATCGAGCATGTCCTTGTGGTACGGCGCACCGGCCAGGACACCGCGTGGACCGAGGGCCGCGACGTCTGGTGGCACGAGATCACCGGTCGGCAGTCCGCCGAGCACACCCCCGAGGCGTTCGAGGCGGAGCAGCCGCTCTTCATCCTCTACACCTCCGGCACGACGGGTAAGCCGAAGGGCATCCTGCACACCTCCGGTGGCTACCTCACGCAGGCCGCGTACACCCACAACGCGGTCTTCGACCTCAAGCCGGAGACCGATGTCTTCTGGTGCACCGCCGACATCGGCTGGGTGACCGGCCACTCGTACATCGTCTACGGCCCGCTGGCCAACGGCGCGACGCAGGTCATGTACGAGGGCACGCCCGACTCCCCGCACCAGGGGCGTTTCTGGGAGATCGTGCAGAAGTACGGCGTCACGATCCTGTACACCGCGCCGACCGCGATCCGTACGTTCATGAAGTGGGGTGACGACATCCCCGCCAAGTTCGACCTGAGCAGTCTTCGTGTCCTCGGTTCGGTCGGTGAGCCGATCAACCCCGAGGCGTGGATGTGGTACCGCAAGCACATCGGCGCCGACAAGTGCCCGATCGTGGACACCTGGTGGCAGACCGAGACCGGCGCCATGATGATTTCGCCGTTGCCGGGCGTCACGGAGACCAAGCCGGGAAGCGCCCAGCGCGCCCTGCCCGGTATCTCCGCCACGGTCGTCGACGACGAGGCCAACGAGGTTCCGAACGGCGGGGGCGGCTATCTCGTCCTCACCGAGCCGTGGCCGTCGATGCTCCGCACCATCTGGGGCGACGACCAGCGCTTCATCGACACGTACTGGTCGCGCTTCGAGGGCAAGTACTTCGCGGGCGACGGCGCCAAGAAGGACGAGGACGGCGACATCTGGCTGCTCGGCCGGGTCGACGACGTGATGCTCGTGTCCGGGCACAACATCTCGACCACCGAGGTCGAGTCGGCGCTCGTATCGCACCCCTCGGTCGCCGAGGCTGCCGTGGTCGGCGCCGCCGACGAGACGACCGGCCAGGCCATCGTCGCCTTCGTGATACTGCGCGGTTCGGCTGCCGCCTCGGACGAGCTCGTTGCCGAGCTGCGCAACCACGTCGGCGCCACCCTCGGCCCGATCGCCAAGCCGAAGCGGATCCTGCCGGTCGCCGAACTGCCGAAGACCCGCTCCGGCAAGATCATGCGGCGTCTGCTGCGTGACGTCGCCGAGAACCGCGAGCTGGGCGATGTCACGACGCTCACCGACTCCTCAGTGATGGACCTCATCCAGACCCAGCTGCCGTCCTCCTCCTCATCCGAGGACTGACCGAGGCGAGTACGTCCCCGAGGGGCATCCGGCAACGCGCCGGGTGCCCCTCGGGCGTTTAAGGTGAAGATCACTTCGTACCGCCCCGCGCACCCCGGGTACAGTGGCAGCCGCGTCAACAAAGCAATAAGAAATCTCCACAGGGTGTGCCGGGAAGTCTGGTCGGCGAGTGCATCAGCCATGCCATCGCTGCCGTACCGACCCGGAGGTCCTCACTCGTGGCCACGCCCACCTCCACGCCCCCTTCCTCCCGCCGCACTTTTCTGGCGCGCCTGTCCCTCCCCGAGCGGAACTACCTCGCGGATGCCCTGCGCACCGAGACCGTCGGCGGAGTCATCCTGCTGGTCGCCGCAATAGCCGCCCTGGTGTGGGCGAACACCTTCGGTTCCGGTTACGCGGCTGTCAGCGACTTCCACTTCGGTCCCGGGTCACTTGGCCTCAACCTCTCCGTGGAGCACTGGGCGGCGGACGGGCTGCTAGCGATCTTCTTCTTCGTTGCGGGCGTCGAACTCAAGCGGGAACTGGTCGCGGGCGAACTGCGCGACCCCAGGGCGGCCGCCCTCCCGGTCGTCGCCGCACTGTGCGGAATGGCGGTTCCGGCCGTCGTCTACACACTCGTGGCCGTGACCGGCGGGGGTTCCACGCACGGCTGGGCCGTCCCCACCGCCACCGATATCGCCTTCGCGCTCGCCGTCCTCGCGGTCATCGGCACCTCGCTGCCGAACGCGCTGCGCGCCTTCCTGCTGACGCTCGCCGTCGTCGACGACCTCTTCGCGATCCTGATCATCGCGGTCTTCTTCACCGAGCAGATCAACTTCATGGCGCTGACCGGCGCCTTCATCGGCCTCGCCGTCTTCTATCTGCTGCTGCGCAGGAATGTGCGCGGCTGGTACATCTACGTACCGCTCGCCCTGGTCATCTGGGGCCTGATGTACAACAGCGGCATCCACGCCACCATTGCCGGTGTCGCCATGGGCCTGATGCTCCGCTGCACCCGGCGGGACGGCGAGACCCACTCCCCCGGCGAGCACATCGAGCACCTGATCCGCCCGCTGTCGGCCGGTATCGCCGTGCCGCTGTTCGCCCTCTTCTCAGCAGGTGTCTCCCTCTCCGGCGGCGCGCTGGCGGGCGTCTTCACGCGGCCCGAGACGCTCGGTGTCGTCCTGGGGCTCGTCGTCGGCAAGACAGTAGGCATCTTCGGCGGTACATGGCTGGCCACCCGCTTCACGAAGGCGGAGCTGAACAAGGACCTGGCCTGGGCGGATGTCTTCGCGGTCGCCTCGCTCGCCGGGATCGGCTTCACCGTCTCGCTGCTCATCGGTGAACTGGCCTTCGTCGGCGACGAGGACATGATCAACGAAATCAAGGCCGCCGTGCTGCTCGGCTCGCTGACAGCCGCCGTACTCTCCGGTGCACTGCTCAAACTCCGGGTACGCAGATACCGGACGCTGTACGAGGCGGAGGAGCTCGACGAGGACGAGGACGGCGTGCCCGACGTCTACGAGCAGGACGACCCGGAGTACCACCTGCGGATGGCCGCGATCTACGAGAAGAAGGCGGCCGAGCACCGCCGCCTTGCCCAACTGGCGGGGGCAGCGAGCAGCAAGCCGGACAGTCCGGCATGATCTGACACCAGATGTGTTGAGCAGGAGAGCAGGAGAGGGAGTCAGGGATGAGCGACCCCGGCAACAACGCGGGCAGTGCCGACCGCAGTCTCGGGCAGCTGGTCGCCGCGGCGACGGCCGAGATGTCCGCACTGGTGCACGACGAGATCGCCCTGGCCAAGGCCGAAGTGCGGCAGGACGTCAAGCGTGGCGTGACCGGGAGCGTGGCGTTCATCATCGCGGGCGTGCTGGTTCTGTTCGCGATCCCGGTGTTGAGCTTCGCGGCGGCGTACGGAATCCACTACCTGGGGCTCGGCCTCGCCGTGTCGTTCGCGATCGTGGGCGCCGCCTTCATCGTGCTGGGTGTGTTGCTCGCGCTGTTCGCCTTCGCCAAGTTCAAGAAGGTGAAGCCGCCGGAGAAGTCCATCGCTTCGGCCAAGCAGACGGCGGCCGTACTGCAGGGCGTCAAGCCGCACCCGCGGCCCGCTGTCACGGCGGGGGCGAGCCGTCCGGCCGCCGTGGGCAGCCGGCCGGCGGACAAGGCCCTGGAGAAGTCTTCGGTCCAGGACAAGGCGTCCGCTGTGGCACGCTCGTCCACATGACGGTCCCCGATTCCAGTGCATCCGGCCCAGTAGGCCCGGAAGGTCAGGCAGGCCCGGAAGGCCGGGTAAGCCCGAACGGTCAGGCGGGCCCGGACGGCTCCTCGGGCTCGACCGGCCGCTCAGGCCCCTCGGGCCCCTCCGGCCTGCCGAGTTCCCCCGGCCCGGCCGGCTCCGGCGGGCCGGTACGGCTCGACGGGCCGTGGACCCACCGGGACGTGGCGGCCAACGGCGCCCGCTTCCACATCGCTGAGCTCGGCGAGGGGCCGCTGGTGCTGCTGCTGCACGGCTTCCCGCAGTTCTGGTGGACCTGGCGCCATCAGCTCACCGCACTGGCCGACGCCGGTTTCCGGGCCGTGGCGATGGATCTGCGCGGGGTCGGCGGCAGTGACCGTACGCCCCGGGGTTACGACCCCGCCAACCTGGCGCTCGACATCACCGGCGTGATCCGCTCGCTCGGCGAACCGGACGCCGCCCTGGTCGGCCACGACATGGGTGGCTACCTCGCCTGGACGGCCGCGGTGATGCGGCCGAAGCTGGTGCGCCGCCTCGTGGTCTCCTCGATGCCGCATCCGCGCCGCTGGCGTTCCTCGATGCTCTCCGACTTCGCGCAGTCCCGCGCGGGCTCGTACATCTGGGGCTTCCAGCGCCCGTGGGTGCCGGAGCGTCAGCTCGTCGCGGACGACGCGGCGTTGGTGGGCCGGCTGATCCGTGACTGGGCGGGCCCCCGGACCCCTGAGTTCCCCGGCGATGCGGCGATCGACGTCTACCGGCGCGCGATGTGCATCCCGTCGACGGCGCACTGCTCGATCGAGCCGTACCGATGGATGGTGCGCTCCCTGGCCCGTCCGGACGGAATCCAGTTCAACCGGCGCATGAAGCGGCCGGTGCGGGTACCCACACTGCACCTTCACGGTTCACTCGATCCGGCGATCCGTACGCGGAGCGCGGCGGGGTCCGGCGAGTACGTCGAAGCGCCGTACCGTTGGCGACTTTTCGACGGTCTGGGGCACTTCCCCCACGAGGAGGATCCGGACGGGTTCTCGGTCGAACTCATCAACTGGCTCAAGGATCCCGAGCCCGACCGGTAGCCGTACGGGCACAGTTGTCCGACGAACAGCCAATTGCCCGGCGCATAGGCCAATTGGCTGGCGGATGGGCGGTTACCGACCATGAGGCACGGGCAGACGTCGAGGTATGGGCTGGACGCACGACTTCGGTGACGCAGCACGCAACCGTCGCTCGACCGCCACGGCGAGTCCGAGCACTCATGAGGGGGGCGGCCCCCAGGGCCGGGTGCACGATATGCATGTTCTGCATGATCCCCGGCTCGGTATTCCGCGCATTCTGCGCCGTCGGGCCCGCTGGGTCTCGGCGCGGCTGCGCCATCCACGCGGATGATGTCCGCCCCGGCCGGACGGTGAGCGTTCACCGGCCGGGCGGGACTTCCACGACTCTCCCGGCTGCCGCGGGGCAGCACGCCCAGGGCCTGTCCGGCGGATCAGGGCCGGAGAGGCTCTAGAGGGCGCACGCCTGGCTGTCGACCTGCTGGTTGGCGGTGCGGCCCTGCGCGATGTCCTGGCGGATCTCGTCGGCCGTCAGCGCATAGCCGGTGTCGGGGTCGTCGAGCGACTTCGCGAAGACGACTCCGTACACCTTGCCGTCGGGGGTCAGCAGCGGTCCGCCGGAGTTGCCCTGACGGACGGTCGCGAAGAGCGAGTACACATCGCGGCGGACAGTGCCCCGGTGGTAGATGTCCGGTCCGTCGGCGTCGATACGGCCCCGGACGCGCGCGGCCCGTACGTCGTACGAGCCGTTCTCCGGGAAGCCCGCGACGATGGCGCTGTTCCCGGTGTCGGCGTCGTGATCGGTGTCGGTGAACTTCAGCGGCTTCGCGACGAGGTCCGGTACGTCGAGTACGGCGATGTCGCGCTGCCAGTCGTAGAGGACGACCTTCGCGTCGTACAGCCGGCCCTGGCCGCCGATCTGGACGGTCGGCTCGTCGACGCCGCCGACGACATGGGCGTTGGTCATCACCCTGCGGTCGGAGAAGACAAAACCGGTGCCTTCGAGGACCTTGCCGCAGCTCGGGGCCGTACCGACGACCTTGACGATGGACTTCTTGGCGACGGCTGCCACGGGGCTGCCGACCAGCGCCGGGTCCGGGGCCCGGACCTCGGTGATCGGCTCGTTGACGAAGGGGCTGAAGACCTGCGGGAAGCCGTTCTGCGCGAGGACCGAGGAGAAGTCCGTGAACCAGGTGGAGGCCTGGGTCGGCATCACCCGGGAGACGCCGAGCAGGACCGACGAGCTGCGGACCTCCTTGCCCAGCGTAGGCAGTGAGGTACCGGCCAGTGCGGAGCCGATCAGCCAGGCGACCAGCAGCATCGCGACCACATTGACCAGGGCGCCGCCGGTGGCATCGAGAGCGCGCGCGGGCGACCACGTGATGTACCGGCGGAGCTTGTTTCCGAGATGGGTGGTGAACGCCTGGCCCACCGAGGCGCAGACGATCACGATGACGACGGCGACGATGGCTGCCGTCGATGAGACTTCGGAGCCGTTCGTCAGCTGGTCCCACAGGACCGGCAGCAGATAGACGGCTACAAGACCGCCGCCCAGGAACCCGATCACCGACAGGATGCCGACGACGAACCCCTGGCGATAGCCGATGACCGCGAACCACACGGCGCCGGCCAGCAACAGGATGTCCAGCACGTTCACCGTCTATAGCCTCGCAGATTCGTCACCGGGCCTGTTCCTTCGACTGGGTCCGGGCAGGGCCGGACAGCGCAGCACGGGAGTCAGCCTGTCATGCGCGCCAGTCGAGCGGCACCTGCTTGGCGGTGTCCCACGGGCGCTCCCAGCCCGCGAAGTGCAGAATCCGGTCGATCACTCCGGCCGTGAAACCCCAGACCAAGGCGGATTCGACCAGAAATGCCGGGCCTCGGTGACCGCTCGGATGGACCGTGGTCGCGCGATTGGCCGGGTCCGTGAGATCCGCCACGGGGACGGTGAAGACCCGGGCTGTCTCACCCGGATCGACGACGCCGACCGGGCTCGGTGACCGCCACCAGCCGAGGACCGGTGTCACGACGAAGCCGCTCACGGGGATGTAGAGCCGGGGCAGCACTCCGAAGAGCTGCACTCCGCGCGGATCGAGGCCGGTCTCCTCCCGGGCCTCCCGCAGAGCGGCCCTGAGCGGCCCTGTAGTGGCTTGGTCGCCGTCCTCCGGGTCCAGGGCGCCGCCGGGGAAGGAAGGCTGCCCAGCGTGGGAACGCAGGCTTCCGGATCGCTCCATGAGGAGCAGCTCGGGACCGCGCTCCCCCTCCCCGAACAGTACGAGTACGGCGGACTGCCGCCCGGCGCCGCTCTCCGGCGGCAGGAAGCGGCTGAGCTGGTCCGGCTCGATCGTCCGCGCGGCACGGGCCACGGGGTCGAGCCAGTCCGGCAGGCCCTCGGTCGTGACGGTGATGGCTCCGTCGTGGCCTGCGCCCGCCGCGGTGGCCGCGGCCGCTGCGACCGCCGCCGCGGGGCTCACGGCCGCCGGATTGACCCCAGCGGGGCTGACCGCCGCGGGCGCGGCTGCCGCTTCCGCACTCTGTTCGTGCGTGCTCTGTTCGTGCGTGCTCTGCGTGCTCTGTTCGTGCGTCTTCATAGGCACCCCTCGTCTCACAACGCCTGTCATCACGCATTTCGTTCCGGAGCGAGCGCCGGGCGTCAGTCGGCCCCCAGCGCCGGCGCGGGCTTGCCCGGGTAGTCCGCCGGCGGGCTCAGCCGCTGCCCGGGCTGACCGCCCATCTCGTACTTCAGCAGCTTTCTGGCCTTCTCCGGGTCGGTCTCGCCCTCCCCGTACGCCGGGCAGAGCGGGGCGATCGGACAGGCGCCGCAGGCGGGCTTGCGGGCATGGCAGATGCGGCGGCCGTGGAAGACGACGCGGTGCGAGAGCATCGTCCACTCGCTCTTGGGGAAGATCGCGGCGATCTCGGCCTCGACCTTCTCCGGGTCCTCCTGCTCCGTCCACTTCCAGCGGCGGACCAGGCGCCCGAAATGGGTGTCGACCGTGATGCCCGGTACGCCGAAGGCATTCCCGAGCACGACATTGGCAGTCTTGCGGCCGACACCCGGAAGCGTGACGAGATCGGCGAGCCGGCCCGGCACCTCGCCGCCGAACCTGTCCCTGAGAGCCACGGAGAGGCCTATCAGCGACTTGGTCTTGGCCCGGAAGAAGCCGGTCGGCCGAATGAGCTCTTCCAATTCCTCCGGGACGGCCGCGGCCATGTCCTCGGGGGTGGGGTAGGCGGCGAAGAGAGCGGGGGTGGTCTGGTTGACCCTCAGATCGGTGGTCTGGGCGGAGAGGACCGTGGCGACGAGAAGCTCGAAGGGGCTCCTGAAGTCCAGCTCGGGGTGGGCATACGGGTAGAGCTCGGCGAGCTCACGGTTGATCCTGCGGGCACGGCGGACCATCGCCAGATGCGATTCCGGTTTCGCACCGGGCTTTGCTCCGGGTTCCGCGGGTTCCGCGGGTTCCGCGGTGGACTTGGCTGCGGCCCGTGCGGCGGACTTCGACGCGGGCTTCGCTGCGGTCTTCGCTCCACCCCTCGGGACCTGCTCACCCACAGGGCGTTTTGTCGCTTTTGTCGGGCGACTCGCAGCCTGTTCGCCCACAGCTGAATCACGGCCTTCCGACACCCCATCAGCCCCCTTGGCCTGCGCTCTCACCGGCGATTTGGACACTCGGCCAGCCTAGAGCCACGCGCTGACATCCGCCCCGGTCGCCGCGTATCCACCCCCGATCGGCCCCCTGCCTCACGGTTCGGCACGCCCGTGCGTCAAACTGGTTTGTGATTGATCGCACTGTTTTACCGTCCGGCATGATGGGGACCACGGTTCCCTGAACAGGCCGACAAGGAGAGAACTCGTGGACGACGTTCTGCGGCGCGCCCCGCTTTTCGCGGCGCTCGATGATGAGCAGGCCGCGGAGCTCCGCGCCTCGATGAGTGAGGTGACCCTCGCACGCGGCGACGCGCTCTTCCACGAGGGCGACCCGGGCGACCGCCTCTATGTGGTCACCGAGGGCAAGGTGAAGCTCCACCGCACCTCCCCCGACGGGCGCGAGAACATGCTGGCGGTCCTCGGCCCCGGCGAGCTGATCGGTGAGCTGTCGCTCTTCGACCCGGGCCCGCGCACGGCCACCGCGACCGCGCTGACCGAGGTCAAGCTCCTCGGCCTCGGTCACGGCGACCTCCAGCCCTGGCTGAACGCCCGCCCCGAGGTGGCCACGGCCCTGCTGCGCGCCGTCGCCCGCCGGCTGCGCAAGACCAACGACCAGATGTCCGATCTGGTCTTCTCGGACGTACCGGGCCGTGTCGCCCGCGCCCTCCTCGACCTGTCGCGCCGTTTCGGCGTCCAGTCCGAGGAAGGCATCCATGTCGTCCACGACCTGACCCAGGAAGAGCTGGCCCAGCTGGTCGGCGCCTCCCGCGAGACGGTCAACAAGGCGCTCGCCGACTTCGCCGGACGCGGCTGGCTGCGCCTGGAGGCGCGCGCCGTGATCCTGCTGGACGTGGAGCGCCTGGCCAAGCGGTCCCGCTAGCCGCCCGCCGGTCGGCCCCGACCGCACGCCGTCTCCGTACGCAAGGCCCTGCCGCACGGCGGGGCCTTGCGCATATCCGTTCCGTCCTAGATCAGCCCGTGCTCGCTCAAGTACTCCAACTGCGCCAGAACCGAGAGTTCCGCCGCGGGCCACAGGGACCGGTCCACGTCCGCGTACACCTGCGCCACCACCTCCGATGCCGTCCGGTGTCCGGCCTCGACCGCCGTCTCCACCTGGGCCAGCCGGTGCGCGCGGTGTGCGAGGTAGAACTCGACCGCGCCCTGCGCGTCCTCCAGCACCGGGCCGTGCCCCGGCAGCACCGTGTGCACGCCGTCGTCGACTGTCAGCGAACGCAGCCTCCGCAGCGAGTCGAGGTAGTCGCCGAGCCGCCCGTCCGGATGCGCGACGACCGTGGTGCCGCGTCCGAGGATCGTGTCCCCCGTCAGCACCGCCCGGTCGGCGGGCAGATGGAAGGAGAGCGAGTCCGCGGTGTGCCCGGGGGTCGGCACGACGTGCAGCTCCAGGCCCCCGGTGGTGATCACATCGCCCGCGGTCAGGCCCTCGCCGCCGAGGCGCAGCACCGGGTCCAGGGCGCGCACCTCGGTACGGGTCAGCTCGGCAAAGCGCGCCGCGCCCTCCGCATGGTCCGGGTGCCCGTGAGTGAGCAGGGTGAGCGCGATCCGGCGGCCCGCCCGCTCGGCGGTGTCGATGACGGCCCGCAGATGTGTGTCGTCCAGCGGGCCCGGGTCGATGACGACCGCCAGGTCGGAGTCGGGCTCGGCGACGATCCAGGTGTTGGTGCCGTCCAGCGTCATCGCCGAGGCGTTGGGGGCGAGGACGTTGACGGTACGGGCGGTGGCGGGGCCGGACAGCACCCCGCCGCGTGGCTGGCCGGGCAGCGCGGCCGCGTCGCTCATACAGCTTCACCTCCCGCGCCACCTGCACCTGTCGGCCCGCTCGGGATGTGCTTGGTGAACTCGTCGTGTCCCGGCCAGCTCAGCACCAACTCGTCACCCTCCAGCCGCGCCTGTGCCAGTACGGGGGTGAGGTCCTGGGAATCCGCCGCCTTCAGGGCCTCGGCGGCTGTCCCGTACGGTCTGAGCGTCCGCAGCGTCGACACGGTCGGCGGCATCATCAGCAGCTCGCCCCTGTCGTACCCGTCGGCGGCCTCTCCGGGCGCTGTCCACACCGTGCGGTCGGCCTCTGTGGAGGCGTTGCGGGTGCGCTGGCCCTCGGGGAGCACGGCGACGAAGAACCAGGTGTCGTAGCGGCGCGGTTCGAACTCGGGGGTGATCCAGCGCGCCCAGGCACCCAGCAGATCGGAGCGCAGCACCAGACCCCGCCGGTCCAGGAACTCGGCGAAGGAAAGCTCGCGGGCGACCAGTGCCTCGCGGTCGGCCTCCCAGCCGGGGCCGGTGGTGTCGCTGACGACCGTGTCGGCGGTCGGGCCGGCGAGGAGAACACCCGCCTCCTCGTACGTCTCACGGACCGCCGCGCAGACGATGGCCTGCGCCTCGGCCGGTGTATCGACGCCGAGCCGCTCGGCCCAGCTCTCCAGCGCGGGTCCGGCCCAGCCGACGAGCCGGTCGTCATCGCGCGGATCGACCCCGCCACCCGGATAGGCGTACGCCCCGCCGGCAAAGGCCATGGATGCGCGGCGGCGCAGCATGTGGACGGCGGGGCCGCCCTCGGTGTCAGCGGCAGGATCCCGGAGCAGCATCACGGTGGCGGCCCGCTTCGGGGTCGCGGCCGTCAGCTCGCCTGCGGCGAGTGCCCGGATCCGGTCGGGCCATTCCGGTGGGTACCACTGACCATTGGACATGGCCGGAGGCTATCCGGAACCGCGACGATGTTCGAGAGGCACGTTGATCCGTACATGCCCCGTACACATGATCCCGCCCGGTCATCACGACCGGACGGGATCAGGGAATCGACAGCGGACGGCAGCGAGCGCCCGAGGACCACGGCGGGCGTACGGCTCAGGCCCTGAGGACCGCGGTGCACGGCAGCGAGCGACGCCTGCGACCCGCAACAGACGCACGGTTCGGGCCCCGACAGACCACCCGCAGCAGACCTACGGCTCAGGCCCCGACCAGCTCGACCTGGACCTCGACCTCCACCGGCGCGTCCAGCGGCAGCACCGCGACGCCCACCGCGCTGCGCGCATGCACGCCCTTGTCGCCGAGGACCGCCCCCAGCAGCTCACTGGCGCCGTTGATCACGGCCGGCTGCCCGGTGAAGTCGGATGCCGAGGCGACGAAGCCCACGACCTTCACGACTCGTGCGATCCGGTCCAGGTCGCCCGCGACGGACTTCACGGCGGCCAGCGCGTTGAGCGCGCAGGTCTTCGCCAGTTCCTTGGCCTCGTCGGGCGTGACCTCCGCGCCGACCTTGCCGGTGACGGCGAGCTTGCCGTCCACCATCGGGAGCTGGCCGGAGGTGTATACGTACACCCCCGACTGCACGGCCGGCTGGTACGAGGCCAGCGGCGGCACGACGTCCGGCAGCGTCAGCCCGAGCTCGGCGAGCTTCGCCTCGACGGCGCCCGCCACTACGCCTTCTCCCGCTTCAGGTAGGCCACGAGCTGCTCGGGGTTGTTCGGGCCGGGAACGACCTGGACCAGCTCCCAGCCGTCCTCGCCCCAGGTGTCCAGAATCTGCTTGGTCGCGTGCACGAGAAGGGGCACGGTCGCGTATTCCCACTTGGTCATGGCCCGACTGTAATGCCTGGCACGCACAGCCTCGTGCGTAGCCCGCGGCCCGACTGGTTAGGCTCGAATACGTGAGCAGGTTCCAGGTCGTCAGCGGCAAGGGTGGTACCGGTAAGACCACGGTCGCCGCCGCCCTCGCGCTCGCCCTCGCGACCGAGGGCAGGCGGACCCTCCTCGTGGAGGTCGAGGGCAGGCAGGGCATCGCCCAGCTCTTCGAGACGGAGCCCCTTCCGTACGAGGAGCGCAAGATCGCCGTCGCGCCGGGCGGCGGCGAGGTGTACGCCCTCGCGATCGACGCCGAACGCGCCCTTCTCGACTACCTCCAGATGTTCTACAAGCTCGGCAGCGCGGGCCGGGCGCTCAAGAAGCTCGGAGCGATCGACTTCGCCACCACGATCGCGCCCGGTGTACGGGACGTACTGCTGACCGGCAAGGCCTGCGAAGCCGTACGCCGCAAGGACAAGCAGAACCGGTACATCTACGACTACGTGATCATGGACGCCCCGCCCACCGGGCGCATCACCCGCTTCCTCAATGTGAACGACGAGGTGGCGGGGCTGGCCCGGATCGGCCCGATACACAATCAGGCGCAGGCCGTGATGCGGGTGCTGAAGTCCCCGGAAACTGCTGTCCATCTGGTGACGCTGCTCGAGGAGATGCCGGTCCAGGAGACCGCGGACGGCATCGCGGAGCTGCGGGCCGCCGAACTGCCGGTCGGCCGGGTCATCGTGAACATGGTGCGACCGCATCTGCTGGACGAGGACGCGCTGCGCACCGCCGCGGGCGGCCGCCGCAAGGAGATCGCCAAGGCGCTGACCCGGGCGGGCGTGACCGGCTCCGCAGGGCTCGTACGCCCCTTGGTCGAGCAGGCGGCCGAGCATGCCCAGCGGGTCGAGCTGGAGCGCGAGCAGCGCGAGGTGCTCGCGGGCCTGGAGCTGCCGGGGTACGAACTCCCGCTGATCGGCGAGGGCATGGACCCGGCCGGGCTCTACGACCTGGCGACCGAACTCCGCAAGCAGGGCGTGGGCGAAGGGGTGGGACAAGGGGTGGGTACATGACACAGGGCACGGACGCGGACACGGCCACAGACAGAGCCACCGCACCCGCACCCGCGCTGGACACCGACGCACTGCTCGACGACCCCGGCATCCGGATCGTCGTGTGCTGCGGTTCGGGTGGGGTCGGCAAGACCACGACCGCCGCGGCGCTGGGCGTACGGGCGGCCGAGCGCGGCCGTAAGGTCGTCGTCCTCACCATCGACCCTGCGCGCAGGCTCGCCCAGTCCATGGGCATCGACTCGCTGGACAACATCCCGCGCCGGGTGTCGGGCATCGATGGCGAGGGCGCCGGGGAACTGCACGCCATGATGCTCGACATGAAGCGGACCTTCGACGAGATCGTCGAGGCGCACGCGGACGGCGAGCGGGCCCGCGCGATCCTGGAGAACCCCTTCTACCAGTCCCTGTCTGCCGGTTTCGCGGGCACACAGGAGTACATGGCGATGGAGAAGCTCGGGCAGCTGCGCGCGCGCAACGAGTGGGACCTGATCATCGTCGACACCCCGCCGTCGCGCTCCGCGCTGGACTTCCTGGATGCACCGAAGCGGCTCGGTTCATTCCTGGACGGAAAGTTCATCAAGCTGCTGATGGCCCCGGCGAAGATGGGCGGCCGGGCAGGGATGAAGTTCCTCAACGTGGGCATGTCGATGATGACCGGCACCCTCGGCAAGTTGCTCGGCGGTCAGTTCCTGCGCGACGTACAGACCTTCGTGGCGGCGATGGACACCATGTTCGGCGGCTTCCGCACCCGGGCCGACGCCACGTACAAACTGCTGCAGGCGCCCGGTACGGCGTTCCTCGTGGTCGCGACACCGGAGCGTGACGCGCTGCGCGAGGCGGCGTACTTCGTGGAACGGCTGGCCGCGGAGGACATGCCGCTGGCCGGCATGGTGCTCAACCGTGTCCATGGCAGCGACGCCGCCCGGCTCTCTGCCGAGCTCGCACTTGCGGCCGCAGAAAATCTTGACGGGGTCGGCATTGTGGATCAGACGGCCGGGAAGGCTGGACTTCGTGACCCGGCCGACTGGTCGGTCGCCTCTCCCGAAGCCGTTGCCGATCCCGATCCTTCCGAGCACGAGGACCTCGAAGACCGCGAGCCAGATCCCGAACCGGCTCCCGAAGTCGCAGCCAGGACCGAGACCGTGACCGAGGCCGCTTCCGTCGAGCAGCTGACCGCAGGTCTGTTGCGGCTGCACGCGGAACGGATGCAGGTGGTCGCGCGCGAACAGCGCACACGCGACCGCTTCACCGCCCTGCACCCCGAGGTCGCCGTGACCCAAGTGGCCGCGCTGCCCGGTGACGTACATGACCTCGCGGGGCTTCGGGCCATCGGGGACCGGCTCGCGACCGGTTCCACCCCGGCCGGAGCTGCGTAGCCGCCCGTCCGCTCTACCCCACCGCGGCGTACCTCTCGTGCAGTTCGTCGTCGTCCAGCCCGATCGCCACGGGCAGGATGCCCGTGGACTGCTCGTACTCGCTGCGCGCGGTCTCCAGCAGTCGGCGCCAGGACGTGACAGTGGGCCGCCTGCGCAGCAGTGCGCGGCGCTCCCGCTCCGTCATTCCGCCCCATACGCCGAATTCGACGCGATTGTCCAGCGCATCGGCCAGGCACTCGGTCCGCACCGGGCATCCGGTGCACACCGCCTTGGCCCTGTTCTGCGCTGCCCCTTGTACGAACAGTTCATCCGGATCGGTAGTGCGGCAGGCTGCCTGCGCACTCCAGTCGGTTACCCAGCCCATCACGGCGCCGTCCTCTCCCGAATCGAGGCTCCCCCACGGCGGTAGCGGCATATTCACCGCTGCCAGTTGAGGACGTTACGGAAGGCAGCGACAGCACAACACCCCCTTCGGGCCCAATCTTGAATGGCCCGAACGGACTATGCGTATACGGCAGATCACCCAGGGGAGTGAGGCGAGGACATACCTGAACGCCCCGGCGGAATCCCGACAGTTCACCTGGGTCACAACGGACGTTCGGTGACACAGGGGGAGAATTCGGGAGTGCCTGAACTCGTGGCCGGATCGTGCACGAGGGTTGATACGCAACGGGGCTGCTGTGACAGTTGTGAGCAGCTTAGGCCAAGGCATATACGTGTGTCCGGCGAATGAGAACGTAGGCTGCCCCCATGCCAAAGAAGCGCTCGGGCGGGGGTCTCACGACGACCCAGCAGGCCGCCAAGTTCCTCGGTGTCGCCGCACTTTCCGGAGTTGTGCTCGCGGGCATCGCGCTGCCGGCCGCCGGAGCACTGGGTCTCGCCACCAAGGGGACGGTCGAGGGATTCGACGAGATCCCGGCCAATCTCCGTACTCCACCACTGAGCCAGCGCACCACGATCCTGGACAGCAAGGGCGGAATGATCGCCTCCGTCTATTCGCGCGACCGCACAGTGGTCGAGCTGAAGGACATCTCGCCGTACATGCAGAAGGCGATCGTGGCGATCGAGGACGCCCGCTTCTACGAGCACGGGGCGATCGACCTCAAGGGCATCCTGCGCGCGCTGAACCGCAATGTGCAGGAGGGCGGGACCGCGCAGGGCGCCTCGACCCTCACACAGCAGTACGTGAAGAACGTCTTCGTCGAGGAGGCCGGCGACGACCCGGACAAGGTCGCGCAGGCCACTCAGCAGACCATGGGCCGCAAGATCCAGGAGCTGAAGTACGCGATCCAGGTCGAGGAGAAACTCGGCAAGAAGCGCATCCTGACGAACTACCTGAACATCACCTTCTTCGGGCAGCAGGCGTACGGCGTCGAGGCCGCCTCGCAGCGCTACTTCTCCAAGCACGCGAAGGACCTGACGCTGGGGGAGTCCGCGCTGCTGGCCGGCATCGTGCAGTCGCCGAGCCGCTACGACCCGGTCAACGACACCGCCGAGGCGACCAAGCGCCGCAACACCGTGCTCCAGCGCATGGCCGATGTCGGGGACATCTCGCAGGCCGAGGCCGACAAGGCGAAGTCGAACCCGATCAAGCTGAAGGTCAAGAAGCCGCAGAACGGCTGCATCACGGCCGTCAGCGGAGCCGGTTTCTTCTGCGACTACGTACGCCAGGTCTTTCTCTCCGACCCGGTCTTCGGCAAGACCAAGGAGGACCGGGCCAAGATCTGGAACCGGGGCGGTCTGACAGTCCGGACGACGCTCGACCCGCAGTCCCAGGAGTCGGTGCAGAGTTCGATCAAGAGCCACGTCTACAAGTCGGACAAGGTCGCGACGGCCGTGACGCTGGTCCAGCCGGGCACCGGCAAGGTCATGGGAATGGGCCAGTCCAAGCCGTACGGCTTCGGGTCCAACGAGACCCAGTACAACTACTCGGTCAACAAGAGCATGGGCGGCTCGAACTACGGCTTCCCGACCGGTTCGACGTTCAAGCCGTTCCTCGCCGCCGCGGCCATAGAGGGCGGCAAGCCGGCCACGCAGATCTACCCCTCCCCGTACGAGATGGACTACCCGGACACGGTGCAGTCCTGCGGGAAGCCATGGGTCAACGACGGCACCCCGAAGTATCACCTGGAGAACGAGAGCGAGTCCGAGAAGGGGCCGTACCCGCTGAAGGTGGCGATGGAGAAGTCCGTCAACACCTACTTCGTGCAGATGCTCCAGGACATCGGCATGTGTCCGGTCTCGAAGATGACCGACAAGCTGGGCGTGGTGCAGGGCGACGGCACCAAGCTGCCGCAGAACCCGTCCACACTGACCCTCGGTTCCAATGGCCTGTCGCCGCTGACGATGGCCAGTGCCTACGCCGCCTTCGCCAACCGCGGTACGTACTGCACACCGATAGCCATCGAGTCGGTGAAGACGGCGGACGGCACCTCACTGCCCGTACCGAAGACCAGCTGCTCGCAGGCGATGTCGCAGACGACGGCGGACACCATCAACACCCTGCTGCGCGGCGTGGTCGACTCCGGTACGGGCCAGCAGGCCGGCCTCCAGAGCCGCGACAACGCGGGCAAGACCGGTACGACCGACGCCCGTAAGAACGCCTGGTTCGTCGGCTACACGCCGAACATGTCCGGCGCGGTCTGGGTCGGCAGCCCGTCCCAGAGCGTCGAGATGGAGCGCATCACCATCGGCGGCGTGTACCAGGACAAGGTGTACGGCGGACAGGTCCCCGGACCGATCTGGCGTGACGCGATGACGGGCGCCCTCAATGGAGTGCCCGCCCCCGCCTTCAACACCGTCAACATCCCGGACCCGCCGGAGCAGCACGGCGATGACGAGGACCACGGCAGGCCGGGCCCCGGGGGCAAGAAGCCCGGCAAGAAGCCCGGCGGCAAGAATCCGTTCCCCGGCATGAGCATCCCGCCGGGCATGATCGGCGGGAACACCGGCGGCCGCGGCGGTCAGACCAACGGCGCTACGCAGGGTCCCTGACCCGTACGGTTCACGCACATGAAGGTGGGGCGCCCCGGATCGATCCCGATCCGGGGCGCCCCACTTCGTACGTCCCTGTCCGCGCGCCCCGCGACCTCAGCCCGCCAGGAGCTTCTTCACCGCGGCGGCCACCCGGCCGCCGTCCGCGAGCCCCGCGACCTTCGGGTTCACGATCTTCATGACGGCGCCCATCGCCCGCGGCCCCTCGGCCCCGGCGGCCTTCGCCTCCTCGACGGCGGACGCCACGATCGCCCCCAGCTCGTCGTCGCTCAGCTGCTTCGGCAGGTATGCGTCGAGCAGCTCACCCTCCGCCTTCTCGCGCTCGGCCTGCTCGGTCCGGCCGCCCTGGGCGAAGGCCTCGGCCGCCTCGCGGCGCTTCTTCGCCTCCTTGGCGATCACCTTCTGCACCTCGTCGTCGGAGAGCTCGCGCGCCGTCTTGCCGCTGACCTCCTCCTTCGTGATGGCGGTGAGGGTCAGCCGGAGCGTGGACGAGGTCAGCTCGTCACGCGCCTTCATGGCCGTGGTGAGGTCTTCCTTGAGCTTGGACTTGAGCGTGGTCATGTACTGATTGTGGCAGGTACGGGGCGCCCACCGCCCGCCGGTTTTCTCTCCGCCGCACCGTGTCTGCGACGATGGGCGCATGCGCGCACGCTACGGAGTACCCCTGAAAGTCACGGCAGTCGGCGCAGCGGTCGGCGCTGTCGGCCTCGCCTACGCCGCCGGATTCGAGGCCCGCTCGTTCCGCCTGCGACGGGTCACCATCCCCGTACTCCCGTACGGGGCACGACCGTTGCGCGTACTCCAGGTCTCCGACATCCACATGGTGAGCGGCCAGCGCAAGAAGCGCGCCTGGCTGCAGTCGCTGGCCGGCCTGCGCCCGGACTTCGTCGTGAACACCGGCGACAACCTCTCGGACCCCGAGGCCGTACCCGAGCTGCTCGACGCGCTCGGTCCGCTGATGCAGTTCCCGGGTGTGTACGTCTTCGGCTCCAACGACTACTACGGCCCCAAGCTCCGCAACCCTGCCCGCTACCTCTTCGAGAAGGCCCAGGGCAAGCACGGCCTCAACGGGAACGCCCCCGCGGTCGGCGTCGTCCACAACCCGTGGGAGCCGATGCGCGACGCCTTCGACGAGGCGGGCTGGCTGGGCCTGTCCAACACCCGCGGCCGCCTCAAGATCGACGGCCTGGAGATCGCCTTCACCGGCCTGGACGACCCACACATCAAGCGCGACCGCTACGCGGAGGTGGCGGGCGGCCCCGAGACGGGCGCCGACCTCTCCATCGGCGTGGTCCACGCCCCCTACCTGCGCTCCCTGGACGCCTTCACGGCGGAGGGTTACCCCCTGATCCTGGCCGGTCACACCCACGGCGGCCAGCTCTGCATCCCCTTCTACGGTGCCCTGGTCACCAACTGCGATCTGGACACGGACCGGGTCAAGGGCCTCTCCACCCACTCCGTCGAGGACCACCGCGCCTACCTCCACGTCTCCGCAGGCTGCGGCACCAACCGCTACACCCCGGTCCGCTTCGCCTGCCCGCCCGAGGCGACCCTGCTGACCCTGACGCCCCGGGACTGAGCGCCCATGACCCCCTCGCCCTCAGCAGCACATAAACCGGATTTCGTCTGCGGGCGCGGGTGGGCTAAAGTAATCGATGTCGCCGGGATACCGGCGGCGATCGGGGTGTAGCGCAGCTTGGCAGCGCGCTTCGTTCGGGACGAAGAGGTCGTGGGTTCAAATCCCGCCACCCCGACAGCCGTAAGACCAGGTCAGGGGCCTGATCCACTAAGTGGATCAGGCCCCTGAGTGGTTTCTGGAGATCGTTCGGGAGAAGGCCTTGGTCGTGGTCTCCCCGAGGACAGCCTGCGGTCACCTGCGAAGTGGGGCGCTACAAGGCAGCTGTACGTATGCCATCGCGAAGCCACTTGCCGCGTTCGTCAACAGTCGAGTGACAACTCAGAAACCAGCAGGCCAGTGCGCTGCCGGGCTCGGTCATGGCGCGGCCACGGCAAGCCGGGCGTTGCCGTGCCCGCCGAGTTTCAGAAGGCCCACCGCTGCCACCGTGACAGCGGGCTGCCGCCCGAGCAGCAGACACGGCGGTCGCCCGTTCAACGCCGACGGTCGGCGTTGAACGGGCTGGGCCTGCCACACCCTCGGTCGACGCTAAGCCCCGGCCACCCGGGAAGGCTCCGCCGACGGAGCGCGCGCGATCAAGCCGGTCCTGAGACTCCAGGCCCGCTCTCCGAGCAAGGACATCGCGGCAGGCAGCAGCACACCACGTACAACGGTGGCGTCGATGAGGATGGCCAGTGCCATGCCGAGGCCCATCATCTTGTACTCGATGGCGGACAAGGTCATGAAGACCGTGAAGACACCGGTCATGATGAGCGCCGCGCTACTGACGACGCCCGCACTGGCCGCTATGCCTCCGACGACCGCCTCATGCGGCTCCGTGCCCGCGAGCCACCGTTCCCTGATCCGGCTGAGAATGAAGATGTGGTAGTCCATGCTCAGGCCGAACAAGATGATGAACATGAACAGAGGTAGCCAACTCACCACTCCCCCATAGGAGTTGAACCCCAGGAGCGACTCCAGGTTGCCGTCCTGGAAGACCAGGGTCAGCACCCCGTAAGCAGCGCCGATGGACAGCAAATTGAGCAGGATCGAAGCCAGCGGGATGGTCCATGAACGGAACGTCACCGCAAGCAGGAGGAACGCGAGGCCGAGGATGAACGCGAAGACGATCGGGGTCCGGCTGTTCACCTGATTCGCGAAGTCGTGCGGCATGGCGGTCTTGCCCGCGACCGCGTAGTCGACCCCCTGCACCGTGCCGAGAGTCGCGGGGAGAACCTGGTCGCGCAGGGTCGCCAGGGCCCGATTCGCAACGGGATCGGTGACGGCACCCTCCAGCGGCACGCGTACCACCATCGCGTCGCCGGCCGGCACGACCGTGATCGGTTCCCGCAGCGCACCACGGCCGACGGCGGCCTGCTCGTGGAGCCCGTCGATCGCCTCTCGTACCTCGGGGGTGTCGGCCGACGCGCCGTCTGCACGGTCGATGACCACCCGGGCCGCTGTCGCGGCCCCCGGGAACTCCTGCTGCATGGTGGTCGCGGCGTCCACCGCGGTCGAGACACCGGGCGGCAGGCTGGCGGTCACTGCGGCGTCCTGCAACCGGATCCCGAGCGCGGGCAGCGCCATGAGCAGCAGGGCCACGGCTGCCGTAGCGCCGGCCGCCACGGGCCGCCGTACGACCGCTCGTGCCACCCGCCTCCAGAGGCGCGACTCCTTTGCCGCGATCCTGCGCCGGCCGAGCCAAGGGATACGAGCCTTGTCGACCCGGTCGCCGAGTGCGGCGAGCAGCGCGGGCAGGATGGTCACGGAGCTGAGCACCGCGAGGCCGACCACCAGGACGGTGCCTGCGGTCAGGCCCTTGAAGACATCCACACCGGTGAACAGCAGGCCGATCATGCAGACCATCACGGTCAGGCCGGAGGCCACGATGGCATGGCCCGAGGTGCGTGCCGTTATCCGCAGCGACTCCCGCACGTCGTGCCCGGCGGCCCGTTCCTCCCGCACCCGACGTAGGTAGAACAGCGCGTAGTCGATGCCGACAGCCATGCCGATCAGCAACACGATGGCGGAAGCGGCGCTGTTGAACGGTACCCACTGGCTGACGAGTTGCAGCAGACCGAACGCGGCCGCCACGGTGGTCGCCGACAACAACAGTGGGATGCCGGCGGCGATAAGAGAGCCGAAGGCGACGAGCAGGATCAGGAGCGTCAGCGGCAGAGAGGTCGTCTCGGCACGTTTGAGGTCGTCCTTGATTCCGTCGTTGACCGCCTCGGAGAGGCTGTGGTCGCCCGCCTGGGCGAGCTGTACCTGCGGATGGCGCTCCTGCACCCGCTTCACGGCCTTCACCGCAGCCGCGTAGTTGGCCTCGAACTTCCCCTCGCTGCTTGCCACTTCGAAGGTGATCAGACCGGAGCGGCCATCCTGCGACACCCAGCGCTCACCGTGCGCCACCAGTGGGGAACCGACATCGCGCACCGTGCCCGGTGTCCGGCGCAGCTCGGCCACCAAATCCCCTGCGGCCTCGCGTAGTTCGGGGTCGTCCGCGAACCGGCGGTCGCCGCTGGCGCCACGCGACCGGATCAGCACGTTCTCCCGGATGGAGTCGCCGCTGCCCTGCGCCTGCACCATCTGCTGGGCGCGACCCGCCTCTCCGGGATCGACTGAGCGGGCACCGTCCCCCGTCGCAAGTGCGCTGGACAGTACGGCGACCACGACGAGTGCGAGCCACCCGGTGATCGCCAGGGCGCGGTGCCGGGTGGACCAGCCCGCGACAGCAGCTATCACGCCGGAACGGTCGGGCCCGGCCGTTTCGGAGCGGGGCGGTAAGCCCCCTGCGCCCGTATCGGGGACGCCGGGCGGGCGGGGGACGGACTTGCTCTTGGGCAGCATGAGCTGCTCTCCTCTTCATTGGTGGGGTGTTCCTGCGCAAACTCGCCTGCGGCGAGGTGGTTCGTCTCCCCATGCCTGGGCCGTCGAGTTGCCGCTCGACGGCCCAGGGCTCTTTCAGAGCCCCCGCGCGGGGTTACTCGACGTCCTTGAGGACCCGCTCGATCGAGTCCGTGCGGCCCTGCAGTTCCGAGACCTGGCCACCGATCTCGGCCAGCTTTCGCTCGATGTTCTGCTGCCCGGCGACAGCGGCTTCGGCGAGCTTCTTGTACTCGCTCTCGCGCGCCATCTGAGCCTTGGCCCGCCAACTGATGGCGCCCTGCCAGATGATCGTGACAACCACGGCGATGAGCAGGACGAAGATGCCGACGGTTCCGATGACTTCCTGCCACTCGTGATCGTTCATCGCTGTGATCCCCTCTCGATGGTCAGCGTCTCTACGGCGCTCTCGATGCACTCCGGTGTCAGGTGGACCGAGAAAGGGCTCACCTCGTAGAACTTCATTGCCTTTCCGTCCTCCGACAGCTCCAGCTGAGAGGAGACCAGACCGGCCGCCTCCAGCTTCTTCAGATGGACCTGGAGCAGCGCCCTGCTGATGTCCAGCTCGCGCGCCAGTTGGCTCACGTAGTTCCGTCCCCCCGCGAGGGCGGCGACGACCCGCAGCCTGTGCGGGTTGGACAGGGTGGCCAGCACCCGCACCAGGTCGTCGCCCGTCGGCGTGGGGTCTCTCATGTCAACATCCAGCACATGCCAAAAAATATTAGCAGGTGCCTTCGCGTCTGGGCATGCCCCGAAGGTGCGCCGCCACAAGCCGACGCTCACTCCGGGAACGCCGCCAGTCCCTGACCCGACCAGGACCCGCAACGTCCCCGGTGATCCGTACCGGAACCCGATCCTCGCGGCTACCGAGCGTGCCCCCGGCGGCGAACCCTGTCGGATGCGTGCGGAGCCCGTACCGAGGAGCGCTCACTGGGAGCACCGAAACCGGCACGTCTGCTCCAGCCGGTGCAACAACACACTCAAGCGCCGTACGGCGGCACCCGTCGGTGCTTGTCGGCGTACCGGAACGTCAACGTGGATTCGTCTGTACCTCGCGGCGGATGGGTTCAACGGTCTCTCTCTCGTCACCACCCGGTCCACAGCAGGTGGTTGACGAGCAGGGCGACGACGGCCTGGGCGGTCAGCCAGCCGCGCCGGGTGCCGGTGGGCAGAAGGGCGGCGGCGGGCAGCAGCCAGAGGATGAAGGGCTGCCAGATGCGTTCCGTCTCCGCCTTGCTCATCCCGGACAGGTCGGCGGCCAGGAGCGCCAGGAGCGCCATCAGGGAGAGCAGAATCAGCCGTTGGGGTGCACAGGTGGTGCCGGTGCGCAGGGCACGTACGGCACCGGGGGCGCCGGCCGCGACGCGGCGGAGCCCGGCCACCGTGGCGAGGCCCGCGGCGATCGTGGTGCAGGCGAGATTCGCCCAGACCCAGTAGGAGTACGGGCGCAGGCCACCCGCGCCCTGGTAGTAGCGCTCGACCAGCAGCCGGTAGCCCTCCCACCAGTCGTAGCCTGCCAGGGTGAAGAGGACCGGGACGACCAGCGCCCCGGTGAGGAAGAGGGGGACGGGGCGGGCGGTACGGGCGAGGACGAGGACGGCCAGCAGCAGGAACGCGATCAGCGTCAGACCGTAACTGAGGTAGCAGGTCAGCCCGAACAGCAGACCGGAGGCGAATGCGGCGGCGCGGGGGAGGCGGACCGTGTGGGTCGCGGCCAGGGCGAGGAGGGCCACGGACCAGGCGGCGACGGCGGCGAAGTAGGCGTCCGCCGAGGTGCCGGTCCACACCGCGACCGGCGCGAGGACCAGGAACGGGGCGGCGCGGCGTGCGAGGTGCTCGTCGGCCAGGGCACGGAGCGCGACCAGAGCGGCCGGGACGGCGGAGCTGCCCACCACGATGCACCAGACCCCGGCCCAGGCGCCGCCGCCGAGCCCGATGCGGTCGAGCAGGACGAAAGTGAGCGTGGCGCCCGGTGGGTGCCCGGCGACATGGGTGGGCCAGTTGTCCGGGGAGCCGAGCAGGATGTGGCCGTTGAAGCCGCGCAGGGCCGCACCGATGTCCTGGAAACGGTCGATGACCTGCAGATATTCATGCTTGGTGGTGAGTCGTTCGGCGATGCCCCGGCCCCAGCCGTCGATCAGCGCCAGCGAGAAGACCCAGGCGAGCGACGCCGCCCAGGCGACAGGGAGCAGCGCCCGTCGGCGGATACGGTCGGCCAGCGGCGGCCCGTACGCGACGACGGCGGCTGCCACGACGACGGCGGCCGGGGTGCCGGGGCCGGTGTGCGGGTACCAGGACGCCAGCAGGGGAGGCCAGTGGACGTAGAGGCTTCCGTCGGCGTCCTGGATCGACCTGCCGACGAGCACGGCGGCGGTGACGAGCAGAACGCCCGCGGCGGCGGCGATCAGGTCGAGGCGGCGGCCGGCGCGGTGCCCGGTGTTGTCCGTGGTGGGATGTGCTGTGCGGTCCTCGGTCTTCACGCAGGCACGCTATGCACAGCAGGGCGGTTACGCGTGATGCCACAGGATCGTGTCACCGAACCGTCAGATCTTGCTCCGGCTGCCCGCTCCGGGGTGTGACGTCAGAGATTCGTCAGGAGTCGCACGCCCTGCGGTCAGGCGTCCCGGGCATAGCTTCGGGACATGGGTGACAGACGTTTCGGAAAAGGCTCCCCCTCCTCACTTCCGGGCTCGGCATCGGTTCGTGGCCCGGCCTTCATCGGGCGGCTTCCGTCCGCGCCCGGGTTCTGGCGTAGCCCGGTGCGCGGCGTCAGGTTCACGGCCGTGCTCGGGCTGGTCCTGCTCGCCGGGATCACTCTGCTGTTCGTAACCGGCTTGCTGTCCTACGCCGCGTACAACCCGGACCTCGCACGGATCAACGACAAGACACCCGGCAAGGGACTGCTGGGCTTCTACCTCTTCGCCTGGCCGACCGGCCCGCACTGGCTGTACCGACTGACACAGGGACTGCATGTCACGGTGGGCATCGCCCTCGTGCCCGTGCTGCTGGCGAAGCTGTGGTCGGTGATCCCGAAGCTCTTCGCGCTGCCGCCGGCCCGGTCGGCGGGGCATGCGCTGGAGCGGTTGTCGCTGCTGCTGCTCGTCGGCGGGGCACTGTTCGAGTTCATCACCGGACTGCTCAACATCCAGCTGGAGTACGTGTTCCCGGGGTCGTTCTATCCGCTGCACTTCTACGGGGCGTGGGTGTTCTTCGCCGCGTTCCTCGCCCACACCGGGCTGAAGCTGCCGCGGGCCGTCCGGGTGCTGCGGGGCGGCCGGCTGGAGGGCTCCGCGCCGGGCGAGGCGGATGAACTGGCCTCGCCCGCCCCCGCCGCGCCGACCATCTCTCGACGCGGCGCGCTCGCCATGGCGGGCGGTGGGTCGCTGCTGCTGCTGATCACGTCGGCTGGCCGGAGCTTCGACGGGCCCCTGCGGCAGGTCGCCCTCCTCACCCCGCACGGCGCGGCCGAACCAGGCCCGGGGCCGAACGGCTTCCAGATCAACAAGACGGCCGCGGCCGTCGGAGTGACGGCGGCCGATACGGGGAGGGACTGGCGGCTCACCGTCAGCGGGCCCGCCGGGGAGATCCGGCTCGGCCGGGAACAGCTGCTGGCCATGGAGCAGTACAGCGCGGCGCTGCCGATCGCGTGTGTGGAGGGCTGGGCGACGTCGGACCAGTGGTGGCGCGGGGTACGGCTGAGGGATCTGGCGGCACTCGCGGGGTATCCGGACCGGCCGCCGGGGGTGCTGGTGGAATCCGTCCAGCGCCGCGGGGCATTCCGCGAAGTGGCGCTCCGCGACAACCAGGTGCGCGACCCGCGCTCGCTGCTGGCGTTGCAGGTCAACGGCGAGGACCTCTCGCTCGATCACGGATATCCGGCACGGATCATCGTCCCGGCGGCCCCCGGCGTGCTCAACACCAAATGGGTGGCCCGGCTGACGTTCGAGGCACTGTGAGCGGGAAGGCGGGGAACCGGGTGGATCCTCGAGTGGTTCTCAGGCGTTGGTACGGGGAAGGTCCGCTGCATCTCCTCCTGCTGGCCGCGACGTTCGCCCTCGCGGGCTATGCGGGCGTGCGGCTGCTGGCGGGCGACACGTTCGCGATCGTGGTGTGGTTCATCGGCTCCGCACTCCTGCACGATCTGGTGCTGCTGCCGCTGTACGCGTCGGCGGACCTGGTCCTGCGCCGGGCGCTCGGGCCCCGTACCGGTCTGGTCAACTACGTGCGCGTACCGGCCTTCCTCTCCGGCCTGCTCCTGCTGATGTGGTGGCCGCTGATCACCCGGCACGCGGTGCGGTACGAGCCCTACAGCGGGCTGTCCCTCGACGTGTTCCTGGGGAACTGGCTGCTGATCACGGGGTTGCTGTTCGGGGGCTCGGCGCTCCTGCTCGTCATCCGTACCGCCCGGTTGCGGCGCAGGGACACGAAGGGGCGGCCGTCCGCCTCCCACTGATCGGCGGGCTGCCATCTGCACGCCTGCGCGTACCGCAGCAGGGCCGGTGTGCCGAGCCGGGCCCAGGGGAACAGCGAGGCGGCCGCGGGGCCGGAGGCGCCGGTGTCGGCGGCCGCTGTGCCGCGGCCGTCGTCCAGCCGGACCTGGAGTCTCTCGTCGATGTCCTGTGGTGTCGTCTCGGCGATGAGCAGACCGCCCGGGGCGAGCAGGTTTGCCGTGCGGCGCAGGAGGAGGGGTGGGTTCCCGCCGATGCCGATGTTGCCGTCGAGGAGCAGGGCGGTGCCCCAGCGGCCCTCGCCCGGCAGCGGGTCGAAGACGGAGCGGTGCAGCGCCGCTCCGCCGAGTCGAAGGGTGTGGGCGACGGCGGTCTCGCTGATGTCGATGCCGAGTGCGCGATGGCCGCGGACGGCGAGCTCGGCGACCAGCCGGCCGGGCCCGCAGCCGATGTCCAGAACGGGGCCTTCGCAACGGCCCAGTGCCGACAGGTCGGCGGCATCGGCGTTCGCGCACCAGCGTTCGACGTCCAGGGGCAACAGCCGGCCGTCGGTACGGCGGAGGAAGAGCGGTCCGTGACCGTTACGCAGCGCGTCGGCGTACGGATCGGTGCCCCAGGACGTGGTGCCACGGTCGGGGGACGGGGGTGACGTGACCAGCCTGCTGCGGTGAGGGACCGGGTTCATTGGGTCTCCGCCGGGGTCAGCAGGGCGAGCGTCGCGGCGAACCGGCCGTGCGGCGCCGCGGCGGCGACGGCGGCGGCGTCCTGTGCGGTGTCCACATCGCGCAACTGCGGAAGGTCGCGCACGGTCAGCCCGGCGTCGACCAGGCGTCGGCGCTGGACCGCGCCGGTCTCGGGCACGGACATGGGGACGCCGAGCAGGAGTTCCGGGGCGGGGACGGCCAGGCCCAGAGCCCAGAAGCCGCCGTCGTCGGCCGGTCCGAACCAGGCGTCGCAGCCGTCCCAGGCGGCGGGACGAAGCGCGGCGGCCAGATGGGCGGCGGTGATCTGAGGGGTGTCCATGCCGATGAGGAGTGTCGGGCCGGTACAGCAGGCGAAGGCCGCGGCAAGCCGTTCGTCGAGGCGGCCGGTGCCCTGCGGCAGCACCTCGATGCCGGGCGGCAGCCACGGGCCCGGCCGTCCTTCGAGAACGACGGCGCGGCGCCGGGCGGGCAGGGTGCACACGGTCCGCAGGGTGTCACCGAGCGCCGCCTCGGCAAGCCGGGCGGCCTGGGCGGGTGTGAACGGCGGTGTGAGCCGCGTCTTGACCCGACCCTGCAGCGGTTCCTTGGCGATGACCAGCACGGTCGTCGGGCCGGACAAGCCCTCGGCCGCACCGGGGCCGGCTGGAGCGCTCACCGGGGCACCCCCGGGCGCACGGTCCCCGGAGCCGTCCCGGCCGGTGGCTGAAGCAGCACCGCTCGCATGTCGCGCACCGCCTGCCAGGTCCCCCGCCAGGTGCCGGTGACCTTCGACTTTCCGCTGCGGGGGAGATACGGAACATCGGTCTCCGTGACCCGCAGCCCGGCGTCCGCCGCGCGGACCACCATCTGCAACGGATAGCCGCTGCGCCGGTCGGTGAGGCCGAGTGCGAGCAGTTCGGCCCGGCGCCCGGCCCGCATCGGGCCGAGGTCGTGCAGCCGCAAGCCGGTGCGGCGGCGCAGCATCCGGGCCAGCGCGAAATTGCCGGCCCGGGCGTGCAGCGGCCAGGCACCGCGGCCCTCGGGGCAGCGGCGGCCGAGCAGCAGGTCGGTCTCGCCGTCGGCGATCCGGCGTACGAAGGCGGGGAGCAGGCCGGGGTCGAGGGAGCCGTCGCAGTCACAGAAGCAGACGAACTCCGCCGCGGCGGCGAGCAGTCCGGCATGGCAGGCGGCGCCGAAGCCGCGCCGCGGCTCGTGCACGACAGTCGCACCGAGCGAGCGGGCCAGTTCGGCCGAGCCGTCGGTGGAGCCGTTGTCGACGACGATCGCGCGCCAGCCGTCCGGGACGGCGGTCAGCACCCGCGGCAGGGCCGCGGCTTCGTCCAGACAGGGCAGGACGACGTCGGCACTCGGCGCAGGGATATGGGCGGACGGAGGGCCGGCCAGGGGGGAATCGGTCACGCCGCTCACCCTACGGAGCGGAAACCGACATTTCGGGCTCCATTTTCTTACGAAAAATGGATGTCGGCCCAGTAGCAGCGGACGGGTGCCGCGCGTGCATGCCTGGGTGGTGAAGTGGAGAACATCCCGGACTATTCAGGCCCAGGTGCTCACTCCTGTCCCGGTACCGAACGCGGCCACGTCCTCGTCGTCGACGACGATCCGACGGTCGCCGAGGGCGTCGTCAGCTACCTGGACCGGGCGGGGTACGACGTCGAGCGGGCGGGCGACGGTCCGACGGCGCTGGAGTGCTTCGCCGGACGCCGGCCGGACCTGCTCGTCCTCGATCAGATGCAAATGCCGCCCGGCACGGACGGGTTCGAGGTCCGCCGCCGGATGCGGGCTCATGGTTCCGTGCCGGTTCCGATGTTTGGGCGCATTCCTCGCAACGGGGCCGTCGCAAACTCCGCCATTCCCTTCGCGAACCCTTCTTGCGGTTTCCAGCCCAGCTCGTCCCGCAGTCGTCGTGAGTCCGCGGTGACATGGCGTACATCACCGAGCCGGTATTCGCCGGTGACCTTCGGAGCAGGGCCACCATGTGCCGAAGCCAGTGCCGAGGCCATCTCGCCGATGGTGCGGGGATCCCCACTCCCCGTGTTGTAAACAGCAAAACTGCCCGGCCCGTGTCCTTTGACGGCTTCCAGTGCCAATAGGTTCGCGGCCGCCACATCCCGTACATGGACAAAATCCCTCCGCTGGCAGCCGTCCTCAAAGACCTGGGGGGCCTCTCCACGGGCCAGCGCCGAGCGAAAGAAAGAGGCGACACCGGCGTACGGTGTGTCGCGCGGCATCCCCGGCCCGTACACGTTGTGGTAGCGCAGCGACACCGCGGACCCGCCCGTCGCGCGCGCCCAGGCCGCGGTGAGATGTTCCTGGGCGAGCTTGGTGGCCGCGTACACATTGCGCGGGTCCGTGGGCGCGTCCTCGGTGACCAGGCCAGGCGCCAACTCCGCTCCACAGCAGGGACAGTGCGGCTCGAACCGGCCCGCTTCCAGGTCAGCCGCCGCCCTCGGTCCCGGCCGGACCGTGCCGTGGCGAGGACAGTCGTAGCGTCCTTCGCCGTAGACCACCATCGAACCGGCCAGGACCAGGCTTCGCACACCCGCCTCGGCCATCGCCGCAAGCAGCACCGCTGTCCCGAGATCATTACACCCGACGTACTCGGGCGCGTCCGCGAAGTCATTGCCCAAGCCGACCATCGCTGCCTGATGACACACGGCGTCGATGCCCCGCAGGGCCCTGTCCACCGCCTCCCGATCGCGGACGTCCGCGACGATTCGCTCGGCGTCGCAATCTGCGGGGGCTACGGCCGCGCCGTGTACCGAAGACAGCAGCGCGTCGAACACGACTGCCTGATGCCCGGCCGATGTGAGGGTATGGACGATCTCCGACCCGATAAATCCGGCTCCACCGGTAACCAGTACGCGCATGGCGCCCACGCTAGGCCGCCGGCGAATCACATGGCCGGATCCGGCGCGGCACGTCACGGGATCGTAAGAGATGTCCTACGGACGCCTGCAGACGAAACGAACGCGAACTCGGGGACATGGAACTCGACTGCCCCGGCGCCGAACTCCGATTCCAGGACGTGACCGAACGCTTCTGGCGCTAGCCACGAGCCGCTGACCAGCACGTGTCCCCGATCTGATCTCCTGGGACCCCGATTGGCTACGGAAGCCCGGCTTCCCGCTGTGGGTCAATTGGCGTAGACCCACAGGACTTTGGTGTCATACAACTGGGGCGACCGATCGAGTAGTTGCTGTCTAAAGCCCTTGGGGAGATCGCCATGTCTGGTGAAGCCACGCACTGCTGGGTCGTGGTGCTGGACATAGAGAACTTCAGTTCCCGGTCCGATCCGATCCAGCGTTCCCTGCGAAGCGGGATGTACGAGGTGCTCCGTGAAGCGCTTGTACGGGCCGGGCTGTCGGCCGATGGCATCGTCACCGAGGACCGTGGCGACGGGGTCCTGATGATCGTTCCTGCGGCCGTCTCACCGATCGTTCTGGCCGGACCGTTCGTACGCGCCCTTGACGACGAGCTCAAGCAGAAGGCGGTCGTCTACAGCCCCGCTCACGCGATGCGGTTCCGGGTCGCTATGCACCAGGGGCTTGCCTCGCGAGACGGTGAGGGCTGGTCCGGAGACGCCGTCAACACCGCCTGTCGACTGGTCGACGCGGGGCCGTTGCGCGAGGTCCTGGCCGCGTCGGCTTCGTCGCGGATGGTCTTCGTCGTGTCGGACGAGATCTACCGGGCGGTCGTCCGGCACGGGCACCGCTCCATCGACCCCGCCGCGTATCTGCCGATGCCGTTCCGGACCAAACACGGCGAGCTCATCGAGAGCTGGGTAACCGTGCCCGGATCTCCGGCCCCAGCCGGTCTCCGCGCGACGGCACTGGATCGTCCCGGGCAGGCCGGGCCCCCGGAGACGGGCGGACCCGAGGCCGGCGGTCCTCAGGCGGCCCCGGACGGGCAAGGGGGAGCAGCAACCGGCCCGGGCGGCCGGGTAACGCCGAACGGAGCCGGTATCAGCGTCGGAACCGTCCACGGTGATGTGTTCCAGGGCAACAAGACCGTCAATGTCAACACGAACGGCCCAGTCCGGCCATGACAACACCGACGGGGGGAACGCCGGCCGCGGGCGGCGCCGCGGGAGCAGCACCGCCCGCGGCCGGTACGGGGGGCGGGCCGGGTGGGGCGGCGGGTAACGCCGCCCCACCCGGCCCGGCGCAGGCTGCAGGCGAGGGACAGCCCCAGTCCGCAGACGGCGCGTCGGGTGCGCAGGGCAACGGGGAGGGCGGCGTCCAGGGCGAGCCTCCGCGTTCCGGCCCCGGAGCCGAGTCCTTCGAGGCCACCGGCCGGATGGGGCAGGGGTCTCTGCGCCACGACCGGGTACGCAATGCCTTCGCCAACGTCGAGGGCGATGTCTTCGGCGGCGACAAATACGTCCTGCTCCTGGGCGGCGCCCAGCGGCGCCTGCGGACCATCTCACCGCTCCTGGACGAACGGGTGCGCTTCGCATACCAGGAGCCTCCTGGTCTGTCGGCCGCCCGGGAAGCGCTGGCGGGCCGGCATCTGCTGATCCTGCGCGGCGCCCCCGGCCACGGGAAGACGGCCATGGCCGTCCGCCTGCTCCAGGGCATGGGTGCCACCGCCAAGTACCACCTGGACAGTGATGTCGACTTCGCCTCCCTCGTCGACCTCCTGGAGCGCGGTGGGGACTCCATCGAGCGCGGTGCGGCTTTTCTGCTCGACCAGCCGTCCGCGATCGCCGGGCTGCGCGGAGAGGTGTACGAGAAGGTACAGGGCGCACTCGCCCTCGCGGGCGCGTGGCTGGTGATGACGGTCTCCAGCACCGAGGTCGCGGACAGCGAACTCCTGACGGCGGTCGTCGACGTCACCGAGGCGCCCGACCAGCGCGGCATCGTCTCCTCGCATCTGCGCTGGCGTCTGGGCGACGCGGTCCGCGACCGGCTCCTCGCCGACGACGGCATCGGGAAACTGCTGGACGAGCTGCTCGACGGCGACCCCGCCTGCAAGCAGGCAGCCGATCTCGCGGCGGCGATCACCGAGGAGTGGGAGACCGGCCAGCTGGACCCTGAGGGCATCAAGAAGCGCCGTGCCCGCCAGGCCGACGAGGACTTCGACATCTGGGTCGAGAGCCTGCGGGAGCCCGCCGCCCGGACTCTCGCAATCGCCCTCGCCGTGCTCAACGGCCTGCCGCAGGAGTACATAGCCACCGCCGCCCGTGCCCTGCGCGAGCGGTTGGAGGACGACCGCCCGCATGTGCTGATGGCCGGGCCCAACGGTGAACCGCCCCGCATCAAGGACCCCTTCGCTGCCCCGCGCCGCACGCAGCTGACCCGGCTGCGTGCCCGTGACATCGGCAAGGAGAACGGCGAGCCGGGCCGCGCGCTGGAGTACAAGGACCCCTCCTATCCACGACGGATCATCCGGCACGCATGGATCCAGTACGAGATCCAGAACGAACTGCTCGACTGGCTGTCGGCTCTGGTCGTGGACCCGGCCGAAGAGGTCCGGGTCTACGCGGCCGCGGCCCTCGGGGTAATCGCCGCGGAGTCGTACACCTACCTCTGCGATCAGGTCTTCCATCAGTGGGCGCAGAGCGAGAACCCGCTGCGGCGCGACGCCGTCGCCTATGCCCTTCAGATCGCCTCGCGTGACCCCTGGATCAGGGAGCAGGCCGACATGCTGGTGGAGGGATGGTTCGCCGATCGGAGACGGCCCTATGCGCAGGCGACGGCGGCACGGGTGTACGGCATGGGTGAGGACCCCGAGCTCGCCGTTGCGGCGCTGGCCCGCCTCACCGTCGTCGACCGGGCAACCGTGGCCGTGGCCGTCGGCCGCAGCCTGACTGATCTGCTCGCGCAGAACACCGACTCGGCGGAGCTGGTGCTCCGCACCCTCCACGAGCGGTCCGCCGACCACCGAAGGCGGCCGACGGCGCTGCTCTCGTTCCTGATCGTGGCGGCCCAAGTAGTGGTGGGCAGGGGCGAGTCGGGGACCGACGGTTACATGGAGCAGTGGCCGGCCCTCCTCTATCTGGCGCACCACCGAGAGGAGTTGCGTGCACCGTTCATCGCCCTGTGGCGTGAGTCGCTCAACCAGGCGGAATTCGGTGAGGAGGCCCAGCAGGTGCTGCGCAATTGGGCCGCGGTCGCCGAACGCGATCCGTCTCTGCGTGCCATGTTCCAGCTGATGGTGGGCGCAATCGCGTACGGGGACCCGAGGACCGGCCGGATCCTGCGGCGGTGCGCGGCCGACTGGGTCGACCCGGACGAGCTGGCACCGCTGCCCCTGACTACTGCCGTCGTCCATGCTCAGCTCGATCTGGAAAGGGTGTGACATGACAGTCTCACTGATCCTCAACAACCGTCCGGTGTCCCGCGGTCAACTCGCCACCCTGCCCAATCTTCCGCCGAACTTTGCGGTCGTCTATCCCCTTGACGGCGGTGGCTGGGAGGTCGAGTCGCCCAAGCACCGGACGATGACCCAGCGGTGGCTGGGCAAGAACAAGCTCTGCTACGTCGTGGACCTGGGTGATCACCGGCGAACGGCCAAGCTCACCAAGACCCCGTTGACCTGCAAGGACCAGGCGCACCGGTTCGAGGCGACGATCGACGTCGGATTCCGGGTGCATGATCCGGTCGCGGTGGTGCGGAGCAATCTCCCCGATGTGCTCAGCGCCGTCTATCCGCATCTGGTCAGCAAGATCCGGCCGCACGCGGCGCAGTTCGCGATCGAGGAGGCCTTCGAGGCCCAGGCCAGGATCAACGGGGCGCTGGCGCTGCCCATCCCGCTGCCCGAGGGCATGACGCTGTACTACTGCGATGTGCAGCTCGAACCCGACCAGGCGGCTCGTGAGTTCATCCGCAGCCGCACCAAGGCGGGCCGAGACTCGGAGATGGGCCGCATGCAGCACAAGGCTGCCGTCGGGAACACCCGCCACCAGGAAACGATCAAGGACATCGAGCAGGAGGCCCGGATCGAGCGGGACAAGAGGGAACGCGCCGCCCTCGCCTCCGTACAGCTCGACTTCCGCAGCCTTGTCCTCGAACACCTGGCGAAGCACCCGGACGACACCGAGAAGGCCATGGATCTGCTGATGCGCTGGGAGGAGGGCCGACAGCTGCGAGCCCTGGACCAGGAGCAGCGGCAGGTCGAGATGGTCCGGTACATGATCGACAAGGGCATAGTGCGGGAGGTGGATCTGCCCGGCCTGCGCGAGGGTGTGCTCGGGCCGTCGGCCAGTGTCTTCGGCGGGATGCTGCCGCCCGCTACCGGGGCGCTTGCGCAGACGGCTCCGGTGGCCCCGCAGTCGCTGCCGCCGGTAGCGCGGACGGCACCGCCCGCGCCCCAACCGCCGGCGACCCCGCCGTGGGGCGGGACCCGTCCCGACGCCGCGCAGCGGTCCGGTGGCACCCCGTCCGCCCCGCCGCCTGACATCCGCCCGACGACGGTCGGCCTCGCTCCGGTCTACGTCGTCCTGGACACCTCCGCGTCGGCCGCCGGCTGTGTCACCGAACTCCGCGACTCGCTCCGGTCATTGCAGACCCTGCTCGCCAACAGCCCGGATGTGGCCTCGGCCGTACGGCTGTCCGTACTGACCTTCTCCGACACGGCCGACGTCCGGATGCCGCTCACGCAGGTGTCGTGGCAGACCGGCGTCCCCGACCTCCAGGCAGGAAACGGCTGCCGGTACGAACCCATTTTCCGCCGCCTGCTGGAGCTCGTACCTCTGGAGACGGAACGGCTCAAGCAGCAGGCGCCGCGTGTGAACCGCCCCACCGTCTTCCTCCTCGCCGCGGGCGACCCGGAGGACGGCGGCCAGTGGCAGGCCGCACACCAGCAGCTGATGCAGCACCAGTACCGGCCGAACATCGTCGCCTGCGGCATCGGTGCGATCAACCGGCGAACGGTGGCACGGATCGCCAGCCCCGCCGAATTCGCTGTCGCGGCGAACGCACACGCGGACCTGGCGGAGTCGGCAGCGCAGTTCTCGATGCTCCTCCAGAACACCGTGCTCCACCTGGGGCGAAGTGCAGTCGCCGGCTCCTCCGAGCTGCGACTGGAACGCCCGCAGGGACTGAGCCCCATCGAAGATGTCGAGTAGAGAGAGTCGAACGAAATGGCCGAAACCCTCGGGCAGTTGCTGCCGGTGTATGTACTGGCGGACGAGTCCGGTTCCATGCATCCCTACGTCGGTGACCTCAATGCCGGACTCGCCTCGCTCCACCGGGCAATGCTCGGCGAGCCGATGGCCGCGGCGAAGGTCCGTTTCTCGGTGCTGGGGTTCGCCAACAGTGTGACCGAGCGGCTGATACTCGCCGATCTGCGGGCCGAGAACGAGCTGCCACGCCTTACGGCGAGCGGCGGCACGAGCTACGAGGCGGCCTTTACCGCCCTGCTGAGAAGGCTCCCGCAGGATGTGGACACGCTCAAGAGCCAGGGTTACCGCGTTCACCGGCCCGCGGTGTTCTTCCTCAGTGACGGACAGCCGAACTTCGGAGAGGCGTGGCAGGACAGACACCGGGAGCTCACCGACCGCTCGGTGACCAAGGCGGCGCCCAACATCATTGCCTGCGGCATCGGCCAGGCCGAGGCCGAGACGATACTCAGCGTCGCCACACAGTCGGAGTTCGCCTTCATCTCGGTGCCCGGTGCCCAACTGGGCGAGTCCATCGCTCAGTTCTTCACCGCGCTCACCAAGAGCGTGGTGGAGTCGGGCAATGCGATGGCGTCGGGCCAGGCGGAGCTGGTGGTCGAGCGGCCGGAAGGCTTCCGGCTCGCGATTGACGAGGTGTGAGCGTGGCGCGTTTCTTCGGGTGGCGACGGGAGGACGAGGGGGAGCCCTCCGAATCCTCCGGCGCCGCCGAGTCCCCGGCCGGGGACCGAATGCCGGACGCCCGGGCCTCGGCCGTATCCAGGGACGGCCGACCCCCCGCTCTGCCACCGGCCGACAGACCGCATTCCGGGCCGCCGACGCCGGGACACGGGTCGGCGCCGGGACACGGGCCCGCGTTCCCGGCGCGTCACGCGCCTCCGCCAGGGCAGGGAGCATCCACCGGCTACGGGCCGTCGGCCGGTCACCGGCCTCCGCCGGGCCAGGCGCAGCGGGCGGCGCCCGTCCTGCCCCACCAGCATCCCGACCGCGGTTCCTCGATGCCCGCACAGAAGACACGGGAGCCCCGGCCCCCAGGGGCACAGCCGCCGGCCTGGGCCCGTTTCGTGCTCGGCCGGCCGACCGCCCGGTTCGAGCCGAAGCCGCCGCCCGCGGACCCCTATCGCCCCGACACGCTGTTCGACGGCTGGTCCACACGGGGGCTCACCGTCCGGCTGGCCTCCGTACGCGGCGACGCGCACCGCTTCGGTGGGCAGCCGCGCCAGGACGACATCGTGGTGGCGGCGCACGAGCCGACCGATGCGGTGGTGTTCGCGGTGGCGGACGGCGTCTCAGCGGCTCCTCAGTCGCATGTGGGCGCCGCGCTGGCCTGCCGTACCGCCGTCGCCGACGTGCTGAGGCAGCTGGACGAAGGACGGCCGCAGGTCGACTGGAACCGGACCGTCGCTGCGGCCGCGTACCAACTGTTCATGCGGGTGACCCGCGGTCCGGAGCCGACCCGGGAGCAGAAACAGGAAGCCCAGGCCCTGCTGGCCACGACCCTGGTGACGGGCGTCGTGCGGCTCACCGGGAGCGGACAGCTGGAGGTCAATCTGGTGCACGTCGGGGACAGCGGTGCCTGGATGCTCCATGAGAACCGATTCCACCTGCTGCTGGGCGGCAAGGAGGAGCGTGCAGACGGGGTCTTCTCCTCCGCGGTGTCGGCACTGCCGTGGGTGCCGCCGCAGATCGAGGGGACCTGGTACACGGTCCCCGAGGACGGGGTGCTGCTGATCGGGACGGATGGGTTCGGCGATCCGCTGGGCGACGGCACGGGGAGGATCGGGCAGGTTATCGCGTACGAGTTGGGTCGTCCGCCTCGTGAACCGCAGGCCGTCGCGCAACTGCTCGACTTCTCCCGCGAGACATTCGACGACGACCGGACACTGCTCGCGGTCTGGCCGCGTCACTGCCTCGACGAGAGCGGCGGCCCTGGAACCGCGGCAGCCCGGACAGGCGGAGCGCCGGGATGAGCGGGGCGTATCCGGGAGCCATGGATGCCGGCCGGGTGGTGAAGGGGCGGAAGTTCAACTCCGGCGGTCAGGGCTCGGTGTGGGCGGTCAAGGACCGGACCATCAACGGGACCTGGCCGGTGGCCTACAAGGAGTACCACACCAGGATCCGCCCCGAGCTCAAGCCCGAAGTCCTCGCCTCAATGGTCGACTTCATTCCGTCCCTGCCGCACGGCACCGGCCAGTGGCTCGCCGAGTGCACCGCTTGGCCGGCCATGCTGGTGACGGACTCCGCCGGGTTGAGTGGATTTCTGATGCGTCAGATCCCCGAGCGGTACTTCCACCGCTTCGACTTCGCGCCGGACGAGTCGCGGCCCGCGGGCTTCCAGTACCTGCTGAACCCCCCGGACTACTTCCAGAAGGCGGGCTTCAGCATCACACCCCGCCAGCGGTTCGAGCTGCTCCTGGACTTCGCCCGCACGCTGGGGCGGCTGCACGCCCTCGGCGTCGTCGTGGGCGACGTGTCGCCGAACAACGTGCTTTTCTCCCTGGACGGGACACCCAGTTGCTTCCTCATCGACTGTGATGCGATGGCGCTGCACGGCAAGTCGGCGCTCCAGACCGTGGAAACACCCAACTGGGATCTGCCTTCGGGCGAGCAGCTGGGCAGTGCGACGGGCGACGCGTACAAGTTCGGGCTGCTCGCCGCACGGCTCTTCGCAGGCGAGCAGGACGGCCAGGACCTGACGGTTCTGCGTGCTGCCGACCCGGCCGTGGGGCAGCTGGCCGAGCGGAGCCTGTCCGCCGATCCCGCCCGGCGGCCGTCGGCGGAGGAGTGGCTGAGCGCCCTGGCCGACGCGGCTACCACGGCGCCCGCGACGCTTCCGCAGGCCACACCGCCGCGAACCTCCGTACCGCGGAACACGGCGGGCACGGCGTCAGCACCGCCGGGTGCCGCACGGCCACAGCAGCCGCCGCGGACCGTGCCCAACACCCCGCCCGTGGCCCCCCGAACCCCCTATATGCCAAGGCCGACGCCGCCCCCGCCGGGCAAGTCCAAAGCCGGTCGGCGGTTCGTCGCGATCGTGCTGATCATCCTGGCCTTCGTCTACGGTCCCGATCTCTACGAGAAGATTGAGAAAGGGTTCCAATCCGGCAGCTCCGGCCAGTCGGGTCAGGGCATCGGGTCCAACAGCTCCGGCTCGTCCGCTCAGAACTCCGAAGAAGGCCAGGCACGTAGCCTGAACGGCCTGCTGCAACGGAACGAGGGGAACCGTGGCGGTGTCGGCGAGGCGGTCCGCCGGATGACCGCCTGTCCGGGCCGCTCCGGGCTCCAAAAGGCCAAGGGGGTGTTCGAGGACGCGGCGACGGAGCGGGACGAACTCGTGCAGGATCTGGAAGCGCTCGACCGTGACCTGCTGCCCACCTCCATGACGAAAAGTCTCGAATCCAGCTGGCAGGCCTCGGCCGACGCCGATCGTGCCTACGCGCGGCTGGCCGGCGAAATGATGAGCGGCTGCACGCCCAAGGCCGTGCTGTCCTCGTCGCAGTGGCAGGAGGCATCCCATGCGAACACACAGGCGACGCGCGCAAAGAAGGATTTCGTCTCCGCCTGGAACCCGATGGCTGAGGAGCATGGGCTGACCACGATGTCCTGGGACGAGTTGTGACCGCGCCCTGTACTGTCCGACGGCTCTCGACCGGCGCCGCGCCGCCAGGCACCTGCTAATACCCGGAGCTGCTCAGCCGTTTCAGTTCATCCGGCCGGTCGATAGTCAGCTTGTTGCGTCCCGTCGTCACCCATCCGCGCCCACGCCACTGCTCAAAGACACGGCTGACCGTCCGCCGGGAGCTGAGGACGAGTCCGGCGAAGTCGTCCTGGGACAGCGGCAGGGTGATGAGGACGGATCCATTCCCCTCGGGGCGCCCGTACTCCCCACCGAGCTCCAGCAGCAGTGCGGCAAGCCTGGCCTGGACGGCTTCGGAACCGGCGGCGGCCCGGTGTCCGTCCGCCTCGCGCAGGCGCTCGGAGAGCACCTGCTGGAGCGCGAACGCGATGACAGGCGTGGACCGGGCGGCGGCACGGAACAGGGACGAGGGGATCATCAGGGCCTCGACCCGAGTCAGCGAGGTGAGTGTGGCGGAGCGCGGTCCGCCGTCCAGTGCGGCCTGCTCGCCCAGCAGGTCCCCGGCGTTGCGGATGGCGAGCACAGCCTGGTAGCCCCCGGCGGAGTTGGCGGCAACCTTGGCGCAGCCGCGCCGGACAACGAGCAAATGGTCAGTGAGGTCGTACTGCCGCAGCAGGGTGTCCTTGGGCGGGAAGGCAACCATGCTGCCGATGTCGCGCAGTTGGACCCTGGCGGCGTCGTCAAGCAGCGACCAGAAGGGCATCCGGCGCGGGCGGTGGTGGGGTGCGCTGTCCACAAAGGCCGTTTCAGGCGAGAGCGACAACGACGGCGACCGACAGACTACCGATGACGGCCAGCAGCAGCGATTGCTGGACACGCCTGTGCTTCGTCCAGGCGATCGCGCTCATGACAACGAGCTGGCGGCTGAGGGTGGGCAAAGGATCGGCGCGGGCGAGCCGCTGGGCGAGGTCGTCGGGGGTCCAGTGGCGCAGATGGCCGTAGAAGAGGAACTCGTCCTCGCCAGGGTTGGGCGAGCGGCCCTGGCCGTTGTGGCGAGGGATGACGACGAGAACGGCGAGGACCGCAGAGAGCCCGATGAGGGCTACTCCCAGCCAGAGGATGACCTCGGCGACGCCGGTCACGCGGTCGAGGGAGCGGCCACTGCCGGACAGCGCGGCAATTCCGGCGAGGGCGGCGGACTCCATGGCCAGGGCGAAGGACGCCTTGGCATCCACCGTGCGGGTCGACTCGTGGAGCGAGGCGTGGATCTGCCAGGCGATCTTCGCCGCCTCAGCCCGGGACTCTTCCCGCGACACTGGAGCACCCCCCGATTCTCGACACCCCCGCCACTATAGCCACGGCCAGGCCGGGCCAGCATTCCATCCACCATGTCAATTGCCGCTGGTCCAGACGGAATTGAAGTGAAACGTCCGGGGATTGACCAAGACTCCGGACTGTCCCGACCGAACCCGGAACGATTCAGCGGCCGGCATGTGACGGTCCCCGCCCACCGAGGGCCTGCTCATCTCGCTCTCCCACCGGCCGTACGTGCGCGAGCCGCGGCTGTCCCGGCCGGCCCGCCGCACGCCGAGCGCGGTGGGGCTTCAGGGGGGCTATTGCCTTGAACATCCGCCCCCTCCACGTCGGACGTGCTCCGCCGGGTCCGGGAGAGAGCCCATGTGCGATGCAGGTCCTGTCCGGCGGATCACTCGAATATTGAGATGCGGGCCTGCCGGGGCGGACATAGGGTCGATGCCCGTGGAACCGCTCAGCGAGAAACAGATCCGCTCATCCTTCGTGAATTGCACCAAGGGTGAGGCGGCGCGGCTGCGGCTGCCGCTCGACTTCGCCGAACTGCCCTGGGAGGACCTGGACTTCTTGGGATGGGTGGATCCGGGAGCGCCGCTGCGGGCACACCTCGTGGTGCCACGGGCACAGGGTCCGCTGGGGATATCTCTGCGCGTACCCTCCGTGAGGCGAACCAGCGCCGTGAAGTCCAGCATGTGCCAGATCTGTCTGACAAATCACGCCTCCTCCGGGGTCACCCTGCTCGCTGCCCCCTTGGCGGGCGCCCGGGGCCGCGAGGGCAACACGGTCGGTATATACATCTGCGCGGACCTCGCCTGCCCCCTGTATCTGCGGGGCAAGCGGCAGCCGAAGCTGCGTTCCGGGCGGTACGAGGAGTCCCTGACGCTGGACGAGCGCCTCGAGCGCATGGCGGGCAACCTGGATGCCTTCACGGCCAAGGTCACCGACACGTGAGCCTGGCGAGCACAGCCTGTCACCCCGTAAGGAAGCGGAAACGTCCGACGGGGGGTGGAAGGCTGTCGACCTCACCGGAGCACCCGGCGGACCCAGCAGAGCCTGCGCGAGGCCCTCTCCATCCCCGACGCCGCCGCGGAACGCCTGTCTCCGCTCCGGCCGGTACACCCAGGGTCGCCGCCCACCCTCGTCATGCACGGCACCGAGGACCGCGTCGTACCCATCGACCGGGGACGCCGCTTCCGCGACCGGATGACCGCCGAGGGTAACCACTGCGGCCTCATGGAGTACGTCCCTGCCGCCTGCGTCGGCATAAGCACGCTCGACAGCGAGAGCCCGAGATGCACCTTTAGCACGCAAATGCGAATCTGGTACTGGCCCATCGTCCGGTATCCGCTACAGGAGGCACGATCGTGGGCAAGAAGCAGAGTCGGCAGAACCGAGGTGCCCGCACCGGCGGCCACGAACGCAGCGCTGCTCCGGAGACGAAGGAACAGCCGACGCAGCCAACGGCTGCCCGGGACACGGTGCACTCGATCTCAGAACAGGTCTCCCACCGGAAGCAGCGGAGGTTCGGCCACAACTGACCCTCGTCGATCTACGACAACCGCCCTCTGTGGTGGCAACCCCGACGCGGGGTTGCCACCACAGAGGGCGGTTGTCGTCAGGGCCTACGGTCGGCCGTCCGCCGGCCCGGAGCGGTCCCGGAACAGTTCTTGATGGCTTCTTCATAGGTCCTTCATGGGCGCGGTCCTACATTCGTCGCCGTCCGGCCGGAGCGGGAGCCGGGCGACGGCCAATGTGCGAGGAGCCCACGAGCATGAGTTCGCGTCGGTGGTACGGGGGAAGGCTGCTGATCGGGGTGGTGTCGGTGGCGACGTTGACCGTGACCGGCTGCGGAGGCGGCGGAAACAGCGGGAACGAGGTCGCCTCGGCGTCGAACGGCAAGAGCCGCGCTACGGCCTCCAAGAGCAGTTCCAGCGAGCTGGCCGACTATGTCGAGGGGCAGCGGAAGTGGGTCGAATGCCTGCGCCACGAGGGGTTCGACATCTCCGATCCCGACTCCAAGGGCAAGGTCGAGTTCGGCGAAAATTCCAAGTGGAAGCGGATCCGAAAGCCCTCAAGGCTCAGGAGAAGTGCGCCGGCCTCAGTCTGCCCATCCCTGAGAGCGTCCTCGAGGAGCAGCGGCCCGAACTCTCCGAGGAGGAGATCGGGAAGAACCGGCAGTACGCGAAGTGCATGCAGGAGCACGGGGCGCCCGACTTCCCCGACACCGGTGCCGACGGCCACTTCCAGGAATCCCCCTGGGACTCGGCGTCGGCGGGTGCCGAGCGGGCCGCGCGCGCGTGCGCCCCGATCATCGGTATCCCGGACGACGCACCCTCACCCAAGGGCTGATGGAACCGGGCGCCGTGAACGTCGTGAAGGGCATGGGCAATCAGCCGACAGCAGTGGGGGCAGACGTGACGGAGAGGGGCGCGGACGACCGGGGGGTCGGACGGCGCGGGCGCGGACCCGTCATCCTGGGGTCCGGGATTCTGTTGGTCGCCGCGGTCGGCGTGGTCGGAGCCCTGGGGCTGGGCGGGGGCGGCGCGGGTGCTGACGGTGCGGGCGGTCGGGGGACCGGCGGCCAGGCCGTGCGGGTCGCTCGGGGCACGCTGACCGACCAGACCGAGATCGATGGCCGCCTCGGGCACGGGCCTGAGGTTCCGTTCCAGATCAAGGCGAGCGGAACGGTGACCTGGCTGCCCGAATCGGACAAGATCGTGCGGCGCGGCGAGACGGTGCTGCGTGTCGACGACCGCCCGGTGGTGCTGCTGTACGACAGCCTGCCCATGTATCGCGGCCTGGGCATGACGGAAGCTGAAGGTGCGGCCGCCGGAAGCACCGCCGGCTCGGTGCGCCCGGCCGCCTTCGACCGGCGCAGCAGCGCCCTGACCCGAGCTGTCAGCTCCCTGGGGCTGTACGGCTTGGCCATGTAGTCGTCGGCTCCCAGGTCCAGCCCCAGGAGCATGTCCTCCTCCGTGGTGCGTGCCGTGAGCAGCAGGATGGGGACCTGGGATTCGGCACGCAGGATCCGGCATACGTCGAGGCCGTCGACGTTCGGCATCATCACATCGAGCACGATGAGGTCGGGCCGGGAGGACCTTGCCCGGTCGATCGCCGAGCGGCCGTCGGCGACGATCTGGACCTCGTTCCCCTCACGCTCCAGATAGATGCCTATCAACCGCGCCTGCTTCACGTCGTCCTCGGCAACCAGTATGCGTGCGCTCAACGAGACTCCTCGTCCGGGCTCCGTCGTGACATGGGCACCAGTATCCGTATGAGCCGCTGCCGCGGAGCCGGACTCCGGCAGCAGATACCGGATCGCCCCCTACGTCTGATGGCCTGTCATGCGCCACCTCTCGCTGGCCCGTTCAGGCACCTACGACCAGTCGCGCGGGGGCCGGGCCCCGCACCACAGGGGCCGTGGCACGGGGCCCCACCGCCACCCGAACACACAGGTCTCGCACCGAGATTCAGGCACCCCGAGAGGTTTATCTACGCGCGGAGCTATCGCGACCGAACGATCATTCAGGCATATCAGACCAGTTCTCACGCAGCTATTACCGGCGAGTACCAACAGCTGCTAGAAACGTGGCGCTCACTCAACCCCCCACCCACCCCCCACACTTCGGAGGGCTGACAGCCATGTCAGTACGGAGATTCTGGACGTCCGCATCCACTCTGGTCCTCGCCGCCGTGGCCGCTCTGGGCGTCGCCCAGCCGGCCTCGGCATCCTCGGCCGCCGCCGGCGGGTACGTCGCACTCGGCGACTCGTACTCGTCCGGCGTCGGCGCGGGGAGCTATCTCTCCGACAGCGGCGACTGCCGCCGCAGCACCAAGGCCTACCCCTACCTCTGGGCAGCTGCGAACTCACCTTCCTCTTTCGCCTTCGTCGCCTGTTCGGGCGCCACGACGAGTTCGGTGGCCGGCAGCCAGCTGGGCGCACTGAGCTCGTCCACCGGCCTGGTCAGCGTCACGGCGGGCGGCAACGACGCCGGCTTCGCCGATGTCATGCAGGACTGCGTGCTGTCCAGCGAGGCCACCTGCCTGAGCAGCGTGAGCTCGGCCGTGTCGCAGATGCAGAACTCACTTCCGTCCGGCCTGCGTTCGCTCTACGGATCCATCCGGTCACGGGCCCCGCAGGCACATGTCGTGGTGCTGGGATACCCGCGCTTCTACCAGCTGAGCGGCAGCTGCATCGCCGGGCTCTCGGAGAAGGAGCGGGCGGCCATCAACAACGCGTCCGACGTCCTGAACGGTGTCATCGCCAAGCAGGCGGCCGACGCCGGGTTCACGTTCTCCAGCGTGGTGGACGAGTTCACCGGGCATGAGCTGTGCTCCGGTGACGCATGGCTCAACAGTGTGACGCTCCCCGTCTACAACTCGTACCACCCCAAGGCCGCCGGACAGTCGGGCGGCTATCTTCCGGCCTTCCGCTCGGCCGCGTAGGACGCGGACGACGGAGGTACAGAAGCGCGGCGGGCCGCCGGGGTGTTCCGGCCGCCCACCGCGCTTCTGTTGCGTTCAGGCACGGGCATATTGCCTCAGGCGCGGGCGACGTCGCTTCAGACGCGGGCGTGTCGCTTCAGGCGCGGGCAGCGGCGGGCCGCCGGTGCAGGGCGAGGGCGGTCGCAGCGGCGACTACGGCGGTGGCTGCGGCCACCCACCAGCCGTGCCGGAATGCGTCGAGCGCCTCGGCCGGTCCGTCAGGGGCGCCGAGCAGCGTGACCATCAGGGCGACACCCAACACCGAACCGGTCTGGCGTGCCATCGTGGTGACCGCTGATCCGGTGGCGAAACGGGTGGGCGGGAGAGCCGCAGCGGCCGCGCCGACCAGGGTGGGGAGGGCGAAGCCGACGCCGATGCCGGTGATCATCATGCCGGGGAGGAAACCGCTCGCGTAGTGCGGAGCCGTATCGAGCGCGACGGCCCACCAGGCCAGCCCGACAGCGAACAGCAGGCAGCCGAGTGCGGCGGTGCGGCCCGCTCCGATGCGGCTGACGACCGGACCCGAGAGGACGGCGAGCGCGGGTACGACCAACGGCCCCGGTGCGATGGCGAGTCCGGTACGGATCGCCGAATACCCCCACACCTGCTGGCACCAGAGCACCGACGTCAGCAGCATCGCCGCGAACGCGGCGGTGAAGAGCAGAGCTGCGAGGGTGGCCGTCGCGAAGGCCCGGGTACGCAGCATCGGCAGTTCGACGACCGGGGCCGGGTGCCGGGCGGAGCGCAGCCAGAAGCCCGCGGTGAGGACGGCGGTCGCAACCAGCGTGCCAAGGACACCCGGCGAACTCCAGCCCCAGGCATCGGCCTTGACCAGGGCGAGCGCCAGTGCGCCGATGGCGAGGGTGAGCAGAACGGCACCGAAGAGGTCCGGGAAGGGACCCGCGCGGTGTGGGCGGGCATCGGGCAGCCACCGGGCGCCCGCGATCAGGCCGATCGCACCGACCGGCACATTGACGAGGAAGACCCAGCGCCAGTCCGCTTCCACGAGTACGCCACCGACCACCGGCCCCAGACCGGCCGCGATGCCGCCGATCGCCGCCCAACTGCGGATGGCCCGGGGGCGGCGCTCTGCCGGAGTGTTGACGAGCAGCAGGGCGAGCGACGTCGGCATGAGGGCGGCGGCTCCGACGGCCTGCAGGACGCGGGCGGCCACCAGCCAGCCGACGTCGGGGGCGACTGCGCAGAGCGCGGAGGCGGCGGTGAAGACCGCAAGACCGAGAAGGAAGCCTCGGCGGTGTCCGTACCGGTCGGCGAGCCGGCCCGCGACGACGAGCAGAGCGGCGAAGACGATCGCGTACGCGTTGAGCACCCAGGACAGCGAGGCGAGCGAGCTGCCGTCGAAGGCGTCGCCGAGGGCGGGGACCGCGACATTGACGATGAACAGGTCGAGATTCACGACGAAGACACCGGCCGAAATGATCCAGACGGTGGCACGGGAGGAGGCCGGGGCAGCCGCGCGGTCAGTCGCGGAGGCAACCACAGAAGGGGGTGAGTTTGATTCTCCAACTCTCATGACGGCAAGGTAGCGCCAGTGAGTTTGAGATGGCAACCTTGTAGTGATGAGTACTGCACAGGAACCCCACGCCCCCACCGTCCCGGCGTTCTCGCTGCCCGGCCGGCCGTGCTCGGCCGCCGCCGCACTGCATGTGGTGGGTGAGAAATGGGCGCTGCTCGCGGTGCGCGAGATCTTCTTCGGCAACCACCGGTTCGAGGCGATCGCCCGCAACACCGGCGCGCCCCGGGACCGCCTCGCGGCCCGGCTGCGCTCACTGGAGCAGGCAGGGGTGGTCGAGCGACGGCCCTACAACGAACGGCCGCCGCGCTACGAGTACCACCTGACCGAGTCCGGTCGTGATCTCGCTCCGGTGATCCGGGCCCTGCTGGACTGGGGCGACCGGTGGGTGCTGGAGGAGCAGCCGGTGGTCATGATCCATGAACCGGCGGCGGAGGCCGGTCGCGAGGACTCGCACGCGCACGATCTCGATGCGACGTGGATCTGCCGCACGTGCGGCGAAGAGGTCGTGATGAACACGCTGACGATCGATGTCCGCGCCCCCGGGTGGGACCGCGAGGGGCCCAAGGAATCACGCCCGACCGGCGATTGAGGGCGAGGGGGCCGAAAGCAAGGGTGAGGCAAGGACGAAGGCAGAGGCGACGGGGCGACCGGAGGACCCGCGGCCCGGCTGACGCCCACCGCCGCCATCACGTCCCCCGTACCCCGTTCGTCCCCCGCCCCCGTCCGATCGGTCTCAGTACCGCTCGACGAGGTGCTCCCGGCCCGCCGGGGGCTCGTACGGCTCGGGCCGGAAGTCGGTGATCTCGCTGATCCGCCCCTCCGCGTCGAACGTGAAGAAGTGGATGGCGTGCAACTCCTGCGGGCCGACCGTGAAAAGCGTCCGGACAGCGACCTGCCGCCCCTCCTGGTCGGCCACGACCCGTTCGACGCGGACGTGCCGGTCCCCCGGGTACTCACGGTTGAACCGCACGTACCGCTCCTTCCCGCGGACGCGTTCGCGAGTCTGCGGCAGGTCGTACAGCACCTCGTCGGCGAGCGTCGTGGCGAAGGTGTCCCAGTCGCGGTTGTCGGCCGCGGTCCAGTACGTCTTCACCGCGGTGCGCAGATCAGCAGTCGTGGTCATGGTTCGAGTCTGAACCTCACCACTGACAATGGGCCTCGGGTGTCGGCCTTCGGTCAGGAGCCGGCCGGGCGCGACGCCTTGACCGAGTACATCAGCGGGATGCGTGGACGGTCGGCGGGGAAGCGGTAGAAGCCGTCGCCGTGCCGCTCCAGCGCCGGGAAACGGGCGAAGAGCGAGACGTCGTGCTCGTGCAGGAAATCGATCCGCAGCCCGGCGGCGGCCAGCGCCGACACCACGTCGCCGATCGGGTGCTGCCATTCGACGCTGCGGTTGTGGACGGTCGGAGCGTCGAAGTCCGCGTACGTGCCCGGCGTCTCGTCCACCCATGCGTCGCGGCTGAAGTAGTCGTGGACGACCTTCGCGCCGGTCGAGTCGTCGAGGCAGTCCGTGAGCGGATGGAACTCCGCGAGGTAGAGGAAGCCGCCGGGCGCCACGAGCGATGCGGCGGTCTCGGCCCAGCGCCGGGTGTCGGGCAGCCAGTTCAGCGCGCCGACGCCGGTGTAGACGATGTCGTACGACGAGTCCGGGACGGCCTGCGCGGCGTCATGGACATCGGCGGCGACGAACGCCGCCCGGTCCTGGGTGAACCCCAGCTCGCGGGCCAGGCCGCGCGCGGTCTCCACGGCCGGTTCGGAGAAGTCCAGACCGACGACGTGTGCGGCGCCGTGCCGGGCCCAGGAGAGGGTGTCGACCCCGATGTGGCACTGCAGATGCAGCAACGACTTGCCCGTGACGTCCCCGACCTCGGCGAGTTCGAAGTCGCGCAGGGCGTCCTTGCCGGCGCGGAAGGAATCCAGGTCGTAGAAGTCGCTCCCGGCGTGGATGGGAACCCGCTCGTCCCAGTGCGCGCGGTTGGCCTCGTGCCAGTCGGCAGGGGTCGGTGCATTCATGCCCGGGAGGTTATCCACAGGCTGTGGGCGATGCGAACGAATTGTCGGCGTTCCGGCGCAGAATGGGGGGCATGACTGAGATCACTGGCTCGACGGCCCCCACCGCACCGGCGGCGACCGATTCCGCTCCGGCGACCGCTTCCGTACCGGAGTGGGAGCAGCGTTTCCGGGCGCCGCGGGTGTCATTGCCCGACTGGGCGGAGGATGCGCCGGACCACGCGCTGTTCGTCTCCAATGCCACGGGGACGTACGAGCTGTACGCATGGGACCGCGCGACCGGCAAGCAGCGCCAGGTGACCGACCGGCCGAACGGGACGACTGACGGCGTGCTGACACCGGACGGCGAGTCGATCTGGTGGTTCAGCGACACCGACGGGGACGAGTTCGGCGTGTGGATGCGCCAGCCGTTCCACGGCGGCGAGGGCGAGGAGGCGGTGGACCAGCCGGCGGCACCCGGTCTCGGTGCCTCGTACCCGGCCGGGCTCGCGATCGGGCGTGACGGTACGGCGGTGGTCGGCCGTTCGACCGACGAGGACGGGACGACGATCCATGTCGTACGGCCCGGGGCCGCGCCCGTCGAGATCTACCGCCACCGCGAGTCGGCGGGCGTCGGTGACCTGTCGTACGACGGGACGCTGATCGCCCTGGAGCACACCGAGCACGGCGATGCGATGCACTCCGCGCTGCGCGTGGTGCGGCCCGACGGGTCGACGGTCGCCGAGCTGGACGACACCGAGGGCGGTACGAAGGAGCTGGGCCTGTCCGTGCTGGGCTTCGCCCCCGTCGCGGGGGACACGAGGCTGCTGGTCGGGCATCAGCGGCGGGGCCGCTGGGAGCCGATGATCTGGGATCCGATGACGGGCACGGAGACGGACCTCGCGATCGACCTGCCCGGTGATGTGGGCGCCGAGTGGTATCCGGACGCCTCCGCGCTGCTGATCGTGCATGGCTTCGAGGCCCGCAGCGACCTGTGGCGGTACGAGCCGGGGGCGGGCAGCGCTCCCGTCCGGGTGGATACCCCCGCGGGTTCGGTGTCGGGAGCCACGGCCCGGCCCGACGGCACGGTGGAGTACCTGTGGTCGTCGGCCGCGCAGCCGCCCGTCATCCGGTCCACCTCGGGTGCGGTGGTGCTCGATCCGCCCGGCTTGAAGGCGCCGGCGTCCGTGCCGGTGGAGGACGTGTGGGTGGACGGGCCCGGGGGCCGCGTCCACGCTCTCGTGCAGCGGCCGGCCGCCCCGGCGGAGGGCCCGTTTCCCACCGTCTTCGAGATCCACGGCGGCCCGACCTGGCACGACAGCGACGCCTTCGCCTCCGGCCCCGCCGCCTGGGTGGACCACGGCTACGCGGTCGTCCGGGTCAACTACCGGGGCTCCACCGGATACGGCCGCGCCTGGACGGACGCGCTCAAGCACCGGGTTGGTCTGATCGAGCTGGAGGACATCGCCGCGGTACGGGAGTGGGCGGTGAAGTCGGGGCTCGCGGACCCGGCGAAGCTGGTCCTGGCCGGTGGCTCCTGGGGCGGCTATCTGACTCTGCTCGGCCTCGGTACGCAGCCGGACGACTGGGCCCTGGGCCTGGCGGCGGTCCCGGTCGCCGACTACGTCACGGCGTATCACGACGAGATGGAGGACCTGAAGGCGATGGACCGCACACTGCTGGGCGGCACGCCGGAGGAGGTTCCCGAGCGCTTCGAGGCCTCGTCCCCGCTGACGTACGTCGACGCCGTGCGGGCGCCGGTCTACATCTCGGCGGGCGTCAACGACCCGCGCTGCCCGATCCGCCAGGTCGAGAATTACGTGGACCGGCTGAAGGGCCGTGACGCGGTGCACGAGGTCTACCAGTACGACGCGGGACACGGTTCGCTCGTCGTGGAGGAGCGGATCAAGCAGATCCGGCTGGAACTCGACTTCGCCCAGCGCCACCTGGCCCCGGGCAGCGCCCCCGCCTCTTCGAGCCTGTCCGGCGAATAGGGGCGTCTGTCCCCACCTGCACGGATCCCGCATGAAACCGCCGGACCCACGGTCATCGTGAACCCCATCGTGAACCCGTCCGGAGACCGAGGACGAATAGGTGACCGAGGACGAAGAAGTGACCGGCGAGCAACGCGGCGGGGCGCCGAGCCGGACGCCGCCGACGGCCGGCAGCCCCGTCGGCACCGAGGCCGTGCCCCACCTGGCTTCGTTCGCTTTCAGGAGCAGCCTTTGTCCACCAGTTCGGGAGGTGAGGGCAAGCCGGAGCGTCCGCGATGTTCACGAGAAATGGTTCTGCACACATTCCGTGACGCGGGCACTGTGCGTGACGGTCGGGGGCCGTGTCGGCTTTCGGGTCGTCCGCCCCGGCCGCCGTCCGTGGGCCGTGCGGGTCATCGAGTGCCGCCGTTCGACGGACGCGGCGGTCGGGTCCGATGGGGCGGTCGTCCGGCTGGGACACCTTCCTTGCGGGCGTGCCGGGGGATACGCCCCGGCACGAAGAGGAACCCGGTGTCGTGCGGGTTCCGAACCGCTTGCCCGTCGTTCACCCGGGTGGTTTCAGGAAGGACCCTCGACGTGTCTGGTCCCGTTGTCCTAATCACGGGCGCGCTTACCGGTATCGGCCGCGCCACCGCCTTCGCTTACGCCCGTCAAGGCGCGAACCTTGTGGTCTCCGGCCGCCACGAGGACGTGGGTGAGCAGCTTGCCGTGGAGCTCTCCGACCTCGGCGCCCCGGCCGAGTTCGTGCGTGCCGACGTCCGCTTCGACGCCGAGGTGAAGGACCTCGTCGACCGTGCGGTGGCACGGTTCGGGCGGATCGATGTCGCCTTCAACAACGCCGGCACCGAGGGAACACCCGGCCCTGTCACCGAAGTGACCGACGAGGCTTACCAGGCCACCTTCGATACCAACGTCAAGGGAACGCTGCTGTGCCTGAAGCACGAGTTCCGGGTCATGAGGGAACAGGCCGGCGGCAGCATCGTCAACGTCAGCTCCAGCTTCGGCCTGATGGGTTATCCCGGGGCGACCTTGTACGTGGGGAGCAAACACGCCGTCGTCGGCATCACCAAGGCGGCCGCACTCGAAGGCGCCGCCCACGGTATCCGGGTCAACGCGGTTGCGCCCGGCTACACCCGGACCGCTATGTACGAGCGGTTCACCGGCGACGACACGGCTCGTGCCGAGGTCGATTCGGTGCTGCCCATGCACCGGGCGGGTGCCCCTGAGGAGATCGCCGAGGCCGTCCAGTTCCTGGGTTCGGACAAGGCGAGCTACGTCACCGGGCACATCCTCCTTGTCGACGGCGGCCTCATGGCGGGCGGGCCCCTGTTCCCGAGCTCGTGAATCGCGAGGTCGGCGCAGGCCGTGTCGGCCTCGGTGGCGCGGTGCCCGCTTGACGGGATGTTCCGGGGCAGTGTGAGCCGGCGATGACTGCACCGCGGCGCCGCCCGACGCCGAACCGGGTGTCCGAGGGCGCGTCGTGCGCAACCCCTCTACAGCTGACTTCACGACTCGTGAACAAGCCACCCACCCGCACCCCGCTCCGAGCGACCGGAGCGGGGACCGTACCGTGGAGGGGTGTACCGGTTCCTGCTGACCCCGCGATGGTGGGGAATCAACCTCTTCGTCGTGCTGGCCATCCCGTTCTGCATCTTCATGGGCACCTGGCAGCTCGGCCGCTTCGAGGACCGCGTGCAGACGCACGACGCCGCCGAGAAGCAGCCCGCCCCGGGCACGAGGGCCGCCAAGCCGATCGACGACCTCCTGCCCGTCGACACCGTGACCTCGGGCCGCCCCGCCACCGCCACCGGCCGGTACGCCGACCAGTTCCTGGTACCCGGCCGGGAGTTGGACGACAAGAGCGGCTTCTATGTCCTGAACATGCTCCGCACGGACAGCGGCAAGGCCCTGCCGGTGGTACGCGGCTGGCTCCCCGGCAAGCCCGGCCACACCGCCGTGCCCGCCGCACCGACCGGCGAGGTCACTGTGACCGGCGACCTCCAGGCGTCCGAGAACGCCGGCACCGCGGGCGTCGACGCGGCGGGCGGGCTCCCGGACGGTCAGCTAGGCATGATCAGCGCCGCGTCCCTGGTCAACCTCGTCCCGTACGACGTCTACGACGCATGGGTGACGCTCCAGGACGCCGGCTCCAGCGGCGCGCTGCGTCCCGTACCGGCCGCCGTACCGCAGGGCACCGGGCTCGATCTGAAAGCCTTCCAGAACCTCGGCTACACCGGCGAGTGGTTCGTCTTCGCCGGGTTCGTGCTCTTCATGTGGTTCCGGCTGGTCCGCCGCGAGGCCGAAGCGACGCGGGACCTGAAACTGGGCCTCGTCGACGGCGCGGATTCGAATGCGGACACGGATGCAGATGCAGATGCAGATGCAGATACGGGCAAGGATGCGGGCACGAACACCGGCTCCACCGATCCCGCCGACTCCAACGTGAGCGCCGGCACGGCCTGAGACAGACACCTGAGACACACATGCGTGAGGGGGCCCGCCGAATCGACCGGCGGGCCCCCTCGCGCATGCGTCGTACGCCGCCGCCCCTGCGTCACGTCGCGGGGGCCAGCACCCCGGTCCGGTAGATCGTGCCCGCGCAGGCGTTGGGGATCTTCGTCTCCGCGACCGGCGCCCCCGCCTCCGGCGTGTGCGTCACGGCAACGCTGCCGTCCAGCGCCCCGCCGCCGTCCTCGCTGCCGAGCTGCGCAGCCGTATCCGAAGTCCCGTCAGTGGCACCCGTACTGGTACCGGCGGCAGCGGCGCCGCCCGCGCCGTCCGTCGGTGTCGGGCTCGGTGAACCTCCGGAGGCCGGGCATGTGTCCTTCGGCACCCAGGCGAACTTCACCTCGTACGCCATGGACGGTTTCAGCAGCACCGTCCCCTGTTCCTGCGAGGGGTCGGGCAGTCCGGCCGCCGCATCACCCGCGGTGTGCTGGACGACCGTGATCTTGGCCGGGTCGGCCGCGCCCATCGCCTGGAAGCCCACGCTGCCGCTGCTGCTCACCGAACAGTTCGTGCCGGAGACATTGGCGATCCGGAACGTGCCGTACACCGTGCCGTCGGCCCCCGCCGCGCCCGTCTCGGCCGAGGCGACACCGAGCTGCCCCGGGTCGCAGGTCGGCATGGAGGCCGGCGCGGAGTTGGCCGGGTCGGCGACCCCGCCGACCAGGTTGCCGTCGGCGCCCTGGCCACGGCTGTCGGACGGACTGCTCGTGCTCGCCGGCTGGTTCCCGGAGCCGTCCCCCTGCCCGTCGGTGCCGCCGCCGCTGCTCTTCCCGCCGGCTCCGGAGTCGTTGTCGGTGCCGCTGCCGCCCTGCGCCTGCTCGCCGTGTCCGGCTATCGCGGGGTCGGCGGTGCTCGAACCGTCGGAGTTCGCGACATGGACGAAGGCGGGGACCGCCGTGCCGATGAGCAGCGCCGCTGCCGCCATGCCGACGACGGCCTGCCGACGCCTGGCGCGCCGGGCGGGCACCGCGCGGTACAGATGGTCGAGGGTGCCGTCGCGGGGTTCGATGTGCTGGACGGCCCCGCGCAGCATGCTGCGCAGCACGACCTCGTCCATGTCCGGGCCGCCACCGCCCCCCGAACCGGAACCCGCGCCCGGGCCCTCGCCGAAGAGGCTGCTCAGCCCCCCGAGCTCGGCCGTCCCAGCGGCTGTGTCGCCCTCACAGAGGCCACCCGCACCTCCCACGGACGCGAGGTCCCGACCCGCGTGATCCGTATCCGCGTGATCCGTATCCGACTTCGCGTCCGACTTCACGTCCGGGTTCACATGCGAGGCGCTCTCCGGCCCGTCGTTCACAATTCCGTTTCCAGTCCGGTCAATCCGATGCTCACGCTCGTGGCTGTTCTCGTTCCTGCGGTAGCGCCGACTCATGCCTGCGCCTCCATCACGACGCGCAGCGCCGCGATCCCACGGGAGCCGTAGGCCTTGACCGAGCCCAGGGATATACCCAGCGTCTCGGCCACCTGGGCCTCCGTCATATCCGCGAAGTAACGCAGCACCAGCACCTCCCGCTGGCGCCGTTGCAGCCCCCGCATCGCTTTGATCAGCGCGTCCCGCTCCAGCTGGTCGTACGCGCCCTCTTCCGCGCTCGCCATGTCCGGCATCGGCTTGGACAGCAGCTTCAGCCCGAGGATGCGGCGGCGCAGCGCGGAGCGCGACAGATTGACGACGGTCTGGCGCAGATACGCGAGTGTCTTCTCGGGGTCCCGTACCCGGCTGCGCGCCGAGTGCACGCGGATGAACGCCTCCTGCACGACGTCCTCACATGAGGCGGTGTCGTCCAGGAGCAGCGCCGCGAGGCCCAGCAGCGAACGGTAGTGGGCCCGATAGGTCTCGGTGAGATGGTCGACCGTGGTTCCGGCAGCCACGCCCTCCTCAGCGCCCTCGCGCTGTGACGGCAGCCGTGTGGGACGTGCAGCGGGCATGGGCGCAATCACCGGCATACCGCCGGGTGCGCGGGGCCGTCTGAGCGGACGCACCGAAGCGCCGCGCAAGGGGCCCACCACTGTGATATCGAGAACCTCTGCCACGCCAGTTGGACACGTTTCCCCCCGTCAGGGTTGTACGCGCGCGGCACCGCGTTCGTCGCAGTGCGACATGCCCTCATACGTACCTGCTCTTCCACAAATGCCCCGAATATGCGCCCCGCCGCGCAAGAGGTGACCGCATAGACGCGTGCTCTCCAGCCGACGGTTGCACCAGGCCGAAAGGTCATCGTCGGATACCCCGACACCCCAGCTCAAGAGGTTCAGACCTTCAACTTGCTCACAGGGCATTCACAGAGAGTACAAAACAGGTTCGAATCAGACCTGGGGAAATTCGGCAGCCACCGATTCGGCGATCTGCGCCACGTTCAACGCCGCTCCCTTGCGGAGGTTGTCGCCGCAGACGAACAGTTCCAGGCCCCGGGGATCGTCCAGCGACCTGCGCACCCGTCCGACCCAGGTCGGATCGGTGCCGACGACGTCGGACGGTGTCGGGAAGTCCCCCGCCGCCGGGCTGTCGTAGAGCACCACGCCCGGTGCCGTCGCCAGGATCTCGTGGGCCCGGTCGACCGCGATCTCGTTCTCGAACCGTGCGTGCACGGACATCGAGTGCGTCGCGATGACGGGTACGTAGACACAGGTCGCCGCCACCCGCAGGCTCGGCAGGTCCAGGACCTTGCGGCACTCCTCGCGGATCGCCAGCTCCTCCGACGACCAGCCGTCCCCGGCCTCGGTCCCGGCCCAGGGCACCACATTGAGGGCCACCGGCGCGGCAAAGGGGCTGCCTTCCGTGTCCCCCAGGGCCCGGCGCACGTCCCCGGGCTTCGTGCCCAGTTCCGTACCGGCCACCATCGACAGTTGTTCGCGCAGCGCCGCGACACCGTCCCGGCCCGCCCCGCTCACCGCCTGGTACGAGGAGACGACCAGTTCCCGTACCCCGAATTCGGCGTGCAGCGCGCCGACCGCGACGATCAGCGAGAGTGTCGTGCAGTTCGGGCTCGCGACGATGCCGCGCGGCCTGATCCGCACGGCATGCGGATTGATCTCGGGCACGACCAGCGGAACGTCCGGGTCCAGCCGGAACGCGGCGGAGTCGTCGATGACGACCGTGCCCTTGGCGGCGGCGATCGGCGCCCACTGCGCGGCGACGGCCTCGGGCACCAGGAACAGCGCCACGTCGACGTCGTCGAAGACGTCCTCGGTGAGTTCGAGGACTTCGCTCTCCTCGCCGCGCACGACCAGCTTGCGGCCGGCCGAACGCGGCGAGGCGATCAGTTTCACCTCGCCCCAGACATCCGCGTGCTGCGAAAGGATCTGGAGCATGACTCCGCCGATCGCCCCGGTCGCCCCGACGACCGCGAGCGAAGGACGGCGGGCGGTCATCGGCCGGTGCCCCCGTAGACGACGGCCTCGTCGGAATCGCTGTCGAGACCGAAGGCGGTGTGCACGGCGCGCACGGCCTCGTTGACGTCGTCGGCGCGGGTGACCACCGAGATACGGATCTCGGACGTCGAGATGAGCTCGATGTTCACACCGGCGTCCGACAGCGCCTCGAAGAAGCCCGCCGTAACACCCGGGTTGGTCTTCATGCCGGCGCCGACCAGGGAGATCTTCGCGATCTGGTCGTCGTAGCGCAGCGACTCGAAGCCGATGGTGCCGCGGTTGCGCTCCAGGGCGTCGATGGCCTTGCGGCCCTCGGACTTCGGCAGCGTGAACGAGATGTCGGTCAGACCGGTCGACGCGGCGGAGACGTTCTGCACCACCATGTCGATGTTGACTTCCGCGTTCGCAATGGCGCGGAAGATCGCGGCGGCCTCGCCCGGCTTGTCGGGCACACCGACGACGGTGATCTTGGCCTCGGAGACGTCATGGGCGACTCCGGAGATGATCGCGTGCTCCACCTTCTGGTCCCCTTGCGGCTCGTTGCTGACCCAGGTTCCGCGCAGTCCGGAGAAGGACGAGCGGACGTGGATCGGGATGTTGTAGCGGCGTGCGTACTCCACGCACCGGTGCAGCAGCACCTTGGAGCCGGACGCGGCCAGCTCCAGCATGTCCTCGAAGGAGATCCAGTCGATCTTCCGGGCCTTCTTCACGACCCGCGGGTCGGCGGTGAAGACACCGTCCACATCGGTGTAGATCTCACAGACCTCGGCATCCAGCGCGGCCGCGAGCGCGACCGCGGTGGTGTCGGACCCGCCGCGGCCGAGGGTGGTGATGTCCTTCTTGTCCTGGGACACACCCTGGAACCCCGCGACGATCGCGATGTTCCCCTCGTCCAGCGCCGTACGGATACGGCCCGGCGTCACATCGATGATGCGCGCTTTGTTGTGGACCGAGTCGGTGATGACGCCTGCCTGGCTACCTGTGAACGACTGGGCCTCGTGACCCAGGTTCTTGATCGCCATCGCCAGCAGGGCCATGGAGATCCGCTCTCCGGCGGTCAGCAGCATGTCGAACTCACGCCCGGCAGGGATCGGGGATACCTGCTCGGCGAGATCGATCAACTCGTCCGTCGTGTCGCCCATCGCTGACACCACGACAACCACCTGGTTGCCGTTCTTCTTGGCATCGACGATTCGCTTGGCGACGCGCTTGATGCCTTCGGCATCGGCTACGGAGGAGCCTCCGTACTTCTGCACGACAAGGCCCACGTGCGCTCCTCGCTCAGTCCATTACTGCGGTCGACTCAGTTTAACGAGCAGTCCGGAAACGCCCCGCCGATATCACATGGTGAGATGTCCCGCTCAGCACGTGATCACCGGCGTGTCGCCCCGAACTGCTCGTACGGGGCTGCTGCCCGCCGATCGGGCCCTTACTCCCGTATGTGGCCTGGCCCACACGCACGGTGAGCCGGGTCCACGATTCATGAGCCACCCACCTCCAGCGTGGACCGGAACCTTACGGTCCGCTCTTCGGAGGCCCCTGCGGCAACTCAGCCGCGAGCGACGGCGAAGCCGACGAAAGGAGTTCCAGCCGCTCCCGCCGGAGGTTGTGCGGGTGGTTGTCCGGATCGCGCCCGCGCGCGGTGGCGCTGCCACAGACCGGACAACGTGACACTCGGACGTCGAGTGCCACGTTGCTGTGAAGGGTGGATGGGCGCCGGGCGTTACTGCACCGGCCGCAGCCCCAGCGGGCCCGCGATCTCCTCGGCCATCACCCGGCCCGCCTCCTCGGCCAGCTCGTCGTCGGCGGTCTCCGAGTCCGTGTCCAGGCCGTCCAGCTCCTGGAGGGGCTGGTTGAGGCGGATGTGGGCGATGAGGGACTGGAGGGCGCGCAGAGTGGCGGACGCGGTGGAGCCCCAGTTGGAGAAGTAGGAGAACTGCCACCACCACAGGGCCTCGGTCGTGCGGTCCGCTTCGTAGTGGGCCAGACCGTGGCGCAGATCGGTGACCAGGTCGGCCAGGTCGTCGGAGATACGGGCCGGCACCGGGGCCTTGCGGGGCTCGTACGGGTCGAAGACTTCGGAGTAGACGTCGATCGGCTCCAGCAGGGCGGCGAACCGCTCGCGCAGGCCGTCGGCGTCCGGCTCGGCGCCCAGATCCGGCTCGTATCGCTCGTCGGGGACGATGTCCTCGTACGCACCGAGCCTGCCGCCCGCCAGCAGCAGCTGGGAGATCTGGAGCAGCAGTACGGGGACGGCCTCCTCCGGCTCCTCGACCTTGGACACCTCGGTGACCGCGACGATGAACGTCTTGATCTGGTCGGCGATCTGGACGGCGAAGTCGTCCGGGTCCTGCGTGACGGAGTTCAGCGTGGCGTCAGACATCGAGGGGACCTCCCGTGGGCACGGTCGCGAACGGTGAGTAGAACATAGCGTCGCTGAACGTAAAGCCGTCGTGAGCCGATGCAAGAACATCGGACGTCGTCATCGTGAAGGCATCAGACATCGAGCAGGCGCCTCCCCTCGAAGGCGCGGCCCAGGGTGACCTCGTCCGCGTACTCCAGGTCGCCGCCCACCGGCAGGCCGCTGGCCAGCCTGGTGACCCGCAGGCCCATCGGCTTGACCATCCGCGCCAGGTACGTCGCGGTGGCCTCGCCCTCCAGGTTGGGGTCGGTCGCCAGGATCAGCTCCGTGATCGAGCCGTCGGCGAGACGGGCGAGCAGCTCGCGGATGCGCAGATCGTCGGGGCCGACGCCCTCGATCGGGCTGATCGCGCCGCCGAGCACGTGGTACCGGCCCCGGAACTCACGGGTCCGCTCGATCGCGACGACATCCTTCGGCTCCTCGACCACACAGATGACCGTCTGGTCGCGGCGCGCGTCGCGGCAGATGTTGCACTGTTCCTGCTGGGCGACATTGCCGCAGACCGAACAGAACCGGACCTTGTCCTTGACCTCCAGGAGGGCATGGGCAAGGCGGCGTACATCGGTCGGCTCGGCCTGCAGGATGTGGAAAGCGATCCGCTGCGCGCTCTTGGGACCGACGCCGGGCAGCCTGCCCAACTCGTCGATGAGGTCCTGAACCACGCCTTCGTACAACGGAACGCCTTCCTGGAATGAGCTATGAATACAACTTACGAGTTCGGATCGCAGGTCAGAAGAGACCTGAAGGATCAGAAGCGTCAGAAGGGGAGGCCCGGCATGCCGCCCAGACCCTGGGCCAGCGGGCCCAGCTTCTGCTGCTGGAGCTGCTGCGCGTTCTCGTTCGCTGCCTGGACTGCGGCGACGACGAGGTCGGCGAGCGTCTCGGTGTCCTCCGGGTCGACGGCCTTGGGGTCGATCACCAGAGCACGGAGCTCGCCGGAGCCGGTCACGGTCGCCTTCACCAGACCGCCACCCGCCTGACCGTCGACCTCGGTCCTGGCCAATTCCTCCTGGGCCGCGGCGAGATCCTGCTGCATCTTCTGGGCCTGCTGCAGCAGCTGCTGCATATTGGGCTGACCACCACCGGGAATCACGGTCACTCCTGGCAATTCGACGACAAAATGTTTCGGTACGCCGAGCCTACGTGGTCACCGCGCAGCGCGCCCCACCCACTGGCGAGCAACTCTTTCGAGTGAGTTCCGGGCAACGTCGGCGAAACTCCTATACCTGATCACAGACCCTGTACACCCGGGAATACCGCGATTTCGACCCCACGGCCCACCATTCGGCGGTAGGAAGGGCATGCGCTCAGGACACACGGGCACACCGCTCGTCACGCAAGGTTACGTACGCGGGACAGTCGGCCACGCCTGAGAGCAGTGATCAGCCCATCGTCGAACACACCGCCACACATCAGGCGTCGCTACGCAGAATGCAGAGGAGTACCCCGGTGAGTCAGCCGGAGATGCAGCCCGAAGGGCCGCCCCGCAACGAGCCCGGTTCGACCGGCTCGGGCTCCGGCGCACGCGGCCGGGACGCGCGGGGCCGGGATCTGACCGGCACGCCGTTCCCGCTCGGCGACTGGGGCGAACCCGCCGAACGCCTCGACGAGCTGTACCGCTGGGTCGAGGCCGATGCGCTGCACACCGCCGGCTGGTATCTGCGCGACCGGGTGTGGAAGCGGCGCGGGGCCAGGGCGCTGCGGATCGGTACGGCGGCCGGGGCGGTGGCGGGCGCCGCGCTGCCGTTGCTCGATCTCACCGGGGCGCTGGGCGGGGCGGCGGGCTGGGGCTATCTGTCGCTGCTGCTGGGCGCCGCCTGCATGGCCTGCGACCGGTACTTCGGCCTGACCTCGGGCTGGATAAGAAACCTCGCCACCGCCCAGGCCGTGCAGCGGCGCCTTCAGGTGCTGCAGTTCGACTGGGCATCGGAGTGCGTACGGGAGGTGCTCGGCCCGACCGAAGGGACGGCCAGCGAGGCCGCCGAGCGGTGTCTGGGGGTGCTGCGGCGGTTCTCGGAGGACATCACGGAGCTCGTACGGACCGAGACCGCGGACTGGATGGTGGAGTTCCGGGCCGGGCCCGCGCCGATGGGGATGCAGGCGCTGTCGTCGGGCAGCGGGGGCGGCGGCCGTACGGACCAGGGGGCGCCGCCGGGACGGTTCCCGATGCAGACGATGGCCCGGCCGAACATGCCGCGGCAGCGGCCCCCGGAGTCCCCCCGGTGATCCCACCGCGGTGACACCGAAGGCGCGTGGCCGCCCCGGTACCCGTACCGGTAACTGCCCCGGCTGTCTGCTTCAGCTGAAGATGATCATGGAGCCTTGGGCGAGGCTGCGGGTGGCCGCCGCGTGCAGGCCCAGCCAGACGTGCCGCTCACGGGCGAACGGACTGCCGTCGTACGGAATCGGGCCCGCCGGCTCCTCCAGAGAGGTCGGTGCGGCGGGCGGCAGCGGGGCGGCCGGCGGGTTCGCCGGGTCGATGCCGATGGACCAGGCGACGAACTCCAGCTCCCGCAGCAGCCCGTGCGCGGAGCCGAGCGGGCCGCCGCCCTCCAGCAGGTCGTCGTTGGAGAGCGGGACGGCGAAGTCCAGCGGAACGTACGCCCCCGCATGGTCGTAGTGCCAGACCAGGTGGGATTGCCGGGCCGTCGCCTCGAACATCTCCAGCAACTGCTCGTAGTCCCCGCCCAGTTCGTCGACGGGCGTGACGGCGAGACCGCTGAGCTGGAGCAGATAGGCGCGGCGCAGGAAGTGCAGTGCGTCGTAGTCGAAGCCCGCGACCGGGGCGACCTCGCCGGTCAGGCCCGGCATGTAGGCGTACACGGGGACGGGCGGCAGTCCGGCCTCGCCCAGTGCCTTGTCGTAGACGGCTATCTCTTCGGCGAACGGGTTGTCGGGGCTGTGGCACAGCACATCGACGAGGGGGACCAGCCACAGGTCACAGGCCACGAAGTCTCGCTCTCCCACGGGTGCGCATCGGAATATTCACAACGGTCGGGACAGCGTAATGCGGCGGACTCGTCGCGCACAGTGGCCCAGGGTTGCGGGTAGGGGCCGGTCGTGGCCCGTGGCCCCGGCCGACATGGTCGGTGCGTGGGGGCCATGGCTCCTGACGTGCGGTCATCGCGTCGGAGGCTCCAGCTCCGACGACCCGGGGGGCGGTGCCTGCCCGGCCGGTTGCGGGCCGTGGCCCGGGTGCGGGAGGTTTCCGGCCGCGAGCCGGTCCGCCCAGTTCAGCGCGTGTGCGTTGAAGTCGTCGATCACCGCGCGCACCGCGTCGTGGCTGCCGAGCGTGACCGCCGCGACCAGTTCCGGATGGCCGTGCCAGAGCCAGTCCCGGGCGCCCGCGTCGTGGCGCAGATACGGCACCGCGAACACCCAGGCCTGGACACGCAGCCGGTGCAGGAAATCGTTGATGTACGTGTTGCCCACGAGCGCGCCCAGTTCTCGCCAGAAACGCAGGTCGTAGCCGATGAGGATGTCGAGGTCGCCACCCTGCGCCGCCCGTGCGGCCTCCTGGGCCCTGCGGCGCACGGAGACCAGGCAGTCCGGGTGCCTCGCCGTCTGCGCGGACGACAGCGTGGGCCCGTGGAAGATGCCGCGGATGACTCCGTCCATGACCAGGACGCGGGCCTCGACCATCGACCGGTAGTCGGCGACGGTGAACTCACGTACCCGGAAACCGCGGTGCTGATCCGATTCGAGCAGGCCCTGCGCGGAGAGATCGAAGAGCGCCTCGCGTACCGGAGTCGCCGAGACTCCGTACTGCTCGGCGATCTGCTTGACGGTGAACTCCCGTCCCGGCTGCAAACGCCCGGCAAGCACTTCGTCACGCAGCGCGTCCGCGATCTGCTGCCGCAGCGTACTGCGGGTTACAGCTCCGCTCGCGCCCATGGCGCCCCTTCCCCTTTTTCGGCTTGGGTCACCTTAAGCCAGGGCCGCCGTGCCCGGATCCGGGCAGGGGAGGGGCGCCGTACTGCTGGGCTGCGCGGGCCCGCCGCTACACGGTGTACTCGTCCGCGACCGACAGCGCCGTGTCGAGAGCCGCGAGGCCCTCCTTGGCCTCGGCCTCGGTGACGTTGCAGGCCGGAACGGCATGGGTGCGGTTCATGTTGATGAAGGGCCACAGGCCGTTCTTCTTCGCCGCCGCGCCGAAGGCCGCCATGGCCGCGTTGGCCTCGCCCGCCGCGTTGTACGGGACCAGCGGCTCGCGGGTCTCCTTGTTTCGGACCAGGTCCAGCGCCCAGAACGCGCCGAGGCCGCGGACCTCCCCGACCGACGGGTGTCGTTCGGCGAGCTCGCGCAGGCCGGGGCCGAGGACCGTCTCGCCGATGTGGGCGGCGTTCTCGATGACCTTCTCGTCCTCCATCACATGAATGGTGGCGACAGCGGCGGCGCAGGCCAGCGGGTGACCGGAGTAGGTCAGTCCGCCCGGGTAGGGGCGGGTCTCGAAGGTGGCGGCGATCTCGGCGGAGATGGCGACGCCGCCGAGCGGTACGTAACCGGAGTTGACGCCCTTGGCGAACGTCATCAGGTCCGGCACCACGTCGAAGTGGTCGGCGGCGAACCACTTGCCGGTGCGCCCGAAGCCGGCCATCACCTCGTCGAGGATGAAGACGATTCCGTACCGGTCGCAGATCTCGCGTACGCCCGCGAGGTAGCCGGGCGGCGGCGTCATGATGCCCGCCGTGCCGGGGATCGTCTCCAGAATGATCGCGGCGATGGTGGCGGGGCCCTCGAAGGCGAGGGTGTCCTCCAGGTGCTGGAGCGCGCGGGCGCACTCCTCGGCCTCGGTCTCGGCGTGGAACGGCGAGCGGTAGAGGAACGGGGCCCAGAAGCGGACGACGCCCGCCGAGCCGTTGTCGGACGGCCAGCGGCGCGGGTCGCCGGTCAGGTTGATCGCGGTGGAGGTGGCGCCGTGGTACGAGCGGTAGGCGGAGAGCACCTTCGTACGGCCGGTGTGCAGCCGGGCCATCCGGACGGCGTTCTCGACGGCCTCCGCGCCGCCGTTGGTGAAGAAGATCTTGTCCAGGTCACCGGGGGTGCGCTCGGCGATGAGGCGTGCGGCCTCGGAACGCGCCTCGATCGCGAACGCGGGGGCGAACGTGGCGAGCTTGCCCGCCTGCTCCTGGATCGCGGCGACGACGGTGGGGTGCTGGTAGCCGATGTTGGTGTAGACGAGGCCGCTGGTGAAGTCCAGGTAGCGGTTGCCGTCGTAGTCCCAGAAGTACGCCCCCTCGGCGCCGGCGACGGCGAGCGGGTCGATCAGGCCCTGGGCGGACCAGGAGTGGAACACGTGCGCGCGGTCGGCGGCCTTCACGGCCGCACCGGCAGCGGGGTCGACATGCGGGGCATGCGGGGCATGAGGGGTCATGCGGTGAGCGTAGGTCGCGCCGGGAGCGGCTCGACATGGCCACCTTGTATGGCGTGGGGCGCTTTGGTCGGCAGGGTGTCGGGTCGGTGCGGTGGCCGGGGACGCGCGGGAACCGAGGGCCGTCCGGTGGCCGTCTCTGTGACGGGCACGGAATCCGGACCGTCCGGCGATTGAGGACAGAGCAGGAGGCAGGACCGGGGGCGCCCGACGGACGGGCCTGAAAACCACGCCCGCCGGGGGCACAGCGCGCGCCGCTATTCTCAACGCGTTCCGGCGTATCGCCGCACGGGGGAGGACGCACACCATGGAAAGGCTCGGGTCCACCGACCCACAACGCATCGGCGCCTACCGCCTGCTGGGCCGACTCGGCGCAGGCGGCATGGGCCAGGTCTATCTGGCCCGCTCCGACCGCGGCCGCACCGTGGCGATCAAGCTGGTACGCGGCGAGCTCGCCGAGCAGCAGGAGTTCCGCGACCGCTTCCGCCAGGAAGTGCACGCCGCCCGCCGGGTCGGCTCCGCCTGGACCGCCCCCGTGCTGGACGCCGACACCGAGGCCGCCGTGCCCTGGGTCGCGACCGGATACGTCGCCGGGCCCTCCCTCCAGGCCACCGTCTCCGGCCGCGCGGGCGCCCCCGTGGGACCGGCTTCCGGTGCGTACGGCCCCCTGCCCGAGCGTTCGGTCCACATCCTGGGTGCCGGTCTCACCCACGCCCTCCAGGCCATCCACGCCGCCGGACTCATCCACCGCGACCCCAAGCCCTCCAACATCCTGCTGACGATCGACGGACCGCGCGTCATCGACTTCGGTATAGCCCGGGCACTCGACACCGTCGCCGAAGGCGGCAGCCCCACCCGCACCGGGGCCCTGGTCGGTTCGCCCGGCTTCATGGCGCCCGAGCAGGTGCGGGGCGAGCGGGTGACCCCGGCGTGCGACGTGTTCTGTCTCGGCTCGGTACTGGCGTACGCGTCGACCGGCCGACTTCCGTTCGGGCCGTCCGACAGCGGCGCGCACGCGCAGATGTTCCGGATCGCGCAGGAGGACCCGGACCTGACCGGCGTCCCGGTGGACCTCGTCGAACTGGTCAGGGACTGCCTGCACAAGGAACCGGCCGCCCGCCCGACGACGGACGCGATCCTGGAACGCCTGGCCGACGGCGACACGACGGAGCCCTGGCTCCCGGGCGCACTCATCGCCCAACTCGGCCGCCACGCCGTGGAACTGCTGGACTCCGAGGACCCGGAGGAAACTGCCGAGGCCGCGGACGCGACACCGGCAATACCCGCGGCGCCCCCAGCTCCCACGGCGCCCGAAGCACCCACGGACCGCCCCGCCCCGCAGACGCCCGGCGCCGGCCACACGCCCCCCACGACGGCCGGCCCCCCGACGACACCCGCCCCCGCGCCCGCCCCGCCCCACGGGCCGCCCTCCCCCGCGTACGGCTATCCGCAGCCGCCCGCCCAGCCGCACCCCGGCCAGGCCTTCGGCACCCAGCAGAACTACGCCGGGTACGGCTATCCGCAGCAGCAACAACCCGGCTTCGGCGCCACACCCCCGTACGACCCCGGCTACCCCGTCGTCCCGCAGCCCGGCCCCGAACCCGCCCGCCGCGGAAGAGGTTCGACGATCGCCCTCGTCGCGATCGCCGTGCTCGTCGCCATCGGCGCGGGCGGCTCCGTCTACGCGCTCATGAGCGACACGGGGCCGACGCCCAACCCGTCCCCCACCGCCTCGGACTCCCCCGTCACCGACGATCCGTCGTCCCCGGAGGCGGATCCCTCCCCCTCCGACGAGAAGAAGAACAGCGACGGCCCCATACCCGCCGGCTACCTGGGCACCTGGTCGGGCTCTATCGACAACCCCTCGGGCCACTCCACCCGTGAACTCGTGGTCGAGCAGGGCACGGTGGGCCAGACCGTCCTCACCCTCACCGCCGACGGCCCGCTCGACGGTGGCGGCTCCTACCACTGCGTCTTCCAGGCGGACCTGACCGCGGAACCGTCCCCGAGCGGCCCGGTGGAGGTCGGCCCCTCCACGGTCGTCGTCGGCGAACCCATGACGTCCTGCACCGCGGGCAAACCCACCACGCTCACCCTGCTCCCGGACGGCTCTCTGCGCCGCGAGAAAACGGACACCGGCGAGAAGCTCACGTATACCAAGGCCGACTGATCAGCCCAGCAGGGCGGACGCCGCGTTCAGCAGCAGCAGGGTGTGGACGAACCGGTCCGGCGCGGTCGGCGGGAAGTACCACGTCAGCGGCCATGTGCGGCCGGTCAGGGCGGGGATCGGTACGTAACTGATCCGGCCCACCGCCGCGTTCAACGGAGTCGCCCCGGCCGGCCAGGACTTGCTCAAGGTGCTTCCGGCCGGAACCAGGAAGTAAACCGCCCGCCGCCCGTTCGCCTCGGTGACGACGGGCCCCGGCTCGCCGCCGGTGATCGCCTCCATCAAGAAGGCGATCCGCCTCCCTTCGTCGCCGTCCACGCGCACGGCGTCGAATTGCACGCCCGCCTTGCGGAGTTGAAATCCGGAAGCCGGAATCCATTCAAGTTTCAGTTCACTTTTCGGCGCATTCACGGGACCAGTCTGTCCCCGGACGGCTAGCGTTTCCCTTGACTGACGAGGGGCGTCGCACACCCGTTGACCTGCGCGAACTCCCCTGAACCTCAGTTGAGTTCAGCGGGGCCGGGTAGTGACCGGTTGAGACCGGTTGAGTCGAAAAGGGATCGCAATGGCGCGAGCGGAAAACAAGGAAACGGCGAGTCCGACGGCGCAGATGGTGTCCGAGGTGGCCCGCACGATGCGCACCAAAAGGAAGTTGACCCAGGAACAGCTGGGCGCGGAAATCGGCTACTCGGCGGCGGCTGTCAGCGCGATGGAGACCTGCGCGCAGCCCGCGAGTGACGACATGTTGGCGGCGTTGGAGCGGGCGCTCGGTGACAGCACCGGCATCTTCGAGGCAGCGCGGAAGTACATCCGGATGGAGAAGTATCCGGATGAGTTCAAGAACTATGTGCCCTTGGAGCAGACGGCAGTAAGAATCGAGCTGTACGCGATGGACTTCGTCCACGGCCTATTCCAGACGGCGGCATACGCTCGTGCGCTGATCGGCGGCGGATACCCTCCGCTTCCCGACGCACGAGTGGAGGAACTCGTCGAAGCGCGGCTGGCTCGCAAGGCGCTCTTCGAACGGGATCCGGTGGCGCTCATCGAGCTGGTCCTGGAGGAGTCCGTGCTCACCCGAGTATTCGGCGACAAGCAGATCATGAGGGAGCAGATGCTGTACCTCGCCGAGTGCGCCCGGCGTCGCAATGTCACGCTTCAGGTGCTGCCCTTGGACCCCGGCCCAGGTGGCGAGTACGCCGGAGGACACGGCAGCTTGAACGTGCTGGAGACCCCGGACCACCAGCACCTCGCCTACCTGGAAGTGCAGGAGGAAAGCTGGCTGCTCAGCGACCCGGCAAAGGTAAGCAAGTATGCCCAGCGCTGTGCGAAGATCCGGGCACAGGCCCTGGGTCCTCGTAAATCGCTGGACCTCATCGAGCGGTTGGCAGGAGATCAGCAATGAGCAACGCACTCCGTTGGTTCAAGTCCAGCTACAGCGCCGCCAACGGCGGCGACTGCATCGAGGTCGCCTTCGACTGGCACAAGTCCTCGTACAGCGCGGCCAACGGCGGTGACTGCATCGAGGTCGCCACCTGCCCCCACGCCGTCCACGTCCGGGACTCCAAGGTGCCCGAGGGGCCCACCTTCGCGGTCGCCCCTGACGCCTGGTCGACGTTCCTCACCTGGGCGAACTGACGGTTGGCGGGGTCGGGGACGCCCCGGCCCCGCAAATGTGTACGAGATGTGGACGCCATGCCATACCCTGCGTTCCTGGGCCGCACCCCTTTCTCATCTTCGGGTGCCACGCGGCCCTCTTACCGTGGGGGTAGACATCATTTTGCGTACGCGCAGAATCTCGGCCGCGACCTCGCTCGCGGTCCTCTTCAGTTCCGTGGTTCTGGTCGGCGGTGCGGCGAATCCGGCCGCTGCCGACTCCAGCAAGATCCTTCCCGCCGCATCGGTCGGCGACATCGTCGCGGACGGTGTGCACCAGCGGGTCTTCATCAGTGACCCGACCGGCGGCAAGGTCCTCGTCGCCGACTACAACGGCTCGGTCGTCGCCACGATCTCGTCCCTGCCGGGCGTGACCGGTCTCGAACTCTCCGCCGACTCAGGCACGTTGTACGCGGCCGTGCCGGGCGTCGACGCCATCGTGACGATCGACACGGCGGCTCTCAAGGAGTCCGCGCGGTACGCGACCGGCACCGGCACCGACCCGAAGTTCCCGGCGCTGGCGGGCGGGAAGCTCTGGTTCGGGTACGGCGGGGGCGGTTCGGGCCACATCGGTTCGCTCGACCTGTCCGGCGCCGAGCCGGTCGTCACCCTGGACCACGAGACGAACGGCACCTGGTACGCGGCCCCGACCCTGGCATCGACGCCCGGTGCGCCGGACACGCTGGCCGCCGGTATCGAGACCCAGAGTCCGACCTATCTGGCCATGTACGACGTGTCCTCGGGCACGGCCACACGCACCGCTTTCCGGTCCACGGACGGGGGCAATCTGCGCGACCTCGCGCTGACGCCGGACGGCAAGCAGGTCGTGGTGGCCAGCGCCGCTCCGTACCTTCACCAGGCGTACAGCGCGACGGACCTCACGCCGGGGATCGCGTATCCGTCCACCTCGTACCCCAATGCGGTCGACATCGCTCCGAACGGCATGGTCGCCGCCGGATCGTTCGCCTGGTACGACCCGGACGTGTACGTCTACAAGCCTGGTGTCACCAGCAAGCCGGTCCGGACGTACGACTTCCCCAACACCGGGAACAGCAGCGGCTCGGACACCCTGGAGGACGCGGGCCTGGCCTGGGCGCCGGACACCAGCCGTCTGTTCGCCGTCACCGTGAACGACAACGGCGTCCGCTCGCTGCGGGTGCTCACCGACGCCGTCAAGTCCGCGACCACCGTCACGGTCAACGCCCCGGCGAAGTCGGAGCGCGGCAAGAAGCTCACCGTCACCGGCCGGGTGAAGTCCGAGGGCGCGTTCCCGGCGGGCGCCAGGGCCACGGTGACGCGCACCGACATCGAGTCGCCCAAGGGCAAGACACTTCCCGCGGTGACGCTGAAGTCGGACGGCAGCTTCTCCTTCACCGACACCCCGACCGCGGGCGGCCAGGTCACCTACAAGGTGTCGTACGCGGGCGACGCCACCCACTCCGCGGCGTCGGGTTCCGACAAGGTCGCCGTCTCCCGGGCGGCCACCTCGCTGACCCTGAACCACAACAAGGCGCTGTACTCCTACGGCGCCAAGGTGTCGTTCACCGCGCACCTCGGCAAGACGTACAAGAACCGCACCGTCGAGCTCTGGGTGGACCCGTTCGGTCCGGACAAGCCCAAGAAGCTGGTGAAGACCGGCAAGGTCAACTCCAAGGGCGATCTGTCCACCACGGTCGCCATGACCCGGGACACCACCGTCACCGCCGTCTTCAAGGGTGACGGCCGGTACGCGTCCAAGACGGTCACGTCCACGGCGTACGCCAAGGTGAGGGTCTCGACCTCCATCTCCAAGCAGTACAAGACGGCCAAGATCGGCTCCACGTCGTACGCGTACTTCCACAAGAAGACCAACCCGGTCTTCACGACGACGATGAGCTACTACAAGAACCGGTCCCACAAGCTGTCCCTGCAGTTCTACTACCAGGGCACGTGGTACGACGCGGGCTCGCAGTACTTCAAGCTCGGCACCAACGGCAAGTCCATCGTGACGCTCACCGGCACCCATGACACGGGCTACCGGATGCGCGTCCGTGCCTCGTACGTGAACGGCACCTCGGGCGACTCCGTGAACTCGAACACCAACGGCTCCTGGAAGTACTTCATCTTCACGAAGTAACCGGCAGGCAGGTGGACGAGCGAGCGGGAAGGGTGCGGGGCCGGGCGGATCGCCCGGCCCCGCACCCCTGTCAGGGCGCAGACCGCCCTCGCACCGCTGATCGCGCTGCCCGCCCTCGGCTGGGTTCTTCTGCGCACCCTGAACGAGCCCGAGATGCTTGAAACAGCCACCGACCGCCCATCGGCCACGGCACGTCCGGCACCCACCGCCGACAGCGCGTCCTAGATCAGCGGCCTCGCCGACATCAGCAGGTGCTGGTGAGCGGGGTGCGATGCATCGTCGGCCGCGTCCTCCCGGGACGACCGACCGGTGACCATCGCGCGCTGGCCGGGGCCCATCAGGTCGAACCGGACCACTGGTGCGTCGAACGAGGCCAGGGCGTCCATCAGGTACGAGGGGTTGAAGGCGACCGTCAGTTCATCGGTGCCGTCGAGGACGGCAGGCAGACGCTGGGAGGCGATGTCGTCCTCGTAACCCGCCTGCAGCAGCACCGAGTCACCGCAGAACGTCAGTTGGAGCGGGCTGCCGCCCTCCGCGACCACGGCGACGCGCTTGACGGCCTCGACCAGGGGTGCCCGGTCCGTCACCGCAGAGACGGGGTCCACCATGGCGAACAGCTTGTCGTGGCGCGGCAGTCGGCCGTCGAGCAGACGCACCGTGGTGCGCATCCCGGCCAGTTCGAAACCGGCCGAACCACCGTCCAGTGCGAGTTGGACCATTCCGGCCCGGCCGAAGGAGCGGGCGATCTCGGTCAGCCTGCGGGCGGAGACCACGACATCGGCAAAGACGCCGTCCTTCCCGGGCTTCCAGAGGAGCGTGCGTACCGCGAACCGGTAGCGGTCCGTGGCGGCGAGCGTCATCGTGTCGCCGTCGAGCGCCAGCCGGATACCGGTCAGGGTCGGCAGCGTGTCGTCCCGGCCCGCCGCCACCGTCACATGGGCGACGGCCGCGGCGAACTCCTCCGCGTCCACCGCACCGAGCACCTCCGGCAGCGACGGCAGCGCCGGATAGTCGTCGAACGGCAGCACCGAGAGTCCGAACCGGGCACTGTCACTCGTCAGCGAGAACCGTGAACCCTCGACCGCGCACTGCACCGCCCCCTCGGGCAGCACCCGGCAGACATCGAGCAGCCGGCGGCCCATGACCAGCACCTTCCCGGCCCGTACGGTCTCCGCCTCCACCTCGATGCACGCGGACGCCTCGTAATCGAGGCCCGAGATACGCAGCCGTCCGTCGGAAGCCTCCAACAGCAGCCCGCCCAGCACGGGAACGGGCGAGCGCGTGGGCAGCACCCGGGCCGCCCAGGCCACGGCATCGGTCAGTGCGCTGCGCTCAATGCGGAACTCCATGGCGGCGGCCTCTCCCGGTCGTCTCTGATCGTGGTCGTGATCGTGAGCCGACACTAGGGGCCACCACTGACAACGGGAGCAGAAGAAGACGGTCGCGGCCGACGACAGCGGCCACCCCCGTGAGCCGCGGCCGTCGTCCCCGTGCCCCTCCCCCGAAGGACCCCGCAACCGTGTTCGGACTCTAGGACTTCGGGTACGCGACAGAAAGATTCAGTTCGCACTGTGTGGGCCGCCAGAGGTATCAGTCCGCACAGCCAAACCGGTACGCTGCACTCCGGTTTTTTTGGCATGAGCGCAAAAACACAGGGACACAGAAGCGGAGGACGCGTGCACGCGCGGGAACGGGCCGACGACGTACTGCGGATGTACCGGCTGGCCCGATCCGGCGGATCGCAGGAGCTCCTGCGCTGGGTGGCCGGCCGGGCGGAGGGCTGGGCCGGACTGCTCGACGGTGACGGCACCGTTCTGCACGGCGTGACCCGGACGCCGGACCGTACGGGCGTCGAGGCCGCCGCGCTGGCCACCGAGGGCGTGAGAGAACTGGCGTCACTCGGCGCACACTCCTTCTCGTTCGACAGGGGACCGCACACCGCGTTGCTGTTCCCGCTGGACGGCCCGCCGAGCGTCTCTCCCCCGGTCCTGGCCGTCGTCGCACCGAGCCCGCTGCCGGACGGACTCGTCACGCTTCTCTCCGACGTGGCGTTGCCCCTCGCCATGTGCTGGGCCGCGGAGACCGTGGAACGCAAGCGCCGCCGCGTGGACCTCGCGGAGTCCCGCAGCCGGGAAGCGGTGCTGCATCTGCTCATGACCGGCCAGCTGTCCATCGCGCATCAGGTGGCGGGTGCTCTGAAGCCCACGCTGCCCGACCCCGTCCGGGTGTGCGTCGTGGAGTGCCCGGGCGGGCGCCGGGACGAGGTGGCACGGATCTGCGCGAAACTCTCCGGCGGCCGGTCCTGGATCGTGCGGTGTCCGGTGTACGCACGCCATCTGATCCTCGTCGTGCCGGCGGGCCCGGACGCGGCCGAACAGCAGCTCGGTATCCGGGTCGCCGACGTGGTGGACGAGTGTGCCGTGGGGGCGAGCGAGGATGTACCGCTGTCCGACACGGCGACCGGATACCGCCAGGCGTTCCATGCCCTGGCCGTGGCCCGCGGGCTGCCCGCCCGGCATGCCCGCTTCGGCTCGGCGCCGGAGGCCGCCCTGGTCGTCGGTGCGGCCGGCGCTCAGTGGGCGGATGCGCTGCTGAACCCGTTGCTCACACATCTGCCGCGGCGCAGCCATGACCCGGGCAGCCAGGAGCTCGTGGCAACCCTCTCCTCCTGGCTCGCGTTCTCCTCGCACGCGACCCAGCATCTGAAGATCCACCGGAACACGCTGGCCGCACGGCTCCGGCTGATCGGCGAGCTGCTCGGCCTCGACCTGAACCGGGTCGCCGACCAGGCCGCCCTCGACCTGGCCCTGCGTATCCGCGCCACGCCCACCGTGCCCCGGGCGGTCGGCCCGGCCGGGGTAACGCCTGGGCCGCCCCACCGGCTGGACGACATCCTGCGTGGCCCGGCCGTCCAGGAATGGGCGGCCCAGCAGCTGCGCCCGCTCATCGCGTCCCGCTCTTCCCGGCCCGCCGCCGACCCTCGGGCAACGCTCCGTACCTGGCTGGAGTGCGAGGCCCACCTTGGTCCGATGGCCGCCGCGTTGGGCATTTCGGTGCCAGGGGCCCGAAAACGCCTCGCGCGGCTTGAGTCGATTCTTCAGCGCTCGCTGCTGCAGACGCCGAGTGCCCGTTACGACCTGTGGCTGGCCTTCCGGGCCCTGGACGTCGCGGGAGCGGACGCCGTCCGGTGAACCGGAACGGCGGGCGCGCACCGAAGGAGCGTCCACGGGCGGGCCCGCAACACATTCGCGCCGCCGGACCCGCTCTCAACAGGAGGAATTCCGGAAGGAATTCATCCGGATCACGCGCCGCAACACGGACGGGCCCGAAGGTAAAACCTTCGGGCCCGTCCGGCATGCGAAACGTCGGACCGGTCGGCCGGTTCAGCGGCCGGCGGCACCTGGGCCCGGCCGGCCGCGTCAGGTCAACGTGTCGAGCCAGCCGACGAGGCGGGCACCCTCGCGGGTCATGATCTCCGGATCGCGCAGAGCGCTGGAGAGCAGCGACATGCCCTGGTAGGCGCCGACGAACGTAACCGAGAGACCCTCGGGGTCGGCCACCCCCATCTCACGGAACTGCTGCTCCACCCAGCCCAGCAGCCGGCGGATGACCTGGCCCACCGACAGATCGAGACCGCCCTCGGCGCGCTTGTCGAGTTCGACGGCGAGGGTGCCGGTGGGGCAGCCGTAGCGGGCCGCGGTGTCGCGCTGCCCGACCCACGCATCCACGAGGCCCTTCAGGCGTTCGCGCGGATCGGCGAGCTGATCGAGGCGGCCGGTGAGGGCTTCCAGGTGCCTGGTGTGTTCGGAGAGGGCGGCCTCGACCAGCTCGCCCTTGGTCTTGAAGTAGTAGTACACGTTGCCCGCCGGGACGTCGGCGGCCTGGGCGATGTCCGCGATGGTCGTGCGTTCCACGCCCTGCTCGTGCAGGACCCGGGCGGCGGCCGCCATCAGCCGCTGCCGCTTGTCGGCGGCCTTCGCCCGAGGGCGCCGGGAATCCATTGAGTCAGTCACCCGACTAACTATAGACAGCGACCGGTCCGACTGTGCTAGCGTCTCGCCAACGAAGTAAGTGAGCCGACTAACTAACTCGACTCACCGACTCATTCTCAACGAGGGAGACCGGCATGATCGTGGTGACAGGTGCGACCGGGAACGTCGGGCGGGCGCTGGTGCAGATGCTTACCGATGCCCGGGTGCCGGTGACGGCCGTGGCCCGGCACATCACCGACGCCGATGTGCCGCCGGGGGTTCGGGCGACGGCTGCCGACCTGGCCGAGCCGGCCGGTCTGCGGGCCGCGTTCGACGGGGCGCAGGCGCTGTTCCTGCTGGTGGCGGGCGACGACCCGCACGGCATTCTCGAGGTGGCGAAAACCGCCGGGGTGCGCAAGGTGGTGCTGCTGTCCTCGCAGGGTGCGGGAACCCGCCCCGAGGCGTACCGGCATCCCCTTCTGTTCGAGACGGCCGTACGGGAGTCCGGGCTCGACTGGACGGTCCTGCGGTCGGGCGGGATGGACACCAATGCCCTCGCGTGGGCCGAGTCGATCCGTACCAGGCGGGAGGCCGCAGCACCGTTCGGTGACGTCGGTCTGCCCTTCATCGACCCGGCCGACGTGGCCGCGGTCGCCGCCGCCGTCCTGCGCGAGGACGCTCACGCGGGTGCCACGTACACCCTGACCGGTCCCGCGCCGACCACCCCGCGCGAGCGGGCGGCGGCGATCGCGGCCGCGCTGGGCGAACCGGTGCGGTTCACCGAGCAGACCCGCGAGGAGGCCCACACGCTGATGGCGCGGTTCATGCCGCTTCCCGTGGTCGAGGGCACGCTGGCCATCCTGGGCGAACCCACCGAGGAGGAGCAGCGGGTGAGCCCCGATGCCGAGCGCGTCCTGAACCGGACGGCGGGCACCTTCGCCGCGTGGGCCGAACGCAATGCCGCGGCCTTCCGCTGAGCACTCCGGACCGCACCACCGGGCCGGGCAGGCCCAAGTCGTCCACGGCGCCGCGGCATCCGGCCGTCAGCAGTACAGCCGGGAGCCCGGCGGCGTGCCGCGGATGCCGGTGATCCGCTCGTACGTGGCGACCCGGGCGTACCCGTACCGGGAGATCGAGTACGCCAACGCCTACGGCCGGCCGCCCGCCGACTCGCCGGCCTCCAGTTTCCTGGGCTGTCTGAGCCGGGGGAACGGCCAGGACGTGATCCGTGCGCACGGTCATCTGCCGTGCACGACGCCGAAGGGGCTGCGGGTCCGCGGCGAGGACTGACAGGACGCCAGGAGGGCCGGGACGCACCGTCCCGGCCCTCCTGGCGCGTTCGCCGCTCCTGCGGAAACTCCTACAGGTTCGCCGCTCCTGCGGAAACTCCTACAGGAAGGAGTTGATCTCGATGGTCTCGGTGCGGCCGGGGCCGACACCGATCGCGGAGATCGGGGCGCCGGACATCTCCTCCAGCGTCTTCACGTACGCCTGCGCGTTCTTCGGCAGATCAGCGAAGGTCTTGGCCTTCGTGATGTCCTCGGACCAGCCCGGCAGCATCTCGTAGACCGGCTTCGCGTGGTGGAAGTCGGTCTGGCTGTACGGGAGCTCCTCGACGCGCCTGCCGTCGATCTCGTACGCGACGCACACCGGGATCTGCTCCCAGCCGGTCAGCACGTCCAGCTTGGTGAGGAAGAAGTCGGTGAGGCCGTTGACCCGGGTCGCGTACCGCGCGATCACCGCGTCGAACCAGCCGCAGCGACGATCGCGGCCGGTGGTGACACCGCGCTCGCCACCGATCCGGCGCAGCGCCTCGCCGTCCTCGTCGAGCAGCTCCGTCGGGAACGGGCCGGCGCCGACGCGGGTGGTGTACGCCTTGAGGATGCCGATGACCCGGCTGATCTTCGTCGGGCCCACGCCGGAACCGGTGCAGGCGCCGCCCGCGGTCGGGTTCGACGAGGTGACGAAGGGGTACGTGCCGTGGTCGACGTCGAGCAGCGTGCCCTGACCGCCCTCGAAGAGGACGACCTTGCCCGCGTCGATGGCGTTGTTCAGGACCAGCGTCGTGTCGGCGACGTACGGCTTGATCTGCTCCGCGTACTGGAGCATCTCCTCGACGATCTTGCCCGACTCGATGGCACGGCGGTTGAAGACCTTGGCGAGGAGCTGGTTCTTCTGCTCCAGGGCCGCTTCGACCTTCTGCTCCAGGATCGACTCGTCGTAGAGGTCCTGGACGCGGATGCCCACACGGTTGATCTTGTCGGCGTACGTCGGGCCGATACCCCGACCGGTCGTACCGATCTTGCGCTTGCCGAGGAACCGTTCCGTCACCTTGTCGACCGTGACGTTGTACGGGGTGATCAAATGGGCATTACCGCTGATCAGCAGCTTGGACGTGTCCACGCCGCGATCGTTCAGCCCACTCAGCTCGGAGAGCAGGACGGCCGGGTCGACGACGACACCGTTTCCGATGACCGGGGTACACCCCGGCGAAAGGATTCCGGAGGGGAGGAGATGAAGTGCGTACTTCTGGTCACCGACGACCACCGTGTGGCCGGCATTGTTGCCGCCTTGGTAGCGCACCACATAGTCCACGGATCCACCGAGGAGGTCGGTGGCCTTTCCCTTGCCCTCGTCACCCCACTGAGCACCGAGCAGCACAAGTGCGGGCACAGGCGTACACCCCTTCCGGGCGGGGCATGTCCAAGGTCAGGGGGCGTACGTAAACGTCGTACATGCCGTACGACGATGTACGACAAGGCCTGAACCGTCGAACCGGGTGCCCCGGAATAGACGAAGCCCCTGGCGCAATAGCGCAAGGGGCTCTTGCACCAAGATGCTACCCGAGGAAGGACCGAGGTGTCGGCTGCCCAGCCCCCCGGCGACGGTGCGCACCAGCTGCTGGTGGTCATCGACCCGGTAGCCCGCCGGACCGACGGCGAGTCCGTCCGTATCGCGAAGGACGTGCTCAGCGCCGGTTCGCACGCCAAGATCTGTCTGCCCGACGGGCCAGAGGAGTTCGCGCGGGCCTTGTCCCGCCGGGGCAGTCGGCGGCCGGTTGTGGTCGGCGACGACCGGGCGCTGCGGCGGGCTGTTTCGCTGCTGCACCGGGAGCGGGAGCCGGCCCAGGCCGCGCTCTCGCTGATCCCGGTCGGCGCCGCGGCCGCGCTGGAACTCGCCCATTCGCTCGGCGTGCCCCTGGGCGCGGTGGCGGCGGCGCGCACCGCGCTGGACGGCGCCGTGCGCAGGCTCGACCTGCTGGTCGACGACAGCGACGGCATCGTCCTGGGCGCGCTGCACATCCCGGCCCTGAGCACTCTGCCGGGCGCGGTGGCCGCCCATACGGGGGTCACGGCGGTCTGGGACACCTGCCGCACCCTGGTCCGCACTCTGGTGCACCCCACCCCGCCGGCGCCTCCCGCCCCGCCGCGCACGCACCGGCTGCGGGTCGAGGCGGACGGCGTCCTGCTGAATGATCTGGACCGCCCGGTCGAGTCGGTGACGGTGACCTCGCAGGGCGGCGACGGGGGCCTCGCGGAGGTCGTGATCCGCACCCCTGCGTCCGAACCGGTCACGGCGGAGGCGAAGGCCGTCACTGTCTCGGGCGCGGACTTCCGCTACCGCGCGGACATACAGGTCGGCGGCCCGGTCCGGACGAGGACCTGGACGGTACGGGCGGGGGCCTGGGGGCTGATGCTGCCGGTGGGCGAGGGGTAGCCTCCGGGCGGGGAGCCTCCGGCGCGGGGCGGTAGGGGTGGGGGGCGGGGTATGTCGGACGATGCGGACAGACCGGGAGCGGGCACCGGCGCGGGAGCGGCGGTGCCCGCTCCGGGGGCCGTGGGAGCGACGCCCGTCGCGCTCGATCTGCCGGAGACGGCGGAGGCGCTGGAGCGGTACCGGGCCTCGGTCCGGCGCTGGTTCGGTGGCGGCGCGGCGGTTGTGTGCTCGACCGTGATCATCGCGGTGTTCGTCAGCGGGTGGTCCCCGCTTCCGACGCTCGGCGGATTCGGCGGGGCGCTGCTGCTGGGCGGGGTTGTTGTGAGGTCCCGGGCCCGGCGTATGCGCCGTGTGCTCGGTGCCGGACCGTGGGTGGCCCATACCTCGGTCACGCTGCAGAGCGGGACGAGCGGAGCCGTCGTGGTGCTGAGCGGGCCGGGACCGGGTGAGCTGCTTCCCCTGGCACCGTCCACCGCTCAGTGGCGCTTCCAACTGCTGAACGGACCTGGCGGGGTGCTGTGGTGGTGCGGCGATGCCCGCACGGGGGGTGTGCTGGCTCCACCGGGCGGTACGGAACTGATCTGGGCCAAGCCGGTACGAGGCCGTCGGGCCCGCTCGGTCGCGGCCCGTCCGCAGGTCGTCGGCGCGCAAGCGCGCCCTCTCCCGAGCCAGCCACAGATCACCGTGCACGGCACGAGCGGCGAGAGCGCGGATTCGGCAGCCCCTGCAACGGAAAGCGGGGTACGGACGCGGCGCCCCTGGTGGCGGGGCATCTTCCGCTGGGTGCTCTTCGTCGGCTGCCTCCTGGTGGCGCTCGCCACCGGCTGGTCCGAGGCGTCCGACCACGATCCGCTGGTCGACCTGACAGTGATCGGTGAGCGCAGTGACGGCCGCTGTGTGGTCCGGTGGACCGATCCGTTCGACGGGCGCAAACGCACGGGGCTCTTCCACTGCGCCCCTTACCGCGGCTCGGTCGAGGGCTACGAGAGCGGTTTCGTCGTCTCGTACCCACCCTTCAAGGGCGATCTGTACGACTCGGAGCTGCGCGGCACCTCGGCCTTCGCCGCCATGGACATCGTCGGGGTCGGCGGGCTGGCGCTCGTCGCGGCCGGGGCCGTAGGCGGCGCGGGGCGGTTTGTCGTGCGGATCAGGAGACGGCGGGCGGAGCGGGTGCCGCGGCACCCGCTGCCGGGCCGTCCGTCGGCGGCAGCGGGGCGTGACGGGCGGCCGCACAGGGAGCCCTCGGCAGGCACCTACGTCGCGTACGCCGCCGTGGCGGAACGGCAGAGCCGACTGCGCGGCCCCGACCCCGTGAAACCGCAGGCAATCGGCGACGTGCGGGTGGGGCAGGAGGTGCGTTGGTGGCGGGTGCCGGCGCTGCGACGCATCGCCGGAGTCGGGGCGCCTGTGTTCTCGCTGGGCTATTCGGGTGTCATCGCTGCGCTGTCCTGGGTTCCGGACTCCGACGAGGTCCCGGCGGTGGCGCAGGGGGCCGCCGCGCTGAGTGCGGTCTTCGGGCTGCTCATGACCTGGCAGGCGATCGGCTCGGGCGTCCCGGCCGCGCGCCGGCTGGCCCGTGCCGTGGTCGCTCCGGAACCCCGGGTCCGGCGGTACGCCCTGCTGTACGCCGGGTCCGGTGCGGCTGATGGGCCGCTGCTCGTGCTCTTCCCGGCCGAGGGCGTCGGTGAGGGGACGGGCGAAGCGTTCAGCGAGAAGCAGACCGCAGGATCCGTCGAAATACCCGGCAAGAGCGGCGAGGCCGGCGAGGACACTCCGCCGGAGGGCCTGCTGCGGCTCCTGCCGCCGGGGCCGGACAAATACCCCTGGGCAGGACTGCCCGCACCCACCGGCACAGTCGAACTGCGAGGGTGGCTCGACGGGAAGCCGTTGGTCGTCGCGTGGATCGAAGGCCGCCCGTACTGGCCGGCGGACCCGTACCGGAACGTCGATCCGTCCGACCCCGGCGCCCTGGAATCCCTGGCGGACATGGTGCCCGGTCCGGTGTGACGGGCGCCGCGCCGGGCCGTCAGGCGTGGCCGCGGCCGTCGGCCACCGGGAGGTCGAGCGACTTGCGGTGCTCGCGCCAGCGTTCCATCACGCCGCCCAGCTCGGACTGGATGAACTCGAAGAACGCCACTGTTTCGGCGAGGCGGGCGCCGGCCGGGGTGTGCTCGCCCAGGGTGCGGGCGCCGTCCTTGAGGGTGCTCTCCCAGCGGGTGAGCACCCGGTCGCGCTGAGTGAAGGTGGTGTACCAGACCTCGTCGTGCACGCGGTAGCGGTCCCGGCGCGAGCCGGGGTCGCGTTCGCGGCCGACCATGCCGACCTGCGTGAGGTAGTTGACCGCGCCGGACACGGCCGCCGGGCTGATCCGCAAGGCCATGGCAAGCTCGGCGGAGGTCATCGAGCCGTCGTCGTCCGCGAGGAGCGCGGCGAAGACGCGGGACGCCATTCGCTGCATCCCCGCCTCGCTCATGTCGGACGCGAACCGCTCCACGAACCGCGACACGGCCTCCGCGTCACGCCCGTCGCCCACGTTCTGTTCGGTTTCGCTGGTCATGACCCGATCGTCTCCCCTGATTCCCCGGCCCCCGCCGTGGCTCCAACTTTATACGCTTCCTTAACTTCACAATTTTGTGAAAGTAGCGTACCTTCAAAAACATGACGAAGGCAATCACGGTGGCCGGGCTGCACAAGTCGTTCGGTCGGACGCACGCGCTGGATGGCCTCGACCTCACGGTCGAGACCGGTGAGGTCCACGGCTTCCTGGGGCCCAACGGGTCCGGGAAGTCCACCACCATCCGGGTGCTGCTGGGGCTGCTGCGGGCCGATTCCGGCGCCGCCCAGCTGCTCGGCCGCGACCCGTGGAACGACGCGGTCGAGCTCCACCGGCGGGTGGCGTACGTCCCGGGTGACGTCACGCTGTGGCGCAACCTCTCCGGCGGCGAGGTGATCGATCTGTACGGACGACTGCGCGGCGGCCTCGACCGGACCCGGCGCGCCGACCTCGTCGAACGGTTCGAGCTCGACCCGACGAAGAAGGGGCGTACGTACTCCAAGGGAAACCGGCAGAAGGTCGCCCTCGTCGCCGCGTTCGCCTCCGATGTGGATCTGCTGATCCTGGACGAGCCGACGAGCGGTCTCGATCCGCTGATGGAGGAGGTCTTCCAGGACTGCGTCGCCGAGGAGCGTGCGCGCGGGCGGACGATCCTGCTGTCCAGCCACATCCTCAGCGAGGTCGAATCGCTCTGCGACCGGGTCAGCATCATCCGACAGGGGCAGACGGTGGAGACGGGTTCGCTGGCGGACATGCGCCATCTGACCCGTACGAACATCAGCGCCGAGCTGGCCGGCGCCCCCAACGGGCTCGCGCATCTGCCCGGCGTCCATGACCTCGACGTCCAGGGCCTGCGGGTCACGCTCCAGGTCGACACGGACAAGCTGGACGCGGTTCTCAAGTCGCTCTCCGCATCGGGGGTACGGACGCTGACCAGCACCCCGCCCACGCTGGAGGAGCTCTTCCTGCGTCACTACGCGACCGACGCGACGGGCACGACGGACAGCGGCGAGGGTGTGGGGGTGGCGGCGCGATGACTGCCGTGACCATGACCGCACCGGCCGGCGCGGGACGCCGGACCGGGTCCGCTGCCGGGCAGCTCGCCGGCACCCGGCCCCTGCTGAGGCTCGCGCTGCGGCGCGACCGGATCATGATGCCGATCTGGGTGATCGTGCTCGGCGCTTCCTTCTCCTCGGTCGGGAAGTCCTTCGCCTCGCTGTACGAAACGGCCGCCCAGCGCGCCGAGCTCGCCGCGTCGATGAACGCCAACAGCTCGCTCCGGGCGCTGTACGGACCGGTCTTCAACGACTCCGTCGGCGGGCTCGTCAGCTGGCGGATGGTCGGCTTCGGCGGAGCGCTGGCAGCCGTGATGAGCCTGATCGTCGTCATCCGGCACACCCGGGAGGAAGAGGAGACCGGCCGTCAGGAGATGCTCTCCTCCGCCATGGTGGGCCGCCGTGCCCCGCTGACCGCCGCACTCCTCGCCGCGCTGATCGCCAACGCCGCGCTGGCGCTGATGATCACGATCGGCATGGCCGGCTCCGGCGGGGGCGGCGCCGGAGCGGTGGCGCTCGCGCTGGCGATCGCCGGGATCGGCATGCTGTTCGCCTGCACCGCCGCGATCGCCGCACAGTTCACCGAGAGCGCACGGCTCGCGAAGGGACTCACGGCGGTGGTGATCGGTGCCGCGTTCGTACTGAAGGCAGCGGGCGACTCGGCGACGGACGACGGCTCGTCCGTACTGACCTGGCTCTCCCCCATCGGCTGGGCGGAGAACGTGCGCGCGTACGCGGACGAGCGCTGGTGGGTGCTGCTTGTCATCGCGGCGGCCGTCGCGGTCCAGGCCGTCCTCGCGTACACCCTGGCGGGGCGGCGCGATGTCGGCATGAGCTTCCTGGCGACCCGGCCCGGGCCCGCGCAGGGGCGGATCTCCACGGCGTTCGGTCTTGCGCTGCGGCTCCAGCGCGGTTCGCTGATCGGGTGGACGCTGTCCTTCGCCGTGGTCGGGGTCGTCTTCGGCGGGCTGACCGGCGGGGCGGCGGATCTCGTCGGCGACAACGCGAAGACGCAGGAGATCTTCGAGCGGATGGGCGGACAGTCCGGGCTGACCGACGCGTTCCTCGCGGCGATGGTCTCGATGCTCGGGATGGTCGCGGCGCTGTACATCATCGCGACGGTGCTGCGGCTGCACGGCGAGGAGACCGCCGGGCGCGCCGAACCGGTGCTGGCGGGCGGGGTGGGCCGAATCGGGTGGGCGGCCGGTCATCTGGCCATCGCCTTCGGCGGCGCCGCCCTGATCATGGCGGTCGGCGGCCTCGGCCTGGCCGTCGGCTACGGCCACGAACTCCCGGCCGTGCTGGGTGCGTCACTGGTGCAGCTTCCGGCGATCTGGCTGCTGGGCGGAGTGGCGGTCCTGCTGTACGGGGCGCTCCCGAAGGCGGCGGTGGCGTCCTGGGGAGTGGCCGGGATCTGCCTGGCGCTGGGGTGGATCGGGCCCGCCATCGATCTGCCGCAGCCGGTGATGGACGTATCACCGTTCACGCATCTGCCGAAGCTGCCGGGGGGCACGGGGATGGAGTGGGGGCCGGTGCTGGCACTCACCGCGGCTGCGGTGGTGCTGGTGGGGGCAGGTATGACGGCGCTGCGGAGACGCGACGTCCTCACGTGACGGGGCGGGGAGGGCGGCCTCGGGATGAGGACGGGACTGCCTCGGAAGTGCAACCTTCCCGTGGTGCGCACGCGTCCCCCAGACCATGGAGAACCGAGGCGAAGCCGTCCGGGCAGTCGCTGGATGCGTGGTCGCCGCCGCCGGTGGGGCTGCGGGGATGCTGGCCTGGGCCCCCTACGGTCGGCGCGGCATCTTCGGCGGCTTCGAGGGCGAGTCGGAGTGGAATGTGCTCTGGTTCGGGCTGCCGGTCATGACTCTCGGCGGCATCGCTGCCGGAATCACCCTCTTCGCCCTCGTCCAGGGAAAGTGGCGGCGAGCGCTCGGGGCGGGGGTGCTCCTCACGGCCCTCGTCGGCTTCGGGGTCGCGTTCGACGTACTGGCGGGCCCGCCGCTGAACTGTGATCCGGGGTCGCCGTGCTGAGTCCCGGCCCCGCCCCCGCCTCGCCCTCCCCCGTCCGCCATCACCCTCCGCCCTCCACCGTTCGCTCACCCCGTCACAGCTCGACGCGCAGTTCCTTCAGACCCCTGATCACATAGCCCGGGTTCCACTCCGGCTCGGCCGCCAGTCGCAGGTTCGGGGCGCGGCGCAGCAATTCACCGAAGGAAGCGGCCAGTTCGACCCGGGCCAGCGGGGCACCCAGGCAGAAGTGGATGCCGGCGCCGAAGGTGATGTGGGGGTTCTCCCGGCGGGCCAGGTCCAGGGTGTCCGGGGCCGGGAAGCGGGCCGGGTCGCGGTTGGCGGAGCCGAAGAGCAGGGCCACCTCGGAGCCGCGCGGAATGACTGTGCCGTCGATCTCGATGTCGTCGAGGACCCAGCGCTCGAACATCTGCAGTGGAGTGTCGTACCGCATCAGTTCCTCGATCGCCGTCGGCAGCAGCCCGTGGTCGGTGCGCAGGGCGGCCAGCTGCTCGGGGTGGCGCAGCAGCGTCCACCAGCCGTTCACCGTGGTGTTGACGGTCGCCTCGTGGCCCGCGTTGAGCAGCAGCACACAGGTGGAGATCATCTCCTGCTCGCTCAGCCGCTCCCCCTCGTCGTGGGCGGCGATGAGCGCGGAGATCAGATCCGTACCGGGGTTCTTGCGCCGCTCCTTGATCAGCTCGCGCAGATACGCGGAGAAGTCGAGCGAGGCGCGGACGGCGGCACGGGCGGTGTCGTCGGACGGATTCAGTTCAAACATTCCGCAGATCGCCGCCGACCAGGGCCGCAGCGGGGCACGGTCGGACTCAGGGATGCCGAGCATCTCGGCGATGACGGCCACGGGCAGCGGTTCGGCGACGGCCGTCAGCAGATCGCCGCCGCCCGCCTCGACGAACGAGTCGACCAGCCCGGCGGCCAGCCGCCGCACAGTCGGGACGAGCTGCTCGACCGTACGCGGAGTGAACGCCTTGGAGACCAGGCGCCGGATCCGGGTGTGGTCGGGGGCCTCCAGGTCGAGGAGCCCCTGGCCGTTGAGGGTGTGGAAGGGCTCGTGCTCCGCGGGCGGCGGCGTGCGGCCGAACTCCTCGTGGGTGAAGCGGTGCAGATACGTACGGCCCAGGCGGCGATCGCGCAGCAGCGCGGACACATCAAAGTGGTGCGGGACGAGCCACTGGTCGGTCGGCTCGAAGTAGTGCACCCGGCCGGCTGCTCGCAGCGCGGCGTAGGCCGGGTACGGGTCGGCGACGAACGCCGCGGACCAGGGGTCGAAGAGGGTGAAGGGGGCGTCGGCCGCGGAACGTGAGGTCGGGTGCATATACGGACGCTAACCGGACCCGACGGCCGCCGACCACCCACCCCGGGTCCCGTCAGCCACCCACCCCGGGTCCCGCCGACCACCCACCCCGGGTCCCGTCAGCCGCCCACCCCGGGCCCGTCGCCGACCAGCGACGCCGAACTCCGCGGACTCCTCAGGACGGCGTGACCAGCCGGGCCTCGTACGCGAAGACCGCCGCCTGCGTGCGGTCGCGCAGCCCCAGCTTCACCAGGATGCGGCTCACATGCGTCTTGATGGTGGACTCGGCCACCACCAGATGCGAGGCGATCTCGGCGTTGGACCGGCCCTGCGCGATGAGGACGAGCACCTCCGTCTCGCGCTCCGTGAGGTCGCCGATCCGGGCGAAGGCGGGCAGGCGCGGGGTCTCGGCGAGCTTCGAGAACTCATTGATCAGCCGCTTGGTGACGGTCGGGGCGAGCAACGCCTCACCGGCAGCCACCACCCGTACCCCGTCCGCGAGTTGGCGGGCGGAGGCGTCCTTGAGGAGGAAGCCGGACGCCCCGGCGCGCAGCGCCTGGTACACGTACTCGTCGAGGTCGAAGGTGGTCAGTACCAGGACCTTGGCGTCCGCGTCGGCGGCGACGATCTCGCGGGTGGCCTCGATTCCGTTGAGTTCCGGCATCCGGATGTCCATCAGCACCACGTCGGGGCGCAGCGCCGCGACCTGCTCGACGGCCTGCCGGCCGTCGACGGCCTCGCCGACCACCTCGATCCCCGGCATGGCGTTGAGCAGCACCGAGAAGCCCTCGCGGACCATCATCTGGTCGTCGACGATCAGCACCCGGATGGCCGGGGTGGTGGGGATGGTCATGCCTTCGCCCCCTGTTCCGCCTGCGCCTCGTGCGACGTGTGCGTCCCGTTCGGCTCGTCCGTGTCCCAGGTGGGTTGGACGGGGATGAACGCGACGATCTCGTAACCGCCCTCCTCCGTCGCCGCGGCCGTCATGTCGCCGTTCAGCATCGCGACCCGCTCCCGCATCCCCGTGATCCCGTGACCGGCCCCCGGCGAGGGCTTCACCGGACCGGTCGGCGCCCCGTTGACGACGCGCAGACCGAGTCCGCCCAGCACATAACCGATCTCCACCTTGGCAGTGGCGCCCGGTGCGTGCCGCAGCGTGTTGCTGAGGGCCTCCTGAATGATCCGGTACGCCGACAGCTCGACGCCCTGCGGCAGTTCACGTACCGCGCCGGTGACGGTCTTCTCCGTCTCCAGACCGGCCTCGCGCACATTGGCGAGGAGCCCGTCGAGCTGGGCGAGGGTGGGCTGCGGGGCATCCGGCGCCTGGTAGTCCTCGGCCCGCACGACGCCGAGGACCCGGCGCAGTTCAGTGAGGGCGGCGACAGCGTTCTCCCTGATAGTGACGAAGGCCTGCTCCAGCTCGGGCGGCGGATTCTCCACCCGGTACGGGGCGGCCTCGGCCTGGATCGCGACGACCGACATGTGGTGGGCGACCACGTCGTGCAGCTCCCGGGCGATGGTGGTGCGCTCCTCGAGCAGTGTGCGCCGGTCTCGTTCGACGGCGGTCACCGTGCGCTGCACGGTGACCTCGCGCTCCGCGTCGCGACGGATCTGCACCACGGCCACCACCAGCAGCGCGAACGCGGAGGCCATGGCGAAGGTGGAGGTGGTCGAGGAGCGGTACCAGCCGCCGAAGTTCTCCAGCACGGCGCCGAACACCACGGTGAAGCCCCACATCCAGGCGGCGGTACGGGGCCGGGTCCGGGCCGCGACCACGACCAGCACCGTCAGATGCGAGAGGAAGGTGCTCGGCGCCCATGGCCAGTAGCTGCCGCTGACGACCGCCGCGAACGGGGTGAGTGCCATCGAAATCCAGAACGCGCCGACCGGCCTGACCAGCGTCATCAGTACGGAGCCCACAGGGAGCAGCACGATCAGGACGAGCTCGACCACGGAACGCAGACCGAAGGAGTCCGCCGAGACGAGGCCTATGAAGGCCGTGAGCAGTGCGGCGGCCCCGACCAGCGCGTGGGGTGTCCAGGCGGCACGCTCACGCATCCGCTCCGGCAGCTGTCGCAGCAGCGGCCCGTCGGTCCGCATCCGCTCCAGCGGACGGTACTCGAAGGCGTTGCGGAAAAGGTCCTGCCGCAGGCCGCCCAACGCCCCTGCGGCCAGTCTGATCTCGGGGCTTCTGCTCTTGGTCTTGGTCACGTTTCCAAGGTAGGGGCCGGATTGGCCCGGGTCGTCAGCAGCGATACGGATCCTGCGCCGTCCGTCGCAAGTACTACGGGGCCGCACCGGCGCCGGACCACCCGCTCACCAGGCGAGCTGGGTGAGCTCCTCCGCCACCACCGCGCACGCGTCGCTGGCCGGGTCGATCAGCGGGTAGTGACCGACATCGGGCAGCAGGGTCAGGCCCACCGTCTCCCCCGCCGTCGCCGCCGCGTCGACGAACGCCTCCGAGACGGCCTGCGGCACATCGACGTCGGTGGTGCCCTGCACCACCGTGGTCGCGATCCCGGTGGGCAGCAGCACGGCCGGGTCGGCGTGCGGGGCCCGCTCCTCGAAGTCCTCCTCGCGGCCGAGGAATTGACCGACCGCCCCCGAGCACACATTCAGCTCGACGGCCGTGGCGAAGTCGGCGATCGGCGCGAGGGCGACGACGCCCCGCAGCGGCGGAGGCGCCGGCAGCCGCCACGGCGAGCCCTCGGGCAGTACGTGCCGGGCGGCGGCCCACAGGGCGAGCTGCCCGCCGGCGGAGTGCCCGGTGACGACGATCCGCCGGGCGTCGGCCTGCGGAAGTTCCCTGGCCAGCAGGGCCGGCAGTGCGTCCATCGCCGCGGCGACGTCGTCGAAGGTCTCCGGCCAACGGCCCGCGACCGGACCGGAACCCCGCTGCTGCGGGATCTCGCTGCCGCGCCGGTACTCGACGCTGGCGACGGCGAAACCGCGCCGGGCCAGGAAGTCCGCGAACGGCGACACATGCTGCCGGTCGTACGGCGCTCGCCACGCCCCGCCGTGCAGGACGACCACGACGGGCGCACCGGTCCGGCCGTCGCGCGGGGCGTAGAAGTCGATCACCTGGTCGGGGTGGTTGCCGTAGGGGGCCGATGCATCGGGGGCGACCGGTGGATGCGAGAGTGCCGACTCGGTCTCGGCTGCGTCACGATCACGCGCGGCAGAATCCGACATGCTGCTCCAACCGTCCTGTATCTGAGCCCAACAGCTCAACAACCCAACAGCCCAACTGGCCTGACCTGCGGGGACGGTACCAGTACGGAACGTTCCCGTCCCCGCCGACAGATTCATGCAGGGGCCCCCGGGCCCCAGTTGCTAGGGCTTCAGCACCTCACCCAGTACTCGCGCCGCCCGCTCCACGTCCGCGAACCCCACGTACAGCGGCGTGAACCCGAACCGCAGCACGTCCGGCCGCCGCAGATCCCCGACGACGCCCCGCGCGATGAGCGCGCTCATCACCGGTTCCGCCTCCTCGCACCGCAGCGCGACCTGGCTGCCGCGCTCCGCGTGCGCGGCCGGGGTGACGGAGGTGACCCGGCCCTCTGGCACATACGCGGCGACGCACTCCAGGAAGAAGTCCGTCAGCGCCAGGGACTTGGCCCGTACCGCCTCGATCGACACCCCGTTCCACACGTCCAACGACGCTTCGAGCGCCAGCATGGAGAGGATGTCGGGGGTGCCGACCCGGCCCCGTACGGCACCGTCCGCCGGGGCGTACCCCGGTGTCATGCCGAACGGGTCGGCGTGCGACGTCCACCCCGGCAGGGGCGAGTCGAAGGCTGTCTGGTGGCGCTCGGCGACGTACAGGTAGGCGGGCGAACCGGGGCCGCCGTTCAGGTACTTGTACGTGCAGCCGACCGCGAGGTCCACGCCGTGCGCGTCGAGGCCGACGGGCAGGGCGCCCGCGCTGTGGCACAGGTCCCAGACGGCGAGACCGCCAGCCGCGTGCACGGCCGCGGTGAGTCCGGGCAGGTCGTGGAGCCTGCCGGTGCGGTAGTCGACATGGTTGAGCAGGACGGCCGCGGTACGGGGGCCGAGGGCGTCCGGCACCTCGGCGGGGGCGACCGGGACGAGCCGGTGGCCGGTCATCCGGGCCGCGGATGCGGCGATGTATCCGTCCGTGGGAAATGTCGTCGCGTCGACGAGGATCTCGTCGCGGCCCTCCGGCGCCAGCCGGCTCGCGGCGACGACGGCCTTGAAGACGTTCACACTGGTCGAATCGCCGACGACGATCTGCCCGGCGGCGGCCCCGACGAGCGGGGCGATGCGGTCGCCGATCCGCTCGGGCGCGGTCCACCAGCCGCTCTCGTCCCAGGACCGGATGCGCAGCTCGCCCCACTCGCGGGTGAGGACCTCCTGCACCCGGGCGGGTACGTGAGCGGGCAGCGCACCGAGCGAGTTGCCGTCGAGGTAGACGGTGTCGTCGAGGGTGAACAGCTTGCGCAGATCGGCGAGCCGGTCGGCGGCATCGAGTGCCGCGGCCCGCGCGGCGAAGGTCTCAGACATGGCTGCGCGCCGTCCACAGCTCGGGGAAGACGTTCTTCGTGGCCCGTTTCTCCAGCCACGCGACCCCCGCGGAACCGCCGGTACCGGTCTTCGAACCCATCGCGCGACGGGTGGCGACGAGATGGTCGTTGCGCCAGCGCCACACCAGTTCACCGACGTCGGTGAGCGCCTCGCCGAGCCGGACCAGCTCGTCGTGCTGGTCGGGGTTGGCGTAGATCTCCGCCCAGACGGCCTCGACCTCGGGGGACGGCTCGTACTTCTGCGTCAGGTCCCGGCCGAGCACGGCCTGCGGTACGGCGTGGCCGCGCCGGGCGAGCAGGGCGAGCGTCTCGTCGTACAGACTCGGTTCGCCGAGCGCCTTCTCCAGCTCGGCGTGGACGCGGGGCGCGCCCCGGTGCGGCACCAGCATGGACGCGGACTTGTCGCCGAGCAGGAACTCCATCCGCCGGTACATCGCCGACTGGAAGCCGGATCCCTCACCGAGGGCGGCGCGGTAGGAGTTGAACTGGGCGGGGGTGAGCTGGGCGAGCGGCGTCCAGGAGGCGTTGAGCGCCTCCAGTTCCCGCACCGACCGCTTGAGCGCGTCGCGTGCGACGGGCAGCCGGTCCTCGCGCAGGGCGTGCGCGGCGGTCTCCCACTCGTGGACGATGACGGTGAACCACAGTTCCATGACCTGGGTGGTGACCAGGAAGACCATTTCGCCCGGATCGTCGGAGCGAAGGTGCTGGAGATGGGTCAGGACATCCGCCTGGACATAGTCCTCGTACGGAGTCGTTCCCGCGAAGTCGAGGTGCGGGGTCTGCGCACCGGTGGCTTCGGGGTCGGGGTGGATCGTCGACATTGCTGTCTCCTCGACACGAGCTTCCGGGTAGCGGTCCGCCCCTTCCGTGAGGTGGTGGAGCTCCGGTCCCCTGCCCGCATCCTAAACGGAGCCCTCAGGAGCGCGCAGACCCCGCAGATACCGGTACATCTGCGGGGTCCGGAACGTCACAAGGTGTACGTGTACGTCTGGCCGAGGAGCTCGGTCGCCCCCGGCCGAGAGGTTCGGTCGCCTCTAGCCGAGGGTCTCGGCGGCGGTCGGCGAGGAGTCGCGCAGGAACGTCGAGCAGCGCTCGTACTCCTCCTGCTCACCGATCGCCTGGGCGGCCCGCGCCAGGGCGTGCAGGGCGCGCAGGAAGCCGCGGTTCGGCTCGTGCTCGAACGGTACGGGGCCGTGGCCCTTCCAGCCGGCCCTGCGCAGCGCGTCGAGGCCGCGGTGGTAGCCGGTGCGGGCGTAGGCGTACGACTCGATGACGCGGCCGCCCTCGAACGCCTCGTCGGCGAGCTGTGCCCAGGCCAGGGAGGAGGTCGGGTACTTCGCGGCGACGTCGGCGGGGGCCGTGCCGCTCGCGAGCAGCTCGCGCGGCTCCGGGTCGTCGGGCAGGTGGGTCGGGGGAGGCCCCCCGAGCAGGTTCTCGTGGATCGACATGGGTTCAAGTGTGCCTGGCAGATGCGCTCCGGGGGTACCCGGGCGCCGTGCGGTGGGTCAGTTCGCGCCGGGAGTATCCGGGCGCCCCGGGGAGGGCCGGTCCGCGCCCGGCTTCCCCGCCTCCTCGTGCGTGGGTTCCAGGGGCGGGGCGACGACGCCGCAGTGCACCGTGCACTCGGGGTGCGCCTTCTCCTTCCCGTCCACCGTGACGGGGGGCTTGCGTACGGTCGCCCAGGCGATCAATGAACCCAGCACGAGCAGCCCGGCACACATCGGCATGGCCCGCCGGAACGTCGCGGCGAACTCGTCGGCGTTCCGGTAGGCCTCCGGGCCCATCCCGGCGAGCAGCGGTAGCGCGGCCACCGCGATCAGCCCGGCGGCGCGGGCGGCCGCGTTGTTGATCCCGCTGGCGAGGCCGGCCCGTGCGGTGTCCACGGAGGCCAGGACGGTCGCGGTGAGCGGTGCCACCAGGGTGACGAGTCCGACGCCGAGCACACCGACTGCGGGAAACACATCGGCGAAGTAGGCGGAGACGGAGTTCGACCCCGGCCCGACCCGCAGCATCAGGAGCATTCCGGTGGCGGCGACCAGGGGGCCGACGGTGAGCGGAATGCGAGGCCCGATGCGCTGCCCCAGTTCGCCCGAGGAGGCCGAGAAGAGCAGCATCAGCACGGTCGTGGGCAGCAGGGCCGTGCCGGCGCCGAGAGCCGAGTACCCGGCCACGACCTGGAGCTGGATCGCGGAGAGGAAGAAGTAGCCGCCGAACGCCGCGTACACACAGAGAGTGATGATGTTGACGACGGTGAACTGCCGGGACGCGAACACCGACGACGGCAGCATCGGGTCCGCCCGCCGCCGCTCCACCTGCACGAACACCGCCCCGAGGACGATCCCGCCGACGGCCGCCCCGATCACCACCGCGGACGCCCCCTGTCCCGGCGCCTCGATCAGCGCATAGGTCACCAGGGCGAGGGCGAGCGCGCCGAGCACGGCGCCCAGCACGTCGAAGCGCCCGTGTGCGTCGGGGTCGCGCGATTCCGGTACGTGGCGCAGCGCCACCGGCAGACAGACCGCGGCGAGCGGCACGTTGAGCAGGAACACCCATCGCCAGCCGGGCCCGTCGACGAGCCAGCCACCGACGAACGGCCCGATGGCGGCGCCGACCCCGCCGAGCCCCGACCACACTCCGACCGCGCGGGCCCGGTCGTCCGGATGGAAGCTCGCCTGGATCAGTGCCAGCGAACCGGGTGTGAGGAGAGCCCCGCCGATGCCCTGGAGGGCGCGGGCGGCGATCAGGACGGCGGCGTTCGGCGAGATACCGCACATCACGGACGCGGCGGCGAACCAGACGACTCCGATGGCGAAGACCCGCCGCCGGCCGTACCGGTCGCCGAGGGCGCCACCGAGGAGGATCAGCCCGGCGAGGGTCAGCATGTAGGCGTTGACGGTCCACTGGAGGGCGGCCAGATCGGTGCCGAGGTCCTTGCCGATGCGGGGCAGGGCGACGTTGATGACGGTGGAGTCGAGCAGGGCCATGCTGGAGCCGAGGACGGTGGTGAGGATGACCCAGCGTCCGGTGGGGGAAGCGACGCGGATGGCTCCCGTCTCTGCGTCAGGCATACGAGCAGCATCGCCGCTCCCCGCCGGGAGGGCCATAGGGGCGAAGACGGCTCGGCGAGGTTCTGTCAGCCGGTCAGGGCGACGGAGGGGCGGCTGTCTCCCGTGCCGTTCCGGTCCACGTGGAATCCGGCCGCGCGGAACGCCCGGACGACGATCCCGCCGGCGTGTTCCATCGTCCGGGTGCTGCCGTCCGGGGCACCCCGGAACGCCAGGGTGAGACGGCCCGTGTCCCGCGCACGTTCGGCGTCCTGCCGCGTGTAGTAGCAGAACCCGACGAGGCCGGCGAGGCTGCCGCCGCGCGCGTGGGCGGCTTCGGTGCAGTCGTCGAAGCCGTCGGACTGGGTGGTGCCCACGCCGGCGAGCGCGACGAACCCCGCCGTGTTCAGCCCGTCCAGAACCTCGCCGACCCGCTTAAAAGGCCCATGCCCCGGGCGGGGTGCCCGGGGTGGCCACGGTCGGCACCCGACCCTACGACGCGCCTTGCGCCACGGCCCGTACGCCCCGGATCAGTGCCTCCACGCCCGCCTCCGCCTTGGACCGCGGACAACCGACGTTCAGCCGCACGAAGCCCTCCGCCCCGTACACCGCCCCCGGCATCACCGCGACCTTTTCGCGCTCGATCAGCACCCGCTGCAACGCCTCGTCGTCGCCGATTCCCGCCGGGCGCAGATCGATCCACGCCAGATAGCCGGCCTGTGGCGGCTGCCATCCCAGTTCCGGGAACGCCTCGTTCAGCCGCTCCGCGACCAGCGCCAGATTCCCGGCGACATACGCGCGGACCTCGTCCAGCCACGCCCCGGCCTCCCGGTATGCGGCGATGTGCGCGGTCAGTGACAGCACCGCCGGGGAGGCGAGCCCCTCTGCCGTCTCCATCCGGCGCAGGAACTCCGCCCGGTCGGCCGGATCGCCGATCAGCCCGTACGAGCCGGTCAGCGCCGGGAAGTTGAACGCCTTCGACGCGGAGGAGATCACCGCCCAGCGCCCGTCGCCCCCGACCCGCGTCCACGGCACATGCACATGCCCCTCGTGCACGAAGTCCGCATGGATCTCGTCGCTGATCACCGCGACCCCGTGCCGCGCGGCGAGCGCCGACATCTCGCCCAGTTCGGCCTCCGTCCATACCCGGCCCGTCGGGTTGTGCGGCGAGCACACGAGAAGGACCTTGCTGTCGGGGCGGGCGAGCTCACGTTCCAGTGCGGCCGTGTCCCCCACCGGCACGCCCCGCAGCTCGCGCCCGAGCCCGGTGATCGCCTTACGGAAACCGTCGTACGTCGGGGCGTGGACGACCACGCCCTCGCCCTCGGCCGTCCACATCTGCAGCAGCTGCGAGAGCTGGCTGAGCACGGACGGCCCGTACACCAGCTGCCCGGTGTCGATCCGTGTCCCGTACCGGGTCCCGTACCAGTGGGCTATCGCCGAGCGGAAGTCGTCCTGCTGCCAGGTCGTGTAGCCGAACACCCCGTGATCGAGACGGGTCCGCAGCGCGCTCAGCACCTCCGGTGCGGTCTCGAAGTCCATGTCGGAGATGGTGAACGGCAGCAGTCCGTCCACCCCGAACCGGTCCGCGACCCCGTCCCACTGGACGCACCAGGTGCCCCGGCGGTCGACGACGGTGTCGAAGTCATAGCGGGCGCTGGAACTCACAGGGATCCCTCACTTCTTCTCTCGGACATGCCGTGGGCCCGGCACCCAAGGGGTACCGGGCCCACGGCCACACTTCGTACCGGCTGCTACTTCAGCTTGGTGCCGGTGGAACGCAGGTTGGCGCAGGCCTCCGTGACGCGCTTGGCCATGCCCGCCTCGGCGGACTTGCCCCAGCTGCGCGGGTCGTAGACCTTCTTGTTGCCGACCTCGCCGTCGACCTTCAGCACACCGTCGTAGTTACGGAACACGTGGTCCACGATCGGGCGGGTGAAGGCGTACTGGGTGTCGGTGTCGAGGTTCATCTTCACGACGCCGTTCTCCAGCGCGGTGGCGATCTCCTGCTCGGTGGAGCCGGAGCCGCCGTGGAAGACGAAATCGAAGGGGTGGCTACCAGCGGCCTTGCCGTACTTGGCGGCGACGCCCTCCTGGAGGTCCTTCAGCAGCTCGGGACGGAGCACGACGTTGCCCGGCTTGTAGACGCCGTGGACGTTGCCGAAGGAGGCGGCCAGCAGGTAGCGGCCCTTCTCGCCCAGGCCGAGCGCCTCGGCGGTACGCAGCGCGTCGTCGACGGTCGTGTACAGCTCGTCGTTGATCTCGTGCGTGACGCCGTCCTCCTCGCCACCGGTCGGGGTGATCTCGACCTCAAGAATGATCTTGGCGGCGGCGGCCTTGGCGAGCAGCTCCTGGCCGATGGCCAGGTTGTCGGCGAGGGTCTCGGCCGAGCCGTCCCACATGTGGGACTGGAACAGCGGGTTCTGGCCCTTGGCTACGCGCTCGGCGGAGATGTCGAGCAGCGGACGTACATAACCGTCCAGCTTGTCCTTGGGGCAGTGGTCGGTGTGCAGCGCGACCGTGACGTCGTACTTGGCGGCGACGATGTGCGCGAACTCGGCGAGGGCGACGGCGCCCGTCACCATGTCCTTGTTGTGCTGGCCGCCCAGGAACTCCGCCCCACCGGTGGAGATCTGGACGATGCCGTCGCTCTCCGCCTCCGCGAAGCCGCGCAGTGCAGCGTGCAGGGTCTGGGTCGACGTCACATTGATGGCCGGGTAGGCGAACTTGCCTGCCTTCGCCCGGTCGAGCATCTCGGCGTAGACCTCGGGGGTTGCGATGGGCATCTGTCCGCTCCTTGGGATGTGCGGGTGTGCGTTGCTGGTTCCCTGACCTGGGGGCGACGTCATCGTCGCCCCCATCTTCCCAGACTCTCGCTCCGGCTCCACCCGGCCTGGCCCCCCACCGCTCGGGCGGGCGGTTCATGGGCATACGACAAGGGCGGGCTGTTTCACGTGAAACAGCCCGCCCTTATCAAAAACCGCAGGTCAACCCCAGCGTCAGGCCAGGTCGAGGTCCGCCACCATGTAGGCGTGGACATACGGGAGACCGGCCTCGGCAATGGCCGGAGCCGCACCCCGCTCCACGATCGTGGCGACGGCGACGACCTCGCCACCGGCCTCGCGCACCGCCTCGACGGCCGTCAGCGGCGAACCGCCGGTCGTCGAGGTGTCCTCGACGACCAGGCAACGGCGGCCCTTCACGTCCGCGCCCTCGATGCGGCGCTGCATCCCGTGCGCCTTCTGCGCCTTGCGGACGACGAACGCGTCCAGCTCCTGCCCGCGGGCGGCGGAGGCGTGCAGCATCGAGGTGGCGACCGGGTCGGCGCCCAGCGTCAGCCCACCCACGCAGTCGTAGTCCAGCTCGGCGGTGGCATCGAGCATGACCTGACCGACCATCGGAGCAGCCTTGCCGTCCAGCGTGATGCGGCGCAGGTCGATGTACCAGTCGGCCTCAAGACCCGAGGAGAGGGTCACCTTGCCGTGTACCACGGCCTTGTCCTTGATCTGCTGGAGCAGCTCAGCACGTACGTCAGTCATGGCTACGAGCTTAGACCGACCGGCAAATGGGGGGTGGGAGAAGGGAGTGGGGCTGGGTGCGTGCAGCTGCAAGGCGGAGGATTGAGGCATGGCGGAGCCATGGTGATGCACGCACTCCCTCAAGGCCTTAAGGGCCAGGGGGACCCCCTCAGCCCCGCGACGCCGCCCCTGTTTTCCGGTCGGCCTTGAGGCGCCCGTCTCACGGCCCGCGCCCACGCGGTCAGAGCCTGCGCCAGCTCCAGGTCGTCGCGATCTCCAGCGGCTCGATCGGGGTGACATACCGGGGCGCGGTGTTCAGCCCGTTCGGCGGGCCGGACTGCGGCTCCACACAGACCGCCTCGGCCTGCTCGTCGTAGATCACGACCCATTCGGCCCGGCTCTTCACGGTCAGTTGCAGCTGCTCCGGCCAGGTGAGCGTCACGTCGACGCCGTCCGGCATCCCGAAGCAGTCGTCCCACGGGCCGGGCAGGGGCGGGATGCGGCGGCCGGTCGGTAGATGGTTCTCGCCACGCTCCTCCTGCCAGGCCGCGTCGAAGGCGATCTCCACGTTCTTGCCGCCGAGATCCCGCAGGAACCAGGGGTGCCAGCCGGCCTGCGCCGGGAACGAATCCCCGTACGTCTCGATGCCGAACGCAAGCGTGAGCGAGTCCTCGGACAACTCGAAGGTCTGGGTCACCCGGCCCGGATACGGCCAGGGGTCGGCAAGGTCGTAGTAGAACGCGGCCTCCCGCTCGCCCACTCGGGCGGTGCGCCAGGCGGTGTCCCTGCCGGTGCCGTGGATGGCGTGCGGCGGGGAGTTCAGCGGCAACCGGTGCGGGACGTCGCCGTTGTGGAAGAGCCCGTTCTCGGTGCGCCCGCACCACGGCACCATCGGGAAGCAGCCGTACCACTCCCCCTGCCGCAGCACCTCGGTGCCACCGATCCGCAGGCTGCTGATGCGACAGCCGTTGGCGGGGTTCACGGTCAGCTCTGCATCGCCGACGGACAGCCGGACGTCCTTCTCGCTGCTACTCACCCGACCGACATTACTGGCGCTGCTACTACCTCCGCCGCCTCAGCGCCCTGCTCACCACGACGGCGGAGGCGAGCGCGAGCGCGGCGGCGGGAGCGATCCAGCGGAGTGTGGCGCCCGCGGTGGTCGAATCGGGTGACGGTACGGGGGCGTACCTGCCGCGCGGCGGCGCGTGGTCGACCTCCTCGGCGCTGCGGCCGATCATGGTGCGCCTGGCGTGCGCGGCCTCGGCCGGGGGGCCGTCGGGGACGGTGAACTCCACCTCCGCCACGGGGTCGAGCGACGGCGGGGGCGCGGGGGCGTCGAAGACGGAGCCCGTGCCCGGGGGTTTCTCGGTGGAGGGTGTCTCGTCCGCAGTGGCGCCGTCGTCGGTGTCGTCGGCGGCTTCAGTGGTGTCCGCGCCGGTCGCGTCGGCCTCCTCGGCCGCCTCCTCGATGGCCTGTTCCACGGCTTCCCCGACGGACCGCTCGGCCCCGCCGAGGTCCTTGCCCGCCTCGTCCTCGCCCGCCAGCGTCTCCGTCACCAGTTGCTGCACAAAGCGGTCCAGCAGTCGGTGGGCCGTCGCGAGCGCCGCCGCCGGGTCCAGCTCCAGGAGGCGGCCGTCGCCACTCGCCGTACCCGCGAACCCGATCGCCGTACCACCGTCCTTCTGCGTCAGGCTGATCGTCAGAGCCAGCTTCGCCGAGCCGGTCCCCCTGGCCTCGACACCCTCGCCCGCCACCAGGATCCCGTCGTTCCCGTCCGGGCCGTCCTGCGGGGAAACGGTGAGCCGCAGCGCACCGCGGTACGTGATCGTGTGGCCGTCGACCCGGACCTTGAGCCGGCCGGACAGCGGGCCCGCGGACGCGTCGGCGTCCTGCTGGAGCCCCGGTACGCAGCGCGCGACGCGGGCGGGATCGCCCAGCGTCCGCCGAAGGGACGGGACCGGAACCGGAACGAACACCTCATGCTCCATGGAAACCGAGCCTACTCAGCCCCGGCCATCACGTCAGCGGTTCCGCGTCGCAAAGCCGACGGGCGTACGGCGTACGGCGTCCGGCTCACCGGTCCTCCCAGTACCGCGGATGTACCAGCGTCGACGGCAGCAGCCCGCGCAGCCGTCCGCTCTCCGCGTCCCGTCCCGCGCGCATCAGCGAGGCCTGCGTCAGCGACCGCAGCTTCGGCGCCCCCGGGGCGAGCCGGAGCACCGGCGCCCTGACCGGCCGGGCGAGGACGAAGCCCCAGCCGTGCTCGGCCTGCGCCCGGTGCGTGGCCCTGTCGGGGCCCGCCGCGAAATCGGAGAGCCGGCCGCTGATCCGGTACGGGCGGGTGTGCAGACCTGCCGCCCTCATCGACGCCTCCACCGTCCAGTACGTACGCGGCCGGGTCACCGGCGGGCCTCCGTGCACCACCAGCCGGCCGCCCGGTGCGAGGGCCTCCGAGACCAGGCCGTAGAACTCCGCCGAGTAGAGCTTCGTGCCGACGGAGATCCCGGGGTCGGGCAGATCGGAGATCACCACGTCGTAGCTGCCGTGCACCGCCCGCAGCCAGTTGAAGGCGTCGGCGTTGACGGCCGTCAGTCGCGGATCGCGGTACGCGTGGGCGTTCAGCGCCGAGAGCGCACGGTCGGTACGGGCCAACCGGGTGACACCGGGATCGAGCTCGACGAGGGTGACGCTGCGTACGTCCGGGTAGCGCAGCACCTCCCGGGCGGCGAGACCGTCACCACCGCCCAGGATCAGAACACGGGCGCGTGGCCCGTTCATCGCCGGGTGCACCAGCGCCTCGTGGTAGCGGTACTCGTCGCGCGCGCTGACCCGCAGCCGCCCGTCCAGATACAGGTCCAGGGAGCTGCGGCCCGCCCCCGTCAGCACCACCTCCTGGACCCCGGTCTGCACCGCGACCCGCACCCCGTCCCCGTACACCGCACGCCGCGCCGCCCGCTCGAAGTCACCGACCAGCGCGGTGACGGTGGCGAGTACGGCGATCACGGCCACGTTGACGAGGATCAGCAGCCACCGGGAGCGCGGGGTGAGGTCCCGCCGGAACACCCACAGCACCAGCGCCCCGCCCGCCGCCGCGTTGACCGCGCCGGTGAACAGCGCCCCGGTGAGCTGTCCCAGCACCGGCAGCAGCAGAAAGGGGAACGCGAGCCCGCCGACCAGCGCACCCACGTAGTCGGCGGCGAACAGATCCGCGACGGTCCCGCCCGCGTCCTGCCGGTCGACGCGCTGGATCAGCGTCATCAGCAGCGGGATCTCCGCCCCGATCAGGACGCCGATCGTGAGCGAGAACCCGACCAGGGCGTACCGCGACTCCCCGATCCAGGCGAACGACGCGTACAGCACGACCGCCGAGGAGCCGCCGACGAGTGCGAGCGCCGCCTCGATCAGCCCGAAACCGACTGCTGCACGGCTGCGTAAACGTTTCGCGAGGAGCGAGCCGACGCCCATCGCGAACACCATCACGGAGAGCACGACGGACGCCTGGGTGACGGAATCACCGATCAAGTAGGAGGCGAGCGCCACCAGTTCGAGCTCGTAGACCAGACCGCAGGCAGCACAGATGAAGACAGCGGCCAGCACGAGACACCGACCGGTCCTCGGCCGCACGGGAAGACGCCCCGCGCCCCCTCGCAGCGACACCTGCTGATCGATCATGATGCGAACGCTACGTCACGACGAGGTGGCCGCCTGTCACCCACAAGGGTGCAAGTGGCGCGCTCACAACGGAGTTGGGCCGCGTCAGAGCGCTGCCGCCGGCATCCGCACTCCCACTCGGGTGCGCGTCACCACCAGCTGCCCCTCCTGCGGGTACGCATGCCAGGTGCGCCACCGCACCTGGCCTTCGGTCCGCTGGGCGAGCATGGCGGTGAAGGCGTGCGGGCTGCCGGGGAACGTCCCGGCGAGACCGTGGGGATGGTCGGTCACGAGCGCGAGGAGCTCCTGCGCACGCCCCGCGAACGAGCCCGCCGAGAGCGTCTCGACGCGCGCCGCGAATTCGTACTCCCACTCTCCGAGCCGCTTGGAGACACCGAGCGGCAGCGGTGTGCTGCTGCCCGGGATGCACGCGACGGTTTCGGAACAGTTGCCCCGGTCCTCCTCCAGGAGCACTTGGTGGGAGGCGCCGAGCAGGCGCAGTTGGAGTCGGGCACCGGCGAGATCGAGGTCGAGCACGGCCAGGGCGGGGAGCGGTTCGCGCCCCAGTGCCCAGGCCAGGTCTGCAGCGCGGGTGTCGGAATAGGCCGTCTGGAGGGTCGTGAGCATGGGTCGGCTCCGCAAACAAGCGTGGACACATGGACAGGGGACGCCTCCGACGTGATGCACGTGGGAGGTGGGAAGCGCCCGATCAGGTCCAACTCGGGTCCGAGGGCTGGATGTTCTCTCAACCGAGGGAATCACGAAGTAAGCCGCATCCACAGCGTTTTTGCCCAACTTGACGCGGTTTCCATCCCCTCGGGGGCCTCTCGGTTCATCTGTTCACCGGTATCTCGGGAAAAGCCCCAACAAAAAGGTGCCCGGCGGGAGTTCATCCGCCGGGCACCTGTGGGGCACCGGAACCGCACGGGCCCGGCACCGGGCGTGTGGCCCTGCCCGGTCACGGATCAGCTGCCCCGTGTCAGCTGCCTCCGCCGCATCCGCCCCCGCCGCCGCACGAGGAGCCGCCACCGCACGAGGAGTGACCGCCGCCGCACGAATGCCCCCCGGAGTGCCCGCCGGAGTGCCCGCTGCTGCTTCCGCAGGACGAGCCACCGCCACCGTCACCCCCCGCCCACCAGCTGCCACCCGCGGCGCTGCCGCCGCTCGCGCCCCGGCGCGCGCCCCGCCCGCGCTTCTTCTTCCGGTTGCCGGCCCCCACCAGCGAGATGACCAGCCCGATCACGGCAAACGCGATCACCACTGTGACAAAGGTTCCCACCGACCTCACGTCCTTCTGTTCCCCCGAAGCGAGGTCCCTCGCTTCCGTCCGCTTCCTGCGTGAGTGGGGGATGCCCCCGGCCCCGTGCGGCCAAAGCAGACTTGAGCAACTCCAGAGCTTCCGCGCAGGACGGCGGCCATGACACGGGGACGACCGCTGCTCAACCGCCGCCTCACCGAGTTCGGCACAACGATCTCCGCGGAGATGTCGGCGCTTGCCGTACGGACCGGCTCCATCAACCTTGCCCAGGGCTTCCCCGACACCGACGGCCCGAAGAGATCAGAGAGGCCGCGGTCCGGGCACTGCGCGCCGGGCACGGCAACTGGTCTCCGAGGTCGCGACACTGCACGACCTGAAGGACGCGCTTGTACGCGACATCTCGGCGAAGGCCGGCGTTCTCCTGGAGCAGGAGGCGGAGCCCGACGAGAAGTGCGAGTTTCCCTCTCCGCGATCCCCACGCCGCGCGAGGCCGCGACCGGCTATGCGTCAGGATGGCCCCGGAGCATCGACGGGTAGCCGAGCAAGAACGGTGGAGACATGAACGCCAGGCCACTGCTGAACCGAAGGCTGAACGGACTCGGGACGACGATCTTCGCGGAGATGTCGGCGCTGGCATCCGCGACGGGCGCGATCAACCTGGGCCAAGGCTTCCCCGACACCGACGGGCCCGAAGAGATCAGAGAGGCCGCCGTCCGTGCCTTGCGGGAGGGCAAGGGCAACCAGTACCCGCCCGGCCCGGGCGTTCCGGAACTGCGCGCCGCGATCTCCGAACACCAACAGCGCTTCTACGAACTCTCCTTCGACCCCGATACCGAGGTCCTGGTCACCGCCGGCGCCACCGAGGCCATCGCCGCCACCATGCTGGCGCTGCTGGAGCCGGGCGACGAGGTGATCGCCTTCGAACCCTTCTATGACTCCTACGCCGCCTGCATCGCGATGGCCGGTGCGAAGCGCGTGCCGCTCACGCTGCGAGCGCCGTCCTTCCGCCCAGACCTGGATGAGCTGCGCGCCAAGATCACCCCGCGGACCCGTCTCCTGCTCCTCAACACCCCGCACAACCCGACCGGGATGGTCCTCTCCGCCGAAGAGCAGAACGCCATCGCTGTACTCGCCGTCGAGCACGATCTGCTCGTCGTCACCGACGAGGTGTACGAGCACCTTGTCTATGAGGGCACGCACCGCCCCATCGCGGCCCTGCCCGGCATGCGTGAGCGCACCGTCTCCATTTCGTCCGCCGGCAAGACCTTCTCGTTCACCGGATGGAAGGTTGGCTGGGTCACGGCGAACGGCCCGCTCGTCTCAGCGGTCCGGACGGCCAAGCAGTACCTGACGTACGTCAGCGCGGGCCCCTTCCAGTACGCGATCGCCGAAGCGCTGCGCCTGCCGGACTCGTACTTTGACAGCTTCCGCGCCAACCTCCGCCGCAAGCGCAACCTGCTCGGCGACGGCCTGCGCGCGGCCGGGTTCGAGGTCTACCAACCCCAGGGCACTTACTTCATCACCACCGACATCACCTCCTTCGGCGAGAAGGACGCCTACGCCTTCTGCCGCGCGCTCCCCGAACGCTGCGGCGTCGTCGCCATCCCCAACTCCGTGTTCTACGACGACCTCGACGCCGGCCGCAGCCAGGTCCGCTTCACCTTCTGCAAGGGGGACGACGTCCTCCAGGAGGCAGCCAGTCGGCTGCGGCACCTGGCGTCTTGAACCCGCGCCCCCTTCATCCCGAATGAAGTACGGACCCCAACCTGACCAGGGGCTTTACGTGTAACCCGGCGCGGTGCGGTGCCAGCCGCCTGCGCCGTTCGGCACCGGTCCCCACGAGAGGAGGGACCGGTGGCGAATGGCGCGGCGTCGTTTTCCGGACGCGCCGGGGCGGGCGGCGCGGAGGAGTCCAGGGGCGAAGGGCCGGGTGCCGGGGGAGCTGTTGACCATGGCGATCAGGACGACGATCCCGGCGATGGTGAGGACACAGCCCGCGGTGATCAGGGTGCGCTGGGTCAGCCGAGCTCCTCCGCAGTAATGTCTCCGCGTCGGCGAGGCCACGCTGCGCGAGCTGTTGGACGCCTGACCGACCGAACGCCCGGCCCGGCGCGTATGCCGTACCCGGCTCCTACACCGGTCACAGGCCGAGCGGACTCTCCCCTCCGGTACGGCCCGCCCGGTCTGCCCGTCCCGAAGTCCCTCGGCGTGCCCGCCGTACCGTTCACCGGCAGCCGTAACGGAGTTTGAGCGGTTTCCACGGGACACACCCCGCACCCCACCGCACACAGGTGAACGGCCGGGGAAGGACGGCGGACGCCGGCGACCGCGTCGTGAACACTCGGGAACGGTTGACGGACGATGCGCCCGCGCCGCCGGAACGCCACAACTCCCCATGTTCCACTGCCCCGGACAAGGCATCGCCGCATCTCCCGGCGCACCGGCGCACATCCAGGGGCGGACAGCTCCGCGTCCTCACAGGCCCGTCACAACTTAACGGCACACCGAACCACTTCCGGATCGGACGCGTAGTCACCAGTGACACATTTATGCCGCACCTCCTGTAGGGAATTCATGACGCGCAGATGGCCGCTCATCACCACGATCACCGTATTGACCGTCGCGCTGGCCTTCGTCGTCGTCCAACTGGTGCGCGGCCAGGACTCCGGGAAGGAACAGGCCGGGGCGAAACCGGCCGCGTCGAGCCCCGGCGTGCCGGGAGGGCTGGAATCCGCGTCGTCGACGCCCAAGAAGCACGCCGGCAAGGGCAAGAGCCCGGCGCCCTCCGGGGTTCACCCCAGCACGGGGACCACTTTCCCCGACACGGGGACCACGAGGCACACCTCACCGACGGGGCAGACGACAGCCCAGGCCAAGATCCCGGAACACGCCGCGGACAAGGCCCGTACGACGACCCCGGCGCCCGTCGTCATCAAGCCGGTCGCGAAGCTGCACGCCGCCACGTCCTGGAAGTCCGACCGGCTGCAGCTGGGCATGCAGGCCGACGGCAACCTCGTGCTCTACGACCGGCAGGAAAAGCGGGTGCTCTGGGCTGCCGGCACCTCCGGCAAGGACAACATGGCGGCCTTCCAGGATGACGGCAATCTCGTCATCTACACCGCAGCCGGTCGAGCGATATGGGCCTCGAACCCCGCCGGCTTCACCAACGCCACCCTGGTCATCCAGCCCGACGGCAACGTCGTCATCATGGCCGGTGGGAAGCAGGTGTGGGCCACGAACACGCACATCTGACGCCGACAGCAGGCCCGTCCCGGGCGCCCCACAGCCGCCACCACGCCTCTTCTTCCCCAACGCGAGGAACGTGACGCCATGCCCCTGCTGTCCAGCATCAGCATGGCCGCGTATCTGATGTCCGGCGGCAGAAGGCTGCTGATTCTGCTGGGCATCGCCTTCGTGGTGCTGTCGATCGGCGTCACCGTTGCCGTCCGGATGCAGATGCGTGGCCAGGCACGCAAGAAGAAGATGCGAGCCCCGGACCTCTACCTGGAGCATCTGGTCGAGGTGCGGGGCGTCGCCCGGCAGGTCGCCGAGAACCAGCGGCTGGTCGCGGCGTGGTCCTTCCCGTCCCCCTACCGGCTGTGAGCGATCGCCGCCGCGCGCCGACGGGTGTGGGAGCGCCGCGCCACCGACCCCGACTTCCTGCGGATATGTGTCGGCGTCGGGACGGCGCCGCTGTCGACGCCCATCCGGCCGGCCACCCGGAACGATCCGACGGTGGAGTACGACACCCGGGCCAAGGCCGCCGCCGACCGGCTGATCGAGTCGATGTCCACGGTCAGCAGCCAGCCGGCGGTGGTTGATCCGGGGCGCGCCGGTGTCGTCAGCGTGCTGGGGTCGTCGGATGCGGCCCGCGGGGTGGTAAGAGCCCTTCTGTGCCAGCCGGCGGTGCGGCACGCGCCCGACGACGTGGGCATGGCCATCGTCACCGGCGGCGAGGACTGGGAGTGGGCCAAGTGGCTGCCGCACACCCACGAGCCGGATGCCACCGGTGAGGCCAAAGTGGTGCCGCTGGCCGCGGAGGACTTCGAAGGCATCGCCGGCTACCTGCGGACGCGACTGGAGCAGGCCGCGGAACGGCCGGACGTCAGGCATACCGAGGCCGGCGCCCCGAGGGCGGCGCCGGCCTCAGCCATGCTGGGCCCGGCCGTTCTCCGACTGGTCGAGCCAATGCCCGTCCTCGTCGTCCACCGAGGCTCGGAGAAACCATCGGTCCCGGATCGAATACGGGTCGAGGCCCGCAGAGCCGCCGCGCCTGTCGGGGGCACACCGCTCAGCAGGACCCGAGCCCCTGCGCTATCGCCCTGCCGCCCGCCAAAGGCCATTACAACCACCCGATCGTGGTGGAGCCAGAAGAACTCGGAAATGTGGGCGCGAACCACCCCCTTGAGCGCCCCCGACCTGCCAGGACCGGGGCCAAAAGAACTCGGAACCCTGGTCCCAAAACAAGTGCTTACAAACAGCCCCCGGTCTGCCCGTCCAGAAGTCCCTCGGCGTGCCCGCCGTACCGTTCACCGGCAGCCGTAACGGAGTTTGAGCGGTTTCCACGGGACACACCCCGCACCCCACCGCACACAGGTGAACGGCCGGGGAAGGACGGCGGACGCCGGCGACCGCGTCGTGAACACTCGGGAACGGTTGGCGGACGATGCGCCCGCGCCGCCGGAACGTCGCAACTCCCCATGTTCCACTGCCCCGGACAAGGCATCGCCGCATCTCCCGGCGCACCGGCGCACATCCAGGGGCGGACAGCTCCGCGTCCTCACAGGCCTGTCACAACTTAACGGCACACCGAACCACTTCCGGATCGGACGCGTGATCACCAGTGACACATTTATGCCGCACCTCCTGAGGACATTCATGACGCGCAGATGGCTGCTCATCACCACGATCACCGTATTGACCGTCGCGCTGGCCTTCGTCGTCGTCCAACTGGTGCGCGGCCAGGACTCCGGGAAGGAACAGGCCGGGGCGAAACCGGCCGGAGCGAAACCGGCCGCGTCGAGCCCGACCGACGACAAGAGGAACAGCGACGGCCCCATCCCGGCCGGCTACCTCGGCACCTGGTCGGGCTCCATCGACAACGCCGCGGGCCACTCCACCCGGGAACTCGTCATCCAGCAGGGCACGGTCGGCCGGAGGGTCCTCACCCTCACCGCGGACGGCCCGCTCGACGGTGGCGGCTCCTACCACTGCGTCTTCCAGGCGGACCTGACCGCGGAACCGTCCCCGACCGGCCCGGTGGAGGTCGGCCCCTCCACGGTCGTCGTCGGCGAACCCATGACGTCCTGCACCGCGGGCAAACCCACCACGCTCACCCTGCTCCCGGACGGCTCTCTGCGCCGCGAGAACACGGACACCGGCGAGAAGCTCACGTACACCAAGGCCGACTGATCAGCGCAGCAGGGCAGACACCGCGTTCAGCAGCAACAGCGTGTGGACGAACCGGTCCGGCGCGGTCGGCGGGAAATACCACGCCAACGGCCATGTACGGCCGGCCAGGGCGGGGATCGGCACATAACTGATCCGGCCCACCGCCGCGTTGAACGGAATCGCTCCGGCCGGCCAGGACTTGCGTACGGTACTTCCGGCCGGGACGAAGAAGTACACCGCCCGCCGCCCGTTCGCCTCGGTGACGACGGGCCCCGGCTCGCCGCCCGTAATCGCCTCCATCAAGAAGGCGAGCCGCCGCCCTTCGTCACCGTCCACGCGCACGGCTTCGAATTGCGCGCCCGCCTTGCGGAGTTGAAATCCGGAAGCCGGAATCCATTCACGTTTCAGTTCACTTCTCGGCGCATCCACGGGACCAGTCCGCCCCCGGTTGGCTAGCGTCTCCCTTGACTGACGAGGGGGGTCACAAACCCGTCGACCTGCGCGAACTCCCCTGAACCTCAGTTGAATCCGGCGGGGCCGGGTAGTGACCGGTTGAGACCGGTCGAGTCGAAAAGGGATCGCAGCCGTAGCGGAGTTGGAGCGGATTCCACGGGACACACCCCGCACCCCACCGCACACAGGTGAACGGCCGGGGAAAGCCGGCGGACCCCGGCGACCGCGTCGTGAACACTCGGGAACGGTTGACGGACGATGCGCCCGCGCCGCCGGAACGCCACAACTCCCCATGTTCCACTGCCCCGAACAAGGCATCGCCGCATCTCCCGGCGCACCGGCGCACATCCAGGGGCGGACAGCTCCGCGTCCTCACAGGCCCGTCACAACTTAACGGCACACCGAACCACTTCCGGATCGGACGCGTGATCACCAGTGACATATATATGCCGCACCTCCTGAGGACATTCATGACGCGCAGATGGCCGCTCATCACCACGATCACCGTATTGACCGTCGCGCTGGCCTTCGTCGTCGTCCAACTGGTGCGCGGCCAGGACTCCGGGAAGGAACAGGCCGGGGCGAAACCGGCCGCGTCGAGCCCGACCGACGACGCCGAGTCGCTGCAGGGCCTCGGCTGGTGGCCCCTGCACCAGTCCGGCACCGCGAAGGCCGGCGAGCACGACGCCGTGGTCAGGGGCGGCACGCAGTGGACCGACGGCCCCGAGGGCGGCGCCGTGCAACTGGACGGCACCAGCGGATACGCGGACTCCAACACCCGGCTCGACACCGTGGGCAAGGACTACTCGGTCGCCGCGCGGGTGCGCCTCACCCCCCAGGGCATGACCGGCATCCACACCGCCCTGTCCCAGGACGGCGACCGGATCAGCACATTCTTCCTCCAGTACTCCGGCCCGGACGGGAACTTCGCCTTCAGTTTCGGCGGTGCCCGTACGGTCGCGAAGACGCCCGAGAAGCCGCAGCCCGGCCGCTGGTACCACCTGACCGGCACGTACAGTCAGAAGGACCACCGGATGCAGGTCTACGTGGACGGCCGGCTCGCGGGAACCAGGGTGGCCTCCAGCAGCGTGAAACCCACCGGCACTGTGGTGATCGGACGCGGCAAGTTCGATGGGAAGGCGGCCGACTACTGGAACGGCGACATCGCCGACATACATGTCTACAACCGGGAGTTGACGTCCCGTGAGGTGGGCTCGCTTTCCTCTCGCGAACCGGGCTGACCGGCGCTGACGGGGCGAGTTCACCGCCGCCGCAGGCTGACGGGCGCCGCACGGGCGCACGGCGGCTCGCGGCGGCGCCTGCCGGTTGTCCCGCAGCCGGCGGAACCCGCCTTCCCCACAGACGACCGGAGAGGAAGGGCCCTTGTCGGCCAGCGCTTCGACCGAAGGCCTCATACCTGGCCCCCGCGCCGCGGAACCCCACCCCGACGAGTTCCTCAGAGCGCTCTACCACTTCCACGGCAGCGCCTTGCTGCAGTTCGCCGCACGGCGGCTGGAGGGCGACTGGCACCGCGCCGAGGACGTCGTCCAGGAAGTCGCGATACGCGCCTGGCGGCACGCCGAGGAACTCGACCCGACCACGGATTCGGTACGGCCCTGGCTGTTCACCGCGCTGCGCAATCTGGTCATCGACGGCCACCGGGCCCGCCAGGCCAGACCACCGGAGACCGGTGACCCCGAACTCGCCCACCTGCCGGTGTCCGACGGCGTGGACCACATGCTCACCTCCCAGGTGCTCATCGACGCCTTGCGGGACCTGCGGCCGGCACAGCGCGAGGTCCTGCTGCACGTGCACTACCTGGGACGCAGCGTCAACCAGACGGCCGAGGTCCTCGGCGTGCCGCCGGGCACGGTCAAGTCGCGGACGTACTACGCCGCCCGCGCCCTGCGCGAGGCGCTGCACAGCCGCGGGCTGTACGCGGGCGACGTGTACCGCGAGGCCGGATGACACTTATGCCAGACGTCCCGCGTGCCGGGTGATCTCCAGGCCGAGCGGCCCGGTGTCTAGCGATCCGCCCGCACCGGCACGCCAGCGCCACCCCGTGGGTGCCTCGCCGACCACCAGCAGCGCGTCCCCGCGCCGCAGACCGGCCAGTGCCCCCTCCCGTCGCGGGAGCTGCGAGGCGTCCACGACGAACAGGTGCGGCGCCTCGCCCTGGACGGCGATCCGGCTGCTGCCCTCGATCAGCCGGAAGATCTGGGTGACGTCGGGCGAGCCGGGCTCCGGCGCTCCCGTGCCCGCCGACGCCGCCACCGTGGCGAACGCATCCTCCAGGCTGGCCGCGCTGTGCAGACGCGAGGTCCGCGGCTCGTCGCCGGAAAGGAGCCCGCCGTCGGCCAGGGATCCCACCAGGGTGACCTCGGCGAGCGCCCCCACCGGGCCGGCGAGCGCCTCGGTGACGACGGCCCGCACCAGGCTGCGCACCTCCTTGTCCGGCCCCGTCACCGACACGGGCCCCGCCGCCCGGGAGAGGTCGACCAGCACGCGGTCGGGTCCGTCCAGGCCCACCGTCACCGTCAGCGCGTACGGCAGGGCCGGTTCGCCCTCCGGGCCGGGGCGGTGCAGATCGTCGGGCGAGATCGTCCAGCGCTCGCCGTCCGCCTCGACTCTCCAGGGCGCGGGGGCGGCCTCCTCGGCCCCGGCCAGCAGCAGTGCGAGCCGCTCCTCGGAGTAGACGACGGCGTACAGGTCGGGCAGCGACCGGCCGGAACGCAGGCATTCGCCCGTCAGCCGGCGCAGGCCCGCGTTGACCACGTCCAGCGCCTCCCGGCCCACGACGGCCGCCGAGGCCGCGACGGGCTTCGGCGGGCGGGGTGGCCGGCGTCGCTCGGTGACGATCAGCGCGGCCACCGCGCCGATCAGCGCCAGCCCCAGCACCACGGCCAGGACGTACCAGATCATCTTCTGACTCCTTGTCGGGACGCCCCGGCGGCGGAGCCGGGACGGTCGAGAACGGGGGCTGCACAGTCGCTGCGCCGTGCCCCCGATGGCCACTACGGCGCCCGTCGGCGGATGGTTCACCGGTGCGCCGGGTGAACCATCCGCCGACGGGCGCCGTAGGTCCCGTCAGTGGCACGGCAGCCGCCGAGTGCGGCTGCCGAGGCCCCCCATTCACGCCGGCTGGAGGACGTTCTCGTGTCGTTGATGTTGACCGTGGTCGAGGAGGGCGGTGACGCGTTCGACGTCCACCTCGACGCCGATCCCGACACGCCTGTGCGCGCTGTCGCGGAGGCGCTGGCCGGGGCAGGAGGCGTCCACCGGCCCCCGGAGGGCCTCGGCCTGTATGCCGGCGACCGGCTGCTGCCCGCCGATATGCGGCTGCGGGACGCGCCGCTGCACCACGCGGCCATCGTGGGCCTGGGCCGCCCCGCGGGCACCGTGTCGGCCGAACCGGCCGGGCTGGTGGAGGTCCGTACGGTCGGTGGGACCGGCGCGGGCACCGTACACCGGCTCGACATGGGGGAGTACCGGATCGGGCTGGCCCACGACGGGACCGCCCAGGTGCTGCGCGCCGTACCGGACCGTCCGTTCGCCGTCCTGGCGGTGGGCCCCCAAGGACGCTGCCGTATCACGCCCGACGCCTCCGCGCCGGGCGACGGCACCCTGCAACTGGACCGCGAGGACCTCGCCGAGGCGACCGCCTGGCCGGCCGGCGCACAGCTCCTCGTCGGAGACAGCCTGCTCGAACTCGCCCTCCCGCAGAAGCCGGACGCGGCCGTGCAGCCGTCGGAGGACGGCACCGGCTGGGACTACAACCGGCCGCCGCGGCTGCGGCCGGCCGAGAACGCCACCCGCTTCACCCTGCCCTCCCCGCCCGCCCCGCCCGCCGCCCGGCCGCTCCCGTGGATCACCGCGGCGGCCCCGCTGGTGATGGCGGGGGCCGGGGCGCTGATATTCGACCGTATGTCGATGCTGCTGTTCGGGCTGCTCTCCCCGGTCGCGATCCTCGGCAACTATCTGATGAGCCGGCGTACCGGGCGCCAGACCCACTCCGGCAGTGTCGCCGCCTACGAGGAGAAGAAGGCACGCATCGAGGGCGACGCGGCGAAGGCCCTGGCGGCCGAACGCACCGCCCGGCGCCGCGGTTTCCCGGACCCGGCCGAGGTCCTCCTGACCGCCGTCGGCCCCCGGCGCCGCCTGTGGGAACGCCGTACCTCCGACGCCGACTTCCTCGAACTGCGCATCGGAACCGCCGATCTGGCCTCCGACGTGGTGCTCCAGGACCCGACGAAGGACGAACACCGCCGCGAGGACCCGCGGACCGCGTACGACGTCCCGGTGACCGTTCCGCTGCGGGAGCACGACGTCCTGGGCATCGCCGGCGAGGGCCCGGCCGCGCGCGCCGTGTCGCGCTGGGCGGTCGCCCAGGCCGCTGTCCTGCACAGCCCCCGTGACCTCCAGATCTATCTGCTGACGACCGGCGAACGGGGCCGGGACGGCTGGTCCTGGCTGCGCTGGCTGCCGCATGTGCGCAAGAAGTCCGGCGACACCCCGGCCAGCATCGGCTACGGCACGGAGACCTGCGCCCGGCGGGTCGCCGAACTCACCGCGCTGATCGTCGAGCGCGCCGGACGGCAGGACCGGCGGAGCCGGCCCGCCGGGCCCGACGTGCTCGTCATCCTCGACGGAGCCCGCAGGCTGCGTTCGCTGCCCGGCGTGGCGCAGATCCTGCGCGACGGACCGGCCGTCGGCGTCCGCGCGGTCTGCCTGGACGCCGAGGAGCGGCTGCTGCCCGAGGAGTGCCACGCCGTCGTCGCCGAGGAGCCCGGCGGAACCGTACGGGTGGGACGCTCCGGGAGGGGCACCGTCGGGGGCATCCGGCCCGACGCGGTGTCCCTGGACTGGTGCCGTTCGCTGGCCCGCGCGATGGGCCCGCTGCGGGACCCGGGCGGTGCCGACGAGGAGGCCGCGGTGCTTCCCGGCTCCGCGCGGCTGCTCGACGTCCTCGCCCTCGACCCGCCGCAGGCCGCCGGCATCCGGGCGCGCTGGACGGCCGGGGGCCGCTCGACCCGGGCAGCCGTCGGCGTCTCCCTGGACGGCCCGTTCTACCTGGACCTGCGGCGCGACGGCCCGCACGGGCTGGTCGCCGGCACCACCGGCTCCGGCAAGTCCGAACTCCTCCAGACTCTGGTCGCCTCGCTCGCGGTGGCGAACCGTCCGGACGCGATGACGTTCGTCCTGGTCGACTACAAGGGCGGCTCCGCGTTCAAGGACTGCGTCGACCTGCCGCACACCGTCGGCATGGTCACCGACCTCGACGCCCACCTCGTCGAGCGGGCCCTGGTGTCGCTGACGGCGGAACTCACCCGGCGCGAGCACATCCTCGCCGCGGCCGGCGCCAAGGACATCGAGGACTACGTCGAGCTGCTGGAGCGCAACCCGGCGGGCCGCGCGCCGATGCCCCGGCTGCTCATCGTCATCGACGAGTTCGCCTCGATGGTGCGCGACCTGCCGGACTTCGTGAAGGGTCTGGTCAACATCGCCCAGCGGGGCCGCAGCCTCGGCATCCACCTGATCCTGGCGACGCAGCGCCCCAGCGGCGTCGTCTCCTCGGAGATCCGCGCCAACACCAACCTGCGCATCGCGCTGCGGGTGACGGACGCCGGAGAGAGCACGGACGTCCTCAACTCCCCCGAGGCCGCCGGGATCTCGCAGGGCACCCCCGGTCGCGCCTATGTGCGCCTGGGCCAGAACTCCCTCGTGCCGTTCCAGTCCGGACGGGTCGGCGGCCGTCGGCCCGGTGCCGCGGCGATCTCGCTGCCGGCACCCTGGGCGGTGACGGTCGGCTGGGAGCGGCTCGGCGAGCCGCTCCCGGCGCGGCCCCGCGGCGCGGCCGTACCCGCCGAGGTGGAGACCGACCTCACCGGGCTCGTCACGGCGATCCGCGAAGCGGACCGGGAGATGGGCATCCCCGCGCAGCACAGCCCCTGGCTCCCGCCGCTGCCCGAGGTCCTGGTCACCGGCGAGCTGCCGGCGCCCCCGCCCTCGGACTACGACCTCGCGCCCGTCGCGTACGGCGTGGTGGACCTGCCCGCGCAGCAGGCCCGGCTGCCTCTGGTGATCGACCCGGCGACGCTCGGGCACCTGCACATCATCGGCTCGCCCCGGCAGGGCAGGTCGCAGACACTGCGCACCATCGCCGGCACCCTGGCCTCCGCCCATTCCCCGGACCGGCTGCACATGTACGGCATCGACTGCGGCAACGGCGCGCTGCTGCCCATCGAGGGGCTGCCGCACTGCGGGGCCATCACCCAGCGCACCCAGCCCGACCGGGTGGCCCGGCTGCTCGCCCGGCTGTCCGAGGAGCTGACCCGGCGCCAGGAGATGCTCGCCGCCCGTGGCAGCGCCGACCTGCCGGAGCTCCGCCGCGCCCTGCCGGAGGCCGAACGGCCGCCGCACATCGTGCTGTTCATCGACCGGTGGGAGGTCTTCGACAAGCAGCTCGGCGAGTACGACTCCGGGAACCTGCTGAGCTCCGTGCTGACCCTGCTCCGGGACGGCGCGAGCGTCGGCATCCACCTGGTGATGACCGGTGACCGGGCGCTGTTCTCCAGCCGGGTCAACGGCTCCACCGAGGACAAGCTCGTGCTGAAGCTGAACGAGAAGTCCGAGTACGGGATGATCGGCATCACCCAGCGCAACGTGCCCGACGAGATCCCGCCGGGCCGCGCGTTCCGTGCCGCCGACAAGGCGGAGGTGCAGATCGCGCTCCTCACGGACAACCCGGAAGGCCAGGCGCAGGCCGTGGCGCTCCAGCGGATCGCCGAGTACTGCCGCGAGCAGGCGGCCCAGCTGCCGGACTCCACCCGGCCGTTCCGCGTCGACACCCTGCCGGACCGGCTCACCTGGGAGGAGGCGATCCGGTACGTGCCGCAGCCGCTGCCGTCCGCACGGTGGGCCCTGTCCGGTGTCGGCGGCGACGAACTCATCGCGTCCGGGCCGGACTTCGCCATCACGTCGACCTTCCTCGTCGCCGGGCCCGCCCGCTCCGGCCGCAGCACCGTCCTGGCGACTCTGGCACTGTCGCTGCTGTCGACCGGGATGCCGATCGTCGTCGGCGCGCCCTCCAGGTCGCAGCTGCGCCAACTCGCCGGACGGCCCGGTGTGCTCGCGGTCTTCGACGAGTCCGACATCGACCCCACCGCGCTGGAGGAGGCACTGGCGTCCTCGCCGCAGGGGGCCGTGGTGATACTGGACGACGCCGACCTGCTGCTGAAGACGAAGGCCGAGCCCGTCCTCACCCAGATCGCCAAGTCCGGTGCCGAGAACGGCCGGGGCCTGGTGATCTCCGGGCAGACCGACCGGCTCTCCTCCGGCTTCTCCGGCTGGCACACCGAGGCCCGCCGCAACCGGTGCGGTCTGCTGCTGAAGCCGCAGAACATGAGCGACGGCGAACTGATCGGCGTCAAGGTGCCCCGCAGCCGCCTGGGCGCGACCCGCCCGGGGCGGGCGATCCTGCACCTGGGCGACGGCGTGCTGCGCACCGTCCAGGTCCCGGAGACGGTGCTTCCGCCGGCCGGGAGCTGAGCGCCTGTGCGAGGGTTCCGACACCGGCTGTGAGGTCTCACGGCAGAGGGCTCCCGCCCCGGCGATCGCCGGGGCGGGAGCCCTCACGCATGACGGGACGCGGCCCGGATCAGGTCGATCCCTCCACGTAGCTGGGGTCGTGCTTGATCGTGCTCGTCGTCCCGTTGGGGACGGCGCCGTTGATCGCCCAGGCGAGACCGGCCAGTCCGATGAGGTTCGAGCTCTGGTCGATCCACCCCGCCGTCTTCGTCCAGATGTTGGTGATACCCGGCAACTGCTTCAGGATGTCCGGTGTCTTCCACACGCCACCGGGGATGTTCTTCAGCAGGTTCGCGACCAGGTCGCCCGGGTTCTTGAACCCGGTGAACGACTTGATGGTGGGGATCACGCTCTTGATGTTGATCTGGATCGCCTTGAGATCGCTCGTGACGGTCTTGAGGGTGTTCGCGATCCCGCCCAGATTGGCGATCTTGATCAGGCCGATGCCGCCGAGCACCAGCCCCAGGCCGCTGAGGACCATGTCGAGCACATCCCACTCGCCCGACTGAATACTGTCGACGATGTTCATGATGAAGGGGATGGCGGCGGTGACCAGACTGGCGATCGTCAGGATGAGCCCCAGGCCCTGCAATCCGGGGATGAGCATGGCGATGATGCCCAGGGCGGCGCTGATGAAGCCGAGCACCTTCTTGAAGATGTCCTTGATCTTCTCCCACAGGCTCTTGCCCGGGACCGCCTCGCTCGTCGCGTCGTCCAGGGCGCGGGCCGCCGTCGAGGCGTCCGTCTCGCGCAGCTCCCGCGCGTCCTCGGCGAGCATGCGGGCGGCATCGAGATCCCGCTGGGCGCTGTCGGCGTCCCCCTGCGCCGCGGACTGGTCGTTCCGGGCATTCTCCATGGCCTGCCGCGCACTGCGCCGGGCCGCCTCGTCGTCCGGCGGGGGCGGATCCGCCGCGTCCAGGCCGCTGATCACGGACCCCGCCGCGGCGGCGGCATCGGTGGCCCGCTGCAGCCGCTCCTTGGCGTCCCGTCCTTCGACCAGGGCGTTGTCGGCCTTGCGCTGATGGTCCCCCAGCTGGTCGGCGTAGGTGTCCAGCGCGCGGGCCGCCTTGTCGTACGAACTGTGCAGCTTCTCCACCTGATTGGCCAGGTCCCCGAGCTTGTGCCGGAGTTTGTCCATGGCCTTGCCCTCGCCGAGCTGGCTGTTCTTCAGACCGCTGACGATGGGGAGCGCCTGGTCCGCGTCGCCGGCGACGGCCCGGTACTGGCCCGCGAGCTTCCCGAGCATCTCCGCATCGCCCGGCGTCGGGTCGTCCGAGAACCCGAAGACCGTCTCCCAGTCGGACACCGCTGGCCGCGCCATTGCCGCGCCCTCACTTTCCGTTCTCGTCCGTGCCCTGCGGGCTCTGTGCGACCGGCACAGCTGTGCCCTTGCTCTCGACTTCCACGAAGCGCAGCGTCCCCGCGATGGCGTCGAACACCTCGAAGAACTGGTCCTTGAGCTCCACATTGGGCGTGGAGCTGGAGACCAGCAGGTATTCCCGGCGGTCCGGGATCGGGAACAGCGTGTGCAGCAGCGCCGTACGCACCGGCGTGCCCTTGTAGTCGATGTCCTCGATCGAGGCGATCCGCCCGACCGGTCCGACGTCCGGAAGCTCCAGCAGATCCACCTCGCGCGGCGGGTACCCGCTGCTCTGCGGGTCCCCGGCCTGCATGCTCGCCCCGAACAGCACCTCGGCCAGATCCGCCGACTGGTCCTCCGGCACGGGCATCCGCAGCACGACGGACGTGGCGCTGAGCATCGCGTCCCCGCCGGGGAACCTGACCATCCCCGCCGCCTGGAGCGCCCCCCGGGCGTAGGCCTCGCGGGCGGTCCGGCGGGTGTCGCGGATCAGGCCGTCGAGCCGCTCGCGGGAGAGCTGCGGAACCCCCTTCGCCTGGTGCTCGATACGGCGGCGGATGGACGCGTCCCGGGTGCTCGGGTCGAGGTCCAGATACCACCAGGAGCCGGGGTAGCGCAGCTTGTAGTGCGCGGGCGCCCCCGTAGCCCGGTCCGTGACCGGATGCGTCATGACGCATGTCCCTTCTGCCAGCAGGCTCTCGTCAGGTCTTCTTGGAGTCGTCGAGCGTCTTGACGGTCTCGTCGTCCGTCTGCGTGAAGGCGTCGGAGATCTTCTTCGTGTTCTCGGAGAAGACCTTCACGTTGTCCTGCACCTTCTCGTGGCCCTTGCCCCATGCGTCGTCGAAGTCGGCGAGGGAGTCGGCGAGCGTCGAATCGCCCACATCGTCCTTCGATCCGACGTCGCTGAGCCGCGCGGTGTTGTTGATCCGCTCCCCGATGTCCTCAAGTGACTTGACCGTCTCGTTCAGGTCCTCAAGGGGGACGCTGATACGGGTCATCGGTTCCTCCTCTCCGGCCGCCGTCCGGTCCCGCCGCAGAAGGGCGGGACCGGACACAAGGGCACGTCAGCCGATGGAGCCGGACGTCTGGTCGTCGGTGTCGACGAACGCGTCGGCGACCTGCTTGATGAACTCGCTGACGCCCTGCAGGCCCTCGATCGCCTTATCGGTACCGTTCTTGTACTCCTCCCAGAACGGGCGGAACTTGGTCTCGGAGCCCGGCGTCGCGTAGGCCGCCTCGACCATCTCGTCCATCTTGGTGTTGGCCTCGTGGAGGCTCTGCTGCATCAGTTCCTTCTGGTGCTGCAGCCAGGTCGACGCCTCCCGCATCTCTTCCGGGCTGATCTTGATGTTGCCGCCGGGCATGTCGGTTCCTTCTCTCGTTTCGGGTCGCCGCGGTCGCTGAGCCGCGCACACCGGGCTGTACGGGGCACCCGGCGGGGCGGTTCATGTCTGTTGCGGAACAGTGACGAAAGTGGCGGGCCAACGCCCTGATCAGGCCTGCGACGAGACCCCCATGGCCCGCAACAGCCCATCCCGGCAGCGGAGTGACGTTCCCTCACCGAACCACGAGGGGCTGCGCGCCGATCTGCGGGCCAAGCGGGACCTGCTGAGCGGCGGGCTCGCCGAGGCCGGTTTCGAGGTCTACCGCCCGTCCGTGACGTACTTCGTCACCACCGGCATCCGCCCCCTCGGCGAGAGCGACGACTTCGCCTTCTGCCGGGCGCTGCCGGAACGGTGCGGGGTCGTCGCCATCCCGAACGCGGTCTTCTACGACCACCGGGAGCAGGGCGCGCCGTTCGTACGGTTCGCCTTCTGCAAGCGTGACGACGTGCTGGCCAAGCCGGTGTCCCGGGCTCAAGCGGCTGTAGCCCAAGGGCCGCCCCGCCGTGAAAAAACCCGGCCCGGGACGGCGGTCATGGAGACCGCCGTCCCGGGCCGGGCTGTCACTGCCGTGCGGGACTCAGGCGTCCGGAGCGGCCTGCTCCGTGCCGTCCGTCTTCTCCTCGGCCGGCGTCAGGCCCAGACGCTCCTGCAGCCACTTGTCGAACTCGATCGAGGCGCGCACCCAGCTGACCGTCGACGAGACGAAGTGCTCCAGGCTGACGCCCGTACCGATGAGCATCTGCGCCTCACCGATGAGACGGACCGAGACCTCGGTCTCCTCCGAGCCCTCCTCGGGCTCGTGGGTGTGCGTGTAGACCTTGGGCCACAGGGTGCGGCGGTTCCAGTCGTCGATCGCGTCGAGGAGGACCGGACGCTGGTCCGCGGCGTGCGGGCGGTCGTAGAACGTACGGACCGAGAAGACCTGCTGCTCGTCCTCGCCGCGGAACATGAAGTACGTGCGGAAGTCCTCCCACGGCGCCGCGAGGTCGCCCTCGTCGTCGACGACGTACTTCAGCTCCATCTGCTCGAGGAGCTGCTTGACGAGGTCCTGGTCAGGGACAACGGGGCCCTCGGCTCCTGCCGCCTGCGGTTCGGGCTGGCCCCCGAAATTAGGAATCGAGGAAGGATCGATAGACATCGCTGGGTACTCCTGTGGATCGCACGTGGTTTCCTTCCGTCGACCCTAGCCGCGTTTGACGGCCAGTAGGTCTACGCCCTCCGGGGAATCGTCCCCGCATCGGCTTCCCGCGCCCGCGACCAGGCAACGGCGACAGGGATCGCACACAGCACTCCGAGGAGTCCGGACGCACCGATGGTGTCCGCCGACGACCCGGACAGCTCCGCTGCCAGGCCACCCAAGGCGACACCGATCCCCTGCATGGCGATCAGCCCCGACCTGGCGAGCCCCAGCGCCTGGCCACGCTGGCCGGCCGGGGTCAGGAGCACGAAGGTGGCTCCGGCGGTGATCTGATAGGCGGAGCACACCCCCGACGCCATCAACACGAGCACGGCCACACCTACGCCGGGACCGAGCCAGTAGATGAGCAGCGGCAGATTCGCGCCGACCGCCAACGGCCCGAGCAGGCGGCGCCGCCACTCGTCCCCGACCCGAGCCCGCCCCAGAAGAGCCGCACCCAGCACCATTCCCGCCGGATGCGCGGCGAGCAGGAGTCCCACCGAGGCGGCGCCCCCGCCGACCTCGTCCGCGAAGGGGGCTGCCAGCCCCTCCGGCAGGACGACGAACCCCGCGAGCCACCCCAGCGCGACCAGCGACCGCAGCCTGCGATCCGACCAGATCAGTGCGGCCGCACTCCCGACCTGAGCCCCGAGCCGCGGCTTCCGCTCGTCGGCACCTGCCGCGGGACGGGCCTTTACGCCGAACCTGACCAGGGTCGCCGAGAGAAGGAAAGTCACCGCGTTCACACCCAGGGACAGGTGACTGCCCAGCCATACGACCAGCACACCCCCACCGGCGAAACCGACCAGCTGTCCGGCCTGGTGAGTGATCAGCATGACTCGCTGGCCCCGCTCGTATCTCTGCTCGCCGAGCACAGTCGGCAGCAGTGCGCCCTGCGCAGCGCCGAAGGGTGCCTCGGCCAGCTGCGCCAGCACCAGCAGCCCGGCCAGCAGCGGCAACGGCGTCCCGGGCAGGGCCATCAGCGCGACCAGCACCGCCCGCACCAGGTCGCATCCGATCATGACCGTACGCCGGGGGAAACGGTCCGCCAGGCCGGACAGGAGCACCCCGGACAGCAGAGCGGGCAAGGTGGTCAGCGCATACGTCGCCGCGGTCCATCCGGCCGAGTCGGTGCGTTCGAACACCAGCAACGACAGGGCCACGCGTGCCAGCTGGTCACCCAGGATCGACTGGGCATAAGCGGCCCAGAGGGTACGAAATTCGCTGAGGTGAATGAGATTGTCGCGTCTGGGCTTTTTCGGACCCGGACCTATCTCATCGCTTGTCCGCTCGACCATGCGGGCACGCTACCGGCTGCCGAATTCGGTCTCTAACCCTCCTTGTGAGCAGGTCACGAAAGGCGGCCCGAGGTGTCCTGATTATTCACGCGACCCCGGGTGGGCGCTGCGGGCGCCCGAGCAGGAGTCCCGTGTCAGGGGCGGGCGGGTGCGACCCGGGCGGAGCAGGGTGACGTGATCCCGCACCTCGACGCGGCGTGGGACGTTTGGCTCAATATCGATGTTGAACACCGGACCACCCATGACGACGGAGGATTTTCCGCTCTCCGGAAATCACCGCAATTCTTCCTCAATTGCACTGCGGCGCAGACGACGAGTCCCCGGCCGGGACGCGTGGTCTTCCGGCCGGGGACATGACGTCGAACAGCTCGTACGCCGTCTACAGGATCTACAAGGTCTTCCCCGAGGTCGCGGGGCCGACGAGCAGGCCGTCCCCGACCCGGTCCACCCGGACGGTGTCCCCGTCCTTGACCTCGCCCGCGAGGATCTCCTTCGCGAGCCGGTCGCCGATCGCCGTCTGGATGAGGCGGCGCAGCGGCCGTGCTCCATAGGCCGGGTCGTTGCCCTCCTCGGCCAGCCAGGCCAGGGCCTCCGGCGTGACGTCCAGGGTGAGCCTGCGCTCGGCCAGACGCCCCGCGAGCCGGTCGATCTGGAGCTTCGCGATGTGCGAGAGCTCGTCGCCGGACAGGGCGGAGAAGACCACCAGGTCGTCGAGCCGGTTGAGGAACTCCGGCTTGAACGAGGCCCGTACGACCTCCAGGACCTGTTCCTTCTTCACCTCGGGCTCGGTCAGCGGATCCATCAGGAACTGGCTGCCGAGGTTGGAGGTCAGGATCAGGATGGTGTTGCGGAAGTCCACCGTCCGGCCCTGTCCGTCGGTGAGCCGGCCGTCGTCGAGGACCTGGAGCAGGATGTCGAAGACCTCGGGGTGGGCCTTCTCGACCTCGTCCAGCAGGACGACGCTGTACGGGCGGCGGCGGACCGCCTCCGTGAGCTGGCCGCCCTCCTCGTAGCCGACGTAGCCGGGCGGGGCGCCGACGAGACGCGCCACGCTGTGCTTCTCGCTGTACTCGCTCATGTCGATGCGGACCATGGCCCGCTCGTCGTCGAACAGGAAGTCGGCGAGCGCCTTCGCGAGTTCCGTCTTACCGACACCGGTCGGGCCGAGGAAGAGGAACGAACCGGTGGGCCGGTCGGGGTCGGCGATTCCGGCGCGGGTACGGCGTACCGCGTCCGACACCGCCCGTACGGCCTCGGTCTGCCCGATGAGGCGCTTGCCGAGCTCGTCCTCCATGCGGAGCAGCTTCTGGGTCTCGCCCTCCAGCAGGCGGCCGGCCGGGATGCCGGTCCAGGAGCCGACGACGTCGGCGATGTCGTCCGGGCCGACCTCCTCCTTCACCATCGTGTCCTTGGCGGCCTCCTGCTCGGCCTCGGTCGCCTCCGCCAGCTCCCGCTCCAGGCCGGGGATCTCCCCGTACAGCAGCTTGGAAGCGGTGTCGAAGTCGCCGTCGCGCTGGGCGCGTTCGGCCTGGCCGTGCAGTTCGTCGAGGCGTTCCTTCAGTTCACCGACGCGGTTGAGTCCCTGCTTCTCCTTCTCCCAGCGGGCGGTGAGGCCGCGCAGCTCCTCCTCCTTGTCGGCGAGGTCGCGGCGGAGCTTCTCCAGACGCTGCCTGGAGCCGGGGTCGGTCTCGTTCTTGAGGGCCAGCTCCTCCATGTGGAGGCGGTCGACGGCGCGCTGGAGTTCGTCGATCTCGACAGGCGAGGAGTCGATCTCCATGCGCAGCCGGGACGCCGACTCGTCGACCAGGTCGATGGCCTTGTCGGGGAGGAAGCGGGAGGTGATGTAGCGGTCGGACAGGGTCGCGGCGGCCACCAGCGCGGAGTCCGCGATGGAGACCTTGTGGTGGGCCTCGTAACGGCCCTTGAGGCCGCGCAGGATCGCGATGGTGTCCTCGACGCTCGGCTCCGCCACCAGCACCTGCTGGAAGCGGCGTTCCAGGGCGGCGTCCTTCTCGATCCGCTCGCGGTACTCGTCGAGCGTCGTCGCGCCGACCATGCGGAGCTCGCCGCGGGCCAGCATCGGCTTGAGCATGTTGCCCGCGTCCATGGCGGAGTCGCCGCCGGCGCCTGCGCCGACGACGGTGTGCAGCTCGTCGATGAAGGTGATGATCTGCCCGTCGCTCTCCTTGATCTCGGAGAGGACGGTCTTCAGCCGTTCCTCGAACTCACCGCGGTATTTGGCGCCCGCGACCATCGCGCCGAGGTCGAGCGAGACGAGCCGCTTGTTCCGCAGGGACTCGGGGACGTCACCCTTGACGATGCGCTGGGCGAGCCCCTCGACGACGGCGGTCTTGCCGACGCCGGGCTCGCCGATGAGTACGGGGTTGTTCTTCGTACGCCGCGACAGGACCTGGACCACACGCCGGATCTCCTGGTCACGTCCGATGACCGGGTCGAGCTTGCCGTCCCTGGCGGCGGCCGTGAAGTCCGTACCGAACTTCTCCAGGGCCTTGTACTGACCCTCCGGGTCGGGTGTGGTCACCCGGCGCCCTCCCCTGCTCTTCTCGAACGCGTCCAGCAGCCTCTTCGCACTGGCCCCCTGAGCGCTCAGGATCTCACCGGCGCGGCCGCCCTCGGCGGCGATCCCGATCAGCAGGTGCTCGGTGGAGAGGTAGTCGTCGCCGAGCTCCTTCGCGCGCTGCGCGGCGTCCGCGATGACGGCGAGCAGCTCGCGGTTGGGCTGCGGAGGGGCGACGGTCGACCCGGTGACGCTGGGCTCCGCGCCCAGGAGCCGCTCCGTCTCGGTGCGTACGGCGATCTGGTCGGCCTCGACGGCGGCGAGCAGGTCGATGATGTTCGCGTTGTCCTCGCCCGCGAGCAGCGCGAGCAGCAGATGCCCGGGGGTCAGATCGGGGTGTCCGTCCTTCACGGCCCTGCTGGTGGCCGCGTTGATGGCATCCCGGCTCTTGTTGGTCAGCTCGGCGTCCACGTGCGCTCTCTCCTCCTTGCGGTGACTGGTCTCTCCACATCACTGACTAGATCAACGTGCACAAAGTTGAGTCTATTCCACTCAAGCTAGCTGAGTCACCTCTTCCGGAGTGCTCTCCCGGGTGCGATTCCGAGTCAACCGGCCGGAGAGAACCTCCGCCACCGCAGGGGCGGGCCGCGGATGCGCACTCCCTACCCTGTTCCCCATGGCAGTCGACGTGACGAATCCGAGCCCCGAGTACCTCGCGTTCTGGCGCGAGTACCACCTGTGCACCCTGACCACACCCCGCCCCGACGGCACGCCGCACGTGGTGCCGGTGGGCGTGACGTACGACCCCGAGGCCGGGCTCGCCCGCGTCATCACCAACAAGGGCAGTCAGAAGGTCGCCAACATCCTGGCCGCGGGCCCGGCCGGCGCCCGGGTCGCGGCCTGCCAGGTCGACCGCGGCCGCTGGGCAACACTGGAGGGTCGCGCGACGGTACGCACGGAACCGGACGTGATCGCCGACGCGGTACGCCGCTACGCGGAACGCTACGAACGCACACCGGCACCCAACCCGGACCGCGTCGTCATCGAGATCACCCTGGACCGGGCGCTCGGCAGGGCGTGAGCAGGACTGCGGGCTTCCGGGGCTTCCGGGGCAGCACAACGGCGCCATCGTGTTCAGGTCACGATGGCGCCGTTGTGTGGGGGAGTGCCGAGCGACATGTAACGACGGGGGATCGCTCAGGCACTGCGGGGGGTGGCGGAAATAGTCTCTGGCTCGAACAGCTGGTGGTCCCGCCGGTCGAGGTTGACGAAAATCATGTCGTACCGAATCGCGCAGCGAACGGGCTGCGGGGCTCCACGCGGCTTGCGGAGGCACCGGTAGGCACGTACTTCGTCGTCTTCTTCACGTGCGACAACGATGGGGTCGCCGAACAGAGTGACCATCAGCGAGTCGCCACAGCGGGGGATGGCAGTGACGAGATCGATGAAATGCCAGCCTGATCGGTAGGCCGTGGCCATTTCCCGCCGGAAGGTCCGGTCGTCCGGCGGGATGGTCATGCGCCCTGATGGGTCGGTTCGGACCAGGCGATGTCACCGGGCTCGACTGCCGCGTCGACGCTCCATGCAATGTCGCCCGGCGCCGACGCCTGAGTGGACCACGCGATGTCACCCGGCGCAGACGCCTGAATGGACCAGGCAATGTCGCCCGGCGCAGACGCCTGAGTGGACCACGCGATGTCACCCGGCGCAGACGCCTGAATGGACCAGGCGATGTCGCCCGGCGCAGACGCCTGAGTGGACCACGCGATGTCACCCGGCGCAGACGCCTGAGTGGACCAGGCGATGTCGTCCGGCGAGGATGCTGCCCCGCTGCTCCAGGCGATGTCGCTGGCGCCCAGTACCCCGAGTCCCAGGGCCGCGACGAACGAGGCGGCAAGCGCCGAGCGAAGCATTCGCTTATACATAGTCGGCTTCGTCCTCACTTGTGGATTCTTCTCCCCCGCACCTAAGACGATGTCTCACCTGGGCACACGAACACCACCGAGTCGATGCATCATGTTCCTGCATGTTCAGGAACCTGGGGGGTGGAGAATATGGTCACAAGCGATACAAAGCCGACACATCCTCATGGGATCACCGAGCTGTGCGAAGCGGGAGTCCGCCTCTACGCCAGCGCTTTGCGCTCGGGACGTATCGCCCGAAGCGAGGTGGAACCGGCGCCCTGCCTCATGGACTTCGCCCTGCTGCACCCCGACCCCGACGACCCCGACTGGCTGCGGCCCGTCCCACCGTCCGCCGCTCTGGCGAAACGCCTGCACCCCATAGAACGCGAAATCCAGGAGCGCCGACGGCATTCGGTCCTGCTTGCCGAGTCCTTCGAGCCGTTCATGGACATCAGCGCACAGGACCCGCCGACCACCCACGCGATCACCGTGCTGGAGGGCTTCAACCGCATCAACGCGGCACTCGATCTCGCCACGGCGGAGTGCCGCTCCGAAGTCCTCACCGTCCAGCCCGGCGGCGGCCGTAGCGAAGACCGCCTCAGCGAAGCCCTGCAAAGGGGCCTCTCCGTGGTGGACCGCGGTGTCAGCATTCGCACTCTCTATCAGCACACGGTGCGTCACAGCCCCGGCACCCTGGCCTACGCCGAGCGGATGGCCGACGACAACGTGGAGATCCGGACGCTTGAGGAGCTCATAGAGCGACTCATCGTCTTCGACCGCACGGTCGCGTTCATACCCGCCCAGGACGACCGCCAAGTCGCCCTGGAACTGCGCCATCCCGGGCTGGTCGAGTATCTCGTCAAGGTATTCGAGCAGCTCTGGACCCGTGCGGCTCCACTCCTGGAAGAGGTCAAGTACGACCCGACCCCCAAGGGAATCAGTGGCGTCCAGCGCTCCATCGCCCAACTCCTCGTAGATGGATATGTCGACGACTCGATCGCCCGGCGCCTCGGCATGAACGTCCGCACCTGCCGCGCGCACGTCGCCAAACTGTCCGCCGTCCTCGGCAGCAACAGCCGGGCGCAACTCGGCTACCTGATAGCCCGGTCAGGGATTCTTGAACAGGATCCGGGCTGAAGGGGCCGCAATCGCAATACGGGGGAGAACGACCGCGGCCCCCTGCACCGGAGAGGTTCATCACCAGGCACGACGAGCGTCCCTCCCCCACTACGTCTGGGCATCGGCGTCCGCACCCGCCGCGCGCACATCTCCCGGCTCATGCGGATGCTCAACGCCTCCGGCCGGACTCAACCCGGCGCCCTCATCGTCCAGTCGGGGACGGCCGAGGAAGTGCCTCGCCGACCGCCCGTCACCAACCAGAGCGGCACCACAGCCGTCTGCGTCCTCGACGAGCCCGTCGTCCCGGGGCAGGTGTACGACCTGGCGGGCGGCCGGCGCGGTCCGTGCGACGAGTGCGGCGTTGTACGAGCGGTTCGACTACTCGGTCGACCAGTTCTCCGACGAGGTGTACGAACAGGCCCTCTCGGGGAGGCCGTTCGTCCAGGGCACCGGCGCCGACCTCAGGGCCACACCCGTCCCCGCGGCCCTGCGCCCCGAGGACCGCACGGGTACACCGGCCACCGTCACGCGCTGGATTCCGTCCCACGTCCACCGGCCGCTCTGGTCCGCCCCGAGCCCTGTCAGCCCCTCCTCGGTGAGCAGCACGCCGGGGCCGGGTTCGTTCGGTGGGGCGCCTATGTGGGCCGCTGTGCCGGTGATCCAGAAGAGGCCGACCATGGACATGCGTGACTCCCGACTGCGCCACCGGGCGGATCGCCCCGGCCCGGTGCTCCGGAACGAGCGGGGACGGTGACAGACCCCCGCCCCATTGTCGCGAGCGTGATCGAACATGGGCCGGGTTCCGGCCGGAGCCCGGGGGCGTACACAGGGCGGCGGGCGCACGGCGAAGGGCCGGGGGCCGACCCGTAGGTCGACTCCCCGGCCCTGAACGAAACGAATCGTGAGCGAATCGTCCGGCCCGACGGCCGGACCCGCTCAGTCCTTCGGCCGTTTCGGCCGCCAGACCACCAACGCGCTGGTCTGCTGCACATCCTGATACGGCACCAGATCGCGCCGGTACGAGGCATGAACCTGGGCCTCGCGCTGCTGCATCGCCACCGCCGCGCCGTCCACCGCCGCCGAGAGCTCGGCGACGCGCTGCTGGAGGGCGGCGACCTGGTTCTCCAGTTCGATGATGCGCTTGATGCCGGCGAGGTTGATGCCCTCGTCCTGCGACAGCTGCTGCACGGTGCGCAGCAGCTCGATGTCGCGGGCCGAGTAGCGCCTGCCGCGCCCGGCCGTACGGTCGGGGGAGACCAGGCCGAGGCGGTCGTACTGGCGCAGCGTCTGCGGATGCAGGCCCGAGAGCTGGGCCGCGATCGAGATCACGTACACCGGTGACTCATCGGTCAGTTCGTACGGATTGCGTCGTCGGCCGTCCACCTCAAGCTCCCTTCGCAGCCTGGAACAGCTCCGCCCGCGGGTCGTGGCCCGCAGTCGCCTTCCGGTAGGCCTCCAGCGCGTCCCTGGCCTCGGTGCTGAGGTCCTTGGGCACCGTCACCTCGACGGTGACCAGCAGGTCGCCCCGGGTGCCGTCCTTGCGTACGGCGCCCTTGCCGCGGGCGCGCATCGTGCGCCCGTTGGGGGTGCCGGCCGGCAGTTTCAGGGTGACCGGCGAACCGCCGAGCGTGGGCACCTTCACCTCGCCGCCGAGCGCCGCCTCCGTGAAGTCGACGGGCACGGTGACCGTGAGGTTGTCGCCCCTGCGGCCGAAGACCGGGTGGGCGTCGACATGGACCACGACGTAGAGATCGCCGGCCGGTCCGCCGCGCTCGCCCGGGCCGCCCTTGCCGCGCAGCCGGATCCGCTGGCTGTCCGAGACGCCCGCCGGAATCCTGACCTGCATGGTCCGGGAGGACTTCGCCCGTCCGCTGCCCTTGCAGACATCGCAGGGGTCCTGGGCGATGAGGCCCCGGCCCTTGCAGTCCACGCAGGGGTCGGTGAGCGAGAAGCCGCCGCCGGTGCCGCGCGACACCTGGCCGGTGCCGAGACAGGTCGGGCAGACCCTGGGGGTGCCGTTCTTGTCACCGGTGCCGGAACACGCCTTGCAGGGCGCCTGGCTGGACATCCGCAACGGGACCGTGGCCCCTTCGACCGCCTCGATGAAGCTGAGCGTCACCTCGGACTCGATGTCCTGGCCGCGGCGCGGCTGCACACGCGTCCCCGTACCGCCCCGGTTGAACAGGCCGCCGAAGACATCGCCCAGGCCGCCGCCGCCGCCGAAACCGCCGGCTCCGCCGCCCGCGCCCCCGCCCTGGGTGCCTCCGAAGAGATCGCCCAGGTCGAAGTTGAAGTTGCCCCCGGCGCCTCCGGGGCCGGCCCTGAAGCCGCCGTTGCCGAAGAGGGCGCGCGCCTCGTCGTACTCCTTGCGCTTCTTGCTGTCGCCGAGGATGTCGTTCGCCTCGGAGATCTCCTTGAAGCGCTCCTCCGCCTTGTCGTCGCCCTTGTTGGCGTCCGGGTGGAACTCGCGGGCGAGCTTCCGGTACGCCTTCTTGATCTCGGCGTCGGTGGCGTCCTTGGGGACGCCGAGGACCTTGTAGTAGTCCTTCTCGACGAAGTCCTTCGTGCTCATCGACGTCCCTCCTTCCGGACGATCGGCCATGCGGCCGGCCCGTTGGCCGGTCGCACGGCCGGGCGGTGGGCCACGAGGTGGTCAGACGGGATGTCAGACCTCCTCGGTGCCACCGCTCTCCTCGTCGGTTGCCTTCTCTTCCTTGGCTGCCGCACCCGGCTGGGGTTCGGCCACCGCCACCCGCGCGGGGCGGATGGTGCGCTCGCCGATCCGATACCCCGGCTGCAGGATCGCCACGCAGGTCGTCTCGGTGACATCCGGCGCGTACGAGTGCATCAGGGCTTCGTGGATCGTCGGGTCGAAGGGCTCGCCCTCCTTGCCGAACTGCTGCAGGCCCAGCTTGGCGACGACCGTCTCCAGTGATTCGGCCACCGACTTGAACCCGCCCACGAGCTCGCCGTGCTCACGGGCCCGGCCGACGTCGTCGAGCACGGGCAGGAGCTCGGACAGGAGACCCGCGACTGCGATCTCCTTGACCGTGGCCCGGTCCCGCTCGACGCGGCGACGGTAGTTCTGGTACTCGGCCTGGAGCCGCTGGAGGTCGCCCGTGCGCTCGTTGAGCGCGGTGCGGACCTGGTCCAGCTGGGCCGTCAGACCGACTGTCTGTACTGCGTCCCCGGCCGGGGACGCCTCCTCCTCGGGAGAGGAAGGGACGTCCTTCGGCTCAGCTCCGTCAGAAGTGGCGCCGGAGGGGACGTCGGGCTTCTCCTCGAAACCCGGAGTCTCCTCGGTCACACCGCACCGCCCTTCGCGTCCTTCTCGTCGTCCACGATCTCGGCGTCGACGACGTCGTCGTCGGCCTTGGCCTGCTGGGCGCCCGGCTGCGGGTCACCCTGCGGGCCGCCCTCGGCCTGGGCGTTGGCGTACATCGCCTGGCCCAGCTTCTGGGAGACGGCCGCGACCTTCTCGGTGGCGGTACGGATCTCGGCGGTGTCCTCGCCCTTGAGCTTCTCCTTCAGCTCGGTGAGCGCGGTCTCCACCTCCGTCTTCACGTCACCGGGGACCTTGTCCTCGTTGTCCTTGAGGAACTTCTCCGTCTGGTAGACGAGCTGCTCGCCCTGGTTGCGGGACTCGGCGGCCTCGCGACGGCGGTGGTCCTCCTCCGCGTACTGCTCGGCCTCCTCACGCATCCGGTTGACCTCGTCCTTCGGCAGCGAGGAGCCGCCGGTGACGGTCATCTTCTGCTCCTTGCCGGTGCCGAGGTCCTTGGCGGCGACGTGCATGATGCCGTTCGCGTCGATGTCGAACGCGACCTCGATCTGCGGGACGCCACGCGGGGCCGGCGGCAGGCCGGTCAGCTCGAACATTCCGAGCTTCTTGTTGTACGCCGCGATCTCGCGCTCGCCCTGGTAGACCTGGATCTGCACGGACGGCTGGTTGTCCTCGGCCGTCGTGAAGATCTCGGAGCGCTTGGTCGGGATCGTGGTGTTGCGCTCGATGAGCTTCGTCATGATGCCGCCCTTGGTCTCGATACCGAGGGACAGCGGGGTGACGTCGAGGAGCAGGACGTCCTTGACCTCGCCCTTGAGGACACCGGCCTGGAGCGAGGCACCGATGGCGACGACCTCGTCCGGGTTCACACCCTTGTTGGCCTCCTGGCCACCGGTCAGCTCCTTGACGAGCTCGGCGACGGCCGGCATACGGGTGGAGCCACCGACGAGAACGACGTGGTCGATCTCGGAGAGCTGGATGCCCGCGTCCTTGATGACGTTGTGGAACGGGCTCTTGCAGCGGTCCAGGAGGTCGGCGGTGAGCTGCTGGAACTGCGAGCGCGTGAGCTTCTCGTCCAGGTGCAGCGGGCCCTCGGCGGACGCCGTGATGTAGGGCAGGTTGATCGAGGTCTCGGTCGAGGACGAGAGCTCGATCTTCGCCTTCTCCGCAGCTTCGCGCAGACGCTGGAGAGCCATCTTGTCCTTGGACAGGTCCACGCCGTGACCGTTGGCGAACTGCTTCACCAGGTAGTCGACGACGCGCTGGTCCCAGTCGTCACCACCGAGGTGGTTGTCACCGTTGGTGGCCTTCACCTCGACGACACCGTCGCCGATCTCCAGCAGCGATACGTCGAAGGTGCCGCCACCGAGGTCGAAGACGAGGATCGTCTGGTCGTCCTTGTCGAGCCCGTACGCCAGCGCGGCGGCCGTCGGCTCGTTGACGATACGCAGGACGTTCAGGCCCGCGATCTCGCCGGCCTCCTTCGTCGCCTGACGCTCGGAGTCGTTGAAGTACGCGGGGACCGTGATGACCGCGTCGGTCACCTTCTCGCCCAGGTACGACTCGGCGTCCCGCTTCAGCTTCTGCAGGATGAAGGCGCTCATCTGCTGCGGGTTGAAGCTCTTGCCGTCCAGGTCGATCTTCCAGTCAGTGCCCATGTGGCGCTTGACGGAGCGGATGGTCCTGTCGACGTTGGTCACCGCCTGACGCTTGGCGACCTCGCCGACCAGCACCTCGCCGTTCTTCGCGAAGGCGACGACGGACGGCGTGGTCCTGGCGCCCTCTGCGTTGGTGATGACGGTGGGCTCGCCGCCTTCGAGAACGCTGACGACGGAGTTAGTCGTGCCCAGGTCGATGCCGACCGCACGTGCCATTTCAATTCCTCCAGCTTGACTACTTGAGTGGAACTGACTCAAGGATGCACGACAGGCGTCCCAGTGTCAACAGAGTTGAGTCGGGCCGACTCAACTATCGTGCACGCACCTCGCGCGCACAAGGAGATCAAGGGCGACACCCACCCGCCCCACGGGCCACGCAGGCCGCCCCCATCATCGCGCCATGGGATCGTTCTGTCACAAAATGCCGTGAGTCACGCAAAACCGGCACCAGATCCGCCCGACCCCCAGGCAGGTGCGAACGATGCAGAGGCAGAGACAGGGGCAGAGGCCGGGCCGCACGCCGGGCCGCGCGCCGATCCATATGCAGGTACAGCGGCGGGAGTGGACATGGGAGTGGCTACGGGAATGGAGGCAGGCGTGGCCGTCGGCCAAGCGCGTACTGGACCTGACCCTCGGCTCGGCCCTGCTGGCCCTGGCCGCCCCCCTGCTCGCCGCGGGCGCCCTCGCCCTCGCGGCGCGGCGGCTCCCCGGCGGCGTACTGACCCACTCACCCCGGATCGGCCTGGGCGGCCACCTCTTCGTACTGCACTCGCTGCGCACCCGGCGGCTGCGACTGGATCTGCTCTCCCGGCTGCCGCACGTCGTACGGGGAGACCTCTCCCTGGTCGGCCCGGAGCCCCTGGCACCGGACGACGAGCGGGCCCGGACGCCCGGAGCCGATGCCGATACCCCGGAAACCGCCGCCACCACCGCCGCGAGACACTGGCGGCAGGAACTGAAACCGGGCCTCACCGGCCTGGCGCAGGTACGCTCCCGCTCCGGAATGCCATGGGACGAGCCGGCCCTGCTCGACCAGCACTACGCCGAGCACCACTGGGTGGGACTCGACCTGGCCATCCTGGCGAGAGCCGTACACACTCCGCTGCGCAGGGCGATCCGCGGACTCACCCGGCGCGGCAAGGCACACCTGAGCGACACAGATCACCGCCGATGCGGCTACAGCGCGGCGGAATAAGTGGATAGTGTCAGCACAGACTGATTAAGTTACTGCTTAGTAATTGCCAGTATTCGCTCGTAGACGCTGGATCCCACCCTCGCAGGCCCGAGGAGCCCCCAAATGCAACTCGCCGCGATCATCGTGTCGCTGGTGCTGACTGTGGTCGGCGTTGCGCTCATCGCCCGAGCCGTCGCGCAGATCTACCGGTTCGTCAAGCTCGGACAGCCGGTCCCGGCAGGCAGCCGCACCGACAACCCGAAACAGCGCACGATCACCCTGGTCAAGGAATTCCTCGGCCATACCCGGATGAACCGGTGGGGGATCGTCGGCTTCGCGCACTGGTTCGTCGCCATCGGCTTCCTGACGCTGCCGCCGACGCTGCTCCAGGCATACGGGCAGCTCTTCAAGGCCGACTGGGTCCTGCCGATCATCGGCAACTGGCTGCCGTTCGAGATGTACACCGAGTTCATCGGTCTGATGACGACGGTCGGCATCCTCGTGCTGATCGCCATCCGGCTGCTGAACCTGCCGTCCCGGGCCGGCCGCAAGTCCCGTTTCACTGGCTCCAAGGCCTGGCAGGCGTACTTCGTCGAGTACGTCATCCTCGGCATCGGTCTGGCGATCCTGACCCTGCGCGGTCTTGAGGGCGCGATCCACCACGTCGAGGGCTACGACGCCGCGTACTTCATCTCATACCCCTTGGTCCTCGCGTTCAAGGGCCTCGCGCTCGGCACGCTGCAGAACCTCATCTACTTCACCGCGATGATGAAGATCGGCATCTCGCTGATCTGGATGATCACGGTCTCGCTCAACACGAACATGGGTGTCGCCTGGCACCGCTTCCTCGCCTTCCCGAACATCTGGTTCAAGCGGAACGCGGACGGAGCGGTCGCGCTCGGCGCGCTGCAGCCGATGACGTCGGGCGGCAAGGAGATCGACTTCGAGGACCCGGGCGAGGACGACGTCTTCGGTGTCTCCCAGGTCGAGCAGTTCTCCTGGAAGGGCATCCTCGACTTCTCCACGTGTACGGAGTGCGGTCGCTGCCAGTCGCAGTGCCCGGCCTGGAACACCGGCAAGCCGCTCTCCCCGAAGCTCCTGATCATGTCCCTGCGCGACCACGCGCACGCCAAGGCCCCGTATCTGCTGGCCGGTGGCGGCAAGGACATGGAGGGCAACGAGAAGGCGTCCGAGGAGCAGCTCAAGGACGTCCCGGCCGCGGCTCTCGCGGAGGCCGAGCGCCCGCTGATCGGAACGGCCGAGGAGAACGGCGTCATCGACCCGGACGTGCTCTGGTCCTGCACCACCTGCGGTGCGTGCGTGGAGCAGTGCCCGGTCGACATCGAGCACATCGACCACATCGTCGACATGCGCCGCTACCAGGTGATGATCGAGTCCGCGTTCCCGTCCGAGGCGGGCACGATGCTCAAGAACCTGGAGAAGAAGGGCAACCCCTGGGGGCTCGCCAAGAAGCAGCGCGTCGAGTGGACCAAGGAGGTCGACTTCGAGGTCCCGATCGTCGGCAAGGACGTCGAGGACCTGTCCGAGGTCGACTACCTGTACTGGGTCGGCTGCGCGGGCGCTCTCGAAGACCGGGCCAAGAAGACCACCAAGGCCTTCGCGGAGCTCCTCCACATCGCGGGCGTCAAGTTCGCGATCATGGGCGGCGACGAGAAGTGCACCGGTGACTCGGCCCGCCGCCTGGGCAACGAGCCGCTGTTCCAGCAGCTCGGCCAGGAGAACGTCGCGATGCTGAACATGGCGTTCGGCGAGTCCCTCGACGAGGACGGCGGGGTCGAGACGACGAAGAAGCCCAAGTCGTCCAAGAAGATCGTCGCGACCTGCCCGCACTGCTTCAACACCATCGCGAACGAGTACCCGCAGCTCGGCGGTGAGTACGAGGTCATCCACCACACCCAGCTGCTCCAGCACCTCATCGACGAGGGCAAGCTGATCCCGGTGACCCCGGTCGAGGGCCTGATCACGTACCACGACCCGTGCTACCTGGGCCGTCACAACAAGATCTACACCCCGCCGCGCGAGATCATCGCGAAGGTCCCGGGCCTCAGGAACGAGGAGATGCACCGCCACAAGGAGCGCGGCTTCTGCTGCGGTGCCGGTGGCGCCCGGATGTGGATGGAGGAGCGGATCGGCAAGCGCATCAACAACGAGCGCGTCGACGAAGCCCTCTCCCTCAACCCGGACATCGTCTCCACCGCCTGCCCGTTCTGCCTCGTCATGCTGACCGACTCGGTCAACGGCAAGAAGAACGACGGCAAGGCGAAGGAGTCGGTCCAGGTGGTCGACGTATCGCAGCTGCTGCTGGACTCCGTGAAGACCCCGGCCGACCCGGCCGGCGAGGCGGAGCCGGCGGACGCACCGGAGCCCGAGCCGGTGAAGTAGCCAGGGCTGTCGTGCGACAGAAGCGGCCGGACCTGCCTCGGGGGCAGGACCGGCCGCTTCTGTATTCCCGCACGGCTGCGCATGGGGCCGACCCCCCAGGGTTCCCCTAGGGGATGTCACAGCTCGGCCGCAATGGCGGGCAGGTTCCCCAGGCCCTCTCACCGCACCCACGCAGACCAGGTACGTTCGACGACGTGGCTGGATTCAGGATCGGACGCGGCCGGGACAACCGCACCCCGCAGCAAGCGCAACAGCAACCGCGGCAGCAGCCGTACGGCACACAGGCACCACCGCCGTACGCCCGGCAGCCATGGCCGCCGACGGGAGGCAACGGCGCCCCGCCCCCGTACAACAACGGCGGGCACGGTGGAAACAACGGGCCCGGCGAGCACAACGGCGGCTACGGCAACGGCTACAACAGTGGCGGCCACGGCGAGCCGGAGTATTTCGGCGACCCGTACCAGCAGCCCCACCACCCCCACGGGTCCCCCCAGCACGGCGACCCGTACGCCAACTCCCCCGGTCACACCCAGGCGTTCAGCATCGGCGAGGACCCCTACGGCGACGGCAACACCTACCGCGCCGGCCAGGCCCCCGCCCAGCCCGCGGGCCCGCGGCTGCCGTGGAAGGACCTGATCACCGGCATCGTGCTGCGCCCGGGACCGACGTTCTGGCAGATGCGCGACTACCCGGTCTGGGGCCCGGCGCTCATCGTCACGTTCCTGTACGGCCTGCTCGCCCTCTTCGGCTTCGACCAGGCCCGGGACGACGCGATCCACGCGACGATCTCCACAGCGGTGCCCTACGTCGTCATCACGGGCATCGGCTTCGTCATCGGCGGCCTGGTCCTGGGCGCGGTCACGCATACGCTCGCCCGCCAGCTCGGCGGCGACGGCTCCTGGCAGCCGACCGTGGGCCTCTCCATGCTGATCATGTCGATCACGGACGCCCCCCGCCTGATATTCGCGCTCTTCCTCGGCGGCGAGAACTCCCTGGTCCAGGTCCTCGGCTGGATCACCTGGCTGGCCTCGGCCGCGCTCTTCACCTCGATGGTGAGCAAGTCGCACGACCTGCCGTGGCCGAAGGCGCTGGGCGCATCCGCGATCCAGCTGATCGCGCTGCTGTCGATCATCAAGCTGGGCACGATCTGACGGCATCCGACCATCTGAGGAAGAGCCCCCGACACACCGCGTCGGGGGCTCTTCCTCTTGCGGGTGCGACTGCTCGCGGATGACCGTGCCGCGCATCTCGGCCACCCCTGACCACACACCACCGGCCGCGGACCGCCGGCTCTACGCGTCGAGAACCTGCCCGCTACGCGGCACGACGGGCTTGTCCACGCTCCACGGGAAGTTGATCCAGCGATCGGTCTTCTTCCACACGTACTCGCACTTCACGAGCGAATGCGGCTTCTCGTAGATGACCGCGCTGCGCACCTCGGCAACGTGATCGATACAGAAATCGCGCACCAGCTTCAGCGTCTTCCCGGTATCGGCGACGTCGTCGGCGATCAGAACCTTCTTGTCCGAGAAGTCGATCACATTCGGAACGGGCGCGAGCATGACCGGCATTTCCAGGGTCGTACCCACCCCGGTATAGAACTCCACATTCACCAGATGAATGTTCTTGCAGTCCAGGGCATAAGCGAGCCCGCCCGCGACGAATACCCCGCCCCGCGCGATGCTCAGCACGACATCGGGCTCGAATCCGTCGTCGGCCACGGTCTGCGCCAGCTCACGCACCGCATGACCGAACCCCTCGTACGTCAGGTTCTCCCGCACATCACCGTTCATTCCGGCATCACACCTGGGTCCGGTGGAAATTCATGAACGACCGCGACGCGGTCGGCCCGCGCTGGCCCTGGTACCGCGATCCGTACCGCTCGGAGCCGTACGGGAACTCCGAAGGCGAACTCAGCCGGAACATGCAGAGCTGCCCGATCTTCATCCCCGGCCACAGCTTGATCGGCAACGTGGCGAGATTCGACAGTTCCAGGGTCACGTGCCCGGAGAAACCGGGGTCGATGAATCCGGCGGTCGAATGCGTCACAAGACCGAGCCGCCCCAGCGAACTCTTGCCCTCCAGCCGCGACGCAAGATCGTCGGGCAGCGAGATGACCTCGTATGTCGAAGCGAGCACGAACTCACCGGGGTGCAGGATGAACGCCTCGTCCCCGTCCGGCTCGACCATGCGCGTCAGATCGGCCTGCTCAACGGCTGGATCAATATGTGGATAGCGGTGGTTCTCGAACACCCGGAAGTAGCGGTCGAGCCGCACATCGATGCTCGAGGGCTGCACCATCGACGCGTCGAACGGATCAATGCGTACACGTCCGGCGTCGATCTCGGCCCGGATGTCCTTATCTGAGAGAAGCACGCCCCGAGGATACGCAGAACGCGCGGGCCCGCCCCAATCCGGGACCGCCCCGCGCGCCTGTGACCTCTCCTAGCGCTCCTCGAACACCACAGGCACGGCATGCCGAAGCCGCGCACAACGAGGACAGCGAATGAGCCGCCCGGGACCGATCCGCCCGGACCCGAGCTGCTGCATCGGGAACGAAGCGGTAGCGAAAACGTGCCCTTCGGCACAGCGGACGACGGTGCGCTCCATGGAGTCCATCAAGTCCCTTCCCCAACAAGCCTTGGACGAAAAAGCCACATTAGGGGATGAACGGGACGCCACTCCAGGCGGCACTCCGACCACCCACGCTACGCCCCCAACTCCCGCCCACGGCACCCGCATCCACCCTCCCCCCGCAACGAAAAGGCCCCACGGCTCAAACGCCGGGGACCTGGCATGGGGTACAGTGTGGACGGTGCAGAGCTGATCAATCGGCTCGCTTCGCGGGTGTAGTTTAATGGTAGAACATGAGCTTCCCAAGCTCAGAGCGCGAGTTCGATTCTCGTCACCCGCTCCATAATGAAGGCCCTGGTCATCGATCGGGGCCTTGCTTGTTGTCTAGACCATTTAGAGGGCTCCGTGCCCTCCGCGTGCCCTAGGGCGTGTCCGATGGGTCGTGTGACTCACCCTCGGGTCGATCGTTTCGGTCGACATGGGGCGGGGTGATCTTTCGGATGAGGAATGGGCTCGGCTGGAACCTCACCTGCCCAGGCGTGTGGGCCGAGGTGGGCGGTGGCAGTGCCACCGCCGTGTGATCAACGGGATTCTGTTCCGGCAGCGGACGGGCCTGCCGTGGAGGGATCTGCCGTCCCGTTTTGGGAAGTGGAAGACGGTGCATGACCGTCATCGCAGGTGGTCAGCGGACGGCACGTGGGAGAGGATCCTGCGAGCCGTCCAGGCCGACGCCGATACCGAGGGCCGGATCGACTGGAGCATGGTCAGCGTCGACTCGACCTCATGCCGAGCTCACCAGCACGCGGCAGGTGCGCACTCTCGTCCGCCAAGAGTTCCCGGCAGTCGTAGCACCCCCCGTTCGACACCGGGCCGATGAGGCCCTGGGCCGTTCGAGGGGCGGGCTGACCTGCAAAATCCATCTGGCGGGCGAGGGTGGACGTCGCCCTCTCGCATCCGTCATCACTCCTGGCCAGTGGGGCGATGCCCCGCAGTTGATCGCCGTGATGGAACAGATCCGGGTCCCCAGGCCGGCTGGCGGACACCCACGTACTCGGCCCGACCACCTTGGCGGCGACAAAACCTATTCGTCGCGTCGAAACCGCCGCTACCTGCGGCGGCGTCAGATCAAGCACACCATCCCGGAGCCCAGAGACCAGCGTGCCAACCGCCAAAGGCGAGGCAGTCAAGGCGGCCGGCCGACCAGGTTCGACAGGGAGATCTACCGGCGCCGCAATGAAGTGGAGCGGACGATCAACCGGCTGAAGTCCTTCCGTGCGGTCGCGACTCGCTATGACAAAAGGGCTTACGTCTTTCACGGGACGGTCACCATCGCTTCGATCCGGCTCTGGCTTCGTGCGTGAGACATGGCCAGGTCGCTGCCGATTTTGTTGCGGCTTATCCCATGACCGGACGGTTGGCGGAGGTGTACTCGTCCGCGACGTTGAAGACGCTGGCACAGAGCGGGCATTCCGCACGTCCGAATAGATGAGAAATTCCGTCGGCGAGTACCGTCTGACCTGCGTGGACGGCCATCTCGAACATCCACCTGCCAGTTCCGGTTAGCTTCTCGGCGGCCAACGGCCGCAAATCCCTTCGTTCCACATCACCCAGGTTCCAGTCCTGGGCCGCTGAGTACTTCCCGTAGTTGCCGATGGCGATCCTGACCCCGACCTCACAGTGCGGACACGCCAAGGGGTAGAAGTCATCCTCGAAGTCGCCAAGGACCGCCGCCCAGTGGTACTCCTCCTCGACCGCGAGCAGGGCACGCAAGGACACGAGGAAGTCAGCTGGCCTCGACCGCAGGTGCCTACCCAGCACCTCGCGGAACTCCGCAATGGCGCCGGCGCAATCCGCCAGGAGATCGTCGCAACTATGGTGCCCTGCTGCACGTTCGAGAATCTCCCCCGCCAGGTGCCGCGCCTTCGCGCTGCGCGGCGTGAGCCGCACCAGACGCGGCAGGGCAGCGAAACTGGCCGGGGACACCAAGTCATGCTCGAGAACGAGCCGCCATCCCAGTTCCTTCCACGCTGCTGGGTCGTCATCATGCTCGACCTGCTCCAAGAGCTTCGGAACACGACCGACCTCAAACCAGCAATCATGCATATCCACCCAGGTGACCACTCCGGCATTGAACCTTGCCCAGGTGGGTCAGGGGCGATTCCGTGGTTGCGGGTTAGTCATGATGCATCCCCGAGCGACCCGTCGGACAGGCCCTAAGTCGCCCGAAAGCGCTGTTTCGCGAGCCGTTCACGACCCGCCCCAGAGAACGCTTGTCCAGACATCTCGAATCACGAGACGCACTTCTTGTGACCTGGGTCACTGTTCGGGCGGTCAAGTGCGAACTCTCGACTGCAAAGAGTCTGCGTCTAGCGGACCGCCGTCGACACGGGCAGCAGTTCGAACAGCCGCACATGAGCAGCCAGCGTCAGAGCGGAGGTCCAGAGGAGAAGAATGCGCTGATGCTTCGCGTCAGACGTGACGCCTCGTTGAGCCCATGCCGCGCCGCCAAAAGCACGTATACGGCCACCGGGAAGGCCAGTATTGCCAATGGCGCCATCAGCTCCGCCGGGGCACCTAGCCACGCGAGGAGCAACGAGAAGAGCGTGACGCAGAGTACCGACCACATGCACGCCTTCGCCAAGCGGAGACCGTCCACCCGGTCAGGTGCCAAAGAGCCCTCTCCAGATTCCTCGCTCGGGAGCAGTGCCTCCGGGAGCATCTCCTGAAAGCGATCGACAGCGATGCTGCTCGCGGCAGTCGCGGCAAGCAGACCAAGCTTCCGCGCCGCGCCCTCGCGATCCCGCATAAGTTCGTCTGCCGCCTGCGTAAACGCCGTCTCCACCAGCCGTACGTGGCTTACGAGTTCCTTTCGGATTGCCCGGCCAGCCCCGAACGCAGATGCAGCATCTCCGGCGACCTCCCGCAGAGGGAGACCCACTCTTCTGACCTTCTTGCGGAGTCTCCCTGCATCCGTGTAGTGGCTTTCCGCCATACCGACCAGATCCCCACTGGCCGAGAGCAAGCTGAGGAGCGGGTACAGCGGCTCGTAGCAGCGCGCGATGTGGTCCGCGCGCCATAGCGACCACACAAATACGAGGACCACCGAGATGCAGACGAGGGCCCCAGCCGTCCGCGGGTCACCCCCGGGTCCGAGGACGTAAGCGGAGTAGGACCCGCAAGATACGGGACCAGCATCGAGAATCCCGCCAGGTCGGCAGGCCGGGCCGTAAGTAACGACGGCCGTGATGCCCAGAACCACGAAGGCGACAAGCACTCGCCGCAGCCTCAGCAGATAGGGGCCCCACCGAAACGCGAGTGCCTTACGGACACTGTGCGCATCGAAGGCGATACCCAGATCAGCCGCAGCCTTTTCCGCCCGCCCTACGCGCTTCTCGACCTGCCGGTTGTGCACCCCCCGTACTGGATGCCGCCACTGCGGCGATCCCGCACCACTCACTGTTCCCCCTGTGTCCTCGGTGAGAGGCAGCGTAGATGCAACGTCTGACAGCACGAGCGAAGATGGGCATCACTGCCCGAGGCGTATCCGCGTCTCCGCCACTGCGGAAGCGAGCGGCACGTCGGCCGGACGAACATCATTCCGCCACGTAACAAGCCCGGGGCTGTGTTCAGACAGCCCCGGGCCAGTCTGCTCGTTACGCTTCGCGAGCACTCTGCGACTCAACAACCGCCGCTGCCTTGGCCCGTTGGGCACGAACCAAGTCATCGATGCCGTCCGCGACCTCCATTTGCCGCTCCATCGGGGAATGCTGGTAGACCATGGCTGCCTTCTCCGAGGACTGGCCGGCGCGGACCATCGTGTCCTTGAGCGTGGCTCCCGACTGGGTGGCAGGGTGTGGCCGGTGTGGCGGAGGTCGTAGAAGCGGAAGCCCTCTGGCAGGCCGACCTTGGCCCGGGCCCTCCGCCACTTGCGGCCGAAGGTGGACCGGCGGAAGGGAGCGCCCTTCTCCCCGACGAACAGGAGCCCGTCGGGTTCCTTCTCGGCATACCAGTCGAGGTGACGCTTCACCTCGATGTACAGGAAGGCCGGGAGGAAGACGGTTCGCCTTCCGGCGGCCGACTTCGTGTCGCCTTCGATGCGACGGCCGGTGGTCAGCTCGGGTGCGGCGTCACGGATCTTGACCGCGAGAGGGTCGAGCGTGACGTCGGGGCGCCGGAGGGCGGCCTGTTCCTCCGGGCGCATGGGCCCGTAGGCGCCGAAGTAGACCATCAGCCGCCACCTCGGTCCCATGGCGTCGGCGAGCGCGTCGACCTGTTCGACGGTGGCCGTCGGGCGTTCCTTGGCTTTCTCGCTGCCGGCGCCCCTGATCCGGCAGGGGTTGCGGCGGATCAGTTCGTCGTCGGTCGCCGTCTCCATGATGGCTTTGAGGAGGCGGTAGGACTTGGCGACGGTCGTCGCACCGGTCGCCCCCAACCGCTCGGCCCGCCAGGTGCGCACGCCCGGCGGCGTGATGTCGTCCAGGTTCACCGTGGCGAATTCGGGCAGCAGGTGCAGGCGCAGGAGCCTTCGGTACAGCTCCTCCGTGGTGGCGGAGAGCCCGCGCTCCTCGACCCACTTCATGGCGTACGTCTCGAAGTTGACCGAGCCGGCGTCGGGGTCCACCCAGTGCTTGCGCTCGATGTCGGCCTGGGTGAGCGTGAGCCAGGACTGGGCATCGGTACGCGTCTCGAAGGTCTCCGGGGCGGTGCGGCGGCTGCCGTCCGGGGCCCAGTAGCGCACCTGCCACCGCCCCGATGGGAGTTGACGAACGGTGCCGAATTCGCGCCGCCGCTGCAGCTTGCGGGCCGCCATCAGGCGGCCTTCCCGAAGCGGGAACGCGTCTCGCCGAGAGTCGGAACGGCGCGTTCCTCGATGTACGCGGCGATGGCGCTCTCGGGTATCCGTACGGGCTTGCCGAGTTTGACGTAGCGGATGCGGCGCTCCTGGATGAGTCGCCGGATGAAGCGCACGCCGGTGCCGAGGCGTTCGGCGGCCTGCTCCACGGTGAGGAGGGTGTCGGTAGTGGTCACCTCCCCCTGGGGTCGCGGGCGCTGGACGGGGGCGTGCGTTATCGCCGAAGGGCGCAAGTGAGTGCTCCGGTTCCGGCCGGCGGATGGGGCGGCAACCCCGCGCCTGGCCTCGTGTCGTTCAGGGATGGGATGGGCAGGACGGCCACAGCGAGGGTTTGCGTTTCCGCTGCGCCAGTTGGAGTGAGCGGCTATGCGTCGGAGGCGGGGCCGTACTCTTCGTTGCTCTTCATCAGTTCGGCGGCGATGGCGTTGGAGACCATCACGTCAGCCTCCTTACGGATGTCCGGGTGTTCGGCGAGATAGGCGTCGAGCTGGTCGCGGGCCTTCCGTGCCTCGTGGTTGGCACGGTTGGAGGCTCTGTAGGCGGCTACGACGTTGTCGATCAGCTCCATGGCCCGGCCCATGGTCGCCAGGCTGGGCGGCCCGACGAAGTTGCTGAGCGGGACGCCGAAGATCTCGGCGAAACCGATGGCCTCGTCGAGGTTGATTCGACGCTTGCGGTTCTCGATGCGCCAGACCGCAGACGGGTTCATGTCGAAGCCGACGTCGTTCATTCGGTCGGACAGCGTGGTGGTGCTCCAGCCGCGCTTCTCGCGCTCCAGCTTGACCCGCACGGCGGCGTGCTCCTCGCCGCTGAGGAGCACCCCCTCGGGGGCTCCCTCGTCATCCGGCATTGCCCCTCCTCCCGTTCACTGCGTGTACCGCCGGTTTTGCGGCATGGAACAAGATTAACATCCGTTCTGCGGATCGCATAGCGCTATGCGATCCGCATAGTCCGTGGTACCGTAAAGCACCCCAGCAGACCGCACCGATCCGCTGAGGCATGCCTTCAACCAGCCCCGACATACAAAAAGCCCCCCGGTGACCCAACACCGAGGGGCTCAAAGCGCAAACCTCATGCCGCCCATCCCTGAACGACTGACCTGCGAGGCCGGGATTGCCGTCCCATTGGCCCGCAAGCGGAGGAGCTACATGTCCAGTATGGACGATCCCGCCCAGAGCACGCCATCCCTTCCGAACACCGCCGTCGTATGGCCGCCGGTGGCCATACCCGGCCGCCCCGCCGAGCCCGTACCGTCGTCCGCAGAGGAGCCCGAACCCGCTCCGGTGTCCGAGGGCGAGGCGGTGCTGGCGGAGCTGCGGGAGCAGCTTCGCCGGTACGTCGTGTTGCCAAGCGGGGAAGCGTTCACGGCTGTGACCCTGTGGGTTGCGGCCACGCACCTGCAGACCGCATGGCAGCACGCTCCGCGGCTGGCTGTCGTGGGGCCGGCGAAGCGGTGCGGCAAGTCGCGGCTGCTGGACGTGATCACCGAGAGCGTTCACGATCCGCTGATCACGGTCAACGCGTCGGCCGCCGCGGTGTTCCGGTCGATCACCGCCACACCGCCCACCCTGCTGGTCGACGAGGCCGACACCCTCTTCGGCTCCGCGAAGGTCGCGGAGAAGAACGAAGAGATGCGCGGTCTGCTCAACGCGGGGCACCAGCGCAACCGCCCCACCCTCCGAGTCTCCGGGCCCAACCACGAGGTCGCGAAGTTCCCCACCTTCGCCATGGCGGCCCTCGCCGGCATCGGTGACCTGCCGGACACGATCATGGACCGGTCGATCGTCATCCGGATGCGCCGCCGCAGGCCGGGCGAGAAGGTGGCGGAGTTCCGTACCTTCCGCGACACCCCGCCCCTCCACGCCTTGCGTGACCGGCTCGTCGCCTGGCTGACTCCGCTGCACGCCGACGCGATGGAGCTGACACCGGCCATGCCGGTCGAAGACCGCGCGGCCGACACCTGGCAGCCGCTGGTGACCGTCGCCGACCTCGCCGGCGGAGCGTGGCCCGACCTCGCCCGCACCGCCTGCCGCATCATGGCCAAGCACGAGGCCGAGCACGACCAGGACCGCAGCAGCCTGGGCATCCGCCTGCTGGCCGACATCCGCCGCGCCTTCACCACCGAAGGCAACCCGCCGGCGCTTCGCACCAGCCGACTCCTCGACATCCTCAACCAGGACGACGAGACACCCTGGGCGGAGTACACCGCCAACGGCCTGACCCCTCGGGGCCTGCAACTCCTGCTGAGGGAGTACGGCATCAGCTCGGCCACCCGCCGCTTCCACGGCAACGTCCAGGCCAAGGGCTTCACCCGCGTGCAGTTCGCCGACTCCTGGGCCCGCTACTGCCCCGAGCCCGCGCCCGAAGCCACGACCGGGACCTGCCCCGGCACGACCCGTCGCGACTCGTCTCCGCGCAGGTCAGCGCGGTGACGAGTCGTGGTCCGGTGACGAGTCGACTCGTCACCACCGCCGCACTCGTACCAGTCCTGACCAGGCACGCGACGAGTCGCGACGAGTCGCCCCGCCCTCAGGGCCACATCAGCCACACCTTGCACCCCTGGAGCATTTCCCTTTGTCCTCCCCCACCATCGCCGCGGCACCGTCTGCCCCGCTGCCGCTGGCCACCGCGATCCGCACGGGAGTGTCGCTGCTGGCCGTGGCCGCCTTCGCACTGTCCTACGACGCTCTGCGTCAGATGGCCGCCGCCAGCCACATCCACCGGGCGCTCACCTATGCCTTCCCGCTCGTCATCGACGGGTTCATCGCCATCGGGATCGGCGCCCTGCTGGTCCTGCGGACCGCGCCCCTGTCCGCCCGCCTCTACGTCTCCGCCCTGGTCGGTGTCGCCACCGCCACAAGTATCTGGGCCAACGTCCTGCACGCCGTCCGCCTCAACCAGCAGACCCGCCACAACGGGCTTGCCCTCGATGACATCACCGTCGGAGTCATCTCCGCCATCGCCCCACTCGCCCTGGCCGGAGCCGTCCACTTCTACCTCCTCGTCGCCCGACGCCCCGCTACCCCCGACCGCCACAACACCGACGACGACGTGCCGGAGCCACTCGCGAAGCGAGAGGCGGAGACCCCGCAGCAGCCCGGTAGGCCGGGAGGCAAGCAGCCGAGCGTTCCGCTGGAGCAGGCCGTGGCCATCGGCCGCACGGCTCCCCTCGGGCGAGCCGGCCGTGCCTCGCGCCGCAACATCGAGAAGGCCGTCAGGGACCAGGGTTTCGGTATTTCTCGGAGCCGTCTGGACGAGGTCAAGGACCTGCTGCAGGCCGAACTCGACGACGCCCCCACCGGTACCGGCTGACCCTGCATCCCACGTCGCCCCAGCCCGTTCCTCCCGTGAATCAGCAAGGGAGGAGCGGGCCCTCTCCCTCCGCCACCGCTTGCAGGAGCCCACATGCACAGGCCCGTCCACGAGCCCTCGTCAGCGCAGCAGCAGATGACCTCCACCCCGGCATCAGGCGGAGCAAGGTATGGCGTTGGACCGTCCAAGGGCCGGTCCAACGCAAGTGCCTCCGCCCCGGGGGTGGCGGAGGAGCTCGGGCGCCAGGGGACGCCCGAGCGGAACAAGCCCGTCGACACCACCACCCGCACCGTGCTGCCGCAGCGCGCCGCCGAAGCCGCCGCACTGCGCCGAGTCGCACGCCGCCGCCAGCGCAAAGAGACCCAGCGCAAGGAACGCGTCGACGTCCGCTACAGCACCGACGAGAAGACCGCGATCCTCTCCGTGGCCCGGTCATTGAACATCGCTGCCGCCCACTACGTCGGCGCCGTCGTCATGGCCCACATCCACGGAGACCTCGCACTGCCCGGCCAGCGCACCCAACTCGACGACTACATCGACGAACTCACCGCCCTCCGAGGCGAGGTCGCCAAGATCGGCCACAACATCAACCAGATCGCCAAGAAGCTCAACTCCGGCGACCGCCCACACCCTGGGGACGCCGCACTCCTCGACCATGCGGAACGCGCCCTCGGCACGGTCGGCGCCACCATCCGCCACATCGCAGCAGGCACCAACCAGGCAGCCGCCACAAAGGGGCCACGGTGATCGCGAAGATCAGCAGCGGCAAGAGCACCGCCGGCCTCATCCGCTACCTCTACGGCCCCGGCCGGGCCAACGAGCACACCGACCCGCACCTCGTCGCCTCCTGGGACGGCTTCGCGCCCGACCCCGGCCGCACCGACGACACCGCCGCTACGAAGAAGCTCCTCGTGGCCGACCTCGACCTACGCGTCCAGCAGGCCAGGCGACTCGGCCGGGCCCCGGAGCAGCACGTGTGGCACTGCTCCGTCCGTGCAGCACCCGGCGACCGCATCCTCGACGACGCCGAATGGGCGGACATCGCCCGCCGTGTCGTCACAGCAACCGGCATCACACCGACAGAAGATCCGGACGGCTGCCGTTGGGTCGCCGTCCGGCATGCCAACGACCACATCCACATCGCCGCCACCAAAATCCGAGGCGACCTGCGCACCGCACGCCACTGGAACGACTACCTCACCGCCGACCGCGAACTCGCAGCCGTCGAGAAGGAATACGGCCTTTTCCAAGTCGTACGCGGAGACCGCACCGCCGCGAAACGGCCCACCCGCGCCGAGCAGGAGAAGGCCCGCCGCACCGGCCACGACAAGCCCGCCCGCGTACGCCTGCGCACCTTCGTCCGCACGGCAGCGGCTGCCGCCACCAACACCGAGGAGTTCCTCGGTCTGCTCACCCGTACCAACGGCGTCCTCGTCGAGGTCCTGCACTTCCCCTCCGGAGAACCACGCGGCTACAAGATCGCCCTGGAAGACGACACGAACACCGGAGGGGAACCGGTGTGGTTCTCCGGCTCCACGCTGTCGCCCGACCTCTCCCTCCCCAAGATCCAGAGCCGTCTCACCGCAGCAGACATTCCGGCCGACAACCCCCATGGACGCCTCCGGCCGCACCCGTGGCACCAAGCCACCGCAGCCACAGAGCGCATCCCCCACCACCTCGGCCGACCGGAAGCCGAAGCCGCCCAGGCCCACTTGGCCGCCCTCGGCGAAGCACTCGACGCCGTAGCCCTTACCGCGCCGCCGGACATCCGCACCGAACTCCGCGCAGCGGCCTCCGCGTTCGAACGGGCAACCCGTTCACGCGTCCACGCCGAGCACCACCACGCCCGCGCCCTGCGTGGGGCCGTGAAGGCAATGCTCCACGAGCCGACGCCCAAGGACGGAGCCTTCCTGGCGATGTTCCTCGACGCCGCGCTCCTCGCCGTCATCGCCGCCGCCCGCTGGCACGACCAACGACAGCACAACCAGCAGACCGCAGCCGCCCACCAGACCCTGCTCCACCTCCAGACCGCCTACGACCGGACCTCATCCGGGTACCTGCTTGCCGCCGCCCAGCATCGACCGCCTCAGAAGGTCGCAGTCCGGTACGCCCAGCTCATCCGCCAGGCCGCCCCCGCACACGCCGACCAAGTCTTCGCCGACCCCGCCACCGATGCGCTCACCACCGCATTGGTTGACGCAGAGGCCGCAGGCCACGATCCCGGACGCCTGTTGCAGCAGGCGGCAGACGAACGCGCCCTCGACGACGCCCGCTCCCCTGCACGCACACTGGCCTGGCGCGTACATCGGCTCTCGCAGAGGCCCGCTCCAAGCCAGCGAGCTCTGGCGGCACAGAAACGCAGCACCGTTCTACGCCACGTGGTTTCTCCGGAGCCTGCGGCGTCGGCCACGCCCACCGCTACTACATCTACATCTCGCCCTCGGCGGAGGTGATCGCCTCTCGGCGGCGCCACAGTGTGCACGAATCAACTACTTCTTCCCGACCGGAGCTGAGAGAGGACGTGCACGACCGGCAAGTCGTACTGGTCCTTGTCTCGCTCCCAGAAGGAGAGCACCCGAGCCGTGGCCTCGGCCATGTCCGTGGGCAGGTCAGCCTCGCGGAGAGTGTCGGCGACCTCTTCCATCTCGGGCGCCCAGCGCCAGGCCCGGGCTGCCACGCTCGGCAAGTACTCCGGATCAGAGAGGATCGCGGAGATCATGATCTCGGCTTCGCCTGTGAGCTGATCACCGACTCCATGGGCGTCGGCGAGCGCATGGGCGACGCCGGCGAGGGTACGAGCGGCCTTCTGGTAACTGGCAAAGGCCATCTTCAGAGCGGAAGCAGAACCGACGGCGTCACCGACCCGGCATACGTGCAGGGCAGAGTCCACGAACAGCGACGCCACCAAGTCGACGGCGGAGCCGACCCCCGCGAGATAGAGCCGTGCCGTGCGCCAATCACCTGGTGGCCGACCGAAAACGGAACCGTCAATGACTGCGGAGCCGGGACGGATCTTCCCGGCGATGCGCTGCACGCGCTGCGGACTGATGGCATTGACATCGACGTACACCCCAGCGAAGGCGTGCGCAGCCACGGCCGCTGCCACATCCTCCGCCGCCTGCGGTGGGCAGACTGAGAGAACGACCGCGCTACGGGACAGCGCTTCCGCGAGCGAGTCGCAAGCTGTGGCGCGGACCTCCCTCGCGCGGCGCCATGTGTTCTCACTGCGTTCCTTGGGCACCCACAGCACCTCATGGCCGCCGGCGACAAGCTCAGCGGTGACCGCCGCGCCCATGGATCCCGGGTGCAAGACGGTCACGACGGTCACTGGCTGCCTCCGGCGAAATGCGACGTGGTGTGTTCCTCATCAACATGATCCGCTGCCGTAGAGCAGCAACGGCGGAGGGCTCAGCACCTGGCTCGGACGGGCCGGTCGCCGATAAGGCAAAAGTTCCCCCTGCCTCGTGTTGGCCCTTCATAGCGAAGCAGGGAACACGGCTGTGGCACCCCTGTCCCGGCGGCTCGACTCACGCGCAAGCCACGTCATGGGTACCGTGCTGGAGACGAACTCTGTACGGACAGACCGGCGATCGCGCCGGATCGTCCGGCGGCCGGGAGGTGTCCTGATGCTGGAGGAAGCCGAGGAGATCGGCAAGCGCGTCCGCAGGGCGAGGCTGCGGTTGGGTATGCCGCAGGCCGACCTGGCGATGGCCCTGGGGAAGTCGCAGGGCTGGGTGTCGAAGATGGAACGTGGCCTGATCGAGCTGGACAGGGTCGGGCTGCTCAACCAGGTGGCCGCAGAACTGCACGTCCATCCGAACGACCTGATCGGGCGTCCGTACAGCAGCTCTCCCGACGAGAACCAGTGGCAGGTTGCCGCCTCGTCGATCCTGCGCGAGCTGCGCCGCTACGACCTCGTCCCCGTCTTCGACGGGGCTCCGAGGCCCGCATCACAGCTGTGGCGTGAGGTGACCCGGCTGCACCGCCTGCGGGACACCGCCTCCAACGTGGCAATTCTCCGGGTTCTCCCGGACCTGTTTCGCGAGGCGCGCGCCTTGGCGGAGGAGTCGGAGGGCCACGAGCGGGAGGAGGCGTATGCCATCTACGCCGTGTGCTGCAAGTTCGCACACACCGCCGCCCACTCCCTCGGGCACCCCGAACTGGTCGCCATGGCCTGCGAGCGCGCCGCGTGGTCAGCCAGGTTGTCGGGAGATCCGGTGCTGCCTGCCGTCGCCGACTGGATGAGGGTCTGGGACATGTGGGCGACGGCTGACTGGGCCGACGCTCTGACGCTCTCGGACAAGGCGATGACCTCGGTAGAGCAGGAGTACGACCGTGGCGAGCCGCTGGCCGTGCGGGCCTGGGGCACGCTGCAGCTGCGGGCCGCGGTATCCGCCGCCCGAGCCGGCCGCGCCTCGGAGGCCGAGGACCGGATCGGACACGCGAAGGACGCTGCCGAACGCATGGACGCGTACGTCGGGGCACCGGTGTACGACCGGCATTCGCTGACGTTCTCCGCCGGGAACGTGCAGATCCACGCGATCAGCGTGGCCCTGGAAATGGGCGAGCAGGGCAAGGCGCTGGAGATAAACCGCCGTACCAGCCCAGCACTGGTCGGGTCACTGCCCAACTCCCGGCAGGGACACCACCACATGGATGTCGCGCGCGCCTGGCTGTGGGACGGGAACCGAGGAAAGGCCCTGGCCGAACTGGAGACAGCCGAGCGGATCGCGCCCCAGCTCGTACGGAACCACCCCATCGCCCGCTCGACGCTTCGCAGCATCGTCTACGCGGAACGAGCAGTCACGCGGGAGAAGCTGCGGCGCATGTCCGACCGCTTTCACCTCGACGGATAGGGGTCGTATTCCTCCGGCTCATATTCGAGGGTTGCCCTGTCCCTAACTTCAGGGCATGACGCGACGACGTTCTCCCTACCTTCCCTCGCAGGGAGCCGGGTTAGGTACCGCAGCTCCCTTCGTTCCCCGGCTTGGCGACCTCGCCACCGACAGCGCCCACGAGGACCGTGTGGGAGTCGTGGTCGCCCTCCCTGGTGAGGGCTCCGCCACGACGTACCACCTGCGCCCGCCCGGGGGCGGGACCCAGTGGTCCGCGCCCGCCGACGGGACGACGCTCAGGCCCGTGCCAGTGAAGGCCACCCACGCCACGCTGTTGGCCGGCCGGGACGCGGTCTACGACCCGAGGGCCCGGCAAGGGTCGGTCCCCGTCGAGGTCCACTTCGATGACGGCTCGACCCTCGACGGCGCGCTCATCCTTACCTCGGCGGAGCTGGAGCGGTTGTACGCGCAGACCAGCCGCCTACTTGATGCACACGAACGCGCCCTCGGCAGCACCTCGTGACCGGGGCTCGGCGCCGCCATGCCCGAAACGCCGCGTCCAGAACCGCACGGTCCGACCACGGAGGCCGAATCGCACTCACGTTCCTGGCCGTCGCCGGCCTGGTCGGCCCGGCTTGGGCACTGCGTGAGCACGCCGGCCCGCTCCTCGAAGGCGCTGGCCACCGGCCCTCCGCCGCCGCACCGGACGCGAGCCTGCCCTCCGACCGCTGAGGCCGCTCCCGGCACCGAGACCGTCTGCCTGCGCTCGGCCGCCGGATCCTTCCACGCTGCTCTCTGGTCGAGCGGCGCTGAAGAACCGTCCCGCTCAGCGCGGCTTCGGCTCCCCGGAGCGGGACGGCCTGCACCCCGTCAGCCATCTGGAACATCCACGCGTGATTCTCCAGGGAGGGATCGTGGACATCCCGTACATCGTCATCGACCAGCTCGTCCCCGACCAACAGCAGGTCTGGAACACGTACTTCGGCAACGCCGACCGCCCCCGCTACATCGAGGAAGGCATCTGGCGCCGCACCCAGGAGAAGGCCACCGCCGGCCAGTCCGGCTGGGCGGCCTCCGACGACGCCCGGCGGCGGATCATCCACTACCGCTACCGGTACGGCTTGGTGCCCACCACGGCTGCGCCGGCCATCGGCTTAACCGACCTGTACCTCTATCACTCCGCTGCGGCCCCTGCCGACGAGATCGACGCGCACCACGACGCCCTGTGGAATTCGCTCGCCACCGGCGGCTGGAAGGAAGCCCCCGGTGGATTCTTATGGACGCGGCGGGATTTGAAGTGCCGGATCACCGAGCACGACATCCACCCCCAGGACGCCGCCGCAGGCCGCGTCCTTCCAGCCAGCTACCGGAGCCTGGACGTGCAGATCGCCTCTGTGTCCTACGCACCGCCGCCCGCTGTCCGGCAACTGCCGTGGAACGTGCTCTCCACCGGAATCCGGTTCAAAGACCGCCCCGGCACGCCGACCCGCGTTCCAAACCTATCCGTCCTCGCGGACCTGCGGCCGTTCCAGGTGGAGATCGGATGCGGTACGTCGGTCGAGGCGGGGATCCCGCCCCTGCACCGGCTCCACGAGATCTACCGGGTCACCGACCGCCAGGGCCACGAGCCGCGTGAGCATCGCTTCACCCTCTCCCCGACAGCGGACACACTCCTCCATGAGGTGCTGACGGAGCCGGAGGAGAAGACTGCGGAATTCGTGGAGATGTTCCGTGCCTGCTTCCTGGCCGAGCCGACCCCGGCCATGCGGGCGCTGAAGGAACTGAAGGACGCTGGGCACCTCGTCGGTCCGGTCATCACCAACAACTTCGACGTGCTCGCCGCGCGCGCCGGCCTCGACGAGTGCTTCATGCGCCGCTACGACCAGGCCGTACCCGACGTCGATTGGGTCGATGGCGCCAAGGCCCTCCTCGTCGTCGGCCTGCACGCCGACCGACGCAAGGTCCAGGCTCGCGCCCGTGATCGCGGCATGCAGATCGTCTACCTGGATCCGGAGGGCTTCTGGCACGACGGCCAGTTCATGCCGTACCCGCTGGAGGGGCCCCAGGACGGTGACCTGGTGTGCCGGGCAACCGCCGCTGAGGCGCTGCCCGCACTCGTCAATCTCCTGAAGCAGTCAGCTGGTTGATTCACCTGCACGAAGAGGGGCGCGCCGGGTGGTGGCGCTAGCGTGACGCACCCGGCCGGCCCGGACCCCCCGGGCAGGCGACAACAGGGAAAGGAGCGTCGACCCATGCGCGTATCTGTCATCGGCTGTGGTCACCTGGGCATCCCCCACGCCGCTGCCATGGCCGAGATCGGCCACGATGTCATCGGCGTGGACCTGGACCAGGCGAAGATCGACCGCCTCAACGCCGGCGAGTGCCCCATCTACGAGGACGGCCTGCCCGAACTCCTCACCACCCACACCGCCACTGGACGACTGCGGTTCACCACCAGCCTCGAAGAGGCGGCCGAGTTCGCGGACGTCCACTTCCTCGCCGTGGGCACGCCGATCGACGCGGACGGACGCAGCTACGACACCGGACAGGTTTTCGGCGCCGCCCGCGCCCTTGCCCCGCACCTGTCTCGCCCGACCGTGATCATCGGCAAGTCCACGGTCACCGTCGGCACCTCACGCGACCTCGGCACACTCCTCGCGCGTCTCTCCCCGGCCGGTGAGGACGTAGAGGTCGTCTGGAACCCGGAGTTCCTCCGCGAGGGCCACGCCATCGACGACACCCTGCGACCCGACCGGATCGTCGTCGGCGTCCCCTCGGCCCGCGCGGAGGACGCCGTACGCCAGGTCTACGCACCTCTCCTGGCGAACGGGATCCCGCTGTTCGTCACCGACCCCGCCACCGCCGAACTCATCAAGGGCGCCGCCAACGCCTACCTCGGCATGAAGATCTCCTTCATCAACGGCGTCGCCGACATGTGTACCGCCGCCGGAGCCGACGTCCAGCAGCTCACCGAGGCCATCGGCCTCGACCCCCGTATCGGCCGCGGCGGCCTCAACGCCGGACCCGGCTACGGCGGCGGCTGCCTCCCCAAGGACGTCCGCGCCTTCACAGCCTCAGCCAGCACCCTCGGAGCCACCGAGGCAGCAACCCTCCTGCGGGCGGCAGAGCAGGTCAACGAATCCCGCCCCACCGCTGCGCTGAAGCTCATCGAGCAGACCCTCGGCCACCCCGTCGACGGCGTACGCGTCACCGTCTGGGGAGCTTCCTTCAAGGCTGGCACCGACGATGTCCGCGAATCCCCGGCCCTGGCGATCGCCGCCCTCATGCACCAGCGCGGTGCGACCGTCACCGTCCACGACCCGCACGCCGTGCCCACGGCACTGCACCGGCACCCGGAGCTCGACTACGCCGAAGCCCTCGACAACTCCGTCCAGGGCGCCCAACTGATCGTCCTGGCCACCGAGTGGCCCCACTTCCGAGAGGCCGACCCCAAGGCCCTCGCCCCACTGGTCGCGGACCCGGTCCTCGTCGACCTCCGCAACCTCATCGACGCCGACGCCTGGCGCATGGCCGGATGGACCGTACGCCAGCTCGGACGACCCGCACAGGAATAGCCGAACCCATCGACCCGGAGGTCCGCCATGGACACCCTGTGGGACAACATCGAGAAGCTCTCCGCCGTCTGCCGAGCGGCTGGCGCCCATCTCCCCGACGAGGAGCTCAAAGCTCTCCAGGTCGGCAAGGTCGCCGAAGAAGCCGGCGAGGCCATGCACGCCCTCCATGGCCTGAAGGGCCTCACCACCTGCAGCGACGACCACACCTGGTCCGAGGTCCAGAATGACCTGGTCGGCGCCGTCATCGCAGCCCTCCTGGCCATGCACTACATCAATCCCACGGGCGCCCGCGCAACCTTCGACGAGATCCTCCACCGCCGCACTCGCAGGGGCCGCGAGGCCGCTGCTGCGGCCTGACGGCCTCCGGAGTCGCCGCCGACTGCACCCACCAGGTGCGGTCGGCTGCCATGCTCGGGTTTAAGGCACAACAGGCACCTGATTCCAGCGCGGGAGAACTCTCCCTACATCATCAAGACCCGCGCACGGCCTGGGGCGTGTGCCGCCTCAGCGGCGCGGACTGCCTCTGTCTTCACCCCGTCTGGCCGTGCTGCCTGCTGGGAGGGAGGTAAGGAAGTCATCGATCACGGTGAGGCCCCCATGCCCAGGAGACGTCCAACTCCTGACGCGGAAACTGTCACCAACGTCGATCCACCTCATTGTGTTAGCCGCTTTTAGCCGCTGTCAGCAGGGGCGCATTAGTTCAAAAGAGATCTGAGTAGGAGCGCTAGCCTGCGCCCTAACTAGACGCTCGTAGGTGAGTTGAATCGCGAACGGATCGAGCTCCTTCTTGAAACCCTCCAAAAGGCCCACTGCCACCTTCCGACTGGGAGTTAGATGATCAAGCTGCATGTTTCGCATCACATCATCGTAATCAACCTTTTCCCGCTTGATGATTTCCGAAATTGCCCCCAACAGCAGCTCGGCATCCTCCATGTCTGACGGGGTGCAGGAATACGCATAACCGATGGCAACAAACCCCTTCCGAATGGGTTCCGCAGTCGCATTTCTTTTAATCAATTCCCACTCTCTGTGCAACTTCCTACCACCCTCGCTCCGCAAGTCAAAACGATGACCTTGCAAACAAACAAGGGATCCCAGTCCAGTGAGGGAAAAGTCGTCCAACCACGCATCCACAAGGGCCCCAGGAAGCTCAGGAACCCAGCCTCTGGACCAGCAGGATTTCCCAAGCTCATCCAGGACTTGCAACCATTCATCATCTACTTCGATGCCGGCCAGCCAGGAAAGATTATAGAACGGAAGATTGTCCGGAGAAAAAATGTCCCGGACAAGTGATGGAGTGAGGGCTTCGCGCCTCTGCTCCCTGCTTGCCGAGTGTGCGACAAAATTAGAAAGAGCATAATTAAGGAACCTAACCCTGGGCCCTCGTTCGGGAATCCTCAAGCCAGCCTCAAGAATCTCTCCGTGGGACAACTGGGTCGCCCTCCCTGTCTTGCCTGCCGCACGGCGCCGGGGAAGCATGCGAGGAGTTGATGCTTGGAACGGAAGGAAAGCGGTCCGATCCAGGAGCCAGCCAGAAAAAGTATGGTCCATAATATCAATCGCATTCAATCCAACCCACTTACGCTCAAGATCTTTCCAGTCGTCTAGATTACCCAGCGACCCAGCCTTGATATCGGCAATAGTCTCGTCATCAACGACGGTGTACTTATCGAGGGCATACTGGAGTACCCACGGAAATCCTGACGCGACCACAGAGAAATCTGCACGATGCGGAGCGAGTGCGCGTACTGCGCCAGCGAGCGTTTCCGCGCTAGGGGATTCCTCAAAGAAGCGGACAGCCGTCAACCAGTGCTCTACTGGGAAGCCAACACTCCACGCCTCGGGCAGGATAGTCGTTGCTTTGGGGAAGCTGACTGAAGTGCAAGCCAGTCCCAGGCCGCCCGACCAAACGCCCCCTGAGGCCAGAGGGATATGGATTCCATTGGCGTCGAAACGAGCTCGCGAGGAAAAAATCGAAGCGATGTGACTGGCCCACTGCGGGACCAAAATAGAAGACGTCGAAGTCTCCCGTTCCAGGTGGGCAGAGAGAATGCTACTTTCCAGCGCCATTTGAATTGTCAAATCTGGCTCGATCATCGCTTGACTAGCCAGGGCAAGAAGGGCAGGCAATTCATTTCTCACTCCGATATCAAACATCTCCTCCTTTTCTCCTGACGAAGAGTTGTCATAGATTCTAGTCAATTTCTCTTTGGCCCAAGAGTCCCCGACAGCTGCTCTAGCTGCAAGGAAGCACAACACCCCCTCTGCCGGAACACCAGGCTCCGACAGATCGTCCGACAAGAAATCTCTAGCCACTTCCATCCCTCGTTCACTGATAGCGACAGCTAGGATTTTCAGATGACTACCTCCGGACAGCTTGATAAGTTTTAGCGCTTCCTCCAGGAGAGTCATTTCGTAACGAGGAGCACGTACCATACCGTCACCGATAATTTCAACAGCAAGCCTGGAGCCCGTAAGAATACGGCGCTGTAGAGTTCCGTATTGATCGGAATAGGCGTTCAGCTCCAGCACGAGCGTCGTCACACTGTCGCGCATAGTGCGGCGGTTCGCAAAAATGTTACCCAAAGCAAAAAGCAGGACATTTCGCCAATGGGAACTGATTGACATTGCTCGAAGCCGATCACCGATTTTATCTTCGCCGCAATTCATAAGGGCGTCCGCCGCCCAGAACTCTTGCAAGGACCTGATTTCGAAACTTACTTCGTGTCCTCTACTAGGGACCAGAAAAACAAGCCTGTCAGTAGCGGCTCGACTGATAGCTGAGGTCAAAGATGTAAGGTGCGATCCCTCATGTCCTTCATCGGTCAATCTATGCGTGATAATTGAGTTAAGCTCATCCAGAGTGAGTCGCGACTCGGTTTCTCCAGAGCGCTCGCTTCGTGTCTGAAGCATCAGCCCGACATCAGCATGAATCGAATTGATGTCCTCGTGATGGTCACGCAATAGATTACTGGCCGGCCCCTCTTTTTCCAATTCTCGCTCATAAATTACCCGATAATAATCAGCGAAGAGAGTGTACCTATCTTTTGGAGCCTTACCGACTCGGTCTAGCAAGACGGCCATGATTGTCACTTGCAGGGGCGTCGTCATCAGATGCGCGGTTGAAGACTCTGAGGTAGCTTGGTCCAGTCGAGACATCAGGCGGGTTACTCTGTCGTACGCGGTTCCGTAACGCGCTTCGGCCAACTTTCGCCCATACTTGAGGCCATTTTCTTTACTCAGAGGGGCGAGAGTGAAATGTTGAAAGTGTTGTGGAGAAAACTCGTCCGTGTATCCCTGGGGTCGCGTGGTGGCAACTACCACGAGGTCAGAGTTACCCTCATCTGCCGCAATCTGAAATTCGTTTATTCTTTCCAGAACTTGTGCTCTATTACTCGATCCAGGAACCTCATCCAAACCATCCAGAATGATCAGCCAAGGGAACACTCTCAGCCAATCTCGCATATGCGCGGTGGTCACGACAACTGAACCGGATTCGGTAATGCGTTGAGCAATATAATCCAAGACATTGATGCACTTACCCTGAGCAAGTTCGTCAGCAAAGCTGGTTAGCGAGATCTTTACTGGCCAACGTCGTGCACGGGGTCGCAATTCCTCCTTCTCTGCTTGTTCAAGAATTTGATTCACGGACGAGCGTACATCGATGTTACGCATGGACTTAGTATCTTTGACCAAAAGGGCTCGGTAAAGTTGGCAGACAAATTGGCTGACTGTGCTTTTTCCTTGTCCCGGGCCTCCAACCAGGACAAACCTGTTTTTAGATTGTGCGGCCTCCCCCTCTGCGAGATCGGTATCGCTTTCCGGCGAGTGACGCATGTCGCAAGCTGAGATAAGGGCGTCCAGGCAGCGCGCTTCGTGTTCGCCTGGACTGTCTTTCCCGCTGCCAATCGGTAGATCAATGAATACCTGGGCGAGTGGAATCATTCGATCATCGGCAGAGCCTGCCTGATCAAGGTTTGCGTACCTATCCTTGACGACCTCTCTTGCCAGGTACGACTTAATAGCGGCTGGTACTTCCTCGCGATCGCATGTTACGCTTTCGTAAAGGGCAGAAAGTACATCCCCAGGCAGGATCCACGCAGAATATGAATTTCGAATTCCATGGTGAATTTCAAGAAAACGCCCAATAACATCACTATGCCAGACCAGCCAGTCCTTTACGCCCAGCTTGACACACTCTTCCTTCATGGCTTTAGCGACACGGTCGATCCCGCCCGTTCTCGGCGTAGGCGACAGTGTCACGTTAGTGGCAAAGATGATGTATTCAGGCTTCTCGGTCCGCTTAGTCGAAGTGTGCCATTCTTGGAACTCTTTTCGAATCTCGTTGATCAGCCATGAAGCCTCCTCTCGGGCGCTAGCAGGCTTTTCCTTGTGTTTCGCTTGCAGGACGACGTATCCATCCCAGTTCTTCTCGCCACTCGATAGCTGAATGGCCCCATCAAACGTCGCTTCCCTCCCGCCGTCAGGACCCGAACCAAACACATTGACAAACGGCCCAATCTCGGCAACGGCGATAGATTGCGTGAGATTTTCGAACTCGCGAGGACCGAGTTTATAAAGATCAAAATTCATAACGCCCATGATGCAGGATCACTCTCTTGGACCGCAGGCGAATGAGGGAAGTCGGTCATTAGTACTCCAGCTGTAGATCGCGACCTTCATGCCTGGGCGGCTTGTCGCTGGTAGTGGCTGGTCTGGGATCGGGCCTGGTGGCGGCGTCGCCAGTGGGACCAGCTGAGCTGGTGGGCCGCTTCACGTGTGGGCCGGACGGTGAGCGCGGTGAACAGGTGCTGGATCTCACTGCAGGTCAGCGGTGTCAACCCGTCCGTCTTCGGCTCGCGGGCGTGTTCGTCGGCGCGGACGACGGTGAGGAAGGCATGGGCGAGCATCGCGAGGGTGACCCAGCGGTGCCAGGACGCCCAGCGCCGGACCTGGTGTTCGTCCAGTTCGGCCAGGCCCTTGCCGGACTGGAAGGTTTCCTCGACCGTCCATCTGCGTCCGGCGACCCGCACCAGGGTAAACAGCGGCACCTGGGTGGCTGAGTAGCGGCGGTAAAAGGCGAGTTCACGGGTGCGCCGGTTGCGGCGGACGAGCAGCTGATGATGGCCGGGCCGGTCGTCGGCGCTATCGGCCAGGGCCCGGTCGTAGAAGCGGTGCCCCTTGGCGCCTGCGCCGGCGGAGAGCTTCTGCCAGGCCGGCGCGGGGAGCTTCTTGACCAGGGCGTCGGCACGGAGCTTGCCCGCGGGGGTGGTGACCTGGTGGTCGCAGGCCACGGCGAGCACGTAGCCGATCTCGCGTCTTTCCAGCTCGCTTCGCAGGTGCGGGTTACCTCCGTAGACTTCATCACCGGTCACCCAGAATGCGGCGACGCCGGCATCCAGGGCGCGGCCGACCATGCGGGCGGCGAGGGCGGGTTTCGTGGTGAAGCCGACGGCGTCGGGTATCCCGGCGGCTCGGCAGCGGGCCGTGTCCTCGGTCCAGGAACGCGGAACATACAGCTCCCGGTCGATCGCTGCGTGCCCGAGCGGGGTGGAGTAGTCGAGGTAGACGGCGACCTGGCTGTTCTCGATGCGTCCGACGGTTCCGGCTCCGGATCGATGACGGTCGACCGGATTGCCCTGCGCCAGATCGCCAGGGATGAGATCGCGCGACGGCAAGCGCCTGATCCAGCGCGGTGACACTTCCCCACCCATGGCACGGCGGCATCGATCACCCCCGTGCCCCATCCGTGCCCTTCGGAGCGGATAGCAGCGGACAAATACGGTAGCCAGAGACCACACCAGCCTCGACCGCTCCACCCAAACATGCAGGTCAGCGCCACTGCAGCCGTTCAAGAACCGTTGATTCCCAAGCTCAGAGCGCGAGTTCGATTCTCGTCACCCGCTCCATGACGAAGGCCCAGGTCAGCGACCTGGGCCTTGTTTGTTGTCTAGACCTGTCTAGGCGCCTTGCACCGCCTCTGCACCACCTGTCCCGAGGTTCCTACCTGCCCGCCGGGCCCGGGGTGGCCTTCAGCGTCTCCCGCATGATGCGCGAGCCTTGCTCAGCCATCTCACCGATGGGGACGGCGAGTTCATCCGGCGTCACGTCGATCGCCCAGACGAAACGGCTGCGCCCTTCGGTGTCGGCGAGGACCTGCATCGAGGCGTGATGGTGCTTCGGCGCCATCGAGCCGCCGACCACCGCGTAGGCCACCCGGCGGGACGCCTCGTCGATGTCGACGATCAGCTCGTGCACGACCACACCGTTCGCGAAGGTCACGATCCTGGTGTCCGCCTCCATGCGGGTGTCCGTGACGAAGCCCGGCACCAGGCGCTGGTGCACGGCTCCGACCTCGCGCAGGGCCGCCCAGACGTTTTCCGGGGAGTTGTCGATCAGGAATTCCTTGTTGATGTGAGCCATGTGCCCTTCTCCTGTCGGGGGACGTGTCAGGCGCCGGTGGTGAGGCAGAACGGATGCCCCTCGGGATCGGTGAGGACGACCCACTGGTCCTTGCCGGGCTGGAACTCGGGCCTCAACGCTCCGAGGGCGACGATCCGGCCGGCCGCCTCCTCCAGGTCGGTGACCGTGAAGTCGAGGTGGGCGTGCTTGGCATCGTCGGGCCAGCCCGGGGCCTGGTAGCCCTCGATGCGTACGAACGCCAGGCCGGGCTGCTCCCCGCCGGCCAGGGAGGCGTAGTCCTCGCCGCTGTAGGTGATCTCCCAGCCGGTGACCTCCCTGTAGAACTCGGCGAGCCGAACCGGGTCTCCACAATCGATGACTACGGTGCTGATCTGCGCGAGAACGGACATGACGGTGACTCCTTGAGCGCGGTACGGGATGACGTGCGACGCCGCTCAGCTTGCTCGCCACGCCCCATCCCGGTCTTGAAAATCCTTGCGGGGGGCCGATGTCAGACCCCCGGCGTAGCGTCGAAGAGTGCTCACCGCCACCGTCCTCGCCGCCCGGCCCGACTTCCGTATCACTGCGGTGAGCTGCCGGGACGACCACACCAACTGGTCGCAGACGGAGGTGCGCGAGGACTACCGGGTGGTGCTCGTGCAGCGCGGCCGGTTCCGCAGGCAGGTGGCCGGCGCCCCGGCCGAGGTCGACCCGACGACGGGCTATCTCGGTGTGCCGGGTGAGGAAGAGCGTTTCGCGCACCCGGCCGCCGGGGGCGACGAGTGCACCTCGATCAGCCTGACGCCCACGCTGTGGCGGGCCGTGGCCGGTGAGGACGCCCGCCCGGCTCGGCAGAGCGTGTACGTGGACGCCCGCCTCGACCTGGCCCGCCGCCGCGTCCTCGCGTCCGCCCGCACCGGCGACGTGGACCACGCGGTGACCGAAGAACTCCTCGGGCTGCTCTCCGCCACCGTCGGACAGGCCGTCGACAGAGCCGTCCCGACCGGCACGCGCCCCGGCCGGGACGAGGGGCCGCTCGTCGCCGCGGCCCGGCAGGCGATCGGCGAGGCCCACCCCGCCTCCGAGGGACTGCTGCCGCTCGCGGAGCTCCTCGGCGTCTCGCCCTACCGTCTGAGCCGCGCCTTCACCCGCGTGCTGGGAGTCTCCCTGACCCGCTACCGCAACCGGGTCCGCGTCGGCCGCGCCCTCGACCGTCTGGACGCGGGCGAGGAAAGCCTCGCCACCCTCGCCGCCGACCTGGGCTTCTCCGACCAGGCCCACCTCACCCGGACCATGCGCCACTACCTCGGTCACACACCGACGGCACTGCGGCGGCTCCTCGCCCCGGAGCACCATGAGGGGGACATAGTCGAGTAGAGGGCCCTCGACCAGGGTCCGGCACATGCCACTACGTGCCAGTAGGGACGGTGAACAGCGGTCAAGAAGGGGGTGGCGAACCACCTCGCCGCAAGGCCCACAGCAAACGTTTTACCAGCTCAGACCCTATGTGGCCCCTCAAGGGCCGGGTGATTCCCAAGCTCAGAGCGCGAGTTCGATTCTCGTCACCCGCTCCATGAAAAAGCCCCAGGCCAACGGCCAGGGGCTTCTTTTCCGTCTGGTCCGCATCAGGGGTTCGGCACCACCTTCGCACCACCAGCCCTCGCGTCACCTCATTCGGTGCCCGAGGTGTCCTGTCAGCAGGTCAGCGAAGACGGGTAGGCCGGCCTTCGCGAGACGGGCGACGGCATCAGCGAGGGTGACTGGCGGGTTGCGCTTCTCTCCGACAAGTCTGACTACCGTCTCCGCGACCTCGTGCGGCAACTCCTTGTACAGCCCGCACAGGTACGAATCCGGGTCGATCACTCGCACTCCGCGCTCGGCCAAATCACCGGCAGGGAAGTCGGCAACGTTCCACGTGATCAGGGCGTCGGCACCGGCCGCCACCGCTGCCGCCGAGTGATGCCGGTCGTCGGGGTCATCACCCGGCATTTCATCCACGAGGTGCCCGTATACCGCGGTCTCGATCTCGCAGTCGGGGAAGAAACGCCGGACGGCTTGGGCAACTGCGGCAGCCGACTTCGGCGAACGCTTTCCCTCCCGGACGATGACCCGCTCCCACTCCGCGAGCAGCCGTTCGGACCACACGATCTCGTGGATAGCATCCTCGGTGAGGGCCAGCATCACGTCCATGACCGAGAACGGAAACAGGACGTCGGTGTCCACAAAGACCCGCGCTGCCACGCTCCCCCTCTTTCTTCACTTCGACGGCTACCCGTGACGCCCGGATCAAGAGGCCGGATCGACACCCTCCAAGACATCTGCGATCTGGCGCCGGCCCTCTCGGCGTCGTTCACGCTGCCGCTGGAACACCAGCACGTCCGCAAGGCGGACCACCCGGTGGCTACTGCCCGGCAGGTTCGTCGAAGGGATGTCGCCGGCATCAAGCAAGCGTGCGACGAACGGCCGAGACAGACCCAGAAGCTCAGCAGCCTCAGCGGGCGACAGCTGCGTCTCGGACGCCAGGACCGTCACCGCATGCCCACGGGCAAGCTCACCGGCCGAGGTCAGAAGCAGGCGGACCAGCTCCCCAGGCAGCACGAGCTCGCTGCCATCCCGGGTACGCACCAACACCTCGACCGCCTCCGGCGCCATCCGAGCAGTCGCCGCGAGCGCACCCTGGTGCGAGGGATTCGGCTCCACCTTCTCGGCACGGGCAAGAACGCTGGAACGAGCCATGGTCGCCTCCAATCACTGACCCCGCCTACGTATCATCTGAAATAACTGTAACCTGGGGGTCCGGCGCGGGCACCCCAGGGCAGACGGGATCTGCCGCGTCCCGCCCGAGCGACTTGCCCTGCTCACCGATCTGCGGGCCAACGGCCCGTGGAGGCCCTCCGAACGGATACGTGAACAGCACAGGCAAAGCTGACGCCCACGCCACCGGGCATCCCGGCGAACCACGCCAGCGCGCTGGGCAACGCACACCCCCTGCCAACACCTCCCCCTGTCACCGCGCAAGAGGCCGTGCCACAACGTGCCAGCAGGAACGGTAAACAGCGGTCACCAAAGGAACCGACGTAGCGGTCAGGGCCTGACCATCGGGACGCATTTCAGCAGGTCAGAGCCCATATGTAAGGTCAAGGGCCGGGTGATTCCCAAGCTCAGAGCGCGAGTTCGATTCTCGTCGCCCGCTCCATGCATTCCATGCGAAAGCCCCAGGTCAGCAACCTGAGGCTTTCGTGTTGCCCAGAACCTGCAGGAGCACCTGAGGCGGTACGGGGGCGGCGGCGGAACCGTTGCGGAAGGCTGTCGCCGACTTCGCCGCATCTGTGGCCTGAGGATCCCCGTTGACCGGGCTCAGCCGCGCGGACAGCCGGTCCGGGTCAGCTCTGTCGTTTGAGTTCGCGCACGGCCGCGGGCAGTGCGAGGCACAGGGCGAAGGAGGTCGCGAAGCCGCCTCCCCCTGCCAGAACGACATCAGTGGTGCCAACGCCTGACCGGAGTACCAACAGGCTCACGACGAGGCCGACCACCATGGAGCAGGCAACGTACAGCGCCAGCCACAGCTGCCACGTACGTCCGGAACGGGCTGTCGATTCGGGCATGGACTCGATCCTTTCGAGGGTCACGGGCGAGAAGGAGGAAGGACGGGCAGGGGAGATCAGCGGTGGCAGGCCGTCACAGCGGCTCGACCGAGCCGTGCAGCAGGTGTTCGGCGAGTTCGGCCCGCAGCCGACCAAGTGCCGAGACGTACGAGGCGTACGCATCAGCGCGTCGGCCGAGCTCACCGAGAAGAACCACGCTCCGCCGCTGCTGCCCGATCGGCGGAAAGCGCACGGGAAGGTGGCCCAGAGCCGCAGAGCTCAGCGAGGGGGCTGCAGTGGCCGCGGCGCGGTGGGACATCCACTCGCGCGCGTACCGGAGGCCCAGGTAGGCGTGGAGGTACAGGGGGTCGATCTCGGCATTCGGGCATACGCGCAGACGCATCACGTTCGAGCTGAGCAGCCATCCGGCCTGCGGGCCGGAGACCAGCGCGGGTTGTTGCTGCGCCCCCGTACGCACGCAGACGATGTCGTTCGGGAGTAACTCGAACTTCTTGAACCGCTCGGCCGTCTGCCACGGCACGCGGTTCTTGGGTTCCTCCGCGATCTTCCCTCCGACGAGATCCTGCGGGAAGACAAGAGGAATACCGGCGTCCGCCGTGCGTGCCTCCGCTGGAAGGCGGGTGTATGACGGACCGGGCCGGATCTCGCACAGGTCCTTGAGAACTGCCTCGTTCCAGCCGCCGGATCCCGAGCCCGTGCGGTAGCCGTCGCCCGTTTCCACCCATCGCTGCTCCAGCAGGCGGAGCATGTCCGTATGCCCTGCCGCCTCCTCACCGGCTTCGCGCAGCTGGGCCGCAACGGGAGCAGCGCCGTAATTTCCGCCCCCCAAGTAATCGGCGGGGCGCAGCGAACACTCCTCGTCGGCGATGACCGCGCGGGCCACGACGACAGCCGACAAGCCCCGGTCGGCAGCGTGCGCCGCGTACTCCTCACCGTCCGGGCACTGCTCTCCGTCGAGCCATGGGCGGACCACGGCCGTGATCGCATCTCGATCTGCGTCGCGCAGCACTCGTCGGCGCCGGACCTTTGTCCCCAGCTCCTGGGCATCGACGAACAAGACGTCTTCTCTCACCGGATGCTCCACACGTCGCAGCAACCACAGGGAAACCGGCACGGGCGTCGCGGAGAACAGATGGGACGGCAGCGTGATGACGCACTCCACAGCCCCACTGCGGACAAGGGCGCGGCGAATCTCGCGCTCGGCAACGTTCACCGAGTTGCCTGCCTTCACCGGCATGACCACCACGGCTCGGCCGTCGAGTACCAACGCACCGAGGACGTACTGCACCCAGGCGAAATTGTCATTGCCCTGTGGTGGTGGTCCGTACGGCCAGTTTCCCGTCCGGCGCCCGGGGCCGGGTGCGTCGCTCATGTTGAACGGAGGGTTCGTCAGCACCACGTCGGCGCCGTGTTCGCGGTTCGGTGGCCATCGGTCGGACCGGGTGCTGGTCAGTTTCGGTCGTACGCCGAGGTGGAGAAGGTACAGACTCGCGACCGCTTGCAGCCGGCTGTCGAGGGTCTCGCCATACACGGTCCCCCGCGCGCCTCCGATGTGCCGGTACGCAGCCGCCAGCATCTCTCCGCCCCTCGTGTAGGGGTCCAGCACTGTGGCCTTCTGTCCTGGAGTCAGTACGAGTGCCGCAGACAGCGAGGCCAGGCCCACCGGGCTGCAGAACTCCGAGCTCTGCAGCCCTTCCCGGGCGCTGAACGACTCCCACACGAGCTGGAACGCGCCAACGCCTGTGCCTGCCGCCGTCCGTACTGCCGTAGTGAGGTCGTCCCAGCTCCGCGGTTCCAGTTGCAGCAAGCTGCTGCGCATGTCGGTTCGGTCGCCGTTCCGGCGCAGCGTGTCCTGGGCCATGTCGCCGAGGGAACGGAGCAGCGATTGCACGTCCCTGGCCCCTTGACCTGCCGACATGGCGTCCTCGATCCGGCGCCACTGCTCCGGTTCCGCATGTCGTACGTACATCACGATGAGACAGAGATTCACGAAGTCCGCCATCGCCGCCGGGCCTCGGACCCGGTCCGCGAGTCGGCCCATCAGCTGATCGACGGCCTTCTTGTCCTCGGTCCCGATGCGCTGAGCGCCGCTCCCCACGGCTTTCGGTTCCGCGGACGGTCGATCACCGCTGGTCCGGCGGAATCGGTCGGCGTAGGTGGTTCCCGCCTGCTCCCCGTCGAGCAACTGTGATTGAGGAATGGTGCGGTTCATCAGCCACCGCGTGATCTCGGCCTCGTGGAAGAGCTCCGTATCGCCGGAGCGCACAGGGGTGGGAAAGTCTTTGTGCCGCCGGGCCCAGTTCGACACCGCCGGGCGCCTCACGCCCGCGCGCTCCGCGATCTGGGTTCGGGTGACAAGACCGGTTTGTTCATCGTGTGCCAACTGCATGGTGTCTCCTGGCGGTTGGGCCGGTTGAGTTTCCGATGTGAGGACCGTACGAGGAAGAAGACACACGAGCCAAACGCGCATTCACAGTGCTCACTCTGTTTGCCTTGGCGGAGTGGTAGGCAACCCACCCCGCCACGACCACGGCAGAGACGAAAAAGCACATGGATACGGGCCCAGCAACGTTCCTGCGACCGGACCCTCCATCCAGGTTCATCGATTACATGGGTTAACAGAATTCTCAGGTCGGCCTCCTCGCACGTCAGTTGCGTGCAGGGTTCCGAGGAGGGCTACAGCCACTTCGGCATCGAGCAGGACACCTTCGAGGCCACTTCCGATGGCCGGGTACAGGTGATTCCTCCGTACCGCGCATCGCGGTAGCGAGAGGCGGAGACGGCTGCGCGGCTGGTTCCTTCTTGTTCCGTATACCCCTCGGGGCGGTGGGTGTTGAAGGCATCGGCGGTGACTCAGCACTGTCGGGGGCCGACAGGGAGTCAGGGGAGATTCTTGTGACAACACGCCGCAATCGCGCAGGGGGGCCAGGCGCCCGGATCTCAGCGCGGGCGACGCTCGCAGGTCTGGTCGGTGCGGTGGCCGGTATCGTCGCGCACTCCATCAGCCAGACCGGTGGCCAGGCGCTCTCGATCGTCGTGGGCGGTCTGGTGGGCATCACGCTGGTGCTGGGGGCCGAGTTCTACCGCCGGTCCCCGAGCGCGAAGCGGAACTCCTCCGCGCGCTGCGCGCGGAGGGGAAACGTGTCGCGGTCGTCGGGGGACGGCGTCAACGAAGCGGCGGCGCTCGCCGGGGCCGACCTCGGCACCGCGACAGGCACCAGCACCGTTGTCGCCATCGGCGCCGCCGACGTCACCCTCGTCCGCGACGACATCGAAGCCCTCGCCCGCCGCGCCCTCGCCACCATCCGCGGCAACCTGTTGTGGGCCTTCGGCTACAACGTCGTGATCACCCCACTCGCCGTGGTGGGCCTGCTCAACCCGATGCTCGCCGCCGGCGGGGCAGCGGGCCGGTCTCCTGCTCGCAGGAGTGGTGTCTGCGGCCCGAGCGGCTCGTCGTCGGCTCTTCCTGGATAATCGATGTATGGCATCACAGCCTCGTCTTTCCGATCTCCGTCGTGCCAAGTTCGCCCGGCGCCTGCCCGCAGCGCTCTCCGAGCTTGCCGGTCCCAAGCACGGCCCGGTACGCCTGCCGCTCCACCTTGCGTGGTCAGGGCTGACCACGTTCGACCTCGACCGGCCCCGGCTGCGGATGAGCTACTACCGCATCGTCCTGGCCGAGGGCCAGCACGACGACCTGGTCCAATACCTCAACCGGGACCTTCTCGTCGGCCTTTGGCCCACACTGCGCACACTGGTCAGCCGTGATGTCCGTGAGGTCTGGGAGAGCGCCTTCGGCGAGCTGGCTCACAGCGCCCAGGCCGCTGCGTGAATCTCACGGACCTGCACCGCCGCTTGCTTGCAGACGTGCTCGCTGTGGGCGGCGCTTACCCCCTCGCGCTCACCGGCGGCTATGCGGTCCAGGCGCACGGTTTGGTCGACCGGCTCAGCCAGGACCTCGATGTCGCAACCGAGAACCCAGATCGTATGGAGGACATCGCTACCGTCGTACGTACCGGGCTGGAGCAGCGCGGATGGCGCGTAAGAACCCTGGAAACAGACCCGCTGTCCGCACGTCTGATCGTCACCGATCCTGCCAGCCATGAAGAGTGCGAGGTCGACATCCTCAAGGAGGCACTCTGGCGACCACCCGTACACACCGAGCACGGCTTGGTGCTGTCCCTCGAAGATGTCGTCGGCACCAAGGTCCGGGCCTTGGCCGACCGTGGACTCGCCAGGGACCTGATCGATGTACAGGCCGCCACGGACCGCTGGAACCCCGTCGAACTCGAAGAGCTCGGGCGGCGCCATGCCCGCGACTCCTTCGACCTCAGCGAGCTTCAAGCTCGGCTGAGCGGAGCCGACTGGATCGACGACACGGAATTCGCCGCCTACGGACTCGGCGAGCGGGCAATCGCCGGGCTGCGGCAGTGGGCACAGGCCTGGGCCGACGACATCGGGGAACGGCTCCACGAGCTTGAGGCTCCGCACGAGGACTGATGGCCTCACGGATGCCGACCGCTCGACAGGAATGCGGTTCGCAAGAGAGGCTGCCAGCCCCTCGGTCGCCGTGCCCCATCCATGCCCTTCGGGGCGGACAACAGCGGTCAAGCTCGGCGCCCTGAGACCACGCCGGCCTCGCATCTCAGGGTCAAACATGCAGGCCAGAGGCACTTCGAGTGTACAAGCACCGGTGATTCCCAAGCTCAGAGCGCGAGTTCGATTCTCGCCACCCGCTCTTCCACGAGGCCCCAGGTCAGCGACCTGGGGCCTCGTCGTTGCCCAGACTTCTCCAGGCATCGCGGACCAGCGCACCACCTGGCTCCTTGTTCTCGTAGGCTCGGGCGAGTATCCCTACGGTGGCGGCCATGGCCTGGCGGAGTTCGGCCGGTGCAACGACCTCGACATCCCCACCGAGCCTCAGCAGCTCGCCGCAGGCGTGCTCGGTGCCCTCGACCGGGATGACCGCCTCGACCCATCCGTCGTCGCCGACAGCGGTCGCGGTGGAGTCGACTGCCCGCACCACCTCCGGGGGGACGTTGTCGGGCAGGCGCCGGCGTCCCCGGGGAGACAGGCGGACGGTGGCTGTGCCGGTGTAGCGGCGAGCCTGGAAGTCATCGAGGTAGGAGACCCAGTACGCGCCCAGGTCGAAGTCCTGCGGCCGGTCGAACCGCTCGTCGCCCAGCGCCGCGTCGAGGACTTGGGCGACGCGGTAGGTCGCGGTCCCCTTGTCGGTGGCGGCCACGAGGTACCAGGTACCGGACTTGAGTACCAGGCCGTAGGGGTGGAGGTGGCGATCCACCTCCTGCGGGGCGCGCCAGCGGCGGTAGCGCACATCCACCGCACGCCGGGTGAGAACCGCGTCGACGAACAAGGGGAGATGCGGGGTCTGTTCGGGTTCCCGGTACCAGCCGGGGGCGTCCAGGTGGAACACCGCCGCGGCCCGTGCCGCCTCCTCGCGCAGTCCTGCCGGCAGCGCGGCAAGAAGCTTCAGCCGGGCCGCCGACATCTCGGCCGTGAATCCCAGGTCGGCGGCGGGCCCGGGCAGTCCGGCAAAGAACAGTGTCCGCGCCTCGCCCTCGCTCATCCCGGTGAGGCGGGTGCGGTAGCCGTCGAGCAGCTGGTAGCCGCCCCCGCGGCCCGGCTCCGCGTAGACCGGGACCCCTGCGGACTGCAGACGTGCCACGTCACGGTAGGCGGTGCGCACGGACACGTTCAGCTCGTCGGCGATTCCCCGCGCGGACATACGCCCCCGCGATTGCAGCAACAGCAGCACCGAGAGCAGTCGACTGGCAGACATGCGCGCATTCTCCTCGGAAACCCTGACAGCACCTGTCACACAGCTCCCCTACCGTCGAACCACCTCCCGGCTACGACCGAACAGGCCGGGAGCCCTGCCCGGAGAACATCGAACAGGAGTCTTGCTGTGCCACCCACCGAACTCGTCGGCCCACCGGCCGTGATCGAGCTTCGCCAGTACACGCTGCGTCCCGGTCGGCGCGACGAACTCATCGAGCTGTTCGACCGGGAGTTCGTCGAATCCCAGGAAGACGTGGGGATGAGTGTGCTCGGCCAGTTCCGGGACCTCGACGATCCGGACCGCTTCGTCTGGCTGCGCGGATTCCGGGACATGGAGGCGCGCCATCGCGCGCTCACGAACTTCTACGGCGGACCCGTCTGGGCCGAGCACGGTCCGCAGGCGAACGACACCATGCTCGACTCCGACGATGTCCTCCTCCTGCGCCCCGTGTCGGCCGGGGGCGGCTTCACCGGCTCCCTGTCCGGGCGGCCCCCGGTCAGCGCTACGGCGCCTGACCGGTTCATGTCCGCCACCGTGTGGTCCTTCCCTCCCGGACGGCAGAACGGCATCGCGCTGATCCGGGACGGCCTCCTCCCCGCGCTCCAGGAGACAGGACCCGCACCGCTCGCCTTCCTGACCACCGAGCACGCGCACAACACATTCGCCGGGCTACCGGTCCGCGCCGGCGAGAACGTCGCCGCGATCTTCACCTCGTACCCCGACGAGAGTGCGCACTGTCGGCACCTCGCCGACATGCAAGCCCACTCCCTGGCACGGGACGAGATCCTGCCAGGTGTCGAGCGGGAACAGACAGCAGCACCTCAGGTACTCCGGCTCGGGCCGACCGGTCGCTCGCTGATCTGACTCCGAACCGGCACCTCAGGAGAGGCGGTCGAGGGCGCCTGCGGCAAGGACGTGCCACAAAGTGCCAGTAAGGGCGGTGAACAGCGGACGACACAGGGTTCGCCAGGGCAGCCAGAATAGGGCCAGGAGTCATCATTCCCGCAGGTCAGATAAGACTCACCGGCCGAAGCGCCAGGTGATTCCCAAGCTCAGAGCGCGAGTTCGATTCTCGTCGCCCGCTCCATGAAAAAGCCCCAGGCCAGTGGCCGGGGGCTTCTTTTGTACTCGCCCGAAATGGAGACTTGCTTACCGTCGGCCTGCGGTGTGTAGAACGTGGCCGCCTGGCCACTCTTGATCACCTGAGACTGGTCGGAGGTTGCGACGACCAACTTGTTCATGTCTGTCTGCCGGTGCCGGGGGTCCGGGTCCGATGTCAGTGCGGGCGAGCCTCACTCACCGCACGGGGAAGCCGAAGGAGTACCCCTGCTGCTTCAGCCAGGGCAGCACCTCGCGCAGAGCGGCCAAGGTCTGGGAGCGATCCCCTCCCGCGTCGTGGAAGAGGACGGTCGGCCCGTTGGAGATCTCGCTCTTGACGGTGGCGACCATGGTGTCCACACCGGGACGCTCGAAGTCTTTGGAGTCGACGTTCCAGCCCAGCGGCCGCATCCCCCGGGACGCGGCGAGCTGCCGGCTGTACGGGGTGAAAGCACCGCCCGGGGCCCGGTAATACTGCGGTCGGACGCCCCCGGACGCCTTGGTGATCATGCGTTCGGCATCCAGGATCTGCTGGGACTGGTATGCCTCGGACTTGGTGTCCATGGTGGTGTCGTGCGAGATCGTGTGGTCGCACAGCCGGTGCCCGGCCGCCACGACCTCTTTGACCAGGTCCGGGTGTGCCTGGGCCTGCGTGCCCACCATGCAGAACGTAGCCTTCACACCGCTGTCCTTCAGCAGTTGCAGTACCTGCGGCGTCCAGACCGGGTCCGGTCCGTCATCGATGGTGATGTTGACGCCCCGGGCGCCGCGGTCCGAGGCATGCGCGATGTCCGCCGACACCTTGGCCACCTGGTCCTGGCGCTGGGCGTCCGGCGCAGAGACACGCGCTTGAGGACCCCCTCCGACGGGGCCGGCCTGTGCGGTCCACACCGAGGTGGCAGCGGCCACCGCTGTCACCCCGAGCGCCGCCGCGAGAAGCCGGCCGTGCCATGTCCTTCCCTTATGCCTCGCCATGTCCGCCCGCCCCTTTGTTGTCTCCGCCGATGCCGTGCCCTCATGAAGACATACGAACGCCCGTGCAAGATCCCTCTGTTACCGATCGCTGACGAATTCGCAGGGGGCCGGCAACAAACGCAGGAGCTCCGCGACAGACGAGGCCCGCTTCGCCACCGACACCAAGGACACCCCGATCGCGCAGCCGGCACTGCGGCACCGACAGCGCCGTGCCGAGGACCGCATCAGCAATGCGCGCGCCACCGGCTCACGCAACCTCCCGTGCACGGCACGGCCCAGAACCAGACCTGGCTGGAGATCGTCCAGCTCGCACTGCCGGCCTGAATGCCGATGCTCGCCCCGACCGGCCTGCCCGGCCCGGCCCGGCTCCGGGAACCCCGCCGTCTACGACTCCGCCTCTTCTCAGCCGCCACCCAGCTGATCACCACCGCCCGCCGCCGGCACCTGCGATTCACCCACCACTGGGACTGGACCGACGTCATCACCAGCGCGATCGAGCGACTCGGCGCCCTTCCGAACCCCGGTTGATCAGCAGATCCACCTGTCCCGACGAGCCTGAACCATCCCACCGGAAACATGGACCCCGGCGCCTGCCCAACGCGACAATCGGGCCAGCGGCCTGCCCACACGCCCCAGCAAACGAAGAAGAGCCCGTCAGCAAGCTGACGGGCTCCCGCAAAGTATCGAGGCTAACCTGCCATCAGGTCAGATCGTCGGTGTGTCATCGACGATCTCCTTGTGCGGTTCGACAATGAACCTCCAGCCATCGCTGGGCTCCAGGAACCGCACTCGGGTCGGGTAGATGTCCAGGGCACGGCGGTCGCGGTTCTGGCCGTTCGTGTTCTTCCGCCCCCGGGCCGGCTCCTCGTACAGGTCGACCTTGACGTCCGGCACCGCGACGGTTTCCTCGCTCCAGCGCTGAACGATCCCCGCGCCGAACGCGTCCCGTGCGGCGGAGTAGAGCGACTCCAGGGATTCCTTGCTCCCGTCGGGCACGAAGAGGGCGAGGTTCAGGAGGACGCCGGCACTCCGGAGAACCTCGATTTCTTCCCCTGCCTTGTCGGCAATCCAGATCCCGCGCTCTTCGACATTGTCCGGGAGAACATGAATTTCCTCACCGAAGATCGTCCTCGCGGTGAAGGACCCTCCCTCGAAATTCTTACCCGGCCCCGTAAGGAAAGCCGGGGCATAGCAGTCGAGAGGAAGGCCATCCATCTCCGCCGAGACGAAGATTCCGTCCTGGAGGCCCAATTCCGAAACCTCTGCGGCCGTAAGACGTCGAGCCGTGACCTTCTCGATATTCACGCCATTCCCCTTTTTTCGTGGCGTCCTGTAAATTCATTAGGACTATATCATGAAAATGAACAGCCAGTCCCTTTACGCACACCTTCGCGCTCACGAAAGTACAGTCAACCCTCCGAGTAATTTCTTCCGACAGGACAGCAGACAAAACCTCTCGAATCGCCGACGAAACGCAGCCCCCGTAGAGAAATAGGGTGAGGCCCAAGAGGTGACTCACCGCTTCGGCGGGGTTTTCGGAACTAAGTCAGCCGCCAAGTGAAATGCGAGCGGCCTCGGTCGAATGGAAACCCGGCGACCCAATCGAGCGAACCACGGCGGTCGCCCCTCCGATCGGGCACTTCACGCCTCGCCCCTACGGCCGCCTCCGCGGGGCCGCCGTCTCTTCACCCACGGCCCAGGCGGAGTCGAAGGAGCAGCACCGGTGCTCCCACTCCAATCGATCCGCACCAGTAGGACGTCCTGACGCGGCCGCGCCGTCGAGCCGGTGATCCGCGAGGCTCTGCGGCGCCTGACCGACGACCGACTGCCCGAGGACACCAACGCGATCGGCGGCTACTGGACCCGTGCCAATGCCCCCGAGATCGACCTCGCCGGCGCCGACCGCTCCCCCATCGCCAAGAAGATCACCCCTGCCACGCACCTCGCTTTCGAGAGAAGGCCCAGGTCAGAGACCTGGGCCTTCTTCGCTGTCCAGGCCTCTCGGAGCCCACGCGCCATTCGCGCCACCACGAGCACCCTGATGGCGCGTCAGATCGAGCCCGCCGCATGCACCGACGTCTCGGTGATCGAGAAGATCCGGTCCAGATGGTGACGTAGTACCGCGACGGCCGACTCCGGACTTCGCTGGCCCACGAGGATGCTGGTGCCCATGGTCGCCGTCATGGCGAGCAGGCTGATCGCCTCCGTGCGCGCGGCGATACCGGGATCGGCCAGGCCTGACGCCTGGGCCTGTTCGAGCAGCCCGGTCAGGGCATTCTCCGCGGCGTCGGGGTTGTCGATGAAGGGCTGGGCGGCCAGCGCCTCGTCGGTCACGGACAGGATCGAGTAGGAGGTGTAGAGAAGGTGGAAGGTGCGCCCCTCCTCGTCGGTCGGAAGGGAGGCCAGCAGCAGCGCCTCGATCGTCGCGCGCGGGCCCGGGTTCGTACCGGCGGCGCGGAGACGGGCAGCCACCCGTGCGGTGAAGCGGTCGGTCAGGTGCTGGAGCCCGTAGAAGAGCAGTTTCTCCTTGGTCTCGAAGTAGTACTGCACGAGCCGGAGTGACACGCCGGCCTCAGCAGCCACGTCCCGCATGCCGACAGCGTGCAGTCCGCGCCGTCCGGCGACCCGAATGAGCGCCTCGGCGATCTGGTTGCGCCGTTCCTCGTGGTCCACGCGCTTCGGCATGTTCTCGCGTCTCCGCCCGTCGGTGATGGGTCAGCAGCCTCTTTTCATGGTACCGCCGTATCAACATCATGGTACGGTCGTATCACGAAGAACGGATCTTCCAGGAGGTGCCACCGTGCCCGACAACACGACCCGTGTACGCCGCGACGTCGGCCACTACGTCAACGACACCCTGCGCGACCGGTACTTCGCCGCCTGCGACGCGCTCTACGCGATGGGCGCGCCCGCCCGCTCCGAGACGGACGTGGAGACGAGCTTCGGCACCACGCACGTCTACCGGTACGGCCCTGCGGACCCCGCCGCCGAGTCCCGTACACCGGTGGTACTGATCCACGGTTCGGGCGGCTGCTCGGCCCAGTGGTACCCCAACACCCCCGCGCTCAGCGCCGAACGCCCCGTCTACGCGCTCGACACCCCCGGTGACCCCGGCCGCAGCGTCCAGCGCGAACCCATGTGGCAGCCCGAGCGCGCGGCCCGGTGGATGGACGAGGCCCTCGACGCGCTCGGCCTCGACCGGGTCCACCTCGTCGGCTCCTCCTACGGAGGCTGGCTGGTCATCAACCAGGCGCACCTCCGCCCCGGCCGGCTCGCCTCCGTCACCGCCCTCGACCCCGGCGGCCTGGAGAAGGTGGGCCTGCGCTTCTTCGTGTGGATCTTCGCCAGCCTGTTCGCGACCTTCGCCCCCAAGGCGCTGCGCCCGCGCCTGGCCGCCTGGCTGGAGCAGCCGGTACTCGTCGTTCCCGAACTGCGCAAGTGGATCCAGGCGGGCGTCCGCGCCTTCCGGATACGCCGCCCCGCCCCACTGCCCCTGTCGGACGAAGAGCTGGGCTCCATCCGGACGCCGTTCTACCTCATCATGGGCAAGCGCAGCCTGCTCGTGCACCCGAAGCGGCAGCTGGAGCGCGTACCGCGTGTCATCCCCGGCGCCCGCGCCGAAATCGTCGCGGCAACCGGCCACGGACCGCAGATCGACCACCCCGACCTGGTCAACGCCCGGATGCTGAGCTTCATGGAGGACGTCGACTCCCTCGGCCCGGCCGCCGTTGACGGAGCAGTCGACGCGTAGTACCTGCAGTTGGGAACACTGTTCGTCGGCGTGGCGGCTATGAACCACCGGCCTCGAAGGAACCCCGCACACGCCGGTCGCCCGCCTCAGGACCGGTGAACGACAGCGGAAGCCACCACTGCGCACCGTGCCCCATCCGTTCCCCTCAGAGCGGTGACCAGCGATGAATACCGGACCTTCGCCCACCTCGGGAGTGAGCCATCGAGGCCGCTGTTTCCGCAGGTCAGGGGCAGGTCAGGGGCTACTTCTCACGAAGCACTCGCCGACTCACCGGCGTCCTTCGCGAAAATGCGCCTCGGCGCCTCCTCATCGGAATGATCTCTGGTGTGCAACCGGGGTTCTCGAACTGCTCGTCGAGATGGAAGGCGCCGTCTCCACAGGCCTCCGTCTGAATCCAACGGTTGCCCCGCCTCGGCGAAGACGACGGGTCTCCTGGCCGAGGGGTGAACATCGCCGACGACGCTGCGGAACCCGGGCTCATTCGGGCTCTTGGCCCCCCAGTGTGTGCCGCTGGATCAGCCGTGAAATGTCCTTTGCGGTGACGATCCCCACCAGATGGTTCCCGTCCACGACGAGAATGCGCATGCCGGCACCCGGGCGGAGCCTGTCGAGAGCCTCACTCAGAAGATCACTCGGGGCGGAAACCGCACACTGTGACAGCGGGATCGCCACCTCGCGCACGCGCAGCGCCTCCCGGCGCGCTCCCGGTATCCGGGCAAGCTTGCGTATCTGAACGATCCCGCTGGGACGGCCTTCGAAATCGAGCAGCGGCACGGTGGAATGGCGGGAGTTCACTGCCACCTCATCGATGAAATGCCGGATGGTCAGCCAGTCGGCGCCGGTGGTCACCGGGCTGGACATGGCGTCGGCGACCTTGATGCCCCGCAGTGCTGTGTGGATCACGGCGCGCTGCCGCTCGGCGCCGGCGACGACCGTGATGAAGAGACCGACGACGATGAGCCACAGCCCGCCCGGCGCCCCTCGCAGGAAGGAGATCCAGCCGAAGGCCATCAGCAGCCCGCCCACGACCTGACCGCTTCGGGAGGCCGCCCGATCCGCACGTTCCCGGTCTCCGGTACGCCACCACAACAGCGCCTGCACCACCCTTCCGCCGTCGAGCGGCGCAGCGGGAAGGAGGTTGAATGCGCCCAGGAACAGGTTCGCCCAGCCGAGCCACACCAGAACGGCGGCGGGCACCGCCCAGCCGGACAGCGTGTGCAGCCCGATTCCCGCTCCGAGCGCGACGCTTCCGATGGCCAGGCTGGTGAGCGGCCCGCTGATCGCCACTGCGAAAGCCACCGCGGCCGTCGGCGGTCGCCCCATCCGGGTCATCCCGCCCAGCGCCCACAGCGTCACATCCTGTACCGCGATCTTCTTCCTGCGGGCAGTCGCAGCGTGTGCCGTCTCGTGGAGCAGGAGGCTGCCCATGAGCAGCACGGCTCCCACGGCACTGGCGAAGGTGTACACCGCATTCGAGCGCCCTGGAGTCCATGCGGGGAGGGTCTGGCGGCCAAGACCGTACGCGAGCAGGACCACCAGCAGCGGCACGCTCCAGTGCATCCGCAGTGGTACCCCGACAACTTGTCCGACACGGACCGAGCCGTTCATCGTCGTCTCCCGCCGGCTCGGCACCCGGTCCACCGGGCAGGACCTCGCGACCTGACTCCGTGAACCGACCAGTACCGCACCCACCCACAATTGTCGCTCTCGGAATCTCCCGCAGTCGGCCAGGGCCCAGGACGCGTTCCTTCCTCAGTTCCGTGGACTCCGTTCAGCGCGTCGCTGCGCAGATACGGTCAAAGGGGGCGCCGGGTCCGGGCTGGACCTGCCGACAGCACCGTGGAGGTGCGTCATGGGGCACAGCCATCACCTCCACCTGGATCAGGGTGACCACTCGATCACCGTGAACGTCGGGCCCGGAAGAAACGGAGAGATCGAGCTCCTGGTCCATGGCAAAGTGGTCGCGTGCCAGAAGCAGCACGACCCCGGGACGAGCTTGCTGACCGCCGACCTGCCCGAAGAGCCCGCCCGCCCATTCCGGGTCCGGGTACGCCGGCTGGCACGTGAGGCGTGCGGGGGCAAGCTGCCAGGCAGCGATCTGGAGACGGTACGGACGGACGCGCGGCTCGGGACGGAGCAGGAGTCCTTCGACGAGGACCTCGGCCAATACCACTGCGTGCTGAAGAACGACAAGGACAAGGTCGTGGTCGCCGTAAACGCCTATCTGGACGGGGCGGACCGGGAAGAGGAGATGCGGTACATAGGCAGCTCCTATCCGCCGCACGCCGTGCTGCCGGGCGGGCTGCCCGGCTTCGAGGCCGAGAACAGCCTCGTCTATCTCATGCCCGAGTGCCCGCGCGGCGGCAAGGGCCCCACTGCGGAACACCGCAGGCTGCTGGTGGGCACCTGGACGTACTTCGCCAAGAGCCGCGAGGAGAAGGCGGCCATGCTGCGGCTCGCGGTGCGGATGACGAACGAGGTGACAGAGAAGCTCGGCTGCGGTGGCGAGCCGCTGCCCGCGCCGAAGGACGGGGCGGTACCGGACACGGGCAGGTATGTGCCCCGCGCGGAAGCGAAGGGCACCGCCTGCGACGCTCTCGCCACCACCCGCGTCCCGGCGCAAGGACGCGACGGGGAGGTCCGCATCGCCATCGCTGACGGCGGGGTCGTCGGACGTTGCACCCTGAACGCGCCGAAGACGGCTGGCGACGACGCGTACGGGAGTAACAGCACGAGGCCGGGCAATCCGCTCGTCGAACTCACCAGCTGGCGTGGTGACTGGGGCAGGAAGCTGCGCGAGATGGGCTCGGGCCCCGCCCCGCTGCCGATGGGCGAAGGCGCCGACTGGAAGCCCGCGCTGACCGAGGACAGGGCGTGGGCCGTCGCCAAGTGCGGAGGCGAGAATGCCGGCTTCGCCGCGCACTGGGGCTACGAATCCCTCTACGGGGAGGCAGGCAAGAAGCACGAGCCTCTGACGGCAGCCGAGCGGAATCAGCGGAGCGTGCTGTTGCGCGAGTACGTAGCCGCCTTCGCGAAGGACCAGGTGCGGCGCGGGAACTGCACGGGGCTGCAGCTGCCGGCAAACCCGTGAGGCGTACCGCCCGCCGGCAATGCCCAGGACGTGTGGACCGGCCTGACGGGCCGACGGGGTCCGACCTCCATCAAAGAAACGATCAGTAAGCCATCGCGTCCCGGCCACGCCCGGAAGAGCGTGGCCGAGACAGTCATTCCCCGCAACCGGACGTCAACTCGTCACACAATCTGGATGGCGACGACCCTCGGCGGATGGTTCGGGAAGGTGATGTCGTGCCAGCGCTCGATCTTCACCGAGTCACCGTTGGCGTCGTAGTAGATCAGGTCGTTGTTGCCCGTGGAGATCCGGTCGATCCACCACCCGCCGAAGTCGGTCTTCCCGCCGTTCGCGTAGCAGTCGACGCTCTCACGGCCATCGAGGTGCGACCAGATCTTCAAGAAGTTCTCCCCGCCCACACATTGGACGTGGTCGATGGCGAAGGCGTTACCGCTCGGCATGCCGATGGTGAGCGCGGCAGTTGTGGCGAGCGCCACGGCCACGGAACGCGCAGCCCTCTTACTTTTCGAGATCACAGATTCTCCTTCACGAGAAGGCCGGCGCACGGGCCGACCCTGTCGGCGATGTTGCGTCATGACGGAACGGTGCTTCGTCGAGCCCGAAACCGGATACGACCCGCCAGGCAGCCATGAGACCCCATCGGGCAGCTCGAACGATGCTGCCTCCACGCTACAAACGGAATGAGGCTATACCGGCTGTAGCCAGGGAAAACACATCAAAAAGGTGATAACTCGAGGTAATGCCGTGGCGTACGGTCGAGCAAGCAACAGCCCGAACCCCCGCCGCTCCGGCAGCATGCTGATGGGCGCGGCAGACGGTGGAGCCGACGTGCACGTCCCACTTGAGACGACTCCGAACCTCATTCTGAAACGATCAGTGAGTGGCACTACGCCGGCCGAGGCCGGTCGCGCTGCTGACGTCCGACACCGACGACCCCCATCTCACGCATCTGGTCAAGGCTCCGCCCGTACACCGGGGCGCCGCCCGCGCCGAGTTCAGATGCAGCAGGGCGGCGGTCGGGATGCCGCAGCCGTACGTTTCGCGTCGCTCCACTGGTCGATGCCCTCGCCGTCGTGGCATCATTCGGGCCACGCCGACCTCGGGGGGATGTCCATGGCGGGGGAGATCAGTTCACGTCGCAACACGATTCTCCTGGCCGGGACGGCTTTCAGCGCTACTGCTCTGAGCACGACCGGTGACCTCATTTTCAATGTATTCGGCGGGACGACGGCCAAGGTGGTGTCCGTCGGTGCCACTGTCGTGACAGGCGGAATCGTCGCCTACCAGGCAGTGAAAGCCCGACGGGAGGAGTCCGTACGTACGGCGGTGTCGGACCGGACCCGGCGGCACCAACTCCCCAGGGTGGAGCCCTTGGTGGGGCGCGGGTCCTTGCTGGACGTACTACTGACGTTACTCAGGGATGTGCCCGCTCCGTCCCGTGCGTCTCTGCCGGTGGACGCCACTGAGAGCCAGGCGAGGATCGTCGTGGTGCACGGCGCGGCGGGCGTAGGGAAGACCACTCTCGCCCTCACCGCGGCACACCGGGTCAAGGGTGCCTATCCCGACGGCCAGCTCTACGTCAACCTCCAGGGCGACGGCGACACGCCCAGGACGAGTAGCGAGGCGCTGGAGCACCTCCTGTTCAGCCTCGATGTCGCTCGCGACGATCTCCCGGCCGATGTCGACGGCCGGTCTGCCCTTCTCCGCAGCCTCACCAACGACCAGCGGTTACTGATCGTGCTGGACAACGCCCACCGCACCGAACAGGTGCGTCCGCTCCTGCCGGTGGGCGCGGGATGCTCAGTCCTGGTCACCAGCCGGAAGCCGCTCTCCGGTGTCACCCTGCGTCGGGCCGTGCCCGTCTCACTGCCGGACGAGAGCGAGGCGTTGGACGTGCTGGCCCACTACGCCGGCCGCGACCGCATCACCAGTGACCCTGCAGCCGCCCTGCAGATCACCCGCTTCTGCGGAAAGCTCCCGCTCGCTCTGCGCATCGTCGGTTCGAAGCTGGCGCAACGGCCCGACCTGAGCCTGAGCCGCATGCAGGCGCGGCTGGAGGACGAGAAGCTCCGCCTGAGGGAACTCGTCTTCGAGGACCACAGTCTGAACGCATGCCTGACGCTCACCTACCGGGACCTCGAGGGGGCCACCCGGGCGGCGTTCGGACTGATCGCCTCGCTCCCGGCCGGAAGGTTCACCGACTGGCACTTCGAGTACGTCGGCACCACCCGCGGGTCGGCGTTCGCGACGTGCGACGAGCTGATCGAGGTCAGCCTGATGGAGACACAGGGGGGCGAGGAGGCCAGTACCAGCTATCGCGTCCACGATCTGATCCGTGTCTTCGCAGCCGAGCAGTACGAGCAACTGCCGCCTGAGGAGCGGCGCCGGCACGAGGCCCGATTGGTCCAGGCATACCGTGATGCCGCGGTCGGCCTGGCTGCCCAGCGTGCGCCGGAACTCGGTGCGGACGTGTCCGCCGAAAGGATCTGCGATCTGGGCCGGGAGCCGGCCGCCGGCTGGGTGTCCGCTGAGCAGGAGCGGCTTCACTGGGCCATCGGCCGTGCCAGAAGCCTCGGCATGAACGCCGAGGCGGCCGAGATCGGGGAGGCGCTGTCCTACTTCCTCGATGACATCAACCTTCCTACTGGTTCTGCGGACTGGGTGTTCGATGCGCCACCGTCCGAGACCCGGCCTCGCGTGCTCGCCAGCCTGCGGCGTGCCCGCGCTTCGGCAGCCGTGGCCGAAGGTGTACCGGACACCGCGCTGACGCTTCTTCTCCGTAACGAACCGGACGACAGCACCGACCCGGTCGGGAGGGCCCGGGACGAGATGGTCGTCGCCCGCGCGTACGCGGTGAAGAAGGACTTCAGGGAAGCACTGGACCACATGACCACGGCCGCGGACCGGTTGCGTGCCGCCGACGACGCATGGCACGTCCTCAACTCACTTGAAAAACTCGGCGAGTTCCAGAGGTGGCGGGGCGTTCCCGAGTTGGCGGAGCAGAGCCAGCGGGAGGCGTTGCGCCTTGCCGAACGTGCCGAGGACCTGAGGGCCCAGGCGCGTCTGCGGCGGACCCTTGCGGAAACCCTCGGATATCTGCGCCGCCCGCAAGAGGCGGCGCCCCTCCTGGAGTCCGCCGTCCACGACTTCCGAGTGCTCAACGACCGCAGGTGGGAGGGCGCCAGCCTCTACGCTCTCGGCAAGATCTATCGCCTCCTCGGCCGCCGCCAGGACGCCCGCGAGCGCTACGACCGGGCGGAGGAGATCTTCGGCCCGATGGGCGAGCGGCACTGGGTCGGGCGCGTCACCAACGCCCGGATCCGCGTCCTGGCGGGCATGGGACGCCTCGACGAGGCCGCGGCCACGGCCAGGACCGCGCTGAGCATCTTCGAGCAGGTCGGCGACGAGATCTGGCAGGCCCACACGCAGCGGGACATCGGCTGGCTCCACCTCAAGGCCGGTCAGTCAGAGGCAGCCCTCGAACCGCTCACCCACGCCATCGAAGTGACGGGGCGAGCGGGGGACGCCTATGCCGGCTCCATGGCCCGGCATCTCCGCGGCGTCGCCTATCGGGAACTCGGCCGGTACCCGGAGGCACACGCCGACTTCGAAGCGGCACTCGACATCTACCGGTCCGGCTCCTACGAGTGGAACGAGGCGGCTGTCACCCACGACGTAGTCCGCGCGCTCCGTGCCGAGGGGAGGATGGCGGAGGCCGACAGCCTGGATGAGACCTCCGCTGCCACCAACCCGATCTACGTCCGCATGCGCGGACGCGACGGGGCCGAGGCAGTACCTGACGAGGACTGACGGAAGCAGCCGGGCAGCCGGTCGTCGCAAGCAAAGGCCACCCGGCGCCGTAATCGCTGACCGCACTGACATTTATGCAGGTCAGACACACTTTCGAACTTGTAAGCGCCGTTGATTCCCAAACTCGGAGCGCGAGTACGATTCTCGTCATCCGCTCCACGCCGAAGGCCCAGGTCATAGACCCGGGCCTTTCCTGTTGTCTGCACCAATCAGAGAACTCGCACCACTCGTACACCACATCCGCCGGCCAACTGGCGGCCCCGCGCGCCCCTGTCCGGCCCCGATTCGTCGTGCAGTCCGTCGGGGCACAGGTCTCACGGCCGCGCCCTCGGCGCCGGGGCTGCCGGGGGTGGACGGGCCGGGGGGCTGATGCGTGATGATGTGGCTCTGGTCAGTTGGTAGTTGGTCACAAGAGCCGGTTGGGGGCCCTGCTTGTGAATGATGCGGTGGAGTTGGCGGACATGATCGCGCAGCTGCGCCAGGAGCTGAGCCGGGCGATGTCGGCCGGTGAGGACGCCGACCTGCGGTTCAAGGCTGAGCGGGTGGAGCTCGAGCTGACCGTGGGGGTGGAACGGACCCACGAGCCGGGAGTGAAGGTGAGGTTCTGGGTTTTCGACGCCAGTGCGACGACGAAGCGGTCGGCCACGGTCACTCAGAAGCTCACATTGACCTTGCAGCCGGTGCGGGCGGACGCGCCGGACCAGACGGCGTTGATCGCCGGGGACGAGCTGCTCGGTGAGGACTGACAGGGCGGCTGTGAGCGGCGGTCTGGACCCGCACCGCATCGCGGAGGTCATCGTCACCACCACCGCCGGTGGCGGGCGGCGCGGGTCGGGCTACCGGGTCGGCGACACGGCGGTGCTGACCGCGCTCCATGTGGTGTCCGAGGCCGCGGGCGTGCGGGTGCGATTCGATGCCGACCGGCCGGGGCAGTGGATCGCGGCCGCGGAGGTGGCCTGGTCGGACAGTGACACCGATGTGGCTGTACTGACCTTCGCGCCTCCGCCGGGTACCGCCCCCGTCGTGCCCGCAACGTTCGGGCGTATCGGCGACGACCGTCATGCCGTCATCGACGTGCATGCGGCGGGATTCCCGCTGTGGAAGCGCCGCCGCAGCGCCGATGGGAGGCAGTTCCGGGAACTGCACCAGGCGGACGGGACCGTGGCTGCGCTGTCCAACCTGAGGACCGGCACCCTGGAGATCACCGTTCCGGTGGCGGCGGCCGACCCCGACCCCAAGGTGTCGCCATGGTCGGGGATGTCGGGCTCCGCCGTATGGGCCGGGTCCCACATAGTCGGGGTGGTCGCCGAGCACCACCGATGGGAAGGGCTGGGCCGGCTCACAGCGGCACGCATCGACCACACCCTGAGCCGGGTCGGCGAGCCGCGCCGGGCAGAGCTGGCCGGGCTGTTGGCGATCGCCGACCCCCAGGCGCTGCCCGACGTGGGCCCCGCGCCGGCCCTTGCGGATTCCGCGCCTCCGCAGGCGGGTTCCAAGGTCATCGGGCTGCCGGTCACGCATGGGCTCGAGCTGTTCAAGGACCGTGCTGAAGAACGCGAGATGATCGGCCGTCACCTCGCCGATCCGGCCATTCGCATGGTGACCGTCACCGGTCGACGGGGCATGGGCAAGAGCGCGGTCGCGGCCAAGGTCATGGAGATGCTGGAGCAGGGTGAGTGGCCGGGGCACGCCCGGGCTCCGGTTCCGTCGGGGCTGGTCAATCTGAGCACCCGTACGTCGGGGATCTCCCTGGAACGCCTCTACTTCGACTGTGCCCGCGTGCTCGGCTCCGATCGCGAGACCCGTCTGCTGGACATCTGGGCCACGAACCGCCCCGTGCAGGACAAGCTCGGCGAGCTGTTCGCCGCGATGGGCGACCAGCTCTTCATCATCCTGATGGACAACCTCGAGGACCGGCTCCAGGACGACGGCCGGCTCGACGACGAGGACGAACTGGCGGTCTTCCTCGACTGCCTCTTCCGGGCCAGATCCACGCCACGGCTGCTGGTCACCTCGCAGATACCGTTGCTGCTCGCGCCCGAGTTGCGCCGTTTCGCCGCGGAGGTCGAGCTGTCCGCCGGGCTGCCGCCCACCGAGTCCGTGGCGCTGCTGCGCGAACTCGACCAGGACGGCAGCCTCGGCGTGGCGCAGCTGTCCGACGATCAGCTGCTGCAGGCGTCGGTCCACGTTCACGGGGTTCCGCGCGCACTGGAGCTGTTGGTGGGCGCCATGGCCGACGACATGCTGACTCTGCCGACGCTGCAGGACGTACTGGAGGACTTCACCCTGCGGGGCGACGTGGTCGCCGGGCTCGCCCAGGACCGATACCAGCGGCTCGGCCCCGACGGCCGAACCGTGCTGAACGTCCTCGCGGTGCTGCGCACGCCCGTGCCACGGGAGGCGATCGAGTGGATCGTGGCCGGCCTCGATCCCGGGCTCGCCGTCGCGCCGGTCCTGTCCCGCTTGCTGCAGATGCGCATGCTGTCGGTGGACCGGGCCAGCCGCACCTTCGCGCTGCATCCGATGGACGCCGACCTCGCGTACGGCGCCATGTCACGGGACGGCGCGCTGGGACGGCACTCTGTGGAGCGGCGGGCGGCCGACTGGTACGCGCGTATCGAACCGCCCCGCGCAAACTGGCGCACCCTGGACGACATACAGCCGTACCGGCGTGAATTCGACCACCGGGTGCGCGCCGGGGACATGGACGGCGCCGCACTGGTCCTGGGTGCGATCAGCGAATGGATGGTCTGGCACGGCTCGGTGCTTGCGGCCATCTCGATGCACCTGACACTGGAGGAACAGTTGACCGACGACCGGGCGCGTCTTGTCCATCTCATCAGCTTCGGGTACGCCCGGTTGAGCGCGGGCCCGTTGGCGGAAGCGGCGGACCTGTTCGCCGAGGCGGCCGACATGGCCGAGCGCCTCGATGACCGCCGTGCGCTGCAGAACGCCATGTTCGGCCTGGGCGACGCCTACCGTCAGCTGGGACGCCTCGACGCCGCCATGGGACCGCTCGCCCGGGCCGGTGACCTGGCACATGAGAACGGCGACGCCGAAGCCGAGGTGCATGCCGTCCTGGATCTCAGCCTCGCCCACAGCACTCTGGGCGACGGGGCGGCGGCCCTTGCCGGTGCCGACCGGCTGAGCGAACTCGCCGTTGCGTCGGGGGACCTGTTCACCGAGGCCCGTTCATGGAACGCCCGCTTCACGGCCCTGCTGGCCATGGGCCGCTGGGAGGAGACCATCGCAGCGGGCGACAGGGCCGTGCGTGCCTACCGGGACGCGGGCATCCAGGAAGCAACGGACTACGCGCTCAACGCCAAGGGCGTGGCCATGCTCGCACTGGGGCGGGTCGCGGAAGCTCTGACATCGCTGGAGGCGGCGCTCCGAGCGGCGTCGACGATGGAGAATCCGCGCACCGAGGGAGTCTGCCTCTACAACATGGCGTGGGCGTACTGGACCGACGGCCGGTACGGGCAGGCGGCCGAGACAGCCGAGCGGGCGGCCACCTCGCTGCAGCTCGCCGGGGCGGCGGAAGCCGCGGCGGCACAGGCGCTCGCCGAGGCGGCCCACGCCCGGACGGTGCCCGACCCGCAGGCGGCCGCCGACGCGCTGGACCGGGCCGCCGACGGCGTCGGACGCAATGTCGAAATGGTCCGCCCGGCCTGGCTCACCGAGGAGGCGGAGCGGTTGCGCGGCGAGGTCTGACGCGCGGGGTCGCGCAGACAAGCCCCGGGCCGGTGGCCCAGGGCTTGTCTGTTGTCCGGACCGCGCCGGAAGGCCCCTGAGGCATGCGCGGGCGCGCCCGGCAGGTCCGCGCCGTCCGGCCCGAGCCGCGCCGCTCGGCCGTCGGGCAGCGGCGGTGGCAGCGTCCGCGTCCGGCGCCGCCGGCCGCAGTCCGACTGGGCCATCACCTGGACGCCGGTACCGGAAGGGTGAGGAACGGTCGCGGGCGGTGGGGTGTCAGAAGGCGACTGCGTCCCGGACCAGGGGGCAGGTCATGCAGTGGCCGCCGCCTCGGCCGCGGCCGAGTTCGGCGCCGACGATGGTGATGACCTCGACGCCGGCCTTGCGCAGGAGGGTGTTGGTCTGGGTGTTGCGGTCGTAGGTGAAGACGACGCCCGGTTCCAGGGCCACGGCGTTGTTGCCGCTGTCCCATTGCTGGCGCTCCGAGGCATACACATCACCGCCGGTCTCGATCACCCTGAGCCCGGGCAGGCCGAGCCCCTTGGTGACCACGTCGACGAACGGGGTCGTGCCCTCGTCGGTGATCTCGACTCCCGGGGCCTTGTCGCTGGGCCGCAGGGAGAAGGCATGGACATCATCCATGATCTTCGGATAGAGGGTGACGAGGTCCCGGTCGGCGAAGGTGAAGACGGTGTCGAGGTGCATGGCGGCGCGCAGTTTGGGCATGCCCGCCACGATCACGTGCTCGGCGGCGCCGTTCTTGAACAAGGCGTCCGTGACCTGGGTGATGGCCTGGCGCGAGGTGCGTTCGCTCATGCCCATGAGCACCACGCCCTTGCCGACAGGCATGATGTCGCCGCCTTCGAAGGTGGCCCGGCCCCAGTCCCGTTCCGGATCTCCCCACCACACCGTGGAGCCCTTGAAGTCGGGGTGAAAGGTGTAGATCGCCTTCATCAGCAGGGTTTCGTCGTGGCGGGCGGGCCAGTACAGGGGGTTCATCGTCAGTCCGCCGTAGAGCCAGCAGGTGGTGTCACGGGTGTAGAGGGTGTTGGGCAGCGGGGGCATCAGATACTCGCGGGCGCCGGTGGACTCGCGAGCCAGGGCCACGTGCGGGGAGCGGAAGTCGTCGGGGAGGTCGGCGACGGCCAGGCCACCGATCAGGAACTCGGCGAGCGGGCCGGGCCGGAGCGTCTCCAGGAAGGCTCTCGTGTCGTCCAGGAGCCCGATGCCGACCTCGTTCGCGGTGATCTTGCGGTCGAGGAGCCACGTCCTGGCTTCCGTGACGGCCATCGTCTCGGCGAGCAGGTCGTGCAGTTCGACGACCTCGACACCGCGTCGGCGGAGTTTGTTGACGAAGTCGGCGTGGTCGCGCTGGGCGTTCTCCACCCACATCACGTCGTCGAAGAGCAGGTCGTCGGAGTTGGTGGGGGTGAGCCTGCGATGTGCGAGGCCGGGAGCGCAGACCAGCACCTTGCGCAGCTTTCCGACCTCGGAGTGGACGCCGAGGGCCGGCTCGGTGGTGTCGGTGCTCGTCACGGTGTGCCTTTCGGTCGGATGGGTGTGCGTTTGCGGATGGAGGGTGCGTAGTGGTCAGAGTTCGATCCAGCCGGCCGCCAGGGCGGTCACACCCACGATGGCGCCGACGACCGAGACGGCGCAGATCACGGCTTCCGCGGGCGAGAACAGCCGACGCTTCTGCTCGCGCCGGGCCTTGATGAACAGGAGGGTCGCGGGGGCGTAGAGGATGAAGGAGATCAGGACGAACTTCAGCCCCGCCGCGTAGAGAAGGAACGCGGTGTAGAGCGTGGCGATCGCGGCGGTCACGAGTTCACGCCGGGTGCTGTCGCCCACCGTGCCTTCACGGCCCGGCCGGAACGCGATCTTCACCGCGAACGCGGCGGCGAGGAGGAACAGGATCAGGCTCAGCGCGCTGGTCAGATCGAGCGCGAAGTTGAAGGCGTCGTCGGAGAACATCGTCACGACGAGGACGATCTGACTCAGCAACGTGGTCATCAGCAGTGCCGGGACGGGTACGTCGGCGGTGGTGGAGCGGCCGAGGAACCGGGGCATGTCGTTGTCCTTGGCCGCGACGAAGAGGACCTCGGCGGCCATCAGGGTCCAGGCCAGATAGGCGCCGAGGACGGAGACGATGAGCCCGACGCTGACGAAGACCTTTCCCCAGGTGCCGACCGCGTGCTCCAGGACCCCTGCCATGGAGGGCTGGCGCAGCTCGGCGATCTCGCTCATCGGCATCAGCCCGTACGACACGATGGTGACGGAGGCGAAGATGGCGAAGACGCTCAGGAACCCGAGGATCGTGGCCCGGCCGACGTCCTCGCGGCGCTTGGCGTGCCGGGAGTACACGCTGGCGCCCTCGACTCCGAGGAAGACGAACACGGTGGCGAGCATCGTGCCGCGGACCTGGTTGAACAGCGATCCTGCGTAGTCGGCGCCGCCGAAGTTGTCGGCGAAGACGGACGGTTGGAAGTAGAACAGCGCCAGGATGACGAAGACCAGGATCGGTACGACCTTGGCCACGGTGACGATCTTGTTGATGGCCGTCGCTTCCTTGACGCCGCGCCGGATCAGGAAGAAGAACGCCCACAGGCCCAGCGTCGACAGGACCACTGCGAGAAGGGTGTCCCCGTCTCCGAGGCTCGGCCAGACGGCGCCGATGGTCGACATGATCAGCACCCAGTAGGTGACGTTGCCGACGCAGGCGCTGGCCCAGTATCCGAAGGCGGAGAAGAAGCCGAGGTACTCGCCGAATCCGGCCTTCGCGTACGCGTAGACACCGGCATCCAGGTCCGGCCTGCGGACGGCGAGGGCCTGGAACACGAAGGCGAGCATGAGCATGCCGACGCCCGCGATCGCCCAGGCGATCAGTGCGCCGGCCACGCCGGTCTCCTCGGCGAAACGCCGCGGCAGGGAGAACACTCCGGCGCCCACCATCGAGCCGACGACCATCGCCGTCAGCGTCAGCAGGGTGAGCTTGACGGCCGCCGGCGGTTCGACGGCGGCCGTCTTGGCGTTGCTGCCCGTGTCAGTCATGTCTTCCCTCGTCGACGCGCCCCGGTGTCGTGGACCCGGGGGCTGCTGGTGGGCCGGTGTCCAGGGACCGGCCTCGACCGGGTCCGCTTTCTCGATCTCGAAGCCCGGGACTTCACAGAGGACGCTCAAGGCCGGGCAGGGCTGCCGCATCGCCTGGTTCAGTGAGAGGAAATCTAACGCCATTTGACACGTTTTGCCCGATAAAACACTTCACGGCTCCCCCCCGGAGTGGGGTCCCCGTGGCGGTTCCGGCGTCCCCACGGGCGCGCCGAGGCCGGTGACGGCTGCCGCACAGCACCACTCCCCGGGCCGCAGCGGCGGCCGGGATCCGGCGATGTCAGTGATGGCTGTTAGCTTCCTGTGCGTCACCGAGGAGCTTTACGGCCACCCCCCTTGGGTCCATTTTGACCGGTACCTGCCACGTGACCCATGTGTGACCCATCCCGGCCCACCAGGACGGGAATCGCTGGGCCCGCCCGCGACGCCCCGCGTCGGTCCGGCACCGGCCCTGCGCCCGCCCCCGCAACGACGCAGAGCGCTTCGTCCCTCTTTGTCGCCACCTCGCCTTGCTGTCAGGCAGGTTGATGAGGCGTCCGGCCTCTCGCGGGTGGGTTCGCAGGTGTCGCAGTGTGGTGGATGCCCGGACGGGACCAGCCCCTGCAGGGCGCCCGCCGGTCACCCGTCGACGAGGAGGAGCCCGCCATGCCGGACGCCCTGAACACCGTTGTCTGCGAGCCCACACTGACCCCCCGCGAACGTCAGGTCCTGACGCTGCTCGCAGGAGGCGAGACCTACTGGGGAATCGGCCGTCGGCTGGGCATCAGCCCGCACACGGTCGACACGCATCTGCGCCGACTCCGCGACAAGACGGGCACGAGCAACCGGACCCAGCTCGTGGTGCTGGCCATCCAGCGGGGCTACTTGACCTGAGGGTGCGTGCGCGAACCTGAACTTCGCCGGAATTCCACCGGCTTGAGGGCATTCGAGCCCCCTTCACTTAGCGGTCACGCACCTTGGTGAGGGGCTCGCTCCCGTACATACGCGACGGGCCTGGGCCAGTGTGGTCACACGCCGCACGAACGGAGCGGGCCCGCCGGAAGGGCGGGCCCCACACCATGTCCCTGGGGGAATCATGCCGAAGCGCCTTGCCCTGCTCCTCACCGCCACCGCCGCCCTGTTGGCCCTCCAGTCCGGCTCCCCCGCGTGCGCCGCCGACATCGATTGCGGCGGCATCGAGCTCTCGTCGGTGCACGTCTCCGCCGAGGGGACCACGGGCGACCCCGCCACCGGATGGAACGTCGCGGACGGGGAACTGCAGGGCCAGGGAGTGGTGCACACGTGCGACACCTCATGGGGCGGCTGATCCCACGGGCGCCCGGCGTCCAAGGGGCCGGCAGGGCCTAACTGCCGGGCGGCGTCAGATCTGTGATCACATACTGTGCTCCCGGCGTCAGTTCCACCGTCCAGGACCAGCGTGCCGGAATGTAGAGGACTTCGCCCGACCGCAGCCGGTGCCGGAAGGCCCCCGCGCCGCCATCGGCCCGGTCGCCGCGCAGTCGCCACAACCCCGCACCCTCGGTCTGATGGATCACCAGATGCGCGGCAGGGTTCCGTGCCCCCTCGCATGTGCGGCTTCCCCGGCTGCTCGCGACCAGGCCGGTACGCAGGCCGAGTTCGGCGGCCAGGCCGTCGAGTGCATCCGGCCGTTGCGGGCTACCGAGGGCCGGATGTTCGTACTCGGGCCACATCACGCCGGGCGCCCGGTCCAGGTGCACGGAGAGAAACAGCAGCAACTCCCGCAGATGGAGCGTGCCTTCACTCTCCGCCCGGGGTGCCGGAGGTGCCAGGGGCCGGCCGTCCATGTCCCTCCTCGTACTCGCCGCCGAAGCGCCGCGCGGGAAGCGTCCCGCGCGGTCTCTGCTGACAGCATCCGACACCGGACGGGCCCCGGGCCAGTCGCGTGAGTTCGCTACCGGGAGCACGGTCCGGACACCGACGGATACGGCCGTCCGTCGGCCGGCGGACGTCAGGCGACCGGGCTGTCAGGCGATTCCGCTTCGGGAGCGGTGCTCGCCAGGAGCCCCCGGGCCGCGGCATGGGCGCCTGCCTGGAAGCGGCTCGTGGCGTCCAGCTCCTCCATGATGTCGGCGATGTGCCGACGGGCGGTACGCAGCGACATACCGAGTCTGCGTGCGATGGCCTCGTCCTTCAGACCTGCTGCGAGCAGCCGGACGATCGTCTCGTGGATCTCCCGGGACACCTCTTCCAGACCCTGGCTGACGGCATCGGCGAACGGGGTGGCGCGGTCCCAGGTCTGCTCGAAGATCTCGCAGAGGTACCTGACCGTGGACGGATCCCGTATGACGACAGCGCCCCAGCTGTCGTCCTGCACGGGGATGAAGGCGAGCTCGCGGTCGAAGACGATGAGCCGGCCGAACAGTTCGTGCGCGGTGCGGTACTTGCCGCCCAGCGCCGACGCGGCGGCAACGTAGGCTTGACTGGGGCCGTTGAAACGGGCCGTGTGGTGGTAGAGCGTACGCAGCTGGATGCCGCGCTCCAGCATCGACTGGTCCCGCACCAGCGCCTCCCGCATCGCTTCGGGATCCCGCGCCCCGCCGCCGGGCTGGCTGGTCAGCACCTCTTTGCGACAGCGGTTCGACGCCTGGTTGAGGGTGTTGCGGACGTCCTGCACGTTCTCCAGCAGCTCCAACGACTCGCTGCGGGAATGCCGCTGGTGATAGCACGCGACGAAGGGACCGAGGTCCTGGCGCATACCTGCGAGCCTGTCCTGCTGTTCGCGTATCTTCGCCTCCACGGGCGCGGCCAACTGCGCCAGCGCGGTCTCGGGCGCTACCGCGAACAGCTCCCGGGAGCTCCCGGGAACGTCCTGCTCGTGCAACAACCGGGCCCGCCGCAGCCGTTCCAGGCTCAGTCCGGCCTCCTCGGGGCCGATCCCGGTGGCCTCGGATACGGACTCCGGGTCGCCCGTACGGTGTTCGAGGACCCAGCCGTATACGGCGAGGTCGTTCTCGCCCAGCCCCCGGGCCGCCTCGAACGGCCCGGTGCGTACCTGCTCCTGCCCTTCCACGTACCCCCCTCGTCGCCGTCTGACGGGTGGTGCCGACCGGCGCATCGGATGCCCCGGGCAAGGATAGGCAGAAGGGACAGGCAGAAAAGATCTTGTCGCGTCAGGACTGCGCAAAGGCCCCCGAACGCAGCTTCGGGGGCTGTGCGCTGTGGGCTGCGCGGCGGTTCAGGGACCGGCACCGGCCGGACGGGTCACGCGGCGGCCGGCATCGTCGCGCGCATGGCGGCGCGCGCGTGGGCCACCAGTGCCTCGGGGGTCAGGGTCGCCAGGGTGCGGCGGGTGTGGCCGATCAGGGCCTCGGCGGCATCGGTGAGCGCCTCCTCGTCGAGCGGCCGGCCGGGGATCGCGGCTCCGTCCGCGAGGAGAGCCTGCAGCAGGGCGTACAGGTTCGCGGTGCCCGCCTCGCGTACGGTCAACGAGAGATGCACGGACGGAGCGTCGCCCACGGCGTCCGCATGGTGCGCGAACCCCCTCGGTACGTACAGGACTTCGCCGGGTCGCAGGACGGTCTCCAGCAGCACCTCGCCCGGGTCGCCGTCCTCCCTGGCCGGTTCCCAGTTCCCGTCGGCCGGTCCGGCGTGGACGCGCCAGCGCTTCTCCCCGCTGATCTGGATCGCGAGGACGTCGGCGTCGTCGCGGTGGAGGGGGCGGCCCCGGGTGCCCGCGGGGGTGCGGAAGCAGAACGCCTCGACCTGACGGCCGAGTTGCTCGGCAAGGCCCGTGGTGAGCGCCCGTACGCCCTGGTGCCACTGGTCCACGTACCGCAGCAGTACGGTGGCCCGCTCCTCGTCGACCAGCCGGCGCACGAGTTCCGCGTCCGCGTAGTCCTCGACCACCTCACCGAGCACCACCCGGGGCGTGCAGAACCGCTCGGCGGGTACGTGGCTGTCCTCGTGAACGAGACCGATGTAGGGCACCTTGAGCAGCCCGGCGTCGAGCAGGCCGTCCAGTTCGGCGGTGTCCAGGAGGTCCACCGGGGGGTCGTCGGGGCGCAGCACGGCCGGTGCGCGACGCCAGTGCCTGGCGAAGAACTCCTGCTCGTCCCGGACACATCGCTTCAGCCAGTCCATCGTTGGTCTCACTCTCCGTCGGGTGCTCCGGCCGGTCAGGCCGTGGGGCGGCTGCTGTACGCGTGCAGGCGGGCGCTGTGCACGAGGGACTCGGCGCTCGCGCTGTCGAGCCTGTCGCGGAAGTGGTCGAGGAGGGCGGCGGCCGTCCCGGTCAGATCCGCGTCGTCGAGGGGGCGGGCGGGCAGGGCGAGGCCGGAGGCGAGCAGGGACTGCAGCTCCGCGCGCAGATGACCAGCGCCGGCCTCGCGCAGCGCGATCGTGAGGTGCAGCGAGGGGCCGTCCTCGGTGGCCTGCGCGGTGTGGGCGTAGCCGTTCGGGACGTACAGGACCTCGCCGGCCCGTACGACGGTGTCGAGCAGGACCGGGCCCGGGTCGTCCTCCCGTACGGGCTGCCAGCCCGCGTCGGTGGGGCCGCCGAACACCTGCCAGTGCTTGGCTCCGCTGAGCTGGAGCACGAGGATGTCGCCGTCGTCGCGGTGTACGGCGCCGAAGCGTCCGGGCTGCGAGTAGAAGCAGAACGCCTCGGCCAGCCGCCCGAGTTGCTCGGAGAGACCGGCGGTGAGCTGCCGGACCGGCGGGTACCAGTGGTTGACGTAGCGCAGTTGCAGGGTGGCCCGTTCCTCCCGGATCAGCGTCCGTACGCGCTCCGGGTCGAGCCAGCCTTCGAGATACCGCCCGGCCACCACGCGTGGCGGGCAGAAGGCCGCCTCCGGCACGGCGCCCGCCATCGTGAACAGTCCGGCGTAGGGCACTCTCAGGGCGCCCGAGTCGATGAGGTCGTCGAGGGCGGCGGGGGTGAGGATCTCGGTGGGCGGATCGTCCGGCCGCAGCACGACGGGCCCTTGGCGCCACTGCGTACTGAGGAACCGTTCCGCGTCGGAAACACAGCGTTCGAGCCAGTTCACGGCTCACTCTCCTTGCTCACGCTCCGGCTGCGGGGCCCGCCGGCCGGGTGGCCGGCGGGCCCCGTCAGGGCGCTGTCGGGGGTCGGATCCGAAGAGGACTACGGGAGTCGGACAGCTCCGGGGCCGGCCGGCCGCCCGGTCAGGTCACTGCCGGGGTCGGCCGGCTGCCGGGGTCGGGTGACTTCCGGAGTCGGATCGCTGCCGTTGTCGGACGGCTTCCGGAGTCGGATGACTGCCGTTGTCGGACGACTTCCGGAGTCGGATGACTCCCGGGATCAGATGACATCCGGGTAGCAGTCCCCGCAGCCCGCCTCGACGGAGTGGCTGGGCGCGGAGTCCGACGCGGCGAAGGCGCTCGGGGCGAACATCGAGCCGCCGATGACCGCGGCCGCGGCGACGCCGAGGGCGGCCTTGCGGGACAGGGTCAGGCCGGCCTTGGGCTGGGCGTCGGTCGGCTGCGCGGTGTTCTGCGAGAGGTTCATGAGATCTCCTGTGTCATCGGGCCGGCCCTGTGAGGCCGGCGTTCGTGCCCCGGGGGCGCTTCCCCTTGGCTGAGCTCCATCCTGGTTTCCGCGCGCCGTCGCCGACAGTGACGAGAGCCCGCTCCCGCATGCACGTGACCCGGGGTCCCGGGAGGGGCGGGCGCGCCGTGACACCACTGCCGGGCCCCTCGCCGGGAGCCCCCTCGTCAGGGCTCGACCCCGTCCGCCCCCGCCTGTGGTCCGTCGAGGCGGTCCAGGCCGCCCGGGAGGGGCGGGACAGCCGGATCGACAGCAGCACGAGGTCGCCCAAGCCCACGTCCCGGCGGAGCCGGCCGGCCTCGTGCGCGGCGTCGATCAGGGTTTCGACGGTGCTCGCGGTGCGGATGCGCACGCCGCACGGTGACCGAGGGCCGAGACGGCCAGGGGCGGCCGGCCGGGCCCGCCTCCCGTCCCCCTCCATCACGTACGCGGCCTGCGCACTCTCATCAGCGGCGACGGGGGGTCGGTCCGCGTCGGAGGTCTCGCGGCCGCCGATCCCGGAAGATCTCGTTCTCGTACCGATCGCTCCCCGCCGCAGCAACAGGCTCGTGCCGCTCGCGCCGCACGAGCGGCCCCGGTCTCCGCCCGTACGCGCGCTCGCGGACTCCGCGAACGAGCTCACAGCCCTCTCTCAGCTCCGTAAAGCCCCTGTACGGCCCTGAATATCCGTCATATGAAGTGGTCGGAGACCCTGGTGACGGTGGCGGGTGGGAGTGGCGACTCCGCCCGCGGATGTGAACATTCCGCGTCAAGAGTGCAACTGGCGTGTTGGTCTTGACATTTACCCAAGAGGCCGATGCTAAGATCATCTTACTTCCAGTGGGCTGACGGCATATGGGGGCATTCCGGGAGGGATGAATTCCTCGGCCCCACTTTCGGAGGGACCTTCCCTGCGCGGCGCAACCCGTGGCTCAACGAGTCCGGGCTGTACCGCGCATGAGGGAGCGTCAAGCCGTTTCCATAGCCATGGCACTTGAAGTGAGTCTCATGACATTTGCACAGGGCCCTCTCTTCTGGGCACTGGTTGTCGTAGCACTGGTCGCTGTGGGTGCCGTCCTGCGGGCTCGCAAGACCAACATCGGACTGCGCAGACAGAACGCCGACCTCCGGAGGGAACGCGACACGCTGCAACGGCAGCGGGATGAACTCCACCTCACCCACAGCGGCCTGCTGCACCGTCAGTCCGTCGAGCTGGCCGAGGTCCGCAAGGACGCCGAGGAGGAGACCAAGGCCGTCCTCAAGGCGGCCGTGCGCACCCTTCAGGGGCTCGCGGACGAGCAGCAGGTGGTCATCGAGAACGCCCAGAAGAAGTACGGCGACGACCCCAACATGCTCGCCGACCTGATGGCCATCGACCACGCCAACAGCCAGTTCGGGCGCCGCGCGCAGGGCATCGCGGTGCTGTGCGGCGGCTGGCTCGGGCGCAGGGAGACGGTCGCCTCCGTCTTCGACGTGGCCCGCAGCGCCCAGGGCCGTATCCGGCAGTTCGACCGGGTCCGGGTCAACGGCCAGGTCAACTTCTCCGTCGTCAGCAAGGCCGTGGAACCGGTGGCGGTGGTCCTCGCCGAGCTGCTGGCCAACGCCACCAACTACTCCGCGCCCGGCGCTCCGGTGGAGATCAACATCCAGGCCGTCCCGAAGGGCGTCTGCCTCATCGTCGACGACGCCGGTCTCGGCATGGGCCAGGAGGAGAAGGACCGCGCGGCGGCTCTCCTCGCGCCTCAGGCCGCGATCAGCGTCTCCAGTCTGGGCATTCCCCCACAGTTCGGGTTCGCCGTTTCCGGCGTGCTGGCCGCTCGCTACGGGTTCAAGGTCTCGGTGGACTCCGTATCCCCCTATGGAGGCGTACGCGCGGTGGTTCTCCTGCCCGACGAGCTTCTCACCGGCGATGCGCCAGCCCCCCCGGCGCCCCTTGCGGCCCCCGGTGGCCACGATGCGGATGTGTCGGCGCTCCCCCGCCGCCAGGCACCCACGCCGCCTCCGACTCCCCTGTTCCCCCCGGCCGCACAGCCGGCCCCCGCCCCGCAGCCGACGGGGTCTTTCACCACCGCAGGTGGCCTGCCCAAGCGTCGTCGCAAGAGCCCGGTGTCAGTAGTGCCGTCGGCCGAGCCCGGACCGGCGCGCAGCAACGAGGAGACCGCTTCCCGCCTGGGCGCGTTCCAGCGCGGAACACGGTCCGGGCGTGACACGACGACGATGGAAGGACCCGAGTTCCAGTGAACCCCGATCTGTCCTGGGTACTCAACGATGTGCTCCAGGTACCCGGCGCACGGCACGCGATCCTCGTCTCCGCCGACGGTCTGCTGCTGGCCAACTCCAGTGAGATCGGCCGGGACGACGCGGAGACCGTGGCGGCGGCGATGAGCTCCATGCAGTCGCTGAGCCGGGCCGTCGCCCCCTTCATCGGGGCCCGGACCCCCGGCCGCTGGCACCAGACGCTCCTCGAGTACGACCACGGCTGGATCTTCCTGATCGCTGCCGGTACCGGCGCCTATCTGGCGGCGGCCGCCGCGGCCGACGTGGACATGGAGGCCATGTCCTTCCGTATGCAGCAACAGGTCGCCGCGCTGGGGAAGGCGATGACCACACCTCCCCGCCAGAGCGCCGGAAGCGAAGCATGACGTCGCCGGGCGAGGAGCAGGCAGTCAGCAGCGGGTTCGTCCGGTCCTACGTCATCACCGGCGGGCGCGGCCTGCCCGATGCGCAGGGCCTCTCCCTCGTCACTCTGGTCACCATCGCACCCGAGCGGCAGCAGCCCCCGAACCCGAGCCCCGAGGTCCGGGCGATCTGGGAGCTGTGCTCCGGCGGCTATCTGTCGGTGGCCGAGGTCGCGGGCCATCTGGAGCTGCCCGTCGGAGTGGCACGGCTGCTGCTGAACGACTTAGCTGATCAGGGTCATCTGATGCGCCGCAAGGCGCCACCGCCGGCTCAGCTCGTTGACAGGAAGATCCTCGAAGAGGTGTTGCATGGACTACACGTCCGGTTCGGCTGAGAACATCTATGTGTCGGACGCGGTACAGCGTGCGGCGAAGATCCTCGTCGTCGGACACTTCGCCGTGGGCAAGACGACGCTCATCGGCACCCTCTCCGAGATCACTCCGCTGCGCACCGAGGAGAGGATGACGCAGGCCAGTGCCCACATCGACGATCTGCGGGGCGCGCCCGACAAGGTGACGACAACGGTCGCGCTGGACTTCGGCCGTCTGACGCTCAGCGACGAGCTGGTGCTGTACCTGTTCGGTACGCCGGGCCAGCAGCGCTTCGTCGAGCTGTGGGAGGACATGGCGCGGGGCTCGCTCGGCGCGCTGCTCCTCGTCGACCCGGCCCGTCTCGCCGACACCTTCCCGGTGATCGACCTCGTCGAGACGTACGGGCTGGAGTACGCGGTCGCGGTCAACAGCTTCGACCCGTACTCCCGGCATGCCGAGGAGGAGTTGCGCGAGGCTCTCGATCTGCTGCCGGACACCCCGGTCGTCTACTGCGACGCCCGGGACGAGAAGTCGTCCGCGCAGGCCCTGATCACTCTGGTCCAGCACCTTCTCGTGCGGGTGGCCTGACCTCTGCTCCATACGTCGGCACGGGGCCCGAGCCCCGCTTTCCGTCCACCGTCCGGGCCCTGCGAGGCCCGCGATCACACCGAGGAATCACACATGGACTCTCAGCCGGGAGCCACCCCGTACAGCGCCCCCACCGGGTGCCCGATGCACGGTGAGCGGCAGACATCGCTCTACGGGCCGGAGTTCGCGTCCGATCCGCAGCGTGTGTACGACGAGTTCCGGGCGCACGGGCTCGCTGCTCCGATCGAGCTGGCTCCCGGGGTGGAGGCCACCCTGATCGTGCAGCACGAGGCCGCGCTCCGGGTCCTGCAGAACCCCTCCTTCTTCGCCCGTGACTCACGGCGGTGGGCGGCGCTGCGGGAGGGCCGCGTACCGCTCGACAGTCCGGTGCTGCCCATGATGGCGTACCGGCCCAACTGCCTGTTCACGGACGGCACCGAGCATCTTCGCCTGCGCAAGGCGGTCACCGAGAGCCTCGGCCGCCTCAACACCACCCGGCTCAGCCGGGATGTCGAGCGCATCGCCGACTACCTCATCGACCAGTTCATCGAACGCGGCAGCGCCGACCTGCTGGGCGACTACGCCAAGCTTCTGCCGCTGCTGCTGTTCAACCAGCTCTTCGGCTGCCCCGGTGACATCGGCGACCGGCTGACCCGTGGCATGTCCGCGATCTTCGATGGCGAGGACGTACTGCGGGCCAACGCCGAGCTGACGGAGTGCCTGATGGAGCTCGTCGCCCTCAAGCGGCGGCAGCCCGGCGAGGACATCACGTCCTGGCTCATCCAGCACCCGGCGGGCCTGCGGGACGAGGAGCTCAAGGACCAGCTCGTCATGCTGATGGGCGCGGGCATCGAGCCGGAACGCAATCTCATCGCCAACGCACTGCTCCTCATGCTGTCCGACGACACCGGGGGTCCGCAGCGGCGAGGGACGGGGATGCTGGTCGAGGACGCCCTCGACGACGTGCTGTGGAACAACCCGCCGATCGCCAACTACGCGACGCACTACCCGGTCCAGGACGTCGACCTCGGCGGAGTGACGCTGAAGGCGAACACCCCCGTACTGATCAGTTTCGCCGCCGCGAACAGCGACCCCGCGCTCACCGATGCCCGCCAGACCCTGAGCAAGGGCGCCCATCTGGCCTGGGGGGCGGGCCCCCACGTCTGCCCGGCGAAGTCCCCCGCACAGCTCATCGCCCTCACCGCGATCGAGAAGATCCTCAACACGGTGCCGGACCTCACCCTCGCCGTGCCGGCCTCGGCGGTCGAATGGCGGCCGGGTCCGTTCCACCGGGCGCTGGTCTCCCTGCCGGTCCGGTTCAGCCCGAGTGCCGCGCGCCATGCGGCGACGGCCGCACCGTCGCCCGTTTCGTCCCGGATCGCCGCCTCCGAGGAGGCTCCCGCCGCGCGCTACGACCACGTGGAGCCGCAGAAGAAGACGAAGGGCTGGTGGAGTTCCTTCCTGGACGTCTTCCGCGTGTGACGGAGGGGCGGCACACGCGTTCTGGCGACTTGTACGTGTATCAGAGCGTCATGCGGGTCTGGCTCAGGGACTGTTCAGCATATGGCAAGGGGTCAACAAGGCATTTGCCTGTGACACGGGCAACAGAGAACGACGCATGGCACATATATGCGGAGGGGTAGGTTCTGGCCGTAACCATGGGCCCAGGACAAGGAACTCTGCGTGAGCGCAATATGTGGCACAGACAGGCCTACCACCGTCGACCGCCGTGCCCTCATTTCCCTCCTACGGCGCCTCAAATCGCCGGAGGGGCAGGCTGATCCCTACGCCCTCCTGGGCGAGCTGAGATCCATGGGTGATGTCGTACGCGCTCCCTGGAACGCGTACTTCGTCACCGGCTTCGACACATGCAGCGAGGTGCTGCGCGGCCGCAACTGGCTGGCACCGGACTTCGCCTGGCAGGAACGCCAGGCGGACACCGAGCGCTGGGACGCGGTCGCCACCCAGGAGATGACCAAGACGCTCTCGCGCCTCAACGCGCCGGAGCACACATGCCAGCGGCGGAGCCTCGGCAACCTCTTCGACCGCTCCACCATCCAGCGGCTGACCCCTCAGGTCGAGGAGGACGTCACCCGGCTTCTCGACGAGCTGGACGACAAACTGCGCTGGGGCGAGACCGACTTCGTCAGTACGGTCAGCGAGCAGCTCCCGATCAGCACCATCGGCTCCTGGCTGGGGATCCCGCCCGAGGACTACCCCCACATCCTGGAGATCACCCACAACCAGGTGCACGCCCAGGAGCTGCTGCCCACCAAGAGCGAGCTCGCCGTGTCCGCCGAGGCGACCGTTCATCTGCGCGCGTACTTCACCGACCTGGTGAAACAGCGCCGCGCGAACCCCGGCAACGATGTCCTGACCGGCTGGATACACACCTGGGACGCCATGGAACCCGACCGCGAGGCGGCGGACGAGATCCTCTACCGTCTCACCATGTTCGTCACCATCGCCTCTCTGGAGACCACCGCGACGCTGCTGTCGACCATGGTGGGACTGCTGCTGAGGGAGCCCGGCCGGTGGGCGTGGCTCGCGGAGCACCCCGGATACATCGACGCCGCCGTCGACGAGGCCCTCCGGTACGACCCGCCCATCCACATCAACACCCGGATCGCCGCCGACGACACGATCCTGGCGGGCGTGCCGATCGCGAAGGACAGCATGGTCCACGTCATGTACGGGGCCGCCAACCACGACCCCCGGCGCAACGAGGACCCGGATTCCTTCGACATCGAGCGCACCGGCACCCACCTCACCTTCGGGGGCGGTGTGCACTACTGCCTCGGCGCGGCCCTCGCCCGCCTTGAGGCACGTACGCTCCTGACCCAGCTCCTGAAACGTTTCCCCACCCTGCGCGCCGTCACGGGGCCCAGTTACGCGTCCCGTCTGGTCTTCAGGCGTGTGACCTCGCTGGGCGTGGCGATATGAAGCTCTCTCTCCCCGACTACCTGTCCCCGTACCGGCGGCCGAGCACGGTGCGCACCGTGCGCGAGGGCCCCGTCCTGCGCGTGGAGCTGAACCGCCCCGACACCGGCAACGCGGTCACCGAGGCGATGCTGGACGATCTGCTGACGGTCCTGGCCGTACCGGACCCCGACGTCCGGGTGCTGGTGCTCAGCGGTGCCGGGGACGACTTCTGCCTGGGCGGGGATCGGAACGAGTTCGCCGACTGGCTGGACCAGGATCCCACCGGGCGGGGCATCCGGATCGCGGGCGACAAGGCCCGCCGCGTCTGCGAGGCGATCTCCACCAGCCAGGCGGTCACCATCGCCAGGATCCAGGGCAAGGCGATCGGCGCGGGACTGGCGCTGGCCCTCGCCTGCGATCTGCGCGTCGGCGCCGACACCGCCGGTTTCCGGCTGCCGGAGCTGGCGCTCGGGCTGCCCACCGCCTGGGGCGGCGTGCTGCCCCGACTGATCCATGAGGTCGGCGCCGCTCGTGCGCGCGAACTCATCCTGACCGGACGCGCCTTCGACGCCGCCGAGGCGTACGAACTGTCGGTCCTCCAGCGCATCGTGCCCGCGGACGCCCTCGACGAGGCGGTCACCGCGTGGACCAAGCCCATCGTGCGCCGCCCCGAGGCCGCCCTGCGCGTCACGAAGGCACTGCTCAACTCGTACGCCGCCCCGACGCGGCTGGCCGATCCGTCCGTCCTGGACGCGGAGCTGATGGCCACCGTCGCGGCCGCGACCCGCCGGACCCGCGACGCCGGGGGGACCGGAGCGATGCGCTAGGCCCGGTACTCACGAGCCCCGACCGCACCCCTTCCATGACGCGGGTCACAGGAACCCTCCCCGGGGTGCCGGACAGCTGAGGGGGTTGAGCACAGATACGCGTACCCGGGACGGGCCGGGGAGCCGAGCGCGTTCGCGGAGCTTTTCGACAGCTACGCCCGCACGGTCTACAACCATGCGTTCCGGCTGACCGCCGACCGGGCGACGGCGCAGGACGTGATGGCCGCGACGTTCATGGAGGCCTGGCGGCTGCGCGCCAGGGTCGACCCCGCGGGCGGTTCACTGCGGCTCTGACTGCTGGGCATCGCCACCAACACCGCGCGCGGTGTGGTTGCCGAGGTCCGACGCGGGAGCCGGCAACGCCATACGGGGTGCGAGTGCGACTCCCGCACGCCGGGCGCCCAGGGCGCACAGCACGGCGAAGTCGCTCGCCACAGCCACCGGCCGGGGCACGGAGCCGCGGCCCCGGCCCGTGCCGCCACCGACGCCACCGCCCGCCACGGTCACGCGCCGTCATTCACGACCGCGGGAGTGGACCGGTGCGGATGGTTGCACAGCCTGCCAGTGACATCGGACACAGGGCTTTTCGTGGCTCAGGGCACTGGTTAGTAGATGCCGCCTCGCTGGCATGGTGCCGTTTGTCCGTCTTGGCGCAGATATGCGCGCGCGAGCTCCGTCAGCATGCGGCCCGCTCCTCGTTCTCGCCCGTTCGACGGGCGAGGGAGGGCTTCTGACGGCACAACAGCGCCTTTCCGAAGCGCGACGGCCGTCGCCAGCACGCTCATGCGCCCGTTTCAAGCGCCGTCCGGATCTACGGGCGGCGGTAGTACTTCCGCTTGTTGCCCCGCCCCGAATGCCGTTCCAAGAATGACGACCGCAAGGCGCCTGCGAGCCAGGGCGCGGGAGCGCGCGGAGCCGGCCGGAGCTGCTCCGCGACTATCGAGCGAGGTCACACGCATGAGGAAGCACCGCAGGAAGACGTCCTACCGGAAGATCACCGTTGCTGTCGTCGCCGTGGGAGCCGTGGGTGTGCCCTCCGCCGCCATGGCCTGTTTCGCCCCCCACGAGAAGCCGGCTGCGGAGGCGTGGCGGACCCACACCGCACACCGCACCGCACAGGGGGGCGCGCCGAAGCCCGCCGCACCCGCGAACGCACCGAAGCCCGCCGCATCCACAAGCACACCGAAACCCGCCGCTCCGGCGGCGTCCGGTGCCGCCGCCCGCATATTGACGCTCGTCAACGGCGAGCGCTCCAAGGCCGGTTGCTCGCCGCTGACCATGAACACGAAGCTGACGAAGGCCGCCCAGGACCACAGCGCGGACATGGCGTCCCACCGGAACATGTCCCACACCGGCTCCGACGGCTCGGCCCCGGGCGACCGGATCACGCGCGCCGGTTACCAGTGGAGTGCGTACGGCGAGAACGTCGCCTACGGCTACACCACCCCCGAGAGCGTCATGGCGGGCTGGATGGACAGTCCCGGCCACAAGCGCAACATCCTCGACTGCTCGTTCAAGGAGATCGGCGTGGGCCTCGCGCAGCCCGGCAACTACTGGACGCAGGACTTCGGAACGGCCCGATAGAGCTCCGGAAACGGTCCGATAATCAGCCCACTTCACCGCGACCGCGGTGAAGTGGGCCCAGACGCGTACGGAATTCTCGACCTCACTCCTGCGAGTCTGCAATGCACCAAGCGATCAAAAGTCTTCACTTATAGGGAAATGTCTGACACCCGTCATTGACAACAGGGAACGTTCCGATGCGGGTTTGCTCGTCGAAGCGTGGACCAGGTGCGGACCGCCGGAGGCGGCAAGAACATCGGAGGCCGGGCTACGTGCAGGTCGTTCACGAGTCAGACGCTTCCCGCAGCACCCTCTTGAAGCCGTTGGCACGCGAACATCGAGTATCGAGTGAGGTCACACACATGAGGAAGCACCACGCGAAGAGGTCCCGCCGACGGACGGCCATTGCTGTCGTCGCCTTGGGAGCCGTGGGAACCCTGGGCTTCGGGGAAACCGCAGAAGCCGCGGGTGCGCCCTCCACCGCCGCCTCGGCCGTCTTCGGCGCTCATGCGAAGGAATCCGCCCGCCTGCTGAAGCTCGTCAACAGCGCGCGCAGCGCGGTCGGTTGCTCGCCGCTGACGTTGAACGCGAAACTCACGAAGGCCGCCCGGAAGCACAGCGCGGACATGGCATCCCACCGGAACATGTCCCACACCGGCTCCGACGGCTCGGACCCGGGCGACCGGATCACGCACGCCGGATACGACCGGAGCGCGTACGGCGAGAACGTCGCCTACGGCTACACCACCCCCGAGAGCGTCATGGCGGGCTGGATGAACAGCCCCGGCCACAAGCGCAACATCCTCGACTGCTCGTTCAAGGAGATCGGCGTGGGCCTCGCGCAGCCCGGCAACTACTGGACGCAGGACTTCGGACAGCCCGACAGGCAATCGGCCGGGTAGGCGCCCCGCTCGGCAACCACCCCTCTCAGTCGCAGCCGGCCGACGCGATGGTCCCGGCCGGACAACCCGTACGCCGTCGTCGCGGGAGGCTGCATCGGCTCCGACCGGGCGGCGAACTCCTCGCTGCGTGTGCAGGCAACGGCCATGGCACGGCGTGCCCATGGCCGTGGTCTGCATCAGGCACTCGTACGCTACGGGGCGATCATGCCCGCACTTCCCGCGAGCGCCGGGGTCCGACCACGGCAAAGGGGGTGGGCCCCCGGGGTGGTGCGACACACCCGGAACATCCTGTTCAAGAGGTACGGCGCACACCCCGCGTACTGCATCGACAGTACGTACGACTGCATGCAGGCGGACGACGACGATGACGCCCCTGTTCACGAAGGATTGAGGCATTCCTCCGGCCCCGCCGTGCCCCGGCGCGGCCCAGGCACGGCCGGGCCTCGACGGGCTGGCGGCGACCGAGGAGATCTGCCGCGACGAGGCACTGCGGGAGACCCGCGTCCTCATCCTCACCACGTTCGAGATCGACGAGTACGTGGCCCGGGCCCTGCGCGCGGGCGCCAGCGGCTTCCTCGGCAAGGGCGTCGGCCCCGAGGAACTCCTGGAAGCGATTCGCGCGGTGGCCGCGGGCGACACCCTCCTGTCTCCCACCGCGACCCGGGCCCTCGTCACCCGCTACCTCGCCCGTCCGGAGGGCAGGATCTCCGCGCCGGCGTCCCTGGACGTCCTGACCGCCCGCGAGCGCGAGGTCATGGCGCAGGCCGCCGAAGGCCTGTCGAACGACGAGATCGCCGAGCGGATGCACGTCAGCCCGCTGACCGTGCGCACCCATGTCGGGCGGGCGATGACCAAGCTGGGAGCCAGGCACCGGGCCCAACTGGTCGCCATGGCCTACCAGTCGGGCCTGGTGCGCGTGGACCCGCCGCAGCCGGGGGACGGGCGCTGAGGGGGCGGGGGTCGGTTCAAGGGCATCGTCCCGCCCGGATCCCGCCCCCGCCCTCCGTCAAGCCCGCGTCAATACCTGTCCGGTCCACGCCAGGAACGCGTCAAGACATCCGGCACGGACGGCCGGGCGGGGCGGGCCGGACACATGCTGGAGTGGCCGGCCGGAGTGGCCGGCGTACCGGAGAAGCTATGAACCACAGCGAGGTGGATCATGGGATTCCCGCTTCGTGACCGCTTCGCACTGGCCGCGGCCCTGATCGGGCCCTTCCTGGCCGCACTGATGCTGTCGCTCTTCCGTACGAGTGTGTCGGGCACCGATCCGGCCCTGATCCTGGTCGTCGTCGTGGTGGCGGTCTCAGCCATCGGGAACCGCTGGGCCGGGGCCGTCGCGGCGCTGTCGTCCGCCGCATGGTTCGACTTCTTCCTCACCCCGCCGTACCAGCGGTTCAGCATCGCGAGCACCGACAACGTGGAGACGGCGGTCCTGCTCCTGGCCGTGGGCCTCGTGGTGTCGCAGCTGGCTGCCCGCGCCCGTCGCCTGCGGGTGATCACCGTGACCGATGCGGGCCACCTCGCCCGGATCCACGACACCGCCCTGCTCGTCCAGTCCGCGACCTCCCCCGACCTGGTGGTGGAGCAGGTCCGCCGGCAGCTCGTGGACGTACTGCGATTGCAGGGATGCCGTTTCGAGTACGGAAGCCTGCTGGGGCAGCCGCCGCGACTGGAGCAGGACGGCAGTGTCGTCGTGGGGCACCGTCGCTGGGACGTCGACCGCGACGGCTGGCCGGAGGGCGAGATGGAGCTCCGCGCCTCGGCGAGCGGCCACTACTCCGGCCGGTTCATGCTCCGGCCCCTTCCCGGAACCGTCCCGTCGTTGCAGGCGCGTCTCGTGGCGGTGACCCTCGCCGATCACGCCGGTGCGGCGCTCGACACCGCGGGTCCGGTCCTGGACCGCTGACATCACGGTCATGGCCCCGACCGGCATGCGCACACGTACGTACCGTGTACGCCACCGGGGTCGGCGGCCCCGATTCCAGCGCGCGGGCAGGCGGTCGGCTGGCTAGCGTGAAAAGCCGGACAACCCCACCGAGCACGAAGGAGTCGAAGTCATGGCTGTACACCCGGAGGGCACGCCGTGCTGGGCCGACGCGATGTTCCCCGACCTCGACAGAGCGAAGACCTTCTACGGTGATGTGCTCGGCTGGACGTTCGGCGAGTCCTCGTCCGAGTTCGGCGACTACACACAGGCGTACGCCGACGGCAAGGCGGTCGCCGCCGTCGTGCCCCCGATGCCCGGCCAGGAGGGACAGTCGGCCTGGTGTCTGTACCTCGCCTCGCCGGACGCCGCCGCCACCGCCGCGAAGATCCGCGAGAACGGCGGCGAGACGCTGATGGACCCCATGGAGGTGGGCGGGTTCGGCACGATGCTGCTGGCCCGCGACCCCAGCGGTGTCGTCTTCGGCGTGTGGCAGGCGGGCAGCCATGAGGGCTTCGAGTCCCAGGGCGTGCCCGGTGCGTTCTGCTGGGCCGAGGTCTTCACCCGGGAGCCCGAGAAGTCGGACGCCTTCTTCTCCGCCGTCTTCCCGTACAGCATGGTGAAGATGGAGGACGACGCCGTCGACTTCAGGATGTTCAACCTCGGCGACAGGACGGTCATGGGGCGGATGAAGATGGGCGACGAATTCCCGCCCGAGGTGCCGCCGCACATGAATGTGTACTTCACCGTCGCGGACTGCGACACGGCCGTGGCGAAGGCGACCGAGCGCGGTGCGATCCTGCGGTTCGGCCCGATGACCATGCCCTTCGGCCGCTTCGCCGCGCTGACGGACCCGCAGGGTGCGGCGTTCTCCGTGATCGACGTCAACACGACCGAGGGCGAGGTGCCCAAGACGTCCCCGGTGTCCTGACCGTTCCGGGACCATGCGTCCGTGCCCCGGCTCACCCCCCGGCGCGCGGCACCACCAGACCGGATTCGTACGCCGCGACCACCGCCTGGGTGCGGTCGCGCAGACCGAGTTTGTTCAGGATGCGGCTGACGTGGGTCTTGACCGTCTCCTCGCTGACGCTCAGCCGGGCGGCGATCTCCGGGTTGGACAGTCCCTCGGCGATCAGGCGCAGTACCTCCGTCTCACGCGGGGTGAGCGCGGTGACCGGGGCGGTGGGTACGGCAGGGGGCCTGCGACGCAGGCGGGCGAATTCGCCGATGAGGCGGCGGGTGACGGTGGGCGCGAGCAGGGCCTCGCCCGCGGCGACCACGCGTACCGCGTCGAACAGGCGCTCCGCGGTGACGTCCTTCAGCAGGAAGCCGCCCGCCCCGGCGGCCAGCGCGTCGTAGACGTGCTCGTCGAGGTCGAACGTGGTGAGGATGAGGATGCGCGGGCCGCCGCCGTCCGGGGCCGCGGCCCGGATCTGCGCGGTGGCATCGATGCCGTCCGTGCCCGGCATCCGGACGTCCATCAGCACGACGTCGGGGCGCTGTTCGGCGCAGACGCGTACGGCCTCCGCGCCGTCGGAGGCGGTACCGACCACCGTGAAGTCCGCCTGGGTGTCCAGGAGTCCGGCGAAACCGGCCCGTACCACCTCGTGGTCGTCCACGACGACGATCCGTGTGGTCGTCGCGGTCATCGCAGAGCCTCCTTCGTATCGGCGGGGAGTCGCACTTCGACGAGGAAGCCGCCGCCCGGCGCCGGGCCCGCACGCAGTTCGCCGCCCACCGCCGCGACGCGCTCGCGCATGCCGAGCAGGCCGTGACCGGAGGCCCGGGTGCCGGACCGGTCCGGTCCCGGGCCGTTGTCCCTGATGCGCAGGTCGAGGGTCTGCGGGGCGTAGCGCAGCTCGACGTCCACGGCCGCGCCGGGAGCGTGTCTGCGGGCGTTGGTGAGAGCTTCCTGGACGATCCGGTACGAGGTGAGTTCGATGCCCGGGTCGAGCGGGGCCACGGGGCCGCTGACGATCAGCCGGGTACTCGCGCCGCCGGCCGCGCGGGCCTCGTCCAGCAGCTCGTTGAGCTGGGTGAGGCCTGGCTGGGGCTTGCGGGTGACCGGTGGTGCGCCCGCGTCCTCGCGCAGTACGCCGAGCAGCCGGCGCATCTCCGTCAGCGCGGCGCGTGCCGTGTCGCCGATGTCCAGCAGCCGTTTCGCCCCGGTCTCCGGCATGCCCGGGGTGGTGAGGCGGGCGGTCTCCGCCTGGACGGAGATCATCGAGATGTGGTGGGCGACGACGTCGTGGAGCTCGCGGGCGATGCGGGCCCGTTCGCCGCGCGCCGCGTGTTCGAGGAGCGTGTTCGCGATGGCCCGTTCGGTGGCGTCGCGGGCCACCGCCTCGGCACGGGTGCGACGGCCGTTGCCGTCCGCGACCGCCGCCGCCGCGAGTACGGCGGCCGACACGGCGTACACGCGCAGTCCCCTGTCGTCGGGGTCGGCGAGTGCCACCGCGACGTACGGCAGCACGAGCAGCACGGCCAGGCGGCGGGAGCCGCGGCTGCCGAGGTGGTGCAGTACCAGCAGCTGGGCGACGAGCCCGGCGAGGGTCAGGTCCCGGTAGCCCGCAAGTGCCAGGAGACTGGCCGCGGTGACGGCGGTGGCCGCGGCGGCCGGGTGGACGCGCAGGAGCGCCAGCGGCACCGTGGTGCACAGGCCGAGCAGTATGGCGAGCGGCAGCGTGAGCGGAAGGTCCGACGGCCCGGCCGCGGCGCGGACGGCGCTCTCCACGGCCGCGAGCAGCCCGAGCGCCGCCGCGGCCACCGCCGGGCCGTCGGGCGAGGCGGCGATCCTCCGCGTCCTCCGCATGATTCCTTCGCTCATGCACGCCATTGTCACGGCGTCGGCGCCCATTGGCGTCCCCCTGCCCAGCCGTCCTCGCCATCCCCCACGCGGGGGATGCCGACAAGCCGCCGTCCCCCGCGCAAGGGGCGTTGAAGAGCGCTCCGTCGCGTGACGACCGCGGGCCTGCCGTCTCCCTAGCCTTCTGCACCATGGAAGCAACCGTGGCAGCAACCATCCAAGTCCGGGGACTGCGCAAACAATTCGGACAGACCGTCGCCGTCGACGACCTGTCCTTCACCGTGCACCCCGGCCAGGTCACCGGCTTCGTCGGACCCAACGGCGCGGGCAAGTCCACCACCATGCGCATGCTCCTCGGTCTGGACGCGCCCGACGCGGGCAGCGCCCTGATCGGCGGGCGGCCCTACGCGTCGCTGCGCCGACCGCTGACCGAGGTCGGGGCCCTGCTGGACGCGGCGGCCGTGCACCCGAGCCGGCGCGGCCGCGACCATCTGCTGTGGCTGGCGCACACGCACGGGCTGCCGGGCCGACGGGTGGACGAGGTGCTGGAGCAGGTCGGCCTCGCGACGGCCGCGCGGCGGCGGGCGGGCGCCTACTCGCTGGGCATGCGGCAGCGGCTGGGGATCGCGGCGGCGCTGCTCGGCGACCCGCCGGTGCTGCTGCTCGACGAACCGGTCAACGGGCTCGACCCGGAAGGCATCCGGTGGATCCGCGGCTTTCTGCGGGCGCTGGCCCGCGAGGGCCGCGCGGTGCTGGTCTCCAGTCATCTGATGAGCGAACTCCAGGACTCCGCCGACCATCTGGTGGTCATCGGCCGCGGCCGGCTCATCGCCGACACCCCCGTGGCCGAACTCCTGGCCGCCGCCTCCGGCGACCGGGTCGCGCTGCGCACCTCCGCACGTACGGACGCCATGTCGTTGCTGGCCCGGGAGGGCGGGACCGTCGCCGCCAACGGGCCGGACTCGCTGACCGTCACCGGCCTGCCCGCGGAACGGATCACCGCGCTGCTCGGCGCGGCCGGGGTGCCGTTCTCCGAAGTCGGCTCGGACCGGGCGACGCTGGAGGAGGCATACATGGAACTGACCCGGAACGCGGCGGAGTTCCGGGCCACGGAGGAGTTCCCGGCCGCCACCGCCCGCGACGGCGAGGAGTTGACCTCATGACCGCACCCACCGTCACCCCCTACCGATCCCCACTGCCGCCCGCCCGCGACGGATTCCCGCAGTTGCTGCACTCCGAGTGGACCAAGGCCCGCAGCGTGCGCCGGTGGAGCGTCACCCTGCTCGCCGCCGTCGTGATCACCGTCTTCGTCTCACTGCTCTCCGCCCTCAGCGGCAGCTTCGACGTCAACGGCAGTCCGCCGCCACCGCCGAAGGGCCCTGACGGCACCCCCGTCACCGACAGCTTCCCCTTCGTCCACCAGCAGCTGACCGGCGACGGCAGCATCACGGCCCGGGTGTCACCGCTCACCGGTCGCGAAGGGCTCATCGCACCCTGGGCCAAGGCCGGGGTCATCATCAAGGCGAGCACCGACGCGGGAGCGCCGTACGCGGCCGTCATGCTCACACCGGCCCACGGGGTCCGGCTCCAGTCGGACTTCACCCACGACACGCCAGGCAGCAGCGCCTCCGGCACCGAGCCGCGCTGGCTGCGGCTCACTCGCTCCGGCAGCGTACTCACCGCGTCCGAGTCGGCCGACGGCAAGAAGTGGACCGAGGTCGGCAGGGCCACCCCTGCCGGACTGCCAAAAACCGTCCAGGCGGGCCTTTTCACAGCCACGCCCGAACTCGTCACGGTGCAGAGGCACTTCGGCTCCGCATCCGTCGGCGGCGGTCCGTCCGAGGTCACCGCCTCCTTCGACCGGATCACGGTCGAGGGCGACCGGGGCACGGCCGACGACGGCAACCAGGGCGCGGTGGTCGACGGCGACCAGGGCACCGGCACCTGGCGCCAGGACCGGGTCGGTGCCGATCCCACCAGGGCCGCCGGGAGCCCGGACCGCTCGACGCAGACGTCCGGCGCCTGGACCCTGACCGGCTCCGGCGACATCGGCCCCCTGACCCCGGACGTCGATCTCACCCAACGGTCCCTCAGCGGGGCCCAGATCGGGCTGATCCCGCTTGCTGCGCTGGGGGTGCTGTTCATCACCACCGAATACCGGCGGGGCCTGATCCGCACGACGCTGACGGCGGGCCCGCGCCGGGGCCGGATGCTCGCCGCCAAGGCCCTCGTACTCGCGGGAATCGCCTTCCTGACCGGGCTGCTCGCCGCCGTGCTCTCCTTCCTGCTCGCCGAACCGGCACTGCGGAACAACAGACCCAACCCCGGGTCGTACCCCGAAGCGGCGCTCACCGACGGCCCGGTGCTGCGTGCCGTCCTCGGCACCGCCCTGCTGCTGGCCGCCGTCGCCGTGCTGGCCCTGGCCGTGGGCGCACTGCTGCGGAACACGGCCGCCGCGGTGACACTGATCGTGGTGGTGTTCGTACTGCCGATGGTCCTGCTCGCCGGGCTGCCCGTCGGCACGGCGCACTGGGTGATGAAGGTGACGCCGCTCGCCGGGTTCGCCGTGCAGCAGACGACACCGCGATACGACTTCGTGAGCACCGTCTGCCTGCCCGAGAACAGCTGCTACCCGCAGGGCCCATGGACCGGACTCGCGGTGCCGTGCGCGTACGCGGCTGTCGCCCTGGGCCTCGCCATGTGGCGGCTGCGCAGGCGGGACGTATGAGGGGCGCCCTGCACGCGGAGTGGACGAAGCTCCGTACTCTGCCCAGCACGTGGTGGCTGCTGCTCGCCGTCGCCGCACTCACGGTGGCGCTCGGCGCGGCGGCCACCGGCTCCGTCTCGACCGACCAGTGCCCGTCCCCGGCCGAGTGCCACGAGGACACGGTCAAGCTCTGCCTGACCGGTGTCTGGCTCGGCCAGGCGGCGGTCGCCGTTCTCGCGGTGCTGGCGATGAGCAGCGAGTACGGCACGGGCACCATACGCGTCACGCTGACGGCGGTGCCCGGCCGCGCCCGGGTCCTCGCCTCGAAGGCGACGGTCGTCACCGGGGCCGCCGTGGCGGCGGGCACACTCGCGGTCCTCGGCTCACTGCTGGCCGGCCGTCTCCTCCTCCCCGGCAACGGCTTCGGCACGGCCGCACTCTCCTTCACCGAGCCCCCGACCCTGCGTGCCGCCGCGGGCTCGGTGCTCTACCTGGCCCTGATCGCCCTGCTCTCCCTGGGGACGGCGACAGTTGTACGGGACACGGCCGGCGCGATCACGGCCGTGCTGGGCCTGCTGTACGCCTTTCCCGTGGTGGCGCTGATGGTCGCCGACGAGACCTGGCGGGAGCGCCTGCAGGAGTTCGCCCCCTCGTCGGCGGGCCTGGCGGTCCAGGCCACCCAGAACCTGGACGCCCTGCCGATCGCCCCCTGGCCGGGCCTCGGCGTTCTTGCGGCCTGGGCGGGAGCGGCGCTGCTGGCGGGGGCGGCGATGTTCCGGCTGCGGGACGGGTGAGGGGCGGGTGCCCCGGCTTCCTCACACCCCCAGCCGCTCCAGCAGAGCGGGAAGACCGGCGAAGGAGTCGATCACATGGTCCGGGGCGCCGTCGGCCGCCCGGTGTGTCTCGGGGAGGTACTTGCCGGTCCTGACGAGTACGCCGGTGAGCCCGGCGCGCTGGGCGGCCAGGACGTCGGACTCGATGTCGTCGCCGACCATCAGGGCGTGGGGCGCGGTGGCGCCGAGGTGTGCCAGGGCCGTGGCGAAGAACGACCCGGCGGGTTTGCCGGTGATCTCCGCCTCGACGCGGGCGGCTCGCTCCAGTCCCAGGAGGAAGGCGCCGGTGTCGAGGTCGAGCCCGGCGGCCGTGCGCCAGTACATGTTCCGGTGCATGGCGACGAGCCGGGCGCCGCGCTGCACATGGCGGAAGGCGCGGTTGAGCGCCGCGTAGGTGAAGGCGTCCCCGGCCCCGCCGAGGACGACGACATCCGGCGCCCCGCCATGAGCCGAACCGGACTCCTCCTCCTTGTCCTCGTCGACGAGTGTCACGCCCGTCAGATCGTCCCGGACGTCGCCGGTATTGATCAGCAGGCAGCGGGCTCCGGGATGGTGTTCCCGCAGATGAGCGGCGGTGACGGCGGGGGCGGTGAGAATGTCGTCGGCGGAGACGGGGAAGCCCTGGCCCACCAGTTTCTCGGCGATCGAAGCGCGGGTGCGGGAGGTGGTGTTGGTGACCAGCGCCAGCGGGAGACCCGCCTCGCGCAGCCGCTCCATGGCCGCCACGGTGCCGGGCAGCGCCTTCCAGGACACCGTGAGCACACCGTCGATGTCGATCAGGACCGCTCCGATTCGTCCCATGCAACCGACCCTGCCCGAGTTGCGCGGCCGCCGCACATGGAGTTGTTTCGAAGTAGGGAGCCAGGTGGGCTACGTGCCCACGTGGTCCCTCACTCTCCCCTGGTTGGGGGTGGACAACCGTGCTGTTCGCCGATCGCGAGGATGCGGGACAGCAGCTGGCCGAGGCGCTCCGGCATCTGGAGCGGGAGAACCCCGTCGTGCTGGGTCTGCCCCGCGGCGGAGTCCCGGTGGCCTTCCAGGTGGCGCAGATGCTCGGCGCCCAGCTCGATGTGATCGTGGTCCGCAAACTCGGCGTGCCGCACCACGAGGAAGTGGCGTTCGGCGCTATCGGCGAGGGCGGGGTGCGGGTCATCAACGAGGACGTCGTCAGCCACCTCTGGGCCGGGAAGCAGGATCTCGCGGCGGTCGAGCGGGTCGAGGCGGCGGAGCTCGTACGCCGGGCGCAGACCTACCGCGCGGGCAGGCCGCGGACGCCGCTCGAAGGCCGGACCGTCATCGTCGTGGACGACGGCGTCGCGACCGGCGCCACGGCCGAGGCCGCCTGCCAGGTGGTACGGGCGCAGAACCCGGCACGACTGCTGGCGGCCGTACCGGTGGCGCCGCCGGACGCGGTCGCCCGACTGCGGCAGTGCGCGGACGAGGTGGTGTGTCTGTCCACGCCGCGCCTGTTCTACGCCGTCGGCGAGTGGTACCGGGACTTCTCGCAGACCTCCGACGAGGAGGTCATCTCCCTGCTGACACAGGCCCGGTACACCGGACAGGTGCCGCCCGGCAGCGACTGAGCGGCCGACGGCCGGGCCGCCCCCGTCCGTGAAGCGGGCGGAGCGAAGGACGTCCGCGACTGCGCGGAGCCGCCCCGCACCGGGCGCCGCCCCGCGCAGTCCATTCAGTCCGCGCAGTACGTGTCCTGCTCCGGCCGCGTCCCCGTCGTCAGGAACGTGGTGACCGCGCGGTCGCCGCAGGCATTGCCGTTGCCCAGGTAGAGGCCGTGCCCGCCGTGGCCGACCGCGACCAGGCGGGCCCGGTCGCCGAGGGCCTCGCGCATCTTCAGGGCGCCGGAGTACGGGGTCGCCGGGTCACGGAGGCCCTGGATCATCAGGATGTTGGACGGTCCCTCGTCCGTGATCCTGGTCGGCCGCTCCACGGGGGCGTCCTTCCAGAAGGCGCACGGTGTGATGTTCGCCGGCATTCCGGCGGTGAGCGGGTGCTTCACGCGGTCGGCGGCGACGGCGCGCCGGTACGACGGGATGCTGCCCGGCCAGCGCACGTCGTTGCAGATCACACCGATCACGACCGCCGCGTCCTGGTCCGGCATCGGCCCGGCCAGTTCGGCGGGCAGGACGGGCTTCACCGACGCGTCCCGGGCCTCCTGAACGAGCCCAGCCAACCGGGCGAAGGCACTGTCCCTGTACAGGGCGAGCTGGATCGCCTGCCGCAGCCGGTTGCCGGTCAGCGGGACGCCCGCCGTGGTGGACTCCTTCGGCTCACGGTCCAGTCGCGCCGCCAGCTCCAGGACCAACGGCCTTACGTCCTCGGCGCGTTCGGCCAGCCGCAGCCCCTCCGCCTCCCGGGCCGGATCCGCGGCCCATCGTGCGAAGTCGGGGAAGCGGTCGTCCGCGCCCACCGCCATGTTCGCCAGCCAGCCCTGCTCGACGCGCGACGGGTCGGGGTCGCCGCTGCTGTCCAGCACCAGGCGGTCCGTGTGCTGCGGGTACTTCTGGGCGTACACGGCGCCCACATAGGTGCCGTACGAGCTCCCCCAGACCGACAGTTTCTTCTCGCCCAGCGCCTGCCGGAAGCGGTCGATGTCCCGTACCTCGTTGGCCGTGGTAAAGCTCCGCAGCAGCGCTCCCCCGTTGCGGGCACACGCTTCGGCGATCCGCCGCGACCGCTCCACGTTCTCGGTGATCGAACCGTCGGCGGCGGGCCAGGACCGCAGATTCACCAGCTCCCGGTCCTCCGGGGCGAGCCCGCAGCTCGCCTTCGTGCTTCCGCCGATGCCACGCGGGTCGAGGCTGACGATGTCGTACTGCCCCGCCGTCTCCCGCTGCAGCTGCGCCCCCTTCTGTGTCACCCGCTGCACCCCTGACGAGCCGGGGCCACCGGGGATCACCAGCAGCGTCCCGCGACGGGCCGAGGGGCGGTCGCTGCGCACCCGGGTCACCGCGAGGCCGAGCTGCGGACCGTCCGGTCTCCGGTAGTCGAGCGGTACGGGCAGCTCGGCGCACTCCTGCGCGGCGGGGCCGCCGTCCTCGGCACACGGCTGCCAGTCGAGCGCGGGGACGGAGGCGGTGGCGGGAGCGGCGGTCCCCGCGGCACCGTCGGCGTGGGCCGACGGGGTGACGGCTCCGGTCAGAGCGGTGGCGGCGGCTGTGACGGACACGGCGATGAACGCGGCGGATCTGCGGTAAGTCGTCATGCTGCAAGCCTTGTTGAGCCGAGGCTCCCGGCCCATCCGGGAGGCATGACGACATCGGGTGGGGTTAGCCCCCGAACTCCCCACCCGAAATCAGTGGGTGTCCCTGCCGAACAGCAGCTTCCAGGGTGCGAGGGCGGACTCGATCTGCACGCTCAGGCCGAGCTTCGATTCGCCCTCGACCCGCTCCTCGAACCGGATCGGTACCTCGACGATCCTCAAATGGCGTTTGACCGTGCGGTAGTTCATCTCCACCTGGAACGAATAGCCGTTGCTGCGGACCGAGGACACATCGATCGCCTTCAGTGCCGATGCCCGCCAGGCCTTGAAACCGGCGGTGGCGTCCTTCACCCGCAGCCGCAGGATCGCGTTCACATAGAAATTCGCCCATACGGAGAGCGCCTTGCGGTGCCAGGGCCACTCCGTGGCGAGCGAACCGCCCGCCACATAGCGGGAGCCGATCACCACGGCGGCATCCTCGGCGAGCAGTGTCTCGATCATGACCGGGAGTCTCGACGCCGGGTGGGAGAGGTCGGCGTCCATCTGGACCACCACGTCCGCGCCCTCGGCGAGTGCGCGGGTCATGCCGGCCACGTAGGCGCGTCCCAGCCCGTCCTTCTCCTTGCGGTGCAGCACGCCGACCGTCTTGGCGGTGTCGGCCGAGAGTTTGTCCGCGACCTCGCCCGTGCCGTCCGGCGAATTGTCGTCCACCACAAGAATATGCAGGTCGGGCAGGCCCAGATCCATCAGGAGATTCACGAGGACGGGCAGGTTCGTCCGCTCGTTGTAGGTGGGCACGACCACCACAATCTTCGGCGAGGTCTTCTCCATGGCCATTTCCTCGTGCCCCCTTGAGGTGCTCTTGCATCCCCCTGCGTCATCCCCGGATGTTCTCCGGTTCGTTTCCCGGTTCGTCCCCGCGCAGGATCGCGCGAGCCTAGTAGGGCTTTGTTAGGTACCCCAAGTGATCCTCGTTGGATAGATTGTGATCTTCTTTCAGTTGTGACTCCTGAGGAGATGGAAGAGGTCCGTCCGCGTCTGGAGGCGTTCGCGGCCGAGATGCTGGGCTCGTTGGCGCGTCGGGACCAGCGGGCCAAGGGTGAGTTGTACCTGCGCGGGCTGATGCTGGACGGCAAGCGCAAGTCGATGCAGCCGATGGCCGAGCGCCTGGGCGTGGACCACCAGCAGCTCCAGCAGTTCGTGTCCTCCTCCACCTGGGACTACGCCAAGGTCCGTGAGCGGCTGGCCCGTTGGGCCGCGGCGCACATCTCGCCCGAGGCGTACGCGATTGACGATGTCGGCTTCCCCAAGGACGGCTACGACTCGCCAGGGGTGGCGCGGATGTACTGCGGCGCGCTGGGCAAGCGGGGCAACTGCCAGATCGGGGTCAGTGTGAACCTGGTCAGCGACCGCGCCTCCTCGGCCGTCGACTGGCGTCTGTTCCTGCCCGAGGGCTGGGACGACACCAAACATACCGAGGACGCGCTGCTGGCTTCGGCGATCCGCCGGCGCCGCGCCAAGGCCGGCATCCCCGAGACTGCTCGCCACCGGGAGAAGTGGCGCCTGGCCCTGGACATGCTCGACGAGGTTCGCGGGGACTGGGAGTTGCCGGGCCTGCCGGTCGTCGCCGATGCCGGATACGGCGACGCCACGGGCTTTCGAGAGGGTCTGACCGAACGAGGCCTGACCTACGCGGTCGCGGTCAAGGCCACCACGACCGCGCACCCGGGCGACGCCACGCCCGAGCGTCCGCCGTACTCCGGGCAGGGCCGCCCTCCCGTGTCCGCCTACCCCCAGCCGCACACCACCCTGCGCGTGCTGGCCCTGGCCGCCGGGCAAGCGGCCACCCGCACCGTTACCTGGCGTCAGGGCAGCAAGGCCACCAAGCACAACCCACGGGCCGAGATGCGCTCGCAATTCCTGGCCCTACGGGTCCGCCCGGCCAACCGGTCCATCCGCCGCGCCGCCGACGGCTCCCTGCCCGAATGCTGGCTGCTCGTCGAGTGGCCTCCCGACTCTGCCGAGCCCACCGACTACTGGCTCTCGACGCTGCCCGCCGACATTCCACTGCGCGAGCTGGTGCGAATCGCCAAGATCCGCTGGAGAGTTGAACACGACTACCGCGAGCTCAAGGACGGCCTCGGCCTGGACCACTTCGAGGGCCGCAACTACCTCGGCTGGCACCGCCACGTCACCCTCGCCTCCCTCGCCCAGGCCTTCTGCACCCTGCTCAGACTCGACCCAAAAGCCCCTGCGCCGGCCTGACCCTCTACGCGGTCCTCCGCGAACTCCAGGCCCTCCTGGCCACCTGGACCGGCGCCTGCTCGATATGCGGCCAACCCGCACCAACCCCCGAACCCCACCACAGGACCTAACAAAGCCCTACTAGCATCCGGGCATCCTGACCCGACGGAAAGCGGAATGCTTCATTCTGCTCTGCGTCCGCCGAACAAAGCACCTCGAATTCACCACGAGAACTGCAGGTGGCGCCGGATTCCCCGGCCGCTCGTCACACTTTCTCTCCGGCATCCGTCAGTGCAATGAAGACGCGGCGGGAACGCGGCCGCGACGGATATCGAAGGAGAGTCATCACATGCAGGCACGTATACAGAACCCGGCCGAGATCATTCCCGAGGCGTTGCCGCCCCTGCTGGGCCTCGTCAAGGCCATCAACAAGGGCGGCCTGGCGGAGACGACACTCGAACTCGTCGGTCTGCGGGTGAGCCAGATCAACGGCTGCACCTTCTGCGTCGAAGGACACGTACGCAACGCCAGGAAGGCAGGTGAGAGCGACGAGCGGCTCTTCGCGGTGTCGGCCTGGCGGGAGGCGCCCTACTTCACGGACGCGGAGCGGGCCGCGCTCGCGCTCGCGGAGGCCTCCACCCGGCTCAGCGACCGCTCCGACCCGGTGCCGGACGACATCTGGAACGCGGCCGCCGATCACTTCACCGAGAAGGAGCTCTCGGCCCTGGTCCTCTCCATCGGTCTGACGAACCTCTTCAACCGCATCAACGTCACCACCAAGCAGCCCCCGGGCAAGACCTGGTAGGCCTTCGTCCGGGCCCTCGGGTCCCGGACCGGGAAGCCGCGCCGCCCGGCGCCGTCAGCCCGACGGCTTCCGGGCGGTCTCCCTTTTCGGTACTGAGTGGCGGGTGACGGGCCCGACACGCTCCTTCGGGGCGGCGGCGATAGCCTGGTGCGTGTAGCAGGCAGGAGACACGTGCGCATGGGAGCCCGGAATCCCCAAGGTTCCGTCGTCGCGGTGGTCGCGCTCGGCGGTGCACTCGGAGCGTGCGCCCGCTACGGGGCCGCGCTGATCTGGCCGACCGCCCCCGGCGGCTTCCCCTGGACGACGCTGGTCGTGAATGTCGTCGGCTGCGCGGTGATCGGTGTGTTCATGGTGGTGATCAGCGAGGTGTGGGCGGCGCACCGGCTGGTGCGGCCGTTCTTCGGTACGGGGGTGCTGGGCGGGTTCACCACGTTCTCCACATACGCGGTGGACATCGAGCGCCTCGTCGACGCCGACCGGGCCCGTACCGGCCTGGCGTATCTGGGACTGACACTGTGCGCGGCCCTCGCGGCGGTGTGGAGTGCGGTGTGGGCGACCCGCCGCGTGCTGGCGTGGAGGCAGTCATGACGACGCCGAACACGGAACGGGCATTGCGCCTGACGGTCTTCGTCGGCGAGTCCGACGGGTGGCACCACAGGCCGGTGTACACGGAGATCGTGCACCGGGCGCACAAGGCGGGGCTGTCGGGCGCGAGTGTGTTCCGCGGGATCGAGGGGTTCGGCGCCTCGTCGATGATCCACACCCAGCGGCTGCTCTCACTGAGCGAGGACCTGCCGGTGGCGGTCGTGATCGTGGACGCGGAAGAGCGGATCCGTGCGTTCCTGCCGCTCATCGAAGAGCTGGTCATGGACGGCGGTCTGGTCGTCCTGGACAGCTGCGAGGTCGTCCACTACGGCGACGACCGGGAGCGGAACCGGTGAACTGGCTGTTGGTGATCGTCGGTGCGGCGGTCGGGGCACCCCTGCGGTATCTGACCGACCGGGCGGTGCAGTCCCGGCACGACACCGTCTTCCCGTGGGGCACCTTCGCGGTGAACGTGACCGGATCGCTGATCCTCGGCCTGCTGACCGGTGCGGTCGCGGCAGGCGCCGCCTCCTCCCACCTGCAACTGCTGCTCGGTACGGGACTGTGCGGGGCGCTCACCACGTACTCGACCTTCAGTTACGAGACGCTGCGGCTGGCCGAGGACGGGGCGAAGTTCTACGCGGCGGCCAATGTGGTGGCGAGCGTGGTGGCGGGGCTGGGCGCGGCGTTCGCCGGTGTCTCGGCCGCCGAGGCGCTGTGGTCGTAGGTATCGGCGAAGGTCGCGAGGCAGCCGTTTTGCGCAGATCGTCGTAGAGACGGTCGGCGTCCCCTGCCACCGCAATGCGAGGCGATGGCAGGGGAACGCCGTTGAGGAGGAGCCGTCACCGACGCCGGGCGATTCAACCCGATCCACGCCGACAGCGGTCCGTCAGCCGCCGACCCTAGGCACCCGGCCCCTCCCGGACCGCACACCACGCCAACGGACAGCCCGGCGCCACTCCAACAGCAGGCGCCCGGGATGATCGCGGGGGCCCGGACGTCACCCGACCGGGGGCCTCGATCCACCCGTGGCCTTGATCCAAAGGGCGACCGGGGGAGGTGGTCTCCGTACAATCCGAGAACGACGTGACCGGCACGGCCAGAGAGCGCGGGGTTCCTCCAGTGGCAATCAGCAGCACCACTTTGTCGTCGCGCCCCGTCACCGTCGTCACCGGCGGCAGTCGCGGGATCGGTGCCGCGACCTGTGTCCGTCTGGCATCCGAAGGGCATGACCTCGCCCTGGGCTTCGTGAGCAACGCCGAGGCCGCCGAGCGGACCGCGGCGGCTGTGCGGGCCGCGGGAGCACGCTGTGTCACGGTGCGGGTGGACACCGCCGTGGAGGCCGATGTGGAACGGCTCTTCGACACGGCTGCCGCGCAGCTCGGTCCCGTCACCGGACTGGTCAACAACGCGGGAGTGACAGGCCCTCTCGGCCGTCTCGTGGACACCTCCACCGAGACGCTGCGCCGGGTCCTGGACGTGAATCTCCTCGGCTGTCTGCTGTGCTGCCGCCGGGCCGCGAAGGACATGGCGGCCAGTGGGTCCGGCGCGATCGTCAATGTCTCCTCGGCCGCTGCCACCCTCGGCAGCCCCGGGGACTTCGTCCACTACGCCGCCACGAAGGCAGCGACGGACGCCCTGACGATCGGGCTGTCCAAGGAACTGGGGCCCGACGGAATCCGGGTCAACGCGGTCGCCCCCGGCATGATCGACACCGAGATGCACGCCACCGCGGGTGACCCCGACCGCGCGGCCGCGGCCGCGGCCGGCATCCCGCTCGGCCGCCCGGGAGCTGCCCCGGAGATCGCGTCCGCCATCGCGTGGCTGCTGTCGGGCGAGGCGTCGTATGTGACCGGGGCGGTGCTACGGGTCGCGGGCGGACGATAGGCCGGGGCGCGACGGGGCAGGACCGTGGACCGGTGGGGGCCATGGACCGCCCCCACCGTCCCGCGCGCCCGGCGCTGTGCAATTCATGGAGTCTTCTCCCGGCTGTCGCCCTTACGGACCGGTTCCTCCCCCGCCCCGCGGCTAGCTTGCAGACGATCACCCCGACGTTCGTCCCCCGCGGAGACATCCATGTGCAGCCCCCTCCACCAGCCCGACGGACCACTCCTGCCCGGCGCGAGCCGTCGTACGTTCCTGCGGGCAACCGCGCTCACCGGTGCCGCCACCGCAGCCACGGGGCTCGCGTCAGCCACGCCCGCCGCGGCTCTTCCCCAGCAGAACACCGGTGCCGTCACGGCCGGTTGGCGGCCCGACCCCGAGAACCCGAGGTTCACGCTCGTCGTCATGCCGGACACCCAGTACCTCTTCGACGGGGCGAGCATCGACAAGGCGCCCGTCGAGGCGTCGTTGCGTTACGTACTCGATCACGGGCGCGACGAGAACATCGTCTTCCTGTCCCATCTGGGCGACCTCACCGAGAGCGGCCGGACAGGCGAATTCGCGGCGATCGGAGAGGCGTTCGGGCTGCTCGACCGGCGGCGGGTCGGCTACAGCGTCGTCGCGGGCAACCATGACATCAAGTCGTCCACCGACGACCAGCGCGGCCGCACGCCGTACCTGGACACCTTCGGCCCGCAGCGGATGCGGCGCCTGCCGACGTTCGGCGGGGCGACCCCGGACGGCTACAACACGTACCACCTGTTCCGCGCCGCCGGCCGTGAATGGCTGGTACTGGCGCTCGACTGGCGGCCGTCGGCGGCCGGGCTCGCCTGGGCGAAGGACGTCATCGCCCAGCACCCGGACACGCCGGTCATCCTCACCACCCACGAGCTGGTGTACGCGGACGCGGACGGCGACGAGGCCGAACTCTCCGACCACGGAAAGCATCTGTGGGACGAGCTGATAGCCGGGCACGACCAGATTTTCCTCACCCTCAACGGCCACTACTGGCCCGCCGGGCGCACCACCCGTAAGAACTCCGCGGGCAACGATGTCCATCTGCACATCACCAACTACCAGAACCGCTACTACGGCGGCAGCGCCATGATCCGCCTCTACCGCTTCGACCTGGCCAGGAACACCATCGACGTGGAGACGATCTCCCCGTGGATCCTCGGCCGCGCGGGCGAGAGGCTCAACGAGCTGGAGCGCGGCGAGATCGAACTGACCGGTCCGCAGGACTGCTTCGCCGTCCCCATCGACTTCGAGAAGCGCTTCTCGGGATTCGCGCCCGTGCCCGTGCGCGGCCCCCGCCCGGCGAAGCAGCTGCTGATACCGGGCACCGTCGCCTACTGGCGCTTCGACTCCCCTTCGCACCAGGACGGTTCCGCCGCCGACGCCGGCCTGCGCGTCCCCGACCTGTCCGGGCACCGCAACGACCTGGTGCGCGAAGCCGTCCCCGGCAGTGCGCCCGACGCCCTGCGCTGGTCCACCGACCACCACCCCGACCAGCCCGGTCACGGCAGCCTCTACTTCGACGGCTCGAAGCCGCCGCTGCGGGGCGCGTATCTGCGTACGGAGAACAACGCACCGCTCAACACCACGACGTTCAGGTCCGGTTACACCATCGAGGCCTTCCTCCGCCTCCCCGCCGACTGGGACGCCGGACGCAACGCCTGGGGCGCCGTGCTCGGCCGCCGCGGCACGCTCGGGGCGGCCGGCAAGACCTCCGGCGACCCGGAGGAGCCCGTCGCCACCCTCTCCGTGTCGGACGGCCCCGGGCTCCAGTGGGCGGCGGCGCCGCTGAACCAGCCGGGGGCCGTCACCAACTGGAGCCATGAGCTGCTGCGTGAGCGGTGGTGGCATGTCGCGGTCGTCAACGACGGGAAGCACACGACGATGTACGTCGACGGCTGCGTAGTCGCCCGCAACCCCGCTACCCGCACCACCGGTCTCGCCACCTTGGGCCTGCCCTGGCTGCTGGGTGCCTACGAGTACGGAGGCAGGCTCGACCAGTTGATGCACGGCTGGCTCGGCGACATCAGGATCGTCGAACGCGCCCTGCCCGTACGGGACTTCATGATCGCCTGAGGGTCGCAGCCCCCGGGGTCACGCCGCCCGGTTGGTACGGCGCTGCTTGGCGGCGGCGCGCGCCTCCGACGTGGGCAGGTCCGAGCGGCGCGACTGCCCGGACCGGACGGGACGGCTGCGCCGGCCCCGGGACGACGCGCCGGCGCTCCTGGGCCGCTCGGTCAGCGGTGCGGTGATGGTGACGGGCACCCCCGAGGGCGTCTGCGCGCCGGTGATCCGGCTCAGCTCGGCCTCGCCGGAGCGGACCTGGGCGATCTTCGGGATGATCCCGGCGTCGGCCATCAGACGGGTCATCTCACGGCGCTGGCCCGGCAGCACCAGCGTGACGACGCTGCCGGACTCACCGGCGCGGGCGGTGCGTCCGCCGCGGTGCAGGTAGTCCTTGTGGTCGCTCGGCGGGTCGACGTTGACGACCAGGTCGAGGTTGTCGATGTGGATGCCGCGCGCCGCGACGTTCGTGGCGACCAGCACCGTGACGTGCCCGGTCTTGAACCGGGCCAGGGTGCGGGTGCGCTGCGGCTGGGACTTGCCGCCGTGCAGCGCGGCGGCCCGCACCCCGCTGTTGAGCAGATGGTCGGTGAGCTTGTCCACGGCGTGCTTGGTGTCCAGGAACATGATCACCCGGCCGTCGCGGGCCGCGATCTCGGTCGTGGTGGCGTACTTGTCGGCACCCTGCACGTAGAGCACGTGGTGCTCCATCGTCGTCACGGCGCCGGCCGCCGGGTCGACCGAGTGGACCACCGGGTCGTGCAGATAGCGGCGGACCAGCAGGTCGACATTGCGGTCCAGGGTCGCCGAGAACAGCATCCGCTGGCCCTCCGGCAGCACCTGGTCGAGCAGTTCGGTGACCTGCGGCATGAAGCCCATGTCGGCCATCTGGTCGGCCTCGTCGAGGACGGTGATGGCGACCCGGTCCAGTCGGCAGTCGCCGCGCTCGATGAGGTCCTTGAGCCGGCCGGGCGTGGCGACGACGACCTCGGCCCCGCCGCGCAGTGCACTGGCCTGCCGGCCGATCGACATGCCGCCGACGACGGTGGCCATGCGCAGCTTGAGCGAGCGGGCGTACGGGGTGAGCGCGTCGGTGACCTGCTGGGCCAGCTCCCGGGTGGGGACGAGAACAAGGGCCAGCGGGCGTCGGGCGTCAGCCCGGTTACCCGCGGTACGGGCCAGCAGGGCCAGGCCGAAGGCGAGTGTCTTGCCGGAACCCGTCCGGCCGCGGCCCAGCACATCGCGCCCCGCGAGGGAGTTCGGCAGGGTGGCCCCCTGGATCGGGAACGGCGTGGTGACGCCCTCGGCGGCGAGCGCCGCCAGCAGGGGTGCGGGCATGTCCAGGTCCGCGAAGGCCTCCGCGGCGGGCAGCGCCGGGGTGATGGTCTTCGGCAGCGCGAACTCGCCCTGCTTGGCCGCGGGCCTGCGGCCGAAGCCGCCGGAGCGCCGGTCGGGCGCGCCGTAACGGCCGCCGCCCTGTCCGCCCTGGCGGCCCGGGGACTGCGAACGGAACCCGCCGCCGGAAGCGGTGGAGCCACCGGAGCGGGTGCGGGAGTATCGGTCGTTCGTGCGAGCTGTGCGATCGCGGTTCATACAGAACCCTTCCTCGATATGGCGCGTATCGAGGAATTCACTGGGCGACGAGCGGCGCAGGAATCGCAAGAACGGGCCGTTGACATACGTGTACCGAGCCCGGCTGCGAAGAATGAGCCGTACCGGACGTGGGAAAAACAACGAGCTGGGGCCCGCACCCGAAGGTGCGGGCCCCAGCTGCGCAAATGCGTCACAGCGCGTCAGCGCCGGAGCAGCGGGATCAGGCGGGGGTGATGTTCTCCGCCTGCGGGCCCTTCTGGCCCTGCGTGACGTCGAAGTTCACCTTCTGGCCTTCCTGCAGCTCGCGGAAGCCGCTGGAGGCGATGTTCGAGTAGTGGGCGAAGACGTCAGCGCCGCCGCCGTCCTGCTCGATGAAGCCAAAGCCCTTTTCCGCGTTGAACCACTTGACGGTGCCAGTAGCCATTTTTTATCTCCTTCTGGGGCAGTGCCCGGGGATTCGCACTGTGCGGATCCCGCGTCGCCGCGATGATTACCCCATCCGGAACAAAGCGCCGGAAAATACAAAAGCACGCTCATCGACACATTAAGTCGAAGAGAGCACTTGGAGTCTTTGGGAACCACAACTGCAACTGCTCCCACAGTAGCACGATGGAAGCGTCCGGGCGCGGCGAGTAATTACACTCCACCGGATACGCCATAAACCCTTGTCGCACATTGCATGGAATTCTGTGCCGACGGCAATAGATATTGGCCCGTCCCCGGCGCCACGTTCCCCTGCCCCCGGCACCACGTCCGCTCGCCCCAGGCGCCATGGAAGCCGGGGCGCACGCCCGGGTCCGCCTCCTCAGGCGCCCGCCGCCCCGCCGGATTCCGTCGCGGGCCGGCGCAGTTCCGCGTTGAGCCGCAGGGCCTCTTCGAGCTGGTCCTCCAGGATCACGATGCGGCAGGCCGCCTCGATCGGCGTGCCGCCGTCGACGAGTTCACGGGCCCTGGCCGCGATTCGCAGCTGGTAGCGGGAGTAGCGACGGTGGCCGCCCTCGGACCGCAGAGGGGTGATCAGACGGGCCTCACCGATCGCCCGGAGGAAGGCGGGCGTTGCACCGATCATCTCCGCGGCGCGGCCCATGGTGTAGGCGGGGTAGTCGTCGTCATCGAGCCGGTCGGTGGCGTGCGGAGGGGGTCCTGTGGGCATTTGCACCTGCCGCGTATCGCTGACTTCGTTGACCGAAAGAGAAAATCTCATTGTGCGAGCCATCGCTTCTATCATAGCCGCGACAGATTTCCCTGGTCAGGGCGGGGAAATTAGCTGCCCCGAAGCCGTGCGACCGGCCGGCTCCCCGCCGCCGCACCCCGCAGACGCGCCCCTCCGGCGCCCCCACCGCCGGATTGATCGGTACGACGCGACTCCGGCGCGGAGCAGGTCCGGCGCCGCGGCGCCGCACCCCCAACGCCCACTGACCGGTCGGTCAGTTGATGGCGACCTGACCAGCAGTCATAATGTACGTGTAGCCCTTCACGCATCCCCCGTCGTGGAGGGCTACACCCATATGCGGACCATGCCCCTTTTGCCCGCCGACGACTTCACGGGCAGGAGACTCCCCTCGTGGTCCCCTACCCGTGTTTTTTCGAGTTAACAGTGACGTAGAGTGTTTGCGCAAGCCCGCTCTCGTACAGCGTCCCTGACCGCCTCCCACACCGAGGACGCCACGTCAGGGTTGGTTACAGTACGAGCCCGTTGACCGAAATCGAAGACCGTGCGGCACCGGTCGGACGGGGCGGATACGTGGGGGCCGGATGGACAGCGGCGAGGAACGCGCGCCGGAGCTGCGGACGTTGCAGCAGAAGGTCGAGTACATGGTCGAGAAGACGTTCCCCGGTCAGAAGATCTCGGGGCGGGTCTTCGCCGACCTGGTCAAGGAGCGCGGCGGGTCCCTCTCGCACAGCTACTTCTCCAACATCCTTGCCGGAAAGGTCACCCAGCCGTCCGAGGACATCCTCAAGGCGCTCGGTCTGGGCTTCGGCGTGGACTGGCGGTTCTTCAAGGAGGAGTCCGAGGTCGTCGACGATGTCGTCGCCGGTCTGCAGTTTCTCGCGAAGCGGCGTACGGGGGAGATAAGCGGACTGGCCGGGCGCGGCCTCGACGAGGACGGTCTCCCGCCGGAGCTGCTGCAGTTCGCGCTCTCCCTGCTGGAGGACGCCAGGGGCCGGCGGAGCGCCGACGGCGCCCACGGCGAGCCGGAGAAGTAGGTCTCCATGTCCCTGCGCGAACTACGGAAGGAGTGCGAGGCCGGGCTGGCCGACCTGCCCATCCCCGCCCCCTTCTCCATCGACGCACTGGTGGCGAACATGGAGGCCGCCCGTGGCCGCACCATCGTGCTGCACGAGATGCCCGACCGGCTGGCCCGCGTCAACGCCGCCTGCGGTCTGCGGCTGAAGACCGGCGGGACCAGCTTTGTGCTCTACCGGCGCCGCCCGACCGCGTACCAGACCCAGCACGTCATCCTGCACGAACTGTGCCACGAGTGGTTCGACCACGGCACCTCCCTCGACCCGGAGCAGCTCAGGCGACTGCTGCCGGTCTTCGACACCTCGCTGATCACCCGGGTCCTCGGAGCCGAACCCCCGCCACAACCGCCCGCCGCCGCCGTTCCCCCACCGGTGGCCGCCACGATCGACGACGCGCTCCGCTCGGGGGACGGCACCGTGCAGGCCCGGGCGCAGTACGACACCCACGCCGAACGCATGGCCGAGTTCGGCGCGTCACTCATTCCCCGCATGGCCCGGGATGTGACGAGCGACGACATGGTGGGGCGCCTGGCGAACTCCCTCTCCCGCCCCGTCGCCACCCGCCGCCGCGGCCCGTTCCGCCGTACCTGACACCGGACCGTCCCCCCGCCCCCTCCCCGAGGATTCCGCCGTGAACCCGCTCGACCTCGCCGGTTATCTCATAGCGGCCCTGATGACGGCCGTCGCTCTCTGGCGCATGCCGGCCGCCCTGTGGGGCGACGAAGAAGACAAGCGTCGCCGGGCCCTGTGGGGCTGCTACGCAGGCTTCGCCGCCGCCCTGTGGACCAAGACCCGGGCCGTGCGCATCGCGCTCAACGACAGCGCCGTCACCGACCTCGCCGTCCTGATCAAGCACTACACGGCGACGATCGCGATCCTGGCGATCCTCAGCTACATCGTCGCGATCTACGGCCAGTACCCCGATGCCGGAACCGTCCCGCGCCACGTACGGTTCGCCCGCGCCATCCAGCAGGTGGCGGCCAAGGCGTCGATCGCCACACTGGTCCTGCTGACGGTGCTGTTCTTCACCGTCGTCGACCGTTCCGTGCCCTCGGACCGCTTCGTCGCCGACCACGCGGGACAGTGGGGCGCCACGCTGTACATGAGCGTGTTCTACCTCTACCTGGGTGCCGCGTCCGCCGTCTGCGCGTACCAGTGGGCGCTGGCCACCGCCGGTGCCGGGCTCCGCCATCTGCGCGTGGGCCTCGGAATGATGACCATCGCCATGTTCATCGGGGTCGGATACACCGTCAGCCGGACCCTGTTCCTGTGGGTCAGCGTCGCAGACCGGCCGAGTGCGGCCTTCGCCCTGCGGTTCGACGAGGTCACCGAGGCCGCCCAGGTGGTGCTGTTCGCCTTCTTCGCGGTGGGTGCCTCCATCCCCGCACTCAGCAAGGGGCGGCGACGCGCGAAACTCTGGCGGGCCCAGGTCAAACTGCATGGCCTCTGGTACGAGTTGATGACGGCCTTCCCCGACCAGCCCTTCGACCCCCCGGCCTCACTGGCCCGCGAGCTGACCCGCTTCGACACCCCCGCGGACCTGCGCATCGACCGCTGGGCCGCCGATATCGCGGACGCCGTCGAGAAGCTGCGCCACTACGTCCCCGACACCCTGCTGCAGGCCGCCAAAGCCGCCGCCGCGGACGGCACCCCGGACCGGGAGGAGGCCGGGCCACTCGCCGACGCGTACTGGATCAAGGCGGCACTGCGGGCCAGGAGCACCGGAGCGCCCGCCTCGACCGCCGCGACGGTCGAGTCCCAGCACGCCACCGACCAGGACGGCGAGGTGGCATGGCTGGTCCGGGTGGCCGCCGCGTACCGGACGGTCACGGAGGACCGGGCGGAACGGGTACTGGGCCACGCCATGTCCGCAGCATCCGGCGACGCCACCGAGCCGGCCCGCACAGCCTCCCTGGAGGAGACAGCATGACCCCCACCGACACCACCGACGCCCCCGCATCGCCGAGCACCGGCGTCGCGCGCACCGTCACCGATGTCTTCCAGCCCCGCAACGTCCTGCTGGTCGGCATGCTCGGCATCGGCCTGGCCGCCGCCGGTCACTGGACCGGTCTGCTCTGGGGGTTCCTCGGTGCCCTGTGTGCCGGGATCGTTCCTGCCGGGTACATCGAATGGGAGCGCGGGCGCGGCACCTGGGGCGACCGTCATGTCGTCGACCGCACCAAGCGGGCCCCGATCTTCTTCGTCATCCTCGGTTCCGTAGGCGCCGGTTCGGTGATGATGGTCCTCGGCCACGCCCCCACCGGCATCCTCGTGGCGATGCTCGCCCTCTGGGCGATGACCGTGGTCCTCCTGGCCGTGAACACGGTCTGGAAGATCTCGGTGGACGCCGCGGTCGCCTCGGCCGTCGTCGCACTGCTCGCCCCGGTCCACTCGTCGTGGTGGCTGCTCGCGTACGCGATGACGGTCGCCGTGTGCTGGTCGCGTGTCGCGCTCGGGTACCACTCGGTGGCGCAGACCGTCGCCGGGGCGTCGCTGGGGGCCACGACGGCGGGCGCGTTCCTGTTCGTCTGACCCGCGCCGGTCCGCCGGGCGGGCCCCGTCCGGCGCTTGAGGACAAAACCCTCACCCCGGGTGGTGACGGGAAAACCACAGTTGAACCGATCGCCCGCGGGGTACAGGTGCCCCGTGCCGAACTTCGAGATCACCACCGCAAGCGCCGACGACCTCACGATGCTGACCGAATGGGCCCACGCTGAGGGCTGGAATCCCGGCCTGACCGACCGCCACGCCTTCTTCGCCGCCGACCCGCGCGGCTTCCTGATCGGCCGGCTCGACGGCGAACCGGTCTCCTGCGTCTCCGTGGTGCGCTACGGCTCCGGCTTCGGGTTCCTCGGCTTCTACCTCACCCGTCCCGAGCTGCGCGGCCGGGGCTACGGCATCCAGCTGTGGCGGGCTGGCATGGCACGGCTGGACGGGCGCAACGTCGGGCTGGACGGCGTGGTGGACCAGCAGCCCAACTACCGTAGATCCGGCTTCCGTTCCGTATGGACGAACATGCGTTACGAGGGCCTGCCCCCCGCCGCCCCGACCGCCCCGGCCGGCACCGCTCTCGTCGATGCCCGCACCCTCCCCTTCGGTCAACTGGCCTCCTACGACCGCCGCTTCTTCCCCGCCGACCGCGACAGCTTCCTCGCACCGTGGATCGCCGGGCCCGCACGCACCTCGCTCGCCGCCGTCCGCGACGGGGAGCTGCGGGGTCTCGCCGTGATGCGGCCCTGCCGCACGTCGTCCCGCATCGGTCCCGTGTACGCGGAGTCGCCCGAGGTGGCGGGCGCCCTGGTCGGCGCGCTCGCGGCCACCGACCCCGGTACCCCGGTGGCGATCGACGTACCCGACATCAACCCGGCCGCCGTGCACCTCGCGGAACAGCTGGGCCTCACCCCGTCGTTCGAGACCGCCCGGATGTACACGGGCCCCACACCGGACGTCGACCACGCCGGGCTGTTCGGCATCACCAGCCTGGAGCTGGGCTGACCTGTTGTCCCTTCCGGCGGCGGCCCGGATCAGGGGGTGGCGCGGTGGCGGGTGCGCGAGGCCAGTACCGCTATGTCGTCCTCCGCACCCGGTCCGAACCGTTCGAGGACGTCGTCCAGCAGGTCCTCCAGGCTCCCGCCCGCGGGCAGGGTCAGTTCCCTGAGGCGGCCGATCGAGATGTCTATGTCCTCGCCTCGCCGCTCCACCAGGCCGTCGGTGTACATGAACAGCACCGTGCCCGGCCCGATCTCCACCGACGTCGTCCGGTACCCGCCGAAGCCGGTGCCCAGCGGCGGGCCCACCGGTACCTCGTCGCACACCCTGGTTCCCGCCTTCCCCGGGTCGATGAGCACCGGCGGCAGATGCCCGGCGCTCGCCACGTCGCACGCCCCGCCGAACCGGTCGACGACGGCCAGCAGACAGGTCGCCGCCCGGTCCAGCCCGGACCGTTCGACCATCCGGTCCAGCTGTTCCAGGATGCGGTGCGGCGGCAGATCGTCGTCGGCGAGCATCCGCAGCAGCGAGCGGTAGTGGCTCATGGCGACCGCCGCCTCCACCCCGTGGCCCATCACATCGCCCATCGCCTTCAGATGCCGCCCGTCCCGCAGCGGGATGACGTCGAACCAGTCGCCGCCGACCATCACGCTCCGGTCGGCCGGCAGATAGCGGGTGGCGATCTCGATGTGCGGGTGCGGCGGGCGCGGCTCGGACAGCAGGGAGCGCTGCAGCTCCAGGGCGATGGTGTGCTCGTGGGCATACCGGCGGGCGTGGTCGAGATCGACGGCGGCCCGGGCGGCGAGTTCCCGGGCGACCACCACGTCCTCGTCCGTGAAGGCCGGTGAGTCCCCCGCCCTGATCAGGCCGAGGACGCCGAGCGGACGGCCGCGTACGGCGACGGGCACGATGACCGCCGAATGCATCCCCAGGGCGCGGTAGGCGGCGACCCGTTCGGGGGCGGGGGCGGAGCGGGCGAGCTCTTCGTCGGTCGTGTGGTTCTCCACGACCGGTTGGTTGGCCGCCAGACAGCGCTGTACGGCCGCACCCTCCTGGTAGTCGACGTACTCACCGGTCAGTCCGAATCCCGGCAGCTCGTCGCGCAGCCCGGCCACCGCCGTCAGCGCCGCCCTGCGCAGTCGCAGCACACCGGCGGGCGCGGGGCGTACCGGGGCGGCGACGTCGGGCGGGAACACCTCGACCGTGGCAAGGTCCGCCAGCCCCGGCACGACGAGGTCGACGAGCTCCGCACAGGTGGTGTCCATGTCGAGCGTGGTGCCGATCCGGGCGGCCGCTGTGTCGAGCATGGTCAGATGCCGCCGGGCCTGTTCCAGCTCGCGCCGCCCCTTGTCCGAGGCCATGACCTCCAGCACGATCCCGGCCACGCCCACGATCCGCCCGCCGACCTCCAGCCGGTGGTACGCCCCGTGCCAGTACCGCCGCACCGAGCCCGCCGCGGCGGCGGTGACTCCGCTGGACGTGATCTCGCGGGGCTTCCCGTCGGCGAGCACGGCCCGCAACATGTCCTCGCCCGCGTCGACTCCCGGGAGGACCTCGGAAACGGTGCGCCCGAGGTGTTCGGCGGCCGGAATGCCGTTGAGCCGTTCGAGGGCCGGGTTGACGTAGAGATAGCGCAGCCCCGTGTCGAGCACGCCCACACCGGCCATGGTGCCGTCGACCAGGGCCGCCAGGGTCGTGGGATCGAACGGCACCACGCTGTCGGCGTACGCATCGGCCTGCACGTCAACCTCCTGGGACGGACACGGACGTCCCGCTGCCCGGCAATCAATCGTCGACCGCCCGCCGCTGCCACGCATCCGCAGCCGGGCCCCCTCACGTCCTCATTCGCCGGACGGGCCCGGGCTTCCCCGCAGCCCCGCGCCCGGGTGTCCGCCGTACGCGGCAACGCCGACGTCATCGCCCTGCGCAACCTCGTGGCCGCCGAACTCCACCGCTTCCCGGAACTTGCCGGGGCATGGCTGCGCCACGGCCCCGCGGGTCACCGCCCGGCCGTGGCGCAGCCTCGCGGAACGGGGCCGGCTGGACATCTCCGACCTCGAAACGGCGATCACTCGGCTGTACGCGCTACTGGTCTTACCTCACATGGTCTTCAGCTCGTACGGAACAGCCATCGACGATGCCACCACGGACCGTCCGGTCACGAGCGGCGTCGACATGTTCCTGGGCCACTACGCCCCCGGGGGCCGGCGGCTCGCAGGCGGGGGCCTCAGGTGAGCGGGTGCGATGTCCGGCCGGACGCCTCGTCGATCTCGTCGTGCGCCTTCGTCAGCATCTTCATCGCCAGCTCATTGAGTGCTCTGGCTCCCGCGATCTCCTCGCCGACCCTCGGCTGTTCCTTGTCGGAGGGGTGACGGCTCGCATATCCATGGGCCCGCACCTCGTTCCCGTCCGGAAGCCGCACCAGGGCGGCCGCACGGGTGCGGTGGGAGTCCTCCTCGAATTCCATGTCCACATGCCACCCGACAGTCGTCTTCGTCATGACGATCACCTCCCTACCAGGGTGCGCCCGTTCCCCCGCCCCTGCACCACGACACCTCCCCCACCGCCCGCTATAGGCTCCGCGTCATGAGCGTCGACGTAGAGATCGTCCACGAAGCGACTGGGGAGATCGTGGCCGCCTTCGCCCGGCTGTTGCCCCAGCTGTCCTCGACCGCCCGTCCACTGGATCAGGAGGCGGTCGACCGGCTGGTGCGGTGCGAGACGAACACGGTGCTCGTCGCTCGTGCCGCGGGCAGCGTCGTCGGAACACTGACGCTGCTTCTGCTTCCCGTCCCGACCGGGCTGCGGGCCCGTATCGAAGACGTCGTGGTCGACACCGAAGCCCGCGGGCAGGGGATCGCGGCCCTGCTGACACAGGAGGCGCTGACGCTGGCCCGGGAGGCGGGTGCGCGGACCGTCGACCTCACCTCCCGGCCGGACCGCGCCGCCGCGAACCGGCTGTACGAGCGTCTGGGCTTCCGGGCGAGGGAGTCGACGGTCTACCGATTCCCGATGGCCGGCCCGGAGCTGCGCCCGGTCCAGGCGTAGTCCGGCCGGTCGAGGTCCAGCCGGTCGAGGTCGAGCCGGTCGAGGTCGAGGGTTCCGTGCGTCGCCGGAGCGTCCGACGGGAGCCGGAGTGCGGTCGCGACCGACTCGGGGAGCGGGGCCAGACCCAGCAGGCCGGTGGCGATCCGTGTCGTCAGCGCGTGCCAGGTCCGGGCGCGCCGGAGCATCGCGTGGTCGCTGCGCCGGATCGCGACCAGACAGGTGTGGGCACCGGCGCGGCGGGCGCGGCCGGTGAAGGACTGGGATGTCCGGGGGCTCGTGATGCGGTCGCGGGTGCTGTGCAGCAGGACGACATCGCGGCCGCCGAGCTGGGTGACCGGATCGTCGGCCGGACACCACGGGGCGAGGCCGACCACCCCGCGTACCAGCGGATGACCGGCGGCGCGGAGGGCGGCGCGGGCGCCCATCGAGTGGCCGACCAGGACCACCGGGATCTCGCCGACGTCGCGGCGCAGGGTGTCGAGGGCGGCCAGGACGTCGTGGAAGGGGTCCTCGCGGGGGCCGTTCCAGCCGCGGTGGGTGTAGCGGGCGGTGTGTACGAGAACGCCCGTTGCGCCGTCGCCCGTCGCCGCGGCGATGGCCCGCGCGAACGGGCGCAACCGCACGGCGGGCAGGTTCAGCGGGCCGGGCGGGGGCGGGCCCAGGCCCGTCTCCGCGCCGCCGTGCAGCAGGAACACGGCCGCGGACGGGCGGACGGCGGACGACGGTTCTGTCATACGTGCCTCCTGGTGCGGGAGCCGGACCCGTGACGAGCATGCTGTACGGAACACGAACCGGAAGACTTCCGCAGCACCGGACCACGGAGGAAACGACATGGGATCGTCACCACAACTCGGCAGTACCGTCCAGGACTTCACACTGCCGGGCGGTGCGCTGACCGGCGAGACGTTCGAGCGCCGCGACTACACCCTCTCCGCCGCACGCGGCCGTGCCGTGGTCCTCGCGTTCTACCCGGGCGACAACACGACCGTGTGCACCAAACAGCTCTGCTCGTACTCCTCGGGCATGGAGACCTTCGGCGAGCTCGACGCGGAGGTCTGGGGAATCAGTCCACAGGGTGTGGACAGCCATGAGTCGTTCGCCCGCGCCCACGGGCTGCGGATGCCGCTGCTCGCGGACGCCGGACGGGAGATCGCCCGGGCGTACGGCGTCGCGGCGCCCGGGATCGGGGTGCGTCGCGCGGTCTTCCTCATCGGGCCGGACGGTGTACTGCGCTGGAAGCATGTCGCCCTGCTCGGAGCCACGTTCCAGTCACTGGACACACTGACCGAACACCTGTCCGGCATCAAAGACGCGTAAAAGATTGCCGGAACCCGGCAGTATCCGTTGCCGGGTGTGTATGGGATCATCCAGCCAGTTCGACGGAAATGTTCGGGGAGTCGTGTTCGGGGGATTTCGGAGATCGGGGAGGGTGATCACGTGACCTTGTTTCTCGGTCTCGGCATTGCGGGAATCGTTCTGCTCGCCCTGTCCCTGATCTTCGACGGCATCCTCGAAGGTCTCTTCGGAGGCGTACTGGACGGCCTCTTCGACGGCCTCCTGTCCCTCCCCGTCATCGCCGGATTCCTCTCGATGCTCGGCTTCGGCGGCGCGATCGTGCTCGGCACCACCGGCGTCGGCACGGTCGCCGCAACCGCCGCCGGAGTGCTGGCCGGGATCGTCGCGGCCTGGCTGACCTGGAAGTTCAGCCGGGCCCTGATGCGGGACCAGACCAGCGTCACACCCCGCGGCGACGATCTCGTCGGTACGTCCGGGTCGGTCGTCACGGCCATCCCGGCCGACGGATACGGCGAGGTCCTGCTGCAACTTGCCGGTCAGACCGTGAAGTTGGCGGCGAAGAGCCCGGTGCCGGTCGAACGCGGCACCGAGATCTGGGTGGAGGCCGCGCTGTCGACCACCTCGGTCGCGGTCCGCCCCGTCGAGCGCTGACCACCGCCCGAGCCGATAGACCGCCCGAAATCAAGCTGCCGTCCCCGCAGGGAGGCAGGGGGGACACCCTTATGAGCCCAGTCGTGACCGCAGTCATAGGAGTCGTCGTACTCCTGGTACTGCTCGCCCTCGTCGTCATCACCCGCTACAAGGTCGCCGGGCCCAGCGAGGCGTTCATCATCACGGGACGCCGCGGCAAGAAGTCGACCGACCCGGTGACCGGCCGCACCAGCATCGACAACAGCGGCCAGAAGGTCGTCGTCGGTGGCGGAGTCTTCGTCGTCCCGTTCGTCCAGCAGAAGTTCACCCTGGACCTGTCCAGCCGGCACATCCCGGTGGCCGTGCGCGGAGCCGTCACCCTGCGCGGTGTGAAGTCCCACCTCGAAGGCGTCGCGATCGTCAAGGTCGGTGGCAGCGAGGAAGCGATCCGGGCCGCGGCACAGCGATTCCTGCAGCAGCAGGACGGCATCGTCGGCTTCACCCAGGAGGTGCTCTCCGGCGCACTGCGCGCCATCGTGGGCCGGATGTCGGTCGAGGACATCATCCGCGACCGTGCCGCGTTCGCCGGCCAGGTCGCGGAGGAGGCCGAGGCCAGCCTCTCCGGTCAGGGCCTGATCCTGGACGCCTTCCAGATCCAGGACATCACCACCGAGGGCTCCTACCTCGAAGACCTCGGCCGCCCCGAGGCCGCCCGCGCCAAGCAGGAGGCGGACATCGCCGAGGCGATCGCCAAGCGCGCCTCCGAGCAGGCCCGGCTCAAGGCCGCCGAGGAGATCGCGATCGCCGAGCGGACCTTCTACCTCAAGCAGGCCGAGATCAAGGCCGAGACGGAAGCCGCCGCGGCCAAGGCCAATGCGGCGGGCCCGCTCGCCGAGGCAGCCCGCCAGCAGGAAGTTCTGGAGGAGCAGGAGAAGGTCGCCCAGCGCCAGGCCGCACTGACCGACCGCGAACTCGACACCAAGGTCCGCAAGCCCGCCGACGCCGCCCGCTACCAGGCCGAGCAGGAGGCCGAGGCCCGCCGGATCGCCCAGGTCAAGGAGGCCGAGGCGGACGCGGAGCGCTCCCGGCTGACCGGTCAGGGCGAGAAGCTGCACCGCTCTGCCCTCGCCGACGCCGTGCGCATCGAGGGCGAGGCGGAAGCCGCGGCCATCGCGGCCAAGGGTGCGGCCGAGGCCGAGGCCATGCAGAAGAAGGCGGACGCGTTCGCGCAGTACGGCGACGCGGCCGTGCTCCAGATGCTGGTCGAGGTGCTGCCGCAGGTCGTCGCCAAGGCGGCCGAGCCGCTGAGCGCCATCGACAAGATGACCGTGATCTCGACGGACGGCGCGAGCCAACTGTCGCGCACGGTCACGGACAACGTCGCCCAGGGCATGGAACTCCTGAGCTCCACCACGGGAGTCGACCTGGCAGCCCTGCTGAAGAACCTCAAGGGCGGTGCGGCTGCCGCGGCTTCGGCCGATCTGCCCGACCGGGCACCCGACGCCGCCCCCGCCGCATCCGCCAACGGGAAGATCGAGATCACCGACTGACCCGGCCGCACCCCGCCCGTGCCCGGCCGGCACCGCACCGGCCGGGCACGCGCACGTCCGGACCGGTGGAGCCCGGCGTCAGTCCGCCAGATCCACCCGCACCGTCAGCAGGTTCGTACCCAGGGCCCGCACCACGGCGCTGTTGTAGCGCGGCAGCCTCTTGAGCCGGGCGCGGGCGTCGTCCTCGGGAAGGGGGTGGGCGGTGCCGGTGTGCCACTGGCCCTTGATGCGGACCCGGACCCGGGGGTCGGCCTGGATGTTGCGTACGTACTGCGACTTCTCGCCGTACTCCGAGACCAGCCAGAACTCCTGGCCGACGCGGCTGCCGCCGACCGGGGTGCGGCGCGGGAGGCCGGAGGTGCGGCCCGTCGTCTCCAGGAGGGTCTGCGACCGCGACTGTCTGGCGAGCGGGTTGACGACATGCCGCTGGAACGACGTGACCGCCCGGAACTTGAGCTCTCGGCTGCGCGACATTCTCGGCCCTTCCGCCGGTTGCTGCGGTCGCCCGGAAGGCGGCCTCGGCCACCCACCGGTCCGGTTGAGTCTAGTCGTGGGCCCCGCCCCGCGCCCGTACGCCGGAGGCGGCGGGAGCCTCCGGATAAGGTAATACGCAGCTAAAGAGATCACCAAGTACGTCAATGAACCACCGTGCCTCTCGGGAGGAAGCCATGGGAACCCACCGCACCACGCTGCCCGGAGTCGGTGTGCAGTACGACTACACGACCGAGTCGGGACAGCACATTTCCGTCGTCGTCCACCACGACGGGCGGCGGTTCATCGGCTTCTACGACCAGGACGATCCTGATTCGTGCCGGCTCTCGGTACCCCTGACTCCGCAGGAGGCCACCGGTCTCGCGCACCTCATCGACGCCGCGCCGATCGACGCGGTACGGACCGAGGGCATCGATCTCGTCACCGAGCACATACCGCTCGGGACGCGCTCTCCGTACGGCGGGCGGCTGCTCGGGGACACCCGGGCGCGGACGCGGACGGGGGCCTCGATCGTGGCCGTGCTGCGGACGCACAGTGCGCATCCGTCGCCCGGGCCGGATTTCCGGCTGGCCATCGGGGACACCCTCGTTGTCGTGGGTACGCGTGAGGGCGTCGACGCGCTCTCCGAGATCATTGCGGAGGGCTGACCGTGCACGACACGACCGCGCTGCTGGTGGAGCTCGGCTCCGTCATCCTGGGCCTCGGAATCATCGGACGGTTCGCCGGGCGGATAGGGCTCTCGCCGATCCCGCTCTATCTGCTGGCGGGGCTCGCCTTCGGGGAGGGCGGGCTGCTGCCGCTCGGAGCCAGTGAGGAATTCACCGCCGTCGGCGCCGAGATCGGCGTCATTCTGCTGCTGCTCCTGCTCGGTCTCGAGTACAGCGCCTCGGAGCTGGTGACGAGTCTCAAGACGCAGTATCCGTCCGGCGCCGTGGACTTCGTGCTCAACGCGACCCCGGGGGCGGTGGCGGCGCTGCTGCTCGGGTGGGGGCCCGTGGGGGCCGTCGCACTGGCCGGTGTCACCTGGATCTCGTCGTCCGGGGTCATCGCGAAGGTGCTCACCGATCTGGGGCGGCTGGGGAACCGGGAGACGCCCGTCATCCTCGGTGTTCTGGTCATCGAGGACCTGTCGATGGCCGTCTATCTGCCGCTGCTCACCGCGATGCTCGCGGGCGTGGGCTTCGCCGGGGGCAGCATCGCGCTGCTCATCGCGCTCGGCACCGTCGGGTTCGTGCTCTATCTGGCGCTGCGGCACGGGCGGCTGATCAGCCGGGCCGTGTCCTCCGACAATCCGGAGATGCTGCTCCTGGTCGTGCTCGGACTGACCGTCCTGGTGGCCGGAGTGGCACAGGAGTTGCAGGTCTCCGCGGCCGTCGGGGCGTTCCTGGTCGGTATCGCGCTCTCGGGCGAGGTCGCCGAGGGAGCGCGCAAGCTGCTGACACCGCTGCGGGATCTGTTCGCCGCCGTCTTCTTCGTGTTCTTCGGACTCTCCACCAATCCGGCCGAGATTCCGCCGGTACTGCTTCCGGCGGCGCTGCTGGCCGTCGTCACCGTCCTCACCAAGATCGGCACTGGGTGGTACGCGGCCCGGCGGGCCGGGATCGGTTCGCGCGGGCGGTGGCGAGCCGGCGGAACGCTCGTCGCACGCGGCGAGTTCTCCATCGTCATCGCAGGCCTGGCCGTGGCGACCGAGCCCCGTATCGGGCCCATCGCCACCGCGTACGTCCTCATCCTCGTCATCGTCGGACCGCTCACCGCCCGCTGGACCCAGCCGGCCGTGGCCCGGATCCAGGCGTGGCGGGACCGGAACGGCAAGGACGGGACACGGGCCGGTGAAGTTCCCGCGGTCCGTCCGGCGCCCGCCCCCCAGGAGGAGTTCGTCTCCTCCGCCGACTGAGGTCAGACGTCGTGGTGGACGGGGAGGTCGGACGTCCAGCCCAGCGGGTACCCGTCCGAGCCGTCCCCCGGCACGGACGGTTCGCCGCCCGCCACGGCGAACGCGCTCAGCGCGTCGATCAGGGCGGTGCGCTGCTCCGGGGCGAGGCGTTCGACGATCGCGGCGATCTCCCGGCGGCGGCCCGCCGTGACGTCCTCGACCAGGCGGCGGCCCTCGGAGGTCACCCGCAGCACCGTCTCGCGGCGGTTGGCGGGGTTCACCTCCCGTTCCGCGAGACCGGCGGCGATCAACCGGTCCAGCATGCGCATCGCGGTCGACGGGTTCACCCCGAGCCGTTCGGCAAGCGTCACCAGCTTGGCGTTCCTGTTCGTGGACAGCACGACAAGGAGCCGGAACTGGGGCAGCGTCACCCTGTCCTCCACCGCCGCGAGTGAACGCGCGGAGACGGCGACGAGCAGCCTGGAAGCCGTCAGTACGGCGCGCGTCACCTCGTCGACGTCATCGTCCCCGCCCCGGTCCGGGGGTCGGTCCTCACGTGTCTGTTCGTGCGCGGCCATGCCTCTTTGTACCGTGCCGGCCGGCGGTACTCGAATCGGTACCCGTCCCACGCGCCGGGCGCCGGCGCGCCGGTGAGCCGGTCCCCTTCGTACGGCTCATAGCGGGGTCGCCGCGTGCAGGATCCGCACCAGCGTCACCGCCGCGTTGAGCGACGAAAGCGCCGAGACCACCGTGCCCGTCGTCGCGACGAGTGCCACCAGGGCGGCATGGGCGGACGACGGGGGCCACAGCCGGGCCTGCGGAACCGGGGCGAGCAGCGCCGCCACCCGGCGCGGTACGGGGCCCGCCGCCGAAGCGGAGCTCGCGAAGGCGGCGAAGCCTACCGAGGCGTCCGGGGCCCGGTGTGAGAAGAGCGCCGCCTTGCCGACCGCGACCGCCACCACCCGCCGGTCGCCGACCGCACGTGCGGCCTCCTCGTCCGCCCATCGTTCGGTGCTGAACGCCACCGCCGTGCGCAAGGGCAGCAGGAACGGGTTGGCGCGCGCCGCGAGTTGGGCGGCCAGCAGATAGCGGTGGTGCCGGGCGGCCAGATGGGCCCGCTCATGGGCGATCAGGGCCCGGCGTTCACGGGCGTCCAGACACCGGGTCATCGCGGTCGAGACGACGACCCGGCCCGGATTGCCGGGCAGCGCATAGGCGTACGGCTCCGGGTCCGGGAGCACGGCGACATCGTCCGAGATGACGGAAGGCGCGGCGGACAGGGCGCGGCCGGCACGGATACGCAGCCGCACATGGCGGTACACCGTCCACCCGCACGCCCCGATCAGCGCCGCCAGCACGCCGATCGCGACGATGCCCGCGTTCACCTCGTACGGCACCGCGTCCCGCACCTGGGGGTCCGACCAGCTGTCCGGCAGTGGATTGCCCGGGAGCTGGGCCGTACCGACCACCACCAGCAGGCCCAGGCACAGCGTGCTGCACAGAGCGAGCAACGTGCCGACGACGGCGAGCAGCCTGGTCGCGCTGCGGGGGTGCAGATGCTGTTCGGCGAGGCGCGCGATCGGCAGTGCGGTCAGCGGCAGCACGAGCGGCAGATAGACGAAGACACCCATCGGACCGTTATCGGCCTTCCGTGCCAAGGGGGGCATCCGGGTCGTCCGGGGCAGCCGCGCGGGCCAGGAGCGCGCGCAGCCGTTCCTCGTCACCGGGGGACAGGGCCGAGATGAAGTGGGCGAGCACGGCGTCCCGGTCCCGCTCGCCGTCAAGTACACGGCGCATCCGCAGGGCCGCGAGACCGGCCTCGTCGGAGGCGGACGTCCAGGTGTAGGAGCGGCCCTCGCGGGACCTGGTCACGGCGTTCTTCGCGTAGAGGCGGGAGAGGATCGTGATGACGGTGGTGTACGCGAGGTCGCCGTCGAGATGTTCCTGCACCCAGCCGGCCGTCGCCGGGCCGTTCGCCGAGTGCAGTACGGCGAGGACCTGGGCCTCCAGTTCGCCCTGCCCGCGCCTGCGGAGCCGCCGGCTGTCGGGGCGTACAGGATCGGGGCTCACGGCGTCGGGCACTTCCTCGTGGGGCGGCTCGTTGTCCGGGTGGTGGCCGGGCCTGGCCGAGTCCATCTGGGGTCCGCCCTTCTGCGATACCGCGTCAGCCGCGGCGTCGCAGCATCCTACTTACTGACGTTTCCGGGACACAGCGGGCGCCCGTCCTGCTAACTTCTACACGTCTGTAGAGTTGGAATTCATTCCGGCAACACAACGCAACGCAACGTATGGAGACGTCATGGCACTGTGGGATCGGATCAAGGAATCCGCTTCGTCGATGCAGTCGCAGCTGGAAGCGAAGAAGAACGACCTGAAGAGCGGCGCGTTCCGTGACGCGAGCATGGCCATGTGCGCCCTGGTCGCGGCGGCCGACGGTTCCATCGACCCGTCCGAGCGCCAGCGTGTCGCCTCGCTGATCGCCTCCAACGAGGTTCTGCAGAACTTCCCGGCGGACGATCTGCAGCGCCGCTTCAACGACTACGTGAACAAGCTCACCGCCGACTTCGCCTTTGGCAAGGTCAGCGTGCTCCAGGAGATCGGCAAGGCGAAGAAGAAGCCTGCCGAGGCGCGCGCCGTCATCCAGATCGGCATCGTCATCGGCGGCGCCGACGGCGACTTCGACAAGTCGGAGCAGGCCGTCGTCCGGGAGGCGTGCTTCGCGCTCGACCTCCCGCCGCACGAGTTCGACCTCTGAGCCTCCCCCTGCTCGACGGACCGGATCCACCCGGTCCCACCCCCATAGCGCCGGATCAACCGCGGACCGACTGACCACCGGCCCGCGCCCGGCAGGCCGGAGGCGTGCTACTCCCCCGATGCACACCTCCGGCCACTCCCTTCCGAGACCCCGCTCCCCGCAGCACGCATCAGCATCGCGTCACGGGTGCGGGGTCTCGCGTCAAGTGCGCGTCAGGGCCGTACCGGCCCCCCTCACATACGGGCATAACGTGATGGGTGCAGCACCCATGCACCCGGGCCCGTCGAGGAGGCACACCATGTCCGACCGCAGCGGAACGGACGACCCCGAACCTCTTGAACCCGGCCCGGCCGGACCGCTCTTCGTCCCCGTCCGGCCGGGACCCGCCGGTTGCCCCACCGGATGGACGGCACGGTTCTTCTGTACGCCGCTGGGCGACCGCACAGCCGTCGGTTTCACCTCCTCGCACCGGCTCGCCGCCACCCTGGGCGACGGTCAGCCCTGGATCAGGCTCTCCGAACCGGCTCTGCGCGCGCTCGGCGTGCCGCTCGGTGTCACCGCCCTCACCATCGATCCCCAACTGACCGCGCAGGCCCCCGGACGGGCCGACACCCCTGTGGCCGGGGCCCGTCGGCGCAGCCCGTATCCGAGGTCCGGGCCCACCCCCGCAACCCGGTGCGGGCGTTGACGACGAGGCGGGAAGGCCACGGGCCCCGCGGATGAGGACACGGACCCCGCAGGTGGGGCATCGGTGCGGGCCGGGTCACACCTCCTTGGCCGGCCAGTCCAGCAGCCGGGCGCCGATGACTGCCGTCTGCAGGGTGTAGCGGTGCATCGGGTCGGACGGATCGGAACCGGTCAGCTGATGGATCCGCTCCAGCCGGTACGTGAGCGCCCGCACGCTCAGCGACAGCCGACGGGCCGTCTCGGCGGACACACAGCCCGCGTCGAAGTAGACGGTGAGCGTCTTCAGGAGGGGTTCGGCGCCGCCGCGCGCCTGCTGAAGGGGGCCCAGCTGACTGCGCACCAGATCGGCCATCGCCTGCCGGTCCCGGGTCAGCACCGGATAGACCAGCAGGTCGGCGGCGTACAGCACCGGATCGTCCAGATTCATCCGTTCCGCGAGATCGAGTGCGTCGAGCGCCTCGTCGTACGACTGGACGACGCCCCCGGGGCCCCGGTGCGGGCGGCCGACGGCGACCCGGCCGCCGTCCGTCGCCGCGTGCGACTGCTTGGCGAAATACCGCAGGACATCGGGCTGGCTGCCGGGGGCGATACAGACCAGCCGACCGTCCTTCGTCGTGATCAGGATCTTCCGGCCGCTGAAGCGCGTGAGCAGCGCCGCCTCGACCGTGCGCGGCACGGAGTCGGTCTCCGTGTACGCCTCCGGGCCCGTCGCCACCGCGACCGCGTGGGCGCGCGAGAGGCGCAGCCCGAACCGGGTGGCCCGCTCGGCGAGCCTGCCCAGATCGCTGCGCCCGTACAGCAGATCGTCGATGAACTCGCGGCGCGCCGCCTCCTCGCGCCGGACGGTGAGCCGCTGGGCCCGCTCGAAGCCCTCGGCGAAGGCGTCGACGGCCTGCTCGATCGCGGCCAGGACGGAGTCGGTGGACGCTTCATCGGCAAAGGCGGCTCGCGGCCAGGCGGTGCGGGTCGCCGCGAGATGGAGGCCGACCAGGGCGCGCAGCTGGAATCCGGCCTCGGCCGCCTCCCGGCCCAGGAGCCGGCGGGTGTCCAGCTCGTCCCGGGTCAGCCGGCGGCCGGTGGCGGCCACATCGGCCAGAATGCGGGCGTAGTCCCCCAGATACTCGTCGGGAATCTCCGGCTCCGGCACGCGCACTCCTCAATTCCTGACGCGACGTTGACACTCACCCAACGCATACCGGCCGGTGCCGGTGCCCGGCATCGAGAACGTACAAAGATTGCCGGACTCCGGCAGTGCGTTGCACGGCCCCGAGTGACACGATCGATCAGCACCAACCGGGGGAACACGGGGGATACGGGGGAAGACCCGGCTGCTGCGGCACCGCTCTGTGCGGTACCGCAGCACCGGGATCACCACCGGACCGCCCGCAAGGAACAGGGGGCGGACCGATGCAGGAGTTCCTGAGTGCGGCGACCGCCTTTCCAGCCGTCCTGTTCGGCGCCGCCCTGGTCGTCGTCGTCTTCTTCTGGCTCCTCGTGCTGGCCGGTGCGGCCGACCACCACTCCTTCGACGGGGACCTCGACACCGGCATGGCCGGGATCGGCGGGGTGCCGGTCACCGTCTCGGTGTCCCTGATGGTCGTCGTCGGCTGGTTCACGAGCCTGGCGGGTACGGTCCTGCTGCACCGCAGCGGTGTCACCGGCATCACCCGCGCGTGGCTCGCCTGTGCGGTGTTCGCCGTGGCGCTGCTGATCGCCTGGGCCGTGATGCGGGTGCTGGTGCGTCTGGTGCGCCGGCGTTTCCCGGACGAGCCCCCTCCGTCGCGGCAGGACTTCCTCGGCCGGGTCTGCACGATCCGTACCGGTTCCGTCAGCTCCGACTTCGGCCAGGCCGAGGTCGCGGCGGCCGACGGTTCCACCGCGATCGTCCAGGTCAGGCTGCTCGGCCCGGCGGACGACGCGGTTCTCACCTCGGGCAGTGCGGGGCTTCTGTACGCGTACGACGACGAGGGCGAGTTCTTCTGGGTCTCGCCGTACGACAAGGCGCTGGACCCGGGACCACCGAAGCCGCGCCCGGGTACCCGCCCGGATGCGCGCCGGTCTCCGCGTCGCTCCGGCTGACCGTCCCGCCCGTCGCAGCCGCATCGCCGAAACCACCCGGCCGCCCTGCCGTCCGGCCATCCGGACAAAAACCTCTGACCTCTCCACCTTCCTCACCAGCCGCCAAGGACTGTCATGGATGCCATCACCCTGGGCTTCGGTGTGCTCGTAGCCGTTGTCCTGCTCATCGCCGTCGCCCTGCTTCTCGTCATCAGCCGGCTCTTCCGCAAGGTGGAACAGGGCAAGGCCCTGATCATCTCCAAGACCAAGAAGGTCGATGTCACCTTCACCGGGGCCGTCGTCCTGCCGGTGCTGCACAAGGCCGAGTACATGGACATCTCGGTGAAGACCATCGAGATCCGGCGCACCGGGCGCGAGGGCCTGATCTGCCAGGACAACATCCGCGCCGACATCCACATCAATTTCTTCGTACGTGTCAACAAGACCGTCGAGGACGTCATCAAGGTCGCCCAGTCCATCGGTACGGAGCGGGCCAGCGACAAGGTCGCGATCCAGGAGTTCTTCGCCGCGAAGTTCGCCGAGGCGCTCAAGACCGTGGGCAAGCAGCTGGACTTCGTCGATCTGTACACCAAGCGCGAGGAGTTCCGGGACCGGATCATCCGGGTCATCGGTACGGACCTGAACGGCTACCACCTCGACGACGCCGCGATCGACTTCCTTGAGCAGACGCCCATGACGCAGCTCGACGGCGCCAACATCCTCGACGCACAGGGCATCCGCAAGATCACCGAGCTGACGGCGATCGAGCACGTACGCACCAACGAGTACCAGCGCACCGAGCAGAAGGAGATCACCCGGCAGAACGTCGACGCCCGCGAGACCATTCTGGAGCTGGAGCGCCGGCAGGCCGAGGCCGAGATCAAGCAGCGCCGCGAGGTCGAGACGCTGCGGGCCCGCGAGGAGGCCGCGACCGCCCGGGTCCAGGAGGAGGAACGGCTCGGCGCCCAGACCGCGTTCATCCGTACCGAGGAGCAGCTCGGCATCCAGCGCGAGAACCAGGCCCGGGAGATCGCCGTCGCGCAGAAGAACCGTGAGCGTGTCATCGCCGTGGAGAACGAGCGCATCGAGAAGGACCGGCTGATCGAGGTCATCGGGCGCGAGCGGCAGACCGAACTCAACCGGATCGCCGCGACGAAGGAGGTCGAGGCCGAGCGCCGCGAGGTCGCCGATGTGATCCGGGAGCGGATCGCCGTGGACCGTACGGTCGCCGAGCAGGAGGAGTCCATCAAGACGCTGCGGGCCGTCGAGGAGTCGGAGCGCACCCGGAGGTCGGTCATCATCGCCGCCGAGGCGGAGGCCCAGGAGAAGCTGGTCAAGGACATCAAGGCCGCGGAGGCCGCAGAGGCGGCGGCCACCCACCTGGCCGCCGAGCAGCTGACGCTCGCCGAGGCCCGGCTGAAGACCGCGGACCTGGACGCCCAGGCGAAGCTGCGGCTGGCCGAGGGCATCCAGGCGGAGTCCGCGGCGCCCGGACTCGCCGAGATTCAGGTACGCGAAGCGGAGGCCGACGTCATCGAGAAGGCCGGTCTCGCCGAGGCCGAGGCAACGTCCGCCCGCCTCAAGGCCGAGGCGGAGGGGTCCAGGCTCAAGGCGCTCGCGGCAGCGGAGGGTACGCAGGCCCAGGCGACGGCCGACGCGGCGATGATCGGCGAGAAGCTGAAGGCCGAGGCGGCGGGGCTCACCGAGAAGGCGGCCGCGATGGCGGCGCTGGACGACGCGTCGCGCGGGCACGAGGAGTACCGGCTGCGGCTCGCCGCGGAGAAGGAGATCCGGCTGGCCGGGCTCGATGTGCAGCGGCAGGTCGCCGAGGCGCAGGCGACGGTACTGGCGACGGGTCTGGAGAACGCCGACATCGACATCGTCGGCGGGGATTCGGTCTTCTTCGACCGGCTCGTCTCGTCCATCTCGATGGGCAAGAGCTTCGACGGATTCATCGAGAACTCGGACACGGCGAAGGCGCTTGCGGGGCCGTGGCTGAACGGCACGTCGTCGTTCACGGACGATCTGACGCGGGTGCTGGGGTCGGTGTCGACGGGGGATGTGCAGAACCTGACGGTATCGGCGCTGCTGATGCGGATGATGCGCGCGCCGGGGGCGGGGGTTGCGCCGGGGCAGGTGCAGCAGCTGCTGGCTGCGGCAAAGGAGTTGGGTCTCGCGGATGTGCCGGTGTCGGCGGTGGCGGGGGCGTCCGACGTACCCGCATCGCGGAACGGGTCGCCGGTCGCATAGCGCGGACCTCGATCGCCGGACGGGCAGGACGGACCAAGCCCGTCGAGGGGGTCCCCCCATGCCCTCAAGGCATGGGGGAGATCGAGGACACGCCCCGGCAGCGGGACGCACCCGCACCACACACCTCGTAGGGAGAGCCGTACGTATGGAAACCGACACCACGACCGCACCGCCCAACGGCGGCCCCGTGGACGCGGGGACGTACGACGTGCTGCGCCGCAGGCTGACCGCCCGGGCCGCCGATCTCGCGAGCCGCGCCGAGGCGCTCAACGCACGGCGCACAGCGGAGTTCGGGTCGACCGAGCTCCGGCTCACCGGCACCGAGCAGATCCGTACCGAGCAGCCATCCGTACCCCGTGACCTGGTGGCCGTCGGCGGCCGGCTGCTCTTCGGGTTCGAACGGGGACCGGGGGCAGCGGAACAAGCCGACGTCGGCGACGTACTCGCCCTGTACGGCCCCGAATTGGAGGAGGCACTCCACGGCGGAGGCGGTCTGCTCGAAGACGAAGCCTTCGTGCGCGAATTCGCCGCCCTGCACCGTTACTACCGCGACGCCCGCCTCCTGCGGCTGCGCCGCGTGGACGGCAGGCTGCTGGCAGTCTTCCGTACCGGCGAGAGTGCCGACGGCATCCGCGTGCTGCGCTGGGCGCTCGCCCCGGACGGTTCGCCCGGCGCGTTCCTCGACGCGCGCGGCGACCGCGATCACGTCTTCCCGCCGTCGCACGACTTCACCTGGACCGTCGCGGGCCGCGAGGCCCACGTCCTCGGCCGGCACCCGCACATCGCCGTGGGCGGGGAGGGAGACGGCACGGACGCCGTCCTCTTCGTCGACACACTCGGCGGCACCCTCACCGTCAAGACGGTCAACGACACCGACACCCCCGACGGGATCTACGAGGAGCCGGTCGCCGAGCCCCTCCAGTCACTCGCCGACGCGGATGTCGAGCATGCCGAGATCGGCCCGCTGGTCCTGCTCCGCGTCCGCCCGTACAACGAGGAGGCCTGGCGGTATCTGGTCTTCAACACACTCCTCGGCACGGTCCTGCGTCTGGACCTCATCGGGCCCGCCTGCCACCGGCTCCCGGAGGACCAGGGGATCATCTTCCCCGGCGGCTACTACCTCACCACCGGCACCGCCAAGACCTTCGACATCGCCGAGCCGCTCACCGACCCGGTGTTCGAGGGCGCGGTCCGCTCGCCGAACGGCGAGGACGTCCTGTATGTCTTCCGCTCCCCCGACGACGGCCGCAGCCTGCTCCTGCCCTACAACCTGATCCGGCAGGAGGTCGCCACTCCTCTCCAGGGCCGCGGCCACGCCCTGCTCGACGACGGCACGCTCGTCCTCCTGCGAGCTACCGCCACGGGCGACGAACCGGCCCGGGTCCACCCGCTGCAGCGCTGGCAGACCCCGTACGTCTCCGACACCTACGCCGCCTCCCGGCCCGCCCAGGCCGGTCCGCTCGCCCGGATCGGCAACGCCGATCTGGTGCGCGGCATCTCCGACTGCCTCGCGCTCGCGCACAGCGCCGCCGAGACGACACCGACCGCCGCCGTGTATGCACAGCTGGTAGCGGACTGCACCCGTGCCACCGACCGCTACCACTGGCTGACCGACTCCGAACTCGGCGAACTGGCCGCCCCGTTGGCGGAGCTTCGGGCCACCGCCCAGCAGGTCCTCACCGAGTTCGACACGGTGCAGGAGCTGACCCGGCAGGCCGCCGAGGCGCTCACCGAGACGGCCGACCGGCTCACCGCACTCGTCCGCCGCATCCGTGGCGAGGCCCCGCGCTCCGCCGCCGCCTGGGTCACCCAGCTCACCGAACTCCGACGTGTCCAGGGCCATTTGGCGATGCTCGCCGAGATGCGGTACGCCGACACCGAGCGGATCGCCGCGCTGACCGCCGACACGGCCGCCGACATCGACTCGGCCGACCGGCGCGCCGTCGCGTTCCTCGGCCGGGACGACGCGTTCACCGGCTACCACGAGGACATCGCGCGCCTGGCCGCCGAGGCGTCCGCGCTCACCACCGTCGTGGACGCCTCGGCGCTCGGCGACCGGCTGACGGAGATGACGGACGGCCTGAGCACCGTCACGGATGTCGTCGCCGGGCTCGACATCGGTGACGCGACGGTCCGTACGTCGATCCTGGAGCGGATCGCGGAGGTCCTCGGCGGGGTGAACCGGGCCCGCGCCACCCTCGACGCGCGCCGTCGCGAGCTCCTGGACCACGAGGGCCGCGCGGAGTTCGCCGCCGAGTTCGCACTGCTCGGGCAGGCCGTCACGGGGGCGCTGGCCGCCGCGGACACCCCGGACGCCTGTGACGAGCAACTGGCCAGGCTGCTGCTCCAGCTGGAGAACCTGGAGTCGCGGTTCGCGGAGTTCGACGACTTCCTTGCCGAGCTGGCCGGGCGGCGGACGGAAGTGTACGAGGCGTTCTCGGCCCGTAAGCAGACGTTGCAGGACGCCCGCGCCCGGCGGGCGGAGCGGCTGGCGGATTCGGCGGCCCGGGTCCTCGATACGGTGTCCCGTCGGCTGGCCGCCCTGCCCGACCTGGACTCCGTCCACACCTACTTCGCCTCCGACCCGATGGTCGCCAAGGTCCGCCGCACCGCGGACGAGTTGCGGGAACTCGGCGACCCGGTGCGCGCCGAGGAGCTGGACGGGCAGCTGCTGGCCGCCCGCCAGGAGGCCGGGCGGGCCCTGCGCGACCGCAGTGAGCTGTACGCGGACGGCGGCGCGACGATCCGTCTCGGCCGGCACCGGTTCGCCGTGAACACCCAGCCCTTCGACCTGACGCTCGTCCCGCACGGGGACCGGCTCGCGTTCGCCCTCACCGGCACGGACTACCGGGCGCCGGTCACCGACCCGGCCTTCGAGACGGCCCGCGCATACTGGGACCAGACGCTGCCCTCGGAGTCCCCGCACGTCTACCGCGCCGAGCATCTGGCCGCCCGGCTCCTGGACGAGCAGGGCGCCGACACCCTCGGCGCCCTGAACACTGCCGAACTGACGGCGCTGGTACGGGAGTCGGCGGCGTCCGCGTACGACGAGGGCTACCAGCGCGGTGTCCACGACGAGGACGCCACCGCCATCCTCACCACCCTGCTGAGGCTGCACGCCGGGGCCGGACTGCTGCGCTGCCCGCCCGCCGCACGAGCGGCGGCGCAGCTGTTCTGGGCGTACGGGACGGACGAGGCCCGGCGCACCTCCTGGACCCGGCGGGCCCTCTCGCTGGCCCGCGCCCGTGACACGTTCGGCCTCGCCCCGGCCATCGCCGGTCTTCAGGAGGAGTGGGCGCAAGTCATCCGGGGCGACGACCCCCGGGCCGTCGCCGCGTACCTCTTCGAGGAGCTGACGAGCGGCCCGGCCGGATTCGTCACGAGCGCCACCGCCCGCACGTTCCTGGACAAGTTCCGTCGCACGACGGGATCTTCGGCGTACGACGAGGACCTCGCCGCACTCCACGACGACTTCTCCGCCCGGCGCCAGCTGGTCGAGGGCTGGCTCGCCTCGTACGCCGCCGCGAGCGGTACGGAGATCGACGCGGGCGATCTGGCGGAGGCCGTCGCAGTGGAACTCTGCCCGGAGCCGGTGCTCGCCCGGTACGAGTGCGAGGCGCCGCTCACCGCGACCGTGGACGGCCTGCTCGGCACCCACCCGCGCATCGACCGCGGCCGGCTGACCGTCCGCCTCGATGAACTCCTTGCCCGCACCGACCGGTTCCGCACCACCGCCGTCCCCGGGTTCCGCGCCTACCAGCGCCTGCGCACCGAACTCGTCGCCGCCGAGCGTGCCCGGCTGCGGCTGGAGGACCACCGGCCGCGCGTCATGTCGGCGTTCGTCCGCAACCGGCTCCTGGACGAGGTGTATCTGCCGTTGATCGGCGACAGCCTCGCCAAGCAGCTCGGCACCGCCGACGCCGACCGGCGCACCGACTCGCAGGGCCTGCTGCTGCTCGTGTCACCGCCCGGCTACGGCAAGACGACGCTCATGGAGTACGTCGCCGACCGGCTCGGCCTGGTCCTCGTCAGGATCAGCGGGCCGAACCTCGGCCACGACGTGACCTCCCTCGACCCGGCGCAGGCGCGCACCGCGACCGCCCGCCAGGAGATCGAGAAGATCAACTTCGCTCTGGAGACGGGCAACAACACGCTCCTCTACCTCGACGACATTCAGCACACCTCGCCCGAACTGCTCCAGAAATTCATTCCGCTCTGCGACGCCACCCGCCGTATCGAGGGCGTACGGGACGGCGAGCCGCGCAGCTACGACCTGCGGGGCAAGCGGTTCGCGGTGTGCATGGCGGGCAATCCGTACACCGAGTCGGGGGCGCGGTTCCGTATCCCCGACATGCTTGCCAACCGGGCCGACGTGTGGAATCTCGGCGAGGTGCTGAGCGGCCGGGAGGACGTCTTCGCGCTGAGCTTCGTCGAGAACGCGCTGACCGCCAACCCGGTGCTGGCCCCGCTCGCCGGGCGTTCTGGCGAGGATCTCGCCCTGTTCGTGCGGCTCGCCTCCGGCGCGGACCGCGCAATCCGCACGGACCGGCTCGACCACCCGTACACGCCTGCCGAGGTGGACCGGATCGTCGCGGTACTGCGTCATCTGCTGACCGCCCGGGACACGGTCCTGGCCGTGAACGCCGCGTACATCGCCTCGGCCGCGCAGACGGACGCGACGCGCACCGAGCCGCCGTTCCGGCTGCAGGGCTCGTACCGCAACATGAACAAGATCGCCGAGCGGATCGTGCCGGTGATGAACGACGCGGAACTCCTCGCCGTCATCGACGACCACTACGCGGGCGAGGCCCAGACGCTGACCACGGGCGCGGAGTCCAACCTGCTGAAACTCGCCGCGCTGCGCGGCCGCCTCACCGCCGAGCAGTCCGCGCGCTGGTCCGCGATCACCGCCTCCTATGTCCGTACGCAGTCGCTCGGCGCCCCGGACGGCGACCCCGTCGCCAGAGCGGTCGCCGCACTGGGGCTGCTCGCGGACCGGATCGCGGCGGTCGAGTCGGCGATCGTCCGGGCCGCGGACCCGCGCCATCTGCTCACCAACTCGCAGGCGCGGCACGCGGCGCCGCCATCGGCCGTTCCGCAGGAAGATCACTGACCGGGCGGGTACGACGGAGAGGCGCAAGGCATGCTGGGTCCCGTGTCTACACTTCCCCAACAGCCCCAACGCTCCCCGTTCAGCGGGCACATGGTCGTCTGCGGTGACGACGCACTGGCCCAGCGGCTCGCCGTGGAGCTGCGCTATGTGTACGGGGAGCGGGTCACCCTCGTTCTGCCGCCGGGGCGCGACGCACGTCGGCCGGAGCTGCCGCTGACCGGGCGGGGCCGGGCGGCGGCGCTGTTCGGCCGGATGTCGCAGGCGATGAACCGTAATGGCGGGAACGGTTCCGCAGGTGCTCCCGGAAACGGCGACACCAACGCCGGGGTCGAGGCGGTACGCATCCTGGAGGCGCCCGAGCCGTCCGACGAGGCCTTCGAGGAGGCGGGCGTCGAATCGGCCGCCGCGCTGGCCCTGGTCTATGACGACGACGAGCGCAATATCCGCGCCGCGCTGACCGCCCGCCGTCTCAACCCCCGCCTCCGGCTGGTCATCCGGCTCTACAACCGCAAGCTGGGCCAGTATCTGGAGACCCTGCTCGACCAGGCCGCCGCCGTTGCCGCACCCGGCCTGGACCCGAGGGCGCTGGACGCATCGACCACCGTCCTCTCCGACGCCGACACCGCCGCACCCGCCCTCGCGGCGACCGCCCTCACCGGCTCCAGCAAGGTCATCCAGGCGGAGGGCCTGCTGCTGCGCGCCGCCGAACGCACCCCGCCCGAGGACGGCCGGATCGCCGACCCCGGCCTGTGCACCCTCGCGCTGCTCTCCTCCACCACCCATGACCCGGCGGGCACCGAGGGCTCCGACAGCAGCGGCGAGGAGGGCCCTCAACTCCTGCCCGACGAACGGCAGGTAGCCGCCGCGACCGGGCGTGGCACGGTCGTCCTGGAGGCGGTCAGCCAGGCGGGACCGGCCGGTCCGCCGCCCCGGATGGGCGGCAGGGGCGCACCGCTCAGCCAGTTCTTCTCACGGCGGCTGCGCTGGTCGGCGCTGGGTGTCGGCCTGGCCGTGCTGGGCCTCGCCGTCGCCTCCACGCTCACCACCGGCGACGATCCGTTGCACGCCGCGTATCTGACGCTGCTGGACCTGTTCGCGATGGGTGACCCGGCGATCGGCGACTCCATGGCCCGTCAGGTGATCCAACTTCTCTCGGGTGTGGCCGGGTTGATGCTGCTGCCGCTGCTCGTGGCGGGTGTGCTGGAGGCCTTCGGGTCGCTCCGTACGGCCTCGTCCCTGCGCCGGCCGCCACGGGGCCTGTCCGGACATGTGGTGCTGCTCGGCCTCGGCAAGATCGGTACGCGGGTCCTCGTCCGGCTGCGTGAGCTCGGCATTCCCGTGGTGTGCGTGGAGAACGACCCGGACGCACGCGGAATCCCCGTGGCCCGGCGGCTGCACGTACCGGTGGTCCTCGGTGACGTCACGCAGGAGGGCGTGCTGGAGGCGGCGAAGATCCAGCGCTCCCGCGCACTTCTCGCCCTGACCAGCATCGACACCACCAACCTGGAGGCCGCGCTGTACGCCCGCTCGGTCAAGCCGGACCTGCGTGTCGCCCTGCGCCTGTTCGACGACGAGTTCGCCACCGCCGTCTACCGCACCCTGCGCACCGCCCACCCGCAGGCCCTGACCCGCTCCCGATCCGTCTCCCACCTCGCCGCTCCGTCCTTCGCGGTCGCCATGATGGGCCGTCAGATCCTGGGCGCGATCCCGGTCGAGCGGAAGGTGATGCTGTTCGCGGCGGTCGAGGTCGCGGGCCACCCGCAGTTGGAGGGCCGCACGGTGGAGCAGGCGTTCCGGGCGGGCGCCTGGCGGGTCCTCGCCCTGGACGCCACCCCGCCGGAGCACCGCCGCCCGGACCTGGCCACACCCGCCCCCGCCTCCCCGGACCGTCCGTCGGGCCTGGTCTGGGACCTGCACCCCGGGTACGTACTGCGCCCCGAGGACCGGGTGGTGATCGCGGCGACGCGGCGGGGCCTGGCCGAACTGCTGCGCAGGCGACGCCCCGTGGCGCCGCGGTCATAGCCGGGCGGATGGGCGCCGGGCCCAGCGGATGCGCGATGCGGGCCGTCGGCCCGGGCGGCCCCGGCGGCCCGCAGAGGGACCTTGATGACGCATCGCCCGGTCCGGTTCGGTGTCCGCCCCGGGGTGCATCGCTCTTCTAGGTCTGCCTCGTCCAGCGCTGCGACGCCTCCCCGGCGCACATGGTCGTCACCAGACCGCTGCTCATGCCCAGGTCGAGGCAGCCGCCGCCGTAGTCGCTCCGGAGGCTGCCGCCCGCACCCGTACGCCACAGTCGGCCGACGTCCTGGGCGCAGTCGCCCACGAACACGGCCTGCCCGAGCCCGTTGGAGTACAGGCACCCACCGGTCTGCTGGTTGACGAGCTTGAAGCTGCCGTCCGACTTGCTCTTGACGGTCCACCGGGCGGTCGAGTCCGAGCAGTTCCCGGAGTCGGATGCGCCGTAGATCTGGGTGACGCACTTGTTGTTGTCGCCGTTGCGGTAGCGGAAGGTGCCGGAGGCGGGAGGTGGGGGGGGCCGTGGATTTCCCGCCGCCGGAGGTGCCGGGGGTGCCGGAGCCTCCCGAACTGCTGGAGCCTCCCGAACTGCTGGAGGTGCCCGAACTGCTGGAGGTGCCTGAGCCGCCGGAGGTGCCCGAGCCTCCGGACCGGCCGCTTCCGCCCGCACCGTCCTGTGTGCCGGTCCCGGTGCCCCCGGCGACTTGGGCCCCACCTGCGCCGTCCTCGTCGCCCTTCTCATGCCTGTCCTTGGCCGACGACTTCGCCGGTGACGCCTTGCCCGACGGCTTCTCGTCCGCCGTTGGCGACGTCGGGTCAGCGGGCGCCGAGGCCGAGTCCGACGGGGTGACGTGCGCCTCGGCCTTCGGCGAGGACGTATACGGCAGGTTCTGAATGGCGAGGGTCGCCCCACCCACGGCCACGACAAGGGGGACGACGAGGACGAGAGGGCGGGCGCGGCGGCGGCGTTCAGGCGGCGCGGCTCGTTCCGGGCGGGGCTCGGGCTTCGGCTCCGGCGCGGAGCCCCCCTCCGGCTCGGACTTCGGCTTCGGCCCAGAGCCCTCCTCGGGCACCGGCGCGGAGCCCTCCTTCGGCTCCGGCTTCTGGTCCGGCACCGGCTTTCCGCCGACGAGCGGGACAGTCGGTACGTCGATCTCCTGCACGTCCACGGCGAAGGCGGCCCGCTCGGACAGGCGCTCGGTGATGGCCGCCGGCCACAGCGGGGCGTCGAACGGGCCGTGCTGCGAGGCACGTTCGAGGAGTTCGGTGGCGGTGGGGCGACCGTCGGGGTCCTTGGCAAGGCAGGCCTCGACGACCTCGGCAAGTTCCGGATCCAGCTCTCGCAACGGCGCCAGGTCGGGCTCTTCGTGAACGATGCGGTACAGCACACCGTGGCCCGACTCGTTGCCGAAGGGCGGCTCCCCGCAGGCCGCGTACGCGAGTACCGAGCCCAGCGCGAAGACATCGGTGAAGCCGCTCAACCGCCGGGAGGCGGAAGCCTGTTCCGGCGCCATGTAGGCGGGCGTGCCCACGACCATGCCAGTTCTGGTCAACTGACTCTGTTCGGCGGCCCGGGCGACGCCGAAGTCGATGAGGGTGAGCCCGTCGACGGTCAGCATGACGTTGGACGGTTTGAGGTCCCGGTGCACCATGCCCAGCGCGTGCACCGACTCCAGGCCTGCCGCCGCCTCGCGCAGCAGCAGCCACAGCGCTCGCGCGGGCAGCGGGCTGCCGTGCAGCTCAAGGGCCTCCCTCAGGGTGAGCCCGGGAACGTACGCGGTGGCGAACCACGGGGGCCGTGCGGTGCGGTCGCTGGCGAGCAGCGGTGCGGTGGCCTCGGCGGGCAGCCGGGAGAGGTTGTCGAGCTCGTGCCCGAATCGGCGCAGGAAGTCCTCGTCCTCGCCGACGACGGAGGACAGGAGTTGCTTGACGGCGACGTACCGGCCTTCATGGATCCCTAAGTACACCCGTCCCATGCCGCCGGCCCCGAGTCGGCCCGCCAGCGGAATCGGCCCGATCCGGCGTGGATCCCCCGCCTCCAGCGGCTCGGCCCCGCTTCCCCTCAGTTCCACCACGTCAGCCCCGTTGGATTCGGAATCTTTTTCTAGAAATCTACTCCAGGAACCAGAACGGAAGCCGATCAGCCCGAAACAGCAACGCAGCTCGGTGCACGCCGAGTTGCTCCTCGACGCCGCGCTGCGCGTCTGCGCCGCCGAGGGCGAGCGGGGCATCACCGTCGGCGCGGTGACCCGGGCCGACGGGGGTCGGTCAAGGCAGCCTCCACCACCGCTTCGGCAGCATCGACGGCCTCTTCGCCGCACTGACGCACGCTTGCTGAGCAGGCTGCTGGTCGAGTCACCGCCGCCCACGGCCTGTGCGAACGCCCCGGCATGGCCCAGGCCTTGCGAATCGCGGCACTTCCCCTGGAGGGCCGCCACCACAGCGGCGCGGACGACGCCTGGAACATCGCGGCACTGATCCTGGACGTGGCGGCACGGAGCGCCCGGCCGACCGCGGACCGACCGGCAGCCCGGCCTACAGCACGCCTCCCATCACCCCCCGTACCTCGCCCAGCGTCGCCTCGGCGATCTCGTTGGCCCGCTCGTTCCCGGCCCGGAGCACCGACCGCACGTACGCCATGTCCTGCGCGTACTCGGTGCGCCGGGCCCGGATCGGTGCCATCCGGCTGTTGACGGCATCGGTCACCGTCCGTTTGAGGGCGGCCGCGCCCCCGCCGCCGATCTCGTCGGCCACGGCGTGCGGATCGCGGTCCAGACAGAGCGCGGCGAGCAGCACGAGCGAGGACACCCCGGGGCGGGACTCCGGTTCGTACGTGATGTGCCGCTCGGCGTCCGTCTTCGCCCCACGGATCAGGCGCGCCGTCTCGTCGGCGGTGGCGCCGAGCGCGATGGAATTGCCCCGGCTCTTGCTCATCTTGGTGCCGTCGGTACCGAGCAGGAGCGGCGCGGCGGAGAGCAGCGCGTCCGGCTCCGGGAAGACCACCCCGTACCGCTCGTTGAAGCGTCGGGCGACGGTCCGCGTCACTTCGAGGTGCGGCAGCTGGTCCTGCCCGACCGGCACCAGATTGCCCTTGCAGAACAGGATGTCGGCCGCCTGGTGCACGGGATAGGTGAACATCAGCCCGCTGACGGCGGACTGCCGGGAGTGCGCGATCTCGTCCTTGACGGTGGGGTTGCGGTTCAGCTCGGCGACGGAGACGAGGCTGAGGAAGGGCAGCATCAGCTGGTTGAGCGCGGGCACGGCGCTGTGGTTGAAGACCGTCGAGCGTGCCGGGTCGATCCCGACGGCCAGGTAGTCCAGCAGCATCCCTTCCATGTGCTCGGAGAGCCGGTCGGCGAGATCCCGGTCGGTGAGCACCTGGTAGTCCGCGATGATCACGAAGACGTCCACACCGAGGTCCTGGAGCCGGACGCGGTTGTGGAGAGTGCCGAAGTAGTGCCCGAGGTGCAGCGGCCCGGTGGGCCGGTCCCCGGTCATCACCCGGAACCGGCCGGGGGTCTGCCGGATCCGCCCCTCCAGTTCGGCACTTCGGCACTGGGCAGGGTCGGTAGCGGTAGCGGTGACTGTGTTCATGGGGCTCTCTCCTCGCGAGTGCTGGTTGCGTGGAGGACGGCCCGCCGGGATCGGCATCCGTACCCGTGCGAGGGCAGAGAAAAGGGCCGTCCATATCGAACGGCCCTGGTCCCGCGCTGATGAGGTGGCCGCTCCTAGAAGGAGCGCCACCAGTTTCGGCACGGTACGGAGGTCATGGGCCGATGGTAGCGCGACCCGGTCCTGCGGTCACGGCCCATTTCCGGGGCTCATCGGCCGGGCGTCAGCTCCGCCCACACCACCTTCCCGGGTCCGCACCGCGCCCCGTGCCCCCACCGGTCCGCCAGGGCGGCGACAAGGATCAGCCCGCGCCCGCCGCACTCGTCGGACTCCGGCCTGCGCTCCTCCGGCTGTACACCCAAGGCTCGTGCACCTCGATCCGCACCCCGTCGGCCATCGGCCGGAACCGGGTCTCGATCTACCGCCCCGGTGAGAGACGGGCGTGCTGCCCGGCGTTGGTCAGCAGCTCGGAGAGCACGAGCACCGCCGAAACAGCGTGGCCGGCTCGGGCCGGCTCTGGAAGGTGCGCAAGGGCTGAGCCCCCTGCCCCCTGGCTCCCCTGCCCCCTCAGGAGCTGGACCAGTCGCGCGCGCAGAGGACAAGACAGTAGCCGTCCGGGTCCTCGATGGTGACGCCCCACTCGTTCCCGTACGGGGTCGGCGACCCGGAACAGATCCGATGGAACCTGACGGGAGGGCCAGGTTGTCGAGTGGGTGTCAGGGTCTTCGGGCCGTAAGAACACTCGGGGGGAATGCCGATGCGCCAGGGCAGCTCGGCTCATGATGCGGAGTTCGCGGGTTTCGTGGCGGCGTCGCACGGGTCGCTCCTGCGAACGGCCCGTCTGCTGACGGGTGATCCGCACACGGCTGAGGATCTGGTGCAGGCCGCCCTGATCCGCGTCTATACGCGGTGGGGCCGGGCGGCCGTGTGGGAGTCGCCTCAGGCGTACGCCCGCAAGGTCGTCGTGAACCTGTACGCGACCTGGCGACGGCGGCGCTGGCATGCGGAGGTCGTCCGGGCCGAGACGGAGAGTTCGACCAGCGGCCACGACATGGCGGGCAGCGCCGAGGCGCGCCTGGAGCTGGAGCGCGCGCTGGCGGATCTGCCCCGCGCCCAGCGTGCCGTAGTGGTGCTGCGTTTCTACGAGGACCTGTCGGTGGACCAGACGGCCGAGCTGCTCGGCTGTTCGCCCGGGACGGTCAAGAGCCGGACCAACAGGGCCTTGGAACGGCTGCGCGCCGCCGGCGCGCTGAGCGGCTATGCGGGAACGGAGAGGAGTACGCGATGACCGAGGACGAGGACCAGCTGCGACGGGGCCTGCGGGACCTGGCACAAGGGGACGTTTCGGCGGGGAGCGCGACGGGTGTGGAGACGCTCCTGGCCAAGGGGCGCCGCGTCAGGGCCCGCCGCCGGGGGGCGGCGGTGGCCTGCGCAGTCGTGCTGACCGCAGGTGGTGCGGGGCTCGGCCTGCGCGCCACCGAGCCGGGGCCGGGGACCCCGGACTCGGTCGCGTCGGTCGCGGCCGCTCCGGCGGACCGACCGTTGAAGTTGGGGCCGGCTGTGGCGCGGATCGGGGTGAGTTACCCGTATGACCTGGTGCGGAGCTGCGGTCTCCAGTTCGCGGTGTTCGACGGCAGCAAGTGGGCCACCGACGCGGAACTGGCGAGGACCATCCTCCTGTACGGCGACCGGGTGTCCGGAGTGATGACCCTGGTGTCGAAGGACGTCGCCCGGTTCGAGATGGGGTCCGGTTCGATGAGGGAGACGGCGGACTTCCACCGTGTCTCAGGAGGCGGACACTGTCCTCTCCTGCCTCCTCCGAATCCGGCCAAGCCGCCGGTCCTGGAGCAGTCGCCCGCGAACGCCGTGGAGGGATCCTGGTATCCGCACGATCTGATCGTTCACTGCGGTCTCCGCTTCACCGGATTCGACGGGCGGTGGTGGGTGACCGTCCGTGACTACTCGAAGGAGACCGGCATCGACGGAAGCGCGCGGCACACGATCGTGACCGGCTTCATCCGGCTCACGGGCGACAGGTTGCGGTTCGATTCCCCGGGGCTGAAACCGATCGAGTTCCGCCCCGCAAAGGAGAAACCACCCCTGTGTTCATGACCGTCAGCCACGGATGCCTTCCGGATCTCGCCGGGCCGGGTCCGGAAGACGCCCGGGGGCTCTGACCCGGCTGCTGTCCCGCACTCGTGATCGACGAGAGCGTCCGCCAATGGGCGCCGAACTCGGCGTCGGTAGCGGCGCAGGCACAGGTGGGCGCGGGAGTGGCCGGTCGGGAGCTCCTCGATGAGGGGAGCGGCGCGTCTAGGACGCCGGCTCCCAGGCCGTCGATGTCGGCCAGTGCGGTGCGCAGGCGGTTCGCATCCTTCCGGGCCGCCCGGGGCGGCCGGCCGAGGAGGGACATCGTCGTCTCGCAGGCCCCAGCGCCAGGGCCGCGCGCCCGCCGAGGGTCTTGTGGTTCAGCAGAGCTCCGAGGAACGGTGCGAATCCGGGTCGTGCGACAGGCCCATCGCGTGGCCGACGCCTCCTTGGCCAGCGCAAAGAGAGCGCTCCAGATCTCCAGATGCCGTCCGCCGCGAGCGCTGCGTCCAGGCGCGCCCGTGTGGTGCCGTCCATGCCCCCACCCCGCCCCGCTCACTTCACTTCTTGGCGTGCTCGCCCACGTAGAAGAGGATCCAGATGAAACCCGCGAAGAGGTGCGTGGCGAAGACGTACACGAAGACGCGCAGGGCCACGCCGCGCTCCTTCCAGCGCTCGCTCTCGCTGCCCTCGCTCACGGTCCTGCCTCCGTCCGACAAAGGCGCGCCCGGGCCTCCGCAACCTCTCCAGGGTACGCACGGCCCCAGCCCCTCCCCGGCGGAATAGGTCAGGGGGGTGCTCCGTTGTAGGGTGTGTTCACATAGTTCAATGTTCAACAAATCTGGAGGCGGGCGCCATGGAGTTCGGGATCTTCACCGTCGGAGACGTCACCACCGACCCGACGACCGGCAGGACACCGAGCGAGCACGAGCGGATCAAGGCCACCATCGCCATCGCCCAGAAGGCCGAGGAGGTCGGGCTGGACGTCTTCGCGACCGGTGAGCACCACAACCCGCCGTTCGTCCCGTCCTCGCCGACGACCACGCTCGGCTACATCGCCGCCCGCACCGACCACATCATCCTGTCCACGTCCACGACGCTGATCACCACCAACGACCCGGTGAAGATTGCCGAGGACTACGCGACGCTCCAGCACCTCGCGGACGGCCGCGTCGACCTGATGATGGGCCGCGGCAACACCGGACCGGTCTACCCCTGGTTCGGCAAGGACATCCGCCAGGGCATCCCGCTCGCCATCGAGAACTACGCCCTGCTGCACAAGCTGTGGCGCGAGGACGTCGTCGACTGGGAGGGCAAGTTCCGTACGCCGCTGCAGTCCTTCACCGCGACCCCGCGCCCGCTGGACGGCGTCCCGCCGTTCGTCTGGCACGGGTCCATCCGCTCCCCGGAGATCGCGGAGCAGGCCGCGTACTACGGGGACGGCTTCTTCCACAACAACATCTTCTGGCCCATCGAGCACACCAAGAAGATGGTGAACCTCTACCGGCAGCGGTACGCGCACTACGGACACGGCACCGCCGAGCAGGCCATCGTCGGCCTCGGCGGCCAGGTGTTCATGCGGAAGAACTCGCAGGACGCGGTACGGGAGTTCCGCCCATACTTCGACAACGCACCGGTCTACGGGCACGGCCCCTCCCTGGAGGACTTCTCCCGGCAGACGCCGCTGACCGTCGGCTCCCCGCAGGAGGTCATCGAGCGGACCCTGTCCTTCCGGGATGCTGTCGGCGACTACCAGCGCCAGCTGTTCCTGATGGACCACGCGGGGCTGCCGCTGAAGACGGTCCTGGAGCAGCTCGACATCCTCGGCGAGGAGGTCGTCCCGGTGCTGCGCAAGGAGTTCGCCAACCTGCGGCCTGCCGGAGTCCCGGACTCCGCCCCCGTACACCCGGCCGTCGCCGCCCGCGCGGCCACGAAGGAGGCCTGACCACCGTGTCCACCGTGTTCGCCACCGAGCCGCTGAGGATCGTCGCCGTGTCGGCCGGGCTCAGCAGCCCCTCGTCGACCCGGCTGCTGGCCGAGCGGCTGGCCGGCGCCGCCCGCGAGCGCCTGATGGCCGAGCAGGACCGCACGGTCGAGGTCCGGGTGATCGACCTGCGCGACCTGGCCGTCGACATCGCCAACCACCTGGTCACCGGGTTCCCGCCCAGCACCCTGGACGCGGCGATCAAGGAGGTGACGGAGGCGGACGGATTGATCGCCGTCTCGCCTGTCTTCACCGCCTCGTACAGCGGGCTGTTCAAGTCGTTCTTCGACCTGATCGACAACACGGCGCTGACCGGCAAGCCCGTCGTCATCGCGGCGACGGGCGGCACCGCCCGCCACTCCCTCGTCCTGGAACACGCGATGCGTCCGCTCTTCGCCTACCTGCGGGCCACCGTCGTACCGACCTCCGTGTACGCGGCATCGGAGGACTGGGGCTCGTCCGGCGACGAGTACACGGACGGCCTGCCGTCCCGCATCCGGCGTGCGGGCGGCGAGCTCGCGACCATGATCACGGGTGGCCGGGCGGCCTCCGGGGCGTCGAGGGTGCTCGGGCTCGACGACGAGGTCGTGCCGTTCGAGCAGCAACTCGCCGACCTCCGGCTGGACTGAGGGGACCCGCCGCCCGAAGTCCTGTCCGGTTTGATTAGAGTTGATCCGAAAGATGCGTCGTGCGGGGTTTTCTCGCACGACGCCTCTGCGCACTGAGCCGAACCGAGCTGGAGGCAGAGATGGGCAGGATCGTGGTGGGCGTTGACGGCTCCGAGTCGTCGATCAAGGCACTGCACTGGGCCGTACGCCAGGCGGAACTGACCGGTGACACGGTGGAGGCCGTCAACAGCTGGGAGTACCCCGCGACCAGCTGGGCGTCCATGATGCCGGGCATGCCGGAGGACTTCGACCCGCAGGCGGTGGCGACCGTGTCCCTCACCGAGGCACTGGAGGAGGCCCTGGGCGCCGAGGGCGCGGCCGCGGTCAGCAAGGTCGTGGTGATCGGCAACCCGGCCCAGTCCCTGCTGGAACGCGCCAAGGGCGCGAACCTGCTGGTCGTCGGGGCTCGTGGCTACAGCGGATTCAAGGCGACCCTGCTCGGCTCGGTCAGCCTCCATGTCACCCAGCACGCACCGTGCCCGGTGACGGTCGTGCGCGACTGAAGACCGCAACCGCGTGGCAGACGAGGACGGGCCCGCGCCCTGTGCGGGCCCGTCCTCATGTCGGCGCGGCCCGCCCGGCGCGGGACACCGTCAGCGAGGCACTCTCCTCGCACTCCGCCCGTGCCACCTCGCGCTCCACCCCGTACCTCCTCGCACCCCCGTACCTGCTCATGCCGAGGGGGAAGCCCCGGCACCGATGATGCTGGGACTTCCCCCTACGGAGAAGGTCAAGGATGCGACGGGAGACGCGCTCACGTCTTCTCTCGCGTGTAGAAGATGTAGAAGGTGGTGATGAACATCCCGAGGCCGACCGCAAGTCCCAGCGCGGAGGACCGCAGCACGCTCGAATCGGTCAGCCCGACCAGCAGGCCGATCGCCGCGGCTGTCAGCGCGCCGTACGCCACCGCCCGCACCAGGGGAATCATGGTGTGCTGGATCCGGCCCAGCACGAAACAGAGGACGGCGAGCACCACCGCGCAGATCAGGCCGTACCAGAACTGCCGGCCGCCGCTCGCGCCGTTGTTGCGGAGGATGAACGAGGCGTAGAGGCCGTACGCCGCGCCCAGCGTGACGGGTATGGCCCAGGCGCGGGCGCTGTGCCGACGTTCACGTGTCCCGGCCCCGGCCCGTCCACGGGTCGGCATCGCTGCATGAGTGGCCATGGCGGAGAACTCCTTCCGTCGCCCCTTTTCCCTCCAGAGCACACCCGGCCGCGCCGCCCGGCAACTCGGATGGCGTAGGGCCCGGGGCGCGCCGCCCCCGTACGGGATTCCCTGGAGAGGTGCGGACGTATCTCTCGGCGGCTCCGGCGGTGGTGGTGCTGGCGCTGCTCGCTGTGCTCGTCCCGCTGAGCGCACTGTCCGCCTGGGTGGATCTGGAGATCGACAACACGGACCGTTACGTCGCCGCGGTGGCCCCGCTCGCCTCCGACCCCGAGGTGCGGAGCACTGTCGGCGACCTCATCACCGACGCGACGATGACGCAGATCGACGCCGGGCCGCTCCAGAGCACCGTGCGGGACTTCCTGCACGAGGCGGTGATGTCCTTCACCACCACCGACGCCTTCCAGGCCGTGTGGAACGCCGCCAACCGCACCGCCCACAAGGCCGTCACCGCCGCGCTGAACGGCAACACCGGCGAGGCCGTGACCATCGATCTGGCGCCCGTGACCAAGCAGGTCAAACAGAACCTGGAAGCGAACGGGGTGCCGTTCGCCGACCGGATCCCGGTCCAGCACACCGACATCACGATCGTCTCCGCCGACCGCGCCGACCAGCTGCGCCAGACCTTCCGGTGGCTGCGGGCCGGCAGTATCTGGCCCGCCGTGGGCACGGTCGTGTTCGCCGTCGTGACCGTGGTCGCGGCCTGGGTGCGCGGCGGACCGGGGCGCGGGCGCTCCGCGCTCGCCGCGCTCTCGGCCGTGGCGGTGGCCGGGTTCGGTTTCGCGCTGGGGGCACTCGTGCTGCGCGCGGTGATCGCGGTCGCCCGCGACCGGGTGCTGTCCGGGGTTCCGGACGGCGAGACGGGCAGTGTGGCGGCGGTGTACGACGCGCTGACGAGCTCGCTGCGCACGACGGTGTGGATCGTGTTCGCCACGGGGCTGGCGGTGGCGCTGTGCGCGGTGCTCGGACGGCTGTGGGCGGCGCGCAAAATACACGCCGGCGGGTAGCCCGTAGCGGACCTGGTTCGACGTGCGGCGGCGGGCGGGCCGGGGAAGAGTGGTTCCCGTGACTGCCGGATCGGGGACGACTGAGAGGTCTTCCACATGCGAGCCATAGCCGTCAGCGCATTCCGGGCCGACCCCGCACTGGTCGAGATGCCCAAGCCCGAGCCGGAAGCCGGTGAGGTACGGGTCAGGATCGAGTACGCCGCACTCAACCCGTGCGACTGGCAGGCCGCACAGGGCTCCCTGGACGACGGACTCGCCCCGCGTGTGTTCCCGCTGGTCGTCGGCGTGGACTTCGCGGGCCGGGTGGACATGATCGGCAGCGGCGGGAACCGTTTCCGGGTCGGCGACCAGGTCTTCGGCCGGGTGACCGGGCCTGCGTCCGGAGCCGGTACGTACTGCGACTACGTGTCCGTACCGCAGGACTCCGCCATCACCCTCGTCCCGGACGGCCTCCCCCTCCGGACCGCGGCGGCGCTGCCGTCCGCCGGGATGACAGCCGCCGAGATCCTGGAGATCGCCGTGCTCCGCGGCCACGAGAGCCTGCTGATCATCGGGGCGGCGGGCGGCGTCGGCAGCTATCTGACCCAGCTCGCGTCGGCCCGCGACGTACGCGTGCTCGCGGCCGTGCGCGGCGACGAACGCAAGCGGATGGCGGCCCTGGGCGCCACCGTCACGATCGACACCACGGACCGCCCCCTCGAGGCGGCGGTACGGGAGACCTGCCCGGGCGGCGTCGACGCACTCGTCGACCTGGTCTCCACCACCCCGGACGCCTTCGCCGCCCGTGCCGCGCTGGTACGTGGCGGCGGGATCGCTCTCACCACGCGGGGCGTCGCCGCCGGAGCCGCCCTCCCCGCGGACGTGACCGGCATCGACTTCCGGCTCGAACCCACCCCGGTCCTGCTCGACGTCCTGGCCGAGGGAGCCGCCGAGGGCGTACTGCGCGTGCCCATCGACATCGAACTCCCGCTGGAGAAGGCCCCGCAGGCCCTCGACCGGAACCGGACGGGCGGCGCACGCGGCAAGACGGTCATCGTGCTCTGATCCCACGCCCCGCGCGCGAGACCCGAAGGCGGCGTCCTGGACGACCAGGAACGCGACATCATCGGGCGGCGGTACGTGAACCGGCCGCCGCCGTCGAGGCGAGCCGCACCGGCGGCGCCGAACCCGGTCTGCCCGCCCCGGACTCACCCGCCACCCGGGCGGTGGACAGCGCGCTGCGGCACGCGGCGGCCGTCGCGTCACCCCATGGGCCCGGCCCCCCGCAACCGTTCCATCTCCCGCCGGTCCCGCTTCGTCGGCCGCCCCGCGCCCCGGTCCCGTACCGGAACCTGGATCGCCACCTCGCGCGGCGGCGGAGGCGGGCTGTTGTCGATGAAGCACTCCGCCGCCACCGGAGGGCCGACCCTCTTCTTCACGATCTTCGACACGACGACGATCCGGTCCCGGCCCGCGTGCCGGAGCCGTACCTCGTCGCCGACGTGCAACGCCTGGGCGGGCTTTGCGCGCTCGCCGGCGACCTTCACATGTCCCGCGCGACAGGCGGCAGCGGCCTGCGAACGGGTCTTCGTCAGCCGGACCGACCAGATCCAGACGTCTACCCGGACGCTTCCCTCCGCCTGCGGCGCCTCACCGGAAACCATGCAACCGACTCTAGTGCGGCACGCGCGTCGGGTCAGGTCATGCGGATCAGGTCATGAGGGCCATGCGGATCAGCCGAAGTCGCTGATCACCTCCGCCATGTTGTAGCCGTACACCTCGCGCTTGCACGCCCCGCACTTGCTCGGCGCATGCTCGCTCAGCGACCGGAGCTGCGGCGGGAACCCGTCACCGCGCCCGTGCGCGAGGTAGAGCTCCTCGGGCCCGAACGCCGACTCCAGGGTCTTCGCGTTGCCGACGAGCCGGCTGGTTCCGTCGACCGTCCCCGGCGTGGCCTGGAGCAGCCGGCCGTTGTCGTAGCCGTTGCTGCGGTGGAAGTACGACTTGCCCTCGAACCGCGTGACGCCCTGGATCTCGTGCCACAGATCCTCACTGTTGAAGGTGGCTCCGGTCGGCAGACCGTAGGCGAGGTCGGCGTTGGCGACCGTCCCGGTCGCGCCCTCGACCGCGGCCCGGCATGCCTTCGTGGCCCGGTGCGGGATCGCCCACGGCCGACGCCGCGGACGACGGGGTGGCCGCCTGGGCGACGGTGGCACCGGCTGCCGGTACGAGGCCGGAAAACGTCGCCCCGCCGTCACAGCACAGGCCGCAAGACGTGTTCTGCGGGATCGTTTTCCCATGTGAAGGCCGTTCTTGATAACGCATGCGGATAAAACAAACAACGGTGTGCCTGACTATTTGTCAGGCACACCGGCCGCTCACGCCAACAAGGCAACTCGGGACCAGATAGGCACATTTGAACGAAGTGCATCAGGCCCGCACGGCATGCGCACAGGACTCGCTCAGGGCTCGGTTGCGGCTCAGTTGTCCCACGGGCGGGCCGCACCGCCGAACGGCCGGATCTGGCCGCTAACCTTACGTATCCGCCCTGGCCAGGGATGAATCCCGCAGGTCGGACATTTATCGCACCCAACTCACGCGAAAGGCCTCGCCCATGGGCATTCGGAGCTTGCTGCGCAAGGTGTTCGGCCGCGACCGCGCGGAGCAGGACGCGCCGGCGCCGACGGCCACGGTCCCGCCCCAGACCGAACGCACCGCACCCGCGGAGTCGGAGCCGGTCACGGTACCGGTGGACGAGTCGGCTGCGGAGACCACCTCGGTGCGCGAAACCGCCTCGGCCACCGCCTCGGTACCGGCCCCCACCTCTCACCGGTCCGCCACCGGCGACAGCGGTCTGGCATCGGACCTGGTGGCAGCGGCCTTCGACAAGGCGTCCATCGCCACGGTCCCGGCACAGGGCTCGGCCCCGAAGCCGAAACCGAAGCCGGCGGAGCCGGAGTCGGAGGCCGAGGCTGCGGAGCCGGTGGCTGCGAAGCCCGACAAGGACGAGGTCGAGCCGGTGGCCGCGAAGCCGGAGCCGGAGGCTGCACCCGCTGCCGAGGTCGAACCGGTGGCTGCGAAGCCCGACGAGGACGAGGTCGAGCCGGAGGCCGCGGAGCCGGAGCCGGAGCCGGAGGCTGCACCCGCTGCCGAGGTCGAGCCGGAGGGCGCGCCTGCTGTCGCCGAGGCCAAGGCTCCCGCCGATACGCAGCCCGTTGAGGCCGAGACTCCCGCCGAGGTGGAGCCCGCACCCGTCGTCACCGAGGCCGAAACGGAGCCCGCACCCGCCGTCACCGAGGCCGCGCCGGAGGTCGAGCCGGAGGTCGAGCCGGAGGCCGCGCCCACCGCCGAGCTGGAGCTCGTTGAGGTCGAGGCTCCCGCCGAGCCGGTGGTTGCACCCACCGCCGAGACCGAGCCGGAGCCGGTGACCGCGCCCGCCACCAAGGTCGAGCCGGAGCCCGAGCCCGCCCCCGCCGAGACCGAGCCGGAACCGGTGACCGCGCCCGCCACCAAGGTCGAGCCGGAGCCCGAGCCCGCCCCCGCCGAGCCCGAGGTCGAGGCCCCCGCCGAGACCGCGCCGGAGGCCACGTCCACTGCCGTCGAGGCCGAGGCTCCCGCCGCGCCGGAGGCCGTCGCCGAGGAGGCCGAGGTCGAGACCCCCGCCGAGGTCGAGGCCCCCGCCGAGGTCGAGCCGAAGACCGAAATCCCGGCCGACACGGCCCCCGAAGCAACCCCGACCCCCGAGCCCGCCCTCCCCCTCGCCCAGGTCAAGTCCCACGCGCCCGGGCTCGTCGACTCGTACAAGGCCGCCCAGGCCGGGCTGGAGACGCACGGGCTGACCGGGCTGCGCGCCACCGTCTACCTGGTCCTCGACCGCTCCGGCTCCATGCGGCCGTTCTACAAGGACGGCAGCGCCCAGCACCTGGGCGACCGCACCCTGGCCCTCGCCGCCCACCTGGACGAGAACGCCGCCGTCCCCGTCGTCTTCTTCTCGACCGACATCGACGGCACCGGCACGGTCGAGCTCACCTCGCACGAGGGCCGCATCGACGAGCTGAACGCGGGCCTGGGCCGCCTCGGCCGTACGAACTACCACCGCGCCGTCGAAGAGGTCGTCGCGCACTACGAGAAGTCCGAGGCCACCGGCCCCGCCCTGGTGATCTTCCAGACGGACGGCCCGCCGGACGCCAAGCAGCCCGCCAAGCAGGCGCTGGCCGAGGCGGCGCGGCTGCCGCTGTTCTTCCAGTTCGTCGCCTTCGGCGACGAGGACGCGAAGGGCTTCGACTTCCTGCGGAAGCTGGACGTCCCGAACGCCGGGTTCTTCCACGCGGGCCCCGCCCCCCGCGAGGTCGCGGACACCACGTTCTACCGCAAGGTCCTCGCCGCCCTCCCCGCCTGGATCACGGCCCGCGAAGCTGCGGCCGAGAACTGATCCGCCGGCAGGCGTACGGTCACGGCGAGCCCGCCCTCGGGGCCCGGCACCGCCGTGACCGTACCGCCGTGCGCCACAGCGATTGAACGAACGATCGAGAGACCGAGCCCCGACCCGCGCCCCATCCGGTCCTTGCCCTCGCCGCGCCGGAACGGCTCGAACAGCCCGGGAATGTCCGCCGCGTCCACCACCGGCCCGGTGTTGCGCACCTCCAACAGCACCCCGTCGCCCGCGGTCACCAGGGACATCTCCACCGTCCCGTCGGGCACGTTGTACGTGACGGCGTTGGCCAGCAGATTCGCCACCAGCTGGGCGAGCAGCAGCCGGTTCCCCCGCACCGCACAGGGCCCGGCATCGACTTTCACTCCCGGGTGCCGGGCCACCTCCTCCGCCACCACCTGGGCAAGGTCCACCGCTTCCCGCTCGCCCGCGGCGAGCCCACGCTCGCTGCGCGCCAGGACCAGCAGCCCCTCGATGAGCCGCTCGCTGCGCCGGTTGTTGTCCAGGAGCGTCTGCCGGGTCCGTACGAGATCCTCCTGGGACGGATCGTCGAGGCCGATCTGGATCGCGGCCCGCTGGGTGGCGAGCGGTGTCCGCAGCTCGTGCGAGGCGTTGGCGATGAACCGCCGCTGGCTGTCGAACGCCCTCTCCAGCCGGGCCAGCAGCGCGTCGAGCGTGTCGCCGAGCTCCTTCAGTTCGTCGTCGGGGCCGCTGGACGCGATCCGTTCGTGCAGAGTGTGCTCGGAGAGCCGGCGCGCCTTCGCGGTCATGGCGTGGACGGGCCGCAGGACCCGCCCCGCGGTCCACCACCCCACGCCGACCGCGCAGGCCGTCATGACGAGCAGCGAGGCCGCGGACCACACGAGCAACTGATGACCGGCCGCGTCGCTGACGTCGTCGGTGAGGTCGTAGACGGTGGGCGGCCCGAGGCTGCGCCGGGTGATGAGGGGGCCGTTCACCGCGTATCCGGGCTGGACGACCACGGCCGTGCGGGCGATGGCGCGCGCCTGGGAGTCCGTACCCGCGCGGGCGGCGAGGTTGACGGTGACGAGCAGCGCCGTCCCGAGCACCAGGAACACCCCGCCGTACACGAGCGCGATCCTCGTCCGGATCGTGGAGTGCTGGACGTGCGGAACGCGCGACGGACGCTTCACAGGGCGTACCCCACACCCTGCACCGTACGGATCAGGGCCGGTTCCCCGAGCTTCCCGCGCAGCTTGCTCATGCAGACGCGGACCGCGCCGGTGAACGGATCGGCGTTGGCGTCCCAGGCCCGCTCCAGCAGCTCCTCCGCGCTGACGGTCCCGCCGTCGGCCTCCAGCAGCAATTGCAGCACCGAGAACTCCTTCGGCGAGAGGTCCAGCTCCCGCCCCTCCCGGGAAGCGGTACGCCGTACGGTGTCGAGCCGGATGCCGTGCCGTTCCAGCTGCGGCGGTACGGGGCGGGCGCTGCGCCGCCGTAGCGCCCGAACCCGCGACACCAGCTCGGGGAACTCGAACGGCTTGCCCAGATAGTCGTCGGCGCCGAGGTCGAGGCCGGCGACCCGGTCCTCCATGGAACCGGCGGCGGTGAGCATCAGGATCCTGGTCCGCGAGCCGGAGGCGACCAGCCCCCGCGCCACGTCGTCGCCGTGCACCCGTGGCAGGTCGCGGTCGAGGACGACGACGTCGTAGTCGTGCAGCCCCAGGTAGGCGAGGGCGGCGTCGCCGCTGTACACCGTGTCGACGGCGAACCCCGCCCGCCGCAGCCCGGTGGCGACCAGCTCCGCCAGGATCTCCTCGTCCTCGGCGACCAGTACCCGCATCGTGATGTCCCCTGCCTCGTGCATGCGTGTCCACTCCCTCCCAGGATGCGTCTTTGTTACGGGAAGGAATGTTTCGCAAAGGTCTCCGTGCACTGGGCCCGGTTTATCGGTGTGAGTCGATCTTCCGCAGGCCGTTAGGATTTCGACCATGGCGGCCACTGGATCCGAGAAGCAGGGGGCGACGGCGTACTACGTCTCGACCCCCATCTACTACGTCAACGACGCTCCTCACCTGGGCCACGCCTACACGACCGTCGCAGGCGACGTGCTCACGCGCTGGCACCGCCAGCGCGGCGAGAAGGTGTGGTACCTCACCGGCACGGACGAGCACGGTCAGAAGATCATGCGCACTGCCGAGGCGAACAACGTCACTCCGCAGGAGTGGTGCGACAAGCTCGTCGAGGAGGCATGGAAGCCCCTCTGGGAGCACCTGAACATCAGAAACGACGACTTCATCCGTACGACGGAGAAGCGGCACACCGACCGGGTGCAGGAGTTCGTGCAGGACCTGTACGACAAGGGCGAGATCTACAAGGGCGGGTACGAGGGCCCGTACTGCGTGGGCTGCGAGGAGTACAAGCTCCCCGGCGACCTCATCGAGGACGAGAACGGCGTCAAGCTGTGCCCGATCCACAAGACGCCGGTGGAGATCCTCAAGGAGGAGAACTACTTCTTCAAGCTGAGCGCGTACGGCCCGAAGCTGATGGAGTTCTACGCGAACAACCCGGGCTTCATCCAGCCCGAGTCCGCCCGCAACGAGGTCGTGAACTTCGTCAAGCAGGGCCTGCAGGACCTCTCCATCTCCCGCTCGACCTTCGACTGGGGCGTCCCGGTGCCGTGGGACGAGAAGCACGTCATCTACGTGTGGGTCGACGCCCTGCTCAACTACGCCACGGCGGTCGGCTACGGCGCCAACCAGGAGAAGTTCGACGGAACCTTCCCCGCCGACGTCCACCTGGTCGGCAAGGACATCCTCCGCTTCCACGCGGTGATCTGGCCCGCGATGCTGATGGCACAGGGTCTGCCGCTGCCGGGCCGGGTCGCGGCCAACGGCTGGCTGATGGTCGGCGGCGAGAAGATGTCGAAGTCGAACCTGACGGGCATCAAGCCGCAGGATCTGACCTCCCACTTCGGTGTGGACGCGTACCGCTGGTACTTCCTGCGCGCCATCGCGTTCGGCAGCGACGGCTCGTTCTCCTGGGAGGACTTCTCCGCCCGCTACACCTCCGAGCTCGCCAACGACTACGGCAACCTCGCCTCGCGCGTCGCCGCCATGGTCGGCAAGTACTTCGGCGGGGCGCTCCCGGAGGCCACCGCTGCGGGTGACGCCGAGAAGGCGGTCCAGGAGGGGCTGGCGAAGGCCGTCGCCACGGCCGACCGGAAGATCGGCGAGGAGCTGGACTTCCAGGCCGGCATCCTGGCGGTCTTCGACTTCGTGAAGCAGGTCAACGGCTACATCACGGAGCAGGAGCCCTGGAAGGTCGCCAAGGACACCTCCCCCGAGGGTCAGGCCCGCCTCGCGACGATCCTCTACACGGCCGCCGAGTCACTGCGCGGTGTCGCGGTCCTGCTGAACGCCGTGATGCCGGAGACCTCGCAGAAGCTGTGGGACTCCCTCGGCGCCGAGGCGTCCCTGGGCGCGCTGTCCGACCAGCGCGTACAGGACGCGGGCACCTGGGGCCGGCTCCCGGTGGGCACAACGGTGACGAAGGGCGCGGTGCTGTTCCCCCGCCTGGAGGAGAAGCCGGCGTAAGCGGGCGCACGTACAAACGGCGAGGGCCGGGACCGCACGATCGGTCCCGGCCCTTTGCCGTGCGCTGGACGCCTTGGAGTCAGCGGACCCAGCTCTTCAGCGGCTCGGTGTCCAGTTCGATGCCCACAGGGTCGGGCAGTTCTACGGTCTTCCCGTACGGAACCGTCACCACCTGCTCGTACCGCACGCCGTCGGGCTGCGAGTGCACCTTGACCTCGCAGGTGCCGCGGTCGATGAGCAGGTAGACGGGAATGCCGGTCTCGGCGTACGCACGCGGCTTCTCGACACGGTCCCGGCGGTCGGTGTCCTCGTCGTACGAGGTGACCTCGACGACCATCAGGACGCCGTCGGGGTCGGCCCACTCGCCCTGGCCGGCAAACGTGCCACTACGGGCGAACGCCCCATCAGGACGGGCGTTGCCCTTGCGGTACGTCTCGATCCGAAGCCCCTGTTCGGCGTAGAGCCAACGCCCCGGATCGGCCTGCATGCACAGACGCGTCAGCCACTCGATGATCCGCCCGTGATCCCCGTCCGGCACAGCCTTGACCCCCAGTTTCCCGTTCACGAACTCCAGACGCAGTGCCTCCTCGGCGCGTACGGCGTGACGGGCAAGGTCCTCGAAGACCTCCTGGGTCAGCACACTCTCCTCGACCACACGAATCACTGCCTCCTGAAGGAAACGGGCTCCCTTCAGCGTACGAGCCCGACGCCGGGCCCGTACCCGGGATTCACCGCTCCAGCCCCTGTACGTCCCCCATCACGACGACCGGCTTCTTCGCCGGGTCGAGGAGTCGCAGCAGTTCCCTCATCCGGTCCTCGGGGAGCGAGATACAGCCCTGGGTCGGGCCGTCGTGGTCCACATGGATCCAGATGCCTCCGCCCCGCTCCTGGCCGAGCGGACGCTTCTGGTCCAGGGGTGAGGCGCCGGGGATCCGGTTGTAGTCGATGGCGATGACATAGTCGAAAGAACCCTCCAGAGACTCCCCGTCGAACCCCTCGCCGCTCACCGCGAACGCCGGGCTCTGGTTGTACGGGAGCATGGTCCCCGGGGGGTCGAGCAGGCCGCCCGCGGACGTCAGTCCGTAGACCCCGGTCGGGGTGCGGAGGTCGTCCTCCCAGTGCTCGTCCGTCCAGCCGTTCAGGGCGTTGCGGGCTGGCCAGCGTTCCGTGGCCGCGCGCCAGCCCTGGGCGGGGTCGTCGCGGGTGTACAGGACCGCGGTGGACAGGCTGGAGTCGTAGGCGTCGCCGGTGACGACGAGCGCCTGCCGCGAATCCGCCGGGATCGCGAACCTGGTCTTCGGCCCCAGCGCGGGGATCTCGCGGGGGCTGATGCGCGGCGCGTACGGACCGGGGGCGGCCCGCCCCCGGTCCCCGTCGGCCTGGGGACCCGCGACACCGGCGGAAACCGTGGCGCCTACCCGGACATCGCGGGTTCCCGTGGCAGTATGGGTGGTGTTGTCGCAGGCGGTGAGCAGCAGAATCGCGGCGGCACACGTTCCGGCGCAGACGGCATACGGGGGACGCCGGGCAGCCGACGGACGGAACACGGACACGGGTACTCCTCAGCGGTCGTGGTCGAAGGCAGCACGGGCGAGCTCCCCGTCACGCCTCGTCCCGCTGAACCCAGTTAACGCCGCGACACGCGAGCGCGAATCCGCACGAGGGCCATACGGCTGTACCGCCCGCCGGACACGCCCGCGGAAAGAGCCCGGAACCGTTCGTGGGTGTAGGTTCCGGGCCCTTCATCTCCGCGGGGGTACGGAGGTCTGAGGGCAGGTCAGAGATCCGTGCCGTCGTGCGTCTCGTCCGGGTCCACGCCCATCGTGATCGAGCCGACGACGCCGCGCGCCATGTGGTGCTTGCGGTACGAGAGCTTCATCAGCCCGCCCGTGACCCCGCTCTGGTCGTAGATGGTGTCCTCGGTGAGGGTCGTTCGGGTGGTGGTGCTGGTCGAGTACGGCTCGACCTCCGCCGAGTCGAGGACCGCGGACTCCGCGAAGAAGAACTGCCCGGTGTGGCAGGTGTGTCCGCCCTCGTACCCGGCATCGGTCATCTTCCCGCCGACGTGCACCTTGGTGTGGATGTGCACGCAGCGCCCCTGGTACCAGCCCGGGAAGATCGTCTTGAACTCCACGTACCCGTGCTTGTCGGTGAGCTGGGTGCCCCTCAGATACCGCTTGTCGTCGGTGGGCTCACTGTGCCCACCGCCCCCGCCTCCGGGCCCGCCGGACGGCGGCGCACCGGTGGGGGTACCGCTGGGCGCGTCGGTGGGCGTACCGCTGGGCGGCGTACCACCACCGCCGGGGCCCCCGGGCCCGCCGGAGCTCATGGCCTCGTACCCCGAGTAGACCCCCAGGGCATCGCAGTGCCAGATGTCGACGGCCGCGTGCTTCACGGGTTTGCAGGTGTCGGAGTCGATCACCTTGAGCCGGAGGGTGAGGGGGATGCCCTCCTTGTCCTCGGTGATGTCCTTCCGGAACTTGTCGGCGTCGATGTAGTACGGCCCCTCGGTGGTCTCCGAGGTGAGCCGGTAACACTCCTCGCCCTGTCCGCCGCCGGACTTCTTCGCGCCGGCCGTGTCTTCGTCGGCGGACGCGGTGGCCACAACGCCCGCCCCGATCCCGGCGGCAACGATCGCCGCACCCCCGGCGAGCACCATCCTGCGGCGCGTCATGTCCTTCTTGTGTGCGGGCCCTTGAGTCTCTGTCATGAACAGTGAGGCTAGGCAGGGGAGCTGGGAGGGGCGTGGGTGTCGGCTGTGCGTTGCTGTGGAGGGCGGCCACGACGCAAAACAGCCCCTGACCGACGGCCAGGGGCTGTTTCACGTGGAACAGAAGCGGAACTGCTGACGCTTACTTCGCGCCGGTGTCCCTCGCCACCGAGTCCTTGGCCTCGGCCTTCTCCTTCGCCGGCGCGGCGGGCTTGCGGAGCTGGATGTTCAGCTCGCGCAGCCGCGCCTCGTCCAGCACGGTCGGCGCGCCCATCATCAGGTCCTGGGCGTTGCCGTTGAGCGGGAAGGCGATCGTCTCGCGGATGTTGGGCTCGTCGGCCAGGAGCATCACGATGCGGTCGACGCCCGGGGCGATGCCGCCGTGCGGCGGGGCGCCGAGGCGGAAGGCGCGGAGCATGCCCGCGAACTCGAGCTCGACGGTCTCGCGGTCGTAGCCGGCGATCTCGAAGGCCTTGAGCATCACGTCGGGCTCGTGGTTGCGGATGGCGCCGGAGGACAGCTCGATGCCGTTGCAGACGATGTCGTACTGCCAGGCGAGGATGTCCAGCGGGTCCTTCTCCTCCAGGTCCTTCATGCCGCCCTGGGGCATCGAGAAGGGGTTGTGCGAGAAGTCGATCTTGCCGGTGTCCTCGTCCTTCTCGTACATCGGGAAGTCGACGACCCAGCAGAACCGGAAGACGCCCTCCTCGAAGTGGCCGGCGCGCTTGGCGGCCTCGACGCGAACGGCGGACATGATCTTGGAGACCTCGTCGAACTCGCCCGCGCCGAAGAAGACCGCGTGGCCCGGGACGAGGGACAGACGCTCGGTGAGGGTCTTGATGTCGGTCTCGGTCAGGAACTTGGCGATCGGACCGGCAAGGGTGCCGTCCTCGCCTACGCGGACCCAGGCCAGGCCCTTGGCGCCGTGCTGGACGGCGTAGTCGCCGAGGCCGTCGAAGAACTTCCGGGACTGGCCGGCGGTGTCCGGGACCGGGAGGGCACGGACGTGCTTGCCGGCGAACGCCTTGAACTCCGAGTCGGCGAAGATGTCGGAGATGTCGACCAGTTCCAGCTGGGCGCGCAGGTCCGGCTTGTCGTTGCCGTACTTCAGCATCGCCTCGCGGAACGGGATGCGCGGGAACGGCGAGGTGACGTGGCGGCCGTTGCCGAACTCCTCGAAGAGTTCGGTCATCAGCTTCTCGATCGGCCGGAAGACGTCCTCCTGCTCGACGAACGACATCTCGACGTCGAGCTGGTAGAACTCACCGGGCGAACGGTCGGCGCGGGCGTCCTCATCGCGGAAGCACGGCGCGATCTGGAAGTAGCGGTCGAAGCCGGAGATCATCAGCAGCTGCTTGAACTGCTGCGGGGCCTGGGGCAGGGCGTAGAACTTGCCCGGGTTCAGGCGGGACGGGACGACGAAGTCACGGGCGCCCTCGGGGGACGTCGCGGTGAGGATCGGCGTCGCCATCTCGTTGAAGCCGAGGGCCACCATCTTGGAGCGGATGGAGGCGATGACGGCCGAGCGCAGCATGATGTTGCGGTGCATGCGCTCGCGGCGCAGGTCGAGGAAGCGGTACTCCAGGCGCCGCTCCTCGTTGACCCCGTCCTCGGCGTTGATCGTGAAGGGCAGCGGGGCGGCCTCGCCCAGCACCTCGACCTCGGTGACCTCGATCTCGATCTCGCCGGTCGGGAGCTCCGGGTTGACGTTGTCGGCGCCGCGCGCGGAGACCTTGCCGTCGATCCGTACGACGGTCTCCTTGGTGAGCTTCGCCAGGGCCTCGTTGCCGGGGGTGCCGGGACGGGCGACGAGCTGCACCAGACCGTAGTGGTCGCGCAGATCGATGAAGAGGATGCCACCCAGGTCTCGGCGATTGTGCAGCCAGCCGCTCAGCCGGACGTCGGTGCCGACGTCAGAGGCGCGGAGCTCGCCGCAGGTGTGGGACCTGTACCGATGCATTCTCGTTCATCCAGTCTTCGCGGTTCGGGGTGGATTCAGCCTCCCCAGGCTACCGCCCGCACCCGCACGGAATCATTGACATTGACATTTCAAGATCATCGGTGGTGCGACGGACGGGCGGTGGACCGTGCCCGGACGGGCCCCGGGCGGCAATCCTCGGTGGCGTCCACGAAGCAGATCTTCTTAAATTGGGGCAATGCGCACCGAGGACGTCCTGGCCGCCACCGCGACCGGCCTGTGGCGCTGGGACAACGGAACCGGGACCGTCACGCTCGATGCGGAGGCGGCCCGGCTGCTCGAGCTGCCCGCCGCTGCCGGTGTCTTCCGTGAGTCCGCGGTGCGTTCCCGTTTCCATCCGGTCGACTGGAACGAGATCTACGGGGTGGTGAATCTCGCAGTCGCCGAGGGCACCCTCGCCGAGGCCCGGCTGCGGATCGTGGACGAAGGCGGCCGGGTCCTGCGTACCGTACGCAGCCGTTCCAAACCGCTCCCTCCCGAAGAGCCGGGCAGCACGGCCCATGTGCTGGTCGGCACCCTTCAGGAGGTCGCCGAGCCGCAGCCCGGCACCACCGGGGCGCACACCCCCATCACCGGTGACTGGCGCCGCTCCCGCGAGGCGTTCCTGCTGGACGCGGGCCGGGCGCTGGCCGAGGCCCGGTCGACCGAGGAGGTGCTGCGGGTCGCCGCCTCGCTCTCCATGCCCGGATTCTCGCCGGACGGCCTGGCGGTCTTCGGCATCGCGGGCGAACGGCTGACGATCATCGGGCACCATGGGCACCGAATGGGCGACGAGGGCCCGTTCAACGACATGCCGCTGGAGACCGACTATCCGGCCGCCGAGGTCGTACGGACGGGGCGGGCCATCTATCTGCCCTCGCCCGAGGACTACAGCCGCCGCTACCCGGCCACCTGGCCGCTCGCCGGCCGTTTCGGGCGCCGCTCCTGGGCCTTTCTGCCGCTGATCGTGGCGGGGCGCACCATGGGCGCCTGGATGGCGGGGTTCCACCACCCGGTGTCGTTCTCACCGGACGAACGGTCCGTGCTGACGACCGTGGCCCGGATGCTCGCCCAGGCGCTGACCCGGGCCGGGGTCGCCGAGACCGAGCGGGAGCTGTCGCTGGGGCTGCAGCGCTCGATGATGCCCTCCCTCGGCCCCGACATCCCGGGGATGGAGATCGCCGCCCGCTACATCCCGACCGGCGGCGGGCTCCAGGTCGGCGGCGACTGGTACGACAAGATTCCGCTCCCCAACGGCCGTATCGCCCTCGTCATCGGTGACGTCCAGGGCCACGATGTGCGCGCCGCGGGCCTGATGGGGCAGTTGCGGATCGCCCTGCGCGCGTACGCCGCCGAGGGACACCGCCCGGATGCGGTGCTCTCCCGTGCGTCGCGGTTCCTCTCCGGGCTCACCGATGCGTACGAGGACGGGGACGAGACCGGGCCGCGCTTCGCGACCTGTCTGTACGCGGAGGCCGACCCGGAGACCGGCGTCCTCGACATCGCCCGGGCCGGCCACCCCGATCCGGTGGTGATGACCGCCGACGGGACCGCGATGATCCGCCAGACCGAGGGCGGGCTGCCGCTCGGCGTCGAGGCGGACGCCGACTATCCGACGACCCGGCTCACCTTGGAGGCCGGAGAAACGATCATGCTCTGTACTGACGGGCTGATCGAGACCGGCGGCCATGACATGTGGACCGGCTGGGTCCGGCTGCGGCCGGTCCTGGAACGGGACACGTCCGATCTGGAGAAGCTCGCCGACGCCCTCGTCCAGGCCGTACACGGGCCGACGTCGCACTACACGACCGGGCCGCTGGCGGACCGCCGGGAGGACGACATCGCGTTGCTGCTGCTGCGGCGCGACGGTGGGACGCCGAGGGAGACGGCGCCGAGGCGCACCGCGCTGACCATCGCCCAGGCCGAGCCGGCGCGGGTCGCGGCGGCCCGGCAGCAGCTGCGGGAGCTGCTGCATGACTGGGCGGACCCGGAGCAGGTCGACGCGGCGGTGCTGATGATCTCCGAGATGGCCACCAATGTCCTCGTCCACACGGACGGGGACGCGCTGTTGGTCGCCCGGGCGACGGGGGAGCACGGTGAGCGGCGGCTGCGGGTGGAGGTGGCCGACGGCAGCGACGAGCTGCCGCACAAGCGGCGGCCCGGGGAGATGGCTTCCAGCGGACGGGGGCTGCTGCTGATGGAGATGCTCGCCGATGCGTGGGGAGTGGATCCGCGGGGGGCGGGGAAGTCGATCTGGTTCGAGCTGTACGAGTCGGGGCCGGAGGCAGGGGACTGAACCGGGTCGTCGGGTTCGGGCTCTCCGCGTGGACGGTTCCGTCCTCAAACGCCGGACGGGCTGGAACGCTCTCCGCGCAGTTCGCCGAGAATACCGAAGGCCGCCGCGCAGGCCGGCACCGCGAGCAGCATGCCCAGCAGGCCCGCCACGCTGGCGCCCGCGGTGATCGCGATCATGATGGTGGCGGGGTGCATCTGGACCGTACGGCTCTGGATCATCGGCTGGAGCACATGGCCCTCCAGCACCTGTACGGCGAGCACGACCCCCAGCGCCCACAGTGCGATCACGAATCCCCGGTCGGCGAGCGCGACCAGGATCGCGACCGCACCGGAGAGGAACGCCCCGAGGTAGGGGATGTAGGCGCCGACGAAGACCAGCGCACCGAGCCCCACCGCGCCCGGCACCCGCAGGATCAGCAGACCGGCCGTGATGCAGACGGCATCGATCAGCGCGATGAACGTGGTGCCGCGCATGAACCCCTGGACGGCTTCGAAGGCCCGCCGCCCCATGGCCTCGACCAGGTCCCCGGTACCGCGCGGGGCGACCGAGTGGGCGAGGTCCACGGCCTTGTCGGAGTCGCGCAGGAAGAAGAAGGTCAGCAGGAGGGCGAGGACGCTGGTCGCGATCAGCGAGCCGATCAGGCTGATCCCGGAGAGGAGCCCGCCCGCGGCGCTCGCGCCGAACTTCTCGACGAGCTTCTGGGCGTTGGCGACGAGATCGTCCACATTGGTGCTCTTGCTGATCCCGAAGTGGTTGATGATCCACTGCCCGGCGTCCTTCAGCGACCGGACGATCTGGTCACCGGTGTCGACGAGCGCGGTGACGACGATGTATCCGGCGCCGCCGACCACCGCGACGAGCAGGGCGCAGGTGAGCCCCGCGGCCAGCGAGCGGTTCATTCCGCGGGCGGTCAGCCGGCGGTGGACCGGGCCGAGCAGCGCCGTACCGAGCAGCGCGAGCAGAACGGGGGTGACCGCGGTCTTGAAGATGATGCACAGCCAGACCGCGACGGCGGCGACCCCGGTGACGAGGAGAACGACACCGCACCAGGCGGCTGTGCGCCGCGCACCGTCGGGCAGGAGGGGCTTTGGGGTCTGCACCCTCCCACCCGATCACGGTGCAGGTGTGATGTCCACTCCGTCCGCGGGTGTCACATTCCGTGGACGGCGGGCACCGTACCGAGGCGACCGGCCTGGAAGTCCTCGAAGGCCTGCTTCAGTTCGGCCTGACTGTTCATCACGAACGGCCCGTAGTGCGCCATCGGCTCGCGGATCGGACGACCGCCGAGCAGGACGACCTCCAGGTCAGGGGCGTTGCCGTCCTGCTTCTCGTCCGCGCGGACGGTCAGTGAGGAACCGGCGCCGAAGACCGCGGTCTGCCCCATGTGGACGGGGCGGCGCTCCGCACCGACGGTGCCGCGCCCGGCGAGCACGTACGCGAGTCCGTTGAAGTCCTCGCGCCACGGCAGGGTCACCTCGGCGCCGGGACGGACGGTGGCGTGGATCATCGTGATCGGGGTGTGGGTGATGCCGGGGCCCTCGTGCCCGTCGAGCTCACCGGCGATGACGCGGAGCAGCGCGCCGCCGTCCGGGGAGGCGAGGAGCTGGACCTGGCCGCCGCGGATGTCCTGGTAGCGGGGGGCCATCATCTTGTCGGCCTTGGGCAGGTTCACCCAGAGCTGGAGGCCGTGGAAGAGACCGCCCGACATCACGAGGGACTCCGGCGGCGCCTCGATGTGGAGGAGGCCGGACCCGGCGGTCATCCACTGGGTGTCGCCGTTGCGGATGGTTCCGCCGCCGCCGTTGGAGTCCTGGTGGACGAAGGTTCCGTCGATCAGGTACGTGACGGTCTCGAAGCCGCGGTGCGGGTGCCAGGGGGTGCCCTTCGGCTCTCCGGCCGCGTACTCCACCTCGCCCATCTGGTCCATCATGATGAACGGGTCGAGGTACTTGTAGTTGATCCCGGCGAACGCACGGCGAACCGGGAAGCCCTCGCCCTCGAATCCGCTCGGCGCCGTCGTGACGGCGAGCACGGGACGGGCCGTGGCGTCGCCCGAGGCGGCGACCTTGGGCAGGGTCAGTGGGTTTTCGACGGTCACTGCGGGCATGGGAGCCACCTCCGGGATTGTCCTGAGCCCAATTTAGTTGAATGGTGAACATCCCGCAAGGCGTCGTTCATTCCCGCACCGCCCGGACAGCGAGAAGGGGCCCGTACCAATCGGTACGGGCCCCTTCCGGAAGACTCGGACGTCAGCCGTACATACGGCGCATCGCGAAGTCGACCATCTGCTCCACGGCCTTGGCGTCGAAGACCATCCGGTGCTCACCCTCCATGTCGAGGACGAAGCCGTAGCCGGTCGGCAGCAGGTCGATCACCTCGGCCCCGGTGATCACGAAGTACTTGGACTCCTTGCCCGCGTACAGCCGCAACTCCTTGAGCGTGGTGAACATCGGGATCACCGGCTGCTGGGTGTTGTGCAGCGCGAGGAATCCGGGGTTGTCGCCACGCGGGCAGTAGACCTTCGACGTCGCGAAGATCTGCTGGAAGTCCTCGGCGGACAGCGAGCCGGTGGTGAAGGCCCGTACCGCATCCCCCAGGGACGGCGGCGAAGGCTCGGGATACAGCGGCTGCTCGCCGTAGCCGCCACCCATCTGCTGCTGTGCGCCCGGGTTCTGGTCGTAGCCGTACATACCGCAAAGAGTAATCGGACACATCAGACCCTTGAGGGGTTGCGTCTTATTACTGACGGGTAGCATCATCGGAGAGGTCAGCTGATATACGCACCGCCAGCTCGTCGCCCGCCCGGCCCACGCCCCTTCCCGGGGTGCTGCACGCCACTGCTATTGATTACGGAGCCTTCCCATGGGGCACTACAAGTCGAATCTCCGCGACATCGAGTTCAACCTCTTCGAGGTGCTCGGGCGCGACAAGACGTACGGCACCGGCCCGTTCGCCGAGATGGACGTCGAGACGGCGAAGAGCATCCTCGACGAGGTCGCCCGCCTCGCGGAGAACGAGCTGGCCGAATCCTTCGCCGACGCCGACCGCAACCCGCCGGTCTTCGACCCGGAGACCAACACCGCGCCGGTCCCGGAGAGCTTCAAGAAGTCGTACCAGGCGTTCATGGACTCCGAGTACTGGCGTCTGGGCCTGCCCGAGGAGATCGGCGGCACCACCTCCCCGCGCTCCCTGATCTGGTCCTACGCGGAGCTGCTGCTCGGCTCGAACCCGGCCGTCTGGATGTACTCCTCGGGCCCGGCGTTCGCCGGCATCCTCTTCGACGAGGGCAACGAGGCGCAGAAGAAGATCGCCGAGATCGCTGTCGAGAAGCAGTGGGGCTCGACGATGGTGCTGACCGAGCCGGACGCCGGTTCGGACGTCGGCGCGGGCCGCACGAAGGCCGTCGAGCAGGAGGACGGCTCCTGGCACATCGAAGGTGTGAAGCGCTTCATCACCTCGGGCGAGCACGACATGTCCGAGAACATCATCCACTACGTGCTGGCCCGCCCCGAGGGCGCAGGTCCGGGCACGAAGGGCCTCTCGCTCTTCATGGTCCCGAAGTTCCACTTCGACTGGACCACCGGCGAGCTGGGCGAGCGCAACGGCGTGTACGCGACGAACGTCGAGCACAAGATGGGCCTCAAGGCGTCCAACACCTGCGAGATGACGTTCGGCGACCAGCACCCCGCCAAGGGCTGGCTGATCGGTGACAAGCACGACGGCATCCGCCAGATGTTCCGCATCATCGAGTTCGCCCGCATGATGGTCGGCACGAAGGCCATCGCGACCCTGTCGACCGGCTACCTGAGCGCGCTGGAGTACGCCAAGGAGCGCGTCCAGGGCACGGACCTGTCGCAGTTCATGGACAAGGCCGCCCCCAAGGTCACCATCACGCACCACCCCGACGTGCGCCGCGCGCTCATGACGCAGAAGGCGTACGCGGAGGGCATGCGCTCCCTCGTCCTGTACACCGCCTCCGTCCAGGACGCGATCCAGGAGAAGGAGGCCGCGGGCGAGGACGCGAAGGCGCTGCACGGCCTCAACGACCTGCTGCTCCCGATCGTGAAGGGCTACGGCTCCGAGAAGTCGTACGAACAGCTGGCGCAGTCGCTCCAGACGTTCGGTGGCTCCGGGTACCTCCAGGAATACCCGATCGAGCAGTACATCCGTGACGCCAAGATCGACACGCTGTACGAGGGCACGACGGCGATCCAGGGCCAGGACTTCTTCTTCCGGAAGATCGTCCGCGACCAGGGTGCCTCGCTCAACACCCTCTCCGAGGAGATCAAGAAGTTCCTCGCCGGCGCCCAGGGCAACGAGGAACTGTCCGGTGCGCTGGACTCGCTCGCCAAGGCGGCCGTGGACCTGGAGGCGATCGTCGGCACGATGATCACCGACCTCACGGCCACCGGCGAGGACGTCAAGAACATCTACAAGGTGGGCCTCAACACCACCCGCCTGCTGATGGCCTCCGGCGATGTCGTCGTCGGCTACCTGCTGCTCAAGGGCGCGGCCGTGGCGGCCGAGAAGCTGCCGGCCGCCTCCGCGAAGGACGTCGCCTTCTACCAGGGCAAGATCGCCGCCGCGAAATTCTTCGCCGCGAACATCCTGCCGGGCGTCTCCGCCGAGCGCGCACTCGCCGAGTCCGTCGACAACTCGCTGATGGAGCTGGACGAGGCCGCGTTCTAGTCCCGCTGGAGTACTAGGCCTTCTCCGCCCGAGATCGTCAACACGCACCGTCACCCGGACACGCTTTCGGGTGGCGGTGCTGTCGTATCAGCTGGGTACGCTGAGTGCACGGCCGAGAATCCCGCCCATGGGAGGAACCATGACCGCCGAGGCACTGCCCGAAGCGTCGCAGCTGCGGCGCGACGATGCCAAGTGGCCGGTGCCGCCGCCGGACGGCTACACCGTGGACGACCTGTTCACGCTTCACGACCTCCCGCCGCACACAGAGCTGATCGACGGGAGTCTTGTTTTCGTGGGTCCGCAGCGGAAGTTCCACGCGCTGGCGATGTATCTGTTGGAACAGGGGCTGCGCAGCCACGTTCCGGAAGATCTTCGCGTTCGCCGCGAAATGGCCGTCGTGCTCGGCAAACGCAACGCCCCGGAACCCGACCTCGTCGTGGTGACGGCCGAAGCGGACGGGGACCAGCGCCAGACCCGCTACCAGGCCGCCGATGTCCTGCTCGCCGTGGAGGTCGTCTCGCCCGATTCCGAGGCCAGGGACCGCGACACCAAGCCGCACAAGTACGCGGGGGCGGGCATCCCGAACTTCTGGCTCGTCGAGATAGCCGAGAACGACCGGCCCGTGGTCTGGACGTATCAGCTGGACCCGGTCAACAAGACATACGTCTCCACCGGCGTCCACCACGACCGGCTGAAGCTCTCCGCCCCGTATGACATCGACATCGACCTGACCGCCATCGACAAGCTGTAGTCCTGGTGGCCCGGAACAGCGAGAAGCCCCCGCGACACTCCCCGGGCATCGAGCGGGCGCCGGCCGCGGGGCGACGGTGAAACCTCCCGGTCCGGCCTCGTTACAGTGAAGAACATGAGTTCCTCCCTCCGCTTCGACCGCGGTCACACCGACGATCTGATGGCCTTCCTGATGGCCTCCCCCTCCCCGTACCACGCCGTGGCCACCGCTGCCGAGCGGCTGGAGAAGGCCGGATTCCGACAGGTCGAGGAGACCGCGGCCTGGGACGGCACCAGCGGGGGGAAGTACGTCCTGCGCGGTGGTGCGATCGTGGCCTGGTACGTGCCGGAGGGCGCCGCGGCGCACACTCCGTACCGGATCGTCGGGGCGCACACCGACTCGCCGAATCTGCGGGTCAAGCCGCTGCCCGACACCGGGGCGTACGGCTGGCGGCAGATCGCCGTGGAGATCTACGGCGGGACGCTCCTCAACACCTGGCTCGACCGGGACCTCGGTCTCGCCGGCCGGATCTCGCTGCGCGACGGCACACACCGGCTGGTGAACATCGACCGGCCGCTCCTGCGCGTACCGCAGCTGGCCGTGCATCTGGACCGTTCCGCCAACCCCGACGGCCTGAAGCTCGACCGGCAGAAGCACATGCAGCCGATCTGGGGGCTCGGGGACGTCGAGGAGGGCGACCTGATCCGCTTCGTCGCCGAGGAGGCGGGCGTCGACACCGAGGACGTGACCGGCTGGGACCTGATGCCGCACCCCGTCGAGCCGCCCGCCTACCTGGGCCGGGACCGTGAGCTGCTGGCCGGGCCCAGGATGGACAACCTGCTCTCCGTGCACTCGGCGACCGCCGCGCTCGCCGCCGTCGCCGGGCAGCCGGACACCGAACTTCCGTACATCCCGGTCATGGCCGCCTTCGACCACGAGGAGAACGGCTCGCAGTCCGACACCGGCGCCGACGGACCGCTGCTCGGCACGGTCCTGGAACGCTCGGTGTTCGCCCGCGGCGGTACGTACGAGGACCGTGCCCGCGCCTTCGCCGGGACCGTCTGTCTCTCCTCCGACACCGGTCACGCGATCCACCCCAACTACGCCGAGCGTCACGACCCGACCCACCACCCGATGGTCAACGGCGGACCGATCCTCAAGGTCAACGTCAATATGCGGTACGCGACCGACGGCAGCGGCCGGGCCGTGTTCGCGGCGGCATGCCAGAAGGCGGACGTGCCGTGGCAGACGTTCGTCTCCAACAACTCGATGCCGTGCGGCACCACGATCGGCCCGATCACCGCCGCCCGGCACGGCATTCAGACCGTGGACATCGGCGTCGCGATCCTGTCGATGCACAGCGCCCGTGAACTGTGCGGCGCGGACGACCCGTATCTGCTGGCCAACGCGATGACGGCGTTCCTCGCGGGCTGAGTCTCCCCCGCCCCGACCGCAGCCCCGGGCATGGTCGTTGCCGGGCCGGGTACGCGATCCGTACACCGGCCCGGACCACCGGGCCGTCGAGGAAGCGGGATTCATGGGACTCGGAGGATGCATCATCCTCATCGGTGCCGGGGCGATACCGGCCTTCGCCACCGACTGGAAAATGGACACCGTCGACGTCGACCTGGTCGGCTGGATCATGATGATCGTCGGCATCATCGGAGTCTTCGTCCACGCGAGCATCGCGCGGCGTCGCCGGATGGTCGTGCCGCCCGGCACCACTGTCGTGTCCGAGGGCGAGCGCCACCACCCCTGACCCACGACGCCGGTCAGGTCACGCCCCGCCGACCGGGCCCGACCCGTCGTCGGCCCCTCGGAACCCCCGATATTCTGGGACTTGTCCCGAGCCCCACCTCGGGCGCATCCCGCCCGGAAGGGGAGACACTCGTGGAGTTCCGGCTGCTCGGCACCGTCTCCGTCGACACACTCACCGGGCCGCTGCCACTCGGCCCCGCCAAACGCCGCAGCCTGCTCGCCGCGCTCCTGCTGTCCGCCAACACGCCGGTCTCCATCGCCCGGTTGACGGACTGCCTGTGGGACGACACGCCGCCGCTGCACGCCCGTGGCGTCATCCAGGGGCATGTGTCCCGGCTGCGCGCCCTCCTGGTGGGCGCGGACGCGGAGGCGTACGGGGTGGAGCTGGTCACCCTCGGCGACGCGTATCTGCTGCGGGTACCGGAAACCCTGCTGGACTCCCAGAGGTTCGAAGAACTGCTGATGCTGGCGCGGGAGCAGCGCAGCCCCGCCGACTCCGTACTGATGCTCAAGGATGCCCTGTCGCTGTGGCAGGGACCGGCGCTCAACGGCGCGTTCGCCGGTCCGCCGCTCCAGGCGGCCGCGCACTCGCTGGAGGAGTCACGACTGGCGACGGTCGAACAACTGGCACTCGCCTATACGATGTTGGGGGAGCACAGCCGGGCGGCATCGGTGCTACGGGCGGAAGCGGTTGCGCATCCGATGCGGGAGTCGCTGGCGGCGGCCTTGATGACGGCGCTGTACCGGGCGGGTCGTCAGTCGGAGGCACTGGACTGGTTCCACCGCACGAGGCGGCTGCTCGCCGATGAGCTGGGGGTCGACCCGGGGCACGAGCTCGCCGATGCGTACGCACTGATCCTGCGCGGCGACCCCGGGCCGGACGCCGGACGGGACACCGCACCGGACGCCCGACGGAACACGGCCGACGGCCCGGCAGCGCCGATGCGCGGTCCGGTCCGGCCACGCACCGGCTCCGGCAGTGGCACGGGCGGCGGGAGCGGTCACGTCAACGGCACGGGCATCGCCAACAGCAGCGGGGCTGTGTCCATGGCCCGTCCGGTGGCCGAGCGTCGGGCCGGGCCGGATACGGGGGCCGAACCGGCCGACCGCCCCTGCGACTTGATCAGCGGTACGGGGGACGGGGCGGGAGCCCGTACGGGCTCCGCCCCGGGCCGCCTGCCGTCTCCCCGTCCTCTCCCTCCGCCGCCCCTCGTCGGCGAGCCGCACCCCACCGATCTGCTGCCCCGTGCACCCCGCGGCTTCCACGGGCGGGGTGCCGAACTGGCCGCGCTCACCCGGGCCGCAGCCGGCGAGGCTCCCATCTGCCTGGTCACCGGACCGGCCGGCGTGGGAAAGACCGCGCTGGCCCTCCAGTGGGCGCACCGCAACCCCGCCGCCTTCCCGGACGGACGGCTCTTCGCCGATCTGCGCGGATTCAGTGACACCGGCGAGCCCGCGCTCATCGAGGTGCTGCGTGAGTTCCTGCTGGCGCTCGGCGTCGCGCCGCGCCGCGTCCCCGAGTCCGTCCCCGCCGCAGCGGCGCTCTTCCGTTCCCTGACCGACCGGCGCCGGCTGCTCGTCGTCCTCGACAACGCCCACGGCTCCGCGACGGTCAGGCCACTGCTGCCGGGCGGTACCGACTGCGTCACGCTGGTCACCAGCCGGCACCGGCTGGAAGGCCTCATCGCCTCGGACGCGGCCCGTCCCGTTCCGCTCGACATACTCGAACCGCAGGACAGCACGGCCCTGCTGGCCGGTGTCCTCGGCGAGGAACGGGTTTTCGCCGAACCGGTGGCGGCCCGCCGGCTCGCCGGGCTCTGCGGAGGCCTGCCGCTCGCCCTGCGTGTCACCGCGGCCCGGCTGGCGGGGCGTCCGCAGTGGACGCTGGCAGGACTGGCCGACGAACTGGCCGACGAGCGCAGCCGGCTGACGTACCTCGACGTGGACGACACCGGTGTCTCGGCCGCGCTGCGGCTGACCGTGCAGCAGCTGCCGCCGGACGCCGTCCACCAGTTCGCCCGGCTCGGCCACCACCCCGGCCGCCACTTCGACCCGTACACGGCCGCCGCACTCGCCGGCACGGACCCGATCGTCGCGGCAGCGGCGCTGGAACGGCTCGCCACCGCCCACCTCGTCACCGAGACGGCGCCCGGGCGCTGGGTGCTGCACGATCTGGTACGCCTCTACGCCCTCGGTCTGGACCCCGCGTCCGGGTCCGAGACCCTCGTCCGTGTCCTCGACCACTACATCGCCACCGCGCTCGCCGCCGCCGACACGGCCGAACCCGGCGGCGAGCCCTGCTTCGTCCTGCCGGACGACTACCACCGCCCCGCCGCTACAAGGGACTTCACCGACCGGGCGGCGGCGATGCGCTGGCTGGCCACCGAACGCGACGACCTGGCACTGGCCGCCGTCGCGGCCCGGGCCGCCGGGCTCGACGACCGGGCCTGGCGGATCATCCTGCTCCAGTGGCCGCAGGTGGTGTGGCGGGTACGGGACAGCTGGGCCCCGCTGCTGGAACTGGCGCTGGACTCCGCCCGCACCGAGAGCGATCCGTACGCCGAGTCGCGGGTGATCAATCTGCTGGGCTGGGTGCTGACCGAGGAGGGCAGGACCGCCGAGGCCGTCACCCTGCTGGAGCGCTCGCCCGGCCTCGCCCGGCAGGCCGGTGACCGGCTCGGCGAGGCGACCGCGCTGATCAACCTGGCCGTCGTGCAGGCCGAGGAGGGCACGCTCGACATGGCGCTGGAAGGCTGCGGACGAGCCGTGCGCCTGGCCCGCGAAGAACGCGACGCACACACCGAGATGCTCGCGCTGCAGCACCTCGCCCGGATGCAGCTCGCCGCGAACCGGCCGCAGGACGCCCTCGACTCCGCCCGGACGGCGCTCGACCTCGGGCCCGAGCACGAGGAGGCCGCACGCCGGGTGCTGCTGCTGACCGTCAGCGGCGAGGCCCGGCTGGCACTCGGCGAGGAGGACGACGGCATCCGGCTGCTGGACCTGGCGGTGAGGGAGGCGGAAGCCGCCGGTTACGACGAGGGCGCGGTCCGGGCCCTCGAAGCGCTGCTACGGGTCACGGCACGGACGGAGTACCGCAAACGGTACGACGAGGCGGTCCGGCGGCTCACCGACGACGGCTGAGCCGCCCACCCGCGGTTTCATGAGAGTCCCGGTCCCGGACGTCAGCGGGACGTCAGCGGGACGCCAGCGGAACATGAGCGACGCACCCCAGACTCATACATGTCAGCAGGTCAGGGGCGCTCGCCAATGACCAGGCGTCCGCCGCACCGTCACACTCGGGGGAATTTCCATGAGTACGCTCCGCAACCGCACCACCGTCCTTGCCGCCGCGACCACCGCCGTGCTCGCCCTGGCCCTCACCGCCTGCGGCGGCGATGATTCCGGTACGAAGTCCGCCGGCCCGGCGAGCGACACCGCAGCGGCTGCCGCCTCGACGGACGCCACCGACGCGACGACCACGGGCACCGCGAAGACCGGCGGTGCCGGGCAGAACACCGGAGCCACGAAGACGGGCACCTCGAAGACCGGCACGTCCAACGGCAGCGCCAAGACGGGCGGCGACACCAGCGACAGCTACGCCTACAAGCACCCGTGCAAGAGCGGGGATTTGTCGGTGCGCGTGTACCCCCGCGAGGGCTCGGCCACCCAGCAGGTGATCGAGGTCAACAACGTCGGCGCGAACTCCTGCGGCCTGAGCTACTTCCCGCGGGTCAGCCTGGGCGCCGCGAAGGCCTCGGACCACAGCTCCGACATCCAGCCGACCGTTCCCGGCGGCCTGGGCGGCGCACCCGCGTACCCGGTCAAGCCCAAGACGGCCGCCATCGCCGTGATCGACCTCAACCCGAGCGGTGCGAACGGCCTGACCTGGATCGACGAGATGAACGTGCTCGCCGACGGCGACCACATGCCCAACGCGGAGACGCAGAACTTCGAGCTCGGCCCCGATGTGAAGGTGCGCGACCCGAAGCTCGGCCTGTACCGGAGCACGGTCGCCGAAGCGGTGAGCTCCATGAAGCAGGCGGGCACCTCCTGACCCGCTGAGCCGGGCCGTACGACGAGCCCCGCGGGACGCTGCCCCTACCCCCGCCGCACACACCTCACCCGGCGCAGAAGGCCCTCCGTGTCCGGGGCTCCGGGCGCCGTCAGGCCTGCTCGTCCATCCCTGCCAGCACCAGCGGCAGCCGGGGCGTTCCTTCCGCGGTCACGCGGACGGGGACGCCCCAGTCCTGTTGGTGGACATGGCAGGCCGGGTACTCGTTCTCCGGGTCGTCGTCGCAGGACGCCGCCATCGCGGACACATGCAGGACGCCCTCGGTGACGCCATCGGCCAGGACCAGGTCGCGGAACAGATCGGTACCGGGGCCGGAGCCTTCCGCCAGCAGCTCGGGCGGGGTCGCCGAGACAAGCAGCCGGGTCGAGGGACCGTACCGGGTGTCCAGCTTCTGCCCGGCGGGCGCCTGGAAGACCACATCGAGCCGGAGCGTGCCCGGGGCGATCTCGGTGGCCGCGCGCTGCGTGTGGTGTGCCTGGCCGGCGACGCGTACAGCCTCCTCCGGAAGCCGCAGCCGGGTCAGCCGGTGCCGGGCGGACTCGACGACGACGAGATCGCCTTCGACCAGCACGGCGTCGCTGGGCTCGCGCAGATCCGTGGCCAGGGTGGTGACCTCACCGCTCGCGGGATCGTAGCGCCGCAGCGCGTGGTTGTACGTGTCGCACACGGCGACGGAGCCGTCGGGCAGCGCGGTCACGCCCAGCGGATGCTGGAACAGGGCCTGATCTGCGGCACCGTCGCGGTGTCCGAAGTCGAAGAGGCCGGTGCCGACGGCCGTGCGGACGGCGAAGCCGGTGCCGTCGCGCTCGACGTACCGCAGGGCGGACGTCTCCGAGTCGGCGACCCACAGGCGCTCCCCGTCGGCCGACGTGGCGAGCCCCGATGGCTGGGCGAACCAGGCCTCGTCGGCCGGCCCGTCGACCAGGCCCTCGTTGGTCGTGCCCGCCGCGACCTGCACGGTCTCCGTCGCGGGGTCGTACGTCCACAGCTGGTGCACGCCCGCCATGGCGATCCACAGCCGGTCCGCGAACCAGGCGACGTCCCAGGGGGAGGACAGGTCGACCTCGCGGGCCGGGCCGGTCGTCGGCGAACCCTGCCACCACTGACGGCCGGTGCCGGCGAGGGTCGTCGTCACCCCGGTGGTGAGGTCGAGGGCGCGAATCGCGTGGTTGACGGTGTCGGCGACCGCGATCCGGCCGTCGGGCAGCACGGCGAGCCCCTGCGGCTCGGAGAACCGGACCTCCTCGGGCCCGCCGTCGGCGAACCCCCTGTCCCCCGTACCGACATGACGGCTGACCGTTTCACCGTCACGTCCGATCTCGACCAGGCGGTGGCGGGTGGTGTCGGAGACGAGGAACCCGCCGTCGGGCAGGAGCAGGGCCTTGCCCGGGAAACGCAGATGCGTGGCGACCGGCTCGGGCGCGACATACGGGCCGTCGCCGCGGCGCAGCGTGCCCTTGGCGCCGTGCTCGGTCTCCAGCTCCTCGACCAGCTTCGCGATGGCGTGCGCATGGCCCTCGCCCGCGTGCTGGGCGACGATGTAGCCCTCGGGGTCGATGACGACGAGCGTGGGCCAGGCGCGTACGGCGTACTGCTTCCACGTCGCCAGTTCCGGGTCGTCGAGGACCGGGTGGTGGACCTCGTACCGCTCGACGGCGTCGACGACTGCCTGGTGCTCGGCCTCGTGGACGAACTTCGGCGAGTGCACACCGATGATCACGACGGTGTCGCGGTGCTTCTCCTCCAGTTCGCGCAGCTCATCGAGAACATGCAGACAGTTCACACAGCAGAAGGTCCAGAAATCCAGGATCACAATGCGTCCTCGCAGGTCAGCGAGGGCGTACTGCTGGTCGCCTGTATTGAGCCAGCCACCCTTGCCGATCAGCTCGGGGGCCCGGACGCGCGCACGTGTTGCCATGTGAACAGTCAACAGCACCATGGCCCGCACGCATTCCGGAGGGTCCACGTATTCCGGGCGGTCCTGGGGGAACCTGTGAGCCATGAGATTCCTGGTGCGTGAACGGCTCTTCGCTGTAGGCGACGACTACTGGATCGAGGACGCGGACGGTCGCAAGGTCTTCCTCGTCGACGGCAAGGCCATGCGGGTGCGTGACACCTTCGAGCTGAAGGACGCGCAGGGCCGGATCCTGGTCGAGATCCGGCAGAAGCTGCTCAGCCTGCGCGACACGATGCTCATCGAGCGGGACGGCGAGCAGCTCGCCAAGGTCAAGCGCAAGCGGCTGTCGCTGCTGCGCAACCACTACCGGGTCACGCTGGTGGACGGTACCGAGCTCGATGTCAGCGGCAAGATCCTGGACCGCGAGTTCGCCGTCGACTACGACGGGGAGCTGTTGGCCCAGATCTCGCGGCGGTGGCTGACCGTCCGGGACACGTACGGCATCGACGTCGTACGGGAGGACGCCGACGTGGCACTGCTCATCGCCGTATCGGTGTGCGTCATCGTGCTCGCCGACAAGGAGCACGAGGACTGACGGGCTCGAAAACCAAGCCCGTCCGGCACTTGAGGACAAAGCGATCAGCGGGTGTGTCCGGCGATGACATCGAACCCGGTTTCACGTGAAACGTGCCTACTCGCCCGTCTCGGGCGGGGCCAGCCCCAGCCGCCGGTCCTTGAGCGCCGGGAACTGCTCGCGCGTGGCGGCGACCTTCGACGGGTCGAACTCCACGGTGAGCACCTCCTCGTCCGCGCCCGCCTCGGCAAGCACCTCGCCCCAGGGGTCGACGACGATGCTGTGTCCGGCCTGCTGGATTCCGGCGTGGGTGCCCGCGGTGCCGACGGCCAGGACGTACGACTGGTTCTCGACGGCGCGAGCCCGGGCCAGCAGCGTCCAGTGGGCGCGACGGCGCTCCGGCCAGCCCGCCGCGACGATCAGCGTCTCGGCGCCCGCGTCGACCAGGCCGCGGAACATTTCCGGGAAGCGCAGGTCATAGCAGGTGGCGAGGCCCAGGGTGGTCTGCGGCAGGGTGACAGTGACCAGCTCCTCGCCGGCGCCCATCATGACCGCCTCGCCCTGGTCGAAGCCGAAGCGGTGGATCTTGCGGTACGCGGCGGCCCGCTCGCCCTCGGGTGTGAAGACGAGCGCGGTGTTGTAGAGGGTGTCGTCGGCCGCGCGCTCGACGAAGGAGCCCGCGTGCAGCCAGACCCCGGCGTCGGCTGCGGCCTTCGCCATGATGTCGTGGGTGGGCCCCTGGAGCGGCTCGGCCTCGTCCGCGAAGGCGGTGTACGCGAACGCGCCGACCGGCCAGAGTTCGGGAAGAACCACCAGATCCGCACCGCGCTGGGCCGCGATCAGCGAAGCCGCGCGTTGCCTACGGGAATTGACGGATTCGTCCGGGTCTACTGCGATCTGGATGAGGGAGGCGCGCACACTACCACCGTCCTGGCATTCGAGCCGTCAACACAGGCCTACGATCGTCACACGAAAGCACTGCCGGGGTGCCTGCTCGCAGCGTAACTTAGCGATCGAACCTCCCACGCAGCCCGCCGCCCGCGCCCAGCACTCCAGCCCATGCACCGCAGAACCGCACGAGGGGTCCCGTGACCGTCCATCCCAGCCTCCAGACCTACGCCGATGCCTGGACCCACTCCATCGAGTCGATAGCCGAGCTGGTGAAGCCACTCGCCGAGGGAGAGTGGAACCGCCGTACGCCGTGCCCAGCCTGGTCGGTGCGTGACATCGTCTCGCACGTCATCGGCATGGAGTGCGAGCAGCTCGGCGACCCGCGTCCGATCCACACGCTGCCGCGCGATCTCTACCATGTACAGAACGACTTCGCTCGCTACATGGAGATGCAGGTCGATGTGCGGCGCCACCACACCGCGCCGGAGATGACCTCCGAGCTGGAGTACACGATCATTCGCCGCGCACGTCAGCTGCGCAACGAGACCCGCGACCCCGAGACCATGGTTCGGGCGCCGCTCGGCGCCGAGCAGACCCTCGAACTGGCTCTGCGGATGCGGGCCTTCGATGTCTGGGTGCATGAGCAGGATCTGCGGGCGACGCTGGGGCAGCCCGGCAATCTGGACTCCCCCGGCGCTTCTGTCGTCCAGGACACCCTGCTCGCCGCGCTGCCGAAGGTGGTCGCCAAGGACGCGGGTGCACCGGCCAATTCGGCGGTCGTGCTCGATGTGCACGGGCCGATGGAGTTCCTGCGCACGGTCAGGGTCGACGCGGAGGGCCGCGGTTCGGTGGACGGTTCGCCGTCGCTCGGGCCCGCGGTGACGCTGGCGATGGACTGGGAGACGTACTTCCGCCTCGCCTGCGGGCGGGTGCGGGCGGGTGCGGTCGCGGACCGGATCAAGGTCGAGGGCGACGAGAATCTGGCGGAGGCGATCCTGCAGAACTTCGCCGTGACGCCGTAGCGCCACGGCGCCGCGCCACCGTGGTCGGCGGCGCCCGTCGTGCGAGGACGGGCGCGCCGCCGATCAGGGCGCGACAGGCGCGTTACGCGGGTACGTGCACGGCTTCCACGCGGCTGATCACATGGTGGTCCCGCTCGCGGTGCGTGGCCCGGGAGTGCAGCCGCAGAATCTGTACGACCCCGAGCGCCTCCAGTACGAAGACCGAGGCGAACGCGATCCGGTAGTTGTCGCCGGTCGCGTCCAGAAGCACGCCGACGGCAAACAGCGTGGTCATCGAAGCGACGAAGCCGCCCATGTTCACGATGCCCGAGGCGGTGCCCTGGCGCTCCGGCGGGTTGGCGGGCCGTGCGAAGTCGAAGCCGATCATCGAGGCGGGACCGCACGCGCCGAGCACCACGCACAGGACGATCAGCAGCCACATCGGCGCACGGTCGCCCGGGTAGAAGATGGTCGACGCCCAGAGCAGGGCCGTCACGGCGACCGCCCCGAGCGCCAGCGGGGCGCGGGCCTCGTGGTGGCGGGCGATGATCTGCCCGTAGACCAGCCCGAACGCCATGTTGGAGAGCACCACCAGGGTGAGCAGCTCACCGGCGGTGGACCGGCTCAGCCCCTGCGCCTCCACCAGGAACGGCAGCCCCCACAGCAGCAGAAACACCATGGCCGGGAACTGCGTGGTGAAGTGCACCCACATACCGAGCCGGGTGCCGGGCTCCCGCCAGGAGGCGGCGATCTGCTTGCGTACGTAGGCGGCGCCCGCGTGCTCGACGGGCGGCGGCTCGTGGCCCTCGGGGTGGTCTTTCAGGAACAGCAGGAGAAGCACGAGGACGAGAACCCCGGCGGCGGAGCTGCCCACGAAGGTGGTGGTCCAGCCGAATCCGTGCAGGGCCCTCGCGATGAAGAGCGTCGAGATGAGGTTGCCCGCCATCCCGAAGAGCGCGGCGACCTGCCCGATCAGCGGACCGCGCCGGGCCGGGAACCAGCGGGCACCGAGCCGCAGCACGCTGATGAAGGTCATCGCGTCGCCGCAGCCGAGCAGCGCCCTGGACGCCAGCGCCATGCCGTACGAGGGGGAGAGCGCGAAACCGAGCTGCCCCAGGGTGAACAGAACGGCCCCGAGGGTGAGGACCTTCTTGGTGCCGAGCCGGTCGACCATCAGGCCGACGGGTATCTGCATGCCCGCGTAGACGAGCAGCTGAAGGATGGAGAACGTGGAGAGCGCGGAGGCGTTGATGTGGAACCGGTCGGCGGCATCCAGTCCGGCAACACCCAGGCTGGTGCGGAAGATGATGGCGACGAAGTAGACGGCAACGCCGATGCCCCAGACCCGCGCGGCACGCCGGCCGCCGGGTGGATCTCCGGGCAGGGACAGGGTGGGAGCGGCGGCAGAACTCACCGGTCCTCACCTCTGACCAGCACCTTGACCCGGCCGACATGACGCCGCACGACCTGTGCGGCACCGTCCGCGTCACCGGACCTGATCGCTTCCAGCAGCTCACCGTGCTCGGTGATGTTGGCGGCGATCCTGCCCGGGTGCGCCTCCATCACGGCGACGCCCATCCGCAACTGCCGGTCGCGCAGCTGGTCGTAGAGGCGCGAGAGAATGTCGTTGCCGGCGTTGCGCACGATCTCCGCGTGGAAGCAGCGGTCCTTCACGGACACGGCGGCCAGGTCCCCGGCCTCGGCCAACTGCCGCTGCTCCTCAAGAAGTTCCTCGAGCCGTCCGATCAACTGCGCGGAGGCGGGAACGGCCTTGCGGGCCGCGAACTCCTCGACGAGCAGCCGGGTCTCCACCACATCCGCGATCTCCTGCGCGGAGACGGCGAGAACAAGGGCGCCCTTCTTCGGGTACAGCTTGATCAGCCCCTCGACCTCCAGCCGCAGCAGCGCTTCGCGCACGGGCGTACGGGAGACACCGACGGCCTCCGCGAGATCACCTTCGGTGAGGAGCGTGCCGCCTTCGTAGCGGCGGTCCAGGACCGCCTCCTTGATATGGGCGTAGACGCGCTCGGCGGCGGGGGGCTGCTTGACGGAAGACTTCACGGTCGACTGCGCGGCGGACTTCGCAAGGGGCTTCACGACTGGGGGTGCGGCAGGCATGTACACAGCATAGATACAACATGCGTACATGATGAAACCCGTCCGGGATCCGGACAGGTTCCGGACGGGCACCCCCCCAAGACCCGAACCGCTCTTGCGGCCTCGCCCGCGATTGTCAGCGGCGTCGCGGTGTCTGGGACCTCCGCCTCCGGTGTTGTCGTCAGTCGCCGACGCTCCGCGTCGACTCCCTCCTCCGCCTTGGATTCGAAGGCCCCAGACGCCGCTCCTTCTCCCACTGCCAATCGTGGGCGAGGCCGTTAGCTCCGAAATTGCCTCAGGAATCAGCACATCCTTCGCCCGGCCTCATGAGTCTCACCACCGAGCGGCACCCTCATGTGGCCGCATTCCAGGGGCATTTGGAGCGTTCAAGTTGAAAATTGGCATTAAGGGCATAAACCGCATTTCCGCCACTGCCACCGTGGCCCTCACCGCGGGTGCCGTCATCGCGGGCAGTGTGTTCGCCTCCACGGCGCAGGCCGCCACGCCGCCCACTCCCACGATCACCGCCAAGGGCGGTTACGTGATGAACAACGGCACCGCGAAGACCCTGTTCAGCAAGGCCGCGGACACCCGTCGCTCCACCGGCTCCACCACCAAGATCATGACCGCCAAGGTCGTTCTGGCGCAGAAGAACCTCAACCTGGATTCCAAGGTCACGATCCAGAAGGCGTACAGCGACTACATCGTCTCCAAGGGCGCCTCGTCGGCCCGCCTGATCGTGGGCGACAAGGTCACCGTCCGCCAGCTGCTGTACGGCCTGATGCTGCCGTCCGGCTGCGACGCCGCGTACGCGCTGGCCGACAAGTTCGGCTCCGGCACCACCCGCGCGGCCCGCGTGAAGTCGTTCGTCGGCAAGATGAACGCCCAGGCCAAGTCCCTCGGGCTGAAGAACACCCACTTCGACTCGTTCGACGGCATAGGGAACGGCTCGAACTACTCGACGCCGCGCGACCTGACGAAGATCGCCAGCAGCGCGATGAAGAACTCCACGTTCCGCACGGTCGTGAAGACCAAGTCGACCAAGCAGAAGGTCACCACGAAGAGCGGTGGCTACCGCTACATGTCGTGGTCCAACACCAACACGATGCTCAGCAGCTACAGCGGCGCCATCGGTGTGAAGACCGGTTCCGGTCCGACGGCCAAGTACTGCCTGGTCTTCGCCGCGACCCGTAACGGCAAGACGGTCATCGGCACCGTTCTGTCCTCCACGAGCGCGACCACCCGTTCCGCGGACATGAAGAAGATCATGGACTACAGCTTCAAGAAGTAGTCCCGCCCGACAGCGTGAAAGGAGGGGCCCCGCGCACCGCGGGGCCCCTCCTTTCGTACCGTTACGCCCAGGTGATGAGCCGCTTCGGCTGCTCCAGGATCGCGGCGACATCCGCCAGGACCTTGGAGCCGAGCTCGCCGTCGACCAGGCGGTGATCGAACGACAGGGCCAGCGTGGTGACCTGTCGGGGCTTCACCTTGCCCTTGTGGACCCACGGCTGGAGCTTGATCGCTCCGACCGCGAGGATCGCGGACTCGCCCGGGTTCAGGATCGGCGTCCCCGTGTCGACGCCGAAGACACCGACGTTGGTGATCGTCACCGTGCCGCCCGCCATGGCCGCGGGGGACGTCCTGCCCTCACGTGCCGTGGAGACCAGCTCGCCCAGCGCCGCCGCGAGCTCCGGCAGGGTCTTGTCGTGCGCGTCCTTGATGTTCGGCACGATCAGACCGCGCGGGGTGGCGGCGGCGATGCCCAGGTTGACGTAGTGCTTGCGCACGATCTCCTGGTTCGCCTCGTCCCAGGCAGAGTTGACGTCCGGGTTGCGCCTGATCGCGACGAGGAGCGCCTTGGCGATGATCAGGAGCGGGTTGACCCGGACCCCCGCCATGTCCTTGTCTTCCTTGAGCTCCGCCACCAGCTTCATCGTGCGCGTCACATCGACGGTCACGAACTCCGTGACATGCGGTGCCGTGAAGGCACTGTCGACCATCGCCTGGGCGATGGCCTTCCGTACGCCCTTGACCGGGATACGGGTCTCCCGCGCGCCCGCGACGACAGAGGTCGGCGCCTCGGGGGCGGGAACCGGCGCGGCCTCCACCTCCACGGGGGCCTGCGCCTGCGCCGGTACGGGCGCGGCCGCCGCGTGCACATCCTCGCGGGTGATGATCCCGCCCTCGCCGGTCGGGACGACCGTCGCCAGGTCGATGCCCAGGTCCTTGGCCAGCTTGCGCACCGGCGGCTTGGCGAGCGGCCGGCTCTCCCGAACGGCCAAGGCGCCGTGGCCGTTCATCTCGCCCTGGATCGCGGCCGCCGCGGCGGGTACCGCCGTCCCGGTCCCCTTGCGGGCGCGCCGCTTCGTGGAGGTCTCGGCGACGCCGTACCCCACCAGGACGGGCTGACGGCCCTTGGGAGCCTCCGGCTCCGGTTCCGGCTGTGCGGCCGGCTCAGGAGCCGGGGCCGCGTCACCGCTGCCCGGCGCCACGTCCACCGCGATGATCACCTGGCCGACGTCGACGGTCGTGCCCTCGGGAAAGCGCAGCTCGTGCACCACCCCGTCGAACGGAATCGGCAGTTCCACGGCTGCCTTGGCCGTCTCGACCTCGCACACGACCTGGCCGTCGGTGACGGAGTCGCCGGGCTGTACGTACCACTTGAGGATCTCGGCCTCGGTCAGTCCCTCGCCCACGTCGGGCATCTTGAACTCACGGAAGCGAGCAGGGTTGGAAGTGTCGTTCATCGTTGTCACGCCCCAGTCCTCAGTACGCCAGCGAGCGGTCGACGGCGTCGAGCACACGGTCGAGACCCGGCAGGTACTCGTCCTCCAGCCGAGCCGGCGGGTATGGGGCGTGATAGCCGCCGACCCTCAGCACCGGTGCTTCCAGGTGGTAGAAGCAGCGCTCGGTGATCCGGGCGGCGATCTCGGCCCCGGAGCCGTAGAACACCGGGGCCTCGTGGACCACGACGAGCCGACCGGTCTTCTCGACCGAGGTCTGGATGGTGTCGAAGTCGATCGGGGACATCGAGCGCAGGTCCAGGACCTCGATCGACTTGCCCTCCTCCTGGGCGGCCGCGGCCGCTTCCAGGCAGACCTTCACCATCGGGCCGTACGCGACGAGCGTGAGGTCGGAGCCCGTACGCGCCACCGAGGCCCGGTGCAGCGGGCCGGGGATGGAGTCGGTCTCGACCTCACCCTTGTCCCAGTAGCGGCGCTTCGGCTCGAAGAAGATGATCGGGTCGTCGCTCTGGACGGCCTGCTGCATCATCCAGTAGGCGTCGCTCGCGTTCGAGGGCGAGACCACCTTCAGGCCCGCGACGTGCGCGAACAGGGCCTCGGGGGACTCGCTGTGGTGCTCGACGGCACCGATGCCGCCGCCGTACGGAATCCGCACGACGACCGGCAGCTTGATCTTGCCGAGCGCCCGGGCGTGCATCTTCGCGAGCTGCGTGACGATCTGGTCGTACGCAGGGAAGACGAAGCCGTCGAACTGGATCTCCACGATGGGCCGGTAGCCGCGCAGGGCCAGGCCGATCGCCGTACCGACGATGCCGGACTCTGCGAGCGGGGTGTCGATCACCCGGTCCTCGCCGAAGTCCTTCTGAAGTCCGTCGGTGATCCGGAAGACCCCGCCCAGCTTGCCGACGTCCTCACCCATGATGAGGACCTTGGGGTCGGTGTCGAGGGCCTTGCGCAGCGACTCGTTGAGAGCCTTCGCAATGGACATCTTTTCCATGGCCATGGCTAGTTGCCCTCCTCGGCGAACGATGCCTGGTAGGCGGCGAACTGGGCGCGCTCCTCGTCGACGAGCGGGTTCCCGTCGGCGTAGGCGTGGTCGAAGATCGCCATCCGGTCCGGATCGGGCATCGCTCGTACCGCTTCACGCACCCGCTTGCCGAGGGCTTCGCTCTCCTCCTCCAGCGCGGTGAAGAACGCCTCGTCGGCGGCCTGCTGCTTCTCCAGGTAGGTACGCAGCCGCAGGATCGGGTCCTTGGCCTCCCAGGAGGCCCGCTCCTCGTCCGCCCGGTACTTCGTCGGGTCGTCGGAGGTGGTGTGCGCGCCCATGCGGTAGGTGAACGCCTCGACGAGCGTGGGCCCCTCCCCCCGGCGGGCCCGCTCCAGCGCCGACCTGGTGACGGCCAGACAGGCGAGTACGTCGTTGCCGTCGACCCGGACGCCGGGGAAGCCGAAGCCCTGCGCGCGCTGGTAGAGCGGGACGCGGGTCTGCTTCTCGGTCGGCTCGGAGATCGCCCACTGGTTGTTCTGGCAGAAGAAGACGACCGGGGCGTTGTAGACCGCGGAGAAGGTGAAGGACTCGGCGACGTCGCCCTGGCTGGAGGCACCGTCGCCGAAGTACGCGATCACGGCCGAGTCCGCGCCGTCCTTGGCGACGCCCATGGCGTAGCCGGTGGCGTGCAGGGTCTGCGAGCCGATGACGATCGTGTACAGGTGGAAGTTGTTGGTGTTCGGGTCCCAGCCGCCGTGGTTCACACCGCGGAACATCCCGAGCAGATTGGTCGGGTCGACGCCCCGGCACCACGCGACGCCGTGCTCGCGGTAGGTCGGGAAGACGTAGTCGTCGTCGCGCAGGGCCCGGCCGGAGCCGATCTGGGCGGCCTCCTGGCCGAGCAGCGAGGCCCACAGGCCCAGCTCGCCCTGGCGCTGCAGGGCGGTGGCCTCGGCATCGAAGCGGCGGGTCAGGACCATGTCCCGGTACAGACCGCGCAGCTCTTCGGCGGTCAGGTCGATCTGGTAGTCCGGATGCTCCACCCGCTCGCCCTCGGGCGTCAGCAGCTGTACGAGCTCGGGCTCGGAACTCTGTGGCGTCCTGGCGGACGTCTTAGCGGGCGTTTTCACGGCGCTGGTCCGCTTGCTGCTGCGTCGCGGTTTGCGCGCGGCAGTGCTCTCCACGGTCACGTGCGTGCTCCTCCGTCGGTCCGGCCCCCGGGGTCTGCCGGGAAGCCAGTGCGGCTCGCCTGTGTCCGTACCCGTGCACGGGGTGGGTGCCGCTCGGTCCGGGAACAGGCGTGACAGGTGCCCCGGCGAGCGCCCTGCCAAAAGCACGTTACCCAGTACGCCGCATTACTGCGAAACCCTATCTGACCTGCGATTTTGCTTGGATTTCCAAGTAAATCGAAAAAGTCGGGAACTCTCGCTGGTCACAGCACTGGGAACAGCCTTGCAGGCCGCCGGAACAACGGCACGTTATCCCGCCGTTCGGCGGCAGGGAAGAGGCGAGTGTGTGAGACTGCGTTTTGTGCGCGAACAAGGAAAAATCACTGTTTTTCTGCTGGACGACCACGAAGTCGTCCGGCGCGGAGTCCATGAATTGCTCTCGGTCGAGGACGACATCGAGGTCGTCGGCGAGGCCGGCACGGCAGCGGACGCGCTGGTCCGTATCCCTGCGACCCGGCCCGATGTGGCGGTGCTCGATGTGCGGTTGCCGGACGGGAGCGGGGTGGAGGTCTGCCGGGAGATCCGCTCCCAGGACGAGAACATCAAATGCCTGATGCTGACCTCGTACGCAGATGACGAGGCGCTCTTCGACGCGATCATGGCGGGCGCGTCGGGATATGTACTGAAGGCGATCCGCGGCAACGAACTGCTGAACGCGGTACGGGACGTGGCGGCCGGGAAGTCGCTGCTGGACCCGGTGGCGACCACCCGGGTACTGGAGCGGCTGCGCGACGGCAAGAAGAGCCGGGGTGACGACAAGCTCGCCGGTCTCACCGATCAGGAGCGCAAGATCCTCGATCTGATCGGGGAGGGCCTGACGAACCGGGCGATCGGCGAGCGGCTGCACCTCGCCGAGAAGACGATCAAGAATTATGTCTCCAGTCTGCTCTCCAAGCTGGGCATGGAACGGCGCTCGCAGGCCGCCGCGTACGTGGCCAGGCTGCAGGCGGAGAAGGGCTGAGCGCTGCGTGGTGACAGGGCCGGAACGTGCACGGAGCGGCCGCGGTCCTCGGTGATCTTTCGGGACTTTGGTCCCGGACCACCTGGGGCCGCGGCCTCTTTCCACGGCCTCCCCGGTGGCGGAGAGTGGAGAGCATGCCCTCTGAGGAACTCCACGCGATCGAACTGCTCGGCCGCGTCCAGTACGGCCGGCTGGCGACGAGCATGCGGGCCCTCCCGATACTGGCGGTGGCCCGCCACATCGTGGTCGACGGCCACGTCGTCCTGCGGATGCACAGCGGCCTCGGCTACCACGAGGCCTGCGACGGCACGGTCGTCGCGTACGGAGCGGACAACTTCAACGCCGCGCCCTCGGGGGACGACGGCGAGTTGTGGTCCCTGCAGTTCACCGGCCCCGCCGAGATCGTGCACCCGACCCCCGAACAGCGGGAGCGCTTCGGCGCCGCCCCCGTCCAGGTGAACGGGGAGCCCTTCGCCCCGGCCTACCTCGGGGTCGACCCGCACTTCGTCTCCGTGCACACTCTGGGCTTCCACGCAAGTCAACTGATCCGCAACGCAGCGTGATCTAACATCTGGCGAGTGCCGCGCTCATCTGTAACTCTTCCGTCTGCCCCGCCGGCCGGCGAGGTGCTGTGCTCGTCCGTGCCCCGTTCGGCCATGCCCTGTCCGCCCGTTCCTCCGGTGGACGAGGTGCTGCGCCGCTACCCGGATGCCGGTGAGCCCCTCACCTGCAAGCCCGTCACCCAGGGCCTGCTCAATCACGGCTACCGCGTCTCCACCACCCGCGGCTCCTACTTCCTCAAGCATCACCTCGACGACTCCACCGGCGACCGCGCCACGATCGTCCGCCAGCACCGCGCCACCCAGCGGTTGCAGTCACTCGGCGTGCCCGTCGCGCCTCCCGTGGAGGACACCGAGGGCGACACGGTCACGGAGATCGGCGGCCGGTGCTACGCCCTGCACCCCTGGGTCGACGGACTGCACCGGGCCGGCGCCCAGCTCACCGCCGCCCAGTCGCAGCGGCTCGGAGCGCTGCTCGGGGCCGTGCACACCGGGCTCGAACAGGTCATGGAGGCGGGCACGGGACTCGCAGGGCGGTCCGGCGGCTACCGGAGCCCCGACCCCGCCGACACCTTCGCGCTGATCGACGACCTGCTCGCGGCCGCGCGCGGGCGCCGCCCCCGGGACTCCTTCGACGAGCTGGCCGAGCACCGCCTCCTGGAGCGGCGCACCCTGCTGGAACAGCACGCCGACCGCAGGCCGCCCACCCCCGACATCCCGGCCACCGGCTGGGTGCACGGCGACTTTCACCCGCTGAACGTCCTCTACCGGGGCACGGACCCGGTCGCGATCCTCGACTGGGACCGGCTGGGGGTCCAGCCGCGCGCGGAGGAGGCGGTACGGGCTGCGGCGATCTTCTTCGTGCAGCCGGCCGGGAAGCTGGAGCTGGAGAAGGTACGGGCGTACGCGGGGGCCTACCGGCGGGCGGCCGGGGCGGGGGCGGCGGAACTGGCCGCGGCGGTGCACCGGGTGTGGTGGGAGCGGCTCAACGACTTCTGGATACTGCGCTGGCGGTACTGCCTGCACGACCGAAGGGCCGACCCGCAGTTCCCTGCGGTGTCGGCCCTGGCGGTCTGGTGGACGCGTGAGTACGAGGCGGTGTGCGAGGCGTTCACAGGGTGAGGCCGCCCCGTCCGGGCCGTCCGGGTTAAGGGGCGGTGCCCGACGCGGCGCCGGCCCCCGCGGACGTGCCGGTGGTGGTCCCGGCGGCCTCGCCACCGGCACCGCCGCTGGGCGTCCCGGCGCCGCCGTCGGCCGCACCCGCACCACCGTCGGCCGCACCCGCACCACCGTCGGCCGCACCCGTGCCTCCCTCGGCCGCACCCGTGCCTCCGTCGGCCGTGCCGGTGCCTGCGTCGGTGCTGCCGCCTGTGGCCGGTGTGGACGGCTTGGTCGACGACGGCTCGGACGACTTGCTCGGTTTGACCGGCGGGGTGTAGGGCTGCTGCGGCGGCGAGTTCTGCTGGTCGCCGGTGGAGTTCTCCGGCTGCTGGTTCTGCTCGCTCTGCTGGTCGCTCGGTGAGGGCGAACTCTCCGACTCGGACGGCGAGCTGGAGGTCTTCGTGGGCGTCTTCTCCTGCTGGTTGTCGTTGCTGTTCGCCGCGCTGACGGCGATGGCGACACCGGCCCCGATCGCGATCAGCGCGAGCACGACGAACAGCCACAGCTTGCCGCGGCCGCCACCGCCCCGGTGTCCGCCTTCGTAGCCACCGTCGTCGGGGTTCATCGGCGGCAGGATCGGGCCCTGCGAGGTGTCCCCGTGCTGCGGGTGGCTCATCGCCATCGTGCCCCCGGCGATGCCCATGGCCGGGGTGTGTCCGCCTTCGTGCATCGCGACCGGACCGGTGTTCCACGTACCCGTGTGGCCGCCCTGCACCTGAAGCATCTGCAGGCCGTACTGGACGAGGCCGCGCATCTCCTCGGCGCTCTGGAACCGGTCGTCCGGGTCCTTCGCGAGCGAGCGCATGACCAGCCCGTCCAGCTCCGGCGGCACCGCGTCCAGGACCTCGGACGGCGGGACCGGAATGTCCTGCACATGCTGATACACCACGGAGAGCGGCGTCTCACCCGTGAACGGGGGCCGCAGCGCGAGGAGCTCGTACAGCAGGCAGCCGGTGGCGTAGAGGTCGGAGCGGTGGTCGACGGCCTTGCCCAGCGCCTGCTCGGGGGAGAGGTACTGCGGCGTGCCCATGACCATACCGGTCTGCGTCATCGTCGACTGCGCGCCGTGCAGCGCACGGGCGATGCCGAAGTCCATCACCTTGACCGCACCCGAGTTCGTGATGATCACGTTGGCGGGCTTGATGTCACGGTGCACGATGCCGTGCTGGTGCGAGTACGCGAGGGCTTCCAGCACCCCCGAGACGATGATCAGCGCCTGCTCGGGCGGTGGGGCCTCGGCATTGAGCAGAAGATCGCGGATGGTGCGGCCCTCGACGAGCTCCATCACGATGTAGGGGACGGTCTGGCCGCCCACGACGTCCTCGCCGGAGTCGTACACGGCGACGATCGCATGGTGGTTGAGGCCCGCGACCGACTGTGCCTCGCGTGTGAACCGGGCCTTGGAGACCGGGTCCTCGGCGAGATCGGAACGCAGGAGCTTGACCGCGACCGTACGTCCCAGCCTGACGTCCTCGGCCGCGAAGACCTCCGCCATGCCGCCCCGGCCGAGCCGGTGGGTCATCCGGTAGCGTCCGTCACCGACGACGCCGTCGATGCCCCAGGAGTCGGTGCCATCCGAAACTCCGCCGCCGTTTGCTTCGGAATCGGGTGCCATCAGTCCTCGCCGTCGTATCTGTCCGCGCGTCCGCGGGTTCTCACGGTGTCTAGCTGCATTGCCACGTCACGCTACAGCCTCCGCCGGACACACCGTTTCCGAGAGGGACGGGTCATCCAACCGGCCGGCGTGCCGCACGCGCAAATTCCATGCGGGTCCTGTAACGCTTCCGAGACGCTTCTTGTGCGTAGGGTCACGGAACGGGCACCTGGCTTGACGTGTCGTACCCCTCGGGCAGACTTGGCGCGTAAATAGGGATCATCGCGTCAGTCGCGCGCCGAGGGGGAAGCAAGTCATGAGCCAGGACGGCGCACACGGCGCTCAGGGGCGCTATGCGGGCGGTTCGGTCGCCGGCGGCCGGTACCAGCTTCGCGACCTGCTCGGCGAGGGCGGGATGGCGTCCGTGTATCTGGCGTACGACTCCGCACTGGACCGCCAGGTCGCGATCAAGACGCTCCACACGGAGCTGGGCCGCGAGCAGTCCTTCCGTGAGCGGTTCCGGCGCGAGGCACAGGCCGTTGCCAAACTGCAGCACACCAACATCGTCTCGGTCTTCGACACCGGCGAGGACGAGCTCGGCGGCGCGCTGATGCCGTACATCGTCATGGAGTACGTGGAGGGGCAGCCGCTCGGCTCCGTGCTCCAGGCGGACATCCGGAATTACGGTGCGATGCCGGCCGACAGGGCGCTCAAGGTGACGGCCGACGTACTGGCCGCGCTGGACACCAGCCACGAGATGGGCCTGGTCCACCGCGACATCAAGCCCGGCAACGTGATGGTGACCAAGCGCGGTGTCGTGAAGGTCATGGACTTCGGCATCGCCCGCGCCATGCAGTCGGGCGTCACATCGATGACGCAGACCGGCATGGTCGTCGGCACCCCGCAGTACCTCTCCCCCGAGCAGGCCCTGGGCCGCGGGGTGGACGCGCGCTCCGACCTGTACTCGGTCGGCATCATGCTGTTCCAGCTGCTGACCGGACGCATCCCGTTCGACGCGGACTCGCCGCTCGCCATCGCGTACGCGCACGTCCAGGAGGAGCCTGTCGCGCCCTCCACCATCAACCGGTCGATCACCCCGGCGATGGACGCACTCGTCGCCCGCGCACTGAAGAAGAACCCGAACGAGCGCTTCCCGAGCGCCGCGGCGATGCAGGACGAGATTGCGCGCGTGCTGAACGCGAGCGGGCAGACGGGCGCCCCGGCGATCGTCGCGGGCGGCGGCGCGCCGTCGAACAGCGGCTCGGGCGTCGGCTCGGCGGTCTTCCCGCCGGTCGACCAGTCCACCCCGGCGCCGCAGAACGTCCAGACGCCGTACCAGCCGGGTCCGTACCAGTCGGGCGCCCAGTCGGGGCCGTACGGTCCGCCGACCCCGGCGCCCGCTCCGTCGTACGGCTATCCGCAGTCGGCTCCGGCGTACCAGAGCCAGGCGCCGATGTCCCCGATGCAGCAGCAGACCCCGCCCCCCTACACGATCGCGCCGCAGACGCACTCCGGCTCCGGCACGGGCGGCTCCAAGCGGAACATGCCGGTGATCGTGGGCTCGATCGTGGTCGCGCTGATCGCGATCGGCGGGCTGATCACGGTGCTCTCGCTGAAGGACGACCCGGGTACGGGCGGCGACAACTCCGCGAGCGAATCGCCGGCCGCGAGCGAGCACAAGGATCCGGAGCGGAACCGGACGATGAAAACCGAGGACTGCACGGACGCGATGGAGGACAGCGACGACCCGAACAAGGTCAACGCACCGAGCTTCCTCTACAAGGACATCCTTTCGGCGAAGGCATGCGCGGACGCGGCAGGCTGGACCATCAAGCCGATCAAGGTGCCGGGAAACGCCTACGCGGAGGACCAGGTCATCGACCAATTCCCCACCTCCGGAACGGCCGTGCCCCAGAAGGGCGCCCACTTCGAGCTGCGCATCGCGACGGGTGACCCGGCCTGACCGGAGGCGTACGCGGGTACACGGAAGTGACGGCCCGGTACATGTGAGGGCACGCTTCCCGGGCCGCATACGCGTGACGGCGCCTCCGGGGGTCACCTCACATCCGAGATGCCAGACATATCGTCACATGTGACGCTGCCCTCATGGCTCAAGAACTTCTCCCCTCACGGTCCACAAGGTGTGTGGCCTGCCTCATATTGACGGCGGGCGCGGCGCTGGGAGGCGCAACTGGCGTGGCGCACGCCGACCGGCGCGCCCCCGGCGGGACGCCGGGGGCGGTCAGCACCTCGGCGACGCCGCCCACGACCGCCTCGGCCGGACCTTCCGCCCCGCCTTCCGCCACCCCCGGTGTCGAACCGTCAGGCAAGGATTCGGCCACTCCTTCGGCCGTACCGACGACCACTCCCTCGGGGGGCGCCTCGGCCGCCCCCGCACCTCCGGCATCCCCTCCGCCCTCCTCCCCGGCCTCCGGTTCCCCCTCGACCTCGCCCTCGTCCGCCGCCGCGAACGCAGGGTCGCCGCCTCCCGAAGCACAGCCCCCGCTCGCCGGGCGCGAGGCCGGGGAGGGGCGGCTGCGGCCCGGGCGGCAGCTCCCACCGTCGGAGCTCACCCCCGCGGACAGTTCGTTCGACGAGCCCGACGCGCGGCCTGCGGCGACCGACCCGGCGCCGGTGAACGCCGTGACACCGGCGGCGAGCACGTCCCCCGAGGCCGGCCGGCTTGCTCCACAAGCCCTCGACGGGCCGTCCGTGAAGCGGGTGCAGCGGGTGTCGCTGGGCGCGGGAGTCGCACTGATAGGACTGGGTCTGGGCTTCCTGGCATTCCGTTTACGCCGCCCGAACTGAGACGACCCACAGGCCTCCCACCAGCTCCCACACGCTCCGGCCGAGCTTGCATCGAACAACATACTCGGTATACATACTCAGTATGTCGATCCGCCACGGGCTACTGGCCCTGCTGGAGCGGGGGCCCCGATACGGCTCCCAGCTCCGCACCGAATTCGAGTCGCGCACCGGCTCCACCTGGCCGCTCAACGTCGGCCAGGTGTACACGACGCTGAGCCGGCTGGAGCGCGACGGCCTGGTCGCCCAGGACGACGAGGACGACCAGGGGCACGCCCTCTACGCGATCACCGACGACGGCCGCACCGAGCTGCGGAACTGGTTCGAGACGCCTGTCGACCGCAGCAACCCGCCCCGCGACGAGCTGGCCATCAAGCTCGCCATGGCGGTCGGCGCGCCCGGTGTCGACATCCGGGCCGTCATCCAGTCCCAGCGCCACCACACCGTCAAGGCGATGCAGGACTACACCCGCCTCAAGGCGCAGGCCCTCGCCGATGCCCCGGCCAACCGCGACGAGGTCGCCTGGCTGCTCGTACTCGAGCAGCTGATCTTCCAGGCGGAGGCCGAGGCCCGCTGGCTGGATCACTGCGAGTCCCGGCTGGTCCGCCTTGCCGAGGCCGCCGCCACGGAGCCGGAGCCGGAGGTACGTACGGCCAACCGCGCCCCGGCCCGTACCGCCCGCCCACGCACCCGGCGCTGACCACCGACCACCCGGAAACCGGCACTGCCCTCAGACCATCCATGTACGCACCGGGCGCCGACGACGGACTGCCACGAACCGCACCGGTGTCCGGCGCCGGTCCCACAGACCCGTTCCAAGGGGGAACCACCCACCATGTCCTCGCGTGCCCCGTCCCGATCCGCGTCCTCGTCCGATTCGCCGCCGCCGGTCGACGCACCGGTGCTCGAACTCCGAGCGCTCACCCGCACCCACGGCACCGGCATCGCCGAGGTGCACGCCCTGCGTGGCATCGACCTCTCCGTGCACACCGGTGAACTCGTCGCCGTGATGGGCCCCTCCGGCTCCGGCAAGTCCACCCTGCTGACCATCGCGGGCGGTCTCGACACCGCGACCAGCGGCCAGGTCATCATCGAGGGCCAGGACATCGCCGGCCTCGGCCGCAAGGGCGTCGCCGCCCTGCGCCGCCGCAGCGTCGGCTATGTCTTCCAGGACTACAACCTGATCCCGGCGCTGACCGCGGCCGAGAACATCGCCCTGCCGCGCGAGCTCGACGGGGTCTCCGTGCGCAAGGCCCGCAAGGAGGCGCGGGCCGCGCTGGAGGAGATGAACCTCCTGGAGATCGCCGACCGGTTCCCCGACGAGATGTCCGGCGGCCAGCAGCAGCGCGTCGCGATCGCCCGTGCGCTGGTGGGGGACCGGCGCCTGGTGCTCGCCGACGAACCGACCGGGGCGCTCGACTCCGAGACCGGCGAGGCCGTGCTCGCACTGCTGCGCAACCGCTGTGACCGGGGCGCGGCCGGTGTGATGGTGACGCACGAGCCGCGGTACGCCGCCTGGGCGGACCGGGTCGTGTTCCTCCGGGACGGTTCGATCGTCGACCAGTCGCTCACCGCCGGCGCCGACTCGCTGCTGGCCGCCGAGGGCGCCAAGTGAGCGTCTTCACGGGCTGGCGCGCCTCCCTCCGCATAGCCAGGCGCGACGCGATGCGCGCCAAGGGCCGCAGCGCACTGGTGGTCGCGATGATCGCGATACCGGTACTCGGCGTCACGGCCCTCGATGTGACGTACCGCAGCATGGAGCCGACCGTCGCCGAGCAGCTGACCAGCAAAATGGGCTCCGCCGACGCGCTGTTCAGCGACGAGATGATGGGGCCCATCGAGCAGCTCCCCGATGGGGCGTTGAGCAACATCTACATGGGCGTCGACGACGCACCGCCCGTGGAGAACGGCGACCCGGTCGACATCAGGACGACGTTTCCCAAGGGTTCGCGGGCGATCAGCATCCAGTCCGTCCCTGCGAGTGTCACCACCCGGTACGGCGTCACGAACACCGACATCGTCGAGATCCGGACGTCGGACACGATGGCCCGCGGCAAGATCGACCTCGTGCGCGGCGCATACCCGCACGGCAAGGGCGAGATGGCCGCCACGGAGCCGTTCCTGAAGGCGACCGGGCTGCACGTCGGCTCGACCACCACCGTGCGCAACTCCGGCCGGACGTACACCATCACCGGTGTGGTCGAGCTGCCCAGCGAGCTGAAGACCGAGGCGCTCTACGCCGACCCCGGTGCGGTCATCGCGCCATGGAAGGACAGCGCCGACCGCGACAAGAAGGTGCTTCCGCCGAACGCCGGATCCACGGACTGGCTGGTCAAAGGCCCCGCAGGGGTGGGTGTGACCTGGCCGCACATCATGGAGGCCAACAAGTCGGGCGTGCTCGTCACGTCCCGGCAGGTCGCTCTCGACCCGCCGCCGGACTCCAAGGTCCCGCTGATGGCCAGGAACCCGCAGATCGCCGACGGGGGCTCCGAAGAGCTCAGCACTGCACTCGTCACCGTGATCGCCATGGCGGTCCTGGAGATCGTGCTGCTCGCCGGGCCGGCCTTCGCGGTCGGTGCACGCCGTTCCCGCCGCCAGCTCGGCCTTCTCGGCACCTGCGGCGGAGACAAGCGCCACATCAGGGCCGTGGTGCTCGGTGGCGGTCTGGTGCTCGGTGGCATCGGAGCGGTGGCGGGTGTCGCGGTCGGCCTCGGGCTCACCGCGGCCCTCCAGCCCGTGATCGAGAACTGGGCCGGACACCGGTTCGGCTCTCTCTCGATGCCGCCGCTGGAGTTGCTGCTCATCGCCGCGATCGGCCTGATCACCGGTTTGCTGGCGGCGTTCGCCCCGGCGATCGTGGCGAGTCGGCAGTCCGTACTGGAGTCGCTCACCGGACGACGCGGCGTCCGCCGCTCCTCACGGGTGCTGCCCGTCCTGGGCGCCTGCGTGCTGGCCTTCGGTGCCGCGATCGCCCTCTACGGGGGCACCAGCGGGAATTCGACACTGGTCGCCGGCGGCTCGATGGTCGCCGAACTCGGGCTGCTCGCCTGCATCCCGGTGATCGTCGGCTTCCTCGGGCGGCTCGGCAGGAGGCTGCCTCTCTCGCCCCGGATGGCGCTGCGCGACGCGGCCCGCAACCGCGGTCGTACCGCTCCCGCCGTCGCCGCGGTGATGGCGGCCGTCGCGGGTTCGGTGGGCATCGCCACTTACATGTCCAGCTACTCGGCCGAGTTCGAGTACAACTACGCCCCCTCGCTCACCGAGGGAACCATCGTCGTCTCGTCCTCCGGCGAGGAGTCGGCCGAGCGGCTCCCGCTGGCTCGGACGGCCGTGGAGCGGAACATGGCCGTCACCGGCGGACACGCGGACTTCCGACGGGTCTGGGCGGGCAGCGACTGCAACTCCTACGAGGAGAACCACTGCGGCACGCTGGAACTGATCAAGCCCGGCGGCAAAGCACACAGTTGTCCGCTCACCCGCAAGGGGGCCAAGGAACTCGCCGCGCGACTCTCCGCCGACGAGCACAGGAAGCTGATGCGTTCCCCCGCCTGCCTGACCGACCGGATGACATCGGGTCTCTTCAACACGGACGAGAGCAACATCGTCGTCGCGGACGCGGCCCTGCTCGACACGTATGTGAAGCTCGACGACCCCGCGGCCGCCGAGGCGCTGGCCGCGGGCACACCGGTACTGCTCAACCCGGTGTACGCGGAGAACGGCGAGGTCACCGTCAAGGCGGTCCACCAATACAGCGAGAAGGACAAGAAGAACTGGAAGCAGCACCCGGGCAAGGCGCGGACCACCGTGGACAAGCTGAAGGTGTACGTGGCCCCCGCCAAGTACGCCGCCACCCCCGGAATCCGCATGATTCTTCCGAAGCGGACCGCGGCGCGGCTCGGCCTGCACACCAGGGCGGCCGGAAGCGTGTATGCCGTCGCCCATGCCCCGACGAACGCCGAGGACCAGCGGGTTTCCGGTGCCATCGCGCAGGCCGGCGGCGGAATGTGGGTGCAGTCCGATCACGGCCCCGGCCGGCAGGACAACACCGTACTGCTGATCCTGACCCTGTTCGCCGGGGTGGTGACCCTGGGCGCGGCCGCGATCACGACGGGCCTCGCCAAGGCGGACGCGGAGGCCGACCTCAACACCCTGAGCGCGGTGGGCGCGCCACCGGGCGTGCGGCGGAAGCTGTCCGGCTTCCAGTGCGTGGTGGTGGCGCTCACGGGTGTGGTTCTCGGCACTCTGGCAGGCCTGGTGCCCGCGGTGGCGCTGCGCCTCGTCGACCTGCGGGAAGCGCTGAAGACGATGCGGCTCGATCCCACGCAGTCGGCGTACACGCCGATCGTGCTGCCCTGGACGACCATCGGTCTGCTCGTCGTGTGCATTCCGCTGCTGGCCGGGGTGCTCGCGGCGGCGCTCACGCGCTCGCGCCTGGCGCTGGCACGACGGGCCGGATGATGACGCGGGCGGTGCGGTCAGTGGCCTGACCGGCTGATTTGGTGCCCTCGAAAACGGTGGATCAACCGTTTACGGGGGCACCACCGTGTTGTACGGCAGGTGTGCGAGACAATGGCGCCATGGAGATGCCGAGGAATGAACGGTCGCAGGAGCACCCCCAAGTCCTCGTGGTGGGGCAGGACGGCATGGCGATCGGCGGCGGTGGCACTGACGACGAATCGCGTGAGGTCCCGGTGACGGAGATGGTCGAACAGCCCGCGAAGGTCATGCGCATCGGCAGCATGATCAAGCAGCTCCTGGAGGAGGTCAGGGCGGCTCCTCTCGACGAGGCGAGCCGAGTCAGGCTCAAGGAGATCCACGCAAGCTCCGTGAAGGAGCTGGAGGACGGCCTCGCACCGGAGCTGGTGGAGGAGCTGGAGCGGCTCTCCCTGCCGTTCACCGAGGAGTCGGTGCCCTCCGAGGCGGAACTCCGGATTGCACAGGCCCAGTTGGTGGGCTGGCTGGAGGGCCTCTTCCACGGCATCCAGACGGCGCTGTTCGCCCAGCAGATGGCGGCGCGGGCCCAGCTGGAGCAGATGCGCCGCGCCCTTCCGCCGGGCAGCGGGCACGAGGACGAGGACGGCAGCGGGGACCACCACGGGGCCATCCGGTCGGGCCCGTATCTCTAGTCCTTACATCGCAATTGGTATCGCAACTGGTTCGTACACCTCGATCACGTAGCAACACCGAGGCCCGGCGCACATGGTCGACGACCTGTGTGCCGGGCCCCGTTGCGTGTGCTCGGTGGCGGGGCGCGTGTCAGCCCGCGGGGGTCTGCAGAAGCACCTTTCCGATGTGTGCGCTGGACTCCAGCACCCGGTGAGCCTCGGCGGCATCGGGCATCGGCAGCGTGCAGTGCACGATCGGCCGGACGACACCGTCGGCGATCAGCGGCCAGACGTGCTCGCGTACGGCAGCGACGATGGCGGCCTTCTCGGCGAGCGGACGGCCGCGCAGCGAGGTCGCGGTGATGGCGGCCCGCTTGTGCAGGAGGGTGTTCAGATTCAGCTCGCCCTTGACGCCGCCCTGGAGACCGATGATGGCAAGACGGCCGTTGACGGCGAGGGCCTTCACGTTCCGGTCCAGGTACTTCGCACCGACGATGTCGAGAATGACATCCGCACCGGCCCCGTCCGTCGCCTTGCGCAGCTCCTCGACGAAGTCCTGCTCCCGGTAGTCGATCAGGATGTCGGCCCCGAGCTCCGCGCAGCGCGCGAGCTTCTCCGGTCCGCCCGCGGTCACCGCGACCGTTGCGCCCACCGCCTTGGCGAGCTGGATCGCCATCGTGCCGATGCCACTGGACCCGCCGTGCACCAACAGCGTCTCGCCGGGGCGCAGATGGGCCACCGTGAACACGTTCGACCAGACCGTGGCCGTCACCTCGGGCAGCGCCGCAGCCAGAGTCAGGTCGACTCCGTCCGGTACGGGCAGCAGCTGCCCGGCGGGCACGGCAACCTTCTCCGCGTAACCGCCGCCTGCGAGCAGCGCACAGACCTCGTCGCCTACCGACCAGCCGGTGACACCGGGACCGATCGCCGAGATGCGGCCCGCGCACTCCAAGCCCGGGTACGGGGAGGCGCCGGGCGGCGGGTCGTAGAACCCCTGCCGCTGCAACACGTCGGCGCGATTGACCGCGCTGGACACGACATCGACGAGAACCTCGCCCTCGCCGGCTACCGGATCTGGCACCTCGGCCCATACGAGCGCTTCGGGGCCACCGGGTTCGGGGATCGTGATCGCATGCATGGCGGCGAGGCTACTCCGTGGCGCGGGCCGGGCGACGTCATGGCTCCGGGAGGCCGGGCGACACCATGTGGAACGGCCGGGCGACACCTTGGGCGGCGGGCCGGGCCGACGGAAGCGAACCGTGCCGGCGCGATGCCTGGGCTACGGGCGCGGCGCGAGGCCCGCTACGGACGCGGCGTGCCCGTAGCCGGGTTGCTCAGCGGTGGTTCGTTGGAGGCACGCACAATGGTGATCAAACGGTCCGTCAACTGCAGCGGGCTGGCAGCCGGATCGTCGTATCCGATCAACCGATGCCCCCGCAACACGCTGACCACGAGATCGTCGGTCTCCCGGACGCTCTTGCCCACCTCGGCCTTTATCACCGGCCGTTCGACGAGATCGAGACCGCTGCCCTGTTGGATCAGGTCCTCCATCACCGTGCCCGCGCTGGGGCTGAGGACGGAGAGGCCGAGCAGCCGGCCCGCCGCGCTGGCGCTGGTGATCACAGCATCGGCGCCGGACTGCCGGAGCAGCGGGGCGTTCTCCTCCTCGCGAACCGCGGCCACGATCTTCGCGCCGCGGTTGAGCTGCCGCGCCGTCAACGCCACCAGTACCGCCGTGTCGTCGCGCTGGGTGGCGATGATGATCTGACGCGCCTTCTGGAGCTCGGCCCGCAACAGCACCTCACTGCGCGTCGCGTCGCCGACCACACCCACGAACCCTTCGGCGTTGGCGATCTCGATCACCTTGGTCGCCGGGTCGACGATGACGATCTGTTCCTTCTTCAGGCCGGTGGCCCGCAGGGTCTGGACGGCCGAACGGCCCTTCGTGCCGAAGCCGACGACAACGGTGTGGTCACGCAAGTTGGTTCTCCAACGCTTCAGCCGAAAGTCCTCCCGGGTCCGTTCCGTAAGGACCTCGAGAGTGGTGCCGACCAGGATGATCAGGAAGAGCACCCGCAGCGGTGTCACAAGCACCACATTGGTGAGCCGGGCGCCGTCCCCGTACGGGGTGATGTCGCCGTAGCCGGTGGTGGAGAGGGTGACCGTCGCGTAGTACACCGCGTCCAGCAGGTCGACGTTGCCATCGGCGGCGTCGTGATATCCACTGCGGTCGAGCCAGACGATCAGCACGGTGGCGGCCAGCACCATCAACGCCATCATCAGCCGCTTGGCGACCTGCCGCGCCGGTCCATGGACGACCCTGCGCGGGAGCTGCACCCGCGTGGGCACGACATGTTCGTCGGCGCGCCTGGCCATCGCATCATGGCCGGGAAGTTTCACGTGAAACACCCTTCCGTCCACGGCGTCGCCGAGGCCCACGGCAAGTCGAGGATCTCCACCTCGGTGCCGGACCGTACCCCGCCCGGTGGTACGACGGCCAGCCCGTCCGCCGCGGCAATTCCCCGGAGCATCGCCGGACCGTTGTAGTGCAGCGGTATGACGTGCTCGGCACCACTGCCGGTTCCCGCGTCGCCGAGGTAGTCGGCGCTGTCGCCGGTACTGCCTGCGCGGTGGACGACAGGCACCAGACGGGTGTCGTGCGGGTGTCCGTGCACCTCGTCGCGTACGACGACCCGGTACGGCGCCTTCGGCGCAAGGCCGGCCAGCCTGCGGAGCAGGGGTTCGGCGAGCGTGAGGAGCCCGGAGACGGCGGCCAGGGGATTGCCGGGCAGTCCGACGAGATACCGGCCCACGTCCGAACCCTCCGTCTTGAGCCTGGCCAGCAGCATCGGGTGACCGGGGCGGACCGCGACGCCGTCGACCAGCAACTCGGCCCCGATCTCGGCAAGGACCGGGTGGACGTGGTCGACAGGGCCCGAGGCGGTACCGCCGGTGGTGATGACCAGATCGGCGTCCGAGGTGGTGAGGGCGCGCCGAAGGGCCGCCGCGTCGTCGCCGAGGCGCTGCGGGACGGAGACCTCGGCGCCCAGCGCTCGCACCCAGGGGCCGATCATCGGGCCCAGCGCGTCGCGGATCAACCCGTCGTGCGGCAGACCGCTGGTCAGCAGTTCGTCACCGAGGACGAGGACATCGACGCGAGGGCGGGGGACAGTGACGAGCTCGTCGTACCCGGCAGCGGCGGCCAGACCGAGGACAGCGGGCGTCACCAGGGCCCCGGCGGGCAGGAGCTGATCGCCGGAACGGCATTCCTGACCACGAGGCCTGATGTCCTGTCCGGGAAGCACCCGCTGCTTCGCGTGGAGCAGCCCCTTGGCCTCGTCCACGTGAGCGTGTTCGCTGCGGATCACGGCGTTGGCATCCGCCGGGATGCGGGCGCCGGTGGCGATCCGTACGGCATCGCCGTCGGGGAGCGTGGCGGGGGTGCTGTGCCCGGCAAGGATGCCCAGATCCTGGCCAGGGCGCGGACCCACACCCGTGCCCCCGGAACCCTTCTCCTCTCCTGCTCCTTCGACCTCGCGGATGGTCCACGGACCCGGTCCGGTGACGACCCAGCCGTCCATGGCGGAGGTGTCGAAGGACGGCAGATCGGTGAGCGCGACGAGCGGCTCGGCGAGTACGTGTCCGAGCGCCTGGTCGAGGGGCAGTCGCCGGACGCGGGCGGGAGCGTTCCGGCCCGACCGTGCGGCAAGGGCACGCGCCTCCCGCCAGGGTGCAGCCCGCTTGTGCCGGTCACGCTCGTGGGGCCGGTCGGTGCTCTGGTTCGGGGGCGGGAGCTGGGATGCGGACGCAGATCTTTCCGTGGGGTGGGGCCGGTCCTTGGTAATCGGCTGCCCCGAGGAGCCGGAGTCCATGAAGTGGGGCTGATCCGCGGAGTGGAGCTGATACGCGGACTGAGGTCGACGTGCGGGGTGGGGCTCACCCGACGACTGGCGCCCGACCAGAGCGAGGGCCTGTTCAACAGCCCGGTCCTCCTCGGAAGCCCGCAGCTCCTCCGGAGTCGGGCCCCGACCCGCCGTTGCAGGACGGTCGCTCACCGAGGACAAGTTGCCCCCTGGCGACGGGTTGGCCGCCGAAGACGGACCGACCGTCGAGGATGAGTTGGTGGCCGACGACCGATCGCCCGCATCCAGCCCTCGGTCGGCCGACGCCGGACGGTCACGGGCCGAAGACCCGACACCTGCCGAGGGCCCCACGCCCGCCGAGGGCCCGATGTCCATCGACGCGGCGTCGGCCGCCGGAGGTGGGTCGGACCTGCCGTCATGGACTGTCATTGCGTCTCGTTCTCGTCCGCCCACCGAAGTGCGAGCGCGGCAGCCTTGCGGGCGGCCTCGGCCACCGCCGCCGGTCCGTCGCCATCGCTGCTCGCCTTCGCCGCCGCGTAGCCGACCAGGAAGGTCGTCAGGGGCGCGGCGGGCCGGGCGACGCCGTGGGCGGCGTCACGGGCGAGATCGAGCAGGACGTCGGTGTCGACGTCGAGTTCGATGCCCAGTTCGTTCTTGACTGCGTTGATCCATTCGTCCAGCACGGTCCCATGCTCTCTGATACGGGCCCGGGCCGACGCGATGTCCTCCCAGGTGTCGCAGTCGAAGGAGGCGAGCGGGCCGGCCTCCACCCGGGCAAGGTCGAGTTCATCCGTCAGCAACCGCAAGGGAAGTCCGGACAGACTGCCGTGCTCGGTGGCGAGCAGAGCGAGCTCGCGGCGCAGCGGTTCGGCACGGTACACGGCGACGAGGGGCTGGTCACGGCCGCCCTGATCGGTGCACAGGGCCCCCTCCTGCTGCCCCTCACCGGCGGCGGCCAGCAGCGCTCCGACCGTGCTCTCCCCGAGGAACGGCAGATCGGCGGAGAGTACGAGAACCCAGTCCGCGGCGGTGCGCCGGACCCCGGCATCGAGCGCGGCCAACGGGCCGCCGCCCTGTGGTTCTTCCCGCGCCCAGGTCACTGCGCGCACGGTGGGCCGCCGCCCGCCCACCACCACGGTGGTCGAGGCATCGGCGCAGGCCGCCAGCACCCGGTCGAGCAGCGCACGGCCACCGACCCGGATTCCGGGCTTGTCGGCGCCGCCGAGCCGCTTGGCGGCCCCTCCGGCAAGGACGATGGCGTCATACGCGGTCATGCATCCGAGTATGCGGGCCGCAGCCTCCCGTTGATCCTCCCCATCCCCATTCCAGTGGATCAGTGAGGGGAGGTAACGAGAGCCCGCGCCCCTTTACACCTACAACGTGCGCAGCAGCACCGCTGGTTGCTCCACGCAGTCGGCCACGTAGCGCAGGAAGCCACCCGCCGTACCGCCGTCGCAGACCCGGTGGTCGAAGGTCAGCGAGAGCTGGACGACCTGGCGTACGGCCAAGTCGCCCTCGTGCACCCATGGCTTGGGCACGATCCGGCCGACACCCAGCATCGCCGCCTCCGGGTGGTTGATGATCGGGGTCGAACCGTCGACTCCGAACACCCCGTAGTTGTTCAGCGTGAACGTACCGCCGGTCAGCTCCGCCGGGGTCAGCCTCCCGGTCCGGGCCGCCTCGGTCAGCCGGGCGATCTCGGCCCCGATCGACTCCGCGTTCCGGGCCTGCGCGTTCCGTACGACGGGGACAACCAGACCCCGCTCGGTCTGGGCCGCGAACCCGAGATGGACCTCGGGCAGCCGCACGATCTCCCGCGTCTCCAGGTCCACCGTGGAGTTGAGCTCGGGGAACCGGGCCAGCGCAGCGGTGCAGATACGCGCCAGCAGGGCGAGCACCGACACCTTGGGCCCGGCAGCCGGGCCACCGGCGCTGTTCATCGCAGATCTGGCCGCCATCAGCTCGGTGGCGTCGGCGTCGACCCAGCACGTGGCATCGGGGATCTCCCGTCGGCTGCGCGCCAACTTGTCGGCGACCGCCCCCCGTACACCGCGCAACGGAATCCGCTCCACGGCCGGACTCGCAGCCGGCTGCGCCACCGACGGCTGCATAGGAGGCACCGACGGCTGCACCGGAGGCAGCGGCGTCGGTTCCGAAACCGACTCCGGCACCGAGACCGCGGCCGAGGCCTGCGTGGGAGCGGCCGCCCCCTCTGTGAGTGCCCTGATGGCGGATTCGACATCGGCCCGCAGGATCAGCCCGTCGGGCCCGGAACCCGCCAGCTGCCGCAGATCAAGATCATGCTGCCGCGCCAGCTTCCGCACCAGTGGGGAGACAACGGCTATCGGCCCCTGGACCGCGTCCGGAACAGCCGCAGAAACCGCAGCCGCAGCCGTCACATGTGCGGCAACAGTCGCCGCCATCGCCTCGGGACGGATTCGTCGACGGCGCGCAACCGGTGCGCCCGTCCCGTACCCGACCAGCACATTGCCGGACGCCTCCGCCTCACCGGACCCGGAACCCGCCCCGCCTGAACCGGCCCCCGGCCCCACAGCCGATACCACCGCCCCAGCCCCAGCCCCCGCGCCCGAGCCCGATCCCGATCCGGCCCCAGAGTCCGCCGGCCCCACTGATCCCAAGGCTCCCTCGGACCCCACCGCCACCGTCAACAGCGGCGCCCCGACCGGAAGTTCCGTTCCCTCATCGCCGAACCGCGCGGTCACCACGCCCCCGTAAGGACACGGCACCTCCACCATCGCCTTGGCCGTCTCGACCTCGACGACCGGCTGGTCGATGGCGACGACATCGCCGACCTCCACCAGCCAGCGCACGATCTCCGCCTCGGTGAGCCCCTCGCCGAGGTCCGGCAGCTTGAACTCGAATACCTTGGGCATCAGCTCTCCGCCTCCCACTGCAGGCGGGCGACCGCGTCGAGCACCCGGTCCACGCCCGGCAGATGGTGCCGCTCCTGCATCGGCGGCGGATACGGAATGTCGAACCCGGAGACCCGCAGCACCGGCGCCTCCAGATGGTGGAAACAGCGCTCGGTGACCCGGGCCGCGATCTCGCCGCCCGGACCGCCGAAACCGGAGGACTCATGGACGACGACGGCGCGCCCCGTACGCCGCACGGAAGCGGCGACGGTCTCGTCGTCGAACGGCACCAATGAGCGCAGATCGACGACTTCGAGATCCCAGCCCTCTTCGACGGCTGCTTCCGCAGCCTCCATACAGACCGGCAGCGACGGCCCGTACGTGATCAGCGTCGCGCTGCGCCCGGGCCGGCGGACGACAGCCCGTCCGATCGGTTCCACGGCCACCGGCGCCTCGGGCGACCAGTCCGCCTTCGACCAGTAGAGCCGCTTCGGCTCCAGGAAGACCACAGGATCGTCGGAGGCGATCGAGGCCCTCAGCAGCCCGTACGCGTCCTCGACTGTGGCAGGCGTGACGACATGGAGGCCGGGCGTCGCGATGTAGTACGCCTCCGAGGAGTCGCTGTGATGCTCGACCCCGCCGATCCCGCCGCCGTACGGCACGCGGACCGTGATCGGCAACGGCATGGCACCGGCCGTCCGGTTCCGCATCTTTGCGACATGGCTGATGAGCTGCTCGAACGCCGGATAGGCAAAGGCATCGAACTGCATCTCCACCACGGGCCGCAGCCCGTACATAGCCATGCCGACGGCCGTGCCGAGGATGCCCGCCTCGGCCAGCGGGGTGTCCGTGCAACGGTCCTCGCCGAACTCCTTCGCCAGTCCGTCGGTGATCCGGAAGACCCCACCGAGCGTGCCGACATCCTCGCCGAGGACATGCACCGTCGGGTCCTCGGCCATCGAATCGCGCAGCGCTCGCCCGAGCGCCTGCGCCATGGTGGCGGGTTTGGCCTTCGCTGTCCGCTCTCCGGCCGGCGCCGCTGCGGTGGTCATCGCCCTTCCTCCAGGTCGTTGTGGCCGTGCCGGCCCTGCTCGGCCTCCAGCTCGACACGCAATCGGGCGGCCTGCTCACGTAGCTGCGTGGTCTGCTCCACGTAGACATGGGCGAAGAGATCCATCGGGTCGAGCACCGGATCGGCGTTCATCCGCTCGCGCAGAGCGGCAGCCATCCGCTCCGCGGCCACGCGCGCCTCCTCGATCCCGTCGTCGCCGAGCAACCCCCGTCCGGTCAGCTCCCGCTCCAGGAGCCGGATGGGATCGTGTGCACGCCACGCCTCCACTTCGCTGTCGACGCGGTAGCGCGTGGCGTCGTCGGCGTTCGTATGGGCGTCCATGCGGTACGTCACCGCCTCGACGAGCGTAGGACCGCCACCGCTCCGGGCCCGCGCGACCGCCTCACCGAGGACTTGGTGCACGGCGGCCGCGTCATTGCCGTCCACCAGCCGGCCAGGCATCCCGTATCCCACGGCCTTGTGCGCCAGGGACGGAGCAGCGGTCTGCTTGGCCAGCGGTACGGAGATCGCGAAGCCGTTGTTCTGCACGAGGAAGACCACCGGGGCCCGCCAGACGGCCGCGAAATTCAGCGCCTCGTGGAAATCACCCTCGCTGGTCCCGCCGTCACCGACCATGGCCAGCGCCACCACGTCGTCGCCCTTGAGGCGCGCCGCGTGTGCCAGCCCCACCGCGTGCGGCAGCTGGGTGGCGAGGGGGGTGCAGAGCGGAGCGATGCGGTGCTCGCGCGGGTCGTAACCGGTGTGCCGGTCGCCGCGCAGCAGCGTCAGTGCCTCGACCGGGTCCAGGCCGCGCGCCACGGCCGCCAGCGTGTCGCGATAGCTGGGAAAGAGCCAGTCCCGCTCCTCCAGCACCAGCGCGGCCGCTATCTCGCAGGCCTCCTGCCCCGTGCTCGACGGGTAGACAGCCAGCCGGCCCTGCTTGGTGAGAGCGGTGGCCTGCGCGTTGTACCGCCGTCCACGCACCAGCTCCGTGTAGAGCCGCAGCAGCAGTTCGGGGTCGACATCGGCCACGGCATCCGTACCGAGCACGCGGTACGGCTCGGGGTCCGGGAGCAGCGGCGCGGGATCGGTGAGCGGCTTCCAGGCCGGGGGCGGCGTGGGCCGGTAAGCGGCCGCGCCGGGCAGCTCTTGGACCGTCATGACAAGCACCTCCTGGCATCGAGGGGTTTTCGAGCGGCGTCTTGCGACATCGGGGGATCGTCCGATGTCGAGGGGTGTCGAAATACTTCGAAATGTCGAGCGCTGTCCGAGGCACGGATGTGGTGTGCCTCACCTACCGATTGTTCGGTCGCGAGCGCATTTTGGCTACAGGCACCTTCAGCCTGTGGACAAACGGTTCTCCACAGCCTGGGATAGGGGCAGGTCGTCCAGGACAGGGAGGCGGGGGCACATGTCAGCTGAACAAATGGCCGACGGGGGCGAGGACCCCGGCCAGGCTCCGCCCGCGCGCCCGCTCGACGCCATCGACCGCGACATCCTGCGACTGCTCCAGACGGACGGCCGTGCCTCGATACGGTCGGTGGCCGATCGCGTCCATGTGTCCCGGGCCAACGCGTATGCCCGGATCAATCGGCTCGTCGACGACGGCGTGATCCGCGGTTTCAGCGCGCGTGTGAACCATGAGCGGGCGGGGCAGGGCGCCTCCGCGTACATCACTCTCAAGATCGTCCAGAATTCCTGGCGCACCGTGCGCGAGCAGCTCCAGGCGCTGCCGGGGGCCACGCACATCGCATTGGTCAGCGGCGACTTCGATGTCCTGCTGCTGGTGCACACCCCGGACAACCGGTCGCTGCGCGAGCTGGTCCTGACCAGGATCCAGTCCATCCCGGAGGTGCTCTCCACCCGCACACTTCTGGTGTTCGAGGAGACGGACCTGGCCCCGGGCCCGGCCAGACCCACCGAGCTGACCTGACGGGAACCGGTGAACGGGAACCAGCAATCCGAATCGGGACCGGAAACTTCTTCAGGAACCGTACTTCTTGAGGAATGCCTGGACCGTGGCCCAGTTCTTCACGCTGTCGAGCAGCGCCACCCCGTGCTCGCCCGCACCCCTGACGTAGATCAGCTTGTGCTCCGACGCATTGGTGCTGGCCTTGTTCAGCGCCTTCGCATCCTCCCCGAAGGACTCGTCGTACTCGGCAGCCATGTAGAGCACCGGCGCGGTCAGCTTCGGGACGGCGTCCAGAGCGTTCATTGCGGAGTACACCGTCGGCGCGGAGAGCGCGATCACCGCGTCCGGCTGCGGCCGTATGGCAGGCGCAGCGGTGAGCACGGCGGTACCGCCCTTGGACGCCCCCATCAGCAGCAGCCTCTTCGCGCCCTTGCCGCGCAGGTACCCGGCCGCCCCGACGATCTCGGAGACCTCCTGACCCGCCGAATTGACCGCGAGCACCCGATAGCCGGCCCGGTGCAGTTCGTCGGCCTTGTCCTTCCACTGGCAGGCGGTGCCGTCGGACTGGTGCGCGAGCACGATCCCCGCGCCGGTCCTGCCGTCGCTCGCACCGCCCGGTGCATAGGCGCCGGTCCCGGTCCCGTCCGCGGACTTGAAGGTGAGGGAAGCAGCCTTCGCCTCCTCCGACGTCAGACAGCCGAAATCGTCCGGCACCGCTGCGTCGGTCGCACTCCGGCCGCCGCGTACGTCCGCGCCGGCCCCTCCGTCACCGTCGCCTCCACCGCATCCGGTCAGTGATACGGCCGCAAGCAGCACGGCAGCCGCCAGGATCCCGGGAACGCGCAGAACAGGAGCACGCAAGACAGCGGTCATGCCGAAGGATGGTGGTCTGGGCCTGTCCGGCCGTCAACGGCTCAGCGGCTGGACCGCATCCCCTCGAAGGCCACCCGGACAAGCGTGTCCGCCAGCTGCTCCCCGTCGACACCACCGTCCGGTTGCGGCCGATACCACTCCACCAGAGAGTTGACCATCCCGAAGACCAGCCGTGTCACCAGCCGTATGTCCACGTCGGAGCGGAGATCGCCGTCCGCGACCGCCGCCCTGAGCAGATCGGTCACCCGGTGGTCGAACTCGCGCCGCCGCTCCATGGCCCAGCGCTCGGTCTTCGTATTGCCCCGTACGCGCAGCAGCAGCGTGACGTAGGGCAGTTCGGCTATCAGCACATCGACGGTACGACGGGTGACGTACTCGACCCGCTCGATCGCACGCCCCTGCGTCGCTCCCGGCTCGTCGAGGATTCCGAAGAGCCCGTCCAGCGCCCGGCTGACCGCACGGCGGAGCAGTTCCTCCTTGCCCGCGACATGGTGATAGATGGACGACTTGGAGATGCCCGCCGCCTTGGAGAGATGCTCCATGGACGTGCCGTCGTAGCCGCGCTCGTTGAAGACACGGACGGCGACGGTGAGCAGAGTCTCCGGGGTGTACGTGTCCCGCTTGGCCGTGGTCATGTCCGCGATCCTCCCCTACGAGTTGTCCACAGGTTTGGCGGGCCCCCTTGTCCCGACCGATCGTTCGGTTACTCTAACTCTGTCCGCCCTTCCCTGCCCAGCTCGATGAGGAGTTGGTCCGTCATGGCCGCCGAGCTCTCCCCGCACCTGCTGTCCGAGAAGCACCGCCCCACGCTCGACCAGGCCCTCGACGCGATCCGTACGCGCGCCTACTGGTCCCCGCATCCCGAGCATCCGAAGGCATACGGCGAGGGCGGCGCCCCCGGTAGCCTGAGCGCCGCCGAGGGCAAAGCGGCCTTCGACGCCGTGCTGCACACCCGGCTCGACCTCGGCCAGCCGGGCACCGACGGCTGGACGGGCAAAGAGACCTCTCCGTACGGACCGGAGCTCGGCGTCGAATATCCGCACGCCGACCTGGACGTCCTGCTGCCGGCGATGCGTACGGGAATGGCCGCCTGGCGTGCGGCGGGCCCCGAGACCAGGGCCCTGGTCTGTCTGGAAATCCTGGCGCGGATCAGTGCCAGGACCCATGAGTTCGGCCACGCCGTGATGCACACCAGCGGCCAGGCCTTCATGATGGCGTTCCAGGCGGGCGGCCCGCACGCCCAGGACCGCGGCCTGGAGGCGGTGGCGTACGCGTACGAGGAGCAGATCCGCACCCCACAGAGCGCCGACTGGTCCAAGCCGCAGGGCAAGCGCGACCCGCTCCAACTGCACAAGTCGTTCACCGCAGCACCCCGCGGCATCTCGCTCCTGATCGGCTGCAACACGTTCCCCACATGGAACGGCTATCCGGGCCTCTTCGCCTCCCTGGCCACCGGCAACCCCGTCCTGGTCAAGCCGCACCCGCGCGCCGTGCTTCCGCTCGCGCTCACGGTGCAGCTGGCCCGCGAGGTGCTCGTCGAGGCGGGCTTCGATCCCAACCTGGTAGCTCTGGCGGCCGAACGGCCGGGCGAAGGCATCGCGAAGACGCTGGCCGTCCGCCCCGAGATCAAGATCATCGACTACACCGGATCCACCGCCTTCGGCGACTGGCTGGAGGCCAACGCCCGCCAGGCCCAGGTCTATACGGAGAAGGCCGGAGTCAACACGATCGTCCTCGACTCCACCGACAACTACCAGGGCATGCTCGCCAACCTGGCGTTCTCCCTCTCGCTGTACAGCGGCCAGATGTGCACCACCCCGCAGAACCTGCTGATCCCCCGGGACGGCATCACGACCGATGCCGGCGACAAGACGTACGACGAAGTCGTCGACGACATCGCCACCGCTGTCAACGGACTGCTGGGCGACGACGCCCGGGCGAATGCACTGCTCGGCGCCCTGGTCAACCCGGATGTGAAGGCCCGCCTGGAGGCAGCCGTGGAGCTGGGCGAAGTCGCCCTGCCCTCCCGCGAGGTGACCAACCCGGAATTCCCCGGCGCCGTGGTCCGCACCCCCGTCATCGTCAAACTGGACGGCACCAAGCCCGACGACGAAGAGCACTACCTGTCGGAGTGCTTCGGACCGGTCTCCTTCGCAGTAGCGGTCGACTCGACAGACGACGCCGTGGAACTGCTCCGCCGCACGATCCGCGACAAGGGCGCGATGACGGTAGGCGCGTACACCACCTCACCGGAGGTGGAGCGCGCGGTGGAGGACGTCTGCCTGGATGAGTCGGCCCAGCTCTCGCTGAACCTGACCGGCGGGGTGTACGTCAACCAGACCGCGGCGTTCTCCGACTTCCACGGTTCGGGCGGCAACCCGGCAGCGAACGCGGCGCTGTGCGACGGAGCCTTCGTAGCAAGCCGATTCCGCATCGTGGAAGTCCGTCGCCAGGCGTAATCCTCCGTTCGTCCGCCCAGTCATCTTCCGGGCTCCCCAATCAGGAGCGGGCGTCCGGGGGCGGAGCCCCTGTTACGAGAAGGGGCGGGTGGGGGAACAAACCCGCCGCACGCCCACCCGCGCCTACGCCCACACCCGCCGCCCCGCCTACGTCAGAACGCCAGCCCTCCCCGGGGCCCGGGCCCGCCTCCCCGGGGCCCGGGCCCCTACTCCCGCCCCGCCCCCGAAATCTCCGCATACCGCTGCACCCACGCATGCATGGCGATCGCCGCCGCAGCCCCCGCATTGATCGACCGCGTCGACCCGAACTGCGCAATGGAGCACACCATCGCCGCGTGCTTTCGGGCCTCTTCCGTCAGCCCGGGCCCTTCCTGCCCGAAGAGCAGCACACACCGCCGCGGCAGCTCGGTCTGCTCCAGCGGCACCGCCCCCGGCAGATTGTCGATCCCGATGATCGGCAGCCCTTCCGCCGCCGCCCACTCGGTCAGCGATTCCGTGTCGGGGTGGTGCCGCACATGCTGGTACCGGTCGGTGACCATCGCACCGCGCCGGTTCCAGCGCCGCCGCCCCACAATGTGGATCTCCTTGGCCAGGAAGGCGTTCGCGGTGCGCACCACGGAGCCGATATTGAAGTCGTGGCCCCAGTTCTCGACCGCCACATGGAAGTCGTGCCGCCGCAGATCCAGATCGGCGACGATCGCCTCCCGTGTCCAGTACCGGTAGGCGTCGCCCACGTTGCGCCGGTCGCCGTGGGCAAGCAGCTCGGGGTCGTACCGTTCGTCCACGGGCCAGGGCAGCGGATGCGGCCCGACGCCGACCTCCGTCCCGAATCCGTCGTCGTACTGCATGGGTTCCGTCGCCGGCACGGATCCGACGGACGGTTCGCGTCCGAGCCCTCCGGACTCTTCGGTCAACGAATCCCCGCCGGTACTGCCGGTACTACCGGTGTTGCTACTGCTGCCGCTCTCACTACTCACCCGACGAGCGTATGGCCCCCGTCGCCACTGTGCTGCGGGGCCTCCTCGTCATCGACGGCTCGCCGCTGCCCCGGCACCTTGCCCCTGCGCGAGAACAGCAGTTCCCGCCCGAGGGTCACCCGGCCGCCGAGCCACACCAGGAAGACGGTCGGCAGGAAGACGGAGTCGGCGGCGATCATCGCCATCGAGAAGAACGGCAGCCCGAGCAGCAGGGCGATGCCGGCGTGCTCACACACCATGACGACGAGCAGGACGTTCTTGACCCGCCGGTTGAACAGGGTGAAGGGGAAGGCGACCTGCACGATGACCGTGCCGTACGTCAGCAGCATCACCATGACACCGCTGGACGCGAGGATGTCCGACAGCCCGGGCCAGGGCGTGAAGGCGTCGAGCTTGAGCGGGTAGTACAGCGCCGTGCCGTCCTGCCACCGCGAACCCTGGATCTTGTACCACCCTGCTGTCGCGTAGATCAGGCAGACCTCGGCCATGATCACGACGAGGGTCGCGTTGTGGGCGAGATTGGCGACGACATCCAGCAGGGTGCGCGCTTCGCTGTGGGGCGCGTAACGATTCACGGCCCACCAGGCACCCTGGCCGGCCCAGAGGACCCAGAAGAGAACCGGCAGCCACCAGGTGCCGCCGAGGCCATCTGTCACGGTGGCCACGGTCAGAACCAGGCCGAGTACCACCCAGAGAACCGGACCGGCCACATCCCCCAGCCCCGAACGCCGCGGAGCATCGTCTTCCGCATACGCATACGCATCCGTCACACGGCCCACACGCGCCGCGCGCGCCGCACGCCGTGCATCCAACGACCAGACCTGCCCGCAGCGCGTCAGCACGAGGTAGATCGCCATCAGATGGATGACATTGTCGCCGCCGTCGCCCATGAAAATGCTGCGGTTCTGCAGGGAGAGCACACCGGCCATGAAGAGGACCGACATGCCGCGGGTATGCCAGCCGACCATCAGCAGCGCGGCGGAGAGCAGAGCAACCGCGTACACGATCTCGAACCAGACCGTACTGTCCGACCACATGAGCGTGGTGAATGCCTGATTGCCCGATATGAGCTGCCGCGCCATGTCCCAGCGCCACGGGGCGTCGGGTCCGTACATCTCGTGGCGGTGCGGCAGTTCGCGCAGCAGGTACAGCAGATAGGTGGCGGAGAAACCGATTCGGATTACGGCGCTCTGGTACGGGCCCAGGGCCGAGGAAGTGATGCGCTGGACGGCGCGGGCGAGCTTGCGGTCGAAGGTGAACGTACTCACTTGTCCGCTCCCTTGGCGTTCTCGGGGAGGTCGGCGGGGGTCACGGTCCACCACGGCAGCACCCGGTATGACGGCTTCGTACTGATCTTTTCCTCGCTCCATCCGGGCGCCGCGATGGACCGCACCTCGGAACGGATCTGGATGCGCTCGACGGTGCCGCCGTAGTCGTGTTCGCCGAGGCGCCGCATCGCGATGCGGCGGATGTATTGCTCGGAGAGCTCACCGCGCAGGCCGTTCGCCCGGTTCTCGTTGTCATGGGAACCGACATAGAATTCCCAGCCGCGACGGAGCTCGTTCTGATGGATGTGGCTGGGGAGCAGATTGCCGCGTATCGCCTTGCCGTCCTCACCGGAGAGGCTCATCCAGGGGGTGGTGCGGCGGCCGTCGGCGCCGGCTATCTCGGCTCGTACATGAACGGCCACGTTCTGCTGAAGCGGGTTGGGGGCGAAGAGCTTCCAGTTCTGCTCGAACTCGGGATAGATCCAGTCGTCGACCGCTTCGCCGTGCTGCTTGGTCAGGGTGTTGGAGGGTGCGACATGCAGAAACACCATGGCCAGCTGAGCGCAGGCAACGAGCCCGATGACCGACAGTGCGATCGCGGCAACGATCTGGTACGGAAGTGACAGGGCAGCCATGCCGACACGGGGACCTTGACCCGCCCCCCGACCGGCGCCGGACGACGCGTCCTCGCGCTGCCCCGGCCCTGGCCCGGCGCTCCCGTTCCCACTCCCGACAGCCCTGTCGTCGTACGAATCCATCCCGCCCCGATCCCCGTCGATCCCCGGTGAGTTATCCACAGGGTTGACACCCTACGGGCCACCGACTCACCATTGAAGACATTGAACCGAACGATCGGTCGGTCGGTAGGGAGTCCGGGATGACGGCAGTGACTGCGGACCAGACAGCGCAGGCAGAGGCAGGCAGGCCTGAAGGGACGGGCGAGGCCCTGGAGGCGGCCTTCGATGCTGCGGTGGCGGCGGACGAGCGCATCGAGCCGCGCGACTGGATGCCGGATGCGTACCGTGCCTCACTGGTCAGGCAAATGGCCCAGCATGCCCATTCCGAAATCATCGGAATGCAGCCGGAGGCCAACTGGATCTCGCGAGCGCCCTCGCTGCGCCGCAAGGCGATCCTGATGGCCAAAGTGCAGGACGAGGCCGGACACGGGCTCTATCTGTACAGCGCCGCGGAGACCCTCGGCACCGGCCGCGAGGAGCTGCTGGACAAGCTCCACGCAGGCCGCCAGAGGTATTCATCGATCTTCAATTACCCCACGCTGACCTGGGCGGACGTCGGCGCGATCGGCTGGCTCGTGGACGGCGCCGCGATCACCAACCAGGTTCCGCTCTGTCGCTGCTCCTACGGCCCGTACGCCCGGGCGATGGTCCGTATCTGCAAGGAGGAGTCCTTCCACCAGCGTCAGGGTTACGAGCTGCTGCTCACCCTCAGCCGCGGCACCCCGGCACAGCACGAGATGGCGCAGGACGCGGTGAACCGCTGGTGGTGGCCGTCCCTGATGATGTTCGGCCCTCCGGATGACGCATCGGCCCACTCGGCGCAGTCGATGACCTGGAAGATCAAGCGGCACTCCAACGACGAGCTGCGGCAGCGCTTCGTGGACATCTGTGTCCCCCAGGCCGAGGCGCTGGGGCTCACCCTTCCGGACCCGGACCTCCGGTGGAACGAGAAGCGTGGACAGCACGACTTCGGGGCGATCGACTGGCAGGAGTTCCAGGAGGTCCTCAAGGGCAACGGCCCGTGCAACGAGCAGCGCCTCACCCAGCGCCGCCGGGCGCACGAGGAGGGCTCCTGGGTCCGGGACGCGGCGGTCGCGTATGCCGAGAAGCACACAGCAGTACGGAACGGGGAGGCAACAGCATGAGCAGTTCGACCGAATGGCCGCTGTGGGAGGTGTTCGTGCGTTCGCGGCGCGGGCTGTCCCACACCCACGCCGGCAGCCTGCACGCCCCGGACGCGGAAATGGCCCTGCGCAACGCGCGCGATCTGTACACGCGCCGTTCCGAGGGCGTCTCCATCTGGGTGGTCCCGTCCGCACAGGTCACGGCCTCCTCGCCCGACGAGAAGGACTCCTTCTTCGAGCCGGCCGGTGACAAGCCGTACCGGCACCCGACGTTCTACGAGATCCCGGAAGGGGTGAAGCACCTGTGACCGCGGCCCTCGCCCTGGGCGACGACGCATTGGTGCTCTCGCACCGGCTGGGGGAGTGGGCCGGCCATGCCCCCGTACTGGAAGAGGAAGTGGCCCTGGCCAACATCGCCCTGGACCTGTTGGGACAGGCACGGGTGCTGCTCTCCCTTGTCGGGGACGAGGACGAGCTGGCATATCTGCGCGAGGAGCGTGCCTTCCGCAACGTCCAACTGGTCGAGCAGCCGAACGGCGACTTCGCCCACACCATCGCCCGCCAGCTCTACTTCTCCACGTACCAGCGGCTGCTCCACGAGCAGCTGGCGGCCGGTGAAGGTCCATTCGCCGGGCTGGCGGCGAAGGCAGTCAAGGAGGTCGCCTACCACCAGGACCACGCGGAGCACTGGACGCTGCGGCTCGGCGACGGCACTGCAGAGAGCCATGAGCGGATGCAGCGCGGGGTCGACGCCCTGTGGCGGTTCACCGGCGAACTGTTCCAGCCCGTCGAGGGCGTGGAGATCGACTGGCAGTCGCTGAACAGCGGCTGGCTTGAGTCCGTCACCGCAGTGCTGCAGCAGGCCACGCTGACCGTACCGGCCGGCCCACAGTCCGGAGCATGGACGGCGGGCGCGGGACGGCAGGGCATCCACACCGAACCCTTCGGCCGGATGATCGCCGAGATGCAGCACCTGCATCGCAGCCACCCGGGGGCGTCATGGTGACCGAAACGCTCCTGGAGGAGGAGCTGTGCCGACTGGCAGGCTCCGTACCCGATCCCGAACTGCCCGTGCTGACCCTGGACGATCTGGGGGTGCTCCGGGGCGTGGACGTGGTGGCGCCCGGCAAGGTCACGGTACGCCTCACCCCGACCTACACCGGCTGCCCGGCGATCGAGGCAATGTCCGCCGACATCGAGCAGGTGCTGCACGACCACGGCATACCGGAAGTCTCCGTGGTCACCGTACTCTCGCCTGCCTGGTCCACGGACGACATCAGCGCGGAAGGGCGGCGCAAGCTGGCCGAGTTCGGCATCGCGCCCCCGCGCCCGCGCCCGCACAATGCAACGGCCCCCGCAGGCGGCCCAGTGCTGCTCACTCTCTCGGTCCGCTGCCCGCACTGCGGCTCGACCGATACGGAGCTGCTGAGCCGGTTCTCCTCCACCGCATGCAAGGCACTGCGCCGCTGTGTGACATGTCGCGAACCGTTCGACCACTTCAAGGAGTTGTAGATGTTCCATCCGCTCCGGGTCCGCGCGATCGAACGGCTCACGGACGATTCGGTGGCCGTCACCTTCGCCGTGCCACCCGAGCTGCGCGAGACCTTCCGCCACAAGCCCGGCCAGCACCTCAATGTGCGCTACAGCGTCGAAGGTGAAGAGATCCGCCGCTCGTACTCGATCTGTTCCCCAGCCACCGATGAACCGTCGGATCCGGCGCTACGGGTGGGCATTAGGCTCGTCGACGGCGGCGCGTTCTCCACGTACGCGCTAAAGGAACTCGCCGTCGGTGACCTGATCGAGTCGATGCCACCGATGGGCCGCTTCGTGCTCACGCCCCGTGCCGGACATTTCGCGGCGATCGTAGGGGGCAGCGGGATCACCCCGGTGCTGTCGATCGCGGCGACACTGCTGGCGCGGGAGCCCGACGCCAGTTTCTGTCTGATCCGCAGCGACCGGACGGCGGTCTCGACGATGTTCCTGGACGAGGTCGCCGACCTCAAAGACCGCTATCCGGACCGGTTCCAGCTGGTCACGGTGCTCTCCCGGGAGGAGCAGCAGGCAGGTCTCCCTTCCGGCCGGCTGGACGGGGACCGGCTCACCGAGCTGCTGCCCGCGCTGCTACCCGTGCCGGAGGTGGACGGCTGGTATCTGTGCGGGCCATTCGGGCTGGTACAGGCCGCCGAACGCGCGCTGCACGACCTGGGTGTCGACCGGACCCGCATCCACCAGGAGATCTTCCATGTGGACGACGGCCCGAACGCACCTGCCCGCACCCGGGCCGAAACGCCTGCTCACAGCAGCCTCACCGCGACCCTGGACGGCCGCTCCGGCACATGGCCGGTACAGGAGGGCGAATCGCTGCTGGAGACCGTGCTGCGCAGCCGCTCCGACGCACCGTACGCCTGCAAGGGCGGTGTGTGCGGGACCTGCCGGGCATTCCTGGTCTCGGGCGAGGTACGGATGGACCGCAATTTCGCGCTGGAACCCGAAGAGACGGGCGCCGGCTATGTGCTGGCGTGCCAGTCACATCCCGTCACTCCGGAGGTGGAGCTCGACTTCGACCGCTGACCGCGCCCCCTCCGTCTCCGCCCCCCTTCCTCCTGTTCCCTTCTCATAGAACCTGTTCTATCTTGACGATCCGTCAAGTCCGGGTACGGGAGCAGCGGTTCGCGGGAGGCCAGGGCAGTGGACTTCACCTTCACCGAGGAACAGCAGGCAGCCACTGAGGCAGCGAGAGCGGTCTTCTCGGGCGTTGCGCCCGACGGGGTACCCAGCCCCGCTCTCGTGCCGGGAGCGGTGGCCGAGGACATCGACCGGCCTCTGTGGGCCGGGCTCGCCGCAGGCGACCTGCTGGGTCTGACGCTGTCGCCGGAGCATGGCGGGGCCGGGCTCGATCCAGTCGCGCTCTGTCTGGTGCTGCGTGAGTCCGCCAGGGTACTTGCGCGGGTGCCGCTGCTGGAGACGTGCGCGGTCGCGATGGCGCTCCAGCGCTACGGCGACGCGGGGCTGGTCGCCGAGCTGCTGCCCGGGGTCGGCCGGGGCGAGCTGGTCCTCACCGTCGGGGCCAGCGGCCGCACCGGCCACGACCCGGCCGAGCTCGCCGTCACCGCCCGCCGGGAAGCCCCCGCGAGCAACCGGCTTGGCAAGGGTCTTGGCGACGGGCCTGGCAACGCCCCCGGCGACGCCGACGGTGATGCTGCGGGCTGGGTGCTCGACGGGGTGCAGTCAGGGGTGCCCTGGGCGCAGGCCGCGGACTGGATCGCGATTCCTGCCCACACGGGCGAGGGCCGGGCCGTTGTGGCCCTGATCCGGCCCACCCACGACGGCGTCACTCTGGCCGAGCAGGTCTCCACCAGCGGTGAGCTGTTCGCCGAGGTCCGGCTGGATTCGGTACGGATCGACAGCCGTGCGCTGATCGACACCGTCGGGGCCTGGGAGTGGTTGCGCGCCCTGCTCATCACCGGGACGTGCGCACTCGCGCTGGGTCTGGGCGAGGCTGTGCTGACCATGACGAGCGAATACACCGGCAAGCGCGAGCAGTTCGGCTTTCCCGTCGCGACCTTCCAGTCCGTCGCCGTACAGGCCGCGGACCGTTACATCGACCTGCGGGCCATGGAAGTGACGCTCTGGCAGGCGGCCTGGAGGATCTCCACCGGGGCCGGCGGTGCGCTGCCCGCTGAGGGCGACATTGCCGTGGCGAAGATCTGGGCGTCGGACGGTGTCCGCCGGGTCGTGCAGACGGCACAGCATCTGCACGGCGGCTTCGGCGCGGACACCGACTACCCACTGCACCGCTTCCATGCCTGGGCGAAGCAGATCGAGCTCTCCCTCGGCCCGGCGGCGGCACACGAGGAGGCACTGGGCGACCTACTGGCCGCGCACCTCCTCAGCTGATACCGGCCAGGCCCTCAAACAACACGTCGAGCGTCCGCTCGACACCCCAGCAGCCCGGCACTCCAGCAGCCGAGCGGCCCCGGTCTCAGAGCACGAAAGCCGGGTTGCCGTTGTCGGTGACCATGGGACGTCCGGCCCCGTCCCAGGCGAGCATCCCGCCATCGATGTTCACGGCGTCGATGCCCTGCTGCACCAGGTACTGGGTGACCTGGGCGGACCGGCCACCGACCCGGCACATCACATGCACGCGCCGACCGTCCTCGGCAGCTTCGGTCAGCTCACCGAAACGGCCCACGAAGTCACTCATCGGAATGTGCAGGGCGCCTGCGACATGCCCGGCCGCCCATTCGTCGTTCTCCCGGACGTCCAGCACAAAGCCGTCCGACGGAACCGCCGCGACATCCACCGAGGGCAGCGGGGCGAAATTCATGGGTCATGCCTTCTCTCGTACGTACGCTCCAGAGTCACCGGAAACGCTACTGCACCAGACCCGCCAGCTCCGCCTCACGCTGAGCGACCTCGCCCAGCAGCTGATCGGCGATCTCGTCGAGCAGCCGGTCCGGATCGTCGGGCGCCATCCGCAGCATGGCCCCGATCGCGCTCTCCTCGAGCTCCTGGGCGAGCACTGCCAGGAGTTCCTTGCGCTGGGTCAGCCAGTTCAGCCGGGCGTAGAGCTCCTCGCTCTCGCTGAGCTCCGCCTCCGGCACCACCGGCCCCGCCGCCCACTCCTGCGCCAGCTCCATCAGCAGCGCCTCGTCCCCACGCCCATAAGCAGCGTTGACGCGGGTGATGAATTCCTCCCGGCGTGCCCGCTCCGTCTCGTCCTGCGCCAGGTCCGGGTGGGCCTTGCGCGCCAGCTCGCGGTAGAGCTTGCGCGCCTCCTCGGTCGGCCGGACCCGCTTGGGCGGCCGGACCGGCTGCTCGGTCAGCATCGCCGCCGCCTCGGGGGACAGCCCGTCGGAGTCGATCCAGTCGTGGAACAGCTCGTCGACGCCCGGCATCGGCATCACGATCGCCCGGGCCTCCTGCGCCTTGCGAAGGTCTTCGGGGTCACCGGTCCTGGCGGCCTGGGCCTCCGCGATCTGCGCATCGAGCTCATCGAGTCGGGCGTACATCGGCCCGAGCTTCTGATGGTGCAACCGGGAGAAGTTCTCGACCTCGACCCGGAAGGTCTCCACCGCGATCTCGAACTCGATCAGCGCCTGCTCCGCCACCCGCACAGCCTTGGCAAGCCGAGCCTCGGGCCGAGCTCCCTCAGCAGTTCCGTCGGCAGCCCCGCCAGGCCCGCCGTCAGTCCCAGCGGCAGCGTCGACCTCGGCACCTGCACTGGCCTCGGCACCGGCCGACCCTCCGTGCTGCGCATCCTGCTCGTACTGCTCGTGCTGCCGGTCGTTTTCCTGCCGGTCATCGTCGTTCCGGGTGGTCGGCACCCCGGCGGCTTCGTGGGTCACCCGTCCAGCGTATGGCCACCGTCCACGCCCCGAGGACGCGCGGTCGACTCAATGCCCCCTCACACGCCCAGTTCGGCGGCTATCCGCCCCGAACCGATGGCCCGCACCAGCTCCACGTGGTCCGCTTCAGTACGGTCCGCGTACGTCACCGCGAACGCCGCCACCGCCTCGTCCAGCTCCTCGTTCTTGCCGCAGTAGCCCGCGATCAGTCGCGGGTCGGCGCTGTGCGCATGGGCCCGAGCCAATAGCGCCCCGGTCATCCGGCCGTAGTCGTCGACCTGGTCGGCTGCCAATGCTGCCGGGTCCACACTGCCCTTGCGGTTCCTGAACTGCCGCACCTGGAACGGGCGCCCGTCGACGGTGGCCCAACCCAAAAGAATGTCGCTGACGACCTGCATCCGCTTCTGCCCGAGCACCACCCGGCGCCCCTCGTGCGCCACCGCCGGCACATCGAAGCCGACAGCCGGGAGGTACGGCGCCATCACGGAGGGCCGCGCCTCCTTCACCTGCAGCACCAAGGGCTCGCCACGATGATCGAGCAGGAGCACCACGTACGACCGGGTGCCGACGCTCCCCGTGCCGACCACCCGGAACGCCACGTCGTGGATCGCGTATCTGGCGAGGAGCGGTACACGGTCATCCGAGATCGTGCCCAGATAGTCGCCGAGTCCCGCCGCCACCGCCGCGGCTTCCTCGTCCGGCACCCGCCGCAGCACCGGCGGCGCGTCTATGAAACGGCGTCCACCGTCCCCGGAATCCTCGGTGGACTTGGCCGCGAAGCGGGCGCTGGTGTTGTTACGGGCCTTCTCCGATACCCGCTCCAGGGTGCCGAGCAGATCCCGCGCATCCGTGTGCGAGACCAACTCCTCGTCCGCGATGGCGTTCCAAGCATCGAGCGCGGGCAATTTGGCCAGCAGCCGCATCGTCCGCCGGTATGCGCCCACCGTGTCGTATGCGCCCTGGCGGCAGGTGTCCTCGTCCGCCCCGGCCTCACGCCCGGCGAGCACGAGCGAGGTGGCGAGGCGCTTGAGGTCCCATTCCCAGGGGCCGAACACGGTCTCGTCAAAATCGTTCAGATCGATGACCAGGCTGCCCCGCGCATCGCCGTACAGCCCGAAATTGGCCGCGTGCGCATCGCCGCAGAGCTGGGCGCCCACCCCGCTGACCGGCGTGCCCACCAGGTCATGGGCCATCAGCCCGGCCGAGCCACGCAGAAACGCGAACGGTGTGGCGGCCATCCGCCCCACCCGGATCGGGGCGAGACCGGGCACCCTGCCCCGGCTCGACTCCTCGACCGCCTGCACGGCATCGGGCCGCCCGGCCGGAAGGTCAAGGCCGGAGTGAGAGGCCCTGGGCACCCTCTCCCGCAGCGCCTTGCCCGCCTCCCTGGGCGACTGCGGCGCGCTCTTGCTCGCCGCAGTCGTCCGACGCGACGCAAATCCGGGCACGACCGGAATGCGCGGATCAACTGTCACAGCCCGCTGAACCGGCACTGTCGCATCGATTTCGCCCATGGCGCGCAGCCTCCCCCGCCTTCGCCCCTGCGCTCCTGGCCCCATGCCCTGTCGCAGATCAATTGCGACGAAGGTACCGCCGTCCACCGAAGGCCGTCTGCCCCTGTGGAAAACTCGCCTCACGGCCTGTGGAAAACATTCTGTCCTGGTCAGACGCCGATGGCCGCCTCTTCCAGTTCTTCCTCCAGCTCTTCCTCGTCGTCCGCTCGGTCCGGGCTTCCGCCTTGACGTGCCGCCCCCGTCCCTGTGCTCCCCCGGCCTCGGCGGACCCGACGACGGCGCCGGCCTGAGCCGTCTCCACGGCGGCCCTCCGCCGCTTCGCCTCGGCCAGCCCCGCCGCACCCATCACTGCCAGGCCCACCACGAACCAGAGCGCGAGCACCAGCACATGCCGGCCGAGCGCGTGTCCGCCGAAGTACACGTGGCTGCGTACACCCTCGACGAAGCCCGCACCGTTCCAGAAGGAGTGCAGCGCACCGAAGAAGCCGGGCTGCAACTCGGGCCGGAAGATGCCGCCGGAGCTGGTGAAGTTGAGCATCACGAAGAGCACCATCACGCCGAGCGTCGTCCACCGCTTGAGGAAGGTGTGCAGTCCGACGCCGATCAGCAGAATGCCCAGCGAGTAGAGCCAGGCCATCGCCCAGAGACCGCCGAGCCCATGGTCCACGAGACCGAACAGCGGACCGGCGAAGATCACTCCGATCACGCTCACCGCCAGGGACGCGGCAACCGTCAGAGCGGCCCTGATCCGCAGCGCCAGCACCGCGCCCGCACCACCGATCACCGCGACCGATGCGTACGAGCCGATACTCACCGCGACCAGCAGGAAGAAGATGCCCTGACCGGTCGGATCGCCGTCAGCAGTCGGTGCCGTGTCCGTCACCTTCAGCGGGTCCCCCTCCGCGGCCGCAACCTTGGTGAAGACCTTCTCGACCACCGTGGCGCTGGTGTCGGAGGACGCGCTGGCCACCAACAGCTCGGGGTGCTTCCCCGGCAGGTAGGCACCGTAACTCGCCTGCGTCCTGAGGTGGTTCACAGCCGTCGCACGATCGGGGACCGTGCGCACACTCAGCGCCCCGTCCCCCTTGTCCTGCAGCGTCTGCGCGAGCACCTGCGCTCTCGGCCCCGACCCGACCACGTCCACCCGCAGATCGTGCGGCTCGGGGGCGTGGAACGCCCCGAGGTAGGCGAGCCCCATGCCGATGCACATCAGTAGCGGCGTGACGAGATGGCTCAGCACATGACGCAGAGCGGCGGCGGTGGAGCCGGCGGCGGCGCTCGGGCCTGACGACATTCGGAACACTCCAATAGTTGCCTTTTACAACTCTTAACTCGTTGTACTATACAACTGGAATTCCGAGGAAGGCGAAGAGGAAGGCGAAGCAGTGCCAGGCACCCCCGGAGAACGCCAGGAATCACTGGATGTCATCCAGCGCGAACTGACCGCCTTCGCGCGCCGCGCGCGCGCCGCGGCGGCCCGCCTCCATCCAGAGCTGCCTCTGGTCTCGTACACACTGCTGGCACACATCGACGATCGACACGGCTGCCGCGCAACGGATCTGGCCGCGCACTACATGCTGGACAAATCGACGGTCAGCCGACAGATCGGCGCCCTGGAGAAACTGGGACTGGTCGAGCGACACCCGGACCCGGACGACCACCGCATCCAGGTGCTGCACCCCACCGAGGCCGGAACCCAGGCGCTCGCATCGACACAGGCCAGCCGCCGCTCCGCCTACCAGGAGCGCCTCGCGGACTGGACGGCGGACGACCTCGCCGGCTTCGCGGAGTACCTGCTGCGCTACAACGCGGCGGGCGACCCGAGCACGACCTCCCCGCAGACACCGAAGGTCTGACCCGGCAGAACATCCTGCGGCCCACTACAACCAGCGCGACGGCCAGGACGCATCCTCAGCCCCCAGCATCCGGCACGCGTCAGCAGGGGCCGTCGGAGGTCAGGTACGTCTTCGACCAGTGAGCCAGCTCCTTGAGCGCGGGCTCCATCGCGGCGCCGGCCCGGGTCAAGCGGTACGAGACCCGCAGGGGTGGCCCCTCGTCGACCTCGCGGACAACCAGCCCGGCCGCACCCAGCTCGGAAAGCCGGTCCGAGAGCATGCGTTCACTGATGCCCGGAATCGCCCGCCGCAGATCCGCGAAGTGCACCGGCTGCTGCATCAGCACCGAGACGATCGGCCCCGTCCAACGCTTCCCGAACAGCTCGAAGACGCGGGTGATGCCCACATCGACCCGCTGACACGCCTGCTCGCTGTGCTCCGCCATACGCCCAGGGTACTGCGCCACAGTGTGGAACTTACGAATAGTAAGTACCTATGTCATTACTAGGTACGAACGAAAATAAGGCCTGCCACATCGGCCCGCCGCCATCCCTAGATAGCCGTCATCCCTAGATATCCGTGGAGACCCCCATGGCCACACTTCTGCACCTCGATTCCGCCGTCTTCCCCGAGGGTTCCGCGTCGCGCGATGTCAGTGCCGCCTTTGTGCAGGCCTGGCGTGAACAGCACCCCGACGGACAGGTTGTCTACCGCGATCTCGCCGCCGCCCCGCTGCCCCACCTGGACGCAGCGGCCGTCGCCGCCGGCGCCGAGGACCCGCTGCGCCGCGAGCTCGCAGACGAGCTGACAGCGGCGGACGCCGTTCTGATCGGCGCTCCGATGTACAACTTCAGCATTCCGTCCACACTGAAGGCCTGGCTCGACCAGGTGATCATCGTCGGCCACAACGCGGGCCCGGACAGCCCCGTGACGGGCACCCCGATCACCGTCGTCGCCAGCCGCGGTGGCTCGTACGCCTCCGGCACCCCGCGCGAGGACGCCGAGTTCGTCCAGAACTACCTGGAGAAGCTGCTGACGAGCATGTTCGGCGCCGAGGTCGACTTCATCGTCCCGGAACTGACACTGGCCCGGTCCCAGCCCTCGATGGCCGAGCTCATTCCGCTCGCCGACGCCTCCCGCGCCCAGGCGTTCACTGCGGCTGCAGAGAAGGCCAAGGCCCTCGCTGCCCGCCTCGCAGCCTGAGTCGTACGACACAGAGCCGATCAGGGCCGACGGGAGCCGGGACTTGAACAGCAGCCCGCGGAGGTCAAGACTCCGCGGGCTGTGGAGGCTCCCCCTCGACGCCCCCACAAGCCCCGCTAAGCCCACGAACCCCGAAAGCCCCATGTCACCACAGGGCGCCCCGAATCCGGCGTTTCACGTGAAACAAAACCCGGGAACGAAGAAGCCCCACAGACCGTTGGCCTGTGGGGCTTCTCTCTTGTGCGCGAGGGGGGATTTGAACCCCCACGTCCCTAAGGACACTGGCACCTGAAGCCAGCGCGTCTGCCGTTCCGCCACTCGCGCAAGAGTGGTGTTTCCAGACTCTCTCACCGTTTGGTGCGAGCGCCTGGCGACATCCGGAAGATTAGCACGCTGGACAGGGTGGATTCACATCCGTTGTTTCACCGAACGCCTGGCGGGAACCGGGAACGCCGTGCGGCCGCCCCCACTCCTCCTCAGTGCACCCTGGGTGCGGGACACTGTCAGGAGGCCGCCTCTACGATCCGTGTGAGAGGTGACACTCATCCACAGGGCAGACAAGGGGAACCAGCCGATTTCCCCACGCGTGGATACGATCAGTAAGCAGTACAGGGACGACTACAACGGAGGAGGTGCCCCATGGGAGTCATGAAGCGTTTCGAGCAGCGTCTCGAAGGTCTGGTCAATGGCACCTTCGCCAAGGTCTTCAAGTCCGAGGTCCAGCCGGTCGAGATCGCGGGAGCCCTCCAGCGCGAGTGCGACAACAACGCAACCATCTGGAACCGTGAGCGGACCGTCGTCCCCAACGACTTCATCGTCGAGCTCAGCACCCCGGACTACGAGCGACTCAGCCCGTACTCCGGCCAGTTGGGCGACGAACTCTCCGGCCTGGTCCGCGACTACGCCAAGCAGCAGCGTTACACCTTCATGGGCCCCATCAAGGTCCACCTCGAGAAGGCCGACGACCTCGACACCGGGCTCTACCGTGTGCGCAGCCGCACCCTGGCGTCGAGTTCGTCACAGCAGCAGGACCCCCAGGGCCGGCAAGGACTGCAAAGCCCCCCGGGACAGCACGGCCAGCCTCCTTACCCGGGCGCGGGGCGGCCTGCACAGCCCACCGGAGGCTACGGCTACCCGCCCAGCTCCGCCCCGCCCATGCCCGCGGCCCCGCCGCCGGGCGCGGGCAGGCCCGGAGCGCCCAGTAGCGACCGGCACCCGCCGGCCGGACCCAGCCCCCTGCCGAACGCGCAGGTGCGGCGCTGGATCGAGATCAACGGCACCCGCCATCAGATCTCCCGCCCGACGCTGGTGCTGGGACGCAGCACCGACGCCGACGTGCGGATCGACGACCCCGGCGTATCGCGTCGGCACTGTGAGATCCGGACCGGAACGCCCTCGACGATCCAGGATCTCGGGTCTACCAACGGCATCGTGGTAGACGGGCAGCACACAACCCGCGCTACGCTCCGCGACGGCTCGCGGATCGTCGTGGGCAGCACCACCATCGTTTACCGGCAAGCCGAAGGGTGAAGCGGGGGCAATGTCAGAGCTGACCCTGACGGTCATGCGGCTAGGTTTCCTGGCTGTTCTGTGGCTGTTCGTGATCGTGGCCGTCCAGGTCATCCGCAGCGACCTGTTCGGAACGCGCGTCACGCAGCGCGGCTCACGCCGCACTGCGACCGACGCACGGCCGCCACAGGCACGCCAGAATGCCGCGGCACCGCCGCAGCAACGTCAACAGCCCGGCCGTCAGCGCCGGGGGGCACCCACAAAGCTGGTCGTCTCCGAGGGCACACTCACCGGCACCACGGTGGCGCTCCAGGGGCAGACCATCACGCTGGGCCGTGCCCACGACTCAACGATCGTCCTGGACGACGACTACGCGTCCAGCAGGCATGCCAGGATCTACCCCGACCGTGACGGCCAGTGGATCGTCGAGGATCTCGGGTCCACCAACGGCACATATCTCGACCGGACCCGACTCACCACCCCGACACCTGTTCCGCTGGGCGCGCCGATCCGGATCGGCAAGACCGTCATCGAGCTGCGGAAGTAGTACGACAATGAGCGAGCGGAGCGAGCGAGCCGCGGCGGTCCGGGCAACGGACCCGGCCCGGCTCCCGACCGGAGGGTGGGCAGTGTGGCTCGAGACCGGCTGTACCCCGAGCCGACGGGAGAGGTGCGCATGAGTCTTTCCCTGCGCTTCGCCGCCGGATCGCACAAGGGCATGATCCGGGAAGGGAACGAGGACTCCGGCTACGCCGGTCCGCGCCTTCTCGCCATCGCCGACGGCATGGGTGGCCAGGCAGCCGGCGAGGTCGCCAGCTCCGAGGTGATCTCCACGCTCGTCCAGCTCGACGACGACGTCCCGGGTTCGGACATCCTCACCTCGCTCGGTACGGCGGTCCAGCGGGCCAACGACCAACTGCGCATGATGGTCGAGGAGGACCCCCAGCTGGAGGGCATGGGCACCACGCTCACCGCCCTGCTCTGGACCGGCCAGCGCCTCGGCCTCGTCCACGTCGGCGACTCCCGCGCGTACCTGCTGCGCGACGGCGTGCTCACCCAGATCACCCAGGATCACACCTGGGTGCAGCGGCTGGTCGACGAGGGCCGGATCACCGAGGAAGAGGCCACCACCCACCCTCAGCGCGCCCTTCTGATGCGTGCCCTGGGCAGTGGCGACCACGTCGAACCCGATCTCTCCATTCGTGAGGTCCGGGTCGGCGACCGCTATCTGATCTGCTCCGACGGGCTCTCCGGCGTCGTCTCCCACCAGACCATGGAAGAGACCCTTGCCAGTTACCAGGGCCCCCAGGAGACCATCCAGGAGCTGATCCAGCTCGCCCTGCGCGGCGGCGGCCCGGACAACATCACCTGCATCGTCGCCGACGTCCTCGACGTCGACAGCAATGACACCCTGGCCGGACAGCTCAACGACACCCCGGTCATCGTCGGCGCGGTCGCCGAGAACCAGGCTGCCCAGCTGAACGACGGCAGCGCCATGCAGACCCCCGCCGGACGCGCGGCCGGCCTCGGCCGCCCCGTCCCGCCGCCCGCAGGCGGCTTCGGTCCGCCCGGAAGCGGTGACGGCGTCGGCTACGGCGAAATGTCTGACGACTCCTTCGACGCGTACACCGACGACGACTTCATCAAGCCCGGCGGCGGCCATAAGTGGCTCAAGAGGTCCTTCTACGTCGTGCTCGCGCTCGCTGTCGTCGGCGGCGGTCTCTACGGCGGCTACCGCTGGACCCAGAACCAGTTCTATGTCGGCGCGAAGAACGAACATGTCGCGCTGTTCCGAGGCATCAACCAGGACCTGGCCTGGGTCTCGCTCTCGAAGGTCGAGAAGGACCACCCCGAGATCGAACTCAAGTACCTCCCGCCCTACCAGCGCAAGCAGGTCGAGGCAACCATCGCCGAAGGCAACCTCACCGCCGCACGCGAGAAGGTCGGCGAGCTCGCTGTCCAGGCATCCGCCTGCAAGAAGGACGCCCAGCGACGCGCGGCCGAGAAAGCCCGCTCCGACGAGAGCCAAGCCGGTGGTACGGGCTCGGACGTCACCAAGACGTCGGCCACTTCCGGTGCCACCAAGACCAAGCCGACCGCAACTCCCACTCCTGGTCCCAGCCTCTCGGAGGAAGAGAAAAAGCTGGTCCCGCAGTGCGGTAAGCAGTAAAGCCGTAGGGGGCCTTCAGCACCATGAGCGTTGTCACCAACACGACCACGATCGGCGCGATCGACGCACCGAGCCGCCGCAACACCGAACTGATGATGATGGTCTTCGCCGTCGCCATCTCGGTATTCGCCTACGCCAATGTCGGACTCGCCATGGACGGCAAGCTCCCGTCCGGCATGTTCGGATACGGAGCCGGGCTCATCCTGCTCGGCGGCGTCGCCCACCTCGTGGTACGCAAGTTCGCGCCCTATGCGGACCCGCTGCTGCTGCCGCTGGCGACCCTGCTCAACGGCCTGGGGCTGGTGCTGATCTGGCGGCTGGACCAGTCGCCGAGACTGATCCAGCGTGCGGAGGTTCTTTACGGGGCGTACAGCCCCGACGCCCCCAAGCAGCTGCTCTACTCGGCGATCGGCGTCGCCTTCTTTGTCGCCGTGCTGGTGATCCTCAAGGACCACCGCATCCTTCAGCGCTACACCTACATCTCGATGGTCGCGGCGCTCATCCTGCTGATCCTGCCGATGTTCTTCCCGGCGGTGAACGGCGCGAAGATCTGGATCAGCCTCGGCCCGTTCTCGATCCAGCCGGGAGAGTTCGCCAAGATCCTGATCGCGGTGTTCTTCTCCGGCTATCTCATGGTGAAGCGCGATGCGCTGGCACTGGCCAGCCGCCGTTTCATGGGGCTGTACCTGCCGCGCGGACGCGACCTCGGACCGATCATCACCATCTGGGCCCTGTCGATCCTGATCCTGGTCTTCGAGACCGACCTCGGCACCTCACTGCTGTTCTTCGGCCTCTTCGTGGTCATGCTGTACGTCGCCACCGAGCGGACTAGCTGGATCGTCTTCGGTCTGCTGATGTCCGCAGTAGGCGCGGTGGGTGTGGCGTCCTTCGAGCCGCACGTGCAGTCCCGGGTGAACGCCTGGCTCGACCCGTTCTCCAAGGCGACGATGGCGCAGAGCGACCAGATCGCCCAGTCGCTGATGTCCTTCGGCTCCGGCGGCACGCTCGGCACCGGACTGGGCCAGGGCCACTCGGACCTGATCATGTTCGCCGCCAACGCCGACTTCATCCTCTCCACCGTCGGCGAGGAGCTGGGTCTGGCCGGAATGATGGCCGTCCTGCTGATCTACGGCCTGATCGTCGAGCGAGGCGTCCGCACGGCGCTGGCCGCCCGTGACCCCTTCGGCAAGCTTCTCGCCATCGGGCTGTCGGGGGCCTTCGCAATCCAGGTCTTCGTGGTAGCCGGCGGTGTCATGGGGCTCATCCCGCTGAGCGGTATGACCATGCCGTTCCTCGCGTACGGTGGCTCGTCCGTGCTGGCCAACTGGGCGCTGATCGCCATTCTGATCCGAATCAGCGACACCGCACGTCGCCCCGCCCCGGCCCCCGCCCCGTCCTCCGACGCCGAGATGACCCAGGTGGTCCGACCGTGAACAAGCCTCTTCGCCGGATCGCGATCTTCTGCGGAGTCCTCATCCTCGCCCTGCTCGTACGGACCAACTACCTGCAGTACGTCCGTGCCGACGAGCTGAACAGCCGCGACGAGAACCGTCGCGTCCGCATCGAACGTTACGCACACGAGCGCGGCAACATCATCGTTGACGGCAACCCCGTGACCGGGTCGGTCGAGACCAAGGACAGCGACTTCAAATACAAGCGCGTCTGGAAGAACGGCCCCATGTGGGCGCCCGTGACCGGGTACTCCTCGCAGGCGTTCGACGCCAACTTCCTTGAGAAGCTTGAGGATGGCATCCTCACCGGCAACGACGACCAGCTCTTCTTCAACCGGACCCTGTCGATGTTCACCGGCGAGAAGAAGCAGGGCGGCAACGTCGTCACCACCCTCAACGCGGCCGCTCAGAAGGCCGCCTTCAAGGGACTTGGCGACAAGAAGGGCGCCGTCGCCGCGCTCGACCCGCAGACCGGCGCCATCCTGGCCCTCGTCAGTACCCCTTCGTACGACCCCTCGACCTTCGCGGGCAACTCCACCGCCGACTCCAAGGCCTGGGAGAAGCTCTCCAAGGACAAGAACAAGCCGATGCTCAACCGGGCACTGCGCGAGACCTACCCCCCGGGCTCGACCTTCAAGGTCGTCACCGCCGCGGCCGCGCTGGAGAACGGGCTGTACACCAGCATCGACGAGCACACCAAGTCGCCGCTGCCCTACCGGCTCCCGCTGACCACCGGCAACCTGGAGAACGAGGGCAACATCCCGTGCGAGAACGCCTCGCTGCGGGAAGCCCTGCGATGGTCCTGCAACACCGTCTTCGGCAAGATCAGCGATGACCTCGGCAACCAGAAGATGATCGACCAGGCCAACAAGTTCGGCTTCAACAAGGACGTCTTCACCCCGGTCCGCGCCGACGCCAGCGTCTACCCCAAGGACAACCGCCCGCAGAACGCCATGGCCGGCATCGGCCAGGCGTCCAACCGCGCCACCCCGCTGCAGATGGCCATGGTCGCCGCCGCGGTCGCCAACGACGGCAAGCTGATGCAGCCGTACATGGTCGCCGAGCGCAAGGCCCCCAACCTGGACGTGATCTACACCCATGAGAAGGAGCAGCTCAGCCAGCCCCTCTCGGGTGAGAACGCCCAGAAGCTCCAGCAGATGATGGAGACCGTGGTCAAGAACGGCACGGGAACCAACGCCCTCATCAACGGCGTCACTGTCGGCGGCAAGACCGGTACCGCCCAGCACGGTCTGAACAACAGCGAGAAGCCGTACGCCTGGTTCATCTCCTACGCCAAGACCGACAAGGGCTCCCCGGTCGCCGTCGCCGTCGTTGTCGAGGACGGCCAGGCCAACCGGGACGACATCTCCGGTGGCGGTCTGGCCGCCCCGATCGCAAAGGCTGTAATGAAGGCGGTCATCGACAGCAAGAAGTGATGCCCGTCACATGGGCAGCCATACCTGCACATTGGGATACCGGTCAGGTATCAGGTCCGGACTCCGGGCCGATCAGGTAGTGCGCGGCCGGTAGCGTATGCGCGAGCAGCACACCGCCGGACCGCACACCGGTGCGGTCGGGACTGACGGAGAGGGCTGGAACAGTTATGGAAGAGCCGCGTCGCCTCGGCGGCCGGTACGAGCTGGGCTCGGTGCTCGGCCGTGGTGGCATGGCCGAGGTCTACCTCGCACACGACACCCGGCTCGGCCGCACCGTAGCTGTGAAGACGCTGCGGGCCGATCTGGCCCGCGACCCGTCCTTCCAGGCCCGGTTCCGCCGTGAGGCCCAGTCCGCCGCCTCGCTCAATCACCCGGCGATCGTCGCTGTCTACGACACCGGTGAGGATTACGTCGACGGGGTCTCCATCCCGTACATCGTGATGGAGTACGTCGACGGGTCGACGCTCAGGGAACTTCTGCACTCCGGCCGCAAGCTGCTGCCCGAGCGCACCCTCGAGATGACCGTCGGCATCCTCCAGGCGCTGGAGTACTCGCACCGCGCAGGCATCGTCCACCGCGACATCAAGCCGGCGAACGTCATGTTGACGCGCACCGGCCAGGTCAAGGTCATGGACTTCGGTATCGCCCGCGCCATGGGCGACTCCGGTATGACGATGACCCAGACCGCGGCCGTCATCGGCACCGCCCAGTACCTCTCCCCGGAACAGGCCAAGGGCGAGCAGGTCGACGCACGCTCCGATCTGTACTCGACCGGTTGCCTGCTCTACGAGCTGCTGACGGTCCGGCCGCCGTTCATCGGGGACTCACCCGTAGCAGTTGCCTACCAGCACGTACGGGAAGAGCCGCAGACGCCCAGCAACTTCGACCCCGAGATCACGCCCGAGATGGACGCGATCGTGTTGAAGGCCCTGGTCAAGGACCCCGACTACCGCTACCAGTCGGCCGACGAGATGCGCGCCGACATCGAGGCCTGCCTCGACGGCCGGCCGGTCGCCGCCGCGGCGATGGGTGTGCCCGGTTACGGCGGCTACGACGGTTACGGCAACGACCAGCCCACCACCGCACTGCGCGCTGCGGACCAGAACGGCGCGCCCACGTCCATGCTGCCCCCGGTCAACCCGGACGACGGCGGCTACGGCTACGACGACCGCCCGGACCGCCGCCGCCAGAAGAAGAGCAACACCTCGACGATCCTGCTGATCGTGGCGGGCATCCTGGTGCTCATCGGCGCGATCCTGATCGGCCGGTCGGTGTCCAGCAACACCAACAGCAACAGCGGCAAGGTCGATGTGCCGAACATGATCGGCTTGACCGTGAAGGAAGCACAGAAACGCGCGGACTACTCCGACGTCATTCTCAAGGTCGGCTCGCGGGAACCCTGCGAGAAGCAGCCCAAGGGCAAGATCTGCAGCCAGACCCCGACCCCGGACGGCCAGATGGCGGAGAAGGAGGTCGTCACGGTCGTCGTCTCCACCGGAGCGCCGAAGGTCGAGGTCCCGGACGTCGTGGAGAAGACCGAGGCGACCGCCCGTAAGGACCTTGAGGACAAGGGCTTCACGGTGAACGTCACCGCGGTCGAGTCCGAGAAGACCGCGGGTACGGTCATCAAGCAGGACCCCGACGGCGGCACGAAGGCCGAGAAGAACTCCGAGGTCACGATCACCGTCGCCAAGCAGGCCCTGCTGGACCTCCCCGACGTTCGCACCCGCACGTACCAGGATGCAGAGGCCCAGCTCAGGGGCATCGGGTTCACAACCATCTCGCGTGTCGACATCGACTCGCCCCAGCCGGTGGACACCGTGGTCGAGCAGTCCCCCGGAGTCGGCAAGCAGGCCAAGGACGCCCCGATCGTCCTGAAGGTCTCGAAGGGTCCGCCGCAGCCGGAGAAGGCCACGGTTCCCGACCTGCAGGGCAAGACCCTCGCGGAGGCGAAGGCCCTGCTGGCCCAGGCGGGCCTGCAGATCCAGGTGGTGGGACCGAATGACGACAACGCGAAGGTCGTCGCCTTCCAGCCCGGCCCGGGCCAGCAGGTCGACAAGAACAGTGCGGTCAACGTCCAGACCATGCCGGGCGGTGGCGACGGCAACATCTTCGGCGGCCCGTCCGGCTCACGTCGGCACTGACCCCGAATCGCGACTGCCATCGGGCCCCAGTCACCGCAACGGTGACCGGGGCCCTTTGCGGTGTCCGCAGCGATGCCCTCTGCTCTGGCATACCGCACATGCAGCCGTAACTCGATCGTGTCTTCATATGTGCCGATTCGTTGACCGGGTGAGGCGGGGCATCGGACTCCGTCCGCATCGCTGGATACGCGAAGGGCCAAGAGCGTGATCAACGAAGTCGCTCTGGTGGAATCACAGGCGCTGCGTCAGAGCTTCACCGAGCGGACGGAGGCACTCGACCGAGTCAAGACGCTGTCCTTGCTGCCGGACGGCATGCACGTGACCACCGCCATGGTCGCCGCCTACTTCGAGGTGGCGGAAACCGTCATCAACAACCTCCTCAGCCGTCATCGAGAAGAGCTCGAATCGAATGGCCTCAGGGTGATCCGGGGCGCTGAGCTGCAGAAATTTAAGGAACTCACCCTGAGTTCCTATCCGGAGAGTTATCCACAGCCCCGTTCGAGCATGGCCGTCCGGCCGCGGCGGACCGTCCTCAACGTCGCCATGCTGCTCCGTGACAGCGAGATCGCGCGCCGTGTCCGTACATATCTGCTCGACGTCGAACACACCTCCCGGGTGCATCCGGTGATCACGGATACCCCTCGGCGTGACAGCGACGTCGAATCCCTCGACGCCCACATCACGCGACTCAGCGAGAAGAGCTTCACCCGCCTCCTCGGCGCCACCGTCGTCCCTATACTCAGCGCCCTCATCGAGACCTCCGGCGAGCAGCAGCGAGAACTCATCAGCCTCCGCGAGAACGTCCAGCAGATCGAGCGGAGGCTCGTCCGCCACGACATCCAGCTGCGCCGCCTTCAGCGCGCGCAGGAACAGCGCCCCCTCACCGGGGTCATGGCCTCCATCGACGCCATGAACTGGCGGGAGTTCGAGCAGCACATCGCAGGGCTGCTGCGCCGGGACGGCTGCATCGACGTCGAGATCCACGGTGGCAGCGGCGACCGCGGGGCCGACGTCACCGCGTACACCGCCGACGGGCGGCGGGTGGTCGTCCAGTGCAAGAACTTCACCCCGTACCGCTCGGTGTGGAGCGGCGAGATACAGAAGTTCGTCGGCACAAAGACGCTGCACCGGGCGGACGTTGCCGTGTACGTGGCGACCTGTCCGTTCTCCCGCGAGTCGCTCGATATCGCGATGCAGGTCGGCGTCCCCGCCGTTCACCGCGGCCTGCTGAAGGCCTGGAGCGCAGGCGCGAAGCTGCAGGTACTCAAGTAAGCAAGTAGACCAGGACGGCAGAAGGCCCGAAGTCGCAAGGAATGGTTGCGACTTCGGGCCCGCTCAGCGTACCGGTTACCGCAGCTCCGCCGGCTTCGTACGGTCCTTGTCCACCTTCTCTGTACGCACCAGCTCGCCCCACACGATGTAGCGGTACTTCGACGTGTAGACCGGCGTGCAGGTCGTCAACGTGATGTAGCGGCCGGGTTTCTTCGCTCCCGATCCCTTCGGCACCGCCTGCAGCACATCGACGTTGTACTTCGACGTCTCGGGAAGCTCCTTGAAGACCTTGTAGACGTACCAGGTGTCCTTGGTCTCGAAGACGACCGCGTCACCGTTCTTCACCTTGTCGATGTTGTGGAACTTGGCGCCGTGCCCGTCGCGGTGTGCCGCCAGGGTGAAGTTGCCCTCCTCGTCCCAGGGGAGAGCCGACTTCACCGGGTCCGTGTAGTAGCCCGCGATGCCGTCGTTGAGATTCTCGGTGTCGGTACCCTTCTTGACCAGTACCTCGCCGTTCTTCATCGACGGAACGTGCAGGAAGCCGATGCCGTCCTTGGTGTCCAGCGCGCCCGGTCTGCCCGCCCAGCGGTCGCGGACGGTGTGGCCCTGTTTGGTGGCCTCGCGATCAGCGAGCACATTTGTCCACCAGAGGGAGTAGACGACGAAGAGCCCCAGCACCAGGCCTGCGGTGATCAGCAGTTCGCCGAAAACGCTGACCGCGGTCGCGACGGGATGGCGGCCTCTGCGCCGCGACGGGAGCGCGGACTCACCGATTCGCTCTTCGTGCTCGGTCCTCGCTGTCACCGCACCCGTCCCTGTCGTGATGATGTATCAGCCGACGAGCGCGTCGGGCTTGCCTTTGCTGCGCGGTCGTTCGTCGACCATCTTGCCCCAGACGATCAAACGGTACGTACTCGTGAATTCCGGCGTACAAGTCGTCAGAGTGATGTACCGGCCCGGCCCGGTGAACCCCGAACCGGGCGGCACCGGGCCGATCACCGAGACATTGGACGGCGATGTCTGCGGAAGGGTCTTCGTCGCCTCGTACGTGTAGTACTCATCCTGTGTCTCGACCACGATCAGGTCGCCGGGGCGCAGCCGGTTGATGTAGCGGAAGGGTTCGCCGTGCGTGTTGCGGTGGCCCGCCAGCGCGAAGTTGCCCTGCTTGGCCGATGGCATCGCGGTGCGGAGCGCGCCCTCGCCGTAATGGCCGACCATGCCCCGGTCGAGGACTTTTTCCTTGCTGGTGCCCTCGGCGATCGGAGCGACGACGTCCAGTTTGGGGATGTGGATGATGGCGAATCCCTGCCCCGCTTCGAACACACCGGGATTGCGGTCGCCCTTCGCCCAGTCGTCCTGGATCTTGTGCGTCTCCTTGCCGGCGTACTGGTCGGCACGCACATTCGTCCACCACAGCTGGTACGTGACGAACAGCAGCATCAGCACGCCGAGGGTGATGAACAGCTCCCCGACGACCCGGCTGGCGACAACGGCCGGGCTGTCCTTGGCCGCGCGCGCCGCACGCCTTGCCTCGACGCGTGACATCGGCTTCGCGGCCGGCGCCGTTGTCTCCGGCTGCGGTCCGGTACGTCGGCGACCGCGCCCCTTGGCAGCGCGCCGGCGCTCGGCGCGACCTCCGGTGGGTGGTTCCGGACCGACCTTCTCGGGCCCCGTGCCCGGTTCCGCGAAGCTCTCCACATCGCTCGCCGACCCCAGCTCCGGCTCCGGCTCCAGCTCCGGCCCGGGATTCGGCTGCCGGGTCGTCACCGCCCGGTCGACCAGGCGCCGGGTGTCCGCCGTCCGCAGACCGACCGTCTCGTCGTCGAGCGGGAAGGGATGGGCGACGGGTTGCGCCCGGCGCGTCGGCGCAGGCGTCGGCGCGGGCGCCTGCTGCCCGTACCAGTCCCGTTCGAACCCCTCGGGGTCGTACCACTCCTGCGGGGTCTCCTCGGGCTTCTGCGCCCCTTGTGGCGGCTGTGCCTGCGCCTGCGGCGGCTGATCCGGCGCCCGGTGCAGCCCCCGCCCCGGCTTCTGCTCCTGCCCCGGCTCTTCGGACGGGATGTTGTCCGCCCGGAACCACGGCGAGGCATGCTGCCCCGGCAGCGGATCGTTCAGCGGATCCGCCAGCTGGTCGACCGCCGCCTCGAACGCGCCTGCGGCCTCGTACGCTCCTTGCTCGTACGGACCGTCCTGTCCGGCGTCGTGTTCGGGGCGGAGTGCGGTCACGCGACGGCCTTGCCCACCACCGGCGCGAGCCCCGCCGACCTCGCGACAGCTCCTGTGTCGCCGCACTGTGCCAGCCAGTTGGCCAGCATCAGATGGCCGTGCTCGGTCAGCACCGACTCCGGGTGGAACTGCACGCCCTCCACCGCCAGCTCGCGGTGGCGCAGCCCCATGATGATGCCGTCGGCGGTACGCGCGGTCACCTCCAGCTCCGGCGGAACCGTGTCGGGTTCGGCGGCGAGCGAGTGGTAGCGGGTCGCGGTGAAGGGGGACGGCAGACCGGTGAAGACCCCGGTGCCCTCATGGGCCACCAGCGAGGTCTTGCCGTGCAGCAGCTCCGGGGCCCGGTCCACCACACCGCCGTACGCCACCGCCATCGACTGCATCCCGAGGCAGACCCCGAAGACCGGAACGCCCGTGGCCGCGCAGTGGCGCACCATCTCGACGCAGACACCTGCCTGCTCCGGGGTGCCGGGGCCGGGTGACAGCAGCACGCCGTCGAAGCCGTCCTGGGCGTGTGCCGTGGTCACCTCGTCGTTGCGCAGCACCTCGCACTCGGCACCGAGCTGGTAGAGGTACTGGACGAGGTTGAAGACAAAGCTGTCGTAGTTGTCCACGACGAGGATGCGGGCACTCACTGGCCGGCCCCCGATCCGGTCGAGCCGTCGACCGTCACGTCACCGAACGGAAGCAGCGGCTCCGCCCACGGGAAGACGTACTGGAAAAGCGCGTAGACGACAGCCAGCGCCAGCACGAGCGAGATGAGCGCACGCACCCATGCGCTGCCCGGCAGATGCCGCCAGATCCAGCCGTACATGCTGTCCCCTCCATTCGGTACGGGACCAGACTAAAGGGCCGGGGCAGGAGCGTGGGTCAGCTGTGGAAAGCTGCCGGCTTGCCGTCGGTCACAGGCAGGGTCGCATCGAGGTGAGCCCATGCGATCAACCGGTGACTGCTGCCCCATTCGGGATCGCAGGTGGTCAGCGTCAGATAGCGGCCCGGCCCGTCGAAGCCGGACTTGCGGGGTACGGGATCGATGACCCCGATGTCGCTCGGTACCGTCCGGTAGGGCCTCTTGTCGATGCGGTACGTGAACCACGTCGCTCCGTCCGTCAGCACCACCGCGTCTCCCGGGCGCAGCTTCGGGAAGTCCTTGAACGGGTCCCCGTATGTGCGACGGTGCCCGGCCACCGCGAAATTGCCCCTCGCGCCGAGGCGGGCGGTCCCGGCGTAGTGGCCGAGCCCCTTCTGTAAGGTCCTGACCTCGGTGTTCTCCAGGACGGGCCACTCCCAGCCCTTCCCGAAGCGGGGTATGTACAGCATCGCGAACGGCTTTCCGTCCCGGTACGCCGCGGGAGCGGGGGGCGCCCCCGTCGGGGATGTGTGCGGCGCGGGTGCGGACACCGTTCCCTGGGCCCACCGGTCGCGCAGGGTGTCGATCTGCCCCTCGGTCGCGTCGGCGGCCTTCACTCCGGTCCAGAACAGCACGTACACCACAAAGAGCACGATCAGGGCGCCGACGGTGATGCAGAGTTCGCTGAACGTCCTCACGATCAGTCGCACCGACACCTCGTCGGCCTCCCCACAGCTGCTCGCTACTTCGCCGGCTCCGCATAGTGGAGATCCACTGTGCCCGAGTAGCCGGGAAGAGTCACCGCCTTGTGCTCGTCGACTTTCCAGCCGAGTCCGTACGCCTTCACATACAGCAGGTAGTTGCTGATCGCCGGGGAGTTGTCGAGAGCCTGCTTGAGTTCGGCCGGGTCACCGACTGCGGTGATCTTGTACGGCGGGGAGTAGACCCGGCCCTGGAGGATCAAGGTGTTGCCGACGCAGCGCACGGCGCTCGTGGAGATCAGCCGCTGGTCCATGACCTGGATGCCCCGTGCGCCGCCCTGCCAGAGGGCGTTGACGACCGCCTGCAGGTCCTGCTGGTGAATGACCAGGTCATTGGGTTGCGGGTCGGGGTAGCCGGGGTTGGCGGTGGCGTTGGGCGGGGCGTCGTCGAGCGTGACGGCCACGGACCGGCCGGAGAGCTTTGTGGTGCCCGCGGCCCGCTCCAGCTCCTTGAGCCGTGCGTCCTCCGCCTTGGTGCTGCCGTCGTCGCGCCGGACGAGGGTGTCGATGTCCTCGCGCACGGATGCGTTGGTCTCGTCCAGCTGGGCGTTCTTGCCGCTGCGCTGTTGGATGAGGTCGGAGAGCTTCAGCAGTGAGGAGTCGGTGCGGATATTGGTGCCCTTGGCCGTGTTGGCGCTGGTGACGAAGATCAGTCCGGCGAGGGCGAAGACTGCAGCGGTGAGCACCCTGACCGGGTGCCGGAAGGTACGCCGGACCGGTCCTTGGGGGGAGTCGGCAGAATTGCTCAACGTACCCTTATCTCCTTCGGAGCCGCGGAAGCACTACGCTAACGGACGCCCGGGGGAGGCAGCATTCCCCCTCGCGCCCCGCCCCGGCGCCAGCCATAGTTCCCTGCGCGGTCACGCAGCGCATCGACAGGAGAGTTCCTCGTGCCGAAGTCACGTATCCGCAAGAAGGCCGACTTCACGCCCCCTCCGGCGAAGCAGGCAACCAACATAAAGCTGACCAGCCGGAGCTGGGTGGCGCCGGTGATGCTGGCGCTCTTCCTGATCGGTCTGGCCTGGATCGTCGTTTTCTATGTGACCGACGGCGATCTGCCGATCAAGTCGCTGGGGAACTGGAACATCGTCGTCGGCTTCGGCTTCATCGCCGGCGGCTTCGGTGTCTCCACGCAGTGGAAGTAGCACCGCAGGGCACCTGACCCCACAGCAGGGCCCGGTCCTGCAACCCTTGCCCCGAGTTACCCACAGCGTTATCCACAGGCGGGGGAAAAGGTCAGACGATCTGTGGATAACTCCCTAGCTGTTGACGCCGATGTGACTGCAGCCTCCCTCGTCGGGGATGGCACGCCCCTTGTCTCTGCTGGAAAAACCCAGCTCAGCGACAAGGGGCACAGTTGTTCCCACAGAATGCACAAGATCCGGCACGCGCTGTGGACAACTGACCGGGGAATCGCCAGGGAACGGCGTCCTCAGGTCAGCGCGGCTGTTCTGGCGACGACGATGGCGACCACAGCCACCAGGACCATGGCGCAGGTGCCGTACTGCACCAGTGCGCGCCGCTCACGGGGTGCGTGCACCATGCCGATCGCGATCAGCGTGCCCGCGATCAGACCGCCGACATGTGCCTGCCAGGCGATTCCGCCCCAGGGGTTGAAGGTGATGACCAGGTTCACCGCGAGAAGCACGAAGACCGGGCGCATGTCGTAGTTGAGCCGGCGCATGAGCACGGCAGTGGCGCCCAGCAGACCGAAGATCGCTCCGGAGGCTCCGAGCGAGCCCTGTACGGGTGCGGAGAGCCAGTAAGTGAGGGCGCCGCCCGCCAGGCCGGAGAGCATGTAGAGCGTGAGGTAGCGGGCACGGCCGAGCGCCGCCTCCAGCGGCCCGCCGAGCCACCACAGCCCCAGCATGTTGAACAGGATGTGCCACATCTCCTGATGCAGGAACATCGACGTCACCAGCCGGTACCACTGGCCCTCGGCGACGCCTTCCAGCGGACCGCCGAAGTGGGTCGTGGCGCGGCCGAGCAGCACCAACTCGTTGACCAGAGCGCCATTCGCCAGCACGGCGATGTACACGGCGACATTGATGCCGAGAAGGATCTTGGTGATGAGCCGGGGGTCGGCCGTTACGGGGGCGCCCGCAACCGTGCGCGGCCGGGCGGCGCCCGGGCCGTGTCCCGTACCGGCTCCCTGGCGGGCGCAGTCCGGACACTGGAAGCCGACCGAGGCGTTGACCATGCACTCGGGGCAGATCGGACGGTCGCAGCGGGTGCAGCGGATGTATGTCCCACGACCGGGGTGGCGGTAGCAGCTGAGCGAGCCGTCCGTGGCGGCGGACCGGTCCTGGTCTCCCGGCGGCTGCTGGTCCATCGGTCCCATCGCTTCCCGGTCCCCTCGGTGCTCGTCGTGGCGGCAGCACGCACAACGCAGCCCTGCTCGTCCGCTATGTAACAAGTACGGCCGAGCAGGGCGATTGGTTCCCCGAAAGGGCAATCAGAGCGTGATCATTTGATGACTACTGGCGATCATCGGTTCTCGATGACGACCGACTCGATCACGACGTCCTGCAGCGGACGGTCGGTGCGGGAGTTGGTCTTGGTGGCCGCGATGGCATCCACGACCTTCTGGCTGGCGGGGTCGACGACCTCACCGAAGATGGTGTGCTTGCCGGTCAGCCAGGCAGTCGGCGAAACCGTCACGAAGAACTGCGAGCCGTTGGTGCCCGGGCCGGCGTTGGCCATGGCCAGCAGGTACGGCTTGTTGAAGCTGAGGTCGGGGTGGAACTCGTCACCGAACTCGTACCCCGGGCCACCCGTGCCGTTGCCCAGCGGGTCACCGCCCTGGATCATGAAGCCGCTGATGACACGGTGGAAGACGGTGCCGTCGTACAGCCTGTCCGTGGACTTCTTGCCGGTCTCGGGATGCGTCCACTCACGCTCACCCTTGGCGAGCTCGACGAAGTTCTTGACCGTCTTGGGCGCGTGGTTCGGCAGAAGCCGGATCTCGATGTCGCCCTGATTGGTCTTCAAGGTGGCGTAAAGCTGCTCAGCCACGATCTGCCTTCCGTAAGTCTTCAGTGACGTTCACCGATCCTCGCACGGACCGTCCACTCCGGCGCCCGGCCGCCACCACCAACGCACTCCACTCACCTTCTTGCCCGATTCCGCGCCCGTGCGCCGAGGCCGTTCTCGCCCCGCTCGCCTGCGGCTTCCCCGAAACCCCTCACGTGCCGCTCCCCGCAGGAACAAATGCGGCCAAGTGCGTGACGAACCGGCGCGGGCTGAACCGAACCGTGGCATTGTCATCGGCAAGCTCCCCTTGCACCGCATTGCCCGAAGGCGTCACCGATGACCTGAATAACCCGGATGCCTGCCCCGCATGCCATACAGGCCTCCGGCAGGCATGATCTCGAAATGGGTGGAAAGGCGGAGTATCCACCCGCCACCAAGGAGGAGGATCCCGTGACCCGCATCGACAGCGTGCGCGCCGCAACCGACTCGGCAAAGGACAGCGTGCAGCACGCCGCGGAAGTGGTGGCGCCCTACGCCGACACGGCCAAGGACCAGGCCGCGCATCTTGCGTACGAGGCCCGCACGCGGCTCGCGCCGAAGGTGTCGAAGGCAGCCCAGCAGGCCCGCGTCCAATACGACGCGCATCTCGCACCACGTATCGAACTGGCCCGTGCTCACGTACCCCCCAAGGTCGACGAGGCGGCCCAGCGCGCCGCACACCGCACCCGCCGGGCCGCCCGTACCGCCGCGGACTACACCGTGCCGCGCGTCGGGCACGCGATGGCCGTCGCCCAGCCCATGGCCGAGGAGGCCTCGGCCCGCAGCGCCGCCGCGCTGGCCGCGCTGCGCAGTCAGGTGACCGCGAAGGAGATCAAGCAGCTGGCCAGAAAGCACGAGCGGCGGGCGAAGGCCGGGCGGCTGTTCAAGGGGTTCGTCGTGGTCGGCATCGTGGCGGGCGGTGCCTACGCCGCCTGGAGGTGGTGGGACAAGCAGGCCAACCCGGACTGGCTGGTCGAACCACCCGCTCCCACGGAGGTCTCCGACCGCGCGCCCCTGTCCTCGGTCGACGGCAGTGGTCCGAGCTCGCTCGACCCGGAGGTCCAGGCCAAGCAGGCCGATGCGGAGACCAAGGGGACGGACGGCCCGGAAGGTGTGGACGGCACCGATCTCGACGACCGCCGCTGAACAGCCCCTGCACGACAAACGGGCGCCGGAAGACCTGAGGTCTTCCGGCGCCCGTTCTGTCACTTGTGGAGCCTAGGAGATTCGAACTCCTGACATCTGCCTTGCAAAGGCAGCGCTCTACCAACTGAGCTAAGGCCCCGAAAAGCGGACAGCACCGGACGCTTCTGCGTCTCGGCGACCGCCGCAGACCAGAGTACCGGGTACCCCCCGGAATCTTGCAAAAAGATGGGGACTCCCGGTCGGCGACCACTCTCCGTAAGATGCTCGACGAGGTTCGCAGCAGCGAAGCCGCAGCGAAGGGGAGACGCCATGGATGCAGCTCAGCAAGAGGCAACAGCAAGAGCCAGGGAGCTTCAGCGCAGCTGGTACGGAGAACCTCTCGGGGCGCTCTTCCGCCGGCTGATCGATGATCTCGGCCTGAACCAGGCCCGGCTCGCCGCGGTCCTCGGGCTGTCCGCCCCCATGCTTTCCCAGCTGATGAGCGGTCAGCGGGCGAAGATCGGCAACCCCGCGGTCGTCCAGCGTGTCCAGGCGCTCCAGGAACTGGCCAGCCAGGTCGCCGACGGCAGCGTCAGCGCGGGAGAGGCCACCGACCGCATGGAAGAGGTCAAGAAGTCCCAGGGCGGCTCCGTCCTCACCGGCACCAGCCAGACCTCCAACACCGGCGGCGCTCCGACCGTCCGGCGCGTGGTGCGTGAGATCCAGTCGCTGCTGCGGTCGGTCGCAGCCGCCGGTGACATCATCGATGCCGCCGACTCCCTCGCCCCGACCCACCCGGAACTGGCAGAGTTCCTCAAGGTGTACGGCGCGGGGCGCACCGCGGACGCGGTGGCGCACTACGAGGGACACCAGAGCTAGGGCCTGTCCTTTCAGGCCCTGGGGCACTACCCCCGAGAGCCGGGCACGAGCCGAAACAGGACTGGGAGCGGGCGCAGCGCAATGGGTGAGGTCTTCGCCGGTCGGTACGAACTGATCGATCCGATCGGACGTGGTGGGGTCGGCGCCGTCTGGCGCGCCTGGGACCACCGACGCCGCCGTTATGTGGCGGCCAAGGTCCTCCAGCAGAGCGACGCACACACGCTGCTGCGCTTCGTCCGCGAGCAGGCGCTGCGGATCGAGCATCCGCATGTGCTCGCCCCGGCCAGCTGGGCCGCGGACGACGACAAGGTCCTGTTCACCATGGATCTGGTGAGCGGTGGTTCGCTGGCGCATGTCATCGGCGACTACGGACCGCTGCCTCCCCGTTTCGTCTGCACGCTGCTCGACCAACTGCTGTCCGGACTGTCGACGGTGCATGCGGAGGGCGTCGTGCACCGGGACATCAAACCCGCGAACATCCTGATGGAGGCCACCGGCACCGGGCGGCCGCATCTGCGGCTGTCCGACTTCGGTATCTCCATGCGCAAGGGTGAGCCGCGCCTGACCGAGACCAACTACGTGGTGGGCACGCCCGGTTACTTCGCGCCCGAACAGATGATGGGCGCGGAACCCGATTTCCCCGCGGACCTCTTCGCGGTCGGACTGGTCGCGCTGTATCTGCTGCAGGGGAAGAAGCCGGACGCGCGGGCCCTCGTCGAGCACTTCGCCTCGTACGGAACTCCCAGCGCCCCGGAGGGGATTCCCGAGCCGTTGTGGCAGGTGCTCGCGGGGCTGCTGCAGCCGGATCCCCAGGCCAGGTTCCGTACGGCCACGGGCGCACGCAAGGCGCTTACGGCCGCGGTCGACATGTTGCCCGAGCCCGGCGCCGACGACGAGCCGGTGGAGGTCTTCGACCAACTCGGGCCACTGCCTGCGGGCTTCGGCCCCGCCGGACCGATCGCGTCCCCCCGGACAACCTCACAGGACGCGCAGCCCGCGCAGACGGACCCGTCCACCCAGCAGCCCTACACCCAGCCGCCGGTCCCGATGTCGGAAACGGGCAGCTTCCACCTCCCACCGCCTCCGCGGCAGCCCACACCGCTGCCCCATCCGGCGCAGCCGGCCACGCCCCCCACACCGATCCCGGCGCACGCGGCTTCCCCCTTCCCTGCGCCGGATCCCGCGCAGGGCCCCACTTCCGCGGCGCAGCACGAACCGGCTCTCACCCGCGCGTACACCGCCGGACAGCCGCACGTTCCCGCTCCCGGAGCAGCGGTTCCCCCGCACCTCTCGGCCGCTGTTCCCGCGCACGCACCGCACAAGCGTCCGGGACCGCCCCCGAAGGTGGCGGTCCCGGTCCTGCTGGTGGCACTGATCTGTTTCGCCGTGGGCATCTGGGCGCTGACCCGGAGCTGAGCACGGCCGGCCGGAGCCCCTGCCCCGCGCGGCGGCGGCTCCGGCCCCCGGCTACCAGGCCTGCGGCGGCCCTCCGTGCGGCAGTTGCCCGCCCCCGGCCGGGCCTCCCACAACCGGACTGTTCGAACCGATCGGTGCCGCCTGGGCGGCGACCGCACGGCGCCGTGCCAGCAGCGTCCACACACCCAGCCCGAGCACCAGCACCGCACCCACGCCGATCCCGGCCACGCCGACCACCCTCATGGTGTCGCTCTCGGCCGCCTCGGGGCCGCTCTGGCCGCTCCTCGCCATGTCCTTGTCGTGCTGCGTGACCGAGAAAATCCCGGCATCCCCCTTGTACGGCGACTTTTCCGCCGTCCCCTCGACCTTGATTCTGAGGGTCAGCGGAATCGCCTTGTCGCCGTACGACTTCGCGACCTGTGGGCTGAGGGACACCGACAGGTAGTACCAGCCGGCGAACCGCATGGCGCTGTCGCTGCTGGTGGAGTCGTAGCGGTTCTCGTACGCCACCGGAGGCAGTGGATCCATCGACACGGACGCGGGCTTGCCGGAGTACGACAGCGGCGACGCATCGTCGACATGGCCGTGCGCAGGGTTGTCCAGGGACATCGCGAGCGCGTTGCCGATGTATTCGTCCGAGGCCTTGTTGTTGCTCAGGTCGGCGGTGGCGAAGATCTGCTGGCCCCAGTCCACCGGCACCCGGTAGAAGCGGGTCTGCCCGGGTGCGATGCTGTCGTGCCACTCGCCGGTTTCCAGGCTGGTCGCGTCGTAGTAGCTGGTGCCGCCCGACCGCCTCTGCGGGGCTGTGGTGGGCGGCGCGGGCGACGCCGAGGGCCAGCTCTCCGGCGCCTGGGTCGGCATCGAACCGCCCGCTTCCAGCTGCGGCTCCGACTCGTACCGCAGTTCCAGGTCCCACTCATCGGATGCCGAGGTGGCCTTGCTCTCCCGCTCGATCAGGACGTTGTACGTTCCGGCTTTCTGACAGGTGCTGCTGTCCTTCTGCGTGATCCGGTAGGCGTACGCCGCGATCGGACGCGGAAATTCCGCCGACTCGAACCGTGCGTCCTCCGAACTGCACTGCAGGTCGGCGTTGTCCCTGATGCTGACCGTGATGCCATCCCCGTAGGCGACCTGGCCGCCGCCCCTGGGCACGGCCACCGCCGAGACGTACGCGTTCGTCCTGTCGTCGAGGTCCAGACGGTAGTAGAGCTTCTCGCCCCGCTTGATCGAGCTCTTGTAGACCGATCCGGGCGTGAGCGCCGACGCCTCGGTGCTGACCTCCGCACCGCTGACCTTCTTCGCCCCGGGAACGAAGGCGTACGCAGCACTCTCCCCGTCCGCGTACGCCTGCCCCGGCAGCGCCGCCGCCACGCACATCGCCGCGACCATGGCCAGCGCCACCCGGCCCCTGTTGCGCTGCCTCATCACGCGCTTCCCCTCGTCGTCTGTGTGGCCCGCCTGCGACGCCCGCGTACGGACACGAGCCCCGCGATCACCACCACCACGGCGCCCGCACCGGCAGCGGCCGCAATGCCGGTCCATCCTGCCCCGCCCGTACCGCCGCTGTCTTCGGCACCGCTCGAATTGCCGTTCTTGTCCGCCTTCTTGGCTACGGCAGGAGCATGGTGCTCGGGGCCGGCCAGCTCGTCGCCGAGCACCGACACCCGCAGCACCACACCGATCTGCGGGTTCTCCGCGATATCGGCGGCCCTCGCCCCCAGCGTCACCGAGATGTAGAAGTCACCCCCGGCGTGTACGGGCTGGACGTTGGAGCGGTACTCGTAGCGGTTGGTCCAGGCGATTGGCACCCCGCCCATCCTGACCGCCGACGGACGGCCGTTGTACATGGCCGTCGAGGTGAACTCGCCGCCTCCGGTGAGCGGGAATCGAGCGGGAGTGAACAGCTGGGTCGCCCCGTACGAGTACGTGGAGGTACCGCGCTCCACCGTGGGCTCGTTCGCGAATTCCACGTCATAGCGCACCTGCTGACCCCAGCCGGCCGTGACCTTGTACCAGAGGGTCTGCGACGGAAGGATCCGGTCGCGCCACACGCCCCGGCCGAGCTCCTTGGCGTCGTTGAAGCCGGTACCGCCCCGCACATCGCGGGGGTCACCGGTGGGCAGCACGGCGTCCTTGCCGCCCTTGCCGTACTCCGGCTGCGACTGGGCGGGCGTCACACCCTTCTCCAGTGGCGCCTCCACCCCGTAAAGGAGCTCGAGCGGCCAACGCCCGGCGTCGGAACCCTTCTTGCTCTCCCGCTCCACCACCAGCCAGTACCGGCCCGCCCGGTCGCAGGCGTGGTTGCCCTCCTCCGCGGGGATTCGGGCGACCGCCGAGGTCAGCGGGGTCGCACCCTCCTTCTGGTAGAAGTGCGCGGTGTCCGTCACGCAGGAACCGCCGGTGCCGTACACGATGCCGGTGCGCAGTGCGTCGAAGGTGTCGACGGCCGCCCCGGGCTGCGGCACCGCCGTCGCCGAGAAGTCCACCGTCGAAACGGCATCCAGGTCGATGGCGTAGTACCGCTTCTCACCGGCTCCGATGGTGTCCAGATACTGCCCTGGTACGAGCGCGGGTGCCGCCGCACCCGTCGCCGTGCCCTCGACCCGCTCGCCCCGGAACCGGTAGCCGTCCGCGGAGAGTTGCGACGCCCGTTGCAGCTGCCGGGCCAGCGCCTTGGCATCCGGTGCGTCGTAGTAGCGGCCGTTGCCGGCCGCCGCGATGCATTCGAGCTGTTCGCGCGCCGCGCCCTTCACCTGGAAGCCGACGGTGTCGATCCGCAGCCCGATCCCCTCCTTGCCGAGCTGCTCGGCAACCTCGCAGGGCTGCGGCGTACCGCAGTTGTCCTCGCCGTCGGAGATCAGCAGGATCGTGCGCGTACCGATGGCACCGCCCGCGGGCCGCGGAAGGTCCTCGGCGGCCTTCCGCAACGACAGCCCGACGGGAGTGTCACCTTTGGGCTCCACGGCCGCCACAGCCCGCTTCACGGCTTCCCGGTCGAGCCTCTGCACCGGCTGTACGAGCCTGGTGTCCGTGCAGCCCCGGGAACGGTCCGCGCCGTACACCCGCAGCCCGGTCGGATATCCGTCGGGAAGGCCGTCGACGACGGTGCCGACGGCCGTACGGGCGCTCTCCATCCGGGTACGCCCCGTGCCGTCGTCGTCCCCCATGGATCCGGACGAGTCGAGCACCATGACCAGGCTGCTGCCCGAGCTGGGTCGTGGTGTCTCAGAAGTGGCGGGTGCACCGCCCGGTGCCGCCGCCGCGGCCGGCATCGCGCCCGCCACCAGGGCGAGCAGCGCCCCGCCGATCCATGCCCCCGCAGCTGCAGTACGGCGGTGGTGGTCCCGTGCCTTCACCCGTGCCCCCTCGACCGAAAAACCCGGCTATTTTGCTCTCGCAACCTATTGATTTGCTTAGGTGAACTCAAGGGCACAGGTGTCACGGTCCCGCAACAGCACGAAGCCCCGGCCGCTCAGCGACCGGGGCCCGTAATCAGGCTGTTCTGTCTCACACACCCGAACCTGCGGGCACGGAGTCAGTCGCCTCCGTCCACAGATCCTGCTCGGCGCGATCCGCCTGGATCTGGCGGTACACGAGGAGCCCGCCGATGGCGGCCAGTGCGACCAGGAGAAGCTTCTTCACCGCGCGACCTCGTCTTTCCTTGACGTAGGGGACTTCTGCCGCCCGACTATACACACCGGCCGATATCGACCGGTGACCTACCTGCGGCCCAACTGGCGTCCGTGGAAAAGCGATCATCCAAGGATCGCTCCGCGGATCGTCCCGGCCGGAGGACCCGGCCACGCCGATCACCCCGCGCAAGCCCGTCAAGGCCGGTTGAACCATACGAGTGGTGTTCATCTGAAGATCGGTGGATCGGCGGCGTCGGTCCACGAAATCGCGGGCCCCATCCACATCATCAGAAAGGTAAGCAAACCAGACCACCCGAAAGCGAGGGGCCATGAGCACCTTCAAGGCCAAGAACATCTGGACCGCCTTCGTCACCGCCTTTTTCGCACTCCTCGCCGCACTGGGGCTCATGAGCACCCCGGCGGCGGCCACGGAGCCGACCACCACGGAGCCGACCACCACGAACCAGGAGCACACGGGTGCGACCGCGGCAATCGCGACCACCCCGTCGGTGCGATGGACCCTTCCGCGTGACAGGGCGCTGCCACCCACGATGAAGCAGCGCATCCGCGCCGAAGCACACGGCTCCTCACCCGCCACGCGGCATCTGTCCGCAGACACGACGGACGCCATGGAGACCAGGAACACCGCCCGCGCCGCCCACGGGGCCCCGGCGGGGGACGCATCCCTCCTCCCGCCGTGAGAGCCGCGCAACTGACACACAGAGCCCCTGGGCCGGTTCGCGCCGGACGGGGGCTTCTTCATGTACTCAGTCCCCGCTCCGCCCCCGTCGGCGCGGGAACACGGCAACCTCCGTGCCGCACCGGGCCCCGGGAAGGTCTCCCTGTACGCGCCCAGGCCCGGGGGCTGGGCGCGTACAGGCACCAAAACCGCGTTCCTCAACCCCTGCGCATGCACACCCGGGGACACATCGCACCGGCCACACGCAGAAGGCCCGGTATCTCCGAAGAGATACCGGGCCTTCAACTGTCACTGTGGGGCTAACAGGATTTGAACCTGTGGCCTCATCCTTATCAGGGATGCGCTCTAACCAACTGAGCTATAGCCCCGCCGCGCTGTGCGCTGACTTCTGAAGATTAGCGCACGTCGGGGCCAGTCCCAAAATCGATACCCGGCGTCCTACTCGTCCTCGGCCAGCGTGAGCTCGATCCCGCCCACGAAGCCCGCCGACAAGTTGTAGATGAAGGAGCCCAGCGTCGCCAGCGCGGTCGCCAGAACCACATCGATCACAGCGATGACCGAGGTGAAGATGAGGACCCGCGGCAGTGACAGGAACGACTGGAGATCGAAGCCGTTGTTCTCGTTCGAGCCGGTGGCCTCGCTGATCGTGCCGCCCACGGTGGTGAAGACGCCCATCGCGTCCATGACCATCCACAGCACCGCGGCCGCCACCACCGTGCAGATACCGAGCGCGATGGAGAGCAGGAAGCTGACCTTCATCACCGACCACGGGTCGGCCTTGGCCACCCGCAGGCGCGCCTTGCGGGTACGCGGAGTGGTCCGCGCCCCTGTCCGCGGCCGCCGGGCCGCCTGCGCGGCGGCAGCGCCCTGCGTACCGTGCGGTCGGCCGCCCTGCGTCCCGTCCGCGGGCGAGGGGTACGCCTGCGGCGGGTGATACGGCCCGCTCGCCTGCCCCGATGCGGGCTCGCGCTCACCGGGCAACGGCCCGGTCGCGTAACCCTCGTACTGGGGCTGAGGCCCCCGAGTGTCCGTCACAGTGCCCCCTTGGGAGTCCGTGGCAGGGCCACGGGCACCGTTCGCTCCAGCTCCGGAAGCGGCCGAACCGGCGCCCGTGGCTCCACTCACGCTCTACTCCTCGTGCTCCCCGGCCGAAGGCGGCGTGCCTTCGACATTGCCCTCGACTGTGCTCTCGGCAGCCTCTGCCGTCGCGGCCTCGGCGTCCTCGGACCCCTCGACCTCTTCGGCCTCGCGGCCGGCTTCGGCGTTACGAGCGATACCGACGACGGCATCGCGCTTGCCCAGATTGATCAGTTGGACGCCCATGGTGTCACGGCCCGTCTCCCTGACTTCATTGACTCGCGTACGAATCACACCACCGCCGAGCGTGATGGCGAGGATCTCATCAGTCTCCTCGACCACCAGCGCACCGACCAACGAGCCCCTGTCCTCCACGATCTTGGCGGCCTTGATGCCCAGGCCACCACGACCCTGAACGCGGTACTCGTCGACGGGAGTCCGCTTCGCGTACCCACCATCGGTGGCAGTGAACACGAACGTACCCGGCCGGACAACATTCATCGAGAGCAGTTCGTCGCCTTCGCGGAAACTCATGCCCTTGACGCCCGAAGTGGCACGGCCCATCGGGCGCAGCGCATCGTCCGTCGCAGTGAACCTGATCGACTGGGCCTTCTTGCTGATGAGCAGCAGATCGTCCTCGGCCGACACCAGCTCCGCACCGATCAGCTCGTCGGCAGTGCCTTCGGCGCCATCTGCCGTCTCCCGGAGGTTGATGGCGATGACACCGCCGGAACGCGGCGAGTCATAGTCCTTCAGCGCGGTCTTCTTCACGAGACCGCCCTTCGTGGCCAGGATCAGATAGGGCGCGGCTTCGTAGTCACGGATCGCCAGGATCTGAGCGATCTGCTCGTCCGGCTGGAAAGCCAGCAGGTTGGCGACATGCTGACCACGGGCATCGCGGCCGGCGTCCGGGAGCTCGTACGCCTTCGCCCGGTACACCCGGCCCTTGTTGGTGAAGAACAGCAGCCAGTGGTGCGTCGTCGACACGAAGAAGTGGTCGACGATGTCGTCTTCCTTGAGCTTCGTACCGCGCACGCCCTTGCCGCCGCGCTTCTGCGAGCGGTAGTCGTCCGTCTTCGTACGCTTCACATAGCCGCCGCGCGAGATCGTGACGACGATGTCCTCCTCGGCGATCAGGTCCTCGATGGACATGTCACCGTCGAAGGGCACCAGCTTGGAACGCCGGTCGTCGCCGAACTTCTCGACGATCGCCGCCAGCTCCTCGCTGACGATCTGACGCTGCCGCTCCGGCGACACCAGGATCGCGTTGTACTCGTTGATCTTCGCCTGGAGCTCGTCGTGCTCGGCCGTGATCTTCTGGTGCTCCAGCGCGGCCAGCCGGCGCAGCTGCATCTCCAGGATCGCGTTCGCCTGGATCTCGTCGATCTCCAGCAGGCCCATCAGGCCCTCGCGCGCCACCTCGACCGTCTGGCTGCGCCGGATGAGGGCGATGACCTCGTCGATCGCGTCCAGCGCCTTGAGCAGACCACGCAGAATGTGCGCCCGCTCCTCCGCCTTGCGCAGACGGAACTTCGTACGCCGGACAATGACCTCGATCTGGTGCGTCACCCAGTGGCGGATGAACGCATCGATCGACAGGGTGCGCGGCACACCGTCGACCAGCGCCAGCATGTTGGCGCCGAAATTGGTCTGCAGATCGGTGTGCTTGTACAGGTTGTTCAGAACGACCTTGGCGACCGCGTCCCGCTTCAGCACGACGACCAGACGCTGACCTGTACGCGACGAGGTCTCGTCACGGACGTCCGCGATCCCGCCGACCTTGCCGTCCTTCACCAGGTCGGCGATCTTCTGCGCCAGGTTGTCGGGGTTGGTCTGGTACGGAAGCTCCGTGACGACCAGGCACTGCCGGTTCTGGATCTCCTCGACCGCGACGACCGCACGCATCGTGATCGAGCCACGGCCGGTGCGGTACGCCTCCTCGATGCCCTTGCGGCCCACGACGAGCGCACCCGTCGGGAAGTCCGGGCCCTTGATCCGCTCGATCAGCGCGTCCAGAAGCTCCTCCTGAGAGGCCTCCGGGTGCTCCAGGTACCACTGGGCGCCGGCCGCGACCTCACGCAGGTTGTGCGGCGGGATGTTGGTCGCCATACCGACCGCGATGCCTGCGGAACCGTTGACCAGCAGGTTCGGGAAGCGCGCCGGCAGAACCGTCGGCTCCTGGTTGCGGCCGTCGTAGTTGTCCTGGAAGTCGACGGTCTCCTCGTCGATGTCCCGGACCATCTCCATGGACAGCGGCATCATCTTGCACTCGGTGTACCGCATGGCGGCGGCCGGGTCGTTGCCCGGAGAACCGAAGTTGCCGTTGGAGTCCACCAGCGGCATGCGCATCGACCAGTGCTGCGCCAGCCGCACCAGCGCGTCATAGATCGAGGAGTCGCCGTGCGGGTGGTACGTACCCATGACGTCACCGACGACACGGGCACACTTGTAGAAGCCCTTCTCGGGCCGGTAACCGCCGTCGTACATCGCGTACAGCACCCGGCGGTGAACGGGCTTGAGACCGTCCCGTACATCAGGCAGCGCACGCGAGACGATCACGGACATCGCGTAGTCGAGGTAGGAGCGCTGCATCTCCGTCTCGAGCCCCACGGGCTCGACACGCATGCCCACGCCGGCGGCGGTGGGCTCCTCTTCAGGTGTCACAGGGGTGTTCTCGTCGGCCATTGCTGGTCAAAGTCCTTTCGAGCGGCGGCTTGCTGGTACGGCCGACTCAGATGTCGAGGAAGCGGACGTCCTTGGCGTTGCGCTGGATGAACGAGCGCCGCGCCTCGACGTCCTCGCCCATCAGCACCGAGAAGAGGTCGTCGGCCTGCGCCGCGTCGTCCAGCGTGACCTGGCCGAGGACCCGGTGGTCGACGTCCATCGTGGTGACGCGCAGCTCCTCGGCGTTCATCTCGCCGAGACCCTTGAAGCGCTGGATCGAGTCTTCCCTGATCCGCTTGCCGTTCTGCTTGCCCAGCTCGACCAGGGCGTCGCGCTCCCGGTCCGAGTACGCGTACTCGAAGTCGTCCCGGCCCCACTTGATCTTGTAGAGCGGCGGGCGGGAGAGATACACGTGCCCGGCCTCGACCAGCGGACGCATGAAGCGGAAGAGGAACGTCAGCAGCAGGGTGTTGATGTGCTGACCGTCGACATCGGCGTCCGCCATCAAGATGATCTTGTGATAGCGGAGCTTCTCGATGTCGAAGTCCTCGTGGACCCCGGTACCGAAGGCCGAGATCAGCGCCTGGACCTCGGTGTTCTGAAGGATCTTGTCGATCCGGGCCTTCTCGACGTTCAGGATCTTGCCCCGGATCGGCAGGATCGCCTGGTACATCGGGTTACGGCCGGACTTCGCCGAACCACCGGCGGAGTCACCCTCGACGATGAAGATCTCGCACTTCGTCGGGTCGTTGGACTGACAGTCGCTCAGCTTGCCCGGCAGCGAGGCGCTCTCCAGAAGCCCCTTGCGGCGGGTCAGATCACGCGCCTTGCGGGCCGCGACACGGGCCGTGGCCGCAGCGATGCCCTTGCGGATGATGTCCGCCGCCTCGTTCGGATTGCGGTCGAACCAGTCCGTCAGCTGCTCGTGGACCACCTTCTGGACGAAGGTCTTCGCCTCCGTGTTGCCCAGCTTGGTCTTCGTCTGCCCCTCGAACTGCGGCTCGCCCAGCTTCACCGAGATGATCGCCGTCAAACCCTCACGGACGTCGTCACCGGTGAGGTTGTCGTCCTTCTCGCGCAGCAGCTTCTTGTCCCGCGCGTACTTGTTGACCAGCGTCGTCAGAGCCGCACGGAAACCCTCCTCGTGCGTACCGCCCTCATGCGTGTGGATCGTATTGGCGAAGGAGTACACACCCTCGCTGTACTGCGTGTTCCACTGCATCGCGATCTCGGCCGAGAGGAGACGCTCCTTGTCCTCGGCGTCGATGTCGATCACCGACTGGTGAATGACATCGCCCTTGCGGGAGTTGAGGTACTTCACGAAGTCGACGATGCCGCCCTCGTAGTGGTACGTGACCGTACGGGCCTGCTCCTCCTCGGCGACCTCGGCCACCTCGGCGACATCCGCGCCCGCCGTCGCCTTCGCCGACTCACGCTCGTCGGTGAGCTTGAGCGTCAGACCCTTGTTGAGGAACGCCATCTCCTGGAAGCGGCGCGACAAGGTCTCGAAGGAGTACTCGGTCGTCTCGAAGATGTCCCCGTCGGCCCAGAAGGTGACGGTCGTGCCGGTCTCGTCGGTGGCCTCGTTACGGGCCAGCGGAGCCGTCGGCACACCGAGCTTGTAGTCCTGGGTCCAGCGGTAACCGTCCCGCCTGACCTCGACCGCGACCCTCGCCGACAGCGCGTTCACAACGGAGACGCCGACGCCGTGCAGACCGCCGGAGACGGCGTAACCGCCGCCGCCGAACTTACCGCCGGCGTGCAGCACGGTCAGCACGACCTCGACCGCCGGCTTCTTCTCCGACGGCACGATGTCGACCGGGATACCACGGCCGTTGTCGATCACACGCACCCCGCCGTCGGCGAGGATCGTGACGTCGATCGTGTCCGCGTGCCCGGCCAGGGCTTCATCGACCGAGTTGTCGACGACCTCGTACACAAGGTGGTGGAGTCCACGCTCACCGGTCGAGCCGATGTACATGCCAGGTCGCTTGCGGACCGCGTCCAGGCCCTCGAGGACGGTGATCGCGCTCGCGTCGTACGAGGCAGTGACCGAGGCAGTTGCCCCGCCGCTCTCACCGGGTGTGGACGGAATGTTCTCGTTGGGGTTGCCGGAATCGGCCACGAAGCGCCCTTTCTGGCACAGCACAGGCCGTTCTCCGGACAGTCGGGAGCGGCTGCGTCGTTCGGCTTGTAATCGACGACTCCCGCAAAGATGCGGGATTACCCACCAGTCTACCGGTAGCACCGACATGAATGGGGGTTTGCCGGTACCTGAGTACGCATGTGCCGCCCTGAATGAGCGCCTGACGACTCCCCATATTCAGGAAGGCCTCTCAAGAGGCTCACGCGGGCATTGAGCGCTTCGGCCTGTCAACCTCTCACTACCGTGAGGGACGCCCCACTCCCACCGCGCGGTTTCAATTACCGCATACCGGCATAACACGGACGCGACAGGCAGCACGACCGAGAAGACAGCACAAGGCCATGAAGACAGCACAAGGCCATGACTCAAATCGGAACAGAGCCCCACGGAGCTCAGAAATAGAGAAAAGCCCAGCTCAGAGGCCTCATCCGTACGTATCGCCGGGACCGGTGCTCCCCGGCGCCCGCAGCGGACCGAACCTGCGCTGCGGACCCCCCGGCCCCAACACCTTGATCAACCTCACCGTGCCATGCCCCAGGTCCGCATTCAGCCGGGCCACCAGCTGAGGCGCCAGCAACCGCAGCTGCGTCGCCCACGCCGTCGAATCGCACTGCACCGTCAGCACCCGCTCGTCCGGATCCTCGTCGTACCGCAACGGCACACAGTGATTGGCCAGATCCTCACCGACGATCTGCGGCCAGCGCCCCATCACCCCACCCACCGCCGCAGGCGTCTCCCAGCCACGCTCAGTGATCAGACGATTGATCGCAGCACCCAACGGCAACGGGTCACGCCCATCCGCCCGCGCCCCCGAACGCAGCCCACCACCCCGCCTGGCCTGCTTCTTCTGCTGCGCCGCAGCACCACGCGCCCGCGCCTGCTCCTTCGCAGCACGCAGCGCCACCCGCGCCAGGTCGACACCCGAGGGCTCCGGCTGCTTCCCTTCCACCGATCGCTCCTGCGCCTGCTCCCCAGAAGCCCCGGACGCCTCACCACGACCGCTCACAGCCGCTCCACCCCACCCGCGGACACCGCATACCGCGTCCCCGCCAGCACACCCGGAACGTCGTCGTCCACCGCAGCCGTCACCAGCACCTGCTCACCCGGAGCCACCAACTCCGCCAACCGCTCACGACGACGCGCATCCAGCTCGGCGAAGACATCGTCCAGCACCAGCACCGGCTCATTGCCCTCGCTGCGCAGCAGATCGTACGAAGCCAGCCGCAGCGCCAACGCATACGACCAGGACTCACCGTGGCTCGCGTACCCCTTGGCCGGCATCCCCCGCAAACCCAGCAACAGATCATCACGGTGCGGACCGACCAACGTCACTCCCCGCTCGATCTCCTGCTTACGGACCTCCGCGAGGGCGGCGATCAGCTGCTCGTACAGCTCGTCACGGGTACGGGCCGGCTCCACGCCCGCACCGACCGAACTGCGGTACTCCAATGTCACGGGGCCACCGCCGGGCGCGACATCCGCGTATGCCTTGTCGGCCAGCGGCCGCAGGGTCGCGATCAGATCCAGCCGCTGAGCCAGCAGCTCCGCGCCCACCCGGCCCAGATGCTGGTCCCATACATCGAGCGTGGACAGATCCATCGATCTGCCGCCGTGCCTGCGCGCCATCGCCGCGGACTTCAGCAAGGTGTTGCGCTGCTTCAGCACCCGCTCGTAGTCCGAACGCACCCCCGCCATCCGCGGCGAACGCGCCGTGATCAGCTCGTCGAGAAAACGCCGACGCTCCCCGGGGTCCCCCTTGACCAGCGCCAGATCCTCCGGCGCGAACAGCACCGTACGTACGATCCCCAGCACATCACGTGGCCTGACCTGCGACGATCTATTGATCCGGGCCCGATTGGCCTTGCCCGGATTGAGCTCCAGCTCGACCAGCTGCGCGCGCTCGCCCTGCGTCACGGCGGCCCGGATGACAGCCCGGTCCGCGCCTATCCGCACCAGCGGCGCATCGGAGGAGACCCGATGGCTGCCGAGCGTCGCAAGGTAGCCGACGGCCTCCACCAGATTCGTCTTGCCCTGGCCGTTGGCCCCCACGAAAGCGGTGACGCCCGGATCGAGAGGTACCTCGACCCGGGCGTACGAGCGGAAGTCGGCCAGCGAGAGATGCGTGACATGCATGGGTGTACGCCGACCTTCCCGGCTTCCTGCTCCGTGCTCCGTAGTTACGGGTCGGACGCTTCGGCCCGGCCCGCTCCTCGTTGCGGTTACTTCTTGTTCTCGACCGCGTGGCCACCGAACTGGTTGCGCAGCGCGGCGATCATCTTCATCTGCGGGGAGTCGTCCTGCCGCGAGGCGAAACGCGCGAAGAGCGACGCCGTGATTGCGGGCAGCGGCACCGCGTTGTCGATCGCGGCCTCCACCGTCCAGCGGCCCTCACCGGAGTCGGCGGCGAAACCACGGAGCTTGTCGAGGTGCTCGTCGTCGTCCAGTGCGTTGACCGCCAGGTCGAGCAGCCAGGAACGGATGACCGTGCCTTCCTGCCAGGAGCGGAAGACCTCGCGCACATCGGTGACGGAGTCGACCTTCTCCAGCAGCTCCCAGCCCTCGGCGTAGGCCTGCATCATGGCGTACTCGATGCCGTTGTGGACCATCTTCGCGAAGTGGCCGGCGCCGACCTTGCCCGCGTGGACGGAACCGAAGTCGCCCTCGGGCTTCAGCGCGTCGAAGACCGGCTGGACCTTCGCCACGTTCTCGGCGTCGCCGCCGTACATCAGCGCGTAGCCGTTCTCCAGGCCCCAGACGCCGCCGGAGACGCCGCAGTCCACGAATCCGATGCCCTTGATGCCGAGCTCGACCGCGTGCTTCTCGTCGTCCGTCCAGCGGGAGTTTCCGCCGTCCACAACGATGTCACCGGGCGAGAGGAGCCCGGCCAGCTCGTCGATGGTGGCCTGGGTCGGCGCGCCGGCCGGAACCATCACCCAGATGACCCGGGGGCCCTTCAGCTTGCCCACAAGCTCTTCGAGGCTGTGGACATCGGAGACGTCCGGGTTGCGGTCGTAACCGATGACGGTGTGGCCTGCGCGGCGGATGCGCTCGCGCATGTTGCCGCCCATCTTGCCGAGGCCGACGAGACCGAGCTCCATCAGAGATTCCTTAAGCGTTGTGCCGATTCGTACCCAAGGCCGAGCCTACGCCCGGCAGAGGACAGACCGACGGGCATGCTCGGCGCTGAGCGTGCCCGTCGGGAGCTGCCGTTGCAGGACCAATGGCCGGATCAACCGGAAAGGCGGACCGGCATGATCAGGTACTTGTACGCGTCATCCGCCTCGGCATCCACGGCCGGACGGCCGCTGAGCAGCGCAGGCTTGGTGGACGTCGTGAACGAGAGCTGGGCGACCGGGGAGTCGATCGCGCTCAGCCCGTCCAGCAGGAAGGTCGGGTTGAAGGCGATCGAGATGTCGTCACCCTCCAGCACCGCGTCGACCCGCTCCACGGCCTGTGCATCGTCACTGGAACCCGCCTCCAGGATCAGCACACCCTGCTCGAAGCTGAGCCGCACCGGAGTGTTCCGCTCGGCGACGAGAGCCACACGCTTGACGGCCTCGACGAACGGAGCGGTCTCGATGACCGCGACCGAGTTGAACTCGGTGGGGAACAGCGTCCGGTACTTCGGCAGATCGCCTTCGAGCAGTCGCGTGGTCGTACGGCGGCCCGCGCCCTCGAAACCGATCAGGCCCTCACCCGCACCCGAGCCGGACAGCGCCAGAGTCACCGTGTCACCGCTGGTCAGAGCCTTGGCGGTGTCCAGCAGCGTCTTGGCGGGCACCAGGGCGACAGCCGAGGCATCCGGGTTTTCCGGCTTCCAGAGGAACTCGCGGACCGCAAAGCGGTAACGGTCGGTGGAGGCCAGGGTGACGGTCTCGCCCTCGATCTCGATCCGCACACCGGTCAGGACCGGCAGCGTGTCGTCACGGCCCGCGGCGATGGCGACCTGGGCGGCGGCCGAGGCGAAGACCTCACCCGGGACCGTACCGGTCGCGGTCGGCATCTCCGGCAGTGCCGGGTACTCCTCCACAGGAAGGGTGTGGAGTGTGAATCGCGAGGAGCCGCAGACCACGGTGGCTCGTACACCGTCTGTGGAAATCTCCACCGGGCGGTTGGGAAGGGCGCGGCAGATGTCGGCGAGCAGTCGGCCGGAGACCAGCACCGTGCCGTCCTCCTCGACCTCGGCGTCCACCGAGACCCGGGCCGAGACCTCGTAGTCGAAGCTGGAGAAGCTGAGGACGCCGTCCTCAGCCTTCAGCAGAAGGCCCGCAAGAACGGGCGCCGGCGGACGGGCCGGGAGGCTACGGGCCACCCAGGCCACAGCCTCCGCGAGTACATCGCGCTCCACCCGGATCTTCACCGGAACCGCCTCCTGCTGTTGCTCGCTCGCCCTGCTGGCCTTCGTCGTCTGATCGGGTCTCCCACCGGTGACAGCGGGAGGACGCCGGGGACCAGTCTGACGTACGGCACCGACACTCGGTGCTGCTCGGGGTCAAGTCGCGACAAGAGGTTCGGAGAGCTCCGGCGCGGAGTTGTGCACAGGCCCCACTTCGAAGCGGATTCCGGGCTAACTCTAGGTGGCAGTAGTAGTAGGGCCTGTGGAAACCGTGGATAACGTCGTTTCCGCAGGTCAAGCCGGGTTTTTTGTCCACCGACCCTGTGGGTGGCACCGGTGGACAACCCGGTGTTTCTGTGGACACACGAAAGTTCTGCACACCCGATGCACAGGACAGGGGGGTTTCTCCCCAGGGCTGTCCCCAGCTTTACCCACGTTCCCCACAGCCCAACCGACCCTCTTGGTGTGACGCCTTTCACTCGGCGCGGTGAAAGGCGGTGTTGCGTTGCCGAACAGTGGACAGGGGTGTGGAGAAGCCCGAGGAAGCTGGGGACAACGCGGCCCGTGCTGTGGGCAGCCGGTGGACAACATCATCGGCTCCCTGTGGACGAATATTTTGTCCACAGGCTGTGGATCATTGTTGACCACAAATCCCCAGCCCCTTGACCTGGCCTGATGGAGTATCGGCAGTGGCCCCTGTGGAAGCAATATGGACAACTTCCGGATCCCCAGCCTGTGGAGGGGAAAATCTCCCCAGATCTGTGGAGAACGGACGGCCGGCGCCGGGTATTCGAACACCGCGACTGCATCGGAGCCTCAGAGGCCGGGCCCGGAGGGGGCCGTCGAGGCTCTGGAAGGGCTCGGGGAAGGCTTCAGGAGGGGCTGGACGGTTTCGAGAGAGCCCGGGAGCGGCAGCTGGAAACCCTCTGGGACGCCCTCTGGAAGGACTTCGGGCAAGCCTTGGGCAACGCAGAAGGGCGCCTGGGGAACCCTGCGAGGGTTCCCCAGGCGCCCTTTCGGCGCGTACAGAGAGCGTGTGCCGGTGGTCCGTCAGCCGTTCTTGATGCGGTTGGTGAGCTCGGTGACCTGGTTGTAGATGGAGCGTCGCTCCGCCATCAGCGCGCGGATCTTCCGGTCCGCGTGCATCACCGTCGTATGGTCGCGGCCACCGAACTGCGCTCCGATCTTGGGCAGCGAGAGGTCGGTCAGCTCCCGGCAGAGGTACATGGCGATCTGCCGGGCCGTCACCAGCACACGGCTGCGCGAGGTTCCACAGAGATCGTCGACCGTCAGACCGAAGTAGTCCGCGGTCGCCGCCATGATGGCCGTTGCCGTGATCTCCGGAGCCGAGTCCTCGCCACCCGGGATCAGATCCTTCAGCACATGCTCGGTCAGCCCGAGGTCCACCGGCTGGCGGTTGAGACTGGCGAAGGCCGTGACCCGGATCAGCGCCCCCTCCAGCTCCCTGATGTTCCGGGAGATGCGGGAGGCGATGAACTCCAGTACCTCCGGCGGGGCGTTGAGCTGCTCCTGCACCGCCTTCTTGCGGAGGATCGCGATCCGCGTCTCCAGCTCCGGCGGCTGCACATCGGTGGTCAGACCCCACTCGAAACGGTTCCGCAACCGGTCTTCCAGGGTCACCAGCTGCTTGGGCGGCCGGTCCGAGGAAAGCACGATCTGCTTGTTGGCGTTGTGGAGCGTATTGAAGGTGTGGAAGAACTCCTCCTGCGTCGACTCCTTGCTCGCCAGGAACTGGATGTCGTCGACCAGCAGGATGTCCACATCGCGGTAGCGCTTGCGGAAGGTGTCGCCCTTGCCGTCGCGGATCGAGTTGATGAACTCGTTGGTGAACTCCTCGGAGCTCACGTACCGCACCCTGGTGCCCGGGTAGAGACTGCGGGCGTAGTGCCCGATGGCGTGCAGCAGGTGGGTCTTGCCGAGTCCGGACTCCCCATAGATGAAGAGCGGGTTGTAGGCCTTGGCGGGTGCTTCGGCGACGGCGACCGCTGCGGCGTGCGCAAATCGGTTGGACGCACCGATGACGAAGGTGTCGAAGAGGTACTTCGGATTCAGCCGGGCCGCCGGCTCGCCGGGGCCGGGCGTGGGAGCGGGCTGCGCGCCCGTCGGCCCGGTGGCGCCGCCGGGCCGTCCGGTGCCGGCGCCGCCCTGGCGGTGCTGGGGGGCCTGCATGTCGTGGCGCTCGGAGCGCTGTTGCTCGTAACTCTGACGCTCGGGCGGCTGCGACCGGTAGTCGTGCTGCGGCTGCGGGGGGCGGCCGCCGGCGTACGGCTCGCGCCACTGTTCCGCCGAGGTGTCGCGGTCCTGGAATCCGCCGAGCCGGGGCTGCTGCCAGGAGAGGTCCTCCTGGGTGCGCGGCCACGCACCGGGGTCGGGGCGCTGCTGCTGGTAGTCGGGGTAGGCGGGCCTGGCGGTCGGCATGCCGTCGTCGGAGGGCCGGTGTCCGTACCCGTCGTATGCGTCGTTGTGCTGACGCTCGTCGTGCTGCGGTCCCTGGTAGCGGTGCTGCTGAGGCTGCTGGGACTGGTGCATCGGAGGCGCGGGCGGGCTCGGAGGTTCACCCGCGGAGTCGTCGACGGTGATCGCGATGCGGATCGGGCGGCCGCACTCGCGGCTCAGCGTCTCGCTGATGAGCGGCGCGAGCCGGCCTTCCAGGACTCGCTTGCCCCATTCATTGGGAACGGCGAGCAGCGCCGTGTCGGCGACCAGTGCGAGCGGCTGGCAGCGCTCGATCCACTGCTTGTCCTTCGGCTCGATGCCCTGCTGGCCCTCCCCGAGGAGTTGCTCCAGCACTCGTGGCCACACTGCGGCAAGATCGGCAGGTACATCAGCCACAAGGCACGCTCTCTCGCTGGTCCCACGAATGTGTGGTTCTCGGGACGGGATGGGTCGGGATGGGTGAGGACCGGCAGGCAGGAAGAAAAAGAACCGGGGTTCAGCCACGGTAGTCAGGCCGACCGCGTGGTTCAAGTCGTTGTCCACAGGCTGTGCACAGTGGGGGGTGTTGTGGAGCCGGTTTGACCGGATGGCGTAGCCGCGCGTACCGTGACCAGGTCGAGTTGTCGATGGCTGCTGCCGCCTGCCTCCGATGGGCAAAGATCACGATCTGTGATTGTGAAGCGGTGCACTAGGGCGTTTACGCGAGTCTCTCGTGGGCGCACGGTGACAGCCAGGCGATGTCCCGCCAACACACGAGTCATTTCTGGAGCCCCCGAGTGAGCAAGCGCACCTTCCAGCCGAACAACCGTCGTCGCGCGAAGACCCACGGCTTCCGGCTGCGTATGCGCACCCGTGCCGGCCGCGCGATCCTCGCGTCCCGCCGTGGCAAGGGTCGCACCAACCTGTCCGCCTGATCGCTTACAGGTCATGACGTGCTGCCTACCGAGAATCGGCTGAGGCGGCGCGAGGACTTCGCGACCGCAGTACGTCGAGGACGCCGGGCCGGCCGCCCGCTACTCGTCGTTCATCTACGCAGCGGTGCAACGGACCCGCACGTGACTGGGGAGAACGCTCCCCCGCCGCGTGCGGGTTTCGTTGTCAGCAAAGCTGTGGGTGGAGCGGTTGTACGCACAGCGGTGAAGCGCAGGCTTCGCCATCTGGTCCGCGAGCGACTGGCCCTGCTGCCCCCCGGTAGCCTGGTTGTCGTACGAGCGCTGCCCGGAGCGGGCGACGCCGACCATGAACAGCTGGCCCGAGACCTGGACGCCGCTCTGCAGCGGCTGCTGGGAGGGGGCGCGCGATGAAGTACCCGCTGCTGGCTCTTATCAAGCTGTATCAGTGGACGATCAGCCCACTTCTCGGGCCTGTCTGCCGTTACTACCCGTCGTGTTCCCACTATGGATATACGGCGATCGACCGGCACGGAGCGATCAAGGGAACTGCGCTGACGGCCTGGCGCATCCTGCGATGCAATCCGTGGTCACCCGGCGGCGTGGATCACGTCCCGCCACGCAAACGCCCGCGTTGGCACGAACTGCTGCGTAATGCCATGCGCGGCAGCAAGGGCGGGGACTCCGCCGCTGATGTGCCTCCCGGGGGGTCGGTTTCCGAACCCCCGAGCCCGGCCGCAGAGACTTCGCCCAAAGCTCAAGGAGCCTGATTAGTGGACACGATTGCCAGTCTGTTCAGCTTTATCACCTGGCCTGTTTCCTGGGTCATCGTCCAGTTCCACAAGTTGTACGGAGCGATCTTCGGCGATGACACGGGCTGGGCCTGGGGCCTGTCCATCGTGTCCCTGGTGGTGCTGATCCGGATCTGCCTGATCCCGCTTTTCGTTAAGCAGATCAAGTCGACCCGGAACATGCAGGTGCTCCAGCCGAAGATGAAGGCGATCCAGGAGCGCTACAAGAGCGACAAGCAGCGTCAGTCCGAAGAGATGATGAAGCTGTACAAGGAGACGGGCACCAACCCGCTCTCCTCGTGCCTTCCCATCCTGGCGCAGTCGCCGTTCTTCTTCGCCCTGTATCACGTGCTCTCGGCCATCGCCTCGGGCAAGACGATCGGTGTCATCGACCAGCCGCTGCTCGACAGCGCCCGTAAGGCACACATCTTCGGTGCTCCGCTCGCTGCCAAGTTCATGGACAGCGCGTCGGACGTCAGCGCTCTCGGTGCTTCTCTGCTCGACGTCCGGGTCGTCACCGCGGTCATGATCGTGATGATGTCGGCGTCGCAGTTCTTCACCCAGCGCCAGCTGATGACGAAGAACGTCGACCTGACGGTCAAGACGCCGTACATGCAGCAGCAGAAGATGCTGATGTACATCTTCCCGCTGATCTTCGCTGTCATGGGCATCAACTTCCCCGTCGGTGTCCTCGTCTACTGGCTGACCACCAACGTCTGGACCATGGGTCAGCAGATGTACGTGATCAACCAGAACCCGACCCCGGGCAGCAAGGCGCAGGACCACTACCTGGGACGTCTGCTGAAGAGCGTCACCGCTCACGGTGAGGTTCGCGGCAGGACCAAGCGCAATACGGTCAAGCGGATCGTGTCCAAGGGCTCGGATCGCAATGACATCGAGCGGAAGTTCATCACGGGACTGGCCAAGCTGGGCTTCGCCGCCCAGGAGGACGGCACGGTGATCAAGAGCGATACGGCCCTTGCCGAGTCCGAGAGCGGAGCCGCGCAGCGGCGTCAGCAGCCCAAGCGCCAGACCAAGGCCCAGCGTCAGACCGGTGCCGCCCAGCAGACGGGGGCCAAGGACAGCGACTCCACCGAGTCGGGATCCAAGACCTCCCTGGAGAAGCCGGACGCATCGCAGGACGACAAGCCCAAGCCGGCGGGCAAGCCCGCGTCCGGCTCCTCACGCCAAGCCAAGTCCGGACAGCGCAAGGGCCCGCAGCGGCCCAAGCACCCGTCCAAGAAGTAAGAAGGAGTCCATCCGTGACGGAAGGCACCACCTCCACGGCCGCTGAGGGCAGCGACACCTTGACCCGCCTTGAGCAGGAGGGCGAGATCGCAGCGGACTACCTCGAGGGCCTGCTCGACATCGCCGATCTCGACGGCGACATCGACATGGACGTCGAGGCGGACCGGGCCGCGGTCTCGATCATCAGCGACTCGGCACGTGATCTGCAGAAGCTCGTGGGCCGCGACGGTGAGGTGCTGGAGGCGCTCCAGGAGCTGACGCGGCTTGCTGTGCACCGGGAGACCGGTGACCGGAGTCGGCTGATGCTGGACATCGCGGGCTTCCGGGCCAAGAAGCGGGCTGAGCTCGCCGAGCTGGGTGCCAAGGCCGCGGACGAGGTCAAGAGCACCGGTGAGCCGGTGAAGCTGGACCCGATGACGCCGTTCGAGCGCAAGGTTGTGCACGATGCGGTCGCGGCCGCTGGTCTGCGCAGCGAGTCCGAGGGCGAGGAGCCGCAGCGCTTCGTCGTCGTTCTCCCGGCCTGACCGGAACCTTGTTCTGCCGGCCCCGTCTGTTCGCAGGCGGGGCCGATCTTTGTCAGCCTGATAGTCAGCCACCCACAGTGCGGTAGTGCGGTATGGAAGGACGGTTCCCGTGACGGCGGAAGTAGAGCTTCCCCAGGCGCCCGAAGGGGCGCGGGCAGTTTTCGGTGAGTTCTTCCCAGAGGCTGTCCGATACGCGGAACTGCTGGCGGATGCCGGGGTGAAGCGGGGGCTGATCGGTCCGCGTGAGGTGCCGCGGCTGTGGGAGCGGCATCTGCTGAACTGCGCGGTGCTCTCCGAGGTCGTGCCTGAGGGCGTCACGGTCTGCGATGTGGGCTCCGGTGCGGGGCTTCCGGGTATCCCGCTGGCGCTGGTGCGTCCGGATCTTAAGATCACCTTGCTGGAGCCCTTGCTCCGGCGGACGAATTTCCTCCAGGAAGTCGTCGAGCTGCTGGGCCTGAACCATGTGACGGTTGTACGTGGTCGGGCCGAGGAGGTTCTGGGGACGCTTCAGCCAGTTCACGTTGTGACAGCTCGGGCTGTGGCGCCGCTCGATCGACTGGCCGGCTGGGGAGTTCCGCTACTGCGTCCATACGGAGAGATGCTGGCGCTCAAGGGGGATACCGCTGAAGAGGAGATCGTCGGCGCCCGTGCGGCCTTGAGTAAGCTCGGTGTGGTGGAGACCGAGGTGTTGCACGTCGGAGAGGGCGTTGTCGATCCGATGTCCACGGTGGTGCGTGTGGTGGTCGGGGAGAGCCCGGGCGGTGTGAGGTTCGCCGCAAAGAGGGCCAAGGCAGCGAGGACGAGCCGCACGAGGCGTCGTCGCTGACGCGTCTGGTCACGCTGCGAAATTGACCGTTGCATACAGTTTGGTTGCCTGTCGGCGATGCTCCCGACAAGCGGCCATACATACCCCACGCGGAGTGTCGTGCCCCTGTAGCTAGGCTGCAGGGGCATCGTGTTTCACGTGAAACGTCGCTCTCTGCTGCATGGGATCATCAGCCGCGGTCGCGCGGCTGCCGCACCGCGGCACCGCAGGCCCGTTAGGGCTACGGAGTTGTCCACAGAAGTGGATTCATCCACAGAAGAGCGGGCCTCGCTGGTTCACGACCCCGAAAGCATGGCAGGCTCTGCTCATTGTGAGCCTGAAGTCGAGGAGAGTGAATCCTTGCGGTCCGACGCCAACATCGCGGGACCGATGACCGATCCGGTCCCCGGTCCCCGAGCCGAATCGTCGGGGGAGGGTGTTTCACGTGAAACACCGCCGCCGATGGATGACACACCCATCGGTCGCGCGGCCCAGCTGGCGGTCGAGGCCCTTGGCCGCGCCGGTGAGGGCCTGCCCCGTCCTGACCGGACGCGCGTCATGGTGGTGGCCAACCAGAAGGGTGGGGTGGGCAAGACGACCACGACGGTCAATCTTGCCGCCTCGCTCGCGCTTCACGGCGCACGTGTTCTGGTGGTCGACCTTGACCCGCAGGGGAACGCCTCCACGGCTCTGGGTATCGATCACCATGCCGAAGTCCCCTCCATCTATGACGTCCTGGTGGAGAGCAGGCCGCTCTCCGAGGTGGTTCAGCCTGTTCCGGACGTTGAAGGCCTCTTCTGCGCCCCCGCCACTATCGATCTCGCCGGTGCGGAGATCGAGCTGGTGTCGCTGGTGGCGCGGGAGAGCCGACTGCAGCGGGCGATCCAGGGATATGAGCAGCCGCTGGACTACATCCTGATCGACTGCCCGCCTTCGCTCGGTCTACTGACGGTCAATGCCATGGTTGCCGGTGCCGAGGTGCTGATCCCTATCCAGTGTGAGTACTACGCACTGGAAGGGCTGGGGCAGCTGCTGCGCAATGTAGACCTGGTACGGGGGCATCTCAACCCCGATCTTCATGTGTCGACGATCCTGCTCACCATGTACGACGGCAGGACCAGGCTCGCTTCGCAGGTCGCGGAGGAGGTACGCAGCCACTTCGGTAAGGAAGTGCTGCGGACGAGCATTCCGCGGTCGGTGCGGATTTCGGAGGCACCGAGCTATGGGCAGACCGTGCTTACCTACGACCCAGGTTCGAGTGGGTCGCTGTCGTACCTCGAAGCGGCGCGTGAGATCGCCCTGCGGGGTGTCGGGGTGCAGTACGAGGCCCAGCAGGCCCACACGGGCAGTGGGAACAGTCAGCAGAGCATTTCGGAGGGGATCCAGTGAGTGAGCGTCGAAGAGGGTTGGGGCGTGGGCTAGGTGCCCTGATCCCCGCCGCTCCGCAGGAGAAGCAGGTGCCGTCCACGGGTGTGGGCTCGGTCTCTTCTGGGGCGGGTCCTGTCATGACGGCAGAGCGGGGGGTGGCCGCTGCGAAGGTGGCCACGCTCGCGCCGGCTCCGGTTGTGCCGGAGCCGAGTGCGCCGGTTTCGGAGACCGAGGCAGCGGCAGAATCTGCGGGAGCCGCAGGAGCGTACTTTGCCGAGGTTCTTCTCGGCTCCATCACCCCGAATCCTCGTCAGCCCCGTGAGGTATTCGACGAGGACGCGCTTGCCGAGTTGGTGACCTCCATCAAGGAGGTGGGCCTTCTCCAGCCCGTCGTGGTGCGGAAGATGGGTCCAGAGCGCTACGAGCTCATCATGGGCGAGCGGCGCTGGAGGGCCTGCCGTGAGGCCGGTCTGGAGCGGATCCCCGCCATTGTCCGGGCCACGGACGACGAGAAGCTTCTCCTGGACGCGCTCCTGGAGAACCTGCACCGGGCTCAGCTGAACCCGTTGGAGGAGGCAGCCGCGTACGACCAGCTGCTCAAGGACTTCAAGTGCACGCATGATCAGCTGGCTGACCGGATCGGGCGTTCCCGCCCCCAGGTGTCCAACACGCTGCGACTGCTGAGGCTGTCGCCTCCGGTCCAACGGAGGGTCGCGGCCGGGGTGCTGTCGGCCGGTCATGCACGGGCGCTGCTGTCCGTGGACGACTCGGAGGAGCAGGACAGGTTGGCGCATCGCATTGTGGCCGAGGGGCTGTCGGTGCGTGCGGTCGAAGAGATTGTGACCCTCATGGGATCCACTCCCACGAGCACTGCCAAGGCCAAGGGGCCGCGGGCCGGTGGCCGGGTGTCGCCTGCGCTGTCCGATCTCGCTTCCCGGCTCTCGGACCGCTTCGAGACCAGGGTGAAGGTCGACCTCGGCCAGAAGAAGGGAAAGATCGTCGTCGAGTTCGCATCGATGGAGGATCTGGACCGCATTCTCGGCAGCCTGGCACCGGGTGAGGGGCGCGTGCTGGATGGGGCCTCCTCTGAGGATCCTGCCGAGGGCGACGAGAGCTGACCTCTGCCCGATGGACTGGGGGCGGGCTGTGTTCCGGGGGATACCGGAATACAGCCCGCCCTTTGCTTTCTCTCGGTGTCGGCTTCATCTCTGGGTGGATACGATGCGTTCTGGTATGGCACATCCGGCTTGAGTCACCTCGGCGGAGGGAGGGCCATGCGATCAGTGAGCCGCAGCCGACTGGTGACAGTGGGGCTGGGCCTGGGGGCTGTCGGAGGATTCCTCGGCAGCCTGCTCCTTGAACGGAGTGCACTGACTGCCGCACGCGGTGCGGCGGGCGAAGGAAGCGAGGAACAGCCTTCATGGGGCGTCGGCTCGTACCGCTCACACTGGACAACCTTTCCGATCTCCCCAGGCGTTGCCGCTCGTGTGTCTTCTGGGAGCTTGATCCGGTCAGTGGGGAAGCTGCAGTAAAGGCGGGAACGCCCGAGCTGGAGAAAGAGGCATGGATCTCGGCCGTTCTGCTGGAGTGGGGATCGTGCGGCCGCGTTGTCTATGTCGACGATGTGCCGGCGGGCTTTGTTCTCTATGCGCCGCCTGCCTACGTGCCGCGCTCGACGGCTTTTCCGACGAGCCCCGTCTCCCCCGATGCCGTGCAGTTGATGACTGCCCGGATCGTGCCGGCGTACCAGGGACAGGGCCTGGGCCGAGTCATGGTGCAGACCGTCGCCAAGGACTTGCTGCGTCGGGGATTCAGGGCGATCGAGGCTTTCGGCGACGCCCGGTGGAAGGAGGCTGCCTGTGTGCTTCCGGCAGATCATCTCCTCGCGGTCGGCTTCAAGACTGTACGGCCGCATCCCGTTCATCCGCGGCTGAGACTGGAACTGCGTACGACGCTTTCCTGGAAGGAGGACGTCGAGCTGGCGCTGGACCGGTTGCTGGGTGCCGTCCAGAAGGAGCCGGCGCTGCGGCCTCTTTGATCCGAGAACCCATGACAACGTGAAACGGGTCCATCCCCCGAGGGGATGGACCCGTTTCACGTGAAACAGCGAACCACGGTCCTACTCGCCGATGAAGCTTTCGAGGTCGCGGAGGATAGCGGCCTTCGGCTTGGCGCCGACGATGGTCTTGGCGACCTCGCCACCCTGGTAGACGTTCAGGGTCGGGATGGACATGACGCCGTACTTGGCGGCCGTGTCCGGGTTCTCGTCGATATTGAGCTTGACGATCTCGATCTGGTCGCCGTGCTCAGCAGCGATGGCCTCCAAGGACGGCGCGATCTGGCGGCACGGACCGCACCACGCTGCCCAGAAGTCCACCAGCACAGGCTTGTCGCTCTTCAGGACGACCTCGTCGAAGGAGTCGTCGGTCACGTTCTTCAGGGCGCCGGCCACGGCGACCTCCTTAACTACTTGGGGTGTGGGGGTGAGGCGTGGATCAGACGGTGGCCGCAGCGGCCTTCTCGTCGTCGGCGAGCGCGGCGAGGAAGCGCTCGGCGTCGAGAGCGGCCGAGCAACCCGTGCCGGCAGCGGTGATGGCCTGCCGGTAGGTGTGGTCGACGACGTCACCGGCGCCGAAGACACCGGTGAGGTTGGTGCGCGTCGAGGGAGCTTCGACCTTGAGGTAGCCCTCCTCGTCGAGGTCGAGCTGACCCTTGAAGAGTTCGGTGCGCGGGTCGTGGCCCACCGCGATGAACAGGCCGGTCACCGCGAGCTCGGACGTCTCGCCGGTCTTGGTGTTCCGAAGGGTCAGGCCGGACAGCTTCTGCTCCCCGTGCACTCCGGCAACCTCGCTGTCCCAGGCGAACTTGATCTTCGGGTCGGCGAAGGCGCGGTCCTGCATGGCCTTGGAGGCACGCAGCGAGTCGCGGCGGTGGACGATGGTGACCGACTTCGCGAAGCGGGAGAGGAAGGTCGCCTCCTCCATCGCGGTGTCGCCGCCGCCGACCACGGCGATGTCCTGGTCCTTGAAGAAGAAGCCATCACAGGTGGCGCACCAGGAAACGCCGCGCCCGGAGAGGGCGTCCTCGTTGGGCAGGCCGAGCTTGCGGTGCTGGGAGCCGGTCGTCACGATGACGGCTTTGGCCCGGTGCACCGTGCCGGCCGTGTCGATGACCGTCTTGATGTCCCCGGTGAGGTCCACGGAGATGACATCGTCGGGGACGAGCTCGGCGCCGAAGCGTTCGGCCTGGGCGCGCATGTTGTCCATGAGCTCCGGGCCCATGATCCCGTCCTGGAAGCCCGGGAAGTTCTCCACGTCGGTGGTGTTCATCAGCGCGCCGCCCGCGGTGACGGCGCCCTCGAACACCAGCGGCTTCAGTGAGGCGCGTGCGGTGTAAAGGGCGGCCGTGTAGCCCGCAGGGCCGGAGCCGATGATGATCACATTACGGACGTCGCTCACGGGTTTCTTCCTCGTCTCTGCAGACTGCCTACTGTCCACGCCTACTGGGGTCGGTTCAACGACTCTCACCCCACCCAACGGATCCTACGGGGGATGCATTCCCGACGTGCCGGGGCGGCGTCCGGCGCGATTCTCAGGGGCGCGAGTAGGCGCGGGTCAGCAGTAGCTTCCCCTTGGCGGCGGGCTTTTCCTGGACGCAGGACGCGTCGACGACATACGCCTGGACGCGGGTCGTGTCGGAGGGGTGCGGCAGGACGACGAGGAAGGCATCCGCGCCCTCGTAGGTGCCTTCCTCCACGGCGAGGGCGGCAGTATCACGTCCGGTGCCCTGCTCCACGCAGGGCGGGACGGGCACGGTGGGTGCGCGCAACGGAGTCTGGGGCGACTCGGATCCGGCGGAGGCGCTCTTGGGCGTCGATTGCGCCCCGGTGGACGGCGTCTGCTCCTCGGCCCCCACGCCGTCCGCCGACTTCGACGGCTTCGAGCCGGTGCTCAGAAGAAGCGCGTGTACCCGGTCCTCAAGCGTGGACTCCGAGAACGTTCCTCCGCCGTTCTCCCCGGCGCTGGAACTGCGGTCCGCTGCCTTGAGGCTCCCCGAATTCTGGGACGGCTGGACGTTCTGCAGCAGGAAGACGCTCACACCGACCACGGCCGCGCCGAGAGCGGCCCCGAGCACGGCTGTGCGACGGCGGCGTCCGAGCGGCCGGCGGCCGGGGCCGGTGGTCGCCCGGGGGTGCCCTGCGGGACGGCCCGAGGGGCTGGGCTCTGCCTTCGGCTTCTCCGCTGCGGGCGGCTCTGTTTCACGTGAAACATGCAGCGAGCCGGATGTCGGCGTGGCGCCGAGAGCCGCTTCAACGGCGAGTGCGGCGTCGATGCGGTCCGCGATGTCGTCCGGCATGCGCTGCGGCGTGGGCACGGTGCCGAGCAGCTCGCGGATCTCCATGAGAGAGGCATGGACCTCACGGCAGAGTTCGCAGCCGTCCACATGGTCGCGTACCTCTGTCGCCCGTGATGGTGGGAGCAGCTCCTCCGTCAGGTCGGAGATCTCCGTGACATCCGGATGCTGGGTCGTGTCGGCCGTTGATGTCATGTGCGCCCACCTCCGCCCTTCACTGAAGCGGGATCGCTTGTGCCCGCATCTCTCGGCCCCGATGCTGGTGGGACGGATGTACGCGGCGTCCGGTTCCTTGTGGCCGTCTCGTCGGCTCCCGCGACCTCGCTGCGCAGATGAGTGAGCAGCGGCGCCAGCCGGGCCCGCCCCCGCGCGCAGCGGCTCTTCACGGTGCCTGTCGGTACATCGAGGATGCATGCTGCCTCGGCCACTGGGTAGCCCTGCATGTCCACGAGGACGAGTGCGGCCCGCTGCGCGGCGGGCAGGGTGGCGAGCGCGGCCAGGAGCTCGCGGTGCAGGTCCTGGCGCTCTGCCGGTGCCTCCGCGGATTCATGCGGTTCCAAGAGCTGCTCGAACCGTTCGGTGTCATCGATCGGCGCGGTCCTGCGGCTGGCCGCCTTGCGGACCCGGTCGAGGCAGGCGTTGACCGTGATGCGGTGCAGCCAGGTGGTGACGGCGGACTGACCGCGGAAGGTGTGGGCTGCCCGGAAGGCGGAGACAAGGGCGTCCTGGACGGCGTCCGCGGCCTCCTCGCGGTCCCCCAGGGTCCGTATCGCCACGGCCCACAGCCGGTCGCGGTGGCGCCGTACGAGCTCACCGAAGGCGTCCGGTTCACCGGCCACATGGCGAGCGAGGAGGTCTGAGTCGCTAGAGTCGGGTTTTAAGGATTCAGCAACCACGCGATACCCCTAAATGCCTAAAAGTAACCTTAACCTCGGGCTTTCGCGAAGTGGGTCGTCCAAGGCTTGATCAGGAAAGCGGAAAGTGCCCCTGATCGGAAAACTCCATGGTCAGGTGGGCATGGCCAAGTAGCCCCCGGTGGCGTGTGCTGTCAGGCGGCTGCCGGGATGAGGGTGACGCCGTGGCCGAGGGCCTTGAGTCGGCGGGCGAGGTCGCGGCTCTTGCGGCCCGGGTCGAGGTTGTGGGTGTGGAAGTCGGTGCCGATACCGAGGCTGAACACAATACCAACTGACTGCTGACAGGCACGTTTTCGCCCGAGCTGGTGGACCGGGTGGTCGCTGAGTGCGGCCGTTCTGGCCTGCGCACTCGGCTGCTGGCGCCGCGGGTGGTGGTCTATTTCGTGCTGGCGATGTGCCTGTTCTCGGGGCAGGACCATGAGGAGGTCGCGCGGCTGCTCATGCAGGGTCTGACCTGGGCGAAGCGCTGGTCGGGCTCGTGGCAGGTGCCGAGTACGGCGGCGATCTCGCGGGCGCGGGTGAAGCTGGAGCCGGAGCCTTTGAAGGCGCTGTTCGCCGAGGTTGCCCGGCCGTTGGCGACCGAGGAGACCCGAGGTGCCCGGTATGGGCGGTGGTAGCTGGTGGCGATCGACGGCACGGTCTTCGATGTGCCGTGCAGCGAGCAGAACGCCGCGCACTTCGGGCGGCCGAAGACCCGTCGCACCGAGCGGTGCGCGTATCCGCAGGTGCGGATGGTGGCGCTGGCCCGAGTGTGGCACCCACGCCATCACCGCCGCCCTGGGGCCGCTGTCGTCCTCCGAACCGGCCCTGGCTCGTGGGCTGTTCGGTCATCTCGGCGAGGGGGATCTGTTGCTGGTCAACCGTGGGTTCACCGGGGTGGAGCTGTGGCGGGCGGGCTCGGCCGGCGGCGCGGACCTGCTGTGGCGGATTCGCTCGCATCAGACCCTGCCGGCGCGCGAGGAACTTCCCGACAGCTCTTACTTGTTGGAGATCGTCGTCGCGAAGGACCGTAAGCGCGCCGACCCCACGCCCGTGCGGGTCGTCGAGTACACACTTCACGGCACAGGCTTTCCCGAACAGGATGTCCCCTACCAGCTGATCACCACGAACCTCGACCCCGAGGCCGCCCTCTACCACGAGCGGTGGGAGATCGAGACCACGCTGGACGAGCTGAAGACCCACCAGCGCGGTCCCGCCCAGGTCCTGCGCTCCCGCTCGCCCGACGGCGTCGAGCAGGAAGTCTGGGGCCACCTGCTGGTCCACTACACCATTCGCAGCCTGATGCACGACACCGCGGACGCCGCCCAACTCGACGCCGACCGGATCTTTTTCACCCGCAGCCTCCGCCTCGCCCGCCGCCAGGTCACCGCGCAGGCGGCCTCTTCCCCCTGACCGCCTGGCCACAGCCCTCGCCGAAAGCCTGCAGGAGATACCCGACACCTGCTGCCCGCCCGCCGCAGACGCTTCAACCCCCGCGCCATCAAACGCAAGATGTCCGGCTTCGGCGTCAAAAGCGACGAACACCGATACCCTCCTCAACCCGCCCGGAGCCCGGCCAAGGTCGTCGCCATCGCCCCGCACTGGCGCAGAGCCTTAATCAACCCACCAACGAAGGTCCCACGAAGCTGGGACCCGATCCCTTAAGTCACTGGTATTGAGGCTAAACAGTGACGCCGCCGCAACGACGTTTTCAAGACCGCTCCCTTCGGCCGCTCTGACACACCTCCCCGCGTTCGCTCACCCGGGGTGGACGCGGGTACGAGCATGGAAACGGGACGGCATCATGGGGCCTGTCCACACTCGGGTGTACGCTGATGAGCGCCGAAAACGATCTTGAAATGGGCAGTCAATGCTTCTTGTCCGTAAGGCACTTGTCACTGCTTCAGTAGCGATATCGGCCGTTGCCAGCGCCCTTGTCGCGGCTTCCCCGGCGAGCGCATCGGTCTGGACCGACTCAACGTGCCCCTGGCCAGCCAGGGAGCAGACGCCGGGAAGAAGATCGTCGGCAGGAAGCGGGGCATCCTCACCGACACGATCGGCCTCATCTTCGCTGTGACCGTTACCGCCTCCGGTCTCTCGGAGAACGCCCTGGGATGCGTTTTGCTCGTTTCTCCGAGGTAGATCATCTCTTGCGGATGAGTTATGGCGACACCGTGTGTTTCTGGGGGCTGAGGCGATTGTGGCGTTGCCCGCTCGAGGTTTGAGTTTATGGAGAATGTGCGGCATCGGTGAACAGGGGTGATGACCCGCGAGCAGGTAGTCAGCCCATGAATTTAACATCGGTGATGGCTTGTTTGTAGCCTGCTCCACTGTAGCGATCGGCGGGTGACTTCGGCATGTCGGTAATCCATACGAGAACGAACCGGGTCTTTACCGGGCTCTTCGTTTGCAGTTTCGCTTCTGTGCCGATCGTCTCGGTCGTTGCGATTTTCTTCATCGACGTGAGCGGCGTTGATGAGTTGAGAGAGTCGGCCGCGTAGAGCGAGGCGGTGGTGTGATCGCCACCGAATTGAAGTCCTACGGAGGCTGACGAAATGAACTGAGCAGAATGGAGTTCATACACGATGCCGACGCCCTGTTTGAAGGGAGCCAATTTGGGGCCGTCTATGAAGCTCTTGGACCGCCAGTACGTCGCGCTGTCGCCGTCATACGTCAGGTGGACGTCGTCGGGGTGCTGTGCCTTTCCATCCGGAAAGTACTCGACCGCGTCCTTGACCGTGAGCAGTTGGCCCGTGGGCTCCTTCTTGCCGTCGTCACCGTTTTTCGGGTTGGTCTGTGTGCTGCCGGGGTCACTCGGGTCGTTGTCGAGCAGCGTCTCGGCGAGCTGCCAGCTGCCGAGGCCCAGGGCCGCGATCAGCAATGCGGAAACGGCCCACTTGAGGGCCTTGCCGGTGCGGCTCTGGAGCGGTGCCGGGGGCACGACGACCGTGGGCGGTGCGGCGATGGGACCGGTCGGCGGACGCCCGTACGAACCCTGCTGGTAGGTCGTGCGCTGGTACTCGGGAGGCGCTGTGAAGGCGGGCTCCGGAGGGCGGATGCGGGGCGTCGCGGCAACGGCCTTGGCCAGCTCGTCCGGGGTGGTGCACGGCTGCTCCTGCCGGGAGGCAGTGGCACCGTCGTTGGCGAGTGCGCGCATGGCGAGCTCGGAAAGACCGCGGTGAACACCGGCCCGAACCTGGTCGGGGGCGATCAGCCCCACTCCCTTGGGAAGCCCGGACAGGCCGTAGGCATCGGTCTCGTACGGCCAGCGCTGGGTCAGGGCGGCATAGAGCAGGGCGCCGATGGCCTCGGTGTCCGCGCGCTGCGGGCCGTCGCTGGTGATGCCCCGCAGGGCGGCGTTCACCGCGAGGCCGCGGATCCGGTACTGCCCGGTCGAGCTCCGCAGCACCGCGCCCGGGGTCAGCCTCAGATGTGCGAGACCTTCTCGATGTGCGGCTGCCATGGCCTGGGAAACCTGGCTGACGAGCTGGTACGCGTCGTGCGCGTCCATCGGCCCTGCGGCCAGCAGAGAAGTGAGCTCGGTGGCGTCGGGAAGCCATTCATGGACGACATAGACGAGGTCGTCCTCCTCCACCGCGTCGAGTACCTGCACGAAGCGCGGGTCGCCGAGCAGAGCGGAGGAGCGGGCTGCGGCCAGCACGGAGCGGGCTCGGGGGTGGTCGGCGGGGAGCAGATGCACGCCCACCGCGCGGCGCAGTTTCTCGTCGACAGCGCGCCAGCTGCTGAATCCGTCCAGACGGGTGACGCACTCTTCGAGCCGGTAGCGTCTGGCGAGTTTGTGCCCGCTGTGCAGATCCGGGGTCGGCAGGGTGGCCTCGATACTGATGCGCTCACCGTCCGTGTCCTGCGGCTTTGTGCCCGTTGTGTCCTGAGCTTCTGCCGTCCCGTCGGTCGTGGCCTCGTCCGCCTTGGCGGCCAGCGGTTCATCACCGCTGTTGTCGGCCACGTCGACGGCAGCCGTGCTACGTTCCGCCACCGTCGTTCCTGCCTCCCCATCCGTTGCGCGATGCCAGCCAGCTCTGCACAGTCACGCCAATTGTGCCCACACTCCGGCGCTATGCACGACACGCAAAGGGCGGTGATGGTTGTGCGGCCGGTGATCCTCAGCGCCCGAGCCGCCCGCGGACCATGCCGACCATGCCGTTGATCTCTTCGATCCGCATCCGTTTGGCGGCGACGAAGAAGACGCCCAGCAGAACGGCCCCACCGCAGATCAGCGCGACGAGTGACCCGAAGGCGCCTTCGCCGAGGCCCAGGAGAACAGCGAAGCCGACGCCGCCTCCGAGTACCGCTGCCGGGATGGCGGCCAGGCACAGACGGGCATAGGTGCGTACGACGTGGGCGCCGTCCAGATCGCCGCCCAGTCGGTTGCGCAGCCGCCGCCAGGCGATGCCCACGCCGACGGCGTAGGCGAGTCCGTACGAGGCAGCCATGCCGACCACGGCCCACTGGGCCGGCAGAACCACGTAGCAGAGGGCCGAGGCGGCCGCGTTGACCGCGGCGACGATGACCGTGTTGTAGAAGGGCGTCCGGGTGTCCTCGTAGGCGTAGAAGCCTCGCAGCACCACGTACTGCACGGAGTACGGGATCAGGCCGAGACCGAATGCCATGAGGATGAAGCCCATGGAGCGGGCGGCTTCAGTGCCTGCGGAGGCGTACAAGAGGGTGCACATCGGCAGGCCGAGGGCAAGGAACATGAAGGCCACCGGCACGATCGCCACGGCCGAGTTCCGCAGTCCCTGAGAGATGTCGTCGCGGACAGCGCCCGGGTCGTCGTCGTGGGCGGCGCGGGAGATGCGGGGCAGCAGGGCCGCCATGACCGACACGGTGATGATCGCCTGCGGCATGCCCCAGATGAGCTGGGCGTTGGAGTACGCGAGGAAGCCTGTGCCGTCCTTGCCGGACAGTTTGCCCGCCGAGGTCGCGAGCTGAGTGACGACGATCACACCCGCCTGATTGGCCAGGACGAACAGGACGGTCCACTTGGCCAGCTTGACCGTCTTGCCGAGCCCATGTCCCTTCCAGTCGAAGCGCGGGCGGAAACGGAAGCCGGCCTCACGCAGATACGGGACCATGGCCAGGGCCTGGACGACCAGACCGAGCAGCGTGCCGATGCCCAGCAGCCGGACGCCCTCCGGCGGGATGGTCTGAACCCCCATCTGGGATTCGGCGGAGGTGCCGTAGACCCAGATGAACATGCCGAACGTGAAGATCATGACGATGTTGTTGAGGACCGGGGTCCACATCATCGCGCCGAACCTGCCGCGGGCGTTGAGGATCTGGCCCATCACGACATGCACGCCCATGAAGAAGATGGTCGGCAGGCAGTAGCGGGCGAAGGTCACGGCGACGCTGTTGGCGGCCGTGTCCCTGGCGATCGTGGGCGACATCATGTGGATCAGCCACGGAGCGGCGAACACCGCGAGCGCGACGATCACACCGAGCGCGACCATCACGAGAGTCAGCAGCCGGTTGGCGTAGGCCTCGCCGCCGTCCTCGTCGTCCTTCATGGATCGCACGAGCTGGGGAACGAAGACCGAGTTCAGCCCGCCACCGACGGTGAGGATATAGATCATCGTCGGCAGTGTGTACGCGATGGTGAAGCTGTCGCCGAGCAGTGCCGCACCGAGCGCGGCGGTGATCACGAGGCTGCGGACGAATCCGGTGAGCCGGGATACGAGCGTGCCGGCCGCCATCACCGCACTGGACTTCAGCAGGCCGGAGGCCCGGCCGCCGGACTTGGGCGGTGCGGGCGCCGGGGCCGGTTCGGGTTCCGCGGGAGCGGGGGAGGATCCTGCCGGGCCTTCCTGGTCCCGGAACAGGTGCGCGAAGGCATCCGGCTGCTCGTGGCCCTGGGACGCCTGGCTGACGAGATCGTCCACCCCGACGAACTGGGTGGTCGCCGGGTCGTCGCCGTACGGCAGGTATCGCGACGGGCCGTCGGGCTCGGGCGGCGGGGTCTGCGCCCAGATACGCGGATCAGGTGCGTACTGCGCCGCGGGCGGCTGCTGGTAGAGCGGCTGGGGCTGCTGGTAGGTGCCAGGGGGTGGCGGCGGGTGCGCGGCGCGGTCGTACAGCGCCTCGGTCACCGGGTCCTGGACGGACAGATCCTGGGACCGGTAGGGATCGTGGTCGTACGCGGTCTGCAGGTATGGATCGGGCGTCGGAGGAACCTGGCCCGGTCCGGGCGGCATCGGGGGCCCGCCGGAAGACCCGGCTCCGTCCGCCCCCTGACCGCGGTCACCGTCGTACGGCGCGTTCATCGAAACCCCACCTCATCGTCCCCGGCCGACAGGCCACGACAGACATCGCTCAACGTTCCACTTTCTCACCCGAGCCCGACGGCTCCCCGTTTTCCGGACCGGTGTCCGGGGCCGGGTCACTCGGCTGCTCGGGTTCGCCGCCGTTGTCCCCGCCCGCGTTGGCGCGCTTGCGGTGGGTGTACATCCTGATGCCCGCGAGGACCAGAAGGAGCAGCCCACCGGCGATCACCAGCAGCACGGTCGGGGTGAGCTCGGAGACCTTCACGGTGAAGGTCATCTCTCCGCCGTACGGTGTGCCGTCCTCGGTGTAGAGCTGTGCGGTCATCTGCACTTGGCCATTGACGTTGGCCGCGGCGTCGAATTTCACGGACTGGCTGTGGCCACCGGCGATCCGGATCGGCTGCTCAGCCACGGCCCCGCCGTTGTTCAGCTTGAGCCGGGTCGCGTTCTCCGACTTGAGCCGGAGGACCAGATGGTCCACGCCCTGCAACAGTCTGTTCTGCACGGTCACCGGGATTGTGGCGCTGCGGCCGGACAGGGTGACGTCCGACTTCGAGATGAGCTGGACCTCGTTGATGAGGCCCTGCAGATAGGTGCGTACCGAGTCCCGGTACTGCTGGGCCTCCAGCGGCTTGCCACGCCATGACGTCGACATGGAGCGGTTGACCGCGTTGCCGAAGGGAGTCACCACCCGCTCGGGATGGGTGAGGATGACCTGGAAGTTGTTGAGCGAGACCTGGGTGGACTTGATGTCCTGGAACGCCTGGGTGGGCAGCTCCTGGCTGCGGAGCCTCTTCGGGTACTGGGACGATCCGGGGACGCTGGTCGTCGCGTCCGTGTCGGGCTTCGCCTCGGCCGCGTCCACGAGCCCGAGGGGTTCTGTCCAGCGTTCGTCGTCGAGGGCGTGCAGGGCGTCGGCCATCGACTGGGCCTGGGCGACAGTCGGCATCCGCTGCGGTGCGACGACGATGCTCCGCTCCGCTTCGGTGTCCTGCTGGGTCAGAGCGAGGGTCAGAGCGAGGAATTTCTGCACGGCGAGGGTGGAGTTCCCCGCCTTCGACATATCGCCCTGGAAGGCCGTGGAGAGCCGGGCGTCGGAGACCACCGCGGTCGTGCCGCCACCGATCGGCCGGGCCGCGGTGGGCGTGTACGACAGGCCGCCGGTCTCCTGAAGGCTGTCGCTGCGGGCGATCACGTTGTGGGCGCCGGCCGAGGTGGCGACGTCGACGATCGACGGGTCGATCGCTCCGTCGACGGGCCAGGCGAAGTCGGTCGACGGCTTCACATGAAGGATGGTCTGCACCGTTGTCCCGGCCACCTCCGTGGCGGTCTGCAGGTGGCTGAGGGTGCCCGACACGTTCTTGCCGCGGTGTGCGATGGACGCCAGATCAGGGTCGGCGAACGGCAGCGCGATGACCTTGCCGTCCGAGACCGCGGCCTCCAGCGAGGTGAGCCACTTCTTGGCGACGGCCTGGTTCTTCCCGGCGACAGTGGTGTCACCGGACTTGACGCGGTAATTCCTCGCCATCGCATCGACGCTGGCCAGCAGATCCGGGTCGATGACCCATGTCACGGACAGCTGGCTGCCCAGCGAGACCAACTGTTCGAGGCGTCCGCCCGGAGCGAGTTCGGCGGCCAGGTCGTCGTCCGCGAACACAGGCGTCTGCTGATCGTCGGAGCCGGTCTCTGCAGTGACATGGGGCGATGCGATGAGCGGCCAGAGATAGGTGACCTTCGTCTTGGAGTCACGCTCCTCTTCCTGCCAGGGCAGGAAGGTGCGCTGGATTCCCAGAACCCCGTACGGGGCCCGGGAGGTCTGCCCCGACAGCGAGACGCCGAGCTGGTAGACGCCGTCGTCGCCGAGCCCCAGTTTGCCGACCGGGACGGACAGCGTGAAGTCCTGGCTTATTCCGGAAGAGAGCTTCGCGAACTTCACCGTGTACTTGCCGCCGAGCGGGGCGGGGTCGCTGCCGGGGACGTACCCGGTGCGCTTGGCAGCGGTGTCGATCGACGTCCTGCTGAAGAGCCTCGGACCGACTCGCAGATCGACCTTCGCCTGCGTGATCGTGTCCTTGCCCCTGTTGGTCACGGTGCCGGAGACGGTCAGGGTGTCCCCCTTCACCGGCGCGCTCGGAGTGACGGTGTTCAGGGACACACTGACTGTTTCGGAGCCGGTCGGGGCCTTGGCGGTCCCGCCGGCCTGTGCGGCGGGTGCGGCCGGTCCGGCCAGCAGAGCTGCGACGAGCGGCGCCCCGATGATCAAGGAGGCTGTGCGCCGCAGCCACCGGCGGGCAGGAGAGGGACCGATCCCCTGAATGTCTGCCGCCTCGGCCACGCGCCTACCCGTCCCTCGTCGTTGTCAGCTGGTGTCGATGGTTGTCGGTTGCTGCGTCCCCGCATGGTAACGATGTGCGTGGGTGCCAAGTGCTGGGGAGTCCGCTACATGATCGGAAGAGTCTCGCAGGGCGGGACGAAACCAGGACGACCGGGCCGGTCCGGGCACGTACCCTTTTCTGTTGTGTCGAACGCCAATGAAGACAGCTCCCGTGCCCTGACCCAGGTGCAGCACCGCGCAGTCAGTGAACTACTGCGGGTGTCCCCGGTCGCCGACGACCTCGCCCGCCGATTCCAGGATGCCGGATTCAGCCTCGCCCTGGTCGGCGGCTCGGTCCGGGATGCGCTTCTCGGCAGGCTCGGGAACGACCTGGACTTCACGACCGACGCCCGCCCCGAGGCCGTACTGAAGATCGTCCGGCCGTGGGCCGACTCGGTATGGGAGGTCGGGATCGCCTTCGGCACTGTGGGTGCCCAGAAGGACGGCTACCAGATCGAGGTCACCACATACAGGTCGGAGGCGTACGACAGGACCTCGCGCAAGCCCGAGGTGTCCTACGGCGATTCCATCGAGGAAGACCTCGTCCGTCGTGACTTCACGGTCAACGCGATGGCAGTAGCTCTTCCGCAGAAGGACTTCATCGATCCTCATGGCGGTCTTGAGGACCTGGCCGAGCGTGTACTGCGCACTCCCGGCACCCCCGAGGAATCGTTCTCCGACGATCCGCTGCGCATGCTGCGTGCTGCTCGCTTCGCCGCGCAGCTGGACTTCGATGTCGCCCCCGATGTGGTCACGGCGATGACGGAAATGGCCGGCCGCATCGAGATCGTCTCCGCCGAGCGGGTCAGGGAGGAGCTCAACAAGCTGCTGCTCTCCGTCAACCCCCGCAAGGGTCTGGCGCTGCTCGTCGGTACGGGGCTGGCGCAGCAGGTGCTGCCGGAGCTCCCCGCTCTGCGTCTGGAAAGTGACGAGCATCACCGTCACAAAGATGTCTATGAGCACTCGCTGACCGTCCTGGAGCAGGCGATCGACCTGGAGGAGGACGGGCCTGATCTGGTTCTGCGCCTTGCCGCTCTCCTCCATGACATCGGCAAGCCGAGGACGCGGCGCTTCGAGAAGGACGGACGCGTCTCGTTCCATCACCACGAGGTGGTGGGCGCCAAGATGGTCAAGAAGCGGATGGCCGCGCTCAAGTACTCCAACGACATGGTCAAGGACGTCTCGAAGCTCGTGGAGCTTCATCTGCGCTTCCATGGCTACGGTGAGGGCGAGTGGACCGACTCCGCGGTGCGCCGGTATGTGCGTGATGCGGGACCTCTGCTGGAGCGGCTGCACAAGCTGACCCGCTCGGACTGCACCACGCGGAACAAGCGCAAGGCTGCTGCCCTCTCACGGACCTATGACGGGCTTGAGGAGCGCATTGCACAGCTACAGGAGCAGGAGGAGCTGGATGCCATCCGGCCCGACCTCGACGGCAACGAGATCATGAAGACCCTGGGTGTCGGTCCTGGGCCGGTTATCGGCAAGGCCTACGCGTTCCTGCTGGAGCTACGGCTGGAGCACGGGCCGATGGAGCATGACGTGGCGGTCGAGAAGCTCAAGAAGTGGTGGGCGGTGCAGACCTGAGACCGCTGGAGGCTCGGCCGGCAGAGGTGAGGACCAGGCCGCGGTCATGTTTCACGTGAAACATGACCGTGACCCGATACGGCGAGGGGCGCTGTTTCACGTGAAACAGCGCCCCTCGCCGTATCGCGCACACTAGAGCGGCCTGCCGGTGCGGCTCCACCGGAACAGCAGTACGGCGATGACCGCATAGAGCACGGCTACCCCGATCACCACCACGAACGACTGGCCGTCAGGTGGCAGCATGAGAGCGGAGGCTGCGGCAGCGCCCACGAATGCCACGTTGAACAGCACGTCGTAGAGGGAGAAGACCCGGCCGCGGAAGGCATCGTCCACCGAGGTCTGCACCACCGTGTCCGTCGCGATCTTCGACCCCTGGGTGATGAGTCCGAGGATAAATGCCGCGACGAGTATCGGCACGGGGATGAACCACAGCCCCAGTGCGGGTTCGAGGACGGCGGCCGCCGTCGCGCACACCGCCATCCAGCGGAATCGGCCGAGCCGCCCCACCGCCCAAGGTGTCACCACGGCTGCCGCGAAGAACCCCGCACCGGAGACCGCCACAGCCAGTCCGAGGAGGGCCAGGCCTTCGGATTCGCTGTCGGACCAGGCGTACCGGCACAACATCAGCACCATCACGGTCAGTGCCCCGTAGCAGAAGCGGATCACGGTCATGGCGGCCAGCGCCCGGGTCGCTTGCTTCCGTTCCGCCAGATGGCGCAGTCCGTCGGCGAGCCCCCGTGCGGTGATGACCAGAGCCTTTCTCAGCCGGATGCGGGCCCCGTCCTGATCCGGTCCGAGGAGCCCGGTGGCAAGGCTCAGGGATGCCAGCGCCGAAGCGAGGTAGAGAGCCGCGCCCAGCAGCACCACTGCCGCATCGGAGTCGGCGAGTAGCAGCCGCACGATGAAGGCGAGGCCACCACCGGCCGTGGCGGCAAGGGTGCCCGCGGTCGGTGAGAGCGAGTTCGCCACCACCAGCCGGTCCCTGTCGACGACACGCGGCAGCGCGGCCGAGAGCCCGGCCAGCACAAAACGGTTGACCGCGGTGACGCACAGCGCCGAGGCGTAGAAGAGCCAGTCAGGTGCGGAACCGAGGATCAGGAGTGCGGTGCAGCAGGCGAGTGCGGCGCGCAGCAGGTTGCCGTACAGAAAGACCTGACGGCGCGGCCAGCGGTCCAGCAGGACGCCGGCAAAGGGGCCGATGAGCGAGTACGGCAGCAGCAGCACGGCCATTGCGGAGGCGATGGCCGCCGCCGACGCCTGTTTCTCCGGGGAGAAGACGACATGAGCCGCCAGTGCCACCTGGTAGACGCCGTCGGCCGACTGGGAGAGAAGTCGTACGGCGAGCAGACGACGGAAGTTCCGAAGGCGCAGAAGTACGCGCAGATCACCTACGACAGGCATGTGATCAAGGGTCACATACGTTGAGGGTCCCCGGGCGGATTACCCGGGGACCCTCAACAGTGCGGAAGGGAAGGAGCGTTGCCGCTCATCACCGATCCGCGCCGACGCGCCGTCTCCGGTGGCGTCAGTTGGCGACCTCGCCCCTGATGAACTTCTCGACGTTCTCGCGGGCTTCGTCGTCGAAGTACTGGACCGGCGGGGACTTCATGAAGTACGAGGACGCGGAGAGGATCGGGCCACCGATGCCGCGGTCCTTGGCGATCTTCGCGGCGCGGACGGCGTCGATGATGACACCGGCGGAGTTCGGGGAGTCCCAGACCTCGAGCTTGTACTCCAGGTTCAGCGGAACGTCACCGAAGGCGCGGCCCTCGAGGCGCACGTACGCCCACTTGCGGTCGTCCAGCCAGGCCACGTAGTCCGACGGGCCGATGTGGACGTTGTCCGCACCGAGCTCGCGGTCACGGATCTGGGAAGTGACGGCCTGCGTCTTGGAGATCTTCTTGGACTCCAGGCGCTCACGCTCGAGCATGTTCTTGAAGTCCATGTTGCCGCCGACGTTCAGCTGCATCGTGCGGTCCAGGACGACGCCCCGGTCCTCGAAGAGCTTCGCCATCACGCGGTGCGTGATGGTGGCGCCGACCTGCGACTTGATGTCGTCGCCGACGATCGGGACACCGGCCTCGGTGAACTTGTCCGCCCACTCCTTGGTGCCGGCGATGAAGACCGGGAGAGCGTTGACGAACGCGACCTTGGCGTCGATGGCGCACTGCGCGTAGAACTTCGCAGCGACCTCGGATCCGACCGGCAGGTAGCAGACGAGGACGTCGACCTTACGGTCCTTGAGGATCTGGACGATGTCGACCGGGGCCTCGGTCGACTCCTCGATGGTCTGACGGTAGTACTTACCCAGACCGTCATGGGTGTGGCCGCGCTGAACGGTGACGCCGGCGTTCGGCACGTCGCAGAGCTTGATGGTGTTGTTCTCGCTGGCACCGATGGCGTCCGCGAGGTCGAGGCCGACCTTCTTCGCGTCGACGTCGAAGGCGGCCACGAACTCGACGTCCCGCACGTGGTAGTCGCCGAACTGAACGTGCATCAGACCGGGCACCTTGCCGGCCGGATCGGCGTCCTTGTAGTACTCGACGCCCTGGACCAGCGAGGCGGCGCAGTTGCCCACGCCGACGATGGCTACGCGAACCGAACCCATTCCGGTTGCTCCCTGTGTGTAATGGATGTTCTCGATGAAGCCCCGCGGATCTGCGGGGACCTCACTTTGAGGTGTCGTCGGACGGATCCGGCGGGGTGTTACCCCGGTGCCGGGGCAGGCCGTCCGTCTCTCCTGCTGTGTTCTGCGGAGCTTCGCTCCCGGGTGAGGACCGTCGCTGATCCCGTCCCGACCGCTCGCTCTCGATGAGCTCGTTCAGCCAGCGCACTTCGCGCTCCACGGACTCCATGCCGTGTCGCTGCAGCTCAAGTGTGTAGTCGTCGAGGCGCTCGCGGGTGCGGGCCAGAGAGGCCCGCATCTTCTCCAGGCGCTCCTCCAGCCGGCTGCGCCGGCCTTCCAGGACCCGCATCCGCACCTCGTGCTCCGTCTGCCCGAAGAAGGCGAAACGGGCTGCGAAGTGCTCGTCCTCCCAGGAGTCGGGCCCGGTGTGCGAGAGCAGCTCCTCGAAGTGCTCCTTACCTTCTGGCGTCAGCCGGTAGACGATCTTGGCGCGGCGTCCGGCCAGCGAGGAGGCGGGGACGACCGCACGGCCGGTCGCAGGCGGAAGGCTGGCCGGGGAGCTTCCAGGCTCCTCGATCAACCAGCCGTTGGCGACCAGCGTCTTGAGGCAGGGGTAGAGGGTGCCGTAGCTGAAGGCGCGGAAGATCCCCAACGAGGTGTTGAGACGTTTGCGCAGCTCGTACCCGTGCATCGGGGATTCGCGAAGCAGACCGAGAACGGCGAATTCGAGGATGCCTGAGCGTCTGCTCAATTTCGCCTCCTCCTTCTCCGAGTGCTCCTGCGGAGCCCTGTGCCGAGCTGATGTGCCGAGCTGATGTACCGAGCTGATGTACCGAGCTGATGTATCGACTCGATACATCATGACGATAGATCGGTCGTCGCGCTGCGACAAGAGGGGCCATCGTGAACGGCGTCACATCGTGAATTCGTAGGCACCGACTTGCGTCGTTTGGGGTGAAGTTCGGCCCTAGGAGGGTTTTGACCGTGCGTAGTCTGTGCGGCATGCAGACCACCGGGAACCGTGAGACGCCCGTGCGCGTCAGTCTTCGCGGACTAGCCGGATGCACTGCGGATGAGCCTGTCGCAGGGCTGGTCCGTAATTCGGGGGACCGGATCTCAACTGCCGCTTCCAGGCGTTCTCGCCTGCCCGAGGAGTAGTCGTTCCATGAGCGAGCACCGTCGCAAAACGCCGCAACCGCAAGGTGGTGGGCGCGCAGCGGCCAGACGAGCCGCCCAGCAGTCCTCAGGACGCCGCGCCGCTCCGTCACGCGGAGTAACTTCCGAGTCACCTTCCGGTTCGCATGGCGGGGACAGCCCGTACGGCGGACGCGCCGAGGCCAGACGAGCCGCCCAGCGCGGCGGCGGCGGGAGCCGTGGCGGCGGCGGTGGTCGTCGTCGCGGTGGTGGTGGCGACAGCGGACACGAGGGCCCGGGCAGGGGGCGTGGCCGCGGTAGTCAGCGTCCTGCCAAGAAGCGCTTCATCGACTATCCGCGCGCCGGGAAGTACGGCCTGCGGCGCTGGGTGCCGTCGTGGAAGCTGGTCTCCGGCCTCTGTGTCGGCTTCCTGGGCCTGCTCATGGGCCTGGCCGGCCTCGCGTACGCGATGGTCACCACGCCCGAAGTGAAAAACACCGCGAAAGCGCAGAACAACGTCTATTTCTGGGACGACGGCACGCAGATGGTCGCCACGGGCGGTGAGGTCAACCGTCAGATCATTAGTTACGGGCAGATCCCCGAAGCCATGCGTAACGCGGTCATCTCGGCTGAGAACAAGTCCTTCGAACATGACAGCGGCATCGACCCCATGGGCATCGCCCGTGCTCTGTACAACATGGCGACCGGCGGCCAGACCCAGGGTGGATCGACGATCACCCAGCAGTACGTGAAGAACTCCTACCTGTCCCAGGACCAGACCCTGAGCCGGAAGTTCCAGGAGCTCTTCATCACGCTCAAGGTCACCAACGAGACGGACAAGAAGGACATCATCCGTGACTACCTGAACATCTCCTACTACGGGCGAGGTGCCTCAGGGATCCAGGCGGCGGCCCGGACGTACTTCGACAAGGACGCCGAGGACCTGGACGCGAGCGAGTGTGCGTTCCTGGCCACGCTGCTCAAGGGGCCTACCTACTTCGACCCGGCGGGCGTCCCCGAGGAGGATAAGGAGGCCACCAAGGCGAAGAACACCGCGCGTGCCAAGAAGCGCTGGAAGTGGATCCTCGACGAAGAGGTGAAGGACAAGCGTCTCTCGCAGGCGGAGCGCGCCAAGTACACCGATTTCCCGGATATCAAGCCGCCGAGGAAGAGCGCCCAGCTGGGCGGTCAGACCGGCTACCTGGTCGACCTCGCCAAGTCGTACGCCCTGAACAACGTCGAGGGTATGACGGCGAACAAGCTGGCCCAGGGCGGCTACGAGATCCACACCACGTTCAACAAGAAGAAGGTCAAGGAGCTCGACGCCGCGGTCCAGAAGGTCTACGACAGCAAGATCAATCCGAAGAAGCGCCCCGAGACGGACACCCACGTCCAGTTCGGCGGCGGGTCGGTGGATACCAAGACCGGTGCCATCGTGGCGATCTACGGCGGTCAGGACGCGACCAAGCACTACACCAACAACGCCAACCCCACGGGTGCGCAGGTCGGTTCGACCTTCAAGCCGTTCGTGCTGGCGGCAGCGATGGAGTACGGCAAGCGCGACCCCTTGCTCGGCGAGGACCAGGGCTTGTCGCAGCGTGAGCAGGTCTCGCCGCTGAGCATCTACAACGCCGACGACAAGCTGAAGATCAAGAAGTACAACGGCCAGATCTGGACCGACGAAAACGGCAAGGAGTGGCTGCAGGCCAACGACGGCCATGAGTCGAAGGGCAACATCACCCTTCGTGAGGCGATGCAGTGGTCCGCCAACTCCCCGTACGTCCAGCTCGGCATGGACGTCGGCACCGACAAGGTGAAGGACGTCGCCATTGCCGCCGGCCTCAAGGACGACGACAGCATGGCGGATTCACATGTGCCGTCGTTCTCCATCGGCACGTCCTCGCCCAGTGCGATCCGTATGGCCGGTGCGTACGCGACCTTCGCCGCCAGCGGACAGCAGCGCGAGCCCTACTCGGTCACCGAGGTGAAGCACGAGGGCGAAACCATCTACCAGCACAAGGACGTCCCCAAGCGCGCCTTCGATCCCGACATCGCCGACAACGTCACCGACGTCCTGAAGAACGTCGTCGAGAAGGGAACCGGTACCCCCGCGCAGCTCCCCGGCCGTGACGTGGCAGGCAAGACGGGTACGACGGACGAGAACAAGTCGGCCTGGTTCGTCGGCTACACCCCGCAGCTGTCCACGGCCATCAGCATGTACCGGCTGGACGACGACGAGAAGAACGCGAACCGCAAGTTCGAGAAGATGTACGGCACGGGTGGTGAGAGGACGATCCACGGTGCCTCGTTCCCGGCCCAGATCTGGCACGACTACATGGCGGAGGCGATGCAGGGCAAGCCGGTCGTGACATTCCCGAAGCCGGGGCCGATCGGTGAGAAGGTCTACGGTGGCGGCGCGCAGAGCCCCAAGCCGTCGCCCACCACGGTGGATTCGCCCTCGCCGTCCGCGTCGGAGACCAAGTCGCCCCCGATGAGCCCGTCCCCGCCGGCGCCCGACCCCAGCGACACCTGTAGCGCATGGGACTGGAACTGCCAGAACACCAACGGCGGGACCAACACCGGCGCTGACAACGGCGGAGCCGCAGGCGGTCCCAGCACCAGCCCGTCGCCGTCCTCCACGCCACCGGGCGGTGGCAACGGCAATGGCAATGGCAATGGCAATGGCAACGGCAACGGCGGATTCTTCGGGGGCCCGGCCGGTTAACGTCCCTCCGGCCGGATAGACCGGCGATCCGGCCGACCGGATCTGGTCAAGGGCCGCCGCACCACATGGTGCGGCGGCCCTCGTCGTTTCCACAGTCCCGTACGGCAGGATGAGCGGCATGCCAAGCGCAGAAGACACGAGTGTGCACCAGGAACGGCCCGTCGTACGGCCCACGCACCAGGACGAGATCGCCGAGGCAGGCAGCGAGCTGATCGGCGGCCGGTCGGGACGCTGGACACGGGTCGGCAGCACGGCACTCACGCCCGTGGGCGTCGTCGCGCTGGTGGCCCTCGGGATGTTCGCGCTGGGCATGGTGCAGAAGCTGCCCTGCTACAACTGGGCGTGGTTCAGGGGTGCCGGTTCGCAGTACACGCACGCCTGCTACTCGGACATTCCGCATCTCTATGTCGGACGTGGCTTCTCCGACGGTCTCGTGCCGTACTTGGACCGGCTGCCCGGCGACATGCAGTACCTGGAGTACCCCGTCCTGACGGGCTTGTTCATGCAGATCGCGTCCTGGCTGACACCGGGCGGATCCATTCAGCACCGCGAGCAGATGTACTGGATGGTCAACGCCGGCCTGCTGATGATCTGCGCCGTGATCATCGCCGTCTGCGTCGCCCGTACACACCGGCGCCGCCCCTGGGACGGACTACTGGTCGCTCTCGCGCCCGCCTTCGCGCTCACCGCGACGATCAACTGGGACCTGCTGGCGGTCGCGCTGACGGCTGCGGCGATGCTCATGTGGTCCCGGGGGCGGGTGCTGGCGTTCGGTGTCCTCATCGGGCTTGCCACGGCCGCCAAGCTCTATCCCGTGCTCCTGCTGGGGCCTGCCTTCGTGCTGTGCTGGCGGGCGGGCAAATGGCGGGAGTTCGGCCTGGCGACGCTCGGGGCGGTGGTCTCCTGGCTGGTGGTGAATCTGCCGGTGATGATCTTCGCGCCCGAGGGATGGAGCAAGTTCTACGGTTTCAGCAAGGAGCGGGGCATCGACTTCGGCTCCTTCTGGCTGATCATCACCCAGCGCGCCGGCATGACCATCGAGACCCCGACCGTCAACCACGTCTCGGAGCTGTTGATGGCCCTGCTGTGCGCGGCCATCGCCGCGCTGGCGCTGACGGCACCGCGCAGGCCGCGCTTCGCGCAGCTCGCCTTTCTCGTCGTCGCAGCGTTCATCCTCGTCAACAAGGTCTATTCGCCGCAGTACGTGCTGTGGCTGATCCCCCTGGCCGTCCTGGCCAGGCCGCGCTGGCGCGACTTCCTGATCTGGCAGACGTGCGAGGTCATGTACTTCCTTGGTATCTGGATGTACCTCGCGTACACGACGAGCGGGGACAAGCACCAGGGGCTGCCCACGGAGGGGTATCAGCTGGCGATCATCCTGCATCTGCTGGGCACGCTGTACCTCTGCGCCGTTGTCGTACGGGACATTCTGATGCCGGAGCGGGACGTCGTGCGGCGCGACGGGTCGGACGATCCGTCCGGCGGGGTGCTCGACGGAGCCGAGGACGCATTCGTGCTGAGGCGGGCGGCGCATCCGCCGCGGCATGCCGTTCCCGCCGTCGAAGGGCCGCGGGTGGAATGGGGAGCGGGGCACGGACCGGCCGCCGACTGAGACGGGTCTCTTCAGGGGGCCGAGGCCCCCTGAAGAGCGTCTCGGCGCCTCCTACCGGTCGACGAGGCGGTCGAACTGGGTGGTCGTGTGGCGCAGATGGGCCACCAGCTCGTCGCCGACCTTCGGCTCCTGCGCGTCCGAGGGGACGAACAGGATCGACACCTGCATGTGCGGCGGTTCGGCGAACCAGCGCTGCTTGCCGGCCCAGACGAACGGCGACAGGTTGCGGTTGACGGTGGCCAGGCCCGCGCGGGCGACACCCTTGGCGCGCGGCATCACACCGTGCAGGGCCTTCGGGGCCTCCAGGCCCACACCGTGCGACGTACCACCGGCGACGACCACCAGCCAGCCGTCCGAGGCGGCCTTCTGCTGGCGGTAGCCGAAACGGTCACCCTTGACGACACGCGTGACGTCCAGAACAGCACCCCGGTACTCCGTCGCCTCATGGTCGCCGAGCCACAGCCGGGTGCCGATGCGGGCGCGGAAACGGGTCTGCGGGAACTGCTGCTGGAGCCGGCCCAGCTCCTCGGCGCGCAGATGGCTGACGAACATGGTGTGCAGCGGCAGCCGGGCCGCGCGCAGCCGGTCCATCCAGCCGATGACTTCCTCGACCGCGTCCGAGCCGTCCGTGCGGTCCAGCGGCAGGTGCAGGGCGAAGCCTTCGAGGCGTACGTCCTCGATGGCGGCGTGCAGCTGCCCGAGCTCCTCCTCCTTGACACCGTGGCGTTTCATCGAGCTCATGCACTCGATGACGACCCGCGCGCCCACCAGGGCGTGCACGCCGTCCACGGAGGAGACGGACCGGATGACACGGTCGGGCAGCGGCACCGGCTCCTCGCCCCGGCGGAACGGGGTGAGGACCAGCAGATCGCCGCTGAACCAGTCCTTTATGCGGGCCGCCTCATAGGTGGTGCCGACGGCGAGCGTGTCGGAACCGAAGCGGATGGCCTCGTCGGCTAGCCGCTCGTGACCGAAGCCGTATCCGTTGCCCTTGCAGACCGGGACGAGGCCGGGGAACTGGTCGAGGACGGATTTCTGGTGCGCCCGCCAGCGCGCGGTGTCGACGTAGAGGGAGAGCGCCATGGCCGGTCCGGAACCCTTCTGGTGGCTGCGGTGTGTGGGAGGTGTGCGGAGTCGAAGTCCCCATTGAAACGAATGAAGCCGGTTTCGTCAGCGGGACGACGCGTATCAGCGGCGCGACATGTAGATGTCGAGCGCCTTGTGCAGCAGCTTGTTGAGCGGGAAGTCCCACTCGCCGATGTACTCGACGGCTTCGCCGCCGGTACCGACCTTGAACTGGATCAGACCGAAGAGGTGGTCCGTCTCGTCGAGCGAGTCGCTGATACCGCGCAGGTCGTAGACGGTCGCGCCCATCGCGTACGAGTCGCGCAGCATGCGCCACTGCATCGCGTTCGAGGGCCGGACCTCGCGTCCGATGTTGTCTGACGCGCCGTACGAGTACCAGACGTGGCCACCGACGACGAGCATCGTCGCCGCGGACAGGTTGACGCCGTTGTGCCGGGCGAAATAGAGCCGCATGCGGTTGGGGTCCTCGGAATTGAGCACCGTCCACATGCGCTGGAAGTAAGAGAGCGGGCGTGGCCGGAAGCGGTCGCGGACCGCGGTGATCTCGTACAGCCGCTGCCATTCGGCGAGGTCCTCGTAACTGCCCTGGACGACCTCGACGCCGGCCTTCTCGGCCTTCTTGATGTTGCGTCGCCACAGCTGGTTGAAGCCCTTGAGGACGTCTTCGAGCGATCGGTTGGCCAGCGGGACCTGGAAGACATAGCGCGGCTGTACGTCACCGAATCCGGCGCCGCCGTCCTCGCCCTGCTGCCAGCCCATCTTCCGCAGCCGGTCCGAGACTTCGAAGGCGCGCGGCTCGATGTGGGTGGCCTCGACATCACGCAGGCGCTTCACATCGGGGTCCTGGATACCGGACTTGATGGCGGCCGCGTCCCAGCGGCGGATGACGACCGGCGGGCCCATCTTCACGGAGAAGGCGCCCTGCTGCTTGAGATGCGCCAGCATCGGCTGCAGCCAGTCGTCCAGGTTGGGGGCGTGCCAGTTGATGACCGGGCCCTCGGGGAGGTACGCGAGGTACCGCTTGATCTTGGGCAGCTGGCGGTACAGCACCAGGCCGACACCGACCAACTCGCCGCTCTTGTCGAACCATCCCAGATTCTCAGAGCGCCATTCGGTCTTCACATCAGCCCACGCCGGGACCTGGCAGTGACTCGCCGCGGGCAGATTCTGGATGTACGCCAGATGCTGCTCTCGGCTGATGGTCCTCAGGGTCAGGCTCATGCGGGGCGCTCCTCGGCAGGTGTGTCCCCATCGGTCAGGGGCTCCGGCTCTCGCGCCGAAGCCTACTGCGACCGGGGAGCGCCCCGTCTGGCCCTATGGGACCTTGTCGGTCCGTCCCGCCGGGACCGGGATGGCCCCGTCCTTGCACGGGGAGCGGCGCCAAGCCCCTGAACGGGGTCCTCGCGCCGGGCCCGTGCGTCCGGCGGTGTCCGGTTGTGCCTGGTTGCGTCTGTCTCGAATCAGCCCACCAAGCCGCCGAAGAGGCCGCCGTGGGCCATGCCGAGGAAGAACCCGATGGCGGATGCACCCAGGCCGATGATCAGCGGGAACCTCTCGCGCGTGGTCACCGAGACGTACTGCCCGTACGCAGCTGTGAGGATCCCGATGAGTCCGGCCCACGAACTGATCAGATGCAGGCTGTGGAACATCGCCGTCACGAAGGCGAGCGCACCGAGGACCAGGGTCACCACCACCAGGGCTTCCTGGAGCGGATGGGTCTTGCCGTCCGTGGCGAGAAGGGAGACGGGAGGACGGGACCGAGTTGCCTGTGCCATGGAGTACCTCCTGGCCGAAAAGGCGGCGCATCGTGGCGCCGCTCACACCCGATGTGTACAGATTGCGTCTCCTGAGCACCGGATTTCAACCGGAAGCCGGTGTGCAGGTAGTCTGTAACGTCTGCACCGGTGTCTGCCCAGGCCAGCACGTCGGCCCCTCTCGACAGAGGGTGCTGTCAGTGGCGGCTGTTTTACTCGGAGACACTGTTGCTTTACGCATCACGACCCTCCTGCCACGGAACGACCGTGGCCGCTGAGTCCAAAGGAGGTGGGTTCCACATGCGTCACTACGAGGTGATGGTCATCCTCGACCCCGATCTCGAGGAGCGCGCTGTCTCCCCGCTGATCGAGAACTTCCTCTCCGTCGTCCGTGAGGGCAGCGGAAAGGTTGAGAAGGTCGACACCTGGGGCCGTCGTCGTCTCGCTTACGAGATCAAGAAGAAGCCCGAGGGCATCTACTCGGTCATCGACCTGCAGGCCGAGCCTGCGGTCGTCAAGGAGCTCGACCGCCAGATGAACCTGAACGAGTCGGTCCTCCGGACCAAGGTCCTCCGTCCCGAGATCCACTGAGCATCTAGCTCAGCGGTCATCGGGTTCGAGTAGCAGCAAGCAGCCAGAAGCAATCCCCGCCGAGAGGTTCACCCATGGCAGGCGAGACCGTCATCACGGTCGTCGGCAATCTCGTCGACGACCCCGAGCTGCGCTTCACCCCGTCCGGTGCGGCGGTCGCGAAGTTCCGTGTCGCGTCCACTCCCCGCATCTTCGACCGGCAGACCAATGAGTGGAAGGACGGCGAAGGCCTGTTCCTCACCTGCTCGGTCTGGCGGCAGGCGGCGGAGAACGTCGCCGAGTCGCTTCAGCGAGGCATGCGCGTAGTCGTGCAGGGCCGGCTGAAGCAGCGGTCGTACGAAGACCGCGAGGGCGTCAAGCGCACGGTCTACGAGCTGGACGTCGAGGAAGTCGGCCCCAGCCTCAAGAACGCCACGGCCAAGGTCACCAAGACCACCGGTCGCGGTGGTCAGGGCGGCCAGGGTGGATACGGCGGTGGCCAGCAGGGCGGCGGCAACTGGGGCGGCGGTCCCGGTGGCGGTGGCCAGCAGGGTGGCGGCGGCGCTCCCGCCGACGACCCGTGGGCCACAAGTGCGCCTGCCGGCGGCCAGCAGGGCGGGGGCCAGCAGGGCGGCGGAGGCGGTTGGGGCGGAAGCTCCGGCGGCTCCGGTGGCTCCGGCGGCGGCTACTCGGACGAGCCGCCCTTCTAGGGCAGCTCGTACTCCCACTTCTTGATCACACAGGAGAAACACCATGGCGAAGCCGCCTGTGCGCAAGCCTAAGAAGAAGGTCTGCGCGTTCTGCAAGGACAAGACCCAGTACGTGGACTACAAGGACACGAACATGCTGCGGAAGTTCATTTCCGACCGCGGCAAGATCCGTGCCCGCCGCGTGACCGGCAACTGCACGCAGCACCAGCGTGACGTCGCCACGGCAGTCAAGAACAGCCGTGAGATGGCGCTGCTGCCCTACACGTCCACCGCGCGATAAGGGAAGGGTGACCGAATCATGAAGATCATCCTCACCCACGAGGTCTCCGGCCTCGGTGCTGCGGGCGACGTCGTCGACGTCAAGGACGGGTACGCCCGTAACTACCTGGTTCCGCGTGGCTTTGCCATCCGCTGGACCAAGGGTGGCGAGAAGGACGTGGCGCAGATCCGCCGCGCCCGCAAGATCCACGAGATCGCCACGATCGAGCAGGCCAACGAGATCAAGACCAAGCTCGAGGCCGTGAAGGTCCGTCTGGCCGTTCGCTCCGGCGACGCCGGCCGTCTCTTCGGCTCCGTGACCCCGGCCGACATCGCCTCGGCGATCAAGGCTGCCGGTGGCCCCGACGTCGACAAGCGTCGCGTCGAGCTCGGCTCGCCGATCAAGACGCTCGGCGGACACCAGGTGTCCGTGCGTCTGCACCCCGAGGTCGCTGCGAAGCTCGGCATCGAGGTCGTTGCTGCCTAAGGGCACAGCTCACCAGAGCAGGTGAAGGGCCGTACCCCACGAGGTACGGCCCTTTGCTGTTTCACGTGAAACGGGGCGTCGGCCGGTGGCTCAGCGGGTGGCTCCGGTGACGATCCACTTGCCCGATCGGGTGCGCAGCCAGAGCGTCACTATGCGGACGGCCATCATCAGGGCCATAGCCCACCACAGCGCGGTCAGGCCGCCGCCGAACGTCGGCACCAGCAGGGCGACCGGGGCGAAGAGGGCCAGAGTGACGAGCATGGCCCAGGCCAAATACCGCCCGTCTCCGGCGCCCATCAGCACTCCGTCCAGGATGAAGACCACGCCGGCGATCGGCTGGGACAGCGCCACCACCAGCAGCGCCGGGAACAGCGTGTCCTGAACGGACTGGTCGTCGGTGAACAGGGGTACGAACAACGGCCGGGCAAGGACGATCAGTGCCCCGAACACCACCCCGGAAGCGATGCCCCACTGCACCATGCGGCGGCATGCCTCGCGTGCGCCCTTGGCGTCATCGGCTCCCAGGTGGCGGCCGATGATGGCCTGCCCTGCAATGGCGATGGCGTCGAGGGCGAAGGCCATCAGGGTCCAGAGGGAGAGGATGATCTGGTGCGCGGCGATCTCGGTGTCGCCGAGGCGGGCGGCGACGGCTGTGGCGATCATCAGCACGGCACGGAGCGACAGCGTACGAACCAGCAGCGGAACGCCTGCCTGGGCGCTGGCCTTGATGCCTTCGGCGTCGGGCCGCAGCGAGGCGCCGTGCCGACGTGCTCCCCGTACCACCACGATGAGATATGCGGCGGCCATGGCGATCTGTGCGATTACAGTGCCCCAGGCCGATCCGGCGATGCCGAGCCCGGCGCCGTAGACGAGTCCTGCATTGAGGGCTCCGTTGGCCGCGAAGCCTCCGATGGCGACATAGAGCGGGGTTCGGGTGTCCTGCAGGCCACGGAGTACGCCGGTCGCGGCCATCACCACGAGCATGGCCGGGATGCCGAGGCTGGAGATCCTCAGATATGTGGTGGCGTAGGGGGCTGCGGTGTCGGAGGCGCCGAAGACGTCCACGAGCCAGGGCGCTGTGGGGAGCGTGAGGGCGATGACGAAGATGCCGAGCAGTAGGGCCAGCCAGATGCCGTCCATGCCCTGCCGGATCGCGGAGGCCAGATCGCCCGCTCCGACCCGCCTTGCCACTGCCGCGGTGGTGGCGTACGCGAGAAAGACGAAGATGCTGACGGCGGTGGTCAACAGGGCTGCGGCGACGGCCAGGCCGGCCAGTTGCGGTGTGCCGAGATGGCCGACGATGGCACTGTCGACCATCACGAAGAGCGGCTCGGCGACGAGCGCGCCGAAGGCAGGGACGGCCAGCGAGATGATCTCGCGGTCGTGCCGTCGACGACTGGGCGGCAGAGGTGCCGGGGCCTGGATCATGGGGGCCAATCTAATCTTCCACAGGTAATGGATGCAATGCCTATTCAGTCCTTACATTTATTGCCACCCGGCATTCTCTCGTGCGCTGTTTGTCGTGATCTTGTGCTGACTCGGAAAGTTTTTCTCCCCCACAGCCCGTGGATGGAGAAACTCCAGGTCAGAGCCTTGATGGTGCGGGTGCTATGAGTTTGTCCACAGTGCTGTCCCCCGCTCCGTGCACAGGTTCCGCAGAGTTCTCCACAGCATCTGGTCCGTCGTCCACATGCCCTGTGGATAACCAGATTGGCTGACGGTGCTGAGCGGCCTACCGTGGTCCGGCGCCCGCACCCCGTTCCGGCCCTGGAACCCCGCAGAACTCGACGTGCCGGAACCGGAGTCGGGCGTCTTGTTTGTCGGTGCTGTGCCGTAAGAAAGAGTCGCACGGCGAGGTCCGCGGAGCGGACGGGAGGAGGTGGCCCGGTGAGTATTCCCGAGCCTTTGGACGACCCCTGGGCCGACACCGGTCCCAGTGACCGTCTGCCCGTTTCCCGCCAGCGCCGCGGCGAAGGCCGGGACCGCGGCGAGCAGCACGAACGCGGCAGGGAGAGCAGCGGATGGGAGGGCGGTTCCCCCGGTTTCGAGCGGGTGCCGCCCCAGGACCTCGATGCCGAGCAGTCGGTCCTCGGCGGCATGCTCCTGTCCAAGGACGCCATTGCCGACGTCGTGGAGATCATCAAGGGACACGACTTCTACCGCCCCGCCCACGAGACCGTCTTCCAGGCGATCCTCGACCTCTATGCCAAGGGGGAGCCGGCCGACCCGATCACGGTGGCGGCCGAACTGGTCAAGCGTGGCGAGATCACCAAGGTGGGCGGAGCTCCGTATCTGCACACCCTCGTCCAGTCCGTGCCGACCGCGGCCAATGCCTCGTACTACGCGGAGATCGTCCACGAACGGGCGGTCCTCAGGCGGCTCGTCGAAGCCGGGACGAAGATCACGCAGATGGGATACGCGGCCGACGGCGATGTCGACGACATCGTGAACTCCGCGCAGGCCGAGATCTACGCCGTCACCGAGCAGCGCACCAGCGAGGACTACCTGCCGCTCGGCGACATCATGGAAGGCGCTCTCGACGAGATCGAGGCGATCGGTTCGCGCAGCGGTGAGATGACCGGGGTGCCGACCGGCTTCACCGACCTCGACGCCCTGACGAACGGCCTGCACCCGGGCCAGATGGTTGTCATCGCGGCCCGTCCGGCCATGGGCAAGTCCACTCTGGCGCTGGATTTCGCACGGGCCTGTTCGATCAAGAGCAACCTGCCCAGCGTGATCTTCTCCCTCGAAATGGGGCGCAACGAGATCGCGATGCGACTGCTCTCGGCCGAGGCGCGAGTCGCGCTGCACCACATGCGTTCCGGCACCATGACCGACGAGGACTGGACGCGGCTGGCTCGCCGGATGCCCGATGTCTCGGCAGCCCCCCTCTACATCGACGACTCCCCGAACCTCTCCATGATGGAGATCCGGGCGAAGTGCCGTCGGCTCAAGCAGCGCAACGACCTCAAGCTCGTGGTCATCGACTATCTGCAGCTGATGCAGTCCGGCGGCTCGAAGCGTGCAGAGAGCCGCCAGCAGGAGGTCTCGGACATGTCCCGAAACCTCAAGCTGCTCGCGAAGGAGCTGCAGCTCCCGGTCATCGCGCTCTCCCAGCTGAACCGTGGCCCCGAACAGCGCACGGACAAGAAGCCGATGGTCTCCGACCTGCGTGAATCCGGATCCATCGAACAGGACGCCGACATGGTGATCCTGCTGCACCGCGAGGATGCGTACGAGAAGGAGTCCCCCCGCGCCGGCGAGGCCGACCTGATCGTCGCCAAGCACCGTAACGGCCCGACGGCGACGATCACCGTGGCCTTCCAGGGTCACTACTCGCGCTTCGTGGACATGGCACAGACCTGAGCAGGCGGTCTGTAGTCGTCCAGCGGCAAGTGCCGAGGCGCGGCCCTTCGGCAGGGCCGATGGCCGATGGGTGGAGTCCGCGCTGGAGGTCATGATCGCGCTGGCTGGACGACCGGTTTCCTGGTCGTATTTGGTTACCTTCAGCCGGGTTGGAAGAATGCGAGCATTTTCTGGGCGGCGTCCGGCGACGTCAGCAATTCCTGCATGTCCGCGGACATCCGGGCGGCAGCGCTGGTGCGTTCGAACATCTCGCGTTCGTATTCTTTGACGGCGGCGGGAAAGTCGTCCGGGTGCGCGGCCAGCGCGAGACCGAGCAGGGCGCCGTCGAGCAGCGCCATGTTGGCGCCCTCTCCCACCGGCGGCATCAGGTGCGCGGCATCGCCGAGCAGCGTGACGCCTGGCGTCGACGGCCAGGTCAGGCCGACCGGGAGAGTGGTGATCGACCGCGGCACGACCGTGTCGTCGCAGGCCGCGATCAGCGCGGTGAACCGTGAGTCCCAGCCGGGGAGCAGGTCGATCAGCCGCGCCCGGGCGGCGGCCGGGTCGTCGAACGGGATCCCGCTGGTAGCGAACCAGTCCTCGGCGGTGTCATAGAAGCTGAGGCCGATGCGAACGCGGCCGTCGCCGTTGCGCTGCGCCGCCAGGGACAGTCCGTTGCCGAGCACCCAGTAGTTGCCGCGCCCGACCATCGCCGCGAGGTCGGGGTGCGTGCGGTCGATGTCGGGAATGCCGACCTCGACGACGTTCTGGCCGATATGTGCCGGGCGGGCGTCGGTGAGCAGCGCGCGGACCCGGGACTGCGCGCCGTCCGCGCCGACCAGCAGGTCATACGTCGCACTGCTGCCGTCGGCGAAGTGCAGCAGGCCGTTGTCGGTGGATTTGAACGCGTGTCCCCAGCGCACCACGTCTTCGGGGAGGGAATCCAGGAACAGATTGCGCAGATCGGCGCGGTCGACCTCGGGTCGCTCAAGCGGGGCGTCGTCGGACGTGTCCTCCTGGAGCAGCAGGGTGCCATCCGGCTCGAGAAGACGCATGTCCTGGCCTTCACCACGGGCAATCGCGTAGAACTGGTCGATCAGACCGGCCTCGCGCAGCGCCCGCTGGCCGGAGTGGATGTCGAGCATGCCGCCCTGACCGCGCGCACCGCGTGACGATTCACGTTCATACACGACGGCGTCGATGCCGTTCACGTGCAGCACCCGGGCAAGGGCCAAGCCACCCAAGCCGGCTCCGACAATGGTGATGGTCACGGTTGCCTCCTTCGATACGTCGTAGCGGTCGATACACTGTATCGCCCGATGCGATGTATTGTTAGCGGCATGTTGGTGTGGGAGAGGCCGGAGCCACCGAATCGACCCGTGCCGGCCCCGTTGAGCCGGGAACGGATCGTGCGAGCGGCGATCCAGCTGGCCGACGCGGACGGCCTGGATGCGGCGTCGCTGCGCAAGGTCGCCACCGCGCTGGGCGTCCGTCCGATGCGGCTGTACGGCTACATCGCCAGCAAGGAGGAGTTGCTCGACCTGATGGTCGACGCCGCCCATGCCGAGATCCGGCCGGTCGGAGACGGCTGGCGGGAGGTGCTCCGGTCTCTTGCCGAAGCCACTCGGCACGCCGCTCACGAGCACGAATGGCTCGCCGATCTACTGGGTGGCCGACCCCAGCTCGGGCCGCACGCGCTGGCCAGTGGGGAGACCGTGGTGGCCGCGCTGGGCGACGTCGACGTGGACGCCATCATGCCGGTGGTCGCCGCAGTCAACGCGTATGTGATCGGCGCGGTGCGTCGGGAGATCGCCGAGCGGCGTGCCGAGCGGGCCACCGGGATGGACGAGAAGCGTTGGCAGGCCTCACTCGGGCCCTATCTGGAGCGAACCTTCGCCACTGGCCGATTCCCCGCGCTGGCCACGGTGGTGCGCGATGCCGCCCACCTGGACGCCGACCACACCTTCCGGATCGGCCTCGACTTCCTGCTCGACGGCATCGAAGCCCGCATCTCAGGGTGACGCGCGGCCGAAGGACCGGACCGGCCATAGCACCAGGTCGGCGCTGACGCGTTGAGATGACGCAACCTCACCAAAGCGCGCGGAAATTGATGAAGTGCCATGGAACTGAGACTCAAGCCGCATTACGTCCCGTGAGACAACCCGGGGATCCGCTGGTCAGCTGAGATCAACATGTCACGCGATTTGAGACCCTGCAGGCGGTCTGCGGGGTCTCAGATTTCGTGTCCTCATCTCACGCGCGACGGACAAGTGAAGACCTATAGGGCACGATCCTGAGACTGGCAGGGTACGGGCAGGCACTCGGCGAGCAGGTCGACGACGTCGCGCCAGGCTCGCTGCGCGTGCTGCGGGTGGTAGCCGACGCCGGGGAGCACGGTCTGGTCGACCGGCGGGTGGTGGAAGGCGTGCAGGGCTCCGCCGTAGACCACGAAGCGCCAGTCGACGCCCGCGGCCTGCATCTCGGCGGCGATGGCGTCCCGTTGCTCAGCGGGCATGATCGGGTCCTTCGATCCGACCCCGGCCCACACGGGGCAACGGATGCGCGCCGCCTCGCCCGGTCGGCCAGTGGTCAGTGCGTTGACCGTCCCGATCGCCCGCAGGTCGACGCCGTCGCGCCCGAGTTCCAGCACGATTGCGCCCCCGGTGCCGTAGCCGATAGCGGCGATCCGGTCGGGGTCGGTCCGCGGTTCGGCACGCAGCACATCGAGTGCCGCATGGCCGATACCCCGCATCCGGCCGGGGTCGGCGAGCAGCGGGGTCACGCGCGCGAGCATCTCCTGTGGGTCGGTGAACCAGCGCCCGCCGTGGAGGTCGAAGGCCAGCGCAACGTACCCCAGTTCGGCGAGGGCGTCGGCCCGGCGGCGCTGGAAGTCGTTCAGGCCCGGCCCCTCGGGCCCGATCAGGACTGCGGGCCGGCGGTCGACACCGGCGGGGAGCGCGAGGTGCCCGATCATCGTTAGGCCGTCGGCCGGGTATTCGACCGTGCGCGTTGTGACCGTCGTGATGAGACTGGACTGTAGTGATTGTCGAGCCCGGTCGGGCCGGTCTTCACCGTCGGCAGAACAGCGCGGGTGTGGGCCTGTGGGTGGCCACTGTGGAAGGCTCTGGTTCTGACGGAGCACATCGACACCGATGCGAACCAGGCCGCTGGCCATCGCCACGTCATTGAGGGAGTCCTGTTGAGTCCTGTCTGACCACAGTCACTCCGCCCGAGGCGGCCGTGCCGGTCGCAGGTATAGGAAATGACACGTCCCGGAGACAGCACCTCGGCGACACGACCTGAGACAACCAGAAGAACCGCAGGTCACAGCACCGTCACATGACAGAGGACCTGAGAACCTACAGCAGTCCTGCGGGGTCTCACGCACCATGTCGTGATCTCACGGCCGATGCCGTACGGATGTCGTTCACGACATCATCGTGAGACTGCCGGCAGAGCGCGTTCCCATGCATCCGGCTGGGGGCCTGACCGCCATCGAGGTCCCGAGAAAATGGCGCGCTCCATGAGGCGAACCCACCGTGGCATCACGTGAGACAGGCTGAAGAACCGCAGGCCAGCCGTACTGCAGAGTTTCCCGGTCTCGGACGACCGGTGAGGGACGGGTTCAGGACGGCGGAATGACGCGCGTGACCACCGTCCCCACCAGCCGGTTCAAGGTGGCTTCGGCCCGGAGATCGCTCTCGGGGTCGATGAGAACGTCGGGCAGCGTGAAGTGCTCCAGCAGCAGGCCCGTCATGGCCAGGTAGAGCACCAGGAAGGCGTCCGCGTCGCCCGGCAGGCCCGCCTCCTGGTGGAACCGGGCGCTCTCGTCGAAGTTGGCACGGACGGGCCGCGTCAGCCGGTTGCGGAGCGCCGGTCGGCGAGTGGCCTCCAGGCGGAGTTCCAGCATGGCGAGGTAGCCGGTGCGGTCGTCCTCCATGCGCTGCACCAGCCATCGCATCAGGTCGGCGACCAGCTCACGCGAGGGCGTCGGGCGCATGGCCTCCACGACCTTGGCCGGGTCCGGTGTCATCCGGACGGTGATACGGGCGGCCGCCTGCATGAACAGGTCGTCACGGTTGGCGAAGTAGTTGGACGACGTGCCCACCGGGACGTCGGCGCGTGCATCGACCGCGCGGAACGTGAGTCCTCGCGCGCCCTCGTCCGCCAGTACTTCGATGGCGGCATCGACGAGCGCTGTTCTGCGCTCGGGGTTCCTGACCATGCGTATACCTTCCTTGATCTTCTTCTTCGGCTCTTTCGTGTAAAGGGATTGCATAACCACTACACATGAAGCACTCTAGTTGAAGTGGTTGCGGTTCGGATACGCCGCAACGGAACGGGGATCCTGTGCGCAAGCTGACCTACTTCATCGCCTGCTCCATCGACGGTTTCATCGGAGACCCGAGCGGTGACGCGTCGTCCATGTATCAGTTCGTGAACGAGGAGTTCCTTGAGTTCCTGAAAACGCAGTACCCGGAGACGGTTTCGACCGAGGGCCGCGAGCTGCTCGGCTTTCACGGCGTCGAGAACCAGCGGTTCGACACCGTGATCCAGGGGAGGGCCAGCTATCAACTGGCGCTGGACGTGAACATCACCAGCCCGTACGCCCAGCTGCGCGAGATCGTCGCTTCGCGGACCCTCAAGGAGTCACCCGACCCGAATGTCGAGCTCGTCTCCGACGACGTGGTCGCAAGGGTCCGGGAACTCAAGGCGGAGGACAGTGAGCTCGGGATCTGGCTCTGCGGTGGCTCCAAGCTCGCCGGAGAGCTGATCGACGAGATCGACGAGCTGGTGATCAAGACGTATCCGCTGGTCTACGGATCGGGCATGCCGATGTTCGGATCGGACTTCGCGCCCACCGTGTTCGCGCTGGACTCGGTTCGTGTCTTCGACAACGGCGCGCTGGTCAGGACATACAGCCGTACGCGCTGACCGGGCGTCCGGTGGCGATGACGGTGCGTGATCCAGGTGCTGCGAAATGAGTTCGCCACGGCTTGGGTTCTGCGGGTAGTTGTTGAGCATGACCTCCCCATCTGAACAGTTGCTCCCCAGTACGCAGCGTGCTCTGCTGCACCGCATCGCCACCGCACAGTCGGAAGGCCGGGCGCCCTCGCTCGTCGCAGCGGTACAGAGGCAGGGGCAGACCGTCTGGAACGGCTCCCGCAGCTGTGTGGACGGCCATGCCCCCGACGCCGACACCCAGTTCAGGATCGGCTCAATCACCAAGACCTTCACGGCAGTGCTGGTTCTACGACTGCGCGACGAGGGACTTCTGGATCTGGACGACCCGCTGGAGAAGCATCTGCCCGGCACGGGCGTCGGTGGAGTCACTGTCCATCAACTCCTGGGCCACAGCGCGGGACTGGGCGCCGAGTCACCTGCGCCCTGGTGGGAGAGGACTCCCGGCACACTGAGGCCCGAGCTTGCCGATGTACTCGGCGAGCAGACGCGGATGCACACTCCAGGCCGACGCCATCACTACTCGAACCCGGGCTACACACTGCTGGGCGCGCTGGTCGAGAAGGTGCGCGGGGCGAGCTGGGCCGAGGTGCTTCGACGCGAGATCCTGGAACCGCTGGGCATGCACCGCACGAGCCCCCAGTCGCAGGCGCCGCACGCAGGTGGCTGGGCCGTGCATCCCTGGGCGGATGTCATGCTGCCCGAGCCGACCGAGGATCTCGGACTGATGGCCCCGGCCGGCCAGCTCTGGTCCACCACCGGCGATCTCCTCCGCTTCGCGGCCTTTCTTGCCGGAGGGGACGACCGGGTGCTCTGTGCCGCCTCCGTGGAGCAGATGCGCGAACCGTCCGCGCCGACCGAGTCCGGTGACTGGGAGTCCAATTATGGTCTGGGGCTTCAGCTCGGGCGGAGGAACGGCCGCACGCTCTTCGGGCACACAGGCTCACTGCCCGGCTTCCTGGCCGCTCTGTGGGTCAGCGTCGAGGACGATGTGGCGGCCGTCGTTCTCACCAACACCACGTCGGGGCTGATTGTCGGCGGTGTTGCCGCCGACCTCGTGAGGATCGTCGCCGAGGCCGAACCCCGCATTCCGGAGCCCTGGCGCCCGCTGCCCGAGGCGGACGCGGAGCTGCTCGCTCTGACCGGTCCCTGGTACTGGGGCACAAACGCGAACATCCTGCGGCTGACTTCGGACGGTGGACTGGACCTCGAGCCCCTGCGTGGCAATGGCCGCGGTGCCCGATTCACCGCACAACCCGACGGCACCTGGGTCGGCCTCAACGGCTATTACGCGGGGGAGACGCTGCGTATCGTCCGGAACGGCGACGGCAGCGTGAACCATCTCGACCTGGGTTCGTTCGTCTTCACACGGGAGCCGTACGACGCCACAGCGGCCGTTCCCGGCGGTGTGGACGAGGGTGGGTGGCGGGGCCTCGGGGCCTGAGCACCACGTTTCACGTGAAACGGGCGGGCTGGCCGGCTCAGGCCGTCAACTCCCGTTCCAGTGGGGGGACGAAAGTGTGGAGTGATCCGCGCCTGGCCCACTCATGGCGACAGCCGGGACGCTTCCGCCTCGACCACGGCGGTGGCATCCCGGTCGATGTCGGACAGCAGTCGCCAGACCGGCTCGCCATCGGCTCGCTGTGCCTCGGACATCCGGGCGCCCCCGGAAAGGAAGACGGTGGCGGCGCCGGTGGCGTGCAGAGCGACGACCGCATCGGCCACGGACACCGGGGACGCGGTCCGTACGGACAGGGCAGGAGATGTCGCCGCCCGAGCCTGATCCTGCGCTGTCCGTCACTGATGCGGTGCAGCACAGGCAAGCCCTCGGACTTCGGACGGGGTCAGAGTGCGAGCTTGAAGCCCACGTGGCTGGCGGCGAAACCCAGCTGCTCGTAGAAACGATGAGCATCGGTCCGGGTCGCATCGGACGTCAACTGGACCAACTGGCAGCCCTGGCGCCGGGATTCGTCCACGGCCCATTCGATCAGTTGGGTGCCGAGGCCGCTGCCGCGCTCGGCGGCGTGGATACGGACGCCTTCGATGACCGAGCGGGTCGAGCCGCGCCGGGAGAGTCCAGGGATCACCGTCAGCTGCAGGGTTCCGACGACGCGGCCCTCTCGCACGGCGACGACCACGTGCTGGTTCGGGTCGTCGGCCAGCCGCCGGAATGCGGCGCGGTAAGGGGTGAGGTCGTCCGGCGACTCACGTTCTGCACCCAGCGGATCGTCGGCGAGCATGGCCACGATCGCGGGGATGTCGGCGAGGGCCGCGGGGCGTATTTCCAGATCGCTCATGATCGGCAGAGTACGCAGATCACGTGGACGGCGCGGGGAATCACCCGGCCTGCTCGGGGGGCTCTCAGCGCATGCGCGGCGGCTCACGCGACCTGTGCGGGGGCCTTGAGCTCTTCGACCGCCCTGACGAGTGGGGCCAGCTCGGGATTCTTGGCGGCTTCGTCGAGTGCGGCGCGCAGCGCGGTGTCATTGGTCGGCCGGGCCTCGGCGAGCAGGGTGAGGCCGGCCTCGGTGACATCGGTGTAGATGCCGCGGCGATCGGTGTCGCAGAGATACCGGGTCAGTAGTCCGCGGTCCTCGAGGCGGGTGACCAGGCGGGTGGTGGCGCTCTGGCTGAGCACGACGGCGTCCGCGACCTGTTTCATCTGGAGATGGCCGCCGGGGCCGTTGTGCTGCCTGCTCAGGACGTCGAGCAGGGAGTACTCCCGCATGCTGAGACCGTGCCCGGCCTGCAGCGCCCGCTCGATACGGGCCTCAATCCTCCCGTGAAGCAAGGAGAGGGCGCACCAGCCCTGGGAGAGGGCGGTCAGTGCGGGGTCTGTAGCTGTCATGGGTCTCTCTTCTCCTTCTCGGAGCTGCTTGCGTCCAGGATAGGCGACGTCCGCAATAGCCCGCGTTTGCAATTAGCCAGCGCTTGTAATTATTGTGGACGCTCGTAAGGCGCAGATGCAATCGTCAGGGAAGGTGAAACCCATGCCGCTCGCGCTCCTCGCCCTCGCCATTGGGGCTTTCGGTATCGGAACCACCGAGTTCGTGATCATGGGATTGCTCCCCGAGGTTGCTGCGGACTTCCAGGTCTCGATCCCGACCGCAGGATTCCTCGTCACGGGATACGCCCTCGGTGTCGTCCTCGGCGCACCGCTGATGACGGTCCTCGGCACCCGCGTCACCCGTAAGCGCATGCTCATGCTGCTGATGGGGCTGTTCGTCGTGGGCAACGTGGTCTCCGCCGTCGCCCCGGTCTTCGGTGTGATGGTCGCCGGCCGCGTGATCGCCTCTCTCGCCCACGGCGCCTTCTTCGGCATCGGATCGGTCGTGGCGGCCGATCTGGTCGCCCCGCAGAAGAAGGCCGGTGCGATCGCCATGATGTTCACGGGCCTCACCATCGCCAATGTCATCGGCGTACCGCTGGGCACCTACATCGGACAGAGCGTCGGCTGGCGGACCACATTCTTCGTCGTCGCCGCGCTCGGTGTCATCGGCCTCCTAGGTGTGGCCAGGCTCGTCCCCGAACAGCCCCGCCCCGAGGGTGTACGGCTCCGCCACGAGCTGGCAGCGTTCCGCAATGTGCAGGTCCTGCTCGCCATGGCGATGACCGTGCTCGGCTTCGGCGGAGTCTTCGCCGCGATCACCTACATCACCCCGATGATGACCGAGATCGCCGGATACTCCGCGTCTTGCGTCACCTGGCTCCTCGTCCTCTTCGGTCTGGGCATGGTGGGCGGCAATCTGCTCGGCGGCAAGTTCGCCGACCGCCATCTGATGCCGATGCTGTACATGTCGCTCGGTGCCCTCGCCGTGGTTCTGGCCCTGTTCACCCTGACCGCCCACAACAAGATCGCAGCGGCCGTCACCATCGTGCTGATCGGGGGCCTGGGCTTCGCCACAGTGCCGCCGCTGCAGAAGCGGGTGCTCGACCAGGCAGCCGGTGCTCCGACCCTCGCCTCCGCCGTCAACATCGGTGCCTTCAACCTCGGCAACGCGCTGTCGGCATGGCTCGGTGGCCTGGTCATCGCAGCCGGCCTCGGCTACACCGCACCCAACTGGGTCGGCGCCGCCCTGGCCGCCTCCGCCCTGGTTCTTGCGGTCGTCTCCGGCGCTCTGGAACGCCGCAGCAAGGTCGCCCGGGGCCGACTCGTCGCCCAGCACAGTCCTGAACCGCTCGCGACCCCCGCGCCCCAGCGTTGACCCCCTCACACCACTCACCTCACACACAGCACCACATCGCACCAAGGAGACACCCCCATGAGCACCACCACTGTCGCCGTTGCCCCGCTGACCACCCCGGACGCCGAAGCGCTCATCGAAGCGGCCCGCGGCGCCGCCGAAGCCGCCGGTGTCGCCGTTGCTGTCACGATCCTCGACGCCGGCGGCCATCTGCTGGCCTTCCGGCGGGACGACAGGGCCGTTCTCATCGCCGGTGAGACCAGCACCCGCAAGGCATACACGGCCCTTCAGCTCAACGCCCCCACCGCCGACCTCGTCGACGCGGTCCAGCCGGGCGGGCTCTTCCATACCCTGCCGACCGCCCTCGACCGTCCGCTGCTCTTCATAGCCGGTGGTGTCCCGGTCCACCGCGACGGTCGGCTCATCGGCGCCATCGGCGTCGGCGGAGGCGCTCCCGACCAGGACCACGGCTTCGCGACGGCTGCGGTGAAGGCTCTCGCCTGACGCTCGCACCGCCCACGCTCGGTGTCAGTTCAAAGCCGCGTGGGTCAGCCCGTCGCTACGGTCAGCGGAGCGTAGCGACGGGTCCAGTCGCCCGGCAGGTCCGAGGTTCCATAAGTCATCAGCGTGGTTTTGGAGCCTCTTTGCAGACCGCGCTCCTCGAACCAGTCGAGCAGCTCCGCATGGCGCGCGTCGATGTCCGCGCGCAACGGTAGATCCGTCGCCTCTGCGAGCGATGCGACGAGTGCCTGAGCGGTGTCGGTGTCGGGCGCGATGAGCGGGCCGACCACATGCGTATGAGCGCTCGGCCAGGTTGCTGCGTAACCGACGAGCTTTCCGTCGTCCTCCGCGACCCGGATGTGGTCGGCATACGCGGGCAGCCGGGCGAGGACATGTGTCCGGTCGGAGCCGAAGACGTCCGTGTCCAGCCGGACCATGGCTTGCAGGTCCTCCGCCGTGGCCGGGCGCACGGTCACAGCGGACGCTCTGTCGCCGGTCGGCCGGAAGAACCCAGTGACCCGCTCGACGCGGCCCACGACCGCGAAGCCGAGCTGTTCGTAGAGCGGTTGTCCCGCGGATGTCGCGTACAGGCTGAGCGGGGTGCCTGCGGCCTCGTCGATCACATGGCGCATCAGATGGCGGGCGACTCCCTGTCGTGCATATCGCTCGGCGACGAGCAGCATGCCGATGGCAGCCAGTCGTGGACCGTAGGAGGTCACTACACAAGCGGCCATCAGGCCTTTGCCTCCGGGATCGTCCATGCCATAGCCCGTACCTGCGGCCAGGAGCAGACCCCATCTGTGCTCATCGCGTGGCCATCCGCGGTCCTCGCAGAGATCGGCGCAGGCGACCAGGTCACCCAGGGTGAGACGCCGGACAGGCAATTCGGCGAGCGGACGGGGCAGCGGGGTGAGCATGAAGGTCAGGCTGTCCGATGTGGTGATTGCTCGTCCACTCCTTTACGGGCTCCGGCCAGGATGCGCAGCCGTCGGCCGCGCTGGGTCAATCCCCAGGGCTTCAGCACTGATACCGCGGTGATGAACAGATACGTTGCCGTCGCCACCGACGGAGCGACCACCAGGTTGATACCGACAGCGCCACGCGCCGCCGCCTCGTTGATGCCGGGGCGCAACGAGAAGATCGACAGTGCCGCAGTGACCAGGGTGAGCCAGAACTTTGTCCAGACCCACCGGTGCCTGGCCAGTCCCCAAGGCGTACGGAGAGCCAGGACGAGGCCGCTGAGCAGGGAGAGCAGGGCGACCGGGATGACCAGCCAGTCTCCGAAAATCTTCATAGCGCGGGTGGCGGCCTGCGCGGTGGCGGGGTCGCCGGTGAGGAAGGCCGTGATCCCGAGCGTCAGTAGCCCGACAGTCAGTCCCAGCCAGCTCACGGATACCGCGACATGCGCGACGAGAAGGCTGCGGCGAGCGGAGCGTTTGAGTGGTTTCACGTGAAACACGGTGCCGGGAATGGGGTAATCGGGCGTCTGACAGCGGGAGTAACTGCGTGTACTCGCCTCGGCGTACAGCAGCGTCCACCGTTCTGCGGCCGTGCCGGTGAGGTGAGTTGGTGTGCACTCCTTTCGGCTAGGTCGGTTGGTGCTCCCGCACCGAATTCCTTCGTCTCGACGCCTCGCCGGGACGGTCTGCTCACCTTCCACATCAAGGCAGTTCCGGTCGGCTGGGTCTCCAACGCCCTGGTGCACCGGGCCCGGCCCGGCGACATCCTGCGCCTTGGCCCACCCACGGGCTCGATGACGGTCGACCACTCCACCCACACCGGTCTGCTCTGCCTGGGCGGCGGCACGGGCATCGGGCCCATCAAGGCGCTGGTCGAGGACGTTGCGGAACATGGCGACCGGCGTCCCGTGGAGGCCTTCTACGGGGCACGCAGCGATCACGACCTGTACGACATCGACACGATGATGCGGCTCCAGAAGACCTATCCCTGGCTCGAGGTGCGGCCGGTGGTCTCCACCGGCCCGGGACCGAAGGGGGGTCTGAAGGGGCTGTTGCCCGAGGCCGTGCGCCGACGCGGCCCATGGCACGAGTACGACGCCTGTCTCTCGGGCCCGCCCGGCATGATCCGCAGCAGCGTGGACGCGGTCAGGTGCATCGGCATGCCGGCCGAGCGCATCCGGCACGACTCCGCCGAGGAACTCGCGACCACCGGTCCCGACTGAACCCGGGAGCGGCAGCCGTCAGCGCTGTCCCAGGAAGAGGCGACTGTCAGCCCTGATCCGCAAGCGGCGGTCGGTCAGCCCAGGTCGGGCGCGTGCATCGCCCGTACGCCCTCGATATTGCCGTCCAGGTAGTGCCGCAGCGACAGCGGTACGAGATGAACGGCAGCGATCCCCATCCGGCTGAACGGCACCCGTACGACGTCGTACTCCCCGCAAGGATCCTCGATCTCGGGGCCGTGGCGTCGGGACAGGTCCATCGACTCCAGCCGGCAGACGAAGAAGTGCTGCACTTTGACGCCCTTCACTCCGCCGCCCTCGATGTGCTCCACGGTGTCGACGAAGCAGGGAACCACATCGGTGATCTTGGCGCCGAGCTCCTCGTCCACCTCACGGTGCAGGGCGTCGACGACGGTTGCGTCCTCGGGTTCGACCCCGCCACCCGGCGTGAGCCAGTACGGATCCACCCCGGGCTTGGTGCGCTTGATGAGGATGAGGTCGTTGCCGTCGAGCAGGATGGCACGTGCGGTGCGCTTGACCACAGGACGTTCGGTCATGGCAAGAGAGTGGCCCACGGAACCGGTTCTGAAACACCTGGCCCGCGCCGGACCGCTCTGCGCTCACCAGTCGGCGGCAGCGCGCAGCAGCCACTCGTGCGCCCGCGCGATGTGCGGCAGCGCGAGCGTGCCGGTCCGCACAGCCACGAAATAGGTGCGCAGCGGAGGAACGGGAGGGTCGAGGAGCGCCACCACCTCGCCCCGTTCCAGCGCCCCCTCGCACAGATAGCGCGGCAGCACGGCGAGTCCGGCGCCCGCTGCCGTGCACTCCAGGACCGCCCGGAGATCCGGCGCGATGACGGCTCCCGCAGCGGCAGGCCGGCTGTCGAAGACGGCGGCCCAGTAGCGGGAGACGAGCGGCAGGCTCTCGTGCACCTCCACGACCGGCAGCTGGTCCAGCATCACGGGCCCCTTGTGCCGCAAGGTCCCGGGCCCCAGGCGCCCGGCCCAGCGCGGCGCGGCGATCAGCACATGTTCTTCGTCGCAGAGTGGAGTCGCGGTGAGCAGCCCACCGCGCGGACGGGCCGTCGCAATGGCCAGATCATGATGTCCGGCGGCCAGTCCCTCCAGCGTCTCCTCGGCGCTGGTGAAGAACGAACTGCGCAGAGCCAGGCCCTGGGCGATGAGAGGGGTGAGCGCCGGCAGGGCGCGTATCGACGTGAACTCGGGTGGCCCGGCCAGATGCAGTGTCCGTACGCCCGACTCCTCGTCGAGCTCGGTCTCGGCGATCTCGATCAGCGCGTCCAGATGGGGCGCCGCCCGGTGCGCGAGTTCGTCGCCGATGGTCGTCGGGGTCACGCCACGGGCCCTGCGCAGGAAGAGCGGGCGGCCCAGCTGCCGCTCCAAGGTGCGGATCTGCGAGGTGACCGCGGGCTGGGAGAGGCCGAGCAGCGCAGCGGCCCTGGTGAAGGAACCGGCCCGGTGCACCGTGACGAATGTGCGCAGCAGGGCCAGGTCCATGTCCTGCCCCCTCCCACCCTCGCGCCGCTTCGGACCCGTACAACTATAAATATGTCGATAGGTCGCTGTCGCTACCGTGATTGGACACTGACGGAGAGTCAATTAGCCTTGTTCAGGCGGTTCTTCACGTCCGGAACCGGGACGGTCCGAGCCACGAGGGGGGAGGCTCGGACCGTCCGCACCACCGGTTGGATCAGCTCTCGCCCAGCGCCGCGTCCAGTGCCCGCTCCACGTCGGCCACCAGGTCGTCCGAGCTCTCGGCGCCGACCGAGAAACGGATGAAACCCTCCGGTACGGCGTCACCGCCCCAGCGTGCCCGCCGCTCGGCGGTGGAGCGCACGCCGCCGAAACTCGTCGCGTCGTCGACCAGCCGCAGCTCGGTCAGGAAGCGCTCGGCCCGCTCGCGGTCGGGCAGTACGAACGAAACCACGGAGCCGAAGCGCCTCATCTGACATACGGCGTTCGGATACGAAGGGTCGGTGGGCAGGCCGGGGTACCGCAGCCCGGTCACCTCCTGGCGCTTGCCCAGTGCCTCGGCCAGCGTCAGGGCGGTGGCGCACTGCCGGTCGATCCGCAGTTCCAGCGTGGCCAGCGAACGGTGCGCGAGCCAGGCCTCCATCGGTCCCGGAATCGCGCCGACGACCTTGCGCCAGCGCCGAACACCCGCTGCCAGCTCGGGATCGCGGCAGGTCACATGGCCGAGCAGGATGTCTCCGTGCCCGGTCATGCCCTTGGTGTCACTGGCCACAGAGAAGTCGGCCCCCAGCTCCAGCGGGCGCTGGCCGAGCGGTGTGGCGAGGGTGTTGTCGACAGCCACCAGAGCGCCGACCGCGTGTGCGGCCTCGACGAGCCGGCGTACGTCGCAGACATCGAGCCCAGGATTGGACGGGGTCTCGATCCACAGCAGCTTGGCTCCTTCGAGGACCGCCAGTTGGGCATCGCCGCCGGTCGGCGCGGTCCGGACCTCGACGCCGTACGCCTCCAGCTGTTCACGCACCAGCGGCAGCGCCTGATATCCGTCATCGGGCAGCACGACCACATCGCCGGTGCGTGCCTGGGACAGCAGCACGGCCGAGATCGCCGCCATCCCGGAGGCGAAGACCGTGGTCTCGACCGGCTCCCCCGGCGCCTCCAGCTCGCCGATGGCGCGTTCCAGATGCGTCCAGGTCGGATTGGTGTCCCGGCCGTAGGTGTACGGACCGGTCGGTTCACCGGAGAGATGGAAGTGCGCGGCGAAGACCGGTCCGGGCAGAGTGGGCTCGAACTGCTCCGGTTCGGGCAGCCCGGCCCGTACCGCCCGGGTTCCGTCACCCATGGTGCTCATACCGTTTCCTTACTTCTCTCCCCGGTGTGCCACCGGTCCGACCTGCACTGTTTCTGTAGTTGTCGGGTCAGTCCTCGTCGGGCAGGACTACGTTCAGCGCCCACGACACGATCGAGATGATCAGACCGCCGAGCACGGCGGTCCAGAAGCCGTGGACATGGAAGCTCAGATTGAACTGACCGGCCAGCCACGAGGTCAGCATGAGCATGAGCGCGTTGACGACCAGGGTGATAAGCCCCAGCGTGAGGATGAAGAGCGGCAGGGTGAGCAGCTTCACAATCGGCTTGACAACAAAGTTCACCAGGCCGAAGAGCAGGGCGACCACGATCAGCGTGAGCGCCTTGCGCCCGGTGCTGCCGCCGTTCAGCGTGATGTCCTGGAGCAGCCAGATGGCCACGGCCAGCGCACCTGCGTTGGCGATCGTCTTGACTACGAAATTCTTCATGTGTCTGATCGTGGCAGACATGATCGGTGGCGGACACCGGCAGGACAGAGGCAAGGGGCGGACGGGCCATGAAGGCATTCAGACTGGACGAACTGGAAACGGAACGGGCTGCCAACGACGGTGCGTATCTGCAGTTCGTGAAGGAACGGAACATGTCCGTCGGCCTGTACGCACTGGATGCCGGCGAACTCGACCCGCAGCAGCCGCACAAGGAGGACGAGGTCTACTTCATCGTCAGCGGCCGCGCCTCGATCACGGTCGGCATGGAAACCACGCAGGTGGGCAGAGGGAGCGTGGTGTATGTACCCGCCGGTGTTGCCCACAAGTTCCACCACATCACCGAGGACCTGCGGGTCATGGTGGTCTTCTCCCCGCCGGAAAGCTGAGCCGCTCCTACGGAGGACCGGGCTCCGGTCTCAGGGATCCCTAAGGGGTCGATCAGGGGACTTCAAGGGCTGTGGAACCCACGCCGGCCCCCTTTGCGCCTCTAGCATCGAGGTATCGAAACAGGAACTCACAGAGACGAGGCAAGGACGATGGCCGTGCGGGAGATATTCGCGGGGATGCCCTGGTGGGTGAAGTGGATCGCGGTGCCGGTCATCGCGATCGTCGTGTTCGGCGGTCTGATCGCCAGCGTGGTCGGGTTCGTGATCGGTCTGCTCTTCAAGGTTCTGGTCTTCGTGATCCTGGTCGGCGGACTCGTTTTCGTCGTACGCAAGTTCATGTCGTCCTCTTCCTCGCGCAGCGACTGGTAGCACGATCGGAAGCCGGCCGGGGGATTAGCCCAGCTGAGCTAAGTGCAAGACGAAACGACACCCCTTGCGGATGCGGCCGATATGGTGGCAGTCCGCTGCCACCACCTGGGAATTTACTGTCCGTTGCCACCCTGACCAGTGGTTTGTACGGCGTTCGTCCTCCGGACCCCAGTCATGCGGCGGTCTGTGGGGGCGGCCCCCACAGGCGGGCTGACCGCCCGTCACCACGCCTGGGGGTGACCGTTGACCACGGCATCGAGCGCTGCTGTCCCGACGCTGATCGGTTCGGTCCAGCGAGCGCTGAGGCTGCTGGAGGCTGTGGGCGCCCATCGAGACGGGGCGCCCGCGAAACAGTTGGCCAGGGAAGCGGGCCTTCCCCTTCCCACTGCCTACCATCTGCTGCGCACCCTGACCCATGAGGGCTATCTGCGCCGGGAGAACGGCGTGTTCCTCTTCGGGACCGCCGCCGAGCGCCTGGTCGACGAGGGTTCGCTGCAGAATCGTCGCAGCAGAATGACCGAGTTGCTGAGCCGCTGGCGCGACACCATCGGCGCACCGGTGTACTGCGCCGTCTACCGTGAGGGTGAGATCGAACTCATCGCGGTCGCCGACACCCCCGCCACACCCGCGGTGGACGAGTGGGCATCCTTCCGGGAGACCGGGCACGCCCATGCGATCGGTCAGTGTCTGCTGAGCCAGCTCGACGAGAAGGCCCGCGAGGACCATCTGGACCGTCACCCTGTGCGGCCGCTGACCCGCTACTCGGTGAGGGACCGCCCGGCGTTTCTTGCACGATTGCGGTCGTTGGAACGAATGGAACCTGTCATCGAGCGACAGGAGTACGCCTTGGGGACGGTCTGCGCAGCCATCCCGATCACAGCCGGATTCACTGCCGCCGCGATGGCGATTTCGGTACCCCTGGAGCAGGAAGATCGGTTGCTCCCCGCAGTCGAACAACTACGTGGCGAAGTGGCCAGCCTCTTGCGCTCGTTCGTGTTCTCTATCAGTATCTGAAAAATCACTCCTTGTGATCTGCTATCGCGTGCACCACGATGGCGTCAATAGGGCCATGGGGGATCATTCCTGGCCAGATTCATCTACTGCGGGGTTGGACGATGCGCGAGTCGGTTCAAGCTGAGGTCATGATGAGCTTCCTCGTATCCGAGGAGCTCTCTTTCCGGATCCCGGTGGAGCTCCGGTACGAAGTGTGCGATCCGTATGCGATCCGGATGACCTTCCATCTGCCCGGCGACGCCCCCGTCACCTGGGCATTCGGCCGTGAGCTGCTGCTCGACGGCCTCAACAGCCCCAGTGGCGACGGTGATGTGCATATCGGGCCCACGGAGCCCGAGGGGCTGTCCGATGTACATATCCGACTTCAGGTGGGCACGGATCGCGCCCTCTTCAGGGCCGGTACGGCACCGCTTGTGGCATTTCTCGACCGGACGGACAAACTCGTGCCGCTCGGGCAGGAGTGCACGCTGGGTGACTTCGAGGGCAACCTGGAAGAGGCCCTGGGCCGGATCCTCGCCGAGGAACAGAACGCCGGCTGAGGAGGACGGCGCCGCCGACCGGCCCGCCGGTCGAACGCAACACCTGCCGAATGGGTGAATCGCTCTCCGTGACGAGGCGTTCAAGGCTTGGTCCTACGACGACGGCCCTTCCCGGTCCGTACGGGTGCCGAAGCTCCGGCTTCCGCGCCGACCCCTGTGCGGTCCGCGGAGACGACCAGCGCCGCGAGCACCGTCGTCACCGGCACCGCGGCGACCAGTCCGATCGAACCGACCAGCGTTCGTACGATTTCCTCCGCCACCAGCTCGCTGTTGGCCACCGTCCCCACGCTGCTCTGGGCGATCGAGAACAGCAGCAGCAGCGGCAGTGCGGCGCCCGCGTAGGCGAGCACCAGCGTATTGACGACCGAGGCGATGTGATCGCGCCCGATCCTGATCCCTGCCCGGTAGAGCCCCCGAGCACCCATCGTCGGGTTCGCCTGGTGCAGCTCCCAGACCGCCGATGTCTGGGTGACCGTCACATCGTCGAGCACCCCGAGCGAGCCGATGATGACACCGGCCAGCAGCAGGCCGCTCATGTCGATGTGCGGGTACAGGCCGTGGATGAGGCCGGTGCTGTCGTCGGTGTTGCCGGTCAGGCTTGCCCAGCCGATGAAGAGCGACCCGAGCAGCCCGATCAGCAGCAGTGAGATCAGTGTGCCGATCACCGCGACCGACGTGCGGGCGGTCAGGCCGTGGCACATGTAGAGCGCGATCAGCATGATCGCACTGGCCCCGACCACCGCGACGAGCAGTGGATTCGAGCCTTGGAGGATGGCCGGGAGGATGAACAGGGTCAGCACGGCGAACGACACGGCGAGCGCGACCAGTGCCATCACCCCACGCATCCTGCCCACCGCGATCACGACCAGGGCGAAGATCCCGGCCAGCAGCGTCATCGGGAACTTCCGGTTCACATCCGTCACCGAGTACTGCAGATCATGGGGTGCGTCGGGGGCGTACGCCACGACCACGCCCTGCCCTTCGCGCAACTGACGGGGTGCGTCCGGCTGGACGATCTCGACGAAGGTCCGACCCTTGTCGTGACCGGTCGTCACCTCGATGGTGGCCTTCTCGCACAGCCCGGGCCCGCTGCCCGACGGCGGGGTGGTCTCGCCGCTGATGGGTGTCTGGGCGGCGTTCACGTCCTTGCAGTCCACCTTGTCGATATTCACCACCTTTCCCTGCTGGGTCTGCCGGTCGAAGCCGACACCGGTCCGCTCGTGCGGGGGCGCGCCGCCCGGCCAGAGCACCGCCAGGCCGACGACGACCGCGGTGGCGAACGGGATCAGCACGGCCGCGATGACCTTGCGCAGATGTTTGGAGACGGGCTCGGCAGGGCCATGGCTGTGTGAGTGGCCGTGCTGATGGCCCTGCGGTTCGGGGTCGGTATGGGGGGACGTCACCGGCCGATCATCGCAAGAGGAGTAGGGCCCTCTGTTCATTACGCCGGACAGGGCGCTAGCGTGGAGGAACCTTTGCACACGCGGGAGCTCGGAGCACCGGGCTGAGAGGGCGCTGATATCCGTACATTCGTACGGGAGAGGCTGCGCCGACCGCCGAACCTGTTACCGGGTAATGCCGGCGTAGGGAGTAGGTCTCATGACCACATCGGACGCACGCACGCCTGCCTCGAACCAGAGCGACGAGGCCGGGAAGTCCATCGGCTGGCACAAGGGATACGTCCAGGGTTCACGCCCGGACCTCCGGGTGCCGGTCCGTCAGGTGCACCTCACCAACGGCAAGGACGTGACGCTGTACGACACGTCGGGCCCGTACACCGATCCCACGGCCGAGACCGATGTCCGTCGCGGGCTCGCACCGTTGCGGGAGAGCTGGATCATCGCGCGCGGCGACACCGAGGAGTACCCCGGCCGCCCTGCCCGCCCCGAGGACGACGGGCTCAAGCACACCTCGCCGCGAATGGGGTCTCCCCTGCTCGAGCGAAGCCGAGAGCTTGGGGAAGGGCTGCGCAACCTTGACGCGGTCTTCCCAGGCCGCCCGCGCCTGCCTCGCCGAAGCCGGGACGGGCAGCCGGTGACCCAGCTCGCGTACGCCCGCCGGGGCGAGATCACCCCGGAGATGGAGTACGTGGCAATCCGGGAGAACGTCGAACCCGAGGTGGTGCGCGAGGAGATCGCCGCGGGCCGGGCCGTGCTGCCGGCCAACGTCAACCACCCCGAGATCGAGCCGATGATCATCGGCAAGCGGTTCCTGGTGAAGGTCAATGCCAACATCGGCAACTCCGCGGTGACGTCCTCCATCGAGGAGGAGGTGGAGAAGATGACATGGGCGACGCGCTGGGGCGCCGACACGGTCATGGACCTTTCCACCGGCCGCAACATTCACACCACCCGTGAGTGGGTTCTGCGCAACTCCCCCGTGCCGATCGGCACCGTTCCCCTCTACCAGGCTCTCGAAAAGGTCGACGGGCGGGCCGAGGAGCTGACCTGGGAGATCTACAAGGACACCGTCATCGAGCAGGCCGAGCAGGGCGTCGACTACATGACGGTCCACGCCGGCGTGCGCCTGCCGTACGTCCCGCTGACCGCCCGCCGCAAGACCGGCATCGTCTCCCGCGGCGGCTCGATCATGGCGGCTTGGTGCCTCGCGCATCACAAGGAGTCGTTCCTGTACGAGCACTTCGAGGAGCTCTGCGAGATCCTCGCCACGTACGACGTCACATACTCGCTGGGCGACGGGCTGCGTCCCGGCTCGATCGCTGACGCCAACGACGAGGCCCAGTTCGCCGAACTGCGCACGCTCGGTGAGCTGAACACGATCGCCAAGCGGTTCGGCGTCCAGACCATGATCGAGGGCCCGGGCCATGTCCCGATGCACAAGATCAAGGAGAACATCGACCTGCAGCAGGAGATCTGTGAGGAGGCGCCGTTCTACACGCTCGGCCCGCTGACCACCGATGTCGCCCCGGCGTACGACCACATCACCTCGGGCATCGGTGCGGCGATGATCGCCTGGTGGGGCACGGCGATGCTCTGCTACGTCACGCCCAAGGAGCACCTCGGCCTGCCCAACCGGGACGATGTGAAGACCGGCGTCATCACGTACAAGATCGCGGCCCATGCGGCGGACCTCGCCAAGGGGCACCCGGGGGCGCAGGACTGGGACGACGCGCTCTCCGACGCCCGCTTCGAATTCCGCTGGGAGGACCAGTTCAATCTGGCCCTCGACCCGGTCACGGCTCGCGAGTTCCACGACGAGACGCTGCCGGCCGAGCCGGCGAAGACGGCGCACTTCTGCTCGATGTGCGGCCCGAAGTTCTGCTCGATGAAGATCTCCCAGGACATCCGTCGTGAACACGGCGGTTCCCAGGAGGAGATCGACGCGGGCATGGCGGAGAAGTCCAAGGAGTTCTCGGCGGCCGGCAACCGGGTTTATCTGCCGATCGCGGACTGAGCGGGACGCGCACAACGGGACACCGTCCCGAGAGGCCAGGGCTTCTTGGGGTGGCGTCCCGTCGTCGGTACGGGCCCGGTGCCCGGACCCGGTCAGTCCACCTCGTGCTCGGGGCCGCCGAAGTCGGGGCTGGTGAAGTCCGGGCTGGTGAATGTCGGGCGGGGGCCCGCCGCCGGGCCGTCGTCCGGGCTGGTGAAGTCCGGCCGGCTGTAGCCGATCTTCGGGATGCGGTTCGCCGAACGATGCGGTGTGCGCGATGCGGGGCCGGCGTCGGGGTCGGCGAGCGCGTCCCGCAGGAACGGCAGTATTCCGCGCTCCAGCAGTGCGTGGCGCCATGCCTCTCTGGCGCGCGCCACATCCTCCGGCAACTCGTTCTCGGCATCCTCGGCGGGTTGCGACGTCGACCCGTTGCGCAGCGCGGTGATGAGCAGTCCGACGGCGGCGGCCAGGATGGCGGCGGCCATGACCGCCGCGAAGAACCAGCCCGCGGCGACCATGGTGGAGGCGAAGGACGGCGGCGGATTGAGCAGCCCCAGCAGATAGCCGGACAGCAGGAATATGAACGCGGCCGTGCCGGCCAGCACGGGCGCCAGGACCGTGACGACGGCTCCTATGCCGGCGCCCGACTGGTTCGGGCCGTCGGTGCCGGACCCGGGGCCCGAATCCTGGCCTGCTCCTTCGGCCGGTCCGCGCAGCTCTTCGCGGGCCTTCACATAGTGCTCGTACTCGGTGGCGGCCGTCGCGGTGATCAGCGCCGTGGCGTCCAGTGCCATGGTGCGCAGCTGTACGGCATTGAGCCGCTCGCCGACCGCGGCCAGATCCGGTCGTTCATGGGCGTGACGCAGTGCGTCGTCGAGGATCCGCTCGTACTCGGGGCGGTCCTCGGCCAGCAGGTGCGGAGCGCTGTTCATGTGCATCCCCCGATGCTCCGTAGGGCCTGAGTACCCGCTTGGACCGGGCAGTTGGGCGGAAACGGAGGAGAGCCTGCTACTGATACGCCGATGGTAGAGCGCCCACGGCACGGGGTGACAGGGGGTTTCCGGAAATCGGCCCAGCGGTCTGCGTGGTCAGGTCGTGGATGCGTCTTCCCAGAAGAATGTCAGTCATGCAGGGGCAGTTGGACGACCAGTAGCTTTCCGGCCATGGTCACTCCACCGTCCATGGCGATGGCGAGCCCGTCCGCGTAGACGTGCGGGCCTTCGACCACGGGGCCGGAGCCGTCTTCGCCGTCCTCCGAGCCGACCTCGCCGAGAAGGTACGGAATGGGGCTGTGACCATGGACGATGCGCTGACCGCCGTAGGCCGACATCAGCTCCCGGACGGCCTGCGGCCCCGCCTCGTCGCGGAAGGCGAACCGCTTGGTGAGCTTCCGGAAGAGGTCCCAGCACTCATCGGCGTCGTTACGCGTGAGAATGGCGTGCACGGTGTCGTTGACGTCCTCGATGGTGGCGCCGTAGTCGAGGTACGCCGTCGTGTCGGAGTGCATCAGCAGATGCCCGTCCTCCTCGACGATCGCGTCGAGCCGTGACATCCACTGGAGGTGGACGTCCTGAAGACGCTCCATGTCGTTCTTCTGGCCGCCGTTGAGCAGCCAGGCGGCCTGGAAGGTGGCTGTACCCGCGCCGGAGTTGACCGGGGTGTCGCCGAACCGCTTGGCGCCGATGAGCAGCAGTTCGTGATTGCCCATCAGGGCCTTGCAGTAGCCTCCCGCGGCTGCGGCCTCGGCGGAGAGGCGCATCACGAGGTCGATGACGCCGATGCCGTCGGGGCCCCGGTCGGTGAAGTCGCCGAGGAACCAGAGCCGGGCATTGCCCGCCGACCAGTTGCCCTCGGCGTCGATGAGGCCCTGTTCGGCGAGGGCGGCGTGGAGTTCGTCCAGATAGCCGTGGACATCGCCGACGACGTACAGCGGCCCGAGGCCTGGATCCGGTACGGGCCGCGGGTCGGGGACGGCCCGCACTTGGACCGTGTCGCCGCGGTTGATCACGGGAAGGTCGCGCGCGGTGGGTGTGTACCCCTCCGGCAGCTCGTCTCCCGGAACGGCATTGCCCGGGTGCGGCGGTGAAGGTGGCACCGGAGTCTGCGCATAGGGCGGTACGCGGAAGTCACGCAACGTCGCAGTCCGCACCACGGGTTCCTGACCGGCCCCCTGTGTCATCGACCCCTCCACCACCGTCGCGCCGCCGTACACCTGACGGGCCCTGCTGGTCGGGGCGGTCCGCGGTGTCGTGCGCCCATCATAGGAATGCGGATCGTGCTGTGTGACGCACCAGGGGTGGTGAATCCGGGCGCACATCAGGTTCACCGACCGTTTGGTCCGAAATCGCCTGATCAATCCCCGGCGGGAGAGCGCGGTGCGCTGACCGTGGTGCGGGGCGGACGGCGTTGCGAGGACGTCCGGACGATGAGCTCTGTCGGTATGACCTGCTCCACCGGTCCGTCGTGCTTCACACCTTCGATGGCGTCGATCAGGAGCTGGACGACCGCGGTGCCGATTCTGCGCGGCTTGAGCGAGAGCGTGGTGATGGGGGGCTCGGTCGTCGCGTACACGGTGGACTCGCTGCAGCAGACCAGCAGAAGGTCCTCGGGGACGCGCAGACCGTACCGGCGGGCGGCCGCCAGCAGATCGGTTCCATTGGGGTCGAAGAGCCCGTAGACGGCGTCGGGCCGGTCCGGGCGGGCGAGCAGCCGGTCGGCGGCGACCGCACCCGCGCACGGGTCGTGGGCGGGGTAGGACTCGTACACCGGGGCCTGTCCCACGCGCTCGCACCAATGGAGGTACGCGGTGGTGGAGAGACGGGTGTACGTGTCGGTGGTGGTGCCGGTGAGCAGGCCGATGCGGCGGGCCCCGGCGGCGGCGAGATGGTCGAGGAGGTCGAGCACGGCGGCCCGGTGGTCGTTGTCGACCCAGGCGGTGACCGGGAGGGTTCCGGCCGGCCGGCCGTCCGAGACGACGGGCAGCCCCTGGCGTACGAGCTCCGTGACGACCGGGTCCTGGTCGGAGGGGTCGATCACGACGGTGCCGTCGAGAGCGACGTTCGACCAGACGTCGTGGCGTGAGGTGGCGGGCAGGATGACGAGGGCGTAGCCGCGGGCGAGCGCGGCGGAGGTGGCCGCTCTGGCCATCTCGGCGAAGTAGGCGAATTCGGTGAAGGTGAAAGGTTCGTCCCCGTAGGTCGTCACGGTCAGGCCGATGAGGCCGGACTTGCCGGTACGGAGGGTTCGGGCCGCGGCGGAAGGGCGGTAGCCCAGGCGCTCTGCGACCTCGCGGACATGGCGGCGGGTGGCGTCCGGGAGCCTGCCCTTGCCGTTGAGCGCGTCGGAGACGGTCGTGATGGAGACTCCGGCGGCGGCGGCCACATCCCGGATTCCCGCTCGTCCTTGCCGGCCGCCGCGCCGGGGTGTCTCCGCCCGGCTCACCTGGTGCTTCCCTGCTGCTGTCATGGCGAGCCGATAGTAGGGCGCGGACGGGAGGTTGGCCCGGTCGCATATTCACTTGTTGACAGGCACGTTTCTGCATGATCAATAAGGGCCAAATGCCTTGTAAGTAAAGGGCGTTGGTGGGATCGATCGCAATGTGTCACGTATCGAACCCGATGGGCCTACTAAATGGCCGATGTCTCGAAGAGGTCTCATCTCACCTCTTCGAGGGACGCGCGCCACGGAGTGAGCCACCGGCGCACGTCAGGGAGGGAAACGCTCCCCCCTTCCCGGTCGCACGGGATGATTGGACGTTCGGCCATTCGCAGCAGCGCCCAATCCTCATAAGGTGAGCAGTATTGATGTGTACAGACGGTCGAGGAGGACCTGCGGTGAGCGAGACGAGCCCCAAGCTGCGCGCCGAGCTGGACGGCGTTCCCGCCTATGTACCGGGCAAGCCGGCTGCCGTCGGCGGACCGGTTGCGTTCAAGCTGTCCTCCAACGAGAACCCGTATCCGCCGCTGCCCGGGGTGATGGAGTCCGCCCTGGCCGCGGCAGCGAACTTCAATCGCTATCCGGACATGGCCTGCACCGGTCTGATGAACGAGCTGGCCGACCGTTTCGGTGTACCCGTCTCGCACCTCGCCACCGGAACCGGCTCGGTCGGTGTGGCGCAGCAGCTGCTCCAGGCCACCTCGGGCCCGGGTGACGAGGTCATCTACGCCTGGCGCTCCTTCGAGGCGTACCCGATCATCACGCAGGTCAGCGGTGCGACGTCGGTGAAGGTTCCGCTGACCAGCGGTGAGGTGCACGACCTCGACGCCATGGCGGACGCGATCACGGACCGCACCCGGATGATCTTCGTCTGCAACCCGAACAACCCGACCGGCACCGTTGTGCGCCGGGCCGAGCTGGAGCGTTTCCTGGACCGGGTGCCGGGCGATGTCCTGGTGGTGCTCGACGAGGCGTACAGGGAGTTCATTCGCGACGTCGAGGTGCCGGACGGCATCGAGATCTACCGGGACCGGCCCAATGTGGCGGTGCTGCGGACGTTCTCCAAGGCGTACGGCCTGGCCGGTCTGCGGGTCGGTTTCGCCGTGGCTCACGAGCCGGTGGCGGCCGCGCTGCGCAAGACGGCGGTGCCCTTCGGGGTCAGCCAGCTCGCGCAGGATGCGGCGGTGGCCTCGCTGCGCGCCGAGGACGAACTCCTGGGGAGGGTCGGCTCCTTGGTGTGTGAGCGCGAGCGGGTGCAGCGGACGCTGGTGGACCAGGGGTGGACCGTGCCGGAGTCGCAGGCGAACTTCGTCTGGCTGCGGCTCGGGGACCGTACTGCCGACTTCGCCGCGGTGTGTGAGCGGGCCGGCGTGGTGGTCAGGCCGTTCGCAGGCGAGGGTGTGCGGGTCTCGATCGGGGAGGACGAGGCGAACGATCTGTTCCTGAAGGTGACGGAGTCGTACCGCAAGGAGCTGTAGAGCGGCGCAGGCCGCCTGCGCACTCGGAAGGCCCAGGGCCCCGCACCTCGTTCGCCGAGGTGCGGGGCCTTTGCGTTCGAGGCCTGAGGGGTGCCCGGAACGTGCCGCTTCCATGTGTCTGCTTCGGGGGGATTGATCGAAACGCCCCAAGAGGGGTACCCCGCCCGAACGTCCCGAAAGTCTGTGCGTCATAATTGCTTGTGAATGTGAACGCGTTCACAAGCGTGTCCTGTTTCCTCCCATGATTAGTCGGATTAAAAGGGCAAACTGCCGGTGTCACTACGGCGACTTAAGGAGAAGACGACGTGGAGCTAGCTCTGGCGCCGGAAACCCTGGCGCGATGGCAGTTCGGTATCACCACCGTCTACCACTTCCTGTTCGTCCCACTGACGATCTCTCTCGCTGCGCTCACCGCCGGCCTGCAGACCGCCTGGGTGCGGACGAACAACGAGAAGTACCTCAGAGCGACGAAATTCTGGGGAAAGCTCTTCCTGATCAACATCGCCATGGGTGTCGTCACCGGCATCGTCCAAGAGTTCCAGTTCGGTATGAACTGGTCCGACTACTCACGGTTCGTCGGCGACATCTTCGGTGCCCCGCTCGCGTTCGAGGCACTGATCGCCTTCTTCTTCGAGTCCACGTTCATCGGGCTGTGGATCTTCGGCTGGGACAAGCTGCCGAAGAAGATCCATCTCGCCTGCATCTGGATGGTCTCCATCGGGACCATCCTGTCCGCGTACTTCATCCTGGCGGCCAACTCCTGGATGCAGCACCCGGTCGGCTACCGGATCAACAAGGAGCGCGGCCGGGCCGAGCTCACCGACTTCTGGCATGTGCTCACCCAGAACACCGCGCTCGCCCAGTTCTTCCACACCATCACCGCTGCCTTCCTGGTCGGAGGCGCGTTCATGGTCGGTATCGCCGCGTTCCATCTGGCGCGCAAGAAGCACATCCCGGTGATGCGGACCTCGCTGCGGCTCGGACTGGTCACCGTGGTGATCGCCGGACTTCTCACCGCCATCAGCGGTGACCAGCTCGGCAAGGTCATGTTCAAGCAGCAGCCGATGAAGATGGCCGCCGCCGAGGCGCTCTGGGAGGGGCAGGACTCGGCACCCTTCTCGATCTTCGCGGTCGGCGATGTGGCCAAGGGCCACAACACCGTGGAGATCTCAATCCCGGGGATACTGTCCTTCCTCGCGGACGACAGCTTCACTTCGTACGTCCCTGGCATCAATGACATCAACAAGGCCGAGCAGGAGAAGTTCGGTCCCGGTGACTACCGGCCCAACATCCCGGTCGCGTTCTGGAGCTTCCGCTGGATGATCGGCTTCGGAATGGCGTCCTTCGCCCTCGGCATCCTCGGACTGTGGCTGACGCGAAGGAAGTTCATGCTGCCGCCGGGAATGAGGACCGGTGAGGACGAAGTGCCCCACCTCGTCCTCTTCAAGAACAAGGCACTCAGCCCGAAGCTCGCCAAGTGCTACTGGATCGTCGCGCTCTGGACGCTGCTCTTCCCGTTGATCGCCAACTCCTGGGGCTGGATCTTCACCGAGATGGGCCGCCAGCCCTGGGTCGTCTACGGCGTGCTCCAGACCCGCGACGCGGTCTCCCCCGGCACCTCGCAGGGCGAGGTACTCACCTCGATGATCGGCTTCACCCTGCTCTACGCCGCGCTCGCGGTGATCGAGGTCAAGCTGCTCGTGAAGTACATCAAGGCCGGACCGCCGGAGCTCACGGAGGCCGACCTCAACCCGCCCACCAAGATCGGCGGCGACGACCATGACGACGCCGACCGGCCGATGGCCTTCTCCTACTGAGAGCAGAGGAGCTGAGAGATGGAACTCCACGACGTCTGGTTCGTGCTCATCGCCGTCCTCTGGACCGGCTACTTCTTCCTGGAGGGATTCGACTTCGGGATCGGTGTCCTCACCAAGCTGCTGGCCCGCGACCGCAAGGAGCGGCGGGTTCTGATCAATACGATCGGGCCCGTCTGGGACGGCAATGAAGTGTGGCTGCTCACCGCGGGCGGTGCGACCTTCGCCGCCTTCCCCGAGTGGTACGCCACCCTGTTCTCCGGCTTCTACCTGCCGCTGCTGATCATCCTGGTCTGCCTGATCGTGCGAGGTGTCGCCTTCGAGTACCGGTCGAAGCGTCCCGAGGAGAAGTGGCAGACCAACTGGGAACACGCGATCTTCTGGACCTCGCTGATCCCGGCCCTGCTCTGGGGCGTGGCCTTCGGGAACATCGTGCGCGGCGTGAAGATCGACGCCGACATGGAGTACGTGGGCACCTTCTGGGACCTGCTCAACCCGTACGCCATCCTCGGCGGACTGGTCACGCTCACCCTCTTCACCTTCCATGGTGCCGTGTTCGCGGGACTCAAGACCGTCGGGGACATCCGGGGGCGGGCGCGCAAGCTGGCGCTGAAGCTCGGGCCGGTCACCGCGGTGCTCGCACTCGGCTTCCTGATCTGGACCCAGATCGACAACGGCGACGGCTGGAGCCTGCTGGCGATGATCACCACCGTGGTGGCACTGGTCGGCGCGATCGGTGCGATCGCGGCGGGACGCGAGGGCTGGTCGTTCGCGCTCTCCGGCGTGACCATCGTGGCCGCGGTCGCGATGCTCTTCCTGACGCTCTTCCCGAACGTCATGCCGTCCTCGCTGAACGACGCCTGGAGCCTCACGGTCACCAACGCCTCGTCCACCCCGTACACGCTGAAGATCATGACCTGGTGCGCGGGGATCGCCACCCCGGTCGTCCTGCTCTACCAGGGCTGGACGTACTGGGTGTTCCGTAAGCGCATCGGTACGCAGCACATCGCCGAAGCGCACTGAACGCACCTGGGGCCTGCCCGACCCTGATCCGCCGGACAGGCCCAGGTCCGCCGACCGAGCTCACTGGGGGCTGTTTCACGTGAAACCGATCGACCCGCGCCTGCTCCGCTACGCCCGCGCCACCCGCCTCTTCCTGGCAGCCGTGGTGGCACTCGGAGTTGTCGGGGCGGCGCTGGTCATCGCCCAGGCCATGCTCATCGCCGAAGTGGTGGTGGGCGGGTTCGAGGACGGACTGGCCGTCTCCGGTCTGCGGACTCCGCTGATCATGCTCGCGGCCGTCGCGCTCGGCCGGGGGCTGGTCTCGTGGCTGACCGAACTGGCCGCATACCGGGCCAGCGCGGCAGTCAAGTCCGAACTCCGCAGCCGGCTGCTGGAGCGGGCCGCGGCGCTCGGGCCCGGCTGGCTGAGCGGGCAGCGCACCGGCTCCCTGGTGGCGCTTGCCACCCGTGGGGTCGACGCCCTCGACGACTACTTCGCGCGTTATCTGCCGCAGCTCGGACTCGCGGTGGTTGTCCCGGTGGCGGTCCTTGCCAGGATCGTCACCGAGGACTGGGTCTCGGCAGCGATCATCGTGGTCACGCTGCCGCTCATCCCGCTCTTCATGATCCTGATCGGCTGGGCCACCCAGTCGCGGATGGACCGCCAGTGGCGGCTGTTGTCCCGGCTCTCCGGGCACTTCCTCGACGTGGTCGCCGGACTGCCGACGCTGAAGGTCTTCGGCCGGGCCAAGGCCCAGGCCGAATCCATCCGCACCATCACCTCGCAGTACCGGCGGGCCACGCTGCGGACGCTGCGGATCGCGTTCCTGTCGTCCTTTGCCCTGGAGCTGCTGGCGACCCTGTCGGTGGCCCTCGTCGCCGTCACCATCGGTATGAGGCTCGTGCACGGCGAACTCGACCTCTACACCGGCCTGGTGGTGCTGATCCTGGCGCCCGAGGCCTATCTGCCGATCCGCCAGGTCGGCGCGCAGTACCACGCGGCCGCTGAGGGGCTCTCGGCCGCGGAGGAGATCTTCTCGGTCCTGGAGACCGAGCCCCGGCCGGGCGGTACGGAGCACACCCCGGAGTCGCTGCGGCTGGAGCTTGAGGGGGTGACCGTACGGCATGAAGGCCGTACCGAAGCTTCGCTGGACGGGGCCTCGTTGGTGGTGGACGAGGGGGAGACCGTTGCCCTGGTCGGCCCGAGCGGCGTCGGGAAATCCACCTTGCTCGATGTGGTGCTGGGATTCACGGCACCCGACGAGGGGCGGGTGCGGATCGGTGGCGTCGATCTGGCGGCGCTGGCACCCGAGCACTGGCGGGAACGGATCGCCTGGGTGCCGCAGCGCCCGTATCTTTTCGCAGGCACGATCGCGGAGAACGTACGGCTGGCCCGGCCGGACGCGGACGACGGCGCCGTGACTGCGGCGCTGCGGGACGCGGGGGCGTACGACTTCGTGGCGGAACTGCCGGACGGCGCGCAGACGCTCCTCGGCGAGGACGGTGCGGGCCTCTCCGCCGGCCAGCGCCAGCGCCTCGCGCTCGCGCGGGCCTTCCTCGCCGACCGGCCGCTGCTGCTGCTCGACGAGCCGACCGCGAGCCTGGACGGCGAGACGGAAGCGGGCATCGTCGAGGCGGTACGAAGGCTGGCGGCGGGGCGGACCGTGCTGCTGGTCGTGCACCGCCCGGCCCTGCTCTCGGTGGCCGACCGGGTGGTGACACTGGAACCGGGCGTGACACTTCGGCCGGAGAAGCCCGAGGTGTCCGCCGCCGTACCACGGCCGGCGAGTGCACCCGCCGGCGAGAGTGACGCTGTGCCGGAGCCCGGGGTGCTGCGGGACACCGCGGCCCGCCCGGGGCAGGTCCTGGCCCGGGTCAGGGAGGCCGCAGGGGCACAGCGCGGACAGCTGGCACTCGCGCTGCTGCTGGGAAGCCTCGCCCTGGGCTCGGCCGTCGGGCTCATGGCCGTCTCCGGCTGGCTGATCTCCCGCGCCTCCGAGCAGCCCCCGGTGCTCTATCTGATGGTCGCCGTGACCGCGACCCGCGCCTTCGGCCTCGGACGAGCCGTCTTCCGCTACGCCGAGCGCCTGGTGTCGCACGACGCCGTGCTCAAGATGCTCGCCGAACTGCGCGTCGCGGTCTACCGAGGGCTGGAGCGCATCGCGCCGGCCGGTCTGCGCCGCACCCGGCGCGGGGACCTGCTCTCCCGGCTCGTCGCCGATGTCGACGCCTTGCAGGACTACTGGCTGCGCTGGCTGCTGCCCGCCGGGACCGCCGTGGTCGTGGGGGCGGCGACCGCCGGATTCATCGGCTGGCTGCTGCCTGCGGCAGGCGTCGTGCTGGCCGCCGGACTGCTGCTGGCCGGAGTGGGAGTGCCGCTGGTGAGCGGCGCCTGCTCTCGCCACGCGGAACGCCAACTGGCCCCCGCACGTGCCGATCTGGCCACCCGGATCACGGACCTGCTCGGCGGGACCGCCGAACTGACCGTCGCGGGTGCCCTGCCCGCCCGCTCGGAGCGGACCCGGGCGGCCGACGGCGTCCTGACCCGCATCGCCGCCCGCGCGGCCACCGCCACCGCGCTCGGCGGCGGTCTCATCGCTCTGATCAGCGGCCTCACCGTCGTCGCCACCGCCCTCGTCTCCCTCCCCGCCGTGTACGACGGGCGGCTCGCGGGCGTGGAACTCGCGGTGGTGGTACTCACGCCGCTGGCCGCCTTCGAGGCCGTGACCGGTCTGCCGCTCGCCGTGCAGTACCGGCAGCGGGTCAAGCGGAGTGCGGAGCGGGTGTACGAGGTGCTGGACGCCCCACTGCCCGTGCATGAACCCGGCAGCCCGGCCGAGACACCCGGATCGCCCTTCCCGCTGGAGGTGCGGGGACTGTCGGCCCGGTACGCGGGAGCGGGGCGGGACGCCCTGGACTCCGTCGACCTGAGGCTGACGGCCGGCCGGCGCATCGCCGTCGTCGGGCCCTCCGGCTCCGGGAAGACGACCCTCGCGCAGGTCCTGCTCCGTTTCCTGGACGCACGGGCGGGGACCTACCGGATCGGCGGTGTCGACGCCTCCGCACTGGAGGGGGACACGGTCCGGCAGTTCGTCGGGCTGTGTGCCCAGGACGCCCATATCTTCGACAGTTCCATCCGGGAGAACCTGCGGCTGGCCCGTACCGGTGCGACGGACGAGGAACTGCGGGCCGCTCTCGACCGGGCACGGCTGCTCGACTGGGCCGAGGCGCTGCCCGACGGGCTCGACACCCTTGTCGGCGAACACGGCGCACGCCTCTCCGGCGGCCAGCGTCAGCGCCTCGCGCTGGCCCGGGCGATCCTCGCCGACTTTCCCGTACTCGTTCTGGACGAGCCCGCGGAACATCTCGACCTGGCGACCGCGGACGCCCTGACCGCGGACCTGCTGGCCGCCACCCGGGGGCGTACGACGGTTTTGATCACCCACCGCCTCCAAGGGCTCGAAGCCGTCGACGAGGTGGTGGTGCTGGATGCCGGCCGGGTCGTGCAGCGGGGACCGTACGCCGGTCTCGCCGCTGAGGAGGGGCCGCTGCGCCGGATGTTGGAGCGCGAGCGGGAGACCGTACGGGTGCCCGAGGACGCCGTGGGCGTACGGGCATGAGCCGGGCGGCACGATAGCCGACTTTCCTCCCCAATAGGGACTAACTACTCTCGGGGTATGCCAGAGCAGGACCCGAAGGACTCACTCGAAGCCGCGACGCAGGCGACACGCAGCCTGCAGGGCCTGTCCACCGAACTCACCGCCCGTGTACCGCAGCTGCTGGAAGCCATGCGTTCGGTCGGCACGGGCCTCGAACTGCACTCCACCCTCGACCGGATCTGTGAGACGGCGGCGGAACTCGCCCACTCCCGCTACGCCGCCATCGGCGTCGTCGACGAGGAGGGTGCGGGACTCTCAGATTTCGTCACGTACGGAGTTTCGGACGAGGTGGCGCACGAGATCGGCCGTCGCCCGGACGGGCACCGGGGGCTGCTCGGTGCACTGATCCACGACCCGGTACCGGTGAAGCTCGCCGATCTGACGGCCGATCCGAGGTTCGCCGGATTCCCGCCCGGCCATCCCCCGATGCGGAGCTTTCTCGGCGTCCCGATCCGGGTACAGGGAGAGATCTTCGGAAATCTCTATCTGGCCGAGAAGGACGACGGGGGCGAGTTCAACGACTACGACCTGCACATGGTGCGGGTGCTCGCCACGGAGGCCGGGATCGCCATCGGCAACGCCCGGCTGTACGAGGCGGCACGCCAGCGCGAGCGGTGGATCGACGGCTCGGTGGCCGTGACCACCGCCTTGCTGTCCGGCGGTGACGCCGACGACGCGCTCTCCGTCGTCGCCGAACAGGCCCGCCATCTTGCCGCGTCCGCCGCCGGGATCGTGCTGCTGCCGGCCGAGGAGGGCGGTCTGGAGATCGTCGCCGTCTCCGCGGACAACCCTTCAGGCCAGCTGGGGGTGATCATCGGGCCGGAGAGCCCGGTGGTTACGAAGCTGCTGGACGGCGAGGGGGTCTTCGTGGACGACTCGGCCACCGATCCCCGTATGGTCACCACGCTGGCCCACCGGTTCGGCCCCAGCATGCTGCTGCCCCTGCACAGCGGTGGCCGGGTGCTGGGCGCGCTCGCCACCCCCCGCGCCCGCGGCGAAAGGCCATTCACGGAGACGGAACGCACCCTTGCCACCCAGTTCGCCTCGCAGGCCGCACTCGCGCTGATGATGGCCGAGGCGCAGCGGGACCGGGAGCGGCTCGCGGTGTACGAGGACCGCGACCGGATCGCCCGCGATCTGCACGACCTGGTCATCCAGCGGCTGTTCGCCACCGGGATGATGTTGGAGAGCGCCCAGCGCCGGTCGGTCGTGCCCGAGGTGCAGACGGGTGTCGGCCGGGCGGTCGACGAACTGGACGTGACCATCCAGGAGATCCGTACCGCGATCTTCGCACTGCAGCAGGAGCCGGCCGAGGCGCCGTCCGGGCTGCGCACCCGCGTCCTGCGTGAGATCAACATGGCGGCGGTCCCGCTGGGCTTCAAGCCCTCGCACCGCTTCCTCGGCCCGGTCGACTCGCTGGTCGGCGAGCTGACCGGCAAGAACCTGATCGCTGCGCTGCGGGAGGCGCTGTCCAATGCCTTCCGGCATGCCGAGGCGTCGTTGATCGACGTGGTCGTCGATGCAACCGCCACGCTGCCCGACGGGAGGGACGCGGTGCGGCTGTCGGTCGCCGACGACGGAGTGGGCATCCCGGAGGGAGGTCGGCGCAGCGGGCTGCGGAATCTGGCGCGCCGGGCGGAATCCCTCGGCGGTGCGAGCTGGTTCGGGCCCGGCATCGGGGAGGACGGGGGCGGCACGACGGTGGTGTGGGAGGCGCCGATCTGAGGGCGGTCGGGCGCTCAGGGGATCCGGCCGGCGGGGACGCTGCCGGGCGCGGGCCTCAGCGTGCCGCGCCGGCCGTCCGGCGCTCGGTGAGGATCCGCTCGATGACTACCGCGACGCCGTCGTCGCCGTTGGTGGCGGTCCGGCCGGAGGCGGCGGCGATTGCGGCGGGGTGGGCGTTGCCCATCGCGTACGACGTGCCGGCCCAGCGCAGCATCTCCACGTCGTTGGGCATGTCGCCGAAGGCGACGACCTCGGCGGGCGAGATGCCGCGCTCGGCGCAGCAGAGCGCCAGGGTGCTGGCTTTGGAGACTCCGGGGCCGCTGACTTCCAGCAGGGCCGTGGGGCTGGACCGGGTGAAGGAGGCTCGGTGGCCGGCTGCCGTACGGGCCAGGGCGAGGAAGTCGTCCGGGGCCAGTTCGGCGTGGTGGGCGAGGAGCTTCAGCACGGGGGCGCCGGTACCGGGTGTCTCCTCGTGGAGCAGCTTCTCGGCGATGGCGACGGTGGCACCCGGGTCCAGGTTGAAGGGCGGGTAGGCCGGTTCGTAGTGGATGCCGGTGGTCAGTTCGACGGCGAAGGAGGCGCCGGGGGCGGCGGCGCGCAGTGTGTGCACGACGTCGAGGGCGATGCCGCGCTCCAGCGGACGGACCTTGACCAACTTGCCGTCCGCATGCAGATCCGCGACCGCGGCACCGTTCGCGCAGATCGCCAGGCCGTGTCCGTGGACGTGATCGCTGACGACATCCATCCAGCGGGCCGGGCGTCCAGTGACGAAGAAGACCTCGATACCGGCCTCCTCGGCGGCGGCGAGCGCGGCGACCGTACGGTCCGAGACGGTCTTGTCGTCGCGCAGCAGGGTGCCGTCCAGGTCGGTGGCGATCAGCCGGGGAGCGGCAGGAGAGGGCGATTCGGTAGCTGAGGTCACCCGCCCATTCTCGCGTACGAAGGCGCACGGGCGTGCAGAGGGGCGCACATATGAGGATGCGCGCCCCTGACCAGGGGAACATGCCTGGTGCATATGCCAGTGGTTCTCGAGCGGTAGTGCCGGGCCGATCGGCGCTTGTGGCCGTCCGGTCGGCGGTCGAGCCGGATCCGTCAGTAGCCGAGCTGGGCCTGTCAGCGTCCGAGCTGGGCAAGGCCCTCGGTGGCGATACGCTCGAAGACCTTCTCGTCCGCCGCGAAGTCGGAGTCCGGGATCGGCGAGTGAATGACGATCTCCGTGAAGCCCAGTGCGAAGTGTGTGCCCGCGAAATCCACGAAGGCGTCGAAGGACTGCAGTGGGCGGTCCGGCGTGAAACCGGTGAGAAGGATCTTGTCCAGCTCGCCGACATCCCGGCCGATGGACTCGCAGGCCGTGCCCAGCTTGGTGAGCTGCCCGCGGATGGCCTCAACGGACTGCTCCGGGGTCCCCGCTTCGTACAGCTTCGGGTCGCCCGTGGTGACCCAGGCCTGGCCGTACTGCGCGGCGAGCTTCATCCCGCGCGGCCCGGTGGCGGCCACTGCGAACGGAAGCCGGGGCCGCTGCACACAGCCGGGGATGTTCCGGGCCTCGTTCGCCGCGTAGAACCGGCCTTCGTGCGTCACCGAGGGCTCGCGCAGCAGCTGGTCGAGCAGTGGTACGAACTCATCGAAGTGGTCGGCCCGTTCGCGCGGGGTCCACGGCTCCTCGTCGCTCCGGCGCAGCGTCGTGGCATCGAAGCCGTTGCCGCCCGCGCCGATGCCGAGGGTGACGCGTCCGTCGGAGACGTCGTCCAGCGTGATGAGGTCCTTGGCGAGCGTGACGGGGTGCCGGAAGTTGGGGGAGGTGACGAGGGTGCCCAGGCGCAGCCGCTGGGTGGCGGCGGCCGCGGCGGTGAGGGTCGGTACCGCGCCGAACCACGGCCCGTCGCGGAAGGTCCGCCAGGCCAGATGGTCGTAGGTGTAGGCGGCGTGGAACCCCAGCTCTTCGGCGTGCTGCCAGACCTTTTGGCCCTCGCTCCAGCGGTGGATGGGCAGAATCACAGTGCTCAGACGCATGACTACGACCTTACGGGTCCGAAAACCGGTGGGCGTCTTTGTGGAAGCGCACTGGTCCTCGGTGGGACCGGTCGTGGGATCAGCCGCCGGGATCAGTCGCGGAAACGCAGGAATGCGGGCGGTACGGCAGCGGTGAGCCAGACTCCGTTGGCGCTGACATAGAAGGTGTGGCCCGCGCGGTGCATCGCGGCCGCGTCCACCGACAGGACGACGGGGCGGCCGCGCCGGGCGCCGACCCTGGTCGCCGTCTCGCGGTCGGGCGAGAGATGGACGTGTGTGCGGGCCATGGGGCGCAGACCCTCGCTGCGGATCGCGTCCAGCACGCGGCCCACCGTGCCGTGGTAGAGGTACATGGGCGGCTCGGCCGGCGGGAGAGCGAGATCGACCGGGACGGTGTGGCCCTGGCTCGCACGAATGCGGCCGTCCTCGACGGCGAAGCGCTGCTTGTCGTTGGCGGCGACGACGTGGTCGAGTTCGGCCGGGGTGATGGGGAAGTTGTTGCGGGCCGTGGCGCGCAGCAGTTCGTCGATCGTCACCCAGCCGTTGGCGTCGAGCGTGATTCCGATCCGCTCCGGCTGGTGGCGCAGGTGTTTCGAAAGGTATTTGGACACCTTGATGGTGCGTCTGTCGTCCATCCCGTCAGGGTGCCCGCGGCGGTCGCTCACGCGCATCCGGATTTCACCCCGATTCACTACAGCAATTTTATTCGCTGTAGCAATTTTTGTCTACAGGTTTGATCCACAACCAACTTGAGTTATCCACAGGCTAATTGGCGATTCTGTGGACAAGTCATTGAATAATCAACCGCTTTGGGCAATGTGCGTTACTTCATTGGTGGATGAGACAAGTGCATCCAATGTCCTTGACTGCAACTCGCGTTCTGCCGCTGCCGCGACGAACGCGGACACGTTCTCCGGACCAACCAGTCGTTCTACGGAGCGGATCGTCTCGGATGGCAGATCCACCTGGCGCGTCATGGGGGTCGAGGCCTCCGAGGTGAGCGGGGTGTCGGAGCCAAGATGGTGCTGCAGATGTCTGGTGGCGAACGTCCTCATTGCACGCGCCAGTTCGGCGTCCACCGTCTGCTGGGCGAGCGGACGCAGTCTGCGCACCATGGCGGCCGCTTCTGCCGCGTCGGAGTCCGTCGTCGGGCGATGACCGAGATAGCGCGCGAAGACGTGCTCCGTGGTGAACTCCAGGAAGCGCGAGGCGATCTGCTCGACCTGGCAGCGAAGTTCCCTCAGATGGGCCGAAATTGCGCTGAGCGGCACACCGGCTGCGTACAACTCGACGGCCACCGCCAGCTCTTGAGGGCTCGGAACCAGGAACTCGTCGTCCCGTCCCGGGATGCGTTCGAGTACGCCGAGCTCCACCGCCTCGGCGACCGCCTCGTCGTCCGGGCTGCCGCCGAACCTGGTGTTCAGCTCGGACCGGGTGATCCGGTCGGCCTGCTCGTCCGTCCAGGGGCCGTGCACCTCGGCGACGAGCCCGAGCACCCCGCCCAGACCACGGCCCGTGTCCCACGCCTCCAGGAGTTCCTTGATGCTGGCCAGGGTGTATCCGCGATCCAGCAGATCGGCGATCTGCCCGAGCCGGGCGAGGTGGGTGTCCCGGTACACATTGGCCCGGCCGCGCCGTTCGGGCGTCGGCAGCAGGCCGCGGTCCTGGTAGGCGCGGATCGTACGGACCGTGGCGCCGCTCGCATGCGCCAGGTCCTCGATCCGGTACTCGGTGGCGGACCGGCCGACCACCGCGGACGACTGCCCGGGTCCACTCACAGCGGCGGCTTCAGCCGGGCGATCCCGCGCAGCGCACCGGGACTGAACCGGGACAGCAACCGGGCGCCGCGGGCCTCCGGTGTCACCGGCACGACGGCCTGGTTGCGCACCACTGCCTTGAGAATCGCGTCGGCGACCCTCTCCGGCGGATAGTTGCGCAGCCCGTACAGCCGGCTGGTCCGCTTCTGCAGACGCTTCTCCTCCGCGGCGTCGGCACCCGCAAAGTGCGTCGTAGCGGTGATGTTCGTGTTGACGATGCCAGGACAGATCGCGCTGACCCCGATCGACCGGTCGGCGAGCTCGGCCCGCAGACACTCGCTGAGCATCAGCACGGCCGCCTTGGAAGTGCTGTACGCGGGCAGCGCCCGGGAAGGCTGATAGGCGGCGGCGGAAGCCGTGTTGACAATATGGCCACCCTGGCCGCGTTCGGCCATCTGCTTGCCGAAGATCCGGCAGCCATGGATGACACCCCACAGATTGACGTCGAGGACATTCTTCCAGTCCTCGCTCGTGGTCTCCAGGAAGGAGCCGGACAGGCCGATCCCTGCGTTGTTGACCAGGACGTCGACGATGCCGTACTCGGTGGCGACCTTCTCGGCGAGTTTCTCCATCGCCTGTTCGTCACTGACGTCGACCGCTTCGCCCCAGGCTGCCGGGGAGCCGATCAGCCGGGCCATCTCCGCCGTCCTGGCCGCTCCCTCCGCGTCCCGGTCCACGGCCACCACCCGTGCGCCCGCCTCGGCGAAGGCGAAAGCGGTGGCACGACCGATGCCGCCTGCCGCGCCCGTCACAAGGACCAGCTGTCCGCCGAACCGGTCCGCGTACGCCCCGGTCGGCACGGTGTCCTGCACCGGCCGGTCGTCCTCCCGCGCCGCCTCGTTGGCTGCCACGAACTCACTGATCCAGGAGGCGAGCCGGTCCGGCCTGGTACGCGGCACCCAGTGCTTGCCCGGCAGGGAGCGGCGTACCAACTGGGGGACCCACATTTCCAGTTGGTCGTACAGGTTCTCCGACAGGAAGATGTCGCCGGTCGGCGTGATCAGCTGGACCGGTACATGCGCATAGGCGTCGGTACGGGGCCTGCGCAGCCGGGCCCGGACGTTGTCGCGGTAGAGCCAGGCGCCGTGCGCCGCATCGTTGGGCAGTGAGGGCGTCGGATAGTCACCCGCGGGCACCTTCTCCAGTCGCTGGAGAATCCACGGCCACTGCTTGCCGAGCGGGCCGCGCCAGGCAAGCTCGGGCAGGATCGGCGTATGCAGCATGTAGACGTACCAGGACTTGGCGCCTTGGCCGAGCAGCTGGCCGACCCGGCGCGGGGTGGGCCGGTTCATCCGCTGCTTGATCCAGTGCCCGAAATGGTCCAGGGAAGGCCCGGACATCGAGGTGAACGAGGCGATCCGGCCCTCGGTCCGCTTGACCGTGACGAACTCCCAGGACTGGACAGACCCCCAGTCATGCCCGACCAGATGCACCGGCCGGTCCGGGCTCACAGCGTCGGCGACGGCCAGGAAGTCATCGGTGAGCTTCTCCAGGGTGAAGCCGCCGCGCAGGGGGGCCGGCGCTGTGGAACGGCCGTGCCCGCGCACGTCGTACAGCACGACGTGCCACTGGTCGGCCAGTTGCCCGGCGATATCCGTCCAGACTTCCTTGCTGTCCGGGTAGCCGTGCACGAGGACGATCGTCGGCCGTCCCTCGTCGCCCAACTCGGCGACACAGAGATCGATTCCGCCCGTATGCACCCGGCGCTCGCGCGCTCCCGGCAGGCTCATGCCGCCACCCTCTCCTCGGCCCAGCGCCGCACATGCGGCAGATCGTCGTCCAGCCAGAAGGCGCTCTGTTCGGGGTCCTTGGAGTCGGTGACCACCAGGATCTCCTCGAACTTGGCGCCCGTACCCCGGAATCCGAGGTGGGGTTCGACCGCCCACAGCCCGGGCTGCGGCGGATGGTCGGAGAAGCGGTACGGACTCCACAGCGGCGACCAGCCGTCCCGGTGTCCGTGCAGCGCGTCGCTCATCAGGCCCTTGAGCGACTGGGTGCCGAAGCCGTACACACGAGGGGACCAGCGGTGCTCGGCGACGCGGTCGATCTTGTGGGCGATGACGCCGAAGGGGTAGGCGCGATGTCTGTTGACGTACCCCTGTTTGATCATCAGGCGTTCGACGTCCTCGTAGATCTCGCGCAGCGAACGCCGCTCCCGCACCTCGCGCAGAATCAGCTCACGGTGGACTTCCAGATCGGCCAGGAGCTTGTCGTGCAGGGGACTGAGCCCGAGACAGCCGGAGTAGCCGATGTCCGCTGTGAAGCCCTTGTACACCGGGGCCATGTCGAGGATGAACGCCATCCCCGGCTCCAGCTTCCGGTTGGTCGGGAAGAACTGAAGGGGCACCTTGAAGCCGGCGAACGCCGTGCGGTCCCCGAACCAGGCGAAGGGGAGGTGGAACCAGTCCCGCACCCCGCGCTCGCGCAGCCAGTCGCGCTGCATGCGGGCGGCCTCGCGCTCGGTCACCCCCGGCGTGAGCCGGGCGGCGACCGCCTCGGCGCAGTCGTACGCGAGACGTTGTACTTCTCTGAACCCCCGCAGCTCCGGGGCCGGTTCGTCCTTCACTGCCGAAGTCATGCCACCGTCCGTTCCCTGCCGTGTGCGGTACGTGCCCGTAACGTGACACTGATGAATGTGACAATGTCCGGCGACTACGTCAAGAGGTATGCGGAGACCTGTGGACAACCCGGGTCGGCCCTTCCCCCGACCTCCGGGCTCCTCCCCCGTGGTGGCCCCCTACGGGTCCGTACGTCTGGAGTCTGATGCGGATCCAGCCGCCAGGGCTGACGACCGGTGTGGTCCGCGCCACTACCTTTGAAGACGTGACTGTGATCGCGACCGAAAGCCTGAGCAAGCGGTTCCCCCGGGTGACCGCGCTTGACCGGCTCTCCTTGGACATCGGACCCGGTGTGACCGGCCTGGTGGGTTCCAATGGGGCCGGCAAGTCCACATTGATCAAGATCCTGCTGGGTCTGTCCCCCGCCACCGAAGGCCGGGCCGCGGTGCTCGGACTCGACGTCGCCACCAATGGCGCCGCCATCCGGGAACGGGTCGGCTACATGCCCGAGCACGACTGCCTCCCGCCGGACGTCTCGGCCACCGAGTTCGTCGTCCACATGGCGCGGATGTCCGGACTGCCGCCGACGGCAGCGCGCGAGCGCACCGCCGACACACTGCGCCACGTCGGTCTGTACGAGGAGCGCTACCGCCCCATCGGCGGCTACTCGACCGGCATGAAGCAGCGCGTGAAACTGGCCCAGGCACTGGTCCACGACCCGCAGCTGGTCCTCCTCGACGAGCCGACGAACGGCCTCGACCCGGTCGGCCGTGACGAGATGCTCGGGCTGATCCGCCGCGTACACACGGACTTCGGCATCTCGGTCCTGGTCACCTCGCACCTCCTGGGCGAGCTGGAACGCACCTGCGACCATGTCGTCGTCATCGATGGCGGCACACTTCTGCGCTCCAGTTCCACCAGCGACTTCACGCAGACCACCACGACCCTCGCGGTCGAGGTCACCGACAGCGACACCCACCCGGACGGCACCGACGCGCTGCGTCAGGTCCTCACCCGGGCCGGCGTCAACCTCGTGGGCCACGACGGTCTCGACGGGCAGGGGCTGCCCGGTGCGGGCCACATCCTGCTGGTCGAGGCGACCGGCGAGGAGACGTACGACATCGTGCGCGACAGCGTCGCCGGGCTCGGGCTCGGTCTCGTACGGATGGAGCAGCGGCGCCACCACATCGCCGAGGTCTTCCGTACCGAAGAGGCACCGCACGCCGCAGCCGTCACGCAGACCGTGTCCGCGGTTGTCGGGGCCGTACAGCAGAAGGGGAGCGGTCGTGATGAGCACTGAGACCGGAGCCGTGAGCGGGAGCGAGACCTCCCGGATCCACAACATCGGGTACCGCTCCTACGACGGCACGCGGCTGGGACGCAGCTATGCGCGGCGCTCGCTCTACTCGCAGTCCCTGCGGGGTTCCTTCGGACTGGGGCGTTCCGCGAAGTCCAAGGTGCTGCCGATGCTGCTGTTCGGTGTGATGTGCATGGTCGCGGCGATCATCGTCGCGGTCGCCATCGCCGCCCCGGGGGCCACGGCTCTGCCGATCAAGTACACGGCGTTCGCGATCTATCTGCAGGCCGTCATCGGACTCTTCCTCGCCGCGCAGGCACCGCAGTCCGTCTCCCGTGACCTGCGCTTCAAGAGCGTGCCGCTGTACTTCTCGCGGCCGATCGAGCGGGTCGACTATGTCGTCGCGAAGCTGACGGCCATGGCGTCCGCGCTCTTCATCCTCACCGGGGCGCCGCTCGTCATCCTCTATGTGGGCGCACTGCTGGGGAAGTTCGACTTCGCCGAGCAGACCAAGGGGTTCGGGCAGGGGCTGGTTTCGGTGGCGCTGCTGTCCGTGCTCTTCGCCGGACTGGGCCTGGTGATGGCCGCGCTGACACCGCGCCGCGGTTTCGGTGTCGCCGCGGTGATCGCCGTACTGACCATCTCCTACGGCGCGGTCTCCACGGTCCAGGCCATTGCCTGGCAGACGGGTTCAGCGGGGGCCATCGAGTGGCTGGGGCTCTTCTCCCCCATCACGCTGATCGGCGGTGTGCAGACCGCGTTCCTCGGGGCCAATTCGGCCTTCCCCGGAGCGGAAGGTCCGGGGGCTGGGGCCGGCGTGGTCTATCTGTTCGTTGTTCTCGCGCTCGTCGCCGGCTCGTACGCCGTACTGATGCGCCGCTACCGGAGGGTCGGGCTGTGACCACCATCGAGATCGACCACACCTCGCGCTGGTTCGGCAATGTGGTCGCCGTCAACGACGTGAGCATGACGGTGGGCCCGGGCGTCACCGGGTTGCTCGGCCCCAACGGCGCGGGAAAGTCCACGCTGATCAATATGATGGCCGGTTTCCTCGCCCCGTCGACCGGCACGGTCACGCTCGACGGCCGGCCGATCTGGCGCAATGAAGCGGTGTACAAGGAGATCGGGATCGTGCCGGAACGGGAAGGGATGTACGACTTCCTGACCGGTCGCGAATTCGTCGTCGCCAATGCGGAACTGCAGGGACTCGGCGATGCGGCGGCGCAGAAGGCGCTGGCCACGGTCGAGATGGAGTACGCGCAGGACCGCAAGATCTCGACGTACAGCAAGGGCATGCGCCAGCGCGTGAAGATGGCGTCCGCCCTGGTCCACGAACCGTCGGTGCTGCTGCTCGACGAGCCGTTCAACGGGATGGACCCGCGCCAGCGGATGCAGCTGATGGCGCTGCTGCGGCGGATGGGGGCGGAGGGCCGTACCGTGCTCTTCTCCTCCCACATCCTGGAAGAGGTCGAACAACTCGCCTCGCACATCGAGGTGATCGTGGCGGGACGGCACGCGGCATCCGGTGACTTCCGGAAGATCCGCCGGCTGATGACGGACCGTCCGCACCGCTATCTCGTACGTTCCAGCGACGACCGCGCCCTCGCTGCCGCGCTCATCGCCGACCCGTCGACCGCCGGTATCGAGGTGGACCTGGGCGAACAGGCCCTGCGTATCCAGGCGGTCGACTTCGGACGCTTCACCGAGTTGCTGCCGAAGGTCGCACGTGACCACGGAATTCGCCTTCTGACCGTTTCGCCGTCCGATGAGTCCCTCGAATCGGTCTTTTCCTATCTCGTAGCGGCCTGAGTAGTGGCCTGAAAGGAGCTGTGAAGCGTCATGTACGACCCCACAGTCGCCCGGCTCACCTACCGGGCCCTGCTCGGCCGGCGCCGGGCCGCCATCCTCTTCGTCCTGCCGGCGCTGCTGGTGATCATCGCCGTGGCGGTGCGGGCTTTCGCCGGAGCCGATGACCAGGTCGCCTCGGATGTGCTGGGCGGCTTCGCCATCGCCACGATGGTGCCGCTCATCGGCGTGATCGCCGGAACCGGAGCCATCGGTCCAGAGATCGACGACGGATCGATCGTCTATCTGCTGGCCAAGCCGGTGAAGCGGCCGACGATCATCTTCACCAAGCTGATCGTGGCCATCGCCGTCACGATGGTCTTCTCCGCACTGCCCACGCTGATCGCCGGGCTGATCCTCAACGGGAACGGCCAGCAGATCGCGGTGGCTTACACCATCGCGGCGCTGGTCGCCTCGATCGCGTACAGCTCGCTGTTCCTGCTGCTGGGCACCGTCAGCCGGCACGCGGTCGTCTTCGGCCTCGTCTACGCGCTGGTGTGGGAAGCCCTGTTCGGCACCCTGGTGCCGGGGGCGCGCACGCTCAGCGTTCAGCAGTGGTCCCTCGCGGTTGCCGAGAAGGTCGGCGGGTCCGGCGCGATCACCTCCGATGTCGGGCTGCCGGTCGCGACGGTCCTGCTGGTGGCGGTCACTGTGGTGGCGACCTGGTACGCAGGCCAGAAGCTGCGCACACTGAAGCTGGCCGGCGAGGAGTGATCGGGGGTTCCCCCCGGATACCTCTGCCGTGCTCCGTTTCTGATCACTTCGATCTTCGTCAACCCTCGCCTCCTGGGCGAGGGTTGACGCATTTCGGACAGTAGTACGCGTAACTGTACGGTTATCGGTTCGTTGTGCAGGGTGCGTGGAGGCAGTTGGAATCTGTGGCGTCGTAGCTTTCGTGAAATCAGGGATCGCCGATGCCGGTGAGGGAGTACCCGCCGGGTCGGTCATTGAGTGAGTGGCAACCGTGAGCGTCCTCCGCCCCTCAGGCCCGGGACAGGGCTGTCCATCGTCGGTTTCACGATCGGAAGGCATGTCCATGCCCACAGAAGTTGCTCTGCTCGAATCGCGTGCGCTGCGCGTCGAGCAGATGGGACGCGTCGACGTCCTCGACAAGGTCAAGAGTCTTGTCATGCTCCCGGACGGAATTCACCTTCGCGCAGAGGATGTGGCCCGTTACTTCGAAGTATCCACAACCGCGGTCAGGAGGCTCACGGACCGCCATCAGGACGAGCTCCTGGAAAACGGGATGCGAGTGCTGCGCGGCGCTGAGCTGCGCTCTTTCCATAGCGACATGCTGTCGCTATGGGCGGGTGAGGTGCCGGAAAGTTATCCACAGGCGGCGACTCAGCTCAGGGTCTACACCCGCAGGACCGTGCTCAATGTCGCGATGCTTCTTCGCGACAGCGACATCGCCCGATGCGTCCGTACGTATCTGCTCGATGCCGAGCAGGACCTGCGCGCGGGCTATGCCTCGCTCGAACACCGCGTCACCCGGGTCGAGAGCTGCCTCGCAGGAGTGGGCAGCGCGCTTCAGGAGCTCGGGCCCGTCCTCAACCGGATGTCGCACCGGCTCGACAGCCTCGACCGGAGGCTGGACGTCACACATCAGGTCGTCGGCGCCATGAGCGTGCGGCTGGGCCACCTGTCGGAGGACATCGTCCGTATCGACGGAAGGATGGACGATCTCGCCCGCCACCTGAAGGATCTGAGCCGCCGCAACAAGCGGCGCTGATCCGAAGGCCGTTCACGGCCTTTCGGCGATGCCCGGAAATTGGGTGGCAGCGAAAGGCCGTCCCGGTCACTGTAGTTGGTGCAGTACGCGCCGAAACCGGCGCAGCACGACCCGACGACAACAGCCGCACGCCGACATGTACGCCACAGGCCGGGAGAGGAGCGCGACGATGACCGAGAGTCCGAGTCCGTCGAGTTCCCAGCAGGGCGGGCCCGAGCCGGCACCGGAGTAGTCACCGACGACTCCGCCGTGCCGATCGGAGCAGGACGCCCGGGGCGGTTTCTGCGCATCGTGCGGCCGCCCTCCCGGAGGATTGGCCGAGTGGTAAGGCAGCGGCTTGCTAAGCCGTCGTCGGGGCAGTGAACCCCGCGCGCGTTCGATCCGCGCATCCTCCGCAGCAGCAGTGTCGGGTACCAGTACGAGTGGGGCGGCCGATCCAGCCGCCCGCGCCCGAACCTCTGCCCGTACCCGTACGACTAGAGCAGCCGCTCCAGCACCACAGCGATGCCGTCGTCCTCGTTGGACGCGGTGATCTCCTGGGCCACGGCCTTCAGATCCTCATGCGCATTGGCCATTGCCACACCCCGCTGTGCCCAGGCGAACATCGGGATGTCGTTCGGCATGTCACCGAAGGCCAGAGTGTCAGCGGCCTTCAGACCCAGCCGGCGCGCGGCAAGCGAGAGTCCGGTCGCCTTGCTCAGCCCCAGCGGCAGGATTTCCACCACACCAGGACCGGCCATGACCACGTCGACCAGGTTGCCGACGGCCGATCGCGCGGCCTTCGCCAGTGCGTCGTCGTCGAGATCGGGATGCTGGATGTAGACCTTGTTCAGGGGGGCCGACCACAACTCGGCCGGGTCCTCCGCGAAGACAGCCGGAAGCGGCCCTTCCTGTACGCGGTATCCGGGGCCGACCAGCACTTCGCCGTCGAGCCCGTCGCGGCTCGCCGCCAGTGCCAACGGGCCGACCTCGGCCTCGACCTTGGACAGCGCGAGACCGGCGAGCTGCCGGTCCAGCGTCAGTGAGGTCAGCAGCTTGCGCTCACCCGCGTGGTAGACCTGCGCGCCCTGGCCGCAGACCGCGAGCCCCTCGTAACCCAGGTCGTCCAGGATGTGCCGGGTCCACGGAACAGCGCGACCGGTGACGATGATGTGCGCGGCACCGGCCGCGGTGACCGCGGCCAGTGCCTCACGAGTGCGCTCGGAGACCGTGTCGTTGTTACGCAGCAGAGTGCCGTCGAGATCGGTCGCGACGAGCTTGTACGGAAAGGTCACTTGGCGACCGGCTCCAGAACCTCGCGCCCGCCCAGGTACGGCCGGAGCACCTCGGGCACCCGTACGGAGCCGTCGGCCAGCTGGTGGTTCTCCAGGATCGCCACGATCGTGCGCGGTACGGCGCACAGCGTGCCGTTCAGCGTCGCCAGCGGCTGGACCTTCTTACCGTCGCGCATCCGGACGGACAGACGGCGCGCCTGGAAACCGTCGCAGTTCGAAGCGGACGTCAGCTCGCGGTACTTGCCCTGCGTCGGGATCCACGCCTCGCAGTCGAACTTGCGGGAGGCCGAGGCCCCCAGATCGCCGGTGGCGACATCGATCACCTGGAAGGGCAGCTCAAGAGCGGTGAGCCACTGCTTCTCCCAGTCCAGGAGCCTGCGGTGCTCGGCCTCGGCGTCCGCCGGGTCGACGTACGAGAACATCTCGACCTTGTCGAACTGGTGGACACGGAAGATGCCCCGGGTGTCCTTGCCGTATGTACCGGCCTCGCGGCGGAAGCACGGTGAGAAGCCCGCGTACCGCAGCGGCAGCTTGTCGGCCTCGATGATCTCGTCCATGTGGTACGCGGCGAGCGGCACCTCGGAGGTGCCGACCAGGTAGAAGTCGTCCTTCTCCAGGTGGTACACGTTCTCCGCGGCCTGGCCGAGGAAGCCGGTGCCCTCCATGGCGCGCGGGCGGACCAGCGCAGGCGTCAGCATCGGGACGAAGCCGGCCTCGGTGGCCTGCGCGATCGCCGCGTTGACGAGGGCGAGCTCCAGCAGCGCGCCGACACCCGTCAGGTAGTAGAAGCGCGAACCGGAGACCTTGGCGCCACGCTCCATGTCGATGGCGCCGAGCTTCTCGCCGAGCTCCAGGTGGTCCTTGGGCTCGAAGCCCTCGGCCCCGAAGTCACGGATCGTGCCGTGTGTCTCCAGGACGACGAAGTCCTCCTCGCCACCGACCGGCACGTCCTCGTGGACGATGTTGCCGAGCTGAAGCATCAGACTCTTGGCCTCGGCGTCGGCCTCGTCCTGTGCCGCGTCGGCCGCCTTGACGTCGACCTTCAGCTGCTCGGCCTTCTTGAGGAGCTCGGCACGCTCCTCGGGCGAAGCCTTGGGGATGAGTTTGCCGAGCGATTTCTGCTCGGAGCGGAGTTCGTCGAAGCGGACGCCGGACGACCTGCGCCGCTCGTCGGCGGAGAGAAGGGCGTCGACGAGCGCGACGTCCTCTCCACGGGCGCGCTGGGAGGCGCGAACACGGTCGGGGTCCTCACGGAGCAGGCGAAGGTCAATCACCCCTCCAGGCTACCGGTGTGCGCTTCTCCAGCTCGAACCGATATTGCCAAGCGTGTCACTTTGCCCGAATTGCCTGAATTGGTAATGCTGGAGGGTATTACGTGACCGGGGTTGATCTCGATCGTCAATGAAAAGAGTTTATTCCCCTAAATGGGGCAGAAGGTGTCGACCGTCTTGACGGATTCGCCTTGCCTGGCAGGGGAGTTGGGCATCGCTTGTCCACAGGCGTTGGCGCTCTTCAAAGTTATCCACAGGCTGTGAGGAAGATCTGTGGACACTGGAAGAGATCATTCCGAAAGCCGCTTAGGGGCTCACGGATTCCCCGCTCAAACCCACTTCAGACGCTCGTTCGGGTGGGAATTCGCCGCCCAAAAGAGTTGATCAATGGAATTCAGGTGACACGGGGCAACCCGGGCGACCTGCCGGCCTGTGGATGTATCTGAGCCGACTGGGGGGATATGTCGACCATGTCGCATTGGAGTGTCGACTTGTCCCCAGGTCGAGAACCACCCCTGTGGATAACTCTGTGGATGAAGAAAAGCGCTGGATAGCACGGGCGGTTCAGGCGCACCGGCCCCCGGGACCGGCAGTCCCGGACCGTCGTCAGCCCCGACCGTCCAGATTGCGGGCCAGCCAGTCGGAGGCCTCCATGAACTCCGCGTCCGACGTTCCCGCCCGCAGTGGCCGTACGTCCTGCAACGCCACCTCGGCCCGCGGGTACGAGCCGAGGAACCGTACCTTCGGGCAGATCCGCTTCAGCCCCATCAATGCCTCGCCGACCCGGCGGTCCGCGATGTGCCCCTCGGCGTCCACCGCGAAGCAGTAGTTCCCGATGCCGGCTCCGGTCGGCCGCGACTGGATCAGCATCAGGTTCACCCCGCGCACCGCGAACTCCTGGAGCAGTTCGAGCAGCGCACCGGGATGGTCCTCGCCCAGCCAGATGACCACCGATGTCTTGTCCGCACCCGTCGGCGCCGCCGGCCGGGCCGGGCGGCCCACCAGGACGAAGCGGGTCTGCGCGTTCACCGCGTCATGGATATCGGTCACCAGCGGTTCGAGACCGTAGGTCGCCGCCGCGAACTCACCGGCGAAGGCGGCGTCGTACCGGCCCTCCTGCACCAGCCGGGCACCGTCGGCGTTGGAGGCCGCCGACTCCCATAGGGCGTCCGGGAGATGGGCGGCCATCCAGTTGCGCACCTGCGGCTGCGCGGCCGGGTGCGCGGTGACCGATTTGATGTCGGACAGCTTGGTGCCCGGCCGCACCAGCAGCGCGAAGGTGATGGAGAGCAGCACCTCGCGGTAGATCATCAGCGGTTCGCCGGTGGTCAGCTCGTCGAGCGTCGCGGTGATGCCGCCCTCGACGGAGTTCTCGATCGGTACGAGCGCTGCCGCGGCGGCCCCACTGCGTACCGCGTCCAGAGCCAGCGGTACGGAGACCATCGGGACGAGTTCGCGGGTGGCGGCTTCCGGGAGCGTACGGAGGGCGACCTCGGTGAAGGTGCCTTCAGGGCCGAGATATGCGTAGCGCGTGGCGGACATACCGTCACCCTAATGTGCCCCGGTCTCTCAGGACTCCAGTAGCCGCTGACCCACGTATTCGCCGTCCGCCGCACCGCCCGGCACCGCGAACAGGCCGCTGGCCTCGTGCCGGATGAACGGCGACAGGGCATCGCCGCGGTCCAGCTTGCGCTGCACGGGAACGAACCCCCGCAGCGGATCCGCCTGCCAGCAGATGAACAGCAGCCCGGCGTCCGGAGTGCCGTCCGCCGAGATGCCGTCGTGGTACGAGAAGGGGCGCCGCAGCATGGCCGCGCCGCCGTTCTTCTCGGGGGAGGAGATCCGGGCGTGGGCGTTGTCCGGGATCAGGAGCTTGCCGTCCGGGCCCGCCTTGTCGAGGTTCATCGCGGTGGTCTCGGCACCACCGCTCAGCGGAGCACCGTCCTGCTTGCGGCGCCCTATGACCTGCTCCTGCCGTCCGACCGGGAGCTTCTCCCAGTCGTCGAGCAGCATCCTGATCCGCCGGACGACCGCGTACGAGCCGCCTGCCAGCCAGTCGTACTTCGTATCGGTCCCGGCCGGAACGAAGATGCGCCGGTCGAAGTCGCTCTCGGCGGGTTTCGGGTTACCGGTGCCGTCTATCTGGCCCATCAGATTGCGGGCGGTCATCGGCTGCGCGGTGGCGCCGGGGGAACGGTTGAAGCCGTTCATCTGCCAGCGGACCCTGGCGGCCGGGGCGGCCTCCTTCTGCACGGCACGCAGCGCGTGGAAGGCGACGAGTGCGTCGTCGGCGCCGATCTGTACCCAGAGGTCACCGTTGGAGCGCTTGGCGTCGATGTGGTCGGAGGAGAACGGCGGCAGCGGGTCGAGTCCCGGTGGCCTCTGGCCGACCAGGCCGGTGCGCTCGAAGAAGGTGCGGCCGAAGCCGAAGGTGACGGTCAGCGAGGACGGTCCGGCATCCAGCGCGATCCCGGTGTCATGGGCGGCGCCGTCCGCCGCACCGCTGTCGGCGGCTTCGCCGGCCATCAGGCGCCGGGCCACGGCCGACCATCGGCGCATCAGGGCAGCCGCTTCCTTCCGTCCCGCACCGGGCGCCAGATCGAAGGCGATGAGATGGCCGCGGGCCTGAAGCGGAGTGGTGATCCCCGGTTGATGTTTCCCGTGAAACATCACCTGGGTGGAGCCGACCGCGGTCAGAGCGGTCGGCTCGTCGGTCCGGGTCGCTGCATAGCCGGTCGCGCCGCCCGCCGCACCCAGTACCAGTCCGGTCGCACCGGCCGCGCCCGCGCTGCCGAGCAGCCGCCTCCGAGAGATGGCGCCACTGCCACGGGCTTTGTCGTCCCCGCTGCCTGCGGAGGTCTTCCTGTTGCTGTTTCCGCTCACGATCCTGCTCAGCCGATCTTCACGTTCTTGTCGATGGTCGTCTGATCGATGTCCGACGTACGCACGGTCACCGCGACCTTCCAGTTGCCCGCCATCGGGATCTGGACGTTGCTCGCGGTCCAGTGGCCCTCGGTGAGCCGGACAGGGACGACGGGGAGCGGGCCGATGTCCTTGGACCCCAGAGTGAAGGCGAGCTTCAGCTCGGGGACGTCCATGGCCTTGCCGTCGATGCTGTCGATCCAGATGTGGAGTTCATTGGCACCGGTACGGGCGGGGTCGATGTCCATCCGCACCGTTCCCTTGCCGTTCTCGCCGCCTGTGTCGAAGCGCAGCGTCAGATTGACCGGGCCTTCGGCCGCGGGGGCGGCTGCCGCCGTCGAGGCGCGGGCCGCCTCTTCCTCGGTACGTCCCGGCTCGGTCGAGGTCAGTACGGTCGTCACGGCCAACAGCGCCACGGCGACCCCTACTTCCGCCAGCACCGAACGGCGGAGGCCGGACCGGTCGGGGTCGGCATCGCGGATCCGCTTCTTCTCGGCGGTGGCCACGGCGGCCCTCTGCCGGGCGAGCTGGGTCGCCCGCGCGGGGTCCTCGGCCACGGTGTCGGACGCACCCGGGGCCCGGGACTCCTCGACTTCGATTTCGTCCCTGGCGTCGGCCCGGAGCTCCGCTCCCTCCCCGCCGGTTCCGCTCGTGATCAGCCGTGCGGTCCAGCGACGCGAGATCCAGGCGATCCCGACCAGGACGGCAACGAGCCCCACCTTCACGAGCAGCAACTGCCCGTACCCGGTGCCGGTGAGCGCGGACCAGGTGCCGACCTGGCGCCAGGACTGGTAGATCCCGGTGGCGGTGAGTACGAGCACGCTGCCGAACGCGATGCGGGAGAAGCGCCGCACGGCCGCGGCTTCGATGTCCGGTGTCCGGTACAGGGCGACCAGCAGGGCCGCCAGCCCGCCCAGCCAGGCCGCGACGGCCAGCAGATGCAGCACGTCGACCGGCATGGCGATGCCCGGCTGGATCCCGGTCGAGGCGTGTTCGGCGAGTGCCCAGGTCCCGGCGATCCCGGCGGCGATCACCGTGCCGCCGATGGCCAGTCCGAAGGTGAGGTCCTTCTTCTCGCGCTCGTCGTCGCGCTTCGCGTATGCCCCGAACAGCACGGCGACGAAGAGTGCGGAGGCGCCGAGCAGCAGCAGCCGGGATACGAGTGCCGCCCCGGGCTTGGTGTCGAGCACGGCCTTCAGACCGTCGAGGTCGAAGGCGTCCACGAGCTTCCCGGAGCCGGTGTACGGGTTGCGCAGGAGCAACATGGCCAGGGTGGCCGCGGTGAGGGTCATCCAGCCGCGTACGACCAGGCGTTGCAGGGGGCGTGCGCCCGCCCCGCGCTGCCAGCAGGCCAATACGAAGGCGGCGCCGCCGGCCAGCAGGATGAAACCGGCGTACGCGGCGTAGCGCGCGATGTCGTAGAGGGTGCCGACGAGGCCGCCCCCGGCCTCGTCCGTCGGGAGGGCGACGGTGGTCTTGGAGGGGGCTCCGACGGAGAAGGTGAAGGCGCCCGAGACGGGGTGGCTGTCCGCGGAGACGGCCTGCCAGGCGACGGTGTACGTGCCGTCGGGCAGCCCGGTGTGCAGCGAGACGCCGTACTTCACGGTGGAGCCGTTCTGCAGATCACGTGGTGCGGCGCCGGTGTCGGCGCGCTTGCCGCCCGGGTCCAGGACCCTGATGGAGCCGTCGCCCATGGCGACCTGCTCGGAGAAGGTGAGAGTGACTTCCTTGGGAGCGGTGTCGACCACCGCCCCGTCCTGCGGATCGCTCCCGGTGAGCGCGGCATGCGCGGACGCGGGGCCCGCGCCGCCCAGCAGCAGGCCGAACACCATGCCGACAAGGGCGGCGAGGAGTGCGGCCGCGGCGAGTGGGCGGCGTGGCGCGTGGGTGGACGGGGACGGTCCGAAGTGCGGGGCGGTGGCTGTCATGGCGAGTCAGTCCCTCACTGCTTCTTCGGGTTGTGGGTGGTCTCCTTCACGGGAAGGTCGACCTTTATCGGGTCGGCCTTCTCGAAGTGCAGCTCCACGGACACCTTCTCGCCCTGCTTGGGCTGCTGCTTGAGCTTCATGAACATGATGTGGCTTCCGCCGCGTTCCAGATCCAGCTCGCCGCCCGCGGGCACCTCGAAGGACGTCACCATGCGCATCGTCTGGTTCTTCGTCTCGTGGATCGTGACGTCGTCCGAGAGCGGGCTGGTGACCGAGGTGAGCCGGTCGGACGTGCCGCCGCTGTTCTTGACGACGAGGAAACCGGCCGCCATGTCGCTGACGGGCTGCGGCATGAACGCGCCGGTCACCTTCAGCTCGGGCTTGCTGTCCGAGGACGAGCACCCCGCCAGTGTCAGCCCGGTGGTGAGGGCGATGACGCCGGCGAGGGTGGTGCGGCGGTTCACGGAGTCTCCCCCTTGACGATCTTGGGGAGGTCCTTGGTGTAGTCGTCGGGCGAGGTGTCCTCGCTGTATACGAGGTACCCCTTGTCGGTCTTCGGGGAGAACGCGATGACCTGGGAGCCGTGCATCGAGACGACCGTGCCGTCCTTCTCCTTCTTCGGGGCGTCGATGCCGATGCCGATCTGGCGCGCGCCCGCCTGGATGGTCGGGAAGTCGCCGGTGAGGCCGATGAAGGAGGCGTCCTGGGCCTTGAGCCAGCTGCCGAGTGAGGCCGGGGTGTCCCGCTCGGGGTCGGTGGTGACGAAGACGACCTGGAGCTTGTCCTGGTCGGCCTTGGGGAGGGACTTCTTGGCGATGGCGATGTTGCTCATGATGAGCGGGCAGACGTCGGGGCAGTTGGTGTAGCCGAAGTAGATCAGCGTCGGCTTGCCCTTGGTCTGCTCACGGAGGTCGTACTTCTTGCCGTGGGTGTCGGTGAGGACGAGGTCGGGCTTGGTGAACGGCTGGTCGAGTACCGTCGCGGCCTTGGTCTTGGCCTGGACGGACACATCGGCGATGGGCTTCTTCGCGCCGTCGTCGCTGCTGCCGCAGGCGGACAGGGTGAGCGCGGCCGCGGCGACGAACGCCGCGGCCAGCACCGTTTTCTTACGCATGGAGCACTGATTCCTGGTGGGTCGGTGGGACTGATGGGGCTGTGGGTCAGGCGGTGCGGCGGCGGCCGGCGAGGACGCCGAAGGTCACCCCCGCGGCGCCGATGACGATGCCGACGATGCCGAGGACGCGGGCCGTGGTGTCACTGGAAGACTCGTCCGACGCGGCCGTCGTCTGCTTGTCCGCTGCTTTCGCGGTGGCGCCGGCGGCTGCGCTGTGCTCGTCGGCGGTCGCCGCGGTCAGCTTGAGGACCGGTGCCGGGCTCTCGGGCTCGGCGGCACCGTCCTTCTGCTCCTCGATCCAGCGGACGACTTCCTTGTTGTCGTACGTCTGGATGGCCTTGAACACCAGCTGGTCGGCGTCCTCGGGAAGCTGGCCGATGGAGAGCGGGAACTGCTGGAAGTCGCCCGGGCGGATGCCGCGCTCGTCCTTGTCGCCCTTGGCCGTCCAGGTGACCTTGGAGACGGCCTCGTTGATCTTCTGGCCATGCATCTCGAGCGGCTTGGCCAGCTTGCTCCTGGTGACCTCGATGTCCCAGCCGGGCACGGCCTGCGGCATGACGGAGGCCAACGGGTGGTCGGTCGGGAAGTTGACCTCGACCTTGGTCGTCGCGGCGTTGTCGCGCTCGTTGGGGACCTTGAAGTTGACGGTGGCGTAACCGCCCTTGGCGGCCTCGCCCTGGGGCTGCACGCTGACGTGCGCGGAGGCCGTACCGGCGAGGATCAGCACGGTGGACGCGGCGATGCCGCCGGCGAGGGCAATGCGGGAAACGTTCATGACAGGAGTCTCTCCACGGAAGCACGAAGGAAAGGTGGTCCGGCGCGCGGGTGCGCGACGGCATCGCGACACCTCTACCTCATGTGCGGCATGCCTACGCCGACTCGCACGGCACCGGGTGGGTGCGTGAGTCGAGTCGTGCGTGCATCGAGTGGAGGGTGTCGCGTCAGGCTGCGAGTGCGTATACGGGGGGCGGCCCGCGCCTGATCACCATGTGCTGCAACGGGTCCCCGGTGGTTGGGGCCGGGGCGTCGACTGCGGTACGGGGGGTGCGCGGCCCGGTTGCCGGGCCCCCGGGAAGTCCGGCGCGCAGGGCATTCACGAGCGCGAGCGCGGCGCGCAGCGCACGCAACCGGGCCCCGGCCGCGACCTGCTGGGCGCCGTGCGCGGAGAGCCGGGCCAGCCGGAACAGGGCGATCTCGCCGCGTCGCAGCAGCCAGCCGGTGGCAACGGCGGCCAGCAGGTGGCCGAGCAGCATGGGCAGGCTGGGCAGCAGACCGGGGAGGGCGGCCGGGTCCGAGCCGCTTGCGGAGGCCATGTGCTGGTGTCCGCCGGCCGTCACCGACGCCGGGGCGATGCCCGCGGTGGTGACGATGCGGCGCGCTTCGGCGGCGTTCAACTGCGCGGGGCCCATGCCGCACACGAGGCTTGCCGCGAACCGGATCAGTGAGTCGTCGCCCGCTGCGGTGTCCGTCGAGGTGGTGTGCGTACCCACGCCGAAGAGGGTGTGCAGGGCGATCTGTCCGCCGGCCAGCGCGGCGGCGATGGACGGCAGCGAGCGCTCGCGTCCGGCGAGCGGTGCCGTCACCGCGAAGATCCCCAGGAATCCGGCGAGCAGGGTCCACCAGGGGACGGCCGCGCAGGAAGCCAGGGAGTGACCTGCCGCGGACAGCGCGACACAGACCGCGGTGAACACCGCGGCCCTCAGGAGCCGCAGACCGGCTCCGGCGCGGGCGACAGGCATAGACATGGCGAGGTCATCATCGCACCGTGCCCCGGGCCTCCGTACGGCAGGTCCGGAAGGTCACCTTCCGTCCGATTGGATGCGGGCCGGGGCCGCTGTGACCGGTTTGGACACCGGTCGGGGCCATCGGCCGCGTCTGGCATACACGGGTGTACGGAGTGCTGGTATCCGCCGAATGAGCGGTCTCACATCCGGTCTGTGCTTACGAACGGTCCTGCGCGGCAATACGTATCGGTATGTCGAGCCGCAGCCAGGAGGCTGGAGCATGAGCATCTGGTGGTCCCTCCATTTGCGGCGCGAGGCTGCGAGCGTTCCGCTCGCCCGTCGTTTCCTGCTGGGCGCGATGGAGACCGCGGGCGTGGATCCGGAGATCTCCTTCGACCTTTCGGTCGCGCTCAGTGAGGCCTGTGCCAACGCCGTTGAGCACGGCGGTGACCGCAGGGTCCAGGGAGAACTGAGCGTCGGCCCGGATCTGTGGGACGTATGGGACGAGCCGACGGGGGCGGCCAGTGGGCAGTACCGGGTCACCGCTTATCTGGACGGCGAGAAGTGCCGTATCGAAGTCGCTGATTCGGGGCCCGGTTTCCCCGCCTGGCGCACGCTGCGTACCTCCGCGCAGCAGCACGATCCCCAGCTGTACCCGTCGCTCAGTGCGGAGGACGGCCGGGGTCTCTGTCTGATCGAGCAGCTTGCCGATCACGTTCACTTCGGCAACCGTCCGGGCCGTGGCGCCGTGGTGAGTTTCGACAAGGTCCTGAAATGGCGGAAGGGCGCCCTGCTCATGGTGTCCTGAGCGGGGCGCCCTTCGACGCGCGGAGGTCCGTTGCCGGACGTTCCGGATCAGCCCTTGAGCTGAGCCATCCACGCCTCGACCTCGTCGGCCCGGCGCGGCAGCTTGTCGGAGAGGTTCCGGTTGCCGTCCTCGGTGACGAGGATGTCGTCCTCGATCCGGACGCCGATGCCCCGGTACTCCTCGGGGACGGTCAAGTCGTCGGTCTGGAAGTACAGACCGGGCTCGACCGTGAGGCATACGCCGGGCTCGAGCGTTCCGTTGACATAGGTCTCGGTGCGCGCGGCGGCGCAGTCGTGGACGTCCATGCCGAGCATGTGGCCGGTGCCGTGCAGCGTCCAGCGGCGCTGGAGGCCCAGCTCCAGGACCTTGTCCACGGACAGGTCGCCCAGCAGGCCCCACTCGACGAGCTTCTCGGCGAGCACGCGCTGCGCGGCGTCGTGGAAGTCGCGGTAGTCGGCACCGGGCTTGACGGCTGCGATGCCCGCTTCCTGGGCCTCGTACACGGCGTCATAGATCTTCCGCTGCAGCGGCGTGAACGTGCCGTTGATCGGAAGGGTGCGCGTCACGTCGGCGGTGTAGAGGTCATTGGTCTCCACACCGGCGTCGAGCAGCAGCAGCTCGCCGGAGCGCACCGCGCCGTCGTTGCGCACCCAGTGCAGGGTGGTGGCGTGCGGGCCGGCCGCGCAGATCGAGCCGTAGCCGATGTCGTTGCCCTCGATGCGGGCGCGCAGGAAGAAGGTGCCCTCGATATAGCGCTCGCTCGTCGCCTCGGCCTTGTCGAGAACCTTGACGACGTCCTCGAAGCCGCGTGCAGTGGCGTCGCAGGCCTTCTGCAGTTCCGCGATCTCGAAGGCGTCCTTGACCAGTCGGGCCTCGGAGAGGAAGACGCGCAGTTCCTCGTCGCGCTCCGCGGTGACCTTGTCGGTCAGCGCGGCCTCGATGCCGGCGTCGTGGCCGCGGACGTTACGGACCGGGCCGGTGGCCTCGACCAGCGTGGCCGGGAGCTCGCGCACATCCTTCGCCGGGATGCCCAGCAGCTGCTCGGCCTCGGCGAGGGAGTGGCGGCGGCCGACCCACAGTTCGCCCTGGCCGTCGAGCCAGAACTCGCCGTTCTCGCGGTTGGAGCGCGGCAGCAGGTGGATGGTCGCCTCATGGCCGTCCTGGGTCGGCTCCAGTACGAGGACGCCGTCCTGGGTCTGGTCGCCGGTGAGGTACGCGTACTCGGTGGAGGCGCGGAAGGCGTACTCGGTGTCATTGGAGCGGGTCTTCAGCTTGCCCGCGGGGATGACCAGACGTTCACCGGGGAAGCGCGCGGAGAGCGCGGCGCGGCGGGCGGCGGTGTGCTCGGCCTGGGCGATGGGTTCGAGGCCGTGCAGCTCGGTATCGGCCCAACCGGACTTCATGTTCGCGGCGAGTTCATCGGAGACGCCCGGGTACAGGCCGTTCTTCCGCTGCTTGACCGTCTCTTCTTCTTCGGTCTCCGGGTTCTCCGGGGTGAGCTCCTCAGCCACGATCTGTCTCTCCTTGATACGACACTGGACCCCGTCCATCGTACGGGCGTACGGAAGGGGGCACAGGGCCGGAAGACCTGTTACACAGCTTGGCCGCGGCGGGTTGCACAGCGCGGTCGGGGCGGGCCGGCCGGCTCAGTCGAAGCGCGCGGCCAGAATGACCACGTCCTCCGTGCTGTTGCCCTGGTCGAGCCCGTTCGGCAGCACGGTCCGCAGCACATGGTCGGCAACGGACCCGGCGTCGTCACGCAGCGCCTTCGGTACGCACGCCGCTGCCGTGTGGAGCCGTGCGAACGCCCGGTCCACCGAGTCACCGGTGCGGCGCAGCAGCCCGTCGGTGTAGAGGAGTACGGTCTCGCCGGGTGCGGGAGTGATCTCCACGCTGGGCGCCTCCCAGCAGGCGAGCATGCCCAGCGGTGCGGAGACCGAGGTCTCGATGAATTCGGTGCGCCGGTCGCCGATCACGAGCGGCGGCGTGTGGCCGGCGCCGGCCAGCAGGATCTTGCGGCGGGCGGGTTCGCAGTAGGCGAACAGGGCGGTTGCGGAACGGGCGGGTTCGGTCAGCCGCAGCAGCAGTTCCAGATCCGAGAGCACGGCGACCGGATCCTCGCCCTCCATCACCGCGTACGCCCGCAGACCGGCACGCAGCCTGCCCATGGCGGCCAGGGCGCTCGGGCCGGAGCCGTTCACCGAGCCCACGGCGAGACCGAGCGCACCTTCCGGCAGCGCCAGCGCGTCGTACCAGTCGCCGCCACCCTGTGGTGCCGTGCGATGGCGTGCGGCCAGCTGTACGCCGGTGACCCGGGGCAGTCGGCTGGGCAGCAGCTCCTCGGTGACGGTGGCGACATCTGCCCTGGCCCGTTCCAGCTCCAGCAGCCTGGCCAGATGCTCGCCGGCGTATCCGGCGTAGAGGCCGATGAGATGGCGCTGGCGTTCCAGTGGTTCGGCGGGTTCGTCGTACAGCCAGACGGCGGCACCTAGTCTGCCGGTCGCCTCGGCGGTGAGCGGCAGGGCGTAGCTGGCGGCGTATCCGAGCCGGGCGGCGACCTCGCGGCGGCGGGGATCCAGGCTGGTGTCGCCGAGCAGATCGGGAGTGGTCTGCGCGCCTTCGGCGTCCGGGAGCCCTTCCAGGATCCGGCCGTAGGAGGTGGCGCTGCGCGGAACCGTCTCGATGTGCCCGAGCTCGGCATGGGCGAGCCCGAGGCCGATGGTGCTTACGGGGCCGCGGTGGTCGGACGGTTCGAAGACGACCAGACCGCGGCGGGCACCGACCAGGGCGGCTCCGGCGTCCAGCAGTTCGTGCAGCGCATCGTCGAGCGTGCTGGTTCTGGCCAGTCGCTCGGTGAGTTCGTGCAGCGTGGTGAGGTCGGAGACCCAGCCGGCCAGCCGGTCCTGGATGAACGCTCCGGGGGCGGCCGGTACTTCGGACAGAGAACCGGCAGTGTGCGCTGAAACAGGAACCATGGGATCGATTCCAGCCACTTTCGGCAGGTGCGGGGCGCTCATGGCAGTCGGCTTTCCAACCGGTGCGTTTCGTCGAATAGCATCGCAAACCCCCATGTCATTCTGCGCCGCTATCAGTGCATCCACGTGTACACGTAGCATCCACATGTACACGCACAAGTAAGGCCATGTCCAGCATTGTCCCTGCGGGATCTGTGGTGTCCAAGTGACTCATAAGTTGGCCAAAAAATGCACCCTATGGCGGCTATTTGCGGTCGACTGGGTGTGCTCGACAGGGGGTGTTCTCGGGGTGAAGTCCCAGAGGGAGCGTCATTTCGGGCATGCTGGGTACGTAATCGATGATGGCCAGGGGCAGTTCTGATCGCCCCGGAACCTGGCAGCGGGCCCGGACGTCCTCATCTGTGACGGCCACGCCCCCACCCCCGAGTGGCGGGGTTTGCACCTTGGGACGACAAGCGCGATACGTGCGCTGCTCCTCGCCATGCTTGTGTCCGGACCCGTCTCGCCCCTGCTCGACCCGGCTCAGCGCATGCTCGGTACCGACGACCCACCCGTACCGCAGATTTGAAGAGCATGCACGCACGGTGAAGTGATGAACGCGCGTTGTGATGTGCGCGTGGTGTGATGTGGACCCTCGGCGTTCAACGGAAAGGAACGAGCGCTCATGCGCGAGATCCTCGGAAGGCGACGCAGGCTCCGGCTCCGGCGCAGGGTGAGGCCCGCCCAACTGGACGCGGTCCTGACCTGTGCCACCGCATGGCAGTGGCCCGTGCTCCCCGGAGTGGGACTCGAGGCGGCCGGTGGTCGCGGTGACCGTGGCCGTGGCTGTGCCTGTCCCGATCCCGAGTGCGCCGTACCCGGCGCACACCCCTTCGATCCCGGTCTCCTCGCGGCGACCACCGACGAGCGCATGGTGCGCTGGTGGTGGGCCAACCGGCCCACCGCCCCGATCGTGCTGGCCACCGGCGGACGTGCCCCGTGCGCGCTGAGCCTGTCGGCCGTGGCGGCCGCCCGGGCGCTGGCCGAGCTGGACCGGATGGGCACACGGCTCGGCCCCGTGGTGGCGACGCCGACCCGGTGGTCGCTGCTGGTCGCTCCGTACACCCTCGAACGGCTCGGCGAGCTGCTGTATGCCAAGGACCGGGTGCCCAGCTCGCTGCGTTTCCACGGCGAGGGCGGCTATCTCGTCCTTCCGCCGTCCGAGGTGGGGGCAGGGCAGGCGCGCTGGGAACGGGCTCCTTCCCTGATCTCCCGGCCGCGCCCGGACAGGGGAGAGCCTGTCTCCGGATCCGCCGCGCCGTGGCTGCCGGATGTGGGGTCGGTACTCGATGCACTGGTCGAGGCGAGCAACAGTGCACCGGACGGCGGAAGCCGGCTCGCCTACTGACGAGTGGTCGGTGGGCGGGTGCGTCGCGCCCCTGTGGGGGCGGAATCCGTGGTCGGCTCACTTGTTCGGACGTGAGTCGACCTGAGTTCCCGGTGTAAATGGGCATGCTGCACCGGGATGTTCATATTCCGCTGACATCTCCGACGGACCGTCAGGAACTCGGGCGAAGCCGACGGGCATCGACGGATGCCGCCAGGTGAGGTCGCGTGATCGGTATCGCGGGTGTGACAGCTTTCACGGCTTCGGTTCCGCGCCCACCTTCTCCCGTCTTCTCCGGCCACTTCATCAGCCCCGATCTCATGTCGCTCAATACAAAGTCTGCCGCTGCAAAGTGCGTCGGTGCAGGGATTTCTGATGGATCTTCCGGGACCTTCTCAAGGTATTCTTCGAAGATTTATTCGAGTGATCTGTGAAGGGGTATCCATAGGGGAGTTCCGGCTTCTGTCCGAGGCCGGTCGCTCCGGCGGGGCCGAGGGTGCGACGGTGGAGGAGGCTCCGCTGCCGATGGCGGCCCGCAGTCAATCCGGGCCCTGTCGCGCCGGGTTGAGGCCGGTGCACAGGTGCTGGGCTGCAGGGGCCCGATGTGGAGGCGAGGGCCGGGTCGCACCGGCGAGGGGATCGTGTGCGGGCTTGTGCGCCGCGTCACGCGCTGTGCGCCGTGCCCGGAAATGAGAATGCCCGGTCGCTGGCGACGGGGGATGCACCAGCGACCGGGCTTCTAGAACGGTAACAAGAGATCTGCCGTTCGCAAATTCGATCTCGTGTATTAGGACAGCGATTTACCTGTGAGTACGGGGAGTTGTGACATGCGTCACTCGACGGACCCGGGGGTTGTCACTCTCAGCTGAGCGTCACTTGGCGGTTGGTGAGCCCGCCACGGGCCCGCCGCTCCTCGGCGGTGAGCGGCGCGTCCGAGGCGAGCGCCGCTGTCAGCCGCTCCGCGAGCTCGGCCGCGGGCTTCTCGCACTCCGCGGCCCCCATCGCGCTCGGCAGATCCCAGACCGGGACCATAAGCCCGTGCGCCCGGAAGGAGCCGACCAGCCGCGTCCCCTCGCCCAGCGAGGAGGTGCCTGCGGCGTGCAGCCGGGCGAGCGCGTCGAGGAGCTGCTCCTCGGGGTGCGGCATGACCCAGCGCAGGTGGTTCTTCTCCGGGGTCTCGCACCAGTACGCGGCGTCCAGGCCGGAAAGCAGGGTCGTCGGGATCGCCGCCTCGTTCGCGCGCTCCAGGGACGCGGACACCTCGGGCGTGGCGTTCTCCGCGTCCGGAACCCAGAACTCGAAGCCGGAGTGGACAACGGGCTCGAACGCCGCATCGGGGTCGAGTACGTCCTGCAGCCGCGGACCGTCGGCCGGTGCGCGCCGGGCAGCCACGGACGAACCGGGCTCGGCGGCCAGCGCCCGCTGCAGCGTGTCCGCGAGGTCACGGCTGAGGTCACCGGACGGGGTGTCGTTCTGCAGGGCGAGCAGCACCGAGCCGTCGTCGCGGCGGAGCGCCGGCCACGCCATGGGCAGGACGGTCGCGAGAGTCACGGAGGGCACACCCTTGGGCAGCCCGCCCTTCAGCGTCAGCTCGACCGTTGCCGCGGGTACCAGCTCACGCAGGGCGACCCAGTCGCACTCGCCGGCCAGGCCCTCGAAGGGGCGGTGGACGAGTTCGGTCACCGCCTGGGCGGCGGCGCGGCCGTGACACGCCTTGTAGCGGCGGCCCGAACCGCACGGGCAGGGCTCGCGAGCCCCGACCACAGGGATCTCGCCGTCCTTGAGTTGCTGCTTCCCGGCCTTGGTCTGAGGGCGCTTCTTGGCCATGGTGGGCTTTCTCCCGATTGCGACAGTGCGGTCTGGGCCGCGAGCCTAGCGGCCCGTGTCGCGTCCGGGACGCATCCGCCTGCGCGCCCGGCGGTACGGGGTGCGGAATGCCCGCGCGTACGCCTGTCCATCGACACGTGTGCGGATACGGGTGCTCGTATCGCCGCCGTCACCGCAGACATCCTCACCTGTGCGGGAACGTCAGCCCATGTCGTCGAAGGCGTCCGCGAAGCCCAGCCCGTCGAGCCCCGACACACTCTGTACTTCGGACACCCGCCCGTGCCCCTCGCTGACGAGGACCCAGACGGTGACCTCGCCGGACGAGCTGTCGCGTACGCCCCACTCCTCGGCGAGCGCGCTGATGATGTTGAGCCCGCGGCCGCCGCGCGCCGTCACCGACGGCGTGGCCGGAATCGGTCGGGTCGGACCGCCTCCGTCCGTCACTTCGACGGTCAGGCCGCCTGCTCTGTCCACACGCCATGCGGCGCGGATGTCGCCGTCACCCACATCTGTGTATCGCCCCAGCGGCCTGCCGTGCCGACAGGCATTGCTGAGTAGTTCGGAAAGGATCAATACAGCATCGTCGACGACCGAATCCGGCACCCCGTAGCTGCGCAATTGCTCGCGCATCCGGTGCCGCGCCTGACCCACGCCCGCAGGGCCATGGGGTACGGCCATGCTCGACGACGTGGGCACTTCCTGTGCCACCACCAACGCCACCCCCGAGACCTCCTTTGCCCCACGCCACGGAGTGGATGCCCTCCTGGACTGGACCGGAAACCGGCCAATCGCCTGCCAGTGACGCACTCGTAACGATCGAATACGGTTCGAATGCGCCGGTGTACTCCGTGTAACTGATGTTAAGAGCGTCCCAGTTGTGACAGAACCTGTTTCGGGCGGTTCGTGATGATTGCCTCGACGCCGAGATCGATGCAGAGCTCGACGTCCTCAGGTTCGTTGACCGTCCAGACGTGGGCGCGATGGCCCGCACGGTGCAGCCGCTCGATGTAGTCGGGGTGACTGCGTACGATCCGCATCCCCGGACCGGCGATCCGCGCCCCGGCCGGCAGTCGCCCGTCACGCAGGCGCGGCGAGACGAACTGCATCAGATAGACGGTGGGCAGGGTGGGGGACGCGGCCTGGATGCGGTGCAGGGAGCGTGCCGAGAAGCTCATGATCCGTACCGGCGAAGGGCCTTCGGCCGGCGGGACGTCGAGTTCGAAGCGCTTCAGCAGATGCAGCAGCCGCTCCTCGACCTGGCCCGCCCAGCGGGTGGGGTGCTTGGTCTCGATGGCCAGTTGGAGAGGGCGTCCGGCTGCCCGTGTCTCGGCGACCAGTTCGAGCAGTCGCTCCAGAGTCAGCACGGAGGTGAGTTCCCCCGGTACCGGGTCCCAGTCCGGGGACTCCGACTCCTCGCGGTCCTTCCAGGAGCCCCAGTCGAGGGCGGCGAGCTCGGAGAGCTCCAGCGCGGAGACGGCGCCGCGGCCGTTGGAGGTGCGATTCACCCGGCGGTCGTGTACGCAGACGAGGTGGCCGTCGGCGGTGAGCCGTACATCGCACTCCAGCGCGTCGGCGCCGTCCTCGATCGCCTTCCGGTACGCGGCCAGGGTGTGCTCGGGGGCGTCGTCGGACGCGCCTCGGTGGGCGATGACCTGGATGGAAGGGTGCGTGGATTGCTGCCGTGCGTGGGTCACTGCGTCATCGTGTCACCGAGAAGCGACTGCTGCGTACAGCTTGCGTCACGGGTGTCCGCGCCTTGCGACGCGGCTGTGGGTACCTCGTACCGGGAGACCGTTTTGCCGGATGTAAAGATTGGCGCGCGGATGCACAGGTCCTGCTTACAGTGGCCTGACGTGCCTTGGGAAAAACTGTCCCGGGACACGTACACAGCGGATCTCTTGCCGAAAATGATGTGGAACCTAGGAGTAAAAAGCTGTGAGCACAGAGAACGAGGGCAACGAGGGCACTGCGGCCGAGGCCGTTCCGTCCGTTCCGTCCGCACCTCCAGTGCCGGCCGATGCTCCTCAGGGGTCACCTGAGAGCACGCCCGCGCCCGACGCCCCGGCGTACCCGCAGACGCCGGACGCGGCAGCCGCGCAGCAGCCGCCCCGGGCACAGCAGCTGTACCCCCCGACGGAGGAACCGGCCACCGCGACCACCCCCATGGCTTCCGTGCCGGGTACGCCTCCCCCCGGGCTCCAGTCGGCCGCCGAAGCCAACTGGCCCCCGCCCCCTCCCGCCGTCCCCGCGTACGCGCACCATGGCGCGGACGGCGGTGGTGCCGGTCCGGTCTGGGGCGCTCCGGCCCAGCTCGCCTCCCCCGAAGGCCCGCGCAAGCGGGGCATGGGCGGCCTGGTGGCCGCGGTGGCGGCGGCGGCGCTGATCGCGGGCGGTATCGGCGGCGCCTTCGGCTACTGGGCGGCCGACCGGAACGACAGCTCCAACGGCTCCACCACGGTCGCGGCGTCGTCCAACCCGCAGGATCTCAAGCGCGAACCCGGCACGGTCGCGGGCGTGGCCGCCAAGGCGCTGCCGAGCGTGGTCACCATCGATGCGCAGGGCGGTGACGGCGAGGGCGGCACCGGCACCGGCTTCGTGTACGACAAGGAAGGCCACATCCTCACGAACAACCACGTGGTGGCCTCCGCTGCGAACAGCGGCCAGCTCACGGCGACGTTCTCCGACGGCAAGAAGTACGACGCCGAGGTGGTCGGCCGGGCGCAGGGCTACGACGTCGCCGTGCTGAAGCTGAAGAACCCGCCGTCGGGGCTCACCCCGCTGTCCCTCGGCAACTCGGACCAGGTCGCGGTCGGTGATTCGACGATCGCGATCGGCGCCCCGTTCGGTCTGTCCAACACGGTGACCACGGGCATCATCAGCGCCAAGAACCGCCCGGTCGCCTCCGGCGACGGTTCCGGTGGCAGCAACTCGTACATGAGCGCCCTGCAGACCGACGCCTCGATCAACCCGGGCAACTCCGGCGGCCCGCTGCTCGATGCGCGCGGCGCGGTCATCGGCATCAACTCGGCCATCCAGTCGACCGGCAGCAGTGTCGGTCAGACGCAGGCGGGCTCCATCGGCCTCGGCTTCGCAATCCCGATCAACCAGGCGGCGAACGTCGCCCAGCAGCTGATCAAGACCGGTCAGCCGGTCTACCCGGTGATCGGCGCCACGGTCACGATGGACGAGCGGACCGGCGGCGCCGCCATTCCCGACCAGGGCACGGGCGGTACGGCAGCCGTGGCGAAGGACGGCCCCGCCGACAGGGCCGGCCTCAAGGCGGGCGATGTCATCACGAAGTTCAACGACACCGTGATCGACAGCGGCCCGACTCTGATCGGCGAGATCTGGACCCACAAGCCCGGCGACCGGGTGACACTGACCTACAAGCGCGACGGCAAGACGGCAACGGCCGAAGTCACCCTGGGGGAGCGCAAGGGCGACAGCTGACCGGCTAGGCTGTCCTCGCGTCAACCTCGGTCCATGGGCCGAGGGCGCGGGGTGGGTTGCCCGAGCGGCCTAAGGGAACGGTCTTGAAAACCGTCGTGGCGGCGACGTCACCGTGGGTTCAAATCCCACACCCACCGCAGATGAACGGCCCCCGACCTGGTGAATCGGTCGGGGGCCGTTGTCGTGCGCGCTGTCCGCAAGGTCACGTCATCCCCTGTGGTTTCCCGAGCGGTCGGGTGAGAGGGGTGTCCTCCCGGCTGGAGCGCCCGGTCGGACGTCCCTTCCCGTCCGTCTTCGGCTGCCGAGCGATGAGTTTTCCTCCCTCATGCAGTCGTATCAGCATCACTTCACACCAATGGATGGGAAACTGCCGACATGACTGAAACCGTGAAGGGCCCTGCCAGCTACTTCCCCTCGATCGAGAAGAAGTACGGGCGCCCCATTGCGGATTGGAAGGAGCTCATCCGCTCCTCCCACCTGAGGAAGCACATGGAGATCGTCTCCTGGCTCAAGGCCGAACACGGTCTGGGGCATGGCCACGCCAATGCTCTCGTCGCCCACACTCTCGCAGAGGACAGCAACAAGTAGGCGACCGACCGGGCGGCCATGGCGCGCCGGACGGGACTCGGCGCCGACCGGGATTCTCAAGATCCGGACCTGTGCCGGACCGGGGGGAGTTCCGACGGTCCGGCAGGGGCCACGGAGGAACGTTGCAGCAGGTTGCGGGGCCGCGGCTTCCTGCAGTGTGCTGTCCTACCGGGCGCCCAACAGCCCCAGGATCTTGTCGACCGCATCGGCGACCGGTTGGCCGAGTGTTCCGACGGTCGCGGCGATGGTGGCCACGGCGATCAGGGCGCGGTGCCGCTCCTGCGGAGCGCTCGTCCCGGAGGTGATCGCAGGCAGCGAGTCGTCGATGATTTGCGCACTCGCGGGCGCGAGATCACCGCGCAGATTCTTCAGCAGCCGTACCAGCTCCCCGATCGCCTCCGGAAGTTCCGGGGACTGGTGCTTGACGATGCCCGTGTTGCCCGTACCGCCGTACATATTGACGTTGTCGCCGTGGATGTTGTTGCCGTAGTGGTAGGAGTCGCCGTTGCTCATTTGCTCATCCCTGTGTTGAACATTCCGCCGTACATGTTCACGTTGTCGCCGAAGTGGTAGTTCTTCGGATTGACCAGCACACGCTCCACACGCACCTGGAACTCGGCCTCCGGGTTCTCCATGGCGGTGACGAGGTATCGGACCAGCTGGCGCAGTTGGTCCGGATTGGGCAGCGTGACCAGCGCGCTGGAGGCGCTGGACGTCTCGACGGCCAGCACGTGCTCGGACGGCGCGGCCAGATCCTTCACCAGGCGCACGACCAGGCCGATCGCGATCGCGATGGCGAGAAGCCCCACTGTGCCGGCGGATCCGTCCGCGCTTTCGCCGTCGGACGGTGAGTTCTCGTTGGTCATCTGGAAAAGGACGAACAGTGCAAACGTGACGCCGAGCCATTTCAGGAAGCTCATGAAGGCTTCCGCGCGCTTGGGTCTGAGTTCGAAGGTGTGGACCCGGGTGATGTTGTGCAAGGGATAGGCCGCCTCTCCCACCCACAGCAGGCGTCTGCTCACCTTCAGGTCGACGCCTGTTCCGGTCGGGGGCGGCGGTAGAGGCAGTGGGGTCCCCGCAGTTCCGGCGTTCTCCATGAGCTCCCCCGTGGGTATCGGTTCCGCGTCCGTATTCCGCCCTGTGGCTGCGTGGGAACCAATAAGTACGCGTCCCGAGCGTTCGAGTAGAGACGAAATGAGGCCAATCTCGACGCGCGGCTGTTCGAGGCGCGAGGCCGTCCCAATTTACGGGGACGTCCCGATTTACGTCGTCCCTGATCCGTCAGCCCGTGGTGAGGCGGGCCGCCGAGGCGATGGTGGCGCGGGCTTCGCGCTCGGTGAGGCCGGTGCGGACGGCGGCGTGGGTGAGGGCGTCCGCCAGGGCGTCGCCGAAGCCGTGTTCGTAGGCGCGGCAGGCTGCCCAGAAGAGCCGTGTGTTGCGCTGACCCTCGCGTGCTGCCAGGACGAACCGGACCAGTCCCCGGCCCTGGTCGGTCCGGGGCGTGGGGTGGTGGGGGCGCGCGGGGGGTGTGAGCAGGTGGAGGAGTGCGCGGGGGCAGGCGGCCGGCGGGAGGTCGGCGGTGCCCGGGGCGAGCCGGTAGGTGCCATGGGCGGTGACCGAGCCGGGGCCCACCAGGTAGCCGCCGGCGCCGCGGATGTCGATTCCGGGGGCGAGTCGGCTCGCGGAGTTCGGTACGCAAACGCCGGGCGGGCCGGTCAGCCAGATGTGGCGGCCGCCGCTGGGGGTGAGGACCATGACGGTCGGCGGGATGGTGAACAGGTGGTGCAGTGCCAGCTGTTGGAGGGAGACGGCGGAGTCGTTGCGACCGGTGGTGTCGATGTCCAGGTCGATGCCGATGAGGTGGTGCGGGGGCTGGCCGCAGGCGATGCCGTAGCCGGTGGCCCAGGGGGCGGCGGCGAAAAGGGCGCGTACGGCGGCGGGGTCGGTGGTGGCGTCGTGGACGCCGTGTCCGGGAAGGCCGCAGGCTCCCCGGCAGGTGACCGGCCGGTTTTCGTTCCGGTGCGGAGAAGGCAGGGCTGGGAGCTTGCCGGCGGAGAGCGGGATGACGGGGAGCCCGCGCTCGGCTGCGGAGAGTGCGTGGGCGAGGGCCAGGGTGGCGGTCTGCCGGTCGGTGATGGCCATGAACTCTATTTTCGTACAGGTGTTCGAAGAAGGGAAGAGGGATGGGGCCCGGCGGGTCGGGTGCCGGAACGCTTCTTCTCTTGGAGCGTGCGGGATCGGGCGGCCCGGAGAGGATGGAAGGGGCGCAGGAGGGGGGTGGGCTGGGGCTTTGGGGGCGCGAGAGGGTTTATCGGGTGTTCATCATGCTTGTGGGGGAATCGGATCACACGGGTGGTTCGCTGGGGATTCGGTGGGCAGCTCTCGTCTCGCGACGTCGTGACCAACACCGGGGTGGTCGGCCAACTGCCTCGGGACAAGCCGTACTTCCGCTTCCTGGAGGAATTGACATGGCAAGCACCCGTACCGCTCGCGCCCTCGCCGCTGTTGCGGCTCTGCCTCTCGCTGCCGTGCTCTTCAGTGGCGTGGCCCAGGCCGACAGTGGCTCGTTCGCGAACGACGGATCGAACGCGGCCGTCGCGACGGTCGTCGGCAGTGGCGTCGGTGGCAACAACTCCGGTAATTCGTCCACGTCACAGCAGCAGGCCGTCGGCTCCGGAGCGTCGAACCAGAGCAACTCCGCGCAGGTGAACCGATCGGCGTTCACCGCGATCCACCAGCACAACGAGAACGTCGTGGTGAACTTCACCAATCTCTGGTGACCCGGGACCGGCCATGGGTCGGTCGGGGGGTCGGGCCATGGGTGGTTGAGCAGCGGCCTGCGCAAGGGCACTTCGGTGTCCTTGCGCAGGCCGCTTCGCGTCGCCCGGCGGCAGCCTCGGGGGCGTCGGCGACCTTGACAGCGAGTACAGATCTGACGGACAGTCAGAAACCCTGATCCGTACGCCCGTGTCCGGGAGGCAGCCGCCGTGCACCTCGCCCAGACGGAGCGTCAGCAACAGCTGCGCGCCGAACTCCGTACGTACTTCCGCACGGTGATGCCCGGGAGGGACGCGAGGACGGGGCCCGGGGTCGAGGACCCGGTCGAGCAACGCCGACTGCTGCGCCGGATCGGCGCGGACGGGATGCTCGGACTCGGCTGGCCCCTCGAGTACGGCGGCCGCGGGCGTGGCCCCGACGAGCAGTTCGTCTTCTTCGACGAGGCCTACCGGGCAGGGGCGCCCGTTTCGATGGTCACCCTCAACACCGTCGGGCCGACGCTGATGAAATACGGGACCGAGGAGCAGAAGGCGTACTTCCTGCCCAGGATCCTCAGCGGCGATGTCGTCTTCGCCATCGGCTACAGCGAGCCGGAGGCCGGTACGGATCTCGCCGCGCTGCGCACCAGGGCCGTGCGGGACGGCGACTCCTGGGTGATCGACGGGCAGAAGATCTTCACCAGCAATGCGCAGAACGCCGACTGGATCTGGCTCGCCTGCCGCACGGACCCGGATGCACCCAAGCACCAGGGCATCTCGATCATTCTGGTCCCGACGGACGCCCCGGGGTTCGCCTGGACGCCGATCGAGACCGTGGGCGGACTGACCACGACATCCACCTACTACGACGCGATACGTGTGCCCGCCACTCATCTGGTCGGTGCGGAGAACGGCGGCTGGGGGCTGATCACCAACCAGCTGAACCACGAACGGGTGGCCCTCGCCGCCATCGGAATGCAGGCCGAGGACTTCTACGAGGCGGCACTCACCTTCGCTCGCACCCCCGACCCGCTGACGGGCCGGCGTCCGGTGGATGAGCCATGGGTGCGGACCCGGCTGGCCGAGGCGTACGCCCGGCTGGCGGCGACGCGCCTGCTCAACTGGCGGATGGTGGGGGATGTCGGGGCGGGTTCGCTGGCCCCGGGCGAGGCGAGCGGCGTGAAGTTCGTGGGAACCGAGAGCGCTGTCGAGGTGTATCGGATCTGCCAGGAAATCACGGGCGAGGCCGGGACGATCCGGGGCGGTTCGCCCGGCTCCTTCGGGGACGGGGAGCTGGAGCGGATGAACAGGGCGGCGCAGATCAACACCTTTGGGGGCGGAGTGAGCGAGGTGCAGCGGGAGATCGTCGCGACGATGCGGCTCGGCATGAAGAGGGGCAAGCGGTGACGGGCGCGCGGGAAGAGCGGGAAGAACAGGGCGGGCCGGACCAGTTGTACGAGCGGCTCAAGGAGTTCGAGGGGCGTGCCGCCGCGACCGCGGGCGTCGGCAAGGACCTCGTCAACGAGCCGATGATCAGGCACTGGTGCGAGGCGATGGGGGACACCGGCCCCGCCTACACGGGGCCGGAGGCGATCGCCCCGCCGACGATGCTGCAGGCGTGGACGATGGGCGGCCTCTCGGGGCACACCGACCGCTCCCAGGCGTACGAGGACCTTTTCGCCCTGCTCGACGGCGCGGGATACGCCTCGGTGGTCGCGACCGACTGCGAACAGGAATATCTGCGGCCGCTGCGGCCCGGCGACCGGATCACGTTCGACGCGGTGATCGAGTCGGTCTCGGAGCGGAAGACGACCAGGCTGGGGACGGGCTACTTCGTGACGACGCGGATGGACGTCCGCGCGGAGGGGGAGCCCGCCGGGACGCACCGCTTCCGGATTCTCAAGTACACACCGGCAGCGGTGAAGCGTGCGGCGCCCCGCGGCGGCCGGAGCCTGCGCCCGAGGCCGGTGATCAACCGGGACAACGCCGGGTTCTGGCAGGGCGTCGCCGAGCACAGGCTGCTGATCCAGCGGTGCGGCGAGTGCGCGACCCTGCGTTTTCCCTGGCTGCCCGGCTGCAACGGATGCGGCTGCCAGGAATGGGACACGGTCGAGGCGAGCGGCGAGGGCACCGTCTTCAGTTACGTCGTGATGCATCACCCGCCCTTCCCCGCCTTCAGCACCTCCGCGGAGGGCGGGCCGTACGCGGTGGCGCTGATAGAGCTGGCGGAGGGCGTGCGGATGGTCGGCAATGTGGTCGGCGTGCCGTACGACAAGGTGCGGACGGGAATGCCGGTGCGGCTGGAATTCCTCCGTACGGACCCGGAGTTGGAGCTTCCGGTCTTCCGTGGAGGCGAGGGCTGACATGGACTTCGCACCCACCGAGGAGCAGACCGCGGCACAGGGGCTGGCGGCGCAGATCTTCGGGGATCTGTCGACGCACGAGCGCCTGGCCGGAGCCGGCACGGGGACGGACGCCGAGCTGTGGAAGGAGCTCTGCGCGGCCGGACTGACCGCAGCCGTGGAGGAGATCGGGCTGCTGGGCCTGGTGCTCCTGCTGGAGGAGCAGGGCCGGACGACGGCGCAGGTGCCGTTCGCGGCGAGCTGTGTGTACGGGCTGCTCGCCGTCACCAGCCATGGCACGGACGAACAGCGGGAGCGACTGCTGCCTCCCCTGCGGGACGGCACGGCTGTCGCCACCGGGGCGTTCCCGGCTCGCGGTGGGATACGGGCGGACGGGGAGGGGCGGCTGAGCGGCAGCATGCCGTACGTGCCGTGGCTGCGGGACGCGGGCCTCGTCCTCGTCGCGGACTCGGACCGGGGGCTGTGGATCGTACGGACCGCTGATCCGGGTGTGGCGACGGAGCCGGTGGAGACCACGGCACCGTGGTCGGCGGCGCGGCTCGTCCTGGACGGGGCGCCCGGGGAGCGGCTCGGTGGCGTCGGGGCGTACGAGGCGGTGCTGGCCGCGAGCCGGACCGCGTTCGCCGGGCTGCAGGCCGGGGTGTGCGCCGGCTCGCTGGCCAGGGCCGTCGCCCACACGAACACGCGGGAGCAGTTCGGGCGCCCGCTCTCCACCAAACAGGCGGTGCTGCTGCGCGCCGCCGACGCCCATATGGACACCGAGGCGATACGCGTCACCGCGTACGAGGCGGCCTGGCGCCATGACACAGGACTGCCTTACGGACCGCAGGCGCTGACCGCCGCCTGGTGGGCGTCGGAGGCCGGAAAGCGGGTGGTGCACGCCGGACAGCATCTGCACGGCGGAACGGGCGCGGACCTCGACCATCCCGTACACCGCCACTTCCTCTGGGGCCGTCAGCTCGACGCCTATCTGGGATGCGGCAGCGAAGTACTGCAGGAGATCGGCCAGTCGCTGGTGAAGGAGGGACCGGAGTGAAGATCGGTGAGGAGCTGGCGCCGCTGGAGATCGCGGTGACCCGCACGTTGATCGTGGCGGGCGCCATCGCCTCCCGCGACTACCAGGACGTGCACCATGACGCGGAACTCGCCCGGGAGAAGGGCTCCCCGGACATCTTCATGAACATCCTCACGACCAACGGCCTGGTCGGCAGATACGTCACCGACCGCTTCGGTCCGTCGGCAGTGCTCCGCAAGGTCGCCATCAGGCTGGGCGTGCCCAACTATCCGGGGGACACCATGGTCCTGAGCGGCACGGTCACCGCCCTCGGCGACGACGGGACGGCCGAGGTGTCGGTCGTCGGAGCCAACGGTCTCGGCAGGCATGTCACCGGCACGGTGACCATCAGCGTTCCGGAGGCGGTGGCATGAGCGTGCGCAGGGCCGACTCGCTCGGCGGCAGGGCGGCGGTCGTGGGGATCGGGGCGACCGAGTTCTCCAAGGACTCCGGGCGCAGCGAACTCAAACTGGCCGTCGAGGCGGTGCGGGCCGCCCTCGACGACGCCGGGCTGACCCCTGGCGATGTCGACGGCCTGGTGACCTTCACCATGGACACCAGCCCCGAGATCACCGTCGCCCAGGCGGCCGGCATCGGGGAGCTGTCGTTCTTCTCCCGCGTCCACTACGGGGGCGGGGCGGCCTGCGCCACCGTCCAGCAGGCGGCCCTGGCCGTGGCGAGCAAAGTGGCCGACGTCGTGGTCTGCTACCGCGCGTTCAACGAACGCTCCGGACGCAGGTTCGGTTCCGGGGTGCAGCAGCGGGAGCCCACCGCGGAGGGCGCGGCACTCGGCTGGAACCTCCCCTTCGGGCTGCTCACACCGGCCTCCTGGGTCGCCATGGCTGCCCAGCGCTATCTGCACACCTACGGGCTGACGCCGGATGTCTTCGGCCATGTCGCGGTCACCGACCGCCGCCATGCCGCCCGGAACCCCGCGGCGTACTTCTACGGGAAGCCGATCACCCTGGCCGACCATGCCGCATCGCGGTGGATCGTCGAACCCCTGCGGCTGCTCGACTGCTGTCAGGAGACCGACGGCGGCCAGGCGATCGTCGTCACCAGCGCGGAGCGGGCCCGGGATCTGCCGCAACCGCCCGCCGTGATCGTCGCCGCCGCCCAGGGGGCCGGGCGGGCGCAGGAGCAGATGACCAGCTTCTACCGCGACGATCTGACGGGCCTGCCGGAGATGGGGGTGGTCGCCCGGCAGCTCTGGCGGAACTCCGGCCTCTCCCCCTCCGACATCGATGTGGGCATCCTCTACGACCACTTCACACCGTTCGTCCTGATGCAGCTGGAGGAGTTCGGCTTCTGCGCACCGGGCGAGGCCGCCGACTTCGTCGCGGCCGACGCGCTGCCTCTGAACACGCACGGCGGCCAGCTGGGAGAGGCGTATCTGCACGGGATGAACGGCATCGCGGAGGCGGTCCGGCAGATCCGGGGCTCGTCGGTGAACCAGCTGTCCGGGGCGGCCAGGACCCTGGTCACGGCAGGCACCGGCGTGCCCACCTCGGGACTGATCCTGGGCGCGGACGACTGAGTGCGGGTCAGCTGCCCGAGTGGGGTGCCGTCCGGGTCCGGGCAGGGCGTCGGGGGCGACCCTGAGCCCTGATGGCGACGACTCCACCTACAGGAGGTGGAGCAGGCCCCACCCCTACACCCTGAGGCGGACGCGGTTTCGGGACCTGGGGCCGATCCCCGGGACGGCGCCCGCTCCTAGCGTGGAGCCATGACCACGCCAGTCTGCACGGGCACCTCCGGGGGAGCTGCCACCATCGGACACGTCCCGCACGGTCCGTACGCCGCGCGCACTCCGTACGCCTCACGGGCTCCGCACGCTCCGTATCCGTCTTTCTCCTCGTTCGTACGGGCACGGGGGCCCGTACTGCTGCGTGCCGCGCGCTCGCTCACCGCGAACCCGAGCGATGCCGAGGATCTGCTGCAGACCGCGCTCACCAAGACGTATGTCGCCTGGGAACGGATCGAGGACCACCGGGCGCTCGACGGCTATGTCCGCCGGGCACTGCTGAACACCCGGACCTCGCAGTGGCGCAAGCGCAAGGTCGACGAGTTCGCCTGCGAGGAACTGCCCGAGCAGGAGGCATCGCCGGCTCCCGACCCCGCCGAGCGCCAGACGCTCCACGACGCGATGTGGCGTGCCGTGCTGAAGCTTCCGGACCGCCAGCGGGCGATGGTGGTCCTGCGGTACTACGAGGACCTGAGCGAGGCCCAGACGGCCGAGGTGCTCGGGGTGTCCATCGGCACGGTGAAGAGCGCGGTGTCGCGGGCGCTCGGCAAGCTCAGGGAGGACCCGGAGCTGGCTCCGGTGCGGTGAACCCGGGTGTGCGGCAGCGTGCCGGGCAGGGCCGACTTTGCCGAACGACACCGATTCGTACTCCCGGGACTAGTGACATACCGCCTGGTATGTGAGCAGAATCAGCGGAACCTTACTGCCGCGTAGCGCCCACCGGGAGGACGCCGTGCTGAGCACCATGCAGGACGTACCGCTGACTGTCACCCGCATCCTCGAACACGGGATGACCATTCACGGGAAGTCCCAGGTCACGACCTGGACCGGTGAGCCCGAGCCGCAGCGGCGCAGCTTTGCCGAGATAGGCCGGCGGGCCACGCAGCTCGCGAACGCGTTGCGCGACGAGCTCGGTGTCGAGGGCGACCAGCGGGTGAGCACCCTCATGTGGAACAACGCCGAGCACGTCGAGGCGTATCTCGCGATCCCTTCGATGGGCGCGGTCCTCCACACGCTCAACCTCCGGCTCCCCGCCGAGCAGCTGATCTGGATCGTCGAGCACGCCGACGACAAGGTAGTCATCGTCAACGGCTCCCTGCTGCCGCTGCTCGCGCCACTCCTGCCCCATCTGACGTCGATCGAGCATGTGATCGTCACGGGGCCAGGAGACCGTTCCGTCCTCGACGGCGCGACGCCCCGGGTGCACGAGTACGAGGAGCTGATCGCCGGCCGCCCGACCAGCTACGACTGGCCCGAGCTCGACGAACGCCAGGCCGCCGCCATGTGCTACACCTCCGGCACCACCGGTGACCCCAAGGGCGTCGTCTACTCCCACCGCTCCATCTACCTGCACTCCATGCAGGTCAACATGGGCGAGTCGATGGGCCTGACCGACAAGGACACCACGCTGGTGGTCGTCCCCCAGTTCCATGTGAACGCATGGGGTCTGCCGCACGCCACGTTCATGTCCGGCGTCAACATGCTCATGCCGGACCGGTTCCTGCAGCCCGCCCCGCTCGCCGACATGATCGATCGCGAGAAGCCGACCCATGCCGCCGCTGTCCCCACCATCTGGCAGGGGCTGCTTGCCGAAGTCACCGCCAACCCGCGCGATCTCACCTCCATGGCCCGCGTCACCATCGGCGGCGCAGCCTGTCCGCCCTCCCTCATGGAGGCGTACGACAAGCTGGGCGTCCGCCTCTGCCACGCCTGGGGCATGACGGAGACCTCGCCGCTCGGCACCATGGCCAACCCGCCCGCCGGGCTGACCGAGGAGCAGGAGTGGCCCTACCGCGTCACCCAGGGCCGCTTCCCGGCCGGCGTCGAGGCGCGCCTGGTCGGCCCCGGCGGCGAGCATCTGCCGTGGGACAACGAGTCGGCCGGTGAGCTGGAGGTGCGCGGCCCCTGGATCGCCGGCGCCTATTACGGGGGCGCGGACGGCGAGGCCCTGCGCCCCGAGGACAAGTTCAGCGAGGACGGCTGGCTGAAGACCGGTGACGTCGGCGTGATCAGCGAGGACGGCTTCCTCACCCTTACCGACCGGGCCAAGGACGTCATCAAGTCCGGCGGCGAATGGATCTCCAGCGTCGAGCTGGAGAACGCGCTCATGGCGCACCCGGATGTGGCCGAGGCGGCGGTCGTCGCCGTCCCGGACGAGAAGTGGGGCGAGCGTCCGCTCGCGACCGTCGTCCTCAAGGACGGTGCCACCACCGAGTACGAGGTGCTGAGGAACTTCCTCGCCGAGTCCGGCATCGCCAAGTGGCAGCTGCCGGAGCGCTGGACGATCATTCCGGCGGTGCCGAAGACGAGCGTCGGCAAGTTCGACAAAAAGGTGATCCGCAAGCAGTACGCGGAGGGCGAGCTGGACATCACCCGGCTCTGACCCGGCCCGGTCGGGGAGCACGACGAGGGCGGTACGGGATCTCCCGTACCGCCCTCGTCGCCATCTCCGGGCGTCCGCCCGGCCGTTCGCGCCCGTGTCCGCATCGCGTGTCCGTACGCGTCAGTTCGTGCCGATCTTCGCGAGCAGGTCGACGATGCGCGACTGCACCTCGTCGCTGGTGGAGCGCTCGGCCAGGAAGAGGACGGCCTCGCCCGAGCTGAGCTTCGGCAGTTCCGACCCGGTCATGTCGGCGGAGGTGTAGACGACCAGCGGGGTTCGGTTCAACTGGCCGTTGGCACGCAGCCAGTCGACGATCCCGGCCCGGCGGCGGCGTACCTGCATCAGGTCCATCACCACCAGGTTGGGCCGCATCCGGGTGGCGAGCGCCACCGCCTCGTTGTCGGTGGAGGCCCGCGCGACCTGCATGCCGCGGCGTTCCAACGTCTCCGTCAGCGCCAGCGCGATCTCCTCGTGCTCCTCGATCAACAGCACGCGCGGCGGATGCTGTTCGCTGTCGCGCGGAGCGAGCGCCTTGAGGAGCACGGCCGGGTCGGCACCGTATGCGGCCTCCCGCGAGGCCTGCCCCAGACCGGCCGTCACCAGCACCGGGACCTCGGCCGCCACCGCCGCCTGACGCAGCGACTGCAGCGCCTTGCGGGTGATGGGACCGGTGAGCGGGTCGACGAAGAGCGCGGCGGGGAACGCCGCGATCTGGGCGTCGACCTCCTCGCGCGAGTGCACGATCACCGGCCGGTAGCCGCGGTCGCTCAGTGCCTGCTGGGTGGAGACATCGGGCGCGGGCCAGACGAGCAGCCGACGCGGGTTGTCCAGCGGCTCCGGGGGCAGTTCGTCGTCGACCGGCTGCGGCGACGGGCGGTTGGCGACCTCGACCGCGCCACCCGGACCATCCAGCGGCTCCGGCCCCTCGGCCCCCTCGTCGGGTGCCCCTATGGCGTACGCGCGTCCCTCGGCCTCGGGAGCGGAGAGCAACTGCCCCGAACCCGGGCCCTGGCCCTGCGCGGCGGCGGACTGGGACGGCGCGGACTGCGGGGTGCGCTCGCCCTCCGGCGGGGCGGCGAGCTTACGGCGTCGGCCGGCACCGCCGAGCGTCTGGTTCTGCTGGTGCGCGATGTGCTGGGCGAACGGCACACCCTGCCCGAGCGTCCGCACGCTGAACGCGCGTCCCTGCGTCGAGTCCGACGAGCCGCCGGGCATCGGTGCCTCCGCGGGCAGCGGCTGCCTGCGCGCGTCCGCCACGGGCGCGATGTCCCGCGGACGGCTCTCCGCGATGCCGGTGGCGTCGGTGGTGCCTGCGACGGCTGTGGTGCCGGTGGTGTGCGTGGTGTGGCCGGCCGCGGGCCGTTCCGGCTCTCCGCCGGACCGGCTGCCGGGGTGATCGCCGGGGTGGCCGTCGACCCGGTCGTCGGCCTGCTCGCCGGGCGTGGTCGGCGCGGCCGGTCCCTGCCCCGAGGAACCGTTCTCCGCCCAGCCGCCGGACTGCACGGGCTGCTGCTCCGCAGGCTGCCCGACGGCCGGTCCGGCCTGCTGGGGAGCGTCGGCGCGACGCGCCCGGCGCTGCCCGCTCGCTGCGGAGTGCGCCTGGGGCGGTGTGTGGCTGTCGTCCGGCGCGAGGCGTACGGCGTCGTGGCGTCCGGGCAGCGAGGCGTCGGCGTCGACGGCCGCGGGCGGGGTCCGGTCGGCATCCGCGGGCGGGAGCGCGAACGCGGTACGAGGCCCGGTCGGCTCGGCCTGAGCGGAACGCTCCTGCACGGCCGCCAACGCCCGTCGCGCTCGCCGCCCGGTCGGCTGAGGCGCCGACGCCGAACCGTCACCGGCCTGCGGGAAGCCTTCGGCGGCAGGAGCGGAAGCGGAAGCGGAAGACGGCAGGGCCAGCTGGTTCTCGCCGCCCTGGCGCGCCCGGTGGCCACCCGCAGGCACCGGCATCGGCGTCTCGGCCGGAACGCCCTGCGGAGGCACGGTCTGCCCACGCTGCGGACGGCCACCGCCACCCTGCGCGCCCTCGGCCGCCGTCACCACCGCCCCCTCGGACGGTGCCGGGGCCGCGGGCAGCGCCAATGCCTGCCCCGGCCCCTGCTGCTCGACAGCAGGCTGCCCAGGCCTCTGTCCCTGTCCCTGCGCCTGCTCGGGCAACTGGGACAGCTGAGCCGGAAGTGAATGCTGAGCACCGGTCTCGGCCGGACTCGGCCGCCCACGCCTGCGCCCCGACCCCTCGCTCTGCTGGGCCGGAATGATCTCGTGCGGGCTGTGCGCGCTCTGCGCACCCTGCGTCTCCTGTGAGCCCTGTGCCGCGGGCTCACGACGTGCCCGTCGCCGCCCCGTCGGCTCGGCCGCCGCGGTGTCTCCGTCCCCGGACCCCTCGGAGCCGCCCACAGGGCTTTCCAGGAACGCGTCCGTGGACGCCCGCCGCGCCCGTCGCCGCCCGCCGCCCGGAGCGGCCTGACCGGCCATCGGCTCCGGCGCGGGTTCGGGCTCCGGCTCGGGCGCCGGTGGCATCACCGTTCCCGAGCCCGCGCCCAACGGCACTTCGAGCACGTACGCGCTGCCGCTCATCCCCGGCACCTCGTGCGTCTGGAGCACGCCGCCGTGCGCCCGTACGATCCCGCGCACGATCGGCTCATGCACCGGGTCTCCCCCGGCGAACGGCCCGCGCACCTCGACCCGTACGACGTCACCGCGCTGCGCCGCCGCGACGACGACCGTCGAGTCGACGTAGCCACCGCCCGGCACCACGCGGGCCTTGCCGGTCGAGTCGACCCCGGCGACATCCGCGACCAGATGGGCGAGCGCGGTCACCAGCCGGGCCGCGTCCACCTCGGCCTCGATCGGGGGCGCGTGCACCGCGAACTGGGCGCGCCCGGGACCGATCAGCTCGACGGCCGCGTCGATACCGGCCGTCACGACCGAGTCGAGCAGCACGTTCGCCTTGACCAGCTCCTCCGAGCCGGCGTCCAGGCGCTGGTAGCCGAGCACATTGTCGACGAGCGTCGTCATCCGGGCGTAGCCCGCGGCCAGGTGGTGGAGGATCTGGTTGGCCTCCGGCCACAGCTGGCCGGCCGGGTCGGCGGCGAGCGTGGAGAGTTCGCCGCGCAGCTCCTCCAGCGGCCCGCGGAGCGACTCGCCGAGTACGGCGGTGAGCTGGGTGTGCCGGGCGGTGAGCGCCGCCAGCTGTTCGGCCTGCGCTTCCAGTTCGGCCGTGTACCGCTCGGCCCGGTCGGCCAGCTCCGCGCTGTGCCGTTCCGTCAGTCCGGTGACCTCCGCGGTGTGGCCCGCGGTCAGTTCGGCGACCTCGGCCTTGTGCTGCTCGCTGAGCTCCTCGTACGGCCTGCGGTCGGTGAACGTCATGACCGCACCGACCAGCTGGTCCCCGTCCCGGACCGGCGCCGTGGTCAGGTCGACCGGCACCTGCGCACCGCTCTTGGACCACAGGACCTGCCCGCGCACCCGGTGCTTGCGGCCGGACCTGAGGGTGTCGGCGAGCGGCGACTCCTCGTACGGGAACGACTCACCCTCCGCCCGCGAGTGCAGGATCAGCGGATGCAGTTCCTGGCCACCCAGATCGCTGGCGCGGAAGCCGAGGATCTGCGCGGCGGCGGGGTTGACCAGGACGACCCGGCCGTCCGTGTCCGTGCCGACGACGCCCTCGGCCGCGGCTCGCAGGATCATCTCGGTCTGCCGCTGCGAACGGGCCAGTTCGGCCTCGGTGTCGACGGTGCCCGACAGATCCCGTACGACGAGCATCAGAAGCTCGTCACCCGTGTAGCTGCCGCTGTAACTGCTCTGGAAGTCGTTGTACGCGGCCTGTCCGTCCTCCAGGCTGGCGCTGGTGACCTCGACCGGGTACTCGTTGCCGTCGGTCCGCCGTGCGGTCATCCGCGTCGGCTTCGTACGGCCGCGGTCGTCGGCGGACTCGGGCCGGCGCATCGACCCCGGAATCAGCTTGGAGTCGAACTCCGGCAGCAGGTCGAGGAGCCCGCGCCCGACGAGCGCGGTGCCCGGCGTCTCGAACATTTCCAGCGCGATGGTGTTGGCGTTGACGACCGTGCCGTTGCAGTTGACGAGCAGCAGCCCGTCAGGGAGTGCATCGAGTATGGCTGCGAGGCGAGCAGTGCCTCGGGATGGCCTGCTGCTCACGACGACGCTTCCTCCCTGATTACCGCACCTTGCCGACAGCGGGCCCCATCTTGCCCCTCGGGCCGCAGGCTGTCACGGAAGGAGTCTAAAGGCAGGGAAGGGGCGTGGGGCGGCGGATGAGGGGGAGCTCTCACCAAGGTTCTGTGCATACGGTGTACGACTCCAGCCCGTCACGTGACGTTCGATATGCCGTGGGCAGGGATGTGGACCCCTGCTCATCGGACGTTGGGGAGCACCGGCCGCAGCCCGTTCCAGCGCGAAATCGCGCAGCCGTTGGTCCGTTCGAAGGCCGTGTCGATGCTCCTGCCCCGCCAGGTCCCGGTGACCCGGGCGGTGGCCGGACCCCCGAACTGCTGGGTGCACATCGCGTCCCCGGGCACCGGGGCGAACGGGTCCGCGCCCTCGGCGGCCAGCTCGTCCAGCCGGTCGCAGGCCTGCTGCGCCGCCGGGTGGCTGCCGCCCGCCGGCCCGCACTTCAGCTCGAAGACGCCCTCGGCCGCAGGATCTCCCGTGCCCGAGACCGTCACCATCAATCGGGTACGGGCGTCGTCGGCGTGCAGCAGGGGCAGCGGCAGCGGGAGGGGGGCGGTGGCCGCGGTCGCACCCGGCGCGGCGGCGGACAGCGCGGCGAGAGACACGACGACGGTGAGGGCGAGGCGACGCAACATGCGGGCTCCTGTGCTCGTGCACTTCGACGAGAGGGACGGGACAGTGGTTGGAACGATGGGAAGAACGGGAAGGCGGCGCCTCCCTCATCTCACTAACGCTCCGCACGCCACGGCGTTGCGCAACCGCAGTCGCTTTGCCCTCGTGCCCGACTGCCTAGTACCGTAGGCAGCGATTGGTGAGGCAGTGCTCAGCTGTGTCATCATCTGCACGCACCACTCGCGCTCGCGCGGGGTGTGCTGGAGGCGTCGCCTAGTCCGGTCTATGGCGCCGCACTGCTAATGCGGTTTGGGTCTTAAAGCCCATCGAGGGTTCAAATCCCTCCGCCTCCGCTTCATCACCGAAGCCCCGTGTCGCCGACACGGGGCTTCGGTCGTATCCGGACCCGGGCGGTCCGGATACGGCCCCGTGGTGGCCCGCGGCCCGCTCGGGTGTCTGGTCGGACAGTCGCCCACGGCAGCCCCAAACGGGGTGTTTTCGCAGGTCAGAGGTGGTGTGGCTAAAGGATTTCGCGCTACGGCGCAGGTCATGTAATGTTGTTCCCGCAACGCCGACCAGGCAGAAAAGCCCGGAACGCTAAGCACTCGTAGCTTAACGGATAGAGCATCTGACTACGGATCAGAAGGTTGCAGGTTCGAATCCTGCCGAGTGCACAGTCCCAAGAGGCCCCCGGATTCATCCGGGGGCCTCTTGGCATTCCCTCCGCCTGAATCGGAATCCGGGAGTTCGTACATGGGGTGGCAGTGCACCGGGCTGCGATGGCCCAACGCGCAGGGGTCGCCCGTGCTGGGGTGGCGTCGGGGCGGGGCCGTTCGGGTGAGTGTGCTGTCCTACGGGACGGAGCTCGGCTTCCGGGCCGTGGGGGAGCGATGCTGCGTCGGGGCGCGAGGGAATGCGTGTCCGGTGAAGGCCGTGGTGTCGGGGCGCAGCGCGGGGGCACGGTGTCCTGAGTGCGCGCGGCTGGACCGGGCGCACTCGGTGGCCGCTGACACGATCGCCGATGACCCCCGGACGTACCGCGTGTATCTCGCCTGGTTCGGGCCGGGGATGGTGAAGGTCGGGATCACCGCCGAGGAGCGGGAGGCGGCGCGGCTGCGGGAGCAGGGGGCCGTGGTGTTCAGCTGGCTGGGGCGGGGGCCGTTGATGGCGGCGCGGCGGACCGAGGAACTGCTGCGGTCGGCGCTCGGGGTGCCGGACCGGATTCCGTACGCCAGGAAACGGGCCGTGCGCGCGGTGCTGCCGGGGGTGGCGGAGCGGCGGGCCGAGGTGGCGCAGCTCTACGGGCGGGCCGCGGCGCTGGAGGGGGCCGGGTGGCCGCAGTCGCTGGAGCGGTTGCCCTTCGAGGCGGTCGATCATGCCGGGCTGTTCGGTCTTGACGGCGCGGTCGAGGTGGCGTGGGCGGTCACCGAGCTGGTCGACGGGGGCGTGGTCGCGGGGCGGCTGGTGGCGGCGGCGGGGCCCGATCTGCATCTGGAGACGGTGAAGGACGGGGTCGTGGTGCTCGACACCCGGCTGATGACCGGGTGGGAGCTGACGGGCGCCGACGCGCGGGCAGGGGTGGGCGTGCCGGTGGCCGACATCGGGGGTGGTGGCGTCCAGGGCGGGCTGTTCTGAGATCGTCGGGGCCGGACGGTGAAAGGGGTGTGCAATGAGTGGTGACGCCGACGACGTCGTGCGGTTCTGGGAACGGCTGGGGCTGCCCGGGATCATCGATGTCCATACGCACTTCATGCCGGAGCGGGTGCTCCGCAAGGTCTGGGCGTACTTCGACTCCGCGGGGCCGCTGACCGGGATGGAGTGGCCGATCGAATACCGGCACGACGAGGACGAACGCCTCGCGCTGCTGCGCTCGTTCGGAGTGCTCCGGTTCACCTCGATGCTCTACCCGCACAAGACCGACATGGCGGCCTGGCTGAACGGCTGGGCGGCCGACTTCGCGCGCCGGGTGCCGGACTGTCTGCACACCGCGACGTTCTTCCCGGAGGAGGGCGTGGAGCGGTACGTACGAGAGGCCGTGGAGGCGGGGGCTCGGGTCTTCAAGTCGCACCTTCAGGTCGGCGCGTACGACGCCAACGACCTGCTGCTGGAGCCGGTGTGGGGGCTGCTCGCGGAGGCCGGGGTTCCGGTGGTGATGCACTGCGGCTCCGGGCCGGCGCCCGGCAAGTACACGGGACCCGAACCGGTCGGCCGGCTGCTCGCCCGGCATCCGCGGCTGCGGCTGATCGTGGCGCACATGGGGATGCCGGAGTACACGGAGTTCCTGACGCTGGCGGAGACGTACCCGGAGGTACGGCTCGATACGACGATGGCGTTCACGGACTTCACGGAGGACTTCACGCCGTTCCCGGTGGCAGAGCGGGGGCGGCTCGCGGCGCTCGGGGACCGGATCCTGCTGGGGACGGACTTCCCGAACATCCCGTATCCGTACGCGCATCAGCTGCACGCTCTGGAACGGCTGGAGCTGGGGGACGACTGGCTGCGCGCGGTCTGCCACGGGAACGCGAGCGTGTTGTTCACCGTGGACTGACGGCCCATGAGGGCCGCTTTCTCAGGGAATTCACAGAATCGGGAAAGGGCCCTCTCAGAGGAGCCTCACAGGGTTGAGGCATGACGACGACCTCGCCCCAGGGGCGTACCGAACTGCGCAGGGCGGACCGCAGCCCCGTCCGTGTGCTGGTGGTGGACGACGAGGCTCCGCTCGCCGAGCTGCTCTCCATGGCCCTGCGTTACGAGGGCTGGGAGGTGCGCAGCGCCGGGGACGGTGCCGGTGCCGTGCGGATGGCGCGCGACTTCCGGCCCGATGCGGTGATCCTCGATGTGATGCTGCCCGACACGGACGGGTTCGCCGTACTCGGCAGACTGAGGCGGGAGCTCTCCGAGGTCCCCGTGCTGTTCCTGACCGCGCGCGACGCGGTGGAGGACCGGATCGCCGGGCTCACGGCGGGCGGCGACGACTACGTCACCAAGCCGTTCAGCCTGGAGGAGGTCGTGGCGCGGCTGCGCGGGCTGATCCGGCGGTCCGGCACGGCGGCCGTACGCAGCGAGTCGACGCTCGTCGTCGGCGATCTGATGCTCGACGAGGACAGCCATGAGGTGAGCCGGGGCGAAACGTCCATCCACCTCACGGCGACCGAGTTCGAGCTGCTGCGCTTCCTGATGCGCAATCCGCGGCGGGTGCTGAGCAAGGCGCAGATCCTGGACCGGGTGTGGAACTACGACTTCGGCGGGCAGGCGAACGTCGTCGAGCTGTACATCTCGTATCTGCGCAAGAAGATCGACGCCGGGCGGTCGCCGATGATCCACACCCGGCGCGGGGCGGGATACCTCATCAAGCCCGGTGAGTAGGCGCGTGAGCCGGTGGCGGGGGCCGTGGACGCTGCGGACCCGGCTCGTGGTCTCGGCGGTGGCGCTGATCGCCGTGGTCGCCGCGGTCATCGGCTCGGTCACCACCATCGCCTACCGCAGCTATATGTACGGCAAGCTCGACGATCAGCTGCGATCCATCGCCATCCGGGCCTCCAAGCCGCCCCTCGGCGCCGGGGGGCCGAGGCCCGGCGGTGCACAGCAGAGCGACGACCCGCTGGCCTTCGTCGACGCGCGCGGGCTGCCCGTCGGCGCCTTCGGGGCCGTTCTGTCGGACGGCTCGGTCACCGACTCGAGGGTGGTCGTGGAGAGCACCACCACGCCGGGACCGGGGACCGAGGACAGCGGGCAGCCGATGACCGGCGCCCAGCAGAGCGCCCTGGAGGCGGCGGACACCCCTGTCGGGGGCGGGGCGCAAAGCATCGACCTGCCCGGACTCGGCTCCAACCGGGTGAAGGCCGTCGCGGGCCCGCAGGGGACGACGATCCTCGTCGGCATCCCCGCCGCCGAGGTGAGCTCCGCCCTCACCACCCTGATCACCGTCGAGGTCTGTGTCACCGGGGCCGGTCTGATCGCGGCCGGTATCGCGGGCGCCGCCATGGTCGGTGTCGCGCTGCGGCCGTTGCGCCGGGTCGCCGCGACCGCGACCCGGGTCTCCGAACTTCCTTTGCACAGCGGCGAGGTGGCTCTCCTGGAGCGGGTCCCCGAGGCCGAGGCCGATCCGCGGACCGAGGTCGGGCAGGTGGGCGCGGCGCTCAACCGGATGCTGGGCCATGTCGGTTCGGCGCTGGAGGTGCGGCAGGAGAGCGAGATGCGGGTACGTCAGTTCGTCGCGGACGCCAGCCATGAGCTGCGCACCCCGCTGGCCTCGATCCGCGGATACGCCGAACTGACCCGGCGCGGCCGCGAGGAGACCGGCCCCGACACCCGGCATGCCCTGGGACGGATCGAGTCCGAGGCGGAGCGGATGACGGGCATGGTGGAGGATCTGCTGCTGCTCGCCCGCCTTGATGCCGGGCGCCCGCTGAGTCACGAGAGCACCGATCTCTCGCCGGTCGTCGTCGACGCGGTGAGTGATGCCCGCGCCGCCGGGCAGGGAGATCACCACTGGCGCCTCGAACTGCCGGACGAGCCCGCGACCGTGTACGGCGATCCGACCCGGCTCCATCAGGTACTGGTCAATCTGCTGGCGAACGCCCGTACGCACACCCCGCCCGGCACCACCGTCACCGTGCGGGTGCGTGCCGCGGCCGGCCACCCCTGGGTGACGCTGGAGGTCCAGGACAACGGGCCCGGCATTCCGCCGGAGCTGCTGCCGCATGTCTTCGAACGGTTCGCGCGCGGTGATGCCTCGCGCTCCCGACACGCGGGTTCCACCGGGCTCGGTCTCGCCATCGTGCAGGCCGTCGTCGCCGCGCACGGCGGCCGGGTGGAGGTGGCCTCGGTCCCGGGACACACGGTGTTCGCCGTCCATCTGCCGACGCTTCCCGCGGTTGCTCCGCACTCACAGCAGGGGGACAGGCTCAGCACATCGGCGTGACAGCGGGGCCGACGAGTGTCGATGGCATGCGAACCGACACTCCTTGGAGCACCCTGCCGGCCCGGGACCATCTCCTCGCCGGAGTGGTCGATGCGGCAGGTGCCCCCGTACTCGATGTGGTGGTACCCGTCTACAACGAGGAGAAGGACCTCGAACCGTGTGTGCTGCGCCTGCACGACCATCTGGCGCGCACCTTCCCGTACGCCTTCCGGATCACCGTCGCGGACAACGCGAGCACCGACCGGACACCGCAGGTGGCGGCCCGGCTCGCGGCGGCGCTGCCCCGGGTGCGGTCCCGCCGGCTGGAGGAGAAGGGCCGCGGGCGGGCGCTGCGCACCGTCTGGTCGCACTCGGACGCCCCGGTCCTGGCGTACATGGACGTCGATCTCTCCACCGACCTCAACGCGCTGCTGCCGCTGGTCGCACCGCTGATCTCGGGCCACTCGGACCTGGCGATCGGCTCCCGGCTGGCCCGTAGCTCGCGGGTGGTGCGCGGATCGAAGCGGGAGTTCATCTCGCGCGCCTACAACCTCGTTCTCCGCTCGTCGCTGGCCGCCCGGTTCAGCGATGCGCAGTGCGGATTCAAGGCCATCCGACGTGAGGTCGCGCAGCGGCTGCTGCCGATGGTCGAGGACACGGGTTGGTTCTTCGACACCGAGATGCTGGTGCTCGCCGAGCGCGCCGGGCTGCGTATCCACGAGGTGCCGGTCGACTGGGTCGACGATCCCGACTCCACCGTCCACATCGTGCGGACCGCGACCGAGGATCTGAAAGGGGTGTGGCGGGTGGGGCGGGCGCTGGCGGTCGGCGCACTGCCGCTGGACCGGCTGGCGAGGCCCTTCGGGGACGATCCGCGCGACCGCGCTCTGAGCGGGGTGCCGCGCGGCCTGGCCCGGCAGCTCGTCGGATTCTGTGTCGTCGGCGCGCTTTCCACGCTCTTCTATCTCGCCCTGTACTCGCTCTTCCGGCTGGGTTTCGGCCCGCAGATCGCCAACGGCGGCGCGCTGCTGGTGTCCGCCGTCGCCAATACGGCGGCCAACCGGAGGCTCACCTTCGGCGTACGCGGCCGGGGCGGAGCCGTACGCCACCAGGCGCAGGGCCTGGTCGTCTTCGTCATCGGTCTCGCGCTGACCAGCGGCTCGCTGGCCGCACTGGGAGCGGCGTCCGGATCGCCGTCGCACGGCACGGAACTCGCCGTACTGATCACGGCCAACCTCGCGGCGACGGTGCTGCGGTTCCTGCTCTTCCGCGCCTGGGTCTTCCCGGAGCGGGCCTCCGGGGCGCCTGCGGCTTCAGCGGCTACCGCGGCCTTCGCGGCTCCCGCCTCGGCCGGGCGCGCCGATGACACTCACCACGAACTGGGGAACACCCGATGACCACGCTGCAACCCGACCACCTTCCGGCCCCGCCGGATGTGCCGACGCCCCCGGCGCCGGCCACCGGGGGCGGCCACGCGCGCCCGAACAAGCCCTTGGCGCACCGCGTGTGGCGGGGCAGGCCCGAGGACCCGCGCTGGGCGCGGCCCGCCTTCCTGGCCATGCTGCTGGTCATCGCGCTCGCGTACCTGTGGAATCTCAGCGCCTCCGGGTACGCCAACTCCTTCTACTCCGCGGCCGTCCAGGCCGGCAGCCAGAGCTGGAAGGCCTTCTTCTTCGGCTCGTTGGACGCTGCCAACGCGATCACTGTCGACAAGCCCCCGGCCACGCTCTGGCCGATGGCCCTGTCGGTGCGGATCTTCGGCCTCGGTTCGTGGGCGGTTCTGATTCCGCAGGTGCTGATGGGGGTGGCCACGGCCGGGGTGCTGTACGCGGCCGTACGCCGCCGTTTCAACGCCCCCGCCGGACTGATCGCGATGGCGGTGTTCGCGCTCACGCCCGTCGCCGCGCTCATGTTCCGCTTCAACAACCCGGATGCGCTGCTGGCGTTGCTGATGACCGTCACCGTCTACTGCGTGCTGCGCGCGATGGAGAACGGCCGGACCAAGTGGCTGGTGTGGGCGGGTGTCGCGGTCGGTTTCGCATTCCTGTCCAAGACCCTGCAGGCGTTCCTGATCCTGCCGCCGCTGGCCGCGCTCTACGCGGTGTTCGCGCCGGTCTCCGTACGCAAGAGGTTCGGCCAACTCGGGCTCTCGGCACTGGCGATGGTCGTCGCGGGCGGCTGGTGGGTGGCGATCGTCGAACTGTGGCCCGCCTCGTCGCGTCCGTACATCGGCGGCTCCCAGAACAACTCCTTCCTGGAACTGACCTTCGGCTACAACGGCCTGGGCCGGATCAACGGCGACGAGACCGGCAGCGTCGGAGGAGGCGGGGGCGGCGGCGGTCAGTCCGGCGGTCAGTGGGGGGAGACCGGCATGGGCCGGATGTTCAACTCCGAGATCGGCGGCCAGATTTCCTGGCTGCTGCCCGCCGCACTGATCCTGCTCGCCGCGGGCGTCTGGCTCACCTGGAAGGCCAGGCGTACCGACACGGCCCGTGCGGCGTTCCTCGCCTGGGGCGGCTCGCTGCTGATGACGGCGGTCGTCTTCAGCTTCATGGCCGGCATCTTCCACCAGTACTACACGGTCGCCCTGGCTCCGTACATCGCGGCGCTCGTGGGTATGGGTGCCACGGTCCTGTGGGAGGAGCGGGCCAGGTGGTGGGCGCGTGGAGCGCTCGGCGTGACGGTCGCGGTGACCGCGCTCTGGTCGTACGTCCTGCTGGGACGGACTGCGGACTATCTGCCGTGGCTGCGCTGGGCCGTCCTCATCGGCGGTCTGGCCGGAGCGGCAGGCCTGCTGCTCGTCGCGCGTCTCGGACGTCAACTGGCGCTCGCAGCGGTAGGGGTGAGCTTTGTCGCGTCGCTGGCCGGGCCGACGGCGTACACCCTCAGCACGCTGAACACCGGGCATCAGGGCTCGATCGTCACGGCCGGTCCGTCCGGCGCCAGTTCCATGGGCGGTCCCGGCGGCGGCCGGGGCGGTCCCGGCGGCATGGGCGGCGGAATGCGGCCCCCCGGCCAGGGCAACCAGCAGGGCGGCGGTATGGGTCAGCCTCCGACGGGCGGCCAGGGCGGCGGTCCCACCGGGCAGCAGGGTCAGGGCGGCAACCAGCAGAACGGCCGGCAGCCGGGAGCCATGCCCGGCACCGGCACCGCACCCGGTACAGGCACCTCTCCCGGCGGCATGGGCGAAGGCGGCACCCCGGGAGGCGGCGGCATGGGCGGTCTGCTCAACGGCTCGTCCGTCAGCGCCGAGGCCGAGAAGCTCCTGGAGAAGAACGCCGGCGACTACACCTGGGTCGCCGCCGCCATCGGCTCACAGAACGCGGCGAGCTACCAACTCGCCACCGGCGACCCGGTGATGGCGATCGGCGGCTTCAACGGCAGTGACCCGTCCCCGACGCTCTCCCGGTTCAAGAAGTACGTCGAGGACGGCAGGATCCACTACTTCATCGCGGGCGGGATGGGCGGGGGCGGCGGCAACAGCGGCACCTCGTCCCGGATCTCCTCCTGGGTGGAGGAGAACTTCAAGGAGGTCACGGTCGGCAGTGCCACCTTCTACGACCTGACCCGGCCGAAGAGCGGCGAGTAGAGGCTCAGCGACGGAGCAGCAGATCCGCGACAACCGGGCGGTGGTCCGAGGCAAGCGTCTCGGCCACCGCCGCGTCGCGTACCCGTACGGAATCCTTCGACACCGCCACGTAATCGATCCGCTGCACCGGATCCTGCGCCGGGTACGTCGGCCCACCGGGCTCGATGTCCGTCAGCTTCTCCCACAGCGGGGCGAGTTCGGGAGCGGCCGGTGCCGCGTTGAAGTCGCCGAGCAGGATCTGCCGCACCTTCTGCCGCCCCGGTGCCTCGTCCTCGGCCATGATCCGGCGGGTGTCGGCGACCTGGGCGGTCCGTACGGACGGGTCGCCGCGGTAGTCGAGGTGCGTCACATACACATGCACGGGCAGCCCCTTCACCCGCAGGACCACCTCGCCGAAGCCGGGCGCGGGGGCCGGAACCGGGTTCGGGTCCTGGGTGGAGAGCCGGGTGATCTCGTGGTTCTCGGCGCTCAGGATCCGGTACCTGGACAGCACCGCGACACCGAACTCACGCCGGGGCGTACCCGGAGTATCGGGGTCGAGGCTGTAGATCGGGGCGAACGAGACCTGCATGTGCAGCCGCTCTGCCAGCTCGGCCGCCAGATCGCGCCATTCGCTGCGGGTGCCCCAGTGGACGTCGACCTCCTGGAGCCCGATCACATCGGCGTCCAGTGAGCGGAGCTCGGCGGTCTGCCGGTCGAGATCGAAGACATTGTCCATGCCGGCGCCCGCATGGATGTTGTACGTGGCCACGCGCAGCGGCACCGCGTGCCCCTGCCCGGCGGCCGATGCCGGGGGCGCGACGGCGGTGCCCAACAGGCCCGCTGCGATGAGCACTTCCACCGTACGACGACGCAGTGACATAACACTCCAGTCCTTGTCGGATCAGCGGCGAGCACGGTACCGCGCGGAATTGAGTTGTACACCGTATGGGGCTGGCTATACGGTGTACAACTCAGCCCCGTACACCGTATAAGGCATCAGGAGTCCGCATGACGGCGACCGTCGCCGAGCAGAACCGCCTCACGCCACCGAGCCACCCGCAGCGCTGGTTGATCCTTGGCGTCATCTGTCTCGCCCAGCTCACCGTGCTGCTCGACAACACCGTTCTCAACGTCGCGATCCCCTCCCTCACCCGCGAGCTGGACGCCTCCACCGCCGATGTGCAGTGGATGATCAACGCCTATTCGCTGGTCCAGTCGGGTCTGCTGCTCACGGCCGGCAGCTCCGCCGACCGCTACGGCCGCAAGAAGATGCTGATCGCGGGGCTCGCCCTGTTCGGCATCGGCTCGCTGGTGGCCGGACTGGCCCAGTCGTCCACGCAGCTGATCGCCGCCCGCGCGGGCATGGGCATCGGCGGTGCGCTGCTGATGACGACGACCCTGGCCGTCGTCGTGCAGATCTTCGACGACTCCGAGCGGGTCAAGGCGATCGGCATCTGGTCGACCGTCAGCTCGCTGGGCTTCGCCGTCGGACCGCTGGTCGGCGGAGTGATGCTCGACCACTTCTGGTGGGGCGCGATCTTCCTGATCAACATCCCCGTCGCGGTCATCGGTCTGGCCGCCGTCGTCCGGCTCGTCCCGGAGTCCAAGAACCCCAGTGGCGAGCGCCCCGACCTGCTCGGCGCACTGCTCTCCACCATCGGTATGGCATCCGTCGTGTACGCGATCATCTCCGGCCCGGAGCACGGCTGGACGTCGGGCCGGGTGCTGCTGACCGCCTTCATCGGGGTCGCCGTCCTCGCCGGGTTCATATTGTGGGAGCTGCACATCCCGTACCCGATGCTGGACATGCACTTCTTCCGCAACCAGAAGTTCATCGGGGCGGTCGCGGGCGCGATCCTGGTCGCGTTCGGAATGGGCGGCTCGCTCTTCCTGCTCACCCAGCAGCTCCAGTTCGTCCTCGGCTACGGGCCGCTGGAAGCCGGTCTGCGTACGGCTCCGCTGGCGCTGAGCGTCGTCGCGCTCAACCTCACCGGACTGGGGGCCAGGCTGGTGCCCAAGCTGGGCACGCCCGTCACCATCGCGGCCGGGATGAGCCTGCTGGCCGCGGGTCTCGCCGCGATCGCGCTGCTCGGCGGCGACGGCTACGGCGGCATGCTGCTCGGCCTGGTCGTGATGGGCGCGGGCATCGCGCTCGCCATGCCCGCCATGGCCAACGCGATCATGAGCGCCATTCCGCCGGAGAAGGCAGGCGTGGGTGCGGGGGTCAACGGCACGCTCGCCGAGTTCGGCAACGGTCTGGGGGTCGCCGTCCTCGGCGCGGTGCTGAACTCCCGGTTCGCAGCGCTCGTGCCGGCGGCCGTCGGGGCCGCCTCGCTGCCCGCCGCGCTGGCCTCGGCCACCGACGACGGGGAGCGGGCGCGGATCACGGACGCCTTCGCCTCGGGACTGGAGACCAGCCAGCTGGTCGGAGCGGTGGCGGTGCTGGCCGGCGGCCTGCTGGCCGCGGCGCTCCTGCGCCGCGCGGAGCGGGCAGAATCTGCCCGGGCGGGCTCGGCCGAGGCCGAGGTGGCGGCATAGCATCGAGGCGGGGCGCATCGGACCGTAGGGATCCGCTTCGTGCGCACGAGTACGCATCCGGTCCGTCCCGCCGGCAAGACGAGGAGAGTGCGCCATGGTGTCCGCGGCCGACCGTGTGAAGAACCCCGCCAGGACCAGCGTGTGGCTGGACCGGAGGACACCGTCGCGCACCCGTAAATCGGACCAGCCGACCGGTCTCGACCGGGACAGGATCACTGCGGCTTCCGTCCGGCTGCTGGACGCCGAGGGCCTCGCCAAGTTCTCCATGCGCCGGCTCGCCGCCGAGCTGGACGTCACCGCGATGTCCCTCTACTGGTACGTGGACACCAAGGACGATCTGCTGGAGCTGGCCCTCGACTCGGTCTACAGCGAGATCGCGCCCCCTCGTGAGGACGCGCACTGGCACGACCGGCTGCGCGAACTGGCCATTTCCTATCGGGAATTGCTGGTCCGGCATGGCTGGGTGTCGCCGCTCGCCGGTCACTTCCTCAACATGGGCCCCCACTCGATGCTGTTCTCGCACGCCGTCCAGGACGTGATCCGGGCGACGGGGCTGCCGCTGCACCAGCAGACGGGCGCACTCTCCGCGGTCTTCCAGTTCGTGTACGGATTCGGCACCATCGAGGCCCACTTCGTGCAGCGCAGCGCGGAGTCGGGGGTCAGCCAGGACGAGTTCTTCCAGCAGGCGCTGGGCGCCATCCGGAGCCAGCCGCAGCTCAGCCGGATCGTCGAGTCCTCACAGGACCTGATGGACGCCCGCGGCGGCGACACGGTCGAGGAGATGCGCGACCGGGACTTCACTTTCGCCCTGGACCTGCTGATCGCGGGCATCGAGGCGATGCGGGACCGCTGAGACCTCGTTCGTCCCTCGGTACCCGCGCCGCACATCCACCGTCGCGCCCCGGCCGGCATTGATGAATGTGGCGCCGTCCATGCCCGCGAAGCGGTCCGTCCCGAAGAACCCGCCCATCGCGGGGGTCAGCGTCGGCGCGGCCGGCTGCCGGGCCCGCGCGAGCAGGCCCGGCGCCGGAACATGCGCATGTATTCGGGAAGGCATACGGGCAACGTATCCGGCAGACAGCAGACAGCAGACAGCAGTCAGCTGCCGGGCGCCAGGTGGGCGGGGAAGCCGCCGGTCGCGACCGGGCCCCAGCGCTCCGGAGTGATCCGGATGATCGACTTCCCCTGCTTCACCATTGCCGCCCGGTACTCGTCCCAGTCCGGGTGCTCACCCGAGATGTTCCGGAAGTACTCGACGAGCGGCTCGACCGAATCCGGTGAGTCGATCACCTCGGCCGAGCCGTCGATCTGCACCCACGGCCCGTTCCAGTCGTCGGACAGGACGATCACACTGACCCGCTCGTCCCGTTTCGCGTTGCGGGTCTTGGCCCGTTCGGGGTAGGTCGAGACGACGATCCGTCCGGCGTCGTCGACGCCGCAGGTCAGCGGGGAGCCCTGGGGGCGGCCGTCGGACCGGGTGGTCAGCAGGATCGCCCGGTGCCTGGGCCGTACGAAAGCCAGCAACTCGTCGAGTTCCACGGCCGTGTTCGTCGCGATGTCGGGTGCCATGTCCGCAGACTACGACGGCAGGGACTCACCCTGCACGGCCTGGATGTCGAGCTCCACCCGCAGCGTCGTACCGATCGCCGAGATGCCCGCCTGCACCACCTGGTTGTAGTTCATGGCGAAGTCCTCGCGGCGCAGCTCCGCCGTTGCGCTGAACGCCGCACGCACCCCGCCCCACGGGTCGGGGCCGGTGCCGAGGTAGCTCAGGCTCAGGTCGACGTTTCGCGCGACACCGTGCATCGTCAGCTCGCCGTGCACGGTCCAGCGGTCGGGACCGGCCGGTTCCAGCCCATGGGAGCGGTACGTGATCTCCGGGAACCGGTCCGAGTCGAGGAAGTCCGCCGACCGCAGGTGCTTGTCCCGCATGTCGTTGCCGGTGTCGATGCTGGCCGCGCCGATGATCGCGTCGACCCGGGACCGGTGGAGCTCCTCGGCGATCTCGATCCGGCCGCTGAACTCTGTGAACCGGCCGTGCACGCTGGAGATCCCCAGGTGCTGCGCGACCGCGGCCACCGAGGAGTGCGCCGGGTCCAGCGACCAGGCGCCCGGCGGCGGCAGCTCCACACCGCCCTGGCGGGCCAGCACCACCGTGCCGGCCTCGACCCGTCCGCTCGCGGTGACGAGGGCGGTGGAGGCGGCGGGGGCGTACCCGACCGCCGTGACGATCACTGTGTACGCGCCGGCCTGCAGGGGAGTGTCGGTCCGCACCGCCCCGTCCTCGTCGGCAGTGGCCCGCAGCACCTGCGCGCCGGTCATGTCGGTGACCGTCACGACCGCGTGCTGGACCGCCCAGCCGTCCCGCGTCCGTACCTGTGCGCGAAGTCCCATCCCGTTTTCTCTCCTTGCTCAATGACTCAATGAGTCGGGCCCCGGGGCGGGGACGGCAGGCCGTCCCCTGCCTGCCGTCCCCGCCACCGGGGCCCATTTCCACCGGCCGGTACAGCGTCTCCGCTCGAAACGCCGACCCGCCAGGGGTCTGTGGTGACGACCTCGCCCGCGATTGTCAGCGGCGTCGCGGTGTCCGGGGCCTCCGCCTGCGGCGTTGTCGTCAGTCGCCGACGCTCCGCGTCGACTCCCTCCTCCGCCCTGGATTCGAAGGCCCCGGACGCCGCTCCTTCTCCCACTGCCAATCGTGGGCGAGGTCGCTACTCGCCGGGGTGGGCGAGCTCGATGTCGTGGCCGTCGACCCCGCGACCGGCCACGGTCAGCGCGCCGGCCACCGGCGGGTAGCCGGTCGCGATGACCGAGTACTCGCCCGCGTCCAGGTCGGCGAAGGCGTAGGCCCCGTCGTCGCCGGTTGTGGACGTGGCGACCACATTGCCCGCCGCGTCGACCAGCGTGACCCGGGCGTCCGGCAGCGGCCGCCGGCCGGAACCGGCCCGCACGACGCCCTGCACCAGCGCACCGGACTGCAGCGCGGCCTCGATCCGGGTGACGCCCTGGCCGCCGATCTCCACCGGCAGCGCCAGCGGACGGAACCCTGCGGCGTTCACCGCGACGGTCACCGAACCGGGGACCAGCTCACCGAAGGTGAACTCGCCCGTCTCACCGGACTTGCCGGTGGCCAGCACATCGCCGCGCACATCGGTCACGATGACCATGGCGCCCTCGACCGGCGCAGCGGTCTCGGCGGTCCGCACGATCCCGGCCAGGCCGCTCGTACCGGACAGCAGGATGTCGTACGAGAGCGACTCGTCACCGACGACCACGGTGGACGCCTGCGGCTGGAAGCCGTCGGCTGACGCGATCAGGACATAGCTGCCGGAGCCCGGCGCGTCCAGACCGTAGCTGCCGTCGGCCTGGGCGACGGAGCGCCCCAGCTGCCGGCCGGCCAGCGAGATCAGCGTGACTGCGGCCCGTGCGACGGGTGCGCCCTCGGCGCCGCGCACCACACCGTGCACGGCCGTGCCCTGCAGGGTGGCGACCGGAGCTTCCAGGGTGTCGACCGAGGAGGCCCGGGCGACCGGGGCCGTTGCCCGGGAGACCGGTGCGGCAGCGTTGGCCGGAGCCTCGACCGCCTCTGCGGCGGGGGCCTCGGCCGCGGCCGAGGCGTCGTTCGCGGAGTTCGTCTTCAGTGCGACCTCCTTGATGAAGATGGTGATCAGGAAGGCGAGCAGCGCGGCCGGAGCGGCGTACAGGAAAACGTCGCCGACACCGTGCCCGTAGGCGCTCTCCACGACCGTACGGAACGGCTCGGGCAGTGCGTGCACGTCGGGGATGTCCCCGCCGCCGGTGCCGCCGTGGCCCATGGCCTCGCCCTTGGGGCCGAGCTCCGCGAGACCGTCCTTGACGTAGTGGGTGACGCGGTTCGCCATGACGGCGCCCAGCGCCGAGACGCCGATCGCACCACCGAGGGAACGGAAGAAGGTGACGACGGAGCTGGCCGAGCCGAGGTCGGACGGATCGACCTGGTTCTGCGTGGCGAGCACCAGGTTCTGCATCATCATGCCGATGCCGAGACCCATCACGAACATGAAGATCGCGATGTGCCAGTACTCGGTGTCGTACCGGATGGTGCCGAGCAGTCCGAGCCCGGCGGTGACCAGGAAGCCACCGGTGACCAGCCAGGCCTTCCAGCGGCCCGTCTTGGTGATGATCTGGCCCGAGATCGTCGAGGAGAGGAAGAGGCCGGTGATCATCGGGATCGTCATGACACCCGACATCGTCGGCGACTTGCCGCGCGCCAGCTGGAAGTACTGGCTGAAGAAGACGGTGCCCGCGAACATCGCGATACCGACGAACAGCGAGGCCAGCGAGGCCAGCGTGATGGTGCGGTTACGGAAGAGACGCAGCGGGATGATCGGCTCGCTGGCCCGGGACTCGGTGAAGACGAAGAGCAGGGCGAGGATCAGGGAACCCGCGAGCATCACGCCGGTCTGCCACGACAGCCAGTCGTACTTGTCGCCCGCGAAGGTGACCCAGAGGAGCAGCAGCGACACGGCGGCGCTGATGAAGAACGCGCCGGTCCAGTCGACCTTGACCTCACGCTTGACGACCGGGAGCTTCAGGGTCTTCTGGAGCACGATCAGCGCGATGATGGCGAACGGCACACCGACGTAGAAGCACCAGCGCCAGCCCATCCAGCTGGTGTCGGTGATGACACCGCCGAGCAGCGGACCACCGACGGTGGCGACGGCGAACACCGCACCGATGTATCCGCTGTAGCGACCGCGCTCACGCGGGGCGATCATCGCCGCCATCACGATCTGCGCGAGGGCGGAGAGACCGCCGACGCCGATGCCCTGGACGACACGGCAGGCGATCAGCATGCCGCTGCTGGTCGACATACCGGCGACGACCGAGCCCGCGACGTAGATGACGAGGGCTATCTGAACCAGCAGCTTCTTGCTGAACAGGTCGGAGAGCTTGCCCCACAGGGGGGTGGTGGCGGTCATCGCCAGCAGCGAGGCCGTGACGACCCAGGTGTAGGCGCTCTGGCCGCCGCCGAGGTCGGAGATGATCTCCGGAAGGGCGTTGGAGACGACCGTCGACGACAGGATCGCGACAAACATGCCGAGCATCAGCCCGGCCAGTGCTTCCATGATCTGCCGGTGTGTCATCGGCGTGCCGTCGGAGGGATCGGATGATCCCCCGTGCTTGGCGTGGCCGCCCCGCACACCGGTTGGTGTGGTCGTAGCCATTGAGTTCCTTGTCTTTGCTTCTGTTACACGGGTGTACGGGTGTGCGAGTCGTTGTCGCTGTCGGCATGCCGGGAGCAGTCACCGACGTGCTTTCCGGGGGCGCACCCTCCGGGGCCGCGACAGGCAAAACTGTCGCGCAGCCTGGCCAACAGCGTGTTGAGCTGTCCGACGTCGTCGTCGGACCAGTCCGAGAGGTTGTGGATGAACATTTCGGTGGTCCGGCGGTTCAGATCGCTGAGCACGTCGTGTCCGGCGGGGGTCAGCCGCAGGATGCGGGACCGCTTGTCCGCCGGGTCCGAGGACCGTTCGATCCAGCCGCGCTCTGCCACATGGGCGACATGACGGCTGGTCACCGACATGTCGACGGCCATCAGCTCGGCCAGTCTGCTGATCCGCATTTCGCCGTGTTCACGGAGAAGTGCCAGTACGGCCGCCGAGCCGCCGGGGCATTCGGGGGGCAGCATGCGGGCGAGACCCCGCTTGACGGCCCCGATGGCGCTGAGCTGTCGGGCCAGTTCTTCGTACTGACTTCGTACGGCCACGGGTCCCCCAGACATCTCACCGGTTCATCTTGTTGCTTAGGGCAACCATAGAAGCTGTTGGTTGCTGCAGGCAAACGAAATGGGGCTTGCAGAAGTAAAGGAAAGCAAAAGGCTGCGTAGGGCTCGGGTCAAAGCCCCAGCGTGTGGGGTGTGGGACGTGACGCGTGTGTCTCGTGCCACAGGTGGGGCGATCGGGTGTCCGATTTCGGGGTGTGCGCCTGGCGGCCCAGTCGTATATGGCCGGGCGACGCCGTCGCACATACCGGGCGACCCAGTCGCATATATACGGGTCGTACGCGGGTGCGCGGTGCCCACCACTTCTTCACCGGCTCCCCGGCTCCGGCCACGGCCACGGCCCTTCACCGACCCGGGGGTTGGGCCGTAACGCCGAGTTCGCTAGGGTCCTGGCCCATGGCACATAACCCCCATGCCCCGCAGGGCCCCGAGGGCAACAACGACCCGGCCGGCAGCACTCAGATGTTCCGCGCCTTCGTCGACGAGGGCGAGCCGCAGCGTCGGCAGCAGCCGGCCGCCTCGTCCGGACCGAAGACCGGGGTGATCGTCACCGCCGTCGCGGTGGTCGTCGTCCTCGCAGCGGTCGCCTGGCTCGCACTCCGCTGACCGGCGCGCCGGTTCCTCCGCACCTCCTGCCTCCACCCGTCACTTCAATACGGCGGTGACGTCCCGGGTCTCGACATGCATACCCAGGGGCACCCGCCAGGCGTCCACGCAGACGGTGTACGTCTTCGTCCGGGCCGCTCCCGCGTCGATCGGCGCGGGCAGTGGCTCGGTCGACTCGATGGTCGCCCAGTCGATCCCCAGCCCGCCGATGATGTGCGTGGCGAAGGTGACGGTCCCCGAGCGCGCCGGTGATCCTCCGGTGTTGCGGAACTCCACGGTCACCTTCTCGCACCAGCGCTCGTCCGCTGCCGCCCGTTCCGGGGCACCCACCACCAGCACGGCAGGCCCCGAGGGCGCGGTGGAGCCGGGCGCCGACGGAGTTGCGGGGCCCGTGGGGCCGCCTTCGGGGCCACTGGAGTCAGCGGAGCCGGTCGTACCGCCTGTACCGCCGCCCACAGCGCCGGTGCCGCTGCCTGCACCGCCTGCGCCGGAGCCGGTTGTGCCGGGCGGCCGGTTGGCCGTGCCACTCGCAGTGCTCGTACCCCCGGAGCCCTCGCCTGCGGCGGAGGAGGCCGGCGAAGGCCCGCCGCCGTCGGCCCGGTCTCCGGCACTTCTACTGCCCTTGCCGCCCCTGTCCAGCGGTACCAGCGTCACCTTCCCCGACGGCGCCACCGCTCCCGATGGCGCTCTCTCGGGGCCCGTGCCTGCCGCGCCGACCGCCACGTAGCCGTCGTCCGCCGTCCCGCCGCCGCAGGCGGCCAGCGCGCCGCCCAGACACAGCACGGCCGCCGAGGCGGCGATCACGGTGCCCCGGCGGCCGGTCGAGTCGCGTATCTGGCGTCGCATCGCGCCAGTGTGGCTGACGGTCCGTCAAATCGGAACCCTCGTGCCACGGTGCGGCGGTTCACGGCGGTCAGTCGGCGATGAGCCCTTCCCTGAGCTGGGCGAGTGTACGGGTCAGCAGGCGTGAGACGTGCATCTGTGAGATGCCGACCTCCTCGCCGATCTGGGACTGCGTCATATTGGCGAAGAACCGCAGCATGATGATCTGGCGTTCGCGCGGCGGGAGCTTGGCCAGCAGCGGCTTGAGCGATTCGCGGTACTCGACGCCCTCCAGTGCCGAGTCCTCGTATCCGAGCCGGTCCGCGAGGGAGCCCTCGCCGCCGTCGTCCTCGGGCGAGGGCGAGTCCAGCGAGGAGGCGGTGTACGCGTTGCCGACGGCCAGTCCGTCGACCACGTCCTCCTCGGAGACGCCGAGCGCCTTGGCCAGCTCGGGCACGGTCGGCGAGCGGTCGAGCTTCTGGGCGAGCTCGTCGCTGGTCTTGGTCAGCGCGAGCCGCAGCTCCTGGAGGCGGCGCGGGACGCGCACCGACCACGAGGTGTCGCGGAAGAAGCGCTTGATCTCCCCGACGACGGTCGGCATCGCGAACGTCGGGAATTCCACGCCCCGTTCGCAGTCGAACCGGTCGATCGCCTTGATCAGGCCGATCGTGCCGACCTGGACGATGTCCTCCATCGGCTCGTTGCGGCTCCGGAACCGCGCCGCGGCGTAACGCACCAGCGGGAGGTTCAGCTCGATGAGTGTGTCCCGTACGTAGGCACGCTCCGGGCTGTCCGTTCCATCGGGGCCCGGCGCGGGCCCCAGCGCGGCGAGCCGCAGGAACAGGGAGCGGGACAGAGTGCGGGTGTCGATGGCTTCCGACGAGCTGGTGAGCACAACGGGTGCGGGTGCGCTCTTCGTGAGCGTGAGCACCTTCGAGCTGCCCTGTTCTGCGGACATGCCACCCCCTTGAGGTCGCGGACGGTCGCGTTGAGCCGCGACCATCGGAGGAACGCAGCCTCCACCTGAATACCGGCGGCGGGGCCACGGCAAACGCGGTTCCCGCAGAATGTCACATGTCGGCAACACGCTGTAGTGACATGTCGACAAGTCTTTGTGACGTCTGTGCAGTTAACAGGGGGTGTGCGGCATTTCGGCCGCCCGAACCGGACTTCGAGCGCTCTACCCGTTCCGGTTACGCCTCGATCCTGTTTGCGGATCGAAGTCGGGCGAAACTACGGGCGAGCAGCCTTGACACATGCATCTGGGAGACACCCAGTTCGGCGCTGATCTGCGACTGCGTCAGATTGCTGTAGTAGCGCAGCAGCAGGATGCGTTGCTCGCGCTCGGGCAGCTGTACGAGCAGATGCCGGACCAGGTCGCGGTGCTCGACCCCGGCGAGGGCGGGGTCCTCGTAGCCGAGCCGGTCCAGCAGGCCGGGCAGTCCGTCGCCCTCCTGCGCGGCTTCCAGCGAGGTCGCGTGGTAGGAACGGCCGGCCTCGATGCAGGCCAGCACCTCGTCCTCGGAGATCCTCAGCCGCTCGGCGATCTCCGCGGTCGTGGGAGAGCGGCCGTGAGCGGTCGTCAGATCCTCGGTGGCGCCGGTGACCTGGACCCAGAGCTCGTGCAGCCGGCGTGGGACGTGGACGGTCCGTACGTTGTCCCGGAAGTACCGCTTGATCTCGCCGACGACGGTCGGCATCGCGAAGGTCGGGAACTGGACACCGCGTTCGGGGTCGAATCGGTCGATGGCGTTGATCAGGCCGATCGTGCCGACCTGGACGACGTCCTCCATCGGCTCGTTACGGCTCCGGAAGCGCGCCGCGGCGTACCGCACCAGGGGGAGGTTCGCCTCGATCAGCGCCGCCCGTACACGGCCGTGCTCCGGGGTTCCCGGCTCCAGGTTCTTGAGCTGCCCGAAGAGGACCTGGGTGAGCGCCCTGGTATCGGCGCCCCTGGTCCTGGCGGGCGGTGTCGTGCTGTCGGGCGTCTCGGTCTCGACCGTGTCGACGGTCTGGACGGTCTCGACGGTCTGGGGAGGCACTTGAGGCGCTGCACTGGCCGGCACGGTGACGCCACCCCTTTGCGGTCAACTTCGGTCAACTCATCCGTCAAAAGCGGTCATAGCATCACAAGACATGTCCACTGTGTGCAAGCACCGTATAGCGTCGTGTTGGGGTCAACTTGGTTTAAACACTAAGAAAAGCCCCTCGCCGTGATGGCGAGGGGCTCAGGGAACCGGCTGGATCAGGCGGACCGGGCGAATCAGAACGGATAGTCGGCGATCACCCAGGTGGCGAACGCGCGCCACTGCCCGGCGGCGGCCTGATGGGCGGGGTGCTCGATGTAACGCTTCAGGGCGTCCTCGTCGGCGACCGCGGAGTTGATGGCGAAGTCGTACGCGATCGGCCGGTCGGTGATGTTCCAGGCGCACTCCCAGAACTCCAGCTCGGGGACCTGCCCCGCCAGCTCCTGGAAGGCCTTCGCCCCGGCGACGACCCGCGGGTCGTCCCGCTCGACGCCGTCGTTCAGCTTGAACAGGACCAGATGGCGGATCATGGGGTACTCCTACTTCACGAGCTCGGACATGAAGTCGCCGACGCCCTGTGCGGCACTCGAAACGCCCTCGAACCCTACCTGGACAAGATCCGCCGCCCGGGCCGGAGACGTGATGATCGTGTACAGCACGAAGACGACTATCACGTAGAGAGCTATCTTCTTCGCTTGCACCATCAGCCCCTGCCTCGCCTTCGATCCCCTGTGCAGTCGGGCGATTCTATCCGCACGAATGGCCGTATCCCTCTGGTGTTTCCGACCACTCACAGGGCCTTTAAGGACCAAGGGCCCGGCGATCGGGGCCCTTTGCCCGCTCGTAAGGCTTCTGCGAGGCCGCAGGATGGATGGTGAGCCCAGCGGATACGGCAGGAATCCGAGGGGCGAGGAACAGGACCTCACTGTGGGGTTCTCGCCGCGAGCTTCCCCCTGACTGCGGCGAGGGCTTGAGGGCCTGTTCTCATCGGGGGGAGCGGCTTGTCCCCCCGATGCCGCTTCCCCCGGCCAACACTTCGCGGGCTGTGGTCCCGGGCGCGACGACCGACGCGCCCGGGACCACAGTCGTGTCCGTATCCGCGAGTGCAGATGCGGAAAACCCGAAGGGCCCGACGCGATGCGCCGGGCCCTTCACAAGAGCGGTAGCGGAGGGATTTGAACCCTCGGTGAGTTTCCCCACACTCGCTTTCGAGGCGAGCTCCTTCGGCCGCTCGGACACGCTACCGAGAGAGAGCTTAGACCATCCCGGCCGTCCGCCGAAATCCGATTCGCCGCAGCAGGCCGCGGACGAGGGGAAGCCTGGTCAGAGGCCGCGGAAGAACGTCGTCAGCTGATCGGCGCAGACGTCCTCCAGCACTCCGTGGATCACCTCGGGGCGGTGGTTGAGCCGGCGGTCGCGCACGACGTCCCAGAGCGAGCCCGCCGCACCTGCTTTCTCGTCCCGCGCCCCGTAGACCACCCGGTCCACGCGGGACTGCACCAGCGCGCCCGCGCACATCGTGCAGGGTTCCAGGGTGACCACCAGGGTGCATCCGGACAGCCGCCATTGACCGAGTGCCGCTGCGGCCCGGCGGACGGCGAGGATCTCGGCGTGCGCGGTCGGGTCGCCGGTCGCCTCGCGTTCGTTGTGTCCCGTGGCGAGCAGGGAACCGTCCGGGCCGAGCACGACGGCGCCGACCGGCACATCGCCGGCCCGCGCCGCCAGGTCGGCCTCGGCCAGGGCGCGGCGCATGTGCGCCCGCCACGGGTCTCTCACGGGATCGTGCGGGTCTCTTACGGGTTCGTGCGGTTCCGGCGGTCCTTGCGGGTGCGGTGGTTCGCTCACCCGCGGACCCTAACGGACGGTCTCCAGGACCTCGGCCGCACCCAGCGCGTCCGCGATCTCCACCAGTGCGTCCGTGCGCAGCATCAGCAGCTCCGCCTCGGGGAGCCCGAGGTCGGCCAGGATCCCGGTGTCACCGAGCGGGCCTGCCGGTACTGCGTCGGCGTCGATTTCGTCGTCGTCGTTGTCGTTGTCATCGTCGTTGTCGGGGGTGATGTCCGGCTCGCCGTCCTCCGTACCGTCGAGGCCGACGAGCTCTTCGAGGGCGGCAATCGTGTCCTCGGCCCCGGGTTCGCGGCCGAGCAGTTCATCGGTGAGCAGGATCTCCCCGTACGAGGAGCGGGCGGCGGCGGTGGCGTCCGAGATGAAGATCCGGGGGTCCTCCTCACCGTCCACCCGGACGACGCCGAACCAGGCGTCCTCCTGCTCGATGAAGACGAGCACAGTGTCCTCGTCCACCGAGGCCTCGCGGGCCAGATCCGTCAGGTCGGACAGGGTCTCCACATCGTCGAGTTCCGTGTCGCTCGCTTCCCACCCGTCTTCGGTGCGCGCGAGCAGTGCGGCGAAGTACACCGTGACTCTCCCACTGGTCATAGGGGTGTCGGTCCGGCGGGAGGGCAGCCGGTGGCCCGGCTGCCCTGCGTCCCGCCCATCGGAATCGTGGCAGAAACATAGGCCTTGCGAGAGGAGTTCGGCCGTTGCGTCGGCCATCAGTTCTCCTGGACGCCGCCACCAGGGGGACATCGGGCCGCCGTCCGACCTACCAGCGGAAGGTCCGCATCCGCATGGCCTGGCGCATCCGGGCCGCCCTGGCCCGGCGCGGCTGGACCCGGTCGCGGAGCGCCTTCGCCTCATGAAGCTCGCGCAGGAACTGGGCGCGCCGCCTGCGGCGTGCCGCGTCGGCCTCCTGCGGGTCCTGCTGGACCTCTGCGTCCTGCGGGGCCGGCGTGTCCGGCCGGGCCCGCTTCCGCTGTTCCCCGTCCGGCATCGGCTCATCACCCCAAGGCTGGGTCCGTATGCCCCTACCTTCCCTCCGAACGTGCGGTTGATGCCAGCGCACGGGTGCGGGAGGCCCGGTTACTGTTGAGCCCATGCGGATCCACGTCGTCGACCATCCACTGGTCGCGCACAAACTCACCACCCTGCGCGACAGGCGCACCGACTCCCCGACCTTCCGGCGGCTCGCCGACGAGCTGGTCACCCTGCTCGCCTACGAGGCCACCCGGGATGTGCGCACCGAACAGGTCGACATCGAGACCCCGGTCACACCGACGACCGGTGTGAAGCTGTCGCACCCGCGCCCCCTGGTCGTACCGATTCTGCGGGCCGGCCTCGGCATGCTCGACGGCATGGTGCGGCTGCTGCCGACCGCCGAGGTGGGCTTCCTGGGCATGATCCGCGACGAGGAGACGCTGCAGGCGTCCACGTACGCGACGCGGATGCCGGAGGACCTCTCGGGTCGCCAGGTGTACGTCCTGGACCCGATGCTGGCCACCGGTGGCACGCTGGTCGCGGCCATTCAGGAGCTGATCAAGCGCGGTGCGGACGATGTCACCGCGGTCGTGCTGCTCGCGGCGCCCGAGGGCGTCGAGGTGATGGAACGCGAGCTGGCGGGTACGCCGGTGACCGTGGTCACCGCCTCGGTCGACGAGCGGCTCAACGAGAACGGTTACATCGTCCCGGGTCTCGGTGACGCGGGCGACCGGATGTACGGCACGGTCGACTAGAGCCCCGAGCGGGATGTGCTGGGCTGCCGGGGTCGACCCGGCAGCCGTCAGCAGGACGGTGCGGAGGCCGGCTTCGCCAGGGCGGCGAGGGCCGCGGCGGCCGACTGGGGCGTGCTGAACGCCTTGAACTTCGTACCGAGAATCAGATCGACGTCCGCCGTCTTGCGGGCGTCGGTCTTCGCAACGGCCCCCTGCAACTGTGTACCGAGGACCGGGAACGAGCCGTTCGTGGCCGACGGGGCGCCCAGCAGCACCCCCGGACCTGCGACCTTCTTGTCGTACGCGGCCGAGGCGTTCCCCACCTTGCCGATGGTGAAGCCGCGTTTCTTCAGCTCGTCGGCGGCCTGCTTGGCGAGCCCGCTGCGCGGTGTCGCGTTGTAGACGTTGACGGTGATCTTCGCGGGCTTCGGCAGCGCCTTGGCGGGGGCGGACGGCTTGGCTGACGCGCAGTCCGCCGAGTGGTCGGCGGCGCTGGCCTTCCTCTTGCTGCCCGTGAAGACATCGATGAGCTGCAACGTGCCCCATCCGGCCAGTCCGAGGGCAACCACGGAAGCGGTGGCAGCGAGGATCAGTTTGCCGCGACGCCGGGGGCGGCGCATGCGCGGGTACTTGTCGCCCGTGATGCGGTACTTTCCGCCCATGCCGGGGGGAGTGAGCATGCTCATGGGCGCAGCGTAGTGCGACCCGGTGATGATGCCTACTAAATGATCAATGGATCGCACCCGTCCGGGTGTGAAAGCACCCGAACGAACCCGGAACGGCCCGCACGGCTTGCGGGTCCGTGGAGGGAACCCGCCGGGCTCCGTCAGCCGAGTTCGAGGACCCGGGCGTGCAGTACCTGGCGCTGCTGGAGCGCGGCGCGGACCGCGCGGTGCAGTCCGTCCTCCAGGTAGAGATCGCCCTGCCACTTCACGACGTGCGCGAACAGGTCGCCGTAGAACGTCGAGTCCTCGGCGAGGAGGGTCTCCAGGTCCAGATTGCCCTTGGTGGTCACCAGCTGATCGAGGCGGACCGGGCGCGGCGCGACATCCGCCCACTGCCGGGTGCTTTCCCGGCCGTGGTCGGGATAAGGCCGCCCATTTCCGATGCGCTTGAAGATCACACGGAAAGCCTACCGGGCAAGAGCCTCCGGGCGCAGCCATGGGGCGGGACTGCAATGCTGGCAAGAACGCCATAAAAGCGGGCATTCCGGAATGGGGGCCGTGATGAGTGACAGCGACAGCACGGGCGAAGACGCGGGTTCGGGCGCCGGCGGAGGTTCGGACACCGACACGCCGGACACGGGCGTGGCGTCGGGCGCAGGCGCCGGGGTTCTGCCGGAGCCGGCGCAGGAGATCGCCGCCGGGTACGCCGTCTCCGGGGCCGCCCTCGATCTGGGCGCGTTGCTCTGGGACGGTGTGTGCCTGCCGGATGCGCAGATCCGGATTCCGCTGACGATGCTCAACCGGCACGGACTCGTCGCGGGCGCCACCGGCACCGGCAAGACCAAGACGCTCCAGCTGATCGCCGAACAGCTCTCGTCCAACGGTGTTCCGGTCTTCCTTGCAGACATCAAGGGCGATGTCTCGGGCATTGCCGCTCCCGGCGCGCCGGCGACGTCGCTGATGGGGCCGTATCCCCCGCCGAGTTGGACGCGGCGGTGAAGGGCTCGTTGCTGTACGGGCGTTACGCGCAGGCGGTGGACCGGGAATCGGCGTACGAGAAGCTGAGTGCCGAACAGGAGGCGAAGCAGCGGGCCGAGGCGGAGGCTGCGGACAGGGCGGCGGTGGAGGAGACGGTGAGGGGCGGGGAACGGTCCGGGGGCAGGGCTTCCTCGGGTGGGGCCGGGAAGGCGTCCAAGAAGGATGCCTCGCTGGTCGAGCAGGTGGTGGCGAGCGGGATGTTCCGGTCGCTGGCACGGTCCGTCGGGACGCAGCTGGGGCGGGAGATCTCGCCGTCGCTCTTCGGTACGGCCCGCCGCAGGCGGTAGTTCTCGGCGGCGGGCGGCGCTGTTGTTCGTCGGCTACTTACCGGCTGCGCGTTTGGTCGCCCTGGCCGCCTGCTTGGCCTGCTGCTTGAACGCGCGGACCTCGGCGAGTGATTCGGGGCCGGTGATGTCGGCGACCGAACGGCGTGAACCCGCCTCGCCGTACGGACCGGCCGCCTCCCGCCAGCCCGCCGGCCGGACCCCGAACTGCTTGCCCAGCAGCGCCAGGAAGATCTGCGCCTTCTGGGTGCCGAACCCCGGCAGGGCGTTCAGCCGTTTCCGCAGCTCGGTCCCGCTGGAGACATCGCTCCACACAGCGCTCGCGTCGCCGTCGTACTCCGCCACCAGGTACTGGCACAACTGCTGTACCCGCTTGGCCATGGAGCCCGGATAGCGGTGCAGGGCCGGTTTGGCGGTGAAGAGTTCGGCGAAGGCCTCCGGGTCGCACGCGGCGATCTCATGGGCGTCCAGGTCGTCTCCGCCCATCCGCCCGGCCAGGGTGTACGGGCCGGAGAAGGCCCATTCCATCGGCACCTGCTGGTCCAGCAGCATGCCGACCAGAGCTGCGAGCGGGCTGCGCGCGAGGAGCTCGTCCGCCTCCGGCTGCTGGGCGATCCGCAGGGTGCCCTGGTCCTTGTTGCTCTTGGTCATGTCTTCGATCATCCCGACGGCGGCGCGGCCCGGCCACCCCACTGCCCGCCGATGCAGCCGTTTGCCGCCGGATTCCGCCGTGCTCGGTCCCGGGCGATGGATCGGTCGTGAGCGGGGCCTCCTGTCGCGCTCACGGTCGGCGAGCGGCCGGCGGACCCGGGGTGTGACATCCGGGCCGGCCGCGGGGCCGACGGCTTCGCGGGACCGTACGAACGGACCGGATGCCCGAAGGGGCAGCGCCGGCTGCCCCTGGCCGGCGGGGTCCGGGCTGGACGGGGCAGTGACACGTCGTGAAGGTGGAGTGGTGGGGCCATCACGACGCGCCTTCGACCGGGGCGCGGTCAGGGGAGATGACGATGCACGCACAGGAATGGGACCAGGAACACGACCGCGAGCGGGATCACGGGCACGGGCAGGAGCACGACGAAGCCCTGCACGCGTCGAGGGCGACCGAGGGCCGGGAGGCGGCGGACACCCCGCACCTCTACCGTGCGGCGGTCGCCGGGCGGGCCGATGTGGTCGGGGCCGGCGGCATGAGCGTGCTCCAACGGGCGGTCGGCAACAGCGCCGTGGGGTCGATGCTCCAGAGGCGGGAGGAGGAAGAGCGCTCCCTCGTGCACGACGTGGTCTCGTCCGGCGGCGGGCAGCCCCTGGACACCGATACCCGCACCGATCTGGAGGGGCGGATGGGCGCGGACTTCTCCGACGTACGCATCCACACCGGTTCCGCCGCGCACGAGTCGGCGAAGGGCGTGGGCGCCCATGCGTACACGGTCGGCAACAACGTGGTCTTCCAACGGGACGCGTACGATCCGTCCTCGCCGCAGGGCCGCACCACGCTGGCCCATGAGCTCACCCATGTGATCCAGCAGCGCAACGGCCCGGTGGAGGGTACGGAGGCGCCGGGCGGTATCCGGGTGAGCGATCCGTCCGACCGGTTCGAGCGGGAGGCCGTCGCGAACGCCGACCGGGTGCTGTCGGACCCGGCCCCGGCCCCGGCGGCTGCGACAAGGGCGGCCGGTCATGACTCGTCCCCCGCCGCGACGCCTGCTGTGCAAAGGGCATCGGCGGAGGACGAGGACGAGCAACCTGCCGATGTGCAGGGCTCCTTCGTCCAACGGGCGGAGGAAGGGGCCGAGGAGGAGGAAGAGGCTCCGCCTGCTTGACGGGCCCGCGGACCGGCCGGCCCGATCCGCGCTGTCCGTCCACGCTGTCAGCCCGCGGTGTCCGTCCGCATCGTGCCGCCGAGGAACAGCGACTCCGCACACCGCGAAGGCGTCGGCGCGTTCACCGGCTTGCCCACCTTCCGGCAGTCGACGGTCATCGTGACCTTGCCGCCTGCGGGCACCAGGATCGGCGTGACGAAGTGGTAGTCGGAGTCCCGGAAGTTCTCCAGTGCCAGCCGGAGCACGGGCGCGTTCCGGCCGGAGGAGACCACGAGCGTTCCCGCGTCGCCCTGCGGGTTCTGGACCACGATGTCCGTCAGCTGGAAAGTGTGTCCGCTGGGCACCTGAAGGGCTGTCGAGGTGTTCGACCCGCCGCCCACCGAGTCCCTGACCTGCACCTGCGCACTGGTCGGGGCCGCGGCGGCCGCGCCGTCGGATGCGCCGGGGCTCGGTGAGGGGCTGGGCTTCGGCGAGCCCCCGTTCGCACCGGAGGAGTCGCCTCCGCCCGATCCCGTTCCGGCTGTCGAGCCGTTGTCCGGGGCCTTGCTCTTGTCGGCCGCGGCGGCGGCGGACCGGACCGCCTCCGGCGTGATCGCCTCCCGGGCCGCCGACTTCACGGCCGGCCGCAGCAGCGCGTACCAGAGCCCGACCAGCGCGATCAGCAGGACAGCCGCGGTGATGAGGGCCCTGGGAAGCCAGCGCGGCAGGATCGGCTCCTGCTGGTACGAGCCGTCCAGGACCACCGGTGCGACCGGGTCCTGCCCCTCCGCCACAACCGGCGTGGCGACCACCTGGAAGGGATGCGTGACCGGAGTACCGCGCCACACGCGCTTGGCCGGCCGGATCCGCAGCTTCCCGAATTCCGCCCGGCCGGGCGGAATCTGCAGGGCGTCCGCCGCGAACGTGACCCGGGCCCGCTCCGTACCGGACTGGGCCCCGAGCCGTACGGTCGTCGGGGTGTTCCCCCTGTTGTCGACGGCGAGTTGGTGCCTGCCGCGCCAGGCGCCGTGCGAGCTGCGCGGTACCAGCTCGGCGGTCGTCTCGGTGAAGGGGAGTACGGTCACCCGCCCTTCGGGCACCACCGTGTCGCCCTGCTCGCTGGTGGGCACCACCCGGATCCCGAAGGGCGTCTCCCCCGCGAGCACGGTCGAGTCGCGGGGCGGACGCAGTACGAGGGAGACCGTCTGCGAGTCGCCCGGATACAGGGACAGGGTCGCCGGCTCCACCGTCGACCAGGCGCCACACGCACCGACCACCTCGAAGCGGTATTCCTCGACGGTGCTGCCGGAGTTGAGGATCCGCAGAGGGAGGGCCGTCTCCTCGCCCGGTGCGGCAGTGACGGACGAATCGTCGAGGCTTGCCGTGAGACTCATAGGGCGCACCGTAGGGTCGGTGCCGAACGCCGACATCGGCCGTGAAGGAACACTTCCGGGCAGATTCTGTGCCCGGATCGGCTTTTTTGTTTCCCTGTAGGTATACGCGGGAATCTTTTGACCGCCTCAAGACGAATGAGGCACACGAATGCAGCCGTGATGGTTGTGCCCGTTGTGATGCCACCGGCTGTTTCCCAGGGGGAGCATTGCCATGGAGCGCACCACTGTCGCATTACGGGCCCAGGATCCGATCTCGCAGGCGGGCGTGGCCAGTCAGCTGCGTACCCGTCCCGAGGTCAGCGTGACGGAGTGGGGGGAGGGCGACGCCTCACCTCAGATCGTGGTCGTCGTCGTGGACGCGGTCGACGAGGAGGTGCTGACGATGCTGCGCCACATTCAGCGCACCAGCACCTCACGCACCGTCCTCGTCACCACGGACATCGACGAGCAGAAATTGGTGAGCGCCGCGGAGTGCGGCGTCGCCGGTGTGGTCAGGCGCTCCGAGTCGACCCCGGAGCATCTGGTGCAGGTCATCAGGACGGTGGCGCGGGGCGAGGGCCATCTGCCCTCCGACCTGCTGGGAAGGCTGCTTGAGGAGGTGGGTCGCCTCCAGGGGCAGGTGCTCGGTCCGCGCGGCCTGCACTTCACCGGTCTCGCGGCGCGCGAGGTGGATGTGCTGCGTCTGGTCGCGGAGGGGTACGACACCGCGGACATCGCGACGAAGCTGGCCTATTCCGAGCGCACGATCAAGAACGTGCTGCATTCGGTGATGACCAGGCTGCAGTTGCGGAACCGGTCGCACGCGGTGGCGTACGCGATGCGGCAGGGGCTGATCTGAGCCGTCCTGTACGGACGTGAGTCGTCCGGCACGGACGCATACGGCAGCTCTGACAGCTGCGGCGGATCCGGCAGTTCGGTAGATCCCCCGCTGCCCGAAAGGGCAGCGGGGGTTTCCCGAGGGTGTGACTCCTGTACCGCTGCGGGCCGGCTGTGCTTACGGGACCGTGGCGTCCGGTATGCCGATCGGCCGAGGGTGGGGAGACTTCCGTGCGCTGGTTCCAGCCGCTTCAGCGGGCGCCGCGGTCGCGGTCGGGTCCGGTGGCCCGGTCCCGGTCCTCCGCCTCGCGCAGGACCCTCGCCGTGCTCCGTGTCCCGGTGCTGGCCCTTCTCCTCGTGGCCACCGGCATCGCCCCCGGCTCGGCCGTCACCTCCGGGGCGCCGGCGGTGGCGGTACCCGAGCCCTGGGTCACCCCTGCCGAGTTCACCGACGCGGTCGACCCCGGCGGTTCCACGGGCGTGGCCAAGCAGGTGCGTACGCCCGCGATTCCGCCGAAGCCGGATGTGGTGCTGCTGGTGGACGGCACGGGCAGCATGGGCGTTCCGGTGGGCGACGTGAAGTCCGGGTTGCGGTCGATCACCGACAAGATCATCGAGCAGCAGCCGGAATCACGCTTTGCTGTGGCCACGTACGGCGATGAGAAGGACGACCCGACCGCGGAATTCGAAGTCCTTCAAGGGCTGACGGCCGATCTGGAAGCGGTGCAGCGGAACGGCGTCGACAGGCTGGGCACCTCCCGTGGCTACAGGAGCAAGGGGCCGTCCGAGGACTGGATCTATGCGCTGTGGAAAGTCGCCAACGGCGCGGACGGCGGTACGGTCTTCCGCGAGGGCGCCAGTCCGGTCGTGGTCCTGGTGGGCGACGCGTCGAGCCACAACCCCAGCAACAAGATCTATTTCGACGAAGCGGTCTTCGCGCTCCAGGACAAGGGCGTGCGCGTCATCGCCGTCGACGTGAATACCGAGGACGGCGACGGTCTCAACGGCGACGGGTACAGCAGCCCCACCTATCAGGACCCGTACCACGAGCCCGACCAGGCCAAGCGGATCGTCGAGGCCACCAACGGCCGCATGTTGAACGGAATTCCCGGGGACGGCGTCACCGACGCCATCATCGAGGGCTTCAACAACCTTCCCACCAACGTGAGCTACCGCCTGGAGAGCTGCGATCCGCATCTGTCCGTCAGCCTCGACCCGCCCACCCAGCAGGTCACCAGCGGGGACACCGCGCATTTTGCGGAGAACATCGACGTCTCCGCGGACGCACCCCAGGGCACACGGCTGACCTGCACCGTCCAGTTCCTGATGGGCACCCAGCCGCCGGGAACGGACACGATCGGGCCGGCCGCGGCCGCCGACCCGGACTTCCAGGAGCAGATCAGCATCGATGTGAACGACATCGACGCGCCCGTCGTCACCGTGGACGATCTGACTGTTCGGGCCAAGGACAAGAAGGGCGCGCGCGTGACGTACGGCGCGACCGCCCAGGACGCCACTGACGGCGCGCTCCCGGTGACCTGCACCCCGGCCTCCGGTTCGCTCTTCCCGGTCGGCAGCACCACGGTGACCTGCTCGGCCACCGACTCGGCGGGCAACACGGGCACGGACACAGCGCAGATCGAGGTCCTTGAGGCCCCCGTGCCGCCCTCGGCGGATGTGGCGATGAAGGTCGATGTCAGCCCGGACCGTACGTACACCGGTCGCCCGGCCCGTGCCCGCTTCGCCGTCACCAATGCGGGACCGGACGCGGCGACGGGCGTGGTCATCGGCTCGGCCTGGCCGAAGCCGTCCAAGGCCAAGGACCGCAGCCTGCCCGCCCTGACCCGCTGCACGGAGGTCAAACCGTGCACCATCCCGGCCGGTGGCCGCATCGAGGTGACCCAGACGGCGACGTACCGCGCGGCGGTCACCGGGGACGTACGGGCCACCGTGCGTGGCACGCTGCCCGACCGCCGGAAGGCCAACAACCAGGACACCGACCGGCTGCGCGTCCTGAAGCCCTCGCTGACCGTCACGCCGCAGGTCGCCAAGCCGGGGCAGCCGGTGCTGGCCCGCGGCAAGGACTACCCGCCGGGCGCGACCGTACGTTTCACGTGGAACACCGGCATCACCCCCGAGGGATCGGTCGCCACGGTGGGCCGCGACGGCACCTTCGAGGTGCAGATCCTGGTCCTGCGCAAGGACAAGCTCGGCCCGCGCAAGCTGCGGGCGGATTCGCGGGACCTCGACCGACTGCAGAAACCGGTCCTGGTGGTCCAGCGAAATCTTCAGCCACCGGACTTCGCGGGCCGCGCATGAGCGCCGACGACCGTACGGGAGTGATCGGGTGATCCACGAGGTCGACGACGTACTGCGGGCCCTGATCAGGGCGGAGGTGCTCGAAGGCGGCCAGATCGCGGTGGTCTTCGACGCCCCGACCCGTGAGTGGGCGGCGAAGGTCAACGCACCCATGGTCAACCTCTACCTCTACGACATCCGCGAGGACATGCGGAGGCGTGAGCGAGGTCTGCACAACGAGTACGACGAGCGCGGCGCGATCATCGCGCGCCGCCGCCCGCCTCGCTTCTTCAAGCTCTCGTACCTGATCACAGCGTGGACGAAGCGCCCGGAGGACGAGCACCGGCTGCTTTCGTCGCTGCTCGGCTGCCTGCTGCGTTACGAGGCGCTGCCTCCGGAGCGGCTGACGGGCACCTTGGCGGAGATCGGGGCAGCCGTACCGATGTCGATCGCACTGCCGCCGCCGGAGGACCGTTCGTTCGCCGATGTTTGGAGCGCGCTGGGCGGTGAGTTGAAACCCTCGCTGGACCTGGTCATCAGCGTGCCGGTGACGGCGTCGCCGAGCTATGTGGTCGGCCCGCCGGTGGGGGACGAGGGGTTGCAGGCCCGCTTCGGGGACGTACCCGAGGAGGCCGAGCCGTTGTCGGAACCGATGCCGGGCCGAGGAGGGCTTCCGGTGTACGGAGGCCGGCCGGGCCGCCCGGACCGGCCGGGCGGGGACGTTCCCCGCACCTCCGACGCGGAACGGCGGCGCGGTCTGTCCCTCCGTATCACCGAGAGCCGCAAGATCACCGAGAGCCGCAAGGCCGCTGCGGCGGACGGCATGCGGAGTGGCGCGGCAGACCATGCCGATGACAGCACGGAGGACGGCGCCGAATGACAACCGCGGGCGACCCGAACCTGCGCCATCTCCTCGAACGTGCGGTAGCGGTGGAGCAGCGCATCCGACGAGCGGTCGAGGCCCGGCAGCTCACCGACCCGGACCCGGACGACGCCTTCCGCGGCCTCTACCTCACGGACGAGAACATCGCCCGTCTGCTGGACGCGGAGGAGGCCCGCGCCTTCCCGACCCCCGTCCCGGACTACGACGAGACACCGGCCGAACCATCCCGACTGACCTCCCTGGCCGGTGAGTTCGGCCTCACCGCCCTCGACGTCGAGATCCTCCTCATCACACTCGTACCGGATCTCGACGACCGCTTCGAGGCGTTCTACGGCTACCTGAACGACGACGTCACCCGCCGCCGCCCGTCCATCGGTCTGGCCCTGGGCCTCTGCGGCCTGTCCCCCGCCGACCAGGTGGCGCGCGGCCGGCTGTCGGCCCTTGCCCCACTGCGTGAGAGCCGCCTCCTCCTGGTCGAGGACCTGGACCGGCCGTTCCTGAGCCGTGCGCTCCGCGTCCCCGACCGGGTCACCGCGCACCTCCTGGGCGACGACACCCCCGACCCGCGTCTGGCCGATCTCCTCGCCCCCTGGCACGCCGTACCGGGCGTCGGCGACCCGGCCCCGCTGGCTGCGGCCCTCGCCCGAGGCGCCTCGCTCGCCTACCTCCGCGAGGACCAGGGCGGCGCGGGCACGGCCCTCGCGGCCTCCGCGCTGACGCTCGCGGGCCACCGGGTCCTGGGCCTGGACCTGGCGCGACTGGCCGAGGACCCGTCCCCCGCCGAGGCGGTCCGCTCCCTGGTCCGCGAGGCCCGGCTGACCGGCGCCGGCCTGGTCTGCGCCCCGCTCGACGCGGTCTCCCGCGAACACCCGGAACTCCTCCGACTGCTCACCGGTACCCCGATCCCCACGATCCTGGTGGGCCGAGCCCCCTGGGACGCGGCCTGGTCCGCCGCCCCGCCCCTCCTCCTGCACGCCCCACGCGTGGAACCCTCGACCAGAGCCGCCCTCTGGACCGACGCGTACGAGGCCCCCGTCCCCGAAACCATCGACGTGGACCGCCTGCTCTCGCCGTTCCTCCTCACCCCGGAACAGATCACGCGCGCCGCCCGGGGCGCCGCCCAGACCACCCATCTGGACGGCGGCGCCCTCACCCCCGACCACGTCCGTCAGGGTGCCCGTGCCCAGAACGCGGCAGGCCTCGACCGCCTGGCCCGCCGCATCGAACCCACCGTCACCTGGAACGACCTGGTCCTGCCCCCGGACACCCACGCCCAACTCCGCGAACTGACCGCCCGCGCGCGCCATCGCGACCGAGTCCTGGGGGAGTGGGGCATGCGCCCCGGCGGCGGCAGGGGCCGAGGCGTATCGGCACTCTTCGCGGGCGACTCCGGCACCGGCAAAACGATGTCCGCGGAGGTCATAGCCGCAGACCTGGGCCTGGACCTGTACACGGTCGACCTGGCGACGGTGATCGACAAATACGTGGGCGAAACCGAGAAGAACCTGGAACGGATCTTCTCCGAAGCCGCAGGGGTGAACGGAGTCCTCCTCTTCGACGAGGCGGACGCGATCTTCGGCAAACGCTCGGACGTGAAGGACGCCCACGACCGCTACGCGAACGTCGAGAGCGCGTACCTCCTCCAGCGCATGGAGTCCTTCGACGGCCTGGCCATCCTGGCCACCAACCTCCGGGCCAACCTGGACGACGCGTTCACCCGCCGCCTGGACCTCGTCATCGACTTCCCGGTCCCGGACCCCGAACAGCGCCTCCTGCTGTGGGAACGCTGCCTGGGCCCCGTACTCCCCCGGGGCAGGGACCTGGACATCGCCTTCTGCGCCGAGAACTTCGAGCTGGCGGGCGGCAACATCCGCTCGATCGCGGTGACAGCCGCGTACCTGGCGGCGGACACGGGCGAGCCGGTGACGATGCCGACGCTGATCCACGCGATCCAGCGCGAGTACCAGAAGCTGGGCCGGCTGACGCTGGCGTCGGAGTTCGGGCCATATCTGGGACTGCTGGCGTGAGGCTTCCGGTCTGACGGCGGGAACCCTCGTGTGGGCTCTTGCGCGGGCACGGAGTTGACGCCACCGTGGGCGGGGTCGGGCCGGTGACCGATCGGTCCGCTCCGTACGGTGACGGGAGTCGGCGTGACCTCATTGCCTGTTCTGCCCCATGGACTGCACGGCGACGGCCCGCACAAGGTGATCGCGGTACACGGCTGGTTCGCCGACCGCTCGGCGTACGACCCGGTGCTGCAGGATCTCGACCTCGGTTCGTTCCAGTACGCCGTGGTGGATCTACGGGGATACGGCGAGGCCAGGGACGTGAGCGGTACGTACACGACGGCCGAGGGCGCCGCGGACGTGCTCGCGCTGGCCGACCGGCTCGGCTGGGAGCGGTTCTCGCTGATCGGCCACTCGATGGGTGGCTCCGTCATCCAGCGGACGCTGGCTGCCGCGCCGGAACGGGTACGCAGAATCGTCGGGGTGTCGCCCGTCCCCGCGTCCGGCCTGCCGCTCCCGCCGGACCAGTGGGAACTCTTTTCCGCCGCGGCGCACACCTCTCAGAACCGTCGGACCATCCTCGACATCACGACCGGAGGCCGACGCCCCGCAGGCTGGCTGGACCGCATGGTGCGTCGCTCGCTCGAATGCAGCGATGCCAAGGCGTTCCGTGCCTGGCTGGATTCCTGGGCGGGCGAGGACTTCCACGACCGGATCGACGGTTCACCCGTGCCGGCCCTGGTCGTCGTGGGCGCGCTGGACCCGGCCCTGTCCGCCGAGCTGCAGCAGGCCACCTGGATGCGCTGGTTCCCGCAGGCCGAACTGGTGGAGCTGCCCTCGTGCGGCCACTACGCGATGGACGAGGCCCCGCTCGACCTGATCCGTGTGGTGGAGGACTTCCTACGAGCCGATGCGGAGGACGGCGGGGCGAGGGCATGAGCGGGCCCGCCCCCGAAACGCTCGTACCGGACGTGTTCGACCCCAGGCAGTACGGGCGGGGCATCCCCCACGACCGCTACCGCCACCTGCGCGACCACCACCCCGTGGCGTGGCAGGAGGAGCCGGAGGTACTCGGCTGGCCGGCGGGCCCCGGCTTCTGGGCGGTCACCCGGCACGAGGACGTGGTCCGGGTCCTGAAGGACTCCTCGACGTACTCCTCGTACCTGGGCGCCACCCAGATCCGCGACCCGGACCTCGCCGACCTGCCGTTCATCCGCCGCATGATGCTCAACCAGGACCCGCCGCACCACCGGCGACTGCGCGTACTCGTAAGCCGCGCCTTCACACCGAAGCGCGTGGACCGCTTCGAGACCGTCGCCCGTGAACGCGCCCGCTCCCTGCTCACCCGGGCGGTCACCGAGGCGCGGGCCGGCGACGGCACCTGCGACCTCGTCACCCAGGTCACTGACGACTACGCCCTGCTCAACCTCACCGACCTGCTGGGCGTACCGGACAGTGACCGCGGACTCCTCCTGCACTGGACCCAGCGCGTCATCGGCTACCAGGACCCGGACGAGGCCGGGACCCCGGCGCTCGGCCCGGACGGCAGACCGGTGAACCCGCGCTCCCCGGCGTCGCTGCGCGACATGTTCGACTACGCGCACGCACTGGCGGCACACAAGCGGAACCACCCCGCCGACGACGTGATGACGTCTCTCGCCACGGACCCCGAACTCACCGCGCCTGAACTGGAGATGTTCTTCTTCCTGCTGGTGGTGGCAGGAAACGACACGGTACGCAGCGCAGCTCCGGGCGGCCTGCACCTCCTGGCGGAAAACCCCGAGGCCTACCGCCGCCTGTGCGACGGAGAGGTACAGCTCGCCACCGCCATCGACGAACTACTGCGTCGCCACCCACCAGTCCTCACTTTCCGCCGGACCGCCACTCAGGACACGGAACTGGCGGGCACCCGCATCCGTACCGGCGACAAGGTGGTGGTCTTCCACGCCTCGGCCAACCACGACGAACGCGTCTTCTCCGACCCGTTCGCCCTGGACCTCACCCGCTCCCCCAACCCCCACATCTCCTTCGGCGACGGCCCCCACGTCTGCCTGGGCGCCCACTTCGCCCGGCTGCAACTGGGCGCGCTGTATGAGGCGGTGTGCCGCGCCGTGTCGGCCCCACTCGAACCCGCAGGCCCACCGCGGCGCCTGGTGTCGAACTTCATCAACGGACTGAAGTCGCTGCCGCTGCAGGTGGTCGACGCCTGACGGGCGGCCATCTGCTTCCTGGCCATGATGACGGAAATACCAGCGCCCAGAGACGCTGGTGGGACTCGGACCTTGCTCCGTTGTCCCGGCGACGTGATGCCGATGCGCAAGCGAGGCCAGCGCAAGAAGAAGCGACAGCAGAGCCGTCAGCGAGCAATGAACACCCATGTTTCTGACGCCGGTCGCTGGGAGGTTGTTTTCGAGACCAAGGACGAAACGGAGTTTCGGACGCACCTACATCGTGTCCGGACTGAGTACGAATCGCCCGACGATTCGATGCTCCGGGTGGACACCTTGTGCGGACGCCTGAAGCACTCGACGACGTACCGCCTGAGCCTGTTCGTCCCGGAAGTTTCGCCGACGAGCACACAGCTCCGCACTGGACAGTGATCCTCGCGCGGCTAATAACGGCAGAAATGCACCAAGCGCAGCCGTTTGTGCAACCACCACGAGGCAGAACTGGGCAGGCTACCCCCATCGGACAGGGCTCCGGCAACCGAGGTACCTCAGGTGGGACGCGTAATTCCTCAGCTGAGACTCTGAGGCCAGATCAGACGGGCACGGTTCCTGGCGCCGCCACTGAAGAATCGAAGGGCCGATTCCGGCGTACGGGCACTCAGGCGTGAGACGCCCTCGGCAGAGACGACTTCGGCTCGGCCTTCGAACGCTAGCCCCCAGGCTGCCACCACGCCATCCTCACAGTCTCCGAGTTCTTGTACGACAGCGAACATACGCGGCGCGGAGTCTCGCACGAGGTCCTGCAGCAGCAATTCGAACTCCTTTCTGCCTAACGACATCGGCTCCTCCGAACTTGCGTTGTCCTTGCTGGGTTCGTCAGCAGGGTGTGCCTTCTCGTTCATGGCGTGCCTCCACAGCTGGGCGACTATGCTGTTGAGTCTAAATTTGAATTCAACAGATCGCAGTCGCTCAAACAGGTGATGCTCAACTGCTCTCTTGCAAACCGGACTTCCTGTAAGGCAAGCAGGTACCTCACCCAGACGCGCGTCCAGCACTTGCGTCACATGTGGCAAGGAGAGTGCAGTGACCGAGACATCCAGTCCTACGGTGTGGCGACGCTGGCTTGCTTTCGAGCTGGTCCGGCTGAGGAAGCAAGCCGGGCTCGACCAGAAAGACGTAGCCAAGGCGCTGCGTTGCACGGTGGCCAAGGTCTCCTACTACGAGACATCCGAACGCCCCGTGGTGCTGCGGGACTTGAATGAAGTCCTACTCCCGCTCTACAACGTCCCGGAGGAGCGCTGGGATGACTACCTCCAGGCTGCCAGGAACGCGCGCCGGAAGGGCTGGTGGGAGGGAAGCGACGGACTCCCGATGCCGAGTTGGTTTTCCTTGTTCGTCGGACTGGAACAGGGGGCATCGCAAGTCCGAGCGTACGAGAGCGAGGCTGTCCCAGGTCTTCTTCAGACCAGGGCCTACACCGACGCCATCACGCGGCGGGGTACCGCTGAGCGGGGAGACGACGAGGTGGAGAGCCTCGTCGACCTGCGCATGACGCGGCAGGCCGCGTTGAGTCGGGAATCCGCCCCGCTGCGTCTCTGGACCGTGCTCAACGAAGCGGTGCTGCGCCGAGTGGTCGGCAGTCCGGCAATCATGAGAGACCAACTCCTTCACCTGGCCGAGATGACCCGCCATCCGAAGATCACCGTGCAGGTACTCCCGTACGAGCACGGCGCACACCCGGGCATGGCAGCAGGCCCGTTCCAGATCCTCGGCTTCCCGTGGCCGGCCGATCCTGGTGTGGCGTATGTGGAGCATCGGGCGGGCGCCTGCTACCTCGAACGCGCCCACGAGATCGAGGCGCATACTGTGGCCTTCGAGCACCTCGTAGCGCTTGCGCTGAGTCCGGAGAAGTCGGTGGCGGTGGTGCGAGAGATCGCGAAGGGACACGTGTGAACGACAAAGAACAGCCGCTGGCACACGCTGAGTTGAACGCATTGGCCTGGCGGAAGTCCAGCTTCAGCGGTGATCAGGGGGCCTGCGTGGAGGCTGCCCCGTTGGTAGACGGTCGCATAGCCGTACGCAACAGCAACCGCCCTGAAGCGGGGGCGGTGTTTTTCACCATTGTGGAGATGGGTGCCTGGATCAAGGGTGTGAAGGCGGGGGAGTTCGACCATCTCATCGATGAGTAGTCAGCCGCCGAAGCTGCTGAGTGCGTTGTGATCCGTCTGGACCGCTGCTATGGAGGGCCCGCGCGGTGCAGTGGCTGTGCTGGGAACGGGCTGAAGCTCTAGGCATGTGCCTCCCAGACAGGGAGGCTGATTGGTTGTGGACATGTTCCGGTTCCCGATCACGACGCTCCACAACGAGGACCAGTCCGTGTGCCCTCCGACCGGCTCTCCACATTTTCCTGGATCCAGCCACAGGATGACTGGATCCAGGACCACCGAGTCCGACTGGACCGACTTCGGCAGGTCTGGCCGAGCGAGGTCATCGAGACTGCACCCATGGTCTACGAGTGGAGCCCGGACCGTAGGAACTGAGCACCGACCATCGGGAGTCAAGCCGCTACTTTCGTCGCCGACGGTGGCCGCACACCCAGAAGCCACACCAACTGGTCCGGCCGACATTACGAGTTCAAGTTCATTAGCGCCCTTTCAATCTCGTCATTTCCAGCATATCGAGCCCCGAGCGAAAGGCATAGTTCGAGCGCTTTCCTAATGTCGGTAAAATTCCGATGCTCAAAAAAATTAAACCTCTCATCAGCCCCCTTGCGGTGAAGGTCGATCCGGTAGCTTCCGTCGGGTTCTCCATCCGGATACCAGCCGAGGTAGATTCTCAGTGCACCGTCCTCCTCTGAAAATCCTCCGGCCTCTGGCAAGATTTGCCGCATGGACAGAATATCCTGCGTTAGGTAGAGTTCATAGTCGCATTCTGTCGGCTGTTCCCCTACTTTGAATTCGACAAAATTGTTAAATAGCATGACCCATCCGGTAGGTACTCTGAGTGGGGCAAGGTGCCTATTCATGATGCTTCACTTTCCGAAATCGGTTCTTGGGTGGGAGTGGATCTGTCTGCTTGATATTTCGGCACGCAGAACGAATGCAGGTACGACCTTCTGATCCTTCTTCCCCTTCCCTTCGCCGATCGCCTCCCATCCCAACTGAATGGGATAGCGTTTGTATGCGTGATAATTTCCGTTCGATTTATCGACCAGTGTCCCTGTGAGTAGCGTGTCGCGCTCAAGTTCTGCGATCTCCTCCTCGCTTATTATGTACTGTCCCGCTTTTAGCTGCTTTGCGATATCCTGAGCCTTCTCCGGGGGCCTAGGCCAATGCTTTTTATACTCTGATGCGGGAACGAATCGAGTCCCCTTTCCTTCAATTATCTTTTTGACTTCCTCTCGGGCGGTCCCTAGTTCGATGTCGTCTCTGCCGGTATCTTTCGCATACTCGTTAATCGCGGCCACCACGGCGTTGGAGGCGCTCCTGAACTCCCTGCTTTGCGCGCCACTAGTAGTCAAGGCGTGCTCGGCGGCAACCATTTTTTCCAGTATGTCATCGAGGTAAATCTTTTCGAGTTGCGCTTGTTCGTCGCTCTCGGTGGCAAGTTTCCGAGACATCTTCTCAACCGTCTCTCGTAGGTCCTTTCTCCTGCTGGCCATCTCTGTCTGGCGGCCGGATATAAAGTACAGGGTGTGTTGGGACCCCTGCATCGTGAAATGTATGGTTGCCTTCTTCTCTTTTCCTGAATCGGTAGGCTTGTCATTCTCGGACGCCTTCCCCTTGTTCGTTTCCTTTCCCTTGAGTTTTGCCCAGAGTTTCTTGCCCGCCTTGGCGATGAAGCCCACGATTTTGTCGATGGCGCGGTTGACGGGTTTGGCGATGGCGTGGAAGACGGATTTGACTTTGTTGGCGAGGTTGCCGATGCCGAGGAGTGAGGCGAGGAAGCCGATGAGGAGGGGGACGCTGGCGGCGAGGGCTGCTTCGACCATCTTGGGGACGCCTGCGGTGCCGCCGTTGGCGATGGCGATGACGGCGTCGAGGACGGCGTTGACGAATTCAACGATTTGGGCGCCCTGGTTCACGATGAACGTGACGATGTCGATGATTCCCTTGACCGCGCGGATGAAGGCGGAGGCGGGGTTGAGGAGGGAGATGATCCAGGTGATGCCGGCGATGATGACGGTGGGGATCAGGTAGCTGGTGAGTTTTTCGAGGATGGTGGCTTTGAGGTCGCCGGCCTCGGCGGTGATTTCCTTGACGGCGCCTGCGGGGCCTTCGCGGGCGAGGGTCTGGGCGACGGGGACGGATTGTTCGACGGCGGTCATGGCCTGGTCGGGGATGCCCTTGCGGGTGATGCGGGCGCGGATGTTGGCCCAGGTCAGGCCGAGGAGGGAGGCGATGAGCTGGATGATGCCCTTGAGGTCGAACTTCTGGGGGAGTTCGAGGCCGGCCTTGACGGCGGTGCCGAGCAGCCAGGAGACGACGCCGGTCTTGAGGTGTTCGGCGACGTTGGTGATGAAGAGGTTGAGGCCGGCGCCGACGGCTCGTACGAGGTTGCCGAGGAAGCCGATGGGGTCCTTGATGATCTTCATGATGGCGGAGGCGGCCTTGGCGAGGATGCCGAGGAGGAGGTTCTTGAGTTCGTTGATCGTCTTGATGGCGCCGACGATGGCGTCCTTCGCCTTGTCGATCAGGCCCTTGTTGGCTTCCTGGAGTTTCTTGATCTCCTCGTCGATCTTGTTGAGGGCTGCGGTGTACTTCGTCGCGAGGTCCTGGACGAGCTGTTCGGACTTCTCGTTGACGGTGGTTTCGAGGTCGTCGAACTTTCCTGCGAAGTCCTTGGCCGCGTCCTGGCCGAACTGGCGCAGGTCGGCGGGGAGTCTGTCGACTTCGGCCTTGAGTTCGGTGCGCCCCTTGGCGATGCGGGCCTTCGCGCGGCCGAGTTCGGCGCCGATGATGTCGGCGACGGAGGAGATGACGGTCTGCATCTTCGTGACGTAGAGCTTGCGGGCTTCCTGGAAGAGGTCGTTGGCCTCCTTCGGCATGCCCATGAGCTTGTCCTTGGCCCACTTCGCCGGCCCGAACATGCCTGAGTACCGCTTGTCCTTGTACTTCTTCATGCGCCGTTTGTGGTCGGCGGTGAAGGCGTCCCGTGCCGCTTTCTCACCCGTCGTGAACGTGGTGTCGACCTTCTTGTCCAGGCCGGAGAGGGTTTCCTCGACGTCCTTCTTCGTGCCGTCGTAGACCTTCTGGAGCTTCGCGGTGACCTCGGCGCGTTTCTTCTCGTCCTTCGACTTCGTCTCGCCCTTGCCGCCGTCGACCTGTTTCCCGGCCGAGGCGCGGGTCGCGGTCAGGGCGGTCATGGCCTGCGCTCCGGAGGCCGCTGCTCCGGCCTTCGCGGTGGTGAGTTGCTGGGCCTCGGCCGATCTGCCCTTGGCGGGGGCCTTCGCCGAGTCCGTCTCGGCGGTCTTCTTCGCGGAGAGGGCCTGGTCGAATTCCGGTTCGTTGCCCTTGGCGAGCTGGTCCTCGGTGACCTCGGCGTCGGCCATTGCCTGGTCGTTCTGGGCGGGGCCCTGGGAGAAGTCCGTGACGGAGGCGGGTTGTGGGGCGGGGATGGCGTCCGTGGCGGAGGGGGCGCCGGGGTTGGGTGGGGGTTGGTCCGGGGTCATCGGGGTGACCGGCTTGTCCTTGGCCGCCGACGTGTCCGGTGGGGCCTTTGTCGTGGTGTCGATGTCCTTGGCGGAGGACTCCTTGCCGTCGGAGACCTTGCCGTCGACCTCTGACTTGATCTTGTCGGCCTTGCCGGACTTGGAGAACTTGTCGGCGTCGTCGAGGTTCTTCGGGGCCTGTGCGTCGATTGCCTTGTTCACCGCGTCGATGAATGCCTGCTTGTTGAACTCGCCCGGCTTCGCGGCGTTCATCTTCTCCGCGTTCGCCGCCTTGCCCTGCGCCTCCTTGTCGTCGGGTGGCGCGATGGCCGCGTCCTGTGCCGACTTCGACTCGGCGGCGGCGGGGGCATGGACCGCGATCCTCGTCCGCTTCGCCGTCACGTCCGCCTTGACCTTGCGGAAGCCGGGAGCCTGGGCGGGGGAGGGTTTCACGGGGGCTGTGTAGCGCTGCGCGACCAGGCGCGACACCGCCGCGTTGCCTGCCGCGCGTTGCAGGCGTTGCAGGCTGCGGGGGTCGGGGGCGGGGCGGTCACCCGGCGGGCGGTGGGGTGGGGGTGTCTGCGAACGGGACACTTCGGGCGTGACTGTCGCATCGTCGGCACGGGGGATACCTCCACGGCCGGATGCGGAGACAGGATCCTTCTCCGGAACCGCCTTCATCCGTCCTCCCGGCCCACCACTTCCCTGGGCAGTCGGCACTCGACGCACATGGCCCTGCCGCCGTCCCAGGGTGTGGGGGCGGTGGATCGCGTACGCAGCGCGTGGGGACGTGGCCGGGGGCAGCACCCGCTGGGCCGTACAGCGCGAGGGCATTGCCTGATCGGGCAGCGGCCGGTGCACGGCAGGGCGGCCGTGCGTCCGTTCCCGGTGATCGCCGCTGTCACGAGAATTGCGGGCGTTCCCCGGCCAAGGAGAGACTCACATGCCGTCGTACCTGTCCCCGGGCGTCTACGTCGAAGAGATCGAGTCCGGATCCCGGCCGATCGAAGGGGTGGGCACCTCGGTCGCCGCCTTCGTCGGCTTCGCGCAGAAGGGCCCCTTCGACGAGCCGACGCTGATCACGAACTGGAGCCAGTTCGCCGGCACCTTCGGTGACTTCGTCGACGGTACGTATCTCGCCTCCGCCGTCTACGGGTTCTTCTCCAACGGCGGCGGTGTCTGTTACGTGGTGCGCATCGGTGACGGCACCGAGCCCCCGGCCGAGGACGTGAGCAACGGGACCCCCGGACAGCTGCCCGCCGGATCGGAGACACAGCTCGGTCCCTACGCGGTGAAGCCCCGCCCGGGCGTGACCGGAGAGATCACCGTCGAAGTGACCGAGGTGGAGGGGGACGATCCGCCTTCCGACGTCTTCCAGCTGATCGTGAAGCGGGACGGGCAGGTCGCGGAGACGTACCCGAGCGTCACGACGAAGCGCAGCAAGGAGAACGTCGCCACCCGGGTCAATGCCAAGTCGGAGCTCATCGAGATACGGGAGTCCGGGCGCGGGGCGGCTCCGGCCAAGCCCGAGCTGCAGACCGTGACCCTGGCCCCGGCGGCGCCCGCGTCGCCCGGTGCCGGGGCGCTGACTCCCGAGTTGTACGTCGGCGATCCCGACCGCAGGACCGGCCTCGGCGGTCTCGAAGCCGTCGAAGAGGTCACCACGATCGCCGTGCCGGACCTCATGAGCGCATACGAACGCGGGCTGTTGGACCTGGAGTCCGTCGTCGCCGTGCAGCAGGGGCTGATCAGCCACTGCGAGCTGATGGGCGACCGCGTCGCCATTCTCGACCCGCCGCCCGGACTCAGCCCGCAGCAGATCCGGGCCTGGCGCACCGGCGGCGCCAACTTCGACTCCAAGTACGCCACGCTCTACTACCCCTGGATCCGGGTTGCCGATCCCTCGTCGGGACGTGCGCAGCTGGTTCCGCCGAGCGGCCACATAGCCGGGGTCTGGGCCCGCAACGACGAGTCGCGCGGTGTGCACAAGGCCCCCGCCAACGAGGTCGTACGAGGGGCGGTCGCCCTGCAGACGCAGCTGACCAAGGGCGAACACGATCTGCTCAACCCGATCGGGCTGAACTGCATCCGGTCCTTCCCCGGGCGCGGCATCCGGGTCTGGGGCGCGCGCACGCTGGCCTCGGACCCGGCCTGGCGCTATCTGAATGTCCGGCGTCTCTTCAACTACCTGGAGGAGTCGATCCTCGCCGGTACGCAGTGGGTCGTCTTCGAACCGAACGACGACGCCCTGTGGGCCCGTATCCGGCGCACGGTCTCGGCGTTCCTGGTCAACGAGTGGCGCAAGGGGGCGCTGTTCGGGCTCACTCCGGAAGAGGCGTTCTACGTCAAGTGCGACCGTGAGACCAATCCGCCGGAAAGCATCGACGCAGGTCAGGTCATCTGCGAGATCGGGGTGGCACCGGTCAGGCCGGCCGAGTTCGTCGTCTTCCGCCTCTCCCAGCTGACCGGGGGCACCGGGGGCGTCGACGAGTAGCGCGCCAGAAGCCGGCCGAGCAGCGCGGCGGCCGCCCTTAGGTCCTCCAAGCGGTAAAAGCGGCAAGAGCGGTAAAGGAGCCTGTTGTGCCACTTCCCGATCTCGACAGCACCGTCGGGGCCTCCTTCGGCCTCGAATTCGACAGCGTCGTCATCAAGCAGATCACCGAGGTCAGTGGTCTGAAGATGGAGCAGGACGTCATCGAGCTGAAGCAGAACACCGCCGACGGCCGCTACGCCATCAAGAAGCTCCCGGGCCGGCCGAAGGCCGGTGAGGTGACCGTGACCCGGGGCCTCACCGAGGACAACAGCTTCGAACGGTGGATCAAGGACTCCCGGTTCGGCCGGATGACCGCGGCCCGCCGCAACGGCGCGGTCATCGTGTACGACCACGAGGGCATCGCCATCAAGCGCTACAAACTCATCAACGCCTGGCCGAAGTCGCTGGAGATCGGCACCCTCAAGGCCGGTGACACCTCGGTCCTGACGGAGAAGCTCGCGATCACCTACGAGAGCATGGAACTCGACTGATGCGACGTACGGCACCGGCATCGGATCCGGCCGAGGCTCCCGGACGGACGGACGCGCATCTCCCGGCCGGCGGGAGCGGGCGGTCCGGTCAACGGGAGCCACTGCGCACCGAGTTCACCTTCGATCTGCCGCGCGGGTACGTCGACGAGACGGGCGCCGTGCACCACACGGGCGTCATGCGGCTCGCGACCGCGCGCGACGAACTCGTGCCGCTGCGGGACGACCGGGTGCGCGAGAACTCCGCGTACCTCTCCGTCGTGCTCATCGCCCGGGTCGTCACCCGGATCGGCACGATCGACGACATCCACCCCGGCATCATCGAGGACCTCTTCGCCTCCGACCTGGCCTTCCTCCAGGACTTCTACCGGCGGATCAACGCCGAGGGCCACACCCGGGCCGCCGTCAGCTGCCCGGCCTGCAAGGAGGAGTTCGCGGTGAATCTCGCCGGTGGCCGCCTGGGGGAATCGTGACGTACGCGGCCGACCTGCTCTACGAGGAGGTCGCGTACCTCGCCTATCACTTCCACTGGCCGCTCGATGAGCTGCTGGACCTGGAGCACCCGGAACGACTGAGGTTCGTCGCACAGATCGCTCGCCTCAACGGGCAGTAGCGAACAGCGCAGGGAGGACGGGAGAATCCATGGGCCTGATGTCCTGGCTGCGCGGTGGTGGGCGCACGGAGACGGGTACGGGGACGGCCGCGGGCACGGGGACCGGCAGCGCTGGTGCCGCTCCGGCGGCCGTGCCGCGCGAGCGGGTCGATCTGGCTGAACTGCCGCCCATCCAGCGGACCCTGGGCGCTCAGGATCTGGTCATCGATCCTTCAGGGTTCCAGGGATCGCTCTCCACCCGGCAGGACACCTCGCTCGGTACGCCTCTCGGGCATCTGGTCAGCCCGGACGCGCCCACCGGGCTCGTGCACGGGATCACCACCCCGGCGTCCGTGGGCCGGCCTTCACCGGTGCAGCGGTCCGTGGAACGTCCGGTGGAACTGCCGGTTCGCGCCAGGTCCGTACCCCTGTCCGTACCCGTGCAGCGCGCTGCGGTGAGTGGTGCGCCCGCTATGACGTCGGCCGGGGAGTCCGCCGTGGCGGAGTTGCCGGTACGCCAACTGGTGGGCGAGCAGCCCTTTGCACCGGCCTCGGCTCCGGAACCGGCACCCGAATCGGCCGCGCCCGAGCCCGCGACGCCGCTCCCGCCCGTTCAGCGTTCGGTGACGCCGCCGGTCGTGGACCGGCCCCGGCGTGCGCCCGGTCTCGGCGCGCCCATGTCCGCGCTGCCGCCCACGGCACAGCGACAGGCTGCCCACGCCGGTCCGGAGACGGAGGGGGCGGCCGGAGTGGTTCCGGTTGCCCGGAGCGCGGCGGACGACAGTGCCGGTGAGGTCCCGGAGGCCCCTGAGGTGCCCGCGGCCCCGGAGTCGGCCCCCGAGTCCGACGGGCCCACTGCTCCGCTGCTCGGTGACGATCCGCTGCTCCCCGCCCCGTCGGAGTCCGCACCCGCGCCCAGTGCCGCCTCCTCGTCCGCCCCGTCGGAGTCCGCACCCGCGCCCAGTGTCGCCTCCTCGTCCGCCCTGGCGGAGTCCGCACCCGCGCCTACTCCCGCCTCCTCGTCCACCCCGGCGGTGCAGCGGACTCCCGCCGTGCCCGCGCAGGCTCCCCTGTCACCGCCCCCGGTTACCGCTCCGGTCGCTCCCCTGCTCGCCGACCGGCCCTTGTCGCTCCAGTCCGGGCAGAGCGGTGGGGCGGGCGTCGTACAGCGTTCCGCCGTGGACGGGGCGGCGGCATCTCCGTCGGGTGGTGCGGGTCCGGTGCCGGGTCCCGGGCTGCCGTCCCTGCCCGATGCCGTTCCGGTGCGTTGGACGTCTGCCGGGGCGGGTGCGCCTTCGGTGGCGCCGGCCGCATCTCTGCCGGCGGCGCTGCAACGTACCGCCATGACTCCGGGGGAAGCGACGGGTGCGCCCTCTCGGCCGCTTTTCGCCCTGCAACGTCAGACAGTCGGCGGGCCGCCGGTGCCTCGTTCGTTGCCGGGTGCCGGCAGCCGTACCGCACCCGCCGCGCCCGCCGCCCCCTCGTTCCCCACGGCCGGTTCGGTCGCCGTGGCCGCGGGGGTGGCTCAGCGGATGGCCGACGGCAGTGTCGTCTTCGGCTCGCCGCCACCGCCGTACTCATCACCCGTCGTACAGCGCGAGACGGAGACCACGGAACCACCGCCTCCGGATCCTCCCCAGGAGCCCGAACCGGAACCGGAACCCGGGCCCATGGCCGAGGACCACGGCGCACCGGGCGCGGCCGCCTCCGCCCCCGGCGCGCCACCCGGTCAGAGCGGTGGTCACGGCGGCGCCGCAGCCCCCGTCGTCACCGACGAGCTGGTACGCGCCCTGTACACACCGCTCAGCAGGCTCTTCAAGGCGGATCTGCGGCTGGAACGCGAACGAGCGGGTTTTCTCATCAACACCCGGCACTGATGAACGGCAGCGACAACACAGGGAATTGAGAGGTACGTGCCATGGCCACCGCCCAGGACAACGATCCCGCCGTCAGCGTCTGCTTCGTCGTCACGATCGACGACATCGAGCTCGGGTCGTTCAACACATGTGACGGGCTGGGCTGTGAAGTGGTGCTCGAAACGCGTGAGGAGGGCGGCAACAACGGGCATCTGTGGCAGCTGCCGACCCGCCTGAAGTACTCCAACGTAAAGCTGTCCAGGCCGCTGACCAAGGAGACCGAGAAGGTGGCCCGCTGGTTCGCCACCATGACGACCGGATTCAGCCGCAAGACGGCGCACATCGAGGCGCGGACCGGCGACGGGCAGAAGGTGGCCCAGTGGGGGCTGCTGGAGGTCGTGCCCGTCCGCTGGACCGGCCCCTCCTTCACCCCGGAATCGCCCAAGGTCGCGATGGAGACGATCGAGATCGCCCATCACGGCTATGTGATGGAGGGCTGACCTCGTGAGTGGCGCAGGTCCCATCGCGTTCAGCGCCGCCGGTACGTCCGGGGCGTCGGCGGCGAGGGCGGGCAAGGGAGGTTCGGCCCGGCCCAAGCTGGAGCACGCCTATCTGGAACTGCGGACGCCGCCGACCGGCGGTGGCCTCACGCCCGGTGGTCCGTGCGGACGGATCGACTTCCAGTTCAACCCCAAGGAGCTGAGCCTCACCAAGGCCGCCTCCTGGAAGCGGAGTCCGGCCAAGGGCGCCAAGAGCTCGGGGCCGCCGGAGTACCAGGGTTCGCAGCCCAGCAAGCTCACCGTGGAGATGTTCTTCGATGCCAGCGACACCCAGGACACCCGCGTGGTGACCTCGGTCGAGCAGCTCTTCGCGTGCTGTGTGCCGACGAGCGAGACCCGTCAGCAGCAGCGTTCGTCACCGCCGTGGGTGGTCTTCCACTGGGGCGGGCTGACCGGGTTCCCCGGCTATGTCAGTCAAGTGCAGGCGAAGTACACCCTGTTCACCACATCGGGTGTGCCGATCCGGGCCGTCTGCCAGGTCACGATGGAGGAGATCAGCGGCGACACCCCGGGGCAGAACCCGACCTCGGGCGCCCTCGCTGCCCGGCGGGTCCACCGGCTGGACGCCGGCGACTCGCTGCCGTCGCTCGCCCAGCGCGAGTACGGCGATCCGGCCGCCTGGCGGGTGATCGCGGAGGCGAACGGGATCGACGACCCGATGCGACTGGCCCCCGGACAGCAGCTGCTGCTCCCCGCGCTCGACGAGCTGAACCGGCTCGAAGAGGAACGGGACGGGGGACGGTCCTGATGGCGCAGCCGGGTGTCGCGACGGCGCTGGTGGTGGAGTTCGGCGGCCGGCCGCTGCCGCCCAAGTTCGTGAACACACTGGTCGAGGGGTACGTCGACGACAGCCGGACGCTCCCCGACCTGTTTCTCCTGCGCTTTCGCGACCCGGACCGGGTACTGCTGGAGCAGACCGGGCTGAAGATCGGCAGCGAGGCCCGGCTGCTGGCCCGCGCGGGCGGGGACACGGCACCGAAGCCGCTGCTGAAAGGGGTGGTCACCGCCCTGGAGGTGGAGCTCGACGAGACCGGCACCTTCACCGTCGTACGCGGGCTCGACGAGTCGCACCGGCTGTTCCGGGGACGTCGGGTGGCCAGCTACCAGAACATGACGCTCGCCGACATCTGCGCCCAGGTGGCCCAGCGCGCCGGGCTGAAGCCGGGGACGGTGGACGTGGCCGGCCCCGTACTCGAACACATCGCCCAGCCCAACGTCACGGACTGGGAGTTCGTGCGCGATCTGGCGGAGGAGGCGGGCGCGCAGGCGTACGTACTCGACGGACAGCTGCACATCACCAGACCCGCGGAGGCCGGCGGCGCACCCGACGGTTCGGCGCGGGCCGACCGGAATCCGCTGGTCCTGGAGATGGGCAGCAATCTGCTGCGCTGCCGGGCCGGGGTGTCCTCCGCGGAGCAGGTCTCCGAGGTCGAGGTGCGTGGCTGGGACATCAAGACCAAGCAGCCGCTCGTCGGGCGGGCGCCCGCGGGGAAGTCGGCGACGCTGGAGCTGGGGGTGAGCGCGGCAGAGGTGTTCGCGCCCTTCGGCGAGGCGCGTTTCGTGGTCACGGACACGGCGTACGGGGCTCAGGCGCAGGTGGACCAGGCGGCGAAGGCCCTGGCGGAGCGGATCGCCGGATCGTTCGCGGAGCTGGAGGCGGTGATCCGGGGGAACCCGGAGGTGCGGGCGGGCAGTGCGGTGGCGCTCAACGCGGTGGGGGCGCCTTTCGAGGGGCGGTACACGGTCACGTCGTCGCGGCATGTCTTCGACCCGGTGCGCGGGTACGAGACATGGCTCACGGTCTCCGGGCAGCAGGAGCGTTCGCTGTTCGGGCTGACCGGTGGAGGGCCGGGGTCGGGCGGATCCGGAGCGGGGTCGGGCGGCGGGTCGCGCTGCGTGGGGCTGGTCAGCGGGACGGTCACGGACACCCACGATCCGGAGGGTTCGGGCCGGGTCAAGGTGCGGTTCCCATGGCTGTCGGACGAGTACGCGAGCGACTGGGCGCGTACGGCGCAGTCGGGCGGGACGAGCGGCGGCGAAGCGTTCATCCCCGAGGTCGGGGACGAGGTCCTGGTGGGATTCGAGCATGGGCATCTGGACCGTCCGTACGTCCTCGCCGGTCTGTACAACGGGAAGGACCGGCCGTCGCAGGGCAGCGGCGGCGGGTCGGGCGGGGGTGCTGGTGGCGCGTCCGGGCCGGGCGCCCCCGGGCCGGGCGCCGGAGCCGGCCCGTCCACAGGCCCGTCCGCCGGTGCGCCGCCCGCCGGTTCACCCACAGCAACGCCCGCCGCATCCCCCGCCCCAGGAGGTGAGCTGGTCGACCCGACCACCGGGGCGGTCAACCGGCGTTCGATCGCTTCCAAGAGCGGAAACCAGCTGGAACTCCTGGACGGCGCCAACGGACCGCAGGGCGTACGCCTGCTCACCGGCGACGGAAAGCTGAAGATCGATCTCGACCGCAGGGGCACCGTGATCGTGATCAACAGCGACGGCAGCGTGAACATCGAGGCCAAGCAGAAGGTGTCCATCAAGGCGGCGCGCGGGGTCGCACTGGACGGCGGGCAGGGAACGCTCGAACTGAGCGGCGACAGCGTCACGTTGACGTCCCGCAGCGGAGTGCGGGTCGACGGCGGAAACGGCGAGGTCAAGCTCTCCACCGGCGGCACGGTGGACGTCCGGGGCGCCCAGGTCGCGGTCAACGGAACACAGCGGACCGACATCAAGGGCGGCAGCTCCCTGGCCATCAACGCACCCCTGGTGAAGATCAATTGACGGCGCGGACGCGCTGAGCGAGAGGAACGGACTTTCATGTCAGCAGCCGCGGCGGCAGCCGCACGGGTCGGCGACCCCACCGGACACCCCGGCACGGTCGGGCCGCCCGGTGTCCCGTCCGTGCTCATCGGAGGCCTCCCCGCCGCCACGGTCGGCACCCCGCACCTGTGCGCGATGCCGCCGCCCGCGGTGCATCCGCCGTCCGCGATCGCGCCACCCGGCAGCACCACGGTGCTGATCGGCGGGCAGCCCGCCGCCCGCGTCGGGGACCTGGCCGCCTGCGGATCGCCCGTCGTGTCCGGTTGCCCGACGGTACTGATCGGAGGCTGAGCGTCCATGGGTCAGCAGTTCATCGGCGCGGGCTGGGCCTTCCCACCGCGTACGGACGCCACCGGTTCCATCGCCCTGGTGCGCGGCGAGCACGAGCTGGAGGAGTCGATCCGGCTGATCCTGGCCACGTCGCCGGGCGAGCGGCCCATGCGCCCGGAGTTCGGCTGCGCGGTCAACGACTACGTGTTCGCCCCGGCGGACGCCGGCACGGCCGGGCAGCTCGCGTACGAGGTACGTCTGGCGCTGGACCGGTGGGAGCCCCGGATCGAGGTCACCGAGGTCGTCGTCCGGTTCGACGATGTCGACCACGGAGTCCTGTACATCGACATCGGCTACACCGTACGGGGCGCCAACGACCCCCGGAACCTGGTCTTTCCGTTCTATGTGATCCCGCAGCACGAGGAGGTGGACGGCGCGTGACGCTGCCCAGTCCGCATCTGGACGACCGCCGCTTCCAGGGCCTGGTCGACGAGGCGAAACGGCTCGTCCAGCAGCGCTGCCCCGAGTGGACCGACCACAATGTGTCGGACCCCGGTGTGACCCTCATCGAGGCCTTCGCGACCATGGTCGACCAGCTCGTCTACCGGGTGAACCGGGTTCCGGAGAAGAGCTATCTGACCTTCCTCGACCTGATCGGGGTCCGGCTCCACCCGCCCACGGCCGCCCACACCGATGTGACGTTCAGGCTCTCCGCACCGCAGCCCGAACCGGTACGGGTGAGGGCCGGTACGGAGGTGGCGACCGTCCGTACGGAGACCGAGGAAGCGGTCGTGTTCACGACCGGCCGTGAACTGTCCATCGTGCCGTGCGAGTTCGCCCATCTCGCCACCTGGCCGACGTCCGGCGACGCCGTCGACCGTACCGAGGAACTCATGCTCGGCCGGGCCGTCCCCTGCTTCGACACCACGCCCGCGCCCGGCGACGCCCTCTATGTGGGCCTGTCGGCCGCCGTTCCGTCGGGAGTCGTAGTGCTGCGGCTGGACTGCGCGGTCGAGGGCGTCGGCGTGGATCCGCTGCGGCCGCCGCTGCTCTGGGAGGCCTGGGACGGCAGCGCCTGGACGGTCTGCGAGGTCGAGAAGGACGACACCGGTGGCTTCAACCGGTCCGGAGAGCTGATCCTGCACCTTCCCGAGGGACATACCCCGGCCGTCGTCGTGCGCCGGACCGGCGGCTGGCTGCGCTGCCGCCTGGTGGAGGCCACCCCAGGGCAGCCCACTTATATGGCGTCTCCGGTGGTGCGCCGGATCACGGCGTTCACGATCGGCGCGACCGTCGGGGCGGTCCACGCCGAGACCGTGACCGACGAGGTGCTCGGCCCGGCCGAAGGCGTACCCGGACAGACCTTCACGGTGAGCCGCCCACCGGTGGTGCCCGGCGACTTCGTCGTCGAGGTCGCGGATCCGGCGGAGGGCCCGCAGGGCACGGAGTGGACCCGCGTCGACGACTTCGCGCACTCCGGACCCGACGACCGGCACATCACGCTCGACCCCAACTCGGGCCGGGTCGAATTCGGTCCGGCGGTACGGGAACGGGACGGCTCCATCCGCTACTACGGCGCGGTACCGCCGAAGGGCGCCACCGTCCGCGTGCGTTCGTACCGCACCGGCGGTGGACTGCGCGGCAACGTCGCCCGCTCCACGCTCCGGGTGCTGCGCAGCGCCATCCCGTACGTGGCCCGGGTGGAGAACCGACGTCCCGCGCTCGGCGGAGTCGACGGCGAGACGGTGGACAGCGCACGGGTACGCGGGCCGATGACCCTGCGGACCCTGCACCGGGCCGTCGTACCGCACGACTACGAACTGCTGGCCCGCGAGGTCGCCCCCGACGCGTCCAGAGTGCAGTGCATTCCGGCCGGCGGCGACTCGGACGTCGAGGCGGGCGGGGTGCGGCTGCTCGTCGTACCGGCCGGACGCAGCGACGAGCAGGGCCGGATCCAGTTCAACGAGCTCATCCCGCCGCAGCACACCCTCGCCCTGATCGCGGGCCATCTGGACGAACGGCGGCCCATCGGCGCCCGGTTGGTGGTCGAACCGCCCTACTACCAGGGGGTCACCGTGGTCGCCACGGTCCAGGCCCGCAGAGGCGCCGTGCTGGAACGGGTACGCGAGGAGGCGCTGGCAGCCCTCTACAGCTACTTCAACCCGCTGAGCGGCGGACCCGGCGGCGAGGGCTGGCCGTTCGGCCGCCCGATCCAGTCGGGCGAGGCGTTCGCCGTACTGCAACAGGTGCCGGGGGTGGATCTGGTGGAGGACGTACGCCTCTTCCCCGCGGACCCCGTGACCGGGCAGCGCGGCGAACCCACCACCAAGATCGCACTGGACCGGCACGCACTGGTCTTCAGTTTCGAGCACCAGCTCCGGGTACGGGAGGCCTGACCGCCATGCGCACAGCCGTGACCGGCCTGCCGACACCGCACCCGCTGATCGAGCAGCTCCCGGCGGTCTATCTGGAGCAGGACTTCCTGCAACGGTTCCTCGCGGCGCTCGACGACGTACTCGCCCCGATCCTGCTCTCCATCGACAATCTGCCTGCCCATCTCGACCCGCGCAGCGCGCCGGAGGACTTCCTGGCCTGGCTGGCCCAGTGGGTGGCCGTCGACACCCGCGCGGACCGCCCGGTCGAGCAGCGGCGCGCGGCGGTAAGAGGCGCGGTCGAACGGCACAGCAGGCGCGGTACCAGGCGTGGGCTGGCGGAGGCGGTCTTCCTGGAGACCGGGATCGAGCCGGACATCGTCGAGAGCGGCGGCACGGCGTGGTCGTCGAGGCCGCACACACAGTTCCCGGGCGGCCCGCGGCCGTGGGTGACGGTCCGGGTCCGGTCCTCGCAGCCGTACCAGGTCGACCGGGTGCGGCTGGAGGAGCTGATCCGTACGGAGATACCGGCGCATGTGGGCTTCGACCTGGAGGTCTCGTGATCTGTGAGGCGTGCGGGCAGAGCAACGCGCCGGGGACGCAGTTCTGTACGTCGTGCCAGGCGTTCCTGGAGTGGGAAGGGTCGGATGGGGGTTCCTCGGCGTCCTCTGTCGGCCCTGCTCCCGCGCCGCAGCCATCACCACAGCCCCAGCCGTCACCCCGACAACAGCCCCAACCGCAGCCGCAACCCCAGCCGCAAACCCGGCCCGTGCCCCCGCCCCCCGTCGCTGCGGCCGCCCCGCGTCGTCCCGGTGACGAGCCGGACGAGTCGGTGCCGGGACCCGAGGCGCTGCCCGACGTACCGCCGGGCCCCACGAACACACCCCCGGGTCCGCCCACTGCTCCGCCCATTCGCTGTCCCAACTGCCGTACGGAGAACGCCCCGGACCGTACTTTGTGTATCCGCTGCGCCCTGCTCCTGGACCCGGGCCCACCGCCCGAGGTCCGGCCCCCCTGGTGGCGTCGGATCTTCCGAAGGCGACCGCGTCAGGCGCCCACCGCCGGTACCCGGCCGCGGCGTCGGCTGTGGCGCCGCCCCGGTCTGGCGCTGCCGATCGTGCTGATCGTGTTGGCGTGCGGCGTCTGGTTCGCCCTGCCGCATGTGTCCGGCTGGTTCGGCTTCGCCAAGGACGAGACCGGGACGCCGGAGGCGGTGCCGCCCACCCGGTTCCGGGCCTCCAGCAGGGCTCCGGGCCACCCGGCGGGTGCGGCGTTCGATGGTTTCAACAATCGCTACTGGGCGCCATCGGCCGCAGGTCCCGACACCGGTGTGGGCCAGTACCTGGAGTGCGACTTCGAGCAGCCGGTACGGGTGCTGAAGCTCGTCGTCTTCTCCGGTACGTCGGTCAAGCAGGACGAATTCCTCACCCAGGCCCGCCCGGCCAGGATCACCGTACTGCTCACCTCCGCCGACGGAAGCCGGGTCAGCAAGGAGATCAGGGTCAAGGACCAGCCAGGTCAGCAGACCTTCGACCTCCGTGGTTCGGAGATCGTCCGGGCCCGCCTCACGACGGAAACCACCTATGGAGCGGGTCCCGGCCGTCGACTGGCCGTCGCCGAGGTCGAGTTCTTCGGCCGAAGGCCCTGACCTCTCGGCTTGACCTCGTCGCCGACCGCGTACCCGAGCACGGAGACGATCACTCCGCGCGCAGGGCCACCAGTGCGCCCGCCTGCGCGAGGCCGCTCTCCTCGACGACCTCGCGCACGCTCTGCGCCTCGCGTACGAGCGCGAAGTGCACCCGCCCGTCGGCACCCGTCCGGTAGCCGTACACGGCGGGCCGCGGCAGCGAGTTGTATGAGAAGTGCGACGAGAAGTAGTACGCCCCGGTGTCATGGAGCGCCACCACGTCGCCGGGCTCGATGACCGGGAGCTCGCGCCCGGTCGCGGTCAGGTCCCCCGCGAAACAGCACGGGCCCGCGATGTCGGCGATCTCGGTCGGGCCCTGCTTGGGGCGGCCCGCGGCGTCGAACACCCCGACGCGGAGCGGCCAGGCGCCGGGCATGAACACCGTACGGGTGGCCACCTGGGCCCCCGCGTGCGTTACCGCGATCTGCCGCCCTCCGGCGGACTTGGTGTATTCCACGACCGTTGCGACTGTTCCGCTCTTGGCCAGCAGGGAACGGCCGAACTCCGTGATCAGGGTGTAGCGCCCGTCGAACAGACCGGGTACGGCGCCGCGGAGCTCGGTGACGTAATCGGCGTACGTCGGGCGGTCGTCCTCGCTGTCGAAGTTGACGGGCAGGCCGCCGCCGATGTCGAGCCCGGTGATCTGCACGCGGCCCAGCTGTGCGTTGATGCGCTCGGCCAGGTCGTACGCGACGCGGATGCCGTCGGCGATGAGGGGCAGGGGGCAGCCCTGGGAACCGACGTGTGCGTGCAGGCGGTTGAGCCACGGCCGGCGCGCGAAGGCGTCGATCACCTCGTCGACCGCTCCCGGATCGCGCAGTGCGACGCCGAACTTCGAGGTCGCCGTCGCGGTGCTCATCGCGTCGATGGCACCCGCCCCCACCTGGGGGTTCACCCGCAGCCCGATCGGCCCGGCGGCCGGTCGCCCGGCCAGCAGACGGTCGACGCGGGCCATCTCCTGGAAGTTGTCCAGGTTGATCGCGATGCCATGGGTGAGGGCGAACTCCAGCTCCTCGACCGTCTTCGCGGGGCTGTCGAAGACCAGCCGGTCGTACGTGAACCCGGCCGCCAGCGCCTGTTGCAGTTCACCGGGCGAGGCCACCTCGCAGCCCATCCCGGCCTCGGCGAGCAGCCGCAGCACGGGCACCAGTCCGCACGCCTTGGCCGCGAACGTGTGCCGTACCGGGGCGGGTCCTTGGAACGCCTCGTTCAGCGCGTCGACGGCGGCGAGCACACCGTCCACGTCGAGCAGGCCGACCACGGGCGAGCGCGGACCGAGCAGCCCGTCCTCGACGGCACGCGTCAGCGCCGCCGCACGCCGGGTACCGCGCTGCTCGACCGCCGAGCGGGCTGCCGAACCGGAAGTCATGTGAACCACGACAACAACCCTCCATCTGTCACGTCGGCTGTACGGACAGCTTCGACGCGGAGGGGAAGGCGCGTCTTCGACCGACACGACGATGTCTGCCCGATTCCTTTGTCGCACCGGACAGCTCAACGATCAACGGCTGCTCGACCCGTGCGCTCTGCGAGCCGCGATGCGCAGCCCGATGTCCGCGAGGAGCCGTACGGTCGGGTCGGCCAGATCGACGCCGAACAGCTCCCGGGCCCGGCGCAACCGGTACCGCAAGGTGTTGGGGTGCACATTCAGGCGCCGCGCGGCCGTGCCCGTGTCGCCGAACGCGTCGAGGTGGGCGGCGACCGACGCGCCGTACTCCGTACCGTGTGCGCGGTCGTGCTCCACCATCGCGTGTACGGGCCCCGACAGCGACTTCCACAACGGCTCGACCCGGTCGAGCACCCGGAGCACCGACGTGTCGGCGACCACTTCGCCGAACGCCGCCACCGCCGACTCCACCTCCGCGACGGGCAGCCTCGCAGCCCGCTCCCGCAGCACCCGCACCACCAGCTCCGCGGCCTCCCGCGACGCGGGCAGCCCCGACAGGTCCGCCGCCAATGGCCCGGCGCCCGCGAACACCACACTGCGTGGCACCGAGCGGGCCGTCGCCAGCAGGGTGCGCGCCGGATCGGCCTCACCGTCGCTCGCAGGGACCAGGACGTACAGCCGCCGCCCGGACCGCGCGGTCACGCACCCCGGCCGGTACGCGGCGGCCTGCAGCGCGAGCACATCCAGAACCCGCTGCTCGGTGCCGCTGTCGGTGCCGCCCCCGGATGCGGCGCCGCCTGCCCGGCTGTCGTACGCCTCCGCCACCATCACCGCGTACGGCCCCTCCGCCGCGATCCCGGCATCGTGCGCGGCCTGCGACGCGTGCGCGGCCCCGTCCAGGAGCGCGTGCACCGCCTCCTCCCGTGCCCTGGCCGCCGCCCGGCCCCATGTCCGATGGTGGGACAGATGCGGTACGGCGGCCCGGGCGGCCGTGCGCAGCGCCGCTGCCGCACCCTCGGTGAGCGGCCGACCGTCGGCGGCGGCCCAGATGGACCCGAGCACCTCGGACCCGTGGCGCACGGCGATGGCCAGCCGCTCGGCGGACCGGTCGTCGGCGGGCCGGCGCACCACGTCGTCGGTGCTCCACAGCGCCCGGAAGAAGCCGCTCTCGCGCAGTTCGTCGACCCGCCAGCGAGGGACCTCCTGCCCGAGGATCGTCAGCCGGCGCATCGGATCGGGTTCGTGGTCCATCCGCGAGTAGGCCAGCACCCGCGACTGCGGATCCTCGATCGTGATGGCACCGCCGACCAGGTCCGCCACCGTATTGGCCAGCCCGGACAGATCGCCGAGCCGGAGCCCGCCCACTCCGTCGGGGCCTGCAGATTCGGTGGTGGAAAAGGCCGGGGCGCTGTGCACCAGAGCGGTCCGCAACCGACCGAGCACCTCTGTCCACCCATGCCCCTGCCGCCGGGTCAGCAACGCCGTACGCCCCTGACCGGCCGCCTCCACCAGGGCCGCCCGCGGCCCGCGACTGCCCCGTCGCATGACCACGGCGGCGGCTCCGGCCCGGTCGGCGTCGCGCAGCACGTCGATCGCCTCGGGCGAGGCGACCTCCACACCGACGGCGAGCAGGAGCAGCCCGGATGCCACCCGGGCATCGTCGTCCCGTTCCTCACCGGGATCGTGCAGCACCACATCGGTCACCGGCACGCCGGTACCGCGTGGCGCCACGACGACATCGAGCATTCCGGGGGCGATCAGCCCGAGGATCCGCTCCAGCGAGGGCCCGGTGTCGCGCCGGTCCGGTTCATGCGTCGGCATCCACCCATCATGGTCGGCGGTTCCCGGCGGGAGCCATGGCCGGCGCACCCCCTATGCGTGGAATCCGTCGAATGCGATGTTCAGGTGGCGGGGGCCGCGCAGCACGGCGTTCTGCCGGTACGGGGGCGGGTCCTCGACCAGGCGCGGGCTGTTGAGCCTGCGGGCGAGCGCGGTCAGGGCGAGCTGTGCCTCCAGACGCGCGAGGGGTGCGCCGAAGCAGTTGTGGATGCCGCTGCCGAAACCGAGGTGCTGGTTGTCCTTCCGGTCGGGGTCGAAGCGGTCGGGGTCGGGGAACCGTTGCGGGTCCCGGTTGCCGGAGGCCAGGACGAGCCAGACGGAGGCGCCCTTGGGGATGGTGACGCCGCAGATGTCGATGTCCGCGAGCGTGGTGCGCTGCGGAAGCAACTGCACGGGAGGCTCGAAGCGCAGGAGTTCCTCCACGATCGGGAGGGCCAGCCCGAAGTCGCCCCGCAGCCGCTCCAGAACGTCGGGGTTGCGCAGCAGGGTGAGCATCCCGTTGGTGATGAGGTTGACCGTGGTCTCGTGGCCGGCGATCAGGAGGAGAGCGGCCGTGCTGAGCACCTCCATCCGGCTCATCTGCCCGTCCGGGCCGTGCTGGGTGACCAGCGCGGAGAGCATGTCGTCGCCGGGTGCGCCGCTGCGTTCGTCGATGAGCCCCGACAGGTACTTCCCCAGTTCGGTGCGGGCCTGCTGGGTGACGCGGCGCCGCTCTCCGGGGTCCTGGCCGGGGTCCGGGTCGAGGCCGGCGGCGATGGTGTCGGCCCAGGAGTGGAAGAGCGCCTCGTCCTCGCGCGGAACCCCGAGCAGCCGGCAGATCACGGTGACGGGAAAGGGGTACGAGAAGTCGTCGACGAGGTCGATCTGATTCCGGTCCCCGAAACCGTCGATCAGGTCGGAAACGATCCGGGCCAGTTCGCGTGCATGTTGTGGACGCGCCGGGGGGTTTCCGGCGGCCCGAACGGGCGCATCGTCATACGGCGCAACCGGTCGTGCTCGGGAGGGTCGAGCCTCAGGAAGGCGGGCGGCAGAGCCGACGCCTCCTCCTCCTGGAGGAGTGTGCCTGCGGCACTGGGGGAGAGGTTGCGGGCGTCCGAGCTGATGCGCGGATCGTGCAGCAGACTCTTGATCTCCCAGTACGTGCTGACGACGAACAGTTCGTCCCCCGCCTGAAGCACCGGCGTCTTGCGGAGCTCGGCGTACAGCGGGTAGGGGTCGGCACGGCTGGAGTAGTCGATGATCTGCCGCAGGAGCGTGGCTTGCGTCATGTCGGGTCCTTGGTGGCGTCCTTGTGGGCGTGGGACAGCGGGCTTTCCCGGCTGCGATCAGGCGTGTGCGGGGACGAAGGTGATCCGCTGGTCGGTCGGTGAGTAGCCGCTCACGGTGACGGACGGCCCATGGGTGGGCAGGGAGGGGTCCGGGAATTCGGCCGGGACCGGCCGCAGACCCTCGGGACGGCGGTCCACCGAGGGGTAGTCGGGCGGGAACGGCGCAGCCGACTCGATCTGCCGCTGGTAGAACTCCAGCCACTTCGTCTGGTCGAAGGTGACAGCGGCGATGACACGGCCCTGGTATCCGTACACACACGTGAAGCGGCGGTCGGAGAGCGACCCCTGGGCGACGATGACCTCCTCGCCCAGGGACGGGACGCCGACCGACTTGATGTTGACCCCGAACTGGGCGGACCAGAAGGCCGGCATCCACAGGTGCGGGCGGCGCTCCGAGCTGCTGCTGATCATGTTGTGCGCCGCGGTCTCGGCCTGTGCGACGGCGTTGCCCCAGTGTTCGAGCGACAGGAACTGGTACCCGAACAGCGCGTGCGGGGACCGTGCCACGTCACCGGCGACGAAGACGTCGTCGGTCACGATCCCGCGGACGTCGAAGGCCCGGCATCCGGCGTCGCAGGCGATTCCGCGCGGTCCGGCGCCCAGCCCGGATCCGGCCAGCCACTCGGTGTTCCGCGTCGCGCCGAGCGAGACCACCGCGATGTCGGTGTCGATGGTGGTGCCGTCGGACAGATGGGCGCGCCGCAGGCGTCCTACCGGGTCGCCCTCCAGGGCCGTGACCATGATCCCGCAGCGCAGGTCCACGCCGTGCTCGCGCTGCAGCTCCGCGGCCGCCCGGCCGATCACCCCGCCGAGCGCGCCCACGAGTGGCGCCGCACCGCGTTCGGCGACGGTCACCGGCAGCCCGCGCTCGCGGCAGGCCGAAGCGATCTCCGAACCGGTGAATCCGGCGCCGATGACGAGCACCCGGCGGGGCGATGCCGCCAGCCGCCGCTGCAGCCGGGCCGCGTCGTCACGCGTACGCAGTACGAAGACCCCGTCCAGGTCGGCCTCGGTCTCGTGCGGCCAGGGCCGGGCATGAACGCCGGTGGCGATCAGCAGCCGGTCGTACTCCACTTCGTCCCCGTCGGCCAGCCGCACCCGCCTGGCCGCCATGTCCAGCCCGGTGGCGGCGACACCGAGCCGCCAGTGCGCGTCGAGCGCCAGACGCCGGGGCAGCGCGGTGCGATCGGCGGTCGCGTGGCCCAGCAGGACCTGTTTGGAGAGCGGCGGCCGGTCGTACGGTTCGTGGGGCTCGTCGCCGATCAGCGTGAGCGAACCGGTGAAGCCCTCCTTCCGCAGGGTCTCGGCAGCCCGGAGACCGGCCAGAGAAGCGCCGACGATCACGATCCGTCCCTCGCGCCTCAGCAGTGCCAGAGCGCCGTCACCGGACACCGGACAGCCCTTCTCGCCCAACGCCTTCTCCCGACGCGTCACCCAGGTCGTCCACCAGGATCGCTTGCACCGGACACGCAGTGGCGGCACGAAGCACCTGCTCCCGCTGTGTCTCGTCGGCGTGCGGGTTGTACAACAGCGACTCCTCGCCATGCATGGCGAAGACATCGGGTGCGAGGAAGGCGCACTGTGCGTACCCCTGACACCGATTGAGATCGACGACAAGCCTCATCCAGGGGCCGCCCTTCCAGTAGTACCCCCGCCTCAGCCTGCGAGTGCCGCTGTGGTTCCGCGAGCAATGGCGGGCCAATGGAGTCATCGGCGCGCGCCGCTTCGGGACGCACCGGCCTCGCCCGGCGCGAGCTCCTCCGGCACGGCGAAGCCGGGGAAGCGGCATTCCTCGGCACCGGACAAGGGGGAAGGAGAAGCCTGGGAGGCGAAATCTTAAGTTTTGTCCGTAATAGTCCGAAAGCCCTTGACCCGGGAGAAATAGGGAGGACAATCTTCAATACACCAGAAAACCAGAGCGAGCCGCACCGTCGGTGGAGACGTTCGCCGAACCGAGTGACCCTCTCGTTGGCTCTGGCCAGGCCCCCGGCAGATCCTCTCGATCCCGGAACTTTCAGCGACGGTTGAAAGCTCGTGGAACCAAGAAGGACTACCGGGGACTGCATGCCCCGCAACCACGAACGCGACGTCGAAGGGCCCCACCGCGAACGGTGGGGCCCTTCGACGTGTTGCCCGGACCGTTCTGACCTGCGGTGCAGTAGCTGCGGGCGGGGCTTCTGAACGGCGCTGTACGTGGGCGAACGCAACCGGGACCGCAACCACGGAGCAGCGGGAGGGGGGCCGGCCGCTCTGCCGGCTGTCGGTCAGACTGCTGGTGGATCCGCGTGGCGGGGCAGTTCCAGTGTGGCCATGGCTCCGCAGGGGGTGGTGTCGGCCAGAGTGAGGCGGGCGCCGATGACGTGGGCCTGGCCGAGGGCGATGGTGAGGCCGAGGCCGTGTCCGTGGCCCCGTTCGGCGGCTCCGGTGCGGAAGCGCTGGGGTCCGTGGGCGAGGAGTTCCGGGGGGAAGCCGGGGCCGTGGTCGCGGACGGTGATGGTCGTGCCGTCGACCGTGACCTCGACCGGCGTCGCGCCGTGGCGGTGGGCGTTGAGGATCAGGTTGGTGACGATGCGGTCGAGGCGGCGCGGGTCGGTCTCGGCAACCGGGTGGCCGGTCACCGTGATCCGCGTCTCCAGGCCCGTGCGTCGTACGGATTCCGTCACCAGCTCGTCGAGTGGTACCGCTTGGACGTCGGCCTGCTCGACGCCCGCGTCCAGGCGGGAGATCTCCAGGAGGTCGTCCACGAGGGCGCGCAGCACCTGGACGCGGTCGCGGACCAGGTCGGTGGCCTCGCTCTCCGGGAGGAGGGACGCGGAGGTGACGAGGCCGGTGAGCGGGGTGCGCAGTTCGTGGGCGACGTCGGCGGTGAAACGCTGTTCGTTGTGCAGCCGGTCCTGCAGGGCGTCCGCCATGAGGTCGACCGCGGAGGAGATTTCGCCGATCTCGTCGTGGCTGCGGCTTCGGGTCCTGGCGTCCAGGTCGCCGCGTTTGATGCGGCGGGCGGTCCCGGCGACCCGGCGCAGTCGCCGGAGCACCAGTTCGGCGGCGAGGACGGTGAGGGGGACGACGACGGCGAGCGTGGCGAGAGCCGCGTATCTCATGTGCCGGTCCAGGGCCTGGACACTGCGCAGCTCGGCGCCCATGTCCACCCAGACGGCCAGCACTGTGCCGTCGACGCGGTCCGCCGCCCACATCCGCGGCCCCTGGGCCGGCTTCCGGGTGTCGTACCAGGTCACGGCCATGGGCCTGGGAGCGGAGGCGAGCCGTTTCTGCAGTTGATCCGGTACGTTGTCGCCGACCAGGTAGATGGCAGCAGGCGCGGACGGTGGCGTCCGGGCGGTCGGTGCGCCCCGGAACTCGGCTTCGGCCGCATCCAGTTCACGCAACGCGGTGGAGCGGCCGATGTTCATGGAGCGGGCCTCGGTGGTCCGGTGGACCAGGACCCCGATGCCCAGTGCCATCGCGCAGGCCGCTGCCGCGACCCCGGCAGCGATCTTCCAGCGCAGCGATCGCAGGTCGGTGAGGCGCCGCAGCGCGTGGCCGAGGCCGTCGTCGGACGGCATGCGGTCGGCGCGGGCACCGGGGGTGGGGGCGGGGTCGGTCGTCTGCCGCATCTCAGCGCCGGAACTTGTAGCCGAAGCCACGTACGGTCTCGATGTGATCGGCGCCGATCTTCTTGCGCAACCGCTGCACCGCCAGATCGACCACCCGGATGTCGCCGTCCCACCCGTAGTCCCACACCTTGCGCAGGAGCGTCTGCCGTTGCAGGGCGATGCCCGGCGCGGCCACGAACTCCAGGAGCAGCCGCAGCTCGGTCGGGGTGAGCGCGAGCGTTCGCCCGGAGACGCGGACTTCCAGACCACGGGTGTCGACGGTGAGGTCACGGAAGGTGAGCAGACCGTCGTCGACCGGCCGGTCGGCAGCCGTGGTGGGCGCGGTGAAGGTGGCCCGGCGCAGCAGGGTGCGGATCCGCGCCACCAGGACACTGGTGTCGACGGGTTTGACGACGTAGTCGTCGGCACCGGCCTCCAGCCCCGCCACCACGTCCAGCGCGTCGCCGCGCGCGGACATCATCAGGATGGGCGCCTGGCTCGTCTCACGGATCCTGCGGCACAGTCCGATGCCGTCGAGGTGCGGCAGCATGATGTCGAGCAGCAGCAGGTCGTGCTGTCCTTCCCGGAACATCTCAAGGCCCGTCAGGCCGTCGGGCGCCGCCGACACCTGATAGCCGTAGCGGTCCAGCACCATCCCGACGGACCTGCGGATCGCTTCATCGTCCTCGACCAGCAGTACGTGGACGGAATCGGGGATGGAGGCGGGGGCGGAGGCAGGGGTGGGGCCGGTGGGGCTGCTGTCCCGCTGTCCCGCCGCGTCACGGTCGTGCTGCTGCATCACGTCACCTGAAGGTTGATCGGTACCAAAATGCCCGAGAGTATCCCGCTGTGCAAGGTGGTGGCCACCGCCCGCCCCCTCACAGGCGCAGATCGGCCGCGACCGGCAGGTGGTCGCTCCCGGTGGGCGGCAGGATCCGGGACGAGACCGGTGTGACGCCCTTCACCAGGATCTGGTCGATCCGGGCCACCGGGAACGACGCGGGCCAGCTGAAGCCGAAGCCGTCACCGGCCTCCTCCTGGGCCGACCGTAGCTGAGAGGTCACCGGCCGCAGCGCGCGGTCGTCGGTCGTGCCGTTGAAGTCGCCCACCACCACGACCCGGGGCAGCGGTTCGGCTCGTACGGCATCGGCCAGCTTCACGGCCGCCTCGTTGCGCCTCGCCGTGGTGAAGCCCACGCTCGGGAGCACCCGTACCGACGCGAGGTGGGCGGCATAGACGGCGACGGGCCCCTTCGGGGTATCGGCCGTGGCCCGCAGGGCACGGGTCCACGGCATGATCGCGACCGGCTCCACATCCCGCAGCGGGTACTTGCTCCACAGCCCGACCGTGCCCTGCACCGAGTGGTACGGATACGTGTCGGCCAGGGCGCGCTCGTACACGGGTGCCGTGTGCGAGGTCAGCTCCTCAAGGGCGAGCAACTGAGGGCTCGAAGCAGCTAGTTCACGCGCGGTCCGGACCGGGTCGGGGTTCTCGTCGTTGACGTTGTGGCTGACCACGGTCAGATCCCCGCCGGCGGACCGCTTGTCCATGAGCAGGCCGCCGAACAGGGAGCACCAGACGACGGCCGGAAGCAGCACCGCGACACCGGCGGTTGCCGACCGCCGCACCGCCGCCAGCGCCAGCATCACGGGCACGCCCACCCCGAGCCAGGGCAGGAACGTCTCAAGGAGACTGCCGGGGTTGCCGAACCCGTTCGGCATCCGGGTGTGCCCGACCATGACCAGCGCGGACAGCACGGCGGCCGCGGCGATCAGCCATCCGCGCCGCCAAGCGCCCGTGCCGCCCACGCCGGTTCCCGGTCGCGCTCCGGCCTCGCGGCCCGTGCGCTCGACCAGCGCGGTCATGCCCGCACCGGCTTGCCATCGCGAGGGGCGAGGGCAGCGGGAAGGTCCCTCTGTACGGCGTCGACCAGCCGGCCACTGTTCTCCAGGGCGGCCCGGAGACCCTCGGCGGGCGTGGTGTTGGCGCGCTGTCCAAGCACGACACCGAGCACGAGATGCCGTGCTGTGCCGGACTTCACCTCGACGGCCCACATGAGATTGCCGCCGGCGGCGGTGCCCGACCCGGTCTTGAGCCCGATCACCCCGGGCTTCTCAAGCAACCGGTTGGAGTTGGTGATCGTGCCGGGCACCCCGGGGACGGTCGTTTCGCGCATGGCCACAACCGCGCGCAGCACCGGGTCCTTCATGACCTGGCGGGCGAGCTTGAGCTGGTCGTCGGCGGTGCTCCTGGTGGTGGCCTCAAGACCGCTGGCCCCGGTGTACGTGGTCCGGGTCATCCCCAGCCCGGCGGCGGCGCGGCTCATTTTCGCCACGAATGCCTCCTGGCTTCCCGCGTCCCAACGGGCCAGCAGCCGGGCGACGTTGTTGCCGGACGGAAGCAGCAACAGCTCCAGGAGCTTGCGCTGGGTGAGCCGCTGCCCCTCGCGGACCGGGGCGCTGGACTCGCTTAGCGAGTGGGCCTCCTGCGCGGCGGCCTCGTCGACCGTGATCTCCGGCCCCTTCTCCCCGCCCTTGAGCGGATGCTCCTTGAGGATCACGTACGCGGTCATCACCTTGGTGACGCTCGCGATCGGTACCGGCTCCTGTCCGCCCTTGCTCCCCAGGCTGCCGACGCCCTCCACCTCGATGCTCGTCTGGCCCTCCTGCGGCCACGGCAGCTCCAGCCGGTCCGCCACGGCCGCCGCCTCGGAAACCGGCGCGGCGCCGTTGCCCCGACCGCCGCCACCGGTGAGCCCCAGCCAGCCGCCGGCACCGACCACGGCAAGCACCGCGGCCGAAGCCCACACCGCGCCACGACGGGCCCGTCCGGTCCGCTCCTCCCCGCCCGGAACAGCAGCACGTATCCGACGAGCATCCACCGACAACCACCTCTCACGGCCCGACGTACACGAGGAACCGCGTACGTGTCCCAGCCTGTGAGAGGACCGCATCCAGCTGATCAGGGCCGTGCATCCAGCACCGCGCGGATTTGTGTCGGCCGGGTATCAGGTCCCGCGTCGGCAGAAGCCGCCAGCGGTTCCGCCGAACTCGACCGAGACGGAAACCGGTCCGTATTGCCCGGCCTCCCGGGGTCTGCCCACGGAGCGTGGGCGGGTCGATCGGGTGAATGCCGGCCGGGCCTTCGGCGCCGCCGCGAGGCCTTGTCGTCGGAACCGGCTCGGCCGAAACAGCGGAGTCGGATGCCGGCGGTGCCGAAGCGTCCGGTACTACCCGATTCCGGTCAAGGAGCGACCACGAGGTCGTTAAAGCGGACTGACGTACTACAGGTGAATATGCGGAGATTGCGATGTGTCCGGGGCCGGGCACCGGCACTCTGCTGAGTGTCGATCCGAGTGGCGCTGCGGCGGAGGATCCCCCGGGACCGTCCGCGGAGCAGGCCGGTCCGCCGTCTGCGGGAGCGAAACCCGTCCGCAGCCTCGACAGGCTTCCGGCGGATGCGCAACGCGCTCAGCAGAGTCCGGACACAACGGGGCGCTGTCCGGGCCCACTGCGGCAGAGCCTTGCGGCCAGGAGGCGCTGTGACCCAGCGGGTGGATGCGCGGAGGGGGAACTGTGTTGCGGCAGCCGGGGGAGCACGGATGACGGTTGAACGAGCGTGCGGCACTCCTTCCTCGTCGACGGCCCATTCACATCCGCGGTGCCCACCCGGTGAGGACCGGTACAGGGGTGTGCCGCGCCATGTCGCGTGCGTGATGGACGGGAACGGCCGGTGGGCGGCACGGCGGTCCTTACCGCGTACGTCGGGTCACCGGGCAGCAGAAGCAACGGTGATCGACGTCATCGAGGCGGCGCGGACGTCGGGAGTGGAGTGGCTGAGCCTGTACGCGTTCTCCACCGAGAACTGGCGACGTCCGAGCAGCGAGGTCGAATTCCTCATGCAACTGGTGCGCCGCGTGGTGCGCAAACACGCCCCGCTGCTGCACGCGCGCGGCATCCGCTGCCGGTTCCTCGGAGTGGCGGACCCGAGGATCCCCGGGCCGCTGGCCCGGGACTTCGCCGACCTGATGACGCTGACCAACACGAACCGAGGCATGACGCTGACCGTGGCGTTCGACCACGGCGGACGCAGGGACATCGTCGAGGCGGCACGCTCCCTCATCCGCAGCGGGGTACCGGCCGATGCCGTCGACGAGCAGCATTTCGCCGCTCACCTGCCCTTTTCCGACACACCCGATGTGGACCTCGTCATCCGGACGTCAGGCGAACAGCGGATCTCCAACTTCATGCTCTGGCAGGTGGCCTACGCCGAGTGGATCTTCCCGCCGGTGCTCTGGCCCGACTTCCGTGCGCCGCACTTCTTGGAGTGCCTGCACGCCTACCAGCAACGCAATCGCCGCTTCGGCGGCGTGACGCCGCACACGAACGGAGAACCTCACCCGTGACGGACACAGGCAGCAGCCGCCCCAGGCGCACGCGTTCCGGAGCCACCGATCACCACGGTGACCCCGCGCGGCCGGCCCCCGAAGCACAGTCCGGATCCCTGTTCGGTCCCGACTCGCAGTTCCACCGGTTCTTCAACGATCCGCGCTGGGCACTGGCCATGATCAGGGCCACGGTACTGGAGGCCGCCCACCCGCAGATCGGCGCGGCCCTGATCGACAACTCGACGTTCGTCGCGCACCCGTGGCGACGGCTGCGCAACACCCTCGTGAGCCTGCAGCGCATGTTCGGCACCGACGATCACGAGCGGCAGAGGGAGGCGGCGCGGCTCAACCGCCTGCACGCGCGGCTGAGCGGCACCGACGCACAGGACCGGCCCTACGACGCGATGGACCCCCAGGTCCGCGCCTGGGTGGTCGCGACCCTCTTCGAGAGCTCCGTCACCATGTGCCGACTGAGCGGGCAGCCGCTCGACCAGACCTCCATGGAACGGCTCTACGCCGAATACCAGGCATTCCTCGCGGTCTTGGGTGATGGGGTCGGCCATCTCCCGCCCACGTTGCAGGAGTTCTGGCAGTACTACGACCACATGGTCCAGGAGGAGCTGGAGGACACGGAGGCGCTGCGCATCATCCTCTACAAGCTCTTCGACCATCTCCCGGCACCGCCCCTGCTGGACGGCCTGCCCACCGTATGGGCTGCGGGCCGCGCGCTCGCAGGCCCGGTCATCGGCACGATCACGGTGGCGTCCCTCCCCGAGCCTTTCCGCCGGCGGGCGGGTCTGCCCGAAATTCCTGGCGCCCAGACGCTGATGCAAAGCGTCTACGTGGCCGTCGGCCTGGCACGCTTCCTGCCCGACAACTGGCTCCGGGCCGAGAGCCTCACCAGCCTGCTCTACCTGTCCTCGGACAGTGACGCCCCTCAAGCCGCGACGCTCACCGCGCTGCGCGGCCGGATGAAGCAGGCCGGCGCCCTGTTCCGGCTGGTCACGCCGTTTGCCGTGCAGCACGGTCCCGCCGAGGGAACCGGGTCGCAGCGGAGCGCTGACGAATTCTTCACCGCGGTGCTGGACCAGACCGGCGACGGCTACCTGGACTGGCCCGATCTCGCCGCCATGGCCCGGGAGTTGTCCTCCCGCCTCGATCTGGACGAACCGGAGGAGACCAGGCTCTACAACGCGTATGCCGAGTGGTGGAGGGAACTCCAGGCGGCCCTCGACATCGACGGCGACGGCCGCATCAGCAAGGAGGAGTACGCCGCCGCTGTCCCCTCCCTCGCCGGGCCCGCGCTGATCAGGGTCGCCGAAGTGCTCTTCGACGTCACCGACGCGGACGGCAACCAGTTCATCGACGCGGACGAGTACCGGACCCTGTTCCGGACCGGGTTCCGGCGCACGGTGGCCGACGCCGACGCAAGGTACTCCCGCAGCGCGTTCGTGAAGGACTTTCTCTCCTTCATGTCGGGCCGCCGGTGCTCGACCGCTTACGACCCACTGCTCGCCGACGCGTAGGACCCCCGGACTCGGCAGGGGCCGCCGCCGGAAGCGGGTTTCCGTGGCCCCGCGTGGCCCCCTCACGCCGATGGCACCGGCCCCCGTGGCGGGGGCCGGTGCCATCGTCCAGGTGGTGCGCTCGGGCACCGTCAGCGCGTGACGTGGAGCCCGGGCGTCAGCCCTGGCGCGCGTCCGTGACCTTCCCCGTGAGGAGGGGGCCCTCCAGCCACTCGTTCTCCTTGAGGATGTACACCTGCATCCGCAGGGACTCCTCCGGCTCGGTCAGCGCGTCGGTGACCGTGGGCACGGACACTTCGGTGCTCGTCCGGCCCTTGGGGACGGACACCCAGAGGGAGGGACTGTCCGCGGACAGGGGCCGTTCCGGGTCGGCGGCCACGCCGAGATCGGAGAGCCACGCCTCGTCGACGTCCTTCGTGGACAGCTCCGTGCCCTCGTGCACCGGCAGGAGGTCGAACCGCGTCTCGATGGTGGTGTCGGCGGGCTGGGAGAGCTCGACCTTCCAGGTGAGCTTCTGGCCCTCGGTGACCGAGTCGGCGACCGGGGTCACGCTGACCGTGGGCATGGGGTCGTCGTTCTCGACGAGCACGCCCCCGAAGGCGCCGCCGACCGCCGTGCCGCGCACGGCCTTGGCCGCGACCTCGTGGCTGAGGTCGTAGTTGTAGCGGGAGTTGCCGTTGACCGTGATCGGCACGTCCACGGAGCCACCGGCCTTCACCGTCACGGTGCGGACGGTGGACTTGTAGGTCTCCGGGTCGCGGACGGCAAGCTTGATCACGCCGGTGCCCTTGCCGGTGACCTGGACTGGCACGTGGTAGGTGCGGGTGCCGGAATCGCCCTCCTTGACCGTCAGCCTGCCGATGTCGACCCGCGGGAGCGCGACGGGGCGTACCGCCGGGGTGCCGGGGCGCCAGCCCCAGGCGTCCATCAGCCAGAACTCGCCGGAGCTGCTGCGCGGGGTGAGCTCCAGCGACTGCGCCCGCTTCAGGTCGAGACCGGCGCTGATGGCGGCCTTCAGCGGGACGCGGACCTCACGCGCCCAGTACGCGGCCGTCGAACCGGAGCCGGGAAGGCCGTCGACGGTGACCTGACCGAGCCCCACCCGCTTGCCGGAGGTGTCGGTGAGGGCGACGTCGAGCCGGGTGCCCCGGGTGTTCGGCGGCACCATCACCCGCAGGGCGAGCGCGTCGGAGCCCGCCAGCGAGAAGGCGCGCTCCGGCGTCAGCCGGACCGGGGTGCCCGGCTTGGTCCAGCGGGCCGTGACCGCGTTGCGGCCCGGCTCACTGGTGGTTTCCGCCCAGGACGCGAAGTGCGGCGACGCACCGGGGGCGGAGTCAGGCCGACAGGCCTGGGCGGCGCTCGTCGTGATCTGCTGGCACACGCGCCCGTTCGTCACCGAGAGCGGGTCGTCGGGCCGGATCGCCGGGGTGCGGTTGCCGCCGACGGCGTGGGTCAGCACCCGGGCGGGGCCGGCCGAGGGCGCGCGCCGGTCGGAGCCGTCGAGCAGCGGGCGGACCCGGTCGTCGCCCGCGAGGAAGAGCCGCGCGGCGGCGGCGATGTAGGTGGCGCCCGCCGTCTGCTGCTGCTTGGCGGTCAGCCGGGTCTCGGCCTGTGCCGAGCAGACCGGGTCCGGGTTGTTCTTGTCGTCCCAGAAGTCGTCGGAGGCCGGGGCCTCGGCCTGGCCGGGTGTCCACTCCGTGTTGAAGAAGTTGTGGTTGGCGCCGACCATGTACACCGCGCTGTGCAGCGCCGTGCCCTGGCCGATGCCCCGGGTGCCGTCGACGTAGATCTGGCCCTGGAGGTCGCTCACATCGCCGTCACAGCCCGGCAGGAGGGTCATGGACGGCACATCGGGTGTGGGGTTCTGGCCGAAGAGGGTGGAGCCGATCAGGACGGTGCCGCGGATCCGCCAGCCCACCGGCCCCCGGTAGCCGTCCTCGGCGGGCGGCGGCGGGGAGACGCTGTCGAGGGCCGCCCGGTTGACGCCCTCGCCGCCCCGGGAGTGGCCGACCAGGAGCACCTTCGAGAGGTCCGCGGGCTCCGTCGCGCGCACGGCCTCGGGGGCCTTCGCGGGGTTCGCGCCCCACTCCGCCCAGCGGGCGAGGTGCCGGCGCACCAGGGACGAACGGGCCTGCGCCCCGAAGTCGGCCGCGCGGCCGTCCTGCGCGTTGACACCGTTCGCGGAGATGGAGACCGTCACATAGCCCTGGGATGCCAGGAGCTTCTGGTCGTGCAGAAAGCCGCGGTAGCTCGGGATCTCCTTGTTGCCCGGCTTGCACGGCCACTCCATGCCCGCGCTGTTCTTGCCGGGCTCGTAGCAGGTGGCGCTGCGGCCGTGGAGGAAGAGCGCCAGCGGTCGCTTCCCCGGCGCGTCCGTCGGGCCGACGACCGTGGCGCGCATCTCCACGGGCTCGGCATAGCCCGGCAGTCTCACCGACTTCAGGACGTACTCACCGCTGGTGGTGCGGTACTTACCGGCGACACCGGGGTCGACCGGGTTGGCGGGGAACGGGTCCTGGGGCACCGCCGCGGCCGACGAGCGCCGCTGACCGGGTGCCCGGTCGGCCCCTGCGGCATCCAGCCGCCGCGAACCGGCGACCACCTGGAGTTCGCTCACCGGTCCGACCCCCGCCCCGTCGAGGCGGAGCCGGAAGGTGCGTTGATCGGGGGAGGGCTTCGGGACGCCGAGGGTCCGCTCCCCCGAGCGGAATTCGACCAGGGCGCCGCCCATGCCCACAGGCTGGGGCGAGCTCCAGATCAGCTCTCCGCCCTCGACACGCCACCCCTCCGGCAGCCGCTCCTCGGAGGCGCCCGGCGGCGCGCCGGGTATGGACTCGGCGGCCGGTTGCGCGTGCGCCGGCCCTGGCACACTCGCCGCCAGCGCCACGGCCGCCAAGGCAGCCGTCAGCGCGCGTGAGACCTGTCTCACGATGGTGTCTCCTCGTCGTTGGTCGTGCTTCAGCGCCCCAGGAATCCCAGGAGCACCCCCCGCACCCGGGAGAGGGCGACGTGTCGTCACCGGTTGTCCACCTCGGGAAATCTGACAGGAATCTGACAAGAGCCGAACAGGAGCCGAACAAGAGCCGGACGGGAGTCATGGGGCCGGTCCGCTGATCGAGGGATCCAGGCCCGGAGCGGCGGCCGTTCTACGCTGCTGTCCACTCCCCGAGCCGCCAACACGACGGCCGGCGACACCGGCTTGCAGAGCACGACGGTTTTCAAGACCGGTCCGCGTATCGCCGCTACGCGTCTTTGACCTGGGCGTACGGGTCCGGCAAGACTCACATGCGCACTTCCTGGCCGGAGGTTGGCCGACCGCTCCCGTCAGCGACTCCTTCGTGCCGCCCGCCACCACACTCGCGGTAGTCGGTCGAACCGGCTGGTACTGCAGGGACACATCCGGTTGCGACCTGAGGCGATGCGTAAGGCCGCTGCCTCCTGGCCCCTTCCCGTGCGGCCAGGCCGATGTGCCCCCGTAGTACTGGATCCATGCCCGGGGGGCGGGCACGGCCGCTGGGGGGACTGTTGGACTCCCGCTCTGCACCTGCCGCTAGAGTGCGATGCTTGTTCGATTCGCCGCGAGGCGGAGGGGGAGGGGTTGTGAGCGCACAACTGAGGGACACCGCCGGGGAGTTGGCGGAGATATTGTGGCGGGAACACACCGTGTACCGGGAGCGGTCCGGCGGTGTGGTCATCCGGGGTGAGCATGTACGGCGGTGGATCAGCCTCGCTCCGGCGGGCGGCCGGGACGAGGTCCTCGTACGCGCGGGGCGCATCCTGGACGGCGGTACCACCGCTCCGGCGCGTTCGGAGGCAGTGGTGCCCCTCTCCGCCGGTACAGGCGTGCTCGCCGCGACCTGCCGTCGCCTGCTCGCCGAGGCGGCGGCCGATGTGGCGCCGGTCGCGCCGGGACGGGCAGCGCCCGGGCGGTCCAAACGGTCCGGGAAGGCCGCGCGGCCCAAAGGCGGTGGGAAACACACCAGTTTCGGTTCATGGGTGATCCTCGCCTGCGTCGCCGGTGTGATCGCCCTGTACGTCTACAGCACCGCGATGCACGGCTAACCAGTACTTGCGCCGCCGCGGCATCCCGCGCGCCATTCCGGAGAAGAGGGACCAGCAAGCCAACAGGGTCCGGCGCGGACGCGGCGGCGGACGGCCGCCAAGCTTCGACACCGACCGGTACCGGAAACGCAACGTCGTTGAGCGGGCGATCAACAAGCTCAAGCAGTTCCGGGCTGTGGGCGTGGGGACTTTGTCCGGGGGCCCGGAGACGCTACCCCGTCCAAGCTGACCAGACCAACCGGCAGAAACGTGTCATACCGCCGAGCCGAAGTTGGCGACGTAGGCGTGCAGGCCGTCCGGGGCCGAGCGTGCCGGAATCGTGGACCGGCATCCCGGCGTCGCAGCGAAGGCAGCGATCTGCACGGTTCCCTGGTGGTCGGCTTGCGGATAGAAGCAGACCACGCCTTGCGGGCAGTTGTCCGCCGTCGGGTCCGCATCAGCCCGCTCGGCCATGAGGAGGACCAGCGCGGCCAGCAGCAGCGCGACGAATCCGACGGGAACGACTGCACGTCTGTCGGTGCCGAACATGCATGACTCCTGCGTGGACGGTCCTGCGTGGGTGGCAGGTGACGGACTTCGCCGGACTGGTCATGGCCCCGCGTCGGGCCCTGCCCAGTGGCTGATGCCGATGCTCGTGTCGAACTGCCGCATGCGGCTCATCACGAGGTCCGGGGTGGGGTGGGCCAGTTCGTCGACGATGCGGCCGTCGGAGAGGAAGACGATGCGGTCGGAGTGGCTGGCCGCGAGCGGGTCGTGGGTGACCATGACGACCGTCTGGCCCAGCTCGCGCACGCACCGGCGCAGGAACCCGAGGATGTCCGCGGCCGCTCGTGAGTCCAGGTTCCCGGTCGGCTCATCGGCGAAGACGATCTCCGGGCGGCCCACCAGGGCGCGCGCGCAGGCGACCCGCTGCTGCTGCCCTCCGGACAGCTGGGCCGGGCGATGGCCGAGCCGGTGGGCGAGGCCGACCGTGTCGATGACCCAGCGCAGCCACTGCTGGTCCGGCCTGCGTCCGGCGACGGTCAGGGGCAGCACGATGTTCTCGAGCACGGTCAGTGCCGGGATCAGGTGGAACGCCTGGAAGACGAAGCCGATCCGCTCCCTGCGCAGCCGGGTCAGGGAGCGATCGCCCAGGCGCGACAGCTCCACGTCGCCGAGCCAGGCCCCGCCCGATGTGCCGGAGTCGAGTCCGGCCAGGCAGTGCATGAGCGTCGACTTGCCCGAACCCGAAGGCCCCATGATCGCGGCGAACTCGCCGCGGCGGAACGCGACGGAGACCCTGTCGAGGGCGACGACCTGGGCGTCCGACTGCCCGTACACCTTGGTCAGGTTCACTGCGGAGGCCGCCGCCGCGGGGTCCACGGGCGGCGTGCGGTGGGCCGGGACGCCGACCGGCCAGGGGCGGGGTGAGGTCATGTCGTGTTCCTCGGGTTCATCGGTGATCGGGGGGGCGGGGTTGCCCGCCGTGGGGCTCGGGGGCTTAAGGCCGCTCGCGGCGGAGAGGAGACGCAGTGCTCGGGCGCCGAGTGCCGCGGCGTCGGGGCCGGGGCGGCCGAGGTGGCCGCCCGACTCGTGGTGGTCGAGCAGGAGGGGCGCGGATCCGCCGGTGGCGTCCTGGAGCGCGGCGCACAGCTTCCACGCGTGCCAGGGCGGTACCGGCCGAGTCCTCGCGTACGCGGCGGGCGAGTCACGACGCACTGCCCGCGAACTGCTCACGGATGTCACGCAGCGGGCGTGCGGACAGGGCCGAGGCGAGCGCCGCCGCGGCCAGTACGGCGCCGAGCACGCCCAGCGTCCAGGGCACGTCGAACGTCGGCATGGCATGTACGCCGAGTGCGGCCGCCAGCGGAGTCAGGCAGATCAGTGCGGTCAGCGCGGACAGCACCACGCCGACGACGGCGCCGCCCGACGACTCGTACAGGACACAACGCAGCAGTTGCCACCGGGTGAGCCCCAGGGCACGCAGGTGCGCCCGCTGAGCACGGCGGTCGCGCTGGGCCAGGGCGCAGGTGTTGGCGACAGCGAGCAGCGCGTAGCCGCTGACCACTGCCACGATCAGATGGGCGGCCAGGTCGTCCTGCGGGCTGCGCGGTGCGAGGTCGGCGAGATACGCGGAGCGCGAGGCCACCTCCTGGCCTGCTGTCTTCGGCCAGGAGGTGATGTCGCCGCGCAACAGGATCTGTTCGGCGTAGGCATCCGGGGTGTGGGCCATCGCGAGGGAGCCGGGCAGCAGGAACTCGGGGAACGCGAGGTCACGGCCGTAGACGGCGGCCAGCCGCAGCCGGTGCGAACTGCCGTCCGCAAGCCGCAACCTGACCGTCTGGCCGATCTTCCAGTGGTGCCCTTCAACCTGTGTGGCACCGGCGGCGAAGCTGCTTCCGGTGAGCGCGTCGAGGCGGCCCTGCTCCACGTCGAGGTCGAGGACCCCGGGCAGCGCCCGCGCGTCGGCGCCCCAGGCGCGGACCGGCTCGGGGCTGTCGTCGTAGAAGGTCTTCGGCGCGGTGACCGTGGTGTGCACGAGAGGAGTCGCGGTGCCGCCGGGGAAGGCGGTGGCGCCGGCCCCGGCCGGCAGCCGGTGGTCCGGCTCGGCACTGACCACGCCGTCGGCCCGCAGGCCGCGCTCGGTCTGGTCCCGCACCGCCTCGCCCATGGTCGCTCCGGCCCCGAGCATCGCCGCGGCGAGCCCGACGGCGAGGAGCACGGGCACGGCGACCGCGGTCGTACGCACGGGTGCCGCCCGCAGCCCGGCGGCCGCGATCCGTCCGACACGTCTGTCGAGCAGTCGCAGCAGCCCGCCGAGAGGCCGCACGAGCAGGGGCACGTACCACGGGGCGAGTACCGCGAGCACCGGGATGATCATGAGGGCGAAGCCCGGGGCCAGCGCCGCCTTGAGTATCCCCGGCAGCATGGGCACGACCATCAGGACCAGCAGCGGCAGGCACGTCGTGACGAGCAGTGCGATACCGATGCCGAGCCGCACCGGGCTCCGTCGGCTCGGCGCCATCGCCAGAGCGTCGTCCTTGAGCAGGTCGATCGGGCGTACCCGGCCCGCCGCGAGGACAGCGGTCAGCGCCGCCACCACCGCGACCACGGAGGTTCCCACGCAGACCGCGGCCGCCTCCAGTACGGTCACGGCGGGGGAAGGCAGCCCGGCAGCCGCGGGGTACAGGTCGTTGTCGGCCATCACCTGCCGGACGACCCGGGCCAGGGGCAGGATGCCGACGCCCACGCCGACCACTGCGGACAGCAGCGACAGCGCGGCCACGTCCAGCATCGCCATGGCGCGCAGTCGGCGGGCCGACACCCCGAGCGCCCTCAACACGGCGAACTGGCCGAGGCGTTGGCCCGTCCACAGCGAGACCGTGGACCCGGTCACCAGGACGGCGGACATCAGCAGCAGGGTGAGCAACAGGGACAGGAGGGCCTGCGCGCTGTCGGCGGTGGCCGCCGCGGCCGAGTTCTCGGCATAGCCCGTGCCACTCACGCCGGTCATCAGCACCAGGCACGCACCGACACCGGCGGCGGTGACCGCACAGGCCACCGCGGCTCCGGCGACGCGCCCTGGATGCACCCGTACCTCAGACGTGAACAACCTTATGACCCCTGGAATTCGAAGAGGTTGTGTCGGTACGGTCGGCGCTGAGGACATTGCGATTTCCTACCCTTCGGTACGGGTATGTTCGGTTTCCGGGAAGGCCGCACGAGCCGAGGCCTTACCGGACCAACTCCTGCTTGGGCTCGTATCTCGCGCCCATAAGACACCCACCCCCCTTTCTCCATCTCCGGACTTCCACGCCTCGGTGACGACACTTACGATTCCCCATCTCGAGCCTTCGTACCAACATCATTTAGCGGTCTCTAAATTCACCAAGTCAGAGATGGTTGCGGCGAGGTACAGCGATGGGCGAGCGCGATGAGCGCCACCATGAATCAATTACCGCGGCCATAACAAGTAGCAATCGGTGCACCCCCTTCGTGGCATGATGTGACCATGAAGACGCGCATAGTAGTCGCGGATGATCAGGCGAGTGTCCGCGAGGGTTTCCGGCACATCCTGGAAGCCGAGGCGGACCTGGAGGTCGTGGCCGAGGCCGCCGACGGACCCAGCGCATTGGAGACCGTCCGGGAACTGCGACCGGACGTGCTGCTCGCCGACATCCGCATGCCCGGCATGGACGGCCTGGAACTGACCCGCCGACTGGTCGGCGTCGCCCCCGAAGTGAAGGTCGTCGTGGTGACCACGTTCGACCTCGACGAATACGTGCACACCGCACTGCGCTACGGCGCGTGCGGCTTCCTCCTGAAACGCTCCGGGCCCGCGCTGCTCGCCGAGGCTGTACGGTCCGCGGTCGCCGGCGACGCGCTCATCAGCCCCGAGATCACGATGAGGCTGCTGCGCCGCTACCGAACCGCGTCGTCGCCCGTCCGAACCGGTGGAACCTCTGACCGCTCGCGAGGAGGAGATCGCCACCCTGGTAGCCGAAGGGCTCACCAACGCCGACATCTGCGCGGAACTCTTCATTTCACTGGGCACCGTCAAGTCCCACCTGAGCAGCCTGCAGCGCAAGCTGCGAGTGCGCAACCGGGTGGGGATCGCCGCCTGGGCCTGGGAAGCGGGCCTCAGGCCCGGGCCGTGAGCCGGGCACCGGAGGCGGTTCGATGACCGGCTTGCCGGGCGCTCTCGCCACGCAACAGATGCAGGCCCAGCAGCGTCACCGTGTGCAGCACGCTGCTGCCGCTGCGACGGCTCGTAATGAGTCCGGATGATCGAAGGATGGCCGCATGCTGGCTCACCGCTGCGGCTGTCACCCCGAGCGACTCGGCGAGCTCGCTGGTGGTGGACTCGTCGAGCACGGCGTGCAGGAGCGCGGCCCTGGTCCGCCCGACGAGCGCCCCGAGCGACTGCTTTCTGTCGCGTGCGGCGATGGCACCGTCGGACTCGCCGGTCGGCAGAACTTCCCGGCGCGGGTCGAACCGCACCGGGAAGACCAGCGTCGGTACGCTGTTCCCGGCCCCCTCGGCGTTCACCAGCATCTCTCCCGCGCTCTGCAGGAAGAGCGAGGGAGCGAGTACCAGCCCCCGTCCGTCCAGGACGACCTCGCTCGGCTCGTCCGCAGGGATCTCAAGGCTCCAGCCCTGCCAGCGAATTCGTGGATGCAAGCTGCTCAGCAGCGTTTTCACTCCGGCACTGCCCGCGATCTGCCGGCAAGCGTCCGTCTCGGCGTCGATGCGCGCCTGAATCGCGGGCCAGCCGGGCGCCATGGCCACACGGCAGAAAGCCCGTACCAATGCTCTTGCCTCAGCGTGCGACCGAAGAGGCATTGTGTTCTCACCCGATGCCATGTCGTGGTCGCCCGTCCAGATCCTCAGGACGTCCCGGAAAACTCCTGGCGTCCGAACAAGGTGATCAAGACGGGCCGCCAAATCCCCTTGTAAGGAGAGCCGTTTACGCACGCCTTTCCGCCACGCTTGAAAGTGGTTCGCACTCCCCCGCAAGACTTCCAGCGCGAAAATCGCCTCGATTTCCGGACCAAGGCCCGAGCCGATACGAATACACGTCAGATCCTCGGCAGACATGCGAATGCGAATCATCTGGAAGATCCCCCCGAATCTCCTGACCAGCAATTTCCCGGGTGGGTGTATCACCGGATCAGGAACGGACCGTGTCCCTCAGCCGGCCCCTTCATGGTCGCTCAGCGCCTGCTTCCGTGGCATCAGCCGTTCGGCCGGTCTTGTTCGTTACCACTGCCGGGCCCCGATGCCACCAGGGGCAGCAGTACGCTCACCCGCCAGCCCCCCGAAGGGTGCGGATGCGCGGCGAGTTCACCCCCCATGTCCGCCGCGCGCCTTTGAAGATCCGCCAGGCCGGTCCCACCGCCCAGCCGCTCAGGCTCCCCGGGCTCCCCCGAGTCCTCCTCCGAGCCGACGTTCGGCGCGTCGTCGATCACGGTGATGCTGAGCGTGTCCATGCCGCCGTACGGCGCACGGGACACCGCTATGCACACCTCGGACGCGCCGGGGGCATGCCGCCGTACGTTGGTGAGCGCCTCCACCACCGCCCGGTATCCCAACTCGCTGACGCGCCATGGGAGGTCAGCCAAGGCGCCGTCGGCCAGATCAAGCCGCACGGCCGCACCGCCCGTGCGGGCGAACCGGTCGGTCAGCGCCTTCAGCCCGTCCAGATCCCGCGGACGCGGGCGGAGCGCGTCGCCGCCCGCGTCGCCGCCCGCATCGGCCGTCTCCCCGGCATGCCGCCCGTGCCGGACCGTCGCCGCGTCGTCACCGGTGAACACGTGCACGGTGCGGTCCAGCGAGGACAGAGCCTGCCTGCCCGCCTCTTCGATGCGCGTGAGCAGTTCCCCGACTCGCTTCGGGTCCTGGTCCACAAGGACCTGAGCGGCCTGCGCGAGGACCACTACCCCCGTCACGTCATGGGCGGCGAAGTCGTGGAGATCCCGGGCGAGTTCGAGTCGCTGGGTCCGTCGTTCAGCAGCCAGCGCCGCGCTGCCGCGCGCGTCCAGAACCCGCAGATAGCAGCCAGTGCCGCTGGCCGCCGCGGCCAACAGCAGCCAGGCCAGACAGAGCTTGACGGCTTGCTCGAAGTTAGCCGGTGGATCCACCCTCAGCACCATCCGCAGCGGTAGTTCCGTGATGGTCGCGGTCAGGAGCACTGTGAGTACCAGCGCAGTGCGTCCACGGGGCCTGCGCACCGCCGGCACCATCAGCACCATCAAGCCGACACTCTCCACCAGCCACCAGGTCTCCGCTTCACCGGCAACCGGCCCCTGGAAGACGAAAGTGGCCACCTGGGACACCGCGCAGGTGCCCAACACGATGACCGGGACCCAGTGCGCTGTGCGCGGCGACCACAGCGCGGGAAACATCGCGGCCGCGACGGCGACCAACGCGGCGACGACAAGGAGCGGTGCCGTCGATGCCATCGCCAGACAGCCCGCCATGAGCGCGGTCGCCATCACCACGCCATATCCGCCCCAGTACACCGAGTTCCTACTGAGCCCACCCATGCGCCAGATCGTACGTATTGAGTCGTGCACGACTAGAAGTCGCGGATGGCGTAGGTGAGTTCCGCGAGTGCGTCCATGGCTTACTGATCGTTTCGGAATGAAGTTCGTCGTGGCTACTGCCTGGGCCGTTCGCGGGGCGGGTTCACCAGCAGGATCCACCTGGCGCGGACGGCCGCTGTCGCCCACTGCCCCTGATCGTGACGCCAGGCCGGCGGGCGGACTGCACCCGGTTCATCCCTGTGCTGGAGAAGATCCGCTTCCCCGGGCCCGGCCCGGGAAGGCCACGTGTGAAGCCGGACAGCATCGCGGCCGACAAGGCCTGCGGCAACGGTCCCGTCCGCGAGTATCTGCGGCGGCGCGGGATCCGCCACACGATCCCGGAGAGGAGCGACAGTCGGGCCGCCCGTCTGCGCAGAGGCTCACGCGGCGGACGGGCGCCCGGGTTCGACGAGGACCGCTACAGGAAGCGCAACACCGTCGAGAGGGCGATCAACCGCCTGAAACAGTTCCGAGCCGTCGCCACGCGCTACGACAAGCGCGGCTACGTCTTCCTCGGCGAGTGCCGCGGCCAGGCGAGACGAGAGCGCGAACACGACGCACCCGTCGTCGCCCTGGCCGGCGACGATACGAGGCTCGCCGGCTTCGACGAGTTCCTCGAAGCTGCCGCCGGCGAGAAGGCACTCCCACTCGACCACAGCTTCTTCGGGATCGAAGTTGCCGAAAGAGAGCGACTCGAATGCGCGTCGCGGCCCGGTCTGAAGAACCAGAGCAGCTGGCACATCATCCGGAGCGGCGAAGAACTCGACGATGATGCCCACCCGAGCATCATGCCGGACCACACGACCATGATCGACCGGACAGCTCCTGGTCGGGGAGTCTCCGAGGGCAGTGGTTTCGGCGCAGGCAAACGACCGGGTTGGGTCCTTCGGGACAGCAACCAGGAGCAAGCGAGACCAGAACCGAGACCACGCACGTCGAAGGGCCCCACCGCGAACGGTGGGGCCCTTCAACGTATTGCCCGGTGAGAGCAATGGCGGAGGATACGAGATTCGAACTCGTGAGGGGTTGCCCCCAACACGCTTTCCAAGCGTGCGCCCTAGGCCACTAGGCGAATCCTCCGCGGCAAACAATACAAGACGTTGAGGAGTGCTCGCGAACCCGTTCCCCTCCGGCTCCCCTCCGGCTTGCCGCGGGCTCGTCCGGGGAGGTTCCGGAAGGTGGGGGAGTGGACTGGCAGGGGTGGGGATCGGCTAAGGTGGGCTTCAGCCCCTCACGTGGCGCTATCTGACTGAACTCCCCCAGGGCCGGAAGGCAGCAAGGGTAGGTTGGCTCTGGCGGGTGCGTGGGGGGCCCTTGTGTTTTCAGGGGGTGTGCGGCGCTTGGCCGGTCCGGGGCCGGTTGTCAGTCCGCCCGGATAACCTCGTATGTGTGTCGTCCCTTGCGCTGTACCGCCGCTATCGCCCCGAGTCGTTCGCCGAGGTCATTGGGCAGGAGCATGTCACTGACCCGCTGCAGCAGGCCCTGCGGAACAACCGGGTCAATCACGCGTACCTGTTCAGCGGTCCGCGCGGCTGCGGCAAGACGACCAGCGCGCGCATCCTCGCCCGTTGTCTGAACTGCGAGCAGGGGCCGACGCCCACGCCGTGCGGAGAGTGCCAGTCCTGCCGGGACCTCGCGCGCAACGGGCCGGGATCGATCGATGTCATCGAGATCGACGCCGCATCGCACGGTGGCGTGGACGACGCCCGTGATCTGCGGGAGAAGGCGTTCTTCGGGCCCGCGTCGAGTCGTTACAAGATCTACATCATCGATGAGGCGCACATGGTCACACCGGCGGGGTTCAACGCCCTGCTGAAGGTGGTCGAGGAGCCGCCGGAGCACCTCAAGTTCATCTTCGCGACCACCGAGCCCGAGAAGGTCATCGGCACGATCCGGTCGCGTACGCACCACTACCCGTTCCGCCTCGTGCCGCCGGGGACACTGCGCGAATATCTCGCCGAGGTCTGCGGCAAGGAGAACAGCTACGTCGAAGACGGCGTGCTGCCGCTGGTCGTACGGGCCGGGGCCGGGTCCGTGCGTGACTCGATGTCGGTGATGGACCAGCTGCTGGCAGGCGCGGGCGACGACGGTGTGACATACGCCATGGCGACCTCGCTGCTCGGTTATACGGACGGCTCGCTGCTCGACTCGATCGTGGACGCCTTCGCGGCGGGCGACGGGGCCGCGGCCTTCGAGGTCGTGGACCGGGTGATCGAGGGCGGTAACGACCCGCGCCGCTTTGTCGCCGACCTCCTGGAGCGACTGCGTGACCTGGTGATCCTCGCCGCCGTGCCGGACGCCGGGGAGAAGGGCCTGATCGACGCGCCCGCCGATGTCGTCGAGCGGATGCAGGCCCAGGCGTCCGTCTTCGGTGCCGCCGAGCTGAGCCGCGCCGCCGACCTGGTCAACGAGGGGCTGACGGAGATGCGCGGGGCGACCTCGCCGCGCCTCCAGGTCGAGCTGATCTGCGCCCGGGTGCTGCTGCCCGCGGCCTTCGACGACGAGCGTTCGCTGCAGGCCCGGCTCGACCGGCTGGAGCGCGGTGCGTCCTTCGCGACCGCCGGTACGGGGCCCGCCATGGGGTACGTACCCGGGCCGGAGGCTCCGGCCCATGCCCCCGTCCCCGTCGCCCCGGCCGCGCAGCCCGGCGCCGGACCCGCTGTCGCGCGTGCGGCGGTACGGGGAGAGGCGCCCGCCCCCGCGGCGCCGCCCGCACCCGCCGCAGCGCCCCCGGCGCCCGCGCAGCCCGTGGCCCCCGTCGCGCCGGCCGCTCCGCAGCCGGCGGCCGAGGCCCCGGCTCCCGCGGGCGGTCAGCGCCCCGGTGCCTGGCCCACCGCCGCCGCACCGGAATCGGGCCGCCGTCCTGGTGGCTGGCCGACCGCTTCCGCTCCCGGCCATTCGCCTGTCCCGCAGGCAGCCCCGGCCACCGCCCCGGCCCAGGCCGCGCCCGCGGCACCGGTGCCTGCCGCCGCCGAACCGAGCCCGGGAATGACACAGGGCGCCGGCCAGGTTCGGAACATGTGGCCGGACATCCTGGAGGCCGTGAAGAACCGCCGCCGGTTCACCTGGATCCTGCTCAGCCAGAACGCCCAGGTCACCGGCTTCGACGGCTCCACCCTGCAGATCGGCTTCCTGAACGCGGGCGCGCGTGACAACTTCACGAGCAGCGGCAGCGAGGATGTGCTGAAGCAGGCCCTCGCCGAGCGGTTCAACGCACAGTGGAAGATCGAGGCGATCGTCGACCCGTCGGGCGGTGCGGGCGCACCCCCGCAGACCGGTGGCGGCCGCCCCTCCGCCGCCGCGCCCGCGCCGCAGCGTCCGGCCCCCGCGCCCCAGCAGAGTTACGAACCCCGCCCCGCCCCCGCCCCGCACCAGCAGCCGAGCGCCACACCTGGCGCGGAGCCCGTACCGCAGCCGTACTCCGCGCCCGAACCTCCGCGATCGGTCGCTCCCGAGGACGACACCCCGGAGGCGGACGACCCGGACCTCGTCGACTCGGCACTCTCGGGGCACGACCTGATCGTCCGCGAGCTGGGCGCCACGGTCGTCGAGGAGTTCACCAACGAGTAGCGCGGGCCGGGCGGGGGCGCGGTACACCTCACGGACTGTCCACGGAGCGGTGTCCGTCAAGGCCGCCGCGCCCCGGCGGCTAGGCTGCACCCCGTGAAGGTCCTCGTCATCGGCGGCGGCGCCCGCGAACACGCCCTGTGCCGCTCTCTCTCCCTCGACCCCGACGTCACCGCTCTGTACTGCGCTCCCGGCAACGCCGGCATCGCGGAGGTGGCCGAACTGCACCCGGTCGACGCACTCGACGGCGACGCCGTCGCGCGCCTCGCCACTGACCTGGGCGCCGAGCTGGTGGTCGTCGGCCCGGAGGCACCGCTCGTCGCCGGCGTCGCCGACGCCGTGCGCGCCGCAGGCATCCCCTGCTTCGGCCCGTCCGGTGAGGCGGCCCAGCTGGAGGGCTCCAAGGCGTTCGCCAAGGACGTGATGGCCGGGGCAGGCGTCCCGACCGCCCGCAGCTATGTCTGCACCACCCCCGCCGAGATCGACGCCGCCCTCGATGCATTCGGTGCCCCGTACGTCGTCAAGGACGACGGTCTCGCCGCAGGCAAGGGCGTCGTCGTCACCGACGATGTCGAGGCGGCCCGCGCCCACGCCCTGGCCTGCGACCGCGTGGTCATCGAGGAGTTTCTCGACGGCCCCGAGGTCAGCCTCTTCGCGATCACGGACGGCACCACCGTGCTGCCGCTCCAGCCCGCGCAGGACTTCAAGCGCGCCCTGGACAACGACGAGGGCCCGAACACCGGTGGCATGGGCGCGTATTCCCCGCTCCCGTGGGCCGACCCCAAGCTGGTCGACGAGGTCATGCAGTCGGTGCTCCAGCCGACCGTCGACGAGCTCCGCCGCCGCGGCACCCCGTTCTCCGGGCTGCTCTACGCGGGCCTCGCGATCACCTCGCGCGGAGTCAGGGTGATCGAGTTCAACGCCCGTTTCGGTGACCCCGAGACCCAGGTGGTCCTGGCCCGTCTGAAGACTCCGCTGGCCGGGGTTCTGCTGGGCTCCGCCAACGGCACCCTGGACGAGCTGCCCCCGCTCAAGTGGCGCGACGAGGCCGCCGTCACCGTGGTCATCGCCTCGCACAACTACCCGGGTACGCCGCGCACGGGTGACCCGATCCACGGCCTCGACGATGTGGCGGCGCAGGATGCCCCGCATGCGTACGTCCTGCACGCCGGGACCAGGCGCGACGGCGACGAGATCGTCAGCGCGGGCGGGCGGGTGCTGTCCGTGACCGCGACAGGCAAGGACCTCGCCGGCGCCCGTGAGCGCGCCTACACGGCGGCGGCCCGGATCCGGCTCGACGGATCGCAGTTCCGCACGGACATCGCCCAGAAGGCCGCGGAGGCCTGAGACCGGAACGGAACGGAACGGACCGGACGCGAGTCCTCCGAGTCGTACGGGTCCGCCTTGGTCCGGGGCGCGGGGCCGGGTACGTCACCCGATCTGCCCGCCCCCGGCTGCGGCTCAAGCCCGCCCCCGAACCCCCGTCGACACCCACTGACGCGCCGCTGCCCCAAGGACGGCGGCGCGTCAGCACCTTTACCCAAAGCCATTCCATCGAGTGACGGCTGAGCTATCCGGATGACGCCCGCCGAGGCCCCAACTAAGGTGCGGCGCAAGCATTCCGGCACTTGGCCCACTGGCATTGCGATGTCAGTGACGGGTGCCACAGTGGGGGAGTGAACAACACCGCCGCGGGGGCAGAGGGGGTGACGTCCGGCCGTGTCCGGTACCGGTACAAGTGAGGAGCTGGGTGCGCAGAGTGCGCGCGCCCGTGCTCTCGCTCTGCTGCGCATCCGCAGCAGAGCGACCGCCGCAGCCATCCTGCCGGCGGCGGTGGCCGTCGTGCTGCTCGTCGCGGGCGCACAGGGCCATGCCGTCGGCAGCGGCTGGGACACGGCGCGCTGGGCCGTGACAGCCTGCGCGGTCGTCGTGCTCCTGCTCGCCGCAGTGGTCGCGGTCGCGATCGTACGGGCGAGGCCGGCGGTCAGCCCGACCGTCCCGCTCCCGGAGGACGCCGCCCCCGATCTCTACCGTCTGGTCAGGGACCTCGCCGACCGGCTCGGGGTTCCCGCGCCCTCGGCGATAGCGCTCACGCCCGACTGCGACAGCTGGCTGGAGGACCGCACACACCCCTCGGCGCGGCCCGCAGCAGGCCCCGGAGCGGATCCGGGAACGCGTTCCGCGGTCCGGACCCGCCGTCGGGTCCAGGCGGCGCCCGTGCTGGTCATCGGTTCGCCGTTCCTGTGGTGGATGCGGGTCGCGGAGCTACGGGCGGTGCTCGCCCCGGTCGTCGCGGGCACAGGCCCCTCCGCGCATCCCGACATAGCCGCAGCACGTCGTTTCGTACGGGGGCTGGACGGAGCGGTTGCCGACGCGGCCGCGCCCGTTTCCGGGCCGCTGTCCCGGGTGCGCAGAGTGCCGCGGGCCTTCGTCGGCCGGGTCGCCCTGTTTCTGCTGCGCAGCTGTCGCACCCATGCCGCGGAGATGGAGCGGGGCGTCGCCGCCGCCGCGTCGGTCCGTGCACAGGGTGTGGATTACGGGCTGCGGATCGTCGCCCAGGAGCAGGTCGGCCTCGCCTACGCGGGCTGGGACCGGCTGCTCACCCGCGTTGCGCTGCCCGCCTGGCAGATGGGCCGCTGGCCGTCCGGGCTGGACGCGGGTGTCGTGTCCGCCCTCACCGAGCTCTCCCGTCGCGACCGGCTTGCCGACGGATTCACCTCGCGGCTCGGTGAGCGCCCTGCCTGTGACCTCCTGGAGGAGCCGGGCGCGGCCGACGAGGCGGCATCGCTGCTGGCGGCACGGCTCTTCCACGGCGGCCCGGCGGAGACCGGTCCCGGCTGGTCGCCGGTCGACTGGCAGCAGTATCCGGAAGAGGTGGTCGACCGGAAGTGGCGCACCGAGGCCGCACGTCTGCACCGTGTCCTCGACTCGATGGGAACGGCGCCCGCGTCGCCCGACGGCGGCTCCTCGGACGATCCCGGCTGTGTGGTATTTCCCATCGACGCCACAGTGCCCACGCTGGCCCGTGTCGTCGAGCATCTGGCAGGCCGGTGCGGGAGCGGCGAGGAGCTCGCGGCAGGGATCAGCGCCGCGGTGGCCCGTGAGGTGGCGGCGGTCCAACAGCCCCCGGCCGGCGGCACATCGGGCCCGGTGGGTGCCCGGAGCGTCGCTCACTCGGGCACGGACGTCCTGGACTTCTGGCGCCCCGACCTCCTTCCGCTCTTCCCGCTCCAGCCACCCCGTACGGGTACGGAACTGCTCGCCGACCATGTCGCGGCGATGGTCTGCTGCGCTGCGGTCGACACGGCGGGTGCTGCGCCCGGACTCGACTGGCTCGACGGTCCCGCGCTGTTGGTCGGCGGCGAGCGCCGGGCGGATCTGGTCAGTCCCGTCCTCAGCCTGGTCGAGGACGGGGATGCGGGGCCGCTGCGTTCCTGGCTCGCCTCGGTCGGCGTACGCACCGACAAACCCGTCCGTCTCGTCTGAACACGGACCTCGACGGCCTCGACCAGAGAGCCGAACCACAGCATCCCTACCCTGCTCAGAGACAACGCCGTCGGGGCCACGGCACCCCCAATACCCGGAAGGAAGCGTTCCGTTCACGTCAATTAGCGACGAACGGTGACGGAGTGCATGCGTTATGTGATGTGCTGGGGATCGACGCTGACAGTCGGCGCATCACTGTTGGCGCACTGATGACGCACGGCCGGTGATGATCGCCGTTGGTCCCCGGTGACGATCAACTTTGTCTCACTGTTGTGTCGGGGACCAGAGGGAGGGAAGCGGTATGGGGGCGGAGCAGATTCGTCGATGGGAGTCGGGTGCCCTCGCGCACGCCGTCTCCGACCCCTTCGGGCAGGGCCCGCTGCCCTGGCTGCGCGGCAGTGAGAACTATTTCGACGACACCGGACATGTCGTCCCCTGGTACGTGGACCCCACGCTGGCCCGCGGCTCCACCGACGGCGGCACCCGTACGGCCGACGATGTGCACCGCCAGATCAAGGGCTTCACCTCCACGGGCGCCGCGGCCCCCGGAGAGGCGATCGACTTCCACATCACCGTGGACCCGCCCCAGCAGTTCTCCGTGGACGTCTACCGCATCGGTCACTACGGGGGCGACGGCGCCGCCAAGATCACCACGAGCCCCCGACTCTCCGGCATCGTCCAGCCGGCCCCGCTCACCGCCGACCGCACGGTCTCCTGCCACCACTGGTGGCAGTCCTGGCGGCTGCAGATCCCCACCTACTGGTCGATCGGCGCATACGTCGCCGTGCTCACCACAGTCGACGGATACCGCTCCCACATCCCGTTCACGGTCCGCGACGACCACCCGGCCGATCTCCTGCTGGTCCTGCCGGACATCACCTGGCAGGCGTACAACCTCTACCCGGAGGACGGCCGCACGGGCGCCAGCCTCTACCACGCCTGGGACGAGCAGGGCCGCCTCCTGGGCGAGGAGGACGCCGCGGTCACCGTCTCCTTCGACCGCCCGTACGCGGGCGCCGGTCTGCCGCTCCACGTCGGTCATGCCTACGACTTCATCCGCTGGGCCGAGCGGTACGGCTACGACATCGCGTACGCCGACACACGCGATCTGCACGCGGGCCGGATCGACCCGGGCCGCTACCGGGGCCTGGTCTTCCCCGGCCACGACGAGTACTGGTCGGTGCCCATGCGCCGTACCGCCGAACGCGCCCGCGACGACGGCACCTCGCTCGTCTTCCTCTCCGCCAACACCATGTACTGGCAGGTCAGCCTCTCCCCGTCGCCGTCCGGCGTCCCGGACCGGCTGCTCACCTGCCGCAAGCGCCGCGGCCCGGGCAAGCCCGCGCTCTGGCGCGAGATCGACCGTCCCGAGCAGCAGCTTCTCGGCATCCAGTACGCGGGCCGGGTCCCCGATCCGCACCCCCTGGTCGTACGGAACGCCGAGCACTGGCTGTGGGACTCGACGGGCGCTTGCGAGGGCGACGAGATCGACGGCCTGGTCGCGGGCGAGGCCGACCGCTACTTCCCGCGCACCGCACTCCCCGAGCACGAGAGCCGCATCCTGCTCGCCCACTCCCCGTACCAGGACAGTGAAGGAGTCAAGCGCCACCAGGAGACCTCCCTGTACCGGGCCCCGTCCGGCGCACTCGTCTTCGCCTCCGGCACTTTCGCCTGGTCTCCGGCGCTGGACCGCCCCGGCCATGTGGATCCCCGCATCCAGCGGGCCACCGCCAATCTCCTCGACCGCATCTGCAAACGCGCCTGAAACGCCTCCGGGGCCACGGCACTCGGCGCCACGGACGCCCCCGCTCCGCCCCATCGCACCCCGATACGGGAGAATCGGTACGACTCCTGGATCAACCTACGCGGAGGCAGCGTGTCCGGATTTGTAGAAAAGCCCGAACCAGTGCAGGTCCCGGGGCTCACCCACCTCCACACCGGCAAGGTGCGCGACCTGTACCGGAACGAAGCGGGCGACCTCGTCATGGTCGCCAGCGACCGTATGTCCGCGTACGACTGGGTCCTGCCCACCGAGATCCCCGACAAGGGCCGGGTGCTCACCCGGCTCTCGCTGTGGTGGTTCGACCAGCTCGCCGATCTCGTACCGAACCACGTCCTGTCCACGGAGCTCCCCGCCGGAGCCCCCGCGGACTGGGCCGGCCGGACGCTGATCTGCAAGTCGCTGCGGATGGTCCCGGTCGAGTGCGTCGCCCGCGGCTACCTCACCGGCTCGGGCCTCGTCGAGTACAAGGAGTCCCGCACGGTCTGCGGCCTCGCGCTGCCCGAGGGCCTCGTCGACGGCTCCGAACTCCCGGCGCCGATCTTCACTCCCGCCACCAAGGCGGCCGTCGGCGACCACGACGAGAACGTGAGCTACGAGGAGGTGGCCCGCCAGGTCGGCGCGGAGACCGCGGCCCAGCTGCGCCGCACCACACTGGACGTGTACAGCAGGGCCCGTGACATCGCGCGAGCGCGCGGGATCATCCTCGCCGACACGAAGTTCGAGTTCGGTTTCGCTCCCACGGCCGACGGCGGCGAGGAGCTGATCATCGCGGACGAGGTGCTGACCCCGGACTCCTCCCGCTTCTGGCCCGCGGCCACCTGGGAGCCGGGCAAGGCCCAGCCCAGTTACGACAAGCAGTTCGTGCGCGACTGGCTGACCTCGCCGGCCTCCGGCTGGGACCGCAAGAGCGAGCAGCCGCCCCCGGCGCTGCCCCAGGAGATCGTGGACGCGACCCGGGCGAAGTACCTGGAGGCGTACGAACTCCTCACCGGCACGCCCTGGCAGTAAGCAGCTCCCGGAACACGAAGAAGCCCCCGGCCGAAAGACCGGGGGCTTCTTGCTGAACCGAGCGGACGACCAGGTTCGAACTGGCGACCTCAACCTTGGCAAGGTTGCGCTCTACCAACTGAGCTACGTCCGCAAGCGCCGAAGCGCGATGACCACTATACCCATCCGCGCTCGCGTGCGAGACGCAGCGCGGCATGACGGTTCTCCGCCCCGAGCTTCGAGGCGGCCGCCGAGAGGTAGTTCCGTACGGTTCCCTGCGACAGCGACGCCCGCTCCGCGATCTCCGCGACCGGCGCCCCGTCGGCCGCCAGCTCCAGCACCTCGGCCTCGCGCGCGGTCAGCGGCGAGTCCCCGGCGGAGATCGCATCGGCCGCCAACTCCGGGTCCACATAACGGTTTCCGGCGTGCACGGTCCGGATGATCCCGGCCAGCTGCCGGGCGCTTACGGTCTTCGGTACGAAGGCCCGCACGCCTGCCGCGAGTGCCCGCTTCAGATGTCCCGGCCGGCCGTGACTCGTCACGATCATCGTCCGGCAGCCGGGCAGTTCGGCCCGCAGGGATGTGGCGACGTTCACACCGTCGGCACCCGGCATCTCCAGATCGAGGACCGCCACGTCGGGGCGATGAGCCCGCGCCATGGCCAGTGCCTCCGGGCCGGTCGCTGCCTCCGCGACCACCACGAGGTCGTCCTCCAGGGCGAGCAGCGCGGCCAGCGCGCCCCGGATCAGATGCTCGTCGTCGGCGAGCAGCACCCGTACAGCTGTCATCGTCGCTCCTCCTGAAGAGCCGGGGTGGGGTCCGGGGCCGTGCGCGGCAGCGGGATCGTGGCCGTCAGCCGGAACAACCCGTTCCCCGCCGGACCTGCGTCCAGCGAACCGTCGAGCGCGTGGAGCCGCTCCCGCAGCCCGGCCAGCCCGGAGCCGCCCGGCCCGACGGTGGCCTGCGGCGCCCCGTCGTTCTCCATGTCCAGCACCACCGCGTCCGCCGAAGCGCGCAGCCGGATCGTGCAGTGCCGCGGATCACCGTGCCGCAGCACATTGGTCGCCGCCTCCCGCACCACCCAGCCGAGCGCCGACTGCACGGGCGCGGGCAGCGGACCGCCCTCATGGCCCTCCACCGCGCATTCGATCCCGGCCGCCTGCAGCACGCTCTGCGCGCCCATGAGTTCGGTACTCAGATCGGCCTCCCGGTATCCGCGTACGACATCGCGCACCTCCTGCTGGGAGGCGCGGGCGATGCGCATCACCTCGACCATCTGGTCCACGGCCGCCGGCTTGCCGCGCTGGGCGAGTTCCACCGCCAGCTCGCTCTTCAGCGCGATCACGGCCAGATTCCGGCCCAGGACGTCGTGCATGTCCCGGCCGAACCGCAGCCGTTCCTCGGCGACCGCCAGCCGCGTCTCCACGTCCTGCGCCTCGCGGAGTTTCCACATCACGCCCAGCGACCAGGCGGACATCCGCGTGGTGACGGACATCATCCCGCTGCCGAACGCCGTGGCGAAAAGTGCGGACGTCATCAGCGCACCGCTGCCGCCGAGCAGCCCCACGACGGCGCACACCCCGGCCGAGACGGCGGCCTGCTGCAGCATGGACACCCACTTCGGCACGATGAGCACGAAAGCGCAGGTGAACGGCACCACGCATGCGCTGAGCACAAATCCCGGCTCCGGGAACTCACGCATGCCCGTGCACCGGGCGAGGGCCAGCACCGCCGCCATGTTCGCCACCAGCGACACGGCTCCGACAGTGACCAGCCGCCGGTCCAAGGTCCCCCGGCCCAGATACTTCTCCAGCCCCCTGGCGGTCAGCACCGTCCCGCAGACCCCCTGCGCGATGACGAGCAGGATCGCCAGGGCGATCAGCGCAGCGGGCGCCGCACCGCGCACGGGCCGGGTCACCGACATCAGGATCTGGATCAGCACCGCGATCCACACCAGCCCGTACAGCGTGCCGCGTGTATACAGGTCGACCTTGTCGAACCCGCTGCGGCCGCGCCAGCTCCCCGTTCGCCACCGCACGCGCACGGCACAACCCTCCTCAGCGTCGAGGTTCCCAGCGGAACCACCGCTGCACAGCAAACACGGCGAGCACCGTCCAGGCCAGCGCGGTCAGCCCCGCCCCGAGCAGGTCGTACCCGTCCGCCCCGCCGAGCCAGCCCGCCCGTACGAGCATCATCACCCCGGTCACCGGCAGCAGTTCGCACACGGAAGCCACCCGGTCCGGCAGGATCTCCAGCGGTACGAAGAGCCCGGAGCCCATCATCGAGACGAGGAACAGCGGCAGCGTGGTGATCTGCGCCGTCTGTACGGTCCGGGTCACCGCGGACGTGGCGGCGGCCAGCGCCGACAGCAGCACCACACCCAACAGCAGTCCCGCGACGAGCAGGTCGGGCCGTTCGGGCGCACCGAGACCGAAGAGCACCGCACCGGCCAGGACCACCAGCGCCGTCTGCGCCAGCGCCAGCGCGACCGACGGAAGCGCGGTCCCGGCGAGGATCTCGCGGTCGGCGATCTCACCGGTACGCAGCCGCTTCAGGACCAGGTCCTCGCGCCGCGCCACATAGGCGGCGACCAGGTTCATGTACACGACCTGCACCAGCACCATGCCGATGCCGCCGGTGAGCGCCGCCCCGGCCACGGTCAGTCCGGTTCCGCCCAGATCGACCTGTTCCAGCGTCGACTTCATGGCCGCGACCATGGCCAGGGGCACCAGCAGCGCGACGAAGACCGCCGTCCTGTTCCGGGCGAGCAGGGTGAGCTCGGCCCGCCCGAGAGCGTTCAGCCGCCCGGACATCGTTGTGCTCGTCATGCGGCAGCCGCCTTCTCCGACTCCGACGCGCTCTGCGCGATATCGAGAAATGCCTCTTCGAGCGAGGCCGACCTGGCATCGAGCCCGAGCAGCGTCACATTCGACTCCCGGGCCCAGAGCAGCAGTTCACCCAGCGCCTCCTGCAGCCGGTGGGTACGGATCTCGACCCTGCGTCCCTCGGCGGCTGCCCGCAGCGGCAGCGGAAGCCACGCCGCCGGGACTCCTTCGGGCAGCACGAACCGGATGCGGGCGGGACGGGCTGCCGTCACCTCGGCGGTGGTACCCGCCGTCACGATCCGCCCCCGGTGCATGATCGCCAGCCGGTCGGCGAGCGTCTCGGCCTCCTCCAGGTAGTGCGTGGTGAGCAGGACGGTGATCCCGCCGTCGCGCAGCCCCCGTACCAACTCCCAGGTGTCGCGCCGCCCCTCGGCGTCGAGCCCGGTGGTCGGCTCGTCCAGGAACAGCACCTCGGGCCGGCCGAGCAGGGCCAGTGCGAGGTCGAGGCGGCGCCGCTCGCCGCCGGAGAGCTGCTTGACCCGTACGCGCGCCCGGTGGGTGAGCCCGACCAGGTCCAGCGCCTCACCGGTCGGCCGGGCGCCGCTGGTGCACCCCGCCCACATCCGTACGGTTTCGGTGACCGTCAGCTCGGACGGGAAGCCGCCCTCCTGGAGCATCACCCCGATCCGTGGCCGCACCGCGGCGCGCTCGCGGTACGGGTCGTGGCCGAGCACCCGCACCGTGCCGCCGTCGGGCCGGGCCAGGCCCTCCAGCAGTTCGACGGTGGAGGTCTTTCCCGCGCCGTTCGTACCGAGCAGAGCGAAGACTTCGCCGCGCGCCACAGAGAAGGAGACACCGGTCACGGCCTCGAAGCCGCCGGCGTAGCGCCTCCGCACACCGCTCGCCTCGATCACGGGATCGATCACGGAGCCGGTCGCCGAAACGATCACGGGATCTGTCGTGGAACCGGTAGCGGGTTCGTCTGTGATGTCCGCCACGGCGCCGCCCGCACGGTCGCTGGGAATGTCGTCGCTGGTCATGCCTACAGATTTCCGCCGGCTCGTCGCCGCGGGCAGTGCGAGCTGTCACCACTGCTCATGACAAACGTCATGAGCATCAGGCAAGGAGCGCGGACGAGAATACGACGAAGGCCCTGGTCGATATCGACCAGGGCCTTCGAACAAACCGATCAAGAGCGGACGACGAGATTCGAACTCGCGACCCTCACCTTGGCAAGGTGATGCTCTACCAACTGAGCCACGTCCGCATTGCTGCCGCTCATTGTACTCCCCTTGAGGAGATCCATCGGGCGGTGCGAGCACTACTCTACCCGATTCACCGGAGTGGTCGGTAAGAGTGATGCAGAGCGGGTGACAGGAATTGCACACTGCGCCTTCCCCCTGGAAGGGGGATGTTCTGCTACTGAACTACACCCGCACGCTGCGTGAGGTTCGGCTTTGCGGCCTTGCCCCTCGGCGTGCTCCAGACTTTAGCCGACCTGCAGGGGTGTAGCGCAAGTCGGTGGCCACGGGGTGTCGCCGAGAGGTGCGCCGGAGCGTTGGCGAGCGTTCGCCGGCCGGCCCCGGCGACCGGTCCGGGGCGATCCGGACGCGGGCCGAGTTCTCAACTGGCTTCGCGGAACGCCTCGTAGACCTTCTTGGGGATCCGGCCGCGGGCCGGCACCTCCATCCGGTGGGAGCGGGCCCAGGCGCGCACGGCCGCCGGGTCGGGTGCGAGTGAGGTGTGCCGGTACGACGCAGGGGTCTTGCCGCGCTTACCGGCATTTGTCTGCTTTCGACCGGCCGCCATGTACGGCGCCAGGACCTTGCGCAGTTTCTTTGCATTGGACGGATTGAGGTCGATCTCGTACGACTTCCCGTCCAGGGCGAAGGTGACCGTTTCCGCCGCTGCTCCCCCGTCGATGTCGTCGAAGAGCGTGACCACTACGCGCTGAGCCACGGATATCGGTCCTTTCCTACGGCATCGGCGCGTCTGACATGCGCTGATGCCGGCCTTCCGGCTGTTAGGCGGATGTGAGTCGACCGGTGTCGACTGTTTAGGGGCAATGCTGCATTCCCCGGTAATCATTTGTACAGCGGTGGGTGCCGCATTGTGAAGACCAACCAATTGCCTCCGCGTGTCAGCCTTCTATGTGTGCTGCCGGTGAGGATTTTTTTCGCAGGATTTTCCCCATGCGCTGTCACGGTCGATATCTGGGCGTGATCAAGGGTGCTCGATATCTACCCGCGTAGAATTTCTGGCCAGGTAGGCTGAGGGAACCTGCGGGGGTCTGGGGAGCCCCCCGGAGAAACAGCCGCACCACACCACCACCGGGAGTGCCAGTGGCACGCGTCGTAGTCGACGTCATGCTCAAGCCCGAGATCCTCGACCCGCAGGGACAGGCGGTGCAGCGTGCACTGCCCCGTCTCGGCTTCGAGGGAATCGCGGACGTACGTCAGGGAAAGCGTTTCGAGCTCGAGGTCGAGGGGCCGGTCGACGACGCCGCCCTCAGCCGTATTCACGAGATGGCCGAGACTTTCCTCGCCAACACGGTCATCGAGGACTTCACCGTGAAGGTGGAGAAGGCCGAGGAGTCGAAGTGACTGCTCGTATCGGAGTCGTCACCTTTCCCGGCACGCTCGACGACAAGGACAGCCTGAGGGCCGTACGGGTCGCGGGCGCCGAACCCGTATCGCTGTGGCACCGCGACAAGGACCTGCACCAGGTCGATGCGGTCATCCTGGCGGGCGGCTTCTCCTACGGCGACTATCTGCGGGCCGGAGCCATCTCCCGCTTCTCGCCGGTCATGGAGACGATCACCGAGAACGCGCGGGCCGGGATGCCGGTCCTCGGTATCTGCAACGGCTTCCAGATCCTGACCGAGGCGCATCTGCTGCCCGGCGCGATGCTGCAGAACAACCACCTGCACTTCATCTGCCGCGACCAGAAGCTGCGCGTCGAGAACGCGGAGACCGCCTGGACCTCGGACTACTCCGCGGGCCAGGAGATCTCCGTACCGCTCAAGAACATGGACGGGCGATACGTCGCCGACGAGCGCGTCCTCGACGAGCTGGAGGCGGAGGGCCGCGTCGCCTTCCGCTACCTGGACGTGAACCCCAACGGTTCGCTGCGCGACATCGCCGGCATCACCAACGCCGCAGGCAATGTCGTCGGTCTGATGCCGCACCCGGAGCACGCCGTCGAGCCGTTGATCGGAACCGGTCGTACCGACGGCCTCGGTTTCTTCACCTCGATCATCAAGAAGCTGGTCAACGCATGAGCCTGGATACGGTCAAGCACGCGGCCGAGACCCCGGACGTCGCGCAGCCCTGGAAGGAGCTCGGCCTCAAGGAGGACGAGTACGCCCGGATCCGGGAGATCCTGGGCCGCCGTCCCACCGGCGCCGAGCTCGCCATGTACTCCGTGATGTGGTCCGAGCACTGCTCGTACAAGAGCAGCAAGGTCCACCTCAAGCAGTTCGGCGAGAAGGTCCCCGCCAACGACGCGATGCTCGTCGGCATCGGCGAGAACGCCGGTGTGGTCGACGTCGGTCAGGGTTACGCGGTCACCTTCAAGGTCGAGTCGCACAACCACCCCTCGTACATCGAGCCCTACCAGGGCGCGGCGACCGGCGTCGGCGGCATCGTCCGCGACATCCTCGCCATGGGTGCCCGCCCCGTCGCGGTCGTCGACCCGCTGCGGTTCGGCGCGGCCGATCACCCCGACACCAAGCGCGTACTGCCGGGCGTCGTCGCCGGTATCGGCGGCTACGGCAACTGCCTGGGCCTGCCGAACATCGGCGGCGAGGTCGTCTTCGACGCCTGCTACCAGGGCAACCCGCTCGTCAACGCAGGCTGCATCGGCGTGATGAAGCACGAGGACATCCACCTGGCCAAGGCCTCCGGCCCCGGCAACAAGGTGATCCTGTACGGCGCCCGCACCGGCGGCGACGGCATCGGCGGCGTCTCGGTCCTGGCCTCGGAGACCTTCGAGTCGACCGGCCCGGCGAAGCGTCCGGCCGTCCAGGTCGGCGACCCGTTCCAGGAGAAGCTCCTCATCGAGTGCACCCTGGAGATCTTCGGCGAGAAGCTTGTCGCCGGTATCCAGGACCTCGGCGGTGCGGGCCTTTCCTGCGCCACTTCGGAGCTGGCCTCCGCAGGCTCCGGCGGTATGCGCGTCGAGCTGGACACCGTGCCGCTGCGCGACTCCTCCCTCTCGCCCGAGGAAATCCTCATGAGCGAGTCGCAGGAGCGCATGTGCGCGATCGTCGAGCCGCAGCACGTCGAGCGCTTCCTGGAGATCTGCGAGAAGTGGGACGTCATCGCCACCGTCATCGGTGAGGTGACCGAGGGCTCGCAGCTGGAGATCTTCTGGCACGGCGAGCAGATCGTGGACGTGCCGCCGAGGTCCGTCGCCCACGAGGGCCCGACGTACCACCGCCCGTTCGCCCGCCCGTCCTGGCAGGACGCGCTGCAGGCCGACGACGCGGGCAAGCTGGCCCGTCCGGCGAACGGCGCCGAGCTGCGCGAGCAGGTCCTCAAGCTGGTCGCTTCGCCGAACCAGGCGTCGAAGTCCTGGATCACGGACCAGTACGACCGGTTCGTGCAGGGCAACACCGTGCTCGCGATGCCCGAGGACGCCGGCATGGTCCGGATCGACGAGAAGTCGAACCTGGGCGTGGCCATGGCGACCGACGGCAACGGCCGGTACGCCAAGCTCGACCCGTACACCGGTGCGCAGCTGGCGCTGGCGGAGTCGTACCGCAATGTCGCCGCCTCCGGCGCCAAGCCGCTCGCGATCTCGGACTGCCTGAACTTCGGTTCGCCCGAGGACCCGGACGTCATGTGGCAGTTCGCCGAGGTCACCCGTGGTCTCGCGGACGGCTGCCTGGAGCTGGGCACCCCGGTCACCGGCGGCAACGTGTCGCTGTACAACCAGACCGGTGAGACGGCGATCCACCCGACGCCGGTCGTGGCCGTGCTCGGTGTGATCGACGATGTCACCCGGCGTACACCGGTCGCCTTCGCGGAAGAGGGGCAGCTCCTCTACCTGCTGGGCGACACGCGTGAGGAGTTCGGCGGCTCGGCCTGGTCCGAGGTCATCCACGGCCACCTGGGCGGCATGCCGCCCAAGGTCGACCTGGGCCGCGAGAAGCTGCTCGGCGAGATCCTGATCTCGGCCTCCCGCGACGGCATGATCGACGCGGCGCACGACCTCTCCGACGGCGGTCTGATCCAGGCGGTCACCGAGTCCTGCCTCCGTGGCGGGAAGGGTGCCCGGCTGGTCGTGCCGGACGGTCTGGACGCGTTCACCTTCCTCTTCTCCGAGTCGGCGGGGCGCGCGGTCGTCTCCGTTCCACGCAGCGAGGAGCTCCGCTTCAACGACATGTGCGGGGCGCGGGGTCTGCCCGCCACCCGTATCGGTGTCGTGGACGGCGAGGAGATCGAGATCCAGGGCGAGTTCAGCATTCCGCTGAGCGAGCTGCGCACGGCGCACGAGGAGACCATTCCGGGTCTGCTCGCCTGACGCCCGACCCCGTTCGAGGACGGCCCCGCCCGGTTCATGGGCGGGGCCGTCCTCGTTCCGTAGGTTCGGCGGATCCGGAGCTCCGGGAATTCCGCCGAGCCGGATGTGCATTTCCTGCTGATGGACCATCGGGGTGCAGATGCGGACAGTTCGCGGAATTCCGTTCAGCCGGTGGGGCAGCGGTGTTCCGGTGAATCGGCAGGCATTCACCTTCGGCGGTACGGGCAGGGCTCGGACCGGGGCCGCCACCGGCGCGGGCGGCGATCAACTCGCCCATGGACCCGGCGAGTCCGCGCAGCGCCGGACCGCTCAGGAAGGTGGCTACGGCCCCGATGAAGACCTTCTTGGTGCCGAGCGCGTCGCAGAGGTTCCCGTACAGCGGCAGTGCCGCGGTCGCGGCGAGCCGGCAGGCGGCGATCGGCCAGGAGATCTTGTCGGCGTCGTGCGCCGGATCGAGATCGTGGACGATCGGCACGGTCGCCGACGAAACGATGTCCGTGTCGAGCACGGCCGGCAGGATCGTGGCGATGCAGAGCATGAAGCCGATGATGCGTTGCCGGCCGGTCATGCCTGTGGGCATGGCAGGACCCCCTCCGGAGCGGCGCAGTGCTGCTGTGGCCGCACCACCGTGCCATGGAAATGTATTGAGTCAATATTTAATCCGAGATTAATCTTCATCCTGGTACAGTGATGCCATGACTGAGGGGATGAGCCTGCGCGAGCGCAAGAAGCTCCAGACGCGTCACCGTCTGCTGACCGCGGCCACCGAGCTCTTCGCCGAGCGCGGCTTCGACAAGGTCTCGGTCGCCGAGATCGCCGAGGCGGCCGAGGTGTCGAAGATGACCGTCTTCAACTACTTCGCCGGCAAGGAGGACTTGGTCCTCGCTCCCATGGAGGAGCACATCGGTGATGTCGCGCGGGTGGTGCGGGACCGGGCCCCCGGCGAGTCCGCGGCGGCCGCCGTGCGGCGTCAGTTCCTGGCCGCCATCGAGGCCCGTGACCCCTCCGTCGGGCTGAGCGACGCGCCTGTGGTGCTCGGGCTGCGCCGGCTGATCCAGGAGACCCCGGCGCTGCTCATCCGGGCCCACGCGTTCTCCATGCGCTCCTTCGACCTGCTCGCCGAAGTCCTGGTCGAGGAGGGCGAGGAGCCGTCCCTCGCCCGGATCGCGGCCGCCCAGCTGATCGCCACCCGCAACGCCCTCATCTCCGCGAATCAAATGCGGCTGCTGGCGGGGGAGTCGGCGGACGCGGTGGCGCCGGATGCCGTCGCGCTCGCCGAGCGCGGTTTCGATCTGCTCGACAAGGGACTGGGCGACTTCGCGACCAGGTCCTGAGGCAGCCGGTCCGACAGGGCTCGGGGCCTGTCCGACCCTGAACCGCGCCGGACACCCCTTACGACCTCGCCCGCGATTGTCAGCGGCGTCGCGGTGTCCGGGACCTCCGCCTCCGGCGTTGTCGTCAGTCGCCGACGCTCCGCGTCGACTCCTTCCTCCGCCTTGGATTCGAAGGCCCCGGACGCCGCTCCTTCTCCCACTGCCAATCGTGGGCGAGGTCGTTAGGCTCCTGGACCATGCCGCCGTCCCAGAAACGAGCCCGCCGCTACGACCCGGTCAGGACCCGCACCGCGGTCTTGGCGCAGTTCGCCCACGTCCGGGAAGCCGTCCGCGCCCTGACGCCCGAACAGCTCGCGCTGCCGACCCGGCTCGGGGACTGGACCGTGCGCGAGCTGGCCGTCCATCTGTCCATGGCGCTCTCGCACGTCACGCGCAATCCGGAGCTGCCCGAACCCGCCTCGCCCAAGCCCGATCTGACGCTCCTCGAATGGCCGTTCTCGACCGCGGGCCGGGCCGGGCGCATCGCCGACGACACCAAGGTGCTCGCCGCGGACCGTCCGGACCTGGACGCGTTGTACGGGGAGGTTGCCGGGCGGTTCGAGGAGCTGGTGTCCGACGCCCCGGAGGACCGGCTGCTGCCGACCCGGGCCGGCACGATGCGGCTGGCCGACTTCCTGGTCACCCGTACCGTCGAACTCGTCGTGCACACCGACGATCTGAACGAGGCGGCCGGCCTCGGTATCCCGTACGACCGGCAGGCGCTCGCCGCCTGCACCCGGCTGCTCGCCGACGCCCTCGCGGAGAAGGCGCCGGGTGGCTCGGTCGAGGTGCGCGTACCGCCGTTCGCCGTCGTCCAGTGCGTCCAGGGCCCCAAGCACACGCGCGGTACGCCGCCCAATGTCGTCGAGACCGATCCGCTCACCTGGATCCGGCTCGCCACCGGGCGTACGGAGTGGGCCCAGGAACTCGACGCGGCGAAGGTCAGCGCCAGCGGTGAGCGGGCCGATCTCGCCGCGCTGCTGCCCCTGATGGGGTGAGGGGGAACCGGACGACTGCCCGGACCGTCCCAGGGGCATGCGGAAACAAGGTACGGCCGTCGGAGGCCTGGCCCTCCTCGCCCTGGCCGCCTGCGGTACGGAGACGGGCGCCGGGGCCGGTTCGGGGTCCGGTTCCGGTGGTGACGCCGTGCGGACCGATCTGTCCGTCACCGGTGTCCGCTGGGGTGTCGAATCGGTGACGGTCGACGGGAAGCGGACCGCCGCCCCCTCCGGCGCCCATGTCGAGATCGACTCCAAGGGCCGGGCCACCGGGAACTACGGCTGCAACCACTTCACCGCCGATGTCCGCATCGACGGCGAGACGATCACGGTCGGGCCGGGCACGAGCACCTCAATGGCCTGCGAGAAGGACGTCCAGCGGTTCGAGGCGGCCATCTCCGGCGCGTTCAGCGGCGAACTCACCGCGGCCGTGGCGAAGAAGACCCTCACCCTGACCGCGGAGAACGGCGACTCCATCGTCCTTACGGCGCGACAGCCGGCCCCGCTCACCGGCACCACCTGGACGGTCACCACCCTGGTCGCCGGCACGGTCGCCTCGTCGCTGCCCGCGGGTGCGCAGGAGAAGGCGCAACTGAGCTTCGGCAAGGACGGCTCCGTACAGGGCACCCTCGGCTGCAATCGGTTCCGCGGCACTGCGGCGGTCTCCGGTTCCACCATCACGTTCGGCCGGGTCGAAGGCACCAAGATGATGTGCCCGGCCCCCCCGGATGAAGCTGGAGCGCGAACTGCTCGCGATCCTGGACGGCCGGACGACGTACCGGATCGATCACCGCACGCTGTCCCTCACCGCGGAGAACGGAAGGGGACTCGGCGCATCGGCCACCGGGACAGGGGGCTGACTCAGGAACCCGTCGGGTGCGGCAGCAGGCCGGCGTCCGGCGCTCCCAGGACGCCCGCAGCCCGGCCGGCAGCTCCGGCTCCGCGGCGGCCGGGCTTCCCGACGCCACCTTTGCCGAGGCCCCCGAGAAGCCGCATACCGGGCTCCCAGGTGTGAGGCTCGCCACGAAACGGACGTTCGGCCGGACTTCGCGCCAGAGCATCGATCGGCTCACCGAGCGCCACCATCCGGACCGGCCGACCCCGTGCCCCGAGTGGCCGGAACTAGCCGGTAACCGGCCGCTGGTCCGGGCGACCGCCGCCCTGTGGCCGGTCCGCACCACGTCCCGCACCTCACCGCGACCCGGAAATGATCACTCCGAGTGACTGCCCGAGGCGGTCCGCGAACCGCCCCTGGGAGCGCTTCCCCGGTGCTCGGGCCCGGTATCCCGAATTCGGACCAGTGGTCGATCTCGCCTACACTCGGTGGCGTGCCCCGTGGTGATGGACGACTCAACCACGACCTGCTCCCCGGAGAGAAAGGCCCCCAGGACGCTTGTGGCGTCTTCGGTGTCTGGGCTCCGGGTGAAGAGGTCGCCAAGCTCACCTATTTCGGACTGTATGCCCTGCAGCACCGTGGACAGGAGTCCGCGGGCATCGCAGTGAGCAACGGGTCCCAGATCCTGGTCTTCAAGGACATGGGACTGGTCTCGCAGGTCTTCGACGAAACGTCTCTGGGATCTCTCCAGGGCCATATCGCGGTCGGCCATGCCCGCTACTCCACCACCGGTGCCTCGGTGTGGGAGAACGCGCAGCCGACGTTCCGTGCGACCGCGCACGGCTCGATCGCCCTGGGTCACAACGGCAATCTGGTCAATACGGCCCAGCTCGCCGAGATGGTCGCCGACCTTCCCCGCAAGGACGGCCGCGCCACCCAGGTCGCCGCGACGAACGACACCGATCTGGTGACCGCGCTGCTCGCCGGCCAGACCGATGAGGACGGCAAGCCGCTCACCATCGAGGAGGCTGCCGCAAAGGTGCTCCCCGATGTGAAGGGCGCCTTCTCCCTCGTCTTCATGGACGAGCACACCCTCTACGCCGCCCGTGACCCGCAGGGCATCCGCCCGCTGGTCCTCGGTCGGCTGGAGCGTGGCTGGGTGGTGGCCTCCGAGTCCGCCGCCCTCGACATCTGCGGTGCCAGCTTCGTCCGCGAGATCGAGCCGGGCGAGCTCGTCGCCATCGACGAGAACGGCCTGCGCACCTCGCGCTTCGCGGAAGCGAAGCCCAAGGGATGTGTCTTCGAGTACGTCTATCTGGCCCGCCCCGACACCGACATCGCCGGGCGCAACGTCTACCTCTCCCGGGTGGAGATGGGCCGCAAGCTGGCCGCCGAGGCCCCCGTCGAGGCCGATCTGGTCATAGCGACACCGGAATCCGGCACCCCCGCCGCCATCGGTTACGCGGAGGCCAGCGGCATCCCGTTCGGCGCCGGCCTGGTGAAGAACGCCTACGTCGGCCGGACCTTCATCCAGCCGTCCCAGACCATTCGCCAGCTGGGTATCCGCCTCAAGCTGAACCCGCTCAAGGAAGTCATCAAGGGCAAGCGCCTCGTGGTCGTCGACGACTCGATCGTCCGCGGCAACACCCAGCGCGCACTGGTCCGGATGCTCCGCGAGGCCGGCGCCGCCGAGATCCACATCCGGATCTCGTCCCCGCCGGTGAAGTGGCCCTGCTTCTTCGGCATCGACTTCGCGACCCGCGCCGAGCTGATCGCCAACGGCATGACGGTCGACGAGATCTGTACGTCGATGGGTGCCGACTCGCTCGCGTACATCTCGCTCGACGCGATGGTCGAGGCGACGACGATCGCCAAGCCGAACCTGTGCCGCGCCTGCTTCGACGGTGAGTACCCGATGGAGCTGCCGGACCCGGAGCTGCTCGGCAAGCAGCTGCTGGAGACCGAGCTGGCGGCAGGCCCTGCGGCAACCGCCGCGTCCGACGCACTGCGTCGTCCGTGACGGTCCAGCCGTACACCCCTGGCCACCAGCCCCGTATTTCCACACGAAAGATCCCAGGCAATGTCTGAGACAACAGGTGCTTCCTACGCGGCAGCGGGCGTCGACATCGAGGCCGGCGACCGTGCCGTCGAGCTGATGAAGGAGTGGGTGAAGAAGACGCAGCGCCCCGAGGTCGCGGGCCTCGGCGGCCTCGGCGGTTTCGCCGGACTCTTCGACGCCTCGGCCCTCAAGCGTTACGAGCGTCCGCTGCTCGCCTCCGCCACCGACGGTGTCGGCACGAAGGTCGACCTCGCCCGCAAGATGGGTGTGTACGACACCATCGGCCACGACCTCGTCGGCATGGTCGTCGACGACCTGGTCGTCTGCGGTGCCGAGCCGCTCTTCATGACCGACTACATCTGCGTCGGCAAGGTGCACCCCGAGCGTGTCGCGTCCATCGTGAAGGGCATCGCCGAAGGCTGTGTCCTCGCCGGCTGCGCCCTGGTCGGCGGCGAGACCGCCGAGCACCCGGGTCTCCTCGGTCCGGACGACTTCGATGTTGCGGGCGCCGGTACGGGCGTGGTCGAGGCCGACCATCTCCTCGGCCCGGAACGTATCCGTAAGGGTGACGTCGTGATCGCCATGGCGTCGTCCGGTCTTCACTCCAACGGGTACTCGCTCGTCCGTCACGTGGTCTTCGACCGGGCCGGCTGGGCGCTGGACCGCGAGGTCGAGGAGTTCGGTCGGACGCTCGGCGAGGAGCTCCTGGAGCCCACCAAGATCTACTCGCTGGACTGCCTGGCCCTCACCCGCACGACCGAGGTGCACGGCTTCAGCCACGTCACCGGCGGCGGCCTCGCCAACAACCTGGCCCGGGTCATCCCGGACGGACTGCACGCCAGGGTCGACCGCTCCACCTGGATGCCCGGCGCGGTCTTCGACCTGGTCGGCAAGGCGGGGCAGGTCGAGCAGCTGGAGCTGGAGAAGACGCTGAACATGGGCGTCGGCATGATCGCGATCGTCCCGGAGCAGTCCGTGGACGTCGCCTTGACGACGCTGGCCGACCGCGGGGTCGACTCCTGGGTCGCGGGCGAGATCACAGAGCGCGGGGCGCACACCTCGGGTGCCGAGCTGGTGGGCGACTACGCGCGATAGGCACGGGCGGTCACCGGGGTCACCCGGTGACCGCTTCGTCCTCGGTCGCCGGGTTTCCAACACATCCGGCGATCGAGGACACCGAAGCCCGTCTGAGTAGCCGGACCGTATCGGGGCAGCACAGAACCCGGTCCGGGACAGGCCCGGACCGGGTTGATGTGTCAGCGCGAGGTCAAGCGCCGCGGCGCTGTGACGACGGACCGGACTTATCGTCCTCGTCCTCGTCCTCGTCGTCGTTGTACAGATCCGCGTACTGTGCGTACGGGTCATCTTCCTCGTCGTCGTCCTCGAACGGCTCTGCGTTCGGTGGTTGACTCGAAGGCGATGCGCCCAGCTCATTGGCCAGACGCGACAGGTCAGTCCCGCCGCTGCTGTACTTCAGCTGGCGGGCGACCTTTGTCTGCTTGGCCTTTGCCCGGCCGCGCCCCATGGCTCGACCCCCTCGGTGACGGGGCTCGACGGCCCCAGAGTCTTGACACGCGTTCATGTTTCAGGACGGACTCTCGGTAGAGAGACCGTGCCCGTAGGGCTTTAACGGTACCTGCTTCCGCGGCCATACGGTACGTCGCCCGCATCACGTGCCCCGGAAGAGGACCGGCGAGAAGCCCCGTCCTCGCTGGTCAACTGCGATTTTAACCTCTTCTTGGCATGCGACCCGCCGACCGGCGTGAGTCTTGTCTCGCCGGTCGGCGCGTCCGCAGGCAGGAAGGGGCGAAAACGCCTGGTGATGCCCCGCGACCGTCAGTTACGACGCGCTTCGGCCATCCGCTGTTCGGCGATCCGGTCGGCCGCGGCAGCCGGCGGAATGCCGTCATCCTTCGCACGTGCGAATATGGCGAGCGTGGTGTCGAAGATCTTCGACGCCTTGGCCTTGCACCGGTCGAAGTCGAACCCGTGCAGCTCGTCGGCGACCTGGATGACACCGCCCGCGTTCACCACATAGTCGGGTGCGTACAGGATCGACCGGTCCGCGAGGTCCTTCTCGACGCCGGGGTGCGCGAGCTGGTTGTTGGCCGCGCCGCACACGACCTTGGCGGTGAGTACCGGAACGGTTTCGTCGTTCAGTGCGCCGCCGAGCGCGCACGGGGCGTAGATGTCGAGGCCCTCGGTACGGATCAGCGACGCGGTGTCCGCGGCGACGGCGACCTCGGGGTGCTCATCGGTGATGCGGCGGACGGACTCCTCCCGCACATCCGTGATCACGACCTCCGCGCCGTCCGACAGCAGATGCTCGACCAGGTGGTGACCGACCTTGCCGACCCCGGCGACCCCCACTTTTCGGCCACGCAGCGTCGGGTCGCCCCAGAGGTGCTGGGCGGAGGCCCGCATGCCCTGGAAAACACCGAAAGCGGTGAGGACCGAGGAGTCGCCGGCGCCACCGCTCGAAGGCGAGCGGCCGGTGGTCCATCGGCATTCGCGGGCGACGACGTCCATGTCGGCGACGTATGTGCCGACGTCGCAGGCCGTCACGTAACGGCCACCGAGCGAGGCCACGAACCGGCCGTACGCCAGCAGCAGTTCCTCGCTCTTGATCTTCTCCGGGTCACCGATGATGACGGCCTTGCCGCCGCCGTGGTCGAGACCGGCCATGGCGTTCTTGTACGACATACCGCGCGACAGGTTCAGCGCGTCCGCGACAGCCTCCTCCACGGAGGCGTACGGATAGAAGCGGGTGCCGCCGAGGGCCGGGCCCAGAGCGGTGGAGTGGATGGCGATGACGGCCTTGAGGCCGCTGGCACGGTCCTGGCAGAGCACGACTTGCTCGTGGCCCCCCTGATCCGAGTGGAACAGGGTGTGCAGTACATCGCCAGGCGCGCCGGTCACATCGGTCACTGTGGTGACTCCCAAGTACGAAGCGGCGGAGGACCCTCCTGAAGGTGGGGAGGGCCGCGGACCGGCCGGCACGGCCGGTCCGACTGGGCAAGAGCGTAAGTCCTACGCGGACGTAGATCTGTTCCAGTGCCAAGGATCACCCCCCGGCGGAGTACGGGCATGACACGATTTGCTGCATGTCGGTGGTGTCTTCAGTGCTCGTCCCTTACGCGTCCTACCTTCGGGTGTACGAGCCGCTGGCCGCCTTCCCGGAGCCCGAACGCGGTCACTGGGCCCGTTACGCGGGGCGCTCCCGTATCCCCACGGCCCAGGACGAACTACGCCGTTCGCTCGCCGACTTGGTGGCCACACCGCCGGTCGGCGTGCCGGTGCACGAGAGCGGGGACGCGTTCGTCGCCGAGATGGACGGCGTGGTGTGCGTCTGCCCGTGGCGGACCAGGCTGCGCGGCTGGCTGGCGCTGGACGAGCTGATGGAGATGTTCCCCGGGCCGGTTCTCGACGCGGTGCTGCCGCCGGTGGTGCGCGGGCAGGCCGTCGCGGACCACGAGCGGTGGGCGGAGCGCAATCCGGACGCCAGGCCCTGGATCCTCACCTCGGTGTGGCAGGTCCCGGTGCGCTGGTTCGTGCTCTTCTCCGACGAGGAGCGGGAGTACGCGGAGGCGGGCGAGGGCGGTGAGCCGCCCGTGCTGCGCTACCGGACGCCGATGGTCCAGGCCCGGCGCCGGCTGGCCCGGGCGCTGAAGACGCTGCGGGAGGCCGTGGACGAAGGGCCTCTGACCGAGGGGCTCGTGGACGTGGGGCGCTGGCTGGAGGAGTTCCATCCGCGCGCACTGGTCGAACTGGACTACGCAGGTCTGGTGCACGCACTGCCGGCGACGCAGCTCGCCGGGGACCGCTCGGCCGCCGATGTGGCCGAGGGCATCGCGGCTCTGCAGGCCGGCGACGCCGAAGGGGCGAGTGAGGCGTACGGGCGGCTGGCGGAGCGCTGGCGGGCGGTAAGGCATCGTCAATTCGCGAACTGACAGGGTCTCATGCGCGTCTGAACCTGTGGCCCGTGTGACACGTGAGGATGAAGAGGCGGAAGCGTACCTCCGTGGTCCTAGGACTTACGTCCCGAACCGGGCCTTTGCCTCAAGCGTGATGGATAGCACTAACTGGGCCCTTGCGTCCTTCCCTACCCCTCGTGCCAAAATAGGACAAGGAGTCCGGGGAGGGCTCCTTCCGTCCAATTGGGGGCGGATTGCTCAGCATTGCACGCTATGGGGGGTCTGATGGCTCCTGATCGCTCTGTGACTGATTGTCACAGTGGTGTGACTGTCCGCTATGGCATGGTCCATCGGCTTCCGTCGCTGATGAACACCTGGGAGGGCAATTCCATCGGTTTGGCCGACGCGGCTGGACGGATGGTGTAGTTGTAGTGCCGAGGACAAGCCGTTCGTCCTATAACCGACTCGGCCCGCGTCCGCCATTTCGGGCAACGCGGGTCAAGGTGCAGAATTTAGAGGAAAGAACCGAGATGGTTCGGTTCTCCCGAGGAGGCCGCTCATGACCGCTCGCACCCCTGATGCCGAGCCGCTGCTGACCCCGGCTGAGGTTGCCACGATGTTCCGCGTGGACCCGAAGACGGTTACCCGCTGGGCCAAGGCGGGCAAGCTCACGTCCATCCGCACGCTCGGTGGACATCGCCGGTACCGCGAGGCAGAGGTCCGCGCACTGCTTGCGGGTATTCCGCAGCAGCGCAGCGAGGCCTGACACACCCCCTGTCGCCGCGCCACAACTGGGCTTCCGGGTCCCCCAACCCGTACAGGTCCACCCATAGCTCCAAATGACGGGCGCCCGCCCCAACGGGCGCCATACCTGTGCAATACGGGTGCGTCGTTCGATCGCGCTGGACTCCGCCGGGTCCAGCGCGATCTTTTTGTGCTCCAGCAGGCCGGCGGCCTTCCCCGTCCGGTCCGTCCCGGGCGGTTCGGGCGTCGCTGGAAACCGGGCGTCCGGTTGGCTCCGGCCGGGGTGCCGTGCGGGCTTGCGCGGGTCTGTGCGGGACTGTTCCCGACCGCCGCGGGGCAGCTGGGCCGGGGCGGTTCGGAAGGTCCTGCGGCGCTCCCGTCCGAGTGGTGCAATTGCACATATTAAATTCGCCAGTTGTAGGAAGGGTGTAAGGTCACCCCTTCTCAAAACTCATTCGGTGACTCCCGTCACACTGCATGAGCCTTGCCAAGTACGAGCCTGCCACCTTCAGGAAGCGGAATGCCGCGCCATTGGTCACCCGGGCGAGGGACTTTCGTCCTGGATCTCGTGGCCTTCCAGGGCGCCGTCCTGGCGCCCCGCGCACAGGAACCCGCGGCCTCGGGCGGGGGGGCGGTCCGGGAGGCCGTCACGGGCTCCATGGCGAGCCGTAGGAGCCGATGGCGGATCGGGTAGTGGCGAGTGAGGTGGCGGTAGCCGGAAGCGGCGGCCAGGTGGGCGCGCAGGAGTGCGCGGGTCTCGTGCCCAGCGGGCGCCGCCATACGTGCCACCTCCCGGTGGACTGCCGCCCCGCACCGGGGAACAGGGGCAGCCCCTGCTGTCTGAGTACTCGTCGGCAGTTGCCGGAGTCAAGACGCGCGAAAGCCCGGATCCAGAAGGATCCGGGCTTTCGTTACTGCGGTCCTGACGGGATTTGAACCCGCGGCCTCCACCTTGACAGGGTGGCGAGCACTCCAAACTGCTCCACAGGACCAGGTTTTCGCTGCTGCCTTGCGGCTGGCTGCGAAGACAGACTGTACAGCAGGTCAGAGGGTCTGGTCGACCTCACCGAAAGTGGTGGTTCCGTTACGGCTCCGACCGGGGTTGTCTCACGGGGCCGCCGCGTCGATCGCCTTCACGATCCGCTTGTCGGAGACGGGGTAGGCCGTCCCCAGGGCGTGCGCGAAATAGCTGACCCGGAGCTCCTCGATCATCCAGCGGATGTCCAGGACCTCCTGCGGAACGGGCCTGCCCCGCGGCATCTGTTCGAGCAGCCAGGCGTACTCGTCCTGCATCTCGTGGACCTTCTCCATACGCGTGGTGTCGCGCTGGACGGCCGTCGGCATCTGCTGGAGCCGGCGGTCCACGGCGACCAGATAGCGCATCAGGTCGGGCAGTCGGCGCAGCCCGGTCGCGGTGACGAACCCCGGCGGCACGAGGGCCGCGAGCTGCTCCCGTGCATCGGTGACGTTGTTGACCAGGACGAGGCTGTTGGTGGCCTTCAGACGCCGCTCGCAGGCCTGCCAGGCGGCCAGTACCTGCTGTACCTGCTTGACCGTGTGCTCGGTCAGCGCCACGAGGTCGGCGCGCACCTTGTCGTACAGCTTGCGGAACGACTCCTCGTCCCAGGCCGGGCCGCCGTGCGCGCCGATCAGCCGGTCGGCGGCCGCAGTCGCGCAGTCCTCGAAGAGCGCCTGGATGGAGCCGTGCGGATTGCGGGACAGGGCCAGTTTCTGCTGGTTCGTCAGCTTGTCCGAGGCGAATTTCGCCGGGTTCACCGGGATGTTCAGCAGGATCAGCTTCCGGGTGCCGCGCCACATCGCCTGCTGCTGCTCGGCCTCGGTGTCGAAGAGCCGTACGGCCACTGTCTCGCCCTGATCGACGAGGGCCGGGTACGCCTTGACCGGCTGGCCGGCCCGGCGGGTCTCGAAGACGCGGTTCAGGGTGCCGATCGTCCAGTCCGTGAGGCCCGAACGCTCGATGGACTCGCCCGAGGGCCCCGCAGTGGCCGCGGCGGCCTTGGAGAGGGCCTGACGGGCCTTGGGGCGCAGTTGGAGCTTCAGCGCCTCCAGGTCCTTGTCCTCGGCCACCTTGCGGCGCCGCTCGTCGACGATCCGGAAAGTGATCTTCAGGTGGTCCGGGATGCGGGTCAGGTCGAAGTCGTCGGCGCCGACCGGGACGCCGACCATGCGCTGGAGCTCCCGGGCCAGCGTGACCGGCAGTGGCTCCTGGAGGGGGACCGCTCGGTCCAGGAACTTGCCCGCGTAGTTCGGCGCGGGGACGTAGTGCCGGCGGATCGGCTTGGGCAGCGAGCGGATCAGCTCGGTGACCACTTCCTCGCGCAGGCCCGGGATCTGCCAGTCGAAGCCCTCGGCGGTGACCTGGTTGAGCACCTGGAGCGGGACGTGGACGGTCACACCGTCCGCGTCCGCACCGGGCTCGAACTGGTACGTCACCTTGAACTTGAGCTTCCCCTGCCGCCAGGAGTCGGGGTAGTCGTCCTTGGTGACGGCCCCGGCCTTCTCGTTGATGAGCATCGAGCGCTCGAAGTCCAGCGCGTCCGGCTCGTCGCGGCGCTTGTGCTTCCACCAGGAGTCGAAGTGTGCCCCGGAGACCACATGATCGGGGATGCGCCGGTCGTAGAAGTCGAAGAGCGTCTCGTCGTCCACGAGGATGTCGCGGCGCCGCGCGCGGTGCTCAAGCTCCTCGACCTCGCCGAGGAGCTTTCGGTTGTCGTGGAAGAACTGATGGTGCGTCCGCCAGTCGCCCTCGACCAGGGCGTTGCGGATGAACAGGTCGCGGGAGGTCTCGGCGTCGATACGGCCGAAATTGATCTTGCGCTGGGCGACGATCGGTACTCCGTACAGCGTGACCCGCTCGTACGCCATCACCGCCGCCTGGTCCTTCTCCCAGTGCGGTTCGCTGTAGGTCCGCTTCAGCAGGTGCTGGGCCAGCGGCTCGATCCACTCCGGCTCGACCTTGGCGTTGACCCGCGCCCACAGCCGGGACGTCTCGACCAGCTCGGCCGACATCACGAACCGCGGCTGCTTCTTGAAGAGCGCAGATCCGGGGAAGATCGCGAACTTGGCGCTGCGGGCCCCCAGGTACTCGTTCTTCTCGGTGTCCTTCAGCCCGATGTGCGAGAGCAGCCCGGCCAACAGTGAGGTGTGCACCGCCTGCTCCGGCGCGTCCTCCTCGTTCAGATGGATGTCCATCTGCTTGGCCACCGTACGCAGCTGCGCGTAGATGTCCTGCCATTCGCGGATGCGCAGGAAGTTCAGATACTCCTGCTTGCACATCCGGCGGAAGCTGGACGAGCCGCGCTCCTTCTGCTGCTCGCGGATGTACCGCCACAGATTCAGGAACGCCAAGAAGTCGGAGGTCTCGTCCTTGAAGCGGGCGTGCTGCTGATCGGCCTGTGTCTGCTTGTCCGAGGGCCGCTCGCGCGGGTCCTGGATGGAGAGCGCGGCGGCGATCACCATGACCTCGCGGGCACAGCCGTTGCGCTCGGCCTCGATGACCATGCGGGCCAGGCGCGGGTCGACGGGCAGCTGCGAGAGCTTCCGGCCGAGCTGGGTGAGCCGCTTCTTCGGATCCTTTTCGTCCGGGTCGAGCGCACCGAGTTCCTGGAGGAGCTGGATGCCGTCGCGGATGTTGCGGTGGTCCGGCGGGTCGATGAAGGGGAACTTCTCGATGTCGCCGAGGCCGGCCGCGGTCATCTGGAGAATGACGGAGGCCAGGTTCGTACGCAGGATCTCGGGGTCGGTGAACTCCGGACGGGTCAGGAAGTCGTCCTCGGAGTACAGCCGGATGCAGATGCCGTCCGACGTACGCCCGCAGCGGCCCTTGCGCTGGTTGGCGCTGGCCTGCGAGATCCGTTCGATCGGCAGCCGCTGGACCTTGGTGCGGTGGCTGTAGCGGGAGATCCGGGCGTTGCCCGGGTCGATCACGTATTTGATGCCGGGGACGGTCAGCGAGGTCTCGGCGACGTTGGTCGCCAGGACGATCCTCCGGCCGGTGTGGCGCTGGAAGACGCGGTGCTGCTCGGCGTGCGAGAGGCGGGCGTAGAGGGGGAGCACCTCGGTGTGGCGGAGGTTCTTCTTGTTCAGCGCGTCCGCGGTGTCGCGGATCTCGCGCTCGCCGGAGAGGAAGACCAGGACATCGCCGGGGCCCTCCGACTGGAGCTCGTCGACGGCGTCGCAGATCGCGGTGATCTGGTCACGGTCGGAGTCGTCGCCCTCTTCTTCGAGGAGCGGGCGGTAGCGCACCTCGACCGGGTACGTACGTCCGCTGACCTCGACGATCGGCGCCTCGCCGAAGTGGCGCGCGAACCGCTCGGGGTCGATCGTCGCCGAGGTGATGACGACCTTCAGATCCGGGCGCTTGGGCAGCAGCCTGGCCAGATAGCCGAGCAGGAAGTCGATGTTCAGCGACCGCTCGTGGGCCTCGTCGATGATGATCGTGTCGTACGCGCGCAGCTCGCGGTCCGTCTGGATCTCGGCGAGCAGGATGCCGTCCGTCATCAGCTTGACGAACGTCGCGTCGGGGTTCACCTGGTCGGTGAAGCGGACCTTCCAGCCGACCGCCTCGCCCAGCGGGGTCTTCAGCTCGTCGGCGACACGCTCGGCGACCGTACGGGCCGCGATCCGGCGCGGCTGGGTGTGCCCGATCATGCCCCGGACACCGCGCCCCAGCTCCATACAGATCTTCGGGATCTGCGTGGTCTTGCCGGAGCCGGTCTCCCCGGCGACGATCACGACCTGGTGGTCGCGTATCGCCTCCAGGATCTCGTCCTTCTTCTGGCTGACCGGGAGCTGTTGCGGGTACGACAGGGCGGGCATCCGCGTGGCACGCAGCGCGAGCCGCTCGGCTGCCTTTCCGGCCTCGGTGGCGATCTCGTCCAGCACGGTCTGCCGGGCCTCGGGCTTACGGATGCGGCGCGCCCCTTCGAGACGGCGGCCGAGCCGGTGTGCATCGCGGAGCGAGAGCTGTCCGAGCTGGGACTGGAGATCAGCGAAGGAAGTAGACATACGGAGCCCAGGATCTCACCCGTGCCCGAAGAACGGCGAACATATTTCGTGCGGTCCGGGTCACCACGTCGGCACTGCGTGGAGGCGCGGGATCACAGCACGTACCATTTCCGGCAGCTGACCACCCGTTGCCCCGTCCGGAAAGGCCGGTCGCCGTGTCCCGTACGCAGTGGTGCTGCCTGGTGGCGGTGCTCGCGGTCGCACTGGGGCTGTTGTGCGGTCCGGCGACGGCTGTCGCGGGTGATGCGGGTGATGCGGGACGTACGGCGGTCGCGGCTGCTGAGGCCGGCGCCGAAAGGGCGGCCGCCTCGGCCGACCTCGGCAGGGATGCGGCGTCCACCGGGCCCGCCCCGACCGCCGCGTCGGCCGTGGACCGGCACGGGGCCCCGGGGTGCGGCAAGAGCCGGAAGCACGAGGACGGCGAGCCCGCTCTGCCGGGCCGGGCCCGCACGGCGTACGACCAGGCGCCCGGCCTCGCCGGGTGGGGCCTGCCCGCCGCCACCGGACAGGGACCCGTCCGCCCGCCCGTACGGATAAAGCTGCGCGGCCCCGCGGCTGCCGCGCCCACTCCGGTCGAGCTCTCCGTACTGAGGGTGTAGACGGCCGCTCTGCGACCGGCCGTCCCTTCCTCCCGTATCACCAGCACGGAGTCCCGCATGCCCAAGTCCACGTCCTCACGTACGCCGTCGTCCAGGAAGCCGCTGATCTACGGCGCCGGAGTCGTAGTCGCCGCAGCCCTGCTCGGCTTCGTCTCCTACCGGGCCACCGCCCCCGACCACTCGGCTTCTTCCTCTTCCTCCTCCTCGTCGGCCGCCGATGTCACTGCGGACCCGGACGCCGGCGTCTATCCGGAGCTGGCGAAGCTCGCCCGGCGCGACGCCGGTGACAAGCTCGCGCAGGGCAGGGTGGACGCGCCCGTCGTCCTCATCGAGTACGCCGACTTCAAGTGCGGCTACTGCGGCAAATTCGCCCGTGACACCGAACCGGCCCTGGTGAAGAAGTACGTCGAAAACGGCACCCTGCGCATCGAGTGGCGCAACTTCCCGATCTTCGGCGCCGAGTCCGAGGCAGCCGCCCGCGCCGCCTGGGCTGCCGGGCAGCAGGGCCGCTTCTGGCAGTTCCACCGTGCCGCGTACGCCGAGGGGGTCAAGGAACAGGGGTTCGGCAAGGACCGGCTGAAGGCCCTCGCCCAGCAGGCCGGGGTCGCGGACCTCGACCGGTTCGCGCGTGACGCCGACAGCTCCGCCGCCTCTGCCGCAGTGGGCAAGGACCAGGAACAGGGGTACGGGATCGGTGCGACCTCCACCCCGTCGTTCCTGATCAACGGCCGCCCGATTGCCGGAGCCCAGTCGGTGGAGACCTTCACCCGGGCCATCGAGGCGGCGGCCGAGAAGGCCCGCGACACCGAGGACGCCAAGGGCGGCGAGGATGCCGAAGGCGCCGGGGGCAGCGCGAAATGACGGCTGACATCGGCTACTTCGCGGCCTTCCTCGGTGGGCTGCTCGCTCTGGTCAGCCCGTGCAGCGCGCTGCTGCTGCCCGCCTTCTTCGCGTACTCCATCGACTCCACCTCGCGGCTCCTGGCCCGCACCGGCATCTTCTACGCCGGTCTGGCCACCACCCTCGTCCCGCTCGGCGCCGCGGGCTCGTACGCCGGACGGCTCTTCTACAGCCACCGCGACGCGCTCGTCCTCGGCGCCGGGTGGCTGATCATCGCGCTCGGCATCGCGCAGATCGTGGGTCTGGGCTTCGCCTCGCGCCGGATCGCCGCACTCAGCGGCCGGATCCGCCCGACCACCGCCGTATCCGTCTATGCGCTGGGCGCCGTATACGGACTGGCCGGTTTCTGCGCGGGCCCGATCCTCGGCAGCGTCCTCACCGTGGCGGCGGTCAGCGGCAGCCCGGTCTACGGCGGACTGCTGCTCGCCGTCTACGCCCTCGGCATGGCGGTCCCGCTCTTTCTGCTCGCGCTGCTCTGGGAACGCTTCGACCTGGGCCGACGGGCCTGGCTGCGCGGTCGTACCTTCCGGCTCGGCCGCTTCGAGCTGCACACCACGACCCTGCTGTCGGGGCTTTTCTTCGTCGGTCTCGGCGCGCTGTTCCTCGCGTACGACGGGACGACGGCGCTGCCCGGACTGCTGGACGTGGACGAGTCGTTCGCCGTCGAGCAGTGGGCCCAGCGCATCGGAGAGCATGTGCCGGACGCGATGGCGCTGGTGGCCGCGGTCGCGGTGGTGCTGCTGGTTCTGGCGGTACGGGCGTGGCGTGGCCGGGGCGTGAACTCGGGGGACCGGGAAGAGGTCTGAAACGGCGAAGGCCCCGTCCATCGGACGGGGCCTTCGGGTGGTGGCTGGGGCCGGGATCGAACCGGCGACCTATCGCTTTTCAGGCGATCGCTCGTACCAACTGAGCTACCCAGCCACGCAGCTCATAAGGGCTGCAGCGGTCCTGACGGGATTTGAACCCGCGGCCTCCACCTTGACAGGGTGGCGAGCACTCCAAACTGCTCCACAGGACCAAGCTTTTGTGCGACTAAGTGTCGCACAAGGTGGTGCGTGCCCCCAACGGGATTCGAACCCGTGCTACCGCCTTGAAAGGGCGGCGTCCTGGGCCACTAGACGATGAGGGCAGAACTGCTGGTGCTGCTGCTTCTGCGTCTGTCGCCCGAGGGGACCTGAGAAGCATGTGACTTCGCTTTCCCCCGAGAGGTTCCGCTTCTCCTTCAACCTCTGGGGTCTCAGAACGGTCAAGCCCTGACCGGCGCCCTTGGGCACGTCGGAGACTGTACTACGGCGTTTCGGCGTCAGCCAAACCGAATAGGCGAAGGGGTCGCTCCGGTCGGGTTCTCCTCCGGCAGATGGCGGCTGACCTCGCCCGTCGTCGGGCCAGGACCGCCCGGGGCGATCTCGGTCCGGGCTGGGGGCGGTGGCGACCAGGCTCGGCGCGTGGCCGTACGGGACAATGGCGGGGTGCTGGAGATGACGCGCGAAGAGTTCGAAGAACTGGTCGCCGAGGCGCTGGACCGGATCCCGCCGGAGCTGACGCGGCTGATGGACAACGTCGCGGTGTTTGTCGAGGACGAACCCGACCCGGGCGATCCGGAGCTGCTCGGGCTCTACGAGGGGACGCCGCTGACCGATCGCGGCGAGTGGTACGCGGGGGTGCTGCCGGACCGGATCACCATCTACCGCGGGCCGACGCTGCGGATGTGCGAGTCGCGCGAGGACGTCGTCGCCGAGACCGAGATCACGGTCGTCCATGAGATCGCCCACCACTTCGGCATCGATGACGAGAGGCTGCACGCGCTCGGCTACGGATGAGCGTGCGAGCGCCGTGCGGGTGGCGCGCAGGAGGCGTGCGGGAGGTGTGCGGGCCGGGCGCGGGGCGTGTCCCCGGCGGGGCAAAGGGAGTTGGGCACGGCGCCCCCCGCTTCTTCCCGTACCGCTCCGCCCCCTCTTCGTATCCCGGAGGTGCCTCCCGTGCGCCAGTTGCCCGCCCCCGTCCGATGGGCGGCCGTCATCGCAGTGACGGTCGCCGCGTCCACAGGCTGTATGAGCGTCGGCGACGACGGTGGGAAACCGGCGCCGTCGCCGACGTCCGAGCCGAAGGGGAGTACGGGGGGACCGGACGGCGGCACCGTGGCGGGCACCGGCGGCTCCCGCCACGGTGGTGGCGGTGCCGAGGCGCATTCCGAACGGGAGGCGGCCGAATCGGGGGAGCCGAGCGGCTCCGCCGGCCCTTCGGGCACGCCCGGCGGCGTACGCCCCGGCGCGAAGCCGGGTGATCCGGGGCCGGCGGGGGGTGGTGGGCTGCCGGTGCCCTCGGTCTCGCAGCCGGGGCCCGGAGTGCCGCATCAGCCCGAATCCCCGCCGCCGTCCGAGCCGGCCACCCCCGAGCCGCCCGCCTCCCCGGAGCCGGAGCCCTCGGAGCCGTCGCCGCAGCCGTCCGCCTCGTCGGCGGCTCAGCTCCGCAAGCACGCGATGCGTGTGCTGGAGGAGCCGTCGGTGATGCGGACGCCGGATGTCTCGCCGCAGGTGGGGCCGGTGTAGCAGGGGGTCGAGGGAGGGCGGTTTGCGCAATGTGGGGGGGAGTGCGTATGGTGGTAGATCGTTTGATCCCATTGCCCGGCGCCGAAACAGAAGCGCGCCGTGTGGCGCGTACTCTCCCTTGCCGTGGCTGGACCGCATTGAGGCGGTCGAAATTGCGAATCACGGAGTTACGGGCGCGTGCCGAGACTCCGGAAGGTTTCGCATTTCGCATGTCAATTTCCAGTTCTGACCACACCGTCATGCCCGAGAACATCGAGAACGACGAACTCGTCGAGGCCGCAGAGGCCGTCGTCGCCGAGTCCGCCGACTCCATCGAGGCAGACGCCACCCAGGCCGAGCAGGCCGACACCGACTCCGCCGTCGACGCGGATGACGACGCCGACGCCGAGCCGACCGTCACCTTCGGCGACCTGGGCCTGCCCGAGGGCATCGTCCGCAAGCTCGCGCAGAACGGTGTGACCGCGCCCTTCCCGATCCAGGCCGCGACCATTCCGGACGCCCTGGCCGGCAAGGACATCCTGGGCCGTGGCCGTACCGGCTCCGGCAAGACCCTCTCCTTCGGTCTGCCGACCCTGGCCACGCTGGCCGGCGGCCACACCGAGAAGAAGAAGCCCCGCGCGGTCATCCTCACCCCGACCCGTGAGCTCGCGATGCAGGTCGCGGACGCGCTTCAGCCGTACGGCGATGTGCTCGGCCTGAAGATGAAGGTCGTCTGCGGCGGTACGTCGATGGGCAACCAGATCTACGCGCTGGAGCGCGGTGTCGACATCCTCGTCGCCACTCCGGGCCGGCTGCGCGACATCATCAACCGGGGCGCCTGCTCCCTGGAGAACGTCCAGGTCGCTGTCCTCGACGAGGCCGACCAGATGTCCGACCTGGGCTTCCTGCCCGAGGTCACCGAGCTGCTCGACCAGGTTCCGGTCGGCGGTCAGCGCATGCTCTTCTCCGCCACGATGGAGAACGAGATCGGCACGCTGGTCAAGCGCTACCTGAACAACCCGGTGAGCCACGAGGTCGACAGCGCCCAGGGCAACGTCACGACCATGACGCACCACGTCCTCGTCGTGAAGCCGAAGGACAAGGCGCCGGTCACCTCCGCCATCGCCGCCCGCAAGGGCCGCACCATCATCTTCGTCCGCACCCAGCTGGGCGCCGACCGCATCGCCGAGCAGCTCGTCGAGGCGGGCGTCAAGGCGGACGCACTCCACGGCGGCATGACGCAGGGTGCCCGTACCCGCGTTCTTGAGGACTTCAAGAAGGGTTACGTCAACGCGCTGGTCGCGACCGACGTCGCGGCGCGCGGTATCCACGTCGACGGCATCGACCTGGTCCTGAACGTGGACCCGGCCGGTGACCACAAGGACTACCTGCACCGTTCGGGCCGTACCGCCCGTGCCGGCAAGTCCGGTGTCGTCGTCTCACTGGCGCTGCCGCACCAGCGCCGTCAGATCTTCCGCCTCATGGAGGACGCGGGCGTCGACGCCTCGCGCCACATCGTGCAGGGCGCGGGCGTCTTCGAGCCGGAGGTCGCAGAGATCACCGGCGCCCGTTCGCTCACCGAGGTCCAGGCCGACTCCGCGAACAACGCCGCCAAGCAGGCCGAGCGCGAGGCCGCCGACCTCACCAAGCAGCTGGAGCGCGTCCAGCGCCGTGCCGTCGAGCTGCGCGAGGAGGCCGACCGCCTGGTCGCCCGTGCCGCGCGCGAGCGGGGCGACGACCCGGAGGCGGCGGTGGCCGAGGTCGCTGCCGAGGCCGAGGCCGCGCTCGTCGCAGCCGTGTCCGTCCCCGAGCAGCCGGCCGCGCGTGACGACCGTCGCGACGACCGGGGCAGCTACGGCCGCCGTGACGACCGTGGCGGCGACCGTGGTGGATACCGCGGGAGCAACGACCGTGTCGGCGAGCGCAGTGGCCGTCCCTCCGGCGGGTCCGGCTACCGCGGAAGCAACGACCGTCCGTCCTTCCGCGGAAGCAACGACCGTCCGTCCGGTGGCTTCCGCTCCGGCGGCGGTGACCGTCGGGACGACCGTGGTGGCCGTTCGTTCGAGCGTCGTGACAACGACCGTCCGTCGTTCAACCGCGACCGTCGTGACGACCGCCCCTCCGGTGGCTTCCGCTCCGGCGGCGGTGACCGTCGGGACGACCGTGGTGGCCGTTCGTTCGAGCGTCGTGACAACGACCGTCCGTCGTTCAACCGCGACCGTCGTGACGACCGCCCCTCCGGTGGCTTCCGCTCCGGCGGCGGTGACCGTCCGTTCAACCGCGACCGTCGTGACGACCGCCCCTCCGGTGGCTTCCGCTCCGGCAGCAGCGACCGCCCGACCGGCCGTCGTGACGACCACCGCGGTGGCACCGGCACGGGTACCGGCACCGGCACCTTCGGCCGCCGCGACGACAAGCCGCGCTGGAAGCGCAACGGCTGAGTCCGGCTGACTCACTGAGCGGTCCCCGGGGCCCGTACAGCACTTCGGTGGTGTACGGGCCCCGGGGCGTTTCCGGAGAACCTGCGAGGGCATCGCTGGGGACATGACAAATGACGATGCCGCAGTCGCGGCACCTCCACCGGATGCCTCATCGGGCTCCTCACCTACGTCCGCCCCCGCTCCGTCCCCGACCACGGACGAGGAGCGGCTGGCCGAACTCGGCTACACCCAGGTGCTCGCGCGCCGGATGTCCGCCTTCTCCAACTACGCCGTCTCGTTCACGATCATCTCGGTGCTCTCCGGCTGCCTGACGCTGTATCTGTTCGGCATGAACACCGGCGGGCCCGCCGTCATCACCTGGGGCTGGGTCGGCGTCGGGCTGATGACGCTGTTCGTGGGTCTGGCAATGGCAGAGATCTGTTCGGCCTACCCGACCTCCGCGGGTCTGTACTTCTGGGCCCACCGCCTCGCCCCGCCGCGTTCGGCCGCGGCGTGGGCCTGGTTCGCCGGCTGGTTCAACGTGCTCGGCCAGGTCGCTGTCACCGCCGGCATCGACTTCGGGGCGGCGTCCTTCCTCGGGGCGTACCTGAACCTCCAGTTCGGCTTCGAGGTCACCCCCGGCCGGACGATCCTGCTCTTCGCGGCGATCCTGATCCTGCACGGCCTGCTGAACACCTTCGGCGTCGGCATCGTCGCCGTCCTCAACAACGTCAGCGTGTGGTGGCACGTGGTCGGGGTCGCCGTGATCGTCGGCGCCCTGACCTTCGTACCGGACTCGCATCAGTCGGCGTCGTTCGTCTTCACCGAGTTCGTGAACAACACCGGCTGGGGCAGCGGCTTCTACGTCGTGATGCTCGGCCTGCTGATGGCCCAGTACACCTTCACCGGCTATGACGCCTCCGCCCATATGACGGAGGAGACCCACGACGCGGCCACGGCAGGCCCGCGTGGCATCGTCCAGTCGATCTGGACCTCCTGGATCGCCGGCTTCGTTCTCCTCCTCGGCTTCACGTTCGCCATCCAGTCGTACGACGGAGCGCTGAACTCCCCGACCGGTGCCCCGCCCGCCCAGATCCTCCTGGACGCCCTCGGCGCCACCACCGGCAAGCTCCTGCTGCTGGTCGTGATCGGCGCGCAGCTCTTCTGCGGGATGGCGTCCGTGACCGCCAACAGCCGCATGATCTATGCCTTCTCCCGGGACGGGGCCCTGCCCTTCTCCCGTGTCTGGCACACGGTCAGCCCCCGCACCCGCACCCCCGTCGCCGCGGTCTGGCTCGCCGCCCTCGGCGCCCTGGCCCTGGGCCTCCCGTACCTGATCAACGTCACGGCGTACGCGGCGGTGACCTCGATCGCCGTGATCGGCCTGTACATCGCCTACGTCATCCCCACCCTGCTCCGCCTGCTCCGGGGCGACGACTTCACCCCGGGCCCCTGGCACCTGGGCCGCTGGTCCCGCCCGGTCGGCGTCGTCGCGGTGACCTGGGTCTTGATCATCACGGTGCTCTTCATGCTGCCGCAGGTCTCGCCGGTCACCTGGGAGACGTTCAACTACGCCCCCATCGCGGTCCTGGTGGTCCTCGGCTTCGCCGCAACGTGGTGGCTGGCCTCTGCCCGGCACTGGTTCCTCAACCCGAATCACAAACGCACTACCGCCCTCGACGAACCTCGCGGAAGCTCCGCCGACACCCCGGTGAAGCCCCTCTGATGCCTACTGATTCCGTCGCGACGGGGCCCGGCAACCGATACCCGATCGGCGGCCGGGCCCCGGCGGGCTATGCTCAGGGGTGATTCGCCGGGGGCCGTTAGCTCAATTGGCAGAGCAGCGGACTTTTAATCCGTTGGTTGTGGGTTCGAGTCCCACACGGCCTACCGCCAGCAGTGAGGGAAAACCCCCCTCTGACCTGCTACTTAGCGCCTCGATCGGTTTCATCCGGTCGGGGCGCTTCGCCTTCTCCGGCCTCGTGCGTGAGCGATGCGTGAGCGGACGGTCCGACAGCAGGGGTTACGGAGGGGGCCTTACGGGCACGTGGCACCAGCGCGGCGGCGGCTTCGGCGGCAGCTTTGTCGACCTCGGGCAGCAGGCTCGTGTACGTGTCCGAGGTCAACGTGATCGTGGAGTGGCGCAGCGTCTCTTTCATCGTGTGCAGATCGCCGCCCCCGCCGTGGGTGAGGGTGTCCGCGACGTGACGCAGATCGCGGAGGGTGATGGGCGGCAGCTCGGTGGTGGCAAGGATGCGTCGGAACGTCTCGGAGACCGTCTCAGGGTGCAGTCAGGAGCCGTCCTCGTAGTTGTCAAAGGGCCGGAGGCTGATGCCTCCGGCCCTTTGCCTATGAGCGGGAGGCATCCTCGCCCCGGGCGGCAGCCGAGTCCTCGAGGATGCGGCCGGATGGCGGGACCGCCTGTCGACCGTGGCGGCCGCCCCTGCCGACCGCGGCGATCCGTCGGCCGCGTTCATCCGCCCCGACGGCATCGTCGCCTGGGCACCGCCCCGGGCCTGCCCGCGGACACCGCCGCTCTGGCGACCGCGCTGCGCACCTGGCTCGGCGAACCGCACACACGTATGACGAACGGCCAACAAGGTGAACCTGGTCAACCTGAAGGCAGGAAAAGCACCGGACAACGCGGAGGGGAGGTCTGATTGTGTGCGATCCAATCTGACGGTCGGTTCGGCACAGATCTGCCCTGATGCTGCCGAAAGGCCGTCCCACCTCCGCACCGGCAAAACATCCGAGGAGCAGGAACGACGATGGCGCCCGATCCGACAATCGCCCAGGTGACCATGACCCTGGCTGCCCTTGCAGCCACCGGGGCTACCCCGCGTCCGTCCGGGGAAACCCCGGAGCATCAGACCGAGCGAATCCTCACCGGCATCGACGCGCAACTGAGCGATCCCAGCCTTGCGACGCAGGGCGCGTGGAAGCTGGTGTGGCTCGCCCTGAGCGAGGCCAACGCCAATATGGCCTACATCGCACAGAGCACCAACGGCTCGAACGAGTTCGCCGTGGTCGCTCGCGGAACGGACGCCGACCTGACCGACATCCTTGAGGACCTCGAGGTCGGCACAGTCGTCCCGTTCCCCGAAAGCGGATCGCCGAAGCCCATCGCCGTTTCCAAGGGGGCGATGGATGCGTTCAAACGGGTTGTCAACGCCCGCTCGATCGCCTCACCCTCCCCGAACGTCACGCTCGCTCAGGCGCTCGCCGCCGTGCTCAAGTCGGCGCCCTCCTCGCCGCAGCCGACCGTCTATCTGACCGGTCACAGCCTGGGCGGTTGCATCGCCACCATGCTCGCACCGTACCTGCAGGCACAGACCTGGCCGAAACAGCCGAAGTTCGCGGTGATCACCTATGCCGCTCCCACCGCCGGCGTGCAGAGCTTTGTCGACTACTTCGACTCCGTGCCGTGGGTCATCGACGAGCGCCAGAACAACGCCTACGACCTGGTACCGCACGCGTGGGCCGATCTCGACACCACCGCCGACTGGTACCCGAGCCCGGGACCGCAGGCGACCGAAGAAGTGAAGCTGCTCATCGGGGCAATCTCCAAGCGCACCAAGGCTAACGTCTACGTCCAGCCCGGCACGCTCTGCCTGATGAACACCGGATACACGAGCCTTGCCAAGAACCTGGTCAACAAGACCACCCAGGACTTCCTCGGCCAGGTCGCCTTCCAGCACGCCAACTCCACCTACCTGGACCTGGTGGGGGCGCCTGCCGTCCCTTCCGGGCCGGTGGTGACCGACGTGACCCCCACCTTCGGCGCACCAGGCACCACGGTGACCATCAACGGCACCGGTTTCAGTCCGGACAGCGTGGTCGACTTCGGCCACTTCGCCTGCACCAAGCGCGACATCGACCCCTCCGGCATCAGGATCACCGCTCAGGTCCCCAACGGAACCGGCGTCGTCCACGTCCGCGTCACCAACACCCTCGGCACCTCCCCGGCCGTCGCGATGGGGCAGTTCGCCTATGGCGGACCCGCACCTGTGGTGGTCAGTGCGGTCAGCCCGACCAGCGGAAAGGTCGGCACCCCGGTCACCATCAGCGGCTCGGGCTTCGCCGATGGCGCCACCGTGCACTTCAAGGACAAGGCATCCGATTCGGTCAAGTTCGTCTCCACCGGCCAGATCACCGCAACCGCGCCCGGCCAGCTCGACGACCACCAGACGGTTGACATCACCGTGACGGTCGGCAAGGCCACCTCTCCCACCAGCCCGGCCGACGAGTTCACCTACACCGGACGCTAGCGTCCGCACGCCCCGTTCCCGGGGTGGCCCTTCGCGCAGCCCCGGGCCCTTGCCGCCGACCGGTCGAACCGTGCCCGGGCGAGGGATCGCCGCAGGACCGTTCGCCCTGCGGCGAGCAGGCTGTGCCTGCCTCGTCTGGCAGTCGGCCCCCGCCCACCGCCTATATGTGCGGCCTTTAGTCGAGGGCCGGAACCGATGATGACGACGTCGCGTATGTCGCTCACGCCGTGGCCTCCGGGGCGATCTCGGCGATCAGGCCCTCGATGAGGGTCTTGATCTCGTCGCGGATGGGGCGGACCGCTTCGACGCCCTGTCCGGCCGGGTCGTCGAGCTTCCAGTCCAGGTAGCGCTTGCCGGGGAAGACCGGGCAGGTGTCACCGCAGCCCATGGTGATGCATACGTCGGACTCGCGGACGGCGTCGATCGTGAGGATCTTCGGAGTCTCGGCGGAGATGTCGATGCCGACCTCGGCCATTGCCTCGACGGCGGCCGGGTTCACGGCGTTGCCGGGGTTGGAGCCGGCGGAGCGGACCTCGACGCGGTCCCCGGCCAGGTGGGTCAGCCAGGCGGCGGCCATCTGGGAGCGGCCGGCGTTGTGGACGCAGACGAACAGGACGGACGGCTTGCCGGAAGACTCGGCCATGTTGATCGTTCTCTCTCGTCGCATGGCGGGACCAGCCGCCAATGACTTCAGCCCTCGCTGGTATCAGCAGGCAATGATGTGAAAGTATCAGTACATGCTGACTTCAGTCGATCCTGATCTGATCCGGGTACTGGGCGATCCGCTCCGCCTCCAGATCGTGACCCTGCTGGCCCGCGAGACGCTCTGCACGACGCACCTGGTCGAGGAGACCGGAGCGAAGCAGACCAACCTGTCCAACCACCTGAAGGTCCTGCGCGAGGCAGGTGTGGTCGAGACGGAGCCGTGCGGCCGCTTCACCTACTACAAGCTGCGCCCCGAGGTCCTGGCCGGCCTCTCCGAGCAGTTCGCCGCGCTGGCCGAGTCCGCCCGCAGCGCCGCCGGGAACAAGAGGGCCTGCCCGTGACCACCGCGCGTACCACGACGGCCACCGCTGCCGACCGAGCAGCGGGCGGGGACGACTCGATCGTCAGGAAGCTCTCCACGCTCGACCGCTACCTCGCGGTGTGGATCCTGCTCGCCATGGCCGTCGGCCTGGGCCTGGGGCGCCTGATCCCGGGGATGAACGACGCACTGGCGAAGATCGAGATCGGCGGGATCTCCCTGCCGATCGCGCTCGGCCTGCTCGTCATGATGTACCCGGTGCTGGCCAAGGTCCGCTACGACAAGCTCGACACCGTCACCGGCGACCGCAAGCTGATGGTCTCCTCGCTGGTCATCAACTGGATCGTCGGCCCCGCCGTCATGTTCGCCCTGGCGTGGATCTTCCTGCCCGACCTGCCCGAGTACCGCACCGGCCTGATCATCGTCGGCCTCGCACGCTGCATCGCCATGGTCATCATCTGGAACGACCTCGCCTGCGGCGACCGCGAAGCCGCCGCCGTACTCGTCGCCCTCAACAGCGTGTTCCAGGTCATCGCGTTCGGCCTGCTGGGCTGGTTCTACCTCGACCTGCTGCCCCGGTGGCTGAACCTCGGCAACGGCCAGGGCCTGGACGTCTCCGTCTGGCACATCGCCCTCAACGTCATCGTGTTCCTCGGCATCCCGCTGCTGGCCGGGTTCCTCACCCGCCGCATCGGCGAGCAGAAGATGGGCCGCGAAGGCTACGAGCAGCGGTTCCTGCCGAAGATCGGCCCCTGGGCTCTGTACGGGCTGCTGTTCACGATCGTGATCCTGTTCGCCCTGCAGGGGAAGACGATCACCTCGCAGCCCCTGGACGTGGTCCGGATCGCCCTGCCACTGCTGGTCTACTTCGCGATCATGTTCTTCGGCACCTTCCTGCTCGGCAAGGCCCTCGGGCTGGCCTACGACCGCACGGCCACGCTGGCGTTCACCGCGGCGGGCAACAACTTCGAGCTGGCCATCGCCGTCGCCATTGCCACCTTCGGCGTCACGTCCGGCCAGGCGCTGTCCGGCGTCGTCGGCCCGCTCATCGAGGTGCCCGTCCTGATCGGACTCGTGTACGTCGCGCTGGCCTGGCGCAAGAAGTTCAGCCCCGCAGCACTCACCACCCCGGGAAGGGGCGACTGATGCACTGCCTCGACTGCCGCACCACGGGAACGAACAGCACCACCGTCGGCGTCTGCCAGGGCTGCGGAGCCGGGGTCTGCGCCGCGCATGCCCGCATCGCGACCCGGAGCGTGCGACGTGGCGGTCTGATCGGAACCCCCGGTGAGGCCGAGGCGCGGACGGTGCTGTGCCCGGTGTGTGCCGCAGCCGAGGCACCGGCCGCATCGGCTCTGACCCGGTGACCGGCGTGGTGGACGTCGTGGTGATCGGCGGCGGGCAGGCAGGGCTCGCCGCCGGCTACCACCTGCGCCGCAAGAAGCTGGATTTCGTGATCCTCGACGCGCAGAGCACGCCCGGCGGGGCCTGGCAGCACACCTGGGACTGCTGAAGGCCCAGCCGATGTTCGAGCGGCTCGTGGCCGACGGCATCCGATGGGCCGACGGAACGTCCGCCCGTGCGGACGCGGTGGTCTGGTGCACCGGTTTCCGCCCCGCCCTTTCCCACCTCGCCCCGCTGGGCCTGCGCGGGACTCGTGGCCACATCGCCACCGACGGCACTCGCGCGGTCGGTGAGCCACGGCTGCACCTGCTCGGCTACGGCGACTGGACGGGGCCGGCCTCCGCCACTCTCATCGGAGTGGGGCGCCCCGCACGCGACGCCGTCCGGCAGATCGCCGAGCTACTGGCCCGAGTGCCTGGGGCATGCTGGAGGCATGCGGATCGAGGTCGTGGTCGTGAAGGAATGTCCGAACGAAGAGCTGGCTGCCGGCCGGTTGCGGCAGGCGCTGGAGGCGGCCGGGCTGGACGAGGCCGATGTCGTCACACGGGTGGTCACCGACCAGGCCGAGGCCGAACGCATCGGCTTCACCGGCTCCCCGACCATCCTCATCGACGGTGAAGACCCGTTCGCGGAAGCCGGACGGGCGCAGGGGATGACTTGCCGTCTCTACCGCACGCCCGAAGGCTTGGACGGCGCACCCAGCATCAGCCAGCTGCAACAGGCGCTCACGACCGCCTCCCATCACTCCTGATCCCGGTTCACCCGGCCACTGCGGTACGCATTCGCTTCAGGACGTGCCCGGCATCCCGGCCGACGCCGCGCAGGGTTTTGGAGGGGAAGCTGCGCTGGAACTCCATGCCGACGACGCCGAGACCCGGGACCGCGGTGGAGAGGCCGCCCTGATGCAGCGGCGCGCTGTTGGTGTCCAGAGCGCCCGCTCCGGTCAGGTAGGGGAAGGTGAGGCGGTATCCGGTGGCGAGCAGGACCGCCCGGGCCGACGGAGCCACGATGGCCCAGCGCGTCTGCGCCCTCCAGGCGTACCTGGCGCGGTGCTGCCCGCCCGACTGCACCGGCTGACCAGCAGGCGCCGGCCGGAGATCAGGTGCGCAGGTCGAGCAAGGCGGACATGGCCGCAACGACGGACGGCGCGACCTGGTAGTAGACCCAGGTCCCGCGCCGCTCGGAGGTCAGGAGACCGGCCTCGCGCAGCTTCTTCAGGTGGTGGGAGACGGTCGGCTGGGAGACACCGACGTCGGAGATGTCACAGACGCATGCCTCGCCGCCCGGGTGCGAGGCGATCTTGGAGAACAGGCGCAACCGCACCGGGTCGGACAGGGCCTTGAACATGAGGGCCATCTTCTCCGCGTCGTCCTGCGACAGCTCCCCGGCGGTGATCGGCGGACAGCACGGCACCACGGCCCCCGGGTCGAGGACCGGCAGCTCCGCAATCTCTGACTTCGACATATGTCTATGTTGACACTCATCGATACCCAGTGGCAAGCTCCAGATATCGACAGCAATCGAAACAGCGGCCGGACCAGCCGCCCATCTCGGAGGACATCACCGCCATGACCACCACTGCAGACCTGCCGGTCGTCGTCATCGGCGCCGGCCCCGCCGGGCTGGCCGCCGCCGCCCACCTGGTCGAGCGCGGCATCGAACCGCTGGTCCTGGAAGCAGGACCAGCCGCCGCCGCAGCGGTCCGCGACTGGTCGCACGTGCGACTGTTCTCCACCTGGGGCGAGGTCACCGACCCAGCCGCCGAGAAGCTTCTGGCTCCGACCGGCTGGACCAAGCCCGACGCGGCCACCTACCCGTCCGGCGGGGACTGGGCCGAGCAGTACCTCCAGCCGCTGGCCGACGTCCTGGGCGACCGCGTCCGCTACACCGCCACCGTCACCGGCATCTCCCGCACCGGCCGCGACCGCATCGTCGACGCCGACCGCGAAACCCAGCCCTTCGCCGTCCACTTCACCACCGCCGACGGCAGCGAGGAGCGCGCCCTCGCCCGCGCCGTCATCGACGCCTCCGGCACCTGGACCACCCCGAGCCCGGCCGGGGCCAGCGGCCTGCCCGCCCTCGGCGAGAAGACCGCGGCCGACCGCATCACCTACCGCGTCCCCGACCTCAAGGACCGGGCCGTCCGCGACCGTTACGCAGGCAAGCGCGCCGCCGTGATCGGCTCCGGCGCCTCCGCGTTCACCGCCCTGGCCACCCTCGCCGACCTCGCGAAGCAGGAGCCCGGCACACACGCGGTGTGGATCCTGCGCCGCGGCATCAGCGGATCCACGTTCGGCGGCGGCACCGCCGACCAGCTCCCCGCCCGCGGTGCCCTCGGCCTGGCCGCGAAGGCCGCCGTCGACAACGGCCACGCCGACGCGGTCACCGGCTTCCGCACCGAGAGCATCCAGCGCACCGATGACGGCCGCCTGACCCTGACCGGCGAGGACGGACACCGCCTCGACCCGGTCGACGAGGTGATCGTCCTGACCGGCTTCCGCCCCGACCTGTCCTTCCTCTCCGAGATCCGCCTCGGCCTCGACGAACGCCTCCAGGCTCCCGTCGAGCTCGCCCCGCTCATCGACCCCAACCAGCACTCCTGCGGCACCGTCTACCCCCACGGCCACCGCGAACTCTCCCACCCCGAACCCGGCATCTACCTGGTCGGCATGAAGTCCTACGGACGCGCACCCACCTTCCTCGCCATGACCGGCTACGAGCAGGTCCGTTCCGTCACCGCCGCCATCGCCGGTGACACCGAATCCGCCGACCGCGTCGAACTCACCCTCCCCGAAACCGGAGTCTGCGGCGGCGCCGGACTCTTCGACGATCCGGCAGCCGACCAGGCCGACGCCGGAGGCTGCTGCGCCACTCCGGTACCCGCACTCGTACAGATCGGCGTCGGCACCTCTCTGCCGGTCGCAGCCGCCGATGAATCGTCGTCGTCCGGCAGCTGCTGCTGACCTGACCCCAGCGCCCCGGCCCCCGACGGCCGGGGCGCTTCCACCTCGCGTCAGGAGGACCGTCATGTCCCGAGTACAGCTCGCGCTGCGCGTCCCCGACCTTCCCGCCTCGATCGCCTTCTACAGCAAGCTCTTCGGCACGGAGCCGGCCAAACTGCGCGACGGCTACGCCAACTTCGCCATCGCCGACCCCCCGCTCAAACTTGTCCTCATCCAAGGCGGGCGAGGGGGAAACCCCTCTGACCTGCGGCTCAGCGCCCCGACCGGTTTTTGCCGGGCGGGGCGCCTGGTTGTACGGGGCTCTTGCGCCAGTCCCCGTTCCGGTCCCTGGGCGGACCGAACACCAGGTCTCCTCCCGGGGCTTCGACGCTCCAGGTGCCTGTGCTTTACGAAGTGACGTCTCGGAGTGTCGGACGAGCCGTCGCGGTCGCGCACGACAAAGGAACGTGTGGTTACGACGGCTGGGCGTCGCGTTCGCCCCGTTGGGCGGTGTTCTTGCGCTCCTGCGCGTGGGCGTGGGCCATGAGGCCGAGGAGGATGACCAGGAGTACGGCCGAGGAACCCGGTGTGCCGAGATCGAGACCGCCCTTGGCGGCAGGCTTGGTGAGGAAGTCACCGGCGGTGGCGCCCAGGGGGCGGGTGAGAACGAAGGCGATCCAGAACAGCGCGACATTGGGGACGGCCGGCACCCGCATCAGGGCTGCGAGTACGGCCAGGAGTGCTGTGACGAGCAGGGCGCCGCCGGCGTAGCCGAGGCCGGAGCTGTCGGAGAGAAAGTCGCCCATGGACGTGCCCAGTGTGTTCGACACCAGGATCGCGGACCAGAAGAGGGCCTCACCGCGGAAGGTGACGATGTCGCGGATGGCGAAGGTCTGTCCGGTGAGCTTCCAGACGATGAAGATGGCCATCAGCAGGGAGATCAGGATCGCGGCACCTGCGGGGTATCCCAGGCCCAGGCCCTGCGGGCCCCAGCCCAGCGAGGTCGTGCCCGCCGTGAGGTACTCGGCGCCGGCGTCACGGTTCATGAAGTCCGACATGGTCGTGCCGGCCATGCTTGTGGACAGGATGACCGTCCAGTAGAAGAACGGGTTGTAGCGCTTGGACCGCAGCTGCACCACCAACGTCACCGCGAACACCAGGAACAGTGCGATCGTGGTGAGGAAATAGCCCAGTTGCAGCGTCTGGGAGAACAGATCTCCGGCCGTCTCACCGAGGGTGGTGGCGGCGATCTTCATGATCCAGAAGGCCAGAGTGACCTCCGGGAGCTTCTTCATCACGTACCGGCGCTCACTGGCGACATCCACCGCGGTGAGGAATTCCGACTGTCCCAAGGCGCACTCCTGGTCGACGGTTCGGCGCTTCACTGCGCGGGCAGTGGGCGACCCGTTGTTGTGTGACAGCGGTGAACGGCATCAGTCGCCCGGCTCGGGCGCCGGCCCCTCGCCGCATCTCTACGCCTGTGCAACGTAGACCGTCTACAGTGATGTAGACGGTGTGACACTCCCGTGGACGGTGAGCTGTACGCGGCCGTTACCGGATGCCGGCGCGGGTCTTCGCGCGTATGGGGCCGGAAGGGGGCGACGGCGATGTGCTGACGGCCGGTCCGACTGACGGTTGCTCAGATTCCGGCGATGCGATGACCACGATCGATCCGGGGGTGGGGCAGTCGGTCAGCGACGGCTGAGGGGCCACGACGGCGCCGCTGTCGCCATGGATACCGAAAGCGGTCGAGCGCCCGCAGCCCGCAGCCCGCAGCCCGCGGCCCGCAGCCCGCTCCCGAGGCCGGGTCAGGCCACCGGCTCGATGTTCTGGTTGGCGTGGAAGAAGTTGTGCGGGTCGTAGGTGCGCTTGATGGCCGCGAGTCGCTCGTAGTGGTCGCGGTAGGTGGCGCGTACCCGGTCCGGGGTTTCGCCCGCGCCGATGAAGTTCACGTACGTACCGCCCATGGAGTGCGGGTGCAGCTCCTCCCAGTAGTCGACGCACCACTGCCTGAGCTTCTCGGCGTTGTCCGGGTCCGGATCGATGCCCGCGATCACGCCGGACCAGACCGCGTCCCGGTAGGCCCAGGCGGTGTCGTCGGCGCCCGGCCGGTGGGCGGCGCCGTCGACCGGGTACAGGTGCGTGGTCGACAGGTCGGTGGGGAGGTTCTCGGCGTACTTGGCGTGTACGGCGATGGCGTCGTCGGTGATCCGGTCGAAGAAGTTGCCGCGCCAGTACCACTGCAGGCCGGCAGGGAGCAGCTCGTCGAACATGGACTGCAGGGCGGTGTAGGGCATCGGTGCTGTGAAGTGGAAGGCGGGCGGGCCGGGGTCGTTCACGGGTTTCAGGGTGGCTTCGAGGAGGTCGGGGTCGCCCGTCCAGCACCACACGACACCGCACATCTTCTGACCCTGGACCTCCTCCGGGAACGGGGGACCGGGCGGCACGGTGAGCGCGGCGAAGAAGCCGTTCAGGTCCTCGGGGGCCTGGGGCAGGAAGTCGCGGTACCAGCGCAGTATTTCGGGGGTCCGGTCGACCGGCCAGAGGGTGATGGCGACGCCCACGGTGTCCACCGGGTGCATCCGGAAGGTGAAGGAGGTGACGATGCCGAAGTTGCCGCCCCCGCCGCGCAGCGCCCAGAACAGGTCGGGGTGGGTGGCGCCGCTCGCCGTCACCGCAGTGCCGTCCGCCAGGACCACGTCCGCGGCCAGCAGGTTGTCGGCCGTCAGGCCGTATCTGCGGGTGAGGTGGCCGTGGCCGCCGCCCAGGGTGAGCCCGCCGACGCCGGTGGTCGACTGGATTCCGGCGGGGGTGGCCAGTTGGAAGGCGTGCGCCGCGTGGTCGAGGTCGCCGAGCGTGGCGCCGCCGCCGACCGTGGCCGTTCGCGCGGTGGGGTCGATGTGTGCCCAGCGCATCGGTGACAGGTCGATGGTGACGCCGTCGTCCGCCAGGCACAGGCCCGCGCCGCTGTGTCCGCCGCCGCGGACCGCGAGCACGAGACCCTCGTCCCGGACGAAGTCGACCGCGGCCATGACGTCCGCCGTGTCGCTGCACCGCACCACGGCCGCCGGACGTTTGTCGATCATGGCGTTGTAGATGGTGCGGGCGGTTCGGTACTCCGGGTCCTGCGGACCGATGACGGGACCGCGCAGCGCGCTCCGCATCGCGTCCAGGGTTTCGAGCGTGGTGCCGTTCATGGTCCGGCCATCTCCCTGCTCGCCGAGATGGGCACCGCACTCCGCCCGGCCCGCTCTGTCGGGCCGTCGGAGTGTGCAGATGTACGCCGGTGCTCCGGCACCCCCAGAACCGCGGGCGGAAGCGGCCACCCTGGGCTGATGTCTCAAGCCTCCCCGCGGTCCGGCAGCCGTGCCAGTTCGCCGGACCGGGTGGAGGGAGACATGCGCGTCACGGCCGCGGGGATGTGCTCAGACGAGGAGCTTCGTCTTCGCCCGCTGGTACTCCTCGTCCGTGAGGGCGCCCCGGTCCTTCAGCTCGGCGAGTTTCGCCAGGTCGTCGACGTGACCGCCCTTCTTCGGGCCGCTCGCGTCGGAGGTGCCTGCGGCTTCCCGTACGTACGCCTTGAAGGCCGCTTCACGTTGCTGCGCCTCCTTGATGTCCCGCTTCCCCATGGATTTGCCGCGCACGATCACATACACGAGCACGCCGATATATGGCAGCAGCAGGGCCACGATCAGCCAGCCGGCCTTGCCCCAGCCGCCGAGGTCGTCGCTGCGGAAGATGTCCGCGATGACCTTGAAGAGCAGGAACAGCCACATGATCCAGAGAAAGAACCAGAGCATGGTCCAGAAGAGGTTGAGCAGGGGGTAATTGTCCACTGTCGGCTCCCCGATCAGCGCGAGTCCATCGCGTCGACTGGCTGGATGGTAAATCAGTCATATCACCACATAACTACCCTCGCTCGTTGTCGTTCGGGGCCGTCCTCCGGGCGATCCTCCGGGGCGGGTGCGGAGTACCGTGGAAGTGTCGAGGGAGGCTCGGGCCTCCAGGAGGCGGGGTCGCCTCGTGTTCATGAAGCGGCGTGAGAAACGGCGTGGACAGCGGTGTGAGATGCGACGCGGAGAGCGGCGTGAGCGGCGGTGTGAGCAAGCAGGGACGCTCGCGAGGGCGCATGCACACGGCAGATGAGTCCGCCCGGAGCCCGGTCGGGGCGATCGGTCGCGTCACCGTGCCGATTCCCGCCGATGGTCCGGGCGAAGTGCTGGTGGCCGTACGGGGTGGGTCGGAGGCCTACACCGCATGGTCGGCGACGTCGATCGACAGGGACACACGCGTCGTTGTCGTCGACTCGGTCTCGGCGCGGGGCGTGATCGTGGAACGACTGCCGTCCTGAGCCGAAGCAATGACGTCGCCACGCCGAGCAGTGAGGCACCTGCGTCGAGCAGTGACGTAGGTACATCGAGCAGTCACGTACGGCAGGAGTCTTCCGATGTTCTTCTGGCACGTTCCCGCCCCCAACGAGGCGATGCTCATATCCGGTTCCAAGGGGCAGACGCTGGACACCCAGTTCCGGATCGTCACCGGACACGGCAGTTTCGTGCTCCCGGTGAAGCAGAAGGCGCGCATGCTCTCCCTGGCGCTGCGCGAGGCGGAGATCACCGAGGACTGTGTGACACAGCAGGGAATCCGTCTCAACGTCCGCGCGGTCGCCGTCTTCAAGGTCGGTGACGACGCTGTCTCCATCGCCAACGCCGCACGCCGCTTCCTGTCCGAGCAGGAACAGATGGAGGAGCTCGCCGGCCGGATATTCGCCGGTCACCTGCGTTCCATCATCGGCGGGCTGACCGTGGAGCAGATCATCCGCGAGCGCAACCGGGTCTCCCAGGAGGTCATCGCGGGCAGCCACGGCGAGATGGAGAAACTCGGCATCGTGGTGGATGCCCTCCAGATCCAGGAGATCGACGACGCCACCGGCTACATCAACAACCTCGCCGCCCCGCACGCCGCCGCGGTCGCCAGCCAGGCCAGGATCGCCGAGGCCAAGGCCGACCAGGAAGCCAGCCAGCGCGAGCAGCAGGCCGCCGCGCTCAAGGCGGAGTACGAACGTGACACCGCGATCAAGCGGGCCGGCTTCCTGGCCGAGACCGAGCAGTACAACGCCCGCGCCGCGCAGGCCGGACCGCTCGCCCAGGCCAGGGCCTCGCAGGAGGTCATCGAGGAGCAGACCTCGCTGGCCGAGCGGCAGGCCGCACTCGCCGCGCAACGGCTCGAAGCGGAGGTCCGGCGTCCGGCGGATGCCGAGGCGTACCGTCAGCGCACTCTCGCGGAAGCGGCCCGTGACCGGGTGAAGTTCGAGGCCGATGGCAGCGCGTACACCGAACGGACCCTCGCCCAGGCGCAGGCCGACGCCAACAGCGTGCGCGCCACCTCGCTGCGCGACGGCAACCAGGAGCTCATCGCGGCCAACCGCATCGTGGAGAACCTGCCCGCCCTGGCCGACGCGGCCGCCCGTGGCATGTCGGGGGCCGACCTCACCGTTCTCAACGGCACCAATGGTGTCAACGAGATGGCGGCGGGCGTGGTCAGCCAGGGGCTGGCGATCCTCCACTCGCTGCAGCGCGGCGCGAACCCGATGAAGCCCGCGGCGGTCGACGGGAAGGCCACTCCTCGCATCACCGAGACGAACTGAGGGGGCGGGGGCCACGCTGCTCGGCGTCACCACGCCGGGCACACGGGCCGGGCGCCGAGTGGCCATGATTCGCCGAGTGGTCATTCGCGCGCCGGACATGCCGTAGAGTTGTGTTTACCGACGCGGGGTGGAGCAGCTCGGTAGCTCGCTGGGCTCATAACCCAGAGGTCGCAGGTTCAAATCCTGTCCCCGCTACTGAAGAATCAGGCCCGGCACGCATGCAGCGTGCCGGGCCTGATTCATTTCCGCGTCGCGTTCCGGGGCGTGGCGCGACCGGCCTGCGGGCCCATGAAGGAGCAGGTCCGGGCGGTGTGTGAGCTGTACCACGTACGTACCCCCATTGGTCGATGCGGAGTCGCCGCACGGCTCCGCTCCGGCGAGCCTGGGGGTGGGGCGCGGTACCGTCCGCAGCCGCGCGCGTACCGGGCAGGAGACCACAGGTGTGGAAGCGGCTGAAGCGGCGCGGCAGACATGCCGAGGGTGGCACCCGTTCCCGGCGGTTCGTCCGCATGCTGCCCGCCCTGATGATCCTCGGTGGGCTGGTGTTCGATCTCCTCACCCCGCCGGTCTTCACCGCCATTCCGCTGTTCGTGGCGGCGCCGCTGATCGCCGCGCCGTTCTTCTCGCTGCGCAGCACCATCGGTACCGGCATTGCCTCGATGGTGGCCGTCACCTTGCTGCGGTGGTACAGCAACCCGTTGCCGTTGGTCGTGCCGTTGATCGAGCTGCTCACTCTGGCCACCGTCTCGGTCCTCGCGGTGGTGATCAACACGGTCGTACGGCGCGGCAATGAGCAACTGGCCTCCGCGCGGGTCATCGCGGAGACCGCCATGCGGGCGGTGCTGCCGAAGCCGTCCGACCGGATCGGCGGGCTGCATGTGGCGGCGCGGTACGAGGCGGCGCAGGCGGACGAGTTCGTCGGCGGCGACCTGTTCGCCGTGGCGGACACCCCGCAGGGGGTGCGCCTGGTGGTCGGGGACGTACGGGGGAAGGGGCTCGACGCCGTGGAGTCGGTGGCGGTGGTCATCGGGGCGTTCCGGGAGGCGGCCGAGCAGGAGCGCTCGCTGGAGGGCGTGGCGCAGCGGCTGGAGCGGGCGCTGGCGCGGGAGGGGGCGCGGGGCGGGCTGGACGCGGTCGAGGGCTTCATCACTGCCGTACTGGCCGAGATCCCGTCCGGAGTGTCCCGGGTGCGGATCGTCAACCGCGGTCATCCCGAGCCGATCCTGCTGCACCCGGACGGGGCGGTGGAGGTGCTGGGGTCCACGGTGCCCGCGCTACCGCTCGGGATGGACCTGGGGGTGTGGCCCGACCGGGCGGACGAGTGGGATCTGCCGACGGGGACGACCCTGCTCCTCTACACCGACGGCCTCTCCGAGGCACGGAACGCCGATGGGGTCTTCTACGACCCGGCGGCCCGGTTGCGCGGGCGGATCTTTCCGGGGCCCGAGGAGCTGCTGTCCGCGCTGACCGATGACGTGCGGCTGCACACGGGCGGTGAGACGACCGACGACATGGCGCTGCTCGCGGTCGTACGTCCCGCGGAGGGGCAGCCGGACCGGCGCAGGACCGTGAAGATCGTGGGCCTGGAAACGGCGTGACGGGTAGGGCGGGTGCTTCGCGTGAATCGGGTGCCTCGTGCGGGCCGGGTGGCTCGTGCGGGTCGGGTGTTTGGCGCGGCCCGGGGCGCGGCCTTGTGCGCGCGATGCCACCGTACGTAACCGAAAGGCGTCGCTCCGCATAACATTTGACGCAACGTCAGGAACCGGGTAATGACTGAGGGGCGATCAACTCGTCCGATTCCACCCGGTTGTGTCCCGTAAAGTCCAGGCCAAAGACCTGAACGATCAGTGGGAACAGCTTGGAATCAGGCCCGTGTGTCTATTAACGTTCGATAACGCAGCGCGGTCGTCCCAGCCGTCGTCAGTGGCGGCACCGTGCGCGAGCGCCGAATTCCGCAAGGGAACCGGGGAACCACCTACATGGGGTGAATCGGACACCTGTGTCTCGTGAGAGGCAGAGGGGCCCGTAGGAGACCTTCCTGCTCCGAACCCGTCAGCTAACCCGGTAGGCGAGAAGGAAGGAAAGGAGTGCGCCCCCGTGGCGTCCAACAAGCCTGCCCCCGAGGCCCCCTCTCGGTTCAACCCCGAGTTCAGTTCCGACTTCGGCGCCGACTTCGGATCCGATTTCGGCTCCGACTACGGAACCGCTGGGACGGGAACGGCGTTCGGCGCCGAGACGGGCGGCGACTTCGCCGGTGAGTTCGGCAGCGAATTCCGCGCCGACGGCAACAGTGAGCCCGACAGAAGCTGGGACGAGTGGAATCCCACCGAGGAGTCCGTCCGCCCCGTACGCGGCAAGCACCGCGTCGCCAAGCAGCGCAACGGACTTGCCCGTAGCTCCACGGTGCTCGGGGTCGGTGTCATCGCGGCAGTCGGCGCGGGCGGCATGGCCACCGCGCAGAGCAAGCCGCCGGTCTCCATCTCCCTTCCCGACTCCATCTCGGACAACCTCCCCGACGCCAAGTCCCTTCCCGGCGTGGGCTCCCTGTTCTCCGGTGAGTCCGAGGCCGACAAGGCCGAAGCCGCCGCCGCTGCCGCCCCGCTCACCACCGCCGGCCTCACCGCCGCCGAGGCCGAGCAGGGCACGACGGACGCGGGCGAGGCACTCCGGGCCCGCATCCTCCAGCAGGCCGAGCAGCAGCAGGACGCCGCCGACGCCGAGGCCAAGGCGGCGCAGGAGAAGGCGGCCGCGGAGAAGGCCGCCGCCGAGGCCAAGAAGCAGCAGGACGCGGCCGAGGCCAAGGCCGCCGCCGAGAAGAAGAAGGCGGAGGCGGAAGCCAAGGCGAAGGCCGAGGCCCTGCGGCTCGCCAAGCTCGCCGCCAGCTACGCCATCCCGACCTCCTCGTACACGATCACCTCGACCTTCGGCCAGGCCGGCTCGATGTGGTCCTCCGGCTACCACACCGGCCTCGACTTCGCGGCGCCGACCGGCACCCCGATCAAGGCCGTACACGGCGGCACCATCAAGTCGGCAGGCTGGTCCGGTTCGTACGGCTACCGCACGGTGCTGGAGCTCGACGACGGTACGGAGCTGTGGTTCTGCCACCAGTCCTCGATCGGCGTCAGTGTCGGCCAGAAGGTCACCACCGGTGAGACCATCGGCCGGGTCGGCGCGACCGGCAATGTCACGGGCGCGCACCTCCACCTGGAGGTCCACACCCCCGACGGTACGGGCATCGACCCGATGGCCTGGCTGCGCGACAAGGGCCTCAATCCCTGATCCGCCGGCCGCCTCCCGGCCTTCGTGATCCGAGCCGGTTCACAGGCCGTTGAACCCCGGCAGTCCTGACGCTCACCCCCCGACGTCAGGGCTGCCGGTCTGCCGGAATAGCGGACTCGCCGGAATCCGTTGATCTGGATATGACTTCTCTTCGTAAGCTGGGCCCTTCCGACCTTCAGGTCTTCCCGCTCGCCCTGGGCGGCAACGTCTTCGGCTGGACCGCCGACGAGGCGCAGTCGTTCACCGTGCTGGACGCCTACGCCGCGGCGGGCGGCAACTTCATCGACACCGCCGACGCCTACTCCGCCTGGATCCCGGGCAACGAGGGCGGCGAGTCGGAGACCGTCATCGGCAAGTGGCTCGCGGCACGCTCCAACCGTTCCGACATCGTGGTTGCCACCAAGGTCGGCGCCCACCCCTCGTACAAGGGTCTGTCCGCCGCGAACATCAAGGCCGCGGCCGAGGAGTCGCTGCGCCGGCTCGGCACCGACCACATCGATCTGTACTACACGCACTTCGACGACGAGACCGTCCCGGTCGAGGAGATCATCACCGCCCTCGATCAGCTGGTGAAGGAGGGCAAGGTCCGGGAGATCGGCGCCTCCAACATCAGCCCCGAGCGGCTCCAGGCGTCCCTGGACTTCTCGGAGCGCGAGGGGCTGGCGCGTTACGTCGCCCTGCAGCCGCACTACAACCTGGTCTCCCGCGACACGTACGAGGGTGAGCTCCAGGACACGGCTGCCCGGGCCGGGCTCGCCGCCGTCCCGTACTTCGCCCTGGCCTCCGGCTTCCTCACCGGCAAGTACCGTCCGGGTGCTTCGGTGGAGAGCGCGCGGGCCGAGAAGGCCGGTCAGTACCTGGAGTCGGAGCGGGGGCAGAAGGTCCTGGCGGCACTCGACAAGGTCGCCCAGGAGCGCGACGCGGAGATCGCGACCGTCGCGCTTGCGTGGCTCGCGTCCCGGCCGACCGTCGCCGCGCCGATCGCCTCGGCCCGTACGGTCGAGCAGCTGCCCGCGCTGGTGGCCGTCGCCGACCTCTCGCTGACCGAGCGGGAACTGGCGGACCTCACCGAAGCATCCGCCTGACGAGGGCGGCGCAGCCGTCCACGGATCTCGGACGACTGCTCGCGAACGCCCCTGGAGCGCTGTGCTACTGCGGTGGCGGCGGTCGGTGCGGGGTCAGATAGGGGTTGTGGCCGTAGCCGCCGTACTGCGTGTGCTGCGGGAACGGGTATGCGTAAGGGGCCGTCGGCAGGCGGTGGGGGTGCAGGCGGCCCGTCGCCTGCGCCGCGTACGTCAGGGCGGGAGCGGCCACGTCCCTGCGCTGCCAGAGGTGGTGCAGCAGCTCCAGCTCGCGCTCGGCGAAGTCCGGGCCCGCCGCGCCGCGGCGGGCCTGCCGACGCAGCGATGCCAGTGATGTCGCGAACGATTCGTACTCGGCCACGGCGCGGGCGGCAGCCCTGCCATGAGCCTTGGCCTGTGCTTTGGCGTGTGCTTTGACCTGGGCCGATGGTCCGCGCCTGGGCGACGCATGCTGCCCCGGCGGCGCGAATCCCGGTCCGTGTCCCGGCCCGTACGGGGGCGCGTATGCCGGTCCGTACGGTGGGGCGGACCCCGGTCCGTACGGTGGGGCGGACCCCGGTCCGTACGGTGGGGCGGACCCCGGTCCGTACGGTGGGGCGGACCCCGGTCCGTACGGTGGAGCGGACCCCGGTCCGTACGGTGGGGCGGACCCCGGTCCGTACGGACTTGCCCAGTTCTCCCGGGCTGCGAGGGTGTGCCGGTGGCGTGCCACGTCGCGTGCCATACCGCGGGCCCGCATCGAGGAGAGGGCGAGTGGTTCGGCGGGGGTCAGCCAGCCGGCCGCCGCATAGGCGGGCAGCTCGGCCGAGAGCGTACGCAGCTCCCGCCGGCGCGACCAGATCGCCAGCCAGGTCACCAGGCCGAAGACCGGGACCATGAACACCCCGTACACGGCATAGAAGCCGTACGGGCCCAATGACGCCGACCCGTTCCACAGGGCGTGCATGCCCATGGCGAGGACGAGACCCAGCAGCGGCAGCGCGATGCGGCGGATCCGGTGGTGCCGCGCACTGACCGCGGCGAGCCCGAAACCTATTCCGGTCAGCACCGTGAAGAGCGGATGCGCGAACGGCGACATCACCGCCCGTACGAAGAACGTCGCGGCGGTCATCGAGACGACGCCCGAGGTGCCTATCTGCTGGTCCTCACCGAAGGCGGTGCCCAGGTAGAGGATGTTCTCGGTGAAGGCGAAGCCGCTCGCGGTGAAGCCGGCGATGACGACACCGTCGACGATTCCGTTGAACTCCCGCCTTCGGAACAGGAAGATCAGCAGGACGGCCGCGGCCTTGGCGCTCTCCTCGACGACCGGTGCTATGACCGTGGCGCCGAGGGTGTCGGCGTCCGACGGGTCGGCGGTGGCCGTGGCTATCCAGCGGGTCGCGAACGAATTCGCGATGATCGCGACCAGGGCGGCCGCGAACGCACCCCAGGCGAAGGAGAACAGCAGATTCCGCCACGGCGCCGGTTCGACCCGGTCCAACCAGCGGAACGCCGCCATCAGGAGTGGGACGGGCAGCACGGCGAGACCCAGACCTACCAGAAACCCCTCGGTGCCCGTCTGATCGCGGACCAGGGCCAGGATCGCCAGACCGCACAGCGCGAGCACCGTGAACACGGCCGCGATGCGGAATGTCCTGCTGCGCCACACCATGCCGACGCGGCGCGGCCGGTAACGCCAGTGCCTGCGCTCCGGCACGGCAGCCAAAATCTCGCCGACCCGCTGCTCCTCGAGAAGCGGGACGGCCGGCTGCGACTGCCGTTGCTGGACAGACTCGTCGGACACCACCCGATGACCCTAACGAGCAGCACTGACAGCCGGCCATGGGGCGACGGGTCCGTCAGGTCTCGTCACCGGCTCCGCGCGCAGGTCTCAGCGGCGGGCGAAGAGCAGGTCGTGCACGACATGGCCCTTGTCGAGGCCCTGCCCCTCGAACCGGGTCAGCGGCCGGAACGCCGGCCGCGGCGCATAGCCGCCGTCCGCCAGGGTGTTCTCGAAGAGGGGGTGCGCGGTCAGCACCTCCAGCATCTGCTCGGCGTACGGCTCCCAGTCGGTCGCACAGTGGATCACGGCCCCCGGCTTCAGCCGCTGCGCCACCAGATCGAGGAACTCCGGCTGGATCAGCCGCCGCTTGTGATGGCGCTTCTTGGGCCATGGGTCGGGGAAGTACACGCGCAGTCCGTCCAACGAGTCCGGCTTCAGCATCTCGCGCAGCAGGATGATCGCGTCGCCGTTGGCGACCCGGATGTTGGACAGGCCGTTCCGGTCCGCGAGACCGAGCAGATTGCCCTGGCCCGGGGTGTGCACATCGACGGCGAGAATGCCCGTACCCGGGTCGTCGGCCGCCATCTGCGCTGTGGCCTCACCCATTCCGAAACCGATCTCCAGTACGACCGGGAGCCCGTCGAACAGCTCGGGCAGGTCGAGGACGCACTGCCCGTCGATGTCCAGGCCCCACTTCGGCCAGAGCCGCAGCAGGGCGTCCTCCTGGCCGGGCGTGACGCGGCTGCGGCGCGGCTGGAAGCTGCGGATCCGGCGCTCGTGGTGCGATCCGGCCGGATCGATCGCGGGTCCGCCGGGGAAGCGCGGCTCCTGGCGCAGCCTGCGCTGCCGCTCGAAGGAGGCGGCGCGCAGATCGTCCGGAATCCCGGCAGCGGCGGAGGCGGGGGCGTGGACCGAGGAGACGGTGCCCGTCCCGGCTGCGGAGCCGCTCGCCCCGGCTGCGGCCTCGCCGGGCGTCGGAGCGGAAGGATTCGAGGAGGGATCTGCGGAGGGGTTCAAGGACTCAGACACAATGCCCCGATTCTACGGCGGGCGGCTTCCACCCCGTCCCCCGTGCCCGGAGCAGCGCCCTGCGTGCCACCTCCCGCCCGATGGGCAGGGAGGCCGTCGCGGCGGGCGACGGAGCGTTCAGCACGTGCACGGTGTGCGGGGCCTCACGGATCAGGAAGTCGTCCACCAGTGTGCCGTCCCGCAGCACGGCCTGGGCCCTGACCCCGGCCGGGGCCGGACGCAGATCGGACTCCGTGACCTCGGGCAGCAGTCGCTGCACGGCTGCCGTGAACGCCCGCTTCGACAGCGAACGGTGCACCTCGCCCGCCCCGTACCGCCAGTGTCTGCGCGCGATCTGCCAGGTGCCGGGCCAGGCCAGGGTGTCCGCCAGCTCACGGGGGCGTACGACGGGCCAGCCGTACCCCTCGCGCGCCAGCGCCGGCACCGCGTTCGGCCCGACGTGGACGTTGCCGTCGTGGCCACGGGTCAGATGCACGCCGAGGAACGGGAACGCCGGATCGGGCACCGGATAGACCAGGCCGCGCACCAGCTCCGGCCGCGCCAGCTCGTAGTACTCCCCCCGGAAGGGCACGATCCGCACCCCCGGGTCGTCGCCCGCGAGCCGCGCCACCCGGTCGCAGTGCAGCCCCGCGCAGTTGACCAGCACCCGGGCCCGCACCACTGGACCGTCCGCCGTACGCACCGCCACCCCCCAGGGGCGCCGGTCGATCGCGGTGACCTCCGCCCCGTAACGGATCACTCCGCCCGCCCCGCTCACCTCGGCGGCGAACCGCGCCGCGACCGCCCCGAAGTCGCACACCCCGGTCGTCCCGACGCGGATCGCGGCGAGCCCGTGGACCTGCGGCTCGTACTCCGCGATCTGGGCGGGCCCCAGCTCGCGCACCGGCAGCCCGTGCTGGCGGCCGCGCTGGACCAGTGCGTGCAGCCGGGGCAGCTCGGACCGCTCGGTCGCGACGATCAGCTTGCCGGTCACCGCGTGCGCGATGCCGTGCTCGGCGCAGAAATCCACCATTTCGGCAGCGCCGCGCACCGCGTAACGGGCCTTGAGCGAGCCGGGGCGGTAGTAGATGCCGCTGTGGATCACTCCGCTGTTGCGCCCGGTCTGGTGACGGGCGGGGCCCCACTCCTTCTCCAGCACCGCCACCCGGGTGCCCGGAGCGGTGCGCGTGATCGCATACGCCGTCGACAGGCCGACGATCCCGCCGCCGATCACCAGCACGTCGCAGTCGTACGCCGCGTGCGTCATCATCACGCCACCTCCCACCCCGATAGTGCACTGACCCACTGACATCGCATTCAAACCAGCGAAGCCCAGCGTGGCGCCGAATCCTTACGCCTGGCGGCGGCCGGATGCCGCCAGGACGCCGTCCGGACACTGTTTGTATGCCGCAAGGACGTCATGGCGACACGGTGAGGAGGTGCGCGGATCCGTCCCGCGCGGTCCCGGCTACGCGGGCGCCACCAGCAGCGGCCGGGCCCTTTCGCGCAGCTCGGCGACGCGCGGCTCGTGCCCGTACGGTTCGAGCCGGTGCAGCAGATCCCGTACGTACTCCGTGGTCCGCGCCGAGGAGATGCGGCCCGCCACCTCCACCGCCCGGGTGCCCGCCGCGCAGGCCGCGTCCAGATTCCCCGACTCCAGCTCGGCCACCGCCGACACCACGAGCCGCAGTCCGTGCGAGCGGACGAATTCCTCGGTGGGCCTGGACAGGGCCTGCTCGGTGAAGCGCCGCACCTGCCGGGGCGCCTTCAGATCGAGGTGGCACTCCGCGGCATCGGCCGCGAACCTGTCGTACGAGTAGAAGCCCAGCCAGGAGGGGTCCGCATCGCCGTCCCTGGAACGCTCCAGCCAGCCCTCGGCGGCCTTCAGCGCCGCCCCCGCGGCCGGTGCGTCACTCGCCTTCGCATGGGCGCGCGCCTCCACCAGGCGGAAGAAGCTCATGGTGCGGGCCGTGGCGAGCCCCCGGTTGCGTTCGACGGCGGCCTGCGCGAGGTCGACCCCCTCGTCGGCGAAGCCGCGGTAGGTCGCCTGCAGTGACATCGAGGCGAGCACATAGCCGCCGAGAGGTACGTCGGCCGCGGCCCGCGCGAGCCGCAGTGCCTGGATGTAGTAGCGCTGCGCGGCCTCCTGCTGGCCGGTGTCGAAGGCCATCCACCCGGCGAGTCTGGTCAGTTCGGCCGCTGCGCCGAAGAGCGCCCGGCCCACCTCGTCGCTGTACGAACCGAGCAGCAGTGGCGCGGCATCCACGCGTAAGCACTCGGGGACCATGGAGGAACGCCAGTCCCCGCCACCGTACTTGGAATCCCAGCGGCGGGCGTCCTGGGCCGCCTCGCGCAGCTTGGAGACATCGCTGTGGCCGACCCGCAGCGGGGAGATGTCGCTCGTGATCGTGTTCGCGCTGGTGGGCGTGGACGCGGTCTCCGGGCCCGGCTGGGCGGGGATGGACGGTGTCCGCTGTGTCCCCGGGGTTACCGTCGTCGCCTGAGCGGCCAGGGCCCCCGCCGCGCCGGATGTGCCCGCCGTTCCTGCCAGGCCCGGCACGCCGGACTCCGCCTCCGCGCTCTGCCCCGCTGTGGCGCCCGCCGTACCCGGCGCCCTCTGCGCCCCTGCACCGGGGCGTGCGCCCCTTGCGCCCTGGGTGCCGAGGATGGCTGCCTCGGCGGCTGTCGAGTCGCGCGCCACCGACGGGTCGGCGGGGGATATCAGCCAGCGGGACGCGGGCGTCGCGTACGCACTCACCGAGAACGAACCCGCCAGCGACTGCCAGATCCCGCCGCTGCCCGCCCGTCGCCCGGCCAGATCCAGCCGGTACAGCTCGGTCGCCGAACGGACGGCCTCGGACACATCGCGCGGAAAGGCCAGTCCGACCTCCGGCGCCGGATCGGCGTCCGCGAGCCCGATCTCGTGCAGCGGGACCGGCCGGCCGAGTTTGGCGCCGATCGCCGCCGCGATGAGATGGGGCGCGGCGCCCTGCGGCACCATGCCCTTGGAGACCCACCGGGCCACCGACGTCTTGTCGTACCGGAGTGTCAGACCGCGCTGCGCCCCGAGGTCGTTGACCCGCCGGGCCAGCCCGGCGTTGCTGATTCCCGCGAGGGCGAGAACGGTTCCGAGCTTCTCGTTCGGTCCGCGTTGCTCCCTGGACATGCGCCACCCCTCGACACACAGACGGCAGCCGCGTCACCGTTGCGGCGCGCGGCATTCGTACCGTGTCCTCCCCAGGGACGAACCCCGGCACTCCGGCCGCACACGCATTTGGCCGAGCCCCGAGGAATATGCCTCCTGCCGAGAACCTCAGTAAACCCAGCGTAGTTCGCCGCATCCCTACCGTTAAGGGGCAGACGTCCGTATGGCGGGATTGTTGTCCGTGCGGATGCGAGCGGCTTCGCGGCGCCGCTCCGGTCGCCACCGCGGTGCCGCTCCGGTCGCCGCGCACAGCGGCCCGGAACCCGGCTCGGACCCGGCTCGGGACCCCGCTCGGCGCCCCGTTCGTGCGCTCCCGGAGGCACCGTTCGCACGTGGCGGCGACACCGCCCGCCGAGCCCTGTACGTGCTCCTGGTGTGTGGCCGTGCGCCCGGCCGTGCGCTCTCGTACGGCCGTTTCGGAAGCGCTTCCATAGTTGCTGCGTGGGTCGGTCCACTGCATTGGACTCAGTGGGCTGGGGGACACTGCCGCCTCATTCCCCGCAGGCGGCGGACCGGTCCGGGAGGTGAACAGCACCTCCCGGACTGTGCGTTGGCGGCGGTACGGGGCCGGGTGCGGGGCGTGTGCCGGGGCTGCCCGCCGTCCCGGTGGCGATCTCCTGCGGCCGACGGAGGATTCAGGGAGGGATTCGGGAAGAATCGGGGAATGGAGTGGGGCGAAAAGGGACTTCTGATGCGTCGAGTTCCCTGTCGTCGGGTTGCAGTGTGCTCTGAGAATGGCTGAATGTCGTCGGTCGCCCTAGGTTGGGCCGAGCGATTCGCGGACATCGCGTCGACCGTTCGGAGGTCGTCCGCCACCGGTCCGCGGATGGTTCGGGGTGTGGCTGGATTTCGGCTGGTGGATCTCGCGCGTACGGGGAACGCAACACGCCCGAGCCGTAAGCCCGTTGGCGCATCAGCCGCCTCGCGCGGGACGCGTGCCGGTCGGCCCTCGGGAAACCCGCCGCCGGTTGTCACCCCGACGTCCGTCCGTCCACACCGTCCGCCGTCCGCCCCGGTCCGGCCTTTGCCAGGGGCGCATGCGCTTCCGACGTGCGCCGTCCGTAGCCCCTCCTGCGCGCCTTCGTCGTGGCAGCATGTTCGCAACGGCGCCGCGCGTTAACGCAGTTCTCCCGGTACTTTCCTGCTGCGCCGTTTTGTCCACAGCCTGTGGAGGCGGCGATGCGTTGGTTGGTGGGGTGGAGCAGTATCGCCGCGAGCTTCGGCACGGCCGGTGCCGTCGGCGCCGCCGACGAGGGGCGCACGATGCACCCCGTCGGATCCCAACTCCTGTGGGGAGACCCCGATCCTCTCTGGGCCGTCGGCGACTGGCGCCCCGACGAGATCCGTATCAGCGCGGCCGAAACCGCCGAAGGCGCGCCCACCGCCCGGCTCGCCGTCCTCGGCTGCTGCAGCGCCACCGACGAGCAGCTGCGCGCCGGCCTCCTCGCCGCCCGCGGCGGAGCCCTGCGCCATCTCACCTCCTGGCCCGGCAGCTACACGACCGTCGTCCAGGTCGGCCGCCGGATCACCGTCATCGGGGACCTCGCCGGAGCCCGCCCGGTCTTTTACACACCCTGGGCCGGCGGTACGGCGTACGCCACTGCCGCACTCCCGCTCGCCGACCTCATCGAAGCCCAGCTGGACATCGGTCACCTGGCTGCCCTGCTCGCCTGCCCCGAAACACCGGAGGCACTGCGCGACGGCACCCCGTACGCGGGAGTGAAGCGCATCCCGCCGGGGCACGCACTCATCCTCCGCGAGGGCTCGCGCGAGATCACCGGGTACGAGGCGGTGGCCTCCCTCGCCGTCGCCGCGCCCCAACTCGACCCGGTCAGCGCCGTCGACGGGGTGCGCGACGCACTGGTCGAAGCCGTGCGCGCCAGGCTCACCGCCCCGCGCCATGCACCCGAAACCCTGCCGCCCGACCCCGGACCGGTCCCCGGCATGGGGCCCGCCGAACGACGCGCCGCCCGCGGCGCACCCGTACCCGGCATCGGCGCAGACCTCTCCGGAGGCAGCGCCTCCGCCACCCTCGCCCTGCTCGCCGCCGGACTGCCGGGCCTGCCCGGCACCCTCCTCGGCCACGGTACGGGGGCGGGGGAGCGGCTGCTCGCCGTCACCTTCAACGACCTCACCGCACACGGACACGAGGACGAACTCGAACGCGCCCGGGTCATCGCCGCCAACCCGCGCCTGCACCATGTCGTCGTCGCCGCCGGGGAAGAGGCCCTGCCCTACGCCGACCTGGGCGCCGGCCCGCTCACCGATGAACCCGCCCCGTCCCTCGTCGTCGCCGAGCGCCACCGCCGCCGCCTCGCCTCCGGCAGCGCCGACCACTTCGTCGGCGGCGGCGCCCGGCAGGTGCTCGACGCCCACCCGGCCCGCCTCGCCGACCTGCTGATGGACCGGGGCCGACGCCATCTGCTGCGTCCGGTCGCCGCACTCGCCAAGGCCGAGGGCCCGACCGCGCACTCCCTCTTCGTCCCGCTGACCGTCTACCGCGCGGCCCGCCGCCTGTCCCGTACGTCGTACCGCACCGGCCTGGAAACGGCGGCCGACCGGCTGCCGGACGCCAACCGCCACACCCCCGACCTCGACACCCCCGCCGACGCCTCGCTCGCCGCCCTCGCCTGGTCGCGGCCGGGACCCGCAGCGCGCTGGCTCACGGGGGAGGCGCTCGCCGAAGTATCGGTTCGTCTGCAGGAGGCGGCGATCCGCCCCGCCTCCATCCAGCGCCCGGGCGAGGCCCGCGCCCGGGCCGCCCTCGCCCGGTACGCCGCCGACCACCGGATCCTGGAACAGGCCGCGGAGAACCGCAGTCAGCGGCTGCACGCCCCGTTCCTCGACAATCAGGTCGTACGCGCCGCCCGCGCGCTCCCCGAATCGCTCCGGGTCCAGCCGGGCGCCCGCGCCGCGGTCCTGCGCCGGGTGCTCGCGGGCGCAGGCATCCACGAACTGCCGCCCGGCTGGGGCGCCCCTTCCCTCGCCACCTCGAACGCGACCGCCCGCACCGGACTGCGCGCTGCCCTCCCCGACCTGATCGCCCTCTTCGACGCACCTCTGCTCGCCGACGCGGGCCTGGTCGAGGCCCGTGTCGTACGAAAGGCCCTGCGCGCGGCTTCGGAGGGCGAACCGCTCCCGCTGGACGGCCTGGCGCACCTGGCGGCCACGGAACTCTGGCTCCGCCGCCTCGTCTCGCGGCGCGGCACCTGCTGGACGGGCACGGCGGCACCCCGCCAGCGTGCGGTCGCGGGCGGAGTCGTCCCGACGAGGCGGACGCTGCAGCCATAGCAGCCATAGCAGCCATAGCAGCCATAGCGGCCATAGCAGCCATAGCGGCGATAGGCGCCGTAGTAGCCGCAGTAGCTGTAGCAGCCGTTGTCGGTGGGCCCCCGCTTCCGGCCGCCCCACGGGACAGAATGGCCGGGTGCGGTACCTGATCCTGGGCGTCACCGAGGCGCGAGACGAGAACGGCAGTGCGCTGCCCACGGGCGGTACGCGGCTGCGCGCCCTCCTCGCCGCCCTCGCCCTGCGTACGGGCCGGCCCGTCCCCGTCGCCGATCTCGTCGACGACGTATGGGCCGGCGATCCCCCGTACGACGCTCCCGCCGCGCTCCAGGCCCTCGTGGGCCGGCTGCGCCGTGTGCTGGGCAGGGATGCGATCACGAGCACCCACGGCGGCTACCGCCTGGAGGCCGCGCCCGACGAGGTCGACCTGCATGTGTTCGAGCGGCTGTCCCGGCAGGGGGCCGCCGAGCTCGACGCGGGCGACCCCGTGACGGCGGCCCGCACGCTCCGTACCGCGCTCGCCCTGTGGCGCGGCCCGGCCCTGGCCGACCTGCCGGACCGGGACCACGGCCACGGCCTGCGCCCGGAGGCCCACCGCCTGGCCGCGCTGGAACGCCGCATCGAGGCCGACCTGCGGTGTGCGGGGGCGGGTGCCGCTGTCGGAGTGGGGCCTGCTGCCGGCCCGCGCACCCTCGTACCGGAGCTCAAGGAGCTGACCGCGGCCCACCCGTACGACGAACGCTTCCGGGTTCAGCTGATCCGCGCCCTGCGCGCCGATGGCCGCCAGGCCGACGCGCTGGCCGCTTACGAGGACGCTCGCCGCGCCCTCGCCGACCGCCTCGGCACCGATCCCGGACCGGAACTGATTGCACTCCACCGGGAGTTGCTCACTCCTCCGTCGGGGGCGTCATCCGAAGCAGCCGCACCGGCTGCATCAGGCTCACCCGACACACCGAACCACGCCCCCCGCCGAGGCAACCTCCGCCCCCGGCTCACCTCATTCGTCGGCCGTGAGCCCGAACTGCGCTCCATCCGCGCCGATCTGACCCGATCCCGTCTGGTCACCCTCACCGGCCCCGGCGGCTCCGGCAAGACCCGTCTCGCCGAGGAGGCCGCCGCCCAGGGAGGCCGGGCGGTCCCGGGCCCCACGGACGCCTGGATCGCGGAACTCGCCCCCTTGGACGACCCCGTAGACGTTCCCGGAGCCGTATTCTCCGCTCTCGGCCTGCGTGAGACGACCCTTCTCCGGGACAACAACCGCGACGGGCAGCCGCTGCGCACCGACCCGACCGACCTTCTCGTCGAGCACCTGGCGCACTGCTCCCGCATCCGCCCCTTCCTGCTCATTCTGGACAACTGTGAACACGTCATCGACGCGGCCGCCGCCCTCGCCGAGACCCTGCTCACCCACTGCCCGCAGCTGCGCATCCTCGCCACCAGCCGCGAACCCCTCGGCGTCCCCGGCGAGTGCGTACGCCCGGTCGGCCCGCTCCCGGCCGACCCCGCCCACAGGCTGTTCGCCGAGCGCGCCCGCGCCGTACGTCCCGACTTCGACCCCGAGCAGGAGGCCGCACACGATCCGGACGCCGTCGCCGAGATCTGCCGGCGGCTCGACGGGCAGCCGCTCGCCATCGAACTCGCCGCTGCCCGGCTGCGGCTGCTCAGCCCGCGCCAGATCGCGGACCGGCTCGACGACCGGTTTCGTCTGCTGACCGGCGGAGCCCGTACCGTACTGCCGCGTCAGCAGACGCTGCGCGCCGTCGTCGACTGGTCCTGGGACCTGCTCGACGAGGACGAACGCACGGTTCTGCGGCAGGTCTCCGTCTTCGCGGGCGGCTGGGACCTGCCCGCCGCAGAAGCCGTGACCACGGCTGGGGCAACCCCTGCCGCCGAGGCCCCGAGCACCGAAGCCCTTGCCCGGCACTCCACCGCCGACCTGATCGGCGCTCTCGTCGACAAGTCCCTCGTCGTCGCCACCCCGACCGCCTCCGGCGAGATGCGCTACCGCCTTCTGGAGACCATCCACGAGTACGCCACCGACCGCGCCGCCGAGACCCCGGACGTCCGCGCCGCCGCCGCGAGCGCGCACACCGCGTACTTCGTCGCACTGGTCGAGGAGGCCGAGCCCCGCCTTCGCTCCGGCGACCAGCTCCCCTGGATCGCACGCCTGGAGACGGACCTCGACAACATCCGGGCCGCCCTGCACCGCTCCATCACCACCCCGTCCGAACCGGACGCGGTGCGCCTGGTTCTCGGTATGGGGTGGTTCTGGTTTCTGCGGAACTTCCGTCCCGAGGGCCTCACCTGGGCCGAGCGGGCCGTGGCGCTCGGACCGGAACCGGACGACGGCAGCGACCCTCGCTTCTGGCCGCGCATGCATCTGGAGGTACTGCGGTACTTCCTCGCCGCGGAGAGCGGCCCGGCCGACGACATCCGCGGTGATGACCGGCGCCGGGCCCTGATGGGCCGGGTGGCCGACGCGTTCGGGTCGTCCGGTCCGCAGTCCGCCCGTTTCCCGGGACTGATCTGGCCGATCACCTTGTTCGTGAGCCGCACCACCGCCGAAGCGCACGAGATGATCGATATGGCGGTCGCCAACGCCCGTATCCACGGCGGCGGCTGGGAGTACGGCGTCACGCTGTTGTTCCGTACCCACATGGTCGTCGACATGCCCGGCGGCATGCCCGGTGTCGACGACGATCTCGCCGAGCTGCGCGAGTTGAGCCGCCGCGTCGGCGACCGCTGGCTGCGTGCGCAGGTCGCGGGCGCCGCCGCGGAGGCCGGCATGGTGCGCGGACGGTACGAGGAGGCGCGCGTGGCGTACGAGGAGGCGTTGCTGCTCGCCCGCGAGGTCGGGGCGCACGCCGAGGGACCGTTTCTCCTCGCCCGCCTCGCCGAACTCGACTACCGGACCGGGGACATGGCCGGTTTCGAGCGGACTCTGGCCGAGTCGGAGACCGAGGCGGAGCGCTACCAGGTGCACGACGCCCGCGCCTACACCCACTTCCTGCGCGCCACCCTGGCCCTGGACCGCGGCGAGATCGCGAAGGCGCGACGGCTGGTCACCGAGGCGGAGGCCTCGGCCGGACGCGGCAGCCCGCCGTCGCACTTCACCGCAGTGGTCGAAGGGCTGGCTGCCCGGATCGCCGTGCACGAGCCGGGCCCCGAGGGCGGCCCGGCGGCCGGGGTACGGGGTCTGACGCTCGCACTCCGCGCGGCGCGGGACGCCCAGTGCGCCGAGCTCGTCACCGGACATCTGGCGGACGCTGTGGCGAGCGTGCTACCGAAGGTGGGCCGCCACCGAGCTGCCGTACGGATCCTGGCGGCGGCCGACGGCTGGCGCCTGTCCGGCCTCAGAACCAAGGCGCAACAGGCCGAGGCGGACGAGGCCGGGCGACGGGCATGCGAGGAACTGGGACCTCAGCTGTACGAGTCGGAGCGCGCCGCAGGCCGCACGCTGACGGTCGACGACGTCATCGAGCTCCTGACCCGCATCACCGCAGAACTCCCGGGCCCCCTCACCGACAACTGATGGTCGAATCCGCCCAGTCGGCGAGGGCCGCTCCGCCGCCCGGTTTTTCCCGCTCGACGACGAGCCGGATCCTTTGCTGACCGGTGATACCGACCCCGACGGGTACGGCAGGGTCGTTACCGTTCATCACCGGGGACTGCCACAGCCGCGTCCCGTCACCGTTGAAGACGGAGAAGCGCACCGAGCCGAACCCCATCGTCAAGTCGTCGACCCCGACCATGGCCTCGTACCGAGTGCACTGCCGGTTCAGCTGAATGGTGACCGAGGACTTGCTGTGGACGGTCACCCCGTGCGTGTACTGCGTGCCGCCGATCGACAGGTTGGAACGCTGCCAGATCCAGTTACTCTCACCGATCACCACCTCCGGTCGGGTGTGGTCACCCAGCATCGAGTAGCTCAGTTCGCTGACCCGGTAGAGGGTCGGCGCGGGCGGAGCCGGCGGCGGAGGCGGGGTTGGGGTCGGGGTCGGGGTCGGGGCGGGCGGTTGCGACGTGGCAGGCGTCGAGGGCTTGGGGGTGGGCGTCGGCGTCGGCTTGGGGGTGGGCGTCGGTGTCGGAGTAGGCGTCGGCGTTGGCTTCGGTGTCGGCGTCGGGGACGGGGCAGGCGGTGCGGGCGGTGCCGGCGCATCGGGCTTCGGCGGTGTCGGCTTCGGCCTCGGCGGTGCGGGAGTCGGCACCGCGGGCGCCACGGCAGCCGGCTTGGCCGCATGTCCGACCTCGGGCTCCGGCTGGTCGTTGCCGACCAGTGCCCAGGCCAGTCCGGCCGTCACGGCCACGGCAGCCGCCGCAGCGATACCGGCCTTCGCCGGGGCACCGAGCCCTTCCGAGAGCGCGGCACCACCGGCCGAGCTCCCGGACGAGCTTCCACCGGTCACCGCTGCGGCGGCAGCCGCGCCCGTGGCTCCCGCCGCGCCACCGGCGACGATTCCGGCAGCCTTGAGCACATACCCGGCGGCGAACCAGCCGATGACCGCGACCGGCAGCAGCGCAGGAATCCCGGCGTTGACATGGGCCAGTTCGCCCGCGGCGAGCCGGCACTTCGCACACTCGTCCAGATGCCCCCGCAACCCGCGCTCGGCGCGCATCCGGAGTCCACCCCGGGCATACGCGCCGAGGCGGTCGGCGTAACGTGCACAGTCGCCGCCCGAGGTGAGCGCCTGGCTCACATGCGCCTGCAGGTAGGCCTGCTTGAGCCCTTCGCGGGCCCGGCTGGCCAGCACCGCCGTGGCATTGGCGGTCAGCCCGAACAGCGGGGCGATATCGCTGGGCGACTCCTCCTCGACGGTGGTGTGCCACAGCACCGCCTGCCAGCGCTCCGGCAGACTGCGGAACGCCCGCATCGCCATCGCCTGCTCGGCCTCGTGCATCGCCAGCACATCGGCACCGAGGTCGAGCGTGTCCGCGTCCGACACCTGGGAGGACTGGGATGCCTGGGTGGCGAACACCGCGAAGTCATCGACCAATTGCTCCCGCTTCGCGGTCTTGGTCCACGCGGCTCCGACATGCCGGACAGCCGTCATGAGGTAGGCCCGTACCGCCTCTTCCGGCCCCTTGCCTCTGCGTACCGCCTGCAGTGTGCGGGCGAAGACCTCGGCCGTCAGGTCGTCGGCGGTGTGCGCGTCCCGGCAGCAGGTCCGCGCGTAGCGGCGCACCGCGTCCGAGTGCCGCCGGAACAGCTCCTCGTACGCGAGATCGTCGCCGTCCCGCATTTGCCTGATCAACTCGGCGTCGGAGAAAGCGGAGCCGGAGGCATCGGCGGCGGTGGTTCGGCCGCCTTCCCGCTGCATCGGCACCGCGACACCGGCCTCGACAGGTCCCGGCCACGGACCGGGCAGGACGGTACCGCCCTCGGCTTCACCACTCGACCGCCCGGGTCCGCCCTGACTCGGTACCTGCCGGGAGGTCAGCCCACCGGTCTCCGCCACACCACCCGCGGCGGAAACGTCGTCGAACGACTCTTCCTGCTGCCCGTCACCGCTCATCGCGGAAGCCCCCGTATGCGCTTTCGGACCCGAACACCGGGCAAGAGTGCCACATGGCGCAATCACGCCGAACCTTCAGCCCCTGCAACCACTCATCCGGGGCGTTTTCCCGAATGTGAGCACTAGCGGCTACTCATTCGGGGAAGGCTCAATGAGTTTTTTTCTGCACGGGTGGGTTCAAGGCCAAGGGCGGCAGCCCCACCGACAAGAGCCGATCAAGCGCGGGAGAAACGCCGATCAAGAGCCACTCGAGCGACGTTCGAGAGTCGGTCAAAGAACCGGAGGAGAGCCGAGACGGCGCCACAGACAGCCGGTCGGCGGGCAGAGAACGCCCCGGTCCAGGCCCGGTCGAGAGGACGGACGCGGAGGCCGGAAGGGGAGGACGAGCGGTCCACGAGCGACGATGGGCTGCCGACCGGGACCCGCCTGAACGGGCCACGCCCACCGCTCAACGCCCAGCGGATTCACGCCAGGCCAATCGCACCTGACGCCGCGCCCCAGCCACCCGGTCCGATCCGACGGCGCGCCCCAGCCACCCGCCCCGGAGAGCCGGCGCACCCACGCACAACACGCCCGCGCACCAGCACCCTCAGGCGTCACCGTGCTCACGCGCCGCCACAGTCACCACGCCAACGCGCCGCGCTCACACGCCGACGCCGCCACCTCACCGAGCCGGCACGCGCACCACGCTCACACGCCGGCACGCACGCGCACTCCGCTACCGCGCAGCCCCTCTCACGCGACCGGTCGAGAGCGCAGCCCCTCCAGCAGGATGTCCAGCAGTCGGCTCGAAGCCGCAGCCTGCTGATCCGCGTCGGGCAGCGAAGGCGCCGCCGTCGCGATGACCAGCAGCACATCCGCCACCGTCACATCACGGCGCAGCTCACCGGCTGCCCGTGCCCGGTCCACCAGCCGGCCGACGACCTCCAGCAGTTCGCCGGCTCCCGTGTCGTCGTCCTCGATGCCGGTCTCCGTGAGGGAAGGCCCGTCGGCCGGCCGGAGGTCGGCCTGACCCGCGCCCTGCCGCTGCTGAGGCACCCGCGTCTCGCCCCGAGCACTGCCCGGACCCGAGTCCGGTACGGAGGCCGCTATGGCCTGCGGCTCCCCGACCGCGTTCGAGTCGTCGGCGTCGACCCCGACCCGCAGCACCTGCGGCGGCAGCAGCCGCCCTGCGCCCGACGCCACGGACGTTCGCAGGAAGCACGACAGCGCCGACCACGGCTCTTCCTCCTGGCCCAGCGCGGTCCGCGCCTGGTCCGTCAGCCGGGAGGTCTCCTCCTCGGCTATCCGCCGAACCAGCACGTCCTTGCTCGGGAACCGCCGGTACACCGTGCCGACTCCGACTTTGGCGCGACGCGCCACGTCCTCCATCGGAGCCCCGTATCCCAGCTCACCGAACACCTCGCGTGCGGCTCGCAGCACATGCTCCAGATTGCGCTGTGCGTCCACGCGGAGCGGAGCCGAGCGCCCGTTCGCTCCGGCGGCCCCGGCTGTTCCGGCCGTGCCGGCTGTTCCGGCTGCAGCGACCGGACCCACCGTGTCCACTGTCCCCACCGCTCCGTTTCGTCCGTTTCCGTCGGACGAATGGGACGTAACTGCCGTAGCAGTCTGCCAATGAGAATCCTGAATGTGCATAACTGTTCCCCCGGTTATGACGTCTCCCCCCGGAGACTTCCCGCCGTTTAGTCAGAGTGTGGATCATGGTCTCAACCCGACACCCCGACGACATACGAACATAGTTGAGCCCGGGTCAATTCAGAAGGGGGTAGTTCCGCACGGAGCGCCCCCCGATCGGAGCAAGGACCGGTTGGTTACTGATTCGACCCCCGCCCGCGACCCCCACTCCAACCCCTGACCTGCGCAGCTTCCGTGTTGTCGCCGCGATCGGCAGCAGCAGCCCGTCCAGAACCTCCGGTCACACAATTTGCCGGGGCTGTGGACAAACCCTTGAGCACGTTGCGTCATGGGGTGGTGATGGCTTCAGATTCCGGGGGAACACCCCCCGGCCCCCCGCCGGGTGTGCGCGTTCTCGTCGTCGGCGGCGGCTACGTCGGGATGTACACAGCGCTGCGTCTCCAGCGGAAGCTGAAGCAGAGACTCAGAAACGGTGAGGCCGAGATCGTCGTCGTCACGCCCGAGCCTTATATGACGTATCAGCCATTTCTGCCCGAAGCGGCTGCCGGCTCGATCTCACCGCGCCATGTCGTCGTGCCGCTCCGCCGGATCCTGGCGCACTGCAAGATCGTGATCGGTGAGGCACAACGCATCGACCACGCCAAACGCACGGCGACCGTCACCACCCTCGCCACCGGGGAGGACGGCACCGGCGCCGTCGAGATCCCGTACGACGAACTCGTCCTCGCACCAGGCTCCGTCTCGCGCACCCTCCCGGTCCCCGGCCTCGCCGACCACGGCATCGGCTTCAAGACCATCGAGGAGGCCATCGGCCTGCGCAACCATGTCATCGAGCAAATGGACATCGCCTCTGCCACCCGCGACCCGGCCATCCGCGACGCCGCCCTCACCTTCGTCTTCGTCGGCGGCGGATATGCGGGCGTCGAGGCCCTGGCCGAGCTGGAGGACATGGCCCGCTACACCTCGCGGTACTACCACAACATCAAGGCAGAGGACCTGAAATGGATCCTCGTGGAGGCGACCGGCCGAATCCTTCCCGAGGTCGGCGACGCCATGGGCACCTACGCGATCCGGGAGCTGCGAGGCCGCAATATCGACGTACGCCTCGACACCCGGCTGGAGTCCTGCGAGGACCGCATCGCCGTCCTGAGCGACGGTTCCCGCTTCCCGACCCGCACCCTCGTGTGGACCGCGGGCGTCAAACCCGCGCCGATCCTCGCCGCCACCGACCTGCCGCTCAACGAGCGCGGCAGGCTCACATGCACGGCGGAACTCACCGTCGAAGGGGTCGAGCATGCCTGGGCCGCCGGGGACGCCGCGGCCGTACCCGACCTGACCGCCGCGGAAAACGGCAAGGAGACCGCCCCCAACGCCCAGCACGCCGTGCGCCAGGCCAAGGTCCTCGCCGAGAACGTCCTCGCGTCGATCAGCGGAGAACCCCTCAAGGAGTACCGGCACAGCTACGCGGGCTCCGTCGCCTCACTCGGTCTCCACAAGGGCGTCGCCCATGTCTACGGTCGTAAGCTCAGGGGCTACCCAGCCTGGCTGATGCACCGTACGTACCACCTCAGCCGCGTCCCGACGTTCAACCGGAAGGCCCGTGTCCTTGCCGAATGGACCCTCGCCGGGCTCTTCAAGCGCGAGATCGTCTCCCTCGGTTCGCTGGAACACCCGCGCGCCGAGTTCGAACTCGCCGCAGGAGGCAAACGCCCCGGGCGGACCGGCCCGCCGAACGCCGACGGCACGCCGGGACCCGGCTACCCGCCAGGGCCCGAGGGCCCGCCGAGGAACGGCGGCTGACTGCCCGTCGGCCCGTCTGCGCACCCACCCGGGACCCGTCCGTACCGACAACTGTCAGTACGGTCCGTCACACTGGACGTGTGACCATGGGTGGACCCACACCTGCACAGAGTGACCCGGCCGGCAGTGACCGACAGTGAGCAGCCCGCCCGAGCGGACCAGACCGACACACGAGGCCAGAAATTCCGTGAACTTCACGCGTTGGAGCGCCCGCCTACCCGGAACGCAGCGCCGCGCCGCCGCACGGGACGACCGCAGTCCCGTGCCCTCGGCCCGCGCCGAGTACGCTCAGCCCGAGACCGGGCCCTGCCCGCCGGACGGCGACACGCGCAGTGACACGCCTGGCGACAAGAGCGGCGACACGCACCACGACACGCACGGCGAACCTCCCTGGGACCGCGGCCCTGCCCTGGAGGATCTCTCCGCCCGGGACATCCTCGGCCAGCTGCCCGCCCTGGTGGCCCTGGTGTACGGCCCCGACCACCGGATCGCGTACGTCAACGACGCCTACGTCGCCGCCTTCGGACCGCGCCCGGCCGGTGCCACCGCCGCCGAGGCCATGCCCGAGCTCACCGAGCTCAGCCTGCTGCCCCTCATGGACCAGGTCCTACGCAGTGGCACACCCCGTACGGTCAAGTCCCGCAAGGTCCGCAACGGCAATTCCTACACCGTGACCTGCACCCCGGTGCACAGGGACAGCGACGGCGAAACCGACGGCCGCGACGGAGACGGAAACAAGAAACAGAACAAGGGCAGCCGGATCGGCAAGAACAGGAACGAAGGCAGCGAAGGCGGAGTGCTCGTGTACGCCGTCGATGTCACCGACCACGCCGAAGCGGCCGAACGGCTCCGCGCCAGCGAGCGCCGCCACCGCGAAACGGCCGTCACCCTCCAGCGCTCCCTGCTCCCGCAGGAGCTGGAGCAGCCCGACGACCTGCGGATCGCCGCCACCTACCAGCCAGGCGGCACGGATGCCGCGGTCGGCGGCGACTGGTACGACGTCATCACCCTCGGCGCAGGCCGCACCGCCCTGGTCATCGGGGATGTGATGGGCCGTGGGGTGCGAGCCGCCGCCGTCATGGGCCAGCTCCGGACGGCCGTGCGCGCCTATGCCCGCCTCGACCTCCCGCCGCACGAGGTGCTCCAGCTCCTCGACGGTCTCGCCGCCGAGATCGACGCCAGCCAGATCGCCACCTGCGCCTACGCGGTCCACGATCCGAACGAGGGCCGGCTCGTCTACGCCTCCGCCGGGCACCTCCCGATCCTGGTGTGCCACGAGGACGGTACGGTCCACCGCGCCGAGGACCCGACTGGACCACCGCTCGGCACCGGCGGCTGGATCCACACATCGGGCACGATCGCGCTGCCGCCCGGCTCCACCGCGGTCCTCTACACGGACGGCCTGGTGGAGCGCCGCAGCGAGGACATCGACGAGGGCGTCGCCGCTCTGGAACGCGCCCTCTCCGGTGCCAAGGGTTCACCCCAGGTGGTCTGCGACCGGCTGATCCGCTCCCTCGGCGTCACCGCGGAGCACGACGACGACGTGGCGGTGCTGGTGGTCCAGCACCCCGCCCGAACGGGGGCGAACGCGGAGCTGTTCCACAATGCCTCGCTCGATCTTCTCGGCGGCATCGAAGCGGCCCCGCGCGCCCGCGCCTTCGCGACCGGCGTCCTGACCTCGTGGCGTTTCCCGGTCGAACTCTGCGACCTGGGCGTCCTGGCCGCCGGCGAACTCGTCGCGAATTCCCTCAAGCACGGCACCCCGCCGATGCGCCTGGGCCTGCGCCGCACCGATCGCCGCCTGATCATCGAGGTGACCGACGGCGACGACCACCTGCCGCGCCGTCGACGAGCCGACCCGGCGGACGAAGCGGGCCGCGGCATCTCCATCGTCGCGACGATCGCCACATCCTGGGGCAGCCGCCGCACACCTGGCGGCGGCAAAGCGGTCTGGTGCGAATTCACCCTGCCGCAGTAGGGGCCCTGCCGAAGCAGGACCCCTACTCGCCTGTACCGCTCCACCGCCTCAGCGAGTGGTGACGGCGGAGGCAACCACGGGCTCGGCCTCCGGCAGTGACACGGCCACCACCCTGGACGGCACCGTCTCGATCGAAGGCTGATCCTGTACGGGAGTGAGCCGCCGGCCGAGCCGCAGTGCCAGCACCGTGATGCCCAGCGAGAACAGCACGAACGTCACGATGTACGGGCCGTGCAGCGTCGCCCCCATCGGCCCGCCCACGGCCGGTCCGACCGCCAGCGCGAGCTGCTTGCAAAGGGCGAACGCGGAGTTGTACTGCCCGACCATCGACTCCGGCGCCAGATCGGCGACCAGGGGCGCCACGGTCGGCGACAGCATCGACTCACCGAGCCCGAACAGCGCGTACGTGGAGATCATCGCGGCCGTTGCCATGGTCTGGCTGCCGTGCCCGAGCCCCGCGTACCCGGCCACGATCCAGGCGAAGGCCCAGATCAGACCGACCGAGGCGATGACCCGGCTGCGCCTGCGGCGCTCCACCAGACGCAGCACGACGAACTGAGCCACGACGATGACGGCGGTGTTGGCGGCCAGCGCGATACCGAGCGTCGAGGGCTGGATTCCGGCGGCCTCGGTGCCGTACGCCGCGAGCCCGGACTCGAACTGTCCGTAGCAGGCGAAGAACAGCACGAAGCCCAGCACACACAGCTGCACCATGGCCCGGTGCGAGAGCAGCGACCGCAGCCCGCCCGGCGCCTTGGAACCGTCGGTGGGCCTGGCGTCGGAGAAGGAAGGCGTACGGGACAGCCGCACCGTGGCGGTGATGACACCGAGCACGATGAACATCGCGGCCTCGATGAGGAACAGCAGGGTGAAGGTCTCCGGCCGACTCGTGTCGACGATCTGTCCGCCGACCAGCCCGCCGATGCCGAGCCCGAGGTTCTGCAGGAAGAACTGCATGGCGAAGGCGCGAGTGCGGGTGGCGGTGCTGGAGCACCACACGAGCATGGTGGCGAGCGCCGGCTGCATGACCGCCGTACCCGCGCCGAGAACCGCGGCCGACAGCACGGCGGCGGTCACATCCGACGACAGGCCGAGGGCGGCAGCACCCAGGGAAGCGACGACCGAGGCGACGACGAGTACGGGCAGCGGCCCGCGCCGGTCGATGGCACGCCCGGTGAACGGCAGAACGGCGAGCGCTGCCATGGCGAAGACCGCCAGCACGACTCCCGCCGTACCGGCACCCAGATCCCGTACCTGTGCCACATAGACGTACAGATACGGAACGGTGAACCCCAGCCCGAACGCGCTCAGCGCGCTCCCCAGCTGGATCCGCCGCAGTGCTGCACCCATCTCCCTGGTCACACTCACCTACCTCAAGGTCTCGAAGCGACTTGCCGAGCCATCCGAACGACTCGAACCCGAAGACTTTAGCACTAAAGTTAGAAGCTCAACAATTCAGACCGAAGGACTTCGACGGCTATTGAGGGCGTGCGATACTGCCCGCCATGCCTGACACCACCGAGCAGCCCGGCCCCCAGGAGCCGAGCCTCGACGAGCAGATCGCCGCCTATCAGCGCGAGTTCCGTGACCTGGACCCCCAGGTCGAGCAGGTCGTCTCGGCCCTGGGCCGACTGAACCGCCGGATGAACGTGGCGTACGGACGCCAGGTCGCCGCCCTCGGCATCAGCAACGCCGAGTGGGAAGTCCTCAAGACCCTGGTCCTGGCCGGCTCCCCGTACCGCCTGGGCCCGGGAGAGCTGGCCAAGCGCCTCGGTCTCACCCCGGCGGCGATGACCCACCGCATCGATCGCATGGCGGGCGAGGGCCTGGTCACCCGCGACCGGGACGAGAACAACCGGGTGCGTGTGATCGTCGAGCTGACCGACGAGGGCCGTACGAAGTGGCTGGAGGCGATGCGCATGGCCTCCGACTTCGAGGAGGACCTGCTCCAGGACCTCACGGGCGACGAACGCGGCGTCCTCGGCGACATGCTGATCCGCCTCCTGCGCCGCGTGGAACACGCCCAGCCGGACGCCGGCGGCCGCCTCACCGACCTGGACTGACCAGGGCCGGACGATCGGGGAACGAGCGGTGAAAACGGCTTGACCTGGCGGGGTTGACGCACCTCTCGCTGATCCGTAAAGTTCTCCGAGTTGTCGTGGAGCCGGAACGGTTCCCCGGCAGCCGATCCCGCCGCTACTGCGGCAACCAAAACTCTGCATGGTCTCCCGCTCGGGATGATTTCGGTATGCCGGAATTCATTTTGAGGGTGCGGTTATGAATTGCGGGGGCGAATCCGCTAGAGTTTCGGTGTCGGAACGGCTCAACGGCCGGGAAGACAAACCTCGCTGACTGGGAATCAGGCCCGAAAGGATCTGATAGAGTCGGACTCGCCGGAAAGGGAAACGCGAAAGCGAAGAACTGGAAAGCGGCCCCGTTTCGACCGGGAATCGGACACGAAAGAGTCTGGTAGAGTCGGAGACGCAAGACCGAAGGGAAAAGCCCGGAGGAAAGCCCGAGAGGGTGAGTACAAAGGAAGCGTCCGTTCCTTGAGAACTCAACAGCGTGCCAAAAGTCAACGCCAGATATGTTGATACCCCGGCCTGTTTCGGCAGGTTGGTGGTTCCTTTGAAAGTCCTGCCGGGCCTCACGGTTCCGGTGGGCAATTTACACAGCGAGGACGCTGTGAACGATCGGTCTTATTCCGGCTGATCGTTCCGCTCTCGTGATGTGTGTCCCGATTACGGGAAAACATTCACGGAGAGTTTGATCCTGGCTCAGGACGAACGCTGGCGGCGTGCTTAACACATGCAAGTCGAACGATGAAGCCCTTCGGGGTGGATTAGTGGCGAACGGGTGAGTAACACGTGGGCAATCTGCCCTTCACTCTGGGACAAGCCCTGGAAACGGGGTCTAATACCGGATAACACTCTGTCCCGCATGGGACGGGGTTGAAAGCTCCGGCGGTGAAGGATGAGCCCGCGGCCTATCAGCTTGTTGGTGGGGTGATGGCCTACCAAGGCGACGACGGGTAGCCGGCCTGAGAGGGCGACCGGCCACACTGGGACTGAGACACGGCCCAGACTCCTACGGGAGGCAGCAGTGGGGAATATTGCACAATGGGCGAAAGCCTGATGCAGCGACGCCGCGTGAGGGATGACGGCCTTCGGGTTGTAAACCTCTTTCAGCAGGGAAGAAGCGAAAGTGACGGTACCTGCAGAAGAAGCGCCGGCTAACTACGTGCCAGCAGCCGCGGTAATACGTAGGGCGCAAGCGTTGTCCGGAATTATTGGGCGTAAAGAGCTCGTAGGCGGCTTGTTGCGTCGGTTGTGAAAGCCCGGGGCTTAACCCCGGGTCTGCAGTCGATACGGGCAGGCTAGAGTGTGGTAGGGGAGATCGGAATTCCTGGTGTAGCGGTGAAATGCGCAGATATCAGGAGGAACACCGGTGGCGAAGGCGGATCTCTGGGCCATTACTGACGCTGAGGAGCGAAAGCGTGGGGAGCGAACAGGATTAGATACCCTGGTAGTCCACGCCGTAAACGTTGGGAACTAGGTGTTGGCGACATTCCACGTCGTCGGTGCCGCAGCTAACGCATTAAGTTCCCCGCCTGGGGAGTACGGCCGCAAGGCTAAAACTCAAAGGAATTGACGGGGGCCCGCACAAGCAGCGGAGCATGTGGCTTAATTCGACGCAACGCGAAGAACCTTACCAAGGCTTGACATACACCGGAAAGCATCAGAGATGGTGCCCCCCTTGTGGTCGGTGTACAGGTGGTGCATGGCTGTCGTCAGCTCGTGTCGTGAGATGTTGGGTTAAGTCCCGCAACGAGCGCAACCCTTGTTCTGTGTTGCCAGCATGCCCTTCGGGGTGATGGGGACTCACAGGAGACTGCCGGGGTCAACTCGGAGGAAGGTGGGGACGACGTCAAGTCATCATGCCCCTTATGTCTTGGGCTGCACACGTGCTACAATGGCCGGTACAATGAGCTGCGATGCCGCGAGGCGGAGCGAATCTCAAAAAGCCGGTCTCAGTTCGGATTGGGGTCTGCAACTCGACCCCATGAAGTCGGAGTTGCTAGTAATCGCAGATCAGCATTGCTGCGGTGAATACGTTCCCGGGCCTTGTACACACCGCCCGTCACGTCACGAAAGTCGGTAACACCCGAAGCCGGTGGCCCAACCCCTTGTGGGAGGGAGCTGTCGAAGGTGGGACTGGCGATTGGGACGAAGTCGTAACAAGGTAGCCGTACCGGAAGGTGCGGCTGGATCACCTCCTTTCTAAGGAGCACTTCTTACCGGGCTTGCTCGGTCAGAGGCCACTACGTCGGCAAATGTTCGGCGGTGGTTGCTCATGGGTGGAACGTTGACTATTCGGCACGACAGGTTGTTTTTCACTAGTACTGCTTCGGCGTGGAACGTGGGAAGGGATCGGTTGTGTCGGGCACGTTGTTGGGTATCTGAGGGTACGGCCGTAGTGGTCGCCTTCAGTTGCCGGTCCCAGTGAACTCGCCTTTCGGGGTGGGGTGATGGGTGGCTGGTCGTTGTTTGAGAACTGCACAGTGGACGCGAGCATCTGTGGCCAAGTTTTTAAGGGCGCACGGTGGATGCCTTGGCACCAGGAACCGATGAAGGACGTGGGAGGCCACGATAGGCCCCGGGGAGCTGTCAACCGAGCTTTGATCCGGGGGTGTCCGAATGGGGAAACCCGGCAGTCGTCATGGGCTGTCACCCGCTGCTGAACACATAGGCAGTGTGGAGGGAACGAGGGGAAGTGAAACATCTCAGTACCCTCAGGAAGAGAAAACAACCGTGATTCCGGGAGTAGTGGCGAGCGAAACTGGATGAGGCCAAACCGTATGCGTGTGATACCCGGCAGGGGTTGCGCATGCGGGGTTGTGGGATCTCTCTTTCACGGTCTGCCGGCTGTGAGACGAGTCAGAAACCGTTGATGTAGGCGAAGGACATGCGAAAGGTCCGGCGTAGAGGGTAAGACCCCCGTAGCTGAAACATTAACGGCTCGTTTGAGAGACACCCAAGTAGCACGGGGCCCGAGAAATCCCGTGTGAATCTGGCGGGACCACCCGCTAAGCCTAAATATTCCCTGGTGACCGATAGCGGATAGTACCGTGAGGGAATGGTGAAAAGTACCGCGGGAGCGGAGTGAAATAGTACCTGAAACCGTGTGCCTACAAGCCGTGGGAGCGTCGCTGTTGTTCTTCGGAGCAACGGTCGTGACTGCGTGCCTTTTGAAGAATGAGCCTGCGAGTTTGCGGTGTGTTGCGAGGTTAACCCGTGTGGGGAAGCCGTAGCGAAAGCGAGTCCGAATAGGGCGTTTCAGTAGCACGCTCAAGACCCGAAGCGGAGTGATCTAGCCATGGGCAGGTTGAAGCGGAGGTAAGACTTCGTGGAGGACCGAACCCACCAGGGTTGAAAACCTGGGGGATGACCTGTGGTTAGGGGTGAAAGGCCAATCAAACTCCGTGATAGCTGGTTCTCCCCGAAATGCATTTAGGTGCAGCGTCGTGTGTTTCTTGCCGGAGGTAGAGCACTGGATAGGCGATGGGCCCTACCGGGTTACTGACCTTAGCCAAACTCCGAATGCCGGTAAGTGAGAGCACGGCAGTGAGACTGTGGGGGATAAGCTCCATGGTCGAGAGGGAAACAGCCCAGAGCATCGACTAAGGCCCCTAAGCGTACGCTAAGTGGGAAAGGATGTGGAGTCGCAGAGACAACCAGGAGGTTGGCTTAGAAGCAGCCACCCTTGAAAGAGTGCGTAATAGCTCACTGGTCAAGTGATTCCGCGCCGACAATGTAGCGGGGCTCAAGCGTACCGCCGAAGTCGTGTCATTCGTACATGTATCCCCAACGGGAGTACGGATGGGTAGGGGAGCGTCGTGTGCCGGGTGAAGCAGCCGCGGAAGCGAGTTGTGGACGGTTCACGAGTGAGAATGCAGGCATGAGTAGCGATACACACGTGAGAAACGTGTGCGCCGATTGACTAAGGGTTCCTGGGTCAAGCTGATCTGCCCAGGGTAAGTCGGGACCTAAGGCGAGGCCGACAGGCGTAGTCGATGGACAACCGGTTGATATTCCGGTACCCGCTTTGAAACGCCCAATACTGAATCAGGCGATGCTAAGTCCGTGAAGCCGGCCCGATCTCTTCGGAGTTGAGGGTAGTGGTGGAGCCGACGAACCAGACTTGTACTAGGTAAGCGATGGGGTGACGCAGGAAGGTAGTCCAGCCCGGGCGGTGGTAGTCCCGGGGTAAGGGTGTAGGCCGTGTGGTAGGTAAATCCGTCACACGTTAAGGCTGAGACCTGATGCCGAGCCGATTGTGGTGAAGTGGATGATCCTATGCTGTCGAGAAAAGCCTCTAGCGAGTTTCATGGCGGCCCGTACCCTAAACCGACTCAGGTGGTCAGGTAGAGAATACCGAGGCGTTCGGGTGAACTATGGTTAAGGAACTCGGCAAAATGCCCCCGTAACTTCGGGAGAAGGGGGGCCATCACTGGTGATCCGATTTACTCGGTGAGCTGGGGGTGGCCGCAGAGACCAGCGAGAAGCGACTGTTTACTAAAAACACAGGTCCGTGCGAAGCCGTAAGGCGATGTATACGGACTGACGCCTGCCCGGTGCTGGAACGTTAAGGGGACCGGTTAGCTGACTTTCGGGTCGGCGAAGCTGAGAACTTAAGCGCCAGTAAACGGCGGTGGTAACTATAACCATCCTAAGGTAGCGAAATTCCTTGTCGGGTAAGTTCCGACCTGCACGAATGGCGTAACGACTTCTCGACTGTCTCAACCATAGGCCCGGTGAAATTGCACTACGAGTAAAGATGCTCGTTTCGCGCAGCAGGACGGAAAGACCCCGGGACCTTTACTACAGTTTGATATTGGTGTTCGGTTCGGCTTGTGTAGGATAGGTGGGAGACTTTGAAGCAGCCACGCCAGTGGTTGTGGAGTCGCCGTTGAAATACCACTCTGGTCGTGCTGGATGTCTAACCTGGGTCCGTGATCCGGATCAGGGACAGTGTCTGATGGGTAGTTTAACTGGGGCGGTTGCCTCCTAAAGAGTAACGGAGGCGCCCAAAGGTTCCCTCAGCCTGGTTGGCAATCAGGTGTTGAGTGTAAGTGCACAAGGGAGCTTGACTGTGAGACCGACGGGTCGAGCAGGGACGAAAGTCGGGACTAGTGATCCGGCAGTGGCTTGTGGAAGCGCTGTCGCTCAACGGATAAAAGGTACCCCGGGGATAACAGGCTGATCTTCCCCAAGAGTCCATATCGACGGGATGGTTTGGCACCTCGATGTCGGCTCGTCGCATCCTGGGGCTGGAGTCGGTCCCAAGGGTTGGGCTGTTCGCCCATTAAAGCGGTACGCGAGCTGGGTTTAGAACGTCGTGAGACAGTTCGGTCCCTATCCGCTGTGCGCGTAGGAATATTGAGAAGGGCTGTCCCTAGTACGAGAGGACCGGGACGGACGAACCTCTGGTGTGCCAGTTGTCCTGCCAAGGGCATGGCTGGTTGGCTACGTTCGGAAAGGATAACCGCTGAAAGCATCTAAGCGGGAAGCCTGCTTCGAGATGAGTATTCCCACCAACTTGATTGGTTAAGGCTCCCAGTAGACGACTGGGTTGATAGGCCAGATGTGGAAGCCCGGTAACGGGTGGAGCTGACTGGTACTAATAGGCCGAGGGCTTGTCCTCAGTTGCTCGCGTCCACTGTGTTAGTTCTGAAATAACGAACGGCCGTGTTGTGTTCCGGTGTTGGTTAATTTCATAGTGTTTCGGTGGTCATTGCGTTAGGGAAACGCCCGGTTACATTCCGAACCCGGAAGCTAAGCCTTTCAGCGCCGATGGTACTGCAGGGGGGACCCTGTGGGAGAGTAGGACGCCGCCGAACTCCTTTTACGGGAAAGCCCCGCACCTCTGGTGCGGGGCTTTTCTGCGTTCACAGGGCCGGGAGGTGCGACAATCCTGCGGTGCCTGACGAGTCATAGTGCTGGTACCGGGGCCGTTTGGTCCTTGGCCCGTTCAAGCCGTGCGAGGCCGACGAGCTTGAAGGTCTCGAGCGGGAGATCGGGCTGCCTCTGCCGGCGCCGTACCGCTCGTTCCTGGGAGCTGCAGGCGGGAAGAGTCTTACCTCCTCGGTTCACTTGCCGGATTGCGAATCGGAGCCACTTCAGAGCTTCGGCGACCTTTATCAGCTCGGCCGTGCCGACCTCGGAACCAGCGTGGTTGTTCAGTCTGCGTTGGTGTCATGCCCACTCGGCAAGACCTCTATCGAACTCGTACGGCCCGACCGAACTCGTACGGCCCCACGTGCTCGTCCTCGACGCCTTCGCCATGCGTCGGCTCTCCGCAGCCCACGCCGACGACCTCCACGAGTTGGTCAGCGAATGACGGGGCCGGCCTGTGATCACCACCAACAACCGGGCACCTGGCGACCGATATCGCCTTTTCTCCGGCCTCGTCGCCGCCGAGTCGTTCATAGACCGCCTCTTTCGGATCACCGCGCGGTTCTACATCCCCACCCCTCTGGTCCTGGAGCGACGGCTGTCACTCAATCCGTGTCCCGGTGAGGGCGATGTTTTCGCTCGTCAGGCATAAGGCGGGTGACTTCGTGGGAGTCGCGGCCTGTAGTTTCGTCGCTCCCCGGGAGGTCGCGGATGCCGTCGATCGTCGGACTACTGGAACAGCAAGAGGTCGCTGCTCGCCGTCGAGTTGGCGGGCTGCGTGAAGAGGCCGACCGCATCCAGGCCGAACTGGCCGCAGCCGAGCAGGAAGGGCAGGAGCGGGCGATCGCCCGCAGGCGGGTCGATACGGTGCTGGCTCCGGACGGCGGCAACACCGCCGACGTCAAGGTCGCCCAGGATCCGCGGGATGTGGATGCGCAGCTCGGCGCCCCAGGATGCGGCGAAGCCGAAGACCATGGTGCCGGTGTGGCGTGAACAGCCCGGCGGCAGGTAGGCACGGCGTGATCGACGTTGCGGTCATCGGCGCCGCGGTGTCCGGGGCGTACGCCGCCCGGCGACTGCTCGGCCCGGAAGCCAAGCCCGCTCTCCGACGCCAACCAACCTGTGCGTCTGCGGATCGGCGTGGTCGACCGGTCAGGGCTGGGTCTACGGCGCGCTCACCCAGGCCGAGCTGATGCTCGAGGAGCACTTCGGCCTTGTGTCCCCGTCCGAAGTGGCACTCGCCGGACGTCTACCTCGGCCCGTAAGCCGCCAAGGCGGCACGTCGGCCGGGCAACCACGGACGGTCGTCGCGCACCGTGCCAGGGGTACGGCTTCCCGCTCACCGGCAGCGACGGCAACGGCAACGGCAACGGCGCGATGCATCCTGCTGTCGGCTTCGGATCCCGGTCGGCACCCTCACGGACGCGCGCGGACGGTTGCGCAACTCCTTGACCGGGCCCCGCCTCCGGCGGCGCCGGCGGAAGGCGTAGACCCGGTCCCATGCGGGGAGGTCCGCGGGCATCGCCCGCCACTTGATGCCGTTGTCCGCCGTTGTCCACCAGATAACGGACCGCGCTGATCATCTGCCGGTGGCAGTAGTTCTCGGGCTGCCCGGCCCTCCATCCAGCCAGGCACCGGCAACACCGCCCGGATCTCGGTTCACTCATGTCCGACGGAGACCGCCCACACGCTCAGCCTGAATGGCCGCGTTCCCGTAATCATGCGATGGAGCAGCCGAGTTGGACGCGGACGCGTAGAGTCGATCGGGCACAGCCCGCGCTGTGGGTAGGTGTCTCGATGGCGGCGGGCCAGTGCTTCTCAGTTCAGACAGGATGTGGCGTAGGCGTCGATGGCGGCCCGCTGGTATGCGGCCAGGCCCGGAACGACCGCCTCGTACGCCGCTCGCCACTGCTCGTTGCTCACACAGGAACGGCCGATCGCGTGGTATTCCTCGGCGGAGACGGGGCGCAGTGCGGTCAGTGCCTGGTACCGGGGCCGGTCTTTCCGGCCCTGGTCAGGACCGTAGAAGCTGCCGCTGCGGCAACTTCAAGCCCAACACCCGTGATTTCCCCGCTCCCCCTCCGCACCTCGGAGTGCGGGTATGCCCAGACGGGTGTATGTCAACGTTCCGCCGTCTGCGAGCAACGGCCGGGTTGTGCAGCGGGACATCTGGCGACGGACCCGGCTCCAGCTGTCTTCGCCGAGGTCGGCTTCACACCGCTGCTGAGCGAGGTCGCCGTGTTGTGGAGCGGCAAGCCCGTCGCAGTTCGGCTCGACGACCTGGAAAAGATATGTGTGGGCGCTGGGCTGCACGGTCGCCGACCTGACGCAGGCCGAGCCAGAGGCTCACCGGGTTGTGCGGGAGTGGGACTCACGCGTTCGCCCAGAGGGCTACGTCGGCCGGGCTCCGGGTCCGCCCCCGTGCCAGATGTCGCCTTCAGCCGTACAGTGCCGCCGACGCCCGGGGCCGCAGTAGCGATCTGCTCCCGCAGTCCAGGTGGGCTCAGCACCTCCACGCGGGCGCGCAGCCTGAGGATCTCGCCCTCCGCATGTGTGAAGTTTTCGATCGGGATGAGGACGCGGCGCCAGCCACCGGGGCGCTCCTCCTCACCCGCCTCGGCCGCGTCGGCCACCGCCCGCACCGCCAGTTCCCGCAGCCGCGCCAATCCGGCCGGTCTTCTCGTCCATGGACAGCACCACCCCACCGTCGGGTGGGGTGAGGAACAGGCCGCAGATGTCGGCGGCCCGCTGCCAGAAGTCCGGCGTGTCCCGGCGGGTGAGCCAGCCCCGCACCTGGTGCGGTTTAGGGTCCAAGTCCGCCACGATCCGGCCGACCTGGGACGGCGAGATCGCGGCGAAGAGCGTGCCAGCCACCTGAGTGGCGATCCTCTGGTGGGACCAGGTCGACTCCGGGTGCGGGGGCGTGCTGGTGGCTGTGGCCACCGCTGCCCGTAGATACGGAGCCGGCTGGGCCGTTTCGCGTCCTTGAGAGCGGCCAGGGCACTGGCGGCGAACCGGCCCCGCCACTTGTGCACGGTGTTGACGCTGACCTTCAGCTCACGTGCGATCGCAGCATTGGTTAGTCCGTCGGCCGCGGCGAGGATGATCTCTGCCCGCAGTGCCTGCCGCACCTGCGCGGTCACTGACGCTGCCAGCCGCCGCAGGCGTGTTCGCACCGGCACGGCGAGTTCCACCACAACCGCCGTCGGGACAGCCTTGGTTGCGCAAGGCATGAAACTGTCCTGGCTGCGCAGGGTCTTTGCTCTGGGACTACGCGAGGGCCGCTGCGAGCGAGGAACGGGGCTCGCGGCCGAGGAGTTGACGCAGGTCGCCGCCGTGCGGGACATGAATCCGGCAGCGATGGCGGAGTAGGTGCCCACCAGCATTGGCACCTGGAACGGCTTGGCGTCGGAAGCGGCGATGTGCGCGCGGGCCTGGGCGAGTGTCTCCGGCTCATAGGTGACGTGCGGCCCTTGTGCGTGCGCGAGGTCGGTGCCGCCGATGGCCTGCTCACCGACGAGTTCGTAGACGCGCCCCGCATGGTCGGGGGCCTCCACAGCCACACGTACCGCGGCATCGGCCAGATCCGCGCGTGCCACGGCTGCCAGCCGACCCTCGCCGAGCGGGGCAGTGATCCGCCCGTCCGCCGATGGCGCCGCGAGCCAGGCCAACAGCTCTGCATACAAGCCATTGCGCAGGATCGTCCAGGCCATGGTGCTCTCCTGGAGCCGACGCTCGGTCCAGCGGTGCGGCAGGGCGTAGGGGAGATGGTCGCCGTCAGCGGTGAGGCTTGTATAGACGACATGCTCCACCCCGGCCTTCTCGGCCGCGTCGATGGCGGCATCGTGCCGGGCTATGACGATGTCATCCTCGCCGTAGCCTGCGGAGATCATCAGCAGCACGTCCACGCCTTCGAAACCCGTGATGAGTGTGTCGGGATGGTCGAAGTCGATGCGGCGGACAGGCAGCGAAGCCTGAGGCTGCTGAGGATCACGCGTTCCAAGGACGGTGTCGTCACGGCCGGCCAGCTGCTCGGCGATCAGCGCGCCCAAGCCGCCGGTGGCTCCAGTAACCAGGATCATCAGGGTCTTCCCGTTCCGGTAGGTTCTCTTCGGTAACCGGGATCATCCTGCGGGTTTGCGCCAGGGAGCGTAAGGAGGCACTTCGATGTCAGTGGGGCACACGGAGGTGACCACCGAACCCGTCGTCAGCTGTGGGGACGAGCACGAGGACTGCGGGATCCGCGAGGTGCTCGACCGGATCGGGGACAAGTGATCGGTCCTGATCG